>NZ_CP096390.1:0-3810000 GCF_054130985.1 Pseudomonas sp. R4-84
TGCACCGTGTCAGCACCATCCGCAAGCACCTGGGTGATGCGTTCCCGCTGATGGTCGATGCCAACCAGCAGTGGGACCGGCCCACCGCGCAACGGATGTGCCGCCAGTTGGAACAATACAACCTGGTGTGGATCGAGGAACCGCTCGATTGCTATGACGCCGAAGGTCATGCCGCCCTGGCCCAGCAATTCGACACGCCGATCGCCACTGGCGAGATGCTGACCAGCGTGGCCGAGCACTGGGAATTCATAAAACTGCGCGCCGCCGATTACCTCATGCCCGATGCGCCGCGTGTCGGCGGCATCACGCCTTATCTGAAAGTCCAGGCAGCGGCTGAACAAGCGGGGCTGATGATCGCGCCACATTTTGCGATGGAGCTGCATATCCATCTGGCCGCCACCTACAGTCGCGAGCCTTGGGTCGAACATTTCGAATGGCTGGAGCCGTTATTCAACGAACGCATGGAAACCCGCGACGGAAGAATGCTGGTACCGACCCGGCCTGGCCTTGGGCTGTCGTTGAGCGAACGTGTGGCGGGATGGACGGCGGACCAGGTTGAGTTCGGGCGGCGTCCATGATCAGTTCGATGAGGAGCGCGGCATGGCGTTGAGTCCTGATTTTATCCACAGCATCGAGCAGGTGGTGGGTGCCGCAGGCGTGGTACGGGATCCGGCGCTCATGGCCAGCTACCTGACAGACTGGCGCAACGCCTATCAAGGCCAGGCCGCGTTGGTGGTCAGGCCCGCCACCACCGAGGAAGTGGCGGCAGTGGTGCGGCTTTGCCATGACGCGAGGGTGGCGGTGGTGCCCCAGGGCGGCAATACCGGCTTATGCGGTGGCTCGATTCCGGATGCTTCCGGCACCGAGCTGGTGTTGTCCCTGACCCGGATGAAACGCATCCGCGACATCGACCTGGCCAATGAAACCGTCACGGTCGAGGCGGGGGTCATCCTGCGGCAATTGCAGGAAGCCGCCAGTGAGGCCGGGCGCCTGTTCCCATTGTCGCTGGGGGCGGAGGGCAGTTGTACGGTGGGCGGCAATCTGGCGACCAACGCGGGCGGTACAGCGGTGCTGCGCTACGGCAACATGCGCGAACTGACGCTGGGCCTGGAGGTGGTATTGCCGGACGGGCGAATCTGGAACGGCTTGCGTGGCTTGCGCAAGGACAACACCGGCTACGATCTCAAACATTGGTTCATTGGCTCGGAGGGTACGCTGGGCATCATCACGGCGGCGGTACTCAAGTTGTTCCCGGCCACCCACAGCAAGGCCACCGCCTGGGTCGCACTGCCCTCGCCGCAGGCGGCGGTGGACTTGATCGGCCATGTCCGTGGCCTCTGCGCCGACCGTTTGACAGGCTTCGAGATGATGTCGCGCCAGAGCGTGGAGTTCGTCCTGGAACATGTTGCCGGCTGCAGCGATCCCTTGGCGGAGCCACACCCGTGGTATGCGTTGATCGAACTGCGCGACACGGTGCCCGATGCGCCGCTGGCCCAATTGCTTGAAACCGGGCTCGGCCATGCTTTCGAAAAGGCTTGGGTCCTGGATGCAGTCATCGCCAGCAATCATGCCCAGGCCGCTGCGTTGTGGGCCCTGCGCGAGGGTATCTCCGAAGCACAGAATCATGAGGGGCCCAGCCTCAAGCACGATATCAGTGTGCCGGTCAGCCAGATCCCGGCATTCATCGAGCATACCGACCGGGCCTTGCAAGACCAGTTTCCCGGCGTGCGCATTGTGTCCTACGGCCACATGGGCGACGGCAACCTGCACTACAACATCAGCAAACCGCTGGGCCACGCCGATGCCGCGTTCAAGTCGCAGGAGCAGGCGATCATGAACGTCATCTACCGGATGACCAGCTCCTACAACGGCAGCATCAGTGCCGAGCACGGGCTTGGACAAGCCAAGCCCCGGGCCGCGGCCCAGTTCAAGGACCCGCTGGAAATGGAACTGATGCGGACCATCAAGCGCACGCTGGATCCCCTGGGGTTGATGAACCCAGGCAAAGTGTTCGCCGCTGGGCTGGAGTGACCGGGCCCGGCTCTGCTAGCCTGCCGGTTTGACACCGGACATGGAGGGTGGAATGACACAGGCCATCAGCACCAAGGATCGCGTGCGCATCAAGCACGTCGAAGTTCTCTCGGACAATTGGTACATCCTGCGCAAGACGACCTACGACTACCTCGGCCGCGACGGCCAATGGCGTGAATTGGCGCGTGAAACCTATGATCGCGGCAACGGCGCCACCATCCTGCTTTACAGCAAGGCCAAGCAAACGGTGGTGTTGACCCGGCAGTTCCGCTTCCCGGCGTTCGTCAACGGGCACGACGGCTTGCTGATCGAAACCTGCGCCGGCCTGCTGGATAACGATGATCCGCAAACCTGCATCCGCAAGGAAACCCAGGAGGAAACCGGGTACATCGTCCAGGACGTGCGCAAGGTGTTCGAGGCATTCATGAGCCCGGGATCGGTGACCGAGCGCGTGCATTTTTTCGTCGGTGAATATTTCGACGAGGACAAGCAGCACGAAGGAGGAGGGCTCGAGGCCGAAGGTGAGGAGATCGAAGTGTTGGAAATGCCGCTCGACCAGGCCCTGGGCATGATCGAGACGGGGGAGATCTGTGACGGCAAGACCATCATGCTGTTGCAGTACGCCAAGCTGCATCGGTTGCTCGATTGACGCCGATTTCAGCAGTTGGCGACCCAGGCAGCCTGTTTGCTGATCTCGCCGCTGCCGAACCTTTCGCGATAGGCGGAGGGAGCCAGGCCTACCGCGTTGCGGAAGGCCGCGCGAAAACTTTCCACTGACCGGTAGCCACAGGCGTGTGCGATGCCGGCGGTGTTCTGGTCCGTGCTTTCCAGCATTTCCCTTGCCCGATTCAGCCGTTCCTGCTGCAGCCAGACCTTGGGCGACAGGCCGGTTGTCTCAATGAAACGCCGCAAAAACGTGCGCTCGCTCATCGCCACGCGAGCCGCCATGTCGGCCACGCTCAGCGGTTGATCGAGGTTCTCGCGAATCCATTGCAGCACGCGCGTCAGCTCGTTGCGCGGTGACTTGCACACCGGCGCGACGATGAATTGCGATTGCCCGCCGGTTCGTTGCGGCGCCATGACCAGGCGCCGCGCCACCGAATTGGCGATATGCGTGCCGAAATCCCGTGCGATCAGATGCAGACAGGCGTCAATCCCGGCGGCGCTGCCGGCTGAGGTGATCAGTTGCCCCAGATCGACGTAGAGCACGTTGGGGTCGACCTTGATGCTGGGGTATCGCTCGGCCAGTTCCTGGGAGAATTGCCAATGGGTGGTCACGGTCTCGCCGTCGAGCAGCCCCGTGGCGGCGAGCACGAAGACCCCCGAGCAGATCGACAGCAAGCGTGCCCCGCGGGCGTGGGCTCGCCTAAGGGCCTGCAACAAAGCCTCTGGAGGCGGCTCGAGACGACTGCGCCAACCGGGCACGATGATGGTCTGTGCGGTTTCAAGCGCTTCCAGGCCGGCATCGACGGAAATCTGCAAGCCCCCCAGCGCGTGCATCGGGCCCTGGTCGACCGCGACGATGCGATGGGTGTACCAAGGGACGTCCAATTCTGGGCGTGGCAGCCCGAATATCTCCAGGGCGATACCGAACTCGAATACGCAAAGGCCCTCATAAACGAGGATTGCCACTGTTCCGGGATGAGCGTGCATTTGGCGTAAATTCACCGATTATTGTCGTCTGCTGCACTGTAGCGGACGATCCCATGCCCCTACAATCGCTGCCAGGCAATCAGGAAAACCAAGACGGCCGCACCCCACAAAGGTGACTGTCGCATTACCGGTACCCCACCCCATCGCGCCGGTAGAGGATTGTCACTTCCAGATTTATTCCTGCTTCTACAGAAGTTCGATAAGTGCGAGCTGCGCGAGTGTGCGCATCTGATTGAGTTCTGTTAACGACGCTGCCAACGGATTTCGGCGGTGTCGAGGAGTTGTCAGTTGTAACCGGATTAACCTGGACGTTGTAAGGGAATGGACTATGTTGCTGATCCAGATTCTGTTTGTGATGTTGTCAGCAAAACTTTTGGGCGCGGTATTCAATCGCTTGGGGCAACCTCAGGTTGTTGGCGAAATGATAGCCGGCTTTGTATTGGGGCCTGTTGTACTCGGTCAGTTGTTTCCCGCCTTCCATCAGCAGTTATTTGACAGCACTGCCATTACCCAACTCAAAGTACTGAGTGAACTGGGCATCCTGTTGTTCATGTTCGTCATTGGTGCCGAGTTTCGCTTCCCTCTCAAGCAAAGCAAGACCGGCTTCAAGGCCATGGTCATCGGCGCTTTCAGCATAGTGATCCCTTTTTCCCTCGGCGCCGCGATAGCCCCTTGGCTGTTCGAGCATTTCGCCACGCCCGGAACCTCTCGGTTGGGTTTCGTCCTGTTCATCGGCACCGTGTTCTCCGTGACCGCTTTTCCAGTTCTGGCGCGGATCCTCAAGGAGCGAGGCATGCTCGGCACGCAAACCGGTGCGATTGCCTTGCTGGCTGCCGCCATGAGCGACGTGGTGGCGTGGATGTTGATAGCAGCCGTCGCCATGGTGAATGGCCAGGACGACAACTGGATGGCCCTGGGTTTGCGAGGCGCCTGTCTGTTGTCGCTGGTGGTCTTTTCGTTCCTGGTGCTCAAGCCGTTGCTGGCGCGCTGGCTCGCCGCTGAAGGAAAACTCGCGCAACCCATGGTGCTGGTGGCGCTGCTGGCCGGAGTGATGATCTACGGCAGCCTGACCCACGCGCTGCAAGTACACGCCGTGTTCGGGGCTTTCCTGTTCGGCCTGTGCCTGCCACGGGACCAGGGCCTGCTGGACATGATCATCGAGCGGCTGGAACACGTGTCGTTGATCATATTGATGCCGTGCTTCTTCGCCCTTGCAGGTTTGAGCACAACCTCCTCGGCCTTCTCGGGCCTTGGCGTCTGGGTGCTGCTGGTGATCCTGGTGGTGGCTGTTACCGGCAAAGTGGCCGGCAGCGCCCTGGGCGCCCGGCTGGTGGGATGCTCCTGGTCCGATTCCCTGACCGTCGGGGCCCTGATGAATACCCGCGGGCTGATGGAGCTGGTAGTGCTCAAGATCGGCCTGGACATGGGGATCATCGGCAGCGAGCTGTTTACCGCCCTGGTGGTGATGACCATCGTCACCACGCTGATGACCGGCCCGCTGATGAATCTGCATAACAAGAAAGTTGCGACTGGCACTCCGTCAATGGCGAGAGTGTCATCCCCCAACGGATTTGTAACACCGACCGATAACAATGGAATGGAGCGATAAATGAGCGAACAAACATCCAGCTTGGTCATTGAAGCCATGGAGCAACAACTGGCCAGGCATTTCCAGGCTATTTTGCAAGATGAAAACCGGATGAAGCAGATTCGTAATGAATTTCGCCGCGACGGTTATTTCAACTTCAAGAACTTTTCCTTTCTGCCAAAAAGAATCCTGGAAAACGTTCACACCGAAGTTCATGCCTTGCTGGATGAATATTCGGTACGTCGCGATGTTACGGTTCCTTCCACCGGTAATACTTACCGCAAGATGTACAACGTCAACCAACCAGAGATCGCCGAGGGCGGGACGTTCATCCCTGCGCTCTACCAATCGGAGTCGCTGCGCAATTTTCTCGGCAACATCGCGGGCGATGACTTGGCGTCCTGCTGGGAGCAAGAGCAATACCTGATCACCAAGCTGAGCCACCCGGGCGATACCCACGGCTGGCATTGGGGCGATTACCCCTACACCATGATCTGGATCATCGAAGCACCCGAGGACCCGGCGATCGGCGGCGTGCTGCAATGCGTGCCACACAGCGAGTGGGACAAGCAGAACCCGCAGATCTGGCAGTACATCCTCAACAACCCGATCAAGTCCTACCACCACCTCAAGGGCGATGTGTATTTCCTCAAGTCCGACACCACGTTGCACCACGTCGTGCCAATCCAACAGGAAACCACTCGGATCATCCTCAACACCTGTTGGGCAAGCGCCCATGACCGGCGAACCGACGTCGCCCACGAAAGCATTGAAGTGATCTGGGACACCAAGGCCCGGAGCACCGAAGAAGCCTGACGGCAACCGGCCGGGCGGATGGGTGTCCGCCCGGTTCATATTTCAAAATCAACGTTGCCCCCGGGGCTCAAGGAAGCAGGCCATGTCCATTACCCAAGAAACATTTCAGTCCGAAACCGCTTACGTAGTGCGCAACGAAGGTGTCGACCTGGAACTTCAGTCGTTCATGGATGAGCAGATCGACTACATTCTCAAGCATCGAGCGACCGAACATCCGTTCCTCAATGCCTACGCCCAGCACGGCCTGCCGCCGGAGCAAAGCAAGGTGCTGTATCTGGAAACCCTTCATTACTTCAAGTACCTGCCGTTCTACGTGTGTGGCATTTCCACCATCACTCGTGACGAAGCGGTGCTGCGCACGATCGCGTTCAATGCCCGCGACGAACTGGGTGAAACGCACTCCCACTCCGACCTGTATCGCAAGTTCCTGCACGACAAGGGCATCAGCGAAGAGCAGATCGAAGCCTACAAGTGCTTGCCCAGCACCCAGGCCTTGAATGACGGAATTTGCGCGCTCTACAGCAAGCCGCCCCTGCAAAAGGCCCTGGGCGGATTGTTCGCCGACGAGGCGATGTCGGCCTCGATGGTTTCCAAGTACAACGATGGCCTGATCAAGGAAGGCGTCAGCGAGCGTGGACGGTTCTTCTGGACGCTGCATATGGAAGTCGAAGTCGGGCATTCCAACGCTGTGTTCAACGTCATGGAAAAGCACCTGCAAACACCGCAAGAGCGTCGCCTGTTCGCCGAAGGCATTGAACAGTACCTGCACCTGATGGAAGTGTACTGGGATGGTATCGAGCGCACACTCAACGCCGGAGGACGTCAATGACCGCCAAGAATGAATCCGGACAAGGCGTCGCCTTCGGGCTCGGCGCCACGCTGCTCTGGGGCTCGTACCCGCTCTGGTACAAGCCGCTGGCCGGGCTCGATGCCTATCATCTGCTGTCCTGGCGGGTGGTCTTCGCCGAGTTGTTTCTCCTCGCCCTGGTACTGTTGACCGCCCGGGTAGGAACGTTGCGTTCGACCCTCAAGACGGTGCGTCCGGCGAATGTGCTGACAGTGTCGGCGGTCCTCGGGCTGTGGTGGCTGATGTACATCTACGGGATCATGACTGGGCGCGTGCTGGAGGTGGCTTTCGGCTATTTCCTCAGCCCGATCATGAGCATGGTGGTCTCGCGGGTCATCTTCAAGGAGCGCCTCACGTCATTGCAGACCTGGGCGATATTCCTGGCCGTCACTGGCGTGACGCTGATGGCGTTCGAACTGCTGAACCTGCATTCCTTCCCGTGGATCGCATTGGTCATCGGCTTCTGCTATTCCTTCTATGGCATTTTCAAGAAAAAGGTCCCGGGCGATCCGGTGGTCATCCAGACCTTGGAAATTGCCGTACTGTTGCCGTTCGCGGCGCTGTTCCTGCTGCTGGCCCAAGCCCAGGGAGTAGGGCATCAGTTCCTGCAATCGGGCACCCGCGACGTGTTGCTGATCGCGACGGGCCTGATCACGGTGCTGCCGTTGTGGTGGTACAGTCTGGCGGCCAAGCAGTTGTCGATGATCACGCTGGGCTTCTTGCAGTTTGTCCCGCCAATTTGCAACTTCCTGTTGGCGGCGTTCGTTTATGGTGAACCGGTCTCGTCGTTGAAACTGGCGGCGTTTTCGTTCATCTGGCTGGCGCTTGCATTGTTCACGTTGAATTCCATTCGGGTCCAGCGTGCAGCGGCAGCCGCCAGGTTGTCCGTGCAAATGCGTACGGCATGACATACCCGCCTGCGCCGTCTACAGCGGCGCGGGTTTTTCAGGATAAGGGAATCGAAATGAAGAAAGTCGCCGTGGTGGGTTGCACCGGTGCAGTGGGCATGACCATGCTGCAATTGCTTGAAGAAACCGACTACGAAGTGGTCTGCATGGCCTCTGAGCGTTCGGCCGGCAAGCGCTTGAAGGCTGGCAATACCGAGCACCTGATCGAGCCTTTTTCGGTCGAAGGCTGCGCTTCGTGCGATATCGTCTTCCTGTGCGTTTCCGGATCGTTTGCCTTGGAATATGGCGAGCGCCTGGCTGAAAACTCTTATGTCATCGATAACTCATCGGCTTTTCGTTATCACCCGGACATTCCGCTACTGGTACCGCCGATCAATGGTCAGCGCTACAAGGGCGAAAAGCTGATCGCCAACCCCAACTGTTCCTCGGCCATTGCGCTGATGGTGCTGGGGCCGTTGCACGAAACCTTCGGGCTCGAAAGCGCGATCATTTCTACCTACCAGGCCGCCAGCGGCGCGGGGCAGCCGGCCATGCTCGAGCTGCGGGAAAAGGCCAAGGCGTTCAGCGACTACGGCGACCAGGACGGTAGCGAGAATTTCGCCCATAACCTGGCGTTCAACGTCATCCCTCAAGTCGATTCGTTCGAAGACAACGGCTACACCCGCGAAGAGATGAAAGTGGTCTGGGAGCTGCGTAAGGTCCTGGGCGAACCGGAGCTGGCCATCAGCACCACGGCGGTGCGGGTGCCGACCCTGCGCTCCCATGCCGAGAGCCTGAGCCTGCGCTTCAAGAAACCGGTGCAATCGCTGGCCCAGGTGCGCGAGTTGCTGGCGGCTGCGCCGGGCGTCGAAGTGGTGGACGAACCCCAGCAGGGCGTTTATCCAATGCCCATGACATCGACCTACAAGCATGCGGTCGAGGTTGGCCGGATTCGCTACAACCTGATCTACGGCGAACACGGCTTGGACCTGTTCATCAGCGGCGATCAGTTGCTGCGGGGCGCGGCGTTGAATGCCTTCGAGATCATGCAACTGGTCAGTGACTGATCGAACCAGGCATTGAGTGAACCTGACGCGCAACCGCCCCCCAGCGGCTGCGCGTTTTTGCTTTCAGCTGGACTGCGCCTCGCTGTCGTCCTGCATGTCATCCAGATATTCCGGTTGGTCGGTCTGGTCGGGCAGCTCGGTCACAACGCTGAAGTCGCTGATTTCGATAGCGCCCACGCCATGACCCAGCAAGTGGAAAGAGAACGCCTTGCGCGGTTGCGGGTTGTCGAAATGGATGTCCATCACCAGCGGTTGATCCATGGTAACCGCCACGTCGGTGGGCAAGTCCATCGGCACGTCCTGCTCGAATTCCTTGGCCTTGAGTGAAATGTACGCGGCGTGGTCAGTGTCCACCGCGCGAATGGTCAGGCTGACGCGTGTGCGGGTGCCCTTGGGCATTTCCAGGTATTGGGCGCCGATCAGGTTGTCGGTCCAATCGTTGGAAACCTGGGCGGGCAGCGGGATTTTTTCGTTACTGCCAAACTGGAAATGCTGGTTCAGGGGCGTCGCCAGCAGCGTTTGGTCCAGGGCGGTGGCCCGCGCGGCGATCAGCCGGGCGCGCTGGCCGCTGTATTGCCCGGCGTAAGTGGCGCGATCGGCGATGAAACCCTCGCTCTTGTAGTCACGGCAACGTTGCAGGAAATCGCATTCGGTGAAGGTGCCCTTGCCATCGTGATAGCGCAGCTTGCCGTTGGTGAACGACATGATTTCCCGGCCTGTCGCGTAGTGCCTGAACATCGAGCGGCCGGACAGGGACGTTGGCACGTCGAAACCGAAGTAATCGAGCACCGAAGCGGTCAGGTCGACATGGCCATGCACCCCTTGCTTGATTGCCGGCAAGGGCTCTGGTGCCAGAGTCAGGTTGAAACCCCAGGACGATGCCAGGCGCACGTCGTCGATGCCATGGGACTCGTCCGAGGTGATGACCACCAGGGTGTTGTCCAGAATTCCCTGGTGTTCAAGGCTCGTCAGGAAGACGTCCAGCGCGTCGTCCAGATAGCCCACGGCCGCCTGCTTGGCGGTGTCGTAGCGCTCCAGATAATCGTCCGGTGCCGAGTAGGGTTGGTGCGTGCCTACCGTCAGCAGGGTGAGCATCCACGGCTTGTCCGCTTGTTGCAGTTGCCCGACGTAATCCAGCGCGCCTTCGAAAAAGGTCTTGTCATCCTTGCCCCAGGGAAACTCCAGGTAAGCCGGTCGAGTGAACCACTCCATGCCCAGGGTCGTATCGAAGCCGATATGCGGCATGATCCGGTCCTTGGCCATGAACCGCAGCCCGGCACCTTGCAGGAAGTGGGTGGAGAATCCGTGCTTGCGCAACTGGGCGGGCAGGCAGGCCTGGTTGCGCTGGGTCTGGTTCAGCATCTCGACGCCCTTGGGCGTGCCGTTGTCGAGTTTGTCGTAATCCCCGCACAGCATCGCGTACAGGCCACGGATGGTCTGGTGGCTGTGCAGCACATAGTCGGGCGTGTTCATCCCGCGCTCCGACCAGGCGCTGAGGCGCGGCATCAGATTCGCGTGATAGCTGCTTTGCAAAGCCTGGCGGTTGGTTTCCAGATAGGCACCCGGAATGCCTTCCAGGGCGATGATCAGCACATTGCGCGCGCGGCCCGGGGCGGCAAGCAGCTTTTGCCCCTCCAGGTCCAGCCGGGTCAGCCCTTCCATGGGGGGAAGCGGTTCCGGCGTGTTGCCCGCCAGCCACTGCTCCAGATGTTCTTGCCCGGCGGCGACGCTGGCGGTCATGAGCTGGTGGGGCAGGTTGAACAGGTTCCACTGGTCCGCCTCGCTGGGGCGCCAGCTTTGAACGCCGGCATGGGCCAGCAACAGTATTGTCGGCATGGCCCAGGCGTGGCGCGGCAAGGGCGGGGCCTGGCGGCTTCGATTGGCCCACTGGACGGCCAGGCAAAGCACCAGGGCCGTCAACATGACTGCCGCGAGCCAGGGGTGCGCGAAGCCGCCGCTGCTGGAGTTCTCGACGAATTGTGGGTCGGTCAGGTACTGGATGTCCCCAGGCGTTGGCATCCGCCCGACCGCGTTGACCAGCTCGATACTGGTGAGCGTCAATACACACCATGCCAGCAACACGGGCAAGGCCAGCCACCAGGGACGCCGATAGAGCAGGGCGACCAGCAGGGTGCCAATGGCGATATCCGAGAGATAGCCCAGCGGGTCGGACCAGCCCAATGCGACGCGCAGCCCCATGGGGACCAAGAGGACGCATCCCGCCAAGGCGATGAGGCGCGCGAGGGGATGAGTCAGGGCGCGGTGGACAATATTCACGGAAAACGGCCTTCGGGTCTAACCAATCACACACACCTTGCGGGAACGGCTCGCTCCCACAAGATTTCATTTAATGGTCATGAGTTTTTCATAACAGTGTGCTGGATGGTATCAAGCCCAGTAGCCATTGTTGGCCTATGGCCTCGCGGCTGGCTACGGTTCGCTTGCCAAGCCCCCTACAATGGCGTCCGGCGCGGCTTTTCGGCGTGTACAAAACTTGTATCAGGATTTCTCATCGGAGGATGGATGGACAGGTTCCAGGAAATGCAGGTGTTTGTCGCCGTGGCCCAGGAGTCGGGATTCTCATCGGCTGCGCGACGCCTGGGTTTGTCGGCGGCCAGCGTGACGCGCGCAGTGGCTGCGTTGGAGCAACGCATCGGTACGCCGTTGTTGGTACGGACTACACGCAACGTCTACCTGAGTGAAGCCGGCCAGCGCTTTCTCGATGACAGCCGGCGGATCCTGGGCGACCTGCAGGAAGCCGAGGATTCCGCCGCGGGCAGTCACGCCCAACCCCGCGGGCAATTGACCATCACGGCACCCGTGCTGTTCGGACAGCTGTTTGTCACGCCATTGCTGGTGGATTATCTGGGTCGCTTCTGCGAGGTCTGCGTCAACGCCTTGCTGCTCGATCGCACCGTCAGCATGGTGGAGGAGGGCATAGACGTGGCCGTGCGCATCGGCGAGCTGCCCGACAGCAGCCTGCACGCCGTACGTGTCGGTGAGGTGCGGCGGGTGGTGTGTGGCTCCCCGGATTTCTTTGCCCGCCACGACCGTCCGCGGCACCCTCAAGACCTCGAGCGGATGCCGGTGGTGTCTTCATCGGCGATCGGCCAGATCAAGAACTGGACCTTTGTCGAGGCCGGCCAGCCATTGTCCGTCCGGCCCGCGCCGCGGCTGGTGGTGACGGCCAATCAGGCCGCCATCACTGCGGCGTGCCAAGGCTTGGGGATGACGCGGGTGCTGTCTTACCAAGTGGCCGGCAACCTGGCTGCCGGTGAGCTGGAAATCGTCCTGGAGGAATTCGAGCTGCCGCCCCTGCCGATCCACGTGGTGTATCAGGGCGGGCGCAATGCGTCGGCGCGGGTGCGCAGCTTTGTCGACTTCATGGTCGGCGCGTTGCGAGAACACCCGGCCTTGAAAGGCTGACGCATTGTTTCGCCAGCAGAAATAATGGATTGCGTTTGCAGGTGATTCCACAGCGTCGGGCTTGGGCAGAAGATGGGCCATCGACGCCGTTCTGCTGATGGCGTCATCTCTGAGCGGAGTCGACCATGAACCCTATCAAGCTCTATCACTTTCCACTCTCGGGCCACGCCCACCGTGTGCAGCTGATGCTCTCGTTACTCGATCTGCCTGTGGAGATCAGCTTTGTCGACCTGGCCAAGGGCGCGCACAAACAAGCGGATTTCCTTGCGATCAACCCGTTTGGCCAGGTGCCGGCCATTGATGACAACGGCGTGGTACTGGCTGACTCCAACGCGATCCTGGTGTACCTGGCAAACAAGTACGGCCAGGGCCGTTGGCTGCCAACGGACCCGGTCGGCGCCGCTCGCGTCCAGCGCTGGTTGTCGGTAGCCGCCGGGCCACTGCATGCCGGACCGGCCACGGCGCGGCTGATCACGGTGTTCGGTGCCTCTCATAATGCCGAAGAGGTGATCGCCCGTGCCCACAGCCTGCTCAAAGTCATCGACCAAGCCCTGGCCAACAGCGCCTATCTGGTCGGCGACGCCCCGACCATTGCCGACATCGCCAGTTACAGCTACATCGCCCACGCGCCCGAGGGTAATGTTTCGTTGCAAGACTATCCCCATGTGCGCGCATGGCTGGCGCGGATCGAAGCCCTGCCTGGCTTCGTCGGGATGCCGCGTACGGCTGCGGGATTGCAGACAGAAGTCTGAGCGCCTGGCCGGTTATGGCGGGGGCAATGCCCCCGCCAGCGGTTTCTGAAGGAACCTGGAAGGGTTAATCTGCCAACCTTTCTCGGTTGGCTGCGTTTCATGACTTTTATCCACAGGCTGG
The DNA here is from genome assembly GCF_054130985.1 of Pseudomonas sp. R4-84. Taxonomy (NCBI): domain Bacteria; kingdom Pseudomonadati; phylum Pseudomonadota; class Gammaproteobacteria; order Pseudomonadales; family Pseudomonadaceae; genus Pseudomonas; species Pseudomonas sp. R4-84. The sequence goes on from NZ_CP096390.1 coordinate 13,189, forward strand.
CGCTGGTCTTCGCCGCGTTGTTCCTGAGCGGCTGTGACCAGCCCGCGCCTGCCGTCCTTGATCAACAGCTCTATGTCTGGCAACGCCAGTGGACGCCGGCCCACGAAGGCGCGCTGCGCCAAAGCCACGGCGATTTTTCCAGCTTGCGGGTGTTGGCGTTGCAGGCGTTTCCGGGAGCCGGCTGGAGCCGTGCGCGTATTGACCCCGCATTGCTCAAGGCTGACGGCCGACCGCTGGTTGCGGTGATCCGTCTGGACGGCCAGCTCAGATCTCTGGACCAGGACGAGGTGATCGCACAGATCCAACAGTTGCTGGCCCAGTGGCGGGCCGAGGGCCTGGTGCCGATGGGTGTGGAAATCGATCACGATGCGGGCACTGCACGGCTACCGGCGTACCGGACCTTTCTCACCCGGTTGCGACAAACCTCACCCACCACGCTACAGCTCAGCATCACGGCGCTGCCGGCCTGGCTCGATAGCCCCGAGTTGCCTGAATTGTTGGCGACCGTGGACAGTAGCGTCTTGCAGGTCCATGCGGTCAGCGATCCTCGCCAAGGTCTGTTCGATGCGCAACAGGCCAGGCGTTGGGCCGAACGCTGGGGCGAGATCACCGCGCGGCCCTTCTATTTGGCGTTGCCGGCGTATGGTGTCGCGCTGCTGACCCAGGAAAACGGTGCGCCCGTGGTGGAAAGCGAAGTGCCTATCGACCGGGGCGGCGAACGCCGGGAATTGCGGGCCGATCCACAACAGGTCGCCGACCTGACGGCAAAGCTGCGCGCCGAACCGCCTGGGCACCTGGCCGGGATCGTCTGGTATCGGTTACCGCTGCCGGGAGATCGACGGGCATGGAGCCTGGCCACCCTTGGCGCGGTGGCCCGTGGCGACAGGCTCCACAGTCGTATGGCGGTGCGCATTGACGAGCAGGACGGCCTCTACGATATCTGGCTGGTGAACCAGGGCAATCTCGACAGCCCTTGGCCCCAGCGGCTGACGCTGGCGGTGGGCGCATGTGACGGGGTCGATGCCCTGTCAGGTTATGCATTGCAACAAACCCCCGGAGTGCTTACCTTCACGCGCATTCAGGAAGGTCGCCTGGCTGCCGGTGCCCAACGGGCGATCGGCTGGGCGCGCTGCACAAAAATTGACCAAGGAGGTTTCAATGTCTACCCGTAAGTGGCCTCGTCGCCTGCTATGCCTGAGCCTCAGCCTGCCCATGGGCCAGGCGCTGGCCTGTGGACCGGAGTTCCCCATGCGCCTGCTGGATAACCGGGCCCAATCCTTGGCGGAGTTGCCCGAAGGCAGCTTTCGTTTCGAGGTCAGCCGTCTCGGTCAGGCCATTGCGGGGCTGAAGCCAACCACGGATGCGACGCGCAACCCCGACTACAGTTATGACGATGTGGCCTCCTACGTTGAACAACGCAACAAAGCCGAACAGCTCGGCCTGACGCCACCGCAACAAGCGGTGGTAGAGCGGCTGCGAGCAGTAGGCGATGTTGAGCAGGTCGCCAGCGAAGCGGCGAACCTGCCAACCGAGCTGCGCTTGTACGCGGTGGGCGCGGCGGCTTTCAACGCGGGCGATCACCAGCGCGCCGCCGAATCATTCCAACAATTGCTGGCGCTGCCCGCCGACGAGCGCCGCCTGCGCAGCACCTGGGCAGCCTATTCCCTGGGCCGCGCGTTGTTCGCCATGAGCACCGAGGCCGGTCGCGGCGACCCCACTATTTTGCGGGATCAGGCGCGCCAAGCCTTTCGCCAGGCCCGAGAGATGAGCGTCGCCGGTTTCAGCGACCCGTTGGAACTGGGCGTCGCCAGTCTCGGTGAGGAGGCCAGGGTGGCCTATACCGCCGATGACTGGGACAGTGCCATCGGGCTGTACGCGACCCAGAACCTGCAGGGTTCTCCGGTCGGCTACAGCTCGTTGTTGCAGTTGGCGAGTAGCCTGAAGCTCGAATCCGACGAGCGCCTGAGGGAATTGCTCAAGACCAAAGGCGTCCAGCGCCTGGCGACGGCGTATTTGCTCAGCCGCGTCGGCTGGTGGGACGGCGAAGAGCCATCCGGCGAGAAACAACTCGTCAAGTTGCTGCAGGCCAGCGCCCGGGGCAACCTGGACGATGCGGATCGCCTGGCTGCGGTGAGTTACCAACACGGCGACTACGCCGGCGCCAAGGCTTTCGTGGATAAAGCCGCCGACACTGGGCTGGCCTGGTGGGTGCGCGCCAAACTCGCCCTGCGCGACGGAGACAGGGTTGCTGCGGCGGCGGCTTATGCCAAGGCCGCCCAGGCATTTCCGAAGGAGGAATCCTGGGGCGATCGACGCACGCCGGACTGGGATTACGAGACGGTCCAGCCCAAGTGCCGGGTCGAAGGTGAAAGCGCGATCCTAGCGTTGCAGCGTGGTGATTACCTGCAAGCGTTCGATCAACTTTATCGCGGCGGCAACAATTATTGGTACGACGCCGCGACGGTCGCCGAGCGCGTGCTGACGGTCGATGAACTCAAGCAATACGTAGACGCCCAGGTTACGGCTCCGCTGCCATTGAGCCAGGAAGAGCGGGACAATTATGTACAACTGTCGGTGCCGGCGAAACTGCGTAACCTGCTGGGTCGTCGTCTGCTGCGCGAGGGGCGCTACGACGAAGCACCAGCGTATTTCGACAGCGTTCAGCTGCAGGTGAGTGCCGAATATTACGGGCAAATGCGCAAGGATGCTGAGTCCAAATGGTGGCCGACCGGACGCGCCAAGGCGTATTTCCTTGCGTCCACGGTAGCGCGCGACATGGGCATGCAGCTGCTCGCTTATGAGATGGCGCCGGATTACGCCAGTCTGGAAGGCAACTACAGTTTTGAACCAGTGGAACTGAAGGTTGGCCCCTTATTGTCTGAAGGCGAGGTGCAAAGGCAACAGGCCAGCGCAGCCGAACCGGACCAGCGATATCACTATCGGTTTGTCGCCACTGCATTGGCGAGTCGGGCGGCGGACAATCTACCCCATACCAGCCAGGCGTTTGCAGCGGTGCTGTGTTATGCATGGAGATACAATTCAAGCCCTGAAGAGCAGGGAGCGTTGTACCGGCGGTATATAGAGGAAGGGCCTTACGTGGAATGGGGATGGCATTTTGGGGAGTTATGTCCATTTCCGGACTTTGACAAGGCTGACAAGCGCTATGTCACGCAGGCGCTGAGTCCGATTCGCTCGGCGTTGCGGCCCTATAAAATCTGGGTGCAAATGGGCAGCGTAGTGCTGGTGGTAGCCGTTGGGCTGGCATTGATCAGCCGTCGCCAGCGCAAGGCACGGTTGGCGGCGCGCTGATTGTGGAGGCGAGCCTGTTTGCGATGAGGCCGATTCAGTAGGTGTGGATGAGACTGACCTGACGCCATCGCGAGCAAGCTCGCTCCTACAGGAATGCGGCGCTACATCTGCGTCGCCATTCCTTCCACATCCATCGCCGCCTGGCGCAATGCCTCCGAGCGGGTCGGGTGAGGGTGGCAGATCAGGGCGATGTCTTCGGCCGAGGCGCCGAATTCCATCGCTACGCAGTATTCGCCAATCATTTCGCTGACGCTTGGGCCAACCAGATGCACGCCGAGGATCTCGTCGGTGTGCTCATCGGCCAACACTTTGGCGAACCCTTCGGTTTCGTGATTGATCTTCGCCCGGCTGTTGGCCGTAAAAGGGAATTTCCCGACTTTGTAGGCGCGGCCCGCAGCCTTGAGCTGTTCCTCGGTCTTGCCGACGCTGGCCAGCTCCGGCCGGGTATAGATCACGTTGGGGATCAGGTCGTAATTGACCTCGCCGGCCTTGCCGGCAATCTGCTCGATGCAGGCCATGGCCTCGTCTTCGGCCTTGTGGGCGAGCATCGGCCCGGACGTGACATCGCCGATCACCCAGACACCGGGCGCCTCAGTGCGGTGGCGCTTGTTGGCGAGCAGGCCACGCGGGTCGGTCGTCAACCCGACATTTTCCAGCCCCAGCCCTTGTGTGTAAGGCCGGCGGCCAATGGCGACCAGCACGTAATCGGCGTCCAACGTCTGCGCGTTGCCGCCTGCTGCGGATTCGACCTGTAACTGCACGCCGTTGGCCGAGGACACGGCGCCAGTGACCTTGGCCCCCAGCTTGAATTGAATGCCCTGTTTCGCCAGGGCTCTCTGCAAAGTCTTGCCGGTGTCCGCATCGACACCCGGGCAGATGCGATCGAGGTATTCCACCACGGTCACTTCAGCGCCCAGGCGTCGCCAGACTGAGCCCAGTTCCAGCCCAATGACCCCCGCGCCGATGACCACCAGGTGACGGGGCACTTCGCTGAGGGACAATGCGCCAGTGGAATCGAGGATGCGCCGGTTATCGACTTCTACTCCGGGCAGTGGCGTCGGCTCGGAGCCGGTGGCGATAACGATGTCCTTGGCGCCGAGTTCAACCTTGCCGCCATCGCCGCCGGTGACGCTCACCTTGCCGGGCCCATCGATATGGCCCCAACCCTTGATCCAATCGACCTTGTTTTTGCGAAACAGAAACTCGATGCCCTTGGTCAGGCCCGCCACGCTTTCGTCCTTTTGTTTCATCATCTGCGCGAGGTCGAGGGTAGGGCTGACGTTGATGCCCAGATTGGCAAATTCCGCGCCCTTGGCCGCTTCGTACAGCTCAGACGCGTGGAGCAGTGCTTTGGAGGGCATGCAACCGACGTTCAGGCAGGTGCCGCCCAGCGTTGCGCGGCCTTCGATGCAGGAGGCCTTCAAGCCCAACTGCCCGGCCCGAATCGCCGCGTTATAGCCGCCGGGACCGCCGCCCAGAATGATCACGTCGTAATCGCTCATCACTGTTCTCCCGCCTCGTCCAAAAAATTATGTACGTAATATGAGCGTTTCCAGAGATTACGGTCAAGGCTAAAGTCACCAGGGCTGGCCGTGAAAAATTCAACACGGAAATTTCACAGCACCGGTTATAAAGTAACGAACGTAGCGGAGCGGTGGCGGTTTTTATCCACAGCCCTGAATTTGGTTTTTCCACGAACGCTGGGATGACATGCAAGTCGATCTAGAAATCGAAGGGGCACGGGTGGCCGAGTGGCCGCGCTTTCAGCGTGCTGCGCTCCAGACACGCCGCTTGAAGCGGATCGCGTTGGCGCTGGCCGGCCTGGCGGGATTGGGCCTGGTACTGGCGTTTTTCATCGGATTGTTCTCGCCGCAATCCTTATGGCCTGCCCTGTTGGTCAGCCAAAGCGCCGGCCTAGTTGTGTTGTTGGCGGGCCTGCAATCGGCCGGGTGGGTGACGCGTTGGCGCAGCGAGGCGCTGGCGCCTGCGGTGGACAACGCACCTGTTGAAACCGAGCCGGTTGAGGACTCGGATTGGTATGAGCGGATGCTCGAGGGGATCAGCGCCCGCTGGGTCGGTCTGCTGAAGCAAATCGGGGCGCCCGCGTTGTGGCTTTCTGGTTGGGCGCTCCTGGCGTTGCTGAGCCTTGAGCAAGCCTGGAATCTAGATTTGCCTGCTGCATCGCTTGGGGTGTCGGCGAGTGTCGGGGCGGTGGTCTCGTTATTGCTGGCGTTCAGCTTGCTGGTGTTTGAACGCCAACTGGCCCAGCAACCGCCAATCGAGTGGCCGGAAGCCTTGCCATTGGCACAGCTCGCGCGGGTGGCGATCGCCGTGCTTGTCCTTGGCGCATTGTGCCTGCTGTTCGCCGCCGATACGTCGATCTGGCCGACGCGCCTGGGAGTGTTGATCGGGGTGTTGCCAGGGCTGGTCGCGGCGGAGCTGCTGTTGCGCGCCATACTCTCCTTATTCAGCCCGCGCCGCGACTCCCTCGAGCCGACGCTGATGGGTCGCAGCTTTGTCGCCGATCTGCTGCGCTGGCCGCCGCAACCGTTGCTGGTCTTGCAGCACGAGTTGCACAACCGTTTCGGCATCGACCTGCGTCAGATCTGGGCGTTCAGCTATATGCGCCGGGCTTTCTTTCCTGTGCTGGCGCTGGTGGCGCTGGTGGGCTGGTCGCTCACCGGCGTGCATGAAGTGGCGTTGCAGGAGCGCGGAATCTACGAGCGATTCGGCGAGCCGGTGCAAGTCCTTGGCCCAGGCCTGCATGGGGGCCTCCCTTGGCCGTGGGGCAGGGTGCTCAAAGTGGAAAATGGTGTCGTGCATGAATTGGCGACCAGCGTTGGCGATAGCAACGCGCTTGTGCAAGCGGAACCGGCCGAAGGACCGGCGCCGGTCAACGCCAATCGGTTATGGGACGCCACGCATGTGAACGATAAATCCCAAGTCATCGCCAGCCGGCGTGCCGATAAACAAAGCTTCGAGATCGTCAACATGGATGTGCGCTTTGTATATCGCATCGGCCTGACGGATGCCGCAGCACTTGCTGCGACGTACAACAGTGCCGATGTGCCAACGCTGATCCGCAGCACGGCCAGCCGCATCCTCGTGCATGAATTCGCATCGCGCACGCTGGACGGTTTGCTGGGCGCGGACCGGGTCAGCCTGGCCGACGAAATCGGCCGTGCGGTGCAGGCTGACTTGCAATCGTTGGACAGCGGCGTCGAGATTCTTGCGACAGTGGTCGAGGCGATCCATCCTCCGGCTGGCGCGGCGAATGCCTATCACGGTGTGCAAGCGGCGCAGATCGGCGCGCAGGCATTGATCGCCCGGGAGCGCGGCGCCGCGGCTGAACAGACCAACCAGGCGCAACTGCAAGCCAGCATCGCCCATGACCAGGCCCAAGCCACGGCGAGGGAAATCAACGCCGCCGCCGAAGCCGCGGGCCTGCGCTTCGATGCCGAACGCCAAGCCTATGCGAAGGCAGGCCACGCCTTCCTCCTTGAGCAGTACTTCAGCCAACTGAGCCATGGCCTTGACAAGGCCAATCTGCTGATTCTCGATCATCGCGTGGGCGGCAGCGGCAACGCGCCGACCCTGGATCTGCGCACTTTCCCGCTGCCGGCGGACCCTGCGTCGCCACGTAACCCTGTCCTGCCAGGAGCTGCCCATTGAGCCAGTCTTCGTCACACGACCATCACGACCACGGTGGTCACGATCATGGCCATGTTGGTCATCACCACGGGCATCATCATCACCACGGCGACCCGCAGCAGGCTGGTCCGTTTCCCTGGAGGCGCATGGGCTGGGCAACGCTGTTGGTGGTGTTTGCCATAGCGGCTGCCAGCTTGGTGCAAGTGCGCTCGGGGGAGGCCACCGTTATCACCCGTTTTGGCAACCCGGCGCGAGTGCTGCTGGACCCGGGTCTGGGCTGGCGCTGGCCGGCGCCATTCGAAGCAGCGGTCCCGGTGGATTTGCGGTTACGTACCAGCTCCAGCGGATTGCAGGATGTCGGTACTCGCGATGGGCTGCGAATCATTGTTCAGGCCTATGTCACGTGGCAGGTGCAAGCGGACCCGGAAAATGTGCAGCGTTTCATGCGGGCAGTGCAGAACCAGCCAGACGAAGCCGCACGGCAAATTCGCACGTTTGTCGGCTCGGCGCTGGAAACCACGGCCGCCAGTTTCGATTTGGCGAATCTGGTCAATACCGATGCCAGCCAAGTGCGCATCGTCGATTTTGAAACCCAACTGCGTCAACAGATCGAGCAGCAACTGCTGACAACCTATGGTGTGCGGGTCTTGCAAGTGGGCATCGAGCGCCTGACTTTGCCTTCGGTAACGCTTACCGCAACCGTGGACCGCATGCGTGCCGAACGAGAAACCATCGCCACGGAGCGCACCGCCATCGGTAAGCGTGAAGCAGCACAAATTCGTTCGGCGGCTGAACGTGACGCGCGAATCATGCAAGCCGACGCCACCGTCAAAGCTGCCGAGATAGAGGCACAATCTCGCGTGGAGGCAGCGCAGATCTATGGAAGGGCCTATGCGGGTTCGCCCCAGCTTTACAATCTGCTCCGCTCGCTGGACACCTTGGAGACCATCGTCAGCCCGGGCACCAAGCTGATTCTGCGCACAGACGCGGCGCCATTCCGGGTGTTGGTGGACGGCCCTCCTTCACTGGAACCCAAGGGCGGGACCCAGCCATGAGCTTGGTTCCACGTGGAACAAACGAGCTGTCCAGTCCATGGATTCAGGCCGGACGCCCGTCGTTCCTTGCGCTTTACGCGGTCACTGTCCTTGCCGCGTTGGCCTGGTTGTTCGCCAACGTGCGGCAGGTTGCTCCGCAGGACCGCGCGATGGTTTTACACTTTGGCGCGCTGGATCGTGTCCAGAACGCGGGACTTTTATGGGCATGGCCTCGTCCCGTGGAACAGGTGATCCTACTGCCGGCGGCGGATCGAGTCCTGGAACGCCGCGTAGAAAATCTGCTCCGCTCGGATGCGGCGCTACAGGCCGATCGAGTGGCCAGCTTCGCTTCGCCAGTGACGGATGCCTTGGCGGGTTCTGGTTATTTATTGACCGGTGACGCCGGCGTGGTGCAGCTGGACGTGCGGGTTTTCTACAAGGTCACCGACCCTTACGCGTTTGTCCTCCAAGGCGAACACGTCTTGCCGGCCCTGGATCGGTTGGCGACCCGCAGTGCCGTGGCTCTTGCCGCAGCCCGGGACCTGGACACGATCCTGGTGGCGCGCCCCGAATTGTTGGGTAGCGATAGCCAGGCCGCGGAGCGTCGGGAGCGCCTTCGTGGCGATCTGGTGCAAGGTATCAACCGGCGACTCGCTGATCTTGCCGCGACAGGGCAGGGATTGGGAATCGAAGTGGTGCGAGTCGACGTGCAGTCGAGCCTGCCCGGGCCTGCCGTGGGGGCTTTCAACGCGGTGCTGACCGCCAGCCAGCAGGCCGACAAAGCCGTCGCCAGCGCCCGTACCGAGGCGGAAAAACAGACCCAGTCAGCCCGCCAGGAGGCCGACCGGGCCTTGCAGGTGGCCCATGCCCAGGCTGGCGAACGGCTCGCCAAAGCGTCGTCCGACACCGCTTCGGTGTTCGGCTTGGCCAAGACCCAGGGCAGCGATCCGCAGATGCCGTGGCGGCTGTACCGTGAACGCATGCCTGAAATCCTGCGTCGGGCCGGGTCGGTGACCACGGTCGATCCGAAAGACGATTCCCGCTTGATTATCCAAGGAGCCGGGCAATGACTGCTCAAGCCACTGCCTCACCGATGTTGTCTTCTGCCGAACAGCGTGCAGCCGCTCGGCAGCTGACCTTGGCGATGCTCGCACTCGGGCTGCTCGCCTTGGGCCTGGCATGGCGCGGTTGGTCGCCAGGGCAAAACGGTGTCAGCCAGTTGTTGTTGGGTGCTGCCTCGTTGCTGGTAGCGGTGCCGGTAATGCGTTCCGCCTGGTACAGCTTGCGGTATCCGAGCTTGCATGGGATCACGGATCAACTCATCGCCTTGGCAATGCTTGGGGCCTGGGCCACCGGCGATCTGCTGACGGCCGCGCTGTTGCCCATCATCATGATCTTCGGTCACGTGCTGGAAGAACGCAGTGTGATCGGCTCCCAGGAAGCCATCCACGCCCTCGGCCAGTTGACCCGCAGCCAAGGTCGCAAAGTGCAGGCCGACGGCTCGGTCATCGAAGTCGATAACGGCACGCTACGACCAGGCGATGTGGTGGAGGTTCGCGCCGGTGACAGGGTGCCTGCCGACGGGCGAGTCTTGTCCGGGCAAGCGAGCCTCGACACCGCGCCCATCACGGGCGAGTCCGTACCCGTGGAGGCGGTCGCGGGGATGGATGTGTTTGGCGGCGCGATCAACCTCGACGGTTTGCTGCGCCTGGAAGTGACGCGCATTGGCGAAGCGTCGACGCTGGGCAAGGTCATTGCCCTGATGCAAAACGCCGAGCGTTCCAAGCCGCCGATTACCCGCTTGCTCGAACGCTACGCCGGTCGTTACCTGGTGCTGGTGTTGCTGCTGGCGGCGGTGACCTGGTTTGTCACGAACGATGCCCAGGCGATGCTCGCGGTCCTGGTGGCGGCGTGTCCCTGCGCCTTGGTGCTGTCAGCGCCGGCAACGGCCATTGCCGGGATTGCGGTGGCTGCACGTCACGGGATCCTGATTCGCAGCTCGGCTTTCTTGGAGGAGCTGGCCGACCTGACTTCGCTGGTCATCGACAAGACCGGAACCTTGACCTACGGCACATTGCAACTGCAATCGATACAAGGCGCCTCGGCGGATCGATCCGAGCTGCTGCCTTTGGCCGCCAGCCTCGGATCGGCCAGCAGTCATCCGGTCAGCCGCGCGCTGGCAGGGCAGGTGGCTGCGCAACATTATCTGCCGCTTAGCGATGTACACGAACGCCAGGGCCTGGGCGTGGTGGCCATGACCGGACGGGGCGAAGCCGCACTTGGTCGTCCCGAGTTGTTCGCCCGGCTGGGAATCGAGACGCCGGCCATTCCCGAGCATGACGGCCCAATCGCCGGCTTGGCCCTCGACGGGCAATTTCTCGCCTGGTTGCTGCTGGCCGACAGCGTCAAACCTGAAGCGCGGGCGGCCATGGCCGAGTTGCGCGAGCTTGGCCTGGGTCGCCAATTGTTGTTGACCGGAGATCGCCAAAGCGTGGCGACTGCGTTGGCGCAGCAGGTTGGTATCAACGATCTGCAAGCGCAGGCTTTGCCGGAAGACAAACTTAAACGGGTCATGGCCGAAATCGGTCACGGCTTCCGGCCGATGGTGGTGGGTGACGGGATCAATGATTCCCTGGCGCTGAAGGCCGGGGTGGTGGGGGTCGCAATGGGTGCCGGCGGGGCGGATATCGCGCTTGCGTCGGCGGATATCGTCCTGATTGGCAGTGATCTGAGGCGCCTTGGAACCTGTGTACGGTTGAGCCGGCAGTGCCGACGCACGTTGCAGGTCAATGTCATCATCGGCCTGGGCTGGACGCTCGCTATCGTTGCCTTCGCCGCATTTGGCTGGCTGGGCGCGGCGGGCGCGATGATCGCCGCGTTGCTGCACAACTTGAGCACCTTGTTGGTGCTGGGAAACGCTGGGCGTCTGCTGCGGTTCCAGGAACCGCTGTTGAGAATCTAACGAGCGAGCTGGAGCGAACTGTTGGCGGCGCCCGCAGTCACTTACGAGAGGGCACTCCTTCGCCAGCAGTCACTGCTAAAACACAGCTGGTAACAGGGCGATAGAAAAAGGCTATAAATTCGATAGCCTGCTATTTTTCTAGCATGGTCTACCCTCATTTCAGACGTCTGAAACAAGGGGGGATTTTTTATGCTCGCTCAACTTCCGCCGGCCTTACAGAATCTGCATCTACCGCTTCGTTTGCGGCTCTGGGATGGCCATGAGTTCACGCTCGGTGCCGAACCCAGCGTCACGATTGTGGTCAAGGACCCTCAAGTGGTCGCGCAATTCACCCACCCCAGTCTGGATGCACTGGGTGCAGCGTTTGTCGAAGGCAAACTCGAGCTTGAAGGCTCTATCAATGAAGTCATTCGTGTATGTGACGAGCTGAGCCAGGCCCTGGTGGACGAAGACGACAGCAACTTGCCGGTGCGTACTGTCCACGACAAGGAAACCGACGCCAAGGCGATCTCCTATCACTACGACCTGTCCAATGCGTTTTATCAGCTCTGGCTCGACAGCGACATGGTGTATTCATGCGCTTATTTCGAGACCGGCAGCGAAACCCTCGAACAAGCGCAACAAGCGAAATTCCGCCATTTGTGCCGCAAGCTGCGCCTGCAACCCGGAGACTATCTGTTGGACGTTGGCTGTGGCTGGGGCGGGTTGGCGCGTTTCGCGGCGCGGGAATTCGGAGCCAAGGTGTTTGGCATTACCCTGAGCAAGGCGCAGCTCGCCCTGGCTCGGGAGCGGGTCAAGGCTGAAGGCCTGGAAGATCAGGTGGAGCTGCAGTTGCTGGACTATCGGGACCTGCCCCAGGACGGACGTTTTGACAAAGTGGTCAGTGTCGGCATGTTCGAACACGTGGGGCACGCCAACCTGGCCCAGTACTGCAAGACGCTGTTCGGTGCCGTCCGTGAAGGCGGCTTGGTGATGAATCACGGTATCACCGCCAAGCACACCGATGGCCGTCCGGTAGGGCGCGGGGCGGGCGAATTCATCGAGAAATACGTGTTTCCCAATGGTGAGTTGCCGCATCTGTCGATGATCTCTGCCGAAATCAGCGAAGCCGGGCTGGAAATCGTCGATGTAGAAAGCCTGCGCATGCACTACGCGCGCACCCTCGATCATTGGAGCGAGCGTTTGGAGGACAACCTCGAAGCCGCGTCCAGGGAAGTACCGGAGCAGGCCTTGCGAATCTGGCGGCTGTATCTGGCGGGCTGCGCCTACGCGTTCGCCAAGGGCTGGATAAACCTGCACCAGATTCTCGCGGTCAAGGCCCATGCCGATGGCAGCCATGAATTGCCTTGGACTCGCGACGACATTTACACGCCTTAAAGAATCGGCGAAATGAGCCGGGCGATTCGCATGCCGATTTTTTGCAGGCGGTGGGTCTCCCGGCTTTCTTGTTTGGCCACTTCGTGGGCTTGGGCAAAATCCTTCTCGAGCATTTGCTCCACTTCGCTGGCAAACGCGATATCAACGGTCAGCAGCATGACTTCGAAATTCAATCGAAACGAACGGTTATCCAGGTTCGCACTGCCGATCGCGCTTATTTCCTGATCGATCAGTACGACTTTCTGGTGCAGGAATCCTGGCTCATAACGAAACACCCGGACGCCGGCCCGCACCGCTTCGAATGCATAGAGGCTGGACGCCGCGTAGACGATTTTGTGATCGGGCCGCGAAGGTAGCAGGATACGCACATCCACGCCGCGCAAGACGGCCAGGCGCAGCGCCGCAAAGACCGCTTCGTCAGGGATGAAGTAAGGCGTGGTGATCCAGATTCGCTCGTTTGCGGCGTGGATCGCTTCGACGAAAAACAATGAGCAGGTTTCCTGCGCGTCCGCCGGACCGCTGGCCAGCAGTTGGCAGAGCACGCCGCCATCCGGATAGGTGTCCGGCAGGATCAATGGCGGCAACGCACGGGCGGCCCAGAACCAGTCTTCCGCAAAGGATTCCTGCATGCTCGCCACCACGGGGCCGCGCACTTCGACGTGGGTGTCGCGCCATGGGGCCAACGGAGGCTTTTCGCCCAGGTATTCGTCGCCCACGTTGTGACCACCGACAAACCCCAGGACGCCGTCCACGGCCACGATCTTGCGATGGTTGCGGAAGTTGACCTGGAACCGGTTCAACCAACCGCTGCGGGTGGCAAAGGCTTTCACATGGACGCCGCCGTCGCGCAGTGCCTGGACGTAACGGTGGGGCAGGGAGTGACTGCCGATACGGTCATAAAGCAGGTATACCGCCACGCCCTCGGCTGCTTTCTTCAACAGTAACGCGTGCAAGCGTTGGCCGAGACGGTCGTCATGGATGATGAAGAATTGGATCAGAATGGCTTCCCGCGCACTTTCCATGGCCTGGAAAATCGCCTCGAACGTCGCGTGGCCATCCACCAGCAGCCGCACCTGGTTATTCGCCAGGCAAGGCGCGCGTCCGAGCTTCGGCATGGCGCGCAAGGAAGCATAAGCGTGGGACGCGCGGGCTGTGAGCGCCTCTTCGACCCAAGGCCGCCAGTTCAGCTCGGAGATCGCCTTGCGCATCTCTTCGTTGGCCTGTCGTCGCGCCTTGATGTAACCGTCGAAAGTACTGCGGCCAAAAACCAGGTAGGGAATAAGCGTCAGATAAGGGATGAACACCAGTGACAGAGCCCAGGCGATCGAGCCTTGGGCGGTTCGCACGGTGAGTACCGCATGGACCGCAGCGATGGAACCGAGGGTGTGGAGCAGCGCGATCAGGTAACCGAAAACATGCGGGCCGTAATAGTCCATGGGGCAGCCGTGCTCCTGAAGTTTCAATGCTTAACAGACCATGTTACGCAACGAATGTCGCTAATTAATTCACCTGTGCTGGCCTGAACCGAAGCTTGCCGGCAGCGTCTAACGGCCACTTGTCCTCTGGAGTTTTTGCAATGAAAGTTCGCCTGCTGGGTTTGGCCTTGGCCATTGGTTTCTCGGTTCCTGTAGCGGCTCATGCGCAGATGCTTCAACCGGGCCTGTGGGAACTGACGACAAGTAACATGAAGGTCGATAACCAGAATCTGCCTGACCTGCAATTGATCCTCGGCCAGTTGCAGAACCAGATGACGCCCGAGCAGCGAGCGATGCTGGAAAAGCAAGGCATCACCATGGGTGGTAAAGGGATTCGGGTATGCCTGACGCCGGAGCAAGTCCAGACCAACGACATCCCGCTGCAGGATCCGCAGTCAGGGTGCAAGCAGCAGATCACCGAGCGGACCGGCAACCAATGGAAGTTTCGCTTCAGTTGTCCGAAAGCCCAGGGCAGTGGCATCGCGACCTTCCAGAGTGATCGCGAATTCACCACCAAGGTCAATGGCACGTTCAACGCCACGGGCATCCAGCAGAACGGTAGCCTGGATACCCGCGCCGTGTGGCTGGGGCAGGATTGCGGAACGGTCAAGCCGAGGGCTTGATTTCAGGGCTGGCTCAACGCTTCGTACAGGGTGTTGAGGTTGTACTCGAACAGTCCGGTAAACGTGCTCGCGGGTCCGCTGGCGGCGAGGGCGTCGGAGTACAAGGTGCCGCCGATGTGCGCGCCGCTTTCATCGGCAATTTGCTTGAGCAGGCGTGCGTCCTTGATGTTTTCCATGAACACCGCTTTGACTTTGGCCTGGCGGATTTGCGTGATCAAGGCAGCCACTTCGGCAGCCGATGGCTCGCGTTCAGTGGACAAGCCTTGCGGTGCCATGAAATCGATGCCGTAGGCTTGGCCCAGGTAACCGAAGGCGTCGTGAGAAGTGACGATCTTGCGATTGCCGGGTGGCAAAGCGGTGAACTTCGCCTTGGCTTCGGCGAGTAGGGCATGGATCTTTTTCAGGTACGCCTGGCTGTTACGTTCGTAATCGGCCTTGTTGGCCGGGTCGGCTGCTTCCAACGCCTTCGTGATGTTGCCGATGTAGAGCACGGCGTTGGCAAGGTTGTGCCACGCATGCGGGTCTGGGATGGTCTCCCCGTCTTCGTCCAAGGAACGTGGAATCACGCCACGGCTGGCACTGATTACCGGCGCGGTGGTTTCGGTGCTGGTGACCAGGCGATCCAGCCACGGCTCGAAGCCCAATCCATTCTTGATGATCACCTTGGCTTTCAGCAGCGCCTTGGCATCGTCTGGGGTGGGCTCGTAGGTGTGTGCGTCGGCGTCGGGACCGACCATGTTGACGATCTGTACGTGTTCGCCGCCGACCTGTTGGGTCATGTCGGCAAGGATGCTGAAGCTGGTGACGACCTGCAGCTTTTCGGCAGCAGGGGAGGACATGGACACCATCAAGCTGAATATCAGGAGCAGGGCGCGCATCGGCAAAACCTCATTGGGATGTGAGCAAAGGCGGGCGGCGCAGCAAGCCATGCACCGGACCGAATACTACGGACAGCAAATAGAGCACGCCCGCCATCAGTACGATGGCCGGTCCGCTGGGCAGCGAGAAGTAGAAGGACAGCAGTAGGCCCAGCCACACCGAAAGGCAGCCGAACAGTGCGGCCAAAGCCATCAGGGCCGGCAGGCGGCGGCTCCAGAACCGCGAAGCCGCGGCAGGCAACATCATCAGGCCCACAACCATCAGCGCTCCGATGGCCTGGAAGCCGATCACCAGGTTCAACACCACAAGTGTCAGGAACACGCCGTGGGCCAACGGACCCAGACGACTGACTGTCCGCAGAAACAAGGGGTCCAGAGTATCGAGCAACAGCGGGCGATAGATCAGCGCCATTGCACCCAGGCTTGCGGCGCAAACCCAGAGCATGCCGGTGAGTGTCGGACTGTCTACTGCCAGTGCGGAACCAAATAACAGGTGCAGCAAGTCCAGGCGTTTGCCGGCCATGCCGAGAATCAGTACGCCGGCCGCCAGGGATATGGGATAGATCGCCGCCAGGCTGGCGTCCTCTCGCAGTCCAGTGCGGCGGGTAATCCACGCTGCGAGCCCGGCCATGCTCAGGCCGGCCCCCAGGCCTCCGACGGTCAGAGCAGGCAGGCTCAAGCCGGCGAACCAGAACCCGAGCGCTGCGCCCGGCAGGATGCCGTGAGCCACGGCATCACCGATCAGGCTCATCCGCCGCAGAATCAGAAACACCCCTAGCGGAGCCGTGCTGCACGCCAGTACCAGACCGCCCAATAACGCCCGGCGCATGAACAGGAAATCCAGGAAGGGCTGCCATAGGTGGGTTGCGCTGAGCATCAGGCGACCTGCGTGTACTGAGGCCGTTCGATCAAGTCGACGCTGCGACCCAATGCGCAACCTGTAGGACTGATCAGCAAGGTGTGGGGAACATGCCGATGTACCGCAGCGAGGTCGTGACAGACCACCATTAAGGTCCGACCTTCTCGGTGCCATTGGTGAATATGTTTCCACAACAGCGCCTGGCCCATTTCGTCGAGCGCAGCATGGGGCTCGTCGAGCAGCAGGACGGGTGCCTCGGCCAAGCTCAACCGGGCGAGCAGGGAACGCTGTAGCTCACCACCCGACAGAGCCATCAGCGGGCGATGTTCGAGGCCGCTTAGATTCCAATCGTCCAGGACGGCCTTCAGTCGCTGGTTTCGGGTCGCTGGATTTTGTCGAAGGCCCCATGAGCCTGCTGCTACCAGCTCTTGCAGGCTGATCGGGAAATGCCGGTCCAAGTGTTGTTGCTGGGGCAGGAATGAAACACCGCCGCGCCGAGGCACATTCAATGAGGCTGTTCCCGATAGCGGCTTTTGCAACCCGGCCAGCACTTTTAAAAGGCTGCTTTTTCCGGAGCCGTTGGCGCCGATGATGGCGGTCAGGCTGCCTTCAGGTCGTTCCATGTCCAGCGGAGGCGTGAGCGGTTGACCCGGCGCACCCCATCTCAAGGCTTGGCAACGAATCATGAGGCCTCCCGGACCCAGTGACTCTGGGCGACGGCATCGTGGGCATGGAGGCTTTCAGCGTGAACCACTCGCACGTCAAATGAGGAGATCCAGGGCATCTTTTGCAACGCGACGTTCAATCGACGCGCGGCGTCTTCACAGAACATCAGGTTCTGGCCGTTGGCCAGGGCAAAGGCTTGTTCGTCCGCACGCTTCACGGCGGTTTGTACAGCGGTGCCCAGGGCAGCCTCGGCCTCGTTGATCAGAGCCAGCCATGGTAATTCACGGATATCGGTGTTCAGCCGCACTTTCAAGGTGGCGAGGCTGCGTTGGCTATGAGGGGTAGCGACGATGCCTTTTGATGAGCCCAGCCAAGCGAGCACGTCGGCATGCTCGAGCGCTTTGTTTGCAAAATCCTCGATGAATTGTTGCTGAATGAGCTGACGCGCGAGCGCTGCCGAGCAGGGACAGGTGGATGAGTACGGAACTTGAATCTCAAGTTCCACGTGGAACATCGAATCGTCTAAGTGAGCGTCCACCTTGGTGGGGTACAGCTTCCACCCAGCAAGAGGGCTGATCAAGGCGGAGCGTTTGTACATGAGATCCGTCTTCAGGCTAAGCGAGGCGCGCCGGGACAATCCCCCATGGCTATCAAGGAAGCTCTGTAAAATCTGTCGTAAAAGAGACGGCGAAAGTGGGGAGTTTTCGAGCGGCTCCAGCGCCAGATACAAGCGTGACATATGGATGCCACGAGCTTCGCCATCATCGAGGCTGACGCCCGCGTCAGCAGTTGCGCTCAAGCGTTGACCGTCAATCAACAGCGGTACAGCAATGCCGCACATGCCGACCCAATCTAGCGGCAAGTTCTGGCGAGATGCCTGTGCTGCGACGTCTGGCAGAGTTAACGCATTCATCTTGAAGGTCCAGAAGAGGTTCGCTTGAATGTTATAGTATAACAATAAAAGCGACGAGACCTTTTTCATGAATGCTTTTTCATGGGCAGCGTTCCACGTGAAACATCAGCGTTTCGGTTGCTCGCACCCGCTCATACGGCCGCATACAAACCGGCCACCGCCCCCGCCGGAGCTGGAAAAGCGATTGATAGTGGTCCAACCCACGCGCCGGCTATATCCAACCCAGGCTTCGCCATCAGAAGCAAACCCGGTGAAAAACGTCAGCTGACCATAACGGCTATTTGTCTGGGACCAATAGCGCCGTCCGGAAGCCTCAAAACCTCGTAAATAAAAGGTATTTCCTGCCGTGAAAACGCTGTAGGCATTGCCTTGTGCATCGACGCACGCGAGCAGATTGGCGCTGCGCGTGCAATTGGCCGGCGTGGGCGGGTGAGCCGAAGCACCCACTGAAAATAGCAATAACAGCCCTATCGGCAAAATGTTCGAAAAGCTCGGCATACGGTGTCGCCCATGGAAATCGTTTGGTCAGCTTGCACTGTTATACTATAACATATATATCGACCAGCCTTTCATCGAACCAATGCCTGAAGACTCCCCGTGAATAACGGCGTCCCAACGAGGATCCTCTGATGACCAAGCGTCTCCCTGTGACCGTGCTTTCCGGATTTCTCGGTGCCGGAAAAAGTACCCTGCTTAATCACGTCCTGCGCAATCGGGATGACCTTCGCGTTGCCGTCATCGTCAACGATATGAGCGAGATCAACATCGATGGAAGCGAAGTCCAGCGAGACGTCAGCTTGAGCCGGTCGGAAGAGAAACTGGTGGAAATGAGCAACGGATGCATTTGTTGCACGTTGCGTGAGGACTTGCTTGAAGAAGTCGGGCAACTTGCCCGGGAAGGGCGCTTCGATTATTTGCTGATCGAATCCACAGGCATCTCCGAGCCGTTGCCAGTGGCCGAAACCTTCACGTTTCGTGACGAGGAGGGCCGAAGCCTGGCCGATGTGGCGCGGCTCGACACCATGGTGACGGTGGTCGATGGGGTGAATTTCCTGCTGGATTATCAGGCCGCGGAAAGCCTGGCGTCACGGGGGGAAACTCTGGGCGAGGACGATGAACGCTCGATCACCGACCTGCTGATCGAACAGATCGAGTTTGCCGACGTGATTCTGATCAGCAAGATCGACCTGATCAGCCAACGCGAGCGGGAAGAGTTGACCGCGATTCTGCAGCGTCTCAACGCCCAGGCGCAGATCATTCCAATGGTCATGGGTCAGGTACCGCTGGGCCGTATTCTCGACACCGGCCTTTTCGACTTTGAGCGCGCCGCCCAGGCGCCTGGCTGGCTACAGGAACTGCGTGGCGAGCATGTACCTGAAACAGAGGAATATGGCATTGCCTCGACCGCCTACCGGGCACGTCGGCCGTTTCATCCCCAGCGTTTCTTCAACTTCATCGACCGTCCGTGGCCAAATGGCAAGCTCCTGCGCTCCAAGGGGTTCTTCTGGTTGGCCAGCAAACCTGAGGAGGCGGGGAGCTGGTCCCAGGCCGGCGGCCTGATGCGCCACGGATTTGCCGGGCGCTGGTGGCGGTTCGTACCAGAAAACCAATGGCCGCAGGACCAAGAGAGCACAGCGGCCATCATGAAGAACTGGTCTGTAGCCACCGGCGATTGCCGTCAGGAGCTGGTGTTTATTGGCCAGGACATCGACTTTGGTCAACTCACCGCCGAATTGGACGCCTGCCTGCTCACCGACGAGGAATTGGCCCTTGGTGTCGAAAGTTGGCGGCTATTGTCCGATCCATTCGGCCCATGGCATGAAGAGGCGGCAGTGTGATGCTGGCGCCGAGTCTGAAAAGGGCATTGCAGGTACAGCAGGTCCAAGGCGATACACCGGAGATACTCACGAAGATCCTGGACGACGGCACCAACCTGGCGGTCTGGCGACGTCAGCTTCCCGCGCACATCGGCGATTTCGCGGCCCTGGTACTTGCGTTGGACCAGCCATTGACCGAATCACGGGTGCTCGACTTGCCGGATGATGACGCCCAGCCAGCGCTGCAAGGCCTGGCTGCAGGCTTCAGCGACCTGCACGGCTATGAAGGCTTTATCGCCGACGTCTCTTGGCTGGTTTGCGCATTTGCTTGCCTGTTGGGGGCGCAACGGGTCGGTCTGCGTCTTCGCACGTTGGACAAGGCCATGTGCCCGCGCTTTCACGTTGATCACGTACCGGTGCGGCTGCTGACCACCTATGGGGGCGTCGGCAGCCAGTGGCTCAAGGAGGGCGTCATGGATCGCCAGCGCCTGGGGCAACCTGAGGCCGAACCGGTGGATCCACAAGTGATCGAGCAGTTCTGTTGCGGTGATGTCGGCTTGCTTAAAGGCGAGAAATGGCACGGCAACGAGGGGTTTGGCCTGATCCACCGCTCACCGGAACCCGCCCCGCATGAGCGTCGCCTGATTCTCACGCTGGACTGGTTGGCTTAAGGCTTGAGCCAGGTGCCCTGGCTTTGCCCTTCGCAAAATGGCTGTAGGTAAGCGGCATCGGTCGCCACGCCGTAGTAGTGAATATCCTGGCGGTAAGGCATATTGGCGACCTGAGCGTTGCGGCAAACGCCGAACGCGCCGCCGGGGCACTGATCGACGTATTGCACCTCGACCTTCTGGCCGGCCAGGTTTGGCTGGCAGAAGCCATCGGCAAACAGCTTCTGCGGAATGTTGCGGTTCTGCTGGCAGACTTTCACATCGAGCCGCTCCGCCTGGCTGTGGACCACGCAAGCCTGGGCCAGTACCTGGTTCGACGTCAGCGCCAGTAACAACCAGCCGATCATTCGCATGTTCACCTCCATCGAAAGCCGTCGATTATGTTGCAGCACATCCCCACTCATGTCATAGCCGGCCCTTTGGGCGCCGGCAAGACCAGCGTGATCAGGCATCTTCTGGCCCAGCGCCCGGCCAGCGAGCGCTGGGCGGTGCTGATCAACGAGTTCGGTCAGATCGGCCTGGATGCCGCGTTACTGACCCAGGCTGGCGATGGTATCGCACTGGGCGAAGTGGCCGGCGGTTGTTTGTGCTGCGTCAACGGCGCGCCGTTTCAGATCGGTCTTGGGCGTCTACTGCGCAAGGCTCGGCCGGATCGGCTGTTTATCGAACCCTCGGGCCTCGGCCATCCGGTGCAGTTGGTGCGGCAGCTGAACGAAGCACCCTGGCTTGGTGTACTGGCGGTGCAACCTTGCGTGCTGGTGTTGGATGCCCAGGCGATGGCGGACGGCAAGCCGTTGCCCGATGCGCAGCGACAAACCCTGGCGGATGCCGGACTGCTGGTGCTGAACAAATCCGAGACCCTTACGCAAGCCGACCGGGAACGGCTTGCGATGCAACTGCCAGGACGGACGCTGTACTGGACGCAGCACGCAGCGTTGCCGATCGACCAATTGCCTGGCCTGGCGGCTCGGGGCAGCGAGGCTGTGGATAACTTGAGCCTGCCCAAAAGCCTGGGTCGAATGGCGGCCATATGGACCAATCCGGCGGTGCCGATCCGCCTGTATCAGCAGCAGGAGGGCGGCTGGAGTATCGGCTGGCGCTGGCACCCCAGCCAGCAATTCGACGCAGCGGCGCTTACGCATTGGCTAAAAGATCATCACTGGAAGCGCGCGAAGATGGTTATCCACAGTGCCGACGGTTGGGTTTCCGCCAATGCATTGGAAGGGGCGGCACTGCAATGGCAAGCCAGTGAATGGCGCGAAGACTCGCGGATCGAGCTGATATTCGACCAGCCGCAAGACATTGATCTCCTGCAAACGGGTCTGTTGATTGCTCGGTGCACCTGAATCAGCTTTGCTTCAAGGCTTCCATTTGTTGTGCTCCTGACGCCACTGGCTCAGTTCGATGACTTCAGCCCTGGGCCGGGTCTGCACCGGCTCAACTGGCGTGGGCGGGGCCTCTTCGAAGGGCATCGGGTAGGGAGCCAGCTCGATATGCGCGCTGTGGGCACCGAACTGAGTGATGGTGCCGGTATGACGGGTCTCGCCCGTCACTGTGAATTCGAAATTATAGATACGTGCCAGGCGCCGCCGTCCGTTGGCGTCCTTGACGAATCCGATCTTTCGCAGCGCCACGTTGCCGTCCAGCAGCTCGATCTTCAGGTTGGCGCAATGTTGCATGACCCTCGCCAAGGCTCGTTCGCGCAAGCCATGGTTGTGCCACAGCCAGGCGCCGCCGGTAGCCAGCAGCATCAGCACGAAAATGTTTCCAAGGGTCAGCATGAACGAAGAGCTCCAACAAGTTGCCGTCAGCTTAACTGTGTCGCCGGTCTGTCGTACAGGCTGCGTTTAGTCGCATACTGCGCGGCTTGAATTTCAATAGTTTTACGGACATTTCCCGCATGAAACGCACGCCCCATCTGCTTGCCATACAGTCCCACGTGATATTCGGCCATGCCGGCAACAGCGCCGCCGTGTTTGCGATGCAGCGGGTCGGCGTAAACGTGTGGCCGCTCAACACCGTGCAGTTTTCCAATCACACCCAATACGGGCAGTGGGCCGGTGAAGTGCTCCCGCCGGACCAGATACCGCTGTTGGTAGAGGGTATCGCGGCCATTGGCGAGCTGGGCAATTGCGACGCGGTGCTGTCCGGTTATCTGGGTAGCGCAGCCCAGGGACAGGCGATCCTGTCGGGTGTGGCGCGCATCAAGCGTTGTAATCCCAAGGCGTTGTATCTGTGCGACCCGGTCATGGGGCATGCGGAGAAGGGCTGCATTGTCGCGCCCGAGGTGGGCAGGTTCCTGCTGGAAGAGGCCGCTGCCGTGGCTGACATCATGTGTCCTAACCAGCTGGAGCTGGACAGTTTTTCCGGCCGCAAGGCGCAATCACTACTCGACTGCCTGGCGATGGCCCGTGCGCTGTTGGCCCGTGGCCCGAAAGTCGTGCTGGTCAAGCACCTGGCTTATCCCGGCAAGCCCGAAGACAGCTTCGAGATGCTGTTGGTCACGGCTGAAGGCAGCTGGCACTTGCGCCGTCCATTGTTGGCGTTTCCCCGCCAACCGGTCGGAGTCGGCGACCTGACGTCGGGGCTGTTCCTGGCGCGGATACTGTTGGGGGACAGCCTGTCGGCAGCCTTTGAATTCACCGCTGCGGCCGTGCATGAGGTGCTGTTGGAAACCCAGGCGTGTGCAAGCTACGAATTGCAGCTGGTCCGCGCCCAGGACCGTATTGCCCATCCGCGCGTGCGATTCGAGGCCATGCCGATCAGCCTTTGATCGCTGCGGGAGCGAGCTCGCTCCCACCTTGATTTCGACGGCGGGTTACGGCCCGTCCGCCTTGATTTCCTGATAACGCCTCTCCAGTTCCTGGCGAATCTGGCGACGTTGCTGCGCTTGTTCGTAGCGGCGCTTCTCTTCGCTGTTCTGCGGTTGCAGCGGCGGGACGGGCGCGGGCTTGCGCTGGTCATCCACCGCTACCATGGTGAAGAAGCAGCTATTGGTATGGCGAACCGAGCGCTCACGAATGTTCTCGGTCACGACTTTGATGCCCACTTCCATCGAGGTATTGCCGGTGTAGTTCACCGACGCCAGGAAGGTGACCAACTCGCCGACATGAATCGGCTCGCGAAAAATCACCTGGTCTACCGACAATGTCACCACGTATCGGCCGGCATAGCGGCTGGCACAAGCGTAGGCCACCTCATCCAGGTACTTGAGCAAGGTGCCGCCATGGACATTGCCAGAGAAGTTGGCCATATCGGGGGTCATCAACACCGTCATCGACAGCTGGGCGTTTCCGGGTTCCATAACGTTCTCACGGTTCAAGGCAGCAGTTTCGAGGGCGCGCCTCTGCGGGCGCTGGAATGTGTTTAGCGGGTTCAAACCACTCATATCGGGACGCTGCGCCACGACTTGCCGTCACGCTTGGGTGGATCTGTTTCCATATATTGCACCGTCTTTTCGAAAGAAGTCCCGGTGTTAACCTGCAAAAAACCCGTCATGCCGGGTATTCCTACAAAAGAAACGGACGTACCCGACTTCACCTGGAGTCGTTTCGACAAGGAGCCCCACAATGCACGCCATCAGTTTCATTCAAGACCTGGCGATCATCTTGCTGGCGGCCGGGTTGGTCACCGTACTGTTCCATCGTTTCAAGCAACCGGTGGTGCTGGGCTACATTGTCGCCGGCTTTATCATCGGCCCGCATACGCCGCCGTTCGGCTTCATTCACGATGAAGAAACGATCAAGACCCTGGCCGAGCTCGGCGTGATCTTCCTCATGTTCTCCCTGGGCCTGGAGTTCAGCCTGCGCAAACTGTTCAAGGTGGGAGCCACGGCGTTTATCGCTGCGTTCCTAGAGATCGTATTGATGATATGGATCGGCTATGAAATTGGTCGCTGGTTCGACTGGAGCGCCATGGACTCGCTGTTTCTCGGCGCGATCCTCGCGATTTCCTCAACCACGATTATTGTCAAAGCCTTGAATGACCTGAAGATGAAAAACGAGCGCTTTGCGCAGTTGATCTTCGGGGTATTGATCGTCGAGGACATTCTCGGCATCGGTATCATCGCTTTACTGTCGAGCATCGCTGTCAGCGGCACCGTAAGCTCCAGCGAGGTGTTTTCCACGGTCGGCAAGCTGTCGCTGTTCATGATCGTGGCGTTGGTCGTCGGCATCCTGCTGGTGCCGCGATTGCTGGCGTACGTGGCGAAGTTCGACAGCAACGAGATGTTGTTGATTACCGTACTGGGGCTTTGTTTCGGCTTCTGCCTGCTGGTGGTAAAGCTGGAATACAGCATGGTGCTTGGGGCGTTCCTGATCGGTGCGATCATGGCCGAGTCTCGACAATTGCTGAAGATCGAGCGATTGGTGGAGCCTGTGCGCGATCTGTTCAGCGCAATATTTTTCGTGGCTATCGGGCTGATGCTCGATCCGGCCATTGTGCTTCAATATGCGTGGCCGATCGCAGTCATTACCTGCGCGGTGGTATTGGGCAAGATATTTTCTTGTGGTCTCGGCGCCTTTATCGCGGGAAATGATGGACGCACCTCCCTACGAGTCGGGATGGGGCTTTCACAGATTGGCGAATTTTCTTTCATTATCGCTTCGTTGGGGATGACCCTGCAGGTGACCAGCGATTTCCTTTATCCGGTCGCTGTGGCTGTCTCGGTGCTCACGACATTGTCGACCCCTTATCTGATTCGGGCCGCTGATCCGTTGTCGGTCAGATTGGCGTCGGCAATGCCGCAGCGATTGACGCGCGTGCTGGGCATGTATGGAGAATGGTTGCGCAGCATCCAGCCACAGGGTGAGGGAGCCATGCTGGCTTCCATCATCAGGCGCATCATGCTGCAGGTGGGTGTCAACCTGGCATTGGTGATCGCGATTTTTGTCTCGGGGGGGTATTTTGCCGAACGAGTGTCTGCCTATCTGCAAGACTGGATCAGCGATCCGAGCTGGCAGAAAGCGTTGATCTGGGGCGGCTCGCTGTTCCTGTCGCTACCGTTCCTGATCGCGGCGTACCGCAAGCTCAAGGCGTTGTCGATGCTGCTGGCGGAAATGGGTGTAAAGCCGGAGATGGCCGGCCGCCACACCCAGCGCGTGCGTCGCGTGATCGCCGAAGTGATTCCGCTCCTTTCGCTGCTGGTGATTTTCCTGCTGCTGGCAGCCTTGTCAGCCAGTATCTTGCCGACCAACAAGCTGCTGGTATGGATCGCAGTGGTCGCGATTGCCTTGGCGGCCCTGCTTTGGCGCTGGTTTGTCCGCCTGCATACACGAATGCAGGTGGCCTTGCTCGAAACGCTGGACAACCACAAGGGATCGTCCGGGCATTGATCAGCGCCGGACGCTAGAGCATCAACTTTCCAACCAGACATCCCTTGCCCAGTGCCATACCGATTCCCACGTTTCCTCGGCGATCAGCTCCTCTTCTGCCTGCCATAGCACTACGGTGCCGTCTTCTTCGACACAGTAGTAGTCATCGCCGTCCTGGCAGATCGGAATCAGGCTTCGATCAACACCGGCATCCCAGGCATTGGCGGCCACATCCGGCAGGTAGGTATGGGACTGCGGATCGGTAACGGTCACCGGCTCCAGGCTGCCGTAGACGACATCGCTGACGGTGAGCAAAAACTCCCGGAACACGAACGGGATATCGATGAACAGCTGCTCTTCGATTTCCACCAGCAAGTCTTCGTCGGGCAATTCCAATGGAACCGGTACGGGTTCGTTGGCTTCGCGTAATTGTTCGATGATTTCTTCCACGTCCGGGATCCTCTTTCTCGATGGCGCGGTTTATAGGGCGGTTTATACAGTAGCCCGCTGTAGATGCAACCGCGAAATAGAAAACCCCGGCAAGTGCCGGGGTTCTTTTATTTCAACCTGCGAAACGCGCAAAGGTTCAACCGTTCTGGCGGATACCTGCGACCAGCCAAGGCTGGTTTTCGCCTTGGGCACGTTCCATGTTCCAGCTTTCGCTGAACGCTTCACCTTGGTCGAAGCGAGAGTCTTTCGACACGCCGACGAAGGTCAGGGTGGCGATAGTCTTGTCGGCGCGATCGTCGACGCCTTCGAGTTGTATCTGGAGGTTGTCGATGTAGGTGGACTGATAGCCATCACCCAACTCGGCCCGCTCGCGCTTGAGGAACTCCAGCAATTGCGGGGTGACGAACTCGGCGATCTTGTCCATTTCGTTTGCGTCCCAATGCTGCTGCAGGGACATGAAATGGCTGCGTGCCGCTTCGATGAAGCGTTCTTCGTTGAACCAGGCAGGTGCGTTGATCACCGGGCGCGCCACTGGAGCAGCCGCGCCACCGAAGATCGAGCCACCGGCAGGTTGTTGGTTGAACACTTCACGCTGCATCGGCGCATGGCCGGCCGGAGCGAATTGCTCCTGCTGCTTGCGACGACGGGCTGCGATGAAACGGAAGACCAGGAAGGCAATGACCGCCATGATCAGGATGTCGAAGATCTGCATGCCCTGGAAGCCGTCGCCCATGAACATGGAAGCGAGCAGACCACCGGCCGCGATACCGGCCAGGGGGCCGAGCCAGCGCGAAGCGCCGCTGGCCTTGGTGGCCGCGCCAGCAGCACCTGCCGCGCCCGCGGTGGCGGCAGTGGACCCGGCGGCAGACGACGGCGCCATCTGGCTGGTCTGATGAGTCGGGGCTGCGCCCGAACTTTTACCACCGCCAAAACGCTTGGCGGCATTGGCGTCGATGGCCATCGTCAGGCCGATGCACAACGCCATGGCGATGCTAAGAAAACGTTTCATATAAAGGCATTCCCATTTGTGGATAGCACGCGCGCCATGTTGCACAGGTGAACTGTTGCTGGCTAGCAGCAGAGTGTTTCGGGCTTTTGCGTGACAGCCAAGGTTCAGGTTCGGCTCGCGCAAGGAGCCTTGTTCGCTTTGGGCTGTAGGAAAGGTGAACAAGTTCTATCGGAAATATTTAATGTTTCCAGAATAATTGTGGGAGCGAGCAAGCTCGCTCCCACAAAGGGGATTACCGAGGCTTTTAGATCGCTTCCAACTTGGCATACCCCAGCATCAGCCATTTGCTGCCTTCGCTGAAGTTGACTTGGACCCGAGCCTGGGCACCGGCGCCTTCGAAGTTGAGAATCACGCCTTCGCCGAATACCGAATGTCGGACGGCCTGGCCCAGGCTGAAGCCGGTTTCCGGGATGTCGCTGCCGCCAAACAGGCTGTTGGTGCCTTGTTGCTGACTGCCGCCGAACGGTCGACTGACACTGTTGGAAAGACGTACTTCCTGGATCAGACCCTTCGGCACTTCACGTACGAATCGCGACACTTTGTTGTAGGTCTCGCTACCATACAAACGTCGGGTTTCAGCGTAGGTCATCACCAGGTTCTGCATGGCACGCGTGATGCCGACATAAGCCAGGCGCCGTTCCTCTTCCAGGCGTCCGGGCTCTTCCAGGCTCATCTTGTGGGGAAACAGACCTTCTTCCATGCCCACCAGGAAGACGTAGGGGAATTCCAGGCCCTTGGCGCTATGCAGGGTCATGAGCTGAATGCTGTCTTCATGCTCGTCCGCCTGGGTGTCGCCGGCCTCCAGGGACGCGTGGCCGAGGAAGGCCGACAACGGCGACAGGTCTTCATCTTCTTCGGTGTTTTCGAAGTTGCGCGCAGCGCTGACCAGTTCCTCAAGGTTTTCCACCCGGGCCTGGCCTTTCTCGCCTTTTTCAGCTTCATGGTAGGCAATCAGGCCGGACTGCTCGATGACGGTCTGGGTCATCAAGTGAAGGGGCATTTCCCCGCATTTGGCGGCCAGATCTTCTATCAGGTCCATGAAAGCCTTCAGGGCGCCGGCGGCACGGCCGGTGACGCCTTTGTTGTCCACCAGTTGGCGCATGGCTTCCCACATCGACACATGGCTGTGACGGGCATGGTCGCGAATCGCCTCGACGGTTTTCTCGCCGATGCCCCGCGTCGGCACATTGATTACCCGCTCCAGGGCCGCGTCGTTGCCTCGTCCTTCGATCAGGCGCAGGTAGGCCATGGCGTTCTTGATTTCGGCGCGTTCAAAGAAGCGCTGGCCGCCATAGATACGGTAAGGGATCCGTTCGCGAAGCAAGGCCTCTTCAAGCACCCGCGACTGGGCGTTGGAGCGATAAAGGATGGCGATGTCGCTGCGGGCCAGGCCGGTTTTCAACGCGCTCTCGATGGTTTCCACAACATAGCGGGCCTCATCGTGTTCGTTGAACGCGGCGTAGAGATTGATCGCCTCGCCTTCGTTGCCCTCGGTCCACAACTCCTTGCCCAGGCGACCGGTGTTGTTGGCGATCAGGGCGTTGGCGGCCTTGAGGATGCCAGCGGTGGAGCGGTAGTTCTGTTCCAGGCGAATCACCTCGGCGTCGGGAAAGTCCGCCGAGTACTGGTGGATGTTCTCGATCTTGGCGCCACGCCAGCCGTAGATCGACTGGTCGTCGTCGCCCACGACCATCAGGCTGTCGCCGCCCTTGGCGAGCAGGCGCAACCACGCGTATTGAACGGCGTTGGTGTCTTGGAATTCGTCCACCAGGACATGTCGGAAGCGCCTCTGGTAATGCTCCAGCAGCCCCGGGTGGTCACGCCACAGGTCCAGCGCCCGCAGCAACAGTTCCGAGAAGTCGATAACCCCCGCACGCTGGCAGGCCGCCTCGTAGGCTTCGTAGATGCTGCGCATGGTTGCCAGGAACAGGTCACCGCTGGCCTGGATATGCTGCGGGCGCAGGCCTTCGTCCTTCTGACCATTGATGAACCACTGAGCCTGGCGGGCGGGCCAGCGTTGTTCGTCCAACCCAAGTTCGCGAATCACGCGCTTGACCAACCGTTGTTGATCGTCGCTGTCCAGGATCTGGAAGGTCTGGCTCAGGCCGGCTTCCTGCCAATGGGCGCGCAACAGGCGATGGGCCAGGCCGTGGAACGTACCGACCCACATGCCAGCCGGGTTGATGCCCATCAACTGTTCGATGCGATGGCGCATCTCGGCGGCAGCCTTGTTGGTAAAGGTGACCGACAGGATCGAATGGGGCGAGGCGTTCTCGACCTGGATCAACCAGGCGATACGGTGCACCAGCACTCGGGTCTTGCCGGAGCCGGCACCGGCCAGGACCAATTGACGGCCCACGGAGGCAGCAACTGCCTGGCGTTGGGCATCGTTTAGGGAGTTCAGCAGAAGGGAGAGATCATCGCGCATCGAGGCATTCTAGGGTGCGGCGCCACCTCGGGCAAACCGAGCTTTGCATTGGCCGACAAAACACCGCCTGCGGACGACCGGTCAGTCAGCGCCCGCAACCATCGGCGGGGCTCGGTTACGGTGGCCGGCGCGCAATTGGATCCGCGTTTTTTCAGTATTTTTATGAATCAGGGCAGTGTGGGATGGCCTTTGGCTTGTGTATGCTCGGTGATCGTTTCGGGCTCACCATGCTCCCCTGAATAAGAACAAGAACAACATTTATGACCTTCAATTCCGATCTGGCAGGCCCGCGTGTAGAGCCGCGGATTATCTGCAAGCAGTACGCCACGGAAATGGCGGTCGAACGCACCAGGTTGTTGTACCAGGGCTCGCTGCTGCCCACATTGTTCATGCTGATCAACGGTCTGGTCTGCGCGGCGCTGCTGTGGGAGCCTCAGCGCTACTTCCTGGTCAGCGTGTGGCTGGTCTGGTTACTGTCGCTGGTCGCGCTGCGGGTGATCCAGGTGGCCGCTTTCGATTCGGCGATACCAAGCCGCCAGGCCCACCCGGTCTGGTTGCGCATGTTTCTTCTGGGCTCGGCCATGACCGGCCTGACGCTGGCCGGTGCGGGCATTGCCCTGGTGCCGGCGGACAGTTTCCAGCAACAGGCTTGGGTGTTCGGCCTGATCGGCGCCGCGACCCTCTCTGCCAGTGTCGCTTACGCCGTGAGTCTACCGGCGTTCCTGTCCTTTACCTTGCCCTGTCTTTTGCCGGCTATCGCTTACCTTTTCTGGGGGCCGGACGAGCATCAACGTGGCTGGGGTTGGCTCGGGCTGGTGGTGCTGGTCTCGCTGAGCGTGGTGGCCTGGCAGGTCAACCGGCTGATACAGAACGGGATGTTGCGACGGTTCCAGAACCAGGCGTTGATCGAGCATTTGCAGCAGGCACAAAGCCGCGGCGCGCAGCTCAACGAGGCGTTGGCCCGGGAGGTCGAACAGCGTCGCTCCGCCGAGGCCCAATTGCGCACCGCGCAGGTTGGCCTGGAGGCGCGGGTAGCGCAGCGCAGCCTCGAACTGGAGGCGGCCAGCCAGGCCCTGGTCAAGAGTGAAGCGCGCCTGGCGTTGGCCCTCAAGGCCAGTGAGCTGGGGTTGTGGGACTGGAACCTGCAGACCGACGAGGTTCATCACACCCAGCTCAAGGAGCTGTTTGGCCTGGAACCTGAATACATCACGGCCATGCTCAGTCATCTCACCCCGCGCCTGCATCCCCAAGACCTTCCGGCGCTCAAGCGTGCCCTTGTCGAACATCTGAAGGGCCGCAGCGAGGATTACCAGATCGAATACCGCGTGCGCCACGGCGACGGCCATTGGGTCTGGATCGAAGACCGCGGCCGGGCCGTGGAGCGCAGCGCGAATGGGCGGGTACTGCGCATGGTCGGTACGCGCCGCAACATCAGCGTCAGCAAGGAGCTGGAACAGCAGCGCCAACTGGCCGCCACGGTGTTCGAGGCCGCCAGTGAGGGCATCGTGATTTTGGATCCCAATTACGCGCTGCTTGCCGCCAACCAGGCGTTTACACGAGTGACCGGCTTCGATATCGCGGACATGCTGGGGCGCAATGTGGTTGATCTGCCTTGCAGTCGCGACGCGCGTCGGCACTATCCGGTGATTCGCCAAGCGCTCAAGCAGCACGGCACCTGGCAAGGCGAGCTGGTTGAGGCGCGCGCCAACGGCGAGCTCTACCCACAGTGGCTCCAGTTGAATGTCGTGCGGGACTCGCGGGGAAATATCAGCCATATAGTCGGTTTCTTCGCCGATCTTTCAGCGCGGCGCGAATCCGAAGAGCGGATGCGCTATCTGACCCATTATGACGAGCTGACCGGGCTGGCGAACCGCTCGCTGTTCCGTGAGCGCTTGAACGAAGCCCATCAGCGAGTGCGCCAGGGAGGACGGCGTAGCCTGGCCTTGCTGCACATCAACCTCGACCGTTTCAAACTGCTCAACGACAGCCTGGGCCATGACATCGCCGACCAGCTTTTGCAGAAAATGGCTCGGCGCCTGATCAACGCATTGCCCGAAGCCGACACCATCGCCCGGCTGTCCGGCGATGAGTTTGCGGTACTGTTCGACGCCTACGGCAATCTTTCGAGCCTGGCGCGAGTGGCGACCCGACTGGCCACCAAGCTTCGCGTGCCGGTGACGATCGATGGTCACGAACTGGTGGTCAGCGCCTCCATAGGCATCAGCCTGCTGCCGGATAACGCGCGGGAAATTTCCACCCTGGTCAGCCAGGCCAACATGGCCATGCAACACGCCAAGCACTTGGGCGGGAATAATTTCCAGTTCTACACCGACAGCCTGCAAGCCAGCACGCTGGAGCGTCTGCAGTTGGAGAACCAGTTGCGCAAGGCGTTGGAAGAACAACAACTGAAAGTGTTCTACCAACCCAAGCTATGCCTGGCGACGGGGCGGCTGAATGCCGCCGAAGCGTTGGTGCGCTGGGAGCATCCGAGCATGGGCCAGATTCCACCCGGGGAGTTTATCGGTCTCGCCGAAGAAACCGGGCTGATCGGTCCGATCGGCGAGTTCGTGCTGCGCCAGGCTTGTTGGCAGGCGTGTGAATGGCAGCGCCAGGGGCTGGAGTCCATTCGTGTCTCGGTCAACCTTTCGGTGCATCAGTTGCGCCAGGGCAAGTTGGTCAGCCTGGTGCGCCAAGTGCTCGAAGAAACCGGCCTGGCTCCGCATTATTTGGAGCTGGAACTCACGGAGAGCCAGTTGCTTGACAGCGTCGAGCACATCATCGCTACGTTCCAACAGCTGCGGGATCTGGGAGTCAAGCTGGCCATCGATGACTTTGGCACCGGTTATTCGTCCCTGAGCTACCTCAAGCGCATCCCGGTGGATTACGTGAAGATCGACCAGGCCTTCGTTCGTGGGCTGGAGGAGGGGGGCGAGGACGCGGCCATCACCCGCGCGATCATTGCCATGGCCCACGGACTGTCGCTCAAGGTTGTGGCCGAAGGTGTCGAGCGGGAGGGACAGCTTGAGTTCCTGAAGAATGAGCACTGCGACGAAGTCCAGGGTTATCTCATCAGTCGACCGGTTGGAGCCGAAGGCCTCGCCCGTCTGCTGCGGGAGCAGGGATAGGATTGGACTTGGCGTGCGCCGAGCCTGCGAGACGGCTACAAGGAGCGTCGCCCGCCAAAACAAGGGACAACAAGGTCAATTCAGTTACGTATTGGACAGGCGAAGAGCCGATTCTTGTAGTATAACTACAAGCCTGCTACATCCCGGCACCTGCCCATAACAAGAGTCCAGCCCCTTGAACCTGTTGCAACACATTGCCCAGTCACGCCACTTGCTGCGCAAATCGGAGCTGAAAGTCGCCGATCATGTACTGCTTGATCCCGCGGCCGTGATGCACAGTTCCATGGCCGATCTGGCCCACAGCGTTGGCATCAGCGAACCAACGATCGTGCGTTTTTGCCGGGCTATCGGTTGCTCGGGTTTCCAGGACTTGAAGCTCAAATTGGCGCAAAGCCTGGCGGCCGGTGCCAGTTTCGGGCAATTCGCTATTCATGAAGACGATTCGGTCGCCGACTATAGCCTGAAAATTTTCGACACGACGCTGCACACCCTGATGGAGGTCCGCGAGAAACTTGACCCGGTCGCGCTGCAGAAAGCCGTGACGGCAATGTCCCAGGCCCAACGTGTCGAGTTCTACGGGTTCGGCGCCTCGGGTGCGGTGGCGGCCGACGCCCAGCACAAGTTTTTCCGGTTGCTGCTGACGGCGGCGGCTTATTCCGACCCGCACATGCAGGCCATGTCGGCCGTCACGTTGAAGCCGACCGACGTGGCGATCTGTATTTCCCAGTCGGGGCGCTCCAAGGATCTGTTGATCACTGCCAATCTGGTGCGTGAAAGCGGCGCCTCGCTGATCACCTTGTGTCCGAGCCAGACACCGCTGGCTGAGCTCTCCACCGTGAACCTGGCGATCGACGTGCACGAAGACACGGAAATCTATACGCCATTGACGTCGCGCATTGCCCACCTGGTGGTTATCGATGTGCTGGCGATGGGCGTCGCCATGGCGCGTGGCCCAAGCCTGGTCAACCACCTCAAGAGCGTGAAGCGCAGCCTTCGCAGCTTGCGGTTGTCACCCAAGTCGGTGAAAGCGCTGGACGACTGAACGCGGCCTTGGAAGTCAGGGCTTTTGGGCGAGGGAGCAAGCTCCCTCGCCACGGGGCAATTCGCCGAATTCATCGTTCTGTAACGCTCGCGCCGCCAAACCGTCATCCCTCACCGTCATCGTGGAGCTCCCGTATACGTCTTGGGAGTCTCGACATGACCCAGTCCTACGAAGAACGCAGCGCCGCCAAAACCCGTCGCCAGCAGGAAGACCAGCGCCGCATGGCGTTCCGTCGTGCCATCGAAGACCGCTATGAGCAGCGTCAGCTCCTGGCGCAAATAAGCGAATATCCTGACCTGATGGAAATCAATTACTGGCAGGCAACGCCGGCGGTTTCCCGTCGAAACGCTCAACCAAGCCGATGATCTGCGCACGTTCGCCGCGAACGAATGCCAGAAACGCATGAGCCACCGGTGATAGGCGCTTGGCCCGGGCCTGTACAAGGCACCAGCTGCGATACAGCGGCAGCTCCTCCACCGGCAACTCGATGAGCGCGCCGGACGACAATTCCCGGCTCACGGCGTGGCGCGTCAAGAGCGCCACGCCCAGCCCGGCCACCACGCATTCACGCTGGGCTTCGGCAGACGCCACCTCCAGCGTCTGGGTGAAATGCACCCGTTTCTCCTTGAAATATTCCTCACAGGCCAGCCGCGTGCCTGAACCCGGCTCGCGCAACAGCTGCGTATAGGGTTCCAGGTCTTGCAAGCGCAATGAGCCCATGTGGCACAGCGGATGATCGGGCGGCGCCACCGCAACGATGGGATTATTGAGAAACGGCAGAAACTCCAGGCCCATGTCCTGGGGCACCATGGACATGATCACCAGGTCATCCCGGTTATCCGAAAGCCTGCGGATGACTTGGCCGCGATTGACCACCGTAAGGTTCAGGTTGACCTCCGGATGCTGGCGCTTGAACGCGGCGAACAGATGCGGGACGAAGTACTTGGCGCTGGACTCCACCGCAAGCTTCAGCTGGCCTTGCAGCGAGCCCTGCATGTCGGAAAGCTGCATATCGAGGTTTTCCAAACGCCCGAAGATATCCCGGCTGGCGCGTTGCAGCGCTTCGGCGGCTTCGGTCATGTAGAGTTTTTTGCCGACATACTCAAACAACGGCTGGCCGATCAGCTCTTCCAGGGATCGAATCTGTAGGCTAACGGCCGGTTGCGTGAGAGACATTTCATCCGCCGCACGGCTGTAGGACCTCAGATCGCACACCTCATTGAAGATCTGCAGCTGACGCAACGTCATACGCATCAATGACTTACGCATTTTTCAAGCACTCTGGTCCGAGACTGATCACCCAACTATAAGTGTTTGCTTATGCGTGACCCAATAATTATTCATTTTTGTTAATCCCCAGCCAGGACTAGTGTGGGGCTGCGACCAATTGTTACATCTGGTCACGCGTCGGCCTGGATCCCAGGCCGTGGTATCACCGGCTCAAGGGAACCTCCAATTGATAACAAAGATCCTGATCGCCAACCGTGGTGAGATTGCCGTCCGCATCGTGCGCGCCTGCGCCGAGATGGGCATTCGCTCGGTCGCGGTCTACTCCGACGCGGACCGCCATGCGCTGCATGTCAAGCGTGCGGACGAGGCCCACAGCATTGGCGCCGATCCGCTGGCCGGTTACCTCAACCCGCGCAAATTGGTCAACCTCGCCGTGGAAACAGGCTGCGATGCCTTGCACCCCGGCTACGGCTTTCTGTCGGAAAACGCCGAGCTGGCAGATATCTGCGCTGAACGCGGAATAAAATTCATCGGTCCGTCGGCGGAAGTCATTCGGCGGATGGGCGACAAGACCGAAGCGCGCCGCAGCATGATCAAGGCGGGCGTACCGGTGACGCCAGGCACCGAAGGCAACGTCGCGGGCATCGAAGAAGCCCTGGCCGAAGGCGACCGAATCGGTTACCCGGTAATGCTCAAGGCTACGTCCGGTGGCGGCGGTCGGGGTATCCGTCGCTGCAACAGCCGCGAAGAACTCGAACAGGCCTTCCCGCGTGTCATCTCCGAAGCCACGAAGGCGTTTGGATCGGCGGAAGTGTTCCTCGAAAAATGCATCGTCAATCCCAAGCACATCGAAGCGCAGATCCTGGGCGACAGTTTCGGCAATGTGGTGCACCTGTTCGAACGGGACTGCTCGATCCAGCGCCGCAACCAGAAGCTGATCGAAATCGCCCCCAGCCCGCAACTGACCCCCGAACAGCGTGCCTATATCGGCGACCTGTCTGTGCGCGCCGCCAAGGCTGTCGGTTACGAGAACGCCGGTACCGTTGAGTTCCTGCTCGCCGAAGGCGAGGTGTACTTCATGGAGATGAACACCCGGGTCCAGGTAGAGCACACCATTACCGAAGAAATCACCGGTATCGACGTGGTGCGCGAGCAGATTCGCATCGCCTCCGGGCTGCCGCTGTCGGTCAAGCAGGAAGACATCCAGCACCGCGGCTTTGCGTTGCAGTTCCGCATCAACGCCGAGGACCCGAAAAACAACTTCCTGCCCAGCTTCGGCAAGATCACCCGCTACTACGCCCCGGGTGGCCCGGGCGTGCGCACCGACACGGCGATCTACACCGGTTACACCATTCCGCCGTTCTACGATTCGATGTGCCTGAAGCTGGTGGTCTGGGCGCTGACCTGGGAAGAAGCGATGGGCCGCGGCTTGCGGGCCCTGGATGACATGCGCCTGCAAGGGGTCAAGACCACCGCCGCGTATTACCAGGAAATCCTGCGCAATCCGGAGTTCCGCAGCGGCCAGTTCAATACCAGCTTCGTTGAAAGCCATCCGGAACTGACCAACTACTCGATCAAGCGCAAACCCGAAGAGCTGGCCCTGGCCATCGCCGCCGCCATTGCCGCCCACGCAGGCCTGTAAGGAATCATGACAATGTCCAAGAAGATCCACGTAACCGACACAATCCTGCGCGACGCCCACCAATCGCTGCTCGCCACTCGCATGCGCACCGAAGACATGCTGCCGATCTGCGACAAGCTCGACAAAGTCGGCTATTGGTCGCTGGAAGTCTGGGGCGGCGCAACCTTCGACGCCTGCGTGCGCTTTCTGAAGGAAGACCCGTGGGAGCGCCTGCGCCAACTGCGTGCGGCGCTGCCCAACACCCGCCTGCAAATGCTCCTGCGCGGCCAGAACCTGCTGGGCTACCGCCATTACAGCGATGACGTGGTCAAGGCGTTCGTGGCCAAGGCTGCGGTCAACGGCATCGATGTGTTCCGTATCTTCGATGCGATGAACGACGTGCGTAACCTGCGGGTCGCCATCGAAGCGGTGAAGGCTGCCGGCAAGCATGCCCAGGGCACCATCGCCTATACCACCAGTCCGGTGCACACCATCGAAGCATTCGTGGCCCAGGCCAAGCAGATGGAAGCCATGGGTTGCGACTCGGTGGCGATCAAGGACATGGCCGGGCTGCTGACCCCCTACGCCACTGGCGAATTGGTCAAAGCCCTGAAAGCCGAGCAATCGCTGCCGGTCTTCATCCATTCCCACGACACCGCCGGCCTCGCCGCGATGTGCCAGCTCAAGGCTGTCGAAAACGGCGCCGATCACATCGATACCGCGATCTCCAGCTTCGCCTGGGGCACCAGCCATCCAGGCACCGAGTCGATGGTCGCCGCTCTCAAGGGCAGCGAATTCGACACCGGCCTGGACCTGGAACTGCTGCAGGAAATCGGCCTGTACTTCTACGCCGTTCGCAAAAAATATCATCAGTTCGAGAGTGAATTCACCGCGGTGGACACCCGCGTCCAAGTCAACCAGGTTCCGGGTGGAATGATTTCCAACCTGGCCAACCAGTTGAAAGAGCAGGGCGCACTGAACCGCATGAACGAAGTGCTGGCGGAAATCCCACGAGTACGCGAAGACCTCGGCTTCCCGCCGCTGGTGACCCCGACCTCGCAGATCGTCGGCACCCAGGCGTTCTTCAACGTATTGGCCGGTGAGCGCTACAAGACCATCACCAACGAAGTGAAGCTCTACCTGCAAGGCGGATACGGCAAGGCACCTGGCGCGGTGAACGAGAAGCTGCGTCGCCAGGCCATCGGCAGCGAAGACGTGATCGATGTGCGTCCGGCCGACTTGCTCAAGCCGGAAATGACCCGGTTGCGTGGTGAAATCGGTGCCTTGGCCAAATCCGAGGAAGACGTGCTGACCTACGCGATGTTCCCGGACATCGGGCGCAAGTTCCTCGAGGAGCGTGAAGCCGGCACCTTGACCCCCGAAGTACTGCTGCCTATCCCAGAGGCTGGCAGCGTGAGCTCCGCTGGCGGCGAAGGTGTACCGACCGAATTCGTCATCGATGTCCACGGCGAAACCTATCGCGTCGACATCACCGGCGTAGGCGTCAAGGCCGAGGGCAAGCGGCATTTTTATCTCTCCAT
The DNA here is from genome assembly GCF_054130985.1 of Pseudomonas sp. R4-84. Lineage (NCBI taxonomy): Bacteria > Pseudomonadati > Pseudomonadota > Gammaproteobacteria > Pseudomonadales > Pseudomonadaceae > Pseudomonas > Pseudomonas sp. R4-84. The sequence goes on from NZ_CP096390.1 coordinate 51,179, forward strand.
CGATGGTATGCCGGAAGAGGTCGTGTTCGAACCGCTCAATGAGTTCGTCAGCGGCGGCAGCAGCAAGCGCAAGCAAGCCACCGCGCCGGGCCACGTCAGCACCACCATGCCAGGCAACATCGTTGATGTGCTGGTCAAGGAGGGCGACGTGGTGAAGGCCGGCCAAGCAGTGCTGATTACCGAAGCCATGAAAATGGAGACCGAAGTCCAGGCCGCCATCCCAGGCAAGGTCACGGCGATTCATGTAGCCAAGGGCGACCGGGTCAATCCGGGCGAAATCCTGGTGGAAATCGAAGGCTGATCCGAACAGCCGCGATAAAACGTTTTACCTCGGGGGAGCAGGTGCTCCCCTTTTTTTTGCCCGTTAGAACGCCATCCGCCATTGCCCGGTCAACGCGCCGTTACGGTTGTCCTGGCCCGTTTCTGCGCTGTAGCTCAACCCCAGGGTGTGACGTGGCGACATGGCCAGGTCCAACCCCGCTTGCAAGAGCAGGCTGTCCCGGTCCAGTTCCACCCCTTGGATGATGTAGGTGCTGCCACCGTTAGCCAGGCGTTGATGGGAGCTGCCCCTGATGTCGCCGTATAGGTGTTTCCAGCCGACATCCACGCGTGGCGTCAACCGCATGCCTTGGTCGAACGCAAAAGGGTGGGCGATACGCAGGCCGAGATCGCTGCTGAAGTGTTCCTGGCTCTGGTCGTGGTATTGCAATGCAGCATCGCCACCTTTTTCTGCATAGGCGTCGCGTTGGTAGCGTTGGTAACCCACCCGGATGTAGGGCTCCATATCGAAGTGTCCGACGTCCAGGTTGTAGCCGACCTGTCCAAAGATCTGTTGTGTCGTGGCGTCGTAGCGACCCTTGAGGTGATCCCTGAAACCATTGAACGCAACATGGCGTTTGGTGCTTCCGTCATGGCTGCCATAAACGGCACCCAGGCGCAGGGCCACTGGCCCATCCTGGCGCAAGGCATAGGCACCCATCAGCCAACTGTCGAGCGCGCCGTCGAATTGATAGCTGTCCAGCCGTGTCTGGGTTTTGCTGCCGATGACGCCCAGGCGCCAATCGGGGCTGACGGCCCAGTCGGTTCCCAGCATCAAACCTTTGGTCGAATGCTTCAGGGCAAAGCTGCCCAATTGCTTGGCGAGGCTGCCGTTGTTGCCGATGGCCTGGACCCAGACCTGGCCTTTGCCATGCTCACCCGTCGGGTTGTTCCGGCCCATGGCGGAGAGCATTCCCGAGCTGATCGGTGCGACGCTGCTTAAAGTCGCGCTGCCCAGGTCTGCCGTGTCGTAACCGCCCAGTTGGTCGATGGCATCGGCGGCGGTGGCCATGTTGGTACCGAGCAGGGCGTTGATAGCGGCGTTGGGTTTGGGGTTGGCTGCCACTTTCGCGGGTTCGTTGGGATATGACGCGGGATGACGGGTTTGCGATTCTGTGGCGGATATTTGTTCAGCGGGTAAAGCGACGGCGGGGCCAGCCTCCGTTGCTTCGGCATGGTGTTCCACGATACTGCCTATAACCGCTTGGCTATTAACCGTGGGCGCGATCTCGTTGGGCACCTTGTCCTTAAGCGCAAGGGTCAATCCTACTTCTCCCGTGGCGTACTCAGGTGTTGCCGTCATCAAGGCCAGTTCGTTGATGACGTTCCCGAACTTCCCTTCGACTTTTTGCGCTTTTATCACGACGTGTTTGTTCTCAGCGATGGACTCGCCCGACAGAGACGTGATCTTCAACGTCGCATTGCCTAACGTCGCGGTACCGCCAACCTTGATCGTGGCGCCGCCTTTCTCCGTGTCGACTCCATAAGCCAGCGTCGCGCTTTTGGACAGCTTGAGGTCATGGGTAACCGAGGGGGCACCCATGACTGGACCGATTTCAATCAAACCCGCCACATCCAGCGCGTCGACCGTCCCGTTGCCGCTGAACGTGCCGTTTTTTCCAACGAACACAGGCCCGGTCACGGTACCTGGGTTATGGAATACGCCAAGCACATGCACTGCGCCCGTTATCTGACCGGTGTTGGCCAGCTTTGCCTTTGAGTCAACCAGGCTTGCACCGGTGAGCGCGCCACCGTTCGACCATTCGCCTTGCTTGAGGTATAGATCCTTGAAGTTGCCGGTTGGGCCGATTACGCCTCCCTTGCTGATATCCAACTGCAGAACATTGGTACCGCCGCCGCCGTCAGTGGGCCCGAAAAGTTCGCCTTGCTTGCTGACAATCACAAGGTCATTGCCGACGCTCATCGATAGGGGCGCTTCCTGGGCCTTGATGACCGGTTCGATGTTTGTATCCGGCGCCGCCGCGAACGCCTTGAGCCTCGCCTGCATCTTCGCGGTTGTTTCAACGGGGCGGGCGTCCTCGGTAACTGACTGAGCCATCGAAACCTCGGCACAGCCGAGGGCCAAGGTTATTGCCAAGGCAAGATGGTGGGGCAGGAATAGGTGTTGGGTAGGCATTGAATGCGACCTGTAGTGGAGAAGGTCGCACTTTAAAAATTCACCGAAAGCGGCGATGCCAGCCATCTTCTCGCCGCAGAAGCGAATTGGCGGATGGAGAGCGTAGGCCGGTCGTGCTCGGTTCCCTCCATCGTCGCGATGGCTGGCGGAGCCTGTAGCTTTACCCTACAGCAGGTTCATACACGATCGATCAGCTGCGCTTTAGATAAGCCTTTCCATAATGCCGCTCCATCCGCGCTTGAATCAGCTCCAGCGCAATGGACATCAGCCAGTAGATAATCGCGGCCGTGGTCAGCATTTCGATATAGCGATAGCTGGAGCGACCATAAGATTGCGCCAGGAACATCACTTCCCAGACGCCCATCACCGAGATCAGGGAGGAGTCCTTGAGCATGGAGATGAATTGGTTGGTGGTCGGCGGGATGATGGTGCGCATGGCCTGGGGCAGGGTGACGCGCCAGAAGATCACGGTTTCGCCCATGCCCAGGGCGAGGGAGGCTTCGCGTTGGCCGTGGGGAACGCCGAGGATGCCGGCGCGGAAGATTTCGCTCAGGTAGGCGCCGTAGTTCAGTGACAACGCGATGATGCCGGCGGCAATGGCGCCAGGAACGATGCCCAGCTGGGGCAGGCCCAGGTAGATCAGCAAAATCTGGATCAACAGCGGGGTGCCGCGAAAGAACGACGCATAGAAGCTGGCGATGCCGAACGCCACCGCACTGCTGGACAGCCGCGCCAGCGCGGTGATGAAGCCCAGGAGTGACGACGCGACGATCGAGCACAGGCACAGGAACAACGTCAGCACCGCGCCCTGCAGGAAGCCGTTGGGGGCCAGATGCAAACCGAGCAGGTTCGGCAGTTTGTCGAGGATGATCGAGAACTTCAGGTCGAAACTCAGGAAAAAACTGGCGAACAGCACCAGCATGACCGCCCACGTCAGGTACAAGCGTGTGCGAAAGCCGAAGATTTTATGCAGGCGCGACTCAGTCACCGGTGGCGGTAGCTGGACAGGAGGCGGAATGGAAGTCATTGGCTGATGTCGGCGCCGATCCATTTTTGCGAGAGCTTGCTCAGGGTGCCGTCCTGTTTCAGTTGGGCGAAGACTTCTTGCACCTTGCTGTTCCACTCGGCGTCACCCTTTTCGATGGCGACCGAGTTCGGCTCGGCATACAGCGCTTCGCCAGCGAGTTTGAAGCGCTTGTCTTCGGTCAGGCGTGGCTGAGCGGTCACCAGGTTGGTCAGCACCGCGTCCAGGCGCACTCCGGCGCCCAGGCCGAGGTCTTGGAACGCCACGTTATCGGTGTCATACGGGGCGATCTGTACGTTCTCGAACGGATAGCTCAACCGGGTATCTTCCGCGCCTTCAATGACCAGGTTCTTGTTCAAATAGCTCTCATAGCTGGACGCGCTGGTCAGGCCGACCTTCTTGCCGCTCAGATCCTTGGCGCCATGGATGCTGTCGTCCTTGGCATTGACCACGATGACCGCTGGCGAGGCGTAGTACTGCACCGGGAAATCGAACACCTCGGCGCGGGCCTTGCTCGGTGTCATGGAGCAGATGCAGATATCGTAGCGCCCGCTCCAGCGACCGGCCGCAATCACGTCCCAGGACGGCGTTTCCAGGCGCAGCTTCACACCCAGTTTCTGCGCGACGGCCTTGGCGACGTCCACGTCGAAACCGTCAAGCTGGTTCTGGTCATTGAGGAACGAGAAAGGGGGATAGCTTTCCATCAACACGCCGACGAGCTCTTTTTTCTGTTCGATACGATCCAGGGTGATACCTGCGAGCGCTTGGGAAGACGCAGCCAGCAGACCCAGGCCCAGGGCCAGCAACGGTTGAAATTTCATGGGCGATCCCTGGTTGAAAAAGAGGTTGTGATTGGCGAAAGAGTGCGCATTAAATAGTTATAAGAACTACTCCGGTAGTGAGTATTTTTCATAAGCTTATGAGTGAATCGCATATGGGCGTAGCAACAGTCATTCTCGATGGTGGCATGGGCCGTGAATTGCAACGCCGTGGCGCGCCGTTTCGACAGCCCGAGTGGTCGGCGCTGGCATTGAGCGAAGCGCCCCAGGCAGTGGAAGATGTCCATGCCGCTTATATCGCCAGCGGCGCCAACGTGATCACCAGCAACAGTTACGCCGTGGTGCCGTTCCATATTGGCGAGGCGCGTTTTGCCGCCGAAGGTCAGGCACTGGCGGCTTTGGCCGGTGAACTGGCGCGGCGGGCGGTGCAGGCTTCAGGCAAAACCGTACGAGTGGCCGGGTCGCTGCCGCCGCTGTTCGGTTCCTACCGTCCCGATCTGTTCGATGCGTCCCGTGCAAGTGAGCTGCTGGCGCCTTTGGTGGCGGGACTGGCGCCCCACGTCGACCTGTGGCTGGCAGAAACCCAAAGCTCAACGGTCGAGGCACGAGCCATCCGTGCCGGGATCCCACAGGATGGCAAGCCGTTCTGGCTCTCGTTCACCTTGAAAGACGAGGACACGGATGAAGTGCCGCGCCTGCGTTCCGGTGAACCCGTGGCGGATGCCGCGGCCGTCGCAGCGCAGCTGGGCGTCGAGACGCTGCTGTTCAACTGCAGTCAGCCGGAGGTGATCGGTGGCGCCATCGATGCCGCGCGGCAGACGTTCGAGCGCCTGGGCGTGACAATCCACATCGGTGCCTACGCCAACGCGTTTCCGCCGCAGCCCAAGGAGGCGACCGCCAACGACGGGTTGGACCCATTGCGCGACGACCTCGATCCACCGGGGTATCTTCAGTGGGCAACGGACTGGCAAAAGCGCGGGGCCAGTCACCTGGGTGGCTGCTGCGGAATCGGGCCGGAACATATCGCCGTCCTGGCCCAACGATTGGGTTGAGTGATGTGGCGGTTGGCCGAGGAATTGGCCGACCGCTTTTTCACCCGCGCTTACGATTTCCTACCCAACGCGGCAGCGACGCCATACATATGTATGTCAGCGCTGCCTCGCCAGCACGATAGGTTTGCGGACTTTCCAATCAACCCTTGGACAGTCCAATGCTCCCCGAACCAACCGATAAACCCAGCCCTTTACCGAGCGTCCGAGCCGGCTTTGGCAGGTGCATTGGTGGACAGCCTGATAAGCGAGGAAACCCGTGCCCACCAACTGCTTATGGGGGCTTATGCGGTGAACCAAGGGGAAGCCCAGCAATTTCTGCAGCGCTTCGGGTTTTCAGGCAATCGGGCCGAGCATAGTCGTTTGAGTTTCGCACGCCACGTGAGTCATCGAGGGGAAATACCCGAATGGGCCTGGCAGTATGCCAAAGAGGGGGCGACGCCCGAATCCCTCGTTAGATTTCTGGCCAAGAGGCTTGCGCCAAAAGCGGAGTGATCCGATCGCCATCACATGGCTGACTCGCGAGAATGTCTGTCACAGTTACTCATGCGCAGCAGCCTCGCAACGCTACAGAAACTTACGTTCACATATGTATATAGCAGGCTCAGGTTGCCCATATATATGTATGGCTTCACGGCGGTGGCGGGAGGATAGGGTCTGGGTTCTTTAATCAAACCAACGGACCCTCCATGACCCTTTTGCTTAACGATGAACCAGGCGTGCCGCGCCAGGCGCCGCCCGTCACCCTTGCACGCATTGATCCATTACCTGACGGCGATGCATTCGAGCCGCACAAGTTTGCCGATCAGTGGTTGCTGGAGTTGGGATTGCTAGGCGATACACCGCTTCGTGTGACTTACCAGGAAGTTGAAGCTGTCGATTCGGCTGCTGAAGATAAAACCGCATCGGTTCCCTTGCGTGCCGCTGTCACTCAGGGTTTTCTCAAGGCCTATCAAAGCGAGCCAATTGCCGCCTTCGCGGCTTTTCACCGATGCGAGGATTGGATCGAGTATCCCCACAGAAGCCATATGAAGCGGGATTTTTCGGCACTTCGTATCGACGGTTTTGTGCTTCCAAGAAACCTGTTGCAGAAGTTGCAAGCAGGCGTGCCTCCGGGCTACAGGGGGCCTGGGCTCGCTTTTGAGGCCGACTCCGTCAGTCAAGACGCCTCGCTGGCCCCTCAGGAAGAAGCTCGCCATAAACAGCTGAAACGTCTGGCCACCCATAAAGCTGACCTGAATCGTTTGTTTGCAGGCTTGCCCACGTTCGACACGGCGTTGAAGAATCTGCTGGTCGATTCGATCAGGAAAAAAATCGAGCCGGACAAATTCCGTGGCGCAGCGCGACAGGCGATCGACCCGGACAATTGTTATGTGAATCACTTCACGACAGATTCACTTGGGGCGCGCTCATTGGTTTCTTCGTTGAGTTTCAGCGAAGTCATGATGGACTGTTTGTCCACTGATGAGTCTCCTGTATACGCCCAGGGAAGCGTGGGTTTTTTCACTCGCTCGGACACGGTGCAAGAGACCGACAGCCTATTCGTCGACCCGGTGGATGCGCATATCCTGACGGTCATGACGTCGGCGTTCCATATCGAGAACCCGACAACCAATAACCAGCTGAGGCGTCAGTTTCTTGATGACCTGGCCGCATTTCGCACGAAGGAGACCCTGAGAGACGCGCTCGACCCGGTTATCCCCTCCACCGCGCAAGATGAGTTGGTCCTCAGACTTTCCCAACGATTCCTGTATTTATTGGATTTATACAAAGCCGATCGAGATCCCACTGCACGGCTAACCCATGGGGAGCGGAACCTGCGCAATGACGAGGATCGCCTGCTGAGCATCATCACGACCCACCCTTCAGAGGCGGCCAGGGGAAGTTTGATAAGGAAGGAGCATCTTCCCCATGTATATAAGGTCATGCTTGAAATGGAGGGCGACTTGTCGCAGAAGTGGCCGGCCGCGATGGTGATAAAGCAACGTGATCAGCCGGCTTTATTCCTGTACTCCATGGAGAGGGGGATAGAGCGGTTCGATGAGTTCCGGGAGTTGGTGAATTCGGTAACCCCGGTCTATCAAGGGCAGGAGCGCAAAATCAAAAGTATTGATCAGGCGCTTCCTGAGCATGTTTTCGAGCGGGCAGCCAAAGACCTGCTTGATCTTCAGTACTCGTCGTTACAAGCCGTTCTGAAAGCACCGGAACTTGTGCAGTTCGATTTGGCCCGCTTTGCTCTGGATGCTGAGAAAGCGCTGGAACTTCCGATGCTGGCGCTTGACGGTGTGCTGGTTGCCCGAAGCGAAACCTTGCTCAAAAACAGTCGCCCGGACGCCTACAGAGCCGCGACGGTTGTACACAAACGCATCTATCGCATCTTGGAAGAGCAGGCGCTGACGGCTGAAAGTGAAATTGCCAAAAGACGCGTTCAGACAATATCGGAATTCAGTCGCGAAAAAATCGTCGCCTATCTCCGGGAGCAACTGCACAAGGAGATTGATCCCGATCCAGACCGGACATTGATTACCTTGTTTCAAGGTCGCGCCTGTACGTTGAACGACTCGCGACTGACCAGCTTGACCCAATTGATGATCGACAATACGCGCCCTGCGCAGTACCCGAATGCAATGAAGGAAATCCGGCCGGTCTATCTTGTCGATAAGGACGGCCAACCGATCAGTCACCCGCTGACCCGTCTTTTGATTCTTTTAACGGGGCCTGAGCTTGCCAGGATGGCGACGAGTCTTGATATCGGTGACCGTTACGAGACGTACCTCAAGGAAAAGATGAATGCGCCGGACTATAAGGAGGCCTGGTGGGATGCTTACCTGGCCAATATGTCCCTCAAGGGCTACGAAGCCGTCCTCAAAGGTGATGATGTACTCAAAGAGACCGTGACGGATGTCAGTGTCCATCCAGCACGCACCGAAAAACGGGTTGTTCTCTGGCAGGATGCGGTTATCAAATCATCCAAGGCAAAGGATCGCGAAAGAGTACAGGGAAGGGAGGTACATGTTTACGGTCTGCTGCTGTGCGGGACCGTAGGCGCGGGAGGACAGCACGGCACCTTGGGCAACGCGACCAGTGTCGACGGTGTGCTGATTTTTTCAGATCAGGACGGGCCGACAATACAGGGAACCGTTGGCGTCTATTTTCCGGACAGTCCCGGTGGAGATGATCTGCATGAGTTTGCCAATCTCAATGACGGTGTCGCGGATCTTCTTCAACGGGAGGAATGGCAGGTCTATTTCGCTTCCCGCATCGCCACCAACAATCCTCAAGAACTGAAGCAGATTTTCGGGACGCGAAGCGGTCGACCGTTGGCGCGTGGCTCGTTGATCGGCGGCGATCTGTCTGAAGCGCTCCATGGGGCGCATGTGAGATTTCGAATTGCCCATGCCGATCATCGTTCCAACAGCAACCGCAACATCCTGCACCAAACCATTTTCAACCTGACCGTGATGGCGTTCGAAACGCTCCTGGACGTGGTTTCGTTTCTGGCACCCGCTTACGCCGCGTTGCAGCTGTACTTGATGGTCGCCAAGACCGGCCAAATCCCGCTTCACCTGAACATTGTCAAATATCTGATCCGCTCCGGCATCGCGCCGCGACCTATCGGCGGTGCGATGGGCACCTCACGAAATAGATCGTTTTCCCGGGAGGTATTGGCCCGTCTAAACCAACAGGAAAAACCGATTGGGTTGCCATTGGAACAAGCAATCTACGGCCCCTACGCGGTGAAGGATGCAACGGTTATACGAGGGCTGACCCCGGACGCTGGTGGGTTTTACCGCGTTACCGTTCGGGATGCCGCGACAGGCGTCGTCACCGCTCGCCCAGTGTATGTGCGACAACCGGGGGCAATGGTGCTCCGCGTGCACGACAATACGAAGCTGAACGCAGCCGAGGCGACTTTGGTCGATCCAGTCTCAGGGTCGAGTATCCGCTCCAGTGGTGTGATGAGGAGCACCGTGGCACGCATGCCAGATGGGGAATGGCGTGCGGTCGGGTTCGGCCGCGGAGGTGGCGGGGAACGTCCAACGCGGCAGGGCCCCTCAAGTTCGAGAACGGGTGGCCAGACGCTCGAGGACATGATCTCTGTGCTGGAACAGCCCGGCCAATGGGATTTTCTCCTGATGGATATCGTTCCCGAACTCGTGCCCCATATTCCAGGCTGGCCGCAGAACAGGGGCTTGGTCATCATGGATGTCAGGCCCGGGAGGCTGCCTTCCACCTTGCGGCTCTCGCGCCAGGCAGGCCCTGAACGTTTGTCGAGCAGTCCGGATTACGCCACGGATGTCGTGGTGAGACGGTCGAGCGACAACCACTATGATCTGGTCCAGGCAGATCGTGTCATCACAATTCGAAGCCCCGGTGACTGTTTCTTCTCGGCTGTTACCCAGGGGTTGGACGAACTTGAGGGGAGGGTCGTTTTCACCCCAACAGAGTTGCGCCTGGCGTCGGCAGGATACATTCGCCAAAACCTCGAATCGTTTCGCCACTTGGAGCTTCAGGACACCTCCCGCCCAATGCGGCAACCGGCTGGTCAGAGCGAGGAGGCGGTCGCGAAGGCGAAACAGGTGTTAGCGAAAACGGAGGCCACGCTTGAAAATCTCCTGGGCAGGGAGACCGTGGAAGTTTTAACGAGCCTGATCGCTGGCGCGCGCAACCCATATAAATTGTTTGGATCGCCTCGGCTACATCTGTCGCTGCGTGCAGGCTTGACAGCTGTCGGTGTCTCCTCGTCGGAGCTCTGGAGGCAAATCGAGCAACTGACTCCGGCCCGGCCTTTGTATGGACTGGCAACCTCTTTCATCCCCTACACGCCCGCCGAAAGAAGCGTTGTCGAAGAGCTCCTGGATATGACGCTGGTCAGCAGCGTGGGTGGGAGAACGATCGATCTTCTGGCCAGGGATGGCTATTTTCAGTTGAACCGGGATTCGATTCATATCTTGCTTGAGTACGGCGTCGATATAGACGAGTGGCATAAGTTCTATCCCAAGAACCCGAAAGCATATATTCCGAGCAGCGAGGCGGCTGCCGGGGATGTGCGGGGGCTCCTTAACGGCAGGGAACTGGTACACCCACATCAGTTGGCCGAGATCGCCAATACCCTCAAGGTAAATCGGGGCGAGGGAAGCCTGATCAATGAGTTGATAGAGTTCTTTCGTTATAAAAAAATGGTCGGACGAACCGTCGGCTTGCTTCGAGGTGCGCTTCGCAACAGAAGCAGGTTATTGGCCAGGGCTGAGCGAGTTCTGGTTTCTCGCGTGATCGCAACCAATCTTGGCGGTGCTTTGCCCGTATCTGTATTTTCAAGGTGGATAAGTCATCCGTCCCTCGGTTCAGCGAAGCTGGATTTTATTGCCAGGTATGCCGACACCCGTGCTCAGGAGCTATTGGATACCGGCAATATCGATATCCGGTGGATCCACTTGTTCACGGACAAGACGCTGAGAAATATCGAAATGCATTCAGGATCTCTGGCGGCTTTTATCCGTTTCTTGGAGCCGGCAAGCGCCAGAGATATCGGTATGGCGAGTATCGCCAAGCTGCTAAGCGGCTCTGATGGCGTTCCGTCGAACTCCAGAATCGTTATGCTGCTCGACATCCCTAACTTGTTGGCTAATCTGACCAATAATTTTACCCGCGAGGAGGCCAGGAGTATTTGGAGAGAGTTGATCAGCCCGTACTACAGTGACTTGAATATTTACGACGCGCTTGGGCAGGTTCGCCCATTGAACTCCGAAGCGAATTTCACATCGGCATTGATCAATGCTCTGCAGCAGGATGTGGCACGCGCGCATCAGCTGATTGACAGAGTCTTTGCCGATCCCACGACCTCGGCGCAGGTACTGAATCATCTCTATCGCTTCGACTTTACTGCGAATCGAGCGGAACACAGTCTTTTGATGTTTGCCGAATACGTGGGTTGTTATAACCGGATACCGGACTGGGCATGGCAATACAAAATATATAAAGAGTGATGCAACGATGGCTATCGCAAGGCCACCCGCGATAGCCGTCTGCTCTTGCTCAACGGCAAGCAGCCAAGCTTCGGACCTGCCCGCCTTCGCGTTGATTTTCTTCGCTCAGCCATCGTTCAAATGCCGCTCCGATCGCCGGCCACTCCGAGTCGAGCATCGAATACCACGCGGTGTCGCGATTCTGGCCCTTGACGACCATGTGCTGGCGGAACACCCCCTCAAACGTGAAGCCCAGCCGCTCGGCGGCATATTTGGAGCGGGCGTTGCCGTTGTTGCACTTCCATTCGAGGCGACGGTAGCCAAGGGCGAACGACTCCTTGGCCAACAGATAAACCGCCTCGGTGCTTTTCGGCGATCGCTGCATCGGCGCGCCAAAAGTGACGTGGCCGATCTCGATGCGGCCGTGGGCCGGCACGATGGACATCAGGCTGAGGATCCCTTGCACCTCGCCGCTGGCACGGTCGATCACGCTGAAAAAATACGGGTCGGTGTTGGCTGCATGGTTGTCCAGCCAGGCGTCGAAGTCGCCACGAACCTTGAAGGGACCGTAGGGCAAGTAGTCCCAGAGTTTCGGATCGGCCCCGGGGCCTTCGAGGGCTTGCCAAAGACCCTCGGCATGACGCGCCGGGTCGAGTTTTTCCAGGCGGATGAATCGCCCTTCGAGCAAGCGCGTAGATGGCGCCGAGACACCTTTCCAATCGGTAAGCGGGGTCGACATGCAGTGCTCCTTACAAGGCTTTGCGAAATTGAATGAAGCCTGGGCGTTCGGCGATGCGTTCGTAGAGTTGGATCGCGGTCGCGTTGGTCTCGTGGGTCAGCCAGTGGACCTTGGCACAACCTTCGGCCTTGGCCGTGGCATAGACGAATTCGATCAATTGCCGACCAACACCGGTGCCCCGACTTTGCTCGGTCACCAGCAAGTCCTGCAAGTAGCAGGAGTTCTCTATGCTCCAGTTCGAGCGGTGGTAAATGAAATGCACCAGGCCCACCGCCGTATCGCCGTGCCAGGCGAGGGCGCCGTGGGTTGGTTCGCGATCGTCGAGCAGGCGCTGCCAGGTGCTGTGGGTCACCGCTTCCGGCAGTTCGGTGTTGTAGAACCGTAGGTAAGCCTGCCATAGCGGCAGCCAGGCAGCGTGGTCTTCAGCAGTGACGAGGCGGATCTCGGTGTGGCTCATGTTCACTCCTTGGTGGATGCATCAGGCATAAGGCGTGACAGCGCCTGATCTTGCGGATCGGTGCTCGTGGCGAGACCGTTGCGCACTCCGGCGATATCTTCGGGGCTGCGGTTTTGGCTGAGCTTGCGTTTGCCTTCCAGGCGCTGGATAGGCAGCGAAAAACCAACGATGGCCTTGAGCATCGCTTCGACGTACTCGGCCGGTGCATCATCGAGTTTCCAGGGTTGGGCGCGGCCGGTTTCGTGACGTTCGGTGAGGGCGCCGACTACTTCGCGCAGGCGATGGGCGTCGCTGAAAACTTCGGCTGTGCCATAGGCGTGTACGGCCAGGTAGTTCCAGGTCGGCACCACTTTGCCGTGTTCGGCCTTGCTGGGGTACAGGCCCGGGCTGACGTAGGCATCGGCGCCGGGAAATATCACCAGGGCCTCGGCCCCGGCCTCCAGGTCGCGCCATTGCGGATTGGCCCGGGCCATGTGCCCGCGCAGGCTTCCGTGGGGACCCTGTCGCGTATCCAGCAGCAGCGGCAAGTGGCTGGCCTGTAGGCCGTGTTCACCCTGGGTGACCAGTACGGCCAAGCGGCACTCGTTCATCATTTGATGTAACTGGGGTATGTCTTGGACGGCGAAGGCTTTTGGGTTGTACATGAAAGTTTTTCCTTGGCGAATGCCAGCATCCTAGGCAGGCTATTGGTCTGTTGTAAGAGCCACTCCTGGCCAGTTTGATAGGTCCATTGCTGAGGCTGTGTGAATGAACAACCCCGTGCCGCCGCTGTCGTTCAACCCCGCTGGAATCGAACTGGATCGCCGCCACGGGCTCAGCCGGCAGCTTTATCAGGCATTGCGGGCCCGCGTCCTGGATGGTCGCCTGGCAAGCGGCACGCGTCTGCCAGCTAGCCGCGACCTGGCGGCGGCCTTGTCCATTTCCCGCAACAGCGTGGTGCGTGCGTACGACCAGCTCTATGCCGAAGGTTTTATCGAAGGACGCGTCGGTGACGGAACCTATGTGGCGAATCTGTCCGCAGTGGCGTTGCCGCTGAAGAAATTATCCACAAAAGCATCCACAGGCTTTTCAACAGGCTTATCCACAGGTTTATCCACAGAATGGCTCGATTTACCTGTGGGCCCATCCAGTAAAGTTATCCACAGCGACGCGCTGCTACGTGTCGAAAAGCATCATCTGGCCCAGCCGCCGGCGGGACCACCGCGTGCATTCCGGGTGGGTGTGCCGGCCTTCGACCTGTTCCCTTTTGATGCCTGGGCCAAGCTGAACGGGGCTTTCTGGCGCAAGCCGGATCTTCAACAGCTGTGCTACGGCGATTCTCAAGGAGACGAACGCTTGCGTGGCCTGATTGCGGCTTACCTGCGCAGTTCGAGGGGCCTGCAGTGCACGGCTGAACAAATTGTGATCACCAGCGGCGCGCAGCAGGGCATCAGCCTTTGTGCACAGCTGTTGGTAGATCCCGGTGACGTGGTGGCGGTGGAAAACCCAGGTTATCGCGCAGCGGGGCACGCGTTTGCGGTGGCTGGAGCCGACGTCCGAGGCGTGCCGGTGGACAGCGATGGCTTGGATTGCGCGGCGCTCGCGGCGTTGAGCCATTGTCGGCTGACCTATGTCACGCCCTCCCATCAATACCCGACCGGGGTGGTCATGAGCCTTGCGCGACGGCTGGAGCTGCTGGGTTGGGCCGAACGCAACGACGGCTGGATCGTCGAGGACGATTACGACGGCGAATACCGCTACAGCGGCGCGCCGCTGGCGCCGTTGGCCGCGCTGGATCGCCAGGGCCGGGTACTTTACGTCGGCACCTTCGGCAAGGTGGCGTTCCCGGCCCTGCGCCTGGGTTATCTGGTGTTGCCGCCGGGCCTGGTCGACGCCTTCGCCCGACGGCGCGCCGTGGATGTGCGCCACTCCGAAGTCAGCACCCAGGCCGTGATGGCCGAGTTCATGGCCGCCGGGCATTTCCAGCGACACATCAGGCGCATGCGTCGGGCGGCCCTGGCTCGGCGGGATGCGTTGTTGGCGGGTTGGCCCAAGGCTGTCGCGGGTGTTGGCGCCATGCCCACGGTCGTCGCCGGGCTGCATGTCACGGTACCTGTGGACAGCATCGAGCGTGAACGGGAGCTGATTGCCAAGGCGGCCAGCGTCGGCGTGGAGATCAATGGCCTGAGCGGCTATTGGTTGCCTACCACGCCTGCGCAGGTCCGCGCCGGGCTGGTGCTGGGGTTCGCGGCAGTCCCGCCCGCGGCGATCGGCACGGCGCTGGCGAGCCTGGCTAAGGCCTGGGATGTCTGACGGCCCGCGGCCTGGACATCAATCGCAGGCCAGGCTCGGCTTCATGGCCGTTTCTTTGGAAAGAACACCTGTATGGCCTGATCCACGGCGATTTCGCTGCGGTAACGATCAATCAATTGACGTTGGTTCAATCCATCCAAGGAGATGTCTGCCATGCCTGACTTGACCTGCTCAGGGGTTCTCAGGTGTGCCGAAAGAAACTTGAGGTCGACCCCCCAAAAGGTGGAGTAGTGAAAGTCCGCGAACCATAGCGGCTTGCCGCTTTGCTTGTCCTGAATTTCATACCGGTCGAGGTATCGCTTTCCCGCCGGGGTCTTGATGCGCTTTCGGTTGATTCGTTTAGTCACGTGGATGAGGTTTCGTTCGTTCAGCCAAGTGACGCCGCTCATGTTGGGCGGGCTTCGTTTGATGAGCCCCAGTACGGTCTCGTGCTCCTCGGCGCGTAGCGCCGTCGCTTCGCTCTTGAGCTGTAATCGCAAGGATTCGGCGGAACTCCGTTCTTCTGGCGCAAGTTCGACCGTTTCGTTCCTGGCCCGGTCGAGCGCCTTTTCGATTGCATTGGCGACTGTATCGAACCGGCTCGCATGGGCGCCCATGATCAATGAAATACCGGACGGTGTACGGTCTGGCTGCTGCAGGTCATTTTGGACTTGTGTTTTGAAGGCAGAGAGTCCTTTGATCAGGGCTTTGCCTTTCTTGACGCTGGTTTTCAGGGCGGGGATCGCCGGAGGTTCGTTGGTCTCAATATGGGGGACCCATTCACCGGTTTCTTTGCGGTGGAATAAAGCGATCATTTCACCGGATAACGGATTCCTCACCTCGACCCAACCCGTTTCTTCGTACGAGCTGGACAGGCGAGCCACGCCGCTGACGACTCCCCAGAAGCGGCCTCTGATGAATTTCCTCCTGGAGCGGGGGCGTTCCTCATACACAGTCAGCGATTGTCGTTTATTGCTTCGCTCGTCGAGGGCCTTGGCCAAATGACGCAACGCTCGCTCTTTTGCCTTGGTTATTCGATTACCCAGATGCTTGAGTTGTTGAGTGTTAGCACTGTCCTGATATTCGTTTCCCATGTAGTCCAGGTGCTCTTGGATGGCCGTGAACTGTTCCGTCAGGCTGCCGAGTGCATCGATTTGTTCGTCCAGCCGGATCTTGGTTGTTTCATCGAGCGCCTCGCGCAAGGTTTGGAAGGCCACCATCGCATTGTCGATCAGTCGGTCAATCTCCAGCCAACCTTCGGGCATTGTTTTAACGCTGTCGAGGGTCAGGCAGAGGTGGCGATACATTTCCAATTGAAGAATTCGTAGATCGTCGCTGGTGTAGGAAGGCATTTTTCTGCGGTATTCGCGCACAAACTCAAAGCCTCCGAGCCCGAGTTTCTTGAGCTTGGAAAAGCGTGTCTCAATATATTCCAGACGCTCGATCATGTTGTCACCGAGCTGAATCATGCTGTTGGCAGCATCGACGTGTCGTTGCTCGCGCATTTGGAAGCGAGGGGTAATCATGTCCCTCGCCTGCGCCATGGCGGGCAGAAATTGTTCCCGCAATATGTCCATGTCAGCGAAAGTGAAATTTATTTGCGCGTTCAGGTAACCAAGGCTCACGCGCGGAGCATCCGGCCTCGCCTGGAAGACCGGCCACTCCATCAAAGCGCTCAATGCCCGTTCATAGTTTTGCCGCTGCGTTTGCAGGGAGACTCTATAAGCTTCAGCAAAAATGTTCCTGGTATCGGCCGATGCCCGCTCCATGTTTTGAGCACCGATATTCAGCGCCCATTCGTTATACGTTCTGCTTTCTTCAAATTTATTGAGTTCGGCAAGCAATTCGATGTTGCGGCGTTGTGCCGCGACGACGACTTTCTGCCTGACGCCTTTTGATCCGCTGCCCTTTAATCGCAAGCGACTATCGATTCTCCACTGGTCACGCTCGTCCCGGAGCAAGGGGGGGCCGGAGCATGTGTCCTTGATGATGCTGACCTGCTCGCCCTCGACGCTGACTTCAAAACACTGGCTCGCCAGCTTTGCGTACCACTTCCCATTTTTCGGGTAGAGGCCTTTGAACACGCCTTCGCTCTCGGGTTGCCCGAGATTATCGGGCGCATCGATGCTGAAGCTAGCGAGAAGCCCGGCGTGACTGCCGGATTTACCCATCAAGGCGCCACTGGTATGGATGAACTCGTAGTGCTCTTGTGACAGTTCTTTTTGCACGAGTGGCGAAAGTGTCTCGATGCTTGGTTTGGAAAGTGGTGCCGGCACATTTTGTTTCGGGGCTACTTCAGGCGCTTGTGTTGGTCGTTCGCGGCTGCCGGCTTTAGAGCGATCGATAGCAATATTGACCACGCCTAACGCCACGTTTAACAGCAAATCCACGACGGCCTCCCACTTGGTCTGGTCCTTGCGCTCTCCGTCGTCCTGCGCTAACCGTTCCAAGTCCTCCAGTATCTGCCAGAGCCAGGTCGCGGTGTTCGCCGTGGTGCCGAGATAGGGCAACGCCAGATTGAAAATCAACCACCCCGCCTGTTTGAACGACTCCCAACGGCTCTCGCTGTTGGAAACCGATTGTTTATCGGCGAGTGTCACCAGGGCGTTGGCGTTGGCCTTGAACAACAGCGGCATGAAATCGGCTCCCAAGGATTCGTCGCTTAAGGTGATGGGCCCCGCGTTGGCTAATGATGTGATGGGGGTCGCCACGAACTCCAAAACGGCCCAGGGCGAAGGCAGGGCGCCCGGGAAGACCAGTCGGCTGTAAGTGTCCCGCACCCCATCGGGCAGCCACGCCAGTACCGATTGGCGCAACGTGGCTGACTGCTTGATGGCATAGAGCAAATTGCTGAACGAGGGGAACTGGCACAGCTGCGGTTCGAGTAGAGGGCGGTAGAGCAGACAGGGGCCGGCGCTGGGTGTCTGCGGGCCGATCACAAACATATTGGCCACGATGTCCTCGGAAATACCGAGCTGCAACTCTGGCACGAACGCCAGCTTGCGCAGGACAATGGCTTGCCCATCAACCTTGCGGTCGGCTTCCAGCGGCTCCATCAGCGCCGCGACGTAACGACAGCCGCGATCATCGATATCGCCCAACCCCTTCAATTTACTTTCCAGCGCAAGCAGGGGCAGTTGTATGCGTAGCTGTGAACTGAACAGGCGCTCTCGACGGGACGATTGCGTTGGATCGTCGAGTAGTTTTCGTTTGATCAGCTCTGGATAGACGCGACCGATATCGACCTGGGTAATAAGGCGCTCAAGGTAGTCCACCGTCACCCATTCGGGGAGCTCGGTCCCGTCCACGGACTTCACGGTTTTGTTGCCCTGTGGAAGCGCAATCAGGTTTTGCAAGGCGAGATCGATTAAGTTGAACTCGGTTGTGTCGAACTTGAACGGAACGACAAAGGTCCCCCAGACCACCGGGCTTGTTATCTCGATGACGATTGTTTCCGGTTTCAGAGTCGAAACATCGCTGTGGTCGGATTGCATCTGGGTTTTCAAGGCATTTGACGCGTAGTCCTTGATCGAAGGGATATCGTCCAGGTAAGTTTCGCCGGCGTGGGAACTGCCCAGCGCCGACAGGTTTTTCATGTATTGAGCGAACAACGTCTGGTCGGCTACTGGTGCGTTGCGTAACCAATCGGGTATCTGCTGCTTGAACCACGCCTCGCCTGGTCCGACCGCGATTCCACTGATGGGTATTTCGGGCTCAGCAGCGACAGCGTCCGACTCCGTACGAGGGTTTCCGAGCACCCTGACTTGCACACCAATAAGTCCACAGGCCTTGCTGTCGAAAATGTTTGCGCGCGGTTCATAGAGCCGCCAGCGTATCGCGGTGGTGGGGTGAGAGAGCGATAGATGATCGGTAAGGGACTGGCCCAATGCGTCACGTGTCTCGAACTTCTCATAACCGCTGTACAACGAGTGCGTAAGGATGACCTCCTTGTCATCGATCTGACCGATCAGGACGACCAGCGAGTTCTCGTTCAAGCGAGTGACCTGAGTGTCAGCGACTGCATCGACGTCGACCAGGTACGCGTGGCTTTGGAATTTATCCTTACGGTCTTGCGGGTCGGGGTACAGGTAAAGTTGCCTGGCCATGGCACATTCGTCCGCCGTCCAGCCCTTGAGTTGCCGCACGTCCCAGAATTTGCGCAATGTATTGGACAGCTCATGCCAGCGGGCACCGTAATGACCGAATGGCATGTTCCAGTAAGCCAGTTGTTGTTCCTGGTTGGCCTTCAACATCGCGGGCGCCAGCTCATTGATCAACCTTCCGATTTGCTCGATGCGCACCGGCAAATGCACTTCGGGTTCGGTAATCGGCAGCCGGGTCAGGAAGTGCAAACCCTCAATCAACAAGGTCGGATGTTCCTGGTCGATCTGATCGGCCAGTAAGTTGCTCAGTGACTCATAACGGGTTGGCAACGCTACGATTTCGCCGCCGACGATGTCCCAGGCCGGTTCGGCGAGGACGGTTGTGTAGGGGTCCAGGTCCAAGGACGGATAAAGGTCCTTGAGCGCACCTTGCAGGAGTCCGGCGGCCACTTCCGGGTAGGTGGGGCCTGCAAGCAATTGGTTGAGCAATGCTGCCTTGATGCTTGCGTCGGACGTAGGGCCTGTGTCAGTCGAGTCGAGTGTCATTTGCGTGTCCCTCCTTGAACATGAAAACCCGAAGCCGAACGCTTCGGGTTTTTCATGCTAGGGAGGCACGGACTGGGGCAGGTGGTAACTATGTATAGGCCGACGTATGACCTTGGCGCCGATACGACGTGGTTACTGGCCGGATTTGATTCGCGTCCAGGCTCGCGTGCGTGCGCGCTCGGCATCCCTCGGCAACGGTTGAAGCGTATACAGCGTCGCCATGGCCGCTTCGGTCGGGTACAGGTTGGAGTTGCCGCGGATCGCTGGGTCGACGCTTTCGGTAGCGTCTTTGTTCGGGTTCGGATAACCGACAAAATCACTGATCGGCGCGATCACCTGCGGTTGCAACAAGTAATTGATGAAGGTGTAGGCGTCGTCCGGGTTTTTCGCCCCTTTAGGAATGGCGAGCATGTCGAACCAGATCGGCGCGCCCTCCTTGGGCAGGCGCATGTCCACCGTCACGCCGTTCTTGGCTTCCTTGGCGCGGTTGGCCGCCTGGGAGAAGCTGCCGGAATAACCGACGGCCACGCAGATATCGCCGTTGGCGATATCCGCCATGTATTTGGAGGAGTGGAAATAGGTGATGTAGGGCCGAATCTTCAACAGCAGCGCTTGGGCCTTGGCGTAGTCCGCCGGCTTATTGCTGTTGGGGTCCAGGCCCAGGTGCTGCAAGGCCAGGGGCAGGATTTCCGACGGCGAATCGAGCAAGGCCACGCCGCACTGCTTGAGCTTGCTGATGTTTTCTTCCTTGAAGATCAGGTCCCAGCTGTCCACCGGCGCGTTTTCACCCAGCGCGGCCTTGACCTTGTCCGGGTTGAAGCCGATCAGGATGGTGCCGTACATGTAAGGCACGGCGAATTTGTTGCCTGGGTCGTTGGCCTCGATCAGCTTCATCAGCTTGGGATCGAGGTGGTTCCAATTCGGCAGCTTGCTGCGATCCAAGGGCTGGAACACCCCGGCTTCGATCTGCTTGGCCAGGAACACGTTGGACGGCACCACCACGTCGTAGCCAGCGTTGCCCGTCAGCAGCTTGGCCTCCAGGGCTTCGTTGGTGTCGAAGATGTCGTAGATCAGCTTGACCTGGCTGTTCTGCGCCTTGAAGTCATCCAAGGCCTTGGGCGTGATGTAGTCGAACCAGTTGTAGACGCGCAACGTGCGCTCCTCGGCCTGAGCGGCGCCACACAGCAGCGCGGCGCACAGGGCCGGGGCCATCAATCGCTTGAGTCTGTTCATGCTGTTGTTCCTCATTGGGCGCTTTGGAAACCTTCAAGAACGTTCACGGCATTGATGCCGATTTCTGCCACCGCGTAGCCGCCTTCCATCACGAACAGCGTCGGCTTGCCGAGCGCCGCGATGCGTTTGCCCATCGCCAGGTAGTCCGGGCTGTCGAGCTTGAATTGCGAGATGGGGTCGTCCTTGAACGTGTCCACGCCCAGGGACACGACGATGACGTCGGCGTCGTAGCGATGGACTTCGCCGCAGGCTTGTTCCAGCGCGGCGCTCCAGGTTTCCCAACCCGAGCCCGCCGGCAAAGGGTAGTTGAAGTTAAAGCCCGCGCCGGCACCTTCGCCGCGCTCATCTTCGTAGCCCAGAAAGAATGGGAACTCGGCCTCCGGGTGGCCGTGGATCGACGCGAACAGCACGTCGCTGCGCTCGTAGAAAATCGATTGGGTGCCGTTGCCGTGGTGGTAGTCCACGTCGAGGATCGCAACCTTTTTGTGCCCCTGGTCAAGAAAGGCCTGTGCTGCGATGGCGGCATTGTTGAGGTAGCAATAACCACCCATCAAGTCGCTTGCAGCGTGGTGTCCCGGTGGGCGACACAACGCGAAGGCGCTACGGGCGCCACGCTGGATGTCGGCCTGGGCGGTGAGGGCGACCTGGGCTGCGCTGTACGCCGCTTGCCAGGTACCGGCGGTAATCGGCGCTCCTCCATCAAAGCTGTAATAGCCGAGCTGGCCGTGCAGGCTGGTCGGGATCACCGAGCGCAAGGTGCGGGCCGGCCAGGTGTAGGGCAGCAGGTCACCGTCGCGATTGAACTCGGTCCAACGCTCCCAGGCGCCTTTGAAAAATTCCAGGTACGCCGGGCTGTGGACACGCTGGATCGGCGCGAGGCCGAAGTCCTTCGGCGCCTCCACCGGCCCCAACGCCCGAGCCTTGACCCGCTCCAACACATGGTCGGCCCGGGACGGCATTTCGAAACAGGGCATCAACTGCCCATCCATCAATTCGCAGCGTCCGTGGTGCAGGTGGTGATCGTCTGAGTAGATCGTCAGCATTCTTGTTCTCCGCAGGGCTGATTCGTTGGAACACAGTCTTGCGGCGCGAAGCGTTTCGGAGAACGGCAGGAGAGGCCAAAAGGGGATCGAAATGGCCAAAAGGTTTGACCGTAAATCGCCCCTTGTTGGCGCGGGTGTGAGCCGATTCGGGGCGTGGACGGGTTCGCAGTTTCACAACCCGTGGCGAGGGAGCTTGCTCCCGCTGGGGGGCGAAGCCGCCCCAACCGATCCAACGCGCTTCTATAGTTAATCCGCGTCAGCCGGTTTGCGACGGCTACGCCGCCGAGCGGGAGCAAGCTCCCTCGCCACGGGGATCGTGTTGAAGCCAACTTTCACGCCCTGAACCGACTCGGCGCCACGCCGCTCCAGCGCACGAAGGCATGGCGAAAGCTCGCTGTTTCACTGAAGCCAAGCAGTTCGGCGATCCGGTAGATCGGCAGCTGATCCTCGCAGAGCATCTGCTTGGCCCGCTCGAAGCGCAGTTCATCGAGCAGTTCCTGATAGCTGCAACCCAGGTCCTTGAGGTGCCGGCGCAGGGTGCGCGCCGAGCAGTTCATTTGCTCGGCCAGGCCATCCAGGCCCGGGGCAGCGTCCAGTTGCGCGCCGAGCAGTTGGCGGATTCGTCCCAGCCAGGCTTGGCGGCCGGTGAATTCCGTGTTTTGCCGCCGGCAACGTTCGGCCATGGCTTGATGGGTGATGGGGTCGGCCAGCGGCAAGGGTTGTTCCAGCCAGTGGCGATCGAAGGCGAAGGCGTTGTCGAAGCTGTCGAAGCGCACCGGGCAGTCGAACAGGTAGGCATAGCGCGCCTGGTAGTCCGGCGCCGAGTGTTCGAAGCGCGCCGCGCGCAAGGGCAGCGGGTGACCGAGCAGGTCGTTGCAGATCACCTTCAGCGACACCATGCAGAACTCGGCGTTGAACACCGCCAGGGCCGGGTTCTCCCGGTAGTCGCCGGCGCTGAGCCAGATGTGCTCGCCGTCGTCCTCCAAGGCCAGCTCGAAGAGTGTTCCCAACAGCGCCGGGTAGCGCAACGCCAGGCGCAAAGCGTCACCTAAGGTGGCACTCGTGAGCAGGGCGTATCCCAGCATGCCGTAGGAAGAAACGTGCATGTTACGCCCCAATTCCAAGCCAATGTCGCGCTTGAGGGCCACGGCGTTGGCACAGACCTGCATCTCTTGGTTGGTGGTGATGCGCGTGTCGGCCCGGCTCAAGTCCGCCGTGCTGATGCCGCTGCCGGCCAGCAATGCATCACTGGGCAGGCCATCGTGCTTGAAGGCATCGAGTACCAGAGAGACGGCGTTGAGGGTGGTGAGGTGGGAATGCAACATGGTCCGTTTCCAGCCTGGGGAGACGGGAGACGGAGCAAGTTGTATGCCGGCCCAGGACCGCAAAGCGGCCACTAAACCTTGTGGGAGCGAGCTTGCTCGCGATGACGGTGTGTCAGTCGAGGCAGACGTCGACTGGCTGCCGCTATCGCGAGCAAGCTCGCTCCCACAGGGTTAACAGAGCGTCAGATCAACTCACCACACAGATCCAGCTCAACCAACCGGCGAACCTCATCCACCGGCAACCCCGCGCCAATCAATGCCTGCAACTTGCCGAACGCCGCCTCGCGGGTCATGCCGCCGCCGGACAGCACGCCAACGCCGCGCAAACGGCTGCCGGCTTCGTACACGTCCAGCTCGACGCCGCCTTCATGGCACTGCGTCACCGCCACGACCACCACGCCGCTGTCCCGCGCCCGTGCCAGGCTGGTGAGGAACGCCGGGTTGTCGCTCGGCCCGGTGCCGCTGCCGTAGCACTCCAGCACCAGGCCCTGGATGCCGCTGCCCAGCAGGCCATCGATGATCTCGGCACCGATGCCGGGAAACAGCGGCAGCGCCGCGACATTCGCCAAGTGTTTGGGCTGGTTGTAATTCAGCTGGGTTGGCAGGGAAGCCGCCTTGATGCCCCCGCCCTGACGTTCCAGACGCTTGAACGGATGACGGCCGAAGCTGCGCACTTTCGCGCAACGGGTCGGCGCCAGCAGTTCACCGTGGAAATAAAGGTGTACGCCCGGCGCCAGGCCTTGGCCCAGGGCGACCAGCGCGCCGCTGAGGTTTTCCCAGGCATCGCTGTCGGTCACGCCGGCGGGCAGCATCGAACCGGTGAAGCAGACCCGCGCATGCAGGCCCAGCAACTGGAAGCTCATCGCGGCGGCGCTGTAGGCCAGCGTGTCGGTGCCGTGGAGGATCAGCACGCTGTCGCAGCCTTGCACATCCACGGCATCGACCACCGCTTCGCGCAGTTGCTGCCAGTACGCTGGCGTCATGTTGGCGCTGTCGATCAGCGGCGCCATTTCCCGGAAGCGCCACTGGGGCACGACCAGTTCGGGTTGGCTGTGCAGGTAGTCGCGCATCCGCGCTTCGAAGCCGGATGCCGGGGCGAGGCCGTTGGCGCTGGCTTGCATGCCGATGGTGCCGCCGGTGTAGAGCACCATGACGTGCTGGGCGGCAGGATAGGTCGAGGCATTCATGGGAAGTTCTCCGAGGACGAAAACAGCAGCTTCACTCGCTGCCGCAACATAAGGTCGAGCATGACGCCGACCTTATGTTGTGTCACGCCGGACGCAGGGGATGCGCCCGGTTTTTTTCCAATAGACCGTTGATCAGCGTTGCGCTGCAGCCAGGCTTGCCGGAGCGTTGCCGGAATCGGCGGCAGGCGCCGACGGGCTCGCTGGCCAGGCTTTGCGGTCCAGGTCCAGGTCAGGGAACTTGCTCGAATCGAAGACAGGCACCTTGATGCCGGCCGAGCGCTGGTCGTCGTAGTCGCGCAGGATGCGCATGCCGACTTTGAACAGCAGGAACAGCGCGATCAGGTTCACGAACGCCAGCAGGGTCATGGTGATGTCGGCGAACGCGAACACGGTGCCCAGGTTCTCGATGGCGCCCCAGAAAATCAGTGCCAGGACCAGGGTGCGATACGCCATCAGCGCCTTGCGGTTTTCACCCAGCATGAAGCGCAGGTTGTTTTCGCCCAGGTAGTAGTTGTAGAGGATCGAGGTGAAGACGAACAACGACAGGGCCACGGAGATGAAGACCCGACCCCAGTCACCGACCACGGCCGCCAGGGAGTTCTGGGTCAGGGCAATGCCGTCGCCTTCGAAGCCTGGAGTGTAGAAGCCCGACAACAGGATCAGCAGCGCGGTGCAGGTGCAGATCACGAAGGTATCCAGGAACACGCTGAACGCCTGGACCACGCCTTGGGCGACCGGGTGCTCGACGGACGCAACGGCCGCGACGTTAGGCGCGCTGCCCAGGCCGGCTTCGTTGGCGAATACGCCACGCTTGACGCCCATGACAATGGCGCTGCCAATCAGGCCACCGAAAGCCTGGTCCAGGCCAAAGGCGCTCTTGACGATAGTCGCCAGCATGCCCGGCACGTGTTCGAATTGCAGCACGATCACGTAGAGGGTCACGGCGATATACGCCAGGGTCTTGACCGGTACCAGCAGGTCGGCCACTTTGGCGATACGCTTGATCCCGCCGATGAACACCAGGCCCAGCAATACCGCCAGGCCCAGGCCGGTGTAGGTGGTGTCGAGGCCAAAGGCGTTGTTCAACGAGTGAGTCACGGCGTGGGCTTGCAGGCCGTTGAAGGCGAAGCCAAAGGTGATCAGCAGCAGGAATGCCATGATCATGCCCAACCAGCGCTTCTGCAGGCCGTGCTGGATGTAATAGGACGGGCCGCCACGGTACTGGCCTTCGGAGTCGCAGCGCTTGTAGAGCTGGCCGAGGGAGCATTCGAAGAAGCTGCTGGACATGCCGACCAGCGCGGTCACCCACATCCAGAACACCGCACCCGGACCACCGAGGGTCACGGCGATGCCGACACCGGCGATGTTGCCCGCGCCGACGCGGCCGGCCAGGCTGAGCATCAAGGCCTGGAACGAACTGAGCTGGTCGGTGCTGCTTTTCAGGCTGTCACGGAACACCGCGAACATATGAAAGAAGTGACGGAACTGGACGAAACGCGAGCGGATCGTGAAGTAGCCACCGAGCCCGACAATGAGCGCGATCAGCACTTTCCCTGAGAGGAAGTCGTTGATGACTTCGAGCATGAGTATTCCTCGCTGTTTTTTGTTAAAAGCAAATGCTGGCCATTTGGAAACATCGTGTTACATCCGTCGGCACGCGGCTCGACAGAGGGGGCGATGTTTCGTCCCGGTCCACTTCGCGGGTTTGTTATTAGTTCGGTTTTCGCATGTTTCGAGGCCTCGTTGACGACGACCACCCATGCGAAGAGGGGCGGCACTATACCTATCAGTGCGACGCCCGTCTGCACAGTTGTGGTGCATACGACGAAACGAACCCTTTTATCTCCTGGCCTTTCGGTCAGGTTCCTGAAGGAGCAAGCCGGTTCGCGATGGCTGGCGACGCGGGGTACAACGGCAGCGCGTCGTTGTTTGTCGCGAGCAGGCTTGTTCCTACAAATTTCGCTGGCGCCTCAGTTGACGGTTAAAAAAAAGGGCTTGGGGTACGAGTCCCCAAGCCCTCAAAAGGTGAGAGGTGTCTAGTCCCTCGACCTGGTGAGCGGTGGTGGCGTCGATCAAGCCTTGAGCGGGACCAGACGCGGAGCAATCATGTTTTCCGGGCGCAGGATGTCGTCGAGCATGGCGTCGTCGAGCAAGCCTTCTTCGCGCACCAGCTCCAGCACGCCGCGGCCGCTTTCCAGGGCAACACGGGCGATGCGGGTGGCGTTTTCATAGCCGATGTACGGGTTCAGGGCGGTGACCAGGCCGATCGAGTGCTCGACCAGCTCGCGGCAGCGCGCTTCGTTGGCGGTGATGCCGACGATGCAGTGCTCGCGCAGCATGTCCATGGCCCGTTGCAGCAGGCGGATCGAGTCGAAGATCTTGAAGGCGATCAGCGGCTCCATCACGTTCAGTTGCAGTTGGCCGCCTTCGGCCGCCATGGTCAGGGCCAGGTCGTTGCCGATGATCTGGAATGCCACTTGGTTGACCGCTTCCGGAATCACCGGGTTGACCTTGCCCGGCATGATCGAGCTGCCTGGCTGGCGGGCCGGCAGGTTGATTTCGTTGATGCCGGTGCGTGGGCCGCTGGACAGCAGGCGCAGGTCGTTGCAGATCTTCGAGAGCTTGACCGCGGTGCGCTTGAGCATGCCGGAGAACAGCACGAAGGCGCCCATGTCGGAGGTGGCTTCGATCAGGTCGGCGGCCGGCACCAGCGGCTGGCCGCTGATGGTTGCCAGGCGCTGTACGGCCAGGGCCTGGTAGCGTGGGTCGGCATTGATGCCGGTGCCGATGGCGGTGCCGCCCAGGTTCACTTCGGTCAGCAGCTCGGGCGCCAGGGTCTTCAGGCGCGCCAGGTCTTCGCTCAGGGTGGTGGCGAAGGCACGGAATTCCTGGCCGAGGGTCATCGGCACGGCGTCTTGCAATTGGGTGCGGCCCATTTTCAAGACGTGGCTGAATTCCTCACCCTTGGCGGCAAACGCCTGGATCAGGCTGTCGAGGCTGGCCAGCAACGCGTCGTGGCCCAGCAGCAGACCCAGGCGGATCGCGGTCGGGTAGGCGTCGTTGGTGGACTGCGCCATGTTCACGTCGTTGTTGGGGTGCAGGTACTGGTATTCGCCCTTCTGGTGACCCATGGCCTCCAGCGCGATGTTGGCGATGACTTCGTTTGCATTCATGTTGGTCGACGTGCCGGCGCCGCCCTGGATCATGTCCACCACGAATTCTTCGTGGAAATCTCCGCGGATCAACCGTGCACAAGCTTCGCTGATCGCGGCGTGCTTGGCTTCGCTGAGCTGGCCCAACTCACGGTTGGCGTCAGCGGCGGCTTGCTTGACCATTGCCAGACCGACCACCAGTTTAGGGTAATGCGAGATCGGGACACCGGAGAGACGAAAGTTGTTGATCGCTCGTAGGGTCTGGATGCCGTAATACGCTTGCGCCGGTACTTCGAGTACGCCAAGCAGGTCTTTTTCTGTGCGGAATGATGCAGCGGAGGACATGATGGAAATCATCTCAATAAGGACCCGGTCAGAGCCGGAACGCTGTGAATCCTAGGCTTTCGGAAAAATTTGGGCCAATGCTGTTAAACACTGGCCTATGCATATTCGGCATAATGCCCGTGTGACGCCGACAGTGCGGCGAGCGTGTGACCTGTTTTGGTGCGTCCCTCGGGAGGACGGTAATGAATCTAGAAAGCAAATGGCTCGAGGACTTCAGTGCCTTGGCCGCGACGCGCAGCTTTTCCCAGGCGGCCGAACGCCGCTTCGTGACGCAACCGGCCTTCAGCCGACGGATCCGCAGCCTTGAAGCGGCGCTGGGGCTGACGCTGGTCAACCGGTCGCGCACGCCGATCGAATTGACGGCGGCGGGGCAGTTGTTTCTGGTGACGGCGCGCACGGTGGTCGAGCAGTTGGGCGAAGTGCTGCGGCATCTGCATCATCTCGAAGGCGGGCAGGGAGAAGTCATCCAGGTTGCGGCGGCCCACTCCCTGGCGCTGGGCTTCTTCCCCCGTTGGATCGCTCAACTGCGTAACGAAGGCATGAACATCGCCACGCGGCTGGTCGCCACGAACGTCGGCGATGCCGTGCACGCCTTGCGCGAGGGCGGTTGTGACTTGATGCTGGCTTTTTATGACCCCGATTCAGCCATGCAGATGGATCCAGAGATTTTCCCTTCGTTGCACTTGGGCCAGACCGAGATGTTGCCGGTGTGCGCGGCCGATCCACACGCAAGGCCATTGTTCGACCTCGAAGGCGAAGCCAGCGTGCCGCTGTTGGCCTACAGCGCGGGGGCATTTCTCGGGCGTTCGGTGAACCAATTGCTGCGCCAGCGTGCGCTGCGCTTTACCACGGTGTACGAGACGGCCATGGCCGACAGCCTGAAAAGCATGGCCCTGGAAGGGCTGGGCATCGCCTGGGTGCCTCACCTGAGCGTGCGAAACGAACTGGCCCGGGGCGAGCTGGTGATCTGCGGCGGGGCGCAATGGCATGTCCCGCTGGAGATCCGCCTGTACCGCTGCGCCCTGGTGCGCAAGGCCAATGTGCGGTTGCTGTGGCGCAAGCTCGAGGGTGGGGTGGTGCAGGGTGTCACGGGATCTTGATAGCACTGCAAACCCTGTGGGAGCGAGCCTGCTCGCGATGGCGGACTTGCAGGCAATACTTGCTCGACTGATACACCGCTATCGCGAGCAGGCTCGCTCCCACACAGGGATTTGCAGTGCTGCAACATTGACTTCTAAGTCAATAAAACCACCGCTTCAGCACAAAAGGCAGATGGTCGGCGAAAGTGCGTTTAATCCTTCGTTTTCGGTATACTGCCCGGCCTTCGGTCGGTTCATCCGGCCATCATTCGTACAACAAGCCACGCCGGTTTCCTGCGTGGCTTGTTGTTTTTTGACGCGCCCCAGGGCGCCCAGAGAGAAGAGGCACGACGATGAGTGCACTGGTTGGCGTGATCATGGGCTCCAAGTCCGATTGGTCCACCCTTAGCCACACCGCCGATATGCTGGAAAAGCTCGGCATCCCTTACGAGGTGAAAGTGGTGTCTGCCCACCGTACCCCGGACCTGCTGTTCCAGTACGCCGAAGAAGCCGACGCGCGTGGCATCGAAGTGATCATCGCCGGCGCCGGTGGTGCGGCCCACTTGCCAGGCATGTGTGCGGCCAAGACTCATTTGCCAGTACTGGGCGTGCCGGTGCAGTCCTCGATGCTCTCGGGTGTCGATTCGTTGCTATCGATCGTGCAGATGCCGGCCGGCATTCCGGTCGCTACCCTGGCCATCGGCAAGGCGGGCGCGATCAATGCCGCCCTGCTGTCGGCGAGTATCCTGGGCGCCAAGCATCCCCAATTTCATACCGTGCTGAAAAAATTCCGCGCTGAGCAGACAGACAGCGTCCTGGACAATCCGGACCCACGCATTGCCTGAGGTTGTTGAAGAATGAAGATCGGTGTAATCGGTGGCGGCCAGTTGGGTCGCATGTTGGCCCTGGCGGGTACGCCGCTGGGGATGAACTTCGCTTTCCTGGACCCGGCGCCGGACGCCTGTGCCGCTGCCTTGGGTGAACACCTGCGGGCCGATTATGGCGACCAGGATCACTTGCGCCAATTGGCCGATGAGGTCGACCTGGTGACCTTCGAGTTCGAAAGCGTCCCGGCTGAAACCGTGGCCTTCCTGTCCCAGTTCGTCCCGGTCTACCCGAGCGCCGAAGCCCTGCGTATCGCCCGCGACCGTTGGTTCGAAAAGAACATGTTCAAGGACCTGGGCATCCCGACGCCGGCCTTTGCCGACATCCAGTCCCAGGCTGACCTGGAAGCCGCGGTCGCTTCAATCGGCCTGCCGGCCGTGCTCAAAACCCGTACCCTGGGTTACGACGGCAAGGGCCAGAAAGTCCTGCGCAACCCTGAAGATGTCGCCGGCACCTTTGCCGAGCTGGGCAGCGTCGGCTGCCTGCTGGAAGGTTTCGTGCCGTTCACCGGTGAAGTCTCGCTCATCGCCGTGCGTGCCCGCGACGGTGAAATCCGCTTCTACCCGCTGGTGCACAACACCCACAAGGACGGTATTCTCAAGCTGTCCGTCGCCAGCACCGACCATCCACTGCAAGCCCTGGCCGAAGACTACTCCAGCCGCGTGCTCAAGCAGCTTGACTACGTTGGTGTAATGGCGTTCGAGTTCTTCGAAGTGGACGGCGGCCTCAAGGCCAACGAAATCGCCCCGCGTGTCCACAATTCCGGGCACTGGACCACTGAAGGCGCCGAGTGCAGCCAGTTCGAAAACCACCTGCGGGCGGTCGCTGGGTTGCCGCTGGGGTCGACCGCCAAGGTCGGTGAAAGCGCGATGCTGAATTTCATCGGCAAAGTGCCGGACACCGAAAAAGTCCTGGCAATCGCCGACTGCCACCTGCATCACTATGGCAAGGCTTTCAAAGTGGGGCGCAAGGTTGGCCACGCCAACCTGCGTTGCGCCGACCGTGCCACGCTGGCCCAGCAGATCATCAAGGTCGAAACGCTGATCGCCGAACAATAGTCTGCAACGGCGGTGGAACCATTCATCGGCTAACCTCTCTCATGGCTAAGTGCCAAAACCCGATCAGGGTTTTGGCTTAGCGTTCAATCAGAGGGAAATGCCATGGGAATCATCGGAACCATTTTAATCGGCTTGATCGTTGGCCTGCTCGCACGCTTCCTGAAGCCCGGCGATGACAGCATGGGCTGGATCATGACTATCCTGCTCGGTATCGGCGGTTCGTTGGCGGCCACTTACGGCGGCCAGGCCCTGGGCATCTATCAGGCCGGCGAAGGCGCGGGCTTCATCGGTGCCCTGGTGGGTGCCATCGTGTTGCTGGTGATCTACGGCCTGATCAAAAGAAACTGATCAAACCTGATGAAGCCCTCTCCGCGCGGCGCACGGAGAGGGCTAAACTGCCCGGCGTTTCATTCCATTCATTGCCGAGCCCTTTCATGCGCCGTCTAGTGTTGACCCTTCTTTTGCTGGGCAGTGGCCTGGTCCACGCCGCCGAGCTACCTGAAACCGACTGGCTCGAACTGATGCCCAAGTCGGACCAGAAAGCCCTCGAGGCGATGCCCGAGATCGATCACGACTCTCCTGAAGCCAGTGGCACCTTCACTGAAAAAGGTGGCTTGAAGCAAAGCAAAGGCTTGCCGGCGGTGATGTACTCGACCAAGACCGTGGCGTCGATGAATGACAAGCACCTGCGCATTGGCGGCTATCCGGTTCCTTTGGAGACCGACGCCAAAGGCCGCAGCACGTTGTTTTTCCTGGTGCCTTACCCGGGCGCCTGCATCCACGTTCCCCCGCCGCCGCCCAATCAATTGGTACTGGTGCGCTATCCCAAGGGCGTGAAGCTCGACGACATCTATACGCCGCTGTGGGTCACCGGCACCCTGAAGATCGAGAAGGTCGACAACGACCTGGCGAGCGCGGCGTATGCGCTGGATGCGGAGAAGGTGAGGGTGGTGCAGGAGGCGGATTTGTGACCGGCCGGTTGACCTGACACAGTTCCAATTGTGGGAGCGAGCTTGCTCGCGATGGCGATGCGTCAGTCGACGCGGGTGTTGACTGTCAGTCCGCTATCGCGAGCAAGCTCGCTCCCACAGTAGCCTCGCGGTGTCAGAGCGGCTTGCTGCAAATACTCACGCCAAGGGTATGGCTGGCGTCCGGCAACAACGTCACCGCATCATCCATCACGTTGGCCGTCTCGATGCAAAGCATGCGCTGCCAGCCATCGTCGGCCATGTCGCTAAAGGCCTTGGCGCGCTCGGTCCAGGGGTTCCAGATCACCGCCGAGCGTGATCCGCTAGCGGTCAGTTCTATGCGTCGATTCCAATGGGGGTCGACGATGCTCAGTGTCGGTGGGGTATCGAGATAGATACGGTCGGTTTCACCGACGAAGCGCAGGTCGCCCGCCTGGGTGTGTGTATTCCAGTCGTCCAGCGTCTCGATGTAGTCCAGGCCGTCGACCCCGTCGACCTGTACGTTGCGCACATCGCTGACCGCGAAATAGCTGTGCAGCGCCTGGCTGAGGCTGACGGTCTCGCTGCCTCGGTTATGGCTGGTGAGGCGGATATGCAGTTGCTCATCCATCACGATGGTCAGCGTCAGGTCGACCTGATGGGGCCACCCAGGCAGGCCGTTTTCCGGGTAGGGCAGCACGAATTCGATTTTCAGGCGCTCGCCCACGGCCTCGATGCCTTTCAATTCCCAATCCATCGCTCGCACCAGGCCGTGGGCCGTGGCCGGTTCATTGCTGACGCGCATGGCCTGGATGCTGTCGGGGTTGCGGGTCAGGTTGCCGAACCAGGGCCAGCACACCGGCACACCGGCGCGGATGCTCTTGCCCGCCTTGAACGTAGCCTGGTCATTGAGCCAGATCAGCGGCGGCTGGCCATCCACCTGATAGCTGAGGATATGCGCGCCTTGCTGGGCCACCAGCAACTCGGCCTGACCGTGGCGGATGCGCCAACCGTTCAGTTCATCCAGTTTGACGGCTTCGACATTGGGCGTAGGCATGGGACGCATCTCGTTCAGGAACATGGACTGCAATGGACCGCAAAACGGCCCCCGCGTTTAACGGGCGCGTGGTGGAACCGAGCGAGTGCGGCCACTGCCGTCGATGGCGACGAAGACGAACACCGCTTCGGTGACCTTGCGCCATTCGCTGGACAACGGATCATCGCTCCACACCTCGACCATCATCTGGATCGAGCTGCGGCCGATCTCCAACGCCTGGGTATAGAAGGACAACTGCGCACCCACCGCCACCGGCACCAGGAACGCCATGCGATCAATCGCGACGGTCGCCACGCGGCCGCCCGCCACCTTGCTGGCCATCGCAGTGCCCGCCAGGTCCATCTGAGACACCAGCCAGCCGCCGAAAATGTCGCCGAATCCGTTGGTATCACGGGGAAGCGCGGTGATTTGCAGGGCCAGGTCGCCTTGCGGGATTGGATCTTCTTGTTCGAGCTCTATCATGCCGGGGGTGCCTCTGACCCGTAACTCTGTCTTGTCTTTCAGGTGAATAGCCGTCTTTGTAAAAAACGATTCAGCCCGAACTGCCACGTTCGTCACGTTTTTCGTAAAGGCGCGCCAAAGGGAAACTCTGCGAAACCGGCTGATCTTGTACTACATCACCAACGGCGTTTTCGCACAGCAACCCCTTACAGAGTGTCGCAAGGTTGCGAGTATATCGGGCGATAGACGTCGAGACGACCACTGGGTTCTGATTTTGACTGTCAATTACGCGCCTCTATGTGCTTTTTCGAACAATTTGCTATCGTGCCGAACCTGCCCGGGCTCTCATCAGTGTTGTCGGGCCGAGAACCGACTATAAGAGAAACCCTTGCCATGACCACTGCGCCTTCGAGCACGGCGACGCCCGAACAACCCGCCCGTCCGCTGACCCGTAACGACTACAAGACCCTGTCGCTTTCTGCCCTGGGCGGCGCGCTGGAGTTCTACGATTTCATTATTTTCGTGTTCTTCGCCACCGTGGTCGGCAAGCTGTTCTTCCCCGCTGAAATGCCCGAATGGTTGCGCCTGATGCAAACGTTTGGCATTTTTGCCGCCGGATATCTGGCCCGGCCGCTGGGCGGGATCATCATGGCTCACTTCGGCGACCTGCTGGGGCGCAAGAAAATGTTCACCCTGAGCATTTTCATGATGGCCGTGCCGACCCTGATCATGGGTTTGTTGCCGACCTACGCGCAGATCGGCATGTGGGCGCCGATTCTCTTGTTGCTGATGCGCGTGATCCAGGGGGCGGCGATCGGTGGCGAGGTACCGGGGGCCTGGGTATTCGTTTCCGAGCACGTGCCGGCGCGCCACATCGGCTACGCCTGCGGCACCCTGACCTGCGGCCTGACGGCGGGGATTCTGTTGGGTTCGTTGGTCGCCACCGCCATCAATAGCATTTATACGCCGGTGGAAGTGGCGGATTACGCTTGGCGAATCCCGTTCCTGCTGGGCGGCGTGTTCGGCCTGTTTTCGGTGTACCTGCGTCGCTGGCTGCACGAAACCCCGGTGTTTGCCGAACTGCAATTGCGCAAGGCCTTGGCCGAAGAAGTGCCGTTGCGCGCCGTGCTGCGCGACCATCGTGGAGCCATTGTCATTTCCATGCTGTTGACTTGGCTGCTGTCGGCCGGCGTCATCGTAGTCATCCTGATGACCCCGACGGTGTTGCAGACGGTGCACCACTTCAGCCCGACTACGGCGCTGCAGGCCAATAGCCTGGCAATCGTATTCCTGAGTTTCGGTTGCATTGGCGCCGGTGTATTGGCCGACCGCTTTGGTGCCGGCCGGGTGTTTGTGTTTGGCAGCGGTTTGTTGTTGATCACGTTCTGGACCTTCTATCACAGCCTGTTCACTCACCCTGAGTGGCTGTTCCCGCTCTACGCCTTGAGTGGCTTGCTGGTGGGCACCATCGGCGCAGTGCCCTACGTCATGGTCAATGCTTTCCCGGCCGTGGTGCGCTTCAGTGGGCTATCGTTTTCCTACAACCTGGCCTACGCTATCTTCGGCGGTTTGACGCCAATGATCGTGACCCTGCTGTTGAAAGAAAGCCCGATGGGGCCGGCGTATTACGTCGCGATCATCTGCGGCATCGGGATGGTGATCGGTGGGTATCTTTGGAAGAAAGGCCGCTAAGCGGCGCCGAACAGCCCTGTGGCGAGGGGATAAATCCCTTCGCCACAACATCCTGCAAACCTCAATGCTGGCCTTTCATCCAATTGTCATATTTCAGCCATAGAGTGTTCACACGGCTTCCCAATACTTGGCCGACTTAACACACCTATCTGCTAGGAGTAAGGCATGAAACTGAAGCGTTTGATGGCGGCAATGACCTTTGTCGCTGCTGGCGTTGCGACTGCCAACGCGGTTGCCGCTGTTGACCCTGCGATCCCGAGCTACACCAAGACCACTGGTGTGTCGGGCAACCTGTCCAGCGTCGGCTCCGATACCCTGGCCAACCTGATGACCTTGTGGGCCGAGAACTACAAGAAAGAATACCCGAACGTAAACATCCAGATTCAGGCCGCCGGTTCCTCCACCGCGCCACCCGCACTCACCGAAGGCACCGCCAACCTGGGCCCGATGAGCCGCAAGATGAAAGACAACGAGCTGCAGGCCTTCGAACAGAAATACGGCTACAAGCCAACCGCTATCCCGGTTGCCGTGGACGCCCTGGCCGTGTTCGTGCACAAGGACAACCCGATCAAGCACCTGACCATGGCCCAGGTCGATGCGATCTTCTCCTCGACTCGCCTGTGCGGCGCCAAGGCTGACGTCAAGACCTGGGGCGACCTGGGCGTGACCGGCGACCTGGCCAACAAGCCAGTCCAGCTGTTCGGTCGCAACTCGGTGTCCGGCACCTACGGCTACTTCAAGGAAGAAGCCCTGTGCAAGGGCGACTACAAGCCAAACGTCAACGAGCAGCCGGGTTCGGCTTCGGTTGTGCAGTCGATCAGCAGCTCGCTTAACGGCATCGGCTACTCGGGTATCGGCTACAAGACCGCCAGCGTGAAAACCGTTGCCCTGGCCAAGAAAGAAGGCGGCGAGTTCATCGAAGACACCGAAGAAAACGCCCTGAACGGCAAGTACCCGCTGTCGCGTTTCCTCTACGTCTACGTCAACAAG
The DNA here is from genome assembly GCF_054130985.1 of Pseudomonas sp. R4-84. Taxonomy (NCBI): domain Bacteria; kingdom Pseudomonadati; phylum Pseudomonadota; class Gammaproteobacteria; order Pseudomonadales; family Pseudomonadaceae; genus Pseudomonas; species Pseudomonas sp. R4-84. The sequence continues at coordinate 87,002 of NZ_CP096390.1, forward strand.
GCGCCGAACAAGCCTCTGGCCCCGCTGGAAGCCGAGTTCGTGAAGCTGATCCTGTCCAAGCAAGGCCAGGAAGTTGTGGTCAAGGACGGCTACATCCCGGTTCCAGCCAAAGTTGCCGCCAAGGCACTGGCTGACCTGGGCCTGCAGGAAGGCGGCAACGTCGCCAAGCAGTAACACCTGAGCCCGGGCCAACGCCCGGGCTGCGGTGGGAGTGCAGACCACTGCCACCGCCCAATTTTCCCATCCGCTGCCGCTTCTAGCTGGCGGCGGATTTGTTGCGTCACTTCACTGTCATCTTTCTGTCATGCAGGATCGCTAGGGTGTGCGCATGAATGATCTGGCCAACTCCACAATGACTACGACTTCCCCTCCCAAGCGCATTGACTTCAATACGCCTGAGCTGCAACGCAAGCGCCGCATTCGTGCGCTCAAGGATCGCCTGACCCGCTGGTACGTGCTGGTGGGCGGCCTCGCCGTCCTGGCGGCCATTACCCTGATTTTCTTTTTCCTCGCCTACGTGGTGCTGCCCCTGTTCCAGGGCGCGGACCTGACCGCCAAGGATTCGATCACCCCAGCCTGGATGCAAGACGCCGGCAAGCCGCTGATGATCGCCATCGAAGAGCAGAACCAAGTGGCCATGCGGGTCTCCGACAAGGGCCAGGCGCTGTTCTACAACCTCGACAGCGGTGCCGAACTGCGCCGCGTCGACCTGCCGGTTCCGGCCGGCGCCAGTGTGACGTCCATTGGTGAAGACCAGCCCGGCAGCCCATTGGTGGCGATCGGCCTGTCCAACGGCCAGGCCCTGGTGTTCCGCCACACCTATAAAGTCAGTTACCCCGATGGCAAGAAAACCATTTCGCCCGCGATCGAATACCCGTACGGCGAGGCGCCGATCGCGCTGAACGAGCAGGGGGCGGCTTTGGAACACGTCAGCCTGAACGCCACCGATTCGACGCTGCTGCTGGCCGGCTCCAGTGGCGCGCAGCTGTATGTGCTGTCGCTGACCAGCGAAGAAAACATGATGACCGGCGAAATCACCAGCGAGCAGACGCGTATCGACCTGCCGCAGATGACCGAGCCGGTGAAGAACATTTTCGTCGACCCGCGCCAGCAGTGGTTGTACGTGGTCAACGGTCGCGCCCAGGCCGACGTGTTCAGCCTGCGGGAAAAGAGCCTGAACGGTCGCTACAAGCTGCTGGAGAACGCCGATGCCCAAGTCACCGCGGCCGCCCAGTTGGTAGGGGGAATTTCGCTGATCATTGGCGACTCCAAGGGTGGCCTGGCCCAGTGGTTCATGGCTCGCGATCCGGACGGTGAATCGCGCTTCAAACAGATTCGTACTTTCCAGATGGGCAGCGCGCCCATCGTCGAGATCAGCGCCGAGGAACGCCGCAAGGGTTTCGTGGCCCTCGACACCGCCGGCAAGCTCGGCGTGTTCCACAGCACCGCCCACCGCACCTTGCTGGTGGACCAGGTAGTCGACGGCCAAGGTCTGTTCGGCATGTCCCCACGGGCCAACCGCCTGATCGTGGAGCAGGGCGGCAAGCTGCAACCGTTGATGCTGGATAACCCACACCCGGAAGTGTCCTGGAGTGCGTTGTGGAGCAAGGTCTGGTACGAAAACTACGACGAACCCAAATACGTCTGGCAATCGACCGCCGCCAACACCGACTTCGAACCCAAGCTGAGCCTTTCGCCGCTGACCTTCGGCACCTTGAAGGCCGCGTTCTACGCGATGCTGCTGGCCGCGCCGCTGGCGGTTGCCGCCGCGATCTACACTGCCTACTTCATGGCGCCGGGCATGCGCCGCAAGGTCAAACCGGTGATCGAGCTGATGGAAGCGATGCCGACGGTGATCCTCGGCTTCTTCGCCGGCCTGTTTCTGGCGCCGTACGTCGAAGGGCACCTGCCGGGCATCTTCAGCCTGCTGATGTTGCTGCCGATCGGCATCCTCGTCGCCGGCTTCGTCTTCAGCCGCCTGCCGGAGTCCATTCGCCTGCGGGTGCCGGATGGCTGGGAAAGCGCGCTGTTGATCCCTGTGATCCTGTTCGTAGGCTGGCTCTCGCTGTACATGAGCCCGTACCTGGAAGCCTGGTTCTTCGGCGGCGACATGCGCATGTGGATTTCCCATGACCTGGGCATCACCTACGACCAGCGCAACGCCTTGGTGGTGGGCCTGGCGATGGGCTTCGCGGTGATCCCGAACATCTACTCGATTGCCGAAGACGCCGTGTTCAGCGTGCCGCGCGGCCTGACCCTGGGCTCTCTGGCCCTCGGCGCCACGCCGTGGCAGACCATGACTCGCGTGGTGATCCTCACCGCCAGCCCGGGCATCTTCTCGGCGCTGATGATCGGCATGGGTCGCGCGGTGGGCGAGACCATGATCGTGCTGATGGCCACCGGTAACACGCCGGTCATGGAGATGAACCTGTTCGAAGGCCTGCGCACCCTGGCGGCCAACGTGGCGGTTGAAATGCCTGAGTCCGAAGTCGGGGGCAGCCATTACCGCGTGCTGTTCCTGTCGGCCTTGGTGCTGCTGTTGTTCACCTTCGTCATGAACACCCTCGCCGAGCTGATCCGTCAGCGTCTGCGCAAGAAATATTCGTCGCTTTAAGAAAGGTAGAAGTCTGTGAAACAGAACTCCCTGAAAGGATGGTTCAAGAGCGGCGCCCCTGGCGTCTGGATCAGCGGTGGCGCGGTGTCCATCGCGGTCATCATGACCATTGGCCTGCTGGCGGTGATTGCCGTGCGCGGCCTCGGCCACTTCTGGCCGGCGGACCTGATCCACGCCAATTACAACGTGCCGGGCATGCCTGCGCACCTGGTGGTAGGCGAAGTCGTACAGAAAGAAGAAGTGCCTCGCGAGCGCCTGAAAAGTGCTGGCCTGCCGGTGCCGGACGAAGGCCCTGAGTTCATGACCCGTGAATTGGTCAAGGTCGGCAACCGTGACCTCAACGGCACCGACTTCACCTGGATCGTCGGCGACTGGCTGACCAACCAGACCACACCACCGGAGCTGATGGCCCTTGAGCGCCGCGAGTGGGGCAATTTCTACGGCTACCTGGTCAACGTCAAGGAACAAGGCAAGGTCATCGCCGAGGGCGAAGCGGCGTGGCCGCAGTTGCAGGCGCGTATCGAGCGGGTCAACCAATTGGCCGACGAGCTCAAGACCCTGGAAAAAACCGACATCGGCGCGATCAACGCTGGCCTGGAGCGCATCCGCCTGCACGGTCGCAAGCTGGAGCTGGACGGCAAGCTCGACGCCGCCGCCCAGGCCGATCTGGAAAGCGAACGCGCCGAACTCAACGCTCGCTACAAGGACATCGAGGCGCGCCTGGCCGACCTGCATGGCCAGTTCAATCGCGACAGCCTGACGGCCCGCGATGCCAACGGCAAGGAAGTGGAAATCGAAATCGGCAAAGTGGTGCATGCCTACCAGCCAAACGGCATGGGCACGCTCACCAAGCTGGGTTTCTATTTCAGCAAGGTCTGGGAATTCCTCAGCGACGATCCGCGTGAAGCCAATACCGAAGGCGGTATCTTCCCGGCGATTTTCGGCACCGTGATGATGACCCTCATCATGGCAATGATCGTGACGCCGTTCGGCGTGCTGGCGGCGGTTTACCTGCGTGAATACGCGCGCCAGGGGACGATGACCCGTCTGATCCGCATTGCGGTGAACAACCTCGCCGGTGTCCCGGCCATCGTCTACGGCGTGTTCGGCCTGGGCTTCTTCGTCTACGTGCTGGGCGGTTCGGTTGACCGACTGTTCTTCCCCGAAGCCTTGCCGGCGCCGACTTTCGGTACCCCAGGCCTGCTCTGGGCATCGTTGACCCTGGCGTTGCTGGCGGTGCCGGTGGTAATCGTCGCCACCGAAGAAGGTCTTGCAAGGATTCCACGTACCGTGCGCGAAGGCTCTTTGGCCCTCGGCGCGACCAAGGCCGAGACCCTGTGGAAAATCGTCCTGCCGATGGCGAGCCCGGCGATGATGACCGGCATGATCCTCGCGGTAGCCCGTGCCGCTGGCGAAGTTGCGCCGTTGATGTTGGTGGGTGTGGTGAAACTGGCGCCGTCGCTGCCGCTGGATGGCAACTACCCGTACCTGCACCTGGACCAGAAGATCATGCACCTGGGCTTCCATATCTATGACGTCGGCTTCCAGAGCCCGAACGTCGAGGCAGCCCGCCCGCTGGTCTACGCCACCGCGCTGCTGCTGGTGCTGGTGATCGCGATCCTGAACCTGTCGGCGGTGTGGATCCGTAACCACCTGCGTGAAAAGTACAAAGCACTGGATAGTTGATTACACATCGATTTCCTGTGGGAGCGAGCCTGCTCGCGATGGCATCACCTCGGTTCTAAAATCAGACCGAGTCGCCTGAATCGCGAGCAGGCTCGCTCCCACACATACACAGATTGGCCTGGCCACTCATTGGCCAACCGAACCGAATTTGTTAGCACAGGGAGCCTCCCATGCAACACGAAGCACACACACACGGCATCAACATGTCGGCCCTGGGCCGCGACAAGCAGAGCTTGAACCTGGCTCAGGAAACCGTCGCCATCGAAGTGCCCGGCCTGAACCTGTTCTACGGCCAGAAGCAGGCGTTGTACGACGTCAGCCTGAACATCCCGAAACAGCGCGTCACCGCGTTCATCGGCCCGTCGGGCTGCGGCAAGTCGACCTTGCTGCGCACCTTCAACCGCATGAACGACCTGGTGGACGGTTGCCGCGTCGAAGGCGAGATCAACCTCTACGGCAACAACATCTACCGCAAGGGCGAAGACGTGGCCGAGCTGCGCCGCCGCGTTGGCATGGTGTTCCAGAAGCCCAACCCGTTCCCGAAAACCATCTACGAGAACGTGGTCTACGGCCTGCGCATCCAGGGCATCAACAAGAAGCGGGTCCTCGACGAAGCCGTGGAATGGGCCCTCAAGGGCGCGGCGCTGTGGGACGAGGTCAAGGATCGCCTGCACGACTCGGCCCTGGGCCTGTCCGGCGGTCAGCAGCAACGTCTGGTCATCGCCCGCACCATCGCGGTGGAGCCGGAAGTCCTGCTGCTCGACGAACCTTGCTCGGCACTGGACCCGATCTCGACACTGAAGGTCGAGGAGCTGATCTACGAGCTCAAGTCCAAGTTCACCATCGTCATCGTGACCCACAACATGCAGCAGGCGGCGCGTGTGTCCGACTACACCGCGTTCATGTACATGGGCAAGCTGGTGGAGTTCGGTGACACCGATACCTTGTTTACCAATCCGGCCATGAAGCAGACCGAGGACTACATCACAGGTCGCTATGGCTAGCCGTAGAGCCGCAAGCGTCAAGCTGCAAGCGGCAAGTAAAAAGCGATCCGAGTAACGACACACATCAGCTTGCAGCTTGAAGCTTGCAGCTCACAGCTTTTGCGGAGCAAAACCATGATTTCGAAGGAAGGCCTCACTCATCACATTTCCGCGCAATTCAACGCCGAGCTTGAAGAGGTGCGCAGCCACCTGCTGGCGATGGGCGGGCTGGTGGAAAAGCAGGTCAACGACGCGGTGACCGCGCTGATCGAGGCTGATTCCGGCCTGGCCCAGCAGGTGCGCGAGATCGATGACCAGATCAACCAGATGGAACGCAACATCGACGAAGAGTGCCTGCGCATCCTTGCCCGTCGCCAGCCGGCCGCTTCCGACCTGCGTCTGATCATCAGCATCTCCAAGTCGGTGATCGACCTTGAGCGGATCGGCGACGAAGCCACCAAGATCGCCCGTCGTGCCATCCAATTGTGCGAAGAAGGCGAAGCCCCGCGCGGTTACGTCGAGGTTCGCCACATTGGCGACCAGGTGCGCAACATGGTCCGCGACGCGCTGGACGCCTTTGCCCGTTTCGACGCCGACCTGGCGCTGTCGGTGGCGCAGTACGACAAGATCATCGACCGCGAATACAAGACCGCCCTGCGTGAACTGGCGACCTACATGATGGAAGACCCACGCTCTATCTCGCGGGTGTTGAGCATCATCTGGGTGCTGCGTTCCCTGGAGCGTATCGGCGATCATGCGCGCAACATCTCCGAATTGGTCATCTACCTGGTGCGTGGCACCGATGTGCGCCACATGGGGCTCAAGCGGATGAAGGAAGAAGTGGAGGGCACCCCGTCCGAAACCGCTAATGTTCCCGGTGAAACTGACGATAAGTAAGATTGCCAAGAAAAGCGCCCGGCCTTCTGGTCGGGCTTTTTTTTTGCGCTTTTTTTAGTCGAAAGCAGCACCCCGCGAACGAAAAGTCCCGGCGTGACTGAAGCTTTTTGGCAATATGCCATCAGTAAGGCGGTATGCTTGCCGGGATTTTTTAGAGGTGTATCTGGATGAGTAAGGTCAGTGTGTTGGTCGTGGACGATGCTTCGTTCATTCGTGACTTGGTGAAGAAGTGCCTGCGCAACTACTTCCCAGGTATCCGCATCGAAGACGCGGTGAACGGCAAGAAAGCCCAGGCCCTGCTGGCCCGTGAAGCGTTCGACCTGGTGCTGTGCGACTGGGAAATGCCGGAGATGTCCGGCCTGGAACTGTTGACCTGGTGCCGCCAGCAGGACAACCTCAAAGGCATGCCCTTCGTGATGGTGACCAGCCGTGGCGACAAGGAGAACGTGGTCCAGGCCATCCAGGCCGGCGTATCCGGCTACGTCAGCAAGCCTTTCACCAATGAACAGCTGCTGACCAAGGTCAAACAGGCCCTGAACAAGGTTGGCAAGCTCGACACACTCATGAACAGCGCGCCGACCAAGATGAACTCGGCGTTTGGCAATGACTCCCTCAGCGCCCTGACCGGTGGCAAGCCCCCGACGGCGGCTGTTGCGTCGGCCCCCGCCGCCCCTGTGCCCGCCCCAGCTGCTCCAGCCCGTGGTTTGCTCAACAGCCCGCCGGTCAAGGCGCCGGCCGCCACCACTTCGCCGACCAACCGTGGCCAAGGCCAGTTGCGCCTGTCCAGCGGCACCCAGCAATGCGTGATCAAGGCCCTGAGCCTCAAGGAAGCGCTGCTGGTGGTCAAGCGCACCGATACGCTGCCGCAAGTGCTGGAAAGCTCGGTACTGGATATGGAACAGGGCGACAACGCCGAGACCGCTCGTCTGAACGGCTACCTGCACGCCATCGTCGCCCATGAGCAGACGCCCGACAGCGAATGGTTGCAACTGACCTTCCGCTTCGTCGACAAAGACCCGCAGAAACTCGACTACATCTCCCGCCTGATCGCCCGCGGCACCGCCCAGAAGCACTTCGTACCGGGCGCCTGATACGGCGGCGCCCCTCAGTCCGCTTTCGTCGGATCGCCGCCCGGAGCAAGCTCGCTCCCACACTGATCTGTGTTTGTCACAAAATTTGTGTCCGCAGCAGATCCCTTGTGGGAGCGAGCCTGCTCGCGAAGAGGCCATCAGCTCCAACACCGACCGCTGATCCATTTTTGAAACATCTGCCGACTACGCTGGTCCATCCCAGCTGCTAGGCTGCTTTGCAGGCCTTCATTTCGACAGAATTCTTGCCCATGCTCGTGCCGTTGTTGTTCGCCTGTGGTCTCGTCCTGGCCGCCACCCCGGCCCTGGCCATGACCATCTACAAATCCACCGATGCCAATGGCGTGGTTTCCTATAGCGACCGCCCCAGCAAAGGCGCCCAGGTGTTCGTGTTCCGTGATCGGATGGTCGAACGCCTGGAGCGGCAGGTGTTCCTCGATATCAAGAAGCAGAAGGGCGCGGACGCGGTTTACGTGCGCAATGACCTGTATGCGCCCGTCGAGATCGAGCTGAGTTTCGTCGGGTTGCGCAACGTCAGCGGGGCGCCGAGCCGGCCGATTCGTCGGGTGATGCCGGCGCGCAGCAACCTGCGCCTGGCGCTGCTCACCGCCACCCAGCCCGGCAGGCCCCTCGTGTACACCCCAAGGTTCGAATATTCCCTGGGCGACCCGGCAGGCACCGCGCAGGCGTATCGCTACCCGCTGCCCTGGGTCGGCGGGCCGTTTCGATTGAGCCAGGGTGCCAATGGCCAATACAGCCACTACGGTCCCAAGAACCGCTACGCCATGGACATCGCGATGCCCGAGGGCACGCCGATCATCGCGGCGCGGGGCGGCGTGGTGGTCAAGACCGAAAACTCGCAGACCGGACGCGGCACCGACCCTTCCGGCAACTTCGTGCGCGTGCTGCATGACGACGGGACCATGGGTGTCTATCTGCACCTGCAAAAGGGCTCGGTGAGCGTACGGGAAGGGCAGCGGGTGGCGGTCGGTACGCCGTTGGCGCTATCGGGCAACACCGGCAACAGCTCCGGCCCGCACCTGCATTTCGTGGTACAGCGCAATACCGGGTTGGGGCTGGTGTCGATTCCCTACCAGTTCAACCAACCGGTGGGCGACCTGCCCAATTTTGCGGTGGGTAAGCAGTAGGCGTTCGCGGGGGCTTTTCGTGGCGAGGGAGCTTGCTCCCGCTGGGCCGCGACGCGGCCCCAAAAGCGACGACTGCTGCGCCCGAAGCGTCGGACCGGCCGAGCGGGAGCAAGCTCCCTCGCCACAGGAGGCCCGCCGGGACGGTCAATCGAGCATCAACACCTTCGCCAGGATGATCTTGGGCCCCTTCATCTTCTTGATGATGATCCGCAGGCCTTCGACTTCCAGCACTTCTTCCTCTTCCGGCACGCGCTTGAGGGTTTCATAGACCAGCCCGGCCAGGGTCTCGGCTTCGATGTGGTCCAGGTCGATCCCCAACAGGCGTTCGACCTTGAACAACGGCGTGTCGCCGCGCACCAGCAGCTTGCCCGGCTGGTAGGCCAGGATGCCGCGCTCGGCCTTGCGGTGTTCGTCCTGGATGTCGCCCACCAGCACTTCCAGCACGTCTTCCATGGTCAGGTAGCCGATGATGTTGCCATCGGCCTCTTCGACCACGGCGAAGTGCGAGCCGCCCTTGCGGAATTGTTCCAGTAATTGCGACAACGGCATGTGCCGCGACACGCGCTCCAATGGCCGGGTCAGTTCGGCCAGGTTGAACGATTCGGGAATGTGATCCAGGGCCGCCAGTTCCAGCAGCAGGTCCTTGATGTGCAGCAGGCCGACGAACTCCTGGCGCTCGCTGTCGTACACCGGATAACGGCTGAACTTGTGGCGGCGGAACATCGCCAGGATTTCCTTGAGCGGCGCGTTGAACTCCAGCGTCACCAGGTCTTCCCGGGAGTTGGCCCAGTCCACCACTTCCAGCTCGCCCATTTCCACGGCGGAAGCCAGCACGCGCATGCCTTGATCGCTTGGGTCCTGGCCACGGCTGGAGTGCAGGATCAGCTTCAACTCTTCGCGGCTGTAGTGGTGTTCATGATGAGGCCCGGGCTCGCCTTGGCCGGCGATGCGCAGGATGGCGTTGGCGCTGGCATTGAGCAGGTAGATCGCCGGGTACATGGCCCAATAGAACAGGTACAACGGCGCGGCCGTCCACAAGGACAGCAGCTCGGGTTTGCGAATCGCCCAGGATTTGGGCGCCAGCTCGCCGACCACGATGTGCAGGTAGGAAATGATGAAGAACGCAGTGAAGAACGACACGCCCTTGATCACTTCCGGCGACTCGACACCGATCGCGCCCAGCAACGGCTCGAGGATATGGGCGAACGCCGGCTCACCGACCCAGCCCAGGCCCAGGGAGGCGAGGGTAATACCCAGCTGGCAAGCCGACAGGTAGGCGTCGAGCTGGCTATGGACAGTGCGCAGGATATGCCCACGCCAGCCATGCTGCTCGGCGATGGCCTCGACCCGGGTCGAGCGCAGCTTGACCATGGCGAACTCCGCCGCAACGAAAAATCCGTTGAGCAGGACCAGGATCAAAGCAAAGAGAATCATGCCGAATTCGGCGAAGAGCGTAACGAGGGACAAGCCAGGGGAAGGGTCCATGATGGAGTTTTGCAGGTTCCGTAAGTGCGTAAGGTTCGAAATCAGTGCCTGAAAAGGCAGGCATAAGTCAGCCAATGTAGCGGCTGACTTGGCGATTGCCTAGGGGGAAGGGCTGGTCGGCGTCACTCGTCGCGGTTGGGAAGGCGCGCGCGAACCACCTGTGCTGGAGCGAAATGGCAGGTGAAGGTGCTGCCGTGACCGGGCACGCTGCTGATTTCCATGCGTGCACGGTGGCGCAGCAAGACGTGTTTGACGATGGCCAGTCCCAGCCCCGTGCCGCCGGTGTTGGAGTTGCGGCTGGAGTCGACCCGGTAGAAGCGTTCGGTCAAGCGCGGCAGGTGCTTGCTGTCGATGCCGATACCGGAATCGCGCACGCTCAGGTGCGCGCCCTGTTCATCGCCCCACCAGCGGACGTGGATCCGTCCTTGTTCGGGCGTGTACTTGACCGCGTTGAACACCAGGTTGGAAAACGCGCTGCGCAGTTCCGCCTCGCTGCCTTTGAGCTGGACGGCCGGGTCGGCTTCGAGGGTGATGGCCTGTTGCTTGGGGCCGGACAGTTCCTGTGCATCCTCGACGATGATCTGCAGAAGTTCGTCGATGGGTACCGGCTGGTTGTCCGACGGGTAATCGGTGGCTTCCAGTTTCGCCAGCAGCAGCAAATCGTTGAGCAAGGTCTGCATGCGCCCGCCTTGTTGCTGCATCTGCTGCAAGGCCCGGCTCCAGCGCGGGTTCACTTCCTCGACGTTGTCGAGCAAGGTTTCCAGGTAACCGCAGATCACCGTCAGCGGGGTACGCAGCTCGTGGGACACGTTGGCGATGAAATCCTTGCGCATCTGTTCCAGCTGATGGATGCGCGTCACGTCCCGCACCAGCATCAAATGCTCGTTGTTGCCGTAGCGGGTGATGTAGAGCTGGATGCGCAATCGATCGTTGGTGGGCGAAGGGATTTCCAGCGGCTCGGCGTAGTTGTCCTGCTCGAAATATTCCTTGAACCGCGGATGGCGAACCAGGTTGGTCACCGGTTGGCCACTGTCCTGGGGGGTCTTGAGGCCCAGCAGGGTTTCGGCGGCGCGGTTCCACCACTCCAGGTTGCCTTCGCTGTCGAGCATGATCACCGCGTCTTTGAGCGCCGCGGTGGATTCCTGGACGCGGTCGATCACCGCTTGCAGGCGGCCACGAACGCGCTGGTCGCGCCGTTGCAGATGATAGATGCTGTCGAACACCTCGCCCCACAGGCCGTAGCCATCGGGCGGGGCTTCGTCGGGTTGGTGCAGGCGCAGCCACTCATGCAGGCGCAGCAATTGCTTGAGGGTCCAGGCAAGGTAAAGCGCCAGCCCCACGGCCAGGCTCCAGCCGTAATATCCGGTGATCAGGCCGATCAACAGGCATCCGGTAACCAGCAACAACATATGGCGGATGAGGGTGCCATGCCAGTTTTGATTCACGTGAACGCGCGTCCTTGTCAGCTTGTCGGGCGGTAAGGGCTCGTATCAGGCCTTTGTCGAGAAACGATACCCGGTGCCGCGCACGGTTTGTACCAGATTCTCGTAGGCATCGCCGAGGGCCTTGCGCAGGCGCCGGATGTGTACGTCCACGGTGCGTTCCTCGACGTACACGTTGCCGCCCCAGACCTGGTCCAGCAGCTGCCCGCGGGTGTAGGCGCGCTCCTGGTGAGTCATAAAGAATTGCAGCAGGCGGTATTCGGTCGGGCCCATCTCGGCGGGCTTGCCGTCGATGGTCACCCGGTGGCTGATCGGGTCGAGCAGCAGGCCGCCGACTTCGATGGGCGCTTCGCCATCCGTCGGCCCGGCACGACGCAGCACGGCCTTGAGGCGCGCCACCAGTTCCCGAGGGGAAAACGGCTTGGTGATGTAGTCGTCGGCGCCGACTTCCAGGCCCTGGATCTTGTTGTCCTCTTCGCCCTTGGCGGTGAGCATGATGATCGGAATGTCGCCGGTCAGCTCATCGCGCTTGAGGCGCCGCGCCAATTCGATGCCAGACGTGCCGGGCAGCATCCAGTCCAGCAAAATCAGGTCCGGCTTGCGGTCGACGATGATGGCGTGGGCCTGTTGGGAGTTCTCTGCTTCCATGCAGTCATAGCCGGCCATCTCCAACGCAACGGCGATCATCTCGCGAATGGGCGCCTCGTCGTCGACGATCAGAATGCTCCTGCCAACCATGGGTTAATCCTCTTGTCATTTAACTGTCTTGCGCCGCATTAGATAACGGAATTATTGCAGTCGTGTGACAGTTATTTCCTGAGGCGGCAGCAAAGGGGATCCTGGACTACGCTTTGAGTCCGAATCCTGACAACTGCAAAGGAAGGTTTCCATGACGCGCGTGAATGTTTCTCTCAAAGCCCTGCTGATATCTGCTGCCCTGGTTCTGCCTGGACTGGCGATGGCTGCCGAGCCTGCAATGGAGAAGGATGGCATGTTCACTGACCACAAGGGTATGACCCTTTATACCTTTGCCAAGGACTCGGCCGGCAAGTCCGCATGCAATGGCCAGTGCGCGGTTAATTGGCCGCCGCTGATGGCCGAGAAGGGAGATGAATCCAAGGGGGACTGGACCGTGATCAAGCGTGACGATGACTCGATGCAGTGGGCCTACAAGGGTAAACCACTGTACACCTTCGTAATGGACAAGAAGGCCGGAGACATGACTGGCGACGGCAAGATGGACGGTGCATGGAAAGTGGCCAAGACTAAATGACCTTCGGCGTTCAGATTGCGCTTGTGGAGGCTTGCTCCCGCTGGGCCGGTCCGACGCTTCGGGCGAAGCGGCCCCACAATCCAGCGGTCGCTGCGCTACCGAGCGGGAGCAAGCTTCCTTGAACAACATCGAGCCTTCACGCCACATTGACGTCCCGCTCACGGCTTTTTAACCGACGCCGCCGGAAACTGACCGCCTTAGCCCCCGTGGTCTTCCGGTCGCCGCCCCATGCTCAAGTTCCGCCTTCACCCCGTGTCCTGCCTGGTTCTGCTGCTGATGCTCGCCGCCCCCGCAACCCAGGCTGCGGAGACGACGCAGGCGCGGCCTGCCGAATGGGCCCAGCCGGTGGGAAAGCAGTACAACCTCTACCAGATGTCCCCGACGCTATACCGCAGCGCGTTGCCGGATGAAGGCGCCGTCTCCCTGCTAAAAAGACTCGATATCGGCACGGTCATCAACTTCTTGCCCGATTCGGATGCCAGTTGGCTGGCGGCTCCGGGCATCGAGCGGGTTCAATTGCCTTATCGCACCAATCACGTCGACGACAGCGATATTCTAAAGGCCCTTCGAACCATCGAGGATGCCGAGGCTCATGGCCCGGTGCTCATGCATTGCAAGCATGGCTCGGACCGCACCGGCTTAGTGGCCGCCATGTACAGGATTGTCGTCCAGGGCTGGAGCAAGGAGGACGCGCTGGACGAGATGACCGAGGGCGGCTTCGGTGACAGTCACTCTTTCAAGGACGGGGTCCGCTACGTCATGCGGGTTGACGTGGAGAAACTGCGCACGGCATTGAAGAACGGCGATTGCAGCACCAGCGTTTTTGCCCTGTGCTCGCTCAAGAGCTGGGTCAACTCGACGACGACGGCGCATCATCTCGACCCTCAGACGCTTGTTCCTTCCCGTTGATCGGTCGCCTGCAAGAAATCCGCGATGGACTCGGACAGTGGCCGTGAATCGCCGCGTTCCAATATCGTTTCGCGTAGCGCCTTGCCGGTCTTTCGGTCAAACAACCCGTTGCGCTTGAACCGCTTGAATACGGTCTTGGCCAGGGTTCGGGACCAGGCGTAGGCATAAATCCCGGCGTCATAGCCCGTGACCATGTAATCCAGGCCATTGGGCCAGCGTTCGTTCTCGAACGCCGGCAAATGGCCGACTTGCTCGCGGACCTGATCGAACACTTGCTGGGGCGTCCGCCCGTCGCCGTGGCTGCGGTGCAGCTCCATGTCGAATAACGCAGCGCGCAAAAGCCCCGCATCGACCCAACTGGTTTGGGTCTTCAGATACGTCAGCAATCGGTCGGCGACTTCGTTCGGCAACGATGCCCCGGTCTGGTGGTGCTTCGATACTCGGATCAGAAATTGTTTGGAGAAGCACCACCGTTCGAACAGTTCGCCAGCGAATTCGGCGGCGTCCCGACTGAGCTCGATGATGCCCGACACGTCGCGGTATTCGACCCGGCTCAACACATGGTGCAGGCAATGTCCCAATTCGTGAAAAAGCACTCGTAACTGACGATGGTCCAGCAACAGCGGGGTCGCAGCGGAGCCTTGTGGCAACCAGCCGTTCAGCACTGCCACAGGATAACGAGGCCGCCCCTCGGCGGTGATGCGGCGGTTTCGCAGGGTGCTGGTTTGTGGAAAGCCATTCTGGTCCGCGTGTTCGAAAGGGTCGAAATAGAAATAGCCAACGGTTTCGCCTCGCTCGCTGACCTCGAAAAGCCGCACCTGCGGGTGCCAGGTCGTCACGTCCGCACGCTCGATGATATCCACGCCAAACAGGTCCCGGGCGACCAAAAGCAACCTTGCGAACGTCGGCTCCAACGGGAACCAGGCGCTGACGTCCTGTTCCGAAACGCCGGCCGTTTGCCGACGAAGCTGCTGGGCCAGGTAGAGATAATCCCAAGGCTCCACCTTGCTGAAACCTTGCGTCCTGGCGAATGCATCGAGCTGCTTCCTGTCCTCGTCGAACGAGGCTTGGTGCTGTTCGAGCTGCCCGTTGAGAAATGTCAGGACCTCCTCTGGTGACTGTGCTTGCTCCGGCTCGATCGCCATCTGCGCGTAATTCGAATAGCCGAGCAGCGTCGCGAATTCATGGCGATCCTTGAGCAACTGGCGCAGCACTCCGCCGTTGTCGTAAATCCCGGCATGGGGTCCTTGATCCGAAGCGCGCGTGCTGTAGGCGACGTACATTTGCTTGCGCAGGCTGGAGTCGTCGGCATAGCGGGTGACGATGCGAAACGATTCATCGTCAAGTGTCAGCAACCAACCGGACTGGCCCTGTTCGCGCGCTTGCCTGGCCATTTGCTGCTTGAACGCAACGGGCAGCCCGCCCAATGCTGCTTCATCCTGGAAGGACTTGCTCCAGGCCTTGTTTGCCTCATGCAAGTGTTCCAAGAACAGGCTTCGCGCACCCTCCATACGCGCCTTCAAATCTTCCAGGGTTTCCTGCGCGGCGGAGCCCATCCCGTCCCGGTGCCACTGCCGCAGGATTTTTTTCAGCGTTCTTTTCCTGACCGGGGAAAAATGCTCGGCGATCTCACTGTCCGCCAGGCGCTGGTAAAGTTGAAACAATTGGGTATTGCGCAGCAGCGATCGCTGGAAATCATCCAGGCGCTCCTCGCAGTCGAGTGAAGCCCGCGCCCAGGCCTCGCCACTTCTGGTGGATGCCATGCGGTCCAGTACATAGCCGAAGCCTTTCAGTCGCCCATGGATTTCGTCCATCGCCAGCACCAGGTCGTCCCAGGTCGGGAAGGGGGCCTGGGTCTCGATGATCTCGGCGACCTTGGCCCGGCTCTCGGCAAGAATCTGGTCAAGGGCCGGGGAGAAGTGTTCGGCCTGGATCTTCGAAAAGGGCGGCAGGTCGTAAGGCTGCAGCAGGGGGTTATCAGCGTGTTGCATGGGGGCTTCCTGTCAGTCGGACGTGTCAGGTCAGTCTGATCAGGAAAGGGGGCAACCTTGCGGTAACTATGTATCGCTTCCGGGCCGAGCGGCCCGGAAGGTGATGCCGAAGATGTCAGTCGGGTTTTTTCTTCAATTTCGGGTTGGGAAAAAACTGCACCGCCTGGACTTTCGCATCGGGCGTCTTGAGCGCCGATGTGTTGACCCGGGTGCCCAATTCCTTGGGCACCGACAGGCCTTGCTCGTTGAGCGTGTCGGAATAACCGCAGGCCACGCATTCGCGATGGGGCACGCCGTCTTCGTTCCACATCATCAACTTGTCCGGCTCGCTGCACGCGGGGCAGACCGCCCCGGCAATAAAGCGTCGTTTGGTAATCACAGGCCCCTCGCTCATGCTGCCGCGTCCTCGCTCAGGCCGCTATGACGCAAGAGTGCGTCAATCGACGGCTCGCGGCCACGGAAGTCGACGAACAGCACCATTGGCTCCTGGGAGCCGCCGCGCGCCAGGATCGCTTCGCGGAAGGCGCGACCGGTGTCGGCGTTGAGCACACCGTCCTCTTCGAACTTGGAGAACGCATCGGCCGATAGCACTTCCGCCCATTTGTAGCTGTAGTAACCCGCCGCGTAGCCGCCAGCGAAGATGTGCGCAAAACTGTTGGGGAAGCGGTTGTAGGCCGGCGGACGCATCACCGACACCTCGTCGCGCACGCCTTCGAGCACTTCCAATACGTTACGGCCGTCGCCGTGGGTGGCGTGCAGCTCGAAGTCGAACAGCGAGAACTCCAACTGGCGAACCATCATCAGGCCGGACTGGAAATTCTTCGCCGCGAGCATTTTCTCCAGCAGGTCCTGGGGTAGCGGTTCGCCGGTTTCATAATGGCCGGAAATCAGCGCCAGGCCTTCGGGTTCCCAGCACCAGTTTTCCATGAACTGGCTAGGCAGCTCCACGGCGTCCCAAGCCACACCGTTGATGCCGGACACGCCGGCATGTTCGACGCGGGTCAACAGGTGATGCAGGCCATGGCCGAACTCGTGGAACAAGGTGGTGACTTCGTCGTGGGTCAGCAGCGCCGGCTTGCCGCTGTCGGCCGGGGTGAAGTTGCACACCAGGTTGGCGACCGGGCTTTGCAAGACGCCGTCGACGGTGCGGCGGCGATCACGTGCGCCGTCCATCCAGGCGCCGCCACGCTTGTTGGCGCGGGCATAGAGGTCGAAGAAGAACCGGCCGACGTGCTGGCCGTTTTCCTTGATCTCGAACAGGCGCACATCAGGGTGCCAGCTGTCGAAGCCCTTCAGTTCGGCGATCTCGATCCCATAGAGGCGCTGCACAATGGTGAACAGGCCGCTCAGCACCTTATCGATCGGGAAGTAGGCGCGCAGGGCTTCCTGGGCGACGCTGTAGCGCTGCTGGCGGAGTTTCTCGCCATAGAAGCCGCTGTCCCAGCTTTGCAGGTCGGGGCAGCCCTGTTCGGCGGCGAACGCCTTTAATTGCTCCAGGTCCTGGGCGGCAAACGGTTTGCTGCGCTTGGCCAGGTCACGCAGGAAGCTGAGCACCTGGTCGCTGGACTCGGCCATCTTGGTCGCCAGGCTCAACTCGGCGAAATTGGCGAAGCCCAGCAGGTGGGCCAGTTCCTGGCGCAGGTCGAGGATCTGTTCCATCACCGGGCCGTTGTCGTTCTGACCGGCGTTCGGGCCCTGGTCCGAGGCGCGGGTGCAGTAGGCCGCGTAGACTTCTTCGCGCAGGGCGCGGTCTTCGGCGTAGGTCATCACGGCGTAGTAGCTAGGGAATTCCAGGTTGATCAGCCAGCCATCCAGCCCTTTGGCCTGGGCGGCGGCAGCCATTTGCGCCTTGGCCGAGTCGGTCAGGCCGGCGAGGGCGGCCTCGTCCGTGACGTGCTTGGTCCAGGCCTGGGTCGCGTCGAGCAACTGGTTGGAAAAGCGGCTGCCCAGCTCGGACAATTTGCTTTGCACTTCGGCGTAGCGCTTCTGCTGCTCGGGCGGCAGGTCGATGCCCGACAGGCGGAAATCGCGCAGGGAATGTTCCAGGATGGTTTTTTGCGCCACATCGAAACCGGCCGCCTCGGGGCTGTTCGCCAGGGCTTCGAAGGCCTGGAACAGCTCGCGGTTCTGGCCCAGCTCGGTGGAGTAGGCACTGAGCGCCGGCAGGCACGCCTCGTAGGCTTCGCGCAGTTCGGGGCTGTTGCGCACGGCGTTCAGATGGCTCACCGGGCTCCAGGCCGCGCCGAGGCGATCGTTGAGCTCGTCCATCGCCAATACCAGGCCGGCCCAGGTAGGCTGCTTGACTTGGGTCTTGAGGATTTCGGCGATGGCGGCACGGTTGTCAGCCAGGATCTGCTCGATGGCCGGTTGCACGTGTTCGGCGCGGATCGCCGAGAATGGCGGCAGGTCGTAGGGCTGCAAAAGAGGGTTGTTCACGCTCACGGTTGACACCTTCGCTGGAAGAAACATCGGCCCATCTTAATTACAATCGGCGTTCACCGCAGCTAGCAGCGCCTATCACCCGATAAGAGAGAGCCTATCGTGACCCTTCGCACGTACCAGAATCACAGCCCGCGGCTTGCCCGTGGGGCTTTTGTCGACAGCACCGCGGTGGTGATCGGCGACGTCGAAATCGGCGAAGACAGCTCCGTCTGGCCGCTGACGGTCATCCGCGGCGACATGCACCGCATCCGTATTGGCGCGCGCACCAGCGTCCAGGACGGCTGCGTGCTGCACATCACCCACGCCGGCCCGTTCAACCCCGATGGCTTTCCGTTATTGATCGGCGATGACGTGACCATCGCCCACAAAGTCATGCTCCATGGTTGCGCCGTCGGCAGTCGAATTCTGATCGGCATGGGCAGCATCGTCATGGACGGCGCGATGGTCGAGGACGACGTCATCATCGGCGCCGGCAGCCTCGTGCCGCCGGGCAAGCGCCTGGAGAGCGGCTTCCTGTACGTCGGCAGCCCGGTGAAACAGGTCCGCCCGCTGACCGACAAGGAACGCGCATTCTTCACCTACAGCGCGGCGAACTACGTAAAGCTCAAGGACCTGCATCTGGCCGAAGGCTACGACCAGCCCTGAACCGTCCCGCCACTGCCCAGGAATTTTCATGCACTACCAGACTGTACTCTTCGACCTCGACGGCACCCTTACCGACCCCAGGGAAGGCATCACCCGTTCGATCCAGTTCGCCCTGAGCAAACTGGGCATCGACGAACCCGACCTGACCCGCCTCGAACACTTCATCGGCCCGCCTCTGTTGCAGGCTTTCATGCAGTTCTACGGCTTCGATGAAGCGAAAGCCTGGGAGGCGGTGTCTTTCTATCGCGAGCGCTTCAAGGTCACCGGCCTGTACGAAAACCGCGTGTTCGATGGCGTCCTGCCGCTGCTGGAAACCCTCGCCGACCAAAACCGGCAGCTGTACATCGCCACGTCCAAGCCCTGGGTTTTCGCCCGGGAAATTGCCCGCCATTTCGACTTCGCCAAGCACTTCAAGGTGATCTACGGCAGCGAACTGGACGGCACCCGCACAGACAAGGTCGAGCTCATCGCCCATCTCATGGCCGAAGAAAGCCTGGACCCGGCCGCCACCCTGATGATCGGCGATCGCAAACACGACCTGATCGGTGCCCGCAGCAACGGCCTGGACGCGGCAGCAGTGGGGTATGGGTTTGGCAGTTTCGAGGAATTGAGCGCGGAAAACCCGGTGCACCACTTCCAGACGTTGGATGACCTGCACCGGGCATTCCTGCGAACCTGATCAAGACATCGACAAAGCCTGACAGCTTGCCTAGGGCCCGTGGCGAGGGAGCTTGCTCGCGCTGGGCAGCGCAGCGGCCCTAATAATCTTGCGTTCGCTGCGCAACCGAGCGGGAGCAAGCTCGCTCGTCACGGGACCGAGGGCGTCGTTGGGCCGTCCCTCTGGGTGCTACCTAAAAATGAGACTGGCGTCATGGCCTCGAAAACGCTCTCTCCAGGCACCTTGATTGTTGCCATTCATTGCTTGAAGATCTCTCGCTCGTTGATGCCTCCCTCTGCCTGGAAACGACCCGAATCATGACGCTCTACCGCCTCCACGAAGCCGATCTCGACATCCCTGACAGTTGGCAGGACCAGAGCATCAATATCTTCAAGCTGCCTGCCGTTGGCGGTGCCAAGGAAGCCAGTTTCGTCATCAGCCGCGATCCGAGCCGGGGCGATACGCCGTTCAACGACTATGTCGACCAACAACTGGCGAGCGCCGAACAGCAGTTACCGGGTTTCAAGCTGATCAAGCGTTGGGATTTCTTGCTGCACGAGCGCGCCGCAGTGTTGCTTGATTACAGCTGGCAGCGCGAAGGGCGCGAGTTGATGCTGCGCCAGGTGTTTATCGACCGCCAGCCCGTGGGGCTGATTACCACGCTGACGACAACGCCGAACGATCTCGTGTTTCACGAGCCGGCCTGGAAAGCGGCCATGCATTCCTTCAAGGTCTTGCCGGCGACCGCCTGATCATTCCAGGAAGAAGACAACGCAATGGACATGCTGGCTGCTGCGCGCCTTGGCGATGAAATAGCCCACGGTTTTGGTGTCGCCGCGATGGTCGCCGGTGCCGTGGCCGGGGCATTGATCGGCGCGGCGGTGGTGGCGGCCACCGTGGCGACCGGGGGCGTGGCGCTGGCAATCATGGCCGGTTCGATTGCCGCCGGCGGGTTGTCGATGTTCCAGATCCTCAAGGGCCTGAACACCATTTTCAACTTGCCCGAGCCCACGACAGGGGCGTTGATCATGGGCAGTCTCAACGTGCACATCAACCGACGCAATGCCATGCGCGCTGGTGTCGACCTGTCGGCCGGTTGCACGGGGCTGCCGATGAACCATCCGATCTGGCCGTTCCCGGTGCTGATTGCCGAAGGCAGCGCCACGGTCTACATCAATGGGAAACCGGCGGCGCGGTTGCAGAGCAAGATGGTCTGCGGCGCCCACATCAAGACTGGCAGCGCGAATACATTCATCGGCGGGCCGACGGTCTCGGTGGCGTTTGTCCTCGACATCGAAGGCTGGCTGCACACCGGACTTGAAGCATTGGGGTTGGTGGCCATGGGCGCTGCCGCCGTGTTGGCGGCGATGGCCGGGGCGGCGGCTTTTGCCGGGTTCGTGGTCATCGGTGGCGCCATGATGGGCGGCATGGCGCTGCTGGGCGACCTGGGCGACCGCCTCGGCCCCGGTTATCGCGATCTGCTTCAAGGCATCGCCGGCATGGCGCTGCTGGGGCTGGGGCCGAAAATGGCGCGTCTCGGCGCGGGGCCAAAACCGCGTGTCGCGGCCTACAAGCCAGGCACGACCGAGGCCGATATCATGGCGATCCCCAAGGGCAGCCGGCCACCGCCGAGCGACTATCTCGAGGGCCCATACATCGACAAGCACCTCAAGACCTTCGAGGATGAGGGCGGCAGTTTCCTCTTCACCGCCGACGATATTTCCAACCCCAAATACGGGTCGTTCAACCCGAACAAGTTCGTCATGGCGAAGTCGGACCTGAACGCGGTAGTCGCCGAGTACAAAAAAACCGGCGACGTTTCGGTACTGGAATCGGCCTTGGGTTACGATCCGGGATCGCTGGTGGGCAAGGACATCTACATGATGAACCTGGACAAGCCCAAGGTGCTGATGCCGACCGGCAACGAGGGCGGCGTGAACTCCCTATGGCGACCCGGCGGCCTGACCCATCCAGGCGGCATGCGTGAAGCCGTGCTGGACAACGTACCCATCGCCCACGGCAACGACATCAATGCGCTGATGACGACCCGAGACGTAGTGAGAATCCAATGAACAACCCGCAAGACAACGTGCTGCTGTTGGCCCTCGCCAATGATGAATTGGATAAATTCCTGGTGGGCGAGCCGTTCTACTTTCTCGAGGCCAAGAACGACAACGACGAGCCCCAAAACGTAGTCGCGGCGTTCGACCGGTTGATCATGCCCTACTGGCTCCAGACCCATGACCCGAGTTTCCCGGCGCGATTCGTGGCGGGCCTGTTGCGGATGCTGGCGACATATCCAGACCGGACACGGGCGATCTACATCGCTGCCGATTGGGTCTGGTATTACCGTTTCTGCCAGGACAAGCAGCGCCAGCAGCCGCTGGGCCCCTACGGCGATCTGTTCGACGTGGACATGGGCGGCGTCGCCTTGGCCCTCAAGCGCCTGTTGGAAAACCACAAGGCCGAACTGGTGGCCGATACGCGGTGGGCCGGTGCGGCGTGGAACAGCCCGGACGGCATGTGGACGCCCTTGATGCGTTCGGCGGTGATGGTGCGGGACAAGTTGGGCGGGCCGGATTTCGTGCCGGCCAATATCTGAGCCGGCCATTGCCTGGTCAGGACAAAAAGCCGACATCGCAGGTACGAAGCCGCTCTGTAGCGAGGGGTTCACGCCTGCGCATCAAAACGTCAACGAGCCCTTGATCGTCGCCCAGTGCGCTGCCTCGGCATCGCCCAGCTTCTGGGCTTTTACATAGCTCAAGGCAAGCATCTTGCGCGTGCCCGGCAATACCAGCGCCAGTTGATACTGGAAGACCTTCTCGTTGCCCTTGTTGAACTGGCTGCGCAATTCAATGGCTTCGACTTCCTGGTTCGCACCCACGCGCAGGGTGGCGCCCGGCTGGCAGCGCAGGTCCTGGACTTGTTTCTCCAAGCGCTTGAGCTGCTCGTCGAGATTGCTTTGCAAGGTTTCACCCTCGGCCAGCAGGCTGCGGCTGACGATCAGCGACGTGCCCAGTTCAGGGAACTTGAGGATATTGATCGAGGCGTCGAGCAACTCGGCGGGCGGCAGTTGCAGCTGGAATTCGTTGAGGCGGTAAGTCATGGTGCTTGGTTCTCTGAATTAGCCCTTGGGCGCCGGGAACGCGGCGGCGACGTTCGCGTCGATGCTGGCCTTGACGCCCTGGCCGTCCGGCGTGGCGCCGGGGCCGCCGCCATTGTTCAGGTGCAGCACGCCGCCGGTGTTGAATTCGGCATCGCCGCTGGCGTAAAAGCTGATTTGCACGCCGGTCAGGTTGATCTGGCCGCTGGCATTGAGCTCCAGGATGCTTTCACCGCACACCAGGCGCAGGTTCTCGCCCACTTCGATGACGTAGCTCTGGCTGATGCTGTCGGTCTTGCGCTGGCCCACCGACAAAATGTCCTCCTGCTTGACGATGCGCAGGCGGTTGTTGCCGATGGTCACGGTTTCGTTGTGGCCAATGCTTTTGTTGCGGTCGTGGCCCACCGAATGGCTTTCGTCCACCTCGACCACGATGTCCTGGTTGCGCTCGGCGTGGATGTACAACTGCTCGGCGCCTTTCTTGTCTTCCATGCGGATTTCGTTGAAGTTCGCCGGCGTGCCGCCTTTGCTCGAACGGCTCTTCATGCCGCTCTGGGTGGCATTTTCAGGCAGGTCGTAGGGCACGGTCTGCTCGGCGTTGTAGACACGACCGGTGATGATCGGCCGGTCAGGGTCGCCCTCGAGGAAGCTCACGATGACTTCCTGGCCGATGCGCGGAATCTGCATCGAGCCCCAGTTCTTGCCGGCCCAGGACTGCGACACGCGAATCCAGCACGAGCTGTTTTCGTTGGATTGGTCGTGCCGGTCCCAATAGAAGTGCACCTTCACCCGGCCGAACTGATCGGTCCAGATTTCCTCGCCCTTGGGGCCGACCACCAACGCGGTCTGCGGTCCCTTGACGATGGGCCGGTGGGTGATCGCCATCGGCCGGAAGCTCTGTTGGGCGTCGATACAGGTCAGGCTGCTTTCGAACTGTGCCGAAGGCGCGCCGACGCCGCTCTCGCCGCTTTCCTGGGAGATGTAATAGCGGGCGCCGACGATCAGGTATTCGCGGTTCTGGTCCTGTCGGGTGAAGCCGGTGAGGCTGAACAGATGCCCCGACCCCAGGCCCCGGGCGTTGCCCGCCAGCTCGACCTGCTCGTGCTGGGTCTGCAAGGCTTCGATTCGGGTGCGGGCGTAGTGCTCGCCGTCTTCGCTTTGCACGTAGGTGCCCGGGTAATCGAACAGCGGATAGTCGCCGGCAGCGTGCGGGCGGGGCATGGCCGAGCGCACGTCGATGCGCGCGCTGGGGCGCTGGAAATCATAGTCGTTAAGCTCCAGCGAACCCGGCTGGACTTCCTGAGCTAGGTGCCAGTCGTGGATATGGTCGCGCTCGCGCTGCTGCTCGTTCTTCGGGTAGTAAGGCACCGATCCATAGCCGGGCGCCGTGGTGTGGGCGCCGTAGGCGTCGGCCAGCACCAGCACATGACGGCCCTGTTCATGGCGGAAAAAGTAGTAGATGCCTTCCTGTTCCATCAGTCGACTGACGAAATCGAAGCTGGTCTCGCGGTACTGGACGCAGTATTCCCACTCGCGATACGGGCGGCTGAGGGTGTCTTCGAAGTCGGAAAAACCCAGGTCGCGAAACACCTGCTTGATGATCTGCGGGATGGTCAGGTTCTGGAAAATCCGGCAGTCGGAAGTGCGTGTCAGCAGCCACAACCAAGGGCGCAGCGTGGCCTGGTAACTGGCGAATTGGCCCTGGTCGACGTTCTGGCTGAAGCGCGCAACGATGCCGTGGAAATGCCGTTCGCCGCCACCGTCCAGCTGAACGCTCACGCACATCGGTTTGCCGAGCACCTGATTGAGGTCGATGGCGTTGTCCAGCGAGTGCAGCTGCAACTCATAGTTGAACAGCCGCCCCAGCTCTTCGCCGCCGCCCATGTCCTTGAGCAACAACACCTCGGGCCCCAGCGGGCTGGTGATCTTGGCCAGGCGTGAGGCTTGGTTGAATAGCATCGGTGATCTCATGTAAAGGGTAATAACTGACGGAACCGAATAGCCCTTGTGGGAGCGAGCCTGCTCGCGAAAGCGGTGTGTCAGTCAACAAGGATGTCACTGACAGATTGCATTCGCGAGCAGGCTCGCTCCCACAGGGTCGTGCGGTGTTACCTGAAGTCAGGCCGCATCGCTGAAATCGTACTTCAGTTCATTGTCCACCGCGCTGATCCGCACGCCGGCCATGGCCTTGCCTTCGAGCATGCGGGTGAGGAACTCGCGGCTCATGTCCGGCAGCAGGCTGTTGGTCAGGATGGTGTCGATCATGCGCCCGCCGCTTTCGGTTTCGGTGCAACGCGAGACGATCAGGTCGATCACCGCGTCGTCGTAGTCGAAGGCCACTTTATGGGTGCTCTCCACGCGCTTCTTGATGCGGTTGAGTTGCAGGCGGGTGATGGCCTTGAGCATCTCGTCGCTGAGCGGGTAATACGGGATCGTCACCAGGCGACCCAGCAGCGCCGGCGGGAAAATTTCCAGCAGCGGTTGGCGCAGGGCCTTGGCGATCTCTTCAGGCTCGGGCACGTTCTGCGGGTCCTTGCATACCTGGGCGATCAGCTCGGTGCCGGCGTTGGTGGTCAGCAGGATCAGGGTGTTCTTGAAGTCGATCACCCGGCCTTCGCCGTCTTCCATCACGCCCTTGTCGAATACCTGGAAAAAGATCTCATGTACGTCCGGGTGGGCTTTTTCAACCTCGTCCAGCAGCACCACGCTGTACGGTTTGCGCCGCACGGCTTCGGTCAGCACGCCGCCTTCGCCGTAGCCGATGTAGCCCGGTGGCGCGCCCTTGAGGGTGGACACGGTATGGGCTTCCTGGAACTCGCTCATGTTGATGGTGATGACGTTCTGCTCGCCGCCGTACATGGCTTCGGCCAGGGCCAGGGCGGTTTCGGTCTTGCCCACGCCGGAGGTGCCGGCGAGCATGAACACGCCAATCGGCTTGCTCGGGTTGTCGAGGCCGGCGCGGGAGGTCTGGATGCGCTTGGCGATCATCTGCAAGGCATGGTCCTGGCCGATGATGCGTTTTTTCAGGTGCTGGTCGAGGTTGAGCACGGTTTCCAGCTCGTTGCGGGCCATGCGGCCCACCGGGATACCGGTCCAATCGGCAACCACCGAGGCCACGGCCTGATAATCCACGGTCGGCAGGATCAATGGGTTTTCACCTTGCAGGGCGGTCAGGCGCTGTTGCAGGTCCACCAGTTTCTCGCGCAGGGCGTGGCTTTCGTTGTCAGAAGCTTCGCTGCGGTCTTCGCTGTCCACCGCGCCGACGCGCTCGCGCAGGGTGGCGCGGGTTTCCAGCAATTGGTCCACCAGGGTTTTCTCTTCGGCCCAGCGGCTTTCCAGCTCCGCCAGACGCTCACGCTCGGCGCCCAGCAGGCTTTCGCTCTGGGTCTGGCGGCTGCCGATGGCCACGCCGATGGCGTGCTCGCGGGCAATGATTTGCAGCTCGGTTTCCAGCGCTTCGATACGGCGGCGGCTATCGTCCACTTCGGCGGGCACGGCGTGCAGGCTGATGGCGACGCGGGCGCAGGCGGTGTCCAGCAGGCTCACGGATTTATCCGGCAACTGGCGCGCGGGAATGTAGCGGTGGGACAACTTGACCGAGGCTTCCAGGGCTTCGTCGAGGATCTGCACCTGATGGTGTTTTTCCATGGTCGAGGCCACGCCCCGCATCATCAGCAGGGCTTTGTCTTCAGACGGTTCGGCGACTTGCACCACTTGGAAGCGGCGGGTCAGGGCGGGGTCTTTTTCGATGTGCTTCTTGTACTCGGCCCAGGTCGTGGCGGCCACGGTGCGCAAGGTGCCGCGGGCCAGGGCCGGCTTGAGCAGGTTGGCCGCGTCGCCCGTGCCGGCGGCGCCACCGGCACCCACCAGGGTGTGGGCTTCGTCGATGAACAGGATGATCGGCTTGGGCGAGGCCTGGACGTCTTCGATGACCTGGCGCAAGCGTTGCTCGAATTCGCCTTTCATGCTCGCGCCGGCCTGCAACAGGCCCACGTCGAGGCTGCGCAGCTCCACGTCCTTGAGGGACGGCGGCACGTCGCCGGCGACGATGCGCAAGGCAAAGCCTTCGACCACGGCGGTCTTGCCCACGCCGGCTTCACCGGTGAGGATCGGGTTGTTCTGCCGACGGCGCATGAGGATGTCCACCAGTTGGCGGATCTCTTCGTCACGGCCGACGATGGGGTCGAGCTTGCCGCTGCGAGCCTGCTCGGTGAGGTCAACGGTAAAGCGCTTGAGCGCTTCCTGCTTGCCCATGGCGCTAGGGGCCATCGCGCCGCTGGCCTCGCCCGGCACCGCGCCGGCGTTGAAACCGTCGCTGGCGGCCAGGGCGTTTTCCGGCGAGTCGCCAACGTATTCATCGAAGCGTTCGCTCAAGGCTTCAACCTTGACTTTGTCGAACTCCGACGACAGGCCCAGCAGCGCGTGGCGCAGGCTCGGCGTCTTGAGGATGCCCAGCACCAAATAACCGGTGCGCACCTGGCTTTCGCCGAACATCAGGCTGCCGTAGACCCAGCCACGTTCCACGGCTTCTTCAACGTGGGAGGACAGGTCGGTGATTGATGTCGAACCGCGTGGCAAACGATCCAGTGCCTCGGTCAGGTCACGGGCCAGGCGCGCCGGCTCGATGTTGAACTGGCGGATGATGCGGTGCAGGTCCGAGTCCTGCAGTTGCAGCAATTGATGAAACCAGTGGGCCAGCTCCACATAAGGGTTACCGCGCAATTTGCAGAACACGGTGGCGGCTTCGATGGCTTTGTAGGCCACGCTGTTGAGTTTGCCGAACAACGCGGCGCGACTGATTTCACCCATGCTCATGGCTCCTTGAGGTCTGTGAGGTGTTGGCCTGTTCGGCGTAATGCCGGGCCAGTATTAGATCGTTGGCATCTTTTTCAGGTCGTCCCAGCCAGGTGTTGAAGCCCAGGCGGAAACGGCCATTGAGTTGTAGTGGGGGCACTTCGGGCTGTTCCAGCACCAGGTTCAGGTCCCAGTCCAGCTCGTGTCCCAGGTATTCCGCGACCCAGGCCACCAGCTCGTTGAACGGTTGGCTGCCGGGCAGCATGCCCATGTAGTCATCGAGCTTGAGCGGGCCCAGGCGAATGCGGAATTTGTGCTGGCGGTCCCACACGAAACGGCCCAGGCAGAAGTCCACGCCCAACTGATGGGCGCTGACACCGACGCGGCTGCGCTCCGGCAGTTCCAGCCACTGGCCGACGTATTCTTCGATTTCCACCGGCAGGCCGAAATACTCGCTGAGGATCGCCTTCAGGCCGTCCGGATAACGGGTTTGCGCCGAGAGGTGGCCACTGTAGTGCAGCTTCGCCGTGTCGGGGATCAACCCTTGGTTGAGCAGGCTCGGCATGCCCCGGCCGCTGAGTGCCGCCAGGCGCGCCGACCAATAGTCATCGTCCGGGCGATCGTGGCTGACGGTCGGCCGCGCTTCGGCCCAGGCCCGGTAGAACAGACTGAGCAGGCGATGGTGGAACACGTCGAGGAAGCGCTTGCTGGTGCTGTCGCCATTGTTGCGCTGGCGTTCGCGCACGTATTCGGTGATGTGCAGCGGCATCGGGCCGTTGGGGCCGCCGAGGCCGAAGAAGAACTGTTCCAGGCGCGCGGGCGCGCCGTCCACGCCCGGTTGCACCGAGGCCAGGGTCGCCGGGGCGAAGGTACAGTCGGCCTGTTGCCCGAGGCGCAACGGGTCATCGGCCAGGCGCAGGGAATGGCCCAGGCGCGGCAGTTCGGGGGTTTCACATTCGATGCGCCGCAACGCCTGGAAAAAGTCGTATTCCCAGGGTTCCTGGTGCATCGCCTCCAGGGTACTCAAAGGGTCGGACGACGTCCGGGCTTGGCTTTCCATCGCATGATCTCGCCGCGTTCGGTGGTACGGATCACCGTCTCGGTAAAACTGTTGATCGACACGTAGCGTGCCAGGAAGCGCTCCAGTACCGCGCCGAGCAGGAACACCCCGGTGCCGCGAAACGCGTTTTCATCGAATTCCAGGGTGATCTCCAGGCCACGCCCAAAGACGATCGGGCCGGGCATCGGCAGGCGTCGGGTGCACGCCTTGCTGCTGACCTCCCGTAAGCCTTCGATCTGCAATTGCAGCGCGGCGTCGTTGCTGTCGCCGTACAGTCGCAGCAGCTCACGCAGGGCGGCGGCGCCTTGGCCCTGTTCGCTCAACGACAAGTAGTTCAGCGACAACTGGCTGATCAATCGCCAGGCCTTGGCGTCATGGGCATGGCTGGCCCGTGGGCGACTGGGACCTGCCACGCAACGCACCGCGCCCACCGGCGCACTGTCGGCCAGGGTGAAATCGGTCTTGCCGTTGCCCACGCTCATGAACAGCGGCAGGTCGCGGTTGGTGCACAGCGCGGTCACCCCCAGCTGGCGCAAGTCGTGGCGATAGGGCGCTTGCTGGCTGTCCACCAGGCTGACAAAGGTCTCGCTGCCGACGTAGGTCGAGCGCGGGCCGTTGCGGCGCTGGTCGCTGGACAGCACGCGGGGCTCACGGCGTACCGTGTAATAGGCTTTGTCGCGGCCATAGCGGGACGGATCGCGCACGGCATAGAACGGCAGGAACGGTTGCTCCGGCCCGGTGCCGTGGCCGGTCAGCCCCGTCAGCGAATGCACTTCGAAATCCATCGGCCGGGTGCGGTCGGCGATCACGTGATGTTCGTTGACGCGGTCCGACAAGTGAATGCGGTCCAGGCGCTTGGGAAACAGGTTGATCGCCGGGGTGCAGAACGGCAGGAACTGCGAAGCGCCAACGCTGCCTTCCAGGCTCGGATCGTGACGGTCGAACAGCACGATCAATTCCAGCTCCTGGCCTTCGCAACGCTTGACCGCACGGCTGAGCTGGGTGAAGTCGACGAACAGGAAACGATGGGGCAGGGCGAAGTATTCCTGCAACAGGCGATAGCCCTGGAACGCCCGCGACACCACCGGCAATGCGGCCTCGGCGTCATCGAAGCCTTGGGAACGCAATGCATCCTGGGGCAACCGCTCGACCCAATTGCCGCCGGGCTGGCGCGCGTACACCGCGCATGCGTTGCCCAGCAGCTGTTCGTAAAGGCGGAAGGGCTGTTCGTCGGCGCCGCTGAGGTACAGCGGCAGGTTGTCCAGGGCCAGGCTGTTGAACGGCAGCTCGGCGCCGGTGCGCAGGGTCAGGCGCAGGCCGGCCTTGGCTTTCGGTTCGCTGGCGGCCAGGCGCCCGAGCACGGCGGACGGGTTGCCGAAATATTCGGCCTGGCTGACCTGCAACGGCCACAACGTCACCGGGTGAGCGGTGCGGTACTCGCAGCAAGTCTGGGATTCGCGACCCAGGGCGGCGCGCAGTACGGTATCGCGGGGCAGCGGGAAACCGCTGCTCAGCGAGCCTTCGTCCGGGTCGGCCTGCATCTGCACCACGGTCATCGACGGCGTCGGCGCCAGGTAGTGCGGGTAGGCGATTTCCAGCAGGTTGTGGGTGAAGGTCGGGTACTCGGCGTCGAGCTTGAGTTGTACCCGCGCCGTCAGATAGGCGAAGCCTTCCAGCAGGCGCTCGACATACGGGTCGGCGCAGTCCATCCCGGCCAAGGTCAGCCGGCTGGCGATCTTGGGGTATTCCTTGGCGAACTCCGCGGCGCTTTCGCGCACGTGGTGCAGTTCCTGGTTGTACAGCTCCAGCAGGCGCGGGTTCATGGGCGTCTCCGCTGGTCGGCGTTGACGACGCGCACGTGGCCGGTTTCCAGGTCCAGGTCGGTTTGCAGCATCAGGCGCAGCGGCACCGGCTGCGCCCAGAGGTCGCCTTCGATCTCGAAGCTCAGGGCGTTGTGGTTCATCTCGGCCGTCGCCCGGGCTCGCACGCGCAACGTGTGACGCAGGATGCGCGGTTCGAACGTGGCGATGGCCTGATGGATCAAGGTTTCCAGGGCGGCGACGTCGACGTTCGACGCGCTGTTGCCCGCCAGCGCCGGCAGGCCGAAATTCACCACCGACGTGCCCGCCGGCGTGTGCAGCGTGGCATCGCCGTCGAGCAGCGAGGTGGTGTTGAGCAGCCACGCCAGGTCACGCAGCACCGAGGCTTTCAATTGCGTCAGGGAAAGCACGCGCTTGTCGGCGCTTTCCTTGGGGTTGGTCGGATCGTCGTCGGTCAGCCGGTCCAGCAGGGACGGTTGCAAGCGATCGCGGGTGGCGATTTCGGTTACCACGTGAATGGCGCTACGTACATTTTCTGGTCCGCTCCCGGGCCGCAGAATGCATAGATGCTTACCGGAGCTGCTTCAAAGCCCTGCGGCATCTGACGGATAGCCTGCATCTTGGTGATGCAATCGCGACTGGGCGCGGGCATTTGCTCGCTACGCCAAACCGCAAATATCGGTACTTCGTTGAACTTCTCCACGCGCAGCTGCTGCTTGTCCAACATAAAGCTGCAGGGCCATTCCATATCCAATTGCATGCGGCTCTGGTCGGATTTGAGCAGTGCGCACTGGCCTTGATCGTCAATCAGGCTAAGTGCTTGCCCAACGAAAACAGCTCGGGTTGCCGTCGTCTCGGTATGTTCGGCACATGCGCTCAGGCAAACCAGATTCATCGCCAGGCAAGCAGCGAGCAGGTGCTTTTTCATCATGTCAGCTCCCAGAACCAGACAGCCTTGGACCTGTAGAAGAGATCACCGGTTTGAGTCACGCCCCGGTTCCATAGATCGATGTGATCGCCGGTGCGGTTTTCCTCGGTCTGGCCCTGTTGCCGATAACAGTCTTTGAAGAATATCAACCCGGTCTTGCTCATCAACTTCTGCCGGTCGGCGGCGCTATTGCTGAGGATGGTAGGACGCCCCAGATGGTGCTTCCACAACCAGTTCGCCAACGATTCGGCGCCCCTGGCGTGTTCGTGGGCACACTTGGGTTCGGTGTAGGTGAATTTATTGACTTTGATAGTCTTCTCGGCATTGAGCGTCACGCTCATGCGTATGGCGCACTGGTTGGCCCACGGACCGTCGCAAGGCTTTGCATCGGGATGGGTTATCCGCAAATCGGAATACGCTTTCCACAAATTGATAAACGCAGGCTTGGCCATGACTCAGACACCGGGCAGGAAAGGATGGGATGCGAGCAAGCACCAAACACCCCCGGCGCGTGGCGCCAGGGGCGTGTTCGATTACACCTTGACGTTCTGACGGATGTTCCAGCCGAACTTGACCGGGCCGCCTTCCTTGGTGCCGTCGGCTTTCTGCGGCTGGTAGTCCACCAGCACCTTGGCGAAGTTCAGGGTGACGTTTTCGGTCAAGCGATCATCGCCGCCCGAGCCGCCGGTGCTCAGGGAAGTGATCAGCACTTCTTCCAGGTTGATGATCATGTACTCGACCTGGTTTTCGCCGCCGGCCTTGCGCACGGTCAGCTTGACCTTGTCGACGTGCTTGCCGCTGGCGCAGTGCATCATCAGGTTCGGTGAAGCCTTGTCGACGTACTTGGTCAGAGACAGGTCCTGGATGCTCACCTTGCCCGCGCCACCGCCACTGCCCACGTGCATGTTACCGGTCTGGGACATGCCCCAGCTCCAGTTCAGGACGTCGATCTCGTCCTTGTGGACCTTGTCCATGGACTCGCCCTTGATGTCGCCGATCTTGATGAAAATATCAACAGCCATGTTTTCTCCCTGTGTGGTCTCTACCACGTTGTTTGGTTGACGCTGACCTTGCGAAATCTGTTTTGCCGAGCGGAACTAAGGTGATCTCCAAACTGCTGAAGATCCCTTGTGGGAGCGAGCCTGCTCGCGATGGCGGCGGATCAGGCAACGCAGGTGGCGACTGATCCACTGCCATCGCGAGCAGGCTCGCTCCCACATGTTCTATTGCGTACGTTCAGTGGGTTTTTAAGCGCCCTTGGCCGAAGGCAGTTTCGATACCAGGCGCAGCGACACGGTCAGCCCTTCGAGCTGGTAGTGCGGACGCAGGTAGAACTTGGAGTTGTAGTACCCCGGGTTGCCTTCGACTTCTTCGACGATCACTTCGGCGGCAGCAAGCGGGTGCTGGGCCTTGGTGGTCTCGGTGGAGTGCGCCGGATCACCGTCGACGTAGTTCAGGATCCAGTCCTGCAACCAGCGCTGCATTTCGTCCTTCTCTTTGAAGGAGCCGATCTTGTCGCGCACGATGCACTTGAGGTAGTGGGCGAAACGGCAGGTGGCGAACAGGTACGGCAGGCGCGCGGCCAGGTTGGCGTTGGCGGTGGCGTCCGGGTCGTCGTATTCGGCCGGTTTCTGCAGGGACTGGGCGCCGATGAACGCGGCGAAGTCGGTGTTTTTCTTGTGCAGCAGCGGCATGAAACCGTTCTTCGCCAGTTCCGCTTCACGGCGGTCCGAGATAGCGATTTCAGTCGGGCACTTCATGTCCACGCCACCGTCGTCGGTCGGGAACGTGTGGGCCGGCAGGTTTTCCACTTCACCGCCCGACTCCACGCCACGGATGCGCGAGCACCAGCCGAAGTGTTTGAAGGAACGGTTGATGTTCACCGCCATCGCGTAGGCAGCGTTGGCCCAGGTGTACTTGGAGCTGTCGGCGCCGTCGGTGTTTTCTTCGAAGGCGAAGGCTTCCACCGGGTCGGTCTTGGCGCCGTACGGCAAGCGCGCCAGGAAGCGCGGCATGGTCAGGCCGATGTAGCGCGAGTCTTCCGACTCACGCAGCGAACGCCAGCCGGCGTATTCCGGCGTGGTAAAGATCTTGGTCAGGTCGCGCGGGTTCGACAGTTCCTGCCAGGAGCCCATGCCCATCACGGTTGGCGAGGCAGCGGCAATGAACGGCGCGTGCATCGCGGCGCAGACTTTCGACAGTTCGCCCAGCAGTTCCACGTCCGGTGGCGACTGGTCGAAGTAGTAGTCGCCCACCAGGCAGCCGTAAGGCTCGCCGCCGAACTGGCCATATTCTTCTTCGTACATCTTCTTGAAGATCGGGCTCTGGTCCCACGCGGTGCCCTTGAATTTCTTCAGGGTCTTGTGCAGGTCAGGCTTGGAGATGTTGAGCACGCGGATCTTGAGCTGCTCATCGGTCTCGGTGTTGTTGACCAGGTAGTGCAGGCCACGCCAGGCGCTTTCCAATTGCTGGAAATCCGGGTGGTGGATGACCTGGTTGACCTGGGCGGTGAGCTTGGCGTCGATGGCGGCGATGATCGACTCGATCGACTTGATGGCGTCGTTGGACACCAGGTCGGTCTGCGCCAGGGCCTGTTCGGCCAGGGTGCGCACGGCGGTCTCGACGGCTTCGCGGGCACGTTCGGTCTTGGGTTTGAATTCTTGCAGCAGCAGCGAGGCGAACTCGCTGGTTTCTTCGGTGGCGCCCAGGTTCTGGGGCTGATTGTCGCGTACCAAATCGTTCATGATTGTTAGTCCTTAAGCCTTGGGCTCTGCGTCGGCGGGCTTCGGCGCGCTCGCCAGGGCCTGCAACAGCGCTGGGTCCTTGATCGCCTTCATGATGATTTCCTCGGCGCCGGTCTTGCCGTCCATGTAGGTCAGCAGGTTGGCCAATTGGGTACGCGCTTCGAGCAGCTTGTTCAGCGAGTCGATCTTGCGCGCCACGGCTGCCGGGCTGAAGTCGTCCATGCTTTCGAAGGTCAGGTCCAGGCTGAGGTTGCCTTCGCCGGTCAATTCGTTAGGCACATGGAACGCCACGCGCGGCTGCATGGCCTTGAGGCGCGAGTCGAAATTGTCGACGTCGATCTCGAGGAACTTGCGATCGGCCACCGGTGCCAGAGGCTCGGCGGGCTTGCCGGCGAGGTCGGCCATTACCCCCATGACGAAGGGCAACTGGACCTTTTTCTCGGCGCCGTAGAGCTCGACGTCGTACTCGATCTGCACTCGAGGCGCGCGGTTGCGCGCGATGAATTTCTGAGAACTTTGCTTCGCCACGTTGCTGCTCCTGGTCGCTTGAGCGACGGTGTTGGCGTCATCGGGAGGTACCTATGACGTGACTGCGTGATCCGCTCGCTTTTTATTCGCTTTCCGGGCCGCGCAGGTTTTCAAATTGACTCATGCCGTCGGGAATCAGATTGCGCACGATCGCCGCGAAGTCGGCGTGCACCAGATTCTTCGCCCGATTCAACAGCACCGGCAGCGGGCTGGAGGGCTCATGGCGGGTGTAGTACGCCAGGATCCGGTCCAGGCTGCGCAGCACGTCGTCACGGTTGTTGATTTCCCCCGGGACGGTACTGCGGGGCGCGCCTGGTGAGCTGGTGTATTCGACGGGTGCGGTGTCGTCGGTTTCGACAGGATCGGCAAGGTCGCTGTCGCCGCTCTGCGGGGCGAACTGACCGAGAATCTGCAACGCCATTTTCAGCGGCTGCTTCAAAGGGCCGAGGTCCACGCCTTGGGCGGAACCGACCTGGTCGCTGACCTGCTGTTCGATGGATTCGGCGGCGCTGCGGGCTTCCAGCAGGGCGGCACGGATGACTTCCAGCTGCTCGGGGTCGCTGTCGAGCAGGGCGCCGGCGAGCTGTTCGGCGCCGAGACTTTCATCGGGGAAACTTTGCAAGCCGCTGGCATTGGCGGCGGCGCGCAGGCTGACGGCGCCGAACGTTCGCGAGCGGGCCAGGATGCTCTCGCGCAACAGGCGAATGGTGACGTCCGACGTCAGGCCGGCGAGGGCATTGATGCGCACGGTGGGGTCGTTGTCGTCATCGGCGTCCAGGCGCGGGTGCAGGTCGGCCCAGTATTGCTTGAGCAACTCGCTGATCAGCGTCAATGCGCGGGCGAGGCCGGGAATGCCTTCCAGGGCCAGGGAGCTCTGCAACAGGAAATGAGTGATGCGCAGGTCTTTGCTGCGCTGCAACAGGTCCAGGCTCTGCTGCTGGATGCTGCGCCATTCAGGGGGTTCGGCGGGCAGGATCGAATCGCCCATGCTGCGTTCGGGCTGGCCTCGGGAATCACGTTCCAGGCGCAAGAAATCCGCGTCATATTCCAGGTCTTCACCGCAAGGCGAATTCGCGGAAACGGCGGCGAGCAGCAAAGGCACATCCACTTGGATCGATCTCCCTATCACCCGCTGAAGAAGTCGGGCAGTGCACACGCAAGTTTCGGATGAAACTTCACATGTTCCTTGAGGATAATGGCGCTATAAAAGCGAGGTGATCTTAAAGTGCCATCATGTATATTCAAGAAGTTGTGCATTTTTGGTGTAGTACTTATCCGTTGTCAAGGTAAGCTATTTCGCCGATGTGACAGTTGTGAGGTGCTTAACAACCCGCGCGACTCGTAGGTCGAAGCAGGCACTGGAACAGGTTTTTTTGTCACGCAAGCCGGTTAAGATCAGCGATCATGCTGGCAAAAAGCCGTTCCGGTCGCAGGCAAGGATCCCATGTCGCATCGACGGGGCCCGTTCTTATGTATCGCCAGCGACAAGAAGTATTCAGCAAGGAGGCGAGATGCCGCTGTGTTTGACTATCACTAGTTATCACAAGATTACCCCCGGACAATGTTCTGAAAAGACCTTGGGTCAGGGTGTGATGGCAATTGGCCGTAGTTCCGATAATGATTGGGTTTTGCCGGATCCGGAACGCCTGGTCTCGGGCAAGCATTGCGTTATCCAATACAAGGACGGGCGTTATTACTTGACCGACAACAGCACTAACGGTGTGGAGTTGGTCAAGGCCGGTATTCGCCTGCGCAAAGGCAATAGCGAGCCGTTGCAGGACGGCGAGATCATCCGCATTGGCGATTATGAGATCCAGGCGCGGGTCGACTTCGACCTGCCGATGACCGACAGCAATCCGTTCGCCGAAGCCCCCAGCAGTTTCGAAGCCTTGATGGGCCGTCAGAGCGCATCCGTGAATACGCCTTCGCCGATGCCCGTCGCCATGCCGGCCCACTTCCAGGGCGTATCGTCCATGGACACACTGCCGGACCTGTTCGACTTCCTCACCCCGCCCAGCGTCCCGCCGGCCACCCAGCCGGATCATGTGCCGGCCGAGCAGCACGATTTCCGTGCGCCTACGCCGATCCCCCGCCCGAACCCCCCGCCTGTGGCTGAGCCGGTGTTCGAGCCAGCGGCGGGAACGCCGGCCCCGGTCATTCCGGCAGACTGGGATCTGTTCAGCGACAAGCCAGCGCCCGTGGCACCGATTCCCGTTGCGCCGCTGCCCGAGCCGGTTCCCGTACCGGCAATCCCTGTGGTTGAGGTCGTTGCGCCGATTGAATCCGCGCCGCGACCAGAAGCGCCCGTCAGCCGCGTCGAACCGACGACCTCCCCGGTGCAAACCTCTCAACCCGACCTGCTCCAGGCTTTCCTGCGCGGCGCCGGGCTGGATCAGTTGCGCCTGGACAAGGCCAACGCCGAGGCGCAGATGGAGAGCATCGGGCGCAGTTATCGCTTGATGGTCGAAGGGCTGATCGATGTACTGCGCGCCCGCAGCAGCCTCAAGGGTGAGTTCCGCATCCAGCAGACGATGATCCAGCCGGTGGAAAACAACCCGCTGAAGTTCGCCCCCAATGTCGATGAAGCCCTGCTGTTGCTGTTGCGCCATGGCAACCAGGCATTCATGGCCCCGGACGTGGCGGTGCGTGACAGTTTCGATGATCTGCGCGCCCACCAGTTGGCGGTCATGGCCGGCGTGGAAGCGGCGATCAAGCATTTGCTGGCGCGCTTCGAGCCGGCGCAACTGGAAGAACGCATGGCCAAGCCTGGTGGACTTTCAGGCATTTTCAGCGGCTCGCGACAGGCCCAGTACTGGCAGCAATTCACCGAGCTCTACAGCAACATTTCCCGGGAAGCCCAAGAGGATTTCCAGGACCTGTTCGGTCGTGAGTTCAGCCGCGCTTACGAAGAGCACAGCACACGACAGCGACGCCGTTGAGCGGCGCCGCCTTAACGATACTGATCAAGACAACAACGGATAGCTCAAACGTCATTGAGGACGCAGGATGATCCCCAGGTTTTTACTCGCAGTCGCCGTAGCGCTTCTGCTGACGGCGTGCGCCAAGGATGCGGCCCAACCCCAGCCCGAAGAAGCTGAGGCCGACACCGCCGCCGTCGAGCTGCACTTCCATTCCATCGCCGGGCTCAACCCCGGTGCCTCCGGCCAGCCAGCGCCGGTGCGGGTGCGTATTTTTGAACTGAAGAATGCGGCCACTTTTGGCCGCGCCGATTATTTCGCCTTGGCCGAGCGGGCCCAGGCGACGCTCGGTGCGGACCTGATCGACCAGGACGAAGTGCTGATCCAGCCGGACCAGCAATTGAGCCTGAAACGTGAGCTCGACCCGGCCACTCGGCACATCGGAATACTGGTGGGCTATCGCGAGTTGGACCAGTCGCTATGGCGCACGGTGATGAATGTACCGGCGCGCGAATACACCGAATACCAGATCAGCCTCGACGTGCGCGCCGTGCGCAGCGCCATCGTCGTTCCCCCATCCAGCCCTGCCCAATAAGGAATCGGAGCCCCCATGTCCTGGAACAATCGCGTGGTCTGGTCGGAAGGCATGTTCATTGGAACGCAGCACTTCCAGCAGCATGACCGTTACCTGGAAAACCTCATCGACGCCCGCAGCCGCCCCTTGTCGGCCGGTGCCTGGGGTTTTTCCGAATTGCTGATCGACCAGGGCCTGCTGGCCCAGGGCAAGCTGGCCATCCTCTCGGCGCGGGGCCTGCTGCCGGACGGCACGCCGTTCAACATTCCCCAGGATGATTTGGCGCCGACCCCACTGAACATCGACGACAACCTGCGCGATGGCGTGGTGTACCTGGCGTTGCCGCTCAAGCGCGCCGGTGCCCGCGACACCGTGGACGAAGGTGAAGACCTCGGTGCTGCGCGTTATGTCAGCCAGGTGTGTGAAGTGCGCGACGACAACGCGCCGTTCGAAAACCGCGCGCCGGTGGCCGTGGGTTCCCGGGCGTTGCGCTTGTTGACCGAACAGGATGGCATCGGCGACTACGCCGCGATTGGCGTGGTGCGCATCAAGGAAAAACGCGCCGACCGGGCCCTGGTCCTCGACGACAGCTACATTCCACCGCTGCTGGATGTGGCGGCTTCCAAGCCACTGGCGGCGTTTCGCAGCGAACTGCTGGGCCTGCTGCATCAACGCGGTGAAGCCTTGGCCGGGCGGGTGGTGGCCTCGGGGGCCGGTGGCGCCTCGGAGATCGCTGATTTCATGCTGCTGCAACTGGTCAACCGCGCCCAGCCGCTGATCCAGCACCTGAGCCAGTTGACGCCGCTGCACCCCGAGCGCTTCTACAGCGAACTGGTCAGCCTGGCGGGAGAATTCTCGACCTTTACCGCGTCAGCACGGCGGCCGCAGCCCTATCCGCAGTACCAGCACGATGACCTGGCGCTCAGCTACGCGCCGGTGATGCAGGCCTTGCGTGAGGCCCTGTCGATGTTGATCGACAGCAAGGCCACGCCGATCCCGATTGTTGAAAAAGCCTACGGCATTCACGTGGCGATGCTGGCCGACAAGACCCTGCTCGACAGCGCCAGTTTCATCCTGGTGGTACGCGCCGACGTGCCCGCCGAAACCCTGCGCGGCCGCTTCGGCCAGCAGAGCAAGGTAGGCTCGGTGGAGCACATCCGCGACCTGGTCAACCTGCAATTGCCGGGCATCGGCCTGCTGCCGTTGCCGGTAGCGCCACGCCAACTGCCGTACCACGCCGGTTCCACCTATTACGAGCTCGACCGGGGCAGCGATCACTGGCAGCAGTTGAGCAACTCCGGCGGCTTTGCGTTCCACATCGCCGGCCAGTTCCCGGGGCTGAACCTGGCGTTCTGGGCGATCCGAGGATAAACCGCGATGAGCAACGACGATCGTACCCAGTTCATGCCGACGCCCGGTGGCCGCGGCGCGGATCCGTTCCGTCCGGACCCGGCACGCCAACAGCCGACGCCCGCGCCGTTGTCGATGCCGGCCGCGCCGGTCCTGACCGGCAAGGCCCAGGGCCTCAACCCGTTGGAAAGCGCCGCCGGCCCGTTGCTGGCCCTGCTGACGCGCTTGCGCAACACCATCGCCCACCCGGCGCCGGCCAGCTTGCGCGCGCAACTGTTGGCCTACCTGCGCCAGTTCGAAGAGCGCGCCGAGGCCGCCGGCGTGGTGCGCAACGACGTGTTGCTGGCCCGCTACGCCTTGTGTACCGCCCTGGATGAAGCGGTGTTGAGCACCCCATGGGGTGGCACCAGCGATTGGGGCAAGCAAAGCCTTTTGATCACCGTGCATAACGAAGCCTGGGGCGGCGAGAAGGTGTTCCAGTTGCTGGAGCACTGCCTGCAAAGCCCGCGCGAGCGCTTGTATCTGCTGGAGCTTTTGTACCTGTGCATGTGCCTCGGGTTCGAAGGCCGTTATCGGGTAATGAACGACGGCCGCAGTCAATTGGAGGCGTTGCGCGAGCGTACCGCGGGCGTCATTCGCAGCGCTCGTGGCGACTACGAGCGCGAGCTGTCGCCGCACTGGCGCGGTGTCACCGTGGCCCGTGATCGCCTGGCGCAATTCATGCCGCCGTGGATCGCCCTGGCCATCGGCGCGGCGCTGCTGCTGGCGCTGCTGTTCGGCCTGCGCATGAAGCTGGCCTCCGACGCCGAGCCGGTGTTCAAGAACATCCACTTCCTCGGTGAAATCCCGGTGCAGACCATCGACCGTCCCGTGGTCCAGCCCAAAGTGATCGAGCGCCCACGCCTGGCTGGTTTCCTCGCCGATGAAATCCGCTCCGGCAAGGTGGCCGTGGAAGACGCCGTCGATCGCTCGGTGGTGACCATCCGTGGCGATGAACTGTTCGCCTCCGGCAGCGCCAGCATCAAAGACGATTTCCAACCGCTGATGCTGCGCATCGCTGACGCGGTGCGCAAGGTCAAGGGCCAGGTGCTGGTGACTGGCCACAGCGACAATCGCCCGATCGCCACCCTGAGATTCCCGTCCAACTGGGCCTTGTCCGAGGCGCGTGCCCGGTCGGTGCTGGACATTCTTTCGGCCAAGACCGGCCAACCCGAGCGCTTCAGCGCCGAGGGCCGCAGCGACACCGAGCCGCTGGCGTCCAACGCCACGACCGAGGGGCGCGCGCGCAATCGACGGGTTGAAATCACAGTGTTGGCGGAGGGGGTCGAGTGAAGGCGTTTTTCAGTTTCATGATCCGCTGGGTCATTCCATTGCTGGGCCTGATCGCCCTCAGCCTGATCATCTGGTTCGTTGGCCCGCTGCTCGATTGGCTGGTGCCTGAAGGCCGCCGCTGGGCGTTGATCATTCTGGTGTTCGCAGTGTGGATCGCCTACCGGGTGTTGCGCATTATCCAGGCTCGGCGCCAAGCCGCCGAAGTGATGCGCAGCCTGGCCGCGCAGACGCCGCCGGACCCCACCAGCATCGCCACCGCCGAGGAACTCGAAACCCTGCGCCAGCGCATGGACGAAGCCTTGGCGTTGCTCAAGAAAGCCAAACTCGGCGGTGACGAGCGGCGCAACCTCTACGAGCTGCCGTGGTACGTGATCATCGGCCCGCCCGGTTCCGGCAAGACCACCGCGCTGGTCAACTCCGGCCTGCATTTCCCGTTGGCCGCGCAGCTCGGCGCCGGTGCGGTGCGCGGCGTCGGCGGTACGCGCAATTGCGACTGGTGGTTCACCGACCAGGCCGTGCTGCTCGACACCGCTGGCCGCTACACCACCCAGGACAGTGACGCGGCCGTCGACAAGGCAGCATGGCTGGGCTTCCTCGGCCTGCTGAAAAAACAACGGGCACGTCGCCCCATCGACGGCGCGTTCATCGCCATCAGCCTCTCGGACCTGCTGCTGGGCAGCGACGCCGAACGCGCGGCCCACGCCGCGGCGATTCGCTTGCGGATCCAGGAGTTGTACACCCAACTGGGCGTGCGTTTCCCGGTCTACCTCATGCTCACCAAGCTCGACCTGGTGCCAGGCTTCATGGAGTACTTCGATAGCCTCAGCAAGGAAGAACGCGCCCAGGTCTGGGGCATGACCTTCGCCCTGGACGATGGCAAGAGCAACGACAGTCCGTTGGCGCACCTGCAAAGCGAATTCGCCCTGTTGGAACAGCGCCTGAACGACCGCTTGGTCGAGCGCTTGCAACAAGAGCGCGACCCGGCGCGGCGCGACCTGATCTACGGCTTCGCGCAGCAGTTCGGTGCGTTGAAGGATTGCCTGCAAAGCTTCCTCGACGGCGTTTTCAAACCCAACGCCTTTGAAGAGCGGGTATTGCTGCGCGGTGTGTACTTCACCAGCGGCACCCAGGAAGGCAGCCCGATCGATCGTCTGATCGGCTCCATGGCCCAGAGCATGAACCTGGACCGCCAGCACCTGGCGCGCCAGACCGGCACCGGACGCAGCTACTTCATCGAAAAACTGTTCAGCGCCGTGGCGTTTGCCGAGCGCGGGCTGGTGGGGGTGGACCCGAAAGTCGAGCGCCGGCGCAAGTGGATCGCTCGTGGCGTGCTCGCGTCAACCGTCGTGCTGGTGTTGGTGGTCAGTACGTTGTGGTGGGTCAGCTATCGCGCCAACCAGGCCTACATCGCCCAGGTCGACCAGAAGGTCGCGCCGCTGGGCCAGACCGTGCAGAACCTCAGCCCGGCCCAGCGCGACGTGCTTGCGGTGTTGCCGCTGCTCAACGC
The DNA here is from genome assembly GCF_054130985.1 of Pseudomonas sp. R4-84. Classification (NCBI taxonomy): domain Bacteria; kingdom Pseudomonadati; phylum Pseudomonadota; class Gammaproteobacteria; order Pseudomonadales; family Pseudomonadaceae; genus Pseudomonas; species Pseudomonas sp. R4-84. Next base: position 128,921 of record NZ_CP096390.1, read on the forward strand.
CGTGAAACACCTGGCCGACGACGCCCCCGATTGGGCTGAAGGTTTGGGCCTCTATCAGGGCGACATGCTGGAAGCCGAGTCTGGTAGCGTCTACCGCAAGCTGTTGATCGCGGTGTTCGCGCCACGCCTGCTGACGCGCATCGAAGAGCAACTGCACAGCGGCGGCAATTCGGACTTCCTCTACGAAGGCTTGAAGGCCTATCTGATGCTCGCCGATAACGAGCATTACGACGCCGACTTCATCAAGGCCTGGATCGCTTTGGATTGGGATCGCAGCTTGCCACGGGACTTGCCAGCCGAGCAGCGCCAAGCCCTGACCGGACATTTGCAGGCACTGTTCGAACGGCGTCCGCCGACCGCGCGCCTGGACCCACGGCTGATCGAAGACCTGCGCCGCCAGTTGCAACAGTTGCCGGTGGCCCAGCGCGTCTACGACCGCATCAAGCGCCAGAAGCTGCCAGAAGGCATTCCGGACTTCCGCATCAACGAAGCCGCCGGGCGTGACGCTGCGCTGGTGTTCAGCCGCAAGAGCGGCAAGCCGTTGGGCGAACCGTTGAGTGGGTTCTTCACGGTCAAAGGGTATCGCCAGGGCTTTTTGCTCAGCAGCCTGAGCCAGACTGGCACCTTGGCTGAAGAGCAATGGGTGCTGGGCCATGAAGAGGCCGACCAACAGAACGTCGCCAGCCTGGCCGCCGATGTGCGTCGCCTGTATTTCCAGGACTACATGCGCCAATGGGACGCCCTGCTGGCCGACATCGACTTCGTGCCGATCACCAGCGTGGCCCAGGCCGCCGATGTGCTGCGGGTGATTTCCGGCCCGACCTCGCCGCTGAAAAAACTGCTAGTGGCAGTGGCAAAGGAAACCGACCTGCAACAGGATGAGCGCCTGCTGGCCGCCCAAGGCGCGCCGGTGGAGGGCAGCGTGGACAAGCTCAAGGAGCGCCTCGGCAGCCTGCTCGGCCAGGAACAGGCGACGTCAAACGCGCCGACGGCGAGCGATGATCCGATCACCGCGCATTTCGCCGAGCTCAACAGCATCGTCAACAAGAACGAAGGCGAACCGGCGGCCATCGACGGCCTGTTGTCCGACATGAACGCGCTGTACGTGCAAGTCAGCGCCATGGTCGGTGCCAGCGGCGATGCCTTGCTCGGCGAGGCCAAGAACCAGGCGTCGGCCGCCGCTACCCGGGTGAGCCTCAACGCCGAACGCCAGCCGCCACTTGTGCAGGGCTTGGTCAAGTCAGTGGTCAATTCCACCACCAACACCATGATGGGCGGGGTGCGCAATCAACTGAACGCGGCCTGGACCAGCGAAGTGGTGAACATCTACCGCCAGTCCCTGGCCGGGCGTTACCCGATGTCGCCAGGCAGTGCGCGGGACGCGACCCTGGATGACTTCGGCCAGTTCTTCGGCGTCGGCGGGGTGATGGACAACTACTTCCGCAAGTACCTGCAACCGTACGTGGATACCTCGACGCAAACCTGGCGCTGGCAGCCGGGCGCGGCGCAGAAGCTCGGGATTTCTCCTGGCGTGTTGCAGACCTTCCAGCGCGCGGCGACCATCCGCGATGCGTTTTTTCCGCTCCGGCGGCACCCAGCCGATGGTGCGCTTCGAGCTCAAGCCGGTGGCGATGGATTCGACTATCACCCAGTTCCTGCTCGACCTCGACGGTCAGCAGCTGAGCTACGACCACGGCCCGAGCCGCCCGACCGCGCTGCAGTGGCCGAACCCCGGCAGCATCGGCGTGGTGCGGATTTCGATCATGCCACCTTCCTCCAGCGGTCGTTCCGGTATCACCCTGGATGGGCCATGGGCCTGGTTCCGCCTGCTGGAACAATCGGACCTGACCGCCGGCAATTCGCCGGATCGCTTCAACCTGCGCCTGCGGGTCGATGGCGCAAGCGCCTCTTATGAGCTGCGGGCCAACAGTGCTTTCAACCCGTTCAAGAGCCGCGTGCTCAGCGGCTTCAGCCTGCCGGAGCGTCTATGAGTACGCCGGGCTTCTATGGAAAGTTGGCCAGCCGCGGGGATTTCGTCAGCCGAGGCTTGCCCCAGAGTTTTATCAAACCGTGGGACTCCTGGCTGGCGGCGGGTTTGCTCGCCAGCCAGAGCAGCCTCGGCGAGCGTTGGTTGGACGCCTATCTCGTCAGCCCGCTATGGCGCTTCATGGTCGCGCCCGGCGTGTGCGGCCCGGACGCTGCCGTCGGGGTGGTGATGCCCAGCATCGACCGGGTCGGGCGCTATTTCCCGCTGACCGTCGCGGTATTGATGGACGCGGAGGCGGACCCAGCCTCGGTGGTCGGTGGCGCGGACGACTGGTTCGAGCGAGTGGAGAACCTGTTGCTGAGCACATTGAGCGTGGAAGCCAGTTTCGAAGCGTTCAGCGAAGAGCTTGAAACCCTTGGCAGCCCAATGTGCCGGCCGCGCACCTTGAGCAGTCGCTTCGCCAGCCTGCATCGTTTCGATGCCACCGATCCGCAGCGAAGGATGAGCGCCCTGGCCGAGTCGGCCTGTGAAGGCGCAAGCCTGTGGTGGGGCCTGGGTTCGGAGCGCATCGCGCCCGGTTTGATGCGCTGCCAGGGATTACCGGCGGCGGCTGATTTTGCGCAATTTTTGCTCGGCCAAGAAGGTGTTGTGTAGATGCGTCCAAGTGCCGGAAAAGCAATCAAGTCTGCAAGCAAGAGCCACGTCGGCATGGTCCGCCAGGTCAACGAAGATGCCTGCCTGGACATGCCTGAAAACGGCCTGTGGGTGGTCGCCGATGGCATGGGCGGGCACGCGGCGGGCGACTACGTCAGCAGCCTGATCATCGACAGCCTGCGCAGCATTGCCGTGGGCCGTTCCCTGGATGAATACATCGCGGCACTGCAAAGCGACCTGTTGCGGGTGAACGCCGCCGTGCGCGAAGAAACCGCCAACCGTGGCGTGACCATGATGGGCAGCACCGTGGTGGTACTGGCCGCCCGCGACCTGCGCGGCATGTGCCTGTGGGCCGGTGACAGCCGGTTGTATCGCCTGCGCGATGGCGTGCTCGAAAGCATTTCCCGGGACCACAGCTACGTCCAGGACTTGCAAGACAGCGGCCTGCTCAGCGAAGCCGAAGCCCGCGTGCATCCACGCGCCAACATCGTCACCCGCGCCATCGGCGTCGAGGCGCAACTGAACCTGGCGCTGGCCGAATTGCTGCTGGTGCCCGGCGACAGCTACCTACTGTGCAGCGACGGCCTGACCAAGACCGTCGAGGACGAGGAAATCCGTGAAGTATTGAGCCACGACGAGCCCGGCGAGATCGCCAGTAGCCTGGTGTCCCTGGGCCTGATGCGCGGCGCGCCGGACAACATCACCGTGGTCGTCGTGAAGGTGCCGTCATGAGCTTGACCCTTAACCTTGTCATCCCCGGTTACGACATCGACGGCGAGATCGGCGAAGGCGCGATGGCCAGCGTGTACCTGGCGACCCAGCGTTCGCTGGAGCGCAAGGTGGCATTGAAAGTCATGGCGGCAGCCCTGGCCGCCGACCCGACGTTCTGCGAGCGTTTCCTGCGCGAAGGCAAGACCCTGGCGCGCTTGTCCCACCCGCACACGGTCACCATCCATGACATCGGCAACGTCGGTGAGCTGTATTACATGGCGATGGAATACCTGCCCAACGGCACGCTCAAGGAACGCATCGCCGCGGGCCTGACGCCGGAGCAGGGCCTGACCTACATTCGCCAGATCGCCTCGGCCCTTGGGTATGCCCACGGCTTGGGGTTGGTCCACCGCGACGTGAAGCCGGCCAACATCCTCTTTCGCGCCGACGGCACGGCGGTGCTGTCGGACTTCGGCATCGCCAAATCCCTGGACGACCGCACCCAGTTCACCCAAGCCGGTTTCGCCGTTGGCACACCGAGCTACATGAGCCCGGAACAGGCCCGTGGGCAAGACATCGACGGTCGCGCCGACCTGTACGCCTTGGGCGTGGTGCTCTATGAAATCCTCGTCGGCAAGTTGCCGTACACCGGCAACGATGCACTGTCCACGGCCCTGGCGCACCTGACCGAGCCCTTGCCGGAACTGCCGGTGCACCATGGCCGTTACCAGGACGTGCTGCGCAAGTTGCTGGCGAAGGATCCGGCGGAGCGTTTCCCGGATGCGGCGGCGCTGCTGCGGGCGCTGGATAACTTGCCGGAGCAATCGTCGGAAGCGACGCTGATCCGGCCGTTGTCGTTTGAACTGCCGCTCGTGCCGCCTGCGGTGGATGACCTGGCGGGCTTGACGCCCATGTCCATCGACATTCCCAGCGGCCCGGCTTACTCGCCGCCACAACCCAAGCCTGTGCCACCGCCGCTCAAGCCAACAGCGCAATCCACGGTTTCGGAGCAACGCAAGGGTCCGGTGTTTGCCCTCGCGGCTGTTGCGGTGGCCGTGGCGTTGGCGCTGGGTGGCGCGGGTTATTGGTGGTTGTCTGGCAATGACGGCAAAGAGATGAAAACGCCGATTGCCAAGACGACCTCGGCCAAGCCCCCGGAAGTCACCCCGCCGAAAGCCCCTGACGTACCTGCGGTCAAGCCGCCCGTGGCGACCGATGCCGATGGCGGCCAGCGTCCGCTGCTGATGGCTGGCAAGAAGACCCTGTTCCAGCGCGTGCTCAGCAAACCGGGGGCCAAGTTGGCCGCCGAGCCTGGCGCTGCGCCGGGCAAGGCGTTGCCGGCGTTCACCGTGCTGTACGTCTACCAGCGCAAGGACGTGGACGGCAGCGCCTGGGTGCGCGTCGGCGCCGCCACCGACGGGCGCAGCGACGGCTGGTTGCCCGCCGCTCAGGTCAGCGATTGGAAACAGAGCCTGGTGCTCAAGTTCACCGAGCGCTCCGGCCGTGCGCCGGTGATGTTCCTGCGTCAGCCCGGCGAAGTGGAGAAGCTACTGGCCAACCCGGCCGCCGCCAAAAACGCGTTGCTCAAAGCTCAGCAGAACCCCCAGGACGATCAGCAAGTGCTGGCTCTGGAGCCGGCCGCCAGCGCCGTGCCGCAGAATCAGTTCTATCTGCTGCCAATCTTCGATTCCCGCGAGAGCTTCGACGATAACGGACAACCGGTGCAGTTGCTGAACGTGGCGTCCATCGACCCTGGCACCGCCCAAAAGGCTGCGACCAACACGCCGGTCACCGCCGCCAACGCCGACGCGTTCCGTACCGCCGTGGTGCTGGTGGTGGACACCACCGTGTCCATGCAGCCCTACATCGATCAGGTCCGTGACGTGGTGCATCAATTGCAGACTCGCATCGGCGAACGTGGCGAGCTTGATAGCGTCAGTTTCGGCATGGTGGGTTTTCGCAGCAGCATCAAGAAAACCCCAGGCCTGGAATACACCGCCAAGACCTTGATCACCTTGGAACAGGGCCGCGACCCGCAACGCTTCCTGGAGATGGCGCGGCAGGTCAAGGCATCTACCGTGTCGAGCCATTCGTTTAATGAAGATGCGTTTGCCGGTGTCATGGAGGCGGTGGAAGGGATGGACTGGTCCGGCTACGGCGGGCGCCTGATCCTGCTCGTCACCGACGCCGGTGCGCTGCGCAAGAACGACCCATTTGCCGCCACACAAATGAACGAGGCCGAAGTGCGCCAGGCGGCATTGGGCAAGCAAATCAAGATATACGCCCTGCACCTGCTCAGCGACGCCGGCAAGAAAACACACGCCGGCGCACAGTCCCAGTACCGCACACTGACTGCCGACGCCAACCCGCAAATCGGTGACCTGTACATTGCGGTGCCGGGTGCCGACGTACGTAAGTTCGGTGATCGGGTCGACGAAATCGGCTCGGTGTTCGCCGACCTCGTCCACCAGGTGCGCAGCAACAAGCCGCAAAGCGTGCCGCTGCTCAGCGCCGCGCCGAGCCTGGCCGACAAATCGGCAGCGGTCGGCTACGCGATGCACATGGACTTCCTGGGGCGCAAAGCCGCCAGCCAGGCGCCGCAATTGGTCAGCGCCTGGACCGCCGACCGCGACCTGACCAACCCGGCGCTGCCGGCATTCCAGGTCTGCGTGATGCTGACCAAGCTGCAACTCAACGACCTGCAGCAATCGCTGAAACTCATCGTCGACGCGGCCCGCAAAACCCAGAGCTCGCCCAAGGATTTCTTCCAGGAAATCGCCAGCGCCAGCGCCTATATGAGCCGCGACCCATCGGCCCTGCGCAAAGGCGGCAACCTCGCCACGGGTGGGATTCTCGGCGAGTACCTGGAAGGGCTGCCGTACCGCAGCAAATCGCTGAACATGACCCAGGATTTGTGGCTGTCGTTGAGCGTGGCCGAGCAGGAGGATTTCATCGACGAGCTGGAATCAAAGATCCGCCTCTACGAAACCTTCCACAACGACCTCGCCAATTGGGTGCGCTTCGGCGATGCCGAGCCGGGCGACGCCTTGTACCGCGTTCCGTTGTCGACGCTGCCGTGATGCTGAACCTGAGCGCGGTGCACAAGAGCCGGGGCGCCGGTGGCCAACGCTACAGCCTGGTGATTCCACGGCTGCAACTGCGCGCCGGTGAACAGCTGGCGGTGGTCGGTCCCAGCGGCTGCGGCAAGAGCACCTTGCTGGACTTGCTGGCGCTGGTGCTGGCGCCGGATCAGGCGGGGCAGTTCGACTTCACGCCGGCCAACGCGCCGCTGGACATCGCCAAACTGTGGCGCACGTCGCAACAAGGCACCTTGGCTGAGTTGCGCAGCCGCCACCTGGGCTATGTTCTGCAAACCGGTGGCCTGCTGGGCTTCCTGGACGTACGCGGCAACATCGCGTTGTCGCGCAAACTGCTGGGCTTGAAGGATGACGGCAGCGTGAAGCGCCTGGCCGGACAATTGGACATTGCCGATCAACTGGACAAGAAACCCGCGGATCTTTCCGTCGGCCAGCGCCAGCGGGTCAGTTGCGCCCGCGCCTTGGCCCATGGCCCGCGCCTGCTGCTGGCCGACGAACCGACCGCCGCCCTCGACCCGCTGAACGCCGAGCGCGTCATGCAGTTGCTGGTCACCCAGGCCCGCGAGCAGGGTGTCTGCTGTGTGGTCGCCACCCATGACGAGGCGCTGGCCCGCGCCAGCGGCTTGCAACTGCGACGCATCAGTTGCCGCCGCGATGCCGACGGCGGCGTCACCGCTACGCTCGGGGAGGCCTGCTGATGCGCGGCGCGCTGGTGGCTTCCCTGGCCTGGCAGGATTACCGCAACGACGCTTGGCTGTCGGCGTGTTCGGTGCTGGCGTTGGTGGCCGTGGTGGCGCCGTTGCTGGTGCTGTTCGGCCTGAAGTTCGGCCTGGTCAGCAGCCTGACCGAGCGCCTGGAACGTGACCCGGCTACCCGGGAAATCATCCCGTTGGGCGGTGGCCGTTTCAGTGCCGCCTTCGTCGAGCAATTGGGACAGCGCAGCGACGTCGCCTTCGCCTTGCCGCGCACCCGACAGATCGCGGCCACGGCGGATCTGAGCAGCGAGGCTGCCGCCGTCACGGTCGAGATGATTCCCACGGACGCTGGCGACCCTTTGTTCGATCGCCTGCCGGTGCCGCAGGGCTTGGATCAAGTGGTGCTCAGCCAGACCGCCGCCGAGAAACTCGGCGCCAAGGCCGGTGATTGGTTGCAGGCCGGTTTCGGCCGGCAAGTGGCCGGTCGCAGCGAGGCGCAGCGCACTCGCGTGCAGGTGATGCATGTGCTGCCACTGGAAGCCTTCGCCCGGGACGGCCTGTTTGCCCCGCTGGCGTTGCTGGAGGCCGCCGAGGATTACCGCGACGGCCGTGCCGTGCCCGCGTTCGGCTGGCCGGGCGATGCAGTGGGCGAGGTTGGGCAGCGGGTCTATCCGGCGTTCCGCCTGTACGCGCGCAACCTTGGTGATGTCGAGCCGCTGCGCCAGTACTTCGCCGCGCAGAACCTGTTGGTGTCGACCCAGGCCCAGACCATCGCACAGGTGCAATCGTTGAGCCGCAACCTGTCGATCGTGTTCTGGATCATCGCCGGGTTGGCGTTGGCCGGCGGGTTCGCAGCGATTTTTGCCGGGGCCCTGGCAGCGGTGGAGCGCAAGCGTCGGGAGCTGTCGGTGCTGCGCCTGCTGGGCGTGTCCACGGCGGCGCTGTTGTTGTTCGTGGTGTTGCAGGCGCTCTACAGCGCCACGTTTGCGGCCCTGCTGAGCGCCGGGTTGTATGGCCTGGCGCAGTCGGGGCTCAATTATTTATTTGCGCAGATGCCCGGCGAGTACGCCAGCCATCTGCTGGTGCGTCATTACACCTTGGCCCTGGTGGCCGTGCTCGGCATCAGCGCCGTCGCGGCGGCGTGTGGCGGCTGGCGGGTGGCGCGCATCCAGGCATGTGAAGGAATTCGCGATGTATAAGTTATTGGGCGCCGCCGTGGCGCTGAGCCTGGCCGGTCTGGTCTGTGCCGATGAAGGCACAGACAAGCTGGACAACCCCAAGCCATTGCCCGACGACGTCAGCCTGCCGCTGCCGTGTGAAGGGCAAATGGTGTTTCGCTACGTCTACATTCTTGCCCAAGGGACCCTGGACGACCGCGAGATCAGCCTCGGCTACCCGTTCAGCGAAGGCGAGGCCGGCTACCAGCAGTCGTTCATTTCCGGCTATCGGCGCGACTTCATCAATGGCCAGTTCACCCTCAAGGATTTGCCCAAGGATTGGAACAAGACCATCACGCCGTTGATGCCCAAGACCGACGCCAAGACGCCGCTCAAGCCGATGCTGTACTTCATCGGCAAATACGAAGTCACCGCTCGCCAGTACGCTCAGGTCATGGCCCAGGCGCAATCCCTGGCCAGCGGCGAGCCGGCGCCGGCCTGCGAAGCCTTGCAAGCCGAGTTGCCCCAGGGTATGGCCGGGCGCTTGCCGAAGGTGAAACTGTCGAAATTCGAGGCCGAGCGCTTTGCGGCGGTGTACAGCGCCTGGCTGATGAAATACCACAAGGACCTGCTGCCAGTGAGCGGTCGCGGCGCATCCGCCGAAGACGGCGGCCTGGGCTTCGTGCGCCTGCCCACCGAAGTGGAGTGGGAATTCGCCGCCCGAGGTGGGCAAGCTGTGAGCCGTCAGGACCTGGAAGGGCGCTTGTTCCCCCGGCGCCTTGAAGGCAGTGAAAGCGACGGGCCGCTGGCCGATTGGGCAGTGTTCAACCAAGTCGCCGGCGGCACGGGCCAAGCGGCGCGTTTGATGCCCATCGGCACCAAGTTGCCGAACCCCATCGGCCTGTTCGACGTGGTGGGCAACGCCGCCGAAATGGTCCAGGAATCATTCCAACTGGTGCACGCCGGTCGCCGTCAGGGCGCCTATGGCGGCTTCGTGGTCAAGGGCGGCAACTACCTGGAAGGCGAGGGCACGTTGTTCACTGGCATGCGCCGCGAGTACCCGTTGTTCGCCGCGGACGGCACCGAGCAAAACAACGAAACCACCGGTTTCCGTGTGGCTGTCGGCGCGTTGTCGGCGCCGCGTTCGCGCTACAAGGAACTGTTCGCCCAGTGGCAGAAAGAAGGCCGGCTCGCGTCCCTGACCGACGCCATCGACGACGCTGAAGACCCGACCAAGCGCCTGGACAGCATCATCGCCGCCAGCGCCGACCCGCGCCTTCAAGCGGAGTTGGGCCTGGTCAACGAAGAGCTCAAGCGCAACGTCTCGCTCATCGCCCAACAGCGCGAGGAAGCGGCGGGCAACCTGATCCAGTCTTCGGCCCTGGTGGCCGAGACCATCAACAACTACAACATTCGCCTGACCAACCTGCAGAACAGTCGGCAGGCGGCCCTGGATGCCAAGGACGACGCCAGCGCCACGCTGTTTGCCACGGCCATTGAAAATGGTCGCAGTGCGCTGGACGGCGCGGTGGCGATCTACATCGACAACCTGGCGACCGGCACGCGCTACACCGATGCCGTGATCCAGGCGCAATTCCAGCGCATCAAGGAAGAGCTTGAGCGCAAACCGGTACTGGGCAAGAGCCTGGTGGCGCGTGCAACGTTATTCGTTCGCCATGTCGGGGATTATCGTCAGCAGAAACGAGCCGACCCGGCGGCGATATTGAAGCAATTGCTCGCATCGAGCGCTCAGCGGTCTTGAGTGTTCGTTGTCAGCGAGCTTGGAAGGGACTCAGGCGGCGATGGGGCCGTGCTGAGCTGGTCAAAACTTAAACGAGAACACAACTATGCTTTTCTCCCGTAAACCTTTTGCTTCGGTTTCCAAGCGTCATTTGCTGATGGTTGCTGTGGGCTTCAGCACCGTACTGACTGGCTGCGCTTCGTCGCCGACGTCCAAGGTCGCTTCGAGCACCAAGGTCGAGTACTACCCCAACTGCTACGAGCCGGTACAGCACCTGCGCTCCACCGAAGGGAACATGACCAAGTCGGTCGTCACCGGCGCAGCCGTCGGTGCCGTCGGTGGTGCGCTGCTGGGCGCCTTGACCGCCGACAAGGAAGACCGTGGCCGTAACGCCGCCATCGGTGCCGCGGGCGGCGCCTTGGCCGGTGGCGCTACCGGTTACTACACCGAGCGCCAGAAGCAGATCGCCGATGACAACATGCGCATCGCCTCCTACGCCGCCGACGTCAGCAAGAGCGCTTCGGACATCGACCGCAGCACCGCCTACGCCAAGGCGTCGCAACAGTGCTACCAGAACGCGTTCAGCAAACTGGTCGCCGACCGCAAGGCCAAGACCGTCAACGACACCGAAGGCCGCAAGCGCCTGGCGGAAATCGTTGCCGGCCTGAAAGAATCCAATGACCTGATCGTCGCGGTGAACGGCAAGGCTTCCGAAGACCTGAACAACTACACCCAGGCCTACGAGAAGGACCTGCAGCAAGTGGGTGTGCAGCGTACTGACGTGGTGACCGTGGCCACTGCTGACACCACGCAGGTTGTGGCGGCGCAGACCAGCACCAAGACCAAGAAGAAAGTGACGCCGGCGAAGAAGAAAGAACTGCCAGCCGTGCCGAAAGAAGCGGTCGCTACCGAGAAGACCCTGCAGACCGCCAAGGCCAAGCAGGATGAAAGCAAACAGGTTGCCAGCGCGGGTACCACCCAGGTCAACAGCATGTGCAAAAACCCGGACCTGGGCGACTGGGCACCGGTGCCTTGCCCGAATGTTTGATTGATGGCGGCTGATCACTTCCCTTGAGTGATCACCGCTGCAAAGCTGTGGGAGCGAGCAGGCTTGCTCCCACAGTTGTTCTGGGTACATATCCGTTGCTGCGGTAACGGCTGCTTAGGGTTTCGCCCTTACGGCGACTCACTTTTTTTTTTCAGACACCAAAAAAGTAAGCAAAAAAGGCTTGGCCCCACCACTCGGTGCCTCGCCTAGGCTCGGCATGCCCTCACTCCACAATGCCTGCGTTCGGCCATCGTGGTTAACGGGGCCTGACAGATCAAAAGCCGAGCCGAGGCGGCCTTGAAGCCGACCTGGCTCTCGGTGGGACCGCGTTTCCCCTGTGGGAGCGAGCTTGCTCGCGAAGGCGGCCGTTCAGCTTGCATCGATAGCGACTGATCGACCGCTTTCGCGAGCAAGCTCGCTCCCACATTTGTTTTGTGGTGACTGAAATATTTGCGACAACCCCGATCCCTTGTGGGAGCGAGCCTGCTCGCGAAGGCGTCGGTTCAGCTTGCCACTATGTCCGTCCTATCCCTTGGCTGCAGACGCCGCCACCCCCTTCGTCTCCAAATGATCCAGCGCGCGCTCAACCAACAACTGAACCCCATCAGCCATTCGACTGATCGCCAGGGCTACACAGCGGCGTGATTCGTCGATGTCGTCGGCCAGGTCGGCGGCGATTTTTGCGGTGACGAATAGAGGTTAGCCGCGCTCGGTTGCCCTGCCTAGTTCATGAACAGCCCGGCGTTTTGAAGGAAATCTCCGACGAGTCTGAAGGCCATGGAATGCCGCTTCTAAACATGACTTGGCAGTCATCGTGCGCAAAATGCGGGCGATCTTCCTTAAACCGGATTCGATGATGGCGTTCCGCTGGGGAAACGATAAACTGCGCCAGCCGTTCATTTTTCTCACGAGGCTGTGCCGATGAAATTTCGTTTCCTGTTGTGGATGCTGGGGTGGTTGATGGGCAAGGCCAGCCGCAGCAATCCAGCCTTCCAACAACAGCTGGGCGACAAGGAGCTGGTGTTCCAACTGCAAACCCTGGACGGCAAGATCGCTCGGTATTTCACCGTGAAGAACCAGCGCATCACCAGCCAGTCGGGTGTTTATGCAACGCCGGCCTTCGCCATCGCCTTCAAGGACGCAGGCTATGGCTTCGCCACGATGCAGGCGAAGAACAAGCAACTGGCGTTCATGACCGGGATCCAGGACAAGTCGATCCAGATCAAGGGTAATCCGGCGCTGGTGATCTGGTTTCAGGGGTTGATGAAGTACTTGAAGCCGAGGAAGGCCAAGAAGGCTTAGTCAAGAACCCCCGGGGCGAGGGAGCTTGCTCCCGCTGGGCTGCGAAGCGGCCCCAAAAAGGTTGATGCGATATTCCAGGCAGACCGCGTCGGCAGGTTTTACGACTGCTGCGCAGCCGAGCGGGAGCAAGCTCCCTCGCCACAACAGCCCTCTGCCGCTGCAATCAATGGCTGAACTGCGAAGCCAATTCCCGCAGTAGCACCTCGGCTTCAAGCACCTTGCTCACCACATCATTGGCCTTTTCCCGAGTCAGCCCAACGCGTTCGAGCAGGGCATCGGGGATGTCCTCATCCGGTCCGGAGCCGATGCTGCGTGAGCGCAGCAGGCGTACGGCCAGGCACACCAGGTTCGGGTAGGCGGCGTATTCACCGTCGTAGTGGGGGTCGTGCTGGAAGCGCAGGGCGGTGGCCAGTTCGTCGGGCATGTCCCAGTAGCGCATCAGCCAGGCGCCGATCTGCTCGCGGCTGATGCCCAGTAGGTGTTGCTCCACATAGCTGTGGCACAGGTGCGGGTTGACTTCCAGGTGCCGGCAGATCAAGGAGAAATGCGGCGGGAAGACGTGGGCCAGCAGCAGGTAGCCAAAGTTGTGCAGCAAGCCCGACAGGTAGGTCAGGCCGCCCTCCGGGCGCTGGGCGCGTGGCATGGCGCGGGTCAGGCCTTCGATGACGGCGGCGGTGTAGATCGATTGCTGCCAGTACGGCGTGGTGTGTTGCGGGTGGTCCTTGGGCAGGCTCAGGGTCTTGCCCAGGGCCAGGCCCAGCGCCAGGTTGATCACCAGGTCGAAGCCCAGCACCCGGACGATGGCGTCTTCCACCGAGCGGATCTTGCCCGGCGATGCGTAATACGGCGATGCGGCCCAGCTCACCACTTGGGCGGCCAGTGCGGGGTCGGTTTCGACCACGCCGGTGATGTCGTCGATGGTGGCGTCAGGGTCGACCCGCAGCTTGATGATTTTTTGCGCGGTTTCGGCCAGCGGCGGGATCTCGATGGTCTCTTCCAGCCGTTGCTGGATACGCCGGGCGGTGAATGCCTGGACGGCTTGGGTGATTTCCTTGCGGTCGTCATCCGGGCGGTCCAGGTTCGGGGAGATATTGCCCAAGGGTTCGCCAAACGTCGCGGCGCTGGCCTTGGTGAGCATGGTCTTGAAGGCTTCGCTGGTGACTTCCAGCAGCAGCCCCGGCTCGCCTGAGTTGATCAGCAGCTTGGGCTCGCGCAGCAAGCCTTCTTCGTACAGGCATGGCGAGCTGGTCAGCGCGGGTAGGCCCGGCAGCAGGCTTAGGCTGTGCTTGCCCAGCATGCGCTCCAGGCGCTCGGTCGGCACCGCCGTGAGTTTACGGCCAGTGAGTTCGGCCAGACGGTTGAGGTCCAGCAACTGATTTTGTGGAAACAGGACCATGAGCGCGCCGACGGCATCGTGCAGCAGCACGGCTTGCACTTTGCGAGCAGGATTCAGGCCCGGTCGCTCGATGATTTCGTCGAAGGCGATGCCCAGTTTTTCGAGCAATTGCCGAATAACAGACGGAGCGTGCGGGGTTACGGGGACGAGGGCAGCTTCGGTCATGGTCGGTGTCCGTATTCTACAAGTGGGTCAGTATAACCAGCTTGTCCAGAAGGCGCGTCCAGAAAACTGAGCGCGTGCTCACACTTGGCCGTATTGCTGCCCATGGCGCAGCCAGCGATCCAGCAGCGGGCTCACATGGTCGGGCCAGCGCTCCAGCAGCGCCTGGGCAGCGTCGCGAACCGCCGGGAGCAGGTCGGCGTCGCGCATCAGGTCGGCCACCTTGAATTGAAGCAGACCGGTCTGGCGCGTGCCGAGCATTTCGCCTGGGCCGCGCAGTTCGAGGTCTTTTTCGGCGATCACGAAACCATCATTGGTTTCGCGCATGATCCCCAGGCGCTGGCGCCCGATCTGTGACAGCGGCGGGTGATACAGCAGCACGCAATGGCTGGCGGCACTGCCCCGGCCGACCCGGCCGCGCAGCTGGTGCAACTGCGCCAGGCCCAGGCGCTCGGGGTTTTCGATGATCATCAAGCTGGCGTTGGGAACATCGACGCCGACCTCGATCACGGTGGTGGCGACCAGCAGTTGCAGGACGCCGGCCTTGAACTCGGCCATGACCGCCGCTTTTTCGGCAGGCTTCATGCGGCCGTGGATCAGCCCGACTTTCAACTCGCCGAGGGCGGCGGTGAGGTCTTCAAAAGTAGTCTCGGCTGCCTGGCAGGTCAGCTCTTCCGACTCTTCGATCAGGGTGCACACCCAATAGGCTTGCCGGCCTTCGGCGCAGGCGCTGCGTACGCGCTCGATCACTTCGACCCGCCGGGTGTCGGTGACCAGCACGGTATTGACCGGCGTGCGACCGGGAGGCAGTTCGTCGAGGATCGAGGTGTCGAGGTCGGCGTAGGCGCTCATCGCCAGGGTCCGTGGGATCGGCGTCGCGGTCATGATCAACTGGTGCGGGCACATGCGCCCGCCGACGCCTTTCTGCCGCAGGGCCAGGCGCTGTTGGACGCCGAAGCGGTGTTGTTCGTCGATGATCACCAGGGCCAGGTTCTTGAACAGCACTTCGTCCTGGAACAGAGCGTGGGTGCCGACCACCATCGGCGCGCCCTCGGCGATTTGCGCGAGGGCGGCGGCGCGGTTCTTGCCCTTGAGCTTGCCGGCCAGCCAGGCGACTTCGATGCCCAGGGGTTCGAGCCAGCGCTGGAAGGTGATGAAATGTTGCTCGGCCAGGATCTCCGTGGGCGCCATCAAGGCCACTTGATAACCGGCTTCCAACGCTTGCAGCGCGGCGAGGGCGGCGACCACGGTCTTGCCGGCGCCGACGTCGCCCTGGATCAGCCGCAGCATCGGCTCTGGCTGGCTCAGGTCGTAGGCGATTTCGTTGCCGACCCGCTGCTGCGCGCCGGTGGGGGTAAAACCGAGATTGGCCAGGTAACGGGCCGGCAGCTTCGTCGCCTTGGGCATGGCCGGCGCGCGCAGCGAGCGCAGGCTTTCGCGCAGGCGTTGCTGGGACAGTTGATGGGTCAGCAGTTCTTCAAAGGCAAGGCGATGCTGGGCCCAGTGATGTCCGAGAGCGAGCTCTTCCACATCTGCATCGGCGGGCGGGTGATGCAGATAGCGAATCGCGTCGGCCAGTGGCGCGAGCTGATAGTCCCGGGCCAACTCCTTGGGCAGCCAGTCCGGCAGGCTGGTGGGGCCGAGCATTGTCAGGGTCTGCTGGCAGAGTTGGCGCAGGCGCTGTTGGGTCAGGCCTTCGGTAAGCGGGTAGACCGGCGTCAGGGTTTCCGCGACGGGCGGCGGTTCGTCGCCGGTGATGGCGCGGTATTCCGGGTGATAGATCTCCAGCCCCGAGGCTCCGGGCCGCGCCTCGCCGTAGCAGCGCACGCGGGTGCCACGCTTGAGGCCTTCCTTTTGCGCATTGCTGAAATGATAGAAACGCAGACTGAGCCCGCCGGTGCCGTCCTGCAGGCGCACCACCAGGCTGCGACGCCGGCCCATGACCACGTCGGCGCCGCTGACGGTGCCTTCCACCACTGCATCCTGCCCAGGCCGCAAATGGCCGATGGGCACCACGCGGGTGCGATCCTGATAACGCAGCGGCAGGTGGAACAGCACGTCCTGGAGGGTTTCCAGGCCGACCTTGGCCAACTTTTCGGCCATGGCTTCACCGACACCCTTGAGTGCCGTGACCGGCACTTTCGACAGCTCAGTCATGGCAGCGGCTTACTTGGCGGTGGGCGGCTTGGACACGGAACACAGGCGGATCGAGTCGGCGAGGATCTCGATGGCCTTGGGTCGCGGGAAGCTGGCGCGCCAGGCAATGGCAACGGTGCGGAACGGCACGGGCGCGGTCAATGGGCGGACTTCGATCACGCCGGGAGAGTAGTGGTGGCTGTCCACCGCCGACAGCGGCAGGATGGAAATGCCCAGGCCGGAAGCAACCATGTGGCGAATGGTTTCCAGAGAGCTGGATTCCACCGTGGTGTGCTTGGCACCTTCGCTGCCCTTGGTCAGCGTCGGGCAGGCTTCCAGCACCTGGTCGCGGAAGCAGTGGCCTTCGCCCAGCAACAACAGGCTCTTGTCGTTGAGCAGACCGGCGTCGATGGTTTTTTTCTGGGTCCAGGGGTGCTGGGCCGGCATCAGGACGTAGAACGGCTCGTCGTAGAGCGGCAGGGTCAGGACATCGGCTTCGTTGAACGGCAGGGCGATGATGATTGCGTCCAGCTCGCCGTTGCGCAGCTTGTCGCGCAGCACGTGGGTGAAGTTTTCTTCGATGTACAACGGCATCTGCGGGGCGACCCGGTGCAGTTGTGGAATCAGGTGCGGGAACAGGTACGGGCCGACGGTGTAGATCGCGCCGACTTTCAATGGGGCGGTCAGCTGGTTCTTGCCGGCCTGGGCCAACTCGCGAATGCCCTGGGCCTGTTCCAGGACCTTTTGCGCCTGGGCCACGATGCCTTCACCGACCGGGGTCAGGCGCACCGCGCTTTTGCTGCGCTCGAAAATAAGCACACCGAGTTCGTCTTCAAGCTTTTTCACACCCACCGACAGTGTCGGCTGGCTGACATGGCAACGCTCGGCCGCATGGCCGAAATGCTGCTCTTGGGCGAGGGTCACGATGTAGCGTAATTCTGTGAGGGTCATGGCGAAACGTCCGTGAAGTTGCGAGCCAAGCATACCGGCTGCAATCGATAGACGCACGTTATCAGACTGGAGGCGCGCGGCGACACTGTCGAATGTCTGTGTGGTCGTTGCCGGATATGAAAAAAGGCATCTCTCGATGCCTTTGTTTGATTGTGGCGAGGGAGCTTGCTCCCGCTGGCCTGCGCGGCAGGCCCCGGTTCGGTGGATGCGACCAGCCTGATGCATCGCGTTCACCGGTTTGGGGCCGCTTCGCGGCCCAGCGGGAGCAAGCTCCCTCGCCACCAGGTTCACCCTGTCATCGGGTGTTTGGGTTAGCGCCGGCGCTTGTCGATGGAGTACAGGAACGGCGCTGTCAGCTCGACCGTGCCGTTGGTCAGCAGGTCGGCCGGTGGCTTGGGCAGCGGTTGGGCGCGACGGATCATGTCCAGGGTGGCCCGGTCCAGATCGGCGTTGCCTGACTTGCCCACCAGTTCGAAGGACAACACGTTGCCTTCGGCATCCACCACGAACCGCAGGCGGTTCATGCCTTCCTTGCCGCGTGCCTGGGCGCTGGCCGGGTACTTCTTGTATTTGCCCAGGTGCGCCAGCAGTGTGCCTTGCCAGCTCGCCTTGGCCGCCATTTGCGCGGGCGACGGGCCTGGGGCCGGTTGTGCGGACTTTTCGGTCGGCGCCTGGGTGGGCTGAGTGTCGGCGGGCTTTTGCTCCGACGGCGTTTCCTTCGGCGGCTCCGGTTTTTTCTCCACCGGCTTGGGCTTGGGCGGCTGGGGCTTCGGCTTGGGCTTGACCGGCTTGGGCACGGCGATTTCCGCCTTCGGTGCTTCGGCCAGTTTTGGCAATGGCAGCTCTTCCACCGGCTCCGGAGGCGTCGGCGGTGTGACGACTTTCGGCGGTGCAGGCGGTGGCGGGGCAGGAACCGGCGCCAGCTCGACCATCATCGCCTGGGGCGGCAATTCGAGGGGCGGACGCGTCGTCCAGTTCAGCGCCAGCGCGATGGCAAGCGCGTGAACGCCCAGCACCACGGCGAGGCTACCGCTGTAACGCGTCAGTTTTTGGCGCGTCGTGATCATTTCTTCGGCGCCGTCTCGAGTCCGACCAGGCCGACCTTCAAGTAACCGGCGCCGCGCAGGGCGTCCATCACGCTCATCAGGTCGCCATAGTCCACGCCTTTGTCGGCCTGGAAGAAGATCGTCGTGTCTTTCTTGCCCTGGGTCTTGGCATCGAGGGTCGGGCCGAGGCTCTCGACCTTGATTTCCTCTTCGCCCAGGAACAGGCGCTGGTCCGCCTTGACGCTCAGGAACACCGGTTTCTCGGGCCGTGGCGACGGCTTGGCCGTGGACGCGGGAAGGTCAACCTTGATGTCCACGGTGGCGAGCGGGGCGGCCACCATGAAGATGATCAACAGCACCAGCATCACGTCGATGAACGGCGTGACGTTGATTTCGTGGTTCTCGGCCAGATCGTCGTCTGCGCCTTCTTTCAAATGCAGGCCCATGGCCGATTACCCCACTTTCACCATGTGTGGTTGCGAGCCACGTTCGGGCGGCAGGTGATCGAGGTCGCGACTGACCAGCAACAGGACTTCGGCCGAAGCGTCGGAAACCTGGGCCTTGTAACCGGCGATGGAGCGGGCGAAGACGTTGTAGATAACTACCGCCGGGATGGCCGCGACCAGGCCCAATGCGGTCGCCAGCAAGGCCTCGGCGATACCGGGGGCAACGACGGCAAGGTTGGTGGTCTGGGTCTTGGCGATGCCGATGAAGCTGTTCATGATCCCCCACACGGTGCCGAACAGGCCGACGAACGGCGCAGTGGAACCGATGGTGGCGAGTACGCCGGTGCCGCTGCTCATGTTGCGACCGCAGGCCGCGACCAGGCGCTCGAGGCGAAAGCTCACGCGCTCCTTGATGCCCTCCTTCTCGCGGCTGTTGGCCGACAGGCGCATTTCTTCGAGCGCATCGTGGACCAGCAGGTTGGCGAGTGTGCCTTCCTTGCCGGCGGTGGCACTGGCTTCCTTGAGAGTGGTGGCTTTTTTCAGCGCGGCGATTTCACCCCGCAGGCGACGCTTGGCGCCAAGCAGTTCAAAGCCCTTGGTGATCCAGATCGTCCAAGTGATGATCGAGGCGATGGCCAGGCCGATCATCACGGCTTTGACGACCACGTCGGCATTTTTGTACATGCCCCACGGCGACAGGTCGTGGGCCATGCCCAGGGTATTGTCGGCTTCGAGCACTTGAGGCGCCTCGGCCTCGACGGCCTGGCTCGGATCGGCGGCCACGGGCGTTGCAGCAGGTGCGGCCGGGTCCGCCGGTGCCTGGGTGGCAGCAGGCGTGGTGGCGGGGGTCGATGCGGGCGTCTGCGCATCAGCGAAGGCGGCGCTCGGCGCCAGCATCAGACTGAGCAGCAAGGCTGCCACGGCGCCCCAGGCGCGGGGTCGGTTGGTTGGCGAAGCGGAAGAGAAAGAACGTGTCATGCTGGCCGGACCTGAGAATAAAAGAAGGTTGATGTTCTTCCAGGCCTCGTGAGGCCGAGAACAAAAGTGGCGAGCATTATTGCAAGTAATTCTTGTTAACAAAAGTAATACAGTAACTTTTTTTGCTTCATGGCTAGCCGCTCGTCCAGTGCGAAGGCTAGTCTGCGGCTTTCCCAGAGGAGTTCTTGATGTCCGCGCCTTCTGTTTTGATCGCCGGTTGTGGCGATATAGGCGGCCGCCTGGCGAGCCAGCTCGTGGCCGAACATTGGCGGGTCCATGGCTTGCGGCGTACGGTTTCGAACCTGCCGGCCGGGGTTGTCGGTGTCGCGGGGGACCTGTTCAGTGCGCAGTGTCCCGTCGACTGGCCTGTGGGGTCGTTGGATTATCTGGTGTACAGCGCCGCCGCTACCGATCATGACGAGGCGGGCTATCGTGCCGCTTATGTCGAAGGGTTACAGCATGTGTTGGGCTGGCTGGAACAGCACGGCCAGCGGCCCAAACGATTGCTCTTTGTGTCCAGCAGCAGCGTGTATGGACAGCAGGGCGGGGAGTGGGTGGACGAAAGCTCGCCCACCGAGGCGGGCGGTTATTCCGGGCGAGTGATGCTGGAAGCCGAGCAGGTGGCACTCGACAGCGGCATCCCGGCCAGTCGCATACGCCTGACCGGCATCTACGGACCGGGGCGGGAATGGCTGCTGAGCCAGGTGCGCCAAGGCTATCGCGTGGTGATCGACCCGCCGCTCTATGCCAACCGCATCCACGCCGACGATGCCGCCGGCCTGCTGGCGTTTCTGCTGAAAGCTGATCATCAGGGCAAGACGCTGGAAGACTGCTACATCGGCGTCGATGACACCCCCGCGCCGCTGGCCGAGGTGGTGGGTTGGTTGCGTGACTACATGGGCATTACCGAATGGGCCGACGACGCCAGCGTGCGCCGCGCCGGCAGCAAGCGCTGCAGCAACGCCCGGGCCAAGGCGTTGGGCTGGACGCCGCGTTATCCGAGCTTTCGCGAGGGGTATGCGGCGATTCTGGAAGGTCGTTGCTGATTCGCCTGACAGCCCCAAACCAACTGTGTGAGCGAGCTTGCTCGCGATGAGGCGCTAACAGTCAACATCAAGGTTGACCGTTACACCGCCATCGCGAGCAAGCTCGTTCCCACAGGGGGCACACCGGGTTACTGCTTTTCAAGCACCCATTTGCGATCACCCGGCGTGAACGACGGCATTTCATCCGCCAGCGCCGCGTTCACGGTCTGGAAGATTTCCAGTTTCTTGCCGTCGCGGGAAAAAATCCAAGTGTTGCCCTGACCGTTCTGTTGCAGCCAGATGTTGTCGTTGCCACCGCTCATGGAGGCGCAGTCGCCAGCCAGGCACAAGGCGTAGCGATCAGTGCCCGGCAAGCCGCTGACTTGACCATCGGGCTGGAATTGCACGGTGGCGCCCTGGCCAGGACCTTCGGCAATGTTCCAGATGCCGCCGAGATAAGCCGAATACAGGGCGCGCTCGAAACTGGCGCCAATCGGCGCGCCTTCCGGTACCTGTACTTGGGCGCGGTCGAACACTTGCTGTGGTTCGTTTTCGGTGGCGGCCTGGCTCAACTGGTCGCCGTCGCGCTTGAGTTCGCTGGCCGAGCTGCCGTAGAAGTCGACTTTCCAGGCGCCGTCTTCTTCGCCCAGCAACTTGCCTTCGACATTCTCAAAACCATTGGTGTAACGCGCCTGGCCAGCCCGGGTGTTGACGTCCCATTCCAGGTTCGGGCCATAGGCCTGCAATGCTTCGCGAAGCGGGCCGCCTTTGGCGGCAGCGTCGATGGCGGCCTGGTTGATCCAGGTGCCGCTGATGTCACGGTCTGCAGGGTCGCTGGCGCAGCCGCCCAGGAGCAGGGCGAGCAGGGAGAAAGCAAGCGCTTTGCGCATGGTGGAATCCTTTCAGAACGAAAACGGCGCAGCGGGAAAGGCTGCGCCGGGCGTTTTACTCGATGACCAGGATGGCATCCATCTCGACCTGGGCGCCTTTTGGCAAGGCGGCCACGCCAATGGCAGCGCGGGCAGGGTAAGGCTGGTCGAAATACTTGCCCATGATCTCGTTGACCTTGGCGAAGTGGCTCAGGTCGGTGAGGAAGATGTTGAGCTTGACGATGTCCTTGAACGAGCCGCCGGCAGCTTCGGCCACGGCTTTCAGGTTCTCGAACACTTGCACGGTCTGGGCTTCGAAGCCCTCGACCAGCTCCATGGTTTTCGGGTCCAGCGGGATTTGCCCCGACATGTAAACGGTGTTGCCCGCCTTGATCGCCTGGGAATAAGTACCGATGGCGGCCGGGGCCTTGTCGCTGGAGATAACGGTCTTGGTCATTCATGACTCCTTGTAATGAGGGCGAGTGAGACGCTATGCGCGCATGCGAGTGATGCGGATGACCCCTGTCAGGGCGCGCAGTTTCTTGATCACGCGGGCCAGGTGTACGCGGTCGTGCACGCTGACCACCAGTTGGACGACGCTGATGCGACCGTCGCGTTCGTCCATGCTGATTTTCTCGATGTTGCCGTCGGCGGCGTTGACGCTGCTGGCCAGCAGTGCGATCAGGCCGCGCTGGTGCTCCAGCTCGACGCGCAGTTCGACATTGAATTCGCCGGTGACATCCTTGGCCCACGAAAGCTGGATGCATTTTTCCGGGTTGTGGCGGATTTCGCTGATATTGCGGCAGTTGTCCAGGTGCACCACCATCCCTTTGCCGGCGGACAGATGGCCGACAATCGGATCGCCAGGAATCGGCGTACAACACTTGGCGTAACTGAGGACCAGGCCTTCGGTGCCGCGAATCGCCAGCGGACCTTCAGGGCTCGGCAATTGTTCGCCTTCGCCGAGCAGTCGGCGGGCGACGACGTAGGCCATGCGATTGCCCAAACCGATGTCCTCGAGCAGATCTTCGATCAATTCGAGACGGTATTCGTGGAGCATGACCTGTACGCGCTCGGCCGGGATCTTGTCCAGGGAACTGTCGAAGCCGTTCAGTACCTTGTTCAGCAGGCGTTCGCCCAGGCTGATGGACTCGGAGCGACGTTGCAGCTTCAGCGCATGGCGGATATGCGTGCGGGCCTTGCCGGTGACCACAAAGTTGAGCCACGCCGGGTTGGGGCGCGCGCCGGGGGCGCTGACGATTTCCACAGTGGAGCCGCTTTGCAGCGGTTCGGACAACGGTGCCAGGCGACGATTGATGCGACAGGCAATGCAGCTGTTGCCGACGTCGGTGTGCACGGCGTAGGCGAAATCCACCGCTGTGGACCCTTTGGGCAGCTCCATGATCCGGCCCTTGGGCGTGAAGACGTAGACCTCGTCCGGGAACAGGTCGATCTTCACGCTCTCGATGAATTCCAGGGAATTGCCGGCCCGTTGCTGCATTTCCAGCACGCCCTTGACCCACTGCCGCGCGCGGGCGTGAGTGCTCTTGGGTTGCTCGTCGCCGCTGGATTTGTACAACCAATGGGCGGCGATGCCGTTGTTGGCCATCTCTTCCATTTCACGGGTGCGGATCTGGATTTCGATCGGTACGCCGTGCATGCCGAACAGCGTGGTGTGCAGCGACTGGTAACCGTTGGCCTTGGGAATCGCGATGTAATCCTTGAAGCGCCCAGGCAGCGGTTTGTACAAATTATGGACAGCACCCAGCACGCGGTAGCAGGTATCGACCTTGTCGACGATGATCCGGAACGCATAGACGTCCATGATTTCGTTGAAGGCCCGGCGCTTGCCGCGCATTTTCTTGTAGATGCCGTACAGGTGTTTCTGCCGCCCGCTGACTTCGCCTTCGATGCCATCGATGGCCAGACAGTGGCTCAGGGACTCTTCGATCTTGTTGACGATTTCCTTGCGATTGCCCCGGGCGCGCTTGACGGCCTGGTTGATGCGCGCCGAACGCATCGGGTGCATCGCCTTGAAACCCAGGTCCTCGAACTCGATGCGAATTGCGTGCATGCCCAGGCGATTGGCGATGGGTGCGTAGATTTCGAGGGTTTCCTTGGCGATTCGCCGGCGTTTCTCGCCGGACAGCACTTCCAGCGTGCGCATGTTGTGCAGGCGGTCGGCGAGCTTGACCAGGATCACGCGGATATCGCGGGCCATGGCCATGGCCATTTTCTGGAAGTTTTCGGCCTGGGCCTCGGCCTTGGTTTCGAAGTTCATCTGGGTCAGCTTGCTGACCCCGTCGACCAGTTCGGCCACGGTTTCGCCGAACTGCGCTTGCAGCGCTTCCTTGGCAATGCCGGTGTCTTCGATCACGTCATGGAGCATGGCCGCCATCAGGCTCTGATGGTCCATGTGCATGTCGGCAAGGATATTCGCCACCGCGAGCGGGTGCGTGACGTACGCCTCGCCGCTGCGGCGGCGCTGGCCGTCGTGGGCTTGTTCGGCGTAGAAATAGGCTCGGCGGACCAGGTTGACCTGGTCCGTGCCGAGGTAGGCCGATAAGCGATCGGCGAGGGCGTCTATGCTCGGCATGATAGTGACTCCTGCCGTCTGCTGTGACCCCGCGCCGTGCTACGTCGACCAGGCATAGGCTTAGACCGCCTCGTTGGACTCGTCCTCGAACGCTGCGAACAGCGGTTCGTCTTCAACGATTTCAGCGTTGGCGATGAACTCGTAGCTCATCAGGCCTTCGGCGATTTCACGCAGCGCTACCACGGTAGGCTTGTCGTTTTCCCACTGGACCAATGGCTCTTTGCCGCCAGTGGCCAGTTGACGGGCACGCTTGGTAGAGAGCATGACCAGCTCAAAGCGGTTTTCCACGTGTTCTAGGCAGTCTTCAACGGTTACGCGGGCCATGGTATTCCTCGGAGCGAATGCAATATGCGCGCTGCCCGGTTGGGCGAGCGGACTCAACAGTTTAAAAAAACACCAGCGTTTAGGGAAGCGCTGATTTTTTGATCAAACCCCTCGGCGCGCTGCGAGTACCAATGTAAAGCCGTCGCAGCGGTTTTGGGAAGGGCTGTTCAGCCCAGCAGTTCGGCCAAAAGCTTGCCGAAACGTTGCTGCTGGCGCTTCTGTTGCAGCTGGCTGGCGCGGAAAATCGCCTTCAGGTCGTCCAGCGCGTGGGCAAAATCGTCATTGATGATCAGATAATCGTAATCGACGTAATGGCTCATTTCGCTGACCGCTTCACGCATCCGGCCTTCGATGATTTCATCGCTGTCCTGGCCGCGGTTGGTCAGGCGTTGGCGCAAGGCTTGCTGGCTCGGCGGCAGGATGAAGATGGAGCGGGCCTGGGGCATCAGCTTGCGAACTTGTTCAGCGCCTTGCCAGTCGATCTCCAGGATCAGGTCGTGGCCTTCATCGAGGGTTTGCTGGAGGTAGCTCTGCGAAGTGCCGTAGAGGTTGCCGAAGACTTCGGCGCGCTCGAGGAAATCGCCGTGCTCGGCCATCCTCACGAACTCTTCACGGTCAACGAAGTGATAGTTCACGCCATTCACTTCGCCCGGGCGCATGGCGCGGGTGGTGTGCGAGACCGAGACGCGGATCTGCGGCTCGGCATCGATCAATGCCTTGACCAGGCTGGTCTTGCCAGCGCCCGAGGGCGCGGAAATGATGTAGAGAGTGCCGGTGCTGTGGGTCATGTCGGGTTAGCCTTACTCAATGTTCTGCACTTGTTCGCGCATTTGCTCGATCAACACCTTGAGGTTGACCGCCGCCTGCGTGCTGCGCGGGTCGAAGGCTTTGGAGCCCAGTGTATTGGCTTCGCGGTTGAGCTCCTGCATCAGGAAGTCGAGGCGGCGACCGGCCGCGCCGCTGGATTTGAGCACCCGGCGAACTTCGATGATGTGGGTGCTCAGGCGATCCAGTTCTTCGGCCACGTCGCTTTTTTGCGCGAGCATGACCATTTCCTGTTCCAGGCGCTGCGGGTCCAGCTCGGCCTTCATGTCGGCGAAGCGGTCGAGGACTTTCTGGCGTTGGGTGGCGAGCATTTGCGGGACCAGTTCGCGCAGGGTGACGACATCTTCTTCAATAGAGGTCAGGCGCTCGTTGATCAGACGGGCCAGCTCCGCGCCTTCACGCTCGCGACCCGCCTTGAGTTCCTTCAGCCCTTGAGTGAAGAGTGCCAGCGCCTCGGCATTCAGCGCTTGGGGATCGCTCGCATCGCCGACCAGTACGCCTGGCCAGGCCAGTATTTCCAGCGGATTGAGGGCGGCGGGGTTTTTGATCAAGCCTGCGACTGTTTCTGCGGCCGCGACCAGTTGCGCAGCGCGTTCGCGATCGACCTGCAGCGTCTTGCCACTGCTTTCTTCGGTGAAGCGCAGGGTGCATTCCAACTTGCCCCGGGACAAGCCCTGGCGCAGCGCTTCGCGCACACTGCCTTCCAGGTCGCGGAAGGATTCGGGCAGGCGCAGATGCGGCTCCAGGTAGCGGCTGTTGACCGAGCGCAATTCCCAGCTCAGCGTGCCTTGGGCGCCGGCCTTTTCGACTCGGGCGAAGGCGGTCATGCTGTGCACCATGGGGATTCCTCGCAATGCAAGCCGGCCACAATCGGTCGTCGTGGGGCCTGGGGTCTGTGGGTTGATGCTGAAGGACAGCAAAGGCGCAGGATTGTAGCGCAGTGCGACGCAAGCGCCCAAACAGCTCCGGTAACAAAGCGCTGCAGCCCGTCGGCCGGGGCTTTGAGCGCGTTCGCCCGTCGCGTTGGATTTTTAGACCTGCCTTATGGCAGCGCACGGCTTTATAATGCCCAGCAGTTTTCCGTCCCCTGTACAGGTGTTCCCTATGAAACGTCCAAGTGGTCGCGCTGCCGATCAGCTTCGCTCGATCCGCATTACCCGCAACTACACCAAACACGCCGAGGGATCTGTACTGGTCGAATTCGGTGATACCAAGGTCATCTGCACCGTCAGCGTCGAAAACGGCGTGCCTCGCTTCCTGAAGGGCCAGGGGCAAGGCTGGTTGACCGCCGAATACGGCATGCTGCCGCGCGCCACCGGCGAGCGGAACCAGCGCGAGGCCAGCCGTGGCAAGCAGGGCGGCCGGACCCTGGAAATCCAGCGATTGATCGGCCGTTCCCTGCGCGCTGCGCTGGACATGTCCAAGCTTGGTGATGTGACGCTGTATGTCGATTGCGATGTGATCCAGGCTGACGGCGGCACCCGCACCGCTTCCATCACCGGCGCGATGGTTGCGTTGGTCGACGCCTTGAAAGTGATCAAGAAACGCGGTGGCCTCAAGGGCGGTGACCCGCTCAAGCAAATGATCGCCGCGGTGTCGGTGGGCATGTACCAGGGCGAGCCGGTGCTGGACCTGGACTACCTCGAAGACTCCGCCGCCGAGACCGACCTGAACGTGGTCATGACCAGCGCTGGAGGCTTCATCGAAGTCCAGGGCACTGCCGAAGGCGCGCCGTTCCAGCCGCAAGAATTGAACGCTATGCTGGAGCTGGCGAAGAAAGGCATGACCGAAATCTTCGAATTGCAAAAGGCCGCGTTGGCCGACTGATTGTTGTGCGCTTCAGACAAGGAGAATGCCATGAGTGATGAGCAAGTCCTGTTGCCCCAACCGAGCAAAGAAGCGCGGCAATGGGCAATGTTTTGTCACCTGTCTGCACTGTTGGGAATTTTCATTCCGTTCGGTTCGCTGATCGGGCCGCTGGTCATCTGGCAGCTCAAGCGTGAGTCCGACCCGTTCATCGATGCCCAGGGCAAGGAGGCGCTGAACTTCCAAATCACTGTGGCGATCGCTGCGGCGATCAGCTTGTTGCTGATGATCGTGGTGATCGGTTTCTTCCTGTTTGGCCTGGTCGCCATCGGTGCGCTGGTGCTGACCATTATTGGCGGTGTGAAAGCCAATGAGGGGCAGCCGTACCGATATCCCTTTACCTGGCGGTTGGTTAAATAGCGAACAGCGCTGCGATATAAAAATGCCCCGGTTATCGGGGCATTTTTATTAGGGGTGCGAAACTTGGTGTTTCTATAAAAAACAATCGGAAAAGTCTGATAACGCTTCGTAGAAATGGATTCTTGCTTGATGTGATTCCATCACTGATGGAAGTATCGAAACAAGAAGTTAAGAACTCAGAGATTGATGTCACAAAACCGTTCATAGCAACAGCCGTCGTGTTCAGCGGCGCATGGTCTCTTGTAGGTATATTGCCGCTCTTAAACTTTTAGTCACAACTGAGCGATGCTCGCGTGGCCCATATGCTTGGCATCGATAGTCTTCGGTTGATAGAGTCGCTCCAAGCAATATTCTCCGTGAAATATTTCGATATATTCAAGCCATTGAAGGCGTTTGAATTAAAGACCAATCAGTGTTGAGCATTCAACCTGCTCAAGTGGCGTGTCCAGGTAAAAAGTTCGCCCTTGAATAGATACAGAAAAGATGGATATTCATGTTTCAGCTCGATTTCTACGGCACGCTTGTCGCCGCCTCCCTGGTACTTTTACTGGGACGTGGGCTTGTGGGCCGTGTTGGTTTTCTGCGTGTCTACAATATCCCCGAGCCTGTAGCAGGCGGGCTGGTAGTGGCTTTGGTTCTTTTGGCTTTGCGCGCACTTGATATTGAAGTCCGGTTTGATACTTCGTTGCAAACGCCATTGATGCTGGCTTTTTTCGCCACGATCGGCCTGAGTGCGGATTTCGCCAGCCTGAGAAGAGGCGGGCGCGTGGTGGGGATTTTCCTGTTGGCGGTGACCGGCTTGCTGGTGGTCCAGAACGCCATGGGCATCGGGCTGGCAAAAGCGCTGGGGCTCGACCCCTTGATGGGATTGCTGACCGGCTCGATTAGCTTGGCGGGCGGCCATGGAACAGGCGCAGCGTGGGGAACGGTGTTCAGTGAGAAATACGGCCTGGCTCCCGCTTCCGAACTCGCGATGGCTTCTGCGACGTTTGGCTTGGTGTTGGGCGGTTTGATCGGTGGTCCGGTTGCTCGCCTGCTCATCAAGCGTGTCCAAGTGCCCGGTTGCCTTGAGTCGCAAAACCCTCGCGCGCCCAAGGGGTTCGAGCAGCCGAACGAAGAACGCTCGATCACGCCGTTCTCGTTCATCGAGACACTTGCTCTTATCGCTGTCAGCCTGTTGGCTGGCACGCTCCTGAACGGGCAGCTCCACGGTACTGCATTCGAGTTGCCGACGTTCGTTTGCGTCCTGTTCGTGGGGGTAATCTTGCGCAACGGTCTTTCGGCGCTTGGCTTGTATCAGGTTTTCGAGCGTGAAGTGTCTGTGCTTGGCAACGTCAGCTTGTCGCTGTTCCTGGCGATCGCCCTCATGTCGCTCAAGTTGTGGGACCTGGCGTCACTGGCCTTGCCAATCTTCATCATTTTGGCAGTCCAGACGTTGATCATGGCTTTGTTTGCGATTTTCGTGACGTTCAGGCTGATGGGTAGCCACTACGACGCCGCGGTCCTGGCGGCAGGGCATTGCGGTTTCGGGCTGGGGGCTACGCCGACGGCGATTGCCAACATGCAGGCCGTGACCCAGCGCTACGGACCCTCGCAGATAGCGTTTCTGGTGGTACCCATGGTGGGAGCGTTCTTCATCGATATCGTCAACGTCATCGTCATCAAGCTGTACCTTGCCCTGCCGTTATTTGCTGCGGCTTGAAGCCTGAAGCGGATACATGCTCCAAAAAAATACCCGTATCTCGCGATACGGGTATTTTTTATGACCGGTCGGCCTGAAGCAGCTCGTCCATACGCTTAGATCGTCAGCGTCCAATCGTAGTCCACGATCAGCGGCGCGTGCTGCGAGAACCGTGGCTGGCGCGGCAGGCGGGCGCTGCGTACGAAGCGGCGCAGCCCAGGCGTCAGCAACTGGTAGTCGAAACGCCAGCCGAGATTGAGCATCTCGGCCTGCTCGTTGTCCGGCCACCAGCTGTACTGGTCGCCTTCGCGGCTGACTTCACGCAGGGCGTCGACATAGCCCATGTTGCCAATGATCTCGTCCATCCAGGCCCGTTCCGGCGCCAGGAAACCAGGAGATTGCTGGCTGTCGCGCCAGTTCTTGATATCCAGCTTCTGTTGCGCCACGTACAGCGAGCCACAATAAATGTACTCGCGACGTTTGCGCCGCTGTTTATCAAGGTAACGGGCGAAGTCGTCCATCAACTTGAATTTCTGATTCAAATCTTCATCGCCGTTCTGCCCCGAAGGGAGCAGTAAGGTCGCGATGCTGACCTTGTCGAAATCGGCTTGCAGGTAGCGCCCGTAGCGGTCCGCCGTCTCGAAACCGAGACCGTTGATGACAGCCTTCGGTTGCAGCCGCGAGTACAAAGCCACGCCACCCTGGGCGGGGACTTCGGCATCGCAGGCATAAAGGAAGTAACCATCCAGTTGGAAGGCTGCATCGTCCAGTTCAAAGGCGGAGGCGCGGGTGTCCTGCAGGCAGATGACGTCGGCATTCTGTGCTTGCAGCCAACTGAGCAAACCACGCTCCACTGCAGCCTGAATACCATTGACGTTCACACTGATGATCCGCATAAATGGCCCCAAAAATCACGTGCGTGTATGATACACGCCGTGTACCTATTTAGCTAAATCCGCGGTATTTGAGGCTTTTTTTCATGCAGGCGTATCAGCGCGATTTCATTCGCTTTGCCATCGATCGCGGTGTTCTGCGCTTCGGTGAGTTCACTCTCAAGTCCGGGCGCACCAGTCCGTACTTCTTCAACGCCGGCCTGTTCAACAGCGGCACCGCCCTGGCGCAGTTGGGTCGGTTCTATGCCGCGGCCATCGTCGAGAGCGGCATCCCGTTCGACGTATTGTTCGGGCCCGCCTACAAAGGCATCCCGCTGGCCGCCACCACCGCCGTCGCCCTGGCCGAACACCATGGCCGCGACCTGCCCTGGTGCTTCAACCGCAAGGAAGCCAAGGCCCATGGCGAGGGCGGTAGCCTTGTCGGCGCGCCGCTGACCGGTGAAGTGCTTATCATCGATGACGTCATCACCGCCGGCACCGCCATTCGCGAAGTGATGCAGATCATCGCCTCGCAAGAAGGCGCCAAGGCCGCCGGCGTGCTGATCGCCCTGAACCGCCAAGAGCGCGGCAACGGTGAGCTGTCGGCAATTCAGGAAGTTGAGCGCGACTTCGGCATCCCGGTGATCAGCATTGTCTCGCTGAACCAGGTGCTGGAATTCTTGGCCGATGATCCGCAGCTCAAGCAGCATCTGCCGGCGGTTGAGGCTTATCGGGCGCAGTTTGGCGTTTGAATCGTTTTTGATCTCGTGGCGAGGGAGCAAGCTCCCTCGCCACAGAAGCTCATGTGAAAGTTAAATAAAAATGACCCCGCTCAACCAGGTTGAGCGGGGTCTTTTTTTTGCAGGTATCGCTTAAGGACGCTTGCGATTGCTGATCAACGTACCCACGCCGGTATCGGTGAAGATCTCCAGCAGGATCGCATTCGGCACGCGACCGTCGATGATCAGCGAGCTGCCAACACCGCCCTGTACCGCTTCCAGCGCGCAACGAATCTTCGGCAGCATGCCGCCGTAGATGGTGCCGTCGGCGATCAAGTCGTCGACTTGCTGGGTCGACAAGCCGGTCAGGACCTTGCCGGTCTTGTCCATCAGGCCGGCAATATTGGTGAGCAGCATCAGCTTCTCGGCCTTCAGCGCCTCGGCGACCTTGCCGGCCACCAGGTCGGCGTTGATGTTGTACGACTCACCGTTGGCGCCCACGCCGATTGGCGCGATGACCGGGATGAAGTCGCCCTTGACCAGCAAATTCAGCAGGTCGGTGTTGATGCCGACCACTTCGCCCACCTGGCCGATGTCGATGATTTCCGGCTGGGTCATCTCCGGGGTCTGGCGCGTAACGGTGAGCTTCTTCGCGCGGATCAGCTCGGCGTCCTTGCCGGTCAGGCCGATGGCGCTGCCGCCGTGACGGTTGATCAGGTTGACGATGTCCTTGTTGACCTGGCCGCCGAGCACCATTTCCACTACATCCATGGTCTGTGCGTCAGTGACGCGCATGCCGTCGATGAAATGGCTCTCGATGGAGAGGCGCTTGAGCAGGTCGCCGATCTGCGGGCCACCACCGTGCACCACCACCGGGTTGATGCCCACGGCCTTCATCAGCACGATGTCGCGGGCAAAGCCGGTTTTCAGCTCCTCGCTTTCCATCGCGTTGCCGCCGTACTTGATCACCAGGGTCTTGCCGACATAGCGTCGGATATAAGGCAACGCTTCGGACAGGACCTTGGCGGTGTTGGCGGCGGCTTCGCGTTCGAGGGTCATTCAGGGCTCCGGTGGTGATTCAAAAATCAGAACGGTAGTTGGAGATCGGGTGCAACACGTTTGAGTTGGGTGTGGAACACGTCCTTGATGCGCTGCAGTTCGGCCTCGTTGTCGGCCTCGAAGCGCAGCACCAGCACCGGCGTGGTGTTGGAGGCGCGAACCAGGCCCCAGCCTTGTGGGTAGTCGACCCGCACACCGTCGATGGTGGTCAGTTCGGCGCCTTCGCCCCACTGGGCATCGTGCAGTGCATCAATGATGCTGAATTTGCTCTCTTCGGTCACATGGATATTTATTTCCGGCGTAGAAATATCGTTCGGGAAGGTTGCGAACAGTTCTTCCGCAGTGGATTTTTCCTTGCTCAGAATCTCCAGCAGGCGTGCCGCGCTGTAGATGCCGTCATCAAAACCGAACCAACGCTCCTTGAAGAAGATGTGGCCGCTCATTTCGCCGGCCAGCAGGGCACCGCTCTGTTTCATTTTCTTTTTGATCAACGAATGGCCGGTTTTCCACATCAGCGGACGGCCGCCGTATTCCTTGATCAGCGGCACCAGGCGACGGGTGCATTTCACGTCGAAGATGATTTCCGCATCGGGGTTGCGTGCCACGACGTCCTTGGCGAACAGCATCAGCAGGCGGTCCGGGAACACGACGCTACCGGTCTCGGTCACCACGCCCACGCGGTCGCCGTCGCCGTCGAAGGCCAGGCCCAGGTCGGCATTGGTTTCCTTGACCTTGGCGATCAGGTCTTGCAGGTTTTCCAGCTTGCCCGGGTCCGGGTGGTGGTTCGGGAAGTTGCCGTCGACTTCGCAGAACAGCGGGATAACTTCGCAGTTCAGGGCTTCGATCAGTTGAGGGGCGATCACGCCAGCCGCGCCGTTGCCGCAATCGACCACCACTTTCAGGCGGCGAGCGAGCTTCACGTCCTTGACGATCTCATCGTTGTAGCGCGGGAGGATGTCGACCTTGGTCACGCTGCCCTGGCCGCTGCTCAAGTCATTGGTCTTGAGGCGGGTGTGCAGGGCCTGGATCTGCTCGTTGGCGAGGGTGTCGCCGGCGATGACGATCTTGAAGCCGTTGTAGTTCGACGGGTTGTGGCTGCCGGTGAGCATCACGCCGGATTTACCAGCCAGCACGTTGGCGGCGTAGTACAGCGCCGGTGTAGGCACCAGGCCGACGTCGCTGACATGGCAACCACTGTCGGCAATGCCCTTGATCAGTTGCTCGACCAGTTCCGGGCCGGACAAACGACCATCGCGGCCGACGTTCACGTTCGGTTCGCCCTGGGCCAGGCTCTGGGAACCAATGGCGCGGCCAATCCAGTAAGCGGTTTCAGCCGTCAGGGTTTCCGGCACGACGCCACGGATGTCGTAGGCGCGGAAGATACTGTCAGGAAAGATCGGGGCGATTGCGGCTGGGGTGTTCATGGGCGGGCGCTCTATCAGGAAAGTGACTGGACACGCCGACAGGGGCGTCGGCAGGCTCAAGCTGAAGGGTATGACGGCGTTTTTGGCAGAGAGTTCGCGGTGGGAGCGTGCCATGAGACAGCGGTATCCCGGTCTGAACCGTCTAAAACCTTGATTCCCGGTGGGAAACCTTGTCGCCAGCCGTTGCGCATTTTTCGTCCTGAAACAGAAGCTTAATAAAGCAGCCAGGCAAGGTGCCCGGCTGCAACGCAGTATCAATGACTGCCGGAATGCCCGAAGCCGCCGGCGCCACGTTGGCTTTCATCGAATTCCTGGACCAGTTCGAAGTGGGCCTGGACCACTGGCACCAGCACAAGCTGAGCGATGCGTTCGCCCACTGCGATGTTAAAAGCGGTCTGGCCACGGTTCCAGCAGGACACCATCAGTTCGCCCTGGTAGTCCGAATCGATCAGCCCGACCAGGTTGCCCAGCACGATGCCGTGCTTATGGCCCAGGCCCGAGCGTGGCAGGATCAGCGCGGCAAGGCCCGGGTCACCGATATAGACCGACAGGCCGGTCGGAATCAGCAGGGTCTGGCCCGGCTCCAGGACGGTGTCCTGCTTGAGCATGGCCCGCAGGTCGAGGCCGGCGGAGCCCGGTGTGGCGTACTGCGGCAATGGAAATTCGTTGCCGATGCGTGGGTCGAGGATCTTGGCTTGTAGAGCGTGCATTGAAATTAAACCTGGTTCAGCCGTTCGGCGATGAAAGTGATCAGTTGGCGGGCGATCTTGCCCTTGCTGGTCTGGGCGAAAAGCGTGGCGTGCAACTGGCGGTCGATCACGCTGCAGGCGTTTTCCTCGCTGTTGAACCCAATGCTCGGGTTGGCGACGTCGTTGGCGACGATCAGGTCCAGATTCTTGTCCTTGAGCTTGCGCGCGGCGTAATCGAGGAGGTGTTCGGTCTCGGCGGCGAAACCCACGCTGAACGGACGGTCGGGGCGGGTGGCGATGGTGGCCAGAATGTCAGGATTGCGCACCATTTGCAGGAGCAGGCCGTCGCCGCTCGTAGGGTCTTTCTTCAATTTTTGCGGGGCGACGACTTCAGGCCGGTAGTCCGCCACTGCCGCCGAGGCGATGAAGAGGTCGCACGGGATGGCCGCTTCGCAGGCGGCAAGCATGTCCCGGGCGCTGACGACGTCGATGCGCGTAACCCGGTCTGGGGTCGGCAGGTGCACGGGGCCGGTAATCAGCGTCACCCGGGCGCCAGCCTCTACGGCGGCTTCGGCCAGGGCGAAGCCCATTTTCCCTGAGCTGTGGTTGGTGATGTAGCGCACCGGGTCGATGTTTTCCTGGGTCGGCCCGGCGGTGATCAATACGTGCTTGCCCGTCAGGGCTTCGCGCTTGAAGCAGTCGGCGGCGCATTGGGCCAGGTCGGTGGCTTCTAGCATGCGGCCCATCCCGACATCGCCGCAGGCCTGGCTGCCGGAAGCTGGACCGAAGACTTTCAGGTTGCGACTTTCAAGGAGTTCCAGATTGGCCTGGGTGGCCGGGTCGCGCCACATGGCCTGGTTCATGGCCGGTGCCACGGCGACCACCGCGTCGGTGGCGAGCACCAGGGTGGTCAACAGGTCATTGGCGATGCCCTGGGCCAGGCGGGCGATGAGGTCGGCCGTGGCCGGGGCGATCAACACCAGGTCGGCCCACTTGGCCAGTTCGATATGGCCCATGGCGGCTTCAGCCGCCGGGTCGAGCAGATCCAGGTGGACCGGGTGGCCGGACAGGGCCTGCATGGTCAGCGGCGTGATGAATTCACTGCCGCCACGGGTCATGACGACCCGCACTTCCGCGCCCTGGTCGATAAGCCTGCGAACCAGCTCGGCGCTCTTGTAGGCGGCAATGCCGCCGCCGACGCCCAGAACGATGCGTTTCCGATACAGCCGCTGCATAGGCCTGCCTTTCGATTTCAGTGGTCAGCGCAGAGCGAAACCCTTGGCGTGAGCTGCCTGGGTGAAAATCGCCTGCAAAAAAGATGGGCTAAGATATCACAGCGTCCGCTATGGAACAGCGGCGCCCACTATCAGGGAGATGCCATGAGTATTCGGGATTGGCCCGTGGCCGAGCGGCCGCGGGAAAGGTTACTGGCGTCGGGAGCGGAGAGTCTTTCGGACGCCGAGTTGCTGGCGATTTTCTTGCGCACGGGAGTGGCGGGCAGAAGCGCGGTGGATCTGGCGCGACACCTATTGAGTCAATTTGGCTGCCTGCGCGCGCTGCTTGAAGCGGACCAGGTTACGTTCAGCAGTCAGATGGGCCTGGGCCCGGCGAAATTCGCACAGTTACGGGCAGTTCTCGAAATGGGCCGGCGACATCTGGCAGAGCGGATGCGGCAAAAATCAATGCTTGAGGATCCGCAGGCTGTTCGTGACTATCTGAAGTCAATGCTGCGCCACGAGCCTCATGAGGTTTTTGGTTGTCTGTTCCTTGATTCACGGCACCAGGTGCTGGCGTTTGAAGCACTGTTTCGCGGCTCGATCGCCACGGCCACCGTTCACCCTCGGCAAGTGGTCAAGCGGGCCCTGGCCCACAATTGCGCTGCCGTGATCCTGTGCCACAACCACCCCTCCGGCAACACCGAGCCCAGCCAGGCCGACCGAATGCTCACCGAGCGGCTTCAGGAGGCGCTGGAGCTGATCGATGTGCGGGTGCTCGATCATTTCATCGTTGGCGATGGGGAGCCACTGTCCATGGCGGAGTATGGGTGGATGTAGGTTCGATCTGACGAACAAGACCCTTTGTGGGAGCGAGCTTGCTCGCGATAGCGGTTGCTCAGTCAGCATTGATGTGTCTGATGCGCGGCTATCGCGAGCAAGCTCGCTCCCACAGGGGGGCTGTGGGGCTGGGGTTACTTGAAGCTGACCTTGGAGTAATCCTGGCGCCCAAACGGGCTCACCGCATACCCCTGCACATCCTTGCGGGTCAATGCGAAGGCGGTCGGGTGCGCCAACGGCAACCAAAGGGCCTGCTGCTGGATCTGAGCCTGTGCCTGTTCGTAGAGCTTGGTGCGGACACCTTGCTCGCCAGTGGTCTTGCCAGCACTGATCAGCTTGTCCAGGTCCGGGTTGCAATAACGGGCAAAGTTGGTGCCGGACTTGACCGCCGCGCAGGAAAATTGCGGCGTGAGGAAATTGTCCGGATCGCCGTTATCACCGGCCCAGCCCATGAACAGCAGGTCATGCTCGCCAGCCTTGGCGCGGCGGATCAGCTCGCCCCATTCGATCACGCGGATTTCCGCCTGGATGCCGATTTCCGCCAGGTCCGATTGCAGCAGTTGGGCGCCAAGGCTCGGGTTGGGGTTGAGCAGGCTGCCGGAAGGGCGAGTCCAGATGGTGGTCTTGAAGCCCTCTTTCAACCCGGCCTTGGCCAGCAGGTCCCGAGCTTTGGCCGGATCATGGGCATAGCCGGGCAGGTTTTTGGCGTAGCTCCAGGTGTTTGGGGGGTAAGGACCGTTGGCCGCTTCGGCGGTGCCTTCGAAAACGGTCTTGAGGTAGCTGGGCTTGTCAAACGCGAGATTGATAGCCTGACGGACTTCAGGTTTGTCCAAGGGGGGATGCTGGCTATTAATCGCCAGGAAGGCGGTCATGAAGGCGTCAGTCTGTTCCACTTTCAACGTAGGCTCTTGCTTGGCGGCCTGTACGTCCAACGGCTTGGGCGACAACGCGATCTGGCATTCATTGCGCCGCAGTTTCTGCAGGCGAACGTTGGCGTCCGGGGTGATGGCGAAAATCAGGGGGTCGACCTGAGGTTTGCCGCCAAAGTATTCGCTGTTGGCCTTGTAGCGGATCGAGGCGTCTTTCTGGAAACGGCTGAAAATGAACGGGCCGGTGCCAATGGGCTGGCTGTTGAGTTGTTCCGGCTTGCCGGCCTTCAGCAACTGGTCTGCGTATTCGGCTGAATAGATTGACGCAAAGCCCATGCTCAGCGTCGCCAGGAAGGTCGAGTCGGCATGGTCCAGTGTGAATCGCACCGTTAGCGGGTCCAGGGCGTCGATTTTTGTGATCAGCGACGGCAATTGCATGGATTGAGCGTGTGGGAAGCCACTCTGCGCCACTTTATGCCAAGGGTTGGCGGGATCCAGCATGCGGTCGAAGCTGAACTTGACGTCTTCGGCGGTCAAGTCGCGGTGCGGTGTGAAATAGTCGGTGTGGTGGAACTTGACCCGATGACGCAGCTTGAACACATAGGTCAGTCCATCGGGCGACACTTCCCAGCTGTCGGCCAGGCTCGGGACCACTTTCCCGCTGGCCGTATCGAAGTCCACCAGGCGGTTCATCAGCACGTCGGCCGAAGCATTGGTGGTGGTCAACGAGTTGTATTGAACGACATCGAACCCTTCCGGGCTGGCCTCGGTACATACGCTCAGGGCGGCGGCCTGGGCCAGCGGGCTGATCAGCAGAGGGGCGAGCATCAGTGGTAGGGCAGCGAGGCGCATGATTTGATTTCCTGTGCAGGTCGGAGGCCCATCTGCGAGTGCAGTCTGGAAAAGGTCTACCCTAGTGGGCTCGCCTGCAAATGACTATCCCCATTTTGCATTTTCCGGCACTCTTTCCTGCGCTTCGCAGGAGGTGCCCTGGGTTGGAACCCGGCATCGATTGAAAAAAACCTGCGCGCCGCGACGAGCGGTAAGGCCATCGCCGGCCCTTGCCCCAGCCGCCCGGGGCTGCCGATTGATGATTTCCAACGAAGACAAATCACACCGGCTGTTGTTGTGCTGGGGTCTTTCTGGTATAAAGCAGCGCTCTTTTCTAGGGGCCCGGTTCCTTCACTGTAGGTGTAGCCGGTAAGACCCTTAAAGAAACGCGGCGCCTGGCGCCAAATGACTGAGAGATTAAGCGGCCAACCCATGCCGGGTTGGGCATGTGGTTTTAGAGGGCTGAGGCATGTCGAGAGTCTGTCAAGTTACCGGTAAGGGTCCGGTGACTGGGAATAACATTTCCCACGCAAACAACAAAACCCGTCGTCGTTTCCTGCCGAACCTGCAGCATCACCGCTTCTGGGTTGAAGAAGAGAAACGTTTTGTACGTCTGCGCGTATCTGCCAAGGGCATGCGCATCATCGACAAGCGTGGCATCAGTGTCGTGCTGGCCGAACTTCGTCGCGATGGCAAGGTTTAAGGGAGCTAATCATGCGTGAATTGATTCGTTTGATCTCGAGCGCCGGTACTGGTCACTTCTACACTACCGACAAGAACAAGCGTACTACCCCGGACAAAATCGAGATCAAGAAATATGATCCGGTTGTTCGCAAGCACGTGATCTACAAGGAAGGCAAAATCAAGTAATTGATTTTTCCTTCTTTACGAAAAAGGCCCGTATCGCGAGATACGGGCCTTTTTTGTTAACGGTGTCTTGTCTGTCAGGGCGCCCTCGCGAGCAAGCCCAGACAGCACAAAGCCCTCAGGCCTTCTGCTCGAACACCACATAAATCTTGCGGCAAGGCTCCAGCACTTCCCAGGTGCCCTTGAACCCGGCCGGAATCACGAAGCGATCGCCCGCCCGAAGTGTCTTGGCATTGCCTCCGGCATCCCGCAGCACCGATACGCCCTGAACGATTTCGCAGTATTCGTGTTCCGTATAGTTGACCGTCCACTGGCCGACCGCACCTTCCCAGACCCCAGCATTCATCTGGCCGCATGGGCTGTTGTAATGATTGAACACCGCCTGTTCAGGATCACCCTTGAGTATTTTGGTGGGGTCCGGGCGATAGCGTTCGGGGGTAGTGTTAGCCTGGCTGAAATCGACGATGTCCTGAATATGCATGCAAAGTGATCCCCGGAGATAGCGTGGAAGGCCTCGAGTCTATGTTTATTAAAACGAACATCGCAAGGCCGTTTGCCAGCGTTATGTCAAATATATTGAAACATTAGCAGCGGCTGGTTTAGGGTGGCGGATGTTCCGTGCCGATAACAGCGCCGAAAACGGGCTGGCCGGGCAGAATTCTTGAGCGCTGCGGGTGCCGCGGCGTTCCTACCCAATAAGAGGAGGACACTCGCATGACCACCCTGACTCGTGCCGACTGGGAACAGCGTGCCCGCGACCTGAAGATCGAAGGCCGCGCTTTCATCAACGGCGAATACACCGATGCGGTGTCCGGCGAAACCTTCGATTGCCTCAGCCCGGTCGATGGCCGCCTGCTGGGCAAGGTCGCCAGCTGTGACGTGGCCGATGCCCAGCGCGCCGTCGAAAATGCTCGCGCCACGTTCGATTCCGGCGTCTGGTCGCGCCTGGCGCCGAGCAAGCGCAAAGCCGCCATGATTCGCTTCGCCGGGCTGCTCAAGCAGAACGCCGAGGAGCTGGCCCTGCTGGAAACCCTGGACATGGGCAAGCCGATCAGCGATTCGCTGAATATCGACGTGCCCGGGGCCGCCCAGGCGCTGAGCTGGAGCGGTGAAGCCATCGACAAGATCTACGACGAAGTGGCCGCGACGCCCCACGATCAGTTAGGCCTGGTGACCCGCGAACCCGTCGGCGTGGTCGGCGCCATCGTGCCGTGGAACTTCCCGCTGATGATGGCTTGCTGGAAGCTCGGCCCTGCGTTGTCCACCGGTAACTCCGTGGTGCTGAAACCATCGGAAAAATCCCCGCTGACCGCGATCCGTATCGCCGCCCTGGCAATTGAGGCGGGTATTCCCAAAGGTGTGCTGAACGTTCTGCCGGGCTACGGCCATACCGTTGGCAAGGCGCTGGCCTTGCACATGGATGTCGATACGCTGGTATTCACCGGCTCGACCCGGATCGCCAAGCAACTGATGGTCTATTCCGGAGAATCCAACATGAAGCGCGTCTGGCTGGAAGCCGGCGGCAAGAGCCCGAACATCGTGTTTGCCGATGCCCCGGACCTACAAGCCGCCGCCGAATCCGCCGCCAGTGCCATTGCCTTCAACCAGGGCGAAGTCTGCACCGCCGGCTCGCGCCTGCTGGTGGAGCGTTCCATCAAGGACACCTTCCTGCCGCTGGTGATCGAGGCCCTCAAGGGCTGGAAGCCTGGCAACCCGCTGGACCCGGCCGCCAATGTCGGTGCCCTGGTCGATACCCAGCAGATGAATACCGTGTTGTCCTACATCGAGGCCGGTCACAGCGACGGCGCCACGCTGGTGGCGGGCGGCAAGCGGATCCTCGAAGAGACCGGCGGCACTTACGTTGAACCGACGATCTTCGATGGCGTGAGCAACGCAATGAAGATCGCCCAGGAAGAAATCTTCGGCCCGGTATTGTCCGTCATCGCCTTCGACAGCGCCGAAGAAGCCATCCAGATCGCCAACGACACGCCATACGGCTTGGCTGCCGCGGTGTGGACCAAGGACATCTCCAAGGCCCACCTGACCGCCAAGGCGCTGCGCGCCGGCAGCGTCTGGGTCAACCAGTACGACGGCGGTGACATGACCGCGCCGTTCGGTGGCTTCAAGCAGTCGGGTAACGGCCGGGACAAGTCGTTGCATGCGTTCGACAAATACACCGAGCTGAAGGCGACCTGGATCAAGCTCTGATGAAATGACGGCTCCGGATCCGGTTCGGGCCCTCAAGTAGCGCTAGTCCCCTGTGGGAGCGAGCTTGCTCGCGATCAGCGGTATGACAGTCGACGACATCGTTGAATGTCGCGCCGCCATCGCGAGCAAGCTCGCTCCTACAGGTTTTTCTGGCGTTCAGAAATCATCATTCCAGCCCAGCCACAGTGGCGAGGGAGCTTGCTCCCGCTGGGTTGCGAAGCGGCCCCAGCTTTTACGACTGCTTCGCAGCCGAGCGGGAGCAAGCTCCCTCGCCACGGGGTAGCGTCGTCGCTGATCGCTGATATTCCGCGTTCTGTGACCTCTGTGTGGGAGCGAGCTCGCGATAGCGGTGTGACAGTCGGCAAATATGATGAATGTATGACCGCCATCGCGAGCAAGCTCGCTCCCGCATTGGTTTTGAGTGATTGCGACAGGAGCAGGGAAATGCGTTGGGCGACTTATTTCGCCGTGTTGGCGTCTGTCCTGAGTGTCGGCCTGGCCCTGGGCGTGAGCATGCCGCTGGTGTCGCTGCGCCTGGAGGGCTGGGGTTACGGTTCGTTCGCCATCGGCGTTATGGCCGCCATGCCGGCCGTTGGGGTGCTGGTCGGGGCCAAGGTATCGAGCCGACTGGCGGCGCGCTTCGGCACGGCGGCATTGATGCGCCTGTGCCTTTGGGGCGGGGCGCTGTCCATCGGGTTGCTGGCGCTGTTGCCCAGTTATCCGGTGTGGTTGCTGCTGCGGCTGTTGATCGGCGTGGTCCTGACGCTGGTGTTCATCCTTGGCGAGAGCTGGATCAATCAATTGGTCGTCGAACAATGGCGCGGCCGGTTGGTCGCGCTGTACGGCAGCAGCTATGCGTTGAGCCAACTGTCCGGTCCGTTGCTGCTCGGCGCCCTTGGGACCGACCACGACTATGGCTTCTGGGTGGGCGTCGGCCTGCTGCTGGTCTCGCCCTTATTGTTGCTTGGCCGTAGCGGGGCGCCCAGCAGTGAAGCCAGCAGTGTCACCTTCAAGGATCTCTGGGGCTTTTGCCGGGGCTTGCCGGCGATTGGCTGGGCCGTGTCGTTGTTCGCCGCCTTTGAAGCCATGATCCTGACGTTACTGCCCGTCTATTGCTTGCGCCAGGGCTTCAGCGCCGATGTCGCGCTGGCGATGGTCAGCACAGTGGTGGTCGGCGATGCCTTGCTGCAATTGCCCATCGGTGCCCTGGCCGATCGCCTTTCGCGTCGCTCGCTGTTCACTGGCTGCGCGGTGGTCTTGATGTTGTCCAGCCTGGCAGTGCCGCTGCTGATCGACACGCTCTTCATCTGGCCGCTGTGGGTGCTGTTTGGTGCCAGCGCGGGAGGGCTGTTCACCTTGTCGCTGATTTTGATCGGCGAGCGTTATCGCGACGATGCGTTGGTCCGGGCCAACGCTCATATTGCCCAGCTTTGGGGCATTGGATGCCTGGTTGGACCTTTGTTGGCGGGGGCGGGCAGCCAATGGATCAGCGGGCACGCGCTGCCCCTGTTCATGGCTGCGGGGGCGTTCGGGTTGGTGATTCTGTTGTTGCGACAAGGCGCGTTCGGAGCGACACAGCCCGCCTGAAGATAGAAGAGGCCGGCGACGAGGGAGCTTGCTCCCTCGCCACAAAGGCGGATTGCCAGAAAAGCAGTCAACCCTCAGAGCATGCTCTCAAGCCCGATCGTCGTGGCGAACCAGGCATTGAACCGGCGCCACCAACTGCCTGGCTCGCGATCCAAGTCGTGTAGCTTGCCGTTGTCTTCGGTGGTCCATACCATCCTTCCCTCTTCAAGCCGGGCTTGATAACTCAGGGTCGGCGCCATCCCCTGTAACGCCAGCTCGCGCACCTGGTCGGCAAGCTCCGGGCTGTCCACCAGGACACCGACCTCGGTGTTCCACAGGACCGAACGCGGGTCGAAGTTGAACGAGCCGATGAAGGACTTCTGCCGGTCGAAGATGATCGCCTTGCTGTGCAGGCTGGAGTCCGACTCGCCGTAGGACTTGCTATAGAACAGATGTGGGCTGCTGCCATTGTCGCCCGGCTGTCGTCGCAGTTCGAACAGGCGCACGCCGTGCTGCAACAGGGCCTTGCGATACGGCGCGTAGCCGCCGTGAACAGCGGGCACATCAGTGGCTTCCAAGGAGTTGGTCAGCAGGCTCACCGACACGCCGGCATCGGCGCGACTGGTCAGGTACACCAGGCCCGGCTGGCCGGGGACGAAGTAGGCCGAGATCATGATCAATTCCTTGCTCACTCCGGTCAGCTCCGGCCCCAGTTGCGTTGTCAGCAGCAATTGGGGGTCAGGCTCATCCCTTGACAATACTTTACTCGGCGCGTCCCACAATGCCTGGTTCCAGGCCCAGATCAATTGACTGCGCCAGGTGTCCAGGCGTGGCTGGGTCTTGTAGGTGGTCAGCTGCTGATACAGCGCCTGGTTTTCCTTGTGCGTCTGATCAAGGGACGCTTGCAGGCGCAAGCGGCTGTCGGCCAAGTCTTGGGCGGTGGGCCGATGGGCCATGAACTGCTCGATGGGCTTGCTCAGGGCGCTGTTCCAATACTGGTCGAAGCTATGTCCCAGCTGCTCGGCCACCGGCCCGACACCGAGCAGGTCAATGTCGGTGAAATTCAGGTTGGGTTCGGCATCGAAATACTCATCCCCCAGGTTTCGGCCCCCGACGATCGCCATGCTGTTGTCCGCCAGCCAAAGCTTGTTGTGCATCCTTCGATGCTGCAACGACAGGTTGAACAGCCGCCCGAGGCCGCGAGTCACGCCGGTGGCGCGGCCAAGATGCAAAGGGTTGAACAGGCGGATCTGGACGTTGGGGTGGGCGGCGAGCGTCGCGATGGTCTCCTCTTGCCCGTCGCTGGTGGTGTCATCCAGCAAGATGCGCACGCGCACGCCCCGGTCGGCGGCCTTGAGCAACTCGTCCACCAGCATTCGCGTGCTGATCCCGTCATGGACGATGTAGTACTGCAAGTCCAGGCTGCTTTGAGCGTTGCGGATCAATTCGGCCCGGGCGGTGAACGCCTCGGAGCTGTCCGACAGTAGACGAAAGCCCGAGCGGCCCTCGTGAAGAGCGGCTTGGGCCTGGACTGAGCGACCGAAGGTCGAATGCTCCGCCGCTAGCGCCTGGCTGGGCTCGCGAGTGATATCCAGGCTCGCGCAGCCGCAGAGAGTCGTGGCGAGCAACAGAGCGAAAGTCAGGGGAACGTGGGGTTTCAAGTCGAATCATCCCGGGTCGTTGCGAAGGAGTATGGCACGGCTTTTTGATCCGTCATGCCTGCGAGATGCGATGCCCCTTGGCTGTGGGACACCGCCTCCAAGGCCAAGAGAGCCACGCGTTTTGCTGAAAAACATGGCGCGTCGAGGAGCCTTTTCCTACAGAAAAATCCCATCTGGTAGGCAACGATACGCAGGCATTGCTGCCGGTGGCTGGTTTCCTTCCCTGATAGCCATCGCATGACTTCACTCCCTCCCATTCCACAGGTAAGTAATCATGAAAAAAATATTCCTGGCCAGCATGCTGGCTGCTGCTTCCACGCCCATGATCGCCCAGGCGGCCAGTGTTGATTTGAATGTAACTGGCCGGGTCATTCCGACCTCCTGCGTTCCGGCATTTGCCGGTGGTAGCGATGTCAACCTAGGCCGGATTTTTTCGTCCACCCTGGCCCCCGATCGGCAGAACGATCTTCCTCAGCG
The DNA here is from genome assembly GCF_054130985.1 of Pseudomonas sp. R4-84. Classification (NCBI taxonomy): domain Bacteria; kingdom Pseudomonadati; phylum Pseudomonadota; class Gammaproteobacteria; order Pseudomonadales; family Pseudomonadaceae; genus Pseudomonas; species Pseudomonas sp. R4-84. Next base: position 173,271 of record NZ_CP096390.1, read on the forward strand.
GGACGTCAGCCTGCAAATCACCTGCTCCGCTCCGGCGGCCGTGGAAATTGCCGTGACTGACAACCGCGGTGCTTCCAAAGTGCCGGGCCTGTCCTTCAACGGAAGCCGAGGCGATGATCTGTATTACGGCCTGGGTAGCACCCAGGGGGTCGGCATCGGTGGTTTCGGTTTGTTGAGTGGCCAGCCTCGGGCCGACGGCGCTTTGCAGTCACTACTGCTACGAACGGCGGCCAATCCGGGCTGGAGCGTGCCGACCAATGGTTTGGTGACCAATGCGCCAACGACTTACTCCTGGGGGGGTAGCCCGGCAGCCGGTCCCGCACCGGCTCGTCTTCACACCTTCCCGATGAAAGTCGCCGCGGTCATTCGCGCCACGTCCGAATTACCGGCTACCACCGATGACTTCGATCTCGACGGTTCGGTTACGTTCGATGTGTTTTACCTCTGACTCCTGGCGCATGCGACGCGTGATGCGCGTCTGAAGGGCCATCGATTCGCCTGAGGAGCCGTGCTCCTGCAGGTAGTTTGATGCCGACGAGACGTGCCTGGCATGTCTCGGTCGGTGCCTCTGGAGATTCCCATGTTTGTTCGAAATTGCTCGCTGTGGACGAGTGCGATGGCAGCGCTGTGCCTGCCATTCATAGGCCTTGGCGCCCAGGCGGCCGGAATGGTCCCGGAAACGCCGGTTGTGATTGTCGACCAGGGCATAGGGGAGGCGACCCTGAATGTCAGGAATACGGACGATCAACCGGCATTGCTCTATAGCGCTGTCCTTGACCTTCCGGAGGACAAGGAACCGTTGCTCCTGGTCAACCCTCCCGTGGCTCGACTGGAACCCGGCCAGAGCCAGCAAGTGCGTTTTATCCTTCACAGTGCCGCTGTCTTGCAGACGGAGCGGCTCAAGCGCGTCGTGTTCGAGGGCATCAAAGCGCGTCCGGCGGCGAGCGGCGCACAAATCTCCATGGGCGTGCGCCAGAACATCCCGGTGATTATTCGTCCGGCTGGTCTGGCAACGGAGCGAATGCCTTGGAAACGGCTGGTCTGGAGCGCCAGGACCGGTGAGATAAGCGTGAGCAATCCCAGCCCCTATGTTGTAAGGCTGGCGCGATCGGTGAGTCTGATTCCCGGTGGTGCAACACTGGATATCGGCCGTACCTATATCCTGCCGGGGGAAACGCTGGCGTTCGCCACGCCATCGAGCCTGGGCACACATGTCCGGTTGTTCCCGGCCACCACCTACGGGTTTGCCGCTGGTAGCCACGACGCACGCTTGAGCTTGCAGTAGTGGGCCTGGGTGTCTTCTGGCGGCCTGTCGGCAGCCTGGTCCTGATGTCGATTGCCTGGACCGAAGCCTCGGCACAGGCGTCCGATGAATTTGACCGTTCGGTGCTCGAAGCCCGGGGGATCGATCCGAATGTCGCCGAGTACTTTCGCAGCGCCGCGCGGTTTGCCGCAGGACGCAACCGCGTCGCCCTGAATGTCAATGGCGTACCTTCCGGGCAGATCTTCGTGACGTTCGATGACGAAGGGCAGTTGTGCGTCGATGCGAACTTGTTTGAGCACGTGGGAATCGCCGCGCCGTCGAACGTGAATCCAGGCGTTGATGAGGCGCTGTGCCTGTCTGCCGTACAAGCGTTGGCCGGCTTCCAGGTGCAGCTTGATCCGGGACAGAACCTGGTTTCATTGGTGGTGCCCGCCGACTTGCTGGCGACGCCAGGGCAGCGTCCCGGCGGCTGGGACTCCGGAGGGGTGGCGGGTGTGTGGAATTACGATGCTCTGGTCATCGACGGTTCCGCTGCGGGGCAGTCCAGCCACTATCGCAGCTTGGGCACTGAGCTGGGTTTCAATGCCGGAGATTGGGTCGTGCGCAGCCGCCAGAATTACACGTCGTTCCAGGGCGTGACGCGTTTCGAGACGCTGTACACCCAAGCATCCAAGACCTGGGAGCGATTTGGCGCGCAGGTGCAGTTGGGCCAGTTGAACATGCGTTCCTCGTTGTTTTCCACGGGCCCGTTCACCGGGGTGCAAATCTTCCCGGAAACGGCGCTTTCCGCGGATGCGGGTGGGCTGGGCGCGGGATCCGAGGTCCAAGGGTTGGCCTATTCGACGGCCCGAGTCGAGGTCCGCCAGAGTGCCATCGTGATCTATACCACTCTGGTCCCCCCCGGGCCGTTCACCTTGCGCGACCTGCCGCTGATCAGTGATAGGCTGGATCTGGAAGTCAGCGTGTTCGAAGAAAGCGGTGAGCGTCGCGACTTTCATGTGCCTGCCGCGCAAGTGCGTCCCGCGAGACTAGGCACCCTGCCCAGTTATGGATTGGCGGCAGGCAGGATCCGGCAGATCGGGCGTGACCATGACACTCCGTCATTTTTTGCCGCCAGCCGGGACTGGCGATGGGGTCCGCGGACGCAGACGAGCGCAGGGTGGATGGGGGCCGACGGTTACCAATCCATTGGATGGGGCGTTTCTCAAGCGCTGACCCCAGCGACCGTGCTGACCCTGCAGCAGCTCGGTTCACGCACGACACGAGGCATCGGCGGCCAAGAGATCCAGGCCACACTCAACACGACGCTGGGCGACGGGCTATCGGTCGGTTTGACAGCGGGCCAGCGCAGCTCTGGGTTTCGATACTTGTCTGAGGCCGGGCGTGATGCCGTTGGAGGTGACCCGTTTGCCCGCGCGGCCAATCACTGGAGCCTATCGCTGAGGAGAGCGGATCCGGCTTGGGGTGCGCTGAGCGGATCATTGGCTCGGTATCAGGGCGGGGGTGGAAAAGCTCATTCGAGGGTCAGCGCGGCATGGTCGCGGGGTTTCGACTGGGTGACGTTTTCGCTGAGCCTTGAACACGACAGGTTTGAGCAAGCGGGTAAATCAGGTGCGTTCGTCAACGTGGGTGTGCCCCTGGGACGCAACCGAAGAATAAGCACTGCTGTACGTTACGATGATTCGAGAGGAGTGCGCAGTGGCGCACGTTATTCGGAGCAGGTCAGTGACAGCCTTGGCTACAGCATCGGTGCCGATCGCTTCGCCGACGACCGGAACGACTTCAACGCCAGGCTTAACGCCGTGCCCCGTTATACCAGCGCAGAACTGGGGTATTCCCGAAGCAGCGCCGGCGCGCGCCATTATGACCTGACGCTACGCGGCGGGTTGGCTTTGCATGACGAGGGCGTGACGCCTTCGCCGTATCCGCTGCGCGACACGTTCGGCCTGCTCAAAGTCGGCGACTACGCCGGAGTCAAGATTGGAACGCCCCAGGGGCCCGTCTGGACCGATGGAGCCGGGCGTGCGGTGGCGGCTGAACTGCCGCCTTACCAGGCGAGCCGTGTTGAAATCGACACGGTCAGCCTCCCTCGCAACATTGAGGTGCCAAATGGTTACCAAGAAGTGCGGGCAGCGCGCGGTGCTGTGCCGCGGCTCGACTTCCAGGCCGCCAGGGTTCGTCGCTTGTTGCTATACGTGCGCAACGAAGAGGGGGTACCCATGGCCAAGGGCCTTGGGGTTTACGACCACGCGGGTCAGTACTTGACGACGGTGGTCGACACGGGCCTGGTATATCTGGAGGATGCCCCTGTCGTGGCAAAACTCTCTATAGCGCTTGCCGATGAGCAAATCTGCCGCTTGGAAATCGATACTCGCCAGATGCCGGCATCCTCAGCGCCTATCGATCGTCTTGAGGTGGCTTGCCAGGTTGGCTGAGCGTACCTGCACCGCCGATCGTTCAGTGATCGATGAGCTTCATTGGACGTTGGCGACATCGCTCAACAGCTTGCTCGCGGCGGCACCCACCTTGCGTACAGCATCTTCGATTTGCGCCGTTGGCTTGGCAGCGTAGTTCATGCGCAGGCAATTACGGTATTTGCCAGATGCCGAGAAAATACTGCCGACCGCGATCTGGACCCCTTGGTCATGAAGCATGCGGTTGAGCTTCAGCGTATCGAAGCCTTCCGGCAACTCGACCCAGAGCATGAAGCTGCCACGAGGGCGGCTGGCGCGGGTGCCCTGGGGGAAATATCGGCTGACCCAGTCCATCATTACGTCGCGATTGCGCTGGTATTGCGCGCGCATGCGGCGTAAATGCGGCTCGAAATGACCAGCCTTGAGAAACTCGGCGATAGCGATCTGGGGCTGCGGCGCGGTAGATCCCGTGCTGATGTACTTCATGTGCAGCACCCGTTCCAGATAGCGACCGGGGGCAACCCAACCCACTCGCAGGCCCGGCGCCAAGGTCTTGGAAAAAGAACTGCAGAGCAGGACGCGCCCATCTTCGTCGAAAGACTTTATGGTGCGCGGACGCGGGTAGGTGTAGGCCAGTTCGCCATACACATCGTCTTCGATAATCGCCACATCAAAGCGCTGTGCCAAGGTCAGGAGGGCGCGTTTGTTGGCCTCGGGCATGATGTAACCCAACGGGTTATTGCAGCTCGGGGTCAACTGTATGGCCTTGATCGGCCATTGCTCCAGCGCCAGTTCCAAAGCTTCCAGGCTGATGCCAGTGAGTGGGTCGGTGGGGATTTCCAGGGCTTTCATGCCCAGGCCCTTCAGCGTCTGCATGGCGCCATGGAAGCTGGGTGAATCCACCGCGACGATGTCACCTGGCTCGCAGGTGGCGCGGACACTCACTGACAGCGCTTCGTGGCAGCCGGTAGTGACAATCAGGTCGTTGGCGCCCAGTTGGCAGCCGGAGTCCAAGGACAGCCGGGCGATCTGTTCCCGCAGTTCCAGGTTGCCGTAGATGTTGTCGTAATACAGGCCGGGCATGTCTTGCCGTCGGCTGATCTGCGCCAGGCTGCGAAGTAATGGCTTCATGGTTGGCGAATGGATATCCGGCATCCCGCGACCCAGCTGCACCACGTCTTTGCGCGGTACGGCGCGTATCAGTTCCAGCACTTGGTCCCATTGTGAAATGTCCACCGGGCGCTGGGCTGGACGGCCCACCGCCGGCAGGTCCGGCAGTTCCCGGCTGACCGGCACGAAATAGCCAGACTTGGGTTTCGGCATTGCCAGCCCGCTGTCCTCCAGCACGCGATAGGCCTGCTGGACCGTGCTCAGGCTGACCCCGTGTTCGGTGCTCAAGGCGCGCACCGACGGCAGCCGGTCACCGGGGCGGTAGAAGCCTTGTTCGATACGGGTGCCGAGCAGCTCGGCGAGGTTCACGTACAGCGTCATGGTGCGTTCTCAGTGAAGTGGGAAAGCGACAACCAATACAGTTGCGGCGCAAAAGTTCGATTCAGTGCCGAAAACGCCGATTCTGTATGCTTATAAAAGACATCGCCTGAATCTGTATTGCTTTTGGCCGTCCGCGCATCATGAAAGCTCTGGCTACCCAAGTAAACAGGAGCGATCAAAAATGAACGGCTTGAGCGATGTACGGCTGACGTTACACAGTCAGGAACTGGCGGCTGGGCAGGAAAAGGAGCTGCGCAGCGGGGCTTTGCGCAATGCGCCAGCCGGCCTGAGTCGCTGGGGACTGTTCTGGCATCGTTTGCATACACGCAAAGCCCTGTTGGACATGTCGACCGAACAGTTGCGTGATATTGGACTGAGTCGGGAGCAGGCGCGGGCGGAAGGCTTGAAGCCGTTCTGGCGGATTTGAATCGATAAGAAACCTGTGGCGAGGGAGCAAGCTCCCTCGGCCCCTGTCACACCAGTTCTTTCAATCTATGCCACAACATCCCCAATGCCAGCAGCGGTGAGCGCAAATGTTTGCCCCCTGGGAATGTCATGTGCGGCACCTGTGCAAAAAGATCGAAGCCACCTCCCTGTTGCCCACTGATTGCTTCGGCCAGCAGTTTGCCCGCCAGGTGCGTGGCGTTTACGCCATGGCCCGAGTAGGCCTGGGCGTAATACACGTTCGGCTGATCCTTGAGACGGCCGATCTGTGGCAAGCGGTTGGCGCCGATGCCGATCATCCCGCCCCATTGATAATCGATTTTCGCGTCCGCTAACTGAGGGAAAACCTTGAGCATTTTCGGACGCATATAGGCGCCGATGTCCTGCGGATCGCGCCCGGAATAATGACAAGCCCCGCCGAACAACAAGCGGCGATCCGCCGAAAGCCGGTAATAATCCAGCGCCACCCGCTGATCACAAACGGCCATGTTCTGCGGTAATAGCGCATGTGCCTGAGTTTCGCTCAACGGCTCGGTCGCGATGATGTAGCTGCCGGCCGGCAGCACTTTGCCGCTCAACTCCTGGTTCAAGCCATTGAGGTAGGCGTTGCAGCCCAGCACCAGGGTATTGGCGCGGACCGAGCCGTGCTCGGTATGTACTTTTACTTGATGGCCATAGTCGATGCGGGTGACGGCTGATCGTTCGAACAGTCGAACTCCCAATTGCTGGGCCGCCGTGGCTTCTCCCAGCGCCAGGTTGAGCGGATGCAGGTGACCCGAACCCATGTCGACCAAGCCGCCAACGTAACGATCCGAGCCCACCACGTTGTGCATTTCGTCAGCGCGCAGCAGTCGGGTCTCGTAGCGGTAGCCCAGGCTGCGCAATTCTTCGGCGTCTTCGGCGAAGCCCTGAAGGTCGCCGGGTTTGTTCGCAAGGTCACAATAACCCCAGGTCAGGTCGCAAGAAATCTGAAAGCGCTCGACTCGTTGTCGGACGATTTCCACCGCCTCAAGCCCCATCAGTTTCATCTGACGGACGCCGTCGTTACCGACGACCGAAGCAAACTGGTCGAGGCCGTGCCCAACGCCGCGAATCAACTGGCCGCCGTTGCGTCCGCTGGCACCCCAGCCAATTTTATGTGCTTCGAGCAACACCACGCTCATCCCGCGCTCGGCCAGTTCGATGGCCGTGTTCAACCCAGAGAACCCGCCGCCCACCACACAGACGTCCGCGATCAGCTCGCCTTGCAACACCGGATGGTCCGGCTGCGGCAGGCTGCTGGCGGCGTAATAAGAGGCGGCGTGCGCGTGGCTCGGGACAGGTTGCTGAACACGGGCGTTCATGTGCGTAATCCTGATTGATGTGTTTGAGAAATTTTACGGAGCATAAGCCGCGCTTTCCTCCATCGGCAACTCTGGTCGGCTGACGCTGTCTGGCCTGCGCCTTTTGAGGCAGAATCCAAGGCTGTCCCGACCCGGTACTCGCCTCGATGAGCTGCAACAGCCAAAAAATCCGCACGCTGCGTCAGCAGCTCCCTACGTTTGAGTGCGTGCCGGGCTGTCACGACTGCTGCGGCCCGGTGACCACCTCGCCCGAGGAAATGTCCCGGCTACCGCGCAAGACCCGCGCCGAACAGGACGCCGCCATGGAAGCGCTCGATTGCGTGCACCTGGGGCCGAACGGTTGCACGGTCTACGACGAGCGGCCGTTGATCTGCCGTCTGTTCGGCACCACGGCGACCTTGCCATGTCCCAATGGTCGACGGCCGGTGGAGCTGATCCACCCGCGTGTCGAGAAGCAGATTCATGAGTACATGGCGAGTACCCGGCAGGTGTTGGTCTAGGCCGCTCAATCCGGGATCGGCAGGTTCAGGCTCTCCTTCACTTCTTCCATCACGATATAGCTCTTGGACTCACGCACGTGGGGCAGCTTGAGCAGGATGTCGCCCAGCAGCTTGCGGTACGAGGCCATCTCGGAAATCCGCGCCTTCACCAGATAATCGAAGTCGCCCGATACCAGGTGGCATTCCAGGACGTGTGGCAATTTCAGCACTGCGCGTCGGAATTCTTCGAAGGTATCGCCGGACTTGTAGTCGAGGCTGATCTCGACAAACACCAGCAGGCTGCCCTTCAGGTGCTGCGGATTAAGCCGGGCGTTGTAGCCCATGATGATGCCTTCGCGCTCCAGGCGCCGGACCCGCTCGGTACATGGCGTGGTGGAGAGACCGACCTTTTCGCCCAGTTCGGTGAAGGAAATCCGCCCGTCCGCCTGGAGGATGCGCAGAATGTTGCGGTCGATCTTGTCCAGCTCGCGCTTGGTCTGGGTATTGGTACGCACAGGTGATGCGCCTCCATGAAAAGGGTTTTTGCCGAGAATTCTCGCCAAATATAGGGATTTATATAGTGAAAAGCACTGGCTGATCTTTTTTACACTGCGCCCATCTAAGCTTTGTACAACAAACGTCAGCGGTCATCCGCGATGAGGATTCAACATGCGCGTTCTGGTCTTGGGTAGCGGCGTCATCGGTACCGTCAGTGCTTACTATCTGGCCCGTGCCGGGTTTGAAGTGGTGGTGGTCGACCGTCAGCCGGCGCCGGCCATGGAAACCAGCTTCGCCAACGCCGGCCAGGTGTCGCCGGGTTACGCCTCGCCGTGGGCCGCGCCCGGTGTGCCGCTCAAGGCCATCAAGTGGCTGTTGCAGCGTCACGCGCCGTTGGCGATCAAGGCCACTGCCGACATCGATCAATACCTCTGGATGGCGCAGATGCTGCGCAATTGCACTGCCAGCCGCTACGCAATCAACAAGGAGCGCATGGTCCGCCTGTCCGAGTACAGCCGTGACTGCCTGGACGAGTTGCGCGCCGAGACCGGCATTGCCTACGAGGGCCGCAGCCTGGGAACTACTCAACTGTTCCGCACCCAGGCCCAGCTCGATGGCGCGGCCAAGGACATCGCCGTGTTGAAGGAGTCTGGCGTGCCGTTCGAAGTCCTCGACCGCGCAGGCATCGCCCGGGTCGAGCCGGCGTTGGCCAACGTCACCGACATCCTCGCCGGTGCGCTGCGCTTGCCCAATGACCAGACCGGCGACTGCCAGATGTTCACCACCCGCCTGGCGGAAATGGCCGTCCAGCTCGGCGTGCAATTTCGGTTCGACCAGAATATCGAGCGCCTGGATTTCGCCGGTGACCGCATCAACGGCGTCTGGATCGACGGCAAGCTGGAAACAGCCGACCGCTACGTCCTCGCCTTGGGCAGCTACTCGCCACAGTTGCTCAAGCCCCTCGGTATCCGCGCGCCGGTGTATCCGCTCAAGGGCTATTCCCTGACCGTGCCGATTACCGACCCGGCGATGGCGCCGACCTCGACCATTCTCGATGAGACCTACAAGGTCGCGATCACCCGGTTCGACAACCGTATTCGCGTCGGCGGCATGGCCGAAATCGCTGGATTCGACCTTTCGCTGAACCCGCGTCGGCGCGAAACCCTGGAGATGATCGTCAACGACCTTTATCCTCGGGGCGGCGACCTGGCCCAGGCCAGTTTCTGGACAGGCCTGCGCCCAACTACACCGGACGGCACGCCTATCGTGGGCGCTACCCCGTTCAAGAATCTGTTCCTGAACACTGGCCACGGCACCCTCGGTTGGACCATGGCCTGTGGTTCCGGTCGCCTGCTGGCGGACCTGATGGCGAAGAAAAAGCCACAGATCAGCGCCGAAGGCCTCGACATTTCCCGTTATGGCAGCAAACCCCAGGAGTCCGCAAAACATGGCAATCCAGCGCCAGCTCACCAATGACTGCTTGAGTGTTTCGGCCGCGCTGCCCTGACAGCTGTCAAAACTCTCCCTCTCCCGGCGCTGTTGGTGGTTGATGCTGTCAGCCTGCGCCGGTTTTTTATCCATGACTGCCTAGAAGCGTGCCGCCATGCGTCCTGCCCGTGCCCTGATCGACCTCCAAGCCTTGCGTCATAACTATCAATTGGCCCGCGAAGTCACGGGGGCCAAAGCCCTTGCGGTGATCAAGGCCGACGCCTATGGGCACGGGGCGGTGCGCTGCGCCGAAGCCTTGCAGGAAGCGGCCGACGGGTTTGCCGTGGCCTGTATCGAAGAGGCCCTGGAGCTGCGAGCGGGCGGTATTGGTGGACCGATCCTGCTGCTGGAAGGATTTTTCGAGGCCGATGAGCTTGCCTTGATCGTCGAACATGATTTCTGGTGCGTGGTGCATGCGTTGTGGCAACTCGAAGCGATCGAGCGCGCGACGCTGGGCAAGCCGATCACGGTCTGGCTCAAGCTCGATTCGGGTATGCATCGGGTCGGATTGCATCAGGACGAGTTCCAGCCGGCGTATCGTCGCCTCCTGGCCAGTGGAAACGTGGCGAAGATCGTACTCATGAGTCACTTCGCCCGTGCCGATGAACTGCATGACCCCAGCAGCCTGCAACAATTAGCAGTATTCGAGCAGGCCCGCCAGGGCCTGATGGCAGAGGTCAGCCTGCGCAATTCTCCGGCGGTGCTGGGTTGGCCGCAGATCCCCAGCGACTGGGTGCGGCCCGGCATCATGCTGTACGGCGCAACGCCTTTCGAGGAGGCCAATGCCGTTGCTTCGCGCCTGCAGCCGGTCATGACGCTGGAGTCTAGAATCATCAGCGTGCGCGAGCTTCCCGTCGGCGAGCCCGTGGGTTATGGCGCACGCTTTGTCACGGCGCAACCGACACGCGTGGGCGTGGTCGCCATGGGCTACGCCGACGGCTACCCGCGCCAGGCGCCCAACGGCACGCCGGTGCTTGTGGACGGGCAGCGTAGCCAACTGGTCGGGCGGGTATCGATGGATATGCTGTGCGTGGACTTGACCCATATCCCCCAGGCCGGGCTCGGCTCCACGGTCGAGCTATGGGGCAAAAATGTCCTCGCCAGCGACGTGGCGATGGCTGCCGGCACGATTCCCTACCAGATATTCTGCAACCTGCGGCGGGTGCCAAGGCTCTATTCCAAGGGGTGAGGCTGAGCGCGATCTACCGAAAGTCGCTTCACCGCACAGGATTCGGGCCAAAGTGTTGTAAATACTGAACGCTGTCGCCATGATAACGCTCACTTTACACACAACCTGATTCCCTGGAGGCTCCAGCATTGGACGTCGGTGAACGACTGCAATCCATTCGTAAACTCAAAGGCCTTTCCCAGCGTGAACTCGCCAAGCGCGCGGGCGTCACCAACAGCACCATTTCGATGATCGAGAAAAACAGCGTAAGCCCCTCGATCAGCTCGCTGCGCAAGGTCCTTGGCGGGATTCCCATGTCCATGGTCGAGTTTTTCTCCGAAGAAATCCTCCAGGAGAAACCGACCCAGATCGTCTACAAAGCCAACGAACTGATCGACATCTCCGATGGCGCCGTGACCATGAAACTGGTGGGCCGGGCGCATCCGAGCCGGGCGATTGCGTTTTTGAATGAAATCTATCCGCCTGGCGCCGACACGGGTGACGAGATGCTCACCCACGAAGGCGAAGAAACCGGGATCCTGGTGGAAGGGCGGTTGGAATTGGTGGTGGGCGCCGAAACCTTCGTGCTCGAAGCCGGTGACAGCTACTATTTCGAAAGCACCAAGCCCCACCGCTTCCGTAACCCGTTCGACGTGCCGGCGCGACTGATCAGCGCAGCCACACCGGCCAATTTCTAGACCAAGAGGCGCCGAGCCCGCAGGGGCAAAGGCGCCCGAAGGTTGGCCTGTCATGACAAACAAGACCCTTGCGACTTTGGGGTTGTTTCGGAGTGACAGGCTTACCGCTATACTTGCGCCCGCCTGCAAACCGTGGCCGCAGGCGTGACTAGCCACCATTGAGGGTGTACGCGTGAACCTAATTATGAAAATGCTGGCTGCACCAGCAACCGTATTGGCCCTATGGGCTGCGAGCGCTCAAGCGGCGCCCAACGATGACATCGCCAAGCGCCTTGAACCCGTCGGCCAGGTTTGCGTCCAGGGCAAGGAATGCAAGGGGATGGAAGTGGCTACTGCGGCGGGCGGTGCCGGCGGTGCCAAGGCGCCAAAAGACGTCATTGCCAAACATTGCAACGCTTGCCACGGTACTGGTCTGCTGGGCGCGCCGAAAATCGGTGACAAGGCAGCCTGGAAAGAACGCGCCGACCACCAGGGCGGTCTCGATGGCATCCTGGCCAAGGCCATCACGGGCGTCAACGCCATGCCGCCTAAAGGCACCTGCGCCGATTGCTCGGATGAAGAGCTCAAGGGCGCCATCAAAGAGATGTCTGGGCTGTAAAACGCCGGCATCGTTCACAAAAAAGCCGCTTACGAGCGGCTTTTTTGCGCCTGGGATTTTTCAGCGCTGTTCATCGCAACCAAGACCCGGCAAGCTCGGTCCAACCCACATTCATGGAAAGTCACGGAGGGTAGGATGGTGCAGTTGTGTTCAATCGAACAGGCGGTGGATGAGGTGCTCGAGCGCCTGCCCGCGCATATCCACCTCGGCATGCCCCTTGGGCTGGGCAAACCCAATCTGTTCGCCAACGCGCTGTACCGGCGCATCGCGCAACTGCCCGAGCGACAGCTGACCATTTACACCGCCTTGAGCCTGGGGCGGCCGACCTTGGGCGATGGGTTGCAGAAGCGCTTCCTCGAACCCTTCGTCGAACGGGTCTTTGGCGATTATCCCGAACTCGATTACCTGGCCGACCTGCAGCGCGACAGCCTGCCGGCCAATATCCGCGTCCAACAATTCTTCATGCAGCCCGGCAGCCTTTTACACAGCGCGTCGGCCCAGCAGGACTATGTCAGCAGTAACTACAGCCACGCGGCCCGGGACATCAACGGGGCAGGCTTGAACCTGATCGCCCAACTGGTGGCGAGCGACCCGGACCACCCGGATCGGCTTAGCCTGAGTTGCAATCCGGACATTACCCTGGATCTGTTGCCGATGATCGCCAAGCGGCGCGAGGCGGGGGAGACCATTCTCATGGTGGGCCAGGTCCACAGCGACTTGCCGTACATGCCCGGTGACGCGGAAATCGGCATCGACGGCTTCGACTTGTTGATCGACGAGAAGGACAGCCACACGTTGTTTTCCACACCCAACATGCCGGTAGGGTTCCAGGATCACTTGATCGGCCTGCATGCCAGCACCCTGGTGCGCGATGGCGGTACGTTGCAAATCGGCATCGGCTCCATGGGCGACGCACTGACAGCGGCACTGCTGGCGCGCCAAGCCGATAACGCCGGTTACCAGGCTCTGTTGGCGGAACTGAACCTCAGCCAGTGGGCGCAATTGATCGAGCGCGAAGGCGGGGTCGAGCCTTTCGCCAAGGGGTTGTACGGTTGCAGTGAGATGTTCGTCAACGGTTTGCTGGTGCTGGCGGAAGCCGGAATTATCCGGCGCAAGGTCTACCCCGACGAGCCGACCCAGGAGCGGGCCATTGCCGGAACCCTCGACGAGGCGGCGCAACCCGATGGCATCTGCATTCATGGCGGGTTCTTCCTCGGCCCGCGCAGTTTCTACGAGCGCTTGCGCGAGTTGCCGCAGAGCCGTCTGCTTGAATTCAACATGACGCGTATCAGCTACATCAACGAGCTGTACGGTCAGGAGCAGCTCAAGCGCTTGCAGCGCCTCGATGCTCGGTTCATCAACACGGTCTTCACCATGACTTTGATGGGCGCGGGAGTGGCTGACCAATTGGAAAACGGGCGGGTGCTCAGCGGCGTCGGTGGGCAGTATAACTTCGTCGCCCAGGGCCACGCGCTGGAAGGGGCGCGTTCGATACTGCTGTTGCGTAGCTGGCGGGAATCGGGAGGGGTGGTCAGTTCGAACATTGTCTGGGAATACGGTCACTGCACGATTCCACGCCATTTGCGTGACATTGTGGTAACCGAGTACGGCATCGCCGACCTGCGGGGCAAGACCGACGCCGCGGTGATCGAGGCGTTGCTGAACATCAGCGATTCACGCTTCCAACCCGGATTGATCGAGCAAGCGCAAAATGCCGGCAAGCTGCCGAAGGACTTTCGCCTCGATCCACGCTTTGCCGACAACACCTCGGAGCGTTTGCAGGGGATCCAGGCGCGGCATGCCAACCTGTTTCCGGAGTACCCGTTGGGCTGTGATTTCGATGAGGTCGAGCGGGACTTATTGCGGGCGCTGAATTGGCTGAAAAGCAAATTCAAGCTCACCGAGATCCTGGATCTGGGCAAAGCCGCCCTGGATGCGCCGCAGCCCTGGGAATATGCCGGGCATCTGGAGCGAATGCAGCTGACGAGCCCGGAGGGGCTGAAGGAAGAGCTGTATCAGCGGCTGTTGCTGGCGGGGCTCAAGGCGACTGCGCCTTAGAAATCGGCCATCCCCTGTGGGGGCGAGCAGGCTCGCTCCCACAGGGGAATGGGTATTAATCGAGGAAGGTCACAACCCCACCCGCCAACGACTTCACCCGGGCCAACGATTCGACGCGATAGCCCTGGGCATCCAGTTCGGCTCGGCCGCCCTGGAACGACTTCTCGATCACGATCCCCAGCCCGGCGACGGTGGCGCCGGCCTGCTTGATGATGGAAATCAGCGCCTGGGAGGCTTTGCCGTTGGCCAGGAAATCATCAATGATCAGCACGCGGTCGCTGCTGGTCAGGTGGCGCGGGCTGATGGCGACGGTGCTTTCGGTCTTCTTGGTGAAGGAATACACGGTGGCCGACAGCAGGTTCTCCGTCAGGGTCAGGGACTGTTGCTTGCGGGCGAAGATCACCGGCACGCCAAGATTCAGCCCGGTCATGATCGCCGGGGCGATGCCCGAGGCTTCGATGGTGACGATCTTGGTGATGCCCGAATCCTTGAACAGTGCGGCAAATTCATCACCGATCAGCTTCATCAACTGCGGATCGATCTGGTGGTTGAGAAACGCATCGACCTTCAATACCTGGTCGGACAGCACGATGCCTAGCTCTCGGATTTTCTGGTGCAGGGCTTCCATGAAGCCTCCTCTGGGACGCGTTCAGCGCCTGAAATAGTGGAAAATTCTAGCGCTTCAACATCGCGCGTATATCCGCCAGGGCACTGTTGCCGCGAACGGCTTTGACCTCTGTCGGCGTGTCGTCGTTGCCTTCCCAGGCCAGGTCGTCCGGCGGCAACTCATCGAGGAAGCGGCTCGGGGCGCAGTCGATGACTTCGCCGTATTGCTTGCGCTTGGCGGCGAAGGTGAAGGCCAGCGTCTGGCGCGCCCGGGTAATCCCGACGTAGGCCAGGCGCCGTTCTTCTTCGATGGTGTCGGCCTCGATGCTGGAACGGTGCGGCAGGATTTCTTCTTCCATGCCCATGATGAACACGTAGGGAAACTCCAGGCCTTTGGAGGCGTGCAGCGTCATCATTTGCACACCTTCGGCGCCTTCTTCCTCTTCCTGCTGGCGTTCTAGCATGTCCCGCAGCACGAGCTTGCCGATGGCGTCCTCGACGGTCATGTCGCCGTCTTCGTCTTTTTCCAAGGTGTTCTTCAACGCCTCGATCAAGAACCAGACGTTGCTCATGCGGTAATCGGCGGCCTTGTCGCTGGAGCTGTTGGTGCGCAGCCAGTTTTCGTAGTCGATGTCCATGACCATGCTGCGCAGCGCAGAGATCGGATCTTCCCCGGCGCACTGCTCGCGGACCTTGTCCATGAAACGCTTGAAGCGCGCCAGGCGATCGGTGAAGCGGCTGTCCAAATGCTCGCCAAGGCCGATTTCGTCGGTGGCGGCGTACATGGAGATCTTGCGCTCGGTGGCGTAGTTGCCGAGTTTTTCAAGGGTGGTCGAACCGATTTCCCGGCGCGGCACGTTGATCACCCGCAAGAAGGCGTTGTCGTCGTCCGGGTTCACGATCAGGCGGAAGTAGGCCATCAGGTCCTTCACTTCCTGGCGGCCGAAAAAGCTGTTCCCCCCCGACAGACGATAGGGAACCTGGTGATGCTGCAGTTTCAGCTCGATCAGCTTGGCCTGGTAGTTGCCGCGGTACAGGATCGCAAAATCGCTGTACGGCCGGTCGGTGCGCAAGTGCAGGCTGAGGATTTCCATGGCCACGCGCTCGGCTTCGGCGTCTTCGTTGCGGCAACGGATCACGCGGATCTCGTCGCCGTGGCCCATCTCGCTCCACAGTTGTTTTTCGAACTCATGGGGGTTGTTGGAAATCAGCACGTTGGCGCAGCGCAGGATCCGGCTGGTGGAGCGGTAGTTCTGTTCCAGCATCACCACTTTGAGCGACGGGTAGTCTTCCTTGAGCAGCATCAGGTTTTCCGGCCGCGCGCCGCGCCAGGCGTAAATCGACTGGTCATCGTCGCCCACCACGGTGAACTGGTTGCGTTTGCCGATCAGCAGTTTCACCAGCAGATACTGGCTGGCGTTGGTGTCCTGGTATTCGTCCACGAGCAGGTAGCGGACCTTGTTCTGCCATTTCTCGAGGATGTCGGCGTGGTCCTGGAACAGTTTGACCGGCAACAGGATCAGGTCGTCGAAGTCCACCGCATTGAACGCCTTGAGCGTGCGCTGGTAATGGGCGTAGACGATGGCGGCGGTCTGTTCCTTGGGGTTGCGGGCGTTTTCCAGTGCTTCGGGCGGCAGGATCAGGTCGTTTTTCCAGGCGCCGATCATGTTCTTGATCTCATCCACGCCGTCGTCGCCGGAATATTCCTTCTGCATGATGTCGGTCATCAGGGCCTTGACGTCGGCCTCGTCGAAGATCGAGAAGCCCGGTTTGTAGCCCAGCCGCGCATGTTCCTTGCGGATGATGTTCAAGCCCAGGTTGTGGAAGGTGCAGACCGTCAGGCCGCGACCTTCGCCGGCGCGCAGCAGGCCGCCGACCCGCTCTTTCATTTCCCGGGCGGCCTTGTTGGTGAAGGTCATGGCGACGATGTACTGGGCGCGGATGCCACAATTCTGGATCAGGTGCGCGATCTTGCGGGTGATCACGCTGGTCTTGCCGGAGCCTGCACCGGCGAGCACCAAAAGAGGGCCGCCGACATAGTTCACGGCTTCTTGCTGCCGGGGGTTGAGTCGGGACATGACAGGGTTCAGGGAGTCGTTTGCGAAATGGGCCGGCATTTTAACAGGCTCTGAGAATTGTGCTTCCCTGTCCGACTTGTGACGTTGCGCATCATTGCAATTGCCGCTTTCGTCACTTTCCCTCAGGATGCGGACGGAAATTGGTTCCAACGTTCGTTTTTTGGGATGAAAAACCTTCAAAAGCGGGTATCTGAGAACCATTGGCATTGGTGATTGCCCATCGGCGCGTCATAATGCCCCGCGCCTACCACCTTGCAGAGTCTAGGGAGTCAGCTTGTCCACGCCTGTCGAACCCTTGCGTTTGCTGTTGTTGGCCGAAACGCCTGAGTGGTCAGCGATATTGCGCGAGTGCCTGGCGCCTATGGGGCCCTCGGTCGTGTTGATCAGCGCCCCGAACTGGGACTCGGTCAGCAGCTTGTTCGAGGACAACCGCAACGCGGTGCTGCTCACCGTTGCCGCCCTGCAGCCGGCACCGGGTCGTTGTCGTTTGCCGACAGTTCTGTTGCTCGAGCATGAACCTTCGGTTTCCCCGGATGGCGTCAGCGACTGGCTGGTGCGCGACGCCCTCGATGAGGCGACCCTGCGTCGTTGCCTGCGTCACGTGCGCGAGCGGGGGATGCTCGAAAACACCCTGCAACGGCTCGCCGAGCAGGACCCGTTGACAGGCATCGCCAACCGCCAGGGTTTTCAGACCTTGCTGGCGGCTCGCCTGGCTGAAAACGAAGGCCGTGGCCTGGCCCTGGGTCACCTGGACCTCGACAATTTCCGCCACGCCAATGACGCCCTCGGCCACCAGGCCGGCGATCGGCTGATCCTGCAGGTTGTCTCGCGGCTCAAAGGCGCGCTTGAGGCCGGTGATCAGCTGGCACGGCTGGGGAGCGACGAGTTCGCCTTGTTGATAGACACCCGCCGGGCGCCCCAGCGAGCGGAGTGGATGGCCGAGCGCATCATCGAAGCCATGGCCGAACCCTACTGGGTCGACGGTGAAAGCCTGTTGATCGGTTGCAGCCTGGGCATTGCCCACGCCCGGGCGCAAGCCGGTGCGGACCCCTTGATGTGGCACGCCCACATCGCCATGCAGCAGGCCAAGAGCACCCAAGGCTGCACCTTTCATATTTTCAACGAGCGCATCAACCGCAACGCCCGCAGCCTCGCCGACCTGGAAAGCGAGCTGCGGCGGGCGTTGCGACGTGATGAGCTGGAATTGCATTACCAGCCTCGGCTGAACCTGGCGGATGGCACGATTGTCGGCCTCGAAGCCCTGGTGCGCTGGCGCCATGGCGAGCGCGGCTTGTTGCCACCGAGTGAGTTCGTGCCGCTGGCCGAGCAGAGCGGGCTCATCGTGCCGTTGGGTTACTGGGTGATTGCCCGGGCCCTTCGGGACATGCAGGACCTGCGTGAACGTGGGCAGGCGCCGTTGCACATGGCGATCAACCTTTCGTTCCGGCAGTTCCAGGACAGCCAGTTGCTGCCGACCCTGAGCCGGTTGATCGCCGAGCGGGGTGTCGAGGCCCAATGGCTGGAGTTCGAGCTCACCGAAACCGCCGTGATGCGTCGCAGCGAACTGGTCAAACAGACCATGGATGCCCTGGGTCGCCTGGGGGTACGGTTCTCCCTGGATGATTTCGGCACCGGATTCTCCTCGTTCGTGCACCTCAACAGCCTGCCCATCGCCCTGCTCAAGATCGACAAGAGCTTCGTCGGCGGCATGGAGCAGCGCGAAGAGAACCGCAAGCTGGTCCACGCGATGATCAACCTGGCCCATAACCTCAACCTCGAGGTGGTGGCTGAAGGCGTCGAGACCCGCGAGCAACTGGAGTTGCTGCGCGGTTTCGGATGCGACCAGGTGCAGGGGTTCCTGATCAGCAAGCCGTTGCCGCTGGCGGAGTTGGTTGAATACCTGATGTCCGAGGGTGATCAGCAGTCGATGCTGGAAATCAGCTAACCCAAAACCCGGTGGGAGCGAGCTCCCACAAGGGGCTTTGTTTCATTTGGCCTGGATCGCTTCGAAACCTTGCTGTCCCGGCTCGCTGCGAATCATCCGCTTCATCTTCCACTCGAACGCCAACGTCAGGCTCACCGCCGCGCAGGCCAGGCCCAGGGCGAGGCCCCACCAGACACCGGTCGGGCCCCAATGCAAATGGAACGCCATCCACCACGCCGCCGGCGCGCCGATCAACCAATAGCAAGCCAGGCCCACCAGGAACGTGGTCTTGGCGTCTTTCAATCCGCGGATGCAACCCATCGCAATGGTTTGAGTGCCGTCGAACAGCTCGAACCACGCCGCCACGGCCAACAGGCTCACCGCCAGGTCGATGACCGCCCGGAACGCCGGGTCCTCATGGTCCAGGAACAGGCCGATCAATTGATTCGGCAGCAGCCAGAACACCATGGCGAACGCCAGCATGGCGGCCGCGCCAAAACCAATCCCGACCCTCCCGGCCAGGCGCGCCATGAGCAATTGCCCGGCACCGTAATGCTGGCCGATACGCATGGTGATGGCGTAGGACATGCCCGCCGGAACCATGAAGGCCACCGAGACGATTTGCAGCGCGATCTGGTGGGCCGCCAGCGGCGTGCTGCCCATGGTGCCCATGCACAGGGCGGCGAATGCGAACAGGCCGACTTCCACCGCGTAAGTGCCACCAATCGGCAAGCCCAGTCGCCACAGTTCCTTGAGGTATTGGCGATTGGGTCGCGACAGGCCGGCAAGCAATGGATAAGCGCGGTAGGCCGAGTGCCGATGAATGTGCCAGGCCAGCGTCAGGGCCATGCAGTTGGCGACGATGGCCGTGACCAGGCCGATCCCCATCAGGCCGAGCTTCGGCAGGCCGAACATGCCGGTGATGAGCGCATAGTTGAGAAGGAAGTTGGCCACCGTGCCGCCGAGGCTGATCACCATCACCGGCGTGGCCCGCCCGATGGCGCTGGTAAAGCCACGCAGGGCCATGAAACTCAGGTAACCGGGCAGGGCGAACGGCAGTGCCAGCAAAAATTGCCCGGCAGAGAGCACGTTGGTTTCGGTCTGGCCGAACATCAACAGCACCGGCTTGAGATTCCACAACAGCAGGCCCGCCACCAGCGCCATCAACCAGGCCAGCCATAATCCGGCCTGGGTCAGCCGGGTGGCGCCTTCGATGTCGCCCGCGCCCTGGCGGATCGCTACCAGGGTGCCCACCGCCGCGATCACGCCGATGCAGAAAATCGATACGAATGAATAGCTCGCCGCCCCGAGCCCGCCGCCTGCCAGGGCTTCGGGGCTCAGGCGAGCCATCATCAGGGTGTCCGTCAGCACCATCAGCATGTGCGCCAACTGCGAAGCAATCAACGGTCCCGCCAGGCGCAGGATGGCCCAGAGTTCGGTACGCACAGGATGCCGCATGATCATCACACTCCATGTTCCAGCAAGGCAGTAAGACGAAGATTCTCGGCCCTCCCGCCGGATTGCACAAAAGGATAAAAAAGATCGCTGGCATGATTAAAACTCATGCTGGATGGGTTTCTGGTAGGGTTTGCAAACCACGCCATGGAGCTTTTGCGATGTCTCGCCGTCTTCCTCCGCTTTATGCGCTACGGGCATTCGAAGCCGCGGCGCGCTACAGCTCGTTTACCCGCGCCGCCGAGGAGCTGTCGATCACCCAGAGCGCCGTCAGCCGGCACATTCGCACACTGGAAGATCACTTTGCCTGTCGACTGTTCCAGCGCAGCGGGCGCAACCTGCAACTGACCGAGTCGGCGCGCCTGCTGCTGCCGGGCGTGCGGGAGGGCTTCATGGCGCTGGAGCGGGCTTGCCACACATTGCACGGAGAAGACGGCATCCTGCGGATGAAGGCGCCATCGACCCTGACCATGCGCTGGCTGCTGGCGCGCCTGAGCCGCTTTCGCCATCTGCAACCGGGCAACGAAGTGCAGCTGACAAGCGCCTGGATGGACATCGACTCGGTGGATTTCAATACCGAGCCTTTCGATTGCGCAGTCCTGCTGGGCAATGGGCATTTCCCTGCGGACTGGGAGGCCAGCCTGCTGTTTCCCGAGGAGTTGATACCGGTCGGCGCTCCGAACCTGCTCAATGACCAACCCTGGGATGTGGCGCGATTGGCCAAGGCCGAGCTATTGCATCCCACTCCGGATCGCCGCGACTGGCGCAATTGGCTGCAGCGCATGGGCTTGGCGGACAAAGTCTCGCTCAGGGGCGGTCAGGTGTTCGATACCCTGGAACTGGGCATGATCGCGGCCGCGCGCGGCTACGGCGTATCCATGGGCGATTTGTTGATGGTGGCCGAGGACGTTGCCCAGGGGCGCTTGAGCCTGCCATGGCCAACCGCTGTCGCCAGCGGCGAGCATTACTACCTGGTCTGGCCGAAAACCCGGCCCGGGGGTGAACGTTTGCGCCGGCTCAGCGACTTTCTCCAGAGCGAGGTGAAGGCCATGCAACTACCTGAGGTCAAGCGCCTGGGCTGAAACGTTGCAGTCGCCGTGCTAGCCACTTGGTATTATTCCTTCCAAAGCCCTCAAGTATTCGGCGTTACGGCCGAAGGTGAACATAGAACCTTCGTTCAGAAAGGGCCAATACCTACCTCATCGAATCAGATGCCGAGCGTGCGATGTGATCAAGATGATCCAGTCTCTCGGCCAGGAGCCGTCATGTCTCAACCTCGTGCCCGGATCGCCTCACAGCTAGGCCTTGCCCTTGCCGTGATACTGGCGGTCGTGATCTCCGGCAGTACTGTCTTTGCCTTGCGTTCGCTTGACGCTGCAAACCTTTCTACCCGTGAAGAGCATCTCGCGAGCGAAGCGCGACTGATGGCCGATCAGCTCAACACGTTCCACAGCACGTTGCGCGAAAGCACCCAACGGCTGGCGGGTCTGTTCGAAAAGCGTTTCAGCGCCGGTTTGAGCGTGCATCCGGACCAGCCGGTGACGGTGGCGGGCGTTCAGACGCCTGGCTTGAGCCTTGGCAGCGAAGTGTTGAACAACAATTTCAAGGAAGTGGATGATTTCAAGACGATGACCGCCGGCGTGGCCACGGTATTCGTGCGCAGCGGCGACGATTTTGTCCGCGTCAGTACATCCGTCAGCAAACAGGACGGTACGCGCGCCATCGGTACTGTGCTCGACCGCGCCGGACCGGCCTACGGCCCGGTGATCAGCGGCCAAAGCTACATTGGCCGGGCGTTGCTGTTCGGGCGCTTCTACATGTCGCAGTACACGCCTGTACGTGATGGCAGCGGCAAGATCATTGCCGTGTTGTACGTAGGATTCGATTACACCGATGCGCAGAATGCGCAGTTCGAAAACCTCAAGCGCTTCCGAATCGGACAGACCGGTTCGCTGGCGTTATTGGACGAGCAGAACAAATGGTTGGTGCCGCCGGCCGGCGTGCAGGCGCTGGACCGTGCTACCGCGGCCATCACAGCGTTGGTCAAGAAGCCTGGCAAGGGTGCTTTCTGGGACGACACCGCGGAGGAGTTCTATAGCGTTGCCGTGCCGTTCGAGGGCGGGCCCTGGTCGGTCGTGGCGAGCATGCCGAAAACCGAGATCAACGCAGTGACCTGGAACGTCGGTACGCAACTGGCGATCGGCAGTTTGCTGGCGATGTTGCTGGCGGTCGGTGCGGCGGTATGGCTGTTGCGCAGCAAACTGGCTCCCCTCGGTGACTTGGTGCGTCAGGCCGAAGCCTTGGGCGCCGGCGACCTGAGCGTGCGCCTGAATGTGTCGAGCCACGACGAGATCGGCCAACTGGCCCGTGCGTTCAACCAGATGAGCCAAGCCTTGTCGACCATGGTCGAGCACATTCGCAAAGCCTCCCAAGAGGTCAACAGCCGTGCCCAGGCGCTCTCCGGATTGTCCAGTGGCGCCTATGAAGGGATGGAGCAACAGTCCGGCGAGATCACCAGCATGGCCGGGGCGGTGGAAGAATTCAGCGCCACCTCCCTGAACATCGCCGACAACATGGGCAATACCGAGCGCCTGGCCCAGGACAATGCCCAACAGACTCGCATCGGCCGTACCTCGATGGACGAAGCGTCATCGTCCCTGGAACAGATCGCGGGCGCCTTGAACAGCACTGCAACGGTCATCAACACGCTGGGCCAGCGCTCCCAGGAGATCGGTGGCATTGTCGGTGTGATCACTTCGATCGCCGAGCAAACCAACCTGCTGGCGTTGAACGCCGCCATCGAAGCTGCACGGGCGGGCGAGCAGGGTCGTGGTTTTGCCGTGGTAGCTGACGAGGTTCGGAGCCTGGCCTCGCGCACTCGCCAGGCCACTGACGAAATTTCCGGCATGATCAACAGCATCCAGCAGGAAACCGGCAACGCCATCAGCACCATGGAGAAGGGCAACCTGCTCATGCAGGAAGGCTTGTCGCGTAACGCCAACGTGGCCTCGGCCCTGGCGCGTATCGATGAGCAAAGCCGCTCGGCCGGCCAGCAATTCGCCGCGATCACTACGGCTACGCAGGAGCAAAGCAGCACCGCGACCCTGCTCAGCAGCAACCTGCAGAGTATTGCCATGGCCAACAGCGAACAGCGCGAAGTGGTTTCGAACCTGGCGATCACCGCCAAGGAACTGGAAAAACTGGCGCAGGACCTTCGCAAAGAAGTCGATCGGTTCCGCTGAGACCGTCCCCTCACGAGCAAGCCAACCCAATCCCGTGGCGAGGGAGCTTGCTCCCGCGGGCCTGCACAGCAGGCCCGTGCCTTTTCAGGCAGACCTTATCGTCGCGTCTTGCGACTGCTGCGCAGTCGAGCGGGAGCAAGCTCCCCCGTCACGGGTTCTAGGCTGCCTAGGCAAAAAATCACCGCGAGCAAGCTCGTTTCCCGCAAAAAATCTCCAATCTGTAGCCGTGTAGTTTTTCAGGTAGTTGCTGTTTTTTGGCTTGCTGAAACGTTTCTTCAAGTCTATAAAAACCGCACAACTCCAACAAAAGGCCGTCTCCATGAATTCCCTAAGACTCTTCGTTGCCCTCGGCGCCTTGGGCGTAGCTTCCCATGCGATGGCGTGGGATTACGTACTGCTCGACACCGATAAAGCCGCCCAACCCTGGCGAATCACCAGTCAACAACTGGGCGTGAAAACCGATAAGCCGTTTTCCGTGACGATGCGCACCCTCCACGGGGGGCGTCAGGAAGGCGTGAGCATTGTCGACATCGACAACGGCACTCTGAAGCTGTCAGTCGTCCCGACCCGTGGCATGAACGTGCTTCAAGCCTCGGTCGGCGATGTGCGTATGGGCTGGGATTCGCCGGTCAAAGAAGTGGTCAATCCAGCATTCATCGAACTCAACGGCCGAGGTGGCCTGGGCTGGCTCGAAGGCTTCAATGAGTTGGTGACCCGCTGCGGCTTTGAGTGGGTCGGCCACCCCGGCATCGACAACGGTGAACTGCTGACCTTGCATGGGCGCGCCGCGAATATTCCGGCGAACAAAGTCACCTTGCACATCGATGAAAAGCCACCTTACGCCATCACCCTGCGAGGCGAGTTGAAGGAGCAGGCGTTCAAGAAGGTTGACTTCTCGGTCCAGACTGAATTGGTCACCGAGCCCGGCAGCGTGACCTTTTCCCTCAACGACACGCTGACCAACAATGGCGACTATCCGAAGGAATACCAGGCGCTCTATCACAGCAATTTCAGCACGCCATTCCTGGAGCAGGGGGCCCGCTTCGCCGCCCCGGTCAAACAGGTTTCGCCGTTCAACGACAAGGCCAAGGGCGACCTGAAGGATTGGACCACCTATCGAGCTCCCACCAAGGACTACGATGAAACCGTTTACAACGTCGTGCCTTACGCCGACGCCAAGGGCGATACGCTGACCGTCCTGCACAACAAGGCCGGTAGCCTCGGCGTTTCCGTGGGCTTCAATACCGGGACGCTTCCGGTGTTTTCCCTGTGGAAAAACACCGATACCCAAGGCCAGGGCTACGTGACCGGCTTGGAGCCAGGTACCAGTTTTTCCTATAACCGCCGCTACCAGCGTCCGCTGGGCCTGGTGCCCAGCATCGCACCGAAAGAGCGCAAGCAATTCCAGATCCACTACAGTCTTCTGGCGGACAAGGGGGCCGTGGACAAAGCCCTCAAGCGCATCGATGACATCCAGGGCGATCGAAAGGCCGAGGTGCGAGAAACACCGCTGGTGGACCTGAGCAAGCCGTGACCTGTTTCATGGCGTTGCGGGCCGGTATTGCAAGGCTTCGGCCAGGTGCTCGCGGCTGATCCGTTCCAACTGCTGAAGGTCGGCCAGCGTGCGGGCGACCTTCAGCAAGCGGTGGGCGGCTCGCAGCGACAGGGTCA
The DNA here is from genome assembly GCF_054130985.1 of Pseudomonas sp. R4-84. Classification (NCBI taxonomy): domain Bacteria; kingdom Pseudomonadati; phylum Pseudomonadota; class Gammaproteobacteria; order Pseudomonadales; family Pseudomonadaceae; genus Pseudomonas; species Pseudomonas sp. R4-84. The sequence continues at coordinate 198,190 of NZ_CP096390.1, forward strand.
GTCGTTCGCAGGCGGTTTCCAGCCACGCCTCGTCGGTCGAGGACAGTTTGCAATGGCGGCGCAGCCCCGGTAGATCGAGGAATGCGTTGGCACAGCCTTGGCGGGTTTGCTGGCGTTCCCGGGCTTCGGCCACCCGCTCGGCCGCGGTGGCGGTGTCGTCACCCGGTTCGCCTTTGGGATTGAGCGCCGTGGCTTCCCGCGCCACGGTCAGGTGCAGGTCGATGCGGTCGAGCAAGGGGCCGGACAGCTTGTTGCGATAGCGCTGCACCATGTCCGGTGTGCACGAGCAGCGGCCGCTGGGCTCGCCAAGGTATCCACAGGGGCAGGGGTTCATGGCCGCTACCAACTGGAAGCGGGCCGGGAAGCGCACGCGATCGCGGGCGCGCGAAACCACGATATGCCCCGACTCCAAGGGCTCCCTCAGGACTTCCAATACCTTGCGATCAAACTCTGGAAGCTCGTCCAGGAACAGCACGCCGTGGTGGGCGAGGGTGATTTCCCCCGGTTGCGGCTTGGAGCCTCCACCCACCAGGGCAGGGCCGGACGCCGAATGGTGTGGCTGGCGGAACGGCCGTTGCGGCCAATGGCTCAAGGGCACGCAACTGGCAACCGACTGTATAGCCGCGACCTCCAGGGCCTCGCTTTCGGCCAGCGGTGGCAGCAACCCCGGCAAACGACTCGCCAGCAGCGTCTTGCCCGTACCGGGTGGGCCACTGAACAACAGGTTGTGAGCTCCCGCTGCCGCGATCAGCAAGGCGCGCTTGGCTCCGGCTTGACCTTGTACTTCGCTGAGGTCGGGATAGGGCTTGCTGGCCGAGAGCAGCCCGTTGGACACAAAAGGCTCGACTGGGGCGTGGCCGTTGAAATGCGCCACTGCTTCGAGCAGATGGTCCACGGCGATCACCTTCAGCCCCGACGCCAGGCAAGCTTCCTCGGCGTTGGCCCGGGGTACCAACAGCATGCGTCCAGCCTTGCGTGCCGCCAGCGCCGCGGGGAGCACGCCGCGTACCGGTCTCACGGCGCCGGACAATGCCAGTTCGCCGAGGCACTCCACGTCGTCCAGCATCAAGGTCGGCACCTGCACGCTGGCCGACAGGATTCCCAAGGCAATCGCCAGGTCGAACCGGCCTCCGTCCTTGGGGAGATCCGCTGGCGCCAGGTTCAGGGTGATGCGCCGCGCCGGGAAATTGAGCCCTGAATTGATGATCGCGCTACGCACCCGGTCCTTGCTCTCCTTCACCGCCGCCTCCGGCAGGCCGACCATCGTCAGTGACGGCAAGCCGTTGGCCAGATGAACCTCAACGGTAACGGCAGGGGCTTCGACCCCCACTTGGGCGCGGCTGTGGACGATGGCGAGCGACATGAAGCGTTCCTTGACTGATGGAGAGCCGCATCCTGCGGCTCTTGAAGACTAGTCCGGGGAAACTGAGAGGGCGGGGCAATTGAAGGGGCAAATTTTCGCAGGATGTTGCGCAAGTGGGGGCATGAATGAACAACCGCCATTCAGGCGGTTGTTTTTCAGTTGCCGTTACAGGCGGCGAGCCCCTGCCGGCGCTTTGGATGATCTGGTGGGCCTTGGACAAATCACGCGCTTAACGCCGCATCCCTGGCAAGAGGTGCTCACTCGTCCTTGGGGTCGAGTCGCGCCTCCAGCTCGGCCACCTTGGCTTCCAGGCTCTCCAGCCGTGCCCGGGTCCGGGCCAGCACGACCATCTGGCTGTCGAATTCTTCCCGGCTGACCAGGTCCAGCTTGCTGAACCCGCTTTGCAACAGGGCCTTGAACTGGCTTTCGATTTCATTCTTGGGGAGTGGCGTGTCGCCGCTCAACAGGCGGGAGGCGTGGCCGCTCAGGGCGTCGAGGAGGTCTTTGGGCGCGAGCATGTCAGGTGTCCTGGAAACAATGGCGGGCAGTGTATCACGCAGTGTCTATAGTCAATTCGCGGCTCGGGTTGCACGCTTTTCGCGCACGGCCCCGGGCATCACCGCACCGTTGTTGTGCGTATCGCTGCGGTTCGTGGTTCGGCGCAGGCCGGCGCAACGGGTAAAGGGTTGAAATCAGGGGGGTTGGGTACAGATGGCAAGCTTTCTGCTTAGTGGCTGGTGACCCATGCACTGATGCAGTCGCTGTGACGAATGCAGTGCAGCAGGCGGAGCGGGGAGTTTCGTCAGGAGTAGTCAGCTGGCACCGGTCGGGCAACTTGGGCCGACGACGCGTTACAAAGCCAGGCACTGCGCTTAGACTTGAGTCGGGTTTGTTTTCCTGGGGCAAGTCCACCAATTCGGGAGAGAGTTTCATGAAGCTAGTCACTGCCATCATCAAGCCGTTCAAGCTGGACGACGTACGCGAGTCGCTGTCCGAAATCGGCGTGCAGGGCATTACCGTTACTGAAGTCAAAGGCTTCGGTAGGCAGAAAGGCCATACCGAGCTGTATCGCGGCGCGGAATACGTGGTCGACTTCCTGCCCAAGGTGAAGATCGATGTCGCCATCGACGACAAGGATCTTGATCGGGTCATCGAGGCGATTACCAAGGCCGCCAACACCGGCAAGATTGGTGACGGAAAGATCTTCGTGGTCAATCTGGAACAGGCCATTCGCATCCGTACCGGCGAAACCGATACCGACGCTATCTAAGCCGTCAAACCCAACGCCCCAGGAGAAAACAATATGACTCTGCGTAAATTCGCAGGGCTAGGAGCCCTGTTGTCCTTCGTAATGCCTGGCCTGGCCATGGCGGAAGAAGCGGCAGCCCCAGTCCTCAACTCCGGCGACACTGCCTGGATGCTGACTGCCACGATTCTTGTCCTGTTCATGACCATCCCTGGCCTTGCGCTGTTCTACGGCGGCATGGTTCGGTCGAAAAACATTCTTTCGGTGATGATGCAGTGCTTCGCCATCACCGGTCTGATCAGCGTCCTGTGGGTCATCTACGGTTACAGCATTGCGTTCGACACCACTGGCATGGAACAGGGCGTCGTCAACTTCAATTCCTTCATCGGCGGCCTGGGCAAGGCATTCCTGGCAGGCGTCACCCCGGCCAGCCTGACCGGTCCGGCTGCATTGTTTCCAGAAGCGGTGTTCATCACTTTCCAGATGACCTTCGCCATCATCACCCCAGCGCTGATCGTCGGTGCCTTTGCCGAGCGGATGAAATTCTCCGCCATGCTGATCTTCATGGGCGTGTGGTTCACCCTGGTGTATGCGCCGATTGCGCACATGGTCTGGTCCGGCAACGGCGGCCTGATGTGGGATTGGGGCGTGCTGGACTTCGCCGGCGGCACCGTGGTGCATATCAACGCCGGTATCGCCGGTCTCGTAGCCTGTCTGGTATTGGGCAAGCGCAAAGGTTTCCCGACCACCCCAATGGCACCGCATAACCTGGGTTACACCCTAATGGGCGCGGCCATGCTGTGGGTAGGCTGGTTCGGCTTCAACGCCGGCTCCGCCGTCGCGGCCAACGGCACTGCCGGCATGGCGATGCTGGTCACCCAGATCGCCACGGCTGCCGCGGCACTGGGCTGGATGTTTGCCGAGTGGATCACCCACGGCAAGCCAAGCGCGCTGGGCATTGCCTCGGGCGTGGTGGCCGGCCTGGTTGCAATCACCCCGGCTGCCGGCACCGTGGGCCCGATGGGCGCCTTGGTCATCGGCCTGGCGGCGGGCGTGGTGTGCTTCTTCTGCGCCACCACCCTCAAGCGCAAGCTCGGCTATGACGACTCCCTGGATGCCTTCGGCGTACATGGCATCGGCGGTATCCTCGGGGCGATCCTGACCGGTGTATTCGCTGCACCGGCACTGGGTGGCTTCGGCACCGTGACCGATATCGGCGCACAAGTGTGGATTCAATTCAAAGGCGTGGGTTTCACCGTGATCTATACCGCGGTCGTGACCTTCATCATTCTCAAGGTACTGGACGCCGTCATGGGCCTGCGTGTCTCCGAGGAAGAAGAAGCCGTGGGCCTGGACTTGGCCCAGCACAACGAGCGTGGTTACAACCTGTAAGCAACGCGCAAAAAAAATGCCCGGTTCGCCGGGCATTTTTTTGTCTGGAATTTGTCATTGCTCACAAGGTTCGCCGGTTTTTTCCGACGCCTTTTGTTGTGTATATGACATGGGTTTTTCTACCGCCAAAGACTTACATCGAGGCAGGAATATTAGGCCCTTTGTTTTTTTCCAGAGCGCGCTAGAATGCGCGCCGAACGTGCGGAGATCTGTATGTGGCAACAGACGCTGATAACCCTGCGGGCGAGGCCCCGGGGCTTTCATCTGGTGACGGACGAGCTACTCGCCGGCCTGCCTGAACTCAAGGCATGTCGTGTCGGTCTGTTGCATCTGTGGCTGCAGCACACCTCGGCCTCGTTGACCATCAACGAGAACGCCGATCCGGCGGTACGTCGAGACTTCGAACGATTTTTCAATCGGCTGATCCCACAAGGAACCGCCGGCTATGAGCACAACGACGAAGGCCTGGACGACCTCCCGGCGCACTTCAAGGCCAGTGTGCTGGGATGTCAGCTCAGCCTTCCGGTGACGGCGGGACGGTTGGCGTTGGGTACCTGGCAAGGCGTTTATCTGGGCGAGCACCGAGATCATGGCGGTGCTCGTAAAGTCCTCGCCACCTTGCACGGTGAAGGGGCATGACCGCTGCTTGTCAGCGGATCTTGAATTTTTTCTGGCAGCCTTCGACAGATGGCGAAGCTGGGCTATAACTAATCTGCTTTTCGCAAGTCATGAGGTAGAACATGAGCGACGATGATCTGGAAAACGACGACCTCGAAGTAGGTGACGAAGACGAGACCGAAGAAGGCCTGGAAGCGGCGGCTGAAGATGTTGCCGACGACGAAGGTGCCGATGTTCCGGTCCCCACTGCCAAAGGCAAGGCCAAGGCAGCGGTATCAGTCGACGAGTTACCGAGCGTAGAGGCCAAGAACAAGGAGCGTGACGCGCTTGCCAAGGCCATGGAGGAATTCCTGGCCAGGGGCGGAAAGGTGCAGGAAGTGGAGGCCAACGTGGTCGCCGATCCGCCCAAGAAGCCTGACAACAAGTATGGCAGTCGCCCTATCTGAGCCTCTGTTTCTTGCTTGCTGAAAAAGCCCGCCGTCGCTGCGGGCTTTTTCATGGGCGGGATAAACTCCACGGACAGGCTCGGCCCTGTGGGAGCAAGCTCGCTCCCACAAGGTTCAGGGTTGGCTATGCCACGCCGCCAATAACCCTGGCAGTTCGGTCAGGCTGCGAATCTCCGCATCCGGTGCGTGATCGGCATCCCAGGCCTTGCCCATCGGGTTGAACCACACCGCACGCAGGCCGGCCTGCTGGGCGCCGGCGATGTCGTCGCCCGGGTGATCGCCTACATGCACGGCGGTCTGTGCCGTGGCACCGCCGCGCTGCAAGGCCTCCTCGAACAGTCTTGCGTCAGGCTTGGCGATGCCAATGTCCTCGGCGCACAGGGCAAACTTGAAATAATCCGCCAGCCCCAGGCGTCGCACGTCGGCGTTGCCGTTGGTGACGACGCCAAGTGCGAAATGATTGGCGAGGATTTCCAGGGTCGGCTGTACGTCTGGAAAGATCTCCAGTTGATGACGAGCATGCAGGAATGCTTCGAATCCTTGGTCCGCCAACTCAGAGGCTCGCCACTGGTCGTAGCCGGCATCTTGCAGCGCCCGGAACAGCACGCGCCTGCGCAACGCACTGATGCGGTGCTTGAGGTTCGGTTCTTCGCTGAGCACTTGGGCGCGGATCGCCCACAAGCGCTCCACGGGAAAATCGCCCAGGTCGGGTGCGTTGTCGGTCAGCCATTGACGTAGTACGGCTTCGGCGCTGGCGATCACCGGCGCGGTGTCCCACAGCGTGTCGTCCAGGTCGAAGGTGATGAGCTCGATGGTCATGATTCGTCGCCCTTGATGCGTTTGGCCCTGGGGTGGGCACTGTCATAGACCGTCGCCAGGTGCTGGAAATCCAGGTGGGTATAGATCTGGGTCGTCTTGATGTCCGAGTGGCCAAGCAGTTCCTGGACGGCACGCAGGTCCTGGGAAGATTCCAGCAGATGACTGGCGAACGAATGCCGGAGCATATGCGGGTGCAGGTTCTGACCGAGCTCCCGTTCGCCGGCGGCCTTGACCCGCAGCTGGATGGTACGTGGGCCCAGGCGTCGGCCTTGCAGGCTGACGAAGACCGCGTCATCGACGGGGTTGGTCAGCGCTCGTAGTGGCAACCAAAGCTCCAGGGCTTCGCGGGCCTTGCGGCCGATAGGCAGCAAGCGGGTCTTGCTGCCTTTACCGAGTACCTGAACCAGGCCGTCGGCCAAGTCCAATTGGTCCAGGTTCAGCCCCGTCAGCTCGGAAAGCCGCAGGCCTGAGGAGTAGAAGAGTTCGAGGATCGCCTGGTCCCGTCGCGCCATGAAATCATCCTCGACGGCGCCATCGAGCAATTGCAAGGCACGGTCGGTGTCGAGGGTCTTCGGCAACCGGCGTTCGCCCTTGGGGGGTGCCAGGCCTGTGGCTGGATCGTGATCGCACAGGCCCTCGCGATTGAGGTATTGATACAGGCCGCGCACCGCCGACAACAGTCGCGCCAGGCTGCGGGAGGATTGCCCTTGCTGATGCAGGCGAGCAACGAGGCTGCGCAGGCGCTGGATATCGAGGGCCGACCAGTTGTCGATGTTTTGCTTCTGGCACCAGCCCCGCACCTTTTCGAGGTCACGACGGTAGGCCGACAGGGTGTGAGGGGACACCTGGCGCTCACTGCGCAGGTGTTCGCAGTAGGCGTCCAGTTGCCGCTCCATCATCAGCGTACCGAACGCAGCGAACCGGCAACCCGTGGCAGCACACGGCCGGTTACTTCGGCGATATAGCTCAGGAACAGCGTACCCACCGAGCTCTTGTAGTGCTGCGGATCGCGACTGGCGATGGCCAGCACGCCATGCACGCCTTGGTGGGCGATGGCGACAACGGCGGTGGAGCCGATCTGCTTGCGCTGTTCTTCGCCAAACAGGAAATCCAGCTCATGTTCGCGCAGGCTGCCACTGACGCTTTTGTTTTCGGTAAGCAGCCCGCCAATGGCCGTCTGCGCGTCGGCGTGGGTGACCCAGCGGCCCACCGGCATCGCGTTGTCGCCAAACAGGATCAGGCTGACAAAGGGCACCTGGAAATCCTGGCGCAGGCTGTCTTCGACGCTCATTACCAGGTCTTCAAGAGTACTGGCGTCCATCAGCGCGAGGATCAGCCGACGGGTCTTGTCGAAGAGCCGGTCGTTGTCCCGGGCGACGTCCATCAGGTGCGAGAGGCGATGGCGCATTTCGATGTTGCGCTCACGCAGGATCTTCATCTGGTGCTCGACCAGCGACACGGTATCGCCGCGCCGGTGGGGGATCCGCATCGTTGCAAGCAGGTCTTCATGCTCGACGAAGAAGTCCGGATGCGCCTCCAGGTAAGCGGCCACGGCCGCGGCGTCTGAGGGGCTCGAGGATTCGTCGGGCTGCGGGGCTGGAACCTTTGGCTTGTCGGTCATGGGTTTGGCTCACTCAAAGACGAACTTGTCCTTCGTATACGCGTACGGCCGGGCCGGTCATCATCACCGGTTGGCCTGGGCCTGCCCATTCGATGGACAGGCGCCCGCCTGGCAGGTCGATCAGCAGCGGCGAATCCATCCACCCCTGGCTGATCGCGGCGACGGCGGCGGCGCAGGCGCCCGTGCCGCATGCCTGGGTTTCCCCGGCGCCACGTTCCCATACACGCAGTTGGGCGCGGTGGCGATCGATGACCTGCAAAAAGCCGACGTTGACGCGCGCCGGGAAGCGCGGATGGTTTTCGATCTTTGGTCCCAGGTCGTGTACGGCAGCGCTGTTGATGTCGTCCACGCGCAGTACGGCATGGGGGTTGCCCATGGAGATCGCCGCCAGTTCCACCGCGGTGCCGTCGACGTCCACGGTATAGCTCAGGGCTTGGGCTGGCGCTTGGAATGGGATATCCGCCGGCACCAGGCGCGGGGCGCCCATGTTGACGCCGATCTGGCCGTCACTGCGCACATCCAGTTCGATGATGCCGCTTTTGGTCTCGACGCGAATCTGCCGCTTGGCGGTCAGGCGCTTGTCCAGCACGAAACGGGCGAAACAGCGCGCGCCGTTGCCGCACTGCTCCACTTCCGAACCGTCGGCATTGAAGATCCGGTAGCGGAAATCCACGTCCGGGTTGTTTGGTGCCTCGACGATCAGCAATTGGTCGAAACCGATGCCGGTGTGCCGGTCGCCCCATTGTTTGGCGTGCTTGGGCAGGATATGCGCGTGCTGGCTGACCAGGTCGAGGACCATGAAGTCATTGCCCAGGCCGTGCATCTTGGTAAAACGCAGCAGCATGGTTTTACTCCGGCAGCAGGCTTTCGCCGGCAAACAGTTCGGCTACCGTCTCGCGGCGGCGTACTTCGAATGCCTGATCACCGTCCACCAGCACCTCGGCGCAGCGGCCGCGGGTGTTGTAGTTGGAACTCATGACAAACCCGTAGGCGCCCGCCGAATGAACGGCCAGCAGATCGCCTTCTTCCAGCGCCAACTCCCGGCCCTTGGCAAGGAAGTCGCCGGTTTCGCAGATCGGCCCGACGATGTCGTAGGGGCGGGCCGCGGTATCGCGAGGGCGCACGGCTGTGACGTCCATCCAGGCCTGGTACAGCGCCGGGCGGATCAGGTCATTCATCGCCGCGTCGACGATGGCGAAATCCTTGTGCTCGGTGTGCTTGAGGTACTCGACCTGGGTCACCAGCACGCCGGCGTTGGCGACGATGTAGCGGCCGGGCTCGAACATCAGCGCCAGGTCACGGCCTTCGAGGCGCTCGCGCACGGTCTTGATGTAGTCGGCCACCAGCGGTGGCTCTTCATCGCGATAGCGCACGCCGACACCGCCGCCCAGGTCGATGTGACGCAGGTAGATGCCGCAATCGCCGAGGCGATCGACAAGCGCCAGCAGGCGGTCGAGGGCGTCAATGAACGGTTCCAGAGTGGTCAGTTGCGAGCCGATGTGGCAATCGACGCCCAGCACTTCCAGGTTCGGCAGTTGGGCGGCGCGTACGTACACGTCCTCGGCGTCGGCAATGGCGATGCCGAACTTGTTTTCCTTAAGGCCCGTGGAAATGTACGGGTGGGTGCCGGCGTCGACGTCCGGGTTCACGCGCAGGGAAACCGGCGCACGAACACCCAGTTCGGCGGCGACGACTTGCAGGCGCTCCAGTTCGTCAGTGGATTCGATGTTGAAGCAGTGCACGCCGACTTCCAGGGCGCGACGCATGTCTTCGCGGGTCTTGCCGACGCCGGAGAACACGATTTTGTCGGCGCTACCGCCCGCGGCCAGCACGCGCTCCAGCTCGCCACCGGACACGATGTCGAAGCCTGCGCCCAGGCGCGCCAGGACGTTGAGCACGCCCAGGTTCGAGTTCGCTTTTACAGCGAAGCACACCAGGTGCGGCATGCCTTCGAGGGCATCGGCGAACGTCCGGTACTGGGCTTCGATGTGGGCCCGGGAATAGACGTAGGTCGGCGTGCCGAAACGTTCGGCGATCGCGGACAGGGCAACCCCTTCCGCGAACAGCTCCCCGCCACGGTAGTTAAAAGCGTCCATGGCGGTCCCTTAGTAAGTGGTCTGGGTGTCGTGCGAGTGGGACTTGGATTGCGACGACTTGGCCTGCTCTTCAGGGGACTTGCTGTCATCAGGCAGGTACAGCGGACCTTTTTGACCACAGGCTGTCACAAGGCAGGCAACCGCGACGAGCGCAGCAAGGGAAGAGATCAGGCGCTTCATGGCGAAATCCTTGAAAATGCGTTAATTGCGCCGGAGTATACCGGCCACCCGACAGCTTGCCTATGCAACGGGGCGCCCGTCCGGCGGGCCTTGGGCTCCAGGGGCGTTCATTCGATGGACAATGTTCAGCACCCACGGGCCCTTGGTCGTTATCCTTTGCATTCAGCCGGGCGCGTCCGTATCTTGCGGCGCTTGAGCATGATCAGACATTTTGAGGTTGTCGCAATGAGTTTGACTGAAGCCCGTTTCCACGATCTGGTCGATGAAACCCAGGAAAAGCTGGAGGATATCTTCGACGAGAGCGACCTGGACATCGACCTGGAAATCTCCGCCGGCGTACTGACCGTCAAGTTCGAAAATGGCACCCAGCTGATTTTCAGCCGCCAGGAGCCGTTGCGGCAGTTGTGGCTGGCGGCGGTGTCCGGTGGTTTCCACTTCGACTACGACGAGGAAAGCGAGCGCTGGATGTGTGACAAGAGCGAAGAGCAACTGGGCGAGATGCTCGAGCGCATCGTCAAGCAGCAGGCTGGCGTCGAATTCGATTTCGAAGGTTTGTGATTCCGTGAGCCAGACCGTCCCGGCGCGGCCGCCCAAGCCGCTCTACAGCAATGTCAGCCCGGCCGTGCCGTCGCCGTGCACCAGTGTATGCAAGCTCGATGAACGCAAGGTCTGCCTGGGGTGTTTCCGGCATGTGGAGGACATACGCGAATGGCGCTCGGCTGATGATGAGCGTCGGCGGTTGATTTGCGCCGAGGCGCTCAAGCGCAAGTCGCTGGTTTAATCGCTGGATTGGCGAGAGCGCTTTTGTGGCGAGAGCCCTTGGGTTGTATATTTTTTGAGCTGTGGTAGTGTCCAGCAACGCCTCAACTCATCGAGGCGCGTGAAAACCCCGTCTTTATGTGGCGGGGTTTTGCTTTTTCGTGCAGAAGAAAGGAGTCTGCCTGAATCATGACCGCACCTTCCATCACCCTTACTCGCTTGGACGTGCAGCGTCTGGAGCGTTTGATCGACAGCCTGGATGAAACGCTTCCCGGCGTGATCGCCTTGCAAACCGAACTGGATCGCGCCGAGAACCTGGTGGGTCACGATGAAGTGCCTGCCGATGTCGTAACCATGAACTCGCGGGTGCACTGTCGCGAGGAAAGCAGCGGCAAGGATTATCACCTGACGCTGGTCTACCCCAAGGATGCCAACGCCGACGAGGGCAAGATTTCGATCCTGGCGCCGGTGGGCAGCGCCTTGCTGGGCTTGAAAGTCGGCCAGCACATCGACTGGCCGGCGCCGGGCGGCAAGACCTTGAAGCTGACATTGCTGGAGGTCGAGTCGCAGCCGGTCAACGGTGGCGACTGCGCATTCTGAAGCCTGCCTCAGACCTGGTTCAGCGCCTCGTTCAGTGCCCGTTCCAGGTCGGCTTTGTAGCGCAGGAACAGGATACTTGGGCTGGCGCCGTCACCCACCAGGCCCGAGAGGTCCAGGTCGGTGATGTAACAACGATAGCGTTCGGCGTCGCGGCGCTGCCCGACAATTTCCCTGGCGACCACATGAAACAATTGGTCGCCATGCTCCAGTTCCGAAAATTCCCGCTGATCGCAATACAGGGTGACGTGCACTTGTCCGTGCGCCGCTTTGCCGATGATTGCTTGTACGTCATAGAACGGTTTGTTGACCGGCGTCTGCGGCGCCTGTCGTGATTCGACCCTCCGGGCCCGCCCATTCCCTGAAGGCAGGAGCTGGTAATAGAGCATTTCCAGCGTGACCGGCTGGGCAGCGTCCATCGGTAGCAAGGCATCGCGGCGGTACAGCACCGATTGCAGGAACCGCTGCAGCGGTACCAGCAGGCTCTGTTCGTCGTGATAAGGCAAGCGCTGCTGCCACAAGGCGTTGAGCTCATCGAGCACGTACAGCTCGGCTTCGTCCTCATAGACCCGGTAGAACACCTGGATGCACTCGGGTTGGCCCATGGGCAGGATCAGCGCCACATCGTGATCTTCCAGCGCCATTGAGTCCAGGTGCAGCGGGCTGTAGGCCGTCAGCTCTTCCCCCAGGTAATCCATCAGTGCCGACAGGCTGCCCAGCGCCACGTGGCTGACCTGGCCCGGCACCAATTCCAATACGTGGTAGTGCTGCTGGACTTGCAGCAGATAACGGTAATTGAGCTTGCTCAATAGCAGGGTCTGGGTGGTCTCGATGACTTCTTCGACCCGGCGTGCGATGAATTGCGCGCGGTTGTGACAGAAGCACCGGACCTGCAAGCGCGGCTGGCTTTGTATCGCAGGCAAGGCGTTGAGGTAGTCGCGCAAGCAATCGAGCAGGGCATGCTCGCCGTCGAAGCGGTTGACCAGCACTTCATTCCAGCTATTGAGCGTGACCTGGTCGAGGGTCAGCACCAGGTTTTCCCGAACCCCGGCGTAGCTCAGGGAATCGGTGCGCTCGGTGGTCATCAGGATGTTCAGGTCGCGGTGATGCTTGAGTGGGTCGACGCCCACGTTTACCAGAATCAACACTTCACTGGGCACGCTGGCGTGGAGCAACTGTTCTTCGTCGACCGTGGCCAGGGGCAAAGCGATGGCCTGTTGCAAACTGCCCAACAGGTTGAACAGTTCAAACTCGCTCAGGTCGCTTTCGCCGGGGTGCAGCGCCAGACGCGTGCTGCTGTCGATCACACCGTTGCGATGGCACCAGGTGAGTAATTCGAGCAGCTCGCGGCTGCGTTTGATGGGGGCGAAATTTTCCCATTCCAGCGCGTTCAGGCTGCCGTTGTACAAACCCCATTGGTTTTGCCCGGGCTCTTTCTTGTTCGGCGACTGGACCAGGGTCAGGGTGTCTTCCGCCAGGTCCGGGGCAATCCCGGGATTGATGAACTCGACCTTGTCGGCCTTGCGCTCGAAGGCCGCGTACAGCCGGCGACCGAGAACATTGAGGTCGCGCTTGTTGATCAGGCTGACGGTTTTCTCGGTGCGGGCGAACTGGGTCAGGAAGCGATAGCTGTAGGTCAGCTCGTTGACCAGGGCCCGCCGCTCGTTGCTGACTTGGCGCACCTTCCACTGGCTGCGGCTGTCCAGCAGCGCCAGTTGACGTTGGTCCCAGCCCCAATCCCGGGCCAGGCGCTCCAGCAGGTTGCGCTGCCAGCCGCTGCTGCGAGCATGGCCGGTGAGCTTGCGATTGACCTTCAGGTACAGGGCGCGCCGGATCAGTTCCAGACGTTCCGGCTCGCCGCGGGCGATCAGGTATTCCTCGAGGCGGCGATAAACGACCATGTACGGATCCAGCTCATCCAGATCCAGGTGATTGGCGAACACCGCCTGCTTGAAACGCAGGCTCAGGCAGCGGACATCCGGATGTTCGCTGGCGTAGACCTCGGTCAGCAGTAGCTTGAGCACCGACTTGTAGGGCGATTCAATTCCCTTGAATAACTGCCAGAGCCCGGCGCCGATGAATTCTCCCGGCGGGATGTAGGCCAGGTGACCCAAGTCCAGAGTCTCGTCCGCACGAATGAAGCGTTTGGAGATCAGCGTATGGGTGTACTGCTGGTAGTTTTCTTCTTCGTAGACCGGCACCAGCCACCAGATTGGCGTGCGCCCGGCCAGCCAGATCGCGGTGCGATAGAACTCATCCAGCAGCAGATAATGCTGGGTGGTTCCACAGTCGTCGGAGCTGAGCTGATTGTCCCGTTCGCCGCGGACGAATCGCTGCGGGTCGATGAGGAAGAAGTGCGCTTCGGCGCCCTGGGTGGCCGCCCAGGTCTCCAGCAACTGGCATTTCTTTCGCAGTTCGGCCAGTTCGTCGTCGCTCAGGTCCGGGCCATGGCACACCCAAACGTCCATGTCGCTCTGATCGGCCTGGGCCAAGGTGCCGAGACTGCCCATCAGGAACAGGCCGAGGATGGGCCGCGGTGGGTTGCTACCGTGGCGAGGTTTGTACGAGAACGAGCGAGTCAGCCGCTGGGCCTCGGCGAGGACGTCGGTGTCGGGTTCGTAATTGGACAGCCCGGCCGGTGTGCTGCCCGAGACATAACCGGGCAACAAGGGATGGTTGACATGAAAAAACAGCGGAAGCAGCGTCAACACGCCCTGCTGGCGGGTCGACAGCCCTTCGAGGGCGCGCTCCATTCGGCCGCTGTTGAGCTTGAGGAAACGCGCGCGCAGCTGGCTCAGGACCTTGCGGTCGATTCCCTCGTCCAGATCGGGGCGTATTTCATGGTTGCGGGTCATGTCAGCTCAAACCGGATCGCGGCGTCGAACGTGGGGAAAAAAACAGGTGATGGCAGGATAGCGCCCGGTTCCTGGAATTCTTGAGCTGGAAAACGCGGTCGAGCCAAGTATTTTTGCGGAGGCGCCACGCGCCTGCGGAAATCCCGAGCAGAGGGATTTCCGTGGGCGAGGCGGAAAATCAGGCGGTTTCTTGGACGCTAAGAATCGTCAGGACCGTTTGCACATTCTGTGCGGCATCACGGCCCAGGCTGGTCAGGTAACCGCCATCGGGTTGGGTGATGAGTTCTTTGTCAAACAGGCGTTGGGCAGCGGCGATGGCTTTGGGGGCAGCGGTCTGATGAATTTTCAGGCCTTCCTGGGAACTGTCCAGGTTGAAGAGTGCAAGGATTTCCAGTTCGGCAACCAGCTCAGGGGTAAGCGACATAAGGACTCCAGACTTTCTAGGAATTTGGACGACAGCGTCACTAAGGTGAGCGCACTTGGGCGAGCTGTCCAGTGTCAGAGTCATGGTTTTTTGTCCGGGAACTTTTTTATGCCGAGGGAGCCAGCTACCTCGCCACAAGAACAGCTTAGTTTTTTTCCGGCGGCAACTCGGGCAGGGCGCGCAATGCAGCTTCGTACCACTCGGTATTGAACGGACGGTCTTCTTCGAGGATCGCGTCGATTTCCACCGCCAGTACGTGGGCCATCAGGTTGAGAATTTCTTCACGCTCATAACCCACCAGGGTCAGCTTGTTGAACGTGGCCTTGGCCGCTGGTGGATTGTCGCTTTCGATCTGATTCTCGATGGCCTGGATCAGCGTATTCTCGACGAACTCTTCTTCGTCAATGTCGTTGCCGTTGTCGATGGGCTCGCTCATGGCAGCCTCCTCTAGGAAAAGGCGCCAGTTTACCTGTATTCAGCGGCGTGATGCGCCTGGCGCGAAACACGCCGGCGGTCTATAACCCAAGGCTGCCAACCCCGCACGGCCTGGAGGCTATGGAATGCTCAAGCTTTATGGTTTTTCTGTCAGCAATTATTACAACATGGTCAAGCTGGCTCTCCTGGAGAAGGGAGTGCCCTTCGAAGAAGTCCAGTTCTTTGGCGCCCAGACTCCGGAAGCGCTGGCCATCAGCCCGCGCGGCAAGGTTCCGGTGCTGAAGACCGAGCAGGGTTTCATCAACGAGACCAGCGTGATCCTCGAGTACATCGAGCAAACCCAGCCAGGCAAGGCCTTGCTGCCAACGGACCCGTTCGAGCGCGCCCAGGTATTGGCCTTGTGCCGGGAAATCGAGCTGTACATCGAGCTGCCGGGGCGCGCCTGTTATCCGGAAGCGTTTTTCGGCATGTCGGTGCCCGATGCGATCAAGGAAAAGGCCAGAGGTGAATTGCTGTTGGGGTTCGCTTCGCTCAGCCGGCACGGCAAGTTTTCGCCTTATGTGGCGGGAGAGACGTTCAGCATCGCGGACCTGTATTTCTACTACAGCCTTTCGTTGGTTTTGCAGGTGGGCAGGAAAGTCTTCGACATCGATCTGTTGGCGGACATGCCGGCAGCCAGGAACTTGATGGAGTTGTTGGAGCAGAATCCGCACGTGCGGCGGATCGCGGCGGATCGGGATGCTGAGATGCCCGCGTTTTTGGCGAAGATCGCTGCCAGGAAGTGAAATTCAAGCGCCTTGCAGGTCGCCATCGCGAACAGGCTCGCTCCCACGGTTAGATCTTCAGTGAACACATATTGTGTGAGCCTGCGCAGATCAAATGTGGGAGCGAGCCTGCTCGCGATGCTTTTGGCTTTTTAGCGGCTGGCAATCAGCGCCTGGCCACGCATCACGGCGGCCTTGACCTGCGCCGGTGCGGTGCCGCCAATGTGATCACGTGCATTGACCGAACCTTCCAAGGTCAGCACGGCGAACACGTCTTGCTCGATCTGGTCGCTGAACTGGCGCAGTTCGTCCAGGCTCATCTCTGCCAGGTCCTTGCCGCTGTCTACGCCATACTTCACGGCATGGCCGACGATTTCATGGCAGTCCCGGAACGGCAGGCCACGGCGCACCAGGTAATCGGCCAGGTCGGTGGCGGTGGAGAAGCCGCGCAGGGCCGCTTCGCGCATGACCGCATGCTTGGGCTTGATGGCTGGGATCATGTCGGCGAACGCCCGCAGCGAATCACGCAGGGTGTCGGCAGCGTCGAACAGCGGCTCCTTGTCTTCCTGGTTGTCCTTGTTGTAGGCCAGCGGTTGGCCTTTCATCAGGGTCAGCAGGCCCATCAATGCGCCGAACACCCGACCGCTCTTGCCGCGTACCAGTTCCGGTACGTCGGGGTTTTTCTTTTGCGGCATGATCGAGCTGCCGGTGCAGAAACGGTCGGGCAAATCGATGAACTGGAACTGCGCGCTGGTCCAGAGCACCAGCTCTTCGGAGAAGCGCGACAAGTGCATCATGGCAATGCTCGCGGCGGCGCAGAATTCGATGGCGAAATCGCGGTCCGAGACATTATCCAGCGAATTGCCACCGACGGTGTCGAAGCCCAGCAACTGGGCGGTGTATTCACGGTCGATCGGGTAGGTGGTGCCGGCCAGCGCGGCGCTGCCCAGGGGCATGCGGTTGGTGCGCTTGCGGCAATCCACCAGGCGCTCGTAGTCGCGGCTGAGCATTTCGAACCAGGCCAGCATGTGATGCCCAAACGTTACAGGTTGGGCGGTCTGCAGGTGCGTAAAGCCCGGCATGATGCTCTCGGCCTCGCGCTCGGCTTGTTCCAGCAGACCTTTTTGCAAGCGGGTGATTTCGGCCAGGATCAGGTCGATCTCATCGCGCAGCCACAAGCGGATATCGGTGGCGACCTGGTCGTTGCGGCTGCGGCCGGTGTGCAGTTTCTTGCCGGTCACGCCAATGCGATCGGTCAGGCGCGCTTCGATGTTCATGTGCACGTCTTCGAGGTCAACGCGCCAGTCGAATTGGCCGGCCTCGATCTCGCCCTGGATGGTCTTCAGGCCATCGATGATGCTGTCGCGCTCGGCATCGGTCAGCACGCCGACCTTGGCTAGCATGGTGGCGTGGGCAATCGAGCCCATGATGTCGTGGCGATACAGGCGCTGGTCGAAGTTGACGGAGGCGGTGAAGCGGGCGACGAAAGCGTCGACGGGTTCACTGAAGCGGCCGCCCCAGGACTGATTGGTCTTGTCAGTGCTCATGAATTCGCTCGTGATCGGCTGGAAAAAGATAACGGTTAACGCTGGCCCGGATGATAACAGGGTTGCCGGGGCTGGCGCTGGCGCTGCTCGGCAGGTTTTTTACCGTGCGGGTCAACCATTGCACGGGTTTTTTGCACAAGGATATTTTTCGATTGAGCAATATCGTCTTGGCAACCGTCTACAGTGGACGGTAGGTCTTTGCTTTTTCATCCTGGACGCATCGGACGCACCATTAAAGGGGGGTGCTCATATTGGTCAGATCGAGTCTTAACAAACCCTGTGGCGACGCTGTGCGACAACAGGCCTCGAGCATCGGTGGGCAAGCGCTGGTAAAGATCGACAACCGCCTCGCGGCACTTTTTGGCCCTCGGACGAGTCTTAGCGTGGATCGCGGTGACGGATGTCACTTCCCCTGTCTACGCTATCCTTGTGCGAGACTCACGCAGGAATCCAGCGCTATATGAATGTCCTGATCGTTGACGACGAACCACTGGCCCGCGAGGACCTGAGCCGATTGCTCCGTGAACTCGAGGGTTACAGTGTCCTGGAGCCGAGCGCCACCAATGGCGAAGAGGCATTGGCCCTAATCGACAGCCACAAGCCGGATATCGTGCTGCTCGACATTCGCATGCCGGGTCTCGACGGCTTGCAGGTCGCGGCGAAGCTCTGCGAGCGCGAGTCACCTCCGGCGGTGGTGTTTTGCACCACGCGTGACGAGTTTCCTCCCGAGGTATTGCAGACCGGTGCCGTGGGCTATCTGCTCAAGCCAGTGTCCATCCAGGCGCTGGAGGAGGCGTTGCGCAAGGCCGAGCGGCCGAACCGCACGCAGTTGGCGGCGCTCACCCGCCCGGCCGCCGAAAGCGGCAGCGGCCCACGCAGCCACATCAGCGCGCGGACCCGCAAGGGCATCGAATTGATCCCCTTGAACCAAGTGGTTTATTTCATCGCCGACCACAAGTACGTGACCTTGCGTCACGAAAGCGGTGAAGTGTTGCTGGACGAGCCGCTCAAGGCTCTCGAGGATGAGTTCGGCGAGCGGTTCGTGCGTATCCACCGCAACGCCCTGGTGGCCCGCGAACGTATCGAGCGCTTGCAGCGTACGCCGCTGGGGCATTTCCAGCTGTACCTGAAGGGATTGAATGGCGACGCGCTGATCGTCAGTCGGCGGCATGTCGCCGGCGTGCGCAAGATGATGCAGCAGCTCTAGCGCGACGTCCTCGAGCGTTCCGTTTCCAGGATTGGCGGCCAGGGAGGCCGCGACGTCGTGATTCAAGTCAAAGCGGTTTTGGCTGAGCTGTTATTATCTGCCGTATCTTTTAAGTACGGATTGATCCATGTCCCCTCGCGAGATCCGCATCGCCACCCGTAAAAGCGCCTTGGCCCTTTGGCAGGCCGAATACGTCAAAGCCCGCCTCGAAACGGCCCATCCGGGGCTGGTCGTGACGCTGGTGCCCATGGTCAGTCGCGGCGACAAGCTGCTGGACTCGCCACTCTCCAAAATCGGTGGCAAGGGCTTGTTCGTCAAGGAACTGGAAACAGCCTTGCTGGACAATGAAGCCGATATCGCCGTGCATTCAATGAAAGACGTGCCCATGGACTTCCCCGAAGGCCTGGGCCTTTTTTGCATCTGCGAACGGGAAGATCCGCGCGACGCATTCGTCTCAAACGACTTTTCCAGCCTTGACGCGCTGCCCGCCGCGAGTGTGGTGGGCACATCGAGCCTGCGCCGCCAGGCACAGCTGCTGGCCCGTCGCCCTGATCTGCAGATCCGCTTCCTGCGGGGCAACGTCAACACGCGCCTGGCCAAGCTCGACGCCGGCGAGTACGACGCGATCATCCTCGCCGCAGCGGGCCTGATCCGTCTGGGTTTCGAAGAACGCATCACCTCGGCCATCAGCGTCGATGACAGCCTGCCGGCCGGAGGGCAGGGGGCGGTGGGCATTGAATGCCGCAGCGCCGACAGCGAGATTCACGCTCTGCTGGCGCCGCTGCACCATGAAGACACGGCTATCCGAGTCTTCGCCGAGCGGGCACTCAACAAGCATTTGAACGGCGGCTGCCAGGTGCCAATCGCCTGCTACGCCGTCCTTGAAGGTGAGCAGGTCTGGTTGCGGGGCCTGGTGGGCGATCCGAGTGGCGGCCAACTGCTCGCCGCCGAGGCCCGGGCGCCGCGTCGCGATGCCGAGGCGTTGGGCGTGCGCGTCGCCGAGGACCTGTTGAGCCAAGGCGCCGACGATATTCTCAAGAAAGTCTACGGCGAGGCCGGCGACGCGTGACGGGATGGCGGCTGCTACTGACCCGGCCGGCGGACGAGTCGTCTGCGTTGGCGGCCGTTCTGGCGCAGGCGGGCATCCATAGCAGCGCCATGCCGCTGCTGGATATCACGCCGGTCCCCCTGTCCGAGTCCGAGCGAGACAAGTTCCAGGCTCTGGATCGGTACAGCGCGGTGATCGTCGTCAGCAAGCCTGCGGCACGCTTGGCCGTGGAGTTGCTGCGTCAATACTGGCCGCGCCTTCCAGAGCAACCCTGGTTCAGCGTTGGCGCCGCGACCGGGCAAATTCTGGTCGATGCCGGCCTCCGCGTTTTTTACCCCGAAAACGGTGACGACAGCGAAGCCCTGCTTGAGCTGGCGGCGTTGCGCCAGGCTATCGACCGGCCTGACGCACGTGTCTTGATCGTGCGTGGCGAGGGTGGGCGCGGTTTGCTGGCAGAGCGTTTGCGAGAGCAAGGTGCTAGTGTCGACTACCTGGAGTTGTACCGTCGCGGCTTGCCGCACTACGGCGAAGGCGAGTTGCCAGCGAAGGTCGAGGCGGAACGCTTGAACGCGCTGGTGGTCAGCAGTGGGCAGAGCTTCGAGCATCTGCACCGGCTGGCCGGTGACGCGTGGCCCGCCCTGGCGCGGCTACCCTTGTTTGTTCCAAGCCCCAGGGTCGCCGAGATGGCGCGTGCCGCCGGGGCCAGGACAGTTGTGGATTGTCGTGGCGCCAGTGCCGCGGCTTTGCTGGCGGCTTTACGGGAACAGTCCGTGCCGTTTTCTAATGCAAAGGATGGATACGTGAGCGAAACAGCCTTGCCAAAAGATCAAGATCAGCCAGCGGTCGAAGCTCCGACTGACCCGTCGGTGCCGGTGGCGCCGCGTCGCGGTAACGGGCTTGCGATTGTCGCGTTATTGTTGGGCGCTGCCGGCGTGGCCGTGGGCGGATGGGGCATCTGGCAAGTGCGTCACCTGCAAGCCAATACCCAGCAGCAGGCCGCTCAGGTCCAGGCACTCAACGACCAGGCCCAGAACCTCAAGCTCAACGAGCAGCGGCTGAGCGAACGCCTGGAGCAGTTGCCTGCGGCTCAAGAGCTGGAAGAGCGGCGACGTCAGATCGCCCAGTTGCAAGGCGACCAGCAGCGCCTGAACCAGCGCCTGGAAACCGTGCTTGGTTCCAGCCGCAAGGACTGGCGCCTGGCCGAAGCCGAGCACCTGTTGCGCCTGGCCAGCCTGCGACTTTCCGCCCTGCAAGACATCAACAGTGCCCAGGCCCTTGTGCAGGGTGCCGATGAAATCCTTCGCGAGCAAAACGATCCTGGGTCCTTCGCTGCCCGCGAACAGCTGGCCAAGACCCTCGCTGCGTTGCGCAGCACAGAGCAGCCGGATCGCACCGGCCTGTTCCTCCAGTTGGGCGCCCTGCGTGACCAGGTCTTGCAGTTGTCGGAAATCGCTCCCGAATACAAGGACCGCGGTGAATCCCTGCTGGGGCTGACCGCCGATGGCGACGGCGCCAGCCAGTGGTCGCAGTGGTGGGATCGTATTTCGCGCTACATCCGCATCGATTTCAATGCCGATGAAAATGTCCGTCCGCTCCTCGCCGGCCAGAGCCTGATGCAGGTGCGCCTGGCCTTGAGCCTGGCCCTGGAGCAGGCGCAATGGGCCGCCCTCAACGGCCAGGCGCCGGTGTACACCCAGGCACTGGCCGAAGCCCGTGACGTCCTCAAGAACAATTTCAACCAGGACAACCCGCAAAGCAAAATCATGCTGGAGCGAGTCGTTGAGCTGGGCAAGATGCCGGTGACGGTGGTCACGCCAGACATGACCGGCACGCTCAGCGCCGTCCAGGCCTATCTTGAACGCCGCAACGTGAACGCCGAAGAATCGGTCAAGCCGTTGCCCAAGGCAGGTGAGCAGGAGGCCACGCCATGAAGCGCCTCTACGTGATTCTGTTCGTGGTCATCGCCGTTGCCGCTGTGCTGGGCGTCGCGATTGCCGAGCATTCGGGTTACGTGTTGGTGGCGTACAAGAACTTCCGCTACGAGGCCGGGTTGTGGGTCACGCTGGCATTGATCGCGGTGCTTTGGTTGCTGTGGCGAGGTGTCACCGCGCTGATTGGGCTGGTGACCACCTCGACCGGCGTGGTCAACCCGTGGTCGCGGCGCAACCGCAGTCGTCGAATCCAGGTTGCAATCGAGCACGGACAGTTGGACCTGGCAGAGGGACGCTGGGCCAGCGCCCAACGGCACTTGCATCGTGCCGCCGAAGCCGAGCGGCAGCCGTTGCTGTATTACCTCGGCGCCGCTCGCGCTGCCAACGAGCAGGGCCTTTACGATCAGAGCGACAGCTTGCTGGAGCGCGCCTTGGAGCGTCAGCCCCAGGCGGAGCTGGCTATCGCGCTGACTCACGCCCAGTTGCAGATGGACCGTGGCGACACAGACGGTGCATTGACTACCCTGCAAGCCATGCACGAACGCTACCCCCATAACACCCAGGCCTTGCGTCAGCTGCAACGCTTGCACCAGCAGCGGGGGGATTGGCCGGCGGTGATCCGGTTGCTGCCCGAGTTGCGCAAGGACAAGGTCCTGCCTGCCGCCGAACTGGCAGAACTGGAGCGCCGGGCCTGGGGCGAAAACCTCACCCTGGCAGCCCACCGCGAGGCCGATGGCAGTGTTGGCCTGCAATCGCTTGATCGCGCGTGGCAGCAACTGACTTCCGCCCAGCGCCAGGAACCGGCACTGGTATTGGCCTACGCCGAGCAGCTCCGGCAACTGGGTGCCCAGGTAGAGGCGGAAGAGGTGCTGCGCGCTGCGCTCAAGCGCAACTACGACAGCCACCTGGCGCGCCTGTATGGCCTGGTTCGTGGCGCGGATTCGAGCCGGCAACTGCAGGTGGCTGAAGGCTGGCTCAAGGATCATCCGAATGATCCGAGCCTGCTCCTGACGCTCGGGCGCCTGTGCCTGCAGAACAGCCTGTGGGGCAAGGCAAGGGATTATCTGGAAAGCAGCCTGCGCATGCAGCGCAACCCCGAAGCTTGCGCCGAGTTGGCGCGGCTGCTGGCGCAGTTGGGGGATGCCGAGCGAAGCAACCAGCTGTTCCAGGAGGGGTTGGGGTTGCTGGATGAGCGCTTGCTTGCGGCGCCGCTGCCGGTTTCGCCTCAAGTCCTGTCAACTTGAGGCGGGACGAAGACTCTTTGAGGTGGGTATGAACCGCAGGGAAGGGAGAGCACACTCTCTCGCCACGGCGTCGTGCCCATCCTGAGGCAAACGGTGGCGAATCCCGGCCCGGTTTTTGGAGGTCTGACCAAGCGCTCAGCGAAGTCCTACAGCACACTGAGCTGAATCCTCTTTGGCCTGTCGGGAATTCCCTACACCTCTGGTGAAGTGTCTGCGCGGGGCTGCCTTGAAAGGCCCAGGGGCTTTCCTCTACCGTTACAGCTTGTCTCTTCTGTTACGGATCCGCCATGTCTCTGGCCAGCTCACGCTTCTTGTTTCTCATGGCTTCCATCGCTGCTGCCCTGGCTATGGGCGTCGCCAGTTATCTGGAATACGCGGTTGGCCTGTCCCCTTGCAGCCTGTGTATCTTGCAGCGGCTGTGCCTGATGCTCTTCCTGGTGAATTGCCTCGTGGCGTGCGTGCATGGCCCAACCCGCAAGGGCTGCATCGCCTATGCAGCGATGGGGGCTGCCTTTGCATCGGCAGGGTTGGCGTTGGCTTGGCGCAATGTACTGGTGCAAAGCGAGTCACATGAGCTGCTGCCTGACTGCGTGGCCCAATTGCCGGAGGTGGACTCGTGGTGGAGTGCCGCGCATCGCGTCGCCAATGGTGCCCCCGACTGTGCGAGTGTCACCTGGACGCTGTTCGACCTGAGCATCCCCGAATGGAGCCTGCTGTTCTTCCTCGCCGTTGCTGTCTCGATGACTTACCTGCTGTTGCGCCTGGTCTGGGATGCCCTGGTACGGCCGCTCGGCGGCGAGACGTCGCAGTTGGTCCGGGCGCTGGATTAAACACTTGTATGAACTTTCTCTCCTGCGTACCTTGAAGCAGTTGTCGCGCGGGCATAATCTGGCCCGCACGTATCATTGGAATCATGCCACTCGATCATGTTGTGTCTGGCTTGCTCCTGATCATTCAGGCGGGTGTTTCAGACGGCGAGGGGCGTGACTCAGAAGGGAAGAAATCACCATGCTCGAAAGTTGTCAGAATGCTCAGGAACGCTGGGGTGGGGTGCATCTGCTGATCGACCGCTGGTTGCAGGAGCGTCACGAACTGGTTCGAGCCTATGATGCTCTTGGCGACAAGCCTGAAGCACTGAGTGAAAGCCGCAAGCCCTTGCAAGAGTTCTGTGGTGTGCTGGTGGACTATGTGTCCGCGGGTCATTTCGAGATCTACGAGCAACTCACGGGCGAGGCCAAGGCCTTCAATGACAAGCGCGGCCTGGAACTGGCCGACACGATTTACCCGCGCATCGATGTCATCACCGAGAAGCTGCTGGCCTTCAACGACCTGTGCGATGAAGGCAAATGCGTGGCGGAAAAATTCAAGGAACTGGGCGGCTTGTTGCACGAGCGTTTCGAGCTGGAAGACTGCCTGATCGAAGTGCTGCACAACGCCCACAAGGAAGAAGCTGCGGTCCAGGCTTGAGAACATCTTCGGGACAGAAAACGGTACGCATTGCGTGCCGTTTTTCTTTTCAGGGCGTCAAGTCGTCGCGCCCAGCAGTTCAATTTCAAATACCAGGGGCGTGAAAGGTGGAATAACGTCTCCGGCACCTTCGGCGCCATAGGCCAGGGCTGAAGGAATCACCAACCGCCACTTCGCGCCTACGGGCATCTGCGGTAATGCATTGCGCCAGCCATCGATCACGCTATCAAGATAGAACCACTGTGCCTGATGGTTGGAATCGAACACCGTGCCGTCCGGCAGACGACCGACATACAACACTTGGACCTTGCCGTGGGGGCCGGCTTTCGTGCCACTGCCTGGCTTGAGTTCGGTCAACAGGATGCCGTCCGGCAATTGCTGGACGCCTGGCCGGCCTTTTTCCTCGTTGAGAAACTTCTGCTCGGTCTTCAGCGCCACTTGGTCTTGCGGCGTCGCCGATTGCGCCGTCAACTGCGCCTGGTGTTCGGCCAGGATCCTTTCGATGCGTTCATCGTCCAACGCCAGCGGCTTGCCAAGATAGGCCTGTTGCAGGCCTTCGACCAAGGCTTGTATCTGCAGGTCGGGTACGTCTTGGCGCAGGCGTTCCCCCAGGCTCGCGCCAAGACTGTAGGCCAGCTCCCGGGCTTCGTTTGCGTTGGGTTTTTCTGTGGCTTGGGCCACTGGGAAAATCATGCAAAGAAGTAAAAAAAGATGACGCGACATGTGTACTTTCTCCGGCCTCGATTCGAGGGATTATGCCAGTGCCGCAAACAGTAAAAGTGAATTGCCCAGGCGCCGGCGCAGAAGATTTCTTGTGCCGTGCAACGCAACGCCTTGTGTAGTGTCAACATGCCCTAGCGGCGGTTGCAGCAGAGGTCTAGTATGAGCCGCACTCACGTCAGTCAGGAGGTAAACCATGTCGGCCACTAAGAAGCCTGTAAACACTCCGTTGCACTTGCTCCAACAACTGTCGGGCAGCTTGCTCGAGCATCTGGAAAATGCCTGCTCCCAAGCCCTGGCTGATGCTGAAAAACTACTCGCCAAGCTGGAAAAACAACGCGGCAAGGCGCAGGAAAAACTCCACAAGTCGCGCACCAAACTGCAAGACGCGGCAACCGCTGGCAAAGCCAAGGCACAAGCCAAGGCCAAGGATGCCGTGAAGGAACTCGAGAACCTGCTCGATGCCCTGAAGGATCGACAATCCGAAACCCGCGCCTACATCCTGCAACTCAAGCGTGACGCCCAGGAAAGCCTGAAGCTGGCCCAAGGCGTGGGTCGTGTCCAGGAAGCCGCAGGCAAGGCGCTGACGCTTCGCGCGGCCAAGCCTGCCGCTGTATCGGCCAAGAAGCCAGCGGCTAAACCTGTCGCGGCGAAAACTTCAACAAAAGTGGCCGCCAAGCCAGTGACCAAGGTAGGGGCAAAGGCAGCCAGCAAACCAGTGGCCAAACCTGCCGTGAAAAAACCGGTTGCTGCCAGCGCGGCGAAACCCGTTGCGAAAAAACCGGCCGCCAAAGCTGCCGCCAAGCCTGCCGTAAAAGCAGCCGCTGCCAAACCTGTCGCCGCTAAGCCTGCTGCCAAAGTGGCTGCCAAGCCCGCGGCGAAAACCGCTGCCGCCAAGCCTGCGGCAACGAAAGCCACCGCTGCCAAACCGGCTGTGAAAGCGGTCGCCAAACCCGCTGCGAAGCCGGCTGCCAAGCCAACTGCGACCAAGGCCACTGCTGCCAAACCTGCTGCTGCCAAACCTGCTGCGAAATCCGCGGCCAAGCCAGTCGCCGCCAAGGCGCCTGCCAAAGCTGCGGCTAAGCCTGCGGCTAAACCGGCTGCAGCCAAACCAGCGAGCACCGCTGCCGCCAAGCCTGCCGCGACCAAGCCTGCCGCCAAACCTGCCGCCGCCAAGCCCGCTGCGAAGCCGGCCGTGAAAAAGCCAGCCGCCGCCAAGCCAGCCGCTGCAAAACCGGCAACCGCTCCGGCTGCCAAACCTGCTGCGCCAGCTCCGGCAGCAACCCCCGCGCCAACGGTTGGTACGCCAGCACCGGCACTGAACCCCAGTGTAGCCACCGCCCCAAGCCCCACTCCAACCCGCGTTTCCTAAACGTCGGAAACCGCGACGCGCAGCTGATGCAGCGCGTCGTGGTTGGCTTGGCCGGCATTTGCCGCAAGCCTTTGCAGCCACTGCGCTGAATCCAAGGATTGTCCCGTTGGCCAGTCCTTGACCGTTGCCTCCAGCCGCTCAAGCAATAGCCGTTCGGCTTCCAGTTCCAGTTTCTTGACCTGTTCGCGCAAGCCACCCAGCCCTGGATCCTGAAGGGCAAGGTTTTTCCATTGGGTGCGTAACTTGCGCAACGGTTGCACGACGGTCGAGTCCCAAGGTCCGGCCAGATGCTTAAGCTGCTGCAGCTTTTGCTCATCACAGCTCACGCCGCGTTGTTCCAACCACAGCCCACAGAGCAGCAGGCACACGTTCGCGCCCCCTGTCTGTAGTGCCAGGCACGCGGATTCCACACCAGGCTTGGCGTAGAGGTTGATCGAAAAGCTCCACAGATCAGACGACATCGTGCTACTCGCGCCAGTTGCGGGCGAAGCTGGTAGACTCCGCCGCCATTATGATTCGACTTCAGAACCTGACTTTACAGCGTGGCCCGCAACGTCTGCTAGAAGACGCCGAGCTGACCCTGCACGCCGGCCACAAAGCCGGCCTCATCGGTGCCAACGGCGCCGGCAAATCGAGCCTGTTCGCCTTGTTGCGCGGCGAGTTGCACCCGGACTCCGGCAATTGCTTGCTGCCCGCCGATTGGCGCATCGCCCATATGCGTCAGGAGGTCGACACCCTCGAACGCTTGGCGGTGGATTATGTGCTCGATGGCGACCTGCGCCTGCGTCAGGTCCAGCGCGACCTCGCCGCAGCCGAAGCCGCCCATGACGGCGCCGCCCAAGCTCGCCTGCACGCGGAGCTCGACAGCGCCGACGGTTATACCGCCGACGCCCGGGCTCGTAAATTGCTCGCCGGGCTGGGCTTTACCAATGAACAGATGGACCGTCAGGTCGGTGATTTCTCCGGGGGTTGGCGGATGCGCCTGAACCTGGCGCAAGCCCTGATGTGCCCGTCGGACTTGCTGTTGCTCGACGAACCGACCAACCACTTGGACCTCGACGCCATCATCTGGCTCGAAGACTGGCTCAAGAGCTATCCGGGCACGTTGTTGCTGATTTCCCACGACCGGGATTTCCTTGACGCCGTGGTGGATCACGTGGCCCATGTCGATCAGCGCAAGCTCACCTTGTATCGCGGCGGCTACAGCGCCTTCGAGCGTGCCCGCGCCGAGCGCCTGGCCCAGCAACAGCAAGCGTATGAGAAACAGCAGGCGCAGCGCGCGCACATGGAAAGCTACATCGCTCGCTTCAAGGCCCAAGCCACCAAGGCTCGCCAGGCGCAGAGCCGGATCAAGGCCCTGGAGCGGATGGAAGAGCTGTCGGCGGCCCATGTCGATTCGCCATTCGATTTTGTTTTCCGCGAGTCGTCGAAGATCTCCAGCCCGTTGATTGACCTGTCGGATGCACGACTGGGCTATGGCGAAAAAACCGTGCTGGAGAAGGTCAAGTTGCAACTGACCCCCGGCGCGCGGATCGGTCTGTTGGGGCCTAACGGCGCCGGTAAATCGACCCTGATCAAAAACCTTTCCGGTGAGCTCCAGCCTCTGGCCGGGCGCCTGACGCGCGGTGAAAACACCGTGGTCGGCTACTTTGCCCAGCATCAGCTGGATTCCCTCGATGCCAAGGCCAGCCCGCTGCTGCACTTGCAGCGCCTGGCGCCAACCGAGCGTGAGCAGACACTCAGGGACTTCCTCGGTGGTTTCGATTTCCGCGGGGCGCGCATCGACGAGCCGGTTCTGAATTTCTCCGGCGGCGAAAAAGCCCGCCTGGCCCTGGCGTTGATCGCCTGGGGGCGGCCGAACCTGCTGTTGCTCGACGAACCGACCAACCACCTGGACCTGGAGATGCGCCTGGCCCTGACCATGGCCTTGCAGGAATTCAGCGGCGCGGTGCTGGTGGTTTCCCACGACCGGCACTTGCTCAAGAGCACCACGGACAACTTTTATCTGGTCGCGGACGGTAAAGTCGAAGAGTTCGACGGCGACCTTGAAGACTATGCGCGCTGGCTGGTGGATTATCGCCAGCGCAACGCACCGGTCAGCAGCGCGCCGGTCAACCCGGACAAAACCGACAAGAAAGCCCAACGCCAGGCCGCCGCGGCGTTGCGCCAGCAACTGGCGCCGCACAAGCGCGAAGCCGACAAGCTCGAAGGCGAGCTCGGCAAGCTGCATGAAAAGCTGCAAAAAATCGAAACCAGCCTCGGGGACAGTGGTCTCTACGAGGCGGCACGCAAGGACGAGCTGCGTGATCTGCTGGCCGAACAGGCCAAGCTGAAGGTTCGGGAAGCGGAACTTGAGGAGGCGTGGATGCAAGCCCTGGAGTTGCTGGAAAACCTGCAAGCGGAGCTGGAGGCGTTGTCCTGATGGAAGCGTTGTCCTTGCCCATACCGGTCCTGTGGATCGAGCCGATCTGGCTCGGTGTGCAAATCCTGCTGATCCTGTTGGTAGGTTATGTTGCCCAGCGGTTCGTGGCGCGCTTCCTCACGGGGCTCGGCGAGCGCTATCCATTGCCGACCCAGCTGATGATCATCCTGCGCGGCGTGCTGCGCTGGTTGATCATGGGCAGCGCAGTGCTGGTGGCGCTGGAGCGCCTCGGTGTCTCGGCCACGGTGCTCTGGACCGCGCTGTCGGGGTTCGTTGCCGTTGCGGCGGTCGCGTTCTTTGCCATCTGGAGCGTATTGTCGAATTTGCTGTGTGCCATCCTGATCTACACCGTCGGCCCGTTCCGCCTGGGCGACGTAGTCGAGCTGGTGGAAGCCACCGACAAGCCAGGCATCAAGGGGCGGGTGGTGGCGATCAATCTGCTCTACACCACATTGATCGAACCCGAGGAACTCGGCACCGGCAGTTCCATGGTTCAGGTGCCCAATAGCCTGTTTTTCCAACGGTCGGTGCGGCGCTGGCGCGGCAGCGAGGCGTTTCCGGTCGGCGGTTTCGTCGAATAACCCGACACCTACCCTGGCGACCCCTGAAAAAAAGAATGGCCACCGGCCCGGCGGCGCATTAGCTTAGTCGTTTCGATGGATCTGAGCCGAGGTGTGCAATGTTGCTGGAAACGTGGCTGGCGTTTTTCGCCGCTTGCTGGGTCATCAGTCTTTCGCCGGGCGCCGGTGCCATTGCATCGATGTCCAGTGGCTTGCAATACGGCTTCTGGCGCGGTTATTGGAACGCCTTGGGCCTGCAATTGGGCCTGGCGCTGCAAATCGCAATTGTCGCGGCAGGCGTGGGCGCGATCCTCACCGCGTCGGCAACCGCCTTCTATGCAATCAAGTGGTTCGGCGTGGCATACCTGGTCTACCTGGGCGTCAAGCAGTGGCGGGCCGTCCCCGGCGACCTCAGCGACGACGCGGCGGTGCGCCCCATCGGCAAGCCCTTGGCGCTGGTGTTTCGCGGCTTTCTGGTCAACATCAGCAACCCCAAGGCCCTGGTGTTCATGCTCGCCGTGCTGCCACAGTTCATCGATCCCCATGCACCTTTGGTCAAGCAATACCTGATCCTTGGCGTGACGATGATTTGCGTCGATCTGATTGTCATGGCCGGGTACACCGGACTGGCGTCCAAGGTGTTGCGCCTGTTGCGTACCCCTAAGCAGCAACGGCGGATGAACCGGACCTTTGCCGGATTGTTCATTGGCGCGGCGGGTTTGCTGGCGACGATCCGCAAGGCTGCGGTGTAAACCAATGGGGTGAGGGGAGCCATCCCCTCACCACAAAATCAGTTACCTGACCGAAAATCAGCGCAGGATCACTGGCGCCGTGTCCCTCGGCAGATTGTTGCGCTGCACAGGTTCGCCGACTTGCTCCTGGATCGGGCCGCCGAGCTGTTCGCTCAACTGCCGTGTCACATCTTCCCCCAGCGCCTTGGACACTTCACGCACGACCCGCGGACGATTGAGGCTGATGCGCACGTCACGGTGGTTCAGTAGCTTGGTGTCCTGGCCTTCGCCCATGGCGGTGAAGGCCGAGGTGATCTCAAAGGTCTTGGTGTTGATCAGGCTGAAATCCGCCACCAACGTCAGGGCCAGCACCGCCGAGTAGCTGTCGGCAGTGCCAAGTTCATTGATGTCGCGGGTGAAGTCGATGTCCGACACAGTGCCGAACAGCACGTAGTCGGCCCCCTTGAAGTTCCCCGCCTTGATACGCTTGATCACGTCGTATACATCGCCCTTGGACGACGCGGTATA
The DNA here is from genome assembly GCF_054130985.1 of Pseudomonas sp. R4-84. Classification (NCBI taxonomy): domain Bacteria; kingdom Pseudomonadati; phylum Pseudomonadota; class Gammaproteobacteria; order Pseudomonadales; family Pseudomonadaceae; genus Pseudomonas; species Pseudomonas sp. R4-84. Next base: position 228,582 of record NZ_CP096390.1, read on the forward strand.
CGGCGTACCCTGCACCAGCTGGAACATGCCGCTGCGCAGCATCTCGCCCTTGATATCACCGGTGAACTTGCGCAGCTCACCCTGCTCGATGTAACTGCTGGTGGCCTCCATCTCGTCGTAGCTCGACGACGCACTGGCGCTGTACGGGCTCGCCTGGAAGTTGCTTTGGGCCGAAACCGTGTGGATGTATTCCTCGACGCGTTCTTGGTACGCCAGATCCGTCACCGCGACTTTTGGGGCCGCTTGCGCAGTGAATGCGCAAGCCAGGGCCATCATTGCGATCCATGTGCGCATGGCTTAACGCTCCGTGGTCTTGCGGATTTCTTTTTCGTCCATCCATTCGGCCAGGCCGCTTTCGACGTCGATCAGTTGCAGGCTGAACTTGTAGAACACGTCCTTGTAATCTTCGCTGCGCTTGACGATCGAGCTGATGGAGCCCTCGATACGATATTTGGCGGCGATCATGTTGCCGGTCTTGGCCACGGTGCTCTTTTTGTACAGGCCGCTCTGGTTCTGCAACTTCAGCTGGTCGACCTGGCTGTCCATGGCGTTGTTGTCGCTGGCGAAGCGCGCCGCGCCAGTCTTCATGAGTTGGGTCTTGATGCTGGTGGTGATTTCCCGGGTATCGATGTACTCGCTGGTCTTGTTCTTCACGTCATAGACCTGGACCACTGGGCGACCCTGCAGCACGCCGGACTGGGCGAGGGAGCGAGTCATGGATTCGGCGATCATTTGCAGATCGGTGGAGCCGAATTCGTTGGTGACGGTTTCCACGGCCTTGGTGTCGCCATAGCTGATGTTCTTGTTGCCCAGGACCGGTGAGTTGTTCGCACAGCCGCTGACGAGCAGGGCGGCGAGGGCAAGGGAGGAAATGCGTAGGAACATAGGGGTTGCTCTCAAAGCTGAATAAAGGGATCAGGCATCACTCGGGGGCTGGTGTGGGAGCGAGCAAGCCCGTTCCCACAGGTTTCAGCACCTCACGGGGTGTTGATTTCCAGTCGGAAATCCACCGCCTTGGGTGTCGGTGCGATGGCCGGCAGGAAGCGGGTCTGTTCGCCGTACAGTGTCAGGCTTTTCCAGCTTTCTTCCTCGGCGATGGGGAAGCCTTCCGGTCCCAGCCAGGCGAAGCGGTAATACATGTTCTTGTTGTTGAAGCTGGTGTTGCTCAGCTGCACATTGACGGTCATGTAGCCGTTTTCCCGAGCGACGCGCATGGCGCCCACCACGATGTTCTTGGTCTTGCCCATTGCCACGACCTTGCTGGCGGCGCTGCCCGGCTCCGGTGGCGGTGGGGTGGCGCAGCCGGCCAGCAAGGCCAGGGCGCCGACGGCGATCAGTTTTAAACGCATGTGAACAAGACTCCGTTCTTAAGGTTGCTTGAGGGCGATGGCGGTGGGATTGGCGCTCGGGATTACCTGGGCCGCCAGGCCGCCGGCGAACACCTGGTTGCCCACCGCCCGCAGGGTGATGACCTGGTAACGCTGATCGACCTTGACCTTCACCACCGAGCCGCCGACCACGCTTGGCAAGGTGACCTGGTGCTCGCCTTTTTTCAGGCGCAGGCGCACCACCTGGGTGTAATCCGGCAGGGTGCGCCAGGTCCGGGTGTCGGCCCCTTCAAGCACGGCCGAGGTAATGCCCACGGCCAGGCCGGCCAGGGGATTGGTTTCGTTGATCTGCTTTTGCGCCACGCCACGGCTCACCGCGCGTACGGTGGTACGCAGGATGATCCCCGGCATGTCATCGCGCAGGGCGCGGCGCGACATGGCCGTGGTGCTGTTGAGTGAGGTCAGGTCCAGTTGCCGGCCGTCGACGCCGACCTGGGCGAAGGTGGCGGTGGACGTGTCCGGCTTGATCAGCGGGAATGACAACGGCGTGATAACCACGTTGCCGCTGATGGGCAGGGGCAGCGGGATACGGATCGAATCCCGGGAGGGCGCCAGCCCGCTCTGCACCACGATCAGGATATCGCTGTCGTCGTCCTTGGCGGCGGGCTTGTCGAGATTGAGCAGCGCCTGCTCCAGCAGTGGGGTATTGGGGCGCAGTTCGGCGGCTTTACGGTAACCCGGCGCGGCCAGGTCTTTTTCGCCCAACGCCTCGTACACGAAGCCCGCCAGGTAATGGCTGAACGCGCTCTGGTAACTGTTTTTCAGGCTGACCACTTCCGGTGCGTCCAGGCTGGCAACCGGGTAACCCTTGAGGTCCTTGTATTCGGTCTGGACTCCTTGCTTTTCGGCGTCCTCTTCACGCTTGAGATATTCCTTGTCCCGCAGGTCGGCAATCACCGCTTCGCGCTCGTGGGTCTTTTTGATCTGCATCCGTGCGCCGTCGAAGTCATTCACCGCCAGCAGGTTCAAGGCCATCTGCGTGGTGAGCATGACCTTCTCATAGTCATAACCCTCGTAGCGCCGGACCTTGTCGTTGACCAGGAAGCTGCCGAACTGCGCCAGGTACTTGGCGGTGTCGAGCTTGACCGCGTCTTCCCATTGGCCAACCTGCTGGTCTGCGCTGCCCCAGGCCGCCTGGCTGCCGGAGAGGTCACCCTTGGCCCGCAGCAATTCGCCCTTCTCGAAGAAATACAGCAGGTCTTTATCTTGGCTGGAGTTGTTCTTCTCCAGCAGGGCCAGCGCCGCGTCGACATTGCCGGAGGCCAATTGCTGATTGGTCTGGGCCAATTCACTGTCGTAGTTGCGAAAGGCCGAGCAGCCGGACAGCAGAGTGATCGCGCAGAGGGCGACCGGAAAACAGGCACGGGATGCCATGAACACTTCTTCCCTGAATATCAGCCAGGTGTGCGGGTCGGGCTGGGGCGATCCACGAACGGGGCACTGGAGCGCCGTCGGTTCCTCATGGGGAGAGGAGCTCTTATGCCTTCAACAAATAAGAGGGCGGCGCATTATAAACAGGAGGATTGACCGCGTAGTGGCTTTTTAATCGCCAAATGATGTTTTTGTGATGTCACTTCCAAACCATGAAGATCCGATGAAAATGTGCGTGGAAAACACATCGGTACTTGAGTCAAGCGCATTGGAAGTGAACAATATGTTACTTCTTATTTCCAACCGAGAGTCATTCATGCCTGCCCCGTTTCGTTTCCTGGCTTGGCTAGCGCTGCCGTTGTTGGCGCTGTGCAGCGCCGATCTGCTGGCCGATACCACTGAAGGCGCTCCCCAGGCCTTGCACCTGCTTGATTACATCGGGGCGGATTACCCAGCGACTGTCGAAGCGGGAAAAGTCATTGACGATTCGGAATACCGCGAGCAACTGGAGTTCACCCAAGTGTTGGAGGGGTTGATTGCGGCGCTGCCGGCCAAGCCGGAAAAGGCTGAGTTGACCCAAGGCATCGGCACGTTGCGCGGGGCTATCACCGAACGCCGGGACGGCGACGACGTCGCCCGCCTGGCTCGGCAGTTGGGGGCAAGGCTGGCGGTGGCGTACGAAGTCAGCCAAGCGCCGATCATTACCCCGGATCCGGCGCGCGGTGCGCCGTTGTACGCGCAGAATTGCTCGGTTTGCCATGGTGACACCGGTGCTGGCGATGGTCCGGCCGGCGTCGGCCTGGAGCCGCCACCGGCGAACCTGCGTGATGGCCAGCGCCTGGATCGCCTGAGCCTCTACGCGATCTACAACACCCTGGGCATGGGCGTCGAGGGCACGGACATGCCAGCTTTCGCCGACCAGCTCGACGACCGCCAGCGCTGGGACCTGGCAACTTACATTGCCAGCTTCAGCGCCGACCCGGCCGCGACAAAAAGCGAGCTGACCTACAACCTGGCCGATCTGGCCCGCCAGACTCCGGCCGAAATCCTGGCTGCCCAAGGGCCCGCGGCAGCAGCGACGTTTCGCGCCCAACGTGCCCAGCCGCCGCAAGTGCAGCGCGGCCCGGCGCAGTTGCTCGACTACACCGCCACGACGTTGGACAAAAGCATCGCGGCGTATCGCGCCGGTGATCATGACCAGGCCTACGACCTTTCGGTCGCGGCTTACCTGGAAGGCTTCGAGCTGGTGGAGAGTTCGCTCGATAACGTCGACGCCAATGTGCGCAAAGACACCGAAAAGGCGTTGATGGCTTTCCGTCAGTCTTTACAGGATGGCTTGCCAGTGGACCAGGCCCAACAACGCCTGGACGCGGCGAAGGCCAAGTTGAAGGAATCCGCCGGCCTGTTGGGTGGCGATGGCTTGAGCTGGTCGTTGAGCTACATCTCCGGCTTGCTGATCCTGTTGCGCGAGGGGTTGGAAGCGATCCTGGTGCTCGCGGCTATCCTGGCATTCTTGCGCAACACCGGCCAGCAGTCGGCGGTTCGCAGCGTCAACATCGGCTGGGGGCTGGCATTGCTCGCCGGTCTGGCGACGTGGGGGCTGGCCGCCTATGTGATCGACGTCAGCGGCGCCCAGCGTGAGTTGCTCGAAGGCGCCACCGCGTTGTTCGCCAGCGTGATGGTGTTGTGGCTGGGTGTCTGGATGCACGACCGGCGTCACGCCGCGGCCTGGCAGGATTACATCAAAAGCAGCCTGGTGGGCGGCGGTGGCCGTTTCGGATTCGCGATCCTGGCGTTTTTCTCGGTCTATCGCGAATTGTTCGAAGTGATCCTGTTCTACGAGACCCTGTGGCTGCAGGCCGGTCCCGCCGGTCATGACGCCGTATTGGCTGGCGGCGCGACGGCGCTGGTGTTGCTGGTCGGGTTGGCCTGGGTGATCTTGCGGGGCTCTGCGAAACTGCCCCTGGCGCTGTTCTTCAGCATCAACGCCGCGTTGCTTTGTGCGCTGTCGGTGGTGTTCGCTGGCCATGGCGTGAAGGCGCTGCAGGAAGCCGGGATATTCGGCACGCGGCCGGTGGCATTCTTCGAGTTCGACTGGCTGGGCATTCATGCCGATGCTTATTCGCTGACCGCCCAGGTGGTGGCGATCCTGGCGATCGTCGTACTGTACGGGCGCAGTTGGGTGGCGGAGAAGCGTCGGGTCCAGGTTTCCTGAACGGCCGCATTCGCTGCGCTCATAATCGCGAGCAAGCTCGCTCCCACAGGATGTAGGCTGTCTCTGTGGGAGCGAGCTTGCTCGCGATGCTTTTTAGATAGAGGAAACCACTTATGCGCGTATGGATCGACGCTGACGCCTGCCCCAAGGCCGCGAAGGAACTGGTGGTCAAGTTCGCCTTGAAGCGCCAGTTCGAAGTGGTGCTGGTCGCTGGGCAGCCGCAAATAAAGCCGGGCCTGGCCCTGGTCAAGCTGATCGTGGTGCCAAGCGGTCCTGATGCGGCGGATGACTACCTGGTGGAGCACGCCGTCCCGGGTGAGTTGGTCATCTGCAGCGACGTGCCGCTGGCGGACCGCCTGGTCAAGAAGGGCGTCGCCGCCCTCGATCCGAGGGGCAAGGAATTCGACGCGCAGAACATGGGCGATCGACTGGCGGTGCGCAACCTGTTTACCGACTTGCGTGAGCAGGGCCATGTGGGCGGCGGGCCGGCGGCGTACAGCGAGCGGGACAAGCAGGGTTTCGCCAATGCGCTGGATCGAATATTGACGCGGTTGGCTCGCTTGTCCTGATGCTGGCCCCCTCCCACAGGAAAGAGGAAATGGGGTCAGGCGTCGTTCTCGTGGGTCAATTCCAACACCCGGTCCACCAGCTTGTTGATCCCCGAAGCCGCCTCGCTGATGTTCTTCGCCAGCATATAGGCGGGTGTGCTGACGAGTTTGCGCGCAGTGTCCTCGACGATATCGGTGACCAGGCATTCTTCATGGGTGCCGCCCATCTTGGTCACGGCAGCGGCGGTATCGGCATCCGTGCCGATGGTGCACGTCACGCCGGGGCCGTAGATCTTCGCCGCCAGGGCCGGTGAGATGCACATCAGCCCCACGGGTTTCCCCGCTTCGGCGAAAGCCTCGGTGAGCGCCAGGACGTCCGGCTGCACGACGCAACCGGCCCCTTCGACAGCGAAGTTGGACAGGTTTTTCGCCGAGCCGAAACCACCGGGCACGATCAGCGCGTCAAAGTCCTCGGCCTTGGCTTCGCGCAGGTCTTTCACATCGCCTCGGGCGATGCGCGCCGACTCCACCAGCACGTTGCGGCTTTCGGGCATTTCCTCGCCAGTCAGATGGTTGATGACATGCAGCTGGGCAATGTTCGGGGCGAAACATTGGACCTGTGCGCCACGCTGGTCGAGACGCAGCAAGGTAATCACGCTTTCGTGAATCTCCGCGCCGTCGTACACGCCACAGCCGGAAAGGATCACTGCAACTTTTTTGCTCATGGGCTTTTTCTCCAGATTCATGGCGTTAAATGTCTACTAATTTGTCACTCGTTGCCATAGGGGTCTCGGGCAGCTACACCTAATCTGCCGACTATCTTCCTTGCCTTGCCTGCCCGGGTCGCATCATGAATTTCATTCTGTATGCCGTGCCGTTTTTCTTCGTGTTGATCGCCGTCGAGTTGCTCGCCGATCGTTGGCGCGGCGTGAGCCATTATCGGCTGGCGGACGCCATCAACAGCCTGAGTACCGGCGTGCTGTCGACCACCACCGGGCTGCTGACCAAAGGTGTCGGCTTGGTCACCTATGCCTTTGCACTGGAGCACCTGGCAATCTTCCAACTGCCGGCTGACCAGGCCTGGACCTGGGTGGCTGCCTTCGTCTTCTATGACTTCTGCTACTACTGGCTGCACCGCATGGGCCATGAACGCAATATCCTCTGGGCCGCTCATTCGGTGCATCACCAGAGCGAGGATTACAACCTCTCCACCGCCTTGCGCCAGACCAGCACAGGCTTTCTGCTGAGCTGGATTTTCTATCTGCCGCTGGCGATCCTGGGCGTGCCGCTGGTGGTGTTCGTCAGCGTCGCGGCGCTGAACCTGCTGTATCAGTTCTGGGTCCACACCCAACACATTCCAAAGCTCGGCTGGCTGGAATGGTGCTTCGTCACGCCGTCCAATCATCGTGCCCACCATGCGCAGAACCCTCTCTACATGGATCGCAACTACGGCGGCGTGTTCATTATTTGGGACCGTCTGTTTGGCACCTTCCAGGAAGAGGACGAGGATGAGCCGGTGGTGTTTGGCGTGACTACGCCGCTGGCGAGCTGGAATCCGTTGTGGGCGAACGTGCAGTTCTATGGGCAGCTCTGGGCTGATGCCCGGCGGGCCGAGCGCTGGTGGGACAAGCTGCGGATCTGGTTCATGCCCACCGGTTGGCGCCCGGCCGATGTGGCCGCCAGATACCCGCTGAACAAGCCTGACCTGTCCCAATTCCGCAAATTCGAAGTGCCGCTGGACGCACGCCAGCGGTGGTATGTGGCGCTGCAGTTCTGTATCTACATCGCCCTGGGCAGCTATCTGATGAACTTTGAAAACAGCCTGCCGGTTGCCGCCCTGGTATTGGGCTGGGGGGCGATTGCGTTGGGGCTGTTTGCCTTGGGCGTGGCCCTTGAGAATCGCCCTTGGGCGCTGAAGCTGGAGCTGCTGCGGCTGGCGGCGAACCTGCCGCTGGTAGGGTTGGCGCCGGTGGCAGGGTTGTGGCCAGCGAGCCCGGTGGCTTGGGTGGGGTTGTTGAGCTACAGCCTGGTCAGTGGCATCGGGCTTTACTGCTGTCGCAACCGACTCACTCGCCTGGCGTAGATTCGCTGGCCCTGGCTTGTTCCTGTCGCTCGGTCTCGAGATTTTTCCTGGCCAGCCGGGCATTTTTGATGCGACGGCGCAGCCACAGGCCCAAGCCCAGCAACAGCAGGGCGCCGAGTACCCACAGTTCGTATTTCTTGATACTGCCCAGCATGCCTTCGAGCACCGCGCCAAAGTGATACGCGGCGGCAGCCAGTGCCGTGGCCCAGATCGCCGCACCGATACCGTTGAGCAACAGATAGCGGCCCGGTGGATAGCCTGACAAGCCGATCGCCACTGGCATCACGGTGCGCAGGCCATAGACGAAGCGGAAGCTCAGGACCCAGATGTCCGGATGCCGGCGGATGTGCTCCAGCGCCCGGTCACCCATCAACTGCCAACGCGGTTTGCGCGCCAGCAGCTTGCGACCGTGCTTGCGCCCCAGGAAATACCACAGCTGGTCACCGGCGTAGCTGCCGCAAAACGCCACGACGACCACCAGGTTGATGTCCATGTAGCCACGGAACGCCAGGAAACCTGCGAGCACGAGGATGGTTTCACCTTCGAAGAACGTGCCGATGAACAGGGCCAGGTAGCCGAAGTCGTGGAGAAATTGTTGGAGCATTGTCTGGGTGCTGGCGAAATGAACGCGCAGCCTAACCCTTCAGGCACATTCAGGAAAGTATCGAAATGTGTCTCGACGTGAACATTTCCTACAGAAGACAATGACTGCGACTACCGGTCACGCTTTAGCACAACTGTCATGTGTTCGTCATAATGGCCGCTTATAACTGTCACGCTCGCCCGTTTTTGCGGGCTCAGGAGTCTGCCGTGAGCTTTACCCCCGCCAACCGTCTGTTTCCCGCCACTCGCCTGCGTCGCAATCGCCGGGATGAGTTCTCTCGTCGGCTCGTGCGCGAAAACGTGCTGACCACCGACGACCTGATCCTGCCGGTGTTCGTGCTGGACGGCGAGAATCGCCGTGAGGCGGTGGCCTCGATGCCAGGCGTGGAGCGCCTGACCATCGACCTGTTGCTGGAAGCGGCGGCCGAGTGGGTCGAGCTGGGTATCCCGGCGTTGGCACTGTTTCCTGTCACGCCGCCGGGCCTGAAATCCCTGGATGCCGCCGAAGCGTGGAACCCCGAGGGCATCGCACAGCGCGCGACCCGTGCCCTGCGCGCACGTTTCCCGGAGCTGGGGGTGATTACCGACGTGGCGCTGGACCCGTTCACCACCCACGGGCAGGACGGCATTCTCGACGAAGAAGGCTATGTGCAGAACGACATCACCGTCGATGCGCTGGTCAGGCAGGCGCTGTCCCACGCCGAGGCCGGTGCCCAGGTGGTGGCGCCGTCGGACATGATGGACGGCAGGATCCAGGCAATCCGCGAAGCCTTGGAAGTGGCCGGGCATGTCAATGTGCGCATCATGGCCTACTCGGCCAAGTACGCCAGCGCCTATTACGGCCCGTTCCGCGACGCGGTCGGCTCGGCCCTGAACCTGGGCAAGGCCAACAAGGCCTCCTATCAGATGGACCCGGCCAATGCCCACGAAGCCCTGCACGAAGTGGCTGCCGACTTGTCAGAAGGGGCAGACATGGTCATGGTCAAGCCGGGGATGCCTTACCTCGACATTCTCTGTCGGGTAAAGGATGAATTCAAAGTGCCGACCTTTGTTTATCAGGTCAGCGGCGAGTATGCGATGCACATGGCGGCGATCCAGAACGGCTGGCTGAGCGAAGGGGTGATTCTCGAATCCCTGACCGCTTTCAAGCGCGCGGGTGCTGATGGCATCCTGACGTACTTTGCCGTGCGCGCCGCCCAATTGTTACGAGAGCAGAAATAGCCTCCCAGGAACTTGCGATGAATACCGAAGGACTCACAGAAGTTGCCGTAAAAGACGCTCAGCCCGTGGTCGAGCCAGTCGCCGAAACGCCACCGGAGCTGGAACCGGCCCCCGCTGCCGCGCCCGAGCCGGCCCCAGCGCCGGCGATTGCGGTGCCCAACCTGGATGACAGCAGCCTGTACATCCATCGTGAGCTGTCGCAACTGCAATTCAACATCCGCGTCCTTGAACAGGCGCTGGATGAGTCCTACCCACTGCTGGAGCGGCTGAAATTCCTGCTGATCTTCTCCAGCAACCTGGACGAGTTCTTCGAGATTCGCGTCGCCGGGCTGAAAAAGCAGATCACCTTCGCCCGCGAGCAGGCCGGTGCCGACGGCCTGCAACCGCACCAGGCCCTGGCGCGCATCAGCGAACTGGTGCACGGTCATGTCGATCGCCAGTACGCGATCCTCAACGACATCCTGTTGCCGGAGCTGGAAAAGCACCAGGTGCGCTTCATCCGTCGCCGCTACTGGACCACCAAGCTCAAGACCTGGGTACGCCGTTACTTCCGTGACGAAATCGCTCCGATCATCACCCCGATCGGCCTCGACCCGACTCACCCGTTCCCATTGCTGGTGAACAAGAGCCTGAACTTCATCGTCGAGCTGGAAGGCATCGACGCCTTTGGCCGTGATTCCGGCCTGGCGATCATTCCGGCGCCACGCCTGTTGCCACGGATCATCCGCGTGCCGGAAGACGTCGGCGGCCCGGGCGACAACTATGTGTTCCTGTCGTCGATGATCCACGCCCACGCCGATGACCTGTTCCAGGGCATGAAGGTGAAGGGCTGCTACCAATTCCGCCTGACCCGCAACGCCGACCTGTCGGTGGACACCGAGGATGTAGAAGACCTGGCCCGCGCCCTGCGCGGCGAGTTGTTCTCCCGTCGCTATGGCGATGCGGTGCGCCTGGAAGTGGCCGATACCTGTCCGAAGCACCTGTCCGACTACCTGCTCAAGCAGTTCAACCTACATGAGACCGAGCTGTACCAGGTCAATGGTCCGGTGAACCTGACGCGGCTGTTCAGCATCACCGGCCTGGACAGCCATCCGGAGCTGCAATATTCGCCGTTTACACCGCAGATCCCGAAACTGCTGCAAAACAGCGAAAACATTTTCAGTGTTGTCAGCAAGCAGGACATCCTGCTGTTGCACCCCTTCGAGTCGTTCACCCCGGTGGTCGACTTGCTGCGCCAGGCCGCCAAGGACCCACATGTCCTGGCGGTGCGCCAGACGCTGTACCGCAGTGGCGCCAACTCCGAGATCGTCGATGCCCTGGTGGACGCGGCGCGAAACGGCAAGGAGGTCACGGCGGTGATCGAATTGCGCGCGCGCTTCGATGAAGAGTCCAACCTGCAACTGGCCAGCCGTCTGCAAGCGGCCGGTGCGGTGGTGATTTACGGCGTGGTGGGCTTCAAGACCCACGCCAAGATGATGCTCATCCTGCGACGCGAGGCCGGCGAGATCGTGCGCTACGCCCACTTGGGCACCGGCAACTACCACGCGGCCAACGCCCGCCTGTACACCGACTACAGCTTGCTGACGTCCGACGACGCCTTGTGTGAAGACGTCGGCAAGTTGTTCAGCCAGTTGATCGGCATGGGCAAGACGTTGCGGATGAAGAAGCTGCTGCATGCACCGTTCACCCTCAAGAAGGGCATGCTCGACATGATCGCCCGGGAAACCCAGTTCGCCCTGGACGGCAAGCCTGCGCACATCATCGCCAAGTTCAACTCGTTGACCGATCCGAAAGTCATCCGTGCGTTGTACAAGGCCAGCCAGTCGGGCGTGCGCATCGACCTGGTGGTGCGTGGCATGTGCTGCCTGCGGCCGGGTATCCCGGGGGTGTCCCATAACATCCACGTGCGCTCGATCATCGGGCGTTTCCTGGAGCACACGCGGGTGTTCTATTTCCTCAATGGTGGCGAAGAGCAGATGTTTCTTTCCAGTGCCGACTGGATGGAGCGCAACCTCGACAAGCGCGTCGAGACCTGCTTCCCGGTGGAAGGCAAGAAGCTGATCCTGCGGGTCAAGAAAGAGCTGGAGAGTTACCTCACCGACAACACTCACAGCTGGAGCTTGCAGTCGGACGGTCGCTACATCCGCAACACACCGACCGGCAACCAGAACCCGCGCAGCGCCCAAGCGACTTTGCTGGAGCGCTTGAGCAGCCCGGTGTTGGCGGTTAGTTAAAGCCCGGAGTAGATTGGTTTTTCGTGGCGAGGGAGCTTGCTCCCGCTGGGCTGCGTGAAGCAGCCCCGAAGCCATTCAGCTCGGTGGGTCAGGAAAAATTCCATTTCAGGCAGATCCTGCGGCTGCTGCGCAGCCGAGCGGGAGCAAGCTCCCTCGCCACGGGGGAGCTTGCTGTGTGCCGATCAGTGGATGTTCAGCAAAATCCCCACCCGCGTCAGCCATTCGGCTTCCTGGGCAAAGTCCGCCTGGGTCAGTTGGTTCTCGTCCAGCCAGCCTTCGGGGAATATCACATCCAACTGATCGCCGTCGGCGTGCAGGGTGACCTGGGGCATTTGCTGGGTGCCACGGATGTGGTGGAACAGGATCGCGAAGCGCAACAGCACGCACAGGCGAATCAGCTTGATGCCGTCATCGCCGAATTCGGCGAATTTGTCCTTGGGAATATTGCGTCGATGACCACGTACCAATAGCGCCAGCATTTGCTGGTCTTCGCGTGAGAAACCCGCCAGGTCCGAGTGCTCGATCAGGTAGGCGCCGTGCTTGTGGTAATGGTAGTGGGCGATGTCCAGGCCCACTTCATGCACCTTGGCGGCCCAACCCAGCAGTTCGCGCCAAACGCCGTCGTTCAGGTCCCAATCGTCGGCCACCTGGTCGAAGGCATGCAGCGCCTTGCGCTCGACCCGCGCCGCCTGCTCCTGGTCGACGTGATAACGCTCCATGAGCGAGCCCAGGGTGCGTTCGCGCACGTCTTCGTGATGATGCCGCCCGAGCAAGTCGTAGAGCACGCCCTCACGCAGGGCGCCTTCGCAATGGTCCATGCGTTGCAATTCGAGCGCGTCGAAGATCGCCTCGAGGATCGCCAGTCCCGCCGGGAAAATCGCCCGGCGATCAGGCTTGATGCCCTCGAAATCGATCTTGTCCGAATCGCCGAGCTTGAACACCTTGCGCTTGAGCCAGGCCAGGCCCTCGGCGTTGACTTCACCGGTGCCGTGGCCGCCAGCCTTGAGCGCCAGGCCGATGGCGCGGATGGTCCCCGAGGAGCCGATGGCTTCGTCCCAGGTCAACCGGTGCAAGGCATGTTCGATGCTCATGATTTCCAGGCGTGCCGCCGTGTAGGCCTGGGCATAGCGGGCCGGGGTGATCTTGCCGTCGCGGAAATAACGCTGGGTGTAGCTGACGCAACCCATCTGGAGGCTTTCGCGCAACAGCGGTTCGAAGCGCTGGCCGATGATGAACTCGGTGCTGCCACCGCCAATGTCCGCCACCAGGCGTTTGCCGGGGGTATCAGCAAGGGTGTGAGAAACGCCGAGGTAGATCAGGCGGGCCTCTTCACGGCCGGAAATGACTTCCACCGGATGGCCGAGGATCGCTTCGGCGCGATGGATGAACTCGCCACGGTTGCGCGCCTCGCGCAGGGCGTTGGTGCCCACGATCCGCACCGCGCCCAACGGCATGCCGTTGATCAATTGGGCGAATCGCTTGAGGCAATCGAGCCCGCGTTGGATAGACTCCTCGCTCAACCTGCGTTCTTCGTCGATCCCGGCGGCCAGCTGAACCTTTTCACCGAGCCGCTCAAGAATGCGGATTTCCCCGTTCTGGGCCTTCGCGACGACCATATGGAAGCTGTTGGAGCCCAGGTCGATAGCGGCGATCAGGGACAGATTCTTGGCTTGGGATGGCGGCATGGTCAGAGAGTCTCGGTCGATAACCTTGCCATCCTGCCACGATCGACCGCCTACGCCAACGCACCTGATCCAAACCCTTGATCCAGAGCCGTTCACAGAGTGTTCTTTGGCAGCAAAAATCAGGCAGGCTCCACCGTCCCGATGAAGTTCGCCAGCTCCGCCGTCTGCGGATCGGCGAACAGCAGCTTGGGATCACCCACCTCGTGCACCTTGCCCTGGTGCATGAACACCAGTTTGTCGCCCACTTCCCGGGCGAAACGCATTTCATGGGTGACCATCACCAGTGTCATGCCTTCCTTGGCCAGTTGCCGCACTACGCTGAGCACTTCGTTGACCAGCTCTGGGTCCAGCGCCGAGGTGATTTCATCGCAAAGCAAGACTTTCGGCGACATCGCCAAGGCACGGGCGATCGCCACCCGTTGCTGCTGCCCGCCAGACAAGCGGTCGGGGAAGGCGTCGAATTTTTCGCCGAGCCCGACCCGTTCGAGCATCTGGCGGGCCAGTTCCACCGCCTTGGCCTTGGGCACTTTTTGTACAACCTGCGGCGCGAGCATGACGTTTTCGCCGACGGTCAGGTGCGGGAACAGATTGAACTGCTGGAACACCATCCCGACTTTCTGCCGCAGGCTGCGCAGGTCGGCGCGGGCCGCGTCGAGGTATTCGCCGTCCACTTCGATCACGCCATCGTTGATCGATTCCAGGCCATTGAGGGTGCGCAGCAGGGTGGATTTGCCCGAGCCGCTGCGACCGATGATCGCCACCACCTGGCCTTCTTCGATACTCAGGTCGATGCCTTTGAGCACATGGTGATCGCCGTAGTATTTATGCAGGGCGGAAATTCTAAGCAGAGGCATGCAGTCTCCTTTCCAGGTAGCGCGCGCTGAGGGACAGGGGGTAGCAAAGGAGGAAATAACCGAGGGCGACCAGGCCATACACCATGAACGGCTCGAACGTGGCGTTGGCGAGCATGCCGCCGGTCTTGGTCAGTTCGGTAAAACCGATGATCGACGTCACGGCCGTGCCCTTGACCACCTGCACGGAAAAGCCCACGGTCGGCGCCACGGCGATGCGCAGGGCCTGGGGCAGGATCACGTAGCGCAACTGCTCCAACGGGTTGAGGGCCAGGCTCGCGGAGGCTTCCCATTGGCCGTTGGCAATCGAGTCGACACAACCGCGCCAGATCTCCGCCAGGTAAGCGCTGGTGAACAGCGTCAGGGCAATCGCCGCCGCCATCCACGGCGAAATCTCCACCCCGGCCAGGGCCACGCCGAAGAACACCAAAAACAGCTGCATCAACAGCGGCGTGCCTTGGAACAGCTCGATATACGTGCGCGCAATGTTGCGGGGCAGGGCGCGTTTGGAGATGCGCAGCACCATCACCAACAAGCCGACCACACCACCGCCGATAAACGCCACCAGCGAAAGCGCCAGAGTCCATTGCAGGCCGGTGAGCAGGTTGCGCACCACGTCCCAGAACGTGAAATCGCTCATTGGCTGCTCCTGGCGATGTAGCGACGCCCGACCCAATTCAGGAACTGGCGGATCAGCAGTGCCATGCACAGGTAGATCAGCGTCGTCAGTGCGTAGGTTTCAAAGGCGCGGAAATTGCGCGATTGGATGAAGTTGGCGGCGAAACTCAGCTCTTCGGTGGCGATCTGCGAACAGACCGCCGAGCCGAGCATCACGATGATGATCTGGCTGCTCAAGGCCGGCCAGACCTTGCCCAGCGCCGGCAGCAGCACCACGTGGCGGAACGCTTCGAAGCGGCTCATCGCCAACGCCGCGGCGGCTTCCAGTTGCCCTCGTGCAATGGCCTGGATACCGGCCCGGATGATCTCGGTGGAATACGCCCCCAGGTTGATCACCATCGCCAGCACCGCCGCTTGCCACTCGGAAATCTGCAAGCCAAGGGACGGCAAGCCGAAGAAGATGAAAAACAGTTGGACCAGGAACGGCGTGTTGCGGATCAGCTCCACGTACACGCCAAAGATCGCCGCGAACGGACGGATATTCCACGCCCGCACCACCGCGCCGACGATGCCCAGGCCAACCCCGAGCAACGCGCCGATGGCTGTCAGTTCCACGGTGAACAGCGCACCGCGCAACAGCAGCTCGGTGTTTTGCACCACCGGCAGAAAATCGAACTGGTAAGCCATGCTCAGCCTCTCAAAGGACGATCAGAGGTCGGCCGGCAGCGGTTGCTTGAGCCAGGTCTGCGCGTTCTTTTCCAGGCTTCCGTCCGTCTTGGCGGTGGCGAGAATCTGGTTGACCTTGTCCAGCAACGCCGGCTCGTTCTTGTTCACGCCCACGTAGACCGGAGAATCCTTGAGTTTCACTTTCAGCGCCGGGACGCGCTTGGGGTTGCGCTCGCTGATGGCGACCATCACCACGTTACCGCTGGCGATCAGGTCCACCTGACCGGCCAGGTAGGCGGCGATCGTCGAGTTGTTGTCTTCGAAACGCTTGATGGTGGCGCCTTCGGGGGCGACCTTGGTCAACTCGATGTCCTCGATAGCGCCACGGGTGACGCTGATGGTCTTGCCCTTGAGGTCGTCCAGGCCGGTGATTGCGGCATCGGGCGGGCCGAACACGGCGAGGTAGAAGGGCGCATAGGCGCTGGAGAAATCGATGACCTTCTCACGCTCCGGATTCTTGCCCAGGCTGGAAATTACCAGGTCGACCTTGCCTGTGGTCAGGAAAGGGATGCGGTTGGTGCTGTTGACCGGCGTCAATTCCAGCTTGACCTTGAGCTGGTCGGCCAGCAGTTTCGCCGTGTCGATATCCAGGCCGCGCGGCTTCATGTCCGGGCCGACCGAACCGAACGGTGGAAAATCCTGGGGCACCGCGACCTTGAGCGTGCCGCGTTTTACCACGTCTTCCAGGCCATCGGCGTGGGCGGGCAATTGGCAAAGCATCAGGCTGGCAAACAGGGCAGTGAGCAGGACGCTGCATCGCTGGATCATGGTGAATCTCCGCGGTCGATGGTGTGATTTCTCCGATCGGACACAGCACAGGGCATGCCAAACCGGGCGTCGGTCCGCCAAAGCCACGGTTTTGCAGGCGCCGGTCGGTCTGACTGGTCTGAACAGTTGGGTTGTTTTTCGCACCGTTATCGAGCGTCGCTTCGGGCGGCCGAACCCCGCTGGGGCACGACTTGCCGGGGGCTTCGAATAGCTTTACAACTAGCCGCTCATTCGTCCGGGTTGTCTGGAAAACCATGAATTCCATCGCTCGTGCCGTGCCTGAAGTGGCGCTGCAAGCCATTCGCAAACTCATCGTCGACGAAGGCTTCGGCCCGGGCGATGCGCTGCCCTCTCAACGGGACCTGGCCTTGCAACTGGGGGTCAGCCGGGCGTCTCTGCGCGAGGCACTGTCATCGTTGAGCGCCCTGGGGTTGATCAGCGTCCAACCGGGTAGGGGCGTTTTCGTCCAGGGAGCAGCGCAGGTCGCGCGCGACGACTCGACAGCGCGCTGGCCGTTCGCCGCCCAGGCCTCGCCGGTGGATATCTTCCAGCTGCGCTATGCCCTTGAAGGTTTCGCGGCCGGATTGGCGGCCGTGACGTTGAGCGCCGATGAACTCGACGCGCTGGATGACAACGTCGAGGCCATGCGCCGCGAATTGAAGGCCGGGGAGTTCGACGCAGCGGCACAACTGGATTTCGAATTTCACCGGCGCATTCTGCTGGCCAGCGGCAACCAGGCGATGTTGAGCATTCTCACCGCCAGCGCCGATATCTTCCTTGAGAGTCAGAAGCTACCGTTCATCAGGGCGGAGCGGGCGATGGAAACGTGGCAGGAACACCGCAAGATCCTTCGCGCCCTGGCCCGTCGCGCATCGGTTTCGGCGCACAAAACCATGCAAGAACATGTACGTAATGCTGCGTTGCGCACCGGTATTTCCTTCATCGCCCCGACCGCTTCCTGACGTGGGCCATACGTAAACCCATCGGTCACCATAGGGAGACTCAATCAACTGTGGCTTCCTGAACCTGGGAAGGGCAGCTATGATGGGCCACGTTTTTTTGCTGATTACCCCGGAGATTTCCATGAGCAGCGATCTGATCAAACACGTTAGCGACGCTAGCTTCGAAGCTGACGTACTCAAAGCCGAAGGCGCAGTGCTGGTCGACTATTGGGCTGAGTGGTGCGGTCCTTGCAAAATGATCGCTCCGGTCCTGGACGAAATTGCCGAGACCTACAAGGGCAAGCTGACCGTTGCCAAGCTGAACATCGACGAAAACCAGGAAACCCCGGCCAAGCATGGCGTGCGTGGCATTCCGACCCTGATGCTGTTCAAGAACGGCAACGTCGAAGCCACCAAGGTCGGCGCGCTGTCGAAGTCGCAACTGGCCGCGTTCCTCGACGCCAACATCTAAGCGTCGAATGCCTTGCCAAAAGCCCCGCAAATCGCGGGGCTTTTTCGTTATCCGGGGCTAGACGCTCGCAAATCCAGGTGTTACATTCGGCCCCGCACTGGTTTCTCCATTGCCCCCTGCAAGCCGTCGCCGACGCTCTCCTTTCGAATAAGTACGCGATCCTGTCGCCTTCTCCGCGGCGCGGCCTCATTAAGCCAAAAGCTTAATTTTCCCCTCCATAAATGATTACGTCATTCCTATATGAATCTGACTGAACTCAAGCAAAAGCCGATTACCGAACTGCTCGAATTGGCCGAACAGATGGGCATAGAAAATATGGCCCGTTCGCGCAAGCAGGACGTGATTTTCTCCCTGCTCAAGAAGCACGCGAAAAGCGGCGAGGAAATCTCCGGTGATGGCGTGCTGGAGATTCTCCAGGACGGCTTCGGCTTCCTCCGCTCCGCAGACGCTTCCTATCTCGCCGGCCCGGACGATATCTACGTCTCGCCGAGCCAGATCCGTCGCTTCAACTTGCGCACCGGTGACACCATCGTTGGCAAGATCCGCCCTCCTAAGGAAGGCGAGCGTTACTTCGCACTGCTCAAGGTCGACACCATCAACTTCGACCGTCCGGAAAACGCGAAGAACAAGATTCTCTTCGAGAACCTGACTCCGCTGTTCCCGACCGTGCGCATGAAGATGGAAGCCGGCAACGGCTCCACCGAAGACCTCACCGGTCGTGTCATCGACCTGTGCGCGCCTATCGGCAAGGGCCAGCGTGGCCTGATCGTGGCGCCGCCGAAGGCGGGCAAGACGATCATGCTGCAGAACATCGCGGCCAACATCGCCCGTAACAACCCTGAAGTCCACCTGATCGTGTTGCTGATCGATGAGCGTCCGGAAGAAGTGACCGAGATGCAGCGCACCGTGCGCGGCGAAGTGGTTGCCTCGACGTTCGACGAGCCGCCGACCCGTCACGTGCAGGTTGCCGAAATGGTGATCGAGAAGGCCAAGCGCCTGGTCGAGCACAAGAAGGACGTGGTGATTCTGCTCGACTCCATCACCCGTCTGGCCCGTGCCTACAACACCGTCATCCCGAGTTCCGGCAAGGTACTGACCGGTGGTGTCGATGCCCATGCCCTGGAAAAGCCGAAGCGTTTCTTTGGCGCCGCGCGGAACATCGAAGAAGGCGGCTCGCTGACCATCATCGCCACCGCGCTGGTCGAAACCGGCTCGAAGATGGACGAAGTGATCTACGAGGAGTTCAAGGGTACCGGTAACATGGAACTGCCCCTGGACCGTCGCATCGCCGAGAAACGTGTATTCCCGGCCATCAACATCAACCGTTCCGGTACCCGTCGCGAAGAATTGCTGACGGCCGATGACGAGTTGCAGCGCATGTGGATCCTGCGCAAGCTGCTGCATCCGATGGATGAAGTCGCGGCCATCGAGTTCCTGGTCGACAAGCTGAAAACGACCAAGACCAACGACGAGTTCTTCCTGTCGATGAAACGCAAGTAAATCGAGCAGGCCAGCAAGAGCCGGGGAAACCCGGCTTTTTGCTATCCGTGCATTCACTATTCTGGACGGGCGGCGTTAAACTCGGGCCCCCGAACGCCACGGACACCATGAGGCTTTTGCATGCAGTATCGCGACTTGCGCGACTTTATCAGCGGTCTGGAACAGCGCGGCGAACTCAAGCGCATCCAGGTGCCGGTGTCACCCGTCCTGGAAATGACCGAGGTCTGCGACCGCACCCTGCGCGCAAAAGGCCCGGCGCTGCTGTTTGAAAACCCCACGGGTTATGACATTCCGGTGCTGGGCAACCTGTTTGGCACGCCGGAGCGCGTGGCCCTGGGCATGGGCGCCGAGGCGGTCAGCGAGCTGCGCGAGATTGGCAAGCTGCTGGCGTTCCTCAAGGAGCCCGAGCCGCCGAAAGGGCTGAAGGACGCTTGGTCCAAGCTGCCGATTTTCCGCAAAATCATTTCCATGGCGCCGAAGGTGGTCAAGGACGCGGTCTGCCAGGAAGTGGTGATCGAGGGTGACGATGTCGACCTGGCCATGCTTCCGGTGCAGACCTGCTGGCCGGGCGACGTCGGGCCGCTGATCACCTGGGGCCTGACCGTCACCAAAGGCCCGAACAAGGACCGTCAGAACCTGGGTATCTACCGTCAGCAGGTGATTGGCCGCAACAAGGTCATCATGCGCTGGCTGAGCCATCGGGGCGGCGCGCTGGATTATCGGGAGTGGTGCGAAAAGCATCCCGGCCAGCCATTCCCGGTGTCGGTCGCTTTGGGCGCCGATCCGGCGACCATCCTCGGCGCTGTCACGCCCGTGCCCGACAGCCTCTCCGAATATGCGTTTGCCGGCCTGTTGCGCGGCAACCGTACGGAGCTGGTGAAGTGCCGGGGCAACGATTTGCAAGTGCCGGCCACCGCAGAAATCATCCTTGAAGGCGTGATCCACCCCGGCGAAATGGCCGATGAAGGTCCCTACGGCGATCACACCGGTTATTACAACGAGGTAGACAGCTTCCCGGTGTTCACTGTCGAGCGCATCACTCACCGAATCAAGCCGATCTACCACAGTACCTACACCGGTCGTCCGCCTGATGAGCCGGCGATTCTTGGCGTGGCGCTGAACGAAGTGTTCGTGCCGATCCTGCAGAAGCAGTTTCCGGAAATCACCGATTTCTACTTGCCGCCCGAAGGTTGTTCCTATCGCATGGCCGTGGTGACGATGAAGAAGTCGTATCCTGGGCACGCCAAGCGAGTGATGCTGGGCGTCTGGTCGTTTTTACGACAGTTCATGTACACCAAGTTCGTTATCGTCACCGACGACGATATCAACGCACGGGATTGGAACGACGTGATCTGGGCCATCACGACGCGCATGGACCCCAAGCGCGACACGGTGATGATCGAGAACACGCCGATCGACTACCTCGACTTCGCCTCGCCGGTATCCGGCCTCGGGTCGAAGATGGGGCTCGATGCCACGCATAAATGGCCCGGTGAAACCACCCGCGAGTGGGGTCGGGTTATCGTCAAGGATGAAGCCGTTACCCAACGGATCGATGCCATTTGGAATCAGTTAGGAATAGATTGATGCGTGTAACCTTGCAGCCTTCCGGCGCGGTGCTGGAGATACAGCCGGCCGAGCGGATTCTCGACGGCGCGCGGCGTCTGGGCTACGACTGCCCCCAAAGCTGTCGTAATGGCAACTGCCATGTCTGTGGCGCATTGTTGGTGGAAGGTCGCGTGGAGCAGGCCGGTGAAGTGCGTGACCATGGCGAGATCTTCACGTGCATCGCCGAGCCGCTGGAGGACTGCGTGGTGTTGTGGGATGGCGTGTTGGCACCGGGCGAGCTGCCGGTGCGCAACCTGGCGTGCCAGGTCAGCGAATGCGTTGAAGTGGGCGGCGACGTCTGGCGGGTACGCTTGCGCGCGCCAGCGGGCAAACCGCCGCGCTACCACGCCGGGCAATACCTGTTGATCGAGCGCGACAACGGTGAAAAATCAGCCTTCTCCCTCGCTTCGGCGCCGCACTCGGGGCGCGACCTGCAACTACACGTGCTGGTGCGCGAAAGCAGTGCGCAAAAGCTCCTGGAGCAACTGCAGCGCAACCCCAATGTGCGCATCGAGATGCCGTTTGGCGACACCCACCTGTCCGAGCTTCCTGACGGTCCGCTCGTGCTGATCGCCGCCGGGACCGGCATGGCGCAGATGCACAGCTTGATCGAGCACTGCCGTGCCCAGGGGTTCAAGCACCCAGTGCATCTGTACTGGGGCGTGCGGCGGCCGGAAGACTTCTATGAAATCGAACATTGGGATGAGTGGAAGAAGTTGCCGAACCTGTATCTGCACAAGGTCGTCAGCGATCTTTGTGGTTGGGAAGGGCGCTGCGGGATGCTCCACGAGGCAGTGTGCGAGGACCTCAGCGATCTCTCCGGCGTCTACGTCTACGCCAGCGGCTCGCCGGCCATGATCTACGCCACGCTCGATGCGCTGGTGGAAGCCGGCATGGACGCTCACCAGATGCGCGCCGATGTGTTTGCGTATGCGCCAAGGGCTTGACCCAACCGAGCCTTGAGCTGTGCCGTTGTGGCGAGGGAGCTTGCTCCCGCTGGACCGGTCCGACGCCTCGGGCGAAGCAGTCCCAAAAGAGGCGGTCGCTGCGCAACCGAGCGGGAGCAAGCTCCCTCGCCACAAAAGCCCTGACCGCCCTCGATATAACTTCATATATTGCGTTTCGGTATTTAGTTGGCCGGCCAGATACCGATAACGTATATAGCGTCGGGCTGGCATTTAACTTGCCTCGCTCCTCACGAACGTCAACACACTGGCGTCCCTTTATTTTCTGAGAAGCCAACCGCTAACGGCTATGACCGCTATCGAATCCGCCATTACCTGCGCCTTGTACCCGCCACGACTCGAGCTGGGTGCGCAGCTGACCCATGAACAACTGCTCGCCTCGATGCGATTGACCATGAGTCTCCACCAGGGCGGTCCGGTCTGGTTGTTCGCGTACGGTTCATTGATCTGGCGGCCGGAATGCACGGCGGTGGAGCGGGTGCGCGGTCGGGTCCATGGCTACCATCGCGGTTTATACCTGTGGTCCCACGAACATCGCGGCACTCCGGAGTTGCCAGGGTTGGTGTTCGGACTGGATCGCGGCGGTTCGTGCAGCGGTTTCGCCTACCGGCTGCCGGAGGAAAACCTCGAGGATTCGCTGTTCGCGTTGTGGCAGCGGGAAATGCCGGTGCCGTCCTATCGCCCGCACTGGCTCAGTTGCCGTCTCGAGGGTGGCAATCGGGTGCAAGCCCTGGGCTTCGTGCTGGAGCGACACCTGCCCAGCTATGCCGGCAACCTGCCGGACCATGTGCTGAGCCAAGTGTTTGAAAGCGCTTGCGGGCGTTACGGCACCACTCGCGATTATGTCGAGCAGACCGTACACGCCCTGCGCAGCCACGCCATGCCAGACCGAAATCTGGAGGCGCGGCTCAAGCGCTGCCAATCAATGTGGGATCAGGCGACCGCTTCGCGGCTCTGACTGGCGATCTGCTTGTGCCACAAGGTTGGCGCAAGGAACGCCATCGCCAGCAGACAAGCGCCGACCAGCAGTACAAAACCGCCGTCCCAGCCGAAATGGTCGACGGTATAGCCCATGGCGGCGCTGGCCGCGACCGAACCACCCAGGTACCCGAACAGGCCGGTGAAACCGGCGGCGGTGCCGGCGGCTTTTTTCGGCGCCAGTTCCAATGCCTGCAAGCCGATCAGCATGACTGGGCCATAGATCAGGAAGCCGATGGATACCAGGGCAATCATATCGACGGTCGGGTTGCCGGCCGGGTTCAGCCAGTACACCAGGGTGGCCACGGTCACCAGGGCCATGAATACCATGCCGGTCAGGCCACGATTGCCACGGAAGATCTTGTCCGACATCCAGCCACACAGCAGCGTGCCGGGAATGCCCGCCCACTCGTAGAAGAAATAGGCCCAGGAGCTCTTGTCCACCGTGAAGCCCTTGGCTTCCTTGAGGTAGGTCGGTGCCCAGTCCAGCACCCCGTAGCGCAGCAGGTAGACGAAGACGTTAGCCATGGCGATGTACCAGAGCATCTTGTTGCGCAGCACGTACTTGACGAAAATTTCCTTGGCGCTGAATTCCTTTTCGTGGCTGTCGTCGTAGCCTTCCGGATAATCGTCCTTGTACTTCTCGATCGGCGGCAGGCCCACCGATTGCGGG
The DNA here is from genome assembly GCF_054130985.1 of Pseudomonas sp. R4-84. NCBI lineage: Bacteria > Pseudomonadati > Pseudomonadota > Gammaproteobacteria > Pseudomonadales > Pseudomonadaceae > Pseudomonas > Pseudomonas sp. R4-84. The sequence continues at coordinate 252,030 of NZ_CP096390.1, forward strand.
GTGTCGCGCATGGTCGCGAAGGCAAACACCGCAACGGCAAGTGCTACGGTAGCGGGCACATAGAATGCCGCATGCCAGTCATTGAACCAGCCCATGCCCAGCAGGAACAACGGGCCGATAAGGCCGCCGCCGACGTTGTGCGCCACGTTCCATACCGACACCACGCCGCCGCGTTCCTTCTGCGACCACCAGTGCACCATGGTCCGTCCGCTCGGCGGCCAGCCCATGCCTTGTGCCCAGCCGTTGATGAACAGCAGGATGAACATGATCGTCACGCTGGACGTCGCCCAGGGCGCAAAACCGAAAATGAACATCACGCCGGCTGATACCAGCAAGCCGAATGGCAGGAAATAGCGGGGGTTCGAGCGGTCGGACACCAGGCCCATCAAGAACTTCGACAAGCCATAGGCAATGGCGATGGCCGACATGGCCAGGCCGAGTTGGCCACGGGTGTAGCCCTCGTCGATGAGGTAGGGCATGGCCAGGGAGAAGTTCTTGCGCAGCAGGTAGTAACCGGCATAGCCGATGAAAATCCCCGCGAAGATCTGCCAGCGAAGGCGTCGGTAGGTGCTGTCTATTTTTTCTTCAGGCAGGGTTGCCTGATGTGCGGCGGGTCGAAAGAAAGCAAACATTCAAGTGCTCCAGAATTCTTGTTTTGACTGCGGATGCGAATGTTACAGTTTCGTTACCGAAAATAGCATTGGTTCGAATCAGCAAAACAGTGGAAATGCTGGATTTGGCATGTTCTTTTATGAACATGTCGCTCAGATATAAATGAAGGGCGTTGCGGGAATGGCGAAGCCGGGTCGTAGGGCTTCGACCCGGTACAGATGAAAGAGAATCGCGGCCAATCAGCGAACCTGCACCACCACCTTGCCGACCGCCTTGCGCTGCCCCAAGTCATTGATCGCCTGGGCGGCATCGTCCAGCGGGTAGACCTGCGACACCAGCGGCTTGAGCTTGCCTTCGGCGAACCAGCCGAACAGCTGCTGGAAGTTGGCGGCGTTGTCCTGGGGCTGGCGCTGGGCGAAGGAGCCCCAGAACACACCGACCACCGAGGCGCCCTTGAGCAAGGCCAGGTTCACCGGCAATTCGGGAATGCGCCCGCTGGCAAAGCCAACCACCAACAACCGGCCGTTCCAGGCGATGGCGCGCACGGCCTGGTCGAACAGGTCGCCGCCCACCGGGTCGTAGATGACATCGGCGCCCTGGCCGTCGGTGAGGCGCTTGATTTCGTCCTTCAGGCTGGTTTCGTTGTAGTTGATCAACTCGTCAGCACCGGCGGCCTTTGCCACGGCGAGTTTTTCCGCGCTGCTGGCGGCCGCGATGACTCGCGCACCCATGGCCTTGCCGATTTCCACCGCCGCCAGGCCGACCCCGCCGGAGGCACCGAGCACCAGCAGGGTTTCTCCGGGCTTCAGGTTGGCGCGCTGCTTGAGGGCGTGCATCGACGTGCCGTAGGTCATGCTGAACGCGGCCGCGGTGTTGAAATCCATGGCGGAGGGAATCGGCAGCACGTTGTAGCCCGGTACCGCTACTTGCTCGGCGAAGCTGCCCCAGCCGGTCAGGGCCATGACCCGATCACCGACTTTCAGGTGGCTGACCTTTTCCCCTACTTCGCTGATGACCCCGGCCGCTTCGCCACCCGGGGAAAACGGGAAGGGCGGCTTGAACTGGTATTTGCCCTCGATGATCAGCGTGTCAGGAAAATTCACCCCGGCGGCGTGCACATCCAGCAACACTTCATTCTTCTTTGCGACAGGGCTGGCGACGTCTTCCAGCACCAGCGATTCGGCGGGACCGAATTCTTTGCACAGCACGGCTTTCATCAGGGCTATTCCTTTGGGAGTGATGGCCGATAAGTGTAGGTGTGAGAGTCAACGGGTCAACGAGCATGCCCCGCCCTGATAGCCGGCCATAAGCTTGTGCTTGGACGGCGGGTCGGTATGCTGGGCCGCAAACCGGATGAGGAGTGGAATGTGAAAGCGTGGATGATGTTGATGCTGGCCCTGTCGCTGCCTGTGGCGGCGATGGCCGAAGAGAGCAAGGAAGGCGAGGCACCCAAGGTCAGTTACATCACGTTGAGCCCGCCGTTCGTGGGCAACTATGGGCTGGATGGTACGACCAAGCTGAAGGTCTACAAGGCTGACGTCGCCTTGCGCGTGACCGGCGATGCCGCCGCTGCGGCGGTGAAAGCGAACGAGCCGTTGATTCGCAACCAATTGGTCGCGCTGTTCGCTCAGCAGACGACCGAGACCATGAACAACCTTGAAGCCAAGGAAAAGCTGCGTCAGGAAGCGTTGAAGCAGACCCAGCAAGTGATGAACGACGAGACCGGCAAGCCGATGGTTGAGGATCTGTTGTTCAACAACCTGATCATTCAATAAGTCTTGTGGTAACCAGGCGGGCCCTTTCGCGAGCAGGCTCGCTTCCACAGTGGATCTGCAGTGAACAGTGAGCAACCGAGATTCCCTGTGGGAGCGGGCTTGCTCGCGATGGTGGCCTACCCGACAGCGAATCACTCAAGGCTTCAGAGCAACCACCGCCGCCCATTGCTCCGCCGTCACCGGCATCACTGACAGTCGCGAGCCTTTCTGCACCAGCGGCATTTCTGCCAGGGCGGTCTGTTGCTTGAGGTGGTCGAGCTTCAGGACGTGGCGGAACGTTTCGACATGGGCCACGTCGATCGCGGTCCAGGGGTTTTTCTCCGGGCTGGCCTTGGCGTCGAAGTAGTGGCTGTCAGGCTCCAGCGCCGTGGGATCGGGGTAGGCGGCCTTGATGATTTTTCCGGTGCCCGCGATGCCAGGCTCCGGGCAGCTGGAGTGATAGAAAAAAAATAAATCGCCTTCTGCCATGGCGCGCAGGAAATTGCGTGCCTGATAGTTGCGAACTCCGTCCCAGCGAGCTTGGCCGAGCTTTTCCAAGTCCTGGATGGACAATTCGTCGGGCTCGGATTTCATCAGCCAATAAGCCATGATTTCTACTCCTGGGCGATATATTTAAAAATAGTTCAGCGATTTTATGACAAACCGACAGTCGGTTGACGCCAGAGTTTGCGTGTGGGTCCGGGTTATCGCAAAATGCCGGCCTTCCAAGCTTGACGCTGCTGCACGGCCAATAAGAAAACCGCTGCTGTCATCGTGTGTGATATGCCTTGAGGGGGGCAATCGATGAAACGCAAACCGGATTTGTTGTGGATACTGGTCATTCTGTTCGGCCTGGGTGTCGTGACCACGGGTTACGCCCAGAGCTTGTGGAGCAGCAAGAACGATGTTCCGATGAACATCGCCCAGCCTGCCCCATCGCTCAAGCGCTGAGCGCTTTCTTTCAGGCGCCGCTGGTTCCGGTGGCGCCTATCATGCGATGTACCAACGCCTGTCGCTGACTGTTCCTTGCAGCGGCACGTCCCAGCTTGCCTGTACCAATCGCTCGACCCGTTGGCATTCGTGGGCCAGCCCCAGCAAGGTCGGCTTGCGCCATTGTTTGCGGCGCGACAGATACGCCAGGCTGCGATCGTAGAATCCCCCGCCCATGCCCAGCCGACCCCCGGCATCGTCAAACCCGACCAGCGGCAACAGCACCAGGTCCAGCGTCCAGACCTTGCGTTGCCGGGCTATATTCTTGCGTGGTTCCGGGATGCGAAAGCGATTGGGCTGCATCTTCTCGCCGGGATGGATTCGCTGGAAAACCATTTTCGTCTGCGGCCATGGGCTGAGCACCGGCAGGTACGTCGCCTTGCCCCGACGCTGGGCCGCGCGCAGTAGCAGGCGTGGATCGATCTCGCCGTCGTTGGGCAGGTACAGGGCGATGTGTCGCGCGCGGCGAAACAGCGGGTGCTGGGCCAGTTGCCGGTAGAGGCCTTGGGCGGCGTCCCGTTGCTGGGCCGGGGTCAGGGAGCGACGCGCCTGGCGCAGCAGGCGGCGAAGTTGCGGGCGGGTCGGCAACGCAGGTTCGGTCATATCGGGGTTTCCGAGGCGGTGGCATCGAAACAGCGTAACCGCAAACAACGGCGCCAGAAATGCCAAACGCCAGAAACGACAATGCCAGTCATGATGACTGGCATTGTTTCGAGAATCAGGCTCCCCGGATGAACCGCTGTCGGCTTAGCCCTTGAACCCGAAAGTTCAAGGTGGAAGTTGCAGGAGGCGTTAAGGCTTTCCGTCAAGCGGACATGCACACCGGCCCCAACGTGCAACCCCCGTGGTTGTGCGTATCGGCTCAGGGACATCACCAACTGGCAAGCACCCCAGGGAGTGACGCAAGTATACCCCAGGCAGCCTCGCGAATCAGCCCTTGCTGACGTCCGGATCGGTGGCCAGTACCAAATCCACTCGATCCAGCAGGTCGCGGACTTGTTCGCGGGTCGAGCCGCTGACCTGTACGTCCGGCGTATCCTGGCGGTGCAGCAGGTCGTGGGTGATGTTCAAGGCGGCCATCACGGCGATGCGATCGGCGCCGATGACTTTGCCGCTGCTGCGGATCTCGCGCATCTTGCCGTCCAGGTAACGGGCGGCACTCACCAGGTTGCTACGCTCTTCCTGGGGGCAGATGATCGAATATTCTTTATCGAGGATCTGCACGGTAACGCTATTGCTTGAACTCATGAGTCTTGCTCCAGGGCCTTGAGGCGCGAAATCATCGATTCGACCTTACGCCGGGCGATTTCGTTTTTTTCAATGAGGTGCGCGCGTTCCTCGCGCCAGGTTTTTTCCTGAGCTAATAGGAGTCCGTTTTGGCTCTTAAGTTGCTCGACCCGTTCAATTAGCAGCTCGAGTCTGGCCATCAGCGCTTGCAGGTCGGTGTCTTCCATTGTGTCCACTGAAGATTGTGTCTGATGGGGGATAAAGGTCGCACAGCCTTTAATGGTCTTGGCGAGTCTGTCGATGTAGGATACAAGGCCTCCATTCTAGACATAGCGCCGTCTGGCGCCTAGCTGCCCATGCCCATTCAGAATTCCCCGTATCAAGCGTTCGCCACCCTGCTGAGCACCAGCGGTCATCCTGTCTCGCCCGCCGAACTCCACGGCCTGTTGCTTGGCCGCAGCTGCGCCGGCGCCGGCTTCGAGGCCGACGGCTGGTTGGCCGACGCCGCCGAGCTGCTCGAAGGCGAGCCGGCGGACAACGTGCGTAATGCGCTCATCGGCCTGCAGGAAATGGTCAAGGGCGAGCTGACCAGCGATGACATGACCGTCGTCCTGCTGCTGCCGACTGACGATGCGCCGCTGAGCGAGCGCGCCGCTGCGCTGGGCCAGTGGTGCCAGGGCTTTCTCGCCGGTTTCGGCCTGACCCGCCGCGAATACGCCCTGAGCGATGAAGCGAAGGAAGTCCTGCAAGACCTGGCGGCGATTTCCCAGGTACAGGATGCCCTGGAAGAGTCCGACGACGGCGAAAGCGACTATATGGAAGTGATGGAGTACCTGCGGGTCGCGCCTCTGCTCCTGTTCACCGAGACCAAGAAGACCGCTGAACCGGCCGCCAAACCGTCCTTGCACTGATCGCTTGAAAGGGAACACCGTCTGCCCATGATTCATATCCCGAAGTCGGAATACAGCCGTCGCCGCAAGGCCCTGATGGCGCAGATGGAGCCCAACAGTATCGCAATCCTGCCCGCCGCCGCCGTTGCGATCCGCAACCGCGACGTCGAGCATGTCTATCGCCAGGACAGTGATTTCCAATACCTGAGCGGCTTTCCCGAGCCGCAGGCCGTCATCGTGCTGATGCCCGGCCGGGCCCATGGCGAATACATCCTCTTCTGCCGCGAGCGCAATGCCGAGCGGGAAATGTGGGATGGCCTGCGTGCCGGCCAGGAGGGAGCGATCCGTGACTATGGCGCCGACGACGCGTTCCCGATCACCGACATCGACGACATCCTGCCGGGGCTGATCGAAGGCCGCGACCGGGTGTACTCGGCCATGGGCAGCAACCCGGAGTTCGACCGGCACCTGATGGAGTGGATCAACGTGATCCGCTCCAAGGCCCACCTCGGTGCCCAGCCGCCGAACGAATTCGTTGCCCTGGATCATCTGCTGCACGACATGCGCCTGTATAAATCGGCGGCGGAAGTGAAAGTGATGCGCGAAGCGGCGCGGATTTCCGCCCAGGCGCATATCCGGGCGATGCAGGCGGCGCGGCCTGGGCTGTATGAGTACAGCCTGGAAGCCGAGCTCGATTATGAGTTTCGCAAGGGCGGGGCAAAGATGCCGGCGTACGGTTCCATCGTCGCGGCGGGGCGCAACAGCTGCATTTTGCATTACCAGCAAAACGATGCCGTGCTCAAGGATGGCGACCTGGTGTTGATCGATGCCGGGTGCGAAATCGATTGTTATGCCAGCGATATCACCCGCACCTGGCCGGTCAGCGGGAAGTTTTCTGCCGAGCAGAAGGCGATCTACGAAGTAGTGCTGGCGGCCCAGGAAGCCGCATTTGCGCAAATCGCGCCGAACAAACATTGGAACCAGGCCCACGAGGCGACCGTCAGGGTAATTACTGAGGGGCTGGTCCGCCTGGGGCTGCTGGAAGGCGAAGTGGACGAACTGATCGCAAGCGAAGCCCACCGGGCGTTCTACATGCACCGCGCCGGCCACTGGCTGGGGATGGATGTACACGATGTGGGCGAATACCGCGTGGGTGGCGAGTGGCGAGTGCTGGAGGTCGGAATGACTTTGACCGTCGAGCCGGGCATCTACATTGCCCCGGACAATCGCGGCGTAGCGAAGAAATGGCGCGGCATTGGCGTGCGCATCGAGGATGACGTGGTAGTGACCAAGACCGGTTGTGAAATCCTGACCCGCGGCGTACCGAAGACGGTCGCCGAAATCGAGGCCTTGATGGCCGCCGCACGGACACAAGCGGCATGAACCGGGTCAACGTTGCAATCATCGGTGGCGGCCTGGTCGGCGCGAGCCTGGCGCTGGCGCTGCAAGCCGGTGCCAAGGCACGGGGTTGGAAGATCATGCTGATCGAGCCCTTCGCTCCCGGTGACGCCTGGCAGCCGAGCTACGATGCGCGCTCGTCGGCGCTTTCGTTCGGCGCGCGGCAAATTTATCAACGCTTGGGCCTGTGGCAGGAAGTTTCCCGCCGGGCCGAGCCGATCAAGCAGATCCACGTGTCCGACCGCGGGCGGTTTTCGACGGCGCGGTTGTCGGCCATGGAGGAGGGCGTGCCGGCCCTTGGCTACGTCGTGGAGAATGCCTGGCTCGGCCAATGCCTGTGGCAAGGCCTGGACAAGGATGTCGTCAGTTGGCGCTGCCCCGCGCAGGTCGCTCGGATGGAGCCGCAAATCGCGGGCTATCGCCTGACGCTGGACGACGAAACTGTTGTGGAATGCGACCTCGCGGTATTGGCCGACGGCGGTCGCTCCGGCCTGCGGGAGCAGATGGGGGTCGGGGTGCGCAATCGTCCCTACGACCAGAGCGCCTTGATTGCCAACATCACGCCCAGCGAAGCGCACAACGGCATGGCTTTCGAGCGCTTCACCGATGACGGCCCGATGGCGTTGTTGCCGCTGCCGGAAAATCGCTGTGCATTGGTCTGGACTCGCCAGGGCATGGATGCGCAACGACTTGCGGCCCTTGACGAGCGCAGCTTCCTCAATGAATTGCAAAATGTGTTCGGCTATCGCCTGGGCACGCTGAAGCAAGTAGGCGCGCGTCATCTTTATCCATTGGCGCTGGTGGAAGCCGAGGAACAGGTGCGTCCGCACCTGGCCATCCTGGGCAATGCTGCCCACAGCTTGCATCCGATTGCCGGGCAAGGCTTCAACCTGTCCCTGCGTGACGCCCAGGCCTTGGCCGATACCTTGCTTGAGAGCGACAGCACGCCCGGCGATTTCACCGTATTGCAAGCCTATCGCGAGCGTCAGCGGATGGATCAGGCCTTGACCGTGGGCTTCTCCGACCGGGTGACGCGGCTGTTCAGCAGCGATCTGCCGCTAGTGTCCCTGGGCCGTAATCTCGGCCTGCTGGGCCTGGACCTGCTGCCGCCCGCCAAGCGCTGGTTCGCCCGTCAGGCCATGGGTTTGGGAACACGCCCTGATGCTTGATACGGATCATTCCTTTCACCGGCGGCTGATGTCGCCAGCAACACAGGCTTAAAGCATGGAATTGCGTGCAGATCTGTTGATTGTCGGTGCCGGCATGGTCGGCAGCGCCCTGGCGCTGGCGTTGCAGGGCAGTGGCCTGCAAGTGCTGCTGCTCGACGGCAGCCCGATGAGCGTCAAGCCCTTTGATGCCCAGGCCGCATTCGAGCCACGGGTCAGTGCTCTGTCGGCAGCCAGCCAACGGATCCTCGAACGCCTGGGTGTCTGGGACGGGATCACCGGCCGACGGGCCAGCCCATACACCGACATGCACGTCTGGGATGGCAGCGGCACTGGGCAGATTCACTTTTCCGCCGCCAGTCTGCATGCCGACGTGCTGGGGCATATCGTTGAAAACCGCGTCGTCCAGGACGCGCTGCTGGACCGACTGCACGATTGTGATTTAGGCCTGCTTGCCAACGCGCGCCTGGAGCAGATGCGCCGCTCAGGTGATGACTGGCTGCTGACGCTGGCCGACGGCCGTACCTTGCGCGCGCCGCTGGTGATTGCCGCTGACGGCGCGAATTCAGCCGTGCGTCGCCTGACCGGGGTGGCCACGCGGGAGTGGGATTACCTGCACCACGCTATTGTCACCAGCGTGCGTAGCGCCCGTCCTCATCGGACGACGGCTTGGCAGCGTTTCACCGACAACGGCCCGCTGGCGTTTCTGCCACTGGCCCGCGAGGGTCAGGAAGACTGGTGTTCGATCGTCTGGTCCACCACTCCCGATGAAGCGCAGCGCTTGATGGCTCTTGATGACACTGTGTTTTGCAACGAGCTGGAGCGTGCCTTCGAAGGCCGGCTCGGCACGGTACTGAGCGCCGACCCGCGCCTGTGCGTGCCACTGCGCCAGCGCCATGCCAAGCGCTATGTGGCCGAAGGGCTGGCACTGATCGGTGATGCGGCCCACACCATCCATCCGCTGGCCGGGCAGGGCGTGAACCTGGGCTTGCTGGATGCCGCCGTGCTGGCCGAAGTGCTGCTGCAAGCGGCCGGGCGTGGCGAACGCTTGGCTGACGTGAAGGTATTGAGCCGCTACGAGCGCCGCCGCATGCCCCACAACCTGGCGTTGATGGCGGCGATGGAAGGTTTCGAGCGGTTGTTCCAGGCTGATCCGTTGCCGGTTCGCTGGTTGCGCAACGCCGGTCTGAAGTTGGTGGACCGCCTGCCTGAAGCCAAGGCGTTGTTCGTGCGCGAGGCGCTGGGGTTGACCGGGGATTTGCCGGAACTGGCCAGGGCCTGAGAGGTGTGTCGGGGCTCATGACCTCATCGCGAGCAGGCTCGCTCCCACAGGGTTATGTGAAAGCAAGTCAATGTGGGAGCGAGCCTGCTCGCGATGAGGCCGGAACCGCTACCTCGACCCCACCGCTGCAACATTTGGAAACGTGTCTGCCCACTGTTCGATTGTGGTGCTAAATGTGAGTCCTTATCATTTGCGCTCTGTTCACAATCGAGAGATCGCCACCATGTCGGCCACAAAACGCCTGCTGTCCGCCCTCGCCTTGGCCCTGATTGGCACTACCACGGCCCAGGCCGCCGATGAGGTGGTGGTCTATTCCTCGCGCATCGATGAATTGATCAAACCGGTTTTCGACGCGTATACCAAGAAGACCGGCGTAGCGGTGAAGTTCATTACCGACAAGGAAGCGCCGTTGATGCAGCGGATCAAGGCCGAAGGTGAAAACGCCACCGCCGACCTGTTGCTCACCGTGGACGCCGGGAACCTCTGGCAGGCCGAGCAGATGGGGATCCTGCAGCCCTTCACCTCGTCGGTCATCGACGCCAACATCCCGCCTCAATATCGCGCGTCCTCCCATGCCTGGACTGGCCTGAGCCTGCGGGCGCGGACAATCGCCTATTCCACTGACCGGGTCAAACCGGGTGAGTTGACCACTTATGAGGCGCTGGCGGGCAAGGAGTGGGAAGGCCGCCTGTGCCTGCGGACTTCGAAGAAAGTCTACAACCAGTCCCTGACCGCGACGCTGATCGAAACCCACGGCGCGGAAAAAACCGAGGAAATCCTCAAGGGTTGGGTCAAGAACCTCTCCACCGACGTGTTCTCCGACGACACTGCGCTGCTTGAAGCGATCAATGCCGGCCAGTGTGATGTCGGCATCGTCAACACCTATTACTACGGTCGCCTGCACCAGCAGAAGCCGGACCTGAAGGTCAAGTTGTTCTGGCCGAACCAGGCCGATCGGGGCGTGCACATCAACCTCTCGGGCATCGGCCTGACCAAGCACGCGCCGCACCCGGAAGCCGCGAAGAAGCTGGTGGAATGGATGACCACGCCTGAAGCGCAAAGCATCTTTGCTGACGTGAACCAGGAGTTTCCGGCGAATCCAAAAGTGGAACCCTCCAAGGAAGTCGCTGCCTGGGGCAAGTTCAAGGCCGATACCTTGCCAGTGGAAGTGGCCGGTAAGCGCCAGGCCGAAGCCATCCGCATGATGGACCGTGCTGGCTGGAATTGAGACGGGATCGCTCAGTCCATCGATGAAGTGTGGCGAGGGAGCTTGCTCCCGCGGGATCGGGCTGGCGCTCCAGGGCAAAGCCCTCCCCAACTATCGACCGGGTCTATCTGACGGGGCATGATCCGGATCGTTAGGGCTACTTCGTAGCCCAGCGGGAGCAAGCTCCCTTGCCACATGAGCCCTTTGTCAGTAATGACGCGAACGAGAACTTTCCTTGACCCACCCCGCCCAACGCCGCTGGTATCCCCTGGTCTTCGCCGTCGCTGCGCTAGTCTTGTTGCCCTTGAGCGTGCTGCTGCTGTCCTGGCAGAGCATTGATCTACAAATCTGGTCCCATTTGTGGGAGACCCAGATGCCACGCCTGTTGGGTAACACCCTCACGCTGATCTTTGGTGTGGGTGTCGGGGTGACGCTGCTGGGCGTGAGCCTGGCCTGGCTCACGAGCCTTTGCGAATTTCCCGGCCGTCGATGGCTCGACTGGGCGCTGATGCTGCCGTTCGCGGTGCCTGCCTATGTATTGGCATTTGTCTTCGTAGGCCTGCTGGACTTTGCCGGTCCGGTGCAAACGTTGCTGCGCGAATGGTTTGGCAGTGGCCTGCGCCTGCCTCGGGTGCGTTCCACTGGCGGTGTGATCCTGGTGCTGGTCCTGGTGTTCTACCCCTATGTCTACCTGCTGGCGCGAAGCGCTTTCCTAGCGCAAGGCAAGGGCCTGATGGAAGCGGCGCGGGTGCTCGGGCAATCGCCTTGGCAGGCGTTCTGGCGTGTGGCGCTGCCGATGGCCAGGCCGGCAATCGGCGCCGGCGTGGCGCTGGCGCTGATGGAAACCCTGGCGGACTTCGGTGCGGTATCAGTGTTCAACTTCGACACCTTCACCACGGCCATCTACAAGACCTGGTACGGGTTTTTCAGCCTTTCCAGCGCAGCCCAGCTGGCCAGTCTCCTGTTGTTGACGGTCATGGTGGTCCTCTACGGCGAACGCCGCGCCCGGGGCGCCCAGCGGGCCGGCAACGAGCGACCGCGAGCCCAGGCGCTATACCACCTGCGAGGACTCAAGGCGGTGGCGGCCAGCGGCTGGTGCCTGCTGGTTTTCGCCTGTGCGTTTGTCATTCCGCTCATGCAATTGGTGGTCTGGTTTTGGCAGCGCGGTCGTTTCGACCTGGATGAGCGTTACGCCGGGTTGATTCTCCATACCCTCTACCTGGGCGGACTCGCGGCACTTGTCACGGTTTGCGTCGCCTTGCTGCTTGCCTTCGCTCGACGTCTGGCGCCGACCCGGTCGATCCGCGCCGGGGTCGGTCTGGCGAACCTGGGCTACGCCTTGCCCGGTTCGGTGCTGGCGGTATCGATCATGCTTGCGTTCAGTTATCTGGATCGCGAGTTGGTCATCCCGCTGTCGACACTGCTCGGAGGCGCGGGCAAGCCGTTGCTGCTGGGCAGTTTGTCGGCACTGTTGCTGGCGTACCTGGTGCGTTTCCTGGCCGTGGCCTATGGCCCGTTGGAAAGCAGCCTGGCGCGTATTCGCCCGTCGTTGCCCGAAGCCGCACGAAGTCTCGGGGTGAGTGGGCCGCGACTGTTTTTTAAAGTGTATCTGCCGTTGCTGCTCCCTGGCACCCTGAGCGCCGCGCTGCTGGTATTCGTCGATGTGCTCAAGGAAATGCCGGCGACTTTGCTGATGCGCCCGTTTGGCTGGGACACGCTGGCGGTACGGATCTTTGAAATGACCAGCGAAGGGGAGTGGGCGCGGGCCGCCCTACCGGCGCTGAGCCTGGTGCTGGTGGGGCTGCTGCCAGTCATCGGATTGATACGGCGTTCGGCCCATCGACGCGTTCTGAGTGAATAGAGCACACGCCTAGGTGCCAGCCTTGGATCATGCGGATACAATGCGCGGCATTCGGTGCGGTCCGTCTGTCGGACCGGGTAGCTAGGAGCGTCGGAAAATTCTTTTTTCAGGCGTTCGGGCTGTGGCAGTACCCATCCGCACCTTCGCCAAGCCCGGAAGGAGAAACCCATGGGACAGCGTACGCCTCTGTATGACCTTCATCTCGCCCTCGGCGCGAAAATGGTCGATTTTGGCGGTTGGGATATGCCCTTGCACTATGGATCGCAAGTTGAAGAGCACCATCAGGTGCGTCGCGACTGCGGTGTGTTCGATGTATCCCACATGACCGTGATCGATGTAGCCGGCCCCCAGGCCAAAGCCTGGCTGCAGCGCCTGCTGGCCAACGACGTCGATCGCTTGCAGGACACTGGTCGCGCGTTGTACAGCACGATGCTCAACGAGCGCGGCGGCATTGTCGACGACATGATCATCTATCGTGTCGAGGACGGTTACCGGTTGGTGTTCAACGCCTCGACACGCGACCAGGACCTGGCCTGGATGCAAGCGCAACTCGGCGATTACGCAGTGCAGCTGCACGAGCGTGCCGAACTGGCGATGCTGGCTATCCAAGGCCCCCAGGCCCGGCACAAGATTGCCGAGCTGGTTACGCAACCACGCGGCCAGTTGATCCAGCAACTCAAGCCCTTCGAAGGTCGCGCCGACGGTGATTGGTTCATTGCCCGTACCGGCTATACCGGAGAAGACGGCCTGGAAATTGTCCTGCCGGCCCGTGAGGCCCCGAGTTTCTTCAACGACCTGGTGGGTGCCGGTATTCCTCCCATGGGACTCGGCGCCCGCGATACCTTGCGCCTGGAAGCCGGCATGAACCTCTACGGCCAGGACATCCACCAGGATATTTCACCGTTGGCCTCGAACATGGCCTGGAGCATTGCCTGGGAACCGGCGAGCCGTCAGTTCATCGGTCGCGCTGCGCTGGAGGCTGAACTTGCCGCCGGCGTGCAGCACAAACTGGTGGGGTTGGTGCTGGAAGAGCGCGGTGTATTGCGCGCCCACCAAGTGGTCCGTATCGCCAATGTTGGCGAAGGAGAGATCACCAGTGGTAGTTTTTCTCCTACGCTTAGCAAGTCGATTGCCCTGGCACGCGTTCCGATGGCTACCGCCGACCGTGCCGAGGTGGAAATTCGTGGCAAGTGGTATCCGGTACGAGTGGTCAAGCCGACCTTCGTCCGCCATGGCAAAACCCTGATCTGATTTTTTACGGCGGGCCGCCGGCCGCTGACACTTTTTCTTGAGGACACAGAATTATGAGCGATATCCCTGCCGAACTGCGTTTTGCCGAAAGCCACGAGTGGGCACGCCTGGAAGCCGACGGTACCGTCACCGTGGGCATCAGCGACCATGCACAGGAAGCGTTGGGCGACGTGGTGTTTGTCGAGCTGACTGAAGTCGGTAAAGTTTTTGCTGCAGGCGATCAGGCCGGCGTGGTGGAATCGGTCAAGGCCGCTTCCGATATCTATGCCCCGGTTTCGGGAGAAGTGATTGCAATCAACGAAGAGCTGGGTGGTTCACCAGAGCTGCTGAACTCTGATCCGTACGGCGCCTGGATTTTCAAGCTCAAGCCAAGCGACGAGGCCGAGCTGGACAAGTTGCTTGATGCGGCCGGCTACAAAGCTGCAATCGGCGAATAACCCGGACCTGGCTAGAGCTCACCGGGCCAAAAATGCCGCTCAACTGAGCGGCATTTTTTTTGAGTGTGCACCGCAGTTCTGATTTGTGTCTCAGATCAGAACGCCATCCGTGCCTCGACGTAGAGGTTCTGTTCACGCAATTTGCCCTTGAGCTGTTCGTCCCGAGCGTTGATGCGATTGGCAAAGGTGTTGTAACCGGTTTCGATATCGCCCATGTCAACGTAGCGATAACCAGTGCCAAGGGTGAGTCGCTGGCTGAGCTTGATATCCGCCCCTACGCCCAGTGCATAGGCGAAGTTGTTCTGGCTGTTGTTTGCGAATCGTCGCGAAGGGTTGGACTGGTAACCCTCGGAATCGATAAACGCCACACCCAGGCCAGCCATGGCGTACAGCGAAAAATGTTGGTTAAGCGGGAAGTTTTTGTACCCGTTGATCATCAAGCGGCTGGACGAAACTTGCATATTGTTGACGTTGGCATCGAACGGCGCCCAATGACTCTTGAACTCCGAATTCTGTTTGAGTGAATACTCGGTTTCCAGCCGCCAGTTGCCTTCGAATCCATAGCCAACCGCTACAGATCCGCCAACGTCTTTGTTGCTGGTCGGGCTGACAACACGATTGTTGACTCTGGGGCTGGTAAGGAGGGCATCGGAAAGATCTTGCTGCACGCTCAGGATTTTTATCGAGCCGTATAGGCCCTCGGCATGTGACGTGGTGCTAAGTGTGGCGGTGATCAGCAGCAACGAAAGGCATGGCTTGTTCATGAATATCGGTTCGCTTTGTGGGGAATGTTCGAATCGATAGAGTTTGCGGTGCCAGCCTCGCACGTTTGTATCAGAGCCTTCCTCCGCGGGCCGGTGAACTTTCATCGTAGCGGCGGGGTTGTTGGCCGGTTCGATGTAGGAAAGAAGCTCAGCAGTTGTTTGCCCATAAAAAATGCCGCTCGATCGAGCGGCATTTTTCATGGGGCGGGAATCACTCCTGGGCGATGGCGTTCTTCGCCAGGATCGCGTTGGCCAGTTCCATGTCGGTGGCTTGCAGGCCAGGGTTGTCGGCACGGACTTTCTGCATGGCCGCTTCCAGGTAAGGGCCACGAATGCCGCCGTCACTGGCGACGAAGCTGCCGGCGTCGTCCTGGGCGGCGACGATCAGCTTGTTATCCTTGAAGGTCAGGTAGGTGGAACCGGTGGTTGCGCCGGACGAAATGACGTTACGCCAAAACGTGTCGGCCATTGCCGAGCCCACGGGGAGAGAAAGCAAGGCCAGGGTCGCGACAGCAAGTTTGAGACGCATGATAGGTGACTCCACAGGGTTAACTATGACGTTGGATTACGGTTGCCCCGGTTCAGTTCCATGGCACGTCAGTCAGCCCTTTCCACTGTCAATACCGTACCTTCCTGTGCCACCACCCTGACCCGCGTGCCAATGGACAGGTCGGGGCCCTTCGCCAACCAGACGCCGTCGGCCACCCTGATCTTGCCGCGCCCATCGACAATCGCCTCGTGGACCTGGAACACCTTGCCGATCAGCTCCTGCCCGCGCAGGTTCAGGTGCGGCTGGTCGCTTTGGCGGATGGCGCTGCGCTGGCGTCGCCACCAATACAGGGCTGTCGCGATAGCGAACAGGCCGAACAGCAGGAACTGGATCTCCCACACCAATTGCGGCAGGACGAACGTCAGCACGCCGACCGCTGCGGCGGCCATGCCAATCCACAGTAGGTATCCGCCCGCGCCGAACACTTCCAGTATCAACAGGATGACGCCCAGCGCCAGCCAGTCCCAATAAGACAATTGCTGCAGGAACAGCCACATACGCGCCTCAGGCTTTCTTGTTGTCGAAGGTGGCCTTGACGATTTCGCCAATGCCGCCCACTGCACCGATGACCTGGCTGGCTTCCAGCGGCATCAGGATCACCTTGCTGTTGTTGGCCGAGGCCAGTTGCCCCAGCGCGTCGATGTATTTTTGCGCAACGAAGTAGTTCACGGCCTGTACGTTACCGTCGGCGATTGCCTGGGACACCACCTGGGTGGCGAGGGCTTCGGCTTGCGCCTGGCGTTCACGTGCCTCGGATTCAAGGAACGCGGCCTGGCGGCTGCCCTCGGCTTCGAGGATCTGGGCCTGTTTCTTGCCCTCGGCGGTAAGAATCGCCGACGCTCGCAGCCCCTCGGCTTCCAGGATCTGTGCACGCTTGATACGTTCGGCTTTCATCTGCCCCGACATGGCGGCCATCAGGTCGGCCGGCGGGCTGATGTCCTTGATCTCGATCCGCGTGATCTTGATGCCCCATGGCGCCGTGGCTTCGTCGACCGTGCGCAGCAACTTCTCGTTGATACCGTCGCGCTGGCTCAACATGGCGTCCAGTTCCATGGAGCCCAGCACCGTGCGGATGTTGGTCTGCAACAGGTTGCGGATGGCGTGTTCGAGGTTGTTGACCTCGTAGGCGGCCTGGGCGGTATTGACCACCTGGAAGAAGCACACGGCGTCGATCTGCACTGTAGCGTTGTCGGCGGTGATGACTTCCTGGGGCGGGATGTCCAGCACGCTTTCCATGACGTTGATCTTGCGCCCGATGCGGTCCATCACGGGAATGATGATGTTCAGGCCAGGCTTGAGCGTATTGGTATAGCGGCCGAACCGCTCGACCGTCCATTGATAACCCTGGGGCACCACTTTGAACCCCATGAGCAGGATGGCGACCACGAGGCCGATGAAGAATAGAAGCACGCTGCCGATCTGCATGACGGTTCCCTGTACGAATTGAATGGACCTGCTAACCCTGAGTGTAGGGCAAGCGGCCATTATCTTCGCTACGGTCCGTTCCGGTATGTCTGTGGGACGTTTCCGGTCCCTGAGCCGGACCGTGCCTACTTCTGCTCGCTCTGTGGTGTCACTCGTAATACTTCCTCGACCGTGGTCAAGCCCGCCGCCACCTTTTGCGCGCCTGAAAGCCGCAGGCTTCGCATGCCTTCCTTGAACGCCTGGCGGCGCACGGCAAGCAGGTCGGTGTCGGGGTGGATCAAGGCTCTGACGCTGTCGCTCAGTTGCATGATCTCGTACACCCCGGCGCGACCGCGATAACCGGTGTCACGGCATTCCGAGCAACCCACGGCCTGATGGGCATTGGTGGGCAACGGCGCCTGCCAGGGACGCGTCAGGGTTTGCCAGTCGTCTTCGTCCAGGGTCAGGGGAGCCTTGCAATGCGGGCACAATGTTCGCACCAGGCGCTGGGCCATGACGCCGAGCACCGTCGCTTTGATCAGGTAATGCGGCACGCCGAGTTCCAGCAGCCGGCTGATGGCGCTCGGTGCATCGTTGGTGTGCAGGGTCGAGAGCACGAGGTGCCCGGTGAGCGCTGCCTGGATCGCCATTTCAGCGGTCTCGAGGTCGCGGATCTCGCCGATCATGATGATGTCCGGGTCTTGCCGCATCAATGCGCGTACCCCCGCGGCAAACGACAGCTCGATGTTGTGCTGGACCTGCATCTGGTTGAAGGACGCCTCGACCATTTCAATCGGATCTTCGATGGTGCAGAGATTCACTTCAGGCGTCGCCAGTTTCTTCAGCGTGGTGTACAGGGTCGTGGTCTTGCCAGACCCGGTGGGGCCCGTGACCAGGATGATGCCGTTGGGCTGGCGAGTCATGTCCTGCCAGCGGCGCAGGTCGTCGACAGAGAAGCCGAGCTGGTCGAAATCCTTGAGCAGCACTTCCGGGTCGAAGATCCGCATGACCATTTTCTCGCCGAACGCGGTCGGCAAGGTCGACAGTCGCAACTCCACCTCGCCGCCGTCCGGGGTCTTGGTCTTCACGCGGCCGTCCTGGGGCTTGCGCTTTTCGGCAACGTTCATCCGGCCCAGGCTCTTGAGCCGGCTGATGATGGCCATCGTCACCTGTGGCGGAAATTGATAGACGGTGTGCAGCACGCCGTCGATGCGGAAGCGCACGGTGCCTTGCTCGCGGCGCGGTTCGATATGGATATCGCTGGCCCGTTGCTGGAAGGCGTATTGGAACAGCCAGTCGACGATATTGACGATATGCGCGTCGTTGGCATCCGGCTCCTGATCGCTGGCGCCCAGGTTGAGCAGTTGTTCGAAGTTGGTCAGATTGCTGGGTTGCTGGTCGACCGTGGTCGCGCCGCTGACCGACTTGGCCAGTCGATAGAACTCCACGCTCAGGCGCTGGATGTCCACAGGGTTGGCCACCACGCGCTTGACCGGCAACTTCAGTACGTGGGTCAGGTCCGCTTCCCAGCTGCTGACATAGGGCTGGGCGCTGGCGACCGTCACGGCGTCCCGGTCCACCGCTACCGCGAGAATCTTGTGGCGTTGCGCAAAGGCGTAGGACATCAGCGGCGTAACGGCCGCGACGTTGATCTTCAATGGATCGATGCGCATGTAGGGCTGGTCGGCCTGCTGGGCCAGCCACAACGTCAGGTTTTCCAGGTCCAGGCGCTTGCCGGGACGGCTGAGGTCGTCGAGATGCTGGTTGGCGATGAACTCCAGTGGATGCAGCTGGCTGTTGGCGTTATGGCGCCGGCGGGCATTGAGCGCAGTCTCGGCAGAGTCCTGGCTGATGATGCCTTGGGCAACCAGTTGGCGCAGCAGGTCGTTGAGGTCCAGCCAGCGGTCCTGAGTGGCGTGTTTGGTGGACATGGGCGTTCGGGTTCCTATTGGACAATTGCAGCAAAGCCGCGATACAGACGCTTCGGCGTCGTGGCTCGTTCTGCAAAAGAATAGTCCCGACCCTGCGGACCGTTGGGCCACTACCCGACCAATGCGTTTCCAATTCTTGCCTGGTGGCCCTCAACCGGCCGCCAGCACCGGCTCGGCCCGCGCGATATCAGCGTCTTGCAAGTCGACTGAACAGACGCTTATCAGGTTACGCAATTTTCCAGCGATGACTTGGGCGCGGTGCCAGCTCAGCCCGGTCAGGAGGCATTCCATCGAGAGCAATTCGTCGAGACGTTCGATGCGTGCGGTTTCCAGAACAAGGCCCTGCAAGGCGAACAGGTTGAGCACCCGGCAGGGCAGGTCCGCCTCGGCTTCCCCGAGCAAATGAAAGCGGGCGCGACAATAGGGATTGGCGGTGTGCCAGACGTCGGCGCGGAGCGCGGCGGTGCCGGGGGCTTGCAAAGAGGGCATGGCATTTCTCCTGAGATTGGAGCGAAATCTTTGCATGGGATTGGGGGTATTTCTTATCTAAAATAGGCTTATTCGCCAGCTTGGTGAATTGGATAAATCATGTGATGGCCTTATCGGGGTTTTTTTATGCAAAGCGAGCTGGACGGGTTTGATCGCAAGATATTGGCCTTGTTGCAGGAAGACGCTTCGCTCTCCAGCGCGCAGATCGCCGAACGGGTAGGTTTGTCCCAATCGCCATGCTGGCGGCGGATTCAGCGGATGAAGGAAGAAGGGATCATTCGCGGGCAGGTGACGTTGCTGGATCGTAAGAAAATCGGCCTGAACACGCAGATCTTCGCCGAAATCAAGCTCAACGCCCATGGACGCTCGAATTTTACCGAGTTCACGGAGGCGATCCGCGGCTTCCCTGAGGTCTTGGAATGCTACGTGCTGATGGGGTCGGTGGATTTCTTGCTGCGCATTGTCACGGCGGACATCGAGGCCTACGAGCGCTTCTTCTTCGAGAAGCTGTCGATGGTGCCGGGGATCCAGGAAGTGAATTCGATCGTGGCGCTGTCGGAGATCAAGTCGACGACGAGTTTGCCGGTGGTGCGCTGAGCTTGTTTTTGCGATGTTTGGGCTGGCCTCATCGCGAGCAAGCTCGCTCCCACAGTTGATCTTCAGCGGCCACAAGATCTGTGTGCAACGCTGGACCCCTGTGGGAGCGAGCTTGCTCCGGGCGGCGATCCGACGATGGCGATCTTACAGGCGCAACAAAGTCTTCCAGGCCCGATTCTGATACACCGCGATCGCCTGTTGCTTGCGCGCGTCCAGGAGTTCGTCGGTGATCGGTTCGTTGGCCAGCTGCGCCAGCTTGTTCAGCTCACCGTAGAGTCGGTCCATTTCAGGGATTTCCAGCACCTGGCGGGCGTGATGCAGCCAGGCCTGGATGCGTTCGATGCGCGGCAGTTGTTCGGCGAGGTCTTCCGGCTGCTGTTGGTAGCGTTGCAGTTGCAGCGACGAAGCTTCTTCGCCCAGCAGCCGTGGCAGCCAACTGCCCAGTTGCGCCGCGCCCTGGCGATTGCCCCGGGTGTTGCGGTCGGCGGCCCAACTGCGGGCCAGCAGCCAGCGTGACGCTTGGAGAGAGAAGAGGCCCCAACGCGGGTCCTGCAGCTCCTCGAGGAATTGCTCCGGCGCGGCCTTGCGCACGTCTTCGTCTTCGATGCCGGCCTGAACCAGTGGACGCCAGTCCTCCAGCAGCGCGTCCAGGGCCACCCGCAGGTCGTGGGTCGACTGGCGCGGCGCGGCCTGGCCGAGGCTGCTGAGCAGGGCACGCAGTTCGGCGAGGTTTTCCACCCAGTCTTGCAGCAGGCGCCAATGGCCGTTGAAACGGTACTGCTCGGCCAGGCGCTGGCTGCTCCCTAGGAGGTGCCAGCTCAGTGCGGCGAAGGCGTCGTCCAGCGGCGTTTCAGCGGTCAATTGCGGGGCCGGAAGGCTCAGGGCATAACTGCTCGCATCATGCAGGCGATAGCCGCGTTCGGCCTTGCTGATGTCGCACGGCATCAAGGGCAGGGTCACGGCCAGTTCGGCGGCCAGTTCCAGCAAGGCGGCGGGTTCGCCTTCGCGCAGTTCAAGTTCCAGCTCGCAGATTTCTTCCTTCTGCTTGCCCACCACGACGTGGCCCAGGTCCAGGGCGGCTTCGATGACCACTTTGCTCTTGCCACGGCCCCAGGCGATTTCGGCGCGTTCGCGAACGAAGTCGGTGGTGAAGATCGCTTTGAGGGTTTTTTTGTCCAGGTCAGCCAGCGCCTCGGGCCAGCATTCGCCGTCGAGTTTCTTCAGGTCGAGCTTGGCCTTGGGCAGGTGCCAATCGTATTCGTTGCGCTCGGACAGGCCAGCGATGCTCTGGCCCCGCGTCTTGAGGGTCTGGATCACTGCTTCGCCATCGCGGCGCAGGCGCAGGGCGACCTTGGCCCGAGCCAGGTCGCGTTCTGGTGTGTCGAAGTACTGGTTCATCAGTTCGTGGCGTTCCCAGCCACTCTTGTTGCGTTTTTTCAACAGCGGATGCTCACGCAACGCTGCCAGGGTCTCGCGGCTGACGCGGAGTTTGATTTCGGTTTCTTTCTGCATGGCCGGAAAATCCAGGGATCGGGTGCGCAGCCGGGGGAAGGTGTGGCTGCCAAGGCCGTGCAGTGTACAGGACTCGTCGAGCCTACGCGCCGAACGGTTCCATCCTTGCGCTCGATGGCTCTATGATGGACTTCAATTTGCAAGTCCGGAGCCAGCGATGCCTTTGCCGTCCATGAAAGACCAATTCGCTGCCCTGATCGCTGCACCGTCGGTCAGCTGCACCCAGCCCGCGCTGGATCAGTCCAACGGCACCGTCATCGAACTGCTGGCGGGCTGGCTCTCCGAGCTTGGGTTTCGCTGCGACATCCAACAGGTCAGCCCCGGCAAGTTCAACCTTTTGGCCAGTTTCGGCACGGGCCCTGGCGGGCTGGTACTGGCCGGCCACAGTGACACGGTGCCGTTCGACGGCGCGTTATGGCAGACCGATCCGCTGAAGCTCACCGAAGTCGATGGGCGTTGGGTGGGCCTGGGCAGTTGCGACATGAAAGGCTTCTTCGCCCTGGCCATCGAGGCGGTCAGGCCGCTGCTGGACCAACCGTTCAAGCAACCGTTGCTGATCCTCGCCACCTGCGATGAAGAGAGCTCCATGGCCGGCGCCCGGGCCCTGGCGGATGCCGGTCGTCCGTTGGGCCGCGCTGCGGTGATCGGCGAGCCCACCGGCTTGCGACCGATTCGCCTGCACAAGGGCGTGATGATGGAGCGCATCGACATCCTCGGGCGCAGCGGCCATTCCTCCGACCCGAGCCTGGGCCACAGCGCCCTCGAGGCCATGCACGACACCATGGGCGAACTGCGCGGTTTGCGCCTGCAATGGCAGCGTGAATTCCGTAATCCACAATTCACCGTGCCGCAACCGACGCTGAACTTCGGCTGCATCCACGGCGGTGACAATCCCAATCGAATTTGTGGGCAATGTTCCATGGAGTTCGACTTGCGCCCCCTTCCGGGCATGGACCCTGAAGTGCTGCGGGCGGCGATCCGGCAGAAGCTCGACCCCATCGCCGAGCGGCATAAGGTCAAGATCGACTACGCTCCGTTGTTCCCTGAAGTCCCTCCGTTCGAACAGCCCGAAGACTGCGGATTGGTGCGCGTAGCCGAGCGGCTGACCGGTTATCGCGCCGAAGCAGTGGCGTTCGGCACCGAAGCGCCTTATCTTCAGCGCCTTGGCTGCGAAACCCTGGTGTTGGGCCCTGGCGATATCGCCTGCGCTCATCAGCCGGGCGAGTACCTTGAAATGTCACGTTTGCAACCTACCGTGCAATTGCTCCGTCAGTTGATCGGTCATTACTGCCTGACGCCGACCACGGCCGATTAAATTGCCCGCGTGCGGGCCCGTATCCATTACATGAGGAGAGCGCGCGTGTCGCCAAGCCTGTTCCGACGATAACCACCAGCCCGCTGTGCGTTCTGTTTCGTCTTTTTTCGGCTGTTATTTATTACAGGTCCAGGTTCATGCCCGAATACGTCAATTGGCTTCGTCACGCTTCGCCTTACATCAATGCCCACCGCGATTGCACCTTCATCGTCATGCTGCCTGGCGACGGGGTCGAGCACCCCAACTTCGGCAACATCGTCCATGACCTGGTGCTGCTGCACAGCCTCGGCGTGCGCCTGGTGCTGGTCCATGGTTCTCGCCCGCAGATTGAAACCCGCCTGGCCGCACGGGGCCTGACGCCCCATTACCATCACGGCATGCGCATCACCGATGCCGCGACGCTGGAATGCGTGATCGACGCGGTCGGCCAGTTGCGCATCGCCATCGAGGCACGCCTGTCCATGGACATGGCGTCATCGCCGATGCAGGGTTCGCGGTTGCGGGTCGCCAGTGGGAACCTGGTCACCGCCCGGCCGATCGGCGTGCTCGAGGGTGTGGATTATCACCACACCGGCGAAGTGCGCCGGGTCGATCGCAAGGGCATCAATCGCCTGCTGGACGAGCGTTCCATCGTGCTGCTGTCGCCGTTGGGCTATTCGCCCACCGGGGAGATCTTCAACCTCGCCTGCGAAGACGTCGCCACTCGGGCCGCCATCGACCTGGCGGCGGACAAGCTGCTGCTGTTCGGCGCCGAGCAAGGCCTGATTGGCGAAGATGGCCGACTGGTCCGTGAGCTGCGCCCGCAACAGGTCCCGGCCCATATGCAGCGCTTGGGCAGCGACTACCAAGCCGAACTGCTGGATGCGGCGGCCCAGGCCTGCCGCGGCGGTGTTGCCCGCAGCCATATCGTCAGCTATGCCGAAAACGGCGCGCTGCTGGCAGAATTGTTCACTCGCGATGGCAGCGGCACACTGGTGGCCCAGGAGCAGTTCGAGGTGGTGCGCGAAGCAGCCATCGAAGACGTCGGCGGATTGCTCGACCTCATCAGTCCTCTGGAAGAACAGGGCATCCTGGTGCGCCGTTCCCGTGAGGTGTTGGAGCGTGAGATCGAACAGTTCAGCGTGGTAGAGCGCGAAGGAATGATCATCGCTTGCGCGGCGCTCTACCAGATCGCCGATTCGGATGCCGGTGAGCTGGCCTGCCTGGCGGTGAATCCGGAGTATCGCCACGGTGGCCGGGGCGATGAGTTGCTGGAACGGATCGAAACCCGGGCCCGTGCCCAGGGGCTCAAGACGTTGTTCGTATTGACGACGCGCACGGCCCATTGGTTTCGTGAGCGGGGCTTCGAACCCAGCAGCGTCGAGCGCCTGCCTGCGGCCCGGGCATCGCTTTACAACTACCAGCGCAATTCGAAAATCTTCGAAAAAACCCTGTAGGCAGCCATTCGGAAAACTGGCGTTACCGCGGTCTTCTTGATTTCAGACAATGAGCAGCTAGTCTGGATCCCGTCAAGATCGCGGCATACGCGAGCGGTTGTTGACTGGATCGAAGGCGCAGGAGGCGCGCAAACACATCTCTGCGCCAGACTTTTGCGGGTCTCCAAAGCTGGCGACAAAACACCATTCAGTAATCCTTTGCGCCGCCGATAAGACGTTTCACGGCTTGATGACGCAGTGATGGCACTTATATGTCAAAAAACGCTGAAAACTGCCGAAACAATTCTTTTTGGATTTATAAATAATCCTTTATTCTCCGGGCCGGTGTCGCGGGGTTAGACCATGGTCGTAGGCCGAAAGGGTTACGGTTGACTTGCCAGTCACGGTCTGGCGCTAATCGCGCATCCGCGGATTCCGGGCGTTCGATTCGGAACCAAAGACACACAAGAATTAGAAAACGAGAGGAGCGAAGCATGAAGAAGTCTACCTTGGCCATGGCAGTGGCCTTTGGGGTATTGGCGCAGCAGGCAGGCGCCGCCGGTTTTATCGAAGACAGCAAGGCGTCCGTCAGTTCCCGCACGCTGTACTTCAACAACGACAACCACGAGACGGGCAGTGAAGACCTGCGCGAAACGGGCACTGGCCTTAAGTTCGACTACAAGTCTGGCTTCACGCAAGGTGTCGTTGGCTTCGGTATCGACGCCCAGGCTCTGGTGGGTATCCGTCTCGATGGCGGCAGGGGTCGTAACAACGGTTCCTATATGCCAGCCGATACCGACGGTGCGGCGGTCCACGAGTGGAGCCGTTTGTCCGGTAACGTAAAGGCTCTTTTCTCCAAGACCGAAGCTCACCTGGGCGGTGCCTTGGCGCCTAGCCTGCCGATCCTGGTGGCCAACGACAGCCGCCTGCTGCCGCAGACCTTCGAGGGTGGCACGATCACCTCCAAGGAAATCGACAACGTCACGCTCAACGCTGGTCAGCTGGAGCAGGCCACTGGCCGTGCATCGAGCAACAGCACTGGCCTGGCCGTGGCGGGCGGTACCCAGGACAGTAACCAGTTCCGTTACGCGGGTGCTGATTGGAAGGTCACCAAAGACCTGACGCTGCAGTACTACTACGCGAACCTGCAGGATTACTACAAGCAACACTTCCTGGGCGCGGTCCATGTTTTCCCGATCAGCGAAGGTCAATCCTTCAAGACCGATCTGCGTTACTTCGACAGCAGTTCGGATGGCCGTAATGGTGATGCGGGCTATCGCTTCAGCAACAACGGTGGTTATGAGAAGAATCCGGGCGAGGTCGATAACAAGACCTGGAGCGCCATGTTCACCTACACCTTGGGCGGCAGTGCCTTCCTGTTGGGTCATCAACAAGTCGGCGATGACGGTGGCTTTGTCTACCTGAACCAGGGCAACGTGGTTGACGGCAACAACCGTCCAGAAGGTGCGGGTGGTGCGAGCTTCTACCTGTTCACCGACAGCATGATCAACGGTTTTGTCCGTGCCGGTGAGAACACCACCTTCGGCCAGTACTCCTACGACTTCGCTTCCATGGGTGTTCCAGGCCTGAAAGCCTCGGTTGCCTACCTGCGCGGTGACGACGTCAAGTCCCGCACCGCAGGAGGAAGCGATTACTCCGAGTGGGAACGCGACATGCGTGTGGATTACGTGATCCAGCAAGGCGCCTTGAAAGGCTTCGGCACCACCGTGCGTCACGGTAGCTACCGCAGCAGCGGTGTGGGCGACGACCAGGATCAGACCCGCGTGATCTTCAACTACACTTACAGCTTCATGTAAGACGTAGCGAAGTAAAAAGCCCCGCCCGGCATCGCGCCCGGCGGGGCTTTTGCGTTTTTGGCTCAACGAGCCGGCTATCGCCTTATCCCCTGGGTTCCATCGCGTCCTTACGCAGGATGAATGCGCTGAACGCCAGGAAATCATCCAGATGGCCGGTAATGATCGCGACCATGATCGGCAATTGCAGGGCTTGGTAGTCATGCACGGCGATATTCCTGAACCCCACCATGTTCTTCAGGTTTTTCACCAGACCTTCTTCGACCCAACCGCCTTGAAAAAGCAACTCGAACGTATCGCGGGCGCTTTGCGGGACCCCCAATCGTTCACGCCGAATCAGATGCTGTCCCATGTCCAGCGCGGCTTCACAGGCACGCTGAATGTTCAGGACGGCCGAGTCCTGGCGAGTGAAATCCGTAGCAAAGGTAGCGGGGTCCTTCTCGTATTCCTCCCGCACCCTGGCAACGCAACGCTCGATGCTTGCTGCTTTATTGATCAGTACATCATCGACCATACACCCTGCCTTCTTCCTGGATATCCTTGAGCAATCGCGCTCGAGCCTCATCGAGAGCAGTCTTCTCGCTGAGAATGAAGCATTCGAACAACCCCGCCTGTACGTCCTTGGCCCAGAGTCTTCGGCCTCGGGTCACGATCTGGTGCTGCATGACGGTGGAGGCCGCCCGTAGATCAATCAGATCCACCGGGCTGCCAGCGATGTCCGCCAAATCGCCTGAAAGTTGCCACAACGACACTGGGTCGACCTTGCCTGACAACAGCACAGCCAAATCCACATCACTGTCAGGCCCGGCGGTCTCCTGGGCGTGGCTGCCGAACAGGTAAACAGCCAACAGGTCAGGCAGATGATTTTGCAAGTGAGTCAACAAGGCATGAGCGTTCATGCTGCCTATCCTAGCCGCTCGTCCGGAGATCGCGTCAACAATTTCCGAAATGTACCTACAAAACAAAAAAGCCCCGCCCGGCATCACGCCCGGCGGGGCTTTTGCGTTTCGGGTCCGGCCCACCCCTGTAGCCTTTCCCGAACCTTCTCCTCTTTTCAGCAACTCGAGGCCTTCTCGAAACCTCGGGAATGATCTTGGGCCGCTATGCGCTGCGGCACCAGTAAACAGTTTTTTATATTTCTTAATGATCTAGATAAATGGGTATTCATTCTTTTTAAAGCAACGAAAACCGGTGCACAGTTGGGCTCCAAAAACATTCAGGAGCCGCATCATGAGCCTCAGACTCGGCGACATCGCCCCCGATTTCGAACAGGATTCCAGCGCCGGCAAGATTCGCTTCCACGAATGGCTCGGCGACAGCTGGGGCGTGTTGTTCTCCCATCCGGCGGACTTCACCCCGGTGTGCACCACCGAGTTGGGTCTCACTGCCAAGCTCAAGGACGAGTTCGCCAAACGCGGCGTCAAGGCCATCGCCCTGTCGGTGGACCCGGTGGACTCGCACCACAAGTGGATCGACGACATCAACGAAACCCAGAACGCCGTGGTCAATTTCCCGATCCTGGCCGATGCCGACCGCAAGGTGTCCGACCTGTACGACCTGATCCATCCCAACGCCAGCGACACCTTGACCGTGCGCTCATTGTTCGTGATCGACCCGAACAAAAAAATTCGCCTGACCATCACCTACCCGGCCAGCACCGGACGCAACTTCAATGAAATCCTCCGGGTCATCGATTCCCTGCAACTGACCGACAACTACAAAGTCGCCACGCCCGCCAACTGGCAGGACGGTGACGAAGTGGTGATCGTGCCGTCGCTCAAGGATGAAGAAGAACTCAAGCAGCGCTTCCCCAAGGGCTACCGTGCCGTGAAGCCCTATCTGCGCCTCACGCCTCAACCTAATCGTTGACGCAGAACCTGTGGGAGCGAGCCTGCTCGCGAAAGCGGTCTGTCGGATGCATTTATATTGACTGGTACGCCGCCTTCGCGAGCAGGCTCGCTCCCACAGGAATGGATTTGTACCAAAGGATTTTGGCCGTTTCGACGGCCTTTTTTATTGTGCCGAGAAAAGCAAAACTTATATCTCTGTAAAGAATAACTAAATGAATAAATATGATTTAAAGATATATCAAAGCGCTGTTATGGTTTGATCCATACAGCGAGATCGCCCACCGCGAATCGCGCACGACTCTTAAGGAATGGTTGGCATGTTGGTTGTCTCGCTCGGCGGCAGTCCCAGCCAGCGCTCACGTTCAGGTGTGCTGTTGGAGCGCTCGCAACGTTGGTTGCAACATCAAGGTGTGGAAGTGGTGAGTTATCAGGTACGGGACTTCCCGGCCGAGGATCTGCTCCATGCCCGCTTCGACAGTCCCAAGGTGGTAGACCTGCTGGCACAGATCGAAAACGCCGATGGCCTGTTGATCGCCACGCCGGTATACAAGGCGTCTTTTTCCGGTGCGTTGAAGACCGTCCTTGATCTGCTGCCGGAACGGGCTCTAGCCCACAAGGTGGTGTTGCCCATGGCGACAGGTGGCAGCATCGCCCACATGCTGGCGGTGGATTACGCCCTCAAGCCGGTGCTGTCGGCCCTCAAGGCCCAGGAGATGCTCCATGGGATCTTCGCTGAAGACAACCAGATAGCCTACGGCGAAGGCAGCGCTCAAGCGCGGTTGACGCCTGCCTTGCAACAGCGCCTGGATGAAGCGCTGGAGCAGTTCTACAGCGCCATGGCCCGTCGGCCCAAACCGTTGGACCCCAGCGTACTGAACGAACGTCTGTTGAGTGCTCGCTGGAGCATTTGACGCGCTACATCCCTGATTCAACTCCACCTTACTCAGCCGCCAACGGCCCAGCAGGTGCAGCCAAAACCCCATAGCAAAAAGGAGAGGCGCCATGCGCACTGTCATTTTGCGTCGCGGGCTGGTCGCTCTGTTTGCTGCGGCTGTGTCCTTCGGCGTCATCACCCAGGCTCAAGCCGAAACCTTGCGGATCGGTTATCAAAAGTACGGCACCCTGGTGCTGCTCAAGGCCAAGGGCACCCTGGAAAAACGCCTCGCCGCCCAAGGCGTGGACGTGCAATGGACCGAGTTTCCTGGCGGCCCGCAACTGCTTGAAGGCTTGAACGTCGGCTCCATCGATTTTGGCGTGACCGGCGAAACCCCGCCGGTGTTTGCCCAGGCAGCCGGTGCGGACCTGCTCTATGTGGCCTATGAACCGCCGGCGCCCAACAGTGAAGCGATCCTGGTGCCCAAGGGCTCGCCGATCCAATCGGTGCAGGATCTCAAGGGCAAGAAAATCGCGCTGAACAAAGGCTCCAACGTCCATTACCTGCTGGTACGGGCGCTGGAAGATGCGGGCCTGCAATACACCGACGTCCAGACGGTTTTCCTGCCACCGGCCGATGCCCGCGCGGCGTTCGAACGAGGCAGCGTGGACGCCTGGGTGATCTGGGATCCGTACCAGGCCGCCGCTGAGCAGCAATTGCAGGCGCGCACCCTGCGTGACGGCAAAGGCATCGTCGACAACCACCAGTTCTACCTCGCCACCAAACCCTATGCGCAGAAAAATCCCCAGGTGATTACGGCTCTGGTGGAAGAGGTGCGGGCGGTAGGGGAGTGGTCCAGGGCCAATCCTGAAGACGTGACGCGGCAGGTCTCGCCGCTGCTCGGCTTGCCTGCCGATATCACGCTTACCTCGGTCAAGCGGCAAGGCTACGGGGCGTTGTTCCTGACGCCGGAAGTCGTCGCGGCGCAGCAGAAAATCGCCGACAGCTTCTACCAGCTCAAATTGATTCCCAAGCCCTTGAGCATCAAGGACGTGATCTGGACGCCGCCGGCGGCCGTTGCGAACGCGCAGTAATTCGATCCCTTAGGAGACCACTCCATGAGCCTTAATATTTTCTGGTTCCTGCCCACCCACGGCGACGGCCATTACCTTGGCACCGCTGAAGGCGCCCGCGCCGTCGATCATGGTTACTTGCAACAAATTGCCCAGGCGGCCGATCGACTGGGTTTCGGCGGCGTGCTGATTCCTACCGGGCGTTCCTGCGAAGACTCCTGGCTGGTGGCCGCTTCCCTGATTCCGGTGACCCAGCGCTTGAAATTCCTGGTAGCCCTGCGGCCCGGGATCATTTCCCCGACGGTGGCGGCGCGTCAGGCCGCGACGTTGGATCGACTCTCGGGAGGACGCGCGCTGTTCAACCTGGTCACTGGCGGCGACCCGGACGAGCTGGCCGGCGACGGGCTGTTCCTCGATCACGAACAGCGCTACCAGGCCTCGGTGGAATTCACCCGGATCTGGCGCCGGGTGCTGGAAGGCGAGACCGTGGATTACGACGGCGAACACATCAGCGTGAAGGGCGCCAAGCTGCTCTATCCGCCGATCCAGCAACCGCGCCCGCCGCTGTACTTCGGTGGCTCGTCGGAAGCTGCCCAGGACCTGGCCGCCGAGCAGGTGGAAATGGTGCTGACCTGGGGCGAACCGCCCGCAGCCGTCGCCGAAAAAATCCAACAGGTGCGGGCCAAGGCCGCAAAGCAAGGACGCACCGTGCGCTTCGGCATTCGCCTGCATGTAATCGTACGGGAAACCAACGCCGAGGCCTGGCAAGCGGCCGACCGCTTGATCTCCCATTTGGACGACGAAACCATCGCTCGCGCCCAGGCCTCCCTCGCGCGCTTCGACTCGGTGGGTCAGCAGCGGATGGCCGCGCTGCACGGCGGTCGCCGCGACAAACTGGAGGTGAGCCCCAATCTGTGGGCCGGTGTCGGCCTGGTTCGCGGCGGTGCCGGGACGGCGCTGGTGGGCGATGGCCCGACCGTGGCCGCGCGGGTGAAGGAGTACGCCGACTTGGGCATCGACACGTTCATCTTCTCGGGTTATCCACACCTGGAAGAGTCGTATCGGGTGGCGGAGCTGCTGTTTCCGCACCTGGACGTGGAACGCCCGCAATTGCCGAAAAGCCAGGGCTACGTGAGCCCGTTCGGTGAGATGGTCGCCAACGACATTCTGCCCAAAGCCGCGTCCCAGAGTTGAGGTGGCCATGAAGAAAGTTATCCACAACCTGGCGCCGTGGGCGGTGCCGCTGCTGTTATTGGCGGTGTGGCAATTGTCGGTATCGGCCGGCTGGCTCTCCACGCGGATCCTGCCGGCGCCAGTGGCAGTGATCGAGGCTGGCGTGAGCCTGGTGCGCAGCGGCGAGATCTGGACTCACCTGGCGATCAGCGGTTGGCGCGCGGCGGTCGGCTTCCTGATCGGCGGCGGCATGGGCCTCGCGCTGGGCTTTATCACCGGCCTGTCGAAGTGGGGCGAGCGGCTGCTGGACAGCTCTGTGCAGATGGTGCGGAACGTGCCGCACCTGGCATTGATTCCGCTGGTGATCCTGTGGTTCGGCATCGACGAGTCGGCGAAGATTTTCCTGGTGACGCTGGGCACGCTGTTTCCCATCTACCTCAACACTTACCACGGGATCCGTAACGTCGACCCGGCGCTGGTGGAAATGTCCCGCAGCTACGGCTTGTCCGGTTTCAGCCTGTTTCGCCAGGTGATCCTGCCGGGTGCCTTGCCTTCGATCCTCGTGGGTGTGCGTTTTGCCCTGGGCTTTATGTGGTTGACGCTGATCGTGGCGGAAACCATCTCGGCCAGTTCCGGCATCGGTTACCTGGCGATGAATGCCCGGGAATTCTTGCAAACCGATGTGGTGGTGCTGGCGATTCTTCTGTACGCCGTGCTTGGCAAGCTGGCTGACCTCGCCGCCCGTGGCCTTGAACGGGTCTGGCTGCGTTGGCATCCGGCCTACCAAGTGAACAAGGGAGGTGTCGCATGACCGCCCAACAACCACCGCGCCTGCTGCGAGGCATTCCGCTGGCGGTGCGCAATCTGCAAAAGACGTTTGGCTCGCGACAGGTATTGCATGACATCGACCTGCATATCCCGGCTGGGCAGTTCGTCGCGGTAGTGGGGCGCAGTGGCTGCGGTAAAAGCACCTTGCTGCGTTTGTTGGCCGGGTTGGATCAGCCCTCGGGCGGCCAGTTGCTGGCCGGCTCGGCAGCGCTGAGCGCCGCGCGAGAAGACACTCGGCTGATGTTTCAGGAAGCGCGTCTGCTGCCTTGGAAGAAGATCATCGACAACGTCGGCCTTGGCCTGAAGGGCAACTGGCGGCCACAAGCCTTGCAGGCGCTCGATGCCGTGGGCCTGGCGGATCGTGCCCATGAATGGCCGGCGGCGTTGTCCGGCGGCCAGAAGCAACGGGTGGCGTTGGCTCGCGCGCTGATCCATCAACCGCGCCTGTTGTTGCTGGACGAGCCCTTGGGCGCGCTTGATGCCTTGACCCGGATAGAAATGCAGCAACTGATCGAGCGTCTGTGGCAGCAACACGGCTTTACCGTGCTGCTGGTGACCCATGACGTCAGCGAAGCAGTGGCGATTGCCGATCGGGTCATCCTGATCGAGGACGGCCAGATCGGTCTCGACTTGGCCATCGACCTGCCACGCCCCCGTGCTCGCGGCTCGCATCGCCTGGCGAGCCTGGAAACCGAAGTCCTCAACCGTGTGCTGTCCTTGCCCGGCCAACCGCCGGAACCCGAACCCGTTTCACCCTTGCCCACGCAGTTGCGTTGGGCGCAATAACTTCATCCAGACAGGAATCGACACCATGACCATCAAAGCCATCAACGTACGCAACCAGTTCAAAGGCACCATCAAGGAAATCGTCGAGGGCGACGTGCTGTCGGAAATCGACGTGCAGACCGCTTCGGGCATCGTCACGTCGGTCATCACCACGCGTTCGGTCAAGGAGTTGGAGTTGGCGATCGGCAGCGAAGTGATTGCCTTCGTCAAATCCACCGAGGTGTCGATCGCCAAGTTGTGAGCCGTGTTTTACCCCGGGCCCCGGACGGCGTGAGCCCTTCGGGGCTTATCGTTCCCACGCGGAGCGTGGGCACGATCAATCAGGGCGCTTGGGCAGATACGGTGGCAGATACAGCCCCAGGTACGCGTCAAACACACGCATCCCTTCTTCAGCCATTCGCGGAGTGATCTGGCCGTGTTGCTGGACCGAGCGGGCGTAGACGCGGTCGCCCAGTTCCATGGCCAGGGCGAATACGTCGACGTCGGAGGGGAGCGTCGGCAGCTCGAAATGCCGGGCGAACACGGTGTGCATCAACGCGCCCAGTTCCAGGTCGTGCTGGCGGTCAGCCTGGGTGACTTCGGTGAGGCCATGCTGGGCCAGGATCAGTTGCCGAGCGGCGGCGTCCTCGCTGTAGATCACCAGCATCCGTTGTTCCACCAGCCGCGACAGGTCGTGCCAATGGTTCAGCGCGCCATGGTCGATAGGTGCTTGCAGGCAGGCGCGAAAGGCGGCGTGAACGTCGGCGGTCAGGGCTTCGAGCAGTACCGGGACGCTGGCAAAGAAGTGGTAGACGGAGGAGGGCGGGATCCCCGCGCGTTCGGCGACGCTGTAGATCGACAGGCTGGCCACGCCTTCGGCGGCAAGCAGCGTACGGGCGGCATCGAGGATCGAGTCGATCCGGGCCTGGCTGCGGGCGCGAGGTTTGCGAGGGGTGGCGGTGCGCGTCATGAATGTCTCCTGCGGGGCTGCCGGGCATTGTACGAGTCGGGTCTTGTGTTGTCTGCCAGGCCGTCATCGCGAGCAAGCTCGCCCCCACATTGAGTGTGCGGTGCCCCTTGAATCATGTGCGCTGAAAATCCATGTGGGAGCGAGCTTGCTCGCGATCGGCCGAAGGCGGCCACCCGCCCAGACATAAAAAAACGCCGCAGGCCATAAGGCCTGCGGCGTTTCTTTTTTACCGCAACCGCTTACACGGTATGCAGGTACCAGTTGTATTCAAGGTCGGAGATGGAATGTTCGAACTCTTCCAGCTCACTTTCCTTGCAGGCCACGAAGATATCGATGTATTTCGGGTCGATGTACTTGGCCATGACTTCGCTGTCGTCCAGTTCGCGCAAGGCATCGCGCAGGTTGTTCGGCAGGCTTTGCTCGTTCTGCTCGTAGCTGTTGCCTTCGACCGGCGCGCCGGGCTCGATCTTGTTGACGAGGCCGTGGTGAACGCCCGCCAGCACGGAGGCCATCAGCAGGTACGGGTTGGCGTCGGCGCCGGCAACCCGGTGTTCCAGGCGCACGGCATCGGCTGAGCCGGTCGGCACGCGCAAGGCCACGGTGCGGTTGTCCAGGCCCCAGGACGGCGAGTTCGGCACGTAGAACTGCGCGCCGAAACGACGATAGGAGTTGACGTTCGGGCAGAGGAAAGCCATCTGCGCGGGCAGGGTCTCGAGCACACCGCCGATCGCGTGACGCAGCGCGGCGTTCTGCTCGGGATCCTCGCTGGCAAAGATATTCTTGCCGTCTTTGTCCAGGATCGAGATGTGAACATGCAGGCCATTGCCAGCCTGGCCCGGATACGGCTTGGCCATGAAGGTGGTGTCCATTTCATGGTCGTAGGCAATGTTCTTGATCAGCCGCTTGAGCAGTACCGCGTAGTCGCAGGCCTTGATCGGGTCGGCCACGTGGTGCAGGTTCACTTCGAACTGCGCCGGGGCGCTTTCCTTGACGATGGCGTCGGCGGGAATGCCTTGCTCCTTGGCCCCTTCGAGGATGTCCTGGAGGCAATCGACGTATTCGTCCAGGTCATCGATCAGGTAGACCTGGGTCGAATGCGGGCGTTTGCCGGAGATCGGTGAGCGGGGTGGTTGCGGACGGCCGTTCACGTTCTCCTGGTCGATCAGGTAGAACTCCAGCTCGAATGCCGCGCAAATGGTCAGGCCCAATTCGTCGAACTTGGTCACGACCTGGCGCAAGACTTCCCGAGGGTCGGCGAAGAACGGGTCGCCTTCGAGTTCGTGCATGGTCATCAGCAGTTGCGCGGTCGGGCGCTTCTGCCAGGGTTCATTGCTCAGGGTGCCGGGGATGGGATAGCAGATGCGGTCGGCATCGCCGATGTCCAGGCCCAGGCCGGTGCTTTCCACCGTCGAGCCGTTGATATCCAGGGCAAATAGAGAGGCCGGCAGGTTGATGCCTTTCTCGTAAACCTTGTGGAGGCTGGTGCGTTCGATGCGCTTGCCGCGCACCACACCATTCATATCCGCAATCAGAAGGTCAACGTACAGAACCTCAGGATGTTCCTTAAGGAACGCGTTCGCTTCGTTAAGCTGAACGGCACGCGGGGGTACCGACATGATGCAACACCTTTGTTGTTAAAAATATCAATCATTGATCTCTTCGAAAGCCAGTCAACCCGAACGGCATGCCGAAGTCAAGCTGGGCCTTTTGTGCCCTAAAAAAGCACCCGAGGGGCATTTTTGAGGCAGTTTGGGGCGTTTTTTTTCTTTTGAGGGCCTTCGCGCCCGCAGGCTTGAGCGTGCCGTGTTGTATTTTTTACGGGGTGTTGTGTAAAAAAATGAACAAGGCTAAGCTCGATTCAAACCCATAACAGCAATAATACCGGGGTGCTTCATGTCTCGCCTGCCGTTAATCGGCGTCACCACCTGCTCCAGGCAGATCGGTTTGCATGCGTATCACACCACTGGCGACAAATATGCCCGGGCTGTCGCAACAGCCGCCAAGGGTTTGCCGGTGCTGATTCCCTCCCTGGCGGATCTGTTCGCACCGTCCGATATTCTGGACGCCCTGGACGGTATTCTTTTTACCGGCTCTCCTTCCAATGTAGAACCTTTTCACTATCAAGGCCCCGCCAGCGCGCCAGGCACTGCCCATGATCCTGCACGGGATGCCATTACCCTTCCACTGATACGCGCTGCCGTCGATGCGGGCGTTCCGGTGCTGGGCATCTGTCGGGGTTTCCAGGAGATGAACGTAGCCTTTGGCGGCAGCCTGCATCAGAAAGTTCATGAAGTCGGAACCTTCATCGATCATCGTGAAGACGGCACCCAGCCGGTGGACATTCAATACGGCCCCGCCCATGCCGTGCATGTCCAGCCAGGCGGGGTCCTCGCGGCCCTGGGCCTGCCGCCGAACATTGAGGTCAACTCGATTCACAGCCAGGGCATCGAGCGCCTGGCACCGGGGCTGCGGGTTGAAGCGCTGGCGCCGGATGGCCTGATCGAAGCCGTCTCGGTTGTACAAGGCAAGGCTTTTGCTTTAGGTGTGCAATGGCACCCGGAATGGGCGGTAGGCTCTAATCCGAACTATCTTGCGATTTTCCAGGCATTTGGCGATGCCTGCCGAGCAAGGGCAACACAACGCGACGCCGATGCGTCAAACAACGCCTGACTACTAATAGCAGCCAGGAAACTCACGCCTAGAGGCATTTATGAGTAACAACCTCGACCAGCTCACCGATTGGTTGAAAGACCACAAGATCACAGAAGTCGAATGCATGATTGGCGACCTGACCGGCATCACCCGGGGCAAGATTTCGCCGACCAACAAGTTCATTGCCGAAAAAGGCATGCGCCTGCCCGAGAGCGTCCTGCTCCAGACCGTAACGGGCGACTATGTCGAAGACGACATCTATTACGAACTGCTCGACCCTGCCGACATCGACATGATGTGCCGCCCGGACGAAAACGCAGTCTTCCTGGTGCCCTGGGCCATCGAGCCCACCGCTCAAGTGATCCATGACTCCTACGACAAGCAGGGCAACCCCATCGAGCTGTCGCCCCGCAACGTATTGAAGAAGGTGCTCAAGCTCTACGCGGACAAGGGCTGGCAGCCGATTGTCGCGCCGGAGATGGAGTTCTACCTGACCAAGCGCAGCGACGACCCGGACTTTCCGCTGCAACCACCGATCGGCCGCTCCGGCCGGCCGGAAACCGGTCGCCAGTCGTTCTCGATCGAAGCGGCCAACGAATTCGACCCGCTGTTCGAAGACGTCTATGACTGGTGCGAATTGCAGGAGCTGGACCTCGACACACTGATCCACGAGGACGGCACCGCGCAGATGGAAATCAATTTCCGTCACGGCGATGCGCTGTCCCTGGCCGACCAGATCCTGGTGTTCAAACGCACCATGCGCGAGGCCGCGCTCAAGCACGACGTGGCCGCCACGTTCATGGCCAAGCCCATGACCGGCGAGCCGGGCAGCGCCATGCACCTGCACCAGAGCATTATCGACAAGGAAACAGGCAAGAACGTCTTCTCCAATGAAGACGGGACCATGAGCGATCTGTTCCTGCACCACATCGGTGGCCTGCAGAAATTCATCCCTGAGCTGTTGCCGCTGTTTGCACCCAACGTCAACTCGTTCCGCCGCTTCCTGCCCGACACCTCGGCGCCGGTGAACGTGGAGTGGGGCGAAGAGAACCGCACCGTGGGCCTGCGGGTTCCGGATGCCGGGCCGCAGAACCGTCGGGTGGAAAACCGCCTGCCGGGCGCCGACGCCAACCCGTACCTGGCGATTGCCGCCAGCCTGCTGTGCGGCTACATCGGCATGGTCGAAGGCATCAACCCGAGCGCGCCGGTGGTGGGTCGAGGGTATGAGCGCCGCAACCTGCGCCTGCCGCTGACCATCGAAGACGCCCTGGAACGCATGGAGAACAGCACCACCATCGAGAAGTACCTGGGCAAGAAATTCATCACGGGCTACGTCGCGGTCAAACGGGCCGAGCATGAAAACTTCAAGCGCGTCATCAGTTCGTGGGAGCGGGAATTCCTGCTCTTTGCCGTCTGATGCGCCGGGCGGGGCTGCCATAGGCCCCGCCCTCATGGAATAAAAGGAGAATTCGCATGACCCGCAACAACCCGCAAACTCGCGAATGGCAGGCTCTTAGCAGCGATCATCACCTGGCACCGTTCAGCGACTTCAAGCAACTGAAAGAGAAAGGCCCGCGCATCATCACCCACGCCAAGGGCGTGTACCTCTGGGACAGTGAAGGCAACAAGATTCTCGACGGCATGGCCGGCCTCTGGTGCGTGGCCGTTGGCTACGGTCGCGATGAACTGGCGGACGCCGCCAGCCAACAGATGCGTGAGCTGCCGTACTACAACCTCTTCTTCCAGACCGCTCACCCGCCCGTGCTGGAATTGTCCAAGGCCATCGCCGATATCGCGCCGCAAGGCATGAACCACGTGTTCTTCACCGGCTCTGGCTCCGAAGGCAACGACACCATGTTGCGCATGGTCCGCCACTACTGGGCGATCAAGGGCCAGCCGAGCAAGAAAGTCATCATCAGTCGAAAGAACGGTTATCACGGTTCGACCGTGGCCGGCGCGAGCCTGGGCGGCATGACCTACATGCACGAGCAAGGCGACCTGCCGATCCCGGGCATCGTCCACATCGCCCAACCGTACTGGTTCGGTGAAGGCGGCGACATGAGCCCTGAAGAGTTCGGCACCTGGGCGGCCAATCAGCTGGAAGAAAAAATCCTCGAGATCGGCGTGGATAACGTCGGTGCGTTCATCGCCGAGCCGATCCAGGGCGCCGGTGGCGTGATCGTGCCGCCGGACAGCTACTGGCCGCGCATGAAGGAAATCCTCGCCAAGTACGACATCCTCTTCGTGGCCGACGAGGTCATCTGTGGTTTCGGGCGCACCGGCGAGTGGTTCGGTACCGACCATTACGGGTTGAAACCACACATGATGACCATCGCCAAGGGCCTGACCTCCGGCTACATCCCCATGGGTGGCCTGATCGTGCGCGACGACGTGGTCGCGGTGCTCAACGAAGGCGGCGACTTCAACCACGGGTTCACCTACTCCGGCCATCCGGTGGCTGCGGCAGTGGCCCTGGAAAATATCAGGATCCTGCGCGACGAGAAGATCATCGAGCGTGTCCACGGCGAGACGGCACCCTATTTGCAGCAACGTCTGCGGGAACTGAACGATCATCCGCTGGTGGGTGAAGTGCGCGGCGTCGGTTTGCTGGGGGCGATCGAGCTGGTCCAAGACAAGGCCACGCGCAAGCGTTACGAAGGCAAGGGCGTGGGCATGATCTGCCGGCAGTTCTGCTTCGATAATGGGCTGATCATGCGCGCCGTGGGCGACACCATGATCATTGCGCCACCGCTGGTGATCAGCAAGGCCGAGATCGACGAACTGGTGGCCAAGGCGCGGCAATGCCTGGACCTGACGCTCAGTGCGTTGCAGGGCTAAGTGCTAGGCTCTGAGCGAGGCGCCGGCATGGGCCTCGCCCAGCGTGAACAAAAGGCTGGGCTTTTGTTGAAAGCTTGCCCTGTAACTTGCCAGACTACCCCCGCTGTTCAAGTTGCCAGAGAGCCGGCTACGCAACCGTGGCCAAGAAGAATAACTGGAGCACTTTTCATGAAGGCATTAGGCATGAAGACATTAGGTATGAAGTTAGCTGGCAAGACCCTCCTCGCCATGTCCCTGATGGGCGTGATGGCGGGCGCCGTCCAGGCGGACGACAAGGTGCTGCACGTCTATAACTGGTCCGACTACATCGCGCCGGACACGGTCGCCAAGTTCGAGAAGGAAACGGGGATCAAGGTCGTCTACGACGTATTCGACAGTAACGAGACGCTGGAAGCCAAGTTGCTGGCCGGCAAATCCGGCTATGACGTCGTGGTGCCGTCGAACAACTTCCTCGCCAAGCAGATCAAGGCCGGCGTCTACCAGGAGCTGGACAAGTCCAAGCTGCCGAACTGGAAGAACCTGGACCCCGACCTGCTCAAGGCCGTCGGCGATGCCAGCGACCAGGGCAACAAGCACGCGTTTCCGTACATGTGGGGCACCATCGGCATCGGGTACAACCCCGAGAAGGTCAAGGCCGCGTTGGGCGTCGACAAGATCGACTCCTGGGACGTGCTGCTCAAACCCGAGAACATTGCCAAGCTCAAGAGCTGCGGCGTGAGCTTCCTCGATTCGCCAACCGAAATGATTCCCGTGGCTCTGCATTACCTCGGCTACCCGACCGACAGCCAGGACAAGAAGCAACTGGCCGAAGCCGAAGCACTGTTCCTCAAGCTGCGCCCATCGATCGGTTACTTCCACTCTTCCAAGTACATTTCGGACCTGGCCAACGGCAACATCTGCGTGGCCGTGGGTTACTCGGGTGATATCGAGCAATCCAAGAGCCGTGCGGCTGAAGCTGGCGGCAAGGTGAAAGTGGCCTACACCATTCCGAAGGAAGGTGCCGGTTCGTTCTACGACATGGTCGCCATTCCAAAAGATGCCGAAAACGTCGAAGCCGCCTACAAGTGGATGAACTTCATCATGCAGCCGGAAATCATGGCTGAGATCACCGATAACGTGCGTTTCCCTAACGGCAACAAGGCCGCCACCGCGCTGGTGGACAAGGAAATCTCCGGTGACCCGAGCATCTACCCATCGGACGAAGTGAAGGCCAAGCTGTACGCCATCGCCGACCTGCCGTCGGCGACCCAGCGGATCCTGACCCGCAGCTGGACCAAGATCAAATCCGGCAAATAAGCCGGCTTGAAGCACGCTCCGGTTGTCGCCGTCCCCGGGAGGGCGGCAACAGGAGCAATTAAATAACTAAAAGTTTTGCTGGATCGGTTTATCGAGGGTAAGTTGCGCGCCGGTTTTGTTGCAGGGCATATCGTTGCCCGGTAACGGGGGCAACTTGGGCCCAACTATTTAAGAGGACCTCCACGTGCCTGTCTTTTCTTTGTTGCGCAACGCCTTGCTGGTCGGTGCTGGCCTGACACTCGCTGTCAGTGCCCAAGCGGCTTCCAGCGTGCATATTTATAACTGGTCGGACTACATCGGCGAATCCACCCTGGCGGACTTCGAGAAAGCCACCGGGATCAAGCCGGTCTACGATGTGTTCGATTCCAACGAAACCCTGGAAGGCAAGTTGCTGGCCGGTCGCACCGGTTACGACGTGGTCGTGCCATCCAACCATTTCCTGGGCAAGCAGATCAAGGCCGGGGCGTTCCAGAAGCTCGACAAATCGCAGCTGCCGAACTACGCCAACCTCGATCCTTCGCTGCTCAAGCGTCTGGAAAAAAACGACTCGGGCAATCAATACGCCGTGCCTTACCTGTGGGGCACCAACGGCATCGGCTATAACGTCGAGAAGATCAAGGCGGTACTGGGTGTCGAAAAAATCGACTCGTGGGCCATGCTGTTTGAACCGGAAAACATCAAGAAGCTGTCCAGCTG
The DNA here is from genome assembly GCF_054130985.1 of Pseudomonas sp. R4-84. NCBI lineage: Bacteria > Pseudomonadati > Pseudomonadota > Gammaproteobacteria > Pseudomonadales > Pseudomonadaceae > Pseudomonas > Pseudomonas sp. R4-84. The sequence goes on from NZ_CP096390.1 coordinate 292,911, forward strand.
CGGCGTTTCGTTCCTCGACTCGGGCGACGAGATGATCCCGGCGATGCTCAACTACCTGGGCCTGGACCCCAACAGCCAGAACCCCGAAGACTACAAGAAGGCCGAGGCCCAGCTCCTCAAGATCCGGCCTTACGTGACCTACTTCAACTCCTCCAAGTACATCTCGGACCTGGCCAACGGCAACATCTGCGTGGCTGCCGGGTTCTCCGGCGATATTTTCCAGGCCCGTGAACGTGCCAGCGAGGCCGGCAAGGGCGTCGAAATCGCCTACGTGATTCCCAAGGAAGGTGGCAACCTCTGGTTCGACATGCTGGCAATCCCACGCGACGCCGCCAACGTCAAGGAGGCCCACGCGTTCATCAACTATCTGCTCAAGCCTGAGGTCATCGCCCAGGTGAGCGACTACGTCGGTTATGCCAACCCGAACCCCAAGGCTGGCGAACTGATGGACCAGGAAGTGCGCACCGACGAAGCGGTTTATCCCCCGCAGGAGGTTGTCGACAAGCTCTACGTCAACTCCGAGTTGCCGCCCAAGATCCAACGACTCATGACCCGCAGCTGGACCAAGGTCAAGTCGGGTAAATAGCGTCAAGCGCTCTAACTTTTCCAAGGTTCGCCCGTCTTGGGCGAGCTGCAAATTTTGTGGGAGTTTCGTAAATGGCAGTTGCCTCCGGCGCCTATAAGAAAGCCCTCGAGGGCGACCAGACACCCAAGCAGGTGCTGGTCAAGATCGACCGGGTCACGAAGAAGTTCGACGAGACGATTGCCGTGGACGACGTGTCCCTGGAAATCAAGAAAGGCGAGATCTTTGCCTTGCTCGGCGGTTCGGGATCGGGCAAATCCACTTTGCTGCGCATGCTGGCAGGCTTCGAGCGGCCCACGGAGGGGCGGATTTTCCTCGATGGCGTGGACATCACCGACCTGCCGCCCTACGAGCGGCCGATCAACATGATGTTCCAGTCCTACGCCTTGTTCCCCCACATGACCGTGGCACAGAACATCGCCTTCGGCCTGCAACAGGACAAGATCCCGAAAGCCGAGATCGATGCCCGCGTGGCTGAAATGCTCAAGCTGGTGCAGATGAGCCAGTACGCCAAGCGCAAGCCGCACCAACTCTCTGGTGGCCAGCGCCAGCGCGTGGCCCTGGCCCGATCCCTGGCCAAGCGGCCCAAACTCTTGCTGCTCGACGAGCCAATGGGCGCGCTGGACAAGAAGCTGCGCTCGCAGATGCAACTTGAGCTGGTGGAGATCATCGAGCGGGTCGGCGTGACTTGCGTGATGGTGACTCACGACCAGGAAGAGGCCATGACGATGGCCGAGCGCATTGCGATCATGCACCTGGGATGGATCGCCCAGATCGGCAGCCCGATCGATATCTACGAGACCCCGACCAGCCGCCTGGTCTGTGAATTCATCGGCAACGTCAACATCTTCGAGACCGAAGTGGTGGACGACGCCGAGGGCCACGCGGTGCTGACGTGCAAGGACCTGGACCGCAACATTTACGTCGGCCACGGCATCAGCACCTCGGTGCAGGACAAGTCCGTCACCTACGCCATCCGCCCGGAAAAACTCCTGGTCACGCCCGAGCAGCCAACCTGCGAGCACAACTGGTCCAGTGGCAAGGTCCATGACATCGCCTACCTGGGCGGCCACTCGGTGTTCTACGTCGAGCTGCCGAGTGGCAAGCTGGTGCAGTCGTTCGTCGCCAACGCCGAACGCCGAGGCCAGCGTCCGACCTGGGGCGACCAGGTATTCGTCTGGTGGGAAGACGACAGCGGCGTGGTGCTTCGCTCATGAACATGCGCAAGTTCAAACGCCGACTCGCCCGAATAACGCCCGGTGGCCGTCAGATGGTCATCGGGGTGCCCTTCATCTGGCTGTTCCTGTTCTTCATGCTGCCGTTCTTCATCGTCCTGAAGATCAGTTTCGCCGAAGCCGACGTGGCGATCCCGCCTTACACCGAAATCTACAGCTACATCGACCAGAAGCTGCAGGTGCTGCTCAACCTTGGCAACTATGTGATGCTCAGCGAGGATGAGCTGTACATCTCCGCCTATCTCGGCTCGCTGAAGATGGCGCTGATCAGCACCACGTTGTGCCTGTTGATCGGCTACCCCATGGCCTATGGCATCGCCAACGCCCGCAAAGAGATGCAGACGGTGCTGGTGCTGCTGATCATGATGCCGACCTGGACCGCGATCCTGATTCGCGTCTACGCGTGGATGGGTATCCTCAGCAACAACGGCTTGCTTAACGGCTTCCTGATGAGCATGGGTTGGATCAGCGAACCCCTGCAAATTCTCAACACCAACCTGGCGGTCTATATCGGCGTGGTCTATTCCTACCTGCCGTTCATGATCCTGCCGCTCTATGCCAACCTGGTGAAGCATGATGCCAGCCTGCTGGAAGCCGCGTCGGACCTGGGTTCGAGCACCTTCAACAGCTTCTGGAAGATCACCGTGCCGCTGTCCAAGAACGGCATCATCGCCGGCTGCATGCTGGTGTTCATCCCGGTGGTGGGCGAGTTCGTGATTCCGGAACTGCTGGGCGGCCCGGAAACGCTGATGATCGGCAAAGTGCTGTGGCAGGAATTCTTCAATAATCGAGACTGGCCGGTGGCATCCGCCTTGGCGGTGGTGATGCTGGCGATCCTGATCGTGCCCATCATCCTGTTCAACCGCAGTCAGGCCAAAGAAATGGAGGGCAAGTAATGAAGCGCTTCAGTTTTTCAAGCCTGATGCTGGTGCTGGGTCTGTTGTTCATCTACGCGCCGATGCTGATTCTGGTGATCTACTCGTTCAACGCCTCCAAACTGGTGACGGTGTGGGGCGGTTGGTCAGTCAAGTGGTACGTCGGCCTGTTGGACAACAGCCAGCTGATGGGCTCGGTGATGCGCTCGTTGGAAATCGCCTGCTACACGGCGATTGCCGCGGTGGCCCTGGGCACGCTGGCGGCCTTCGTGCTGACCCGCATCACCCACTTCAAGGGTCGGACGCTGTTCGGCGGCCTGGTCACCGCGCCATTGGTGATGCCGGAAGTAATCACCGGCCTGTCGCTGTTGCTGTTGTTCGTGGCCATGGCGCAAATGATCGGCTGGCCCCAGGAACGTGGCATCGTCACGATCTGGATCGCCCACACCACGTTCTGCGCGGCCTACGTGGCGGTGGTGGTCTCGGCGCGCTTGCGTGAGCTGGACCTGTCCATCGAAGAGGCGGCCATGGACCTCGGCGCGCGGCCGTGGAAGGTGTTCTTCCTGATCACCATTCCAATGATCGCGCCGTCGCTGGCGGCGGGCGGCATGATGTCGTTCGCGCTGTCCCTCGACGACCTGGTGTTGGCAAGCTTCGTCTCCGGCCCTGGCTCGACCACCTTGCCGATGGAAGTCTTCTCGGCGGTGCGCCTGGGGGTGAAACCGGAAATCAACGCCGTGGCGAGCCTGATCCTGCTGGCGGTGTCCCTGGTGACCTTCCTGGTCTGGTACTTCAGCCGCCGTGCCGAAGAAAACCGCAAGCGGGCGATCCAGCAAGCGATCGAGGAAAGCGCCGCCGATTCCTGGAAGCAACCGGAAGTACGCCGGGCGGAAACCGCTTCGGCCTAACCGACTCTGGGACCAAAATGTGGGAGCGAGCTCGCTCCCACTGGTGTTTTTTTGCCTGCAAATCCGTGGCTCAGCGCAGATCCCCTTGTGGGAGCGAGCCTGCTCGCGATAGTGGCGGGGTGTGCTGGCTATGAATTCCAGGGCGAGCTGCGGATCACTTCAACGAAGTTCATCGGCTTGAACCCCGGCTCCTGATCCCTCAGCACATCGGTCTTCACATTGCCGAAGGTGGTATGTGGACGATGCCGCAAGCCGTCGGCGAAGGCGCAGATGATGCACTCCTTGAAGCCTTCTCCCCGGGGATGCGCATGCACCACGGCGTCGCGCTGTGCGGCGGGGAACGCGGCGTAATCCATGCCCAGCACGTCCATTTCCACGCCAGCGGTCACCAGGGCGACGTTGGGCCGCAGGTGCTTCGGCACGCCGGGCGTGGTGTGCAGCGCGATCGACAGCCACACTTGCTCGATGTCGTCATCGCTCAACCCGTAGGGTTTGAGGAAGGCCGCGGCGGCGTTCGCGCCGTCCACTTCGAAGCGCTCATCGTCGCTGCGGTAGCCTTCCACCAACCCGAGGTCGTGGAACATCGCGCCGACGTAGAGCAGCTGCGGATCGTAAGCCAACTGCTGGCGCTGGCCGCTCAAGGCGCCGAACAGGAACACCCGGCGGGAATGGTGATACAGCAGGTCCGATTCAATGTCGCGGATGTATTCGGTGGTGGCCCGGGCGAGGGCGCTGTCGGGAATCTGGATGCCGGCGATGCGGGTCATGCTGCTCTCCTCTGACGGTGCGCCGTGGCGGCGCTGAGGGTTCAGTCTGTTCGCCGGGATACGGCGCAGCAATCGCGCCATGGCTGCGATTACGGCCAATGAACTTGGGTTTCATGCCATCTGGCTTCTGCACGCCGGATTGGCTAGGGTTCTGTGGTCAACCCGGACAGGTAAGTGAGCACCATGGAAAAAACCGTCGCCATCGTGGTGTTCACGGGCGTCCAGTCCCTGGACGTCAGCGGCCCCCTGGATGTGTTCTGCGAAGCCAATCGCTTTCTCGCCGCGCAGGATCACTATCGGCTGGAAGTGATCGGCGTCGAGCGCGGCGCGACGTCTTGCTCCAACGGCATGTCCCTCAATCCCCACCGCCATTTCAGCGCAGCGTCAGGGCCGTACGACCTGCTGCTGGTCGCGGGCGGGCCGCAATTGCCGTTCATGGACGTTGGCCCAGCGTTCAATGCCTGGCTGCGCGAAGCCTGCGCCCGGGCCCGGCGCTTCGGTTCGATCTGCAATGGCGCGTTCATGCTCGCTCGGGCGGGATTGCTCCAGGGGCGGACCGTCACCACCCATTGGGGCGATGCTTCGGCGCTGGCGCAGCTGTGCCCCTCGACCCGGATCGAAGCCGATCGGCTGTACGTGCAGGACGGCGAGCTGTATACCTCGGCGGGCGTTACGGCGGGAATCGACCTGTCGCTGTTTCTGCTGGCTCAGGACCATGGGCCGGAGGTGGCACTGAATGTCGCCAAGCGGCTGGTGGTGTTCACCCAGCGTTCAGGCGGCCAATCACAGTTCAGTCCGTTTCTCGCGCCCCATGCCGAGCCGACCTCCACCGTGGCCCAGGTCCAGGCGTACGTGCTGGCGAATCTCAACGGTGATCTGGGCATCGCCAACCTCGCCAGCGCGGCGAACATGAGCCCACGCAATTTCTCCCGCGTGTTCGCCCGGGAGGCGAAGGTCACGCCAGCCGAGTTCGTCGAACAGGCCCGGGTAGACGCGGCGCGCGTGATGCTGGAAAGCACTCGGGCACCGCTCAAGACCGTCGCTTACCAATGCGGCTTTCGCGATGCCCAACACATGCGCAGCGTCTTCAATCGGCGGTTGGGCGTGACGCCGCAACAGTTCAGGTTGAATTTTGCCGCGTTGCTTTAAGCTCATTTTTTCAGTGCGTCATGGGCCTCCAGCGCCCGCAGGGAATAGATATAAGCCGCTCCGGCATTCAGCGAGACCGCCGTTGCCAGGGTGGCGGCGATTTCTTCGCGGGTCGCGCCGGCCTTGATCGCGGCGTCGGTGTGTACGCCGATGCAGCCGTCACATCGGGTGGTGATCGCCACGGCGATGGAGATCAGTTCACGGGTCTTGGCGTCGAGCACGTTGTTCTCGGCGGCAGCCTCATCCAGGGCCATGTAGGCCTTGACCATTTTCGGATTGCTTTTGCCCAGGGCGCCAAAGGCACTCTTGATGGTGGGCAGCAGTTCGGACCAGTTATTGAACATTGCATCGACTCCATTGAGATAAACGGGTTGGGCTTTTGCAGTCCTGACGATCATTGATGTCCAAGCCTGTCGATCGTCAGAAACATTCCGATGCCATGGTCAGGGCTCGGCCCTGGCGGGCAGCAGTTTCAGTGTGCCGTGGGTGTTGGCGGTGACTTCTTCCTCGGCCAGGTGCGCCTGGTGATACAGCCCTTCGATATAGGCGTCGGCCTGGTCCTTGTAGTGCTTGTCGAATGGTACGCCGCTCTGGCCGACAGGGTTGATGGTGACGCTGTGGGCCGGGTCGGCGAAGTCAATGATGCGCCGGGTGGAAGGGCCATAGGTCACGGGCCAGGGCGCTGGTCCGATCTTGGCCGAGAGATTGTTCGGCACTTCATGGGTGCCGGGTGCGGCGAACGGTCCAACGTTGAAGACCCGGTCCAGTGGCTTTTGCTGGCCCAGGGGATGCCCGTGGGTCAGGGTGTGTGCCTGACCCCACCGCCATTGGGCGGGGTCGGCCCCCAGCGTCGCCCTCAAGTGCGCCAGGGCTTTGTCCCAGGCTTTGATCACCGTGTCGGCGCGGGTTTCGGTGCCCAGCGTCGATCGGTCGTCCCACCACGGAGAGTCTTTCTCGGCGGCCAGGCGTGGCAGCGCGGCGTCGATGACACGGGTCGATAGCGCGGTTTCGAAGAATCCGTCGCCCAGTTCGTCCCGCAGGGCGGTGTTGGCCAGGTCATACAGGAACTGGTTGAACAACGTGGCGCTGAAGGAGTCCAGCGGGTAGTCGCCCTTCCACTCAGCCAGTTGTTCCACCCACTTGCGCTCCTGCGGGTCGCTGACCGCTTCGCGCAGGATCGGCAACAAAGGTGCAAGCAGGCGCGGGCCATAGGCGGTGGCGGTGCCCAGTTGCAGTTTCTGGGTGGTCTGGATGTCCCATTTGGCCTGTTTGTCGCTCAGTTGTCGGTCGAGTTGCTGACCCCGGTCGGCGAGGTTGTAGTAGCCAGGGATCTCGATCCCGCTGGCCGCCACCGGCTGGAAATTCGCTGAGAGGATGTAGCCCCGGGCCGGGTTCTCTTCCTGGGGATTGCTGCTGAAAGGGTAGAAACCGTCTTTTTCCGCTTCGGCGCTGGTGCCGTCGAGAATGAAGCCGGGTTTCACGCCAGCCGGCCGCTTGGGCAATTGCGCCGCGGCCCACCAGCCGATGTCGCCCTTGGCATTGGCCCAGACCACGTTTAGCCCCGGCGCATGGATATTGGCCGACGCACCGCGGGCCTTCACCAAGGTGTCGGCGCGGTTGAGCTGGTAGAACGCCTCGAGGATCGGATTGCGGCTTTCCAGGAACCCCCACCACATGGCGATTGGCGTCTTGCCCGCATTGGCGCCGAGGGCATCGTTGACGATCGGGCCGTGGGGCGACTGGCGCAACACCAGCGTTACCGGGGCCTGGCCTTTGACGGCGATCTGCTGTTCGCTGCGGGTCATGTCCACCCACTGGCCGCGATACCAGACCTGTTCGGGGTTGTCCGGGTTGATCTTCTCGGCGATCAGGTCCAGGTCGTCGTTCTGGAACATGGTGATGCTCCAGCCGAAATCCTTGTTCATGCCCAGGGAGGCGAACGGCATGAGGGCCTGATACTGGCCGTAGAGTTCGAAACCTGGCGCCGACAGGTGGGCTTCGTACCACACCGACGGCGTGGAAAAGCGGATATGCGGATCGCCCGCCAGCAAAGGCTTGCCGCTGTGGGTGCGGTTGCCCGAGACCGCCCAGGCGTTGCTGCCTTCGAACTGCGGCAGGCCATGGTCGGCCAAGGCCTGCTCACTCAGGCGGGCGAGGGCGTTGAGGCCTTTCCAGTCAGTGGCGGACAGTGTCGTGCCGCCTGCCGGATCCTGAGGCAGGACGCCCTGAGGCTGCCAGTCGAGGTCGAAAATATTCAGGTACTCGGCACCGAGTTCGTCGCGCACATAGCTCAACAAGGGTTCGGTGCGAAAGGCCGCGGCGAAGCTGTAGGCCATGTAGCCGACGATGCTGGCGGTGTCTTCAGCGGTAAAGGGACGCTTGGGAATGCCCAGCACATCGAACTCCAGCGGCCGCGTGTGGGTTTGGTGATAGGCGTTGATGCCGTCCAGGTACGCTTGCGTAGCGATCCAGGCCGGCGACTGTCGATCCTGCTCGGCGACGTAGCTGGCGGCGCGCTCGCGAATGCGCAGGCTGCGCATCAGCTTGTCGGTGTCGAGCAACTTGGGCCCGAGGATCTCGGCCAACTCGCCCCGGGCGAGGCGCCGCATGATCTCCATCTGGAACAGCCGATCCTGGGCGTGGACGTAACCGAGGGCACGGTACAGGTCGGTTTCGTTCTCGGCGCGGATATGCGGCACGCCGCGTTCGTCGTAGCGCACCGTCACCGAGCCTTGCAGCCCTTGCAACTGCACCGTGCCCTGGCGGGTGGGCTGCTTGCTGTAGAGGTAGCCGCCCGCGACGATAACGGCGGTGACGACCAGTGACAGGAAGGCGACGAGGGTCCGTTTCATGGTCATTCCTTATTCGAGTGGCAGCGGTCCCACGATCTCGCTGTGGATCGCCTGTTTAACACGTGACCGCTTCCCGGTGCATCGTTCCTCGGAGGGATATCTTCGGCCCTACTGTTTGCTGGATGTGTCCTGGGCCCACGGACAATAACAACCCACCGCCATGGTGTGGGTTGCGTCGACTTGCCGGCCGGTACTCAACGCTTCGAGAATCGGTTCGATAAAGCTGTTGCTCGAATTGCAGGTCAAGCCTTCGCTGTACGGGCCGAAATACGCCAGTTTGCCGTGGCGGTCCCAGATCGCCACGGCGGGGCTGGCAGGAATCTGTTCCGAACCGGGAAGCGCCGGCAGTGTCTTGAGGCTATTCAGCGTGGCAGGCAGGCGGCCCAGGCTGCCGGTTTTTTGTACTGCGTAGAACGCCACGCCAAGGGGGGTGTATTTCTCGACCAGCTCGGAGAGGTGCTGCTGATTGCCAACGTTGCACGGGCAGGCCGGATCCCAGAAATGCACCAGGCGGATTGCGCCGGGGCCGGCCAGGTCGTGGGGCAGGCGCAGGGGGTCGCCGGAAAATACTGCCGTGTGTTGGCTGAACGTCCTCAGGAATCGGCCCTGGAACCAGTCGTAGGCGAGCCACAGCACGACGGCGCACGCGAGGGCGAGCAGGCTGGCAAGCAAGGTCGTGCGGTGGGACGGGCGCATGGAGTCGATCCTCTGGAGCCGCGTAGCTTGCCATGCCCGACGCGACAGATGAATATCACAGGCTTACAAAGCCTGTTTCGCGCGATGCGCTCCTGCCTGGAATACCAATGCCCGCTTCTTTTGACCCTGATCATCTGCGCGCCAGCCTGCAACCTTTGGCGCAGTGGCAGCCGCTGTCTGCGCAAGCGCAGGCCTACCAGCAATTCTATGGATTGGATTTCCCTGCACGCACGCTGCGCAGCGGCCTGGGTCGTTTCGACGTTGCGGGGTATGAGCTGGTCGGCCAGGTCTGGTGGCCGGAAAAAGCCGTGGCGACCCTGTTCCTTTTCCATGGCTATTACGACCACATGGGCCTTTACCGGCACTTGATCGACTGGGCGCTGGAGCAGCGGTTCGTGGTGATCAGCTGCGACTTGCCGGGCCATGGATTGTCCAGTGGCGAGCGCGCCAGCATCGGCGATTTCGCCGACTACCAGGCGACATTGCAAGGTTTGCTGGCAGAAGGGGAGAGCCTTGGCCTGCCGCAACCCTGGCACCTGTGCGGACAAAGCACCGGCGGGGCAATTGTGGTCGACCATGTCCTCAACCAGGGCGCAAACAGCCCGGCCCAGGGCCAGGTCATCCTGTTGTCGCCCCTGGTCCGGCCTCGCGCCTGGGGCTGGTCGCGCTTCAGTTATTACCTGCTCAAGCCGTTCGTGACCGGCATTGCCCGGCGGTTCACCGAGAATTCCACCGACCCGGATTTCCTTCCGTTCCTGCAGGCCGACCCGCTGCAACCGCTGCGCCTGCCCACCGCGTGGGTCGGGGCGCTCGCGCAGTGGATCAAGCGCATAGAGGCGGCGCCGAGCAGCCCGCGCCAGCCGTTGATCGTCCAGGGGCAGGCGGACATGACGGTGGATTGGCGACACAACTTGCAAGTGTTGCAGGCCAAATTCGACCGGCCGCAGGTTCTGATGTTGCCGCAGGGGCGGCATCACCTGGCGAATGAGAGGTTGGCGATGCGTCAGGAAATGTTTGAGTTCTTGAGCAGGCGGATGAGTCGGGTCCGGCGGTGATCGATCTATCGCGTTCGCGAGCAGGCTCGCTCCCACAATGGATCTGTGCAATCAGTCCCTGTGGGAGCGAGCCTGCTCGCGATAGCGATGTTGAATCCCTACTGCCCTAAGTTCTGCCCCACCGCCAACCCCGCCCGAATCGCCGCCAGCGCCGCCTGGTAATAGGCCTGCCCCTCGGCCGACTCGGCGAAGGTGGCGAATTCTTCCAGCTCGGTGTCGGTCAGGTCACGGTAGACGTACAGCAACGTGTTGTTCAGGTCCGCACCGATCTGGTCCATCAGGCGCTGGCGCTGGCCGTTCAACATGCCTTGAGCCTGCCCGCCGCCCAGTAAGCCTGGAATCATCGAACTCAGGCTGTCGGCCGCCACGCCGGCGATCGCCAGGCTGACTTCGGCGCCGGCTTCACGGGCGGGCAGGGCCTGGGCCAGATGGCCGATGATCAGCAGGCGGTTATCGCTGGCCTGCATCTTCGGCAGGCCCTTGGCGTTCTTCGCCAATTGGTCGCGGCGGGTGGCGAGCAGTTCGGCCGCGACGACTTTGCGGCCCAGGGGCGATTGGAAAAAGGTCAGGGCCGGGTCCGGATCGGCAAGGTTCTTGCGCAGCTGGGCCTCGGCCCGCTGGTCCATGGCCTGGGGCGCGAACCGTTGGTTGCTGTTGTTCACCAACGCCTGGAATACCGCTGGCGGCAGGCTGTTCTGATAGCGCTGCTGCGCGGCATTCAAGGCGTCATTGAAATGCGCCCGTTGTTCCGGCCAGCCGGCGACCTTGTACAACTGGTCGTAGCTGTCTGCCCAGGCGGGCAATACGCAGAACATCAACAGTGAGAAAAGCAAACGGCGCATAGGGACTCCTGTCAGCAGCCGACTATTCTCCGTGGGGTGCGGGAACTTGTCGAGAATTCGTATCAAGTTCGTACGGCGGTGCCACCTGGCGCAGCGAACCCGCTGCGCGGCGCTGTCGGTTTTGCAGGCACAGGAATACTATGCGCGCCATGCAAATACCTTCTGATCATCCGTTGCTGTTACGTATCGTCGACGACCTGGCCGAGCGCGGCTGGTCGCAGCAGAACATCTTCCTGCCGGATGCGCTGACGCGCGCCCTGGCGGCCGAGTGCCGCCAGCGCGCCGCTGAAGGTGAACTGGCCCCGGCCGCCGTTGGGCGCGGGCCGTTTTCGGAAATTCGCGAAGGGATCCGTGGCGATCACATCCAGTGGATCGAGCCCGGCCAGGTTGACGCCTGCGACCGTTACCTGGGGTTGATGGACAGCCTGCGCGAGGCCTTGAACCGGGGCCTGTTCCTGGGCCTGGAGGATTTCGAGAGCCACTTCGCCCTGTACCCGCCCGGCGCGTTCTACCTCAAGCACGTCGACCGCTTCCGTGACGATGACCGGCGCATGGTCTCGGCGGTGCTCTATCTCAATGACGCCTGGCTGCCGGAACACGGCGGTCAGCTGCGCATGTACCTGGGCGAAAGTGAGCACGATGTAGTGCCCACCGGCGGCTGCCTGGTGGTGTTTCTCTCGGGGGACATTCCCCATGAAGTGCTGCCGGCGACGCGTGAGCGCCTGTCCTTGACCGGTTGGTTCCGACGCCGCGGCAACGAGTTGTTCTGAGCATGGAAAAAATCCTCGTCAGTCGCTGTCTGCTCGGTCATCGCGTGCGTTACGACGGTGGCGCCAGCGGGCCATTCGATCAGCTCCAGCAATGGCTCGACGAGGGTCGTGTCGTGCCGCTGTGCCCGGAGGTCGCCGGCGGCTTGCCCACGCCCCGGCCGGCGGCGGAGATTCCTGGCGGGCAAGGAGTGAAAGTGCTCGATGGCGACGCGGCGGTCATCACCACCGATGGCGAGGATGTGAGCGCGCAGTTTTTGTCGGGTGCCTATCAAGCGTTGGATTTGGTGCGCGAACACGGCATTCGGATCGCCGTGCTGAAGGCCAACAGCCCCTCCTGCGGCAACCTGCTCACCTATGACGGAACATTCAGCGGTGTGAAAGTCCCCGGCGAGGGCGTGACGGCGGCGTTGCTCAAGCGCCATGGCGTACGGGTGTTCAGCGAGCTGGAGCTGGCGGAAGCGGCGTCGGCGCTAAAAGCGTTGGCCGCGGAATAATTGCGGCGAACCGTTTTTTTGTGGCGAGGGGATTTATCCCCGCTGGGGTGCGAAGCGCCCCCAAAAAAATATCGACCACAGCAGCACATCCAAAAAGCAGGGGGCCGCTTCGCGACCCAACGGGGATAAATGCCCTCACCACAGAAACGACGGTGTCTAAAGCTGCTCGGCCAATAGCTCGATCTGCTCTTGCCGCTCGGCCTGGCTCAAGCGGGGATTGGGGTTGAGCGACGACCACTGCGGATACGCTCGGGCCTTGTTCAATGCTTCGGGCAACCTGCCTTCGCGCCATGTCTTATCGTGGGGCGTGGCGATACGGATACTGTCCATCGCCGCATGACCGCGCTGATTGATCGCTTGCAGCAATTGCCGTTGGCGCAAGGCCAGGAGGCGCAGCACGCTGTCGTCCACGGTCAGTTCGCGCTGGCCCTTGAGCTTGCCCATCAACCGGTTGCCATAGCTGCGGGCGGTTTGCAGCGCACCGCCGGCAATGGCTCCGGCCAGGGCGGCGGCGCCAAGGGTCAACCCTCCCACCAGCAAATCCACGCCCGCACCCGCCGCTGCCCCGGCCGCGATCCCGCCACCGACTCGCACGCCCAATTGCTTGAGGGTGTCGGGATTGAACAGGTCATCGCCCCAGCGACCGTCCAGCAGAGGCAAATCGCTGGCGGCCGCGTCCTGGGCACGGAAAGCGTAAAGCTTGAGCAGCGCTTCAACGCAGCGCTGCTCGCGCTGACGGACGGCGTCGCGCAATTGGCCGATGGCCTGGTGCTCCAGATCCGCATCGCTGGCGACGCTGCGTCGGCAGGCGGCACAGTCGATCAGAAGTTCGGCGATCAGGCGCTTTGCGCTCTGCTGGCGAGCCTGGCGCTGGGCCTGTTGATCATCGATCAGTCGCTCCAGCTGTTCGCGAGCGTTTTCCAGCAACAGTGCAAGGCTTTCGTACAGGCGTCGTTCGCCGTCTTCCGGCGGGGCGACGCTGTCGAAGCGCACCAGCGCATGCAGGCCCAATCGCGCCAGGGCTTCGCGCCACTCAGGTTCGCGATGCTGGGCGCTGCTGACGAAGTTGAGCACCGGTAGCAGCGGTTTGCCGCAACTGGCGAGGACTTCCAACTCATCGCGATATTTGGCCAGCACTGGCTCGCGGGCATCAATGACATACAGTCCGGCATCGCTGGCGAGCAACTGCCGCAGCACCTTGGCTTCCTGCTCGAAGCGTTGCCGGGCCTCACTGCCATCGAGGAAGCGCGCCAGGCGTGCCGGGCCGTCCAGGCGTTCGCCCGGCCGCTCCAGGCGTTCCAGGTAATCGAGCAGGGCGATGGCGTCTTCCAGCCCCGGCGTGTCGTACAGTTCCAGCAGCGCCTGGCCATCCACCGACAGGCGAGCCCCTTCGACGTGACGGGTGGTGCTCGGGCGATGGGACACCTCGCCGAAGCCGACGTCGCGGGTCAGGGTGCGCAGCAAGGAGGTCTTGCCGACATTGGTGTGGCCGACCACCGCGAGCTTCAGGGGCTTGAGGGATTCAGTCATGGCCGGTCTCCAGCCAGTTCATCGGAGCGCAATCGGCGAACGGCAACTCCAACTGTTGCAGCGCGTTATGCCAATCACCCAGGCGCTCGCCGTCCAGCGCTTCGCCGGGTGGCGCCTGCAATAACCAGATACGGGTAGCGCTGGCGCTGCGGGCCAGCTCGGCAATCAACGCTAGGCTTCCACGGTCCGGCGAACGCCGGGGGTCGCAGGCAATCGCCAGGCGCGCGGGTGGGAAACGCGACAGTTGTTCCAAGAGTCTGTGGCGGGACTCGCGGCTGTCGAGGATGCCGGCGTTTTTAACGGAGTCGGGCAGCTTGGGCGGCCAGGGACGTTCGTCCAGCTCGATCGCCACCAGCAACGCGCCGTCACTTTCCATTGCCCCGACGGCGCTGTCGATTCTGTGCAACTGTGCGGGCGCGGCATCGTTGACCCCCAGGCGCTCGCTGCTGGGCATCAACCGCTCGCGCAACTGCGCGTAACCGGGCAGGTTCAAGTCCAGGCGAAGTCTGGCGCGGCCACGACGCCATCGCCAAAGACACAGCAGCGCCAGGCACAGGCGCGGCAGCACGCCGTAGACCAGCAAGACGCCGACCAACCACCCGGCCCAGGCCTGGCGGGCGCTCTCGATATCCAACGCGGCGTCACCGCTGGCGCGGATCATCTCGACGGTCGGCACGCTGAAGCCCAGCAGGGCGGGCAGCGCACCGAGGGCCTGGGTCATGGCGACAAAGGTATCGCCGCCCAGAATCGTGGTTTCCCAGACGAAGCCATAACGCCGGGTCGCCATCAGCATCAGTACGATGACCAGCGCGCTGAGCATCGCCAGTAGCCACAAGCCGTTGACCAGCACGCCGAGCGCCCAGCGATTGAGCCGGTGCCGTTGCAACAACAGCAGCAGGGCTGGCGCCAGTTGGGCAGCCTTGGCATCGCGCGCCAGTTTTTCGCTGAGCCACAGCCAAAGGCGTCCCAGCGTGGCGCCTTGCTCCCCAGCGAACAGCAGGCCCAGGAGCCAGCCAATGAGCAGGAGCAGGTTCAGCCCCAACAGGCTGCCCAAGGCCCAGAAAACGTTGACCGGCGCGCGTCCATCGCCGAGGGCGGCGAAGCCCAGGCCGGCGCCGCTGGCGATGGCGAGCACCGCCAACGCCATCAGCGCCAGCCGCGCTCCCTGCAGCCAGTGGCGCAGGGCTTGAGCAAGGCCGTCGCGGTCGGCCAGCCAGCCGGCGCGGTGGCGGATGCGGGTAGATAGATCGCCTCCTGCCGCGCGGGCCAGGCGATTGGCTTCCTGGTCCTCGAGCGGGCCGGCGTGTTCTTCACGCAGGCGTATCGTCTCGGTCAACCAGAGGTTCTGCAGTTCTGTCACGGGCGCTTCCGTTGCTCGAATGAGCAAAGAGCATAACCGCTGTGGCGCCAGTCCGGGCCTCTGGTATCCTCGCCCCCATGAAAAAAACTCTTCCCTTAAGCCTGATCGCAGCCCTCGGTGAAAACCGCGTGATCGGCATCGACAACACCATGCCCTGGCACTTGCCGGGGGATTTCAAATATTTCAAGGCCACCACTCTGGGCAAGCCGATCATCATGGGCCGCAAGACCTGGGACTCCCTCGGTCGACCGCTGCCGGGTCGCTTGAATATCGTGGTGAGCCGCCAACCCGGCCTGGTTTTGGAAGGCGCGCAGGTTTATTCCACGCTTGAAGCCGCAGTGGAACGGGCCGAAGCCTGGGCGTTGGAACAGGGCGTGGACGAGCTGATGCTGATCGGCGGTGCCCAGCTCTATGCGCAGGCATTGGATCAGGCGGATCGGCTGTACCTGACCCGCGTGGCGCTGAGCCCGGAAGGGGATGCTTGGTTCCCGGCGTTTGATTCGAACCAGTGGAAGCTGGTTTCGAACCAGCCGAATCCGGCCGAAGGGGACAAGCCGGCCTACAGTTTCGAAGTCTGGGAAAAACGCTGAAGCATCGCGAGCAAGCTTGCTCGCGATAGCCGATTTAACAGGCCCCCCGTCAAGCCTGCGCCAACTCCCCATGCTCGTCGGCATCGAGCAGTGCTTTGTCAGTCTGCTGCATCACCTGGCTGGTAATCGCCCCCGCAGTGATCGAGCCACTGACATTCAATGCAGTGCGGCCCATGTCGATCAGCGGCTCCACCGAAATAAGCAGCGCCACCAGCGAGACCGGCAAACCCATGGCCGGCAGCACGATCAGCGCGGCGAACGTCGCGCCACCACCGACTCCTGCCACGCCCGCCGAACTCAAGGTCACGATGGCGACCAGCGTTGCGATCCACACCGGATCCAGCGGGTTGATGCCCACGGTGGGCGCGACCATCACCGCCAGCATCGCCGGATACAGCCCGGCACAACCGTTCTGGCCGATGGTGGCGCCGAACGAGGCGCTGAAGCTGGCGATCGCCCGGGGAATGCCGAGGCGACTGGTCTGGACCTCGATGCTCAACGGAATGGTCGCGGCGCTGGAACGGCTGGTGAAGGCGAACGTCAACACCGGCCAGATCTTGCGGAAGAAACGCAGCGGGTTGATCCCGGCGGCCGACACCAGCAGGCCATGGACCACGAACATCAAGCCCAGCCCCAGGTACGACACCACTACGAAACTACCGAGCTTGATGATGTCCTGCAGATTCGAGCCGGCGACCACCTTCGTCATCAGCGCCAGCACGCCGTATGGCGTGAGCTTCATCACCAGGCGCACCAGGCGTGTCACCCAGCTTTGCAGGGTGTCGATGGCGTCGACCACCTTCTGGCCTTTCTCGGCGTCATCCTTGAGCAACTGCAACGCGGCGACACCGAGGAACGCGGCGAAAATCACCACGCTGATGATCGACGTCGGCTTCGCCCGGGCGAGGTCGGCAAAAGGATTCTGTGGAATGAACGAAAGCAGCAGCTGCGGAATGTTCAGGTTGGCGACCTTTGCAGCGTAGTCGCCCTGGATCACTTGCAGGCGCGCCAGTTCCTGGGTGCCGGCCACCAGGCCCTCGGCGGTGAGGCCGAACAGGTTGGTCAGGCCGATGCCGATCAGCGCCGCGATGGCGGTGGTGAACAGCAGCGTACCGATGGTCAGGAAGCTGATCTTGCCCAGGGACGCGGCATTGTGCAGGCGGGCCACGGCGCTGAGGATCGAGGCGAAGACCAGCGGGATCACGATCATCTGCAGCAACTGCACATAGCCATTGCCCACGAGATCGAACCAACCGATCGACGCTTTGAGCACGGGATTCGCTGCCCCATAAATCGTATGCAGGGCGATACCGAACACCACGCCCAGCGCCAGCGCCAGCAAGACCTTTTTGGCCAGGCTCCAGGTGCTGTGGCGGGTTTGCGCCAGGCCGAACAGCAGGCCAATGAACACCAGCAGATTGAGTATCAGCGGCACATTCATGAAAAGCTCCGATAAGACTTTGCCAGTCGCCACGAGCCGCGACTGTGAGCCGGAAAGCCTAACAGTCTGATATCTAAAGAATTATTACTAAAAAAGAATGTTCACTGTCGCTTTTGGAATAAGGCGCTGGCGTCCACGGACATGCCGCTGCCGTTATCGAGACGCAAGCGGTCGCCCACAGGCGGGATCCGTCACAGGCATTTGTTAGCGTCGACCTCTTACAAACTGGGAGTAAACGCCGATGAAGCTCGTACCGCACCTGCTCGCTGTCGCTCTAGGCTTGGGCCTCGTCGGCCAAGCGCTCGCCACCGATCTCAAGCACTGGCCGGCGGAACAGGCCAAGGCGCTGGAAGCGATGATCGCGGCCAACGCCAACAAGGGTAACTACGCGGTCTTTGACATGGACAACACCAGCTACCGCTACGACCTGGAGGAGTCGCTGTTGCCGTTCATGGAGAACAAGGGCCTCATCAGCCGTGAAACCCTGGACCCATCCCTGAAGCTGATGCCGTTCAAGGATACGGCTGAACACAAGGAAAGCCTCTTCAGCTATTACTACCGCCTGTGCGAACTGGACGACATGGTTTGCTACCCGTGGGTGGCCCAGGTGTTCTCAGGGTTCACGCTCAAGGAGCTGAAGGGTTATGTCGATGAATTGATGGCTTCAGGCAAACCGGTGCCGACCACCTATTACGATGGCGAAAAGGTGGTCCAGTACAACGTCAACCCACCGAAAATCTTCACCGGCCAGACCGAGCTGTACAACAAACTGATGGAAAACGGTATCGAGGTCTACGTCATGACCGCGGCTTCCGAAGAGCTGGTGCGCATGGTCGCGGCCGATGCGAAGTACGGCTACAACCTCAAGCCGCAGAACGTGATCGGCGTGACCACGCTGCTCAAGGACCGCAAGACCGGCGAGCTGACCACCGCGCGCAAACAGATCACAAACGGCAAATACGACGAGAACGCCAACCTGAGCCTGGAGTACACCCCCTACCTCTGGACTCCGGCGACCTGGATGGCCGGCAAGCATGCGGCGATCCTGACCTACATCGACGAATGGAAAAAACCCGTACTCGTCGCAGGCGATACGCCGAGCAGCGACGGCTACATGTTGTTCCACGATGTGGACGTGGCCAAGGGCGGCATCCACCTGTGGGTCAACCGCAAGGACAAGTACATGACCCAGATCAACGGCATGATGGCCAAGCACGCCGCCGCCCAGGCCAAGGAAGGATTGCCGGTGACGGCTGACAAGAACTGGGTGATCGTCAAGCCCGAGGACATTCAGTAAACCCGTCCCCCACACTGATACCAAGTAACCCTGTGGCGAGGGAGCACTTGGCCCAAAAGGGTCAGACTGAAGCCCAAAAAAATGCCCCGCGCTTGGCGGGGCATTTTGTTCGAAGCTAGGACGCTTACAACCCGTCAAGCATCGCCTTGTTGCGCACCGCACCTTTGTCGGCGCTGGTGGCGAGGAGGGCGTAGGCCTTTAGGGCGGTGGTGACTTTGCGCGGACGCACTTCCACCGGCTTCCATCCTTTCTTGTCCTGCTCGACGCGGCGTTCGGCCAATTCTTCGTCGCTGATCAGCAAGTTGATCGAGCGGTTGGGAATGTCGATCAATACCTTGTCGCCATCGCGCACCAGGCCAATGGCGCCGCCAGCCGCCGCTTCCGGCGAAGCGTGGCCAATGGACAGGCCAGAGGTGCCGCCAGAGAACCGCCCGTCCGTCAGCAGCGCGCAGGCTTTGCCCAGGCCTTTGGACTTCAGGTAGGACGTCGGGTAGAGCATTTCCTGCATGCCCGGGCCGCCTTTCGGGCCTTCGTAGCGAATGATCACGATATCGCCGGCCTTCACTTCATCGGCAAGGATGCCGCGCACGGCGCTGTCCTGGCTTTCGAAGATCTTGGCGTTGCCTTCGAATACATGGATCGACTCGTCGACGCCGGCGGTTTTTACCACGCAGCCGTCCAGGGCAATGTTGCCGTACAACACAGCCAGGCCGCCTTCCTTGGAGTAGGCGTGCTCGACGCTGCGGATGCAGCCGTTTTCACGGTCGTCATCCAGGGTTTCCCAGCGAGTCGATTGGCTGAAGGCAGTTTGGGTCGGGATGCCCGCCGGACCGGCCTTGAAGAAGTGATGCACGGCTTCGTCGGTGGTCTGGGTGATGTCCCACTTGGCGATGGCCTCGGCCATGGTCTTGCTGTGTACCGTTGGCAGGTCGGTATGCAACAGACCGCCTCGGGCCAGGGAGCCGAGGATGCTGAAGATGCCGCCGGCGCGGTGCACGTCTTCCATATGGTACTTCTGGATGTTCGGCGCGACTTTGCACAGCTGCGGTACGTGACGGGACAGGCGGTCGATGTCGCGCAGATCGAAGTCGATCTCGGCTTCCTGAGCGGCAGCGAGCAAGTGCAGGATGGTGTTGGTGGAACCGCCCATGGCGATGTCCAGCGTCATGGCATTCTCGAACGCCTTGAAGTTGGCAATGTTGCGTGGCAGCACCGATTCATCGTTTTCGCCGTAGTAACGCTTGCACAGTTCGACGATGGTCCGGCCGGCCTGCAGGAACAGTTGCTCGCGGTCGCTGTGGGTGGCCAGGGTCGAACCGTTGCCTGGCAATGCCAGGCCCAGGGCTTCGGTCAGGCAGTTCATCGAGTTGGCGGTGAACATGCCGGAGCACGAACCGCAGGTCGGACAGGCGCTGCGCTCGTACTCGGCGACCTTCTCGTCAGAAGCGCTGGAGTCGGCGGCGATTACCATCGCGTCCACCAGGTCGAGGCCGTGGCTGGCGAGCTTGGTCTTGCCGGCTTCCATCGGGCCGCCGGAAACGAAGATTACCGGGATGTTCAGGCGCAGTGCGGCCATGAGCATGCCGGGGGTGATCTTGTCGCAGTTGGAGATGCAGACGATGGCGTCGGCACAGTGGGCGTTGACCATGTACTCGACCGAGTCGGCGATGATCTCGCGACTGGGCAGCGAATAAAGCATGCCGTCGTGGCCCATCGCGATGCCGTCGTCCACGGCGATGGTGTTGAATTCCTTGGCAACACCGCCGGCACGTTCGATTTCACGGGCAACCAATTGGCCCAGGTCCTTGAGGTGGACGTGACCCGGTACGAACTGGGTGAAAGAGTTGGCAATGGCGATGATCGGCTTCTTGAAGTCGTCATCCTTCATCCCCGTGGCGCGCCACAATGCACGGGCGCCGGCCATGTTGCGGCCATGGGTGGATGTTTTCGAACGGTAATCAGGCATGGAGCACTCCGGGCGGCTAATCAGGTACTTATCAGGTATCAATGGGGAGTGAGCTTCTGTCGACGTCTGGAACACTCGGGATTGGCGGTGTGTCCGGAAGTGGCCGATGACTTTGCAGGATCGCTGCGTGCCTCAGCATGAGCTCATAAACCCGCCGGGGATGAATGGCGATGAATGCCCCGATTCTACACCGCTGGCGCCAGGATGAAATGACGCAAAGCGCCGATCTGTCGCCAATGTCACGCTCGGGATGACGACTGGCAGCGTTCAGCCGGGCAATAACCTTCGGTGACGAAGCCTGACCAGCGTGTTGAGCGTCATGCCAAGGAGGCTGAACGCGGTCAGGCATAGCGCAAGCGTGAAAGGCAAGGGTAAGGGAGAGAGGCTGATTCCGGCGCTGGCCAGGCCGCCCGTGACGAAGATCATCACGCTGCCCGCCGATGCGGAGGTACCCGCTTGCTCCGCAAAGGTGTTCATCGCCCGGGTATGGGCGGCCGCGCGCGCAATCGTTGTGCCAGTGGTGCATACAACCATGGGCAGCAGAACGGTCGTGATGGACAGGCCAATGATGTAGAAAAGCACCAGCATCGATAGACCCGCCGTCAGGATCAGGCTCAGGCCGGTGATGATCTGAGTGTGCGAGTCGATTCGGTTGTCGAGTATGGTCGCGAATGCGCCGCCGCCGATATAGGCCAGCCCGTAGCCCAGCAGCATCACTGAGAAAGCCTGCTGCGAGAGCTGCAATTGGTCGATGAAGATCAATGGCGAAATGACAATGAATGAAAAATGACAGGAAAACGCGAGTGCCGAAATCAGCCAATAGGCCATGAAGCTGAAATGACCGCAGACTCTGCGATAAGACGCAAAGAAGTTCATCCGCGTGGATCGGCAGTTTTGGGCCGGGCCTTCAAGTAAAAGACAGGCGCCGGCAAATGCGCCGATTGCCAGTACGATGAACACCAGAAAACTGCCGCGCCACCCCATCCAACCTTGTAGGCCAGTGCCGGCCAGTGGCGAGATGGAAATAAAGACGCCGCCGCAGGTGACCAGAAAGATACGCAGCCGCTGCTGTTGCGTTCCGGTAAACAGGTCCTGGACCAGTGCCTGGGAGAGCACAAAGCAACCGCACCCCAACGCCTGGATGATCCGAAAAACCAGGAACAGCCGGAAGTCGTCAGTCAAGGTGCACCCCGCTGCGCCGACAACCGAGACGGCGATGCCGACCAACAACAGTGTCTTGCGGCCCATGGCATCGGAAAGCGGGCCAATCAATAGCTGTGAGAGCGCAATGCCTACGGCAAACAGGCTGACAGACAGGGCAATGTCTGAGGATGAGTTGCGAAAGTGCCCAGCCAGCGCCGGAAACGAAGGCAGTACAACATCGATCGGAAACACGCCAAGCAGCGTCAACATCGTCAGGAGCCCGACGATGGCTGGCTTGTCCACAGATGGACGACTGGATAGGTCAGCCATCAAGGAACCCCGCCTCGCAAAAGAGCGCTCGGTTGTGGTCATTGTCAAAAAAACCGGCTCGTTGCATGGCCGCGAATGTCGATACCGCACCTGAGCAAACCCGTGCGGCATGGGCGTGTGGCGGCACGATGTCGGCAACGACCTGAAGGGATGCCGTCTCCTCGAAGCCCACGCTGGCGAGGCTGCCCATCAACCAGGGGATATCCGGTTCGAAATAGAGCTCGATGATTTCCAACAGCAGCCTCGCCGCCCACTCGTGTTGTGTTGCGTCGAGAATCGGCCAGAGGTAGCCGAAGACCTCGCTGAAGTATCGGCTGTGGCGCGCTTCGTCCTGCAGATGAGTTTTGAGCATGCGGTAGACCGTACAGACCAAGGTTTTCCGGGTGAGGGTGAGCAGCTCCCGGGCAATGATCGTTTCGGAGACAAACCCCAACAGGAACCACGCGAGGGGGCGGTCCGGGGGTGGGCATTTTTGGATCACGCCCAACAGCCGACCGATTCGCCTGGCCGGAGGGCGATCCTGGATGCCGTACAAGGCAGCGATCTGTTCAGCCACCTCGTTGGAAAACAGTGCGTGGTAGCCCTCGTCCGTATACAGCTGCAGGGCCGCGGTTTTCATTTCGGTCGGAATCGGCACGGCCAGTTCGCCATGGACCAGTGCCTCCACGGAGCGGTTGACGATCCGGTGTTCCAGCATCGTCGTGTAATCGAGGAAGTACACCAGGTGATTGGCCGCCAGCCGTTGGGCAACGGATTGACCTGCGTGTATGACCAACGGGTGTTCGACATAGGGAATGAAGGCTGGTGGAAACCAGTGCCGGCTCGATAACTGTCGCTCCAGATCGTCAGGCAGGCGATAGTCGTCCTTACACGCTCGTACGGCGGCTTTGCGATTCCAGTCGGCCAAGGAGTAAAGCGGTGCGTGGACAAAGGTCTGCTCGCTCATGGCGCAGCGTCCTGTTCGTCGAGCAACGTTATCAACTCGCGGCAGTGGACCTGGCCGTCACCGTGGCCGCAGCCGACAAAGAACAACGGTTGTTCGGGGGTTCCCTCAAGGCCGAGCAAGTGCTCCACCTGGCAGTCGGCCAAGGCCCCTGTCAGCCATGTATCGAGGCCCATGGCGGTGGCTACCATCAGGAAGCTCTGGGAGACATGGCCGGTCTCGACAAAAGCCATCCGATAGGCGCGCGAATGTTCGTACTTCCACCAGAGCTTGTCGAAGCGCGAAGTAATGAACAGCCCGAACGGCAGGTTGTTGATGAAATGCTGGCCGCACAGCAGTTGGCCCAGGGATTCATCCGGCAGCGTCCGGATCAGGCTGACCGAATGTTCGTCCGGGTGATAGGCATAGAGGCCCGCATCGAGTCCCGTGACGTTACGCACGTACAAATAACCTTCGCAGGCATTAAGACCACCACCCGAGGGGCTGCTTCTTCGCGCGGCGAACCGTTCGAGAGGGCATGATCGTTCGTTCAGGTAACCCAAGGCCAGGTAAAGGAGAGTGCTGACCTGAGCAATGGAAATGGCGCGATTGTCGAATGAGCGGGAGGTGCTTCGGCTGACGAGCGTCCGTACCAGCGACACCTCTTTGAGTTCCTCCCATGAAGGGCGCTCAAGGACGGTTCGCCCGACGGGACAGGGTGTTGTCCTGGCTGGGGGCGCGGGTGAGGAGAGGACTTCGGCGCAATGATGCAGGTAAAGCGTCGCCCATTCGTTCACATCTTGGGGGACGCTCTCGCAGGGAATGTTTTTTGTTCCGATATGAAAGATCCTGGAGAGTTCGTCCCACTTCCAGTCAATATTCTTAGTCCGACCCTCGACCAATATATCGACTTTGGCAAATTCCCTGTCGATGGGGTTTGAACGATCAAATCGTGAAGGGTCGTTTATAAGTTGCGCCAGTCTGGTTGCGTAATAAATGTCCAGTTCGAACTGGGTGTGTTGCTCATAATTCCATACGACTTGATGGGGTGGGCGCGCCAATATGAACAGGCAAGGGTTTATTTGCATGGCATCGTTTCCGCTGTGGCGAAGAGAAAGAAGGGGGCGAGGCGCCGGCAACCGCGTCCCCGTCGTCTTGCTTAGCGGGCTTTAGGCGTCACCAAGCCTGCCAGGTTGGCAATTTTGCTGACTTCGAGGGTAATTGTTTTCATGACGAAACTCCTTGTCCGTTAAGTGTTGTTTTTTACTATGGGTTGTCACTTCCGGTGTGACAGCTCAATCATAGTTTCTAACGAATGCATGGCAAGCAAATATCAGGTAGGACGGCTCCAGTAATTGCGTGGGATAGTTCATACAAGATCTACAATTATTTGCTTCCTGATGCGGTAACTTTTCTTACGACCAAAAAAAACGCAGCCTGGGCTGCGTGGGGACGTTCTAATTGTTGCAGGCTGGGCGCAGCAGCGGCTACGCCCAACAAGGCCTTAGCTGTTGGGCAGCAGACGGCAAGTAATGCTCTTGATGTAGCGCGTTTCGGCGATTGCCGGGTGCACCGGATGGTCTGGGCCTTGGCCGCCGCGTTCGAGCAATTGGATGTTGCGGTCCAGGTGACGGGCGCTGGTCAGCAGGATGTTTTGCAGGTCGTCCTCGGGCAAGTGCATCGAGCACGAAGCGCTGACCAGGATGCCGTCCTTGCTGAGCAGGCGCATGGCTTGCTCGTTGAGGCGTCGGTAGGCGCCTTCGCCGTTCTTCAGATCCTTCTTGCGCTTGATGAAGGCGGGCGGGTCGGCCACGATGACGTCGAAACGCTCCTCGCCGGCCTTGAGCTCCTTCAAGGCTTCGAATACGTCGCCTTCGATGCAGGTCAGCCGTTCGGCGAAGCCGTTCAGGGCAGCGTTGCGCTCCACGCCGTCAAGGGCGAATGCCGATGCGTCGACGCAGAAGACTTCGCTGGCCCCGAACGCGGCGGCTTGCACGCCCCAGCCGCCAATGTAGCTGAACAGGTCCAGCACGCGCTTGCCCTTGGCATACGGCGCCAGGCGCGCGCGGTTCATGCGATGGTCATAGAACCAGCCGGTCTTCTGGCCTTCCATCACCGGGGCTTCGAACTTCACGCCGTTCTCTTCCAGGGCGACCCATTCCGGTACCAGGCCGAACACGGTCTCGACGTAGCGTTCGAGGCCTTCGGCGTCACGGGCCGCGGAGTCGTTCTTGAACAGGATGCCGCTGGGCTTGAGGACCTGGGTCAGAGCGGCGATCACGTCGTCTTTATGGGCTTCCATGGTGGCGGAAGCGATCTGGACCACCAGGATGTCGCCGAAACGGTCGACCACCAGCCCCGGCAGCAAATCGGAATCACCATAGACCAAGCGATAGAACGGCTTGTCGAACAGGCGCTCGCGCAGGGACAACGCCACGTTGAGGCGATGCACCAGCAGCGATTTGTCCAGGGGCAGCTTCACGTCACGGGACAGCAATCGGGCGCAGATCAGGTTGTTGGGGCTCATCGCGACGATGCCCAGCGGCTTGCCGCCCGCAGCCTCCAGGATGGCCTGGTCGCCAGCCTTGAAACCGTGCAGCGGGGTGGCGGCTACGTCGATTTCGTTACTGTAGACCCACAAATGGCCGGCGCGCAGGCGACGGTCGGCGTTGGCTTTCAGGCGCAGGCTAGGCAGGGACATGACGTCGCTCCGGAAAAAAGAGCGGGAGTATACCGTGTTGCAACCGTTGCGGGGCTTGTGCTGGACATGCGGCGAAGGAGCGCGCTCGCCTCGCCGCAATGTAACGGCTTCAGGCGGACAGCGCGCTGATCAGCTCGCGGTTGAAAGCAGGAATGTCATCAGGCTGGCGGCTGCTGATCAGTTTGCCATCCTTGACCACTTCCTGATCGACCCAGTTCGCGCCGGCATTGGTCAAATCATCCTTGAGGGTCTTGTAGCTGGTCATGGTCTTGCCTTTGACCAGCCCGCTCGACACCAGCAACCAGCCGCCATGGCAAATCACTGCGATGGGCTTGCCGGCCGCCTCGAAGCCCTTGACCAGGTTCTGGGCGTCGGGGTCGATACGGATCGTGTCGGAGTTCTGTACCCCACCGGGCAGCACCACGGCATCGTATTGCTCGACATTGGCGGCCTTGAACGTCAGGTCGACCTGGAAATCGTCGGCCGGCTGGTCATGGTTCCACCCTTTGACCTGGCCTTCGCTGGCCGAAACGATTTCCACCTTGGCCCCGGCCTGCTCCAGCGCCTGCTTCGGACCGGTCAGTTCGGCCTGTTCAAAACCATTTGTCACCAAGATGGCCACGCGTTTGTCATTCAGGGAGCCGGGCATGAAAAATCTCCTCAAGCTGAGTGGGTGAGCTGCCGACCTAAGCCGGTATGCAGGCTTGGTTGTCGGTCCTACAAAATCCGAAGCCGAGGCTTGAATGAAAGTTCCGCCGGTCTACCCGGCGGTGTGCCGGATTTATCTTTAAGGGTTAGAATCCCCGCCTGGCCCAGAGTGCGTACCCATGTCCAAAGAGCTTTCCACCGAACAGATCCAACAGTCCCTGCAAGGGATCAGCGTCCCGCCGCAGCCGCAAATCATGGTGGATCTGCAGATGGAGCAGTACATGCCCGATCCGGACCTGGAGACCATCGCCAAGCTGATTTCCCAGGATCCGGGCCTCTCCGGGGCCTTGCTCAAGATCGTCAATTCGCCGTATTACGGCTTGAGCAACAAGATCACCTCGATCCAGCGCGCGGTGAACCTGCTGGGCAGCCGTTCGATCATCAACCTGATCAATGCCCAATCGATCAAGGGAGAGTTGCACGACGACACCATCGTGACCTTGAATCGTTTCTGGGACACCGCCCAGGACGTGGCGATGACCTGCCTGACCCTGGCCAAGCGCCTCGGTATGCAGAATGGTGACGAAGCCTACGCTCTCGGGCTGTTCCACGACTGTGGCGTGCCGCTGATGCTCAAGCAATTCCCAACCTACATGAGCGTGCTGGAGGAGGCCTACGCCAACGCCAGTGCCGAATGCCGGGTGGTGGACACCGAAAACCGTGTGTTCAATACCAACCATGCCGTGGTCGGTTACTACACGTCCAAGTCCTGGCGCCTGCCGGACCATGTCAGCCAGGCCATCGCCAATCACCACAACGCCCTGGCGATCTTCAGCGACGAAAATGCGCGCAATAACTGCCCGCTGAAAAACCTGCTGGCGATCCTGAAGATGTCGGAAAACATCTGCTCGTCCCACCGCGTGCTGGGTAACCAGGCCGACGATCACGAGTGGGAATGCGTCGGACCGCTGGTGCTCGACTATATCGGGTTGTCGGAATATGACTTCCAGACCCAGAAACAGGAAATACGCGACCTGGCCAGTCGTTGAATGCCAGTCTTCGCCTGATTCGAGAACCCCATGCCAGAACTGCCGGAAGTCGAAACCACTCGCCGCGGAATCGCGCCACATCTCGAGGGGCAGCGGGTCAGCCGCGTGGTGGTGCGCGATCACCGCTTGCGCTGGCCGATTCCTGAAGACCTCGATGTGCGCCTCTCGGGGCAGCGCATCGTTCAAGTGGAACGGCGGGCCAAGTATTTGCTGATCAACGCCGAAGTCGGCACGTTGATCAGTCATCTGGGCATGTCCGGCAATTTGCGGCTGGTTGAAACCGGCATGCCCGCCGCGAGGCATGAGCATGTCGATATCGAACTGGAGTCGGGCCTGGCTCTGCGCTACACCGACCCTCGTCGCTTCGGCGCGATGCTCTGGAGTCTTGATCCGCTCAACCACGAACTCCTGATCCGCCTTGGGCCTGAGCCGCTGACCGATCTGTTCGACGGCGAACGGCTTTTCCAGCTTTCCCGCGGCCGCTCGATGGCGGTCAAGCCGTTCATTATGGATAACGCGATCGTCGTGGGCGTGGGCAATATTTATGCGACGGAAGCGCTGTTCGCCGCCGGAATCGACCCGCGCCGCGAAGCGGGGGGCATTTCCCGGGCGCGCTATTTGAAACTGGCGATCGAGATCAAGCGCATCCTCGCCCATGCCATCGAGCGCGGCGGGACCACACTGCGGGATTTCATTGGCGGCGACGGCCAACCTGGGTATTTCCAGCAGGAACTGTTTGTGTACGGACGAGGCGGGCAGACGTGCAAGATGTGCGGCACGGGGCTGCGGGAGATCCGCCTGGGGCAGCGAGCGAGTGTCTGGTGTCCACGCTGCCAGAGTTGATTCGTCCTACGGTCTATAGTCAGTAGTCATATTGATTTAGCCGAAGGATCGCACCCATGAGTCTGATTCGACCTGTCGTTCTGGCGCTCTCGCTGAGTGTCGGTTTGCCTGTATTCGCAAACACCGAAAGCGGTGATCCGCGCTACACCATCCAGAACCCACCGGCCTACGCCATGATCGGCGACTTGCTGATCGCGCGACCGCTGCTGCTCGCTGCCACTGTGATCGGCGCCGGCGCGTTTGTCGTGTCGTTACCCTTTACCGCGCTGGGCGGCGGCGTGGGCGATGCGGGCAAGGCGTTGGTGGTGGACCCGGCGAAGGCCACATTCGTGCGATGCCTGGGGTGTATCGGTGAGGGGTTCGAGCGGCAGGAGTGAATCGTCACTTGTGTGCATTTGTGGTGTGGCTGGATGGCCCTGTCGCGAGCAGGTTCGCTTCCACAGGGATCTGCTGTGTGGCAGAAATAAATCACTTGCTCGCGATAGGGCCGGCAAGGCCGTCCAGAAGCTCAAGCCTTGCCAGTAATCCTGCGATATTTCGCCATCAGCTGTTCTTCCGTCTCCGGATGAGCCTCGTCCAGCGGGATGCAATCCACCGGGCAGACTTGCTGGCACTGGGGTTCGTCGTAATGGCCGACGCACTGGGTGCACAGGTTCGGGTCGATGACGTAGATCTCTTCGCCTTGGGAAATGGCCTCGTTCGGGCACTCGGGTTCGCAGACGTCGCAGTTGATGCAGTCGTCGGTGATGATAAGGGACATGCAGACTCCGGCCGGGGCGTAGGGCCCGGGCAGTTGAAAACGAATAGACGCAATTGTGCCGCAATCACGCGCGCAGTGCACGCGGGCGCGATGGACTGCGCACGCATGACTGTCGAGCCGCGTTAGGGATCGTCGCCCGTAGGGGTTATTTCTTGAAGCGCAGGGTCAGCGCGTCGGCCACCGCCGGGTGGACGAACTTGGTGATATCGCCGCCCAGGGCCGCGATTTCTCGCACCAGCGTCGAAGAAATGAAGGAATAGCGTTCCGACGGCGTCAGGAAAAGACTCTCGACGTCCGGCGCCAGCTGGCGATTCATGTTCGCCAATTGGAACTCGTACTCGAAATCCGAGACCGCTCGCAGGCCACGAAGGAACACGTTGGCGTTCTTTTCCTTGGCAAAATGCGCGAGCAGGGTCGAGAAACCGACCACTTCCACGTTGGGCAGGTGCTTGGTGACCTCGCGGGCCAGCTCCACTCGTTGTTCCAGCGGGAACAGCGGGTTTTTCTTCGGGCTGGCGGCGACGGCGATGATCACATGGTCGAACAGGCGCGAGGCGCGTTCGACCAGATCGCCATGGCCCTTGGTAATAGGGTCGAAGGTACCTGGGTACAACACTCGGTTCATCGCGTCGTCCTGGCGGGAGTCCGTTGGGGAGTCGGATGGTATCGCAGCCATCTCGGCCGGCCAAGTCGGCTGTTGGCGAAGAAAGCACTATAGACGCTGCGAATAATCCATGTTTTCAAGGTTTTTCCAGACGTTCGGCCAGGGATGTCGCCAGTTGTGCCGTCAATCCATACACCGCCAATTGCGGGTTGGCGCCGACGCTGGTGGGGAACAGCGAGCCGTCGTGAATGGACAGATTACCCAATTGATGATGTCGGCCGAGGCTGTCCGTCACGGCAGCCTTCGGATCTTCTCCCATGGCGCAGCCGCCCATGACATGGGCACTGCCCAGGCGCGTGCGGTACAGGACCATATCAAGCCCGTCGATCATTTCGCGGGCCTCCGCCAGGGTTTTCACATAATGGGCATCGCTGTGCAGGGGCATCACGGCCCGGGCGCCTCCGGCGAACTGGATTTCGGCCATGCTGTGAAATGCCCGGCGCAGGCCATCCCAGGCGTAGGGCGACAGCTGATAGTCGAGCACTGGCGTGCCGTCGCTGCGCAATTCGACGCTGCCGCCGGGGCTATCCGGATGGAAGCCGTCACGCAGCAACGCCAGCATGGCATGGGTATGGGGCAGGTGAGCCATGTGCGCCGCATTTTCGCCGCCGAAGCCACCCAGCAGCGTGGCGGCAAGGGCGGGATGCAATGGCGGCACCTCCAGCTTGTACGACATCCTGCCGCTGACGCCGTCCTGCCATTGGAAATGATCCGAATAAATCGACTGCGGAGCGCCGTAGAACGGGTTGATCACTTCATCGAACTGGCCGGCCGACATGTTCACGAGGTGCAGGAACGTGCGCTGGCCCAGCCGTCCGTGCGGGTCCGGTGCCTCGGAGCGCAACAGCAGGGCAGGGCTGTTGATACCGCCGCCGGCCAATACATAATGCCGCGCCTTGACCGTGATGCGCCGCCCGGTCGGTGCCACGCAATGCTCGTCCATGGCCAGGCAATTCAAGCCGACGACCGCATCGTTTTTGATGACCAGACGCTCAGCCCTCGCGAGGTAAAGCAGCGCGCCGCCCTTGTCCAGCGTGGCGGGTATGGTGGTGACGAGCATCGATTGCTTGGCGTTGGTCGGGCAGCCCATGCCGCAATATCCCAGGTTCCAGCAACCTCGCACGTTGCGTGGGATGACATGCCAGGCGTAGCCCAATTGTTCACAGCCCTTACGGATCACGTCGTTGTTGGCGTTGGGTGGAATCATCCAGGGTGCCACGCCGAGGCGTTGTTCCATCCGTTCAAACCAAGGGGCCATGTCGGCGGGGCCGTGGCCTTTGACGTTGTGTTCGGCCGCCCAGTGCTCAAGGGTTTGCGTTGGGGTGCGCAAGCTTGAAGTCCAATTGATCAACGTCGTGCCGCCCACCGCACGTCCCTGGAGGATGGTGATGGCGCCGTCCTTGCTCATGCGTCCGAGGCCTTCCTGGTACAGGCTGGTATAGGCCTGGTCCTCCCGCAGCGTGAAGTCGTGGCTGGTCTTCAGCGGACCTTCTTCGATGAGCAATACCTTGTAACCGGCGGCGCTGAGGATCTCCGCCGTGGTGCCACCGCCGGCGCCGCTGCCGATGATCGCCACGTCCGCTTCCAGCGTGAGGTCCTGGCTCAGTTGCGCGCCGTTGTAGGTGGTCCAGCCACGGGCGAGGCCTTCACGGAACGGGTCGGGTACGGGCATGCTAGGGGTCCCTTGTTGTTATGGACGGCGCTGGAGTCCACTGTGGCTTTCAAACCATCGGTGGTCCCGGGTACCCGCAATGGGCCCAGGACTCGGGCCGGCTGTACCACGCCATCATCACCATTTGCAGCAACGA
This sequence comes from Pseudomonas sp. R4-84, assembly GCF_054130985.1. Taxonomy (NCBI): domain Bacteria; kingdom Pseudomonadati; phylum Pseudomonadota; class Gammaproteobacteria; order Pseudomonadales; family Pseudomonadaceae; genus Pseudomonas; species Pseudomonas sp. R4-84. The sequence continues at coordinate 324,189 of NZ_CP096390.1, forward strand.
GCCGTGGCCTTGGCGCAACAAGCTCAGCGAGCTGTTTTCCCACCGCGTCAGAAACTGTCGAATGTCATCGGCGCTGGCGTTTTCCCACGCGCCCCAGATCCCGGTCAGCGGCCCGCGGGTAATCCCCAGCGTCAGCACGTCGAATAGCTGGTGCGTTAGCTTGAGCATGGCGGGCGACAGGTGCGCCAGCCCTCGATCCAGGCTTTGCAGCGTGGCATCGGTGGCGGCGGGGAGCGTTCCAGCTGTTGTGGCCCCGTCGAGCATGACGGCAATCACGGCACGCAAGAACGGCAAGTCGCTGTCGCGCAATGCCGCCAGCCCGAGGGCCGGTTGGCTGGAGGAGCAGCCGCTCAGGCTGGCGCCCACTCCCACCGTGGCCAGGAAGGCGCTGGCGCCGAAGCTCAGTTGCAGTAAACCGCGTCGTGACAGGGCGGGCTTATCGGTCAGGCTTGGGTTCATTATTGTTATTACCCGGGAAGACACTGGTTAGCGGATAAACAGCTTCTGGATCAGTTTCTGCAACGGCTTTCCATAGGGCGGGTAGATCAGTTTCGCCGCGTTGAACCGCTGCTTGACCAGCACGCCCTTGGCCTTGCTGAAGGTCAGGAACCCCTCATGTCCGTGGTAGTGCCCCATCCCCGAGGCGCCAATACCGCCAAACGGCATATCGTCCTGGGCCACGTGCAACAGCGTGTCGTTGAGGCAGACGCCGCCGGAATGGGTTTCGTCGAGCACGCGATTCTGTTCGGTCTTGTTGTAGCCGAAATAGTAGAGCGCCAAGGGGCGAGGTCGCTGATTGATGTAGGCAAATGCCTGGTCGAGGTTCTCATAAGGGACGATGGGGAGCAGCGGCCCGAAAATCTCGTCCTGCATGACCGTCATGTCGTCCGTGACATTGAGCAAAAGGCTGTGGGCCATGCGTTGTCCCTGGCTTTGCTCGAACAGCTCGATCAGCAACGCCCCTTTGCTTGTTGCATCGCCGATGTAGCCGTTAAGCCGCGCCAATTGTCGTTCGTTAATTACGGCGGTGTAGTCCGGGTTGTCAATCAACGTCGGATAGAACCCGCGTACGGCCTCGCGATACGCCTCGACGAACGCCCCGACACGGTTTTGCGGCACCAGCACGTAATCCGGTGCGACGCAGGTTTGCCCGGCGTTGAGGGTCTTGCCGAAGGCGATGCGCTCGGCAGCGTGTTCAAGCGGGACGTCATCGGAAACGATGGCCGGAGATTTCCCGCCCAGTTCCAGGGTGATGGGCGTCAGGTTTTCCGCGGCCGCACGCATGACGTGCTTGCCGATGCTGGTGGCGCCGGTAAACAGCAGGTGATCGAACGGCAGCCTGGAGAACGCGATGCCTACGTCTGCTTCGCCAAGCACGACGGACACCAGGTCCTGGGGAAATATCCGGGCCAGCAGTTGCTTGAGCAACAAGCCGGTGGCAGGGGTCGATTCGCTGAGTTTTAGCATCACCCGGTTGCCCGCCGACAAGGCTCCGACCAAAGGCCCTATGGCCAGGAAGAGCGGATAGTTCCAGGGCACGATGACCCCGACCACCCCCAGCGGCTGATAGACCACTTTGGCCGATGCCGGCTGGAAGGCCAGGCCAACCTTGCGTCGAGAGGGCTTCATCCAGCCTTTGAGGTGTCGCCTGGCGTAATGGATACCGTGCAGGCTCGGCATCAGCTCGGCCAACAATGTTTCGTCCGCGCTGCGGTGGCTGAAATCCTGGCTGATGGCGTCGATCAAGGCCTGCCGTTCATTGCTCAACAGTTCGCCCAATGCCTTGAGCCATTGCAGTCGCTGCGCCGCCGGTGGCATCGGGTGAGCCGCGTAGGCTTGGCGCTGGGCGATGAAGAGCGCTTGGAGCTCGTCCAGCTGCTGTTGAGACTCGTGCAGGTAAGCGACATCGGCAGGCATGGCGGGCACCGGATTATTATTGGAATCGGTGTTTTCTAGAGCTTATGCTCTAGAAAGTCAAATGAGCCTCTGTAAATCCCTTGGGTTTTATCCTGTGACCGATAGGTCGTAAGATGCCCTTCGATCACTTTTTATTAAAGCCCAAGCCATGGCCCCACGAATGAAAACCAGCGAGCGCATCGTGCAGAACAGCCTCGAGTTGTTCAACCGCCAGGGCGAGCGCAGCGTCAGCACCAACCATATTGCCGCTCACATGGAGATGTCCCCCGGCAACCTCTACTACCACTTCCCCAACAAGCAGGCGATCATCGCCGTGCTGTTCAGTGAGTATGAAAACCTGGTGGACAGCTTCTTGCGCCCGCCCCAAGGCCGCCTGGCCACGGTGGACGACAAGCGCTTTTATCTGCAAGAGCTGCTGTCGGCGATGTGGCGTTACCGGTTCCTGCATCGCGACCTGGAACACCTGCTCGACAGCGACCCGGAACTTGCGGCGCGTTATCGGCGGTTTTCCCAGCGCTGCCTGATCCATGGCACCGCCATCTACGAGGGCTTCGTCGAAGCCGGTATCCTGAAGATGGACCGCGTGCAGATCGAATCCCTGACCCTCAACGCCTGGATCATCCTCACGTCCTGGGTACGGTTCCTGTGCACGACCCGTGAAAACTCCAGCCACTTGAGCGAACAAGCCATCAAGCGTGGCGTATACCAGGTCCTGGTGCTCGAGGCGGGTTTCGTGACTGACCAGGCCCGTGAAGCGGTGGATGCGTTGTTCAAAGAATTTTATGTCCCCCTGGCCCAGACCCTGGAGGAAGGGCAATAAGGATCGGACCTGCTTGATTCAGCCACAGGAGTTCACCATGCCCATCGCGCAACTCATCAGCCCCCAGGCCCTTGAACAGAGGCGATCACAGCCTGGGCTGGTGATCCTTGATTGTCGTTTTGCCCTGGAGGACCCGGACTACGGCCAGCGCAGTTATGCCGAAGGCCATATCGCCGGTGCGTCTCACGCGGACCTTGAGCGCGACCTGAGCGGTCCGGTGGTCAAAGGCGTGACCGGGCGCCATCCTTTGCCCGCACCTGAAGCCTTGGTTACGCGTCTGCAGGCCTGGGGCATCAACAATGAGAGCGACGTCGTGCTGTACGACGATGGTCCCGGTGCCTACGCTGCCCGGGCCTGGTGGCTGCTGGCCTGGCTGGGCAAGCGCGAGGGCGTCTACATTCTCGACGGCGGCCTCAAGGCCTGGCACACGGTCGGTTTGCCCCTGAGTCTCGATCCGCCGGCCATCCAGGCCGGCTCCTTCAGTGGTTCGCCGGACGCGAATCTGCTGGTCAATGCCGACATATTGCAACAACGTCTCGGCCAGCCGGACATGACGTTGCTGGATGCGCGGGCGTTGCCGCGATTCAAAGGTGAGGTCGAGCCGATCGATCCGGTGGCCGGGCATATCCCGGGCGCGCAATGCGCGGCCTTCACCGATAACCTTGGCGCCGATGGGCGGTTCCTGCCGACCGACCAGCTCAAGCAGCGCTTTGCCGCAAAATTCGGCGATCGCTCGCCGAGCGGCCTGGTGGCCTATTGCGGCTCGGGCGTGACGGCATGCCATAACCTGTTCGCCTTGTGCCTGGCAGGGTATCCGTTGGGCAAGCTGTACGCCGGCTCGTGGAGCGAGTGGATCAATGATCCGCGGCGGGGCGTGGCGAAGGGCGAATAACGAGGCACCTACAACCAATTGGGAGCGAGCTTGCTCGCGATGGCGGTGTATCAGTCATGTCGCTGATCTGTCGCTATCGCGAGCAAGCTCGCTCCCACAAAAGTTTTCTCGCTTGCGAATCGTCAACCATGGCCCAGGGTGGCGAGCCATTTGGGGATGCGTCGTTCCAGATAGTAGCCGGGACGCCGTAACGTCCCGTCGACGAATCCGACATGTCCGCCTCGGGCATGCAATTCAAGCCGGGTCGACGCTGACAACTCTTCAGGGGCGGGCAGGCTGTGGGGAAATACGAACGGATCGTCGGCGGCCTGGATAAGCAAGGTCGGCGTTTTGATCCCCGCCATGAAATAACGGCTGGAGGCGCGACGATAATAGTCCGCCGCATCCGAGAATCCGTGTAGGGGCGCGGTGACGCGCCCATCGAAATCCCAAAACGTGCGCATATTGTCCAGCGAGCCCAGCGCGGCCAGGGCCGCAAGCCCTTCCTGGCGTCCGTCGTGCTGGAATTGGCGCTGTTTGTTGCGCATGTAGGCGATCATCTCCCGCATGAAATGCGCTTGGTAGAATTTGGAGAAGCCCTGCCCGATACGATCGGCGCACTGGTCCAGGCGAAACGGCACCGAAACGGCCACCGCGCCCAGCAGTTGGCTGTCGCTGCCGGTCTCGCCCAGATGCTTGAGCAAGACGTTGCCGCCCAGTGAATAGCCCACGGCAAACAATGGCGCCAGAGGTCGCCGGGTGCGCAGATGCGTCAGGGCGGCGGCCAGGTCTTCGCTCACTCCTGAATGGTAGCTGCGGGGCAGCAGGTTCGGCTCCCCCGAACACCCGCGCCAGTTCAACGCGACGCTGGCCCAGCCTTGGTCGTTGAGTGCTTGTTGCAGCCCGGTCACGTAGGGCGAGTTGGAAGAACCGGTCAGCCCGTGAAGTACCAGTACCAATGGCGCCTCGGCGCTATGGGGTCCATACCAGTCGAGGTCGAGAAAGTCGCCGTCTTCCAGCCACAGCCGCTCCCGTTCGCGATCGATGGGGCAGGACTTCCGCCATAACGGCCCCCACAATGTTTGCAGGTGCGGGTTGCCAAGCCCAGGGGCAGGGACGAAAGGTTCGGATGCGGCGGACATTCTGACTATTTCTCGATGCACGGCCAGCCGTTCAGCCAATGTCCTTTGGTAAACGCTGCCACAACGCGTAATGCACCTGTCCGGATTTCTGCTCGCGATGCAAGCGCCAATTGCTCGGCAAGCCCAGGGTGGACGGAGCGGTCTCGCTTTCAGTGTAGACCCAGGCATCCTCGGCCAGCCACTGACGTTCCTCGAGCAAGGCGCATACCGTCGGCAGCAGATTCTGGTTGAATGGCGGGTCGAGGAAGACGAGGTCGAATGGAGTTGCCGGCTGGCTGTCAAGGTAACGCAGCGCATCGGCTGTCTGCACCTGGCCGACGGTGCAGCGTAGGGTGCCGAGGTGTTCCTTCAGGCTGGACACGGCCAGGCTGCTGGCGTCCAGCGCCTGGCCCATGGCGGCACCACGGGACAACGCCTCGAGAAACAGTGCGCCGCTGCCGGCAAACGGGTCGAGCACCTTGGCGCCCGCCACGTAAGGCGCTAGCCAGTTGAACAGGGTTTCACGAACCCGGTCCGGTGTCGGTCGCAACCCTGGAGCATCCGGGAAACTCAGCCGCCGGCTGCGCCATTCGCCGCCAATGATGCGCAACTGGTTCACGCCGTTGTGCACGGGTTTCTTGCTGGAATTCGATGGGCGGGCCATTAGTGCTCCGGAACCCCGAGCGGCTGCTCGGCAGGTTTGTCAGTGGGGGCCGGCAATGGCTTTTGCGGCACGGTCGGGCCAGCGGTGACGATGACCATCTTGTCGGTGCTCAGGTGTTTATTCAACGCAGCCTTGACCTGCTCAACCGTCAGCGCCTGGGACTGGCGCATGAAATCTTCCAGGTAGCTCAGCGGCAAATCATAGAAGCCCATCGCGCCGAGCTGGCCAACGATGTCGGCATTGCTGGCGGTGGACAGCGGGAAGCTCCCGGCCAACTCGCGCTTGGCGTCGTCGAGTTCTTTCTGGGTCGGGCCATTGTTGAGGTAATCGGCAAACACGTCCTGCACCAGCTTGAGCGTGCCCTCGCTCATTTCCGCGCGGGTTTGCAGATTGATCATGAACGGACCGCGAGCCTGCATTGCCGTGAAGCCGGAGTACACGCCATAGGTCAGGCCGCGTTTTTCCCGGACCTCGGTCATCAGTCGTGTACCGAAACCCCCGCCGCCCAGGATCTGGTTGCCCAGGGACACGGCGGCATAATCCGGATCGTCCCGGTCGATGCCCAACTGCGCGAGCATAAGGTTGGTCTGCTTGGACGGGAACTCGATATGGTTGACGCTCGCTTTCGGCTCCACCGGTGGCGGGGTCTTGGCCAGCGCAGGGCCCTTGGGCAGCGCGGCTGATACTTGGTTGGCGATGGCTTCGGCGTCAGCGCGGGACAGGTCCCCCACCAGGGCGATCACGGCGTTGCCGGCGGCATAGGCCTTGGCATGGAAGGCCCGGGTTTGGGCCAGGGTAATCGGTGGAATGCTCTGTTCGGTGCCGTCGCTGGAGTGGGCGTACGGATGATCGCCATACAGGCGCTTCATCAACTCCAAGCCCGCCAGTTTGCCGGGGTTCTGCTTCTGATACTCGAAACCGGCGAGCATCTGGTTCTTGATTCGGGCGAACGAGTCGGCGGGGAAGGTCGGTTTGCCGACGACTTCGGCAAACAGCTTCAGCGCCGGCTCACGCTTGTCCGTCGCGCTGAGGCTGCGCAGGGAGGCCACGGCCATGTCCCGATAGGCGCCGTTGCCGAAGTCCGCGCCGAGGCTTTCGAAGCCTTGGGCGATGGCGCTGACATCCTTGCCGGCCACGCCTTCGTTGAGCATGGCATTGGTCAGCAGGGCCAGGCCGGGGGCGTCGCCGTCCTGGCTGCTGCCGGCGGCAAAGGTCAGGCGCAGGTCGAACATTGGCAATTCCCGGGCCTCGACGAACAGGACCTTGGCACCGTCAGCGGTTTTCCAGGTCTGCACATCGAGCTGGCGGCGGCTCGGTGCCTTGTCATCCAGTTCGGCCAACGATTGCAACTTGTTGCCTGACTTGGCCTTGTCCAATGCCTGGCTGGCATCGGTGTTCTTCGATGGCGACAGGTAGACGGCCAGGGAAGCGGCCAGGGCAACCAACACCAGGCCCATCAGCACCAGGCGTGATGATTGGCGCTTACTCATGGGCTTTCTCCTCGGGCAGGACGTGCGCAACGCTCAAGCGCGAGCGGGTGAAATACAGCTGGGCTGCCTTCTGGATATCCTGCGGGGTCACGCTTTGCAGTTCGGCGAGCTCGGTGTCCATCAGCCTCCAGGACAGGCCGACGGTTTCCAATTGCCCGATGGCGGTGGCCTGGCTGGTGATCGAGTCGCGCTCATACACCAACCCGGCGATGACCTGGGCGCGGACGCGCTCCAGTTCGTCGACGGTCGGGGCCGTGGTTTTCAGTTGTTCGAGCAGGCGCCACAAACCTGCTTCGGCCTGGGCGAGGGTTTTGTTTTTCTGTGTGTTAGGCGTTGCCGACAAAGTGAACAACGAGTCGCCACGGGTGAATGCGTCATAATTCGACGAGCCCCCTGACACCAGTTCCTCGCCACGCTCCAGCTGGGTCGGGATGCGGCCGCTGTAGCCGCCGTCCAGCAAGGCCGAGATCAAGCGAAGCGCGTTGACCGAACCCTTATCCGTCGCGGTGGCGATGCTGGGCACGTTGAAGGCCAGCATGACGCTGGGCAGTTGGGTCTGTACATGCAGGGTGAGCTTGCGCTCGCCCGGTTCGGCCAGCTCCAGAGGGATCTTGGCGGCGGGCACCGGGCGCCGCGCTATGGGACCGAAATAGCGCTGGGCCAGGTTCTTGACCTCATCCGGCGTCACGTCACCCACCACCACCAGGGTTGCGTTGTTCGGGGCGTACCAGGATTCGTACCAGTGACGTAACTCGCCGACGGTCATCCGGTCCAGATCGGCCATCCAGCCGATGGTCGGCGTGTGATAGCCGCTGGCTGGATAGGCCATGGCCTTGAAGCGCTCGAAGGCCTTCGACATCGGCTTGTCGTCGGTGCGCATGCGGCGCTCCTCCTTGATCACCTCGATCTCGCGGCTGAACTCTTCCGGCGGCAGGCGCAGGCTGGCCATGCGATCGGCCTCCAGTTCGAAGGCGACGCCCAGGCGATCCCGGGCCAGCACTTGGTAGTAGGCAGTGAAGTCATCGCTGGTGAAGGCGTTTTCTTCGGCGCCCAGGTCGCGCAGGATCAACGATGCTTCGCCGGGGCCGATTTTATCGCTGCCTTTGAACATCATGTGTTCCAAGGCATGGGACAAACCGGTCTGGCCCGGCGTTTCGTAGCTGGAACCGACCTTGTACCAGACCTGGGAAACCACGACCGGGGCGCGATGGTCTTCACGCACCACGACCTTGAGGCCGTTGTCGAGGGTGAATTCGTGGGTAGGTTGTGGATCGGCAGCAAAGACTGAAAAGGGCAGACAAACCGTGCTGAGCAGCAGGCCTGCGGCGCGGCGGGCAAGAGCATTCATTCGTGTTTAAACCTGTCGGGCTGCCTGCCGGGTCTTAGCCTCAGCAGGCGAGGAGGTGCTAGGATAACGGTCCGTTTTACTGGCGGCCACGCCTATCGGGTCTTTTATCGGCCCAAGGCTGTCTGGGTTCCGTGCACAAACGTTGGGTTTGTTCCTGTATCCCCGCGTTTTCGCCGACGATGCCGTACCAGTCCTTCGAAAAAATCGACCATGAGGTGTCCTGGCGACATTTCGACAATCTGTTGCGCGTGAACAAGCTCGATGAAACGCAGTCTGTTCAGCATCGAATATTTATCACCGAGGCGCCCTCCAGGCGCGTCGCTACCGTGAGATAGCCGTCCTCCATGTTTGGTTCCAACGACGACAAGAAGACCCCAGCTGCGGCTGGCGAGAAAAAAAGCCTGTTCGGATGGCTGCGCAAGAAGCCGCAGGAAACCGTGGGTGAACAGCCGCAACCGCAGCCTGAGCCCGCCGACGAGACGGTGGTCGAAGAGGCTGCGCCCATTGTCCTGCCGATCGCCGAGCCGGTGCTGCAACCGGCCGAGGCCGAAGCCGAGCCAGTGGCTGAACCGGTGGATGAGCCGGTGATCGAGCAATCCCTGACCCCGCCTCCCGGGCAGGCCCCTTGGCTCACCTTGCCCGTGGCGGAAGAACCGGTCGCGCTGGTAGAGGACGCCCAGGCACCCCACGTCACGCCGCCAATCCCAGCCCCGACGCAACCGGAGGAGACGCCGGCTGCCGTGCTCGCGCCTTCGACCCCGGAGCTCGCCCCCGAGCCTGAACCTGTCGTGGTAGAGGCTTCGGCCCCGGTCGAACCGCCGCGGCCCGTTGAAGAGAGCAAGGTCGGTTTTTTTGCCCGCCTCAAGCAGGGCCTGTCCAAGACCAGCGCCAGTATTGGCGAGGGCATGGCCAGCCTGTTCCTGGGCAAGAAAGTCATCGATGACGAGCTGCTGGAAGACATCGAGACCCGCCTGCTCACCGCCGACGTAGGGGTCGAGGCCACCTCGGTGATCATCCAGAGCCTGACCCAGAAAGTCGCGCGTAAACAGTTGACCGATGCCGATGCGCTGTACAAGTCCCTCCAGGGCGAACTGACCAACCTGCTCAAGCCCGTGGAGCAGCCGCTGGTGATTGCCTCGCAGAACAAGCCTTTCGTGATCCTGGTCGTTGGCGTCAACGGTGCCGGCAAGACCACCACCATCGGCAAGCTGGCGAAGAAGCTGCAGCTCGAAGGCAAGAAGGTCATGCTTGCCGCCGGCGACACCTTCCGCGCCGCCGCCGTCGAGCAACTGCAAGTGTGGGGCGAGCGCAACAAGATCCCGGTCATCGCCCAGCACACCGGTGCCGACTCCGCTTCGGTGATCTTCGACGCCGTGCAGGCCGCCAAGGCCCGTGGCATTGATGTGCTGATCGCCGACACGGCCGGTCGCCTGCACACCAAAGACAACCTGATGGAAGAGTTGAAGAAGGTCCGCCGGGTGATCGGCAAGCTCGACGCCGATGCGCCCCACGAAGTGTTGCTGGTGCTGGATGCCGGGACCGGCCAGAACGCCATCAACCAGGCCAAGCAGTTCAACCAGACCGTCGAACTGACCGGGCTGGCCCTGACCAAGCTCGACGGTACCGCCAAGGGCGGGGTGATCTTCGCCCTGGCCAAGCAGTTTGGCCTGCCAATTCGCTACATCGGCGTGGGTGAAGGCATCGATGACCTGCGCACCTTCGAAGCCGAGCCCTTTGTCCAGGCGCTGTTTGCCGAGCGGGAGCATTCATGATTCGTTTCGAACAGGTCGGTAAACGCTATCCGAACGGTCACGTCGGCTTGCACGAGCTGAGCTTTCGGGTCCGTCGGGGCGAGTTTCTGTTTGTGACCGGCCACTCCGGTGCCGGTAAAAGTACCTTGCTGCGCCTGCTGCTGGCGATGGAACGGCCCACCACCGGCAAGCTGCTGCTGGCCGGCCAGGATTTGAGCACCATCAGCAACGCCCAGATCCCTTATCTGCGGCGCCAGATCGGCGTGGTATTCCAGAATCACCAACTGCTGTTCGATCGCACGGTATTCAATAACGTGGCGCTGCCTTTGCAGATCCTTGGGCTGTCCAAGGCCGAAATCAACAAACGCGTGGATTCGGCCCTGGAGCGCGTGGCTCTGTCGGACAAGACCGATCTGTACCCGGGCGACCTGTCCACCGGCCAGCAACAGCGCGTCGGCATTGCCCGCGCAATCGTCCATCGCCCGGCCTTGCTGTTGGCGGACGAACCCACCGGTAACCTCGACCCGCGACTGGCGGCGGAGATCATGGGCGTATTCGAAGACATCAACCGCTTGGGCACCAGCGTGCTGATCGCCAGCCACGACCTGGCACTGATCGCGCGTATGCGTCACCGCATGCTGACCTTGCAACGCGGTCGACTGATCGGCGACGGGGAGGCAGGCGTATGAGTGCTACTCGCAGCCCGAAAGTGGCCGAACGCGTGGCCCCGAAGGGCACCGATCCGCAGCCGCAGAAGAAAAAGCGCGACGATGACGATGGCCCGGATTTCACCACGCTGTTGCACGCCTGGATCGAAAGCCATCGCGCCAGCCTGCTGGACAGCCTTCGGCGCCTGGGCAAGCAACCGATCGGCAGCTTCTTTACCTGCATGGTAATGGCGGTGGCCTTGAGCCTGCCCATGGGCCTGTCATTGCTGCTGAGTAATGTGGAGCGCCTGGGCGGTTCCTGGCAGCGCGCGGCGCAGATCTCCCTTTATTTGCAACTGGATGCGACGCCAGGCGAAGGCGAGGCGCTGCGTGAGCAGATCAAGACCATGCCGGGCGTGGCCGATGCCGAATACGTGGGGCGCGAGCAAGCGCTGGAAGAGTTCCAGCAGCAGTCGGGCCTGGGCGAAGCCCTCAAAGAGCTGCCGGAGAACCCGCTGCCAGGCGTTGTGCTGGTCACCCCCAATGAGGTCGACAAGCCGACCCTTGAAGCATTAAGACAAAGACTTTCCGAGCTGCCGAAGGTACAACAGGCGCAACTTGATCTAGTCTGGGTCGAGCGTCTTGCGGCGATCCTCAAGCTCGGCGACAGGTTTGTCTTCGGCCTGACGGTGCTCTTGGTTTCCGCATTACTTTTGGTGATAGGCAATACCATTCGTCTTCATATTGAAAACCGCCGCACCGAGATAGAAGTGATTAAACTCGTCGGCGGTACGGACAGTTATGTACGCAGGCCTTTCCTTTATATGGGAGCGTTGTATGGCTTCGGCGCAGGCATCCTGTCCTGGGGCGTATTGGCGTTCGGCCTGGACTGGCTGAACGATGCGGTAGTGGGACTGGCCGGTTTGTATGGCAGTGACTTCGCGCTGGCCGGAGTGCCAGTCGCTGACGGTCTGTCGCTCTTGCTTGGCGCGGTGCTGTTGGGTTATATCGGTGCATGGATTGCGGTAGCACGCCACCTACGTGAGCTTGCGCCAAAATAGTTGTTTTTTGCGCGTATTGACCTTTCGGTTTTTGTGGGAACTTGTCCTACGGTTCCCGGTCAATTTTCGCAGTGCTGAACTGCACGAGTTATGTGAGTCGGAGGTTTTTTCGTATGACCACTTCTTTGCAACCTGCTTATGCTCTGGTCCCAGGTGCGAACCTGGAGGCCTATGTGCACACGGTCAACAGCATCCCGCTGCTGACCCCCGAGCAGGAGCGTGAACTGGCCGAGAGTCTCTACTATGAGCAGGATCTTGAGGCGGCTCGGCAGATGGTGCTCGCCCACCTGCGTTTTGTCGTACATATTGCCCGCAGCTATTCCGGCTACGGGCTGGCCCAGGCCGACCTGATCCAGGAAGGCAACGTTGGCCTGATGAAGGCGGTCAAGCGTTTCAACCCGGAAATGGGTGTGCGCCTGGTGTCGTTTGCAGTGCACTGGATCAAGGCGGAAATCCACGAGTTCATCCTGCGCAACTGGCGCATCGTGAAAGTCGCGACCACCAAGGCCCAGCGCAAGCTTTTTTTCAACCTGCGCAGCCAGAAGAAGCGCCTGGCCTGGTTGAACAACGAGGAAGTTCATCGCGTGGCCGAGAGCCTCGGTGTGGAACCTCGTGAAGTGCGCGAAATGGAAAGTCGCCTGACCGGCCATGACATGGCTTTTGACCCGGCCGCCGAAGCGGACGACGACAGCGCTTTCCAATCGCCGGCCAACTACCTGGAAGACCACCGGTACGACCCGGCGCGTCAACTGGAGGACGCCGACTGGAGTGACAACTCCAACACCAACCTGCACGAAGCGCTGGAAGTGCTGGACGAGCGCAGCCGCGACATTCTCTACCAGCGCTGGCTGGCCGAGGAGAAGGCCACGCTGCACGACCTGGCGCAAAAGTACAACGTGTCGGCCGAGCGAATTCGCCAGCTTGAGAAGAGCGCGATGAACAAGCTCAAGGTGTCGATTGCGGCTTGACCTGCGACAGCTATCACAAAAACGCCCCGATCATTACTGATCGGGGCGTTTTTGTTTGTGCGATGCAAGCGTCAACTCAGCCTTTGTGGGAGCGAGCTTGCTCGCGATGGCGGTGGGTCAGGCGACATCTCTGCTGAATGCTCGATTGTCATCGCGAGCAGGCTCGCTCCCACAAGAATCCGTGGTATCGCGGCTATTGAGCCCAGGGCGCCGGCCGAGACTCATCTAACCGCAACAGATAACCATCACCTCCCAATTGGCTCATCTGCTGGCGAATCCAACTCGCACGCCTGAGCACATAAGGGCTCGGCCGACTGGCGCTCCAGGCCCTCGGGTTGGGCAGGACTGCGGCGAGCAGGCTGGCCTGTTGTCGGGACAAGGCGTTTGCACCGACACGAAAATGATGCCGCGCCGCCGCTTCGGCCCCAAACACCCCGTCGTCCCACTCGACGCTATTGAGGTACACCTCGAGGATCCGCTGCTTGGGCCAGAACACTTCGATCAGCGCGGTGAACCAGGCCTCCAGCCCCTTGCGCAGCCAACTGCGGCCCGACCACAGGAAAAGGTTCTTGGAAACCTGCTGGCTAAGGGTGCTGGCGCCACGAATCGAACCGCCGCGCCCGTTGTGGGCGAACGCGGCCTGGATTGCGCCGATGTCAAAGCCCCAATGCTCGGGAAATTTCTGGTCTTCCCCGGCAATGACCGCAACCTTGAGATGATTGGAAATCTTGTCCCAGGGTTGCCAGTCACGCTGCAGGTCGATCGGTTCGCCTCCGAACCAGGATTGCACCTTGCGCTCGATCATCAGCGCGGTGAACGGCGGTGGCACCACGCGAAACAGCAGCACCAGCACAACGCTGCAGGCGGCGAACCAGAACAGGGCTTTAATGAATCGTCGAAACAATGAACGCAGCATAGAGATGGCTTGGCCGAACCCGTCGAGCGGGCCATTATACAGACCCTGTCCATCGAGTCTGACCGGAGTTCCCATGTTGCGTAGCTTTCTGATGCTGGCGGCTTTTTTCGGCTTCACGGGCGTGGCGCTGGGGGCGTTTGCCGCCCATGGCCTGAAAAACCGCCTGAGCGCCGATTATCTGGCGATTTTCCACACTGGGGTGACCTACCAACTGGTGCATACCCTGGCGCTGTTCGGCGTTGCGCTGTTGGCCACGCATATCCCGGGTCGTATCGTCACTTGGGCCGGAATTTCATTCGTGATCGGCATTCTGCTGTTCTCCGGCAGCCTGTATCTGCTGACCCTTACCGGTGTCACCAAGCTGGGCATGATCACGCCCCTGGGCGGCGTGGCTTTCCTGATCGGTTGGTTGTGCCTGGGCATCGCGGCCTGGCGCCTGCAACTTGCCGCTTGAAGCTTGTCGCTCGTAGCTGACCAAGGGGCTTGGGTCACCCAGACTGATCGGGCTAGAATGCCAGCCCCTAAAAATGATGGCGGCATCCGGCATGCGCATTCAGTTGAACGGCGAACCCCTTGATCTGCCCGACGGTGAAACCGTCGCGGCCCTGCTGACCCGTCTGGAACTCACCGGACGCCGCGTCGCGGTGGAACTCAATCTGGATATCGTCCCGCGCAGCCAGCACGCCGAAACCAAATTGAACGACGGTGATAGCGTCGAAGTGGTCCACGCCATCGGTGGCGGTTAGTCGCCTCGGTTTCGCAGCCTTTCGCAAGAACCTCACCCCAACAGAGGATTTCCCATGAGCATCGTTCGTAGCGACAAGCCCTTCGTCCTGGCCGGTCGTACCTACCAGTCGCGCTTGCTGGTAGGTACCGGCAAATACCGCGACATGGAAGAAACCCGCCTGGCCATCGAGGCCTCGGGTGCCGAGATCGTGACCGTCGCCGTGCGCCGCACCAACATCGGCCAGAACCCGGGCGAACCGAACCTGCTGGATATCCTGCCGCCGGATCGCTACACGATCCTGCCGAACACCGCCGGTTGCTTCGACGCCATCGAGGCCGTGCGCACCTGTCGCCTGGCCCGTGAGCTGCTCGACGGTCACAACCTGGTGAAGCTGGAAGTGCTGGCGGACCAGAAAACCCTGTTCCCCAACGTGATCGAAACCCTCAAGGCCGCCGAGACCCTGGTCAAGGAAGGTTTTGACGTGATGGTCTACACCAGCGATGACCCGATCATCGCCCGTCAGTTGGCGGAAATCGGCTGCATCGCGGTCATGCCGTTGGCCGGCCTGATCGGCACCGGCCTGGGGATCTGCAACCCATACAACCTGCAGATCATCCTGGAAGAAGCCAAGATCCCGGTGCTGGTGGATGCCGGTGTCGGTACCGCATCCGACGCCACCATCGCCATGGAGCTGGGTTGCGAAGCGGTGCTGATGAACTCGGCCATCGCCCATGCCCAGCAGCCGATCCTGATGGCCGAAGCCATGAAGCACGCCATCGTTGCCGGCCGCTTGGCCTACCTGGCCGGCCGCATGCCGAAAAAACTCTACGCCAGCGCGTCCTCGCCGCTGGATGGTCTGATCAAGTAAGAGCCATTGATGACTGAATCGAACGACACGCCTGTCCTGCCGGAAGAAGGCGAAGAGCGCCAGCACCGCCGCATCAAGAGTTTCGTGATGCGCGCCGGGCGCATGACCGAAGGCCAGCAACGCGGCCTGGAACAGGGCGCCCCGCTGTATGTCCTGCCCCTGGCCGATGCACCGGTCGACTTCGACCAGGTCTTCGGACGCTCGGCGCCGCGCTCGCTGGAAATCGGTTTTGGCATGGGCCACTCGCTTCTGGAGATGGCCGCCGCCGCGCCGGAACAGGATTTCATCGGCGTGGAGGTCCATCGTCCGGGTGTCGGTGCGCTGCTCAACGGTGTGCTGACCCAAGGGCTGACCAACCTGCGGGTCTACGATTGCGACGCTATCGAAGTGCTTAATCGTTGCGTGGCCGATAACAGCCTCGATCGGCTGATGCTGTTCTTCCCGGATCCGTGGCACAAAAGCCGACACCACAAGCGCCGGATCGTCCAGGCGTCGTTCGCTGAGCTGGTGCGTAGCAAGTTGAAGGTCGGCGGTGTGTTGCACATGGCCACCGACTGGGAGCCCTACGCCGAATACATGCTGGAAGTGATGAACGTCGCGCCGGGTTATCGCAACCTGGCCGAGGACGGCAAGTGCGTACCGCGCCCGGCTGAACGGCCGATCACCAAGTTCGAACGCCGTGGCGAACGGCTTGGGCATGGGGTTTGGGACTTGAAGTTCGAGAAGCTGCCTTAAGCATCACGCAATAAAACTGTGGGAGCGAGCCTGCTCGCGAATACGGTGTGTCAGCCAACAAAACATTGCCTGACACTCCCTCTTCGCGAGCAGGCTCGCTCCCACATGTGTTTTATGTGATGGCTTAAATCAGCGGCGGTCAGCCACCACACCAATCAACACCAACACCACCAATAACACCGGCGCCAGGCTGTAGTTGTTGAACTGGCTCAACCCCCGGACGATCCACGGCGTGGCGTAGATCAGCGCGGCGCCGCTGCCGATCATGCACAGCAGGGCGATCAGCGGGACGCGCAAGGCGCCGGCGATGCTGCCCAGGCGCTGTTCGACCCAGCCCTTGATATCCGCACCAAACAACACCAGCAGGCAGCCTACCAACGCCAGGGAGATTTCCGACAGGTTGCTGCGGCTCCAGCGGGATACGGTGGCGAGCAGGTCGAGTACCAGATCCATTCGATTTCCTTGTGTTGATCAGCTCAGAAATTTCTGCAGCAAGTCGTTGAGAAACAGCTGTCCGCGCTCGGTCGCCGCCAGACGTGACGGTTCGACCTGCAACAACCCACTTTGTTCGGCCTCGCGCCGGCCGTCGGCCAGGCTTTCCAAAGACAGGCCGGTGCGCTGTGGATAAAGCTGCGCCGCTACACCTTCGGTAAGACGCAGCGCGTTCATCAGGAACTCGAAAGGCAGTTCTTCGTTGGCCAGGCTCTTTTCGCCGGCCAGGAAACGTTTGGCCGGGTTGAGATAATCCTTGGGCAGGCGAGTCTTCCAGGTGCGCACGATGCGCCCGTCCGGATGGCTGAGCTTGCCGTGGGCCCCGGCGCCGATGCCGATGAAGTCACCGAAGCTCCAATAATTGAGGTTGTGCCGCGCCGCGCGCCCTGGCTGGGCATAGGCGGAGACCTCATATTGGGCGTAGCCATGCTCGGCGAGCAGCGCCTGCCCGGCTTCCTGGATGTCCCACAGCGTGTCGTCTTCCGGCAAGATTGGCGGCTGGTTCCAGAACACCGTGTTCGGCTCCAGCGTCAGTTGATACCAGGACAAATGGGTGGGCTTCAGGGCAATGGCCTGGCGCAGATCGCTCAAGGCATCTTCGAGGGATTGATCCGGCAGGCCATGCATCAAGTCGAGATTGAAATTATCGAACCCGGCCTGGCGGGCCATGCCAGCGGCACGCACCGCCTCGTCGCCGTTATGGATTCGGCCAAGCGCTTGGAGCTTGGCCTGTTGGAAGCTCTGGATGCCAATGGACAGACGATTGATGCCCAGCGCCCGGTAGGCGACGAATTTCTCTTGCTCGAAGGTGCCTGGGTTGGCTTCCAGGGTGATTTCAATATCGGGCGCAAAAGGGATGCGCGCCTCGACGCCCCGCAGCAGACGCCCCAGGGCTTGGGCGCTGAACAGGCTCGGCGTGCCGCCGCCAAAGAAAATGGAGGACAACGGCCGGCCGTGAACCCCATGCAAATCCTGGTCGAGATCGGCCAGCAAGGCGTCGACGTATTCCTCCTCCGGCAGCTGCGGGCTGGCGGTGTGGGAGTTGAAGTCGCAATACGGGCATTTGCGCACGCACCAGGGGATATGGATGTACAACGCCAAGGGCGGCAGCATGGGCAGCGGCGCCCGAGGTGTCTGTGCGCCGCCGTGGATCAGCGGTGCGGGGGAGTCGGTGGTCATTGCAGGCCCAGGCTTTGGCGCAGCAGGGCCATGGCGCGGGCGCGGTGGCTCAGTTGGTTCTTTTCAACGGGGCCCAGCTCGGCGCTGGAACAATTGCGCTCAGGCACCCAGAACAACGGGTCGTAGCCAAAGCCGTGTTCGCCGCTGGCCTTGGCGAGGATGCGCCCGTGCCACAGGCCTTCGCAGAGGATCGGCAGTGGATCGTCGGCATGGCGCACAAGCGCCAGCACACAAACGAATTGCGCGCCGCGCTCGGCTTCGGGCACGTCCTTGAGGGCTTCGAGCAGCTTGGCGTTGTTCGCTGCGTCACCTTTGCCATCGGCGTAACGGGCCGAATAGATGCCCGGCGCGCCGCCGAGGAAGTCCACCGCCAGACCGGAATCGTCGGCCAGCGCCGGCAGGCCGGAAATGCGCGCCGCATTGCGGGCCTTGAGGATGGCGTTCTCGACGAACGACAAACCGGTTTCCTCCGGCTCGACCTGGCTGAATTCACCGATCGAGCGCAGCTGCACCGATCCGCCGAGCATCGCCTGGAGTTCCTTGAGTTTGCCGGCGTTGTGGCTGGCCAGTACGAGTTGGGTAAGGTTGATCATTGGCCCGGAAACAGTTCCTGGTTGAAGTTGATGGTGTTGATTTTGTCGCCGGTTTGCACCTTGATCTCGAAGGTGCGGGTTTCCTGCTGTTCCACTGGATATTGGGCGATGTAGTAGATCGCGCCTGCTTCGGTGACCTGACGGAAGGTGAGCGGGACTGTCTTGCTGGTCAGGTCCTTGACCGTACCGCTGACCTGGGCCATCAACGGCTTGCCTTCCTTGATCACCGAGACGTTGATGACGCCCTGGTGCTTGCTGCGAATCAGCTCGGCGCCCTTGGCGATGTCGGGGGTCAGGAAGGTGGAGTTGAACGTGTTGTAGTGAACGGTGACGTCACCGAACACTTCCTTGCGCTCGGCCTTGATGACATCGGCGGCCATGGCGCCGATGCTCAGGCAGGAGGTGATTAACAGCAACGCTAGACGCTTCATGTCGTGCTCCTGAAAAGGCGGGTGCTCACACCGCGACCTGATGGTCGGCAAGGCCCGGGCTGCTGACCCGGTAAATGCCAATCTCACCTAACAGATTAGGCCATAGCTTGCTGGCCCACCCGTGGCGGTGCTGCTGGTCCACCGCCAACCGGTCGATGACCTTGGCCTTGCGCTCGCGGCACAGTTCTTCGAAATCCTCGAACGTACAGAAATGGATGTTCGGGGTGTTGTACCAGGTATAGGGCAGGAATTCCGACACCGGCATCCGTCCCTTGCTCGCCAGGTACCAGCGGCAGCGCCAGTGACCGAAGTTGGGGAAGGTAATGATGCACTGGCGCCCGACGCGCAGCATTTCGTCGAGAATCTTGTCTGGGTAATGCACGGCTTGCAGGGCCTGGGTCATGACCACGATGTCGAAGCTGTTGCTGGCGAAGTTGCCCAGCCCTTTGTCCAGGTCTTGTTCGATGACGTTGATGCCCTTGGCCACGCATTCGGCGATGTTGTCCGGGTCGTTTTCCAGCCCGTAGCCCGTCACTTGCTTGTTGTCGCGCAGCCAGGTCAGCAGTTCGCCGTTGCCGCAGCCCAGGTCGAGCACGCGGCTGCCGGCGGGGATCCATTCCTGGATGATGTCCAGATCGGCTCTCATGGCGTCCTCACAGCGTAATACGGTTCATGTAGTTGCCGAACGCCTGCAGGTAGCGCGGGATCGGAATCAAAAAGGCGTCGTGGCCCTGGGGTGCGTCGATTTCCAGGTAGCAGACGTCCTTGCGCGCGGCCATCAGTGCGTCCACCAGCTCCCGGGAACGGGCCGGGGAGAAGCGCCAGTCGGTGGTGAAAGACATCACGCAGAACTTGGCGGTGGCATTGGCGAAGGTTTTCGCCAGGTCATCGTCGAAGTTCGCCGCCGGATCGAAGTAGTCCAGCGCCTTGGTCATCAGCAGGTAGGTGTTGGCGTCGAAGCGCCCGGAGAATTCCTCGCCCTGATAACGCAGGTAGCTCTCGACCTGGAATTCCACGCTGTGGAAGTCGTAGTTGAGCTTTTCGCTCTTGAGGCCTCGGCCGAATTTTTCACCCATGGAATCGTCGGACAGGTAGGTGATGTGCCCGACCATCCGCGCCAGCATCAACCCGCGCTTGGGAATCACGCCATGTTCCTGGAACGAACCTCCGTGAAATTCGGGGTCGGTGAGGATCGCCTGGCGCGCCACTTCGTTGAAGGCAATGTTCTGCGCCGACAGCTTGGGCGCCGAGGCGATTGCCAGGCAATGGCGCACGCGATCCGGGTAGGTGATGGTCCATTGCAGGGCCTGCATGCCGCCGAGGCTGCCACCGATCACCGCCGCCCATTGACCGATGCCGAGGCGGTCGGCCAGGCGGGCCTGGCTGTGGACCCAGTCTTCCACGGTCAGTACCGGGAAATCGGCGCCGAAGGGCTTGCCGGTGTCGGGGTTGAGGCTGCTGGGGCCGGTGGAGCCGTTGCAACCGCCGAGGTTGTTCAGGCTGACCACGAAGAACCGGTTGGTGTCGATGGGCTTGCCGGGGCCGATGCAACTGTCCCACCAGCCGGGCTTGCGGTCATCGACGCTGTGGTAGCCGGCGGCGTGGTGATGCCCCGACAAGGCGTGGCAAATCAGCACGGCATTGCTCGCCGTGGCGTTGAGGGTGCCGTAGGTTTCGTAGATCAGGTCATAGGCTGGCAACGAACGGCCGCAGGCCAGGGCCAGGGGCTCGCTGAAATGCGCCGTTTGCGGCGTCACCAGACCAACGGAATCGGGGGGAAAGGCAGCTGGCATCGACCCTGCTCTCGTTGAAATGAGGCGTAAGTCTAAAGACCGCTGGGGTTAGCGGCAAGCAAAGGGCGGCGCTGATTGTCCGCTGATGCAAACCCTGTGGTGACTGGATCAATCTGTGGCGAGGGAGCTTGCTCCCGCTGGGCCGGGCTGGCGCTCCAGCGCGAAGCGGCCCTGAATGCTGCCGCCCGGGGCTGTCTGGACGACGGTGGCGCCCGGTTTGGGGCTGCTTCGCGGCCCAGCGGGAGCAAGCTCCCTCGCCACAGGAAAAGTTGCAGCGTGCTTTAGATCAGCACCCGCAGGATCTCCGGCATCATCGTCATCGCCGCCAGGTTGTTGATCACCAGCATGTCGATCAGTTTGAGCACCATGAATGCCAGGATCGGCGAGATGTCCAGGCCGCCGAGGTTCGGCACGATGCGGCGGAACGGCGCCAGGGCCGGCTCGCAGATCTGGTTCACCAGTTCGGCGCCCGGGTTGTGGCTGCCCGGCGCGACCCAGGACAGGATCACGCTGATGATCAGGGCAAAGAAAAATATCTTCAGGAACAGTGCGGTAACGCCGATGATCGACCAGATCAGCAATTGCAGCGGATTGCCGGTGATGCCATAGGTCAGCAGCAGCGTCAGGGCCATCAGCGCCATTTGCAACAGGATCGCCAGCAACAGCGAGGACATGTCCAGGCCGAACAGGCTCGGAATGATCCGGCGCAAGGGTTTAAGCAGCGGTTGGGTCGCCTTGACGATGAACTGGCACAACGGGTTGTAGAAGTTGGCGCGCACCAGTTGCAGCACGAAGCGCATCAGCACGATCAGCAGGTACAGACTGCCGAGGGTTTGCAGGACATAGACCGCTGCAGTGTTCAATCCAATCATGAATGGCTCCTTATTGGCCCAGTTGTTCGGCCATTTCGGCCGAGCGGTGCGCGGCGGCGCCGAGTGCTTTTTCAACCAGGGCTTCGAAGCCTCCGGCCTGGAATGATTTGATGGCCGCTTCGGTGGTACCGCCCGGCGAAGTCACGCGGCGACGCAGCTCCGCCGCATCGACATCGCTGGCGACCGCCATATGCGCGGCGCCCAGGGCAGTCTGCAAGGTCAGCTGAGCGGCGGTTTCCCGGGGCAGGCCGAGTTTCTCGCCGGCGGCGGTCATGGCTTCGATCAGCAGGAAGAAGTACGCCGGACCAGAGCCGGAGACGGCGGTGACCGCGTCCAGTTGCTGCTCGGTTTCCAGCCACAGCGCAAGACCCACGGCCGACAGCAGCTCTTCAGCCTGCTGGCGTTGGGCGGCCGTCACCTGTTCGGTGGCGAACAGGCCGCTGACGCCCTGGCGCAGCAGTGCCGGGGTGTTGGGCATGCAGCGCACGATGGGCTGGGCGCCGAGCCAGTTGTTCATGCTCGCGCAAGTAATACCAGCGGCAATCGACACGATCAGCTGATGTGGCTTGAGATGCGGGCGAAGGGCTTCGCACACGCTTTTCATTGCTTGCGGCTTGACCGCGAGCACCACGACGTCCACGCCGTCGATGGCCTGGGCGTTGTCGGCGAAGGCTTCGATGCCGTGCTCTGCGCTCACCCGCTGGCGGGTTTCTTCACCCGGATCGCTGGCGCGGATCTGCGCTGCATCCAGGCCCTTGGCCCGCAGGCCGCCGATCAGGCTGGCGGCCATGTTGCCGGCGCCGATAAAGGCAATACGCGTGTTGCTCATAACGGATCCTTATGAAAGATGAGTGAGTCAGCTGGGCGATTGACCGTAGTCGCGAGCCCCAAACAGCGCAGTACCGACGCGCACCCAGGTGGCGCCTTGAGCAATGGCGGATTCGAGGTCATGGCTCATGCCCATGGACAGCGTATCCAGGGGCAGGTCCAGGCTGGCTTGCAGGCGCTGGACAGCAGCAAAAGCCGCGTCCTGTTCAGCGCGATCGTCGGTCGGTTCGGGAATCGCCATCAACCCGCGCAACGTGAGGCGTGGCAACGTGCTGATGGCGCTGGCAAGGGCGGGCAGGTCCGCTGGCGCGCAGCCGGATTTACTGGCTTCGCCGCTGACGTTGACCTGAATGCAGATGTTCAATGGTGGCAGCTCGGCTGGCCGCTGCTCGGACAGGCGCTGTGCAATTTTCAAGCGATCCACGGAATGCACCCAGTCGAAATGTTCGGCAATAGCGCGCGTCTTGTTCGATTGAATGGGGCCGATGAAGTGCCAGATCAAGGGCAAGTCAGTCAGTTCGGCCTGCTTGCCCAAGGCTTCTTGCAAGTAGTTCTCGCCAAAGTCACGCAGGCCGGCGGCGTAGGCTTCGCGCAGGGCCTGGGCGGGCTTGGTCTTGCTGACGGCCAGTAGATGGACGCTGTGTTCGGCGCGTCGGGCGGCCTGTTCCGCCGCATGGATGCGCGATCTAACCTGAGCAATGTTGTCTGCTATCGTGGTCATAAAGAAAGGCCAGCGGGTCTGAGGTTCGCGGCATTCTACTGGAATTGAGGAGCGCTATGGATATCACTGAACTGCTGGCGTTCAGCGCCAAACAGGGGGCGTCGGACCTGCATCTGTCCGCCGGGTTGCCACCAATGATCCGTGTCGATGGCGATGTGCGGCGTATCAACCTGCCGGCGTTGGACCACAAGCAGGTCCATGAACTGATCTACGACATCATGAATGACCGGCAACGAGTGGATTACGAAAAGTTTCTGGAGACCGACTTTTCCTTCGACGTGCCAGGCGTTGCGCGGTTTCGGGTCAACGCCTTCAACCAGAATCGTGGCGCGGGGGCGGTGTTCCGGACCATCCCTTCGAAAGTCCTGACCATGGAAGACCTGGGGATGGGCGAGGTGTTTCGCAAGATCACCGAGGCCCCACGTGGGCTCGTGCTGGTGACCGGGCCGACGGGGTCCGGCAAGTCCACCACCCTGGCCGCGATGATCGATTACCTGAACAGCCACAAGCATCATCACATCCTCACCATCGAGGACCCGATCGAATTCGTCCATGAACCGCGCAAATGCCTGATCAACCAGCGCGAGGTGCACCGCGATACCCAGGGCTTTTCCACGGCGCTGCGCTCGGCCCTGCGGGAAGATCCGGACGTGATCCTGGTGGGGGAAATGCGTGACCTGGAAACCATCCGGCTGGCGCTGACTGCCGCAGAAACCGGGCACTTGGTGTTTGGCACGCTGCATACCACATCGGCGGCCAAGACCATTGACCGGGTGGTGGACGTGTTTCCCGGTGACGAGAAGTCCATGGTTCGTTCGATGCTGTCGGAGTCGTTGCAGGCGGTGATCTCCCAGACGCTGGTCAAGAAGATCGGCGGCGGCCGGGTTGCGGCGCATGAAATCATGCTCGGCACCTCGGCGATCCGCAATCTCATCCGGGAAGACAAGATCGCGCAGATGTATTCGTCGATTCAGACCGGCGGCTCGCTGGGGATGCAGACGCTGGACATGTGCCTGAAGGAGTTGGTGAACAAGGGACTGATCAGCCGCGAGCATGCGCGGGAGCGGGCGCGTACGCCGGATAATTTCTAGGGCAAGAAGGCAGTACCGCTCTTGTGGCGAGGGAGCTTGCTCCCGCTGGGCTGCGAAGCAGCCCCAAATCAGACGCCACCTTCACCCAGGCATGCACCGTCGGGGCCGCTCCGCGCCCCAGCGGGAGCAAGCTCCCTCGCCACAAGGACCAAGTGGTCTTCAGATCAGCGCTGAACCACCCGCATCGCACCCGGCTCTTTGGGCAGTACCCGCTTGGCAACCACGTAATGGGTGTTCCAATACGGCTTGTTCAGCGTGTCGATGGTCACCGACTTGCCACGGCGCGGGGCGTGGATGAAGCGGTCATTGCCCAGGTAGATGGCCACATGGTTGACTCGCCGGCTCTTGAGCTTGAAGAAAATCAGGTCCCCAGGCTTCAAGTCCTTGCGCTCGATTTTTTCACCGTGGCCGGCTGCCATCGCGTTGGATGTGCGCGGCAAATCGAAGGTGGCGTCGTTGAAGGCGTATTTCACCAGCCCACTGCAATCGAAACCTTTACTTGGGCTGCTGCCGCCCCAACGGTAAGGTGTGCCGAGTACATTCACGGCGCGGCTCAAGACATTGCTGGTGGTCTTGGTCGCCATGGGTGGCACCAGTCGGCTCTGAGCCGTGCTCACGCGCTGGACGCCTTGCTTGTTCTTGCTCGACGGAGCAGAAACATGGGATTTAGGGGTGTAGCCATTGATGTTGGGAAGACGTTGCTCACGGTTGGTGGCGTGGGCGGCCAGTGGCAATAATAGGCAGATGGTCAGCCATGTCTTTAAAAATGGACGCATTAGGCAGGGCTCATAAAGGTTAGCGCGCAACTTTATAACAGCTTTTTTTCGCTTTCCGAGGCCGTTTGTCGATCCGGAACCTAGCATAAACGCCGCGCAATACCGTCATTTTGGCCTGATTGTCCGACACAGGCCCCGTAGTACGGGCGTTTCCCCGGCTCGGGTCGACCAGGACCGCTTGTCGGCGAGACACAAAAAAGTCACAAAAAGTCCGAACAAATTTTTCTATCGAGGCAAAAGAGACCATTCATGAACAGCTATCAACAGGACGCAATCCGCGATACCCACAGCAAAGTCATCGGGTATCTGCTCTGGATTCTCGGGTTTACCGGCGCTCACCGTTTCTATTACGGCAAGCCGGTGACCGGCACGATCTGGTTTTTCACCTTCGGCCTGCTGGGCATTGGCTGGCTGATCGACCTGTTCCTGATCCCTGCCATGGACCGCGAAGCGGACCTGCGCTTTACCCCTGGCCCCATCGAATACAGCGTGGCGTGGATCCTGCTCACGTTCCTCGGAGTGCTTGGTGTGCATCGCATGTACCAAGGCAAGTGGCTCAGTGGGCTCCTTTACCTACTGACCGGTGGGGTGTTTTTCCTGGGGGTGCTGTATGACTTCTGGACGCTGAATGACCAGGTCTCGATTCGTAATGCGCAGAAGCGTGGGGCTTTCCATTAAGACAGGTAGATCGTGTCGCCTGCATTCGCGAGCAGGCTCGCTCCCACACTGAATCGAGGGTGTTCACATATCCTGTGTTCACCAAAGATCCCCTTGTGGGAGCGAGCTTGCTCGCGATAGGGACGACGCGGTATCAAACCTGGTGAGTGATCCGCCCATCCATCAGGGTATAGCGCACCACCCCCGGCAGGCTGTGACCCAGGAACGGACAGTTGTCACCCTTGGAACGCCAGGCTTCACCGGCCACGGTGGACGCGGCGGGGTCGAACAGCACCAGGTCCGCCGCGGCACCCACGGCCAGTTTCCCGGCAGGCAATTGCAGCGCCTGGGCCGGGCCGGCGCTCAGGCGTGCCAGCAGGGTCGGTAGATCCAGTAATCCGTCTTCCACCAGTGTCATGGCCAGCGGCAGCAACAGCTCGACGCTGCTGATGCCCGGCTCGGTGGCGCCGAAGGGGGCCAGCTTGGCATCGCGCTCGTGGGGTTGGTGATGGCTGGAAATGGCCGAGATCACCCCGGACTTCACCGCCTCGCGCAAGCCATCGCGGTCGGCGCGGGTGCGCAGCGGCGGCTGGACGTGATAGACGCTATTGAAGTCGATCAGCGCTTCGTCGGTGAGGATCAACTGGTACAGCGCCACATCGGCGGTCACTGGCAAACCACGTGCCTGGGCCTGGGCGATCAGCGCGGCGCCGCGGGCGCTGGTCAGTTGGCTGAAGTGCGCGCGCACGCCGCTTTGCTCCACCAGCAGCAGGTCCCGGGCAAGTGCCACGGTCTCGGCGGTTTCCGGGATGCCCGGCAGGCCAAGGAAACTGGCGGTGGGGCCTTCGTGGGCCAGGCCGCCTTCGGCCAGGTCAAGGTCCTGCGAGTTGAAGATCACCGTCAGGCCGAAGGTCGCCGCATATTCCAGCGCGCGGCACAGGGTACGGGTGTTGCGGAAATTGTTCAGGCCATTGCCGAACGCCACGCAACCGGCATCGCGCAGAGCGATGAGCTCGGCCAGTTGCTCGCCTTCCAGGCCCTTGCTCAGTGCGCCAATGGGGAAGACCTTGGTGTTGCCGGCTTCGCGGGCGCGGTCGAGGATCAGTTCGGCCACGGCCGAGGTGTCCAGCACCGGTTTGGTTTGCGGCGGGCAGCACAGGCTGGTCACGCCACCGGCGGCGGCCGCCCGGGTTTCGCTGATGATGCTGCCTTTGCGGCTGTAGCCCGGCTCGCGCAGGGCGACGTTGAGGTCAACCAGACCGGGGGCGGCTACGAGGCCTTGGGCGTCGAGGGTCTCGACCGCCGCGAAGCCTGCCGGCGCGGCGCCCAGAGCGACGATCTTGCAGGCATCGATATGAATGTCAGTCACTTGATCCAGGCCGCTGGCCGGATCGATCACGCGTGCGCCGAGAATGCTGAGCTTCACTGGGCGTTCTCCTGGTCGAGTTGGCGCTGGGCCGTTTGCCCGCTCATGGCCATGGACAGCACGGCCATGCGGATGGCGATGCCGTAGGTCACTTGGTTGAGAATCACCGAACGCGGCCCGTCGGCCACCGCCGACTCGATCTCCACGCCGCGGTTGATCGGCCCCGGGTGCATGACGATGGCGTCCGGCTTGGCTCCGGCCAGGCGTGCCGTGGTCAGGCCGAACAGGCGGTAGAACTCGCCTTCGCTGGGCAGCAGGCCGCCGGTCATACGCTCGCGTTGCAGGCGCAGCATGATCACCACGTCCACGTCCTTCAAGCCTTCGGTCATGTCGGTGTAGACCTTCACGCCGTACTGCTCGACGCCGATGGGCAGCAGGGTTTTCGGCGCGATTACGCGGATGTCCGGGCAGCCCAGCGTCTTGAGGGCCAGCATGTTCGAGCGCGCCACCCGCGAATGCAGGATGTCGCCAACGATCGCTACCGACAGGTTTTCAAAGCTGCCTTTGTGACGACGGATGGTCAGCATGTCGAGCATGCCCTGGGTCGGGTGGGCGTGACGGCCGTCGCCGCCGTTGATGATCGCCACTTGCGGGCAGACATGTTCAGCGATGAAGTGCGCCGCGCCGGAGTCACCGTGGCGCACGACGAACATGTCGGCGGCCATGGCCTCGAGGTTGCGCAAGGTGTCGAGCAGGGTCTCGCCCTTGCTCGCCGAGGATGTGGACACGTTGAGGCTGATTACATCCGCCGACAGCCGCTGGGCCGCCAGTTCGAAGGTGGTGCGGGTGCGGGTGGAGTTTTCAAAAAAGACGTTGCACACGGTCTTGCCGCGCAGCAAAGGGACTTTCTTCACCGCTCGGGCGCCGACTTCGAGGAATGAGTCGGCGGTGTCGAGGATTTCCGTCAGCAGCTCGCGGCGCAGGCCGTCGAGGGACAGGAAATGCCGCAGCTGGCCCTGATCGTTGAGCTGCAGCGGGCGCTTGGTTTCGAGAGGCGTCATCGCGATGGACTCTTACAAGGGCAGTTAAAGGGCAAGATCTTGCAGTTCGAGTTGCAGCGGCGACGGCCCGGAGAGCTTGACCCGCTCATGGGTGGCCAGCGTCAGCGTCGCGCCGACCACGTTCGGGCGGATCGGCAGCTCGGCGGCGTCCAGGTCCAGCAGGCACACCAGCGTCACGCTGGCCGGGCGGCCATAGTCGAACAGTTCGTTCATGGCGGCGCGGATGGTCCGGCCGCTCATCAGCACGTCGTCGATCAGCACCAGGTGCTGGCCTTCGATCTCGAACGGCAGGGCCGAGGGACGTACTTGTGGATGCAAGCCGTTCTGGCTGAAGTCATCGCGGTAGAAGGACACATCCAGGGTACCCAGCGGCGAATCGCTGCCCAGTTCATCGAGCAAGGCCTGGGCAACCCAGACGCCGCCGGTGCGAATGCCGATGTAGCGCGGTTCGCTAATGCCGCGTTGTTCCAGGTGCGCCGTGAGACGGATCGCCATCTGGCTGATCAGTTCGGCGGGATTGGGCAGGCTCATGCTGGCTCCTTCAGGTTTCCGGGTCGGTGCTGGTGACTCGGTTTATCGCTAAAAGAAAGCGCCTCGCGGCGCTTTCAAAAAATCAGGTTTCGAACAGGGCGGCGTTGGCATCGAGCCAGCCTTGCAGCAGCAGGGCGGCGGCGATGGCGTCCACCGGGTTGTCGCGGTAACTGCCTTTCTGCCCACCGCGGACCAGGCGTTCGCCCTTGGCCTCGAACGTGGTCAGGCGTTCGTCATGGGTATAGAAGGGCAGATTGAAGCGGCCGTTGAGCCGTCGGGCGAACTTCTCCGCGCGCACGCACATGTCGCTGGGCGTGCCGTCCATGTTCAACGGCAGGCCGACCACCACGGCGTCGGGTTTCCATTCCTTGATCAGCGCTTCGACCTGGTTCCAGTCCGGAACGCCGTTCTGTGCTTTCAAGGTGCACAGTTCGCGGGCCTGGCCGGTGACGACCTGGCCGACCGCAACGCCGATCTGTTTGGTGCCGTAGTCGAAGCCCAGCAGCAGGCGGAGAGCCATCAGGCGTGTCCTGCCTGGCTGGTGAGCAAGCTGAGGTTGACGCCCAGCCTGCTGGCGGCCGCTTCCAGGCGCAGTTCGCTGCTGGTGTTGAACAGGATGTCGGCGTCGAACGGGCAGGTCAGCCAGGCATTGTCGGCCAGTTCGGCTTCCAGTTGCCCGGGTTCCCAGCCGGCATAGCCAAGGGCGATCAGGCTCTTTTCCGGGCCGACGCCGTCGGCGATGGCAAACAGCACGTCCTGGGATGTGGACAGCGACACACCGTTCAAATCGACGGTGGCCTGGAATTTGGGACCCGACGGGTGGAGCACGAAACCGCGATCGGTCTGCACTGGGCCACCGATGAAAATCGGCACATGCTGGCACAGCAATGGCGGCTCGACCTCGGGGCGCAGTTGCTCGAGGATGTCCGCCAGGTTCAGCTCCTGTGGGCGATTGACCACCAGTCCCATGGCCCCATTGGCCGTGTGCTCGACGATGTAGGTCAAGGTATGGGCAAAATTCGGATCGGCCATGTGCGGCATGGCGATCAGGAAGTGATGCTTGAGGTAGGTGGGGCTGACGTTTTTCATAGGCGCTAGTGTGGCGGCGTGGGGGCGAACTGACAAGCTGGGAAATGCTTGGGGCTGTCACCAATCCCCTGTGGGAGCGAGCTTGCTCGCGATGCGGTGTGTCAGTCGCCATTCATGCTGAATGATCGATGGCAATCGCGAGCAAGCTCGCTCCCACAGGGTATTGATACTGTCTGAAGATCAGTTACTGGACAGCCGATCACCTCGGGCGAACTTCCAGGTGCGGATGATTTCCAGGCGGTCGATGTCCGACAGGTCACCAGTAAACGGTGCGAAGGGCGCGGCCAGGCGCACGATTCGCTGGGCCGCCTGGTCCAGCAGCGGCTGGCCGGAGGATTCGAGCACCAGCACTTCGTACAGCGAGCCATCACGGTTGATCGAAACCATCAATCTCAGGTTGCCGTAGATCTGCTTGCGCCGGGCTTCGTCGGGGTAGTTCAGGTTGCCGATGCGCTCGACCTTCTTGCGCCACTCGTCCTTGTACCAGGCGCCCTTGTCGCGCATGGTCGAAGCTGCGCTCAGGCGATGGATGCGCGGGCGCTTGGCGTACAACTGCTGTTCCTGGGCCAGTTCGGCTTCCAGGCTGGCGATATCGCTGGACAACTGCGAGCTGTCGAAAGTCGGTTCTGGCGCCTTGGGTTTCGGATCGGGCTTGACCTCTTCCTTTACCGGGGCTTTTTTCGGCTTCGGCGCCACGGTGGTCACGGCAGCCTTGGGCGCCGTCTCCTGGACCTCCGGCTTGGCCGTGGGCGGCGGGGTCACCTTCTGCACTTTATTGTCTTGAAACGGCGCGATCTCGGTGGTCTTGGGGGTCGCTTTCTTTTCCAGGGTGCCACTGCCCTGCTGGTTTTCCTGGGCCAGGAAGTCCGCCTTCTGTGGCTTGGTTTCG
Organism: Pseudomonas sp. R4-84; assembly: GCF_054130985.1. Classification (NCBI taxonomy): domain Bacteria; kingdom Pseudomonadati; phylum Pseudomonadota; class Gammaproteobacteria; order Pseudomonadales; family Pseudomonadaceae; genus Pseudomonas; species Pseudomonas sp. R4-84. Next base: position 354,462 of record NZ_CP096390.1, read on the forward strand.
CTCTTGAAGGTGGCCAGGGTGATTTCCAGGGTCTGGCTGATCTGCTTGGGTTCGACCGTGGCAAAGCCGACGCCCAACAACAGCGCCAGGTGGATCAATGCCGCCAGGAAAAGGGTGAAGCCAAGGCGATCAGCCGGGCGCACGCCACGATGGGCGAGCTCTTGGGGCAGATCGGACGGGAGTGTCATGGCAAAAAAACCAACATCGCGGGTTTCACAGGCCGGGCATGATAACGCAATGTTGGTTTTTAGCTTCAAGCCTCAAGCAGCAAGCGACAAGCTGCATCAAGCTTGCCGCGTGTGGCTTGCCGCTTGCAGCTGCTTCTCGATGGCGTCCATCAGCATGCCGCCGATGTCCGTGCCGAAGGCATTGTCGATCTCGCGGATGCAGGTCGGGCTGGTGACGTTGATCTCCGTCAGATGCTCGCCGATCACGTCCAGGCCGACGAATAGAAGGCCTTTCTCGCGCAGCGTCGGGCCGACCTGGGCGGCGATCCAGCGATCCTTGTCGGTCAGCGGACGAGCTTCGCCACGACCACCGGCCGCCAGGTTGCCACGGGTTTCGCCGGCCGCCGGGATGCGCGCCAGGCAATAATCGACGGGTTCGCCGTCGATCATCAGGATGCGCTTGTCGCCGTCGACGATGGCCGGCAGGTAGCCCTGGATCATGATCTGTTGCTGGCCATGCAAGGTCAGGGTTTCCAGGATCACCGACAGGTTCGGATGGCCTGCGGTGTGGCGGAAGATCGAAGAGCCGCCCATGCCGTCCAGGGGCTTGAGGATGACGTCGCCATGATGATCGGCAAATTCGCGCAACACGTCCGGGCGACGGCTGACGATCGTGGGCGGCGTGCATTGCGGGAATAGCGTGGCGAATAGCTTTTCGTTGCAGTCGCGCAGGCTCTGCGGCTTGTTGACCACCAGCACGCCCGCGCTCTCAGCTTGTTCCAGCAGATAAGTGGAATACACGAATTCCATGTCGAACGGCGGATCCTTGCGCATCAGGATCACGTCCAGGTCGCTTAGCAGCGCGTCGTTCTCGTCACCCAATTCGAACCATTTCTCGGGGTTGGCGAAGACTTTCAGCGGCTTCATCCGTGCCCGGGCCTGGCCTTCGGCCTGGTAGAGGTCGCGCTGTTCCATGTAGAACAACTCCCAGCCGCGCTTTTGAGCGGCCAGCAGCATGGCCAGCGAGCTATCCTTCTTATAGGAAATGCTGGCGATTGGGTCCATGACAATGCCGACGCGTACGCTCATGGCTTGGTTCCTCGAAATTTGATGGGCACAAATGGCTGAAAAAGTGGCGTCAGAGTGGCGCCCCGAAGATTGGCGGTCAAGGAAAAACCACCGTACCGAGCGGCGGATAGATCGTTGCTGGAGACTGTGCTAAAAAGGCTGCCATGTGACGTGCGGGCCTTGAACATCAAGGGTTTGCGCTGTCGATCACACTTATGCGTTAAAAACCGGTTCGCAGTGGCAATGGCAGAGCATCTTACGCAGCAGCAACCCAGCGCTTTGAAGGTGATGGTCATCGACGACTCGAAGACCATCCGCCGCACCGCCGAAACCCTGCTGCGCAACGTTGGTTGCGAAGTGATAACGGCGGTCGACGGCTTCGATGCCCTGGCCAAGATCGTCGATCATCATCCAGGCATTATCTTTGTCGATATCATGATGCCGCGCCTGGACGGTTACCAGACCTGCGCCCTGATCAAGAACAACAGCGCCTTCAAGGCGACGCCCGTGATCATGCTGTCGTCCCGCGATGGTCTGTTCGACAAGGCCAAGGGGCGCATTGTCGGCTCCGATCAATTCCTGACCAAGCCTTTCAGCAAGGAAGAACTGCTGGGCGCGATACAGGCCCATGTCCCGGGCTTTGCCGCTGTCCAGTCGCACCAGGCACATTAATGACGCTCGGCCTCGGGCCCGAGGTCCAGAAGAATGGGGAACACCATGGCACGCGTTCTGATCGTCGATGATTCGCCGACTGAGATGTACAAGCTCACTGGCATGCTGGAAAAGCACGGCCACGAGGTCCTGAAGGCCGAAAACGGCGCCGATGGCGTGGCATTGGCCCGCCAGGAAAAACCCGATGCGGTATTGATGGATATCGTCATGCCCGGCCTCAACGGTTTCCAGGCCACGCGCCAGCTGACCAAGGACCCTGATACCGGACACATCCCCGTGATCATCATCACCACCAAGGACCAGGACACCGACAAGGTCTGGGGTACGCGCCAGGGTGCGAAGGACTATCTGACCAAGCCGGTGGACGAGGACACCCTGATCACGACCCTGAACAAAGTGCTGGAAGGCTGACGACGCGGGCATGAGCCACTCCCTGACCGCATTCGAACTGTTGCTTCAGATCGATCGACGCTGCCGGTTGCTGGGCGCGGACCTCCCGTCCCAGCCCATGCACCGGGACAGCTGGAGCGGCATCGGTTTTCGCCTGGGCGAACATTGGTACGTGGCGCCCATGGGCGAAGTGAGTGAAGTGCTGCATGAGCCGCGCCACACCTCGTTGCCCGGGGTCAAACCATGGGTTCGCGGAGTCGCCAACCTGCGGGGGCGTTTGTTGCCGCTGATGGACCTGTGCGGTTTTTTCGGCCATGAACTGTCCAGCGTGCGCAAGCAGCGGCGGGTATTGGTGGTGGATCATGACGAAGTCTTCGCCGGGTTGCTGGTGGATGAAGTCCTCGGCCTGCAGCATTTTGCCAAGGACAGCCTTGAAGCGATTCCCACGGCCTCCTTGGATCGCCCGGAATCGGCGTACGTCCAGGGCCGTTTCGCCGGCGAGCGGCAATGGCAGGTGTTCAGCCCGTTTGCCTTGGCGCGTTCGCCGGGGTTCATGGATGTGGCGGTTTAACAGGCCGCAGCGCGGCCCCTGTGGGAGCGAGCTTGCTCGCGATGGCGCCAGTGCAGTCAACATTGATGCAAGCTGTACCGCCGCTATCGCGAGCAAGCTCGCTCCCACATTTGAATGGCGGTGGTTTGGGGTTTTGGGGACAGGCGAGAACCGATGATCAAAGCAAAAACAGGCAAGCCACTGGAAGCGTCGCGCAGTCGTTCGCAGATCATCGTGCTGTTCGTCGCGCTGATTGTCTTCATCATGCTGTTGTTCGCCAATTTCGCGTACCTCAACGTCCAGTCCACCTATGACAAACAGTACATCGGCCATGCCGGTGAGCTGCGGGTGTTGTCCCAGCGCATCGCCAAGAACGCCACAGAGGCCGCGGCCGGCAAAGCGGCTGCGTTCAAGCTGCTGAGCGATGCGCGCAACGACTTCGCTCAGCGCTGGGGCTACCTGAAACAGGGCGATCCGGTGACCGGCCTGCCGCCAGCGCCCGCCACCCTGCGTCCGCAGATGCGTGCCGTGCAGTTGGACTGGGAGCGGCTGCTGAAGAATACCGATGCCATCCTCTCCAGCGAGCAAACCGTCCTGTCGCTGCATCAAGTCGCGGCGACCCTGGCCGAAACCGTTCCGCAACTGCAGGTCGAGTATGAAAAAGTCGTCGAGATCCTCCTGCAACGTGGCGCGCCGGCCGCCCAGGTGGCCATGGCCCAGCGCCAGTCGCTGCTGGCCGAACGCATCCTCGGCGCGGTGAATACCGTATTGGCCGGCGATGAAAATGCCAGCCAGGCCGCCGATACCTTTGGCCGCGACGCCGCTCGTTTCGGCCAGGTGCTCAACGGCATGCTGCAAGGGGACCCGACCTTGAAGATCCCCCAGGTACAGGATCGCGATGCCCGGGCGCGCCTGTCGGAAATCAGCGAGCTGTTCGAGTTCGTCTCGGGCTCGGTGGATGAAATCCTCGAGACCTCCCCGGAACTGTTCAAGGTCCGCGAGTCGGCGAGCAATATCTTCAGCCTGTCGCAAACCCTCCTCGATGAGGCCTCGCACCTGGCCACGGCGTTCGAGAACCTGGCGGGCGGGCGTTCGGTCAACACCATTGGCGGCTATGTGTTAGGCCTGCTGGCGCTGATGTCGATTATCCTTATCGGCCTGGTCATGGTTCGCGAAACCAACCGCCAGTTGAGAGAGACGGCGGAAAAGAACGAGCGCAACCAGAATGCAATCATGCGATTGCTCGACGAAATCGAGGACCTGGCCGACGGCGACCTGACCGTCACTGCCTCGGTCACCGAGGATTTCACCGGGACCATCGCCGACTCGATCAACTACTCGGTGGATCAGTTGCGTGATCTGGTGGCGACCATCAACCTCACCGCCGGCCAGGTCGCTGCCGCCGTGCAGGAAACCCAGGCCACGGCGATGCACCTGGCCCAGGCATCCGAGCACCAGGCCCAGCAAATTTCCGAAGCATCGACTTCAATCAATGAAATGGCCCAATCCATCGATCAGGTGTCGGCCAATGCCGCCGAGTCGTCGGCGGTGGCCGAGCGCTCCGTGGAAATCGCCAACAAGGGCAACGAGGTGGTGCACAACACCATCCATGGCATGGACAACATTCGCGAACAGATCCAGGACACCGCCAAGCGCATCAAGCGGTTGGGCGAGTCGTCCCAGGAAATTGGCGACATTGTCAGCCTGATCGACGACATCGCCGACCAGACCAACATCCTGGCACTCAACGCGGCGATCCAGGCGTCCATGGCCGGTGATGCCGGTCGCGGCTTCGCAGTGGTGGCCGACGAAGTGCAGCGGTTGGCGGAGCGTTCCTCGGCGGCGACCCGGCAGATCGAGACGCTGGTGCGGGCGATCCAGGCCGACACCAATGAAGCGGTGATCTCCATGGAACAGACCACCACCGAAGTGGTGCGCGGTGCCCGACTGGCCCAGGACGCCGGCGTCGCCCTGGAGGAAATCGAAGGTGTGTCCAAGACCCTGGCGGCGCTGATCCAGAGCATTTCCAACGCGGCGCAGCAGCAGACCACCTCCGCAGGGCAGATTTCCTTGACCATGAACGTGATTCAGCAGATCACCTCGCAGACCTCGTCCGGCTCCACCGCCACCGCCGAGAGCATCGGCAACCTGGCGAAGATGGCCAGCCAACTGCGCCGCTCGGTGTCGGGTTTCACCTTGCCGCCGGCACCGGCTGGCGATGAGGACAAGCAGTGACTGACCAGCGCTGCACATTGAAAAAACGCATCTGGCGAGGAAGCTTTTGTGGCGAGGGAGCTTGCTCCCGCTTGAGCGCGCAGCGCTCATAAGATCCTTGGCCGCTGCGCCCGAGGCGTCGAACCGGCCCAGCGGGAGCAAGCTCCCTCGCAAAAAGGGCTGAGGTGCTCTGCTGCATATGACTGTTGATTTGGAGTGGATATGGGTGATCGGCACGACTACGTGGCCCTGGAGTGGGTCAAGGGCGAGATTGCCGAAACGCTGAGGCAGGCTCATCTGGCACTCAATCGTCCGGAGGACGACCCGCAGGCGCCGGATGCACTTGCCCTATGCCTGGCCTGTATCCATCAGGTCCACGGTGGCCTGCAGATGGTCGAGTTTTATGGCGCGGCGTTACTCGCCGAAGAAATGGAGCAACTGTGCATCGCGCTGCAGGACAATCGTATTGCCCACCGCGACGAGGCCGTCAGCCTGTTGCGCCAGGCCCTGGGCCAATTGCCGGCCTATCTTGAACGTGTGCAAGGCGCCCGTCGCGACCTGCCGCTGGTGGTGCTGCCGTTGATCAACGACTTGCGCAGCGCCAGGGGCGAAAGCCTGTTGTCGGAGACCAGCCTGTTCAGCCCGCAGTTGCCTGATGTCGCGCCTCTCAGGGATGACGCCTTGAAACGGCTCGAACCCGCCGATCTGCCAGGCACCCTGCGCAAGCTGCGCCAAACCTTGCAGGTCGCGTTGGTGGGGTTGTTGCGCGAACAAGACGACGCCACTCACCTCGGCTACCTGGCCAAGGTCTTCCACCGTTTGGAAACGCTGTGCGCCGGGGCGCCACTCAATGCGTTGTGGCAGGTCGCTTCGGCATTGGTCGAGGGCATGCGCGAGGGGCGCATCGCCAACAGCCCGGCGTTGCGCAGCCTGTTCAAGGATGCCGACAAGGAGCTCAAGCGCCTGCTGGTGCAGGGCATGCCAGGCGTCAATCAACCGGCCCCGTCACACCTGGTCAAGAGCCTGTTGTTCTATATTGCCAAGGCCGAACATCCCAGCGGGCAGATGCAGATCATGAAAGAACGCTACTCACTGGACGACGCGCTGCCCGACAGCGCCATGGTCGATGAGGAACGGGCCCGCCTGGCCGGGCCCGACCGCGATGCCATGCGCTCGGTGCTGGCGGCGCTCTGCGAGGAGCTGGTCCGGGTCAAGGAACGCCTGGACCTGTTCGTGCGCAGCGATCGGCAGCACGTCACGGAGCTGGACAGTTTGCTGGCGCCCCTGCGCCAGATCGCCGACACCCTGGCGGTGCTGGGTTTCGGCCAGCCCCGAAAAGTGATCATCGACCAGTTGGCGGTGGTCCTGAGCCTGGCCCAGGGCCAACGCGAGCCGGATGACGCGACCCTGATGGACGTCGCCGGTGCCCTGCTCTATGTCGAGGCGACCCTGGCTGGCATGGTCGGCACTGTCGAGCCGGAGAGCCGCGAAGACAATCGTCTGCCGACCACCGACCTGACCCAGATCCACCAGATCGTCATCAAGGAAGCCCACACCTGCCTGCAGCAGGCCAAGGACCTGATCGTCGACTACATCGACGCGGACTGGAACAGCGAGCAGCTCCAGCCATTGCCGGCGCTGCTGACCCAGGTGCGCGGTGCGCTGGCGATGATCCCGTTGACCCGTGCTGCCAGCCTCGTGGAGGCTTGCCACGGTTTCATCCACGAGCACCTGTTGCTCGAGCATGCCCGACCGGGCTGGGAAGAGCTGGATCACCTGGCCGACGTGATCACCGGCCTGGAATATTACCTGGAGCGCTTGAGCGAAGACCCCCACAAGCCTGCCGAGAACCTGCTTGATGGGGTCGAGCGCAGCCTGGGCGCCCTCGGGTATTTCCCCGACGAAGCCCGCGTGCCGTTACTCGATGACGTGCTCAGCCCCAACGAAGCCCAGGTCATGCAGGATCTGCAAGAGCTGGACGACCCGCAGACCGTGCAATCCTTGGCCGAAGTCCTGGCCAGCCCGGTCTCGGCGGTCAACCCGCCGGCGAGAAACATGCCGGCCAGCCTGCTGCCGCCCCCGGCGGACGAAAGCCCGATAGACGATGAGCTGCGCGAGGTGTTCCTCGAGGAAACCGCCGAAGTGCTCGATGTCTTGAATGAGTACCTGCCGCGCTGGGCTGCCCATCCGGACGATCATGGCGCCCTCACAGAACTGCGCCGAGCCTTCCACACCCTCAAGGGCAGCGGCCGGATGGTTCGGGCGCTGATCCTCGGTGAGTTGGCCTGGGCCGTGGAAAACCTGCTCAACCGGGTGCTGGAACGCAGCGTGGAGCCGGGCGCTTCGGTCCGGCAGTTGATTGAAGAAACGGTGCAACTGCTGCCGGCCCTGGTCGCCGAATTCGCCGCGCACCGCCAATCCCAGCGTGACGACGTCGATCGTCTGGCGGCTCGCGCCCATGCTCTTGCCAAGGGCAGCGATGAAGACGATGACGACGAGCGAGACGTGACGGCTCTCGACCCGCTGCTCCTGAACATTTTCGACAACGAAGCCCAAGGGCACCTCGCCACGCTCGATCGCTTCCTTGATCAAGCCGCCGAACAACTGCCGTTGCAGGCCAGCGACGAACTGCAACGGGCGTTGCACACCCTCAAGGGCAGCGCATCGATGGCCGGTGTGCTGCCCATTGCCGAGCTTGCCGGGGCGCTGGACGAGCTGGCCCGGGAATACAAGGCGCATTCGCTGGCGCTGGACCTGGATGAGATTGAACTGCTGCTTGAGGGCGAGGGGCTGTTGCGACGCGGCCTGCGCCAGTTGCACAGCGAACCGTTGGCTTCGATAGCCGGTGCCGCCGATTTGATCCAGCGGGCCCGGGCGCTGCTGGCCGAGCGCTTGCAGGCGGCGGTTGGCGCGGCGGATCAAGGCGCGCGGACCAAGCGTGATCCGCAGTTGATCAATAACTTCCTCGCCCAAGGCATGGATATCCTGCTGGACGCAGAGAACCTGTTGCAGCGTTGGCAGCAGCATCCCGCTGAAAGCCAGGAATTGAGTGCCTTGCTCGATGAGCTGACCACCCTGGGCGAAGGCGCGCACCTGGCCGACCTGCACCCGGTGGACGAGCTCTGCGAAGCGTTGCTCGACCTCTACGGCGCGGTGGAGGAAAGCAGCCTCGCAGTCAGCGACGCCTTTTTCCAGGAAGCGCAACGCGCCCACGAAGCATTGATCGACATGCTCGACGAGTTGGCGGCCGGCCAGCATGTGCATTCGCGGTCCGAGCGGGTGCAAGCCCTGCGCAAACTGCTCGAAGAGAGTCTCGACCCAGCCGCCACGGGGCTGATTCGCAGCGACGGCAGTCGCACCCTTAGCATCCGCGAGCTGGGACAGGCGACCGCCGAAATGGAGCAGGGCGCGACCACCGATACCTCGTTCGACGACGACATCGCCTCGATCTTCCTCGAAGAGGCGCAGGACATCCTAGAAAGCGCCGCCCAGGCCTTGCAGCGCTGGCTCGCCGATCCGGACAACGGCGCGCCGCTGTCGTCGCTGCAGCGCGATCTGCATACGCTCAAGGGTGGCGCGCGCATGGCGAATATCCGGCCCGTCAGTGACCTCGCCCAGGAGCTCGAAAGCCTCTATGAGGGACTGGTGGATCGCCGCTACAGCTACAGCGAGGAACTGGCGCAACTGCTCGACAGCAGCCACGCGCGCCTCGATCTTTTGCTCGGGCAGTTGCAGCAAGGCCAGCCACTGGGCGATCCCGTTGCGCTGATCGACGCTATCCATCGGTTCCGCCAGGACCGGCCGAACGCCATCGAGACACCGGGGGCGAGTCCGAGCGATGCCACGGGGCATGACCCGGAGCTGCTGGAAATCTTTCTCGAGGAGGGTTTCGACATCCTCGACAGTTCCGGCGCTGCTTTGCTGCGCTGGCAGGAAGACCCGGGCAACCGCCAGGCCGTGGAAACCTTGCTGAGGGACTTGCATACTCTCAAGGGCGGCGCACGGATGGTGGAAATCGCCCCCATCGGCGATCTCGCCCATGAACTGGAAAACCTTTACGAAGGCCTGTCGGCGGGTCTGCTGCAACCGGGCCCCGAGCTATTTGTCCTGCTGCAAAGCAGTCATGACCGACTGGCGCAGATGCTCGACGCGGTCCGCGCAGGACAGCCGTGTCCGCCAGGCGATCGGTTGATCGCGCGGATCCACGCGGTGGGCCATCCGCAGGAGAACGAGGCGCCCGAACCTGTTGCAACACCGGAGCCTGCCTCGATCCAGACGCCAGCAACGCTGCCGTCGCGACCCGAGCCCGCAATGTCGGGCGACGGCGTGGACACAGTGAAGGTCTCCGCCGAATTGCTCGACGACTTGGTCAACCTCGCTGGCGAAACATCGATCTTCCGTGGCCGTATCGAGCAACAAGTCAACGACGCGCGTATTGCCCTGGGCGAGATGGAAACCACCATCGAGCGCATGCGCGATCAGTTGCGTCGCCTGGATACCGAAACCCAGGGGCGCATTCTCAGCCGCCAGCAAGCGGAAGCCGAGCGGTTGGGCTACGAAGAATTCGACCCCTTGGAGATGGACCGCCATTCCCAGTTGCAGCAATTGTCCCGGGCGCTGTTCGAGTCCGCTTCGGACTTGCTCGATCTCAAGGAAACCCTTGACCGCAGCAATCACGACGCGGAAAACCTGCTGCAACAGCAAGGGCGCATCAATACCGAACTCCAGGAAGGCCTGATGCGTACGCGCATGGTGCCGTTCGAGCGCATGGTGCCGAGACTCAAGCGCATCGTCCGGCAAGTCGCCCAAGAGCTGGGCAAGGACGTCGAGTTCGTGGTCGACAATGCCGAGGGCGAGATGGACCGCAACGTGCTCGAACGCATGGCGGCGCCTTTGGAGCATATGTTGCGCAACGCCGTCGACCATGGCCTTGAACCCGCCGATGTGCGTATCGCCGCCGGAAAGCCGGCCAAGGGGCGCATCAGCCTCGACCTGTCCCGGGAGGGGGGCGACATCATCTTCGACATTCGCGACGACGGTGCCGGAGTGCCACTGGACGCGGTGCGGCGCAAGGCGATCAAGCGTGGCTTGCTGGCGCCCGACAGCGACATCAGTGACCGTGATGTGCTGCAGTTCATTCTCCAGCCAGGCTTTTCCACGGCGGAAAAAATTACCCAGATTTCTGGGCGTGGCGTCGGCATGGACGTGGTCCACGAAGAGGTGCGGCAGTTGGGCGGCACGATGTCCATCGACTCGACGCCGGGGCAGGGTGTGCACTTTCGCATTCGCCTGCCGTTCACGGTGTCGGTGAACCGGGCGTTGATGGTGCAGTGCCATGAAGACCAGTACGCAATTCCGTTGAACACCATCGATAGCATCGTCCGGGTATTGCCCGCTGAACTGGACGGCTATTACCAGCTCGATCCGCCCACCTACACCTACGCCGGGCAGCGCTACGAGCTGTGTTATCTGGGGGAGCTGCTGAAAACCGCGGCCCGCCCGAAATTACTGGGGCAAAGCCAGCCCTTGCCGGTGCTGCTGGTGCAGTGCAACGAACGGCACGTCGCGGTGCAGGTGGACGCCACCGCTGGGACCCGGGAGATCGTGGTCAAGAGTCTCGGCTCGCAGTTCTCAGCGGTACGGGGCCTGTCCGGGGCGACAATCCTGGGAGACGGCCGGGTGGTGCTGATCCTCGACCTGCTGGCGCCGATCCGCGCCTTGCCGCACCAGGTGCCGCGCCGCCAGTTGTCTACCCAAAGTGAGAGCGAACCCCAGCGACCGCTGCTGATTTTGGTGGTGGACGACTCGGTGACGGTGCGCAAGGTTACCAGCCGCTTGCTGGAGCGCCATGGCATGCATGTCCTCACGGCCAAGGACGGAGTTGACGCCATGGCCCTGTTGAGCGAACACACGCCTGACCTGATGCTGTTGGACATCGAAATGCCGCGCATGGATGGCTTCGAAGTCGCCACCCAAGTGCGCAACGACCCAAGCCTGGCGCACTTGCCGATCATCATGATCACCTCCCGCACCGGCCAGAAGCATCGCGACCGCGCCATGACCATCGGTGTCAACGATTACCTGGGCAAGCCGTACCAGGAATCGGTGCTGCTCGACAGCATCGCCTACTGGAGCAAAAACCATGGATGAATTTCGCGCCAGTCATCTCACCGGGTTATTGCTGCCCTTGGCCGACCGGCATCTGGTATTGCCCAATGTCGCGGTGGCGGAGCTGATCGACTACCAAAGCAGCGCGTTCGACATGGACACACCGCCCTGGTTTCTGGGCTGGGTGAGCTGGCGCGAACGCCAGATCCCACTGCTGAGTTTCGAGTCGGCCTGTGGCCAGAAAACCATGATCGGCGAGCGCGCGCGCATTGTCGTGCTCAACGCCCTGGGCGGCCGCCCGGAGTTGCGCTTCATTGCCCTGCTGGTCCAAGGCATCCCGCGCTCCTACAAGCTCGACAGCCAGTTGAGCTACGTTGACGTGCCGCTGTGCGGGCTGGAGCAGGCCGCCGTGCAGGTCGGGGAACATGTGGCGAAAGTACCGGATCTGTTGGCGTTGGAGGAGCTGGTCCTTGCCGCGGGGCTGTCCCAGAGCTGATATCCGTGGTGAGGGAGCAAGCTTTCTCGCCACGAAAAGCGCTGTCCATCGCGCCGCACTCAACCATTACTCCCACCGTAACGATCCACCATCGAGCTTGATTGATGCCCTCGCCACAACACTCCTAAGGTAAGCCCCACGAAAGCGAACCCGTGGAGTGGTCATGACAACAATAATATCCCCCGACTCGCGATGGACGCGGCGGCGCAGCGAAAAGCAGCGGCGCCTGGCGTTGGTCAAGGACCTTGCCGATGGCGTGGTGTTGCCCACCGATAACATCGTTGCGGCGTTGGAGGCATTGATCTTGCCCGGCGACCGTGTGGTGCTGGAGGGCAATAACCAGAAGCAGGCGGATTTTCTTTCACGCTCCCTTGCCAAGGCCGATCCATCGAAGCTGCACGACCTGCACATGATCATGCCCAGCGTCGGCCGTTCCGAGCACCTGGACCTCTTCGAGCGTGGCATCGCTCGCAAGCTGGATTTTTCCTTTGCCGGCACCCAAAGCCTGCGCATCAGCCAATTGCTGGAAGACGGCCTGCTGGAAATCGGCGCGATCCACACCTACATCGAACTCTATGCCCGGCTGGTGGTGGATTTGATTCCCAACGTGGTGCTCTCGGCCGGTTTCATGGCCGACCGCGCCGGCAACATCTACACCGGCCCCAGCACTGAAGACACCCCCGCGCTGATCGAGCCGGCGGCTTTCAGCGATGGCATCGTCATTGTCCAGGTCAACCAATTGGTGGACGACGTCAGCGACCTGCCCCGTGTGGACATCCCGGCGTCTTGGGTGGATTTCGTGGTGGTGGCCGACAAGCCGTTCTACATCGAGCCGCTGTTCACCCGCGACCCGCGCCACATCAAGCCTGTGCATGTGCTGATGGCGATGATGGCCATCCGTGGGATCTACGAAAAACACAACGTCCAATCCTTGAACCACGGCATTGGGTTCAACACGGCCGCCATCGAATTGATCCTGCCGACCTACGGCGAATCCCTCGGCCTCAAAGGCAAGATCTGCCGCAACTGGACCCTCAACCCGCACCCGACCCTGATCCCGGCCATCGAAAGTGGCTGGGTCGAAAGCGTGCATTGCTTCGGCACCGAACTGGGCATGGAGAACTACATCGCCGCCCGGCCCGACGTGTTCTTCACCGGCCATGACGGCTCGCTGCGTTCAAACCGCATGGTCTGCCAACTGGCCGGGCAATACGCGGTGGACCTGTTCATCGGCGCTACCCTGCAAGTGGACGGCGACGGTCATTCCTCCACCGTGACCCGTGGCCGACTCGCCGGTTTTGGCGGCGCGCCGAACATGGGCCACGACCCGCGCGGCCGTCGTCATGGCACCCCGGCCTGGCTCGACATGCGCCACGGCGACGGCGAAGCGCCGCTGCTCGAGCGCGGCAAGAAGCTGGTGGTGCAGATGGTCGAGACGTTCCAGGAGGGCGGCAAACCGACCTTCGTCGACACCCTCGACGCGGTGGACGTGGCGAAGAAGGCCGGCATGCCCCTGGCGCCGATCATGATCTACGGCGACGACGTTACCCACCTGCTCACCGAAGAAGGCATCGCCTACCTGTACAAGGCTCGCTCCCTCGAAGAGCGCCAGGCGATGATCGCCGCCGTGGCCGGGGTGACGGTCGTCGGCTTGCGCCATGACCCGAAAGACACCGCGCGCATGCGCCGCGAAGGGTTGATTGCCTTACCCGAAGACCTCGGTATCCGCCGCACCGACGCCACCCGCGAGTTGCTCGCGGCCAAGAGCGTGGCCGATCTGGTGGAGTGGTCCGGTGGCCTCTACAACCCGCCCGCCAAGTTCAGGAGCTGGTAAATGCGCGCCTTGAATCTGCAACCCAAGCCAATTTCCCTGGCTGAACGTCTGGCCGACCTGGCGGTGGACGCGTTGATCGATGAGGCCGACCTCTCGCCGAAACCGGCGCTGGTGGATCGGCGCGGCAGCGGTGCCCACACCGATCTGCACTTGGGTCTGATGCACGCTTCGGCGTTGTCATTGTGGCCGGCCTTCAAGGAAATGGCCGAAGCCGCCCTCGACTGTGGCGAGATCGGCCTGCCATTGCGCGAAGCCCTGGGCCGCATCGGCCGCGACGGTGAAGCCGCGATGCTCGCCACCACGGGTGGGGTAAATACTCATCGTGGCGCGATCTGGGCCTTGGGCCTGTTGATCGCTGCGGCGGCGCTGAAGCCTGAATCCAACGTCGCGGGCGCCGTCACCCTACGCGCCGCTCGTCTGGCCTTGCTCAACGACCGTTATGCGCCCCAACCCTTGAGCCATGGCGTCCAGGTCGCCCAGCGTTACGGCGTACGCGGTGCCCGGGAAGAAGCGCAGCTGGCGTTCCCGGCCGTCACCGGCCTGGGCCTGCCGCAACTCAAGCGCAGCCGCGCGGCTGGGGCGGGCGAACAGAACGCCCGGCTCGATGCCTTGCTGGCGATCATGACCACCCTGGCCGACACCTGCGTGCTCTACCGCGCCGGCGAAGCGGGGCTGCAAGCCATGCAACAGGGCGCCAAAGCGGTGCTCGACGCCGGTGGCAGCGCGAGCCTGGTGGGTCGCCGCCAACTCCATGCGCTGGACCAACAATTGATTGCCTTGAACGCCTCGCCCGGCGGCGCTGCCGACCTGCTTGCCGCCTGCCTCTTTCTCGACCGTATCGAGCGCGGCGATGACCTCTTTCCAGGAGTGTGCTGATGGAAACCTTGTCCTTTGAATTTTCCGCCGGACAGCCGCCACGAGGCCGGGCGCTGGTGGGCTGCGTCGGCTCGGGCGATCTGGAGGTGCTGATCGAACCGGGGCTGGCGGGAAAATTGACCATTCAGGTGCAGACCTCGGTCAATGGCAGCGAGCAACGCTGGCAGCATTTGTTCGCCCGCATGTTCGACGGCCAGACGCCCCCGGCAATGAACATCGACATCCATGATTTCGGCGCCACCCCAGGCGTGGTGCGTCTGCGCCTGGAACAAGGCTTCGAGGAGATCGGCCATGACTGACAGCGCAACGCTGCTCAACAAGCACAGCTTCGTCGAACTCGGTGCCCGGCAACGGGCCAAGGCCTTGCTCGACGAGGGAACATTCCGTGAACTGCTCGACCCCTTCCAGCGCGTCATGTCGCCATGGCTGCTGCGCCAAGGCGTGGTGCCGCAGAGCGACGATGGTGTGGTAATCGCCAAGGGCACGCTCGATGGCCTACCGGTGGTGATCGCCGCCATCGAAGGTGCGTTCCAGGGCGGCAGCCTCGGCGAAGTCGGCGGGGCAAAAATTGCCGGTGCGCTGGAACTGGCGGCTGAAGACAACCGCAAAGGCATCGCGACCCGCGCCGTGCTGCTGCTGGAAACCGGCGGCGTGCGGTTGCAGGAGGCCAACCTCGGGCTCGCGGCGATCGCCGAGATCCACTCGGCGATCGTCGACCTGCGCCAGTTCCAACCGGTGATCGGCGTGGTAGCGGGCAGCGTCGGCTGCTTTGGCGGCATGTCGATTGCCGCCGGGTTGTGCAGTTACCTGTTGGTGACCCAGGAAGCGCGGCTGGGGTTGAACGGCCCGCAAGTGATCGAGCAGGAGGCCGGCATCGACGAGTACGACTCCCGCGATCGTCCGTTCATCTGGAGCCTGACCGGCGGCGAGCAGCGCTACGCGACCGGGCTGGTGGACCGATACGTTGCCGATGACGTCGCGCAGATCCGTCGGCAGGTCGGCGAACTGTTGCACCTGGGTGTACCCGACGAGCACCGCAGCGGTCAGGCAGATTTGTTCCTGCAACGCCTGGCCCGCCTGGACACCGACGTGCAAATCGAACCGTCAGCGGTTCGCCAGCTGTATCAGGGAGAACGCCCATGAGTTCGTATTCAATGAGAGGCGCGCGCTGGTTCGAGGCCTTGAGCGGCGGCGCCAAGCCGTTGGATGGCTTGCCGGCTTCGCTGCAAGTGGCCGACGTCCAACTGGGCGAACAAACCGCACGTTTGATCGCCGTGGTGGCCGACCCCGACAACCGTTTTCCTCGGGCGCGCAATGGCGAAGTCGGTTTGCTCGAAGGTTGGGGCTTGGCCAAGGCGGTGGACGATGCCATCGAAGCCGACCGCAACGCGCCTCGCAAACGTGCGCTGATCGCCATTGTCGATGTGCCCAGCCAGGCTTATGGCCGTCGCGAAGAAGCCCTCGGCATTCACCAAGCACTGGCTGGCGCGGCAGACAGTTATGCCCGCGCCCGATTGGCCGGGCATCCGGTGATTGGCTTGCTGGTGGGCAAGGCGATGTCCGGCGCGTTCCTGGCCCACGGCTACCAGGCCAACCGGCTGATTGCCCTGCGCGACCCGGGGGTGATGGTCCATGCCATGGGCAAGGCCTCGGCGGCGCGGGTGACCTTGCGCAGTGTCGAAGAACTTGAAGCCCTGGCTGCCAGCGTGCCGCCAATGGCCTATGACATCGACAGTTTTGCCAGCCTGGGTTTGCTCTGGGAAACCTTGTCGGTTGAGCAGATCGAGCAACCGACGGCAGCGGATCTGGGGCGGGTGACTGATTGCCTGCAACAGGCGATCAACGACGTGGCGGGTGCGCCTCGGGATCTGAGCGGGCGATTGGGGGCGGCCCATCGCGCAGCTTCCAGCCAAGTTCGCCAGTTGTTGAGGGCGCAGTGGTGAGCACGTTCCTGGCCCATGACCTGCTCTGGGGGATGACTGCCTTGCAGTTGCCTGTGGATGCGCCGGGTTGGGCTGTCGAATCGCTCGACCTCGGGCAGCCGGTGGTGGTGCGTCGAGCGCTAACCTTGCCCGGGCACGTCGCGGTGGGCCTGCGCGGCCCCTCCCGGGAACAGCGTTACGCCGCGTCGATGCCTGTGGTTGCGGTCCAGCGCCGGGTAGGCCCGGAAGATCTTTGTCATGTCGAATGCCGTCGTGACCTGCCTGCGCTGATCGCCCTGGCGCAGCTCCGCCCCTTGCTCGACGCCAGTGGTTGGATCTGGGGCGTGAGCGGCAGCGCCGGGTTCGAATTGGCCACGGGTGTCGAGTCGCTGCATGAACGCAGTGACTTGGATTTGATTCTGCGCGCGCCGCGTCGTCTGAATCGTCTCCAGGCCAAGGAACTGCTGGCGCTGTTGGATGCCTCGGTCTGCGCCGTGGACATGCAGTTGCAAACGCCTTGCGGCGCCGTCGCCCTACGCGAGTGGGCGGGCTCGTCGCGTCGGGTCTTGCTCAAGGATGATGTCCAGGCGCGCCTGGTGAGCGACCCTTGGCAATCTTCAGTGGAGCAGGTCGCGTGAGCAGCCTTTTCGTCTTTCCCGGCCAGGGTGCGCAGCGCGTGGGCATGCTCCATGGGTTGGCACCGCTGATCCTCGAAGAGGCGGGGGATGTGCTGGGTGAAGATGTATTGCGATTGGACAGTGCCCAGGCTTTGCAATCGACTCGCGCCGTGCAGCTGTGCCTGCTGATCACAGGCGTGGCGGGGGCTCGTCGGTTGCTTGAGCAGGCTCGCGCTCCGGATTACGTCGCGGGGCTGTCCATCGGTGCTTATCCGGCGGCGGTCGTGGCTGGGGCGCTGGATTTTGCGGATGCGCTGCGCCTGGTCAGCCTGCGGGGCGAGCTGATGCAGCAAGCGTATCCACGAGGCTACGGCATGACGGCGATCATCGGCCTGGACCTCGCGGTGGTGGAGACCTTGCTTGCCCAGGTGCACAGCGAAACAGCGCCGGTCTACCTCGCCAATATCAATGCCGATAACCAGGTAGTCATCGCCGGCAGCGACGAAGCCATGGGCCTCGTCGCCGAAAAGGCCCGGCGTCAAGGCGCGGGCAAGGCTTGCCGGCTGGCGGTCAGCGTGCCGTCCCATTGCCCGTTGCTGGAGGCACCGGCCCGGACGTTGGCCCAGGCATTCGCCGACGTGCCGTTGAAGGCGCCAACATTGGGCTATCTCAGTGGCAGCCGCGCCCGGCCGATGTTCAAGACCGATGCGTTGCGCGACGATCTGGCGTTCAACATGTGCCGTGTCGTCGATTGGCGCGGCACGGTGCAGAGCGCCTATGAGCGTGGCGTGCGCCTGCAAATCGAATTGCCGCCCGGCGCGGTGCTCACCGGGCTGGCGCGCCGGGTGTTCGAGCAAGGCACTGTCATGGCGTTTGATGGCGCGCGGCTGGATACGCTGCAAGCGCTACTGCATGAGGAGGGACGCCGCCAACCCTAGACACCGACTCAAGCTGGCGAAGCACAAAAACAACAACTTCGACGATGCATTTTGAGGATTACGACAATGATTATCTACGGTGTGGCGTTTCTGGCCTTTTGTACCCTGGCGGGTATTTTCATCGGTGAGCTGCTGGGCAAATTGATCGGCGTGCCAGCCAATGTCGGCGGTGTCGGCATTGCGATGCTGCTATTGATCGGCCTGGGCAGCTATCTGAACAAGCGCGGCCTGTTCAAGGGCAAGTCTGAAGCTGGCGTGGAATTCTGGAGTGCCATCTATATCCCGATCGTGGTGGCGATGGCGGCGCAGCAAAACGTCTATGGCGCGCTGAAAGGCGGGCCGATGGCGATCCTGGCCGGGACCCTGGCCGTGGCGATTGCCTTTGCGTTGGTACCGGTGCTGGTGCGCATTGGTAACAAGGACCCTCAATCCAACGTGTCCGTGAAAACGGTCGGGTGATCGCCATGTACGAATCCATGATGAAAGTCATCACCGGCTACGGCCTGATCAGTGGTTTTGCGATTGTCGGGATCACCATGTGGGTGTCCTACTGGATGAGTAACACGTTCACCAAAGGTCGCCTGCATGGCTCGGCCATCGCGATCCTGCTGGGCCTGGTGCTTTCATACATCGGCGGGGCCATGACCGGCGGGCAGAAGGGCGTAGTGGACATCCCGCTGCTGTCCGGGATCGGCTTGCTGGGTGGCGCGATGCTGCGTGATTTTGCGATTGTCGCCACGGCGTTCGGTGTCAGCGTCGAGGAGCTCAAGCGCGCCGGCTTCGTGGGGATACTGGCCTTGTTCGTCGGGGTCGGGACTTCATTCATCGCCGGTGTTGGGGTGGCGATGGCCTTCGGTTACACCGATGTGGTGAGCCTGACCACCATTGGCGCCGGGGCGGTGACCTATATTGTCGGGCCGGTGACCGGGGCAGCGATTGGCGCCAGTTCCGAGGTGATGGCGCTGTCCATCGCCGCCGGGTTGATCAAGGCGATCCTGGTGATGGTGGCGACGCCGTTCGTGGCGCCCTTCATCGGCCTCAACAACCCGCGCAGCGCGGTGATCTTCGGTGGGCTGATGGGTACTTCCAGTGGCGTGGCCGGCGGCCTGGCGGCGACCGATCCGAAGCTGGTGCCGTATGGCTGCCTGACGGCGGCGTTCTATACGGCGCTTGGGTGCTTGCTCGGGCCTTCGTTGTTGTTTCTGATCATGCGCGGGTTGATGGGGTAGGGCTTCAGTTATTCTTTGAATGGACTGGCATCATCGCGAGCAAGCTCGCTCCCACAGGGGATTTGTGAACACCGATCCAATGTGGGAGCGAGCTTGCTCGCGATGAAGGCGGCTCGGTTTCAAGCCAGGCGATTGGCATACATCCGGCACTCCGCCAACAGCGCCAGCAGGTTCGGGTCGCGCTCCTTGGCTTTCAAAAAGACTACGCCGATGTGCTGCTGCAAACGGTACTTTTCCTGCAACGGGATCAGTTTCACCCGGTTTTCGTACACCGCCGCGATCCTGCCCGGCAGCAAGGCATAGCCTACCCCTGAGCTGACCATGCTCAGCAGGGTGAAGATGTCGTTGACCTGCATCGCCACCTTCGGCTCGAACCCCGCCTGCTTGAATACCCGAACGCCGTCCTGATGCGTGGCGAAGCCTTGGGTCAGGGTGATGAAGGTCTCGTCGCGCACTTCGGCCAGGTCCACTTCGCTGCGCTGGGCGAAGGGGGAGTCGGCCGGCGTGGCGAGGAAGATGTCATCGGAAAACAGCTGGATCTGCTCGCAGTCCGGGTCGTTGACGCTGTCGTCCAGCGACACCAGGATCGCATCGACTTCCATGTTCTTGAGCTTGTACAACAGGTCGATGTTGGAGCCCATGATCAAGTCGATATTGAGCTCGCTGCGGCGGATCTTCAGGCCCATGATCAGCTGCGGCACGGTCTTGACCGTCAATGAATACAACGAACCCAACTTGAAACGTTCGGCGGAAAAACCAGCCGCCTCACGGGTCAGGCGCACGCTTTCGATCACGTCCTGGATCAATTTCTGCGCACGCTCTTCCAATACATAGGCGCTTTCCAGCGGCGTGAGGTTGCGGCCCTCATGCTTGAACAATGGACAACGCAGGGCGCTCTCCAAGGAGTGAATGGCCCGGTGCACGCTGACGTTGCTGGTTTGCAGATCGGCCGCCGCCCGCGCCAGGTTGCCGGTGCGCATGAAAGCCAGGAACACCTCGAGTTTTTTCAGGGTCAATTCTTCGTCGATCAGCATGGGAGGCAGACTCTTATTCGTATGGGCTGATTGTGCCCGAACCTGCCTTTGTGGCGAGGGGATTTATTCCCTCGCCACACGTGCTGTATCGCAATTTGAAAAGCAATTCATTGCAGTTTCAGGCGCCAGGCCTGAGCCTTGGCGCCAGTTTCGGAATGTGGGGTGGGATTGGATGTATCACGGAGAACGACTCAACGCCTGGACGCACCTGGTGGGGGCTGTCGCGGCGTTTATCGGCGCGGTGTGGTTGTTGGTGATTGCCGGGATGGCCGGCGATCCCTGGAAGATTGTCAGCGTGGCAATCTACGGGTTCACCTTGCTGGCGCTCTACAGCGCCTCGACGGTTTATCACAGCGTGCGCGGACGCAAAAAAGAAATCATGCAGAAGGTCGATCATTTTTCGATCTACCTGTTGATTGCTGGCAGCTACACGCCGTTCTGCCTAGTGACCCTGCGCGGGCCGTGGGGCTGGACGTTATTCGGGATTGTCTGGGGACTGGCCCTGATCGGCATCCTGCAGGAGATCAAGCCACGCTCCGAAGCGCGGGTCCTCTCGATCGTCATCTACGCGGTGATGGGCTGGATCGTCCTGGTGGCGGTCAAGCCGTTGTTGGCGGCGCTGGGTAGCACCGGGTTCGCCTGGCTGGCCTCGGGCGGCGTGTTCTACACCGTGGGCATCGTTTTTTTCGCGCTCGACCAACGCCTGCGCCATGCCCATGGCATCTGGCATTTGTTCGTCATTGCCGGCAGCCTGCTGCATTTCGTGGCGATTCTGTTCTACGTGCTTTGAGCACTTGTAAACAGACGATCCAGTTGCGCCTGGGCCTGGCTGGCGAAAATCTCCAGCAGGGCACCCATTGTATGGGCTGGGGCCTCGTTGGCCCGGGTCACGGCGTACAGGGAAATGGGCAGCGCAGGTGACAACGGGCGGATGGCCGTGCGGGTGCTCGAAGCGCCCAAGGCCGTGAACGGGTCGATCACCGCCAGCCCGGCACCGGACTCGACCATGGCCCGGGCCAGTGAGTACGTCTGCACGGCGATGTTGATGCGCGGCGGCGGTTCCACTGACTTGAGATAGCCGTCCAGCCTGGCCGATAGCGGGTCGGTGCTGGACAGGCCGATCAACGGCGCATCGGCCAGGGCCTGCAATGGCATGGGCGTGCCGATGGCCATTTCGGGCCAGTGCCCGCTGGGCGCCAGGGCCACCAGCACGCCGCTGGCGAGGGGCTGGGCCTTGAGGCCGGGGTGATCGGGCGGTTGCAAAGTCAGGGCGACGTCGATCTCACGCATCAGCAGGTTTTGCGTCAATTCGCGGCTGTGGGCGCTGGATAATTCGCACACGATGTCTGGATACAATCGGGTCCAGTGATGGATCGCCGCCGGCATCAGCGACAAGGCCAAGGCTGGCGTGGCGCCGATCCGCAGGCTGTGGCCGGGCTCGCGGCGCAGGCTCTGGGCCAGGCGCCGAACGCCTTGCAGGCTTTCGCTGACCTTGTCCACCTCGCGTTCCAGTTCCAGCGCTTCGGGCGTGGCCTGCAGCTTGCCGCGCACCCGCAGGAACAGCGCAAACCCCAGTTGCTGTTCGGCATGCTGCAGCACCTTGGTCACGGCCGGCTGGGAGACGTGCAACAACTGCGCCGCCCCGCTGATGGAGCCGGTCTGGCGGATGGCCTGGAAAATCTCGATATGACGAAGGCGCATGGCGAGTCCATAACCTTTGTTTATAGGAGGCCCATCTTTATTCATTGTTCGAACGCTGTCATCCGATCCTAACCTTGACCCATTCAAAACAGGTGTGGGATGAACATGGCTCAGCGGGTTTGCATCATCGGGGGAGGCGTGATCGGGTTGGCGACGGCTTACGCGCTGGTCCGCGAAGGCGTCGATGTCACACTGGTGGAAGCCCGCGACGCGTTGGGCAGCGAAACCAGCTTCGCCAATGGCGGGCAGTTATCTTATCGCTACGTCACGCCGCTGGCGGATGCCGGGGTGCCGTGGCAGGCCCTTGGCTGGATGTTGCGCGCGGACTCGCCACTCAAGCTGCGCCCACGCCTCGACCCGGCCCAATGGCGCTGGATGGCGGCGTTTATCGCCAAGTGCCGGACCTCGGTCAACCGCCGCAACGGTGAACACCTGTTGCGTCTGGCACTACTGAGCCAAGCGACATTGCAGACCTGGCGTGAAGAGGATCGCCTCGACGGCTTTGACTGGCGGCGCAACGGCAAATTGGTGACGTTTCGCAATGCCAGCCATTTCGAACACGCTCGGCGGCGGGTAACGGATCCTGCTCAGCAGGTACTGGGCCACGCCGATTGCGCGAGCCTGGAACCCGCATTGGCCGACGTGCCGTTCGCGGGCGGGATCTATACGCCGGACGAGGAGGTTGGCGATTGCCATGGCTTCTGCCAGCAATTGGCGGCGCGGTTGCGGGCTTCGGGGCGTTGCGAGTTCCTGTTGGGGCGTGCGGTGACTGCTATCCATCATGCCAACGGTGAGGTGCGGGCTATCGACCTGGGCGGCCATCGCCTGGACGTGGACGCCTTGGTGATCGCCGCTGGCCACCGCAGCGCAGCGCTGGCGTTGCCTGGCGTACGAATGCCGTTGTACCCGCTCAAGGGCTACAGCCTGACGGTCCCCATCGAGGCGCGGCACCGGGCGCCGGACCTGAGCATCACCGACTATGACCGCAAGGTCGTCTACGCTCGCATCGGCGAACAATTGCGAGTGGCGGCGATGGTGGACATTGTCGGTTTTGACCCGGCACCGGACCCCAGGCGCCTGGCCTTGATCCGCCGCCAGGCCATGGAAACCTTCCCACAGGCCGGGGACTACGAACGCGCCGTCGAGTGGGCGGGCATGCGTCCGGCCACGCCCAGCGGCGTGCCCCTGATTGGCGCCACCGGCTATCGCAACCTGTGGCTCAACCTGGGCCATGGCGCCTTGGGCTTTACCCTGGCCTGTGGCAGCGGCCGCTTGCTCAGTGAACTGATCCGCCAACGTACACCTTCCATCGACATGCGAGGCCTCGCGCCCCGCGCCGCCTGACCCACCCGCAACGGAGAATAACAATGCAAAGAATCACGTTGATCGGCTGCACCCTGAGCCTGCTGTTGAGCGCCCCGGCATTCGCCAACGAAGCGCCGCCGGCCGGCACGCTGGACAAGATCGCCAGCAGCAAGAGCATCACGCTGGGTTATCGCGACGCCTCGGTGCCGTTTTCCTATGTGGGGGACAACAGCGGCAAACCGATGGGCTACTCCGTGGAGCTGGCGAGCAAGATCGTCGAGCGGATCAAGCAGCAACTGGCGCTGCCGCAACTGAACGTGAAATACAACCTCGTCACTTCCCAGACCCGCATCCCACTGGTGCAGAACGGCACCGTGGACCTGGAATGCGGCTCCACTGGCGTAACGGCCGAGCGGCAGAAGCAAGTGGCGTTTTCCTACGGTTTCATTTACGTGAAGGGCCAGTTGCTGACGGCCAAGGACAGCGGCATTCACAGCTTCGCCGACCTGCGGGGCAAGAACGTGGTGACCACCGCCGGCACCACCAACGAGCGGTTCCTCAAAAGCTACAACCTGGACAACAAGGTCGAGATGTTCGTCATCAGCGCCAAGGACCACGGTGAAGCCTTCCAGATGCTCGAGACCGGTCGGGCGGCGGCGTTCTACATGGACGACGCGCTGCTCTATGGCGAACGGGCCAAGGCGCGCGATCCACACAAATGGGTCGTGGTCGGGGAAGAGCAGTCGCGGGAAATCTACAGCTGCATGGTGCGCAAGGACGATCCGCAATTCCTGGCGCTGGTCAACTCGACCCTGGCGGACCTGTACAAATCAGGAGAAATCAACACCATCTACGACCGTTGGTTCCAGAAGCCGATCCCGCCGAAGGGGCTGAACCTGGAGTTCCCGATGACCAGCGAGTTGAAGGCGATCATTGCCAAGCCGACGAGCGATCCGGTGCAGTAGCTGTCATGTGCCGGTGAGCCCTTGCTCGCGATAGCGCCGGATCAGTCAGCATCGATGTTGACTGGCCCACCGCCATCGCGAGCAAGCTCACTCCCACAGGGATCTACATTCGGCTTCAGAAATCCCCCCACAACTGCTGCGCCACCGCCAGCGCCACCACCGGAGCGGTTTCGGTGCGCAGCACGCGGGGGCCGAGGCGGGCGGCGTGGTAGCCGGCGGCCTTGGCCTGCTCGACCTCGCCATCCGACAACCCGCCCTCGGGGCCGATCAAGAACGCCAGGGACGAGGGCTTGGCATGGCTGGTCAGCGGATCGGCCACCGGGTGCAACACCAGTTTCAATTCGGCGTCGGTCTGCTTCAGCCAGTCGGCCAGCAGCAGTGGAGGGTGGATCACCGGCACGGTGGAGCGCCCGCATTGCTCGCAGGCGCTGATCGCCACCTGGCGCCAATGCAGCAGGCGCTTGTCGGCGCGCTCGTCCTTGAGGCGCACTTCGCACCGCTCGGTGAAGATCGGCGTGATCTCGGTGACTCCCAGCTCGGTGGCCTTCTGGATCGCCCAATCCATGCGCTCGCCCCGGGACAGGCCCTGGCCCAAGTGAATGCGCAACGGCGACTCGGCTTGCCCGGCAAATTGCTCGTCGAGCTGCACGCGCACGCGTTTCTTGCCGACCTCGGCCAGGGTGCCACGAAACTCCTGGCCCGAGCCATCGAACACCTGCACCGCATCGCCCTCGGCCATGCGCAGCACCCGGCCGATGTAATGGGCCTGGGCTTCAGGCAACTCGTGATCGCCAAGGCTCAGGGGGGTGTCGATGAAGAAGCGGGACAGTCTCATGTGGAGTCTCTGAAAAGTTAAATCTGTGGCGAGGCGACGTTTCGCTAAATCCCCTCACCACAACAGTGTTTCAACAGGAGGCCGGGATTCAGCCCGGATCGCGATAACCCGGATGGAAGTCCTTCGGCACTGCCACGCTAACCTTTTCCCGGGTGGCAACGTCGATGCCTTCGCTGGCCACTTGCGCCAGGAAATCGATCTGCTCCGGCGTGATGACATAAGGCGGCAGGAAATACACCACGCTGCCCAGCGGCCGCAACAACGCACCGCGCTCCAGGGCATGCTGGAACACCGCCAGCCCACGCCGTTCCTGCCACGGATAGGCGGTTTTGCTGGCCTTGTCCTTGACCATCTCGATGGCCAGCACCATGCCGGTCTGGCGCACTTCGGCCACGTTCGGGTGATCGGCCAGGTGCGCGGTGGCGCTCGCCATGCGTTGGGCCAGGGCCTTGTTGGTTTCGATGACGTTGTCTTCTTCGAAGATATCCAGCGTTGCCAGGGCTGCGGCGCAGGCCAGCGGGTTACCCGTGTAGCTGTGGGAATGCAGGAAGGCGCGCAGAGTCGGGTAGTCGTCGTAGAACGCGCTGTACACCTCGTCGGTGGTCATGCATGCCGCCAGCGGCAGGTAGCCGCCGGTCAGTGCCTTGGACAGGCAAAGGAAATCCGGGGTGATGCCGGCCTGCTCACAGGCAAACATCGTCCCGGTGCGACCGAAGCCGACAGCGATTTCATCGTGGATCAGGTGTACGCCGTAGCGGTCGCAGGCTTCGCGTAACAGCTTCAGGTACACCGGGTGATACATGCGCATGCCGCCGGCGCCCTGGATCAGCGGTTCGACAATCACGGCGGCGACGCTGTCGTGGTGTTCGGCGAGGGTCTGTTCCATGGCCGCGAACAGGTTTCGCGAGTGCTCTTCCCAGCCCATGCCCTCGGGGCGGTGGTAGCAGTCGGGGCTGGGTACCTTGATCGTGTCCAGCAGCAACGCCTTGTAGGTTTCGGTGAACAGCGGTACGTCGCCCACCGACATCGCCGCGATGGTTTCGCCGTGGTAACTGTTGCTCAGGGTGACGAAGCGTTTTTTGTCCGGCCGGCCGCGATTGATCCAGTAGTGAAAGCTCATCTTCATCGCCACTTCGATGCAGGACGAACCGTTATCGGCGTAGAAGCACCGGGTCAGTCCTTCAGGCGTCATCTTCACGAGACGCTCGGACAGCTCGATCACCGGCTGGTGGCTGAAACCGGCGAGAATCACGTGCTCCAGTTGATCGACCTGATCCTTGATGCGCTGGTTGATGCGCGGGTTGGCGTGGCCGAAGACGTTGACCCACCAGGAACTCACCGCGTCGAGGTAGCGCTTGCCTTCGAAGTCTTCCAGCCACACGCCTTCGCCGCGCTTGATGGGGATCAGCGGCAACTGTTCGTGATCTTTCATCTGCGTGCAGGGGTGCCACAGCACCGCGAGATCGCGTTGCATCCACTGGTTATTCAGGCCCATGTACAGTCTCCTCGAGGCGGCTCGCGGCGGGCGCGGGCAAAACAATCGCGCAAGCCTATGCAATGGCGGCCCCGCGGACAACCCATTGTGTCATTCACGCGACTTTGGGCCAGGCGATAGACGTCGCTGGCGGCGCTTTGATGGCTGACGTATTCTTCGCCGTTCCCTGAGCCGACTGGCTCGAAAGACCGAGAGCCGACTGGCTCAAAAAACCGAAAATTCTTACGCTTTGTTCCGGAGTTCGTTGAATGTCTGCTGGTTGGCTGCGCGCCTGTGCGCTGGTGATGATAGGGCTGTTCAGCGTTTCGGCGCTGGCCAAGGACAAGCAACCGACGGCCATCGTCATCGGCGGTGGATTGGCCGGGCTGACGGCGGCCTACGAATTGCAGAACAAAGGCTGGGCCGTGACGCTGCTGGAAGCCAAGCCGAGCCTGGGCGGCCGCTCGGGCATGGCCACCAGTGAGTGGATCGGCAACGAAAAGACCCAGCCGGTGCTGAACAAATACGTCTCCACCTTCAAGCTGAGCACCACGCCGGCGCCGGAATTCGTGCGCACCCCGAGTTACCTGATCGACGGTACTTATTTCACCGCCGCCGACCTGGCGACCAAGCAGCCCGCCACCGCCGAAGCGCTCAAGCGCTATGAAACCACCCTGGACGAGCTGGCGCGGTCCATCGACGATCCGCTGAACCCGACGGCCACCAACACGCTGCACGCCCTCGACCAGATCACCGTGTCCAACTGGCTCGACCGCTTGCAGCTGCCCGCTACCGCGCGGCAGTTGGTCAATCAGGAAATTCGCACGCGCTATGACGAGCCGTCCCGCCTGTCGCTGCTGTATTTCGCACAGCAGAACCGCGTCTATCGCGGCGTATCCGACCGTGACCTGCGCGCCTCGCGCCTGCTCGGTGGCAGCCCGGTATTGGCCCAGGCGTTCGTCAAGCAACTGAAAACCATCAAGACCGGCTCCCCGGTCTCGGCCATCTCCCAGGACAAGGACGGCGTCACCGTCAAGGTCGGCAGCGTGGGTTACCAGGCGGACTACGTCGTGCTCGCGGTGCCGCTGCGGGCGTTGAACAAGATCCAGCTGACCCCGGCCCTCGATGCCCAGCACCAGGGCGCGATCAAAGGCACCAACTACGGCTGGCGCGACCAGATCATGCTCAAGTTCAAGACCCCGGTCTGGGACAGCAAGGCGCGCATGTCGGGCGAGACCTACAGCAACGCCGGCCTGGGCATGATGTGGATCGAGCCGGCTTTGAAGGGCGGGGCGAATGTGGTCATCAACCTGTCCGGCGACAATGCCCGGGTGATGCAGGCTTTTGGCGACAAGCAGATGGTCGACCAAGTGCTGATCCGCCTGCATGCGTTTTATCCCCAAGCGCGCGGTGCGTTCACCGGTTATGAAATCCGTCGCTACAGCACCGACCCTTCCATGGGCGGCGCGTACCTGGCGTTTGGTCCGGGTCAGATCAGCAAATACTGGCGCCTGTGGGAAAAGCCCTTGCAGCGCGTAGCTTTTGCCGGTGAACACACCGACGCCATGTATCCAGGCACGTTGGAAGGCGCGCTGCGCAGTGGCCAACGTGCCGCCAGCCAGGTGCAAGACTTGGCCGCCGGCAAATCATTCGAACCGGCTAAGGTGGCTCCGGTGGCGGTGGCGGCGGCGGCAGCGGGTGCGGTGGCTGCGAAGAAGGGCAACTTCTTCACCAACCTGTTCGGTGGCTCGGATGACGACAAAAAGCCGGAACCGGTCAAGGCTCCCGAGCCGGTAGCGCCGCCTCCAGCACCAGCACCAGCGCCCGCGCCAGCACCTGCTCCAGCGCCGGCCCCGGTCGAACCACCCGCGCCGGCGCCGGCGAAGACCGAGCCAGCCAAGAAAGCCACGGCCAAGCCAGCGGCGAAGAAGCCGGCGGCCAAGACCCCGGCTAAAAAGGCCCCGGCCAAGGCACCAGTGAAAAAGGCTGAGCCAGTGAAGAAACCCGCCGCCAAGCCGGCAGCGACTACTGAGATCAAGGCTCAGTAAGGTCAGGTGCAAAGAACGCTGCCGTTCACTTAAGGCAATCAATAAACCCGTGGCGAGGGAGCTTGCTCCCGCTGGGCCGCGAAGCGGCCCCAGTCCTGCCGAATGCGGAGCATCAGGCACACCGCACCCGCCGGTTTACGACTGCTTCGCAGCCGAGCGGGAGCAAGCTCCCTCGCCACGGGTGGATCATTACGCCGACGTCCTACAGGGCTAGACGAGATATCGGAAACTTCCCACCCTTTAATCGGAAGCAGGCGATATAGCGCACCAAGCCAAAAGTCTAGGCTCCTCGAAAAACAGGAGCGCGTATGAAAATACTAATGGCAATGGTCGTATCGGTTTCGCTGTACGGGTGTGTGTATGGTGAATGTCGGGAACCCCTGATTATTCCGATGATTCCAGAACGGGACCCTCAGTTGGCGTACAAATGCACCTTTGATCCATACAAGCCTGAGTGCTCGGTTAATTGATTCAAAGCGTTAGACGCCTAGAACTGGAGCAACATATGAAACCGGTGGCGGCATTAATATTATTGATCATGCTCTTTGGCAGCGGCTGTACAGATGGCCGTATGATACTTAAAAAACACGATCCTCAATTGTCGTACAGATGCGACATGGATCCTTACAGGCCTGAGTGCGTCAACAGGTAACTCTAGAGAGGCGGTAGCGAAAACGACCAAGTTTTAAATTTCCACGTCCTCAAATAAAATTTTGACCCGCTTTGGCTTGGACATCCGTCCCGGGACGAAGCCACGGAAAAATATCGATACGAGCGCTTCCCCGGGGCTTGAGGAGACAGGGAATATCACCCAGCACGGCCTTTCGTGGAGCGAGCCTGCTCACGATGAGCCCCTTCCATCTTGCGGGATCCATGCCCGCTTCCCCTCGCCACCACGCAACGCATCCGCTTTAATCTTTCCTTAACCCACCCTCTGCAGACTGATCATCGTATTTCTCGATATTTCAAAGCGAAATTTTCCGCTTTAAATCGATAGATAAGTCGCTAGTCTTGATCGCAGTTTTTACAGGATATGAGCAATGCAGCTTCGCAACTCCTCTTCTCGTTATGGCTGGGTCAGCATCGTTTCCCATTGGGCCGTTGCCTTGGCGGTGTATGGGCTGTTTGCGCTGGGCTTGTGGATGGTCGGTTTGGACTACTACAGCACCTGGCGCAAAGACGCGCCGGAGCTGCACAAGAGTATCGGCCTGGTGCTGTTGGCGGTGATGGTGTTGCGGGTGCTCTGGCGTTTTGTCAGCCCGCCGCCACCGACCCTGGAAACCTACGGGCGACTGACCCGCGTAGGCGCCAAGCTTGGCCACAGCGCGCTGTATCTCGGGCTGTTCGCCGTGATGATTGCCGGTTACCTGATTTCCACCGCAGACGGTGTCGGGATCTCGGTGTTTGGTCTGTTTGAAGTACCCGCGCTGGTGTCCGGACTGCCCGATCAGGCAGACGTCGCCGGCCAGATCCACTTTTACCTGGCATGGGCGTTGGTAATTTTTTCCGGCCTTCATGCGTTGGCAGCATTGAAACACCACTTTATCGACCGTGACGCGACCCTCAAGCGCATGCTGGGGCGCCAAGCCTGATGTTCAACCTCGACTCCAAAGGAATAGAAAGCATGTTGAAAAAGACGCTCGCCGCCCTGGCAATCGGTTCTGCCCTGCTGTCCGCCGGCCAGGCCATGGCCGCAGACTACGTGGTCGACAAGGAAGGCCAGCATGCCTTCGTTGATTTCAAGATCAGCCACCTGGGCTATAGCTTCATCACCGGTACCTTCAAGGATATTGACGGCAAGTTCAGCTTCGACGCCGCCAAGCCTGAAGACAGCAAGATCGAGTTCAACGTCAACACCGCCAGCGTGTTCACCAACCACGCCGAGCGCGACAAACACATCGCCAGCGCTGACTTCCTGAACGCCAGCAAATTCGGCAAGGCCACGTTCGTGTCCACCAGCGTCAAGTCAACCGGCGAAAACACCGCCGACGTGACCGGTGACCTGACGCTGATGGGCGTGACCAAACCGGTCGTGGTCAAGGCGACCTTCCTGGGCGAAGGCAAGGACCCGTGGGGTGGCTACCGTGCCGGCTTCGAAGGCACTACCACCATCAAGCGTTCCGACTTCGGCAAGCAGAAAGACCTGGGTCCGAAATCCGACGCGGTCGAGTTGTATGTCTCGTTTGAAGGCGTCAAGGCGAAGTAACGTTCGCCCCTGACGAAAAACGCCCCTGGTCTTGCGGCCAGGGGCGTTTTTTATTGCTCTGGATTTCGGCGATACAAAGGATGCTGGGGGGAGCGAGCTTGCTCGCGATAGCGGTGCTTCAGCCAACATCAATGTGGCAGGCCTGCCGCCATCGCAAGCAAGCTCGCTCCCACAGCTGGAAGAGTTCACAAAAAAATGCCCCGTGTCGTGAGACCCGGGGCATTTTTCATGGCTTGGAGAAACTCAGCGATTGCGT
Organism: Pseudomonas sp. R4-84; assembly: GCF_054130985.1. Classification (NCBI taxonomy): domain Bacteria; kingdom Pseudomonadati; phylum Pseudomonadota; class Gammaproteobacteria; order Pseudomonadales; family Pseudomonadaceae; genus Pseudomonas; species Pseudomonas sp. R4-84. The sequence goes on from NZ_CP096390.1 coordinate 385,367, forward strand.
GTCAGCAAGGCCGGTTTTTCGCCACGCGGACGGCTTGGCAATTGGTCCAGCTGCTCAGGCGTCGGGAAACGATCGGTTTTCGATTCCTTGTGGATGATTTTCGGCTGGTTGCCTCGCGGGTTCTGCACGGCGGGTTCCTGGCGAGGCTGGTCGTCACCACGGGCCTGGCGGCGAGGTCGGGAGTCTTCGCGCCGGGCCTGGCCGTCACGTGGGGCGCCGCTGCGCGGGCCGTTGCGCTTGGCCGGCGGGGTGCCGGTGGAAGAACCGTTGCTGTTGCGCGGGCCGTTCTGGCGACCTTGTGACTGGCCACCGCGCGGTGCGCCCGAACCTGCGCCTTGTGCCGGGGCGCCAGGACGGCGACCGCGACCCTGGGCCGGTTTCTGCTGTGGCACGTAGTCGACACGGTTACCGAAGTTATCGATATCGTCGTCGAGGAACTCGTCCGGGGCGCGATCGGTCGGGCCGCGATCAGCTGCGGCGCGAGGGGCAGGGCGCTGCTGTTCGCGGGCCGGCGTACCTTCGCGTGGTTTCTGCTCGCGGGCCGGGCGCTCGCCGCGCCCGTTGCTGGCCGATTTGTCCTTGCCCTTGTCCTTGCCTTTGTCCTTGCGACCGCCGCCACTGCCATTCGGGCCGTCGCCCCGCGGGCCACGTGGGTTGCGCGGGTTGCGCACATCCGGACGCTCGCGCACTTCAGGCTTTTCGGCCTCGATCGTGCTGGCATCGAAGCCCATCAGGTCGCCGTCGGGGATTTTTTGCTTGGTCATGCGCTCAATGCTCTTGAGCAGTTTTTCTTCGTCCGGCGCGACCAGGGAAATCGCTTCGCCCGAACGACCGGCCCGGCCGGTACGGCCGATACGGTGCACGTAGTCTTCATCGACGTTCGGCAGTTCGAAGTTGACCACATGGGGCAACTGGTCGATATCCAGGCCACGGGCGGCGATGTCGGTGGCGACCAGGATGCGCACTTCGCCGGCCTTGAAGTCAGCCAGGGCCTTGGTGCGAGCGTTCTGGCTCTTGTTGCCATGGATCGCCACGGCCGGCAGGCCATGTTTGTCGAGGTATTCAGCCAGGCGGTTGGCGCCGTGCTTGGTGCGGGTGAACACCAGGACCTGTTCCCAGGCGCCTGTGGTGATCAAATGCGCCAGCAGGGCACGCTTGTGGCTGGCCGGCAGGCGGAATACGCGCTGTTCGATGCGCTCGACCGTGGTGTTCGGCGGCGTGACTTCGATGCGTTCCGGGTTGTGCAACAGCTTGCCAGCCAGGTCGGTGATGTCCTTGGAGAAGGTCGCCGAGAACAACAGGTTCTGGCGCTTGGCCGGCAGGCGTGCCAGCACTTTCTTCACGTCATGGACAAAACCCATGTCGAGCATGCGGTCGGCTTCGTCCAGCACGAGGATTTCCACGTGGGACAGATCGACGCTGCCCTGGCCGGCGAGGTCCAGCAGGCGACCGGGGCAGGCCACCAGCACGTCGACGCCGCGCGCCATGGCCTGGACCTGCGGGTTCATGCCGACACCGCCAAAGATGCAGGCACTGACAAATTTCAGGTCGCGCGCATAGACCTTGAAGCTCTCGTGCACCTGGGCGGCCAGTTCGCGGGTCGGGGTCAAGACCAGGACGCGCGGTTGGCGCGGGCCGTGGCGCTGGGATTTGTCTGGGTGACCGTTAGGGAACAGCCGCTCCAGGATCGGAAGGGCGAAACCGCCGGTCTTGCCAGTACCTGTCTGTGCGGCGACCATCAGGTCGCGACCTTGCAACACGGCGGGGATGGCCCGCTGTTGCACCGGGGTAGGCTGGGTGTAGCCGGCGGCTTCGATGGCGCCGACTAAAGCCTCGGAGAGACCGAGGGAAGCAAAGGACATGAGTAATCCTGTTTTTAGTGAGGGCCTGGCCCAATGGGATAGTCTTGCCTGGCGCGAATGCGGTCGATTGGAGACCTCATCCCGTCCGGTCCCGCCGGGTCTGGAAGACACGTCCGGACAGGGCTCGCGCGGGCTGGAAGCTGCGCTGTAGCGGTGTCGGGATGCCTTTTGCAAGACCGGGCGTCCGGGCGTGAGCCTGGCGGGAAGGCCGGAGTATAACAGAGCAATCGCCCTGCGCTGCTTTCCTGCTGCTCAACGGTGCATTTCAGCGTGACACCGCGTTGTGCCCAGCCGCCTTGGCCGCCGGAGCAGCGCCATAACGAGCACTCAGCTCGGCATAGGCCGGTTCGTGCTTGAAGCGCTTGAGCTCGGCGCCGAAGCGTTGCACGAGCAAGTCCATGCCCGCCTTGCGTCGTACCGCCAGGTATTGGCTCTGGCGGCTCACCACGGTGGGATTCTCGGTGATCTGGTTGTCCAATTGAAGCGCCTTGACTGCGTGTCGGCCTACACGACGGTCGGTGATGAGCAGGTCGATGCGGCCCAGCTGTAACTTGCCGAAGTTGGCTTCGTGGGTCGGAGCCGCTTCCCGTTTGAATCGGCTCGATTCCCTGAACGCCTGGCTATACAGATAACCGGGCGACGTGCCGACGGTCAGCCCGTCCAGGTCGTCGAGCGTGCGAAAAGGGTGGGGGCGGGCGTTGGCATAGAACATGACGAATTCCACCTCCGACAGCGGTTCGCTGGGGTATAGCAGAAGGGCATCGCGCTCGTCGCTGTGAAATATGTCGAGCGCGCCGTCCGCCAAACCTTGCTCCAGCATGGCCAGGCAGCGCTTCCACGGCAGCAGTTGCCATTCCACATCGATGCCCAGGCGTTTGAACACAATGGCCGTGGTTTCATAGTCCAGGCCAAGGGTCTTGCCGTTTTCCTCGTAGACATAAGGTGCCCAGGGTTCGGTGACAATGCGCAACTTCTCGGCCTGGGCGGCAACGCTCAGGCACGAGAGAAGGAGGGCTGTCAGCAACGGGAGGATTACGGGCATGACCGGAGGTTACGACGAGAACTCATCAAATAGCTAGAGCGCTCTAGCACGTGGCTCAGTTGCTCTTTGTCTGCATCAGGTGTCGATAGATGGCTTCTCGGCGTTTACCCAGCACCAGGCGAATCACGGGATGGCTGAGCCAATGTTTGAGCTCATGGTCTTCCAAAGGCTTCTTCAACCGGTGCTCGACGTTCTCCAGGGCCTTTTCCCACCAGACCGGGCCGCACGCCTGGTCGAATGGATTGGTATGGCGATAGCAGCCGTACAGGATCTCGCGCATGAACTGACGTTTGTGACCGGGCAACGCCACGGTAATGAATTTGTAGGCCAGGCGCTGGAAGGTAGGTGGGCGCGGTAGTATGGCAGTGACTTGCCGCGTTTCATCCAGGGCATGTTGGCCCACGGGGGCTGCGCGGTGTTTGTCATACCAGGCCTTGGTCTTGGCCCGAAACAGCTGCTTGCGGCTCCAGTAGTGGTGGATCAGGTCTGGACATTCACGCACCTTGACCTTGCGATAGGCCGCCACCGAGAGGCAGAACTCTTCCAGGGTATAGGCTCCTTGGGCCAACGGATAAAATTCGTCCATCAGCGCAATGGAGTGTTCGAGGATTGCCGCATCGACTGCGTACAGGCCAATCACGCCGGAATTGAGTAGCGGCATGTTGTCGTCGGCCAGTTCTCGTTGAGCCAAGGGCTTGGCGAGGGTCAGGTAAAGCCCGGCATCCTTGTTGGCGCCATAGTTCATGCCGACGGCATTGCACAACAGTGTGCCCGGCTCGATCCGCTTGAACAGCTCGATCGGCGAGCAATGGAAGAAGGTGTCCGTGTCGATCAGCAATGCCAGTTCGCTTTCCTCGAGCACCTTCCGCATGACCACGTGCTTGGCGCGGAAATGATAGCCGTGGGGAGCGATCCACCCTTGGCGCGTTTCGTTGTCCAGGTGGCGCACTCGAACGGGCAAATCCACGTACGGCGCGGCATTGTCGGTGAACACTTGGATGTCCAATGCCTCATCGGGGGTCTCCCGCAGGCCCGCCAAGGCGCTGGCGATACTGAACACCGCTTCCTGGTGATAGGTCTCGGCCCCATAGACCAGATAGATAAGTTGTGGGGTCGTCGACCTTTGACCATTCGGCATCGAGTTGCTCCTGATGTCCTTTTTTTAAAGAAAAAGGCCCTGGTTTTTGCCAGGGCCCTTTTGTACCACTGCATTAAGTCATTAACGCGGCAGTTTGAGATTGTTCCATACCGCGAGGCTAGGCTCGGCCTGGTTCAGGGTATAGAAATGCAGCCCCGGTGCGCCGCCTTGTAACAAACGCTCACACATTTGCGTGATGACCTCTTCGCCGAAGCGCTGGATGCTGGCGGTGTCGTCACCATAGGCTTCCAGCTGCTTGCGGATCCAGCGCGGGATTTCCGCGCCGCAGGCGTCCGAGAAACGCGCCAGCTTGCTGTAGTTGGTGATTGGCATGATTCCCGGAACCACAGGAATGTCCACACCCATCTGGCGAACACGTTCGACAAAGTAGAAATAGCTGTCGGCATTGAAGAAATACTGGGTGATCGCGCTGTTGGCGCCGGCGTTGGCCTTGCGCACGAAGTTGTGCAGGTCATCCTCAAAATTGCGCGCTTGCGGGTGCATCTCCGGATAAGCGGCGATTTCGATGTGGAAGTGCTCGCCGGTTTCCTCGCGAATGAATTCAACCAGTTCATTGGCGTGGCGCAGCTCTCCGCTGGCCATGCCCATGCCCGACGGAAGGTCGCCGCGCAGGGCAACGATGCGCTTGATGCCGGCTGCCTTGTATTGGGTCAGCAGGCTGCGCAGGTCGTCCTTGCTGTCGCCCACGCAAGAGAGGTGTGGGGCGGCAGGGACTTTGACTTCGCTTTCGAGCTGCAACACGGTGTTCATCGTGCGGTCGCGGGTCGAACCGCCAGCGCCGTAGGTGCAGGAGAAAAAATCAGGGTTGTAGCTTGCCAGCTGGCGGGCAGTGGCGATCAGCTTTTCATGCCCAGCATCGGTCTTCGTCGGGAAGAATTCGAAGCTGTAGCGACGGTCTTGGGACATGGTCATATCCTTGGAAACTCGTAGGCCGTGAGGCTTGCAGAGCCCTGTGGAGGCGGGCCAGTGTGGGAGCGAGCCTGCTCGCGATGCAGGCACCTCGATCGGACTGTCAGACCGAGGCGACGTCGATCGCGAGCTGGCTCGCTCCTACAAAAGTGCATCCCCCCGGAAGGGGGGCGCCGATCAGTAACGGTAAGCGTGCGGCTTGAACGGGCCTTCGACGGTAACGCCGATGTAGTCAGCCTGTTGCTTGGTCAGCTTGGTGACCACGCCGCCGAAACCGCGGACCATTTCCAGGGCCACTTCTTCGTCGAGTTTTTTCGGCAGTACTTCCACGGTCAGGCGCTCGGCTTTCTGGGCCGGTGGCAGGTCGGCGTATTTCTGGCCGAACAGGAAGATCTGGGCCAGGACCTGGTTGGCGAACGAGCCATCCATGATGCGGCTTGGGTGGCCGGTGGCGTTGCCCAGGTTGACCAGGCGGCCTTCGGCCAGCAGGATCAGGTAGTCATCGTTTTGCGGATCGAAGCTGCCAGTGCCGGTGCGGTGAACCTTGTGGACTTGTGGCTTCACTTCTTCCCATGCCCAGTTCTTGCGCATGAAAGCGGTGTCGATCTCATTGTCGAAGTGGCCGATGTTGCAGACCACGGCACGCTTCTTCAAAGCCTTGAGCATATTGGCGTCGCAGACATTGACGTTGCCGGTGGTGGTCACGATCAGGTCGATCTTGCCCAGCAGGGCCTTGTCGATGCTGGCTTCGGTGCCGTCGTTGATCCCGTCGATGAACGGCGAAACCAGTTCGAAGCCGTCCATGCAGGCTTGCATGGCGCAGATTGGGTCGACTTCGGATACCTTGACGATCATGCCTTCCTGACGCAGGGACTGGGCCGAGCCCTTGCCCACGTCACCGTAGCCGATCACCAGGGCCTGCTTGCCGGACAGCAAGTGGTCGGTGCCGCGCTTGATGGCGTCGTTGAGGCTGTGGCGGCAGCCGTACTTGTTGTCGTTCTTGCTCTTGGTCACCGAGTCGTTGACGTTGATGGCCGGGATTTTCAGCTCGCCCTTGGCCAGCATGTCCAGCAGGCGGTGTACGCCAGTGGTGGTTTCTTCGGTCACGCCATGGACCTTGTCCAGCACGGCCGGGTACTTCTTGTGCAGCAGCTCGGTCAGGTCGCCACCGTCGTCAAGAATCATGTTGGTGTCCCACGGCTGGCCATCCTTGAGGATGGTCTGCTCCAGGCACCACTCGTACTCTTGCTCGGTCTCGCCTTTCCAGGCGAAGACCGGGATGCCGGCAGCGGCAATGGCGGCGGCAGCCTGGTCCTGGGTCGAGAAGATGTTGCAGGAGGACCAGCGCACTTCGGCACCCAGTGCAACCAGGGTCTCGATCAGCACGGCGGTCTGGATGGTCATATGGATGCAGCCGAGGATCTTCGCGCCCTTCAATGGCTGTTCGCCAGAGTATTTGCGACGCAGGCCCATCAGGGCTGGCATTTCGGATTCAGCGATGATGATTTCGCGACGGCCCCAGTCAGCCAGGGACATGTCGGCGACTTTGTAGTCGGTAAAAGCAGCAGGCGTGATAACAGCGCTCATCAAGAGCCTCCATTCGTAATGTATGCGAATGGGCGCCGTTGTGCGTTTAGTGCCTGTGCGGGGAGCCCCGTACAAGCAACGCCCCATCCGAGCCTGACAGGTCGAGCCTGCTGCAGCGCCCCTCGGACAGGTGGCGGGACCGGACCAAAGGGTGGGCCGGGTAAAGCGGGGCGATTATAACGGGCTAAGCGGATCTTCCAAAGGGTTTCTGTCGGCAAATCAAAATTGCCGATGATCGTTATAGGCGCCGCGGCGTAGAGCGGATCTGCACGGTCTGCCATGATGCGGGCATTCATCGGCCAGACGTCCAGGAGTGATCATGAATTTCCACACCCGCAAATGGGTCAAGCCCGAAGACCTCAATCCCAATGGCACGCTGTTCGGTGGCAGCCTGTTGCGCTGGATCGACGAAGAAGCGGCCATCTATGCCATTGTTCAGTTGGGTAACCAGCGCGTGGTCACCAAGTACATCTCCGAGATCAATTTTGTCAGCGCTTCGCGCCAGGGCGACATCATCGAACTGGGTATCACCGCCACGGAGTTTGGTCGTACCTCTATCACCCTCACCTGCGAAGTGCGCAACAAGATCACCCGCAAAAGCATCCTGACGGTGGAAAAAATGGTCTTCGTCAATCTTGGCGAAGACGGCTTGCCCGCCCCCCATGGCCGGACCGAGATCAAGTACGTCAAGGATCAATTCCAGGACGATGCCATCGAATAGGATGGCGATATGCCTCTCATTTGCGGGCACCACTGAACAGCTCCGTACGCCGCGTGTCGTAGCTACATCACGCCACCGGTTCAGGAGCTGTATGGACACTCATAAAGACGGCAAGACCCCTGATCTCTCGGCAGAGGAGCAGCACGAAGTCGACCGCAACCAGCCGCCTCGCGCCGCGGTGTTGCATGAAATCATCCGCACCCAGGGTGACCAGGAATTGGAGCGCAGCGTGGCGGCGCTGTGGTGGTCGGCCCTTGCGGCCGGGTTGACCATGGGGCTGTCGCTGATGGCGATGGGGCTGCTCAACTCGCGGTTGCCGGATCATGAAGGTTTCAAGGTGATCGCCAGCCTCGGCTATTGCGCGGGCTTTCTGGCGGTGATACTCGCGCGCCAGCAATTGTTTACCGAAAATACCCTGACCGCTGTGCTGCCGATCATGAGCAAGCCGACACTGGGCAACTTCGGCCGGTTGTTCCGGCTATGGAGCGTGGTGCTGGTGGGTAACCTCTGCGGCACGCTGCTGGTGGCCTACGTGATGCTGCATCTACCGATTTTTGACCAGCGCACCGACCTGGCCTTTCTCGATATCGGTCGCAAGGTCATGGAGAACGACACGGGCCAGATGTTCGCCAAGGGCATCATCTCCGGCTGGATGATCGCCACCATGGTCTGGATGATCCCGTCCATGGAAAGCGCCAAGATGTGGATCATCGTGCTGATCACTTACCTCATGGCGCTTGGGGATTTCACCCACATCGTCGTCGGCTCGGCCGAGGTGTCTTACCTGGTGTTTGCCGGCCAGCTGTCGTGGGAGGACTTCTGGATGGTGTTCGCCGCACCGACGTTGGCGGGGAACATTATTGGCGGCAGTTTCATCTTCGCGCTGATCAGCCACGCCCAAGTGCGCAGCGAGACCAATACGCCCCTCAGTCGGCAAGGCGTGCCACGGCGCCCAAGCGACGCTGCCGAAAAATAAAATAAAGCGCGGCCAGTACGGTCAGCCCGCCAACCAGGGCGCCGGTCCACGGCAGATCCGCAAGGTCGGCCCCGCTGGCGACGACCAGGCCGCCGATCCACGCGCCGGCGGCATTGCCAAGGTTGAACGCGCTCTGGTTCAGGGTCGAGCCGAGGTTCGGGGCCTCATGGGCCTGGTCAATGATCAGCAGTTGCAGGATCGGACAAAGGGCGAAGGCAAAGACGCCCCACAGCACCAAGGTAATCGCCGCCGGGATCACCGATCGGCTGGTCTGGCTGAAGGCGGCGAGCACCAGCACCACGGCCAGCGCCATGCCCACCAGGGATGGCAGCAAGCGCCGGTCGGCCAGGCGTCCACCGAGGAGACTGCCCGCCGTCAGGCCGACCCCGAATAGCAACAGCATGACGGTGACGCCGTGAGGGCTGACGCCGGTGATGTCCTGCAGGATCGGCGCGATGTAGGTGAATACGCTGAACAGGCTGGTGGAGGCCAGCACGCTCATGCCCAGGGCCAACAACACGTTGGCCTTGCCCAATACCTTGAACTCGCTGGCGAGGTTGGCCTTGTCCATCGGGATTTCCTTGGGCAGCCAGACCCACTGGGCGATGGCCGCGATCACACCGATCACCGACACAGCCCAGAACGTCGACCGCCAGCCGGCATATTGGCCCAAGGCCGTACCCAGCGGCACGCCCAGGACATTCGCCAAGGTCAGGCCGGTGAACATCATCGCGATCGCCTGGGCTCGTTTGTTCGGCGCCACCAACCCGGCCGCCACCACCGAGCCGATACCAAAAAACGCCCCGTGGCATAACGCGGTGATGACCCGGGCGGCCATGAGGGTGGTGTAGTTCGGCGCCAGGGCGCAGAGCACGTTGCCCAGAATGAACATCAGGGTCATTCCCAGCAGCGTGGCCTTGCGCGGCATGTTCGCGGTGCCGATGGCCAGGATCGGCGCGCCGAACACAACCCCCAGGGCATAACCGGTAATCAGCAACCCGGCGTGAGGAATACTCACGGCCAGGTCTCGGGCGACGTCGGGCAGCAAGCCCATGATGACGAATTCGGTCGTGCCGATGCCAAAAGCGGCAACGGCCAAAGCAAGCAAGGCGAGTGGCATGCGCAAGGTCTCTGTCTGTAGTCTTGACGCTCGGATCAGGCATACGCATGCCGACGCCTTGGTTCGGACGAACGAGGCGGCGGCAGAATTATTGGAATTGGTCTATGCGCAACTGAGTGCGGCGTGGTCGAGTGCAGTATAAACGGCTGCTAACGGATCGCGAGTCTATTCTGCAGGCGTAATGGAGCGCGTGTTCTTAGGCATGCACTGCCTGAAAGAACCTTTCGGCTGGCAGCGACTCTTAGCCTGCGGGCTGGTGCAGGTTGGCATGCTGGTGATGAAATCCTGAGATGCTTGCGTTCGAATCTCTAAAACTAAAAAAGGAAAATGCGGTATGACGGTTGCCCTGTGGTGTGTTTTGATCGCTTTTCTCCTGCCTTACCTGTGTATCGGCATCGCCAAGGCAGGCGGGAAATATAGGCTGCAAGATAACCACGATCCCCGGGACTTTCTCGACTCACTCGAAGGTGCTCCCCGGCGCGCCTACGCCGCGCAACTGAACAGTTTCGAAATCGCTCCGTTCTTTGCCGCCGCCGTGATCGTTGCGCACCTGGCCGGCAATGCCGAACTGGTGACCATCAACGTCCTGGCTGTGTTGTTCATCACCAGCCGCCTGCTCTACATCATTTGCTATTTGGCCGACTGGGCAGTCTTGCGTTCGCTGGTATGGTTCGTGGGGGTAGGGTTGGTGGCGAGTTTCTTCTTCGTTTCGGTTTGAACCCGGCTTTGGCGTTTCGGTGTTTTTGCCGGCCTCTCGCGAGCAAGCTCGCGATGGGGCCGGGACAATAAACACGTCCTTCAAGGATTGGCGCTGACCGCATTCGCCACCTGCGGCACCTGAGGCAACGCCATCCCCTTGGGCCACAGCATCCAGATCTGGCCTTGTTGCTTCATATCCCCCGCCAACTGCCCGGCGGCGTCGCCCGTACCCCAGAACAGGTCCGCACGCACTTCGCCGGTAATCGCACCTCCCGTGTCCTGTGCCGCAACGGGGCGGTTCAAAGCGCTGCCGTCGGGTCGAGTCGTGGACAGCCACAACAGACTGCCCAAGGGAATTACCTTGCGGTCCACGGCCACGCTGTAGCCCGCGGTCAAAGGGACGTTCAGCGAGCCTCGCGGGCCTTCATTGCTGTCGGGGTTGCGGTTGAAGAATACGTAGCTCGGATTGCTGGCCAGCAATTCGGGAATACGGTTCGGGTGGGCCTTGGCCCAGGCACTGATGGTGCCCATGGTCACGTCTTCTTTTTTCAGCTCGCCCTGCTCAACCAGCCAGCGGCCAATGGGGCGATACGGGTGGCCGTTCTGGTCGGCATAACCGATGCGCAGTTGGCGGCCATCATCGAGACGGATGCGCCCCGACCCCTGGATTTGCAGGAATTGCAGGTTCATCGGGTCTGTCAGCCAGGCGATGACAGGCGCCTTCACCCCGTTGTTCTCGATGGTAGCGGCGTCGTCATACGGCTTGAGCACCCGGCCTTCGAGACGGCCGCGCAGGCGTTTGCCCTTGAGCTCGGGATAAATGCTGTCCAGCGACACAATGATCATGTCCTCCGGTACACCGTAGACCGGCACGTTGGCGGTGGCAGTCTGGGTGAGGCTGCCGGGATAGACCGGTTCGTAGTAGCCGGTAATCAGGCCGTTGGGGCTGTTGTCCCCCGAACGCAGACCATAGACATCCAGGGTCTGCTTGAGGAAGTTGCGAACATCCTGTGGGGTCTGCGGCACATTCACCGCTGCCGCGCAGGTTGGGCCCCAGCTCGCGTCCGCCTTGAGCCGGACGCACGCGCTGCGCCAGGAGCCGAAGCCGGCCAGCAGGTCCTCATCGGACACCGGCGGCAACGCTTCCCAAGGTGCGTTGACGTAAGTGGCAAGGGCGTGGGTCTTGGGTTCTTCGACCTTTTCGCCGCGATTGCAGCCGGCCAGCAGCACGATCAACGGCAGTGTCAGCGCCAGGTTTTTGTGCCATGACTTGAAGCGGCTATTCATGAAGGTTTCCTTTGCAATCGTCGGGTGCCTTCGCGCACTCGACAACCCGTATTGTTGATAGGGCCATTGGTCTTTTCTGGCGACCCGGGGATACTAACGGCCGTTTCCTGTCCCGAGGCAAAGATGTTTGTAAGACGATTTTCCATGGCTGTGCTGGCCTGCCTGATGTTATCCGGCTGCGGTGGCGTCGATCCCAACTCTCCCCTGGGCCAGCGCAAGGCGATTTTCAAACAGATGCTCAAGACCAGTGAAGAACTGGGCGGCATGCTGCGCGGCCGTGTTCCGTTCGACGGCGTGCGTTTTGCCGACGGCGCGGTAAAGCTGGACCAACTGTCTCACGAACCTTGGAAGCACTTCCCGCCGGTTCGTGAAGAAGACCACACCAGCGCCACGGATGAGGTTTGGCAAAAGCAGGCGCGCTTTCAGGAACTGGCCCGCAATCTTGAGGCGGCCACCGGTGAATTGGTGACGGCCAGCAAGGTCCAGCCTTACAGGGCCAGCAACCTGGGGCCGGCGGTGCAGAAAGTCGAAGATGCGTGCAGTGCCTGCCATAAAGAGTTTCGCAATCACTGATCGTGAAGCAGTGGGCGGTTTCAAAGCATGGAGCTTTGAGCTTGCCGCTTGAAACTTGCAGCTTGCCGCTTATTTATCCAACTCATCCACCGCTTCCTGCAATTCCTTGCGGGAAGCCGCCAGTTTGTCTTTACGCTTGTTGATTCGCTCCGCGTCGCCTTTCTTCATGGCTTTTTCCAGGTCGGCCTGGCGACGACTCACCTCGTGCTTGGCCTCGAGGACCTTGTTTTCCCGCTCCTTGCGCAAGGATGCGTCCGTGCAATGAGTGGTCACTTCGTTCAGCGCTGTTTCGAGCCCGGCTTGCTGGGCCGAATTGCCTCGGGACTTGGCCAGTTCGATCTGGTTGATGATGCCCTGGCGCTTTGCCGCGCACCCGGTCAGCTCCGGGGGTTGCTCAGTTGCCATCAAAGGCGAAGCCATGGCACCGCACAGGGCGAGCAGGGCAACGGGGGACAGGAAATTCATAGCAACTCCGTATAAAGACTCTCGGGCGGTCGGTGTAGATGCGCTGTTGGAACGCATGTCCGCCCCTTGGGTTCAACCGCGCCGGGTCGAATCAGAAACCGTCGACGCCAGCGGTGTGTAGTGTTTCTCTCAAGGCCAGCACCTGCGGGTCGCGAAAAAAAGCGCTCAGTTGCGCGGCGCGTCCCGGCCCGATACCGGCTTCGGCTTGCCATTGTTCAATGCTGCGCCCAGCCAGCGCCTGCCACGATCCGTCCAGCTTGGCCTCAGCAGTGGGCGGCAGGCCAAGGGCCTTGAGCCATTGCCGAAAAGGCTGCTGCCGTGCGCTGTGCAGGCTGGCCAGCAGGCGGGCGCTGCTGCGCTCGCCGAAACCGGCAATGTTAGCAAGCTCCGTGGCATCGAGGGTCAACCAATCCAGTAATCCGTCGAGTCGACCCGCGGCCAGCAGCTTTTCCCAGGTGCCGGGGCCGACATGGGGCAGGCCGAGCCCATGTTTGCCACTGAGCCAGTTCAAGCGCGCAAGGAACTGGCTTTCGCAACCGGGCGTCGGCTGCCAGCAACTCAGGAAATGGTAGTTGGCGGCGATCGGTACCTCGAGGTCCGGGCGCTCGACGCTGCGCAGTACAACGCTGTCGAGCCGTGGAATGGTCAACCCGGCCAGGCTGATGGCCACATGGTCGCCGGGGCGGATGTCCATCTGCTCCCAACGCTTGAGCGAGCTGACGCTTACCCGCTGGATCTGGCGATCATCGAGCGTCACGGGCTCAAGCTCCAGCACGGGTGTGATGCGCCCGGTACGGCCGATCTTGAAACGCACCTTGCGTACCTGCGCCAGGGCCTGGGCGTACGGGTACTTCCAGGCCACGCTCCAGAACGGCGCCCGGGCCTGCCAACGGTCGGCCGGTGGACGGTGGCTCTGGCGCAGCACGATTCCATCGCTGGCAAATGGCAGGGGCGTGCGATACCAGTGGTTGCGCCAGTGTTCGGCATCGGCCAATGCCTCGACAGGCTGGCTGTAGCCGGTCGTATCGGCAAAGCCCAGCTCGTTCAGCGCGGCGATCCGTTCGGGCAGGGTCGCCGGGCCCTCGGGCCAGTCCCAAACAAACAGGCCGATTCCTGATGCCTGGCCGGGGGGCAGGTCTTTGCGGGCCATCAACCCGGCCACCGCCGATCGGGCATTGAGTCCGCCGCGAGTGGCTTGTACATGATCGTCGAGCCGCCAATACAACTCGCCCTGAACGAGCAGGTCCGTGGGTTGACGCAACTGGCGGGGAATGGCCTCGATCTTGTGGGCGTTCGAAGTCCAGTCGTGCCCGTGGTTGCCATCGCCGCGGCTGATTGCCTGTTGCAGGCGCCCACCGTGATAGATAAGGGTCACCGCGACACCATCGACCTTTGGCTGGACCCAGACGTCCGATCGCCCTTCAAGCCAGTTCCCCACGGCTTTGGCATCCTGGAGTTTATCCAGGCCCGTATGAGCGACAGGGTGCGGTACTTTTCCGCCCGCCGTTCGCAAGGACGAGGCTAGGGGGGCTAGGCCCTGGCAACGGCGCCATTGCTCCAGCTGCATGCGGGACTGGTCGTACAGCTCGTCGGCCACCAGGGCGCGGCCGAGGCGATGATAGGCATCGTCCCAGGCGTCGACTTGTCGCTGGAGGATGTCGACCTGCGCCTGGGCGCGCTCCTTGGGCCAATCGGGGCACGGCGCAGCAATGGCCAAGGCCACGAATGATAGATAACAGGCGAAGACGCGCAATAACGGCAGCATCGAAGCATCCTTGCTAAATGAGGTACTCGAAGGCTAGCCGCTGCCGTGAAAGGCGCGAGGCCTGGAGCGTTACGGGGTTTTACGAAGAAATGAAGGCGAATCGCCGACGGTACAGTCCGGGTCGATCTGGCTGCGCAACTGTCCCTTGAACCCGTCGGTGGCCGGTGCAGAATGGGCGCTCGATCCGATCTGCCAGGAGTGCAAACGATGGACCTGACGACGCTCGCTGTCTTCATCCCTGCCTGCTTCGCGCTGAACATGGCGCCGGGCCCGAACAACCTGCTATCGATCAGTAACGCCTCGCGTTATGGGTTCGTCCGAGCGTGCAGCGGCGGAGTGGGTCGATTGGTGGCCTTTGCCATCATGATTGCCCTGGCGGCGGTGGGGCTGACGGCTGTGTTGCACACCTCGGAATTGTTGTTCCTGGGCATCAAGCTTGTCGGCGCCGGCTATCTTTTTTACCTCGCCGTGCAGTTATGGCGCGCGCAGCCTGACGCCGGCAGCGAGGCGGCGACCAACTCGATGAGCATGGCCAGCCTGGCGCGCCAGGAATTTCTGGTGGCAATCGGCAATCCCAAGGCGATTCTTTTATTTACCGCTTTCCTGCCGCAGTTCGTTGATCGTGCTGGCACTGTCACTCAGCAGTTCGCCGTATTGGGCGGGCTGTTCCTCGCCCTGGAATGCGTGGCGATCGGCTTGTATTGCTACATGGGCATTTATGCGCGGCGATTGTTTGCCCGGCCTAGCGGCAAGCGCTTGTTCAACCGGATGTGTGCGGCGTTGCTGGCGAGTGCTGCTTCGTTCTTGCTGGTGGCGCGGCGGACGTAGCAATACCCCTTTGTCAAAACGCAAAAAAAGCCCCTGGCGACCGAGTCGCCAGGGGCTTTTTCATTGCAGCGCGTATTACAGGCCGGCAGCGGCGCGCAGGGCGTCGGCGCGGTCGGTTTTTTCCCAGGTGAACGTGGTGAAGGTGTCGTCGCCCACGGTCTTGGTCTGCGGCGTGCGACCGAAGTGGCCGTAGGCTGCGGTGTCCTGGTACATCGGGTGCAGCAGGTCGAGCATAGTGGTGATCGCGTATGGACGCAGGTCGAACACTTCACGCACCAGCTGGATGATCTTGTCGTCGCCGATCTTGCCGGTGCCGAAGGTATTCAGCGAGATGGACGTAGGTTGGGCTACGCCGATGGCGTAGGAAACCTGAATCTCGCAACGCTCGGCCAGGCCGGCGGCGACGATGTTCTTGGCGACATAACGACCGGCGTACGCCGCCGAACGGTCAACCTTGGATGGGTCCTTGCCGGAGAACGCGCCGCCGCCGTGACGCGCCATGCCGCCGTAGCTGTCGACGATGATCTTGCGACCGGTCAGGCCGCAGTCGCCCACCGGGCCGCCAATGATGAACTGGCCGGTCGGGTTGATGTGGAACTGGGTGTCCTTGGACAGCAGTTCGGCAGGCAGCACGTGCTTGACGATCAGTTCCATCACGCCTTCGCGCAGGTCCTTGTAGGACACTTCCGGGTTGTGCTGGGTCGACAGCACGACGGCATCGATGCCGACGACCTTGCCGCCTTCGTAGCGGCAGGTAACTTGCGACTTGGCATCCGGGCGCAGCCAAGGCAGCAGGCCGGATTTGCGGGCTTCGGCCTGACGCTGGACCAACTGGTGCGAGAAGGTGATCGGAGCCGGCATCAACACGTCGGTTTCGTTGCTGGCGTAGCCGAACATCAGGCCCTGGTCGCCGGCGCCCTGGTCTTCTGGCTTGGCGCGGTCAACGCCCTGGTTGATGTCCGGGGACTGCTTGCCGATGATGTTCATCACGCCGCAGGTCGCGCCGTCGAAGCCGACGTCGGAGCTGTTGTAGCCAATGCCGAGGATCACGTCGCGAACGATCTGTTCCAGGTCGACCCAGGCCGAGGTGGTGACTTCGCCGGCGATGATCGCCACGCCCGTTTTCACCAGAGTCTCGCACGCCACGCGGGCGAACTTGTCTTCAGCAATGATGGCGTCCAGCACCGCATCAGAAATCTGGTCGGCGATTTTGTCCGGATGCCCTTCAGACACGGACTCGGAGGTGAAAAGGGAGTATTCGCTCATCTCGATGTTTTCCTACAAGTTACCGATGGTGAGTGTCGCCAGCCGGCCGCTGAAAATGGCGGACCTGTATCTGGAAACCATTACGTAAGCCTACATAGAGGCTTTCCCCGGGCACGAGGCCCGCAGCGGTGGCCCAACGGGCCAGATCGTCCTGTTCAAACCCCAGCCAGAGATCACCGCAGGCCTCCTTGGCCCAACTCTGGTTGTGGCTGCATAACTCTGTCACCAACAGGCTACCGCCCGGTTGCAGCAGGTTGGCCATGTGCTTGAGCGCGTCGGCCGGTGCGGCAAAGTGGTGGAGCACCATGTTCAATACAACGCAATCGGCCCGCAGGCTCACGCCGTTCAGGGCATCGGCCAATTGCAGGCTGACATTAGCCAGGGACTCGCGCTCACATACCTGGCGGGCCAGTTCGAGCATCGCCGGGCTGTTGTCCAACGCTGTCACCTGGCTGAAGCGTCGCGCCAGTTCCGGCAGGAAAGCGCCGTCGCCGGGGCCGACTTCCATCGCCGTGGCACAGGGGCCGAAGCTCAGCTTGTCGAGCAGTGCCACGACGCTGTCACGGTACTGCGGCAGCCCGGCGATCAGGTCCTGCTGGGCGCGAAATTTCTCTGCTACTCGTGCGAAAAAATCCTGGCTGGCGGCGGCGCGTTGCCCGTGGACCTGGGCAATGCGGTCCTGTACCTCCATCGGCAGGTCCAGCTCGTCCACTTCTTCGAGCAGCGCGGCGTGCAGCTTGCCACCCAGAAGCTCGGTGTGGGGCAGGGCGCGCCGATAGAAGATCGCGTTGCCTTCGCGCCGCGTCGCCACCAGGTCGGCCTGGGCCAGGACCTTGAGGTGATGGCTCATGCCCGACTGGCCAATGCCGAAGATCTGCGCCAGCTCCAATACACCGAACGAGTCGTTCGCCAGGGCGCGCAATACATTGAGCCGCAACGGATCGCCGCCGGCCTTGCAAAGGGCCGCCAGCTCATCGCTGTCATCATGGCGAATGAAAGGCACGCGTAAGTTCATGGGCGGCAGTCTAGTGACGGGCCTGGTCCATCGCAAGGCCAATATCAAAAAGTTTTGATATTGCTCGATAAATGGCACTTCCTTGCGTGTGCTTGACTCTACCCACCATCAGCGGAAAGGTTTCACCTGCCCGATGCGACTTTATCCGCCGCAAATATCGCCTTTGGACGAGTATCTGATTGCCCCGGGGCGGGTGGGTGAGGGAAAATGCTCGCCTTTTTCAGTTTCGTTATTCAAAACCCAGGAGATCAGCGATGCCCAGCCGTCGTGAGCGTGCCAATGCCATTCGTGCCCTCAGCATGGATGCCGTGCAAAAAGCCAACAGCGGCCATCCCGGCGCCCCCATGGGTATGGCGGATATCGCCGAGGTGCTTTGGCGCGATTACCTCAAGCACAGCCCGAGCAACCCATCGTTCGCTGACCGTGACCGCTTCGTGCTGTCCAACGGCCACGGCTCGATGTTGATTTACTCGTTGCTGCACCTGACCGGTTATGACCTGTCGATCGATGACCTGAAGAACTTCCGCCAACTGCACAGCCGCACCCCGGGCCACCCGGAATACGGCTACACGCCAGGCGTGGAAACCACCACCGGTCCACTGGGCCAAGGCCTGGCCAACGCCGTGGGCTTCGCCCTGGCGGAAAAAGTCCTGGCGGCGCAGTTCAACCGTCCCGGCCACAACGTCGTCGACCATCACACCTACGTATTCCTGGGTGATGGCTGCATGATGGAAGGCATTTCCCACGAAGTCGCTTCCCTGGCTGGCACTCTCGGCCTGGACAAGCTGATCGCTTTCTACGATGACAACGGCATCTCCATCGACGGCGAAGTCGAAGGCTGGTTCACCGATGACACGCCCAAGCGTTTCGAAGCCTACAACTGGTTGGTGATCCGTAACGTCGACGGTCACGACCCGGAAGAAATCAAGATCGCCATCGAGACGGCCCGCAAGAGCGCTCAGCCAACCCTGATCTGCTGCAAGACGACCATCGGTTTCGGTTCGCCGAACAAGCAGGGCAAGGAAGACTGCCACGGCGCGCCATTGGGTGCCGAGGAAATCGCCTTGACCCGTGCCGCGCTGAAGTGGGAACACGGCCCGTTCGAAATCCCGGCCGACATCTATGCCGAATGGGACGCCAAGGAAAAAGGCCGCGCGGCCGAAGCCGAGTGGGACCAGCGTTTTGCGGCCTATTCCGCCGAATTCCCTGAACTCGCCAACGAACTGGTGCGTCGCCTCAGCGGCGAGCTGCCGGCCGATTTCGCCGAAAAAGCTTCGGCGTACATCGCCGAAATCGCGGCCAAGGGCGAAACCGTCGCCAGCCGCAAGGCCAGCCAGAACACCCTGAATGCCTTCGGCCCGCTGTTGCCGGAGTTGCTGGGCGGTTCGGCCGACCTGGCTGGTTCCAACCTGACCCTGTGGAAAGGCTGCAAAGGCGTGACGGCTGAAGACGCCAGCGGCAACTACATGTACTACGGCGTTCGTGAATTCGGCATGAGCGCGATCATGAACGGCGTTGCCCTGCATGGCGGCCTGGTGCCCTACGGCGCGACCTTCCTGATGTTCATGGAATACGCTCGCAACGCCGTGCGCATGTCGGCACTGATGAAAAAGCGGGTGCTGTATGTGTTCACCCACGACTCCATCGGCCTGGGCGAAGACGGCCCGACCCACCAGCCGATCGAGCAACTGGCGAGCCTGCGCTGCACGCCGAACCTGGACACCTGGCGCCCATGCGACGCCGTGGAGTCGGCCGTGGCCTGGAAACACGCCATCGAGCGCAACGACGGCCCGTCGGCGTTGATCTTCTCTCGCCAGAACCTGCAACACCAGGTCCGCGATGCCGGCCAGATCGGCGATATCAGCCGTGGCGGCTATGTGCTCAAGGACTGTATCGGCGAGCCTGAGCTGATCCTGATCGCCACCGGTTCGGAAGTTGGCCTGGCCGTCCAGGCCTACGACAAGCTGACCGAGCAGGGCCGCAACGTGCGCGTGGTTTCCATGCCATGCACCAGCGTGTTCGATGCCCAGGACGCCGGCTACAAGCAAGCGGTGTTGCCACTGCAAGTCAGCGCGCGGATTGCCATCGAAGCCGCTCACGCCGATTACTGGTACAAGTACGTGGGCCTGGAAGGTCGCGTGATCGGCATGACCACCTATGGCGAATCGGCGCCTGCCTCGGCGCTGTTCGAGGAATTCGGCTTCACCCTGGACAATATCCTGGGGCAGGCTGAAGAGCTGCTGGAAGACTGATCCACATAAGTTGTCTGTTCTGCCATCGTCGGATCGCCGCCCGGAGCAAGCTCGCTCCCACAAGGATCTCCACCGACCCTGTGGGAGCGAGCTTGCTCCGGGCGGCGATCCGACGATAGCGGTGGTGCAGACAATGCTGGTCTTAACGGATTCACCCGATCAGAGAACCCCCATGCCCCAACCGCCTCCCTACAAAGTTGCACTCAACGGCTACGGCCGCGTTGGTCGTTGCGTCTTGCGTGCGTTGTTCGAGCGAGGGGCGAAGGCTGGGTTCGAGATCGTGGCCATCAACGATCTGGCCGACATGGCCAGCATCGAATACCTGACACGCTTTGACTCCACCCATGGCCGGTTCCCCGGCGAAGTGCGGGTCGAGGGCGACTGTCTGCATATCAATGGTGATTGCGTGAAGGTCCTGCGCAGTGCCACCCCCGAAGGCATCGATTGGGCGTCCCTGGGTGTTGACCTGGTGCTTGAATGCTCCGGCGCCTACAACACTCGCGACGATGGCCAGCGTTTCATCGCTGCGGGCGCGCCAAGGGTGCTGTTTTCTCAGCCGATGGCCAGCGAGGCGGACGTCGACGCCACCATCGTCTTTGGCGTCAACCAGGATTGCCTGACCGGCGAAGAGTTGCTGGTGTCCAACGCCTCATGCACCACTAACTGCGGCGTGCCGCTGTTGCGCCTGCTGGACCAGGCCATTGGCCTGGAATACGTGTCCATCACTACGATCCACTCGGCAATGAACGACCAGCCGGTGATCGACGCCTATCACCACGAGGACCTGCGCCGTACCCGCTCGGCCTTCCAGTCGGTGATCCCCGTGTCCACTGGTCTGGCGCGCGGCATCGAACGGCTGTTGCCGGAACTTGCCGGACGAATTCAGGCCAAAGCCGTGCGGGTGCCGACGGTCAACGTGTCCTGCCTCGACATCACGATGCAGACCGTGAGCGATACCGACGCCACCGAGGTCAACCGGATCCTGCGCGAAGCCGCCACCCGCGGCCCGCTCAAAGGCCTTCTGGCCTATACCGAGTTGCCTCATGCCAGCTGTGATTTTAACCACGACCCGCATTCGGCCATCGTCGATGCCAGCCAGACACGTGTTTCCGGGCCGAGGCTTGTGAACATCCTGGCGTGGTTCGACAACGAATGGGGTTTTGCCAATCGAATGCTGGACGTTGCCGAGCACTACCTGCAAACAGCTTCCAATAAACCTGCTCTCTAAACAGTTACCCAGGAATTGCGACCCATGACCGTGTTGAAGATGTCCGACCTCGATCTGCAAGGTAAGCGCGTACTGATCCGCGAAGACCTCAACGTCCCCGTCAAGGACGGTGTCGTCACCAGCGACGCGCGCATCCTGGCCTCGCTGCCGACCATCAAGCTGGCCCTGGAAAAAGGCGCTGCGGTGATGGTCTGCTCGCACCTGGGCCGTCCGACCGAAGGCGAGTTCTCGGCGGAAAACAGCCTCAAGCCTGTCGCCGACTACCTGAGCAAGGCCCTGGGCCGTGACGTGCCCCTGGTGGCTGATTATCTGGGTGGTGTCGACGTCAAGGCTGGCGACGTCGTGTTGTTCGAAAACGTGCGCTTCAACAAAGGCGAGAAAAAGAACGCCGATGAGCTGGCCCAGCAATATGCCGCCCTGTGCGACGTATTCGTGATGGACGCCTTCGGCACCGCGCACCGCGCCGAGGGCTCGACCCACGGCGTGGCGAAATTCGCCAAGGTCGCCGCTGCTGGCCCGTTGCTGGCTGCCGAGCTTGATGCGCTGGGCAAGGCCCTGGGCTCTCCAGCTCAACCGATGGCCGCTATCGTTGCTGGCTCCAAGGTGTCGACCAAGCTGGATGTACTCAACAGCCTGAGCCAGGTCTGCAACCAATTGATCGTCGGTGGCGGCATTGCCAACACCTTCCTCGCCGCCGCTGGACATCCCGTCGGCAAGTCGCTGTACGAGCCGGACCTGCTGGAAACCGCCCGTGAAATCGCCGCCAAGGTCAGCGTGCCGCTGCCGGTGGACGTGGTGGTCGCCAAGGAGTTCGCCGAGAGCGCCGCCGCGACGGTGAAGCTGATCGCTGATGTGGCCGAAGACGACATGATCCTCGACATTGGCCCGCAAACCGCAGCCAATTTCGCCGAACTGCTGAAATCCTCCCAGACCATCCTGTGGAACGGCCCGGTTGGCGTATTCGAATTCGATCAGTTCGGCAACGGCACCAAGGTACTGGCCCAGGCCATTGCCGAAAGCGCTGCGTTTTCCATCGCGGGCGGCGGCGACACCCTGGCCGCCATCGATAAATATGGCGTCGCCGAGCAGATCTCCTACATTTCTACCGGCGGTGGCGCGTTCCTCGAGTTCGTCGAGGGCAAAGTGCTGCCTGCCGTGGAAGTCCTGGAAAGCCGGGCCAAGGCCTGAGGCGACGTTGACCAGGCAAAGGAGTGTTCCGATGGTCAAGACGTTCATGGCGCTGATGGCCGCGACGTTGCTGATAGCCTGTTCCAGCAGCCCGCAAGGCACGGCGCCAGATAATACGGTGCCGGCGCCCGAAAAAGGCTGTTACCAGGCTGACTGGCAGGCCGAGACCAATCCGGTGCTGAACAAGCGCTCAGGACCGGACGGCCTGGATAAATACGAGACGCAAGCGCCGGTCAAGGAACATGGTTGCCCTTGACGGGTCAGACTCATTAGCTCATGGCGGGCGGCTCGGCCGTCAGCCGAGGAACACGGATGAAAGGCTTTGTCGCCGTTGTGGCGTTGGCATTGTTGGCCGGTTGCTCGCAACTGGGTTTTCTACAATCGTCCGAGCCCGTTGCAGAAGGCTGGACGAGTTGGACATGTGATAGCGGGGCCAAGGTGCTCTGGCGTTATACCGATGCAGCGCGCAAGGAAGTGGATGTTCGCCTGGGTGGCGCAGACAAGGTCTACCGTCTCAAGCTTGAGCCGGGCGCTGAAGGATCGCTGTACAGCGATGACATGCTGGCGCTGCACGTCAAGGGTGAGGAAGGCCTGGCGTATTGGGTCGCCACCAATGACTTGATTGGGCGTGGCTGCAAGGCTGACTGATCTGCCGAAACCCCATGTGGGAGCGAGCCTGCTCGCGAAAGCGATGCCTCAGGCAACAGAGATGTTGACTGCTAGGCCCTCATCGCGAACAGGCTCGCTCCCACAGGGTTTCTTGTTTGTAGTGAGATTTTGTTTCATTGGACACGCAGATCGGGTCAACCCCCGATCCGCAATGACTTGAATAGCCGCCGCCGCTCCGGCAGGCTGGCACGATTAACGACCCTCGACCGGGAGAGATACACACAATGGCACTTATCAGCATGCGTCAGATGCTGGACCACGCAGCCGAGTTCGGCTACGGCGTCCCAGCCTTTAACGTCAACAACCTTGAGCAGATGCGCGCCATCATGGAAGCCGCTGACAAGACTAACTCCCCGGTAATCGTCCAGGCCTCGGCCGGTGCCCGCAAATACGCCGGCGCGCCGTTCCTGCGCCACCTGATCCTGGCAGCGATCGAAGAATTCCCGCACATCCCGGTGTGCATGCACCAGGACCACGGCACCAGCCCTGACGTCTGCCAGCGCTCCATCCAACTGGGCTTCAGCTCGGTGATGATGGACGGCTCCCTCGGCGAAGACGGCAAGACCCCGACCGACTACGAATACAACGTGCGGGTCACCCAGCAGACCGTCGCCATGGCCCACGCCTGCGGCGTTTCGGTGGAAGGCGAACTGGGTTGCCTGGGCTCGCTGGAAACCGGCATGGCCGGCGAAGAAGACGGCATCGGCGCCGAAGGCGTGCTGGATCACAGCCAGATGCTGACCGACCCGGAAGAAGCCGCGGACTTCGTCAAGAAAACCCAGGTCGATGCCCTGGCCATCGCCATCGGCACCAGCCACGGCGCATACAAGTTCACCAAGCCGCCTACCGGCGATGTACTGGCGATCGACCGCATCAAGGAAATCCACAAGCGCATCCCCAACACCCACCTGGTGATGCACGGCTCGTCCTCGGTACCGCAAGAGTGGCTGGCGATCATCAACCAGTACGGCGGCGACATCAAGGAAACCTACGGCGTGCCGGTTGAAGAAATCGTCGAAGGCATCAAGTACGGCGTGCGCAAGGTCAACATCGATACCGATTTGCGCCTGGCTTCTACCGGTGCCATGCGTCGGTTGATGGCGACCAATCCGAGCGAGTTCGACCCGCGTAAATTCTTTGGCGCGACCGTGACCGCTATGCGGGATGTGTGTATCGCGCGTTATGAGGCGTTTGGTACTGCGGGTAATGCTTCGAAGATTAAGCCGATCTCGTTGGAAGCCATGTATCAGCGGTATTTGAAGGGTGAGTTGAACGCTAAGGTCAACTGAGGCTTCAACATTGTGAGAAAAACCCGCAGTGATGCGGGTTTTTTAATGGGGCGGATTTGTGTGTATAGCCGGTGCTTGGGTTGGCCGCTTCGAGAGTGAGCTGGTTTTAATCGTCCAGTCCACTCTGCAAAGCGCCCTCAAAGTCTTGTCCGCCATAAAACACGCCCAGAATGGAAACCAGTTCGGCTTCAACAGCAAAGGCGATCACGGTCCGTTTACGGTAGTTTGTGATACGCAAACCCGGGCGTATCTCGTGCCTTTGGTTCCCTCGGTGCGGGAACGTCTGTAGTTCTTCACAGTAGGTCAAGATGGCGTCGGTATACCGACGGGCCATTTCCGGCGAAGCCGCTGTGGCAATGTAGCGGTAGAGGGCAGCTAATTGCTCAAGGGCTTCCGGTGCAAACTCGACGGTGTAAGCCATTCACGGTTTCACAGTGGAATTTTCGTGCTCTGCCGCCAATCGGGAGCGCACCTGGTCCACGTTCAATGCTCGCGAGGGATCGGTTTTCAACGCGTCATAAGCTGGGGCCACTTGGCCTACGAGCCAGTTTTCCAACGCACGATCACGAGCTAGCAGTGCTCGGAGGCCATCCCGAATGACTTCGCTTTCAGTGGCGTACTCACCGGCAGCCACCTTGGCTTTCACTACGTCAGCCATCTGGTTAGGCAGCGTGATGCTGAACTGTTGAGTGCTACGCATGATGAGCCTCCTGGGTAAGATGGGATTTAATCCTACTCTGCTCAAAAGAATATGCACATGACCTCCTATCGTCCGATGACTTTGCCTGCGGATTAGGTGAGCTTGCTCGCGCTCGCGGTGTGTCAGTGGATATCACTGCTTTGCCGATTCGCGAACAGGCTCGCACACAGGGGACCTCTATTGGTCTTCGAGGCCGCGCTGTTCAATGACACCGAACACGTCCGTCACGTCTTGGACGAGGATCCGGGCGACGTTCGTTAGGGTGTTGAAGTCGCCAGCAGCCGAGTCGCGCAAGGTGGCGCAGGCCATGAGCGTCAGGTAGTCGAGCGTGGCATGCAAGCGTTCGCTGGCGCAGGCGTGGAGCTCGGTCAGTGGGACGGTTTTATCGATGAACAGGACGGGCTGGGTGGTGGCGATCGGGGTGAGCGGAGTGAAGCGAGTGGGCAATTGTTCGGCTTTCATGACAAACCTCTAACTCAAATAGATATTTGCCACCGTTCGCTGCGAAACAAATTTGGTGGCAGCCATGTGCGGGTTCGCAGACCGAGGAGTTAGAGAAACCCGGCAGACCCGAAGATCTCCCACACACAGCCGCCATGAAAAGCCGAGCATAGACAGGAATGCCTATGTCGATTTCTGACGGTCGTGATTCTAACTCACACGGGCTGCGAAACCCTTGTCCACCGACCAAAGCCAGCAGACCCACCAACTATAGAGCAGATTCCCAAGGCCAAAATCGGCCCTGTAGGACGCACCAGCCCCCTGTGGCGAGGGAGCTTGCTCCCGCTCGGGGGCGCAGCCCCCGCAAAACCGGTGCATGAGATGGGGCTGGCGGAAAGAAGGGGTCGCTTCGCAGCCCAGCGGGAGCAAGCTCCCTCGCCACATGGTGTAAATTCCTACGAGATTTTAGGACGTGAAAACTCAGGTGTTGTGATCGATATCCAGCACGCTGAACGTCACCTTCCCGCCTTCGCTGGTGTAGCCCGAGTTGTCCTGCACATATACCCCGGCCTTGAAGTACAACGGCTTGTCGCGCCAGGCGCGGCCGACGGTGGTGTACCAACTGTTGCCGGCCGCGGTGATGCCCAGGTCACCGGTACGATCGAGGTGAATCCGGTAGGAGAACGACCGATTGAGCTTCACCCCCGTGGCTACGGTGATGACCCTGCCTTTGCTGTCATCGGGACGCATGCGGACCTTGGCGACGATGTTCCCGGTGTCGCTGTCGTCCTTGTATTGGTATTCCAGCTTGACCATGGGTTTGCTGCTGTCCTTTGCATGAATCTGACCGATGACGATCTTGCCGCTGCTAGGTACCTGATTGACGGCGAGCGTTGCCCTCAGGAAGTTGTCGGCGTCTGGGTAGACCCAATTGCGCAACCTTCCGTCTTTATAGGTTTCGCGCAGTTCACTGCGCGGGTAGATCGCATTTTCAGTCTTGGAGCCCGTCACCGGCGACCAGAAATACACCGTGCTGCCTTGGGAATTGAAATACTTATCCTTGAACCCGTCCACCAGGCGCGGCGTTTCGATGGTTTTCGGCGGGCTGCCTTCGGGAATGCTCAGGTTCCAGGTTGCAAGATCGACCATGTTCGGATCCTTTCTGAGAAAAAGAAATGATTTACGCCACAGCCGGAGGCTCTAAGACGCGCTTTTGCTGAGGCCAGACGCAGGCGCGGACGAAAAATTGGCACGTTCGTCCGGCGAAGGGTTGGCGTCAGCAGACCGTCAGAGTGGCGTTTCGCGGTTTTGTGCCCGAGAGAAGGGACCGCTGGTCGAGAAATTGGATTTTCGAGGGAACGATTACACGATGGCCTTTTGACGCTTGTTGCGTGAAGACATCATGGGCCTGTTGAAACCGAGGGATGAAGGCGGGAACCCATCGCAGCGTCCCTGCTGCAATGGCGGCGGAGCGGGTCGGCGATCAAAGCGTGGTGTGCTTGATTTCCAACTTGCTGAACGTCACTTTCCCGCCTTCAGTGACATAACCGGTGTTGTCTTGCACGTACGCGCCTGCCTTGAAGTAGAGCGGTTTGACTTTCCAGCTTGGGTCAACGGTGGTGCGCCAGTTGTAACCCGCCGCGGAAATGCCCAATGCGCCCTTGGGGCTCAGGTGGATCATGTAGGAAAAGTTGCGGTTGAGCGTCACACCGGTCGCGACGGTGATGACCTGGCCCTCCTCGTCGTCCGGGCGCATGCGCACTTTGGCGACGATGTTGCCGGTCGAACTTTTAGTCTTGTATTGGTATTCCAGCTTCACCATCGGGCTGTTGCTGTCCTTTGTGTGAATCTGGCCGATCACGATCTTGCCGGTGCTGGGCACCTGGTTGACCGCCACGGTCGCGCGCAAGGTGTTATCTGCCGCAGGGTAGAGCCAGTTGCGCAGTCGTCCGTCGGGAAAGGTTTCCCGCAGCTCGCTGCGCGGGTAACTCGCGTTGGCCGTTTTGGTGCCGGTCACTGGCGCCCAAAAGAATACGGTGCCGGTTTCGGCGTTGAAATATTGGTCCTTGAACCCTTGGGCCAGGCGAGGGGTGTCGATGGTCATCGCCGGGCTGCCTTCGGGGATGCTCAAGTTCCAGGTTGCGAGATCGATCATGTCCAGGTTCCTACGTATCTGATGTAAAAGGTGCACGCCGTGTCGGGAGGCTTTAAACCGCCCTTTGAAGCGTTTCGAAACGCTGGATGGGGCTTTTTGTTGTTGACCGGTCGGCGAATGTTTGACGTCAATTGTTCGTCGAGTAGGTCATTGCAGTTTCTGTGCCTGGAGAGGGTGACCGTTAGTCGGCTATTTCGGGCTTTGTCTGGATGATGGCGCGATGACACCTACTGCTTTTCAAAATCCCGGTCTAGAGTGAGATCACTGTATGTTGTCCGCCTTGTTCCATAAGACGGACATGGCGCCCCGATAAGAGAAGCAGCATGGAATGCGCGCAACCCCCGTTTGGCGAAGACAGCTCCGTCCTTTTGATCGTTGATGACTACCCTGAAAACCTGCTCAGCATGCGAGCGTTGTTGCAGCGTCCGGATTGGCGGGTGATGACCGCCGCCTCTGGTGTCGAGGCGCTCAACATGCTCCTGGAACACGACATCGACCTGGTGCTGCTGGATGTGCAGATGCCGGATATGGACGGCTTCGAAGTGGCGCGCCTAATGCGTGGCAGCCAGCGCACGCGGCTTACGCCCATCATCTTCCTGACGGCCAATGAGCAATCCCAGGACGCGGTCATCAAGGGATACGCCAGTGGCGCGGTGGATTACCTGTTCAAGCCATTCGATCCACAGATCCTCAAGCCCAAGGTGCATGCCTTGCTGGAGCACCAGCGCAACCGGCGCGCGTTGCAGCGTCTGAGCCAGGATCTCGAGGCTGCCCGGGCCTTCAATGCCTCGGTGCTGGACAACGCCGCCGAGGGAATCCTCGTGGTGGATGAGAACGGATGCATCCGGTTCGCCAACCCTTCCACCTGCCGCTTGCTCAACGCCACCGCCGACCGGTTGCAGGGCTCGGCGTTCCTCGATTTCCTGCAAAAACCCCACATTCCCGAATGGCTTGATTCCGACATCCATACCGCCTACATGCGCGGCGAAACCTGGCGCTTGCACGATGCCGTGTTGCGTACCGCGCCTGGCCAGCAGGTGTCGGTAGCCTTGTCCTGCGCGCCATTGCCTGCGGAGCAGAGGGCGATGGTGGTCACGCTTCAGGACATGTCGGTGGTTCGTCATCTGCATCAGCAACTCGAATTCCAGGCTGTCACCGACCCCTTGACCGGCCTGCTCAACCGCAGGGGGTTCTATCAGACGGCGGAAAACCTGCTGATGCGCAGCGAGCGGCTGGAAAGCAACTGGGTGTTGCTGTACCTGGATCTGGATGGATTCAAGCGGGTCAACGATTCCCTGGGCCACGATGCCGGTGACCGGGTGCTGCGCTGGGTCTCGGAGCAATTGAAGGCGTGCCTGCGTCCGTTCGACATCCTGGCGCGCCTGGGGGGCGACGAATTCACCGCGCTGCTGGATCTGGAACTGCCTGAGCAGGCGGCGAAGATTGCCGAAAAGCTCATCGAGCGGGTCTCGGTCTGCCAGCAGATCGACGGCATGGACGTGACGCTGGGGGCGAGCATTGGTATCGCGACCTATCCGGACTGCGGCTCCAACCTCGACGGTTTGCTGCGCGCCTCCGACATCGCCATGTACGAAGCCAAGCGTGCCGGCCGCCAGCAATATCGTTTCTACGACCATGAAATGAACGGTCGAGCCCGTTCACGGCTCATGCTCGAAGAGAGCGTGCGTTCGGCAATCGAGAACCGTGATTTCAACATGGTCTATCAGCCGCAGGTCAGCATTCGCGATGGGCGCACTCGCGGCTTCGAAGCGCTGTTGCGCTGGCAGCATCCGAGCGTCGGCGACGTGCCGCCAGGCTTGTTCCTGCCGTTGCTTGAGGAGGTACGGTTGATCAGCCGGCTGGGCAGCTGGATTTATCATCGCAGCGCGGCCCAGCGCAAAGTCTGGGAACGCATGTTCGCGGATGACCTGGTGCTGGGTGTGAGCCTTAGCAGTACGCAGTTCGGCATGCCGAACCTGGTCACCGAATTACGCCAGGTGCTGGAGCGCCATGCCTTGAAGCCCCGGCAACTGGAGGTTGAAGTGACGGAAGATGCGTTGATGCGCAACCCCGACGAAACCCATAAGCAGTTGCGGCTGCTGCGTCATTTGGGCGTGCGGGTGGCATTGGACGATTTCGGTTCGGGCCCTTGCTCGCTGGCGCATCTGCGCGATCTTGAGCTCGATACCCTCAAGCTTGATCGGCATTTGATTGCCCGCTTGCCGGACTCGCCACGGGACGCCGCGTTGGCCGCCTCGGTGATCGATCTGTGCGGTCAACTGGGGTTGCGGGTGATCGCCGAGGGGGTTGAAACCGCGGCGCAGTACCAGTGGCTCAGGGATCACGGTTGTGAATATGTACAAGGTTTCCTGGTGGCGCGGCCCTTGATGGCCGAGGATACCGATGCCTTTGCCCGACCCTTCGACTGGAGCGCGGTGCAGGCCTGAATTCGCTACACTGGCAACCTTTTGTGATTTGTTGCCGGCCGATGACCACGCTCAAGTACCTCCAGGCGTACCCCGCCGCCCTGCAAGCCCAGGTGCAGCAATTGATTGCCCAGGATCGGCTGGGCGACTACCTGCACCAGCGCTATCCCGGCCGCCATCCGATCCAGAGCGACAAGGCGTTGTATGGTTATGCGCTGCAAATCAAGCAGCAATACCTGCGCAACGCACCGGCGATCGACAAGGTGCTGTTCGACAACCGTCTCGACCTGACCCACCGCGCGCTCGGCCTGCACACGGCTGTCTCGCGGGTGCAGGGCGGCAAGCTCAAGGCCAAGAAGGAAATCCGCATTGCCTCGTTGTTCAAGGACGCGGCGCCTGAGTTTCTGAAGATGATCGTGGTCCACGAGCTCGCCCACTTCAAGGAGTCGGACCACAACAAGGCGTTCTATAACCTTTGCGAACACATGCTGCCGGGCTACCACCAGCTGGAATTCGATTTGTGCGTGTACCTGACCTGGCGTGACCTGCAACAAGACAAGGAATGAGTGGATGGACGTCAGCAAGACCAAGAGCAGCTTCTATCGTCGCCTGTATGTGGCTTACCTGATCGACAGCGACCTGGCCAGCAACATTCCCGCGCTCACCGAGGCCACCGGCATGCCACGGCGTACCGCGCAGGATACTGTCGCGGCATTGGCGGACCTGGACATCATCTGTGAGTTCGAACAGCAGCAAGGCGCGCGCAACCATGCCGGGCAGTATCGAATTCGTGATTGGGGGGCGATTGATCGGCGGTGGATCGAGCAGAACCTCGAGCGGATCAAGGCGGTGCTTGGGTATCCCTGAAGTTTTACTGGCCCCATCGTCGGACCGCCGCCCGGAGCCAGCTCGCTCCAGTATTTGAATGCAACCTTGGTGGGAGCGAGCCTGCTCGCGAAGCGGACCTCAGGGACGATGCATACCGATATGTGGAATCCCATCTTCCAGATACTCCACGCCCACCGCCTCAAACCCATATCGCCCGTAATAACCTTGCAGATGCGCCTGGGCCGACAATGAAATCGACGTACCTGGCCAGTGTTTTTCCGCCTGCTTGAGGGCGTGTTCCATCAGCGCGTGTCCCAACCCCTGGCCTCGTGCTTCGGGCGCGATGACCACCCGACCAATCACCACATCGCTGTTTTGCGAATGTGGATCGAGCAAGCGCAGGTAGGCGACCAGATGGTTGTCGCGCCAAGCCATCAGGTGGCACGTGTCGCCCTCAAGGTCCAGTCCGTCGACATCCGGATAGGCACAGTTCTGCTCTACGACGAACACCTCGGCGCGCAGTTTGAGGATGGCGTACAGCTGTTCCTTGTTCAGGTCGTTGTGATGTTTGCAGACCCAGTCGATATCCATTTTTTGAATTTCCTTGAGAACCTGATGCCGATATTAGGCGCCCTTGCGTCGGAAGTCTCTTCTGCGATCAGACGAAAAAACTGTGATAAAAGGCCAAAATGCCATCATGGATGTGTCGCGGTCCCGTCTTCTTTGTGTAATCTTTATTCGAGCACTGCGCAGCGGTTTCGATGAGCTAACGTTAGGACCGGATGTCTCAGGACTTCCCTTGAGTTTCGGCTAAAAACAAACCGGGCTTTGAACCCGTCAAGGATGTTTGGCATGCCGCGATTGCATCGAGCTCTTGCTTTGGTCGGATTGCTGTTGCTGAGCCACCACGCCTGCGCGCAGAAGTTGCGCCTGGTCGCGGATGCCTGGCCGCCCTTCACCGATTCGACGTTGATCAATGGCGGCTTGGCCACCGATATCGTCACCACTGCACTGGCACGGGCCGGTTATGCCAGCGACTTCGAGCAGGTGCCCTGGGCCCGGGCGATGCTGGGTATCAGTGAAGGGCGCTACGACGTGTTGATCAACGCCTGGTATGCCGAAGAGCGCACCCATGTGGGCCAGTTCTCGGCCGAATACCTGCTCAATCGCGTGCGCTTCATCAAGCGCAAGGACGCGGCCATCGAATTCGACAATCTGCAACAGCTTTACGCTTTTCCTGTCGCCGTGGTGCGCGGCTACGCCTATGCCAAGGCGTTCGACGAGGACGGGCAGATGCAGAAGGTCCCTGTGCATAACTTCGCGATGGCCGTGCGCATGGTGGCCGCCGACCGGGTGAAGCTGACCCTGGAAGACGAATACGTCGCCCGTTACTACCTGGCTCGAGAATCCCCCAAGGTGCGCAATGCCGTGGAATTCCTGCCCAAGCCCCTGAGCGAGAACAGCCTGCACATCCTGGTCAGCCTGAAGACCCCCGAGCATGAGCGGATCGTGGCCGGTTTCGATCGCGAGATTGCGGCGATGAAGGCCGATGGGAGTTATCAGCGGCTATTGAAGGCGCACGGGATGTGAGACCGCAGCGTGGCTGATCTCCTTCGCGAGCAGGCTCGCGAAGGGGCTGGTTTGGCCACCGCAACACTCAAGCCTCACTGGTGTCCTTGATCAAATGCGCCGCCAAGGTGCGCAACGGCCCCAACTGGCGGCAGATCAATGCCAGTTGCGTCTGCACCAGGCGCTGGCCTTCGTCGATTTCATCGGGCATCTGCTCAAGCTCGCTGGCGAGGGTTTCTTCCTCGTCGCTCTGGATTGCAATCGGCTGCTTGCTCGCCAGGCCTTGGGCGATTTCGTCGATGCTGGTCGCCAGTTTCACCCCCGCGCCGTCGATCAGGTACTCGCGCACGTCCGTGGGCAACTCCGTGCCCCGGTGGGCGCCCAGGCCCGACAGGTAGCTGAGCAGGGTATGGGAGAGCACCAGGAAGCGGAACCCGACATCGGCTTCCTTACGGAAGTGCCCGGGCTCCATCAGCATGTTCGCCAGCGTCGTGGACAGCGCGGCGTCGGCGTTATGGGCGTTGCGTCGGGCCAGGCGATAGGCCAGGTCGTCGCGCTTGCCGGCCGCGTATTGCTGCATGATCTGGCGCAGATAGATGCTGTTGCAGGTCAGCGTATTGGCGAGGACTTTGTTCAGCCGCCGCCCTTGCCAGTCGGGCAGGAACAGGAAAACCGCCAGCCCGGCGATCAGGCTGCCCAGCAGGGTATCGAACAACCGTGGCAGAAGCAGTCCATAGCCGTCCCCGACCTGGTTGAAGCAGAACAGCACCATGATCGTGATGGCGGCGGTGGCCAGGGTGTAGCGGGTGGTGCGGTTGGTGAAGAACACCACTCCGGCGACGATGGCGAAGCACGATTGCACCAGCGGGTTGGGAAACAGGTCGAACAGCGCCCAGGCCACCGTCAGGCCGATGGCGGTGCCGATGATCCGCTGGCCGAGCTTGCGCCGGGTGGCACCGTAATTGGGTTGGCAGACGAACAACGTGGTGAGGATGATCCAGTAGCCCTGGGAAGGGTGGATCAGATGCACCATGGCGTAGCCGACGCTCAGGGCCAGGGGCAAGCGCAGGGCGTGACGAAACAACAGCGAAGTGGGCGTGAGCTGTGTGCGCAGGCGCAGCCAGACGTCCTTGAGGTTGCGCGGCGAGCGGTCGAGGAGGCTGCTGTCGGAGGCATCGGCCAGGGCGTCGGGGTTGCTCGCATCACTGAGCAGGCGGTCCATCGTGCCCAGGTTCACCGACAGCGCCCGCAGCGAGCGCAGCAAGCCACGCCAGGCCGGGTTGCTCTGGATGCGTAGGTGTTCAAGGGACGCATGCAGGTCATTCAAGGCTTCGGCGAAGCTGTCGTCGTAGACGAACGGTTGGCGTAGCTGGATCGACTCGGCCAATGCCTGGCAGGCCTTGCCTTGCTGGCGCAGCAGACGCTGGCAACGGAACAGCACATCGCTGTGGAAGAAGGCCTCGGCCAGGGCGTTATAGGGGTAGTGGGACGAGCTCGCGCGTTCGTGGATGTCCTGAGCGAGGAAATAGAGTTTCAGGTAGCGGCTGACTTTCGAGCCCGGCCGGCCATTGCCGACGCGGTGCAGGATGATTTCCTTCGCGCTGTTGAGCGCAGCGACCACCCGGCCGTTCTGCTGGGCCAGTTCCAGGCGTCGTGCCTCGACGTCCAATTGTCGGACCGGTTCGAGCAACGACGACTTGAGCTTGAGGTAACGCCCCAGTTCACGGAAAAGTCGCGCCAGGCTCTGCTGCACCGGCTGGTTCGAAAACAGCGCGTGCCACAACACCGAGAGCAGGCCGTACCATGCGGCGCCCGCCACCAGAAGCAAGGGTTCATGCCAGAAATCCGTGACCGCGCCACCGCGTTGGTCCACGCCGATCATGGTATAGACCGACAGGATCAGAGTCGCCGAAGCAATGGCGCCATACCGCTCGCCCAGGGCGCCGAGCATGGTCAGGCCGAATGCCGCCAGGGCCAGGGCAACGATGAACAGGATGGGGTAGGGGAACAGCAATTCCACCGACAGCGCGGCGACGCTGAAGCACACGAGCGTCACCGCGAGTGCGTTGAGGCGGCCTTGCCAGCTGTCGTCGGTTTCGGCCAGGGCGCTGGCGATGATGCCCAAAAACAGGGGAATCAGCAGCGCCATCTCGTCCAGGTACCAGCACAGCCCCATGCTGCCGGTCAGGGCGATGAACACCCGCACGCTATAACTGAACTTGTCCAACGCCCAAAGGCGACGCAGTGACTGGCTAAACGAGGTCGATGACATGAAGTGCAAGGGCCTGACGGGCAATGACGCTAAATTGAGGCAGTAATGACGCCGATGCAATGGCGGCGATCACATCTGGCAGCAAAAAGTGTTCCTGCATGCCAAGGACACACCTTTACCCTGTGGCGAGGGAGCTTGCTCCCTCGCCACAAAAGCAGGCTCCACCTCGGTGAGAATCAGACGTACTGCGCCGCCGCATACCCTGACGCCCATGCCCACTGGAAGTTGAACCCGCCCAGGTGCCCGGTGACGTCCAGCACTTCGCCAATGAAATACAGGCCAGGGCTTTTCAACGATTCCATGGTCTTGGACGAGACTTCCCGCGTATCGACGCCACCCAGGGTGACTTCGGCGGTGCGGTAGCCTTCGGTGCCGGCGGGCACCACGTTCCAGCTCGCCAGTTTTTCGGCGATGTCGGCGAGCTCCGCGTGGGTGTATTGCTTCATGGGTTTGGAGACGAACCAGGTGTCCGCCAGCAGGTTGGCCATTTTCTTGGTGAACAGCTCGCCCAGCAAGGTCTTCAGCTCGCTGTTGGGGCGTTCGGCTTGTTGCTGTTGCAGCCATTGCGGCACGTCATGGTCGGGCAGCAAGTTGATCTGCACCGTGTCCCCTGGCTCCCAGAATGATGAAATCTGCAGGATCGCCGGACCGCTCAGGCCGCGGTGGGTGAACAGGATGTTTTCGCGAAAACTCTGGTCGTTGCAGCTCACCAGGCAATCCACCGAGGTGCCCGACAGTTCGGTACACAGGGCCTTGAGTTGATCGGTAATGGTGAACGGCACCAACCCGGCGCGGGTCGGCAGGAGTTGATGGCCGAACTGCTTCGCGACTTGATAACCGAAACCGGTCGCGCCCAGGGTCGGGATCGATAGTCCGCCGGTGGCGATCACCAGGGACTGGCAGGCGATCGGTCCGAGGGTGGTCTGCAACTGGTAGCCGCCGTCGGTCTTTTCGATCTGCTCGATGGAAGTGTCCAGGTGCAGATTGACGCCCGCCTGGTCGCATTCATCCAGCAGCAGGCCAAGGATGTCGCTGGACTTGTTGTCGCAGAACAACTGACCGAGTTTTTTTTCGTGATAGGGCACGCCGTGCTTGGCCACCAGGGCGATGAAATCCCACTGGGTGTAGCGGGCCAGGGCCGACTTGCAGAAGTGCGGGTTCTGCGAAAGGAAATTGCCCGGCTCGGTATACATGTTGGTGAAATTGCAGCGTCCACCGCCCGACATGAGGATTTTCTTGCCAGCCTTGTTGGCGTGGTCCAGCAACATCACTTGGCGCCCGCGCGCGGCAGCGGTGAGCGCACACATCAACCCCGCGGCGCCAGCGCCAATGATCACGGCTTCGGTAGAGCGCAAAACGGTGTCCTCTAAATGTGTCGCCACAAAACCCAGTGTGGGAGCGAGCTTGCTCGCGATGGCGGACTGTCAGACAACATCAATGTTGAATGTACCGGCCTCATCGCGAGCAAGCTCGCTCCCACAGTTTGATCTCTGTCTATCGGTCAGAGGATCCGCACCCGCAACGACCGACCCTTGATCTTGCCATCGTTCAGGCGTTGCAGCGCCTGTTTGGCGATCCCGCGTTCCACGGCCACATAGGCCTGGAAATCGAAGATTGCGATCTTGCCGACCTGGGCGCCGGGGATGCCGGCCTCGCCGGTCAGGGCGCCTAGGATGTCACCGGGGCGGACTTTGTCCTTGCGCCCGGCGCCGATGCACAGGGTGCTCATGGCCGGCAGCAACGGGCCGCCTCCCTGAGGCTTGAGGTTGTCCAGTTGGTCCCAGTTCAACGGCGATTTCTGCACTTGTTCGATGGCCTGGGCGCGATGGGCTTCGGAGGGCGCCACGAGGCTGATGGCGATGCCTTTCTCACCGGCGCGACCGGTGCGGCCGACGCGGTGGATATGGATTTCCGAATCCCTTGCCAGTTCGACGTTGATCACCATGTCCAGGGCATCGATGTCCAGGCCGCGGGCCGCGACGTCGGTGGCCACCAGCACCGAGGTGCTGCGGTTGGCGAACATTGCCAGCACCTGGTCGCGGTCGCGCTGTTCCAGGTCGCCGTGCAGGCCGACGGCGGAGATGCCCTTGGCCGTCAGATGATCGACGGTTTCCTGGACCTGCTGCTTGGTGAAGCAGAACGCCACGCAAGACGCCGGACGGAAATGCGCCAGGACCTTGACCACCGCGTCCATGCGCTCCTCGGGAGAAATCTCGTAGAACCGCTGTTCGATCTGCGCGTCGGAGTGCAGCGCTTCGGCCTTCACCTGCTGCGGGTCGCGCATGAATTTGGAAGCAAGTTGCTTGATGCCCACCGGGTAGGTCGCGGAGAACAACAGCGTCTGGCGGCGTTCCGGGGTCTGCTGGATGATGTCTTCGATGGCGTCGTAGAAGCCCATGTCGAGCATGCGGTCGGCTTCGTCGAGAATCAGTGTGTTGAGGCCATCGAGCACCAGCGAACCCTTGCGCAGGTGCTGTTGGATACGCCCTGGCGTGCCGACGATGATGTGGGCGCCGTGTTCGAGGGAGGCGATCTGCGGGCCGAAAGACACGCCGCCGCACAGAGTCAGGACCTTGATGTTATCTTCGGCGCGGGCCAGGCGGCGGATTTCCTTGGCGACCTGGTCGGCCAGCTCGCGGGTCGGGCACATCACCAGGGCCTGGCAGCCGAAATAGCGTGGGTTGATCGGGTTCAGCAGGCCGATGCCGAAGGCCGCGGTCTTGCCACTGCCGGTCTTGGCCTGGGCGATCAGGTCCATGCCCTTGAGGATCACCGGCAAGCTTTGCGCCTGGATCGGCGTCATCTGGGCATAACCGAGTGATTCGAGGTTAGCCAGCATGGCGGCGGACAACGGCAAAGTATTAAAAGCGGTGGCGATGGTAGTCACGGGACGGGCCTGCAAAACAAAATGTCGCGCAGTGTAGCAGCCTCGTGCCACTTTCTTCGAAAGATCTGGACGAGCTGTGGCGCAGTTCTGAAGTGGGCGAATTCCCCGTGGCGAGGGAGCTTGCTCCCGCTGGGGCGCGAAGCGGCCCCAAACCGGCCAACACGGTGCACCTGAAAGTTCGCATTGCCTGGATTGCGACTGCTGCGCAGCCGAGCGGGAGCAAGCTCACTCGCCACAAAAGCCCTGAAGCCTTAAAACCGTTCGAGTCCTATCTAGTGCTCGATATGCTCATCCGGCCGCTTGACCCGTCGCCCATCCTGCTTCGACAGCTGGGAAAAGATCGTCGCCGCCAGCATCGCCATGATCCCCACCGTCACAAAAGTCAATTGAAAGGCGCCCAGCACCGTGTCCACACCGTCGTTGCCGACCTGGGCGGTAAAGCCTCCCAGCAGGGCACCTGCACAAGCCACGCCCAGGCTCAGGGACAGTTGCGCCACCACCGACAGCAGGCTGTTGCCACTGCTGGCGCTGGCGTCGTCCAGGTCGATCAGGGTCACGGTGTTCATCGCGGTGAATTGCAGCGAGTTGATCGCTCCCAGCACTGCCAGGTGCGCCAGCAACAGCCAGTACGGTGTTTGCTCGCTGACCAAGCCCATGCTCGCCAGCATCACGCCGAGGGCAAGGGTATTGCCGGTCAGGACGATGCGATAGCCGAAGCGTTCGATCAGCGGGCGGGCCACGGACTTGGCGACCATCGCGGCGGCCGCCAGGGGCAGCATGCTCATCCCCGCCTGGGACGGTGAATAACCCAGGGCGACTTGCAACAGCAACGGCACCAGGAACGGCAGGGCACCGCTGCCCAGGCGCGCGAACAGGTTGCCGAGGATGCCCACCGCGAAGGTCCGGGTCTTGAACAGCGACGGTGGAAACAGCGCGTTCTCGACGTGCCCGGCGCGCACCCAGTAAGCCGCCAGGCAAGCCATGCCGCCAAACAGCAGCAGCATCACCCGCAGGTGCGGCAGGTGCAGTTCACCCAGCCCCTCCATGGCGACGGTGATCAGCACCATCGCCGCGCCGAACAACAGAAAGCCCACGCCATCGAAGCGCGTGCGCTCAGTGCCGCGCAGGTCCGGGATGAATTTCCATACCGCGTAACAACCGACCACGCCCACCGGCAGATTGATGAGGAAAATCCAGTGCCAGGTCATGTACTCCACCATCCAGCCGCCCATGGTCGGGCCGATCAGCGGGCCGAGCAGCCCGGGGATGGTGATGAAGCCCATGATTCGCACCAGCTCCGAGCGCGGGTAAGCCCGCAGTACCACCAGCCGGCCCACCGGCAACATCAGCGCACCGCCCAAGCCTTGGACGACCCGTGCGCCGATCAACATGCTCAACGAGTTAGACAAGGCGCACAGCAGCGAGCCGAAGCTGAACAGCAGGATCGCGCCGAAGAAAATCTTCTTGGTGCCGAAGCGGTCGGCAATCCAGCCCGAGGCCGGGATCAGCAAGGCCACGGTGAGCATGTAGGCAATGATCACGCCTTGCATGCGCAGCGGGTTTTCCGCCAGGTCGCTGGCCATGGCGGGCAGGGCGGTGTTGAGGATGGTGCCATCCAGGGACTGCATGAAGAAGGCAATCGCCACCACCCACGGAAGCCAGCGGGCGGTGACGGCGTCGAGGGGAGCGCGGTTGGGCATGGGACCTCTCGTGTGAAATAAAACAATTACCTGTGGCGAGGGAGCTTGCTCCCGCTGGGGTGCGGAGCACCCCCAAACCGGTGAACACGGTGTGCCTGACAGATAGCGTCGCCTGGATTACGACTGCTTCGCAGCCGAGCGGGAGCAAGCTCCCTCGCCACGGGGCACTGCGTGTTATAGCGTCAACGTGAGCTTCTTGACCAACGCCCCCGGCAGCAACATCGAGGCCGTGGCCCGCTGGCTGTAGGTGCTGGCCGAAAGCAGAA
This sequence comes from Pseudomonas sp. R4-84, assembly GCF_054130985.1. Lineage (NCBI taxonomy): Bacteria > Pseudomonadati > Pseudomonadota > Gammaproteobacteria > Pseudomonadales > Pseudomonadaceae > Pseudomonas > Pseudomonas sp. R4-84. The sequence continues at coordinate 424,511 of NZ_CP096390.1, forward strand.
GTTCCCGCTCCCGGGTCAGCGCTTCGAGTTGCGAGCCGAGCAAACTGTAGACGCTGTCGTCGAAGCGCATGGTGCTCACCGGCGCCTGGATCTGACCGTTCTCGACCCAGAACGTGGCGAAGCGGGTCATGCCGGTCAGACGCGCCGCCGGTTGGTCGGAGTAGTTCAGGTACCAGAGATTGCTGATGTACAGCCCGGTGCCGAGTTGCTCGAGGATGTACTTCTGTTCCAATTGCCCGCCCTGCATGTCCAGCGCCGTGGGGTATTCATAGCTGCTGGCGCCGTTGGCGGCGAGGCCGTATTCGGCGGCGCTGCGGGAGTTGACCAGTTGCGCGTTGGCCATGCCCTTGGCGATCAGCCCCAGGTCATCGCGGGGATAACCTTCGTCGGAAAATGCCGGGCTCAATGAGCCGCTGACCTGCTCCGTCAACCACACGTTGGGACTGAAGTGGGCTTCGCCGGCGTAGAATTTCTGCAACGGGCTTTGCTTGCTGGCGATCGCCCGGGCCGAGAATCCGCCCCAACTGAGCATGCCCATGATTTCTTCCAGCGCGGCCGGCGCCAGGTAGGCGCGGTATTCGCCCGGCGGCAGCGTACGTAGGGGCAGGCCGAGGAATTGCAGCTGCTGGCGTGCCTGCTCGAAACGTTGGGCGAATCCTTCGCTGCTCCAGGCGTGTCCCGCGTAGCTGGCCTTCACGGCCTGGCCGTTTTCATGGAACAAGCTGAAGTCGAAGTTGAAACTGTTGGCCTGATGCCAGCCGAACGCTCCCGAGGAACTGGCGAAGCCACGACTGATGGGGCCTGCGGCGTAAAAGCCGACCAAGTCCAGGCCCTCGGCGGCACGGCTGATTTCAGCGACGGCTTGCTCGGTGTCCGGCAGGGGGTGGTCCTGCACGTTGTTGCTCTGCCAATGGTTGTGGTTGAGCAGCAGGTAGGGGTCGGCTGGCAGCAGCGGCAACGTCTCGCGCAACTGTTGCAACCCGTCGGCCAAGCGTCGCAGGTCGGTCTCGGTGTCGCCGGACAAGGTGATCTGCAGATCGGCATGACGGCCGTCATTGATCAACTTGAAACTGACGTTGGCCTGTTGCACCTGGCCGGCCTGACGGACCTTGCCGTGGTTGAAGCGCACGAAGGCCGACGACTCGGCGGCGTAGCCGAGGGTGAATTGCTCAGGTTCGCGCAACGCGTCGCGCAGCCAATCGACCAGCGCCTTGAACGCTCCAGCTTGATTATCGACGGTGCTCATCAGGCGTCTCCCCCAAACACATCCACTTTGCTAAACACACAGGCCGGCGACGCATGGCCAACGCGGATGACCTGGTTCGGTTCGCCCTTGCCGCAATTCGGTGTGCCAAGCACTTGGGAAGTGCTGGCGTCGCCCACGGCCCGCAGGCTCTTCCAGAACTGCGCGGAGATGCCCCGGTAGTTGGGGTTCTTCACTACGCCCTTGAGCTCACCGTTCTCGATCAACTGGCCCCATTCGCAGCCGAACTGGAATTTGTTGCGGGCGTCGTCAATGGACCAGGAGCGGTTGGTGCGCATCAGCACGCCATGCTCGATGCCTTGGATCAACTGCTCCAGGGATTGGTCGCCGGGCTCGATGTTCAGGTTTGCCATGCGGTCGATGGGCGGACGATTCCAACCGCAGGCGCGGCTGTTGGCAACACCGTCGAGGCCGGCGCGGAACTGCGACAGCGCGCCGCCCAATGGGCGCAGCAACAGGCCTTCGCGAATCAGGAACTGCTTGCTGGCGGCGGTGCCGTCGTCGTCATGGCTGTAACTGGCCAACTCCTCGGGAATGTCCGGATCGAAGGTCACGTTCAACAGGCTGGAGCCGTATTGCAGGTGGCCGAAATCCTCGGTCTTGACGAAGCTGGTGCCGGCGTAATTGCGCTCGTCGCCGAGGATGCGGTCCAGTTCCAGCGGATGGCCGATGGACTCGTGGATCTGCAACATCATCTGGTCGGGCATCAGCAGCAGGTCGCGGGGACCTTGGGGCGTGTTGGGCGCCATGAGCAATTGCAGGGCCTGGTCGGCGATCCTTGGACCGGCGCCGATCAGGCCGCAACGGCTGATCACATCGAAACCGCCTTGCTGGCCGAAATTTTCCCGGCCCAGGGTGCGGGTCTGGCTGTCGTTGCCGTCGAAGGCGGTGACGTCCAGGGCCGGGTAGATGAAGCGTTGGGCCTGGCGCAGTTCAGCGCCGGCGCTGTTGAGGTAGATCTGCTCGACCTGGGTCAGGCCGATGCTGGCCTGCCAGTTCACCAGGCGTTCGTCGGCGGGCACCGCGGCCGATTCGTCGCCGAGCAATTGGTAGCAATCGCTCAGGGGCGGGAAGGCCTGGTCGAAATGCGGCGAGAAGTAGTCGGCGCGGTCGCTGGACACCGGTTGGTCGCGCAGGTCCAGCAGGGCGTGGGGCTTGAGCTGGCGAGCGTATTGCTCGGCCCGCTCCAGCGCCGCTTGCAGGCCGGTCTGGGACAAATCATTGGTGGCGGCATACGCCTCGACACCGTTGACCCGCACGGTGAGCATGGCGCCTTCGTCGTGGCTCAGGCTCGGAGGTTCGGCGACGTTCTTGCGCACCGACAAGTGTTGGCCGGACTCGCGTACGTAACGCAGGGAAAAGAACTCAGCGCCCGTGCGCAAGGCAGCAAAACGCTGCTTGAGCTGGGGTTGGAAGTCAAACATGGAACCTCCTTGTCTGGAGTGGCGGTGCTGCGAGGTGCGGCGCATTGGCGCGGGCGGCTCTAGAGTAGGCCTGGGGCGGGGGAGGGATCAAGGCAGATGGGTACTTGCGATGTCAGGTCGGACGTCATCGCGAGCAAGCTCGCTCCCACGGTGGATCTTTGGTGGTCACAAAATCTGTGTTCACCGCCAATCCCCTGTGGGAGCGAGCTTGCTCCGGGCGGCGATCCGACGAAGGCCGCGCCGCAGTCTGGAGTCTTACTGCGCGGCCGTCGCCACTTCACGCAACGGCTTGCCGCGCACCGGCGCGTCGCCGGCGACGTAGTAAGGTGCGGTGCTGCGCGGCAAAGGCTTGCGGCCGCGGATCTTGTCGGCGATTTTCTCGGCGATCATGATCGTCGGCGCGTTCAGGTTGCCGGTGGTGATGATCGGCATGATCGAGGCGTCGACCACGCGTAACCCTTCCATGCCGTGCACGCGGCCTTCGCCATCCACCACGGCCATATCATCGGTGCCCATCTTGCACGAGCAGGATGGGTGGAACGCGGTTTCGGCGTGCTCACGGATGAACTGGTCCAATTGCTCGTCCGTCTGCACCTCGATGCCCGGGCTGATTTCGCGACCACGGAACGGATCGAGCGCCGGCTGCTGCATGATCTCGCGGGTCAGGCGGATGCCGTCGCGAAATTCCTGCCAGTCCTGCTCGGTGGCCATGTAGTTGAACAGGATGCTCGGGTGCTGGCGCGGGTCCTTGGACTTGGCCTGGATCCGGCCACGGCTTGGCGAACGCATGGAGCCCATGTGCGCCTGGAAACCGTGCTCTTTCACGCCGTTGCTGCCGTTGTAGTTAATCGCCACCGGCAGGAAGTGGTACTGGATGTTCGGCCAATCGAACTCGGGGCGGGTACGAATGAAGCCGCCGGCCTCGAACTGGTTGCTGGCGCCGATACCGGTGCCGTTGAACAGCCACTCGGCACCGATCGCCGGCTGGTTGTACCAGAGCAGCGACGGGTACAGCGAGACCGGTTGAGTGCAGGCGTATTGCAGGTACAGCTCAAGGTGGTCCTGCAGGTTTTCACCGACGCCCGGCAGGTCGTGGACCACCGGGATGTCGAGGTTTTCCAGCAGCTTGGCAGGGCCGACGCCGGAGCGTTGCAGGATCTGCGGCGAGGCGATGGCGCCGGAGCACAGCAGCACTTCCTTGCGCGCCCGGGCCTCGACGCGTTCTTCGGCGGCGCCCACCAGGTAACGCACGCCGACCGCGCGTTTGCCTTCGAAGAGGATCTTGTCGGTCAGGGCGTGGGTGACGATGGTCAGCGTCGAGCGCTTCTTGGCGACGTCCAGGTAACCGCGCGCGGTACTGGCGCGACGGCCATTGGGCGTGACGGTACGGTCCATCGGGCCGAAACCTTCCTGCTGGAAGCCGTTGAGGTCTTCGGTACGCGGGTAACCGGCCTGAACGCCGGCTTCGACCATGGCGTGGAACAGCGGATTGTTGCCAGGCTTGGGCGTGGTCACACTGACCGGGCCGTCGCCGCCATGGTAGTCGTTCGGGCCGATGTCTCGGGTTTCGGCTTTACGGAAATACGGTAGGCAATCGAGATAGGTCCAGTCTTCCAGGCCGGGCAGCTTGGCCCAGTTGTCGTAGTCCAGCGCATTACCGCGGATGTAGCACATGCCGTTGATCAGCGAAGAACCCCCCAGGCCCTTGCCGCGACCGCATTCCATGCGACGGCCGTTCATGTGCGGCTCCGGATCGGTCTCGTAGGCCCAGTTGTAGCGGCGACCCTGGAGAGGAAATGCCAGGGCGGCGGGCATCTGGGTACGGAAGTCGAGGCGATAGTCCGGGCCGCCGGCTTCGAGCAGCAAGACGGTAACGCCTTCGTCTTCGGTCAGGCGGGTAGCCAGGGTGTTACCGGCCGAGCCGGCACCGATGATGATGTAATCGAATTCTTGGGACATGAAATGTACCCTCTTTTGGAGTTGGTTCAGGTCGCGGTCATCGAGTGCCACATTCTCTGTGGCGAGGGAGCTTGCTCCCGCTCGGCTGCGCAGCAGTCGCAAACAGGGCGACCGTGTTCTGTCTGGATGAACCTGGGAGCTGGGTCGGGGCCGCTTCGCGGCCCAGCGGGAGCAAGCTCCCTCGCCACAAGGGCCCCGGCCTCAGGCTCGGTCTCAGATCAGAACACCGACGTGTAATCGCCCATTTCGACCTGCACCGACTTGATGCGCGTGTAGTTGGTCAGCGAGCTGATCCCATTCTCCCGGCCCACGCCCGATTGCTTGTAGCCACCGACCGGCATTTCCGCCGCCGATTCGCCCCAGGCATTGATCCAGCAGATGCCCGCTTCGAGCTGGTGGATCACGCGGTGCGCGCGGTTCAGGTCGCGGGTCACGACACCGGCGGCCAGGCCGAAGTCGGTATCGTTGGCGCGGCGGATCACTTCTTCTTCGGTTTCGTAGCTGAGGATGCTCATCACCGGGCCGAAGATTTCTTCACGCACGATGGTCATGTCATCGGTGCAATCGGTGAACACGGTCGGGGCCACGAACGCGCCCTTGGCCAGTTCGCCTTCTGTCAGGCGACCGCCGCCGCACAGCAGGCGCGCGCCTTCGGCCTTGCCTTTATCGATGTAGCCCAGCACGTTTTCCATGTGGGCAAAGCTCACCAGCGGGCCGAAGTTGGTGTTCTCGTCTTCCGGGTTGCCGATGCGGATGCGCGCCACGCGCTCGGCGATCTTGGCTTCGAAGGCAGCCTTCAGGTGGCTCGGCACGAACACCCGGGTGCCGTTGGTGCAGACTTGGCCGGAGCTGTAGAAGTTGGCCATCATCGCGGTGTCGGCGGCGCGGTCCAGGTCGGCGTCGTCGAAGATAATCAGCGGCGACTTGCCGCCCAGCTCCATGGTCACGTCCTTGAGCGAAGAGCTCGAGGCACTGGCCATGACCTTCTTGCCGGTGTCGGTGCCGCCGGTGAAGGAGATTTTCTCGATGCGCGGGTGCTCGGTCAGCCAGGTGCCGACTTCACGGCCGCTGCCGGTCAGCACGTTGAATACGCCCGCTGGAACGCCGGCTTCGGTGTAGATCTCGGCCAGTTTCAGGGTGGTCAGCGAGGTGACTTCGCTGGGCTTGAAGATCATCGCGTTGCCAGCGGCCAGGGCCGGGGCGGATTTCCACAGGGCGATCTGGATCGGGTAGTTCCATGCGCCGATACCGGCGACGACGCCCAGGGGCTCGCGGCGGGTGTAGACGAACGACGTGGTGCGCAGCGGAACCTGTTCGCCTTCGATAGCGGGCACCAGGCCTGCGTAATATTCCAGTACGTCGGCGCCGGTGACGATGTCGACGTAGCGGGTTTCGGAATAGGCCTTGCCGGTGTCCAGGGTTTCCAGGGCCGCGAGCTCATCGTTGCGTTCGCGCAGGATGTCCACGGCGCGACGCAGGATGCGCGAGCGCTGCATGGCGGTCATCGCCGCCCAGACTTTCTGGCCTTTTTCGGCGCTGACCACGGCACGCTCGACGTCTTCTTTCGTTGCGCGCTGCACCAGGGCGAGTACTTCACCGTTCGCCGGGTTGATGGCTTCGAAAGTGGCGTCGCCGCTGGCATCGCTGTACGCGCCATCGATGTAGAGTTTTTGCAGTTCGAAACGGGCCATAAAGTCCTCGCAAGTGCATAAGTGGTTGGCTGACCACCGAGCGTGTCGTTTACAGCTGACTACGCGCTGCGGTGGGGGTTCAGGAGTCGAGCGGTTCTGTGTGCTCTGGCGCTCCTGCCTTGGCCAGTTGGAAATCCATGTATTCGTACGCGATCCGATGTGCCTGGGCGGTGTCGAACGCGTCTCCCGACAGCGCTCCGCGCAGCCACAAACCGTCAATCAGAGCGGCCAGGCCCCGGGCCGCGCTGCGTGCCTGGTCGACAGGCAACACGCGGCGGAACTGGCAACACAGGTTGGAATACAGACGGTGATCGTTGATCCGCTGCAACCTGTGCAATGACGGGTGATGCATGCTGGTGGCCCAGAAGGCCAGCCAGGTTTTCATTGCCGGGCCGTTGACCTGGCTGGCGTCGAAGTTGCCCTCGATGATCACCTTCAGGTGAGCTCGCGGGCTCGGGTCCGTCAGCGCTTGACGACGCGCGGTGACGTTCTCGCTCAGGACAGTCATCAGGTACTGGGCCGTAGCCGCGATCAGGCCATTCTTGTCCTGAAAGTAGTGACTGATGATGCCGTTCGAAACACCGGCCAAACGGGCGATCAGCGCAATGCTGGCGTCCCCCATCCCGACCTGATCAACAGCCTGCAAAGTGGCTTCGATCAATTGCTGGCGGCGGATGGGTTGCATACCGACCTTGGGCATCTGCAAATCTCCTTAGGCCATCGGGCGGACGAGTAAGGTCCGCCGTCATGAGGGCCAGTCTATTTTGTTTTGATTGAACGTTCAATCAACAAAGAATAAGCTCTGCGACAATTCGTCGCGATTTACCGGTTTTCCTACGGGGTAAATGGCGCAGAAACGAGACATCAAGAGCCCAGAGACCCGCGCAATCGCGGGGCAAGGGCTTTCCGGGTGTCTTTATAACACCCGCCGGTCGGCTGCCAACCCACCGATTGGCCGGGTATCGCGTTGCCTTGTCCTTCTCTCGCACTGCCTGGAGCATCCGTGCAATGAGTTCTGCCTTGCTAGTAAAGACCCCGCCGCAGAAGGTGACGGTCAACGGTTGGGTGTTCTACACCTCCACCGCGCTGATTCTGTTGCTGACCGCCATTCTGATCATCGCCCCGCAGGAGGCCGGCCGTCTGCTCGGCATTGCCCAGGCGTGGCTGTCCCGCAGCTTCGGCTGGTACTACATGGTGGTCATCGCTGCCTATCTGGTGTTTGTGGTCGGCCTGGCATTTTCCTCCTATGGCAAGCTCAAGCTGGGCGGCAAGGACGATACGCCGGACTTCAGCTACGGCGCCTGGGCCGGGATGCTGTTTTCGTCGGGCATCGGCATTTCATTGCTGTACTTCGGCGCATCCGAGCCGCTGGACCATTTCTTCAACCCCCCTGAAGGCGTGGCCGGCAGCCAGATGGCCGCGCGCCAGGCCGTGCAATTGACGTTCTTGCACTGGGGCCTGCATGGTTGGGCGATCTATGCCCTGGTGGGCTTGGCCGTGGCGTATTTCGCCTATCGGCACAACCAGCCGCTGGCGCTGCGCTCGGCCCTGTATCCATTGGTGGGCGAGCGCTGGGTCAAGGGCGCGGCCGGCCATGCGGTGGACGGTTTCGGCATGTTCGTGACGCTGCTGGGGCTGGTGACCAACCTGGGGATCGGTTCGCTGCAAGTCGCGTCCGGTTTGGAAAACCTGTTTGGCATCGAGCACAGCAACACCAATTTGCTGATCGTGATCATCGTGATGAGCACCGTGGCGACCATCGCCGCCGTGTCCGGCGTGGAAAACGGCGTCCGCCGGTTGTCCAACCTGAACATCGTGTTGTTCAGCGGCTTGCTGATTTTCGTGTTGCTGTTCGGTCCGACCCTGCACCTGCTCAACGGTTTCGTGCAGAACATCGGCGACTACCTCAACGGCGTGGTGCTCAAGACATTCGACCTGTACGTCTATGCCGACGACACCGCGAAATCGGGCCGTTGGATGGGCTTGTGGACCCTGTTCTACTGGGCCTGGTGGATCTCCTGGGCGCCTTTTGTCGGCATGTTCATCGCGCGCATTTCCCGTGGCCGCACCGTGCGTGAGTTGGTGGCGGGCGTGTTGCTGATTCCCCTGGGCTTCACCCTGGCCTGGTTGTCGATCTTCGGTAACTCGGCCCTGGACCTGGTGATGAACCACGGCGCGGTCGAGCTGGGCAAGACGGCGTTGACGCAGCCGTCGATGTCGATCTATCAGCTGCTCGAATACTATCCGGCGTCGAAGGTTGTGATCGGCGTGTCGATCTTCGTCGGTTTCGTCCTGTTCCTGACCCCGGCTGACTCCGGCGCGGTGATGATGGCGAACCTTTCGTGCCAGGGCGGCAACGTTGACGAAGACGCGCCGCATTGGCTGCGGATCTTCTGGTCGGTGGTGATCACGCTGGTGACCATCGGCCTGTTGTTCGCGGGCAACTTCGAGGCGATGCAAACCATGGTGGTGTTGGCTGGCCTGCCGTTCTCGGTGGTGCTGGTGTGCTTCATGTTCGGGCTGCACAAGGCCATGCGCGAGGATGTGCGGGTTGAGCAGGAACGGGCGGAGTTGGCGGCGCTGGGTCGGGTCTTTAGCTGACCCGTTCGATAGTTGTGAACACTCTTGTGGCGAGGGGATAAATCCCCTCGCCACAACAGCATTCCAATTCTTGTTTCTGCGCACACAAAAACGCCGCGATCATCTCGCGGCGTTTTTGTGTGCATTGGCTTTAGCCCAGGTTCTTGCCGAGCAGGGCGTGATACAGCTCGCTGTCGCCGAGGATGCCGACGACTTGCTGATTATCGTGAAGCACCAGTTTGTTGCCGGTCTGGTAGCGGATCTGCAACGCGTCGCGCATGCCGATGCTGGAGTCGACCAAGGTCGGGAAACGCCCCAAGCCTTCGACGGACTGCCCTGGCGCCCAGTTCTGCAGGTCCAGGGCGGCGCCGTTCTGCCGGGCGCCCTTGATGGTGTTGCCTTCGGCCAGGTCAAGCCAGGAGTCGCCGCCCGGATCCAGGCACACCGAGCCGTTGATGCGCTTGCAGTTGTCCAGGGTGCGCATCAGGCTGCGGCCGCAGAGCACATTGAGCGGATTGGTATGGGCGACGAACGTGCGCACATAGTCGTCCGCCGGGTTCAACACGATCTGTTCCGGCTTGCTGTACTGGATGATGCGGCCGTCTTTCATGATCGCGATACGGCTGCCCAGCTTCAGGGCTTCGTCCAGGTCGTGGCTGACGAACACGATGGTCTTGCTCAACTTGCGTTGCAGTTCCAGCAGTTCGTCCTGCAGGCCTTGGCGGATCAGCGGGTCGAGGGCCGAGAACGGTTCGTCCATCAACAGGATGTCGGCGTCCATCGCCAGGGCGCGGGCCAGGCCGACCCGTTGCTGCATGCCGCCAGACAGCTCGTCGGGCTTCTTGTTGCGCCACTGCGTCAGGCCCACCAGCTCGAGTTTTTCATCCACCAGCTTCTTGCGTTCCTTCTCCGGCCGGCCCTGCATTTCCAGGCCGAAGCTGATGTTTTCGCGCACCGTCAGCCAAGGCATCAGGGCGAACTTCTGGAACACCATGGCGATGCGCTTGGTGCGCATCATCTTCAGTTCGGCGGGAGTGCAGGAGGCGATATCGATCTGCCGGCCTTCGTGCTCGACGAACAATTTGCCGCGACTCACGGTGTTCAAGCCGTTGATGCAACGCAGCAAGCTGGATTTGCCGGAGCCGGAAAGGCCCATCAGCACGCAGATCTCGCCTTTTTCGATGTCGAGGCTGGCTTTTTCCACGCCGACGATCTGCCCGGTCTTCTTCAGGATTTCGTTGCGCGTCATGCCCTTGTCGAGCAATTTGAGGGCTTCGCGTGGATCTTTGGAGAAGATCACGTCGACCTCTTCGAAGCGGATTATGCTCATGCGTCACCCCCTACTTTGGCGTCGGGTTGTTTGCAGATTCGGTCGAGCATGATCGCCAGCAATACGATCGCCAGGCCGGCTTCGAAGCCCAGGGCGATATCAGCGGTGTTCAATGCGTTGACCACGGGTTTGCCCAGGCCGTCGGCACCGACCAGTGCCGCGATGACCACCATCGACAGCGACAACATGATGCATTGGGTGATTCCGGCGGCGATGCTCGGCATGGCGTGAGGCAGTTCGATGCGCGACAGGAGCTGGCGCCGGGAGCAGCCGAAGGCTTTACCGGCGTCCATCAGTTCGTCCGGAACGTCGCGGATGCCCAGGTAGGTCAGGCGGATGGGCGCGGCGATCGCGAATACCACCGTGGAGATCAGGCCCGGGACCACACCCAGACCGAACAGGGTCAGGGTAGGAATGAGGTAGACGAAGGTCGGTACGGTCTGCATCAGATCGAGCACCGGACGCATCATGGTGTAGAACATCGGCTTGTGCGCGGCAACAATGCCCAGCGGCACACCGATAAGCACGCAGACCAGGGTCGCGAAGAGCACCTGGGCGAGGGTTTCCATGGTCTCTTGCCAGTAACCCAGGTTGAGGATCAACAAGAAGGACGCGATAACGAAAACGGTCAGGCCCCATTTGCGCTGGATGAAGTGCGCCAGTAGCGCGATGAGGCCGATAAGCACCAGGGGATTGAACCAGGTCAGCGCAAACGTCACGCCGTGAATCATCGTTTCCAGAAACATTGCGATTGCATCGAAGGTGTCGGCGCCGTTTTGCGTCAACCATTCGACAAAGCCCGCGATGTACTGGCCCAAGGGTATTTTCTGATCAATAAGCATGGTAGTGAACGTCCGCATGCAAGGAATAAACAGCCCGGGCGAGCGAACTCGCCCGGCATAAGCTTTTTACTGCGCGAGCTTGGCTTTCACGGCCTCCAGGCCAGGTTTACCGTCAACGGTGGTGACGCCGGCGAGCCAGGTATCGAGTACTTGTGGGTTTTTCTTCAACCAGGCCTTGGCGGCGGCTTCAGGCTTCATCTTGTCGTCCAGCACGTTGCCCATCAGCGTGCTTTCCATGTCCAGGGTAAAGACCAGGTTTTTCAGCAACTGACCAACGTTGCTGCATTCCTGGGCATAGCCCTTGCGGGTGTTGGTGTAGATGGTCGCCTGGCCGAAGTTCGGGCCGAAGTATTCATCGCCACCGGTGAGGTATTTCATCTTGAAGCGGGTGTTCATCGGATGCGGTTCCCAGCCCAGGAACACCACGGCGGTGCTGCGACGCTGGGCCCGATCGACCTGGGAAAGCATGCCGGCTTCGCTTGACTCGACGACCTTGAAGCCGGCGTCCTTGAGGCCGAAGGCGTTCTTGTCGATCATGCTCTGGATCAAGCGGTTGCCGTCGTTGCCCGGTTCGATGCCGTAGATCTTGCCGTCCAGTTCCTTCTTGAACTTGGCGATGTCGGCAAAATCCTTGAGGCCTTTGTTGTACAGCTCTTCGGGGACCGCCAGGGTGTACTTGGCGTTTTCCAGGTTGGCGCGCACGGTTTCCACGGTGCCCGCTTCACGATAGGCCTTGATGTCGTTTTCCATGGTCGGCATCCAGTTGCCGAGGAACACGTCCATGTTCTTGCCATCGGCCAGGGACTTGTAGGTCACCGGCACGGAGATCATCGTGGTCTTGGTCTTGTAGCCGAGGGCGTCGAGCACGACGCTGGTGGTGGCGGTGGTCACGGTGATGTCGGTCCAGCCGACATCGGAGAAGTTGACGGTACTGCATTGGGCGGGTTCTGCAGCGTTGGCCAGCATCGGAAGACTCAGCATGGCGGCCAACAACAACGGCGTGGAACCTTTCATGGGTGGACTCCTGGTGTTTTATCGGCAGTGTCCGGTCGGGACAACCGCGCTTTTTTGCTTTTTTTAAGTTGCGGTTGGCGGCGCGTGGGCACACTTCGTGGCACGCGGCCTTGCAAACGAGCCGTAACCGATCATGTACCAGTGCAAATCCGACGCCTACAGGGCGCGTCGTATCCAGTACAGGGAGGGTCGCATCCAGTGTTGGTGACGTCGTTTACAGATTTTTTCGGCCCTCGGCTGGCTTCTGATACGTAAAAAACGTCGTAAAACCTGGGCGACAAAGACGCGGCGTTGGTGGGCATGATTGCGTCGGTGTCAGACGTCGAAGGCCCATTCAAAAGCCGGATGATGCGGCCATCCCGGCGTTGAGCGTAGCAGCTGCGCCACCGGACGCTCCCGCGCCCGGATGTGTCCGTTCTGGAGAGTCAAGGCAATGGCCATCAGCGTGTTCGACCTGTTCAAGATTGGTATCGGCCCGTCCAGTTCCCACACCGTGGGGCCCATGCGCGCAGCGGCGCTGTTTGTCGAAGCGTTGCGGGCCAAGTCGCTTTTAAATGACGTGCGGCGGGTCGAGGTGCAATTGTTTGGTTCGCTGTCGGCCACCGGCATCGGTCACGGCAGCGATACCGCCACGATCATGGGCTTGATGGGCGAATGGCCCGACTCGATCGATCCGTCGCAAATCGGTACGCGCATCGAGCTGCTGCGCGAGACCCAGACCCTGCTGCTCGATGGCCGCCTGCCGGTACCTTTCGTCTGGTCCCGCGATATGCGCCTGCTCGACGAAAACCTGCCGTTCCACCCCAACGCGATGACGCTGGTGGCGGAGGGTGAAAACGGCGAACTGCACCGCGACACCTATTATTCGGTCGGTGGCGGCTTTGTGGTCGACCAGGCCCAGGCGTCCAGCGGCGTGATGGACCTGGACACCACCGAGTTGCCTTACGACTTCTCCAGCGCTGAGGAACTGCTCGGGCTGTGTCGCACGCATAACCTGCGAGTGGCTGAGCTGATGATGGCCAACGAGAAGGTCTGGCGTTCGGAAGAAGAGATTCGCAGCGGCCTGATGAGGCTCTGGCGAGCGATGCAGGACTGCGTCGAGCAGGGCCTCAAGCACGAGGGCATCCTGCCTGGCGGCTTGAATGTGCGCCGGCGCGCGGCCAAGTTGTACCGCAGCCTGCAAGAGCTGAACAAACCGAACGTGATCGGCTCGACCCTGAGCGCCATGGAGTGGGTCAACTTGTACGCCTTGGCCGTCAACGAGGAAAACGCCGCTGGCGGGCGCATGGTCACGGCGCCGACCAACGGCGCGGCGGGGATCATTCCGGCGGTGCTGCATTACTTCATGAAATTCAGCGAGGCCGTTACTGACGCCAACGTCGTGGATTATTTCCTCGGCGCGGCGGCGGTGGGCATCCTGTGCAAGAAGAACGCCTCGATCTCGGGCGCCGAAGTCGGCTGCCAGGGTGAAGTCGGCTCGGCCTGCGCCATGGCGGCGGCAGGCCTGGCGGAAATCCTCGGAGCCACGCCGGAGCAACTGTGCAACGCGGCGGAAATCGGCCTGGAGCACAACCTCGGCCTGACCTGCGATCCGGTGGGCGGCCTGGTCCAGGTGCCGTGTATCGAGCGCAACGCCATCGCCGCGGTGAAAGCAATCAATGCCGCGCAGATGGCCCTTCGGGGTGATGGTCAGCATTTCATCTCCCTGGACCGTGTGATCCGCACCATGCGCGATACCGGCGCCGACATGCACGACAAATATAAAGAGACTTCACGGGGCGGGCTGGCGGTAAGCGCGGTGGAATGCTGATTCAGCACTGCAAGATAATCCCGTGGCGAGGGAGCAGGCTCCCTCGCCACGGGTGTTGAAAAATCGCTCGTAAAACGCACACCGCAGGAAAAACACGCCACGTTTTGGCGCGTCGCAAACAGATAAGGCGGGACTTGGCGGTCACGCCTTTGTACGCCGCCCTACCGTCCGTCCCCGCGCTTGCGGTGACAACCATCGCGCAAACGGCGCGGCCCAGTGACCACAAGTGCTACCGATCTGCTCACAGCCCGCCCTGGCGTTCGCCCGCAGCCCATGATGGCACTTGGAACCCGGCCTCGACGGGGCCCTTATATAGACACGCCGGCATGTCGTTTTCAGGAGTTATTGAACGCGCATTCAAATTTAGGCATGGCAATTGCTCTGTCCCGATAAAGCCCCTCTCACGCAAGAGAATGAGGGCAATAACAAGAGCCTCCGCCTGAGGCCATCACCCGCTTTGTGTGAGGAGATACCGCGATGACGACGTCCAACTCCGGGGCCCAACCCCAGAACCGTGCGCCTCAATCCATCGGCTTTCTGCTGCTGGACAATTTCACGCTGATTTCCCTGGCGTCCGCGGTGGAACCGCTACGCATGGCCAACCAGCTGTCGGGGCGCGAGCTGTACCGCTGGACCACCCTGACCGTCGATGGCGGCCAGGTCTGGGCCAGTGACGGTTTGCAGATCACCCCGGACGCCTCCATGCACAAAGCCCCGGCCCTGGACACCGTCATCGTGTGCGGCGGCATCGGCATCCAGCGCACCGTAACCCGCGAACATGTCTCATGGCTGCAAGGCCAGGCCCGTCAATCCCGTCGTCTTGGCGCAGTCTGCACCGGCAGTTGGGCCCTGGCGTGCGCCGGCCTGCTGGACGGTTTCGATTGCAGCGTGCACTGGGAATGCCTGGCCGCGATGCAGGAAGCTTTCCCACGGGTTTCGATGAGCACGCGCCTGTTCACGCTTGACCGCAACCGCTTCACAAGCTCCGGCGGCACCGCGCCGCTGGACATGATGCTGCACTTGATCAGCCGTGATCACGGTCGCGAGTTGTCGGCGGCGATTTCGGAAATGTTTGTCTACGAGCGTATCCGCAACGAGCAGGATCACCAACGTGTGCCGCTCAAGCACATGCTTGGCACCAACCAGCCGAAGTTGCAGGAAATCGTCGCGCTGATGGAGGCCAACCTCGAGGAGCCGATCGACCTGGACGAGTTGGCGGTGTACGTCGCTGTGTCCCGCCGTCAGCTGGAGCGCCTGTTCCAGAAATACCTGCATTGCTCGCCGTCGCGCTATTACCTCAAGCTGCGACTGATTCGTGCGCGGCAACTGCTCAAGCAGACGCCGATGTCGATCATCGAAGTGGCCTCGGTGTGCGGCTTCGTCTCCACGCCGCATTTCTCCAAGTGCTACCGCGAATACTTCGGCATTCCGCCACGGGACGAGCGCGTCGGCTCCAACACCACGCAACAAGTGGCGATGATGCCGCTGCCGCAGGCGTTGGTGCTGTCGCCGCTGTCCGGCCCGCTGTCGGCGCTGAGCCAGGCGCGCAATGAGTCGACGTTTGCGAGTGTGAGGCTCTAAGACTTCAGCGCTTTCATCGCGAGCAGGCTCGCTCCCACAGGTTTTGTGCGTTCACAAATCCTGTGGGAGCGAGCTTGCTCGCGATGGGTTTCATCAGGCGTTATGGTTCTGCTGGTACTGCGCCAACGCCGGCAACAGTTGCTGATCGATTGCCTGGCGCACCGCCGGCAGGATGGTCGCGCTGCTGGTGTACATTTCCTTGACCAGCCTGCGCAGCTCATTGGCGCGAGCCCTGTCCAGGCCGCGTACGGCGCACTCGCACGCCTGCTCGGCAGTCGCGCCACTGGGTATCTGCAACCCCAGGGCCTTCAGATGGCCCAGCAGGTCTTCCTGGTCGATCAAATCGGCGTACATCATGACGCTTTTCCTTGTTCAGGGATTGGGGTCGTGCCTGGATTCTGGTAGCCACCCGAATCGGCGGCAAGGGCAAATCGTCGTTCTGTCATGATTGACTATGAACGCGTCGTTTTCGGCTAACTCGCTGGGTCCGGGACTGGGCACACTGGCCCCAAGCTGCATCACGATGGTTTGGTCACCCTCGCGCCACAGCTCCTCCAGTAACGCTCCTGCCCCGATCCTGTCACGGCTTGATCGGGGATTTTTTTGCCTGTGTGAATCCGCAAATAATCGGTTGTCTGGCAGGTCGCTATCGCGAGCAAGCTCGCTCCCACAGGGAAATGCTTTCACCTGTGGCAGCGAGCTTGCTCGCGATGAACGATGACGCGGTCTAACGTTGCAACACCAGAATGCGCGACAGCAATTCATCCCGATCCACATAACACCCCTGGAAATGCCGCGCCCCGGTAGCAGGGTCGAAGGCGTTGCGCGCGTGGAGCGTGCGGCGGTTGTCGAAGCACCAGAGCTGCCCGGGTTCGAGTCGTTGCACCAGGCGAAAGCGTGGCTCGCGGGTCAGCGCGATGAAGCGGCGGTAGGCGCGGTAAAGCCTGGGCATCTGCTCCACCGAGGTGTCAAAGGGGCCGCGCAGAAAGTTCGCCATGCGGACCTCCGAGACTTGCCCAAGGGCGTCCAACGCAATGATCGGCGCCAGGCAGCGGTAGTCGCTGTGGCGGTCCTTGTTGCGAAATTCCACCGGGATCTGGCACAGCGCCTCGAAGGCATCGGGATCTTCCTGGCGCAGCGCCTGGGCAATGGCGAAACCGTCGACGAAGATACTCTCGCCACCCACGGCCTCGTTCACCAGGCAATGCAGGAACTGCAACCCCGGCTGCAATTCCCGCGTCGGCAAGTCGCTGTGCAACGGCAGGTTAAAAGCGGTGTAGGCGTTGCTGTCGGCGTCGGCCTTGGATTGCACGTTGAAGAGCACGCCGAAATTGCTCTCGCGAACGAAGGAAATGCGTTGGGCAATCTGTTTCAGCGAGCCGGGCTCGGTGGGCACGCCCCGCACTTGGGTCAGGCCGATGTCGCGTACCGCCAGCAGCCATTGCAGCAGCGCGTCGGCATCCTCCATCAGCGCCTGGTATTCGAACACCGGCAGCTGCAGGTCGCACTGCCATAGCTGGCGTTGCGGCCTGCCGTCGAGTCGTTCGGCCCTGGAGACTTCGTCATAGGCGTGAGCGCGCAGCCAGCCCGGGTCGAATTGGCTTTGGTGGCCGTCCCGCCAGGCCACGCGCAGGCGGCCTTCACCATCAACGCGGATTTCATCCGGCGCCAAATCTTCGGGCACATCGACAATCTCCAGGACCTGCTCACGGGTCACGCTGTAGACGCATGCCTGGCAAGGGCAGTTGTCCCGCAGCCACTGGTGATGAAAAGGACTGATCCGACCATCGGCCCACGTGACGTGAACCCGGTCGGCCAAGGGGATTGCGGCAGTCAAGGCGTGGACCAGAGGGTAGCTGCGGAAGTCGGCAATTGCGGCGGCGGTGTGCATGTCGGTCTCCTATAGGAGGCTTATCGGGCGGGTGGCAGGGCGATGACACGCCCGATGCAGGATGGCGCCGGCAGGTCGGACTGGCTGTCGAGCAGGGCTTTGAGTTGGCTCAGGGTCTGTTCGCTAAACGGCGCCGAACGTGGCCCCGCCAGATCGACGTGCAGTAGCATCTGCTCATTGCCGGCCAGCTCTTTGTCGCCGCCCGCCAAGTGCAGGCTGTGGTAGAGGTGCAGGCGTTTGGCATCGTGGCCGATGATGTGCGTATGCACCTCGACATCGGCGCCGAGCTTCACTTCGTGCAGGTAGTTCAGGTGCAGCTCGAGGGTGAACAGCGAATGGCCGCTGGCTTCGCGGGTCTGGCTGTCCAGGCCGAGCCGGTCCATCAACGCATCGGTGGCGTAGCTGAAGATCAGCAAGTAGAAGGCGTCGCGCAGGTGGCCGTTGTAGTCGACCCATTCTGGGAGGATGCGGGTTTGGTAGGTAGTGAGGGTGGGCATGTTGGACTCCAATGCAATCGTGGCGAGGGAGCTTGCTCCCGCTGGGCTGTGAAGCAGCCCCAAACCGGTTGTACGCGGTGTATCAGCCAAATGGCATTCGCTGGTTTTGCGACCGCTGCGCGGCCGAGCGGGAGCAAGCTCCCTCGCCACAGGAATGGTGTTATTCGCTAAAAATCATTCCGTGCTTTTGCTTGGTGGCCTTCACCGCCTCCAGCACCGCCAACAGGCAATCATCACGATAGCGTTCCAAAGCTGAAATGCTGTGCTGCCCCAACTGTTCGCTCGTCCCGTCCACCACATCGTCGATCAGTTTCTCGGTCAGTTCCGGTGCCGGCAGGTAGGTCCAGGGCAGTTGCAACGCCGGGCCGAACTGAGCCATGAAGTGACGCATTCCAGCGTCGCCGCCGGCCAGGGTGTAGGTCAGGAACGTGCCCATGAATGACCAGCGCAGGCCGGCGCCAAAACGGATGGCATCGTCGATTTCGCCGGTGGTCGCCACTCCGTCATTGACCAGGTGCAACGCCTCGCGCCAGAGCGCTTCAAGCAAGCGGTCGGCAATGAAACCGGGCACTTCCTTGCGCACGTGCAGCGGCCGCATGCCGAGGGATTCGTAGACTTGAATCGCCGCTTGCACGGCCTCGGGTGCGGTGTTTTTGCCGCCGACCACTTCCACCAGGGGCAGCAGGTAGACCGGATTGAACGGGTGACCGACCACGCACCGTTCCGGATGGGTCGAGCTTTCATAGAATTCGCTCGGCAGCAGCCCGGAGGTGCTCGACCCGATCAACGCGTTCGGCTTGGCGGCGGCGCTGATCTGGCTGTGCAGCTGCAATTTGAGCTCCAGGCGCTCGGGGGCACTTTCCTGGATGAAGTCGGCGTCGCGCACGCATTCCTCGATGGTCGCGACAAAACGCAGCCGATCCTGCGAAGCGCCAGGGGCCAGGCCTTGTTTCTCCAGGGCGCCCCAAGCATTGGCGACGCGCTTGCGCAACGCGGCTTCGGCGCCGGGCGCCGGGTCCCAGGCGACCACGTCGAGGCCATGGGCCAGGGCGCGGCTGACCCAGCCGCTGCCGATGACGCCACTGCCCAGGGCGGCGAAGGTCTTGATGTCGGTGATAAAGCTCATGGTGATGTCCTGAAAAGAGTGAAAATCACCTGTGGGAGCGAGCTTGCTCGCGATGGCGGCGGTACATCCGACGCATCGTCGAAGTCTGGAATATCGCTATCGCGAGCGAGCTCGCTCCCACAGGGTTATGCGTCGATTCGGTTTAGCCGCGCTGGACCAGGCCCATTTTCTTGCGACCTTCGGCAGGCGTAAGCACCCGTGCGCCGAGGCGGCTGAGGATTTCGCCGGCGCGCTCTACCAGTTGGCCGTTGGTGGCGAGCACGCCTTTGTCCAGCCAGAGGTTGTCTTCCAGCCCGACCCGTACGTTGCCACCCAGCAGCACGGCTTGGGCCGCCATTGGCATTTGCATGCGGCCGATGCCAAAGCCGGCCCACACCGCGTCGGCGGGCAGGTTGTCGACCATGGCTTTCATTGTGGTGGTGTCGGCCGGCGCGCCCCATGGGATGCCCAGGCAGAGTTGGAACAGCGGATTGTCCAGCAGGCCTTCCTTGATCAGTTGCTTGGCGAACCACAGGTGGCCGGTGTCGAAGATCTCCAGCTCTGCCTTCACGCCGAGCTCGGTGATGCGCTTGGCGCCGGCCCGCAGTTGCGCCGGAGTGGAGACGTAAATGGTGTCGCCGTCGCCGAAGTTCAGGGTGCCGCAATCCAGGGTGCAGATTTCCGGCAGCAGCTCTTCAACGTGGGCCAGGCGGGTCAGTGGACCCACCAGGTCAGTGTTGGGGCCGAACTCCATCGGACGTTCGCCGGCACCGATCTCCAGGTCGCCGCCCATGCCAGCGGTGAGGTTGACGATGATGTCGACGTCCGCCTCACGGATGCGCTCCATCACTTCGCGATACAGCGCCACATCACGGCTGAACTTGCCGGTTTGCGGATCGCGAACGTGGCAATGGACCACCGTGGCGCCGGCCTTGGCGGCCTCGACGGCAGCGGCGGCGATCTGTTTCGGAGTGACCGGCACGTGAGGGCTCTTGGCGGTCGTGTCGCCAGCACCGGTGAGTGCGCAGGTGATGATGACGTCGTGGTTCATGGTGCGGATTCCTTCAGGCGTGGTGAGTCACTGCGCAGCCCTTGAAGACCGCGCAGAGGGATAACGTTCAGTCAGTTACTGGTGAGTTTCAGGTTGTCGGCGGCCGGCTTGCCATCGAAGGTGGTCACGCCTTCGAGCCAGCGCTGTTTGTCCTGTGGATGGTCCTTGAGCCATTGCCGGGCCGATTCGAGCGGATCCTTGTGATCGAGCAGCGGCTGCATCATCCGGCTCTCGTCTTCGGCGGTGAAGGTCAGGTTGCTCAGCAGACGGCTGACGTTCGGGCATTGCTCGGCGTAGTTCGGCGCGGTGACGGTCCACACGGTGGCCATGCCTTCGTTCGGACCGAGGGCGTCTTCGCTGCCGGTGAGGTAGGTCATTTGCACGTTGACGTTCATCGGGTGCGGCGCCCAGCCGAAGAACACCACGGCTTCCTTGCGTCGCACGGCGCGGTCCACGGCGGCGAGCATGCCGGCCTCGCTGGACTCGACCAGTTGGAATTTGCCCAGGCCGAACTGATTCTTGGCAATCATCGCCTTGATCTGGGTGTTGGCGCCGGAGCCGGGCTCGATGCCGTAGATCTTGCCGCCCAGCTCCTTCTCGAATTTGGCGATGTCAGCGAAAGTCTTCAGACCCTTGTCGGCCAGGTAAGTCGGCACGGCCAGGGTGGCGCGGGCGTCCTTCAGGCTGGGCTGCTCAAGCACCTTGACCTGCTTGGCTTCGACGAACGGGGTGATGGTCTGGGTCATCAGCGGGTTCCAGTAGCCCAGGAACATGTCCAGGCGCTGATCGCGGATGCCGGCGAAAATGATCTGCTGGGAGGCGCTGGTCTGCTTGGTCTTGTAGCCGAGGCCGTCGAGCATCACTTGGGTCAGGGCGCTGGTGGCAATGACGTCCGTCCAGTTGACCACGCCCAGGCGCACATTCTGGCAGGCGGCGGGTTCGGCTGCGAGGGCGGCCTGGTTCAGTAAAGAAGTGGTGCTGAGTGCAATAACGCAGCAGCTGATCAGTCGTTTCATTGTCGGGTTCCTCGGCAGCTTATTGTTATGGGGCCCGGTGTCTGTGCGCCGGTGATGCCACGTTACGCAGGCCCGGGCGGGGCAAAACGCACAGCGGCGACGTGCTCTTGCACTACAGCGACTCTTGAACGGTTGTTGCAACTGGCGTATCAAGGTCCGCACGCTGCCCGCCAACCGAGAGCGTTTCATGTCCCAGGATTTCTATTTCTTATTGATGCCGGGTTTCTCGGCCATCGGTTTCATTTCGGCCATCGAGCCGTTACGGGTCGCCAATCGGTTTCGTGGCGAGCTTTACCGCTGGCATGTCCTGAGTGCCGATGGCGGAGCGGTGCTGGCGAGCAATGGCATGTCGGTCAACGCCGATGCTGCGCTGGAGCCGCTGAAGAAGGGCGCGACGCTCTGGATCGTGGCGGGCTTCGAGCCGTTGAAGTTCGTCAGCCCGGTGCTTGAGAGGTGGTTGCACCGGCTGGATAACGACGGTGTCATCCTCGGCGGAATCGACACCGGCAGCGTGGTGCTCGCGGAGGCGGGATTGCTGGATGGCCATCGCGTCACCCTGCACTGGGAGGCGATCGAGGCGTTCAAGGAGTCCTATCCCCAGCTCGCCGTGACCCAGGAGCTCTTCGAAATCGACCGCCGCCGCATCACTTGCGCCGGCGGCACTGCCTCGATTGACCTCATGCTCGACCTGATCGCGCAGGCCCACGGCCCGGAACTCGCAATCCAGGTCAGCGAGCAGTTCGTGCTCAGTCGCATTCGTCCACGCAAAGATCACCAGCGCATGGAAATCGCCACCCGCTACGGCATTCGCAACAAGAAGCTGGTGCATGTGATTGGAGAAATGGAGGCCAACAGCGAACCGCCACTGAGCACCCTGGCGCTGGCCGAATCGATCAACGTCACGCGCCGCCAGCTTGAACGCCTGTTCCGCCTGCACCTGAACGACACGCCGAGTAATTTCTACCTGCGCCTGCGCTTGGAAAAGGCCCGGCAACTGCTGCGCCAGACCGACATGAGTGTGCTGGAAGTCAGCATTGCCTGTGGATTCGAATCGCCGTCGTATTTCACCCGCAGCTACAGGGCACGGTTTGCACGTTGCCCTAGGGAGGATCGGCGGCGGCAGGGGGATGAGCGGGAGGTGGTTTGACAGGCTGGCCCGGCCGCCCCCAAAACCAGACACCGCGGTGCAACAGGTAACCTCTGTAAACCGGTTCACGACTGCTGCGCAGCCGAGCGGGAGCAAGCTCCCTCGCCACGGTTTCTGTGTTTGGAAGGGGCTACTTCTTCATCAACGCCGAGCACGCCGCCTTGTATGCCTCATGCTGATACTTGTTCAGCGTCGTCGGCAGGGCGAAGTCATGTTTTTTGCTCTGTGCGTTGATGGTCTGTGGCGACAGCAGTGTCACTTCGCAGCCTTCGAGCAATTGGAAAACGCCTTCGATCTTGAAGGTGGTCGGGCCGCCCGCGAACTCACCTTTCTTGCTGCGCTTCTTGATGGCGATGCGGTCGATGCCATTGTCCGCCACGAAAGCCCGCACTTGCGCGGCGAAGGCTTTGACGTTGGCGGCTTCGTCGTCATCGTCCAGGGCGATTTTCTTGGTGTTCAGCGCGACGTGGCTCAACGCCTGCTGGTCCAGCGAGGCAACGGCGATGATCGCTTCGCTGCCTTTGATTTCGATGCCGCAGATGATCATGCTTGGCCTTGGATTCCGGAGGTCTGGAACGCCAGTCTATCCGCCTTGCTCAATTCATGCTCGCCCGCAGGTCCAGCATGATCTTGTCGAAATAGTCGACCCGGATCACCCCAAAGCGCGGGTACTCGAAATCCAGGATCACATACAACACGCAGACCATCACCGCCGCATAGCCCAGGCTGTGCAGCCAGTTGCGCTGCCGGGTGCCGGCCATGCCGTAGCCGATCAGCATGGCGCTGATCAGGGTCATGGTCACGAGCATCAGGTAAATGGTCAGGGGTGGGTGGGTTTCGTGAGCCACGGCGCGCGTCGTGGTGATGTCGATCATTTCGTTTTGCGCCTGCAGCACAGGCGTTCCCAAGGTTGGGGTGGGCATCTGTTGCAGGGCGGCGACGGTACGTTTCCAGATGGTTTGCTGCAGATCATTGGCTCGGTCATGGGCCGCTTCGTCGACTTCGTCTTCGCGCAAGTCGCGGTAATACTCGATACGGGCGTCGACATACTCTCGGAATGCCTGGCGGATGTCCGGTTGTTCGCTGGCGGGCAGAAGGTCCAGGCGCAACCAGGCGGTGCCCATGGCATTGGTTTCGGCAACGATCAACGCGCGGCGCTGGTCCAGGCGCGAGGCCGCCCCGGAAAAGGTGAAGGCGATCAGCAGCGCCAGCAGGCCGAACACCGCGCCTTCGATGGCCCCGATGCCCTGGCGAGCGCCGTCCGGGTCCTGGGCCAGGTGACGGTTGCCGACTTGGCGACCGGCCTCGATGCCCAGCACGATGGCGATAAAGATGGCTAACCCGTAGAAGGGCAAGGCTGTAAGAGAGTGCATACGAAAATCCTCTGATCGTCGTGTGTGACTCGTCTGTACAGCCCGGCTCGGACGGGTATGCAGCCAGTGTAGACGGCGTTGCGCAGCTCTTCCTATAACCGCTGTTCGTTCACTCCTGCCCAATCGATTCCAAGAACTCCGACCGGTCATCGCTCACCTGGGCCATGCAGTCGTTTTCGGCGATTTTGTAGGCGTCGCTCCCGGGCTTGGCCGGGAAGGCGGCGATGGCGCAGTCGGCTTCGCGCTGTTTTTGCCAGAGTTGTTGAGCGGCCTTGATCTTGGCGGTGATGTCGTTGAGCTGGGCCTTGTCGCTGGCGTAGCGGGTTTGCAGGCGTTCGTTGAGGCTCTGCAGGTTGTCGCTGAGCAACTGCTCGGCGGCGGCTTTGCCATAGGCGGAACAGGCCAGGGTCTGGACGTCGTTCTCAACTTCGTCGCAGGGGTTGGGCTCGGTGTCTTCGGTCGCGTGGGCGACGGTGCTGATCAGTGCCAGGGCAAGGAAGATCGATTTCATCGGGTTGTCGCTCAAATCCAGTGAAAGCCAGTGGTGCCGCGGATTCTGGCCCAAGCGCCGGGTAAATAACAGATGGACAGAGGGGGGCCGTCGCAGCCCATTGTCGTGGATTGACGCTTTCGGCAATTCCCCTGTCGTTTTTGCACCCGGTCGCCACGGCCCTCCGGCATATGCTGGCCCCAAAGCGCCGGCACACGATTCGGCGCATGAATCGCCAACAAGGGGACTGCCTGATGAGCCCAGCCGAATTGCACGCCGACAGCATCGTTATCGACGGGCTGATCATTGCCAAGTGGAACCGCGACCTGTTCGAAGACATGCGCAAGGGCGGCCTGACCGCAGCCAACTGCACGGTGTCGGTGTGGGAAGGTTTCCAGGCCACCATCAACAACATCGTTGCCAGCCAGAAACTGATCCGCGAGAACAGCGACCTGGTGATCCCGGTGAAAACCACCGCCGACATCCGCCGCGCCAAGGAACAGGGCAAGACCGGCATTATCTTTGGCTTCCAGAACGCCCATGCCTTCGAAGACCAGCTCGGCTACGTCGAGATCTTCAAGCAGCTCGGCGTCGGTGTGGTGCAGATGTGCTACAACACCCAGAATCTGGTGGGCACCGGTTGCTACGAGCGCGACGGCGGCCTGTCGGGCTTCGGTCGCGAAATCGTCGCCGAGATGAACCGCGTCGGCGTCATGTGCGACCTGTCCCACGTTGGCTCCAAGACCTCCGAGGAAGTCATCCTCGAATCGAAGAAACCGGTCTGCTACTCCCACTGCCTGCCGTCCGGCCTCAAAGAACACCCGCGCAACAAATCCGATGAAGAGCTGAAATTCATTGCCGACCACGGTGGTTTCGTCGGCGTGACCATGTTCGCGCCGTTCCTGGCCAAGGGCATCGATTCGACCATTGACGACTACGCCGAAGCCATTGAATACACCATGAACATCGTCGGCGAGGACGCCATCGGCATCGGCACCGACTTCACCCAGGGTCACGGCCAGGACTTCTTCGAAATGCTGACCCACGACAAGGGCTACGCCCGTCGTCTGACCAGCTTCGGCAAGATCATCAACCCCCTGGGCATCCGCACCGTGGGCGAGTTTCCGAACCTCACCGAAACGCTGCTCAAGCGCGGTCACCCGGAGCGGGTGGTGCGCAAGATCATGGGCGAAAACTGGGTGAACGTTCTCAAGGACGTCTGGGGCGAGTAGGCCCCGTTGCATCACTGAATCCTTTACCTGCGGCCACTCGCGCGGCAGGCACATCACGAATTTCCGGAGTCAAGTTTTCATGGCCAAGATCGCCCCGCAACTGCCTATCGAAGTCGACAGCGAAACCGGTGTCTGGACCTCCGACGCCCTGCCGATGCTGTACGTGCCGCGCCACTTTTTCGTCAACAACCACATGGGCATCGAGGAAGTGCTGGGCGCCGACGCCTACGCCGAGATTCTCTACAAGGCTGGCTACAAATCCGCCTGGCACTGGTGTGAAAAAGAAGCCGAATGCCACGGCCTGGAAGGCGTCGCGGTGTTCGAGCACTACATGAAGCGCTTGTCGCAGCGTGGCTGGGGCCTGTTCAAGATCCAGGACATTGACCTGGACAAAGGCACCGCCAGCGTCAAGCTCGAACACTCGGCGTTCGTCTATGTGTACGGCAAGGTCGGGCGTAAGGTCGACTACATGTTCACCGGCTGGTTCGCCGGGGCCATGGACCAGATCCTCGCCGCGCGCGGCAGCCAGATCCGCACCGTGGCCGAGCAGGTCTACGGCGGTTCCGAAGAAGGCCACGACGACGGCCTGTTCATCGTCAAGCCGTTGTAAGTCGAGGATCGCGCCATGGCTTTTGAAGCAATGTTCCAGCCGATCCAGATCGGCAAGCTGACCATCCGCAACCGCGTGCTCAGCACCGCGCATGCGGAGGTCTACGCCACCGACGGCGGCATGACCACCGACCGGTACGTGAAGTATTACGAAGAGAAGGCCAAGGGCGGCATCGGCCTGGCGATTTGCGGTGGCTCGTCGGTAGTTGCCATCGACAGCCCGCAGGAATGGTGGAGCTCGGTGAACCTGTCCACCGACCGTATCATCCCGCACTTCCAGAACCTGGCCGACGCCATGCACAAGCATGGCGCCAAGATCATGATCCAGATTACCCACATGGGCCGTCGCTCGCGTTGGGACGGCTTCAACTGGCCGACCCTGATGTCGCCGTCCGGCGTGCGTGAGCCGGTGCACCGTGCCACCTGCAAGACCATCGAGCCAGAAGAAATCTGGCGGGTGATCGGCAACTACGCCCAGGCCGCGCGGCGTGCCAAGGCCGGGGGCCTGGACGGCGTCGAGCTGTCGGCCGTGCACCAGCACATGATCGACCAGTTCTGGAGCCCGCGGGTCAACAAGCGTACCGACGAATGGGGCGGCAGCTTCGAAGGCCGCATGAAGTTCGGCCTGGAAGTGTTGAAGGCCGTGCGCGCCGAAGTGGGCGAGGATTTCTGCGTGGGCATGCGCCTGTGCGGTGACGAGTTCCACCCGGACGGCTTATCCCACGAGGACATGAAGCAGATCGCCAAGTACTACGACGACACCGGCATGCTCGATTTCATCGGCGTGGTGGGTTCGGGTTGCGACACCCACAACACCCTGGCGAACGTCATTCCGAACATGAGTTATCCACCGGAGCCGTTCCTGCACCTGGCCGCCGGTATCAAGGAAGTGGTCAAGGTCCCGGTGCTGCACGCGCAGAACATCAAGGACCCGAACCAGGCCACGCGGATCCTGGAGGGCGGCTACGTCGACATGGTCGGCATGACTCGCGCCCACATTGCCGACCCACACCTGATCGCCAAGATCAAAATGGGCCAGGTCGACCAGATCAAGCAGTGCGTCGGCGCCAACTATTGCATCGACCGCCAGTACCAGGGCCTGGACGTGCTGTGCATCCAGAACGCCGCGACGTCCCGTGAATACATGGGCGTGCCGCACATCATCGAGAAGTCCACCGGGCCCAAGCGCAAAGTCGTGGTGGTCGGTGCCGGCCCGGCCGGGATGGAAGCGGCGCGCGTGGCCGCCGAACGTGGGCACGACGTGACCCTGTTCGAGAAGAAGGAATTCATCGGCGGACAGATCACCACCGCCTCGAAAGCGCCGCAACGGGACCAGATCGCCGGTATCACCCGCTGGTTCCAACTGGAACTTGCGCGGTTGAAAGTCGACCTGCGCCTGGGCGTGGCGGCGGACGCGCCGACCATCATGGACCTGCGTCCGGACGTGGTGGTGCTCGCCGTCGGCGGTCATCCGAACGTGGAGCAGAACGAACACTGGGGCGCCGCCGAAGGGCTGGTGGTCAGCAGCTGGGACGTGCTCGACGGCAAGGTCGCGCCGGGCAAGAACGTGCTGGTCTACGACACCATTTGCGAATTCACCGGCATGTCGGTGGCCGACTTCCTCGCCGACAAGGGCAGCCAGGTCGAGATCGTCACCGACGACATCAAGCCGGGCGTGGCCATTGGCGGGACTTCGTTCCCCACCTACTACCGCAGCATGTACCCCAAGGAAGTGATCATGACCGGGGACATGATGCTGGAAAAGGTCTACCGCGAAGGCGACAAGCTGGTGGCGGTGCTGGAGAACGAATACACCGGCGCCAAGGAAGAACGCGTGGTCGACCAAGTGGTGGTGGAGAACGGCGTGCGGCCGGACGAAGAAATCTACTACGCGCTCAAGGAAGGTTCGCGCAACAAGGGCCAGATCGACGTCGAAGCCCTGTTCGCGATCAAACCCCAGCCGTGCCTGGAGCAGAGCGGCGACGGTTACCTGCTGTTCCGCATCGGCGACTGCGTGGCCCAGCGTAATACCCACGCGGCCATCTACGACGCCCTGCGGTTGTGCAAGGATTTCTAACGGCTTGCACATGATCCTGTGGGAGCGAGCTTGCTCGCGAAAGCGGTGGGTCAGTCAATGCAAATGTGACTGACAGAATGCAATCGCGAGCAAGCTCGCTCCCACAGGCACCGAGTAAGGCATCTCGACCTGCAAGACCCTGAGGTCTTTGGGAGCAACACTTATGTTGAACACCCTTCTTCCAATCCTGCTGTTCGCAGCCCTGGGCCTCGCTGCCCTCGCCTTGCGGCGGGTGAACATGTGGCGCCGGGGGCGGCCGGCCAAGGTCGATCTGATCGGCGGACTTTTTGCCATGCCCAAACGCTACATGGTGGATCTGCACCATGTGGTGGCGCGGGACAAATACATTGCCAACACCCACGTCGCCACGGCGGGTGGTGCGGTGGCGTCGATAGTGTTGGCGATCCTGGTCCATGGTTTTGGCCTGCACAACCGCATCCTCGGCTACGCCTTGCTGCTGATGTCGGCGGTGATGTTCGTGGGCGCGATCTTCATGTACCTGCGTCGGCGCAACCCGCCGGCGCGTTTGTCGAAAGGCCCGTGGATGCGCCTGCCGAAAAGCCTGCTGGCCTTCTCGGCGTCGTTCTTCCTGGTGACCCTGCCGGTGGCGGGCATCCTGCCGGAAAACTTCGGTGGTTGGCTGGTGGCAGCGATTCTGGGTGTCGGCGTGTTGTGGGGCGTGTCGGAGTTGTTCTTCGGCATGACCTGGGGCGGGCCGATGAAACACGCCTTCGCCGGTGCCCTGCACCTGGCCTGGCACCGCCGCGCCGAGCGCTTCGGTGGAGGCCGTTCCACCGGTCTCAAACCGTTGGACCTGAACGATCCTGCCGCACCGCTGGGCGTGGAAAAACCCAAGGACTTCACTTGGAACCAACTGCTGGGTTTTGACGCATGCGTGCAGTGCGGCAAGTGCGAAGCGGCTTGCCCGGCGTTCGCCGCCGGCCAGCCGTTGAACCCGAAGAAACTCATCCAGGACATGGTCGTCGGCCTGGCCGGCGGCACCGATGCGAAATTCGCCGGCAGCCCTTATCCAGGCAAACCGGTGGGCGAGCACGGCGGCAATCCGCATCAACCGATCGTCAACGGCCTGGTGGACGCCGAGACCCTGTGGTCCTGCACTACCTGCCGGGCGTGCGTCGAGGAATGCCCGATGATGATCGAGCACGTCGATGCCATCGTCGACATGCGCCGTCACCTGACCCTGGAAAAAGGCGCGACGCCGAACAAGGGCGCCGAGGTATTGGAAAACCTCATCGCCACCGATAACCCCGGCGGCTTCGCCCCGGGCGGGCGAATGAATTGGGCGGCGGACCTGAACCTCGACCTGCTCAGCGAGAAGAAATCCACCGACGTTCTGTTCTGGGTCGGCGACGGTGCCTTCGACATGCGCAACCAGCGGACCCTGCGCGCCTTCGTCAAAGTGCTCAAGGCGGCGAAAATCGACTTCGCCGTGCTCGGTCTCGAGGAGCGCGACAGCGGCGACGTGGCCCGGCGCCTGGGTGACGAAGCGACGTTCCAGCTGTTGGCCAAGCGCAATATCCAGACCCTGGCCAAATACAGCTTCAACCGCATCGTCACGTGCGACCCCCACAGCTTCCACGTGTTGAAAAACGAATACGGTGCCTTTGATGGCAATTACCTGGTGCAGCACCACAGCACCTATATGGCCGAGATCATCGACGCCGGCGCGCTGAATCTTGGCCAGCACAAGGGCGACAGCGTGACCTATCACGACCCTTGCTACCTGGGCCGCTACAACGGCGAATATGAAGCGCCGCGCCAAGTGCTGCGTGCGCTCGGTATCGAGGTGAAGGAAATGCAGCGTTCCGGTTTCCGTTCGCGTTGTTGCGGCGGTGGTGGCGGGGCGCCGATCACCGACATCCCGGGCAAGCAGCGCATCCCGGACATGCGCATGGAAGACATCCGTGAAACCGGCGCCGAGCTGGTGGCGGTGGGTTGTCCACAATGCACCGCGATGCTCGAAGGCGTGGTCGAACCTCGGCCGATGATCAAGGACATTGCCGAACTGGTGGCCGACGCGCTGCTTGAAGAAGCCGCGCCGCGCAAGCCTGTGGCGCCGGCCAAACGTGAACCTGCGGAGGTGCATTAATGAGCGACATCATCCGCCGCGACCCTCGCGCCGAGTGGATTGCCCGCAACCGCCTGCACCCGTTGCACACGGCGATGCAACCGGTGCAGCACAGCTGGATGGGGCCCAACGGCGTCATTCGCAAGAACGTCCATGGCGTCGGTTTCATCGGCCCCAACGGCATCAAACGCATCGACCGTAGCGGTGCCCAGCAGGGCGGTGCAACCAAACGCACTGCCGCGACGCAAGTGCAATTGCCACTGCATCAAGTCGTGCAACCGGCGTTCTACATCAGCGTTGTGCCGGATATGGTCGGCGGCCGCCTCAGCAGCCACGACCGCGATTTGCTGGGCCTGGCCCATCAGCTGGCCGGCAGTGACGGGGCGGTGCTGGCCGTGGTCTTCGGCGAGCACAAGGAGAACACCTTCGCCACGGCGGGCGTGGACCGCTTGCTGGTGCTCGATGGGGAGGAATTCAGCGGTTATGCACCGGAGCAACGGGTACAAGGGTTACGGGCTGTGGATAACCAGTTCAACCCACGCCACTGGCTGCTGCCCGACAGCCGCAGCGGTGGTGGCGAACTGGGTCGGCGCTTTGCCGCGGCCTTGGGCGAACGCCCGGCCACGCGGGTCTGGCAGGTCCAGGGCGAGGCCTGCATCGGCCGCGCCGGTGCGGGGCTGCAAGACCTCGCACGGCCATTGGCGCGGTTGATCCTAGTCGCCGCCGAATGCGCCGAGCCGGTCAGCGAAACCCGTCACGAAGCCCTGCCGGTGGAGTTATCCACAAGCGTGGCTCGCAGCCTGTCGCGCATTGAAGACCTCGGCGCGGTGGCGGTTGACCCGGGTGCGATTCCGATGGCCGAGGCCGAGTTCATTTTCTCCGGCGGCAACGGCGTCAAGGACTGGGCGCTTTTCCACAGGACAGCGGCGGCCTTGGGCGCGACCGAGGGTGCCTCGCGGGTAGCGGTGGACGACGGTTTCATGGCCCGGGATCGCCAGGTCGGTGCGTCCGGCACCTGGGTCACGGCGAGGGTCTACGTGGCCGTCGGGATTTCTGGGGCGATCCAGCACCTGCAAGGCATCGGCGCCTGCGACAAGGTGGTGGCGATCAACCTCGATCCGGGCTGCGACATGATCAAACGGGCGGACCTGTCGGTGATCGGTGACAGCGCGGCGATTCTCCAGGCCCTGATCGCGGCGGTAGAGGCTTACCGCAACGAAGCCAGGCGCGATGCGGCTTAAGCTAAGGAAACGTTCATGAGTACCCAAGTGATCAGCCTTGTCTCCATCGGCGCCCACCCGACCTCCGGTCGGCCACGGCGCGCCGAGCAAGACGCCCGTGCCGTGGAACTGGGCCTGCAGCTGGCCGGCAACGACCTGCAAGTGCTGCATGCCGGGGATGTGGCGGAACCGGCGTTGCGCGCTTATCTGGGCATGGGGCTGGATGAACTTCACGTCCTGGAAAACCCCGTCGGAGCCGACGCGCTGCCGGCCCTCACCGACTATCTGCGTGACGCCGGCGCCCAGGTGGTGCTGACCGGCAGCCAGGCGGAAACCGGCGAAGGTTCGGGCATGCTTCCATTTTTGCTGGCGGAGAGCCTCGGTTGGCCGCTGGTGGTGGGGCTGGCCCAGGTCGAATCCATCGAAAACGGCGCGGCCCTGGTGTTGCAAGCCTTGCCCCGTGGTCAGCGGCGGCGGCTCAAGGTGCGCCTGCCATTTCTCGCCACTGTGGATAACGCCGCGCCAAAACCCCGGCAAAGCGCCTACGGCCCGGCGCGGCGTGGGGCGTTGCATGCTGAAGAGGTCGAGGTCATTGACGATACGTTGTTGGCCGTGGCGACCCTGCAACCGGCCAAGCCAAGGCCCAAGCGCCTGAAAGTGATCAAGGCCAAGAGCGGCGCCGATCGCATGAAAGCCGCCACGGCCAAGGCCAGCGGCGGGGGCGGGCAGGTGCTCAAGGGCGTGAGCCCGGAGGCAGGGGCAGAGGCAATTCTCAAATTGTTGGTAGAGGAAGGGGTGGTTCGTTAAACCCAATTCAAAACAAAACCCTGTCGGAGCAAGCCTGCTTGCGAAGACATTCCGTCAGCCGCTGAAGGTATCCACCTATGCGCCGTCTTCGCGAACAGGCTCGCTCCCATAGTTTGTTCGGCGTTACTCACAATCCCTGTGTGCGCCTCTGTGGATAACCTGTTCGCCCCTCGCTACGGCCCACGCCAATCAGGCGCTGTAGCCCTTCGATCAAAAAACAGCCAACCTAACTTACGGTTTTCATTGGCTTTTCTCCGTGAATAAAACCCCGCTTCGAGCAAAACTTGCCCCCAATCTCTGTTGGCGCTTCTGTGGATAAGATGTTCGCTATGCC
Source organism: Pseudomonas sp. R4-84 (assembly GCF_054130985.1). Lineage (NCBI taxonomy): Bacteria > Pseudomonadati > Pseudomonadota > Gammaproteobacteria > Pseudomonadales > Pseudomonadaceae > Pseudomonas > Pseudomonas sp. R4-84. The sequence continues at coordinate 456,944 of NZ_CP096390.1, forward strand.
CTGTAGCCCTTTAAATCAAAGGCTCTCAGGGCGCTGATCAAAAAACAGTCACACCGTCAGGAAACCTGTTGCCGTTTGATAAGTCACGGATTTTATTCACATTGGCCCTCAGCAAATTGCCGGCGCGTGCACATTTGTCCCCATTTGCTGTGGGTGGTCTTGTGGATAACTTGTTCGCGGAACTCTATAAGCCACGGCCGGCTTAGTGCTAATCGCGATAGATCAAATTTCATACAGTTCTAAGGAACTGCCTTGACGTAGGGGTGTCGCCTGTCTTCACTCATGGCACAAGGACAGCGAACATTATCCATATCTGGTTCAGGGAGAACGCACGATGGATAGCAAGGCCCCCCAACCGTTTCCCGCTTCAGCCCCGACATGCATCCCTACGCCTGCCGTCTCGCCGCTTCGACGCACCCATCGTCGCGGGGCCAATCAGCGTGCACGCCTATAACACCTGAGCTTTTCCCCAGTCACCGTTGACTGCCGCTTCAACCCATACGGGATAGTGGCCAGGCGTTCCTGCGCCTGTGAATTTACAGGCAACCGCAGAGTTGCCCCTTCTGCCTGAGAGGACTTGAACATGACACGGATCTCGACCCCCATCAGTGAAATCAAGGAGCACTACGACGTTATCGTCATTGGTTCCGGCTACGGCGGCGGTATCGCCGCGTCACGCTTGTCCCGGACCGGGCGCAAGGTCTGTCTGCTGGAGCGCGGCCGGGAGATCCAGCCCGGCGAGTATCCCAATACCTTGCTCGCCGCCACCGAAGAATTGCAGGTGCATGACCCGGACGGCCACATCGGTTCGCGCACCGGGTTGTTCGACCTGCACGTCAACGCCCAGCAGAACGTGGTGGTCGGGTGTGGCCTGGGCGGTACCTCGCTGATCAACGCCAACGTTGCGCTGGAAGCCGAGCCCGGTGTCTTCGAGGACCCGCGCTGGCCCCTGGCGATGCGCGAGCACAGCGATACGTTGCTCAAGGACGGCTACGCCCGGGCCCGTGAAATGCTCAAGCCCAACCCTTATCCGGCGTCCTCGCCGAACCTGCCCAAGCTCGACGCCCACAAGAAGTCGGCGGACTACCTCAAGCAAGGCGCCCACTTCTACAAACCGCCGATCAACGTCACCTTCGACAAGCTGCCCAACAATCTCAATCACGTCGGCGTTGAGCAACTGCCGTGCAATGGCTGTGGCGACTGCGTCTCGGGCTGTAACAACAAGGCCAAGAACACCACGCTGATGAACTACCTGCCGGATGCCTGGAACCATGGCGCGGAGATTTTCTGCCAGGCCGAGGTGCGTCACCTGGAGCGCGAGGGTGACGGCTGGATCGTGCATTTCCAATACCTGGACAGCGGTCGCGAAATGTTTTCGGCGCCGACGCTCTTTGTGCGCGCGGACATCGTGGTGGTGTCCGCCGGCACCCTGGGTTCCACCGAAATCATGCTGCGCTCGCGGGACAAGGGCCTGTCGATGTCCGCCCAGTTGGGCGAAAACATGAGCGGCAACGGTGACATCCTCGGTTTCGGCCATAACTGCGATCAAGTGATCAACGGCATCGGCTTTGGCGCCCATTCGGCCAAGGAACTCGAGCCGGTGGGGCCATGCATTACGTCGGTCATCGACATGCGCACCGAGGGCGACTGGCGCAGCCGCATGGTGATCGAGGAAGGCTCGATCCCCGGCGCCCTCGGCCGAGCCATGGTGCCAAGCATGGCGGCGTTCGCCGAAACGATCGGCGTGCCCACCGACACCGGCTTCGGTGCCAGCCTCAAGTACAAGGGCCGCGAGGCCGAGAGTTTCCTGCGTGGGCCGTATTACGGCGCGCTGCACAACATGCAGACCTATTTGATCATGAGCCATGACAACGGCAAGGGCCGCATGGTGCTCGATAACAAGGACCAACTGCGCATCGACTGGCCCGGTGTCGGCGAGCAGGAAAACGTCACCCTTGGCAACGAGCGCCTGCACCAGAGCACCAAGGCCCTGGGCGGGATCTGGGTCGAGAATCCGATCTGGACCAAGTTGCTCAAGCACAGCATCGTTTCGGTTCATCCACTGGGCGGTTGCGTGATGGGCGAGGACGCGGTCCAGGGCGTGGTCAACCACAAGGGCCAGGTGTTCAGCGGCGCCAGCGGCACCGACGTCTACCCGGGCCTGTATGTGACGGACGGCTCGGTGATTCCGACCTCACTGGCGGTCAATCCCTTGCTGACGATTTCAGCAGTGAGTGAGCGCAACATGGGGCTGCTGGCGGCTGATCGCGGCTGGCTGATCGATTACACGCTACCGTCGGCGCCGCGCAAACCGGTGGCGGCGCCAACCCTCGGCGTGCAGTTCACCGAAACCATGAAGGGCTTCTTCTCCACGGCGTTTACCCAGCCCCAAGGCACCGACCTCAGCCTTTACGAAGCAGCGGCCAAGCGCGGCCAGGCCGATAACTCACCCATTGAGTTCACCCTGACCATCACCGCCGCCGACCTCAATCGCCTGATCAAGGAGCCGGAGCACGCCGCGACGCTGGTGGGCACCCTCGATGCGCCGCTGCTGTCGCCCAAGCCCCTGGTTGCCAGCAATGGCGTATTCAACCTGTTCGAGCAATACCAGGAACAGGTCGGCGTGCGGCACATGAACTACGACATGAAGCTGACCGCCGAAGACGGCAGCGATTATTACTTCAGCGCCTTCAAGACCGTGCCCGAGGACAACGGCGTGCTGAACATCTGGCACGACACCAGCACGCTGTACGTCACGCTTTATCGCGGGCCGGACAAGACCGGCGCGGTGCTCGGCTCCGGCGTCATGCACATTCTGCCGGCCGACTTCGCCAAGCAGATGACCACCATGAAAGTGCTCAACGCCCGCAATGAGCGCGAGCGCGTGGAGGCGTTGGCGCGGTTCGGCAAGTTCTTCGCGGGTATCTTGTGGGAGAGCTACGGCGGCGTCTTCGCCGGTGACGTCTACTTCAACCCGGACGCGCCGCCACGCTTGAAACGCCCCTTGGATGCGCCGGCCCCGGTGGTGCATTTCTTCCAGACCGAAGATAACGTCGAGCTTCGCCTGACCCGCTACCAAGCTGGCAGCAAGGGCCCCGTGATGTTGGTGCATGGCCTGGGCGTGGGCTCGAATATCTTCTCCACCGACACCATCCACACCAACCTGCTGGAGTACCTGTGCAAGCACGAATATGACGTCTGGCTACTGGACCTGCGCGTCAGCATCCTGCTGCCGGCCAGCAAGCATGAATGGAATGGCGACCAGGTGGCCCAGTACGACTTCAAGGCGGCCATCGAGCAGATCCAGCAGGCAACCCTGGCCCGCGACGTGCAATGCGTGGTGCATTGCTATGGCGCGACGACCTTCTTCATGTCGATGCTCGCCGGGTTGCAGGGCGTGCGTTCGGTGGTTTGCTCGCAGATCGCGGCCGACACGGTGGTCGCCACCGCCACGGGGCTCAAGGCCGGTCTGCACCTGCCGGGAGTGCTCGATGCCATCGGCATCAAATCCATGACGGCCTACGCCGACACCAAGGAAAGCTGGTTCAACAAACTCTACGACAAGGCCCTCAATGGCTACGCCCGGATCGAGGCTCAGGGTTATTGCACCAACCCGGTCTGCCATCGCATCACGTTCATGTACGCCTCGCTGTACCGCCACGACACCCTCAACGAAACCCTGCACGACAACCTGCACGAGTTGTTCGGCGAGTCGAACATCCAGACCTTCGAGCATCTGGCGTTGATCGTGCGCAAGGGGCATCTGGTGGACTTCAAGGGCAACGACGTCTATATGCCGCATTTCGATCGGTTGAGTTTGCCGATCTGCTTCATCAGCGGTGCCGACAACCAGTGCTACCTGCCGCAAAGCACCCTCAAGACCTACGAGCGGCTGTGCGACATGCATGGCCCGCAACTGTTCAGCCGCCACGAGATACCCGGCTACGGTCACATCGACTGCATGTTCGGCAAGGATGCGGTGGTGGATGTGTATCCGATCATTCTTGAGCACCTGGAAAAAACGGCGCTGGGCTAGCTGGCTGCCCTCGGTGGCGAGGGAGCTTGCTCCCGCTCGGCTGCGAAGCAGTCGTCGCTTTTGAAGTCTTGGGGGCCGCTACGCGGCCCAGCGGGAGCAAGCTCCCTCGCCACATGGGTTTTGTGGTGAGTCAAGAATAAGGAAAAGGATGCCATGAACGCTCACATCCGCTGGTTCCAACGCATCATCTGGATCGGCATCGTCATGAACATGGTCTTCGCGATCCCGGCGCTGTTCGCGCCGGCGTTGCTGACGTCCATGCTTGGCCTGCCGCCCGTGCTGTCCGATCCCTGGTTGGAGAACACCGGCATGTTGCTGGTGGGGATCAGCCTGTTCTACATGCCTTCGGGCTTCAACGCGCCGCGTTTCGTGGTGCATTCGTGGTTGTGCGTGCTGTCGCGGCTGGTAGCGGTGGTGTTCTGGATCTACCTGATCAACACCAACAACCAGGGCTCGTTGTTCGTGCCGATGTTGATGGGCGACCTGAGCATGTTCCTGATCCTGGGCGTGCTGCTTTACCTGGGCAGCCCGGTGGCCAACCGTCCGCTGGCCTTGCTCCAGGCCGGTTGGCGCGAGTGGCGCGCCGGTTGGGCGCTGCGCTGGCAGAGCCACGCGTTCAGGGTCGGCACGTTGGTGGTGGTCTTGTTGTTGGGTTTCATCGGCTACCAGACCTGGTACCAGATGATCCGGGAGGTGCCGCAACCGGACTTTGCATCCGATGAAGATCACTACAAATACGCCGCCATCGGCCTGGGCATCGAGGCGCGGATTCCCTATTACCTGTTCGCCGTGCTGCCGCAGATGTGTCCGGAAAAAATGCCCAAGCCAGGCGGCTACGAGGTGTTCGGTTTTCTCTATGAAAATGGCAACGACCTGCCCATCGGCATGGCCAAGCGGCAGCTCGGCTACCCCACCGTGGAGCCGAACTGCGCCCTGTGCCATACCGGTTCGTATCGGGCCAATGCCTCCGACGTCGCGGTGCCCGTCGCCGCCGCGCCGGCCAATACCCTGCAACTGCAAGCCTTCCAATGGTTCGCCTACGAGTGTGCCAGCGACCCGAAATTCACCCCCGACGCCGTCATGGCGGCGATCAACGGCAAGTTCCAGCTGGGCTTTTTCGAAAAGCTCTACAACCGCTACCTGATCATCCCAATGGCAAAAAGCGCGTTGCTCAAGCAGAAGCAGGCCTATGCCTGGCAGAAGCTGCGTCCGGCCCAGGGGCCAGGGCGGACCGACACCTTCAACCCGACCAAGATGGTGGTCTTTGGCTTCCCGGATGACTCCACCATCGGCACCGTGGACTTGCCCCAGGTGTGGAACCAGAAACCTCGCGAGTCCATGTACCTGCACTGGGACGGCAATAACAACAAGATCCACGAACGCAACTACGCCGCCGCCATGGCCGTGGGAGCGACGCCGGGATCGGTACTGCCGCCTAGTTTCAACCGCGTGACCAACTGGCTGCTTGGCCACAAGGCGCCGGCGTGGCCGTTCGCCCTGGACCAAGGAAAAGTTGCCCAGGGCAAGCCGATCTGGGATCAAAACTGCGCCGGTTGCCACGATTTCGGGCGCAGCGATACCGGGCAAGTCACCACCAATATCGACCAGTTGGGCACCGATCCCCATCGCCTGAACTCCTTTACCACCGGCCTGGTGAGCGCGTTCCACGGCTTCAAGAAACCACCGTTCGACTTTGGCGCCTACCGCAAGACCCAGAGCTACAGCAACACGCCCACCGACGGCATCTGGTTGCGTGCGCCGTACCTGCACAACGGTTCGGTGCCGACCTTGTGGGATTTGCTGCAAGCGCCGGAGCAGCGTCCGCAGGTCTTTTACACCGGCTCCGATATCTACGATCCGCAGAAGGTCGGCTTCATCACCAGCGGCGCGCAGATGAAGGCGTCGGCTGACTTCAAATACGACACCCGCCTGGAAGGCAATCACAACGGCGGTCACCTATATGGCACGCAACTGTCGGACGTCGACAAGCGGGCCCTGATCGAATTCATGAAGACCCTGTAGTCCAGGGCACAACGAAGGAGCGTCCACATGTCATTACTGCATCATTGGGAACATGAGTTCGACAAGGTCAAGGTCCGCCTGCATGGGTTGGTCACGCGGCTGGAAATGTCCTGGAAAAAACTCGTCAACGACCTGGAACCGGAGGAATTCCAGGCCATCGTCAAGCTGCTGCAGCGAGGCCATGACCAGGCCCGGCACGTCATCGATCACGGCGATCTGCCGGACGATGAGCCGGCCGTGCCCTGGGAGCTCGCTCATGGCTTGTCGATCCTGAAGATCGGCAACGCCAGCGCCTTGCCGCAAAGCGAAGACGAACTGCGCACCCGAGTACTCAAGGACGGCACCTTGCTGGGGTGCCGAAAATGGGAATTGCTGGACCTGCTGTGGAGCGAGGCGCTGCTCAAATGGATTGAAAACCTGCGCCACCACGCGACGTTCGCCACCACCCCGGCGCTGGTGAAAATGGACAACGACGTGGTGCTCGCCATCGCAGGCGACTGGGGCACCGGGCCGTTCGACAGTCACGCACCCGCGGTGGCCGTCGCCAACCAGATGCAACTGGCCCAGGCTGACTTCACCATCCACCTGGGCGATGTCTACTACGCCGGCACGCATTCCCAGGAAGATGTCGACATGGCCGGGTGGCCGCAGGGCAAGCATGGGTCGTTCACCCTCAACTCCAACCATGAGATGTACAGCGGCGCCCATGGCTACTTCAAGGAGCTGGCGTCGCGTTTTCCGGTGCAACAGGGCACCAGTTATTTCGCCTTGTACAACGACGACTGGCTGGTGGTCGGGCTCGACAGTGCCTACGCTTCGGACGCAATGAACCTGTACATGGACGGCACCCTCAACACCCAGCAGATCGAGTGGATGAAAACCCTGCCCAAGCGCAAGAAGCTCATGGTGCTCAGTCATCACCAAGGCTTCGACATTTCAGGGCACAACAAGACCGCGCTTTATCAACCGGTCTGCGACGCCCTGGGGCGCGAGCCGGATTATTGGTATTGGGGCCATTTGCACAATGGCATCTGTTACGCACCCCAAGGTGGGCTGCATGCGCGCTGCGCCGGGCACGGGGCGATTCCCTATGGCACCACCAGCGAGTTGAACGGGCATGCCCGGGTGCTATGGTCGGAAACTGAACTGGCGGGGGACGAGACGTATCCGGAGCGGGTGTTGAATGGGTATGTGAAGGTTCAGCTGAGGGGGGAGGAGATTGTCGAGACGTTTTATGGGGAGGATGGCAGTGTGCGGTGGTCGTCCAGGTAGTCGGTGAATGTCAGGCCGCTATCGCGAGCAGGCTCTCTCCCACAAGGGTTCTGTGTCGGTCACAGAACCTGTGGGAGCGAGCTTGCTCCGGGCGGCGATCCAACGATGCTTCTGACTTAGCCCTGGACCGGAACGCCCTTGAGGTACGGCGCAGGTTCGGCCCCCAGGTTGTTGAGCAGGCGCTCGCTGTACCAATCCACGAAATTCACCACGCCGAACTCGTAGGTCTTGGAGTACGGGCCCGGCTGGTAGGCGGTGGAGTTGATGCCGCGCTGGTTTTCCTCGGCCAGGCGACGGTCCTGGTCGTTGGTGGCGTCCCAGACCTGGCGCATGCGCTCTACGTCGTAGTCGACGCCTTCGACCGCGTCCTTGTGCACCAGCCACTTGGTGGTGACCATGGTTTCCTGGGCGCTGATCGGCCACACGGTGAACACGATGATGTGGTCGCCCATGCAGTGGTTCCACGAGTGCGGCAGGTGCAGGATGCGCATCGAGCCCAGGTCCGGGTTCTTGATGCGGCCCATCAGCTTGGCGCAGCCTTGCTTGCCGTCCATGGTCATCGACACGGTGCCCTTGAGCAGCGGCATGCGCACGATTCGGTTGCGCAGGCCGAAGCTGGCGTGGGCGTAAGGGATCTTCTCGGCTTCCCAGGCGGCGGCGGAAGCGGCCACGTGGTCCTTGAACGCCTGGTCGGCGCGTGGGTCGGTGACGTCGTCCCATTCCAGCAAGGTTTTTAGCAGTTCAGGGTGCGAGGCGTTGCAGTGGTAGCACTCGCGGTTGTTCTCCAGCACCAGTTTCCAGTTGGCCTTTTCCATCAAGGTGGTTTGCACCGCCACCTTGGTGTTCTCCATGTCGTAGGGTTCCATGTAGTGGTTCAGGGTCGACAGGAAATCATCGATGGCCGGTGGGTTCTCGGCCAGGCTGATGAAGATGTAGCCGCCGGCGGTCTTCACGTTCACCGGCTTGAGGCCGTACTGCTTCATGTCGAAGTCGGCACCCATCTCGGTGCCGGCGAACAGCAGGCGACCGTCCAGTTCGTAGGTCCACTGGTGGTAATGGCAGACCAGTTTGGCGACCTTGCCCTTGTCGCTGGTGCACAGCCGCGAACCACGGTGGCGGCAGACGTTATGGAAGGCATGCACCACGCCCTCGGCGCCGCGAATCACAATGATCGGGTTCTTGCCGATCTGCAGCGTCAGGTAGTTGCCCTTCGCCGGGATTTCGCAGGTCATGCCGGCGATCAACCATTCCTTCTGGAAAATTTCCTGCATGTCGATATCGAACAGGCGCTCATCGGAGTAGAACGGCTGCGGCAGCGAAAAGGTGCGCTCGCGCTCTTGCAGCATCTGCGCGGTGGCCTTGCGTGCGGGTTCCAGCGGATCGCCCAGGCTCAGGGTGGTGGTGACGTCCATCGTTTTGTCCTCATGGTCCTCTACGAGACCATCAAAAAAGTGGCTGATCGGTTGTGCTACGCAAGGCAGAAATTTGTGATTGTCTGTTGGGGCGAGTGTGGGGCCGCGCAGGGGCGCAACCTTATCCATGGGCGACATGGCCCAATCTGTTCCCGACGCGCAAGCCCCGGTAGTTGGGGGCTGGTCGCGATAAGTATGTGAATGTCGCAGATAGGTAAATGGCGGTACAGGCGCCTAAGCACAATCGCCATCATTAAGGCCGACAGTCGGCCGTGGAGATCAGCATGTCCAATAATTTCCTGAACCCGGTCACCACCCAGACCTGGGCCAATGGCCGACATATCGTTCGTTGCGTCAAAGTCATCCAGGAAACCTGGGATGTGCGCACATTCTGTTTCATGGCCGACCAGCCGATCATGTTCTTTTTCAAGCCCGGGCAATTTGTCACCCTGGAGCTGGAAATCGAAGGCCAGCCGATCATGCGTTCCTACACCATTTCCAGTTCGCCGTCGGTGCCCTACAGCTTCTCGGTGACCATCAAGCGCGTGCCGGGGGGCAAGGTTTCCAACTGGCTGCACGATACGCTGCACGAGGGCCAGGAACTGGCGGTGCACGGGCCGGTGGGGCTGTTCAACGCCATCGATTTCCCGAGTCCGAAAGTGCTTTACCTCAGCGGTGGCGTGGGAATTACGCCGTGCATGTCCATGGCGCGTTGGTTCTACGATACCAACGCTAACGTCGACATGACCTTCGTCCACAGCGCTCGCTCGCCCAAGGACATCATCTACCACCGCGAGCTGGAGCACATGGCGTCGCGGATCGACAACTTCAGCTTGCACCTGATCTGCGAAAAACATGGCCTGGGCGAGCCGTGGGCCGGGTACCGCGGATACTTGAATCACAAGATGCTGGAATTGATGGTGCCCGATTTCCTCGAGCGCGAAGTGTTCTGCTGCGGCCCGACGCCGTACATGAGTGCGGTCAAGCGCCTGCTGGAAGCCGCCGGCTATGACATGAAGCGTTATCACGAGGAATCCTTTGGCGCCACGCCACCGGAAGCCCGCGCCGATGCGGTGGAACAGGCCGAACAGGCCGCTGACGCACCGGAAGTTGACCAGGCGGACCTGCACCAGGTGGAATTCGTCGCCTCCGGCAAGAGCATCGGCGTAGCACCGGGCGAAACCGTCCACGCGGCCGCCGCCAAGCTCGGCCTGATGATCCCCAAGGCTTGTGGCATGGGCATCTGCGGCACTTGCAAGGTGTTGAAGCTAGGCGGGGAAGTGGACATGGAGCACAACGGCGGGATCACCGAGGACGACGAGGCCGAGGGTTATATCCTGTCGTGCTGCAGCGTGCCGAAGGGGGATGTGCGGATCGAGTTTTGATCCGTTCTTTCAGGCGCGCGATGAGCTCTTGTGGCGAGGGGATTTATCCCCGTTGGGCTGCGAAGCAGCCCTAAAGCAATCAACTCGATCAATCTGATACATCGCGTCCGCAGATTTCAGGGCCGCTTCGCGGCCCAGCGGGGATAAATCCCCTCGCCACAGGTGAACCTGCAATATTTCCTAGCCCGCCATCACTTCCCGAATATCCGCCGCCAATTCCCGCACCCGCGCCTCTTCTGTATCCCACGAGCACATGAAGCGTGCGCCGCCCTTGCCGATGAAGGTGTAGAAGCGCCAGCCCTTGGCCGTCAGCGCGGCGATAGCCGGCTCCGAGAGTTGCAGGAACACCCCGTTGGCCTGGACCGGGAACATCAGTTCCACGCCCTCGATGTCGCTGACCAGCTCCGCCAGCAATTGCGCGCAGCGGTTGGCGTGGCGGGCGTGCTTGAGCCAGGCGTCGTTTTGCAGCAGGCCGACCCAGGGCGCGGACAGGAAGCGCATTTTCGATGCCAGTTGCCCGGCCTGTTTGCAGCGGTAGTCGAAGTCTTCGGCCAGGTCGTGGTTGAAGAACAGAATTGCTTCGCCCACCGCCATGCCGTTTTTCGTCCCGCCGAAGCACAACACGTCCACGCCGGCCTTCCAGGTCAGGTCGGCCGGGGTGCAGCCGAGGAAGGCGCAGGCGTTGGAGAATCGCGCGCCGTCCATGTGCAGGTTCAGGCCCAGCTCCTTGCAGGTGACGCTGATGGCGCGGATTTCCTCCGGCGTGTAGACGCTGCCCACTTCCGTGGCCTGGGTCAGGGTCACGACGCGCGGCTTGGGGTAATGGATATCCTGGCGCTTTAGGGCGACCTCGCGGATCGAGTCGGGCGTCAGCTTGCCGTTCTCGGTGCGTGCCACCAGCAGCTTGGAGCCGTTGGAGAAGAATTCCGGCGCGCCACATTCGTCGGTCTCGACGTGGGCGGTTTCCGAGCAGATCACGCTGTGATAACTCTGGCACAGTGAGGACAGCGCCAAGGAGTTGGCCGCCGTGCCGTTGAACGCGAAGAACACTTCGCAGTCGGTTTCGAACAAGGCACGGAAATCATCCGCCGCGCGATGGGTCCACTCGTCGTCGCCGTAGGCGCGCTGGTGGCCCTGGTTGGCTTCTTCCATGGCCGCCCAGGCTTCAGGGCAGATGCCGGAATAGTTGTCGCTGGCAAATTGTTGACTCTTGTCGGTCATGGCCGTGCTCCTTGATTAGAGAGTCCTGGGTAAGAGATCCCTGGCGGAATTCCCGGATGGGGGTTCCTTGGTCCGGCGTGCTTGAGTGCGCAACGCCGTGGTCTATGTTGGTGCGCACTTTACCCAAGATTAGAGGGGGAACATACGGGATGTTTCTGTCAGAAAATCACAAAGCCCCAGGGCCGCGACGCACATGAGTCGACGCGACGGCGCCCTGGACCTGCTCAAGTGGCTGGCACTGTTGTCGATGGTCCTCGATCATCTGCGATATGTCGGTTTTTCCGTCGATTGGCTGTATGTGCCGGGGCGGTTGGCGTTTCCGTGGTTCTGCCTGGCGATGGCGGCAAACCTGGCGCGCAGCGGCGGCGCCGCCGGCACCGATGCGTGGCGCTACCTGGGCTGGCTGTTGCTGTTCAGCGCCGTCAGCGAAATTCCCTATCGCTTGTTCATTCCCGCCCCCGCCACCTTGAATGTCATGCCTACGTTGGTGCTTGGGTTATTGGTAGCGCGTTGTTGGCAGACGCCCACCTTGGAAGCGCGATGCCTGGCCGCGATGGCGTTGCTGCTGGCGGCGCTGTTTTCGTCGCGGTTGATGTTTGGCTTCTATGGGGTGCTGCTGCCACTGGCGACATTGCTGGCGTTCAAGCGCTCGCTGTTTCTGGCCTTGCTGCCGGGACTGGTGTGCGTGGCGGCCAATCAATGGCGGGTGCTGTATGGCGCCGCGTGGCTGGGGGATGCGGTGGCGTTGTGGGGGTTGGTGGCTTGCCTGATCGCGCCAGGGCTGGGCCTGGTGCTTTTGCGACACGCGAGTCGTTTTCATCCGGTGCCGATGCGACGTTGGGCCTATCTGCTCTATCCCGCGCACTTTCTGCTGTTGCTCGCGGTTCGCCAAGCCTTTGCATAACCCTTGTTCTCTCACCACAAGGGAAGGTGTTCGATTCCATTTGATCCCATGTCGTAAACGCACCTTTGCGTGGCGTCCATAGGCATTTGACCTGCCTGCGCCGGCCATACCATCGCATCCAAAGGGCACGACCGAAACGGTCCGTGCCTCACCGAGACGAAAGGCGCACCGCCGCCGCTGGGAGAGACGCGATGTTCAGCAAGCAAGACCAAATCCAAGGCTACGATGATGCACTGCTGGCGGCGATGAATGCCGAGGAGCAACGCCAGGAAGACCACATCGAACTGATCGCGTCCGAGAACTACACCAGCAAGCGTGTGATGCAGGCCCAGGGCAGCGGCTTGACCAACAAATACGCCGAAGGCTATCCGGGCAAGCGCTACTACGGTGGCTGCGAGCACGTCGACAAGGTCGAGGCCCTGGCCATCGAGCGCGCCAAGCAGTTGTTCGGCGCCGATTACGCCAACGTCCAGCCCCACTCCGGTTCGTCGGCCAACAGCGCCGTCTACCTGGCCCTGCTGCAAGCCGGTGACACCATCCTGGGCATGAGCCTGGCCCACGGCGGTCACCTGACTCACGGTGCGAAAGTGTCGTCCTCAGGCAAACTCTACAACGCGGTGCAATACGGTATCGATACCACCACCGGCCTGATCGACTACGACGAAGTCGAGCGCCTGGCGGTCGAGTGCAAGCCGAAGATGATCGTTGCCGGTTTCTCTGCCTACTCCAAGACCCTGGATTTTCCACGCTTCCGCCAGATCGCCGACAAGGTCGGTGCGCTGCTGTTCGTCGACATGGCCCACGTCGCTGGCCTGGTTGCCGCCGGCCTGTACCCAAACCCACTGCCGTACGCCGACGTGGTCACCACCACCACCCACAAGACCCTGCGCGGTCCCCGTGGCGGTCTGATCCTGGCCAAGTCCAACGAAGAAATCGAGAAGAAGCTCAACGCCGCGGTATTCCCCGGCGCCCAGGGCGGCCCGCTGATGCACGTGATCGCCGGCAAGGCCGTGTGCTTCAAGGAGGCCCTGGAACCAGGTTTCAAGGCCTATCAACAGCAAGTGATCGAAAACGCCCAGGCCATGGCTGGCGTGTTCATCAAGCGTGGCTACGATGTGGTATCCGGCGGCACCGATAATCACCTGTTCCTGGTCAGCCTGATTCGCCAGGGCCTGACGGGCAAGGACGCCGACGCCGCCCTGGGCCGCGCCCACATCACCGTCAACAAGAACGCCGTGCCGAACGACCCGCAATCGCCGTTCGTGACCTCGGGCCTGCGTATCGGTACCCCGGCGGTGACCACGCGCGGTTTCAAGGTCAGCCAGTGCGTCACGCTGGCCGGTTGGATCTGCGACATCCTCGACAACCTCGGCGATGCCGATGTCGAGGCCAATGTCGCGCAGCAAGTGGCGGCCCTGTGCGCGGACTTCCCGGTTTATCGCTGAGTCGGTTTTGGAGTAAATGACTATGCAACGCTATTCGGGCTTCGGCCTCTTCAAACACTCACTCAGCCACCATGAAAACTGGCAGCGGATGTGGCGCACGCCGACGCCGAAAAAGGTTTATGACGTGGTCATCGTCGGCGGTGGCGGGCATGGCCTGGCGACCGCCTATTACCTGGCCAAGGAACACGGCATCACCAACGTGGCCGTGGTCGAGAAGGGCTGGCTGGGCGGCGGTAACACCGCGCGCAACACCACCATCGTGCGCTCCAACTACCTGTGGGACGAGTCGGCCCACCTGTATGAACACGCGATGAAACTCTGGGAAGGCCTGTCCCAGGACCTGAACTACAACGTGATGTTTTCCCAGCGTGGCGTCTACAACCTGTGCCATACCCTGCAGGACATCCGTGATTCCGAGCGTCGCGTCAGCGCCAACCGCCTCAACGGCGTGGACGGCGAGCTGCTCAATGCCAAGCAAGTGGCCGACGAAATCCCATACCTGGATTGCTCGAAAAACACCCGCTACCCGGTGATGGGCGCCACCGTCCAGCGTCGCGGCGGCGTGGCCCGTCACGATGCCGTGGCCTGGGGCTTTGCCCGGGCGGCGGACGCGTTGGGCGTGGACCTGATCCAGCAGACCGAAGTGATCGGTTTCCGCAAGGAAAACGGCGTGTGCATCGGCGTTGAAACCAACAAGGGCTTCATCGGCGCCAAGCGTGTCGGCGTGGTGACCGCCGGTAACTCCGGGCACATGGCCAAGCTCGCGGGCTTCCGCCTGCCGGTTGAGTCCCATCCATTGCAAGCGTTGGTATCGGAGCCGATCAAGCCGATCATCGACAGCGTGATCATGTCCAACGCCGTACACGGCTACATCAGCCAGTCCGACAAGGGCGACCTGGTGATCGGCGCCGGTATCGACGGCTACAACGGCTACGGCCAGCGTGGTTCGTACCCGGTGATCGAGCACACCATCCAGGCCATCGTCGAAATGTTCCCGGTGCTCTCGCGGGTGCGCATGAACCGCCAGTGGGGCGGCATCGTCGACACCACCCCGGACGCCTGCCCGATCATCTCCAAGACCCCGGTGCCGAACATGTTCTTCAACTGCGGTTGGGGCACCGGTGGTTTCAAGGCCACACCTGGCTCGGGCAACGTGTTTGCCGCAAGCCTGGCCAAGGGTGAAATGCACCCGCTGGCCGCGCCGTTTTCCATCGACCGTTTCCACAACGGCGCACTCATTGACGAACACGGCGCTGCTGCCGTCGCCCACTAACAGGAGAAATCCCCATGTTGCACATCTTCTGTCCTCACTGCGGCGAACTGCGCTCCGAAGAGGAATTCCATGCATCCGGCCAGGCGCATATCCCGCGTCCACTGGACCCGAACGCCTGCACCGACGAGGAGTGGGGCGACTACATGTTCTTCCGCGACAACCCTCGCGGTCTGCATCACGAGTTGTGGATCCATGCCGCCGGTTGCCGCCAGTACTTCAACGCGACCCGTGACACCGTGACCTACGAAATTCTCGAAACCTACAAGATCGGTCAAAAGCCGCAATTCACCGACAAGGCTGACAGTCCGAAAGCGGCCGCGCAGGCTCTGGGAGAGAAGGTATGAGCCAGATCAATCGCCTGTCCAACGGCGGACGGATCGACCGTAACAAAGTGCTGAGCTTCACCTTCAACGGCCAGACCTACAAAGGCTTCGAGGGCGACTCCCTGGCCGCCGCGCTGCTGGCCAACGGTGTCGACATCATCGGTCGCAGCTTCAAGTATTCCCGTCCGCGCGGCATTTTCGCCGCCGGCGCCGAAGAGCCGAACGCGGTGCTGCAGATCGGTGCCACCGAAGCCACCCAGATTCCGAACGTACGGGCCACGCAACAAGCGCTGTACCAAGGCCTGGTCGCCACCAGCACCAACGGCTGGCCGAACGTGAACAACGACATGATGGGGATCCTCGGCAAGGTCGGCGGCAAGCTGATGCCGCCGGGCTTCTACTACAAAACCTTCATGTACCCGCAATCGTTCTGGATGACCTACGAAAAGTACATCCGCAAGGCCGCAGGGTTGGGTCGCTCGCCGACCGAGAACGATCCGGACACCTACGACTACATGAACCGTCACTGCGACGTGTTGATCGTCGGCGCCGGTCCTGCTGGTCTGGCCGCCGCACTGGCCGCGGCCCGCAGCGGTGCGCGCGTGATCCTGGCTGACGAGCAGGAAGAGTTCGGTGGCAGCCTGCTCGATTCCCGCGAGAGTCTGGACGGCAAGCCGGCGACCGAGTGGGTCGCTGCCGCGGTGGCTGAACTGCGCTCGATGCCGGAAGTGGTGTTGCTGCCTCGCGCCACGGTGAACGGCTACCACGACCATAACTTCCTGACCATCCATGAGCGCCTCACCGATCACCTGGGTGATCGCGCTCCGATCGGCCAGGTCCGCCAGCGCATCAACCGGGTCCGCGCCAAGCGCGTGGTGCTGGCGACCGGCGCCTGCGAGCGGCCATTGGTCTACGGCAACAACGACGTGCCGGGCAACATGCTGGCTGGCGCGGTTTCTACTTACATCCGCCGCTACGGCGTGGCGCCGGGCAAGAAACTGGTCCTGAGCACCAACAATGACCACGCCTATCGCGTGGCCCTGGACTGGTTCGACGCCGGCCTGCAAGTGGTAGCCGTCGCCGATGCCCGCAGCAACCCACGTGGCGCACTGGTGGAAGAAGCCCGTGCCAAGGGCATCCGCATCCTTACCGGCAGCGCCGTGATCGAAGCCCGTGGCAGCAAGCGCGTCACCGGGGCACGGGTTGCCGCGATCGATGTGCGCGCCCATACAGTCACCAGCCCCGGCGAATGGCTGGACTGCGACCTGGTGGCGAGCTCCGGCGGCTACAGCCCGGTGGTCCACCTGGCTTCGCACCTGGGCGGCAAGCCGATCTGGCGTGAAGACATCCTCGGTTTCGTACCGGGCGAAGCTCCGCAGAAACGGGTGTGCGTCGGCGGTGTAAATGGTGTGTACAGCCTCGGCGATAGCTTGGCCGACGGTTTCGAAGGCGGCGTGCGCGCGGCCAGCGAAGCGGGTTTCAAGGCAGTGGAGGGCGTGTTGCCCAAAGCCCTGAGCCGTCACGAAGAACCGACCCTGGCGCTGTTCCAGGTGCCCCACGAAAAAACCACCGCTCGGGCGCCGAAGCAATTCGTCGACCTGCAAAACGACGTCACCGCCGCCGCCATCGAACTCGCCACCCGTGAAGGCTTCGAGTCGGTGGAACACGTCAAGCGTTACACCGCCCTGGGCTTCGGCACTGACCAAGGCAAGCTGGGCAACGTCAACGGCCTGGCCATCGCGGCCCGTTCGCTGAACGTGAGCATCCCGCAGATGGGCACCACCATGTTCCGTCCGAACTACACGCCGGTGACTTTCGGCGCGGTGGCCGGCCGTCACTGCGGGCACATTTTCGAGCCGGTGCGCTTCACCGCGCTGCATGCCTGGCATGTAAAAAACGGTGCCGAGTTCGAAGACGTCGGCCAATGGAAGCGCCCTTGGTACTTCCCGAAGAACGGCGAAGACATGCACGCCGCAGTCAAGCGCGAATGCAAGGCGGTGCGCGACAGCGTCGGCCTGCTGGACGCCTCGACCCTGGGCAAGATCGATATCCAGGGCCCGGATGCCCGTGAGTTCCTCAACCGCATCTACACCAATGCCTGGACCAAGCTCGACGTGGGCAAGGCCCGCTACGGCCTGATGTGCAAGGAAGACGGCATGGTCTTCGACGACGGCGTGACAGCCTGTCTGGCGGACAACCATTTCCTGATGACCACCACCACTGGCGGCGCGGCTCGTGTGCTGCAATGGCTGGAGATCTACCAGCAGACCGAATGGCCGGACTTGAAGGTGTACTTCACCTCGGTCACCGACCACTGGGCAACCATGACCCTGTCGGGGCCCAACAGCCGCAAGCTGCTGAGCGAAGTCACCGACATCGACCTGGACAAGGACGGCTTCCCGTTCATGACCTGGAAGGAAGGCCTGGTGGGCGGCGTGCCGGCGCGGGTGTTCCGTATCTCGTTCACCGGTGAGCTGTCATACGAGATCAACGTGCAGGCCGACTACGCCATGGGTGTGCTCGAGCAGATCGTCGAGGCCGGCAAGAAATACAACCTGACCCCGTACGGCACCGAGACCATGCACGTCTTGCGGGCTGAGAAAGGCTTCATCATCGTCGGTCAGGACACCGACGGTTCGATGACCCCGGACGACCTGAACATGGGCTGGTGCGTCGGCCGCACCAAGCCGTTCTCTTGGATCGGCTGGCGCGGGATGAATCGCGAAGATTGCGTGCGCGAAAATCGCAAGCAACTGGTGGGGCTCAAGCCGATCGACCCGAATGTCTGGCTGCCGGAAGGCGCCCAGCTGGTGTTCAACCCCAAGCAGGCGATCCCGATGTCGATGGTCGGCCACGTCACCTCCAGCTATGCGCATAACTCTCTGGGTTATTCGTTTGCGATGGGTGTGGTCAAGGGTGGCTTGAAGCGCCTGGGCGAGCGGGTGTTCGCGCCATTGGCCGACGGCCGGGTGATCGAGGCAGAGATCGTTTCTTCGGTGTTCTTCGATCCGAAGGGGGATCGGCAGAACATCTGATTGGCTTGAGATCCTGTGGGGCGCAATCGCGAGCAAGCTCGCTCCCACAGTTGATCGCGTAACCCTTGTGGGAGCGAGCTTGCTCGCGATGACGGCCTGAAGGTCGCCACAAGGTTGGCTCAATAGTATTCAGACAGGTGCTCCATATGACCGCAGTCAACGTGTACCAACAACGCCCAACCACCGGGGCCAAGGCCGAGTCGTCGCTGCACCATGCCGACCTCGCAAGCCAGGTGGGCAAGGGTCGCAAGAACGCCGGCGTGACCGTGCGCGAGAAAAAACTCCTGGGCCACCTGACCATTCGTGGCGACGGCCATGACCCAGCGTTCGCCGCTGGCGTGCACAAGGCCCTGGGCCTGGAATTGCCGGCCGCGCTGACCGTCGTCATCAAGGGCGAAACCAGCCTGCAATGGCTCGGCCCGGATGAATGGCTGCTGGTGGTGCCCACCGGCGAGGAGTTCGCCGCCGAGCAAAAGCTGCGTGAAGCCCTCGGCGACCTGCACATCCAGATCGTCAATGTCAGTGGCGGCCAGCAGATCCTCGAACTGTCCGGCCCGAACGTGCGCGACGTGCTGATGAAATCCACCAGCTACGATGTACACCCAAGCAATTTCCCGGTGGGCAAAGCCGTGGGCACGGTGTTCGCCAAGTCGCAACTGGTGATCCGCCATACGGCTGAAGACACCTGGGAACTGGTGATCCGCCGCAGCTTCTCCGACTACTGGTGGCTGTGGTTGCAGGATGCCGCGGCGGAGTATGGGTTGAGCGTGCAGGCCTGATACACAGAGGCTAAAGCTGAACACTGTTGTGGCGAGGGGATTTATCCCCGCTGGGCTGCGAAGCAGCCCTAAAAGCTTGATGTGATCAACCTGACACTCTGAAGTAGCAGGTCTAGGGGCTGCTCCGCAGCCCAGCGGGGATAAATCCCCTCGCCACAGGGGTTCTGTGCTTAGCGGGGGATTTGTCCATAACAAACAGGAGTCACCGCAATGAGCCGCGCCCCAGACACATGGATCCTGACTGCCGATTGCCCCAGCGTGCTCGGCACGGTGGACGCGGTGACCCGCTTTCTGTTCGAGCAGGGCTGCTACGTCACCGAACACCACTCGTTCGACGACCGACTCTCGGCGCGCTTCTTCATTCGCGTGGAGTTTCGCCAACCTGACGGTTTCGATGAGCAGAGTTTCCGCGCCGGCCTGGCCGAGCGTGCCGAAGCCTTTGGCATGGTCTTCGAACTGACCCCGCCCAACTATCGACCCAAAGTGGTGATCATGGTCTCCAAAGCCGATCACTGCCTCAACGACTTGCTCTACCGCCAGCGCATCGGCCAGTTGTCGATGGACGTAGTGGCCGTGGTGTCCAACCACCCAGACCTCAAGCCGTTGGCCGACTGGCACCAGATTCCCTACTACCATTTCCCCCTTGACCCGAACGACAAACCGGCCCAGGAGCGGCAGGTGTGGCAGGTGATCGAAGACACCGGCGCCGAACTGGTGATCCTCGCCCGCTACATGCAAGTGCTGTCGCCAGAGTTGTGCCGCAAGCTTGATGGCAAGGCGATCAACATCCATCACTCGTTGCTGCCGGGGTTCAAGGGTGCCAAGCCGTATCACCAGGCCTACAACAAAGGCGTGAAGCTGGTGGGCGCCACGGCGCATTACATCAACAACGATCTGGACGAAGGGCCGATCATTGCCCAAGGCGTGGAAGTGGTGGACCACAGCCACTACCCCGAAGATTTGATTGCCAAGGGCAGGGATATCGAAGGGCTCACCTTGGCCCGGGCGGTGGGGTATCACATTGAGCGGCGGGTGTTCTTGAACGCCAATCGCACGGTTGTTCTTTAGACCGTCATCGCGAGCAAGCTCGCTCCCACAGGATCTGTGTAGGCCTGCAGATTCTGGACGCACCAACAGTCCATTGTGGGAGCGAGCTTGCTCGCGATAGGGCCTTTACTGACAACACCAAAACAAGCACCGAACACAGAAACAAGCCACAAGCACCAACCCGAGCAATCAACGCGCTGCCTGCCTGGGCAGCGCAGTTTCATAAAAACAACAGCGAGGTGAAAGCATGTCCGGTAATCGTGGTGTCGTGTATCTCGGCAACGGCAAGGTCGAAGTACAGAAAATCGACTATCCCAAAATGCAGGACCCGCGCGGCAGGAAGATCGAGCACGGCGTCATCCTGCGCGTAGTCTCCACCAACATCTGCGGCTCCGACCAACATATGGTGCGCGGTCGTACCACCGCCCAGACCGGGCTGGTCCTGGGCCATGAGATCACCGGTGAGGTGATCGAGAAGGGCAGCGACGTCGAGAACCTGAAAATCGGCGACCTGGTATCGGTACCGTTCAACGTGGCTTGCGGGCGCTGCCGTTCCTGCAAGGAAATGCACACCGGCGTCTGCCTGACCGTCAACCCGGCCCGTGCCGGCGGTGCCTACGGTTACGTCGACATGGGCGACTGGACCGGCGGCCAAGCCGAATACGTGCTGGTGCCGTACGCCGATTTCAACCTGCTGAAACTGCCGGATCGTGACAAGGCCATGGAGAAAATCCGTGACCTGACCTGCCTGTCCGACATCCTGCCCACCGGCTACCACGGCGCCGTCACCGCCGGCGTTGGCCCGGGCAGCACCGTCTACATCGCCGGTGCCGGTCCGGTTGGCCTGGCGGCCGCTGCGTCCGCTCGCCTGTTGGGCGCGGCCGTGGTCATCATCGGCGACGTGAATCCGGTCCGCCTGGCCCACGCCAAGGCCCAGGGCTTCGAAATTGCCGACCTGTCCCAGGACACTCCGCTGCATGAGCAGATCGCCGCGCTGCTGGGCGAGCCTGAAGTCGACTGCGCGGTCGACGCTGTAGGCTTCGAAGCTCGCGGCCATGGCCATGACGGCGTCAAGCACGAAGCCCCGGCCACCGTGCTCAACTCATTGATGGGCGTGGTCCGCGTCGCTGGCAAGATCGGCATCCCCGGCCTGTACGTCACCGAAGACCCTGGCGCGGTCGATGCCGCAGCGAAAATGGGCAGCCTGAGCATCCGCTTCGGCTTGGGCTGGGCTAAATCCCACAGCTTCCACACCGGCCAGACCCCGGTGATGAAATACAATCGCCAGCTGATGCAGGCGATCATGTGGGACCGTATCAACATTGCCGAAATCGTGGGTGTGCAGGTCATCAGCCTGGACGACGCGCCGAAGGGGTATGGCGAGTTCGATGCGGGCGTGCCGAAGAAGTTCGTGATCGATCCGCACAAGTTGTTCAGCGCGGCGTAAGGTTGTAGGCAAGACGGAAAAAGGGCGACAGTGATGTCGCCCTTTTTATCGATATAACTTGCCCTCAAGGCTGTTTAGAGAGTTTCAGCTCTGCATTCCTCCAGGCCTGCTGAGGGGGGTAGTTAGTGTCGTCTTTATAACTCTCCCGATAACTATATAAGCAGGTGTTTGCAATAGGGTTGGGCGTTTTTAACTTCATTTGGTAATCAGGTTCTAAAAAGTTAGGGCCTGCGGCTTCGCCTTGCCAGATAATTTTTCCAGAGGAATCCTCCACCAAATATTGCTCATAAATCGTTCGGCCAGGTATGGTCTCCGGCCCCCAACGAAACTTTATTTCTTTTACGGCGGGACAGTTTGCTGCATTCGCAACATGGGTAACGCTCAGGAGGCCAGCGACGCAAAGCAAGCCAATTATTAAAGTGCGCATTTCAGGTACTCCCTTTGTCGATCGGAGTAATTATGGTTGCTGAGCGTCGTGCTTAAGCCTACTGTCAGAAATGACAGTAGGCTAGACCAAAAGGAAATAGCCTGCTGGCTGCTTCAGCCCAGCGGGAGCAAGCCCTATCGCCACGGTTACTCTTGGGCCGTTGCGTTCCCGACCCGTTCGCAGAATTGAGGGTAGAGACCTTTGGCGCTGGGGCCTTGGCAATAGTCCTGCGCTTGGGCCAGGGCGTCGCGGCTGAAAGTCAGGCTACGGGGCATGCTGGCAAAGGTCACGTAGCCGCCCTGTTGCGTCTTGATTGCGTCAAAACCCGGCATGTCGTAAACCAGTTCCACATCATCATCGACAAGCATCCGCGCCTTGATCGTGACGTGTGTGTATTGCTTGGCGCCGGGCGCGCTGTTGAGTGCGGCCAGGCCATGCCCAACCACGCGCAACATGTGCTCCACCCACGGTTCTGACGCCTGCGTGGCAGCGTCTGGACGGTAGAAGACGGTCAAGGATTGCTGGTTGCGGATGACTTCGGTAAGAGCCGGGTCCGAGCGTTTGATGCGATGTTCAACCGTCAGCCATGCCTTCTGCTCGTCACTGAGGTTGTCGGCAAGATCCGGATTCAAAGGGCCACGCTGGCATTCATTGACGCCCAGGACAATCAGCATGCCGGTCAGGATGACGGCGAGGGTGGCGCCGCCGATTTGTACATTCATGAGCAAGCTCTGGTAAGAAGATGCCGCACTTTACGGTAACCCCAGCGGGAATGGCAGAGCAGGTTTGGAGTAGCGAAACTCCGACTACGTACCTGACCTTAATCAAAGCTGACTTGAAAATAATCGGCATTGATGAGTTGGCACTCGTTAACATCCTGGCTTTTACAGCTGTTGTTTATCCACGGCGAAAAGGTGGGTTCTTGGACGTGCGGATATTGCATGACCAGATTCATATCGCCATATCGGCATGTGATGGTGGTACGAATGGCAAGTTCTTCTTCGTCCTCGCTTTCTTCGTGCTGTACATACTCCGCGCCTTCAAATAACAGTTTTCTCGGGTTGACCAAATCCACGAGGTTTTCGCTCCGCCATTCGAACTCATCGTGCCCTTCGACAAAATAAACATCTTCTACCGCCTCGATGTTTCTGTGTATGTCCGTGGCCGCGGGGCAGGTTATTTCGCCGGCGTTAACCTGGCCAATAACCCCTAGCAATACCCCCACGCCGCCGGCTCGTATCTTAAACATGTCGCGCCTCCTGGCTCGGCCCATGGCTATTCTTACGGCTGTTTCCAGGTCGGGCTACTGTCAGAGTTGACAGTCCTTTATGTCAATCCGCAATTATGTATAGATATATATCGGCTCACCGCTCTAGCGTGAGATAAATACAAAAGAAATTGGAAGTTTCGGAGTTTGCTGTAGGAAGTTTCTCTGTTATGTAGAAACTTGTGAGCGATAGAAAAGCTATTCTTCAGCGGCGGCCAGCCTGGCTTTCCCGCAGTGCGGCTGGCGCAGGTGTTTGATGAAGGTGGCGACCTCGAAAATCCGCCACGGACTCATCAAAATCTGAGACTGAAATAATCGCTGCTGTTCCGAAATTGGCAAGCACGGGTGCCGAGGCTTGTGCAATGACCGTTCAATCCCGGTGTAAGGTAGTCAAGGGTAAGTTTCGTCTCGCAGTGCTGGTAGATCACGCTGACCTGTTGATATTCGTCTGGTTCCTGGATCGCGAATTCCGCTTCGTCAAATTGTAGTGACGCAGGGTTGAGCTCTTGCACGATGGTTTGGCTCTGCCAGTCAGGAGCATCCTGGATATTGACGGTTGCAGTGTCGTCCTGGAGTTGTGTCAAGGCCGGACAAGAAGCTTCTCCAGCCTGAACATGGCCGATTATCAGCAGCATCATTCCCGCGCCGCCTCCAATGAAATATCGCATGTGCATGTCTCCAATTTAATTCTCGGCGACATCGTTACGGCTGTGTCCGGTGAGGGCTACTGTCAACCCTGACAGTTTTTTATCTCGATTTGGAACTACCCATGGCGTGATCTGATTTTTTTGCGATAAACCTCAATTCTCAGCTTAGAAGGTGTTACTCAAGCCGGCCTTCGCTGCGCAGCGCAGCAATACGCCGATCTTTTTCGGCCCACAGCAAGTTGACCCAGTCCTGGACGTGCTGGCGAAACACGGGGTCGTTCTCGTAATCGCCCTGCCACAGCGTCGGGTCCAGTTCACGGGTCTGGATGTCGATGATGACCTTGGGCACCGCCCCGCTGATCAAGTCCCAAAAACCTGGAATCCGCTCTTGCGGGTAGACCACTGTTACGTCCAGCACCGCGTCCAGTTGCTCGCCCATCGCCGCCAGCACGAATGCCACCCCGCCGGCCTTGGGCTTGAGCAGGTGAGCGAAGGGCGATTGCTGCGCCTGGCTTTTGGCCGTTGTGTAACGCGTGCCTTCAAGGTAGTTCACCACAGTGACCGGTTGGCGCTTGAACAGCTCACAGGCGGCCTTGGTGATTTCCAGATCGCGACCAGCCAGTTCCGGGTTCTTCGCCAGGAAGGCCTTGGTGTAGCGTTTCATGAAGGGGTAATCCAGCGCCCACCAGGCCAAGCCAAGGAAGGGCACCCAGATCAGTTCCTTCTTGAGGAAAAACTTGAAAAAAGGCGTGCGCCGGTTGAGGGCCTGGACCAGGGCGGGGATGTCCACCCAGGATTGGTGGTTGCTGATCACCAGGTAGGAGGTGTCGCCGCGCAGGCCTTCGCCACCGCGAATGTCCCAGCGAGTGGGGATGCACAGGGCAAAGATCAGTTTGTCGATTTCAGCCCAGGTCTCGGCGATCCACATGACCGCCAACGAGGCGTAGTCGCGAAAACGCCCGGGCAGGACCAGTTTCAAGAGCGCAAACACCATGAGCGGTCCGAACAGCACCAAGGTGTTGAGCATCAGCAACAGGGTGACGAGACAGCCGGTGAGCAGGCGGCGCATAGATGACTCTTGCAAACGGGTGGGCGGGCCATGATAAGCAGCTTCGAGCGACAGGCCAAATCGCGATGGACGAATGTTTCACCTTTTGATCGATAGGCTGGATGTCCCGTAGCCATCCCTGTCGAAGTCAACCGAACGAATTCACCGACCACGGTCTAAAATCCCACTCCCACAATGGAAGCCTCCTACATGAAATCCGTTCTAGCCCTGCTTTCCCTGGTGGCCCTTCCAGTACTTGCCGCCGAACCCACCTTGTACGGGCGCTATGAATACATAGCGCTGCCGGAAATGGGCGGCGAAGTGCTCAAGGCGAAAATGGACACCGGTGCGCTGACCGCTTCGCTGTCGGCCAAGGACATCGAGACGTTCACCCGTGACGGCGATGATTGGGTACGGTTTCGCCTGGCAACCAAAGACGCGAGCAACAAGATCTATGAGCATAAGATTGCCCGCATCAGCAAGATCAAGACCCGTTCAGAAGAGGACGAGGACGACGATGAAAAGATCGCCCCGAGTAAACGTCCGGTGGTGGAACTGGAAATGTGCCTGGGTAACGTCAAGCGCACCGTCGAGGTCAACCTGACCGACCGCAGCAGCTTCAACTACCCGCTACTGATCGGCGCCAAGGCCTTGCGCGAATTCAAGGCGGCGGTCAACCCGGCACGGCGGTTTACAGCGGATAAACCGGACTGTTGATTTGCGCGATTGACGTGCCCCGAGGCTTGGGGCACCGTTCCGGCAACTTTCCTGTCGGGCTCGGACGCCATGCCTCATATTCTGATTGTCGAAGACGAAGCCGCCATTGCCGATACGCTGGTGTTTGCCCTGCAGGGCGAAGGCTTTGACACCACTTGGCTGAGCCTTGGCGCAGCTGCCCTCGAGCACCAGAAAAACACGCCGGCGGACCTGATCATTCTCGATGTAGGCCTCCCAGATATCAGTGGTTTTGAGACGTGTAAGAATCTCAGACGTTTCAGCGACGTCCCGGTCATCTTTCTTACAGCTCGGGACGGCGAGATTGATCGGGTGGTGGGCTTGGAGATTGGTGCCGACGACTACGTGGTCAAACCCTTCAGCCCTCGGGAAGTGGCCGCCAGGGTCCGCGCCATCCTCAAGCGAGTGGCGCCGCGACCGATCGCCGAAACGGGGACCGCGTTGTTCCAGGTCGACCCTGATCGCGTGCAGATCAACTATCGCGGCAAACCGCTGAACCTCACGCGCCACGAGTTTCGCTTGTTGCACTGTTTGCTGGACCAGCCCGAACGGGTCTTCAGCCGCGAACAGTTGCTCGATGCCCTGGGCGTGGCCAGCGACGCCGGTTACGAGCGCACGATCGACAGTCATATCAAGAGCCTACGTGCCAAACTGCGCCTGGTCCGGGCCGAGGCCGAGCCGATCCAGACTCATCGGGGGCTCGGCTACAGCTACAGCCCGGGGCACAGCTGATGTCACTGGGCATTCGTATCTTCCTTGCCTATGTGTTGTTTATTGGCTTGGCCGGGTATTTCGTGCTCAACACGGTCATGGAGGAAATCCGCCCCGGTGTGCGCCAGTCCACCGAGGAAACCCTGGTGGACACGGCCAACCTGATGGCTGAGATCCTGCGGGACGATTTCAAGGCCGGAACGCTTAGCCAGAACCGCTGGCCGCAACTGCTCAAATCCTATGGTGAGCGCCAGCCGGCCGCGACAATCTGGGGGCTGCCGAAAAACCAGGTCAGCCACCGCATCTACGTCACCGACGCCAACGGCATCGTGGTGCTCGATTCCAGCGGCGCGGCAGTGGGGCAGGACTATTCGCGCTGGAACGACGTCTACCTGACGCTGCGCGGTCACTATGGCGCCCGTTCGACCCGCAGCGATCCGGATGACCCGGCGTCTTCGGTGATGCATGTCGGGGCGCCGATCCGTGACAACGGCCGGATCATCGGCGTGGTGACGGTGGCCAAGCCCAATAGCTCCTTGCAGCCTTACGTTGACCGCACGGAGCGGCGTTTGCTCGCCTACGGCGCCGGTCTGATCGGCCTTGGCCTGTTGCTGGGCGCCTTGCTGTCGTGGTGGCTCAGCGCGGCATTGCGGCGCTTGACGGCTTATGCCCAGGCGGTCAGCCAGGGCCGTCGGGTGGAGGTGCCGCACTATCGCGGCGGCGAGTTCGAACAATTGGCGGGGGCGGTGGAGCATATGCGCACCCAGCTTGAAGGCAAGGCGTATGTCGAGCGATACGTACATACCCTGACCCATGAGCTCAAGAGTCCGCTGGCGGCGATTCGCGGCGCCGCCGAGCTGCTGCAGAGCGACATGCCGGCCGCCCAGCACCAGCGTTTCGTCAGCAACATCGACAGCGAAAGCGTGCGGATGCAGCAGTTGATCGAGCGTTTGCTCAACCTGGCCCAGGTCGAGCAGCGGCAAGGCCTGGAAGACGTGGTGGCGGTGCCGGTCGCGGCGTTGATGGATGAGTTGTTGCAAGCGCGTGGCGGCTGGATCGAAAGTCGCCAGTTAAAGATCGAGCAGCACATCGCTGCCGACCTGGCGCTGACCGGGGAGCCTTTTCTGTTGCGCCAGGCGTTGGGCAATCTGCTGGAAAATGCCCTGGACTTCACGCCTGTCGCGGGCCTGCTACGGCTCAGCGCCGAGCGTATCGGCAATGCGGTCGAGATCCGCCTGTTCAACCAGGCCGAGCCAATTCCCGACTATGCGCTGCCCCGTTTGAGTGAACGTTTCTACTCCTTGCCTCGCCCGGACAGCGGCCGCAAGAGCACCGGCCTGGGGCTGAACTTCGTTGAGGAGGTGGTGCAGTTGCATGGCGGGGCGTTCAGCATAGGCAATGTCGAGGGAGGGGTGGAAGTGCTGCTGCGGTTGCCCTGAACCACTGTTGCTGATTTTCCACAGGTTCCCGGTCGCGATTCTCCACACAATCTCCACATTCGCCCCATAAACCCCCCACACGGCCACGCCAGACTCTCCCTCATTCGAACAGGGAGAGCCTCACATGAACCGCAGTCTCGCTATAAAACTGGGCATGATTGCCCTCTTGATCCTCTTACTGATGATTCCGTTGTTGATGATCAGCGGCCTTATCGATGAGCGCCAAGAGCTGCGCGACGGGGTGCTGCAGGACATCGCCCGCAGTTCCAGCCACAGCCAGCAACTGATCGGCCCGATGATCGTCGTCCCGTTTCGCAAGGACGTGAAAGTCTGGAATACCAACGAAAAGACGGGCGTGCGTTTCCTGGAGACCGTCGAACGAAGTGGTGAGTTGTACTTTTTGCCGGAGCAATTCGAACTCGACGGCCAGGTGCGTACCGAAACCCGCGCCCGGGGTATCTACGAGGCGCGCTTGTTTCACGCTGACAATCGGATCGATGGGCGCTTCAAGGTGCCGGAGCGTTATGGCGTCGCCGCGAAGGATTTCGCCGACTATCGCTTTGACGAGCCGTACCTGAGCGTCGGTATCAGCGACATTCGCGGCATCGAGAATGCCTTGACCCTGACGCTGAACCAGCAGACCGTCGACTTCCTTCCCGGCTCGCGGCTTGGCTGGCTTGGGCAAGGCGTGCACGTACCGCTGCCCATGATCACCGCCCAAGGCAGCCCCGAGCTGACCTTCGGTTTCGACCTGCGCCTGCAAGGTACCGGTGAATTGCAGATCCTGCCGGTGGGCAAGTCCACCAAGGTGCACCTCTCCGCCGACTGGCCGCACCCCAGCTTTATCGGCAACTACCTGCCGGTCGATCGCGAGGTCAACGAGCAGGGCTTCAGTGCCGATTGGCAGACCTCGTTTTTCTCCACCAACCTCTTGGAAACATTGCAGGCATGCGAGCCCAGCGATGGCTGCGAAGCATTCCGCAGCCGTGCATTCGGCGTGAGTTTCGTCGATCCGGTGGACCAATACCTGAAGAGCGATCGGGCGATCAAATACGCGCTGCTGCTCATTGCGCTGACGTTCGCCGGGTTCTTCCTCTTCGAAGTGCTCAAGAGCCTGGCGGTGCACCCGGTCCAATACGCACTGGTGGGCGTGGCCCTGGCCTTCTTCTATCTATTGCTGTTGTCGCTTTCGGAACACATAGGCTTCACCCTGGCGTACCTTGTTTCGGCCAGTGCCTGCGTGGTGTTGATCGGCTTTTATGTCTGCCATGTGCTGCGCAGCGTCAGCCACGGCCTGGGTTTTTCAGCCGGGTTGGCGGGGTTGTACGGTTTGCTCTATGGGTTGCTAAGCGCTGAAGACTATGCGCTGTTGATGGGCTCGCTGCTGCTGTTCGGCCTGCTCGGTGTGTTCATGGTGTTGACCCGCAAGTTGGACTGGTACGGCGTGGGCGCGAAGCCTGTTGCGGCGATGAGCTTCGATCTGGGAGAGGTGAAATGAGTCGGTCGCTGGGGTTGCGGGAGGATCAGTGGTTGGGAGAGCTGCTGGTGAAGCGAATTGCTGGGTTGTTTCCGATGGATCCGGTGCGCGGCCTTCGCGAGCAGGCTCGCTCCCACAGGGACCACACGATCAATGGGGGGCGAGCCTGCTGGCGAAAAAGTCGTGATATCCAGTAAAAATTAAACCCTGGGCACCGTCTCGAGCATCGAAGGCCGCAAGCTCACCTCGGCAAACCACGCCGCTAGCTGGGGATTGGACTTGCGCCATTCCAGGTCCGGATGGCGCAGGTCCAGGTAACCCAGGGCGCAGGCGACGCTGATGGAGGCGATGTCGAAATGACAGGCCAGTTCGGCAATCGCCTCGGCTTCGAGCAGGGCCACGGCACGGCGAATCTTGTCCCGTTGCGCATCGAGCCATTCGGCCCAGTGTTTTTCCGTGGGGCGCAGCGCGGTCTCGTAGCGGATCATCACCGCCGCGTCCATGATCCCGTCGGCCAGGGAGGCCAAGGTCAAGCGCCGCCAGCGGGCCGCGCCCTCGCGGGGGATCAGCGGGTTGCCGACATGCTGGTGATCGAGGTAATCAAGGATGACGCGGCTGTCGTGGATCACCGTCCCGTTGGCCAAGCGCAAGGCCGGGATCTTGCTCAACGGGTTTTCTTCGATCAGCGCCCGGTCGGGCTTGACCGGCGTGAGTTGACTCAACTGCAACGCCACACGGTCCTGCTGGCCGGTTTCGTGCAGCAGCACCAGCACCTTGCGGACGAAGGGGGACGCGGGGTTGTGGAACAGGGTCATGCTGGGGCTGGACATGCAGAGATCCTCGATGGGGCGGGCTGGGGCTTAGCCTAGACAGTTGCACGGCGGCTGGCGAGTATCGAATGCTCCCATAGGTTCATTGCCGCGCTGGAATTATCGGCGCTTGAACAAACCCCAGGTCCCCAGCACCGTCGGTACGCCCAAGCCCACCCAACTCACCGCATCCCACGCGCCATCGCCCAACAATGCCGAAAACAGCCCCGCCGCGCTCAAAGCGCCGATGACCACGGGGATACCAAACACCTTCCAGAAATTCGACTGCCGAGGCCTCACGCTTCGACCTCCGCGCCGACGATTGCGCGCTTGGCGGTCTTGCGCCGAACCACCCACAGATAAACACCACTGCCCAGGACGATGATGGTCAGGATGTCCAGGGTCGCCCAGAAGATCTGCATTGGCCGGCCACCGTAGTCGCCGAAATGCAAGGGCAGGGACAGGCTCATCATGTCCATGTACCACGGCCGTTCGGCCACGGCGGTGATATCCAGGGTGCTGGCGTCGATCAGTACAGGCGTCAGCAGATGGGAGGTCAGGTGAGTGCTGCCTTTCATGAACACGCTGTAATGGTGCTCGCTGGAAAACAGCGTGCCGGGGAAGGCGATGAAGCTCGGCTCCATGCCGGGAGCGACATCCTTGGCAATGTCCAGCAAGCGGGTTGCCGGGGCCAGCTCGGTCAATGGCGGCGCGTTGCGATAGGGCTCGACCATGGCGCTGAGGCTATCGTTGCGCCATGCGGCAATGATCAGGTCGGCGCAGGCGGCGATCACGCCGGTCACGCCGACGGTCAGCGCCCAGACCAGGGTGACCACGCCGATCAGGTTGTGCAGGTCGAGCCAGCGCAGGCGCGTGGATTTGTCCTGGCGAACCGTGGCGAACTTCAAGCGGCGCATGAATGGCAAATACAGCACCACGCCGGAGACGATGGCGATCACGAACAGCAAACCCATGAACGCCAGCAGCAACTTGCCCGGCAAACCGGCGAACATGTCCACGTGCAGGCGCAGCATGACCATCATGAAACCGCCGTTGGCCGAGGGCATTTCCAAGGCTTCGCCCGTGCGTGCATCAAGCATGAACGTGTGGGAGGAGTTGGGTTCGGTGCCCGGTGTCGGCGCCATGATGGTGATGATGCCGTTGGGGTCGTCCTCGTCCCAGCCAAAATACTGGACCACCTCGCCCGGGCGATGGGCCTTGGCTTTTTCCACCAGTTGTTGCAGGTCGAGCGGCGGCGTGCCGGCCGGCATCTCCCGCAGCTCTGGCGCATCGCCCAACAGGTGCTCGATCTCATGATGGAAAATCAACGGCAACCCGGTGATTGCCAACATCAGCAGGAACACCGTGCAGATCAGGCTGGTCCAGGTGTGGACGAAGGACCAGCGGCGGATGGTTTTGCTTTTCATGATCGATCCGAATGCTGAAGGGCGACGATGCTTGAGGTCGTTCAGCCAACCGTGAAACCTACGAGAGCCAGCTTGTGTGGGAGCGAGCTTGCTCGCGAAAGCGAAGTGTCAGTCAAGATCAACGCAGCTGACTCACCGCCATCGCGAGCAAGCTCGCTCCCACAAAGACTCGTCCCACAGGCATTTCATCTGACTGATTGAGCTCAGTTGCAGGTGCCCTCAAAGAGGTTTGCGCAAATGCTAACCGTTTACCATTTGTAATTCACGCTGGCGACGACGTTGCGTTGGTCGCCGTAGTAGCAATAGAAACCATCGCAGGTGGACAGGTAGTCCTTGTTGAAGATGTTTTTCGCGTCCACTGCCACCGTGACGCCCTTGAGCGTCTTGTTCAAACGGCCCAGGTCGTAGTGGGCCGAGGCGTCGTACACCGTGTAGGAGCCGACGTGACCCCAATCGGTGTTGGTGGTGTTGCCATAGGTGTCGCCGACATAACGCACGCCAGCCCCCACGCCGAACCCGTCGAGAGGGCCGTTATGCCAGGTGTAGTCGGCCCATGCGGTGGCCTGGTTACGCGGTACCTGGGCCATGCGCTTGCCTTCTTCGGCCGCGGCGCCCTTGGT
This sequence comes from Pseudomonas sp. R4-84, assembly GCF_054130985.1. Classification (NCBI taxonomy): domain Bacteria; kingdom Pseudomonadati; phylum Pseudomonadota; class Gammaproteobacteria; order Pseudomonadales; family Pseudomonadaceae; genus Pseudomonas; species Pseudomonas sp. R4-84. Next base: position 489,152 of record NZ_CP096390.1, read on the forward strand.
GATTTCGCTGTCGTTGTAGGTGTAGGAACCGACCAGTTTCAGGTTGTCGGTGACGTCGCCGGACGCTTCCAGTTCCAGGCCACGCACGCGGACCTCGCCCACTTGCCGGGTGATGTTGTTCTCCGTGACGGAGTTGTTTTGCTGAGTCAGGTCGAACACCGCGGCGGTCAACAGGGTTTTGGTACCCGGTGGCTGATATTTGATGCCGACTTCGTACTGCTCGCCTTCAGTTGGTTTGAACGAGTCAGTGCTGTTGACGGCTGAGCCCGCCACGGCCTGGAACGACTGGGCGAAGGAAACGTACGGTGTCACGCCGTTATCGAACACATAGCTCAATGCGGCGTTGCCGCTGAATTTCTTGTCGCGCTGGGTGTTGGTCGCGTCGTTCTGGTTGTGGAAAACGGTGCCGGTGTGAATCCAGTCCTCACGGCCGCCAAGGGTCAGGCGCCAGTTGTCCAGAGCGATCTGGTCTTGGATGTACAGGCCAGTCTGGTGGGTTTTCTGGTTGTAGTGGTACATGTCGAAATACTGGACGTTGGAGAAGTCCTGTCCGTAAGTCGGGTTGTTGACGTTGCTGGTGGGCACACCACCAGAACCCCAGCGCCAGCGAGCGTTGCTATTGGAGCGCTGGTGGTCCAAGCCCAGCAGCAGCGTGTGGCTCAAGGCTGCGGTCTGGAAATCGGCCTGGAAATTGTTATCCACGGCGTATTGGCTGATGTCTTCATCAACAATACTGGCGCTGCGCCTGACGGTGCCATCGGCGCTCACGGATTCGTCCGGGCCATCTGGGAAAAAAGCCCCACCGGCGGAGATGCCCTGAAATTCCAGATCGCTCTTGGTATAGCGCAGATTCTGGCGGAACTGCCAGGTGTCGTTCAGGCGATGCTCGAAGTTGTAGCCCAGCGCATAGTAGGTACGATCGTAGAACTCCCAGTCCGGATCACCCAGGTTCTTGTGATGGGAAATCTTGCCCGCCGGCGAGGCCAGCTTTGTGCCTTGCAGCGGCAGGAATTGCCCAGTGATTCCGGTGTCATCGCGGGTGTATTGCGACAGGAAGGTCAGGCGAGTGTCGTCGTTGATATTCCACGTCAGGCTTGGAGCAATGTTGTAGCGTTTGTCCGGGATGTGGTCGACCTGGGAGTTGCTGTCGCGCACCGTGCCGCTGAGTCGGTACAGGAACTGGCCTTCGTCATCGACTTTGCCAGTGCTGTCGAAGTTGATCTGCTTGTGCTCGTAGCTGCCGGCCTGCAATTGGACTTCATTGCCGCTTTCAGCCTGTGGGCGGCGGCTGACCATGTCGAGCATGCCGCCGGGGGGCGTCTGGCCGTAGACCGAGGAAGCAGGGCCGCGAAGCACCGCGATGCGCTCAAGGTTCCAAGGTTCGATTTTCGTCGTGATGTAGTTGCCCTTGGGCAGCGGCAGGCCATCGAGGAATTGCGTTGGCACGAAACCGCGCACCAATAGCCAATCGTTACGCGAGTCCGAACCGTAGCCGCTGCTCTGCACGCCGGCGGTGTAGCGCAGCGCGTCATTGAGGTTGAGGACGGAGCGGTCTTCCATCTGCTGGCGCGTGACCACCGAGACCGAGCGTGGCAGCTCGACTATCGGGGTATCGGTCTTGGTGCCGGCGGCGGTGCGGGTCACAGCGTAGCCCTCGCTAGGCCCCCACGCCGTTTCGCTGATTCCCGCGCCGATCACGCTGGTTTCCGGCAGCACCATGACGCCTTCGGGCACGGCCACCAGGCTGTAAGTGCCGGCGCTGCTTTGTTCCAGTTGCAGGCCGGTACCGCGCAAGGCCTCGCGCAAGGCGCCGGTGGCGTCGAATTGGCCCTGGACCGGGGCCGACGTCTTGCCCGACGCCAATGACGGGTTCAGGCTCAAGGCGAGACCGGCCTGGCTGGCGATCTGATTCAGGGTGCTGGCCAATGGCGCCGCGGGCAGATTGTAGGCACGAACGCCAGATGCCTGTTCGGCGGCGAGCAACGGTCCGCAGGCCAACGGGGTGCTCAAGGCAATGGCAACGGCCAACAGACTGGGGCGCAACAGGGTCTCAAACGGACGGGACATACGGCGGCTCCTGAATGGAAATATTTCTCAATTGCCTGTGTGCCGGATGAAAGTCGAAAAGTGATAGGGCTGGATGAAAATAATTTAGATTCAGATTGCGGCCGGTGGCTTTGGGGTGGGGCCAATGGCCTCATCGCGAGCAAGCTCGCTCCCACACGGGACTGAAGTGCAAACCCCTGTGGGAGCGAGCTTGCTCGCGATGAGGCCATCACTGGCAACAATACGCTTCAGCGCTTGGCTTCAGCCCTAGGCCCCACCACCACCCACCAACGCGTGTGATGCTCGACCTGCACCGGCAAGGTCGGCAGCAGGGCGGTCAGGGCCAGGTCGGTGTCGTGCAGCGGAAAGCTGCCGGTGATGCGCAAGTCCGCCACCTGGGGCTCGACGCCGAGATATCCACGCCGGTAACGCCCCAGCTCCCGGATCAAATCTTCAAGGCGCGCGTTGTCCACCACCAGCATCCCGCGGGTCCAGGCATCGGCCCCCGCGTTCAAGGCCACGGCCGGCCCGAGGCCATCCCGGTGCATCAGCACTTGCTGGCCTTCGCGCAGGATCTGTTCTCCTTCGCTGCGCTGCGGGTGCGCCGCCACCGCCGATTTCAACACACTCAACCGTGTGCCCTGGTCTTCGAGCTTGACCAGAAAACGCGTGCCCAAGGCGCGCATGCTGCCTTCGCGAGTCTCGACGATGAACGGCCGCGGATCGTTGTGGCCGGTCTCCACGAGAATCTCGCCTTCCTGCAAAACGATAAGCCGCTGCTTGTCGTCGAAACGTACATCCAGCGCACTGTGGGTATTGAGGTTGACCACCGTGCCGTCCGCTAGGCGCAACGTGCGCTGTTCGCCCGTGGCGGTGCGCTGGTCGGCCAGCCAATAATCCAGCGGCAGGTAACGGTCGCCGGCGAACAGCGTCAGGCCGATGACCGCGACGACACTGGCCAGGCCACTGCCAACCTTGCGCACCCGTCGCCGGATGCTGGCCTTCGATTGCAGCAACGCGGCCCGGGCAGGTCCGCTGGCGATGCTGAAGCGTTGGTCAAGCATGCCGAGCTGTTGCCAGGCGCGGGCGTGCTCTTCATCGGCGGCGTGCCATTGAGCGAATGCTTCCCGCTCCTGGGGACTGCCGCAGCCAGAATCCAGGGACAGCTGCCAGGCAATGGCCGCATCGAGAACGCGCGCCGAGACCGGTTTGCCAAGGGCTGCGGTCATGTCGGCTCACCATAAAGCGCGATGTAGCATTGCCGCATGCCTTGGGCCAGGTATTGCCGTACCCGCGGGACCGAAACGCCAAGGCGCTCGGCGATCTCAGCGTGGCCGAGGCCGTCGAGGCGGTTGTAGAGGAATGCCGCCCGGGCCTTGCTGGATAATTTTCCAAGCAGGCGATCGATATTCTTCAGGTCTTCGAGAATCAGTTGTTGCTCTTCCACCGACGGCTGCTCGCCTTTCGGGACCAGCATCAGTTCGGTCAGATAGGCCTGTTCGAGCGCAGCCCTACGGAAGTAGTCGAACAACAGTCCCTTGGCGATCGCCAGCAGGAACGCGCGCGGCTCGCGGGGCGCCTTCAACTCCTCGCGACCCAGCAAGCGCACAAAGGTGTCCTGGCTCAGGTCCTCGGCCCGTTGCGCACAGGCCACGTTGCGTCGCAGCCACGCCAATAGCCAAGCGCGATGGTCGCGGTATAACGCACCAACCAGATCACTATGAGGACTGGGGACTGACGACACAGAGCATCACCGACGTTTTAAGTAACGAGAATTGTTCGCGATTGTGGCAGAGGCGGGGGAGGGAAAGCAATTGGCGCTGGTCGGAGCCCATAACTCAATACTTTTGTGGGAGCGAGCCTGCTCGCGATAGCGGTGGGGCAGTGGCATTGAGGTTCACTGACACTGCGCCATCGCGAGCAAGCTTGCTCCCACAAAAGCTCCCGAGCGCTCGGGTCTTGGATTAAAGCGAAGGCGCCTGCTGTCGTCGTTTCCATTGTCCCAGGCGTTGCTGCAGGTCGAGCGGGCTGTGGATATCCTTCTGGCGGGCGCGGCTGCACAGGATCAGCGCCAGCTCCGCGGTGGCCAGGGCGTCGGCGCTAGCGTTGTGGCGATCGAAGACTTGCAACTTGAACCAGTCGATCCAGTCGTCCAGGCCTCCTTGGCGGATATGAGCCTGTGGGCAAAGCATCGGGGCCAGGTCCGCCACGTCGATGAAGGGATGCTGTAAGCGATAGCCCAGGTATTCCTTTAACGCTCGTCCGAGCATGTGGCTGTCGAAAGGCGCATGAAACGCCAGCAGTGGGCTGTCGCCGACGAACTCCATGAACGCCAGCAGCGCGTCGGCCGGGTCGCTGCCGGCGGCGATGGCGCTTGGCGCCAACCCGTGTATCAACACGCTTGGCCCGAGTTTTTGTTTGTCGCATTGCAAGGTCCGCTCGAACTGCTGGCTGAAGTCGATGGCGCCGTCTTCTATCACCACCGCACCGATGGACAACACGTGGTCTTTGTTCAGGTTCAGGCCGGTGGTTTCCAGATCGACCACGACCCAACGCTGTTCCCGCAGGCTGCATTCAATCAGTTGTGCTGCCGCGGGCAGGGCTTCCAGGCGCTGTTGCAAATCCTGCGACAACGTCGGCTGGACCGGACGCAGCCAGGAAAACAGGCTCACAGCTGATACCTCAACGTCAGGCTGCTTTGCAGACGTTGGGCCTGGCGCAGGGATTCGCGCAGGATCCGCCGGTCCAGGTGGTTGAGGCTGTCTGGATCGACGCGGTTGGAGTAGGGAAGGTTCTCCCGGGTTTGCAATTGGTGTTGTTGCATCCGGGTCTGCTGGATGAAGTGATAGGCCTCTTCATAAGCGGCGCCATCAAGCGGCTCGATGACTTCCTTGACCACCAGTTGCCGCAAGCGCTCCAGGGTATTGTTGGCTTCGATGCCATTGGCCAGGGCCAGCAGTCGCGCGCCGTCGACGAAAGGCGTCAGCCCTTGTACCTTCAAGTCGAGGGTGGCTTTTTCGCCGTTCTTGCGCGTCAGCACAAAGTCCCTGAAGCGTCCAACAGGCGGCCGGTGGCGAAGAGCGTTTTCGGCCATCATGCGCTGGAACAATCGGTTGTCGGCCACTTGATCGAGAATCTGCTGGCGCAGTTGCTCGCAGCTTTGTTCATCTCCCCAGACCACTCGCAGGTCGAAATAGATGCTTGAGCCCAGCAGGTTCTCCGGCGTCGCTTCGCGGATGAAGGCCGCGAAGCGACGCGCCCATTCCGCGCGGGACAGGCACAGCTCGGGGTTGCCCGCCATGATGTTGCCTTTGCACAAGGTAAAACCGCACAGCGCCAGGCTCTGGTTGACCTGTTGGGCGATGGGCAACAGCAGGCCACGGATCTGCGCGGCGTGGGCGGCGTCCCGGGCTTCGAACAGGATGCCGTTGTCCTGGTCGGTATGAAGGGTCTGCTCGCGGCGGCCTTCGCTGCCGAAACACAGCCAACTGAAGGGCACGCCTGGGTCGCCTTTATCGGCCAGGGTCAGTTCGATGACCCGGCACACGGTGTGGTCGTTGAGCAAGGTGATGATATGGGTAATCTGGGTCGATGACGCGCCGTGGGCCAGCATGCGCTCCACCAGTTGGCCGATCTCTCCGCGCAGGGTGACCAGGTTTTCCACACGAGGGGCATTCCGAATCGTGCGCGCCAGATGCACCAGGTCGACGCGTTGCAAGGAAAACAGATCCCGTTCCGACACCACGCCACACAGGCGATGCTCCTTGACCAGGCAGACATGGGCAATATGACGCTCGGTCATGGCAATCGCGGCATCGAAGGCGCTGTGCTCCGGTGACAGGAAAAACGGCGCCTGAGTCATGTGCATCGCAATCGACTCGGAAAAATCCCCGGTACCGTCGGCCACGACCTGACGCAGGTCGCGCAGGGTGAAAATGCCTACCGGCGCTTTTTGTTCGTTCACCACGACGATGCTGCCGACTTGTTGCTCATGCATGAGTTTGACGGCTTCGCGCAACGGTGTTTCAGGTGAACAACTGACCGGATGACGCATCGCCAGCTCGCCCAGGCGGGTGTTCAGCGAATATTGCGTGCCCAGCGTCTGGGCAGATTTTTGCTGCACTTGCTGGTTGACCAGGTCGAGCAGGCTGCTGACGCCGCGCAAGGCAAAGTCGCGAAACGGGCCGGACAAGGCAAACAGCTTGATGAACGCCAACTTGTTCAGTTGCAGACAGAACGTATCTTCACCGGCCCGATGCTCGGTGCGGGTAGCGCGCTCACCCAACAGGGCGGCGAGGGGGAAGCATTCGCCCGTGGTGATTTCAAAGGTGGTCTCGGTGCCGCCCTTCGCCGAATGGGGACGTTCGCCCACCACCCGGCCCTGCTTGACGATATAGAAGTGTTCCACCGGGCCGTCGGCCGGCTTGATGATCGTTTCGCCCGGCGCGTAGAAGCGCAGCAGGCATTGCTCCACCAGATACGCCAGGTGGGCGTTTTCCATCTGGTTGAACGGGGGGAAGCGCTGGAGGAATTGCAATGTCCCCTGAATGTTCTGCAACACGGCGGTTTTCCCTGCCTGGATGAAGGCGTCCGCTTTTTTCATAACCATTGCGCAATCTTTTTCGAATTGTTGTGGTCGGATCTGTTCGCCATGGTCGGCCTCTGGACGTGGAGTGCCCATTGGACGTAAGTCTAGGTCGCCACGATAGAGCCGGAACTACGGAAATATCCCACGCCTCGCCTCGGAAAATTCTTCAGGGAAGACTCTTGGAAAAAAATCCGACGAAGTGCACATTGAAGCGCCGCAGAACGATGTCTGACCACTGTGCCAAGGGATCGATTCAAGGAACGTAGAGAGCACCATGTCCGACCACGATATTTTGAGTGACGCCGAGCGCGAGGCGCTGAGTGCCGTCATGCTGGAACCCGACCTGCCGCCGCAGCGTGTGTTGATCGTCGACGACGACAAGGACGCCCGCGAGCTGTTGTCGGAAATCCTGGCATTGGACGGCATCCACTGCATGACCGCCGCGAGTGGCGAAACCGCACTCAAGATGCTGGAGACCAAGCCGTCCATCGGCCTTCTGATCACGGACCTTCGCATGGGCAATGTCGATGGCCTTGAACTGGTGCGCCTGGTGCGCGAGTCGGAGCGTGCGGCGCTGCCGATCATCATTGTGTCCGGCGACGCCGACGTGAAGGATGCCATCGAGGCGATGCACTTGAGCGTGGTGGATTTCCTGCTCAAGCCGATCGATACCGACAAGCTGCTGGGGCTGGTCAAGCATGAGTTGGGGATGGATCTCTAGACCGCTGTACTGGCTGGTTTTTTGTGGCGAGGGAGCTTGCTCCCGCTCGACTGCGCAGCAGTCGCAAGTCCGCAGATAAGGTTTCAAAATAGCTGTAAAGAAGGGCTGCTGCGCACCCCAGCGGGAGCAAGCGCCCTCGGCACAAAAGCAGTTAGGGATCGCAAATGAAAAAGCCCTGGTCTTTCGGCCAGGGCTTTTTCATTGCTATCTACCGCTCAATCACAGCCCATTGGCGGCCTTGAACTCGCGTCGGCGACGGTGCAGCACCGGCTCGGTGTAGCCGTTTGGTTGCCGGGTGCCTTCGATCACCAGCTCGACCGCCGCCTGGAAGGCGATGTTGCTGTCGAAGTCCGGCGCCAGGGGGCGGTACAGCGGGTCGTTGGCGTTCTGGCGGTCCACGACCGGTGCCATGCGCTTGAGGCTTTCCATCACCTGCTCTTGCGTGACGATGCCGTGGCGCAACCAGTTGGCGATGTGCTGGCTGGAAATGCGCAGCGTCGCGCGGTCTTCCATCAGGCCGATGTCATTGATGTCCGGCACCTTGGAGCAGCCGACACCCTGGTCGATCCAGCGCACCACGTAGCCAAGGATGCCCTGGGCGTTGTTGTCCAGTTCGTGTTTGATCTGCTCTGCCGTCCAGTTCGGGTTGACGGCCAGGGGGATGGTCAGGATGTCGTCCACCGAGGCGCGCGCACGCTTGGCCAGTTCGGCCTGGCGGGCGAACACGTCGACCTTGTGGTAGTGCAGCGCATGCAGCGCGGCGGCGGTCGGCGACGGAACCCAGGCGGTGTTGGCGCCGGCCATCGGGTGAGCGATCTTTTGTTCGAGCATCGCTGCCATCAGGTCCGGCATCGCCCACATGCCCTTGCCGATTTGCGCGCGGCCTTGCAAGCCGGTGCTCAAGCCGATGTCGACGTTCCAGTTTTCATAGGCGCCGATCCACTTCTCGGCCTTCATGTCGGCCTTGCGCACCATCGGGCCGGCTTCCATGGAGGTGTGGATTTCGTCGCCGGTGCGGTCCAGGAAGCCGGTGTTGATGAACACCACGCGCTCGCTGGCAGCCTTGATGCAGGCCTTGAGGTTGACCGTGGTACGGCGCTCCTCGTCCATGATGCCGACCTTGAGCGTGTTGCGCGGCAGGTTCAACACGTCTTCGACGCGGCCGAACAGTTCGTTGGTGAACGCCACTTCTTCCGGGCCGTGCATCTTCGGCTTGACGATGTACACCGAACCGGTGCGGCTGTTGCGGCGCGAGGTGTTGCCGTTGAGGCTGTGGATCGCCGCCAGGCTGGTGACCAGCCCGTCGAGGATGCCTTCCGGCACTTCGTTGCCGTCCTTGTCCAGGATCGCGTCGATGGTCATCAGGTGACCGACGTTGCGCACGAACAGCAGCGAGCGACCGTGCAGCGTCAAGCCCGAACCGTCGACGGCGGTGTAGGCGCGGTCGGGGTTCATGGTGCGGGTGAAGGTCTGGCCGCCCTTGGCGACTTGCTCGGACAGGTCGCCTTTCATCAAGCCGAGCCAGTTGCGGTAGATCACCACTTTGTCATCGGCATCGACCGCGGCAACCGAGTCTTCGCAGTCCATGATGGTGGTCAGCGCGGCTTCCATCAGGATGTCTTTGACACCGGCGGCGTCGGTTTGGCCGACGGGGGAGCTGGCGTCGATCTGTATCTCGAAGTGCAGGCCGTTGTGTTTCAGCAGCACCGCGCTCGGCGCCGACATATCGCCTTGGAAACCGATCAGTTGGGCGTCGTCGCGCAGGCCGCTGTTGGCGCCGCCCTTGAGGGCCACCACCAGCTTGCCGTCGACGATCTTGTAGGCAGTGGAATCAACATGGGAGCCGGCCGCCAGGGGGGCCGCTTCGTCGAGGAATGCGCGGGCGAAGGCGATGACCTTGTCGCCGCGCACCTTGTTGTAGCCTTTGCCTTTTTCCGCGCCATCGGCTTCGCTGATGGCGTCGGTGCCGTACAACGCGTCGTACAACGAACCCCAGCGGGCGTTCGAGGCGTTGAGGGCGAAGCGGGCGTTCATCACCGGCACTACCAGTTGTGGGCCGGCCATGCGGGCGATTTCGTCATCGACGTTTTGAGTCGTGGCTTGGAAATCCGCCGCTTCTGGCAGCAGGTATCCAATGTCTTGCAGGAAGGCTTTGTAAGCCACGGCGTCGTGGGCCTGGCCGGCACGGGCCTGGTGCCAGGCGTCGATCCGTGCCTGGAAGTCGTCGCGTTTGGCGAGTAGGGCTTTGTTCTTCGGAGCCAGGTCATGGATGACCTTGTCGGCGCCGGCCCAGAATGCGTCGGCGGTGAGGCCGGTTCCGGGAATGGCTTCGTTATTAACGAAGTCGAACAGGACTTTGGCGACCTGCAGGCCACCGACTTGAACGTGTTCAGTCATTGCTTGCCTCACTCTGCTCAGCTATTTCGCTTTTCAGCTCTTCGATTTTGACAATGAAGCCTCGGGACATTTAAACCACAAACCCCTGAACCAGTACATGCCATCGCTGGCGGCTGGGTTGTTAAGCCTTGCTGGACGGGGCTTTCAGGGGTGCGACTGGCCTTAAGCAGACATCGGTACAACAGGATTTCCGCGATTATGTAGTGCTCGCTGCGGAATACTACATGATCATTTGCGCTTGTGAAAATTAGACTAATTGCGTCGTTCTGCGACCGACTAAAGCAGTACAGTCATTGCGCGGCATGGGATGTTCTCAAAAAACAGATAGATTGTTCCAGATAAATCTCAATAACTGTACACATTAACGAAAAATGCCCCGACCGCGCTGTGGGCAGGCCTTGCCTATACTGTCTTCTCCATCCATAACAGGGCTGCGCCATGGACCATCTCGTCATTACTGTTTTCGCCCCGGACAAACCAGGGCAGGTCGAGCGAATCGCCCAATGCATCGCCGAACATGGCGGAAACTGGCTGGACAGCCGCATGTCCCACCTCGCCGGGCAGTTTGCCGGAATCCTGCGTCTCAGTGCCCCGGCCGAGTCCCATGAAGAATTGATCGAAGCCTTGCAAGGCCTGTCGGCCCATGGCATTCGCGTGCTGATCGCCGAGAACGCGATCGAAGAATCCTGCACCTGGAAACCTATCGCGATGGAATTGGTGGGCAATGACCGTCCGGGTATCGTGCGCGACATCACTCGTCTGCTGAGCGAGCAGGGCGTGAACGTCGAGCGCTTGATCACCCAGGTGCGACCGGCACCGATGAGCAGCGAGTTGCTGTTCCATGCCGAGGCGATCCTTGGGGTGCCGTTGACCTTGTCGCTGGACACGCTGCAGGCATGCCTGGAAACCCTGGCCGATGAATTGATGGTTGAGTTGAAATTCAGCGACGAAACCTGACAGGTGTTATCCAAGGAAAAACTGCGCCTGCCTGTGGATAACCTGTAGAGACCTGGCGCCAGCCCAGGCCCGTCGGGCCTCAGCCAGCGATGATCAAAAAATCACCAGTTTTCAAGGGGTTGTGCACAAACGGCGGGGATCACGTTGTGGATAACCTTTGGAAGGAAAAGCGCAGGCCACGCAAAACGTGGCCTGTAGAGGTGTGTGCGTTTTTTGATCAGTTGCGACGGCGCATGCCGATCACGGCATCGATGCTGTACACGGCCAAACCGGCCCAGATGAACAGGAACGCCATCAGCGTGCTGGAGGACAGGTGCTCGTCGAACAGCAGCACTGCGAGCAGCAGCACGAGGGTTGGGGCGATGTATTGCAGGAAACCCAGCGTGGTATAGGGCAGGTGTCGCGCCGCCGCGTTGAAGCACACCAATGGCACGAGCGTCACGGGGCCGGCCGCCACCAGCCACCACGCTTCGGACGTGGTCCAGAACGCGGCCTGGGCACTGATGGCAGTCGGGTTGAACAGCAGCCACGCGATGGCGATCGGCACCAGCATCCATGTTTCCACTACCAGCCCGGGCAAAGCCTTCACTGGTGCTTGCTTACGGATCAAGCCGTAGAAGCCAAAAGTCAGCGCCAGCACCAGCGATACCCACGGCAGGCTGCCCACCTGCCAAACCTGCTGGGCCACGCCAACCGCCGCCAGCCCTACGGCCACCCACTGCATGCGCCGCAGCCGCTCACCCAGGATCAACATGCCCAGCAATACATTGACCAGCGGATTGATGTAGTAGCCCAGGCTGGCTTCGAGCATTCGACCATTATTCACAGCCCAGACATAGGTCAGCCAATTGGCCGCGATGAGCGTGCCGCTCAGGGCCAGAATAGCCAGGCGACGCGGATTGTCCCGCAACTCGCGCCACCAGCCAGGGTGTTTCCAGACCATCAGCAACGCCCCGCCGAACAAGGCCGACCAGAGTACTCGGTGGATGATGATTTCCACCGATGGGACGCTGGCGATGGCTTTGAAATAAATCGGGAACAGACCCCAGATGATGTAGGCGCTCAGGCCCAGGATGTACCCGCGACGCGGGTTGGCGGCTTGCATGCAGAATCCTTGCTTAGGCAGCTAACAAAAAATTGATTGTAAGGAGATTTGTCTGTTTGTGCAGCGAACCTTTCATTGCCGATCCCACAGGGATTTTCAGTGGCTTTGGAACCCAGCCCAATCAGAACAACTTCAGCGGCTCTTCATTGAGCGCCGCCAATTGCTCGCGCAATGCCAACACCTGGTCGCCCCAATAACGCTCACTGCCAAACCACGGGAAGCTTCGCGGAAACGCCGGATCATCCCAGCGGCGGGCCAGCCAGGCGCTGTAGTGCATCAGGCGCAGGGCACGCAGGGGTTCGATCAGTGCCAGTTCGCGCGGGTCGAAGTCATGGAATTCCTGATAGCCGTCCATTAATTCCGATAGCTGGCCCAGGCACTCCTGGCGATCCCCGGCGAGCATCATCCATAGATCCTGCACGGCCGGGCCCATGCGACAGTCGTCCAGGTCGACGATGTGGAACACCTCGTCGCGGCACATCATGTTGCCGGGATGGCAATCGCCATGCATGCGGATGTTCTGATGGGGCGTGGCGGCGTAGACCTCTTCGACACGCTTGAGCAGATCCCTGGCCACCGACTCGTAGGCGGGTAGCAGGCTCGTGGGGACGAAACCACTTTGCAGTACCGTCTCCAGCGAGTCATGGCCGAAGTTCTTCACGCCCAGCGCTTCACGGTGCTCGAACGGGCGGGTGGCTCCGATCGCATGCAAGCGCCCGAGCAGTTGGCCCAGGCGATAGAGCTGATCGAGATTGCCCGGCTCCGGCGCTCGTCCACCTCGACGGGGAAACAGGGTGAAACGAAACCCTGCGTGCTCATGCAGGCTGGCGCCGTTGTGAATCAGCGGTGCCACCACCGGCACTTCGTGATCAGCCAGTTCGAAGGTGAAGCGGTGCTCTTCCAGGATGGCTTCGTTGGTCCAGCGCTGCGGACGATAAAACTTGGCGATCAGCGGTTCTGCATCTTCGATGCCCACTTGATAAACGCGGTTTTCGTAGCTGTTGAGGGCCAGCACCCGGGCATCACTGAGAAAGCCGATGCTTTCGACGGCATCCAGGACCAGGTCGGGCGTGAGGGTTTCGAACGGATGGGACATGCTGACTCCTGCGCAGCGGCAGGGCTGCCGCGTCCGGCCCAGCATGGTAGCGCAAAGCGGTCATGATGGGTCGGTAGGCATTGGGTCGCTCTTCGTGGCGAGGAAGCAAGCTCCCCCGCCACGAAAGTGTCAGGCGCCGATGACGCCGCCGTCTTCGCGGGTAATCACCATCACCGAAGAGCGTGGCTTGCCGTTGGGCAGATGCTCGGGGAACGTCGAGCCACCGTTTTCGCCTGGATGCTGGATGCCGACGAATATGGCCTTGTAGTCCGGGGCGAAACTAATCCCGGTGACTTCACAGCCCACCGGTCCGACCATGAAGCGGCGAATCTCACCGCTGTTGGGGTCGGCGCACAGCATCTGGTTGTTGCCCATTCCCGCAAAGTCCCCCGTGTTGCTGGAGTCGCCGTCGGTCTGGATCCACAGCCGCCCGCTCTTGTCGAAACCCAGGCCGTCAGGGCTGTTGAACATGTTTTGCGCGTTGACGTTGGACGAGCCGGCCTTGGGCGTGCCGGCGTGTACCGTCGGGTTGCCGGCGACCACGAACAGGTCCCAGTCGAAGGTGTTGGCGGCGTGATCGTCGCGGTCGGTGCGCCAGCGCAGGATCTGCCCGTAGACGTTTTTCGCCCGGGGGTTGGGCCCGTCCACCGGCTGGCCGTCTTCGCCGCGCTTGGCGTTGTTGGTCAAGGTGCAATAGACCTGGCCGTCCTTGGGGCTTACCACGATCCACTCTGGGCGGTCCATGCGAGTGGCGCCAACGACGCTGGCGGCCAGTCGCGCATGGATCAGGACTTCGGCCTGGTCATTGAAGCCTTTTGCCGCGTCGAGGCCATTTTTGCCATGGGTCAGCTCGATCCACTGGCCTTTGCCTTTGGGATGGTCCGGATTGCCGTCGCCTGCGTCGAAGCGCGCCACGTACAAGGTGCCGTGGTCGAGCAGGTCGCGGTTGGCCTTGGCATTGCGGTGATCTATACGATCACGGCTAACGAATTTGTAGATGAATTCGCCACGCTCGTCGTCGCCCATGTACACCACCGCGCGACCGTCATCGGTCTGCGCCAGGGCGGCGTTTTCGTGTTTGAAGCGACCCAGGGCGGTGCGTTTCACCGGGGTGGATTTTGGATCGAACGGATCGATTTCCACCACCCAGCCGTGGCGATTGAGTTCGTTGGGGTTCTTCGCCAGATCGAAGCGAGGGTCGTGCAGGTGCCAGTTGATTTCGCGGCTGGTGACGGTAGCGCCGTAGCGCTTTTGACCGTCATCGAATTTCAGGTCGGGCTGGCTGCTGCCGAAGCAGTCGGTGAAGTTTTCTTCGCAGGTCAGGTAAGTGCCCCATGGCGTCATGCCGTTGGCGCAGTTCTGGAAGGTCCCCAGCACATTCTTGCCGCTCTTGTCGGCGAGGGTTTTCACCCAGTCGTGACCGGCAGCCGGGCCGCTCAGGCGAATCGGCGTGTTGCCATGAATCCTGCGGTTGTAGCGCGAGTCCTGGACGAACTGCCATTGGCCTTGACGACGCTCGATCTCGATCACCGACACGCCTTCGCTGGCCTGGGCCTTGTGCACTTCTTCGGCCGACTGCGGTTGGCCGCCGTGGGGGAAGAGGTAGCGGTAGTTGGTGTACTCATTGTTGATCGCCATCAGCGCCCGGTTTTCGTCGCCAGGGAACGGGAACAGGCTCATGCCGTCGTTGTTGTCGCCAAACTGCACTTCCTGGGCGCGGGCGGTGCCGTTGCCGCTGGGGTCGAAAGCCGGGGCGTTTTTCTGTAGCGGCTGGCCCCAACTGATCAACACCGAGGCCTTGTAGCCTGGTGGGAGGGTAATGGTGTCGGTCGTCGCGGCGGCAATGCTGTCGAAGCCCAGCATGCTTTTGTTGCCTTCGCTCACGGCGGCGGCCATGACGCTGCGGCTCAGCAGGTTGCCGCCCAGGAACATCGCCGCGCCGCACAGGGCACCCGCGCCGATGAAACGTCGACGGCTCAGGCCGACGATCTTTTCCAGATCGGTGGATTGGTTTTCTTCTAATAGGCTCATCGTCGGGCTCCCTGCTGGTTTTGGCAGCCACCTTAAAGCGGGTCGATGACGATTTTGTTGCAGCGCTTTATAGGGGCGTGCCCAGCAGTACATTTGTCGAAGAAAACCGCACCTGCACCGGCGAATCGCAGGTCAGGTTGCGTTCGCCCAATTGAGACGGGGCGGCGAGGGCGCAAAGGGTCTGGCCGTTGGGCAGACCGATACGCACTTCGCTGGGGCCGTCTTCGGCGATGGCGATGTGTTCGATGATGCCGTGGAGCGTATTGGTCGACGGATCCTCCGGCTGATCGGAGGGGTACAGTTCCAGCCAGCCGGCCTTGATCAGCGCGACGACTTCGGTGCCGGTCTCCAGCTCCAACCGCTGCGTACTGTCATGAGTGATCTGCGCTTCGATGACCAGCCCGCGGGCCAGTTCAAGGCGAACACGATCGTTGTGGCCCTGGGCGGTGATATCGAGGACCTTGCCATGCAATTGGTTTCGGGCGCTGGTGCGCAGCATCAGGCGACCGAGCAAGCCCAGGTCGCCTGCGTCCTCGCTCGCTTCCAGAAGCTGGGCCTGCAAGGTTTGCAGGCGCTGGTAAAGACGCAGCACGCGCTGGCCTTCCTCCGACAGCTTTGCACCGCCTCCGCCCTTGCCACCTACGCTGCGCTCGACCAGTGGCCGGTCGGCCAGGTTATTCAACTCATCGATCGCGTCCCATGCCGCTTTGTAGCTCAGCCCGGCGCTCTTGGCCGCTCGAGTGATCGAGCCCTGCTCGGCGATGTGCTGCAACAGCGCGATGCGTTGTGGTCGGCGGACGATGTGTTGGGTCAGGAGCGTAGGCAATGACATGACGGAAACTGCGCGGGAATCGAAGCAAGGACGTTGGCGCCTCGGCGCCCGCGCGTCAAGCCGGGTCGCCGGGTTTCGGCGTGCGAGCCAGGCAATACACATCGACCCGGGCGGCGCCGGCTTCGAGTAGCAGATGCGCAAGCGTCTGGGCCGTCGCGCCTGTGGTGAGCACATCGTCCACCAGCGCCAGGTGACGGTTTGCCAAAGTGGCGTCGGGCGTCAGGGCGAAGGCATGGCGCAGGTTTCGACGTCTTGCCGGGGCGTCGAGGGCTTGTTGTGCAGGCGTGTCCTGGATGCGCTGCAACAGGTTTTCTTCGCAAGGGATGTGCAGCGGCCCGCTGAGCCAGCGGGCCAGCAATGTCGCCTGGTTGAACCCGCGTTGGCGCAGTCGACGAGCCGCCAGCGGTACCGGCACCAGCGCATCGGGTCGCTCCAGCCCTTCATCGAAATGATGTTGGACCGACTGCGCCAACAGTTCGCCCAGCAAACGGCCAAGCGGCCACTGGGCCTGATGCTTGAAGCGGGTGACCAGCGTGTCCACGGGAAAGTCATAGACCCATGGCGCCACGACCCGTTCGAAGGCCGGCGGTCGCGTGGCGCATTGTCCACAGCGGAGCCCGGCCATCGGCAGCGGAAGCGCACAGACGCTGCATTGATCGCCGAGCCAGGGCAACTCGCTTTCGCACGGCGTGCAGATGGGTTGCGGTGTGTCGGTGGATTCGCCGCACAGCAGACAGGTCTGTTTGTTTTTTAACCAGATGTAAACCGGTGTTGTGTGTCGTGGTTGACAGCGCATGACTCTTCCTTAAATATGCCGAACATCCGTGTCGCGCCTGTGGGTATTCGATTTCCCCGGGCGCCAGCCAAGCATAATCAAGGAAATGCCCATGAGCGCCAGCACCACTGCCAACCTGCGTCATGACTGGTCTTTGGCCGAAGTCAAAGCACTCTTTGTCCAGCCATTCAATGATCTGTTGTTCCAGGCGCAGACCGTGCACCGCGCGCACTTCGACGCCAACCGCGTCCAGGTTTCCACGCTGCTGTCGATCAAAACCGGCGCTTGCCCGGAAGATTGCAAATATTGTCCGCAGTCCGGCCACTACAACACCGGGCTGGAAAAAGAGAAATTGCTCGAAGTGCAGAAGGTCCTCGAAGAGGCGGCGCGCGCCAAGGCCATCGGTTCGACCCGATTCTGCATGGGCGCGGCGTGGAAGCATCCGTCGGCCAAGGACATGCCTTACGTGCTGGAGATGGTCAAGGGCGTGAAGGCCATGGGGCTGGAAACCTGCATGACCCTCGGACGGCTCGACCAGGAGCAGACCGAAGCGCTGGCCCAGGCTGGCCTGGATTACTACAACCACAACCTGGACACCTCGCCTGAGTTCTACGGCAGCATCATCACCACCCGCACCTACAGCGAGCGCCTGCAGACCCTGGCCTATGTACGGGATTCGGGGATGAAAATCTGCTCCGGCGGCATCCTGGGCATGGGCGAATCCCTGGACGACCGTGCCAACCTGCTGATCCAACTGGCAAACCTGCCGGAGCACCCGGAATCGGTGCCGATCAACATGCTGGTCAAGGTTGCCGGTACGCCGCTGGAGAATGCCGAAGACATCGATCCGTTCGATTTCATCCGCATGCTCGCCGTGGCGCGGATCATGATGCCCCAATCCCATGTACGTCTTTCCGCCGGCCGTGAAGCGATGAACGAGCAAATGCAGGCCCTGGCATTTTTTGCCGGCGCCAACTCGATTTTCTATGGCGACAAGCTGTTGACGACCGCCAACCCGCAAGCCGATAAGGATATGCAGTTGTTCGCACGCCTGGGCATCCAACCCGAAGCCCGCGAAGAACACGCTGACGAAGTGCACCAGGCGGCCATTGAACAGGCATTGGTGGAGCAGAAGAGCAGCGAGCAGTTTTATAACGCCGCTGTTTGATCGCTCGGCAATTCCCCTGATTGGAAGCAGGACACTGTGGGAGCGAGCCTGCTCGCGATAGCGATGCAACATTCAACATTCATGTCGACTGGTACACCGCAATCGCGAGCAGGCTCGCTACCAAAAAGGTCCTGGGCCAATCCATAGACAGTTGAGGCCTGCATGCCCTTCGATCTCGCCGCACGCCTGGCTGCCCGTCGTGCCGAAAATCTATATCGCCAGCGACCGCTGCTCGAGAGCCCCCAGGGTCCGGAAGTCGTAGTGGACGGCCAGCCGTTGTTGGCGTTCTGCAACAACGACTACCTGGGCCTGGCCAATCACCCGCAAGTGATCGAGGCCTGGCGCGACGGCGCGGCGCGCTGGGGCGTCGGCGGTGGAGCGTCCCACCTGGTGGTCGGCCACAGCGCGCCTCACCACGCCTTGGAAGAAGCCCTGGCCGAGCTGACCGGCCGGCCGCGGGCGTTGCTGTTCACCACCGGCTACATGGCCAACCTTGGCGCGGTCACTGCCTTGGTGGGGCAGGGCGATACCGTGCTGGAGGATCGCCTCAACCACGCCTCGTTGCTTGATGCCGGGCTGTTATCCGGCGCGCGCTTCAATCGTTATCTGCACAACGATGCCCGAAGCCTGGCCCAGCGTTTGGAGAAAGCCATTGGCAACACGCTGGTGGTGACCGATGGTGTTTTCAGCATGGACGGGGATGTCGCGGATTTGCCGGCGCTCGCCCGCGAAGCCAAGGCCAAGGGCGCCTGGCTGATGGTCGATGACGCCCACGGCTTCGGCACGCTGGGCGTTACCGGCGGCGGTGTCGTCGAACATTTCGGCATGTGCCAGGAAGACGTGCCCGTGCTGGTCGGCACGCTGGGCAAGGCGTTTGGCACCGCCGGCGCCTTTGTGGCGGGCAGTGAGGAACTGATCGAAAGCCTGGTCCAGTTCGCCCGGCCCTACATCTACACCACCAGCCAGCCACCCGCTTTGGCCTGCGCCACGCTCCGGAGTCTTGAACTGCTGCGCAGTGAGCATTGGCGGCGAGAACATCTGAGGCAGTTGATCAGCCAGTTCCGCCAGGGGGCCGAGCAGATCGGCTTGCGCTTGATGGACAGTTTCACCCCGATCCAACCCATCCTGATCGGTGATGCGGGGCGGGCGATGGAGCTGTCCCGGATGCTGCGCGAGCGCGGGCTGATGGTCACGGCGATCCGGCCGCCCACCGTGCCGGCCGGTAGCGCCCGCCTGCGGGTCACCTTGACCGCCGCCCACAGCGAGGCCCAGGTCCAGCTATTGTTGGATGCATTGGCCGATTGTTATGCAAGGCTGGGACCGGAGCCAAACCATGCGTGATCGATTGATCTTGTTGCCAGGATGGGGCCTGGGTACTTCGCCCCTCGAACCGTTGGCCGCTGCGCTGCGAGGGCTCGATGAGCACTTGCAGGTGGAAATCGAACCCTTGCCCGCTTTGGCGTCGAGTGCGCTCGATGATTGGCTCGATGAGTTGGATGCTACGTTGCCCCAGGATGCCTGGCTGGGAGGCTGGTCCCTGGGCGGCATGTTGGCCGCGGAACTGGCCGCGCGCCGGGGCGAGCGCTGCTGCGGCTTGCTGACCTTGGCCAGTAATGTGTCTTTCGTGGCCCATGAACAATGGCCGGGGGCGATGGCCCCAGAAATATTCGATGGGTTTCTTGCCGGGTGTGTTGCCGATCCGCGCCAGACGCTCAAGCGCTTCAGTTTGCTGTGCGCCCAAGGGTGCGACGACCCACGCGGATTGTCGCGATTGCTGCTCGGCGGTGCACCGAACACCGCGCCTGACGTGTTGATGGCCGGGCTCGAATTATTGGCGCAACTCGATACCCGGGCTGCGTTGCAGGGCTTTCGCGGTCCTCAGCTGCATTTGTTTGCCGGGCTCGATGCCTTGGTGCCGGCCGAAGCGGCGGGCGAGTTGCTGGCGTTGCTGCCGGATGTCGAAATCGGCCTGATTGAACAGGCCGGCCACGGATTTCTGCTGGAGGATCCCCACGGCGTGGCGGGGGCGATCCAGGCTTTCTTGCATGAGTCCGGTGATGACTGACTTATCCGTTGTGAAGCTACCGGGTGCTTTGCCTGATAAACGTCAGGTAGCGGCCTCGTTTTCCCGGGCGGCGGCCAGTTATGACAGTGTTGCCGAGCTACAGCGCGATGTAGGCGGGCAATTGCTCGGGCGCTTGCCTTCGTCGCTCGATCCACAGCGCTGGTTGGACCTGGGCTGCGGCACGGGCTATTTCACCCGAGCGCTGGGCGCGCGGTTCGGCGAGGACGCGGGCCTGGCGCTGGATATCGCCGAGGGGATGCTCATCCATGCCCGCCCGCAGGGCGGTGCTGCGCATTTTATCGCTGGGGATGCGGAGCGTTTGCCTTTGCACTCGGCGAGCTGCGACTTGGTTTTTTCCAGCCTCGCGGTGCAGTGGTGCGATGATTTCGCCTCGGTGTTGCGCGAGGCCCATCGTGTTTTAAGGCCGGGTGGACTGTTTGCCTTTACTAGTCTGTGTGTCGGCACGTTGTACGAACTGCGCGACAGTTGGCGTCAGGTGGATGGCTTGGTACACGTCAACCGTTTCCGTGATTTCGAGACTTATCGACAGTTATGCGCAAGCAGTGGTTTGAACGTCCTAAGTCTGGAAAATCAGCCCCACGTCTTGCATTACCCGGATGTACGTAGCCTGACCCACGAATTGAAAGCATTGGGCGCCCATAATCTGAATCCCGGCCGTCCCGGTGGGTTGACGGGCAGGGCACGGATCCTGGCGCTGGTTGAAGCCTATGAACAGTTTCGCCAGGTCCAGGGCCTGCCCGCGACTTACCAGGCGGTCTACGCCGTGTTGGAGAAACCGCTATGAGCCAGGCTTATTTCATCACCGGCACCGATACCGATGTGGGCAAGACCACCGTGGCGGCGGGTCTGCTGCACGCGGCGCGCCAGGCCGGCATGAGCACGGCCGCCGGAAAACCGGTGGCTTCCGGTTGCGACGTGACGCCCAAAGGGCTGCGCAACGCCGATGCCTTGGCCTTGTTGGCTGAATGTTCGATGCCGTTGAGTTATGCACAGGTCAATCCGGTGGCGTTCGAACCGGCCATTGCGCCGCACCTCGCCGCCCGGGAGGCGGGCGTCGCGCTCACGGTGCAGTCGCTGCTGGGGCCGATGCGTGAAGTGCTGGCGCTGGGCGCCGATTTCACCCTGATCGAGGGCGCGGGCGGTTGGCGCGTGCCGCTGGCCGGCCAGGACAATCTTTCCGACCTGGCGATTGCGCTGGGCTTGCCCGTTATCCTGGTGGTGGGCGTGCGCCTGGGCTGCATCAGCCACGCCTTGTTGACCGCCGAAGCAATCGCCCGCGACGGCTTGCAACTGGCCGGTTGGGTGGCGAACATCATCGATCCGGCCACCTCACGCCTGGAAGAAAACCTAGCAACCCTGGCCGAGCGCCTCCCGGCGCCTTGCCTGGGCAGAGTGGCGCGCATCCAGAGCGTAACCGCCGAGGCTGTGGCCGGGCACCTGCAGATGGACCTGTTGGACTGACGACTTGCCAAGGTTTTGCCTATGACAAGGCACTGTGCCATTAGTGTTTTTGTCGGGCCTTTTGCCAAGCCTTCTGGTTCAATGCCAGTGCCGACCCTTTCAAGAAAACGAGCCCCGCCATGGAAATCTCAGGAAATACCGCGTTCTACGCCGGTCTGAGCACGATTCAGACAGGGCAGAACCGTGTCGACCAGGCTTCCAGCCAGATCGCCAACAACACGATCGAGCGTTCGGTCACCAGCCAATCCTCCGAAGTCCAGGTCGATCGCCTGCGCTCGGTGGATCGCAGCCAGCAATCGGACCTGGCCAGCAACATGGTGGACATGGCCCAAGGCAAGTTCCAGGTACAATTGGGCGTGAACGTCGCCAAGGCTTCCGACGAAATGCTCGGCACTTTGATCGACACATTTGCCTGATCCGACCCGACACGGACTTTGAAAACGCCGCGATAATCGCGGCGTTTTTGTCTCTAACTCCTTCTCCCTCAACTAATCTTTCCCTGCGCGTCCTGCGCACAATTCATAGCGATGGATTTCTCGCGTCCCGAACGCCTGCTAATCGATGACGAATGGCAAAAGATCGATGCTTGACAAGTTTTGGGCGTAAACGTATGTTTCAAACAACTGTTTGACCGCTACAACAAATCCGCGCGGTCGTTCATCCCCGGTTACATCAGCAGAGGTTTATCGCTATGCCTGACTACAAGGCCCCCTTGCGTGATATTCGCTTCGTTCGTGACGAACTGCTCGGCTACGAAGCGCATTATCAGAGCCTTCCGGCTTGCCAGGACGCAACTCCAGACATGGTTGACGCCATTCTCGAAGAAGGCGCCAAGTTTTGTGAGCAGGTGCTGGCACCGCTGAACCGCGTGGGTGACCTTGAGGGTTGCACCTGGAGCGAGTCCGGCGTGAAAACTCCGACCGGCTTCAAGGAAGCCTACAAGCAGTTCGTCGAAGGCGGCTGGCCAAGCCTGGCCCATGACGTCGAGCACGGCGGCCAAGGCCTGCCGGAGTCCCTGGGCCTGGCGGTCAGCGAGATGGTCGGTGAAGCCAACTGGTCGTGGGGCATGTACCCAGGCTTGTCCCATGGCGCGATGAACACCATTTCCGAACACGGCACGCCCGAGCAGCAAGAGGCGTACCTGACCAAGCTGGTGTCCGGCGAATGGACCGGCACCATGTGCCTGACCGAACCTCACTGCGGCACCGACCTGGGTATGCTGCGCACCAAGGCCGAACCTCAGGCCGACGGTTCCTACAAAGTGACCGGCACCAAGATTTTCATCTCGGCTGGCGAACACGACATGGCCGACAACATTGTCCACATCGTGCTGGCACGCCTGCCGGATGCACCCGCCGGCACCAAGGGCATCTCGCTGTTCATCGTTCCAAAATTCCTGCCGAACGCCGACGGCACCGTCGGCCAGCGCAACGCCGTGAGCTGTGGTTCCCTGGAACACAAGATGGGCATCCACGGCAACGCCACCTGCGTAATGAACTTCGACGCGGCCACCGGTTTCCTGATCGGCCCGGCGAACAAGGGCCTGAACTGCATGTTCACCTTCATGAACACCGCACGCCTGGGCACTGCGCTGCAAGGCCTGGCCCACGCCGAAATCGGCTTCCAGGGCGGCCTGAAATATGCCCGTGATCGCCTGCAAATGCGTTCTTTGACCGGCCCGAAAGCGCCAGACAAGGCCGCCGACCCGATCATCGTGCACCCTGACGTGCGCCGCATGCTGTTGACCATGAAGGCCTTCGCCGAAGGCAACCGGGCGATGGTGTACTTCACCGCCAAGCAGGTGGATATCGTCAAGTACGGCGTGGATGAAGAAGAGAAGAAGAAAGCCGATGCGCTGCTGGCGTTCATGACGCCGATCGCCAAGGCCTTCATGACCGAAGTCGGCTTCGAATCGGCCAACCATGGCGTGCAGATCTACGGCGGCCACGGCTTCATCGCCGAGTGGGGCATGGAGCAGAACGTTCGCGACAGCCGCATCTCGATGCTGTACGAAGGCACCACCGGCATTCAGGCGCTCGACCTGCTGGGCCGTAAAGTCCTGATGACCCAGGGCGAAGCGCTCAAGGGCTTCACCAAGATCGTCCACAAGTTCTGCCAGGGCAACGAAGGCAACGAAGCGGTCAAGGAGTTCGTCGAACCCCTGGCTGCGCTGAACAAAGAATGGGGCGAGCTGACCATGAAGGTTGGCATGGCGGCCATGAAGGATCGCGAAGAAGTCGGCGCGGCCTCGGTGGATTACCTGATGTACTCCGGTTACGCCTGCCTGGCCTATTTCTGGGCCGACATGGCGCGTCTGGCAGCGGAAAAACTCGCAGCCGGCACCACCGAAGAAGCGTTCTACACCGCCAAGCTGCAGACCGCGCGCTTCTACTTCCAGCGCATCCTGCCGCGTACCCGCACCCATGTTGCGGCCATGTTGTCGGGCGCCAACAACCTGATGGACATGAAAGAAGAAGATTTCGCGCTGGGCTACTAAGCCTTAGGCGATTCTCCACAAGCCGCTGCTTCTTCGGGAGTAGCGGCTTTTTCATGCCTGCCATAACCCCAATCAAGGCCTTCGACGAACCCGTGGCGAGGGAGCTTGCTCCCGCTGGGCTGCGAAGCGGCACCAAACCTGCCGAATGCGAGCATCAGACACACCGCACCCGCCGGTTTACGACTGCTTCGCAGCCGAGCGGGAGCAAGCTCCCTCGCCACAGGAGGGGCGCGGTGATTCTGAAACAATATTCATCCAATCCAACCCTAAGAAAACTCCCCCCCCTGCCGTTACAGCGATGGCAGTGTGACATCGGTCACACAGCGCAGGCACAATGCCATCCTTGATCAGTCGGGTCGGAGCTTACCCTTGCCGCGTTCTTCCGCTGTACGTCTCAGCCATTTCCTACCGTCACTGTTGCTGTTGTTGGCAGGGCTCGCGGCTGCCTACGTCAAGGATCTCAACGTATTCTTTACCTCCCTGTTCAATGTGCTTCCTACATTGGTATTGCTACTGGGGGGCGCGTATTGCTCCGTTTACCGGCGCCAGCGTGAACTGTTTCTGATGGTCACGGTGTACATCGCCTACTTCCTGCTGGACACCCAAACCGATTTCTACCGCGATAACGGTAAGGTGCGTGAAGACGCGGCGGTGGTGTTCCATCTCGTCTGCTTGTTGCTGCCGCTGTTGTTCGGGCTGTTTGCGGCGTGGCAGGAGCGCACCCATCTGTTCCAGGACATGGTGGCGCGGTTCGCGGTGTTGCTGGTTTTCGGCAGCGTGGCGCTGGCCCTGGAGCAAAGTTTCCCCCAGGCCTTGTTGTTGTGGCTTTCGGAGATCCGCTGGCCCGCGTTGCACGGCGCCTGGATGAGCCTGATCCAATTGTCCTACCCTATGTTCGCCGCCGCGTTCCTGCTGCTGGCCTGGCAATACTGGCGTAATCCCCGGCCGCTTCACGCGGCGCAACTGGTGGGGCTGCTGGGATTGTTCTGGATGCTGCCGAAAACCTTCATCTTGCCGTTCACCCTGAACATCATGTGCAGCCAGGTGATGCTGATGATTGCCGCCGCGGTCGCCCACGAGGCGTATCAAATGGCGTTCCGCGACGAGCTCACCGGCCTGCCGGGACGTCGTGCCTTGAATGAGCGCATGCAGCGCCTGGGGCGCAATTACGTATTGGCGATGAGCGACGTGGACCATTTCAAGAAGTTCAACGACACCCACGGCCACGACGTCGGCGATCAAGTGCTGCGCCTGGTGGCCAGCAAGCTGTCGAAAATCGGCGGGGGCGGTAGGGCTTATCGCTATGGTGGTGAGGAATTTGCGCTGGTGTTCGCCGGTAAAACCATTGATGAGTGCATGCCCCATCTGGAAGTCATCCGTCAGTCCATCGAGACCTACGCTATTCAATTGCGTAATTCCGACAGTCGCCCCCAGGACGATCAGCAAGGGCGCCAGCGTCGCTCGGGCGCTGGCGCCTCCAGCGTATCGGTAACCGTCAGCATCGGCGTGGCCGAGCGCATCGAGCAGCGTACGCCCGAAGAGGTGCTCAAATCGGCGGACCAGGCGCTGTATAACGCCAAGGGCGCGGGGCGAAACTGTGTGGTCGCCTTCGGGCAGAGTCGTCGTGGTGCGGTGCGCATGGAGGCCGCCGCGGGTTGAGTGATGATGGCGCATTCAGCGTCTGGACTGTGATTGTGGGCCCCGGTGGCCGGCAGTAGGTTTAAACGATCTGCTACCGGAGAAAACCACCATGCCCGAGTACAAAGCTCCCCTGCGCGACATGCGCTTTCTGATCGACCACGTCTTCGATTTCCATGGCCGCTATGCCGAACTGGGTGCCAGCGATGCCAGCCCGGACATGGTCAGCGCCATCCTCGAGGAAGGTGCTCGGTTCTGTGAGAATGTGCTGGCGCCGCTCAATCGTCCAGGTGACGAGGAGGGCTGCCATTTCGACAATGGCGTGGTGACTACGCCTACAGGTTTCCGGCAGGCGTTCGCACAGTATGTGGAAGGCGGCTGGCACGGCCTGGCGGCGGACCCAGCGTATGGCGGCCAAGGCCTGCCCAGTTCCCTGGGCCTGGTCATCAGCGAAATGATCGGGTCGAGCAACACTTCCTGGGGCATGTACCCTGGCCTGACCCACGGCGCCATGTCGGCGATCCACGCCCATGGCACCGAGGAACAGAAGCAGACCTACCTCAGCAAACTCACCGCCGGCCAGTGGACCGGTACCATGTGCCTGACCGAAGCCCACTGCGGCACCGACCTGGGCATTATCAAGACCCGCGCGGTGCCCCAGGCTGACGGCAGCTATGCGGTGACCGGCAGCAAGATCTTCATCAGCGCCGGCGAGCACGACATGAGCGACAACATCATCCATCTGGTGCTCGCCAAGCTGCCGGATGCTCCGGCCGGAACAAAGGGCATCTCGTTGTTTATCGTGCCGAAGTTCCTGCCCGACGCCGCAGGCGAGGCCGGGGAGCGCAATGGCGTTTCCTGCGGGTCGATCGAACACAAGATGGGCATCAAGGCCTCGGCGACCTGTGTGCTGAACTTCGACGGCGCCAAGGGGTTCCTGATTGGCGAGGCGAACAAGGGCCTCAACTGTATGTTCACCATGATGAACCATGCCCGCCTCGGCACCGGCATGCAGGGTCTTTGCCTGGGCGAGGCGAGTTTCCAGGGCGCGGTCAGATACGCCAATGATCGTCTGCAGATGCGCTCGCTGACCGGCCCCAAGGCGCCGGAAAAAGCGGCCGACCCAATCATCGTCCACCCTGACGTGCGCAGGATGCTCTTGACGATGAAGGCCTTCAACGAAGGCAACCGGGCGCTGACGTACTTCACTGCGCAATTGCTCGACACCGCGCACTTGAGCCGCGACGAAACCGCCCGCCAAGAGGCCGAAGACCTGTTGGCCTTCCTCACGCCTATCTGCAAAGCGTTCATGACCGACACGGGGCTTGAGGTAACCAACCACGGCATGCAGGTTCTCGGCGGCCACGGCTTTATCCGCGAGTGGGGCATGGAACAATTGGTACGCGATTGTCGGATCGCGCCGATCTACGAAGGCACCAACGGCATCCAGGCCTTGGACTTGCTGGGACGCAAGGTGCTGGGCAGCCAAGGCAAGCTGCTGCGCGGGTTTACCAAAATTGTTCATCAGTTCTGCGCCGCCAATACCGGGCATCCGCAACTCCAGGGATACATTGCGCAACTGGACGGGCTTAATCGGCAATGGGGTGATTTGACGACCCAGGTCGGCATGGCTGCCATGAAAAATCCCGATGAGGTGGGGGCCGCCTCCGTGGATTACCTGATGTACAGCGGTTACATCATCCTGGCTTACCTGTGGTTGCGCATGGCGTTGGTGGCTCAGGCGCAACTCGACAGTGGCGATGGCGACGCGGATTTTTGCCGGGCCAAGCTGGCGACTTGTGAATTTTATTTCAAGCGCCTGTTGCCGCGCACGGCCGCTCATCGCTCAGCTGTCGAGGCGGGAAGCGAATGCCTGATGAAGTTGCCGGCGCAGTTGTTTGCGCTTTGAAGGGCTGAAATATCTCCTTGGCGAGGGAGCTTGCTCCGGCTTGAGTGCGTAGCTCTCAAAAAAGGGCTGCTGCGCACCCCAGCGGGAGCAAGCTCCCTCGCCACGATAAAACATCAAATTTCGATCGTGACTAAAAATTACAAAACGGTCATGGGTTGACCCTATGTGTCGCAAAAGTTGTTGGGGTACACTCTGGCCCATTGTGAAACGCTTTCCCACGAACCAATTGTTTAGATCCTGCGAGGTTTGCCATGGCTGACTACAAAGCGCCCCTGCGCGATATGCGCTTCGTCCTCAATGAAGTATTTGAGGTCGCGAAACTTTGGGCTCAATTGCCGGCGCTGGCCGACACTGTGGACGCTGAAACTGTCGAGGCGATTCTTGAAGAGGCCGGCAAGGTCACCAGCAAAAGCGTAGCGCCCCTCAGCCGCGCGGCTGACGAGGAAGGTTGCCACTGGGCTGACGGCGCCGTCACGACCCCGGCAGGTTTCCCACAGGCTTATAAGACTTATGCCGAAGGCGGCTGGGTGGGTGTCGGTGGTGATCCGGCGTATGGCGGCATGGGCATGCCCAAGGCTGTTTCGGCCCAGGTCGAGGAAATGGTCAACTCCGCCAGCCTCTCATTTGGGCTGTACCCGATGCTGACCGCCGGGGCTTGCCTGTCGATCAATGCCCACGCCAGCGAAGCGTTGAAGGCCGCGTACCTGCCGAATATGTACGCGGGCATCTGGGCCGGCTCGATGTGCCTGACCGAGCCTCACGCCGGTACCGACCTGGGGATCATCCGGACCAAGGCTGAACCCCAGGCCGACGGTTCCTACAAAGTCAGCGGCACCAAGATTTTCATCACAGGCGGCGAACACGACCTCACCGAAAACATCATTCACTTGGTGTTGGCGAAGCTCCCGGACGCACCGGCCGGGCCGAAAGGCATCTCGCTGTTCCTCGTGCCGAAATTCATGGTCAATGCCGACGGCAGCCTGGGCGCACGCAACGCAGCCAACTGCGGTTCGATCGAGCACAAGATGGGCATCCAGGCGTCCGCCACCTGCGTGATGAACTTCGACGAAGCGGTAGGTTATCTGGTCGGCGAGCCCAACAAAGGCCTGGCGGCGATGTTCACCATGATGAACTACGAGCGCCTGGGTGTCGGTATCCAAGGGCTGGCCACTGGCGAGCGTTCCTATCAGAACGCTATCGAATACGCCGGCGATCGCCTGCAAAGCCGTTCGCCAACCGGCGCGCAAAACAAAGACAAGATCGCTGACCCGATCATCGTCCACCCGGACGTGCGCCGCATGCTACTGACAATGAAAGCCTCGAACGAAGGTGGCCGCGCATTTTCCACCTACGTGGCGATGCAACTGGATACCGCGAAATTCAGCGAAGACCCAGCCACGCGCAAGCGCGCGGAAGACCTGGTCGCGCTGCTGACGCCGGTGGCCAAGGCTTTCCTGACCGATCTGGGCCTGGAAACCACGGTCCATGGCCAGCAGATCTTCGGCGGTCACGGTTACATCCGCGAATGGGGCCAGGAGCAACTAGTGCGTGACGTGCGCATCACACAGATCTATGAAGGCACCAACGGTATCCAGGCGCTGGATCTGGTAGGGCGCAAGATCGTCGGCAGTGGTGGGGCGTTCTATAAATTGTTCGCCGATGAAATCCGTCATTTCACCGCCACCGCAAGCAACGATTTGTCGGAGTTCACCCAACCGTTGAACGATGCCGTTGGCACGCTGGACGAGCTGACCGAATGGCTGCTCGATCGGGCAAAAAACAACCCGAACGAAATTGGCGCGGCTTCGGTGGAATACCTGCAAGCGTTCGGCTACACCGCTTATGCCTACATGTGGGCGTTGATGGCCAGGGCGGCCCTGGGCAAGGAAAGCCAGGATGATTTCTACGCAGGCAAGCTGGGCACGGCGCGATTCTACTTCGCCCGCCTGTTACCGCGAATTCATTCGCTGAGCGCTTCGGTGAAGGCCGGCAGTGAGTCGCTGTTCCTGTTGGAGCCGGGTCAGTTCTGAAAACGTGTCGTGATGTAAGCAAATGCTTACATCACGTGCTGGCGATTTCCCTCTATCGGCAGATTGGATCCACGGCTAATCTAGCTTCCATGGACGTAGCGCAGGACGCGCAAAAGTAACAACACGGACACGTAGGATTCTGCCAGGAAGGCGGAGTGAAATGGATGTCAGGGAAACAGTCTGCAAAGCCCCGCTTCGGCGGGGTTTTCTTTTGCCTGCGTTTTTTGTCCGAGCATAACCTTCCCTTTGGGCGCCCCTTGATGGTCCGCACTGAACCCTGACGAGCGGTCAGGTGTCCATGAGCATATGGCAATATGGCCATCGCCAATCAGGGAGTCATCCATGGATATCATTCGCATCATCATCGCCATTCTTCTGCCGCCGTTGGGTGTGTTTCTGCAAGTCGGTTTCGGCGGGGCTTTCTGGCTGAATATTCTGCTGACGCTGTTGGGCTACATCCCGGGCATCGTGCATGCGGTGTACATCATCGCCAAGCGCTGAAAGTTTGCAGCTAGAGGATTGCTCTTGTGGCGAGGGAGCTTGCTCCCGCTGGGTCGCGGAGCGGCCCCAAGCCCTGCGATTGCTGCGCAATCGAGCGGGAGCAAGCTCCCTCGCCACAAGAGCTCGCCACTTTTTATAAGCTCGCTTCTATCACTTTTCGATAAAACAACCACTCATGCTCCAGCGCATGCGCCTGGTTCAACGCCTTGCGAAAGCCGTGGCGCTCGTCCGGGTAGTAGTGCGCCTCCACCGGAACACCGTTGTCTTCCAAGGCCTTGACCATATCGCGGGTTTGCTGCGGCACGACCACGGCATCGAGTTCACCTTGGAAAAAAATCATCGGCGCGCGGATCCGGTCGGCGTGAAGCAACGGCGTGCGGGCCCTGTAGCGTTCGGCGTCCAGTTGTGGATCGCCGATCAGCCAGTCCAGGTAGTCCCCTTCGAATTTGTGTGTCGCGCGGCCCAGGGCAGCGGGGTCGCTGACGCCGTAGAGGCTGGCGCCGGCACGGAATACGTTCCGGAACGCCAAGGCGCA
This sequence comes from Pseudomonas sp. R4-84, assembly GCF_054130985.1. Classification (NCBI taxonomy): domain Bacteria; kingdom Pseudomonadati; phylum Pseudomonadota; class Gammaproteobacteria; order Pseudomonadales; family Pseudomonadaceae; genus Pseudomonas; species Pseudomonas sp. R4-84. The sequence continues at coordinate 519,525 of NZ_CP096390.1, forward strand.
AAGTGTCGTGTACCCACCGGCGCTGCCGCCACGAATGAAGGCGCAGCGGCTATCGATCAAGCCCTGCTCATCCAGATACGCGACAACCGCGCAGGCATCCTCGACATCCACCACGCCCCAGTTCAAATGCAATGCCTGCCGGTAAGCCCGGCCGTAGCCACTGCTGCCGCGGTAGTTCAGATCGGCCACGGCAAAGCCGCGCTGGGTCCAGTATTGGATGCGCGGGTCGAAAATGGGATAGCAGGCCGACGTCGGCCCGCCATGGATAAACACCACCAGCGGCGGTTTAGCCTCGGCGTCCATCGCAGGATAAAAGAACCCGTGGGCCTCGCTTGAAGCGACGGGATAGCGCAAGGTTTGCGGACAGCTGATGTGCTCGGCGGGTAACGGCGAAACGCCGCCGGCCACGATTATGGCTTCGTGGTTTTGTCGTTCAATAGCAATGACCGCCGACGGGCTGGTCGGCGAAGCGGCAATTGCATAAACGAATTGCTCATCCAAGGCCAGGCTGCGAAAGCGGCTGTAGGGTCCGGTGAACTCCTCAATCGCGCCGCTATGGCGCAGGCCCAGCCGGCCAAAACCCGCTTCGGTCCAGCTCGCCAGGTAAATGTCCTCGCCCAAGGGCAGCCACGTACAGCCGCCCAATTGCCAAGGCGCCGGGGCGTGATCGGCTTCGGCGGCAGCCAATGGTTTCAAGAAGCCGGCATCTTCGACCCAAGGCTGCCAATAACCACCCCGATCCGTCAGGCAATAAAGACGATTCGCCGCGTCGAATCGTGGTTGCTGGATGGACTCATCCCCACCTTGGCCGGCCACGCAGCGCGGCTCACTCCAACCTGCATCGTTACGCTCTGCCAACATCAGTCGCGTGGCCGTCCAGGGTTGATGAGGACGGCTCCATTCGATCCAGGCGAGGCGCTTTTGATCCGGGCTCAGGATCGGCGCGGCGTAGAAATCCGCACCCTCGGCCAGCACCTGTCGCTTAAAATCGGCCAGCCCGATCGACACCAGACGATGCTGATTGGCCTGTTCCTCAACCGCCAGCACTCGCCCCGCGGCGAAGTGCAGGTCGCCATATCGCCTCTCGCCCGAAGTCAGCGCCACGGGACGATCGCCGTCCAATGACTGGTGATACAGCTGTTGGTCGGCCTCGTTGACAAACAGCACGCCGTCATCGCTCAGGCAAAACGACCCGCCCCCGTATTCGTAGACCCGACTGCGCGCGCTGAACCCGTCCGGGGTCAGACAGCGGGCCTTGGCATCTTGCCAATGCCAGATCCGGCAGGCGCCATCCGCTGGGCGGTATTCATTCCAGAAAAGCCCTGAAGGCCCGAGTTGCAGTTCGGCAAAGTCGATGCCTGCCGCGACAGCCTGGGCGGCGCTGAGCGGATCAGCCTTTAACGATGAGGCGCGAGTTTCGTTCATTGCGAAAGGCCAATTGTTCAATGGTTTGCGTGGCATGCTCGGCGTCTTCGCGCGCCTGGAGAATCATGCCGTGGTGTTCGGATTTGCTGCACACCGGGTCGGCGTTGCTGGCGTCGCCTGTGAGCATGAACGCCTGGCAGCGGCAGCCGCCGAAATCCTTTTCTTTTTCATCGCACGAGCGGCAGGGCTCGGGCATCCAGTCGTATCCGCGGAAACGGTTGAAGCCGAACGAGTCGTACCAGATGTGCTGCATGCTGTGGTCGCGCACATTCGGGAACTGCACCGGCATCTGTCGGGCGCCATGGCACGGCAATGCGGTGCCGTCCGGCGTGACGGTCAGGAAGATGCTGCCCCAGCCGTTCATGCAGGCTTTGGGGCGTTCCTCATAGTAGTCTGGGGTCACGAAGATCAACTTGCACGGATTGCCTTCGGCTTCCAGCTTGGCCCGGTATTCGTTAGTAATGCGTTCAGCCCGCACCAGCTGTTCCCGGGTCGGCAGCAGGCCGACGCGGTTGAGGTGCGCCCAGCCATAGAACTGGCACGTGGCGAGCTCGACGAAGTCGGCTTGCAGGGCGATGCACAGCTCGATGATGCGATCGATCTTGTCGATGTTGTGCCGATGGGTCACGAAGTTCAGCACCATCGGATAGCCGTGGGCCTTCACCGCCCGGGCCATTTCCAGTTTTTGCGCGAAGGCTTTCTTCGAGCCGGCCAGCAAGTTGTTCACCTGCTCATCGCTGGCCTGGAAACTGATCTGGATATGGTCCAGGCCGGCCTTCTTGAAATCGCTGATTTTCTGTTCGGTCAAACCGATACCGGAGGTGATCAGGTTGGTGTAGAAACCCAACTTGCGCGCCTCCCCGATCAGCTCGGCCAGGTCCTGGCGCACCAGCGGTTCGCCACCGGAAAAGCCCAACTGCGCAGCGCCCATCTCCCGGGCCTCGCGGAACACCTTGAACCACTGCTCGGTGCTCAGTTCCTTGCCTTGCTCGGCAAAGTCCAGCGGATTGGAGCAGTACGGGCATTGCAGCGGGCAGCGATAGGTCAGCTCGGCCAGCAGCCACAACGGCAGGCCGACGGCGGGCTTCTCAGGCAAGGGTGATCCAGTGCTCAGCACGGGCGACCTCCATGAATTGCTCGATGTCGTCACCGAGCTCAGGCACACCGGGAAATTGTTTGTCCAGCTCAGCGATGATCGCCGCCACATCGCGCTTGCCATCGATCAGGCCACCGATCAGCGCAGCGCTGTCGTTCAGCTTGATCATGCCTTCAGGATAGAGCAGCACGTGACCTTTCTGGGCCGGTTCGTACTGAAAGCGATAGCCGGGGCGCCAATCGGGGATTTGGCTGCGATCGAAACTCATAAGGCGATTCCTTTGTGCCAGACCCGTTGGTCGGTCACGGTGTGATAGGGCGGGCGGTGCAGTTCGTAGGCCATGCTCATGGCGTCGAGCATGCTCCAGAGAATGTCGAGTTTGAACTGGAGAATCTCCAGCATGCGTTCCTGGCCTTCACGCGTGATGTAGTGCTGCAAGGTGATCGCCAACCCGTGCTCCACGTCGCGCCGGGCCTGGCCCAGGCGGGTGCGGAAGTATTCGTAGCCGGCCGGGTCGATCCATGGGTAGTGCTGCGGCCAACTGTCGAGGCGCGACTGGTGGATCTGCGGGGCGAACAGTTCGGTCAGCGAGCTGCTGGCGGCTTCCTGCCAGGAGGCGCGGCGGGCGAAGTTGACGTAGGCGTCTACGGCGAAGCGCACACCTGGCAGCACCAGTTCCTGGGAACGCAATTGATCGGGATCGAGGCCCACCGCTTGACCCAGCCGTAGCCAGGCTTCGATGCCGCCGTCTTCGCCAGGGGCGCCGTCATGGTCAAGCAGACGCTGGATCCACTCGCGGCGGATCTCCCGATCCGGGCAGTTGGCCAGGATCGCGGCGTCCTTGAGCGGAATGTTCACTTGGTAATAGAAGCGGTTCGCGACCCAACCCTGGATCTGCTCGCGTGTGGCTCGGCCTTCGTACATCGCCACGTGGTACGGGTGATGGATATGGTAGAAGGCGCCCTTGGCACGCAAGGCTGCTTCAAATTCTGCGGTGGTCAATGGCGTGTCAGTCATTTCGGGGCCTCCTACAGTTCGATGCTCATGCCGTCGTAGGCGACTTCGACATTGCGTCGCACCAGCTCGGCCCGCTCGGGTGAATCCTCGTCGAGTATCGGGTTGGTGTTGTTGATATGAATAAGGACCTTGCGTTGCTCGGGCAGTTGCTCCAGCACTTCGAGCATGCCGCCGGGACCGTTCTGCGCCAGGTGGCCCATTTCCCGACCGGTGCGGGTGCCGACGCCACGGCGCTGCATCTCATCGTCGTCCCACATCGTGCCGTCCACCAACAGGCAGTCGCTGTCGGCCATGATGTCCAGCAGCGGACCGTCGACCTTGCCCAGGCCCGGTGCATAGAACAGCTTGCCGCCGGTGCTCAGGTCTTCGACGATCAGCCCGATGTTATCGCCCGGGTGCGGGTCGAAGCGGTGCGGGGAATAGGGCGGGGCGGCGCTGCGAAGTGGCAGTGGGGTAAAGCGCAGGCTTGGGCAAGCGGCAATAGTGAAACTCTGATCGAGTTGGATGCGGTTCCAGCTCAGGCCGCCGTTCCAGTGGGTGAGCATGTTGAACAGTGGGAAACCCGTGCTCAGGTCTTCATGGACCATGTCGGTGCACCAGACCTGGTGCGGGCAACCTTCGCGCAGGCTGAGCAGGCCGGTGGTGTGGTCGATCTGGCTGTCCATCAGAATGATCGCGCCGATACCGGTGTCCCGCAGGGCCCGGCCAGGCTGCATCGGGGCAAATCCCTGGAGCTGGGCGCGAATGTCCGGCGAGGCGTTGCACAGCACCCAGCTCACGCCGTCGTCGGAAATCGCGATGGACGACTGGGTACGCGCCTGGGCCCGCAGGCTGCCGTTGCGAAAACCTGCGCAATTGGCGCAGTTGCAGTTCCACTGGGGAAAACCGCCGCCCGCGGCGGAGCCTAGAATCTGGACGAACATGGTCGCTCCATCTGCAAACCGAAAATAAAAACGCCCCGGATGACCGAGGCGTGGTGTTGCGTACTACCGCCTGCAGCAATCAACGGCTGGCGAAGTACATGGTGACTTCGAAGCCGATACGCAGATCGATATATGCGGGTTTGGACCAGGACATGGGAATACTCCTTTGGTTGGGATACTTCGGTTAGATGGTACGGGTGGAACCTATACATATAGTCCACCTCCGCTCGGAGATGTTCAGATGCTTAGGCGGCTATGTTACTAAATCTGACAAATTCCTTCGCCGCGATTCTTTGAGAAAGCTCGTTGCATGGCCGGTAACGATCATTGCACCGCGCGCCAGGGCGTTCCCGGGCACGGCGCGTTGCTCAGGCAGGAACGTCCGCCGAGGGCTTCTTTCAAACGGTGCGCGGCGTCGACCAGTTGTCCGCGTGTCATCGATGTTATGACGTCGGATAACCGTTGCAGGTAGTCCGTTGGACGACCGGCCAGTTTGCCCTGCCAGAGCAGTTCGGCTGCCTGGGCGATGGGCATCGCCGCGCTTTGAAGCTGGCTGGCCAAGGCCTGTTGCTGGCTGGTCAGGGTCGAGTCGTCTAGCTGCTGGATCAACTCAGGCAAGGTTTCCAGGAACTGCTCCATATGTTCAGCCAACTGCGCTGCCGAGGCACCGGGTGATTGGGCGCCCAGTAGCAGGCCGGTGCGTCCGTCGATCTGCTTCAGACCACTGAACACCGCATAGCCCAGTTGCAGGTCCACTCGCAGGCGTTGGTAGTACGGGGTTTGGCTCAGATGGGCGAGCAAACGCCACGCAGCCTCGTCGCAAATGTCCTGGGTTGCCGTGGGGCAGAACATCAGTACGGCGTGGTCGTCTCCTGGAATTTCGAGCGTGTGCCAGGTGCGTCCCGGAGCAGCCACGAGCGTCGACACCGCTTCTTCTCGGGCGATCCCAGGAATTCGCGCCAGAACGGGGCCCAGCGCCACTTGAGTGGCCGCCGCCAGACCGACAGCCAAGCCGTCCCATCGGGCGTTCGTCCAGACGCTCTGATCGCTGTCGGACGATGATGGCGATCGTGGGGTTTGCCGCAAGAGCTCCGGCAATTCACGCAACAGCTGTCGGATCGGTATCAAGGGAGGCTCGCTATTGGCCGGGACTGGCGGCAGCGGCTGGCCCAGTTCCACCAGCAGGTGTTCAAGTACTCGCGGCATCGGTGCCTGCAAGCCGGTCAGTTTCAGCAGGCATTGTTCGTCATGAGTCTCGAAGGTAATGTCCACGCCGGCCTGGCGGGCGTCTTCGCGCAGATCCGCCAATTGCCGATCGAGCCTGCGTTGGTGGCCGGGCGATACGGGGGCCGCCAATAGCCAGCGCAGGTACACCGCGCCTTCCGGCGAGGTATCCGGCAATGCCTGGCTGAACTGCATGGGCGAGCGTTCGCGCCGGCCCCGGCTGCGGTCTTGTGCGAATGTTCGTAAGCCGCGGTGGGCACTGGTTTGGCCGCGAATCAATCCGGCGCGGGGTGGTTCGTTGATGCTTTGCAGAAACGGGTTGGGCGAGGGCAATTGCCACGGTTCGACGGGCTGATCGACGGCGTGTAATTGCTTGAGGATTTCCCTGAGGCGCATCAGGTCGTTTTCCGACAAAGGGCCTTGACGTCCTTCGCTGTCCCAACGAGCCAGTTGCAAGGCTGTTGCCGTCTCCAGTTGGCGTTGGCGTAGCGCAGTGAACGCCTGGCGAAGTGATGCCCAGTCATCCTGAGCGGCAAAAAAACCCAGCCAATCGCGCAGCAGCGGTTGGATATCAGTCGGCACCTGGTCGCGGTCGTGCTTGAACTCGATGTGAAGCAGTGCCTGACCAGAAAATTCATACAGGGGCACGGCTTTGAGGCTGTCAGCCAGACCGCGTTGGCGCAACGTTGCAAGCAACCCGCCCGGTTTAGGGGCGTTGAGCCAGTGGCAGAGGAAATCCAAGGCTTGGGGCGAGGCGGCAGGCAAGCTTTCGAAGGCGAACAGTACGTCGAGCGAATCTTGCCGGGCCTGCTGGTACCCGGTCTCGGTTGCTGCCATGAGCCTCGGCGGTGGCTGCCTGACCTGCGTCCTGCCGGTTGGCAGGCTTTCACCGAACTGAGTGGCCAGCGCCTCCAAGGTCCCGATGCGTTGCGGGCCGGCCAGGCTCAAGGTCATCTGGCCGCTCCGATAGAAACGCTGGTAGAAATCGCGCAGCGCGCTCTGGAATTCTGGCTGTGGTACGGCGAGGCTGTCGCGATTGCCCGCATGAAAGCCGCGCAATGGGTGATCCTTCGACAGTCCTTCATACAAGGCAACCTGCCGCTGGGCCGCCGCATCCTGGGACCAGGCAATAAACTCTGCGTGCAGCACTTCCCGCTCTCGCAACTGGTCAGTCTCATCCAGACGCGGATGGGCCAGCATGTCCGCCAACCGCTCAAGCCCACCGGGCAGGGCGGCAGGTGGCAGCTCCAGGATAAACTCCGTGGTGCGTTCACTGGTACGCGCGTTGACCTGCCCGCCGTGGTCCCGCACGTAGGCCATCAGGTTCTGCCCAGTGGGAAAACGCTCCGTCCCCAGGAAGAAAAGATGTTCAAGAAAGTGCGCCAGCCCCGGCCAGGCCTTGGGCGCATCATGGCTACCGGCGGCCACGCGCAACACCGCAGCGCTGCGCTTGAGGCCAGGAGCATGACGCAACGTCAATTTCAGGCCGTTGGACAGGGTTTCGGTATGGGGGCGGAGGGAATCGGGGGCCGGCATGAGCGCTTCCAGGACTGGGATGTGCTCATGCTAGCGGATTAGCCCGGATCAGTGTTTATGCAAGTCGCCGTACAGCGCCGCACGCCGATCGTGCAGGTAGTTGTAGGCTGCCCGCGATTGCTCCATCAATTGTCGATCCAGCTCACCCACGATCAACGCTTCGTCCAGCCCCGCCAACGCCGGGCGGCTGCCGTTCGGGGCGGCAATGCTGCTCTGACCGCAATACTGCAACTCACCTTCGTGGCCGCAATAGTTGGCATAGGCCACGAAACACTGGTTCTCGATGGCCCGGGCGCGCACGGTGACGTCGGCGATGAACTCGTACGGATGCATGTTGGCGGTGGGTACCAGGATAAGCTCGGCGCCGGCCAGCGCCAGGCGCCGGGCATTTTCTGGAAACTCCAGGTCATAGCAGATCAGGAAGCCGAGCTTCCAACCGTTGAGCTCCACGATCGGCAACGCTGAATCGCCCGCGCTGAACATTGTGCGGTCGAGGTCGCCGAACAAATGACTCTTGCGATAATTGGCCAGGCGCTCGCCGTGGGCGTCGATCAATTGGACCGAATTGTAGATCTGCCCATCTTCGCTGCGCTCCGGGTAACCATAGAGAATGGCCAGGCCGGCCGCCTTGGCGATGCGGCCGATTTGCTGCGCCCATTCGCCGTTGTAGACCTCGGCCAGTACATTCACCGCATCGACCCCAATGTTGTAGCCAGTCAAGAACATCTCCGGCACCACCAGCACATCGGCACCCCTGGCTTCCAGCGCGACCTGGTGCAGTCGCTGCAGGTTGCCGGCCGGTTCCATGGGCAGCGGTGGGCATTGGTAAAGGGCTACGCGCATCGACAACTCCTTATTCGGGCAAGGCGATCGGACCGATTTCGTCGAACACATCGCCTGGCCCCGGGTTCTCGGGGTGAGTTTCACCGCCGAAATGTTTCATGATCCCCCACACGGCATTGAGCGAGGTCTGGACCGCGCCTTCTACCCAGGCGGGTGTCCATGAGACGTCATCACCGGCGATAAAGATCCCTTTTTGTTCAGCCGGCATGTCGTCTTGCATGAAGTGTGCATACATGCGTTGGTTGTATCGGTAGTGGCCCGGCAGGGCGCCTTTGAATGCACCGAGGAAATAGGGGTCGGCTTCCCAGGAAACTGTGATCGGATCGCCAATGATCCGCGCGGCGATGTCGACGTTCGGATAGATTTTTTTCAGCGCATCAAGCGCCAGTCTCACGCGTTTTTCCACGGGATACGGCAGCATTTTCAACGCATCGCTCATCCATGAGTAGGACAGGCAGATGACGCCTGGCTTGTCGTCGCCGTTGTCGAACAGGTAAGTGCCGCGAGTCAGCCGGTCGGTGAGGGTCATGCTCATCAAGTCGCGGCCGGTCTGCGGGTCCTTGTCCTTCCAGAAGGGCCGGTCGACCATCACGAATGTCTTCGATGCTTGCATGTAGCGGGTGCGGTCCAGGGCCATCCACATTTTTTGCGAGAACAGCGCTTCTTCACATTCGATCTGGGTGGTCAGCAGCCAAGTCTGGCACGTCACCAGCACGGCGGCGTATTCCCGGGTGTCACCCCAGACGTCGGTCACGGTGAAGCGGTCGTTATCGGCACGGGCAATGCGCTTCACGCCGCTGCGAGGCGCGCCCAGGTGCAACGAATTCAGGCTGGTGCCTTCCGGCCAATGCACGCAGCGCTCTGGCACGTGTTTCCAGATTCCGTGGGGGACCTGCTCGACGCCGCCGACCACCAGGTGCTGATGATCGTCGCAGTTGGTCATCACCACGCGAAAGATTTCGAGCATCGAGTTGGGAAAGTCCGAGTCCCATCCGCCAGTGCCGAAACCAACCTGGCCGAACACTTCGCGATGCTGGAACGAGAGCTTGGCGAAGGCCTTGGACGTAGCGACAAAGTCGTAGAAGGTGCGGTCATCCCACAGCGGCACCAGGGTGTTCCACAGCTCCTTGAGACGCGGGACGTCGCGGTCGCGGATCGCTTGCTGGATATCGCCGAAGCGCGAGCCAGCCTCCAATGCGTCGGCCCAGGCGTCGGCCACTTCTTGGAATAACGCCGGAAGGTCAGCCATGCTTTCTGCGTAATAGGTCTGCCCTTCAAGGTCGATGACCGTGCTGCCCGAGGCCGACGTCAACGGGTTGGGAAAGGGTTTTGTCTCCAGGCCCAGCTTGTCGACGTAGTGGTAGAACGCCGTGGACGACACTGGGAAACGCATGCCGCCGAGTTCGGCGACGATACCTTCGGCGCCGTTGAACGCTTGGGAGCGCAGGCGTCCGCCCAGCTTCGAGGCCTCGTACACCACCGGTTTGAGGCCCATTTTCATCAGCTCGTAAGCCGCCACCAGGCCGGCGATCCCGGCACCGACAATCGCTACCTCGGCGCCGTGATTGTGCTTCGGAATCATGCCCAGGCCGGCTGGGTGTTCGATCCAGTCGTCAAAGGCGAAGGGAAAGTCCGGGCCGAAAATGGTGATGGGTTTCTTGCCGTTGGCAGGGTGGCGATTGTTCTTGTTCATGGCTGACCTTGGGAGGCGACTCGGCGCGGTGTTCGCGTCTGAGTATAGGAAAGATGCCAGCCATTCTAGAGAGCATGAAACACGTTAATAAGACGCAATGTGTCGTCGTTTTGTACGTATAGCCGTCATTTTCACTGGCTAAATAGGCTTAATGACGAAACCAGCTCTTGTAGGAGCGAGCCTGCTCGCGATAGCGGGCCGTCAGCCCGTGCAAATGTTGACTGATCCGCCGCCATCGCGAGCAGGCTCGCTCCCACAGGATTTTGGGCAGGTTCTAGACGGGCTGCCCCCGGTCGATCTTGCTGCTGAGAATGATCGAAGTGGTGGTTTTCTCCACCCCGTCCACGCTGCCGATCTGGTCCAGCAGTTGATCCAGCTGTTCCGGCGAGTCGGTGCGCAGCCAGGCCACGTAATCGAACTCGCCGCTCACCGCGCACAACTGCTGGACCTGGGCCATCGCACTCAAGCGCCGCAATACGTCTTTCCCCGAGCGTGGCTGGACCTTTATGCCGACGTAAGCCTGCAAACCGCCATCGATCACTCGCTGCCCCAGACGCACGCCGTATCCGGTGATGATCTTGGATTTTTCCAGTCGAGCCAGACGCGAGGTCACGGTCGTGCGGGCGATGCCCAACTGCCGGGCAAGCACGGCGACGCTTTCCCGGGCGTTGATTTGCAGCGCCGCGATCAGCTGGCGATCAATTTCGTCGAGGACAGGAGGGCGGGTATCAGTCAAGGTCAGCTCCGGCGCAGGCATCATTGGCGGGCATGTTACAGGCTCCGGCGTTCGAAGTAGCTGATGGCAGGCAAGGCCAGCGCTTGCCAGGCTGGGGCGAGGTGCGCTTGCGAAGGCCTGAGCCAGAGGCCGTCCTCGCCGATCAGTTGTTCCGCGGGCAGCAGCAGCAAATCGTCGAGCGTAAACGACTGCGCCGCGCCTCGATCCTCATCGTCTTCGGTTTCCCAGTCGCGTTCGAAACACCGGACCCGCAGCTTTTCTTCATCGAAGCCTTCGAACTCGGGCCGATTGCCCAGCCATCGCGGATGAATCCGCAGCGTGTGCGCCTGGACATCGAGAAGCATCAGTTGCCAGCCCCGATAACTTCCGCACAGCTGCGCCACGTCAGTTGCCATGCGGGTCAGGGCCAGGTAGCGGCCATCCGAGGACCAGATCATCGAAGGGGCCAGATCGACCAAGGCGCAGCCTGAAGCCGTCAGCAGATAACCGCCAAGCCGCGGCGTACCGGCGCGCACCCAGCTGTCGGCATATTCGGTCTCGCTGCCGAACAGCCAGGCGGCGTCCCGATGAGTCGGCGCGGGCTGGATGAAATCGCCATCGGCAGTCGCCGCCTGCGGCCGATCCACCAAACGCCACGGGGGGATGACGTTCAGTTGCGAGTCTGTGGGCTGCAACTGCACCGTGTTATAGAACAGCCGGGATTGCTCGTTGGGGCGACAGAAAGACGCGTCGCTGCCGACCTCTGGCGCCGCGACATTGAAGCGCCGGAGGGGGCTGCTCTGCAGATCATTGTCGAGACGACCTACGACCACCGCCAGACTCAACCGACCATCGCGAAAGTCGAGGATCCGTTCTACCCACATGGCGGGCCCTTTCAGCAGGCGCCGCTCTTGCACGTCGGCCACCACTGCATGGGTGGCAACGGTCGTTGCCCCTCCAAAAGGCAGCAGCGCCAGGTAGCGACCACAGTCCGAGGCGCGATGATCCAGCAGCCAGCGTTCCGGCAGGAGCCAGTCACCGATCTGGCAGCGATAGCCACCAAGCCCTTCGCGATTGTCACCCTGCCAGCTCAGGCGCGCGTTTGTGCCGCCCAGCAGCGCTTGTGTCTCGATGTGCGAATCGCCCCGGCGGCCCGGGCTGTCCAATGGCATGACGATGGCCATGCGCGTCAGCTTGAACTCGCCCACCTGCACCCGACCCTGGATGTCGTGGCCCGTCTGGGTCTCGGTATCGCTGTGGATGCTGTCCAAGCGGTAGCCATACTGGCCGGAACCCGGTCGTGGATAGTCGAGGTAAGCGTCGATATGCACTTGGCCTGCATCGAGCTTCAGCAAGTCATGCCAATAAAAAGACGGTTCGGTGGTGCTCTTGATCCAAGGTAAGGGCAGGTCGCGCCAGCCTTTGTCCACTTGCCACGACCAATACCGTTCGCCTTGCGCCTCGTTGGCCTGTTCCCCGGCCAGGCACACCAGGGCGCGGTGATCGGTGCTCCACACCAATGGCGCATCGGCGGTCATCAAGAGCCCGGACGGCTGCCCATTGATGCTGACGGCATAGCGCGGCGAATACAGTGGCTCCAGGGGTCGGTCCAAATCGCGCAGCGTAGCCGGCAAGATGATGTTGCCAGCCAGGCATTGTCGACCATCAGCGGACGGACGTTCGAAGGTAGGCTGGAGATTGTCCGGGTGCCAGCCAGGCTCCAGCCAAAGATCCGCGACGGGAATCAGGTCGACTGCCTCTGCGGTTTGTAGCAGCTTTTCCAGGCGAACCTGACGGACGCCGTTATCGACCAATGGGCTGTAGCGGCCGCTCAGTTGATCAGAATCAAAAGCGTCCAGCTCCCAGAATTCGCTTTCGGCGCAGCGGTATAAGGTGCGCTGCTGGCGGTCGAGAATGACCAGTCCCCAATCCTGCCGTGACGGCACCGGCGCGGCAAAATAGCGCCCTTCGCTGGAAAACACCGCCGAAGAGCCGATCCCTTGCAAAAGTACGCCATCTGGAAACAAGTAATCGCAATACACAGGACCGCCCATGGCGATTTCACTGTGGTTGAACACCCGGATTGGCTCGCCTTCCGGGGTCAGAAGCGGCTCGTTACCGCCCCAGGCGCTTGGCCCCTTGGTGGAAACCGGTGCCAACCCAAGGCGCCGCTCCCATTTGCTGACACAGGCGAGCCCGACAATGATGGCGATGATCGCCACGAGAATGCCCCACCACTCCGGCAGCGCCCGGCCCAGGCTGAAGCCCAGGCCAAATACGGCACCCACCGTCAGCCTCGCGATGCCTCGGCCCATCGTCAGAGCGCCCAGGCGCGCGGCGAGGCCCATCAGCGACCCGAGGAAAATCACTGCCAGCAAGGCCAGCGGCGGGGGCAGAACGGTAACGAAAAAGGCTGGCACCACGAGGACGCCGAGTTGCCAGAAGAGTTCGAGGAACAGGCGGGACAGGCTGGGAGTGGCGATGATGGAGGTCTCTCGAAGGCCGGGGTTTGCAATTGTAAGTGAGCCGCACTGAAAAAAACGACGGGTCGAGGCTAACCGGCTTCATGAGGATTTTCAGAAAGGCCTGACATACACGGCCCGGTATCTCTGCTGCAATTGCGTTCCGCTATGAACTGCTCTGCAGTCTTGGGAAACAAGATGGGATCGTTAAAAGATTTTTACTGGAAGCGTTGGGTCAAGAGACACCGGTGCAAGCTTGCTGGCGGCCTCCAATCGCTGAGCAGGAGGACAGAGCTGACCCTGGAAGAGGGCGTTGCCCTTGGGCACGTCGACATTGACTCGCCGCGTCTCGCGATCGGCGCCCACACTTATATCCGCAGTGGCAGCCATCTATCCCTGGTGGCATCGATCGGTCGCTTTTGCTCAATGGGCACTGGCGTGGTGATAGGCCAGGAAAAGCACACGCATCCCACCGATTGGCTCAGCTCTCATCCTTTCCAATACACGGCTTCCCCGCTGAGTTACCGTGCCAGGACCCAAATGGCCACGATTGGCCACGACGTCTGGGTGGGCAGCCATGCCATGGTCATGGAGGGCGTCAACGTCGGCACGGGCGCGGTGATTGCAACCCGGGCAGTCGTGGCTGGGGATGTGCCGGCCTACGCAATCGTAGCGGGCGTCCCGGCCAAGGTAGTGCGGTTCAGGCACGCTCCTGATGTTATCGAGCGCCTGTTGGCGAGTCGGTGGTGGGAAATCGAGGTGGAGGAATTGAAGACGCTGCCCCTCGACGAACCTGAAACCTGCCTGGAGCTGCTGGAGCGCAAAGCTCCGGTGGCTGCTCAGTACCGAAAAATCAGCGTGACACGTAAGGGTTGTCGCGCGGGGGAAATGATGACCGTGACGTAGTGCTTGCGATTGATGGTTGTACGCTTTTTTCTGGCCCCGACAAGTCAAGATGATGACCGTCTGGAAAAGCAAAAGCCGCGCAATGCGCGGCTTTGGAGTTGGTGGGCCCACACGGACTCGAACCGTGGACCAAAGGATTATGAGTCCTCTGCTCTAACCAACTGAGCTATGGGCCCTCAGTAGGCCGCGGATTATAGCGACGGTTTCTCGGCTGTGCTATCCGAAAAATCCGATACGGTTACACGCAGAAACGTTGCGGCGAACTCTTCGGCGCACAGGGGCAGGCTGACAATGTAGCCCTGGATCTGTTCGCAGCCCTCCTCGGCGAGGAATTGTTGTTGGGCCAGGGTTTCGACGCCTTCGGCGATGATGGTGAATTGCATGCTGCGACCCAGGGCGATAATTGCCCGTACGATGGCCGCGTCGTGGGGGTCATCGGGCAGGCCGCGGACGAAGGATTGGTCGATTTTGAGGATATCCAGCGGCAGGCGCTTGAGGTAGCTGAGTGAGGAATAGCCGGTGCCGAAGTCGTCGATGGCCAGTTGCACACCGAGTTTTTTCAACTGGTGCAACACTGCCAGGGCTTCTTCGGCCTGGCTCATGATGAAGTTTTCGGTAATCTCCAGTTGCAATAAGCCCGGTTCGAGATGGTTTTCCCGCAAGAGTTGTTCGATACGACCCAGCAGGTTGGGTTGGCGCAGTTGGACGCCAGCCAGGTTCACTGACAGCGGGCCGAGGCTTTCGTGAGTGCAATTCCATTCGCATAGCTGTCGGCAGGCGGTCTCTAGCACCCAGTCGCCGATCTGCAGGATCATCCCGTTTTCTTCGGCCAGAGGAATGAAGTGTTCCGGGGGCACGTCGCCGAACGTCGGATGGGTCCAGCGAATCAGTGCCTCGGCGCCCACCAGGCTGTTGTCGACCAGGCTGATTTTTGGCTGGAAAGACAACGACAACTCGTTGCGCTCGATCGCCCGTCGCAGTTCGTGTTCCAGCGCCACGCGCTCGCTGGCTTGGGCCGTGAGGTCGCGGGTGTAGCTTTCTACCCGGTTGCGCCCCTTGGCTTTGGATCGGTACATCGCCGCGTCGGCATTCTTGACCAGCGTGGCCACGTCGCAGCCATCCTGAGGATACAGGCTGGTACCAATGCTGGCGCTGATGAAAAACTCGTGTTCACCTGCCTGGAAAGGCGCGCCAAAACAGTTCAGGAGTTTTTGGGCGATGTGCTCGGCGTCGCTGGGCTGTTGCAGGCCAGGCAGCAGGATGATGAACTCGTCGCCTCCCAGGCGCGCCACTGTGTCGATGTCCCGTAGCTGCTCGCGCAGCCGTACGGCGATGCCCTTTAGCAGCAGGTCACCGACCGGGTGCCCGAGGCTGTCGTTGATATGTTTGAAACGGTCCAGATCAAGGAACAACACTGCGCCTTGTCCCCCGTTTTCCTGCTGGCTGTTCAGGGCGGTCAGCAAGCGGCTTTCGAACAAGGTGCGATTCGGAAGGCCGGTGAGCGGGTCGTGGTGTGCCTGGTAATCGAGTCGGGCCTGGGCGTGCTTGAGGCTTGAAATATCGGCAAAAACCGCAACGAAGTGAGTGATTTGATGGCCCCGGTTGCGCACGGCGCTGATGGTTAGCCAGCTGGGGTACAGTTCCCCGTTTTTACGTCGGTTGGAAATCTCTCCTTGCCAATGACCCTCCGCCGTCAGCTGATGCCACATTGCCGCATAGAAGGCACTGTCATGTAGGCCGGAGGCCAGTAAGCGAGGGGTGTGGCCCAATGCTTCGCTTTCGCTATAGCCGGTGATTTCGGTGAAAGCGCGGTTGACGGCGTTGATGTGCTGTTGCGTGTCGGTGATCAGGACGCCCTCGGCGGTGCTTTCGAACACGGTGGCTGCCTGTTGCAGTTTTTCCTGCATGAAGTGGCGCTCAGTGATGTCCCGGGCGATGGTCAGCATGCAGTCTTCATTGCCGATGGGCAGGGGACGGCTGGACACCTCGCAGAGTCGGATCTGCCCATCGTTGCGGCGGATATGACAGCTGAAATCCTTGACGAAACCGTCCCGTTGCAGCAGGTCGAGCATCTGTTTGCGTTCATTGAGGTTGACCCAGATGCCGAGGTCCAGCGTGGAGCGATCCACCGACAGGGCGCTGTTGAAACCGGTGATGCGACTGAAGCCCTCGTTGACTTCTATCAGCAGGCCGTCGCTTTGCCGGGACAGCAACAGGCCGTCGGGCGAGGCATGAAAAGCCTTGGCGAACTTTTCTTCGGAGGTCTGCAGTTGTTGTTGGGTTTCCTTGAGTTGGCTGATGTCGCGCACGACCACCACCAGGGCGGGGGTGGTGTCGAGATCGAAGGGTTCGGCCGAGATCAGGCCGGTAAACACCTGGCCGTTGCTGCGTCGAAAGGGCATTTCGAGGTTGCGGATGCTGCCGGCCTGCAAACGCTGCAACAGGCTTGGCCCGACGCCTTGGATGCCCCAGATGTCCAGGTCCGTAGTGTTTTTGCCAATCACCTGGTCGGCACTGATGCCGATCTGTTCCTCGAAAGCTTTGTTCACTTCCAGCAGGCAGCCGTCCTGCAGGCGCGCAATCACCAGGATGTCGGGGCACTGGCGAAACACCGAGGCGAATTTTTGTTCGGAAAGACGTAACGCTTCCTCGGTGTGCTTGGCTTCACTGATGTCGATCATCAAGCCACGCATCAGCGGCTCGTGGCCGTGCTGGATGAGGCTGACGATATCCCTGACCCAGAGGCAGCGACCATCAGCAGTGATAACCCGGTAATCGACGCAGTGATCGCGGCCGGCAAGCACTTCGTGGTCGCAATAAGTCTGGGCGCGTATGAGGTCTGCCGGGTGGATGATGTTGCGCCAGAAGCCAGGAATGAGCCAATGGGCGAGAGGGTAGCCGAGCAGCTCTTCGGCGTGGGGCGACACGTAGCTGTAGGTGAAATCGCTGACCCTCGCTTCCCATGCGATGGCCGAAAGGCTCTCGACCAATCCCCGATAATGGTATTCGCTGCTGCGCAGTTCCTGTTCAAGATCGACTCGCCGGGCTATTTCCGAGCTGAGGCGACGATTGATGCGAATCACCACGGCCAGGATGCCGCCCAGCAGAAGCATTCCTGGAAGGCCGTAAAGCAGCAGATCTGACCAGAGTTGACGATAATCGCGCACATTGCCGATCCACTTTTCCTGGATCTCGCTGATTTCGGCCGACGTCATATCTGCCATCACTTTGTCCAGAATGCCCACGAGAATCTTGTTTTCCTGGGGGACGGCCATCGCCAATTGATACCGGTAGGGCGTTTCCCCACTTACGTAGAGCCCATCGAGCTTGAGCTGGCGCAGGCTCCAGACGCTGGAAGCAAGGTCACCTACCACGGCATCCACCTGATCCGTCGCCAGCGCCTGCAAGGCCGAGCTGACGTTGGGCAGGGCAACCAGATTCAGGTCGGGATGGTGATTGCGCAACAACTCGTGTGGGGCATAGTTTTCCACCACGGCGATCTTCAAGCCGTACAAGTCCTCCAGCCTGCGCGGTTGGGCGCCACCGTGATGGGCGAGGATGACAATCGGGAAATCCAGGTAGGGACGGGTAAAAGCCAGATAATTCTGGCGTTCGGGGGTGGACATGATGCCCGGCAAAAGATCGATTTTGCCCTGTGCGACCTGCTCCAGCACCACGGTCCAGCTCACTGGCTCGATGGGCGTCAATGTAATCGCCAATCGCTGGCGAATGATATCGACGTAATCGGCAGCCAGGCCTTGGTAGCGCCCCTGATCGTCGCGGAATTCGAACGGCGGCCATGAGGCATCGACACCCAGGCGCAGGTCGGGGTGGTCCTTGAGCCAGCGGCGCTCTTCGTCGGTGAGCGTCAACGCGCCGGCCGTCGCGGTCCAGGTCATCAGTGACAGCAAAAGCACGGCCGTCAGTCTGGGCATCACGGTCTCGTCTTGGCTTGGGGAGGATGTTTCGAGTGTAGACGGGCAAAAGGGCGGGGGTGGCAACGAAAGCGTTTTATCTGCGCATAGCAAAACCCCCGGCAGGGCCGGGGGTTTTGAAGGTCACTCGTCGAGGAAAGAGCGTAGATGCTCGCTTCGCGTCGGGTGGCGCAGTTTGCGCAACGCCTTGGCTTCGATCTGACGAATCCGCTCACGGGTCACATCGAACTGCTTACCGACTTCCTCGAGGGTGTGGTCGGTATTCATGTCGATGCCGAAACGCATGCGCAGAACCTTGGCTTCACGGGCCGTGAGGCCGGAAAGTACTTCGCGAGTCGCTTCCTTGAGGCTCTCAACGGTGGCGACATCGATCGGCGACTGCATGGTGGAGTCTTCGATGAAGTCACCCAGATGGGAGTCTTCATCATCGCCGATCGGGGTTTCCATGGAGATCGGCTCTTTGGCGATCTTCAGTACCTTGCGGATCTTGTCCTCAGGCATTTCCATGCGTTCGCCCAGCTCTTCCGGGGTCGGTTCGCGACCCATCTCCTGCAACATCTGCCTGGAAATACGGTTGAGCTTGTTGATCGTCTCGATCATGTGCACCGGAATACGGATGGTGCGGGCCTGGTCGGCGATCGAGCGAGTGATCGCCTGACGGATCCACCAGGTAGCATAAGTCGAGAACTTGTAGCCGCGACGGTATTCGAACTTGTCCACCGCTTTCATCAGGCCGATGTTGCCTTCCTGGATCAGGTCGAGGAATTGCAGGCCACGGTTGGTGTACTTCTTGGCGATGGAGATCACCAGACGCAAGTTCGCTTCGACCATCTCTTTCTTCGCGCGGCGGGCCTTGGCTTCGCCGATCGACATGCGACGGTTGATGTCCTTGATTTCAGCGATGCTCAGGCCGGTCTCGGTCTCCAGCGCGCTTAGCTTCTGCTGGCAACGAATGATGTCCGGTTGCAGGCGGGCAATGGCTTCGGCGTATTTGCTCTTGCCCTTGGCCAGTGCATCGGTCCAGCTTTCGTCGACTTCGTGACCAGGGAACTGGCGCAGGAAGTCTGCACGGGGCATGCGCGCATCACGAACGCACAATTGCATGATCGCGCGCTCTTGCTGACGCAGGCGATCCAAGGCACTGCGAACACGCTCTACCAAGCCCTCGAACTGCTTGGGTACAAGCTTGATCGGCATGAACAGCTCGGCCAGCGCCAACAGCTCGGCGATTGCCTGCTTGTTGTTGCGACCATGCTTTTTCAGGGCCTTGCGGGTGATCTCCATCTGGTCGGCCACGGCACCGAAGCGCTGGGCAGCGATGACCGGATCGGGACCGCTTTCGGCCTCTTCTTCGTCGTCGCTCGCTTCGGCGTCTTCGTCATCGGTATCGTCGTCAGCCTTGGCGGCTTTCGCGTCGATCGGCGGCGGCACTTCAGCGGCAGGCGGCGCGATGCCGTCGTCCGGGTCGATGTAGCCGCTCAGGACGTCGGATAGGCGGCCACCTTCGGTGGTAACGCGGGTGTACTCGGAGAGAATATGGTCGACCGTGCCAGGGAAGTGCGCGATCGCGCCCATCACTTCACGGATGCCTTCTTCAATACGCTTGGCGATTTCGATTTCGCCTTCACGCGTGAGGAGCTCTACCGTACCCATTTCACGCATATACATGCGCACGGGGTCGGTGGTGCGACCAATGTCGGTCTCGACCGCCGCCAACGCTGCGGCCGCTTCTTCAGCGGCCGCCTCGTCGGTATCGGCGTCGGCCAGCATAAGGGCATCCTTATCTGGAGCAACCTCGAATACGTTGATCCCCATGTCATTGATCATGCGGATGATGTCTTCCACCTGTTCCGGATCTGAAATATCCTCCGGCAGGTGGTCGTTGACCTCCGCGTAAGTCAGGTAGCCCTGCTCACGACCCAATAGGATCAACTCTTTGATACGAGACTGCTGTTGCGCTTTTCCGGACATAACACCCTATCCACTGAAGGTCTTGGCGGGCAAAAAACAAGCCGAGGATTATACCTGAGCTGTGACCTCACGCGCCAGTTGAGGTCGGGTTTGATGCGCAAACATTGCGGCTGAGTAAATCCCGCAATTGGTTTTTCTCTTCGCTGGTCAACTCGCTCTGGCGAGCTTTGCGCAGAAGTTGTTCCAGGTTTCGCTCGCGTTGGCGGGCGGATAAGCTAGTAATGGTGTCGAAAAACTGTTGTTCAAGGTTGTCTCCCTCTATCAGCCATTCCTTCTCGGCCAGCGCCTTCAAGAGGCGCCCCTGCTCGGTGCCATGCCACCGAGCGATCAACTGGAATGAGTTTAGCTTGGGGTTCTTCTGCACGGCTTCAAGGAGTGCGACCAGCAATTGTGTATTGCTGTGGTCCTCGGCGGCAAAATGTCCTGCGTCCTCGACCTTCTCAGCCAGTTGCGGGTGATGCAGCAAGGTGCGCAGGGCGGCCAGTGTTGGTGGTTCGACGGCGGCCGGCACGCGCGGGACACGTGGCTGGTCGCGATCGCCCCGCTTGCCGTTCTTGTCCCAGGGTTTCTTGTCCCATTTCTTGCCGCCACCGGCGGTTTTTTTCGACGTCCATTCCTGCTGAGGCGCGTAATCCTGCTGAGGTTGATGATAGTCGGCGAAATCCGGCATCGCGTCGTAATCGATGCCTGGGTCATACGCTGGCGGTGCTTCCTGCGGAGCGCTGTGCACCAATTGATTCATCGCTTCGTTGTTCAGGCCGGTGATTTCGCTGAGCCGTTGGCGCATGAGTGTGCGCAGGTTGGCACCGGGCACCTTGTCGATCAGCGGTGCCGCGAGAGTGGCCATGTGGGCCTTGCCTTCAAGGGAGCGTGGATCGGCTTCTTCGGTCAGTTGCTGGAAAAAATAATCGGCCAGCGGTTGGGCGTGCTGGTTGATCCGCGCACGAAATGCGTCGGTGCCTTCGGAGCGCACCAGGGTATCCGGGTCCTCGCCTTCGGGCAGGAACAGGAAACGTGCACGTCGCCCGTCCTGCAGGCATGGCAATGTCGCTTCCAATGCGCGCCAGGCGGCGTTGCGTCCCGCCTGGTCGCCATCGAAGCAGAACAGCACGCTGGGCACCACGCGAAACAGGCGTTTCATGTGTTCTTCGCTGGTGGCCGTTCCCAGGGTCGCAACGGCGTTGCGCAAGCCTTGCTGGGCCAGGGCGATAACGTCCATGTAGCCTTCCACGACAATGATCTCGTCGAGGTTGCGGTTGTTCTTGCGTGCCTCGTAAAGGCCGTAGAGTTCCTGGCCTTTATGGAAAACCGGGGTTTCCGGAGAGTTCAGGTACTTGGGCTTGTCATCGCCCAGAACCCGGCCGCCGAAGGCGATGATGCGCCCCCGTGTATCGCGGATCGGAAACATCACTCGGTCACGGAAGCGATCGTAGCGCTTGCCTGTCTCGGCGTTCTCGATGAGCAGGCCTGCGTCGATCATGGCGCGCTGCTGGAGCGTGTCGCTGCTCAGGTGTTTGTACAGATTGTCCCAGCCGGGCGGGGCGAAGCCGAGGCCGAAATCCCGGGCAATCTCGCCAGTCAATCCGCGGCCCTTGAGGTAGTCCACCGCCGCCTTGCGCGCGGGGTGGCTTTTAAGCGCCTGGCGATAAAAATCCGCTGCCGCCGTCAGCAGCGGATAAAGCGGCGAATCGGTGGGTTGGCGTGGCTTGTGCTGCCGGCCGCTCTCTTCCCGTGGAATTTCCATGCCTGCGGCTTTGGCCAGTTCTTCGACTGCCTGGGGGAAGTCCAGGTTGTCGTGGTCCATGATGAAGCCGAGGGCATTGCCGCCCGCGCCGCAGCCAAAGCAGTAATAGAACTGCTTGTCGGGGCTGACGCTGAAGGACGGGGTTTTCTCTTTGTGAAACGGGCAGCAGGCGGTGTAGTTCTTGCCTGCTTTCTTCATTTGCAGGCGAGAGCTGACCACGTCGACGATGTCGGTGCGGTTCAGGAGGTCGTCAATAAAGCTCTGGGGAATTAGCCCGGCCATGGCGTTCTCATCATCACTGCGCGAAATAGGGATCCGAAACCAGCAGGCATGATCGATTCCAGGTTTCGAGGCACGGCAAAAAGGTGGCTCGACCGGATCGTTTGCTTCATTGCTGTCGGAAGTGTATCTGCCGATTGTCCACTGACGTTAATTACTATCAGTACTCGACTGTATGAATGTGTTGCGCTGAATCCGGTAACGGCCGATCTGGCCACGGATAGCTCATGAGGCGGGCACGCAGGCAGGTGCCTTGGGCTGATCGTCGTTAGAGGAATCAGGGTGTGCTCGTCAGTAGCCTTGGAAGGCTCGTCAGAAGAGACGTGCACCGCTGGCAAAAGAGCCAGGTCTGACGCGGTGAAGCGGGTTGTCTAGGTCGCGTCTGCGACTTTGACGGTGAAGCATCAAGCGTTGTTCCGCAAATGCCATAAGCCCGGCTTGAAGGCCGGGCTTGGCAAGAAGCTTGCGACGGGCGTCTGTGTATTAGTACAGACGTACGGCGCGGCGCTGTTCGCGCTGAACTTTCTTGGCGTGACGCTTAACAGCGGCTGCTGCTTTGCGCTTACGCTCGGAAGTCGGCTTCTCGTAGAATTCGCGGCTACGAACTTCAGCCAGAACACCGGCTTTTTCGCAGGAGCGCTTGAAACGACGCAGAGCTACGTCGAAGGGTTCGTTCTCTTTTACTTTGACGGCTGGCATCCAGAGCTACCTTCATTCATTACCGGGGTCAACATCCTCGCGGCAAAAGAGCACTTGAAGACGTCGGTTTTTAAGGGTTGCGGATGTTAACCCCTCATCGCTCGGAATGCAAAGCCTCTGATCGAAAACCGCTGGTCGGGGCACAACGCGGCGACTATTATGCGCGCCTTCGAATTCAGCCTCTACAAGGCGCAAACCCATGCTAGTACTGGGATTAGAAACATCCTGCGACGAAACCGGCGTTGCCCTCTACGACAGTGAGCGCGGCCTGCTGGCTGACGCTTTGTTCAGTCAAATCGACCTGCATCGCGCCTACGGCGGCGTGGTGCCCGAGCTTGCGTCCCGCGACCACGTCAAGCGCATGCTGCCCTTGATCCGCCAGGTCCTGGCCGAAGCCGACTGTGTGCCGACCGAGATCGATGCCATTGCCTATACGGCCGGGCCGGGCCTGGTGGGCGCGCTGCTGGTCGGCGCTTCCTGCGCCCAGGCGCTGGCCTTTGCCTGGGGCATCCCGGCGCTGGGCGTGCATCACATGGAAGGCCATCTGCTGGCGCCGATGCTGGAGCCGCAGCCGCCGCAATTCCCGTTCGTCGCTTTGTTGGTGTCGGGTGGGCATACCCAGCTGGTCCGCGTGGATGGGATCGGTCAATACGAGCTCATGGGTGAATCGCTCGATGATGCCGCCGGGGAAGCTTTCGACAAAACCGCGAAGATGATGGGGCTCAACTATCCGGGCGGGCCGGAAATCGCACGGCTGGCAACCCAGGGTGTTGAAGGACGTTTCGTCTTTCCGCGTCCGATGTGCGATCGACCGGGTCTGGATTTCAGCTTCAGCGGCTTGAAAACCTTCGCGCTGAACACCTGGCAGCAATGTGTCAGCGCCGGGGACGACAGTGAGCAAGCCCGTTGCGACATCTCCCTGGCGTTCCAGCAGGCCGTGGTAGAGACTTTGACCATCAAGTGCAAGCGCGCGTTGAAGCAGGCCGGGCTCAAGCGTCTGGTTATCGCCGGCGGCGTGAGCGCGAACAAGGCGTTGCGGATATCCCTGGAAAAAATGCTCGGCGACATGAAGGGCGACGTTTACTACGCTCGACCACAGTTCTGCACGGATAACGGCGCGATGATTGCCTTTGCCGGCTGCCAGCGCCTGCAAGCGGGCCAGCAGGAGAGCCTGGCGATCAGCGTGCAGGCCCGTTGGCCAATGGAGCAGTTGTCGCCGCTGTGAAGCGATGTTTAGAAATGCCGTTCGCGCCCGGCGAACAGGTCGCGTAGATTGCCCCGGTGACGCCAGACGATCAGCGCGACGAGCGCTGTCATCGGCAGCAGGGCCGCCGGCTCCTGCCAAGCCAGTAATGGCAGGGTGAGCGGTGTGGCGATCAGCGCGGCTAGCGAGCTGGTGCGGGTCAGGTAGAAAGTCAGTAGCCAGGTGCAGACGGCAAGCAGGGCGGCCGGCGGATACAGGCCCAGCAGCATTCCAGCGGCAGTGGCGACGCCCTTGCCGCCACGAAAGCGAAAGTACAATGGGAACAGATGGCCGATGACGGCACAGACGCCGATCCAGGCCTGTTGCTGTAACGACAGTCCTGCAAGGCTGGCGATCAGTACCGGGAAGAGGCCTTTGCAGAGGTCTCCGAGCAGGGTCAGGATGGCGAGTTTTCGTCCGGCCAGGCGTAGCATGTTGGTGGCGCCGGCATTACCCGAGCCACTCATTCGCGGATCCGGACGACCGGTCAGGCGGCTGAGCAAAATGGCGAAGGACAGTGAGCCGAGCAGGTAGGCGAGGATCGCCAGTAACCAAAACATGCTAACCATTCCGGGCGGGGACGCCCTGATTCTAACGGCGCAATGCGCCCTTGTCGTGCTGCGGAGAAGAGTGCTTGGACAGAGTTTTTATCGAAGGCCTTGAAGTCGACACGGTAATCGGTGCCTACGACTGGGAACGAGGCATCCGACAGTGCCTGCGCCTTGACCTGAGTTTTGCCTGGGACAACCGTCCGGCCGCTGCGGGCGACGACCTGACCCTGGCGCTCGATTACGCCAGCGTATCGTCACGCATCCAGGCGTTCGCCGAGCAGGCGCAGTTCCAGTTGGTCGAGACCTTTGCCGAACGACTGGCCCAGGTGCTCATGGATGAGTTCGAAATCACCTGGCTGCGCCTGAAAGTGACCAAGCCTGGCGCCGTACCGGCTGCCAGCGGTGTGGGCGTGGAGATCGAGCGCGGATGTCGCTGACACAGGTTTTCCTCGGGCTTGGTAGCAATATCGAGCGCGAAACCCATCTATGCGCGGGGCTTGAAGCACTGGCCGGTTTCCTGGTGGACATGCGCTGTTCGGCCGTGTTCGAGAGCCAGCCGGTGGGTATCAAGAGTGGGCCTTTTTTCAATTTCGTCTTGTCGGCCTTCACTGACCTGTCGCTGATTGAGTTGGACCGTCGCCTCAAGTTCATCGAGGCCGACAACGGTCGTTATGCACCGGACCGCAAGGGCCTGCCGCTGGACATCGACGTGTTGTTGTATGGCGAGCAGGTAGGCAACTTCGACGGCTTGATCCTGCCGCGTGCCGAAATTCTCAAGAATGCCTTTGTCCTGTGGCCTTTGTCTTTGATCGCGCCGGATCGAATCCACCCTGGCGTGGGCAAAAGCTTTGCCACGTTGTGGGAAGAGGCGCAGATCGACCAGGTATTGGCCCCGGTGGCTTTCCAATGGCGAGGGCAGCAACTTACGCCACCGGATCTGCTCTGAGGCGGCGGAACCCCCGGCGAACACGCGGAAACTGGCACGACCGCCTTTAATTCGCTGCTGCTTCCTTGTAGGCCTTCAATGCCCTGAGGCGCTCACGCTTGATTGCCTCACCCAGTTCCTGTCCCTTGAAGCCCTTTTCCAACAGCGGCTGCACCGCCACTGCGCGAGCCGCTGCCGCGGCTCCCCGCAGATAATCAGCCTGTGGATAATTCCGTTCCTCAAGCCCCTTGCGCCCCCGTGCATCCATTTCGCAGGCCATGATGAACTCCTCGAAGCGCTGGGGACGGCGGTACACATCAAAGCTTTGCAACAGTTCCAGCAGCGTAGACGCCTTCAATTCAAGCGCGCGGTGTCCGTGCGTGTGATATTGGCCAACCAGCAGTGCCAATTCCTGACAGTCGCGTGGCGCCTTGAAGCGTTCGTTGACCGCTTTGATCAGCTTCAGCCCCTTGTGCTCATGGGCGATGTGTCTCGGCCATTCATGCTCGGGTGTCAGGCCTTTGCCCAGGTCATGCAGCAGGCAAGCCCAGCGCACGGTCAGCGGTTGCTTGTGCCGTGCCGACTGTTCCAGCACGCTCAGCGTGTGAGCGCCGGTGTCGATTTCCGGATGATGGACTTCGGGTTGTGGAACGCCAAACAGCGCATCCACTTCGGGCATGAGGATTTTTAGGGCGTCGCAGTCGCGCAGTACCTGGATAAATACCTGGGGCTGGCTCTCCATCAGCGCTCTGGAAATTTCCTTCCAGCTGCGTTCAGCCGTCAATGCCTCCAGTTCGCCGGATTCGCTGAGCTGGCGCATCAGCTCGAGCGTCTCGTCGGCCACCTTGAAACCCAGGGGGGCATAGCGTGCCGCAAAACGGGAAACGCGCAAGACTCTAAGGGGATCTTCGGCGAATGCGGGGGAAACGTGACGGAGCAAGCGTGCTTCCAGATCGCGCTGCCCGTGGTAGGGATCGGTGAGATTGCCGTGGTCGTCCTCGGCCATCGCGTTGATCGTCAAGTCTCTGCGGACCAGGTCTTCTTCGAGCGTGACCTCGGGGCTGGCATGGAACACGAAACCACCATAACCTCGGCCGTTCTTGCGCTCGGTGCGGGCCAGGGCGTATTCCTCGCCAGTCTTTGGATCAAGAAATACCGGAAAATCAGCCCCTACGGGGCGAAAACCCTTGGCGAGCATCTCCTCGGCAGTGGCGCCCACCACGACCCGGTCAACGTCGGTGACGGGGATGCCTAGCAGGCGATCGCGTACAGCGCCGCCGACCTTGTAGATCTGCATAAAAAACCTCCGTTGGGCCGACAGGATAAACCTTTATGTCGGACGTTCGGAGGCGAAAGCGTGATCAAAGATGAATGACGGCCAGATCCAGGCGCCCATAATCTCCTTCGGCTTGTTCGGTGCGTGGCGGCACATGATGGGTTTTCATCACTTGATCGCCCTGCAGGGTTTCCAGATGGATGTCGAACCCCCATAGACGATGCAGGTGCTTGAGTACCTCATCCGTTGATTCGCCTAGCGGTTTGCGGTTGTGCTGCTGATGACGCAGAGTCAGTGAGCGATCACCGCGGCGGTCGATGCTGTAGATCTGCACGTTGGGCTCGCGGTTGCCCAGATTGTATTGCGCCGCCAGGGTTTCCCGGATGACGCGGTAACCACCTTCGTCATGGATGGCGGGCACCAGCAGGTCATCTTTTTGATCGTCGTCAAGGATGCTGAACAGCTTGAGGTCGCGTATTACCTTGGGCGACAGGTATTGCAGGATAAAACTTTCATCCTTGAAGCTGCTCATCGCGAATTTGATCGTCGACAGCCAGTCCGAGCCGGCGATTTCCGGGAACCAGCGGCGATCTTCCTCCGTAGGGTTTTCGCACATGCGCCGGATGTCCCGATACATGGCGAAACCCAGAGCATAGGGATTGATGCCGCTGTAATACGGACTGTCGAAGCCGGGCTGAAACACCACGCTGGTATGGGAGGTCAGGAACTCCATCATGAAGCCGTCTGTGACCAGGCCCTCGTCGTACAGGTCGTTCATCAAGGTGTAGTGCCAGAACGTCGCCCACCCTTCGTTCATGACCTGGGTCTGGCGCTGCGGATAGAAATACTGGGCGATCTTGCGCACGATACGCACGATTTCCCGTTGCCAGGGCTCCAGCAGCGGCGCATGTTTTTCGATGAAGTAGAGAATGTTTTCCTGGGGCTCGGCCGGAAAGCGTGCGTTGTCCTTCTCGTTGTACTTGTCGGCGCCTTTGGGAATGGTCCGCCATAGGTCATTGATCTGTTTCTGCAGATGTTCCTCTCGATCCTTCTGGCGTCGCCGTTCCTCTTCGGCGGAGATCGGATAGGGTCGCTTGTAGCGGTCCACGCCGTAGTTCATCAGGGCATGGCAAGAGTCCAGCAAGTCCTCCACCGCGTCGATGCCATGGCGCTCTTCGCACTGCATGATGTACTGCTTGGCGAAGACCAGGTAGTCGATGATCGAGCTGGCATCGGTCCATGTGCGGAACAGATAGTTGCCCTTGAAAAAGCTGTTATGGCCATAACAGGCATGGGCCACCACCAGCGCCTGCATGCAGATCGTGTTCTCCTCCATCAGGTAGGCGATGCATGGGTCGGAGTTGATCACGATCTCATAGGCCAGGCCCATCTGGCCGCGGCTATAGGATTTCTCGGTACTGAGAAAATGCTTGCCATACGACCAATGGTGATAACCCAACGGCATACCGACGGATGCATAGGCATCCATCATTTGCTCGGCGGTGATCACTTCGATCTGGTTGGGATAGGTGTCCAGGGCATAGCGATCCGCGATACGGCTGATCTCGCGGTCGTACGCTTGTATCAGCTCGAACGTCCATTCGGAGCCGGTGGAAATAGGCTGGCGTTTCTGCTCTTTTTTGGCGGTCATGTCACTAACCTGCGCTGGAAGAGTTCACGGAAGACCGGGTAGATATCCCCGGCCGAGACCAGTTGCTGCTGGGCAAACGTATCGGAAAACGCTTCGGCAATGCGTTCGTATTCATACCACAGCGCTTGATGTTCGCGCGGCGTAATCTCGACGTACGTGTAGTACTGGACGAACGGCATGATCTGGTTGATCAGGATGTCGCGACAAATCGGCGAGTCGTCGTTCCAGTTGTCACCGTCGGACGCCTGGGCCGCATAGATGTTCCATTCGTTGGCGGGGTAGCGTTCAGCCATGATTTCCTGCATCAGCTTCAGGGCGCTGGAAACAATGGTGCCGCCGGTTTCCCTTGAATAGAAAAACTCTTCTTCGTCGACTTCCCTGGCGCTGGTGTGGTGCCGGATGAACACCACATCGATCTTGTCGTAATTCCTCTTGAGGAACAGGTACAACAGGATGAAGAACCGCTTGGCGATGTCTTTGGTGGCCTGCGTCATTGAGCCGGACACGTCCATCAGGCAGAACATGACCGCCTTGGAGCTAGGATTCGGTTGCTTCACCAACAGGTTGTACTTGAGGTCGAAGGTATCGAGGAACGGCACGCGATGGATGCGCGCGCTAAGACGCTCGATTTCCGCTTCCAAGGCCTGGATGTCGCCGAAATTGTCCGGCTCCTCCTGCTTGAGGCGGGCAAGCTCCTCCTTGGCCTCGCGCAGTTTTGCCCGGCTGCTGCCCGAAAGCGCGATGCGACGTGCGTGGGCTGAGCGCAGGGTGCGGATGATATTGATCCGCGCCGGATTACCCTCATTGCTGATACCGGCGCGCACGGTCTTGAAAGTATCGGTGCCGGTCAGGTTGCGTTTGACCAGGTTTGGCAGTTCCAGGTCCTCGAACATGAATTCAAGGAACTCTTCCTGGGTGATCTGGAAGACGAATTCATCCATGCCCTCGCCGGAATTGCCAGCCTTGCCCGGGCCCTTGCCGCCGCCTCCACCGGGTGGACGAGGGATATGCTCGCCGCTGGTGAATTCCTTGTTTCCGGGGTGTACGACGGTCTGCTTGCCGCCCCGGCCATGGTGAAGCACCGGCTCGTCAATATCCCGGCCAGGGATGCTGATCTGCTCGCCATGTTCCATATCCGTAATGGAACGACGACTGACCGCCTCCTCGACGGCCTTCTTGATGTGGTCGCGGTAGCGCCGCAAGAAACGCTGGCGATTTACCGTGCTCTTGTTCTTGCCATTCAGGCGTCGGTCGATCACATAGCTCATGGGTGCCCTCCGGGCAGCTTCAAGTGGTGAGCTGCAAGCTGCAAGTGGAAGCAGTAACCCGGCTCCAGGGTTCACACGCTTTCCTCTTGCAGCTTGTCGCTTGCGGCTTGTTGCTGGCTATTGTGATTTACGGACCCGCAGGTACCACTCGGACAGCAGCCGTACCTGTTTGTCGGTATAGCCACGTTCGACCATGCGTGTAACGAAGTCGTTGTGTTTTTGCTGGTCCTCTTTGCTGGCCTTGGCATTGAAGCTGATGACGGGCAACAGGTCTTCGGTGTTGGAGAACATTTTCTTCTCGATGACCACCCGAAGCTTCTCGTAGCTGAGCCAGGTAGGGTTCTTGCCGTTGTTGTTGGCCCGGGCGCGTAGGACAAAATTGACGATTTCGTTGCGGAAGTCCTTCGGATTGCTGATGCCCGCGGGTTTCTCGATCTTTTCCAACTCTTCGTTGAGCGCTACGCGATTGAGAATCTCGCCCGTTTCCGGATCGCGATATTCCTGGTCCTGGATCCAGAAATCCGCATACAGCACGTAACGGTCGAAAATGTTCTGGCCGTACTCGCTGTAAGACTCCAGATAGGCCGTCTGGATCTCCTTGCCGATGAACTCGATGTACCGTGGCGCCAGGTACTCCTTGAGGAAACGCAAGTAGCGCTCCCGGGTCTCCGCCTGGAACTGCTCCTGCTCGATCTGTTGCTCGAGAACGTACAGCAGATGGACAGGGTTGGCGGCGATTTCGTGGGGGTCGAAGTTGAACACCTTGGACAGGATCTTGAACGCAAAACGGGTGGACAGTCCGTTCATCCCTTCGTCCACGCCCGCGTTGTCCCGGTATTCCTGGATCGACTTGGCCTTCGGATCGGTGTCCTTGAGGTTTTCGCCGTCGTACACCCGCATCTTCGAATAGATGTTGGAGTTCTCCGGCTCCTTCAGGCGCGACAACACAGTGAACTGTGCGAGCATCTTCAGCGTGTCGGGCGCGCAATGGGCCTTGGACAGCGAGCTGTTGAACAGCAGCTTGTCGTAGATCTTCACCTCATCGGAGACGCGCAGGCAGTAAGGCACCTTGACGATGTAGATCCGGTCGATGAAGGCTTCGTTGTTTTTGTTGTTGCGGAAGGTATGCCATTCCGATTCGTTGGAGTGAGCGAGCAGAATGCCGCTGAATGGTATCGCCCCCAGTCCCTCGGTGCTGTTGTAGTTACCCTCCTGGGTGGCGGTCAGCAATGGGTGAAGCACCTTGATCGGCGCCTTGAACATCTCGACGAACTCCATCAGGCCCTGGTTGGCCCGGCACAGCGCGCCCGAATAGCTATAGGCATCAGCGTCGTTCTGTGGGAATTCTTCTAGCTTGCGGATATCGACCTTGCCCACGAGGGCCGAGATGTCCTGGTTGTTTTCGTCACCTGGTTCGGTCTTGGCCACCGCGATCTGGTTGAGGATCGAAGGATAGAGCTTGACCACGCGGAACTGGCTGATGTCGCCGCCGAACTCCGCCAGGCGCTTGGTGGCCCATGGCGACATGATGGTGTTGAGGTAGCGACGGGGAATGCCGAAGTCCTCTTCGAGGATCGCGCCGTCCTCGGTGGCGTTGAACAGCCCCAGGGGCGATTCGAAGACAGGAGAGCCCTTGATGGCGTAGAAGGGCACTTTTTCGATCAGTTGCTTGAGTTTCTCGGCCAGGGACGATTTACCGCCACCGACGGGGCCGAGCAGATAGAGAATCTGCTTCTTCTCCTCCAGGCCTTGGGCGGCATGGCGGAAATAGGACACGATCTGTTCGATGCATTCCTCCATCCCGTGGAAGTCTGCAAAGGCCGGGTAGCGCCGGATCACTTTGTTGGAAAAAATCCGCGAGAGCCTCGAGTTGGTCGAGGTGTCCAGCAGTTCCGGTTCTCCGATTGCCAGCAACAGACGCTCCGCAGCCGATGCGTAGGCACTGCGGTCTTGCTTGCAGAGTTCGAGGTATTCCTGCAGCGAGTACTCCTCCTGCCGCGTGGACTCGAAACGTTGCTGGAAGTGGCTAAAAATACTCATGACGTCACCTCGCTCGATACGTGGAGCCGGTGTCGGATCAATCAGTCGATGCTGGACAGCCGCTGGGACCCCAGTTGCCGTTTTACCCCCCAGAATGCTTTCAAGAATGCGGCTCCTGAAAGCTGACTCCCGATGATCCGCGCGCCGGTGTACCGGCTCTCCCCTGTTTTGGATGGCCTGAGGCTAAGGATAGTTCGGAATCCGAGAGGTAAAGGTTGAATACGTAATTAGTTGTGGCAGACCGTTCGTCCGCCATCGCCCAAGCCCGCGGTTCTCGTGGGCTTGGGTGTCATAAAAAATTATTCGTGGGTGCCTTGCTCTGTTTCATCAGGATAAACCGTGCGCCACAGCTCAAAGCCGCCGTCCATGCTGTACACGTCACTGAAACCCTGGCTGACCAGGTAAGCCGCTGCGCTTTGGCTGGAGTTGCCGTGATAGCAGACTACGATGGTAGGCGCATCGAGATCAGCGCCCTGGATGAAAGCGTGAAGGGAATGGTTATCCAAATGCTTGGAGCCACTGATATGTGAAGTTGCGTAAGTGGCCGGGTCGCGCACATCGACGAGCACCGCGCCTTGTTCACGCAGGGCCTGGGCCTGCTCGGGGGAGATGCGTTTGAATTCGGTCATGAGGTACTCCTGTGGCCTTGGGCGCAACGCCGGTCAAGCGTCGGTGCCGGCCGGCAATGATGCAATGGTCGATGTATTGGGTCTGGCGTGGCCCTTCTCGTCGCAATCGCAGCGCAACAACTCGCCGGTGTCGACGTTCATCAGTGTCATCGCGCTGCCCCAGACGCAGCCGGTATCGAGGGCAATAACCCCGGCTTCGTCAGTTTGGCCTTCGAGTGCCGCCCAGTGCCCGAAAATAATCTTCAGGTCGCGGGTTTTGCGCTCCTTGTGCTTGAACCACGGCGCGTAGCCGGGCGGGGCGGTCTCGATGCCTTCCTTGCCCTTGAGATCGAGCTTGCCGTCGCGGGTGCAGAAGCGCATGCGCGTGAAATAATTGGTGATGACGCGAAGACGGGCCGTGCCGGTGAGGTCGTTGTCCCATTTGACGGGTTCGTTGCCGTACATGCCGTCCAGGTAGGGGCCGAACAGGTTGTCGTCGCGCAACGCCTGTTCCACTTCGCCAGCGCACTTGAGCGCTCTGCGCAGCGACCATTGGGGTGGGATGCCGGCATGGACCAGCGCGAGGTTGCGCGCCTCGTCGTAATGCATGAGTTTTTGCTGGCGCAACCATTCAAGCAGCTCGACGCAATCGGGGGCGTCGAGAATCTCGCTCAAGGTGTCGGATTTTTTCAGGCGCTCGATGTTTTGCCAGGCGGCTAACAGGTGCAGATCGTGATTGCCGAGCACGCATACCAAAGAGTCGCGGATACCATAGAGGAAACGAAGGGTTTCCAGCGACTGCGGGCCACGGTTGACCAGGTCGCCGACTAGCCACAGCGTGTCTTTGCGTGGGTCGAACGCTACCTGCTCCAGCAGGCATTTAAGCGGGTCCAGGCAGCCCTGCAGGTCACCAACCGCATACGTGGCCATCAGTGCAGCGCTCCGGGCACCGCCAGTCGGAAGGGCTTGATGATCGCATCGAAGCGCTTACCGTCTTCGGCGAGCATTTGATAGGTGCCCTCCATGGTGCCGACCTTGGTGGTCATCACTGTTCCGCTGCTATAGCTGTGGCTCTTGCCGGCATCGATCAACGGTTGCTGGCCAACCACGCCTTCACCGCGCACTTCTTCTACATGGCCGTCGCCGTTGGTGATGATCCAATGCCGTGACAGCAGCCTGGCGGGCAGCGAGCCATTGTTGCGCACTGTGATGGTGTAGGCGAAGGCGAAGCGGTCGTGCTCGGGTTGTGACTGTTCAGCGAGGAAGCGGGTGGCGACGCTGACGTCGACCTGGTAACGAGGATCGGACATGCAAAAAGGCCTTGAAAGCGGGACGCGGGAAGAACTGAGGGAGTCAGTCTAGGCCAAGTGTCGGGTAGTAAACCAGACCGGCGTACTTCCCGATAACGGCCTCGCATGTCAAATGGCGTTGTCTTTTGGCGCGACCTGTTCACTGAGCTTGTCGGCCAGGCGCACGAAGGCCGCCAGGTCCAGTTGCTCGGGGCGCAAGCTGCCGTCAACACCCGCGGCTTCGATTTCAGCGCTGCTGAGCAGCAGTTTCAACGTGTTGCGCAGGGTTTTGCGACGCTGGTTGAAAGCTTCGCGCACTACGCGTTCCAGCAGGCGGTGATCCTTGGCCGGGTGCGGAAGGACCGCATGAGGTACAAGGCGGACGATCGCGGAGTCGACTTTAGGGGGCGGGTTGAATGCTCCCGGGCCCACGTTGAACAAATGGTCGACCCGGCAATGGTACTGGACCATGATCGATAGTCGGCCCCAATCACCACCGCCAGGACCGGCGGCGAGGCGCTCGACCACTTCTTTCTGCAGCATGAAATGCATGTCGCGGATCAGTGCGGCATTGCTCAGCAGATGGAAAATCAGCGGCGTGGAAATGTTATAGGGCAGGTTGCCAACCACCCGAAGGCTGCCCGGCGCGGCGTCCAGGCTGTTGAAGTCAAACTTCAGTGCGTCGCCCTGGTGCAGGTTGAAATTGCTCTTGCCGGCAAATTGCTGGTTGAGAATCGGCACCAGATCCTTGTCCAGTTCCACCACGTCCAGTTGCGCGCCGCTACCGAGCAGGCCTTGGGTCAGTGCACCCTGGCCCGGACCGATCTCCAGCAGGCGATCATCGGGCTTGGCATTGATGGAACGCAGGATGCGGTCGATCACGCCAGCGTCATGCAGGAAGTTCTGGCCGAAGCGCTTGCGCGCGCGGTGTTGGTATTGCTCGGTCATAAGTGGGTCTCGGCCATCTGGTAAGCGGTTTCCAAGGCGACTTGCAGGCTGCCGGTGTCGATACTGCCGCTGCCGGCCAGGTCCAGGGCGGTGCCGTGGTCCACGGAGGTGCGGATGATCGGCAAGCCCAGCGTCACATTGACCGCCGCGCCGAAGCCTTTGTACTTCAGCACGGGCAAGCCCTGGTCGTGGTACATCGCCAGCACCGCATCGCAGTGCTCCAGATATTTGGGGGTAAACAGAGTGTCGGCAGGCAGCGGGCCACGCAGGTCCATGCCCTCGCTACGCAGGCGTTCCAATGTAGGTTCGATGATGTCGATTTCTTCACGGCCCAGGTGTCCGCCTTCGCCGGCATGGGGATTGAGCCCACACACCAGGATTCGTGGCCGGGCGATGCCGAATTTTTCCTGAAGGTCGGCGTGCAGTATGCGCGTGACCCGTTCCAGGCGTTGCGGTGTGATCGCGTCGGCGATGTCTCGCAAGGGCAGATGAGTGGTGACCAAGGCTACGCGAAGGCCGCGCGTGGCGAGCATCATCACGACTTGCGAGGTTCGGGTCAGGTCTGCCAGGAATTCCGTGTGTCCGGAAAACTGAATACCGGATTCATTGATGACACCCTTGTGTACCGGGGCGGTGATCATCCCGGCGAAAGCCCCATCCAGGCAGCCTTGGCCGGCGCGGGTCAGGGTTTCCAGAACAAACGCCGCGTTTGCCGTATCCAATTGACCGGTGACGACCGGTGCGCCTAGGGGCGTATCCCAGACATACAGGCTGCCCGCAGGTGCCGGGGCATCGGGCCAGGCGTCTGGCGTAACCAACCGCAGATCGACGGCCAGCCCCAGTTGCGCGGCCCGCTCGAGGAGCAGGTCGCGGCTGGTGATGGCAATCAGGGGGTGAGGCTGGGCTTGCGAGGCGAGCAGCAGGCACAGGTCGGGACCAATGCCGGCAGGCTCGCCGGGGGTCAGCGCGAAACGCTTGGGTTTCACTGCGCGGCCTGGTCTGCACCAGGGAGTTTGATCTCGACGTAGGCTTCGTCGCGAATCTGGCGAAGCCAGGTTTGCAACTCTTCGTCGTATTTGCGGTTACGCAATACCGTCATTGCCTGTTGCTCGCGCGCCTGGGTGGTGCTGTCCGTGGCGCGACGGCCAAGGACTTCCAGGACGTGCCAGCCGTAAGGGCTCTTGAACGGCTTGGACAGTTGGCCCTGGGGTGTTTCGGCCATGACCTGGCGGAACTCGGGGACCAGCGCATTCGGGTCGACCCAGTTCAGGTCGCCACCGTTAAGGGCGGAACCCGGGTCTTCCGAGAAGCTTTTGGCCAGCTCGGCGAAGTCTTCGCCGGCGGTGATCCGCTCGTAGAGCTTCTCGGCCAGGCGCTTGGTCTCGGCTTCGCTACGGATCTCGCTCGGCTTGATCAGGATATGGCGGACATGTACTTCGTCGCGCACCTGGGTGCCGCCGCCGCGTTTTTCCAGCAGCTTGAGGATGATGAAACCACCTGGAGTGCGGGCCGGCTGGGTGATGTCGCCCACGGCCATGGCGCTGAGCTCGCGATCAAACGGAGGCGGCAATTGAGCGGCTTTACGCCAGCCCATGTCACCACCTTCCAGGGCGTTCTCACTGCCCGAACGCGCCACGGCCATCTGGCCGAAGTCAGCACCTTGCTTGAGCTGCTGGTAAACATCCATGGCCTGGCGATAGGCACTCTGAATCGCTTCGGAGTTGGCGCTCTCGGGGGTTGGGATCAGGATGTTCGCCAAGTGCAGTTCTTCAGACAGCTGCATCTTGCCCAGGTCGGAAGCGAGGAAGTTCTTCACTTCCTGCTCGGACACCTGGATGCGCTCGGCCACGCGTCGCTGACGTACCCGGCTGATGACCATCTCACGGCGGATCTGGTCGCGGGCGTCGTCAAAGGACAGGCCGTCGCGAGCCAGGGCGGCGCGGAACTGATCGATGGACATGTTGTTGCGCTGGGCAATGGTGCCGACGGCCTGGTTCAGTTCCTCATCGGTGATGCGGATACCGGAACGTTCGCCAATCTGCAGCTGCAGGTTTTCGACGATCAGGCGCTCGAGCACCTGCTGGTCCAGCACGCCCGGTGGTGGCAAGCCGCCGCCACGCTTGGCGATGGTTTGCTGCACTTCATGGACACGCTGGTCCAGTTGGCTCTGCATGACCACGTCGTTGTCGACGATGGCCACGACCTTGTCGATGGACTGTACCGCGGCGTTCGCTGCGGTACCCAGGAACAGCGCGCCCAGCATCAGCGGGCGCAGACAATCAGAAAGCTTGGTCTTCACGTTCACGATAACCTTGAATGCCTTTGTCGAGGAAACTCTCTACTTTGGCGCCGGTAAGGCCGCCGAGTCCCTTCAGAACAATTTGGAGGAAGACGCCGTGGTCGCCTTTTTCGTTTTGCGGGGCGGCTTGACTGAATTCTTCATAGTCGACCCAGTAACGGTTGATCAGGCGCAGTTTCCAGCAGCAGCTGTCGTATTCGAAACCACCGAAGGCTTCCAGGGTACGGTTGCGGTTGTAGTCATATTGCCAGCGGCTGATGGCGTTCCACTGCGGCACGATCGGCCAGATGATCGAGAAATCGTGCTGCTTGATCTTGTAGTAGTCCTTCACGTAATTCGGATCGCCCGGACGGCCATAGTCGCCACCGCCCACTTGCCATTGGCCGGTGGATTCGTCATAGCGGACCTGGTCGTTGCGATAGCGATAACCGGCGTTGATGACCTTGTTCGGGTTGTCTTCAGGCTGGTAGTGGAACATCGCGCTGCCCGAACGGGGGCTGCGGGTGTCCGGATCCCAGTTGTAGGTCGCCGTGGTGCGCCAATCGCGGTTCCAGCGATATTCGTATTCCAAGGCATACGGGGAAACGTCGGACTTGGCGTCTTCACGTGTCTTGAAGTCGATGCCTGGCAGTTGGACTTCACGATCCTTGAAGTACAAGGCCTGGCCGACGCTGATGCGCTGACGCTCGAACCCGTTTTCTTCGATCCAGCGACTGGTCACGCCAAGGGACAATTTGTTTTCGTCGCCGACACGGTCGGAGCCGGTGAAACGGTTATCCCGGAACAGCGAGGAGTAGCTGAAGGTCGATTCGCTGGTGTCGAACACGGGGATATCGCTCTGGTCCTTCTCCGGTACATAGAGATAGAACAGGCGAGGCTCCAGGGTCTGGCGATAGTTGGTGCCGAACCATTGGGTGTCGCGGTCGAAATACAGGCCACTGTCGATGCTGGCGATTGGAACACCACGGCTCTGGCTGCTGCTGTAGGTGCCGCGCAGGCGATCGGCCTCGGCGTTCTGCGCAGCGACCTGAGATCTGCCCCTGCTATCCAGGTCCAGGTCATATTGAGTGTACTGGTACTTGAGCGACGGCTTGATGTAGCCATAGCTTGCGGTCATCGGCAGGCTCATGACGGGTGCCAGGTTCAGCCGGTCGCCGTTAGCCCTGGCCAAGCCGCGGATGTTGTTATCCAGGAACGGCTCGGTGTTGCCGTCTTCATCGGTGTAGTCACCGGTGCGCAAATCACGATCAAACCGCACCAGTTCGGTCTTGTACGCGAAATCCAGTCCATACGGATGTTCGGGCAGCGAGCCATTGAAGGTGATCTGAGGCAGGCGGTTATATGGCGTGATCTTCGAAATCGTCGCCATCTGGTAAGCCTGGGCATTGAGCCGAGCGGTGTAGTTGTCGCCGCGATAGCTGACAGCGCCTTGCTGGTTCACGTAGTCCCGCGACTCGACGCCGATCTGATCGGTCTGCAGATCCTGGAAATAATACGGATCGCTGATCTTGGTGTAGTCGACTTCTGTCAGCACGCGCGAGTCGAGGCCGCCCTTGTGCTGCCAGTTGTACATGTAGCGGGTCTTGTCGTAGTCGCTCTGCCCGCTGCGCTCATCGTCTTCGTCGTTGAGGTACGCGGCGCCGAACTGGCCTTCGCTGGACTTGGTCAGGTAACGGAACTCGCCTTCCATCAACAAGCCGCGCTTGCTCATGTAGCGTGGGTACAACGTGGCGTCGTAGTTCGGCGCGAGGTTGAAGTAGTACGGGGTGACCAGCAGGAAGCCGGTATCGCTGCCGCTGCCGATGGTCGGCGGCAGGAAGCCGGACTGACGACGGTCGTCGATCGGGAAATAGATATAAGGCGTGTACAGGACCGGGAAGTCCTTGACCCGCAGCGTGACGTTGGTCGCGGTGCCGAAGCCCGTGGCCGGGTTCAAGGTGATGTTGTTGCCCTTGAGTGTCCACGCGTTGCTGCCCGGTTCGCACGTGGTGTACGTACCGTCCTTGAGGCGGATGATCGCGTTTTCGGCGCGGCGGGCGTACAGCGCGTTACCGCGGATGCGCGACTTGTGCATCACGTATTCGGCGTTGTCGACCTTGGCTTCACCGGTGTCCAGCTGCACATCGGCGTGGTCGCCGACAATCAGCGCGCCGTTGTCGCGGACCCGCACGTTGCCGTTCAGCTCGCCACGGTTCTCGGCCTGGTACAGGCTGGCCTCGTCGGCTTCGACCTGCATGCTGCCCTGGCGCATGACCACGTCGCCGGCCAGGGTCGCCACCTGTTGCTCCTGCTCGTAGCGCGAAGCCTTGGCGCCCAGGAAGGTCGGCGCGTCGCTCTTGGCGGTCTTGTCGTTCATGCCCGGACGCGTCGGCTCGATGTACGCGCCAGCGCAGTAAGGACCGGTTTCAGCCAGTTGAGCGGGCGTGAGGTTCTCGCGCGGAACCCAGTCCAAGTGACTGTAGTCTTCACTGCGCGTCTTCAAGCCGCGGCCCTTGGCTTCGGTGACGAGCATCGGCTTGTCGCCGGCCACCTCGCCCGAATCGCTGTCGGCCGGTGCGCTGCCGCTGTCGGCAACCGCGCTGCCTTCATGCACGGGACGTGGCGGCAATGCAGCGGCCGGCGTCTTGGGTGAACAGTCCCAGGCACCCGAAGCGGAGACGGAACAGTCATACTGTTGCGCCGCAACGACGAATGAAGAGGCCAGGGGTTGCAGGGCCAGCAGACTGCCGGTAACCAGCAACGGAAATTTTTTACGAAACGCGGGGGATTTCAATGCCATCTTATTAGTCCGGGCTTCCTGCGTGCCATCTGCCCGCGGTGTGGGCCGCACGCCTCTCGATGGTCTGAAAAAGATGCTGGATAATAAAGCATGACCCGCTTGACGGCTAGCGCCGTCGGAGACCCTTGCAATGCCTGACCAAGATGTACGCTTGCAACACCTGAAAGTTTGGCTCGATGAGCAGTTACCGATCCTTTTCAATCAACAGGGGTGGGGTGCCGTATCCCCGGCCACGTTGACCGCGGCCAGCAGCGACGCGAGTTTCCGGCGATATTTCCGCTGGGAAGGCGAGGGCCGCAGCCTGATCGTGATGGATGCACCGCCGCCCCAGGAAAACTGCAAACCCTTCGTGGATATCGCGTTTTTGCTGGCGAAATCCGGCATCAACGTGCCAAAAATTTATGCCGAAGACCTCGATCGCGGTTTTCTTTTGCTCAATGATCTGGGTAACCAGACCTACCTGGATGTAATCAACGGCGAAAATGCCGACGATTTATTCCGCGATGCCTTGCAGGCATTGTTGGCTTTTCAGCAATTGCCTATGGTGGCTCCGCTGCCCAGTTATGACGTTGCTTTGCTGCGTCGCGAGTTGGAGCTGTTCCCGGAGTGGTACGTCAAGCGCGAGTTGGGCATCGAACTCGATGCGACACAGCAGCAACTTTGGCAGCAGGCTTGCGAACTGTTGATCAACAGCGCCCTGGCCCAGCCGAAAGTGCTGGTGCACCGCGACTACATGCCGCGCAATCTCATGCTCAGCGATCCCAATCCAGGTGTGCTCGATTTCCAGGACGCGGTCTACGGGCCGGTGACCTACGATGTGACCTGCCTTTTCAAGGATGCTTTCCTCAGTTGGCCCGAGGCGCGAGTGCGCGGTTGGCTGGAGGATTATTGGCAGCAGGCCGGTGCCCTTGGCATTGCTGTGCAGCCGGACTTCGAAGATTTCCTGCGGGCCAGCGACTTGATGGGCGTGCAGCGCCATCTCAAGGTGATCGGCATCTTCGCGCGCATTTGCCACCGCGACGGCAAGCCGCGCTACCTGAAGGACGTACCGCGCTTCTTCGACTATATAGAAGCGGTCATCGACCGCCGTCCTGAGCTGGCGCCGCTGGATGAGTTGCTCCGCAGCCTGCGCCAATCGGCCGGGGCAAATGCATGAAGGCGATGATCCTCGCGGCGGGCAAGGGGGAGCGCATGCGCCCGCTGACGCTTACCACGCCTAAGCCTTTGATCCGTGTCGCCGAAATTCCCTTGATCGAATATCACCTGCGGGCGCTGGTCGCCGCCGGGTTTGGCGAGATCGTCATCAATCACGCCTGGCTCGGGCAGCAGATCGAAGACCACCTGGGGGACGGCTCACGGTTCGGCGTGCGCATCGTCTATTCCCCGGAAGGCGAGCCGCTGGAAACCGGCGGGGGGATTTTCCGGGCGCTGCCGTTGCTGGGCGATGAAGCGTTTCTCGTGGTCAATGGCGACATATGGACTGATTTCGATTTCAGCACCTTGCCTCGTTCGCTCGACGCGTCGGCTCATCTGGTGCTGGTGGACAATCCTGAACATCACCCAGATGGCGATTTCGTCCTCACCGACGGAAAGGTTCATGAAGGCGCGTCCACGGCCGACAAACTGACCTACAGCGGTATCGCCGTCCTGCATCCGCGATTATTCAACGGTTGCGCGGCTGGCGCGTTCAAGCTCGCACCGTTGCTGCGCAAGGCCATGGACCATGGGCAGGTCAGCGGCGAGCGGCTGCAAGGTCATTGGGTAGATGTCGGAACCCTTGAACGTTTGGCGCAGGTTGAAAAATTGATAGAAGCGAGCCGTTGATATGTGGTGGCCAGGGACTCTGATCGGAGCGGGAGCAGGCTTTGCCATAGCCAGCATCCCGGGGGCCATGCTTGGCGCATTGCTGGGACAGGCGCTGGACAGGCGCCTGAACGTCCACAGCTGGGCGCAAGTGCGTGAACGGCTGGGCGGGCGCCCGGCGTTGCGCAACGATGAATTATTGTTCGTGTTGCTCGGACGCCTGGCGAAAAGCGATGGGCGGGTTGTGGACGGTCACATTCAGCAGGCTCGCCTGGAAATGCGCGCCCTCGACCTGAGCGAACCGGCGCAGCGTCGTGCCATTGCGGCATTCAACCGAGGCAAGTCCGAGCATGATCGCTTGCGCGGTTATCTGCGTCGCCTCGCCACTCAGCCCCACGCGGCCGAAGGCGTGCTACGCGCCTGCTGGAGGATGGTCTGGGCTGACGGTCGCGCTGGCGCCAGCGAGCGCGAGTTGCTTGTCCAGTGGGGCAAATGGCTGGGTTGGACGCCGCAGCAGGTCCAGGCGTTGGCGATGGATTACGAACCGCAGAAACTGTCGCAACCCTCAAGCGGCGTGACTTATCAGGAGGCATTGCGATTGCTGGGTGTTTCGGCCACCAGCGAGCCGTCGCAAATAAAGCGGGCTTATCGCCGCTTGCTCAGCCGGCATCACCCGGACAAGATCGCCGGCAGCGGCGCCACGCCTTTACAGGTGCGTGAAGCGACCGACAGGACCCGAGAGCTGCACAATGCCTATCGTTTGATTCGCGAGCGGAGGGATTTCCGCTAATACGGGGTGCCTGTGGCGAGGGAGCTCGCTCCCGCTGGTTCACGAAGCGGCGCCTCAACCTGGCGCCGAATTTCTTACGGAGTCTCAGTTGGCTGATGACTGCTGCGCAGCCGAGCGGGAGCAAGCTCCCTTTGCCACAGATAGCTAGCGTCTCGCTTACCGCTGGGAAGGTCTCACTCCCCAGGGTTTTGCGGATTCAACCAACCCCGGACCCGACGGAACAATTGCTCTTGCTCCGCCGAACGGTTCGGCACGGCTTTGAGGGCAACCTGGCTGAAGGTCGATCCTTTCAGGCGTTTGCTCGCTTGCAAGCGCTCCAGTGCCGCGTTGCGGTCCAGTGGCTTGTCCATATAGAAGATATCGGCGGTCGCCAGCTTCAGGGTGGGTGTCAGCTCTGCCAGGCCAGGCTTGGCGGTTACCGGAGTCTGGGCCGCGACCATCACGAAGCGTTCGATCTGCGAGGGTTGCTTTTCGCTAAGGTAGCGCGCTGCCCAATAAGCGCCCGTGCCATGGCCTAGCAGCACAATGCTGCGGGCGCTCTGCTGTTCGGCGTAGGCCAGCGCCGCATCGATGCGGGCGAAAATGCGCTCGGCATCGGCGTTGGCGTGTTCTTCACCGGTTTCGGCGATGGCGGCATCCGCTGCCTCGGCTTCGCCCCCCGTCACTTGCTCGATCGGTGCGGCGGTGGTGGCGTCCGGTGCCGCGGCCGCGACGTCGGCGGGTTTGGTCTCGGGTGGCGTTTCCACGGTGCGCGGAGCGATGACGTCGCCTTGCAGGTCCGGCAGGGTGATACTCAGGCTGCTCCATTGGGCATCAGGCAGTTTCTTGCGCAGGGGGCCGACTGCTTGAGGCCAGTCAGCGGTTTCACCGGCGCCAGGGATGATGATGACGGCGCCCTTGGGCTCGCTGGTATTGGCTGGCTTCCACAGCGCGAGGAAGGCGTCGCTACCGGTTTGTAGCTGTTGCTGTTCTTGAGCGGGGACCTTTCTTACGAGCGCCGCCGCCTCTTCCTGGCTACGCTCGAGCAAGGGTTGGCGTTCGACCGGCTTTTCTCCAGCGGATGGTTCCACTGCGGCGGGTGCCGTTTCGCCAGCCTGCACAGAAAATGCACTCGGCAGGATCAGCGACAGGCACAATGCTGGCAACGCCAGGCGATAAACAGAGGGCATCGGATATTCCATGACCAGAAGTATTTCCGGCAGCCTAATGGGTTGGTCAGTATTTGTCAGTGCATGAGACTTCGATGATGCGTTATTGCTGCCTGTGGGTTATCGGCTGTTTATGGCTTCCCTTGATGGCTTGGGCTGCGCCTGCGCCGCAGGTTCATGGCGTGCAACTGAGTGCGGAACAGCGTCAATGGCTGACGCAACATCAACAGCTGCGGGTCGGCGTGGTATTGCAGGCCCCCTATGCACAATACGATCGGCGTTTACAGCGGTTGTCCGGTACCCATGTCGAGTTGATGCAATGGCTGGGCAAGACGCTGAACGTCGAGTTGACCTGGCGCAATTTCCAAGACGTCGCGCAGCTGGAAGCAGCGGTACGTGACGGCGAAATCGATGTCGCGCCCGGCCTGACCCAAACCCCGGTCGGGCTCAGGCTCTGGCAGTTTTCCGACCCTTACATGCGAGTGCCGCAATTGATCGTCGGCGCGCAGAAAAGCGCCGAGGGCGTGGAGCTGGAGAAGCTCGACGGCCAGGTCCGCGTTGCGGTGCGCATGCCCAGCGCCACGGCGGATTATCTGCGCAGCAATTACCCAGCGTTGAACCTGCAAGGGGTGCCGATGGAGCGCGAGGCGCTGCAATTGTTGCTGACCCAGCAGGCCCGGTTCGCGGTGGTCGATGAGGCGCAGCTGGGACGGTTGATGGTCGAGCCCGAGTTCTCGGAACTGGCGGTGGTGGGCGATATTGGGTCGCCACAGCTGCTACGGGTCGCCACGCGCCGGGACT
This sequence comes from Pseudomonas sp. R4-84, assembly GCF_054130985.1. NCBI lineage: Bacteria > Pseudomonadati > Pseudomonadota > Gammaproteobacteria > Pseudomonadales > Pseudomonadaceae > Pseudomonas > Pseudomonas sp. R4-84. The sequence goes on from NZ_CP096390.1 coordinate 563,412, forward strand.
GGCCCCAGTTGGCCGAAATTATCGACAAGGGGCTGCAAGCCATCCCGGCCAAGGAACTTGAGCAACTGCACAGTCGTTGGCTCAAGCCGAAATACCCGCGCCTGACCGAAACTCCGGGTTTCTGGCAGAACCTGACCTTGCTGTTGCTGGCATTGCTGCTCGCCAGCGTGGCCACCGTGTCTTGGCAACGCCGCCAGCAACGTGGACTGGAGCGCCGGTTGCGTGCCGCGCGAGAGGACATCGCCCAACGCACCGCCAGCGAAGCAGCCTTGCGGCTGACGCAGTTTTCCATCGATCAAAGCACGGTCGGCATCCTCTGGGTCAACTGGGACAGTCATGTGCGCTACGCCAACCGCGCCGCCGAAACCATGCTGGGCTACGGCCCGGGCGGAATCATCGACCGCCCGCTGATCGATTTCGAGCCGGGCTTGCACATGGACCGTTGGTTGAATTTGTGGAAGCGCGCACGAGCCAGTGAAGACGGGCCGCAGAGTTTCGAGACCGAATGTGTGCGCGCCGATGGCAGCATCCTGCCGGCCGACGTTTCCCTGAGCTTCCTGCGTTTTCGCGATGCCGAATACCTGGTCGTCTACCTAAACGACGTGACGGAGCGTCGACGCGCACTGGCGGCTTTGCGTGAAAGCGAGGCGCGCCTGCAAGGCATCGCGGCGAACGTGCCGGGGTTGGTCTTTCGCCTGGAGCGGGCTCCGGTGACTGGACAAATCGACTTTGCCTACATCAGCGAAGGCAGTGAAAGCCTGGTGGGCTACTCCCCGGCGACTTTGGCCCGCAGTGATACCGGTCTGCGCAGCCTGGTCCATCCGGACGACAAGGCCGATTACCACCGCACCCAGGACCAGGCGCTGGACAGCGACAGCGACTGGTCATGGCAAGGCCGCATCCTGACGCGCGAAGGGCAGCAACGCTGGGCCGAGATCAAGGCAATCACACGTCGTCTCGAGGATGGCGCCTACGTCTGGGACGGTATCGTCTGGGACATCACTGAAAGCAAGCGCATCGAACTGGAGCTGGCCAGCTCGCGTGAACAGTTGCGTGAGTTGTCGGCGCACCTGGAAAGCGTAAGAGAGGAAGAAAAAGCACGTATTGCCCGGGAGGTCCATGACGAGCTGGGCCAGATGCTGACGGTGCTGAAGCTGGAGACTTCCATGTGCGAATTGGCCTACGCGCAGCTGGATCCTGGCCTGCAGGAGCGGCTCAACAGCATGAAGCGCTTGATCGCCCAGCTGTTTCAACTGGTGCGAGACGTGGCGACAGCGTTGCGCCCACCTATCCTGGATGCCGGTATCGCTTCGGCCATTGAATGGCAGGCACGGCGTTTCGAGGCGCGTACCCACATCCCGTGCCTGGTGCAGGTGCCTGACAACTTGCCACCGTTGAGCGACGCGAAGGCCATCGGTCTGTTCCGGATTCTCCAGGAAGCGCTGACCAATGTGATGCGCCACGCCCAGGCGCATACTGTGGAACTGACGCTGACCCAGGAAGGCGGCCATCTATGCCTGACGGTCAGCGATGACGGTGTAGGATTCATTGCCGACGCCAGTAGGCCAACGTCCTTTGGCTTGGTTGGCATGCGTGAGCGTGTGTTGATCATGGGCGGACAGTTGACTCTGGACAGCGAGCCGGGGGAGGGGACGACCTTGTCGGTGCGCGTGCCGTTGGGTGAGGCATGACGGGAGTGGTTATCCGGGGTGACCGCATCGCGAGCAAGCTCGCTCCCACATGAATTAATGTTACGCGAGCTTGCTCGCGATGAGACTCTGAATCTGGAGAACAATGTGATCCGTGTACTGGTAGCCGAAGACCACACCATCGTCCGCGAAGGGATCAAGCAGTTGATCGGCCTGGCCAAGGATCTGGTGGTGGCGGGGGAGGCGAGCAATGGCGAACAACTGCTCGAGACCCTGCGACACGTGCCCTGCGAAGTCGTGCTGCTGGATATTTCCATGCCGGGCGTCAACGGCCTGGAGGCGATCCCACGGATCCGGGCGTTGAACAACCCGCCGGCCATCCTGGTGTTGTCCATGCATGACGAAGCGCAAATGGCGGCTCGCGCCCTTAAGGTCGGCGCCGCCGGCTACGCCACCAAGGACAGCGACCCGGCTTTGCTGCTCATGGCGATTCGAAAGGTCGCTGCCGGCGGACGCTACATCGACCCGGACCTGGCCGACCGCATGGTCTTCGAAGTGGGCCTGACCGACACCCGACCGCTGCATTCCCTATTGTCGGAGCGCGAGTTCTCAGTCTTCGAACGCCTCGCCCAAGGCGCCAATGTCAACGACATCGCCCAGCAACTGGCCCTGAGCAGCAAGACCATCAGTACCCACAAGGCGCGGCTGATGCAGAAACTCAACATCACCTCGCTGGCGGAACTGGTGAAATACGCGATGGAGCACAAGTTGCTCTGAATCCCACCATCGTCCCCTTGTGGGAGCGAGCTTGCTCGCGATAGCGTCGGACCATTCAGCGCATAGGTAGCTGACAGACCGCCATCGCGAGCAAGCTCGCTCCCACAGGGTTTGTGTCGGCATATCCATTTGCGACACGCCCCAGCACAGCGCTTGCCCCGGTTTGCAGCTCGCTGCTTGAAACTTGCCACTGCACTTATCCAATCCCGCCACCCGTGTAGGGAAATCCCTACCCCGACTCTTCCATCCGGCTGAGGCGATTCTCTCCTGCGGCCCGATTTGCGCGGGTCCCGGGCTCCACTAGGCTTGGACTCACAAGCAGTCATCAATACAAAAGGTGCGGGTATGAGCCAGGTCGATTCAAGCGCGGGGGCCAGTGATGTGCTGGTCAGCTTTCGTGGTGTGCAAAAGAGCTACGACGGCGAGAACCTGATCGTCAAAGACCTCAACCTGGACATTCGCAAAGGCGAATTCCTGACCCTCCTCGGACCTTCCGGCTCCGGCAAGACCACCAGCCTGATGATGCTCGCCGGTTTCGAGACTCCGACCGCCGGTGAAATCCTGCTGGCTGGCCGTTCCATCAACAACGTGCCGCCTCATAAGCGCGACATCGGCATGGTGTTCCAGAACTACGCCTTGTTTCCCCACATGACCGTCGCCGAGAACCTGGCCTTCCCGTTGACCGTTCGCGGCTTGAACAAGAGCGACGTCGGTGATCGGGTCAAGCGAGTCTTGAGCATGGTCCAGCTGGAAACCTTTGCCCAGCGTTATCCGGCGCAATTGTCCGGTGGCCAGCAGCAGCGCGTGGCCCTGGCCCGGGCGCTGGTGTTCGAGCCGCAACTTGTCTTGATGGACGAACCCCTTGGTGCATTGGACAAACAGCTGCGCGAACACATGCAGATGGAAATCAAGCACCTGCACCAGCGCCTCGGTGTCACCGTGGTCTACGTGACGCACGACCAGGGCGAAGCCCTCACCATGTCCGACCGTGTGGCCGTGTTCCACCAGGGCGAGATCCAGCAGATCGCCCCGCCGCGCACACTGTACGAAGAACCGAAAAACACCTTCGTCGCCAACTTCATCGGCGAAAACAACCGCCTCAACGGCCGCCTGCACAGCCAGACCGGCGATCGGTGCCTGGTGGAGTTGGGGCGCGGTGAGAAAGTCGAGGCCCTGGCCGTCAATGTCGGCCAGCCTGGCGAGCCGGTCACGCTCTCGATCCGGCCGGAGCGGGTGAGCCTCAACGGCTCCAGCGAACAATGCGTCAACCGCTTTTCAGGGAGGGTGGCGGAATTCATCTATCTGGGCGACCACGTCCGGGTTCGCCTGGAGGTCTGCGGCAAGAACGACTTCTTCGTGAAACAGCCCATTGCCGAGCTCGATCCCGCGCTCGCCGTCGGGGACGTGGTTCCGCTTGGCTGGCAAGTCGAGCATGTGCGCGCGCTCGATCCCCTTTTAGAGGCGAACTGATCGCCCCCCTGCTGTACCAACACCAACCCTGCACGTGGAGAGAACAATAAATGTTGAGATCCTTGAAGTTCACAGCCCTGACATTGGGCATGATGGGTGCGGCAAGCGCGATGGCGGCGGGCCCGGACCTGACCGTGGTGTCTTTCGGCGGGGCGAACAAGGCGGCTCAGGTCAAAGCCTTTTACGCACCTTGGGAAGCTGCCGGCAATGGCAAGATCGTGGCGGGCGAGTACAACGGCGAAATGGCCAAGGTCAAGGCCATGGTCGATACCAAGAGCGTCTCGTGGGACCTGGTGGAAGTCGAGTCGCCGGAATTGTCCCGTGGCTGCGACGAGGACATGTTCGAGCAGCTCGATCCGGCCTTGTTCGGCAAGACCGAAGACTACGTCAAGGGCGCCATCCAGCCTTGCGGCGTGGGCTTTTTCGTCTGGTCGACCGTGCTGGCATACAACGCCGATAAGCTGAAAACCGCACCGACCAGCTGGGCTGATTTCTGGGACACCAAGCAGTTCCCGGGCAAGCGTGGCCTGCGCAAGGGCGCGAAGTACACCTTGGAATTTGCCTTGATGGCCGACGGCGTGGCGCCCAAAGACGTCTACAAAGTGCTGGCTGGTAAAGATGGCCAGGACCGCGCCTTCAAGAAGCTGGACGAACTCAAGCCGAACATCCAATGGTGGGAAGCTGGCGCCCAACCGCCGCAATACCTCGCTTCCGGTGACGTTGTCATGAGCTCGGCCTACAACGGCCGGATCGCCGCGGTGCAGAAAGAAAGCAACCTGAAAGTGGTGTGGAACGGCGGCATCTACGACTTCGACGCCTGGGCTATTCCTCGTGGCCTGGACAAGACGCGCGCAGAAGCGGCGAAGAAATTCATCGCCTTCTCTGTGGCGCCACAGCAGCAGAAGACCTATTCGGAAAACATCGCCTACGGCCCGGCCAACACCCAGGCTGTTCCGTTGCTGGCCAAGGATGTCCTGAAAGACATGCCGACCACTCCGGAGAACATTGCCAACCAAGTGCAGATCGACGTGAGCTTCTGGGCTGACAACGGCGAGCAACTGGAACAGCGCTTCAACTCCTGGGCGGCGAAGTAACCCACGTCTTCCTGGGAGGCGAGGCTTTTTGTGGCGAGGGAGCTTGCTCCCGCTTGAGTGCGCAGCACTCACGAGATAGGCATTGCCGACATTTTTGGGGCCGCTTCGCGGCCCAGCGGGAGCAAGCTCCCTCGCCACGATCACGCGTACGTCCAGGTTGTGGTTTCAAAAGAACAGAGGCGGCCCGCCGCCCCTGTAACGATAAAAAGATTTGCGGAGTTCGCCATGGCCATCGCCGTTCCACTGAACGCGGGCACCAGCCCCACCCTAAAGCAGCGGCTCAAGCGCGCCGAGCGGGTCAACCGCTGGAAGGCCCAGGCCTTGATCGCGCCGTTGGTGCTGTTTCTGTTGCTGGTGTTCCTGGTGCCCATCGTCGCGCTGTTGTTCAAAAGCGTCAGCAACCCGGAAGTGGTCAACGCAATGCCGCGCACCGTGGCTGCGGTCGCCGCCTGGGATGGACGTGGATTGCCAGGCGAGCCTGTTTACAAGGCAGCCAGCGAGGACCTGGCCGAAGCCCGGAAAAATCAGACTTTGGGCGACCTGTCCAAACGATTGAACATGGAACTGGCCGGCTATCGCAGCCTCCTGACCAAGACTGCCAGGGCGCTGCCGTTCGCTGCCGAACCGGCTTCCTATAAAGAAGCGCTCGAAGGCCTCGACGAACGTTGGGGTGACCCGGCCTATTGGCAGGTGATCCGCCGCAACACCAGCGACGTCACGCCGTACTACCTGCTCGCGGCGGTCGACCATCGCATCGACGATCTCGGTGAACTCGCGCCGGCCACTCCCGACCAGGCGATCTACCTGGACATTTTTACCCGCACCTTCTGGATGGGCCTGGTCATTACCGCCATTTGCCTGGTGCTCGCCTATCCGTTGGCTTATCTACTGGCGAACCTACCGTCGCGCCAGAGCAATCTGTTGATGATTCTGGTGCTGTTGCCGTTCTGGACCTCGATCCTGGTGCGTGTGGCGGCGTGGATCGTGCTGCTGCAATCGGGAGGCTTGATCAACAGCGCCTTGATGGCCATGGGCATCATCGACAAACCTTTGGAACTGGTGTTCAACCGCGTCGGTGTGTACATCTCCATGGTCCACATCCTGCTGCCGTTCATGATCCTGCCGATCTACAGCGTGATGAAGGGTATCTCGCCCACCTACATGCGCGCGGCGATTTCCCTGGGTTGCCACCCGTTCGCCAGTTTCTGGCGGGTGTACTTCCCGCAGACCTACGCAGGTGTCGGTGCCGGTTGCCTGTTGGTGTTCATTCTCGCCATCGGCTACTACATCACCCCAGCGCTGCTGGGCAGCCCGAACGACCAGATGGTCAGCTACTTCGTCGCGTTCTACACCAACACCAGCATCAACTGGGGCATGGCCACGGCGCTCGGCGGCCTGCTGTTGCTGGCGACCATCGTGCTTTATCTGATTTACAGCTGGCTGGTGGGCGCCAGTCGCCTGCGCCTGAGCTAAGGGGAGATCGAAATGTTGAGTCCTTACATGTCCCCCGTCGAACGGGTGTGGTTCTACAGCTTGCGCATACTCTGCGGGCTGATCCTGTTGTTCCTGATCCTGCCGGTGCTGGTGATCATTCCGTTGTCGTTCAACTCCGGCAGCTTCCTGGTTTACCCGTTGCAGGGCTTTTCGCTGCAGTGGTACCACGACTTCTTCGCTTCGGCGGAATGGATGCGGGCCTTGAAGAACAGCATCATCGTCGCTCCGGCGGCGACGCTGTTGGCGATGGTGTTTGGCACATTGGCCGCTATCGGACTGACCCGTGGCGACTTCCCGGGCAAGGCGCTGGTGATGGCCCTGGTGATTTCGCCCATGGTGGTGCCGGTGGTGATCATCGGCGTGGCCAGCTACCTGTTCTTCGCGCCGTTGGGAATGGGTAACAGCTTCTTTTCACTGATCGTCGTCCACGCTGTGCTGGGCGTACCGTTTGTCATCATCACCGTTTCGGCGACCTTGCAGGGCTTCAACCACAACCTGGTCCGGGCTGCCGCCAGCCTCGGAGCGTCGCCATTGACGGCGTTTCGCCGGGTGACCTTGCCGTTGATCGCTCCGGGCGTCATTTCCGGCGCGCTGTTCGCCTTCGCGACGTCGTTCGATGAAGTGGTGGTGACCTTGTTCCTGGCGGGGCCGGAGCAGGCGACGTTGCCTCGGCAGATGTTCAGCGGCATCCGTGAAAACCTCAGCCCCACCATCGCGGCGGCAGCTACGCTGCTGATCGCCTTCTCGGTGATCCTGTTGCTGACCCTGGAGTGGTTGCGTGGGCGCAGCGAGAAGCTGCGTACCACCCAGATCTGAGAATTGCGGTAAAGCAGTGTGGGAGCGAGCCTGCTCGCGAATGCGGTGGCATATTCAACGTTTATGTCGGCTGACACTCCGCTTCGCGAGCAGGCTCGCTCCCACATTGGGATTCGTTGGGGCATTCACACGCTGAATAGCAGACAACCCGCCATACCGAGCTATCCTTGTGCCAGCCCACTCTCGAGCAAGAGGCCGCGCACATGAGTCTTTCCTCGTTCAAGATCGCCCACAAACTGATCACCGGTGCCGCTGCCATCGAGCAACTGGCGGCGGAACTGACGCGGTTGGATGTCGACAACCCGCTGATCGTGACCGATGCGGCGCTGGTGAAGTCCGGCACCGTGGAGTTGGCGCTGCAGCATCTTGGCGGTCGCGACTACGAGATTTTCGACCGGGTCATGCCGGACCCGGAAATCGCCATCGTCGAAGACTGCATGCAAGCCTACCGCGACGGTGGCCATGACGGCCTGATCGGCCTGGGTGGCGGCAGTGCCATCGATATCGCCAAGTGCGTGGGCGTCTATGCCGGTTATCACGGCGAACTGCAAGACATGTTCGGCGTCGATCAGGTGCCGCGCAAAGGCCCGCCGATGATCGCCATCCCCACCACGGCCGGTACCGGGTCGGAAGTCACGAACGTGGCGATCCTCTCCGACAAGGCTGCACAGCTGAAGAAAGGCATCGTCAGCGATTACCTGTTGCCGGACGTGGCGCTGGTCAGCCCGCAAATGACCCTCACCTGCCCGCGGGGGGTGACCGCCGCCAGCGGTGTCGATGCGCTGGTGCACGCGATCGAGTCCTACCTGTCGCTCAATGCTTCACCGATCACCGATGCCCTGGCCATCGGCGCAATCAAACTGATCACCCGCGCACTGCCCAAGGCCTACGCCAACCCTTCGCACCTGCAAGCCCGCGAAGACATGGCCACCGCAAGCCTGATGGCGGGCATGGCGTTCGGCAATGCCGGGGTGGGGGCCGTGCACGCGCTGGCTTATCCGCTGGGTGGGCGGTTCCATGTATCCCACGGTGTGGCCAACGCGTTGCTGCTGCCTTATGTCATGGCGTGGAACAAAATGGCCTGTGTCGAACGCATGCGAGACATCGCCGACGCCATGGGCATCAAGACTGCCCATCTGAGCGACCTCGAAGCCGCGGACGAGGCGGTGCAAGCCATGGTTGCGTTGTGTGCCGCCGTTGAAATCCCCTCAGGGCTCAGCGGCCTGGGCGTGACCGAGGATGTGATCCCGTCCATGGCAGCGGAGGCTGCGGGGATAGAGCGGCTGATGCGCAACAACCCGCGGCAACTGAGCGCCGCCGATATCGAGAAGATCTACCGCGCGGCGTATTGATCGTCTGCCACGGTGGGCGCGCCAAATCTTGAGGTATACAATGCGCGCCATCGTGATTTCGCTCAAAACAGGTGCGTCATGCAGCCCTTCGCTATTGCTCCGTCGATTCTCTCCGCCGACTTCGCCCGCTTGGGCGAAGAAGTGGACAACGTTCTGGCCGCCGGGGCCGACATCGTGCACTTCGATGTCATGGACAACCATTACGTACCCAACCTGACCATCGGCCCGATGGTCTGCGCGGCGCTGCGCAAGTACGGCATCACCGCGCCGATCGACGCGCACCTGATGGTCAGCCCGGTGGATCGCATCGTCGGTGATTTCATCGAGGCAGGCGCGACCTATATCACCTTCCACCCGGAAGCCACGTTGCATGTCGACCGCTCCTTGCAGTTGATCCGCGAAGGTGGCTGCAAGGCTGGCCTGGTGTTCAACCCGGCAACGCCCTTGGATGTACTCAAATACGTGATGGACAAGGTCGACATGGTCTTGCTGATGAGCGTCAACCCCGGCTTCGGCGGGCAGAAGTTCATCCCGGGCACCCTCGACAAGCTGCGCGAAGCCCGGGCGCTGATCGATGCCTCGGGGCGCGACATCCGGCTGGAGATCGACGGTGGCGTGAACGTGAACAACATCCGCGAAATCGCCGCGGCCGGCGCCGACACCTTTGTCGCCGGTTCGGCGATCTTCAATGCGCCCGACTACAAAGAGGTCATTGAGAAAATGCGCGCCGAATTGGCCCTGGCGCGCCCATGAGCGGTTTCGAGCAGCTGTTTCCCGGCAGCCTGCCGCGCCTGGTGATGTTCGACCTCGATGGCACGCTGGTTGATTCGGTCCCGGACCTCGCGGCAGCCGTGGACAGCATGCTGCTCAAACTTGGACGTCCCCCCGCTGGTATCGACGCGGTTCGCCAATGGGTTGGCAACGGCGCGCCCATGCTGGTGCGCCGGGCCCTGGCCAACCACATCGATGCCCAGGGCGTCGATGAAGCCGAGGCCGAGCGGGCGATGGAGCATTTCAACGAAGCCTACGAAGGCAACCACGAACTGACCGTGGTCTATCCCGGAGTGCGTTCCACGCTCAAATGGCTGCACAAGCAAGGCGTGGAAATGGCGTTGATCACCAACAAGCCGGAACGCTTCGTCGCGCCGCTGCTGGACCAGATGAAAATCGGCCGATATTTTCGCTGGATCATCGGCGGCGACACCCTGCCGCAGAAAAAGCCAGACCCGGCCGCGCTGTTCTTCGTGATGAAAATGGCCAATGTCCCGGCTTCCCAATCGCTGTTCGTCGGCGACTCGCGCAGTGATGTGCTGGCGGCAAAGGCGGCCGGAGTCAAATGCGTGGCGCTGAGTTATGGCTACAACCACGGCCGGCCGATCGCCGAAGAGTTTCCGACACTGGTGATCGATGATTTGCGCCTGTTAATTCCCGGTTGCCTGGACCCGGCCGCTGAGATAACGTTGCCCGACGCTGTTCAATCCTCTTCTGGAAACGCCATCGTGGTGGTCACTCGCAAACTCTGGATGAAAGTCATGAAGGCCTTGGCCCGCTGGCGTTGGCGCGCCTGACTTGTTCCTGGCCGGTTATCCGGCGCGTTTGCATACCTGACTGACAGCTCCTCTTGCCACGAGGCACCCCATGATCCGCGAAGAATTCCTGCGTCTAGCCGCTGCCGGCTACAACCGCATCCCGCTCGCCTGCGAAACCCTGGCCGACTTCGACACGCCGTTGTCGATCTATCTCAAGCTGGCTGACCAGCCCAACTCCTATCTGCTCGAATCGGTGCAGGGCGGTGAGAAATGGGGCCGTTATTCCATCATCGGCTTGCCGTGTCGCACCGTGTTGCGGGTGCATGGCCATCACATCAGCGTGACCCAGGACGGCGTTGAGATCGAAAGCCTCGAAGCCGAAGACCCGCTGGCGTTCGTCGAGACCTTCAAGGCTCGCTACAACGTGCCGACCATCCCCGGCCTGCCCCGTTTCAACGGCGGCCTGGTGGGTTATTTCGGCTACGACTGCGTGCGCTATGTGGAGAAGCGCCTCGGCACTTGTCCCAACCCTGATCCGTTGGGCGTACCGGACATCCTGTTGATGGTCTCCGATGCGGTTGTCGTCTTCGATAACCTGGCGAGCAAGATGCACGCGATCGTCCTGGCCGATCCGTCTCAGGAAGATGCCTACGAGCAAGGTCAGCAAAGCCTGCAGGCGCTGCTGGAAAAACTCCGCCAGCCGATCACGCCACGCCCAGGCCTGGATTTCAGCAAGCAGTCGGCGACCGACCCGGTGTTCCGCTCCAGCTTCACGCAGGACGATTACGAACGGGCCGTCGATACCATCAAGGAATACATCCTCGCCGGCGATTGCATGCAAGTCGTGCCGTCGCAACGGATGTCCATCGACTTCAAGGCCGCGCCTATCGACCTCTACCGGGCGCTGCGCTGCTTCAACCCCACACCCTATATGTACTTCTTCAATTTCGGCGACTTCCACGTCGTGGGCAGTTCGCCGGAAGTGCTGGTGCGAGTCGAAGACAACCTGATCACCGTGCGTCCGATTGCCGGCACTCGTCCTCGCGGCGCCACGGAAGAAGCGGATCGGGCTCTGGAAGAAGACCTGCTGTCGGACGACAAGGAAATTGCCGAACACCTGATGCTGATCGACCTTGGCCGCAATGACACCGGGCGGGTATCGGAAGTGGGTTCGGTGAAGCTCACCGAGAAAATGGTCATCGAGCGCTATTCCAACGTGATGCACATCGTGTCCAACGTCACCGGCCAGTTGAAGGCCGGATTGACGGCCATGGATGCGTTACGGGCGATCCTGCCGGCGGGGACCTTGTCTGGCGCGCCGAAAATCCGGGCGATGGAAATCATCGACGAGCTGGAACCGGTCAAGCGCGGTGTGTACGGCGGCGCGGTGGGTTATTTCGCCTGGAACGGCAACATGGACACGGCCATCGCCATTCGTACCGCGGTCATCAAGAACGGCGAACTGCATGTACAGGCGGGCGGTGGCATTGTCGCCGACTCTGTGCCCGCGTTGGAGTGGGAAGAAACCTTGAACAAGCGTCGGGCGATGTTCCGCGCCGTGGCGTTGGCGGAGCAGACTTCAGGCAACTGAATCGCTCCCCGACAACCTGTGGCTCGGAGCTTTTTCGCGCTCCGAGGCCGTATTTAAAGTCAGTGAATCCAAAGGTTGCTACGCCATGTTGCTGATGATCGATAATTACGACTCCTTTACCTACAACGTTGTGCAATACCTCGGCGAGCTGGGCTCCGAGGTCAAGGTGGTGCGCAACGACGAGCTGACCATCGCCGAGATCGAGGCCCTCAAGCCCGAACGTATCGTGGTCTCGCCCGGCCCGTGCACGCCGACCGAAGCGGGCGTGTCCATCGAGGCCATCAAGTATTTCGCCGGCAAATTGCCGATCCTCGGTGTCTGCCTGGGCCACCAGTCCATCGGCCAGGCGTTCGGTGGCGACGTCGTGCGCGCCCGGCAAGTCATGCATGGCAAGACCAGCCCGGTGTTCCACCAAGACAAGGGCGTATTCGAAGGCCTGAATCATCCGCTTACGGTCACTCGCTACCATTCCCTGGTCGTCAAGCGCGAAACCTTGCCTGACTGCCTGGAATTGACCGCCTGGACCCAGCGCGAAGACGGCTCGGTGGACGAGATCATGGGACTGCGACACAAGACGTTAAATATTGAGGGTGTGCAATTCCACCCCGAGTCTATCCTCACAGAGCAGGGCCACGAGCTGTTCGCCAACTTCCTCAAACAAAGCGGCGGCACGCGCTAAGGACTTTTCATGGATATCAAGGCAGCCCTGAACCGTATCGTCGGCCAGCTCGACCTGAGCACCGATGAAATGCGCGACGTGATGCGCGAAATCATGACCGGCCAATGCACGGATGCGCAGATCGGCGCGTTCATGATGGCCATGCGCATGAAGAGCGAGAGCATCGACGAGATCGTCGGTGCAGTCACGACCATGCGTGAATTGGCGGACAAAGTTGAACTCAAGACGCTGGACGGCGTGGTGGATGTCGTGGGTACGGGGGGCGATGGCGCCAACATCTTCAACGTTTCCACGGCCTCGGCGTTTGTGGTTGCGGCAGCCGGCTGCACCGTCGCCAAACACGGCAATCGCGCTGTCTCGGGTAAGAGCGGCAGTGCCGACTTGCTGGAGGCCGCCGGTATCTACCTGAACCTGACGCCAGTCCAGGTGGCCCGGTGTATCGATAGCGTCGGCATCGGTTTCATGTTTGCCCAGACCCACCACAGCGCCATGAAGCACGCGGCGGCACCGCGCCGTGAACTGGGGCTGCGCACGCTGTTCAACATGCTCGGCCCGCTTACGAATCCGGCCGGCGTGAAGCACCAGGTCGTCGGGGTATTCAGCCAGGCGCTGTGCCGCCCCTTGGCCGAGGTCCTGCAGCGCCTGGGCAGTAAACACGTATTGGTGGTCCATTCCAAGGATGGCCTGGATGAGTTCAGTCTCGCCGCGCCGACCTTCGTGGCTGAGCTGAAAAACGATCAGATCACTGAATATTGGGTCGAACCTGAAGACCTGGGCATGAAGAGCCAGAGCCTGCATGGCCTGGCGGTGGATGGACCGGCCCAGTCGCTGGAGTTGATCCGCGATGCCCTGGGACGTCGTAAAACGGAGAATGGCCAGAAAGCGGCGGAAATGATCATGCTCAACGCGGGTGCCGCGTTGTACGCCGCTGATCACGCCAGCAGCCTCAAGCAAGGCGTAGAGCTCGCCCACGATGCATTGCACACCGGGCTGGCCAGGGAAAAACTGGAAGAATTGGGCGCATTTACCGCCGTATTCAAAGTGGAGAATGAAGGATGAGCGTGCCAACGGTTCTGGAAAACATTCTGGCCCGCAAAAGGCAGGAAGTCGTCGAGCGCAGTGCCCGGGTCAGTCTGACCGAGCTTGAAGCCCTCGCACGTTTGGCGGACGCGCCACGTGGCTTTGCCCAGGCATTGATCGACCAGGCGAAGAGAAAGCAACCGGCGGTAATCGCCGAGATCAAAAAAGCTTCCCCCAGCAAGGGCGTGATCCGGGAGCATTTTGTTCCGGCCGACATTGCCAAGAGCTACGAGAAAGGCGGCGCGACCTGCCTTTCGGTGCTGACCGATATCGATTTTTTCCAAGGCGCGGACGATTACCTCAAACAGGCTCGGGCGGCGTGCAAGTTGCCGGTCATCCGCAAGGACTTCATGATCGATCCGTATCAAATCGTCGAGGCGCGAGCGTTGGGCGCCGATTGCGTGCTGTTGATCGTATCTGCCCTGGACGACGTGAAGATGGCCGAGTTGGCTGCAGTCGCCAAGGACGTTGGCCTGGATGTGCTGGTGGAAGTTCATGATGGCGACGAGCTGGAGCGTGCCCTCAAGACGTTGGACACCAAACTGGTTGGCGTGAACAACCGCAACCTGCACACCTTTGAAGTCAGCCTGGAGACGACCTTGGACCTGTTGCCACGGATCCCCCGTGATCGGCTGGTCATCACCGAGAGCGGCATCCTCAACCGGGCCGATGTCGAGTTGATGGAAGTCAGCGATGTGTATTCGTTCCTGGTGGGCGAGGCGTTCATGCGGGCTGAAAGTCCGGGCACGGAATTGCAGCGGTTGTTTTTCCCTGAGCGCGGCGTTCCGGTAAGCGGCTCGACGCTGGACTGATGATGCCTCCAGCCATAGCCTTCACCGTTGAAAACGGACTCCAAGCCGAACAGGATCTGCTGGCCAGCATCTGCGCCGGGGACGCTGAGTCCGGCTTGCTGTTCTGGCAGCCCAGCGACCGCGCGTTGGTCATGCCGCGGCGCTTGAGCCGTTTGCCTGGCTTCGAGCTGGCTTGTGAAGTATCGGCCGCCAATGGGTGGCCCGTGCTGTTGCGTGAGACCGGCGGTGAGCCGGTGCCTCAATCCGCTGCCACCGTCAATATCGCGTTGGTCTACGCCCCACCGCGAAGCGAGGGTGACCACGGTCGGATCGAAACCGCTTACCGCCGCTTGTGCGATCCCATCTGCCAGTTGCTCGATGAGTTGGGCGGGGTCGCTTCGCTGGGTGAAGTGGAGGGCGCGTTTTGTGACGGGCGCTTCAATGTCAATCTTGACGGTCGCAAGATGGTCGGCACTGCGCAGCGCTGGCGCCAGAGCAAGGGCGGGCAACGGCCTGTAGGGCTGGTGCATGGCGCGTTGTTGCTGGAAGACGAACGCGACTGCATGGTGGATGCGGTCAATCGTTTCAATGAGGCGTGTGGCCTGGAGCAGCGCGTGCGCGCCGAGAGCCACATCGCCCTCCATGAAAAATACCCGGCGCCTCACGCGCTGGAACGGCTCCAAACGCTCTATCAGAACTTGCTCGACAGCCTTTAGCGGGTTCCGAACACCACCATGGTCTTGCCTTTGACATTGACCAGGTTACGTTCTTCCAGATCCTTGAGTACCCGGCCGACCATTTCCCGCGAACAGCCCACGATCCGACCGATTTCCTGGCGGGTCACCTTGATCTGCATGCCGTCCGGATGAGTCATGGCGTCGGGTTGCTTGCACAGTTCCAGGAGGCAGCGGGCAACGCGGCCTGTTACATCAAAGAAGGCGAGGTCGCCGACCTTGCGAGTGGTGTTGCGCAAGCGCTGTGCGATTTGTCCACTTAGGACGTAAAGGATGTCCGGGTCTTGCTGCGACAGTTCCCGGAACTTGCCGTAACTGATTTCCGCAACTTCGCATTCGACCTTGGCTCTCACCCAGGCACTGCGTTCCTGCTCTTTCCCCGCCTGTTCGAACAACCCTAGCTCGCCAAAAAAATCCCCTGAATTGAGGTAGGCGATGATCATCTCTCGCCCATCGTCATCTTCAATCAGGATAGTGACCGAGCCCTTGATGATAAAAAACAGCGTGTCGGAACGATCACCTGCGCAGATGATGTTGTGCTTGGCGGGGTAACGGCGACGCTGGCAATGCATCAAGAGTTTGTCGAGATTCTTGATCTTGGACGTGGGAGTAATAGCAACCATGGTTGTGTCCCGGAAAACTGCGCTTTGTGTTGGTTTGGTGTTGTTGTGGGTGCGAATAGCTTTCGCAAAAAAAGCTGGCCATACGCCAGCGATTGGGCGCCAGCTTAACAGAGGCGTTCAAAATTGATTCGAGAATTTACTTAGCTGTATCAGCTCCAAGTAACGCCAGGCGACCGCTGCCATGACGGGGCCCTGTGCTAAGCTGGCGCCCCCTTTTTTTGACAGTGGAGTCTTGGCGATGAAGGCACGCATCCAATGGGCTGGCGAAGCCATGTTCCTCGGTGAGTCGGGCAGTGGTCATGTAGTTGTCATGGACGGCCCGCCGGATGCCGGAGGTCGGAACCTGGGTGTTCGACCAATGGAAATGCTTCTGCTGGGTGTGGGTGGCTGCAGTAATTTCGACGTGGTCAGCATCCTCAAGAAGTCGCGCCAGGCAGTGGAAAGCTGCGAAGCTTTTCTGGAAGCCGAGCGCGCGACCGAGGATCCAAAGGTGTTCACCAAGATCCATATGCATTTTGTGGTAAAGGGCCGAGGGTTGAAGGAGGCCCAGGTCAAGCGCGCCATTGAGCTGTCGGCGGAGAAATACTGCTCGGCCTCGATCATGCTCGGCGCGGCAGGCGTCGAAATCACCCATGATTATGAAATCATCGAGTTGGGTTAAATCGACATCCAACCATCACAAAAGCGGTGCAAGCTCTGGCGATCAGAAGCTGACGTCTGCATAATGCGCCACTTTTTTCAGGGCAGTGATCGGCCAGAGGCCGCTCACTTGTCTGGACAGACAACCAAAATCGCCATCGCGAAGAGGTGTTAACCGTCCTACGCAGGTGCGTCGTTCGCATCTGACGGGCATGCTTGATCACGCGGCCAGGCCGCAATACACAGAGAGTTTTCAAACGGTGAAAAGCAAACTCAAGCTCCATGGGTTCAATAACCTGACAAAGACCTTGAGCTTCAACATCTATGACATCTGCTATGCGGAAACCCCGCAAGACCAACAGGCCTACGTCGAGTACATCAATAAAGAGTACAACGCCAAGCGCCTCACGCAGATCCTCACGGAAGTTGTCGATATCATTGGTGCCAACATCCTGAACATCGCCAGTCAGGACTATGAACCCCAAGGCGCCAGCGTGACCATTCTGATCTCGGAAGAGCCGGTGACACCGACCGACAGCCAGATCGAAGAGTCGCCGGGCCCGTTGCCTGAAATTATCCTGGCCCACCTCGATAAGAGCCACATCACGGTACACACCTACCCGGAAATTCATCCGGTGGACGGTATCGCGACGTTCCGAGTGGACATTGATGTGTCGACCTGTGGCGTCATTTCACCGCTCAAGGCGCTCAACTTCCTGATTCACCAGTTCGATTCCGACATTGTGACGGTGGATTATCGTGTGCGTGGGTTTACCCGGGACGTGGAAGGGCACAAGCACTTCATCGATCATGAAATCAACTCGATCCAGAACTACCTCTCCGAAGACACCCGCGACGCGTACCAGATGACCGACGTGAACGTGTATCAGGAGAACCTGTTCCACACGAAAATGCTCCTCAAGGACTTCGAACTGGACAACTACCTGTTCGGTGACGCCACCAGCAACCTGTCCATCGAACAGCGTGGCCAGGTGGAAGAGCGCGTGAAACACGAAATGCTGGAGATCTTCTACGCGCGCAACATGCCGCGCTAAGGTTTCGGCTGAAAAAAAGGCGACTGCCCTGAATGGACAGTCGCCTTTTTTGGTTTTGAAGGTTTGGTTCCGCGTCCGCTGTCAGATCCGATAGGTGCTCTTGGTCATCACTTTGGCCAACAAGCTCATGCCGAATTTGACGGGGGCCGGGAATCGGAAGCCGCCTGCATCGAGCGCGCTTTCAGCATGATGTTCTTCGTCCTGGCGCATCTGTTCGAGAATCGCCCTGGACTTTTCGTCCTCGGCCGGCAATTGCTGCAAATGTTCGTTCAGGTGCTTGCACACTTGATGTTCGGTTGCCGCTACGAATCCGAGGCTGACCTTGTCGCTGATCAACCCGGCGACTGCGCCGATCCCGAAAGACATGCCGTAGAACAAGGGATTCAGCACGCTGGTGTGGCTTCCCAGTTGGTGGATACGTTGCTCGCACCAGACCAGGTGATCGATTTCTTCCTCGGCGGCCTGTTCCATCGCCTCCCGGACCTGCGGCAGTTTCGCCGTCAACGCCTGGCCCTGGTATAGGGCCTGGGCGCATACTTCGCCGGTGTGGTTGATGCGCATCAGCCCAGCGACATGGCGAGTCTCTTCATCGCTCATCTGCACTTCCGGCTGCACGATTGCCGGTGATGGGCGGTACGGTTGGCCACTGAAAGGCAGCAGCGTGCGCATCGCGGTATCGGCCTGCAGCAACAGACGGTCAATGGGCGAGTAGTGACGTTGGGTAGTCATGCTTACCTCCGGAAAAAATCACGGCGGCCAGTCTAACTCAATCGGCCGCTGAGGATTTGCGTTGGAACAGGGTATCAACCCGGCGGCCAGTTCATCTGGCGCTGTCCCAGCACGTGCATATGGATGTGATAGACAGTCTGCCCGCCAAGTTCATTACAGTTCATCACCACGCGGAAGCCTTCCTCGCAGCCAAGTTCGAGCGCCAGGCGCTGGGCGGTGAACAGGATGTGCCCGGCCAGTCCCTTGTCTTCCTCGGTCAGGTCGTTGAGGGTTCGGATCGGCTTTTTCGGAATGACCAGGAAGTGCACCGGAGCCTGTGGGGCAATGTCATGGAAGGCCAGGACCTGATCATCCTCGTAAATGATCCTGGCCGGGATTTCCCGGTTGATGATCTTGGTAAACAGAGTATCCACAGCTGTTTCTCCGTTGAGTTGTTTGAGCCAAGTTTACTGAAGGCTCGGTCATCGAGCCCGGGTTTTTCAGGGGAAGGGGCTTCAACGTGCGTAACAGGCTCTGTTGGATCGGCCGGCGAGGATTCGAACCAGCCAGCGCGGCCCGAGTCGTGGCAGCAGGGCAATCCAGCGATTGCGGCGCCCAGGAATGATGATGGCCCGGTTTCTTTCCAGTGCGCGGACGGCGTACAGCGCGACCTCCTCAGGGGGCATCGAGTTGTTAGTGCTGCGCAGCGTCTTCCCGTCGGGCTGGGCCTTGCTAAAAAAGGCAGTTTGGGTGGGGCCTGGGCAAAGTACGGATACGTTGATTGCATATTTCTTCAGCTCTATTCGAAGGGCTTCGGAGAAGTGCAATACATAGGCTTTGCTGGCGTGATAGGTGCTCATCCAGGGGCCAGGCTGGAACGCTGCGATAGAAGCAACGTTGAGAATCTGACCGCCTCCGTGCAACGCCATGCTATTGCCTACGGCATGACAAAGGCGGGTCAGGGCAAGGATGTTCACCTCGATCAGGTCTTGCTCGGTCATCCAGTCCTGGCCCAGGAACGGACCGCAGGTGCTGATGCCGGCGCAGTTGACCAGCAGGTCGATCTGGCGTTCACCTTCCTCCAGCTCGAGTAGGAAACCTGAAAGCCGCAGGGGCTCGCTCAGGTCGCAGGCCCGAAACAAAACCTCCACGCCAAATCGTTGGGTCAGTTCGATCGCAATGCTTTCCAGCCGATCGCGCTGTCGAGCTACCAGTAACAGGTTGCGCCCGCGCCGAGCCAGTGCTTCGGCCATGGCCAGGCCGATACCACTGGAGGCGCCAGTGATCAGAGCGTAACGGGTCATGCAGTTCTCCATCGCAACGGCTTCGCGCCGGTGGATGGGGCAGTCACCGGCACGAAGTACGCTTATTGTTCCTCTTCTTCTTGATAGTCTACAGAAGGCGAGGCGGGCTCGGCTGCCTCGACGGCGGGTTCTTCGGCGCTCTGGTCGCTGTATTCGCTGCTCTCATAGCTGCTTACGTCGCTGCTGTCGTAATCCTGGAGGGCTCCGAAGAT
The DNA here is from genome assembly GCF_054130985.1 of Pseudomonas sp. R4-84. Classification (NCBI taxonomy): domain Bacteria; kingdom Pseudomonadati; phylum Pseudomonadota; class Gammaproteobacteria; order Pseudomonadales; family Pseudomonadaceae; genus Pseudomonas; species Pseudomonas sp. R4-84. The sequence continues at coordinate 583,009 of NZ_CP096390.1, forward strand.
GCCGGCAAACGTGGCCATGAAAATCAACACGATCATCACCAGCCAGAGCGACGCAAGTACTTTGACTGCCGTGGTATTGCGTGGCGGAGGTGGGCCGTATTGGTTTGCGCCGGTATTGCCCGGGGCGATGATGAGGATGAACGGGAAAATACTGCCCACGAAAGGCACGAGGTTGATCAGCCACAACCAACCTGACCAGCCGAGATCATGCAGGCGCTGGACGTTGAACTGGATACTCACGAAGGCAAAAGCCAGCACAACCACGGCAGCGACCAGGCCGCCGACGATCAGCCCCGCTATCGAATCGGAAGCGAGCAGCCAGGTCGTGGCGAGCCAGAATCCCAGGCCGACCAGCGGCAGGACGGCCAGAGTCAAAACCATGGTCCATGCCAGGTAGCGCAGGCGCCCGATACGGCCTTCGAAACTGAAGGGCTTGAGCGTGCCGTACTCGGCGAATGCTTCACCTACCTGTGCCCGAGGAGGCGCGTAGGGAGAGACTGGGTCGATGACCGACTCGGGATGACGCGCACTCGACTGGGGCGATTCCTGCACTTCGCCAAGGTTCAGTTGGAGGGACGGTTCCGTTTCGATCCGTGCATCGATCCCGGTTTTATGGAGCGCTTCCAGATACTGCTGCGCTTCATTCTGGGAGAGGTTGTGCTTCAGGGACACTTTGCGACCGCTGAACAGACGTTCTATGGCACTGACATCGCTTTTGAACAGTTCGGCGAGATTGAGCTTGGCGGTAGTTGTATCGACGCCAGGCAGCAAAGCCCCGTCGAATACAATGTTGAAGCGGTTTTCGCTCATGCCTGGCATCCTTGTCTTTCCAAGTTGTATTTGTGGTGGGTTTCAGCGGGGCCATTGGCCGCCAAGCTGTGCCGCCCGCGCTTGCGCCTGGCGGTATTCTTCATCCAGGCGTGCGATCAGTTGGTCGACGCTTGGCAAATCATCGATCTCGCCCACGCCTTGACCTGCGGACCATACGGTTTTCCAGGCCTTGGCTTCATCATTGAGCGGTTTGAGTTTCGAATCGGAGCCCGACGCACCCTTGCCTTGCAGGGCGGCCAGGTCGAAGCCGGCACTTTCCAGGCTCTGGCGCATGAAACTGGCCGGCACTCCAGATACAGCGGGAGTATGCACGATGTCCGCGGCTTTGGATGTGAGCAACATCTCTTTATAAGCGTCGGACGCGTGACTTTCGATCGTGCCGATAAAGCGCGTTCCGAAGTAGGCCAGATCCGCGCCGAGCATTTGAGCCGCCAGGATCTGATGGCCGTGGTTCAAGCATCCTGCGAGTAGCAGGGTTTTATCAAAGAATTGCCGGATTTCCGCAACCAGTGCGAACGGGCTCCAGGTCCCGGCATGCCCACCCGCACCGGCCGCGACGGCAATCAGGCCGTCGACGCCTGCTTCGGCGGCTTTTTCGGCATGGCGGCGAGTCGTCACATCGTGGAAGACCAGTCCGCCATAGCCATGGACCGCATCGACCAGTTCTTTCACTGCGCCCAGGCTGGTGATGACGATCGGCACCTTGTGTTCGATGCAGATCGCCAGGTCGGCCTGAAGCCGTGGATTACTGTTATGAACGATCAGATTGACCGCGTAGGGGGCCGGGTTTTCCAGATTGGCCAAGCCCGCTTCGATTTCTTCCAACCACGCCTTGAAGCCGCTGCTCTCGCGTTGGTTCAAGGCCGGAAAGCTGCCGACTACACCGTTGCGACAGCAGGCCAGCACCAATTGGGGGTTGGAAATGAGAAACATGGGTGCTGCCACGACGGGCAGCCGCAGACGTTGTTCAAGCAAGGCGGGCAGTGACATTGGAGGTACCCCGGGGCAGTGTGCGTTTGAAATCAGAACGGCCGGACCACGACGAGAATTACGATAGCCAGCAATATCACGACCGGTATTTCATTGAACCAGCGATAAAAGACATGGCTGCGGGTGTTTTCGCCACGGGCGAAGCGCTTCACCTGGGCTCCACACATGTGGTGATAACCGATCAGTAATACCACCAGGGTGAGCTTGGCGTGCATCCAGCCGCCTTGAGTGAAGTAGGCGCCGGCGTTAAGGCTGAGCAGCCAGATGCCAAACACCAGGGTAGCGATCATCGCCGGACCCATGATGCCGCGATACAACTTGCGTTCCATGATGCTGAAGCGTTCCTTGCTGACGCTGTCTTCGCTTTGGGCGTGATAGACAAACAGGCGAGGCAGATAGAACAGGCCGGCAAACCAGCAGACCATGCTGACGATGTGAAGTGCTTTGAGCCACAGATAGAGCATTTTTGGTTATTCCCAGATTCACGGTAGGCCGATAGTAGAGGTTAGAGCGGCCACACGTCACCTTGGCGGTTGTCGCGGCGACGCGTGCCCCCTATCATCGACGGCTTTCCAGTGGGTTCGTTGAGGGCAGGTCTATGGTCAAGGTCGGTATTGTCGGCGGCACGGGTTACACCGGTGTCGAACTGCTGCGTCTGCTGGCACAGCATCCGCAGGTTGAGGTAGTGGTCATCACCTCCCGATCCGAGGCCGGCCTGGCCGTCGCCGACCTGTATCCGAACCTGCGTGGTCATTATGATGGCCTGGCATTCAGTGTTCCGGATATCAAGACCCTTGGCGCCTGCGATGTGGTGTTCTTCGCCACCCCCCACGGCGTGGCTCACGCGCTGGCAGGCGAATTGCTCGCCGCCGGAACCAAGGTCATCGATCTGTCAGCGGACTTCCGCCTGCAGGACGCCGACGAATGGGCCAAGTGGTACGGCCAGCCTCACGGCGCGCCGGAGCTGCTTGACGAGGCGGTCTATGGGCTGCCGGAAGTCAATCGGGAGAAAATCAGGCAGGCACGGCTGATCGCTGTCCCTGGTTGCTACCCGACTGCAACGCAACTGGGGTTCCTGCCGCTGCTGGAAGCCGGCCTTGCAGATACCTCGCGGCTGATTGCCGACTGCAAGTCCGGTGTCAGCGGTGCCGGGCGTGGCGCCAGTGTCGGTTCGCTGTATTCCGAAACGTCGGAAAGCATGAAGGCCTACGCGGTGAAGGGGCACCGCCACCTGCCGGAGATTCGCCAAGGGTTGCGCCGGGCAGCGGGCCAGGATGTCGGCCTGACCTTCGTGCCGCACCTGACACCGATGATACGTGGTATCCATTCCACCCTGTATGCGACCGTCGTCGACCGTTCGGTGGACCTGCAGGCGTTGTTTGAAAAGCGTTACGCCAATGAGCCGTTTGTCGACGTAATGCCCGCCGGCAGCCACCCTGAGACCCGCAGCGTGCGTGGTGCGAACGTTTGCCGGATTGCCGTGCATCGTCCGCAGGATGGCGACCTGGTAGTGGTATTGTCGGTCATCGACAACTTGGTCAAGGGTGCGTCCGGCCAGGCAGTGCAGAACCTGAACATCCTGTTCGGCCTGGATGAACGCCTGGGCCTGTCCCACGCAGGGATGTTGCCGTAACCGCAACTGCAAGCTTCACCGCGGCAGCTATAGGCTCGGGCTTGTAGCTGCCGTTGCTTTTCTAATAGTTGACCAATTTTGTAGGAGAAGCGGATAATGCCCGCCATCACGCATTATGGCGGCGTAAGCGCCGGGAGATATTCAGCATGAGCGTCGAAACCTTCACCCCCACGGCTTTGCAATTCACCCAAGGTGCCGCGCACAAGGTGAAGAGCCTGGTCGATGAAGAGGGCAATGATCGTTTGAAGCTGCGCGTATTTGTAACGGGCGGCGGTTGTTCAGGTTTCCAGTACGGCTTCACTTTTGATGAAGAAGTGGCTGAGGATGACACTATTGTCGAGCGCGAAGGCGTGAGCCTGGTGGTCGATCCGATGAGCTTCCAGTATCTGGCCGGGGCCGAGGTGGATTACCAGGAGGGCCTGGAAGGGTCGCGTTTCGTGATCAAGAATCCAAACGCTACCACTACTTGTGGCTGCGGCTCTTCATTCTCGATCTGATAGCTTCATAAAAAAACCGCGGGTGCCTTACGGCACTGCGGTTTTTTGTTGCCTGCAATTTTGACCTCAGGCCGGGTAGATAGCGCCGAGAACGCGCAGGCCGCGGGCGCCTGTGACGCTTGGGCGATTGCCTGGAATACCGCCAAGGCAGCAATGGGCAAGCCAGGCGAAGGCCATGGCTTCGACCCAATCCGGATCAACGCCGTAAACTGCAGTACTGTTGACGGTAGCATGCGGCAGCAAGTCAGCCAGGCGCTTCATGAGCGTGTGGTTGTGCGCGCCGCCGCCGCAGACCAACAACTCTTGGGTATTTGACTGGGCATGTTGCAGTGATTCAACAATCGTCAGGGCAGTGAGTTCGAGCAGCGTGGCCTGTACGTCTTGCGGGGCGATGCCTGGCAGCTGCGACAGATGCCGGGTCAGCCAAGGCAAGTTGAAGACTTCACGCCCAGTGCTTTTCGGCCCCTTGGTGACGAAGAACGGGTCGCTGAGCAGGGTCTTCAGCAGGACTGGTTCGACTTTCCCGCTGGCGGCCCATTGGCCATCGCGATCGAAGTGCTCGCCTCGTTGTTGAAGTATCCAGGCATCGAGCAATACGTTCCCCGGACCGCAGTCGAAACCGGCTACGGGTTTCGCGGGCTCTATCAGGCTGAGATTGCTGAAGCCGCCGACGTTCAGAACGGCGCGATTTCCGACTCGCTCTTCAAACAGCGCCTCGTGAAACGCAGGAACGAGTGGGGCGCCTTGTCCGCCAGCAGCCACATCACGGCTGCGGAAATCGCTAACGACGGTGATGCCGGTCAACTCAGTCAGCAATGCTGGATTGCCGATCTGCACGGTAAATCCACGGGCCGGCTCATGGCGAATGGTCTGGCCATGGCTGCCAATTGCCGTGATGTCCGCCGGCTTGAGTTTCTGTTCGTTGAGTAAGGCGTGTATGCCCTGTGCGGCCAGCTTTACCCAGTTTTGCTGGGCAATCGCCGAGCGAGCAATCTCGTCGGGCCCGCTGGTGCACAATTCGAGCAGCTCGGTGCGCAGGTCGGTGGGCATGGGGATGTAGTGGGTGGCGATCAATTTGATCGCCGGGTCCAGTTCAACCAGTGCGATATCCAAGCCATCCAGGCTGGTCCCGGACATCACACCGATATAAAGCGCCATGACTTAGCGCTTGCTCGAGGCTAGCATCGTGGCTTTCTCTTGATCCATGCGAGCCATCAAGGGTTGGCTCTGAGCCAGGAAGCGCGTGCGCTCGGCCTTGGCAATCGGATCGGCCATCGGCAGTTTCTGGCCAAGCGGGTCGACGTGGACGCCGTTGACCTGGAACTCATAATGCAAGTGCGGACCGGTGGACAGGCCGGTGGTGCCAATATAGCCGATGACTTGGCCTTGCTTGACGGTGCCGCCCGTTTTCACGCCTTTGGCAAAGCCCTGCATGTGACCGTACAGCGTGCGATAGGTATTGCCGTGCTGGATGATCACCGTATTGCCATACCCGCCGCGACGTCCGGCCAGCAGTACCTTGCCATCACCGGCAGCCTTGATTGGCGTACCGCGAGGAGCGGCGTAATCGACACCTTTGTGGGCGCGGATTTTGTTCAGAATCGGATGCTTGCGACCGGCGGAAAACTTCGAGCTGATGCGGGCGAAATCAACCGGTGTGCGGATGAATGCCTTGCGCATGCTGTTGCCGTCGGCGGTGTAGTAACTGCTATTGCCTTGTTTGTTGGTGTAGCGCACCGCGGTGTAGGTTTTTCCACGGTTGGTGAAGCGCGCGGAAAGAATCGGGCCGTTGCCGACGCTCTTCCCATTAACCATCTTCTGTTCATAGATGACGTCAAATTCGTCACCCTGGCGAATGTCCTGGGCAAAGTCGATGTCGTAGCCAAACACATTGGCCATGTCCATGGTCAGACTATGGGAAAGGCCGGCGCGCGCTGCCGACTGAGACAACGAACTGTTGATGACCCCATGAACGTAGGCTGAGCGAACGGTAGGTTTGGCGGTGACGCGGTTGAACACATAACCCTTGTCGTTCTTGGTCAGGGTGATGGTTTCAAGATCGCTCAGCTTGGTGTGCAGGTTGGTCAGTTGGCCTTCTGGATCGAGTTCGAATTCCAGCTTCTGGCCGCGTTGCAGTTGGGCGAATTGTTTGGCTTGCTTGTCGCTGGCCAGGATTTCATGGACGGCAGTCGGGGGCAGGCCGACCTTTTCAAAAAGGGTAGAGAGCGTGTCGCCTTTCGCAACGATCACTTCGCGATGGTCCGGTCCTTTCTGTTCTTCTGCGACAGGTGCTGCAGCCTGGGCAGTATCTTCCGGGCTGTTTTCAATCTGCGCAAAAGGAGAGGCGGCCGGTTCGTTTGTGGCCTGAACGGCTTCGGCGGCGTCTTGTTCTTGTGTCAGTTGTTCAGCAGGGCTTTCCAGTTCGAGACTCAAAGTCGTCTTTTTGGCTTCAACATCGCTGGAGGGAAACACCAGGAGTGCCAGGCTAAGGAGGGCTGCGATGCCACTTGCAGCAAGCAGGTGGGTCTTCGGGTAAAGCGGCGGCGCTTTAGACGGTTCTGAGGTCATAAGTAATTTTGACTTTTAAAAAATGAATTGGAAAAGATGAATGACATGATGAAGATGAAATAACTGTATAAAATATAACCAAAACCCCTGCGAAGCAAGCCCGCGAGCCTTCTGTTCTGTTGGATGGGCTTCCTCATGCCCGGCAAACCTTGTATTTGGTGCGCGATCTTGTATGGTTGGGGCCCTTTGAATCTGAGCCTTACGGGTCTGTTATGAAGTCGGTTGAAGAGCAGCTAGCGCTGATCAAACGTGGTGCGGAAGAACTGTTGGTCGAGTCCGAGCTGATCGAAAAGCTCAAGCGCGGGCAGCCGCTGCGCATCAAGGCTGGTTTCGATCCGACGGCGCCTGACCTGCACCTTGGCCATACCGTGCTTATCAATAAGCTGCGCCAGTTCCAGGACCTTGGGCACCAGGTCATCTTTCTTATAGGTGACTTCACCGGGATGATCGGTGATCCGAGCGGGAAGAGCGCGACACGCCCACCGTTGACCCGTGAGCAGGTTCTCGACAACGCGGAAACCTACAAGACTCAGGTTTTCAAGATTCTTGACCCCGCCAAGACTGAGGTGGCTTTCAACTCTACTTGGATGGATCAGATGGGGCCGGCTGATTTCATTCGCCTGACTTCCCAATACACTGTCGCTCGCATGCTCGAGCGTGATGATTTCGACAAGCGCTACACAACCAACCAGCCAATCGCCATTCATGAGTTTCTCTACCCGCTCGTACAGGGTTATGACTCGGTCGCGTTGCGCGCGGACGTTGAGCTTGGCGGAACCGACCAGAAGTTCAACCTATTGATGGGGCGTGAGCTGCAGCGCGGTTATGGCCAAGAGGCTCAGTGCATCCTGACCATGCCTTTGCTGGAAGGGCTCGATGGCGTGAAGAAGATGTCCAAGTCCCTGGGCAACTACGTAGGCATCCAGGAAGCGCCAGGCGTCATGTATGGCAAATTGGTCTCTATTCCTGATGTTCTGATGTGGCGTTATTTCGAGCTGTTGAGTTTCCGGTCCATGGACGAGATCAATGGGTTCCGTGCGGATGTGGAGGCTGGGGCGAATCCGCGTGACATCAAGATCAAGTTGGCCGAGGAAATCGTTGCGCGTTTCCATGGTGAGGAGGCTGCGGCCAATGCTCATCGTGCAGCAGGTAATCGCATGAAAGATGGTGAGTTGCCGGATGATTTGCCTGAGGTCGAGTTGATCGCCGCTGAGGATATGCCGATCGCTGCGGTGCTTAATAAGGCAGGTTTGGTCAAGAATGCCGCAATGGCGCGGGACCTCCTGGGTTCGGGGGGTGTGCGTATAGATGGTGAGGTGGTGGATCGCACCTACATATATAAGCTGGGTTCTACTCATGTGTGCCAAGCCGGCAAGAAGGCTTTCGCACGTATTGCGCTGAAATCTGCGTAAAGCTGAAAATAACGGTTGACGGCAAATTCTGGATGTCTATAATTCGCCCCACTTCCGGCGCAGTCGAAACGGAAAACTCCTTGAGTTTCAATGAGTTAGCCAAGTTTCGGTAAGTGCTTCGCTTCAGTTCATCGAAGCACGGAAGGAGTGGGTAGGCCGGTTTGTTGGGCGCTATCGACGGTTCGATCTTCTCGGTCGAAAGCGGTAAAAAAGAGGTGTTGACAGCAGCGAGTAACGCTGTAGAATTCGCCTCCCGCTAACGAGAGATCGAAAGCGCAAGTGGTTGAAGTTGTTAAGGTTTCCAAGCGAAACTTTGAAAACTTCTTAAAATACCGCTTGACAGATACACGGGGCGCTGTAGAATGCGCGCCTCGGTTGAGACGAAAGGCTCAACCTACCGCTCTTTAACAACTGAATCAAGCAATTCGTGTGGGTGCTTGTGGAGTCAGACTGCTAGTCAACAGATTATCAGCATCACAAGTTACTCCGCGAGAAATCAAAGATGTAACCAACGATTGCTGAGCCAAGTTTAGGGTTTTCTCAAAACCCAAAGATGTTTGAACTGAAGAGTTTGATCATGGCTCAGATTGAACGCTGGCGGCAGGCCTAACACATGCAAGTCGAGCGGCAGCACGGGTACTTGTACCTGGTGGCGAGCGGCGGACGGGTGAGTAATGCCTAGGAATCTGCCTGGTAGTGGGGGATAACGCTCGGAAACGGACGCTAATACCGCATACGTCCTACGGGAGAAAGCAGGGGACCTTCGGGCCTTGCGCTATCAGATGAGCCTAGGTCGGATTAGCTAGTTGGTGAGGTAATGGCTCACCAAGGCGACGATCCGTAACTGGTCTGAGAGGATGATCAGTCACACTGGAACTGAGACACGGTCCAGACTCCTACGGGAGGCAGCAGTGGGGAATATTGGACAATGGGCGAAAGCCTGATCCAGCCATGCCGCGTGTGTGAAGAAGGTCTTCGGATTGTAAAGCACTTTAAGTTGGGAGGAAGGGCATTAACCTAATACGTTAGTGTTTTGACGTTACCGACAGAATAAGCACCGGCTAACTCTGTGCCAGCAGCCGCGGTAATACAGAGGGTGCAAGCGTTAATCGGAATTACTGGGCGTAAAGCGCGCGTAGGTGGTTCGTTAAGTTGGATGTGAAATCCCCGGGCTCAACCTGGGAACTGCATTCAAAACTGTCGAGCTAGAGTATGGTAGAGGGTGGTGGAATTTCCTGTGTAGCGGTGAAATGCGTAGATATAGGAAGGAACACCAGTGGCGAAGGCGACCACCTGGACTGATACTGACACTGAGGTGCGAAAGCGTGGGGAGCAAACAGGATTAGATACCCTGGTAGTCCACGCCGTAAACGATGTCAACTAGCCGTTGGGAGCCTTGAGCTCTTAGTGGCGCAGCTAACGCATTAAGTTGACCGCCTGGGGAGTACGGCCGCAAGGTTAAAACTCAAATGAATTGACGGGGGCCCGCACAAGCGGTGGAGCATGTGGTTTAATTCGAAGCAACGCGAAGAACCTTACCAGGCCTTGACATCCAATGAACTTTCCAGAGATGGATTGGTGCCTTCGGGAGCATTGAGACAGGTGCTGCATGGCTGTCGTCAGCTCGTGTCGTGAGATGTTGGGTTAAGTCCCGTAACGAGCGCAACCCTTGTCCTTAGTTACCAGCACGTTATGGTGGGCACTCTAAGGAGACTGCCGGTGACAAACCGGAGGAAGGTGGGGATGACGTCAAGTCATCATGGCCCTTACGGCCTGGGCTACACACGTGCTACAATGGTCGGTACAGAGGGTTGCCAAGCCGCGAGGTGGAGCTAATCCCACAAAACCGATCGTAGTCCGGATCGCAGTCTGCAACTCGACTGCGTGAAGTCGGAATCGCTAGTAATCGCGAATCAGAATGTCGCGGTGAATACGTTCCCGGGCCTTGTACACACCGCCCGTCACACCATGGGAGTGGGTTGCACCAGAAGTAGCTAGTCTAACCTTCGGGAGGACGGTTACCACGGTGTGATTCATGACTGGGGTGAAGTCGTAACAAGGTAGCCGTAGGGGAACCTGCGGCTGGATCACCTCCTTAATCGACGACAGCAGCGGCTCCATGAGCTCCCACACGAATTGCTTGATTCATTGAAGAAGACGATTGGGTCTGTAGCTCAGTTGGTTAGAGCGCACCCCTGATAAGGGTGAGGTCGGCAGTTCGAATCTGCCCAGACCCACCAATTTCATGGTGTACCCTGTAGCGATACGGGGCCATAGCTCAGCTGGGAGAGCGCCTGCCTTGCACGCAGGAGGTCAGCGGTTCGATCCCGCTTGGCTCCACCATTACAGATTGGTTCCAACGTTTAAAGCTTAGAAATGAGCATTCCATCCGCGGGATGATGAATGTTGATTTCTAGTCTTTTGATTAGATCGTTCTTTAAAAATTTGGGTATGTGATAGAAAGATAGACTGAACGTTACTTTCACTGGTAACGGATCAGGCTAAGGTAAAATTTGTGAGTGGCTCTTAGAGCCAGATCGAATTTTCGGCGAATGTCGTCTTCACAGTATAACCAGATTGCTTGGGGTTATATGGTCAAGTGAAGAAGCGCATACGGCGGATGCCTTGGCAGTCAGAGGCGATGAAAGACGTGGTAGCCTGCGAAAAGCTTCGGGGAGTCGGCAAACAGACTGTGATCCGGAGATGTCTGAATGGGGGAACCCAACCATCATAAGATGGTTATCTTGTACTGAATACATAGGTGCAAGAAGCGAACCAGGGGAACTGAAACATCTAAGTACCCTGAGGAAAAGAAATCAACCGAGATTCCCTTAGTAGTGGCGAGCGAACGGGGACTAGCCCTTAAGCTTCTTTGATTTTAGCGGAACGCTCTGGAAAGTGCGGCCATAGTGGGTGATAGCCCTGTACGCGAAAGGATCTTAGAAGTGAAATCGAGTAGGACGGAGCACGAGAAACTTTGTCTGAATATGGGGGGACCATCCTCCAAGGCTAAATACTACTGACTGACCGATAGTGAACTAGTACCGTGAGGGAAAGGCGAAAAGAACCCCGGAGAGGGGAGTGAAATAGATCCTGAAACCGTATGCGTACAAGCAGTGGGAGCCCACTTTGTTGGGTGACTGCGTACCTTTTGTATAATGGGTCAGCGACTTATTTTCAGTGGCGAGCTTAACCGAATAGGGGAGGCGTAGCGAAAGCGAGTCTTAATAGGGCGTCTAGTCGCTGGGAATAGACCCGAAACCGGGCGATCTATCCATGGGCAGGTTGAAGGTTAGGTAACACTGACTGGAGGACCGAACCGACTACCGTTGAAAAGTTAGCGGATGACCTGTGGATCGGAGTGAAAGGCTAATCAAGCTCGGAGATAGCTGGTTCTCCTCGAAAGCTATTTAGGTAGCGCCTCATGTATCACTGTAGGGGGTAGAGCACTGTTTCGGCTAGGGGGTCATCCCGACTTACCAAACCGATGCAAACTCCGAATACCTACAAGTGCCGAGCATGGGAGACACACGGCGGGTGCTAACGTCCGTCGTGAAAAGGGAAACAACCCAGACCGTCAGCTAAGGTCCCAAAGTTATGGTTAAGTGGGAAACGATGTGGGAAGGCTTAGACAGCTAGGAGGTTGGCTTAGAAGCAGCCACCCTTTAAAGAAAGCGTAATAGCTCACTAGTCGAGTCGGCCTGCGCGGAAGATGTAACGGGGCTCAAACCATACACCGAAGCTACGGGTATCACGTAAGTGATGCGGTAGAGGAGCGTTCTGTAAGCCTGTGAAGGTGAGTTGAGAAGCTTGCTGGAGGTATCAGAAGTGCGAATGCTGACATGAGTAACGACAATGGGTGTGAAAAACACCCACGCCGAAAGACCAAGGTTTCCTGCGCAACGTTAATCGACGCAGGGTTAGTCGGTCCCTAAGGCGAGGCTGAAAAGCGTAGTCGATGGAAAACAGGTTAATATTCCTGTACTTCTGGTTATTGCGATGGAGGGACGGAGAAGGCTAGGCCAGCTTGGCGTTGGTTGTCCAAGTTTAAGGTGGTAGGCTGAGATCTTAGGTAAATCCGGGATCTCAAGGCCGAGAGCTGATGACGAGTTACCCTTTGGGTGACGAAGTGGTTGATGCCATGCTTCCAAGAAAAGCTTCTAAGCTTCAGGTAACCAGGAACCGTACCCCAAACCGACACAGGTGGTTGGGTAGAGAATACCAAGGCGCTTGAGAGAACTCGGGTGAAGGAACTAGGCAAAATGGCACCGTAACTTCGGGAGAAGGTGCGCCGGTGAGGGTGAAGCACTTGCTGCGTAAGCCCACGCCGGTCGAAGATACCAGGCCGCTGCGACTGTTTATTAAAAACACAGCACTCTGCAAACACGAAAGTGGACGTATAGGGTGTGACGCCTGCCCGGTGCCGGAAGGTTAATTGATGGGGTTAGCTAACGCGAAGCTCTTGATCGAAGCCCCGGTAAACGGCGGCCGTAACTATAACGGTCCTAAGGTAGCGAAATTCCTTGTCGGGTAAGTTCCGACCTGCACGAATGGCGTAACGATGGCGGCGCTGTCTCCACCCGAGACTCAGTGAAATTGAAATCGCTGTGAAGATGCAGTGTATCCGCGGCTAGACGGAAAGACCCCGTGAACCTTTACTATAGCTTTGCACTGGACTTTGAATTTGCTTGTGTAGGATAGGTGGGAGGCTTTGAAGCGTGGACGCCAGTCTGCGTGGAGCCATCCTTGAAATACCACCCTGGCAACTTTGAGGTTCTAACTCAGGTCCGTTATCCGGATCGAGGACAGTGTATGGTGGGTAGTTTGACTGGGGCGGTCTCCTCCTAAAGAGTAACGGAGGAGTACGAAGGTGCGCTCAGACCGGTCGGAAATCGGTCGTAGAGTATAAAGGCAAAAGCGCGCTTGACTGCGAGACAGACACGTCGAGCAGGTACGAAAGTAGGTCTTAGTGATCCGGTGGTTCTGTATGGAAGGGCCATCGCTCAACGGATAAAAGGTACTCCGGGGATAACAGGCTGATACCGCCCAAGAGTTCATATCGACGGCGGTGTTTGGCACCTCGATGTCGGCTCATCACATCCTGGGGCTGAAGCCGGTCCCAAGGGTATGGCTGTTCGCCATTTAAAGTGGTACGCGAGCTGGGTTTAGAACGTCGTGAGACAGTTCGGTCCCTATCTGCCGTGGACGTTTGAGATTTGAGAGGGGCTGCTCCTAGTACGAGAGGACCGGAGTGGACGAACCTCTGGTGTTCCGGTTGTCACGCCAGTGGCATTGCCGGGTAGCTATGTTCGGAAAAGATAACCGCTGAAAGCATCTAAGCGGGAAACTTGCCTCAAGATGAGATCTCACTGGAGCCTTGAGCTCCCTGAAGGGCCGTCGAAGACTACGACGTTGATAGGCAGGGTGTGTAAGCGCTGTGAGGCGTTGAGCTAACCTGTACTAATTGCCCGTGAGGCTTGACCATATAACACCCAAGCAATTTGTAGACTCGAAAGAGGCCAGATTGCGGTGTTGTGAAGACGAAACGAACCGAAAGTTCGAGATACTCACAAAGCAACACGCTATCACATACCCATTCGCTGGAACGTGACCGCAAGGCACGCGCTGGCTACCGAATTTCTTGACGACCATAGAGCATTGGAACCACCTGATCCCATCCCGAACTCAGAAGTGAAACGATGCATCGCCGATGGTAGTGTGGGGTTTCCCCATGTGAGAGTAGGTCATCGTCAAGATTAAATTCCGAAACCCCTATCTGCTGACGCAGGTAGGGGTTTTGTTTTTGCGCCTGGTAAAGCCGTTTCGAGTTTCTATGCAACAGTCCTGTGCATGGCTATCATGCTGGCCTCGGTAATCAGGCGCGGTTCGTATGCTCACGTTGTTAAAACTTCTGAAGGATGGTCGTTTCCATTCAGGCCAGGCACTAGGTGCCGGGCTGGGCATCAGTCGCAGTGCTGTCTGGAAGCAATTGCAGCATCTGGAGGCCGAGTTGGGATTGTCTGTTCATAAAGTTAGAGGCAAGGGGTATCAGTTGGCTAGGCCGCTGTCACTTTTGGATGCTGCGAAAATCTGCGCGAAAGAAGGCCTTGAGTGGCCTGTCTATATCCATGACTCCATCGACTCTACCAATGCCGAAGCGTTGCGTTCCATAGAGCGCGGAGTGGATGCGCCATTCTTGGTCTTGGCTGAGCGGCAGCTCGCTGGCCGCGGTCGTCGTGGCCGTAAATGGGTCAGTCCGTTCGCTGCCAATCTTTATTACAGTCTGGTCTTGCGCATTGATGGCGGTATGCGGCAAATCGAAGGGCTGAGTCTCGTTGTTGGGCTCGCTGTCATGCATGCGCTTCGTGATTTTGGAATCGCTGAGGCTGGGTTGAAATGGCCCAACGATGTGTTGGTGGGCAACAAAAAAATTGCCGGTATCTTGCTCGAATTAGTGGGTGATCCGGCGGACGTCTGTCATGTCGTCCTGGGTGTCGGGGTCAACGTGAATATGCAATCAACTGACGAGGTTGATCAGCAGTGGACGTCCATGAGCCTAGAGGCAGGCCGTGTATTTGATCGTAACGATCTTGTGGTCCATATGAGCGCGAAGCTTCAACAGTACCTCGAGTTGCATCATGCGTCGGGGTTTGCGGCGATCCAGCTGGAGTGGGAAAACTATCATTTATGGCAGGGCCGTGCCGTTTCGCTAATTGCGGGTGTGAACCAGATTGACGGCGTAGTGATGGGCATTGACCACCAGGGAGCGCTGCGTTTGAAGGTGGATGGTGTGGAAAAGAGCTTTAGCGGCGGTGAGCTCAGTTTGAGGTTGCGTGATGATTCTTGAGCTCGATTGCGGCAACAGTTTTATCAAATGGCGGGTTCTTTGCTCCGACGGTGTTACGCCTGTTGAAGGTGGTGTGGTCGGTTCCGATGATGATCTGCTCGCCAGCCTGGGCGATGCCCAGAGGTTTCAGCTAAAGAAATGCCGTCTGGTCAGCGTCAGGACGCCCGAGGAAACTGACTCGTTGGTCGCTTCCTTGACACAGACCTTCGGGGTGTCCGTGGTACGTGCCGTACCGGCTCGAGAAATGGCGGGCGTGACAAATGGTTACGAAGAGTACGATCGGTTAGGTCTTGATCGTTGGCTTGCCTTGCTTGGCGGTTTCCATCTCGCTTCCGGTGCTTGCCTGGTGCTCGATTTTGGCACGGCCGTTACAGCCGACTTCGTGGCGGCGGACGGTGAGCATCTAGGGGGGTTCATTTGTCCGGGCATGCCTTTGATGCGCAACCAGTTGCGTACCCATACTCGGCGAATTCGCTACGATGACACTGCTGCCGAGCGAGCGCACGAGACTCTTGCTCCGGGAAGGGCGACGGTCGAGGCGGTTGAGCGCGGTTGTATGCTGATGCTCAGAGGTTTCGTCCTGACCCAGCTTGAATTGGCGCGGCAATATTGGGGGCAGGATTTCGAGGTGTTTTTAACGGGAGGGGACGCCAGTCTGGTTGTTGGGGTCGTACCGCAAGCCAAGGTTGCGCCTGACCTGGTTTTTGTTGGCTTGGCGATGGCTTGTCCTTTGTCTTGAGGTTTCTATGCGGTGGCTGTTTCTGTTGTTACTGGTTCTGAATGGCTTCTACTATGTCTGGCATCAGCAGGAGGCCCCGCTGCGGGCCAAGGATGTAACGCCACTGAGCTTGTATCGCGGCTCGCAGCAGGATATTCATCTTCTGAGTGAAACGGCGGATTCGCTTGTCAGGCGTGATTTCGGCAAGTCCGGAGAGGTGCGCAAGAATTGTAATTATCTAGGCGGTTTTGCTCGTGCTGAGCTGGCCAGGCAGCTGGAGCAGCGATTGGTTTCGTTGGGCGTGATGGGGCGTACATCCGTGCTGAGCTCCGAAGGTGCACCTGAGGGCGGAGGATTTTGGGTCCAGGTTGTTCCTGAAAGCGCAGGAAAGGTTAATGAAGGGTTGGTTCAAAACCTTTCTAAAGAATTCAATGAGTTAAAACATAAAATAATGCCATGCGAAGGGGTTGCGCCTGCTGGGTAGTTTGCATAGAATGGCGCCCGCTTCGCAGTGAAGACCTTTAACGGTTATCAGTGGGGAGCGATGTCAACGCAGCTAACCTCAGGTTTTTAATGAGAAAATGCTTGACAGAAGGCTGGCATGATATAGAATGCCGGCTCGCTTAGGAGGGGTTCCCGAGCGGCCAAAGGGATCAGACTGTAAATCTGACGTCTACGACTTCGAAGGTTCGAATCCTTCCCCCTCCACCAGTTTTAGCGTGAGCTGCAAGCTCCGCGGGTATAGTTTAGTGGTAGAACCTCAGCCTTCCAAGCTGATGATGCGGGTTCGATTCCCGCTACCCGCTCCAAGTTTGCAGGTTGTGCAAAATGTTTTGCTCTTGTAGCTCAGTTGGTAGAGCACACCCTTGGTAAGGGTGAGGTCAGCGGTTCAAATCCGCTCAAGAGCTCCATATTACAAGGCAGATATGAAAATATCTGCCTTTGTTTTAATGGCTCGTGTGACTTGCTAAATTCTTCTCCTAGGGGTGATTTCGATGGCTAAGGAAAAGTTCGAACGTAATAAGCCGCACGTCAACGTTGGTACCATCGGTCACGTCGACCACGGTAAAACCACGCTGACCGCTGCTCTGACCCGTGTCTGCTCCGAAGTTTTCGGTTCGGCCAAGGTTGACTTCGACAAGATCGACAGCGCCCCGGAAGAGAAAGCTCGCGGTATCACCATCAACACCGCTCACGTTGAATACGATTCGTCCGTGCGTCACTACGCACACGTTGACTGCCCAGGTCACGCCGACTACGTAAAAAACATGATCACCGGTGCTGCCCAGATGGACGGCGCGATCCTGGTTTGCTCGGCCGCTGATGGTCCGATGCCACAAACCCGTGAGCACATCCTGCTGTCCCGTCAGGTAGGCGTTCCGTACATCGTTGTCTTCCTGAACAAGGCTGACATGGTTGACGACGCTGAGCTGCTGGAACTGGTTGAGATGGAAGTGCGCGACCTGCTGAGCACTTACGACTTCCCAGGTGATGACACTCCAATCATCATCGGTTCGGCTCTGATGGCTCTGAACGGCCAAGACGACAACGAAATGGGCACCACTGCTGTCAAGAAGCTGGTGGAAACTCTGGACAGCTACATCCCAGAGCCAGAGCGTGCTATCGACAAGCCGTTCCTGATGCCAATCGAAGACGTATTCTCGATCTCCGGTCGCGGTACTGTTGTGACTGGTCGTGTTGAGCGTGGCATCGTCCGTATCCAGGAAGAAGTTGAGATCGTCGGTCTGCGCGACACTCAGAAAACTACCTGCACCGGCGTTGAAATGTTCCGCAAGCTGCTCGACGAAGGTCGTGCTGGCGAGAACTGCGGCGTACTGCTGCGTGGCACCAAGCGTGACGACGTTGAGCGTGGCCAGGTTCTGGTCAAGCCGGGCACCGTCAAGCCGCACACCAAGTTCACCGCAGAAGTCTACGTTCTGAGCAAGGAAGAAGGCGGTCGTCACACTCCGTTCTTCAAAGGCTACCGTCCACAGTTCTACTTCCGTACAACTGACGTGACTGGTAACTGCGAGCTGCCAGAAGGCGTTGAAATGGTAATGCCAGGTGACAACATTCAGATGACTGTCACTCTGATCAAGACCATCGCGATGGAAGACGGCCTGCGTTTCGCTATCCGTGAAGGCGGTCGTACCGTCGGCGCCGGCGTCGTAGCCAAAGTCATCGAGTAAATAGTTGTAATGTCTTTTTCGGGCCGGCATAATGGTCGGCCTGATTTTGTTTTAGGTCAGTAGCTCAATTGGCAGAGCGACGGTCTCCAAAACCGTAGGTTGGGGGTTCGATTCCCTCCTGACCTGCCAGATTCACTCGGTGTGTCTGGCTTTCTTTTCACAGGATCTTCATAGATGACTCCTAAAGCTGAAGCTCAAGGCTCTCGCTTCGATCTGCTCAAGTGGCTAGTGGTAGTCGCTTTGGTGGTTGTTGGCGTTGTTGGCAATCAGTATTTTTCTGCTTCGCCGATCCTGTACCGTGTACTTGCATTGCTTGCCATTGCTGCTGTAGCTGCCTTTGTAGGCCTGCAGACAGCCAAGGGCAAGTCTTTCTTTGTACTCGCTAAGGAAGCTCGCACCGAGATTCGTAAAGTCGTATGGCCGACTCGCCAGGAAACCACGCAGACCACGTTGATCGTTGTGGCTGTTGTTTTGGTGATGGCGTTGCTGCTGTGGGGGCTCGATTCCCTGCTCGGTTGGCTTGTTTCCTTGATTGTTGGCTAAGGGTGTCCCGTGGCTAAGCGTTGGTACGTTGTGCATGCTTACTCGGGTTACGAGAAGCATGTTATGCGCTCGTTGATAGAGCGTGTGAAGCTGGCAGGCATGGAAGATGGCTTTGGCGAGATTCTGGTTCCCACTGAAGAAGTGGTTGAAATGCGTAATGGCCAGAAGCGCAAAAGTGAACGTAAGTTCTTTCCAGGCTATGTGCTGGTACAGATGGATATGAACGAAGGGACTTGGCACTTGGTCAAGGATACCCCTCGGGTGATGGGCTTTATTGGCGGTACCGCCGACAAGCCGGCGCCGATCACAGATAAAGAGGCGGAAGCGATTCTGCGTCGTGTCGCTGATGGTAGCGACAAGCCGAAGCCGAAGACATTGTTTGAGCCAGGTGAGGTTGTACGCGTCACCGACGGTCCATTCGCTGACTTCAATGGCACGGTTGAAGAGGTTAACTACGAAAAGAGCCGGATCCAGGTCGCGGTGCTCATTTTCGGTCGCTCTACTCCGGTAGAGTTGGAGTTCAGTCAGGTCGAAAAGGTCTGATTGGACAGGCATCCCAACCCCGCAGCCCAAGGCTGTGGGGTTTTGTCGTCACTGGGATAAACGCGCAAGCAACCGGGGAGCCTTTCGAGGCGTTCGAACCCGTAATTGGAGTGCCTCATGGCCAAGAAGATTACCGCTTACATCAAGCTGCAAGTGAAGGCCGCTCAGGCTAACCCAAGCCCACCTGTTGGTCCTGCACTGGGTCAGCACGGCGTGAACATCATGGAATTCTGCAAGGCTTTCAACGCCCGTACTCAGGGTCTTGAGCCAGGTCTGCCGACTCCAGTGATCATCACTGTCTACAGCGACCGCAGCTTCACTTTCGAAACAAAAAGCACCCCTGCTTCGGTTCTGCTGAAGAAGGCTGCAGGTTTGACCAGCGGTTCCGCTCGTCCAAACACCGTTAAGGTTGGCACCGTTACCCGTGCTCAGCTGGAAGAAATCGCGAAAACCAAAAACGCGGATCTGACTGCAGCTGATATGGATGCAGCCGTGCGTACTATCGCCGGTTCTGCTCGTAGCATGGGCCTTAACGTGGAGGGTGTGTAATGGCTAAGCTGACCAAGCGTCAAAAGGCTATCGCCGGCAAAATCGAAGCAGGCAAGGCCTACAACTTTGTAGACGCCGCCGCTCTGCTGGCCGAGCTGTCGACTGTCAAGTTCAGCGAGTCGTTCGACGTTGCTGTTAACCTGGGCGTTGACCCACGTAAATCCGACCAGGTCGTACGTAGCGCTACCGTGCTGCCACACGGCACTGGCAAGACTGTTCGTGTTGCCGTGTTCACCCAGGGCCCAGCAGCTGAAGCTGCTCTGGCCGCTGGTGCTGATCGCGTAGGCATGGACGATCTGGCTGCTGAAATGAAAGGCGGCGACCTGAACTATGACGTCGTGATCGCATCCCCGGATGCCATGCGCGTTGTAGGCCAGTTGGGTCAGATCCTCGGTCCACGTGGTCTGATGCCTAACCCTAAAGTCGGCACCGTAACCCCAGACGTAGCCACCGCGGTTAAAAACGCCAAGGCCGGTCAGGTTCGTTATCGCACCGACAAGAACGGCATCATTCACACTTCCGTTGGCAAAATCGGCTTCGACGCCGTCAAGCTGAAGGAAAACGTTGAAGCTCTGATCGCTGATCTGAAGCGCATCAAGCCAGCTTCTTCGAAAGGTATCTACGTCAAGCGCGTTACCCTGAGCACCACTATGGGCCCAGGTCTGATCATCGATCAGAGCTCGCTCGACGCGTAAGACAAAGGTTGGCGCAAGCGATTGCGCCAATCAAATATTGGGGTCCCTGCCTGGCGGGGGCTGTCCAAGACCGTAGGCGACGAAAGTCTTAAACCACAAGCCTACGCAGATGGTGCTCCCGGTTCCTTACCGAATCAGACACCAAAACGACATTCGGTTTCGATCGGATGAAACGGTAACAAGCAGGAGTTAAACCCGTGGCAATTAAACTCGAAGACAAGAAGGCCATCGTCGCTGAAGTCAACGAGGCTGCCAAAGCTGCTCTGTCCGCTGTCGTGGCTGATGCCCGTGGCGTAACAGTAGGCGCTATGACCGGACTCCGTAAAGAGGCTCGTGAAGCTGGCGTTTACGTACGTGTAGTACGTAACACCCTGCTCAAGCGCGCTGTTGCTGACACTGAATACAGTGTCCTCAACGACGTGTTCACCGGCCCGACCTTGATCGCGTTCTCCACCCAACATCCTGGCGCTGCTGCCCGTTTGTTCAAGGAATTCGCCAAAGGTCAGGACAAGTTCGAGATTAAGGCAGCTGCGTTCGAGGGCAAGTTCCTCGCAGCTAACCAGATCGACGTACTGGCAACTCTGCCGACCCGTGACGAAGCAATCTCCCAGCTGATGAGCGTGATTCAAGGCGCTACCAGCAAGTTGGCTCGTACTCTGGCGGCACTGCGCGACCAGAAAGAAGCTGCCGCAGCCTAAGGCTCGACACTCCTTTTCGCGTTTTTTGTTTATTTCGATGGTCGCGTAGGCCGTCCCCCAATCCAGGAATTTAGAGTCATGTCTATCTCTCAAAACGATATCCTCGAAGCCGTTGGCAACATGTCCGTAATGGAAGTTGTTGAGCTGATCAAAGCTTTCGAAGAAAAATTCGGTGTTACCGCTGCTGCTGCTTCCGCTGGTCCAGCTGTTGCCGCTGCTGTTGCTGAAGAGCAAACCGAATTCAACGTCATGCTGACCGAAGCTGGCGAGAAGAAAGTAAACGTGATCAAGGCAGTACGTGAACTGACCGGTCTGGGCCTGAAAGAAGCCAAGGCTGTAGTTGACGGCGCTCCTGCCATGGTTCTGGAAGCTGTTGCCAAAGACGCAGCTGACAAAGCCAAAGCAGCACTGGAAGAAGCAGGCGCTAAAGTCGAGCTGAAGTAAGCATCGACTTTGCGTCTCCAGCCCGAGCGTTAAGCGACAGGCTGATGGCTGGTGGCTCTTGCCACCGGCCTTTTTCCGTTATTGGCAGCCGACTGGGTCGGTGCTGATCGCGAGCTGTAACCACCCGATGTGGTGGCGCAAACCATGGGGTTTGCACGATTTTCTGGCTGCTCCCGTCGGGAGGGGCCAAACAAGCAGGTGACCAAGCTGGGGAACGCTGATGGCTTACTCATATACTGAGAAAAAACGTATCCGCAAGGACTTTAGCAAGTTGCCGGACGTCATGGATGTGCCGTACCTCCTGGCCATCCAGCTGGATTCGTATCGTGAATTCTTGCAAGCGGGAGCGACTAAAGATCAGTTCCGCGACGTGGGCCTGCATGCGGCCTTCAAATCCGTTTTCCCGATCATCAGCTACTCCGGCAATGCTGCGCTGGAGTACGTCGGTTATCGCCTGGGCGAACCGGCATTTGATGTCAAAGAATGCGTATTGCGCGGTGTTACTTACGCCGTACCTTTGCGGGTAAAAGTGCGCCTGATCATTTTCGACAAAGAATCGTCGAATAAAGCGATCAAGGACATCAAAGAGCAAGAAGTCTACATGGGTGAAATCCCCCTGATGACTGAGAACGGTACCTTCGTAATCAACGGTACCGAGCGTGTAATCGTTTCCCAGCTGCACCGTTCCCCGGGCGTGTTCTTTGACCACGACCGTGGTAAGACGCACAGTTCCGGCAAACTGCTCTACTCCGCGCGCATCATTCCTTACCGCGGTTCGTGGCTGGACTTCGAGTTCGACCCGAAAGACTGCGTATTCGTGCGTATTGACCGTCGTCGCAAGCTGCCTGCATCGGTACTGCTGCGCGCGCTCGGCTATACCACCGAAGAAGTGCTGGACGCGTTCTACACCACCAACGTCTTCCATGTGCAAGGTGAGAACCTGAGCCTGGAGTTGGTGCCTCAGCGCCTGCGCGGTGAAATCGCGGTCCTGGATATCCAGGACGACAAGGGCAAGGTTATTGTCGAGCAAGGCCGTCGTATTACTGCTCGCCACATCAACCAGCTGGAAAAAGCCGGTATCAAAGAGCTGCAGGTGCCGATGGACTACGTCCTGGGTCGCACCACCGCCAAGGTCATCGTGCATCCAGCCACCGGCGAGATCATCGCTGAGTGCAATACCGAGCTCACCGTCGAGATCCTGGCGAAAATCGTCAAGGCTCAGGTCGTTCGTATCGAGACCCTGTACACCAACGACATCGACTGCGGTCCGTTCATCTCCGACACGCTGAAGATCGACTCCACTGGCAACCAGCTGGAAGCCTTGGTCGAGATCTATCGCATGATGCGTCCTGGCGAGCCGCCAACCAAGGATGCTGCCGAGACCCTGTTCAACAACCTGTTCTTCAGCCCTGAGCGCTATGACCTCTCCGCGGTCGGCCGGATGAAGTTCAACCGTCGTATCGGTCGTACCGAGATCGAAGGTTCGGGCGTGCTGAACAAGGATGACATCGTTGCGGTGCTCAAGACCTTGGTCGACATCCGTAACGGCAAAGGCATCGTCGATGACATCGACCACCTGGGTAACCGTCGCGTTCGCTGCGTAGGCGAAATGGCCGAAAACCAGTTCCGTGTTGGCCTGGTGCGCGTAGAGCGCGCGGTCAAGGAACGCCTGTCGATGGCTGAAAGCGAAGGCCTGATGCCGCAAGACCTGATCAACGCCAAGCCAGTGGCCGCGGCGGTGAAGGAATTCTTCGGCTCGAGCCAGCTGTCCCAGTTCATGGACCAGAACAACCCGCTGTCCGAGATCACCCACAAGCGTCGTGTTTCCGCACTCGGCCCAGGCGGTCTGACCCGTGAGCGTGCAGGCTTCGAAGTTCGTGACGTACACCCGACTCACTACGGTCGTGTATGCCCGATCGAAACGCCGGAAGGTCCGAACATCGGTCTGATCAACTCTTTGGCCGCCTATGCGCGCACCAACCAGTATGGCTTCCTCGAAAGCCCGTACCGTGTGGTGAAAGACGCCCTGGTCACCGACGAGATCGTGTTCCTGTCTGCCATCGAAGAGGCTGATCACGTGATCGCCCAGGCTTCGGCCACGATGAACGACAAGAAAGTCCTGACCGACGAGCTGGTAGCTGTTCGTCACTTGAACGAGTTCACCGTCAAGGCGCCGGAAGACGTCACCTTGATGGACGTATCGCCGAAGCAGGTAGTGTCGGTTGCAGCGTCGCTGATCCCGTTCCTCGAGCACGACGACGCCAACCGTGCGTTGATGGGTTCGAACATGCAGCGTCAGGCTGTACCGACCCTGCGTGCCGATAAGCCGCTGGTAGGTACTGGCATGGAGCGCAACGTTGCGCGCGACTCCGGCGTTTGCGTCGTGGCTCGTCGCGGCGGTGTGATCGATTCCGTCGACGCCAGCCGTATCGTGGTTCGTGTTGCCGATGACGAAGTAGAGCCGGGCGAAGCCGGTGTCGACATCTACAACCTGACCAAGTACACCCGCTCCAACCAGAACACCTGCATCAACCAGCGTCCGCTGGTAAGCAAAGGTGATCGGGTTCAGCGCAGCGACATCATGGCCGACGGCCCGTCCACCGACATGGGTGAACTGGCGCTGGGTCAGAACATGCGCATCGCGTTCATGGCATGGAACGGCTTCAACTTCGAAGACTCCATCTGCCTGTCCGAGCGTGTGGTCCAGGAAGACCGCTTCACCACGATCCACATCCAGGAACTGACCTGTGTGGCTCGTGACACCAAGCTTGGCCCAGAGGAAATCACTGCGGACATCCCGAACGTGGGTGAAGCTGCACTGAACAAGCTGGACGAAGCCGGTATCGTTTATGTAGGTGCTGAAGTAGGCGCGGGCGACATCCTGGTCGGCAAGGTCACTCCGAAAGGCGAGACCCAACTGACTCCGGAAGAGAAGCTGCTGCGTGCGATCTTCGGTGAAAAAGCCAGCGACGTGAAAGACACCTCCCTGCGCGTGCCTACCGGCACCAAGGGTACCGTCATCGACGTACAGGTCTTTACCCGCGACGGCGTTGAGCGTGACGCTCGCGCACTGTCGATCGAGAAGACTCAGCTCGACGAGATCCGCAAGGACCTGAACGAAGAGTTCCGTATCGTCGAAGGCGCGACTTTCGAACGTCTGCGCTCCGCCCTGGTCGGCCACAAAGCCGAAGGCGGCGCCGGCCTGAAGAAAGGTCAGGAGATCACCGACGAAGTCCTCGACGGTCTTGAGCATGGCCAGTGGTTCAAGCTGCGCATGGCTGAAGATGCTCTGAACGAGCAGCTCGAGAAGGCCCAGGCCTATATCGTTGATCGCCGCCGTCTGCTGGACGACAAGTTCGAAGACAAGAAGCGCAAACTGCAGCAGGGCGATGACCTGGCTCCAGGCGTGCTGAAAATCGTCAAGGTTTACCTGGCAATCCGTCGTCGCATCCAGCCGGGCGACAAGATGGCCGGTCGTCACGGTAACAAGGGTGTGGTCTCCGTGATCATGCCGGTTGAAGACATGCCGCACGATGCCAATGGCACCCCGGTCGATGTGGTTCTCAACCCGTTGGGCGTACCTTCGCGTATGAACGTTGGTCAGATTCTCGAAACTCACCTGGGCCTCGCGGCCAAAGGGTTGGGCGAGAAGATCAACCGCATGATCGAAGAGCAGCGCAAGGTCGCTGATCTGCGTAAGTTCCTGCACGAGATCTACAACGAGATCGGCGGGCGCAACGAAGAGCTGGATACCTTCTCCGACCAGGAAATCCTGGACTTGGCGAAGAACCTGCGCGGCGGCGTTCCAATGGCTACCCCGGTGTTCGACGGTGCCAAGGAAAGCGAAATCAAGGCCATGCTGAAACTGGCGGACCTGCCAGAAAGCGGCCAGATGCAGCTGTTCGATGGTCGTACCGGCAACAAGTTCGAGCGTCCGGTTACCGTTGGCTACATGTACATGCTGAAGCTGAACCACTTGGTAGACGACAAGATGCACGCCCGTTCTACCGGTTCTTACAGCCTGGTTACCCAGCAGCCGCTGGGTGGTAAGGCGCAGTTCGGTGGTCAGCGTTTCGGGGAGATGGAGGTCTGGGCACTGGAAGCATACGGTGCTGCATACACTCTGCAAGAAATGCTCACAGTGAAGTCGGACGATGTGAACGGCCGGACCAAGATGTACAAAAACATCGTGGACGGCGATCACCGTATGGAGCCGGGCATGCCCGAGTCCTTCAACGTGTTGATCAAGGAAATTCGTTCCCTCGGCATCGATATCGATCTGGAAACCGAATAACACGTGACGCGAATCGAGAGCGGGGCTGTTTTGCCCGCTCTCTGCTCCGCCAGGAGGAAAGGCCTTGAAAGACCTACTGAATTTGCTGAAAAACCAGGGTCAAGTCGAAGAGTTCGACGCCATCCGTATTGGATTGGCCTCGCCTGAGATGATCCGTTCGTGGTCGTTCGGTGAAGTAAAAAAACCGGAAACCATCAACTACCGTACGTTCAAACCCGAGCGTGATGGTCTGTTCTGCGCCAAGATCTTTGGCCCGGTAAAGGATTACGAGTGCCTGTGCGGTAAGTACAAGCGCTTGAAGCATCGCGGCGTGATCTGCGAGAAGTGCGGCGTTGAAGTCGCGCTGGCAAAAGTTCGTCGTGAGCGCATGGCGCACATCGAACTGGCCTCGCCGGTTGCCCACATCTGGTTCCTGAAATCGCTGCCGTCCCGTATCGGCCTGCTGATGGACATGACCCTGCGTGATATCGAACGCGTTCTCTACTTCGAGAGCTATGTCGTTATCGATCCAGGCATGACCACTCTTGAAAAAGGTCAGCTGCTCAACGACGAACAGTACTTCGAAGCGCTGGAAGAGTTCGGCGACGATTTCGATGCCCGCATGGGTGCCGAAGCTGTCCGCGAACTGCTGCACGCTATCGACCTGGAGCACGAGATTGGTCGTCTGCGTGAAGAGATTCCGCAAACCAACTCCGAAACCAAGATCAAGAAGCTGTCCAAGCGTCTGAAGTTGATGGAAGCCTTCCAGGGTTCCGGCAACCTGCCAGAGTGGATGGTGCTGACCGTTCTGCCGGTACTGCCGCCAGACCTGCGTCCGCTGGTTCCGCTCGATGGCGGTCGTTTCGCGACTTCCGACCTCAACGATCTGTATCGTCGGGTGATCAACCGTAACAACCGCTTGAAGCGCCTGCTCGATCTGTCCGCTCCGGACATCATCGTGCGCAACGAAAAGCGTATGTTGCAGGAAGCGGTGGACGCATTGCTCGACAACGGTCGTCGTGGCCGCGCTATCACCGGTTCGAACAAGCGTCCTCTGAAATCCCTGGCTGACATGATCAAGGGTAAGCAGGGTCGTTTCCGTCAGAACTTGCTCGGTAAGCGTGTTGACTACTCCGGTCGTTCGGTAATTACCGTAGGCCCGACCCTGCGTCTGCACCAGTGCGGCCTGCCAAAGAAAATGGCCCTGGAACTGTTCAAACCGTTCATCTTCGGCAAGCTGGAAATGCGTGGTCTTGCGACCACCATCAAGGCCGCCAAGAAGATGGTCGAGCGCGAGCTGCCAGAGGTCTGGGACGTTCTTGCCGAAGTGATTCGCGAACACCCAGTGCTGCTCAACCGTGCACCGACCCTTCACCGTCTGGGTATCCAGGCGTTTGAACCGGTACTGATCGAAGGTAAGGCTATCCAGCTGCACCCGCTGGTCTGTGCTGCGTACAACGCCGACTTCGACGGCGACCAAATGGCCGTGCACGTACCGCTGACGCTGGAAGCCCAGCTCGAAGCGCGTGCGTTGATGATGTCGACCAACAACATCCTGTCGCCAGCCAACGGTGAGCCAATCATCGTTCCGTCCCAGGACGTTGTATTGGGTCTGTACTACATGACTCGTGAAGCGATCAACGCCAAGGGCGAAGGTCGTGTGTTCGCGGACCTGCAGGAAGTTGACCGTGTGTTCCGTGCCGGCGAAGCCGCACTGCACGCCAAGGTCAAGGTGCGGATCAACGAAACCGTAAACGATCGTGATGGCAACAGCGTGACCAACACTCGTATCGTCGACACCACCGTCGGCCGTGCGCTGCTGTTCCAGGTCGTGCCGAAAGGCTTGTCCTTCGATGTCGTCAACCTGCCGATGAAGAAAAAGGCGATCTCCAAGCTGATCAACCAGTGCTACCGCGTGGTTGGTCTGAAAGAGACCGTGATCTTCGCTGACCAGTTGATGTACACCGGTTTTGCCTATTCGACCATCTCCGGCGTTTCCATCGGTGTTAACGACTTCGTTATCCCTGATGAAAAAGCCCGCATCATCGGTGCAGCCACCGAAGAAGTGAAAGAGATCGAAAGCCAGTACGCCTCCGGCCTGGTAACCCAGGGCGAGAAGTACAACAAGGTGATCGACCTCTGGTCCAAGGCGAACGACGAAGTATCCAAGGCCATGATGGCCAACCTCTCGAAAGAGAAGGTCATCGACCGCCATGGCAAGGAAGTCGACCAGGAATCCTTCAACTCGATGTACATGATGGCCGACTCGGGTGCGCGGGGTTCTGCTGCGCAGATCCGTCAGCTCGCCGGTATGCGTGGCCTGATGGCCAAGCCGGACGGCTCCATCATCGAGACCCCGATTACTGCGAACTTCCGTGAAGGTTTGAGCGTACTCCAGTACTTCATCTCCACTCACGGTGCTCGTAAGGGTCTTGCGGATACCGCGTTGAAAACGGCGAACTCCGGTTACCTGACTCGTCGTCTGGTAGACGTTGCCCAGGATCTGGTCGTGACCGAGATCGATTGCGGCACCGAGCATGGCCTGGTAATGACTCCGCACATCGAAGGCGGTGACGTTGTTGAGCCGCTGGGTGAGCGCGTATTGGGTCGTGTCATCGCCCGTGACGTATTCAAGCCGGGTACCGAGGACGTCATCGTTCCTGCTGGCACCCTGGTTGACGAGAAGTGGGTCGAATTCATCGAGCTCAACAGCATCGACGAAGTGATCGTGCGCTCGCCGATCAGCTGTGAAACCCGCTACGGCATCTGCGCCAAGTGCTACGGTCGCGACCTGGCACGTGGTCACCAGGTGAACATCGGTGAAGCGGTCGGCGTTATTGCTGCCCAGTCCATCGGTGAGCCGGGTACCCAGCTGACCATGCGTACGTTCCACATCGGTGGTGCGGCAAGCCGGACCTCCGCGGCCGACAGCGTTCAGGTGAAGAATGGCGGTACTGTCCGCCTGCACAACCTGAAGCATGTTGAGCGTGTCGACGGTCACCTGGTCGCCGTTTCCCGTTCCGGTGAGTTGGCGATTGCCGACGACTTCGGTCGTGAGCGCGAGCGCTACAAGCTGCCGTACGGTGCCGTGATTTCGGTGAAGGAAGGCGACAAGGTCGACGCTGGTGCCATCGTGGCCAAGTGGGATCCGCACACTCACCCAATCGTCACCGAGATGAAAGGTACCGTGACCTACGTGGGCATGGAAGAAGGCATCACGATCAAGCGTCAGACTGACGAATTGACCGGTATGACCAACATCGAAGTGCTCGACGCAAAAGATCGTCCAGCTGCAGGCAAGGACATCCGTCCGGCCGTGAAGATGGTCGACGACAACGGCAAGGATCTGTTGCTGCCAGGTACTGACGTAATCGCTCAGTACTTCCTGCCAGCCAACGCCCTGGTCGGTGTTGCGGACGGTGCGCGGATCGCGATCGGTGATGTTATCGCTCGTATCCCGCAAGAAACTTCGAAGACCCGCGACATCACCGGTGGTCTGCCGCGTGTTGCCGACTTGTTCGAAGCTCGTCGTCCGAAAGAAGCCTCGATTCTGGCTGAAGTCAGCGGCACCATCGCGTTCGGTAAAGAAACCAAGGGCAAGCGCCGCCTGGTTATCACCCCGAACGACGGTAGCGATCCGTACGAAGAGCTGATTCCTAAGTGGCGTCACCTGAACGTCTTCGAAGGCGAACAGGTAAACCGCGGCGAAGTTATCTCCGACGGTCCGAGCGATCCACATGACATCCTGCGTCTGCTGGGTGTCAGTGCGCTGGCCAAGTACATCGTGAACGAAATCCAGGACGTTTATCGTCTGCAGGGCGTGAAGATCAACGACAAGCACATCGAGACCATCCTGCGTCAGATGCTGCGTAAAGTTGAGATCTCCGAGTCTGGCGACTCCAGCTTCATCAAGGGCGACCAGATGGAACTGACTCACGTGCTGGTGGAAAACGAGCGTCTGGCGAACGAGGACAAGTTCCTTGCCAAGTTCACTCGCGTACTGCTGGGTATCACCAAGGCGTCGCTGTCCACCGAATCGTTCATCTCGGCGGCTTCCTTCCAGGAAACCACTCGCGTACTGACCGAGGCGGCGGTTACCGGCAAGCGCGACTACTTGCGCGGCCTGAAAGAAAACGTGGTCGTGGGTCGTCTGATCCCGGCCGGTACCGGTTTGGCCTATCACAGCGAACGCAAGCGTCGTCGTGATGCAGACAAGCCGCTGCGCGTGAGCGCCAGTGAAGTGGAAGCTGCACTGACCGAAGCACTGAACTCGAGCGGTAACTGAGTTCGGCGTTGATTAAGTGCCTGGCCCTGGCCATCCCGTTCGGCGGATCGAGACAAATTGTCGAGATTCGGCGGGCGGGGAGGTCGGGGCCTTGCCTTGACTGGGGACAAGATCCTCTTTAGACTCTTGATCCCCTAAATTTGGCGGGAATTCGTTCCTGCCATTTTGCTTTTCTTGTAAGACAATAGCGTCGCAAGACAACAGTGGAGCTAGTAGATGGCAACTATCAACCAGCTGGTACGTCAGCCGCGTAAGCGTATCGTCGAGAAATCCGACGTGCCTGCGCTGCAGAACTGCCCGCAACGTCGTGGCGTATGCACCCGTGTGTATACCACCACGCCGAAAAAACCTAACTCGGCACTGCGTAAAGTATGCCGTGTGCGCCTGACCAACGGTTTCGAGGTTTCCTCGTACATCGGTGGTGAAGGTCACAACCTGCAAGAGCACAGCGTGGTACTGATCCGCGGCGGTCGTGTAAAAGACTTGCCAGGTGTTCGTTACCACACCGTCCGCGGTTCTTTGGATACTTCCGGCGTTAAAGGTCGTAACCAGGGTCGCTCGAAGTACGGTACCAAGCGTCCGAAGTAATCGGTCGTTTTGCAGTTTTTCATTTTTATTGAGTCGATAAGAGTAAGGTCGGGCACGCATCCGCTGTCCCGGGCTAACCTGAAGACCGCTTGAGGGCTTATCATGCCAAGACGTCGCGTAGCAGCCAAACGTGAGATTCTGGACGATCCGAAATACGGAAGCCAGATTCTCGCCAAGTTCATGAACCACGTTATGGAAAGCGGCAAGAAAGCCGTTGCCGAACGTATCGTTTATGGCGCACTGGACAAAGTTAAGGAACGCAAGAACAGCGATCCCCTGGAAATCTTCGAGAAAGCTCTCGACGCCATCGCTCCGCTGGTCGAAGTGAAGTCGCGCCGTGTAGGCGGTGCTACTTACCAGGTTCCGGTCGAAGTTCGTCCTTCCCGTCGTAACGCCCTGGCAATGCGCTGGCTGGTAGACTTCGCCCGCAAGCGCGGCGAGAAGTCCATGGCCCTGCGTTTGGCTGGTGAACTGTTGGACGCTGCTGAAGGTAAAGGTGCTGCAGTTAAGAAGCGTGAAGACGTGCACCGTATGGCTGAAGCCAACAAGGCTTTCTCGCACTACCGCTTCTAATTTTAGCGTCACTCAATTTGCGAGGGCTTTATGGCTCGTACTACACCGATTAACCGCTACCGTAACATCGGTATCGTTGCTCACGTGGATGCTGGTAAGACCACCACCACCGAGCGCGTCCTTTTTTACACCGGCAAAAGTCACAAAATGGGCGAGGTGCATGACGGCGCCGCGACCACAGACTGGATGGTTCAGGAGCAGGAGCGTGGTATTACCATTACTTCTGCTGCTATCACCGCCTTCTGGAAAGGTTCCGAGAAGCAGTACCCGCACGAGCATCGCTTCAACGTTATCGATACCCCGGGCCACGTAGACTTCACCATTGAAGTTGAGCGTTCCCTGCGTGTACTCGACGGCGCGGTCGTTGTGTTCTGTGGTACTTCGGGCGTTGAGCCTCAGTCGGAAACCGTATGGCGTCAGGCCAACAAATACGGTGTTCCACGTCTTGTTTATGTAAACAAGATGGACCGTGCTGGTGCCAACTTCCTGCGCGTGATCGGTCAGATCAAGCAGCGTCTGGGTCACACTCCGGTGCCTATCCAGCTCGCTATCGGTTCGGAAGACAACTTCCAGGGCCAGATCGACCTGATCAACATGCAGGCCGTGTACTGGAATGACTCCGACAAGGGCATGGTCCCTGTTCGTAAGGAAATTCCTGCCGAGCTGTTGGAAGAAGCCGAGCAATGGCGCAGCAACATGGTTGAGGCTGCGGCCGAAGCCAATGAAGAGCTGATGAACAAGTACCTCGAGGGCGAAGAACTCTCCAACGAGGAAATCAAGGCCGCTCTGCGTCAGCGTACTATCGCTGGTGAGATCGTTCTGGCTGTTTGCGGTTCTTCCTTCAAGAACAAGGGCGTTCCCCTGGTTCTCGACGCCGTTATCGACTTCCTGCCTGCTCCAACCGACATTCCTGCTATCAAGGGTTCCAACCCGGATAACGAGGAAGAGGAAATGGAGCGTCACGCAAGTGACGACGAGCCGTTCGCGGCTTTGGCGTTCAAGATCGCTACTGACCCATTCGTGGGTACCTTGACCTTCGTTCGAGTTTACTCGGGCGTGTTGGCATCCGGCGACGGCGTGATCAACTCGGTAAAAGGCAAGAAAGAGCGCGTGGGTCGTATGGTGCAAATGCACGCAAACGCCCGTGAAGAAATCAAGGAAGTGCGCGCTGGCGACATCGCGGCCTTGATCGGCATGAAGGACGTCACCACCGGTGAAACCTTGTGCAACGCTGACAAGCCAATCATCCTGGTTCGCATGGACTTCCCGGAGCCGGTTATCTCGGTTGCCGTTGAGCCTAAGACCAAGGACGACCAGGAAAAAATGGGTATCGCTCTGGGCAAGCTCGCTCAGGAAGACCCTTCTTTCCGCGTCAAGACTGATGAAGAGACTGGTCAGACGATCATCTCCGGCATGGGCGAGCTGCACCTGGACATCCTGGTTGACCGGATGCGCCGTGAGTTCAACGTCGAAGCCAACATCGGTAAGCCTCAGGTTTCCTATCGTGAGCGCATCACGAAGAGCTGTGAAATCGAAGGCAAGTTCGTTCGCCAGTCCGGCGGTCGTGGCCAGTTCGGTCATTGCTGGATCCGTTTTGCACCGGCTGACGAAGGTCAGGAAGGTCTGCAATTCCTGAACGAAGTCGTTGGTGGTGTGGTTCCTAAGGAATACATCCCGGCGATCCAGAAAGGTATCGAAGAGCAGATGAAGAACGGCGTTGTTGCCGGCTATCCGCTGATCGGCCTGAAGGCGACTGTGTTCGACGGTTCTTACCACGACGTCGACTCCAACGAGATGGCGTTTAAGGTGGCTGCTTCCATGGCTACCAAGCAACTGGCCCAGAAGGGCGGTGGTGAGTTGCTTGAACCTATCATGGCGGTAGAAGTCGTTACGCCTGAAGACTACATGGGTGATGTCATGGGCGACCTTAACCGTCGTCGTGGCATGATTCTGGGTATGGAAGATACGGTTTCCGGCAAGGTTATCCGCGCCGAGGTTCCGTTGGGTGAGATGTTCGGTTACGCAACCGACGTTCGCTCCATGTCTCAGGGTCGCGCAAGCTACTCTATGGAATTCAAAAAATACAATACAGCTCCGTCGCATATCGTCGAGACTGTTACCAAAAAGCAAGGCTGATCCAGCCCCTTTAAGCTAGGAGTTAATTGTCGTGGCTAAAGAAAAATTTGAACGGAACAAACCGCACGTCAACGTTGGTACCATCGGTCACGTCGACCACGGTAAAACCACGCTGACCGCTGCTCTGACCCGTGTCTGCTCCGAAGTTTTCGGTTCGGCCAAGGTTGACTTCGACAAGATCGACAGCGCCCCGGAAGAGAAAGCTCGCGGTATCACCATCAACACCGCTCACGTTGAATACGATTCGTCCGTGCGTCACTACGCACACGTTGACTGCCCAGGTCACGCCGACTACGTAAAAAACATGATCACCGGTGCTGCCCAGATGGACGGCGCGATCCTGGTTTGCTCGGCCGCTGATGGTCCGATGCCACAAACCCGTGAGCACATCCTGCTGTCCCGTCAGGTAGGCGTTCCGTACATCGTTGTCTTCCTGAACAAGGCTGACATGGTTGACGACGCTGAGCTGCTGGAACTGGTTGAGATGGAAGTGCGCGACCTGCTGAGCACTTACGACTTCCCGGGTGATGACACTCCAATCATCATCGGTTCGGCTCTGATGGCTCTGAACGGCCAAGACGACAACGAAATGGGCACCACTGCTGTCAAGAAGCTGGTGGAAACTCTGGACAGCTACATCCCAGAGCCAGAGCGTGCTATCGACAAGCCGTTCCTGATGCCAATCGAAGACGTGTTCTCGATCTCCGGTCGCGGTACTGTTGTGACTGGTCGTGTTGAGCGTGGCATCGTCCGTATCCAGGAAGAAGTTGAGATCGTCGGTCTGCGCGACACTCAGAAAACTACCTGCACCGGCGTTGAAATGTTCCGCAAGCTGCTCGACGAAGGTCGTGCTGGCGAGAACTGCGGCGTACTGCTGCGTGGCACCAAGCGTGACGACGTTGAGCGTGGCCAGGTTCTGGTCAAGCCAGGCACCGTCAAGCCGCACACCAAGTTCACCGCAGAAGTCTACGTTCTGAGCAAGGAAGAAGGCGGTCGTCACACTCCGTTCTTCAAAGGCTACCGTCCACAGTTCTACTTCCGTACAACTGACGTGACTGGTAACTGCGAGCTGCCAGAAGGCGTTGAAATGGTAATGCCAGGTGACAACATTCAGATGACTGTCACTCTGATCAAGACCATCGCGATGGAAGACGGCCTGCGTTTCGCTATCCGTGAAGGCGGTCGTACCGTCGGCGCTGGCGTCGTAGCCAAAGTCATCGAATAAGACTCTTTCAGAGTCGACTCGATGAACAGGAAAGCCCCCGCTTAGCGGGGGCTTTTTTATTAGGTTGACACCTATCAGGGGCGTCTATAGAATTGCGCCTCCTTTTAACGGGCGTATTGCGCCCGGTGGGAATAGCAGCCGGAGTCTGAAATCCAATGCAAAATCAGCAAATCCGTATCAGGTTGAAGGCTTTTGACCATCGCCTGATCGACCAATCCACCCAGGAAATCGTGGAAACCGCGAAACGTACTGGTGCTCAAGTGCGTGGTCCAATTCCACTGCCTACCCGTAAAGAGCGGTTCACCGTTCTGGTCTCCCCGCACGTCAACAAAGACGCGCGTGACCAGTACGAGATCCGTACTCATAAGCGCGTTCTGGACATCGTCCAGCCAACGGATAAAACCGTTGATGCTCTTATGAAGCTTGATCTTGCGGCCGGTGTGGAAGTGCAGATCAGCCTCGGCTAAGACTCGGTCTTAGTCGTGTAACGCTCTGAAATGGGCGGCCATAGCGGGTGAAAGCCCCGTACACTCATGAGGTTTACAACATGACTATTGGTGTAGTCGGTCGTAAATGCGGTATGACCCGTATTTTCACCGAAGAAGGTGTCTCCATTCCGGTCACGGTCATTGAGATCGAGCCGAATCGCGTCACCCAGTTCAAAACTGAAGAAACCGATGGCTATCGTGCAGTGCAAGTCACTGTCGGCGAGCGTCGCGCTTCGCGTGTAACAGCTGCTCAAGCTGGCCACTTCGCCAAGGCGAACGTAGCCGCTGGTCGTACCGTAATGGAATTCCGCCTTGAAGAAGGCGAGTACCAGGCCGGCGATCTGATCAACGCTGAAATCTTCGCTGCTGGTCAACTGGTTGATGTAACCGGTCAGTCCAAAGGTAAAGGCTTCCAGGGTACGATCAAGCGTTGGAACTTCCGCGGGCAAGATAACACCCACGGTAACTCCGTATCCCACCGCGTTCCAGGCTCTATCGGCCAGTGCCAGACTCCTGGTCGTGTATTCAAGGGCAAAAAAATGTCCGGTCATATGGGCGCTGAGCGCGTGACCGTGCAGTCCCTCGAAGTAGTGCGCGTGGACGCTGAACGCAATCTGTTGTTGGTCAAGGGCGCTGTTCCTGGCGCTACTGGCGGCAACTTGGTTGTACGTCCAGCAGCCAAGGCTCGCGGTTAAGGGGAAGCTGACATGCAATTAAATGTAAATGACGCTCAAGCGATCGAAGTTTCCGAACTGACATTTGGCGGCGAATTCAACGAGACGCTGGTTCACCAAGCAGTCGTGGCCTACATGGCCGGCGGCCGTCAAGGTAGCAAGCAGCAAAAGACCCGTTCCGACGTTTCTGGTGGCGGTAAGCGCCCATGGCGTCAGAAAGGTACTGGCCGTGCTCGTGCCGGTACAATCCGTAGCCCAATCTGGCGTGGCGGCGGTACCACTTTCGCAGCTCGTCCTCAGGATCACTCCCAGAAGCTGAACAAGAAGATGTACCGCGCAGCAATGCGTTCCATCCTTGCTGAG
This sequence comes from Pseudomonas sp. R4-84, assembly GCF_054130985.1. Classification (NCBI taxonomy): domain Bacteria; kingdom Pseudomonadati; phylum Pseudomonadota; class Gammaproteobacteria; order Pseudomonadales; family Pseudomonadaceae; genus Pseudomonas; species Pseudomonas sp. R4-84. The sequence continues at coordinate 618,771 of NZ_CP096390.1, forward strand.
CTGGTGCGTACTGATCGTCTGGTCGTGGTTCAGGACTTCGCTGTTGAAGCACCGAAAACCAAAGATCTGCTGAACAAGCTGAATGGCATGGGTCTGACTGACGTCCTGATCGTGTCTGACGCTGTTGATCAGAACCTGTACCTGGCTGCTCGCAACCTGCCACACGTCGACGTTCGTGACGTGCAGGGTTCCGATCCGGTCAGTCTGATCGCATACGACAAGGTGTTGATCACCGTGTCGGCCGTGAAGAAATTCGAGGAGCTGCTGGGATGAACCAGGAACGCGTATTTAAAGTTCTGCTTGGCCCGCACGTTTCCGAGAAGGCTACGGTTCTGGCAGACAAGAAAGGCCAGTTCGTTTTCAAGGTTGCAACCGATGCAACCAAGCTGGAAATCAAGAAGGCCGTCGAAAGCCTGTTCAGCGTCAAAGTAGAGCGCGTTACTACCCTGAATGTTCTGGGTAAGAGCAAGCGCACTGCTCGCGGTCTGGGCAAGCGTAATGACTGGAAGAAGGCAGTTATCTCCCTTCAGCCAGGCCAAGATCTCGATTTCAGCAGCAGTGCTGAGTAAGGAAGGGGTGCATCATGGCAATCGTTAAATGCAAACCGACTTCCCCTGGCCGCCGTTTTGTGGTCAAGGTGGTCAACCAGGAGCTGCATAAAGGCGCTCCTCACGCACCGCTGCTCGAGAAAAAATCGAAGTCTGGTGGTCGTAACAACAATGGCCGTATTACCACTCGTCACGTTGGTGGTGGTCATAAGCAGCATTATCGTCTGGTCGACTTCCGTCGCAACGACAAGGATGGCATCGCTGCCACCGTCGAGCGTATCGAATACGATCCAAACCGTACTGCTCACATCGCTCTGCTGCTGTACGCAGATGGCGAGCGTCGCTACATCATCGCCCCTAAAGGCGTGAGCGCTGGCGACCAGCTGATCGCAGGTGCCTTGGCGCCGATCAAGCCGGGCAACGCTCTGCAACTGCGTAACATTCCAGTTGGTAGCACCGTACACGGCATCGAATTGAAGCCAGGTAAAGGCGCGCAAATCGCTCGTTCCGCTGGTGCTTCGGCTCAGCTGATCGCTCGTGAAGGTGTCTACGTGACCCTGCGTCTGCGTTCTGGTGAGATGCGTAAAGTACTGGCTGAATGCCGTGCGACCCTGGGCGAAGTCTCGAACTCCGAGCACAGCCTGCGTTCGTTGGGTAAAGCTGGTGCCAAGCGCTGGCGTGGCGTTCGCCCAACCGTTCGTGGTGTTGCCATGAACCCGGTTGACCACCCACATGGTGGTGGTGAAGGTCGTACCTCTGGTGGTCGTCATCCGGTATCGCCATGGGGCTTCCCGACTAAGGGCGCGAAGACTCGTGGTAATAAGCGTACCGACAAAATGATCGTCCGTCGTCGCAAGTAAATAGAGGGATACGACAGTGCCACGTTCTCTGAAAAAAGGTCCTTTTATTGATCTTCACCTACTGAAGAAGATCGAAGTGGCGGCGGAAAAGAACGATCGCAAACCAGTTAAGACCTGGTCGCGCCGCTCGATGATCCTGCCACAAATGGTCGGTCTGACCATCGCTGTACACAACGGTCGCCAGCACGTCCCAGTTCTCGTGAACGAAGACATGGTCGGCCACAAACTGGGCGAGTTCGCCGGTACCCGCACATACCGTGGGCACGTGGCTGACAAGAAAGCCAAGCGTTAAGGGGTAAGGAAATGGAAGTAGCCGCTAAGTTGTCGGGCGCTCGAATCTCCGCCCAGAAAGCCCGCTTGGTCGCCGACCAGATCCGCGGGAAGAAGGTGGGCGAAGCGCTCAACCTGTTGGCTTTCAGCAGTAAGAAAGCCGCCGAGATCATGAAAAAAGTGCTGGAGTCGGCCGTAGCCAACGCCGAGCATAACGAAGGCGCAGACGTTGATGACCTGAAGGTCAGCACCGTTTTCGTCAACGAAGGGCGTTCGCTGAAGCGCATCATGCCACGTGCCAAAGGCCGTGCTGATCGCATCGTCAAGCGGTCTTGCCATATCACTGTCAAGGTTGCTGACAAGTAACGGAGTCGAAGAGATGGGTCAGAAAGTACATCCCATTGGCATTCGCCTGGGAATCGTCAAGGAGCACACCTCCGTCTGGTACGCAGACGGTCGGACTTATGCGGACTACTTGTTCGCTGATCTGAAGGTGCGTGAGTATCTCCAAGACAAACTAAAAAGCGCGTCCGTCAGCCGTATCGATATCCATCGTCCGGCTCAGACTGCACGTATCACCATCCACACCGCTCGCCCAGGTATCGTTATCGGGAAGAAAGGTGAAGATGTTGAGAAACTGCGTCAGGACCTGACCAAGCAAATGGGTGTGCCTGTGCACATCAATATCGAAGAGATCCGCAAGCCGGAACTCGACGGTATGCTGGTTGCGCAGAGCGTAGCTCAGCAGCTGGAGCGCCGTGTAATGTTCCGTCGCGCTATGAAGCGCGCTGTACAGAACGCAATGCGCATTGGTGCCAAAGGCATCAAAATCCAAGTGAGCGGTCGTCTCGGCGGTGCTGAAATCGCACGTACTGAATGGTATCGCGAAGGTCGTGTGCCACTGCACACCCTGCGTGCCGACATCGACTATGCCAACTACGAAGCTCACACCACCTACGGTGTGATCGGTGTAAAGGTTTGGATCTTCAAAGGCGAAGTAATTGGTGGTCGCCAAGAAGAACTGAAGCCACAAGCACCAGCGCCTCGTAAAAAAGCTGCTAAGTAAGGGGTACGCCAAATGTTGCAACCAAAGCGTACGAAGTTCCGCAAGCAGATGACCGGTCACAACCGTGGCCTGGCATTGCGCGGTAGCAAAGTCAGCTTCGGCGAGTTCGCGCTGAAGTCTGTTGCTCGTGGTCGTCTCACCGCTCGTCAGATCGAGTCAGCGCGTCGTGCTCTGACCCGTCACGTAAAACGTGGCGGCAAGATCTGGATCCGTGTATTCCCGGACAAGCCTGTCACCAAGAAGCCACTCGAAGTTCGGATGGGTAAAGGTAAGGGTAACGTGGAGTACTGGGTTGCCCAGATTCAGCCAGGCAAAGTCCTGTACGAAATCGAGGGTGTTTCTGAAGAGCTGGCGCGTGAGGCTTTCGCCCTGGCTGCTGCAAAGCTGCCGCTCGCCACCTCCTTTGTTAAACGGACGGTGATGTGATGAAAGCGAATGAACTTCGTGAAAAATCAGCACAGCAGCTGAACGAGCAACTGCTCGGCCTGCTGCGCGACCAGTTCAATCTGCGTATGCAGAAAGCAACTGGCCAGTTGGGGCAGTCTCATCTGCTCTCGCAAGTTAAGCGTGACATCGCTCGCGTGAAAACTGTGCTCAACCAGCAGGCAGGTAAGTAATCATGGCTGAAGCCGAAAAAACTGTCCGTACGCTGACTGGCCGTGTTGTCAGCGACAAGATGGACAAAACCATCACCGTTCTGATCGAGCGTCGCGTTAAGCACCCGATCTACGGTAAATACGTTAAGCGTTCGACTAAGCTGCACGCGCACGACGAAACCAATCAGTGCCACATCGGCGACAAGGTCACTATTCGTGAGACTCGTCCGATGGCCAAGACCAAGTCTTGGGCGCTGGTTGATGTTCTCGAACGCGCTGTGGAAGTCTAAGGGCTAGGGGTCGGAGAAATTATATGATTCAGACTCAATCCATGCTCGATGTGGCCGATAACAGCGGCGCTCGCCGTGTTATGTGCATCAAGGTGCTGGGTGGCTCCCATCGTCGTTACGCTGGTATCGGTGACATCATCAAAGTTACCGTCAAGGAAGCAATTCCTCGCGGTAAGGTGAAAAAAGGCCAAGTGATGACTGCTATCGTAGTCCGCACTCGCCACGGTGTTCGTCGTGCTGACGGCTCCATCATCCGCTTTGATGGCAACGCTGCTGTTCTGTTGAACAACAAGCAAGAGCCAATCGGCACCCGTATCTTTGGGCCAGTGACCCGTGAACTTCGTACTGAGAAGTTCATGAAGATCGTCTCGCTCGCCCCAGAAGTGCTGTAAGGAGATCCGACATGCAAAAGATTCGTCGTGACGACGAGATCATCGTGATCGCCGGCAAAGACAAGGGTAAGCGCGGTAAGGTGCTGAAGGTTCTTGCTGACAACCGTCTGGTTGTTGGTGGTCTGAACCTGGTCAAGCGTCATACCAAGCCTAACCCGATGTCGGGCGTACAAGGCGGTATCGTCGAGAAAGAAGCGCCACTGCACGCTTCCAACGTCGCCATCTTCAACGGCGAAACCAACAAGGCTGACCGCGTTGGTTTCAAAGTAGAAGACGGTAAGAAAATTCGTGTCTTCAAGTCGACCCAAAAAGCGGTTGATGCTTGAACACTGCTAGGTAGAAGACCATGGCACGACTAAAAGAGATTTACCGGAAGGAAATCGCACCGAAACTTAAGGAAGAACTTAAGCTTTCGAACGTGATGGAAGTTCCGCGCGTTACCAAAATCACCCTGAACATGGGTCTGGGCGAAGCGATCGGCGACAAAAAAGTCATCGAGCATGCCGTTGCCGACCTGGAAAAGATCACCGGTCAGAAAGTCGTTGTGACTTACGCTCGGAAATCCATCGCTGGCTTTAAAGTCCGTGAAGGTTGGCCGATCGGCGTCAAAGTGACCCTGCGCCGTGAGCGTATGTACGAGTTCCTGGATCGTCTGCTGTCGATCTCCCTGCCTCGGGTTCGCGACTTCCGCGGCCTGAATGCCAAGTCCTTCGATGGTCGTGGCAACTACAGCATGGGCGTGAAAGAGCAGATCATTTTCCCGGAAATCGATTACGACAAGATCGATGCTCTCCGCGGTCTGGACATTACCCTGACCACCACTGCTCGGACGGATGAAGAAGGTCGCGCGCTGCTGCGTGCTTTCAAATTCCCGTTCCGCAACTGATTGGAGTAGGACAATGGCCAAGAAGAGCATGAAGAACCGTGAGCTGAAGCGTCAGCTCACCGTTGCCAAGTACGCCACCAAGCGTGCAGCGCTGAAAGCTATCATCGTTGATCTGAACGCAAGTCCAGAAGCGCGTTGGGAAGCTACCGTAGCACTGCAGAAGCAGCCACGTGACGCCAGCGCCTCGCGCATGCGTAACCGCTGCCGCCTGACTGGTCGTCCGCACGGCGTGTACCGCAAGTTCGGCCTCGGCCGTAACATGCTGCGTCAAGCCGCTATGCGTGGTGACGTTCCAGGTCTGGTCAAAGCCAGCTGGTAAGCACTGTCAATGTCCTGGTGTTCGGGGTCGCGAGATCCTGACCGCCGGTGACCTTGAACTTGAATCAAGCCCCTTTTGGGGCTTGATTCATTTCTGGGGTGTGTCTAGAATACCCGGCTCGCCTGAGCCCGTGTTTTTATTGCGCGGATGCGCTCGGCGACACGTACTAGCCGAAAGGCTAATTTTTTGTGTATTAGGAGCGTCTAGCCCATGAGTATGCAGGACCCGTTAGCGGACATGCTAACTCGTATCCGTAATGCCCAGATGGCTGAAAAGTCCGTCGTAAGCATGCCATCTTCCACGTTGAAGGTAGCTGTTGCCAAAGTCCTGAAGGACGAAGGTTACATTGCGGGTTATCAGATCAGCAGCGAAATCAAGCCTCTGCTGTCCATCGAGCTGAAGTACTTCGAAGGCCGTCCGGTCATCGAGGAAGTGAAGCGCGTTAGCCGTCCTGGCCTGCGTCAGTACAAGTCCGTTGAGGATCTGCCGAAAGTTCGTGGCGGCCTGGGCGTGTCTATCGTCTCCACCAACAAAGGTGTGATGACGGATCGTGCTGCGCGCGCTGCCGGTGTCGGCGGCGAAGTTCTTTGCACTGTGTTCTAAGGGGGGATAAGCATGTCACGCGTCGCTAAGAACCCCGTTAAGCTGCCAGCCGGTGTCGAAGTCAAATTCGCAGGCCAACAGCTTTCGGTGAAGGGTGCCAAGGGCACTCTGCAACTGAACATCCATTCGTCCGTTGAGATCGTTGAAGAAGCTGGTGAGCTGCGTTTCGCTGCTCGCAATGGCGATCAACAGACTCGCGCAATGGCTGGTACCACTCGTGCGTTGGTTAACAACATGGTCCAAGGCGTAAGCCAAGGCTTCGAGCGCAAGCTCCAGCTGGTCGGTGTTGGTTACAAAGCGCAAGCAAAAGGCACAGTGCTGAACCTGGCTCTTGGCTTCTCGCACCCAGTGGATTATGAACTGCCGGAAGGCATCACCGCTGAGACTCCTAGCCAGACCGATATCCTGATCAAGGGCATCGACAAGCAGCTGGTAGGTCAAGTGGCCGCCGAGATCCGCGACTTCCGTCCACCAGAGCCGTACAAAGGCAAAGGTGTGCGCTACGCGGACGAAGTCGTCCGTCGTAAAGAAGCCAAGAAGAAGTAGGGCATAGCAAATGACCGACAAAAAAGTTACTCGACTGCGTCGCGCTCGCAAAGCACGCCTGAAAATGCACGAACTCGAAGTCGTGCGTCTCTGCGTGTTCCGCTCGTCGCAGCACATCTACGCCCAGGTCATTTCGGCCGACGGCAACAAAGTCCTGGCAAGTGCCTCGACTTTGGATAAAGAACTGCGTGATGGCGCCACTGGCAACATCGACGCGGCCACTAAGGTTGGCCAGCTGGTCGCTACGCGTGCTAAAGCCGCTGGCGTCTCGCAGGTGGCTTTCGACCGCTCTGGCTTCAAGTACCACGGCCGCGTCAAGGCGCTGGCTGATGCTGCTCGTGAAGCTGGGCTGGAGTTCTAAGTTATGTCAAATAACGACCAAAAGCGCGACGAAGGCTACATCGAGAAGCTGGTTCAAGTTAACCGCGTAGCCAAAACCGTTAAAGGCGGCCGTATCTTCACTTTCACTGCGTTGACCGTGGTAGGTGATGGTAAGGGCCGTGTTGGCTTCGGCCGTGGCAAGTCGCGTGAAGTGCCTGCTGCGATCCAGAAGGCAATGGAAGCTGCTCGCCGCAACATGATCCAGGTTGATCTGAACGGCACCACCCTGCAGTACGCAATGAAGTCTGCCCATGGCGCTTCGAAGGTGTACATGCAGCCTGCTTCTGAAGGTACCGGTATCATCGCTGGTGGCGCTATGCGTGCTGTCCTCGAAGTTGCTGGCGTTCAGAACGTTCTGGCCAAGTGCTACGGCTCGACTAACCCAGTAAACGTGGTTCACGCCACTTTCAAGGGTTTGAAAGCAATGCAGTCTCCTGAATCCATTGCCGCCAAGCGTGGCAAAAGCGTCAAGGAGATCTTCTGATCATGGCTACCGTAAAAGTTACGCTGATCAAAAGCATGACCGGCCGCATCCCTAACCACAAACTGTGCGTTAAGGGTCTGGGTCTGCGTCGCATCGGTCACACTGTAGAAGTCCAGGATACTCCCGAGAATCGCGGGATGATCAACAAGGCTTACTACATGCTGCGTGTCGAGGGTTAATCGATGAAACTCAATGATCTGAGTCCAGCGCCGGGTTCCCGTCGCGAAAAGCATCGTCCGGGCCGTGGTATCGGTAGTGGTTTGGGCAAGACCGGTGGCCGTGGCCACAAAGGTCAGACCTCCCGCTCCGGTGGCACCATCGCTCCAGGCTTTGAAGGCGGTCAACAGCCGCTGCATCGTCGCCTGCCGAAGTTCGGTTTCGTTTCCCTGAAAGCCATGGACCGCGCTGAAGTGCGTCTGTCCGAGCTGGCCAAAGTGGACGGCGACATCGTCACCGTGCAGTCCCTGAAGGATGCCAACGTGATCAACCAGAACGTACAGCGTGTGAAAATCATGCTGTCGGGCGAAGTTGCTCGTGCTGTCACCATCGGAAAGGGAATCGGCGCCACCAAAGGTGCGCGTGCGGCTATCGAAGCAGCTGGCGGCAAGTTCGAGGAATAAATGGCTAAGCAAGGTGCTCTCTCTGCGCTCGGCAAAGGCGGTATGTCTGAACTCTGGGCTCGTCTGCGTTTTCTGTTCCTGGCGATTATCGTCTACCGAATAGGCGCACACATCCCGGTTCCAGGTATCAACCCGGACCGACTCGCGGACCTGTTTCGACAGAATGAGGGGACCATTCTTAGCTTGTTCAACATGTTTTCCGGCGGCGCGCTGGAGCGGATGAGCATCTTTGCACTGGGGATCATGCCGTACATTTCGGCATCGATCATCATGCAGCTGATGTCCGCTGTCAGTCCGCAGTTGGAGCAGTTGAAGAAGGAAGGTGAAGCTGGCCGTCGCAAGATCAGCCAGTACACCCGCTACCTCACTGTCGTCCTCGCTCTCGTCCAGGCCGTTGGCATGTCCATCGGTCTGGCGGGGCAGGGCGTAGCGTTCACTGGTGACTTTGGCTTCCATTTCGTCGCGGTAACCACTTTTGTGGCGGGCGCGATGTTCATGATGTGGCTGGGTGAGCAGATTACTGAGCGTGGTGTTGGCAACGGTATCTCGATGTTGATCTTCGCAGGTATCGTCGCCGGTCTTCCGAGAGCGATCGGGCAGTCTTTCGAGTCTGCGCGTCAGGGCGATATCAACATCTTTGCTCTGGTTGCCATCGGTTTGCTGGCAGTAGCGATTATCGGTTTCGTGGTGTTCATCGAGCGTGGTCAGCGTCGTATTGCTGTTCACTACGCCAAGCGTCAGCAGGGCCGTAAGGTTTTTGCTGCGCAGACCAGCCACTTGCCGTTGAAGGTGAACATGGCCGGTGTTATCCCGGCCATTTTCGCGAGCAGCATCTTGCTGTTCCCGGCTTCGTTGGGTGCCTGGTTCGGCCAGTCTGAAGGTATGGGCTGGTTGCAGGACATCTCGCAGTCGATCGCTCCTGGTCAGCCGTTGAATATTCTGCTGTTTAGTGCAGGGATTATTTTCTTCTGCTTCTTCTATACGGCGTTGATGTTCAATCCGAAAGACGTAGCGGAAAACCTGAAGAAGTCCGGTGCCTTTATTCCGGGTATCCGTCCTGGTGAGCAGTCTGCGCGCTACATTGATGGCGTTCTGACTCGTTTGACCTTGTTCGGTGCTCTTTACATGACGGCCGTCTGCTTGCTTCCCCAGTTCCTGGTGGTTGCGGCAAACGTTCCGTTCTACCTTGGCGGGACCTCGTTGCTGATCGTGGTCGTGGTTGTGATGGACTTCATGTCCCAAGTACAATCGCACCTCGTTTCGCACCAGTACGAATCCCTGATGAAGAAAGCCAACCTGAAGGGCTACGGCAGCGGCATGTTGCGCTGAGTAGCGTCCATAAGGTTCGAGGAGTTGGTGATGAAAGTTCGTGCATCGGTGAAAAAGCTGTGCCGCAACTGCAAGATTATTCGCCGCGAAGGTGTTGTTCGGGTAATTTGCAGCGCGGAACCGCGTCACAAACAGCGCCAAGGCTGAGTGTGATTGTGCTTTAAGCCCGGCAGCTAGTGCGCTGCCGGGTTGATTATTTGTTATTACAGCGATATTATCTCGCGCCCTATTTCTTGGCTTCCGGGGCGTAGGTAGCTGTCAATTGGAGTCCCACTGAATGGCCCGTATTGCAGGCGTTAACATTCCAGATAACAAGCATACTGTTATCTCGCTGACCTACATCTATGGTGTTGGTCGCACTACTGCACAGAAAATTTGTGCAGAGACTGGGGTCAACCCAGCCGCAAAGATCAAGGATCTGAGCGACGAGCAAATTGAACAGCTGCGTGGCGAAGTGGCGAAGTTCACTACTGAAGGTGACCTGCGTCGCGAAATCAACATGAAAATCAAGCGCTTGATGGACCTCGGTTGCTATCGCGGTCTGCGTCATCGTCGTGGTCTGCCAGTACGCGGTCAGCGTACCAAGACCAACGCGCGTACCCGTAAAGGTCCGCGTAAGCCGATCCGCAAGTAATCGCCCCAGCGAATCGACAGGAATTTAATCATGGCAAAACCTGCTGCTCGTCCTCGTAAAAAAGTTAAAAAGACAGTGGTTGATGGCATCGCCCACATCCATGCTTCTTTTAACAACACCATCGTGACCATTACCGACCGTCAAGGTAACGCTCTTTCCTGGGCTACCTCCGGTGGTTCGGGTTTCCGCGGTTCCCGCAAGTCCACCCCGTTCGCTGCTCAAGTAGCTGCTGAGCGTGCTGGTCAAGCTGCGCTGGAATACGGCCTGAAAAACCTCGACGTCAACGTCAAAGGTCCAGGTCCAGGTCGTGAATCCGCAGTCCGCGCTTTGAACGGCTGTGGCTACAAGATCGCCAGCATCACCGACGTGACGCCAATCCCGCACAACGGGTGCCGTCCGCCGAAGAAGCGCCGCGTGTAATCCAGGAGATTGTAAAGAATGGCTCGTTACATTGGTCCAAAATGCAAACTCGCTCGTCGCGAAGGCACCGATCTCTTCCTGAAGAGCGGCGTGCGCGCGATCGAATCGAAGTGCAACATCGAAGCAGCACCTGGTATCCACGGCCAACGCCGCGGTCGCCAGTCCGACTACGGCACCCAACTGCGTGAAAAGCAGAAGGTCCGTCGTATCTACGGCGTTCTCGAGCGTCAATTCAGCGGCTACTACAAAGAAGCTGCTGGCAAGAAAGGCGCAACCGGCGAAAACCTGTTGCAGCTGCTCGAATGCCGCCTGGACAACGTTGTATACCGTATGGGTTTCGGTTCTACTCGTGCCGAATCCCGTCAGCTGGTATCGCACAAGTCGATCAGCGTTAACGGCCAGACCGTGAACGTTCCGTCCTACCAGGTTCGTGCTGGTGACGTGGTTGCTGTTCGCGAGAAAGCAAAGAACCAACTTCGCATTGTCCAAGCTCTCGATCTGTGTGCCCAACGTGGCCGCGTAGAATGGGTAGAAGTAGACACTGAGAAGAAGTCGGGCGTTTTCAAGAACGTTCCTGCTCGCAGTGATCTGTCCGCCGACATCAACGAAAGCCTGATTGTCGAGCTCTACTCCAAGTAAGGGCTAGAAAATAGGTGCATCCATGCAGATTTCGGTAAATGAGTTCCTGACACCCCGCCATATTGATGTGCAGGTTGTCAGTCCAACCCGCGCCAAGATCACACTCGAGCCTCTCGAGCGTGGTTTCGGCCACACCCTGGGCAACGCGCTGCGCCGCATCCTGTTGTCCTCAATGCCCGGCTGTGCAGTAGTCGAGGCCGAGATTGACGGTGTGCTCCATGAGTACAGCGCCATCGAAGGTGTACAGGAAGACGTAATTGAAATCCTGTTGAACCTTAAAGGTCTGGCTATCAAGCTGCACGGTCGTGACGAAGTTACGCTGACCTTGTCGAAGAAGGGTTCGGGGGTGGTTACCGCTGCCGATATTCAGCTGGATCATGATGTCGAGATCGTTAACCCCGATCACGTAATCGCTAACCTGGCGTCTAACGGCGCCCTGAACATGAAGCTCACCGTAGCTCGTGGTCGTGGTTATGAACCGGCAGACTCGCGTCAGAGCGATGAAGACGAAAGCCGCAGCATTGGTCGCTTGCAGCTTGACTCTTCGTTCAGCCCGGTTCGCCGTATCGCATACGTGGTGGAAAACGCCCGTGTCGAACAGCGTACCAACCTGGACAAGCTGGTTATTGATCTGGAAACCAACGGTACCCTGGATCCTGAAGAGGCAATCCGCCGCGCTGCAACCATTCTGCAACAGCAGTTGGCTGCGTTCGTCGACCTCAAGGGTGACATCGTGCCTGAGGCTATCGAGCAGGAAGACGAGATCGATCCGATCCTGCTTCGCCCGGTTGACGATCTGGAACTGACTGTACGTTCGGCTAACTGCCTTAAGGCGGAAAACATCTACTACATCGGCGACCTGATTCAGCGTACCGAAGTAGAGCTGTTGAAGACTCCGAACCTTGGCAAGAAATCCTTGACTGAAATCAAGGACGTTCTGGCCTCCCGCGGTCTGTCCCTCGGCATGCGCCTCGACAACTGGCCGCCTGCAAGTCTTAAGAAGGACGACAAGGCGACTGCCTGATCGTCGTAATCACCGAACGTTGTGTTTGGTAAGGAATGAACCATGCGTCATCGTAAAAGTGGTCGTCACCTGAGCCGCACCAGCTCGCACCGCAAGGCCATGTTCCAGAACATGGCGGTGTCGCTGTTCGAGCACGAGCTGATCAAAACTACACTGCCGAAAGCCAAAGAACTGCGCCGCGTTGCCGAGCCGCTGATCACTCTGGCCAAGACAGACAGCCTGGCTAACCGCCGCCTGGCCTTCGACCGTACTCGTTCGAAAGCCATCGTTGGTAAGCTCTTCAACGACCTGGGCAAGCGTTACGCTACCCGTGAGGGTGGCTACCTGCGCATCCTCAAGTGCGGTTTCCGCGCTGGCGACAACGCGCCTATGGCGTACGTCGAGTTGGTCGATCGTGCTACTGCTGGCGAAGCTGTAAGCGCCGAGTAAGACGACAGTCTGCAACGAAGAACCGGGCCCAGTGCCCGGTTTTTTGTGCTCGCAAGAAAAAAGCTTATTCATACAAGCTTGCTTGGGTCGCAAACGCCACTATATGGCGTTGGGGTTGTTGTTAGATAATTTCTATTGAAGCGCACAATTTAATAAATTTGTGGCGCTCATCTTGTTGATCAATACTCCTCACCAGCCGATTAGCCGGCAGTCCGAAGACCGACCTAGGAAGAATTGAGCATGAGCCAGATCAAAACGCTTACGACCGCTAGCGGCGCCCCCGCCGCCGATAACCAGAACTCTCGCTCCGCAGGTCCTCGTGGCCCGCTGCTGCTCGATGATTTCCACCTGATCGAGAAGCTTGCTCATTTCAACCGCGAAAATATTCCCGAGCGTCGCGTGCACGCTAAAGGGTCGGGCGCATACGGTACGTTTACCGTAACGCGTGACATTACCCAATACACCAGCGCCAAGCTGTTCGAATCGGTCGGTAAGCAGACGCCTACGTTCCTTCGCTTCTCTACCGTGGGCGGCGAGCGCGGTTCTGCGGATACCGAGCGCGATCCTCGAGGCTTCGCCCTTAAGTTCTACACAGAAGAAGGTAACTGGGACATCGTTGGCAACAACACCCCGGTGTTCTTCATCCGCGACCCGCTGAAATTCCCAGACTTCATCCACACTCAGAAACGCTTGCCGCAAAGCAACCTCAAGAGTGCCCAGATGATGTGGGATTTCTGGTCGCATTCCCCAGAGGCGCTGCACCAGGTCACCATTCTGTTTTCCGATCGGGGCATTCCTGACGGCTACCGTCATATGCACGGCTTCGGCAGTCACACCTACAGCCTGATCAATGGCCAAGGCGAACGTCACTGGGTTAAATGGCACTACAAGACCAAGCAAGGCATCAAGAATCTCGCGCCGGCCGAAGCCGCGCGCCTGGCGGGCACCGATCCGGATTACGCCCAGCGTGACCTGTTCAATGCGATTGAGCGCGGTGACTTTCCAAAATGGAGCGTCTGCATCCAAATCATGAGCGAAGCCCAGGCTGCAGCCCATTACGAGAATCCGTTCGACGTGACCAAGACCTGGTCGCAGAAGGAATTCCCGCTGATCGAAGTCGGCGAACTCGAGCTGAATCGTAATCCCTTGAACTACTTTGCCGAAGTGGAGCAAGCGGCGTTCGGGCCGAGCAACATGGTGCCGGGCGTGGGTCTTTCGCCTGATCGCATGTTGCAGGGCCGTGTATTCGCCTACGCCGATGCTCACCGCTACCGCGTAGGTACCAACCACCAGCAACTGCCGGTGAATGCTCCGCGCAGCCCGGTCAATACCTACCAGCGCGACGGTTCCATGGCTTTTGGCAGTAACGGCGGCGCAGCGCCAAACTATGAGCCCAACAGTTACGTGGAGGCGCCGAAGCAAGCCCCGCGTTATGCGGAACCGGCACTGGCCCTCAGCGGTGCAGCGGATCGTTATGATCATCGCGAGGACACCGACTACTACAGCCATGCAGGTGCGCTGTTCCGCTTGATGAACGAGGAACAGAAGGCGCTGTTGATCAGCAATATCGCCGGTGCAATGGCAGGCGTGTCGGCTGACGTGATTGATCGCCAACTGCAGCATTTCTTCAAGGCAGACCCTGCTTACGGAGAGGGTATCGCGAGGGCGTTGGGCGTACAGCTTAACTAAGTCTAAACGAGAAGCAGAACCGCCCTCATTTGGGCGGGTTTTGCGTTATTTAGCGCTCTTTTCTTAGATTTTCTTCGCTTTTGTTGCGCTGGGCGAGTGACCTTGCAGTCAGCTTGGTTCAAACTAGAGCCTTTCAAAGCTTGTGGAGATGTAGGGCGATGCAAGGTCACCCAGACGTAATCGATTACCTCAACACGTTGCTGACCGGCGAACTGGCGGCCCGTGATCAATATTTCATCCATTCGCGGATGTACGAGGATTGGGGTTTTACCGAGCTCTACGAACGTATCAACCATGAGATGGAAGAAGAGGCTCAGCACGCCGATGCGCTGATGCGCCGGATCCTGATGCTTGAAGGCACGCCACGCATGCGTCCGGACGACCTGGACATCGGCACTACCGTGCCTGACATGCTCGCTGCCGACTTGCGTTTGGAGTACAAGGTTCGCGCTGCTTTGTGTAAAGGTATCGAGCTGTGCGAGCAGCACAACGACTATGTAACTCGCGAGATCTTACGTGTGCAGCTCAACGACACCGAAGAAGATCACACTTACTGGCTGGAAAAACAGTTGGGCCTGATCAAGCTGATCGGGTTGGAGAATTACCTGCAATCGCAATATTGATCGTAGGCAGGCTCTCTCTGGAAAGCGAAAAGCCCCTGGCATCGATGAGATGCCAGGGGCTTTTTCGTGTCCGGGCCAATCAGTCCCGGTCACGCTCCAGCAATGGCTTGAGGTAGTGCCCAGTGTGGGACTGCTTCATTTCCGCCACTTGTTCCGGCGTACCTACCGCGATGATCTGTCCGCCCTTGGATCCGCCCTCCGGCCCCAGGTCCACCAGCCAGTCAGCGGTCTTGATCACGTCCAGGTTGTGCTCGATAACCACCACGGTGTTGCCGTGATCGCGCAGGCGGTGGAGCACGTCGAGCAACTGCTGGATATCGGCGAAATGCAGACCGGTGGTCGGCTCGTCGAGGATATACAGGGTCTTGCCGGTATCGCGCTTGGACAGCTCGCGGGATAGCTTCACCCGTTGGGCCTCCCCACCGGACAAGGTCGTCGCCGATTGCCCGAGCTTGATGTACGAAAGGCCTACATCCATCAATGTCTGGAGCTTGCGCGCCAATGCCGGCACCGCGTCGAAGAAGACCCGGGCCTCTTCGATGGTCATCTCCAGGGTTTCGTGGATGTTCTTGCCCTTGTACTTGATCTCCAGTGTTTCCCGGTTGTAGCGCTTGCTCTTGCATACGTCGCACGGCACGTAGATATCGGGCAGGAAGTGCATTTCCACCTTGATCAAGCCATCGCCCTGGCAGGCTTCGCAGCGTCCGCCCTTGACGTTGAACGAGAACCGGCCTGGCCCGTAGCCCCGTGAGCGCGATTCCGGTACGCCGGCGAACAGCTCACGGATCGGTGTGAACAATCCGGTGTATGTCGCGGGGTTGGAACGTGGCGTCCGGCCAATCGGGCTCTGGTCGATGTCAACGACTTTATCGAGATGCTCGAGGCCCTTGATGCTGTCGTGGGCGGCGGCTTCCAGGGTCGTGGCACCGTTCAAGGCCGTGGCGCTCAGCGGGAACAGCGTGTTGTTGATCAACGTCGACTTGCCGGAGCCGGATACGCCGGTGACGCAGGTCAGCAGACCAATGGGAATTTCCAGGTCGACATTGCGCAAGTTGTTGCCGCGGGCGCCCTTGAGGGTCAGCGACAACTTCTTGTTACGCGGCGTACGTTTGGCCGGCACCTTGATCTTCACTCGGCCAGACAGGTACTTGCCGGTCAACGAGTCAGGGTGCGCCATGACCTCGGCCGCCGTCCCTTGGGCGACAATGTGGCCGCCGTGCACGCCCGCGCCGGGACCGATGTCCACTACATAGTCGGCCAGGCGGATAGCGTCCTCATCGTGCTCGACCACGATGACTGTGTTGCCAATGTCCCGCAGGTGTTTCAGCGTTCCGAGCAAGCGGTCGTTGTCCCGCTGATGCAGGCCAATGGACGGTTCGTCGAGGATGTACATGACGCCCACCAGGCCGGCGCCGATCTGGCTGGCGAGGCGGATACGCTGGGCCTCGCCACCAGACAGCGTGTCAGCGCTGCGGTCGAGGGTCAGGTAGTCCAGGCCTACGTTCACGAGGAACTGCAAGCGCTCGCGGATTTCCTTGAGGATCTTGTCGGCGATTTCGCCCCGACGGCCCGTCAGCTTGAGCCCACCGAAATAATCGGTCGCATCGCCGATCGGCAGGCTGGTCACCGCCGGCAAGGTTTTCTCGCCGACCCACACGTGCCGCGCCTCCCGGCGCAAACGGGTGCCGCGGCAGTCCGGACAGGGCTGGGTGCTGAGGAACTTGGCCAGTTCCTCACGCACGCTGGCCGACTCGGTCTCGCGGTAGCGCCGCTCCAGGTTGGGTACGATGCCTTCGAACGGGTGGGAGCGCTTGACGATATCGCCACGGTCGTTCAGGTATTTGAAGTCGACGTTTTGCGAGCCGCTGCCTTGCAGGATGAACTTCTGCTGTTCGGCGGGCAGTTCGTTGAAGGGTTTGTCCAGGCTGAACTTATAGTGAGCCGCCAGCGACCCGAGCATCTGGAAGTAATAGACGTTACGCCTGTCCCAGCCGCGAATCGCGCCCTCGGCCAGGGTCAGTTCGCCATTGACCAAACGCTTGGTGTCGAAGAACTGCTTGACCCCCAGACCGTCGCAGGTCGGGCAAGCGCCGGCCGGGTTGTTGAACGAGAACAGCTTGGGCTCCAGCTCGCTGATGGCGTGGCCACAGATCGGGCAGGCAAAGCGCGCGGAAAAGATGATCTCTTCGCCGGGTTCGTCGTCCATCGGCGCAACCAACGCTATGCCGTCCGCCAGTTTCAGGGCCGTCTCGAAGGATTCGGCGAGGCGCTGTTGCAGGTCGCCCCGGACCTTGAAACGGTCCACTACCACGTCGATCGAGTGCTTCTTCTGTTTATCCAGCTTCGGCAGTTCGTCCAGCTCGCACAGCTTGCCGTTGACCCGGGCACGTACGAAGCCTTGAGCGCGCAGTTCTTCGAACACCATAAGGTGTTCGCCCTTGCGCTCGCGTATGACCGGCGCCAGGAGCATCAACTTGCTGCCTTCGGGTTGGGCCAGCACCAGGTCGACCATCTGGCTGACGGTCTGGGCTTCCAGCGGGATGTCGTGGTCGGGGCAGCGGGGCATGCCGACACGCGCATACAGCAGGCGCAGGTAGTCGTAGATCTCGGTAATGGTGCCTACCGTCGACCTCGGGTTGTGGGAGGTCGATTTCTGCTCGATGGAGATCGCCGGCGACAGGCCTTCGATGGTGTCGACGTCGGGTTTTTCCATCATCGACAAGAACTGCCGGGCATACGCCGACAGCGATTCGACATAGCGTCGCTGGCCTTCGGCGTACAAGGTATCGAAGGCCAGGGATGATTTACCGGATCCGGACAGGCCGGTGATGACGATCAGCTTGTCCCGGGGCAGGGTCAGGTCGATGTTCTTCAGGTTGTGGGTACGGGCCCCACGAATCAGGATCTTGTCCAAAGTGGCCTCGCTCGGCGGGCGTCGAAAACGTAGGAGTATACGGGTAAACACTGGATGGATACACACTATCAAGTGTCATACATGAAGACTGCGCGGCAAACGGTCGCCATATACCCCCTCAATCGATGGGACTGGTAGAATCCCCGCCGGTTCACACGAGGTTTTTCCATGCACGATCCCCACAGCGAACGCATGAGTAGCGGCGAGACCCGCGCGGCAAGCGGTCTGGCCCTGGTGTTCGCCTTCCGCATGCTGGGCATGTTCATGGTGTTGCCGGTACTGGCGACCTATGGCATGGACCTGGCGGGCGCGACCCCGGCCCTCATAGGGTTGGCGATCGGCGCCTATGGCCTGACCCAGGCCATTTTCCAGATTCCCTTCGGCATTATTTCCGACCGTATCGGGCGACGTCCCGTCATTTACCTGGGGCTCATCGTGTTTGCCCTCGGCAGTGTGCTGGCGGCGAACGCGGATTCGATCTGGGGCGTGATCGCCGGACGGATCCTGCAAGGGGCGGGGGCGATTTCCGCCGCCGTCATGGCCTTGCTGTCAGACCTGACTCGGGAACAGCATCGGACAAAAGCCATGGCCATGATCGGCATGACGATTGGTCTGTCGTTCGCGGTCGCCATGGTTGTAGGACCGTTGGTGACGCGTGCCTTTGGCTTATCGGGCCTGTTTCTGGCAACCGGTGCCATGGCATTGGTCGGTATCCTCATCGTCGCGGTCTTCGTGCCGCGCTCTACCGGGCCCTTGCAGCACCGCGAATCCGGCGTGGCCCGCCAGGCGCTGGTGCCGACACTCAGACATCCCGACCTGCTGCGCCTGGACCTGGGCATCTTCGTCCTCCACGCCATGCTGATGTCCAGCTTCGTGGCCCTGCCGCTGGCACTTGTGCAAAAGGCCGGCCTGCCCAAGGAGCAGCATTGGTGGGTCTACCTGACGGCACTGGTTATTTCGTTCTTCGCCATGGTCCCGTTCATCATCTATGGCGAGAAGCGACGCAAAATGAAACGAGTTTTACTCGGCGCCGTCGTGACCCTCATGCTCACTGAGCTATTCTTCTGGCAGTTCGGCGACAGCCTGCGGGCCCTGGTGATCGGCACCGTGGTTTTCTTTACCGCGTTCAATCTGCTGGAGGCGTCGTTACCGTCGCTGATCAGCAAGGTTTCACCGGCGGGCGGCAAGGGCACGGCGATGGGGGTGTATTCCACCAGCCAATTCCTCGGTTCGGCGTTGGGCGGGATTCTCGGCGGCTGGCTGTTCCAGCATGGCGGTTTGTCGGTTGTGTTCCTGGGTTGCGCCGCGCTGGCTGCACTTTGGTTGGCCTTTGCTGTTACCATGCGCGAACCTCCGTATGTGACGAGCCTGCGCTTGCCGTTGTCGCCCGAAGCCATTCGCGAAGCAGGCCTGGCCGAGCGCCTCAGGGCCGTCGTTGGAGTAACCGATGCAGTGGTGGTCGCCGACGAGGCGGCCGTATACATCAAACTGGACACCGAATTATTGGATCGTGCGACGCTCGAGCGCCTGGTGAACAACCCGGCCCCGGCAGCGTGCGAAGCCTAGGAGAACGTTATGGCCCGTGGGGTTAACAAAGTCATATTGGTCGGTACTTGCGGCCAGGATCCAGAAGTTCGTTACCTGCCTAACGGCAACGCCGTGACCAACCTGAGCCTGGCGACCAGCGAACAATGGACCGACAAGCAGACCGGCCAGAAGGTCGAGAAGACCGAATGGCACCGCGTGTCGATGTTCGGCAAAGTGGCCGAGATCGCCGGCGAATACCTGCGCAAGGGTTCGCAGGTGTACATCGAAGGCAAGCTGCAGACCCGCGAGTGGGAAAAGGACGGCATCAAGCGCTACACCACTGAAATCGTGGTCGACATGCAAGGCACCATGCAATTGCTTGGTGGCCGTCCGCAAGGCGACCAGCAGCAGGGTGGCAACAACTACCAGCAGTCCGCCCCGCGCCAGCAAGCCCCTCGTCCGCAGTCAGCGCCACAGCCACAACGCGAGCGCCCGGCCCCACAACAGGCCGCGCCGCAGCCGGCACCGGATTTCGACAGCTTCGATGACGATATTCCGTTCTGAGGCAGCTCTGAGCATCAAGCCCCAAGCTCCAAGCTAAAACAAAACCGCGCTTCGGTTCCCGAGGCGCGGTTTTTTTCTGCCTGAGAGTTGGCTAGGGCTTTTCGACAGCCAGTAGTTGTTCCGTACTCACCACCTTCGCATAGGCAAACCCCAGCGCTGACATGAACGCGGCATGGACATGGGCAGCAGGGACGACAAGCCCATTGAATTCCAGGTCGCGGCTGGCGCAGGCGTCGTGGACCACCGTCACCTCATAACCCATGTCAGCGGCCGCCCGCGTAATGCCGTCGATGCACATGTGGCTCATGCTACCCACGACCACCAGCCGTTCGATACCGTGATGCTCGAGTGTCGCTTGCAGCTCGGTTTCGCGAAACGCATTGACGAAGTGTTTGAGCACCACCGGTTCGTCGGCGCGGTTGGTTACCTTGGGGTGCAACTGCGCGCCTTCGGAGCCTGGCGTGAAGAAAGGGGCCTGGTCGGAAGTGAATTCGTGGCGGATGTGAATCACCTGGTTTGCGGCCTGGCGAAACGCCTCGATCAACCTGGCGGCGTTATCGGCGGCTGCTTCGGCGCCGGCCAGAGGCCATTTCCCTTGGGGGAAGTAGTCATTCTGGATATCGACTACGATGAGCGCTTGCTTGGACATGGGGTCTTCCTCGTTTAATCAGGATGTGGCGCCAGTATTGGCGTTTGTCCGGGATTCGACGATTGGCCGCAACGACAATAAGCGAGGGAAAACTGACAATGGCGCAGGAAAGGGCATTCGTCGAACTCGGCGTGCTGATCTACCCCGGCGCGCAAATGGCGGCGATGCACGGTTTGACCGACCTGTTTGCGGTGGCGGATGCCATCGCGGCGGAGCAGGCCAGTGTGCAATTGCCACGGCTGCGCGTAAGTCACTGGCAAACGGCGAACGGCGAAGTGCCGTCGCGGGTGTTTGCCAGCGATGCCGGTCCGCACGCGCCCTTGATCGCCTTGTTGATACCGCCCTCTATTGCCGGCTTCGATGAAGCTATCGCGACGCCGACACTGATGGATTGGCTACGGACGCAGCACGCAGGCGGCACCGTTTTGGGCGGGGTTTGCGTCGGCTCGATCCTGCTGGCCGAAAGCGGTTTGCTGGATGGGCGCAGCGCGACCACCCATTGGACTTCAGCCACGACCTTCGCGGCGCGTTATCCCAAGATCAAGCTGGACGCCGATAAACCCATTGTGGACGACGGCGATCTGATCACCACCGCCGGGCTCATGGCCTGGGCGGAGCTTGGGCTGCGGCTGGTGGATCGTCTGCTCGGGCCAAGCATCGCCACACGCACCGCGCAGTTCCTGGTGATCGAGCACAGCGACAGCGCGAGCCAGTGCGGCAGCAATTTCGCGCCAATCCTGGGGCATGGCGACGGTGCGATCCTGAAGGTGCAACACTGGCTGCAACGCAGCGGCGCGGTGGATGTTTCCCTTGGCGCGATGGCCGAACAGGCGGGACTGGAAGAGCGCACCTTCCTGCGCAGGTTCCGTGCGGCCACGGGCCTCAAGCCCACCGAATACTGCCAGCACCTGCGAGTTGGCAAGGCTCGGGAAATGCTGGAATTCACCAACGGCACCATCGATCACATCGCCTGGACCGTCGGCTATCAGGACCCTTCTGCCTTTCGAGCGACTTTCAAGAAAATCACCGGCTTAGCGCCGAGTGACTACCGGGCGAAATTTGGCGTGACCCCTCAGAACGCACCCAGAGGCTGACGGGGATGTGCGCAGCGGTCGTGCAAATTGCCGGACGGCCGCTTGCAGTCGTGCAGAATGAAACAGGCCCCGTGCCACATTATTCGCCCATCCCCCCGTTTCCTCGACCGTTCGTCCCCTGCCGAGCCGTTGGCCTGATCTCTGCAATCCTTATAGCTACGGCTATTGAGCGCAGTTAAAAGGACAACGCATGACGTCGATCCCTCGTGACAAATTAGTGGTGGCCCACTCGGTCAATCCCCAGGCACCCCTGCATGAAGTCGAAACCAATAGGGCCCTGGCCCGCTGGTTGGCGAATATCCTTGGCTTGGAATACGGCGGCAGTTACGACAGCCAGCAACACGCCGAGCGGGATTTGTATCTGTTGCCTACGCAAACTCTGATAGGTCCAGAGGCCGCGTTGCGTCTGGGCGTCAAGGGACCGGACGATCTTTGGGGCGGCTATGTCGATCACGATTTCATCTGCACCAAGGCGATTGCCCATGGTCTGTTGAATAAGGACGCGGTCGCGCCGAAGGGCTGGTCACCGCTGTTCGGCAAGTTGACCCGTGGCGTCGTGCTTGATGGTGTCAGCGTCTTCTCGCTCAAGGATGCGCGCCAAGCCGCCGAGCATTTGCTCTACGCCGGGCCGATTCGCTTCAAGCCAATCCATGCTTGTGCCGGACGGGGTCAGCGGGTTATCCGCAGCATCGCGCAATTCGATGAAATCGTCGCGGCTCCAGACGCCCAGGCGTTATTCAGCGAGGGGATCGTGCTGGAGCAGAACCTCAATGAGGTCAAGACCCAGAGCGTGGGCCAGAGCTTTATCAACGGCAAGGTCCTGAGCTATTGCGGCGTCCAGCACCTGACCCGCGACAACCAAGGCGAAGAGGTCTACGGCGGCTCTGACCTTCTGGTGGCTCAGGGTGGCTACATCGAGTTGCTCGGCCTGGAATTGCCGGACGATGTACGCGAAGCGGTGCGGTTGGCGCAGGTGTTCGATGACGCTGCCAACCAGGCGTATCCCACGTTCTTTGCTTCGCGGCGCAACTACGACATTGCCCAAGGGACCGACACCGGTGGCCAATTTCGCGGCGGCGTGCTGGAGCAGTCGTGGCGAATGGGCGGCGCCAGCAGCGCGGAGCTCGCGGCATTGCAGGTGTTTGTCGAGGATCCCGCGACCCGCGCGGTTCGGGTGTCCTCGGTTGAGACCTACACCGACCAACCACTGCCGGCCGGCGCTACGGAGGTTTATCGCGGCGCGGCAGAGAATGGTGATTTCCTACTCAAATACGTAACGGTCCAATCCTATGACGGCTAGAAGCGAAACCATCCAGATTGCCATTGACGATGAGCATATGAACGGGACCTTCCTCAGCCCCAAGTCGAAGGTCCCCGGCGTGTTGTTCGTACACGGTTGGGGCGGCAGCCAGGAGCGCGACCTGGAGCGGGCCAAGGGCATCGCCGGCCTGGGCTGTGTCTGCCTGACGTTCGACTTGCGCGGGCATACGGGGGGCGCCGGGATCCCGCTGTCACGGGTCACGCGGGAGGACAATCTGCGGGACCTGCTGGCGGCCTACGACCGATTGCTCGCCCATCCCGCCCTCGATACCTCGGCGATAGCCGTGGTTGGCACCAGCTACGGTGGCTACCTGGCCTCGATCCTGACCTCGTTGCGTCCGGTGCGTTGGCTCGCCTTGCGCGTGCCGGCACTTTATCGCGACGAGCAATGGCACACGCCCAAGCGCGACCTGGATAAAGCCGACCTGCTCGATTATCGCAGCACGCTCGTCCATGCCGACACCAATCGCGCCTTGCACGCGTGCTCGCAGTTCACAGGCGATGTGCTGCTGGTGGAGTCCGAGACCGACGATCATGTGCCCCATGCCACCATCATGAGCTACCGCGCCGCCTGTCAGCAGACCCATTCGCTGACCCACCGGATCATCGACGGCGCCGACCATTCCCTGAGCGACCCCGTGTCACAACAGGCCTACACCTCGATCCTGGTGAGCTGGATCACGGAGATGGTGGTGGGCGAGCGGTTGAGCATCATTCAGGAGCGGTAGACATAAGTGTCCAGGCGGGCCTGTTCGTCGGATCAGGCACCGCATCACTTGACCCCAGGCTTGACCCGCAACGCCTTGGCCTTCGCCTCGATCACCAGGTACATCACCACCGTGATCAACAACGGCAGGATGAAATAGATCGCCCGGTAGGCAATCAGCCCCGCGATCAAGCTGCCCCGCGACACCTCATGCTGCAGCAGCGCGACGAACACCGCTTCCAGCACGCCGAGCCCAGCGGGAATGTGAGTGATCACCCCGGCGATACTGCTGATCAGCAACACCCCGAGCACCACCGGGTAATCCAGTTTGCTCGGCAGCAACGTAAAGATCACCGCCGCCATCAGCGACCAGTTCAACGCCCCGAGCGCCAGTTGCAGCACGGCCATGCGCAGGGAAGGCAGGTTGATCTCCATCCCGCGAACCGTCCAGGCGCGGCGTTTTGAAAAGCGGCAGGCCAGCAGGTAGCCGGCGCTTGCCAGCAACAACAGCGCCCCGACGCCTTGCAGTGCATTGCTGCTCAGCTTCCAGCCTGGAGGCATGGTCACCAGGCCGCTGCTGAACACCACGCCGGCCAGGGTCATATAACCGAACCAGTTGGTTGCCAGGCTCAAGCCCAGGATCTTGGCGATATTGCCCGTGCTCACCCCCAGCCGCGAATAAAGTCGGTAGCGCATGGCGATGCCACCCACCCAGGCGCTGAGGTTGAGATTGAACGCATAACTGATCACCCCCACCGGGAGGATCTGCCGCCACCCAAGTTTCTGCCGGATGTAGGTACGGCCGATCAGATCGAAGCAGGCGTAGGTGACGAAACTGGTGATGGTCAGGGCGGCGGCAATGAAAAGCGTGCGCAGCTTGAAGTCCGCCAGTGTGGTGAAAACCTCGGACCAGTCGATGCGCCGAGCCAATGCGGTGAACAGCACAATCAACAGCAGGAAAAAAGCCAGGGTCAGCGGGCGTTTCCAGCGGCTCCAGCGGGACTTGGGCTTGGCCTGTTCCGGCGCATGGGCATCTCTCGGCGCGGTGTGCGCGTCAGAGTGGTTCATGGGGTTCGCTCCGGACCGCCGTCGGCGGTGAGAAAGGTTTCAGACGTGGTTTATGGGCCGGCAGCCATCCGGCCCAGGCCGGAAAATGACGCAGGAAGTGGAACACCATGAAACCGATAGTCATGCGCCAGAGCAGCCCGCGCGGGGCGTGGTTTTCTGGCATGACGGTGCAGTGATTGCGGCTCAGGTGTTCGAGACGCTCGAACAGCTCGCGGTTGAAGCCGCGGTCGCGGATCAGCACGTTGGCTTCCAGGTTCAGCGACAGGCTCAGCGGGTCGAGGTTGCTCGAACCCACGGTGGCCCAGTCCTCGTCCACCAGGGCGACCTTGCCATGCAGCGGGCGCTCGCAATATTCGTAGATCGTCACGCCGGCCTTGATCAAATGGTCATAAAGCATCCGCGCCGCGAGCTTGGCGATCATCATGTCCGGTTGCCCTTGCAGGATCAGCCGCACCTCGACGCCGCGTCGCGCGGCGTTGCGCAGCTCACGCAGCAACCGATAGCCGGGGAAGAAATAGGCGTTGGCGATCACTACCCGGCGCTGGGCGCTGCGCAGCACTTGAAGGTAGACCTCCTCGATGTCGGTCTGATGCTCGTGGTTATCGCGATAAACCAGGCGCACCTGACCGTCATGATCATTGAATGCCAGCTCGGTACGGCGGCTGCGGCGACGTTGCCACCAATACTTGGCCCGGGCCGGACGCCCGGTTTGCAGCAGCGCGAAGTGATGGATATCCACCACCGCCGGGCCTTTGATCTCCACCGAATAATCCTGCTTGGCCTCGGGGCCGAAATCGCCCAGGTGGTCAGCGGAAAAGTTGATCCCGCCGATGAATGCGATCACGCCATCCACTACCACGATCTTGCGGTGCAGGCGGCGGAACCAGTTGGTGCGGATGCCCAGGTGCCGTGGGGCAGGGTCGAACATCTGCAGGCGTACTCCGGCATCGCTCAACGACGCGAGAAACGCAGTGCTCAGCTCACCGCAACCAAAACCGTCGAGGTTGACGGTGATGCGTACGCCGCGCTTGGCCGCGTCCACCAATATGTCCCGCAGTTCGAAGCCGACCTTGTCCTCGAACAGAATGAAAGTCTCCAGGAGAACTTCTTCCTGGGCACGGCGAATCGCCTCGAAGACACGTGGGAAATACTCCTCTCCGTTTTCCAGGAGCGTGACGCGGTTGTTGCCATGCCAGCCATATTCGACGTCGGCCAGCGCCGGGTTGCGCTCGGTGGGCGGTACCTCGACCTTTTCCACCGTCGCCTTGTTCATCGTCGCGCTCATAATTCAATCTCCACCGACAGCGGTGCGTGGTCGGAAAGGTGCGACCAGGGTCGTACATTCAGTACCTGGGCGTGATGGGCCTTGAGGTTGCGCACATAGATCCGGTCCAGGCGCAAAATCGGCAGGCGTGCCGGAAAACTTCGGGCCGGTTTGCCCCACTGTTCAGCGAACACCTCCCGCAAACCGCAGGGCTCGAGCAGGTCAGTGGCCTTGCCGCGCCAATCGTTGAAATCCCCCGCGACGATCACTGGGGCCTCGGGCGGCAGCTCGCCCAGGCGTTGGCAAAGCAACTTCAATTGTTCTACGCGATGGCCTTCACGCAGCCCCAGGTGGACGCAAATGGCGTGCACGTCCCGTCCACCCTCAGCGTTCGGCAGGCGCAATACGCTGTGCAGCATGCCGCGGCTTTCATGGCCGCTGATGGACACGTCGAGGTTGTCGTGGCGGATGATCTGGAATTTCGACAGCAACGCGTTGCCATGGTCGCCCGCCGGATACACCGCGTTGCGCCCGTAGGCGAACTGCGGCCAGAGGGTGTCGGCGAGGAATTCGTATTGGGGAATGCTCGGCCAGTTGCTGTAGCGCTGGGGATGGTGCTCGTGGGTGCCATGCACTTCTTGCAGGAACACCACGTCGGCGGAAACGCTGCGCACGGCTTCGCGCAGTTCCGGCAGGATGAAACGCCGGTTCAACGCGGTGAAGCCCTTGTGCGTATTGACCGTCAGCACCGTGAATCGATTGACCTGGTCGAGCAAGCGCTGCGCGGCGTCCTGCAACGGCTCGCGGGTGGCTTCGCTGGATTCTGGCGTGCTCATGGCAATACTCCTTCTGCCGGGCGCTCACCGGGAGCGGTGGCGAGGTGCTTGTCCAGGTCGAAGCGCTCCAGCAGGTGGCGCGCGTCGTAGGGCGCGCGGACCTTGATGTCGTTGTCGAAATAGCAGAACACCTCTCGGCTCTTGCGTGCCCGAGGCTTTTTTTTCGGATCGATCAACTGGGCGTCGCTCGGCTGCGTGCCGTGGCTCCAGGCCTCGATCCGGTCGCCCCAACGCTTGAGCGCCTCGTCGGTATAGCCGCTGGCGTACAGCTCTTCGGCGCCGTGCAGGCGCAGGTAGACGAAGTC
Source organism: Pseudomonas sp. R4-84 (assembly GCF_054130985.1). Lineage (NCBI taxonomy): Bacteria > Pseudomonadati > Pseudomonadota > Gammaproteobacteria > Pseudomonadales > Pseudomonadaceae > Pseudomonas > Pseudomonas sp. R4-84. The sequence continues at coordinate 645,666 of NZ_CP096390.1, forward strand.
ACTGGTCACGTCCTCGCGATAGGGCCATTTTCCGGCGGTATCGGCGACCACCAAGGCGACGTCGTAGCGTTTGAGCAGGGCGACGAAGCGTGGGTCGACGAAGCTTTCATGTCGGATCTCCACCGCGTGGCGCAATGGTCGCTTTTTATCGGTCTCGGTGCTGGCGTGGCCGTCCAGGCGCGACTCGTGCTCGCGTGCCAGCGCGGCGGCGGCGTGGGTGTCGTGGGGCAGCTGCTTGAGGAAGTCCTCGAACAGCTCCGGGTCGAATTTGAAGTTGGGCGGAAACTGCCAGAGGATGGCGCCGAGTTTTTCCTTGAGCTCCAGCACCCCGGAAGCGAAGAAATTCGCCAATGGCTTGTGGATATCCCGCAGGCGTTTGACATGGGTGATGAAGCGCGGCGCCTTGACGCTGAACACGAAGCCTGGCGGCGTCTCGGCGTACCACTGGGCATACCGCTCGGGACGTTGCAGGGCGTAGAACGATCCATTGATTTCGATGCTGTTGACCGCTCGAGAGGCGAATTGCAGTTCCCGTTTCTGCGCCAGCCCCTTGGGGTAGAAGTCGCCCCGCCAAGGCGTGTAGCGCCAACCGGAAATGCCAATGTGGATCGCCGTCATGTATCCCTCCCGTGCCAATGACCTCGTACCGCCTGTGTCTTTTGATGACCGCTGGGCGGGCTGGAAAGTTTCGATGGCCTTACCGACGGAAGGGGCTGAGCAGGTTTTGTGGCGAGGGAGCTTGCTCCCGCTGGCCTGCGCAGCAGGCCCATGCATTCATTCTGACGTGACGAGTATCCAGGTTTCAGGGCCGCGACGCGCCCCAGCGGGAGCAAGCTCCCTCGCCACGGGTTTTGTATTGGCCTTCCGAGCGAACTTGCCGGCCCGTTGTTGATCAGTTCCTTACCGATCCTGCGTGAAGGAGCCCTGCGTCTTGTCCCGATTGAGCACTGTGTTGCTGCTTTTCCTGCTGGCCATGGCCGGCACCAGCGCCTACGGGACCGCTGCGATCCCCGGCACCTCCAAGCCCGCCGAAGCCCCGGCCGAACCCGAGCCGCTGGTACAGGGGGGCCTGTTGGGGGCCATCAGCTCGAGCATCGACGACGTCCAGGACAAGCTCGACCTTGACCGCAGCCTGGTGGGCGCGTGGCGTCTGCGGGCGGATCGTGCGGCGGACGAGGTGGATCGCCTGGTGGATCAGACGTCCCGCTCGTCGTGGCGTGTGGCGGGGGATTTCCTGTTGCTTTCGGGCGTGTGGCTGGGGACGTTTGCGCTGATATGGAGCAGCGCGCGATTGCTGATGCGCCGTTTGAGTCGGCGCCGCTGGCTGCGCACTCGCCAACGGATGCTGGACCTGCTCGGCTACCTGCTGCCTTACACGTTACCGGCCGTGGCCTGTCTGCCGCTGACCCTCTATGTCAGCCATTTCCTGCAAGTGTCGGTCGGCCGGGCGTTGGCGTTGTGTTTCGCCTACGCCACCAGCAGCGGCATTGTTTCCACATCGGTGCTGCTCTGCGTCATCGTCATGTTCAATGGCGGCCACAAGCGGCGAGCAGTGGCGATCCTTCGTCGTTTCAGCCCGCGGCCGTTGTTCCTGATCGGCTTCCTGGCCGCGCTGAGCGATGCCTTGACCAGCCCGCAGATCGCTCGACAGTTGGGTGGCAACATCACCAGCAGCGTCGCGGTGTTCACCGGCCTGTCGGCTTCGATGATCTTCGGTTGGCTGGTGATCCACATGCGCCGGCCGGTGGCCCATCTGATCCGCAACCGGTCGCTGACCCAGCGCTTGAAGCAACCCGCATTGCAGGAGTCGCTGCGGATCTTTTCCGGCCTTTGGTACTGGCCGATCCTGCTGATGGTGCTGGTGTCGGCGGTGAGCCTGGTCGGTGTCGGCGAGGACAACCAGAAGGCCCTGCGTTGCGCCTTGCTCACCACCATTTTGCTGATCGCGACGGTGTTCCTCAGCACCGTGTTCCAGCACGTCTTCAAATCACCCAAAGCCGAGGCCATCCAGCGCCACAGCGCCTACAAAGGGCGGCTGTTGAGCCTGTTGCATGGATTGTTGCGCATCGTCATGGCCGTGGCATTCATTGAGATCCTCGGGCGGATCTGGGGCGTGTCGCTGTTCGAGTTCGCCTCGCGCAATGCCGTGGGGCGGGCGATCAGTGATTCCCTGAGCCGCATTGGCTTGATCTTCCTGGTGACGTGGTTGACGTGGGTAGTGCTCGACACGGCGATCCAGGAAGCACTGAAACCACCGCTCAACAAGCGCGGCGCTCGCCAGCCCAGCACGCGGGTCAAGACCATCCTGCCGCTGTTGCGCAACGCGTCGAAAATAATCCTGGTGGTGATTTGCGCGATCACCACCATGGCCAATCTCGGCATCAACGTCGCGCCATTGCTCGCGGGGGCCGGCGTGGTGGGGCTGGCGATTGGTTTTGGATCGCAACAATTGGTACAGGACGTGATCACCGGGCTGTTCATCATCATTGAGGACACACTGTCCATTGGCGACTGGGTGGTGCTCAGCTCCGGCCATGCCGGCACCGTCGAAGGCCTGACCATCCGCACCCTGCGCCTGCGCGACGGCAAGGGCTTCGTGCATTCGGTGCCGTTCGGGCAGATCAAGGCCGTGACCAACCAATCCCGGCAATTCGCCTTTGCGTTTTTCTCGGTGCAGTTCACCTACGACACCGACGTGGACCGCGCCATCGAGCTGATCCGCGAAGCCGGCGATTCGATCTCCGAGGACCCATTTCTCAAGTTCAACCTGCAAGGGCCGCTGGATGTATTCGGCGTGGACAAGATGGACCTCAACGGCGTGGTCCTCACCGCCCAGTTCCGCACGGTCTCGGGCGGACAATATGCCGTGAGCCGGGCGTTCAACCAGCGGTTGAAAAAGCTTGTGGATAACGAGCCGTCGGTGCACTTCGCGCAGACTTATCCACAGCAGGTGGTGTTGCCGAAGCGCTTGGTTGAGGAGCCGAAGGCAGGGGGCGAGCAGGCTGATCAAGCTCAATGATTACTTCAGGTTTGTGGTGGGGCTTATGGCTCCATCGCGAGCAGGCTCGCTCCCACAGTAGGTTTGTGGTGATTGGACAGCCCCTGTGGGAGCGAGCTTGCTCGCGATGGGGTCCAGCCAGACACCCTCAACTTTTCTGAATAAGCTTGTTCCTGACCCCAGCCATCCCTTCTGCATCCAACTCCACAAACAGATGCTGCTTGCCCGCAACCACCGCAGCCACCGGCAACCCGTCCCGATAAACCAGCCGATTACTCGCCAGCGCCGGTACTTTCGCCCCCGGCAGCAACGTGCCAGCGAGGTTCAACGGATCGACCCCGCACACCGCGACCAGGCTGCCATCGGCGGGTCGACGTCTTGCGTCGCGTAGCAACGCAATGGCTTCAGGCAGGGCGAACTGTTCGCCGGCCAGCCCGCTGACGAAACGCCCGCCCCGAATCTCGCCTCGCGCCTCCAGGCGATGAAACGTGCGCAGCAACTCACGCCAGCTCGGCAGCCAGTCGGCTTCGCGTTCCAGCAAACGCCAGAACACCACGCCATAACGGCGCAGCAGGGTCATGGCGATGTGTTCCAGGGTGTCGGGCGGTGTGGGCGCGGGCCGGTTGCCGGGTTCTGGCGCTGGCGAGCTGCGGCGCAGCAAGGCCCAGCGCCCAGCATCGTCCATGCCTCCGACAAACGCCCCGCGCCCGCGCCGGCTGCTGCGGGCCTGGCGTTTGCTGGCGGGGGTGATCAGGGCACGCAGCCCGGCGAAGCTGTCGGCATTCACCAGCCCGGCACCGACCAATTCCTGCAAGGCGGTTTCCAGTTCGCTGCGCAGCAGGTGGGCCTCGTGCAGCAATTCATCGAAAAACAACGCGCCATGTTCACTGAGGGCTTGATGGACTTTTTGCGTCTTGAGCGACAGTTCGCTGATCGGTGTCTGCTCGGCGAGGCTGCTCCACAGCGCGACCTTGGCGCGCGGCAGCAACACGATTGGCGTGCTGCGCAGGGCGCTGGCGGACAGCTTCTGGCGGGCGCTCAGGCGCGTCCAGACGAACTTGCCGCTGCGGCACAGCTCGTCAAGCCAGCTCGGCGAATAATCCTTGATCCGCGCCGGCAAAAGGTCGCTGTCCCAGGCCGAGGCGGCGGCCGGGTAGCCTTCGAACTGGCTGATGATCGATGGCAGCACGGCGCTGCCCCGGCCCTGGCTGGACGGCGACAGGTGCTGCCAGTCGAACAGGAACCGCATGAAGTCCTGCAACATTACCGGCTCGATTTCCCGGCGCAGGCGCTTGACCGTGTAGCGGTGGATCCGCGCCAGCAGATGCCGTTCGCACCATTCCTCTTGCCCGGTGCCCGGGGTAAAGCGACCGCGCAGCACATAGCCTTGCTGTTCCAGCTGGGCCAGGGCCTGGGTCGCTTGCGCCGGCGACAGCCCGAGCGGGTAGGCGATCGCAGTCAATGGCTGCGGGCCAAAGGCACTGAGACGCGCGCGCAGCACTTCCACCACGGCCTCGTCGCTGTCCCACGGCGCATCAAACCCCGGCAGCGGTGCCAGCGGCGGCTGCCATTGGGCTTGTGGATAAATTGCTTGCAAGCACGTCAGCCGCTCCAACGGCACCCACAGGCCGCGTTCATCGCTGATTCGCACATGGCTGGCGCGGCCGCGCTCGGCCAGGGTTTGCAGCCCCTCCAGCCACGACGGCTCGGCGCTGGCTTCGCTGTCGGCGATGCAGGCCAGGCCCATCAGCGCTTCGTGGATTTCATCGATACTGGTCGGCGTCGGCCAGGCCTCTTCCCGCACGGCCTGGATGGCATCGGCGTCCAATGCGCCCAGGTCATCGGTGGACTGCGGATCGCTCCAGCGTCGATTGATCACCGCTTGGGTGCGGCGTTCTTCCAGCGGCGCGTCGTCGAGAAAGGTATAGGGCCGGGCGCTGAGGATTTCTGCCGCCAGGGGCGAAGGCGCAGGCAGGTCGCGGCTGACCAAGTGTATCTCGCCCGCCTCCATCCGCCGCAGCAGGGCCAGCCAGCCTTCGCTGTCCATGGCTTCATGGAGGCAATCATTGAGGGTCTGTTCCACCAGCGGGTGGTCGGGAATCTCACGCTCGCCGGCGAGGTTTTCCAGGCACGCGATCTGGTCAGGAAATACGCTGGCGATCAAATCTTCACTTTTCATGCGCTGGATCTGCGGCGCGACTTTGCGCCCGCCCGTGTAGCGCGGCAACGCCAGGGCCACGCCGGCGTTCCAGCGCCAGCGCACGCCGAACAACGGCGCGTCCAGCACCGCCTGGACCAGGATCTGCTCGGCGCTCTGGCTGCTGAGGTAGCGCCAGACTTCGTCGAGTTCGAAGCTGTGGCTGGTGGACAGCGACAGCACGATGGCGTCCTCGCTGGCGGCGGCCTGCAATTCGAAGTTGAAGGTGCGGCAGAAACGCTTGCGCAGGGCCAGGCCCCAGGCGCGGTTGATGCGACTGCCGAAAGGCGTGTGGATGATCAGTTGGGTTCCGCCGGATTCGTCGAAAAACCGTTCCATCACCAAGGTGTCCTGGGAGGGCAGGGCGCCGAAGGCCAGGCGCGCCGGGGCCAGGTAATCGAGGATCTGTTCGGCGCTGGCGAGGTTCAGGTGCAAGGTGCCGGTCAGCCAGTCGAGGGCCGGTTGCAGGTTGCCCGGCGTGGCGCCGAGCAACTGATCCAGCTGGGCTTGCAGGCGGGCCACGGCCAGGGACAGTTCGGCGCTGCGCCCTGGGGCTTCGCCGAGCCAGAACGGAATGGTGGGCGGTTGGCCCTGGGCGTCCTCGACCCGCACGCGGCCGGTCTCGACGCGAATGATCCGGTACGAGGTATTGCCGAGTTGGAAGACGTCGCCGGCGATGCTCTCGACAGCGAAGTCTTCGTTGACGCTGCCGATGTTCAAGCCCTGCGGTTCGAGCAGCACGCTGTAGTCAGCGTTGTCCGGGATGGTGCCGCCGCTGGTCACGGCCGTCAGCTTGCTACCCCGCCGTCCACGCAAGGTCCGGGTCACGGCATCGCGGTGCAGGTAGGCACTGCGTACGCCTTGCCGGCCATTGAGGCCTTCGGCGAGCATTTGCAACAGGGCCTGGTAATGATCTTCGTCGAGCCCGGCATAGGGCGAGGCGCGGCGGAACATCTCCAGCAACGCCTGCTCATGCCATTCCTGGCAACTGACCTCGGCGACGATCTGCTGGGCCAGGACGTCCAGCGGCGCCTTGGGGATGTGCAGGATGTCCAGCTCGCCACGGCGCACACAATCGAGCAGGGCGGCGCACTCGATCAAGTCGTCGCGCGTGGTAGCGAACAGGCGCCCCTTGGGAGTGCCGCCGACCTGGTGACCGGAGCGGCCAACCCTTTGCAGGAACGCCGAGATCGAACGGGGCGAGGCGATCTGGCAGACCAGGTCGACGTCGCCGATATCGATGCCCAACTCCAGCGACGCCGTGGCGATCAGTACCTGCAGCTCGCCGCGCTTGAGGCGTTGCTCGGCGTCGAGGCGAAACTCCTTCGCCAGGCTGCCGTGGTGGGCCGCCACCGAGTCTTTGCCCAGGCGATCGCTCAAGTGACGACTCAGGCGTTCGGCCAGCCGCCGGGTGTTGACGAATACCAGTGTGGTTCGGTGCGCCCGGGCCAGCTTGGCGAGGCGGTTGTAGACCAGTTCCCAGACGTCATTGGCCATCACCGCAGAAAGCGGCACCGGCGGCACCTCGATGTCCAGGTCGCGAGGGCGGGCGTGGCCGATGTCGACAATTTCACAGGCGCGTCCTTCACCGACGAGAAACCGTGATACCGCCTCGATGGGCTTTTGCGTGGCGGACAAGCCGATGCGCACCAACGGTTCGGCGCACAGCGCTTGCAGCCGTTCCAGGCTCAAGGCCAGATGGCTGCCGCGCTTGCTGGCGGCGATGGCGTGGATTTCATCGACGATCACCGTGCGGGTGCTGGCAAGCATCTGCCGGCCGGAATCGGAGCCGAGCAGCACATAGAGCGATTCGGGCGTGGTCACGAGGATGTGCGGCGCGGTCTTGCGCATCGCCGAGCGTTCTTTTTGCGGCGTGTCGCCGGTGCGCACGGAGGTGGTGATGGGCAAGGGCGGCAGCCCCATTCGCTGCAATTGCTCGGTGATGCCGGCCAGGGGATTCTGCAGGTTGATCTGGATGTCGTTGCTCAAGGCCTTGAGCGGCGAGACGTAGACCACGAGTGTCTCGTCCGGCAGCCCGCCTTGCTCCAGGCCACGATGTACCAAGTCATCCAGGACCGCGAGAAATGCAGTAAGGGTCTTGCCCGAACCCGTGGGCGCGGCGACCAGCACCGAGCGGCGCTGGCCGATCAACGGCCACGCCCGGGCCTGGGCGGCCGTGACGGCCGGGAATGTCTGGCTGAACCAGGCGCGAACGGCGGGATGAAAGCCTGCCATGGCGTGGTCGGCTGCAAGGGGCAGATTCATGGGGGCAGTTTAGGCGGGTGGGGTGGGGAGGATGCAAGTACCGTCGGGGATCTCTATCGCCTGTTCGGGCCTCATCGCGAGCAGGCTCGCTCCCACAATGGGTCTATGGTGGTCAAAGATCCTGTGTTGAGACAGATCCCTTGTTGAGGCAAGCCTGCTCGCGATGAGGCCTTGAGCCTTGCACAGAAGTAGATCTACACATTGCGGATGACGGTTGCGCACTAAACCCGCAAAATGCAACGATTCCGGCGACGCCCTCGGGCGTTGTCGACCAAATTTTTGTGCCAACAGACTGGGCCTGCTGACTTTATGCGAATGCGCCTTATGTTACTGGGCGGCGGAAATGCCCTTGGGCAGGCGCTGATTCGCCTCGGTGCGGAAGAAGACATCGGTTTTCTCGCCCCCCGCCCCCCCGAAGACGGCTGGGATGCCGCGAGCCTCACGCAGTTGCTCGACGACACCCGGCCGGACGCCTTGATCAACCTGGCGTACTACTTCGACTGGTTCCAGGCCGAAACCGTCAGCGAGCAACGCCTGGCCAGCCAAGAGCGGGCGGTCGAGCGCCTGGCCGAACTGTGCCAGCATCACAACATTGTCTTGCTGCAACCGTCGAGCTATCGCGTGTTCGACGGCTCCCGCGCCACCGCCTACAGCGAAAAAGATGAACCGGTGCCCCTGGGCCTGCGTGGCCAGGCGTTGTGGCGCATCGAGCAAAGCGTGCGCGCCACTTGCCCGCAACATGTTCTGCTGCGTTTTGGCTGGCTGCTGGACGACAGCGCCGACGGCATCCTCGGCCGTTTCCTGGCCCGGGCCGAGCAGCCTGAAGAGCTGTTGCTGGCCGACGACCGTCGGGGTAACCCCACGCCGGTGGACGATGCCGCGCGGGTGATCATCTCGGTGCTCAAGCAACTCGATTGCGCGGCGCCGCTGTGGGGCACCTATCATTACGCCGGGCATGAGGCGACCACGCCGCTGGCTTTGGGCCAGGCGATCCTCACCGAAGCCCGCGCCCTGCACCCGCTGGCCATCGAGTCGCCGACGCCCCAGGCCCACGCCGCAAGGCCGGACGCGGCGGAAGAACCGCAGCACGCGGTATTGGCCTGCAAGAAAATTCTGCACACCTTCGGGATCAAGCCCCGCGCCTGGCGCGCCGCACTCCCGGCCCTACTGGATAGGTTCTATCGCCATGGCTGAAGGCCCAGTTCTCATCACCGGCGGCGCGGGTTTCATTGGTTCGCACCTGACCGACGCCTTGCTTGCCAAAGGGCATTCGGTGCGCATTCTCGATGACCTGTCCACTGGCAAGCGCAGCAACCTGCCGCTGGATAACCCGGCTCTGGAGCTGATCGAGGGCGATGTCGCCGACGCCGCGCTGGTCGCCCGGGCCGTGGCCGGTTGCAGCGCCGTGGCGCATCTGGCCGCCGTGGCCTCGGTGCAAGCCTCGGTGGACGACCCGGTGCGCACGCACCAGAGCAATTTCATCGGCACCCTGAACGTCTGCGAAGCCATGCGCCAGGCCGGGGTGAAGCGGGTGCTGTTCGCCTCCAGCGCCGCGGTCTACGGCAACAATGGCGAAGGCCAGTCCATCGACGAAGAGACGCCCAAGGCGCCGTTGACGCCTTATGCGGCAGACAAACTGGCCAGCGAATTCTATTTCGACTTCTATCGTCGCCAGCATGAACTGGAGCCGGTGGTGTTCCGCTTCTTCAACATCTATGGTCCGCGCCAGGATCCATCCTCGCCGTATTCAGGCGTCATCAGTATCTTCAGCGAACGGGCGCAGAAAGGCCTGCCGATCACCGTGTTCGGCGACGGCGAGCAGACTCGGGATTTCGTCTACGTTGAGGATCTGGTGGACGTGCTGGTCCAGGCCATCGAAAAACCTGAGGTGGAGGTCGGCGCGGTGAATGTCGGCTGGAACCAGGCCACGACCTTGAAGCAGATGCTCCAGGCCCTGGCCGTGGTGGTGGGCGATTTACCTACGATCAGCCATGGCCCGGCGCGCTCCGGCGATATCCGCCATTCGCGGGCAAACAATGCTCGTTTACTGGAGCGTTTCAACGTCCCGAAGCAGACGCCGATGAGCGTGGGGCTGGCGCGGTTGTTGGGGCGCTGAGTTTCGCAGCCGAAAAAAAGGCGCCTTTCGGGGCGCCTTTTTTGTAAGTCATGCATCGCTTTTGTGGCAAGTGAAACCTGTGGCGAGGGAGCTTGCTCCCGCTCGAGCGCGAAGCGGTCGCAAATTCGTCGGGCCTGCTTCGCAGTCCAGCGGGAGCAAGCTCCCTCGCCACGGGGTGTGTAGGCATGTCAATGTCGTGTGGGGTCAGAACTTGTAACCCAACCCAACCATGTAGACGAACGGGTCCACATCGACGTCCACTTTGGCCCGGGTACCGCCGGCCACGGCGTTGTTGTCGACATAGGCCGTGGTGTCGATGTCGATGTAGCGGATCTGGCCGTTGATCATGATGTTGTCTGTCAGCATGTAGTCGGCACCGACTTGCCACGCCATGCCCCAGCTGTTTTTCGCGCGAAAGTTGCTGAATCCATTGGCGCTGGCTTCGCTGCCGACGTGTTCGTCATAGATCCAGGTGTAGTTGATGCCGGCGCCGACATAGGGTTGGAATGCCGACTTGGCGTCGAGCGGGTAGTAGACCACGCTCAGGGTCGGCGGCAGGTGCTTGAGGGTGCCGAGCTTGTTGTTGGCGGCGCCGAGTGCGGTGCCCTTGAGTTTCACGTCGTGCTCGAATGGCGAGGCCGCCAGCAATTCGATTCCCCAGTTGTTGGTGAGCATGTAGGCGAAGTTCAGGCCCAACTGTGTGTCGCTGCTCAGGGTCGCCTTACCGCCCAGGTCGGCGCCGGCCAGCGGGCCACGGTCGACCTTGACGCTGGAGCTGTCGGCGTCCGGGTTGACCGTGATCGCGCCGGCGCGAACGATGATGTCGCCGGCGGTATGGGCTTGGGCAAACGGCGCAGCGAGGGCTAGCGCGATGAGGGAGGCGCTGAGCAGAGACTTGTGCATGGGGGCTCCAGAAGGCATCGAAAATTGATGTCCCATGGTACGGAGCCGTCTGGTCCGGTCTTTTGACTCAGCTCAATGAAAATGTGATGAAGCCCATCGCGAGCAAGCTATCGCAAAAACAACGCATCACTGCGGGGTTCACTCCGGCAGTTCATAGACATAAATCTTCTGCGCCTCCATCTGATACCCGGCATCGGCCAGTTCACTGGTGGACGGTTTGACCTGCATCGGCCCTTCGACCCAGTACGGTTGGTACAGCTCGTCGAGCTTGACCCCGACTTCGCTTTTCACATGCACGATCTGGTTCGACGGCGGGGGCGGCACGTGGATGCAGGCGCCGAAATACGGCACCAGCAGGAAATCGGTGGTACGGCCTTCCTCGCTGACTTCCAGCGGCACGATATAACCGGGCAAGCGGATCTGCTGGCCATCGAGGGCCTTGACCACCGGGGCATTGGGCAGGTCCTGCTTGGCCGCCGGGGCGGATTCGGCGGCCAAGGCATCGCTCATCTTCGACAGGTCGTGCAGGGGCGTCATGTTCGGCACTTCCGGCGGCGCATCTGGTGGGATCATCTCCGACCAGGCCAGGTCCCTCGGCTCGGCCGCCCACAGCGGCAGGGAAACCATCATCAACAGCGCAAGCAGGGCGCGGGGCATTTTCAACGTCCTCATAAACGGATCGACAGGCCATCGGCCAACGATTGGCGATAGGCGCGCCAGGCCGGCACGCTGCCCATCAGCAGGGCGGCGACCAGAATGCCAGCCAGCAGCGCCCATTCATACTCGCTCGGCCAGGCCAATGGCAGGTACAAACCGTAGGCCGACTGCACATAACCCTGGGCGGCGGCGATGCCGATGTACAACAAGGCCAGCCCGGCGGTGACCCCGGCCAATGCCAGCGCGAAGGCTTCGAGTACCAGCAGGCTCGCGATATGCCAGGGCCGCGCGCCCACCGAACGCAGGATCGCCATCTCCCGGCGCCGCTCGTTGAGGCTGGTGAGAATCGCCGTGAGCATGCCGATCAAGCCAGTCAGCACGACGAACAGCGAGATCACGAACAAGGCTTTTTCCGCCGTGCCCATCAGGCTCCACAGTTCTTGCAGCGCCACGCCCGGCAGGATCGCCAGCAGCGGTTCGCCACGAAACTCATTGATTTCGCGTTGCAAGGCGAACGTGGAAATCTTGCTGTTGAGGCCAAGCATGAACGCGGTAATCGCTTTTGGCGTGAGGTCCATGTTGCGGGCCTGGTCGGCGCTGATGCGCCCATTGCCCTGGGCCGGCACGCCATTTTTCCAATCGATATGGATGGCCTCCATGCCGCCGAGGCTGATGTGCAGCGTGCGATCCACCGGCGTGCCAGTGCGCTTGAGAATCCCCACCACGGTAAAGGGTTTGTCGTCGTGCTTGACCAGGCTGATCGCCGCCACACCGTGGGCCAGCACCAGCTTTTCCCCGAGTTTGTAATGCAGCGCCTCGGCCACTTCCGCGCCGAGCACCACTTCGAATGGGTCGGTGGCGAACGCGCGGCCATCGGCCAACGCCAGATGTTGCCGGCGGCCGTACTGGTAATGCTCGAAGTAGGCCTCGGTGGTGCCCATCACCCGGTAACCGCGATGGGAGTCGCCGAGGGACATGGGGATCGCCCACTTCACTTTCGGGTTGTTGGCGAACTGCTCGAAGCTGTCCCAGCGGATGTTGTTAGTGGCGTTGCCGATGCGAAACACCGAGTACAGCAACAGATTCACGGAGCCGGAGCGGGCGCCGACGATCAGGTCGGTGCCGCTGATGGTGCTGGCGAAGCTGGCCCGCGCCTCGGTGCGCACTCGCTCCACCGCGAGCAACAGGCACACCGAGAGGGCAATGGCAAAAGCGGTAAGGATCGCGGTGAAGCGACGGTTCGCCAAGCTGGCCATGGCTAGACGGAGCAAATACATCTCAGACCTCGAGTGGCTTGGCGGCGCGATTCAGATCGGCCAGCGAGAGGTGACGGTCGAACAGCGGCGCCAGGCTCTGGTCGTGGCTGACGAACAACAGGCTCGACCCGGCTTCGCGGCATTCGGCGAACAGCAGACGCAGGAAGTTTTCCCGGGCGTCGTAGTCCAGGGCTGAGGTCGGTTCGTCGGCGATCACCAGTTCCGGTTGACCGATCAGTGCCCGAGCGGCGGCGACCCGTTGTTGTTGGCCGATGGACAGCGAGTCGGCCCGGCGCTCCAGCAGGTTCGTATCGTTCAGCCCCAGGTGGGCCAACAATGTGGCGGCGGCTTGATCGACACTCCCGTGGCGCTGGATGGCCCGTTGCGCGCGCAATTTCGAGAAATGGCAAGGCAGTTCGACGTTCTCGCGCACCGAGAGAAACGGCAGCAGGTTGAACTGCTGGAAGATGTAGCCGGTGTGGTCCACGCGAAAGCGGTCGCGGCTGCCCGCGCCCAATTCGGTGAGCTCCTGGCCAAGCAGGCGGATGCTGCCGCGATCCGGCGTTTGCACACCGCCCAACAGCCCCAGCAAAGTGGTCTTGCCGCTGCCGCTCGGCCCTTTGAGGAACAAGGTTTCGCCGGCATCCAGGCGAAACGCCGGGATGTCCAGCAGTGGCGGATGCCCGGGCCAGCTGAAGCCCAGGTCGGACAGTTCGATGAGTGCTTGGGTCATATCGCCGGTTTTTCAGGTTAACGGGAATTCCTGTGGGAGCGAGCCTGCTCGCGAATGCGGTGAGTCAGTCAACATCGGTTTGGATGTGCCGGCGCCTTCGCGAGCAGGCTCGCTCCCACATGGTTTTTGCGGTGAATCAGAATTTCAGGGCTGGCGCCTTGGCCGTCACTTCCACGCCTTGCTGGCCGCTCGGGCTGATCAGTTGTACCTGAATTTTCTGTGTGGCCGGAAAGGTTTTGAACAGTGTCGCCAGGTCCAGGTTCTTCAAGGCGCCAGGGGCCGTGCAAGTGAATTGATAGTCGGCATGGATCTCGCTGTGTTCGCCATGGTGCTCGTCGCCATCTGCCTCTTCGTCGTGGTCTTCGTGGTCCGGCTCATCACCGAACAACGGGCTTTCCAATTCCTGCTGGGCCACGGTGCACTTGGCGGCGGCCGGCAGGTTGAACAACGCCAGGGGTTTATCCAGCTGCGCCCGCACGGCGGCGACCTTGGCTTTGTCGGCATCGCTGCTGGCGGCGTGTTCGAAGCCCACCAGGTTCATCGCCGGGCTTTCCAATTCCAATTCCAGGGTCTGGCCATCCAGGGCCGCATTCAACCGGGCGACGCCGTGCTCATGGGCGCCCAGGCTGCCGTGCTCGTGATCATGCTCATGATCGTGGTCATGCTCCACCGCCGCGTGAGCGACAGCCAATGGCAGCAGGGCGAATGGCAGGGCAAGAAGCAAACGACGCATGACGAATCTCCAGAAAGGTTATGTAATCTTATAACGATAGTGCGAGGAGTTTGACCATCTGCTTGGCGTCGCGCAAGGCCCATGGGAGCATGGGCAGATGAAATCTTCAGGAGCACGCTGATGTTGCGGATACGCGGGACGGTCGGTGATTGGCCGGTGGACTTGACGATAGAGATGGATGAAGGCGACTGGGCGCAGCTCGGCGCGCGGTTGCAAGTGGCCAAGTCCGAAGGCGCGGCGGCGGCGCCCGCCAAGTCGACGAATCAGGATGACGCCCAGTGGCAGATCGCCCGGGAGTTGTTGCGCAAGGCCGGGCAACTGAGCGGCCCGGACTTGCTCGAACAGCTTGAGAGCCTGACCGGCAGCGCCTCGTCAGGCAAGCGCTTGCTGGTGCGCCTGCGCCACAGCGCCGAGGTCAAGGTGCTGAGCGGCGGGGATACGCCGCTCTACAGCTGGATCGGTCAGTAAAGCGCGGCGAACAGCTTGCGACGGTAGGTCGTCACCAGCGGGTGATCGTTGCCCAGCAGTTCGAATACTTGCAGCAAGGTTTTATGGGGCTGGCCTTCGCTGTAGCTGCGATTGCGGATGAACAACTTGAGCAGCGCCTCCAGCGCTGGCTCGTACTGCCGGCGCGCCAGTTGCTGGATCGCCAGTTGATACACCGCCTCGTCGTCCTGAGGATCTTTCGCCAGCCGCGCCTTGAGGTCGGCGGCGTCCGGCAGATCCTTGGCCAGGCCGAGAAACTGGATCTGCGCCTTGGCGCCAGCCAGTGCGGCCTTATGTTCATCGCTTTTCACGGCGTCGAGCACTGTTTGTGCCTCGCCCAGCTCGCCGCGCTCGGTCAGGCAACGTGCGTAAAGGATCAGCGCCTTGGCGTTGGTGTTGTCTTCGCCCAGCAACACGGTGAGCACGGCTTCGGCATCGGCGAAGCGGCCCTCATCGAACAGCGCCTGGGCCTGTTCGAAAGGGTCGGCTGCGGCTGGAGGCGGCATCTGCACATGGGGTTCGAGCATTGCCCGCACCGCCGATTCCGGTTGAGCCCCGGCGAAGCCGTCCACCGGCTGGCCGTCCTTGAACAGCACCACGGTCGGCAGGCTGCGAATGCCGAAGCGGGCGACGATGTCTTGCTCGACGTCGCAGTTGACCTTGGCCAGCAGCAGTTCGCCCCGATAGCTCTCGGCGATACCTTGCAACATGGGCATCAGTGCCTTGCAGGGCGCACACCACTCGGCCCAGAAATCCACCAGCACCGGTTTTTGAAAAGAGTTGGCGATCACCGACTGGTCGAAATCGGCCGTGGTGGCGTCGAAGATGTAAGACGTGTCCTGGGTCATGGGGAATCTCGTAGAACGCTTGAATGGGGCAACTATACGGCTTGGTGGGGGGTGGCTGAAAGCGGGGGCTTGCGGCGCCTGATAGACCGCTATCGCGAGCAGGCTCGCTCCCACCGTGTTTTATGCTGCCTGCATTTTTCATGAACTGAACAAAGTTCTATGTGGGAGCGAGCCTGCTCGCGATGCTTTAAGACAAGCGCCGCGCGTGGTACAGGCTCACATGCCGAAACTCCTCCGGCTCAGCCAGGTCCGGCAAGGTCATGGCCTCGAGCATTTCGATGCGTCGGTACAGCGGATGCTGGAAGTCCCGCACCCGGGAATCCGCCACCAGTGCCTCGCGGCCACGGCTGAGGAACTGGTCCAGCAGCGGCAGGTTCGCCCGGTCGTAGAGCACGTCGGCGACGAGGATCAGATCGAAGCGATCAGCCTCGGCGAAAAAATCCGTCGAATAACCCAACGTCACGCCGTTAAGCGCTGCATTGGCCTGGCACGCGGCAAGCGCCAGCGGATCCAGGTCGCAGGCCACCACTTCCAGCGCCCCGGCCTTGACCGCCGCAATGCCCGCCACGCCGGAGCCGGCACCGAAATCCAGCACTCGCTTGCCCTCGACCCATTGTGGCTGTTCGGCCAGATAGCGCGCCATCGCCAGGCCGCTGGCCCAGCAGAAGCTCCAATACGGCGGCTCGTGGAGGATGCGCCGGGTTTCTTCCGGGCTGAAGGCTCGGTCCATGTTGTCGCCGTCGATCAACCACAGCTTCAAGTCTGTGTCCGGCAGCGCACAGGCCACCAAACGTGCATCGCCAAGTAACTCGTCCAGCGCTTGTTGCAGGTCCTGCGGTGGCCTCATGGCGCTTTGACGAATTGCAGGACGCCCAGCGCCTGGGTGGTCGGTTGGCTGATGCGTTGCTCCGGCAGGTGCAGGATCAACTGGCCCGACTGGCTGGCCCGGCCGCGCAGTTCCACGCGGGCGCCAACGGGGAAGGCTTCGGGGTTGAAGCGCAGGCGGAAGGGCAGTGCCTGGTTGGTGCCGATCAGGCTGGAACTGGCGAGCAGTTGCTGCGGGCGATCCTTGTCATCGATCACCAGCAGCGCCAGTTCCACCTCGGCCCCTGCCGGCACGCCTTGCAAGGTACCGCTCAGTTCTCGCTGATGCGCCGGCAGCGGCCCAAGCTCGGTGGCTTGGCGGGCCTTTTCCTGAGCCTGTTTAGGCGCGGGCGCCGGGGCTGGCGCGGCGGGTTTCGGGGCGTCGCTGCTGCACGCCATCAGCAGGCTGAAGAGACTGAGCAGAACAATGGATCGTAGCGGCATGGGTGGCTCCAGCAAGGTGAATTCGATGGATCTGGCGTTAAGCCCGTCTGTATACCGTAAACCCTATGGCTTGTCTTGCCAGTGGGATGCGCTACCATGGCCCTCCCTTTTTTTGTTGCCTGCCCACCATGCACTGTCCCTTCTGCGGTGCCAACGACACCAAAGTCATCGACTCGCGACTGGTCGCCGAGGGCGAACAGGTCCGCCGCCGCCGCGAATGCCTGGCCTGCGGCGAACGTTTCACGACGTTCGAGACCGCTGAACTGGTGTTGCCGCGCCTGATCAAGACCGACGGCAGTCGCCAGCCGTTCGATGAAGAAAAACTGCGCGCCGGCATGCAGCGCGCCCTGGAAAAACGCCCGGTAAGCGTCGAACGCCTGGAAGCCGCGCTGGTGCACATCAAGCACAAGCTGCGGGCGACCGGCGAGCGCGAGGTCAAATCCCTGGTGGTCGGCGAGCTGGTGATGGCCGAGCTGCAGAAGCTCGATGAAGTGGCCTACATCCGTTTCGCCTCGGTGTACCGGCGTTTCCAGGACCTCAATGAGTTCCGCGAGGAAATCGACCGCCTGGCCCGCGAGCCGGTGAAAGAATGACCAGCCCGGCGCAACAAGCCGTCCTCGACGCCCATTACATGGCCCGCGCCCTGGAATTGGCGCGACGCGGTCACTACACGACCCATCCCAACCCACGGGTGGGTTGCGTGATCGTGCGGGACGGCGAAGTCGTCGGCGAAGGCTGGCACATCCGCGCTGGCGAACCCCATGCCGAAGTCCATGCCCTGCGCGCCGCCGGTGAAAATGCCCGGGGCGCCACGGCCTACGTGACCCTCGAACCGTGCAGCCACCATGGGCGCACACCGCCCTGTGCCGATGCGTTGGTCACCGCCGGGGTGGCGCGGGTGGTGGCCGCGATGCAAGACCCGAACCCGGAAGTCGCCGGGCGCGGCCTGCAGCGGCTGGCCCAGGCCGGCATCGCCACAGAAAGCGGCGTGCTGGAAGGCGAAGCGCGCAAGCTCAATGAAGGTTTCCTCAAGCGCATGGAACATGGCCTGCCGTTCGTGCGGGTCAAGCTCGCCATGAGCCTTGATGGGCGCACCGCCATGGAGAGTGGCGAGAGCCAGTGGATCACCGGCCCCGCCGCGCGCTCGGCGGTACAACGCCTGCGGGCCCAGGCCAGCGTGGTGCTGACCGGCGCCGATACGGTGCTGGCGGACAGCGCCCGGCTGACCGTGCGCGCCGACGAGCTCGGGCTGGACGCCGAGCAGACCGCGCTGGCCATGAGCCGTCCGCCGCTGCGGGTGCTGGTGGACGGCCGCTTGCGAGTGCCGCTGGATGCGCCGTTTTTCAGGGCCGGCCCGGCGCTCGTCGCTACCTGCATGGCGGTGGAAGAACAGTACGCCAACGGCCCCGAATGCATGATCGTGGCGGGTGACGACGGTCAGGTCGATCTGCGCCGCCTGTTGGCGGAGTTGGCGGCCCGAGGCGTCAACGAAGTGTTGGTGGAAGCCGGCCCGCGCCTGGCGGGAGCCTTTGCCCGTCAGGGCCTGGTGGACGAGTTCCAGATTTTCATCGCCGGCAAGTTTCTGGGCTCCTCGGCGCGACCGCTGCTGGACTGGCCGCTGGCGCAGATGAAGGACGCCGCGCCGCTGAAAATCACCGAAATCCGCGCCGTGGGCGATGACTGGCGAGTCATCGCCGTTCCCGTTTCATCGGCCAGCGTATAATTCCCGGCTTTCGCTCAAGCGGCGGCCCGTTCTCGAGGAGGACTCCATGTTTACCGGCATCATCGAATCCATCGGCAGTATCCGCGCACTCACCCCCAAGGGCGGCGATGTGCGGGTGCATGTCGAAACCGGCAAGCTCGACCTGAGCGACGTCAAGTTGGGCGACAGCATCGCCGTGAACGGCGTCTGCCTGACTGCCGTCGAGCTGCCCGGCAATGGCTTCCTGGCTGACGTCAGCCGCGAAACCCTCGACTGTACCGCGATGAACGATCTCAAGAGTGGCAGCCCGGTCAACCTGGAAAAAGCCCTGACGCCGACCACGCGCCTCGGCGGGCACCTGGTCAGCGGCCACGTCGACGGTGTCGGCGAAGTGGTCTCGCGTACCGATAACGCCCGGGCCGTGGAGTTTCGTATCCGGGCCCCGAAAGAGCTGGCCAAGTACATCGCCCATAAAGGCTCGATCACCGTCGACGGCACCAGCCTGACGGTCAACGCGGTGGACGGCGCTGAGTTCATGCTGACGATCATCCCCCATACCCTGAGCGAAACCATCATGGCCTCGTACCGGCCTGGTCGTCGGGTCAACCTGGAGGTCGACCTGCTGGCCCGCTATCTGGAGCGTCTGCTGCTGGGCGACAAGGCCGCGGAGCCAGCAGCCGGCAATATCACTGAAAGCTTTCTGGCCGCTAACGGCTACCTCAAATCCTGACCCAAGGGGGTGCCGCGTGGCGCTCAATAGCATCGAAGAACTGGTTGAAGACATCCGCCAAGGCAAGATGGTCATCCTCATGGATGACGAAGACCGCGAGAACGAAGGCGACCTGATCATGGCCGCCGAATGCTGCAAGGCCGAACACATCAACTTCATGGCCAAGCACGCCCGTGGCCTGATCTGCATGCCGATGACCCGCGAACGCTGCGAGCTGCTGAAGCTGCCGCTGATGGCGCCGCGCAATGGCTCGGGCTTCGGCACCAAGTTCACCGTGTCCATCGAGGCCGCCGAGGGCGTGACCACCGGTATCTCCGCCGCTGACCGCGCGCGCACCGTACAAGCCGCCGCGGCCGCCGACGCCAAGGCCGAAGACATCGTCAGCCCCGGCCACATCTTCCCGTTGATGGCCCAGGCCGGCGGCACCCTGGCCCGCGCCGGCCATACCGAGGCGGCGTGCGACCTGGCGCGCATGGCCGGCTTCGAGCCCGCCGGCGTCATCTGCGAAGTGATGAACGACGACGGCACCATGTCCCGTCGCGCCGAGCTGGAAGCGTTCGCCGCCGAGCACAACATCAAGATCGGCACCATCGCCGACCTGATTCACTACCGAATGATCCACGAACGTACCGTTCAGCGGATTTCCGAGCAGCCGCTGGACAGCGAACTGGGCCAGTTCAACCTGGTGACCTACCGCGACTCGGTGGAAGGCGACGTGCACATGGCGCTGACCCTGGGCACTGTTTGTGCTGAAGAGCCGACTCTGGTCCGCGTGCATAACATGGACCCTCTACGCGACCTGCTGATGGTCAAGCAACCGGGCCGCTGGAGCCTGCGCGCGGCCATGGCCGCCGTGGCCGAGGCGGGCAGCGGCGTGGTGCTGTTGCTCGGGCATCCACTCGATGGTGACGTGCTGTTGGCCCACATCCGTGAGACCACCGAGCAGCAACCGGTGAAAAAACCGACCACCTACAGCATTGTCGGTGCCGGTTCGCAGATCCTGCGCGACCTGGGTGTGCGCAAGATGCGTCTGATGAGCGCGCCGATGAAATTTAATGCGATATCCGGTTTCGACCTGGAAGTTGTAGAATACGTGCCCTCCGAATAATGGCCCGGGATTTCCCGCCCTGTATTCGTGGCTAATATCACTGAGGAGCGCGTATCG
Source organism: Pseudomonas sp. R4-84 (assembly GCF_054130985.1). Lineage (NCBI taxonomy): Bacteria > Pseudomonadati > Pseudomonadota > Gammaproteobacteria > Pseudomonadales > Pseudomonadaceae > Pseudomonas > Pseudomonas sp. R4-84. The sequence goes on from NZ_CP096390.1 coordinate 665,763, forward strand.
AACGTGCTCCGGCTCTTTAAGAGATCTGACGAATGACCCTGAAGACCATCGAAGGTACCTTCATCGCCCCCAAGGGCCGCTACGCGCTGGTAGTCGGCCGTTTCAACAGCTTTGTGGTTGAAAGCCTGGTCGACGGCGCGGTGGATGCGCTGGTTCGCCATGGCGTGAGCGAAGGCGACATCACCATCATCCGTGCGCCTGGCGCCTTCGAAATCCCGCTGGTTGCGCAGAAAGTCGCCCAAAAGGGCGAATTTGCGGCAATCATCGCCCTCGGTGCGGTCATTCGTGGCGGTACTCCGCACTTCGAATACGTGGCCGGCGAATGCACCAAGGGCCTGGCCCAGGTGTCCATGGAGTTCGGCGTGCCGGTCGCTTTCGGCGTGCTGACCGTTGATTCCATCGAGCAAGCCATCGAACGTTCCGGCACCAAGGCCGGTAACAAAGGTGCCGAAGCTGCCTTGTCCGCCCTGGAAATGGTCAGCCTGCTGGCGCAGTTGGAGGCCAAGTGATTAGCGACGAGAGCGATCGTTTCAACCCGCGCGATCCAAAGCCTGCGGACGCCGGCAAGCCTTCGAAAAGCGTCAAGCGCCGCGAAGCCCGTCAGCTCGCGACCCAGGCCCTGTATCAGTGGCACATGGCCAAGCAATCGCTGAACGAGATCGAAGCGCAGTTTCGCGTCGATAACGATTTCAGTGATGTCGATGGTGCGTACTTCCGCGAGATCCTGCACGGCGTCCCCGCCCACAAGACTGAAATCGACAACGCCCTGGCACCTTGCCTGGACCTGACCATCGATGAGCTGGACCCAGTCGAGCTCGCGGTGTTGCGCTTGTCCACCTGGGAGCTGATGCAGCGCGTCGACGTGCCGTACCGCGTGGTGATCAACGAAGGGATCGAGCTAGCGAAAGTCTTCGGTTCCACCGACGGCCACAAGTTCGTCAACGGTGTGCTCGACAAGCTCGCCCCGCGCCTGCGTGAAGCCGAAGTGAAGGCGTTCAAGCGCTGATTGGCGTTTGTGACGACTGACTATGGGTGAATTCGAGCTGATCCGTAACTACTTCGCCGCTGCGCCATGCGCGCAGGGCGGCGAGGGCGTTGCGCTGGGGATCGGCGACGACTGCGCCTTGCTGGCCGTCCCTCCCGGGGAACAGCTGGCGGTTTCCACCGACACGCTGGTCGCCGGTGTGCATTTCCCGGATCCTTGCGATCCGTTCCTGCTCGGCCAGCGCTCGCTGGCCGTGGCGGTCAGTGACTTGGCCGCCATGGGCGCGAGCCCTTTCGCCTTTACCCTTGCCCTGACCTTGCCGATGGTTGCCGCCGATTGGCTGCAAGCCTATGCCCAGGGTTTGAGTCAGATGGCCCGGGCATGCGGCGTCGCGTTGGTGGGCGGCGATACCACGCGGGGGCCCCTGAGCCTGACCCTGACCGTGTTCGGCCGCGTCCCGTCCAGCCAGGCCTTGACCCGCGGCGGCGCGCAGCCCGGCGATCTGCTGTGTGTCGGCGGTGAGCTGGGCAATGCCGCCGGCGCGTTGCCGCTGGTCCTCGGCCAGCGCAGCGCTGAGCCTGCAGTCGCCGAGCCATTGCTGGGCCATTACTGGGCGCCGCGACCGCAGATCGACCTCGGCCTGGCACTGCGGGGCAAGGCCAGCGCGGCGATGGACATTTCCGACGGCCTGCTGGCCGACTGTGGGCATATCGCGGTGGCGTCCGGCGTGGCGTTGACGGTTGAACGTGACCGGCTTCCGCTGTCCAATGCACTTCTGGCGTTGCTCGGCCCGTCAGGCGCGCAACACGCCGCCCTGAGTGGTGGGGACGACTATGTATTGCTGTTCACCCTGCCGTCGGTCCGATTGTCGGCACTTCTGGCCGAAGGCTGGCCGATCCATGTGGTCGGCAGTGTCACGCAGGGGCAGGGCGTCATGCTGGTTGACGACCTTGGGCGCGACATCACCCCGCAAACACGGGGCTATCAACATTTTGGGGAGACACCGTGACAGATCATCCCAACCAGGTACCGGCCGAATTCGTTCCGCCCTCGGTCTGGCGCAATCCCTGGCATTTCCTGGCGTTCGGCTTCGGTTCGGGTACCTTGCCCAAGGCGCCGGGCACCTGGGGCTCGCTGGTTGCGCTACCCTTTATACCGTTGTGGCAGATGTTGCCGGATTGGGGCTACTGGCTGATGCTGGGCATCACCATGCTGTTCGGCTTCTGGCTGTGCGGCAAAGTGGCGGATGACCTGCGGGTACACGACCACGAAGGCATCGTCTGGGACGAAATGGTCGGCATGTGGATCACCTTGTGGCTGGTGCCTGAAGGTTGGCAATGGCTGTTGGCCGGTTTCCTGGTGTTCCGCTTCTTCGATATCCTCAAGCCATGGCCGATCCGCTGGATCGACCGGAAGGTACACGGGGGTGTCGGCATCATGCTCGACGACGTGTTGGCCGGCGTTTTTGCCTGGCTTGCAATGCAAGGGTTGGTGTGGTGTTTCACCTGAGGGAACGAGGCATGGGCGTAAGCCGCGCACTTTTGCTGTTGCTGTGTATCGGAGCGTTGTTCGGCGTTCGGGTGGCCGAGTCGGCGCCGCTGCCCGGCAAGATTCGCGCCGCCAGTGAAGAGTGGGCCGATTACACACAGGCCGATGGGCAGGGCATGGGGTGGGAGCTTTTGCGCGCGGTATTCGAGCCCGAAGGCGTCAAGCTGGAAACCCGTAGCGTGCCCTACACGCGCTCGATCGGGTTGGTGCAGCGCGGCGAGGTCGATGTGCAGGTCGGCGCCTATCGGAATGAGTCCGCAGGAGTGCTTTACCCAAAGTGGCACTACGATGTTGACCATATCTATGCCCTCGGACTGGCCTCCAAGCCGTCCCCAACGTTAGCCACCATCGGCAACTATCGACTGGTGTGGATGCGCGGCTACGAGTACGACAACTACCTGCCCAACGTACGACGTTTCAACGAAATTCATCGCGCCGTGGGAATCCTGCCGATGCTGGCCCATGACCGTGCCGATTTTTATATCGATGCTTCCATGGAGATCGAGGAGGTGCTCGCCAAGGCCGACGATCCCCAGCAATTCAAAATGTCGCCGCTGATCAATCTACCGCTGTACCTGGGCTTCGCCGACAACGAAAACGGTCGCGTGCTGCGTGCGCTGTTCGACCGACGCATGGAAGTGTTAGTGAAGAGCGGTGAGCTGAAACCGATTTTCGAGCGTTGGAATCAACCCTATCCCTTCGACGAGCACGGCAAACCACCGAAGTTGTGATCAAACTTTTCGATGGTTATGCGTGATAATTCAGCCTAAGCGCCCATCGGATCGTGCTGTTACAATGCCCGCCTCTGCGAATCTCCAGTACTAGATCAGGAGCACACCGGTGCCTGTCGTTTTTGTTGCCGCTTCCAAGCTGCCAACGCCTTTTGCTCAATTCACCATGCATGGTTTTCTCGATGAAGCCACCGGTCGCGAGCACGTCGTGCTGAGCCTGGGTGATTTCGCCGACGGCGCTCCGGTACTCGGTCGCCTGCACTCCGAATGCCTGACGGGCGATGCGTTGTTCAGCCAGCGCTGTGATTGCGGCTCGCAGCTTGAAGCCGCGCTGCAAGCCATCGCCCGTGAAGGTCGCGGCGTGCTGCTGTATTTGCGCCAGGAAGGGCGCGGCATTGGCCTGTTGAACAAGATCCGTGCCTATGAATTGCAAGACGGCGGGGCCGACACCGTGGAAGCCAACGAGCGCCTCGGCTTCGCCGCCGATTTGCGCGATTACAGCATCTGCCTGCCGATGCTGGAACACCTGGGCGTCAAGGCCTTGCGGTTGATGACCAACAACCCGCGCAAGGTCAAGGCACTGACCGACATGGGCATCGCGGTGGCTGAACGCGTGCCGCTGCACACCGGCCACAACCCTCACAACAAGCTCTACCTGGCGACCAAAGCCAGTAAACTCGACCACATGATGGGCAACGAGCACCAGGGCGAGGTCGACCGGGCGTGACGCGCGGCCAGGTTCGGCGGCGGCTGGCCGTCAGTTGGTGGCAGTACCTGGCGCTGGCCTTGCTGCCATTATTTGTGATCAACACGGTATTTGGTCAGGGCGAGGCGATCCTGCCGGTGCTGGCGATGCCGCTGTTCATCGCGGGCGTCGCGTCGATGTTTGTCAGCCTGCGGTTTTTCGGCGGCTATAAAAACGCCTTGATCGCCACGCAAAAATCCCTCGATACGCCTGGAGAACCCGAGGCCTGGATCACCCTGGCAGCCCGGCGTCGCGCAGCTTTCCTGGTGGCAGGCCTGCCGGCCTGGATTGGCGCGTTGGCGGTATTCGTCGGCCTCGAAGCGGTGCCGCTGATGCTGTTGGCGTTATCCACCGCCGTGCTGTTCTACCTGTATCGCATCCCGCGTCAGCTCGGTTGATGCGTCTCTGGCTGGCGGTCCTCCTGCTGGCCGCCAGCGCCTCGACCATGGCGGCTTCGCGCGTTGTCAGCCTGGCGCCCTCGCTTTCTGAAATAGTCGTTGAGCTGGACTCCGCTGACCTGCTGGTGGGTGTGTTGGACGGTGGTGAACGTCCGCCGGCCCTCAAAGAGCTGCCTTCCGTTGGGCGTTACGGCCAACTGGATATGGAGCGCCTGCTCAGCCTCAAGCCTGATCTGCTACTGCTTTGGCCAGGCAGCGTGGGGCCGGCCCAGCGCCAGCAGCTCAAGGCGTTGGGCATCCCGATCTACGTCGCCGAGCCCCACGATCTCGATCAACTCATTACGCAAATTCAAGATATAGCCACCCAACTCGGCCGCCCGGAGCGGGGCGTGCAGCGAGCGGCGCAACTGCGCCAGCGCCTGGAGGCGCTACGCCAACGCTACCGACGGGAGAGGCCTGTGCCGGTGTTCTATCAGGTCTGGGACCGGCCGCTGTATACCGTCGGCGGTGGGCAGATCATCAGTGACGCCTTGGCGATATGCGGCGCGCGCAATGTGTTCGCCGACCTGAGCGTACCGGCGCCGCAAGTGAGTGTGGAATCGGTACTGCAGCGCCAACCGCAGATGATCCTCGCCACGGATCAGGCACAGCTCGATGCCTGGAAAGCCTGGCCGGTGGCGCAGGGGCGACTTTTGCTGGTGGATGACAAAGGGCTGGAGCGGCCCAGTGGGCAGATGATCGAGGCGACAGCGCGGCTGTGTGGGTTGATTGCGCCCGACCGGTAGACCTCGGTGCCTTCAATAGCGAGCAAGCTCGCTCCCACAAGGATTCGTAGCGCCGCTGATTTTGGATTCACATCGAATCAAATTGTGGGAGCGAGCCTGCTCGCGATGGGGGCGGCCCAGGCACAACAGATTCTGGATCAAAATTCCGGGGTCCAGGTCACCCCAAACAACCACGCCCGACCCTCCTCCCGATACCCGTGCTCCAACCCCTCATGGCTATACAGCGCCCGGCTGTAACCTTTGTCCAACAGGTTATCCACCTTCATCTCCAACTTCACTTCCCGGCTCAGCGCCCAACTGCCGCGCAACCCGAGCAGGGCATAGCCGCTCAGGGCATTGCGGTTGTTTTCGTCGTCATAGCTGCTGCTCACCGCTTGCCAGGTGGCGCCGAAACCCAGGCGATCGAATTGTCGGTCCAGGTCCAGGCTCAACGTGCGACGAGCGCGGCGGGCCAGGGTGTGGCCGCTGTCACGGTCCCGTGGGTCGATGAAGGCCAGGCCCAGGTTGCCCTGCCAACCGAACAATTCCTGCCGCAAGGCCGCTTCGAAACCATTGATCCGCGCCGACGCAACGTTCTGCGGGCGTGAGCCGCTGCCGAAGATGATCGCGTCCTCCAGGTCCGTGCGGTACAGCGAAGCCTCCAGGCGGGCGCTGTCGCTAAGTTGGCTGCGCCATTGCACTTCGTAGCTCTTGGCCGTTTCGGGTTTCAGGTCTGGGTTGCTGAAGTCCGGGTAATACAAGTCGTTGAATGTGGGGGCGCGAAAGCTTTCGCTGTAGGTCAGCAATACGTCGTTGTCCGAGTTCACTGGCAAGGTGAAGGTGCCGCTCCAACTGTTCTGGCCACCAAATTGCTGGTTCTGGTCGCGGCGCAGGCCCAACTCTGTCGAGAAGGTTTCGGCCTGGTAGCGATGCTGGATAAACGCCGCGCGGTTCCAGCGGCTGTCTTCCTCGAACGGCGTGCTGCTGTTGACCCGGTCTTGATACCAGTCGCCGCCCACGATCAGGCTGTTGCGCTCGTCCAGTGTCACGTCGTTCTGCCAATTCACCGAATCGCGGTAGGTGTTGAAGACTTCGCGAACATCACTGAGCTTGTCGAACGTTTTCTCACGGTTCTCGCTGTGGCTCAGTTCGAGGCGGGACGTCCAGGCGTCGTTGATCCGAGCGTTCGCGTAACTGCTGAAACTGCTTACCGCAAACTCGCTGTACGGCTGCTGGGGCAAGGACTCGAAGGTGCTGGGGTCGAAGCGGCCGAACGGGTTGTCGTATTCACTTTTGCCACGGTTATCCAGCAGGTTCAGGCCGAGCTCCAGATCGTCGCTGGCGGCATGGCTCAAGCTCAGGCTGAAGGACCGGTTGCGGTTGGCGTCGGCGTCTCGGTCGCTGGCGTAGGACTCGTGGGTCCGATTGCTTCCTGCGGTTTCGTCCAGGCTGGCGCCGAGGTTGAAACGCGTCTGCTCGTCGCCTCCGGACATGCCCACGCTGCGCTCCCAGGTCTGGTGGCTGCCAATACCCAGGCGCAGGCGTGGTCGCAGCCCTTGATCGTTGCCGCGCCGTGTGAAGATCTGGATCACCCCGCCCACCGCATCGGCGCCGTAGATCACCGAGCGCGAGCCACGCAACACTTCTACCCGCTCGATCTGGTTGATATTCAGGCGTTGCAGGTTGCTGTCGCCAGAGGTGGCGTTGCCGATGCGCTGGCCGTCCACCAACACCAGGCTCTGGGCCGACTTGGTGCCGCGGATGTAAATCCCCGGCAGGCTGCCGCGCCCGCCCAATGGCGCCACTTGCACGCCCGGCACGCGGCTGAGCAAGTCGGTGACACTGGCCGGTTGCAGGCGGTCGATGTCGTCACGGGTGAATACCGTGTTGGCGGCGCTGCTGTCGTTGCGGGCCTCTACCTGGCGGTTGGCGCTGATGAGGATGTCGGGCAGCTTGAGGGCTTGGTCGCGTTCGAAGGTATTGGCCAGCAGGTCGGGGGTGGGGAGCAGGGAGAGGGCGAGGGCGAGGCGGCGTTTCATCGGTGTTCCATGATTTCGTGGTCCACACAGAAACCAATGTGGGAGCGAGCCTGCTCGCGATAGCGGTAGGTCAGTCAGCACGGCATCGACTGGTCTACCGCTACCGCGAGCAGGCTCGCTCCCACAGGGGGGCCGTGTGGTCTGAAGAGTTACAGGCCCAACAGCTGCAACCGCAGTCGCACCGCCGCTTCGATCCCCGCCTCGTCCAGCCCGCATTCGGCCAGCATTTGCGCAGGCTTGGCGTGTTCGACGTAGAGATCCGGCAGCCCAAGGTGCAGTACCGACTTGAGGATGTTTTCCCGCGCCAGGAATTCGCTGACCGCGGCGCCGGCACCACCCATGATGGCGTTTTCCTCGATGGTCACCAGCAGTTCGTGGCTGTCGGCCATCTCGCGCACCAGGTCTTCGTCGAGGGGTTTGACAAAGCGCATGTCCACCACGGTGGCATCAAGCTTTTCGGCGGCTTTCAGGGCTTCGGCCAACTGCACGCCAAACACCAACAGGGCCGCTTGCTTGCCTCGACGGCGGATCACGCCCTTGCCGATCTCGATGGGCTCAAGGTCAGCCTCGATCGTCGCGTTCGGGCCGGTGCCGCGAGGGTAGCGCACTGCCGCCGGGCCATTGAACAGGTGGCCGGTGGTGAGCATCTTGCGCAATTCGTTTTCATCGCTCGGCGTCATCACCAACATGCCGGGGATGCAGCGCAAGTAGGACAAGTCGAAGCTGCCGGCGTGGGTCGGGCCGTCTTCGCCCACCAGCCCGGCGCGGTCGATGGCGAACAGCACATCGAGGTTCTGCACAGCCACGTCGTGGACGAGTTGGTCATAGCCGCGCTGAAGGAAAGTCGAATAGATTGCCACCACCGGCTTGGCGCCTTCGCAGGCCATGCCGGCCGCAAGGGTCACGGCATGTTGTTCGGCAATCGCTACGTCGAAATAACGCTGCGGGTAGCGTTCGCTGAACGCCACCAGGTCGGAGCCTTCCTTCATCGCCGGGGTAATGCCCACCAGGCGCGGGTCGGCGGCGGCCATGTCGCACAGCCATTGGCCGAACACGCCGGAATATTTCGGCCCACCGATCTTTTTCGGCGCGGCGGCCGGGGCATCCAGGGGTTCAAGCTTGGTGATGGCGTGGTAACCGATCGGGTCGACTTCCGCCGGGGCGAAGCCTTTGCCTTTCTTGGTGACCACGTGCAGGAACTGCGGGCCTTTGAGATCGCGCATATTGCGCAGGGTGGCGATCAGCGTGGGCAGGTCATGGCCGTCGATGGGGCCGATGTAGTTCCAGCCCAGCTCCTCGAACAGCGTGCCGGGCACCAGCATGCCCTTGGCATATTCTTCGGTGCGTCGGGCGATTTCCCAGGCGCCCGGCAGGCGCGACAGGACCTTCTTGCTGCCTTCGCGCATGCTGGCGTAGGTGCGGCTCGAGAGGATCTTCGCCAGGTAATTGGACAATCCGCCAACGTTGCGCGAGATCGACATGTCATTGTCGTTCAGTATCACCAGCATGTTGGCGTTGACCTCCGGCGCATGGTTCAGCGCCTCGAAGGCCATGCCTGCGGTCAGTGCACCGTCGCCGATCACGGCAATCGCCTTGCGCTCGCTGTTTTGCAGGCGGGCGGCAATCGCCATGCCCAGGGCGGCGCTGATGGAGGTGCTGGAGTGACCGACGCCAAAGGTGTCGTATTCGCTCTCGGAGCGGCGCGGAAAGGCGGCGACACCGTCCTTCTGGCGCAACGTGCCCATGCGGTCGCGACGACCGGTGAGGATCTTGTGCGGATACGCCTGGTGCCCGACGTCCCACACCAACCGGTCGTCCGGTGTGTCGAAGACGTAGTGCAACGCGATGGTCAGCTCGATGACACCCAGGCCCGCGCCAAAGTGCCCACCGGTCTGGCCGACCGTGTAGAGCAGTTCCAGGCGCAACTCATCGGCCAGGGTCTCCAGCTCGGCTTCACCCAGTCGACGCAGGCCGTCCGGCGTGTTGGCGCGGTCCAGCAGGGGCGTGGTCGGGCGTGTGCGGGGGATCTCTTGAAACGTCGTGGGCATCAGGCGAATCGTTATAGGTATAGAAAGAGGCGGCAGTTTACCTTATGCATCGCAAGCTGCCCACGCGTCGGCCGGAACTTGGCCGATACGCACTTAAATGGGTTGACCGTGGATCAGCTGCGTCGTTCGACGATATAACGCGCCAGATCGCGCAACGGTTCGGCCGCCGCGTCAAAGGGTCGCAGCGCGGCCAGGGCCTGGTCGCGCAGTTCCAGGGCGTAGGCCTTGGCTGCATCGAGGCCGAGCAAGGCCGGATAGGTCGGCTTGTCGCGCGCAATGTCGGCGCCCTGGCGCTTGCCCAGGGTCTGGGTATCGCTTTCGACGTCGAGGATATCGTCCTGAACCTGGAACGCCAGGCCGATGGCCCGGGCGTAGGTCTGCAAGGCTTGCAGTTGTTCCGGCGTGGCCCGGCCGCTGGCCAGGGCGCCGAGCCGGACGCTGGCCTCGATCAGAGCGCCGGTCTTGTGCCGGTGCATGTATTCCAGCGCGCTCTGATCCAGCTTCAGGCCCACCGAACCCAAGTCGATGGCCTGGCCACCCACCATGCCGGCCGGGCCCGCCGCCAACGCCAGGGCGCTGACCATGTCCAGGCGAACCTGCGCCGGGCATTCGCTCAGGGTCGGGTCCAGCAGGGCGCTGAAAGCGAGGCTCTGCAAACCGTCGCCCGCAAGAATTGCGCAGGCTTCGTCGAATTTCTTGTGGGTTGTCGGCTGGCCGCGACGCAGGTCGTCGTCGTCCATGGCGGGCAGGTCGTCATGCACCAGGGAATAGGCATGGATCAGCTCGACCGCGCAGGCCGCGCCGTTGGCCTGCTCGGCCACGCCGCCAAGGGCTTCGCACGCGGCATAGGCCAGCAGCGGGCGCACACGCTTGCCGCCGTTCATCACGCTGTAGCGCATGGCTTCGTACAGGCGCGCCAGTTCCGGGCTCGGGGCGCTGAACAGGGTCTCCAGTGCAGCATTGACCCGGGCCTGGCTGCTGGCCTGATAGGCGCCGATCATTCAGGCTGTTCCGCGTCGAAAGGTTCTTCGGTCAGCTCGCCGTCGCGTTCGAGCAGCAATTGTACCTTCTGCTCGGCCTGGGCCAGCGCTGCCTGGCAGTCGCGAGTCAAGCCGATACCTTGCTCGAAAGCAGTCAGCGAGTCTTCCAGCGACAGTTCGCCGTTCTCCAGGCGTTCGACCAGCGTCTGCAGGTCGGCCAGAGATTGTTCGAAATCCAATGCAGCTTTTTTGCGGGCCATGGCGGCTATTCCGGTTGACTGTTAAACCGGCGCGACACTAGCAGACAAGGGGTGCTCGGGCAAATCAGGGCGGGGTAATGCGGGCTATGATCCAGTGCTTTTGTGGCGAGGGAGCCTGCTCCCGCTCGAGCGCGCAGCGGTCGCAAACTGGATCAACCCGGCGGGTTTGGGGCTGCTGCGCAGCCCAGCGGGAGCAAGCTCCCTCGCCACGGGATTTCGTCAGAAGTGACGTCGGGTTCCGTATTCGGCTCATTTCGTGAGCCGAATAAATTCCCTATTCGGCTCACATCAGCTTCGATACGTGATTTCCCACACAGAATCGCGCGTCCCCCGATTGTGAAAAATCCGTCAAATGGCTACTCTTCGCGCCATCTACGGCCCTCTTGCGACGGGGCCTTCAGACGAAACCCGAACAATGACAAGCAGCGCCGAGGAAGGGCGCCGGGTTGCGTCGTGCATGGCAGGAGGCATAGTGCGTTTTCTTTCATTGTTGATCGTGCTGCTCGGCGCGCCGCTGGCGTGGGCCGGGCCTTCGGCTGAAATGTCGGAGCCGGTCGGCGGCTGGCGTTACCACGGCTTGCTCGATCGCACGCAAAACCCGCAAGTCGCCTACCCCACGCCACCGATCGATCGGGGCGTGCAGCGCAACCGCACGATGATCGAAGGCCGGATCAAGGACATGGGCACGGCGCGCCAGCCCCATAGCCTGTCGGTCAACGGCAACCCGCTGAATCTCTACACCGATGACGAGGGGCGTTTCGCCCGGCCGTACGCGTTTGGCGCCGGTTCCAACAGCGTCGAGGTGCGCAGCTCCGAAGGCCAGTCCCTCAAGCGCGTGCAATTCTATGAAGCCAACAACTTGCGCACTCCGGCGCAAATCCGCGTGGTGCTGGGCTGGGACGATCCGAAAGCCGAACTCGACCTGCATATCGTCACACCCGACGGCCAACATGCTTTTTTCGGCCGGCCGGCCCTGACCAACGGCGGCGGCCTCGACCCGGACGGCGTCGACGGCCCCGGCCCCGAGATGTTCACCATGACCGCACCCATGCACGGCACTTACCTGGTGTACGTGAACTATTGGGGCAACTACGGCAGCGGCGGCTACAACTTCGACGAAGCCAGCAACCAGAACGAGGTAATCACCTCGCAGATCAACCTGGTGCTCAACGAAAACACCGTCGATGAAAAACGCGAAACCTTTGTCGTGCCCCTGCGCGCCATTGGCGATCTGCTGCTGGTCAAGACGTTCAACTACTAAGTACTCCGCTCCACGGATGAATAGGCCCTTGTGAATATGAGCGACAACACTGCTTCCCCGACCACGCCGACACCTGTCGCCAAACCTGGGCGCCGTTGGCCGGCGATTCTGATCGGGCTGTGCCTGGTGGCCGGCGCTGCCGCCGGGTTGGGCTGGTTCATGACCAAGCCCAAGGCCCCGCCCATGGCGCTGGCGTTGGAAAAACTCGGCGTGAGTCGTCCCGACGGCTTGATCGAGGCGCATTCCCTGAGTCAGTTGCCCAAGGACCTGTTAACGGTGCCGTTTCTCAAGGCCACGCTCACCGAAGATTTTGTCTTCTATTACGAAGCCCACGCCGACCGTCTCGGCCTGATCGGCAGCCTGCGCCGGATCATCTACGAGCATGACCTCAAGCTGCAGGACAGCCTGATCGAGCAGCTTTTCGACCAGCCGGCGGACGTGGCCTTGTGGCGCGGGGCGGACGGTCGTCTCAAGGATTTCCTGCTGGTGATGGATCGCGGCGGGTTGGCCAAGGTCCTGGAACCGCTGGCGAAAGTCGCCCTGGATGACACCCAGTTGAGCAAGCTCGGCGACCTGAAGGTGAGCGGCGATGAGGTCGCGCTCTATCAGCTGAGCTATAACGCCAGCAAATCCCTGGTTTTCGCCTCCCACGGCGACAAACTCGTCGTGCTCTCCAACCCGAGCAAGCTGTACGACCAAGGCCATGGCCCTACCGATGAAGCCGGCATGGTTTCGACCCAGGCCTTAGAAGCCCTGCTGGCGGGGGAAAAACTCTTCCCCGAAGCATTCGGCCTGGCGGCCAAGGCACCCGAGGTCAAGCAGCGCATCTCAGTCAACGCCAGTGTGCTTGCCATGGGCTACCAGCGTTTCATCCCGAACTTCGCCGGCTTGCGCTTCGACATGGACGACAAGGGCTGGCACAGCTTTTTGGCCATGGACGAACTGGAAAACCAGCCGGACTTCGATTTCAAACCGATCTGGCAAGCCATGCCCATGGGCGCCAGCGCCTGCGTAGCGTTGCCCCTGGCCGCCGAGCAGCAGAAACCGTTGCTGGTGAAACTGGGCGCCGAGGAAAAAGCCGCCCAGGCCATGGTTGATCATGTGGCGGGCGCGGCGGGCCTGTGCTGGTACGCCGATTCTCGCCTGTACACGCCATTGCTGGTGGCGAGCCTGAACGAAGACGATGGCAAGCTCGACGCCGATTTGGGCAACCTGTTTGGTTCGATGGTGGGGGCATATGAAAACAATGTCGCTGAACACGCGTTCCCGGTGGTAGAGAAACAACAAGGTTCGATGCACCAATGGCAACGCCAGGTCAGCACCAACTTCGGCCCTTACGCGGCCAAAGAGGCGGAGCAGCCTGAAGCGATCACCGGCAAGGCGTTCATGCGCGTGAGCCTGGCGCGCCACGGTTCGACGTTGCTGTTCTCCCTTGATGACAAGCTGGTCGACAAAGCCCTCGGTACCCTCGACAAGCGCTTCCCGCCCATGGCCGACGTGGTGCCCAAGGACTTGCTGATGCCGGTCTACTTCGGCCCGGATTCCATGGCGCAACTGATGCAACGCGAAACCCTCGACAGCCTGCCTCAAGACATGGAGCCGGTGTTCTACAACGCGGCGCAAACCTATCTGATCCCTAAACTGCGCACCCTCGGCGGCTACGGCAAATACGCTCTGACATTGCCTGAAGGCAGCGAGCCGGACGGTCGCTGGCAGTGGTTGCCGCTGGAATGGAAAGCGCTGTGACGGGATTGATCCGCAACCGCGCATGGGCGTTGCTGCTGGCTTTGCTGCTCGGCGGGCCGGCGCTTGCCGTCGAGGCGCCGGCGCTGGATGCACAGCAATCCCAGGTCTTTCGCGCCTGGTTCGTGCGCATCGCCCAGGAACAGCTGACCAAAGGCCCGAGCCCGCGCTGGTACCAGCAGGACTGCGCCGGACTGGTGCGTTTCGCGGCCAACGAAGCGCTAAAGGTCCACGATGAAAAATGGCTGCGCAGCAATGGCTTGTCCAATCGCTACCTGCCGCCGGAACTGCCCCTCAGCGATGCGCAACGGCGTCTCGCCCAGCAATGGCAACAGGGCGGCGGCAAGATCGGGCCCTACGTCAATGCGATCAAGCTGATCCAGTTCAACAGCCGCCTGGTGGGCCGGGATGTCACCCAGGCCCGCCCCGGCGACCTGATGTTCTTCGATCAGGGCGACGACCAACACTTGATGATCTGGATGGGCCGCTACATCGCCTATCACACCGGCACCACCACCCCAACCGACAACGGCATGCGCTCCGCAAGCCTGCAACAACTCATGAACTGGAAGGACACCCGATGGATACCCGACGCAGCCAACCCCAACTTCATCGGCGTCTATCGACTCAACTTTCTCACCCAATGACCGGTGCCCGCATGCTGCGCTTGTGTTCGAAACTGCCCCTGCTGTTTGCTCTGTTGTTGGCGCCCCTCGTGAATGCCGAAGACACCGTGGAGCCCAGTGGCTATACGCCGGTGTCCGGTGAAAGCTTTTTCCTGCTGGCCGACAGCAGCTTCGCCAGCGACGAGCAGGCGATGGTCCGCCTCGAAGCCCCGGGGCGTGATTACCGACGGTTTCGCATGGAGCCCTACGGCGGTGCTGATATCCGGGTCTATCGGATCGAAAAGCCGTTGGAGTTCCTCAAGCGCCAAAAGAACCTGCACCGGGTGGTCAGCGACGGCCAGTTCAAGGGTGAAGGCCTGTCCAACACCCTCGCGTACCTGTGGGACAACTGGTACCGCAAATCCCGTCGCGTGATGCAGCGGGCGTTCTCCTACGAATCCCGCCAGCAGGTTACCGAAGAGGTGCCGGAGCTGAAGATCGGCAACGCCCTGATCGCGCCGACGCCATACGATGCGCCGGCACAATTCGCCTTGATCCCCGGTTTGCCGGTGGTCAGCCAGTTCCGCTATCCGCTGTGGCAGGCCAAGCCGATCCAGCCGCCAGCCGGCGTCAACCTGGCCGGTTCGTCCAGCGAGTTCGTCAGCGTCGCGCCGGGTAACGTCTACGTGCCGTTGGGGCAGTTGAAACCGGGCCTGTACCTGGTGGAAGCGCTGATTGGCAAATACCGCGCGACCACCATGGTTTTCGTGTCCAACACCGTGGCCGTAAGCAAGATCGCCGGTGACGAATTGCTGGTCTGGGCCGCGCGCAAGCATGAAGGGCGCTCGGTACCCAAGGTCAATGTGCTGTGGACCGACGGCCTGGGCGTGATGAGCAGCGGTGCCACTGATGAAGACGGCCTGGTGCGTCTCAAGCACGTCAGCCCGGAGCGTTCGTTTGTCATCGGTGAAGACGAAGAGGGCGGAGTATTCGTCTCGGAAAACTTTTACTACGACAGCGAAATCTACGACACCAAGCTCTACGCCTTCACTGACCGGCCGCTGTACCGGCCAGGAGATTGGGTGTCGCTGAAAATCGTCGGTCGCGAGTTCAAGAACGCCCGCGACTCGGTGCAACCAGCGGCCGCGGACGTCAACGTCAGCGTGCTCGATGCCACCGGCACGGCGTTGCAAACCCTGGCCCTGAAGCTCGATTCCAAGGCCGGTACACAAGGTCGTTTCCAACTGCCGGAAAATGCCGTGGCCGGTGGTTATGAATTGCGCTTCAGCTACAAGGACCAGCTCTACAGCAGCGCCTTCCGCGTGGCCGAATACATCAAGCCGCATTTCGAGATCGCGCTGAACCTGGCCAAGCAGGATTACCGCACCGGTGAGCCGGTCAAGGGCAATCTGGTGCTGCTGTACCCGGACGGCAAGCCAGTGGCGAACGCCAAGGTCAGCCTGAGCCTGCGGGCCCAGCAGTTGTCGATGGTGGATAACGAGCTGCAATACCTTGGGCAATTCCCGGTCGAGCTGACCAGCAGCGAAGTGACCACCGATGACAAGGGCAACGCCACGCTCGATTTGCCGGCCGCCGACAAACCGAGCCGCTACACGCTCACGGTGTTCGCCAGTGATGGCGCGGCGTATCGGGTCAAGACCACCAAGGAAATCCTCATCGACCGCGGCGCGGCGAATTTCCGCCTGGGCGCGCCTCGACGTTTCAGCGCAGCCGGCGAGAAAGTCGCGTTCAGCTACGCCAACGAAGGGGGCAGCGAACAAAGCAAGGCCGTGACACCGGGCAGCTACGCCTGGGTGCGTCTGGAAGACCAGACCACCGGCGAAGGCAAGCTCGCCGCCAACGACAAGGGCTTCAGCCTGACCTTCGACCGTCCCGGCACCTACAACCTCACGCTCAAGGACGACCATGGCCGGGCCATCGGCGCGACCAGCCATGCGGTGACGGGCGAAGGCATCAAGGCCGTGCCGGGCACGGTCGAAATCGTCCTCGATAAAGCCGAGTACAAGACGGGTGACGAAGCCCTGGCGCTGATCACCTTCCCGGAGCCGGTCAGCGACGCGCTATTGTCACTGGAGCGGGACAAGGTCGAGGCCACCGCGATGCTCTCCAAGGGCGCCGACTGGCTGAAGATGGAAAAACTCAGCGATACCCAGTACCGCGCACGCATCGCCGTGAAGGATCATTTCGCGCCGAACCTGACCTTCTCCGTGCTGTACACCAAGGGCGGCCAGTACAGTTTCCAGAACGCAGGCATCAAGGTCGTCGCGCCGCAGATCGACGTAGCGATCACCACCGACAAAGCGACCTATCGCCCCGGCGACACGGTGACCGTCGACCTGGGCACCCAGTTCGCAGGCAAGGCGATCCCGGCGCACCTGACCGTCAGCGTTGTCGATGAGATGGTCTACGCGCTGCAACCGGAAGTCGCGCCAACCATCGACCAATTCTTCTATCACCCGCGCCGCAACAACGTGCGCACCAGCGCCAGCCTGTCGTTCATCAGCTACGACGTGGCACTGCCAGGCAGCCCCGGCGCGCCGGGCAAGGCCAACCGCAGCGAGCGTGGGGTCAAGGTGCTGGAGCGGCCGCGTCGCGAAGACGTCGACACCGCCGCCTGGCAACCGGAGCTGGTCACCGACGCCAACGGCAAGGCCCGCTTTACCTTCAAAATGCCGGACTCGTTGACCCGCTGGCGCATCACCGCCAAGGCAATCGCGGACGACGGCCAGGTCGGTCAGAAGAAGCAATTCATCGCGTCGGAAAAACCGCTGTACCTGAAGTGGAGCGGCCCGACCCGCTTCCGTGTGGGCGACAAGCCGCAATTGGGCCTGTTCGCTTTCAGCCAGTCCGAGAAACCTTTGAAAGCCGAGCTGCTGATCCGCTGCGCCGGCGCCGAACAGCGCGTGGTGGCGGAACTGAAAAATGGCATCAACTACGTAGCGTTGCCGGCCCTGGAACTGAGCAGCGGCGACTTGAGCGTCCAGTTGCAGTTGAACGGTGAGACCCAGGACGCCCTGGCCATGCACCTCAATGCCATCGGCAACGGTTGGCAAGTCACCCAGAGCCAGCGCCTCGATGTGGCCGGCGGCGACACACCACTGAACCTGCCGGCCGACGCCAGCGATATCCGCCTGCGCCTGGACGATAGCCCGCAAGCGCTTTTCCGTTCGGCCCTGGACGAATTGCTGAGCTACCCGTACGGCGGCGTCGAGCAGACGGCCAGCCGCCTGTTGCCATTGAGCATCGCGTATCCGACCCTGGCGTCGAACCCGCAGATCCGCGACCGCTTGCGGTTGATCATGCAGAACAGCCGCTTGCGCCTGGTGCAGATGGCCGGGCCGTCGGCGAGCTTCACCTGGTGGGGCCAGGACGGCGAGCCGGATGCATTCCTCACCGCTTATGCCTATTACGCCGACTGGCACGCCAGCAAGGCTTTGGACCTGAACCTGCCGGCGGAACACTGGCAGCGGGTGCTGGAGGTCTATGCCAAGCAGGCCGCTGACACGCCGCTGTTGCAGCGGGCGTTGATCCTGTCGTTCGCCAAGCAGATGCAACTGCCGGTGAATACCTTGCTCAGCGGGCTGATGGACGACCTGGCGAAAGCCAGTGAAGACAGCACCGAGAGCGTGCTGGACAGCGGTGAAGACAGCCTGGTCATGTACGCGCCGGATTCGGCCCTCGGCCTGGCCAGCGCCCGGGTGCTGACCGCATCCCTCGCCAAGCAGGCGAAGGTGCCGTTGCCCGCAGCGTTCAGCCGTCAGGCCGAGGCCGCGCAACAGCAGTTGGAGCTGAGCTCGCAGCCGTTCGTGGAAGCACTGCTGCTGTCGTTGCAGGGCTTCGATCAGGCCCGCGCCAGTGCATTGCTGGAGCGCGTGCTGCCGCAGCAATCCACCTTGGAACGCGCGTTGGCCCTGACCTGGCTGCAACGCAGCATCGAACAGGCCGCGCCGGCCGTGGCATTGACGCCGGGCGAAGGTTGGAAAGCCCAGCAAGGCGCCACGGGTGAAACCTACTGGCAATGGCAGGGCGCGCAGTTGCCGACCTTGCTGACGCTCAGCGGCGCCCAGGAGCGTCCGTTGCAAGCGGCATTGAGCTTCCAGAGTCAGCAAGCGCCCGTCGCGCCGATGGCGGTGTCCATCACCCGTCGCCTGTCGCGCCTGGTGCCGGGCGACGAGGCTTTCACGTTCAAGCTTGAAGCCGTGGGCAACAAGCCGTTGTCCAGCGACGCCCTCTACCTGGATGAAGTGATCATCAACAGCAAGGCCGCGACACCGCTGCGCTACGGCATGCTCGAAGTGCCGTTGCCACCGGGCGCCGATGTGGAGCGCACCACGTGGGGCATCCAGTTGATGGGCAAGGCCGACAGCGAGCCAACTTCCCTGGAAAAGGCGCGCTTCGAGCCGGGCCAGATGGCCTACGCGGTACCGGTCGATGCCCTCAGTGGCGAGTTGCGCCTGCGACATTTGGTGCGCTTCTCCCAGAAGGGTCAGTTCACCTTGCCGCCGGTGCGTTTCACCCAGGTCTATGCGCCACAGAACCAGGCGCGGGAACAGAAACCGGCGCTGGGTCAGGTGACGGTCAACTGACATGCGCAGGGCTTGGGGCTGGTGGTGGTTGTGCCTGATTCCTGCGCTGACGACAGCGCAGGAGGAGCCGTTGCGCCTGGCCTTCGACGGTCAACTGTTGCGGGTGAGCCAGACCCAGGTGCTGGATCGCCAGCCGTTGACCAATTCCTTGCATGCACCGTTGGGCAGTTTGTGGAAACTCTTCGTCTACGCCTGGCTGGTGGACACCGATGCTCGCGAGCCGGTTTACGAATGCCGCGGCGAATTGAAGGACGAGGTCTATTGCTGCAACGCTGGGCAGAGCATCGGCCGCGATCAGGCGCTGGTGAAGTCCTGTGGTTTGTATTTCGAACCCCAGCGACTCGGGATTTCCGCGCCGGGATGGCGTGATTATTGGCAGGCGCGCCAGGCGCCGAAATGGTTGTTGGACCTGCCGACCTTGCAGCCGCAAACCCAGGTGCCGGTGGCGGAACTGCTCAAGGCGCTGGCGATGCTACCGGCCCAGGAGCAGGCCCGTCGGGTATTGCTCGACGTGGTGCTCGGCGCGGCGGATGGTCGGTTGGTCGGCCAGTTGGGCGCTCGCCTGCGGGTCAAGACCTGGAGTTGGTTGGGCGACCAGGGGCCCTCGTCGCGCCAAGGCGGTTTCGCCGGTTGGCTGGCTGATGGCACCCCGGTGTGGGCCGGTGGCCGCGGCACCAGTCAGCAGGTCCTGAAGAAATTCGGCGATGGCTTGGCCACGGCGCTGCCGTCCCGCTGGCCTGTGGACACCGGACGCTGCGTGGAAGTCGACCTGTTTGCCCGTTACCCGTTGCAACGGGTGATGGCTGGCGAGCGACCCGCCACGCCGGGCCAGTTGCGCGGCGACTACCGCGTCGAGTTCACCAACGGTAACCAGCTGGACATCCACAGCGACGGCGAACTGTTCCTGCTGCCGGGCAAACTGGTGGCGCGACTGGACCGGGAGGAATACGTCGCCCGGGTCCTGCAACGCGAAGCCAAGGCCGAACCCGCCGAAGCGGCCAAAGCCCTGGCCGTGGCGATTCGCACCTACCTGCTGCAAAACGCCCAGCGCAACGGCGATTGCCTGAGCATCGACGACAGCAGCCATCGCCAGCGCGTCGCGCCACGTCCGGCGGCGCCTGAAACCCGGGCCATTGCCGCTTGGACCAGCGACCTGGTCCTGGCTGGCACCGACGTCACTTATCACTCCGATCAACCCGGCCCGGACAAACTATCCTGGGCCCAAGCCGTCGAACAAGCCCACGACGGCCAGCGTTACGACGCGATCCTGCTGCATGCCTATCCGCGCGCGAGCCTCAGCCGTTGGGACAATCCGGTGGCATCCTGCCAAGCATTGCCCGCCGCCCAGGAATGGTTGCTGAAGCAGCGTCGGGGCTGGCGTCAACGCTTGGAAAGCGAAGTGGGCTACAACGAAATCAGTTCCTTCGCGGTGTGCCGCGTCGCCTTCGGCCGGCCGTATGTGGACCGCGAGCGCCAGCGCATCTACGTGCGCGGCGTGCTGTCGCTGCAAGACCGCCTCGACCTGACCCATGAATATCTGCACCTGGCCTTTGAAGCTCACCCCAACGGCCAGGACGAAACCTATATCGAAGGGCTCGCCCGTCACCTCTTGCTGGAATAGACCATGACACTCCGTTATCCACAGGTCTTGCTGTTGCTTTGCGGCCTCGCTGCGTTGCCATCGGCCATGGCCGCCGACCCGATCAAGCTAGAAACCCCAGTCGGCGGCTGGCGCAGCGGCGCGCCGGGCGGCGAGGGCGAAAGCTTCAGCCAGACCGTCAACTACCCGGCCTCGTCCGTCAACACGCCCCAGGGCCAGACGAACACGGCGCGCATCAGCGGTCAGATCAAAGGCACGCCGAAGAGCAATGAGCCAGGCCAACTCATCGTCAACGGTGTGAGCCTGCCGTTGAAGGTTGATGAGGAAGGCCGCTTCGATCGGCCGTTCTCGTTCCCCAACGGCAGCAACAGCGTGGAAGTGCGCAGCGCCGATGGCCAGCAGCGCCACCGCACGCAATTCCTCAACACCAGCGGCGGCGCGACCCCGGCCAAGCTGCGGGTATTGCTGACCTGGGACAGCGATGGTACCGACCTGGACCTGCACCTGGTTACGCCCGACGGCGCCCACATCTGGTACGGCGACCGCGCCGTCGCCAACGGCGCCGCCCTCGACGTCGACGTCACCACCGGCTACGGCCCGGAAATCTTCGCCATGCCCGCGCCGATCAAAGGCCAATACCTGGTGTATGTGAACTACTACGGCGGCGGTTATCGCAGTGACGAGGATGAAGAAGGCGATGGCGAACAAGTCGAACAGGCCCTGACCACGGCGAAAGTCACCGTCATCACCGAAGAAGGCACGCCGAGCGAGAAGATGGAAACCTTCGTGGTGCCCATGCGGGCGGTGGGGGAGCTGACGTTGGTGAAGAGCTTCAGCTACCCATAAACCTGTGGGCTGTGATCCCTGTGGTGAGGGAGCGCTCAAACACCAAAATACCCGTGGGAGCGAGCCTGCTCGCGAAGACGAGGGCACATTCAACATCAATGCAAGCTGACCCAGCGCTTTCGCGAGCAGGCTCGCTCCCACCCAATCTGTGGTTTGGCCAGGCATGGGCACCGCCTGTCGCCTTTGCGGAATTGAGCCTGTCGCCTTCCTGTCGATTTCTTAGAGTCCGGAAATAACCAGAAATCGACGCGCCATTCGTGCAGGAGGCCTCCATGCATATCCACCACCTCAACTGCGGTTGCATGTGCCCGGTGGGCGGAAAGCTGTTCGACGGTTACAGCCGGGGGCTGACGGCGTGCCTGGTGTGTCATTGCCTGTTGATTGAAACCGACACCAACGGTCTGATACTGGTGGACACCGGTTTTGGCCAGCGCGATGTGCAGACGCCCGAGCGTCTGAGTCGATTTTTCCGCGCGTTCAACAACATCAAGTTCGAGCATCGCCTCACTGCATTGGAGCAAGTGCGGCGCCTGGGCTTCGATGCCAACGACGTGCGGCACATTCTTGTTACCCATCTGGATTTCGACCACGCCGGCGGGCTGCAGGATTTTCCCCAGGCCCGGGTTCACGTCATGCGCGACGAAATGGCGGCGGCCCGCACCGCCGACACTTGGATCAGTCGACGCCGGTTCCAGGCGCGTCAGTGGCAGGGCGTCGATAACTGGGAGTTTTATGCCCCGGATGGCGACACCTGGTTCGGATTCGACTCGGTGCGCGCATTAATCGGCGCGGAAGAAGAGGACATTTTCCTGGTGCCGCTCCAAGGCCACACGGCCGGGCACGCGGGCATTGCCGTGCGCACGTCCGACGGCTGGTTGCTGCACGCCGGCGATGCCTATTTTTTTCACGATGAAGTCCATCAAGCCGAGCGTCGCTGTCCGCCGGGGCTGAAGTTTTATCAATACATGATGGACACCTATCGTTCGGCGCGGATGCGCAATCAGCAACGGCTGCGGGAGCTGGCACGGGTCCAGGATGGGCACGTGGAAATTTTCTGCAGTCACGATGCCAAGGAATGGGAGCGGGCCGTCCAGCAGCACCCAGTCCGTGTCGATTCCAATGCAATGCCGTCGGCCACCGGCAAACAATCTTCCTGACGCGATCCAAGTCAAAACGACTCTTCCCTTTGCCCACGTCTCGTGGGCTTTTTTTTGTTCACGATGCCGTTCGTCACCGTTTCCAGATGTTTCTTTCAACTTAGCCGAAGGGGCCAATTCTAAAAATCGTGTACCCCAACAACACCGTTAAAAGGAGAAGGCCATGCCTGCTTCTCATGATCTTTATCAGGATTTGAATTGCAGCAAAGAGGCGGTTCAACAACGTCGTCAGCAGGATCCGGAACTTGACCGCCTGGTCGATGAATACACGGATTTGGATAACCAAGTGCTAGCGGCCGAATCGATTTCGGCGGGCAATGTCGAGGGTGACGATATCCGTAAGCTCAAGGAACAGCGCCTGTCGATTAAAGACAAGATCGCGCAGCAACTGGCAAACACTCAATAAGCGAAGCGTAAGACATGCGAACTCGACTGCCTTGTTACTTATCAAGGTTGTTGCTGGTCGGCGGGATGCTGTTGCTCGGCGGTTGCGACATGGTGTTGTTCAATCCCAAGGGACAGGTCGGCGTTGATCAACGCAACTTGATCATTCTCTCGACGCTGTTGATGTTGCTGGTGGTGGTGCCGGTCATCGTCATGGCGTTCGTTTTTTCGGTGAAGTACCGCGCTTCCAACACAAAGGCGAAATACACGCCGGAGTGGGCGCATTCGCGAAAGATCGAAACGGTGGTCTGGGGTGTCCCGCTGATGATCATCATCATTCTGGGCGTGGTCACCTGGAAGTCCACCCATGCGCTGGACCCTTACCGGCCGCTGGATTCGGACGTGAAGCCGCTGGTGGTGCAGGTCATCGCGGCGGATTGGAAGTGGGTCTTCATCTATCCGGAACTGGGGATCGCTACGGTCAACGAGTTGGCGATGCCGCTGGACACACCGGTGAACTTTCGCGTGACGTCCGACGGTGCCATGACCTCGTTTTTCATACCGGCACTGGGCGGGCAGATCTACGCCATGGCCGGCATGCAGACCCAACTGCACCTGATTGCCAACGAGGCCGGGGAATACCGGGGCATCGCCGCCAACTACAACGGCCCGGGTTTTTCCGACATGCACTTCCGAACCCTGGCCACCGATGCGGCGGGCTTCGACAAGTGGGTCGCCGACGTCCGCGCAGGGCAAGGGCGGTTGGACAAGGACAGTTACGCCCGACTCGCCCGACCCACGGTCAAACACCCGGTGGAGCACTACGCCTCGGTCCAGCCGGACTTGTTCCAGAGCATCATCGATAAGTACGAAGGCATGAACCGATCCCGTGAGGTCGAGCATCGCATGGAGCACATGCAAGGCAGCATCGAATCACCCGTCGGGGCCCCGCAAGGGCAGTAACAAGATCCTGGAGTAGAACAGCATGTTTGGAAAACTCAACCTTGAGGCGATCCCGACGGATGAGCCCATCATCATGTGGACCCTCGCGGTGGTGGGGCTGGTCGCCTTGGCGGGCATCGGCGCCATCACCTACCGCCGTAAATGGACGTACCTGTGGAAAGAGTGGTTCACCTCGGTCGATCACAAGCGCATCGGCGTGATGTATATCGTCGTGGGCCTGGTGATGCTGCTGCGCGGGTTTTCCGACGCGATCATGATGCGCACGCAGCAGGCGATGGCGTCCGACGGTTCGCCCGGTTACTTGCCACCGGAACACTACGACCAGATCTTCACCGCCCATGGCGTGATCATGATTTTCTTCATGGCGATGCCGTTGGTGGTGGGGTTGATGAACATCGTCGTGCCCTTACAGATCGGTGCCCGGGACGTGGCGTTCCCGTTCCTCAACGCGTTGAGTTTCTGGCTATTCGTGGCCGGCGCGATGCTGGTGAACATTTCCCTGGCGGTCGGTGAGTTCGCCCGCACCGGTTGGGTCGCTTATCCGCCGTTGTCGGGGCTTTCCTACAGCCCCGGGGTCGGGGTGGACTATTACATCTGGTCATTACAGATATCCGGGGTCGGAACGTTGCTCACCGGGGTGAATTTCTTCGTCACGATCCTGAAAATGCGTACACCGGGTATGACGCTTTTCCGCATGCCGGTGTTCACCTGGACGGTGCTGTGCACGGCGGTGCTGATTCTTGCATCGTTCCCGATTCTTACCGCGACGCTGTTCATGCTCAGCCTCGACCGCTACCTGGACATGCACTTTTTCACCAACGAGCTGGGCGGCAACCCGATGATGTACGTCAACCTCATCTGGGCCTGGGGCCACCCGGAGGTGTACATCCTGATCCTGCCGGCGTTCGGCATCTTTTCCGAGGTGGCGTCCACCTTCAGCCGCAAGCGCCTGTTCGGCTATCACTCGCTGGTGTGGGCGACAATCGTCATCACCATCCTGTCGTTCATCGTCTGGGTGCACCACTTCTTCACGATGGGCTCGGGGGCGAACGTCAACGCCTTCTTCGGCATCATGACCATGATCATCGCCGTGCCTACGGGAGTGAAGATTTTCACCTGGCTGTTCACCATGTACCGCGGGCGAGTTCGCTTTGAAACGCCGATGCTGTGGACGGTGGGCTTCATCGTCACGTTCAGCATCGGTGGCATGACCGGCGTGCTGCTGGCGGTGCCCGGGGCGGATTTCCTGCTGCACAACAGCCTGTTCCTGATCGCCCACTTCCATAACGTGATCATCGGTGGCGCCGTGTTTGGCTACCTGTGCGGCCTGACCTATTGGTTTCCCAAGGCATTCGGCTTCAAGCTCCATGACGGCCTTGGACGGGCGGCGTTCTGGTGCTGGATTGTCGGCTTCTACTTCGCCTTCATGCCGTCCTACTTCCTGGGCTTCATGGGCATGACGCGGCGTTTGAACCACTTTGATGTTCCGCAGTGGCGGCCCTGGCTGGAGCTGGAGTTGATCGGTGTCGGCATCATCCTGTGCGGCGTGGTCTGCCAGATCTTGCAGTTCTACTTCAGCATCCGCCACCGCCACCAGAACCGCGACCTGACGGGCGACCCATGGGACGGTCGCACGCTGGAGTGGTCCACGGCGTCACCGCCGCCGTTCTATAACTTCGCCCAGCAACCGGTGGTGGAGGGCATCGACGCCTATTGGGGCATTAAGGAGCGTGGGCAGAAAACTGCCATCGAAGCCGACTTCCAAGCTATCCACATGCCGCGAAACACCGCCATGGGGCTGGTCATCAGCCTGTTCAGCCTGATCATGTGCTTTGCCCTGGTGTGGCATATCTGGTGGCTGGCCATTGTCGGGTTGGTCGCGACCATCGGCGGCGTGATCTGGCGCAGCGCCGATGACGACATCGATTACTACGTGCCCGCCGAGGAGGTGGCGCGCATCGAAAATCAACGCATCAAGATGTTGGCGGAGGCTTGATCATGTCCAATCTGGTTCAACCCAACGCCACCGCGCCGGAATCCGAACACGGGCACTCGGACGCCAGCTCCATGACCCTGTTCGGGTTCTGGATCTACCTGATGACCGACTGCATCTTGTTCGCAACGCTGTTTGCGACCTATGCGGTACTGGGGCAAAGCGTCGCCGGTGGCCCTGGCGCCGCCGACATTTTCGAATTGCCCTACGTCCTTACGGAAACTTTCATCCTGCTGTTCAGCAGCATCACCTACGGTTTCGCCATGCTCGCGCTGAGCGCTGGCCAGAAGCAAAAGGTGCTGGCCTGGCTCGGCGTGACGTTCCTTCTCGGCCTTGCGTTTATCGGCATGGAAATCCATGAGTTCCAGAAACTCATCGCCGAAGGCTATGGCCCCAACCGCAGCGCCTTCCTCACGGGCTTCTTCACCCTGGTGGGCACTCACGGCCTGCACGTCGCCACCGGCCTGTTGTGGATGGCTGTCGTTATGTTCCAGGTTCAACGCAAAGGCCTGACCACCGTCAACGCGACCCGCATGGGCTGCCTGAGCCTGTTCTGGCACTTCCTCGACGTGGTGTGGATTTGTGTGTTTACCGTGGTCTATCTGTTTGGAGTGATGTAATGAGCAGTCATCAGAGCAGCGTCGATGCCAGCCATGGCAGCGCAAAATCCTACCTCACCGGGTTCGTGCTGTCGGTCATCCTCACCGTCATCCCCTTCGCCCTGGTGATGTATCCCACATTGCCCAAGCCCGTGACGGCCGGGATCGTGGCGATATTCGCGGTGATCCAGATCGTCGTCCACCTGGTGTATTTCCTGCACCTGAACTTCTCACCGCAGCAACGCTGGAACCTGACGGCGCTGGCGTTCTCAGCGGTGGTGATTGCGCTGCTGGTGGGGCTGTCGCTGTGGATCATGTACAGCGTGCATCACAATATGTTGGCGCATTGAATGTGCACCACAGCGCTTTTGTGGCGAGGGAGCAAGCTCCCTCGCCACAGGTAAGCGGTGTCTCAGGACAGGGTTATCTCAAGTCCACCAATACCGAACCAGATGAAAGAAGATCGGCGCGGCGAAGCACACCGAGTCCAAGCGGTCGAGCATGCCGCCGTGGCCTTCGATCATGTGGCCCCAATCCTTCACGCCCCTGTCGCGCTTGATGGCCGACATGACGATGCCGCCGGCAAACCCAAGCAGGTTGATCAGCAAAGCGATAAGGAATGACTGCCAGGGGTTGAACGGCGTGATCCACCACAGCGCGCCGCCGATCAGCGAGGCCAGGAAAATGCCGCCGACAAAACCTTCCACGGTCTTCGACGGCGACAGGTTCGGCGCGATCTTGTGCTTGCCGAACAACTTGCCGCAGACGTACTGCAACACATCCGAAAGCTGCACCACGATCACCAGGTAGGCGATCAGCAACAGGTTGCGCCCTTCAAAACCTGCAATGTCCAAGGTCAGCAGGGCGGGCACGAAGGAAATGCAGAACACCGCGATCATCAACCCCCACTGCACTTTCGACGCGCGTTCGAGAAAGTGCGTGCTGTCGCCGCCCAGCGACGCGAGGATCGGCAACAGCAGGAACACGTACACCGGAATGAAGATCGAGAACAGTCCGTACCAGTCGTAGTAGATCAGCAGGTATTGCAGCGGCAGTGCCAGGTAAAACGCCGCCACGAGGGCAGGATAGTCACTGCGCCGGGTCGGCGTCAGGGTCAGGAATTCGCGCAACGCATAGAACGACACGGCGTAGAACAGCAGGATCACCGCCGCGTTGCCGAGCCAGAACGCGATGCCGATCACCAGCACCATGATCCACCAGGCGTTGATCCGCGCGTTGAGGTTCTCGATGACCGAGTTCGGCGCGCCTTTGGTCCGCAGCTTGAGAATGAAACCGATCAACGAAGCCAGCAGCAGAATCGCGCCGATCCCGCCAAACAACATCAAGGTATATCGATCCATGTCAGACGTGCTCCGGGGCCAGTGCCAGCAGCGCGGCGCGGCTGCGTTCAAGAAATTGCTCTTTGCTCTCGCCTTCCTCGATGCACAGCGGCGCACCGAAACTGGTGGTGCACAACAGCGGCAGCGGCAGCACACGGCCCTTGGGCATGACGCGGTTGAGGTTGGCGATCCACACCGGGATTACCTCCACCTCCGGGTGGCTTTTCATCAAGTGGTAGATCCCGCTCTTGAACGGCAGCAGGCCTTCGTCCGGGTTGCGCGTGCCCTCGGGGAAGATGATCAACGAGTCGCCGTTTTCCAGCGCGTCGAGCATCGGCTGCAATGGATTGTAGGCAGGGTCCTTGCGCTCGCGATCCACCAGCACACCATTGAACACCCGGTTGATGATGTAGCGGCGCATCGGGCTGGTTTGCCAGTAATCGGCCCCGGCAACCGGGCGGGTGAGCTTGCGTAGCGCCGGTGGCAGCGAGGCCCAGAGCAACACGAAATCACCGTGGCTGCTGTGGTTGGCGAAATAGATCCGCTGTACCGGCGTCGGCGCGCAGCCGAGCCACAGGCTGCGAGCGCCGGTGACCATCCGCGCGGCGGAGGTGATGAGATTGGCGACCACGGGTTCGAACATGAGGATTCCTTGTCCTGAAAGCTTGAAGTTATGCGACATCTATCGCAGGCAAACAATGTGGCGAGGGAGCTTGCTCCCGCTGGGCTACGAAGTAGCCCTAACACTGAGGTCGCGGTTTATCAGGCAGATCATAGGGGAGGGCTTCGCCCTCCAGCGGGAGCAAGCTCCCTCGCCACAAAAGCCATTTATTTCCTGTTTAAGTTCCAAGGCCCGAATAAACCAGCCAGGGACTGGCCAGGACGAAGCTCACGGTCAACAAAGCTTGCGTAAACACCAGCCAGGCTTGGCGGCGAAGCAGGCGCATCGAGCCGTGGCTGCGCTCGGGCCACGACCGCCCGCCACGCTCGGCCGGTTGCAGGCCGAGATTGGCGAGGGCCTCGTCCAATGCTTGGGTGCGTTCGGTCAGTGGCTTGCCGGCATCCGCGACGATTTGAAACAGATCGGCATCAAAGGCCACGCGAAACGCCAGATATTTTTCCTGCATGCCGAGGACGAACACGCCGAAGCTCAGCAACAGCAGCCACGGATCGACGCTGCCCACCAGCCATTGGCCCAGGCCGATCAACGCTGCCAGCAGCGTCAGGCCAGTGGAAAGCTGATCCAGCGAATGACCCCGGCGCAACAAGCTCGCCACGGTGTGCAGTTCGATGTCACTGCTCATGACCATTCCCCGAACCCTGCGGATATTTGCCCCAACGCCTGGCGATGGGCCGGGTGCAGGACGACACGTGGGCGCACACGCTGGATCTGCGCAATGGCTGCGTCGACACTGGCAGCACGGCCAGTGCTTAGCAACCACGCCGCCACGGCGGTGGCGCTGCGCGAATAACCCAAGGCGCAGCAGACCAGCACCGGCCCGTGCTGGCGCAGGTGCTCGATTTTCTGCGCGGCCTCCAGGCATTGCTCGGTGGTCGGTGCGGTCAGGTCGAGCACAGGCAAGGTGCGATAAGCGATTGCCGTGCTGTCCATGGACAACTCGGCGCACAGGTCGAGCACCCCGTTGAACGGGCTGTCCTTCAGCGCTGTCGACGTAGGAATCCGCCCGAGCCAGACGTCATCCATGATCTGGTCAGGTTGCGGGTGCTTGCGCGTCCACAGGCGGGAATTGATCCACGCCGCCACCAGATAAGGCGCCAGCAACCAGCGCACCGCCGGGCTCAGCCGGCCGTCGTCACGTTTCTGGAACCCGCTCGCGCCGAACACCAGATAATTCAGTGCCACCATGAGCAGCGCCACCGCCGGCCATATCAGCCAGAGCCACGCGCCACCGAAGGCAAACGCCGGGATGAACATCGCCGCCGCGCCCAAGCCATAACGCATGGCCAAGCGTCGACGGGCTGGATCGGTCGCCAGGCGCGCACTCAACAGCGGACTTGGCCGGTCCAGCGGCCACAACCAGACACACAACCACCCGGCCAGCGCGCCGGTCGGCACGTCGACGAAATGGTGTTGGTAAGTGGTCAGCACCGACACGCCGATCAACGCGAACCAACCGTGCATCAGCCAACGCCAGACGCCTTGCAGGTGGCGCTCATAACAGACCCAGAGCACCACCAGCAGCGCGATGTGCAGCGACGGCGCCTGGTTGAACGGCTTATCGAAGCCGGCCAGTACGTCGAACATCCAGCCGAACACCCCGTCCATTTCCGGCCGAGGGAAGGTAAAAGTCAGCGGCCAGAGCAGGAAGCAGCTGACGGCAATTCCTTGGGCCGTGAGCAGGCGCAAGGCGTGGCGCTTGAGTTCGTCGCGGCTGTTGGGCAACAGCAGTGATAGGCCGTATAACAGGTCAATCGACCAGTACGGCACGATCGTCCAGGCCATGAACGGCATGTGGCTTTCCCAGCCGAACACCAGGCTGCCGACGTCGTCACGCTGGGCCGTGACCCAGGTGGCGAAGCCGTACGTGGTGAAGAACAGAGGCGCCAGCAACAGCAGCCACAGCACCGCCGGTTTCAGCAGCGCGGGTTCGCGGACCGGAGCGATGACGGCGCTCATTACTGGACCCGCTGCGCCAGCGACACGCTGAAAATGCCCCACTCATCGACACGCAGGGTGATCTTGCGAAAGCCCGCCGCCTCGACCAACTGATCCATTTCCGCCTGGGTGCGCCGACGCATCACCCAGGCCTGGCCGGCGCGGTGGCTGGTCAGGGCGCGGGCGATCAGTTCCAGTTGCGGGTGCCACGGCTGACCGGTGTAGACCAGGAAACCGCCGGGCTCCACCGCTTCGGCCAGGCCCGCGAGGGAGCCGCCGACCATCTGGTTATCGGCGAACAATTCGTACAGGCCGGACACCACGGCGAGGGTCGGCTTGGGCTCCAGCGCCGCCAGGTCCTGGCGGTCGAAGGCATCGCCCTTGACGAATCGGGCGATGTCGCCCAAGCCCTTCTCGACGATCAGCGCACTGCCGTCGCGCACGTTGATGTCGCTGTAGTCGCGCAGCAGGATCGACTCCGGCAACGGGCTGACGCCTTGCAGCGCTTCCAGAATGTAGCGGCCATGACCGGCGGCGATGTCGACGATGCGCACCTCGCGGTCCTGGGCGCGCAACTCGGCCATCGCCAGGCGCAGCAACTCCTCGACGTGCACCTTGCGCTGGCGAATACCGCGCCAGCCGATGGAGTTCAGGTAGTTCTGGTCGATCATCTTGCCCAGCGCCGACGTGCCGGTGGGGCGGTTGCGGTAGACGTAGTCCAGGGTGCTGCCGGAGTCGAAGCCGGTGTCGAAGCCCAGTTTCACGCCGGCAGACAGCTTGCTGCCAAAGCGCATGCTGGCGCGGGTCATGCGCCAGTAAAGATCACGCAGCGAGTTGTGCGGCAGCGGCGTCGCCAGGGTTTCGGCTTCGGCGCAGGTCACGCCGAGGCGATCGGCGTCCAGCAGGGAAGGGCGCTCCAGCGGGCGGGCAAAATTCTGCAGGATGAAACGACGGGCGCTGGCGATGGCTGGCGCACGGTTCTTCTCGCCCAGAGTGTCGTGGAAGAAGCCCGGCAGGATGTGCTTCTCCTTGTGCAGGCTGCCCAGGCGCTCGAAGAACTGCTCCTGGGGTTTGCGATGCACCACGAAGTCGGAACCGGAGATCAACAGCTGCGTCGGTACCTGGATCGCCTGGGCATCGGCTACAACCCGGTCGGCCGCTTCGTACAGGCCCAGCAGCACGTTCACCGAAATGGCCTTGGTGATCAACGGATCGCTGTCGTAGGACGCCACCCGCTCCGGGTCATGGCTGAGGAACTTGGCCTTGACGTAGCTGTTGACGAAGAAGTTGCCACGGAACTTGCGCATCAGCGCCAGGCCCGGACGGGCGAACGGTACGTAGAGCTTGACCTTGAAGGCTGGCGACGCCAGCACCAGCGAGCGAATGCGCGGCGCGTAGTCGTGGACCCAGGTAGACGCGATCACCGCGCCGACGCTTTGCGCGACCACGGCGATGTTCTGTTCGTCGATCTGGTGCGTGGCGCCGATGTGATCGCAAAAAGTCTGCACGTCACGGGCGCTGGTAGCAAAGCTAGGGCTGTCGCCGCGCTCGCCCGGCGACTGGCCGTGGCCACGTGCGTCCCAGGCGAAAAATTCGAACCCGGGCAGATCCAGCTCATCCACAAGGTGCGCGATGCGCCCCGAGTGTTCATGACCGCGGTGAAACAACAACACAGCCTGACGGGGTTCACCCGTCGTGGCCTCGACAGCCGGCCAGTGCCGGTAGAACAACTCCACGCCGTCGTGGGTGGTGAACGTCAGTTCCTGGGCTTCACGCATTGCAATTTCCTTATGCTGAGGGAGCGTTTTCCGACACCTGGCTCAGGCCATGGCGGACCCGATTGACCAAGGTATAAACGAGCAGGGCGGCAACCACCGCCATCACACCATCAACCCACAGCGCCCCGAGCCAACCCAGGGCAATACCGGTCGCCAGCACGCCAAACACAAACGCGCGGTCACTCTTGCCCATCGGCCCGTCATAGCGCCGCGAAGCCCCGACCATCGCGCCCAGCACGCCAGCGTATTCGCTGAACAACGCCAACAGCGTGACCAACAACACAAGCAACAGGCTGGTATCGGGAAACAGGGCAAAAGGCAGGATCAAGGCCGCGTCGGCGATGATATCGCATAGCTCATTGAGGTAGGCGCCCAGATTCGATTGCTGGCCGAACTCCCGCGCAAGCATGCCATCCACCGCATTCAACGCCATGCGCAGGAACATCCACACCGGCACCAGGACGAAAACCCACGGATGGCTGGCGAACCATGCAATCACCGCCCCCACCAGCACGGAAACGAAGCCGGCGAGCAAGGTCACCTGGTTGGCGGTGATGCCTTTGTCGTAAAGGCGTTGTACGGTGGGACGAAGCAGGTTTTGGAAGGCAGGCTTGAGTTG
Organism: Pseudomonas sp. R4-84; assembly: GCF_054130985.1. Lineage (NCBI taxonomy): Bacteria > Pseudomonadati > Pseudomonadota > Gammaproteobacteria > Pseudomonadales > Pseudomonadaceae > Pseudomonas > Pseudomonas sp. R4-84. The sequence goes on from NZ_CP096390.1 coordinate 698,373, forward strand.
ATAAATGGAAGGCATGTGAAATGAGATCTCGGCCGGATTCGGGGCTGGGCTTGTTCAGCTGCGAGATTACGATAGGTTGAGGCCTTGCAGGTGGGTATTTGCTGGGAATGAGCGCGGGTAGGCATCTGCGCCGTATACGCGGTGGAAAAAGACTACAGAAGGATGGTTAAGATGCTGCAAGTGGATTGGCTCCTCAACCACATGGATAAATGCAACCTGATGGCCGAATGGCTGTATCGAGAATTTACCTATGAATTCGCCCACCAATCATTGGCCCACTGGCAGGAGGAATTCTCGGCAGGCCAGCGCGATGGCCGCTGGAAATGCCTGATCGCCATGGAACATGACCAACTGCTGGGCGGTGCCTCGCTGGCACATGACGACCTGCCCGACCACCCCGAGCTCGGCCCGTGGTTGGCCTGCGTATTCGTCCACCCGGATGCCCGACGAAGAGGGTTGGCCGCGCAATTGATCGAAGGCATCTGCAACCATGCCAAAGAAGCAGGTTTTGCGACGTTGTTCCTGCACACCCACAGTGAACGGGATTACTACGCCAAGCTTGGCTGGGAAGTGCTGGAGCGCTTCGAGGCTTGGGGCAAGGAGCAGTGGCTGATGGTGCGGTGTTTGTAATGTCGATTGAACGCTAGCCTCCAGCCCGCAGCGGGCCACCTACCGGGACGTACTCGACCGGCGCTTCCTCGGGCAGGGGTTTTATCGGGTCTTCTGCGTAGCCGTAGCCTTCTTCCTTCAGATTGATCGAGTGCACGCTGTGCTCACGGGCGGTGCTGTCGGTGAGCTTGGTGAATAGGCGGTGATCGGCGGGCAAGGTGAAGCGGTCGCCGGGGTGGAGTTGGGCGAAGGTGAGGGTTGGGTTGTTCATGGCGGCGGGGCTCCGTCTTGGGTTGGTCTCTTTAAAATTGAGCGGGAGCGCTGGGATTGGGTTCCGTTTTTTTGATTGTTGGCTCAACGGCCGGTTCGAAGTACGGCTCTGGCAGCAATGTTGTCTCCCTCGGTGGAGGTGAGCTGCTCGCGATAAACACGTACAAACTAGACACGGTTAACTAATCTATCTGTATCGATTTCATCCAAGCAGAGAAAAAGTCTTTCTGTAATTGGGGGTCGTTAATGATGTCCTGATCATCAAAATCAAATATGTTTACGAGATTTTGCCTAGAAGCTGGCTCACCCAAAGTGTTTTCGTAGGCCATGATTCCTGATGTCATCTGAGCGGACATGCTTGAAGGACGCACGTTTCGCTTCGCGCCCTTGCATAAAAAATTCACGTCTGAATGCTCTTTTATAATATTTCCCAAGCAATTATAGATGTTTAGATCTGTGTAATTTTTCGCCCAGCCATCCTGGAAAGTTAGCAAGATACTGCATGTTTTTTCATTAATATCGAGTTGGGCTTTTTCTTTGTGCCCATTCCTGATAACCCAAATAATCTTTTTATCTGTCATGGCTGTTTCCTTTGAGGGTTGGGCAATGAATAGCCTACATAGGAGCCGTCTTTTTTCAAAGGTGTCACGCCTATGATGTCCTCGGGTTTTATGCGGTCGGGAATCGCAATCTCATGTTCATAGCTAAAAGGAATGTCTTTTTTGGGTAACTCCTTGTTAACATCACGGCCAGGAATTCTCTTGAGCACGTATAAGTATCCCTTCCGAGTCCCGTATCTTGATCCAAAATCGATCCCGACATCGACGTCAGTAGTCGCACTGACATATTTGCTCGGTGGATTCGTATTATCTAATGCATGAAGTAATAGGTCGGTGCTTTCTCCTAAGCTAACGAAGCCTTCTTCAAATATGACCTCGGGCCCTCTTGAGTCTCCTCGATAAAGGTACGGTGGTTTTGGAGGAGATGTTTCACCTTCGTTCACCCCAACCTTATCTGTCGGCTCCTCAACCCCAACCGCCGGCTTACACCCACCGGTCCCAGGACAATCCACCAACCCCAACGGATCCACCCACCCCGTCGGGTTCAGGGTGTACCGATACCCATTGAGCCCACCCTTGAGCTTGCTCGGATCCAGCGTCAGATACCGACCTGTCTCCGGATTGTAGTACCGGTGCCGGTTGTAATGCAGGCCGCTTTCCCGGTCGTGGTATTGCCCCTGAAAGCGCAGCGGTTGTTCCAGGCGCTTGCCGTCGCCGTGGCGCAGTTCGGTGAGTTTGCCGTAGCCGTTGTAGCGCGCGGCCCAGACGACTTCGCCTTGGTGGCTGGTCAGTTCCTGAGGGGTGCCGAGGTGGTCGAGGTGGTAGTAGAACGGCGTGGCTTTTTCCGGGCCTGCGCCTTCCAGCAGGGCCAGGGGGCGGAAGGTGCCGGGCTCATAGACGTAGCTCTGGTAGTGACGGTCGCTGCTTTCAGCGATGACCTGGTCGCCCTGCCAGATGAATTCCGTGGTAAGGCCGTCCACGGTCTTTTCGATGCGTCGGCCGAAGGCGTCGTAGCGGTAGGAGGTTTCGCTTTCGTCGGGGGTGGTGACGCCGATGAGCCGATGTTGGCTGTCGTAGCGGTATTGCGTGACGAGGCACTGGGCATGGCCGCGGCGTTCGCGGACCAGGTTGCCGTAGGCGTCGTAGTCATAGTGACGATCGCCCTCCATCAGTAGGCGGTTGCCCTTGAGGGTGGTCGGGCCGGGACGGTCGTTGAACAACACATTGCCGGCCGGGTCGTGGGAAAAATGTTCCGGGGGTTGGCTGTGGGCGTAGTCGATGCGCACCAGGCGATCCAGCGCGTCGTACTGGTAGCCGCGTCGGTTTCGCGTGTCGGAAAGCGCGGCGAGGTTGCCGTTGGCGCTGTAGGAATAGTCGCGCCAGAACAGTTGTTTTTTCTGGCTTTGCCACACGGTCTGGGCCTTGAGGCGACCCTGTTCGTCGTAGCTGTAGTCGCTGAGCAACTGGCCCTGCTGGCGCTGGCGTTCGCGGCCGCCCTTGAAGCGGTGTTCGGTCAGGTACGTGCCGTTGAGGTCGATGGCGATCAGCGCCCCGCCTCGCAGGTGGCGGTAATCCAGGGTGCTGCGATCGGGCAGGCGACAATGGACCAACCGGCCGACATTGTCGTAGCGATAATGCAGGCTCGCCCAACCCTGGTGTTCGGCGACGAGGCGGTCCTGGTTGTCGTATTCGTAGGCCAGCGGCCAATGGCCGTCTTCAACGCTGATCAGTCGCCCGAGGGCGTCGTAGCCGTACTCGACCGTGGCACCGTCGGGCAAGGTCTTGCGCAGCAGGCGGCCGGCGGTGTCGCGTTGGTAGGCGGTGATCCGCTGGCTGCCGTCGGCGCCGAATTCGGTCTTTTCCAGCAGGTGGCCGTTGAGGTCGTAGGCGTAGCCGGTGCGCTGGCCGTCGAAGCCGGTTTCCTGTCGGATCAGTCCGTTGGGCGTGTAGTCCAGCTGATACTTTTCGCCGGATTCGTTCTCGATTTCGGTCAGCAACAGCCGCGCCGAGTCGTAGCGGTACTTCAGTTCGCTGCCGTCGGGGTTGAGGCGGCGGCTGACCAGGTGCAGATCGTCGGCGTATTCGTAGCGGGTGATGCGCCCCAGTTCGTCCCGTTCCGCGGTGACCTTGCCGTAGGCGTTGTAGGTCCATGCACGGGTCGCGCCGGTGGGCAGGGTGGTCTGTAGCAAGCGGCCCACGGCGTCCCATTGGTAATGGGTGATGGCGCCGCGTTCGTCTTGACGGGTCAGCAGGCGGCCCAGGGCGTCGTAGGTAAAAACTCGCTGGCCGTCGTCCGGCAGGATTTCTTCCGTCAGTTGGCCCAACGGGTTTCGCACAAAATGATGGGCACCGCCGTCCGGGTAGCTGATGGTGTTCAGTTGCCCCTGGTCGTCGTAGTGATACCAAGTGCTTTGGCGAGCCGGGTCGACGACTTCGATGATGTCGCCCTGGGCATTGCGCCAGTAGGTCCACACGGCCTTGCCGCGGGTCCGGGCGTGCAGGAAACCGTTTCGGTATTCGTAGGACGTGGGCTCGCCTTCCGGCGGAATCAGCGCCACCAGCCGTCCGACTTCGTCGTAGCGGTATTCGGTGACGGCGCCCAGCGGGTCTTGCTCGGCGATCAGCCGGCCCTGTTCGTCATAAGCCTTGAGGTGTTCGCCGCCGGCGGGATCGACCTGGCGCACCAGCCGCGCGTGGTCGTCGTGGACATACACGTCCTGGCTGCCATCGATATGCCGGACCGTGACGCTGCCGTCGTCGCCCCAGGTGTAGCGGCTGTCCATCTGCGCGAACGAGGCCCAATGCCGGACACAGCGCGCCGCCGGGCCGAGGCCTTGCCACTCCCAGTAGAAACTCGCGCCCCCGGCCAGTTGCCGCTGGAGGATGACGTGCTGGTCGTCGTAGTCGTAGCGCTCGCTCTCGCCGGCGGCATTGGTCGCTTCGATGAGGCGCAAACGCGCATCGTAGCGGTAGGTCACCAGGGTCTGTTCGGTGCGCCAGGCTTCGTCGAGGGTCAGCGCCGGGTGAAAGCTCTGATAGTCGATGGCGACCAGGTGCCGATGCTCGTAGCGCAAACGCAAACAGCGGCCGGCACCGTTGTCCAGACGGCTGATGTCGCCGTAGATGTTGCGTTGGACGGCCAGGCGGTTGTCGTACCGATCGCTCAGGGCCGTCAGATGACCGTCGCGAAAATGTAGGAAAGGAGCGTCTTCGCCGGGCTGGGCGACGATCAATTCGTCCGGCTCGCTGCTCAGGTAAATCGCCGCGCGGGCCAGGCTGTTGTGGATGGCGGGGCGTTGCAGGCTGGGCCGGGGAAACGTGGTGCGGCGGTTTTCCTGGTCGACCCAGGTAACCTGCTCGCCGTCGATCAACAGGCGATGGGCCAGGGCATGGGTCCATCCGCGGCCGAGCCCGATGTCCAGGTCGGCGGCGCTGGTGCGGTAGAGGCGGGTGAAGACGAAGGGCAAGCGGCCGTCGAGGGTGCCGTCTTCGAGGGTGAGCAGCTCTTCGCCGGTGACCATGGACACCGGGCAACCGTCGGTGCGGGTCTGGGCGGCGCTGTCGGCGGGGTCGCCGTTGGGGTTTTTCGATTGGGCGGGGGCGTCGTCGTGGGGCTCGTACTTGTTTAGCTGAGTGGAAGGCTGGGATTTTTCCCGCACGATCGCGGCAGGATTGCTGACCGACAGAGGTGGGGAGTCTCCCGTGGTGATTTGTAAGGGTCTGACAGGCGCCGGCCCCACTGAAGGTCCTCGCCCCGCAATCACGACCGGCTTGAGCACATCGGCATGAGCGTTAAGGCTGTCGCCACCGAGTTGGCCCAGGCGTTGGCTCGAGGCCTGCAACCATGCGCGGGCTCGTTCCGAGCGAACCAAGCGCAGCGCCTTGCCGCTCAGGCGCAGGCCTATGCCTAAGCCGCCGGTAACGATTGCCAGGATGAAGTTGATCAGCACCGCAGCGCGCACTTCGCCCAGGACTTCGGCCAAATATTGCGGTGGCAACATCCGCAGCCAACTGGTGAACGCCGCCGTGTAAACGAAGAGCAAGGGCTCATCGCTCACAATCATCAGCGCTTTGGCGATCGCCTCTGACGAAGTTTCCAGCAGTTGTTCAAGCTCGGCCTCGGTGAGGTATTCCAGGAGCTTTTCACTGTTGGCCTTAAGGTCCGCCAGCAGATCGAAGATCTGTTTGATGTCGTCCCACAGTTCAAACAGGCCTTTTTCAAAGCCGCGTAACTGAGACTGCTCCAACAGGTCGACGCGCTTGAAAAAACGGCTGTCGGAGAATTCCTTCCACTGTGGTTGAAACTCGTTCCACTCGGCTTTCAGCCAACCTTCGAGCTCGGCGATCGCTGTTTGATAAGAGGCATACAGCGCCCTGACGTGATCGCTCGTGACATTCGGAAAAAAGCTGATGCGGTAACGCTGGCCGCGGTCGCATTCAGGGATTTCCAGGATGCCGCTGGGGCCGATGACGTATGGGATTGGATCGCCAAACGTTTCTTTCCCCAGCGCGTCCCGAATGATGGGTTCGAGCACCACCGGTGTGTCGCCGATTGGCACGAAACGTGATCCCTGGAACATATGCACAAGGGTCAATGGACCTTGTGCCGGACAGCTCGCCACCACGGCGCTGACTTGCTTGCCGCCGTCCTTCGTAGGCGCGAGCGAGACCTCATTGCCGACCTTGAACACCTGCTCGATGTCCAGCGTCTGGCCGTTCCAGAACTTCTCTGCCCACGTGTCGTAGTCGCCCAGGCAACTGCGAAAATCCTGTAGCACCGCCTCGACATTGGGCTTGTTCATGACGGCCAGGACCAGCGAACCAATGGCGCCGCTTAGAGACGGGGTCTTGTCAGGGAAACGCATTCAGACATCTCGCAACGCAGGAAGGCGCGAGACTTTGCCGGGGATGGCTGGAGAAATAAGTCAGGAAAGGAGATAGGGTCTGTAGGGCAAATCTTTAATTGGTTCCGGATAGGCAAGAACCCGCTGAACCCCTTGGAATTCAGACAATAAAAAGCCGGCTTATGGCCGGCTTCTCGTTGACTGATTCAGTTCGTTTTTGACAAACCTTACCAGCCTTCAAAACGTACATCCGGCTCTTGCGGCCGGCTGTGGGACTTGGTCAGAAAGTGATCTGCCTTGTCGGTGCGAGGCGTGGGCTCGCAAATGTGGGGCGGAGGATACGCGGGTTTGCTTTGGAATCCCAGTGATAAGTGGTGTGGAATCATTGGGTTAGGGGTGAACCAGGGGAAAAGCAGGGGGCTGCTGCGCAGCCCAGCGGGAGCAAGCTCCCTCGCCACGAAAAGCGATCCCTGCCGTTGGGAAGTCAATCGGACACCGGCGGTCTCTGTTTGTTGAGGGTTGACCACCAGAACACCCAGCCGATCACGTGGATGTGTTGTGCGTCGATCTGTTCGGCGCTGAAGACTTCGTCGGGGTAGGCGGCGCTGTTGTGGCTGCGCAGCCGAAGTCGGTTACCGGGGATGCGGTGCAGGTATTTGATGCGCAGCATGCCGTCGTGTTCGAGGGCGTAGATTTGGCCGTCGACGATTTGGGTCAGACCCCGGTCGATGGCGAGGGTGGAGCCGTCTTCGATGCGTTCGGCCATGCTGTCGCCGACCATGGTGGTGCAGATGGCGTCGCTGGGGTCGATTTCCAGGGATTCTAGGTGGGTGCGGGGCAGGCGGATGGATTGATCGGGGATTTCGGTGATGTAAGTTTTGGTTTCGCCGGGGGCAATCGGGACTTCCTTATAGAACGGCAGTTCGATGTCCGTGGTTTCCGCCACGCTGTAGACGCCGTCGTTTTCGGCGGCTTCATAGGTGGTGCCGGGGCCGAGGCCCAGTGGGGTTTGCGGGCCTTCGCCGGTGGCGAGCCATTGCGGGCTGACGGTGAGCAGGCCGGCGATGCTGTAGATGCGTCCCGGTGGGATGCCACGGTTGAACCAGTTATTTACATGCTGCGATTTTACGCCGTACAACTTCGCGAAGTCGGCGGATCGGATGTTGGCTTCTTTGAGAAGGGCTCTGAAGCGGTCGCCACTGGAATGTATTTTCATAAACGGAAAGTTTAGGGGCGACTGTGCTTTCGGCAATAAACATGTCGTGTGAATTTATAAGATGATCTTTCCGTTTGCAGGAACCAAAACTAGCGGGATAAACGCAGGTAAACGCTGGTAATACGAAGTTGTATTAGCCAGGGTCCAAGCATAAAAAAACCCCGGTTAACCGGGGTTCTTTTTAAGTTCGGTCTCAGCCTTTGTAGGCGGCAACCGACTTGGTGATCGCTTCGCGGGCGGCGTCTGCGCCGGCCCAGCCTTCGATCTTGACCCACTTGCCTTTTTCGAGATCTTTGTAGTTCGCGAAGAAGTGCTCGATCTGCTGGATCAGCAGTGGTGGCAGGTCGGTGTATTCCTTCACATCGACGTACAGTTGCGACAGTTTGTCGTGGGGTACTGCGATGACTTTGGCATCGCCGCCGCCGTCGTCGGTCATGTTCAGGATGCCGACTGGACGGGCGCGGATGACCGAGCCTGGAGCCACTGGGTAAGGGGTTACGACCAGCACGTCGAGGGGGTCGCCGTCGTCGGCCAGGGTATTGGGGATGTAACCGTAGTTGGCCGGGTAGAACATCGGGGTGGCCATGAAACGGTCAACGAACAGGCAATCGCTGTCTTTGTCGATTTCGTATTTGATCGGGGCGTGGTTGGCCGGGATTTCGATCGCGACGTAGATGTCGTTCGGCAGGTCTTTGCCAGCCGGAATCTTGCTGTAGCTCATTGGGCGGTGCCCCCGTTAGTTGACCAGATGACTGGTCGGATTGACCAAAAAGTGGCGGCGATTATAGGCATATTCGGCCGCTGTTGCCACGCTACCAGGGTCTTGGGCTTTGCCCTAGACCTTAGTTTGACGCCTGATAGACCGGATCTTCGGCCTGAAGTTGCCGCAGCCGGGCCAACGGATCCTGGCGGTAAAACGCCTTGAGCTGTTCATACACCCGAGGATAGGCCTGGTGCAGCAGATCCGGGGCGCTGAAGAAGTATTCGCTGGTGACGGCGAAGAACTCGGCGGGGTTTTCGGCGGCATAGGGATCGATGGCGGTCTCTGCGTCGGGGTTGTGGTCGAGTTGGCGGTCCAGATCATCGAATGCATGTTGCATGGCGTCGGCCCAGTCGCTGACGCGCATGTCGGCGTGCAGCGGTGGCAGGCCGTTGGCGTCGCCGTTGAGCATGTCGAGTTTGTGCGCCAGTTCGTGGATCACCAGGTTGTAGCCGTCCCAGCCGCCGCTGGCCATCACGCCGTCCCAGGCCAGGATGATCGGGCCTTGGGGCCAGGCTTCGCCGCTGTGTTCGCCGTCCCACTCGTGCTCGATGCCGCTGGCGTCGCGGTAGCGCTGGGGGCTGAGGAAGTCGTCGGGGTAGAGGACGATTTCGTGGAAGCCCTGGTACCAGTTCAGGTCGCCGAGGTGCATCAGCGGCAATTGGGCCTGGGCGGCAAGCAGCAGGCGTTGTTCCTGATGCAGTTCGACGCCGGGCAGGGCGGTAAGGTGTTTGTCGTGCAGGAACAGTACGCAGGCTTCACGCAGCCATTGGTCTTCTTCGGCGCTGATGCCGTCGAGGAAGCTCAATTGCTGGCGCACCCGTTGCCAGGTGTCCTCGGCCACGGGGTGCTTGGCGAGGGTGCGTCGGCGGCGCCAGTTGCTCAAGGACCACATGGAGCGATCAGCGCGTTTCGGCTTTTGAGCCGCGCTGGCTCATTTTGCTGCGCACCAGGCCAATGATCATCGGCAGCAACGACAGCAGGATGATGCCCACCACCAGCAGCGACAGGTTTTGCTTGATGAAGGGCACGTTGCCGAAGAAGTAGCCGAGGGTCACCAGGCCGCCAACCCATAGGATGGTGCCAAGGACGCTGAAGCCGAAGAAACGCAGGTAATTCATCTTTCCGACGCCGGCGACGAAGGGCGCGAAGGTGCGAATGATCGGCAGGAAGCGCGCCAGGGTCACGGTTTTGCCGCCGTGTTTATCGTAGAAATCGTGGGTCTGCTGCAGGTAGTCGCGGCGGAAGATTTTCGAGTTGGGGTTGCTGAACAGTTTTTCGCCAGCGGTACGGCCGATGAGGTAGTTGGTGCTGTCGCCGAGGATGGCCGCGAGCATCAACAGGCCCCCCAGCAGTACCGGGTCCATGGCGCCACCGGCGGCTACGGCGCCGGCGATGAACAACAGGGAGTCGCCCGGCAGGAACGGCATGACCACCAGGCCGGTTTCACAGAAGATCACCAGGAACAGGATGGCGTAGATCCACGTCCCGTAGTTGGTCACCAGCATGTCGAGGTAGACGTCGAGATGCAGGATGAGGTCGAGGGGGTTGAAATCCATGCGTAACACCTTGGTGGCGGCCCGACTCGGCGGGGCTGGTGGGTCTGGCTTTGAGTATGGGCTACAGGGTGTGTAGCTTTTTCTTACAAGCAGGGAAGAGCGGCATTATACGGTGGGGATTGTGAAGCGCGTGTTGAGTTTGTAGCGGGGGATTTCCAAGGGGACTGGCTGGATGAGGCGTGGCTCGGATCGATTTTGTGGCGAGGGAGCTTGCTCCCGCTGGACCGCGTAGCGGTCCCAAAGCAGGCAGCTCGGTCGGCCTGATGTACCGCGTGCTCAGGTTTGGGGCTGCTGCGCTGCCCAGCGGGAGCAAGCTCCCTCGCCACGAGGGTTTCACTCAGTCACAAGGTTTCACCTGGCCACAGAGGCTTCATCCAGCCGCAGGGGTCAAAGCCCTTCGCTGATTGGCAGCACGTAGTTCTTGAACTCGGAGTCTTCCTTGAAGCCGATCGACTCGTAGGTTTTCTGCGCGACGTCGTTGTTGCTGCTGGTGGAGACGCGCATGCGGACGGCGTTGGTTTCCTTGGCCATTTTTTTTGCGGTGCGGATCAGGTTGTCGGCGACGAGTTGGCGGCGGGCGTCTTCGGCGACGTAGATGTCGTTGAGGATCCACACGCGCTTGAGCGACAGCGACGAGAAGCTGGGGTAGAGCTGGCAGAAACCGAGCAACTTGCTGTCGTCGTCATCCGGCAGGGCCAGGTAGATCACCGACTCCTTGCGGCGCAGGCGTTTTTCCAGGAAGGCCCGGGACGAGTCCGGAAAAGGCAGCGAGCCGTAGAATTCCCGGTATTTGACGAACAATGGGGTCAGCAGGTCCAGGTGTTCCAGCGTCGCTTGGATAATCCGCATGGTAGGTCTCGTCTGCAAAGGTCGACATCAAGTCTGACAACAACGGCGGACTGCCGTGCCCAGATGCTGCCTGAAAGCGGATCAAAAGCGCAATTGCATGACAGGTTCAGCTTGGGGGCGGCGCCAGTAGGAAATTACCTTTCATATCGGCACCGTTTTCCGCCTCTAAAGTGTTTACCTGGGCTTCGTCCTTCAGATTGACCCCCGAGAGCTGTCGGCGACAGGCCTCGCGCATCAGATAGATCAGGCGATGGGCCGCCATGCCATAGCTCAGGCCTTCGAGGCGCACGTTGGAGATGCAGTTGCGATACGCATCGGTCAGGCCGACCTTGGGGGCGTAGGTAAAATACAGCCCCAGGCTGTCGGGGGAGCTGAGGCCGGGGCGTTCACCGATCAGGATCACCGACATTTTTGCGCCGAGCCGCTGCGCCACTTCATCGGCCACCGCGACGCGGCCCTGTTCCACCAAAACGATGGGCGACACAGACCAGCCTTCGGCGGCGATCTGTTCTTCCAGGCGCGCCAGGAACGGCAGCGTATGGCGATGTACCGCCAGCGCTGACAGCCCGTCAGCCACCACAATGACCAAGTCCACACCGCCGGGATGGGCGGCGGCGTAGTCCTGAAGGATTTGCGCGGAGGCGTCGTCGAGCCGTCGACCCAGATCCGGGCGTTGTAGATAGCTATTGCGGTCGCTGGCTGCGCTGTGGAGCAACAGGCTTTCACGGCCACGCTCAGTCAGTTGTGCGCGGATGCCCTGGTGATCGAACGCCAGGTGCACCGCATCGCGGGCCTGGGCGTGGGCGAATTGGAAGTCCAGTTGCGCCGAGGTGGGTAGGCTGGTGCCGGTGCGGCCCAGGGCGATGCGCGCCGGGGTGAGGTTGCGCAGGTTCAGCCAAGGGTTTTGCGAATCGACGGGGTTTTTATCCATGGGCAGGTCTCTTATCCCAAATGCGCGAGGGCGTGACGAAACGCCGGTGGCAGGTTGTCGCCGAACCGCACCCGGCCATCGGCCTGAGTGAAGATGCCCATGTTCGCCAGCCAGGTTTCGAATTCCGGCGCGGGCTTGAGGCCCAGGGTCTGGCGGGCATAGAGGGCGTCGTGGAACGAGGTGGTCTGGTAGTTGAGCATGATGTCGTCGGAGCCGGGGATGCCCATGATGAAGTTGATCCCGGCCACGCCCAGCAGGGTCAGCAGGGTGTCCATGTCGTCCTGGTCGGCTTCGGCGTGGTTGGTGTAGCAGATGTCGCAGCCCATCGGCACGCCGAGCAACTTGCCGCAGAAGTGGTCTTCGAGGCCGGCGCGGATGATTTGTTTGCCGTTGTAGAGGTATTCCGGACCGATGAAGCCTACAACCGTGTTCACCAGGAACGGGTTGAAATGTCGCGCCACGGCGTAGGCCCGCGTCTCGCAGGTCTGTTGATCGACGCCGTGGTGGGCATTGGCCGACAGCGCGCTGCCTTGGCCGGTTTCGAAATACATCAGGTTGTTGCCCAAGGTGCCGCGATTCAGGCTGAGCCCTGCGTCGTAGCCTTCCTTCAAAATGTTCAGGCTGATGCCGAAACTGGCGTTGGCCGCTTCGGTGCCGGCGATGGACTGGAACACCAGGTCCAGGGGCACGCCCCGGTTCGCCGCTTCGATGGAGGTGGTGACGTGGGTCAGCACGCAACCTTGGGTGGGGATGTCGTAGCGCTGGATGATGGCGTCGAGCATTTCCAGCATGGCGCAGATCGAGGCGGTGCTGTCAGTGGCCGGGTTGATACCGATCATGGCGTCGCCGTTGCCGAAGAGCAGGCCGTCGAGGATGCTCGCGGCGATGCCGGCGGGTTCGTCGGTGGGGTGGTTGGGTTGCAGGCGCGTGGACAATCGCCCGCGCAGGCCGAGGGTGCCGCGAAACTTGGTCACCACGCGGATTTTCTGCGCCACCAGCACCAGGTCTTGCACGCGCATGATTTTCGACACGGCGGCGACCATTTCCGGCGTCAGGCCAGGAGCCAGTGCCCGCAGGCTCTGTTCGTCGGCGGCTTCGCTGAGCAGCCAATCGCGAAAACCGCCGACCGTGAGGTGGCTGACGACGGCAAAAGCTTGTTTGTCGTGAGTGTCGACGATCAAACGGGTGACTTCGTCGGCCTCGTAAGGAATCAGCATTTCTTGCAGGAAATGGCTGAGGGGCAAGTCAGCCAGGGCCATTTGCGCGGCCACGCGCTCGCCATCGTTGAGCGCGGCGATCTCGGCCAGGAAATCCCCGGAACGCGCCGGGCTGGCCTTGGCCATCAGGTCTTTGAGGCTGTCGAAGCGGTAGGTCTGGGCGCCGACCGTGTGTGCAAAACTGGCCATACAGGTTCTCCGTGACGGCGCCGCTGGGCGGCGCCGTGTTTTTCGGCACGTTACGGCTTAGTGCAAGGCTTCTTCGGCTTTTTGAATGGCCGCGAATTCCTCTTCGGGCGTGCCTGCGACCAAGTGATGCCGACTGTAGAAAGCAAAGTAAGCAATTAACACTCCATAGATGATCGCGGCGCCGATCACCACCCGAGGATCGACCAGGAAGCCCGCCACCACGGCGATACACGCCAGCACCAGGGCCACGCCCGAGGTGAAGATGCCGCCCGGCGTGCGGTATGGCCGGTCCATTTTGGGGCGACGGATGCGCAGGGTGATGTGCGCGGCCATCATCAGTACGTAGGAAATGGTCGCGCCGAACACCGCCACCAGAATCAGCAGGTCGCCCTGGCCGGTCAAGGACAGGCCGAAACCGATGATGCCTGGGATGACCAACGCCAGGACCGGCGCTTTGCTTTTATTGGTTTCCGAGAGTTTGCGCGGCAGGTAGCCGGCGCGGGACAGCGCGAAGATCTGCCGCGAGTAGGCGTAGATGATCGAGAAGAAACTGGCGATCAAACCGGCCAGGCCGACCAGGTTGACGAAGTTGCCCATCCAGGTCGAGCCGCCGTAGGCCTTGGCCAGGGCTTCCACCAGTGGGTTGCCCGACGCCATCAGCGCGTTGGAGCCCGCGCCGCCCGGGCCGATCACCAGAATCAGCAGGGCAAAGGCCACCAGCACCAGCATCGCGCCGATCAGGCCGCGCGGCAGGTCGCGCTTGGGGTTCTTGGTTTCTTCAGCGGCCAGCGGCACGCCTTCCACGGCGAGGAAAAACCAGATCGCATAAGGGATGGCCGCCCAGACGCCGACGTAGCCGAACGGCAGGAACGAACTGGCCCCAGCGGCCTCGGTGACCGGAATGTCCAGCAGGTTGGCGACGTTGAAGTGCGGCACCATCGCCACCAGGAAAACCCCCAGTGCCAAGGCGGCGACGGCGGTGATGATGAACATCAGCTTGAGGGCTTCCCCGACGCCGAAAATGTGGATGGCAATGAAGATGATGTAGAACGCCAGGTAGATCATCCAGCCGCCAATGCCGAACAGCGACTGGCAATAGGCGCCGATGAACACGGCAATCGCCGCCGGGGCAATGGCGTATTCGATCAGGATCGCGGTTCCCGTGAGGAATCCGCCCCAAGGCCCGAATGCGCTGCGGGCAAAACCGTAGCCGCCGCCGGCGGTGGGGATCATCGAAGACAGCTCGGCGAGGGAAAAACACATGCACAGGTACATCGCGGCCATCAGCAGCGTGGCGAGGAACATCCCACCCCAGCCGCCCTGGGCCAGGCCGAAGTTCCAGCCAGCGTAGTCGCCGGAAATGACATAGGCCACGCCCAGGCCTACCAGCAGGACCCAGCCCGCCGCGCCTTTCTTCAGTTCACGTTGTTGGAAATATTCGGAGCCGACTTTTTCGAAATCGACCGAGGACGTTGCCGGTTGCGGGGTTGCATGATCGCTTGGCATAAGGGTTCACCTGTTTTTATTTTTTTTGGCCCTGTGAAGCGGGCTTGCTCATGACGCGTGATTCAGTTGTAGCTGTGCTGGATGTGCCGCCGCCATCGCGAGCAAGCTCGCTCCCACAGTGGATCGGTTCCAACCCTGAAGAAGAGTTATCCACAAATCCCTGTGGGAGCGAGCCTGCTCGCGAAGGCAATCTAAAGGGCGAAGCAGGGTTGCCTGCCTCGCCCTTTTTTACTTAGAAGAACCCCAACGGATTGATGTCGTAGCTCACCAGCAGATTCTTGGTCTGCTGGTAGTGGTCGAGCATCATCTTGTGCGTCTCGCGCCCGACGCCGGACTTCTTGTAGCCACCGAACGCGGCGTGGGCCGGGTACAGGTGGTAGCAGTTGGTCCAGACGCGACCGGCCTTGATCGCCCGGCCCATGCGGTAGGCGCGGTTGATGTCGCGGGTCCAGAGGCCCGCGCCGAGGCCGAACTCGGTGTCGTTGGCGATCGCCAGGGCTTCGGCTTCGTCCTTGAAGGTGGTGATGCTCACCACCGGGCCGAAGATTTCTTCCTGGAAGACGCGCATCTTGTTGGTGCCCTTGAGCAGGGTCGGCTGGATGTAATAACCGCTGGAAAGGTTGCCTTCGAGTTTCTCCACCTGGCCGCCGGTCAACAGTTGCGCGCCTTCGCCCTTGGCGATTTCCAAGTACGAAAGAATCTTGTCGAATTGCTGCTCGGATGCCTGGGCGCCGACCATGGTGTCGGTGTCCAGCGGGTCGCCACGTTTGATCTGCTCGATTTTCTTCATCACCACTTGCATGAATTCGTCGTAGATCGACTCCTGCACCAAGGCGCGGGATGGGCAGGTGCAGACTTCGCCCTGGTTGAAGAACGCCAGCACCAGGCCTTCGGCGGCTTTTTCGATGAAGCTTGGCTCGGCCTGCATGATGTCTTCGAAGAAGATATTCGGCGACTTGCCGCCCAATTCCACGGTGGACGGGATGATGTTCTCGGCGGCGCATTTCATGATGTGCGAGCCCACCGGGGTGGAACCGGTGAAAGCGATTTTGGCGATGCGCTTGCTGGTGGCGAGGGCTTCACCGGCTTCCTTGCCGAAACCTTGCACCACGTTCAGCACGCCCGGTGGCAGCAGGTCGCCGATCAGTTCCATCAGCACGCAGATGCCCAGCGGGGTTTGCTCGGCCGGCTTGAGTACCACACAGTTGCCGGCGGCCAGAGCCGGGGCGAGTTTCCAGGCGGCCATCAACAGCGGGAAGTTCCACGGGATGATCTGCCCGACCACGCCCAGTGGTTCATGGATGTGATAGGCCACGGTGTTGCCGTCGATCTCGGCGGCGCTGCCTTCCTGGGCTCGCAGGCAACCGGCGAAGTAGCGGAAGTGGTCGGCTGCCAATGGGATGTCGGCGTTGAGGGTCTCACGCACGGCCTTGCCGTTGTCCCAGGATTCGGTAATCGCCAGGGTTTCGAGGTTCGCTTCGATGCGGTCGGCGATTTTCAGCAGGATCAGCGAGCGGGCCTGGACCGACGTAGCGCCCCAGGCATCAGCGGCGGCATGGGCGGCATCCAGGGCTTTGTCGATGTCTTCGGCCGTGGAGCGCGGGAATTCGGCAATGGGCTGGCCATTGACCGGCGAAGTGTTGGTGAAGTACTGACCTTTGACAGGCGCGACGAACTCGCCGCCGATGTAGTTACCGTATTTGGCCTTGAACGAAACGATAGCGCCTTCAGTACCGGGGTGAGCGTAACGCATGATGAGTTCTCCTTGGCTTTTGTGCTTATTAGGGAGCCGCGCAAATTCGCGCTGGTACTTAAGCCTAGAGCAAAGGTTGGGCCATTGCCTTGTAGGGCCCGGAAATCAAGACTTTGGGAGGAATTCGTCAGACAAACGGAGGGGCTGTGTCACGGTTGCGATACGCAGTGTGTGACAGTTTGTGCCATGGCTGAGACAGTCTGTGACCGGCAGGTCGCGCCAGCATTGCAAAGGTCGGTGGGCTGGAGGATGCTGGCTTCGACGGCGAGGCCATGGGCGGACCGCTTATGTGGCGAGGGAGCTTGCTCCCGCTGGATCGCGAAGCGGTCCCCCAAAGCCAACTCGGTCAACCTGATGCACCGCGTGCTCAGGTTTTGGGGCCGCTGCGCAGCCCAGCGGGAGCAAGCTCCCTCGCCACGGGGCAATGTGTCTGCAGGTCCAAAAAGGTCCTTCGGGGAGAACAATAAGAAATGCACAGCAACCATTTGAGTCGCCATGCCCAGCAAGTCTTGACGGTCACCCAGGGCAAGGCCCATTTGCAGGGGCCTGGCAGCGATCCGTCGATTGCCCGTTCCTGGCTGCGCTGCCTTGAGGACTATCACCTCGACCCGGCGCAGAACCTGGCGCCGACGGTGCTTGAACATGGCCGAGTGCTGGAAAGCCGCGAGCGTTTGCAGCAAGTGCTGCATATCGCCGGCACGGAAATGACCAGCCTGCATCAACAACTCTCCGGCGCCGGCCACGCTGTGCTGCTCACCGACGCTCGGGGCGTGATCCTCAACTGCGTCACTGCCCCCAGCGAGCGGAAGATTTTCGAGCGGGCCGGCCTTTGGCTGGGCGCCGACTGGAGCGAAGCCTGCGAAGGCACCAACGGCATCGGCACCTGCCTGGTGGAACGCCAAGCCCTGACCATCCACCAGGAAGAACATTTTCGCGGCCGTCACACCGGCCTGACCTGCTCGGCGAGCCCGGTGTTCGACCCTCATGGCGAACTGCTGGCGGTGCTCGATGTGTCCTCGGCCCGGCCAGACGTGTCGCGCCAGAGCCAGTTCCACACGATGGCCCTGGTCAATCTCTCGGCGAAGATGATCGAGAGCTGTTATTTCCTGCGTTGCTTCGACAATCAATGGTTGCTGCGCTTCCACTTGCAGGCCGAGTCCGTGGGGCTGTTCAGCGAAGGGCTGATGGCGTTCGACGGCGAAGGGCGGATCTGCGCGGTGAACCAGAGCGCGCTGAACTTGCTCGGGCACATTCGTGGCGGCTTGCTTGGTCAGCGGGTCGAAGACTTTTTCGATTGTTCCCTGGATGAGCTGATGGGCCGGGCCAGTGCCCAGGCCAGCGCCAGTTGGCCGTTGCGCACCCGTGACGGCCGGCATCTGTTTGCCGTGTTGCGCGGCCAGCCGCGTAGCGTCCCGGCCCCGGTCGCGCCGACCCTCAAAGTCATCGAGTCGGCACGTCTGCCGGGGATCTGCCTGGGGGATGCGGCGTTGCAGGAACATTTTCGCAAGGCACTGCGGGTCTACGAACGCGATGTGCCGCTGCTGATCCACGGCGAGACCGGCTCCGGCAAGGAGGCGTTTGCCAAGGCTGTGCACCATGCCAGCCAGCGCGCCGAGAAAAACTTCGTCGCCCTCAACTGCGCCGCGATTCCAGAAAGCCTGATCGAAAGCGAGCTGTTCGGTTATCGCGGCGGCAGCTTCACCGGCGCGAGAAAAGAGGGCATGCGCGGCAAGTTGCAACAGGCCGACGGCGGCACGCTGTTTCTCGATGAAATCGGCGACATGCCGCTGGCCTTGCAGACTCGCTTGCTGCGGGTGCTGGAAGATCGCCTCGTGGTGCCCATCGGCGGCGAACCCGAGGCGGTGAACGTACGCATCATCAGCGCCACTCACCGGCAATTGCTCGACCGGGTGCGCGATGGCAGTTTTCGCGAGGATCTGTATTACCGCCTCAATGGCTTGGAAATCCCGTTGCCGGCGTTGCGTGAGCGCAGTGACAAATCTCAGCTGCTGGATTTCCTGTTGGCTGAAGAGAGCGGCGCCGAGACGGTGTTTATCGACGAACCGGCGCGCCAGGCATTGCTGGGCTTCGATTGGCCGGGCAACGTGCGGCAGCTGCGCAATGTGCTGCGTACCCTCGCTGCGTTGTGCGACGGCGGGCGGATTGGTTTGGAAGACTTGCCGGCGATGATCCGCCAATGCCCGGTGGAGCAGGTAGAAGCCCCGACAGAACACCCGCTGGAAGATGCCGAGCGACTGGCGTTGCTCGATGCGCTGGAGCGCCAGCGCTGGCATATGACCCACACAGCTGAACAGCTGGGGATCAGCCGCAATACCCTCTACCGCAAACTGCGCAAGCACGCGATTGCCCGATAACCGCGTCGCGGCCCTTCGCGAGCAGGCTCCCTCCCACGGTGGATCTCGGTGCGAAGGCTAAACACAAGGTGCGATTTTCCCCTCCCTACGCTAACCTGCGGCCATGTTTACGAGGTCGACTATGCACATCCATATTCTCGGTATTTGCGGCACTTTCATGGGTTCGATGGCGGTTTTGGCGAAGGAATTAGGCCATCACGTGACGGGTTCCGACGCCAACGTCTATCCGCCCATGAGCACTCAACTGGAAGCCCAGGGCATCGAGTTGACCCAGGGCTATGACCCGGCACAGCTGGACCCGGCGCCGGACCTGGTGGTCATCGGCAACGCCATGTCCCGTGGCAACCCGGCGGTGGAGTACGTGCTCAACAAAGGCCTGCCGTACGTGTCCGGGCCGCAATGGCTGGCCGACCATGTGTTGCAGGGCCGTTGGGTCCTGGCCGTGGCCGGCACCCACGGCAAGACCACCACCAGCAGCATGCTCGCCTGGGTGCTGGAGCACGCGGGCATGAGCCCGGGCTTCTTGATCGGTGGCGTGCCGCAGAATTTCTCGGTGTCGGCGCGCCTGGGTGGCACGCCGTTCTTCGTGATCGAGGCCGATGAGTACGACAGCGCATTTTTCGACAAGCGCTCGAAGTTCGTCCACTACCGTCCACGCACGGCGATCCTCAATAACCTCGAGTTCGATCATGCGGATATCTTCCCCGATTTGCCGGCCATTGAGCGGCAATTCCACCATTTAGTGCGCACCATCCCCAGCGAAGGCCTGGTGATCCACCCGACTACCGAGCCGGCGTTGCAGCGCGTCATTGAAATGGGTTGCTGGACGCCGGTGCAAACCACCGGTGCGGGCGGTCAGTGGCAGGTCAAGCTGCTCAAGGATGACGGCTCTGAGTTTGAAGTGATGTTCGAAGGCCAGCCCCAAGGCGTGGTCGAGTGGGACATGACCGGCCAGCACAACGTCGCCAATGCCCTGGCGACCCTGGCGGCGGCCCGGCATGTCGGCGTGGTGCCGTCCATGGGCATCGCCGCGTTGAGCGCGTTCAAAAGCGTGAAACGGCGGATGGAAAAGGTTGCCGAAGTCCGCGGCATCACCATTTACGACGACTTCGCCCACCACCCGACGGCTATTGCCACCACCCTCGACGGCTTGCGCAAGCGCATCGGTGATGCGCCGTTGATCGCTATCATCGAGCCGCGCTCCAATTCCATGAAGCTCGGTGCCCACCGCGACGGCTTGCCGGAAAGCGTGGTCGATGCCGACCAGGTGATCTGGTATGCGCCGGCCAACCTGGGTTGGGATCTGGCCGCCACCGCCGCGCTGTGTACGGTGCCGTCGATTGTCAGCAATTCGTTGGAGGGCATCATCGAACGCGTCAAAAGCCAGGCCCAGCCCGGTACCCACGTGGTGATCATGAGCAATGGCGGCTTCGGCGGCCTGCACGGCAAACTGGCCGAGGCGCTGAAATGAACACTCGCTTGCAGGGCAATGGCCCCGAACGCATCACGCTGGCGATGACTGGTGCGTCCGGCGCCCAGTACGGCTTGCGCTTGCTCGATTGCCTGGTGCGCGAAGACCGCGAAGTGCATTTCCTCATCTCCAAGGCCGCGCAACTGGTGATGGCCACCGAGACTGACGTGACCTTGCCACCCAAGACCCAGATGATGCAGGCCTTCCTCACCGAGTACACCGGTGCGGCGGCGGGGCAGATTCGTGTGTATGGAAAGGAAGACTGGATGTCGCCGGTGGCCTCCGGCTCCGGCGCGCCAGCGGCGATGGTGGTGGTGCCGTGTTCCACCGGGACGCTGTCGGCGATTGCCACCGGTGCCTGCAACAACCTGATCGAACGGGCGGCGGACGTCACGCTCAAGGAGCGTCGCCAGTTGATCCTGGTGCCCCGGGAAGCGCCGTATTCGAGCATTCACCTGGAGCACATGCTCAAGCTGTCGAACATGGGCGTGACCATTTTGCCGGCCTCGCCGGGTTTCTATCATCAGCCACAGACCATCGATGACCTGATCGATTTCGTGGTCGCCCGGATCCTCAACCTGATGAACATTCCCCAAGACATGCTGCCACGTTGGGGCGAGCATCATTTGAGCAGCGATGAATAAGCTGCTGGCGGTGTTGCTGGCGTTGCAACTGACCGGTTGCGCCACCGCCCGCACCCTCGACGCCGCCAAGCCGGGTGCTCCGGTGGTGTACGCCGGGACGCGCCTGGATCTTTATGCGCTGAACGGCGGTTGCTGCGCCAAGGACCGCTTTGGCGCTGAGGCGCCGAGCTATCCGGGCCTCGATCTGCCTGGGAGCGCGTTGCTCGATACTTTGTTGTTGCCGTTGTCGTTGTTTACGGCGTTGGGTGTGGGGTTCCAGGCGACTGGGGGGTTGTAGCAAGCAATTGCCTCACAACCTGTGGCGAGGGCGCTTGCTCCCGCTGGGCTGCGGAGAAGCCGCCAGCTTTTCCCCCTGAGATCCAAGGCGACTGCTGCGCAGTCGAGCGGGAGCAAGCTCCCTCGCCACAATGCATCCACGCAGGCGCTACAGAATCATTTCCCAAGCCTGCGCAACTCATCCGACTCCACCACCCGCACCCCATCCTGCTCTTCCAGCGCCAGGCGCCACATGGCCCGGGCCAGTTGGCAGGCTTCGATACCGTGGTACTTGCCGGGAATCAGCTTGGACAACGGCCCGGCCAGTTGCTCGGCCAGGCGCGGTTCAACCCGCTCGCCGAGCAGCAGGGAAGGGCGGCAGATGGTCAGTTGCGGCCAATCCTGGGCCTTGAGGGCCGCCTCCATTTCGCCTTTGACCCGGTTGTAGAAGATCGACGACTTCGCGTCGGCATTCAACGCACTGATCACGATGAGATGCCGCGCGCCCAGCTCCCGGGCGCGTTTGGCGAAGGCCACCACCAGGTCCAGGTCCACGGCGCGAAACGCCTGTTCGGAGCCGGCTTTCTTGATGGTGGTGCCGAGGCAGCAGAAGGCGATGTCGGCCGGGCCTTCGAGCCGTTGCAGCAACTCGGCCGGTTCCCCAACCGGATTTTCCAAGTGCGGATGCTCGGCCAGTGGCCGGCGGGAAGGCGCCAGTACCCGGGTAATGGTCGGCTCATTGAGCAGCCGATCCAACAGATGTTCCCCGGTCAATCCGGTCGCGCCGGCGAGCAAAACATGCTGAGGCGTCAAGTACATAGTGTCTCCCCCTTGATACGGTTCAGCTTAGTTGCTCTTTTTGCCCTCGTCGTTCAATGCAGCACTTCGCAATGCTTTTCGCGCTTGTTGCTTGCGCAGCAATTGCCAGTGGGACAGCACCGTCCTCGGCGCCCAGATCTGCGGTTCCGAGGCTTCGAAATTGTCCGCCTGCTCGCGTTCGGCAACGATGCCCTTGGCGCGCTTGAACGCTTGCTCCAGGTCGTCGGTCTGGTTCAGCGCCTGGGCGAACAGGGCGTCGCCGAAATAAGTGAAGTTGGCCTCCTCGGAGCAGCCGAATGACACCCGGTCGGCCCGGGACGCGGTCATGATCAACGTGCGTTCATCCTTGAGCGCCGGAATGAACCCACCGGAATAACAGGCCGAGATCACCACGATCTTGTCGCGATGCTTGAGCGGCGCCAGGACAACGGCCAGTTCGTCGGCGGGCAGGTCGGCCAGTTCCATGCGAGGTTGGTCGAGCACCAGTTCGTGCTCGCTGGTGCCGTGGCTGGTCAGGTAGATGAATATCAGGTCTTCCGGGCCGCTGCGCTCGGCCAAAGTGACGGCGGCGCGGCGCAGGCTTTCGCGGCTGGCCATGGGCCGGTCGCTGAGGTGATCGCGGTGGTTCACCAGGCGGATCTGGCCGGTCGCGCCGAAACGGCTGGCAAGCATATTGGCAACGTAGTCGGATTCACGCAGGAACACGCTCTGCTTGCCGTCGCCGCCCAGGGTCAGGCTGTACAGTTCCACCTCAGGCGTCGACGCGGGGATATCGGCCAGCGCTTCGTCGAGCAGGCGGCCTTGGGCCAGGATGCCGCGTTCGAGCACGTCCGGCAGCAGCTTGCCGTCGGCGTCGCGTATCCGCAGGCCGTTGGCCCAGGTGCCGCTTTGCACCGTGCCGTCGGTCAGTACCAAGGTGCCGCGCCCGTGGTAGCTGTCGCTTTCGAACTGGCCCACGTAGAAGCTGCCATCGGGTAGGTTGAGGCGGCCCTCGCCGGTGAAGCGCCATTCGTTGAACTGGCCGAGATAATGACTGCCGTCCGCGCCAATCAGTTCGCCTTTGCCGGTCAGCGCGCCGTCCTTGAACTGGCCGATCCAGACATCGCCGTCGGCATTTTCATAACGCCCCCGACCGTTGAGTTGGTTGTTGCGGAAACCGCCGATGTAGACGTCGCCTTCGGCACTGTTGAACGTGCCCTTGCCCTGGAGCTGGCCGTCGACGAAATGCCCGGTGAACTGGTTGCCGCTGGCATCGAAGCGCTGGCCTTCGCCGTTGGGCTTGCCGTTGGCGAACGGGCCTTGATACTGGCTGCCATCGTCGAGTTCGAGACGCCCGAGGCCGGAGTAACGGTCGGCCTTGAATTCGCCCCGATAGGTCATGCCGTTTTCCTTGAGCGTCCCTTCGCCGTCCCGCCGGCCTTGCTTGAAGCCGCCGGTGTAGCTGCTGGTCGGTGTGGTCAGGCTGCCCTGGCCATGGAACAGGCCTTGCTCGAATTGGCCGCGATAGACCTCGCCATTGCTGCCATGCCACTCCCCGGTGCCGTGCCACTGGCCCTTGTCGAACTGGCCGGCGTACCAGCTGCCGTTGGGGTAATCGATGCGTCCCTGGCCTTGCAACAGGCCGTCCACCAGGTCGCCGCGATAACGCCCGCCATCGGGCAGGCGTGCATCGGGAGGCAGCAGCGATTCGCCATCGCCGCAGGCTGTGAGCAGGAGGGCCAGGGTCAGGGGTACAAGTGCGCGCATAACGGGATCCAGGTAATCAGGCGACGAGTATGCCGCAGCTATGCGCGTTGACGCGATGCGAAACTGCATGAGCGGTTTCGCGACCGCGAGGGTCTACACGAAGCAGAGCGACAGTGGCTCGGCGATGTAGGCCGGTTTTTCCGAACCTTCGATTTCCAGCGTGGCGGTGGCCTTGAGCAGCCATTGGCCAGGTTTTTTCTCGGTCACGTCCACCAGATCGACCTTGAGCCGGACCTTGGAGTCGACCTTCACCGGCTGGATGAAGCGCACGCTGTCGAGCCCGTAGTTGACGACCATCTTCACACCCTCGGGCAGGATCAGGATGTCTTCCATCAATTTGGGCATCAGCGACAGCGACAGGAAACCGTGGGCGATGGTGCTGCCGAACGGGGTCTGCGCGGCCTTGACCGGGTCGACATGGATGAACTGGAAGTCGCCGGTGGCTTCGGCGAACAGGTTGATGCGGTCCTGGTCGATGGTCAGCCAGTCGGAACATCCCAGTTCCTTGCCGACATAATCCTTGAGCGCTGTAACGGGAACGTAGGGCATTGAGACTCTCCTTGGTTCATCTGTCCTGCTTTTATGGAACGGGGGTCTGCGCCCCCGAGAACCACTGTAGATCAACATGGCCGACCGGGAAGGTCATCGACCATGCTTTTTACGAATGCCGAACCATAGCGTGGGCGTGCTTATAATGCCGGCGCATTCTTTGAACACGTGTTGCGGGGGAAAGAGCGGATGTTGCTACGGGGCCTGACCTGGCTGGTGCTGTTCCAATTGCTGGGCACTGCCATCAACCATTTGTTCCTACCGATCCTGCCGGGGCCGATCGTTGGCCTGCTGCTGATGCTGGGCTACCTGATCACTCGCGGCGAAGTCAGCGAGCCGTTGAACCTGGCCGCCAGCAGCCTGTTGCGCTACCTGCCGTTGCTGCTGGTGCCGCCGGCGGTTGGGGTGATGGTCTATGCCCGGGCGATCGCCGCCGATTTCTGGGCGATTGTCGGTGCGCTGATGTTGTCGTTGGTCCTTTCGGTGGCGTTGACGGGAGTGATGATGCAGCGCCTGGCCCGGCGCCACAGTCTCGAGCCGGAGGACGCCCCATGATGTTCGATTGGCAAGGCGCCTGGACCTCGGTCATCCATCACCCGCTGTTCGGCATCGGCATTACCCTGGGCGCCTATCAATTGGTGCTGGCGGCGTTCGAGAAGACTCGCTGGGTGTTTCTTCAGCCGGTATTGATGTCGATGCTGGTGTTGATCGCCGTGCTGGTGGGCTGCGGCATCAGTTACGCCGAGTACCGCAAGAGCACCGAGATCCTGAGCATTCTGCTGGGGCCGGCAACCGTGGCCCTGGCGGTGCCGTTGTACTTGAACCTGCGGCGAATCCGCCAATTGTTCTGGCCGATTTTTACTACGCTGGTGGTAGGCGGGGTGTTCGCCACCGGTTCCGCGGTGGTGCTGGGCTGGGCGTTTGGCGCCGAGCACATGATCCTCATGACGATGGCACCCAAGTCGGTGACGTCGCCGATCGCCATGCTGGTGGCCGAGCAGATTGGCGGCGTGGCGGCCATGGCGGCGGTGTTCGTGCTGATCACCGGTGTGCTGGGGGCGATCCTGGGGCCGAGTATTTTGACCCGATTGGGTGTCCACAGCCCTGAAGCGCGGGGCATGGCCCTGGGCCTGACCGCCCACGCGGTGGGCACCTCGGTGGCGTTGCAGGAAAGCGAGGAGACCGGCGCCTTCGCGGCCCTGGCGATGAGTTTGATGGGCGTGGCCACGGCGGTGCTGCTGCCGCTGGTGGTGTCGATGACTGTTTAAGGAATGGGTTATGAGCTTGCCGCTGTTCCCGTTGAACACTGTGTTGTTCCCCGGTTGCACTCTTGATCTGCAAATCTTCGAGGCGCGTTACCTCGACATGATCGGGCGCTGCATGAAAAAAGGCGAAGGTTTTGGCGTGGTGTGCATCCTCGATGGCGAGGAAGTCGGCATTGCGCCCGATGGCTACGCGCGGGTCGGGTGTGAAGCGCTGATCACCGATTTTTCCCAGCAGGAAAACGGTTTGCTGGGGATCCGCGTGCAAGGCGCACGGCGTTTCCTGGTGCACAGCACCAGCGTCCAGGCGGATCAGCTCACCGTGGCGCAGGTCGAGTGGCTGGAGGACGAGCCGGAACAACCGTTGCAAGATGAAGATGCCGACCTGGTGGCGCTGCTCAAGGCCCTCGCCGAACACCCGATGGTCGAGGCGCTGAACATGGGCACCGAAGCCAAGGGCCAACAGTCCCTCGCCAATCAGCTGGCCTATCTGCTGCCGTTCAATGAACTGGACAAGATCGACCTCCTGCAACTTGACGACCCGCAACAGCGGCTGGATGCGATCCAAGCGCTGTTGGATGAATTACAGGGCGAACTGTTTGCCTGACATCAATAGGCATACCGCAACATCGCATGCGGCAGGTGCCGCAGGGCGAAGAAGCTGAAGGCCGCCAACAGCGCCGGCAGGACCAGCCACCAGACTCTTGGCGACATGGCGCGCAGCGGTTCCTGGCGCTGGGTCAGCCACAGGACGGCGGCGCAGACGGTGGCGGCGAGCATGGCGCCGGCAACGATGTCGCTCGGCCAATGCGCCCCGAGGTACACCCGCGACAGGGCGATGGCCAGGGCCGGCAATGCGCCTAGCAGCAGCCAGGTCAAGCGCAGGCGCGGCGGCTGTCCCCGGCCGGCCAGCACGGCGAGGGTCAGGAACAGCGCGAATGCGCCAGAAGCATGGCCGCTGGGCATGCTGTAGCTGGTCAACGGTTCGCTCAGGATCTCAGGGCGCACGCGGGCGAAAAACAGTTTGGAGCCGGTGTTGGCCAGGGCCGTGAGCAGCATCGTGCCCCCGGCAAAGATTGCCTGGCGCCATTGGCGTCCCAATAACAACAGTCCGGTAACCAGGGCGCTGAAGATCAGCATGTAGCGGAATTCGCCGATCAGCGTGAAGGTCACGGCGATTTCATCCAGCGTTGCGCTGCGATGTTCCTGGACCAGGGCAATCAGGCCCTGGTCGAAGGCCGTCAGGTAGCGAAAACCAATGAACAGGCCGATCAGGATGGCCAGGCCAACACCCGCGATGATTGCCGAGGCATGACGATGACGACGCAGGCTGCTGTTGACGCTCAGGCCGAGCATCACCGCGATGCTGCCGATGACGACGCCGGCTTGTGGCCAGAAGCCTTCGGGCAGTGGCAGGCGGAACGCCGCTCCGGTGGCCCAGCCGGGAAGCAGGTAGGCAACGGTCCAGCCTGCCGCCGCCACCACGCTGACGACCGCGAAGCGTGGGAACGGCATGTCGCACATCCCGGCCACCATCGGCAGCATCGGCCTCAGCGGGCCGATGAAACGCCCCACCAGCAGGCTGGCGATACCGTAGCGCTGGAAATAGCTTTCCGCTGCGCTCATCCATTCCGGATGTTGTCGCAGCCCCGGCAGGCGCCGGATGTTCTGGTGGAAATGCCGCCCGAGAAAGTACGAAACCAGATCCCCCAGCAATCCGCCGAGAAGGCCCAGCAGCAAGGTTTCGCCCAGGGACAACGCCCCACTGCCGGCCAGCACCGCGATGGCGAACAACAACACCGTGCCCGGCACAATCAACCCGGCAATGGCCAGGCATTCAACGCAAGCGACGACAAACACCGCCACCGCCAGCCATTGTGGGTTGACGGTCAGCCAGCCGGTAATGCTATCGAGCCATTGGCCCATAAAGACAACTCCATTGAATATTGATGGGCATGCACGGCGTTGTGTTCAGGACAGCAAAACATAATCCCGGCCCTCGACCTGTCCGCGCCGCAGCGGGTTGCGGGTACACCATTGCGCGTAGGCGGCATCGACGAAGCGGTAGGGCAGGTGTTCGTCTCGTCCCAGTGGAATGCCCAGGCGAGTGGTCTGGATCACATTCACCGTCGGCACGCCCACATCTTCCACCAGCAGCCGTTCAGGGTCGAAGCGTTTGGCGTCCCAGTCCGGCACTTTCAGGCCCAGGGCCTTGCACAGCAAGGTCTGGCCGGCACACAGCTTTTGTGGCGCGCGTGGTCGGCCTTGGGCGTCGGGATTGTTGAGGAGCATCCGCGCCAGGCTGTCCGGGCCGCTGATGGCATCCACCCAGGGATACGCAGACTTGATCAACACCGCATTACCCGGGCCTTGCGCACTGAAATTCAGTGAATCGCCGCCCCGGGCGTAATACATATAGATGTGGCCGCCATCGAGAAACAACGCCCTGCGCTTTTCCGTATAGCCCAGGGAGGCGTGGCTGCCTTTCTCGGCGAAGTAATAGGCTTCGGTCTCGATGATCCGCGCACTGAGCCACAGGCTGCCGACCTTGTGGCGAATGACCTTGCCCAGCAGGTCCCGGGCGAGCACCTGGGCGTCGCGATCAAAAAAAGCGTGTGGCAAAGCGATGGGTACGGAAGGCGAATCGGTCATGTCGATGGACGAAGTAAGGCCAAAAGTAGCGCGATGATAACAATGGAAAGCTTAATTACCGCTGAACATTCACGGAAACATTCACGTTCGATGGCTGTTTTGCGCCTCCGCCGGTCACCGCTGTGAGTCCATGCTGTTAGTCGAGGGTTACGACAGCTATAATCTGCCGCTTTCCTCTTTGCCAAGACCACACAGACCATGACTGAGTCCGTTCTTGACTACATGACCCGCCTGGGTCGCGCCGCCCGCGAAGCGTCGCGCGTCATCGGCCGTGCCAGCACCGCGCAGAAAAACCGCGCCTTGCAGGCCGCCGCCAACGCGCTGGACGCGTCTCGCGCCGAGTTGTCCGCCGCCAATGAGCTGGACCTGGCCGCTGGCCGGGCCAATGGTCTGGAGCCGGCCATGCTCGAACGCCTGGCGCTGACACCAGCGCGCATCGACGGCATGATCGTCGGTCTGCGCCAGGTCGCGGCACTGCCGGACCCGGTCGGGGCGATCCGCGACATGAGCTATCGGCCATCGGGTATCCAGGTCGGCAAGATGCGCGTGCCCCTGGGCGTGGTCGGGATCATCTACGAGTCGCGGCCGAACGTGACCATCGACGCCGCGAGCCTGTGCCTGAAGTCCGGTAATGCGACCATCCTGCGTGGCGGCTCCGAGGCGATCCATTCCAACCGCGCCATTGCCGCCTGCATCCAGCGTGGCCTGGCCGAAGCCAACCTGCCGGCCGCCGTCGTGCAAGTGGTGGAAACCACCGATCGCGCCGCGGTCGGCGCGCTGATCACCATGCCCGAGTTTGTGGACGTCATCGTGCCCCGCGGCGGCAAGGGCCTGATCGAGCGCGTCAGTCGCGACGCCCGCGTGCCGGTGATCAAGCACCTGGACGGCATCTGCCATGTCTACGTCAGCGCCCACGCCGAATTGCCGAAGGCCCAGCGCATTGCCTTCAACGCCAAGACTTATCGTTATGGCATCTGCGGTGCGATGGAAACCCTGCTGGTGGACCAGGCCGTAGCCAAGGATTTCCTGCCGTCGATGGCTGCCCAGTTCCGCGAAAAAGGCGTCGAGCTGCGTGGTTGCGAGCGCACGCGGGCAATCATCGAGGCCGTTGCGGCCACCGAAGAAGACTGGGATACCGAATACCTGGCGCCGATCCTGTCGATCCGCGTGGTCGATGGGCTCGACCAGGCGATCGAGCATATCAACCGTCATGGCTCCCATCACACCGACGCCATCGTCAGCGAACACCAGGGCGAAACCCGAAGTTTCGTGGCGCAAGTGGACTCTGCTTCGGTGATGATCAACACCCCGACCTGCTTCGCCGATGGCTTTGAATACGGATTGGGTGCCGAGATCGGCATTTCTACTGATAAGCTGCACGCCCGCGGTCCGGTGGGCCTCGAAGGCCTGACCTGCGAGAAGTACATCGTGGTCGGTGACGGCCAGTTGCGCGGACAGGAGCCGGCCTGACTTGGGCGACCTCGACCCACTGGCCTCTATGACGATGCCCGTTGTGACGGCGATCGCGCCAAAGCGCATTGGTATCCTGGGTGGCACATTCGACCCGGTGCACATCGGCCATCTGCGCGGTGCGCTGGAAGTCGCCGACGCGCTGGCCCTCGATGAGTTGCGCCTGACGCCCAGCGCCCGGCCGCCTCATCGGGACACGCCGCAGGTGTCGGCCCGGGATCGCCTGGCGATGGTCGAGTGCGCGGTGGCCGGCGTGGCGCCGTTGGTGGTGGATGCCCGCGAATTGCAGCGGGACAAACCGTCCTACACCATTGATACCCTGGAGCTGATGCGTGCCGAACTGGCCGCTGATGCCCAGGTTTTTCTGCTTCTGGGCTGGGACGCTTTTTGCGGCCTGCCCACTTGGCATCGCTGGGAAGAGTTGCTCCAGCATTGCCACATCCTGGTGCTGCAACGCCCGGATGCCGACAGCGAACCGCCGGATGCCTTGCGCAACCTGCTGGCGGCGCGCTCGGTGAGCGACCCGCTGGCCCTCAAGGGGCCGAGCGGACAGATTGCATTCGTCTGGCAGACGCCGCTCGCGGTATCCGCCACCCAGATCCGTCAACTGCTGGCCAGCGGTAAGTCGGTACGTTTCCTGGTGCCCGACGCGGTCCTGGCCTACATCGATGCGCACGGGCTGTACCGTGCGTCGAACTGAACAAGGCGTGCTCCGCCGACACGAATCCACGTGTACCGAGCACCCGAACACATGAGCAAAACGAGTTTTCTATGACTGACAAA
This sequence comes from Pseudomonas sp. R4-84, assembly GCF_054130985.1. NCBI lineage: Bacteria > Pseudomonadati > Pseudomonadota > Gammaproteobacteria > Pseudomonadales > Pseudomonadaceae > Pseudomonas > Pseudomonas sp. R4-84. Next base: position 728,662 of record NZ_CP096390.1, read on the forward strand.
GACCTGAACAAAGTTAAGCGCAAGGGCACCTTCAAGAGCGCCCCGCTGCCGGTAGAAGCACACGCCGGCGTGGCGCTGACCGGCGAAGAGCTGGTCAAGGTGGCCGTGGCGGCCCTGGAAGACGTCAAGGCCCAGGACATCCAGGTGATCGACGTTCGCGAGAAGCAGAGCATCACCGACTACATGATCATCGCCACCGGTACCTCCAATCGCCAGATCAATGCGATGCTGGAAAAAGTTCGCGAAGAAGTCAAAAAGCAAGGCGCCAAGCCGTTGGGCGAAGAAGGCAAGGGCGAAAGCGACTGGGTGCTGCTGGACATGGACGATGTCATCGTTCACATGATGACCGCGTCGGCGCGCCAGTTCTACGACCTGGAACGCCTGTGGGCAGGCGCCGAGCAGAGCCGTTCGGCCAGTGCCGCGCACCACAGCCCGGAAAACTCCCATGAGCACTTCACCAAGCTCAACAAAGACCAGCAATAAGGGATCGCTGTGCGACTGCGCCTGATCGCCGTCGGTTCTCGCATGCCCAAGTGGGTGGAAGAAGGCTGGCATGAATATGCCAAGCGTCTTCCGTCCGAGCTGGCCCTGGAACTGGTGGAAATTCCGCTCAATACCCGTGGCAAGAACGCTGACGTGGCGCGTTTCATCCGCCAGGAAGGCGAAGCCATGCTGGCCAAGGTCGGGCCGAACGAGCGGATCGTCACGCTCGAAGTCCACGGCAAGCCCTGGAGCACCGAGCAACTGGCGGTGGAGCTCGATCGCTGGCGATTGGATTCGCGCACGGTCAATTTCATGGTCGGTGGCCCGGAAGGGCTGGCGCCTGAAGTCTGTGCGCGGGCCGATCAGCGCTGGTCGTTGTCGCCCCTGACGTTGCCGCACCCACTGGTGCGGATCCTGATCGGTGAACAGTTGTACCGTGCCTGGACAGTCTTGTCCGGGCACCCTTATCACAAGTAATCCTGCCCTCATGCCTCAGCCGATCCGCATCAAGGACCACGAAAAAGACGCCCGTCTGGTGCGGGGCCGCGTCGTGTTCGGGGCTATCGCCGTGGTCACGCTGATCGGCGTGCTGATCGCGCGGCTGTATTTCCTCCAGGTCATCCAGTACGAGTATCACTCGACCCTCTCGGAGAGCAACCGCGTCCACGTACAGCCGATTCCGCCGACCCGAGGGCTGATTTTCGACCGCAATGGCGTGGTGGTGGCCGATAACCGGCCCAGCTTCAGCCTGAGCATGACCCGCGAGCGCTCTGGCGACTGGCAAAAAGTCCTCGACGTGATCGTCGAGGTACTGCAGTTGACACCTGAGGACCGGGCGATTTTCGAGAAGCGCATGCGCCAGGGCCGGCGCCCCTTCGAGCCGGTGCCGATCATGTTCGAGCTGACCGAAGAGCAGATCGCGCTGATCGCGGTGAACCAGTTCCGCCTGCCCGGCGTCGAGGTGGTGGCGCAGTTGGTGCGGCATTATCCGCAAGGGCCGCACTTTGCCCACTCGGTCGGCTACATGGGACGGATCAACGAGAAAGAGCTCAAGACCCTCGATCCGGTCAACTACAGCGGCACCCACCATATCGGCAAGACCGGTATCGAGCGTTTCTACGAGGCCGAGCTGCACGGTCAGGTGGGATACGAGGAAGTCGAGACCAACGCCCGAGGCCGGGTGTTGCGGGTGCTCAAGCGCACCGACCCGATTCCTGGCAAGGACATCGTCCTGAGCCTGGACATCAAGTTGCAGGAAGCCGCCGAAGCGGCGCTGGGCGGACGGCGTGGCGCCGTGGTCGCGTTGGACCCCAGCACCGGCGAAGTCCTGGCGATGGTCAGCCAGCCAAGCTTCGACCCGAACCTGTTCGTCACCGGCATCAGCTTCAAGGCCTACGCCGAGCTGCGCGATTCCATCGATCGGCCGCTGTTCAACCGCGTGCTGCGCGGCCTGTATCCGCCGGGGTCGACCATCAAGCCGGCCGTGGCGATCGCCGGGCTGGATGCCGGCGTGGTCACTGCATCGAGCCGGGTCTATGACCCCGGTTATTACCAACTGCCGAACTACGACCACAAGTACCGCAACTGGAACCGCACCGGTGACGGCTACGTGGACCTGGAAACGGCGATCATGCGCTCCAACGATACCTACTTCTATGACCTGGCCCACAAGCTGGGGATCGATCGGTTGTCGTCCTACATGAACAAGTTCGGCCTCGGTCAGAAAGTCTCCCTGGACATGTTCGAAGAATCGCCGGGCCTGATGCCGTCTCGGGAGTGGAAGCGCGCGACACGCCGACAGGCCTGGTTCCCGGGCGAAACCTTGATCCTGGGGATCGGCCAGGGCTACATGCAGGCCACGCCGTTGCAACTGGCCCAGGCCACGGCTCTGGTGGCGAGCAAGGGCAAGTGGTATCGCCCGCACCTGGCCAAGACCATCGAGGGCCAGAAGCCCGTGGATCCGGACCCGGTGCCGGACATCATCCTGCGCAATCCATCGGACTGGCAGAAGGTCAACATCGGCATGCAACAGGTAATGCACGGTGCCCGGGGCACGGCGCGCAAGGCTTCCATCGGTGCGCAATACCGGATCGCCGGCAAGAGCGGGACCGCCCAGGTCGTGGCCATCAAGCAGGGTGAGAAGTACGACCGCTCCAAGGTCCAGGAGCGCCACCGCGACCACGCCTTGTTCGTCGGTTTCGCGCCGGCCGATAACCCGAAGATCGTCGTCTCGGTAATGGTCGAGAACGGTGAGTCCGGTTCTGGTGTCGCCGCGCCGGTGGTGCGCCAGGTCATGGACGCCTGGCTGCTGGATGAGCACGGCCAGCTCAAGCCCGAATTCGCAAGCCCGATCAGCGCGGAGGCTACGGCCCGTGAAGAATAATTTCGACCGCATCCTCTCCAGCGAAGATGTGATGCGCCGTCGCGCCACGTTGCTGCAGCGCATGCACATCGACGGTCCGCTGCTGATCCTGCTGTTGACCCTGGCGGCCGGCAGCCTGTTCGTGCTGTATTCGGCCAGCGGCAAGAATTGGGACCTGCTGGCCAAGCAGGCCACCTCGTTCGGCATCGGCCTGGTGTCGATGATCGTCATCGCCCAACTCGAACCACGCTTCATGGCGCGCTGGGTGCCACTGGCCTATGTGGTCGGCGTGGGGTTGCTGGTGGTGGTGGACATCATGGGTCATAACGCCATGGGCGCCACCCGCTGGATCAACATCCCCGGGGTGATCCGTTTCCAGCCCTCGGAATTTCTCAAGATCATCATGCCGGCGACCATTGCCTGGTACCTGGCCAAGCGCTCGTTGCCGCCGCAACTCAAGCATGTATGTATCAGCCTGTTGCTGATCGGTATCCCGTTCATCCTGATCGTGCGCCAGCCGGACCTGGGCACTTCGCTGCTGATCCTGGCCGGCGGCGCGTTCGTGCTGTTCATGGGCGGGTTGCGCTGGCGCTGGATCCTCAGCGTGATCGCCGCCGCCGTGCCGGTGTCGGTGGCCATGTGGTATTTCGTGATGCACGACTACCAGAAGCAACGCGTCCTGACATTCCTCGACCCGGAAAGCGATCCGCTCGGCACCGGCTGGAACATCATCCAGTCCAAGGCCGCCATCGGTTCCGGTGGGGTGTTCGGCAAGGGTTGGCTGATGGGCACCCAGTCGCACCTGGACTTTTTGCCGGAAAGCCACACCGACTTCATCATTGCCGTGATGGGCGAGGAGTTCGGCCTGGTAGGCATCTGCGTGCTGCTGCTGATCTATCTGCTGCTGATCGGGCGAGGCCTGGTGATCACCGCCCAGGCCCAGACCCTGTTCGGCAAATTGCTTGCTGGCAGCCTGACCATGACTTTTTTTGTTTATGTTTTCGTCAACATCGGTATGGTCAGTGGCCTGTTGCCGGTCGTGGGGGTGCCGTTGCCATTCATTAGCTACGGAGGAACTTCGCTGGTGACGCTACTGTCAGCGTTTGGGGTTTTGATGTCGATTCATACGCATCGCAAATGGATCGCGCAGGTTTGAATAAGGTGAAGAGTTCAATGCAAGCAATGCGTGGCTGGTCGACGCGATATGCGCCGTGGGTCGGCCTGGTCGGCTTACTGGGCTGTGCGCCGCATGCCTTGGCGGGCGAATACGAAGGCTCGCCGCAAGTGGCCGAATTCGTCGGTGAGATGACCCGCGACTACGGTTTTGCCGGCGAGCAGCTGATGGGGGTGTTCCGCGAGGCCGAGCGCAAGCAGTCGATCCTCGATGCGATCTCCCGGCCCGCCGAGCGCGTCAAGCAGTGGAGCGAGTACCGGCCGATGTTCATCACCGAGGCGCGCATTGCCCGGGGCGTGGACTTCTGGCGTCAGCACGAGGCGGCCCTGGCTCGCGCCGAGCAGGAATATGGCGTGCCGGCCCAGGTCATCGTGTCGATCATTGGCGTTGAAACTTTCTTTGGCCGCAACACCGGCAATTTCCGGGTCATCGACGCATTGTCGACCCTGGGCTTCGATTATCCGCCGCGCGCCGAGTTCTTCCGCAAGGAGCTGCGCGAGTTTCTGCTGTTGGCCCGCGAAGAGCAGGTCGATCCGCTGACTCTCAAGGGTTCCTACGCCGGAGCCATGGGCCTGCCGCAATTCATGCCCAGCAGTTTCCGCGCCTACGCGGTGGATTTCGACGGTGATGGCCACATCAATATCTGGACCAACCCGACCGATGCGATCGGTAGCGTTGCCAGTTATTTCAAGCGCCACGGCTGGGAAGCCGGCGAGCCGGTGGTCAGCCGTGCCGACGTGCGCGGCGAGCAGGTTGACGAGGGCTTGACCGAAGGGATCGAGCCGACGAAAACCGTCGGGGAGTTGCGAGCGCTGGGCTGGTCGAGTCATGATGCGCTGCGTGACGATATGTCGGTCACCGCGATGCGCCTGGAAGGCGAGCAGGGCCCTGAATATTGGATGGGCCTGAAGAATTTCTACGCGATTACGCGTTATAACCGCAGCGTGATGTACGCCATGGCTGTATATCAACTGTCTGAAGAGCTGGTCAAAGCACGGGGCGTCAAATAATGCAGGCATTGCCTACCTATCAACCCCTGAAAGCCAGGCCCCTCAAGCTGGTGGCATTGGCGGCGCTGTCGTTACTGGTCGTCAGTTGTTCGACCAGCCGCGCACCCACCCAGAAAAGCCCCAACGTCGTGCGCGCCACCCCAGGCCTGGACATCAACCGGGCCCACAAGGACGGCGCGCCGTGGTGGGACGTGGATGTCTCGCGCATTCCCGACGCGACGCCGACCCTGCACACCGGCCCCTACAAGGCCAACCCGTATACGGTGCTGGGCAAGACCTATTTCCCGATGGCTGAATCCAAGCGCTACGTCGCCTCGGGCACGGCGTCCTGGTACGGCACCAAGTTCCACGGCCAGAACACCGCCAATGGCGAGGTCTACGACCTCTATGGCATGAGCGCGGCCCACAAGACCTTGCCACTGCCCAGTTATGTGCGGGTGACCAACCTGGACAACAACAAGACGGTGATCCTGCGTGTCAACGATCGTGGGCCGTTCTATTCCGATCGCATCATCGACTTGTCGTATGCGGCGGCGAAAAAGCTCGGTTACGCTGAAACTGGCACCGCGCGGGTAAAAGTCGAGGGCATCGATCCGCAGGAATGGTGGGCCCAGCGCGGCCGTCCGGCGCCTTTGATGCTCAACGAGCCAAAAGTAGCGCAGAATGCCGCGCCAACCGTGACGGCTTCCACCGGCACGGTCGAGCAATGGACCCCACCGCCGCAGCAGCATGCGGCGGCCGTGGTGCCCGTGCAGATCGACGCAAAAAAAAACGCTTCTGCAACAGCGTCTGGCCAGTATCTTCAAGTGGGCGCGTTCGCCAACCCGGACGCTGCAGAACTGTTGAGATCGAAGCTGAGCTCGATGGTCAGCGCGCCGGTGTTCATCAGCTCGATCGTGCGCAACCAGCAGACACTGCATCGGGTGCGCCTGGGGCCGATCGGTTCTCCGGGTGAGGTCCAGCAGGTACAGAACAGCGTGCGCCTGGCCAATCTCGGTTCGCCGAGCCTGGTCACCGCTGAATAATTGATTGAGGCCCGCTTGTGGTTTGGGCGGGTCAGGTTGTTGGCTCGATGAATAACAAAAGCCCGGCAAGGGTTGTGAGTGAGCAACTTAAGTGCGCGGCGGCCCGTTAGAAAGCTGCCTGTTTAGTATTGCCTCCGGGCAGTTTCCATTAGCGATTTCGAGAGACGGATGAACATCACCACCTTTGCCAAACGCCTTTGCCTGCTAGTCCCGCTGCTTCTCTCACCGGCCGCGTTCGCGGTCGAGATGATGCCGGCGCCGCCTCAATTGGCCGCCAAATCCTTTGTGCTCATGGATGCCAGCAGCGGCGAGGTGCTGGTGGAGAACAACGGTGACCAGCGCCTGCCACCGGCCAGTCTGACCAAGCTGATGACGGCCTACATCGCCACGCTGGAAATCCGTCGTGGCCAGATCGGTGAAAACGATCCGGTGACCGTCAGCGAGAACGCCTGGCGCACCGGCGGTTCGCGGATGTTCATCAAGGTCGGTTCGCAAGTGACCGTCAGCGACCTGCTGCACGGGATCATCATCCAGTCCGGCAACGACGCCAGCGTCGCCCTGGCCGAGCACATCGCCGGCAGCGAAGACGCATTCGCCGACATGATGAACAAGACCGTGGCTGACCTGGGCATGACCAACAGTCACTTCATGAACCCGACCGGTCTGCCGAACCCGGAGCATTATTCGTCGGCTCACGACATGGCGATCCTGGCGCGGGCCATCATTCATGAAGACCCGGCGCACTACGCCATCTATTCCCAGAAAGAGTTCTTCTGGAATGGCATCAAGCAGCCCAACCGCAACCTGCTGCTGTGGCGCGACAAGACTGTCGACGGTCTGAAGACCGGCCACACCGAGGAGGCGGGTTACTGCATGGTGTCGTCGGCCGTTCGTGACGGCATGCGCCTGATCGCCGTGGTGTTCGGTACCAACAGCGAAGTGGCCCGCGCCGCTGAGACCCAGAAGCTGCTGACCTACGGTTTCCGCTTCTTCGAAACCCAGACCTTCTACCAGAAGGGCACCGAACTGGCCCAGGCCCAGGTCTGGAAAGGCGCCACCAACCAGGTCAAGGCCGGCCTGGCCCAGGACCTGACCATGACCTTGCCTAAAGGCCAGCTCAAGAAGCTCGCCGCCAGCATGACCATGAACCCGCAACTGACCGCGCCGATCGCCAAGGGTGACGTCATCGGCAAGGTCGAAGTCAAACTGGACGACAAAGTGGTGCACAGCGCCGACCTGATCGCGCTGGATGCGGTCGAGGAAGGTGGTATTTTCCGCCGCATGTGGGATAGCATCCGTCTATTCTTCTACGGCTTGTTCAACTGATTTCAAGTGTTGACCTGCATGGCCCCGTTCCTTTCCGGCACGGGGCCATGTTCGTTACCACGGCTTGCGAGGCCGTTACGCCATGACAGACTCCGAAGTAAAGGCGCCAAAGATCGAGTTTCCTTGCGAGGACTACCCGATCAAAGTAATCGGCGACACCGGTGTGGGCTTCAAGGACAAGATCGTCGCGATCCTTGAGAAGCACGCCACCGTTGACCTCAAGACCCTGGCCGAGCGCCAGAGTACCAACGGCAAGTACACGACAATCCAGCTGCATATCATTGCCACCGGCCAGGAACAGCTCTACGACATCAACAGCGAGCTGCGAGCGACCGGTTTCGTGCACATGGTGTTGTGATGCCGGGCACGCTGGGCTTTCGCGAGCTGGGCACGATGGCTTACGAGCCGGTCTGGCATGCCATGCAACGCTTCACGAACGAACGCGGTACCACCGCCGACGATGAAGTCTGGCTGGTCGAGCACCCACCGGTGTTCACCCAGGGCCAGGCGGGCAAGGCCGAGCACTTGTTGTTGCCAGGCGACATCCCGGTGGTGAAGGTCGACCGGGGCGGGCAGGTGACTTACCATGGGCCCGGCCAACTGGTCGCCTATCTGTTGCTGGATGTGCGCAAGCTGGGATTCGGTGTACGCGAGCTGGTCACCCGCATGGAAACGTGCCTGATCGATTTGCTCGCCAGCTACGGCGTAAGCGCGGCGGCAAAGCCCGATGCGCCGGGCGTGTACGTCGACGGGGCGAAGATCGCCTCTCTTGGGCTGCGGATCCGCCATGGCTGTTCGTTTCACGGCCTGGCGTTGAACGTGGACATGAATCTTGAGCCGTTTCGACGGATTAATCCCTGTGGCTACGCAGGGCTGGCGATGACCCAGCTGCGCGATCACACAGGATCGATTGAATTTGCCGAGGTAAGTGCCCGGCTGCGCGCGCAGCTCGTCAAACACCTCGACTATGCTGAGCAGACGACCCTCACGGGCGGAATCGACTGATATGACTACTGATGCAGTGCAAACCATGATCCCGACGCTGGACGTCACCGAGCGTCCGGCCCCGCGTGCCAAGGTAGAGGCCGGCGTCAAGCTGCGCGGCGCCGAGAAGGTTGCACGCATCCCGGTCAAGATCATCCCGACCACCGAATTGCCGAAAAAGCCCGACTGGATCCGCGTGCGCATCCCGGTCTCTCCGGAAGTCGACCGCATCAAGGCGCTGCTGCGCAAGCACAAGCTGCACAGCGTCTGCGAAGAAGCCTCCTGCCCGAACCTGGGCGAATGCTTCTCCGGCGGCACCGCGACGTTCATGATCATGGGCGACATCTGCACCCGTCGCTGCCCGTTCTGTGACGTCGGCCACGGCCGTCCGAAGCCATTGGACACCAACGAGCCGGAAAGCCTGGCCATCGCCATCGCTGACCTGAAGCTCAAGTACGTGGTCATCACCTCGGTGGACCGCGACGACCTGCGTGACGGCGGTGCCCAGCACTTTGCCGACTGCATCCGCGAAATCCGCAAGCTGTCGCCGAACGTCCAACTGGAAACCCTGGTGCCGGACTACCGCGGCCGCATGGACATCGCCCTGGAAATCACCGCCGCCGAGCCGCCGGATGTGTTCAACCACAACCTGGAAACCGTGCCGCGCCTGTACAAGGCCGCGCGTCCGGGTTCGGATTACCAGTGGTCGTTGACCCTGCTGCAACGCTTCAAGCAAATGATGCCGCATATTCCGACCAAGTCCGGCTTGATGCTGGGCCTGGGTGAGACCGATGAGGAAGTCATCGAAGTCATGAAGCGCATGCGTGAGCATGACATCGACATGTTGACCTTGGGGCAGTACCTGCAACCTTCGCGCAGCCACTTGCCGGTGCAGCGTTTTGTGCACCCGGATACCTTTGCCTGGTTTGCTGAGGAGGGGTACAAGATGGGCTTCAAGAATGTGGCTTCGGGGCCTTTGGTGCGTTCTTCGTATCATGCTGATGAGCAGGCCAAATTGGTCAAGGCTGAGCTTCTGGGGTCCTGATCTTTTAGCTTTGGGTGGTGTGTAGATCCGTTATTGTGTGATGGCGGCTTATGGTTCCGCCCTTACGGCGGGTTACTTTTTACGCCAAAAAAGTAACCAAAAAGGCTTTGCCCCACCACTCGGTGCCTCGCCTAGGCTCGGCATGCCTGAACGAAGGCATCGCTCCGTGGGCCGCCGCGAAGGGCCATCCATGGCCCAGCGCGGCTAACCCGGCATCCATGCCGGGTTACCCACTGCGCAATACCTTCGTTCAGCCATCGTGGTTAACGGGGCGTTTCAGATCAAAAGCAAAAGCAAAAGCAAAAGCAAAAGCGAGGCGGCCTTTAGGCCGACCTGTTTTTTGGTGAGCGCGTTTCTTCTGTGGGGGGCTTGCTTGCGATAGCGATGTGTCAGTTTGCGGTTATGCCGAATGTGCCGGCCTCATCGCGAGCAAGCTCGCTCCCACAGGAGTTTGCGGCGCATATGAATTTTGTGTCGCTCTTGCTTTGGATCTTGATCTTGATCTTGATCTTGATCTTGGCGCCCCGTTAAACCACGCTGGCCGAACGCAGGCATTGCGCAGTGGGTATCCCGGCATGGATGCCGGGATAGCCGCGCTGGGCCATGGATGGCCCTTCGCGGCGGGCCCACGGAGCAATGCCGGAGTGAGGGTACGCCGAGCCTAGGCGAGGTGCCGAGTGGTGGGGCGGAGCGTTTTTGGTTACTTTTGGCGCTCTTTCCAAAAGTGACCCGCTGTAAGAGCGGAACCATAAGCCGCCGTTACCGCAGAAACGGATATTCACACGATCTAAAAATCGGAAAACCCATGGTCCACACCCTAACCCCACATCACCCCGTCCCAGCCCTCCCACCCGAAGGCTTGATCGGCGTGATCGCCCCCGCCGGCCCCGCCCCCCTGGACACGGAGAAAGCAATCCAATGGATGCGCGCAAGGGGCCATGAACTGCGCATCTTCCCAGGCGTCTACGAAACGAACGGCTACCTCGCCGGCAGCGACGAAACACGCCTCAACGACCTCCACGCCGCCTTCGCCGATCCAGAAGTCAAAGCCATCATCTGCCTGCGCGGCGGCTACGGCACCCCGCGTCTACTCGATCGCATCGACTTCAACCTCTTGAAAAGCAACCCCAAGCCATTCGTAGGCTACAGCGACATCACAGCCCTGCACCTGGCCATCAGCCGCTACGCAGGCTTCGTCACCTTCCACGGCCCCTTGCTCAATGCCGACCTGCTGGGCGACAAGGAGCCATCGACCATTACCTCATTCTTCAGCCTGCTACGCGGGCAATTGAAGGCCGGTGACGTGTTGAGCCACCCGGCAGCGTATCCGTTGACCACAGTCGAACCGGGCATCGCCCACGGCCGCTTGCTGGGGGGCAATCTGTCGATGATTGCCGCGACCATGGGCACGCCCTACGAAATCGACGCAGAAGGGGTGATCCTGCTGGTGGAGGACGTCAACGAGCCGCTTTACCGCATCGATCGCCTGCTCACCCAGCTGCGATTGGCGGGAACCCTGGCCAAATTGCGAGGAGTGCTGTTGGGAGACGTGGCGGGGGTGGACATCGAGGCGTTGAATCGCTTGTTCAAGCAGACCTTCGCGCCGTTGCGCATCCCGGTGTTGTCGGGTTGGCGCAGCGGGCACTGTGATCCGAACCTGACGTTGCCCATGGGGGCGTTGGTGACGCTGGATGCGGGGGAGAAGAGGCTGGTGTTGGGGCAGGATGTGGTGGTCAGCCGCTAGTTATTCAGCGTTTGCAAATCAGTCATCGCGAGCAGGATCGCTCCCACAGGCTTTCCGAAGACCTTGTGGGAGCGAGCCTGCTCGCGATGGCGATACTCCGCCATAAGCGGCTTTAACGGTTACGCAACGCCTCCAGCAATTTGTGCGTCGGATACCCATCCGCCGGCCAGCCAAGCGACTGCTGGGCGCTGCGGATCGCCTTGCGGGTATTGGCGCCGATGATGCCGTCGGGATTGCCAGCGTCGTAATTATGTTTGCCCAGCAGGGTCTGCAATTCGATGCGTTCGCTGCGGCTCAGGGGCAAGTCGTCCTTTGGCCATGAGCCGTCAATCAGCCCTGCGCCGCTGAAACGCTCCGACAGCAGGCTGACCGCCAATGCATAGGACGACGAGTTGTTGTATTTGAGAATTGCACGGAAGTTATCGAGCACCAGGAACGCCGGGCCGCGATAGCCCGCGGGCAACAGCAGGGCTGCCGACAAATGTTCGGAGCCGGCCGGCGGCTGGGCGCCGTTGGGCAGGCTTACACCCAGTTGCAGCCACTCGGCGACGGGCTTGCGGATCAAGCCGTCGGCCAGCGGATAGTCGAAGCCTTCCTTCAGCCGCACCTCGAACCCCCACGGCTGGCCGCGCTGCCATCCGGAGCTTTGCAAGTAATGCGCGGTCGAGGCCAGGGCGTCGGTAGAGCTGCCCCAGATGTCCCGGCGGCCGTCGCCGTCGAAGTCCACCGCATGGGTGTTGTAGGTGGTTGGAATGAACTGGGTCTGGCCCATGGCGCCGGCCCAGGAGCCGAGCATTTTTTCTGGCGTGATATCGCCCTGTTGCAGGATCTGCAGCGCGGCGATCAGTTGTGCGTGGGCAAAACCTGGGCGTCTTCCTTCATAGGCCAGGGTCGCCAAGGAGTTGATGACCGACTTGGTGCCCTGGAACTGGCCGAAATTGCTCTCCATGCCCCACACCGCCACCAACGCCGCGCGATCGACGCCATAGCGTTGCTCGATGCTTTGCAGGATATCGGCGTGCTGCTGGACCAACGCCTGGCCCTTGCGTACCCGCAGAGGTGACAACGCTCCGTCGAGGTATTCCCACACCGGCCGGGTGAATTCAGGTTGGCTGCGATCGGCCTTGATCACGCTCATGTCCGGACTGACGCCGATGAAGGCGCGGTCGAACAGGTCGGCTCGAATCCCGGCGGCCAATGCCTGCTTGCGGAACCCGGCTTGCCATTCGGCAAAGGTCTGGGTGGGCACGATGGCCAGGTCGTCCCCGGTAGGCACGACAGGCGGCACGATAGCCGGCGCTGTCACGACGGGAGCGGTCTGGAGCGGTTGGGCGTCGGCGGCGGTGGGTTTCTCTGCACAGGCCACCAGCAGGACAACGCTTGTGGCGGCAATCAATTGGCGCAAAGGCCAACCACGGGGAAGACAGAAGGGCATTCAGGGGTCCAGAAAATCAAATCAGGTGCTGACCTTAACATGCGAAAGGGCTGTAGGGCTTGTCCAGGTGTTTCATGCCGCCAGAAAGCAAGAAGCCTCCCAGTTGTCAGACTGGAAGGCTTCGCGGCGGTAGCTGCCTTTGCCCTTGGCGGGTCGTTCCTGGCGGCTGCGGAACAGAGGTTGGGCGACGATGGACTTGGCTTTGTTGGGGCCATGCCTGGATGGCTTTTTGCTCATGATTGGATCTCTCGTGGGGTGGTTTTGCGGGGGGAAATCATGGGACAGGACTGGGGTTTTGTCCAGTCCCTGCATTGCGTAGGAAATTTCAAGATGGCGAGGGGGTTGTGGCTCCCTCGTCAGAAAATCATGCTTGACACAAAAAGTCTGTTGCTTGGAAAAGAGGTTTATTCCGCGGGTAAAGGGAGTCGTTGTCCGGCCATCAACAACGACAACCGACTGAGGCTCATCCACGGCGAGCCGGCGGCCTGGCCCTTGATCTGCGCGTCGATGCGCTGGGCCTCGAGCAGCAATTGGGCCCAGCGTGACGCGGAATAGCGTTGCAGCGCCTTGCTCATCAGCGGTTTGCGCTTGTCCCACACTGGCGGGCGAGCCTGACTGAAGGCCTTGTCCAGGGGCACCCCCTGGCTGTATTGCAGCGACAGGTTGGCCAGCAGCCGCAGCTCCCGGGCCAGGGCCCAGAGGATCACCGGAGGTTCGACGCCTTCGCCTCGCAGGCCTTCGAGCATGCGCAAGGCATGAGCGGCTTCGCCGTTGAGGATTGCGTCGGTCAGCCCGAAGACATCGAAGCGGGCGCTGTCAGCCACGGCGGCCTGCACCGTTTCCACGGTGATCTGGCCGCCCTCGGCCATCAGCTTGAGCTTTTCGACTTCCTGGGCGGCGGCCAACAGGTTGCCTTCGACCCGGGCGGCAATCAGTTCAACCGCGTCCTGGCTGGCCGATAGACCGGCCTGGGACAGGCGTTGGCGGATCCAGTTCGGCAGCTGGCTGGCATCCACCGGCCAGATCTGCACGAACTGGGTCTGTGGACCTTCGACCAGCGCCTTGCCCCATTTGGTTTTCTGCGCGCTGCCATCGAGTTTCGGCAGGCTGATGAGCAGCACCGTGTCTTCGGCCGGTCGCGAGCAATATTCGATCAGCGCGGCGGCGCCTTTGTCACCGGGTTTGCCCGAGGGCAAGCGCAGTTCCAGCAGGCGTTTTTCGGCAAACAGCGACATGCTCGCCCCTGCCAGCAGCAGCGTGCCCCAGTCGAAACTGGCGTCGGCCGCGAACACCTGGCGTTCGTCGAAGCCTTGTTGGCGAGCGGCGGAGCGGATGGCGTCGGCGGCTTCCTGGCACAGCAGCGGGTCATCGCCGCTGATGATGTAGACCGGCGCGAGGGCGCCTTGCAGGTGTTTGCCGAGTTGGGCGGGGGCCAGTTTCATAAACGCTGTTCAGGAGAGAAGGCGAGCGGGGCGCCGAGGCGCCCCGCAAGGCTTATGGAGCAGGAATTTGCATAGGCGATTGTTGCGGGGTTTCCGCTTCCGCCTTGCGTGCTGCTTCCAGCGCTTCGGCTTCGGCCTTGGCCTTGGCGTCGGCGGTTTGTTGCAGTTGCTCCAACTGGGCCGGGCTCAGTTGTTGCAGGCGCAGCATCATCCGCTGTACCAGGTCGCGACGCATTTCTTCGCGTACTTCGCTGGACTCCTGGTCGGAGCCGGTGATGTTGTTGCCGTCATGCAGGTAGACCTTCTGTACTTGCAGCTTGTCGTCCAGCAGCACCAGGTTGTTTTGCCCGCGGATTTCATAGTTCAGCACGTTGTTGAGCTCGTATTCGGCCGAGCGACCGGCGCCGGCATAGCTCAGGCTGCGCTGGCTTTGCTGTTCGCGGGTCAATACCAGCTTGTACGGCGCACCGCTGTAGACTTTCACGCCGCTGTCTTCCAGCGTGTCGCGCAACGCTTTTACGGTATCGCCATAGGCGTCGCGCGCGCTGAGGTCCAGTTCGGTGATGGCCAGTTCGGTGGTGCCGGTGCCGCGCAGCTGGAAGCCGCAGGCGCTCAACAGGACCGCCAGGCCCATAACCAGCAGATTACGTTTGATCATCTTGTTGCTCCCCTTGAAACCCATGGGCCGAGCGTGCGGCCCCGCAGGTCAAATTCGGCGCCGGGCCCTTGGCCCGGACGCCCGATCCAATTAGCTTGCGACGATGTTGACCAGTTTGCCGGGCACGACGATCACTTTGCGGATTGTCAGGCCATCGACGAAGCGCAGCACGTTTTCGTTGGCCCGCGCGGCGGCTTCGACTTCTTCGCGCGTGGCGGCGGCCGGCATTTCGATCTGGCCCCGCAGCTTGCCGTTGACCTGGATGACCAGGGTCAGGCTGTCCTGCACCAGCGCACTTTCGTCCACCAGCGGCCAGCGGGCGTCGATCACCGGGTCAGCGTGACCCAGGCGATTCCACAACTCGTGGCTGATGTGCGGGGTGATCGGCGCCAGCAGCAGCGTCACTGCTTCCAGGCCTTCGTGAATCAGTGCGCGATCCTGCTCGGTGCCTTGGGCGGCTTTTTCCAGTACGTTCATCAGCGTCATCACCTGGGCGATGGCGGTGTTGAATTTGTGGTTCTGGCCGACGTCGTGGCTGGCCTGCTTGATCGCCAGGTGGATCGAACGACGGACGGCTTTCTGGTCATCGTTCAGGCTGGCGACGTCCAGTTTGCCCGGCAGGCCCTGGGTGACGTGGGCCTGGGCCAGGCGCCAGACGCGCTTGAGGAAGCGGTGCGAGCCCTCGACGCCGGAGTCGGACCATTCGGCGCTCATGTCCGGTGGCGAGGCGAACATCATGAACAGGCGGCAGGTGTCCGCGCCGAACTGGTCGATCATCGACTGAGGGTCGACGCCGTTGTTCTTCGACTTGGCCATTTTCTCGGTGCCGCCGATTTCCACCGGCAGGCCGTCGGCGATCAGCTTGGCGCTGATGACCTTGGCCTTGCTGTCGCGTTCGAGTTCGACGTCGCTCGGGTTGAACCACGTGTAGGCACCGTTGGCTTCGCGACGATAGTACGTCTCGGCGATCACCATGCCCTGGGTCAGCAGGTTCTTGAACGGCTCGTTTGAGCTCACCAGGCCTTCGTCACGCATCAGCTTGTGGAAGAAGCGCGCGTAAAGCAGGTGAAGAATGGCGTGTTCGATGCCGCCGATGTATTGATCCACCGGCAACCAGTGGTCAGCCGCGGATTTTTCCACCAGGCCGCCTTCAAAGTGCGGCGAGGCGTAGCGGGCGTAGTACCACGAGGACTCGACGAAGGTGTCCATGGTGTCGGTTTCACGCTTGGCCGGTGCGCCGCATTTCGGGCAGCTGCACTCGTAGAACTCGGGCATGCGCGCCAGGGGCGAACCGGCGCCGTCGGGTACGACGTCTTCCGGCAGGACCACCGGCAGCTGATCTTCCGGCACCGGTACGTCACCGCAGGTGTCGCAATGCACGATCGGGATCGGGCAACCCCAGTAGCGCTGGCGGCTGATGCCCCAGTCGCGCAGGCGGAACTGGGTGCGCGAGGCACCGAGGTTCTTCTTGATCAGGGCCACTTCGATGGCATCGAAGGCGCCAGCGAAATCCAGGCCGTCGAACTCACCGGAATTGATCAGCTCGCCGTGTTCGCCGTAGGCGTCCTGCCAAGGCGCTGGTGTCTGGTCGCCGGCGCTGGTGCGCACGACTGGCTTGACCGGCAGGTTGTATTTGTGGGCGAACTCGAAATCACGCTCGTCGTGGGCGGGCACCGCCATGACCGCGCCGTCGCCGTAGTGCATCAGCACGTAGTTGGCGACCCACACCGGCAGTTTCTCGCCGGTGAGCGGGTGCTCGACGAACAACGAAGTCGGCAGGCCTTTCTTCTCTTGGGTGGCGACGTCGGCTTCGGCGACGCTGCCGCCTTTGCATTCGGCGATGAACGCCTGCAGCTCGGGGTTGTTCTGCGCTGCCAGAGTCGCCAGCGGATGCTCGGCGGCCACGGCCACGTAAGTGGCGCCCATCAGGGTGTCCGGACGGGTGGTGAAGACCTTCAGGGTGCCGGCTTCGCCAATGGAGGCGACGTCGTAGGGGAACTGCACTTCCATGCCCCGGGACTTGCCGATCCAGTTGCGCTGCATGGTCTTGACCTGCTCGGGCCAGCCGGTCAGCTCGTCGAGGCTCTCCAGGAGTTCATCCGCGTAGGCGGTGATCTTGAAGTAGTACATCGGGATCTCGCGCTTTTCGATCAGCGCGCCGGAGCGCCAGCCGCGACCGTCGATCACTTGCTCGTTGGCCAGTACGGTCTGGTCCACCGGGTCCCAGTTCACGGTGCCGTTCTTGCGGTAGATCACGCCTTTCTCGAACAGGCGGGTGAACAGCCATTGTTCCCAGCGATAGTAGTCGGGCTTGCAGGTGGTCACTTCGCGGGACCAGTCCACCGCCAGGCCCAGGCTGCGCAGCTGGGTCTTCATGTACGCGATGTTTTCGTAGGTCCACTTGGCGGGGGCGACGTTGTTCTTCATCGCGGCGTTTTCCGCCGGCATGCCGAAGGCGTCCCAACCCATGGGTTGCAGGACGTTCTTGCCTTGCATGCGCTGGTAGCGGGAGATCACGTCGCCGATGGTGTAGTTGCGCACGTGCCCCATGTGTAGCTTGCCGCTGGGGTAAGGGAACATCGACAGGCAGTAGTACGTCTCCTTGCCTGGCTGTTCACTGACTTCAAAGGACTTTTGCTCGTCCCAGAACGACTGGGCGGCGGCTTCGATTTCACGGGGCTGGTAGTGTTCGTGCATGGCTACTTTTGTACTGAATGGGGTGGCCCAATCCTCTTCATTGCCATGCTGGACGCAGATGACGCCGAATGCGGCGTTTTCGATGCCCAGCCAAGCTGGAAGTGGAGTTACAGGAAGCGCCGTAGCATACATGACCGCGCTCCGCCGAGGGAAACCCTGATTGCTGCTCAACCATTGCCGAACCTTTTGCCGACCATTGGCGACGACCGGGGTTCTGGGCCGTTGGTCGCGGCGTCCAGCCGGTTTGCCCAGCGAAGCTAAGCTTCTGAATGGGGAGTGAGTCTTATCTTCAATGAGGTGAGGGATGGTTGAATCACAACGAAAAGTCGCTACACCTGAGTTGTATGAAAAACTGATCGATCGCCTGGGGATGGCCTTGGACGCCGCAAGAACCGCCGGTCGCTTGCGTGATGAACGCCCGGCAGAGCTGGAACTGCGAGGCCTGAGCCCCGCAGAGTTCGAGCTGGTCAAGGCTTACCTTGAACAGGCCGGGCACCAGGCCTCAGCAAATGGGGCCCAGGCAAACAAGCGTCTCGAAGCGCCCCGATCGGCCAAGGTTGTCTGGCTCAAGGATCGGACGCCCGACAAGGATGCTGTAAAGGTCCGGTCCCTGCAGTTCAAGTAAAGGCCGGATTCACGCGTGTCGCTTTTTTTGATTCGAGGTTCTTGGAATCTGTTGTCGCTTTGCGTCAACCCACCTAGGCTTCGGGCATCTATGGAGATGCCCGATGCCGTTTCGCTATTTCATCAAACAGCTTCTATTGCCGCCTGGCATTCTTTTGCTTTTGCTGGCGCTTGCCTGGTGGTGGCGTGATTCCCGGCCGCGCCTGGCCCGCGTGTGTTTTATCCTGGGGCTGGGTGGTTTCTGGCTGATGAGCCTGCCGATAGTGGTGCAGTGGAGCGCGAAGGCATTGGAGCGCGAACCGTCGCTGCTGCGCAGTGAATGGGCGACCCTGGCCCAGCGCGCCGACGCCATTGTGGTGCTGGGCTCGGGGCGCGAGCGCGGTGACCTGGCCTGGGGCACCGACCAGCCCACCGGGGTGGGCCTGGAGCGCCAGCGTTATGCGGCGCGGTTGGCCAAGGCTTCGGGCTTGCCCGTGTTGACAACCGGCGGCTTGCATTACGGCACCCCGCCCAGCGAGGCCAAGCTGATGGCTGACTCGATGCGTGAGGATTTCGGCGTCGACGTGCGCTGGCAGGAGGGCCACAGCCGCACCACGTGGGAGAACGCCCAGATGAGCGCGCAGATCCTGCTGCCCGAAGGGGCGAAGCGCGTGGTGGTGGTGACCCAGGCCTGGCACATGCCACGGGCGGTCTGGAGTTTTGAACGTTCTGGATTTGAAGTGGTGCCTGCGCCTGTCGGTTTCCTGGGTCAGGATAACGCCCGGCCGTTGGGTGGCTGGATGCCGGAATTCAAATCGGTGTGGCAATCGGGGCAGTTGATGAACGAGGCGGTGGGGTTGGTGGGGTATTGGTTGTTTTATCGCTGAATAATTGAAGTGAACGCTATTGTGGCGAGGGAGCAAGCTCCCTCGCCACAGGGATGGGGGAGCGAGTTAAACCGTCTTGGCCATCCGCCCCGCCACCAGCGCCCAACCCAAAAGCAATACACACAAAATGATCAGCGGCCACGAGCGCCATTGAAGGTACGGCGTCAGGTCGTGCATCGGCACCACTTCACCGTAGAGGATGCCGCGTTGGAACTGCGGGATCTGGGCGGTGATCTGGCCGAAGGGGTTGATCAGGCCGGTCACGCCATTGTTGGTGGCGCGAATCATCCAGCGCCCGGCCTCCAGCGCGCGCATCTGGGCCATTTGCAAGTGTTGCAACGGGCCGATCGACGTACCGAACCAAGTGTCGTTGCTGATCGTCAGCAACAGATCGCTTCGCGCTGAAAGGCTGGCAGCGAATTCCGGGTAGACCACTTCGTAGCAAATGAATGGCGCGATCTGGTAACCCTTGGCCTGCAGCAATGGCTGATCAGCCGGGCCGCGGGCGAAATCCGACATTGGCAGGTCGAAAAACGCGATCAGGCCGCGCAGGATATCCTGCAATGGCACGTACTCGCCGAAGGGCACCAGTTTCTGCTTCAGGTAAGTGCCGTCGCCTTCGCCGGTCACGGTGATGCCGTTGAAATAGCGCTTCTCATGACGTACTTCCTGGCGGATCGGTACGCCGGTGATCAGTGCCGATTGCCGCTCGGCGGCGAAACTGCCCATCATGTCCAGGTAGCCCTGGGCGGACTCCTTGAGTACCGGCACGGCCGTTTCCGGCCAGACCAGCAGGTCGACGCGCTTGGACGTGAAGCTCATGTCACGGTACAGCGCCAGTTGCGCGTTGAGCTGCTCGGGGTCCCACTTCATGCTTTGTTCGATGTTGCCCTGGATGGCCGCGACACTCAGCGGCTCGCCCGAGGGGCTGGTCCAGGCATGCCCCTTGAGCGCAAAGCCGGCCGCCCAGGGGCCGATCAGCAAGGCCACACCCGCGACGACGAAGCCTTTGCGCCCGGAACGCAGCAATCGGGGCGCGTTGTACAACAGCGCGGCGGTCAGGGCCAGGGTGAAAGAGATCAGCCACATGCCACCCAGCGGTGCAAGGCCGGCCAGTGGGCCGTCCAGTTGACTGTAGCCGGAGTAAAGCCAGGGGAATCCGGTCAGGAACCAGCCCCGAAAGGCTTCCTGGCCCAGCCAGAGCGCGGCGAAGGCCAGGGCATCGGCCAACGGTGCCTCGTTGCGCCGCAGCCAGCGCGCCCAGAGCCAGGCGGGCAGGGCGAAGAACCAAGCGATCGCGGCAATGAACAGCAGCATCAAAAGCCCGGCCAGCAGCACCGAGGCGCCACCGAAGTTATGGATGCTGACGTAGATCCAACTGGTGCCGGCGCCAAACAGGCCGAAACCGAAACACCAGCCGCGCCCCAGGGCCTGGCGCGGCGAGAGCTCGCGCAGGCCAGCATAGAACAGCCCGACCGCCAGCAATGCCAGCGGCCAGATATCGAACGGCGCCAGGGCCAGGGTGGTGATCGCACCGGCCGCCACGGCCAGCAGGTTACCGGGCCAGCCGGGGCGGTTTATCCAGCGCATGTGTTTCCTTAGCGGCTCTTGCAGGGTTTAACGGGCAATGGGTGACAGGCGCAGCAGATGAATCCGGCGGCTGTCGGCATTCAGGATGCGGAAGCGCCAGGAGCCGATCTCGGTGGTTTCGTTGCGCTTGGGCAGGTGGCCGAAGGCACTCATCACCAGGCCGCCGACGGTGTCGAACTCATCGTCGGAGAATTCGCTGTCGAAGAACTCGTTGAAGTTCTCGATCGGCGTCAGGGCCTTGATCAGGAAGTCGCCGCTGGGCAAGGGCTTGATGTAGCTGTCTTCCTCGACGTCGTGCTCATCCTCGATGTCGCCGACAATCTGTTCAAGCACGTCTTCGATGGTGACCAGCCCGGCCACGCCGCCGTATTCGTCGATGACGATGGCCATGTGGTTGTGGTTGGCGCGGAATTCACGCAGCAGTACGTTCAGGCGCTTGGACTCGGGCACGAACGTGGCCGGGCGCAGCAGGTCCTTGATATTGAAACTGTCGCCGTTCTCCTGGAGGATCAGCGGCAGCAGGTCCTTGGCCAGCAGCACGCCCATGACGTCGTCATGGCTCTCGCCGACGACCGGGTAGCGCGAGTGAGCGGAGTCGACCACGGCGGGCAGGAATTCGCGGGGAGTCTGGGTCGCCTTGATGCTGATCATCTGCGAGCGCGGGACCATGATGTCCCGAACTTGCAGGTCAGCCACCTGGATGGCGCCTTCGACGATGGCCAGCGCTTCGCTGTCCAGCAATTTGTTCTGGTGTGCATCGCGCAGCAGCTCCAACAGCTCCTGGCGGTTTTTCGGCTCATGGGCAAAAGCCTGGGTGAGCTTGCCCAGCCATGACTTCTGCCCGTTGGTCGATCGATCTTCGCTCATAGCGATTACTCTGAATCCTTTGTCGTTACAGGTTGATGTTTCAGTGTTCGTCGCCGGCATACGGGTCGGGATGACCCAGCTCGGCAAGCAACGTTCGTTCCAGCGCTTCCATTTCCTCGGCTTCGTCCTCTTCCATATGGTCGTAACCAAGCAAATGCAAGCAGCCATGGATCACCAGGTGGGCCCAGTGGGCTTCGGGTGACTTGCCTTGTTCGGCGGCCTCGCGCTCGACGACCGGGACGCAGATCACCAGGTCCCCCAGCAACGGGATGTCGAGCATTTCGTCGGGCACGTCGGCGGGAAACGACAGCACGTTGGTGGCGTAGTCTTTCTGCCGCCAGGTGTGGTTCAGCTCGCGGCCTTCGGCTTCGTCCACCAGGCGGATCGTCAGTTCCGAGTCGGCGCTGCGCTGGCGCAGCGCCAGTTCGCACCATTGGCGGAACTGGGCTTCGCTGGGCGCGGGGTGTTCACTGGCCTCTTGCAGGTCGAGTTCAAGCATTGTGGCGATTGCCTTTGCTTTCGGCCGAATCTTCATCGGCGCGGTTCTCGAAACGCTCGTAGGCTTCGACGATGCGCTGCACCAACGGATGGCGTACGACGTCCTTGGGCATGAAGTGCGTGAAGCTGATGCCCGGGACGTCCTTGAGCACCTGGATCACATGGTTCAGCCCGGACTTGGTGCCTCGGGGCAGGTCGACCTGGGTGATGTCCCCGGTGATGACGGCGGTGGAGCCGAAACCGATCCGGGTCAGGAACATCTTCATCTGTTCGACGGTGGTGTTCTGGCTTTCGTCGAGGATGATGAAGCTGTTGTTCAGGGTCCGACCACGCATGTAGGCCAGCGGCGCGACCTCGATGACCTGTCGCTCGATCAGCTTGGCGACGTATTCGAAGCCGAGCATTTCGTACAGCGCGTCATAGAGCGGGCGCAGATACGGGTCGATCTTCTGGGTCAGGTCGCCGGGCAGGAAACCGAGTTTTTCCCCTGCTTCGACGGCGGGACGCACCAGCAGGATGCGGCGCACCTGTTCGCGCTCCAACGCGTCGACCGCACAGGCAACGGCCAGGTAGGTCTTGCCAGTACCAGCCGGGCCGATGCCGAAGTTGATGTCGTTGGCCAGGATTTCCTTCACGTAGCGCTGCTGATTCAAGCCGCGAGGGCGAATCATGCCTTTTTTCGTGCGCAGGGCCACGGCAGGTTCCGACGGGGCGTGATTGTCGAGTTCTTCGACCGCCGACTCTTGCAGGAACAGGTGGACCATGTCCGGAGACAGCTCGCTCGCCTTGGTTTCTCGGTAGAGACGGCGCAGCAGGTTTTCCGCGGAGGTGGTGTGCTTGGGATCGCCGATCAGTTCGAACTGGTTCCCGCGATTGCGGATCTCGATGGCCAGGCGCTGTTCGATCAAGCGAAGATGCTCGTCGAATTGCCCGCACAGATTGGCGAAGCGGCGAGCCTCAAAGGGCTCGAGAATGAAACGATGAGGTTCGATGGGTGCGTTCAAGGTCGTTTTTAGCCGCCCAGGGGCAATTAAGGTGAAATCAAGGATAACGCCAGTAGGCTGGGTGCGAAAGGTCTTAAGCGGCGCAATCTGACAACAGGACCTACACAGCCCATTGTGGGAGCGAGCCTGCTCGCGAAAACGGTCTTGTATTCAGCGCATGTGTTGGCCGATAGACCGCTTTCGCGAGCAGGCTCGCTCCCACAGGGATCTGTACAGTTACTGCACCAGCGAACCCCGCAGCGAGTGCGGTTGCGCGGCGTCGATGTGTACGTCGGCGAACTGGCCGATCAGGGCTGGCGTGTCGCAGCGGAAGTTGACGATACGGTTGTTTTCCGTACGGCCCTGCAATTCGCCCGGGTCTTTTTTCGAGTAGTCGGTGACCAGGATCCGCTGGATCGAACCGACCATCTGTCGGCTGATTTCAAAGCCCTGCTGGTTCAAGCGGTGCTGCAAAGCATTGAGCCGCTCCTTCTTCACTTCCTCGGGCGTCTCATCCGCCAGGTCGGCCGCCGGCGTGCCGGGGCGCTGGCTGTAGACAAAGGAATAGGAGAAGTCGAAGCCCACGTCTTCGATCAGCTTCATGGTCTGCTGGAAATCTTTCTCGGTTTCGCCAGGGAATCCGACGATAAAGTCCGAGCTGATGCAGATCCCCGGCACTGCGGCGCGCAACTTGCGCAGTTTGGATTTGTACTCCAGCGCCGTGTGGTTGCGCTTCATCGCTGCGAGGATTCTGTCCGAACCCGATTGCACCGGCAGGTGCAGGTGCTTGACCAGCTCGGGAACTTCGGCGTGGGCCTGGATCAGGCTGTCGGAAAACTCCAACGGATGGGACGTGGTGTAGCGGATCCGGTCGATACCGTCCACCGCCGCCACGACGCGGATCAACTCGGCGAGGTCCGCCAGGCGACCGTCGTGGGTCAGGCCGCGATAGCCGTTGACGTTCTGCCCCAGCAAGGTCACTTCACGCACGCCGTTTTCCGCCAGGTGGATGATCTCGGCGATCACGTCGTCGAACGGCCGGCTGACCTCTTCGCCGCGGGTATAGGGGACCACGCAGAACGTGCAGTATTTGCTGCAGCCTTCCATCACCGACACATAAGCGCTGGGGCCGTCGATGCGCGGCTCGGGCAGGTGGTCGAACTTCTCGATTTCGGGGAACGAAACGTCGACTTGGGGCAGTTTGGTCACGCGCGCCGCGTCGATCATTTCCGGCAGGCGGTGCAGGGTCTGGGGGCCGAAGACCACGTCCACGTACGGCGCGCGGTCACGAATGGCCGCGCCTTCCTGGCTGGCGACGCAGCCGCCGACCGCGATGACCATTTCCGGGTTGGCCAGCTTCAGTTCACGCCAGCGGCCCAGTTGGGAATACACCCGGTCCTGGGCGCGCTCGCGGATCGAGCAGGTGTTGAGCAGGATCACGTCTGCGTCTTCGGCGCGGGCGGTGACTTCCAGGGCCTGGTGTTCACCCAGCAGATCGACCATGCGCGAGCTGTCGTACTCGTTCATCTGGCAACCGTGGGTTTCGATGTAAAGCTTCTTGGCCATGGACGGATCATCACGTGATTCAAAGAACCGCGCATTATAGGCAACAAGTCCCCCGGTTCCTACCGCTGCGCGAGCAGTGGCTATGCTATAGTTCGCGCCCTCATTTTTACCCGCCGATGTGTTTCGCCAGCCATGACCAAACGTGAAGCTCCAATCTACAAGGTGATTTTCCTCAACCAGGGCCAGGTGTTCGAGATGTACGCCAAGCAGATCTATCAGAGTGATCTGTGGGGCTTTCTGGAAGTGGAAGAGTTCGTCTTTGGCGAGCGTACACAAGTGGTCGTCGACCCAAGCGAAGAAAAGCTCAAGGCGCAATTCGAAGGCGTTGTGCGCAGCTTCGTGCCGATGCATTCGATCGTGCGCATCGATGAGGTCGAGCGCCTTGGCACTCCGAAAATCAGCGAAGCCCGCGGCGCGGTCGGCAATGTGATGCCGTTTCCGATGCCAATGCCTGAGAAGTAGGGTTCAAGACCGGGTTGCTCCCAATCGCGAGCAGGCTCGCTCCCACAGTAAATCGCAGGTGAGCGCAAATCCTGTGTCGCCAGAGAGCCAACTGTGGAGCGAGCTTGCTCGCGATGAGGCCTTCAAGGCCAGAACATTAATCAGGGCAGTGGCGAGAACGGCGTGCGTCCGTCGGCGTTCTGCAATTCCATCAGGTATTTGCGAAAGATCTGCCCCAGCACCTGGGTGGCCACTTCCAGCTCGTCGCGGGGCATCTGCTCGGCGACTTCGTCGGCGGTGTCCAATGCCTCTTCGGCGCCGTTGACCGCCGCCATCTTCAAGACGATATACGCCTGGACATTGTTGGCCGGTACGCCTTCGCCATGGAAGAACATGCCGCCAAGCTTGAACTGCGCCTGGGCGTGGCCTTGTAGCGAGGCTTTTTCGAAATAGTTGAGGGCCAGCTTGAGGTCGCGGGGCGCGGCCTTGCCGTCGTAGTAGAACTCGCCCAATTCATATTGCGCTTGGGCATCGCCCTCGTCGGCCGCTTTTCGACAGGCGTCGAGTGCCGGTGCGAGATCTTGTGGCTGGGTGTTGAGGGTGCAACGGCCCATCGCCGGGATCAACAACGAGTTACCGCCTGCCTGTGCATGAGCGAGCAGGGGCTGAAGGAGCAACAGGCAGCCCAAGGCAAGGGTGCGGCCGGTGCGGTTCATGGGAATCGACTTACCTCTGAGGGGCGCGTGGACCCTTCGGGGGATCCAATAAGCGCGCATTATGAAATAAGCGGGGCCATCCTTACAAAGTCTTTACTCGTTTTTCTGCTGCAAAGGAACCGCAACGACGGTTTGTTGGGCAGATATGTAGGAAAAGGCACGGTGGGTTATGGGCAATAACTGACGCTGGTGTCAGCCAGCGTCAGTTATCCACAGGCTTATTTCAGTGCCGCGAAGGCTCGTTCAGCCGCGTCGAGGGTAATCTTCAGTTCCGCCTCGCCATGGGCGATGGAGGTGAAGCCGGCTTCAAAGGCGCTTGGCGCCAGGTAGACGCCGCCTTCGAGCATCAGGTGGAAGAAGCGCTTGAAGCGGTCGGCGTCGCTGGCCATCACGTCGTCGAAGGTCACGATGTCATCGGCGCCGCTGAAATACAGGCCGAACATGCCGCCGGCCTGGGTGGTCACAAACGGAATGCCAGCCGCGTCGGCGCGCACTTGCAGGCCATCGAGCAGGCGCGTGGTGAATTCGGTCAGTTCGGCGTGGAAGCCCGGGCGGCTGATCAGGCGCAGGGTGGTCAGGCCAGCAGCCATCGCCAACGGGTTGCCCGACAGCGTGCCGGCCTGATAGACCGGGCCCAGCGGCGCGATGCATTCCATGATGGCGCGTTTGCCGCCGAAGCAGCCCACGGGCATGCCGCCACCGATGATCTTGCCGAAGGTGCTCAAATCCGGCGTCACGCCATAGTGGGCCTGGGCGCCACCAAGGGCGACACGGAAGCCGGTCATCACTTCATCGAAAATCAGCACCACGCCGTGCTGGTCGCACAGGCTGCGCAGACCTTCGAGAAAGCCTGGCGCCGGCGGTACGCAGTTCATGTTGCCGGCCACCGGCTCGACGATGATGCATGCCACCTCCTGACCGACTTCGCCGAGCATCTTCTCGACTTCTTCAAGGTCGTTGAACGGCAGGGTCAGGGTGTGCTTGGCAAATGCCGCTGGCACGCCCGCCGAGCTCGGAACGCCTTGGGTCAGGGCGCCGGAACCGGCCTTGACCAGCAGGCTGTCGGAATGGCCGTGGTAGCAGCCTTCGAATTTGATGATGCTGTCGCGGCCGGTGTAGCCACGGGCCAGGCGGATCGCGCTCATGGTCGCTTCGGTGCCGGAGCTGACCATGCGCACCATTTCCATCGACGGCACGATGGAGCAGACCAGGTCCGCCATCTCGGTTTCCATCGCCGTCGGCGCGCCATAGGACAGCCCGTGCTCCAGCTGCTTGCGCACCGCATCCAACACGTCCGGATGGCTATGGCCGAGGATCATCGGCCCCCACGAGCCGACGTAGTCAACGTAGCGCTTGTCGTCTTCATCGGTGACATACGCGCCTTCGGCGTGCTTGAAGAACAGCGGTGTGCCGCCGACGCTCTTGAACGCGCGAACAGGCGAGTTCACGCCGCCGGGGATATGTTTCTGGGCGTTGGCAAACAGGGTTTCGGAACGGGACATGGTAGGGCTCTCGAAAACGGAAATGACTATTTGATGTGCAGCAGGTCGTTGAAGGCGCGGGCGCGGCGCGTCACTTCAGCGGTGCTGTCGGCGCCGAACAGGCCGTGGACCACCGCAAGCAGGTCGACCCCATGGGCCACCAGCGGGGCGGCGTTTTCCACGGTGATGCCGCCGATGGCGCAAACCGGTATATGCAGTTTGATGCGGGCCTGTTCGAGCAGTTCAAGGTTTGCGCTGGGTGCCCCAGGCTTGGTGCTGGAGTTGAAGAAGCGCCCGAACGCGACGTAGCTGGCGCCTTCGTTGACGGCCTGTTCGGCCAACTCCAGGCTGGCGTGGCAGGTTGAGCCGACGATTGCCTTGTGGCCCAGCAACGCCCGCACCGGCGCCAACGGGCCATCGGTCTGGCCCAGGTGCACGCCGACGCCCAGGCGCGCGGCCAATTCGGCGTCATCGTTGATGATCAGTTGGGTCTTGTAGCGCTCGCACAGGTTGCGCAGGGCCTCGGCCTCACGAAGGCGGCGGGCCTCGTCGCTGCTTTTGTCGCGGTACTGCAGCAAGGTCACGCCGCCTTCCAGCGCGGCTTGCACATAGGCAAGGAACTTGCCGGCCAGCAGTTGGCTGTCGGTCACGGCATAAAGGCCACGTAATTTCATTCCACGGCTCCTGTGCTACGAGCAGAAATCCAGCGGTAGGCGACGCGGTACGAACTGGCCTTTGCCCAGTTGTTCGGCATCGCGCAGCGTGCGCCACGTGTAGTCCAGGGCTGTCTTGACCGCGCTGGAGAGTTGTTCGCCCTGGGCCAGTCGGCCGGCGATGGCGCTGGCGAGGGTGCAGCCGGAGCCGTGATAACTGCCGGGCAAGCGCTGGCAGGTGAACGTTTCGCGGTGTCCGTCGCGGCTGTACAGGCGATTGTGGACTTCATGCTCGTCGCCATGGCCGCCGGTGATCAGCAGGTGCTTGACGAAGGGCAGCAGTTTTTCGGCGCATTCATCGGCGCTGCCTTCGGGCAGTTCGGCGAGGATGCGTGCTTCAGGCAGGTTGGGCGTGGCGATGGTGGCCAGGGGCAGCAGGCGCTCGCGCATGGCGTAGCCGACTTCATCCTTGCCCAGCCGTCCGCCACCGCCGGCGCGCAGCACCGGGTCGCAGACCATCGGCAACTGCGGGTGTGTCTGGAGCAGCTCGACCACGGTGACGACCATTTCCAGCGAGCCGAGCATGCCCAGCTTGACCGCCGCGACGGGGGAGTCGTTGAGCACGGCATTGGCTTGCGCCAGCACCCACTCGCGATCCAGCACGCGGAAATCGCTGACGTTGACCGTGTCTTGCACGGTCAACGCAGTAACGGCCGGGGCGGCATGACATCCCTGGGCAAGCAGGGCTTCGATATCTGCCTGCAAGCCGGCGCCACCACTGGGGTCGTGGCCGGAGAGACAGAGGACAACGGGGCGAGAGCTGTAGATATTCATGGTGCGCGAGCTTATCACCAAACCTCTTTTATCGGTGATTGGGCTCAGAGGGTTTTGTTGGCGACCACTTTTGTGCTTCACCAATTGGCAACCTGACCAAAGCAACAGCTCTATCTCAATGGTTGGCGCTGAGACGCCCGTGCTAGAGCCTTTTGTCGGAAAAATTTCCGTGGTGCAAATTGGCCATCAACGGCTATGCTAGAGATGGATCCAACCAATAACAGGTAATGCCGGTTTTACGTCTACTCAGGGAATGGGGGGCTTCCTGACTCAACCGGACAGGCCACGCTGGGGCTTAAATGCGCTATTTGCTGATGTTGCTGCTGTGCTTGTCCCCCTTGGCAAGTGCGCTCGAATTCGATGAATCAACCCAAAGCCTGCCTTTGGGCCACGCTTTGCAAGTGTTGGAAGACCCCAGTGGCACGGCCTCCATCGATGAGATTCTGGCCCAGGCCGCGGCCGGTCGTTTCAAGCCCCATGACAAAGCCACGCTGAACGCCGGTTACTCACGTTCGGCGTTCTGGTTGAAAGTGGACCTGCATTATCGTCCTGCCAATCCCGACGCCCAGCGGACCTGGTTGCTTGAGCTGGCGTATCCGCCGCTGGATCATCTGGACCTGTACTTGGCCGACGGCAGCGGAGCCTATCGCCTGGTCCGCCAGACGGGCGATGCTCTGCCTTTTGCCAGTCGCGAGGTCCGCCAGAACAATTACCTGTTCAGCCTGGACTTCCAGCCGGATCAACGCCAGGTCGTGTACTTGCGTCTGCAAAGCCAGGGTTCGATCCAGGCGCCGTTGACGCTGTGGTCGAGCACGGCGTACCTGGAGCAGCAGCCGGTGCGCCTGTATGTGTTGGGGATCATCTATGGCGTGCTGCTGGGGATGCTGGTCTACAACCTGTTCATTTACCTGAGCGTGCGCGACACCAGTTATTTGTACTACATCTTCTATATCGCCTCGTTCGGCCTGTATCAGTTGTCGGTCAATGGCGCGGCGGTGGAATATTTCTGGCCGGACAATCCCTGGTGGGCCAATGCCGCAACGCCGTTCTTCATCGGCTGCGCGGGGCTGTTCGGCAGTCAATTCGCCCGCAGCTTCCTGCAGACCTCACAACACAGTCGCTGGCTCGATCGACTGCTGCTGGCGCTGATCGCCTACAGTGCCGTGGTGGTAGGGCTGTCGCTGATGACCAGCTACGCCTTGGCCCTGCGCCTGGCGACGGCGTTGGCCCTGGTATTTACCGTGGTGATTTTCGCCGCCGGGCTGTTCGCCTGGTGGCGTGGCCTGCGGGTGGCGCGTTATTTCATTATCGCCTGGTCGGCGTTCCTGCTGGGGGGCATCGTCAACACGATGATGGTGCTCGGTTACCTGCCGAACATCTTCCTGACCATGTATGCCAGCCAGATCGGCTCTGCCATCGAGGTGGCATTGTTGTCCCTGGCCCTGGCGGACCGCATCAACGCCATGCGCGAGCAGCAGGCCCAGACGCTGTTCGACGCCGGACAGAAACTGGAAGTGCTCAACCAGCAATTGGCCCACGGCAACAAACTCAAGGATGAATTCCTCGCCACCCTCACCCATGAATTGCGCACCCCGATGAACGGTGTGATCGGCTCCCTGGAGCTGATGGAAACCGTCGAGATGGACGAGGAGCTGACCCAGTATCAACAGACCGCCGCCGGTTCGGCGCGGGACATGATGCGCATGGTCAACGGCATCCTCACCCTTACCGAGTTGCAGGCCGGCAAGCTCAAGGTCTACCCGACGCCGTTCAGCCTGCGTGGTGTGATTGATGCCCTGCAGGTGCAGTTCGGTGCCAACGCGGCGGCAAAGGGCTTGGACTTCAAGGTCGACATAAGCCCCAGCCTGGCGGATCGGTTGGTGGGCGACAGCGCTAAATTGGCCCAGTGCCTGGAATGCCTGCTGGACAACGCTATCAAGTTCACCCGCTCGGGTGGCATCGCCCTGCGGGTCAGTGGACGACCGTCGGAGCTCGATCGCCTGGTGCTGTCATTCGCGGTGATCGACACCGGCATCGGTTTCACCGATCTTGGCGAGGCGACGTTGTACCAGCGTTTCTTCCAGCTCGATGGCTCGATGACGCGCGAGTACGGGGGGCTCGGCGTAGGCTTGGCGATCTGCCGCCAACTGGTCGAATTGCTCGACGGGCGCTTGACTCATATTTCCGAGCCGGGGCGCGGCAGCCGTTTCCAGCTGGACGTGGAATTCGAAATCGCCTTGCCAGTGGAGGTCCCGACGCCTTTTTCGTTCGGTGAGCGCCGGGATTCCCGCCAGCCCCAGGACTGCACGGTACTCCTGGCGGACGACAACCCCGTCGATCAGTTGGTCATGCGAGGCATGTTGCTCAAGCTGGGCTATCGGGTGCGCACCGCCGACAACGGTCGGGCGGCCCTGGACCTGCTACAGGGCGAGAGTGTTGACGCGGTGCTCCTCGATTGCCATTCGGCGCCATTGGACGGGGTGTCGCTCTGCTGCCAGATCCGAGCGCTGTCCGGTTGTGAGGACCTGCCCGTGCTGGTAGTCAGTCCGAACCTCGAACAGGAGCGATGCCCGTCTGGAGCGTTGATCGACTATTTGAGCAAACCGGTGAAGTTCGAGGTGCTCCAGGCGATTCTGCAGCGACGGGTGCTTTGTCCGAAACAGGGTGAAAGCGCCGATATTTAGGCGGATATGCCACTTTGATCGACCTGGAGGCGGTGCTTAACTGATCCTCTGCTGGCCGACCGAGGAGCCCCGTCATGAACTTGCATCAGTTCGCCGAAACCCACGACGTCACCAATCAGCCGCCGTCCTTGGACGGCGCCAACCTGTACCGCATCGATCTGCCGTTGCAACAGTGGTCCCAGCGTTTCGGTGCCGGTTGGGCGCAGGCGCGGATCGATGCCTACGGTGCGTTGGCCGGCGGGCCGTTGATGGAAGCGGGGTTCCTGGCCAACCAGAACACGCCGGTGTTTTCCAGTCATGACCGGTATGGCCATCGCATCGACCTGGTGGAGTTTCATCCCGCGTATCACGAGTTGATGCGCACCGCCGTCGAGCACGGCTTGCCCAGCCTGCCGTGGGCTCATCCGCAACCCGGCGCCCATGTCGCCCGTGCGTCGATGACCTACCTGCACAGCCAGGCCGAAGCCGGCACCGGTTGCCCGTTGACCATGACTTTCGCCAGCGTGCCGGCCCTGCGCCTGCAACCGGACCTGGCCGAGCGCTGGGTGCCGAAGGTGCTCGCCACCGAGTACGACCCGCGCAACGTCGGCATCGCCCACAAGGCCGGGGTCACGATTGGCATGGCGATGACCGAAAAACAAGGCGGCACCGACGTGCGGGCCAACACCACCAAGGCCTATCCGGTAGGCGCCAGCGGGCCTGGCCAGGCCTACGAACTAGTGGGGCACAAATGGTTCTGTTCGGCGCCGATGTGCGACGCTTTCCTCACCCTGGCCCAGACCGACAAGGGCCTCACCTGTTTCCTGCTGCCGCGCCATCGCCCGGATGACACGCGCAACCAGTTCTATATCCAGCGACTGAAAAACAAGCTGGGCAACTGTTCCAATGCATCCAGCGAAGTGGAGTTTCGCGGTGCGCTGGCCTGGATGGTCGGGGAGGAGGGCCGAGGCGTGCCGACGATCATCGAGATGGTTGCCATGACTCGCTTCGATTGCATGGTCGGCTCCAGCGCGCTGATGCGCCAGGCGCTGACCCAGGCCAGTCATCACTGCGCGCACCGCAAGGTCGGCGGCAGAGTATTGAGCGAACAGCCATTGATGCAAAACGTGCTGGCCGACCTGGCGCTGGAAAGCGAAGCCGCGCTGGCCCTGAGCCTGCGCATGGGGCGGGCGCTGGACCACTTGAACGACGACCACGAGGCCAAGTTCGCCCGACTGGTGACGGCGGTGGGCAAATACTGGATCTGCAAGCGCGCCCCCGCGATGATCAACGAAGCCGCCGAGTGCATGGGCGGCGCCGGCTACGTCGAAGACAGCATCCTGCCTCGCCTGTATCGTGAGGCGCCGGTCAATTCGACCTGGGAAGGCTCCGGCAATGTGCAATGCCTCGATGTGTTGCGGGCCCTGTCCAAGGAACCGGGCGTACTGGAAGTGCTGTTCAACGAACTGGGCGATGGCCATGGCGATAAACGCCTGGCCCGCCACATCGACCAATTGCACGCGGCATTCAAGGACACCGACGACATCCAATACCGCGCCCGGCAATTGACCGAAGACATCGCTGTTGGGCTGCAGGCGCGATTGCTGCTTGAAGCGGGCAACAGCGACGTCAGCGATGGGTTCATTGCCAGTCGCCTTGGGGCCGGCGCCAGGGTCTACGGCGCATTGCCCCGAGGCTTGAACGTGGAGGCCATCGTCGCTCGCTCGACCCCACGGGGTTTCTAAAAAGGGCTCAGTTCGGCACATGACCCTGTGGGAGCGAGCCTGCTCGCGATAGCGTCGGCACAACCAACCTTCCCAGTGCCTGACACACCGCTATCGCGAGCAGGCTCGCTCTCGCAATACCCATACGCCACTGTTCCCGTCGGACCACGATGCAGGCAAGATGAAGGCCTGCAAGTCAGAACACAGGAAGCTGATCGTGACCGAAGCGTTTATTGTCGTTCAAACCGCCGAGCAAGCCGTGGATCGGCTGGCGGCCCTGCACGAGCGTGCGACCACTGCGCTGAACCAGGCGCTCAAGCGGTATCTCAAGGACCGCATAGAGCCGGATGCCGAGCAACGGGCCTTGTTTCGCTATCCGGCCCTGCGCCTGACCTACCATTGCCACGGCGAGGTCCCGCAAACCACCCGCGCCTACGCCAAGGTCCAGTTGCCCGGCACCTACAGCGTCACCGTCACCCACCCGGCCGCGTTCCGTAAGTACCTGCTGGAACAACTCGTTCCGTTGATGCACGACTTCACTGTCACCGTCGAAGTGGGCGTCAGCGAGCAGAACATTCCGTACCCGTACGTGGTGGAGCAGGGCGATGAGCTGGCCGGCTCCGGTGTGACCGCCGCCGTGCTGGCGCGGGTTTTCCCCAGTACCGACCTGTCGGCCGCCACCGATGGCATCGCCGACGGCCTCTACGATTGGGAAAACACCGACCCGCTGCCCCTGGCGCTGTTCGACGCCGCGCGGGTGGATTTTTCCCTGCGTCGGCTGGTGCATTACACCGGCAGTGACTGGCGCCATGTGCAGCCGTGGATTCTGCTGACCAACTACCACCGTTATGTCGACCAATTCATCGTCCATGGCCTGGAGCAATTGCGCAGCGACCCGCGCTTCGTGCGCATGGTGCTGCCGGGCAACGTGATCATCGACAAGAACATGGACCACGGCGAAGCCTCGGCCATCGCCGCGGGTGTGGTCTGGCACCGCTACCAGATGCCGGCCTATCATTTGCAGGCCAGCGACGGCCATGGCGTAACCCTGGTGAACATTGGCGTCGGGCCGTCCAACGCCAAGAACATCACCGACCACCTGGCCGTGCTGCGTCCGCATTGCTGGCTGATGATCGGCCACTGCGGCGGCCTGCGACAATCCCAGACTATCGGCGACTACGTGCTGGCCCACGCCTATATGCGCCGCGATGGCATCCTCGACCGCGTCGTGCCGCCGAACATCCCGATCCCGGCCCTGGCCGAAGTGCAACTGGCGCTTCAGCAGGCGGCGGCGAACATCACCGGCGAGAAAGGCGACGAGCTGAAAAAGCGCCTGCGCACCGGCACCGTGCTGACTTACGACGATCGCAACTGGGAGCTGCGCTGGGCCCAGGAGAGACCGTTGATCAACCTCTCCCGCGCCGTCGCGGTGGACATGGAAAGCGGCACCATCGCTGCCCAGGGTTATCGCCTGCGGGTGCCTTATGGCACGTTGCTTTGCGTTTCGGACAAACCGCTGCACAGCGAGATCAAGCTGCCGGGCTCGGCCAACGCGTTTTATGAGCGAGCGGTCAACCAGCATTTGAAGATCGGCATCGCGGCGCTGGACCTGCTGCGCAACGAACTCAACTCGTTGCACTCGCGCAAACTGCGCAGTTTCGATGAGCCGCCGTTCCGCTGATCAGGTGGTGGTCATTTAACGGTCGGGCCACTAGCATGGTCGGCCCAGACCGTTAGATGTTTCACTGCCATGCCCCGACCGCCCCGTCCCGTTTCCCGCCGCCCTGGCGCAAAGCCCCCAGCCTCCGCCCCGCGCCGCGTGGCCAAGGCGCCGCCGTCCGAGCCGAAGCTGATCCTGTTCAACAAACCCTTTGACGTGCTGACGCAGTTCAGCGACGGCGAAGGGCGCGCCACGCTCAAGGATTTTATCGACGTGCCCGGCATCTACCCGGCCGGTCGGCTGGACCGTGACAGCGAAGGGCTGTTGTTACTCACCAACGACGGGCAATTGCAGGCGCGAATCGCCGACCCCAAGCACAAACTGGCCAAGACGTATTGGGTACAAGTCGAGGGGGAGCCGAGCGACGAACAGCTGCAGCGCTTGCGCGATGGCGTGGAATTGAACGACGGCGTGACGCTGCCGGCCGAGGCCCGCCAACTGGACGAACCGCAGTTGTGGCCGCGCAACCCGCCGGTGCGTTTTCGTAAAAGCGTGCCGACGAGCTGGCTGGAACTGGTGATCCGCGAAGGGCGCAACCGCCAGGTACGCCGCATGACTGCCGCCGTGGGATTGCCGACTCTGCGGCTGGTGCGGGTCAGGATCGGCGATTGGACGATCGAAGGGCTCGACCAGGGCCAGTGGAAGGAAGTGCCGGCGCGCTTATAACGCGCCGGATTCGATCAGGCCGATCACCACGCTCTTGATGATGAACGCCGCGACGCCCAGGCCCAGCACAAAGAACAGGATGAACGAACCAAAGCGCCCGGCCTTGGACTTCTTCGCCAGGTCCCAGACGATGAAACCCATGAAAATGATCAGGATGCTGACCAGGCCGGTCATCATCCACTCTTCGAAAACAGCAGGATCCATCGGGGCACTCCGGCATTGGCGGGGTTGTAAAGGCGCGGCGAGTATACGGCATGGGGGCGGGGCGCAGGATTGGGCTGCGGCGGTGTGTCGCAGCTATTCATCGCAAGCTGGAGCTTTTTGTGGCGAGAGCTTGCTCCCGCTAGGTTGCGCAGCGACCCCAAAAAGATCTGACCGGTTCCTGATTGCCAGTGGGCCGGTTTGCGACTGCTGCGCAGTCGAGCGCGAGCAAGCTCCCTCGCCACAAAAGCGGTCAGCTGCGCAGATGTGTCAACGGCAGTTCGGTGCTGTTGAGCACCTGGTTCAACACGAAACTCGACCGCACGCTGGTGACCCCTTCGATTCGGGTCAGATGCCCCAACAGCAATTTCTGATAGTGGTCCATGTCCGGCACCACCACCTTGAGCTGGTAGTCTGCATCGATGCCGGTGACCAGGCTGCATTCCTGTACTTGCGGCAGGTTGCGGATCGCGGCTTCGAAGGTCTCGAAGCGATCGGGGGTGTGGCGATCCATGCCGATCAGCACGTAGGCGGTGAGGCTCAGGCCCAGCATCTTGCGATCGAGCAGGGCAACCTGGCGGGTGATATAGCCGTCGTCTTCCAACTGCTTGACCCGCCGCGAGCACGGTGAGGGCGAGAGGCCGATGCGTTCGGCCAGTTCCTGGTTGGAGATACGTGCGTCGCGCTGCAATTCCGCCAGAATACTCAGGTCGTAACGGTCAAGTTTGCTCATCGAGCGGGCCTTTATCCGGTTAATTGCGTTGGATTATCCATCCTGAGGTAAAAATTGCGCAAGTGGAGTTTATTCGAGCAATCTTCGCAATCGCCTGCCGATGCCTCGGGCCTATGCTTATCACCAAGATCACTGCTCGGACAAACAGTCCAGTGCAGCCCGCCCAATCCGGCCGGCTGCGGTCGCAGTACCCACCGGTACTGGCAGACCCCCGAGCTGCACACTGTCCAGAAGACGGCGTGAGGTGAGCCGACGTCAAAAGCGTCGAGCACGGACTAGATTCTCAAGGGGAGGCCGACGGGCCTCCCTTTTTTATGCCTGCGAAATAAACCCCGCGACTGATAACCTATCGCCGAACCGGCCTGGGCTTTTCCAGTCTTACGTCCAGGCCCCGAACCGTTGTGAGGAAATTCATGAAGTCGCGCATCTGGCGTTTGGCAGGTGTTGGTCTGTTGTGGGCAAGTGTCAGTGCGCAGGGGGTGGCCGACGATCAGCAAAACCGTGGCGGCCCGGACGGTGACCGCGGGCAGAACGGACGAGGCGGCAACGGCCAGGGTTATTCAGGGCAACCCAGGCAGCAAAGCAACGAGATCATCCGGGGCGATAACAGCCGACAGTTCGAGGTCAGGCCGCAAAACCCGGGTGGACAGCAATATGAGCGTCCACCGCAGGACCCCAACAGTCACGGCCGCCCACCGCAACAGCCGGGCAACAACCTGCCGATCCAGGGCCGGCCCGACAGCGTGAACCAGACCCGTGAACCGCAACCGGGCTACTACCGCGACATCCCGCGCCGCAACGATGGCTACCCCAATGGCGGGCCTCGTCCCGGTCATGAGGGGCGTCCCGAGCAGCACTGGCCCGGCCGGCCTGACGGCCATGGCAACGGCTGGGGGCCGGGGCCGCAATATCGCCCGGGTTATGTGATCGATCGCTTCCCGGATCGCAATTATCGTGTGCCTTATCGCGGCCACGATTATTTCTACTCCGGTGGCTACTGGTATCGCCCTCAAGGGCCGCGTTATGTCGTGGTCCAGCCGCCACGGGGCATTCGCACCCGTTATCTGCCCGATTATGCCCGCGAGGTCTGGATCGGCAGTTCGCTGTTCTTCCTCGCCGCCGGCGCCTATTACATCTACGAAGCCAATACCCAGGACTACGTCGTGGTCGACGCGCCGGTCGCCAACCCGCAGCCGCAACCGCAGGGCAACAGTTTTGATGTGGTGGCTTATCCGGCCAACGGCCAGTCCCGGGAACAGGTCAACCAGGACGGCTACGATTGCTATCGCTGGGCGGTGCAGCAGAGTGGGTTCGACCCGCGCAACTACACCTACCCGCCGGCGCCGGAGGTGGTGCAGACCTATCGCCAGGCGCAGGGCAATTGCTTGAGTAGCCGTGGGTATCAAGTGACGTACTGAGGCGTGGCAAAGATCGTGCGGACGCTGCTTTTTGTGGCGAGGGGATTTATCCCCGCTGGGGTGCGAAGCGGCCCTGAACCACCGCCTCGGTGTGCCAGGCAGATTGAGTTGGCTGCTTTGGGACTGCTTCGCAGTCCAACGGGGATAAATCCCCTCGCCACAAGTTTGTGTGCACGAGCTAGGCGCTGGCGCGCTTCACCACTTCCGACGGATCGGCATGCACCAGCACTTCGGCCTTCGGATAAGCACGCTGGATCGCATCGGCGGCCTGGTCGCTGATGCCGTGGGCCACTGACAGGGTCAGTTCCCCCGGCAGTTCCAGGTGCAGTTGCACGAACCAATGGTTGCCGGAGACCCGCGTGCGCAGGTCATGGGCGCCGATCACGCCGGGCACCGCGCAGGCCAGCTCGAGCATGCGTTGGCTGACGTCGGGCGGCAACTCCTCATCCATCAGCACCGCGAAGCTTTCCCGGGCGATCTGGATCGCGCTCCACAGGATGTATACCGCGATCCCCAGGCCGAACCAGGCGTCGAGCTGATACCAACCGAACCCGGCCAGGACCAGCGCCACCAGGATGCTGCCATTGAGCAACAAATCCGAACGGTAATGCAGCGAGTCGGCGCGCACGGCATTGGAGCCGGTGGCGCGGATGACCCGATGCTGCAGCGCCAGCAGGGCCAAGGTCAGCAACAGGGAAAACACGATCACGCCGACGCTGAGCCAGGGCGCGTCCACGGGCACCGGGTCCTTCAGCCGCTCGAAAGCCTGCAACGCGATCAATACCGCGCTGCCGCCGATAAACAGCGCCTGGGCCATGCCGGCCAAGGATTCGGCCTTGCCATGCCCGTAGCGGTGATCTTCATCGGCGGGGCGCAGCGCGTAATGCACCGCCAGCAGATTGAGCAGCGAGGTGACGCCGTCCAACGCCGAGTCGGTCAGGCCGGCGAGCATGCTGACCGAGCCGCTGAGCCACCAGCCCAGCGCCTTGGCGACGATCAGCACGAGCGCCACGGCCACCGATGCCCGGGTGGCCATGCGCAGCAGGCGAGCGTGTTCGGTGCGGGTGGTCATGGCGCGGTCTTCCTTGGGCTGCGCCTCTTATGCGGCGGGTTTGAGGCCGAACGCGGCCAGTTGCTGGACGTTGCCCTTGTGCTGGATAAGACGTGGGTCATCCAGCGGGAAACTGCGGCCCAGCTCGCTTTCCAGGATCGCTTGCAGCTTGTGGTTATTGACCGTGCCGTCGGGGTTGATGGCCGGCTTGAGTTTTTCTGGCTCGATCTGGACGCTGCGGCCCGGCTCGAAATAGATCGCGCCGGTGGCGAAGTCCACGGCGAAGGCGATCAGGCCGGGGATGATGTAGAACAGCAGGCCAACGGCATCGAGCGCGGCGATGGCCGGGTCGATCTTGCCTTCGATCTGGCCGCGACGGTCCGGGTAGAAGATCGAGCCGCACGCGCTGATCTGGGTCAGCAGGGTGGCGACCAGGACGCCGCCGATCACGCGAAAGGGAATACGCATAGCAATCTCCTGAGCAGGTATGGGCGTTGCTGGTTGGAGTCCAGACCACGCCAAACAGTTCGCCGTTATACTCAACCCTCTGTTTTGGAGCCAGCATGATTTCTTTGCCGATTGATGAAGTTTTACCCGCGCTGCGCCAAGCCCTGGCCTCGCGCCACGAAGCGGTGCTCGAAGCGCCCCCCGGCGCCGGTAAAACCACCCGTGTTCCCTTGGCCCTGCTGAACGAGCCTTGGCTGGCCGGGCAGACCATCCTCATGCTCGAACCCCGGCGCCTGGCGGCACGGGCGGCGGCCGAGCGCCTGGCCAGTGAGCTAGGGGAAAAGGTCGGTGAAACCGTGGGCTACCGGATTCGCCTCGACAGCAAGGTGGGCCCCAACACGCGCATTGAAGTGGTCACCGAAGGCATTCTCACCCGCCGCCTGCAGGACGATCCGGCGCTGGAAGGCGTGGGGCTGCTGATCTTCGACGAATTCCACGAGCGCAGTCTCGACGCCGACCTCGCCCTTGCCTTGAGCCTCAATGGCCGGGAGCTGTTTCGCGAAGACCAGCCACTGAAAATTCTGCTGATGTCCGCGACCCTGGAAGGCGAGCGCCTGGCGGGATTGCTGGACGACGCGCCGATCCTGCGCAGCGAAGGACGGATGTTCCCGGTGACGGTGCGTTGGGGCCGGCCGTTCCAACCTGGGGAATTCATCGAGCCGCGACTGGTGCAGACCGTGCTCGAAGCGCTGTACGACGAAACCGGCAGCGTGCTGGTGTTCTTGCCCGGGCAAGCCGAAATCCGCCGGGTTCATCAACAATTGACCGACGCCCTTGGCGACGGCGGCAACGTGTTGCTGTGCCCGTTGCACGGTGAACTGGACCTGACGGCCCAGCGCGCCGCCATCGATCCGGCACCGCCCGGGCTGCGCAAAGTCGTGCTGGCGACCAACATCGCCGAGACCAGCCTGACCATCAATGGCGTGCGGGTGGTGGTGGATGCCGGGCTCGCCCGCGTCCCGCGTTTCGATCCGGGCAGCGGCATGACCCGCCTGGACACCCAGCGCATCTCCCGCGCCAGCGCGACCCAGCGGGCCGGCCGTGCCGGACGCCTGGAGCCGGGGGTGTGCTATCGGCTGTGGTCCGAAGACCAGCACGAACAGTTGGCCGCTTATGGCAGCGCCGAAATTCTTTCGGCGGACCTGGCCGGGCTGGCCCTGCAATTGGGGCGCTGGGGCGTGACGCCGCAGCAATTGGTGTGGCTCGACGTCCCGCCGACTGCCGCGTATGCCCAGGGCCAAGACCTGCTACAACGTCTCGGCGCACTCGATGGCGGCCAACTGACCCGCCACGGCCAGGCCATGGCCGAACTGCCGGCTCATCCGCGAATCGCCCACTTGCTGTTGCGCGGCCAGGGGCTGGGGCTGGCGGACATGGCCTGCAACGTCGCCGCGTTGTTGGGCGAGCGCGACATTCTTCGCGGCGCTGGCGCGGACCTGCATAGTCGCCTGGCCTTGCTCTCCGGCGAGGAACGGGCGGCACGCGGCGCCCAGGGTGGTGTGCAGCGGGCGCGGCAATTGGCCCGGCAATATCGCGGTTACTTGCGGGGCAAGGCTGGGGAAGCCGTGGCCGATCCCGATCATCCACGTTGGCTCGGCGCGCTGCTGGCGCTGGCTTACCCGGATCGCGTCGCCCAACAGCGCCGGCCCGGCGGCGCGGAGTATCGCCTGGCCAACGGTCGTGCGGCGCTGTTTGCCGAGGCCGACAGCCTGATGAAGCAACCCTGGCTGGTCATTGCCGATTTGGGCAGCCGCCAAGGCCAGCGCGAAGAGCGGATTTATCTGGCGACGGATTTCGACCCGACGCTGTTCGACTCGGTGCTGGCCGAGCAGGTGCATACGGTCGACCAGCTGGACTGGGATGAGCGCGAAGGCGTACTGCGCGCCGAGCGCCAGCGCAAGGTCGGCGAGCTGGTGCTCAGTCGCGAGCCATTGACCGGGCTGGATGAAGCCGCCCGAAGCCAGGCGCTGGTCAACCTGGTGCGGCGCAAGGGCCTGGAGCTGCTGCCGTGGACGCCAGAACTGCGCCAATGGCAGGCTCGGGTGGCGCTGTTGCGCCGGCTCGACCTGGAGGCCAGGGGCGAGAGCGAGTGGCCGGATGTCAGCGACGCAGCGTTGCTGGGCAGCCTCGAAGACTGGTTGATGCCGTACCTGGGACGGGTGTCGCGACTCAGTCATTTCGCCAACCTTGATCTGTCGAGCATCGTCCATAACCTGCTGCCCTGGCCACTGCCGCAACGCTTGGATGAACTGGCGCCGCACCACTTGAGCGTGCCCTCGGGCTCGTCGATCCGCCTGGACTACAGCGAACACCCGCCGATCCTCGCGGTGCGCTTGCAGGAACTCTTTGGCCTGTCCGACACCCCGCGCATTGCTGGGGGGCGGCAGGTGGTCAAGTTGCACCTGCTGTCGCCGGCTCGTCGGCCCGTGCAGGTGACCCAGGACCTGGCGAACTTCTGGCGCAGCACCTACGCCGAGGTGAAGAAGGACCTCAAGGGGCGCTATCCCAAGCATTACTGGCCGGACGACCCGTTGGTGGCTGAAGCGACGGCGCGGGTCAAGCCGCGCAAGTGACCTGTCCCACCGCAGGCCCACTGTGGGAGCGAGCTTGCTCGCGATGGCGGCGAATCAGCTGCATCAGTATTGGCAGACACACCGCGATCGCGAGCAAGCTCGCTCCCACAGTGGGCAAGGCGAGTCTGACTAAGGCATCGCCGGCAACAAAAAACGCGCAATCACCGGCAAATGATCGGAAATGCGCAACGTGTCGTCCTGTCGGACCTGGGCTTCGACCCGCTTGAGGCGTGGGCTGTAGAACAGGTAGTCAACGGTGCGGTCGGGGCCGTTGAGGCCGGGGTCGTTGGGGTAGTGGGTCAGCCAGTGCGTGCGGTCGATACCGCTGGCCTCGTTGTTGGTGGGGATCATCGGGTATTTGTCCCACAGCAAATGTAGCTCGCTGTCCGCGGAGTAGGGCGAGCGCTGTTCGATCGAAAGGCGCCGGTATTGGCCCAGGGGCAACAGGTTGAAATCGCCCCCGATCAGCCAGGGCGTGCCAGCGGACTCGAGCTTGTCGAGGGACTTGGAAATCGCTTCGACCTGCCTGCGCGCCGTGTCGTGCGGCTGCGTGGCTCGCTCCAGGTGCGTATTGAGCACCGCCAGTTGACCGCCGCCGTTAAGGGCCAGGTAACTCACGAGCAAGGCGTTTTTCGGCTGGAACTGACGGCTGATGAAGTTCCCATCGGCCACCGGCAATTGCACCCGCTCGGCATGGTCGATGCGGTAGCGGCTCAGCGTCGCCAGCTGTCGGCCGACGCTGCCGAAGATGCGCGGATCGGGAATGAAGTCGGCTTTCCAATCGAAGGCGCTGGTGCCGCACGGGTAGAGGTCGGCCAGGCGTTCCTGCAACAGCTTGAGCTGGTCCTGGTACTCGCTGGCCTTGGCGCCGTTGTCCAGTTCCTGGAGCAACACCACGTCTGGTTGCTCGTCGCGAATGACCCGAGCCACTTCGTCCAGACTGAAGGCCATGTCTTCGGGAGTCGGGCTTTCATCGTTGCCCTGGGCCAGGTCGTGCCAGAACACATAGCGCTTGCCGGCCAGGAACTGGACGTTCCAGGTCATGACTTTCAAGGCCTGGCCGGGCATCAGCGGCGCGGCGTTGGCGGCGCAGCTGACGGGCAGCGTTTCCCGGGCCTGTGGACGCCAGGTCAGGCCATAAACCGAAAAGGCGCCGATTCCGACAATCAACAGCAGGCCCAGCAGGGCGTATCGCAGCAGGCGGGTCATGGCTCAGGTTTTTCTGCAATCAACATGAACATTCGGAACAGCACCACCGTAGTGAACAATTGCAGGAAGCTGTGGATGCTGTCGATCAGCAAACTGACCAAGGGGTTTTGCGGCGGCGGATACACCGAGACGCTGGCGCCCTTGAGCAGCCACAGCGGGATCATCACCGCCAGGATACACAGCAGGATCCGCCAGAAATGACCGCGGCTCATGCGCAGGCTTTCCTTCATCGCGGCCAGTGGTGCCAAGCCTTTGAGTACCACTAGATACTCACCGAAGGCGAGGACAACCATCAGCCAAAGCCCTGGCAGGAAATACAACGAGATGCCAATCAGGATCAGCAGCGTATTGAGGGCGGTCAGCAAGGCAAAGCGTGGCCATTGCAGGAGCGAGGCCGCGAGCAGGTCGCGAGGGCGGGGGGCTTCGCCACGACTGCGGGCGTCAAGAAACAGAATCAACGCCGCGGTGTACAGCGGGTATACCAACAGCCCGACGATCACGCTGTAACCGGAAAAGCCCTCGGCCCCGACGGCGCTGTCCACCCCTTGTTGCAGCACGGCTTCAAGTATCACCAGCGGCAGGCACAACTGGGCGATCCGGCCCAGATGGCGCTTGAAAAAATACAAGGAGTCACGCAGTACTTCTAACGGATTCATGGGTCGGTATCGCAGTTCAGAAAAGCGGTCCGACACTTTACCCATCAGCTGCCCGCATAAACAAACGTAAACATCAGGTAAAGACCATTGAAAGCGTCTTGGCGGGCCCCATTACAGACGGGCGCCGGTCTTTTGCGGACCGGCCTGGTTTTTTATTCGGCAATCTGATGAGGTCGCCATGAACAGCGAAGAACAAACCCTGATCGATGGACTGTTTTCACGGTTGCAACAGGCCGAAAAGGATTCAGCCCCGCGCGACGCCCAGGCTGAGGCGCGGATCAAGGAGCATTTGGCCAAGCAGCCTGCGGCGGGCTATTTCATGGCCCAGGCGATCCTGGTGCAAGAGGCGGCGATCAAGCGACTGGACGAGCAGAACAAGCAACTCGCCCAGCAGGTCGAGCAATTGCAAGCCGAGTTGCAGCAGGCGCGCAACCAGGCATCGGCGCCAAGCGGTGGCGGTGGCTTTCTTTCAAGCATCTTCGGCGGCAGCAACCGAGATTCACGCCCCGCAAGCGCGCCGACACCCAGCGGTGGCGGCTGGCGCGAACCGGCACGGCCATCTTTTAATACGCCG
This sequence comes from Pseudomonas sp. R4-84, assembly GCF_054130985.1. NCBI lineage: Bacteria > Pseudomonadati > Pseudomonadota > Gammaproteobacteria > Pseudomonadales > Pseudomonadaceae > Pseudomonas > Pseudomonas sp. R4-84. The sequence continues at coordinate 772,861 of NZ_CP096390.1, forward strand.
ACACAGCAAGGCTTCGGCGCAGCGCCCGGCAACTATGGCGCGCCGCCGCAGCAAGCCCCAGCGGCGGGCAGCTTCCTGGGCGGTGCGCTGAAAACCGCAGCGGGCGTGGCCGGTGGCGTGATGCTGGCCCAAGGCATCAGCAGCCTCTTCCATAGCAATCAGCCTCAGGAAATCGTCGAGATTCTCAAGGAAGAACCGGCCCAACCCGTCAACGACACGGTTGATAACAGTGGCAACGGTTGGGGCGATGACTCGCGCACGGCCGACAACAGTACCTACGACAACGACCCGGGCGGTTTCAGCGACGCGGATTACAGCGACGATTCGTCCTTCTTCGGCGACGACGACTCCTTCGTCTGACCTGCCATTCGTCCGAGGCGCCCAGCCGCCTCGGGCCGATTATTCGCGGAACATTCCTTGAGGCTGGCATACTGGGCGACTTTTCGGGCCTGGTGGCCTGCGCGCGTGTGCACTCATGAGGAAACGCGGTGAAAAAAATCGCAGTGTTCGCCGATGTCCAGAACCTCTATTACACCGTGCGCCAAGCCTACGGCTGCCATTTCAACTATGCGGCGTTGTGGGCTGATGTCAGCAAACAGGGTCAGATCGTTGAGGCCTATGCCTACGCGATCGATCGCGGCGACAGCAAGCAACAACAGTTCCAGCAGATCCTGCGCAACCTCGGTTTCACCGTGAAGCTCAAGCCCTATATCCAGCGCAGCGACGGCTCGGCCAAGGGCGACTGGGACGTGGGCATCACGCTGGACATCATGGACGCCGCCGATCACGTCGATGAGGTGGTGCTGGCCTCCGGCGACGGCGATTTCGACATGCTGCTCGAACGCATCATCAGCAAGCATGGCGTGCAGGCGGTGGCCTACGGTGTACCGGGGCTGACCGCCAACTCGCTGATCCGCGCCGCCAGCCGCTACGTGCCCATTGAAGGCGCGCTGCTGCTCAAGAACTGATCTTCAAGGAGCCCCACAGGTTTGGAACGCATCGCAGTCATCGACTTTGAAACCACCGGCATCACCCCGAGCAGCAGCTGCCGGGCCACCGAAATCGCCGTGGTGATCCTTGAACGGGGCCGGATCGTCGACCGTTATCAGAGCCTGATGAACGCGGGCGTTCGCGTCCCGGCCTTCATTGAACAGCTCACCGGCATCAGCAACGCCATGTTGCGCAGCGCACCCCCGGCGGAAAAAGTGATGAACGAGGTCAACGAATTCGTCGGCATCACGCCGCTGCTGGCCCACAACGCCGCGTTCGACCAGAAGTTCTGGGATTTCGAATTGGGACGCATCAAGCGTACCCGCTTGCAGAACTTTGCCTGCTCGCTGTTACTGGCCCGGCGCTTGATGCCAGCGGCGCCGAACCACAAGCTTGGCACCCTCAACACTTTCGCCGGCTTGCCCCACACCGGCCAGGCTCACCGCGCCATGGCCGACGCCGAAATGGCCGCCAACCTCACCGCGCACCTGGCCTCGGAACTGCGAGAAAAGCATGGGCTGCGGGCGTTGTCCCATGACTTGCTGTGCATCTTGCAAAAAGTGCCGGCGGCGAAGATCAACGAACACCTCAAACGCCATCGCGGGTTCTGAGTACACCGCGAAACCTTCCCACAGGATGGGTCGTGTTGATCTGAGATCTGTCGTGTCTTGAAAAGTGTATGGCTCGGATAAACAGATTTTGTAACTTAATTTCTGTCGATCGCCTTTTTAGAATGACAGGTTTCATCGTCCTGACTTCGAGCTGAACATGCCTGGCCCACGCCGTTTCCCCTTGCCTCTGATCGCTGCTTTTTTTGCCTTGTACGTCATCTGGGGTTCGACCTACCTGGTGATTCGCATTGGCGTCGAGCATTGGCCGCCGTTGCTGCTGGCGGGGATTCGCTTCGTGATCGCCGGATCGCTGATGTACGGCTTCCTGCGTTGGCGCGGGGCGCCGGCACCGACCTGGGCGCAATGGAAGGCCGGGGCGCTCATCGGCGTGCTGTTGCTGACGTTCGGCAATGGTGCGGTGAGCATCGCCGAGCACATGGGCGTGGCGTCGGGGGTGGCGGCGTTGGCCGTGGCGACGGTGCCTTTGTTTACCTTGCTCTGTGGATATTTCTGGGGCGCGCGTAATACCCGTCTCGAATGGGCCGGTATTGTGTTGGGATTGATCGGCATCGCCATGCTCAACCTGGGCTCCAACCTGCAATCGAGCCCGTTGGGGGCGGCCTTGCTGGTGTTCGCGGCGGCTTCCTGGGCCTTCGGTTCGGTACTGAGCAAACATCTGCCGTTGCCGGCGGGAGCGATGGCCAGCGCCGTGGAGATGCTGGTGGCCGGCGTGGTGCTATTGATCGGCAGCTTTGCCAGCGGCGAACGTCTGGACCACATGCCGCCGCTGGAAGGCTGGTTCGCGCTGGTCTACCTGATCGGTTTCGGTTCGATCATTGCCTTCAACGCCTACATGTATCTGCTCAAGCATGTGCGCCCGGCCGCGGCCACCAGCTATGCCTACGTCAACCCGGCGGTGGCGGTGTTGCTGGGGATCGTCTTCGCCGGTGAGACCATTGGTATCGAGGAAGCCTTGGCGATGCTGGTGATCATCAGCGCCGTGGTGCTGATCGGTTTGCCCCAGTGGCGCAAGCCCAAGCCCGCACCGGCCGAATCCTGATTTAGGGTAAACTGCCGCGCATTGCACACCCTGCGCTGATTTTTCCTACGGTACCTCCATGACTTTCGCCACCCTTGGCCTGATCGAACCCCTGCTGCGCGCCCTCGAGACGCTCGGCTACCAGACTCCGACCCCGGTCCAGGCCCAAGCCATGCCGGCCGTGCTCGCCGGGCGCGACCTGATGGCCGCGGCCCAGACCGGCACCGGCAAGACCGCCGGTTTCGCCGTGCCGCTGTTGCAGTTGCTGACCACCGAAGGGCCGAAAGTCGCCGCCAACTCGGTGCGTGCGCTGATTTTGGTGCCGACCCGCGAGCTGGCCGAGCAGGTCCACGAAAGCGTGCGCCAATATGCGCAGCACTTGCCTTTGAGCACCTACGCCGTATATGGCGGTGTCAGCATCAACCCGCAGATGATGAAGTTGCGCAAAGGTGTCGACTTGCTGGTGGCCACGCCGGGCCGCTTGCTCGATCTGTTCCGCCAGAACGCGCTGAAGTTCAACCAATTGCAAACGCTGGTGCTGGACGAAGCCGACCGCATGCTCGACCTGGGTTTCTCCGAAGAGCTGGCGAACATCTACAAGGCATTGCCGAAGAAGCGCCAGACGCTGCTGTTCTCGGCGACCTTCTCCGATGCGATCCGCCTGTTGGCCGGGCAGATGCTCAACGACCCGCTGAGCATCGAAGTGAGCCCGCGCAACGTGGCTGCCAATACCGTCAAGCAATGGGTGGTGACGGTGGACAAGAAGCGCAAGCCGGAACTGTTCATTCACCTGATGCGCAAGCACAAGTGGAAGCAGGTGCTGGTGTTCGCCAAGACCCGCAACGGCGTCGATGCGCTGGTGGAAAAACTCCAGGGCCTCGGTGTGAATGCCGACGGCATCCACGGTGACAAACCCCAGGCGACCCGCCAGCGCGCGCTGGATCGCTTCAAGGCCAGCGAAGTGCAGATACTGGTAGCCACCGACGTCGCCGCCCGTGGCTTGGACATTGAGGACTTGCCGTTGGTGGTGAACTTTGACCTGCCAATCGTGGCCGAGGACTACATCCACCGCATCGGCCGTACGGGCCGGGCAGGTGCTACGGGCCAGGCGATTTCCCTGGTCTGCGCCGATGAAGTGAACCTGCTGTCGGCCATCGAGACCCTGACCCGTCAGACATTGCCGCGCCAGATGGAACAGGATTTCGAGCCTGAACACCGCGTGCCGGAGACCGATTCCAGCGGCCAGGTCATCAAAAAACCGAAGAAGCCGAAGAAACCAAAGACCTCCGGTGGCGGCGGCAAACGCAATCTGGGCAAGTGGGTGGACAGTGGCGACGCTGCGCCTGTGGAACCTTCGGTCAAGCCTGTGCGCAAAGTGCCGGTCTTCAACACTGGGCCGCGTAAGCGTAAGCCTTGATATTGCTGCGCCTGATATACCGCTATCGCGAGCAAGCTCGCTCCCACAGTGGTGCTCAGGTGTTCACAGATCCTGTATGCACCACAGATCTTCTGTGGGAGCGAGCTTGCTCGCGATGGCCGCGCCCAGGTTTTCAATCCAGGCGCTGTAACCACTCCAGCATCCCCGACCCCGCCGCCCGGCCACTGGCAAAGCACGCCGTGAGCAGGTAGCCGCCGGTCGGCGCTTCCCAGTCGAGCATTTCCCCCGCGCAGAAAACGCCGGGTAATTGCTTGAGCATCAGCCGTTCGTCCATCGCTTCGAAGGTCACGCCGCCGGCGCTGCTGATGGCTTCGTCCAGTGGACGGGTTTTCACCAGCGTGACCGGCAAGGCCTTGACCGCTTTCGCCAGCCGCGCCATGTCGGCGAAGCAATCGGCGGACGTCAGCTCGCGCAACAGCGCTGCCTTGACCCCGTCGAGCCCCAATTGACTGTGCAAGTGCTTGGCCATCGAGCGTGACCCGCGTGGTTTGTTCAAGGCCTGGAGGATTTTATCCACAGGCCGGCCTGGCAACAGGTCCAGATGAATGGTCGCGCTGCCGTGCTGGTTGATGGCCTCGCGAATCGCTGCCGACAGGGCATAGATCAAGCTGCCTTCGAGGCCGGTGGCGGTGATTACGCATTCGCCCAGGCGTGGCACATCGTCGTTGAGGCCGATGGCGATGTTCTTGAGCGGGGCACCGGCGAACTTGCCGATCATGAAGTCGCTCCAGGCGGCCACGTCGAATCCGCAATTGCTCGGTTGCAAGGGTGCCAACGCCACGCCGCGCTGTTCCAGCGACAGCATCCAGGCGCCATCGGAACCCAGGCGCGACCAACTGCCGCCGCCCAGCGCCAACAGCGTTGCGTCGGGGAACAAGGTTTTTTCACCGTCCGGGCTGGCGATGCGCAAGCCGCCGTCGGGGCTCCAGCCATGCCAGCGGTGGCGGGTGTGGATCACCACCCCGGCGTCCCGCAGGCGCTTGAGCCAGGCGCGCAGCAGTGGGGCGGCTTTCATGTCGGTCGGAAAGACGCGCCCCGAGCTGCCCACAAACGTGTCGATGCCCAGGCCCTGTATCCATTGGCACAACTCATCCGCGCCGAATGCCCGCAGCAGCGGGGCGATATTTGGCGAGCGTTCGCCGTAGCGGGACAGGAACGCCGGGAACGCTTCGGAGTGGGTGATGTTCATGCCGCCCACGCCCGCCAATAGAAATTTCCTGCCCACCGAAGGCATGCTGTCGTACAGGTCGACCTGGACACCGGCCTGGCTCAACACCTCGGCTGCCATCAAGCCGGCGGGGCCGCCGCCGATGATGGCGATGTGTGGGGAGGAGGGCTGGGTGGTCGAGGTCATGGTGTGAACTGCGGAAACGAGGAATAGCGCGGCATTCTATCAGTACAAACTCCTGTGGGAGCGAGCCTGCTCGCGAAGCGGCGGATCAGTAACATCCATGTCGACTGACATGTCCCTATCGGGAGCAGGCTGGCTCCCACATTTGAATGTGATGCCTTCTGAGTACGTGATCAAAAAACAACCACATCTACGCAAGCTATACGCGCCATAGGCTGTAAGCCGTTTCGCTCAGGTTATCCACAGGCCGCTCCACAGGCATTGTGGGTAAAGCGCCCAGATTTCAATGACAGCCTGATGACGCCCAGACCTTTTGTGCGCTGTGGTGCAGGATCCCGTGGCGCCGGGCCAGGGCCTTGCGGTCCTTGCTGTAGCCCCCGCCGATGACGCCCACTACCGGAATGTCCCGCCCCAGGCAATGGCGCATGACGCTTTCGTCCCGGGCGGCGAGGCCTTCGTCGGTAAGTTTCAGGTAACCGAGGGCGTCATCCTTGTGTACGTCGACGCCGGCGTCGTACAGCACCAGGTCCGGCTGGTAGAGGGGCAGCAGATAATTGAGCGCATCGTCCACGACTTTAAGGTACGCAGCGTCTTCCATGCCCATCGGCAGTGGAATGTCCCAGTCACTCTGCGCCTTGCGTGCGGGAAAATTCTTTTCACAGTGCAGGGAAACTGTCACGGCGTCTGGAGTGTCATGGAGTATTCGAGCCGTACCGTCACCCTGGTGCACGTCGCAGTCGAAAATCAACACTCGCGAAACCCGGCCGCTGGCCAGGAAGTAGCGGCTGATCACCGCCAGGTCATTGAAAATGCAAAAGCCGGCCGGGTGGTCGTAGTGGGCGTGATGGGTGCCGCCGGCCAGATGACAGGCCAGTCCGTGTTCAAGCGCCTTTTCGGCGGCCAGGAGCGAGCCACCCACGGCGCGCACCGTTCGCCGCGCCAGGGCTTCGCTCCAGGGCAGGCCAAGTCGCCGTTGGTCTTCGCGGGACAACTCGCCGCCCATGTAGCGTTCGATATAAGCGCGGTCATGGGCCAGGGCGAGAATCTCCGGCGGGCACAGGGCGGGACGCAGCAGGTCTGTGTCCCGGGCCAGGCCGCTCTCCACCAGGTGATCGCGCAGCAGGCGGAACTTGTCCATGGGGAAGCGGTGTTCCGCTGGGAACTCGGGGCTGTAGTCTTCGTGGTAGATCAACGGTAGCGGCATGGTGTTTTCAGTGGTGGTTGAGCCACGGATCCTACCAGCGATGTAGACTCTGGGGCATGGAAAGGGAGTGAAGATGGAGCCGATACTGGAACTGGAAAGCGCACGGTTGATACTGCGGCAATGGCGCGACGATGATTTGCCCACGTTCGCGGCCATGTCTGCCGATGCGCAAGTGATGCGTTATTTTCCGGCACCCTTGAGTCGCCTGGAAAGCGCTGCGTTGATCGGCCGCGTGCGCGGGCATTTTGCAGAGCATGGTTTTGGTTTGTGGGCGTTGGAGCGCAAGGATACTGGCGCTTTCATTGGCTTTACCGGGCTGGGCGTGGTCGGATTCGACGCGCATTTTACCCCGGCGGTGGAAATCGGCTGGCGCCTGGCCCGCGAGCATTGGGGGTTCGGCTATGCCAGCGAAGCGGCGTGGACGGCGTTGCGTTGCGCCTTCGACCGCCTGGGGCTGGACGAGGTGGTGGCGTTCACCGCCACCGACAACCTGCCGTCGCAGAAGGTCATGCAGGCCATCGGCATGCACCACGACCCGGCCGATGACTTCGAACATCCAAAGCTCGCGGTCGGTCATCCATTGCGTCACCATGTGCTCTATCGCATTGACCGGGAGCAGTGGTTGCAGACTCTGCACGGTTAGCCGACACGGACGTTACAATGCCCACCAAAATGGCCCGGGCCACTATCGATCCGCCGCCGCAGCGTAGACTGCGCGGTTTTTGCGCTGTGTGAGGAAAGTCTGAATGAGCCACGTGTTGGAAGATCTGGTCGACCTGCTGACCCTGGAACCGATCGAAGAGAACCTGTTTCGCGGTCGTAGCCAGGACCTGGGGTTTCGCCAGTTGTTCGGCGGCCAGGTATTGGGCCAGTCGTTGTCGGCGGCCAGCCAGACCGTGGAAGAGGCGCGCCACGTGCATTCGATGCATGGTTATTTTCTGCGTCCGGGCGATGCGGCCCTGCCGGTGGTCTATCAGGTTGATCGCGTACGGGACGGCGGCAGTTTCAGTACCCGGCGGGTCACGGCGATTCAAAAGGGCAATCCGATCTTCACCTGCAGCGCATCGTTCCAATATGACGAGCAGGGTTTCGAGCACCAGAGCACCATGCCGCAAGTCGTCGGGCCGGAGAACCTGCCGTCCGAGCTGGAGCTGACCCAGCAGCGCGCCCATCTGCTGCCCGAGCACATGCGCGAAAAACTGCTTTGCCCCAAGCCGATCGAGGTGCGTCCGGTCACCGAAAAAGACCCTTACAACCCGCAACCGGCCGATCCGGTCAAATACGTGTGGTTCCGTGCCGATGGCGCCTTGGCGGACATCCCGGCCCTGCACAAATACCTGCTGGCCTACGCGTCGGATTTCGGCCTGTTGACCACCTCGCTGCTGCCCCACGGCAAGTCGGTGTGGCACAAGGATATGCAGGTCGCCAGTCTTGACCACGCGTTGTGGTTCCATGCCGACCTGCGCGCCGATGACTGGTTGCTCTATGCCATGGACAGCCCGTGGGCCGGAAATTCCCGTGGATTCTCCCGAGGCAGCGTGTTCAACCGCGCCGGGCAGTTGGTGGCATCGGTGACCCAGGAAGGCCTGATCCGCCATCGCAAGGACTGGGCATGAGCCTGTCCGATGTGCGCCATTGGGTGTTCGACATGGATGGCACGCTGACCATTGCCGTGCATGATTTCGCCGCGATCCGCGTCGCCCTGGCGATTCCGGCCGAAGACGACATCCTTACGCACCTGGCGGCATTGCCCGCGGAAGAAGCCGCCGCCAAGCACGCCTGGTTGCTGGAGCACGAACGGGACCTGGCGCTGGGCTCCAAGCCCGCGCCGGGGGCGGTCGAATTGGTGCGTGAGCTGGCCGGGCGTGGGTACCGCCTGGGCATCCTGACCCGCAATGCCCGCGAGCTGGCCCATATCACCCTCGAAGCCATCGGCCTGGCTGACTGTTTTGCGGTGCAAGACGTGCTGGGCCGCGACGAGGCACCGCCCAAACCGCACCCCGGTGGCCTATTGAAACTGGCCGAGGCGTGGGAAGTGGCGCCCGGCTCGATGGTGATGGTGGGGGATTACCGCTTTGACCTGGACTGCGGCCGTGCAGCGGGGGCGCGGACGGTGTTGGTGAACCTGCCGGACAATCCCTGGCCTGAATTGACGGACTGGCATGCGCGGGATTGCGAGGAGTTGCGGCGGATGTTGTCGGCTTGAGAGGTCGGTTGGCTGATTGATCGTCATCGCGAGCAAGCTCGCTCCCACAAGGAGATTTCCGTCGAGCGCAAGATTTGTGTCTGCACCAGGCCCACTGTGGGAGCGAGCTCGCTCGCGATGAGGCCCGATACGCCGCCACAAGACTTACTGCCCAAACAATACTTGTAGCCCCTCCGGCGAGTTGAACATCCCATCCCCATCATGCCCAATCCCTGGCACTTCGATCAGCCGCTGGTTGAGTCCTTGCGGATGGCGCCGCGTCAGGTAGTCGAAAAAGAAATGCCCGCGCAGTAAGCGATACGCCCCTTGGGTCTGAGCCTCGCAGCCTTTGTCCAGCGCCGGATGCTCCGGGTCGATGTCCTGTTGTCCCAGCAAATAAGTGATGTCGCGCTTGATGTATTGATCTTCGAGCTGCGTGGCGGTTTGTCCGGACGCATAGGCGGGCAGGTACTCCAAGCCATATTTCCAGCGATTGAAAGCCGGGCAACTGGCCGGGTCGAACGCCATGGGCCGTTGCGCGTCAAGATAGGCATACGACGATGGATTGGCGATGACGAACCGAGGTGCGATGCGATACGTGCCGTGGGCGAGCAGGGCGTAGCGCTGCACCACCTGGGCGCCACCGGAATGGCCGGCGATGACGATTTCCTTCACTTCTGGAAACTGCTGTCGGTCGCTGACCCGCGCCACGATGTCGTCCAGCACTTGAAATGAACTGACCGGATTCGGTCCGATGGACAAGCCGCCCGCCATCCAGTCGTTGCCTTGCCAGCGCAGGAGGTCGGCGGGCAACTGATGACGTGCCGCATCCAGTTCGTTGAGAAACTGCGGGGCGATGATCAACGTCGTGGTCGATTGACCGGCCTGCGCGGCGGCCTTTTCACCGCTGTGAAGGTAAGTGTCGGCATTGCGCAGCCGACCGTGAAGGATGATCAACACCCGCTCGATCGAAGCCGGCGGCGGGCTCACGGCAACGGCCATGATCCCGCCCTTGAGCAGCAGGCGCCCCTGGGCGACCGCCTGGACGCCGTGTTCCTCGGCCTGGGCAACGGCGCAACAGAGCACCAGCCCGATCAACGCCGCCCACTTCATCTACAGGTTTTTCGCTGCGAAGGTGTCGCACTGGCTGACCTGGCCCTGGGCGAAACCGGTCTTGAACCAGCGCACCCGCTGGGCCGAAGTGCCGTGGGTGAAGGAGTCCGGCACAACGCGGCCCTGGCCTTGCTGCTGGAGGCGGTCGTCGCCGATGGCATTGGCGGCGGTCAAGGCTTCCTCGATGTCCCCTGGCTCAAGCCAGTTGAGGCGTTTCTGCGCGTGATTGGCCCAGACGCCGGCCAGGCAATCGGCCTGCAATTCCTGGCGCACCAGCAAACCGCCGTCGCCTTCCATTTGCCGGCCTTGCTGGCGCGCCTCCTGGATTTTCGCCGACACGCCGAGCAGGGTCTGCACGTGGTGGCCGACCTCGTGGGCGATGACGTAGGCTTGGGCGAAGTCCCCGGCGGCGGAGAAACGCTGGGACATTTCATGGAAGAAACTCATGTCCAGGTAGACCTGTCGGTCTGCCGGGCAATAGAACGGTCCGGTGGCCGAGGATGCCAGGCCGCATGCCGAATTGACCCGACCGCTGAACAACACCAGCTTCGGTTGCTGGTATTGGCGCCCGGCCTGCTGGAAGACCTGGCCCCATGTGTCCTCGGTATCACCCAAAATCGAGCGCACGAATTCCGCCTGCTCATCGTTGGCCGGTGGCGCCTGGCGGGATTGCGAAGAGGTGGGCGCGGAACCTTGTTCCATCTGCCCGGTGAGTTGTCCGAGAATCTGCATCGGGTCCTGGCCGGTGATCCAGCCGATGCCGACGATGAGGATGATGGCCGTCAGGCTCAGCCCCTTGCCACCGCCGAAACGCATCCCGCCGCCGCCCCCACCGTCACCCCGGGCATCCACCACGTTGTCACTGCGGCGACCTTTTTTCCATAACATGTGGGAAATCCTCTGAATGGCCCTGCGAAGAAATGACTGCCGTGGCGATGAGTCTAGCCCTCAGGCGTTCAAGGCGCGCGTCGCGCTTGAGCAGTCAGGCAACCGCCGGGGATTTTGGTTCATCGGCGAGCCGATCCTGTCCGGCTGTGGATTTTTCATTACACTTGGGATCCAGAACTTATCGGAACCCTCGCTGGCCCAATAACTGCACTGTGCGTCCGGCCTCAATATCAAGCAACGCAGGTTTCCTTCATGACCATCAGCACTCCGCTCTCCGGCGTCAATCAGGCTTTCAAGGGCATCGTGCTTATTCTGGTCGCAACGTTTTTGTTCTCCAGTCACGATGCGTTGTCCAAATATCTCTCGGGTTTCTATCCCATCATCATGGTGGTATGGGCCCGTTACGTGGTGCACACCTTGTTGATGGCGGGTATTTTCCTGCCACGTTCGGGGTTGCGGGTGCTGCGTACCAAGCGCCCGTTGTGGCAGGTTGCCCGGGCTTTATGCCTGTTAGGCACCAGTTTGTTTTTTACCACCTCGCTGATGTTCATCCCATTGGCGGAGGCGACGGCGGTCAACTTCCTCGCCCCCGTGCTGGTCACGGCATTGTCGGTACCGCTGCTGGGCGAGCATGTGACACGTGGTCAGTGGATCGCGGTGATCTTCGGTTTCATCGGGGTGTTGATCATTGTCCACCCCGGTGGCGATTTGTTCACGCCGGCGGTGTTGTTGCCGTTCTGTTCGGCGCTGTTCTTCTGCTTCTATCAACTGCTCACGCGCAAACTCGCCGAGATAGACAGCCCCACGACCAGCAATTTTTTCGCCGGACTGTGCAATACGCTAGTGATGAGCGCCTTGGTGCCGTTCTTCTGGCAGGTGCCGAGCGTGACCCACGGCTTGATGATGTTGGCGCTGGGGGCGTGTGGGATGACTGCGCACTTGATGCTGACCCAGGCCTTCCGTTTCGCCGCCCCGGCGCTGCTCGCGCCGTTCGGTTATTGCCAGATCATCTTTGCAGGGTTGCTGGGCTGGTTGTTTTTCAGCCATACGCCGACGTTGACGACGGTGGTGGGTATTACGTTGATCTGCTTGAGCGGGTTGGCGGCGGCGTGGCAACAGCGGCGCAGATAACAGGCTGCACACACCCCTGAGGGTTGGCGCTGACGTTTGTGGCGAGGGAGCTTGCTGCCGCTGGCTGCGAAGCGGCCCTCGCTTTTTTGCGATCGCTGCGCAATCGAGCGGGAGCAAGCCCCCTCGCCACGGGGCGTTATAGCCCCATCAATTTTCCAGGGTAGGCACTTTGCGCGGCGCCATGAAGTACATCCAGGCCAGCGCGATGAAGTACATCGCCGGGATCAGGGTGAACAGCACGGTGTAGTTGTTGTTAGTGATGGTGAGGATGTGCCCCACCAACTGAGTCATGAACATCCCGCCGATGGCCGCGCACATGCCGCCGAAGCCGAACACCGTGCTCATCATGTGCTTGGGCGTGTAGTCCATGACCAGGCTCCAGATGTTCGCGGTCCAGGCCTGGTGCGCGCCGATGGCCAGGGAGATGGCAAACACCGCCACCCACAGGCTGCTGGAGCCGGCCGCCATAATCACCCCGACAATGCAGCAAGCGAACAGCAGCATGGACATCAGTCGAGCCTTGATCGGATTGACCCCGCGGCCGATCAGGAATGACGACAGGATCCCCCCGCCGACACTGCCAAAATCGGCGGTCAGGTAAATGATGATCAATGGGATGCCCATCTGGGTCACGTTGATGCCCAGGTTGTATTGCTGGTTCAGGAACGGCGGCAGCCAGTAAAGGTAGAACCAGAACACCGGCGCGGTGATCGAGTAGGCCAAGGCGAATGCCCAGGTGCCGCGCATGCGCAGGATGCGCGAGAACGGAACACTTACCGGGTCCGGTTCTTCCTGGGCCTGGATGTAGTCCAGTTCCGACTGCTTCACGCTCGGGTGGTCTTCGGGGTTGAAGTATTTCAGGCCCCAGAACACCAGCCAGATACCGCCCAGGGCCGCCATGCACAGGAACGCGGCCTGCCAGCCCCAGACGTGCAGGATCAGCGGCAGGAGCATTGGGGTGAACATCGCGCCGACGTTGGTCCCGGCATTGAAGATGCCGGTGGCCACGGCGCGTTCGCCCGCCGGGAACCACAACCGCGTGGTTTTCACGCAGGCCGGGTAGTTGGCGGCTTCGGTCAGGCCAAGGATGAAGCGGCAGACCATGAAGCCCACCGCCGAGGTCGCCAAGCCGTGGGCGCCGGTCGCCAGGCTCCAGAGCAGCACGGCGCAGAAGAACACGCGCTTGACGCCGATCTTGTCGATCAACCGCCCTTGCAGCACGAAACCGACCGCGTAACCGACCTGGAACCAGAAATTGATATTGGCGTAGTCCATCGCCGTCCAGCTCATCTCCTTGGCCAGGATCGGCTGCATGACTCCGAGGGCGGCGCGGTCGATGTAGTTCAGGGTCGTGGCGAAAAATACCAGGGCGAGCATGCCCCAACGGGTCTTGCCCACGGCCATCGCGCCACGGATCTTGTCGCCGATGCCACCGCTGGCGACAACCGGGCCGTGGGCCAGGCGGGAACTTTGGGAAGGAATCATAGGGTCACCCGTTCTTGAAATTCTTATGGTGTGGTCTGGGTCTGCATTGAGGCTTGGCAACAATGTGATGTCGATGGTGGGCAGTGGCAAAAAATCGTCAATTCGCTGATCGGGCATAGTGTTCGATAATCGCCCAAAAAACTAACCGGATGGTACATATTAAATTGCCCAAAGAAACCGGCAGCTCAATAATCCCCCGACTCTTTTAAAAAGCGGCGCATTTTTTGTAGCCGACGCCAGTCCCGGGAGCCGAAGTCATGCAGCGTTCCATTGCCACTGTTTCCTTGAGCGGTACCCTGCCGGAAAAACTCGAAGCCATTGCCGCCGCCGGTTTTGACGGTGTGGAGATTTTCGAGAACGATCTCCTTTACTACGACGGCAGCCCCCGGGAAATCAGGCAGATGTGCGCCGACCTGGGCATTGCCATCACGCTGTTCCAACCCTTTCGAGATTTTGAAGGATGCCGCCGGGATCGCCTGGCGCGTAACCTGGAGCGAGCCGAGCGTAAGTTCGACTTGATGCAGGAGTTGGGCACCGACCTGGTGCTGGTGTGCAGCAATGCTTCGGCCGACAGCGTCGGCGACGAACGGATACTGATCGATGACCTGCGGCTGCTGGCCGAGCGGGCCGGCGCCCGAGGCTTGCGCATCGGTTATGAAGCGTTGGCCTGGGGCCGGCACGTCAATACTTATCAACAGGTCTGGAACATCGTCCGCCAAGCCGATCACCCGAACCTGGGCGTGCTGCTCGACAGTTTCCATACCTTGTCGCTCAAGGGCGACCCCAGCGCCATCGCCGAGATTCCAGGCGAGAAAATCTTCTTCGTGCAAATGGCCGATGCGCCGATCCTGGCGATGGACGTCCTGGAATGGAGCCGGCACTTCCGGTGTTTCCCGGGTCAGGGCGAATTCGATTTGCCGGGATTCCTCGCGCCGATCATCAAGAGCGGCTACACCGGGCCGCTGTCGCTGGAAATCTTCAACGACGGCTTTCGCGCCGCGCCGCCCAGGGCCAATGCGGCCGATGGGTTGCGTTCACTGCTGTACCTGGAAGAGAAGACGCGCCAGCGCCTGGCCGAGGAAGCGCCCGCGCAGACGCCTGAAATTCTGTTCGAGACCCCTGCGGCCAGCGAATACAACGGCATCGAGTTCCTTGAATTTGCCGTGGACGACAATCTCGGCGCCAAGCTCGCCCATTGGCTGGAGCGCCTGGGCTTCGTCAAGGCCGGCCAGCATCGCTCCAAGAACGTCAGCCTGTTGCGCCAGGGCGATATCAACCTGATCCTCAATTGCGAGCCGTATTCCTTCGCCCATAGTTTTTTCGAGGCCCACGGCCCTTCGCTGTGCGCCATGGCGGTACGCGTCAAGGACAGCACCAGCGCCCTGAAACGGGCCGTGGCCTACAAGGGCCAGCCGTATCGCGGGCTCGTCGGGCCCAATGAACTGGAGCTGGCGGCGGTACGCGCGCCGGACAGCAGCCTGATCTACCTGGTGGATCAGGACGCCGACGTCTACGGCACCGACTTCAATCTGCAGCCCGCTGCCGCCATCGGCGCTGGGCTCAAGCGCATCGACCACATGGCGATGGCGCTGCCGGCCGACAGCCTCGACAGCTGGGTGCTGTTCTACAAGAGCCTGCTGGACTTCGAGGCCGACGACGAAGTGGTACTGCCGGACCCGTATGGCCTGGTGAAAAGCCGTGCGCTGCGCAGCCGCTGCAGCTCGATTCGCTTGCCGTTGAACATTTCCGAGAACCGCAACACCGCAATCTCACATGCGCTGTCGAGTTATCGCGGTTCCGGCGTGCATCACATCGCCTTCGATTGCGATGACATCTTTGCCCAGGTCAGTTGTGCCAAGGAGGCCGGGGTGCCGTTGCTGGACATCCCCCTCAATTACTACGACGACCTGGCGGCGCGTTTCGATTTCGACGATGAGTTCCTCAGCGAGCTGGCATACTTCAACGTGCTGTACGACCGGGATGCCCAGGGTGGCGAGCTGTTTCATGTCTATACCGAGCCGTTCGAAGGGCGTTTCTTCTTCGAAATCATCCAGCGCAAGAACGGTTACGCGGGGTACGGCGCCGCCAACGTCGCGGTGCGCCTGGCGGCCATGGCCAAGTCCCGCAGTGGCGGCGTGCGGCACGCCAAGTTGTAGGGAAATCGTAACGAGGGCGGTAAAGGGCAGTGCCTTGGCTTCCTTCACTGCCCGGTGCGGCCCATAATCGCCAACCTGTGCAGTGACGGCCGTGAGCCCGCAATGACTATGAATCCAGAGCTTTCCGCAGCCCTCGACGAACCTGTCGCCGCGCCGCGCAAGAGTCGCAAGAACAACCCGGAGAAAACCCGGGAGAACATTCTCCAGGAAGCCATCGTCGAGTTTGTCCAGCAAGGCCTGGCGGGCGCTCGGGTCGACGCTATCGCCGAGCGCATCCACACCTCCAAGCGCATGATCTATTACTACTTCGGCAGCAAGGAACAGCTGTACGTGGAGGTGCTGGAGAAACTCTACGGCGATATCCGCACCACCGAAAGCCGCCTGCATCTGGCAGAGCTGGCGCCAGTCGAGGCGATCCGGCGCCTGGTGGAATTCACCTTCGATCACCACGACCGCAACGTGGATTTCGTGCGTATCGTCTGCATTGAAAACATCCACAACGCCGAGTACGTGAAACAGTCTGGTGCAATCAAGGCGATGACCAATACCATCCTCGACTCCCTGGGCGTGATCCTGCGTCGCGGCGCCGAAGAAGGGGTGTTCCGCGCCGGCCTGGAACCGCTGGATGTACATTTGCTGATCAGTTCGTTCTGCTTCTACCGGGTGTCGAACCGCCAGACGTTTGGTGAGATCTTTCAGATCGACTTGTCGGACGAAGCGGTCAAGCAGCGGCACCGACAGATGGTGTGTGAGTCGGTGTTGCGCTACTTGCAGGCCTGATCCTGAACCTATGCAGACCTTGTGGGAGCGAGCCTATGTGGGAGCGAGCTTGCTCGCGATGGCGGCATGTCAGTCACGTTGATATCAACGGATCCACCGCTATCGCGAGCAAGCTCGCTCCCACAAGTCATTCCCTCAGGGAGTTTGTCGCGAGCTTCAGGAATTCATGCTCTGAAAATGCGCCAGCATCCGCCCCGCATCCGGCGCCACGCCGCTGAACAGTTCGAACGCCTTCACCGCCTGGAACACCGCCATGGTGCCGCCGTCCAGTGTGCGGCAGCCGAGCGCGCGGGCGTTGCGCAGCAGTTCGGTTTCCAGCGGGAAATACACAATCTCCGCCACCCACAGGTCGCCCCGCAACAACTCGGCCGGCACCGGCATGCCCGGTAGTTTTGCCATGCCCATGGGCGTGGTGTTCACCAAGCCGTCGGCTTCGGCCATGGCAGCGGGAAGGTCATGCCCGGCACGGGCGCGACCGGCGCCGAAGTGTTGGTTCAGGTTGTTGGCCAATGCCTCGGCACGGCTGACCTCGACATCAAAAATGCTCAGCGTCTCCACGCCCTCCACCAATAAGGCGTGGGCCACCGCTGCGCCAGCGCCGCCAGCGCCCATCTGGACCACGCGGTTGCGCGCGACATCGCCCAGGCCTCGACGAAAACCTTCGGCGAAACCCAGGCAGTCGGTGTTATGGCCGATGCGCTTGCCGTCCTTGAGCACCACGGTGTTCACCGCGCCGATTCCCCGCGCTTCCGCCGAAAGTTCATCCAGCAGAGGTATGACCGCCTGCTTGCAAGGAAAGGTGATGTTCAGGCCGGTGAAATCCATGCGTTCGGCGGCCATCAGCAAGTCGGGCAGGGCGCTGCTGTCGAGTTTCAGCGCGTCGAGATCGATCAGTCGATACAGGTAACGCATGCCTTGGGCATCGCCTTCGCGCTCATGCAGCGCTGGCGTGCGAGACGCCTGGATACCCGCGCCGATCAGGCCGGCCAGTACAGTGACGTTCGGCATGCGCTCAACCCTTCAACCGATGACTGAAATGTTCAAGGGCCAGGCGATAACCATGGCTGCCAAACCCGCACATCACGCCGATGGCGACGGATGAGACGAAGGAGTGGTGGCGAAACGTCTCGCGGGCGTGGACGTTGGAAAGATGGACTTCGATGACCGGCACTTCGCTCGCCACCAGGGCATCGCGGATCGCCACGGAGGTGTGGGTCCAGGCCGCCGGGTTGATGACGATACCGCCGCACCGGCCTCGGGCGCCGTGAATCCAATCAATCAATTCACCCTCCTGGTTGGTCTGGCGAAATTCCACGGTCAGGCCGAACTCCTCGGCGGCGCGGCCGCACAGCGCGGAAATATCGGCCAGGGTTTCGTGGCCATAGGTCGCCGGCTCGCGGGTGCCGAGCAGGTTCAGGTTCGGGCCGTTGAGCACCAGAACGATCGGAGGCATCGCACAATCTCCACATTTTTATTGTTGGTCTCGGCGGGTTTCAGCCGGTGGAGATAAATTGTACTAGATGGTTAATTTGGTCAAATAAAGCAGCGGTTGTCGGGCAATAAGTGTTCGATGATCGAACATTGCACCAGTCGAGAGGTTGGGGAAGGCAACTGTGGCGAGGGAGCTTGCTCCCGCTGGGCCGGTCCGACGCATCGGGCCAGCAGCCCCAAGCTTTTGCGGTTGCTACACAACCGAGCGGGAGCAAGCTCCCTCGCCACGAAGGTTTGCGCAGGTCAGCGCCGCGTCAACAACACCCCGGATTCCATGTGGTGGGTCCAAGGGAATTGATCGAACAACGCGCAGCGCGTGATGCGGTGGGTATCGTTCAGTTGCGCGATGTTCGCGGCGAGGGTTTCGGGGTTGCAAGAGATGTAGAGGATGTTGTCGAAGCGCCGGGTCAGCTCGCAGGTGTCCGGGTCCATGCCGGCGCGAGGCGGGTCGACGAAGACGCTGCCGAATTCGTAGCTTTTCAGGTCGATGCCCTGTAGGCGCCGGAACGGCCGAACTTCGTTCAGGGCTTCGGTCAGCTCTTCAGCGGACAGGCGCACCAGCGTGACATTGTCTACCGCGTTCTCGCTGAGGTTGCTCAGTGCGGCGTTGACCGAAGTCTTGCTGATCTCAGTGGCGAGCACTTTGCGCACACGGGTTGCCAGCGGCAAAGTGAAGTTGCCGTTGCCGCAGTACAACTCCAGCAGGTCGTCATTGCGATCGCCCAGGGCTTCATAAGCCCAGTTGAGCATCTTCTGGTTCACCGTGCCGTTGGGCTGGGTGAAGGCGCCTTCGGGTTGGCGGTAGCTGAAGGTGCGGCCGCCCACGTCGAGTTTCTCCACCACGTAGTCGTGGCCGATCACTTCGCGTTTGCCCTTGGAGCGGCCGATGATGCTTACGCCCAGCTCGGCCGCCAGTTTCGAAGCTGCGGCGTGCCAGTGTTCATCCAGCGGACGGTGGTAACACAGGGTGATCATCGCGTCGCCGGCCAGGGTGGTCAGGAACTCCACCTGGAACAGCTTGTGGCTCAACGGCGCGCTGGCTTGCCAGGCGGCCTTGAGCTGCGGCATCAATTGGTTGATGCGCAGGCTGGCGATGGGGAACGCTTCGATGAGGATCGGCGTGCGCTTGTCTTCCTGGGAAAACATCGCGTAATGGCGTTCGCCGGCCTCGCGCCACAGGCGGAATTCGGCTCGCAGGCGGAAGTTCTGTAGCGGAGAGTCGAACACCTCGGGCTCGGGGGCATCGAACGGAGCCAGCAGGTCGCGCAGGCGCACGACCTTGTCTTGCAACTGGGTGGCGTAGGCCTGGGAATCAAAAGTCATGCGTTGAACCAACCCAACTTGATAACGAACAGGATCGAAAGGATGACCAGCGCCGGGTTCAGCTCACGGCCGCGGCCGGACACCAGTTTGATGGCGGTCCAGGCGATGAAGCCGAAGGCGATGCCGTTGGCGATGGAATAGGTGAACGGCATCGCCAGGGCAGTGATCACCACCGGAGCGGCAACGGTAACGTCGTCCCAGTCGATTTCAGCCAGGCCGGAGGTCATCAATACCGCGACGAACAGCAAGGCCGGCGCGGTGGCGAAGGCCGGGACGCTGGCGGCCAGCGGCGAGAAGAACAGCGCCAGCAGGAACAGGATCGCGACCACGATCGCCGTAAGGCCGGTGCGGCCGCCGGCGCTGACGCCCGCCGCCGATTCGATGTAGCTGGTGGTCGTCGAAGTGCCTAGCAGCGAACCGGCCATGGCGGCGGTGCTGTCGGCAATCAGCGCACGGCCCATTTTCGGCATGTGGCCGTCCTTGCCCATCAGCCCGGCGCGCTTGGCGACGCCGATCAGGGTGCCGGAGTTATCGAACAGATCGACGAACAGGAACGCGAAGATCACGCTCACCAGGCCGATGTCCAGGGCGCCCTTGATGTCCAGTTGCAGGAAGGTCGGGGCCAGGGATGGCGGCGCGGAAATGATGCCGCCAAAGGGCGTGAAGCCCATCAGGATCGAGACGATGGTGACCGCCAGGATGCCGATCAGTACCGCGCCGCGCACTTTAAGCGCCTCCAGAGCGACAATCAGTACGAAGCCCAGGGTTGCCAGGATCGGCGCCGGTTGCTTCAGGTCGCCGAGGCCGACCATGGTCGCTGGGTTTTTCACCACGATGCCGGCGTTGTTCAGGGCGATCAGCGCCAGGAACAGGCCAATACCGGCGGCGATGGCCGAGCGCAGCGGCAGCGGGATGCTGTTGATGATCCATTCCCGGATGCGGAAGATCGATAGCAGAAAGAACAGCACGGCGGAGACGAACACCGCCCCCAGCGCCACTTGCCAGGTATGGCCCATGTGCAGGACCACGGTGTAGGTGAAGAAGGCGTTCAGGCCCATGCCCGGCGCGAGGGCGATCGGGTAGTTGGCGATCAGGCCCATGACTGTGGAACCAATGGCCGCCGCCAGACAGGTGGCGACGAATACCGCGCCCTTGTCCATGCCGGTTTCGCCGAGGATGCTCGGGTTGACGAACAGAATGTAGGCCATGGCCAGGAACGTCGTGACGCCCGCCAGGATCTCGGTCCGCACGTTGGTATTGTGTGCCTTGAGTTGAAACAGCCTTTCCAGCATGTCTGCTCCCCGTGGCGCGCGCGGCGCCGTGAATGTATCGACCTCAACAGCAAAGCACAGGTCGCCAGGGGCGCCGGGATTTTCTGCGGGTCGGAAAAAGCCGCGCATCATAGCAGCGCGGCGATGTGGCTGCGATCCTCGGTGTGCGTCGCATAAGTGTGCGCAGGCAAAAGTTGGGCCATACTGCGCCCGATTTCGGACGGTCGGGATGTATCGCATGAAAAACATTGCATGGGCCTGGGTGTTCGGCCTGGGGCTGGCCGTGCCGGTCGCGCACGCCGCGTCGGCACCACCGCTGAGCGAGGTCAAGGTGCTCAAGGTCGAGTCGCCGGCCTGTGGTTTCGAAGACGTTTCCGCAGGACAGGCGCAAACCCGTTGCGACCACAGTGGCCCGCATATCAAGGTCTACGTGCTGGAGCTCGGCATAGGCCACCAGCCGAATGTCACGCTGGACGGCTTCGAGGTCGACGGCACCCGTTCACCGGTGTGTGCATACGACAATGGCAATCTCAATGATTGTTCGACCGGAGCCCGGCGAACGGTCGGCTACTTGTATATCTTCGATCTGAAGGGCAAGCAGGAAGGCACCTTCAGCTTCAGCAACGTGTCGATCAACGCACCGGGCAACCGGATGTCGACCCAGTTGTACATCAAATGACATGCCGTGGACGACCTTCGGCTGACAGGGCCCGGCAAAGCTGACTAGTCTTGAAGGATCACCCAGCGGAGAGTGCCCATGATGCCTGGAACCAAGATCCCCCGAGTCCTGATCGCCGTGGCTGAAGGCGTTGATGATTTGCAGGTGGTGACGCTGATCGACGTGTTGCGCCGGGCGCAGCTTGAAGTCGTCGTGGCGAGTATCGAGGGCCGTCGCATGCTCACCTGCGCACGCGGAACGCGCCTGACCGCCGACGGCATGCTGGTAGACGTGCTGGTGCAGGATTTCGATTTGATCGTCTTGCCGGGCGGCATCATCGGCGTGCAACACCTGGCGGCCCACCCGCCTTTGCAACAGTTGATCAAAGACCAGGCGGCCGCCGGGCGCATCTTCGCCGCCATCGCCGAAGCCCCGGCGTTGGTGCTCCAGGCGTTCGGCGTGCTGCGCCAGCGCCGGATGACCTGCCTGCCCGCCGTGAGCCAGCAACTGTCCGGGTGCAGCTTCGTCGACCAGCCGGTGGTGGTGGACGGCAATTGCATCACCGCCCAGGGTTCCGCCGCCGCCTTGGTGTTTGCCCTTGCGCTGGTGGAAGCATTAGCCGGTAAAGGGGTGAGAAGCGTGGTGGCGGCGGAGTTGTTGGCGTGACAGCGTCAAATGTGATGGGCAAGGGGTTCGATCATTGGTTGTTCGCGCCGCTCGGCTTGCCATAGGTCATAGTCGGTCTGGACGCCCAGCCAGACGCGTGCCTTGCCAATGCCTGCGCGTTCCAGGCGTACTGCCAGGTCTGGGCTGACCGGTGCATGGCCGTGCAGTACCCGAGAAAGGTGCGGTCGAGCGAAACCGAGGTGTCTCGCCAGTTCGGTCGCCGTGATGCCCAGCTTGGGCAATACGTCCACCAGCAATGTTTCGCCAGGATGTGGCGGATTGTGCATGGGCATGTTCCAGCCTCCTGTCAGTGATGGTCGAGATAGTCGACCAGTTCGATGTCGGGCTCGATGAAGCGGAAGACAATTCGCCAGTTCCCTGAAACGCTCAGCGACCAATAATCGACCAGATCACCCTTGAGCGAATGCAATCGCCACCCGGGGATGTCCAGGTCGCTTGGCATGCATGCCCTGTCCATGAACTGAAGCATGCGAGCCAGCCGCTTCCCGTGGTCTGCCGAATTCCCGCGTCGAACCCGTTTCATAAAAGACCCTGAGGCCTTTGTGCTGGAAGGATTTCATCATGGAAAAGAATGTAAGGCGATACATTACAGTCTGTGCGATACATATGTACCGCACAGGCGCGCTGGACTCGTGCATTGGGGGCGGGCAATTGTCTTGGAACGCTCATCCCACCCCGAAGTCGTACCCCTTATGACGGCGGTTTTCCAAAACGCCGCGTGTACGACCAACCGTGAGGTGTTCCATGAGCGCGACCTTGTCCGAAGCGACGCAGGCGTCCTTCGTCCGTCATTCCATACGTCTGACACTCAATGGCGCGGTGCGCGAGTTGCAGGTGCTGCCCTGGACTACGTTGCTCGATTTGCTGCGCGAACAATTGGACCTGGTGGGCAGCAAAAAGGGCTGTGACCACGGCCAATGCGGCGCCTGCACGGTGCTGCGCGACGGCAAGCGGATCAACGCCTGCCTGACCCTCGCGGTGATGTGCGACGGTGCCGAGCTGACCACC
Source organism: Pseudomonas sp. R4-84 (assembly GCF_054130985.1). Taxonomy (NCBI): domain Bacteria; kingdom Pseudomonadati; phylum Pseudomonadota; class Gammaproteobacteria; order Pseudomonadales; family Pseudomonadaceae; genus Pseudomonas; species Pseudomonas sp. R4-84. The sequence goes on from NZ_CP096390.1 coordinate 795,670, forward strand.
GTCGAAGGCCTGGCCAATGGCGACGAGTTGCATCCGATGCAACGGGCATTCATCAAGCATGACGCGTTCCAGTGCGGCTATTGCACTCCCGGGCAGATCTGTTCGGCAGTGGCGCTTGCCCACGAGGGGCGGGCGAGCACTGGCGCCGAAATCAGCGAGCTGATGAGCGGCAACCTCTGCCGATGCGGTGCCTACAACAACATTCGCGATGCCATCGAAGAAGCCCTGCCGCTCTGCCAGCAGACCGGAGGTGAGTCGTGAATCCCTTTCGCTACAGCAAGCCCGACACGCTGCAGGCCGCCGTCGAGCTGTCGAGTGCCGATTCGCGTTTCATCGCTGGCGGCACCAACCTGCTCGACCTGATGAAGGAAAACCTCACCCGCCCCCAGCACCTGATCGATATCACCGGGCTGCCCTTGGCCGACCTCAGCGAAACGCCATCGGGCGGGGTGATGATTGGCGCGTTGGTGAGTAACGCCGATTTGGCCTGGCACCCCTGGATCGAGCGCCGTTATCCATTGCTCTCCCAGGCCATTCTTGCCGGTGCTTCGCCACAGCTGCGCAACATGGCCAGCACGGGTGGCAACCTGTTGCAGCGTACCCGTTGTTACTATTTTTATGACGCCGGTGTGCCGTGCAACAAACGTCGGCCCGGCAGTGGCTGCCCGGCTCGAACCGGTTTGAACCGTATTCACGCGATTCTTGGGGCGAGCGATCAATGCGTCGCGACTCATCCCTCCGACATGTGCGTGGCACTGGCCGCGCTTGACGCGGTGGTCCATGTGCTGGGCCGGGGTGGTCCACGGACCATCGAATTCGCCGACTTCCATCGCCTGCCCGGCGACGCTCCGGACCGGGACAACCAACTGGCCGATGATGAACTGATCACCTATATCGAGCTGCCGCCCACAGGCTTCGCCGAACACAGCCAGTACTTGAAGATTCGTGACCGCGCGTCCTATGCCTTCGCTCTGGTCTCGGTCGCCGCCGCGCTGGAGCTGGACGGGCTGGTGATTCGCCAGGCTCGCCTGGCCCTGGGTGGCGTGGCACACAAGCCTTGGCGTGATCGATCCGTGGAGAGTTGGTTGGTGGGGCAGGCGGTCAGCCGCGAGACGTTCACGGCCGCCGCGGATGCGCTGCTGCAAAACGCCGAGCCGTTGGAGCACAACGGTTTCAAGGTCAAGTTGGCGCGCCGGGCGATTGTCCGCGCCTTGAGCGATGCCGCACTGGTGGGAGGAACCGCCCGATGAATGCACCGAGCAAAACCATAGGCCAGCCGCTGGACCGGGTCGATGGCCTCCTCAAGGTGACCGGTCGGGCCCGTTACGCCGGGGAATATCCGGAAGACGGCTTGTTGCACGGCAGTGTCGTATCCAGTGCCATCGCCCGGGGGCGGGTGGTGGGTATCGATGCTTCCCGCGCCCTGGCGCTGCCGGGTGTCGTTGCTGTGATCGATCATACCAATCGGCCCAAAATCGCCAGCTACGACGAACCCTATCAGGATGCCGACGCAGCGGAGGGCTCGCCGTTCCGGCCACTGTTCAACGACCAGATCCTCTATAGCGGCCAGCCGCTGGCCCTGGTGGTCGCCGAAAACCTGGAGCTGGCCCGTTATGCCGGCTCGCTGGTGGAGATTGAATACGAGGCTGAGGGGCATCAGACCGATCTGACAATCCTGCAAAACGAAGCCCATCCAGCACCTGCAGAACTGCCCAAGCCCCGTGGGAATTTTCAGGGCGAGTACGCGAGCGCAGCCCTGAGTGTGGACGTGTCCTACAGCACGCCGATAGAACACCACAACCCGATGGAGCCCCATGCCTCCACCGTGTTGTACCAACCCGACGCAAGCCTGCATATCCACGACAAGACCCAAGGCGCGCAGAACTGCCAGGCGTACGTGCAAAAAGTATTCGGGCTGGAAAAGGAGCAAGTGCGGGTATTTGCCGCCTACGTGGGCGGCGCGTTTGGTTCCGGCCTGCGTCCGCAATACCAATTGGCGCTCGCGGTGATGGCCGCGCTGCATCTCAAGCGTTCCGTACGGGTCAGCCTGACGCGCCAGCAGATGTTTACGTTTGGCTATCGGCCTCGGACATTCCAGCGCTTGCAATTGGGTGCTGCGGCCAACGGAAGATTGCTCGCGGTAGCGCATACCGCCATTGGCCAGACCTCGCGTTTCGAAGATTTTACCGAGCACGTGGTGGAGTGGAGCGGCATGCTCTATCACTGCGATAACGTGACACTGACGTACAAACTGGCGCCGTTGGACGTGTACACACCGCTGGACATGCGCGCCCCGGGCGCGGCCCTCGGGTTGATCGGGCTGGAGTGTGCCATGGACGAGCTGGCCTGCGCCCTGGCGATCGACCCGCTGCAGTTGCGTCTGATCAACTATGCCGAACGCAACGAAAACGAAGGCAAGCCCTATTCCAGCAAGGAGCTGCGGGCCTGTTACGCCCAGGGCGCCGACCGTTTCGGTTGGAGCAAGCGCAACCCCGAACCGCGCAGCATGCGCAGCGGCCGGCAACTGGTGGGCTGGGGCATGGCGGGCGGCGTGTGGGAAGCCATGCAGCAAAAAGCCAGTGCCCGCGCCTCGCTGGACGCCAACGGCAAGTTGACCGTCAGCAGCGCAACGACGGACATCGGCACCGGCACCTATACCGTCATGACTCAAATTGCCGCCGAGGCGTCAGGCGTTTCCCTTGAGGACGTCACCTTTGTGCTGGGCGACTCGTCGCTGCCAACGGCACCATTGCAGGGTGGTTCGTTTACCGTCTCGTCGGTGGGCACGGCGGTGCAGAAAGCCTGCGAAGCGCTCAGGGAAAAGCTGCTCGCCGTGGCCCGTCAGTCCTGTCCTGCCTTCAGCGGCGCGACCCTTGAGCAGGTAACATTCATCGACGGTGAACTGCGCATGGGCGAGGCCCGTGTCGCCCTGGCGGAGCTGGCGCAAAAAAGCGGCGAAGTGCCGTTGCAGGCGGAGGTCGGCACCGGACCGGATGAAAAACGCCATGCCTATGCGACCGCCACGCATTCGGCGGTTTTCGTTGAGGTGTTGGTGGATGAAGACCTTGGCACGGTGAAGGTCAACCGAGTGGTCAGCGCCATCGCGGCGGGCCGGGTAGTCAATCCGAAGACTGCCCGCAGCCAGATCCTCGGTGGGGTGGTCTGGGGCGTTGGCATGGCACTGCACGAAGAAACCTTGACCGACCATGCCCTTGGCCGCCACATGAACCACAATCTGGCCGAGTACCATGTGCCGGTGAATGCCGACATTGGCGAGATAGACGTGATATTTGTCGAAGAGCATGACGAGATCGTCAACGCCCTCGGGTCCAAGGGCGTCGGCGAAATCGGCATTGTCGGCGTGGCCGCGGCGGTGGCGAATGCGATCTACCATGCCACGGGCAAACGGGTGCGGGATTTCCCCATCACCCTGGATAAGTTGCTCTAGGCTTTCGCCTCGTCCACCGGTTCGTGCATCCGGTCACGGTTGGCCAGGGTCGGGAACAGTTTGATCCAGGCCCCGGTCACCAGCAGCGTGCCGACGCCGCCCATGACCACCGCCGGCACCGTGCCGAACCAGTGGGCGGTGATCCCGGACTCGAATTCGCCCAACTGGTTCGAGGCGCCGATAAACAACCCATTCACAGCGCTGACCCGACCGCGCATCTCGTCGGGCGTTTCCAACTGCACGAAGGAGGCGCGGATGACCATGCTGATCATGTCCGCCGCGCCCAGCACCACCAATACCGCCAGGGAGAACCAGAACGACGTGGAAAGGCCGAACGCAATGGTGGCGACGCCGAACACGCCCACGGCGGTAAACATCACCCGGCCGACCTTGCGCTCCACGGCAAACCGCGCCAGCCACAGCGACATCAGCAAGGCCCCGACCGCCGGCGCCGAACGCAACAGGCCCAGGCCCCAGGGGCCGGTGAGCAGGATGTCCTTGGCGAATACCGGCAACAGCGCGGTGGCGCCGCCCAACAGCACCGCAAACAAGTCCAGAGAGATCGCCCCTAGGATGTCCGGGCGGCTGCGAATGAAGCGAATACCGGCCAACAGCGAGTCGAGGGTCGCCTTGCCTTTATTCAGCGGTGTCTGCCGGGCGGGCAGGTTGAGCATCAGGCAGCAGGCGATGACATAAAGCAACACGGTTGGCCCATAGACCCAGACGCTGCCAAAGGCGTACAGCAAACCGCCCAGGGCCGGGGCGACGATGGTGGCCGATTGTTGTGCTGATTGCGCGGCGGCCACTGCCCGGGGAAACAACGCGGCAGGGACAATGCTCGGCAACAGCGCCTGGGTGGTCGGCATTTCGAAGGAGCGGGCCGCGCCGAGCAGGAACGCGAGGATGAAGATCATCTCGCGCGTAACGTTGTCGCTGGCGCTGCCAATCGCCAGGGTGAGGGCGATCATGGCTTGCAACGATTGGCAGATGGCCGCGACTTTACGTCGATCGTATCGATCCGCCACGTGCCCGGTGTGCAGCATGAACAGCACCCGTGGGGCGAACTCCACGAGGCCGACGAGCCCCAGGTCCAGGACATTGCCGGTCAGTTGATAGAGGTTCCAGCCGATGGCCACCGTCAGCATCTGGAAACCGCTGGCGGTGAATATCCGAGCCAGCCAGAAAGCAATGAAGGGACGATGGTGACGGAGCAGAAGGGGCGCTTGGCTGGGCATCTGTGACGGGGTCCGGTGATGGGAAGGTCGAGATTATCACTGAGCTGTAACAGGAAGTTGCGGTGGTTGGAAAAATAGTTAGCCAAACATCGATATTGGCTTGAGGGAACATTTGTGGCGAGGGGATTTAGCGAAACGTCGCACCGCCCCGCTGGGGCGCTAAGCGGCCCCAAGCTTCTGCGAGTGCTGTGCGATCGAGCGGGATGAATCCCCTCGCCACAAGAGTTTTTACTTATGTCCTGAGCACCTGGGACAACCTGTCACGCGACAAAAAACCACGCCGTCCATCGGCCATATAGCGACTACTCTTTGAACATTGCTTGACCCAGGTCAATCCCCTTGGGGCGTTGTGCTGGCGGCCATTGGGCCAAAGTCCTGCGTTGTGACGGTTTAAAAAGAACGATTTTAAAAGCATCGCACTCCATATCCCTGGGGGCTGTGATGCAAGCCCCGCCCGCAGCCGGTTTTACCTGACAGAGGAAGACTTATGTTCGGTTTGGAGGCGCTCGATCTCGCCCGAATCCAGTTCGCGTTCACCATCTCGTTCCACATCCTGTTCCCGGCCATCACCATTGGCCTGGCGAGTTACCTGGCGGTACTCGAAGGCCTGTGGCTGAAGACACACGACGATACCTACCGCGACCTGTATCACTTCTGGTCGAAGATTTTCGCCGTCAACTTCGGCATGGGGGTGGTCTCCGGGCTGGTGATGGCTTATCAGTTCGGCACCAACTGGAGCCGTTTTTCGGATTTCGCTGGCGCTGTAACCGGGCCGCTCCTGACTTATGAAGTGCTCACGGCATTCTTCCTCGAAGCGGGCTTCCTCGGCGTAATGCTGTTCGGCTGGAATCGCGTGGGGCGTGGCTTGCACTTCTTTTCCACGGTCATGGTGGCGATCGGTACGCTGATCTCGACCTTCTGGATCCTGTCGTCCAACAGTTGGATGCAAACCCCGCAAGGCTACGAAATCATCGATGGCCGGGTCATTCCGGTGGACTGGCTGGCCGTGGTGTTCAACCCCTCGTTTCCGTTCCGGCTGATGCACATGTCGGTCGCGGCCTTTGTCGCCACCGCGTTTTTCGTCGGCTCGTCGGCGGCCTGGCACCTGCTGCGCGGTCGCGATAACCCGGCCATTCGCCGCATGTTGTCGATGGCGATGTGGATGGCCCTGCTGGTCGCGCCTGTACAGGCGGTAATCGGTGACTTCCACGGTCTCAATACGCTGAAGCACCAGCCGGCAAAAATTGCCGCCATCGAAGGGCACTGGGAAAACGTCGGCGACGAACCCACGCCACTGATTCTGTTCGGCTGGCCGGACATGAAGGCCGAGCAAACCAAGTTCGCTGTGGAAATCCCGTACCTGGGCAGCTTGATCCTGACCCACTCGCTGACCGATCAGGTGCCGGCGCTGAAGGATTTCCCGCCTGAGGATCGACCGAATTCGACCATCGTGTTCTGGTCGTTCCGGGTCATGGTGGGCCTGGGGTTGCTGATGATATTCACTGGGCTGTGCAGCCTCTGGCTACGCCGCGGCAACCGGCTTTACCAATCCCGCCCGTTCCTGCACCTGGTGCTGTGGATGGGGCCTTCCGGGCTGATCGCGATCCTGGCCGGCTGGTTCACCACGGAAATCGGTCGCCAGCCGTGGGTAGTCTACGGCTTGATGCGCACGGCGGATGCGTCGTCCGGCCACAGCTTTGCGCAGATGAGCTTCACCCTGGTCATGTTCGTGGTGGTGTATTTCGCGCTGTTCGGCGCGGGGTTGAGCTACATGATGCGTCTGGTGCGCAAGGGCCCGGTGGCCCAGGAAGCCGAGCCGACCGACGGTGGCCCCGGTCAGAAACGCACCCCGGCCCGTCCATTGTCGGCCGCCAACGAAGGCGACGACGAAGTGGACCACAACGACAGCTCGAACAAGGGGAATTGAGTCATGGGTATTGATCTTCCGCTGATCTGGGCCGTGGTCATCATCTTCGGCATCATGATGTACGTGATCATGGACGGCTTCGACCTGGGCATCGGCATTCTCTTCCCCTTCGTCAAGGGCGAGCGCGACCGCGACGTGATGATGAACACCGTCGCGCCGGTCTGGGACGGTAACGAGACCTGGCTGGTGCTGGGCGGGGCAGGGCTGTTCGGGGCGTTCCCGCTGGCGTATTCGGTGGTGCTCTCGGCATTGTACCTGCCGCTGATCCTGATGCTCATCGGGCTCATCTTCCGGGGCGTGGCGTTCGAGTTCCGCTTCAAGGCCAAGGCCGAGAAGCGGCATCTTTGGGACAAGGCATTTATCGGTGGCTCGCTGACGGCGACGTTCTTCCAGGGGGTCGCCCTGGGGGCGTTCATCGACGGCTTCGAAGTGGTCAATCGCCAGTTCGCCGGCGGTTCCCTGGACTGGCTCACGCCGTTCACCATGTTTTGCGGCCTGGCGCTGATCGCCGCCTATGCCTTGCTCGGCTGTACCTGGCTGATCATGAAGACCGAAGGCAAGCTGCAAGAACAGATGCATGACCTGGCCAGGCCGTTGGCCTTCGTGGTGCTGGCGGTGATCGGCATCGTCAGCATCTGGACCCCACTGGCCCATGCCGATATCGCCGCGCGCTGGTTCACCTTGCCGAACCTGTTCTGGTTCCTGCCGGTGCCGATCCTGGTGTTGGTGACCATGTACGGGTTGTTCCGCGCCGTGGCCCGCAACGCCAACTACACGCCTTTCATCCTGACGCTGGTGCTGATTTTCCTGGGTTACAGCGGCCTTGGCATCAGCCTGTGGCCGAACATCGTGCCGCCGTCCATTTCGATCTGGGACGCCGCGTCGCCGCCACAGAGCCAGGGCTTCATGCTGGTCGGCACGTTGTTCATCATTCCGTTGATCCTGGTGTACACCTTCTGGAGCTACTACGTGTTCCGCGGCAAGGTGACCCATGACGATGGCTACCATTGACCGACCTGCGAGGTGCCGAAGATGGCCAAGCCTGACTTGAAAGACATCGAGGCCGCGGAAAAAAAGCCGCTATGGCAGCGGCTCGGTTGGCTGGCGGCGATTTGGGCCGGTAGCGTGCTGGCATTGTTCATCGTAGCCAGCTTGATGCGGATGTTCATGAACGCCGCGGGTTTGACGACTCACTGACGGAGTTATTTGCGGGCGTTGAGGATCACGAACTTCGGCGTGGCGGCCACCTGCTCGACACCGCGGAACAGCCGCGCCAGCTTGCTGTGATAGCCCAGGTGGCGGTTGCCGACGATGTACAGCGCGCCGCCGACCACCAACGCTTCACGGGCCTGCTGGAACATGCGCCAGGCAAGGAAATCGCCCACCACTTGCTGCTGATGGAAGGGCGGGTTGCACAGCACCACATCCAGGGACTGCGCTTCTTGCCCGGCCAAGCCATCGCCCGCCCTCACGATCACTTCGCGCTCGCCCAGGGCGGCTCGCCAGTTTTCGGCGGCTGATTGCACGGCCATGTACGACTCGTCCACCAGGGTGTAGCGAGCGTCCGGGTTAGCCAGGGCGCTGGCAATGGCCAGCACGCCGTTGCCGCAACCCAGGTCCGCAACACGCGCCGAGCCCAGGTTTTTTGGCAGATGCGGCAGGAAGGCGCGGGTGCCGATGTCCAGCCCTTCACGGCAGAATACATTGGCATGATTGAGCAACTCGATGTTCGGCTCATCCAGCGCATACCGAGTGGGGTAAGGGGAAGCGGCCGGTGTCCTCGGTTGCGGCGTGGCAATCAACAGACGGGCCTTCTTGACAGCGAGCGAGGCCTGCACCGGGCCGACGTAGCGCTCCATCAGGTCGCCTGCGGCCCGGGGCAGGTGCTTGACCATCGCGGCAGCGATCACCTGGGCCCCTGGTGCCAGTTGCCCTTGCAGCCGGATCAGTTGCTCCTCCAGCAGCGCCAGGGTCTTGGGCACCTTGACCAGGACACAATCGAAAGGCCCCGTCAGCGCTTCGCTGGCCGGCACGATGGGCACCGTATCGAACGGCAAGCCGTTGCGCACCAGATTCTTTTCCAATGCCTGCAGCGCCAGGAACGAGTCACCGCTGCTGGTGACCTTGACCTTGCCTGCGAGGCTGGCCGCCAGGGCGCCGAAGCCATCATTGAGTACCAGCACCCGAGTTTCCGCGCCCGGTTGCTGTTCGGCCAGGTGCGCAAGCAAATATTCATCGGCAGCGTCGAACGCTTGCAGGGGTTCGTTCGGCTGTTCGGGCTGGCGGATCAGGTCGAGTTGGGCGAAGGGAGTATCGAGCAAGGGCATGGCTGGGACTCTGGCAAATCAACGGGTGTCCCGCTGCCTTGGGCAGGTCTGTCAGCGGGACCTCCTGAATGAACTGCGTCGCGGACTAGGCGCGTCATCATTCAAGTGGGGCCGTAAATGGTACTTTTTTTTGCCAGGCATTACCCGTGGGTTTTTGCAGACTGAGCGGTTACCTAGATCACATGGATGTGCGCAGCTTTCGCCACCGCCGAGATTTTATTGGTCACATTCAACTTCCGCATGCAGCTGCAGACATGGAAATTCACGGTACGTTCGGACAGGCACAGGATGCGCCCGACCTCCGACGCCGTCTTTCCTTCCGCGGACCACCTCAGCACTTCGATCTCCCGGGGGGAGAGGTGGTAGGTTTGCGGGGGCACCATATTGTCGACCAGCTTCTTGCCCGCCAGAGCATGCAGTTTCTGGCTGGCGAAGATGGCATAGCCAAGGTTCCCATAGTGCTCGTCGGCATCGATCGGACAATGCGTCCTGGCGAGGCTGAATAAACTGTAATGGGAGCCGTGCTCATCATGTATGGCTTGTGTCCAGCCGTGCCTGAGACCCTGTCGGTTAAGTTCCCGCCATAACTTGGGTGCTTCGGAAAATGCACTTTCACTCCACAGGATAGGTAATGCGGACTGGTTGCAATGCGCCACTATCGGGTCATTGTTCACGTAACCATTTTGTTCATAAAGCCGGTCCCATCCATAAGGGTAATTATTAATATTGATCTTGCTGGCATACCGATCGGGAACGCCCGAGTATGCGGCAAAGGCGCAGTATTCAAATCCTTGAAAATTAAAGAAATCCAGTACCAGACGATAGGCCCTTTGCAAGTCCTTTTCACATGACAGTTTTCGCAGTTGCAAGTCCTTCCACTCGTCCATTGCATTTCTCCTTTGGAACTTTCAACGAGGTGGATCCAATCGGTGACGCAAAAATGAGTGTAGGACTTTTCCTTGCTCGGTAGTTAGATTTTTTTCTTTTGTCTGGCGTCGTCGCTATTGACGAAGGCACTTTATTAACAGTGTTTTTGATACATGTTTTTAACTTTGTAGAGCTTTATCCACCGATGTACAAGGTGGGTGGCTTAACGCTATCAATCTTCGGCGGTGGTTAATATCCTCACTTTGCGGGACACTGCAGGCCTTGTTCGATTGGAGTGCCCCATGACCGACAATGCAGAAAAGTTTACCCGCCAGAGACTGGTCGACGTACAAACGTTGACGCCTCACTTGTTTACGCTACGCACCACCAGGGATCGCGGTTTCCGCTTCCGGGCTGGTCAGTTCGCCCGGCTCGGTGTCGTCAAGGCGGATGGGAGCACCGTCTGGCGCGCTTATTCCATGGTGTCATCGCCGTTCGACGAGTTTCTCGAGTTCTTTTCGATCGTCGTCCCGGGCGGTGAATTCACCAGCGAGCTGAGCCGTCTGAAACCAGGGGATAATCTGCTGGTCGAGCGCCAGGCCTTTGGCTATTTGACGCTGGACCGTTTTGTCGACGGTCGTGATCTATGGCTGTTGTCCACGGGAACGGGTGTCGCCCCGTTTCTTTCGATCCTGCAGGATTTCGAGGTCTGGGAAAAATTCGAACGGATCATCCTCGTCTACAGTGCGCGGGAGGCCAGGGAACTGGCGTACCAGGACCTTATCGAGGGGTTGTTCCAGCGAGACTACCTGGCCGAATACGCGCATAAGTTCCGGTTTATATCGACCGTCACCCGAGAGCAGGTTCCAGAGGCCCTTAACGGGCGAATCACTACGTTGATAGAGAACGGTGAGCTGGAACGGGTCGCCGGTGTCCCGCTGACGCCTGAGCATTCCCGGGTCATGCTGTGCGGCAATCCCCAGATGATTGACGACACGCGCAAGCTGCTCAAGGCCAGGGGCCTGCAACTGAGCCTCACCCGCCGGCCCGGCCAGGTAGCGGTGGAAAACTATTGGTAGAAAAATGGCGTCCCGGGGACGCCATTTCTAGGCGCGGGAATATCAGGGCCGTTCGTTCTGGGCCTTGAGCAAGTCGCGGATCTCACTCAGCAATAGCTCTTCCTTGGTCGGCACAGGGGGGGCGCTCGGGGCGACGGCTTCTTCGCGCTTGAGCCGGTTGATGGCCTTGACGCCCATGAAGATCGCGAACGCGACGATGATGAAGTCCACTGTGCTCTGGATGAATTTGCCATAGGCCAGCACAACTGCCGGCGTATCGCCTTGGGCGGCCTTGAGGGTGATGGCCAGGTCGCTGAAGTCCACCCCGCCGATCAGAAGGCCGATCGGAGGCATGACTACGTCACCCACGAACGACGAAACGATCTTGCCGAAAGCAGCACCGATGATGATCCCGACGGCCATGTCGACGACATTGCCTTTGACCGCGAAGGCCTTGAACTCGCTTAGCACGCCCATGAATGATTCCTTGTGACAGATGAGTTGATAGCCGCAGTGTAAGCCAGTCATCGGTGTCTCGCTCGACATGATTGCTTACAAAGCGTGCCTGTAATCGACCCGGCCCCCCGCGAAAAGTTTACAAAGTGCCACCAATCGCGCGCGATACGCGCTTCAGGGCTGACTCCCTATATTGTTTTTTCTATCAGCGCGGTATGGCATTTCTATTTAGGTTTTCATTTTCCGAGCACTAGCCTCTGAAAGGCGCACATGGATGCGCTTTATAAAATCAGAGGAAACTTCAATGAACACTTCCCTTGGCCTCGGCGCTATGTCCGGTCGCCGTTCCCTTGTTGTGCTGACCGCCAGCCTGTTTTCCCTGTCCATCAATGCCGCCACGCTGACTCGCGATAATGGTGCAGCGGTAGGCGACAACCAGAACTCGCAAACGGCGGGGCCCAATGGCCCAACCTTGCTTCAGGATGTGCAATTGATCCAGAAGCTTCAGCGGTTCGACCGCGAACGTATCCCCGAGCGCGTCGTCCATGCCCGTGGCACCGGTGCCCATGGCGAATTTACCGTGTCCAATGATTTGAGCGACCTGACCAAGGCCAAGGTTTTCGCGGCGGGCCAGGTCACGCCAGTGTTCGTACGTTTTTCCGCCGTGGTGCATGGCAATCATTCGCCCGAAACACTGCGCGACCCGCGTGGCTTTGCCACCAAGTTCTATACGGCGGAGGGTAACTGGGATCTGGTGGGTAATAACTTCCCGACATTTTTCATCCGTGACGCTATCAAGTTCCCTGACATGGTCCACGCGTTCAAACCCGATCCGCGAACCAACCTGGATGATGACTCCCGTCGTTTCGACTTCTTTTCCCATGTTCCAGAAGCGACTCGCACCCTGACCGAGTTGTATTCAAACTCCGGGACACCAGCCAGTTACCGCGAGATGGACGGTAACGGTGTACATGCTTACAAACTGATCAACTCAAAGGGCGAGATCAGTTACGTAAAGTTTCATTGGAAAAGTTTGCAAGGCCTCAAAAATCTCGACCCGAAAGAAGTGGTGAAAGTACAAGGACAGGATTACAGCCATATGACCAACGATTTGGTCAGCCATATCAATAAGGGGGACTTTCCAAAGTGGGACTTGTTCGTCCAGGTGCTCAAGCCTCAGGACCTGGCCAAGTTTGACTTCGATCCATTGGACGCGACCAAGATATGGCCGGATGTTCCTGAGCGAAAAGTTGGGCAAATGGTGTTGAACCGTAATCCGGCGAATGTTTTCCAGGAAACCGAACAAGTGGCAATGGCGCCGGCGAACCTGGTGCCGGGTATCGAGCCTTCGGAAGACCGGTTGTTGCAGGGGCGGGTGTTTTCCTATGCCGATACGCAAATGTACCGGGTTGGGCCGAACGCGCTGCAGTTGCCAATCAATGCCCCCAAGGTCGCTGTCAACAACGGCAACCAGGATGGCGCGATGAATTTTGGCAAGACCAGCACCGGCGTGAATTACCAGCCGAGCCGCTTGATGCCCCGTGAAGAACAACAAGCGGCGCGCTATAGCCAGGCCGAGCTGACCGGTAGCACCCAACAGGCGAAAATCCAGCGCGAGCAGAACTTCAAGCAGGCGGGCGACCTGTACCGCTCGTTCAACCAAAAGGAGCGCAGTGACTTGATCGAGAGTTTTGGTGGGTCTTTGGCGACTACCGATGACGAGAGCAAGCACATCATCCTGTCGTTCCTCTACAAGGCCGATCCTGAATACGGGACGGGAGTGGCCCGTGTCGCCAAGGGCGACCTGGCGCGGGTCAAGGCGCTGGCCGAGAAGCTGAGCGACTGATCCGCTTATGGGAGCCGAGTGGGTTCGGCTCCCATAATTCGCAGTCGCATGGAGAGGTCATGATGCGTAAGTTCCTTTCATTGATATTAGTCACATGGTCATGGGCTGTGCTGGCCGATCAGGCTCCGACCGCCGGCGCGGATGAGGTGCGGGCACAGTTGCAAGATTATTATTTCGATGCCGCCCGCCGGGGCGATGTGCCGATGCTCGATACCTTCATCGAGGCCGGCTATTCGCTGGACACGCGGGATGAGAAGGGCTACACCGCGCTGATCCTGGCGGCGTATCACGGTCATGGCCCGGCGGTCGAGCGTCTGTTGGTCGCCGGGGCGGATGCCTGTGCCCAGGACAAACGTGGCAACACCGCGTTGATGGGGGCGATTTTCAAGGGCGAAGTGCAGATCGCGCGTCGTTTATTGTCCACCGATTGCAGCCCAGACCAGCGCAACGGTGCCGGGCAGACCGCCGCGATGTATGCCGGTCTGTTCAAGCGTGGCGAGTTGCTCGATGCCCTGAAGGCCAAGGGGGCCGACCTGGAGGCCAGGGATCCGTTGGGCAACACCCCGGCAGATCTGGCAAAGGGTGAAATCAGAATGCCGGCCCCGCGGTAAAGCCCGGCTGTTATCATCGCGGTTTTTACCCGGAGTTCAGATGGCCAAGGCAAAGCGCATGTACGGCTGCACCGAGTGCGGCTCGACCTTTCCCAAATGGGCCGGCCAATGCAGCGAATGCGGGGCCTGGAACACTCTGACCGAAACCATGGTGGAAAGCGGCGGCGCGGCGGCGCCCACCGGGCGTACGGGCTGGGCCGGCCAGCAGGCGCAGATCAAGACGCTGGCCGAGGTCAGCGTTGAGGAAATTCCGCGGTTCTCCACGGCATCCGGTGAGCTGGACCGCGTGCTGGGCGGTGGTCTGGTGGACGGTTCGGTGGTGTTGATCGGCGGCGATCCGGGCATCGGCAAGTCCACCATCCTGTTGCAGACGTTGTGCAATCTCGCCACGCGCATGCCGGCGCTGTATGTCACTGGCGAAGAATCCCAGCAGCAGGTGGCCATGCGCGCCCGGCGCCTGGGGTTGCCCCAGGATCAGTTGCGAGTCATGACCGAGACTTGCATCGAAACGATCATCGCCACGGCGCGCCTGGAAAAACCCAAGGTCATGGTGATCGACTCGATCCAGACAATTTTTACCGAACAACTGCAATCGGCCCCGGGCGGCGTGTCCCAGGTGCGCGAGAGCGCTGCGTTGCTGGTGCGTTACGCCAAGCAGAGCGGCACGGCGATTTTCCTGGTAGGCCACGTCACCAAGGAAGGCGCGCTGGCCGGGCCACGGGTGCTGGAGCACATGGTCGATACCGTGCTGTATTTCGAAGGCGAATCCGATGGTCGCCTGCGATTGCTGCGGGCGGTGAAGAATCGCTTCGGCGCCGTCAACGAACTGGGTGTATTTGGCATGACCGACAGGGGCTTGAAGGAAGTATCCAACCCCTCGGCGATCTTTCTGACACGCGCCCAGGAAGAAGTTCCAGGCAGCGTTGTCATGGCTACGTGGGAAGGCACCCGACCGATGCTGGTGGAAGTGCAGGCGTTGGTGGATGACAGTCACCTGGCGAACCCGCGCCGTGTCACGTTGGGGCTGGATCAGAACCGATTGGCGATGTTGCTGGCTGTCCTGCACCGGCACGGCGGGATTCCTACGCACGACCAAGACGTTTTTCTCAACGTGGTGGGCGGAGTCAAGGTGCTGGAGACCGCATCCGACCTGGCACTGATGGCAGCGGTCATGTCCAGCCTGCGAAACCGGCCGCTGCCCCACGATTTGTTGGTGTTTGGGGAAGTGGGGTTGTCGGGAGAAGTGCGACCGGTGCCCAGTGGCCAGGAGCGGCTGAAAGAAGCGGCCAAGCATGGCTTCAAGCGCGCCATCGTGCCCAAGGGCAATGCGCCGAAGGAGGCGCCGGCGGGGTTGCAGATCATCGCGGTGACACGTCTGGAGCAGGCGTTGGATGCGTTGTTCGAATAGCACCGAGGCGGGTGCGGTCCACTGTGGTGAGCGGATTTATCTGTGGCGAGGGGATTTATCCCCGCTGGGCTGCGCAGCAGCCCCAAAAAAGCGACCCCAATCAACCTGGCACACCGAGTTGTCAGGTTTAGGGCTGCTTTGCAGCCCAGCGGGGATAAATCCCCGCGCCACAGGGGGCACCGCTGGATTCAAATCTGGATCAGCGCCGCCAGTTCCCGCTCCAGTTCATCATGGTCGGCCAGGTTCAGTTCCACCAATCGACGCAAGTGGGCGATGGAATCCAGGTCGATATGCTCGCAGACGAAGCCCAGGTGGCCGTGGTCGTCGTGAGCCAGCCGGACTTCCATCTTGACCTCTGCCTCCGGGCTCAGGTGGATGTCTGCCATGAAAGGCGCCTCGGGATCACCGAGCCAAGGCTGGGGCTTTTCGATCAGCAGCCCCTTGAGGGACAGGTCCAGCAACTTCACTGGCCAGATGAAGGGCCCTTGGCTCAGTTCGGTCTTGGCATGGAATTCAATTCGTACGAAGCGGCGGCGTTCGCTCATTACCCGTTCCCCCTGAAGATCCACTGACTATAGACCCAACTGGCGCGCCGTCGTTGTCGTTCGGTCAGTGGCCGACGAATGTCGGGGTATGGCCTTTACGCTGGTTAGCGCTAAACTCCAGTGGCTATCTTTCTTGTCCACCCTGGCTGGAATATAAAAATGAAAAACAATAATAGCCTGCTACGCCATCTGCCCTGGCTACTGCTGGCCGTCGTAGGAGCGTGCGCCTTGGGCGTCGTGGCATTGCGTCGAGGCGAGGCGATCAACGCCCTCTGGATCGTCGTCGCAGCCGTGGCCATTTACCTGGTCGCCTATCGCTACTACAGCCTCTTCATCGCCAACAACGTGATGCAACTCGATGCGCGCCGGGCCACGCCTGCCGTGCTCAACAACGATGGCCTGGACTACGTCCCGACCAACAAGCACATCCTGTTCGGCCACCACTTCGCGGCCATTGCCGGCGCGGGGCCGCTGGTCGGGCCGGTGCTGGCCGCGCAGATGGGCTACCTGCCCGGCACGCTCTGGCTGATCGCCGGCGTGGTGCTGGCCGGTGCGGTGCAGGACTTCATGGTCCTGTTCCTGTCCACCCGCCGCAACGGTCGCTCCCTGGGCGACATGGTGCGCGAGGAAATGGGCCGTATTCCCGGCACCATCGCGCTGTTCGGCTGCTTCCTGATCATGATCATCATCCTCGCGGTGCTGGCGCTGATCGTGGTCAAGGCCCTGGCCGAGAGCCCGTGGGGCATCTTCACGGTGATGGCGACCATCCCGATCGCGATGTTCATGGGCATCTACATGCGCTACATCCGCCCGGGCCGCATCGGCGAGATCTCGATCATCGGCGTGCTGTTGCTGTTGGGTTCGATCTGGCTGGGCGGGCAGATCGCCGCCGATCCGGTCTGGGCCAAGGCCTTCACCTTCACCGGAATCCAGATCACCTGGATGCTGATCGGCTACGGTTTTGTCGCGGCGGTCCTGCCGGTGTGGCTGATCCTGGCGCCACGGGACTACCTGTCGACCTTCCTCAAGATCGGCACCATCGTCGCCCTGGCGATCGGCATCCTGGTCACCATGCCCGAGCTGAAAATGCCCGCGCTGACTCAGTTCACCGACGGCACCGGGCCGGTGTGGAAGGGCGGCTTGTTCCCGTTCCTGTTCATCACCATCGCCTGCGGCGCGGTCTCGGGTTTCCATGCGCTGATCTCCTCGGGCACCACGCCCAAGCTGCTGGATAACGAAACCAATGCCCGCTACATCGGTTACGGCGGCATGCTGATGGAGTCCTTCGTGGCCATCATGGCGATGGTTGCCGCCTCGGTGATCGAGCCGGGCGTGTACTTCGCCATGAACAGCCCGGCGGCGATCGTCGGCACTGACGTGGTGGCCGTGGCCCAGACCGTCAGCAGTTGGGGCTTTGCAATCACCCCCGACGCGCTGCAAGCGGTGGCCAAGGACATCGGTGAGACCACCATCCTGGCCCGTGCCGGCGGTGCGCCGACCCTGGCGGTCGGTATCGCGCAGATCCTGCACTCGGTGCTGCCGGGTGAGAACACCATGGCCTTCTGGTACCACTTCGCGATCCTGTTCGAAGCGCTGTTCATCCTCACCGCGGTGGACGCCGGCACCCGTGCCGGGCGGTTCATGCTGCAGGATCTGCTCGGCTCGTTCGTGCCGGCCCTCAAGCGTACCGAATCCTGGACCGCCAACCTGATCGCCACTGCCGGCTGCGTCGCGCTGTGGGGTTACTTGCTGTACCAGGGCGTGATCGATCCGCTGGGCGGCATCAACACCTTGTGGCCGCTGTTCGGCATCTCCAACCAGATGCTGGCCGGTATCGCGCTGATGCTCGCCACCGTGGTGCTGATCAAGATGAAGCGCCAGCGCTACGTCTGGGTCACGCTGCTGCCGGCGAGCTGGCTGCTGATCTGCACCACCACCGCGGGCCTGATCAAGCTGTTCGACGCCAACCCGGCGATCGGCTTCCTGGCCCTGGCGCGCAAATACAACGATGCCCTGGCCGCCGGCCAGATCCTGGCCCCGGCCAAGAGCATCGAGCAGATGCAGCACGTGGTGTTCAACGCCTACACCAACGCAACGCTGACGGTATTGTTCCTGTTCGTGGTCTTCAGCATCCTGTTCTACGCGCTCAAGGTCGGCATCGCCGCCTGGGGCACGAAAGAGCGCACGGACAAAGAAGCGCCATTCCAGGCCCTGCCGGACGCTTGATAGAGGATTGCAACGATGTTCAATGACTTGAGTCGCCTCGGTAAATACCTCGGTCAGGCCGCCCGCCTGATGGTCGGCATGCCCGACTACGACAACTACGTCGAGCACATGCAAACCAAGCACCCGGACAAGCCGCTGATGGACTACGAGGCGTTCTTCCGAGAGCGCCAAGAGGCCCGTTACGGCGGCAAGGCCGGGCCTAAGTGCTGTTGAACTGAGGCCCATCCCTTGTGGGAGCGAGCCTGCTCGCGATAGCGGTGGGTCAGTTAATGATGAATTGACTGACCTGACGCCATCGCGAGCAGGCTCGCTCCCACAGTTGTTTTGGGCTGGTCTCAGGATTTTTGTACACCACCGGTTCCCTTGTGGGAGCGAGCTTGCTCGCGATAGCGGAGTGTCAGTTGACGAGGATTTGACTGACCTGACGCCATCGCGAGCAAGCTCGCTCCCACAGGATCCGCTTTCTTTTTCAGGCATCAAGGAGATTCAGTTTGTCCTCTCCCATCCCGGTCACGATCCTCAGCGGCTTCCTCGGCGCTGGCAAGACCACGCTGCTGCGTCATCTGCTCAAGGCCGAGCACGGCCTGAAAATTGCCGTGATCGAGAACGAATTCAGCGATGCAGGCATCGATACCCAGTTGCTGGGCGAAGAGCCGGTGCAGGTCATGACCCTGGCCAACGGCTGCGTTTGTTGCACCATCCACACCGACCTCACCAAGGCCCTGTACTTGTTGCTCGAGCGGCTGGACAGCGGCGAGATCCAATTTGACCGCCTAGTGATCGAATGCACCGGTCTCGCCGATCCCGCACCGGTGGCGCAAACCTTTTTCATCGACGAGGACCTGCGTGAGCGCTACATCCTCGACGGTATCCTGACCTTGGTGGATGCCGCCCATGCCGACACCCACCTGGTCCAGGCCATTGCCCAGGCCCAGGTCGGATTTGCCGATCGCCTGCTATTGAGCAAGACAGACCTGGTCGACGCGGCCCATGTCGAGGCTCTTCGCGAACGCCTGATGCGCATCAACCGGCGGGCGCCGATTCGAGTGGTCGAACACGGCAAGATCGACCTGGCCGAATTGCTGGACATCCGCGGTTTCAACCTCAATGCGGACCTGGGCGCCGGGCTCAGCCTTCGTCCGGTTGGCAAGGCGACCACGGGCGATCGCATCAGCAGTCTGGTGCTGCGCACCGACAAGCCGCTGGACATCGACAAGCTCAGCGACTTCATGAACCAGTTGCTGGAAGAACACGGCAAGCAGTTGCTGCGCTACAAAGGCGTTTTGAACATCGCGGGCGAGTCCCGTCGGTTGGTATTCCAGGGTGTGCTCAAATTGTACGGTTTCGATTGGGACACCGATTGGGCGCCAGGCGAGGCCCGGGAAAGCGTTATCGTGTTCATCGCCGATGAATTGCCCGAAGAAAAGATCCGCGCCGGCTTCGAAGCCGCGCTCCACTGACCATCCACGCGTGGGGCAAGTGGTTTTCCAACGATAAAAAAACCGGCCACTGGGGCCGGTTTTTTTTTGCTACTGCTATCAGGCGCCGTATACCGGCAGCTTCTTGCAGATCGCCTTGACCTTCTCACGCACGGCGTCGATCACCGCTTCGTTGTTCAGGTCGGCCAGGATGTCGCAGATCCAGCCAGCCAGTTCCTTGCACTCGGCTTCCTTGAAACCGCGAGTGGTCACCGCAGGGGTGCCGAAACGCAGGCCCGAGGTGACGAACGGGGAACGTGGATCGTTGGGTACCGAGTTCTTGTTGACGGTGATGAACGCTTTACCCAGCGCCGCGTCAGCGTCTTTGCCGGAAATCTCTTGCTTGATCAGCGAGAGCAGGAACAGGTGGTTTTCAGTACCGCCGGACACCACGTCGAAGCCGCGCTCGATGAACACGCCGGCCATGGCCTTGGCGTTCTTCACCACTTGTTGCTGGTAGGCCTTGAACTCAGGCTGCAGGGCTTCCTTGAAGCAGATCGCCTTGGCTGCGATCACGTGCTCCAGCGGGCCGCCCTGGGCGCCTGGGAATACCGCCGAGTTCAGCTTCTTCTCAATGTCGGCGTTGGCGCGCGCCAGGATCAGGCCGCCACGTGGACCGCGCAGGGTCTTGTGGGTGGTGGTGGTGACCACGTCGGCGAATGGCACCGGGTTCGGGTACACGCCAGCGGCAACCAGGCCGGCAACGTGGGCCATGTCGACGAACAGGTAGGCCCCGACCTTGTCGGCGATCTCGCGAAAGCGCGGGAAATCGAGGATCTGGGAGTAGGCGGAGAAACCGGCCACGATCATTTTCGGCTTGTGCTCGAGGGCCAGGCGCTCGACTTCGTCGTAGTCGATCAGGCCATTGCCGTCGATACCGTACTGAACGGCGTTGTACAGCTTGCCGGAGGAGGAAACGCTGGCGCCGTGGGTCAGGTGACCGCCGTGGGCCAGGCTCATGCCCAGGATGGTGTCACCGGCCGACAGCAACGCCAGGTACACGGCGGCATTGGCCTGGGAACCTGCGTGTGGCTGGACGTTGGCGTAATCGGCGCCGAACAGCTGCTTGGCGCGGTCGATGGCCAATTGCTCGACCACGTCGACGTACTCGCAACCACCGTAGTAACGCTTGCCTGGGTAGCCTTCGGCGTACTTGTTGGTCAGTACCGAGCCTTGAGCTTCCATCACCGCTGGGCTGGTGTAGTTTTCCGAAGCGATCAGCTCGATGTGCTCTTCCTGGCGCTGAGCTTCTTGCTCCATGGCGGCAAAGAGATCGGCGTCGTACTTGGCAATAGTCAAATCACGGCTGAACATGGCGGTCCTCAAGGATCGGGGCAGAAAAGGGGGGCATTCTACCTCAACCGGTTTTGGAAGGCATATGAAAGGGCGTCATGTCTTGGACGAATGGGTTTCATGCATTATTCAGTGATGTCTCGGCCGGCCCCATCGCGAGCAAGCTCGCTCCCACAGGGTTATGTGTACACAGGTTCAAATGTGGGAGCGAGCCTGCTCGCGATGAGGCCAGTCCAGACACCAAAAATTTCAGTCGATCATGAACAACGCATCATTGCTGAACTGCGCTTCAAACCGATTCGCCGGCATCGGCCGGCCGAACAGGTAGCCCTGTACTTCGTCGCAGCCGTGTTCGCGCAAGAAGTCCAGTTGCTCGTGGGTCTCGACGCCTTCGGCGATCACCGCCAGGTTGAGGCTGTGGGCCATGGCGATGATCGCTCGGGCGATCTGCGCGTCCTGCTCGCCGGACGGCAGGCCGTCGACGAAGGTGCGGTCGATCTTCAGCACGTCGATGGGGAATTGCTTGAGGTAGTTGAGCGACGAATAACCGGTGCCGAAGTCATCCACCGCGATACTCAGGCCAAGGTTTTTCAACCCGGCGAGGATCTGCATCGCCTCGCTGACTTCGCGCATCAGGATACTTTCCGTCAGTTCCAGCTCCAGGCAGGCCGGTGGCAGCCCAGTGCTGCGCAAGATATTGGCGATGCGTGTGCCGAGCTGGCCGTCGGAGAACTGCCGGGCCGAGATGTTGACCGAGACCTTCGGCACCCGGACCTTGGCCTGGTGCCAGGTCTTGAGCTGGCGACAGGCTTCGCTGATGACCCAGTCGCCGACGTCCACCACCAGGCCGAGTTCTTCCAGCACCGGGATGAAATCCCCCGGCGGCACCAACCCGCGTCGCGGATGGCGCCAGCGCAGCAAGGCCTCGGCGCCGGTCAGGCGCTTGCCGTCGCCGCTGAACTGGGGTTGGTAATAGAGCACGAACTCATTCTGCTCCAAGGCGTGGCGCAGGTCGCTTTCCAATTCCAGCCGCTCCAGGGCGCTGGCGTTCATGTCGGCCTGGTAGAACTGGAAGTTGTTCTTGCCGCGCTCCTTGGCGTGATACATGGCCGTGTCGGCGTTCTTCATCAATTGGCTGAGTTCGTTGCCGTCCTGGGGGCTGAGGGCGATACCGATACTGGCGGTGACGAAAAACTCGCGACCTTCGAGCACGAAGGGCCGGACGAGGCTGGCAAGGATCTGCTCGGCCACGGTGATCGCCCGGTTCAACGCCATCTCGCGAGTGGCTCGCGGTTGCAGCAGCAGGGTGAATTCATCGCCGCCCATGCGCGCCACGGTGTCGTCGTCGGCTACGCAGCCGAGCAGGCGCGTCGCCATTTCCTTGAGCATCCGGTCGCCAGCGGCATGGCCCAGGGAGTCGTTGATCGGCTTGAAGCGGTCCAGGTCGAGAAACATCAGCACGACCCAGGTCTTCTGCCGCTCGGCTGACTGCAGCGCGGTGTGCAGACGGTCCTGGAACAGCGTGCGGTTGGGCAGGTGAGTCAATGCGTCGTAGTAGGCCAGGCGATGGATGCGCTGCTCGCTGGCCTTGCGTTCGCTGATGTCGCTGAAGAAACACACGTAGCTGGCAAGGTCGCCTTCGTCGTCGAGCACCGCCGTGATGCCGACCCAGGCCGGGTAATGTTCACCATTACGGCGCTTGAGCCAGACTTCGCCTTCCCAGGTGCTGTGTTGTTGCAGTTGCTTGAGCACGTAGCGCAAATGGGCTTCCTGCTGCTCATCCACGGTCAGCATGGTGGGCAGTTGGTCGAGCACTTGCGATACCGCGTAACCGCTGACGCGACTGAACGCCTCGTTGGCCTGAACGATGTAGCCGGCCGGGTCGGTGATCAGGATCGCCGATGTCGAGTGCTCGAATACGGTGGCGGCCATGCGCAGGTCTTTTTCGGCGCGCCGCTGCTGGCTGATGTCACGGCCCACCCCCAGTACACCTTCGAACGCGCCATGGTCATCCCACACCAGCACCAGCCGCAGCTCGATAGGGATCTTGCGCCCATCGGCGCGCAGGCAGTCGAACAGATACAACTGGGTCTGCATCTGGTTGCGCAGCTCGGTCAGTTGGTCGGGCTTGTCGAGGGCCTTGCTGAGGCGGTCCATCAGGCTGTAGATGCCGGTCAGTTGTTGCGGGTTGGCGATGGTCGACTGCCAGCCGTTCTGGAAGATCGAGTCGGCGGTGTAGCCCAGCACCGCCTGGACGGACGGGCTGACATAGTTGAGCGACAGCTTGCTGTCGGTCGAGAAAATCACATCGCTGATGCTTTCGGCGAGCATCCGGTAGCGTTGCTCGCTGTCGCGCAGCGATTCGCTGGCCTCGATCTGCTCGGTGATGTCCTTGGCCACGCCGATGATCCGGGTCACCTGGTCGTAGCGGTCCCGGGCCAGGGCCTGTTCTCGGACCTCGAAACGGCGCCACTTGCCGTTGCGATGGCGGAACCGCAGCTGGCATTGCAGCAACTGCGTGTAGCCGCCGCGCCGCTGTTCCTGGCGTAGCGTGTGATAGTGATCGGCGTCGTCGCTGTGCAGCAGGATTTCCCAGAAATACTCGCCCATCTGGTGCAGTTCGGTTCGGTCGTAGCCGAGCGTCTGGCCCAGGTGGTGGTTGCTGAAGATCATCCGCTGGCTGATCACATCCTGCACATAAAGATGATCCGGAACGGTGCGCACCACATCGGACCAGAACCCTTCGCGTTCCAGTAGTGACAGTTCGATCAGCTTGCGGCTGGTGATGTCGCTGATGCTCAGGATGACCGCGTTATAGTCGTGCTGTGTTTCCGGCAGGCGCAACACCAGCCACAGATGCTGATCCCGGCCGTGGGCGTCCTGGAGCCTGATTTCCAGCTCCAGCTGTTTATGGGGATCGAGCAACGCTTCGAGCAGTTTCGAACCGACCGGGTTGTTGTCCTTTTCGGCGTTGCCAACCAGCAGTTGCCAGGCTTGTTGGCAGGAGTCGACATTGAGCAGCTTCAACGCCACCTGGTTGACTTCGGTGACGTGCACTTGCTGTTGCAACTGTTCGAGCTGTTGCGGAACCTGCAACCAGGCGCGCAATTGCTCGCCGTTGTGCAGACCAGTCCTGGCAAAAAACGCCTTGAGGCCGGACAGGTCGAGCACGCAGAGGGCCACGCCGGTGCCCTCGAAAATGTCCTGATAGCGACGGCGCCCTTCGTGCAGCTGCCGCTGGCGTCGGCGCATGTTCAGCAGGGCAATGACCGGCAACATGGAAAACGCCAGGCCCAGCAGGCATTTGCCGATGAAGGCCGGGAGCAGCTGCTCGAGCACCTGGCGCCGGTCGAACAGCCCGCGCAGCTGCCAGTCGCTGCTGCTCAGGGGGACGGTCAACACCGTGTTGCTCAGGTCCTGCGGGGTCAGTTGGGACGGGGTGATCGTGGGCAGGCTTTCGTCGCGGCTGATGATCTGCCGATTGAGACGGTTCTCCACCAGCCACAGTGGCCGCAGGCCCGTATCGCCCTGTTTGGTCAATGTCGAAAAGAAACTCGGAGACAGGCGCAGCGCCCAGTATCCGCGAGAGCTGCCGCTGGCCTGGTGCAACAGCAGATGCACCACGGAGCCGTCCTCGGCATTACTGAAATAGTGAGCCTGGGCGCGACTGCGCCGTACCAGTTCGGCCAGGTAATCCGCGTCCTGGCTATCCGCGTCACTGTCGCTGAGCACTCTGCCGGAGGGGCTCAGCAGCGCCAGGCTGCGCAATTCGGGCAATGATTGCTTGAGCTTGCGCAACAGCGCCTGCTGTTCGTCGGCGGTTTGCGGTTGTTCGACGATCGGTAGCAGATTGAGGGCTATTTGCGCGTTCAGGGCCATGTTCAGGCTGACTTGCGCGGCGAGGTCGGCCGTGTAATCGATGGTGTATTGGCGCTGCTGCTGTTGGGTTTCGCGCAGTTGGTCAAGCAACTGCCAGAAGAGTAGCCCCAGCAACAACAGCACCAGCGAGGCCAGCCCGCCCTTCAATGTCCCGCGCAGGGGCAAGCCTGGCACGGCGACGGGTGCGCGTGGGGACGGGGGCGGAGTGACGTTGGACAAGCTGTAATCCTGCGGTTTGCTGGACTGGCGCGACGTCACTATAAGCCGGACGCCCGAAGGGCGGCTAGCATGCCTTGCCTTGTGGCAAAGTGCCAGCCCTCGGTGGCTGGACCTGGACCGACGGTTGAGGTAGCTTTGCCGGTCAAACAAGAGCGTTCCAGCTCCGGATTCCCAGGCTCCATCGGCTCGCAGGCAGTGATCAACATCAACTGCCCGCGCCGCGCATGGCCTGGCTCGTTCTTTTCACTGTCACTGACGCTAGGTTCACCATGGCTCAATACGTCTTCACCATGCATCGGCTGGGCAAAGTTGTTCCGCCGAAGCGGGAAATCCTGAAAAACATTTCTCTTTCCTTTTTCCCTGGCGCCAAGATCGGCGTACTGGGCCTCAACGGCTCGGGTAAGTCCACGCTGCTGAAAATCATGGCCGGCGTCGACAAGGAGTTCGACGGTGAAGCCCGTCCGATGCCCGACCTGAACATCGGCTACCTGCCGCAAGAGCCACAACTGGACCCGACCAAGACCGTGCGTGAAGTGGTCGAGGAAGCGGTCAGCGTGATCAAGGACGCCCAGGCGCGCCTGGACGAGGTCTACGCCGCCTACGCCGACCCGGACGCCGATTTTGACAAGCTGGCCGCCGAACAGGCCAAGCTCGAAGCGATCCTGCAGGCCAGCGACGGTCATAACCTGGATCGCCAGCTGGAAGTGGCCGCCGATGCGCTGCGCCTGCCGGCCTGGGACGCGAAAGTGGAACATCTGTCAGGCGGTGAAAAGCGTCGCGTGGCCCTGTGCCGCCTGCTGCTGTCCGCGCCGGACATGTTGCTGCTCGACGAACCGACGAACCACCTGGACGCCGACTCCGTCGCCTGGCTCGAACACTTCCTGCACGACTTCCCAGGCACCGTGGTTGCGATCACGCACGACCGTTACTTCCTGGACAACGTCGCCGGCTGGATCCTGGAACTCGACCGCGGCGCGGGCATTCCGTACGAGGGCAACTATTCGGGCTGGCTGGAAGCCAAGTCCGATCGTCTGGCCCAGGAGTCCAAGCAGCAGTCGGCCCATGAAAAAGCCATGAAAGAAGAACTGGAATGGGTGCGCAAGGGCGCCAAGGCCCGCCAGTCCAAATCCAAGGCTCGCCTGCAACGCTTCGAGGAAATGCAGTCTCAGGAATTCCAAAAGCGCAGCGAAACCAACGAGATCTACATCCCGGCCGGCCCGCGCCTGGGTGACAAGGTCATCGAATTCAAGAACGTCACCAAGGGCTACGGCGACCGCGTGTTGATCGACAACCTGTCGTTCTCCATGCCTAAAGGCGCCATTGTCGGTGTGATCGGTGGTAACGGTGCGGGTAAATCCACGCTGTTCCGCATGCTGATGGGCAAGGAAACCCCGGACTCCGGCACCATCGAGATCGGTGAAACCGTGCAACTGGCCTGCGTCGACCAGAGCCGTGAGGACCTGGACGGCAGCAAGACCGTGTTCCAGCAGATCTCTGACGGTTCCGACCAGATCCGTATCGGCAACTATGAAATCCCGTCGCGCACTTATGTCGGTCGTTTCAACTTCAAGGGCGGCGATCAGCAGAAGTTCGTCAAGGATCTCTCCGGCGGTGAGCGCGGTCGCTTGCACCTGGCGTTGACGTTGAAGGAGGGCGGTAACGTCTTGCTGCTCGACGAACCGTCCAACGACCTCGACGTCGAAACCCTGCGTTCCCTGGAAGAAGCCTTGCTGGACTTCCCGGGCGCCGCCATTGTGATCTCCCACGACCGGTGGTTCCTTGACCGCGTGGCAACTCACATCCTGGCGTATGAAGACGACTCCCAAGCGGTGTTCTTCGAAGGCAACTACACCGAGTACGAAGCCGATCGCAAGAAACGCCTCGGCGAAGCCGCCGCCCAGCCGCATCGCGTACGGCACAAGAAACTGGCCTGATTCGGTCGGTTGCATGAAAAACGGAGCCTTCGGGCTCCGTTTTTCATGGACCGTGGCTTTACTTCAGGTCAATTGCCACCACCTCAATCGATAGATCCCCCGCCGGCCGCTTCCACACCACTTCATCCCCAACCTTCGCCCCCAGCAAGGCCCGCCCCAGCGGCGAGCCCCAGTTGATCAGTCCATTGGCCGCATCGGCCTGGTCTTCCCCAACCAATTGCACACACCGTTCCTGATCGTGCTCATCGGCAAAAGTCACCCAGTGCCCGATTCGCACCTGATCGCAATGGCTCGGCGTAACGACCTGGGCGCTTTGCAGGCGTTGATTGAAATATCGCAGATCCCGTTCGATATCGGCGATACGCTGCTTGTCTGCCCGCTCGCCCTGGGCAGACTGTTGGCTATGCAGCTGCTGCAGTTCGGTGACCCGTGCCTGCAATTGAGCAAGCCCCGCCGGCGTGACGTAGTTGGGCTGTGCGCTGACCTGGCGTTCGACCGGTTGATCGGCCTGGGCGGCGGCGTTGTCTTCGTTGACGAAAGCGCGACTCATAGGGTTCTCCTCTGTTGGAGTTTGGGCCATGGTCGCAAGGTTTTGGTTTCGACGGCTGTCTCTGAGCGACTCACTGCGTGCGATAGGCCCGAGCGGCGTCGCGATCTTTCTCCTGCTGCCAGGCACGTTCGCGATCGTCCCAGTGGCGTTCGCGGTAGGCGTCACGCTCTTCGCTCTCGCGCATGGCCTGGCACTGGCGAAAGCCGTCGCTCCAGCCCTCGGCGTAGCGGGCATCCTTGAGATAACGCGGCACGTCCTTCCTGAACTGGCCTGTGATCACGCCGGCGGCTTGCCGACCGCTACTGCAGCCATCATCGAAACCGTCGGCGAAGGCCGGTGGATAACCTCGGGCAATCAAATCCTCATGGGTTGTTTCACAGCCACCGAGCAACACCAACACCCCCAATACCACCGCCGCGCGCCACATGTTTTGCGTTCCTGCCCGATCCACTCATAAAAGAAGTCTAGAAGCGGATTCGTCAGAAAGGTGTGAAAGCGCGGTGATCAATCCGTTCGTTCAGTAGTGGTACCACTTCACCTCGAGCATCACCTCGTTCTCTGGCGAGGCCAAGTGGCTGAACTCTCGCTGGGCGCTCAGGCGCAGGCCCAGGTTGCGGGACAATTCCCACTGCTGGTTCAGGCTCAGGCTACGGCGTACCTCGCCATTGACGAAGTAATCGCCCTTGGCTTCCAGGCTCAGGTTGCCCAGCGGGTTCTTCCACAGCACGCCGCTGTTGAATCCGGCGGCCGGGGCGATGAATTGAGCGAAATCGTTGTTGTGTTCGACCCGCACCGTGCCCAGTGCAAAGCCCAGTACATCTTCGCCCAGCGCCCAAGTGCCGCCCGCGCCGCCGTTGACGTGGCTGACCAATGTTTCATCGTCGTGTTTGCCCGGCACCCGCTCCAGGCCACCAGTGACCTGCCAGGACAACGGTTGCAGCAGCTCGTTGCGCGGGGTCAGGGAGCGGATGGTCGCCAGGTCCAGCTGCTGCACTTGCCAGTCGTTGCCTTCGTACTGGCGCAGCTTTAGTTGCAGGATCTCGATCTGCGCCCCCAGCGGAAAGCTTTCGGCGTTGTCGTTGAGGTCGTGATAGGCCATGCGCAGGCCGTACTCACCGAACGCACGGTCACCCCGCGTACCCAGGCCGGCCTGCCAGGTGCGCGATTCGTGGCCGTCTTCCGGAAGGCCCGGCTGTGGGATGTCCAGTTCCGGCGCGGGGTTCTGGTTGATCGCCCTCAGCAGCTCGAAACTGCGCTGGGCCCGCTGTGGATCGCGCTCCTGGCCGTTGGCGCGATAACGCTCCAGGCGGTAGGCGGCATCGATGATCAGCGCCTGGCGCTCGCGCGGTAGCGCCTTGAAGTCGGGCGTTTGCAATTGTTGCTGGTCGGCGCTGACCTTCAAAACCCACTGCTGCTCATTATCGCTGAGCGGTTCGGCGCGGCTGAGCAACTCTCGCTCCCGGGACGGGCGGTACTGGATGCTTTCCACCAGCCCGGCTTCTTTCACCGCCTTGACGGTGTCGGTGGGGATCGCCGTGAGCGGGAACTGTTCGGTCAGGCGCAGGCTGGGACGGGCGACTTGCAGCAATTCAAGCAGGCGATAGGAGCAGTTTTCGTCGAAGAAGAAATAGTCGAACTGGATCTGCTTGAGCTCCCACACATGCTCGACCATCCGTTCGGTTTGCGCCTGGCTCAGGTTCAGGCGGTATTCCCATAGGTCGCGATTCTCGAGGCTGCGGTATTCGGAGAGTTTTTCCTGGTACGGCACCAGGGCGAACAGGCCAGGGTAGCCGCCCATCAGGCCCTTCCAGGCGTAGAGGATGCTGTTATCCGAACCTTCAATGTAGGCGCCGAAGTTGATCGCGTAGCTGAGCAGCGCGGTCTTGTCGCTTTGCACATCGGCCTGGTCGATGCGCAGCAACGTATGGCCGAACATCGATGACGGGCTGTTCAGGTACGCGGCCGGGAAGATCATCACCGCGCTGTGGGGCGAAACGTCCTTGAACCATTGGGTGTAATCGCTGCAATTGACCGAGGGCAGGTCCGTCAGGTCGAGCTGCGCCTTCAGCCAGCGGGTACGCGCCGGGTACACGCACTGGGCGTGCTGCTGGCCGGCACTGGCCGGGCCGTACAGGGCTTGCAGCGTGGCGGTCAGTTCGCGGTCGGGATGCTCGTTGCCGTCGGGTGCGAGGAAGAATTTCTTGTCGCTGATGTAGCTGCGCCAGCCGCCGAGCTTGGCGGTTTCGTAGTGGCCAAGGGAAATCCAGAAGCGGTCATTGGCCAGTTGCTGCAAACGTTGAGGGTCGACATGAGGCGCGGCGGATAGCGGGGCGCACACACAGAGCGCCAGCCAGGCAAGGCGTTTGAGCATAGTCGGCTACTTGGAAGATCGAAAAATAAAGACCGAGAGGGCCCCAGAAAGAAAACCCGCTCCCCGAAAGGAGCGAGTGGTGTCGAGCTTAAGCTTGAGTCGCGTACTTGGCCAGGCGAGGGTCGTTTTTCAGAATGGCCAGGGTGTTGGCATGCACGTCTTCTGCGGTCACGTCAGCCTTGCTGAAGATCTGCTGGAAGTGCTCGTGGGTCACAGCGGAGAAGTGAGCGCGATCTTCCGGCGCCACACCCAGTACCACGGCGTAGGTGGTCAGCGCTTCGCCCTGACCCTTGGCCATGTCTTCGGACAGCTCGTTCATCATGCCATTCATGGCCAGCCAGGACTTGCCACCGTAGGTCAGTGCTGCGTTGGTCGAGCAGCCGTTGGTGCCGGAGGTCATGCCGAAGGTGGCGTTGCCGGAGGTGCCGTTGGTGGTGGATGCGAGGAAGTGGGCCGGGGTGCCACGCTGACCTTCGAACAGCATGTTGCCCCAACCGCAATCCGGGCCGCCCGGCGCCTGAGCCATGGCGTTGATGGATACAGCGGTGAAGAGAGTACCGAGAAGAATCCGTTTCATAGCTATGTTCTCTTTATGTGCATACCAATGGACAGGGTCTGGCCCCTACAGGAGCCAGTGGGCCGGTTATTGTTCCAGCCGCGCAGTTTGGAGTTTAGGCACGATCCGAGGGTTCCGTGACATTTTGCAAAAACATTACTGCAAACCCGTTGCTTGCGGGGCTCTGCGCTGGGTTTTTCCCTCGACTATGCTTTGGCCTGAGACGCTCCTTGCCAGTCAGGTATAGGCAGCGCCAGAATGCCGCTATCTGCCCCGCCTGATGTAAGGAAGCCCGATGCCTGATCCTGTTGCTGCCAGCTTGCGTCTAGCGCCCGAAGCGCTGACCCGTCCGTTTTCCGCTGAACAGTTCAGCTTCTCTACCACCAATGATCTGGAGCCCTTCCGCGGTGTGCTTGGCCAGGAGCGTGCGGTCGAAGCATTGCAGTTCGGTGTGGCGATGCCACGCCCCGGTTACAACGTATTCGTCATGGGTGAGCCCGGTACTGGCCGGTTCTCTTTCGTCAAGCGCTACCTCAAGGCCGAAGGCAAGCGCATGCAGACCCCGTCGGACTGGGTCTATGTCAATAACTTCGATGAGCCTCGCGAGCCACGCGCCCTGGAGCTGCCCTCGGGTACGGCGGGCACGTTCATCGGCGATATCAATGGCCTTATCGACAATCTGCTGGCGACTTTTCCGGCCGTGTTCGAGCACCCGTCCTACCAGCAGAAAAAAAGCGCCATCGACCGAGCCTTCAACCAGCGCTACGACCGCGCTCTCGATGTGATCGAGCGCCTGGCATTGGAAAAGGATGTCGCGCTGTACCGTGACAGCAGCAACATCGCGTTCACGCCGATGAGCGAGGGCAAGGCGCTGGACGAGGCGGAGTTCGCCCAACTGCCGGAGGCCGAGCGCGAGCGGTTCCACGAAGATATTTCCGGCTTGGAGGAGCGCCTGAACGAAGAGCTCGCCAGCCTCCCGCAGTGGAAACGCGAATCCAACAACCAGTTGCGTCAGCTCAACGAAGAAACCATCACCCTGGCCTTACAGCCTTTGCTGGCGCCGTTGTCGGAAAAGTACGCCGAGAACGCCGCGGTTTGTGGATATCTGCAAGCCATGCAGGTCTATCTGCTCAAGACCGTGGTCGAACAACTGGTGGACGACAGCAAGACCGACGCCGTCGCCCGCAAGCTGCTGGAAGAGCAATACGCGCCGAGCCTGGTCGTCGGCCATCCGGCGAGCGGTGGCGCGCCGGTGGTGTTCGAGCCGCACCCGACCTACGACAACCTGTTCGGGCGCATCGAGTACAGCACCGACCAAGGCGCGCTCTACACCACGTATCGGCAGTTGCGCCCAGGCGCCTTGCACCGTGCCAACGGTGGTTTTCTGATCCTGGAAGCGGAAAAGATGCTCGGCGAGCCGTTCGTGTGGGATGCGCTCAAGCGTGCCCTGCAGTCGCGCAAGCTGAAAATGGAGTCGCCACTGGGCGAGTTGGGGCGGCTGGCGACGGTCACCCTGACGCCGCAGCACATCCCGTTGCAGGTCAAGGTCGTGATCATCGGCGCACGCCAGCTCTATTACGCCTTGCAGGACCTGGATTCGGATTTCCAGGAAATGTTTCGCGTACTGGTGGACTTCGATGAAGACATCCCGATGGGCGACGAGAGCCTGGAGCAGTTTGCCCAGTTGCTCAAGACACGCACCTCGGAAGAGGGCATGGCGCCGCTGACCGCCGATGCGGTGGCGCGCCTGGCGACTTACAGCGCGCGTCTGGCCGAACACCAGGGACGCCTTTCGGCGCGTATCGGTGACCTTTTCCAACTGGTCAGCGAGGCGGATTTCATCCGCCAACTGGCCGGTGACGAGATGACCGATGCCGGTCACATCGAGCGCGCCTTGAAGGCCAAGGCCACCCGCACCGGGCGTGTCTCGGCGCGAATCCTCGACGACATGCTGGCGGGGATCATCCTCATCGACACCGACGGCGCGGCCGTGGGCAAGTGCAACGGGTTGACGGTACTTGAGGTGGGCGACTCTGCGTTCGGTGTCCCGGCGCGCATTTCGGCCACGGTATATCCCGGCGGCAGCGGTATCGTCGACATCGAGCGAGAGGTCAACCTCGGCCAGCCAATCCACTCCAAGGGTGTGATGATTCTTACCGGCTACCTGGGAAGCCGGTATGCCCAGGAATTCCCGCTAGCGATCTCGGCCAGCATCGCCCTGGAGCAGTCCTACGGCTATGTGGACGGCGACAGCGCATCCCTCGGCGAAGCTTGCACGCTGATCTCGGCCTTGTCGAAGACGCCATTGAAGCAGTGCTTCGCCATCACCGGCTCGATCAACCAATTTGGTGAAGTGCAGGCGGTGGGTGGGGTCAACGAGAAGATCGAAGGCTTCTTCCGCCTCTGTGAAGCCCGCGGGCTGACAGGCGAGCAGGGGGCGATCATTCCCCAGGCCAACGTTGCGACCCTGATGCTCGATGAAAAAGTGCTGGCCGCCGTGCGCGCCGGGCAATTCCACGTCTACGCCGTGCGCCAGGCCGACGAAGCCCTTAGCCTGCTGGTGGGCGAACCCGCGGGCGAGCCGGACGAGAACGGCGAGTTCCCGGAGGGCAGCGTCAATGCGCGCGTGGTGGAGCGGCTGCGGGTTATCGCGGAAATGATCAGCGAGGACGATATCAAGGAGGCGGAAAAGGAACTGGCGCAGCAGGCGCTGGCGGAGGCCAAGCCTGCTTGAGGATTTTTCCTATATCGGAAAATCTAATTGTGGGAGCGAGCCTGCTCGCGATAGCGGATGGACAGTCGACATCATTGTTGCTGCCCATCCGCCTTCGCGAGCAGGCTCGCTCCCACACTGTTTTGTTGTGGATCATTTTCTTAATGCGCCACCAGTTTGGCGTCAATATTCACACTGTGACCGCTCGGCGCATTCTGGTTTCGAAATCCTTCGCCGCCGGAACTTTTCTCCTATCCTCAGTTCAAGGATAACGAGAGCCATCATTGGATCGAAACAGCCCCGCCTGGGCTGAATACCGGATCTACCGAGGGGCGCCGCCATGTCGCGCAACCTTTGCCTTACCCGCCAGTGCCTGGGCCTGGTGACCCGCATTGAATGTGCTGTCCGTCCGCTCGCTGGAGACACGGGCATGTGGACCGTGCTCTTCGCCGCCGGAATGGCCGGTGAGCAACCTTCCGCCATCAAGGCCCAGGGGCCGTTTCCCGGGCCGACCGCCGCAGAAACCATACTCGACACCATCGTCCAGAGCCTGACAACCCACGGTTATGAACTGGCCGACGATCCGCAGATCTGGTCCCTGCACATGCAGGCGCAACTGCGGGAGATCAACGGAGGGCGTTGTCGCAACGTTGGCGGTTTCGAGTTTCGTCCGCTTCAGTGAGTCGTCCAAGGGCATGCTCCGCCAGTAGATCCGCAGGCCGGACCGGCGTTTGTCGGTAGGGGCGTGGCTGGTATACTCGCCGCGTTTTTTCAGCCCTGGTGTGAGACTCAATGGAACGCTTTATCGAAAATGCAATGTACGCCTCCCGTTGGCTGCTGGCGCCGATCTACTTCGGGCTGTCTCTGGGCTTGTTGGCCCTGGCGCTGAAATTCTTCCAGGAAGTCTTTCACGTCATCCCCAACGTGTTTTCCATGGCCGAGTCCGAGCTGATCCTGGTACTGCTGTCGCTGATCGACATGGCGCTGGTGGGCGGTTTGCTGGTCATGGTGATGATCTCCGGCTATGAGAATTTCGTCTCGCAACTGGACATCGATTCCGACAAGGAAAAGCTCAACTGGCTGGGCACCATGGACTCTTCATCCTTGAAGATGAAGGTGGCCGCGTCGATCGTAGCCATCTCTTCCATCCATTTGTTGCGTATCTTCATGGATGCCAAGAATGTCGATCCCGACCACCTGATGTGGTACGTGATCATCCACATGACGTTCGTGGTGTCGGCCTTCGCCATGGGGTATCTGGACAAGCTGACCAAGCACTGAGGTTCCTCACGCGCTGCGGCATCTGTGCTAGTCTGCTCGCCCTTTTGGTTCCGGGCGCTCCGGGAGGCGCTGTGTACGCACGGCAACTTCCCGGGCCGTCCGCATAGCGGAGCAGCATCATGTCCGAAGTTAACCTGTCCACCGACGAAACACGCGTCAGCTACGGCATTGGCCGTCAGTTGGGCGACCAACTGCGCGACAATCCGCCACCGGGCGTGAGCCTGGACGCGATCCTGGCCGGCCTGACCGACGCGTTCGCCGGCAAGCCAAGCCGCGTGGGCCAGGACGAGATGTCCGCCAGCTTCAAGGTCATCCGTGAAATCATGCAAGCGGAAGCCGCCGCCAAGGCCGAGGCCGCTGCGGGCGAAGGTCGTGCGTTCCTGGCTGAAAACGCCAAGCGCGAAGGCATCACCACCCTGGCCTCCGGCCTGCAATTCGAAGTGCTGACCCAGGGTGAAGGCGCCAAGCCGACCCGTGAAGACCAGGTGCGCACCCATTACCACGGCACCCTGATCGACGGCACTGTGTTCGACAGTTCCTACGATCGTGGCCAGCCAGCCGAATTCCCGGTAGGCGGCGTGATTCCTGGCTGGACCGAGGCGCTGCAACTGATGAACGCCGGCAGTAAATGGCGTTTGTACGTGCCTAGCGAGCTGGCCTACGGCGCCCAGGGCGTTGGCAGCATCCCGCCGCACAGCGTGCTGGTGTTCGACGTCGAGCTGTTGGACGTATTGTAAGACCCTGTCCGGTTTTTACAGCCGGACAAAAAACTGTGGGAGCGAGCCGCACCATCGCTCCCACAGGTTCTCCCATAGGTTATTTATGCTCATCCATGGAATCTGCCGCTAAAATCACCCGTTGGGCGCAACGCCCGGGCGTAGCAGAACAGGAACAGGTTTCGCACCAACTCCTTTAGCACCAGCGGTTCGCTGGAGTTGAGGCTGTTGAGGTCCAGATCCCCCTGGTCCTGCAGCTCATTCAAGGCTTCTTCTTCAAGCACCGCACAGACTTCCCCGGTTTCCCGGTGCAGGATCCTCAGGTAGGGATGTGGACGGTCCAGCCAGGCATCGATCAAATAAGTCATGGTTCTCATCTCCTTGATGGGTTCGATGAGAATAATTCTTATTCGCTAAATAGCAAGTCTCTATTGGCGCAACGGTTTTTTTCTGACGATGGGTTGTGAAAGCCCAAGCGGGTTGGAATCCCGTGGGGTCGCACAAAATAGGGGTGGGGAGGGGGAAGGCAAGCACCATCCCACGCGGGGCATGGGATGGGATACAACAGATTCAGACTTTTCTGACGAACTCGGATTTAAGCTTCATCGGGCCGATGCCGTCGATCTTGCAGTCGATATCGTGATCGCCATCGCATAGGCGGATGTTCTTGACCTTGGTGCCAACCTTGACCACCAAGGAAGTCCCCTTGACCTTGAGGTCCTTGATCACGGTAATGGTATCGCCGTCCTGCAGGACGTTGCCAACCGAATCCTTCTTCACGATGTCGTCGGACGGCGCTTGCGCTTCGCCGCCGGCGGACCATTCATGGGCGCACTCCGGGCAGACCAGTTGGGTACCGTCTTCGTAGGTGTATTCGGAATTGCATTTCGGGCAGGGAGGCAACGTGCTCACTAAGGTTCCTTGGTATCAGGAGGGCAAAAGGGCGCACATTGTATAGGGTTTTAAGTCAAAGGGGGCAGCGCAGTGAAATACCCCTGTGGCGCAAGCTCGCTCCCACAGGGCTTCTGTCATCAATGGGTGCGGGCGACCGCAAACTCGCTCAGTTCCACCAGCGCATCGCGGTACTCGCTGGCCGGTAGGGCGTCGAGACACTTGATTGCGCGGGCGACGTAGTCCTGGGCCAATTTCGCGGTGTATTCCAGCGATCCGGAAGCTTCGACCGCGATCCGGATGCTCTCCAGGTCCTCGATCCCGCCTTTCTGGATCGCCTGGCGTACCAAAGCTGCCTGTTCAGGCGTGCCTTCACGCATGGTGTAGATCAGCGGCAGGGTCGGCTTGCCTTCGGCCAGGTCGTCACCGACGTTCTTGCCCAGGGTCTCGGCGTCGCCCTTGTAGTCCAGCAGGTCGTCCACCAGCTGGAAGGCCACGCCCAGGTGGTCGCCAAAGGTGCGCAGGGCTTCGCTCTGCTCGCTGGTGGCACCGGCCAGGGCGGCGGCGCTGTGGGTCGAGGCTTCGAAGAGCATCGCGGTCTTGCCGCGAATGACCTCCATGTAGGTTTCTTCGGTGGTGCTGGCATCGCGCACCTTGGACAACTGCAGCACTTCGCCTTCGGCGATGATGCGCGTGGCCTGGGACAGGATCTTCATTACCGGCATCGAGCCCAGCTCGACCATCATTTCGAACGAGCGCGAGTACAGGAAATCACCCACCAGCACGCTCGGGGCGTTGCCCCACATGGCGTTGGCGGTCGAACGGCCACGGCGCATGCCGGACATGTCGACGACGTCGTCATGCAGCAGGGTCGCGGTGTGCAGGAATTCGATGGTGGCGGCGAGCAGGCGCATGTCGTCGCCTTCGCGACCCAGTGCCTTGCCGCACAGTAGCACCAATAAAGGACGCAGGCGCTTGCCGCCGGCCGACGTGATGTAGTCGCCGATTTTCGATACCAGCGGCACGCGGGACGTCAGCTGCTTCTTGATGATACCGTCGACGGCACTAAAATCGTCCGCCACTGCGCGGTAGAAAGCTTGGGGTTGCATCAGCGACAGGCGCTCCAGAAGGGTTGCGCGGCATGCTAGGACCCACGTCCGCAGGTGTCAAGGCGCATGCTTCTACAGTGCGGGGCGGCCACTTGCAAGGCTCGGTCAGCTTGCGTACAATCGCGCACCCTGAACTTCCTGGGCAGCACCTGCCTTACGCAATTGCATCCGGGCCTTCCAGCCCATGCAGCCATGCCAGCCAATACCTCTTCTTATAAAGCGCTGGGTGAGCAGGATTATCGGAGAAATACCATGTCGTATGCAGTAATCGTTACTGGTGGCAAGCAATACAAGGTCGCCCCAGGTGAATACCTGAAGATCGAAAAACTGGAAATCGCTACCGGCGAATCCGTGACTTTTGATCGCGTTCTGTTGGTCGCCAATGGCGATGACGTGAATATCGGCGCTCCAGTCGTTGCTGGCGCTACCGTTGTGGCTGAAGTGATCTCCCAAGGTCGTCACGATAAAGTCCGCATCATCAAGTTCCGTCGTCGTAAGCACCACATGAAGCGTATGGGCCACCGCCAGTGGTACACCGAGATCAAAATCACCGGTATTCAGGCTTAATTTCAGCCTAATTCCTCACTAGGAGAATTGAACTCATGGCACACAAAAAAGCTGGTGGTAGTACCCGTAACGGTCGCGACTCAGAAGCCAAACGCCTTGGCGTGAAGATGTATGGCGGCCAGGCTATCAAAGCGGGCAACATCATCGTGCGTCAGCGCGGCACCCAATTCCACGCTGGCTACGGCGTTGGCATGGGTAAGGATCACACCCTCTTCGCTAAAATCGAAGGCGTGATCAAGTTCGAAGTAAAAGGCGCCTTCGGTCGTCGTTACGTAAGCGTTATCGCAGCTTAATTGCGAGACCGCTGGAAAAGCCCTGTCTTGCGACGGGGCTTTTTCGTTTGTGGGGTGAGTCTCTTGCAAAACTGTTTGTATGGGCTGTCGGCGCTGCGGTTGGGGCGTGTTTTGAGGTCGCTGCGCTCATTTTTGCAAGAGTCTTATGTCTTGTTTTTTTCGGCTCGTCCGTACGGCGAGAGGCGTGTGTCATGAAGTTTGTTGATGAAGTATCGATTCGAGTAAAGGCTGGCGACGGCGGCAATGGCTGCATGAGTTTCCGTCGGGAAAAATTCATTGAAAACGGTGGCCCCAACGGTGGTGACGGGGGCGACGGCGGCTCGATCTACATGCTCGCCGATGAAAACCTCAATACCCTGGTGGACTACCGTTACACCCGGCACTTCGATGCCGAGCGTGGCTCCAACGGTGGCAGCACCGACTGCACCGGCAAGAAGGGCGAAGACCTGATCCTGCGCGTGCCGGTCGGTACCACGGTGATCGATTCCGCCACTCAGGAAGTCATCGGCGACCTGACCAAGGCCGGCCAGCGTTTGCTGGTGGCCCATGGTGGCTGGCACGGTCTGGGCAACACCCGTTTCAAATCCAGTACCAACCGCGCGCCGCGCCAGACCACGCCAGGCAAGCCCGGCGAACAGCGTGACCTGAAGCTGGAAATGAAAGTGTTGGCCGATGTGGGTCTGTTAGGTCTGCCGAATGCCGGTAAAAGTACCTTCATTCGCTCGGTGTCGGCGGCCAAGCCTAAAGTGGCCGACTACCCGTTCACCACCCTGGTGCCAAACCTGGGCGTGGTCAGTGTCGACCGTTGGAAAAGCTTCGTGATCGCCGACATTCCGGGGCTGATCGAAGGCGCTTCCGAGGGTGCCGGCCTGGGCATTCGCTTCCTCAAGCACTTGTCCCGTACCCGCCTGTTGCTGCACCTCGTCGACATGGCGCCTCTGGATGAAACCAGTGCTGCCGATGCTGCCGAGGTCATCGTCAACGAGCTGACCAAGTTCAGCCCGGCCCTGGCCGAGCGCGACCGTTGGCTGGTGCTGAACAAGTGCGACCAGATCCTCGAGGAAGAGCACGAGGAGCGGGTCAAGGAGATCGTCGATCGCCTGGAGTGGGAAGGTCCGGTCTACGTGATCTCGGCCATCGCCAAGGAAAACACCGAGCGTCTGTGCCACGACATCATGCGTTACCTGGAAGATCGCGCCGATCGCCTGGCCAACGACCCGGCCTACAAGGAAGAGCTGGCCGAGCTCGACCAGCGCATCGAAGACGAGGCGCGCGCCCAGTTGCAGGCGCTGGACGACCAGCGTGCCTTGCGCCGCAGTGGCGTCAAGTCGGTCCATGACATCGGTGACGACGATTGGGACGAAGAAGATGTGGATGACGAGGACGGCCCGGAGATCATCTACGTCCGCGATTGATCTTGTGCTGATGCCGGCCGCTTGAAGGCAAAACCTGTGGGAGCGAGCAGGCTCGCTCCCACAAGGATTCTCGTGTGGCTGGCATTAACTGGTCCAGGGCGGTGTTATCATCGCAGCCAGCCGGTTTCCAAGGCGCCGCTCAAACGAGCGGCGTTTTGGTATCTGTAAAACGCAAATACGAATAATCCCATGGGCGGCGCTGGGTCGCGCCGTTCGCTGGCAAAGGTTGAAGAAAATGCGGAGCAAGGTGACGGGTGCGCAGCGCTGGGTCGTCAAGATCGGCAGCGCACTGCTGACGGCGGATGGCAAGGGCCTGGATCGCACGGCTATGGCGGTGTGGGTCGAACAGATGGTGGCCTTGCATGAGGCGGGTGTCGAGTTGGTGTTGGTCTCTTCCGGGGCCGTGGCTGCCGGCATGAGTCGCCTGGGCTGGACGTCGCGACCCAGCGCGATGCATGAGCTGCAAGCTGCCGCCGCCATCGGCCAGATGGGCCTGGTCCAGGCTTGGGAGTCGAGCTTCGCCGAGCATGGCCGCCACACGGCGCAGATCCTGCTGACCCATGACGACCTGTCCGACCGCAAGCGCTACCTCAATGCCCGCAGTACGTTGCGGGCGTTGGTCGAGCTGAAGGTTATCCCGGTTATCAACGAGAACGACACGGTGGTCACCGACGAAATCCGTTTTGGCGACAACGACACCCTGGCCGCGCTGGTGGCGAACCTGGTGGAGGCGGATCTGCTGGTGATCCTCACGGATCGCGACGGCATGTTCGATGCCGATCCACGCAACAATCCCGACGCCAAGCTGATCTACGAGGCCCGCGCCGATGATCCGGCGCTGGATGCCGTGGCGGGTGGCACCGGCGGGGCTTTGGGGCGTGGCGGCATGCAGACCAAGCTGCGCGCGGCGCGCCTGGCGGCCCGCTCCGGGGCGCATACGATTATCG
This sequence comes from Pseudomonas sp. R4-84, assembly GCF_054130985.1. Lineage (NCBI taxonomy): Bacteria > Pseudomonadati > Pseudomonadota > Gammaproteobacteria > Pseudomonadales > Pseudomonadaceae > Pseudomonas > Pseudomonas sp. R4-84. Next base: position 835,836 of record NZ_CP096390.1, read on the forward strand.
TGGGTGGTCGGCTGGAACGTGTATTGGATCGCCTGAAGGCTGGCGAGCGTATCGGAACATTGTTGTCGCCCGAGCGCGGCATGCTGGCGGCACGCAAGCAATGGCTGGCCGGGCATCTGCAAACCCGTGGCACCTTGGTGCTGGATGCGGGGGCGGTGTCGGCCTTGTCCCAGGGCAACAAGAGTTTGCTGCCAGTGGGCGTGAAGCTGGTCCAGGGCAGTTTTCGTCGCGGCGAGATGGTGGTATGCGTCGCGCCGGACGGTCGCGAAATCGCCCGCGGCCTGGCCAACTACAGCGCGTTGGAAGCGCAGAAAATCATCGGCCAGTCGTCTGATGCGATCGTCGGCTTGTTGGGTTACATGGCGGAGCCCGAATTGGTCCACCGTGACAACCTGATCCTCGTCTAAGGAAAAAACATGGGTATGGCAAAAGGATTGATCGGTTTGCTACTGGCACTGCCGCTGCTGGCTTCGGCCGAGGAAATCGGCCAGGTCTCGACGGTGTTCAAGTTTGTCGGGCCGAACGATCGGATCGTGGTCGAGGCGTTTGACGATCCCAAGGTGGACGGCGTGACCTGTTACCTGTCGCGGGCCAAGACCGGTGGTGTAAAAGGCGGTCTAGGCCTGGCCGAAGATCGCGCCGAGGCGTCCATCGCCTGTCGGCAGGTCGGGCCCATCAGCTTCAAGGGCGACCTCAAGGACGGCGAAGAGGTGTTCCGCGAGCGCACTTCGTTGGTGTTCAAGACCATGCAGGTGGTGCGGTTCCTCGACAAGAAGCGCAATACGCTGGTGTATCTGGTCTATAGCGATCGCGTGATCGAGGGCAGCCCGCAAAATGCGGTGACGGCGATTCCGATCCTGCCGTGGGCTCGGGCTCAATAACCTACGCTCAATGCCCCTGTGTGGGAGCGAGCTTGCCTCGCGAATATGGTGTGTCAGGTGGCATCAATGCTGCTGGCAGACAGCATTCGCGAGCAAGCTCGCTCCCACAGTTTTTTTGCTGTGTGGTTGATAAATCGCAGGCAATAAAAAACCGACCCTGAGGTCGGTTTTTTAACGAGCGCGTCGCTTAGGCAGCAGCGGCAACGTTCAAGGCCTTTACGTGGCCATTCAGGCGGCTCTTATGGCGAGCAGCCTTGTTCTTGTGGATGATGCCTTTATCGGCCATGCGGTCGATAACTGGCACAGCCAGAACGTAAGCAGCTTGTGCTTTTTCAGCGTCTTTTGCGTCGATGGCCTTGACTACATTCTTGATGTAGGTACGGACCATGGAACGCAGGCTGGCGTTGTGGCTGCGACGCTTCTCAGCCTGTTTTGCACGTTTTTTGGCGGAAGGTGAGTTGGCCACCGTCGAGCTCCTCGAAAGACTTTTTAGGAAATAGCAAACAAAATAGGCCGCGAATCATGCCGATGAGTTGAGGTCTTGTCAAGGGCGGGTGACACGTTCCGCTGAATGGCAGGTGCGGCGCACCGAATGATTTCTTTCCGGCGTGCGACCTGTAAACTCGCGGGCTTTGGCGCTGTGCTGTTTAGCGGCGCGGAGTATCGCACAAGTGGGCGCATTGTTCGCCTGCTGTTTATCGACAGGCAAAAACTCTTTTCATGAATCTGCTTAAATCGTTGGCTGCCGTCAGCTCTATCACGATGCTTTCCCGTGTCCTGGGATTCGTTCGCGATACGCTGATCGCCCGGATATTCGGTGCCGGAATGGCCACCGACGCCTTCTTCATTGCGTTCAAATTGCCCAACCTGCTGCGGCGAATCTTTGCCGAAGGGGCTTTTTCCCAGGCCTTCGTGCCGATCCTGGCGGAATATAAAAGCCAGAAGGGCGACGAGGCGACCCGCACCTTCATCGCCTATGTAACGGGGTTGCTGACGCTGGTGTTGGCACTTGTCACGGCCGCCGGCATGCTCGCCGCGCCTTGGGTGATCTGGGCCACCGCGCCAGGGTTCACCGACACGCCGGAAAAGTTCCAGCTCACCTCGGATCTGTTGCGGGTGACCTTTCCTTATATATTGCTGATTTCCCTGTCGTCGCTGGCCGGGGCGATCCTCAATACCTGGAACCGCTTTTCGGTGCCGGCCTTCGTGCCGACGCTGCTCAATGTCAGCATGATCGTGTTTGCGTTGTTCCTGACGCCGTATTTCGATCCACCGGTAATGGCTCTGGGATGGGCGGTATTGGTGGGTGGCCTGGCGCAGTTGCTCTATCAACTGCCGCACCTGAAGAGGATCGGCATGCTGGTGCTGCCGCGGCTGAACCTGCGCGACAGCGGCGTGTGGCGCGTCATGAAGCAGATGCTGCCGGCGATTCTCGGTGTCTCGGTGAGTCAGATCTCGCTGATCATCAACACCATTTTTGCCTCGTTTCTGGTGGCTGGCTCGGTGTCGTGGATGTACTACGCCGACCGCTTGATGGAGTTGCCGTCCGGCGTGCTGGGCGTGGCGCTGGGCACGATTCTGCTGCCGACGCTGGCCAAGACCTACGCCAGCCAGGATCGCCATGAGTACTCGCGGATCCTCGATTGGGGCCTGCGCCTGTGCTTCGTGCTGGTCCTGCCTTGCGCGCTGGCGTTGGGGATCCTCGCCGAGCCGCTGACCGTTTCCTTGTTCCAGTACGGTCAATTCAATGCATTTGATGCCCTGATGACGCAGCGGGCACTGATTGCCTATTCGGTGGGGCTGCTCGGGATCATCGTGATCAAGGTCCTTGCGCCAGGTTTCTATGCCCAGCAGAACATCCGCACGCCGGTGAAGATCGCGGTCTTCACGCTGGTGATGACCCAACTGTTCAACCTGCTGCTCATCGGTCCCCTGGCCCATGCCGGCCTGGCCTTGGCAATCAGTGCAGGGGCCTGCCTCAACGCGGGGCTGCTGTTCTATCAACTGCGCAAGCAGAAGATGTATCAACCGCTGCCGGGCTGGGGCAAGTTCGGCCTCAAGCTGCTGGTCGCCGTGGCGGTGATGTCGGCGGTATTGTTGGCCGGGATGCACTTCATGCCGGCTTGGGGCGAAGGGCAGATGCTCGAGCGTTTCCTGCGCCTGGGCGTGTTGGTCGTGGCGGGCGTGGTGGCGTATTTCGGCATGTTGCTGCTGATGGGGTTCCGTTTGCGCGACTTCAATCGCAAAGCCTTGAACTGAGCACCTGCTCTGTATGATCACGGGCCCGACGGCGGTTTTGTCGGTTCGATCACTTTGGGTTACGGTGTTGCCTGTCACCGACCGCCGGGTGTGGTTATAATCGGCCACTTTATGAGCAAGAAGCGCGTTATGCAGCTGGTTCGAGGCCTTCACAACCTGCGTCCCCGCCATCGGGGCTGTGTCGCCACCATTGGCAACTTCGACGGTGTCCACCGTGGTCACCAGGCTATCCTGGCGCGGCTGCGCGAGCGTGCGCTGGAATTGGGCCTGCCCAGCTGCGTGGTGATCTTCGAGCCGCAGCCCCGGGAGTTTTTCGCCCCGGACACCGCTCCGGCCCGCTTGGCGCGGCTGCGGGACAAGCTGCAGCTGCTGGCCGCCGAAGGCGTCGACCGGGTCCTGTGCCTGGCCTTCAACCAGCGCCTGAGCAAACTCAGTGCCGCCGAATTCGTCGATACCATCCTGGTGGATGGTCTCGATGTGAAACACTTGGAAGTCGGCGATGACTTCCGTTTTGGCTGTGATCGGTCCGGAGATTTTGATTACCTGCAACAGGCAGGTATCGCCCAGGGCTTCACGGTTGAAGCGGCGCAGACCGTCGAGATGGACAGTTTGCGCGTCAGCAGCACCCAGGTCCGCAACGCCTTGGCGGCCGCCGACTTCGAATTGGCCGAGCGCTTGCTCGGCCGGCCGTACCGGATTGCCGGGCGGATCCTGCATGGGCAGAAACTGGCGCGCCAATTAGGCACGCCAACGGCCAACGTGCAGCTCAAGCGCCGTCGTGTGCCGCTCACCGGGGTGTTCCTGGTGAGTGTCGACATCGATGGCAAGACCTGGCCCGGCGTCGCCAATATCGGTGTACGGCCGACGGTCCAGGGAGATGGCAAGGCCCATCTCGAAGTACACATTCTGGATTTTGCCGGCGATCTGTATGACCGGCGTTTGACGGTGGTTTTCCACCAGAAGCTGCGTGAAGAGCAGCGTTTTGCCTCTCTGGAGGCGCTCAAGACGGCGATCCATGCAGATATCGCCGCCGCCCGTGCCCTTGTCGCAACCAGCGCCAATCGCTAATGAAGAGCCTTAAATGACCGACTATAAAGCCACGCTAAACCTTCCGGACACCGCCTTCCCAATGAAGGCCGGCCTGCCTCAGCGCGAACCACAGATTCTGCAGCGTTGGGACAGCATTGGCCTGTACGGAAAGTTGCGCGAAATTGGCAAGGATCGTCCGAAGTTCGTCCTGCACGACGGCCCTCCGTACGCCAACGGCACCATCCACATCGGTCACGCGCTGAACAAGATTCTCAAGGACATGATCATCCGCTCCAAGACCCTGTCGGGTTTTGACGCGCCGTATGTCCCGGGCTGGGACTGCCACGGCCTGCCGATCGAGCACAAGGTCGAGGTGACCCACGGCAAGAACCTGGGCGCGGACAAGACCCGCGAGTTGTGCCGTGCCTATGCCACCGAGCAGATCGAAGGGCAGAAATCCGAATTCATCCGCCTCGGCGTGTTGGGCGACTTCGCCAACCCGTACAAGACCATGAGCTTTGCGAACGAAGCCGGCGAAATCCGTGCCTTGGCGAAAATCGTCGAGGGTGGCTTCGTGTTCAAGGGCCTCAAGCCCGTGAACTGGTGCTTCGATTGCGGTTCGGCCCTGGCCGAGGCGGAAGTCGAGTACGAAAACAAGAAGTCCTCGACCATCGACGTCGCATTCCCGATCGCTGATGAAGACAAGCTCGCCGCCGCGTTCGGCCTGGGCAAGCTGGCCAAGCCGGCGGCTATCGTGATCTGGACCACCACCCCGTGGACCATCCCGGCCAACCAGGCGCTGAACGTCCACCCGGAATTCAACTACGCCCTGGTCGATGTCGGTGACAAGCTGCTGGTGTTGGCCGAAGAGCTGGTCGAATCCTGCCTGGCCCGTTACGGCCTCGAAGGTTCGGTGGTTGCCACCGCGCCAGGTTCGGCGTTGGAACTGATCAATTTCCGCCATCCATTCTACGACCGTCTGTCGCCGGTGTACCTGGCCGACTACGTGGAACTGGGCGCGGGCACCGGCGTGGTTCACTCCGCGCCGGCCTATGGCGTTGACGACTTCGTGACCTGCAAGAAATACGGCATGGTCAACGATGACATCCTCAACCCGGTGCAGAGCAATGGCGTGTACGTGCCGTCGCTGGAATTCTTCGGCGGCCAGTTCATCTGGAAAGCGAACCCGGCCATCGTCGACAAGCTGACCGAAGTCGGCGCGCTGCTGCACACCACCGTCATCGAACACAGCTACATGCACTGCTGGCGCCACAAGACCCCGCTGATCTACCGTGCCACGGCGCAGTGGTTCATCGGCATGGACAAGCAGCCCACCAGCGGCGACACCCTGCGCCAGCGTTCGCTCAAGGCTATCGAAGAGACCCAGTTCGTGCCGGCCTGGGGCCAGGCGCGCCTGCACTCGATGATCGCCAACCGTCCGGACTGGTGCATCTCTCGCCAGCGCAACTGGGGCGTGCCGATTCCGTTCTTCCTGAACAAGGAAAGCGGCGAGCTGCACCCGCGTACTGTCGAGCTGATGGAACAAGTTGCCCAGCGCGTCGAAGCCGAAGGCATCGAAGCCTGGTTCAAGCTGGACGCCGCCGAGCTGCTGGGCGACGAAGCGCCGCTGTACGACAAGATCAGCGACACCCTGGACGTCTGGTTCGACTCCGGCACCACCCACTGGCACGTGCTGCGCGGTTCACACCCGATGGGCCACGAGACCGGCCCGCGCGCCGACCTGTACCTGGAAGGTTCGGACCAGCATCGCGGCTGGTTCCACTCGTCCTTGCTGACCGGTTGCGCCATCGACAACCACGCGCCGTACCGCGAGCTGCTGACCCACGGCTTCACCGTCGACGAGTCCGGCCGCAAGATGTCCAAGTCCCTGGGCAACGTGATCGCGCCGCAGAAAGTCAACGACACCCTCGGCGCTGACATCATGCGCTTGTGGGTTGCGTCCACCGATTACTCCGGCGAGATGGCGGTTTCCGAGCAGATCCTGCAACGCAGCGCCGACGCCTACCGGCGAATCCGTAACACCGCGCGTTTCCTGCTCTCGAACCTGACCGGCTTCAACCCGGCCACCGACCTGTTACCGGCCGAAGACATGCTCGCCCTGGATCGCTGGGCCGTGGACCGTACCTTGCTGCTGCAACGCGAATTGCAGGAACACTACGGCGAATACCGTTTCTGGAACGTCTACTCCAAGATCCACAACTTCTGCGTGCAGGAGCTCGGTGGTTTCTACCTCGACATCATCAAGGATCGCCAGTACACCACCGGCGCCAACAGCAAGGCGCGCCGTTCCTGCCAGACCGCGCTGTTCCACATCAGCGAAGCGCTGGTGCGCTGGATCGCGCCGATCCTGGCGTTCACCGCCGATGAGCTGTGGGAATACCTGCCGGGCGAGCGCAATGAATCGGTGATGCTCAACACCTGGTACGAAGGCCTGACCGAACTGCCGCAAGGCTTCGAGCTGGACCGTGCGTACTGGGATCGAGTGATGGCGGTCAAGGCAGCGGTCAACAAGGAAATGGAAATTCAGCGGGCGGCCAAGGCCGTCGGCGGCAACCTGCAGGCCGAAGTGACGCTCTACACCGAAGACGCCCTGGGCGCCGACCTGGCGAAACTGGGCAACGAGCTGCGCTTCGTGCTGATCACCTCCACCGCCAGTGTCGCGCCGTTGGCGCAGGCGCCGGCCGATGCTGTGGTCACCGAAGTGAGTGGCCTGAAGCTCAAGGTGGTCAAGTCGAGCTTCGTCAAATGCGCCCGTTGCTGGCACTGCCGTGAAGACGTCGGCGTGAACCCGGAGCATCCGGAAATCTGCGGTCGCTGCGTCGACAACATCAGCGGCACAGGCGAGGTTCGCCACTATGCCTAATGTGGCGGGCCGTTTCGGGCGGCTGGGCTGGCTCTGGTTGAGCGTGCTGGTGCTGGTGATCGACCAGGCCAGCAAGTACTACTTCGAGGGTTCGTTGACCCTGTACCAGCAGATCGTGGTCATTCCTGACTACTTCAGCTGGACACTGGCCTACAACACCGGTGCAGCGTTCAGCTTCCTGGCCGACAGCTCGGGCTGGCAGCGCTGGCTGTTCGCGCTGATCGCCGTGGTGGTCAGCGCCGTGCTGGTGGTCTGGCTCAAGCGCCTGGGGCGTGACGAAACCTGGCTGGCGGTGGCGCTGGCCTTGGTCCTGGGTGGGGCGCTGGGCAATCTCTACGATCGGATTGCCTTGGGCCACGTCGTCGATTTCATCCTGGTGCATTGGCAGAATCGCTGGTACTTCCCCGCGTTCAACTTTGCCGACAGCGCCATCAGCGTGGGCGCCGTGATGCTCGCCCTGGATATGTTCAAGAGCAAGAAAACCGGAGAAGCCGTCCATGATTGAGCAGCGTATCGCTCAAAACACCGAAGTGAAGCTTCACTTCGCCCTGCACCTGGAAAACGGCGACACGGTCGACAGCACTTTCGACAAGGCGCCGGCGGTGTTCAAGGTCGGCGACGGCAACCTGCTGCCGGGCTTCGAGGCGGCGCTCTTCGGTTTCAAGGCCGGCGACAAGCGCACCGTGGTCGTTCCACCGGAAAATGCCTTTGGTCAGCCCAACCCGCAAAACGTGCAGACCATGCCACGCTCGCAATTCCAGGACATGGAACTGTCCGAGGGCTTGCTGGTGATTTTTAACGATGCGGCCAACGCCGAGCTGCCGGGTGTGGTGAAGGCTTTCGACGATGCCCAGGTGACGGTGGACTTCAACCATCCATTGGCGGGCAAGACCTTGAGTTTCGAAGTGGAAATTCTTGAGGTCAAGGCGGTTTAAGGTTTAACGGCAATTATCGCCCCCACAATACCTGTGGGAGCGAGCCTGCTCGCGAAAGCTGAGTCACAGTCGCCATCGAGTTGACTGATCCACCGTATCGCGAGCAGGCTCGCTCCCACAGACACGAGGCACAGCATGCAAATCAAACTCGCCAACCCCCGTGGCTTCTGCGCTGGCGTGGACCGGGCGATCGAAATCGTCAACCGCGCCCTGGAAGTCTTCGGGCCTCCGATCTACGTGCGCCATGAAGTGGTGCACAACAAGTTCGTCGTCGAGGACCTGCGCAGTCGCGGGGCCATTTTCGTCGAGGAACTGGACCAGGTGCCGGACGACGTCATCGTGATCTTCAGTGCCCACGGCGTTTCCCAGGCGGTGCGTACCGAAGCCGCCGGTCGCGGCCTGAAGGTGTTCGACGCCACATGCCCATTGGTCACCAAGGTTCACATCGAGGTGGCCCGCTACAGTCGTGACGGCCGTGAATGCATCCTGATCGGGCATGAGGGCCATCCGGAAGTTGAAGGCACCATGGGCCAGTATGACGCCAGCAACGGCGGCGCCATCTATCTGGTCGAGGACGAGGAAGACGTGGCGGCCTTGCAGGTGCGCAATCCTGAAAAGCTCGCTTTTGTCACCCAGACCACTCTGTCCATGGACGACACCAGTCGGGTGATCGATGCTTTGCGTTCGCGCTTTCCGGCTATCGGCGGACCACGCAAGGATGACATCTGCTACGCGACCCAAAACCGTCAGGACGCGGTCAAGCAACTGGCCAACGAATGCGATGTGGTCCTGGTGGTCGGCAGCCCGAACAGCTCCAACTCCAATCGCTTGCGCGAACTGGCCGAGCGCATGTCCACCCCGGCCTACCTGATCGATGGTGCCGAAGACATGCAGCGCAGCTGGTTCGACGGCGTCGAGCGGATCGGCATCACCGCCGGTGCTTCCGCGCCGGAAGTCCTGGTACGTGGCGTAATCGAGCAGTTGCAGGCCTGGGGCGCCACCGGGGCTGACGAGCTGGCCGGTCGCGAGGAAAACATTACGTTTTCGATGCCGAAGGAACTGCGCGTCCGCTCCCTGCTTTAAGTCCTTTTGCGCACAGGGCCTGTTCGGCTTCGATACTTTCCAGACGGACGCGGCCGGAGGGCGCCAATATCACCTGGTGATGGCTGACCGGTTCGCGCTTGGCGCAGACATGCAGCGTGCCGGCCTGGAAAGAGCCATTGAGGTGCAGCGCTTCCCCCTGGCTGCCGAATCTCACCCTGCGTTTGACCGTCGAGTTGCCGATCACCCGAGCGTGTGCGCTGCGCTCCATCAGCAAGGTTTTCTCCTTGTTGTCCAGCGTGATCCGCCAGCCTTTGCCCCAATCGTTGTCTATTCCTTGTATCAGCACCCGGCGGTTGCGCGTGATGGCTTCGCTGCGGGCGCTGCGCAACCCGCTGAGCAGCAAATGCGCCGTGTCCTCGCGCTGCATGGATTCGATCAGCTCTTTGCAGCTTGTGCCGGCCCACGGCAGAACAATCGCGGCAATTGCCAGTCCCATGAGCAGTTCGAGCAGGCTGAAGCCTTGTTGGTACATGACGTCTCCTCCCTGGAGAGTATGAAGCGGCGCGATTGGCAGGAAGCATGTTGTAGCGAGGGAGCAAGCTCCCTCGCCACAAGCGGTGGTTTGTTCTAGCGTTGTAGAAGCAGGTATAGCCGACGGCAACGGAGGGCATCGATGGATCTTCGTACAAAAGGTTTCACGCTGATCGAGCTGCTGGTGGCCCTCGGTGTGCTGTTGATCCTGATCACCATGGCGGTGCCGTCGTTCACCGGGTCGCTGCAAAGCAGCAAGGCCGATACCGAGATCGGCGACTTGCGCCGTGCCTTGAACTTCGCGCGAATGGAAGCGATCAATCGTGGCATTACCACGCGAATTCGGCCCACGACGCAGGGCGGAGCCTGGAGTGGTGAGTTGACCGTGTATGACAGCACCGGCAATCCGGCCAATGTATTGCGGGTTGTTCCAGCGATGGGCAGCGGCGTGACTCTGACGCTAACCTCAGATGTGACCAGTATCGATTTCAACAACCTGGGCGGATTATCGGCACCGGCCACGCCGGTGAGTTTCAGTTACGTACGGGGGGCGCAGAGCAGGACGCTCAGTGTTTGCCTCAATGGACGAATTGTATTGGATGGAAGTTGCGGATGAAGGGTTGCAGTAGACGGGCACAGGAGGGCATGACGCTGATCGAGGTGCTGGTGGCGGTGCTGATCCTTGGCGTGGGCCTGTTGGGGGCGGCGATGGTCCAGCTCAATGCGCTCAAGTACACCGACAGCTCGCGCATGACCAGCCAGGCCAGCTTCATCGCCTACGACCTGATGGACCGTATCCGCGCCAATTCAGCCGCCGACTACACCATCACGCCGCCCAGCTCACCCAATCTCAGCGTGGCCCGGGACCAGGACCTGTACGACTTCAAGACCAACATCGTCGCCTTCGGCGGCGCCACGGCCACGGGCACTGTCGCGCTGAATCAGCGGGTCTACACCATCACTGTTTCCTGGGACGATGCCCGGGCCGCCAACACGACAAACACAGGGCAGGCCAGGCGTAGCTTCGTATTGACCAGCCGTGTCGCCGTCGACCCGGTGGCGACGCCACCATGAATAGAAGCAACCGGGGATTCGGCCTGATTGAATTGATGATCGCGCTGGTGATCAGCCTGGTCGTGGTGTTGGGCGTCGTGCAGATTTTCATCTCGGCCAAGAACACCTATGTCAGCCAGAACGCTGCGGCGGTGATGCAGGAGGACGCACGGTTTGCCTTGAGCAAGATGATCCAGGAGATTCGCATGGTGGGCATGTTTGGCTGCCTGGCGACCATCACCGATGCCTCTTCGGACAATGATTTCGCCGCCAGCCAGCTCACCCCGATTCGCTGGGACAACGCCAACCGAAGGTTGACCCTGGTGACGGCCGACATCGGCAACAGCGGCGGCACGCCGGCCTGGACGATCATTTCCGACTGCCGTAACACGGCGACCGCCTACACCGGGGCGCGATTACCGGCGAGCGGGCAATTGGCTTTTCCGATTCGTCGTTTGATCTACGGTTTCAGCAACAATCAACTGCTCCTGGGCAGTGGCCGCGGCAACCCGACCATGGCGGTGCTGGTGGACAACGTGCGGGCGTTCGACGTGACCTTTGGCGTGGCCGACAGTGCGACGGATATCGCGGCCACCAACTACAGCGCCAACCCGACCGACCCGGCGCTGATTCGCAGCGTGCGCTTGACACTGACGCTGTTCGATCCGAGGAACAGCGTGCGCGACCAGACCTTCAACGTGGTTGCCGCCTTGCGCAACCGGTTGCCATGAGGGAGCGACCGATGACTTCGACAGGCCTCGGACATCGCCAGCGCGGCATGGCATTGCTGGTCAGCCTGGTTTTTTTGCTGCTATTGACGCTGATCGGCCTGTCGTCGATGCAGAGCGCCACGCTTCAGGAAAAAATGACCGGCAGCGTCATGCAGCGCAACCAGTCGTTCCAACTGGCCGAGGCTGCGCTGAGGGTGGGGGAAAGCGCTGTGCAGGTCGAGACGTATTCATTGCCGGTCTGTAGCACCCCGGCACAATGTGCTCCACCGGCCGAGTCGGCGACGGTGACAGGGGCGGGGCGTAATTCGTCGTCGGGGGTGCTCTGGGTGGCCGCCGCGGGCGGCTTTTATGGCGTGCAGAATATCGGCACGACCCTTGCGGCAGTCAACGTGCCGGTCAATACCTCGGCGACGTTGTATCGGATCACTGCGGTGGCTGTGGTGGGCAACAATCAGCGCAGCGTGGTGGAGAGCATCTATGCGAAGTATTAGGGCGCTGCTCGGTTCGTTGTGGGGGGCGTTGCTCAGCCTTTACCTGGCGGCGCCGGTCTATGGCTTCACGCCTTCGGAGTCGCCACTGTTGAGCGCGGCGGCGGTGACGCCCAACGTGATGCTGCTGATCGATGATTCCGGAAGCATGAACAACATCATCTGGGCCGCCGGCTTTGATCCGGCGGCGACGCAGACGCGCACCTTTGCATGTAACTCCACTAACAACTGCAACGACAGGTATGAGCTGGATCAGGACGATTCGAACATTCTGTTGGTGAGCCTGTTGCGGGGCGGCTGCTTGTCTGGCTGGTACGGCTTCTATCGGACCGGCATCGGGCGAATCTGCCTGCGACTGCCAGATCCGGTGGGCGGGGGTAATACCCGTTACGCGGGGAAGTACCTGGCCTATCTGGTAACCCTGGCCAACGGTGCCAGCCGGGACTTCACCACGGGGACGATTCCCAACGATTATCGCATCAATGTTGCACGGGATGTCTCGACCGACCTGGTCGCCAATAACCGCGCCCTGCGCATTGGCCTTGCCACCTTCAACCCGCCCAACAGCAGCAACTCCGGCCCGGGCGGCTACATTGCCCGGGCCATCAGCGATCTTTCTTCAGTCAGTGGCAGCGTGACCCAGGCCCAGGCCAACAATAACTACAGCGCCTTGATCAACGCCATCAACGGCTTGGGCGCCGTTGCCAACACGCCTTTGGCCGAAAGTTATTACGAAGTCACCCGCTATTTCCGAGGCATGGCGCCGTACCACAACGGTACACCCAGCACCTATACCAGCCCGATCCAATACCGATGCCAGAAGAACTTTGGCGTGGTGATCACGGATGGCCTGCCCACCTATGACCGCACGTTTCCCACCAACGACCCCCTAGGGGGCAACCGCTTGCCGAACTGGGATGGCATCAGTGCCAACGATGGTGCCAGCTCCAGCGGCGATGCGGAGGGCGACACGCTTTATCTGGATGACATCGCCAAGTTCGCCTTCGACATTGACATGCGCACCACAGGCACCGATGTCACGGGCAAGAGCTGGGATGGGGCCGAGTTTCGCCGGCAGTACCTCAACACTTATACCGTAGGGTTTGCCGTTACTAACCAGATGCTTTCCGACGCCGCTCGCTATGGTGCGGGCAAATATTATCCGGCCACCGACAGCGAGGGCTTGAACTCGGCGCTGTCATCGGCCCTCAGCGACATCACCTCCAAGGCCGGTTCGGGAGGCGGCGGCACCAGCAATGGCGCCACGCTCTCAAGCACCTCCAGTTACTACCAGACCACCTATGACCCCAGGGATTGGCGCGGGACCATCAAGGCGTTCGGTTTCAACTCCACCGGGACGGTCAACACGGCGGCGGTTCAATGGACCACCGACACCGCTATCGTGCCCGGCGCGACGGCGCCGATCTATCAGTCCTGGAACACCGCCACCAACGTGCCGGTAACCCTGGCCTACGGGAACTTCTCCCCGGCTCAGCAGACCAGCCTGAGCCAGGGCCTGCCTACAGGGGTCACCGGCAACGACTTGGTGGAATGGAGCAAGGGCATCAACAAGACCGGGCTGAAAGCGCGCAGCGCCTTGCTCGGGGACATCATCAATTCACCGCTGCTGCTGGCTTCGCCCAACGACCAGACCGCCTCCGACCTGGTGAATGACACCAGCTACAGCGCCTACCTGACGACCAAGGCGGCGAACATGAACGCCAGCCTGGTGGTGAACGCCAACGATGGTTTCTTCAGCGTCATCAACAGTACGAACGGCACCCGGCGTTACGCTTACATGCCATCGAGCGTCCTCCCGTCGTTGCAGCTCATCGCCGACCCCAGCTACGTCAACGGCGTAAGCCACAAATTCCTGGTGGATGGGCAGCTCGGCGTTTTTGATGCACAACTGGGCTCCGTCTGGAAAACCCTTGCCCTGGGCGGAACCGGCGCGGGTGGCCGGGCTTTTTATGCGGTGCAACTGTTCGATGCATCGGCGGGCAACGCGATTCGGGCGTTGTGGGAAATCAGCGCGCCGACGGTCGCCAACACAGCGCACCCCTTCAATGACCTGGGCTACGCCTACGCACGCCCCGAAGTGGCGCGGTTGGCGGATGGCCGTTGGGCCGCGTTTATCTCCAATGGTTACGGCAGCAACACCGGTGTGGCCGCGCTGTACGTGGTGGATATTCGCGACGGTTCGCTGATCCGGAAAATCATCGTCAACAGCAGCGAAACCAATAACGGGCTGTCGTCGGTCAAGCTTCGGGTCAATTCCCAGAATGTGGTTCAGGCCGCCTATGGCGGTGACCTGAGAGGGCGGATGTGGAAGTTCGACCTCAGTGGTGCCTCACCGAACACCTGGGGCCTGGCATTCGCCGGTCAGCCATTGTTCACCGCCCCCGGCGGGACGACCCAACCGATTACCGCCCAACCTTTGCTGGCGGAAAACCCCCAGGGCGGCATTCAGGTGTTTTTCGGCACGGGCAAATTCAACGAGTCCGTGGACAAGCTCAACAAGGATCTGCAGGGGTTCTATTCAATCTGGGACGCCACTGGCGGCACGGGGCAGATCGCCGTCTCGAGCCTGCAAGCCCAGTCAATCACGGGTATCTTTTCCGGCGCTACGGGGCAGTTCATAACGACCAGCGAGACCGACGTGGCCTATCCCACGAAGAAAGGCTGGTATCTGCCGCTGACATACAACAATGCGCTCACTGGCGAGCGTGTCATCAATCCGGCCAACCTGGTACTTGGTCGCGTTGTCTTCACCACGGCCGCCGTGGACACCACCGACCCATGCGCCAGCTTCGGTACCGGCAAATTGATCGAAGTGGATGCGTTCAACGGTAAGATGCTCAACTATGCGGTACTCGATACCAATAACGATGGTTCGCTCAACAGCCTCGACACGATTTCCGCCGGCGTGGTGTTCACGGGCGGGATCCCGACCCTAAGCGCGGTGGTCAGTGCCAACGGGGCTACTAATATGATCGTGAACGACTCCGGTGGTGGTATCACCGATCTGCTGGGCAAAGCCGTCGGCGGCAGCCGCCGCATCATGTGGCGACAAATACAGTGAGAGGCAAGGCATGCACAGATCCAACCGAGGTTTCACCTTGATCGAAATCATGATTGTCATCGCGATCATCGGTATCGTGATCACCATCGGCTATCCGAGCCTGACCGAATACATTAAAAAGGCCCGGCGTACCGAGATTGCCTCGCTGTTGTCGGAGCAGGCGCAGATCCTCGAGCGTCACTACTCGAAGAACAACGTCTATTCCAACGCGACCGGCCTGAGCACTGGGAATGACTTCTACACCATTATCCCTACGACCTTGACGGACCAGACCTTCACGTTGACGGCCGCGCGCAGGAGCGGCTCGTCCATGGCCGCGGACAAGTGCGGTGATTTCACGATCAACAACACGGGCAAGCGGGACATCACGAACGCCGCTGCCGGGGTGACCGTCAAGGACTGCTGGGGCCGCTGAGTTTTCTATTGATGGGCGCGGCGTTGCGCCCTTTGTCTAATGAGTCGAAACAGAACATGACCAGGCAACAGCAAGTGGTGATCGTCGGCGGTGGGGTGATTGGCCTGCTGACCGCATTCAATCTGGCCTGTGAGGGGCAGCGCGTCGTGCTGCTGGATCGCTCCGGCGTTGGGCAGGAGTCATCCTGGGCGGGTGGCGGTATCGTTTCGCCGTTGTACCCGTGGCGTTATAGCCCGGCGGTCACCGCGCTGGCCCATTGGTCACAGGATTTTTATCCACAGCTGGGCGAGCGCTTGTTTGCCGCCACCGGGATTGATCCACAGGTGCATGTCACCGGGCTGTATTGGCTGGACCTCGATGACCAGGACGAAGCGCTGGCCTGGGCCGAGCGGGAAGGGCGTCCGTTGCGCGCCGTGGATATCTCGGCGGTTCACGACGCCGTGCCGGTGCTGGGTTCAGGGTTTTCCCGGGCGATCTACATGGCCGACGTGGCTAACGTGCGTAATCCCCGGCTGGTGAAATCCCTCAAGGCTGCGTTGGCAGCGCTGCCCAACGTCACGCTCCATGAGCACTGCGAAGTCCGGGGATTCATACGCGACGGTGAGCGCGTGGTGGGAGTGGACAGCTCGGCTGGAGCGATTCGCGGCGATCAAGTGGTATTGGCGGCTGGCGCCTGGAGTGGCGAGCTGCTCAAGACATTGGGCTTGAAGTTACCGGTCGAACCGGTGAAGGGGCAGATGATCCTGTACAAATGCGCGGAGGATTTTTTGTCGAGCATGGTCCTGGCCAAGGGGCGCTACGCGATTCCACGTCGTGATGGGCACATCTTGGTTGGCAGTACGCTGGAGCGTGAGGGCTTTGACAAGACGCCGACCGATGCCGCGCTGGAGAGCCTCAAGGCTTCGGCGGTGGCGCTTATTCCTGAGCTTGCCGATGCCGAGGTGGTTGGGCACTGGGCGGGGTTGCGGCCTGGGTCGCCGAAAGGGATTCCCTATATTGGCGAAGTGCCAGGGTTTGCGGGGCTTTGGTTGAACTGTGGGCATTATCGCAATGGGCTGGTGCTGGCGCCGGCTTCGTGTCGGTTGTTTGTGGATTTGATGTTGGGGCGCGAGCCGGTGGTTGATCCTGTGCCTTATGCGCCGGCTGGGCGGTTGTAGTTGTGATCGGGTACATATCCATATCTGCGGTAATGGCTGCTTAGGGTTCCGCCCTTACGGCGGGTCACTTTTTTCAGACGCCAAAAAAGTAACCAAAAAGGCTTTGCCCCACCACTCGGTGCCTCGCCTAGGCTCGGCATGCCTTCACTCCGGCCTTGCGCAGCGGGCCGCCGCGAAGGGCCATCCATGGCCCAGCGCGGCTACCTCGGCATCCATGCCGAGGTGCCCACTGCGCAAGGCCTGCGTTCAGCCATCGTGGTTAACGGGGCGCCTCAGATCAAAATCAAAATCAACGGCAGTCACACTCCAATCCAAATTGTGGGATTTGCGGTGGCCCACAAATCTGTAGATCGTCATCAAGCTAATGCGGGTCCGTCCGCTGTTGCTGTTGCTGTTGCTGTTGCTGTTGCTGTTGCTGTTGCTGTTGCTGTTGCTGTTGCTGTTGCTGTTGCTGTTGCTGTTGCTGCTGCTGTTGCTCTGCTTTTGATTTTGATCTATACGCCCCGTTAAACCACGCTGGCCGAACGCAGGCATTGTGTAGTGGGCATTCCGGCATGGATGCCGGGATAGC
The DNA here is from genome assembly GCF_054130985.1 of Pseudomonas sp. R4-84. Classification (NCBI taxonomy): domain Bacteria; kingdom Pseudomonadati; phylum Pseudomonadota; class Gammaproteobacteria; order Pseudomonadales; family Pseudomonadaceae; genus Pseudomonas; species Pseudomonas sp. R4-84. Next base: position 852,896 of record NZ_CP096390.1, read on the forward strand.
CGCGCTGGGCCATGGATGGCCCTTCGCGGCGGGCCCACGGAGCAATGCCGGAGTGAGGGAACACCTCGCCTAGGCGAGGTGCCGAGTGGTGGGGCAAAAGCGCTTTGGTTACTTTCGCGCTTTTCGAAAGTGACCCGCCGTAAGGGCGGAACCCTAGGTAGCCGTTACCGCAAAAATGGATATATCCACTGCCCTCAGCCAACGAGCCTTTGTGGGAATGGTCGGCCAACCGCCTGACCCAAGCCGAATTATCCGACAAGGTCTGGCGGTTGCCGGGTGGGAAGAACTCTCGCTAACCTATTTCCGTCGCTGCCAATTCAGCGTCCGGGCGTCGCGGCCCGCTAACTTGGTAATCCATTCCTCTTTGGAGTACCGCAATGTATGACAAGCCTTCTTCACCTTCAGAAAACAATAAAGCCTCTCCTGACGCCAGCCTTAACCCAGAAGGGCTCGATGAAGCCACCAAGCGCACCATCGACAAATCGCCCTGGGCGTAAAGCAACTGATTGAACTGGGTGAATTGCTCGCCAATCGAGTGCTGGACGAGCAGGTGCCGGTTATCGGACGGTAGACGGCGCCTATGCGGTAATCACAACCCATGTGGCGAGGGAGCTTGCTCCCGCTGGGCAGCGCAGCAGCCCCAACAGCAACGACTCGGTCCGCCTGATACAGCGAGGTGCCAGATTAGGGCTGCGTTGCAGCCCAGCGGGAGCAAGCTCCCTCGCCACGGGATGAGCATGAACCCCAAGCTTTGAGCTAATCCAACCCCAACTTCTTCAACCGATATCGCATCGATCGAAACGACAACTTCAATCGTTGTGCCGCCGCCGTGCGATTCCAGCGGGTTTCCTCCAGCGCCTGGAGGATGACCTTGCGTTCAACGTCTTCGAGGTAGTCTTCAAGGTTGTCGACCCGCACCAGGTCGGCATTGGCCACGTCGCCACCCGCGTAGCTCTCGGCAAGGCGCAGGTCATCGGCCTCGATCTGATGGTGTTCGCAAAGGGTATAGGCCCTTTCCAGCATGTTTTCCAATTCCCGCACGTTGCCCGGAAAGCGATAGTTGCGCAGAGCCTCGAGTGCTTGTGGGTGCAGCTTCGCCACAGGGTTGCCAGTGCTGGCGGCCAGGCGCTGGAGCATGTGGTTGGCCAGCGGTTCGATGTCTTCACGGCGTTCGCGCAGGGGCGGGACGCGCAGTTCGATGACGTTCAGTCGGTAGTACAAATCCTGGCGAAAGCGCCCGGCGGCGACTTCAGCGTCCAGGTCTTTATGGGTGGCACAGAGGATTCGTACGTCCACCACTTCTTCCTGCTGGCCTCCGACGGCGCGAACGGCTTTCTCCTGGATGGCGCGCAAGAGTTTGACCTGCATCGCCAGCGGCAGGTCGGCCACTTCATCGAGGAACAGCGTTCCACCGTGCGCGGCCTGGAACAGTCCGGGTTTGTCTTCGATGGCGCCGGTAAAGCTGCCTTTTCGATGGCCGAAAAACTCGCTTTCCATTAGCTCATTGGGAATCGCCCCACAATTGACAGGCACGAAGTGCTGACTGGCACGGGGCCCTTGCTCGTGGATCAGGCGGGCGACCAGTTCCTTGCCGCAACCCGATTCGCCGCTGATGTACACCGGCGCCTGGCTGCGGGCCAGTTTTTCGATGTGCTTGCGCACGCTGCGCATCGGTGGCGAGTCGCCCAATAGACAGCGTTCGACGGTGGCGGCGGGCGGGATGCCGGCTGAAAGGCGCAGGGCGCTGCCGACCAGTTCCCGCAGGCGAGTCAGGTCCACGGGCTTGGTCAGGAAATCGAAGGCGCCGGCCTTGAGGGCGTCGATGGCGACGTCCAGGCTGCCGTAGGCGGTGATCATCGCCACGGGCAGTTGGGGATAACGTTGCTGGATATGTTTCACAAGTTCCAGGCCGGTGCCATCGGGCAGGCGCATGTCGGTCAGGCACAGGTCGAAGGCTTCGCCCGCCAGGGCGGATTGCGCCTCGGCCAGGTTCTTGGCGCTGCGGGTGTCGAGTTTCATCCTTCCCAGGGTCATTTCCAGGAGTTCGCGGATGTCCGGCTCGTCATCGACGACCAGGATTCGTTGCCGTGAGCGTGTATTCAAATCTGTTTCCGTCCGTGAGCAAAGGTGATGCGAAAGCAGCCGCCGCCTTGGCGTGGTTTGAAGTCTAGGCGGGCCTGGTTGCTTTCGCACAGCTCACGGGACAGATAGAGCCCAAGGCCAGTGCCCTGGTTGCTGGTGGTGAAGAACGGTTCGAACAGGTGTGTCTGCTGGTCAGGTGTCACGCCGGGGCCGTTGTCGCGGATGTCCAGTGTCGCCAGTTGACTGCGGGGATCGATGAATAGCTCCAGCCACGCCTCGGCCTGTTCATGGGCCATTGCGCTGTGGCGCCAGGCGTTGCGCAGCAGGTTATCCAGCACCTGGGCCAGCTGGCCGGGGTCCATCAGGGTGATGTAGTCGCCTGGAGCGATGTCCAGGTGCAACTGTTGGTGTTGCGCGGCGCTTTCCCTGGCCTGTTGGACGAATTGCTCCAACCAGGTGCGTAGATCCAGGCGTTGGGGCGCGGTTTGCTGGCGGCGTGACAGCTGCAGGACATTCTCGATGACGCGATTCATACGTTGGGAGTGATCTTGAATAATCTGCGTCAGACGCCGGTCCGCGTCGTTCAGTTCCTCGGACTCGCGCAGCAATTGCGCAGCGTGGCTGATCGCTCCCAGCGGGTTGCGGATTTCATGGGCGATACCGGCGGTGAGGCGACCGAGGGAAGCCAACTTCAGTTGCTGGGCGTGTTGGGCCACCTGGGCCAGATCTTCGAGAAATACCAGGATCTGCTGCTGATCCTGCGATCCCAGGGCGATAAAGCTTGGCTGCAACGTCAGGCCGCTGCCGCTGATGGTCAGGCTTTGCGGCCGCAGGCTGGGGTTGTTCAGCCATAGTTGCAGTCGTTCGACCAGGGCGCTCGATGAATCGTCGATTCGCTGGCCGATCAGGTCATGCATGCCCAGCAGGTTCAAGGCGCTTTCATTGGCCAGTTGAACCCTGCGTTGACGATCCAGGACCAGGATGCCGGTGCGCATGCGTTGCAGGATCAATGCGTTGAGCGCTTCGAGGCTGAGCACTTCGCTGGCCCTTTGCTCGGCGAGGATCTCGCTCGCTTCCAGTCGTCGGGTCAGGCGCTGCACGAGCAACGCGGCGGCAAAGCACAAGGCGCCCAGGGTGCCCGCCTGCAAATAACTGCTGGGCCGGCTCGAATCGCTGAGGCCGAGCACGAAAGTCGAGCCGACGATTCCGAGGGTGGCCACAGCGGCGAGCAGAAGGCCGATTCGGCCGCGCAGCAAGGTGTTGCCGATCGCCACCGACACTATGATCAGGTTGCCGATGGCGCTGGGGGCGCCGCCCGCGACGAAGAACAGCCACGACAGCAGCAATATGTCGGTCAATGCCAGGCCAAACAGTCGCGCGGGGTGGCGAGTGTTCTCCAGGAACACTACCAGCAGGATGTTCAATATCAGGTATAACCAACTGCCACTGCGTAGCAGGTCGTCGTTGGCGAACTCCAGCAGGCGGTTGTCCATGTTGCTGGAGATCAACAGCACCAGGGTGATGCCGATGCTGAGGCGGTACAGGTGATAAAGACGCAGCAGGCGCTGCGCCTGTTTGACGCGAGGGCGTTCGTCCTTAGCGATCACGAGTGCCCGGGCCTTGCTCGAGATGAGCCTGGCTGCAGTACCATTGTTGCTGGAGCTCCAGCGCCCGGTCCCGTGGCAAGTGAACGCCGCAATGGGCGCAGCGAACCATCGGCGGCGCGTCCTGCTCCCGGGGCGCGTTGGACGCGGAGGAGGCACCCTTGAACTTGCGCCACAGCCATATCGCGGCGGCAATCAGTACGATCCAAAACAATAGACGAAGCATGGTGGGCGACTTTTTGGCTAGAGATCAGGCAGTTTAGCCAAGGACAGGAACGGCGCACAGCGCAATAAAACCCAGGCACAAAAAAGGAGACTCGCGAGTCTCCTTTTTCATCGGGCCGTGTGTCAGTCGAACAGGCCGAAGGTCATGTAGCTGAACCAGGAGCGGTCGCTGGACTCGCTTTCAGGCTCTGGCTCTTCGATCACGTCGCCATTTTCATCCTTTGGCTTGAGCTCGTTCGGAATGGCTTCCTTGGCATCCTGGAACTGACGCTGTACGTCCTGGTTGGCGCGGGTTTCGCCCGGTGGCAGCGGAGGACGGGACTCGATCAGGCCAAGGGTCGCCTTGCTCAGCCACGAACGGTTGTCGGCTTCGTCGACGCGTGGGGTGAATTGGCCGTCGACCAGGGAAGGGTGGTCGGGGTAGTTCAGCTTCAGGGTTTCCAGGCTGGTGGCCGCAAGTTCGTCCAAGTGCAGGCGCTGGTAGGCTTCGGTCATCACCGCCAGGCCGTCGCCGACCGATGGGGTTTCCTGGAAGTTTTCCACCACGTATCGGCCACGGTTGGCGGCGGCGACGTAGGCCTGGCGAGTCAGGTAGTAATCAGCCACGTGGATTTCGTAGGACGCCAGCAGGTTGCGCAGGTAGATCATGCGCTGCTTGGCGTCGGGCGAATAACGGCTGTTGGGGAAGCGGCTGGTCAGCTGGGCGAACTCGTTGTAGGAGTCGCGCGCGGCGCCCGGGTCACGCTTGGTCATGTCCAGCGGCAGGAAGCGCGCCAGCAGTCCGACGTCCTGGTCGAAGGAGGTCAGGCCCTTGAGGTAGTAAGCGTAATCGACGTTCGGGTGCTGCGGGTGCAGACGAATGAAGCGCTCGGCGGCGGACTTGGCAGCTTCCGGCTCGGCGTTCTTGTAGTTGGCGTAGATCAGCTCCAACTGCGCCTGGTCGGCGTAGCGACCGAACGGATACCGCGACTCCAGCGCCTTCAGCTTGGCGGTGGCGCTGGTGTAGCTGTTGTTATCCAGGTCGTTCTGCGCCTGTTGGTACAGTTCGACTTCGCTCAGGTTTTCGTCTACGACTTCCTTCGACGAGCAAGCAGCAGTCAATGCGAGGATGGCGATCAGCAGCAGGTGTTTCACTTGCATGGCGGCTTGCGTCCCTATGACGGCCGCTGTCTTGGGCGGGGCCGTCCTGTTATGATGAGCGCCCCGTTGAAAGCCTCGGGGCAAAAGACGCCGTATTTAACCACAAGCGCGCAGCCGAAACCAAAGGCTGTGCCGACGCCCAGTCCGAGCATGTCCGATAAAATAGAACTTCGCGCAGAGGTGCCGTCCGAATTGGGCGGCCAACGCCTCGATCAAGTCGCCGCCCAACTCTTCGCCGAGCACTCGCGCTCGCGCCTTTCCGCCTGGATCAAGGACGGCCGCCTGACGGTGGACGGAGCGGTGATCCGCCCGCGCGACATCGTCCATGGCGGTGCCGTCCTCGAGCTGACCGCCGAGCAGGAGGCCCAGGGAGAATGGGTCGCCCAGGACATTGCCCTGGACATCGTCTATGAAGACGACGATATCCTGGTGATCAACAAACCTGCGGGCCTGGTGGTCCACCCGGCGGCCGGTCATGCCGACGGCACGTTGCTCAACGCCTTGCTGCACCACGTGCCGGGCATCATCAATGTGCCGCGCGCCGGTATCGTCCATCGCCTGGACAAGGACACCACCGGTCTGATGGTGGTCGCCAAGACCATCCAGGCGCAGACGCAACTGGTGACACAGCTGCAAAGCCGGAGCGTCAGCCGCATCTATGAGTGCATCGTGATCGGGGTGGTCACCGCCGGTGGCAAGATCAACGCGCCGATCGGCCGTCACGGCCAGCAGCGCCAGCGCATGGCCGTGATGGAAGGCGGAAAACAGGCCGTCAGCCACTACCGCGTGCTTGAACGCTTCCGTTCCCACACCCACGTGCGGGTCAAGCTGGAAACCGGCCGGACCCACCAGATCCGCGTGCACATGGCTCACATCAATTTCCCATTGGTGGGCGACCCGGCCTATGGCGGTCGTTTCCGCATTCCACCGGCTGCCAGCCAGACCATGGTGGAATCGCTGAAGAATTTCCCTCGACAGGCGCTGCACGCGCGCTTCCTTGAGCTCGATCACCCGACGACCGGCAAGCGCATGAGCTGGGAATCGCCGCTGCCGGATGATTTTGTCTGGCTTTTGACGTTGCTCAAGCAGGACCGCGAGGCGTTCATCGGATGAATGACTGGCTGCTCCCCGACTGGCCCGCGCCTGCCCGGGTCAAAGCCTGCGTCACCACCCGCGAAGGCGGCGTCAGCCTGGCGCCGTTCGACAGCCTCAACCTGGGCGACCATGTCGGCGACGACCCTGCGGACGTCGCTGAAAATCGTCGCCGCCTCACCGACCGATTCGCGATCACTCCAACCTGGCTGCAGCAAGTCCACGGTATTGACGTGGTCGAGGCTGATCCGACCCAGGTGGTTACCGCTGATGCGAGCTGGAGCGCCACGCCGGGTGTCGCTTGCACGGCAATGACGGCCGATTGCCTGCCGGTGTTGTTCTGCAACCGCGCCGCAACCCATGTCGCGGCGGCCCATGCCGGGTGGCGCGGATTGGCGAACGGTGTGCTGGAAGCCACCCACGATAGCCTTGCCATGCCCGCGGATGAAATCCTTGCCTGGCTCGGCCCGGCCATCGGTCCGCAAGCGTTCGAAGTCGGGCCGGAAGTGCGCGAAGCCTTTATTGCGCAACTGGCCGACGCAGAGCGAGCCTTCGTACCCAGCCACAACACTGGCAAGTTCCTGGCTGATATCTACGCGCTGGCGCGCCTGCGTCTGGCGGCACGGGGCGTTACCGCCGTGTACGGTGGCGGCTTGTGCACCGTGACCGACCCACGCTTCTTTTCCTATCGCCGCAACGCGCGCACCGGTCGCTTCGCTTCCTTGATCTGGCTCGAACGCTAGACTCTCCTGATCTGTATCAACAGTGCGCTGCTTGAATCTTCCAGAATCGGCCACATCTATAGCGGTATCTGGCAGGTTTCTTCATTCAGGATGTTTTTTAGGTCCGGCCTGCTCAATAGGAAGGTGACCCATGCGTATTGACCGTTTAACCAGCAAATTACAATTGGCCTTGTCCGACGCCCAGTCCTTGGCCGTCGGGCTGGACCATCCCAGTATCGAACCGGCGCATTTGATGCAGGCCATGCTCGAACAGCAGGGCGGCTCGATCAAGCCGCTGCTGATGCAAGTGGGCTTTGACGTCAACAGCCTGCGCAAGGAACTGGCCAAAGAACTCGACCAGTTGCCCAAGATCCAGAATCCGACCGGTGATGTAAACATGTCCCAGGATCTGGCGCGGCTGCTCAACCAGGCCGACCGCCTGGCCCAGCAGAAGGGCGACCAGTTCATTTCCAGCGAACTGGTGTTGCTCGCCGCGATGGACGAGAACAGCAAGCTTGGCAAGTTGCTGCTCGGTCAGGGCGTGAGCAAGAAAGCCTTGGAAAACGCCATCAACAACCTGCGCGGGGGCGATGCGGTCAACGACCCGAACCACGAGGAAGCGCGCCAAGCCCTGGATAAATACACCGTCGACCTGACCAAGCGCGCCGAAGAAGGCAAGCTCGACCCGGTGATCGGCCGTGACGATGAAATCCGTCGAACCATCCAGGTCCTGCAACGGCGCACGAAGAACAACCCGGTCCTGATCGGTGAGCCCGGCGTGGGTAAGACCGCCATCGCCGAAGGCTTGGCCCAGCGCATCATCAACGGCGAAGTGCCGGACGGGCTGAAGGGCAAGCGCCTGCTGTCTCTGGACATGGGGGCGCTGATCGCTGGCGCCAAGTATCGCGGTGAATTCGAAGAACGGCTCAAGGCCCTGCTCAATGAACTGTCGAAGCAGGAAGGCCAGATCATTCTATTCATCGATGAATTGCATACCATGGTCGGCGCCGGCAAGGGCGAAGGCTCGATGGACGCCGGCAACATGCTCAAGCCTGCGCTGGCCCGTGGTGAGCTGCATTGCGTCGGTGCGACCACGCTCAACGAATACCGCCAATACATCGAGAAAGACGCGGCGCTTGAGCGGCGATTCCAGAAAGTGCTGGTGGATGAGCCCAGCGAAGAAGACACCATCGCCATCTTGCGCGGCCTGAAGGAGCGCTATGAGGTCCACCACAAAGTGGCCATCACCGATGGCGCGATCATCGCGGCGGCCAAGCTCAGCCATCGCTATATCACCGACCGTCAGTTGCCGGACAAGGCCATCGACCTGATCGACGAGGCCGCCAGCCGTATCCGCATGGAAATCGACTCCAAGCCCGAAGTGCTGGATCGGTTGGAGCGACGCTTGATTCAACTCAAGGTCGAGTCCCAGGCGCTGAAAAAAGAAAGCGACGAAGCGGCGAAGAAACGTCTGGAAAGGTTGCAGGAAGAAATCGTTCGTCACGAGCGCGAATATTCCGATCTCGAAGAGATCTGGAATTCGGAAAAAGCTGAAGTCCAGGGTTCGGCGCAGATCCAGCAAAAGATCGAACAATCCCGCCAGGAGCTGGAAGCGGCTCGCCGCAAAGGTGACCTCAACCGCATGGCCGAGCTGCAGTACGGGGTCATCCCGGACCTGGAGCGCAGCCTGCAGATGGTCGACCAACACGGCAAAAGCGAAAACCAGCTGCTGCGCAGCAAGGTCACCGAGGAAGAAATCGCCGAAGTGGTGTCCAAGTGGACCGGCATTCCGGTCTCGAAGATGCTCGAAGGCGAGCGCGACAAGCTGCTGAAGATGGAAAGCCTGTTGCACCAGCGTGTGATCGGCCAGGAAGAAGCGGTGGTGGCGGTGTCCAACGCCGTGCGCCGGTCCCGTGCCGGGTTGTCGGACCCCAACCGTCCGAGCGGCTCGTTCATGTTCCTCGGCCCGACCGGTGTGGGTAAAACCGAGCTGTGCAAGGCGCTGGCCGAGTTCCTCTTCGATACCGAGGAAGCCATGGTGCGCATCGACATGTCCGAATTCATGGAGAAGCACTCCGTGGCCCGCTTGATCGGCGCGCCGCCGGGCTATGTTGGATATGAAGAGGGCGGTTACCTGACCGAGGCCGTGCGTCGCAAGCCGTACTCGGTGATATTGCTCGATGAGGTCGAGAAAGCGCACCCGGATGTCTTTAACATCCTGCTGCAAGTGCTGGAGGACGGTCGCCTGACCGACAGTCATGGGCGCACGGTGGACTTCCGCAACACGGTGATCGTGATGACCTCCAACCTGGGCTCGACGCAGATTCAGGAGTTGGTCGGCGATCGCGAGGCGCAACGTGCCGCAGTGATGGATGCGATCTCTACGCACTTCCGGCCGGAGTTCATCAACCGTGTCGACGAAGTGGTGATCTTCGAGCCGTTGGCCCGGGATCAGATCGCCGGCATCACCGAGATCCAGCTGGGTCGCCTGCGCAGCCGCCTCACCGAGCGCGAGTTGAAGCTGCAACTGAGCGACGAGGCGTTGGACAAGCTGATCGCGGTGGGTTACGACCCGGTCTATGGCGCGCGGCCGCTCAAGCGAGCGATCCAGCGCTGGATCGAAAACCCGTTGGCGCAGTTGATTCTGTCCGGGCGGTTCATGCCGGGCGAAACCGTGACCGGTACCGTGGAAAACGACGAAATCGTCTTCAACTGAAGGCCGGCATCGCCGGATATTGGAATGGCCTTGCATTGCGAGGCCATTTTTTTCATCAGGCCGTTGAACTCAAAGGAAAAGACTTGTAAAGTGCGCCCCGCAGTACGTCACCCCAAGGGCGACTTCTCTTTGGGAAGGAACCTAAAATAAGTTGCAAATCATTGTCTTGAAAGCAATTTAAGGGGTTGACAGAGGTTACGAAGATTGTAGAATAGCGCGCCTCAGACACACGAACGCAGCGATGCTGACGGGTAGAAGAGGTTGAAGCTGGCTTCAATGTTGTAGCTTCAAATAGCAGTAACTTGAAATATCAGTTCCGTGATAGCTCAGTCGGTAGAGCAAATGACTGTTAATCATTGGGTCCCAGGTTCGAGTCCTGGTCACGGAGCCATTTCAATCGGGGTATAGCGCAGTCCGGTAGCGCGCCTGCTTTGGGAGCAGGATGTCAGGAGTTCGAATCCCCTTACCCCGACCATATTTGGGTCGTTAGCTCAGTTGGTAGAGCAGTTGGCTTTTAACCAATTGGTCGTAGGTTCGAATCCCACACGACCCACCATTTTTGAAACCAGTTCGCTGGAATCGAATCTTAAGATCAGAGGCCAAAAGCGCTGATCGAGGAAGGCGACTTGCGAAGGTCGCCTTTTTTTTACCGGGGTATAGCGCAGTCCGGTAGCGCGCCTGCTTTGGGAGCAGGATGTCAGGAGTTCGAATCCCCTTACCCCGACCATATTAAGAATCCCCGTATCGAAAGATACGGGGATTTTTTTTGCCTGCGGAAAAGCCGATGACTTCAAGTCGTCGTACAACCTGCCGATAACCCGCCAACAGGGCAAGCATCGATCGCCCACCTTCAGGCCAACAACAAGAAAAGGCGCCCGACATGTTCCTTCGCCAACTGAATATTGCCCGCCGCGCCGCGCTGGGTTTTGCCTTGATCGCCGTCCTGGTGGCGCTGCTCGGGGTCTTTGCGCTGGGACAGATGTCGAGCATTCGCGACAGTGAGGTCGCGGTGGAAACCCAGTGGTTGCCCAGCATCCGTGGCGGAGACGAGATCCGTGAATTGATGCTGCGCATTCGCACCATTTCCCTGCGCATGGCCTTGGACCAGGACCCGAAAAACATTGCGGTGTATCGCGGCCAGATGGATACCCGGGATAAAGAACTGAGCGAAAAAATCGCCAGTTACGACAAATTGGTCGTCACGCCGGAAGGCAAGGCGCTTTACGACCAGTTCAAACAGACTTTCGCCGCCTATCGCTCGGGTATCGCCCAGTCGTTTACCTTGGCGGAGCAGGGGCGTCGGGATGAGCTGATCAAGTTGTTGCTGGTGGACATGAAAACCGTGGTGGACGGTTCGGGCAAACAGCTCAATGATCTGGCGGAATTATTCTCCAAGCAGGTGTCGATCGAGAGCCAGAAGTCCCAGGAGCACTACGTCAATTCCCGCATGATCGTCAGCCTGTTCATTGTGCTTGCCGCCCTGGCTACGGTGGCCCTGGCCATGTTGCTCACGCGCAGCATCGTCAAGCCCCTGGGCGAGGCGCTGAATGCTGCGCAGAGCGTAGCCCGGGGTGACCTGACCCGGCCGATCGAGACCCATGGCAACGATGAAGTCAGCCGTTTGCTCATGGCGCTGGCGGCCATGCAGCAGAATCTGCGTGAGACGTTGCAGGGCATCAGCGGCTCGGCCGCGCAACTGGCCACGGCAGCCGATGAGCTGAACGCCGTCACGCTCGACAGTACCCACAGCCTGCAGCAGCAGAACAACGAAATTGAACAGGCTGCCACTGCCGTCACCGAGATGAGCACCGCCGTGGAGGAAGTCGCGCGCAACGCCGTTTCAACCTCCGACGCCACCCGCCAATCCAGCGAATCGGCGACGTTGGGGCAGGAGCGGGTCAGCGACACCGTCGACGCCATCAGCGCGCTCGCCAAGGATGTTCAGGTTACCGGCGGCCTGGTGCAGTCACTGGCCAGCCAATCCCAGGATATCGGCAAAGTGCTGGATGTGATTCGGGCCATTGCCGAGCAGACCAACTTGCTGGCCCTTAACGCGGCCATTGAAGCGGCCCGGGCGGGAGAGAGCGGGCGGGGGTTTGCGGTGGTTGCCGACGAGGTGCGGGCGCTGGCGTATCGCACGCAGCAATCGACCCAGGAGATCGAGCAGATGGTCCAGGGCATGCGCAGCGGTGCCACCCAGGCGCTGGATTCCATGCAAGCCAGTTCCAGCCGTGCGGCGAGCACCCTCGCGATGGCGGAGCGGGCAGGGGAAGCGCTGCAAACCATTACAGCATCGGTCAGCGAGATCCATGAGCGCAACCTGGTCATCGCCAGTGCCGCCGAAGAACAGGCGCAAGTGGCTCGCGAGGTCGATCGCAACCTGGTGAATATTCGCGATTTGTCCGTGCGCTCGGCTTCCGGCGCGGATCAGACCAGTGCCTCCAGCCATGAATTGTCGCAGCTTGCAAACTCGCTGCGCACGATGGTGCAGCGGTTTCAGGTTTGATTGACGACTAAGTGCTGGACGGGCGGTGTTCCCACGCGAAGCGTGGGAACGATCGTCATGTCAGTGCAGTTTCAACCGTGGCTCGGTCCCACGCCCGATCTTGCTACCCAGCATCAGCATCGCGGTACGGAACATCCCGTACAGCGCCATCTGGTGCATGCGGTACAACGACACATAGAACATCCGCGCCAGCCAGCCTTCAAGCATCACGCTGCCGGTCAGGTTGCCCATCAGGTTACCCACCGCCGAAAAGCGCGACAGCGAGATCAGCGAGCCGTAGTCAGTGTATTTGTATTCAGGCAAGGCCTTGCCCTCGATCCGCAACTTCAGCGATTTAGCCAGCAGCGAGGCTTGCTGATGCGCTGCCTGGGCGCGGGGTGGGACGTTGCGGTCGCTGTCCGGTTGCGGGCAGGCGGCGCAGTCGCCGAAGGCAAAGATGTTGTCGTCGCGAGTGGTCTGGAGTGTCGGCAGCACCTGCAGCTGGTTGATCCGGTTGGTCTCCAGTCCGTCGATGTCCTTGAGGAATTCTGGCGCGCGGATCCCGGCGGCCCAGACTTTCAGGCTCGCGTCGATCACTTTGCCGTCCGCCGTAATCAAGCTGTCGGCAGTCACCTGGCTGACGGAGGCGTTGGTCATGACATTCACCCCAAGTTTTTCCAGGGTTTTGTGCACTGGCCCGCCGATCCGCTCTGGCAGTGCCGGCAAGACCCGTGGGCCCGCCTCGATCAGGGTGATGTGCATGTTCTCCGGTTTGATCCGGTCCAGGCCGTAGGCATGCAGTTCGTGGGCGGCGTTGTGCAGCTCGGCCGCCAGTTCAACGCCGGTCGCACCGGCGCCGACGATCGCAACGCTGATGCGCTCGATGGTATCGGTCTGCCCGGCGTGAGCGCGCAGGTAGTGGTGAAGCAACTGCTGGTGGAAGCGCTCGGCCTGCTTGCGGGTATCGAGGAACAGGCAATGCTGCGCCGCGCCCTCGGTGCCGAAATCGTTGGTGGTGCTGCCCACCGCGATCACCAGCGTGTCGTAGCCCAGCTCCCGGGCTGGCAACAGCTCGACGCCCGCCTCGTCATAGGTGGCGGCCAGTTGGATTCTCTTGTTCTCGCGATCCAGGCCGCTCATGCGCCCGAGCTGGAACTCGAAGTGGTTCCATTTCGCCTGGGCCACATAGTTGAGTTCGTCTTCGGAGGAGTTGAGGGAGCCGGCCGCTACTTCGTGGAGCAACGGTTTCCAGATGTGGGTCAGGTTCGCGTCGACCAGCATCACACTGGCCGTGCCACGCTTGCCCAGGGTCTTACCCAGACGGGTAGCCAACTCCAGACCGCCGGCGCCGCCGCCAACGATGACAATACGATGAGTCATGGGGATATCTCGCAAGGCTAAAGGAATTCGGTGCCGTTACCTGCGCGAGCGTCAATGACAAATAGCGGCTCATAGCGTCAGGTAACTGATCAATCGGCTCAACAGGCCCAGGCCAATCGTGATGGCCAGTACCACCACCAGGAGCATCCACGGCCGGAAAGGCCGGCGCTCGACTCGGTGCTGGGACAGTTGCAGGTACTCTTCGACATGCTTCTGGTCATCTGGGTTCAGGCGGCTGGTCATAAAGGCCTCGTCAGGTAGACGTTGCGGAATGTGAAGACGTTACAGTGTCTGGCTATCCGGCGTATACAGCCCTGAGACGACAAGCGAATCACAGGCTGATCCCCACGTCGAAGACAATGCTGCGGCCCAGATTGCCTCGCAGGAAGTCCGGCGCATCGGGGTGGGCGAACAGCACCCGGGCGAACGTCGGCCCCACCAGCGACAGCGAGCGCCAGCCCTGGCGCAGGTATTCGGTCGGCGGTGGGAAGTGGCTGTTGAGGTCCAGGACTTCGCGCTTGAGGCTGGCGAACGCGATGATGTCCAGTTCGCCCAGGTCCATGCCACGCTCGGTGTAGTTATGGGCTTTCTTGCGTAGGGTCGGTGCCAATCTCATCAGAAACTCATTGGCGGGAATTCGTCGGGGCTTGGCCTCGCGCCGCACCAGTTGGCTCAGTGAGAAGGCACTACGACGACGCTGCAGTTCATCTCGCCATTCGTCATTGAGACGACGGCCCTCGTCGAGCACAAAAAATACTTCGAAATTGGCGTCGCGAAATAGCACATCCGGCGGCTCTCCGGCCGGAGCGAATTCGTCGGCGCGATAAGGCACGTTGAGCCCTTGTAACAGGCGCTGGCAGACCCACCGCTCACGCTCCCATTTGCGGGCGTTGGAGAGAAAGGCGTTGGCCTGCTCGGCCGCGATGGTCAGCAGGCGTAAATAATCGGAATCATCCATGAACCCAAGCTTAGCGTTCAATTGCTACAAGCCCAAAGCGTTGCGTTGATTAATGGCGTCCCGTGGGGAGGTGTAGACTGCCAGCTTGAATCTCGGGGCGACCACGGGGTCTGTGTTGCACGGGCATGCCAAAGGAGTAGATCGATGATCGGAGCCGAATTGCTCTCGTCGCAGACCTTGGTGGCCGGCTGGCTGATCTATGTGCCGGCGCTGGCCTGGGCGGTGGCGCGTGCTCCGTGGGTCGAGCTGTTTACCGACGGTCGTCGCCAGCATCTGTTGTTCGGCACGGTGTTCGCGCTGTTCATGTTGTGGCTGGTGCGACGAGACTTCGACACGGGCGTTTCGTATCACTTCATCGGCCTGACCGCCGTGACTCTGCTGTTGGACTGGCCGCTGGCGATCCTTGGTGGCTTGTGCGCGCAGCTCGCGCTGGTGCTGCTGGGCCGTCAGGACATGATGGCGGTCGGCATCAACGGCGCGCTGTTGGTTCTCCTGCCAGTGCTGATCACTGAGTGTTGCGCGATCCTGGTGGAGCGTGCCCAGCCGCGCAACCTGTTTGTGTATATCTTCTGCTCGGGGTTCCTGGCTGCCGCGCTTTCGGCACTGGTCTGCCTGCTGCTGGGGCTGGGCCTGCTCTGGCATGACGGCATATTTGCCATGCCCTACTGGCTGGGGGATTTCATCGGCTACCTCTGGCTGATCATTTTTCCCGAGGCTTTCATCAACGGCATGGTGGTCAGCGCGTTGGTAGTGTTCAGCCCCGAATGGCTGGAGACTTTCAACCGCACGCGCTACCTGTCGGCACCCTGGAACGACGACGACAAGCCTTGATTGCGCCGTTTAATGGTGGGAACGAGGGTTGAAGTCTTCGCTGAACAACTCATCCTCGGCATCCGGTGCCACGGGGATCTTGTGTTCTTCCGACGCCCAGGCGCCCAGGTCGATCAGCTTGCAGCGATCTGAGCAGAATGGCCGGAATTTACTTTCAGGGGTCCACTCGACCGGGGCGCCACAGGTTGGGCAATCGACGATGGGGGGTTGGCTCATGGTTGGCCTCCACGCAAGGTAAGGTAAAAGTGATGCAGGCGCTCGACCTCGCTGTGCAGCCAGGTGAGATCGCGGTCGTTGACCACCACATCGTCGGCATGGTCCAGGCGGTCCTGACGGCTGGATTGGGCCTTGAGGATCGCCTGGACCTGCTGTTCGCTGGTCTGGTCGCGCTGCAAGGTGCGTTCGATCTGCAGTTGTTCAGGCGCGTCGATCACCAGGATCCGCTGGGTCATTGCGTATTGTCCCGACTCGATCAACAGCGGTGACACCAGGATCGCGTAGGGCGATTGGGCCTGCCCCAGATGATGGGCAATTTCCTCGGCAATCAGCGGGTGCAGCAGCTTTTCCAGCCAACGACGCTCATCGGCATTCTCGAAGATCAGCGTGCGCAGCGCCGAGCGATCCAGCGCGCCGTCTGCCTGCAACACGCCAGGGCCGAAGTGCTCGGCAATGCTTGCCAGTGCCGGGCGTCCGGGTTCGACCACCCAGCGCGCCGCATGATCGGCATCGATCGCGTGCACGCCCAGGTCGATGAAGTGCTGGGCGGCCGCGCTCTTGCCGCTGCCGATGCCGCCGGTCAGGCCGAGAATCCAGGGTTTTTTCGCAGGGCTGTTCATTAGAAACCGACTGACTGCCAATAGAAGTCGGTTATTTGACCACCCCAGAGCAGCGCAATCCAGCCGGCGATGGCCAGATAGGGGCCGAAGGGGATTTGTGTCGAGGCCGGCGCGTCCCGCATGCGCAGCACAATAATGCCGACGACGGCGCCCACCAGCGAGGACAGCAACAGCGTCAGCGGCAAGATTTGCCAGCCCCCCCAGGCGCCCAGCATCGCCAGCAACTTGAAGTCGCCGTAGCCCATGCCTTCCTTGCCGGTGATCAGTTTGAAGACCCAGAACACCGACCACAGCGCCAGATAACCCGCCACCGCGCCCCACAATGCCTGGTTCAGCGAGACGAACAGCTCGAAGCTGTTGACGATCAGCCCCAGCCACAACAACGGCAGTACGAGGGTATCGGGCAGCAGCTGATGCTCGGCGTCGATCAGGCTCATGGACAGCAGGCCCCAGCTCAGCACCATCGCCATCGCGGCGTGCCAGCCGAAGCCGAAATGCCAGGCAACGAAAGCCGACAGCGCGCCGCAGGCCAGTTCGGTCAGTGGGTAGCGCTTGCCGATGGGCGCGGCGCAACTCGAACAACGGCCGCGCAACATGAGGTAGCTCAGCAGCGGAATATTTTCCCACGCCCGGATACGGTGGCCGCAATGAGGGCATTGGGAATGAGGCAGCATCAGGTTGTAGACCGGGCCAGGGGCTTGCGTCGGCAGGCCCAGCAGGTCCTGGGCTTGCAGGCGCCATTCACGGTCGAGCATCTTGGGCAGGCGCCACACCAGCACATTGAGAAAGCTGCCGACGATCAGCCCGAGCAGCAATGCGGTCAGCACGAAAGCCAAGGGGTAAAGCACGAAGAATTCGCTCAGGGGCATGTCAGATCGCAGAGCCGAGTTGGAAGATGGGCATGTACATGGCAACCACAAGGCCACCGACCACCACCCCCAGGATTACCATGATGAAGGGTTCCATCAGGCTGGTGAGGTTGTCCACCAGATTATCCACCTCGGCTTCATAAAAACTCGCCACCTTGTCGAGCATGTCATCCAGCGCGCCTGATTCTTCGCCGATGGCGGTCATCTGAATCGCCAGGTTCGGGAAAACGCCGGAAGCGCGCATTGAAAAATTCAACTGCATGCCGGTCGAGACATCCTGCCGGATGCGTTGTACCGCGCGCTTGAACACTACGTTGCCGGTAGCGCCCGACACGGAATCGAGGGCTTCGACCAATGGTACGCCGGCCGCAAAGGTCGTCGACAACGTACGGGCGTAGCGAGCCACGGCGGACTTGTACATCAAGGTGCCGATCAAGGGCAGCTTGAGCAGCCATTTGTCTCGCCAGTCACGAAATGCCTGGGAACGCTTGAGCGCATATTTCACGCCGAAGAACCCACCCACCAGCCCACCCAGCAACATCCACCACCACTCTTGCAAGAACTCCGACAAGCCGATGACCATCAGCGTGAAGGCCGGCAGCTTTGCGCCAAAGCCTGCGAATACCGACTCGAACTGCGGCACGACCTTGATCAGCAGGATGCTTGTGACCACGGCGGCAACGGCGATCACCGCGGCAGGATAGGTCATGGCTTTCTTGATCTTGGCCTTGAGGGCCTCGCTTTTTTCCTTGTAGGTCGCGACGCGGTCCAGCAGCGTGTCCAGGGCACCGGCCTGCTCACCGGCATCTACCAGGTTGCAGTACAACTCGTCGAAATACTGGGGGCATTTGCGCAGCGAGGCGGCGAAACTGTTACCGGCGGCGACCTCCTGCTTCACCTCGTCCACCAACTTGCGCATATTCGGGTTGTCGAAGCCCTCGCCAATGATGTCGAACGCCTGCAACAGCGGCACCCCGGCCTTGAGCATCGTCGCCATCTGGCGGGTGAACAGGGCGATGTCCAACGGCTTGATGCGCTTGCCCTTGCTGAATATCGAGGTGGACTTTTTGCGAACCTTGCCCGGGTTGATGCCCTGCTTGCGCAACTGTGCCTTGACCAGTGCCGGGCTTTGGCCGGTCAGTTCGCCGGACATTTTCGTGCCTTTGCGGTCTTTGCCTTCCCACGTGTAGACGTCGGTTTTTACTGCCTTGACCGCCATGTTCAATCCTTGGTGACCCGGTTGATTTCTTCGAGGCTGGTGATGCCTTGCATCACTTTGAACAGCCCCGAGGTGCGCAAGTCGTTAAAGCCGTCCTTGCGCATCTGCAGGTCGATTTCCAGGGAGTTGCCCTCGGCCATGATCAATCGTTGCAGCTCTGGCGTGTTCTTCACCACTTCGTATACCCCCACGCGACCTTTGTAACCGCTGTTGCACTGTTCGCAACCGACCGGCTCATAGATCGTGAATGAGCCGATGCGTTCCCGGGGGAAACCCTCTTTGAGCAGGGTTTCCTCGGGAATCTCGATGGCTCTCTTACACTGTGCGCACAGCTTGCGCGCCAGGCGCTGGGCGATGATCAGGTGGACCGCCGTGGCAATGTTGAAGCCGGGGATGCCCATGTTCTGCAGGCGGATCAGTGTTTCGGCGGCGCTGTTGGTGTGTAGGGTGGACAGCACCAGGTGCCCGGTCTGGGCGGCCTTGATGGCGATTTCGGCGGTTTCCAGGTCACGGATCTCGCCGACCATGATCACGTCCGGGTCCTGACGCAGGAACGAGCGCAGGGCATGGGCGAAATCCAAGCCCTGGCGCGGGTTCACGTTGACCTGGTTGATGCCTTCCATATTGATTTCCACCGGGTCCTCCGCCGTGGAGATATTGATATCCACGGTGTTGAGGATGTTCAGGCCGGTGTAGAGCGACACGGTCTTGCCCGAGCCGGTCGGCCCGGTCACCAGGATCAACCCTTGTGGTTGCTTCAAGGCTGTCATGTACAGGTCTTTCTGTTCCGGCTCATAGCCCAGGGCATCGATGCCCATTTGCGCGCTGGAGGGATCGAGGATCCGGATCACCACTTTTTCCCCCCACAGCGTGGGCAGGGTATTGACCCGGAAGTCGATGGACTTGGTCTTCGACAGGCGCATCTTCAGCCGACCGTCCTGGGGTTTGCGTCGCTCGGAAATGTCCAGGCTCGCCATGACTTTCAAGCGCGCGGCAATGCGGTTGGCTAGCTGGATGGGAGGCTTGGCGACCTCCCGCAGCATGCCGTCGGTACGCACCCGCACCCGGTAGGTTTTCTCATAAGGCTCGAAGTGCAGGTCGGAAGAGCCGCCCTTGATCGCGTCCAGCAGCATCTTGTTGACGAAACGTACGACCGGCGCATCGTCGCCGTCCTGCCCCGCGATAGTGTCCTGCTTGCGGTCGTCGATCGACTCGATGTCCAGGCCGTCGAGATCGACGTCGGCCATGCCCTCCAGGCCGGTGCTGCTGGATTCGAAGAATTTTTCGATGGCATCGCTGAGCTTGTCGTCTTCCACCAGGATGGCTTCGGTGGTCAGGCCGGTGCTGAACTGGATGTCGTTGATGGCTTGGTGATTGGTGGGGTCGGAAATGCCCACATAGAGCTTGTTGCCGCGCCGCCACAGCGGCAGTACGTGATGCTGGCGCACCAGTTTTTCGCTGACCAGGCCGGCGGGCTGGTTGTCTTTGTCTAGGCTGTTGAGGTCCAGCAGGGCGATACCAAAATGCTCGGAGGCGATTTCCGCCACCTGGCGGCTCTGGATCAGTTTGTTTTGCACCAGGTAGCTGACCAGGGGCACTCGGTTGCGCTGGGCCTGTTGAAAAGCCTGCTGCGCGCTTTGTTCGGTGATCAGTTCAGCCAACACCAATTGCTTGGCCAGGCCGCTGAGGGCGATGTCATTCATGGGGATACCGGACGCGGACTGTTCATGATTTATAGCCTAGTCAAGCATCGGTGGCTGACCAGCGAGCAGAGGTGACAAAAAGCGTCAGATAGTGCGGCTGTTGGGGTAGGACGTTGATCTCATGCGGCAGGGAAAGCCTGGGCTGGCGGGGCTTCCAGGGTTGGCATGTGCCCTGCAATGACCGTTTCAGGTCATGAGATTTCGACTCATGCACGGGAGATGTCTATGAATAAGCAAAAGGGTTTTACACTGATCGAGCTGCTGATCGTGGTGGCGATCATTGGGATCCTGGCGACGTTTGCGTTGCCGCAGTACTCGAAGTACCAGGCGCGGGCGAAGGTGACGGTCGGGCTGGCGGAAGCTTCTTCATTGAAGGTGCCGGTTGAAGACCTTCTGAATAAAGGTACAACGCCAACCGCTGCCAACACGGGCGTACCGGCGTCGAGCAATAACTGCACGATGACCATTGGGGGTGACGCGGCCGCTGGGACGGCCAGCATCACTTGCACTATCAAAGAGGCACCTGCCTCCATCATAGGCAAGACGATCATTCTCAGCCGTGCCGGGACAGGTGCCTGGACATGTACTTCTAACGTTGCGGAAGAGTTCTTGCCTGCGGGCGGTTGCACAGCAGCGGCTGGCGCGGCAGCGGGTTGACAGTTGTTGCGAGACTAACCAAAGCCCCGCATCAGCGGGGCTTTGTCATTTAGCGGGGGTAAATCTCCAATATCGAAATAACCTCGGTAATTCATGAGCTTAGCAATCCGGCAAAACCCGCATGTTGCATGTACCAAATCCCTCAGTCATGCAATTTGCATGATTATGAAAATAACCGCTTCGCTTAACTTATTGATTTATAACGACTTTCACGTTGTTTCAAAACTGGCACAGCCTTCGCACTACTCCTGACAACCTGCCGCGATGCAATTTCGGCAGTTTCTGAGAAAAACAGGAGTTACTCGTATGAAGAAGTTCGCTATCACTGCCGCTGCTGCCACTGCACTGACCCTGACCATGGCTAGCGCTTTCGCCGAGACCACTCAAGCAACTCAGGCCCCGATGATGCTGGCTGCGGGCGAAGTGACAGAGGCTAAGGAAGACGTTTCCGATACCTGGATCACCACCAAGGTCAAGGCCGACCTGGTGACCGAGAAAGGCATTCCAGGCTCCGACATCAAGGTTGAAACCAACAAGGGCGTCGTGTCCCTGTCTTCGACCGCTGTGTTGAGCGATGCCCAGAAAGACACCGCCGTCGCGATCGCCAAGAAAATCAAAGGCGTACGTGATGTGTCGGCCGATGGCCTGAAATCCGAGTAAGGCAAGGCTTCTCGCCTGGACGGGAGAAGGCGCGGCAAGCGGGCTGTGTTTTACGCTTGCCGATGCTTTGGAGTTCATGCGAAAGGCCACATGGAAGTGGCCATTACAGGCCCCCGGCATTCGTGCCGGGGGCCTGTTCTATTTTGGGAGGGAGAGAATGTGAGCCAGTCAGGGAAACCGGGTAGTCCCTTTCGCGAGCAGGCTCGCTCCCACATTTGATCGCATTCTTCCAGAAACAACCCGGCCCCTGTGGGAGCGAGCCTGCTCGCGAAGGCGTAGGCACTGTCGCTGCAGATACCCTGGAATAGCCCAACCAATCACCGCCCACGCTTGCTGGTAATCTCCACCAGCCGATTCCTCTCGAAGCGCAAGTACTGGTACATCCCGCTACGGGGTCCGTAAGTCCATTCCTCCACCGGATACTCCTCCCGGCGGTTGACGCTGCGTTTGTAGCCCAGATCATCACGCGCTGCAGGCTGTCCACATTTTTGCAGCACCTCGCTCGTACGATCACCGATGCTGATCAAATGGCTGCCACAGCGCAACGTATTGGCGGCTGTGGCCTGGCCGGCTGCCAATAGCAGCAGACTCAGGCTGAATCCGTACCAATACTTCATTTCACTCCGCATCCAGATGCATTGGCGTAATGACGGTGCCGTCCTTTTCGGCCTGGCCCAGGCTGGCGTCAATGAAGTACACGCGGTCATCGGCCAGCTTGCCCTTGTCCACGAGGAAATCCTTGATGCTGCTGGCCCGCTCCTGGCCCAGTTCGCGCAACAGTACATCACTGCCGCTCCAGAACTTGATGACGCCTTCACGGAGCTTGTCGATGCGGGCCTGTTTGTCCAGTTGCGTCCATTCAGCCGGTGGCTGGGTCTTCAGGCGGGTGCGGTAGATACCTTCCAGCAGCGGGGCTTTTTCGTCTTCCGGTACTTGCAGCAGGGAAGCCTTGGCCGGGACTTTATCGCCCCGGCGCTGCAGTATCTTGTAGTAGTTGTACTGATATTCGCGTTCCAGGCGCTGGGCGGCGAGCAGTGGGCCGTCGCTGCTCTGGGCGGCGGTACCCTCGATCTCCAGGCGCAGTTCCGGACGTTTGCCCAAGGCCTCGGACAACTTCAACAACACGCTTTCGTTGTCCTGGCTCAGGTCGCTTGAGCCGGGGGCGAACGCCACGCTGCCCAAGTCTTCCGAACCGCCGCCGGCCACCAGCCCGCCGATGAGCTTGAACGGTGCCTGGGCAGCGCGGACCACCAGGTTGCGCAGGGTTTGCCAGACGATTGGCATCACGCTGAACTGCGGGTCGTTGAGGTTGCCGGAGACAGGCAGTTCAATGGAGATCCTGTCTTCGGAGTCCTTGAGCAGGGCGACGGCCAGCTTCAGCGGCAGGCTCACGGCGTCCGGGCTGTCGACCTTTTCGCCCAATTGCAATTGCTCGACCACGACTTTGTTGTCGGCCTGGAGCTGGCCCTTGGTGATCCGGTAATGCAGGTCGAGGTTGAGCCGGCCCTTGCGGATGCGATAGCCGGCGAACTTGCCGGAGTAGGGCGTCAGGGTCGTCAACTCGACCCGCTTGAAACTGGTGGCGATATCGAGACTGGCCATCGGGTCGAAGGGGTTGACCGCGCCCTTTATGGTCACCGGTGCGTAGCGGTCGACCTTGCCTTTTACGTCCACGGTGGCGGGCTTGGCCTGGCGGCTGTCGATGGTGCCGATCTCTCCGTTGAGCTGCTGGATGGCCGTGGCGAAGTTCGGCGTCAGGCTGAAGTCGGCAAAATTGGCCGAACCGTCATTGATCGCAATGGCTCCGACGTGAATGCCCAGCGGCTTTTCCTTCGATGCCGGTTTGGCCCCGCTGTTCTTGGCCGTGCCGTCGGCGGGTTGCGGGATCAACAGATCGTCGACGTTGGTGGTGCGATCGTCATTGATCATGAACCGCGCGTAGGGTTGGAGCAGATTGACCTTGGCGATCGACAGGCTGTCGCCATGCTGGTAGTTGAGGCCCTGGAGTTCAAGGCGTTGCCATTTGAGGAAGTCGCGGGTCTTGAGCGTATCGAGGGTGTGCAACTGGTCGACCTGGGCGCGGCCGGTGACGGCCAATGCCAACGGCTCGGTGCTCTTGAGATCCACCACCAGGTCGCTGCCGAGCATCCCGGAGCGTAGCTCCAGGCGAATGAACGGGTTGATGTAGGCCTGGGCGACTCGCAGGTCGATGTCCTGGGTCTTGACGTTGAGCTTCGCGGTGACCGGGTTGAGGTTGACCACGCCGTCGGCGAGTACCTTGCCCTGCTTGCCCAGCCCGGTATCCAGCTTCAGGTTGAAGGGCGAGCCGTTGAGGGTGTCGTAGTTTTGCAGGTCGAGGTTCAGTGGGCCAACCTCCAAGGCTACGGGCGGCTGTGCCTGACGGTCGGCCAGGTGCACCTGGTAATCGCGCAACTGCACGTCTTTGAGCAGCACTTGCCACGGTTTGCTGGGTGCTGTCGGCTCAGGCTTGGGCGAGTCGGCGGCTGCCGGGGCCGAGGCGGGTTCGGCCTTGACCTGCGGTTTGGCTGGCTGGCTGGCGAATAGCTTCTGCCAGTCCAATTGTCCGTCCGCTTCCCGAGCGGCCCAGGTTTCCAGCTTCTGACTGCGGATCTTGCCGACGATGACCTGCTGCTTCGCCAGGTCCACGGAGGTTTCGCTTACGTCCAGGCGCTCCAGCCGTGCCAATGGACGGCCGTCAGGCGCCTTCATGGCGAACGGCGCGACGCTGACCGCTGCGTTGCTGAGCAGCAATTGCGTGCCCTGGGCGAGGTTGAGCTTGTAGTCGGTGCTGAGGTTCAGCACGCCGTTTTCCAACACCAGGGGCACCGCGTCACGCACGTAGGGCCACCAGGCTTTCATCTGTCCATCGGTAATTTTCAGTGTGCCCTCGGAGGCAATTGGCGCGAGCCTGAAATTGCCCGTCCAGTCGATCTGCCCACCCTCGGGGCCCGCGGCCACCAATGTCATGTCTGCACTGTCGTCGGGCAGGGTGCTGAGGTTTTTCAGCTCGAAATCGAGGGCGTCGTACAGGAACTCGATGGGCTCGCTGGGGCGCAAGTCCTGGAAATGCACGTAGCCGCCGGCAAGCCTGACCCGATCCACCCGCAGGGGAAACGGCTTGGCATCCGGATCGGCCGGGGTCGGCTCGCTGGGTGGCAGTTTGAACAGGCCCAGCAGGTTCAATTGGCCGTCCTTGGCGAACAACACTTCGGTCTTGGGCTTGTCCAGTTCGATGTCCGCCAGGTGCAGGGCGCCCGTCCACAGGCTGTCGACTTGCAGGTTGGCGTAGAGGCGTTCGAAGCCGACCTGCTCCTTGCCCGGCTCGCCGACGATCAGGCCCCACAAGGTCAATTCAAGGCTGAAGGGATTGAGTTCGATACGCTGGATCTGGGCCGGCACCGTGGCGTGGGCGGCCAGTTGCTGATTGACGATGCGCAGGGCGATGCCCGGCAAGATCAGGAAACCCATCAGGCTGTAGAGGGCCAGTGCGGTCAACAGGGCGCCGAAAGCGCGAATCAATCCTTTGGGCATGTGTGGCTTCGTCTGGTATGAATCGGAGTGCCTTGGAGTATGGCATGCGTTTACGGTTCCGAAGCCACTGTGTTTTATGAGATTTGTCCGTTTTTTTGGTGGGATCGCTGAGGCGTGCTCAGAATTGAAGAATCAGCGTTTTGAGCGGTGGCTGCTGGTCCCGCGACGGGAAATCGTCGCCGGGCGCCAGCACGCTCCACTCGCGGACCGGGCGACCAGCCTTTTGCGCACAACGCAGGACTTGTTCACGCCAGTCCTCCATGGGCACTTTCGCCAGGTTGTTGCAGCAGATCAGCACCCCATCGTCGGCGGTAGCGAGCAGCGCCGGCTTGAGCAGGCTCTGGTAGTCGCGCAATAAATCGACGGTGCCGAATGCGCTCTTGGCCCACGCGGGTGGGTCGAGGAGCACCAGATCGTACTGGCGCTGTTCCAGGCGCACGTAACTCGGAAGTTTCTGTCCGCGCCGTTGGCTAACGGGCAGGCCGGCCAGCTGGCGGATCGCTGGAAAATAATCCGATTGCACGAATTCCATCGTCGGCAGCTCGGGATTGAGCAGGCCATTCTCGCGGCCCACCGCCAGATTACCTTCGGCAAAATCTAGGTTGCAGACCTCCCGCGCCCCGCCGGCCGCCGCGCTGAGCCCTACACCACAGGTATAGGCAAACAGGTTGAGCACGCTTTTGTTCCGGCTGTGCGCCTTGACCCAGCCGCGGGCGTTGCGCAAGTCGAGAAACAACAACGGATCCTGCCCGGCATGGCGGCCGCGGACGCGGTAGTTCAAACCCCACTCATGCCCGACGAGGTCTTGCAGGGCGGCCTCATCGGCCTGGTAGACGCTGTCCTGACGGTCGATACGCGAATTGCCCCGGGAGCGGTCGTTATAGACCAGCAGGGTGTCGAGGTTCAGGTGTTCATTGACGATGCCGTGCAGCTGCAGCAAGGGTTCCAGTTCCAGCGACTGATGGAAACTCTGCACCAGCAGTTGCGGGCCATAGCGGTCGACGGTGAGGCCCGGCGCGCCTTCCTGGCTGCCGTGGAACAGGCGATAGCAATCGGTGCCTTGCTGGTGCAGTTGGTCGAGCAGGGCCTGGCGCTGGTCGAGGGCGGCGCGCAGCGCCAGATTCAAGGAAGACATGCCGGGCGCGCCTTAGAGAAATGAGGCGCGGGAGTTTAGCAGTTATGGATACTCGGGTATTGTCTGCAGATTTGCGTCAGGCAGCGCTTTTTGTGGCGAGGGAGCTTGCTCCCGCTGGGGTGCGAAGCGCCCCCTTTTTTCAAAGGGGCGATAGCGATTGCGTCTGCTGCGCAGCCGAGCGGGAGCAAGCTCCCTCGCCACGGGGTTTATGTTGCCTCAGCGGTTCAGGCGTTTGTCGATCAAACCCTCCACCACGCTTGGGTCGGCCAGGGTCGAGGTGTCACCCAGGCTGTCGAGCTCGTTGCAGGCGATCTTGCGCAGGATCCTGCGCATGATCTTGCCTGACCGGGTCTTCGGCAGCGCCGGCGCCCACTGGATCAGCTCCGGCTTGGCGAAACTGCCGATTTCCTTGCTGACATGGGCCAGCAGCTCTTGCTTCAACGCGTCGTTGGCCTCGACGCCGTCCATTGGCGTGACAAACGCATAGATGCCCTGGCCCTTGAGGTCGTGGGGATAACCAACGACGGCCGCCTCGGCGATGTTGTCGTGCAACACCAGCGCGCTTTCCACTTCGGCGGTGCCGATGCGGTGGCCCGAGACGTTGATGACGTCGTCGATACGTCCGGTGATCCAGTAGTCGCCGTCTTCGTCGCGGCGGGCGCCGTCGCCGGTGAAGTAATAGCCGGGGTAGGGTTTGAAGTACGTATCGACCATGCGTTGATGGTCACCGTAGACGCTACGAATCTGTGCCGGCCAGCTGGATTTGATCGCCAGCACGCCACTGCCCGGCCCGCTGATCTCCTTGCCGGTCTCATCCAGCAGCACCGGCTGCACGCCGAACATCGGCCGAGTGGCGCAGCCCGGCTTGAGCCTTGGCGCGCTCACCAAGGGGCTGAGCATGATGCCGCCGGTTTCGGTCTGCCACCAGGTATCGACAATCGGGCAGCGCTGCTCGCCGACGACGTTGAAGTACCATTCCCACGCCTCGGGGTTGATTGGCTCACCGACGCTGCCGAGCAAACGCAGGCTCTTGCGAGACGTGTCCTGCAAGGGGGCGGCACCTTCGCGCATCAGGGCGCGCAGGGCGGTCGGCGCGGTGTAGAAGATATTGACCTGGTGTTTGTCGATTACCTGCCAGAACCGCGAACTGCTCGGGTAGCTCGGCACGCCTTCGAAGATCAGCGTGGTGGCGCCGTTGGCCAGCGGGCCGTAGACAATGTAGCTGTGGCCGGTGACCCAGCCGACGTCGGCGGTGCACCAGAACACTTCGTTGTCGCGGTAGTCCAGCACGTACTTGAAAGTCATCGCGGCTTGCAGCAGATAGCCGCCGGTGGTGTGCAGCACGCCCTTGGGCTTGCCGGTGCTGCCGGACGTATAGAGGATGAACAGAGGGTCTTCAGCGTCCATCGGCTCGGGCGGGCAATCGTCGCTCACTTCATGGGTGGCCTGGTGATACCAGAGATCACGGCCTTCGACCCAATCCACCTCGCCCTGGGTGCGCTCGACCACCAGCACAGTGCTGACGTTCGGGCAGCTTTGCAGCGCCTTGTCGACATTACGCTTGAGGGGTATGAAGCGCCCACCGCGTACGCCTTCGTCGGCGGTGATGACGGTGCGGCAGTCGGCGTCGAGGATCCGGTCGCGCAGTGAATCCGGCGAGAATCCACCGAACACCACCGAATGCACCGCACCGATGCGGGTGCAGGCGAGCATGGCGTACGCCGCCTCCGGGATCATCGGCATGTAGATACATACCCGGTCGCCTTTCTTCACCCCACGGCTTTTCAACACATTGGCCAGTCGGCAAACGTGGTGATGAAGTTTGCTGTAGGTAATTTGTGCCGATTCGGCAGGGTTGTCGCCTTCCCAGATGATCGCTGTCTGATCGCCTCGGGCTTCCAGGTGACGGTCAATGCAGTTGGCGCTGACGTTCAGCTTGGCGCCGGTGAACCAACTGGCTTCGCCACTCCTGAGGTCGTAGCGCTGGACGGTCTGCCACGGCGTCATCCAGTCGAGAAAGCGCGTGGCCTGCTCGGCCCAGAAGGCGCTGGGGTGTTCGATGGATTCCTTGTAGAGCCGCTTGTACTCGTCTTGACTCAGTTGCGCAGCCCGGCGGACGGCATCGGCTTGGGGGTACTGGCTGATATCGAACATGACGGTTCCTTATTCTTGTTTTGCGACAAGATATAAAGATGCGCCCAGTGGCCGTAGGGTTCAAGTCACCCATAAGCAACTGTGGGAGCGAGCCTGCTCGCGAATGCGGTGTGTCAGTCAACTTAGGTGTGAACTGATCGACCGCTATCGCGAGCAGGCTCGCTCCCACGAAGGCAATGCAAAACCTGGGATCAGCCGCGATGACGCCCGCGGAAATAATTGATCAGGCCTTGGGTCGAGGCGTCTTCGGCCGCGCTTTCCTCGCTGCCCACCAGACGGTTGTAGACGCCTTTGCCCAGTTCCTTGCCCAATTCCACGCCCCACTGGTCGAAGGCGTTGATGCCCCAGACCACGCTTTGTACGAAGACCTTGTGTTCATACAGCGCGACCAGCGCACCGAGACGGCGCGGGCTGATGCGTTCCACCACCAGGGTGTTGCTCGGACGGTTGCCCGGGATCACCTTGTGGGCGGCCAGTTTCTGTACGTCTGCTTCGCTGACGCCTTTTTCACGTAGCTCGGCCTCGGCTTCGGCGCGGGTCTTGCCGAGCATCAGTGCCTGGCTCTGTGACAAGCAGTTGGCGTACAGCCACTGGTGATGGTCGGAAACCGGGTTGAAGCTGACGATCGGCACGATGAAGTCGGCCGGGATGAATTGGGTGCCCTGGTGCAGCAACTGATGGTAAGCGTGCTGGCCGTTGGCGCCGACGCCGCCCCAGATCACCGGGCCAGTGTCGGTGGACACCGGCGTGCCGTCCTGGCGGACGCTCTTGCCGTTGGACTCCATGTCCAGCTGTTGCAAATGCTTGGTGATGTTGCGCAGGTAGTGGTCGTACGGCAGGATCGCGTGGCTCTGCGCACCCCAGAAGTTGCCGTACCACACGCCCAGCAATGCCAACAGCACCGGCATGTTCTGTTCGAACGGCGCACTCTGGAAATGCTGGTCCATGGAATAGGCGCCGGACAGCAATTCCTTGAAGTTCGACATGCCGATGGCCAGGGCGATCGGCAGGCCGATGGCTGACCACAGCGAGTAACGCCCGCCGACCCAATCCCACATCGGAAAGATGTTTTCTTCGCGGATGCCGAAGGCCACGGCGGCGGCGTTGTTGCTCGACACCGCGATGAAGTGGCGATACAGCTCCGCTTCCGAACCGCCTTGGGCCAGGTACCAAGCACGTGCAGCTTGGGCGTTTTTCAGGGTTTCGAGGGTGTTGAAGGATTTCGACGAGACAATGAACAACGTGGTCTCGGCGCGCAGTTTCATCGTCAGCTCGTGGAACTCGCTGCCGTCGATGTTCGCTAGGTAATGGCAGCGAACGCCCTTATGCGTATAGGACAACAACGCTTCGGATACCAGCTGTGGGCCGAGGAAGGAGCCACCGATACCGATGTTCACCACGTCGGTGATCGGCTTCTCGGTGTAACCGCGCCACAGGCCGTCGTGAATGCGGCCCACCAGGTCGGTGATCTGGTTCAGCACTTTATGCACGTCTGGCATCACGTTGACGCCATTGACCAGCAACTTGTCGCCGACCGGGCGACGCAAGGCGGTGTGCAGGGCGGGGCGGTTTTCCGAGGCGTTGACGATCTCTCCTTCGAACAGCGCCTTGATCGCGCCCTGGAGGTCGACTTCGTCCGCCAGGCCCACCAGCAGGTCGCGGGTCTGGGCGTTGATCAGGTTCTTCGAATAGTCGAGAAACAGGCCGCAGCTCGACAGGGTGAATTGGTTGAAACGCTGCGGATCGGCATTGAACGCTTCGCGCATGCTGAAATCCTGCATGGCTTTGCGGTGGTCATTCAGCGCTTGCCAGGCGGGCAGAGCGGTCACGTCTTGAGGAGTTCGGTAATACGCCATCGCTGCGGGTTTCCTTTTTACTTGAACGACCTTTGTACACGAAAAATTCCGGCGCGGCTCGAAGCGGGCTTCCGGATAACTGCACCGACACGATCACCAGGCGCAGGGCGACTACAGTAAACCTCGCGTTGCGATCTGTCTTGACTTTGTCTGACAGTTTCCCGGTACTTTTTTATACAGCGGGGGATGGAAGGGGCCGACAGACGGAACGCGGAGGATCCTGATGAACCACTGTGGGAGCGAGCTCGCTCCCACACAAGTATGGTGATGCAGAGGGTTTCGGTCAGGCGACCTGAACCGGAATGGCGTTGCTGGTATGGCTCAGTTCGTTGCCCGGCGCCATGTAGAGCATGCGAGGCTTGAAATTGAGCAGCTCGGCTTCGCTGTAGTGGGCGTAGGCGCAGATGATGACGCGATCGCCCACCTTGGCCTTGTGCGCGGCGGCGCCGTTGACTGAAATCATCCGCGAGCCTTCTTCGCCACGAATCGCGTAGGTGGTGAAGCGCTCGCCGTTATCGACGTTGTAGATCTGGATCTGTTCGTATTCACGGATGCCCGACAGGTCCAGCCATTCACCGTCAATGGCGCAGGAGCCTTCGTAATCGAGCACGGCGTGAGTGACTTCGGCGCGGTGCAACTTGGCCTTGAGCATGATGGCGTGCATGGGTGTTTCCTCTGGTCGGGTCCAAACGGCGGGCAGTTTGCCCGAAGGCTTTGGGAGCGGCAATACGGCTGGAATTTGCAAATGCAGTCTGTTGAATACCACATCCCCCCGTGGGAGCGAGCCTGCTCGAGATAGCGGTGTGCCAGTCAAAGTCGATATCAACTGATCTACCGTTATCGCGAGCAGGCTCGCTCCCACATTCGGACTGAGGTGTTCAGGCGGGCGCGTCGAGATCCAGGTGCAGGTTGTCGATCAACCGTGTGGTGCCCAGGAAAGCAGCGGCCAGGATCACCAGGTCGCGGTCCTCGCTCACGGCCGGACGCAAGGTCTTGGCGTGACGGATTTCCAGGTAGTCGGGGCGCAGGCCCGCGGCTTCGAGTTGCTTGAGCTGCTCATCGATCAACGCCGGATAATCCCGTTGCCCCTGCTGGATAGCTTGAGCGATCTGGCTCAGGACGCGATAGACCACGGGCGCGACGGCGCGCTGCTCGGGGCTGAGGAAGCCGTTGCGCGACGACAGCGCCAGGCCGTCCTCGGCGCGGACGGTTGGCTCACCGATAATCTGGATCGGCATGTTCAGGTCATGGACCAATGCGCGGATCACCGCCAATTGCTGGAAATCTTTCTGGCCGAACACTGCCAGGTCCGGCTGGACCATATTGAACAGTTTGCTCACCACGGTCGCCACACCCTCGAAATGCCCCGGACGGCTGGCTCCGCACAATCCTTCGGACAACTGCGGGACGCTGACCCGGGTCTGCCCGGCCATGCCATCGGGATACATTTCCTCGACACCGGGTGCGAACAGCAGATGACAACCGGCCTGAAGCAGTTTTTCCTGGTCAGCGGCGAGGGTGCGGGGATATTTGTCCAGATCCTCGCCAGCGCCAAATTGCAGCGGGTTGACGAAAATACTTGCCACGACGAAATCGGCTCGTTGCGAGGCTTTGGTCACCAGGGCCATGTGGCCGCTGTGCAGGTTGCCCATAGTCGGCACGAAAGCGATGCGCTTGCCCTCGCCGCGGGCGCGGGCCACTGCGGCGCGGAGTTCGCGTACGGTCTTGACGGTGTTCATGCGGAGAATCCGTGCTCAGCGCCGGGAAAGGACGCAGCCTTCACTTCGGCAACATAGGCCTGCAGGGCTGCCTGGATAGAGGGTTGCCCAGCCATGAAGTTTTTCACGAATTTCGGCACGCGACCGGTGATCGACAGCCCGAGCATGTCGTGGAGCACCAGCACCTGGCCGTCGGTGGCGTTGCCGGCGCCGATGCCGATCACCGGGATGCTCACTGCCTGGGTGATTTCCTGGGCCAGTTCGCTGGGCACGCATTCGAGCAACAGCATGGCGGCCCCGGCCTGTTCCAGCGCGATTGCATCGGCACGCATCTGCCGCGCCTGGTTTTCACTGCGACCCTGGACCTTGTAACCCCCCAGGATATTCACCGCCTGGGGGGTGAGGCCCAGGTGTGCGCATACCGGGATACCACGCTCGGCCAGCAAGCGGATCGAATCGGCCAGCCACAACGCGCCTTCGATCTTGACCATGTGCGCGCCGGCCTGCATCAGCAGGGCGCTGTTGGTCATGGTTTGTTCGAGGGTGGCATAGGCCATGAAGGGCAGGTCGGCGAGGATCAGCGCATCGGTGTTACCGCGTTTGACGGCGGCCACATGGTAGGCCATGTCGGCGGTTGTCACCGGCAAGGTGCTGTCATGACCTTGCAGCACCATGCCGAGGGAGTCGCCCACCAGCAACACTTCAACTCCGGCCTCGTTGCAGGCATTGGCGAAGGTGGCGTCATAGCAGGTCAGCATGGTGATCTTCTCACCTTTCTGCTTGAGACCTTGCAGCGTGGTCAGGGTAATAGCTGGCATGAAAAAGTCCTCATTAGGCGCTCCAATACAGGCGCACCTTCTATGCGCGGTGCTTGTAAGGCCTGGATTGCACCCATTAGCGCCGCGTTGGCGGCGACGGGACGCCTATAGTCGTGAGGAGTACCGGGGAAGTCAATTGGATGTGTTACCGCCGGGTGTTACCGGGGTTACTGATGCGTTTCAGCGCAGGGGCGTGTTTCGAATCTGACTGCCGGGTCCCGGATCCTTGGGAGCGAGCTTGCTCGCGATAGCGCTGTGTCAGTTACAGGTGGGGCAACTGATCCACCGCCATCGCGAGCAAGCTCGCTCCCACAGGGGATGGTCTTCGTCAGATAAGAGGCAAGCGTTCCAGGCCGGCGAATGGGCACGCCGCAAGCAGGTCCTTGAGACGGCGTCCGTCAGCGAGGCGCAGGTCGGCGGGCGCCAGCTCTGCCAGGGGATAGAGCACGAAGGCCCGGGCCTGCATATGGTAATGAGGAACCTTGAGACGGGGTTCGTCGATCAGGCGATCGCCGAACAGCAGGATATCCAGGTCCAGCGTCCGCGGGCCCCAGCGCTCCAGGCGTTCACGCCCTTGATCGGTTTCGATGGCTTGCAGCGCATCGAGCAGATCCAGCGGTGCGAGGCTGCTCTCCAGCGCCGCCACGGCGTTGGTGTAGCGTGGCTGGCCAGGAAGCAGCGAGTCGCTTTGATAAAACGCCGAGACGCCTGCCAATCGTGTCTCGGGCAGTCGCGCCAGCGCTTCGACGGCGCTGCGCAGTTGTCCTGCGGGTTCGGCCAGGTTGCTGCCCATGCCGATGTAGATGCGTTCCATCGCTTACTCGCCCGAGGCGCTCGGTACACCCGCGCGCTTGCGCTTGGCACCGCTGCTGCGTCGGCGCTTGCGCGGGCCGCCGGTGCCGTCGTCCTTGCCGCTGAGGTCACGGATCATGTCGCGGCGTTCGCTGTCGTTGGCGTCCTGGTAATCGGTCCACCATTCGCCCAGGCCGTCGGTCTGCTCGCCCGCGCTTTCGCGCAGTAGCAGGAAGTCGTAGCCGGCGCGGAAACGCGGGTTGTCCAGCAGCAGGTCGGCACGTTTGCCGCTGCGGCGGGGGAGGCGTTCCTGCATGTCCCAGATTTCGCGAATCGGCATCGTGAAACGTTTTGGAATGGCGATGCGCTGGCACTGTTCGGCGATCAGCTCGTGGGCGGCTTCCTGCATCGCCGGGATCGGCGGCATGCCGCGCTCTTGCAAGCGCAAGACGCGGGCGGGGAGGGCCGGCCAGAGCAAAGCGGCGAACAGGAACGCCGGAGTTACCGGTTTGTTCTGCTTGATGCGCAGGTCGGTGTTGATCAGCGCTTCGCTGATCAGTGTGTGGGTGTAGGTCGGGTTGTATTCCAGCGCCTCGGCACTGGCTGGGAACAGCGGGTCGAACAATTGCAGGTCGACGAGCATCTCGAAGGTGTCTGCGGCGTTGCCTGAAAGGAACAGCTTGAGCACTTCTTCGAACAGGCGAGCCGAAGGAATTTCCCTGAGCATGGGGGCCAGGTCGCGGATAGGCGCGGCGCTGTGTTTCTCGATACCGAAATCCAGTTTGGCGGCGAAACGCACGGCCCGCAGCATTCGCACCGGGTCTTCCTGGTACCGCTGCTTGGGATCGCCGATCAGGCGGATGAGCCGATTGCGGATGTCGTGTACGCCGTTGGCGTAATCGAGGATGCGTTCGCTGACCGGATCGTAATACAAGGCGTTGATGGTGAAGTCGCGGCGTTGCGCGTCTTCTTCCAGCGTGCCGTAGACGTTGTCGCGCAGGATGCGTCCGCTTTCGTTGCGAGAAGACTGGTTGCTGTCTTCGTCTTCGTCATTCTGCGGATGGTTGGCGCGAAAAGTCGCCACTTCAATGATTTCGCGGCCAAAGTGGATATGCACCAGCTTGAAGCGACGCCCGATGATCCGTGCGTTACGGAACTCAGCCCGTATCTGCTCTGGCGTGGCGCTGGTGGCGACGTCGAAATCCTTGGGGGTGATGTTCAACAGCATGTCACGCACGCACCCGCCGACCAGGTAGGCCTGGTAGCCGGCGTTCTGCAGGCGTTCGACGATGTTCACCGCGTAACGGCTGAATTGGGCCTTTTGCAACGAATGCTGGCCGCTATTGAGCACTTCAGGCGTGCTGCGTATGTGTTGCGTACGACGCAAGGGAGAACGGAATGACTGGAACAGCTTCTTCAGCATGGGATGCACTGTTTGAAGGAATATTCGGCCAAAAACCAAGAATGACCGCATGATGGGCGGGGATTCTAGCATTTAGTCGAGGGATGGTGTAGGACGCAGGCGTTTTGTGTTGCAAGCGTTGAGCGACAGGCTTGTAGGATGCGGGAAGGCTGAACGACAGAAACCACAAGGGGAGCCGAAGCTCCCCCAGAATTAGTTGCGTGCTCTTTTTTTATTATTGATTTCGGGCTTCTTGTTTTTGTTGAGCGCCCATATCACGAGGTCTTCCCTTCGTGACCCTCCCAATCGGGAGCCAAGAGCAAACGGATTGCTTTGGTCGCTGTGTTGCAGTGATCAATCGATCCAACCAGTTCAGGCACCTGTCTTGAGACAGTTTTTATT
Organism: Pseudomonas sp. R4-84; assembly: GCF_054130985.1. Classification (NCBI taxonomy): domain Bacteria; kingdom Pseudomonadati; phylum Pseudomonadota; class Gammaproteobacteria; order Pseudomonadales; family Pseudomonadaceae; genus Pseudomonas; species Pseudomonas sp. R4-84. The sequence goes on from NZ_CP096390.1 coordinate 887,904, forward strand.
GTTCTCGGCCTGGTTGTGGGGCAAGCCCCAAATACAACGCCTCTCCAAAAGAATCAGTTAGCTGCGCCTCTCGCCGTCTTGTTTTTATTGTGCGTGAGTCGATTCGTCTTATTTTTATTGTCTTGTGCATTGCTTGTTGTTGTTCTTGTACCAAAGCTATAGCAGGGTGCGTGCCAACTTTTGCAAGGCCCAGGAAAGACGGGGGTTCTATGCTTATTCCGGTTTGCTCGGGGCAAAAAAAAGCCGGGATTTCGTTACCGTAAACCCCGGCTTTTGTTACGTGAAAAAGCTGAGGTAACAGTTTTTTCACATCCAGCGATGTTACCTGGGCACCTCAGCTTTCGCTGGTGGCCCCGGTCTTGCGCCGTGGAATACCCAGGCGCTGCCGGCGTTCCCACAGGCATTTGCGGCTCACGCCCAGCTTGCGTGCCAGCTCCGTCTCGGTCATGTGGTCCTGGTGCTCGAGGACGAAGTGCTGGAAGTAGTCTTCCAGCGACAGGTCCTCGGTGGGCTCGTGGCTGGTGTTGTTCGCGCCGTTTTGCTGCGGTGCGAGCCCGATGAACTCCTCATCGTCCAGGTCGCCCACCTCGATATCGATGCCCAGCAGGTCGGCGGAAATTTCCGGGCTCTCGCACAGGATCACCGCGCGCTCCACGGCATTCTCCAGTTCGCGTACGTTACCCGGCCAGGCGTAGTGACGAATGGCCTGCTCGGCGTCCGGGGCAAACTTGAGGTCGGTGCGGTTGACACGCGCACTCTGGCGGGCCAGGAAGGCATTGGCGATTTCATTGACGTCCGCGCCACGCTCGCGCAGCGGCGGCAGCTTGAGCGCGATCACGTGCAGGCGGTAATACAAGTCCTCACGGAACTGGCCGATCTTCGCCAGGCTCTTGAGGTCCCGGTGGGTCGCCGCGATGAGGCGCACATCGACTTTCTGCGATTGCACGGAGCCCACCCGGCGGATCTCGCCTTCCTGAAGCACGCGCAGCAACCGCGCCTGGGCTTCCAGAGGAAGTTCGCCAATTTCATCGAGAAATAACGTGCCGCCGTCCGCTGCTTCAACAAGACCGGCGCGCCCGGCGCTGGCGCCCGTGAATGCGCCTTTTTCGTGGCCGAACAATTCGGACTCGATCAGGCTTTCCGGGATGGCTGCGCAGTTCACCGAGATCATCGGGGCCTTCGCCCGGCGGGACAGGTTGTGCAGCGCCCTGGCCACCAGTTCCTTGCCGGTGCCGGACTCGCCCTGGATCAGCACATTGGAGTCGGTCGGCGCCACTTTACGGATCTTGCCGTAGAGGTCCTGCATCGGAGGGCAAGAGCCGATGATGCCGATTTCGCCGTTGCTGTTGCTTGCGCCCACCTTACCGGACGCCGCGGCCTTACCGTTCGTCGCTTCCGCTGGATGGCTGCTCGCCGTCTGTCGATCACGCAGGATCCGGGCCACGGCCTGGAGCATCTCGTCGTGGTCGAATGGCTTGGCGATGTAGTCGACCGCGCCCATTTTCATGGAATCGACCGCCGAGCGCAGGCTGGCGTAGCTGGTCATGATCAGTACGGGCGTGCCCTGGCCGAGCTTGATCAGCTCGGTGCCGGGTGCGCCGGGCAGGCGCAGGTCGCTGACGATCAGGTCAAAGGTTGGAATACTGAAGCGTTCTTGTGCTTCCTGCACGGAACCGGCTTCGCTGACCTGGTACTGGTTGCGTTCCAGCAGGCGGCGCAAGGCGGAGCGGATGATTGTTTCGTCTTCGACGATCAAAATGTGCGGCATTGATTCGATTCTCTCGACGGTCTCAGTTCACAGCGGACGTCGCTTCGACATGACGCGGCAAGGTCACCCGAATACGGGTGCCGCGTTGGCCTTGAACATCGGCCGGGCTGTCGATGGTGATTTGTCCATAATGCTCTTCAACGATGGAATAGACCAGTGCGAGGCCCAGACCGGTGCCTTCGCCAGGATCCTTGGTGGTGAAGAAGGGTTCGAACAATCGGTCCATGATGTTCTGTGGAATACCGCTGCCTTCGTCTTCGACGATCAGGTCGACGGTATGTTCGAAAGCTTCGCTCTTGACCCGTACCGCGCTGCCGGCCGGCGAGGCGTCGCGCGCGTTGGAGAGCAGATTGATCAGCACCTGGGCGAGCCGTTGGGGGTCGCCGTCGACCCAGTGTTCGGGGTCGCACAGGTTGAAGAACTGGACTTCGAAGTTGCGCCGGTTGAGCGCCAGCAGGCCGATGGCGTCCTGGGCCACTTCGGCCAGGCACACCGGCTCGTCGTTGTGCTGATGACCGCCGGCGTGGGCGAAACTCATCAACGACTGGACGATGCGCGATACGCGCTTGGTCTGTTCGAGAATCTGGCCGCTGATTTCCGTCAGCTCGCCATCGTCCTCGCGCTCTTCGCGCAGGTTCTGCGCCAGGCAGGCGATGCCGGTGATCGGATTGCCGATTTCATGGGCCACCCCGGCGGCCAAGCGACCGATGCTTGCCAGGCGCTCGGAGTGGACCAGCTTGTCTTCGAGCATCTGCGTGTCGGTCAGGTCTTCCACCAGCAGCACCAGGCCGCTGTTGCCCGGCGCCAAAGGCTCGTCGATCGCTGCCTTGTGCAGGTTCAGCCAGCGGGTCTGTCCGTCCAGGGCCAGGTGTTGTTTGTGCAGATGCTCGTCCGGCAGGTCGATGAAGCCTTGCAGCAAGCCTTTCCACGGCTCGCCCAACGTGCTCAGGCGTGAACCGACCACCCGCTGCGCGGCAATCCCGGTCAGTTCTTCCATGGCCTTGTTCCACATGAGGATCTCCTGGTCCTTGGCCAGGGAGCACACGCCCATCGGCAGTTCCTGCAGGGTCTGGCGATGGTAACGGCGCAAGGCATCCAGCTCGGCGGCCAGGCCGGTGAGGCGCGAGTGGTAATCCTCCAGGCGGCTCTCGATGAAGTGGATGTCTTCGGTGACATAGTTCTCGCCGCCGGCCTTGTAGGGCAGGAACGTTTCGACCATGTCCTGGGCCACGCTGGGGCCCATCAGGCCGGACAGGTTGGCTTCGATCCGATCCCGCAACCGACGCAAGGCGTATGGACGGCGTTCGTCGAATGGCAGGTAAAGGTCGCGCAGGGCCTGTTCGACTTCCTTTTGCGCGGCCTTGGCGCCAAGAGGCTTGGCCAGTTGAGTGGCAAATTCCTGGGGCGAGGCAGCGTGCAGTTCACGGCGCTGCGGCCGGCGCACGTTATCCACAGCGCAGGCTTCGGCGGCACTGGCTTCTTCGCTGCTGGCATTGGTGAACAGCGAGATCAGGGTAAACATCAGCACGTTTGCCGCCAGCGAGGCGATGGCTGCCATGTGCCAGCTGGTGTCGTCGAGCACGTAGATCATGTTCAACAGCGGAATATAGAAACCCTGCAGGTTGCCCAGCAGCGGCAGCAGCATGGCGACCAGCCAGACCACGATCCCCGCCAGCAGGCCGGCGATAAAGCCGCGGCGGTTGGCGGTCGGCCAATACAACACTGACAGGACGCCGGGCAGGAATTGCAGGGTCGCAACGAACGCGACGATGCCCAGGTTGGCCAGGTCCTGTCCGTCGCCCAGCATCAGATAGAAACCGTAGCCGGCCATGATGATCGCGACGATCAATGCGCGACGGGTCCATTTCAGCCAACGATAGATGTTTCCCTCGGCTGGAGGCTGGTAGAGCGGCAGTACCAAGTGGTTGAGAGCCATGCCCGACAGTGCCAGGGTGGTCACGATGATCAGGCCACTGGCCGCTGACAGGCCGCCGACATACGCCAGCAGCGCCAAGGCTTCGTTGTTGGCGGCGATGCCGATGCCGAGGGTGAAATATTCCGGGTTGGTGCTGGCGCCCAGTTTCAAGCCGGCCCACAGGATCAGCGGCACGGCCAGGCTCATCAACAGCAGGAACAGCGGCAAGCCCCAGCTCGCGCTGACCAGCGAGCGCGGGTTGAGGTTCTCGGTGAAGGTCATGTGGTACATGTGCGGCATGACGATCGCCGAGGCGAAGAACACCAGCAGCAGCGTGCGCCACGGGCCTTCCTGGAGCGGCGTATGCAGCGCGGCGAGGGCGGTCTGGTTCTGCAACAGCCAGATCTCGAGCTGCTGCGGGCCATCGAATACGCCATACAAGGCATAGAGGCCGACGCCGCCGATGGCGACCAGCTTGATCACCGATTCGAAGGCGATCGCGAACACCAGGCCTTCATGTTTTTCCCGCGTGGCGATGTGCCGCGAGCCAAAGAAAATCGTGAACAGGATAATCAGGACGCAGAAGCTCAGCGCCACCCGGTGCTGCACCGGTTCGTGGGTCAGAATGCTGATGGAGTCGGCGACCGCCTGCATTTGAAGCGCCAGCAATGGCAGCACGCCGACCAGCATGAAGATGGTGGTCAGCGCACCGGCCCAGGTGCTGCGGAATCGAAAGGCGAACAGGTCGGCCAACGAAGACAATTGATAGGTGCGGGTGATTTTCAGGATCGGATAGAGCAGCACCGGCGCCAGCAGAAAGGCGCCGGACACCCCGAGGTAACTGGACAGGAAGCCATAGCCGTATTGGTACGCAAGGCCGACCGTGCCATAAAACGCCCACGCACTGGCGTAGACGCCCAACGAGAGGGTGTAGGTCAGCGGGTGGCGAATGATTGCCCGGGGGATCATGCCTCGTTCACTGATCCAAGCCACGCCGAACAGCACCGCCAGATAGGCGGCGCTGATCAGGATCATCTGGGTCAGGCTAAAGCTCATCGGCATCTTTTTGGCTCTGCAGGATGAAGGTCACGACGATCAGGATCAGCCAGAGCAGATAGGGCCGATACCAGGCACCCGTGGCATCGATCCACCAATCCATGATGGCTGGGGAGAACAGGTAAATCCCCACTACCAGGAGCAGGACCAAGCGATAGATGTACATCCCGGCCTCTCTTTTTTATGCACGTGCCCGAAAACGTGCGGCGATGGTAACGGATAGGCGGCAGGCTGCAAGGGCCGTCACTGTATTTGCGCTTCGGGCAGGGACAGTGTGCGTGGGATCTTTCCCACATCCCAGTGGCGAATGCCCCAGGCCAGCAACTCCCGTGGGCTGGCATCGACCAACTCCGATGCCGGTTGCTGGCCCAGTGCGCGCAGCGCTCTCAACAGCAGAGGCGTTGCCTGATCGGCCGTCAAGGGTGGTGAACGATAGGATTTGCCGAGTTTGTGCCCGTCCGGCTGGGTAATCAGTGGCACGTGCAGATAGCGCGGTTGTGGCAACCCAAGCAGTTCTTGCAGGTATAGCTGGCGCGGCGTGGAATCCAGCAGGTCGGCGCCTCGGACTATATCGGTGACACCCTGCCAGGCGTCGTCCAGGACCACTGCCAATTGGTAGGCATACAGCCCGTCGCGGCGACGAATCACAAAGTCGCCGGCCTCGCGGCGCAGGTGCTGGCGGAATTCGCCTTGGACCCGATCGACGAAATGGTATTCAAGTTCGGGGACGCGCAGGCGGATGGCGGCGTCTTCGGTGTTGTGACCTGCGTTGCGGCACAGTCCCGGATAAATGCCCTGATAGGGTTCCAGTTGCTTGCGCGAACAGGTGCAGGCGTAGGCGAGGCCTTGATTGAACAAGCGATCGATGACCTGCTGGTAGGCGGCGTGGCGGTCGCTCTGGCGCACCATTTCACCATCCCATTCGAACCCGTAGCTTTCCAGCGCCTTGAGAATTGCCGCCTGCGCGCCGGGCTCTTCCCGGGGCGGGTCGAGGTCTTCCATGCGCAACAACCAGCGTCCGCCCACGGCCCGGGCGTCGAGGTACGACGCCAGGGCGGCGACCAGCGAGCCGAAATGCAAGTGGCCGCTGGGGGTGGGGGCGAAGCGTCCGGTGTAGTCAGTCATAGAGCGAATTTTACGGGGTCCGGGCGAAAGGAGTGCAAATCTTGATGACGGAGCATGATTCCCTGTAGGAGCGAGCCTGCTCGCGAAAGCGGTGTGGCTGTCACATCAATGTTGGCTGGACGAACGCATTCGCGAGCAGGCTCGCTCCCACAAGAACTGAGGGCATGGGAGCCTCGCAAACAAAAAACGGAGCGTATGAACGCTCCGTTTCGATGACAGCCCCGGCGATTACTTGCCGACCTGTTTTTCCTTGATTTCCGCGAGGGTCTTGCAGTCGACGCACATGTCGGCGGTCGGACGTGCCTCCAGTCGCTTGACGCCTATTTCGACGCCGCAGGACTCGCACCAGCCGTATTCTTCGTCTTCGATCAGTTGCAGCGTCTTGTCGATTTTCTTGATCAGCTTGCGTTCACGGTCGCGAGCGCGCAGTTCAAGGCTGAATTCTTCTTCCTGGCTGGCACGGTCGGCCGGGTCGGGGAAGTTCGCAGCGTCGTCCTTCATATGGTCAACCGTGCGGTCGACTTCCTGCATCAAGTCCTGTTTCCACTTGTTCAGGATCTTGGTGAAGTGCGCGCGCATGGGGGCGCCCATGTACTCTTCGCCCTCTTTCGCGACATACGGCTCAAACCCGCTGAGCGACTGATTTTGATTCTGCTTTGCTTGGGTGGGCATGAATGGACCGCCTCTACTCTTGTAATCCACTACGCAGGATTGCTCCATCACCGACACCTGCCGGCCCTGCGGCTGCAAGCGGGCGAACTTACCAGATCAAATCAGCCTGCGCTACTCCCGGTTGTCGAGCCTGGCGCGGCTGGGGCCCGTAAAACATGATCGGGTCCGGTTCGGTGGTGTTGCAAACCTGCTCAATGCTTGATTTTAGTCAAGTCTGGGTTTAACGCTGGAGTCATTTCCAGCTAGCGCTAGGACCGTTTTAGATTTGCGCTCGTTCCCGCACCCGTTCCCGAGTTGGGTAGAATCGGTTCTTTTTTCGTGAAGGACGGCCCAATGGCCCAGCCCTACAGCGCACGCAGCCGTGCCATCGAACCATTCCATGTCATGGCGCTGCTGGCGCGCGCCAACGAACTGCAGGCCGCCGGGAACGATGTCATTCACCTGGAAATCGGCGAGCCGGACTTCACCACCGCCGAGCCGATCATCCAGGCCGGCCAGGCTGCCCTGGCCGCCGGCAAGACCCGCTACACCGCGGCCCGGGGCATTCCCGAGCTGCGCGAAGCCATCGCCGGTTTCTACGCGCAGCGCTACGGCGTGGAGATCGATCCCCGGCGCGTCCTGGTTACTCCGGGTGGCTCCGGCGCGTTGTTGCTGGCCAGTGCTCTGCTGGTGGACCCTGGTAAACATTGGCTATTGGCCGACCCAGGCTATCCCTGCAACCGTCATTTCCTGCGGCTGATCGAAGGCGCGGCACAATTGGTGCCCGTGGGGCCGGACGTGCGTTATCAGTTGACGCCGGACCTGGTGGATCGCCATTGGGACCAGGACAGCGTCGGTGCCCTGGTGGCTTCCCCGGCCAACCCGACCGGGACGATTCTCAGCCGGGATGAATTGGCGGGATTGTCCAAGGCGATCAAGGCCCACAACGGGCACCTGGTCGTCGACGAGATCTATCACGGCCTGACCTACGGCACCGACGCCGCCAGCGTGCTGGAGGTCGATGACGATGCGTTCGTCCTTAATAGCTTTTCCAAATATTTCGGCATGACCGGCTGGCGGCTGGGCTGGCTGGTGGCGCCTTCAGCGGCCGTCGCTGAGTTGGAAAAGCTCGCGCAAAACCTCTACATCAGTGCGCCAAGCATGGCCCAGTACGCGGCCTTGGCCTGTTTCGAGCCGGTGACCATTGCGATTTTCGAACAACGGCGCGCCGAGTTCGCGCTGCGTCGTGACTTTCTCCTGCCAGCGTTGCGTGAGCTGGGGTTCGGCATCGCAGTGGAGCCCCAAGGGGCGTTCTACCTTTATGCCGATATCAGCGCTTTCGGCGCAGATGCCTTCGCGTTCTGCCAGCACTTCCTGGAAACCGAACACGTGGCGTTCACGCCGGGGCTCGATTTCGGTCGTCATCAGGCCGGTCATCACGTGCGTTTCGCCTACACCCAAAGCCTGCCGCGGCTGCAAGAAGCGGTGGAGCGAATTGAACGCGGACTGCGGAGCTGGCAAGGCTGATGCTCTTTTCCCCTGCCTTGGAAGAAGGACGGTTGATTCGACGTTACAAACGTTTTCTCGCCGATATCGAGACCGTTCATGGCGAACTGTTGACAATTCATTGTCCCAACACCGGCTCGATGCTCAATTGCATGGCCGAGGGCGCGCGCGTCTGGTTCAGTCGCTCCAACGACCCCAAACGCAAGTTGCCGGGCACTTGGGAAATAGGCGAAACCCCTCAGGGGCGCTTGGCCTGTATCAACACCGCGCGGGCCAATGGGTTGATCGAGGAAGCGCTGCGCGCCGGTGTCATCAGTGAGCTGAACGGGTTCATAGGGCTCAAGCGGGAAGTGGCCTATGGCGTCGAGAACAGCCGCATCGATTTTCGGCTCGACTACGCGGATCGCAGCTCGGCCTGGGTCGAGGTGAAAAGCGTCACGCTGGGTTTCGACGGGACGAATGTCGCGGCGTTTCCCGATGCGGTAACCCTGCGTGGCGCCAAGCATCTGCGAGAGCTGGCTTGCCTGGCGCGGGAGGGCGTGCGCGCGGTGCAGTTGTATTGCGTGAACCTGAGCGGGATCGATGCGGTGCGGCCGGCGCACGAAATCGACCCGGTGTACGCCGCGGCGTTGCACGAGGCCGTGGCCGCCGGGGTGGAAGTGTTGGCATATGGCGCCACGCTGACGCCGGAGCAGATGTGGGTCGATCGTCCGCTGCCGGTGTTGCTTGAGCCACTACAGCTCGACCCAAATGCCTTGATCGTCCTCCCGGCTATCTAGCGCCGCGAGGAACTGTCCGGCGCAAGGGCCGGCGACGCACTCACCGCTTTCGATCAGGAACAGCGCGCCGTGGGTCGCGCACTGGATGAGGCTGGCGCTGGTATCGAGAAACTGGTCGGGTTGCCATTCCAGCGGCACGCCGCGGTGCGGGCAGCGGTTGAGATAGACATACGCCTGGCCTGCGCGCCGCACGGCCAGGACCTTGCGCCCATTCATGTCGAAACCGCGACTGCTGCTTTCAGGCAGCTCGGCGGTGCTACAAAGAAATTTCATGTGAGTCTCTAGGTGTCATAAGGACGGGCTCGTTGAAGGCTATGTTGTCGAGTGCCATGCTTGACGGTCAAATGAAAACAATTATCAAATGGCGCCTCCTTCGCAGGTGGTGTCGAGGATACTTGTCCAAGCCCGACCCTGTGGAAAACTTCTTCGAGGAAGCTGCCCGATGCGCCTGAATGTCCGCGTTGCTGCGCTCTGTATCGTCTTGCTGGCCTGCCAGGGAGCGTTGGCGGCCGATCTTGCGCAGCGCTGGGTAAGCGCCGGCGGCGCCTTGTCCGAGTGGGTCGGCGCGCTGGGTGGTGAATCGAAACTGGTGGGCGTGGACACGACCAGCCAGCATCCCGAATCGCTGCGAGCGTTGCCCAGTATCGGTTATCAGCGGCAGCTATCGGCGGAGGGCGTGCTGAGCTTGCGTCCGCAAATCCTGGTGGGTACCGAAGAAATGGGGCCGCCTCCGGTTTTGGCGCAGATTCGCAACGCCGGGGTGCAGGTCGAACTGTTCTCTGCGGCGCCAAGCCTGGCGGCGCTCCAGGACAATCTGCGTCACCTGGGTCAGTTGTTGGGAGCCGAGTCCAGGGCTAGAGAATTGTTCGAGGATTATCAACAGAGTCTTTCCCGACATAGCGTTAGGGTGGATGAAGCCCGGCTCAAGCAAAAGGCGCCTGGTGTATTGCTGTTGGTGGGCAGCGCCGGCGGCAAGCCGCTGGTCGCGGGCAAGGACACCGCCGCTGATTGGCTACTGCAACAGGCCGGCGGCCACAACCTGGCGACCCACAGCGGTTACAAACCGTTCTCCGTTGAAACCCTGGCCAGCCTGAACCCTGAAGTGCTGGTCTTCGCCGATCGTGCCTTGCGCGGTGAAGAGGCGCGCGCGGCGTTGTTCAAGGAAAATCCGATCCTGTCCTCGACGCGCGCCGCCAGAGACGGGCGCGTCATGGAGCTGGACCCAACGTTGCTGGTGGGCGGACTAAGCCCACGTTTGCCGCAAAGCCTGGTGAAGCTGACCAATGCGTTCTATCCGGCCCAGGTGCCATGACGGCGCTGGTCAAGCCGCGCACGTTGTTTATTGGGCTGGGCCTGCTGTGTCTGCTGGCGACCTGGCTGTCCCTGGCGTTGGGGCCGGTGAGCTTGCCCTTATTCGATACCTTGCGGGCCGCCCTGCGCCTGTTGGGTCTGCCGGTGGCCGCCGACGGCCTGGAGCAGGCGGAGCTGATCCTTGGCCAGATTCGTCTGCCGCGCACGTTGCTGGGACTGATGGTGGGGGGAGTGTTGGCGCTGTCTGGCGTGGCGATGCAAGGATTGTTTCGTAACCCGCTGGCCGACCCGGGGTTGGTGGGCGTGTCCAGTGGCGCGGCGTTGGGTGCCGCGTTTGCCATCGTCGCCGGCTCGGCGCTGGGCGGGGTGCCCGAAGCGTTGGGACCCTACGTGTTGTCGTTGTGTGCGTTTCTCGGCGGGCTTGGAGTCACGGCGCTGGTCTATCGCCTCGGCCGGCGCAACGGCCAGACGCATGTCGCCACCATGCTCTTGGCTGGCATTGCCTTGACCGCGCTCTCCGGTTCCGCGGTCGGCTTGTTCACTTACCTGGCGGACGATGCGACCTTGCGCACCCTGACGTTCTGGAACCTGGGGAGCCTAAACGGTGCCAGCTACGGGCGGTTGTGGCCGTTGTTGCTGGTCAGCGTCGGCGTCGCGATCTGGCTGCCGCGTCGCGCCCGGGCGCTTAACGCCTTGCTGCTCGGCGAATCGGAAGCCGCCCATCTGGGCATCGACGTCGAACGGCTCAAGCGAGAGTTGGTGTTCTGCACCGCCTTGGGCGTCGGGGCTGCCGTCGCGGCGGCGGGCATGATCGGCTTTGTCGGGCTGGTGGTGCCGCACCTGGTACGGTTGATGGCGGGGCCGGACCACCGCGTCCTGTTGCCGGCATCGGTGCTGGCGGGGGCGAGCCTGTTGCTGCTCGCCGATTTGGTCGCGCGTCTGGCGCTGGCCCCGGCTGAGCTGCCGATCGGCATCGTCACGGCCTTCATCGGCGCGCCGTTTTTCCTTTATCTTTTGTTGCGGGGGCGCGCCTGATGTTGCGAGCGCAGAACCTGTACATTCGCCGGGGCCACAAAACCGTATTGGCGGATATTGATCTGCAGCTCACTCCGGGCGAAGTGCTGGGTGTGCTGGGTCCCAATGGGGCGGGCAAAAGTACGCTGCTCGCCGGTTTGTGTGGAGAAATGCGTCCGGCACAGGGAGAGGTCTGGCTCGATGATCGGCCACTGGCCCAGTGGGAAGGCAGCGAGCGCGCCCGTCGCCTGGCGGTATTGCCGCAGACCTCGACCCTGGATTTCGCATTCCGTGTTGAAGAAGTCGTCGGCCTCGGGCGGCTGCCCCACCAGAGCGGCCGGATACGTGACGGGCAAATTGTCGAATTGGCGCTGCGGGCTGCGGACGCCGCACATTTGCAAGGTCGCAATTACCTGAGCTTGTCCGGCGGTGAGCGACAGCGGGTCCATCTGGCCCGGGTACTGGCGCAATTGTGGCCGGGCGAGGCGGGACAGATCCTGCTGCTGGACGAACCCACTTCCATGCTCGATCCGCTGCATCAGCACACCATTCTGCAAGCGGTGCGTGAATTTTCCGGTCGTGGCGCGGCGGTGCTGGTGATCCTGCATGACCTGAACCTGGCGGCGCGTTACTGTGATCGCCTGTTGCTGCTGGCGTCCGGCAGGTCGGTGGCCCTGGATTCGCCCCAGCAAGTGCTGCGCCCGGAGCCCCTCAAGGCGGTGTTTGGCCTGGACGTGCTGGTGCAGTCCCATCCGGAGCGCGGCCATCCGTTGATCATTGCCCGCTGAGTCTGGCTGGAGAATACCGATATGCGCTTGATCCTGATGCTGGCATTGGCTGTGTTGACGGCCTGTCAAAGTGTCGAGCCCCCTCCGCTTGGTGGACGGATTCGTGATTTGCACACCGGCCAATCGATCACGGCCCAGGCATTGGTCAAGCGTTTGGCGGGTGCCCAGCGAGTCGTGGTTGGAGAGCAACATGACAATCGCGATCACCATGAATTGCAGCGTTGGCTGCTCCAGGCCTTGGCCGAGCGACGGGCCCAAGGCAGCCTGTTACTGGAGATGTTGACGCCCCAGCAACAACCACGGGTCGACGCGGTTCGCCAGTTGTCTGCCTTGCCAAGGGATCTGCCCGGCGCGTTGGACTGGTCGCCAGGTTGGGACTGGAGCCTCTACGGGCCCATGGTCGAGTTCGCCCTGATGCAATCCTATCCCGTGCTGGCGGCCAATCTGGACAGCGCGCAGATCCAACGGATTTATCGTCAAGCGCCTGTGATGCAGGGAGTTCTTTCCAATTCGGATGCTGTGAAGGGCGTGCTGCTGGAGCAGATCCGTGAGTCCCACTGCGGACTCCTGCCAGAGTCGCAAATGCCCGCGATGCTGGCTGTGCAGCAGCAGCGTGACCGGCGCATGGCCGAACGATTGCTTGAGGCTCCCGCGCCGGCGTTGTTGTTCGCAGGCGCCTGGCATGGCCGCAAGGACGTTGGCGTGCCGCTGCATGCGCTGGATCTGGGGGCCCACGATGGGCCGTCGGTGCTGATGTTGGCTGAAGAGGGCAGCAATGTGACACCGGCCATGGCGGATTACGTGTGGTACACCCCGGCAATGCCGCCGCAGGATTACTGCGCGCAAATGCGTTCAGGCGACGCGAAGTGATTCTCCAGGCAAAAAAAGACCCGGCAAAAGCCGGGTCAAATAACCGTGATTAGCCTGATGAGGAGATATCTGAGAGTCCGAACCAAGGGCTTTTCAAATATCGACCAGTCTCGCGACCGGATGTGGTAATCATAGCGATTCTCATTACCAAGTCAAACATTCTTTCCCGATTGCCCGAAGTTTCTTGGCGTGAGCGGGTCGGACGCGAGAAAAAATGGTTTCAGGCTTTGTGCCGCGCCGAAATGGCATCCAACTGTTTGTTGAGGGCTTCCTTGCGTTCCGGGGGGATATCGTTCCAATGCATGTCCATCAGCGCGCCTTCGATGGCATACAGCAGCACTTTGGAAGCGCGAAACCCGCGAGTGCGTACGGCGCGATAGGCGTCTACCGCGCCGAGCCGGCGCAGATCCGAGGCGCTGTGGATGCCCACGGCGTGCAGCCACTGGGCTGATGTCTTGCCCAGATTCTTCAGGTGTTGCAGTTCATCATTCATCGAGCCTCCTTGCGACGGCCGACTGGTGCAGTGGGCAAGCTTTTCAGGAGTGTAGCGTTCAGCAGGAAAAGCGTGATTCTTTGATCGGAATCGACGCAAAAGCTTCTAATGCATTACGCACGATGGTTGAGGAAACAAGGAAATGCGCATCGTCCAGCGCAGGCAGGGGCGCTGGAGAGTGATGGTGCCGCAACCACGGGTGCCGTCGTTTCAGCGGGTGCGATAGCGCAGGCGAGTGCCGAAATTCATCGACATCAGGATCTCGTCGGCAGATAGCTCGGGTGGAAAGTAGGTGCCGGAGATCTGCGCATGAGCCAGGCTCGCGCCTTCCAGTGACGACTTGCGAAAATCGATGCCGCGCAAATCGGTGGAACGGAAGTAGGCATCCGTGAAATCCACGTCGTCGGCGTTCAGTTCCCGCAGGTCGAGGCCACGAAAATCGCCGCCGCGCATGTCGATAGGACCTTGAGGTCGTTCGGCGTTAAACCCGGCGACGTCATCTTTGCGCAACAAGGCATAAAGCGGGGTATCGAGAAGCTTTGGGTGGCTCATGGCATATCACCTGATGGTTTTATGGCGCCAGTATAGTGCCACTATTTGGCGGCCGTGAAGCCGGGCGTCGCTTCACGGCCGAAATAGTTTCTACAGGCCCGGCAAGCGTTGGCGGATCTGCGCCACCACGACATCCAGCGTGCCGCTTTCGTTGGTTTGAACCCGTTTGCTGCAAAGGATTTCTGCCGGCGTCAGTGCTTCCCGGCTCGCCTGCTGGGCGGCGATGACGGTCAGGTTGGCATCGGAAGGATCCTTCTGGTCGGCTTGGCGCTGGGCGAGCCGGCTCTCGATCACTGCTTGCGGCGCCTCGCAATCCAGAATCAGGAACGGCGCGCCCGTGCCTTCGGCAACCTTGGCCGCGGCGTCGCGCTGGTCATGCTTGAGGTAGGTGGCATCGATCACCACGGGGAACCCGGCGTGGAGGATCGCATCGGCGACCTCATGCAGCCGGGCGTACGTGGCGCTGCTGGCATCGCTGCTATAGATGCCGGCCTGTGGATCGTTCGGCACTTGCTGTTCACCGAACAGGCGCTTGCGTTCCACGTCCGAGCGCAGGCGAATCGCGCCAAGCGCTTCCACCAGGCGCATCGCTACGTGGCTTTTGCCAACGGCGGACACGCCGTGGGTGATGGCCAGGAAGCGCGAAGGAATCGTGCTGTAGCTTTCCGCCAGGTTGGCGTAGTTGCGGTATTGACGCAGGGTCGTGGCGCGCTGCACCGGATCGGCTTCGGCGGGCATGCTGAACAGCGCGACCTTGGCGCGGACCAGGGCACGATAGGCCTTGTAGAAGTTCAGCAATTCCAGGCCATCGTAATCGCCGGTCAGCTCCAGGTATTGGCTGACGAAGCGTCGCGCCAGGGACTTGAGGCCGCGGTCTTCAAGGTCCATCGCCAAGAACCCGGTGTCGGCGTAGACATCGGTGAAACGGAATGGCTCGTTGAATTCGATGCAGTCGAAGATCACCACTTTGCCGTCGATCACCGTGGCGTTGCCCAGATGGATGTCGCCGTGGCATTCGCGAATGAAACCGTCGGCCTTGCGTTGGGTAAACAACGGCTTGAGCCGCTCGAAGCTGGTTTCCGCCCAGGCCTGGAGAGCCTCGAGTTGCAGCAGGTCAGCCTTGTCGTTGAGGAATGGACGGATCTGTTCGAAATTCTGCCGCACCGGCGCCATGACGCTGTCTGGTGTGCCCGCCGCATTGTCGGCAGGCACTTTTGGCGTGGTGAGGTGGAACTGGGCGATCTGCGCGGCCATTTCATCGATGTGCGCGGTGGTCAGTTCGCCATTGGCCTGCAGCGTGCTGAGCAGTTCACTCTGGGGGAACTGGCGCATTTTCAAGGCGTATTCGATAGCCGGGCCGTCCCCGCCCAGTTGTGGCGCTTGGGCACTGCCAGTGATCGGCAAGACTTCCAGGTAAAGGTCCTGGGTCAGGCGTTGGTTCAGGCGCAGTTCTTCGCCGCAGAAATGCTTGCGTGCGTCGAGGCTGGTGAAGTCGAGGAAGCCGAAATTGACCGGTTTCTTGAATTTGTAAGCGTAGGGGCCGGTGAGCAACACCCAGGAGATGTGGGTTTCGATGACCTGGAACCCTTCGATGGGATGCGGGTAGAGGGCTGGGTTTTGCAGGGCAGCGATCAGTGATTGGCTCACGGGCGATCCTTCAGAGACTGGAAAATTCAAGGCGGTCATTATGGCCGCAAGCGGCGCTAACGCAAACCTTGGCGGACTCATGTTGAACCTCGACAAAGTGCGTATAATCCGCCGCCATGACTCGTACCCGATCCCCCCGCACCCCCAAGAAACCACCCGCCAGCCGCCTGCGGCCCTGGTTGGGCTGGGCCCTTAAACTGAGCCTGGTAGGCCTTGTCGTGCTTGCCGGTTTTGCCGTCTACCTCGATGCCATCGTCCAGGAGAAGTTCTCCGGCAAGCGCTGGACCATCCCGGCCAAGGTCTACGCACGGCCGTTGGAGCTGTTCGTCGGACAAAAGCTGAGCAAGGATGATTTCCTCACTGAGCTCGATGCCTTGGGTTATCGCCGCGAAAGCGTCGCCAATGGTCCCGGGGCGGCGTCGGTGAACGGCAATACCATCGACCTCAACACCCGCGGTTTCCAGTTCTATGAAGGCATGGAGCAGGCGCAACCGGTGCGGGTGCGGTTTTCCGGCGACTATGTAGCCGCGCTGACCGGTGCCAACAATGCCAAGCTGTCCGTGGTGCGTCTTGAGCCGCTGTTGATTGGCGGCCTATACCCCAAGAACCTCGAAGACCGGATCCTGATCAAGATCGACCAGGTGCCACCGTTCCTGCTCGATACGCTGATTGCCGTCGAGGACCGTGATTTCTACCATCACTTCGGCGTCTCGCCCAAGTCGATCGCCCGTGCCGTCTGGGTCAATACTTCTTCGGGGCACATGCGCCAGGGCGGCAGTACCTTGACCCAGCAGTTGGTCAAGAACTTCTACCTGACCAACGAGCGCAGCCTGACCCGCAAGTTGACCGAAGCCATGATGGCGTTGCTGCTGGAGCTGCACTACGACAAGCAGGAGATCCTGGAGGCGTACCTCAACGAGGTCTTCGTCGGGCAAGACGGCCAGCGCGCGGTGCACGGTTTCGGCCTGGCCAGCCAGTTCTTTTTCAGCCAGCCACTGTCCGAACTCAAGCTGCACCAGGTGGCGTTGTTGGTGGGCATGGTCAAGGGGCCGTCTTCCTACAACCCGCGTCGTAATCCGGAGCGTGCGCTTGAGCGGCGCAACCTGGTGCTCGATCTGTTGCAGCAGCAGGGCGTGGCAACGGCCGAACAAGTCGAGGCGGCGAAAAAGATGCCGCTGGGCGTGACCAAGCGTGGCAGCTTGGCGGACAGCTCGTTCCCTGGCTTCATGGACCTGGTCAAGCGTCAACTGCGAGAAGACTACCGCGACGAAGACTTAACCGAAGAAGGCCTGCGGATCTTCACCAGTTTCGACCCGATCCTGCAGATGAAGGCCGAGGCCTCGGTCAATGACACTTTCAAGCGACTGGCGGGGCGCAAGGGTTCCGACGAAGTCGAAGCGGCTATGGTGGTGACCAACCCTGAAACCGGGGAAGTCCAGGCGATGATCGGCAGCCGCCAGGCCAGTTTCGCAGGATTCAACCGGGCGTTGGACGCGGTGCGACCGATCGGCTCGCTGATCAAACCGGCGGTTTATCTCACTGCGTTGGAAAAGCCAAGCCAGTACACGCTCACCAGTTGGCTGTCCGATGAGTCGTTCTCGGTCAAGGGCGCGGACGGGCAGGTCTGGACGCCGCAGAACTATGATCGTCGTCCCCACGGCACGGTGTTCCTGTACCAAGGCCTGGCGCATTCCTACAACCTATCGACGGCCCGCCTCGGGCTGGAAGTCGGCGTGCCGAATGTGCTCAAGACCTTGGCGCGCCTGGGAGTGAACCGCGAATTTCCGGCCTTCCCATCGATGCTGTTGGGCGCCGGTGGCCTGGCTCCGATCGAAGTGGCGGCCATGTACCAGACCCTTGCCAATGGTGGCTTCAACACACCGATGCGCGGGATCCGCAGCGTGTTGACCGCCGACGGCGAGCCGCTCAAGCGTTATCCGTTCCAGATTCAGCAACGCTTCGACCCGGCTTCTATTTATCTGATCCAGAGCGCCATGCAACGAGTCATGCGCGAAGGCACTGGCAGTTCGGTCTATAACGTACTCCCACGGACGTTGACCCTGGCGGGCAAGACCGGTACGAGTAACGATTCGCGCGACAGCTGGTTCGCCGGATTCAGCCAGGACTTGCTGGCGGTTGTCTGGCTTGGCCGTGACGACAATGGCAAGACGCCGTTCACTGGCGCCACCGGTGCGTTGCAGGTCTGGACCAGTTTCATGCGCAAGGCCGATCCGCTGCCTCTGGACATGCCGCAACCCGACAACATCGTCCAGGCCTGGGTCGATTCGCGCACTGGGCAAGGCTCCGATGCCAACTGCCCGGGCGCTGTGCAGATGCCGTATATTCGCGGCAGCGAACCGCCACCCGGTGCAGCCTGTGGTGGTCAGAATCCCGCCGAATCGGTGATGGATTGGGTCAAGGACTGGATGAATTAAGCAAAGAGGGTTTCAAGTGAACAAGTGGTTGATTCCAGCGGTAACCGCCGTGGCTTTGCTCAGTGGCTGTTCCACCGTACAGCGCGGTTCGATTCCGGTCGTCGACTCCGGTACGGCCGTTTCCAATAGCGAGCGAGTCTCGGCCAACGGTGGTTTCCGTCAGACGACGGTCAAACGGCCAGTACAAGGCCAGGCGCAGGCGATTCCCCAAGGGGACACCGGCGTGGTGGTAATGGTGCCGGGAGGTGGCGCCACCACGTCGGCACCGATCAGCAGCACGCCGATCACGCCGGGCCCGATCACGCCTGGACCTATCGAAACCTCGCCGATCAACCAGGGCAGCTACAGCATGCCATCGACGCCGAGCAGTGTCCCATCGGCCAGTTCGGGTGGCTTGTCCGCCGATGAGCAACTGGACGGACCGGTATTGGCCCTGTTGACCACGGCGCAACAGCAGCAGGCGGGAGGGGATCTCAACGGTGCTTCCTCGAGCCTCGAGCGAGCCCAGCGTGTTGCGCCGCGTGAGCCGCAGGTTCTTTATCGTCTGGCCCAGGTACGCATGGCCCAGGGCGATGCGCCGCAAGCCGAACAACTGGCTCGTCGCGGCCTGACATTCTCCAGCGGTCGCCCGGCGCTCCAGGCGAGCCTGTGGGAATTGATCGCCCAGGCTCGCGAGAAGCAAGGCGATTCGGCAGGCGCGGCACTGGCCCGCCAGAAAGCCAAGGTTTCGCTCTGATGGATGTTCGGTTTCCCAAGATTGCCGATCAGCTACTGCTGATCGAGCGAGAGCTGCGGGTCCAGGGCTGGTGGAGTGATGTTTCGCCTTCGGCCGAGGCGCTGGCCAGTGTCGAGCCGTTCGCCGTCGACACCCTGGATTTCGAGCAGTGGCTGCAATGGATCTTTCTTCCGCGCATGAAAGCCATTCTGGAAAACGACCTGCCGCTGCCCAACGCCTCGGGTATTCTGGCCATGGCTGAAATGGTCTATGCCCAACGGCCAGGGCAGGGGACCGAGTTGCAGCGACTGCTGGCACAATTCGACCAGCTGATCGCCGACGTCAGCTGACGGTACTCACTGGCAGTTCTCGTCGATCTGCGCACGGGTTTCATCGATGCGCTGGCGCCGCTCTTCGTCGGTAAGCCGGCGCATTTCGCCTTCCACCTCTTCCCGTACCCTAGGGTTGTTCTGCAGCTGCGCCAGGTTTGTCCGTGCCTGTTCGCAAAACGCCTTGAGTTGAGCTTCCTGTTCAGCAACCTGCTGTTTTACCTGCTGATCGATGGTTTTCTGGTCGCCAATGACTCCTCCTGAAGCTGGCGCCGCAGGTTTGGGGGCGGGCGTCGCGGATTTGCCCACGGTGGTCGCTTGGACGCCCTCGGGCGGCTGGGCGCCGAAATGGGTCACGCCTTGGGCATCGACCCACTTGAAGATCTGGCCGGCCATGCTCATTGGGCTCAGGCCCACCAACAGGCTGGCCGTCAATAACATCATTCGCATGCTGTTTCCTTGTCCTGGGTTGCGCAATCGAAGCTAACAGAGTAGCCGTTTAAAGGTTTTTTCTTGCGTTCTCATGTGCTTACTTCAATAAAGCACATTGACGACTTGACTTGCAGAGGGCGAAACAGAAGAATCCAAAGTCCGCTGTAGAGGGACTGCCAGAAGCAGACCCACTCGGCAGATCATGAGGCGCACATCCGCGCCGACCTGTTACACCCGCAACGCGTTACCTCGCGCTGGGTGGGAAAGGCCCGCAACACTTGGGACGATCCCAATACTTGCTCAGTCAGTGCTGACGTAGTCGGCGACCACCGTCGCTCATGCTCTGCCGAGAAGTAAACCTATTAAGACCCGTCCCTTTCCCATGGGTCGGTATTCTGGCGTTTTAGAGGTGAACAACGTGGAGCTTTTATCTGGCGGTGAGATGCTCGTCCGCTTCTTGCGTGACGAAGGCGTCAAATATATCTACGGGTACCCCGGTGGTGCTCTTCTTCATGTCTATGATGCCCTGTTCAAAGAACCGGAAGTGACCCACATCCTGGTTCGCCACGAACAAGCGGCCACCCACATGGCTGACGGCTATGCCCGAGCCACCGGCAAGGCCGGCGTGGTTCTGGTGACATCCGGCCCCGGCGCCACGAACGCCATTACCGGTATCGCCACGGCCTATATGGACTCGATTCCAATGGTGATCATCTCTGGCCAGGTGCCCAGCACCATGGTCGGCACCGATGCGTTCCAGGAAACCGACATGATCGGTATCTCCCGGCCGATCGTGAAGCACAGCTTCATGATCAAGCACGCTTCGGAAATCCCGGAGGTCATGAAAAAGGCGTTCTACCTGGCCGAGTCCGGTCGTCCTGGCCCTGTCGTGGTCGACGTGCCAAAAGACATGACCAACCCGGCCGAGAAGTTCGAATACATCTATCCGAAGAAAGCCAAGCTGCGCTCCTACAGCCCGGCCGTGCGCGGTCACTCGGGACAAATCCGCAAGGCTGCCGAAATGCTGCTGGCGGCCAAGCGTCCAGTGCTCTATTCCGGCGGTGGCGTGATCCTCGGCGGTGGTTCTGAGCCCCTGACCGAACTGGCCAAGATGCTCAACCTGCCTGTTACAAATACGCTGATGGGGCTCGGCGCCTACCCAGGTACCGACCGCCAGTTCATCGGCATGCTCGGCATGCACGGCAGCTACACCGCCAACCTGGCGATGCACCATGCCGATGTGATCCTGGCCGTGGGCGCTCGCTTCGACGACCGTGTCATCAACGGTCCGGCGAAGTTCTGTCCGAACGCCAAGATCATCCACATCGATATCGATCCGGCGTCCATCTCCAAGACCATCAAGGCAGACGTGCCGATTGTGGGTCCTGTCGAGAGCGTGCTGACCGAGATGGTCGCGATCCTCAAGGAAATTGGCGAGGCTCCTAACAAAGATGCCGTGGCCAGTTGGTGGAAGCAGGTCGATGAATGGCGTGGCGATCGGGGCCTGTTCCCGTACGACAAGGGCGACGGCAGCGTAATCAAGCCGCAGACCGTCATCGAGACGTTGTGCGAAGTGACCAACGGCGACGCCTTCGTGACGTCGGACGTGGGCCAGCACCAGATGTTCGCGGCGCAGTACTACAAGTTCAACAAACCCAACCGCTGGATCAACTCCGGCGGCCTCGGCACCATGGGCTTCGGATTCCCGGCGGCCATGGGCGTCAAGTTGAGCTTCCCGGACAACGATGTTGCCTGTGTGACGGGTGAAGGCAGCATCCAGATGAATATCCAGGAGCTGTCGACCTGCCTGCAATACGGTCTGCCGGTGAAAATCGTCAACCTGAACAACGGTGTACTGGGCATGGTTCGCCAGTGGCAGGACATGAGCTACGGCAGCCGTCACTCGCACTCCTACATGGAGTCGTTGCCGGATTTCGTCAAGCTGGTCGAGGCCTATGGTCACGTCGGCATCCGCATCACTGACCTGAAGGACTTGAAGTCCGGGCTCGAAGAAGCCTTCGCCATGAAGGATCGACTGGTGTTTCTGGACATCCAGGTCGACACCAGCGAGCACGTCTACCCGATGCAGATCAAAGACGGCTCCATGCGCGATATGTGGCTGAGCAAGACGGAGCGTACCTAATCATGCGACACATTATTTCCTTGCTTCTGGAAAACGAACCGGGTGCTCTGTCTCGCGTAGTGGGCCTGTTCTCACAGCGCAACTACAACATCGAAAGCCTGACCGTGGCACCAACGGAGGATCCGACCTTGTCGCGTCTGACGCTGACCACCGTGGGCCACGATGAAGTCATCGAGCAGATCACCAAGAACCTGAACAAGCTGATCGAGGTGGTCAAGCTGGTGGACCTGTCGGAAAGCGCTCACATCGAACGCGAACTGATGTTGGTCAAGGTCAAGGCCACCGGTGCCCAGCGCGCCGAGATCAAACGCACTACCGATATTTATCGTGGGCAGATCGTCGATGTCAGCGCCAGCGTCTATACCGTTCAGTTGACCGGTACCAGCGACAAGCTCGACAGCTTCATTCAATCGATCGGCACTGCCTCGATTTTGGAAACCGTACGCAGTGGCGTCACCGGGATTGCCCGTGGCGACAAAGTACTGAGCATCTAAACCAAATTAGCGAATGGCCGGAACGGCCGGATATAGGGGAAATTCATGAAAGTTTTCTACGATAAAGATTGCGACCTGTCGATCATCCAGGGCAAGAAAGTCGCCATCATCGGCTACGGTTCTCAAGGTCACGCCCAGGCGTGCAACCTGAAAGACTCCGGCGTTGACGTGACCGTGGGCCTGCGTAAAGGCTCGGCCACTGTTGCCAAGGCCGAGGCCCATGGCCTGAAAGTCACCGACGTGGCTTCCGCCGTAGCCGCTGCCGACCTGGTCATGATCCTGACCCCGGACGAGTTCCAATCGTCGCTGTACAAGAACGAAATCGAGCCGAACATCAAGAAAGGCGCCACCCTGGCCTTCTCCCACGGCTTCGCGATCCACTATAACCAGGTTGTGCCACGCGCCGACCTAGACGTGATCATGATCGCGCCGAAGGCACCGGGCCACACCGTACGCTCCGAGTTCGTCAAGGGCGGCGGTATCCCTGACCTGATCGCGATTTACCAGGATGCGTCCGGCAACGCCAAGAACGTGGCCCTGTCCTACGCTGCCGGTGTTGGTGGCGGTCGTACCGGCATCATCGAAACCACCTTCAAGGACGAGACTGAAACCGACCTGTTCGGCGAGCAAGCCGTTTTGTGCGGTGGTACCGTTGAGCTGGTGAAAGCTGGTTTCGAAACCTTGGTTGAAGCAGGCTATGCGCCTGAAATGGCCTACTTCGAATGCCTGCACGAACTGAAGCTGATCGTTGACCTCATGTACGAAGGCGGTATTGCCAACATGAACTACTCGATCTCCAACAACGCCGAGTACGGCGAGTACGTGACCGGTCCGGAAGTCATCAACGCCGAGTCCCGTCAGGCCATGCGCAATGCCCTGAAACGTATTCAGGACGGCGAATACGCCAAGATGTTCATCAGCGAAGGTGCTACCGGCTATCCTTCGATGACCGCCAAGCGTCGTAACAACGCCGCTCATGGTATCGAGATCATCGGCGAGCAACTGCGCTCCATGATGCCGTGGATCGGTGCCAACAAGATCGTCGACAAAGCCAAGAACTGAGTCGCGAGCTTGATCGAAAAAACGCGGCCCAGGCCGCGTTTTTTCGTTTGGGCGTCGGCTTCTGGTATAAAGCTGCATCGTTTGGGGTCGAACCGTCGCCCCGGGCACCTGTCGAATTTTTCACACCGTTGCAAGGTACTGTCCATGAGCGAACGTCCCGACGAGCCGAACCAGGCTCCTGACGCCGAAAGCCTGTTGCCTATCGACGAGCATGTCGAAGAGGGGCATGACGCGGAAGGCCGTAAGGTCCGGCATCGTGGCATCTATCTGCTGCCGAACCTGTTTACCACCGCGAACCTGTTCGCCGGTTTCTATTCCATCATCAGCTCCATGAGTGCCCAGGCGGCATTAAGTGCGGGTGACAGCGCTGGGGCGAGTCGCTACTTCGCTTTTGCCGCGATTGCGATTTTCGTCGCCATGGTGCTCGATGGCCTGGATGGGCGCGTGGCCCGCATGACCAACACCCAGAGTGCATTCGGTGCCGAATACGATTCTCTGTCCGACATGGTTGCGTTCGGTGTCGCCCCTGCGTTGCTGGCATTC
This sequence comes from Pseudomonas sp. R4-84, assembly GCF_054130985.1. Taxonomy (NCBI): domain Bacteria; kingdom Pseudomonadati; phylum Pseudomonadota; class Gammaproteobacteria; order Pseudomonadales; family Pseudomonadaceae; genus Pseudomonas; species Pseudomonas sp. R4-84. The sequence continues at coordinate 911,532 of NZ_CP096390.1, forward strand.
GGCTGGGCGCTGGGTGACATGGGCAAGGTCGGCTGGATGGTTGCCTTCATCTATGTAGCCGGTGCCGCGTTACGTCTGGCGCGTTTCAATACCCAGGTCGGCACTGCGGACAAGCGCTACTTCATTGGTCTCGCCAGTCCTGCGGCTGCAGGGGTCGTGGCGGGGGTGGTCTGGGCGTTCAGCGACTACGGGATCCAGGGCTCGAAGATGTCGTTTTTGGTCGCATTGTTGGTCGCGGCGGCCGGAATGCTGATGGTCAGCAACATCAAGTACAACAGCTTCAAGGAGCTGGACCTGAAGGGCCGTGTGCCGTTCGTGGCCATCCTGGCCGTAGTACTGGTGTTTGCGGTGGTGTTCAGCGATCCGCCACGTATCCTGCTGCTGGTCTTCCTCGCCTATGCCGCTTCCGGTCCGGTGCAATATTTGTTGCGTCTTCGCCGCCGCTAAATGTTGCCTTAATCTAATTTCCCCCATACTCCGCAGTCTATTGGTGCATCTCCCCCCAATGCTGCGGAGTCGTCATGCTGATCAAGATCCCCAAGTCGTCCGATTGTCATGAGTCGGACGTCACGCCCGAATCCCTTTATCTATCCCGTCGCCAGATGCTGGGGGCCGCCGTGGCTGGCGTTGCCATAAGCAGCCTGCCGCGCTGGGCCGGCGCCGCTGATGTGGCGCGTTATCCCAATGTGGAGCCTGGAAACGCGCCGTCCTGGTTTGCCGATAAGCTGCCTGCTACCCAATGGGATGCGGTGACCGCCAAGGGGGAGGCGATCACACCCTTCAAGGATGCCACCCACTACAACAACTTTTATGAGTTCGGCACTGACAAAGGCGATCCGGCAGCCAATGCGGGATCGTTGAAAACCGAGCCCTGGACCGTAGTGGTGGATGGCGAGGTGGGCAAGCCGGGGCGCTATGGACTGGAAGATTTCATGAAGCCTTATCAGCTCGAAGAGCGTATCTACCGTTTGCGCTGCGTCGAGGCTTGGTCAATGGTCATCCCTTGGATTGGTTTCCCCATATCCGCGTTACTCAAGCAAGTCGAGCCGACGTCCAAGGCCAAATACATTCGTTTTGAAACTTTGCAGGACCCCAAGACCATGCCAGGCCAGCGTTCAGGTTTCGCATTGATCGATTGGCCCTACGTGGAAGGTTTGCGGTTGGATGAAGCGATGAACCCGCTGGCCATCCTGGCGGTTGGTATGTACGGAAGGGAGCTGCCTAACCAGAATGGCGCTCCTTTACGGTTGGTGGTGCCGTGGAAGTATGGCTTCAAGAGCGTCAAGTCCATCGTGCGCATCAGCCTGGTGGGCGAGCAGCCCAAGACCACCTGGCAAAGCATCGCCTCCGATGAGTACGGCTTTTATGCGAACGTGAATCCCACCGTCGATCATCCCCGCTGGACCCAGGCGCGAGAGCGTCGTTTGCCAAGCGGTCTGTTGAGCCCCAATGTGCGCGATACCTTGATGTTCAACGGATACCAGGAGGAAGTGGCTTCTTTATATGCAGGGATGGATCTGAGGAAAGACTACTGATGCGTTTCCTGGCATGGCGGATAGGCGTTTTCGTCGCAGCGGCGATATGGCCATTGCTTTGGCTTTACGAAGCGTTGATGAATTCGTTGGGACCGGATCCAGGCAAGGTGCTGGTGGATCGACTCGGGTTGGGAACCCTGGTACTGCTATTGATCACATTGAGCATGACGCCGCTGCAGAAGCTGACCGGCTGGGCTGGGTGGATTGCTGTAAGACGACAGTTGGGGTTGTGGTGCTTTGCTTACGTCGTGTTGCATCTGGGTGGATATGCGGCGTTCATCCTGGGGTTCGATTGGTCGCAATTAGGCGTCGAGCTGAGCAAACGGCCCTACATCATCGTTGGATCGCTCGGCTTTCTTGGCCTGCTGGCCTTGGCAGTAACGTCCAATCGTTATAGTCAAAGGCGACTTGGAGCCCGCTGGAAAAAGCTGCATCGGCTGGCCTACCTGATCCTCGGGCTTGGTTTGCTGCATATGTTGTGGATCGTGCGAGCGGATCTCAAGGAGTGGTCGATATATGCCTTTATAGGCGGCGTATTGTTGGTGCTGAGGATTGGACCGGTTGCGCGGCGGATCCCTCGTTTAATCGGCAAGAAGATCCCGTCGGTAATAAAAACGAAATAAAGGGTTGACGGCAAATTCTGGATGTCTATAATTCGCCCCACTTCCGGCGCAGTCGAAACGGAAAACTCCTTGAGTTTCAATGAGTTAACTAAGTTTCGGTAAGTGCTTCGCTTCAGTTCATCGAAGCGCAGAAGGAGTGGGTAGGCCGGTTTGTTGGGCGCTATCGACGGTTCGATCCTCTCGGTCGAAAGCGGTAAAAAAGAGGTGTTGACAGCAGCGAGTAACGCTGTAGAATTCGCCTCCCGCTAACGAGAGATCGAAAGCGCAAGTGGTTGAAGTTGTTAAGGATTTCCAAGCGAAACTTTGAAAACTTCTTAAAATAACCGCTTGACAGATACACGGGGCGCTGTAGAATGCGCGCCTCGGTTGAGACGAAAGGCTCAACCCACCGCTCTTTAACAACTGAATCAAGCAATTCGTGTGGGTGCTTGTGGAGTCAGACTGCTAGTCAACAGATTATCAGCATCACAAGTTACTCCGCGAGAAATCAAAGATGTAACCAACGATTGCTGAGCCAAGTTTAGGGTTTTCTCAAAACCCAAAGATGTTTGAACTGAAGAGTTTGATCATGGCTCAGATTGAACGCTGGCGGCAGGCCTAACACATGCAAGTCGAGCGGCAGCACGGGTACTTGTACCTGGTGGCGAGCGGCGGACGGGTGAGTAATGCCTAGGAATCTGCCTGGTAGTGGGGGATAACGCTCGGAAACGGACGCTAATACCGCATACGTCCTACGGGAGAAAGCAGGGGACCTTCGGGCCTTGCGCTATCAGATGAGCCTAGGTCGGATTAGCTAGTTGGTGAGGTAATGGCTCACCAAGGCGACGATCCGTAACTGGTCTGAGAGGATGATCAGTCACACTGGAACTGAGACACGGTCCAGACTCCTACGGGAGGCAGCAGTGGGGAATATTGGACAATGGGCGAAAGCCTGATCCAGCCATGCCGCGTGTGTGAAGAAGGTCTTCGGATTGTAAAGCACTTTAAGTTGGGAGGAAGGGCATTAACCTAATACGTTAGTGTTTTGACGTTACCGACAGAATAAGCACCGGCTAACTCTGTGCCAGCAGCCGCGGTAATACAGAGGGTGCAAGCGTTAATCGGAATTACTGGGCGTAAAGCGCGCGTAGGTGGTTCGTTAAGTTGGATGTGAAATCCCCGGGCTCAACCTGGGAACTGCATTCAAAACTGTCGAGCTAGAGTATGGTAGAGGGTGGTGGAATTTCCTGTGTAGCGGTGAAATGCGTAGATATAGGAAGGAACACCAGTGGCGAAGGCGACCACCTGGACTGATACTGACACTGAGGTGCGAAAGCGTGGGGAGCAAACAGGATTAGATACCCTGGTAGTCCACGCCGTAAACGATGTCAACTAGCCGTTGGGAGCCTTGAGCTCTTAGTGGCGCAGCTAACGCATTAAGTTGACCGCCTGGGGAGTACGGCCGCAAGGTTAAAACTCAAATGAATTGACGGGGGCCCGCACAAGCGGTGGAGCATGTGGTTTAATTCGAAGCAACGCGAAGAACCTTACCAGGCCTTGACATCCAATGAACTTTCCAGAGATGGATTGGTGCCTTCGGGAGCATTGAGACAGGTGCTGCATGGCTGTCGTCAGCTCGTGTCGTGAGATGTTGGGTTAAGTCCCGTAACGAGCGCAACCCTTGTCCTTAGTTACCAGCACGTTATGGTGGGCACTCTAAGGAGACTGCCGGTGACAAACCGGAGGAAGGTGGGGATGACGTCAAGTCATCATGGCCCTTACGGCCTGGGCTACACACGTGCTACAATGGTCGGTACAGAGGGTTGCCAAGCCGCGAGGTGGAGCTAATCCCACAAAACCGATCGTAGTCCGGATCGCAGTCTGCAACTCGACTGCGTGAAGTCGGAATCGCTAGTAATCGCGAATCAGAATGTCGCGGTGAATACGTTCCCGGGCCTTGTACACACCGCCCGTCACACCATGGGAGTGGGTTGCACCAGAAGTAGCTAGTCTAACCTTCGGGGGGACGGTTACCACGGTGTGATTCATGACTGGGGTGAAGTCGTAACAAGGTAGCCGTAGGGGAACCTGCGGCTGGATCACCTCCTTAATCGACGACAGCAGCGGCTTCATGAGCTCCCACACGAATTGCTTGATTCATTGAAGAAGACGATAGAAGCAGCTTTAAGCTCCAAGCTGATAGCTCACAGCTAACAGTTACAAGCTCGAAATTGGGTCTGTAGCTCAGTTGGTTAGAGCGCACCCCTGATAAGGGTGAGGTCGGCAGTTCGAATCTGCCCAGACCCACCAATTTTGTTATGGGGCCATAGCTCAGCTGGGAGAGCGCCTGCCTTGCACGCAGGAGGTCAGCGGTTCGATCCCGCTTGGCTCCACCATAAACTGCTTCTGAAAGCTTAGAAATGAGCGTTCCATCCGCTGGATGATGAATGTTGATTTCTAGTCTTTTGATTAGATCGTTCTTTAAAAATTTGGGTATGTGATAGAAAGATAGACTGAACGTTACTTTCACTGGTAACGGATCAGGCTAAGGTAAAATTTGTGAGTGGCTCTTAGAGCCAGATCGAATTTTCGGCGAATGTCGTCTTCACAGTATAACCAGATTGCTTGGGGTTATATGGTCAAGTGAAGAAGCGCATACGGTGGATGCCTTGGCAGTCAGAGGCGATGAAAGACGTGGTAGCCTGCGAAAAGCTTCGGGGAGTCGGCAAACAGACTGTGATCCGGAGATGTCTGAATGGGGGAACCCAGCCATCATAAGATGGTTATCTTGTACTGAATACATAGGTGCAAGAAGCGAACCAGGGGAACTGAAACATCTAAGTACCCTGAGGAAAAGAAATCAACCGAGATTCCCTTAGTAGTGGCGAGCGAACGGGGACTAGCCCTTAAGCTTCTTTGATTTTAGCGGAACGCTCTGGAAAGTGCGGCCATAGTGGGTGATAGCCCTGTACGCGAAAGGATCTTAGAAGTAAAATCGAGTAGGACGGAGCACGAGAAACTTTGTCTGAATATGGGGGGACCATCCTCCAAGGCTAAATACTACTGACTGACCGATAGTGAACTAGTACCGTGAGGGAAAGGCGAAAAGAACCCCGGAGAGGGGAGTGAAATAGATCCTGAAACCGTATGCGTACAAGCAGTGGGAGCCCACTTTGTTGGGTGACTGCGTACCTTTTGTATAATGGGTCAGCGACTTATTTTCAGTGGCGAGCTTAACCGAATAGGGGAGGCGTAGCGAAAGCGAGTCTTAATAGGGCGTCTAGTCGCTGGGAATAGACCCGAAACCGGGCGATCTATCCATGGGCAGGTTGAAGGTTAGGTAACACTGACTGGAGGACCGAACCGACTACCGTTGAAAAGTTAGCGGATGACCTGTGGATCGGAGTGAAAGGCTAATCAAGCTCGGAGATAGCTGGTTCTCCTCGAAAGCTATTTAGGTAGCGCCTCATGTATCACTGTAGGGGGTAGAGCACTGTTTCGGCTAGGGGGTCATCCCGACTTACCAAACCGATGCAAACTCCGAATACCTACAAGTGCCGAGCATGGGAGACACACGGCGGGTGCTAACGTCCGTCGTGAAAAGGGAAACAACCCAGACCGTCAGCTAAGGTCCCAAAGTTATGGTTAAGTGGGAAACGATGTGGGAAGGCTTAGACAGCTAGGAGGTTGGCTTAGAAGCAGCCACCCTTTAAAGAAAGCGTAATAGCTCACTAGTCGAGTCGGCCTGCGCGGAAGATGTAACGGGGCTCAAACCATACACCGAAGCTACGGGTATCACGTAAGTGATGCGGTAGAGGAGCGTTCTGTAAGCCTGTGAAGGTGAGTTGAGAAGCTTGCTGGAGGTATCAGAAGTGCGAATGCTGACATGAGTAACGACAATGGGTGTGAAAAACACCCACGCCGAAAGACCAAGGTTTCCTGCGCAACGTTAATCGACGCAGGGTTAGTCGGTCCCTAAGGCGAGGCTGAAAAGCGTAGTCGATGGAAAACAGGTTAATATTCCTGTACTTCTGGTTATTGCGATGGAGGGACGGAGAAGGCTAGGCCAGCTTGGCGTTGGTTGTCCAAGTTTAAGGTGGTAGGCTGAGATCTTAGGTAAATCCGGGATCTCAAGGCCGAGAGCTGATGACGAGTTACCCTTTGGGTGACGAAGTGGTTGATGCCATGCTTCCAAGAAAAGCTTCTAAGCTTCAGGTAACCAGGAACCGTACCCCAAACCGACACAGGTGGTTGGGTAGAGAATACCAAGGCGCTTGAGAGAACTCGGGTGAAGGAACTAGGCAAAATGGCACCGTAACTTCGGGAGAAGGTGCGCCGGTGAGGGTGAAGCACTTGCTGCGTAAGCCCACGCCGGTCGAAGATACCAGGCCGCTGCGACTGTTTATTAAAAACACAGCACTCTGCAAACACGAAAGTGGACGTATAGGGTGTGACGCCTGCCCGGTGCCGGAAGGTTAATTGATGGGGTTAGCTAACGCGAAGCTCTTGATCGAAGCCCCGGTAAACGGCGGCCGTAACTATAACGGTCCTAAGGTAGCGAAATTCCTTGTCGGGTAAGTTCCGACCTGCACGAATGGCGTAACGATGGCGGCGCTGTCTCCACCCGAGACTCAGTGAAATTGAAATCGCTGTGAAGATGCAGTGTATCCGCGGCTAGACGGAAAGACCCCGTGAACCTTTACTATAGCTTTGCACTGGACTTTGAATTTGCTTGTGTAGGATAGGTGGGAGGCTTTGAAGCGTGGACGCCAGTCTGCGTGGAGCCATCCTTGAAATACCACCCTGGCAACTTTGAGGTTCTAACTCAGGTCCGTTATCCGGATCGAGGACAGTGTATGGTGGGTAGTTTGACTGGGGCGGTCTCCTCCTAAAGAGTAACGGAGGAGTACGAAGGTGCGCTCAGACCGGTCGGAAATCGGTCGTAGAGTATAAAGGCAAAAGCGCGCTTGACTGCGAGACAGACACGTCGAGCAGGTACGAAAGTAGGTCTTAGTGATCCGGTGGTTCTGTATGGAAGGGCCATCGCTCAACGGATAAAAGGTACTCCGGGGATAACAGGCTGATACCGCCCAAGAGTTCATATCGACGGCGGTGTTTGGCACCTCGATGTCGGCTCATCACATCCTGGGGCTGAAGCCGGTCCCAAGGGTATGGCTGTTCGCCATTTAAAGTGGTACGCGAGCTGGGTTTAGAACGTCGTGAGACAGTTCGGTCCCTATCTGCCGTGGACGTTTGAGATTTGAGAGGGGCTGCTCCTAGTACGAGAGGACCGGAGTGGACGAACCTCTGGTGTTCCGGTTGTCACGCCAGTGGCATTGCCGGGTAGCTATGTTCGGAAAAGATAACCGCTGAAAGCATCTAAGCGGGAAACTTGCCTCAAGATGAGATCTCACTGGAGCCTTGAGCTCCCTGAAGGGCCGTCGAAGACTACGACGTTGATAGGCAGGGTGTGTAAGCGCTGTGAGGCGTTGAGCTAACCTGTACTAATTGCCCGTGAGGCTTGACCATATAACACCCAAGCAATTTGTAGACTCGAAAGAGGCCAGATTGCGGTGTTGTGAAGACGAAACGAACCGAAAGTTCGAGATACTCACAAGCAACACGCTATCACATACCCATTTGCTGGAACGTGACCGTAAGGCACGCGCTGGCTACCGAATTTCTTGACGACCATAGAGCATTGGAACCACCTGATCCCATCCCGAACTCAGAAGTGAAACGATGCATCGCCGATGGTAGTGTGGGGTTTCCCCATGTGAGAGTAGGTCATCGTCAAGATTAAATTCCGAAACCCCTATCTGCTGATGCAGGTAGGGGTTTTGTTTTTGCTCGTCATAAAAATCCGCGACGGCTCATGTTAAATTTGCACAGTTATTTTTGAGCCGCAGCACTAGAATAGCCGCACCTTAGTTGAGCCCAGAGCTGTTTATGCCCGATCCGTCAGACATTGATAGGTTGTCAGATCTACCCCTGGACGATCTGGTAGCGTGTCATGAGTGTGACCTGTTGATGCGCAAGCCTCAGTTGGCCAATGGCGAGAAAGCCGAATGCCCGCGCTGTGGATACGAGCTCTACGCCCACCGGCACAATGTGATTGATCGCAGCCTTGCCCTGGTTGTCGCCGCTCTGCTGTTGTATGTACCCGCGAACTTTTTACCCATCATGCAGCTCAATCTGCTCGGACAATCCGCCCAAGACACCGTCTGGAGTGGCGTGGTCGGTCTGTTCGGCACCGGAATGCAAGGTGTATCGGTGGTGGTATTTCTATGCAGCATGGGCATTCCGTTGCTCAAGTTGCTTTGCCAATTGGCTGTACTGCTGACCATCCGCTGGAACATTGGAAGAAGTTACGGCTTGTTGTGGTATCGCATTTATCATCATCTAAGGGATTGGGGGATGCTCGAGGTTTATCTCATGGGCGTACTGGTTGCCATCGTCAAACTTGCGGACATGGCGGCGATTACCGTGGGGTTGGGCCTGGTGTGCTTTATCAGCTTGTTACTGGTTCAGGTCTGGCTGGAAGTGGTGATGTCACCGCACCAGATCTGGCACGCGTTGTCAGGGGAAGACGTCCATGCGAGCAATTGATGCGGGCATTTTGGTTTGCACTGAATGTCATGAATTGAATCGGCAGGACGACGCCGCCCAGAAGCAAGTCTGCACTCGTTGTGGCGCTCGTATTCACCCTCGGCGTCCCAACAGCTTGATGCGGACCTGGGCATTGCTGATCACGGCAGCGATTATCTATATCCCTGCCAACGTACTGCCAATCATGACCATCAACTCGCTCGGCCAGGGCGCGCCCAGCACCATCATGGCGGGTGTTATCGAGCTGGTTCAACACGGCATGATTCCCATTGCAGCGGTGGTGTTCATTGCCAGTATCGTAGTCCCCACCTTCAAGTTGGTCGGTATCGCATTGCTGCTGTTTTCCGTGCAACGTCACCAACCCATGTCGGCGCGCCAGCGCATCCTGATGTATCGCTTCATTGAGTTTATCGGCCGCTGGTCGATGCTGGATATTTTTGTAATCGCCATTCTGGTGGCGGTGGTGAATTTCGGCCGGCTTGCCAGTGTCGAAGCCGGTCTTGGCGCCATCGCGTTTGCCAGCGTGGTGATCCTGACAATGATTGCCGCAGTAACCTTCGATCCCCGACTGATTTGGGATAACACGGAGTCGGATGACGACCATGACTGATTTGCCTACTGCTAAAACCCGACCGGCTTCAAATTGGTCGGCCATCTGGGTCCTGCCGTTGATTGCCTTGATTATTGGCGGCTGGCTTGGCTGGCGTGCTTATAACGAGACCGGTATTGAGATCAACGTGCGTTTTGAAAGCGGTGAGGGCATCCAGGTCAACAAGACAGAGGTCGTCTACAAAGGCATGACGGTCGGTAAGGTGAAGGACCTCACGCTTGATGATGAAGGGAATTCGAAGGGGGTCATTGCGACCATCGAGATGAACAAGGAAGTCGAGCAATATCTCAAGACCGGCACACGTTTCTGGCTGGTCAAACCAAGTGTGAGCCTGGCAGGGATTACCGGGTTGGAGACGTTGGTTTCCGGTAATTACGTCGCCATCAGCCCGGGGGAAGGCGAGTCGACTCGCAAGTTCAAGGCCTTGGCCGAAGAGCCCCCGCTGTCTGACGCCAAGCCTGGCCTGCACTTGACGATCAAGGCCGATCGACTGGGGTCTCTGGACCGTGGCAGTCCGGTTTTCTACAAACAGATCCAAGTTGGCCAGGTGAAAAGTTACTCACTGTCCGAAGATCAACGCGCAGTAGAGATCAAGGTCTTTATCGAGCCGACTTATGCCAGCCTGGTCCGCAAGCACACGCGCTTCTGGAATGCCAGCGGCATCAGCATCGATGCCAATTTGTCAGGCGTCAAAGTACGCAGCGAGTCGCTGGCCAGTATCGTGGCGGGCGGCATCGCGTTTGCTACTCCGGAAAACCGCAAGGACAGCCCTCCGACGGATCCAAGCCTGCCATTTCGCCTGTATGAAGATTTCGAGGCAGCCGCCGCCGGGATTCGCGTCAAGGTCAAGCTCAGTGATTTCGAGGGATTGCAGGCTGGCCGTACGCCAGTGATGTACAAGGGCATCCAGGTCGGCAGCCTGAAGACGTTGAAAGTCGATCCGGACCTGTCCAGCGCCAGCGCCGAGTTGACGCTCGATCCGTTGGCGGAAGATTACCTGGTCGCCGGCGCTCAGTTCTGGGTCGTCAAACCATCGATTTCCCTGGCGGGCATCACGGGCCTGGAGGCGTTGGTGAAGGGTAACTACATCGCCGTGCGCCCTGGCGACAAAGGCGGAGCGCCGCAGCGCGAGTTCGAGGCCAGGGCGAAGGCGCCGCCGTTGGACCTTCGTTCACCCGGGCTGCATCTGGTCTTGCTGACCGAAAATCTCGGGTCGCTGGAGGTCGGTAGCCCGATTCTCTACAAACAGGTCAAGGTCGGATCGGTGCAGAGCTACCAGTTTTCCCGCAAGAAGAAGCAACTGATCATCGGAGTGCATATCGAGAAGGAATACGAAGGGCTGGTCAACGGCTCCACGCGGTTCTGGAATGCCAGTGGCGTTACCCTCACGGGCGGCTTGGCCGGCGGGATACAGGTCAAGAGCGAGTCCCTGCAAAGCTTGATGGCCGGGGGGATCGCTTTCGAAACTCCTGAGCCGAACGTGCCGTTGAAACGGCGCATCCCCCGGTTCCGTTTGCACGAAGATCGTGAAACCGCGCAGCAACGAGGCACTGTCGTGACGATCAAGGTCGATCGTGCCGACGGTTTGCGCAGCGGCACGCCGATCCGGTTCAAGGGGTTGGATGTGGGCAAGATCGAGGACGTCGACCTGAGCGCCGATATGCAGTCGGTGCTGGTCACCGCACGTATCACCGAAGTGCCCGAGCGTATCGCACGCACAGGGACTCAGTTCTGGGTGGTCAAGCCTGAATTGGGACTGATGAAGACATCGAATCTGGAAACCCTGGTGACCGGCCAGTACATCGAAGTTCAGCCCGCGACGAAGAACCTGGGGCCACAGAAAAACTTCGTGGCCTTGGCCGAACCACCCGAAAGTGTTGTTCCCGAAGCTGGCTTGAGCCTGGTGTTGAGTGCCGCCCGACGTGGTTCGTTGAAGATTGGCGTGCCGGTGACCTACCGCGAAGTGACCGTGGGTAAAGTCACGGGCTACGAGTTGGGCCAGACGGCGGACCGGGTGCTGATTCACATCCTGATCGAGCCTAAATACGCACCACTGGTGCGCAGCGGTACACGTTTCTGGAACAGCAGCGGCTTCGGCCTGGACTTCGGCCTGTTCAAGGGCGCGACGGTGCGAACCGAGTCGCTTGAAACCTTGATCCAGGGCGGTATCGCATTCGCAACGCCAGACGGCGAGCGGATGGGCAACCCGGCACGCCCGGAGCAAACCTTCCCGCTGTTCGACAAGTTTGAAGATGAATGGCTGACCTGGGCGCCCAAGATCAGTCTCGCCAAGTAAGCTTATCGGATGCAACACCCGTGGCGAGGGAGCAAACTCCCTCGCCACTGAGTATGCGATAACAAAAAAGGCCGCGATCCATTGGATCGCGGCCTTTTCACATCCAGATGATCACCTCAAACCGAATCCAGCTCCGGTTCATCTGCCTGGACGTTTATCGTGGCCTTCACGGCATCATGGCGACGAATGTATTTCCAGTCCGCCTCATCGATGTAGATGCCGTTCGGGCCGCTGCCGCCCTCCAGGTCGATGGCGACACTGGCGCAGACCTGTGGCTTCACGCTCGCCAGGATCGGCACGAAGCCCAGTTGCAGACTGGTTTCCAGCAGTGCGGCCTGGTTCTTCTCGTCGATGTCCGCCGCTTCGTCCAGGTAGTACGGCAGGCGCACGCGGCCGGCCTGTTCACGGTCCATCAGGTGCAGCAACAAGTACATGTTGGTCAGCGCCTTGATGGTCATGGTAGTGCCGTTGGACGCCGCGCCGTCGATGTCGGTGTGGATCACCGGCTGGCCATTGACCTTGGTGATCTCGAATGCCAGTTCGAACAGGTCCTTGAGGCCGAGCTGGTTGTGGTTCGCCGCCACCAGTCGTGCCAGGTATTCCTTGGCTTCTTCGTTCTTGTTGTCCTGCTCGGCGCTCTGGCTGAGGTCGAAAACCGACAGCGTCTCGCCTTCCTCGTACTGGCCGGCGCTGTGGATGATCTGGTCGATGTGCTTGAGCGCTTCCTTGTTCGGCGCCAGGACGATACGGAAGCTCTGCAGGTTGGACACCTGACGCTTGTTGATCTCGCGGTTGAACAGCGCCAGTTGATGCTCGAGGCTGTCGTAGTCGCTGCGGATGTTGCGCAGGGTTCGGGCAATGTCTGTGACGGCCGCGCGGCGCGCCTTGCCCAGGGTCAGGGCCTCGTCGGTGCGGTGGGCATAGGCGTTGATCAGCAGTTGCAGGCGCCGCTCCATGTCGTCTTCGCTGTCGAACTTGGCCACGCCCTTGAGGCGTACCTGGGCATACAAGGCCTCGATCTGACCGTCAACCCGCAGCAGCCCTTGCCAGCTGTCCTGGTAGTCGTTGAGCAGTGGCAGCAGGTTGTCCATGGAATCGTCGACCGGGTCCATGAATGGCGTACCGAACGGCAGGTCCGCCGGCAGCAACTGGCGACGGCGCAGGGCGTCGTCGAGGGTTCGCTGCTTGGCTTCCATGTCGGCGATCTGCCGGCCCACCAGTTGCAACTTGGCGGACAACTGCTGGACGCGCTCGGTGAAGGCATCGCTGGAGCGCTTGAGCTCATCCTGGGCGGCTTCCATCTGCGCCAGTTGCTCGAGCTTCTCGCCCTCTTCGGCACTCAAGGTCTGGGTGCGACGGAAGTCTTCCAGGGCTTTCTGTGCATCCAGCACTTGTTGGTACAGCGCCTCGGTCTGGGTCTTGCTTGCGGCGCGGTCGGCGGCCACGGCTTGCTGGGTCTTGAGCTGCTTGAGTTCTTTTTCCAGACGCTCTTTCTGATCCCGCAGCGCGGCACGGTCGGCCAGGGCTTGCAGGGCCGGCGGCTCGATGTGGGACAGGTCGATGGACAGGCCCGGCACTTCGAACCGCTCGCCCTTGAACCCGTCGAGGATCAGCTCCATGGACTTGACCCACTCGCCGTTCTCATCCAGCGCGATGCCATGTTCGCCCAACGGCAGGCTGAACAGGGCGCTGTTGAACAAGCGCATCAGGCGTTCCACGTCCTGCTGGGAGAACTCTTCGCGCAGGCGGGCGTAGCTGTTGTTGTCGGCGTGGTCGAGTTGCTGCTTGACCGACTTGAGGCGTTTTTCCAGGTCCCGCAGGCGCTCTTCCAGGTCTTCGGCGCTGAATTGACGGGACTGGGCCAGGGCGCCGGCCAGTTCGTCGTGAGCGTCCTTGGCGGCGAGCAGTTGCTGCTCCAGGACCTTGGCGTCATCCACCAGGGCAAAGCGATGCTTGAGCACCGACAGCTCGCCTAGCCAACGCTGGATGCCGCTGATTTCCCGCTCCAGGCGCATCAGCTCCTGAGTGCCGCCGCGTTGGTCGTTCTGCAGCGAATCCTGCTCGTTGCGGTAATGCTCGGCTTGGATGGTCAGCTCTTCCTTGCGTGCACTGGCGTAATCCGACCAGGTGCCCAGCAGCGAGTCGAGCAGCGGCGAGAGGCGATGCAGTTTGCCCCGCAGGACATCGCGCTGCTTCACGCCATTGGCCAAGGCTTCCACCAGCGGACCGGCCGCCACGAGTGAGTTGTAGTCCTGCTCCATGCGTCGTACGTCGCGGAAGGCTTCTTCGCACGCCGCGATGTAGTCCACGCTGCCGGAGCGCAGGCTGTGCTCGAACGCATCGAGGAAAAGTTGTTTGAGCTTGGCCGCGGTGATTTCACGCATGTGCAGCAGGTTGATGAACAACGCGCGGAAGGTCTTGAGGCTTTGCTCGCTGGTGGAGCGAAGCGGAATCAGCGTCAGGTCCAGCGGAATCGAAGTGTGGCCGCCCACCAGCAGGCGACGCAGTTCATCCGGCTTGAGTTCGTAGGCTTTCAGGCCCTCGCGCTCCAGGTTGGTGAACAGTTCTTTCTGCCGCAGGCAGGTGTCGTTTTTCTGGTAATGAGCCAGGTCCAGTTTGCCGGCATAGGCAAAGAACTGGTGGCCGAAACCGCCGCCAGGGCCGCGACCTACCACGCCAATCACGTGTGGGCCGTGGGGCAGGGCGACTTCCACCAGAATGTAGCTGGTGTCGGAGGCAAAGTAGAAGCGCCGGGATTGTTCCAGGCTGTACTTGCCGAAACTCATGTCCGACATGCGCGCCAGGATCGGAAACTGAAGGGCGTTGATCGAGGCGGATTTACCCAGGTTGTTCGCGCCGTACACCGACAGCGGTTCCTCCAGGGGGAACAGGCCGAGGCTGTAGCCAGCGGTGTTCAAAAGGGCAAAGCGGCGGATGCCGTAGCGTTCCTTGCTCATGCGTCGGTCTCCTGTTCTTCGGCAATGGCGCGGGCCAGTGCGTCTTCTTCGCTTTCTTCTTCACCGTCGAATTCACTGAGGTCCAGCGGGTCATCGGTCTGAAGCAGTTTTTCGTCGCTGTCTTCGTCGATCAGCACCGGCGCTGGCAGCGGCAACACGCTGTGCAGGCTGGCGGCCAGGTCGCGGTCCTGCTGGACCGACAGGCAGACGTCGAGGAAGCGATGCATTGGCGGCAGGAACCGGTACACGCCGTTCTCTTCGCTGGCGAAACCCAGTTGGGTCATGCGGCGCATGATTTTTTCTTCCAGCTCTTCCTGGGTCTGGACTTCGGCCTGGATGAACAGGTCGCGGTATTTCTCCAGCAGCGAAGGCAGCTCATCACGGCCCAGGCTGCCACCGTCGAGCACGGCGATCGGGTCGCGGCCCTGGTCGGCCAGGTGCTCGACGAGGATGAAGGTAAACAGGGCCAGGCGCTGGGCGGTCTTGTTCACGGCCGCGGCGGCCAGGTCCGGCACGAAGTAATAGAACCCGCGGGTATCGCACACCAGCTCGAAGCCCAGGGCCTTGAACAGCGTGCGGTATTGATCCTGGAAGTTCGATAATTGGGCGTACAGCTCCGGGTCGCGGCGGCTGACGTGATAACCCTTGAACAGCTCGCGGAAGATCGGCGCCAGCTGGGACAGTTCGGATAGATCAAGATGCATGGGGGATGCTCGCAGAATCCTCGGCGGCGGTGTCGCCGGCCGAGAGCAGGGCGAAGGAGCGCAGGCTGACCTGATGCTCGTGAGTATGGTAGTCGCGGCGTTCCAGACGCTCGCGCTTGAAGCGTTTTTCCCGCGACAGGCGCGAGAACCAGTACAGCAATTCGTCGGTGGCGCCGTCCGGTTCCTGCTCCAGCAGCCACGTCATCAGGTCCGGCATCGGCAGGGCGTCTTCGCAACGCTCGACCATCTCGCGCACGGTGCGTGGCGCACGCGGCGCATCGCCGCCCTTGTGGGTCTTGTGAGACTTGGGGAACCGCGCCGGTTTTGGTTCGAAGCGGGCCAGTGCATACACGTAGGCTTCGACCTGGCTGGCGCTGCCCAGGAAGGTGCTTTGCGGTCGGGTGAACAGCGGCATCGCCGCTTGCGGCACGGCATCGAGACCTTTACGGCGAATGGCGGCCAGGGCCAGGGCTGCGCCACGAGTCACGGCGTTGTGGCGGCGGGCCTCTTCGCGCAGCGGCAGCAGCAGCTCACGCGCATGGCGCAGGGTCAGCTGGGCGCTGGTCTGCATCTCCAGGATTCGCGCGTGGGTGCGCAGCAGCATGTCGTCGTCCACCAGGTGACCGAGGCGCTGCTGTTCGGTGAGCATGCGCAGCAATACATTCTCGACCTTGCGCACACCTTGCTCGAACGCGCCGTCGGCGTTCACCAACTGGATCATCGGCTCGACGTATTCGTCCCAGGTCGCCAGCACTTCGGCGTAGCGCTGGCGCAGCGGGATCTGCCGGTCGCTGGTCTTGGCCCGTTCGGCGACGGCGACCAGCGCCTGTTCGTCATTGGCGAGCTTCTTGAGAACGTCGCGCACGCGCATGTCCAGTAGGCGCAACTGGCGGGCGAGGTCGTTGCCGTCGCGCACATCGAAGGCGTCCTGGATATAGCCGGCCAGACGTTCGAGGTGGCGCAGGTAGGCTTCGATTTCCAGGCACAGGCCCAAGCGGTGTTCGCGGCGCAGGTAGGCGAGGAAATCGTGGATCTGGGCGTTGAGCTCGAAGCGGTTCGGGCTTTTCGCTACCGGTACGAGGATGTCCAGGCGGATCCACACGTCCAGCAGATGGGTGATGTCCTGGGGCGTGCTGTCCAATTGTTGGGCGGCCAGCTGTGAACGCAATTCGTTGAGGCTCAGGGTGCCCTGGTCGAAATGCTCACACAAAGGTTCCAGCAATGCCCAGTGTTCAGCGAGGGCGCGCAAGACGCGCTTGGGTTCGATCATCGCAATGGCCGTCGGGTTGGCAATTAAAAGCGGCGATTGTACTGCATCGGGCCGGTTGCGATTCACCCCCGAGACGGACTGTCGTCGCGTATTGATCAACTAATCCACCGACAGGGAAGCGGTCCGCGCCGAAGGGCGGTAGAATCGCTGCCACTTTCAGTTATCCCCAAGTGGCCGACCTTTGCTTATCGAGTCCCGTCGCCGCGCTTATCTGACCGCCATGCAGGTGGTCAATTGGCTGCCGCGTACCGAATTGCCCTTTGCCGCGCCATCGCGGCCTGAGCTGTTGCAAACGCCTGAGCCGGTGGAAATCGCGCCGCCTCACGCAGCGCCCGTAGCCAAGGCTGCCGCCGAACCGGTTGCGCCTGCCGCTGAACGGCCGAAAATCGAAGTCCCGCGTCCGAGCCTGGCCTCGACCCGTACGAATGCCAAACCGGTAGAAGAGGCCGACGTAGCGCCGGCCCCGATCAAGGTCGCCCATGTGCCGCCGCCGCGCTTCGCCCTGCAATTGCTGCGGGCCGGGCGTTGCCTGTTGCTGGTGGAGTTACCCACAGGCGAGCCATTCCAAAGCCGCGATCCCGCTTACCTGTTGCTCAAAGACATGCTGCGCGCCGCTGGCCTGCCGGACAGCCCACAGATCATTGGCGAACCGGTGCGCTGGCCGTTGTTGTCGCGGGGCACGATGGATCAGGGGCCCGAGGCGGCTCGGGATTTCGTCCAGGGATTCGTCTCGGCGCGGCTCGAAGACGAACCGTGTGTGTGCTTGTGGCTGGTTGGCCTGCCCGCGGTGAAATTCGCTGGCGAGGCGGACTTCGACGCGTTCTACCGTGAATTGCAGGTCGAAGGCCTGGGCTCTGCCTGGGCGTTGCCGGGGCTTGAATCGTTAATGGAAACGCCACAGCGCAAGGCTGAAGTCTGGCAAGCCATGCGCCGGCTGATGGCGCGCTGGAAAGAATCGAATGAGTGACGCTGTATCGTTCCGCCCGATGACCGAGGCGGACCTCGACGCTGTGCTGAAGATTGAATACGCGGCCTATAGCCACCCGTGGACCCGCGGGATATTTCTTGATGGGCTGGGCAAATACCAGATCTGGCTGATGTTCGAAGGCCAGCAGCAAGTCGGCCATGGGGTGGTGCAGATCATCCTGGATGAGGCGCACCTGCTTAACATCACCGTCAAACCGGAAAACCAAGGGCGGGGCTTGGGCCTGCGGCTGTTGGAACACCTCATGTCGATTGCCTACAAGGCCGAGGCGCGTGAGTGCTTCCTGGAAGTGCGCGACAGCAATCGCACGGCGTTCCGACTGTATGAGCGCTATGGCTTCAACGAGGTTGGGCGGCGCCGCGACTATTACCCTGCCGTGGGTGGGCGCGAGGATGCGGTGGTCATGGTGTGTACGCTGGTGGATTGAATCGACTGGTCTGCGGTCATCGCGAGCAGGCCCGCTCCCACAGGGTCAATGGCGTTCCCAAAACCTGAGAGCACAAAACCACTGTGGGAGCGGTGGCGTTACCGGTCAGCGCTTGCCGTCGAGCGGATCGATATCGGCCATTTCCGCTTCGTCCAACCCGTCGCCTCCACCTATATCGTCTTCTCCAACGACGCTCAGGTCCCAATCGGCCTGTTCATCCTCGCCGGCCTCGTGGGCATCCCGGGCACCGTCTTCGTGGATCAAGGTTTCGGGGCTCATGTCATCATCGGTCGGCTGGCGGTCTTCCATTGAGGCCCCTGTCATGCCCGCTTCACGCACGCGTTCATCCGGCATCAGTTGCTCGCGTTCTTCCTCCGGCAATTCATCGCCGATCCTGGCGTCGTATTCATCGTCATCGAATTCCAGCTCACGCATCGAGCCCATGCGGTCTTCGTTGTCGTCGATGGGTTCCGGTTGCACCGCATCGTAGGGACGTCGTGAATCATTCATGGCAATTCCTCATACTGTGGGCCTTACTAAGAGTCGACCGATTGTGGGGCCAGGAATTCCAATGCATCGCCGACGTGACCTCGACCGGCGGTCGTCTGTCACAGTTGGGCACTCTCTATCGAGGCTGGACAGCATGAATGAATTACAAGATCTGATTGATAACAACGCGCGCTGGGCCGATGCGATCAAGCAGGAGGATCCTGACTTCTTCGCCAAGCTGGCTCGTCAGCAGACCCCTGAATACCTGTGGATCGGCTGCTCCGATGCGCGGGTACCGGCCAACGAAATCGTTGGCATGTTGCCGGGTGATCTGTTCGTGCACCGCAATGTCGCCAACGTCGTACTGCACACTGACCTGAATTGCCTTTCGGTCATCCAATACGCAGTCGACGTGCTTAAGGTCAAGCACATCCTGGTGACGGGTCACTACGGCTGCGGCGGCGTGCGTGCTTCGATGCAGGACCGCCAACTGGGCCTGATCGACGGCTGGCTGCGCTCGATTCGCGATCTGTATTACGAGCATCGCGATGCCTTGGCCAAGCTCCCCTCCGAAGAAGAACGCGTGGACCGTTTGTGCGAGCTCAACGTGATCCAGCAAGTGGCGAACGTGGGCCACACCAGCATCGTGCAGAACGCCTGGCACCGTGGGCAGAAGTTGTCGATTCATGGCTGCATCTACGGCATCAAGGACGGCCGCTGGAAAAGCCTGGACACCACGATCAGCGGCTTCGAGCAACTGCCGCCGCAGTATCGACTACGTCCGGTCGACGCGCCCTGAGGGCAACCTCTAGTCGCGATGACAACGGCGCCGCCAGTGCCGCAAAAATTCCATTCCTCGCTCATTCGGCGATTCGTCATAGCCAGTGATCCAGCCGTGGCAGTTGGATGAACCGCACCGGCAGGCGAATTGCCGATACAGCTTGCGTTCAGTACTGGCGTAGTCCATCGCCAGGCGGTCGCCTTCACGGATATCCGTCAGGGACCACAGCCACAATTCGCTCATGTCCAGGAAGACATTGGGATTGCAGGAGTGCAGCAGCAATCCGGCGAAGTGTGGGTCGTACATGTGGACATCCGGC
The DNA here is from genome assembly GCF_054130985.1 of Pseudomonas sp. R4-84. Taxonomy (NCBI): domain Bacteria; kingdom Pseudomonadati; phylum Pseudomonadota; class Gammaproteobacteria; order Pseudomonadales; family Pseudomonadaceae; genus Pseudomonas; species Pseudomonas sp. R4-84. Next base: position 931,116 of record NZ_CP096390.1, read on the forward strand.
AGAAGCTGCAATGTGTGCAGGCGTCGGCGGCTGATCAGCAACCCCGATACCCTGCACATCCGCGTCATGGGGGCGAATGGCTTGCGGGCGATGATCCCATTGCCGCGACCGGCGTTGGTCTGGCGCACTTCAAAATCGCGCACCGAGGGATAGCCCTGGCGAGGGCTGAATTGTTTTCCCGGATAGATGCAGTCCCGGGTCTTTGAATCGACGCAATTGTCGATGAATTCGATCATGACCGTCCTTGTCGGTGCTGGACACTCGACTTTTCAGCGCTGGCCTCCAGCCGGCGGCGGTTAAAAACTCCAATAGCTTCCTCCAAGCCGTAGTGCGTATCTACTGTCGACTCTGACAGGTGCCATAAGCGCTTTCCCGTGTGAGCGCAGGCTTACACAGGAAAGGCTCGTCAGGGTTTATACGGCTTCGGCCGGTAAGGGCATGGGCACTTTCAACTGCTGCAGTTGCGATTTGACCGGTGGTGTTTCGCACTTCTTGTCTGCGTCCACCTCGCTCAGCTTGCGAACCGAGGTATAGAACAGCTCGCAAGTCTGCTCTTTTTGCGTGACCTGCCACGTCTGGGTGCATCGGCTCAGCAATGCGCTCGGGTCGGTACCTGGCTTGCTGCCCATTCCGGCCTGCCAGCATGCAGCGCTCAGGTCCTGGCCCATGACTTTCAAGCCCGCGGCATCGGCCTTGGCCTGGTCGCCGTCATAACTGTCCGGATCGGCTGCGTACCAGATGTAGCTGGGGTGGTTGGAGCCCAGCACCGGAACCTTGGCCCCCGGCGCAGGCTCGATGGTCGCCAGGCCGAGTACCGCCACGGTCTGGCCGTATTGGGTCTTGATCCAGTCCCGGACGGGCGCTCCGAAAGCCACCATCGGCAGCGACGCCCCGCTGGCGTTCCGAGTGACTTCCTTGACCATGGTGGTCTGGTAATCGTTGAAATAGCTATACAGGCCGGCGAGTGTACTGCCCGCATTGGACGGCGCCGCAATGGGCGCGATGTCGATGATGGTCTGGTAAGCAGGCGTGTCCCCGGCGGCGATGCCGTTGGCGGTCAGCAGCGTGGCCCAGCGGTCGGTGGTGGCCGACTCCAGGTAATCCTGGGCCTGGGTCAGCGAATAATCCGGCGGGAAGTGCAGCAGCTCGACGCTCTTGCGGTTCTCCAGCGCCATGCCCAGGGGCAGGAACAGGTACCAGTTGTAGGCCCATTTTTTATCGGTGTTGAGTTTCGTGGCGCCGTTATAGGCGAGGTCGCCGGCGTTGAGCAAGGCGGCCAACGGTTGGCCATAACTCTTCGGCACGCCGCTGATGTTGGCGTAGACGGTGCCGTTGTCGCTTTTGACCTCGACTTTGGCCGCGTCGTAGCCGTCGCGCTGGACGCTTTGCGTCAAATAATGCTCGACGGTCTGCTCGAGTGTCCAGTTGCGAAAACAGATGACATTGCAGTTGTTGGGGTAAGCGAAGAGGCGGGTGACGCGTTCGGTGCTGCCAAGGTTGACACCGATGTCGGCGGCTTGGGCGGTGGCGCTCAAGGCCAAGGCGGCGAGAGGAAGTACGGCGAGTTTGAACATGCTCAGATCCTTTTCAGCGTGGGCCCTTGGAAACAGGGTGTATCCATACTGAAACAGACGGAGCCGAAGAAGAAGTGGGCCGATGGAAAATCGGCCCTTTTTTATGGCTTTATGGCATTACTGGCGGCAAATAGGTCAGCGTGGTCCCCAGGGCCCACAGCAGCACCAATACCAGCGGCGTGTGAACCAGCAACTGCACGAAAGAGAATCCGATCAAGTCCCGCGCTTTCAACCCCAGAACGCCCAGCAACGGCAGCATGTAGAACGGGTTGATCAGGTTCGGCAGTGCTTCGGCGGCGTTATAGATCTGCACGGCCCAGCCCAAGTGGTAGTTCAGGTCGTTGGCCACCTGCATGACATAGGGCGCTTCGATGATCCACTTACCGCCGCCGGAAGGAATGAAAAAGCCCAGCACCGCCGAGTAGACGCCCATCAACAGGGCGTAGGTGTCATGGGAAGCGATCTGTACGAAAAAGGTCGAGATATGGTGTGCCAGCGTCTGCGCATCGCTGCCCTTGACGGTGGTCAACAGTGCGGCAATCGATCCGTACAACGGGAACTGGATCAGCACGCCGGTGGTGGTTGGCACGGCGCGGGCCACGGCATCGAGAAAACTGCGTGGCCGCCAGTGGAGCAAGGCGCCCAACATGATGAACAGAAAGTTATAGGTGTTGAGCCCGGAAATGGCGCTGATGGCCGGCTTGGTCGAAAACTCATGGAACAGCCAACCAGCGGCGAGCAGCACCAATGCAATGGTCAACAGCGGGCTGTGTTCCAGCCATTCCCCGGGGCGGGTGCGCGGTTGCAGCGCCGGCATGCTGAAACTGGGGTCGATCCCGCAGGCGGCGGCGTCACGGGCGCTGTTGGGGCCCGGCGCGGTGGCATACGCGATGATCACCGAGATCACGATCAGCGCCAGCAGCATCACACCGGACTGCCAGAGGAAAATCGTCTGGGTAAAAGGGATGACGCCGGTAATCGACAGGATCGATGGCGGCAGGCTGGCCGGGTTGGCTTGCAATTGCGCGGCCGAAGAAGACAACCCCAGCGCCCACACCGCGCCCAGGCCCAGGTAAGCGGCAGCGCCAGCGGCGCGATAATCCATCTTCAAGTCGGCGCGCCGGGCGAGGGCACGCACCAGCAGGCCGCCGAACACCAGCGACAGCCCCCAGTTGAGCAGCGATGCGACCATGGAGATCACGGCCACCCACGCCACCGCGGAGCGGCCATTGCTGGGAATGCGCGCCAGGCGGTCGATCAGCTTGACGGCTGGAGGCGAGCTGGCCACTACATAACCGCCAATCACCACGAACGCCATTTGCATGGTGAAGGGAATCAGGCTCCAGAACCCATCGCCGAAAGCCATGGCTGCGGCAGTGGGCGTGGCGCCAATGAGCTGCGTCGCCAGCGTGACCACCAGCACCGCCAGCGCGGCAAAGACCCAGGAGTCGGGGAACCAGCGCTCGGCAAAACTGGAACAGCGCAGCGCGAAGCGGGCGGAACGGCTGTCTTCAATGTCAGTGGTCACGGCAATTACCTCGGGTTTTTATGATTATCGGTATCTGGAGCGACGAAGCATCGGCGGTCGGGCGCCAATATTGGAACATTCCAATGACCGTGGGAGACGGACCGGCGTTCGGAGTACGACGTGATTTTTTTCAGACCGAACACCGGCGCTCTTCAGAAAAAAATCCTTGGGCCGATGGCAAGGAACAGCAGTAATTCTCCTGCCTGCCGGAGCTTGCCATGTTCAACAATCGCTTGAAGCAGGAGCTGCTCGCTCTTCGCCAAGAACTCTCCAGTCTCATGCAGATAAAAGAGAGCCTTGATCGCGAAATGCTCGGTTTGACCCTCGATGCTGAGGGGAGGATACAGTCGGTCAACCAGAACTTTCTCGATGACATGCGTTACAAGAGCCAAGACCTGATTGGCCGTTCTGTCGAGGAACTGGTACCGGCTTACCTGAAGTCCAATGAATTCCAGGCGCGCTTCAAGACCGCGCTGACCCGTGGCGAGCATTTTTCCGGCGCCGTGCGCCTGATGCGGGGCGACGGCAAAGAGGCCTGGCTGCGCTCGATCCTCCAGCCCATACGCAATGCCGAGGGGCGAATTCGTTCTTTTTCGATGTACTCCAACGACCTCACTCGCACCATCGAAAACTCCCGCGAGCATGAGAACCTGATAAGTGCCCTGGTGCATTCGACGGCGGTAATCGAGTTCGACCTGGGTGGCCATGTATTGACGGCCAATGACCGTTTCCTCAATGCGATGGGTTACAGCCTCGCGCAGATCAAGGGCAAGCATCACCGTACGTTTTGCGAGCCTGAGCAATACAACAGCGCGACCTATCAGCAGTTCTGGAAGCGTTTGAACAGCGGCGAGTTCGTTGCCGGGCGCTTCAAGCGTATCGACAGCAGCGGTCGCGAGGTGTGGCTGGAAGCTTCCTATAATCCGGTGGTCGATGCCAACGATCGCCTGTACAAGATCGTCAAGTTCGCCACCAACATCACCGACCAGGTCAAGCAGGAAAAAGCCGTTGCCGCGGCCGCCAACATCGCCTACAGCACTTCCCTGCAAACCGATAACAGCGCCCAGCGCGGCACCACCGTCGTGACCCAGGCCGTGGACGTGATGCGCGACCTGGCCCGGCATATGCAGACCGCTGGCCAGGGTATCGAGGCACTGAACGAACAGTCGCTGGTCATCGGAACCATCGTCAAGACCATCAGCGGCATCGCCGAACAGACCAACCTGCTGGCGCTCAACGCCGCAATCGAGGCTGCCCGGGCCGGTGAACAAGGGCGCGGTTTTGCGGTGGTGGCCGATGAGGTCCGGCAACTGGCGTCGCGTACCAGCCAGGCAACCGATGAGATCGTCGGCGTCGTTCGCCAGAACCAGGACATGGCCCGCAATGCCGTGGCGCTGATGACCGACGGCCAACACCAGGCTGAACAGGGCCTGGCCTTGGCGGCCGAGGCGGGAACGGTAATCGTCGAGATCCAGGACGGCGCGAAGAAAGTCGTGGACGCGGTGAGCCAGTTTGCCAATCAGTTATCAACATAAGGGCGATTTATTGTTGTTTTTTACAAATTAATTATCGTATTTCGATAATTTTAGGGCTATGTTCTGGGCTCCTTTCGTTCTGTTGGAGCCTCACATGGGTTCGAATCGCCTAGCTGTTTATAGTCAACGCATGGCTGCCATCACGCTGATATTCATTGCGGCCATGATGGTCATCAATGCCCTGGTCTGGGTGTTTCCTGATATCGAGTCGCAGTACGGCCTGGGCTTTGCGTTGACTCAGCGTCAGTTGTCCAGCCTGTCAGGGGAGGCGACCTTGTTGACTGGTTGGCAGAGCCTCGGCGCGATCTTCTTATCGAGTATCCCTCTGCTGGCGCTGACAGTCGGGCTGGTCAATCTGCGACAGCTCTTCAAGCGCTATGCGCAGGGGCAGTATTTCTCCGGCGAAGCCGCCATTGCACTGGGCAAGGCCGGCCGCGCGGTGGCATTGTGGGTGCTGCTGGATTTCCTGTGCGAACCTTTGTTGAGCCTGCTGCTCACGATCAATGCGCCCGTTGGCCAGCGATTGCTGAGCTTGAGCATCACCGCGCCGTCCTTCGTCGCTTTGTTTCTGGCGGCGTGCATTGCGATCATTGCCCGGATACTGTCCCAAGCCGCTGAAGTCGATTCAGAAAACCGAACTTTCGTTTGAGATACCCATGCCTATCGTGATTCAACTTGATGTGATGCTGGCGATGCGCAAGGTCAAGTCCAAGGATCTTGCCGCCGCCATTGGCATCACCGAGGCCAACCTTTCCCTGTTGAAGCAGGGAAAGGTCAAGGGCATACGTTTGGCGACCCTGGAAGCCATCTGTGACTATCTGCACTGTCAGCCGGCCGACCTGCTGGTTTACCAGCCGCGAAGCGAATCCGATCAGTCGCCCAGCGCTTGACCTTCGCGCCTTGGATCTGCCCCGCCAGCCAGCGAGGATTTCCCTTGGCCATCACGCACCCGGATGATCGCCTGGGTGCCGCTGGTCATGTCGATTTCGCCCACTGTGTGGCCTTTGTCTTTCAACGCCTGGACCAACGCCGGGCTGAATTGCCCTTGTTCCAGTTCGGTGGGGCCATTGCGGCTGCCGAAGTTGGGAAGATTGATGGCGGCTTGCGGGTCCAGGTCCCAATCCAGCAGGCCGATGACGGACTTGGCGACGTATTCAATGATCTGCGATCCACCTGGGGAACCAACCGCGGCCAGCCATTCGCCGCTCTGGCGATCAAAGATCAGGGTCGGAGCCATGGATGATCGCGGGCGTTTGCCGGGCTCGACGCGGTTGGCGACTTTGCGCCCGTTCTCTTCGGGAATGAAGGAAAAGTCAGTCATCTGGTTGTTGAGCATGAATCCCTGCACCATCAAGTGCGAACCAAACGCTGACTCCACCGTGGTCGTCATCGACACGGCGCCGCCCTGGTCATCCACGGCCACTACTTGCGAGGTGGAAATTCGCAGGGGCGAGCGATCCGGCGCGAAGGCCATCTGGATGCCCGGTGGTGTTCCCGGCTTGGCAACGCCCATGCTGCGAGGGCCGATGAGGCTTGCGCGGCTCGCCAGATACGTGGGGTCGACCAGACCTTTGACCGGCACGGGGACAAAATCCTGATCGGCAACGTAGAGGGCGCGGTCAGCGTAGGCCAGGCGCTCAGCCTCGGAAATCATGTGCACGGCTTCGGGCAAAGGCTCGATACCAGCGGGGTTCGTGGATTTGATCGGTTTCAATGCCGCGAGGGCGGTTGGGCCGTCGCGCTGTTCCAGGTTCTCCAATGTTCCGAGGATCTGCGCCACGGCAATCCCGCCGGAGGAGGGCGGCGCCATGCCACAGACTTGCCAGCGTTTGTAGTCGGTGCACAACGGCGCGCGCTCGCGGGCGGCGTAACCTTTGAGGTCGCTCAACGACAGACTGCCCGGATTGGCGTGGCTTTGGACCTTGGCGACAATTTCTTCAGCAACGGGCCCTTCGTACAAAGCATTGGGGCCTTCGTTGGCAATACGCTTGAGGACGCCCGCCAGTGCCGGATTTTTAAGCAGGGTGCCCACTGCCTTGGGGCTGCCGTCGGCATTCAGGAAATAGGCGGCCATGTCGGGGGAGCCGGGTAAAGAGGCATCGGTGGCAATCATCGAGTGAAGTCGAGGCGAAATCCTGAACCCCTGTTCCGCCAATACAATCGCCGGCTCGAACAGTGTCGCCCACTTCAGGCGGCCATGTTTGCGATGGGCCAGCTCCAGGGCACGCAACACGCCCGGTGTACCCACGGAGCGGCCGCCGATCTGCGCGGCGGTAAACGGCATCGGTTTGCCGTCGGCCTGGATGAAGAGTTTTTCGGTAGCACCGGCCGGCGCCGTTTCGCGGCCGTCGTAGGTACGCACCGCCTTGCCGTCCCATAGCACAATGAACGCACCTCCGCCGATGCCGGAAGACTGCGGCTCCACCAACGTCAGCACTGCCTGCATGGCAATTGCCGCGTCGATGGCCGACCCGCCGCGCCGGAGCATTTCCCGGCCGGCTTGCGCGGCAAGCGGGTTTGCCGCGGCGGCCATGTGTTTGTCGGCATGACGTGTCTGTAGATCGGTGCGGTAGCCGGAAGCGATTTCCGGAGCCGTGGGCAAGGCAGAAGCGGACGTGGAGGAGGGCGGAGCCTTGCAGGCGACAAGTGCCAAGGCGACAGCCAGCAGCGAAACGGCTGACAGGCGATGAAGATTCGATTTGAGATCTGAAAGCACGTGTCGCTCCGTCCATGGGCCAAGGATATTGAGATCGACTGTAGCGATACGAGGCGTGGGGCGCAAATCGACGGGGGGCGGCGATTCGGCTTCGCCCCCACAAGACGTCAGGCGTTCTGCGCCTGGAGAAAAATAGAAAACAGCTCGGACTGGGACTTGATCCCCAGTTTGCTGTACATATGTTTTTTATGGACTTTTACGGTTTCGGCGGAAATTTCCAGCTTGCGAGCGATTTCCTTGCTGGAGCAACCGCTGAGCATCAAGCGCCCGACATCCAGCTCCCGTGCGGTCAATTGCGCGCCTTTGAGCTGCTGGACTGACGCTTCCAGCTGCACGCGCCAATCGGCTTGCGGCGGTGCTGGTGCAAGGGCCACCACTTCGTTGATTTCGTAAGGCAGGCGCTGGCGCAACAGGCCGAGCACCCAGGGCTGGATGAGTGACAGCAAGGCAGTCTGCTCGCCACTGAACCGCTGCTTGCTGCCCAGCGACAGGCAAAGCGTGCGGTCGCCTTCGAGCTGGCAATTGAATTGGACCTCATCGGACACCACATTCAGGCGGAAGTAACGCTGGTAGTACTCGGTCAACTCGAAATGTTCCGGTGCGACTTCCGACAGGCGATACAGCCCGGTGCGCGACTGCTCGCGACAGGCGATGTAGAACGGATCGAGCAGATACAGGCCGCGCAGATAATCCTGGAACAATTGATCCGGACTGCCGTCCGCACCCGGGCACTCTGCGAATACCTGCGGGCGCTGGTCGGCGCTGAAAAGCAGTGCTACCCAACTGTCGAAAGGTACGTATTGATCGAGCAAACGGACCAGCTGCGTCCAGAAATTAGGCTTGTCCAAGGCGTCGATCAGTTGCCCGACCGAGCGGTGCCACGCGATGTCGTCTAACGAAAGTGTCATGCCTCTACCCCTATCGGGTTACCCCAGCGGCGTGATTTCCCGCCGTGGGTCTGCTGCGCATACTGGCTCACAGACACCGACCGGGCAATCTTTCAGCCCGCCTGGTTAGAACAAGGAATACCCATGAAAGTCGAACTCGCCCAGTTGGCGGGCCGTGATAACGACACGGCCTATAACCTCGAACACGCCCTTCAGGCGATTGCCGCCTGTGCGGCCGATACGCAGTTGATCGTATTTCCCGAAACGCACCTGATGGGCTTCCCATCGCTTGAGACAGTGGCAGAAACCGCTGAGCCATTGGATGGCCCGACTGTCAGCGCGGTGCTTGCTGCGGCCCGGGAGCACAACATTGCCGTGGTCATAGGCGTGGCCGAAAACGACCGTGGTCGCTTCTACAACACCACGCTGCTGATCACCCCGCAGGGCATCGCGCTGAAGTATCGCAAGACCCACCTCTGGGCGTCGGACCGCGGTGTGTTCGAGGCCGGCGATCGTTACGCCACGTGTGAGTGGAACGGTGTGCGCGTTGGTCTGCTGATCTGCTACGACATCGAGTTCCCGGAAACCGCCCGAGCCCTGGCGCAACTGGGGGCCGAACTGCTGATCGTCACCAACGGCAACATGGACCCCTACGGGCCGACTCACCGCACCGCGATCATGGCTCGAGCCCAGGAAAACCAAGCGTATGCGCTGATGGTCAATCGGGTGGAAGAAGGGGATGGCGGGTTGGTGTTCGCAGGCGGCAGTGCGTTGGTGGACCCGCTGGGCACGCTGTTGTTCGAGGCCGGGCGCGAAGAAGGGCAGTTTGCGGTGGAATTGGACCTGAACCAACTGACGGCGGCGCGGCGTGATTATCGCTACCTCGATGATCAGCGGCTGAAGATGCCGGGAGAGATTGTCGAGCATCCCTATGGATTGCGAGAGCTGTTGATTCCTTCGCGTTGATCCTGAATCTGTGTCGTCAGGGCTTGCCCGCGAAGAGGCCCTGACAAGCAACACGTTTGCGTTGAAAAAAAACAGAACAAGAACCTAACACCCGAAATTGCGCCGAACTCGGCTCTGCCATAAATCTAATAATTCGGAGTAGTCACTCATGGCTCATTTGCAACGCACCCTGTCATTGGGGTCGGTGGTGCTGTTCGGCATCGCCTATATGACACCGATCATTGTCCTTGGCACTTTCGGTATTCTCGCTCAATCCACCTCCGGCATGGTCCCCGCCGCTTACCTGGCAGCACTGGTGGCGATGTTCTTCACCGCGATGAGCTACGGCCGAATGGCCGCGGCGTTCCCTGTCGCCGGTTCGGCCTACAGTTATGTCCGCAAGGCGATCAGCCCGAAACTCGGTTTCATCGCCGGTTGGGCGGTATTGCTCGATTACCTTTTCTTGCCCATGGCCATCTGGCTGATCGGCGCGGCCTACCTTCATTCCGCATTCCCGACCGTGCCGCAGTGGCTCTGGGTGCTGGTCTTCATTGGCATCACAAGTGCGATCAACATCGTCGGTCTGAAACTGGCCAACGGCATCAACGCGCTGTTGATGCTGGTGCAATTCCTGGTGCTGATCGCCTTCGTTGCGTTGTGCGTTCATTATGTCGGCGGGGATGCGAGCACACCGTTATGGTCGGTCGAGCCCTTTTTTAACGGTGACATGCAGATGCCATTGATCATGAGCGGCGCAGCCATCGCCTGTTATTCATTCCTGGGGTTCGACGCGGTCAGTACCCTGACCGAAGAAACCCGCGACCCGCGCCGTACCATTCCACGAGCGATCATGCTGATTACCCTGGTCGGCGGATTGATCTTCGTCAGCGTGTCGTACTTCGTGCAGATCGCCCATCCGTCGTCCCAGTTCGACAGTGTCGACGCGGCGGCCTATGAAATTGCCCGCAATATCGGTGGCGACCTGTTCGTATCGATCTTCCTGATCGGCCTGATCGTTGGCCAATTCGCGTCGGGGCTGTCGGCCCAGGCCAGCGGCTCCCGGCTGTTGTTCGCCATGGGCCGAGATGGCGTACTGCCGAAATCGTTCTTTGGCGCCTTGCATGAACGCTTCGGTACGCCGGTCAACAGCATTCTCTTGTGCGCTGTGGTCGCGTTGCTGGCGCTGAAACTGGACGTCACCACCTCAACCTCGTTCATCAACTTCGGCGCGTTCCTGGCATTCAGCCTGGTGAACCTGTCGGTGATTTTTCACTACTGGATCGGCGCGCAGAAGAAAGGGCTGCGTGAATTCGTGTTGTTCCTGCTGTTCCCGTTCGTTGGTCTGGCGGCTGATGTATGGCTGATGGTCAGCCTCGATCACTTGGCGATCTACCTTGGCCTGAGCTGGCTGGCGATTGGCGTGGTGTATCTGGCGGTGCTGACGGGAGGTTTTCGTCGCCAGCCACCGGAGATGGATTTCCAGGAAGCCACATAAATCACTACGCCCCGTGGGAATAGCTGAATCTTGCGGGGGCATTCCGGGAGATACACCCAGAAACAAGAAAGCCCGCACTAGGCGGGCTTCTTGTTGTTCAAAGACATTCAGGAACATCTTTGAACAGGACTTGGTGGTACACAGTCATTTGAACTGGATCTGTACGTCACTGTTTTTAAGGCAGTATTTTAATAGCTTAGAAATGGGCATACACGTGGGCATACACGCCCTGCTGCGCTGTGGTATTGGAAGTGCCCTTCAGACATTGACTCCTTCTGCTGCCGCGCGCCCTAAATGTTAATGGCGCATTCACAGCTTCCGTATTGGATGGTCAGGTTGGAGTAGCTCAGCTATTGAAATGAGTAGATTGTCCGCAGACCAAGGCTTCTGTAGATAGAGAGTCGGAGAGGGGACTGTTTCAGGCATCAGCTCATAGCCGGACATGAGAATTGATTTCACAGAAGGCCATTTTCCTCGGACCATTCGTATAAATTCCATTCCGTTAATCTGGCCTGGCAAACCATAGTCAACGATCACCAGGCAACAGGGCCGCTTGGATTGCAGCAGATACACCAACGCTTGATCGGCGGTTTCAAACACTACTGTTTTTGCACCAATTTCCTCTACGATCTGCCGGGTAAGCCCTCGCAGAGTCGAGTCATCCTCAACGATCAAGATTTCACCGTCGATTCGTCTTACAGCTTCCCAATCAGCGCTCATAGCTGGCCTTATCGACGCCTCAGGCGGGCGGATGATGAATGGGAGAGTGTATTCGTTATTCTCAATCTTGCGTTGGTTTGCTTGCTGGAATGAACCGGTGGGCCATCAAGCGGCCCGTTGCTGCAGACGCCAGCAAAGTGACCGGCAGGAAGAGATAGCGCCGGGGACCCTGCTGTTTTCCCAAGGTACGGGGTCGGAAACCCGCGGGATCTTGGTAGCGACAGAGATTGCAGCTTACTGAAATTTCAACGTTGAAATTGAAAGGATCCTCATGAAAAAAGGGGATCGTTACCGCAACGGTAAAGGTGAACCATTGTGTTGTTGATAGCGAACGGTTGAACCCGGTCAACCTTGGGGACACTGTAAACCACGTCAACCTGTCAACCGACGTAGAAAACTCAGTCGCTAACAAGATGCTGCGGGTTTTTTGCCCCGTACCCATCCGAAATGCCCAGGGTCCCCGGCGAACCACCAAGCGATAGGGCAAATGCACATGTGAACCGCCAGTTCACCAGGTTCACATGTTCACTAAGCTGTGCACTTTTTCGCTAACACGATCACGCGGGTTTCCGACCCGTGTCTTAAAGAAACCTCAGGGTCCCCGGTAAATTTTGGAACTGCTCCTGACGTTCGCTGGTGGCATTGGTGCTTCCGGGGAGCGGGGGAATACGCATCCTTGTGAAAAGCAGTGTTACGAGCGTTACTGGTGTAACGGTTGTCGATAACTTACTGTATTTATTGGATTTTATCGGCGTAACACTATGTTTAAGCATTAGCTTTTTAGGCGTGTTACTAAGCCAATTGGTGTAACGCTTAGAGGTCTGGTAAACCCATAAGACAGGAAAGGAGCTCTTGTCGAACTTTCGCCTGGCCATCAGCAACGATTGGCAATTAGGCACGAGCCCTTTGCTAGGCGTCAGCAAGCTATCAGCGATTAGCCCGCTGGTGTGACAGGCCGCTACCGGCCAAAAACGGTCATTCAAGAAAGACAGAAAACGACCAGAAGCAGCCTCTCAGGGCGGCGCAGAAACGGACGTCTGACAAAACACCTATTCGTCTTAAATACGATCAACGGCGAACAGCACATCGGTACGATCAGGGGGCTGCGGTGTCTTGCCAAGTACAAGGCACCGGACAGTGCCAACATAATCATCTATCACACACAGTGAGGAGATTGTGCGGCAACCAGATCGCCCAGCATCGTTTACTGATGGCAATCAGCCGCATATGATGCACTCACTGAAAGCACATCAGCCCCAACGGCCTTAGCAATGGAAGCTAATAGTGAATATCTGCGCTCTCGACATCGCGCTTCTCAAGCCCGGCAGCTTGTTGCTATCGCGGTCACATCCGTACACGCCCCTCACCTCACTAAATGCCATGTGTGCCGCCGAATCGTTTGGGGGGGGCACGCAACTGCAGCGGTTCTCAACCGTTCAGAATAGCCGGCTCCAATCCGACAAAGAACGCTGAGCGCTATATATGAAACTTCATGAAGTTAAGGCTCGCGAGTTGAACGGTAGAGATACCATTCACCGATTTAAGGCCCAATTCAAAGCCGCAAGCCTAGAATGCTTAGCACTCCTCGAAGACCGCGCCATTGAGCGAGTCTTTTGCGACTACCACGAAGATTACGTGGTAAAGTTTGTGGATGACGGGGAGATTTACTACCGCTTCGTACAGGTCAAAACAAAGACAAAGCAGAACCATCTTTACAATATCCTAGAGATATTTGGTATCAAGAAAACCAAAAAAGACGGCCATGATTTACCCAACAGCTTTGCCGGCAAGATGTTGTTGCACGTAGATAACTTCGGTGACACCTGCCACTCTCTCGTCATCTTAACGAACATCAACTTCGACGATGATGTCGAAGGGTTGGTCAACGATGCACAATCCGGCAATGTTGTATCCAAGCACACGGCAACGCTCATAACTGAAACTAAAAAGCTTGTACCAAGTCTGGCAGTAAAGACCGACAAAGAAGTTCTCGACTTCCTGTCCCACCTAAAGCTAGTGCCTCGCCAGCAAATCCTGAACGAAGACGACGACAACTTCGTATCAAGCGCACATAGTCAAATTTACAAATACAGTGAAATCAATTTAACTCCGAAGGAGATTCGGCTTCTGATCATTCAGCTTCTTTCACTAATAGAAAGCAAATCATCAGAAGAAATAAAGGACAGCATGACCGAGGATATGCTTAATGATAAAGCGAGTGTGACCCTAGATGACATGCTCGACATCCTTGCCATTTCTCGCCCGGCCTACTATCTCCTCAGAAACGGCGGCGACCCAAATGCTATTAAAAGTGTTTCGATTCTTCAGCGCGTATTAAAGCGAAACAACTATAAGGAAGAAACGCTTAACTCATTTGCAAACTTCAAATCGCAGTGGGAAACCTGGTATCGAGTTAACAGGCACACAATCCAAGAGCTAAAACTACTTGAGCTGATGGGTGAAATAACAACCCTGACAGACAACCTGGCTGTCGGAAAAATAGACATGAAGACAATTACAGGCGCGGTCGTCAAGCTAACAACTAATCTTCGCACGCTATTAGGCCGCAATGACCTAACTGAAGAATTAGTTTTTGGAGCCGTACTGTCCGAAATCGTGAAAGGAGAGTCTTCATGAATTTTCGTGAAGCTGTGGCTGCAGCAAGCACTGAGTCCCAAAGTCTTAATTTCTCGTACTCGCCAAGAAACAGGTCTGACGTTTTGGGTAATGAAACTTTATTTCATATCCCGTTAATCGCATTGACCATAATTTTACTCGCGCGTAGCCAAGCAAAGCCTAAACGTAACGACATTGGTATGTTGGTTGGGCAGTGTTTTGAACAGAGCATTGCCAGTTTCAAGGGTTCAACTCAAGAGCTAGGTTGGTCTGCGAACTTAAGAGTAAGAACAATTAAGGCGCTGACATTCTTGGAAGACGCTGGTATGGTTGTTGTTAACAAACACAACTCTTGGATCGATGCCGCAGAGCCTGGCAAGAAATTCATAGACAAAGTTATGAGCGAGGAAAGCCACCTTTGCGTGGCGCTCCTAACCATCAAAAGATCATATAGAAATATCTGCAAAGAACGAGACATCGAGGCCAAACTAGATGAAATTTGAATCCCTACAGTTCTTTGCAAGCCATGCTGGTGGATGGGGCTCTCAGGAGCTGAGGTTTGGTAAATCTGTTACTCAGCTATTTGCCCTTAATGGAAGTGGGAAAACACCGCTAATCCAATCCATCATGTTTTGTCTCGGACTAGACGTCCAGTTTCGTGATGACATCATTCGGAATACTGGAAAGGTCGTCCTGCGAGTAAATATAAACACTAACTTACTTTCCTTTGAGCGGATGGTAGGAGAGAAATACGACATCACCGTTAGCAGCGACGGCAGAACTATCAATCGCTTCTATAATGATGAAGACTTTTCCAGGTTCATGCTAGGCCTCTTGAACCTAAGATCTGAGCGTCTGACTACCAATAGTGACACCGCTACAATTCCGTATTTCTCGGCGATACTGCCACTATTTTATCTAGACCAGGACACCGGTTATTCTGACTATTACGTTCCGCCGCGACATAGCTTTATCAAAGCTCAGTATTCCGAAATGATTCGCCTAGCCGTGGGCCTCCCTGCCAGAAGCTCATTCGACGCGGCCAAAAAGACGATTAATCTGAAAAAAGAGCTCGACTACTTGGATAAGACTATCACAGATAGCCGTAAGCTCATGGAGAGGCTGCGACAAGACCTCCCAGCCGCTCCGCGACTTGAAGCGGATATTGAGCGTGGTATTAACTCACTCAAAGCTCGTCTTGATGAGTTGAAGACGACCAAGGACATTAAAAGCGAGACATTAAACAGCTTCGACTTCTTGATTACCGATCTTCGTCGCCAGCACCGAGAGATAGCCTCACAGCATATAACCCTAGAGTCGAGGATTCGCAGTTCGTCTCAAATACGAGATGAGATCGAAAGCGAAATCGAGACCCTGGATTTGAATGAAGAAGCTCGCCGTGCATTCATTTCTTTTAGCGAAATATGCACAACCCCCTCGTGCGGAATGTTTCTCGTCAGCTCTGACTCGTATGGCAAAAGCCTGCTTTATCTCAAAGATCAGATGAAAGATCTGGAAGCCGTGACCTCCGCAAATATACAGCAGGCTGAAGCTCTGCAGACCAAGATGACTTGGCTAGAAGGACAAATCGCTGATCTTTCCGCAAAGAGAGGGATTGCAGAGCGCGAAGCAGGGATTGAGATGTTCATTGAGGCGATCAGTAAAATTGCCTCCGAACTCTTCGAGTTAGAGCTCGAAAAAGGTCAACAACAGAAATACAAGAGCCAAGAAGGTAAGCACCTCGAACTGCTGAATCGGCGAGAGGCGGTTCAAAACGAGCTAGAGTCTCTCGGAAAAACCAGAGAGCAATCTCCGGATGTAATGCGATTCAAGCTCGCGTTAGCCGAGAAAATGGCCCGCTGGCTCGACATCCTAAACTCCAAGAACATCTCCAGAGAGATCCAGATCGACAGTGATCTGAAGCCAATTCTTGGCTCTGAGAAGCTTGGGATCATCAAAGGAAGCTCTAAGGCTCGTACGGTGCTCGCATTCCACGCTGCGCTATTTGAAATTTGCACCGGCAATCCAATCTCTCCCTTCCGAACATTGATATTCGATACCCCTCGGCAGCAGGAGATTCACTCAGAGGATCTGGATGCGTACATCAAAGAGCTCAAAGTAGTGGCTTTAGAAAATAACGCTCAGGTTATCTTCTCGACTACCAGCTACCGCTTCGAGATCGACCCGGCGACGGATGAAGAATGGCTTCCAAAGTTCGGTGGTTTTGAACAGCCAATGTACCTCGGATATTTCAATAACACTCTGGACTCATAGTCTTTAGTTCTCCGAACTGACCCAGCAGTACGGCCTATCCCCCGCACTGTACAGGTGCTCCATGACAGCTTTGGTTCAGCTTCTCAGCTTTATCGGCTAAGTTGTTCTTTATGAAGACAGTAGTTCAGGCGCGACCTTGAATTGCACGTTAGTTTGTAGACGCTAAATGGCTGCTTTTGGCCGGTTTCTGCCTCTCACCACGAGCAGAAATCGGCTAAAAGAAGACGATCAGCCATGCCTGTAGCTGCCAATATCAATCTGTTATGGCTTAAAAAAATTCTGTAATTTCAAGCATGACTTCGTTGTAGGAATTCTTCGAATGTATATGGCCCATGCTCTGGCTCAAACGCATCTGCAAATTCCAGATGGGTGCAATACGATTCGGCTAGGCTTTCATTTCCTTCTGGTGGCATGAAGTCAACGTCCATTTCTCTCATGATTTCGAATACGGGCGATTTGTAGGGGTTGGGTATGTACCCCTTGATAAAAGCTTGATAGAGAAACACCCACTGCCGATCTTTTTGATAAACATCAAGTTCGCTTAGGGTTTCGAATGCTCGTTGTAGGTTCTCTGTCCAGCCTGTTATTTGCATCAATATACACATTGACAGGCAGTCTTGAGAATGGATAACTGCCGCTTCAGCTAACGTATTAAGGGCCAGCCCATGTTTACTGATGAAGTGTAAAGGCCAGCACATTCCATCCGATCGCCCATTTTTGGAGTTCTCGATTATGATTTGGTTTAGCCTTTCTTCGTAGTCAGAGTGTTGAATTTCATGTTTTTCGAAGATTATCCCCAAGTAGGGCAGTAATAGTGGGTAATGCCAGCTCAAGTTTGTCACATAGTCAGTGATGACTCTGATCCAATCATTATCAAGCAAGTGGATTAGTTGCTGCATGGCGTATTTTAATACACTGCCATCCGGTGTTTGATTGTTTAATGAGATCGCATACTCTAAAAAGTGTATAGTGTCATCCGTTTCGTACTTCTTGCCTTCGCCAACTTTTTGAGGGAGTGCGGCATGAAGTTTTGCTACCCAGTCGGTTTGTATTGCAGCGGGCAATGGTTCGACTTTGGTTTTCGATAAATTTAATGAGAATTTGAACTTTTTCAATTCGCTGGCAAGTTTTTGCAAAAAGCGTTCGGCCTCCGATGAATCTTTGCAATAGCACACATAGTCATCAACATATCGGGCAAATTCATATCCTTCTTCACGTAGTCTCTCGTCTACTACACTTAGTATGAGTTCGACGATGACGGTCGACGTCGCCGGTCCGATTGTAATGCCCTGAGTTTCAAGGCGTCGTGTATTCCTTTGCCACTTATCCAAATCTTTAGACCAGTGCTTGTTGACGTTGTCTTTAACCCCAAGCTGCCTTTTGGCTTCTTTTTCGCCCATCCCCGCCCATTCAATAGCGTGCGTATAAACAGAGTTAAAGCAGCTTGCAACGTCCGTATTCACCAAGTAACGCTTGCCGAATGATGTCTGGCTTTTCTCCAGAACTTTCTCTCGAAAGCTGTCGTAGTTCATCACTACTAATCGCTTGTCAACATGAAAGTATGGTTTGATTTTGCTACTTTCGTTATCGCAGATTCCCCGCATGTGCTCCCAGTTTTCAGAGATACATTTTGCAAGCCGCCCATACGCCTGCGGATGGGGAATTCCTAGAAGTCTGGGCACGTTGTTGTACCTAGTGGAAGCATATTCAACAAAATCAAAGCCCTTTGAAGGCCTTCCTGTCTTATTGCTCTCTGGGTCCTTTGCACGTTCATCGCATGCGTCTGGCTCCTGAATGATTCGAAGAACCACTTCGGGTGTGAATCGTCTGGAATTGAAGATCGGTGGAATCTCGCCGACGCCCTGCTTTTGATTCGGGAAGTAGTTGAATCGGGTTAGCGCTTCAAACACAAATCGTTCGTCGTCCATTATGTAACCTGTCCTATTTAATGAAGTAACTTGTGTGGATCCATGCTCGTTTGTGTGCTGAAGGTACCGTACCCAGATATCTGGGCTTACCTTTCAGGTGAGTAGGGTAGTCGAAGAATCTGTTACTGGCAGCGTTGCCGACATTGCACGCCCAGGGTTTTGGATCTGCTTGATCGTAAGTAAGCAGGTGATGTTCTCATCGTGACGATACTCGGCCGGTCGAAGGTCTGCTTTGGCCGATTCTGTTGAAAAAGTCGGCTTCGGTTTCCACGGCAGAAAAGTACGCGCTTGAGATTGAAATCCTTACTTTGAGCAGAGGATTCCGGGCTCAGATTTCGCATAGCTGCGTGCAAAAAAGGCGTCTTCAGCAGTCAGTATGCGAGCAGTTTGGAAGGACCGACTTTTTCAACACAATCGGCCGAAAGCAGCCCTTTAATCAATGCGTTGGTGGGACTGAACAGTTAAACCTGTCGGCTCAACCAATTCCCTATAGAGCAGGCAGCGGAAGCCGGATAGGCTTCCACGTGCGTTAACTCCGGCGCTTCAATTGCTGATCGATGAGACTCAGCTCTGCTTTGATCGCGTTTGCGGTGAGGTTCTGTATCGCTGTGCTTTTCCCCCAGCGAGAGCCCATGAGCTTGAGCAGGGCGCTCAGATGGGTTTTTCTTGCCTTCAGAGTTTCGGCACGACTGGAGTTGTTCTGCATGGCGGTGTTCATACTGCTGGTCCTTGTGCATTGTTTAAACAGCCCACACATGTGGGCTGTTTCAGGTGGACAGGTCGTTACATGGCCAGCACGTCTTGCACGCTGTACTGCCCCGCGCGCTCCGAAAGGTCATGCGAGGTCCAACTGCCAAAGTTCTCGCCTTGCTCTGGAACGTCCAACTTTCGCAAGGCGACAGGATCTCGGTTAATCATGCGGTGGGCCGCCCAAAGCTTTCCGCCGATATCAAGCAACGCTTGAGCTGCCTCATTCCATCTCTCCTCGAGAACCAAGGTCGCGAGGTACAGCGAGTCATTCTGGATTTTTGTGTGCTCTTGTTGGGCTTCTGAGATGTGTTGGTCGACTGTGGTCAACTCTTGTTCCAGAGCCGTGATAATCAGCTGCTGACGACGGTTCTGCTCGGCTACAGTCGTAAGGTTTTTCGCGGCCTTTTGAGCGTCGACATTGGCAGTCTTCTCACCTTCTGCGTCGCCCCAAGCTACGGCTTGGGCATAGGCCGTCGCCGCTTCTGTCTCAGCCTGTCGAGCCTTTGCCATTTCATCTGTCGCTTGCTGGCGGATCTGACTCAGCCGGGTGCTAAGGCTCTGGCGCTTTTCGTTGAGTTCCTGCTCGTCGGCTTTCCAAGTCGCCATTGCATCAACGTAGCCCGCCATCAGGGTTTCGTAATTCGCGAGCTTTTCACGACGATGGATTTTTTGATTCAACCTATAGATCTCAAAGTCCAGAGAATCAAACTTCCTTTTTCGCTCTTCATACTGATGCTGTACTTCTTGTTTCCTGCGTTGGTCAACGACCTCGGCGCTTTGCAGCGCAGTCTTGAGCGGAAGCATTTCGGTTTTGACATTTTCCATTTCGAGGATTAATTGTTCGCGGCGATCTGTCAGTTCTTTGAGTTCATTCATTGTCTTGTCTCTGTGCAATTCGTTTGGGTTGGTTGAGCGGCTGGCGAGGCCGGGAATGAGCCGGCGCTACCTCGATCAGTAGGGAGGCCGTCAGGCAGCCCGAGCCTCGCTCTCATCCGTTCCCGGTATCGTCTTCACGATGTAGCAGCGTTGCGGGCCTAGACCGGGCAACCGGACCAAGCTCGATGCCTTGCCGTCGCTACCCGGTTCCAGCACACCCCGGTGCAGCAGCTCCTTGTTCACGGCGTTGATGTTCATGCCCCGGAATATCTCGGAGCGCCATGCCTCGGGCAGCACGTAGTAGGTATGGGTGGTGTGCATGGTGTCCCCCATGCCGTGCTCCAGGGTTTTACGGAACCCCAAGCGGTCAATAGTGCGGGGCCCGTGCTCATCGATCTTCGCGGCGGCGGTTTCCCAGCGGGTGAAGCGGCTTTCACCAAAGCGCTCGATGATCTGGCGAAGGCGGGCCAAGATCGCATCACCTTCAAGGTTTCCGGCGCCGCCACGCTCATTCAGCCATGCGCTCAGGCAGACGCGTGCCGCCGTGGTCGCGGTGCCGTCGGGCCAACCGGTGACGCCGAGAGCGGTAGCCAGCTCTCCGGCCGCTGCGGCTAGACCAAAGCGTGCAGCGGCTCGGTGTGCCTGTCCGCTGGCCGAAGCGGGGAGAGCTTTGGCGACGAACCCTTCCAGAGTCCGACGAAGGATGGTTGACCATCCATGCATCTTGCCGGGCTCGCACAGGGCCGCCAGGAACGCGGTGAGAGGCGTGCCGTAGTATTTGGCTACCCGAGCTTTGAGTGCGTCAGAGAGAGCCGCTGCGTCATCGAAACCACTCAACACATCGAACATGCCCAGGCCTTTGCTGGCATCGGCTGGCACGGCCAACATGCGCACTTCCATACCGGCTTTCAGCTCCTTGTTGGCCTCGGCCATGTGCTGCGCCAACGTCTTCTCGCCGGTCGAGAGAAACAGTAAGCGCCACTCCTGTACCTGTCGGCCCGCTTGTCCTCGATCATTGGCGCGAGCCTTACCGGTGCCATTGCCCAGCATGTACACCGTTTCGCCGATGATGCGCGGGTCGCACATGCCGATTTCATCCAGCACCAGGAGCCCGTCTGAGTGGGCGGCAGCGATGGATTCCAGGGCGTTGTCTGTCGAGCGCCAAGAACGCACCACACGCGGCCCGCCATAGATCGAGGCGGCCACTTGCAGGTGGGTGGTCTTGCCACCGGAGCTGTCGCCATAGAGGTGAAACCCGCCTGATTCGTGACCGAGCATATTCAACAGCGGTCCCGCAAAGGCCACGCTGACGACGAACGCCAAACGATGGTTGCCTACGCACAGCGCGCCGATGTGCTCTTGCCATTGCTCCAGCGTGCCAGACTCGCTGATCGGTGGGAGTTGTGCCCCAGCCTCATAGAAGTGCAGATGTTCGTCATGCGAGCCGATCTGCCGTTCGGGCAATAGGAAGGCATTGCCGTGCCAGCCCAGCCGAGTGACCAGGCGAGCCCGTTGCGCACTGTCAAAGCCCTGCAAATAGCTTTGCAGGTCGTTGCGTGCATTGCGTCCTGAGCGGCTGCCCGCCAGACGTAAGCCCATGTCCACAAGGGGGCCAAGTACGTCCTTGCCAAAGTCGCCGGTCATGGTGCGGGCCGGAATGTTCCAGCGCTTCTTCTGGCCGTCCGGGTCGTCGAACTCGACCAGCAAGCCCCAGTTATGCCCCTTGCCGTCACGGGTGCGTGCGAGGATCTCCAGAGGCGAACACACAGGCCGCGCTTCGCCGTCGTCGCCGGAATAAAACACGCCTTCTGGCGTCAGGCGAAAACCACCGGGCAGCAGGTCGTTTTTTGGTTTGGCGGGCCGCTTGGTTTTGGGCTGCACCTTTGTTTCGATTTCTCCGGCCGGAGCGGGAGCGGGTGCCGAGCCAAGCAGTTCGCCAGTGCGCTCCAGCTCGGCGAGGTGGGCCGATGTCCAGCCCTTGGCGAGTGCGTCGGCTGCATCGTCGCCATCGTCCCATTGACCACCTTTGGCAAAGGTCGGTTTGCCATTTTTCAGCGTGGGCTTGCGTTTGAAGACGTCCAGGGCGATTGCTTGCACTGAGGCGGCGCCGATTTCACGCAGCTTTTCCGCGACGGCCTCCATGCAGCTCTGACCGCTGGAATCGTTGTCCGGCCACAACAAGACCGCCCGTCCTTTGAGTGGCGTCAGGTCGGCCTTGTGCCAAGAGTTGGAACCGTTCGGCCAGCAGGTCGCCATGTAGCTCGGCATCAGCTCGGCGGCAGCGTCGGCGGCTTTCTCACCCTCGCACAGTACGACTGGGGCATCGAGCCGTTGCGACAATTTGTCCAGGTGCAGAAGAGGGCGCGGATCGGGCAGTCCTTGCCAACGCCATTGAGTGGTTTGGCCGTCGACGCGTTGGCACCAGGTCAACGGTGCAAAGACTTTTCTTGGCTTGCCTTCTTCGTCCGGCCCAAGGTCGAAGCGATAAAGCGCCATGAGGGGCTGGCCTTGCGCATCGCGATAGATCCACACCTTGGAGGGCACGCCGTGTTGCCGGTGCTTGGCCGGGCACTTGTTCATGGCCTCGACCGGGATCGGTTGGATGGCGATCCATTCTGGTGCTTTGTTTTTGCTCGGTGTGGGCTTTGATTGCGCGGCGCCTGCCGATACGTGCAGCAGATCCGCCAGCTTGTTGCAGGCTTCGACGTCTGTGCCGCCTTCGAGGTAGCGCACCAGGTCGATCAGGTCGCCGCCTTTGTCATCGGTAGCAAAGTCCGCCCAAGTGCCTTTGCTCAGATTGACCTTGAGCGACCCGGCACGTTTGTCCGTGCGGGTCGGATTGGGGGCGGTGTATTCCTTGCCGCCATCGACACGCTTGCCGTTGGGCAGCCAGTGCGCAAGGACGCGATCAATGTCCTTGAGTGCGGCGCTTTTCACGTCGGCAAAGCTGGGGCGTTTTGTTGGTTTGTTCGTGCGCTGGGTCATGTATCGGCCCCCGGCATAAACATCGCATCGTTCACGTCATCGATCAGGGCTTTTGCCATTTCGCCAAGGTAAAGCGCGCACCAACTGTAGCGCTCGCCTTTATCGCTCATGGCGGCATCAAGGGAGAGTTGATTGGCGTAATGCTGGAGGAGCGAAACCGTTTCGAGCGCGTCCTCAATGGGAATGCCCGCATTCACCCGAAACACGCCCTGGCCGGAAGTTTTATTGAAGAAAGACGCTCGGCCTAGTGTGGTGTGAGCGCTCATACGGCACCGCCTTTCTGATCCATCGGAACAGACGTGGTGTCACCGTGCAGGGTCAGGGTTTTGATCAGTCCCAGGGTGCCCCGGACATCCCAAATAACAGCGGCCAGGACATGATTGGCTAGGCGTGGTCTGTCGCTTTCGCTTTCGAAATGGTCCTCAAGCAACATCAGCACGGACTCTGCGCGGTTGATCGCACAGGTGATTGCATCAACCGGGACACCCTTCTCGATGTCTTTGCTGACGCAGAGAAGGTCTTCAGGCAAGGCGAAGCTGAGGGAGGCGTTCATTGGGCACCGCCTGCGGCTTCGAGAGCGCGAGCTTTGACCATATGGGCGTTGTAACGGGCAAGACGAGTAGCGAGGCTGGAGTTGGCGTGTAAAGCGGCGAGAGCCATTGCACGGTGTGCAGCGGCGCGAATTTTGGACGGATTGAGGGCGTGGTGCATTTGTGAAGGCTCCTTTTGCTGAGGAGCTGCCACCGCTTGCGGCCAAGCAAGGAAAGGTGACAGCTGTACGCGGGTTGGCCGACCGGGGCAAAAGGGACCCGGCACACCCGAAGGTGTCCCACGCACAGCCGCCATAACACGATACGACGGGCACAAAAAAAGCGCCTGCTATCGGATGGAGGGCGCTTGTGCGCCTTTTGCAATTCGGACGGCCAAGTCCGGTCGCTGATTTTGCAGCGACGCCCAGAGAGTAACGTCCGTTTTTCGAAAGTGCAACCATGGGGGTGTCTTGCGGATTTTTCGGGTGTGGCATAAATTGTTCGGGCATGTAGATTTACCTCAACGCCTCCGGATCGCCCCCGGAGGCGTTTTCGTTTCAGGCATTGACTTCCCAGCGCAGGGAAACAAAGGGCAAGAGGTCGCCATCTAGGCAGGCGCGTGCATCTTCGTAGGCATCGATTTGTTGGCCTTCGTCAACGATGATTGCTCGGGGCGCTTCGCAGGGAACTGACAATGCGCACCAGATACCATCTGCCCATCGCATCACCATCACGTCCCGTTTCAGGCGTTTTTGCTCTGTGCGGTAGCGCTCCAAGCGTTGCATGAGACGAGGCGAAAAGCCGATCTGCCGAAGAATGGAGAACGGGTGCATCAGGGCTTTGTTGGCGATCTTGCGGCTCATGCGGCCACCTGATCACGGGCCTCGATGCGGCTACGTGCCCATGCTTGAACTTCAGATAGAACCCAAGCCACGGGCGCACCGCGAGCATTGCTGTTGCTCAGTTTGACTGGCTGAGGAAAGCTACAGTCGGGGCGCTGCATGAGCTTGTAGATAGTGGAGCGCTTCATTCCAACGATGCCCTCCAACTCTCGCATTCTGATCAGAGTCGAAGATGCGTCAAAGTGTGATGGGGCGTTGGCGGGTGACTTGCGGGAAAATTCGGTGACAGAGGTATTCATAGGTATTGCTCTCGATTGGTTTGGACTGACGAGAGCAATGATCTAGGCGGTGAAGTGCGGTGAGCAGTTCACTTCCAATTGAAATTTCAGTTACAGAACGAAATTGCGTTTGAGAATGGCCTCTACGCTTTTCCGCGTGAGTGCTTTTTCCGTTTCGAGGGCGATCCACTCGGGACGCTGTTTTAGCGGTCTAGCAACTTCACGTTCCAGCCAAGCATGCACGGCGGTTGGGATGTTTCGCTCCGGCATGCCTTTCGCCAGGTAGTGCATGCCTTGCTTAACAATTGCAGCATCTCGGGCACAGGTGTCCTTGCTACGCTCCATACCGCTGATGATGCCGCCTTTTTTGCGAGTCGCATTCTTGCTCGCTCGATCAGCGACGGGCGTCAGTTCATCATCAATCAAGCAGGGCAGGGATATGATTGGCTCCAGGTGAAGGACGTACTGATCGAGCGCTTCAATGCGTTCATCTGGATTGGCCTGTATCTCTACAAACTGACAGTAGAGTTCCCTCGGCCAGTCGGTCGGAGGCTCTGAAAAATGAGACCAAGCCTTTTGATCTGTTGTTCGCATCCAGTCGTTTAGCTCCCCCAGCGCTTTCACAGCACAAGCCATGATGTAGGCTGCGTGGGCATCGCGATCCGAAGCCGTACCACACTCGCCGTATTGACGAACCCAGTGGGCGAGACGTGCTCTGGTGTCGGTGGAGGCATACTGAAAAATTGCCTCTTCATGCATTGTCGTCTTAATGCAGAGACTGCTGGGATCGAAGTCGTTGCTGTCGTCGCGAAGGCGAAGGCAGCATTGTTCGATCAAATAGCACACGTCATGAATCTGTTCACGGCAGAGCTCGTATAGCGGCTGTGCCGAGAGAAAACTCATTAGCCCCGAGGTAAACGCGGAATCTACTAGTGATTGATGATCAGCCATGGCCGAGCGCCTCAGGCGTTGTGTCGCGCTTCATCCCGCGCCCTGTGTGCCGCAAGTGAAACCAGCGTGAGTCGCTCGATGACCAGACACGTCTAACGTCAGCCCGCAGTGAGTTAGGGGGGATAGACGCGTTACACATTGAGGCAATGTCACACGCGGTGTACGGATGTTTGCGCGGGCGTGTAACAGGCGTGAGGCCCAATGAAAATGGGCGTCTGGCGAGGTTAGTTACACGAGTAACACCCGTAACATGGATTTTCTCGGGGGTATGGTAGGTGCTCATACAGCCTTACCGAACTGACCTTGAATAACATTTCCGGCTTCAAGTGCATCAAGATGATCCGCATACCACTGCATCATCTTTGTGCGCTGTTCAAGGTACTGGGCTTTGTTGTAAATCCCTCGGACACCTTGTGCCTTGTGACTGAGTTGGGCCTCGATATGGTCAGCGGGGTAACCATGCTCATTGAGGATGGTGCTGGCGATGTGGCGGAAGCCATGACCGGTCTGGCGGCCTTCGTAACCAAGGCGCCTGAGCGCCATGAGAAATACGGTGTCGCTTCGGGGTTTGGTGCGATCACTTCTTCCTGGAAATAGAAGAGGGTATGCCCCGGTAAGTTGCCGAAGCTCCAAAAGGGCATCTACGGCTTGAGTGCATAGCGGCACCAGATGTTCGCGGCCTTTTTTACGTCCCTTGCGTTCGACAGGCACTGTCCACAGTTTTTTGTCGAAGTCGAACTCCAACCAATGAGCTTCGCGAAGTTCGCTGGGACGGACTGCCATCAGGGTCAACAGCCGCAGGCCAAGCTGAACATCTTTGGCATGCGGATAGGAACGTATCGCTCTGAGTAACTGAGGAAGCTCGTCAGGTGAGACATGAGCGTAGTTCTCTGTCTTTCCCGATGACAGAAACTTATGCACGCCCTCCAAGGGATTGTTGACGGCTCTGCCGGTTACGCGAGCCAGGTCATAGATATCTTTGCAGTAAGCCCTCACGCGGCTCATCTGTTCCAAAATCCCCTGGCGCTCAAGTCCTCTCAATAGTTCCATCCACTCCATAGACATGATCGAGGTATAGGGGCGTTTACCTAGCGAGGGGAACACGTGGCGTTCGAGTGCGCCGAGTATCCTTTTGGCAGTCCCAGCATCCCAGCCGCTGAGGCGAGACGTATGCCATTCCCTGGCTAGTGCTTCAAATGTGTCATAGGCTGCGTCAATGTCAGCCGCCTGACGAGCCTTCTTGGAGATGATTGGGTTCTTGCCCTCTGAGGCGTCAGCTCGCAGCTCTGCCGCTTTCTGCCGAGCGAAGGCGCCGCTTACTTCTGGATAGCCGCCGAGACCTAGCCAAGACCATTTGCCGTCCGGTTTCTTGTAGCGTAATTCCCAAGATTTCTGGCCGTTTGGTTTGACCCTGAAATACAGCCCAGGGCTGTCTAGTTCGCGGTATGCCCCGGCCTCAGGCTCCAGGCTGGAAAGTGTTGTATCAGCGAGAGGGCGTCGCTTGATATCGGCGCGTTTCATCCGTGTATGCCTCCAGTTCAATTAGTTCTGAAGCATACACGTGGGCATACACGGTGGGAAAGGATAGGGGTAGATAGAGGTGGACAGCCAGAAACAAGAAAGCCCGCACTAGGCGGGCTTCTTGAGGTGATTCATAGACTGCTGTAGACATCTATGGATCGGTACTTGGTGGCTACACAGGGACTTGAACCCCGGACCCCAGCATTATGAATGCTATGCTCTAACCAACTGAGCTATGTAGCCAAGTGGCGCGCATTATTCGCTGGTAACGAAGATGTGTCAAGCGTAAATCCAAAATATTTCTCTGCACTTTCAACCGCTTAACCATCCTCGTCGCCAATGTGCGTCAACTGAGCTGAAATCTCCCTGTGTTCGCGCTCAAGGCCTGGCTGCCTTGGCTCAAGGTGTCCGCCGCCACGTTCACCGCGCGGGCGCCTTCCAGCAGGCGCATGGCCGCTTGATCGACCTGCTGGATATTGCCGCTGACCTCGTCGGCTGTGCTGGCCTGCTCATCCACCGCGGTGGCGATTTGCGCCAGGGTATCGGTGACGCTCTGTACGGCGCTGGCAATTTCCCCCAGACGCTCGCCAAGGCCGGTCACGGCTTGCGCATCGGTCTGGGCCTGGCCGCAGGCCGCTTCCATCAGGCTGACGGCTTCGTTGACCGTGGCGCGCAGGCTGTCGACGGTGCCGGCGATCTGTTGGGTGGAGGACTGGGTACGTTGCGACAGGCTGCGCACTTCATCGGCCACCACGGCAAAGCCCCGGCCTTGTTCACCGGCGCGGGCGGCTTCGATGGCGGCGTTGAGCGCCAGGAGATTGGTCTGCTCGGCCACGCCGCGAATGGTATCGACCACCAGCTGGATCTGTTGGCCCTGCTCGCTGACCCGGCCCAAGGCGGCGGCGGTTTCGTTGAGCCGCTGGTTGAGCTGCTGAATGCTCGCCGTGGTGCGCTGGCTGTCGCGGCTGCTGTCGGCGGCGATGCGGCGGGTCTGTTGGGCGCTGTCTGACGCCTGTTCGCAACTTTTCGCAACGCCTTGGGAGGTCGCGGCCAGCTGCGTCGCGGCGGCGGCGATCTGGCTGATTTGCATCTGCTGAGCCTCGACTTCGCCCAAGGCGCCGCTGGAGTGTGTATTGAGGGTGCGCACGGCGTCGCTCAGTTGCAGCGTTTCGTGATCCACGCCCAGCAGGCTGGTGCGCAACTGCACCACGGCGACATTGAGCGCGGTGCTGATAGCTGCCAGCTCGTCGCGTCCTTGCACGGGTACCTGGAGGCTCAGGTTGCCGTCACGCAGGGCTTCGGCCAGTAGGGTTATGCCACTGGCGCTGCGGCGGATAGAGGCTTGCAGGCAGACGAACAGGTACAGCGCCGCCAACAGCAGGCATCCCAGCACCGTGGCGACCAATGTGAACTGGCGGATCGCCGAGCCGTGGTAATGGTCCAGCCGCGTGTCCAGTGCGACCAGCGATTGTTGTCGCAGGGTCGCCAGGTCCCGAAGAAGGGCGTCCATGTGTTTCTCGAACGCTTCCGGCTTGAGATTGATGGAGCCACCGAACACGCCGTCATCCAAGACTTTCAAACCGGCGTCCAAGTGCTTGAGGCTGCCCTGGAACTGTCCGGCCCAGGATTGCAATTCGCTGGGCAAGCGTGTCTCCAGCAACGCACCGGTCTTGACCAACTGATCCCGGGCGTCGCCGATGCGGCTGCGCAAGTCACGCAGTTGCAGGCGGCTCTGCAAAGTGAATTGGCCTGATACCACCGAGGCCTGGCCAACGCTGGCCAGGCGGCCGACACGTTCGATCAGCTCGGGTGTCTGCTGGGTCGAAATCTGGGTGAGCAGGTAGGTTTCCAGCCAGGAGGCGAGCGTCAGGCGATTGTCCATGACCATCTGTTCGCGCAACGCTTGCAATGCGCTGAGGGCAGCGGTGAAACGATCATAGCCATCCGGCCACCAACCCACGGCGCCCAGGCTCTTGGAATCCAGGCCGTTGAGGCTGGTCTGCAAGGCCTGGTAGCGGGCGAGGGTGTCGGCTTCGACGCCCTCGGCCTGCAAGGTCGCGCCAAGATCGTTGGCGACCTGGTTGAGCTCCGGTTGTACCGCATCGAACGCGGCCATGGCGGCGATCGTCGCAGGGGTGGGTTGTCGATTGGTCTCCGTGGCCCGCCAGCGCGCCGCGCGATTACGCTGGGCGGCGAGCAGGTTGTCCAGGTTATCCAGGGCGAGCAACTGGCGTACGCCGGCGCGCTCTCCGGAAATCAGGTTGAGTTTGTCCCGGTAGTCCTGGCCGATGAGCCACAGGCTGCCCATGAGCGGCAGGATGAACAAAAGGAACAACAACTGGAATTTACGGGCGAAACCAAAATGCCCCAGCAACCGGATGCCCGGTGATAGAAAAGCCTGCATGCCCATACTCCCCTGAACACCCTTGCACTTTTTTTGTGCGTTTTTACACAAGTGCCGAAACGGGTGCTCTTTCAAAAGGCCTCGAAAGCTTGTCCAGGCCGGCTCTGTAGGCCTGCTCTGTAGCGAAACTTCCCATTCTCGGTCCCCTTTGTAAGGGGCCGCGTCGTAAGACTTTTACAAGGCAAGATTCAGACCATGGCGTTGCGCTATCACCTTGTTTGCCGACTATTTTTTATCGGTCGATAGCAAGCTAAGGGGATAGCCTTGTCGCACTGAAAAATGGCACATTGGCGAACCTTGCCCATGTGCTCCCACCTGCCGTCTGGAAACTTCCCATGGCTATCAGCAATACTCCGGCTGACGCGACGCCCATTGGCGCCACGCCCCAAAGCAGTCCTTTGGTCATGCGCATCATTGGTGCGGTGGCGTTGGCTCATCTGATCAACGATCTGATCCAGGCTGTGCTGCCGTCCATCTATCCGATGCTCAAGGATAGCTATGGCCTGACGTTTACCCAGGTCGGCCTGATCACCCTTACGTTCCAGTTGACCGCATCTTTGTTGCAGCCTTGGGTCGGCTATCACACCGATCGGCACCCGAAGCCCTGGCTGTTGCCGGCCGGAACGGTGTGCACGCTGATCGGCATCGTGATGATGTCCATGGTCGGCAGCTTTGCCATGATCCTGCTGGCGGCGGCCTTGATCGGTATCGGCTCGTCGACTTTTCACCCCGAGGCATCGCGAGTGGCGCGACTGGCTTCCGGCGGTCGTTACGGCCTGGCGCAATCGACTTTCCAGGTGGGCGGAAACGCCGGCTCCGCATTCGGCCCGCTGCTGGCCGCAGCGATCATCATTCCCTACGGTCAAGGCAATGTGGCCTGGTTCGGCTTGTTCGCGCTGTTTGCCTTGTTCGTGCTGTACCGCATCAGCCGTTGGTACGCCAATCACCTGAACCTGTTCAAGCTCAAGCAAGGCCAGGCGGCGACGCATGGCTTATCCAAGGGGCGGGTCCTGAGTGCGTTGGTGGTGCTTGGCCTGTTGGTGTTCTCGAAGTATTTCTACATGGCCAGTTTCACCAGCTATTTCACCTTCTACCTGATCGAAAAGTTCGACCTGTCGGTGGCATCTTCCCAGCTGCACCTGTTCCTGTTCCTTGGCGCAGTGGCGGCGGGGACCTTCTTCGGCGGCCCGATCGGCGACAAGATCGGACGCAAGGCGGTGATCTGGTTCTCGATCCTTGGTGTGGCGCCCTTCACCCTGATCCTGCCTCATGTCGACCTGCTGTGGACCAGCATCCTCAGCGTAGTGATCGGCTTCATCCTGGCGTCGGCTTTCTCCGCCATCGTGGTGTATGCCCAGGAGCTGGTGCCGGGCAACGTCGGGATGATCGCCGGCGTGTTCTTCGGGTTGATGTTCGGCTTCGGTGGGATCGGCGCCGCGCTGCTGGGGCATCTGGCGGACATCCGGGGTATCGAATACGTGTATTGGCTGTGCTCGTTCCTGCCGTTGTTCGGCGTGTTGGCGATTTTCCTGCCAAGGACCAAAAGGGCCTGAATCGAATATTCCGAGCCCCGTTTCAACGCAGTATGGGCCAGCGCGGATACCTTTCGTACAGAGCTTCGGTCAATCCATCAGGCATTTTTGCTCTCGACCCCGGATGGGGTCGATGTACCGTTTATCGTTGTCCCTGAGCCATGAATGAACTTGCCGCTCTTTGGTGTTTCCGACGCAAAGAGCCTGTTCCAGTCAATTGGCTCCAACAAGAAGCCACCGGTCATGGTTATGACCGAGGCAGCGTGCAAAGCGTTGTCGCTCTACCAGGTGACGAAACTGGCATTTCTTTTAAGGGACTAAACCATGGCAACCGTCGATAACCCGAACCTGAATTCCCATACCGTAAGAACCGGCCCCGGCACTGTCCAGGTCGACCTCACCGGCCAGCTAGATGATGCCCAGAGCATCATTATCCAGCCGGACGGCAAGATACTGATTGGCGGCTATACCGAGTACCTGGCATGGGGCTACCCCGGGGCGCCAGGTGAGGAAAGCTACGGCTACGAGCAGAACCATTCCGTTATCAGCCTGAATGCGGATGGCAGCCTGGACACCCGCTTTCATGAAGGTGGCGTCGATACGATACCGACCACGACAGCCCCAGCGTCCCGCTATGAGTTAACGGCGGTGCAGGCCGACGGCAAGGTGCTCGTCGCTGTGGCGCTGAACACCGGCATACAGGTGGAGCGCTACAACAGTGACGGGACGCGTGATGTCGGCTTTGGTCAGAACGGTGTCATGACGGTCGACATCAACCATGATTTCAAGGATATCGACCTGACGGCCAATATGGACGGCACCTTTCAGGTCAGTGCCCGCGGGTTTGACCAGGCTACCGTGACCAAGGCTGGCAATGACGGCAGCTTGTTCGACGGCTTTGGTCACAACGGCGTGCTCACCGTCGACATTTACGAAGACCCGTTTTTCAACGGAGGGATCTCCACTGCAGTGTTGGCAGATGGAAGTGTCGTGGTCGGGGCTGCCTACAATGCCGCCGGCATGGGCGATCCGACGTTCGCCTTGCAGCGTTTCAACGCCGACGGTCAGTTGGATACCCGTTTCGGTGACGACGGCGTCCTGCATTTGAGCGCTGCCATGGGGTTTGGGGAAGACTCGGTGGTCACCGTGCAGGCTGACGGAAGGATCATCGTGATGGGGCATGGCGAGGGCGATCGCCTGGCTACCGTGGCGCGGCTCAACGCTGACGGGTCATTCGACAGTAGTTTCGGCAGCAACGGCTCGGTGACCTTCGAGGCCGATACGCCGGTGGCTTTGACGGTGCAAGCCGATGGCAGGATCTTGGCTGCCGGCACGAACAACGGAGATTTCAATGTCATCCGCTTGAACGCCGACGGTAGCCTGGACTCAAGCTTTGGCAGCCAGGACGGCAAGCTCCATATGGAGGGGTACGCCGGCGAGGAAATCTTGCGGGGCACCGATGCCGCCGAAATCATCCACGGCTTGGCGGGCGATGATGTGCTCCACGGTGACGGCGGGCGTGACGTGTTGCAAGGTGGCTCAGGCTCGGACATCTTCCGTTTTACCGAACTGGGCGACAGCTTCCGCACCGCCACGCTGAACAGCAGCGACCGAATCCAGGACTTCGATGTCTCCGAGGACCGCATTGACCTGATCGGCCTGGGCTTCACCGGTATTGGCGATGGCCATGACGGTACCTTGGCCATCCAGGCCAGCGCGGACGGCACCCGCACCTACCTCAAGAGCTTCGACGCCGATGCTACCGGGCAACGTTTTGAACTGACCTTGGATGGCAATCTGGTCGGGCAATTGAACAACACGAATCTTGTGTTCACAGCGCCCACTCTTGAAGGGGAATCTACCAACGATACGATTACCGGTTCTGCCTTGTCGGAAATCATCCATGGCCTGAACGGCAATGACCGTATCAACGGCGGCGCCGGAGCGGATGTCATCATCGGCGGCGCGGGCGCCGACCGTCTCAACGGTGGGGACAGAGCCGACATTTCGTTGTGGACGGACAATCGGGAAAACGCCGACGTGTTCCGCTATCTCTCCATCGAGGACAGCTACCGTACCGACAACCAGAGCTTTGCCGACCTTATCGAAGGCTTTACGGTTGACGACAAGATCGATGTGTCGGCACTGGGCTATACCGGCTTCGGAGAGGGTACGGGCACTACGCTGAAGTTGGTCTACAACGAGGCATTGGACCGCACTTACCTGAAGGATGCTCAAGCGGACGCGCAAGGCCATTCGTTCCAGGTTGCGCTGGCCGGGGACTGGCGGGAAAGCCTCGGCGAAGACAACATGGTCTTTGCTCCCACAGCGGCTCCCGACGCCCAACTAGGCCTGATCGGGGTGGCGCCAGACGTCGATCAATGGCATTTGTTAAGTTGACGCCCATAAAAAAACACCGCGTGACAGTCACTGCCACGCGGTGTTTTTTTCATTTCAGACGTTGAAGCGGAAGTGCATCACGTCGCCGTCCTTGACGATGTATTCCTTGCCTTCCAGGCGCCACTTACCGGCTTCCTTCGCGCCAGCTTCGCCCTTGTACTGGATGAAGTCGGCGTAGGCGATGACTTCGGCGCGGATGAAGCCCTTTTCGAAGTCGGTATGGATGACGCCAGCGGCTTGCGGGGCGGTGGCGCCCACGCGAACGGTCCAAGCGCGCACCTCTTCGACACCGGCGGTGAAGTAGGTCTGCAGGTTGAGCATTTCGTAGCCAGCGCGGATCACCCGGTTCAGGCCAGGCTCTTCCAGGCCCAGGGCCTCGAGGAACATGTCCTTCTCTTCGCCATCGTCCAGTTCGGCGATTTCCGCTTCGATCTTGTTGCAGACAGGAACGACCATGGCACCTTCTTCCTCGGCGATGGCACGGACCACGTCCAGATGCGGGTTGTTCTCGAAACCGTCTTCGGCGACGTTGGCGATATACATGACCGGCTTGGTGGTCAGCAGGTGGAAGCCCTTGATCACCAGCTTCTCGTCGGTGCTCATGTCCTTCATCAGGCTACGCGCGGGCTTGCCCTCGGTGAAGTGAGCGATCAATCGCTCCAACAGGCCTTTCTGGACGACTGCATCCTTGTCGCCACCCTTGGCGTTGCGGGCAGCCTTCTGCAGTTGTTTCTCGCAACTGTCGAGGTCGGCGAAGATCAGTTCCAGGTCGATGATCTCGATGTCGCGTTTCGGGTCGACGCTGTTGGAAACGTGGATCACGTTCTCATCTTCGAAGCAGCGCACCACGTGGGCGATGGCATCGGTTTCGCGGATGTTGGCCAGGAACTTGTTGCCCAGGCCTTCACCCTTCGAAGCACCGGCCACGAGGCCTGCGATGTCGACGAACTCCATGGTGGTCGGCAGGATGCGCTTGGGATTGACGATGGCCGCCAGTGCGTCCAGGCGCGGATCGGGCATCGGCACGATGCCGCTGTTCGGCTCGATGGTGCAGAAGGGGAAGTTCTCGGCCGCGATACCGGATTTGGTCAGGGCGTTGAACAGGGTGGACTTGCCGACGTTAGGCAGGCCGACGATGCCGCAATTGAATCCCATGGTGTTTCCCCTCGGATAAGTGTCAGGCCTTCTGGCTGTGCAGGTTTTTCATCGCGCGGTTCCATTCACCGGCGAGGATATCCGGCAGCACGCCGAGGGCAAAGTCGATGCTGGCATCGAGTTTTTCCTGTTCGGCGCGAGGCGCGCGACCCAGGACAAAATTTGAAACCATACTGGCAACGCCCGGGTGGCCGATGCCGAGCCGCAGGCGGTGAAAGGTATTTTGATTGCCCAGTTGCGCAATGATGTCGCGCAACCCGTTGTGACCGCCATGGCCGCCGCCCTGCTTGAGCTTGGCAACGCCCGGAGGCAGGTCGAGTTCGTCGTGGGCCACCAGGATTTCTTCAGGCTTGATGCGAAAGAAACCGGCCAACGCCGCCACGGCCTGGCCGCTGCGGTTCATATAGGTGGTGGGAATCAACAGGCGAACATCCTGACCCTGGTGTGAAAAACGCCCGGTCAGGCCAAAATATTTGCGATCGGCGGCCAGGCTGACGCCTTGGGCGTGCGCGATGCGCTCAACAAAAAGGGCCCCTGCGTTATGCCGGGTCTGTTCGTATTCGGCGCCTGGATTTCCCAGGCCAACGATCAGTTTGATGGCAGTCACGATAGGGGCCCTTCCTGGAGTGGTGGTTAACATGTCGCGGTCAGACGGTGTGGCGACAACGAACGAAAATTGCGGATCTACCGTTAAGTAAACTTCGCGTTCTTGCCCGTTGTCTCGCTACGTTCCAGTCCGCGATGTTTCCGGTCACTCCGGCGACAGAGTGTAATTACTCTGCTGCGCCTTCTTCAGTCGCTTCTGGAGCAACACGTGGAGCGTGGACGTTGGCAACAGCCTTGTCATCACCGTGTGCCAGGGCAACAAACTCAACGCCTTTAGGAGCCTTGAGGTCGGACAGGTGAACGATCGTGCCAATCTCGGCGTCAGCCAGGTCGACTTCGATGAATTCAGGCAGGTCCTTCGGCAGGCAGGAAACTTCCAGCTCGGAAGTCACGTGCGAGATTTCGCCGCCTTTCTTGATCGGAGCAGCTTCGTTGATGAAGTGCACTGGAACGGTAGCGGTCAGTTTCTGGCCAGCCACGACGCGGATGAAGTCAGCGTGCATGATGAACTGCTTGGCCGGGTGACGCTGCATCGCTTTAACGATGACGTTTTGCTTCTTGCCATCAACGTTCAGTTCGATCACGTGGCTGAAAGCAGCCTCGTCTTCGAACAGCTTGGCCACTTCTTTGGCCAGCATGGTGATGGATTCAGGGGCCTTGTCACCACCGTATACAACGGCAGGAACCTGGCTGGCGAGACGACGCAGGCGGCGGCTCGCACCTTTCCCCAGGTCGGTACGCGCTTGGGCGTTCAGAATGAAATCGGTCATGTTGTTTCTCCAAAATAGCCATATCCGAATGACGTCTGCGACCGACGCCAAAGCGGTATGGGCAAAAAAGCCCCGCCCCAACATGAGTGTTGGGGCGGGGCGCTTTTCGTCAACGAGATATCCGGGAAAGGGCAGGGCCCTTAGCGGAACATCGCACTGATCGATTCTTCATTGCTGATGCGGCGAACCGCCTCGGCAACCACCGGTGCGATATCCAACTGACGGATACGCGCACAGGCTTGTGCTGCAGCGGACAGCGGGATGGTGTTTGTCACCACCAGCTCGTCCAGCACGGAATTTTCAATGTTTTCGATCGCCCGACCCGACAGCACAGGGTGCGTGCAGTAGGCGAAGACCTTGGCAGCGCCATGCTCCTTCAGGGCCTTGGCCGCGTGGCACAGGGTGCCGGCGGTATCGACCATGTCGTCGACCAGGATACAGGTGCGCCCTTCGACATCGCCGATGATGTGCATCACTTCGGAGTGATTGGCCTTCTCGCGGCGTTTGTCGATGATACCCAGATCAACGCCCAAGGATTTGGCTACGGCTCGTGCACGCACGACGCCGCCAATGTCCGGGGACACGATCATGAGGTTTTCGAAGCGCTGATCCTCGATGTCATCCACCAGGACGGGGGAGCCGTAGATGTTGTCCACGGGAATATCGAAGAAGCCCTGGATCTGGTCAGCATGCAGATCGACCGTCAGTACACGATCAATGCCGACCACGGTCAGCATATCGGCAACGACTTTCGCGCTGATGGCCACGCGTGCGGAACGCGGACGGCGATCCTGGCGGGCATAACCAAAGTAAGGAATAACAGCAGTAATACGAGTAGCCGAGGAACGGCGGAAGGCATCAGCCATCACGACGAGTTCCATCAGGTTATCGTTGGTCGGAGCGCAAGTCGGCTGAATAATGAAGACGTCTTTACCGCGAACGTTTTCATTGATCTCGGCAGTGATTTCGCCGTCGGAGAACTTACCGACAGAGATGTCACCGAGAGGGATATGCAGCTGACGTACGACACGCCGAGCCAGATCGGGGTTAGCGTTCCCCGTAAAGACCATCATCTTGGACACGCGCAGTACCTGAAGGCTGAGGGTATACCTGGATGAGTATAGGAAAATGGCAGGGGCGGCTGGATTCGAACCAACGCATGGCAGGATCAAAACCTGCTGCCTTACCGCTTGGCGACGCCCCTGTATCTGTTGCTGCGAGTGCCCAGCACTCGATTCCTTTTAGAGCAGACTTTGCAGCTTGCGATGCAACATCGAAACGTTGCTTCCTTTTGCTACAAACCCTGTAAGGGTCTCTGTAAGAAGGGCCGAGACTTTATCAGCTTCAGCTTTGCTTGGGAAGCCCCCAAACACACAACTTCCAGTTCCGGTGAGTTTTGCTTCGGTAAATTTACCTAACAAATTCAATGCGTTACGAACATCTGGATAACGCCTTGCTACCACCGGTAAGCAGTCATTTCGACTGTTTCCCTTGGGAACGGGGCGCACTTTAATGGGAGGAGAGTTACGTGTCAACAGTGGATCTGAAAAAATTTCTGCTGTACTTACAGAGACTTGCGGCACCAGCACCACGTACCAAGGTTCCTCGGGCTCTACCGGTGTGAGTTTTTCCCCGACGCCCTCGGCGAAAGCCGCGTGGCCACGCACGAAAACCGGTACGTCGGCACCCAGCGAAAGGCCCAGCGCCGCGAGGCGATCCATGTCCCAGCCCAACTGCCAGAGATGATTGAGGCCTAGCAGCGTCGTGGCCGCATTCGAACTGCCGCCACCGATCCCTCCACCCATGGGCAGGATTTTTTCGATCCAGATGTCGATGCCCAGCGAACAGCCGGATTGCTCCTGAAGCTTCTTCGCCGCCTTGACGATCAGGTTGCTGTCGTGGGGAACACCGTTGAATTCGGTGTGCAAACGGATCACGCCGTCATCGCGCACGGCAAAAGTGATCTCGTCGCCATAATCCAGGAACTGGAAAATCGTTTGCAGCTCGTGATAGCCATCCGGGCGACGACCGAGGATGTGCAGCATCAAGTTGAGCTTGGCCGGGGAGGGCAGCGTCAGGCGTGCAGCGGTCATGTCATTGTCCCAGCTTGCGCGGCTGCCATTGCTTGATGACCAGCGTGACGTCCAGGTTGCTGCCGTGCAGCTTGATGCGCTCCGGCAACCAGTAGCCGTTCTGCTCGGCATAGCTCAGGTATTCGATCTGCCAGTCATCCTGCTCCAGGTTCGACAGGCGGCTGTCGGCGTCCAGGGTCAGACGGCTCTTGCTGTCCGGTGCCGGGAGGCCGCGAACCCACCAGGTGAGGTGGGAAACCGGCAGTTTCCAGCCCAGCTGTTCTTCCAGCAGTGCTTCGGGGCTCGGAGCCTCGTAGCGTCCCTGGTTGGCGACTTCCAGCGAAACCTGCCCTGGCCGGCCGGTCAGCCGCGCCGCACCGCGCCCCAGTGGGCCCGAAAGTCGAATGTCGTAGTAATCCTGGCGCTGCAACCAGAACAAGGTACCGCTGCCAGAGTCCTTGGGCGCACGAATGCCGATCTTGCCGTCGATCTGCCAGCCGTCGAGGCCGCTGAGCTGTTCTTTATGCTCGCGCCACTGGGCCGGGTCGCCATGACCCTGGACGGATTCTCGGGCGCCGAAGCCCGCGCAACCGGCGAGCAGGGCGATGAAACTGAAAATAATGAAGTGGCGCACAAACATAATCTTAAAGGGTCTCTGATCCGGTCAGGCGTTTGATGGTGCCGCGCAGAATCGGGCTGTCCGGTTGTTCCTTGAGGAACTTGTCCCAGATCTGCCTGGCTTCGCGTTGTTTGCCGTTGGCCCACAGTACTTCACCCAGGTGCGCGGCGACTTCCTGGTCGGGGAAGCGCTCCAGGGCCTGGCGCAACAGGCGTTCGGCTTCGTCGAGGTTGCCCAGGCGGAAATTCACCCAACCGAGGCTGTCGAGTACGGCCGGGTCTTCCGGATTGATCCGGTGGGCCTGCTCGATCAGCACCTTGGCTTCATCGTAGCGGGTGGTCCGATCCGATAGCGTGTAGCCGAGGGCGTTGAGGGCCATCGCGTTGTCGGGGTCGCGCTGGATGATCAGCCGCAGGTCTTTTTCCATTTGGGCCAGATCGTTGCGTTTTTCCGCGAGCATGGCGCGGGTGTACAGCAGGTTCAGATCGTCCGGGTATTGCTTCAACGCTTGTTGCAGAACAGCCCAGGCTTTATCGCCCTGCTTGTTGGCCGACAGGGTTTCGGCCTCGATCAGGTAGAGCTGGATGCCATAGTCCGGCTGGGTGTCGCGCTGAACGGCCAGGCGACTCTGGGCCTCGGCCGTCCGGCCGTTGCCGATCAGGATGTCAGCCTGGCGCAGCTGCGCTGGGAGGTAGTCATTGCCCGGGCCGACCTGGGCGTACTCGATCAGCGCGCTCTCGGGATCGTTGCGCTCCTCGGCGATGCGGCCCAGGTTCAGGTGGGCCGAGTCGACGTGGCTTTCCCGCGCTATCAGGTCTTCCAGATAACCCTTGGCTTCTTCCCACGCCTTGGCCTCCAGGCAGACCAGCGCCAGGGAATAACGCAAATCGTCGTCTTCGGGGTATTGCTGCACCAGGCTGGAAAACTCGACCTTGGCGTCGTCCATGCGGTTGTTTTCCACCAGCATGCGGGCGTAGGTGAGGCGAAGGCGTTTGTCGTCCGGGTACTTCTTGATGCTTTTTTCCATCAGCGGCAGCGCTTCGTCGCCGCGATTCATGCCTTGCAGCAAGCGTGCACGCAACAGGATAGGCGCCACTTCGCCCGCTTCCGGCGGGTTGTCTTCCAACAAGGTGAGGGCGCCTTGAGAGTCGCCGTCCTGCTGCAGCAGCAAGGCCTTGCCGAAAATCAACTGGCCGTTGTTTGGGTGACGTTCCAGCAGGCGATCGAAACTCTTCTTCAAGCCGTCGCGGGTCTCTTGGTCGGTATCGGCGGCGGACAGCGCAAGGAAATCGAAATGGGTATCGCCCTTGCCCAGCAAGACTTTTTCCATGTACACCATGGAATCGTCGTAACGCCCGGCGCGCGCCAGTTGCACGGCGGCGGCGCGTTGCGCTTCGAGGTCGTCCGGGGCGTTTTTGGCCCAGATCAGCGCCGTATCCAGCGCGGCCTGGTCGGCCCCCAGGTATTCGGCAATGCGGAACGCCCGCTCGGAAATGCCCGGATCCTGAGTGTTGATGGCCTGGGTGACGTAGTTATCCAGGGCAATGTCGAAACGATTGCGCTGGCCTGCCAGCTCGGCACTCAGCAGACTGAAGACAGTTTCTTCGCTGAACGAGCCGTAGACCTTGGGCTTTTCGGGAGCCGGAGTGCTGCCTTCGACCGGTGGCGTACCGTCCGTCGAAACGGGGGCCATGGACTGGCAGCCGCCGAGAAAGGCAAAAGCGAGGAGCAACGCAAAAGATCTATTCATATAGGAAGAGGACGACTTACCTGCGGTCGGATCATCATGACACAAGCCATCGGTCAAACATAACCGAGTCTCGGCGGATGCCTTATAGGCACAGGTAATTGTGACAATAGTCGGTGGTGGTTGTTCTCAATCTGGCGAAGTAGGACAATTGCCGGCTTCACGTCACCATCAGCGACCTTGAATGGCCTTCCTTGCACTTGGTATTAACCACAAGACTGCTTCAGTAGATGTCCGCGAGCGCGTGGCCTTTACGCCTGAGCAGCTGGTTGAGGCCCTGCAGCAGCTCTGCCGACTCACCGACAGCCGCGAAGCTGCGATCCTCTCCACCTGTAATCGCAGTGAGCTTTATATAGAACAGGATCACGTCTCGGCCGATTCGGTGCTGCGCTGGCTGGCCGAATACCATGACCTGAGTCTGGAAGAGCTGCGCGCCAGCGCCTATGTACATGAGGACGATGCGGCCGTTCGTCACATGATGCGTGTCGCTTCGGGGCTCGATTCGCTGGTGCTCGGCGAACCGCAGATTCTCGGCCAGATGAAGTCGGCCTATGCCGTGGCGCGCGAGGCCGGCACCGTCGGGCCGCTGCTGGGGCGTCTGTTCCAGGCCACTTTCAACGCCGCCAAGCAAGTGCGCACCGACACCGCCATTGGCGAAAACCCTGTGTCCGTGGCGTTTGCCGCTGTCAGCCTGGCGAAGCAGATATTCAGCGATTTGCAACGCAGCCAGGCGCTGCTGATCGGTGCTGGCGAGACCATCACCCTGGTCGCCCGCCATCTGCATGACCTGGGGGTGAAGCGCATCGTGGTCGCCAACCGCACCCTTGAGCGCGCCAGTACCCTGGCCGAGCAATTCGGTGCGCATGCGGTGCTGCTGTCGGATATTCCCGCCGAACTGGTGCACAGCGACATCGTCATCAGTTCCACCGCCAGCCAGTTGCCGATCCTGGGCAAGGGCGCGGTGGAAAGCGCCTTGAAACTGCGCAAGCACAAGCCGATCTTCATGGTCGACATTGCCGTGCCCCGCGACATCGAGCCCGAAGTCGGCGAACTGGACGACGTATACCTCTACAGTGTCGATGACCTGCACGAAGTCGTAGCCGAGAACCTGAAGAGCCGGCAAGGCGCGGCGCAGGCCGCCGAGGAAATGATCACCGTTGGCGCCGAGGATTTCATGGTGCGCCTGCGCGAGCTGGCGGCGGTGGACGTGCTCAAGGCGTATCGTCAGCAAAGCGAGCGCCTGCGCGACGAAGAATTGCAAAAGGCCCAGCGCCTGCTGGCCAACGGCGGCAGCGCCGAAGAGGTGTTGGTGCAACTGGCGCGCGGCCTGACCAACAAATTGCTCCATGCCCCAAGCGTCCAGCTCAAGAAGCTGACGGCCGAGGGCCGCCTCGATGCGCTGGCCATGGCCCAGGAACTTTTCGCCCTCGGTGAGGCTTCACCGGATAGCTTTTCGGATAAAAAATCGCAATGAAAGCGTCACTGCTCAATAAGCTGGACATTCTCCAGGACCGTTTCGAGGAACTGACCGCCTTGCTGGGCGACGGCGAAGTCATTTCCGACCAGAACAAATTCCGCACCTATTCCAAGGAGTACGCGGAAGTCGAGCCGATTGTCGCCACTTATAAGCAACTGCTCAAAGTGCAGGGCGACCTCGAGGGCGCCCAGGCGCTGCTCAAGGACAGCGACCCGGACATGCGCGAAATGGCCGTGGAGGAAGTGCGCGAAGCCAAGGAGCAATTGGTCGAGCTGGAAAGCAATCTACAACGCATGTTGCTGCCAAAGGACCCGAATGACGGACGAAACGTCTTTCTCGAAATCCGCGCCGGCACGGGCGGCGACGAAGCCGCGATATTTTCCGGCGACCTGTTTCGCA
The DNA here is from genome assembly GCF_054130985.1 of Pseudomonas sp. R4-84. Taxonomy (NCBI): domain Bacteria; kingdom Pseudomonadati; phylum Pseudomonadota; class Gammaproteobacteria; order Pseudomonadales; family Pseudomonadaceae; genus Pseudomonas; species Pseudomonas sp. R4-84. Next base: position 973,248 of record NZ_CP096390.1, read on the forward strand.
TGTATTCGCGTTATGCCGAGCGTCGCGGCTGGCGGGTGGAGATCCTGTCGGAGAACGAAGGCGAACACGGTGGCTATAAAGAAGTCATTGCCCGGGTCGAGGGCGACAACGTCTACGGGAAGTTGAAGTTCGAATCCGGCGCCCACCGCGTACAACGGGTGCCGGCCACCGAATCCCAGGGCCGCATCCATACATCGGCCTGCACCGTCGCGGTGTTGCCCGAGCCGGACGAGCAGGAAGCCATCGAGATCAACCCGGCGGACCTGCGGATCGACACCTACCGTTCTTCGGGGGCTGGTGGCCAGCACGTCAACAAGACCGATTCGGCGATCCGCATCACTCACTTGCCCTCGGGCATCGTCGTCGAGTGCCAGGAAGAACGCTCTCAGCACAAGAACCGGGCACGGGCAATGGCCTGGCTTTCGGCCAAGCTCAACGACCAGCAGACCAGCGCCGCCGCCAACGCCATCGCCAGCGAGCGCAAACTGCTGGTGGGGTCGGGCGACCGTTCCGAGCGCATCCGTACCTACAACTTTGCCCAGGGCCGGGTGACCGATCACCGGGTCAACCTGACCTTGTACTCCCTCGACGAGATCCTGGCCGGTGGTGTGGACGCCGTCATCGAGCCTTTGCTCGCCGAATACCAGGCCGACCAACTGGCCGCGATTGGCGAGTAAGCACGGGTGACCCAATGACCATCATCGCCAGTTTGCTTCGCGCCGCCGAATTGCCGGATTCCCCCACGTCACGCTTGGATGCGGAGTTGCTGCTGGCCGCTGCCCTGGGCAAGTCCCGCAGCTTCCTGCACACCTGGCCCGAGCGGATCGTGCCGAGCGAGGCCGCGCTGGTGTTTTCCGAATATCTACGCCGTCGTCGCTCCGGCGAGCCGGTGGCCTATATCCTCGGGCAGCAGGGTTTCTGGAAACTGGACCTGGAAGTCGCGCCCCACACATTGATCCCGCGTCCCGACACGGAGTTGCTGGTTGAGGCTGCGTTGGAGCTGCTGACAGCCACGCCGGCCCGGGTCCTCGACTTGGGCACCGGCAGCGGCGCGATTGCCTTGGCATTGGCCAGCGAGCGTCCGGCCTGGAGCGTGACGGCGGTCGATCGTGTGCTGGAGGCTGTGGCGTTGGCCGAACGTAATCGCCAGCGCCTGGGCCTGCGTAACGTCGCAGTCCTGAGCAGCCACTGGTTCAGTGCGCTGGAAGGCGAACGTTTCGGGCTGATCATCAGTAACCCGCCCTATATAGCCGCCAGCGATCCGCATCTGGCCGAGGGCGACGTGCGTTTCGAGCCGGCCAGTGCGCTGGTGGCGGGGCCGGACGGGCTCGACGATTTGCGCGCGATTGTCCAGCAGGCCCCCGATCACCTCGAGGCAGGCGGCTGGCTGATGCTCGAGCATGGTTATGACCAGGCCGACGCGGTGCGGGGGCTGCTGCAAGAACAAGGTTTTGCCCAGGTCCATAGCCGCAAGGACCTCGGTGATCACGAACGCATCAGTCTGGGACGCCTGCCGTGCTGAACGATCAAGAGCTGCTGCGCTACAGTCGACAGATCCTGTTGCAACACGTCGACATCGATGGGCAACTGCGCCTCAAGCAGAGCCGCGCATTGATTGTCGGCCTCGGTGGCCTGGGCGCGCCAGTGGCGTTGTACCTGGCCGCAGCCGGTGTCGGCGAGTTGCACCTGGCCGACTTCGACACGGTCGACCTGACCAACCTGCAGCGACAGATCATCCACGACACTGATAGCGTCGGGTTGACCAAGGTCGATTCGGCGATGCGCCGCCTCACCGCCATCAACCCTGAAGTCCGACTGGTCCCCCATCCAGCGGCCATGGACGACGGCAGCCTGGCTGACGCGGTGGCGGCGGTTGACGTCGTGCTGGACTGCTCCGACAACTTTTCCACCCGCGAAGCGGTGAACGCAGCCTGCGTCGCCGCGGGCAAGCCCTTGATCAGCGGCGCGGCCATCCGCCTGGAGGGCCAACTGTCGGTATTCGACCCGCGCCGCCCCGAAAGCCCTTGTTACCACTGCCTCTACGGGCACGGCAGCGAAGCCGAGCTGACCTGCAGCGAGGCCGGCGTTCTTGGGCCGCTCGTGGGGTTGGTGGGCAGTCTCCAGGCGCTTGAGGCCCTAAAACTGTTGGCCGGCTTTGGTGAGCCGCTGATGGGGCGCCTGCTGTTGATCGATGCGCTGGGCACGCGATTTCGCGAATTGCGGGTCAAGCGGGATCCGGGGTGCGGCGTTTGCGGTACCCGACATGAGTGAGGCGCCGGTCGGGGTGTTCGATTCAGGGGTCGGCGGGCTGTCGGTGCTGGGGGAAATTCGCCGATTGCTGCCCCATGAGTCGCTGCTGTACGTAGCCGATTGCGGGCATATTCCCTACGGAGAAAAAAGCCCGGAATTCATCCGTCGGCGGTGCGCGATCATTGCCGATTTTTTTCAACGCCAGGGAGCCAAGGCGCTGGTGGTGGCCTGCAATACGGCAACCGTCGCCGGAGTGGCTGACCTGCGTCGTGATTATCCGGACTGGCCCATTGTCGGCATGGAACCGGCGGTCAAGCCGGCCGCTGCGGCGACTCGAAGCGGCATCGTCGGTGTGCTCGCCACCACAGGCACGTTGCAGAGCGCCAAATTTGCCGCATTGCTCGACCGCTTCGCCACGGACGTGCGAGTGGTCACGCAGCCCTGTCCCGGATTGGTCGAACTGATCGAGGCTGGCGACTTGCACAGCCCGGCCTTGCGCCAGTTGTTGCAGGGCTACGTTGCCCCGTTGCTGGCGGCTGGTTGCGACACGGTGATCCTGGGCTGCACGCACTATCCATTCCTCAAGTCACTGCTCAAAGAGATGGTTCCGGAGGATGTCAGCCTGATCGACACTGGCGCTGCCGTGGCTCGCCAACTCCAGCGCTTACTGAGCGAGCGGGCAATAGCTGCCGAGGGGCCTGCTGGCGAAACGCAGTTCTGGAGCAGTGCCGATCCGTCACATTTAAGAAAAATCCTACCGATGCTATGGAATTCTTCCGGCATTGTGCGAAGCTTCGTCCTGTAAAAAAAACGTGAAAATTATGTAAATCGTGCTGAACTTCTGTTTTGGCGCGGATTTCTATAGCTCTGTCTGTTTGTAAGAAAAAACTAACTAAAGCTGTCGGAAAAGGATGTTTCTAATGAAGCGTTTATTCTGCTTTGCCGCGCTTGCGGCTGCGTTGCTGGGGCACACTTACACCGCACAGGCGGCAGGCGTGGAGTTCGGGGTCGGCCAGACCGGCGACTCGACCATGACCTATCGCCTGGGCATGCAGTTCGATTGGGACAAGAGCTGGCTGCAGAGTGACGTGGGTCGGCTGACCGGTTATTGGAGCGGTGCCTACACTTACTGGGAAGGGGACAAGACCTCCAGTAACCATAGCCTGTCGTTCTCGCCGGTGTTTGTGTACGAATTTGCGGGTCAGAACGTGAAGCCCTACATCGAGGCGGGGATCGGCGTCGCGTTTTTTGACAATACCGAGATCGAAACCAACAAGCTCGGTACGTCGTTCCAGTTCGAAGACCGTGTCGGTTTCGGCCTGCGCTTCAATGGCGGACACGAAGTGGGCATTCGTGCCACTCACTATTCCAACGCCGGCATCTCGTCGGACAACGACGGGGTAGAAAGCTACGCGCTGCACTACACGATGCCGCTGTAACAGCAAAAACCGTGTCAGCGAGCTTGCTCGCGATAGCGGTGACCAGCGCCTGCACTCGCCTGGTCCACCGCTATCGCGAGCAAGCTCGCTCCACAGGGATCCAGTGCATCAGATCATTCTTTATCGATACGCCGTCGCAATGCCCTGGCGTTCTTCCAGGCACTCCGGCGCGCCCATCTCGAATTCTCTGCAGATCAGCGGACGCTTTTCGTAGATCGTGCACATCATGCTGTCGCGATCCAGCGCCGCGCACCAGCCGTCATCGAGCCTCAGCATGACCTCCCCACCCCAATCGTCGGTGTCGATGAAACGTTCCGGAACGCCAGTATCGGTGATCAACATCACTTCCAGCTGGCAGCAGCACGCCGCGCATGTCGAGCACGTGACGACCGGCGCAGGCAGTTCAACGAGGGGGATGGTTTTCATGGCGCGCAGTGTACGGCAACCGGGTCGATCAGGGTTGTCCCTTGATCGGGGATTCGCCAGCGGGCTGGGTGTCCGCGGGAAAATTGTTGGCCGGGGAGGGTAACGGCCAGAGGGTCTTCATGGAGGCGGCGGGTAGGGGCGTTTCGTGGGGGCGTTCGTTCAACTGCGCCAAGATGTAGTTCGCCGTCGCTGGGGCCGACCATCGGGTCGGGATGGGAAGGCTACCGTCGAGACCCATCGCCGGGTCGTCGAATCCTGGGATAACCAGCGTTACGTCGATGCCTTTGCCGGACGGGGCGCCACGAACCGATTCAAACACCTGGCGCAGCGTAGTGCCGTCGCCTGGCGCGTGGGAAGGTGCCAGGTACGTGACGGGGCTGGTAATGCCTACCAGGTGAGGCGTGGCCCCCAGGCGCAATAACGGCAGCGCCACGTCAATGCAAAAACTTGCAACCAACAGATTGCTGCGGATGATGCGTTCGACCAGCGTATGGTCAGCCGGTTGGCCTTCAACGTATTCGGCCGTTCCGGCATTGATGATCACCGTGTCCAACGCGCCCCATTGCTGGGAAATCAATTGGCCGACCTCTCGAGCGATCTGGCTGTTGGTCAATTTGGCCGGGACCGTCAAGACTTGGTCGGGAAAGCGCTGGGACAGGAGCTTAGACATTTTAGACGAGCCGATAGCCAACTGCGCCCCGGTCTGAAGCAATGCTTCAGCCAGCGAGGCACCCACGCCATCAGCCGCACCGGTTAGCCAATACCTTCGTCCCAATCCTGTTCTCCTATCCTGAGTGTCATATCGAGGCCTGCGTCCTATGCAGAAGCCCTAAGTTAGTAAGACTATATAAGGTCCAGCGCGATGTGAATTCCCGATCTGCCCAATTTCATGTCTGATAATCGCGCTTCAGTTTGATTTCATGTCCTGGCGAGACGGCAACCGCTTGAAGGCCGCCAAAGCCCGCATTCTTGATTGCGCCAGATCAACGATCGGTGACGGATAATCCGTTGCGTCAAACAGTTCGCGCTGGGCATCAGGACGGTGGACACGTTGGTTATCCAAATTGTTCAATTCAGGCAGCCAACGCTTGATAAATAGTCCCTCGCGATCAAATTTCTCTGATTGGCTCAGTGGATTGAAGATGCGGAACCAGGGCGCCGAGTCCGTCCCGGTGGAAGCGCTCCATTGCCAGCCGCCATTGTTGGCCGCCAGGTCGCCGTCGATCAGATGGCGCATGAAAAAACGTTCGCCTTCGCGCCAGTCGATCAGCAGATTCTTGGTCAGGAACATGGCCACCACCATCCGCAACCGGTTGTGCATCCAGCCCGTCTCCAGCAGCTGGCGCATGGCCGCATCGATGATCGGCAGGCCGGTGCGCGCCTGTTGCCACGCTGCCAGTTCATCCGGCGCTTGGCGCCAGGCCAAGGCCTCGGTCTCCGGGCGAAACGCGCGGTGTCGGGACACGCGTGGATAGCCCACCAATATGTGTTTGTAAAACTCCCGCCAGAGCAATTCATTGATCCAGGTCACTGTTCCTGCATTTCCACTTTCGAATTCACCCTGGTTGGCGTGCAGTGCCGCGTGCAGGCATTGGCGCGGCGATACCACGCCGGCCACCAGGTAGGCCGAAAGCTGGCTGGTGCCAGGCCTGGCCGGGAAGTCCCGCTCAGTCAGGTAGTCGTCGATGTGCTGCTCGACAAACCCATCCAGCCGCCGCCGGGCTTCGCTCTCACCGGCCGGCCACAGGGTTCGCAGCGTTTCGCTGGGTGGCTCGAAACCTTCGACGCACGTCGGCACGGGATCACTGGCTATGGCGGTGGACGCTTGCCGGGCAGGCGTGGGCACCACTCTCGGTAGTGAGAAATGCAAGCGTTGGTAGCACACCTTGCGAAACTGGCTGAATACCTGGAAATAGTTGCCGGTCTTGGTCAGCACGCTGCCGGGCTTGAACAAGAGCTGATCGAGGTGGCTATGAAACTCGACACCCTCTCCAGCCAGCGCACGAGCGACTTCGGTGTCGCGTCGGGTTTCGTTCAGGCCGTATTCTTCGTTGACGTGCACGGCGTCGATGTTCAGCTCCCGGCACAGTGTCGCCAATACTTCTGGCGCCTGGTCCCATTGGGGCGCTTGGCGGATCAGCAGCGGGATGTTCAGTCGTTCCAACGCCGTGCTCAGCGACGCCAGGTTGCGCAACCAGAAGTCGACTTTGCAAGGCGCATCATCGTGGGCGCGCCATTGCCCCGGGCTTGGCAGATATACCGCCACGCAGGGACCTCGGGCGGCAGCGGTGGCAAGCGCGGTGTTGTCGTGCACGCGCAAATCGCTGCGCAGCCAGATCAATTGCATGGACATACTCTTTAAAGAAGCGCCCGACGATTCAGTTCGGCGTGAGCGCAGAGCGGGTTTTCGGCCCAACTGACGTGGGGCATCGAGACGTCGGTGGATAGCCTGGCGAGATGAATGGACACGGCCGGGCCGGCGATGATGATCGGGCAGTCGACGGCATTCAGTTGCCTAGGCAATTGGGAAAGGTTCAAGGCATTGCTTGAATACAGCAACACGGCGCGGGCCTTGAGCCGTTCGACCGCCAGCGCCAACTCTCCCGCCGGCAAAGGCGCATCGAAGACCTCCACGGGGCAATCGGCGCTGCTGGCGAGCCAGGCCGTCAACCACAGGTGCGGTTCCTGGGACGACAGAGAATGATTGACCATCAGCAACGGCGCGCCATGCACCTGGCGGTTGTTGTGGTAGACCCGGCTGCCGAACTTGCTGCGCAGCCAGGAATAAAAGAACACCTGCTCCAACTGCGCGCCGAATTGCCCTTGCCAACGTGTCTGCAATTCGTCGAGCAAGGGCAGCAGCAACTGTTCGCAAACAGTACTGGGCGGATAAAGCGCCATCGCCTGGTTGACCAGATGATCGACTTGCCGCTCGGCCAGTTGCATCACCGCCAGGGCAAGGGCGTGGCGCTGGCACTGCCAATCATCTTCCAATGGCTCGTCGGGCGGCTGCGGAGTGTCGAGCAACGGCTTGACCTTGCTCACGGCCACGCCGCGATTGATCCAAGTGAGGATGCTCTGGATCCGTTGCACATGTTCAGCGCTGAACAAGCGATGGCCCTTGGGGGTGCGGTGCGGCACGATCAAGCCATAGCGGCGCTCCCAGGCACGCAGCGTGACGGCGTTGACGCCGGTCCGCCGGGACACTTCGCGTATGGGCAGCCAGCCCTGCGCCAGCGCTGTGGCAAAATCAGCGCCGAGGTCTTCGCTGGCGCTGGAGTCGGGTTCGTCGTTCATCAGATGGCGTTTCGCAGGCTGAGGTTTTCCGGGTGGGGTTGCAGGTACGCCTGTTGCGCGAGATATGGATCGGGATGCTGGCGCAGGTGATGCTTGAGTAACGTCAGCGGCACCACCAAGGGCACGATGCCGAGGCGATATTGCTGGATGAGGTGCTGCACTTCCCGCTTGTCATCGGCGCCGATGGCGCGTTTGAGATAGCCGCTCAAATGTTGAAGTACGTTGGCGTGGGTTCGACGGGTGGCGCATTTCTTCAAGGCCGTCATCAGGGCACTGAAATAACGCGGGCCCAACTCATTGGGATCCGACGTGCCCATGTTGCCCAACAGGTTGCCGAGGGCCTTGTATTGCACCGGATCGTGAGCCATCAGCAAGTATTTGTAGCGCGAGTGGAATTCGATGAGATCACGCCGGGTCAGGTCGCGACGGCGCAGCGGTTGCCAAGCGGCGTAGACGAACACGCGCGTGAGGAAGTTCTCACGCAATACCGGGTCGTTGAGGCGACCGTCTTCTTCCACCGGCAGGTCCGGATGGCGTGCACAAAAGGCCTGCGCGTAGATACCACGCCCGCCGCCGTCCTGGGGCACGCTGTTGTGATCGTAGACCTTGACCCGTTCCAGCCCGCACGACGGCGACTTCTGCATGAAGATGTAGCCGCAAATGTCGTTTAGTTCCTCGGCCATTTGCCGACCGTAATCGTCCAGCGGTTGGGTGACATCGAGATCGCGGTTCACGGTGCCGACCGCGTGGGGTTGCTCGGGTTTGCCCACCAGCCGAATCGGTTCCCGGGGAATGCCCAAGCCTATGGCGACCTCAGGGCAAACCGGGACGAAATCGAAAAAGTCATTAAGCGTGCGGCTGCATAGCTGGGATTGCTTGTGCCCGCCATTGAAGCGAACTTCGGCGCCCATCAGGCATGCGCTGATAGCAATCTTGGGTTTGGCGTTCGCTTCGCTGGGCATGAGCTACCTCTGGGATAAAAATCTTGTACATATTTACTTCGCTGTACAATATTTTTAATCATAGGTCTGAATAGACACAAGTCAACCGGCAATGGAATGAACGGGCGATGCCACGGAGAGCGCAGATGGGCTGCTGTCTATTGCGACAGCAGCGAGGGAGGCAAGGGCGATCTACTGGAGGCTGGCGTGCAACCGGCGCGCGGCGTCCTGGCCGCTGAGCCAAGCCCCTTCGACCCGGCCGGACAGGCACCAATCTCCGCACACGTACAACCCCAGGTCGGCATCGGCCAGCGCGCCCCATTCGTGACTGCTGGCGGGGCGGGCGTACAGCCAGCGGTGGGCCACGCTGAAGCTCGGAGCGGGCATGGCGCTGTGCAGCAGTTCGGCGAAGGCACCGTGCAGGTGTTCGATGACCGCTTCCTTGGACATGTCGATGTGCTGGCGGCTCCAGTCGCTGGTGGCGTGCAGCACCCAAGTGTCGAGCTTGCTGTCGCGGCCTGGCTTGCTGCGGTTGCGTGCCAGCCAGTCGAGAGGGCTATCCTGTACGAAGCAGCCTTCCATGGGCGTATCCAAAGGCTGTTCGAAGGCCAGCGCCACCGCCCAGGTCGGGTCCATTTTTACCCCGGCGGCCACGCCAGCCAGTTTCGGCACCGCGGCCAGCAATGCGGTCGCCTGGGGCGCGGGCGTGGCGATGACCACCTGGCCGAACGGGCCATGGGTGAACCCTTCAGCGTCCTGCAGATGCCAGTGCTCCTGGCCGCGAAACACTTCGGTGATGCGGCAGGAGAACTGCACGGGCAGGTCGCCGAGCAGGGCACGGGTAATCGCGCTCATGCGCGGGGTGCCGACCCAACGGGTCTGTTCGTCCGGTGAAGGGCTCATCTGCCCGTCCTGGAAGTGATAGAGCTGCGGGTTCCATTCCGCTGCCCAGCCGTTGGCTTGCCAGCGCTGCACCTCCGTGACGAAGCGCCGGTCCCGGGCAGTGAAATACTGGGCGCCCATGTCCAGCGCGCCAGCGTCGCTGCGCTTGCTCGACATGCGTCCGCCGCTACCGTGGCTTTTATCGAAAAGTTGGATGACATGCCCGGCCTCCGTCAGGGCCTGGGCGGCGGAGAGTCCGGCGATGCCGGTGCCGATGATTGCGATAGGTACAGTCATGAGGGCCTCGTTTACTTTCTGTACAGACTACGCCGTCGTTTAATCCTGTACAATTTTGGTTTTTGGTATAAGTTTTACCGTTCGCGTTTTGGCAGGTTGTCCTATTGTTAGAAACAGACCTTGGCCGATGTGAAAAATCTCTACCTATAAAAATAGACTAATGGGCCGGGTAAAACGCGATGCGAGGAACACCTCATGCACATATTGCTGACCGGCGGTACTGGTTTGATCGGACGTCAGCTCTGCCAGCACTGGTTGGAGCAAGGCCATCGCTTGACGGTATGGAGTCGTCGACCCGAGCAGGTGGCGAAAATCTGTGGGGCGCAGGTGCGCGGCATCGCCGCGCTCGATGAAATTGGCGAGCCGGTGGACGCGGTGGTCAACCTCGCCGGCGCGCCCATCGCTGATCGGCCCTGGAGCCACAAGCGCAAGATCTTGCTGTGGAGCAGCCGCATCACGTTGACCGAGGCTTTGCTTGCATGGCTGGAACGGTGCGAGCAAAAACCGCAGGTGCTGATTTCCGGTTCCGCCGTGGGCTGGTATGGCGACGGTGGCGAGCGGGAGCTGACCGAGGAATCAGGGCCGGTCAGCGAGGACTTCGCCAGCCAGCTGTGCATCGCTTGGGAGGAAACGGCGCAGCGGGCCGAGGCCTTGGGCCTGCGCGTGGTCCTGGTTCGAACCGGCCTGGTCCTGTCCGCCGAGGGCGGCTTTTTGTCGCGGTTGCTGCTGCCCTTCAAACTGGCGCTGGGCGGGCGTATCGGCAACGGGAGACAGTGGATGCCATGGATACATATCGACGATCAAATCGCTCTGATTGATTTTCTTCTGCACCGCAGTGATGCCAGCGGTCCTTATAATGCCTGCGCGCCGAACCCGGTGCGCAACCGCGATTTTGCCAAGGCCCTGGGGCACGTGTTGCATCGCCCGGCCGTGGTGCCGATGCCGGAGCTTGCGCTGAAAGTCGCGTTGGGGGAATTGTCATTGCTGTTGCTGGGCGGCCAGCGCGCCACGCCGGCCCGATTGCAGGCGGCGGGTTTTTCATTCCAGTTCACTGATTTGCCCGCGGCCCTGGAAGATTTATCGGGTCGCCTTTGAAATAGGACGTTGCATGACCGATCACGCGTTGCTTCTGGTGAATCTGGGTTCGCCTGCCTCCACCTCGGTGGCCGATGTGCGCCGCTACCTCAATCAATTCCTGATGGACCCGTACGTGATCGACCTGCCATGGCCGGTCCGGCGGTTGCTGGTGTCGCTGATCCTGATCAAGCGCCCCGAACAGTCTGCCCACGCCTACGCGTCGATCTGGTGGGAAGAGGGCTCACCCCTGGTAGTGCTCAGCCGCCGCTTGCAACAGGCGATGACCGCCCAATGGACGCAGGGGCCCGTAGAGTTGGCGATGCGTTACGGCGAGCCGTCGCTGGAGTCCACCTTGGTGCGCCTGGCGAGCCAGGGCCACAAGAACATCACCCTGGCCCCGTTGTATCCGCAATTTGCCGATAGCACCGTCACCACGGTCATCGAAGAAGCCAAGCGGGTTGTGCGCGAGAAGAAGCTCGACGTGAAATTCTCGATTCTCCAGCCTTTCTACGATCAGCCGGAATACCTCGATGCGCTGGTTGCCACCGCCAAGCCGTACCTGATGCAGGACCATGATCACCTGTTGTTGAGTTTCCATGGCTTGCCCGAGCGGCACCTGACCAAGCTCGACCCCACTGGTTACCACTGCTTCAGGGATGCCGACTGCTGCAAGAACGCGCCGCCTGAAGTCATGGCGACCTGTTACCGCGCCCAGTGCATTCGTACCGCCGAATTGTTCGCCCAGCGCATGGGCCTGGCGCAGGGTAAATGGTCGGTGTCGTTCCAGTCGCGATTGGGCCGTGCCAAGTGGATCGAACCCTACACCGAAGCGCGTCTGGAGGAACTGGCCAAGAGCGGCGTGAAAAAAGTCCTGGTGATGTGCCCGGCGTTCGTGGCCGACTGCATCGAGACGCTCGAGGAAATCGGTGATCGCGGCCGAGAGCAGTTCCGCGAGGCGGGAGGCGAGGAGTTGGTACTGGTGCCTTGTCTCAATGACGATCCGCGCTGGGCGCAGGCCTTGAGTACCCTCTGCGAGCGGGCGCCTTTAGCGCTATAAAAATTCTGCGGCCCCTTCGCGAGCAGGCTCGCTCCCACAGTAGATCTCGAGTGGTCACAAAATTTGTGTTCACAACAGATCTCCTGTGGAAGCGAGCCTGCTCGCCAAAGCAATCTGACTGACAGCAATAACCTCAAGCTGAGTCAGACCAGCGGCTCATCCGCCTTCTTCTGCTTCCATCCGTCATTGCCCGGCAAGATCAGGTTCAACGCGATCGCCACTACGGCGCACAGCGCGATGCCCTTGAGACCGAAGTCGTCCGGGCCCGTGCCGGTGCCGACCAGCACGCCGCCGATGCCGAACACCAGCGTCACCGAAACGATTACCAAGTTGCGCGCCTCGCCCAGATCGATCTTGTGACGAATCAGCGTGTTCATGCCCACTGCGGCAATCGAGCCGAACAACAGGCACAGGATCCCACCCATCACAGGCACCGGAATGCTTTGCAGCAGCGCGCCGAACTTGCCGATGAACGCCAGGCTGATGGCAAAGATCGAGGCCCAGGTCATGATCTTCGGGTTGTAGTTCTTGGTCAGCATCACCGCGCCGGTGACTTCGGCGTAAGTGGTGTTGGGCGGGCCGCCGAAGAGGCCGGCTGCGGTGGTGGCGACGCCGTCGCCGAACAACGTGCGATGCAGGCCCGGCTTCTTCAGGTAATCGCGACCGGTCACGCTGCCCACGGCAATGACGCCGCCGATGTGCTCGATGGCCGGTGCCAGCGCGACGGGCACGATGAACAGGATCGCCTGCCAGTTGAACTCCGGTGCGGTGAAGGCGGGCAGGGCGAACCAGGGGGCCGCGGCGATCTTCGCGGTGTCGACGACGCCAAAGAAAAACGCCATGGCGAAGCCCACCAGCACGCCGGAGATGATCGGCACCAGGCGGAAAATGCCCTTGCCGAACACGGCGACAATCAACGTGGTGAGCAACGCCGGCATCGAAATCATCATCGCGGTCTGATAATGAATCAGCTCGGTGCCGTCGCCGGCCTTGCCCATGGCCATGTTCGCGGCAATCGGCGCCATCGCCAGGCCGATGGAAATGATCACCGGACCGATCACCACCGGCGGCAGCAGGCGGTCAATGAACCCGGTGCCCTTGATCTTCACCGCCAAGCCCAGAAACGTGTAGACGAAACCGGCCGCCATCACGCCGCCCATGGTCGCCGCCAGGCCGAACTGGCCCTTGGCGAGGATGATCGGTGTGATGAAGGCAAAGCTCGACGCCAGGAACACCGGCACCTGGCGCCCAGTGACGATCTGGAACAGGATCGTCCCCAGGCCCGCCGTGAACAGTGCCACGTTCGGGTCCAGGCCCGTGATCAGCGGCATCAGCACCAGCGCGCCGAAGGCGACGAACAGCATCTGCGCGCCGGACAGCACCTGACGCCAGAGCGGATCGTTGAATTCGTCCTGCATGCTCAGGCGTCCTTCTGCTTGGTGCCGAAGATCTTGTCGCCGGCATCGCCCAGGCCCGGAATGATGTAGCCGTGTTCGTTGAGTTTCTGGTCGATGGAGGCGGTGTAGATGGTCACGTCGGGGTGGGCATCTTCCACGGCCTTGATGCCTTCGGGCGCGGCGACCAGCACCATGGCGCGGATATCGCGGCAACCGGCCTTTTTCAACAGATCGATGGTGGCGACCATCGAGCTGCCGGTGGCGAGCATCGGGTCGATGATCATTGCCAGGCGCTCGTCGATTTCCGGCACCAGTTTTTCCAGGTAGGTGTGGGCTTGCAGGGTCTGCTCGTTGCGAGCCACGCCCACGGCACTGACCTTGGCGCCCGGGATCAAGCTGAGCACGCCTTCGAGCATGCCGATACCGGCGCGCAGGATCGGCACCACGGTAATCTTCTTGCCGGCGATTTTTTCCACTTGCACCGCACCGGCCCAGCCGGCGATCTCGTAGGATTCGAGCGGCAGGTCTTTGGTGGCTTCGTAGGTGAGCAGGGCGCCGACTTCCTGGGCGAGTTCGCGGAAGTTCTTGGTGCTGATGTCTGCGCGGCGCATCAGGCCGAGTTTATGTCTGATCAGCGGATGGCGGATCTCGAGGATGGGCATGGGGAAGGCTCCGGCGGCGGGCAAAAAAACCGGCCTAGATTAATCTATCCGAGGGTGTTGTCCTATAGACAATACAGAACGTTAGTCCACAAATGCTTGATCTGGCCGGGCGGGATGCGTACCTTTGCCCGCTTTTCCGAACTGCCACCCCTGGAGAGCGCACATGTCCGCTGATCTCGAGCATATCCGTCAAGTCATGCGAGAGGCTGACTGCCTGTACACCGAAGCTGAAGTCGAAGCGGCCATCGCCCGTGTCGGTGCGCAAATCAACGATCAATTGGCTGAAAGCAATCCGGTCGTGTTCTGCGTGATGAACGGCGGGCTGATTTTCTCCGGCAAGCTGTTGACCTATCTGAACTTCCCGCTGGAAGCTTCCTACCTGCACGCCACCCGTTATCGCAACGAGACCAGCGGCGGCGACCTGTTCTGGAAAGCCAAGCCGGAAGTCTCGTTCATCGACCGTGACGTGCTGATCATCGATGACATCCTGGATGAAGGGCATACCCTGGGCGCGATCATCGATTTCTGCAAACACGCTGGCGCCCGCGCGGTGCACACCGCCGTGCTGATCGACAAGGACCACGACCGCAAGGCCCGTCCTGACCTGAAGGCCGATTTTGTCGGCCTGCCGTGCATCGACCGCTACATCTTCGGCTACGGCATGGACTATAAAGGCTACTGGCGCAACGCCAATGGCATTTTCGCCGTCAAGGGGATGTAATCGGATGACTGGCCCTGCCTTCCTGGATCAAGCCTTGTTCGATGAGCTGGCCGAGAAGGCCGGGGCCAGTGCGCGAGGGCGCCAACTCCACAATTTCCACCAGATGGATGAGCCTTGCCACCGCATGGCGGTGGGTTTGCAGCCCTCGACCTACATCCCGCCGCATCGCCACCTGAGCGCCGACAAGGCTGAAACCTTACTGGTGCTCAAAGGCCGCCTCGGTGTGTTGATCTTCGATGAAACCGGAACCGTGACCGGCAAGCGCATCCTGCAGGCCGGTGGCGATTGCCTCGGTGTCGATCTGCCGGCCGGTGTCTACCATGGCCTGGTGGTACTGGAAGCCGACAGCCTGATGTTCGAATGCAAAGCCGGCCCCTACCGGCCGGTGGGCGACGGCGAACTGGCCCCTTGGGCGCCCCGCGAAGGCGAGCCCGGCGTTGCGCAATACCAGGCCTGGATGCGCGCTCAATTCGACTAATATCGATGGCGATCGCGCTTTTATGAGGCCCGCGCTGATGGCCTGTGCCGCGAATGAATTGTCCGGGTCGCTTATTTTTTCGATGAATGCTAGCGTGCCCGGCCAAGCCTCCGGAGCCTGTCATGAGTGTATCGATCCGCCGCTGCGCCACTTTGCTGTTGCTAACTAGCTTGCCCTTGATGGCCGTGGCCGCGCCGATGCACAGTCAGTTCTTGCCGCCGGATGACCTCGTGGCGCGCCAGGAGGAGCCTGAACAGCAGCAGTTGCTGCAAGTCACCGAATACTCGGTGGTACTGGGCAACCAGCGCCCTTCCAACCAGCAGCCGATCCCGGTCACCTCACCATTGATGGTGCGCCTCAAAGGCAAACCGTTGAACAAGGGCGCGACCATCAGCCAGGTGATTCTCAATTTCGACGGGGAAAGCAAAAGCCTGAAGAAACCGGCGTACGACGAGGCGAGCAAGACCTTGACCTTGTCTTATCCACAGGCTCAGTACCGGGTGGTCATCGACCTGTTGCGCAATGACACGGTGTACGTGCAATTCCTCAGCTACGCCAACGGCCATATCTGGGCCGATCTGCACACCGGCACCGCACGCCCGCGTTGAGCCGCAACGCCCGCCGGGGGTAAACTGCCCGCCCCGTGAATTGTGCGAGTTGGAGCCGGCAATGCGTAAAGACAAGAAACAAGTGATTGGTGACGAGATTGGCGACGAACAGATCAAGCTGTTCCTCAATTTTGAACCGGTCGATGCTACGTCGCCGTCGCTGCACAAACTGATCAAGGCCTACCGTGGGCTGCGTGTCGACGACTTCGAGCGTTTCCTGGTGTTTTTCGTCGAGGCGGGCTACGACCTCGATGGCAAGGACGAACATGGCAATGATTTCGTTGCGCTGAACAAGGACCAGCGCAACGCCGAGGAATACATCGAGTTGATCAACAAGGCGCGTGGCTGATAGGCCGAGGGCCTGCCTGGCAGGTCAGCGGGAGCAAGCTCCCTCGCCACGAAAAGCTTCAAAAAAAAGCCCCGCCCTCATGGAGAGCGGGGCTTTTTTTAGCCGACCGAATCAAGCGTAGCTTTGGGTCTCGCTGCTTTCTTCAACCAGTTCCAACGCAATGTTGTTCTGCGCATTGATCTTGCGATACAGCGCGGCATCGGTTTCCAGTACTTTTTCCCGGGCTGGGAAGATTTCCGCGAGCTTGGTGGCCCACTCGCCCTTGGCTTTTTCCGGGAAGCAACGCTCGATCAGTTCCAGCATGATCGAAACGGTGACCGAGGCGCCTGGCGAAGCACCGAGCAGGGCGGCGAGGGTTCCGTCCTTGGCCGCCACCAGTTCGGTGCCGAATTGCAGTACGCCGCCTTTCTTCGGGTCTTTCTTGATGATCTGCACCCGCTGGCCGGCCACTTCCAGGCGCCAGTCCTCGGCTTTCGCCTCGGGGTAGAAGCGGCGCAGGGATTCCAGGCGCTGCTCCATGGACTGCATCACTTCGCTGATCAGGTACTTGGTCAGGTCCATGTTGTCCCGGGCCACGGCCAGCATCGGGCCGATGTTGCCGGCGCGTACCGACATCGGCAGATCCATCAGCGAGCCGTGCTTGAGGAACTTGGTGGTGAAACCGGCGTAAGGCCCGAACAACAGGGATTTCTTGCCGTCGACCACGCGGGTGTCCAGGTGCGGCACCGACATCGGTGGCGAGCCCACGGCGGCCTGGCTGTAGACCTTGGCCTGGTGGTGCTTGACCACTTCCGGGTTGTCGCAACGCAGCCACTGGCCGCTGACCGGGAAACCACCGAAGCCCTTGCTTTCTTCGATACCCGACGCTTGCAACAGCGGCAACGCGGCGCCACCGGCACCGAGGAAGACGAACTTGGCGTCGACTTCGCGGGTGCTGCCGGAATTGACGTCCTTGATGCTCACGGTCCAGCCGTCACCTTTGCGCTTGAGGCCGGTGACGCGCTTGCAGTATTTGATCTGAGTGTCCGGCGCGCTGCCCAGGTGCTTGAGCAACTGGTTGGTCAAGGCGCCGAAGTTGACGTCGGTCCCGTTCATGACGCGGGTGGCGGCGATGACTTCATCGGCCGGCCGGCCTGGCATCATCAGGGGCATCCACTCGGCCATCTGGTCGCGGTCTTCGGTGTATTCCATGTCGGCGAAGGCGTGATGCTGGCTCATCAGTTCGAAGCGCTTCTTCAAGAACTCCACGCCTTTTTCACCCTGTACGAAACTCAGGTGCGGCACCGGGGCAATGAAGGATTTCGACGAGCCGAACGTGCCCTTTTTAGTCAGGTACGTCCAGAACTGCTTCGACACCTCGAACTGGGTGTTGATGTGCACGGCTTTCTTGATGTCGACAGTGCCATCGGCGGCCTGGGGCGTGTAGTTCAGCTCACACAGCCCGGCATGACCGGTACCGGCGTTGTTCCAGGGGTTGGAACTCTCCGCGGCACCCGAGTCCATCAGCTCGACGACTTCCAGGGAAATCGCCGGGTCGAGCTCCTTGAGCAGTACGGCCAGGGTGGCACTCATGATGCCGGCCCCTACCAGAACTACATCAACTGCTTCGTTATGCGCCATTTAACGCGTCTCCAAAATCTGCAGCACCAAATTGTCGGCATAGCGGCCAGGAAGCGGGGCAGGTCAGTTGCGCCCCAGGTATCCATGGCCAGGAATCGCCATGTCCGAATCTTCGCAATTTTTCGCACTCTTGCGGATGCATGCAGCCTGGCCTCTAGAGTCCCATGAACTCATTTAAGCGCAGGGCAAGCAATTCGACTTATGGCCGAGACATCCGTTCGTGCAACCAAATCCGTAGCGGACAGGCTTCAGGCGGCGGTTCTTGAGCGATATCCGGTCCTGTGTCGTTGGGCTGTTCCAGACGCTGATGGTGCTTGTTCAGACGCAAAACTCTTCATTTGCTCGCCACACTCTTGTGAAGTTGTGAAAACCCGTTTTTTCACGCTCTTTTGAAGACGTGAACCTCAAAAAAGGGCTGTCCCAGCCTGGCACCGGGCCCGGTTTGGTTGCCCCCATGCAATACATGACAGGCAAAACGGGCAGACAGCTCAGTGACCGAGCGTAATGACAGCTCTGCAGATTCGCGAAAAGCGGTGATTTGCCAGGGAAACAGCAAGCGCGCCAGCTTCACTCGATCTGTGTGGGCGGCTCTCTGTGGGCGGTGCGGGGTGCCAATACAAGCGCATCAGCGGCGTTGCGAGGCCCGATCAGGAGACGTCCTTATAATCGGGGGGAGATTGTAACGAAGAAACGCGCGGAAATGGTCGTGTTTTATGACTTTTATTAGCCTTGCGGTCAGAAGGCCAACAGCTGGCGGTTACGTACGCGAGTGCGAGGCGGTTGTACCAGGGCACTGGCAGGCAAGGGCTGGTGCAGCCAGTTGAGGCGGATCTCTTCGATTTCCACCCAGCCATCGCCCATGGGCTGCAGGCTGCACTGCTTGAATGCCTGGCAGCGGCCGGTACGGTCCAGCAGGGCGAAGCAACGATGATGCGGGCGCGGGGTAAACAGGGAGATGAGAAAACGCATGGTCAGGTACCGTGTCCGGGGAGCTTGGGGGCAGCCTGACAGCCAGCCATGACACCCTGGTGTAAGGACCGTGACAAAGGGGTGACAGGAACCGCCTATCCGGGCCCGTGTCAGACATTTCAGTATTCATCGAAGGCGCTGGTTCGCCGCGATGGCGCACCGCTATACTGCCGGCCTGTCTGTGCCCGATTCTGGAGAGAAGAGCATGTTGCAACGCCTGTTGTTCGGTTTGATCGCAGTGACCAGTCTGACCCTCGTCGGCTGTGCCCACAGCCCGCAACAACTTAACCCGGAGCCCAAGCTCAACGCCCAACTGGCGCCGGTGGGTCGCGGCCAGCCGGTGGTGGTCCGTGTCGTGGACGGTCGTCCGTCGCCGACCCTCGGCACCCGGGGTGGCTTGTACCCGGAAACCAGCGTGATCACGGTGCAGGGTGCGCAAATCCTGCCTAAATTGCAGGCCCAGGCCGAGGCGGCCGTGCGTTTGCTGGGCTTCACCCCCACCGCCAATGCAATGAATGCCCCGCAACTGACCGTGACCCTGGCCGAACTGAAATACCAGTCGCCCAAGGAAGGCATGTACGTGACCGAGGCGACGATCGGCGCGACCTTCCGCTCTGACGTGCAGAACGCCAATCGTCGCTACAGCGGTCGTTATGGCGCTTCGCTGGACCAACGCTTCGGCATGGCGCCCAACCAGGACACCAATACCAAGCTGGTCAGCGATGTATTGAGTGATGCCCTGACCCGTCTGTTCAAGGACCCGACCATCGGTCAGGTGTTGGCAGAGTAACGACTGAAGACCCGTATCCCCTGTGGGAGCGAGCAACCTCGCTCCCACAGGGGTTTTTTATGGGCGATAAATTCACGCCGCCTGGGAATAGAGCTCCAGCACGCTGATCCCGGTCAGCAGGTCCGTCTCCGGCAGATCGGCATGTGAATGGCCGCCGAGGGCGCAATACACCAGCCAGTGCCGGTCCTGCACGTTGAAGGACAGGCTGTCGACGAGGTTCTGTTGTTCGTCGCTCGGGCTGATGAGATAGAGGCGATCCTGGTTTTCGGCGTGCAGCATGACAGGTTCCGTGCGGGTTTGGAGGGCGACAGGGTGGCCTATCCATATGACGAAACCGTTACCGATGAAATTAATCCGCAAACACGCTCGCCCAAAAGCACCCAACCTTGCGAGGCATCGTTACCGGTCGGAAAAACCGACGCAGCACGCCAGGCTTTCGGTAGAATCCGCGCCCTGTTCGTAGGTCCCGGGCGCAAGGCGTCCGTTATTCGCTTGAGGTCTGTGATGTCGTTGCAATTGTTTTCGCTGTTCGCTGCCCACCCGGCCAAACTGATCAACCTGCTCGCGTTGCTGTTTGCCTGCCCGGGTGGCTGGGTATTGCATGCAACGCGCCGCCGCGAACAGCGAGCACGCGCCTGCCTCCAAGCGCGCAGTGGCGAAAGCAATGAACGATTCGAAGCCCTGCTGGACCTGGCCACCCAGCGCATGAACCGGTTTTTCTACCGGTTCGGCTTTGCCTGCCTGGGCGTCGCGCTGCTGATGTCCTGGATCAGCACGCAGCTCTGAGCGCAGCAGCTTCAGTGTCGAGGGAGCAAGCCCCCTCGCCATTAAAGCCGCTAAGCAATCACTGCTTTAAAGCGGCAACCCCGCCTTGACCCGATACTGATTACGCACCGGCGTTGCATATTGCAGCACCAGGAATGGCCGCTGTTCCGCCGGGCACGCATCCAACCGACGCTGCCATTCTTCCTGAGCTTTCGCCAGTTCTTCGGCACCGAACACTTCAGCCGCCGTCGGCACCTGCAGCTGCGGGTCGGCATCGGTCCATTGGGCGTAGGCCAGGTAGTGCACGGGGAACAGGCGATAACCGCCGAGAATCTGCCGGTCCATCTCCGCTGCCAATTGCTTGGTGTCCTCGAACAGCTCTGTAATCGGCGCGGAGAAGTTCACGTGGACCCGGCCTTTGTAACCGGTGATGCCCTTGGCGATGCTGACGTCGTCCTCGCCTGGTGCCTTGGTGTAGGTCCCGGTGGTGGCGCGGATGTAAAGCTCCCGGGCCTTGGCCTGGTCGCACGGATCATATTCGTAGCTGATCGACACCGGCGTGAGGTTCAGCGAGCGGATGACCTCGCCGAACGGCTCGTCCTTGCGGCTCATGTGGAACATCTTGAGGATCGCCGATTCGGTCCGGTCATCGCCGTCCTTGGCTCGGCCCTCGGCCTGGGCGATCCAGATCGAGGCGCAATCGTTGCGGATCGAGTGATTGATGTACGCCGACAGCAACTGGTACGCCGCCATTTTTTCCCGGCGACCGGTGATGGAACGGTGCACGATAAAACTCTTGTTCAAGCGCATCAGGTCGCTGACAAACGGCTTTTGCAGCAGGTTGTCGCCGATGGCGATGCGCGGCGTCGGCAGGCCCGCGTGGTAGACGGCGTAATTGACGAATGCCGGGTCCATCACGATATCGCGGTGGTTGGCGATGAACAGGTACGCGTTGCCGGACTTGAACTGCTCCACCCCCGTGTAGGTCACGCCATCGGTGGCGCGTTCGATGGTGTGGTCGACATAGAACTCCACTTTGTCCTGCAACGTGGCGACCGATGTCACACCGGCGAACTCTCGACGCAGCTTCTGCGCTATAAGGGGTTTGAGCATCCAGCCGAAAGCACCGGCCAGGCGCGGGAAGCGGAAGTGGGTGAGGATATCTAGAAACGCCTTATCGCTGAGCAGCCGTGCCAGCACCGCTGGGACTTCACTGTCGTCGTAAGGTCGGATGGCATCGAATTCGCCCATCATGCTCTCTTGTTGGAAACGGCTAGGGTAAGTAAAGGTTCGATAAATAGCGCCAGGGCACGGCCAGGAAGACAGTCCAGGCAACAATAGCCCTGCAAATAGACCGGCGATTATACGCACAAGTCACTCGGGAGACCGCGATGCTGGAAGCTGCTGAATATGAATGTCCATATTGTGGAGAAGAGGTCGAGACTTCATTGGATCTTTCCGGTGGCGACCAGACCTATATCGAGGATTGCCAGGTCTGTTGCCGGCCGATCACTTTCGTACTACAGGTACACGATGAAGAATGGCACCTCGAGGTCTTCAGCGAAAACGAATGAGGGGCGGCCATGCAGCGAATCTACGAACTGGAAAACCTGATGGAAGGCGAATTGCTGCAAGGCATGCTCGCCAGCGAAGGCATCACCGCGCATCTGGTGGGACGTGACCTGGTGGGGGGCGCAGGGGAATTGCCGATGCATGGCTTGCTGGGGCTGGCGGTGGACGATGAACAGGCGCAATACGCCCAGGAACTGATCGCCGCCTACAATGCCGCGCTGCCGGTGCCCGGCGATGAGCCGGACAGTTACCCCGGAACGCTGGTCTGTTAGGCTCTGTATGAAATGTATCCGCACTCACCCATACTGCGTTGAAACGGGGCTCGGAATGCTCATGTACTCCAGTACACTGCGCTTCCTCGCCCCGTTTCGCCTTGTCTGGCCTTCGCGCGAACACATTTCGTACAGACCCTAGGCTGGCCGCCGTTTGATAGGAGAGTCGTGTTACCCCATGTGTGGACGTTATGCCCTGTTTCGCTGGAACCCCACCTTTGCGGCCTTGCCTGGCTTCCCTGCCGACCAGAAGGCCCAATGGAACATATCGCCCAATGATTCGGTTCTGATGCTGCGGGCTGGCGCCGATGGCCAGCGCGAATTGGCCCGCGCCCGTTGGGGGCTTACGCCGCCGTGGCTGACGGACCTGTCCCGGACCCCGGCCCATGCTCGGGCCGAAACCGTCGCCGAGCAACCGATGTTCCGCGAGGCCCTGCGGTTGCGTCGGTGTCTGCTGCCGGCCAACGGGTTCTACGAATGGCGCGGTGGTTCGCGTAAACGCCCCTATTGGCTGACGCCGGGGGAAGGTTCGTCGCTGTTTTTTGCGGCGATCTGGGAAGCGTATCCGGTGCAGGAACAGGTGTGGTTGAGCACCGCCGTCATCACCCAGCCGGCGGCCGGTCAGCGGCGTCCATTGATTCTGGATGAAGAAGGCCAACGGTTGTGGCTCGACCCCGAGACACCCTTGCATGCCTTGCAAGGGCTACTGGCGAGCGAGCCTGCGCAACTGCGCGAGCGGGTGCTGGCCAACATGGTCAACGACCCGAAACTCAATGGGCCGGAATGCCTGACGCCGGCTTGAGGTTTGTGATGGCTGTGCAGGCCTCATTGCGAGCTTGCTCGCAATGAGGTGCTTGGGTCAGACCCTGAACTGATTGATCAACCGCCGCTGCTGCTCCGCCAACTTGGTCAGCCCGGCACTGGCCGCGCTCGACTCGTCGGCGCCGCTGGCCACTTCGTTCGCCACTTGGCCGATGTTGATCACGTTGCGGTTGATGTCATCAGCTACAGCGCTTTGCTCCTCGGCGGCGCTGGCGATCTGGGTGTTCATGTCGTTGATGACCGACACCGCCTGGGTAATCGTCTCAAGCGCCTGGGCTGCCTTGGCTGCGTGCTGCACGCTTTCATCGGTGCGGTGCTGGCTGTCTTCCATGACGCGCACCACATCGCGGGTGCCCTGTTGCAATTGCTGGATCATCGACTGGATTTCTTCCGTGGCCTGCTGTGTTTTCTGCGCGAGGTTGCGCACCTCATCGGCGACCACCGCAAAACCTCGACCTTGTTCACCGGCCCGAGCTGCTTCGATGGCCGCGTTGAGGGCCAGCAGGTTGGTCTGCTCGGCGATCCCGCGGATGGCCGTGAGGATCGCGTTGATGTTCTCGCTGTCCTTGGCCAGGGTTTGCACCACGCCTACGGCCTTGCCGATTTCCACGGCCAGCGCGCCAATGGAGGTGGAGGTGTCGCGTACGATCTGCATGCCCTGGCTGGCGGCCTGGTCGGCGTGACTGGCGGCTTGGGCGGCCTGGGTCGCATTGCGGGCCACGTCTTGGGCGGTGGCAGTCATTTCATGCACGGCGGTGGCGACCTGATCGATCTCCGACATCTGCTTGTGCACGCCCTGGTTGGTGCGGATCGCGATGTCGGCGGTGTGCTCCGACGAATCGCTGACACTCTGCACCGAGGTCACCACTTGGGTAATCATCCCCTGCAATTTGCCGAGGAACGTGTTGAAGCCCTTGGCGATGGCGCCCAGTTCATCGGCGCGGTCGCTGGTCAATCGGCGAGTCAGGTCGCCCTCGCCCTGGGCGATGTCATCGAGCATCGCCACCATTTGCTTGAGCGGCCGGGCGATGCCGTGGCCCACCAGCCAGATCACCAGCAGGCCGATGGCGGCAATCGCCAGGCCGACCATGGCCATGCCGAAAATGTCGGTCTCGCGCTGATCGTCGAGGTCCTTCTGCAAGGCTTGCAGATCTGCCATCACCGCGTTCAACGGCAGTTGCATCATCAGCGTCCAGCGAGCGCTGGTCTCGCCGATGCCGAACGGCATGTACACCTCGATGTGACCGTGGGCTTCGTCGACGTCGTAACGCACTTCGCCAGCGCCGAGCTTGGCCAGGTTGTCCAGCTCGTTGGCGTCCAACAGGTCGCTGGCTTTTTCCCCGAGCTTGCTTGGGTCCTTGGTGAAGGCCACCAGGCGATTGTTGCTGGCGAGCAAGGCCATTTCCCCGGCGCCGTCGTACAGCTTGGCGTCAGCGGCAACGAGCATGTCCTGGATGAAGTTCACCGACAGGTCGGCGCCGACGATGCCCTGGAATTTACCATCGATGAGGATCGGTTCGATGAAGGAGGCCAGCATGGTCATGGTGCTGCCGACGCGGTAGGGCGCCGGGTCGATCACGCAGGCTTTCCTGCTGTCCTGGGAGCACAGGTAGTATTCGCTGGCACGAATGCCGGTGGACAGCAGTTTCTGGTCAGTCACGTCGGCGAGCTTTTCCAGGCCCAAGGTGCCGTCCTGGTTGCGAAACCACCACGGCAGGAAGCGCCCATTGGTTTCCATGCCGAGCACCTGGCTGTTCACATAGTTGGCGTCGTCGTGGTCGATAGCGTTCGGTTCCCAGGCGATGTAGGCACCCAGGACCTTCGGGTTGCGCACCACGGACTCGCGCAACAGGCTGATCATCTGCTCACGGGGCATCTTCAATAACGGGTTGCCGTCCGTGCCGTTCATGCCCATCAGGGCGTTAGTCGTCGCCAGTCCTCGGGCAAGCAACAGCGGTGCTTCAAGCTCGCGTTGGATCAGGCTGGCCTGGGTGCGGGCGAGGGCACTGAGGCGTTGTTCGATGAGTTGCTCGAATTGCGCCTTGGTCCGTTGTTGCACCATTTCCTGGGTACGGGCGCCGGCGAACAATGCGTACAGCACCAGGGCACCAACAACGCTGAGGACGATGGCACCGGCCAGGGCGGCAACGGAAAACTGGATCGATTTGAATTTCATAATGGCTCCGGACCCGGAAATGACGTCTGGTATCTGTATCGGCATTTCCGTGGGCGGGCATGAGGCGCTGTTCGTCGGGTGACTGTATTGGTTAGGTGGGAGTCGTAAAAGGATGAGTGGGACCTGTCCGAAAAAACTGTAATCGCTCGCTGTGTATCTGGCGCCGATACAAATCAAAGCCTAGGATACGCCCACGATTCCATGGAGCTTCTTTTGTATGAACAAGACTTTGATGGTGAGCGCTCTGGGCGCGGCTCTGCTGCTCGCCGGTTGCCAGTCAGTCAACACCACCAGCGGCGGAGCCGTGGGCGTGGAGCGCAAGCAGTACATGTTCAGCATGCTGTCGACCGCCGAGGTCAACCAGATGTATGCCCAGTCCTATCAGAAGACGTTGGGTGAGGCGAGTGCGCAAGGTGCCCTGGACAAGACCAGTAGCGACGCCAAGCGCCTTCAGGTCATTGCTGATCGTTTGATCGCCCAGGCGCCTGTGTTCCGTCCGGATTCGGCGCAGTGGAACTGGGAAGTGAACCTGATCAAGAGCGATGAACTCAACGCCAACTGTGGTCCCGGCGGCAAGATCATGTTCTACACCGGCCTGATCGACAAACTGAAGCTGACCGACGCTGAAATCGCCGCGATCATGGGCCATGAAATCGCTCACGCCTTGCGCGAGCATGGCCGTGAAGCCATGTCCAAGGCTTATGGCATCGAAATGGCCAAGCAGGGTGCCGGTGCGATATTCGGCCTGGGCCAGGATAGCCTGGCGTTGGCCGACACGGTTGCCAACTATGGCATGACCCTGCCTAACAGCCGTGGCAACGAGAACGAAGCCGACCTGATCGGCCTGGAGCTGGCCGCCCGCGCCGGCTACGACCCGAACGCCGCGATCACCTTGTGGAACAAGATGGCCAAGGCTTCGGAAGGGGCACCACCGGAATTCATGAGCACCCACCCGTCCTCGAGCAGCCGGATCGCCTCGTTGCAGGCGGCGATTCCGAAGGTGATGCCGCTTTATCAGCAGGCCAAGAAGTAACCACCGTCATGTGGTGAAGTTTTTTTTGTGGCGAGGGAGCAAGCTCCCTCGCCACAACAGCCTCAAACCCACCCACTGCTCTGCATCGCCTTGTACACCGCAACGATCGCCAGGATGAAAAACGCCGAGGCGGCCAGGCGGCGGATGAGGGCCAGGGGCAGTTTCTCGGCGGCAAAGTTGCCAGCCAGTACCACCGGCACGTTGGCAATCAACATGCCCACGGTGGTGCCAATGATCACCAGCCACAATTCCGGGTATTGCGCGGCGAGCATCACCGTCGCGATCTGGGTCTTGTCACCGATTTCCGCCAGGAAAAACGCGATCAGCGTGGTCAGGAAGGGGCCGAACTTGCGGGCCGTATTCGCCTCTTCATCGTCGAGCTTGTCCGGCACCAGGGTCCAAAGGGCCGTGGCCGCGAA
The DNA here is from genome assembly GCF_054130985.1 of Pseudomonas sp. R4-84. Classification (NCBI taxonomy): domain Bacteria; kingdom Pseudomonadati; phylum Pseudomonadota; class Gammaproteobacteria; order Pseudomonadales; family Pseudomonadaceae; genus Pseudomonas; species Pseudomonas sp. R4-84. The sequence continues at coordinate 999,567 of NZ_CP096390.1, forward strand.
GCTTGCCGCCAATATCCAGTGCAACACCGCATCGGAAAAGAACCCGCTGACCCAGGCTCCTACCGCGCCCGCGGCTGCATGGTTGGCCAGGGTCGCGGCGACGATGCCAGCGATGATCGGCCACGGCTTGCGAAAGCGAGCAGCGAGGATAAGCGCAAGCAGTTGCGTCTTGTCGCCGATTTCGGCCAGTGCAACGATGGCGGTGGGAACAAGGAAAGAGTCCAGCATCAGGTAATTCCTAAGAGGGGCGGGTCGACACGGCTATGACACGTACAGCCTTCCCGCCCCGGGTAAGGTGTGCGTGTCATAGGTCTTGTCAAACCCAGCGACCATCTGCGTGGACGCTTGGGCCGCATACGCCATGGTCTGCTGACCAAGTATGTTGACGTATGCCGGGCGAGCAGGGCGCTCGCGGGAGACTACTCCCCTAGGACGGTGCGGATTCTGCCTAGGCAAATCCGATTGGGCAAGCGCTGTTTCTCAAAAACGCTTCAGCCGCGCTTGGCCCGGTAGATGCGAAAGCCTTGGCCCTCGGCCTTGATCGCGCAGGGGCCCAGGTGCTCTTCGATCAACGGCTGATACTTCAGGAAACTGTTGGCAACCAGGCGCAGTTCGCCGCCGTTTTTCAGATGTTTGGCCGCTTTTCGCAACAGGTTTTCGGTCGCGTGGTAGTCGGTGTGTACGCCGACGTGGAACGGCGGGTTGCTAAGAATCGCGTTCAGGCCCATGGGCGCGGCGTCGATCCCGTCACCCGTCAGCACTTCGGCTTCCAGGCCATTGGCGGCCAGCGTCAATCGACTGCTGGCGGCGGCGAAGGCATCCACGTCCAGCAGCGTCACGGTGTTATGGGGATAGCGTCGCTTGACCGCCGCCCCCAGCACGCCGGCGCCGCAGCCGAAGTCCAGCAGGTGGCCGCTGGGCAGCTTGTCCAGATGCTCCAGCAACAGCGCGCTGCCGCGATCAAGGCGGCCGTGACTGAAGACTCCCGGCAAACTGATGACCTTGAGCGGGCCCTCGACCAGTGGCAGTTCATAGGTTTGGGCGAGGCTTTCCAGCGGCTTGGCTTCAGGGACGTTGGCGACGGTGACCTGCCACAGTTGGCAATGCCGCGCGCTGTCGAGCTTGCGCGGCTTGCCAAAGGGGTTGAGCTGCTTGGAAGCGCCTTCGATGCCGCTGCGCTTTTCCCCCACCAGATACACCTCGCGCCCAGCCAGGCGCGCGGCAACGGCGTTGAGGATGTAGTCGGTCAGGTCCTTGGCCTTGGGCAGGAAGACCACGGCAGCGTCGAACGAAAGTTCGGGTACATTCACGCCAAAATGGCTGCGCCCTGGGAAGCGGGCATCCAGGGCCGCCTGGTCGCCGGCATGCCAGCACCAGCCATGGGCCTCGGGCAAGCGGCCAAGCAGGTCGTCGGCGGGGAGCCCGGCCAGCAGGACCGGACCCTGGAATAACTCGGCCTGACGAAGCAGTACTTCACTGCGCGGATCCATGGTCTGCTCCTTGTAAAAAAGTGCGGCAGTCTATCAATTGACGACTCGTTGCGCTGTACCGCTGAAAAAGCCCCGGGCGTTTTCCGCCAGTTGGCCGACGATCCGTTGCCTGGCCTCGCGGCTGCCCCAGGCGTTGTGCGGCGTGACGATCAGCCGGGGGATATCACCTGCCAACAGCGGATTGCCCTGGGTCGGCGGCTCCACGCTCAACACGTCGGTGGCCGCCCCGCCCAGGTGACCGCTGCGCAGCGCATCGGCCAGTGCCTGTTCGTCGATGAGGCCACCGCGTGCGGTGTTGACTACGAACGCGCCGGGTTTGAGCGACGCCAGTTCACGCGCGCCAATGAAGTGGCGGGTGTGCTCGTTGAGCGGGCAATGCAAGGTCAAGGCGTCCACCGCGGGTAACAGTTGGTCCAGGGCCACGCGGTCCGCACGGGCGGGCCTTCCTGGAATCTGCCCCAGCAGCACGCGCATGCCGAAGGCTTCGGCCAGCCGTGCGACGGCGCCACCCAGTTCGCCATGGCCGAGCAGCCCGAGGGTCTTGTCCTGCAGTTCGACGATCGGGTAGTCCAGCAGGCAGAACTGCGAAGCCTGTTGCCAGCGGCCTTCGCCCACGGATTTTTGATAGTCGCCCAGGCGCGTCGCCAGGTTCAGTAGCAGCATGATCGTGTGCTGGGCCACCGACGGTGTGCCATAGCCCTGGCAGTTGCTGACGACGATGCCATGGCTGCGGGCAGCGGCGAGGTCGACGTTATTGGTGCCGGTGGCGCTGATCAGGATCAGCTTCAGTTCAGGGTTGGCGGCCATCGCGGCTGCGTCGATCACGACCTTGTTGGTGATCGCCACCGTGGCGCCCTCGAGCCGGCCTGCCACCTCATCCGGGCGGGTGCCGGGAAACAGCTGCAGTTCGGTGAAGCAATCGCGCAATGGAGCCAGCTCCAGGTCGCCGAGGTCCAGTGAAGCGTGATCGAGGAAAACTGCGCGTGCGGTATTGGTCATCAGCTGTACCTGTCATGTAGAAGACTGAAGGCGTAATGTGGCGAGCCTATCAGAAGAGTTGCCGTGGCGAGGGAGCTTGCTCCCGCTGGCCTGCAAGGCAAGGCCCCGATACGCGACGAGCGACTGCTGCGTAGCCGAGCGGGAGCAAGCTCCTCGCCACGGATTTCATTCAACAAAGATTGTCGCCAGGAGCACCACCATGTACCTCGCCGAATTTCTCACTGTCGCCCTGATCCACCTGTTGGCCGTGGCCAGCCCTGGCCCGGACTTCGCCGTGGTGGTCCGCGAAAGCGTGACCCACGGCCGCCGCGCCGGGACCTGGACGGCGTTGGGGGTCGGCACGGCGATTTTCCTGCACGTGGGGTATTCATTGCTGGGCATCGGCCTGATCGTGTCCCAGTCGATCGTGCTGTTCAACGCCTTGAAGTGGGCCGCCGCCGCTTACCTGCTCTACATCGGCTTCAAGGCCCTGCGCGCCCAGCCGGCCAAGGCGAACCCGGAAAACCTGCACAAGGAGGCCGGCGAACGTACCGCTCGCGGCGCGTTTACCGCAGGCTTCGTCACCAACGGCCTGAACCCCAAGGCGACGCTGTTCTTCCTGTCGCTGTTTACCGTGGTCATCAATCCCCATACGCCCCTGGCGATCCAGGCCGGCTACGGTGTGTACCTGGCGGTTGCCACGGCGGCCTGGTTCTGCATGGTTGCAATGTTGTTCAGCCAGGCGCGGGTGCGTGCCGGTTTTGCCCGCATGGGCCATTGGTTCGACCGGACCATGGGCGCCGTGCTGATCGCCATCGGCGTGAAACTGGCGTTCACCGAGGCCCATTGAGCGAGTTGAGCGAATCCTGATGATGGCTCAAGGCTAGTGTTTGCGGGCGGATCAAATCATTCCTTCGGCTGATTTGATCCGCGGACAAGCGCTTTAAAGTGCTTACTTTTCCAGCCTAGACCGTGCAGTCAGAAAAGGGATTCCTATGTTGCAGACTCGCGTTATTCCTCCAGCCGAGGGCGTTTACCAATACCCGTTGCTGATCAAGCGGCTGCTGATGTCCGGCGCACGCTATGAGAAAACCCGCGAGATCATCTACCGGGACCAGTTGCGCTACAGCTACCCCACCCTGATCGAGCGCGTCGCACGGCTGGCCAACGTGCTGACCGAGGCCGGGGTGAAAGCCGGGGATACCGTGGCGGTCATGGACTGGGACAGCCATCGGTACCTGGAATGCATGTTCGCTATCCCGATGATCGGCGCGGTGATCCATACCATCAACGTGCGACTGTCGCCGGAACAGATCCTCTACACCATGAACCACGCCGAGGATCGCTTCGTGCTGGTCAACAGCGAGTTCGTCGGCTTGTACCAGGCGATCGCCGGCCAGCTGACAACGGTGAAAAAGACGCTACTGCTGACCGACCAGCCGGACAAGACCGCCGACCTGCCCGACCTCGTGGGCGAGTACGAGCAACTGCTGGCCGGCGCCAGTCCGACCTACGATTTCCAGGATTTCGACGAAAACTCCGTCGCCACCACGTTCTATACCACCGGCACCACGGGCAACCCCAAGGGCGTGTATTTCACCCATCGGCAGCTGGTGCTGCACACCCTGGGTGTGTCGACCATCATGGGCGCCATCGACAGCGTGCGCCTGCTGGGCACCAACGACGTGTACATGCCCATCACCCCCATGTTCCACGTTCACGCCTGGGGCTTGCCGTACGTGGCAACCATGCTCGGCCTCAAGCAGGTCTACCCCGGTCGCTACGACCCGGAGTTCCTGGTGGAGCTGTGGCGCAAGGAAAAGGTCACTTTTTCCCACTGCGTGCCGACCATCCTGCAAATGGTCCTCAACGCCAAGGGCGCCCAGGACACCGATTTCGGCGGCTGGAAAATCGTCATCGGCGGCAGCGCCCTGAACCGCAGCCTGTACGAGGCGGCGAAGGCCAAGGGCATCCAGCTCACCGCCGCCTACGGCATGTCCGAAACCGGCCCGCTGGTGTCCTGCGCCCACCTCAACGATGAGTTGATGGCCGGCGGCGAAGACGAGCGCATCACTTATCGGATCAAGGCCGGCGTGCCAGGGCCACTGGTGGAGGCAGCGATCGTCGACGGCGAGGGCCGCTTCCTTCCCGCCGATGGCGAAACCCAGGGCGAATTGGTATTGCGCGCGCCATGGCTCACCGAAGGTTATTTCAACGAACCGCAAAAGGGCGCCGAACTCTGGAGTGGCGGCTGGTTGCACACTGGCGACGTCGCCACGCTCGACGGCATGGGCTTCATCGACATTCGCGACCGCATCAAGGATGTGATCAAGACCGGCGGCGAATGGATCTCGTCCCTGGACCTGGAAGACCTTATCAGTCGGCATGTGGCGGTACGCGAAGTAGCAGTGGTCGGCATTCCCGACCCGCAGTGGGGCGAGCGGCCGTTTGCCTTGCTGGTCGTTCGTGAGGGGCACCAGATCGGGGCTCGCGAGCTCAAGGAGCACCTCAAGCCGTTTGTCGAGCTGGGGCACCTGAGCAAATGGGCGATCCCTAGCCAGATTGCCCTTGTTACGGAAATTCCCAAGACCAGCGTCGGCAAGCTCGACAAGAAACGTATCCGCGTCGACATCACCGAATGGCAGAGCAACAACAGCACCTTCCTTTCGACGCTTTGAGCGTCCTCGCCGTGCCCGAAAAGGGCACGGCAGCCCCACCAAGCAAGCGCTTGTCTTGTTAAATAGGAAATTTCAGCCATCCTTGCCGTGCCGACAAACGTCGGCCTGGCGAAGGACTGTTCCAGAGTGGTCGGGGGCTGCAAATCACACTTTAGAGGGATCAAGCCGTACTACCTGCTGGCTATAGTCCGCTCAAGGCTTTTCGGAATGGGACGCGCGTGCCAGCACGGCGAAGGGTTTCCGGAAACGTCCACTGCCATAACAATAAAACACATGGAGTTGCGTCGATGACCTCAGCAAACACTTTCTGGCGCCGGGCAAAACTGCCTCTGGCCGTCAGTCTTGCCTCCTCGCTCGCCGGCCCGGCATTCGGCGTCAGCTTCAACATTGGTGAAATCGAAGGCCAGTTCGATTCGTCCCTGTCGGTCGGCGCGAGCTGGTCCACGGCCAAGGCCAACAAGAACCTGATCGGCGTCAACAACGGTGGCCATGGTTTGTCCCAGACCTCTGATGACGGTCACTTGAATTTCAAGCGAGGGGAAACTTTCTCGAAGATCTTCAAGGGTATCCATGACCTGGAGCTGAAGTACGGCGACACCGGTGTGTTTGTGCGTGGCAAGTACTGGTATGACTTTGAGCTCAAGGACGAAAGCCGTCCGTTCAAGGACATCAGCGACAGCAACCGCAAGGAAGGCGCTCAGTCTTCCGGCGGGCAGATTCTCGATGCGTTCATTTACCACAACTACGCCATTGCCGATCAGCCCGGCTCGGTGCGCCTCGGCAAGCAGGTGGTTAGTTGGGGCGAGAGCACCTTCATTCAGAACGGCATCAATGCCATCAACCCGGTCGATGTGTCCGCGTTCCGTCGTCCGGGCGCCGAGGTCAAGGAAGGGCTGATCCCGGTCAATATGTTCTATGTGTCACAGAGCTTGACCGATAACTTGTCGGCTGAAGCGTTCTACCAGTTGGAGTGGGATCAGACCGTTACTGACAACTGCGGGACTTTCTTCTCGCAGCCGGACGTCATTTCCGATGGTTGTGACAGTAACCTGCGAGTGCTGAGGAGCGCGTCGGCGATTCCGGCGGCTGCCATGCCTACGTTGGGTGCGTTCGGTGTGGACGTAGATGGCGAAGGCACTTTGGTGCGTCGTGGCCCCGACCGTGATGCTCGGGACAGCGGCCAGTTCGGCGTGTCTTTCAAGTACATGTACGAGCCGCTGGATACCGAGTTTGGCGCTTATTTCATGAACTACCACAGCCGTGCACCAATTTTCAGTGGTCATGGTGCACCAGCCAGCGCTTATACCAGCGGACCCGGATTGGTAGGGTCGCTGATGGCTGCCGGCATTCCGTTTGCTCAAGCGGTTGCCATGGCTCAAGCCATGGTACCGATGGTTGTCGCAGGTAATTCAAACTACTACGTCGAGTATCCCGAAGATATCCGCCTGTATGGCCTGAGTTTCTCGACCACATTGCCCACAGGTACCGCATGGAGCGGCGAAATCAGCTACCGCCCGAATGCGCCGGTCCAGCTCAATACCACCGATATCCTGTTTTCCGGATTGACGCCTTTGAACCCCGATGTTTCCGTACTGCCAGGACAGGCAGACACGGACCAGCCAGGCTATCGCCGCAAAGAAGTGACACAGCTGCAAACCACTTTTACCCACTTCTTCGATCAGGTCATGGGTGCCGAGCGTCTGACCCTCGTAGGCGAGGTCGGCTTCACTCACGTCGGCGGTCTGGAAAGCACTTCCAAGGCGCGTTATGGCCGTGATCCGAGCTATGGCCCTGGGCCTTTGCCGAATGGCCAATGTGAGATATTGAACGGTTCGACCCTGGCAGGCGGAGCGCAGAACAACGCTAGTCGCTATTGCGAAAATGACGGATTCACCACGGCAAACTCTTGGGGTTATCGCGGTCGTGCCATTTGGGACTACAACGACGTATTTGCCGGTGTAAATCTCCGTCCCAACGTAGCTTGGTCCCATGACGTCAAGGGCTACTCGCCAGGCCCTGGCGCCAACTTCGAGGAAGGCCGCAAGGCTGTGAGCCTGGGTGTTGATGCCGAATACCAGAACACCTATACCGCCAGCCTGGCCTACACCAATTTCTTCGACGGCAAGTACACCACCGTGGACGACCGGGATTTCGTGGCGCTCAGCGTCGGCGTGAACTTCTAAGCACCGTATTTCAGGACGACACACTATGAAAATAACAATGAATCTGTTGCAAGTTGGAGCGCTGGGGTTGTCCCTGCTGGCGGCCAGCGTCATGGCCGCCGTGCCTGCGGCCGAAGCCGATAAGCTGGGCAAGAGCCTGACGCCGATGGGCGCCGAGATGGCGGGTAACGCCGATGGTTCGATTTCGGCCTGGAAACCCATGACCAAGAACGCCGGTAGCGTGGACGGCAAGGGTTTCCTCGCCGATCCGTACGCCAGTGAAAAACCGTTGTTCACGATCACCGCGCAAAACGTCGACCAGTACAAGGACAAACTCGCCCCCGGCCAGTACGCGATGTTCAAGCGCTACCCGGAAACCTTCAAGATGCCGGTCTACACGACCCATCGCGGCGCAACCGTGCCCGATGACGTGTTGGCCTCCATCAAGAAAAACGCCGTGAACACCAAACTGGTGGGCGGCGGCAACGGCCTGGAGAATTTCGAGACGGCCGTGCCGTTCCCGATTCCCCAGAGCGGACTCGAAGTGATCTGGAACCACATCACCCGCTATCGCGGCGGCAGCGTGACCCGCCTGGTGACCCAGGCCACGCCGCAGCCAAACGGTTCGTACAACCTGGTGTACTTCCAGGATCAGTTCGTCTTCCGCGACAAGATCAAGGGCTTCGATCCGGCCAACCCGGGCAACGTGCTGTTCTACTTCAAGCAGCAAGTGACCGCGCCGGCACGCCTGGCGGGTACCGTGCTGCTGGTTCACGAAACCCTCGACCAGGTGAAGGAACCACGCAAGGCCTGGATCTACAACGCCGGCCAACGCCGTGTGCGCCAGGCCCCGCAAGTCGCCTATGACGGCCCGGGTACCGCCGCCGACGGCCTGCGCACCTCCGACAACCTGGACATGTACAACGGCGCGCCGGATCGTTACGACTGGAAGCTTGAAGGCAAGAAAGAGCTGTACATCGCCTCCAACAGCCACAAGATCGATTCGCCGCAACTCAAGTACGCCGACATCCTCAAGGCCGGCCACATCAACCAGGACCTGGCGCGCTATGAACTGCGTCGTGTCTGGCACGTGACCGCGACCCTGAAGGAAGGCCAGCGCCATATCTACGCCAAGCGTGACTTCTATATCGACGAAGACACCTGGCAAGCGGCGGTCATCGACCACTACGACGGTCGTGGCCAACTGTGGCGCGTGGCCGAGGCCCATGCCGAGAACTACTACGACAAGCAAGTGCCGTGGTACGCCCTGGAAACCCTCTACGACCTGCAGTCCGGTCGTTACCTGGCCCTGGGCATGAAGAACGAAGAGAAATCGGCCTACGACTTCGGCTTCACCGCGTCCACCAGCGACTTCACCCCAGCGGCGCTGCGCCAGGAAGGCGTTCGCTAACCGCTTTGCCCGAGGCCGCATCCTCGAAAAAACGCCCCGACTGGTTCGGGGCGTTTTTTTTGCCAACGCATATCTTTTGTGGCGAGGGAGCTTGCTCCCGCTGGACTGCGAAGCAGTCCCAGATCAAACCCTCCCACGGTATCCGATAAGCCAGGGCGGTCCGTTTTGGGGGGCGCTTCGCAACCCAGCGGGAGCAAGCTGCCTCGCCACAACCGCCATAAACAATCTGTAGTCTTTTTGTAGCCATTTGTAGCACTCCCTTCAATACGTCCTCGTTTACGGCTAGTCTGCGGACATCTGCAACGCCGCCACCCGCATCCCAACAAGAGCCGGCCATGACTGATCTGTCTTCACTCCCGGATTCTTCCCGCGCAGCCTTCGCGGTACAGGAAGGGCGCTTTTATCGCCCCCCTTTGCCCGATGGCCACGTCGTGCGGCCGCGGTTGTGCGAGCGCCTGAGCGCGGGGCTCGGCGGCCGGTTGCTGTTGGTGAGCGCCCCGGCGGGGTTCGGCAAGAGTTCGTTGGCGGTGGAGTTTTGCCAGGGTTTGCCGACGCATTGGCACAGCCTCTGGTTGGGGCTCAGTGCCAGGGACAACGATCCGGGGCGTTTCCTGGAGCGGTTGCTTGAAGGGCTCCAGGCGTTTTTTCCCCAGTTGGGCGGCCAGGCGTTGGGCCTGTTGAAGATGCGCCAGCGCCACCAGCCCTTTGCTTTCGAGGAATGGCTGGACGGCCTGCTGGACGAGCTGTCCGGGCATCTATCGCCACGGGCGCCCTTGCTGCTGGTGCTCGATGACTACCATCTCGCCCAGAGTCCGGTGCTGGATCGCTGCTTGCAGTTTTTCCTCAACCACTTGCCCGATGGGTTGCTGGTGCTGGTGACCAGTCGCCAGCGGCCGGATTGGCATCTGGCGCGTTTGCGCCTGTCGCGCCAGTTGCTGGAACTCAACGAGCAGGACCTGCGCCTGACCCACGACGAAGCGCTGACGCTGCTTCAGCACCACAGCAGTTCACTGCGTGGGGAAGCCTTGGAAAACCTGATCCAGCGCAGCGAAGGCTGGGTCGCCGGGTTGCGTTTCTGGCTGCTGGCTGCTTCCGAGGCCGGCAGCGAGGGGCGATTGCCCCAGGCCCTGCACGGCGGGGAAGGGCTGATCCGTGACTATCTGCTGGAGGAAGTCATCGATTGCCTGCCCGCCGAGGTGCAAGCGTTTCTCTACGACATCGCCCCGCAGGAACGTTTTTGCAGCGAGCTGTGCGATGCGGTGCGCGACGCCCACGACAGCCAGGAAATTCTCCAATACCTGGCGGCCCATCAGGTTTTCCTCGTGCCGTTGGACGAGCACGGGCGCTGGTATCGCTTCCATCACCTGTTTTCCGATCTGTTGCGCAGTCGGCCCAGCGCGCAAGCCATGGTGCCGGGCGCAACGTTGCACCTGCGCGCCTGTCGCTGGTTCAACGCCCAAGGCCTGATCGATGAAGCGGTGGAGCAGGCGCTGCGCGCCGGGCATCTGGACGTGGCGGCAAACCTGGTGCAAAACCTTTCGGAGGAACAACTGCTGGCCGAACAGAATGTCGGTATGTTGCTGCGCTGGAAAATGGACCTGCCCGACAGCCTGCTCATCAGCACGCCGCGCTTGATCGTGCTCTACAGCTGGGCCTTGGGCCTGGCCTGCCAACTCGATGCCGCGCAGGAGCTGGCCGCTCATTTGAGCCGCTTCCTGCCGGCCCCGTCGGCCACCGCGCATAAATCCATGCTCGCCCAGTGGCTGGCCCTGAGCGGCATCGTCGCCCGTGGCCGTGGCGATCGCCAGGCCACCCTTCGCTATTGCACCGAAGCCCTGGAAAGCCTGCCGCAAAAACGTTACGGCCAACGCCTGATGTGCTTGTCCACCTTGTCGAACCTGGCGATTGCCGACGGCGACCTGTGGCGCGCCCGTGCGCTGAACCGCGATTCCCTGGAACTGGCGCAGCGGGTCGGCAACCCACTCTTCGAGGCTTTGGCCCATTACGATCGCGCCCGGGTGTTGCAGGCCCGAGGGGAAATCCTGAGGGCGCTCGATGAGGTGAAACAGGGCTTGCAGCGCTTGCACGCGCTCTCGCCTCAACGGTTGTATGCGGTGCGCGCGCGACTGGTCCTGTACGAAGGTTTCCTGTTGACGCTGCGCATGCAATCCACGGCCGGGTTGGCGCGGTTGCAGGCAGGCCTCACTGAAGCCCGTGCCTGCCGGGATATCAGCGTGTTGATCGGCCATTGCGTGATCGCCCGCGTCGAAGGCCACGCGGGCGAATTTGCCCGAGCCTTTGCCGAACTGGCCGAAGCCGAGCGCCTGATGCATATCTGGGATGTTCCGCCGGTGTACTACCTGGCGATGATCACCCTTGTGAAATGCGAGCTCTGGTTGGCCCAGGGTCGCACTGAACTGGCCGAAGCCTGGCTGGCGCGGCTGGGGCAGACCTATACCGGCGAACGGGCCGCCGCGCCACCGGAATTCCATCCGCAACTGCCGCTGCATGTCGAGCTGCAACAAGCCCTGCTGGAGTCCATCCGCGGCCAGCCGATGCAGGCTGAAGGGCGGCTCGATGCGTTGCTCCAGCACGCCCAGCAAACCGGACGGCAGATGCTCGCCGTGATGGTGCTCAACCAGAAAGTCGCCTTGCTGCTGAGCGTGGGCCGCGAACCCGATGCGCGCGGCACATTGGCCGAGGCTTTCGAAGCCGCCATCGGGGGGGCGCTGCAGCCATTTGAATGGTTGTTCAAGGAGCGTCCCGAATGGTTGCGTGAGCAACTGCTGCAAGCTCCGCACAGCGAGTTGCGTCAACAGTTGCTCGATCGTTTACCGTCGACGGTACTGCCTGTCGAGGCCGCGCCATCGGTGGAGACCCTCAGTAGCCGGGAGCGAGCGGTGCTGCAACTGATTGCCCAGGGATGTTCCAATCAGGAGATCAGCGAGCAACTGTTCATCTCGCTGCACACGGTGAAGACCCACGCCAGCCATATCAACAGCAAGCTCGGCGTCGAGCGCCGCACCCAGGCCGTGGCTCGGGCCAAAGCGTTGGGATTGTTGGGATGACGATGCTGTGAGAAACCTGTGGCGAGGGAGCTTGCTCCCGCTGGGTTGCGAAGCGGACCCCAACATCAAGCGCCGCGGTGTATCAGGCTTTGCATGGGGCTGCTTCATGCCAGCGGGAGCAAGCTCCCTCGCCACAAGCACCTATTGGGTTTGAGCCAAGGAATCACTCGAATGTTGCCGTTGTACAAAACCATCCCATCCCCGGTCGGCGAGCTGATCCTCGTTGCTCGCGACGCCAAGCTGGCAGCCATCCTGTGGGAAAACGAACGGCTCAACCGGGTGCGCCTCGGACCGCTGGAGCTCGACAGCGATCACCCGACCCTCAAGGAGGCCGAGCGCCAGCTGCTTGAATATTTCGCCGGTCAGCGCCGCCAGTTCGAGCTGGCACTGGACTTCGCCGGCACTGACTTCCAGGTGCAGGTCTGGCAGGCGTTGCTGACCATCCCGTTCGGCGAAACCCGCAGCTATCGCGACATCGCCATCCAGATCGGCCAACCGACCGCGACCCGGGCGGTAGGGGCGGCCAACGGCCGCAATCCGATCTCGATCATCGCCCCGTGTCATCGGGTCATCGGTACCTCCGGCAGCCTCACCGGTTTCGCCGGCGGCCTCGCCGCCAAACAGTATTTGCTCAGCCTTGAAGGCCAGCAGAGCCTGCAACTGGCATTCTGACCTGGCCCAACCCCCCTATGGGAGCGAGCTTGCTCGCGAAAGCGGTCGTTCAGTTGCATAGGCGTTGATGACCTCTGACAGCAAGTGATCAGCTCATGGGGTTTTTTGGCGACAGCATGCGCGTTGGCGGCTTGTCATCGGCATTGTGTTGATAGATTCGCGCCGGTTGCCCCTGTTCGTTGAAAAATACCTGGCCGATCCCGGCCGAGTTCCATAACCGTTCCCCGGCCTCGGCGTGTTCCGGGACATGGGGAACGATGCGCATGCTGCGGCGCTTGGTGAACCAGTTCAACGGCGAACGGGGTGAATAGAGCCAGCGGTTCAGGCGGTCGAACCACTCCAGCAACGCCGGCGGAAATTCATTCTTGATGCCGCTGCTGGTGATCTGCCAGACGCGCGGGCCACCCTTGCGATGTGGGATCAATACCTCGTAGACGAACGAATAATGCACGTCGCCGGACAGCACCACATAGCTGCCCGGTGTGCGCGAGTGTCGGAAGATATTCAGAATCACCTGGGCCGCGCCACGGTGGGCCATCCAGTTTTCCGCGTCCACCAGCAGCGGGTAGCCGCACCAGCTGAACACCCGTTGTACGGTCTCGATCAGCTTGACGCCAAAAATCGGCGCCGGCGAGACGATGATCGCCGAAGGGTGGTCGAGCAATTCTTGTTGCAGTTCGCTCAGGGCCTCCCAATCCAGCAGGCCCGACGGCTGCTTGAGACTGCTCTCGCTGCGCCAACGGCGAGTACGGGTGTCGAGGACCACCAACGCCGGGGTCGTCGGCAACACGTAATGCCATTGTTGGAAACTGAGCAATCTATCGATCAACGCATCCTGGGGGGCGCTGTCGATGTAGCGGTCCTGGGCGGTTCCGCTCAAGGCCACGGTTTGCTGGATGACCTCACCAAAGGCATCCGGGTTGTTGCCCCAGCCCTGGCAGAGCATGTAGGCGATCAATGCATTGCCGATGATGCGCTTGGAGAAGGGATGACCGTAGGCGGTTTCTTCCCATTGGGCGGACAGGTTCCAGTCGTCCGTGATGTCGTGATCATCGAAGATCATCAGGCAGGACAGGTGAGCAAATACCCGCGCCACGCCGTCCAGCCCGGTCTTGAAGGCCTCGATCCGTTGGTGTTCCAGCTCGTAGCGCTGGCGCCGTTCGACGGTCAGTTCCGGCGGTTGCGGATCGATCAGCGTCCACGGCACGGGTGACCACACCAGCAAATACATCGCCATGACTTCAGCGAAGGTCACCAAGTGATTATCGGCGCTGCTGCTGGTAAAGATCGGCTTGCGCGCCCCGCCGAAAAATCGTTCCCGCAGGGTTTCGTTGCTTTCCAGTGCCGGCAGCAGATCGGCGCGGTGGTAGTAACTGGCCGGGTGTTGGTAAAGCTTGGCGCTGTCTTGCACCACCGCGCCTTCAAGGCACTCTTCAAACAGCCCAAGGCGCTCGATCAAGGCATGGATCGCCCGCAGCATCGGGCCCGCCACATCATCGGCATACACCTGGTCGCCGCTCATCATCAGCAGCGCCGGCCGTTGTTCGGGGCATTGCGCCAACAACCGGTCGACGCAGAGCAATCCGTCGTTGGCGGGGAAATGGGGTTTGCGGCAGGAGCCGTGGACCAGTTGGTCAATGTGCGAATGCACCATGAAACTTGGACACCGTGCATCGCCATACACCAGATGCGGCGCCCATTCGGCGATGCCGGCACCGTCCACCAGCAGGTCGTAGTCAATCGCCGCGTCCAGCGGCAGGGCGGTATCGAGTTGCACATCGATCAAATGCACAAACGCGTGGCGGCCCACCGGCACCACCGTGCAATGCAGGGCGTCGAGTTGCAGATCGGCTGCGCCGTCCAGCCGCAAGGTCAACGCCAACGGCCGCGAGCCCACCAGCCACGTCACCAGCCGCCGGGGCTCCAGCCGCCGAAGCAGCGGGCCTACAAGGACGGAGGGCAGGGTGCAAGAGGTGTCGGAAGAGGACGGCAACATGCGTGGAAAAGCTCTGCTTTCAAAGGAAAGCGAGGATCATAACGCAATGTGCCCGAGGGCTGTGGAGGCTGCACTGGTGTGGCGAGGGAGCAAGCTCCCTCGCCACAAGACTTAGCTCATGCCCAGCCAGTTCGGCAATGCCAACGAGATCCATGGCACATAAGTAATCAGCACCAGGAACGCCAGCAGGATCATCAGCCACGGCATGGCCGCGCGGATGGTCGCTGTCAACGACATGCCGGTCACCGCCGAGGTGACGAACAGGTTCAGCCCCACCGGCGGTGTGATCAGGCCGATCTCCAGGTTCACCACCATGATGATTCCCAGGTGGATCGGGTCGATGCCCAGTTTCATGGCGATGGGGAACAGGATCGGCGCCAGGATCAGGATGATCGCCGACGGCTCCATGAACGCACCGGCAATCAGCAGCACGATGTTCACCACCAGCAGGAAGGTCACCGGCGTCAGCCCGGCTTCGATCACCCACGCAGTGATCTGCTGCGGCAGTTGCTCGGTGGTCAGCACGTGGGCGAAGAGCATGGCGTTGGCGATGATGAACATCAGCATGATGCTCAACTTGGCCGACTCCAACAGCACCTTGGGCGTTTCGCGGAACGTCAGGTCCTTGTAGACGAACAGTGCGATAAACGCTGAGTAGACCGCCGCCACGGCTGCTGCTTCGGTGGGTGTGAACATCCCCGAATAAATCCCGCCGAGGATGATCACCATGAGCAGCAGGCCCCAGCCTGCCTTACGCGCTGCCGTCAGCCATTCACGCAAGGTTGCCCTGGGCATGGCCGGCAGGTTTTTCTTCACGGCGACAATGTAGATCACCACCATCAAGGCGGTCCCAAGCAGCAGGCCCGGTATCACACCGGCCATGAACAACTTGCCCACCGAGGTTTCGGTCGCGGCGGCGTACACCACCATGACGATCGACGGCGGGATCAAGATGCCCAGGGTGCCCGCGTTACAGACAATACCCGCGCCAAATGCCTGCGGATAACCCGAACGCACCATGCCGGCGATGGCAATGGAACCCACCGCCGCCACCGTCGCGGGGCTGGAGCCGGACAAGGCGGCAAACAGCATGCACGCCAGCACCGCCGCAATCGCCAGGCCGCCACGGATGTGGCCGACGCAGGCGTTGGCAAAGTCGATCAGCCGTCGCGCCACGCCGCCCGTGGTCATGAACGCACCGGCCAGCAGGAAGAACGGAATCGCCAGCAGGGTGTAGTGTTCGCTGGTTTCGAACAGCTTGATCGCCAGGGAACGTACCGAGTCGGGGCTGAAGAAAATGATCGTCAGCGATCCGGCCAGGCCCAGGGAAATCGCGATCGGCACGCCGATAAACATCAGCACGAACAACGCGAGGAACAGGAAGGCAATGGTCATGGCTTGTCTTCCTCGATATCGGTCAGTTTGATCGCTTCCGCCGCTTCATCAGCCAGGCCCAGGCCGGTCTGACGATTCATCAGGATGCGTACGAGAATTTCCGCAAAGCGGATGAATACCAACGCGAATCCTACGGGCACGATCAGCCCGATATGCCATTGCATGATGCCGAAGTGGCCGAGGTCTTCGGCGCCGATCTCGGCAATCATCAAGGTGTTGATCCACTCGAAACTCGCCACCGCGAGCAACCCGGCATAACCCAGGCAGCACAGGCAGGCGATCACGCCGATGTAGCGTTGCACCGGTTTGCTCGCCAGTTTCACCAGCGCATCGACACCGATGTGCCCGGCGGTGCGCACGCCGTAGGACAAGCCGAAGAAAATTAACCAGCCGAACAGCGCCTTGGTCAAGGAGCTGCTCCAGGTCATGGCCTGGGCCATGCCCATGATGCCGTCGCCGATGGCGAACATGGGCTCGCTGGCGGCCGGCCAGTTGTCGCCAAGGCTGTAGAACACCGCATAAAGGTTGTTGAGGACCACGTAGACGAAGGTGACCAACGTCATGGCGGCCAAAAGGAAGGCAATGAAAGCTTCCTCGAAATGTTCCCAAGTGCGCCGAAGGGCGTTCATGGATGGCATCTCCTGCAGGGAGGACGACAGGTCGGCGCTGCCATGACGGCAGCGCCGGCCAACCCATTACTGAGCCTTGTTGGAGGCTTCGGCGGCCTTGATCAGGTCGGCACCGATGTCACCTTCGAACTTCTTCCACACCGGTTTCATCTTCTCGCGCCATTCGTTGCGCTCTTCAGGCGTGAGCGTAATGATCTCGGTGGTCTTGGCGTCGATAATGCGCTGCTTGTCGTTCTGGTTCAGTTGCGCCGCTTCTTTGTTCACGTGCGCGGTCACTTCAACCAGGATCTTGTCCAGTTCGCTACGTACATCTGGCGGCAGGCCGCTCCAGAACTTGGTGTTGGTGATCAGCATGTAGTCGAGCACACCGTGGTTGGATTCGGTGATGTACTTCTGAACTTCATGCATTTTCTGGCTGTAGATGTTCGAGTACGGGTTTTCCGCACCGTTGACCACGCCAGTCTGCAGGCCTTGGTACACCTCGGCGAAGCTCATCTTGCGCGGGTTGGCGTTCACCGCCTTGAACTGCTCTTCGAGCACGGCGGAGGCTTGTACGCGGAACTTCAGGCCACGGGCGTCCTTGGGTTCGCGCAGTGGCTTGTTGGCGGACAGTTGCTTCATGCCGTTGTGCCAATAGGCCAGGCCGGTGATGTTCTTGCTTTCCATGGACTTGAGCAGTTTCTGGCCCTCTGGGCTCAGCTGGAAGCGGTCCACGGCGGAGATGTCATCGAACAGGAAGGGCAAGTCGAACAACTGCACCGTCTTGGTGTATTGCTCGAACTTGGCCAGGGACGGGGCGATCATCTGCACATCGCCCAACAGCAGGGCTTCCATTTCCTTGCCGTCGCCGAACAGCGAGGAGTTAGGGTACACCTCGACTTTGACTTTGCCCGGCAGGCGTTCTTCCACCAACTTCTTGAACAGCAGCGCGCCCTGGCCCTTTGGCGTTTGTTCAGCCACCACGTGCGAGAACTTGATGACCACCGGATCAGCCGCCATGGCGGTGCTCAGCGCGCTGAGAGCCAGCGTGCAGACGAGTGCTTTCCACATAGGTTTAAACATTGGGGTTTCCTTTTATTTTTAGTTTCGCCCGTGCGGGCTCATTCAAAACACAACGCACGGTGGGACCGTTGCAAGTCTAGGCAGAAATTAGCTTGCCGGGGCATTGTGACATCAAGTGCGCGGCTTTACTGCGTCTTGTTGGACGCTTCGGCAGCCTTGATCAGGTCCGGGCCGATATCTGCTTCAAACTTCGCCCAAACGGGCTTCATCTTGTCGCGCCACGCGTTGCGCTCGTCCGCCGTGAGGGTAGTGATTTCGGTGGTCTTGGCGGCCAAAACCCGTTCCTTGTCGTGCTGGTTCAGTCGCTGCGCCTCTTTGTTGGCATGGGCGGTTGCCTCGACCACGATCTTGTCCAGTTCGACGCGAATGTCCGCTGGCAGGCCGTTCCAGAAATCGGACGTGGTAATGAGCATGTAGTCGAGAATGCCGTGGTCCGTCTCGGTGACGTACTTCTGCACCTCGTTCAGTTTCTGGTTGTAAAAGTTCGAATAGGGGTTCTCCGCGCCATTGACCACACCCGCGCGCAGGGCCTGATACACCACCGAGAAAATCATCGGTTGCCCTTTGGCGCCTACCGCCTTGAACTGCTCCTCCAGCACGGCGGAAGTCTGCACACGAAACACCAGGCCCTGCGCATCGCTGGGCATGCGCAGCGGTTTGTTCGCCGAGAGCTGTTTCATGCCGTTGTGCCAATAGGCCAGGCCAGTGATGTTCTTGCTCTCCATGGACTTGAGCAATTGCTGGCCCTGGGGGCTTTGTTGGAAGCGATCTACCGCCGCGATGTCATCGAACAGGAACGGCAGGTCGAACAGTTGGACTTTGCGGGTGTACTGCTCGAACTTCGCCAGTGACCTGGCAATGATCTGCACGTCTCCCAGCAGCAAGCCTTCCATCTCCTTGTCATCGCCCAACAGCGTGGAGTTGGGGTAAACCTCGACCTTCACCTTGCCCGCCAAGCGTTCTTCCGCCAGTTTCTTGAACATCAGCGCGCCTTGGCCCTTCGGCGTCTGCTCGGCGACTACGTGGGAGAACTTGATGACGATGGGATCGGCTGCCATGGCGGCGCCCGATGCGGTAATGACCAATGTACAGGCGAGCGCTTTCCACAAGGATTTGAGCATGGCGGATCTCTTGGAATTATGTTTATCGTACGGACACCTTCGATGTCCCTGCGAACAGCAAACAATGGCAAGTCTAGGAGATAAAATGCGGGCCGCCGGGCTGTTTTGGCGTGGTGGGTAAAATCGCTTGGCACCTGCCGGGACTGGCCTTCAGAATCAAGCAAGCAGGATGTTCTCAAATACCAGCAAGGACTTCGCTCCATGATCGATTTCAACAACAAAGGTTTCTTCAAGCTCAAGCAAAACGATGAGTACGCCGAACGCGTCACAGCCCTCTTGCTGGACGGCGAACAAGTCATCGACGCCTACAAGTCCATGCGCGATGGGGTGGTCTTTACCAACAAACGCATCATTGCCGTGAACGTGCAGGGCATCACCGGCAGCAAAAAGGACTTCACTTCGCTGCCCTATAAAAACATCGTCGCGTACTCGGTGGAAACCTCCGGCACCTTCGACCTGGATTCTGAACTGGAGATTTACTTTTCGTCCCTGGGCAAGGTGAAGTTCGAATTCACCGGCAAGACCGGTATCGTTGAAATCTCCAAGGTCATCTCCAGGCACCTCTTGGCCTGATCGCAGCAGGCCGGCTGGAGCTCAGGGCTCCAGCGACGGCCCCTTCAACTCGATCTGGTTGCCATCCGGATCGCAGCAGTAGATCGATAAGCCCTTACCCTCCGCCCCGAAGCGCATTTGCGCTTTCTCGACATCCAGGCCGGCTGCGTGTAGATGAGCGAGCAGCGCTGGTTCGTCGAACGGTTCGATGCGTAGGCAGAAATGGTCGACGTTATGGCCGTGTTGGCCCGCTGCTTCGCCACCCTGACGGCCAAGTGGCCCGTCGACGTCCACCAGATCGATCATCGATGCACCGGCGCCGAGGTGGATCAGTCCCAGATCGTCCCGACGTTTCCTGAGCTCGCAACCCAATACCGATGTGTAGAAGGCGAGGCTGCGTTCGATGTCTGTCACGCGCAAGACGATGTGGTCGATGCGCTCGATGCTGAAGTTCTTCATGTCGGCCTCCGCATGAGTTCTGGCGCCAATGAGTCCAGTCACTGTAGCCAATGATTCCCGCAACGGGCACGGGCTGATTCGTGGCGATGAAGTGGTTTGTGGTATGACGACTTCTGAAGATGTCATGGTTGTAAAAAGCTGTCCGGACAAGATAAATCTCTTTTTTCGTTGATTTTATGGGTTGACAGGTCGGCTAAGGTGCTCAAATAATCGGACACGTTGTATGACGACATACAAATTTAAATAACAAAACGGTGCCCTTCCTATGAGAATCACAGGCGTTCACGTCGAAATATTTTCCACTCCGTCGCGTCGCGCCCAGGACAGCGCCGGCCACGCTCATCCCGGCGACGAAGTCATGATCAAGATGGCCCTGCTGCGGATCAGCTGCGACGATGGATCGGAGGGTTATGCGTTCGGTACGCCTGAATTGATTCGACCGCACATCATCGAATCCTTCGTGCGCAAGGTGCTGATCGGTCGCGACCCGATGGACCGTGAGCGCATCTGGCAGGACCTGGCGCATTGGCAGCGCGGTAGCGCAGGGCAGTTCACCGACCGGGCGCTGGCCCTGGTGGAACAAGCCTTGTGGGATCTGGCCGGGCGCAAGCTGAAGCTGCCGGTGCACAAGCTCATCGGCGGTTACCGCGACAAAGTCCTGGCCTACGGCTCGACGATGTGCGGCGATGATCTGCCGGGCGGTCTATCGACGCCGGATGAGTACGGCCAGTTTGCCGAAAAGCTCGTCGAGCGCGGCTACAAGGCAATCAAGCTGCACACCTGGATGCCGCCGATTTCCTTCGCGCCAAATCCGCAGATGGATATCCAGGCCTGCGCCGCCGTGCGCGAAGCGGTTGGCCCGGACATCGCGCTGATGCTCGACGGCTACCACTGGTACAGCCGCATGGACGCGCTGACCATCGGCAAGGCCCTGGAAAAGTTGAATTTCGCCTGGTTCGAAGAGCCGATGATGGAAGACTCCGCCGAGTCCTACGCCTGGCTGGCGGCCAACCTGGATATTCCGGTGCTGGGCCCCGAAAGCATCGCCGGCAAATTCCACAGCCGCGCCAGTTGGGTCACGCACAAATCCTGTGACATCCTGCGCGCCGGCGTGGCCGGCGTCGGCGGCATCGGGCCCTGCCTGAAAGTGGCGCACCTGGCCGAGTCGTTCGGCATGGATTGCGAAGTCCACGGCAACGGCGCGGCGAACCTCGCCGTGGTGGGGGCGATCAGCAATTGTCGTTGGTACGAGCGTGGCCTGCTGCACCCGTTCCTCGATTACGAGCAAGTGCCGGCGCATCTCAACAGCATCGTCGATCCGATGGACGCCGACGGTTATGTGCACCTGTCTGATCGGCCGGGGTTGGGCGAGGACATCAACTTCGCCTATATCGAAGCCAACACATTATCCCGACATTGATGGCGCACTGCGTCCGGGGCTGAATGGCCCGGACGGCAGGTCTATATAAATATAAAAAAGGACTGAACCATGAAACTCTGGCCCAAGCGCCTGTCCAGGCTGCTGTGTGTCATCGTGGCGCTGTGCACAGTGCAGGTGCCCGTCAGCCTGGCCAAAGGCGAAACGCCCGCCGACCAATTGGTGGTGGGCATGAGCATGATCAACCTGTTGTCCCTGGACCCGGCCGCCGCGACGGGCCTGGAGGTTGCCGAGGTCAACGCCAACGTCTACGACATGCTCCTGGAGCAAGACGCGGCGCAGCCGGACACGCTGGTTCCGGCCCTGGCCAAAAGCTGGGAAATCAGCCCGGACCGGATGCGCCTGACGTTTCAATTGCGCGACGACGTACGCTTTCACTCCGGCGCTCCGCTCACTGCGCAGGATGTCGCCTGGTCCTTGCAGCGCGTTGTCATCCTCAACCGCGCCTTGGCTTCGACTTGGAAAGCTTACGGTTTCACAGCCGAAAATGTCGTCAAACTGATGCGGGCAGAAGGGCCGCACACCTTTGTCATGGAGCTGGCGCGCAGCACCGATCCGCTGCTGGTGCTCAATACCTTGGCAACTTCGCCCAGTGCCTTCATCGTCGACCGCTCGGTGGCCTTGCAGCATCAGGTCGGTGACGATCAGGGCGCGGCCTGGCTGGCTACGCATACGGCCGGGTCAGGCGCATTCAAGCTCGACATATGGCGGGCCAACGATGTGATCCTGATGAGTCGCAATGACGACTATTGGCGCGGCGCGCCGAAGTTGCGCCGGGTGATCATGCGCAACATGACCGAGTCACAGGCGTTGCGCCTGATGGTCGAGCGGGGTGACCTGGACGTAGCGCGCGGCATGGCCGCCACCGACATCAAGGCGCTGGGCAAGGTCGACGAGGTGCGCATTCAGAGCATCGCCCGCGGAACGCTGTACTACGTGGCGATGAGCATGCAGCAACCGCTGTTCCAGGACATCCGCGTGCGCCAGGCGATCCGTCTGTTGATCGACTACCAGGGCATCAACGATGTGGTGATGCCGCATTACGGCGTGATCAACCAGCGGCCGATGCAGTTGGGCTTGCCGGCGCGCCTGGACGATCCGGGTTATCGCCTGGACGTGGCCAAGGCCAAGCGGCTGCTGGCGGAGGCCGGACATGCCGAAGGCTTCAAGGTGAGCATTCGCTCGCTGACCGACCCGCCGTTCATCAACATCGCCACCAGCCTGCAAGCGACGCTGGCCCAGGCGGGCATCCAGGCGACGATCATCACCGGCACCGGCAACCAGATTTACGGGGCGATGCGCGACCGACAGTTCGACATCCTCGTGGGGCGTGGTGGTGGCGGGGCTGAGCGCCATCCGCATTCGAGCCTGCGCGCTCTGGTGTACAACCCGGACAACCGCACCGAAGCCAAGTTGAGCAACTTCCAGGGCTGGCGCACCTCGTTCTTCAACCCGCAGCTCAACCAGTTGATCGAACAGGCCGAGACCGAGCGCGACCCCGAGCGTCAGCGGCAAATGTACGCCCAGGTCCAGACCCTCTATGACCAACAGGCCGGGGCAATCATGCCGGTCTCGCAGATGGTCGATGAGGTGGTGATCCACGCTGACGTGCGCAACTACATCGGACACACCGCCGCTACCACGCGCCTTCGGGACGTCTACAAGCAGCGCTGAAATCGACGGCCGCAGGCCAAGGCAGGAATGAATATGTCGACTGCATCCTTTTCAATCTGGACCACCCGGGCCGTTTCTGCGACCCGGCGCGGCGGCTCGGTGGCGGTGACGCTGCTGGGGTTGCTGCTGCTGACTTTCTTTATCGGGCGCGTGATGCCCCTGGACCCGGTGCTGGCCATCGTCGGCCCGGACGCCGACGCTTCGGCGTATGCCCAGGTATATAAAGAGCTCGGCCTGGACAAGCCATTGTGGACCCAGTTCGCTATCTATCTCGGCGATCTGGTTCACGGTGATTTCGGCATGGCGTTGCTGACGGGCAACCCAGTCATCACTGACATCGCCCGAGTATTCCCGGCGACATTGGAACTGGCGACCCTGGCCATTCTGTTCGGCGTGCTGGCGGGCCTGCCGCTGGGTGTCTACGCGGCGACCCATCAGGGCCGTGCCGGTGACCATATCGCACGGCTGATCACGCTGTTCGGTTATTCCACGCCGATTTTCTGGATCGGCATGATGGCTTTTTTGGTGTTCTACGCCTGGCTGGGTTGGGCCGGCGGCGTCGGGCGGATCGGCCTGGCCTATGACGGGCTGATTCCCAGTCACACCGGATTGTTGTTGATCGACACGGCTTGGTCCGGCGATTGGGAGGCCTTTCGCAGCGCACTGCGGCACATCCTGCTGCCGGCGGTGATCCTCAGTTTCAACTCGGTCGCCTACATCAGTCGCATGACCCGCAGCTTCATGCTCGAACAGCTGTCCCAGGAGTACATCATCACGGCCCGGGTCAAGGGGCTGTCCCAGCGCAAGATCGTCTGGGGCCATGCCTTCGGCAACATTCGCGTGCAGCTGTTGACCATTGTCGCGCTGGCCTACGGCGGGTTGCTCGAAGGCGCGGTGCTGATCGAAACCGTGTTTGCCTGGCCGGGCTTCGGGCAGTACCTGACGAGCAGTCTGTTGCTCGGTGACATGAACGCGGTGATGGCTTGCGTTCTGTTGATCGGCCTCATCTTCGTGACGCTGAACCTGATCAGCGATGCGCTCTACAAGATCTTCGACCCGAGGACTCGCTAATGAACCTGCCCCTTGCTTCCAGCGCAGCCGGCAGTGCCGCGCTGCCTGCTTCGAGTACGGCTGCGCTGGTCGCCAGCGCCACCCGGCTGCTGCGATTTCTGCTGCGCAACCCGATGACGTTCGCCGGCCTGGTCGTCGTCTCGACCCTGATCCTGGTCGCGGCCTTCGCGCCCTGGATCGCCGGTCACGATCCCTTGGCGCAGAACCTTGCTGGCGCGTTGCATGCGCCCAGCAGCGAGCACTGGTTCGGCACTGACGAGTACGGTCGCGATGTGTTCGCCCGGCTGGTGTATGGCTCGCGCATCACGCTGTACATCGTCTTGCTGGTGACGGTGATCGTCGGCCCTATCGGCCTGTTGGTCGGCACGGTTTCCGGTTACTTCGGCGGTTGGGTCGACAGCCTGTTCATGCGCATCACTGACATCTTCATCTCGTTCCCCAGCCTGGTGTTGGCGCTGGCTTTCATCGCTGCCCTCGGCCCGGGCCTGGAGCACGCGGTGATCGCCATCGCGCTGACGGCGTGGCCGCCGATAGCCCGATTGGCACGCGCTGAAACCCT
Source organism: Pseudomonas sp. R4-84 (assembly GCF_054130985.1). Classification (NCBI taxonomy): domain Bacteria; kingdom Pseudomonadati; phylum Pseudomonadota; class Gammaproteobacteria; order Pseudomonadales; family Pseudomonadaceae; genus Pseudomonas; species Pseudomonas sp. R4-84. Next base: position 1,023,982 of record NZ_CP096390.1, read on the forward strand.
GCCGCTGCGCAACGCTGACTTTGTCGTGGCGGTCCAGCTCCAGGGCGCGTCGAGTCCCCGGATCATCCTGCGTCACATCATTCCGATGTGCCTGTCGTCAGTGATCATCCGCCTGACCATGAACATGGCGAGCATCATCCTCACCGCCGCCGCCCTGGGCTTTCTCGGCCTCGGCGCTCAGGCACCCTTGCCGGAGTGGGGGGCGATGATCTCCACCGGGCGGCGCTACATGCTCGAAAGCTGGTGGCTGGTGGCGGCGCCCGGTGCGGCGATCATGCTGGTCAGCCTGGCCTTCAACCTGTTGGGCGACGGCTTGCGCGACGTCCTTGATCCCCGCAGCCAATCCTGAGGAACAAGTCATGACTGAGATAAAACTTGCGGTACGGGATTTGTGCGTGGAGTTTCGCAACGCGGGCAAAACCTCGCTGGCGGTGCGTGATGTGTCGTTCAACCTGGGCCGGGAAAAACTCGCCATTGTCGGCGAATCCGGCTCGGGCAAATCCACCGTCGGCCGCAGCCTTTTGCGTCTGCATCCGCCGACGGCGCGGGTCACCGCCAAGACCCTGCGCTTCGCCGATATCGACTTGCTGAGCGCGAGCGAAAAGCAGATCCAGGCGATTCGCGGCGCGCGCATGTCGATGATCATGCAAGACCCGAAATATTCACTGAACCCGGTGGTGCGCGTTGGCGAGCAAATCGCCGAAGCCTATCTTGCCCATCACAAAGTGCCTCATCGCCAAGCGCGGGAACGGGCCTTGGACATGCTCGCAAAGGTGCACATTCGTGACCCTCGTCGGGTCTATGACCTGCACCCCCACGAAGTCTCTGGCGGCATGGGACAGCGGATCATGATCGCCATGATGGTCATCACCGATCCCCAGGTGATCATCGCCGACGAACCCACCTCGGCCTTGGACGTATCGGTGCGCCGGCAGGTGCTCAACGTGCTGGAAGAGCTGGTCAGCGAGCGTGACCTTGGACTGATTTTCATCAGCCACGATTTGAACCTGGTACGGCATTTCTGCGACCGCGTGCTGGTGATGTACGCCGGCCGCGTGGTCGAGTCGATTGCCGCCGCCGACCTGGATAACGCCACCCATCCCTACACCCAAGGCCTGTTGGCCGCATTGCCCAGCCTGGACCATCCGCGCGCCACGCTGCCGGTGTTGCAGCGCGACCCACACTGGTTGAATCCTTGAGGAGCCTGTTATGAGCATGATCGAAATCACCGGCCTGAACCTCAGTTTCGGCACCGGCGCGGCACTGAACGCGGTACTGCACGACGTGGGCCTGAGCGTTGGCGAAGGTGAGGCGTTTGGCCTGGTGGGGGAGTCCGGTTCGGGCAAGACCACCGTGCTGCGTTGCCTGGCCGGACAATACCAGCACTGGACTGGTCAATTGCAAATCGCCGGCAGGGCGGTGACGCGCAAGCTGCCGCTGGACCACTACCGTACCGTGCAGATGGTTTTCCAGGACCCGTACGCCTCGCTGCATCCGCGCTACACCATCGACGCCGCGCTGCAGGAGCCACTGCGTATCCACGGTATCGACGGGCGTGGGCCGAAGGTCAGCGAGATCCTGCGCAAGGTTGGTTTGAACGACAGCTTTCGCTTTCGTTACCCGCATCAATTATCCGGCGGCCAGCGCCAACGCGTGGCGATTGCCCGTGCGCTGATCCTGCGCCCTCGGGTATTGCTGTTGGACGAGCCGACCTCGGCGCTGGATGTCTCGGTGCAGGCGGAAATCCTCAATCTGTTGGCCGATCTGCGTCGCCAGGAAGGGCTGACCTATTTGATGGTCACCCACGACTTGGCGGTCGTTGCGCATTTGTGCGATCGGCTGGCGGTGATGCAGCAGGGCAGGGTAGTGGAGACGCTCGACAGTCATCGGCTGGCAAACGATGGCGCCGACCATGAATACACACGCCTGCTGGTACAAGCCAGCCGCGACATGCAACGAATACCTGTCGCTGTCTGAAGTAAGCAAACCGCTGTAGCTGTTTCAAACCGCAGAACTCGTTGAACCGCACGTTTCAATGCGCGCACCCGCTCGCCTGCGATTTGGCGTTCAACCCAACTAACGATTTCAATCAACAAGAATAAAAAACATGAAAAAGACCCTCATCGTTTTATCGATCGCTTCATTGTTTACTTCGGTGCTCGCTCAGGCCGATACCGGATATATCAATGTTCGCCATCAATACGCCGAACAGACCCGCATGCACGCCGACCGCGCCAAGTTCGGCATCAGGCTGGACAACGGCGTGGGCCTGGAAGGTGAACTCAAGTACAAGACCGCCGGTGACCGGAAAGACGTCGCCTTCGACAATACCGTCGGCAGCGGCCATGAATTTACCGTCAACTATCAGCACAAGATAGATGATCGCTGGACGCTGACGCCTTCGTTGGCCATGGAGAGCGACGAGGAATCCACGACCTACAAAATGGGCATGCGCCTGGGTTACAAGATCACCAAAGAACTGAGCATCGCCGGTCGCTACCGTTACGATTCCTCCAAGCTGGACCGCGACAAAGTCGATCGCGACGTGCCGGACAACGGCCAGGACGACCAGACGATCCATCGCTATGACGTGTACCTCAACTACGCGGATCAAGGGCCTTGGGCGTATGAATATCAACTGACGTACTTTGATGCCGATTACATCCGCTACAACGGCGGTACTGACGACTATGAGCAGAATGCCGTGGTCAAGTACAAGTGGGACAAGCGCTGGGCACCGTTCTTTGAAGTGGGTGATATCAAGGTCAACTCGGTGGACAGTGATCGCCAACTGCGGTTGCGGGTGGGGATCCAGTACAACTTTTTCTGAGTGGTGGGAGAGGTAGTCAACACTGAATTAAAACTGTGGGAGCGAGCTTGCTCGCGATAGCGGCCTGCCTGTGCCGGTGATATTGGATGTTCCGCCGCCTTCGCGAGCAAGCTCGCTCCCACAGGGGGCGGTGGAGAATAAAAATGCGGTGGTCACTGCAGCCACAAAACTGGGGGGGTTATTCGTTGTAGAACGCCTGGCGTTGTTGGGTTTCACACAGGCGCATGCGGCTGTTGCTCAAATGCAGGTACATGGCCGCCCGCGCCGCATCGACATTGCGACTGGCGATGGCATCGAAGATTTGCTGATGCTCGGCATTGATCCCCTGCAGGTAGGCGCTGCGATCACTTTGCCCTGAGTAGGCGGAGTTCATCCGGGTGCGCGGGATCAGCTTCGTACCCAGGTGCTTCATGATGTCGATCAGGTAGTAATTGCCGGCCGCCTTGGCGATTTTCAAGTGGAACTGAAAGTCGGCGTTGATGGTGGTGCCGGATTTTTCCGGCCCTTGCAACAACGCATCCAACGCCTGGGCCAGTTCGGCCAGGGCTTCGGGCGTGGCGCGTTCGGCGGCCATGCCGGCGGCCTGCACTTCGAGGCTCAGGCGAAACTCCAGCAAGTTGAGCACGTCGGACAATGTGGCAATCGTCGCCGGCCCGAGGGTAAACCCTTCCGGCGCCGGCATATCCAGAACAAACGTGCCGACGCCATGGCGCGTCTCCACCAACCCCGCCGCCTGCAAACGCGACAATGCCTCGCGCACCACCGAACGGCTGACGCCTTCGGCTTCCATGATGTGCACTTCGGTGGGCAGTTTTTCGCCACATTTCAGGATGCCGTCGCGCATGCGCTGGGCAAAACGGTCGACCAGTGTTTCGGCCAGGCGGCGCGGCTTGTTCAATGGAGATAACGCTTGGTCCGTCATCGGCGTGCTCTAGTGAGATCAGCGGGCATTATAGTGAGTTTTGAGGCAAGGTCGCGGCTATAATGCCGCGATCGTCTGGCTTGATGGATAGGTGCAATGGAGCGTGTCACAACCGATCGACGCCTGAGCATGACTCAGCAACTGGTGGTCGACCTGACGCAGCAGATACTCACGGGCGACCTGCCTGCGGGCAGCAAGTTGCCAACGGAACAGGTGATCATCAAGGAGCGTGGCGTCAGTCGGACCGTCGTCCGTGAAGCCATGTCCCGGCTCCAGGCTGAAGGCTTGGTGGAAACCCGACATGGCATCGGCACGTTCGTGGTGGACACCGCGCGCCCGGGAGATTTCCAGGGCGGCAAACATGTCAAGGGTGGCGCTTATGACGCGCTGGCCGTGATCGAACTGCGCCTGAGCCTGGAAGTGGAAGCTGCGGGTATCGCTGCGCAACGCGCCACGCCGGATCAGTTGCTAACGATGCGTGAGGCGCTCGATGCGGCGAATGCGCTTGATCCAATGGATGAGGAAAGCGCCCGGGTCGATTTTGAGTTTCATCGGCAGGTCGCCCAGTGCACCGGCAACAGCTTTTTCATCGATGCCATGGCCCATGTGGGCAACACGTTGATCGAGGTAGTGCAACAGGCCGGGCCGTCGGTGACAGGCCAGAACCGGGCACTGGTGGTGCGCGAGCGGGAGCAGATCTACGCGGCGTTGGCGCGGCACGATGCGCAAGCAGCACGGGCTTCGATGCGGTTGCATTTGATCAATATGTTGCAGCGAGTCCGGGGTATGGTCGAACTGAAGGCGCAATGACCTGCATCACCATCCACTGTGGGAGCGAGCTCGCTCCCACAGTGGATGGTGGGGTCAAACTTTCGCAGGGTCCTGCTTTTGCGGATCGATCCCATAAAGTGTGATCGCCTCAGCGACTTTTTCCCTTGGGATTTGCCCGTCGTCGGCCAGGGCCTTCAACGCCGCGAGGGCGATGAAGTGACGGTCCACCTCAAAGAATCTGCGCAGCGACTCGCGAGTGTCCGATTGACCGAAACCATCCGTGCCCAGGGCCACGAAGCGGCGCTTGGGTACGAACGGGCGGATCTGGTCGGCGAAAATCTTCATGTAGTCCGTCGCGACCACCACCGGGCCCTGTTTGTCGTGCAGGCAACTTTCCACATAACCGACGCGCGGCGCGTGCTCGGGATGCAGCAGGTTCCAGCGTTCGGCTTCCTGGCCGTCACGGCGCAGTTCGGTCAGGCTGGTCACGCTCCAGACTTCGCTGCTGACAGCAAAATCCTGTTCCAGCAATTGGGCCGCCGCAACGACTTCCTGAAGGATCGAACCGCAACCCATCAGCTGCACATGCTTGCCTTCGACAGGTTTTTCCGACGCCGAGAGGCGGTACATGCCCTTGAGAATGCCTTCCTCGACACCTTCGGGCATCGGTGGGTGGGCGTAGTTTTCGTTCAGTACGGTGATGTAATAGAAGATGTCTTCGTTTTCAGCGTACATCCGCCGCATACCGTCCTGGATGATCACCGCCAGTTCGTAGGCGTAGGTCGGGTCGTAGGATACGCAACACGGGATGGTCGAGGACAGCACGTGGCTATGGCCGTCGTCGTGTTGCAGGCCTTCACCCATGAGCGTCGTCCTGCCGGAAGTCGCCCCGAGCAGGAAGCCGCGAGCGCGTGCGTCGCCCGCCGCCCAGGCCAGGTCGCCAACGCGCTGGAAGCCGAACATCGAGTAAAAGATGTAGAACGGCACCGTCATCACGCCATGGGTGCTGTAGGACGTGCTTGCGGCGATCCACGAAGATATCCCGCCGGACTCGTTCAGCCCCTCCTGCATGATCTGGCCGTCCCGGGCTTCTTTGTAGTAGCTCAACTGGCCGGCGTCTTGTGGGGTATACAACTGGCCGACATGGGAGTGAATGCCGATCTGGCGGAACAGGCTTTCCATGCCAAAGGTGCGAGATTCGTCCGGCACAATGGGCACGATCAGCTTGCCGATGTTCGGGTCCTTGAGCAGCGTGCCGAGGATGCGCACGAACGCCATGGTGGTGGAAATCGCCCGTTCGCCCGTGCCTTTGAGCTGTGTATCCAGCGCTGATAAGGGTGGCACCTGCAATGGCGCCACGGCGTTGAAACGCGCCGGGATATAGCCGCCCAACTGGGTCCGCCTGGCTTGCAGGTAGAGGGCTTCGACGCTGTCCGCGGCGGGTTTGAGATAAGGCATGTCACCCAACTGGTCGTCGGTGAGCGCCAGTGCGAACCGGTCACGGAACGCCTTGACCGCCTCGTCGCCCATTTTCTTGAGTTGATGATTGATGTTCTGGCCTTCACCCGCTTCGCCCATGCCGAAGCCTTTCACGGTCTTGGCCAGAATGACTGTCGGCCCGCCAGTGTGGCGCATGGCAGCGGCATAGGCGTTGTAGACTTTTTCTGGATCGTGGCCACCGCGAGACAACTTCCAGATGTCGTCGTCGCTCAGGTCGCTGACCAGCTCCAGCAACTGGGGATACTTGCCGAAGAAGTGTTCACGCACATAGGCGCCGTTCTGGGATTTGTAGTTCTGGTAGTCGCCGTCAACGCATTCCATCATCCGTTGGCGCAGCAGGCCGCTCTTGTCCTTTTCCAGCAGGGCATCCCAGCCACTGCCCCAGATCACCTTGATGACATTCCAGCCGGCCGCCCGGTACAGGCTTTCGAACTCCTGGATCACCTTGCTGTTGCCACGCACCGGACCGTCCAGGCGTTGCAGGTTGCAGTTGACGACAAAAATGATGTTGTCGAGCTTCTCCCGGCCCGCCAGGGAAATGGCCGCCAGCGATTCCGGCTGATCCATTTCACCGTCACCGAGAAACGCCCAGACTTTGCGGCCTTGGTGTTCTTTCAGGCCACGATCTTCAAGGTAGCGCATGAACCGGGCCTGATACGCGGCGGTGATCGGTCCGAGCCCCATGGAGACCGTTGGAAACTGCCAGAAGTCTGGCATCAGCCGTGGATGCGGATAGGACGAGACACCGTCGCGGTCAGTCTCGCGGCGGAAGTTGTCCAGCTGCTCTTCGCTCAGGCGACCTTCCAGATAGGCGCGTCCATAGATGCCGGGTGAAGAATGGCCTTGGATGTACACCATGTCGCCAGCGAATTGCTCGGTGCGGCCACGGAAAAAATGCTCGAAGCCGACGTCGTACAAAACGGCCGCCGATGCATAGGACGCGATGTGCCCGCCCACGTTTGAATGTTTGCCGGCGCGCAGTACCATGGCCAGTGCATTCCAACGGATATAGGCGTTGATCCGGCGCTCGACGGCCAGGTCGCCAGGGTAGGGCTGCTGGCGGTCGACCGGGATCGTATTGACGTAGGGGGTCGTCACTCGACCGTAGAAATCGCCGTGGCGGTTGGCGTCGAAATCAAGCATCTGGTCGATCAGGTAGTGAGCGCGAGGGCGCCCTTCGACGCTTGCCACCGACTCAATGGATTCGAGCCATTCGCGAGTCTCTTGTGGATCCTCGTCGAGAAACATGGATTGTTGTGCCATCGTTGTCGTCTCCTGGACAGTGCTGCAGCACCGAGTCGTTTGGTGCCTGACTAAGGGGCGTGGGTGGACGCCAACCTTCTGGAATTTTGTAGTTGCATTTGCAACTACGAGCGAGAACTTATCCTGCCACGCGCTACAATTGCAACTAAATCGATCTCATCAAAAAGGTGCTGCATGTCTTCAAACGAGCCGGACACCTGGTTCAGATTCGTCCGGGCCCACCGCTGCCTGATCCGCGAAATAGAGCGTCGACTGGCGGCTGAGGGGCTGCCTGCCTATGCTTGGTACGACGCGTTATGGGGCTTGGAAAGTGGCCCTGACGGCGCGCGGCGGATGAGCGAATTGGCCGATGTCATGGCCATCGAACGCTACAATCTCACGCGCCTGGTCGACCGCCTGGAGGCTGAAGGCCTGGTCACCCGCAGCCGCGCCAGCGACGACGGTCGAGGCGCGTACGCGGCCATCACCGAGAGCGGGAAAGCGCTGCGCAAGAAGATGTGGAAGGTCTATGAAGGCGCGGTGGACGAATTGTTCCTGTCGCAGTTCGATCACGACCAGCAACGAGTCTTCAGCGAAGCATTGGAACGTGCGGCCAAAGCGGCGCGCTCCAGTGGGCGAGCGGGATGAGCGATGTGTGTCATTGCAACAGGTATTGGCTCATCGCCTGCTCGACCAGCGCTCGGTCGATAAGCCCATCCTGAGCCAGGGCCTGCAACGACGACACCACGATCCAGTGTTTATCCACCGCTGCGCAAGCGGCACCGATAGAGTCGGCGCCGAGGGCCACGAACCGTGAGCCGATGTGGCTGCCGATCTGCTCGGCGACGTGCTGCGCGTAACCCGTCACCGCGACGACCGGACTGTCCGAGGGGCCCAGGCAGTCGAGCAGATGCGACGATCGTCTTGGCATCCCGGGGTGCATGCGATTCCAACGCTGTGCCTTGTCCGCGTCACGGGCCAAGCGGGTATAGCTGGGGCAGCTCCACCATTCGCGCCGCGTAGCGCCCAGGTGAGGCGCTGACCGGGTGTCCTTTCCACGGGCTCACCAGCAGCGGGTGTTCATTCGCAATAGATGTGCTTCACTTTTCTTTTTTTGTCGATCACCACAGTGAGGCGAGATTTATCCGGGTGCTTGGCCCGTTCCGAGTGGGTGATCCGCACGCGCTTCACATCCAGTTTTTCCCTGTACTGGGCTTTGGACAAGGCTTTTTGAGCTATACCTCCAGGTTCCAGAATCATCGCCAGCCCGACTTTCTGAATATTGCAGTCCTCGGTCGCCAGCGCCGGGAAACAGGTGCCGGCCAATGTAATAGGCAGGATAAGTGGCAGCGCTCTGATGCAGCTTATTGTTGTATTCACCCTAGGCTCCTGCTCGCGAACCTATAGCAGGTTAAGAGCCAACGCCGCCGCGCAACTACTGTCAGAGTCGACAGTAGCCAATATCAAATTGAAATATCGAAGCTGTGACTTTGCTGCATGTCGCTATTAAACGCTCCATGCACAACCCATCGGCACCCAAGGACCTCGCGCCATGAAAGAACAAGAACAACAAACCTTGCTGCAAACCCTGCGGGCCCGTTTTGAACAGAACCCCGACCGCCATCCAAACATCCCATGGGCCGACGTCCAGACGCGGCTCGACAACAACCCCAGCGCCCTTGAAACGCTCCAAGCCATGGAAGCCACCGGCGGCGAGCCCGACGTGATTGGGCTGGACGCGAAGACAGGCTCTATCACCTTTTGCGACTGCGTAAAGGAAAGCCCGACCGGCCGCCGCAGCCTCTGCTACGACCATGCGGCCCTGGATGCGCGCAAGGAGAACAAACCCAAAGGCAGTGCCTTGGAATTGGCCGAAGCGATGGGCGTGAGCCTGTTGACCGAAGAGCAATACCGGGCATTACAAGCGCTGGGTGAGTTTGATGCCAAGACGTCCAGTTGGTTGGCAACACCTTCGGAAATCCGGGCGCTGGGTGGGGCGTTGTTTGGCGATTTTCGTTATGGCCGGGTGTTCGTTTACCACAATGGGGTGCAGTCGTATTACGCGGCGCGTGGGTTTCGTGGGGTGCTGCAGGTTTAAGACAAACCCGTGGCGAAATCGCCTCACTGAAAAGTCAGAACCTCACATCCCTTGGCCTCAAGGATCTGCGCGAAGCCCGGCAACCGCGCCACAAAATCCGTCTCGAACGCCAGATACCGATCCTGCGCCGGCACGTAACGAATCTCAGGCTTGACGCGCGGGATATCCTTGGTCGAGAGCTTCACTACCTCATTGCTGCGTTGATTCCAAAACCATGCCAGGGTCTGGGTGCCGAAGGTGTTGGCGCGATAACGCCACACCCACCAATCACCATGCCCACGGGACACATGAAGCTGTCCATGGAACGTGCGCAGCGTGATCACCTGCTTGGGCTGGGTGACCAGCAGGCGGGTGTCCTGGCGCAGCTCGCTGCCGAAGCCGTCCAACGTCGCCTTCGCCTTGGTGCCGGTGATGAAATTGAAGCGCCACGCCAACAGCACCGTTTCTTGATAACCCGAGTGCTCGACGTTCGGCCGCGCGCCTTCGCTGAACAGCAAAATCTCGTCACCGCCCAGGTACGCGGTCGATGCGCGCAGCTTATAAGCCTCGGCGGGCATTGGCTTGGCGGCGACGGCCTGGTGCGGCGGGTCCTGGTTCCAGACCCAGCAGCGCTTGCCGTTGTGTTGCATGAACAGCAATCGGCGCGGGCCGACGGGCAGGATGGTCAGCTCATCCGAGTCCTCGAAAATCACCTCGCTGCTGTCCGCCGTGGTCCGCCTGATCCTCGTCAGGTGCTTGGGCTCGTAAATGCGCTGGCGCTCGAAAATCATGTCGTCTGCAACAACGCAGGGTTCTTCAAATGCCTGCCACTCCTGGCCGGCAGGTCCGAAGTCCTCGATGGTATCGCCCCGGCGAATCTCATATTTGAACCGATCATCCGCGCTGTAATCGCCGCGTTTGACCTGGCGTCGCCACAGGCTGCGCTGGGCGTTGGCGTCGATCAGCCGCAGGTCCCCGCCATCCACCTCATCGGTGCGTTGTTCGAGCATGTCCAGCTCGACAGGCGGCCACTGGTTGTAGTCGATCAAAAAGCACAACCACCGGTCTTCGTCCTGCTCGGTGATGGCCGCCCAGCCATTGCGGTAGTTGTATTCATGCACGTGAGTTGGGCCGGGGTAGTCATGGACTTCCTGCAGCCAGTTCACCTTGCCGCGCTTGGTCTTGGCCGGTTTGTGTTCGGTCACCATGGGCTTGGGCGGCTCGATCAATCTCGGCGTGAATCTGGGTTCGCCACGTGGGCTTTGCCAATGCTGGGCAAACGCCTCGCGTTGGTCGGAGGGGAAAATAACCGGCCGATAATCATCGCCGCCGGCGTCCAGGTTCCACAGGTCGTAACCCTGGTGCGACAACAGCGCCGCCAGCGCCTCGAAGCAGACCTCGGGCATCTCGTTGGACAGCTCATCCAATAACGTCTCGAACCCCGGGCCGGCGAACACCCCGATGTCGGGGTAGTAATGCTGCAGCAGCCCAAGCAAGTCGCTGCCGGGTGTTTTCCAATCGATATGAACCAACGGATCAAAGGGCGATGGCGTCACGGCTGTCCTCCCGGTGAATTCTCTGCGCCGATCTTAGGCAAATCGATAACCCGTGGCGAGGGCGCAAGGTCCCTCGCCACGGTGTTACAGCAAGCCCCTTTCAAAGCTCTGGAAACTCATCCAGATAACACACCGGTGAGCTCGACTCCGTGCGTTTCTCCACCTCATCCTCCAACCACTGCGCCAGCACCACCGCGTTATTTTCATCCGTCGATTTGGCCGCATACACCAGGGTAAGCGTTCCATCCCGCGCAAGGTCCACCAGCTTCCACCAATGCTCCGGCCGCGCCGCCAATTCCTTGCGATACGCCTCGCGGAACTGCTCGAACGAAACCGCGCCCGCCTTGAACGCCTTGCGCAATGGGTGGGAAGGCCCGAGCTGCGGCAGCCACTCGGTGATCGCCAAGGCATCCTTGGGGCAGTTACGCGGCCACAAGCGGTCCACCAGCACCCGCACGCCATCCTCGGCGGTGGCGGTTTCGTAGGCGCGTTTGCATCGGATCATCAGGGCCCGCCTGTGGAAACTGGACCGACTGAGCATAGGTCGCCGACGAGGAGGTGACCAGCGAGCCACCCATCGGAAAATTGGAATTCCATCCCCTCATTCAAAAGCCATGGGCGCTCAAGCAAAGGCACTGCCCCCAGCGCGGCGGACATGATGGGCGCAGCACTGTGGGATTTTTCGAGCCGCAATCCGCCCCGGATTCGGTTTCTCCGTTTGATTTGTCGACAGGAACCGTCGGGTCGTCTTGGCGTGACCCGCTGTATCAGGAATGAGTGAACACAATGAATAGAAGTTACCGAGTCGTCTGGAATGCCGTGATGGGCGCATGGCAGGTGGCATCCGAGTTGGTCAAAAGCCAGGGCAAGGACAAAAGCCGTCAATCCCTCAACCTCAGGCTGAGCCTCGTCATGGGCGTGGGCGGCGGTGTATTCGCCTCGTTTGCCACGGCGGGGCCTTTGCCGTCCGGCGGCAATATCGTGGCGGGTAACGGCAGCATCCACCAGGGCGGCACGGGCATGGTCATTCATCAGGGCAGCGACAAGCTTGCGATTGACTGGCAGAGCTTCTCCATCGGCAAGGGCAACACCGTCCAGTTCGTCCAGCCTGGCGCGAATTCTGTCGCATTGAACCGGGTATTGGGCTCGGATGTGTCGGTGATCCAGGGCGCGCTGAAAGCCAACGGCCAGGTGTTCCTGGTCAACCCCAACGGCGTATTGTTCACCCCCGGCGCGCAAGTGGATGTGGGCGGTCTGGTGGCCTCCACGCTTAATCTATCCACCGAAGATTTCCTTGCCGGCAATTACCGTTTCAGTGGCGACAGCGCCGCGTCGGTGGTCAACCAGGGCAACATCAACGCAGCGCAAGGCGGCACTGTTGCCCTGATCGCTGCGAAAATCGTCAACGAGGGCAACATCACCGCGCACAAGGGCAACGTGCTGCTGGGCGCCGGCAGCGTCGTGACGCTCGACCTGGGTGGGCCGGTGCAGTTGGAAGTCCAGGAAGGCGCGTTGCAGGCGTTGATTGAAAACGGCGGTGCCATTCGTGCCGATGCCGGGAAAATCCTGCTGACCGCCCGTGCGGCGGAAACCCTGGCGAGCACCGTCATCAACAACACCGGCCTGATCGAAGCCCGTTCCCTGGATGTCGGTGAAAACGGCGTGGTCACGTTGATGGGCGACCGGGGCGACGTACAAGTCGCCGGGCGCATCGATGTGTCTTCCGACACCGCCAAGGGCGGCAAGATTGTCGTGACCGGGGATCGCGTGGCCATCAACGGCGGCGCTGCGCTCGACGCCACCGGCGCCAAGGGCGGCGGCGAGATTTACGTGGGCGGGAGCTGGCAAGGCAAGGACGCTTCGATCAAGCAGGCCAGCCAGACCACTATCGCCGCTGGCGCCGTGCTCGATGCATCGGCCACCGATAACGGCAAAGGCGGCACTGTGGTGGCCTGGTCGGATGTGAAGAAGCCTGGCAGCGTGACGCGCGTGGACGGCACCTTGAAAGCCACCGGCGGCGCCAAGGGCGGTGACGGCGGCAAGATCGAAACCAGCGGCGCCAAGCTGGCGGTGAGCAAAGCCGCCGATGCCTCGGCCAAAAACGGCAAGGGCGGCTTGTGGTTGCTCGATCCGGACAGCGTCACGGTGGGACCGGGCAACGGCGGGTTGACGGGCGGCGCCAACGGGACAGAGGCCACGGTCGGTTTCAACGCGATCGATACGGCCCTGGTCGGCGGCACCGATGTGGCGATCAAAGCCGACAACAGCATCCACTGGAACGGCGACTACACCCCGACGAACATCAGCGGCGATCGGACGCTGACCTTGCAGTCCGGGCACAACGACGTCGGCACGGGCCGCTATGTCTTCGGCAATATTTTCCTCAACGGTGACATCGACGCCAGCGGCGCGGGCAATGGCAACAGTTTGGCGTTGATCTTCAATGGCAAGATGGCGCTCAACACCGACGTCAGCCTGAAGAGCAACGGCGGCAACATCGTGTTTGCCGGCGTGGTGGATTCCGATGCGGTGGCCAACAAGCGCGAGCTGCGCGTGGACGCAGGTTCAGGCTCGATCATCTTCAGCGACATGGTGGGCGGTAACAGCGCCCTGGGCGCCCTGTACGCGACCACCAGTGGCGCCGGCAAGACGTATATCAACGGTGCAAAAGTCTTTACCAGCGGCGAGCAGGTCTACAACGGTGCGGTTGAGATGGGCACCTCGCAATTCCTGAACGCCGACTTCGAAAACGGCCTGGTCGGCTGGAAGACCTCTATCGACCAGTTCTTCACTGGTGTGACCGTGGTGGAGGGCGTGGTATCTCCCGATGACCCGACGCTGCCAACCACATCGCCGACCAATGGCAACCCGCCGAGCGTTTCGCCTGGCGACCAGGGCGACATGAACTACAAGCCCCTCACACCGGTCGTCGCGGCTGGCCAGGGCCAGGACGGTGGCGCTGCGCTGCTGCTGGGCACCGAGAACAACTCCAACTGCCAGAACGCACCCGCCGGTTGCATCATGCGCGGTCCGTCGGTGGTGAGCGAGGGCACGGTCTCCCTGGCGGCGGGGGAAGCGGTCAGTTTCGATTACAAACCGGTTGCGGGCGGCGACACCTATGACGTCTTCGGTTATCTGTTGAACGTCAACACCGGTGAATACCAGATCATCCTGAACGAAACGGGGAACGGCACGGGCGCGGTGGATTGGAAAAGCCATACGGCGACCGCTGACAAGGCCGGCACGTACAAATTCGTGTTCGTTTCGGGCAGTTTCGACCAGACCGCCGGCAAGCAGGTTGGCGGCTCGCTGTACGTCGACAACATCAAGACCAACACCTCGGGCAGCAAGGGCTTGCAAGGCAGTTCGATTACGTTCAACGGCAGCCTCAACGGCACCGACAACAACCTGGCCATCAAGGCCGACGATATCAACTTCAACGGCGGCGCCGGCAGCGTTACCGGCAATGGCTCCATTGCCCTTGAAACCAACACCCCGAGCAAAAACATTGCCGTGGGCGGCAGCACCGGCGACGCCGCCGGTTCGTTGGAACTGACCGGCACTGACATCAGCGCCCTGGGCGACGGGTTCACTTCCGTCAAGATCGGTGGCGCGGACATGACCGGTGACATCAGCATCATCGAAGCCACCCGCATCAACGACAACCTTATCCTCGATGCCGGCACCGGCGATATCCACATCAATGACCAGTTGACCGTGGCGGACGCACCGGGCACCGGCAACGACGACAACAAACCGGCTCCGGTCCTGGCATTGCAAAGCAATGGCGGCAAGATCGACCAGACCGCTGGCGGCGCCATTGTCGCCGGTGGCCTGGTGTTGCTGGGTGACGGCGCCGTTCATGACCTGGACAACGCCGCCAACGACGTCGACACGATTGCCAGCGTCACCGGCACCGTCAGCTTTGCCGATGTCGATGACCTGACCGTCGGCGTCGTCACCGTTCCCGACAGCCAGACCCCGGCGAACCCGCAAGGTGTGCCGGTGGCCGGCATGACCCAGACCGGCGACCTGAACCTTATCGCCGACACGCTCACGGTCGGCCAGGCATTGGCGACCCAGGGCAATACGAGCCTGACCGCCGACGAAATCGATCTCGCCGCGAGCGTTGCCGGTGGCGGCAGTCTCACCTTGCAGCAGAAGACCCCAGGCCTGGATATCCACGTGGGCGGCAGTGATGACCCAGAGGTGACCGGGCCAAACGATCCGCTGGTGCTGTCCGACGCTGACCTGGCCAACATCCAGGACGGTTTCGACAAGGTCATCATCGGCAATGACAAGACCCGCAACATCACCGTCGACGATGAAGGCGCGACGCTCATGGACGACCTGGCGTTGGTCGCCAACGGTGTCCTGAACCTGCTGGGCGATCTGACCCTCGAGGATCCCGAAGGCAACGACGAAGACGGCACGACCGGCAAAGGCCTGACCCTCACCGTCGACGCCGGCAAAGGGGCGACCCAGGCAACGGGCGCGACCATTACCGCGGACGAATTGGCCCTGCGCGGCGAAGGCGATTTCGACCTGGGCAAGGGGAATGACGTGGGCGTGATCGCCGCCGATGTCGGCAGCTTGAAATTCGCCGGCAACGGCAACCTGACGGTTGGCGTCGTGGACGGCACCGTGGGGATTACCTCCGACGAAGCGGTCACCCTGAAAACCGACCACGACCTGTCGCTGGTTAAAGGCATCACCATCGAAAACGGCCCACGGGATGACGCCGGCCAGGGTCAAACCCGCGCCGACGACATCATCACCCTGGAAGTGGCGGGCAACACCACCCAGGCCGGTGACGCCGGGGCCAAGCTCGATGCCAGCGGCCTGGTGCTGCTGGGCGGCAACTACGCCCTGGGCAACAGCGGCAACGTGATCGGCGATATTGCCAGCGATGCGGGCAAGGTCCAGTTCAACAACAACGGGAACCTCAAAGTGGGCTCGCTTACCGCGACCCATGCCGATGGCACGCAGACGACCGTCACCGGTGTGAACAACACTGGCGACGTCAGCATCGCCACCGACGGTGATCTGGCGATCAACGAAGCGCTGGCCACCAGCGGCAACGTGTTCCTCAACGTCGATGGCAAGACCACCCAGGATGCCAACGGCAACATCACCGCTGACGGCCTGGCGCTCAATGGCGGCGACTTCGAGTTGCGCAACAACGGCAACGTGGTGGGCGACATTGCCAGCGAGGCGGGCAAGGTCGCGTTCAACAACACTGGCAATTTGAAGGTCGGCACGCTGACTGAAACCGACGGCAACGGCAACGTGGTCAAGACGACCACCGGCGTGAACAACACCGGCGACGTGAGCATCGGCACCGACGGCGATCTGGCGATCAACGAAGAACTGGTCACCAGCGGCAACGTGTTCCTGAACGTCGATGGCAAGACCACCCAAGATGCCAACGGCAACATCACCGCGGACGGCCTGGCGCTCAACGGCGGCGACTTCGAGTTGCGCAACAACGGCAACGTGGTGGGCGACATCGCCAGCGAGGCGGGCAAGGTCGCGTTCAACAACACTGGCAATTTGAAGGTCGGCACGCTGACTGAAACCGACGGCAACGGCAACGTGGTCAAGTCCACCACCGGGGTGAACAACACCGGCGACGTCAGCATCGGCACCGACGGCGATCTGGCGATCAACGAAGCGCTGGCCACCAACGGCAACGTGTTCCTCAACGTCGATGGCAAGACCACCCAAGATGCCAACGGCACCATCACCGCCGATGGCCTGGCGCTCAAGGGCGGCGATTTTGACCTGCGCAATGCCAGCAACTGGGTCGGCGATATCGCCAGCCGGGCGAAGGACGTCAACTTCGTCAACCGCACGGACGTCACCGTCGGCAGGCTGACCGAGACGGCGCTGGACGGCACCCAGCTGGATCAGATCGTTGGCATCGGCAACACCGGCAAAGTCCAGGTTGTAACGACCACCGGTAATATCACCCTGACCGAGAACGTCAGCACCACCAGCAATGCCGCTGATGCGATCGTGCTCAACGCCGGTCAATCCGCTTCGGCGGGCGTGGCCTCGGGCGGTGACGTGAAAGCCAACGCGGGCGTGACGGTGTCCACCGGCGCGGGTGGCCGGGCGGTGATCTACACCGGTAGCCTCGCCGGCAGCACCGGCGTGGTGGATGTGGTGGGCAGTGGCAGCGGCAACTTCCGCTACAACAGCGACGAGCAGCAGAGCAATTTCGGTCGGGCGCTGGGCAACACCGGGGTTCATGCCGTATACCGCGAGCAACCGACGCTGGTGGTGTCCACGAACGGTACGACCACCCAGACCAAACCATTCGACGGCCAAACCACGTTCAACGGTGGCGGTGCAGCCGGTTTCGACGTCAGCGGCCTGCAGAACGGCGACACCAAACAGATGCTCGGCCAGCCGGAGTATTCGATAGGAAACCCAGACCCCGGCACCCACCAGATCAATATCGGTGGGCTGGCTGACCTCGGTTACCTGATCGTCAGTGACCCGGCCAATGGCAACCTCACGGTGACGCAGTCCATCGATATCAGCGCCATCCAGCAGAGCGTCGCCGATGCAACGCGCATCGTCGTGCAAGTGACTTCGCCCCATGCGCCGGAGCTCAATCCGGTCCAGCCGAAACCGACTGATTGGTCCGGCGTCGGGGTCGAGGACGGCGGCCTGCTGCTGGTGGATCAGAGCGGCGCGCCGGCAAACGCCAATGGCGGCAACGCTGCGGGCGACGCCGTGGCCCAAGGCGACGGCGATTCGGCTGCCCAGGCCCAGGACGCCGACAGCGAGCGGGAACTGGCCGGGACTGTTTGCGCCGACGGCGGTGTATCGGGTGGGGCCGCCTGTGCGGCCTACCCGCCACAGACTGTTTTCGTCGTGCGCGGCGGTGTGCGCTTGCCGAGCCTGGCCATGCGTCCCTGACCCCTGACACTCACTTTTCCCTTTGAAGGAGCCCCTTGCCCGCGTCCCCGGACGCGGTCATGGGCTCAGGCAACCCGCTTTATTCGAGACATATTCAATGCATAACAAATTGATGTATTGCGCCGCTGGTCTGGCGCTGTTGTCCACTTCCCCGGCCTGGGCGGCGACCCTACCGGCACGCCCGATCCCCGACGCGGGGCGCATCCTGCAAGAACTGCCGATTCCTCAACAGGAACTGCCGCAAAGCATTCGCCTGGACGTCGAGGCGCCGCAACCGGCGCAGGAAAAAGTCGGCGGCGCCAAGGTCCAGCTCAATGCCGTGCGTTTCACCGACAATACCCGTATCGACGAGGCCAGCCTGCAACGCGTCGTCGCGCCGGCCATTGGCAAGTCCCTTGATCTGGACGAGCTGCGGGAAATCGCCCGGCAGGTCACGCTTTACTACCGTGAGCACGGTTACCCGTTTGCACGCGCCTACCTGCCGGCGCAGCGCATGGCCAACGGCGAGCTGACCATCGCGGTGATCGAAGGGCGTTATGGCAAAGTCACTGCCGTCAACGACGATGCAAAACTGGCCGCGCAGGCGCAGCCCTTCCTGGACGACTTGCAGCCGGGCGACGTGATCGAGCGTGACCGCCTGGAGCGCAGCATTCTGGTTCTGTCCGACCTGCCGGGCGTGGCGGTTCGTCCGGTCATCCGCCCGGGTGACGAGCTCGGTACGGGCGACCTCGATGCCCAGGTGAGCAAAACCAAGGCCTTCGAAGGCAAGGCCACGCTGGACAACCACGGCAACCGGTATTCGGGGCGCAATCGCCTGACGGTACAAGGTGACTGGAACAGCCCGATGATGCTGGGCGACCGGCTGAGCGCCGCCGTGATGGCCACCGATGAGGAGCTGTATTTCGGCAGCCTCGGCTACTCGATGCCATTGGGAACCTCTGGCCTGCGCGGCAACGTGGGCTACGCCAAGAGCTCCTATGACCTGGGCGCTGAATTCGCTGACCTGGGTGCGACCGGTACCGCCGAAGTCAGCAGCGTCGGCTTGAGTTATCCGCTCGTTCGCAGCAATCAGGCGAACCTCATGCTGGCCGGGCAGTACCAGCACAAGGATCTCGAAGATAAGTACGAAGTACTGGGCCTGAGCTTTGAAAAAAGCAGCGACTCGCTGCCCATCAGCCTGCAGTTCGATGTAAGGGACACCTTGCTCGGCGGCGGCATCACCTACGGCGGCGCGACGCTGACCTACGGTGACCTGAAACTCGATTCCGCCCTGCGCGAGGGCGACCGTCAGACCGCCCAGACCGAAGGTCAATTCAGCAAGGTGAACATCGACCTTGCCCGCCTGCAAGCGCTGCCCGCCAACTTCACGCTGTTCGCCCGGTTCCTCGGCCAATGGAGCCAGGACAACCTCGATTCGTCCGAAGATTTCAGCCTCGGTGGCATCGATGGGGTGCGGGCTTATCCACAAAGCGAAGCCTCGGGCGACGAAGGCATGCTGACCCAGATCGAGCTTCGCTACCCCATCGACAAGCTGACGCCTTACCTGTTCTGGGACGCCGGCAAAGTGCGCATCAACCACGACGAGTGGGCTGATGAGGAAAACACCCGCAGCATCTCCGGCGGCGGTGTGGGTTTGCGCGCTCAGTACGGCCAGCTCTCGTTCGACGCAACGGTCGCCTGGCGTCACTCCGGCGGTGAAGCGCAGAGCGACACGCGTCAGGAAAACCCACAACTGCTGGCCCAGATTGGGTACCAGTTCTAACCAAACGCCGCTCATTCAAGGTACTCAACAAACCCGTGGCGAGGGAGCTTGCTCCCGCTGGGCTGCGCAGCAGGCCCTGTAGTTCGGCACAGTTAGTCGACCATATCTCGTTTGTGGCGAGGGGATTTATCCCCTCGCCACATGTCTATGCCCCCCCAACTACATCCCACCCCGAACGGCATGACCGTTTATCGTCTGTTGAAAATTTGATAGCTTCAGTTCTCGCCCGCCCTGCCGTTATATCCATTTATTGCCGGCCCGATAGGTGATCTTCCGCCGGCAGTTTCGCGACAGAGAGCTGGCTAAACACAACAAGAGACCTGGCGAATGGACAACGGACGATACGCAAGGCAGGCAGCGACGGCGGAGGGCACGGCGGTGTCCGAGCCCGTGCCGCATATCCTGCTGATCGATGATATCCCCGAAGACATCCGCGCCACGCTCATCCTCTTGAAGGCCCAGCCCTGGCGCATTTCCCTGGCCAGCGACGCCTATCAGGGCTATCAACGGGCACTTGCGCTGCGCCCGGACCTGATCGTCCTGGATGTGCACATGCCACAAATGGACGGCTTCAGCCTGTGCAGGCTCTTGCGCGAGGCACCGGCCACCCGGCATATCCCGATTCTGTTCCTGTCTTCTGCAAATACCTCATTGGAACGACTGGAAGGGCTGACCGTGGGCGCCGTGGACTACATCCCCAAATCCTGCGCCCCCGAAGAAGTGCTGGCGCGCATCAAGATCCACCTGCAGCTGACTTGGCGCGCACCACCGACCGTCCAGGAAAGTCCGGCCGATCCGGAGCCGCAGGGTGATGAAATCGTGCTGCGCGCGGCCATGCGACTGATAGAAAACCAGTTGGACGACATGCCGTCCCTGGGCATGCTCGCGCAAAAAGTCGGCACCCATGAGAAACGCCTCTCCGCCATTTTTCGCGAGCATCTCGGGCTGACCGTGTTCGCCTATATTCGCGACGCGCGATTGCGGCGCGGCCAGGATCTACTGTGCGAAAGCGCCATGAGCGTGCAGGATGTCGCCGAACTGGTGGGCTTTCGCAGCGCCTGCAACTTCACCACGGCCTTCCGCCAGCGAATCGGCATGACGCCCAGCCAGTTTCGCCAGCAAACCCTGGACATCGTTGAAACCGAGTCGGCCGGGCGCACCTGATGCGGCTTCTTCAGTTTCTTTTGCTGACCGTTACATTGTTATCCACAGGCCTGCTGCGTGCGGCACCTGTGGATATCTGCCGCGCCGACTCTCTGAACCTGATGTCCGTCGTGCGGATTCTCGAAGACACCCAGGCACGCCTGAGCCTGGCAGAAGTCGCTCGGCTGCCAGACACGCAGTTCAAAGCCGCCACCCCAAGCTGGCCGACGCAGGGCTACAGCCGCTCCGCCTTCTGGTTGAAATTACGGCTGACCAATTCGAGCGATGCGGCGTGTTCGCGCTTGCTGGTGGTCGGGGCGCCGCGCCTGGAAGACATCCGCGTCTACCAACCGGGGTACGAGGCACACGGCGGCGGCGCCTATCCCCTGGCCGAATGGCCTCAGCCGGCGGCGCGTCAGCCGGCGTTCCCGGTGTCGTTGGCGGCGGGGCAGAGCACCACGGTGTTCGTCCGGGTGGCGAGCAACTTCCAGATGCTGCTGGAGCCGGAACTGTGGTCCGAACCGGCGCTGCTGCGCAGTCAGCAACAGACGTACCTGAGCGACGGGCTCTCCCTCGGCATTGTCCTGCTGGTCGTGCCGTTCGGCTTTATCGTCGGCTGGATCCTGCGCTCTCGGCTGCTGATGGTGAACGCGGGTGCGGTACTGAGCTACATCCTGCTGACCTGCATCCTCAACGGTTACCTGATCTACTGGCCGTCGGCGCTGGGCTGGATGCGCGAGCTGCTGACCTGCGCCAGCGCGCTCTCGTTCGTACTGTTCCTGGCGTACTTCCGCGTACTGTTGCAGGTGTCCCAGCTGCCCAGGATCATCGGCTGGAGCTATTGGGTGCCGCTGCTAGGTTGTGTCTTCGGCCGACTTTGGTGGTTGAAGATCGATGCGGTCCAGGGCGCGCAGATCGTTCAGGTCTTCCTGATGAGTTTCTACGGCGTGTTGTTCGCTACGTTATTCATGGCGTGGCGCAGGCGGCTGAGCTATAGCTGGATGGCATGGCTGGTGCCCGGGCTCTTGGTGGGGCAACTGCTGATGCGGATTTTCTTCCCCCAGGAACAATTGCCCTGGCAGTCGCCGGAAAGCAAGTACAGCCTGTCTTCCACCTTGGCGGGCGTGGTGTTGCTGGTGTGCACCTTGATCATGGAAGTGGCCCGCAGCCGCAACCGGGAAAAGCACGCGCTGTCGACCCTCGAACAGCAACGCCAGGCAGAGCACGAGCGCCTGGAAAGCACCGTGGCCCTGCGCACCTCGCAGCTGCGCGACTCCCTCGCGGCTCGCAGTGCATTGATGGCGCGGATCAGCCACGACCTGCGCTCGCCACTGGTGCGCATCATCGACTATGCGCGCCTGCTACACGGCGGGCCGAATCGCGACTACCCGGCGACGATCGAGCGCAACGCCCGTCAACAACTGGAGCTGATCGACGAGATGCTCGAGTTCTCCCAGGGCGAGCTGGAGCAGATGCAACTGACCCTCGCGCCGGGCTATCTGTACGGCTTTCTCCAGGAAATCGCCGACGAGGCGGGCTTTCTCGCCGCGCGCCAGGGCAACAGCTTCAACGCGATAATGGCCCAGGACCTGCCGCCCCTGGTGGAGGCCGACTTCAAGCGGCTTCGGCAGGTGTTGATGAACCTTCTGGCGAACGCGGCGAAATTCACCCGCAACGGCCAGATCCGTTTCGAAGTGGGCTGTTGTCCAGGAGCAACCGCTGACACCGTGGAGCTGCGCTTCAGCGTGATCGACACCGGCATCGGCATCGACCCGCAAGAATTCGAACAACTGCTGCAACCGTTCCGCCGTGGCCGCAACGCCCAACGCTACGAAGGCAGCGGGCTGGGGCTGTCCATCGTCACCCAATTGCTGGAACGCATGGGCAGCCGTCTCGAACCCCAGGCCACGGGGCAGGGCAGCCACTTCAGGTTCCGCCTGCAACTCAAATGCGCCCAAGAAGATGACCTGGAAAACGGCATCGTCGATAACAACATCACGCCGCTCGACGGCCAGGGCAAACACGTGTTGCTGGTGGACGACATCGAACAAAACAGCGAATGGCTCTATGACCTGCTGGCCGGTTACGGTTTCGATGTGAGCATGGCGGCGAGCGGCGAAGATGCCTTGGCTTGCCTGGCGGAACAGCCAGTCGACCTGCTGATCAGCGATCAGATGATGCCTGGGATGGACGGTTGGGAACTGCTGCGACACGTTCGCGCCCGTGAGCACGATCTGCCCGTGATGCTTTATTCAGCGGTCCCGCCACACAGGCCGCCGGGTTACCCCGGGGACCTGGCCTTCGACGCTGTGCTGCTCAAGCCCACCGACAGCCGCCAATTGCTGGCGCGGATCAAGACCCTGGTTTGCCCGGACACGGTGCATCGAGCAATGGCCCGGGAGTTCTAGCATGCCGGGTATGGGTTATCGGCTGCTCTTGCTCGGCAGCCTTACGGTATTGCCTTGGCTGTCGGCCAAGGCAGCGCAAGACACCTCCGGCGGCCTCGTCCTTGACCAGACCACCGTCACCGCTCGACGCCGCGAGGAAGACCCGCAAGACGTGCCGATCCCGATCAACGTCCTCTACGGCGATCAGCTGGACGAAGCCGGCCTGCATCGCCTGCAAGACATTCAACAACGGGTGCCGGGCCTGGTGGTGTCCGGCCACGATGCCCGTTATGCCGGTTTCGGCCTGCGCGGGTTCGGCGCGACCGCCTACAACGATGGTCTGGAAGGCAGCGTCGGCACCTACGTCGATGGCGTTTACCAGGCACGCCAGGGCATGGCCTTCACCGAGTTGATGGACATCGAACGCATCGAAGTGTTGCGCGGGCCGCAAGGCACCTTGTTCGGCAAGAACACCACCGCGGGCGCGCTGAACATCGTCACGCGCCAGCCGACTTTCCAGCCCGAAGCCAACCTCGAAGCCAGTTACGGCGAGCGCGGTCTGCGGGAATATCGCGGCACCGTCTCCGGGCCGCTGCAAGACGGCGTTCTCGCCGGGCGGCTCAATGTCTTCGACGGCTCCAGCGAGGGCGCCGTGGAAAACCTGCACGACGGCAGTCGCCTCGGCGACGCCGACAGCCAAGGCCTGCGCGGCCAATTGCTGTGGACACCGAACAGCGACTTCAGCGCCCGCCTGATCGCCGACTACGCCGAGCAGAACGAAGCCGGCAATGTCCTGTTGGTCAATCACTACAGCGAGCAAACCCGCAAGCGCGCCAAATTCCTTGGCTATCCGCTGGCGGAGCCCGACCCTTACCAACGGGAGAACCGCATCGACGCGCCGGGTCGCCCGCGAACTCTGCAGAACGGCGTGTCACTGGAATTGAATTGGGACTTGGACGAGGCGATGCGCTTCACCAGCATCACCGCCTACCGCGACTGGGACTACCGCGCCGGCCGCGACGGTGACAGCACCGCGCTGGCGGTGGCCCAATCCGAAACCGAGTTGGGCCATCGGCAGTTCAGCCAGGAATGGCGGCTGTCCGGCACGGCCGGCTCGTCCGTCGATTATGTCGCCGGGCTCTATTACCTGCGCCAACAGCTCGACCGCCAGATCGACGCCGAATTCGGCCCGGACGCCGCGCCCTGGTTCGTTGGCGATCAACTGGAGGCACTGCAAAAAATCTTCGGCATCACGTTTACCGATCCGAGTCAGGTGCCTTCCGTGCTGCTCGATGGCGCTCGGCAGCGTTATGACGGCGAGCAGAAGGGCGACAGCCGGGCGGTGTTCGGTCAACTTTCCTGGCGTCCGATCGACCCGTTGGAACTCACCGGCGGCCTGCGCTACAGCAAGGAGCGCAAGGACGGCTGGATCTCCCGCGACGTCAGCAACCTTGCCCCGCTGAACGGCTTACCCCCGGTGTTCCAGGTGGGCGGGCAATTGCTGCGGGACATCGCCCTCGGCGGTACTTATTACCGTGAAGACTCCATCAAAGAAAACAACGTCTCCGGCCTGCTCAGCGCCAGCTATCGCTTCAGCGATGCCGTGATGGGCTACGTCAGTTGGTCGCGGGGCTACAAGGCCGGCGGCATCAACTTCGACGTGATCGGGCCGTTCACCGAGCCCACCTTCGAGCCGGAACGCGCCACGTCCCTGGAAGTGGGCATGAAGACGCGGTTCTGGGATCAGCGCGCATTGCTCAATCTTGCCGTCTACCAGACCGACGTCGATGACTACCAAGCGCTCACCTACAGCCCGCCGACATCGCTGTTCGCGCCGCCGCTGCGGGACAACCTGATCAACGTCGGCAAAGTCCGCTTGCGCGGCATCGAACTCGATTCCGCGTGGCAACTCACCTCCCAACTCACCGGGCGCCTGGGCGTGGCCTGGAGCGACGCGCGCTACCGCAGCTTCCCCAACGCCCCGTGCCCACCGGCCTCGGGTCAATGGACCTGCGACCTCAGCGGCGAGCGCCTCTACAACGCGCCGGAATGGAACCTGAGCAGCGGCCTCGACCACACCCACCCGCTGCCCTATGGCCTGGAACTCTACAGCGGCGTCGACTACAGCTTCCGCACCGGTTACTACGGCACCCTCGAAGGCGGCGAAGGCAGCTATCAACCCAGCTACGGTCTCACCAACCTGCGCCTGGGCATGCGCAGCCAGGATCGCGCCTGGGAAGTCGAAGGCTGGGTGCGCAACGTGTTCGATCGCAACTACATCACCGCCGTCTACTCACTGCTCGGTGCCGGCGACTACGGCGTCATGACCGGCAGCGAACGCACCGTCGGCACCACCGTCAGGTTTCGTTATTGACCGAAAGGCAGCGGGTCGGACAAAACGCCAGGCGATTACCGCCGGCCTTTTTCGACAGGTACATGGCCTGGTCCGCCTTGCTGATCAGCCCATCCACCTCAAGCCCATGCTCCGGAAAAAACGCCACCCCGATACTCGCGGCAATCTCCACCGTCTGCGCGCCAATCAGAATCGGCGCGTTGGCCGCCGCCAGCATCCGCTTGAGCATCGGCTCGCAATCCTCCACTTCCTGCAGCCCCACCAACCCGGCCACAAACTCATCCCCCCCAAGGCGCGCCAACGTATCGCCCTCGCGCAACGTCGCATTGATCCGCGCCGCGACAATCTGCAGCACCCGATCCCCCCAGTCATGCCCATAACTGTCGTTCAGCGCCTTGAACCCATCCAGGTCGATAAACGCAATCGCCACCTTCTGCTGATGAACCCGCGCCTTGCCCAACGCCTGACGCATCCGCTCGGCCAACAACAACCGATTGGGCAACTGCGTGAGCGCGTCATACCGCGCATCCCGTTCCAGCAGCTGCAAGCGCTGCTTCATCTGCGTCATGTCGCTGAACAGCGCCACGTAGTGCTGAACATTGCCGTGACGGTCATGCACCGCACTGATGCTGATCCGCGACGTCATCTCCCGGCCATCTTTATGGTTGGTCTGAATCTCACCGGACCAATGCCCGTGGAAATCCAGCGCATTCTTCATCGGCGCGTAAAACGCGGTGAGGCGACGGACCATGCGATGGGAGTTCAGCTCATGGCCCTGAATCTCTTCCTGACCGTAACCGGTAAGCCGCGTAAAGGCCTCGTTCACGGCGATGACCCGGCCGAAGGGATCAACGAGGATGATGCCTTCGCGGGCATGGCAGAACACGGTGGTGGCCAGCTCTGGGCACAGGGTGTTGAGGTGACGGTCCAGGGCGGCTTCGTCGCGGGTGGCGGGCCATGTATTGGAATCGAAGCCTTGCAGGGCCAAGTAGCGGACCAGGGAAGAGAGCGATTTGTGCAGGCGGGTGAGCGCATTCGTGGCGAGCCTGGAGTTCAGGCAATAGCTGCGAATGAAGGTGTGTAGGTTCATGGGAGGGACGCGGTGCTCGGTTGTAGCGCTTGGGGTGGGTGAAGCGGGGGATTATCGAGGAGGGGGGGCGGTGGGGTGTTTGCTGGAGGGGATGGGGGCTTTGCGGGAGGGGATGGATGGGGAAGATTTTCTTGGAGGTAAGGATGCGCGCAGCGATCAAGCTAAGGGGAGTCGCTGCGCGCGACGTTTCATTAGTCCAGTACAACAATGCCATTCTGGGGAACGTTCACGAACGGCAACGCGCTGCATCGCTGATGATGGGCTTCAAGGGCCAGTGCCTCATACCAATGCAGATAGCCATTCAACATGTGTTTGGGGATGTTTGAATTACGCAGCGGAAAGAACGCGATGGACAATTGGTCTTCTTTTTGTTCATGCCAGCGCCAGCCAGCCGAATGGCCACGAGCCCGGGCTCCCCAAAGCCCTGCGGACCAGGCAAATTGGCCCATGCGAAACTTGAAACTACTTGTTTGCCCGATGTACTGGACGGCTGGGTTGTCAGGCGATGCCTCCTCGGTGGCTCTCCAGGCAATGCAGTAGACACCCTTCGCAGCAACCATCTGCGCGAGAACGGGGTCCACGCCGGCGGATTTTTTGCCGACCCCGGGCCAGAAGCAATTGCTGATTTCCGCCCAGGTGTACCAGCCTGCGCCATGCGCCTCAAGGTCAAACAGCTCGGGAACTTTCATTGTGATTCGTCCTTGATCGATCAGATTGAAGTGAAGGCAGGATACTGAGATTGATGTCTTAGTGCCATTATTTAGCTGAGGGCTTGGTTTTGGCTGCGGTTGCTGGTCAGACAGGCACGGAGAGTTAGCTGCACGAAACGGAGTCAATTAACATGGCGGCCTCGTTCAATACTTGGTTTCCCTTTATGCAGTCTCTCGAAAATACGCTGCTTTCTTACGCCACACAGCACCTGCCAGGACTTCCCCATATCTACACTTGGAAGTTTGATATCGCGCTCGTCCAGCATTCGTTTGAATGGGAGATTGGTGGCTCGAACTGGTACGAAAAAACGTGCGCACTGAAGCGGCATGCCTCCCTGCAATGGGGGTCATCCCCCGAGCAACGGATGGCACTTGCGGACTACGCGGTGCGAGTTTGGGGCGGTGTCAAAAGAAATGCACCTGCGACGATGCAGGGCTACGTTCAGATCGTGTCGCAGGGCCAAGTGCCGATAAATCACAAGGGAATCGCCTCATGGTCGAAGGTGGCGGCGTTCTCGAATCCAAACGAGCATGCCATCTTCGATGCGCGGGTTTCATTTTCCCTGAATGTTCTGCAGATGCTTCACGGTGATGAGCAACGCTGGTGGTTTCCGCACTTGGCGGGTCGAAATACGCAGCTTAACGCCTGCTGGCCACGCTTAAAGAGCCAGGCGCGGCAACAGGGCTGGCTTCGAATCGCAACGACCGATGTCTACTCGACCTATATTGGGTTACTGATGAGCGTCTCCCGAAAACTCAAGGTCGAGATAGGAGACGTTGAGATGCTGCTCTTTTCAAAGGCGGAAGATTTTGCTTCGGCGTTTAACGAGGCCTATCCCTCTCCTTAAAGACTAAAGTGTCCGAAAGGGGACAGATCTATTTATTACGCTGCTCAGTTGATTAAACGCCGAACCCCGTGGCGAGGGAGCTTGCTCCCGCTGGGCTGCGCAGCAGCCCCTCTTCATCCATCGGCCAGCCGCTCACCCCAGCCAAATGAAGCCCTGTCAGTAAAGCCCGACAGAAACCGTCACGAAGCCCCGCCAGCCCACATCGCCTTGCGCCTTTGCCTACAACTACGCCAGAATCCGCCGACTTGTGCGCCTGGGGTTGCGTCGGTAGTTTGGGATCTGTCACTGCTCATCAGTGATCGGGTTTAGTCGCCCGTCGTTGCTAAGTCGCTCAAGCGTCCATCAGTCAGGTATCCCCATCCCTGCACTCGATGGTGGCTGTGCGCAGGGCGCCTCCGGGCGCGCCGATTTCTTAGCTCGTCGGTCGACTAACCTGCGCATAGCTGCCTCCCAATCGTTTAGTCGCGAACGGGTCGTAGCCTCAACCAAAAGAGAGCTAGGACCATGGTCAAAATTACACCGAACCCCCCAGTTACCGATGAACACGTCTCCCGTGCTCAGTCTGCCCGCAACAAGAAAATCGACGACGCTGCCACGCGAGCGTTGGATTGTTATCTGAAACCCAAGCCTAAGAGCGAAACATCGGACAAGACCGACTCCATTTTACGGATTGATCCGAATGTGGATTCTGAGTGTTTGCTGGCGAATCTCAGTGAGAATTTGGCTTCGGCGAACGCGATGATCAGTGACTTGGCGTTTGATCTGGATGGATCGCGGCGACGTGTTGCGTTGGGGATTTTGCAGGTGATTGAGGTAAGTGAGCTGTTGGCGAATCGGGCGTTGGATATTGTTGAGGTGAGGTAGCCGAGGCGTTCGCCTCGGCAGGAAAGGTCTTGCGCAGCAGACCTTTCCTGCCGCCTGACGGGAGCATCAAAGCACACTTAAGACCTGCAGCGTGTGTGGAAAGACCAGAGTCGTTTTGATCTGGGCGATGATGTAACGAAGAATCACTGAGGCGCGCTTTGCATTAAATGAGTGGACTGAAAGGCCCGTGGCGTACTGCCTGTTATTTTTCGAAAGGCCGCCACATAGGCTGCTGCACTCGCAAACTGCAAAGTATGTGCAACCCATTTGACGGACCGATTCGATGCCAGCAGATCCAGCGAGGCAACGATGCGCGCCCGTTGGTGCCATGTGCGATAGTTCAAGCCCACTTCCGCGCTAAAGCGCCGCGTAAAGGTGCGTTCGGACATGGCCGCACGATACGCAATTTCAGATATCGACCAATGCCACTGATTGCCTGAAATCAGCTCCATCAATGCCGCGCGCAGCCGCTCGTCAGTCGGCATCGGCAAGTGTGTCGGTAGGCAGGCCGCTTCACCCAATGCATGCAGTAATAACTGCACCATCAATTCGCGCATCTCACCCTGGCGCGGCTGTTCGAACAAGCCCAGTACCAGTTCCCTGATCAGGCTGGATGCCACGACCGCGTGCACTTCGTTGCAACGCGCGAAGCCGGCGACTTCGGTGAACAATGCCGGGTGGAAATACACCGTTCGCATCTCAACATCCGACAGGATCTGAAGGGCATGGGGTTGGTGCGGCGGTATCCACAACGCCCGTTGCGGTGGAACCGTCCAGCGACTTTGCTGTGTTTCAACCAACATCGTGCCGCGCAACGCAAACACCAGTTGCCCGGTCTGGTGCTCGTGCGAAGGCAACACAGCGCCGCGCTCATGCCGCTTCGCTAACAGGCGAAACTCGGCGGGCTCGGATGGCGCGTCAGCGATATTTTTTGGCTGATGGAGTCTGACATGCCAAACATACTATAGGACTCTGACCACTCGAATCGAGGCCATCATGCACCGTGACTCTGCTCTTGTTCACCTGGGCCGCACCAGCGCCGCAGCGGTTCATGAACAGTAGTGTTTGAAACCCTGGAGGAATATCGGCATTCGTACCAGGGCAGGGTTTTCGAATCGTCACGTTATGGGCGCTCGGGCACGGTCACCACGTTTGAGTTACAAGAGGCCATGGCACGTCTTGAAAATGCCGAAACCTGCATCGCCACCTCCAGCGGTTTGAGCGCTATCGCCGCAGTGTTAGGCGCACATGCGGGACCGGGAAAACATATCCTGGTCTACAACGGCGTGTATGGTCCGACCCGAGTATTTTGCGAGCAATCGCTGACAGCACTTGGCACCAAAATCAGCTTCTTCAACGACAGCGCCGAAGTCGGCCAACTGATCGACGACAATACGAGCCTAGTCTTCATCGAAGTGCCTTCATCGTTGACGATGCAGATGCTGGACATCACGCAAGTGTGCGCGGCGGCCCGTGAACGGGGCATACCGGTTGCCTGCGACTCAACGTGGGGCTCACCGATGTACTTCAACGCCCATGCGCTGGGGATCGATATTTCGATTCATGCGGCTACCAAGTTCATCAACGGCCACTCAGACGTCATTCTCGGCCTGGTGACCGGCGCTTACTCAACGTTGGACACGACGCGCAAATGGTGTGACCGCCACGGCTCGCATGCCTCCCCGGATGCGTGCTGGCTCACCCTGCGCGGATTGAGAACACTCGCCGTGCGCATGCCCCGGCATCAAGCCAGTGCAATCGAAGTGGCTAAATGGTTAAGTGCACATTCGAAGGTCAAACGCGTGATGTTTCCAGTATTGGCCTCCGATCCGGGCACACCCTCTGGAAAAGACAGTTTTCCGGTGGCGCCGGGCCCTTTACCTTCGAACTGCAACCTTGCAATGAAGCCGCATTTGAACGCTTCATCAACGCGTTGAAATTGTTTGGCCTAGGCACCAGTTGGGGCGGGTATGAAAGTTTGGTCATGCCCGCCATTTCACACGAACTGCGCTCGATCAAGACGCTCCCTGACGAGGGGCGGCTGGTTCGTTTACACATTGGGCTCGAGCATGCGCCGGATCTGTGTGCGGATCTGGCCCAGGCGTTTGATCGGATGGAGGGATGAGCCGGAAAACGCTTCTTTTAAAAGGTCTGACAGTCCTGGCTCACAGAGCCCGCAAGCCCCACGAGCGAGCGCGCTCACAATCGCAGCGGAGATTCAGAAGAGCATTGCCAGGTTGCTCACCATCCGCCGGATGCGTTACCACGCGGAGCGTGGGAACGAGCGCTGGGGTTTATACAATATCTTTCACATAAGCGTTAAGCGCGATGAGCGGACCGTGAAGGTCGTCTATCTTTTGCGCTGAGCTGAAATCCGTAGCCAAACGGTGCAGCTCTCGGCCCAGCACTGTATCCACCCCACCAATCGCCCCCAACGCCAAATCCAGGCATCGACTGATTTCGCCCTGAATCCCGGCCACATCGCCCCGCCGCACCAACAACCCAAAAACCTCCCGATCACAATCCCCCATCAACGGATCATCCCGCAGGATCGGGCTGTGGCCTTCCGTCTCATAAGCCAGCTTGAGGGAGTAAAGAGCGACCGTTTCCAGCAGCAATTCCATGGGGTGAAATCCTTTGTGACTGGGTGAGGAGGGGTGGGGGTGAAGGTTCATGGCTTGGCGAGTGCTAGTCGGAGTATCGGTGTGGGGGAGTGACTATTTTGTGAGCGCTTTGCGCTCAAGCGGGAGCAAGCTCCCTCGCCACGGGTTTTTCCCTGTTTCCTGTCTTCCTTATTGCAGGGTTCTTTCTCGCCACTGGGCTGGTATTTGGGGCTGCTTTGCAGCCCAGCGGGGATAAATCCCCTCGCCACAACAGCGGGCGCCCTGGGTGAGATTTCGCATCGATCATGGGCCAAACCACTTTCTTGCAGACGAAAAAAAAGACCTTGAATTTCAAGGTCTTTCTTTAAGATGGTGCCCCGAGGGAGACTCGAACTCCCACTCCTTTCGAAAACGGATTTTGAATCCGCCGCGTCTACCAATTCCGCCATCAGGGCTCAATGGCGGCGAAGTATAGAGAGGTGCCTACCGTTGGTCAATCACGTTTCATGGTGAATTTTTAATATTTCCGCTAGACTTTCCGGCCCTGCTAGACGAACCCCATCATGCGTGTTGCTGACTTTACTTTCGAACTCCCGGATTCGCTGATCGCTCGCCACCCGCTGGCCGAGCGGCGCGCCAGTCGACTGTTGACCCTTGACGGGGTCAGCGGTGCCATGGCTCACCGTCAATTCACTGATTTGCTCGAGCATTTGCGTCCGGGCGATTTGATGGTGTTCAACAATACCCGGGTGATTCCGGCGCGGTTGTTTGGCCAGAAGGCCTCCGGTGGCAAGCTGGAGATTCTGGTGGAGCGGGTGCTGGACAGTCATCGCGTGCTGGCCCATGTGCGGTCGAGCAAGTCGCCCAAGCCGGGCTCGTCGATTTTGATCGACGGCGGCGGTGAGGCGCGGATGGTGGCGCGGCACGATGCGTTGTTCGAGCTGGAATTTGCCGAAGAGGTGTTGCCGCTGCTCGACCGTGTCGGGCACATGCCGTTGCCTCCTTATATAGACCGCCCGGACGAAGGTTCGGACCGCGAGCGCTATCAGACCGTATACGCCGAGCGCCTGGGGGCGGTGGCGGCGCCGACGGCGGGGCTGCATTTTGATCAGCCGTTGCTGGAGGCGATCGCCGCCAAGGGCGTGGAGACGGCGTTCGTGACGCTGCACGTCGGCGCTGGCACGTTCCAACCGGTGCGGGTGGAGCGCATCGAAGACCATCACATGCACAACGAATGGCTGGAAGTGAGCCAGGAAGTCGTCGATGCCGTGGCGGCCTGTCGCGCGCGCGGTGGGCGGGTGGTGGCGGTGGGGACCACCAGCGTGCGGTCTCTGGAGAGCGCTGCGCGCGATGGCGTGCTCAAACCGTTCAGTGGCGACACCGATATCTTCATCTACCCGGGCCGGCCGTTTCATGTGGTCGATGCCCTGGTCACCAACTTTCATTTGCCCGAATCCACGCTGTTGATGCTGGTTTCGGCCTTCGCCGGTTACCCCGAAGCCATGGCTGCCTACAAGGCCGCCGTCGAGCATGGGTACCGCTTTTTCAGCTACGGTGATGCGATGTTCATCACCCGTAACCCCGCGCCACGCGGGCCCGAGGAAACCGTATGAGTCGCACCTGTCGCATGTCCTTCGAGTTGCTTGCCACCGATGGCAAGGCTCGTCGCGGACGCCTGACCTTCCCCCGCGGTACCGTGGAGACCCCGGCATTCATGCCGGTGGGCACCTACGGCACGGTCAAGGGCATGCTGCCGCGTGATATCGAGGCAATTGGCGCGGAGATCATTCTTGGCAACACCTTCCACCTGTGGCTGCGCCCGGGCATGGAAGTGATCAAGGCCCACGGCGACCTGCACGATTTCATGCAATGGAAAGGCCCGATTCTGACCGACTCTGGCGGTTTCCAGGTGTTCAGCTTGGGCGCGATGCGCAAGATCAAGGAGGAGGGCGTGACCTTCGCTTCTCCGGTGGACGGTTCCAAGGTGTTCATGGGGCCGGAAGAGTCGATGCAGGTGCAGCGCGACCTGGGCTCGGACATCGTGATGATCTTCGACGAATGCACGCCGTACCCGGCCGATGAAGACGTGGCGCGGGTGTCCATGGAGCTGTCGTTGCGCTGGGCCCAGCGTTCGAAGAATGCACACGGCGAAAACACCGCGGCGCTGTTCGGCATCGTCCAGGGCGGCATGCACCGCGACCTGCGCATGCGCTCGCTGGAAGGCCTGGACAAGATCGGCTTCGACGGCCTGGCGATTGGCGGTCTGTCGGTGGGTGAACCGAAGCACGAGATGATCAAGGTGCTCGATTACCTGCCGGGGGAAATGCCCGCTGACAAACCTCGTTACCTTATGGGCGTTGGCAAACCGGAAGATCTGGTTGAGGGTGTGCGCCGCGGGGTGGACATGTTCGATTGCGTGATGCCAACCCGTAATGCCCGCAATGGGCATCTGTTCATCGACACCGGTGTGCTGAAGATCCGTAACGCGTTCCATCGCCATGATGATTCGCCGCTGGATCCGACGTGCGATTGCTACACCTGCCAGAACTTCTCCCGCGCTTATCTGCATCATTTGGACAAGTGCGGCGAAATGCTCGGCAGCATGCTCAATACCATCCACAATTTGCGCCATTATCAGGTGCTTATGGCTGGTTTGCGCGAGGCTATCCAACAGGGTACATTGGCCGCCTTTGTCGAGGCCTTCTATGCCAAGCGCGGGTTGCCTGTTCCGCCTTTGGACTGAGTTTTCCGATCCCTAGATTCAATACTTGCAACTGGAGTGCTAAATGAGCTTTTTTATCTCTAACGCCATGGCCGATGCCGCTGCACCTGCAGCTGCGCCAATGGGTGGCGGTTTCGAGTGGATTTTCCTGGTCGGCTTCCTGGTCATCTTCTATCTGATGATCTGGCGTCCACAGGCCAAGCGCGCCAAAGAGCAGAAGAACCTGCTCAGCAGCCTGCAAAAAGGTGATGAAGTGGTCACCACCGGCGGCATCGCCGGCAAGATCACCAAAGTGGCCGATGACTTCGTGGTACTGGAAGTGTCCGACACGGTTGAAATGAAGTTCCAGAAGGGCGCCATCGCGGCCACGCTGCCAAAAGGCACGCTGAAAGCGATCTAAGTAACAACTTCTCTTCAATCGACGGGGCGCGCAAGGCGCCCCGCGTCATAAGCGGGCGGCGTGATGCTGAACAAATACCCTCTGTGGAAATACCTACTGATCCTGGCGGTGCTGGCGGTCGGTCTGATTTATTCCGCTCCCAATCTTTACCCGGATGACCCGGCCATTCAGGTCAGTGGCGCAAGCACTGCGCTGCAGGTCACCCAGGCCGATCTGGACCGCGCGAGCGCTGCGCTCAAGGCGTCCAATATCGAGGTCAAGGCTGCGTCCATCGCCGAAAACGGCAAGGGCGGCCTGTTGCGCCTGGTCAAGTCTGAAGACCAGTTGCCGGCCAAGGACGTGGTGCGCAAGGCGTTGGGCGACGATTACGTTGTAGCCCTGAACCTGGCCCAGACCACCCCACAATGGCTGCGCAATCTCGGCGCCCACCCAATGAAGCTGGGCCTGGACTTGTCCGGTGGTGTGCACTTCCTGCTGGAAGTGGACATGGAAAAAGCCCTCGACGCACGCCTGAAAGTCTACGAAGGCGACGTCAAGAGCCTGTTGCGCAAAGAGCGCGTGCGCTATCGCAGCCTGCCGCAGTTCGAAGGTGCCATTCAGCTGGGCTTCAGTGATGAAGATACCCGCGAACAGGCCCGTGCGCTGGTCCGCAAGAATTTCAACGATTTCGACATTGTGCCGGCCGACCTCAATGGCCAACCGGTGCTGCGTCTGGCGATGACCCCGGCCAAGCTGGCGGAAATCCGCGAATACTCCATCAAGCAGAACTTGACCACGGTCCGTAACCGCGTCAACGAGCTGGGTGTGGCTGAGCCGATCGTGCAGCGCCAGGGCGCCAACCGCATCGTGGTCGAGCTGCCGGGCGTGCAGGACACGGCCGAAGCCAAGCGTATCCTCGGCAAGACCGCCAACCTGGAATTCCGCCTGGCCGCTGAGCCGGGTGCGTCCAAGGCCACTTCCGAGAGCTTCGAGTTCCGTGAGGGCGGCCGTCCGGCGGCGCAAATCGAGCGTGGCCTGATCATCACCGGTGACCAGGTGACCGATGCCCAGGCGGGCTTCGACGAGCAAGGTCGTCCTCAGGTGAACATTCGCCTCGACGGCCACGGCGGCGAACTGATGAGCCGCGCCACGCGCAGCAACGTCGGTCGCAGCATGGCGGTGATCTTCATCGAGCAGAAGCCGACCACCACCTACACCAAGCAAGTGGTCAACGGCGTCGAAAAAGACGTACCGGTCCAGACCTTCAAGGAAGAGAAGAAAATCATCAGCCTGGCGACCATCCAGTCGCCGCTGGGCAGCCAATTCCGCATCACCGGCCTGAACGGCCAGGGCGAGTCCTCGGAACTGGCCCTGCTGCTGCGTGCCGGTGGCCTGGCCGCGCCGATGTACTTCGCTGAAGAACGCACCATCGGCCCGAGCCTGGGTGCCGACAACATCACCAAGGGTGTCGATGCATCCCTGTGGGGCATGCTGTTCGTGTCGCTGTTCATCATCGCCATCTACCGCTTCTTCGGCTTGATCGCCACGGTTGCGCTGGCGGTGAACATGGTGCTGCTGCTGGCCCTGATGTCCTTGCTGGGCGCCACGCTGACCCTGCCGGGTATCGCCGGTATCGTCTTGACCATGGGCATGGCGGTGGACGCCAACGTGCTGATCTTCTCGCGGATACGTGAAGAGATCGCCGCGGGCATGTCGATCCAGCGGGCAATCAACGAAGGCTTCGGCCGCGCATTCACTGCGATTATCGACTCCAACCTGACCACGTTGCTGGTCGGCGGGATTCTCTTTGCCATGGGCACCGGCCCGGTCAAAGGCTTCGCAGTGACCATGTCCCTCGGGATCTTTACCTCGATGTTCACAGCCATTCTGGTGACCCGTGCAATGGTCAACCTGATTTATGGTGGCCGTGACGTCAAGAAGTTGTGGATTTAAGGGGCTGACATGTTACGTACAATCAACTTCATGGGCGTCCGCAACATTGCGTTCGGCGTCACATTGTTCCTTACGGCCCTGGCGTTGTTCAGCTGGGCCACCAAGGGCCTGAACTACGGCTTGGACTTCACCGGCGGTACGCTCATCGAGCTGACCTACGAACGTCCGGCCGATGTCACCAAGGTGCGTGAGCAGCTGGCGACCTCGGGCTACAGCGACGCCGTGGTGCAGAGCTTTGGCGCCACCACTGATTTGCTGGTGCGCATGCCGGGTGAAGACCCGCAACTGGGCCAGCGCGTAGCGGATGCCTTGCAGAAGGCCGGTGGCGACAACCCGGCGGTGGTCAAGCGCGTCGAGTTCGTCGGCCCGCAAGTGGGTGAAGAACTGCGCGACCAGGGCGGCCTCGGCATGCTGTTGGCGTTGGGCGGCGTGATGCTCTACCTGGCTTTCCGCTTCCAGTGGAAGTTCGCGGTAGGCGCCATTGTCTCGCTGATCCACGACGTGATCGTGACCGTGGGCATCCTGTCGTTCTTCCAGATCACCTTCGACTTGACGGTGCTGGCGGCAGTGCTGGCGATCATCGGTTACTCGCTCAACGACACCATCGTGGTGTTCGACCGGGTGCGTGAGAACTTCCGTGTACTGCGCAAGGCGTCCTTGGTCGAGAACATCAATATCTCGACCACCCAGACCCTGTTGCGGACCATGGCGACGTCGATCTCCACCTTGTTGGCGATTGCCGCGCTGCTGTTCTTTGGTGGCGACAACCTGTTCGGTTTCTCCATCGCGTTGTTCATCGGTGTGATGGCGGGTACCTACTCCTCGATCTACATCGCCAACGT
Source organism: Pseudomonas sp. R4-84 (assembly GCF_054130985.1). Classification (NCBI taxonomy): domain Bacteria; kingdom Pseudomonadati; phylum Pseudomonadota; class Gammaproteobacteria; order Pseudomonadales; family Pseudomonadaceae; genus Pseudomonas; species Pseudomonas sp. R4-84. Next base: position 1,061,466 of record NZ_CP096390.1, read on the forward strand.
GGTGTTGATCTGGCTGAACCTGAGCACCGAGGATCTGATTCCTCCGGCCGCTACGGAGACCGAGGTGGACGACCGCCCGTAAGGCTCGGTTTTCCGTCCGTCACCGCTGAGAAGGCGCGAGTTGAACTCGCGCCTTTTTTTATGCTCCAAGGCTGGGAGAAGCGCGGATTATTCCGCTTGTGATGGTCAGGAGGTTCAAGTGAACAAATCGATGCTGGTTGGTGCGGTATTGGGTGCTGTCGGTGTAACAGCCGGTGGTGCGGTCGCCACCTACAGCTTGGTAAAAAGTGGCCCTGAGTACGCGCAAGTACTGGCCGTGGAACCGGTCAAGACCCAGATCAAGACTCCGCGTGAAGTGTGCAAGGACGTCACCGTGACTCGGCAGAAGCCCGTCCAGGACCAACACCAGATCGCTGGCACCGTGCTCGGTGCTGTGGCCGGTGGCCTGTTAGGCAACCAGATCGGCGGCGGCACCGGCAAGAAAATCGCCACGGTGGCGGGTGCGGCCGGCGGTGGTTATGCCGGTAACAAGATCCAGGAAGGCATGCAAGAACGCGACACGTACACTACCACCCAAACTCGCTGCAACACGGTCAATGACATCAGCGACAAGGTGGTCGGCTACGACGTCCGCTACATGCTCGACGGCAAGGAAGGAAAAGTCCGCATGGACCGCGACCCGGGCAACCAGATCCCGGTTAGCAAGGAAGGCCAACTGATCCTGGGCCAGAACGAACCGGCCCAGTGATCCAACCGCTATGAAAAAGCACCCTTCGGAGTGCTTTTTTCATGCCCACAGTTCACGCGCCACCCCGAATCCCTGTGGGAGCGAGCCTGCTCGCGAAAGCTGCATTCATATTCCAGATAAACCTGTGGCGAGGGAGCTTGCTCCCGCTGGGCTGCGCAGCAGGCCCAAGATCTTGCGGTCGCTGCGCACTGGAGCGCCAGCCCGGCCGAGCGGGAGCAAGCTCCCTCGCAACGGAGTGTTCACATCTGAACTGAGTGGTTTGAACAGGCAAAAAAAAGCACCCCGAAGGGTGCTTCTCTTGAGCCAAGCGGCTTAGCGCTTCAGCGAGGCCGGCAGGTGTGGCTGGATCGCCGTCAGCACAGCCTTGAAGCATTTGGTGTTGCCAGCAACGATGTGGCCTTTTTCAAGGAAGTCATGGCCGCCAGTGAAGTCGCTCACCAAGCCACCCGCTTCCTGGATCAGCAGAGCGCCTGCTGCCATGTCCCACTCTGACAGGCCCGACTCCCAGAACGCATCGAAACGACCGGCCGCGACATAAGCGAGGTCCAGGCTGGCGGCACCGGCGCGGCGGATGCCGGCGGTCTGGCCGACCAGGGCACGGAACATGCCCAGGTAGTTGTCCAGGTTGTCCATCTGGTCGTCACGGAACGGGAAGCCGGTACCCAGCAGGGCGCCGTCCAGGCTGGTGCGGCCGCTGACGCGCAGGCGACGACCGTTCAACTGGGCGCCACGGCCACGGCTGGCGGTGAATTCTTCCTGGCGAACCGGGTCCAGCACGACGGCGTGTTCCAGGCGGCCACGGTATTTGCAGGCGATGCTGACAGCGAAGTGGGGGATGCCGCGCAGGAAGTTGGTGGTGCCGTCCAGCGGATCGATGATCCACAGGTACTCTTCGCCTTCGATGCCGGTACCGGCGTGCATGCCGGTCTCTTCACCGCGGATAGAGTGGTTCGGGTAAGCCTTGCGCAGGGCGTCGACGATTTTCTTTTCGGCGGCGCGATCGACCTCGGACACGTAGTCCTTGGCGTCTTTTTCATCGACCTTGATGGTATCCAGGCGCTCGATGGAGCGGAAGATCAGTTCACTGGCGCTGCGGGCGGCGCGCAGCGCGATATTCAGCATGGGCTGCATGGATGTGTCACCTAAGGTTGTTAAAGAAAGCCGCGCATTCTATCAGAAAGTTTTCTCAGGAGAAGGTTGGTGTTCGCTTTCATAGCTTAACGGTAGGTGCTTAGGTAAGATTTGCTCCCTTTTATGTGTTCGAGAGCGCCTCCCTTGTTGCAGAACATTCGTGTCGTCCTGGTCAACACCAGCCATCCGGGAAATATCGGCGGAGCTGCGCGGGCCATGAAGAACATGGGCCTGTCGCGGCTGGTGCTGGTCGAGCCCCGTTCGTTTCCCCATCACGAAGCCGATGCCCGGGCATCCGGCGCCAACGACATCCTGGCCAACGCCGAGGTCGTCGCCACGTTGGAAGACGCCCTGGTGGGTTGCAACCTGGTGCTCGGCACCAGCGCCCGCGATCGCCGTATCCCGTGGCCGCTGCTCGATCCCCGCGAATGCGGCACCAAAGTGGTCGAGGAGGCGGGGCAGGGCGTGCAGATCGCTTTGGTGTTCGGCCGAGAAGATTCCGGCCTCACCAACGAAGAACTGCAGCGATGTCATTATCACGTGCATATCCCTTCCGACCCTGGATTCAGCTCGCTGAACCTTGGGGCGGCGGTGCAGGTGTTGAGCTATGAAGTGCGCATGGCCTGGCTGCAAGCCGAAGGCCAGCCCAGCAAGGTGGAAAAATTCGAGGCGACGTCGCCGCGCAGTGAGACACTGGCGACCATGGACGAACTGGAGCGATTCTATGAGCACCTGGAACAAACCCTGGTGGCCATCGAATTCCTTGACCCGGACAAGCCTCGACACTTGATGGCGCGCCTGCGTCGGTTGTACGGACGAAGCTCGGTGAGCCGGGCGGAAATGAATATATTGCGCGGCATCCTCACGGAAACCCAGAAAGCGGCCCGTGGCGAGCTGATTAAGCGGAAGGAATAAAATGTTCGAACGTTTGCGTGAAGATATCCAGAGCGTCTTTCATCGTGACCCGGCGGCGCGCAATGCCTTTGAAGTGTTGACCTGCTACCCGGGGATGCACGCCATCTGGATCCATCGCCTGTCCGGCGCCTTGTGGAACATGGGCTGGAAATGGCTGGCGCGGCTGGTCTCGAACTTCGGCCGCTGGCTGACCGGGATCGAGATCCATCCGGGCGCCAAGGTCGGTCGCCGGTTCTTCATCGATCATGGCATGGGCATCGTCATTGGCGAGACCGCCGAGATCGGCGACGACGTGACGCTGTACCAGGGTGTGACCCTCGGCGGCACTAGCTGGAACAAAGGCAAGCGCCACCCAACGCTGGAGGACGGCGTCGTCGTCGGTGCCGGCGCCAAGGTGCTCGGGCCGTTCACGGTAGGGGCGGGGGCGAAGGTCGGTTCCAACGCCGTGGTTACCAAGGCCGTGCCGCCTGGCGCGACCGTGGTGGGTATTCCGGGGCGGATCATCGTCAAATCGGATGAAGAGCAGGACGCACGGCGCAAAGCCATGGCCGAAAAGATCGGCTTCGACGCCTACGGTGTCGGCGAAGACATGCCCGACCCGGTCGCCCGCGCCATCAACCAGCTGCTGGACCATTTGCAGGCCGTCGATGGACGCCTGGAGGGGATGTGCGGAGCCCTCAAGGACCTGGGCAGTAATTATTGTGCCAAGGACCTGCCTGAGCTGCGCGAAGAAGACTTCGCGTGTGTGAAGGACAAGGATGAGACCCAGGCTGGCTGAAACCCTGCTGGCCTCATCGCGAGCAGGCTCGCTCCCACGCCTACAGCGGTGATCTCCTGTGGGGGCGAGCCTGTTCGCGGAGAACGGTAACGCGGTATAGCTGGTCGTTAGCCGCCTACCTTTGCTATCATGCGCGCGCTCTTTTGCGGGTAATCCCGAGTAAAGCACTAGGTCTTATACTTGACTTAAATACTCGGGAATTGCATACTCGCCCCCATTCCGAACTCCGTGGTAATTGTCCATGCGACTGACTACAAAAGGCCGATACGCCGTGACCGCAATGCTGGATCTGGCATTGCATGCGCAGCACGGGCCGGTGTCCCTGGCCGATATCTCCGAGCGCCAGGGCATCTCCCTGTCTTACCTCGAACAGCTGTTCGCCAAGCTGCGCCGCAGCAACCTGGTTTCCAGCGTTCGTGGTCCCGGTGGCGGCTACCAGCTGTCACGCGAGATGCAAGGCATCCAGGTCGCCCAGGTGATCGATGCCGTGAACGAATCGGTCGATGCGACCAAATGCCAGGGGCTGGGCGATTGCCATGGCGGCGATACATGCCTGACCCACCATCTGTGGTGTGACTTGAGCCTGCAGATCCACGAGTTTCTGAGCGGTATCAGCTTGGCCGACCTTGTAACTCGCCGTGAGGTGCAAGAAGTCGCCCAGCGTCAGGACCAGCGCCGTTGCAATGGCAAGGCGCCGCACCTGGACAAGATCGAAGCGTCCGCCGTCGAATGACCGCCGCAGAGCAAGCGGAACGCCAGCCAGCCTGATTTAGGAGAGAGTCCATGAAATTGCCGATTTACCTTGATTACTCTGCGACCACCCCGGTTGATCCGCGTGTCGCGCAAAAGATGAGTGAATGCCTGCTGGTCGACGGAAACTTCGGTAACCCGGCTTCGCGCTCCCACGTGTTTGGCTGGAAAGCCGAAGAATCGGTCGAAAACGCTCGTCGCCAGGTCGCCGACCTGGTCAACGCCGACCCGCGCGAGATCGTCTGGACCTCCGGTGCCACCGAATCCGACAACCTGGCAATCAAGGGTGTCGCGCATTTCTACCACACCAAGGGCAAGCACTTGATCACCTCCAAGATCGAGCACAAGGCTGTCCTGGACACCACGCGTCAACTGGAGCGTGAAGGCTTCGAAGTCACCTACATCGAGCCCGGTGAAGACGGCCTGATCACCCCGGCCATGGTCGAAGCCGCCCTGCGCGACGACACCATCCTGGTTTCGATCATGCACGTGAACAACGAAATCGGCACCGTCAACGACATCGCCGCCATCGGCGAGCTGACCCGTTCCAAGGGCGTCCTGTTCCACGTCGACGCGGCGCAATCCACTGGCAAGGTCGACATCGACCTGTCGAAGCTGAAAGTCGACCTGATGTCGTTCTCGGCCCACAAGACCTACGGTCCTAAAGGCATCGGCGCCCTGTACGTCAGCCGCAAGCCGCGTGTTCGCCTCGAAGCGACCATGCACGGCGGTGGTCACGAGCGCGGCATGCGTTCCGGTACCCTGGCGACCCACCAGATCGTCGGCATGGGCGAAGCGTTCCGAGTTGCCAAGGAAGACATGGCTGCCGAAAACGTGCGCATCAAGGCCTTGAGCGACCGTTTCTTCAAGCAGGTCGAGCACCTCGAAGAGCTGTACGTCAATGGCAGCATGACCGCCCGCGTCCCGCACAACCTGAACCTGAGCTTCAACTACGTTGAAGGTGAGTCGCTGATCATGGCGCTCAAGGATCTGGCCGTGTCGTCCGGTTCGGCGTGCACCTCGGCGTCGCTGGAGCCTTCGTACGTACTGCGCGCCCTGGGCCGCAACGACGAACTGGCCCACAGCTCCATCCGCTTCACCTTCGGCCGCTTCACCACCGAAGAAGAAATCGATTATGCCGCGCAGAAAGTCTGCGAGGCAGTGACCAAGCTGCGCGCACTGTCGCCGCTGTGGGACATGTACAAAGACGGCGTCGACATTTCGAAAATCGAATGGGCAGCGCACTGAGAAGTCGCCACCAGAGCGGCTCCACTGATGAGGATTGAAGCAAATGGCATATAGCGAAAAGGTCATCGACCACTACGAGAACCCGCGCAACGTCGGCAAGATGGACGCGCAGGATCCTGACGTCGGCACCGGCATGGTCGGTGCTCCGGCGTGCGGCGACGTGATGCGCCTGCAGATCAAGGTCAACGAGCAAGGCATCATCGAAGATGCCAAGTTCAAGACCTATGGCTGCGGCTCGGCCATCGCGTCCAGCTCCCTGGCTACTGAGTGGATGAAGGGCAAGACCCTCGACGAAGCCGAAACCATCAAGAACACCCAGCTGGCCGAAGAACTGGCCCTGCCGCCAGTGAAGATCCACTGCTCGGTACTCGCTGAAGACGCCATCAAGGCCGCCGTTCGCGACTACAAGCAGAAAAAAGGCTTGATCTGATCCGCGTTACGGTAAGGAGTTTCCATGGCTATCCAGATGACAGAAGCAGCAGCTAAGCATGTGCAGCGTTCTCTTGCAGGGCGCGGCAAAGGCGAGGGTATCCGCCTGGGTGTTCGCACCACGGGCTGCTCTGGCCTCGCCTACGTGCTGGAATTCGTCGACGAAGTGGGCGAAGAGGACCAGGTATTCGAAAGTCATGGTCAGAAAGTGATCATTGACCCGAAGAGCCTGACGTACCTGGACGGCACCGAGCTGGATTTCGTCAAGGAAGGGTTGAACGAAGGCTTCAAGTTCAACAACCCCAACGTGCGCGGTGAGTGTGGCTGCGGCGAAAGCTTCAACATCTGAGGCTGCTCGTGGGTACTCCTTGTCATTTTGCGTTGTTCCAGTTGCAGCCTGCTTTCCAGCTGGACCTCGATCAGTTGTCCGCGCGTTACCTGGAACTGGCCCGTGGTGTTCATCCCGACCGCTTTGCCGATGCCTCCGAGGCGGAGCAGCGGCGGGCGCTCGAGCAGTCGGCGAACCTCAACGAGGCTTACCAGACGCTCAAGAACCCGGCCAAGCGCGCGCGCTACCTGCTGGCCATCAGCGGCCATGAGTTGCCGCTGGAGGTCACGGTCCATGATCCCGAGTTTCTTTTGCAGCAGATGCAATGGCGCGAAGAGCTCGAAGACCTGCAGGACAGCGCGGATCTGGCTGGTGTCGCGGTATTCAAGCGTCGCTTGAAAGACGCCCAGCAAGAACTGAACGAAGACTTCGCAGCCTGCTGGAACGATGCCGCGCAACGCGAACAGGCCGAGCGCCTGATGCGGCGCATGCAGTTCCTCGACAAGCTCACCCACGAAGTGCGCCAGTTAGAAGAGCGCCTCGACGATTAACCCAGTGCCGCTCCGGTCGCACGCCTGATTACAGATAAGTCCTGATTACGATGGCCCTACTGCAGATCGCCGAACCCGGCCAAAGTCCACAACCGCACCAGCGTCGCCTGGCTGTCGGGATCGACTTGGGTACCACCAATTCCCTGGTCGCTGCCTTGCGCAGCGGTCTTTCCGAACCGCTGGCCGACGAGCAGGGGCGGGTCATCCTGCCGTCCGCCGTGCGCTACCACGCCGATCGCGTCGAAGTAGGCGATTCGGCCAGGCTGGCCGCCGCCAGCGATCCCCTGAATACCATTGTGTCGGTCAAGCGCTTGATGGGTCGTGGTCTGTCCGACGTCAAGCAATTGGGCGAGCAGCTGCCGTACCGCTTCGTTGGCGGCGAGTCCCACATGCCGTTCATCGAGACCGTGCAGGGGCCGAAAAGCCCGGTAGAAGTGTCCGCCGACATCCTCAAAGTCCTGCGTCAGCGCGCCGAAGCGGCGTTGGGTGGCGAGCTGGTGGGCGCAGTGATTACCGTCCCGGCGTATTTCGACGACGCTCAGCGCCAAGCCACCAAGGACGCCGCCAAGCTCGCCGGCCTCAACGTGTTGCGCCTGCTCAATGAGCCGACCGCCGCTGCCGTTGCCTACGGCCTTGACCAGCACGCCGAAGGCCTGGTCGCGATCTACGACCTGGGTGGCGGTACTTTCGATATTTCGATCCTGCGCCTGACCGGCGGTGTCTTCGAAGTCCTCGCTACCGGTGGCGACAGCGCCCTGGGCGGGGACGATTTCGACCACGCGATCGCTGGCTGGATCATCGAGCAGGCCGGCCTCTCCGCTGACCTCGACCCGGGTGCCCAGCGCCATCTGCTGCAAACCGCCTGCGCGGCCAAGGAAGCCTTGACCGACGCTGCCTCCGTTGAAGTCGCTTATGGCGACTGGAGCGCCGCCCTTACCCGCGAAGCCTTTAACGCACTGATCGAACCCATGGTTGCCCGCAGCCTCAAGGCCTGCCGCCGTGCCGTGCGTGATTCCGGCGTGGAGCTTGAGGATGTGAAAGCGGTGGTCATGGTCGGTGGTTCGACCCGAGTGCCGCGGGTTCGTGAAGCCGTTGCCGAGGCCTTCGGCCGCCAGCCGCTGACCGAAATCGACCCGGACCAGGTAGTCGCCATCGGCGCCGCGATCCAGGCCGACACCCTGGCCGGCAACAAGCGCGACGGTGGCGAGCTGCTGTTGCTCGACGTAATCCCGCTGTCCCTGGGGCTGGAAACCATGGGTGGCCTGATGGAGAAGGTAATTCCGCGCAACACCACCATCCCGGTTGCCCGCGCCCAGGACTTCACCACTTATAAAGACGGCCAGTCGGCCATGATGATCCACGTGCTGCAAGGCGAGCGTGAGCTGATCAGCGACTGCCGTTCCCTGGCCCGCTTCGAATTGCGCGGCATCCCGGCCATGGTTGCCGGTGCAGCGAAGATCCGCGTGACCTTCCAGGTCGACGCCGACGGTCTGCTCAACGTCTCCGCCCGCGAGTTGGGTTCGGGCGTGGAGGCGAGCATCCAGGTCAAGCCGTCCTATGGCCTGACCGACGGTGAAATTGCCAAGATGCTCAAGGACTCGTTCCAGCACGCCAGCGACGACAAGGTCGCACGTGTGTTGCGTGAACAGCAAGTCGACGGCCAGCGTCTGATCGAAGCCGTGCAAGCCGCCCTTGAAGCGGATGGCGACCGTTTGCTCGACGCCGAGGAACGCATGGTCATCGAGCTGCAAGTGCAGGAATTGTCCGAATTGCTCAAGGGCACCGATGGTTATGCCATCGAACAGCAGACCAAGCGTCTGTCGCAAGTCACCGATGCCTTTGCTGCCCGCCGCCTGGACTCGACGGTGAAAGCCGCCCTGGCGGGGCGCAACCTGAATGAAATCGAGGAATAACTGATGCCGCAGGTGATTTTTCTGCCCCACGAGAAGTTCTGTCCGGAGGGCATGGTCGTAGAGGCTGAGCCCGGAATCTCCATTCTCGAGCTGGCCCATGAGCACCATATCGAGATGGAAAGTGCCTGTGGCGGCGTCTGTGCTTGCACGACCTGCCATTGCATCATTCGCGAAGGCTTCGACTCGCTGGAAGAGGCGGATGAACTGGAGGAAGACTTCCTTGATCGGGCCTGGGGACTGGAAGCGCAATCGCGCCTGGGTTGCCAGGTTATCGTCGGTACCGAAGACCTGACCGTCGAAATCCCGAAATATTCGCTTAACCATGCGGCCGAAGCGCCGCACTGATGGTGACACTGTCATGAGCTATGGTTGGAATGATGTACAGCGCATCGCGGAAGAATTGGCTGAAGCCCATGAGGGCCTCGATCCGTACTCTGTAGGTTTCGTCCGTCTGCAGCAGATGATCCTGGAGCTGCCTGGCTTCGATGCCACCTCTGGCCGAGTCGGCGAGAAGGTGTTGGAAGCGGTTCAGGAGCTCTGGGCCGCCGAATTGGACTGATCGCTTCGCAGGTTAGGCAATACCTAAGAACCCGCGTATAATTCGCGGGTTTAATTTTTCGTAAATTACCGTTTCTGGAGTTACACCATGGCTGTTCAACGTACTTTCTCCATCATCAAGCCTGACGCCGTTGCTAAAAACGTGATCGGCAAGATCGTTACCCGCTTCGAAGACGCTGGCCTGCGCGTTGTAGCTTCGAAAATGAAGCAACTGTCCAAAGCCGAAGCCGAAGGCTTCTACGCTGAGCACAGCGAGCGCGGTTTCTTCGGTGAGCTGGTTGCTTTCATGACTTCCGGTCCGGTTGTCGTTCAGGTGCTGGAAGGCGAAAACGCCATCGCTCGCAACCGTGAGCTGATGGGCGCTACCAACCCTAAAGAAGCTGCTGCCGGCACCATCCGTGCTGACTTCGCTGAATCCATCGACGCCAACGCCGTCCACGGTTCGGACTCCGAAGCTGCCGCTGCTCGCGAAATCGCTTACTTTTTCTCCGCTACTGAAGTAACCACTCGCTAAGCCCAGGCTTTTGAGTGAAGGTGAATCCATGACTACATCGAACGGCAAAACCAACCTGTTGGGCCTGACCCAGCCGGAAATGGAGAAATTCTTCGACTCGATCGGGGAGAAGCGTTTCCGTGCCGGCCAGGTGATGAAATGGATTCACCACTTTGGCGTCGACGATTTCGACGCCATGACGAATGTCGGCAAGGCCCTGCGCGAAAAGCTCAAGGCTGTTGCCGAGATTCGCGGTCCCGAAGTGGTCAGCCAGGACATCTCCAGCGACGGCACCCGTAAATGGGTAGTGCGCGTGGCTTCCGGCAGCTGCGTCGAGACCGTCTACATTCCCCAGGGCAAGCGCGGCACCTTGTGCGTTTCGTCCCAGGCAGGCTGTGCCCTGGATTGCAGTTTCTGCTCCACCGGCAAGCAAGGCTTCAACAGCAACCTCACCGCCGCCGAAGTGATCGGCCAGGTGTGGATTGCCAACAAATCCTTTGGCAGCGTCCCGGCAACCGTCGACCGTGCCATCACCAACGTGGTGATGATGGGCATGGGAGAGCCGCTGCTGAACTTCGACAACGTCGTCTCCGCCATGCACCTGATGATGGATGACCTGGGCTACGGCATTTCCAAGCGCCGCGTGACCCTGTCCACCTCCGGCGTGGTGCCGATGATCGATGAGCTGGCCAAGCACATCGACGTCTCCCTGGCGTTGTCGCTGCACGCACCCAATGACGCATTGCGTAACCAATTGGTGCCGATCAACAAGAAATATCCGCTTAAGATGCTGCTCGAGTCGTGCCAGCGCTACATGTCGTCCCTGGGCGAAAAACGCGTGCTGACCATCGAGTACACCCTGCTCAAGGACGTGAACGACAAGGTTGAACACGCGGTCGAGATGATCGAGCTGCTCAAGAACATTCCGTGCAAGATCAACCTGATCCCCTTCAACCCGTTCCCGCATTCCGGTTATGAGCGTCCGAGCAACAACGCGATTCGTCGCTTCCAGGATCAGCTCCACCACGCTGGCTTCAACGTCACCGTGCGCACCACCCGCGGCGAAGACATTGACGCCGCGTGTGGCCAATTGGTTGGACAGGTGCTGGATCGCACCCGTCGCAGCGAACGCTACATCGCCGTGCGCGAATTGAACGCCGCCGACGAAGTCGCGCAGAACGCTGCGAACAGTCACTAAGAGAGGAACTCTATGTCCCTGCGCTTCGCGCTGCTGTTGCTGTTGGCCGGACTCTGCTCCGGTTGTGTCCTGTCGGGTGACTACAACCCGATGAAGACCAGCAAAGGGCGCGACGAGGCGCGCGAAGCCTATGTGCAGTTGGGCATTGGCTACTTGCAGCAGGGCATGACCGAGCGGGCCAAGGTGCCCCTCAAGAAAGCCCTGGAACTGGACAGCTCCGACGCCGATGCCAACGCGGCGCTGGCGTTGGTGTTCCAGGCGGAGCTGGAGCCGGAACTGGCTGACGAGCATTTTCGCAAGGCGCTGTCGGCCCAGCCGCAAGATGCCCGGATCCTGAACAATTACGGCAGTTTTCTCTACGAACAGGCCCGCTACAAGGACGCCTACGAACGCTTCGAGCAAGCGGCCGCCGATACCCTTTACCCCGAGCGCTCACGGGTCTTCGAGAACCTCGGCATGACCGCCGCGAAACTCGGCCAGCGCGATCTGGCCCGCCAGCAGTTGGAAAAAGCGCTGCGGCTCAACCGCCAACAACCCCGTGCGTTGCTGGAAATGGCTGAGTTGTCCTACGAAGACAGGCATTATGTGCCCGCGCGCGACTATTACGAGCGTTTTAGCCTGCTCAGCGAGCAAAATGCACGTAGTCTATTGCTCGGCGTTCGGCTGGCACATGTGTTTGAAGATCGCGACAAGGCCGCAAGCTACGGCCTGCAACTCAAAAGACTTTATCCCGGTACGCCGGAATATCAGCAATACCTGTCGGAGCAATGATGAAAGCGGCGCATCCCGAAGTTGTAGCAGCGACTCGCGTAAATCCCGGTGAGACCCTGCGTCAAGCCCGCGAAAGCAATGGTTGGTCGCTGGCCGAAGTGGCCCTCAAGCTCAATCTCACCGTGACTTCCCTGAGCAACCTGGAAGCAGGCGCGTTCGACAAATTGCCAGGGCATACCTTTGCCCGGGGCTATATCCGCGCCTATGCCAAACTGCTTGGCATGGACCAGACCACGCTGGTCCAGCAATTCGATCAATACACCGGTTCCGATGCCCAGGGCAGCAGCGTGCACAGCCTGGGTCGTATCGAGGAGCCGGTTCGCGTTTCCCACACCATTTTGCGAATCGTCAGTCTGTTGCTGCTGATTGCGGTGATTGGTGGTGGTTTTGTCTGGTGGCAGGACCAGGCTTCCTTGCGTGGCAAGGAGCCGGTTGCCATGAACCCCGAGCACGTCGAAGTCGAAGGCGCCGACGGCACGACCCAGATCCATCCGCTGGACGAACCGGAAGACCAGGCCGTCGTCGAAGGCCAGGCCGAAGGCGAAACCGCCCTGGCCCTGCCGCAAGGCCCTGACAATGGCGAGACCGGTGCTGCCGCGGGTACCGAATCAGCCGCTCCAACGGCTCCAGCCACTGCGCCCGCACCGACCGCGCCGGCCCAGGCTGGCAGCGCTCCGGTGGCGCCAGCAGCCCCGGCAGCACCGGCCCCTGTCACGCCCGCGCCGACCATGGCGGCTCCAACGGTGCCAGCGGCGCCGGTTGCTCCAACCGCTCCGGCCCCCGCACCGGGCGACGGCCAGGTACAGATCCAGTTCACCGCCGATTGCTGGACGCAGATCACCGACGGCAACGGCAAGGTGTTGTTCAGTGGCCTCAAGCGCAAGGGCGACAGCACCTCAGTCAACGGCAAGCCACCGTTTGCCGTACGCCTGGGTTATGCCCGTGGCGCGCAGGTCAGCTACAACGGCCAGCCGGTCGATGTGGCTCCGTTCACCAGTGGCGAGACCGCTCGCCTGAAATTGGGTCAATAAGTCATGCACGGCGAATCTCCAATCAAGCGTCGCGAGTCCCGGAAAATCTGGGTCGGTAACGTGCCCGTGGGCGGCGATGCGCCAATCGCTGTGCAGAGCATGACCAACAGCGACACCAATGACGTGGCCGCCACGGTCGCGCAGATCAACCGCCTGGAAGCCGCCGGCGTCGACATCGTGCGCGTGTCCGTGCCGGATATGGACGCCGCCGAGGCATTCGGCAAGATCAAGCAACTGGTCAAGGTTCCCTTGGTGGCCGATATCCACTTCGACTACCGCATCGCCCTGCGCGTGGCCGAATTGGGCGTCGATTGCCTGCGCATCAACCCCGGCAACATCGGTCGCGAAGACCGTGTGCGGGCCGTGGTGGATGCCGCCCGTGATCGCGGCATTCCGATCCGCATCGGCGTCAACGCTGGCTCCCTGGAAAAAGACCTGCAGAAAAAATACGGCGAACCGACCCCAGCCGCGCTGGTGGAGTCGGCCCTGCGCCATGTGGAGCACCTCGAACGCCTGAATTTCCAGGACTTCAAGGTCAGCGTAAAGGCGTCCGATGTGTTCATGGCCGTCGAAGCCTACCGCCTGCTGGCCAAGGAAATCGTCCAGCCGCTGCACCTGGGCATCACCGAAGCCGGTGGGTTGCGTTCGGGTACGGTGAAATCCGCCGTCGGCCTCGGTATGCTGCTCGCCGAAGGGATTGGCGATACCATCCGCATCTCGCTGGCGGCTGACCCGGTCGAGGAAGTGAAAGTCGGCTACGACATCCTCAAGTCCCTGCACCTGCGTTCGCGCGGCATCAACTTCATCGCCTGCCCGAGCTGCTCGCGGCAGAACTTCGATGTGGTCAAGACCATGAACGAGCTGGAAGGGCGCCTTGAAGATTTGCTGGTGCCGCTGGATGTCGCGGTGATCGGCTGCGTGGTCAACGGGCCTGGCGAAGCCAAGGAGGCCCATATCGGCCTCACTGGCGGCACACCGAACCTGATTTACATCGATGGCAAGCCGTCGCAGAAACTGACGAATGACAATCTGGTGGATGAGCTGGAAAAGCTGATCCGCCAGAAAGCGGCCGAAAAGGTCGAAGCCGACGCAGCGGTCATCGCGCGCGGTTAAGTCGCAAGATTAAGGAATACATGTGAGCAAGTCTCTGCAAGCCATTCGTGGCATGAACGACATCCTGCCCGAGCAGACGCCCCTGTGGCGCTATTTCGAGGGCACCGTGGCGCGTTTGCTGGATAACTACGGTTATCGGCAGATCCGCATGCCGATCGTCGAGTTCACCGAGCTGTTCAAGCGCTCCATCGGTGAAGTGACCGACATCGTCGAAAAAGAGATGTACACCTTCGACGACCGCAACGGCGATTCCCTGACCTTGCGCCCCGAAGGCACGGCGGCATGCGTGCGTGCAGTGCTCGAGCATGGCATTACCGGCGGCGGCCAGGTGCAGAAACTCTGGTACGTCGGCCCGATGTTCCGCCACGAGCGTCCGCAGAAAGGCCGGTACCGCCAGTTCCACCAGATCGGTCTTGAGGTGTTCAACCTCGAAGGGCCGGACATCGACGCCGAATTGATCGTCATGACCTGGCGCCTGTGGGGCGAGCTGGGGCTGCGCGACGCAGTCAAGCTTGAGCTCAACAGTCTGGGCACCAGCGAGTCCCGTGGCCGCTATCGCGAAGCGCTGGTGGAGTTTCTGTCCGCGCACATCGACAAGCTCGACGAAGACAGCCAGCGCCGCCTCAAGACCAACCCGCTGCGCGTGCTGGACACCAAGAACCCGGAAACCCAAGCGATCCTGGTGGACGCGCCGAAAATGGCCGACTACCTCGACGACGAGTCCCGGGCGCATTTCGAAGGGTTGAAGGCACGCCTGGACGCCGTTGGCATTCCTTATGTGATCAACCCCAAGTTGGTCCGGGGCCTGGATTACTACAGCAAGACCGTCTTCGAGTGGGTCACCGACAAGCTCGGCGCCCAGGGCACCGTGTGTGCCGGTGGTCGCTACGACGGGCTGGTGGAGCAGATGGGCGGCAAGCCGACCCCGGGCGTGGGCTTTGCCATGGGCATCGAACGTTTGGTACTGATGCTTGAAGCTCTGGATAAAGTGCCTGAAGAGCTTTCCCGCCAGGTCGACGTATACCTGTGCGCCTTTGGCGAGGCCGCCGAACTGGCCGCCTTGTCGTTGAGCGAGCGGATCCGTGACCAGCTACCCAACCTGCGCTTGCAGATCAATGCCGGCGCCGGCAGCTTCAAGAGCCAATTCAAGAAGGCCGACAAGAGCGGTGCGCTGTACGCATTGATCCTCGGCGACGACGAACTGGCCCAACAAGTGGTAGGTTTCAAACCCCTGCGTGGCCAGGGCGAACAACAAAGCATTGCCTGGGATGCGCTTGCCGCGCACCTGGCCACCTGCGTCGTGCAGGGTTGAAGCTGTCAAACAGCCGATTTAGCGATTAAGGAGTATTGGGGTGTCGAGTACCGAAGATGAACAGCTGGCGGATTTGAAGGACTGGTGGACGCGCAATGGCAAGCCGCTGGTCACTGGCGGCCTGTTGGCGCTGGTCATCGTGTTCGGCTGGCAGGCCTACCAGAAATACCAGAGCAACCAGTCGCAAGGCGCCTCGATGCTCTACCAGCAATTGCTGGAAACCACCCTGACCCCGGACGGCAAGCCTGACGCGGCCCGCGTGGCGGACCTGGCCGGCAAGCTCAACAAAGAGTTCGGCGGCACCGCCTATGCCCAGTACGGCAGCCTCTTCGTGGCCAAGGTCGCGGTGGACAGTGGCAAGCTGGACGATGCGGCCACCGAGCTGAAAGCGATCGTCGACAAGCCGGCCAACCCGACCCTGGGCGAAGTGGCGCGTCAGCGCCTGGCACAGGTGCTGGCGGCACAGAACAAGGCTGAAGATGCATTGAAGCTGCTCGACGGCGACGCCGACAAGGCGTTCCTGGCGACTCGCGAAGAACTCAAGGGCGACCTGCTGGTACAGCTGGGTCGTGCCGATGAGGCCCATGCGGCCTACCAAAAAGCCAAGGCTGCGCTGTCGGATGAAGCCGCGGTCGGTGGCCTGCAAATCAAGCTGGACGACCTGGCCAAAGGGGATGCGTGACGTGATCCGTTGGAAACATGCAGCATTGCTGACCCTGGCCATTCTGGCCGCGGGTTGCAGCAGCAACAGCAAGAAAGAACTGCCTCCGGCCGAACTGACCGACTTCAAAGAAGAAGTCGTGCTGCAGAAGCAATGGAGCCGCTCCATCGGTGACGGCCAGGGTGAAACCTACAATATGCTGGTGCCGGCCATCGACGGCGACACCATCTATGCCGGCGACGTTACTGGCGTCGTCATGGCCATGGATCGCACGAACGGCGACGTGAAGTGGGAAAAAGATCTCGAGCTGCCTGTGTCCGGCGCCGTTGGCGTGGGTTACGGGCTGGTCATGATCGGCACGCTCAAGGGCGAGATCGTCGCCCTTGACGCGAGCAGCGGCGAAGAGAAATGGCGCGCCCGCGTGACCAGTGAAGTCCTCGCGCCGCCTGCCACCAACGGTGATGTGGTCGTGGTCCAGACCCAGGACGACCGTCTGATCGGCCTGGACGCCGCCACCGGCGACCAGCGCTGGTTGTATGACAGTACCCCGGCGGTCCTGACCCTGCGCGGCACCAGCGCACCGATCGTCACCAACCGCCTCGCGGTGGCTGGCCTGTCGACCGGTAAAGTCGTGGCCCTGGACATTTCCAATGGCGTGCCGGTCTGGGAGCAGCGTGTAGCGATCCCTCAAGGCCGTTCGGAACTGGAACGCGTGGTCGACATTGACGGTGGCTTGCTGCTGTCCGGCGGTACGCTGTACGTCGCCAGCTACCAGGGCCGCGTCGCGGCGCTCGACCTGGAAACCGGTCGTCCGTTGTGGCAGCGCGATGCGTCCAGCTACGCCGGTGTCGCCCAAGGCTTTGGCAGCGTCTACGTAAGCCTGTCCTCGGGCACCGTCGAAGGCGTCGACGAGCGTTCCACCACCGCATTGTGGAGCAACGATTCCCTGGCCCGTCGTCAACTGTCGGCCCCGGAAGTTTTCTCCAGCTACGTTGCAGTGGGTGACCTGGAAGGTTACCTGCACCTGCTCAGCCAGGTGGACGGTCGTTTCGTCGGCCGTGAGCGCATCGACAGCGACGGCCTGCGTGCCCGTCCGCTGGTGGTGGGCAGCATGATCTATGTGTATGGCAACAGCGGCAAACTGGAAGCCCTGACCATCAAGTAAGACTATGCTTGGGGCTTATCCCCCAAGCGGCCTTGTTCGCGAGGCTTGCAGTGCTTGCACAGGCTGCCCCGAGCACCAGCCGCTGCCTCGCAGCGGCTTTTGTATTTTCTGGAAATAACGAAGTGGAGAGCCGCATGGTTCCCGTAATCGCCCTGGTGGGCCGACCGAACGTCGGCAAGTCCACCTTGTTCAACCGCCTGACCAGGACTCGCGACGCCATCGTCGGCGACTTGTCCGGTCTGACCCGTGATCGCCAATACGGTGAGGCCAAGTGGCAAGGGCGTACCTATATTCTGGTCGACACCGGCGGCATCTCCGGTGATGAACACGGCATGGATGAAAAAATGGCCGAGCAGTCGCTGCTCGCCATCGAAGAAGCGGATGTGGTGCTGTTCCTGGTAGACGCCAAGGCCGGTTTTACCGCCGCCGACCAGATGATCGCCGAGCATTTGCGCAAGCGTAACAAGCGTTCTTACGTGGTCGCCAACAAGGTCGACAACATCGACCCGGACATGGCCCGCGCCGAGTTTGCACCGTTGGGCATGGGCCAGGCGATCCCGATCGCCGGCGCTCACGGCCGTGGCATCACCCAGATGCTGGAAATCGCCCTTGAGAGTTTCCCCAAGGACGATGAAGACGAGCCGGAAGAAGGCGAGGAAGAAGTCGTTGCCGAAGGGGAGGAAGCCAAGCGCATTCCGGGCCCGAGCGAAAAAGACGGGATCAAGATCGCAATCATCGGCCGCCCGAACGTGGGCAAGTCGACCCTGGTCAACCGCATGCTCGGCGAAGACCGGGTCATTGTGTACGACCAGCCCGGCACCACCCGCGACAGCATCTATATTCCCTTCGAGCGTAACGAAGAGAAATACACGCTGATCGACACCGCCGGTGTGCGCAAGCGCGGCAAGATCCACGAGGAAGTCGAGAAGTTCTCCGTGGTCAAGACGCTGCAGGCGATCAAGGACGCCAACGTGGTGATCTTCGTGATGGACGCCCGCGAAGGCGTGGTGGATCACGACTTGAACCTGCTGGGCTTTGCCCTCGAAGCCGGTCGTGCGCTGGTCATCGCGATCAACAAGTGGGACGGCATGACGCCGAGCGAGCGCGACTTTGTGAAAGTCGAACTCCAGCGTCGGTTGTTCTTCGTCGACTTCGCCGACATCCACTTCATCTCGGCCCTGCACGGCACGGGCGTGGGCAACCTCTACGCTTCGGTGCAGAACTCGTTCAAGTCGGCGGTTACCCGCTGGCCGACCAACCGCCTGACCCAGATCCTCGAAGATGCGGTCGGCGAGCACGCGCCACCGATGGTCAACAACCGTCGGATCAAGCTGCGCTACGCCCACTTGGGCGGTGCCAACCCGCCGATTATCGTGATCCACGGTAACCAGATCGAAAAGGTGCCCAAGTCGTACGTTCGTTACTTGGAGAACACCTATCGCCGGGTCCTGAAGCTGGTCGGCACGCCTATCCGCATCGAGTTCAAGGGCGGTGAGAACCCGTACGAAGGCAACAAGAACACGCTCACCGACCGCCAGGTCAACAAGAAGCGCCGCTTGATGTCGCACCACAAGAAGGCCGACAAGAAGCGCCGCGACAAGCGCTGAATCAGGTTTGCTCAGGACCGCTCTGTGGCGAGGGAGCTTGCTCCCGCTGGGCTGCGCAGCAGCCCCAAAGATGTACCTGCCACCGCAGTGCATCAGATGAAACACAGGGGCTGCTTCGCACCCCAGCGGGAGCAAGCTCCCTCGCCACGGTGGTTCGGCGACAATTGAAGAGGGTGCCCACGGGCACCCTTTTTCATGCCCGGCGATTGGGCTATCCTCGACCTCTCCCGCGCCGCACCAGAGCCGGGTGCAGACCCAGGGAACCCTCGATGATCACCAGCAAGTTGCCGAACGTCGGCATCACGATTTTCACCCAGATGTCCCAACTCGCCGCACAGACCGGCGCGCTGAACCTGTCCCAGGGGTTTCCCGATTTCGACGGCCCGCAAGCCCTGCGCGATGCTGTCGGCCGGCACATCGCCCAAGGCCACAACCAATATTCCCCCATGACCGGCCTGCCGGCGCTGCGCCAGCAGATTGCGGCCAAAGTTGCCCGCAGCTATGGCGCTACCGTCGATGCCGATCAGGAAGTCACCGTGACCCCTGGCGCGACCCAGGCGATTTTCTGCGCCATCGCGGCGGTGGTTAACAGCGGCGATGAAGTCATCGTCTTCGGCCCCGCCTACGATAGCTACGAGCCGTCCGTGCAACTGGCCGGCGGGCGTTGCGTGCATGTGCCATTGAGCCTGGGCGATTTCGCCATCGACTTTGAAAAGCTCGGCGAAGCCCTGAGCCCGCGCACGCGCATGATCATCCTCAACACGCCGCACAACCCCAGCGGTGCGTTGATCAGCCGCGCCGAGCTGGACCAATTGGCGGCGTTGATCCGCGACCGTGACATCTATCTGATCAGCGACGAGGTGTATGAGCACCTGGTGTTCGACGGCGTGGCTCATGTCAGCGTGCTTGCCCATGAAGAGCTGTATCGCCGTGCCTTCGTGGTCAGTTCGTTTGGCAAGACCTACCACGTCACCGGCTGGAAGACCGGTTATGTCGTCGCGCCACCGGCCCTGACGGCGGAGTTGCGCAAGGTGCATCAGTACGTCAGTTTTTGCGGCGTCACACCGTTGCAGTATGCGTTGGCCGACTACATGGCCGCGCATCCGGAGCACGTCGACGAACTGCCGGACTTCTACCAGGCCAAGCGCGATCTGTTCTGCGATCTGCTGGCACCGTCGCGGTTCAGCTTCAAGCGCGTCACCGGCACCTATTTCCAGCTGGTGGATTACTCGCAGATCCGCCCGGACCTCAACGACGTCGACATGGCGGTGTGGATGACTCGCGAACATGGCGTGGCGACCATTCCGATCTCGGTCTTCTACCAGAACCCACCGCAAGGCCAGCGCCTGGTGCGCCTGTGCTTTGCCAAGCGCGAGGAGACGCTGCGTGAAGCGGCGCAAAAACTATGCGTGATTTGAGCACCTTGCCCAACCTGAACGTTGCCTTGATCCAGACAACCCTGGCCTGGCATGACCGTCGAGCCAACCTTGAGCATTTCGACGCGCTGCTTGAACAGGCGCGGGGGGCGGACCTGATCATCCTGCCGGAAATGTTCACCACGGGCTTTTCCATGGAGTCCGAGACGTTGGCGGAGCCCGAGAATGGTCCGACGCGCCAATGGCTCAAGGACCAGGCGGCGAAACTGGATGCAGTGATCACCGGCAGCGTGATCGTCCAGGCCGGCGATGGCAGCCATCGTAATCGCTTGCTGTGGGCACGGCCCGACGGCGAGGTGCTGCATTACGACAAACGCCATCTGTTCCGCATGGCCGGCGAGCACAACCACTACACGCCGGGTGATCAGCAGGTACTGTTCGAGCTCAAGGGTTGGCGGATTCGCCCGTTGATCTGCTATGACCTGCGCTTTCCGGCGTGGAGCCGCGACGCCGAGGACACCGACCTGTTGCTGTACACCGCCAACTGGCCGGGCGCTCGGCGTCAGCATTGGAACCGTTTGCTGCCGGCACGGGCCATCGAAAACCTGTGCTATGTGGCGGCGGTGAATCGGATCGGCACCGACGGCAAGGGCTTCGCCTACACCGGCGACAGCCAGGTGCTGGACTTCCAGGGCGAGACCTTGCTCGGCGCCGGCGAAGCCGACGGTGTGTTCACGGTTTGCCTGAGTGCCGCGGACCTGGCTGAGTATCGCAAACGCTTTCCAGCGAACCTGGATGCCGATCGTTTCGAATTCATCTATTGAAACGATTCAGCCTCAAGGAACGGTGTTGCGCGCCGATAACCGTTCAGCCAAGGAGGAATCCCTATGACCAGCATCAGCGCAACGACCGTAAACCCTTATCCATTGTCTGCTCCCACAGTCACCATCCGCGGGGCTGAGGAAGACAGGGCGGTCAGTCCAGTGACACCGACCGAAACCGCCGAAGACAAAGACAAACCACTGAAAGTCGACACCAGCGGCGCGAACATCGCAGGTGCCGGCGGCAGCAGCGGCAGCAGCGATGTCATCGAACAGTTGAAGAAGCAGATCGAACGAACCGAAAAATTGCTGGCCGACCAGCAAGCCCAACTGGCCCGCGTCCAGAAAAGCCAGGCCGACCAGGCGCAGAAGTCCCAGCAAGCCATGGCGATCCAGACCCAGATCATGGCGACCCAGGCAACCTTGCAGACCCTGCAGGCTGCGCTGTTGCAGGCGATGACGATTTCGATCGATACCCATGCCTGAGATTTTTATTGGCTGACTCGCGAACAGGCCAGAGCAGCCAATTCAAATCATCAGCCAAACAAAAAGGCCCTGAGGTTCACACCCCAGGGCCTTTTTGCATTTCAGCCTTGGTCAGGCCGCCTTGGCTTCCGGCTGGCTCAGCGAGCGGTTCAGTGCGCTGAACAGCGCCTTGAAGCTGGCGGTGGTGATGTTTTCATCGATGCCCACGCCATGCACCGCACGCTCACCGTTGACCCGCAGCTCGATGTAAGCCGCCGCCTTGGCGTTGGTGCCGGCGCCGATGGCGTGTTCGTTGTAGTCCATGATTTCCACCGGAATCGGCAGGCCGGCCACCAGCGCTTCCAGCGCACCGTTGCCTTTGCCACGCCAGTGCAGGTTGGTTTCGCCCTGGCCTTTGCTGGCAACTTCCACTTCCACGGCGCTGTTGCCGTTTTCTTCCTGCAGGCGATGGCTGACCAGCGCATACGGGGTGTTGGCTTGCAGGTATTCACGCTGCAACAGGGCATGGATCTGCTGGGCAGTCATTTCCAGGCCCAGGCGATCGGTTTCGCGCTGCACCACTTGGCTGAATTCGATCTGCATGCGACGCGGCAGGCTGATGCCGTATTCCTGCTCCAGCAGGTAGGCGATGCCGCCCTTGCCCGACTGGCTGTTCACGCGGATCACCGCCTCGTAGCTGCGGCCGATGTCAGCCGGGTCGATTGGCAGGTACGGCACTTCCCACAGGGTGTCGGGTTTCTGCTGGGCGAAGCCCTTGCGGATCGCGTCCTGGTGCGAGCCGGAAAATGCAGTGTGGACCAGGTCGCCCACATAAGGATGACGCGGGTGCACCGCGATCTGGTTGCACTCTTCGACCACTTTGCGCACGCCGTCGATGTCGGAGAAATCCAGCTCAGGGTCGATACCCTGGGTGTAGAGGTTCAGCGCGACGGTCACCAGGTCGACGTTGCCGGTGCGCTCGCCGTTGCCGAACAGGCAGCCTTCGACACGGTCGGCGCCGGCCATCAGGCCCAGCTCGGTAGCGGCCACGCCGGTGCCACGGTCGTTGTGGGTGTGCAGGCTGATGAGCACGCTGTCACGACGGCTGATGTTGCGGTGGAACCACTCGATCTGGTCGGCGTAGATGTTCGGCGTGGCGACTTCCACGGTGGCGGGCAGGTTAAGGATCACCTTGCGCTCCGGGGTCGGGTTCCACACTTCGATCACGGCGTCGCAGACTTCCTTGGCGAACTCCAGCTCGGTGGCGCTGAAGGTTTCTGGGGAATATTCGAACTGCCACTGGGTTTCCGGCTGCTGGGCGGCGTATTTGACGAACAGCTTGGCCGCGTTCACTGCAATTTCCTTCACGCCTTCCTTGTCCTGGTTGAACACGATGCGGCGGAACGACGGACAGGTGGCGTTGTAGAGGTGGACGATGGCTTTCTTCGCGCCACGCAGGGATTCGAAGGTACGGGCGATGAGGTCTTCGCGGGCCTGGGTCAGCACCTGGATGGTGGTGTCGTCCGGGATGTGGCCTTCTTCGATGAGGGTGCGCACGAAGTCGAAGTCAGTCTGGGAAGCGGCCGGGAACGACGCTTCGATTTCTTTCACGCCCACCGCCACCAAGGTTTTCCAGAAGCGCAGCTTCTTGGCCGCGTCCATGGGCTCGATCAGCGACTGGTTGCCATCACGCAGGTCGGAACTGCACCAGATCGGCGCGGCAGTGATGGTCTTCGACGGCCAGGTGCGATCCGGCAGGTTGATGGTCGGGAAGGCGCGGTATTTCGAAGACGGGTCTTTGAGCATGCTCATGAGGAAATCCTTATTGTCGTGGCCGGAAAAAAGGCGGCCTGCCGGTGGTTCGAATGGGGTGGCTTGTCAGCCGGGACGAGTTGCCGCGATTCAGCCCGGCAGTCGTGCGCTGACGAGGCACAGGCTGCGGTGCTGACGAAGCTGAATGAGGGTGTGAGAGGTTTTCATGCCCTCAACCCTAACCGCGTGGACGGGGGGTTGCAAGCAGTCAGAAAAAATTGGGAGAAGTTCTGTTTTTGGATGGGTTTGCGAGATTTAATCGCGTAAGCGGTCAGAATAGGCTCAAAGGATTGCGCTGATATTTAGGGCTCGGCAATTCCAAGGATGGTGGTGCCAGGGCCTACGTCTTCGCGAGCAGGCTCGCTCCCACAAGGGATCTTTGTGGTTGCAATGTTGTGGTCTGCGCAGATCCCAATGTGGGAGCGAGCCTGCTCGCGAAGAGGCCAGTAGCCTGACCGAAATGCTCAGGGCTGAAACGCCCCGATAAAAATCGCCGGATCCACACGAGCATCGTTCAGGCTGATGTTCCAGTGCATATGCGGCCCGGTCGCCCGGCCGGTGGCGCCGACCTTGCCGACCACTGTGCCACGGGTTAACTGCTGGCCGACCTTCACATCTATTTCCGACATGTGGCAGAACATGCTGATGAAGCCCTGGCCATGGTCGACGAATACCGTGTTGCCGTTGAAGAAATAGTTGCCGGTGAGGATCACCTTGCCGGCGGCCGGGGTCTTGATCGGTGTGCCGGCGGGCACGGCGAAGTCCAGGCCTGCGTGGGGGTTGCGTTCCTCGCCGTTGAAGAAACGGCGCACACCGAACTTGCTCGACAGCGGGCCGTTGACCGGTTTATCCAGCAACAGATTGCTGGGGATGTTCGGGCTGAAGCTGCGGTAGGCCTTCAACTGCACCGCCAGCTCGGCGTCGATGCGCTTGAGGTCCGCCGGGTTAGGGTTGACCTGACGCTTGTTCTTCAGCGTGATGTGCTGCTCGGGATACTTCTTGTAACCGACCACGAAGGGCTGAGCGCTGCCGCCGCTGCTGATCTGCTGCGTGCCGGGTTGTACCGTCAACGGAATGCCGACAATTGCCAGCCAGTTCTGCTGCTCCTTGACCACCAGCACCGGTTTGCCCTGGTAGGTGGCTTTTGGCGCCTGGGCCGCGCTGCCCAGGTCCACCACGGCCACACCGCCGGGCACCGGTTTGTTCAACAGGCGGGTGATGTAGCTGTCGGCGTGGGCGTTGAAGGTCAGGCACAGCAACAGCAGCGGAGCGAGGAATCGCGGCATGAATCAATCCAATAAAGAAAGGGTGACTGGCGTCAGGTGGTTGTCTTCGACCCGCACCAGCAGTTCGCCTTCGCCGAGCTTGGCGGTCAGGCGCTGGCCCATCTGGGTTTGCCCGGCGTTGCGGATGGCATGGCCGCGCTCGTCGAGCAGGATGCTGTAGCCACGACCAAGAGTCGCCAGCGGGCTGACGATGTGCAGCGTCTGCATCTGGTTTTGCAACTGCACGCGTCGCGTTTTGAGCCCTTCGCGCATCGCCCGGGGCAAGCGTTCGGCAAGGCTGTCGAGGCGATGACGCAACATGGCCAATTGCCGGCCCGGATGCTGTCCGGCCAGACGGGTTTCCAGGCGGATCAGCCTTTCGCGGCGGGTGTTGAGGCTGCGCTCGAAGGCCCGGCGCATGCGCATGTCCAGATCGTCGAGGCGCTGGGCCTGTTGGCGCAGCCGTTCGCCGGGATGACGCAGGCGCCGCGTGAGACCTTCGAGGCGCAGTTGGTCGCGCATCAGCCGGTCACGCATGCGCATCACCAACCGGCGGTGCAGACTTTCAACCCGGCGGACCAGGTCGCCGGCATCCGGTGCCAGCAGTTCGGCGGCGGCGGACGGGGTCGGGGCGCGCACATCGGCGACGAAATCGCTGATGGATACGTCGGTCTCATGGCCGACGGCGCTGACGATCGGCGTGACGCAGGCATCCACCGCCCGGGCCACGGCTTCTTCGTTGAAGCACCACAAATCTTCCAGCGAACCGCCGCCCCGGGCCAGGATCAGCGCGTCGAAGCCGCGGGCATCGGCCAGTTTCAGGGCGCGAACAATTTGCCCGGTGGCTTCTCGGCCTTGCACTGCGGTGGGAATCAAGGTCAGGGAAATCTGCGGCGCGCGGCGGCGGAAGACGCTGATGATGTCGCGAATCACCGCGCCGGTGGGCGAACTGATGATGCCGATGCGTTGCGGATGGGCCGGCAGCGGCACTTTGCGTTCGGCGCTGAACAGCCCTTCGGCGCTGAGCTTTTCCTTCAGGGCATCGAAGGCCAGGCGCAGGGCACCATCGCCGGCCGGTTCCACGGTGTCGAGGATCAGTTGATAGTCGCCACGGCCCTCGAACAGCGAGACCTTGCCGCGCACCTTCACCGCCAACCCATCCTTCAAGGCCTGGCGCACCCGTGCGGCGTTCTGCCGGAACAGCGCGCAGCGCACCTGGGCGCCGCTGTCCTTGAGGGTGAAATACACGTGGCCGGAAGCCGGGCGGGCGAGGTTGGAGATCTCGCCCTCGACCCAGATGTTGCTGAACACGTCTTCCAGCAACACCCGTGCACGGCCGTTGAGTTGGCTGACAGTCAGGACCTCGCGGTCCAGGCCCAGTCGGGCAAAGGGATCTTTAATCATGGGCGGCATGATAAGGGGATTCGCCAATGGTGTGCAGACAATTAGACCGGGTTGTCTGCATCGCGAGCAAGCTCGCTCCCACAGGGGATCCATGTCGCACCGAAGATCCAGTGTGGGAGCTTGCTCGCGATAGCAGTAGCCCAGTCACCACAAATACTGGATATGCCCCGACACATCTGGCTAAAGTCCCCGCTCTCCTCATCAAGGAAGTGCCGGATGAATCTTCTCCCATGGTTGGGCCAGTGGGCATTTGCCCCGATGGAATGGCTGGTAATCGCCTCGGCCATTGTCCTGGCCTACATTGTGTTCGGCATCGCCGGGTTCGGCACCGCCCTGGTGGCCGCGCCGATCCTGCTGTTGTTCATGCCGCTGTCGAAGATTGTCCCGCTATTGGTCTTGCTGGATTTTGTCGCCGCCTTTGGCAACTTATTGCCGTCGCGGCGGGACGTGTCCCGGCCGGAGCTGCTGCGGTTGCTGCCCTGCATGGCTGTGGGCTGCACCTTGGGTGTGATTTTCCTGCTCAACCTCAAGTCAGATTTTTTGCTGCTGTTGATGGGGCTGTTTATTAGCGCCTATGCGATCTACAGCCTGTTGATAAAAACCAGGCCCAAGCAGTTATCTTCATTGTGGGCGTTGCCGATGGGCACGGTGGGCGGGATGTTCGGCGCGTTGTTTGGCAGTGGCGGCTTTTTATATGCCATCTACCTGAACAGCCGTTTGCCCAAGGATCCGGCCCGTGCCACGCAAAGTGCCTTGATCAGTTGCAGCACCGTGGTGCGCTTGAGCCTGTTTATCATCGCCGGGGTGTATGCCGAGCTACCCTTGTTGGTACTGGCGCTGTGTTTGTTGCCGGCCATGGCGCTGGGGTTGTGGGTGGGCCGTCGCTTGATCATGAGGTTGTCGCGCGAGGCGTTCGTGCGACTGGTCACCTGGCTGGTGCTCGCCAGCGGTGTTGCCTTGATCGGGCGCTACCTGAGTGCTTGACCTGGCCCCACCAGGGATTAAGCTGCCGGCCCTTTATAAGATCCGCCAGGGAAACGTCCAGGCCTCGCCATGAATTCGCAAAGCATTATCGTCCCGAAAATCTCCACACTGCCGGTCCACGAGCCTCGGGCCCGGGCAATCGTGCGCTGGCTGGTGCGCAAGAACATTATCGAAGAGCAATTGACCACTTGCGGCCGCACCGGCAATCGCATGGCCCACGCCATCGCTCCCGGTGCGCGCGACGTGGTCATGCACCCCGAAGCCTTGCCGTTCGGCGAGCCGATCAACGGCCTGGAGATCATCACCAAGCGTTGCATCTATACCCCGGCCAAGGGTTTTCTGGAGGAGGCCGGTTGCGCCGAGTGCCGCAAGGAAGTCGGCGAAGCGCTGTTCGAAAGCCTGGAAGACTGGATGCCGGGGCGCACCGACAATTTCACTTGTCCTGAGTGCGGGCATGAGGACGACATCAATGGCTTCCTGTTCCTGCAACCCTGCGCGTTCTCCAACCTGGGGTTCATCTTCAATAACTGGCTGGAGGCAGGGTTCAAGCAGGGGTTTCTTGATGAATTCGCCGACTGGCTGGATCAGCCGGTGAGTTGGGTGAAGGTGGAGTTGTAGATAGGTACATCACAGGATGCTTTTGTGGCGAGGGGATTTAGCGAAACGTCGCACCGCCCCGCTGGACTGCGCAGCAGTCCCAAAGCAGTCGACTCAATCTGTCCGATGTACCGCAGGGCCTGGGTTTAGGGCCGCTTCGCGCCCCAGCGGGGCGGTGCGACGTTTCGATAAATCCCCTCGCCACAGGGTTTGGTGTACCACAAGGACAGTGGTTTTAGCCCGTCAATCACCCCGCCAATAATAGACAGAGTTTTACATTGAGCCAGACGGGGTGCATGAGTATAATGGCGCGCTTCCATTTTCCCGCTCGGGAGCCCCCGCGATGCTGCGTATCAGCCAAGAAGCTCTGACCTTCGACGACATTCTCCTAGTGCCCGGTTATTCCGAGGTGCTGCCTAACGAAGTCAGTCTCAAAACCCGTCTCACCCGTGGCATCGAACTGAATATCCCCCTGGTTTCCGCCGCCATGGACACCGTGACCGAAGCCCGTCTGGCCATTGCCATGGCCCAGGAAGGCGGTATCGGTATCATCCACAAGAACATGACCATCGAACAACAGGCCGCCGAAGTGCGCAAGGTCAAGCGGTTCGAGGCTGGCGTGGTCAAGGATCCGATCACCATCGAGGCTGACGCCACGGTCCGGGATCTGTTCGAACTGACCCGCATGCACAACATCTCCGGTGTTCCGGTGCTGCACGATGGCGACCTCGTCGGCATCGTTACTTCCCGTGACGTGCGCTTCGAAAGCCGCCTGGACGCCTCTGTTCGCCAGGTGATGACGCCTAAAGAGCGCCTGGTCACGGTCAAGGAAGGCACCAGCAAGGACGACGTCCGCGAATTGCTGCACAAGCACCGCATCGAGCGCGTGCTGATCGTCGATGACAAATTCGCCCTCAAGGGCATGATGACCGTCAACGACATCGAAAAAGCCAAGGCCTACCCGCTGGCCAGCAAGGACGACCAGGGTCGTCTGCGCGTCGGCGCCGCTGTCGGCACCGGCAAGGACACTGGTGACCGCGTCGCCGCCCTGGTCAACGCTGGCGTTGACGTGGTGGTGGTCGACACCGCCCACGGTCACTCCAAAGGCGTGATCGACCGCGTGCGCTGGGTCAAGCAGAACTTCCCCGACGTACAGGTGATCGGCGGCAACATCGCCACCGGCGCTGCCGCCAAGGCCCTGGCCGAAGCGGGCGCCGACGCGGTCAAGGTCGGTATCGGCCCAGGCTCGATCTGTACTACCCGTATCGTCGCCGGTGTCGGCGTGCCGCAGATCAGTGCCATCGCCAACGTCGCCGCTGCCCTTGAAGGCACCGGCGTGCCGTTGATCGCCGACGGCGGTATCCGTTTCTCCGGTGACCTATCCAAGGCCATCGTCGCCGGTGCCTACTGCGTGATGATGGGTTCGATGTTCGCCGGTACCGAAGAAGCGCCGGGCGAGATCGAACTGTTCCAGGGTCGTAGCTACAAGGCTTATCGCGGCATGGGTTCGCTGGGCGCCATGTCCCAGGCCCAGGGTTCGTCCGACCGTTACTTCCAGGACTCCTCCGCAGGTGCCGAGAAGCTCGTGCCGGAAGGCATCGAAGGTCGCGTGCCGTATAAGGGCACCCTGAGCGCCATCATCCATCAACTGATGGGCGGCCTGCGTTCCTCGATGGGCTACACCGGCAGCGCTGACATCGAAGAGATGCGCACCAAGCCGGAATTCGTGCGCATCACTGGCGCCGGCATGGCCGAGTCCCATGTACACGACGTGCAGATCACCAAGGAAGCGCCGAACTACCGCGTAGGTTAAGGCTTCCAGCAAAACGTTAATCACCGGGGCTGTTCATTCAGCCCCGAGTTGTTTCTGATTCACTACATGAGAATGAGTCATGGCCCTCGACATTCACGCTCACCGCATCCTGATCCTCGACTTCGGTTCCCAGTACACCCAGCTGATCGCCCGCCGCGTGCGTGAGATCGGCGTGTACTGCGAACTGCATCCGTTCGACATGGATGACGAAGCGATTCGCGAATTCGCTCCGAAAGGCGTCATCCTCGCCGGCGGCCCCGAGTCCGTGCACGAAGCCAACAGCCCGCGTTGCCCGCAAGCGGTGTTCGACCTGGGGGTACCGGTGTTCGGCATCTGCTACGGCATGCAGACCATGGCTGAACAGCTGGGCGGCAAGGTCGAGGGTTCCGACCTGCGTGAGTTCGGTTACGCTCGCGTCGACGTGGTCGGCAAGAGCCGCCTGCTGGACGGCATCGAGGATCATATCGACGCCGACGGCCTGTTCGGCCTCGACGTGTGGATGAGCCATGGTGACAAAGTCACCAAGATGCCTGAAGACTTCCACATCCTGGCCAGCACCCCGAGCTGCCCGATCGCTGGCATGTTCAGCGACGAGCGTCGCTACTACGGCGTGCAGTTCCACCCGGAAGTGACCCACACCAAGCAGGGCGGCCGCATTCTGTCGCGCTTCATCCTCGACATCTGCGAATGCGAAGCCTTGTGGACTCCGTCGAAGATCGCTGAAGACGCCATCGCCCAGGTCCGCGCCCAGGTCGGCACCGATAACGTATTGCTGGGCTTGTCTGGCGGCGTTGATTCCTCGGTGGTTGCCGCACTGCTGCACAAGGCCATCGGCGACCAGCTGACGTGCGTCTTCGTCGACAACGGCCTGCTGCGCCTGCACGAAGGCGAGCAAGTGATGGCCATGTTCGCCGAGAACATGGGCGTCAAGGTGATTCGCGCCAATGCCGAAGAGCAGTTCTTGAACAACCTGGCCGGCGAGTCCGACCCGGAGAAGAAACGCAAGATCATCGGTCGTACCTTCATCGACGTGTTCGATGCCGAATCCTGCAAGCTGGACAACATCAAGTACCTCGCCCAGGGCACCATCTACCCTGACGTGATCGAGTCGGCCGGCGCCAAGAGCGGCAAGGCCCACGTGATCAAGTCCCACCACAACGTTGGTGGCTTGCCGGAAGAGATGAACCTGAAGCTGGTCGAGCCGCTGCGCGAACTGTTCAAGGACGAAGTGCGTCGCCTCGGCCTGGAGCTGGGCTTGCCGTATGACATGGTCTACCGCCACCCATTCCCGGGCCCAGGCCTGGGCGTGCGGATCCTCGGCGAAGTGAAGAAGGAATATGCCGACCTGCTGCGTCGCGCCGACCACATCTTCATCGAAGAACTGCGCAAGGCCGACTGGTACCACAAGGTCAGCCAGGCATTCGTGGTGTTCCAACCGGTGAAATCGGTCGGCGTGGTCGGCGATGGCCGTCGCTACGCCTGGGTCGTGGCCCTGCGCGCCGTGGAAACCATCGACTTCATGACCGCTCGCTGGGCACACCTGCCGTACGAGCTGCTGGAAACCGTTTCCGGGCGGATCATCAATGAAATCGAAGGCATCTCTCGCGTGACGTATGACGTGTCGAGCAAGCCGCCGGCGACGATTGAGTGGGAGTGATGGGGGCGCCGGCGCTGACCGGTAGCCTCTAGCAAGGAACACCCTGAGCCCGCTTAATTGCGGGCTTTTGGCGTGTTGGGGGTCGGCACCTCCTTAGTCGGTCCGCGCCAGCACGCGGTCGGCTTCCAGATCCCTCTATTGCGGGATCAGCACTTTGTCACTGACGTGATGAGACTTGAAAGGCTCGCGTCATTGTCCGCCAAACACAAAACTGTGGCGAGGGAGCAAGCTCCCTCGCCACAGGGGTAGAGGCGATTCCAAGCTGTTTGTGCCCATCCATGCCAAATTTCCTATCGTTGTCCCTGGCTTGCCCACGTTTGTCCTTCGCTCCCTGTTAGGGAATGTCGCCTGGCGGTTCGGTCACCTTTCGCTACGATTCCTTGCCTCAACGGGCACCGAGAAATGCTTATCATCGGACGGCGAAGCCCCGCGGGAATTTCGCCGGCACGCCTCGCGAAACGCTGTCGCGTGCCAAGTAATGCGCCTCGTGCCCCCTGTGTCCATGCTCCGGCCGGGCAAACGTGATCCCGCTGGGCAGAGCGTCGTTTGAAAGAAAGAGTCAGGTTGTCATTTGACAACCTGGCTAATCATGCGAATACTGGAGATCACGGATGATTCGTCCAACGCACCCGAAGAAAGAAATCGAAGAAACGCTGAGGTATGCCGAAGGGCAAGGGTGGCGCGTAGACGTTGGCGGCAGTCACGCCTGGGGGCGGGTTTATTGCCCGTACAAAGAAGTGGAGTGCCGTTGCGGCGAGTTCTGCATCACCTCGATATGGAGCACGCCGAAGAGTCCTGGCAACCATGCGCGAGCATTGCGACGCGTCGTGGACAATTGCACTGCGCATCGCAATCGGCGCGAGGCTGATGACGATGCTGAGGAATAGAACAATGGAATATATTTTTACCTTGAAATATCAGCTTGCTGACGATGGCTGTGCCATGGATGAACTGGTGGAGCGGCTGGGCGAAGCGGGCTGCGACGATGCCTTGGTCGGTATCGGGCAACCGGGACGACTGGCGCTTGAGTTCACTCGCGAAGCGCCTGATGCGCTCAAGGCCGTGCTTAGCGCTCTGGCCGATGTCCAGCGCGCGGTGCCGTCGGCTAAATTGATCGAGGTTGCGCCTGATTGGGTCGGGCTGACCGACGTAGCGGAGATCGTAGGCGTATCTCGGCAGAACATGCGCAAATTGATGTTGGCTCATCCAGGCAGCTTCCCGACACCCGTGCATGAGGGGAGTACATCCATTTGGCATTTGGCGGATGTTCTGAGCTGGCTCCAGGCCAAGGGCAGCTATTCGCTTGCCGAGAGCGTGCTGGATGTGGCCCGGGTGGCCTTGCAGGTCAACGTTGCGAAAGAGGGCCGACGGTTACCTGGCATGGTTAAAGAGTTGGAAGCTCTGGTGGAGTGACTGCGTTTGGGGGGCTTTGCTTGGGCCTGCGTCAATATGGACGATTACCTGGCTGAACGAGCTCGATTAGAGGCTCGGTACGGTACAGCGACAATCCTTCACTTAATATTTCTCAATTGCAGGTGTATCGTATTCGCCTTTTGCGGCCCGCCGGTCCGTCGCAGATCCAGAGGTAGTTGCGTTCATGTCTTTCACCCGTCGCCAAATACTCGGTGGCCTGGCCGGTCTTGTTGTCGTTGGTGTGGGGGCGGGAGGCGCGTCGCGGTACTGGCTGGGGAAAATGGCCGATGCCGAGGCCGGTCACGACTACGAGCTGATCGCGGCGCCTTTGGACGTGGAGCTGGTGGCCGGGCACAAGACCCAGGCCTGGGCGTTTGGCCCCTCGGCACCGGGGACGGAGTTGCGGGTGCGTCAGGGCGAGTGGTTGCGGGTTCGCTTTATCAACCATTTGCCGGTCGCGACGACCATTCACTGGCACGGTATCCGTTTGCCGCTGGAGATGGACGGCGTACCTTATGTCTCGCAACTGCCGGTGCTGCCGGGTGAGTACTTCGACTACAAATTCCGCGTGCCGGACGCCGGCAGCTATTGGTACCACCCCCACGTCAATAGCAGTGAAGAACTCGGGCGCGGGCTGGTGGGGCCGCTGATCGTCGAAGAGCGCGAGCCCACCGGTTTCAAATACGAACAGACCCTGAGCCTCAAGAACTGGCACGTGGACGAGCAGGGCCAGTTCGTCGAATTCAGCATTCCCCGCGAGGCTGCGCGTGGTGGTACGGCTGGACGGTTGTCGACCATCAACGGCGTGCCGCAGGCGGTAATCGATCTGCCGGCAGGGCAGATTACCCGGGTGCGTTTGCTCAACCTCGACAACACGCTTACCTATCGCATCAACATTCCAGGCGTAGAGGCGCAGATCTATGCGTTGGATGGCAACCCCATCGAGCCGCGCCCGTTGGGCAAGGAATACTGGCTGGGGCCAGGCATGCGCATTTGCCTGGCGATCAAGGCCCCGCCGGCCGGTGAAGAATTGTCGCTGCGCAATGGCCCGGTGCGCTTGGGGACCCTGCGTTCGGTGCCAAACAATGAGGCGCCGACCCCATGGCCGCCGGCATTGCCGCCCAACCCGGTGGCTGAGCCGGACCTGGCCAATGCCGAGAAGCTCAACTTCAATTTCGAATGGGTCGGTTCGGTGTCGGTCAATGTCGACAATGGCAAGCCGCCGAGCCTGTGGCAGATCAACGGCAAGGCCTGGGACATCACTGACAAGACCTGTTCCGACCGGCCGATCGCCACGCTGAAAAAAGGCCAGAGTTACATTTTTGAATTGAAGAACATGACTCAGTACCAACATCCGATCCATCTGCACGGCATGAGCTTCAAAGTGATCGCGTCGAACCGGCACAAGGTCATCCCGTACTTCACCGACACCTACCTGCTGGGCAAGAACGAGCGGGCGCAGGTGGCGTTGGTGGCGGATAATCCGGGCGTATGGATGTTCCACTGCCATGTGATCGACCACATGGAAACCGGCCTGATGGCCGCCATCGAGGTGGCGTGATGCGCCAGATTCGTCCCGCCAAGATCATTGATCGTAGCCGTGACCAGGATTTCATGCGCGAAGCCCTAGCCCTCGCGGCACAAGGCGCCGCCCTGGGCGAAGTGCCGGTGGGTGCGGTGCTGGTGCAGGACGGTGAAATCATTGGGCGTGGTTTCAACTGCCCGATCAGCGGCCACGACCCCAGCGCCCATGCCGAAATGGTCGCCATCCGTGCCGCCGCCCAGGCGGTGAGCAACTATCGCCTGCCGGGTAGCACCCTTTATGTCACGTTGGAGCCGTGCAGCATGTGCGCCGGGCTGATCGTGCATTCACGCATCGCCCGGGTCGTCTACGGCGCATTGGAGCCCAAGGCCGGAATCGTGCAGAGTCAGGGGCAGTTTTTCAGCCAGGGGTTCTTGAACCATCGGGTACTGTTCGAGGGCGGGGTGCTGGCTGAGGAGTGCAGCACGGTGCTGAGTGAGTTCTTCAAGACACGAAGAGCCAAATCGCAAGGTTGAACACATACCCTTGTGGCGAGGGAGCTTGCTCCCGCTGGGCTGCGCAGCAGCCCCAAACCGTTCAACACAGTGCATCAGGAAAAACGGTTGGCAGCTTCTACGACTGCTGCGCAGCCGAGCGGGAGCAAGCTCCCTCGCCACAATGATTGGTAGCCCTTAGGTGAGTAGGTTGCTCTCCCACAGGGGGCTCGGGCGATTTATTTGCGCGCCACAATCACCGCCCGCATCGGCGCCGGCAGTCCTTCGATGGTCTTGCTGTGGTCCGCCGGATCGAGGAAATCACTGAGCGACTGATACTTCATCCATTCGGTGCCACGCTGTTCCTCCACGGTCGTCAGGCTCACGTCCACGCAGCGCACGTCGCTGAACCCGGCGCGACGCAGCCAGCGCTCCAAGGCCGGAACCGATGGCAGGAACCACACGTTGCGCATCTGCGCGTAGCGATCTTCGGGCACCAGCACTTGATGCTCGTCGCCCTCGATCACCAGGGTTTCCAGCACCAGTTCGCCGCCCTTGACCAGGCAATCCTTCAAAGCAAGTAGATGCTCGATTGGCGAGCGGCGGTGGTAGAACACGCCCATGGAAAACACCGTATCGAAGCCTTCGAGCTCTGGCGGCAGGGCCTCGAAGGGAAACGGCAGGTGCCAGGCATTGGGCTGGGACAGGTAGCGCTGTACCGCCTGGAATTGGCAGAAGAACAGCCAGTTCGGGTCGACGCCGATCACCATGTCGGCTCCGGCGCCCAGCATGCGCCACATGTAGTATCCGTTGCCGCAACCAACGTCGAGGATCCGCTTGCCCTTGAGATCCAGATGCGGGGCGACGCGCGACCATTTCCAATCCGAGCGCCATTCGGTATCCACATGCACGCCAAACAGATCGAACGGACCCTTGCGCCAAGGCGAAAGGCCCATCAACGCGGTACGCATTTGGGCGCGGGTTTCGTCGGAGCAATCGGCGTCCAGCGTCAGCCCATTCAGCAAATCCACCGTGGTGGGCTGCAAGAGCGGCAGCGCATCGAGGGCGCTTTGCCAACGCTCCAGGTCGCCGTGGCCCTTTTCCATCTTGACGTCGAGCTGCGTTTGCAACGTCGCGGCCCAATCGGCCAGGGGCGTGCCGGCCAGATGGCGGGCGAGGGGGGACAGATCGATCATGGCAGGGCAATCAACGAGGCAAAGTTAAGACACTGGAACCACGGCACGACTTTCGAGAACCCGGCGGCCAGCAGGCGCTCGCGGTGCTCTTCGAGGCTGTCGGGCTTCATGACGTTTTCGATGGCGCTGCGTTTCTGAGCGATTTCCAGTTCGCTGTAGCCGTTGGCGCGCTTGAACGCCACATGCAGGTCGGTGAGCAACGCGTGTTCCTCGGCATCGTTGAAGCGCAGCTTCTCCGAAAGGATCAGGGCGCCGCCGGGTAGCAACGATTGGCGAATGCGGCCCAATAGCGCGGTGCGCTGGTCCGGCGCGATGAATTGCAGGGTGAAGTTCAACGCCACCACCGAGGCCGGTTGAAACGTCAGGGCCAGGATGTCACCTTCGATCACTTCCACCGGCAGCAGCTCTTGGAACATCGAGTCCTGGCCGTTGAGGTATTCGCGGCAGCGCTCGACCATGGCCGAAGAGTTATCCACCGCAATCACCCGGCAACCCTCGGTGCGCACGTGGCGGCGCAATGCCTGGGTCACGGCTCCGAGGGAGGAGCCCAGGTCATAAAGCACGCTGTTGGGCTGGGCAAATTGCGCCGCGAGCACACCGAGGTTCTCGACAATGGTCGGGTAGCCTGGCACTGACCGCTTGATCATGTCCGGGAACACCCGCACCACGTCTTCATT
Source organism: Pseudomonas sp. R4-84 (assembly GCF_054130985.1). NCBI lineage: Bacteria > Pseudomonadati > Pseudomonadota > Gammaproteobacteria > Pseudomonadales > Pseudomonadaceae > Pseudomonas > Pseudomonas sp. R4-84. Next base: position 1,097,662 of record NZ_CP096390.1, read on the forward strand.
GAAGGCGAAGTCGGGCACCTGGGCCAAGGGTTGGGCGAATAGGCGATCGGGCTCTTTGCTCACGGCGGTTCCAGCGGCTGGGGTGTTGAAAAGGCCGGCATTTTAACCAGAAAAATGCTGCTTTAGTGCGGCTTTCGGGGGAACGCCGATGCGGTGATGCCCCACTGTCCCAGCCAGTAACTGATGATGATCAGGTAGGGCGCGGCATGGAACGGCGCCACGAACCGGTTGATCCCGATCAGGCTGTCGGAAAAGACAAACCCCAGCGCTCCAACGGCTGCGAGCAGGGCCGAGCGTTTCGGCACCTCGGTCCCCAAGCGCGCCAGGGCCCTCCAGAGCATAGCGCTGATGACCAAGCCATAGACGACCACCGGCACCAGCAGCGGCCCGAGGCCGTTCGACACCAATATTCCCAACAGCAAGGCGCCAATGAACAAGGCAATCGTCAACGGCATGAGCGCCGGGCGGCGGCAGTCACTGAGGTAGGCTTTCAAATAGGCCAGGTGCGCCAACAAAAAAGCGCCGAGCCCCAATACAAACAAATCTCCTGGCCAGGCCAGCAATACGTCGCCCACCACTGAAAATATCAGGCCCAGGCTTATCCAGCGTCGGTATTCGCCCGGCGGCGCGTCGTGCAGCCAGCCCAGCAGGGCCAGCACCGGCATTGGCTTGACCAGCAGGCACAGCAACGTGGCATGCACGCTCAGGCCATATAGAAAGGTGGCCGCACCCATCAGCGCGAGGATCAGCCAACCCACAGTCATTTCACCGAAATAGCGCAGTCAAACGTTTCCACGGGTGGCACTTCGGGTGCCCATGGCTGTTGATAAGTCAGACGCAAGCGCCCGGTGCCAGCGTCGAACGCCTGGAAGCGCCAAGTCGAGACACCGGCGGCGCCGACGATGCCGGCGTCTTCCGGGTTACGGTAAACCTCGGGGCCGAGGCCTTTGAGAACACCGCCGGCCGAATCCTGGATGCTCCAGCGATAGCCGGTGGTGGGATTGCTCGGCAAACTCAGGATCAGGTTCTGCCCGCTTTTGAGCTGCACCGGGCATTGGCTCTGTTTTTCCACCGTCACATTGTGTTTCGGCAGTGTGGCGCAGGCGCTCAGCAAGGCGAGGCTGACGGGGACAAGCAGGCGGGTGAGGGACATAAGGGCTCCGGCATTCACGACGAACGGCGAGCATAACCGAAGATGCTACTGGGTGTGTCAGCTGGACATGTGCTGGTGCAGATGACGCCTTCGCGAGCAGGCTCGCTCCTACAAGGGTTCGTTGCGAATCACATACCGTGAACACCACAAATCCCCGGGGGAGCGGGCCTGCTCGCGATGAGGCCGATGCAGTCACTGCAGAACGATCAGAACAACACCTTCACCACGTCCGCAAACCGCTTGGCAAAGTGCACCGTGACGCCTTCCTTCAGGTAGTCCGGCAGCTCCTCGAAGTTGCCACGGTTGGCTTCCGGCAGGATCAACTCATTGATTTTCTGCCGGCGCGCCGCGATGACCTTTTCGCGTACGCCGCCAATCGGCAGGACGTGGCCGGTAAGTGTCAATTCGCCAGTCATGGCCACGCCTTTCTTCGCCGGCTGGTTGCGCGCAAGGGACAGCAAGGCGCTGGCCATGGTCACGCCGGCACTCGGGCCGTCCTTGGGCGTGGCGCCTTCCGGTACGTGCAGGTGCACGAAGGCCTCGTCAAAGAACTTCGGATCGCCACCGAATTGCTTCAGGTGGGAGCTGACGTAGCTGTGGGCTATCTCCGCAGACTCCTTCATCACCTCGCCCAGTTGCCCGGTGAGCTTGAAGCCGCGATTGAGAGTGTGGATCCGCGTTGCCTCGATCGGCAACGTGGCGCCGCCCATGCTGGTCCAGGCCAGGCCGGTGATGACCCCGACGCCAGACAGCACCTGCTCGTTGCGAAATACCGGTTTGCCCAGGGAGGCTTCGAGATCCTTGGGCCCGAGCTTGATCACGGCTTTTGGATCTTCGATCAGTTTCATCACGGCCTTGCGCACCAGTTTGCCCAGTTGTTTCTCCAACTGGCGTACCCCGGCTTCACGGGCGTAGCCGTCGATCAGGGCCTTCAGGGCGCTATCGTTGATGCTCAGGCTGCCCTTGGACACGCCGGCCTTGGCCAGTTGCTTGGGCCACAAGTGACGCTTGGCGATGGCAACCTTCTCTTCGGTGATGTAGCCCGACAGGCGAATGACTTCCATGCGGTCCAGCAGCGGGCCGGGGATCGAGTCGAGGGTGTTGGCGGTGCACACAAAGAGCACTTTCGACAGGTCCAGGCGCATGTCCAGGTAATGATCGAGGAATTCGACATTCTGCTCGGGGTCGAGGGTTTCCAGCAGCGCGGATGCTGGGTCGCCCTGGTAGCTCTGGCCCATCTTGTCGATTTCGTCGAGCATGATCACCGGGTTCATCACTTCGACGTCCTTGAGCGCCTGCACCAGCTTGCCCGGCTGGGCCCCGATGTAGGTGCGCCGGTGACCCTTGATTTCGGCTTCGTCGCGCATGCCGCCGACGCTGAAGCGATAGAACGGCCGCCCGAGGGATTCGGCAATGGATTTACCGACGCTGGTCTTGCCCACGCCGGGCGGGCCCACCAGCAACACAATGGAACCGCTGATCTCACCCTTGTAGGCGCCCACGGCGAGGAATTCCAGGATGCGCTCCTTGATGTCGCCCAGCCCGGCGTGGTGCTGGTCGAGAATCTTGCGCGCATGCTTGAGATCGAGCTTGTCCTGGCCATACACGCCCCAAGGCACTGATGTTGCCCAGTCCAGGTAATTGCGTGTGACGGCGTACTCCGGCGAGCCGGTTTCCAGGATGGAGAGTTTGTTCATTTCCTCTTCGATGCGCTTCTCGGCCTGGGCCGGCAATACCTTGCCTTCAAGGCGCTGTTCGAACTGTTCCAGGTCTGCGCTGCGGTCGTCCTTGGTCAGCCCCAGCTCCTGCTGGATGACCTTGAGTTGTTCCTTGAGGAAGAACTGGCGCTGATGTTCGCCGATCTTGCTGTTGACCTCGGCGGAAATTTCTTTCTGCAGCCGCGCGACCTCGACCTCCTTGCGCAGCATCGGCAGGACTTTTTCCATGCGCTTGAGCATCGGCACGCAATCGAGTACTTCCTGCAATTCGCTGCCGGTGGCGGAGGTGAGCGCGGCGGCGAAATCGGTCAGCGGTGACGGGTCGTTGGGGCTGAAGCGGTTGAGGTAGTTTTTCAGCTCTTCGCTATACAGCGGGTTGAGCGGCAGCAGCTCCTTGATCGCGTTGATCAGCGCCATGCCATAGGCCTTGACCTCGTCGGTCGGCTCGCTCGGCTGGTGCGGGTATTCGACTTCCACCAGGTACGGTGGGCGGTGGTGCTTGAGCCAGGTGCGGATGCGCACGCGGGTCAGGCCCTGGGCAACGAACTGCAATTTGCCGGCTTCACGGCTGGCGTGGTGGACCTTTACCAGCGTGCCGTAGAGCGGCAGCTTCGAAGTGTCGAAATGGCGCGGGTCTTCCTGGGGTGAGTCCATGAAGAACAGCGCCAGGGAATGATGTTCGGACTTGGCCACCAGTTCCAGGGTTTCGGCCCACGGCTCTTCGTTGACGATGACCGGCAGCACCTGGGCCGGGAAGAACGGGCGGTTGTGGATAGGAATGATGTAGACCTTGTCCGGCAGGCTCTGGCCGGGCAGGGCCAGGCCGGTGCCGGAAACGGTGTGTTCGATGTGCTCGGATTCTGTGTATTCGTTATTCGCTTCAGTAGAGTGCTGGTCGCTCATGGGGCACCTGCGCAATGGGGTATGGACCTTAGATGGGGCGGGCAGGGGGTTGTTTCAATGGCGGGCAATTGTCAGCGGTTATTTCATTGATGGGTATTCAGGTGGGCGACAGGTTGGCGTGGCGAGGGGGTGCCCCCCTCGCCACGCGTTTCAGCCTACGCGGTTCAGGTCGTTGTGGCGTGTTTCCTTCAGGCACAGCACCGCGATCACGCTGAGCACCGCGGCAGCGGATACGTAACCGCCGACGTAGCTCAGGCCGCCCATCGCCACCAGCTTCTGCGCGAAGAACGGTGCCGCAGAAGCGCCGACAATGCCACCCAGGTTGTAGGCCGCCGACGCGCCGGTGTAGCGCACATGCGTAGGAAACAGCTCCGGCAGCAACGCGCCCATGGGCGCGAAGGTCACCCCCATCAGGAACAGCTCGATGCACAGGAACAGCGCCACGCTTCCCGTGGAGCCTTGAGTCAGTAGGGGCTCCATGAGGAAGCCCGAGGCCACCGCCAGCAGGCCGCCGGTGATGAGCACCGGCTTGCGGCCAAACCGGTCGCTTGCCCAGGCCGACAGCGGCGTGGCGGCGGCCATGAACAACACTGCAAAGCACAGCAGGCCGAGGAAGGTCTCGCGGCTATAGCCCAGGGTCGCGACGCCATAGCTCAAGGAAAATACCGTGGAGATGTAGAACAGGGCGTAACACACCACCATCGCGGCCGCGCCAAGCAGTGTCGGCGCCCAGTACTGGCTGAACAACTCCACCAGCGGGATTTTCACCCGTTCCTGGCGGGCCATGGCGTTGGCGAACACCGGCGTCTCGTGGAGCTTGAGACGTACATAGAGGCCGACGATCACCAATACGGCGCTGAGCAAGAACGGAATCCGCCAGCCCCATGAGCGGAACTGCTCGTCATCCAGGGTCATGGCAAGGGTAAGAAACAATCCGTTGGCCGCCAGGAAACCGATAGAGGGGCCCAGTTGCGGGAACATGCCGAACCAGGCGCGCTTGCCTTTTGGGGCGTTCTCGGTGGCCAGCAAGGCCGCGCCGCCCCATTCGCCGCCAAGCCCCAACCCTTGGCCGAAACGCAAAAGGCACAAGAGAATCGGGGCCCAGGCGCCAATGCTGGCGTAGCCAGGCAGCACGCCGATGAGCGTGGTACACACGCCCATCAGCAGCAGCGAGGCCACGAGTGTCGACTTGCGCCCGATGCGGTCGCCGAAGTGACCGAACAACGCCGAGCCCAGGGGGCGGGCGAGAAACGCGATACCGAAGGTCAGAAAGGACGACAGCATCTGTGCCGTGCCTGAGGTCTGCGGAAAGAATACCGGTCCGATCACCAGGGCCGCGGCGGTGGCATAGACGTAGAAATCGTAGAACTCGATGGCGGTGCCGATGAAGCTCGCGGTCGCCACGCGGGTGGCGGAGTTGGTCGGCTCGACAGGCACTGCTTCGTTGCAGGTAGTGGTTGTCATGCGGTTGTCCCTGACAGTCATATGCTCCGTTGGAGCGAATTATTATGGTCAAACACCCAGGGATGTGGGGTGGGCGCTGTCGCTGTTTCGGGTAGGAACAGTCGCAGGGCTGAAGCGAATAGAACCGGTGAACGGCCCGGAACCGTCTGGGTGCAGGGTAGGCACGAGGTTCGGGCGGGGCTGGGTAAGCGGGTTGAGTATAGGAAGGAGGCTAACGAATCAACAAGTGAGCCCGCACACAATTTGGAACATGCGCTGAGCTTTTGTAGCGAGGGAGCAAGCTCCCTCGCCACGGTGCGGTGATTAGAGAACTACCGGCACCGAACTGTTATGCCACACCAGCACCTGGCTGACGCGGTTGTCGACGGTCTCGATGATTTCCAGGCGGTAGCGGCCGATCTTCAGGCACACCGGGCTTTCCGGGATGGTTTCCAGTGCTTCGGTCACCAAGCCATTGAGCGTCTTGGGGCCGTCGCAGGGCAAATGCCAACCGAGGGTCTTGTTCAGCTCGCGGATCGACGCGGCGCCATCGATCATCAAGCGGCCGTCGGGTTGGGGATGAACGTGGGGATTGTCGAGGCTGTGCTCGCTTTCGAACTCGCCGACAATCTCCTCCAGGATGTCCTCCAGGGTCACGATGCCCATGACTTCGCCATATTCGTCCACCACCATGCCCAAGCGGCGTTGCTGCTTGTGGAAGTTGAGCAACTGCAGCTGCAGGGGGGTGCTCTCGGGAACGAAATACGGTTCGTGGCAGGCTGCCAGCAGTGCTTCCTTGGTCAGGCTCGCATCCGCCAGTAGATGGCGAACCTGGCGGGTATTGAGGACTGCTTCGACCTGGTTGATATCGCTGTGGAACACGGGCAGGCGGGTTCGCCGATTCAGGCGCAACTGCTCGATGATGTCGCCGATGGGGTCGTCGAGATTGATCCCGTCCACCTCGCTGCGAGGGACGAGGATGTCGTTGACGGTGATGTTGTCCAGCGCGTGGATACCGGAAACCGGATGCACCCGACCGCTGGTCTGTTCCTGTTCCTCGGCACGCGGCGTCGCGGGGGGCTCGTCGTCGCTTTGCTGGACCGCGCCAGCCTTGCGGGCAAAAGGGCGCAGCAGCAACTGGCTGAGGCCATTGAGCAGCCAGGCCACCGGATAAACGATTTTCAACGGAACGCCCAGCAAACCGTTGCCCAGGGCCAGCACCGCATCGGGATGACGGGTGGCGAGCGTGCGTGGCAGGTAGTCGGCGAAAACCAGCAGGGCCACGCTGGTGCCGAGCCAGGCCAGCCAGGGACCGTTTTCCAGCCAGGTGAAAATAGCCAGCCACGTGCCGATGACCACGGCGAGGGCGCGACAGAGGGTGTTGCACAGGATCAGGCTGGCCAAGGGAAAGCTGAGCTTCGCCAATGGCTTGTCGCCGGAGCGCGAGGCCCTGCGTTGGGCGAGCAGATACTGTTGGGCGGCTTCGATGGCCGTGAACAGGGCTGACCACAGGATCAGCACGACCATTACCGCAAACAATGGCCCCAAGGGCAGCCTATCCATCAGCGTCGTCCGTCAGACATGCAGGATGTATTCGCGGACCAGCTTGCTGCCGAAGTAGGCCAGCATCAGCAGGCAGAATCCCGCCAGGGTCCAACGAATGGCTTTGTGGCCACGCCAGCCGAGGCGGTTGCGACCCCACAGCAGCACGCTGAAAACGACCCACGCCAGGCACGCCAGCAGAGTCTTGTGCACCAGATGCTGGGCGAACAGGTTCTCGACGAACAGCCAGCCGGAGATCAACGACAGCGAGAGCAGGGTCCAGCCGGCCCAGAGGAAGCCGAACAGCAGGCTTTCCATGGTTTGCAGGGGCGGGAAATTGCGGATCAGACCGGAGGGGTGCTTGTGCTTGAGCTGGTGGTCCTGCAACAGCAGGAGCAGTGCCTGGAACACCGCGATGGTGAACAGGCCGTAGGCGAGGATCGACAACAGGATATGCGCCAGGATGCCCGGTTCCTCGTCGATGATCTGCACGGTGCCCGAGGGCGCGAATTGCGCCAGCAGCACCGTGGCCAGCCCGAGGGGGAACAGCAGCACCAGCAGGTTTTCCACGGGGATGCGCGAGCAGGCCAGCAGCGTCAGCGCGATCACGGCCATGGCGATCAGGCTGGCGGCGTTGAAGAAGTCCAGGCCCAGGCCGATCGGCGTCATCAAGTGGGTGAGCAGGCTGACCGCATGGCCGAGCACCGCCAGCACGCCGAGCGTGACCAGCAGGCGCTTGTTCGCCTTGGCGCCGGAGGCCAGACGGGTGCCCTGATAGAAGGTCGCAGCGGCATAAAGACAAGCGGCGGCGAGGGTTGCAAGCAAGCTGGGTGACAAGGGGAGCATAAATCCTGTTAGGCAGGCCCGAAAGGCGCTGAGTTTGGCATAGAACCCCTACCGCACGAAAGACCGCCGCAACCGACGGCGAGGTGTACGTCGCACGCTTCTTCGCTATAATCCGCGACCTGCCCACGCCGCAGGCTCGCCGAGCACATATTTCACGGTCTGGGCCGCCATTATCCCGGTCTTATCTGGGCCTGAAAGGATCGCGCATGTTTGAAAACCTAACCGACCGTCTCTCGCAGACGCTGCGCCATGTCACCGGCAAAGCGAAACTGACCGAAGACAACATCAAAGACACCTTGCGCGAAGTGCGCATGGCGTTGCTCGAAGCCGACGTTGCCCTGCCGGTGGTGAAGGACTTCGTCAATTCGGTGAAGGAACGCGCCGTCGGCACCGAAGTGTCCCGCAGTCTGACCCCGGGCCAGGCGTTCGTGAAGATCGTCCAGGCCGAGCTCGAAAGCCTGATGGGCGCCGCCAACGAAGACCTGAACCTCAGCGCCGTGCCGCCAGCGGTGGTGCTGATGGCCGGTCTGCAAGGCGCGGGCAAGACCACCACCGCCGGCAAGCTGGCGCGCTTCCTTAAGGAGCGCAAGAAGAAGTCGGTGATGGTGGTGTCGGCGGACATCTACCGTCCGGCGGCAATCAAGCAGCTGGAAACCCTGGCCAGCGATATCGGCGTGACGTTCTTTCCGTCCGATCTGAGCCAGAAGCCGGTGGACATCGCCCAGGCGGCTATAAAGGAAGCGAAGCTCAAATTCATCGACGTGGTCATCGTCGACACCGCCGGTCGCCTGCACATCGATGAAGAGATGATGGGTGAGATCAAGGCGCTGCATGCCGCGATCAACCCCGTGGAAACGCTCTTCGTGGTCGATGCCATGACCGGCCAGGACGCGGCCAACACCGCCAAGGCGTTCGGTGACGCACTGCCGCTGACCGGCGTGATCCTGACCAAGGTCGACGGCGACGCCCGTGGCGGTGCCGCGCTGTCGGTACGCGCCATCACCGGTAAGCCCATCAAGTTCATCGGCATGGGCGAGAAGAGCGAAGCGCTCGAGCCGTTCCACCCCGAGCGTATCGCTTCGCGCATCCTCGGCATGGGCGATGTGCTCAGCCTGATCGAGCAGGCCGAACAGACCCTCGACAAGGACAAGGCCGACAAACTGGCCAAGAAGCTGAAGAAGGGCAAGGGCTTCGACCTCGAAGACTTCCGCGACCAGCTGCAACAAATGAAGAACATGGGCGGCCTCGGCGGCCTCATGGACAAACTGCCGAACATCGGCGGCGTGAACCTGGCGCAGATGGGCAATGCCCAGGGCGCGGCTGAAAAGCAGTTCAAACAGATGGAAGCCATCATCAACTCCATGACCCCGGCCGAGCGCCGCGACCCTGAGCTGATCAGCGGTTCGCGCAAGCGTCGTATCGCCATGGGGTCCGGTACCCAGGTGCAGGACATCGGACGCTTGATCAAGCAGCACAAGCAGATGCAGAAGATGATGAAGAAATTCTCCGCCAAGGGCGGGATGGCCAAGATGATGCGCGGCATGGGCGGTATGTTGCCCGGCGGCGGCATGCCGAAAATGTAAAGAATCTGCGCCGGCTGTCATGTCGGCGTTGCCCCGCACGGAAGCGGGGATTTCCAGCAAACCCGCGCTACGCGGGAGCTGACCCGCCGTTTTTCATGACGGCTCTATGGCAAATCTTGATTGCACCGCGCCAGGCGCCGGAAAAAGTCATTTGCAAAAGTCCGGATATTCCTTAGAATATGCGGCCTTTCGGGCACCTATGCCCGCTGTGCATTTAGATTTGCAGCACCGACTACAGGAACGATGTTCACATGCTAACAATCCGTCTTGCCCTTGGCGGCTCCAAAAAGCGCCCGTTTTACCACCTGACCGTAACCGACAGCCGCAACCCGCGTGACGGTTCCCACAAGGAACAGGTTGGTTTCTTCAACCCTGTTGCCCGTGGTCAGGAAGTTCGTCTGTCCGTGAACCAAGAGCGCGTAGCCTACTGGCTGAGCGTTGGTGCACAGCCTTCTGAGCGTGTTGCTCAGTTGTTGAAGGAATCGGCTAAGGCCGCGGCCTGAGCAATATGAACGCGACGCCAAAAGATGCCGGTGATTTGATCGTTGTCGGCAAGATCTACTCTGTACATGGCGTTCGCGGCGAAGTGAAGGTGTATTCCTTTACTGATCCGATCAAGAACCTGTTGGAGTACAAAACCTGGACGCTCAAGCGCGAAGGTAGCGTGAAACAGGTGGAGCTGGTCAGCGGACGCGGGAACGACAAGTTCCTGGTCGCGAAGCTCAAGGGTCTCGATGATCGTGAAGAAGCGCGTCTTCTGGCCGGTTATGAGATCTGCGTGCCGCGCAACCTGTTCCCTGAACTGACCGACGGCGAGTACTACTGGTACCAGCTGGTGGGTCTGAAGGTCATCGACCACCTCGGGCAATTGCTCGGGAAGATCGATCATCTGCTCGAGACCGGTTCGAACGATGTCATGGTGGTCAAGCCTTGCGTCGGCAGCCTGGATGATCGCGAACGCCTGTTGCCCTATACGGAGCAATGCGTGTTGGCAGTCGACCTTGAAGCAGGCGAGATGAAGGTGGAATGGGATGCGGATTTCTAAACGTGGCTAATTTGCGCGTTGAAGTCATCACGCTGTTTCCCGAGATGTTTTCCGCCATCAGCGAATACGGCATAACCAGCCGCGCGGTGAAACAGGAGCTGTTGCAGCTCACCTGTTGGAATCCGCGAGACTACACCACGGATCGGCATCACACTGTGGACGATCGCCCGTTTGGCGGTGGTCCGGGCATGGTGATGAAGATCAAGCCCCTGGAAGATGCGCTGGTTCAGGCCAGGATGGCAGCCGGGGAGGGTGCGAAGGTGATCTACCTGTCGCCCCAAGGCCGTCAGCTGACTCAGTCGGCGGTACGCGAGCTGGCGAATTCGGATGCATTGATCCTGATTGCCGGCCGTTATGAAGGCATTGACGAGCGTTTCATTGAAGCTCATGTCGATGAAGAGTGGTCGATTGGCGACTATGTACTGTCTGGCGGCGAGCTGCCGGCGATGGTCCTGATCGATGCGGTTACACGACTGCTGCCTGGAGCTTTAGGGCATGCGGATTCCGCCGAGGAAGATTCCTTTACGGATGGTCTGCTGGATTGCCCGCACTACACCCGACCGGAGGTGTATGCGGATCAGCGTGTTCCCGACGTGTTGCTAAGTGGCAACCACGCGCACATCCGGCGTTGGCGTTTACAGCAGTCCCTTGGTCGGACCTCTGAACGACGCGCCGATCTTCTGGAAAGCCGCTCGCTTTCTGGAGAAGAGAAGAAGCTGCTCGAGGAATACATCCGCGAGCGGGACGATAGTTAACAACGTATCGATGGTAAGTCCGTTGACTTGCCTTAGGAGCACAGCATGACTAACAAAATCATCCTTGCACTCGAAGCAGAGCAGATGACCAAAGAGATCCCTACCTTTGCCCCAGGCGACACCATTGTCGTTCAGGTGAAAGTGAAGGAAGGCGACCGTTCGCGTCTGCAAGCGTTCGAAGGCGTTGTTATCGCCAAGCGTAACCGCGGCGTAAACAGTGCATTCACCGTTCGTAAAATCTCCAACGGTGTTGGCGTAGAGCGTACTTTCCAGACCTACAGCCCGCAAATCGACAGCATGGCTGTGAAGCGTCGCGGTGACGTGCGTAAAGCCAAGCTGTACTACCTGCGTGACCTGTCGGGTAAAGCAGCTCGCATCAAGGAAAAACTGGCTTAAGTCCAGCTTCCGATGCAAAAAAAAGCAGCCTGCGGGCTGCTTTTTTGTTGCCTGCGATTTGTGCTTTGAGCACTCTTCACTCGTCGTTTTTATGCGACGCAGCCTTCGCTAGCTCATGAGTCTTTATGCCAGCCATCGACCATCCACTGATAGACCAGTTCCTCGACGCCCTGTGGCTGGAGAAGGGGCTCTCCGATAACACCCGCGGCGCCTATCGCAGCGACCTGGCCTTGTTCAATGGCTGGTTGCAGGAACAGAACCTGGAATTGATCAACGCCGGAAGGGAATTGATCCTCGACCATCTGGCGTGGCGTTTGGAGCAGAACTATAAACCCCGCTCTACCGCCAGATTTCTTTCCGGGTTGCGTGGCTTCTATCGCTATTTGCTGAGGGAAAAAGTGATTGCGGTGGACCCGACCTTGCGCGTGGAAATGCCGCAACTGGGCCGTCCGCTGCCAAAATCCCTGTCGGAAGCGGACGTGGAAGCATTGCTGGCGGCCCCCGACCTCAGTGACCCCATCGGCCAGCGCGACCGAGCGATGCTGGAAGTGCTGTACGCCTGTGGTTTGCGGGTCACCGAACTGATCAGCCTGACACTTGAGCAAGTGAACCTGCGCCAGGGCGTGCTGCGGGTGATGGGCAAGGGCAGCAAGGAACGCCTGGTGCCCATGGGCGAGGAAGCGATCGTCTGGGTCGAGCGCTACATGCGCGATGCGCGTCATGACCTGCTGGGTGGGCGTCCCAGCGATGTGCTGTTTCCGAGCCTGCGCGGCGAGCAGATGACCCGCCAGACTTTCTGGCACCGCATCAAGCACCAGGCCAAGGTGGCGGGAATCAATAAATCGCTATCCCCCCACACCTTGCGCCATGCCTTCGCCACGCACCTGCTCAATCATGGCGCTGATCTGCGGGTAGTACAGATGTTGCTGGGGCATAGCGACCTGTCCACCACCCAGATCTACACCCACGTGGCTCGGGCGCGGTTGCAGGACCTGCACGCCAAGCATCATCCCCGCGGCTGAAGAAGAACCCCACGGATAAGCGCTCGCCATTGCCTTGCATCACCGGCATTCGGCCACGCCAGCCTTATGTGGTAGGCTTTCCCGGTTTGCACGGTGGGCGGCTGGAACCCGAATCTGCGGGTCGTTGGTTCCCGTCCCATTTGTTCGCCTCAGGAGTCCTCATGCGTTTGATCCAGATGTTCACCGCCGCCGCCATTGCGTTGGCCAGCACCTTTGCCATCGCCGACGACGCGGCTGACCAGGCTATCCGCAAGAGCCTGGCCAACCTCGAGCTCGAAGTGCCGATCGAAGCCATCTCTGCCAGTCCCATGTCCGGGCTCTATGAAGTCAAGCTCAAGGGCAGCCGCGTGCTGTACGCCAGCGCCGACGGCCAGTACATCGTCCAGGGCAACCTGTTCACGCTCAAGGACGGCAAGCCGGTCAATCTCACCGAGATCACCGAACGCCAGGGCATTTCGAAGTTGATCAACGGCATCCCGGTCGCCGAAACCGTGGTCTATCCAGCAGTCGGCGAAACCAAGTCGCACATTACCGTGTTCACCGACACCACCTGTCCTTATTGCCACAAGCTGCACGCTGAAGTGCCCGAGCTCAACAAGCGCGGCATCGAAGTGCGTTATGTAGCGTTCCCGCGCCAGGGCCTGGGCTCGCCGGGTGACGAGCAGTTGCAAGCGGTCTGGTGTTCCAAGGACAAAAAAGCGGCCATGGACAAGATGGTCGATGGCAAGGAGATCAAGTCCGCCAAGTGCGAGAATCCGGTTTCCAAGCAGTTCGTCCTCGGCCAGTCCATCGGCGTCAACGGTACGCCGGCCATCGTTTTGGCGGACGGCCAGGTGATTCCGGGCTATCAGCCGGCGCCGCAAGTCGCCAAACTGGCTTTGGACGCAAAATGACCTGCGTCGATCCGCTTTTGAAGATCACGGCTCGGCGAAAACGTTCGTCGGGCCGTTAAACACAAAGTCGCGTTGCTGCGCGGCTGTATTTCACGGCCGACCTTGCGTCGGCCGTTTCATGGGGAGTCAAGAGTGAATCCGGTCAAAGTAGGCATCTGTGGGTTAGGTACCGTCGGTGGCGGCACCTTCAACGTACTTCAGCGCAACGCCGAGGAAATTGCTCGTCGTGCCGGGCGTGGAATCGAAGTGGCACAAATTGCCATGCGCACGCCAAAGCCTCAGTTCCAGACGACCGGTATTGCGATTACCACCGATGTCTTCGAAGTGGCCACGAACCCTGAGATCGACATCGTGATAGAGCTGATGGGCGGCTATACCGTTGCCCGAGAGCTGGTACTCAAGGCCATCGAGAATGGCAAGCATGTGGTCACCGCGAACAAGGCGCTTATCGCCGTTCACGGTAATGAAATCTTCGCCAAGGCACGAGAGAAAGGCGTGATCGTGGCGTTCGAAGCCGCCGTGGCGGGTGGCATCCCAGTGATCAAGGCGATTCGCGAAGGCCTGTCGGCCAACCGTATCAACTGGCTTGCGGGAATCATCAACGGCACCGGCAACTTCATCCTCACCGAGATGCGCGAGAAAGGTCGCACCTTCGAGGACGTCCTCACCGAGGCCCAGGCCCTGGGTTATGCCGAGGCGGATCCAACCTTCGACGTGGAGGGCATCGACGCGGCGCACAAGCTGACGATCCTGGCTTCCATCGCCTTTGGTATACCGCTGCAATTCGACAAGGCCTACACCGAAGGCATCACCAAGCTGACCACCGCTGACGTGAACTATGCCGAAGCCTTGGGCTACCGCATTAAACACCTGGGCGTGGCGCGCAGCACCGCCAGCGGCATCGAATTGCGCGTACACCCGACGCTGATCCCGGCCGACCGCCTGATCGCCAACGTCAACGGTGTGATGAACGCAGTGATGGTCAATGGTGATGCCTCCGGGTCGACGCTGTTCTACGGGGCTGGCGCGGGCATGGAGCCGACTGCATCGTCGGTGATCGCCGACCTGGTGGATGTGGTTCGCGCGATGACCTCGGATCCAGAGAACCGAGTGCCGCACCTGGCCTTCCAGCCGGATTCGCTGTCGGCCCATCCGATTCTTCCGATCGATGCTTGCGAAAGTGCCTACTACTTGCGTATCCAGGCCAAGGACCATCCGGGCGTATTGGCCCAGGTGGCGAGCATTCTTTCGGAGCGCGGCATCAACATCGAGTCGATCATGCAGAAGGAAGTCGAGGAACATGATGGCCTGGTGCCGATGATCCTGCTGACCCATCGCGTGGTCGAGCAGCGCATCAACGATGCGATTGCGGCATTGGAAGCGCTCCAGGGGGTCGTTGGCCCAGTGGTCCGTATCCGCGTCGAACATTTGAACTAATTTAGCGGCAAGCTATAAGCTGCAAGCTGCAAGTAAAAGCCGAACCGCTTTTCACTTGTAGCTTGCAGCTTGAGGCTTGAAGCTCAAACCGAAGGTTTGCCCCTATGCGCTATATCAGCACCCGCGGCCAGGCACCGGCCCTGAATTTCGAAGATGTCCTGCTGGCCGGCCTGGCCACGGATGGCGGTCTTTATGTGCCGGAGAACCTGCCACGTTTCACCCAGGAAGAGATTGCCTCCTGGGCCGGCCTGCCGTACCACGAGCTGGCTTTCCGGGTCATGCGCCCGTTTGTTGCCGGCAGCATTCCGGACGCCGATTTCAAAAAGATTCTGGAAGAGACCTATGGGGTCTTTTCCCACAATGCCATCGCACCGTTGCGCCAGCTAAACGGTAACGAATGGGTTATGGAGCTGTTCCACGGTCCGACCCTGGCGTTCAAGGATTTCGCCCTGCAGTTGCTCGGCCGCCTGTTGGACTACGTGTTGCAAAAGCGTGGCGAGCGCGTAGTGATCGTCGGCGCAACGTCCGGCGACACCGGCTCGGCCGCGATCGAAGGCTGCAAGCATTGCGAGCACGTCGATATTTTCATCCTGCACCCGCACAACCGCGTCTCGGAAGTGCAGCGTCGGCAGATGACGACGATCTTCGGCGACAACATCCACAACATCGCCATCGAAGGCAACTTCGATGACTGCCAGGAAATGGTCAAGGCCAGTTTCGCCGACCAGAGCTTCCTCAAGGGCACCCGGTTGGTGGCGGTGAACTCGATCAACTGGGCGCGGATCATGGCCCAGATTGTCTACTACTTCCACGCGGCGCTGCAGTTGGGCGGCCCGGCCCGTTCGGTGGCGTTCTCGGTGCCTACCGGCAACTTCGGCGATATTTTCGCCGGTTACCTGGCGCGCAACATGGGCCTGCCGATCAACCAATTGATCGTCGCCACCAACCGCAACGACATCCTGCATCGCTTCATGAGCGGTAACCAGTACGTCAAGGAAACCCTGCACGCCACGCTGTCACCTTCGATGGACATCATGGTGTCGTCGAACTTCGAGCGCCTGTTGTTCGACTTGCACGGTCGCAATGGTGCCGCGATTGCCGGCCTGATGGACAGCTTCCGCCAGGGTGGCGGTTTCAGCGTCGAAGCCGAGCGCTGGACCGAAGCCCGCAAACTGTTCGACTCCCTTGCAGTGGATGACGCGCAGACCTGCGAAACCATCGCCGAGGTGTTCGAGCAGAGCGGTGAGCTGCTCGACCCACACACCGCCATTGGCGTGAGAGCTGCACGCGAGTGCCGCCGCAGCCTGGATACCCCGATGGTCGTCCTGGGCACCGCACACCCGGTCAAGTTTCCGGAAGCCGTGGAGAAAGCTGGCGTAGGAAAAGCGCTTGAACTGCCTGCACATCTTTCGGATTTGTTTGAGCGAAACGAGCGTTGCACGGTGTTGCCCAATGACCTGAAAGCCGTGCAGGCCTTTGTCAGCCAGCATGGCAACCGCGGCAAGCCTCTCTGATAGCTGGAAGTTGTCACATTTTGAAGCCCGTCTCCTGACGGGCTTTCTTGTTTCTGCATGCCAAACTGGCCGGGTTTCCGCCCTTGGAGGGACGGGCGGGTAATCTCGAAGGAAGTGCAGATGTTGTTCTTTATACGTTGCAAACCAGTGATGAGCTGGATGATGGGCCTGGTGTTTTTGTTTGGGGCGCCATGGGGAGGCGCGGCCCAGTTGGCGGCCTCTGGCAAGCCACCGTTCGAATCCAGCGGACGGATCGCGCTCGATGCCCAGGAGCTGAAGTGGATCAGCGAGAACCCTCGCGTCGTCGTCGCCTCGATGCAGTTCCCGTTGTACCTGTTCAAAAATGAACGTGGGCAATGGAACGGGCTGAACGACGATATTCTCCGGCGTATCGAGCACATGACCGGACTTGAATTCGTTCATCGGGAGTCGTTCTCTCCCGATCAATTAATGGCCCTGTTGGAAAAAGGCGAGGCCGACATGACGACTACCCTGGCGATGAACGACGAGCGCAGGGAGTTCTTGAGTTTCAGCCACGCCTTCGGAGGTTCCGGTTGGGTCTTCGTCGGACGTGACGCAGAGCCCGCACTTCGTTCGCTGGAGCAACTCGAAGGCAAGGTGCTGGTGTTGCCGGCACGGCATGCGTTGGAGTCGGAGATCAGGCGCAATCATCCAGCCATCGAGTTGCGCACGGTCAAGACGTACGGTGAAGCTCGGGCGCTGGTGGAAAGCGGTGAAGCCTACGCCACCATTGAAAATGAAACCGGCGCGCACCTGTACCCTGCGGGACAGCTGCAAGTAGGAAGCAATCTCGAAGGCAAGTGGGAGCCCGACTATCTGGCTGTGCGCCAAGACCTTCGGCCATTGTTAAGCATCCTGAACAAGGCGCTGGAAGCGTTCCCCGCCGAAGAGATGCGAGCGCTGCGCTCGAAGTGGCTGACAGGCATCGCTCCCCATCCGTCACCGTCTTCCTGGTTGTACATCAAACAGTGGGGCTACTGGTGTGTCGTCGTGTTCGGGGTGTTTGGCCTGTTGTCCCTGCTGTCGCTGTTATGGAACCGACGCCTGCAGGTCCAGATTGATCAACGCCTCAAGGTCGAGGCCGTACTCAATGACCAACTGAAGTTCCAGCGAGCCCTGATGGACGCGATTCCCGATCCGATCTTCATTCGCGACCTGGAAGGTCGCCTGATCATGTGCAACAAAAGTTATGAGGATCAGTTCGAGACTCGCTTCGAGAAGCTGCTGGGCACGCGCCTGACCGATTCCGCGACGTTTCCAGCAGCAACCGCCGAATTGTTGCACGGCGAGTTGATGGAGCAGCTGCAAACCCGCCAGCCGCGTTTTGTGGACCGCCAACTGATGTTCAGCGGTGGCTTGCGGGACATCTATCACTGGTCAGTGCCGTTCTATGGGGCCGATGGTCAGTTGCGCGGTCTGCTGGGAGGGTGGATCGATGTTGGGCATCGTTGGCGCCGCAACCGCTTCCTGGCTTGATGATGGCCGTGCCTGTTGCCAACCTGTCATATTGGGCGCGCATGCTCGGTTGAACACGCTGCAAAAGTGTCGGTTCGTTGCGCTGGCAGAACTTTAGGCCATGGCCCACGGTCACTTAATATGCAGTTGTTTTCTCGGACTATTGAAGGGTGATCGAATGGAAAGTATCAGCCTGTTGCTGAATGAAGCCTTGAGCCCGTATCAGGTCACGCTCACTCCCTCCGGTGCCAAGGGTGAATGCCTGGTAACGCTGAAAAACCCCACGGGGGCCATCATGGTCGAGCGGGTGTTCAACCAGGCCCAGCTGGCCGACAAGCGCCAGCTCACCGACGTGGTCGATGGCCTGCACCGCGATGTACTGATCGCCGAAGGCCGCCTGGAGCCCTGCGTGATCGCGGCTTTGCGTAATCTGGCAGGGGACAAGGCCATGGCTGTCCCTAATTGAGCGACGGTTTGAGGGAACCTTCCTACGTCCCTGTGAGTCAGACCTTTTACCAACAAGAGCGAGCATTGTGCTCCGGTGCTTGTCGCTTGTTGCACGGACCTTGAATGGTCACGTTTAACCCCGAGTTGTCTCCCCACTTCTCGGGGTTTCTTTTTGCCTGGCGTTCAGGGCTTGGCTCGTTCTATCCCGCCAAGGGCATCGCTCCCACAGTTAAAGATCTGACAACGTGCTTTAGCTGCTTATTTCAAATAGCACCATCGGCCCGCAGTTTGGCGATCCGCTGCGCATCGTAGCCCAGCTCGCCGAGTACCTGTGCCGTGTGCTCACCCAGCGCCGGCCCGACCCATTCGGATGTGCCCGGCGTGTCCGACAGTTTCGGTACGATGCCCGGCATCTTGAACGCCTTGCCGTCCGGCAGCTTGGCCTGCAAGAACATTTCCCGGGCGAGAAACTGCGGGTCGCTGAACATGTCTTCGGCGCTGAAGATCCGGCTGGCCGGTACTCCGGCCTGGTTCAGTTGGTCGATGACAGCCTCCAGCGGCAGTGAGTTGACCCAGCGATCAATCACGCCATACAGCTCGTCGCGGCGACTGTCGCGTCCATCGTTGCCGGCCAGTTGCGGGTCGTTGGCCAGGTCGTCGCGGCCGATGATCTGCATGAAGCGCTTGAAGATTGCGTCACCGTTAGCGCCGATCTGCACGTGCTTGCCGTCGGCACTGGTGTGGATGGATGACGGGGTGATGCCGGGCATGATATTGCCGGTGCGCTCGCGGATGAAGCCGAACACATCGAACTCCGGCACCATGCTTTCCATCATGGCGAAGATCGCCTCGTACAGCGCCACGTCCACCACTTGTCCGGTCCCGCCATTTACCTCGCGGTGACGCAAGGCCATCAGTGCGCCGATCACGCCCCAGAGTGCGGCAATGGAGTCGCCGATTGAAATTCCGGTACGCACTGGCGGACGATCCTCGAAACCGGTGATGTAGCGCAGGCCGCCCATGGATTCGCCGACGGCGCCAAACCCCGGTTGATCCTTCATCGGCCCGGTCTGGCCGAAACCGGAGAGCCGCACCATGACCAGTTTAGGGTTCAGCGCGTGCAATACGTCCCAGCCCAGACCGAGCTTTTCCAGCACGCCCGGGCGAAAATTCTCGATCAGGATGTCCGCTTCGCCGATCAGCTGTTTAAGGATCGACAGGCCTTCGGGGTGCTTGAGGTTCAGAGTCAGGGACTTTTTGTTGCGTGCCTGGACGAACCACCACAAGGACGTGCCTTCATACAGCTTGCGCCATTTGCGCAGCGGATCGCCGCCGTCGGGGGATTCGACCTTGATCACCTCGGCACCGAATTCACCGCAGATCCGCGAGGCGAAAGGGCCGGCGATCAAGGTGCCGAGTTCAATGACTTTGACGCCGGCAAGGGGTTTGGCAGTAAGCGACATGACGAATCCTGTAGGACAAAGGCAGAACGAATAGAGCGTTTTATCATAGGCCAACGCCTGTCGCCGCAGGTTGATGGTCGGCAATTCGTGGATTGGCCGCCTCATCGGTTAGACTTGCCGACTTTCCTCGTATCAAGAAGCCCGTTCATGGCCCAGCCGTCCACGACCTACAAATTCGAACTGAACCTCACCGACCTCGACCGCAGTGTGTATGAGAGCGTGAAGCAGACCATCGCTCGCCATCCTTCGGAAACCGAGGAACGCATGACCGTGCGCTTGTTGGCCTACGCGTTCTGGTACAACGAGCTGCTGGCGTTTGGTCGTGGCCTGTCAGACGTCGATGAACCTGCCCTGTGGGAAAAAAGCCTGGATGACCGTGTTCTGCATTGGATCGAAGTCGGCCAGCCGGATGCCGAACGCCTGACGTGGTGCTCGCGTCGTACCGAGCGCACCAGCCTGCTCGCCTATGGCAGCCTGCGTGTCTGGGAGGGCAAGGTGATTCCAGCCGTGAAGACCTTGAAAAACGTGAACATCGCCGCCGTGCCCCAGGAAGTCCTCGAAACCCTGGCCAAGGACATGCCCCGCGTCATCAAGTGGGACGTGATGATCAGCGAAGGGACCATTTTCGTGACCGACGACCGTGGCCAGCATGAAGTCCAGTTGCAATGGTTGCTGGGCGAGCGTGGTTGAGCCATTGACAAGTATTGAGTGAACTCATTGTGGCGAGGGAGCTTGCTCCCGCTTGGGTGCGCAGCGCCCACAATCAAGGGGGCCGCTACGCAGCCCAGCGGGAGCAAGCTCCCTCGCCACGGTCCAGGACCAAAAAGTAGAGAAATGTCCGTCCCCCATGCGCATAGAACCCCGCCAACTGCCCGACACCCTACCGTTCCTCGGTGACCTGCCGCCCCTGTTGACCCGCCTGTACGCAGCACGCGGCGTGCAGTCCGAGGCCGAACTGGACAAGAGCCTGGCGCGCTTGATTCCGTTCCAGCGGCTCAAGGGGATCGACGCCGCGGTGGATCTGCTGGTGACCGCGCTGGAGCAACGCCAGCGGATCCTGATTGTCGGCGACTTCGACGCCGACGGCGCGACGGCCAGTGCCGTGGGTGTGTTGGGCCTGCGGCTGCTGGGCGCGGCTCATGTCGATTACCTGGTGCCCAATCGCTTCGAATACGGCTATGGCTTGACGCCGGAGATCGTCGAAGTCGCCCTGACACGCGAGCCACAGTTACTGATCACCGTGGACAACGGCATTTCCAGCATGGAAGGCGTGGCGGCGGCCAAGGCGGCGGGCCTGAAGGTGCTGGTTACCGATCACCACTTGCCTGGGTTGGAGTTGCCGCAGGCCGATGCCATCGTCAACCCGAACCAGCCGGGCTGCGAATTCCCGAGCAAGGCTTTGGCGGGCGTCGGGGTAATTTTTTATGTACTGATGGCGCTGCGGGCGCGCCTGCGCGGCCTGGGCTGGTATGCCAGCACGCCCCAGCCGAACATTGGTGAGTTGCTGGACCTGGTGGCGCTGGGCAGCGTGGCCGACGTGGTGCCCCTGGACGCCAACAACCGGATCCTGGTTCATCAGGGTCTGGAGCGTATTCGCGCTGGCCGCGCGCGTCCCGGGATCAAGGCTATCCTGGAAGTGGCCAAGCGCGATCCGTCGCGCATCACCTCCACGGACCTGGGTTTCATCGTCGGTCCACGACTGAATGCGGCGGGACGCCTGGACGACATGAGCCTGGGCATCGAATGCCTGCTGACCGCCGACCCAACGCTGGCCCGTGAGATGGCGGCCCAGCTGGACGGAATGAACCAGGATCGCAAATCCATTGAGCAGGGCATGCAGCGTGAAGCCCTCGCTCAGCTCAAGGACCTGCCGGTGGAGTCGATGCCGTTCGGCTTGTGTCTGTTCGACCCGCAATGGCACCAAGGCGTGATCGGTATCCTCGCCTCGCGCATGAAGGAGCGTTATTTCCGTCCGACCATCGCTTTCGCCGATGCCGGCGACGGTCTTCTGAAGGGCTCCGGTCGTTCGGTGCCGGGCTTCCATATCCGCGATGCCCTGAGTGTCGTTGCGGCACAGCATCCAACCCTCATCAGCAAATACGGCGGCCACGCCATGGCGGCGGGGCTGACATTGCCCGAGGCGAATTTTCCGTTGTTCGCCGAGGCATTCGACGCTGAAGTTCGTAGGCAACTGCGTGAGGAGGACCTGACTGGACGACTGCTGTCGGACGGCACCCTGGCGGTCGAGGAATTCCATCTGGAACTGGCCCGGGCACTGCGCCATGCGGGACCGTGGGGCCAGCATTTCCCGGAGCCAGTGTTCCATGGTGTTTTCCAGTTGGTCGAGCAGCGAGTGGTGGGCGAACGTCACTTGAAGGTTGTTCTCAAAAGTGAGTGCGGCTCGCTGAAGCTCGATGGCATCGCCTTTGGCATCGACCGTGAGATCTGGCCGAACCCGACTGTGCGCTGGGTGGAACTGGCCTACAAGCTTGACCTCAACGAGTTTCGTGGCCAGGAAACGGTGCAACTGATGATCGCCCATATCGAGCCGCGATAGCAGAACCCAAGCGAAACCTGTGGCGAGGGAGCAAGCTCGCTTGCCACAAGACCCAGGCAAACAGCTTGGCCGGCCAGGGTCGGTTTTTGGAATCGGAACCCTCCCTCCTTCGAAGTTGTCGACTAGTCTCTAAGCACTGCTTGATAGCCCTTGTGACGTCTTGTCGGATTTTTTGCCCGCGGGGGCGGGTGTTGTACCTTTTTGTCACTCGTCGACTTTTCAAACAGAACCCTGGAGCCTGCCCACTGATTCGAGAGGTGCCCCATGAGTCTGCTGCTGGAACCCTATACCCTTCGCCAACTGACCCTTCCCAATCGCATCGCGGTTTCGCCGATGTGCCAATACTCGAGCGTCGATGGCCTGGCCAACGACTGGCACCTGGTACACCTTGGCAGTCGCGCCGTGGGCGGCGCCGGACTGGTGTTCACCGAAGCCACCGCAGTCACCGCGGACGGCCGTATCACCGCCCAGGACCTTGGGTTGTGGAACGATGAGCAAATCCCGGCGCTGCAACGCATCACCCGTTTCATCACCGCCCAAGGGGCCGTCCCCGGCATCCAGCTGGCGCACGCAGGTCGCAAGGCAAGTACCTGGCGGCCCTGGTTGGGCAAGCATGGCAGCGTCAAGCCGGAGGACGGCGGCTGGGTGCCGGTCGGTCCTTCGCCAATCGCCTTCGACCCACAACACACCCAGCCGATGCAATTGGACGAGGGGCAGATCGCTGGCGTGATCCAGGCATTCGTGGACGCGGCCAAGCGTGCCCTGACCGCAGGCTTCAAGGTGGTCGAGGTCCATGCGGCCCACGGTTACCTGCTGCATCAGTTCCTGTCGCCCTTGAGCAACCAGCGCCGCGATCAATACGGCGGGTCGTTCGAAAACCGTATCCGGCTGGTGCTGCAAGTGACTGAAGCGGTGAGGGCGGTGTGGCCAGAAGAACTACCGGTGTTCGTTCGCGTCTCCGCCACCGACTGGGTCGAAGACGGTTGGAACCCGGACGAAACCGTGGAACTGGCGCGACGATTCAGGATGTTGGGGGTGGACTTGATTGACGTGTCGTCGGGCGGAACCGCCGCGAATGCGGAAATTCCCACCGGCCCGGGTTATCAGACCCGCTTCGCCGAGCGGGTACGTAAGGAGTCGGAGATTGCCACCGGCACCGTGGGCATGATTACCGAGCCGGCCCAGGCCGAGCACATCCTGCGCACCTGCCAGGCCGATATCATCTTCCTCGCCCGGGAATTGTTGCGCGATCCGTATTGGGCCTTGCATGCCGATGATGACTTGGGTGGGCGCAAGGCCACTTGGCCGGCGCAGTACCAACGGGCGACGCATCGGGACCAGCCGATCCATGAGTCGGATCTTCGGGACTGAATTGGCGATGAAACAAAAAGCCCCGGTCATTGGCCGGGGCTTTTTGTTTTTTGTTTATCGGGTGTCCAGAGTTGGTTCAGGGATACTTACGCCGATCCGGCGCCGGCGGGAAATACTGGTACAGCCAGGTCTCGCTCAACGTGCGGTCCTTGGAACGCAGGAAGAGCCGCATTTCTACCGGGTCCACGCGATCGTCGGTCGGGTACCAGTCGAAAGTAATGCGGTAGCCCTTGATCGCGTCCAGTACCAACACGTTGAAGTCCTTGACCTCGCCGTGGGAGCAGGTCACGACCGGTTCGATACCGGTGCCCGGAGGCAACTGGTCGAGGCCACCGCCCGTGAAGTCCACGGCAAAGCGCCGCGCCCAGACGGTCGGGTAATGCTCGCCGGGTGCCCAGCCTTCGATGAAGCCGCCCATGCCGGAGCGGGTGGCATCGACACGCGCCAGGTCGGTGCTCACGGGTGGCAAGGCACTCCAGTAGAGCTTGTAGCCGTAGTTCAGCGAATCACCGGCGGCGACGGGTTTTTTCGGGGTCCAGAACGCGACGATGTTATCCAGGGTTTCGCCGGTTGTAGGAATTTCCAACAGATCGACTGAGCCTTCTCCCCATGCGGTCGTAGGCTCGACCCACAGGCTCGGACGTTTGCTGTACCAATCCACGGTGTCCTGGTAGCTGTCGAAGTCATGGTCGGTCTGCACCAGCCCGAAGCCTTTCGGATTCTTGTCGGCGAACGCGTTGAATTGCAGGGTGGCGGGGTTGTTCAGCGGGCGGCAGACCCATTCGCCGTTGCCGCGCCACATGGCCAGCCGGTCGGAGTCGTGGATTTGCGGGTGAATGGTGTCGCACATGCGCCGCTCGACCGTGCCGCAGCTGAACATGCTGGTCATCGGCGCGATGCCCAGTTGCTCAATGGCGGTACGGGCATGGATGTGCGCATCGATTTCCATGACGACCCGGGTCGGCTGGCAATCGATATCGAAACGATAGGCGCCGGTGGCGCTGGGGGAGTCGAGCAGGGCGTAGACCACGAAACGGGTGCTGTTCTTGTCCGGGGTTTCGAACCAGAACTTGGTGAAATCCGGAAACTCCTCGCGCTTCTTCGCATAGGTGTCGATGGCCAGGCCCCGGGCCGACAGCCCGTACTGGCCGCTGGCATCGACGGCGCGGAAATAGCTGGCCCCCAGGAATGAAACGATGTCGTGCCGGTCCAGCTCCGGTGCCTTGAACACCCGGAAACCCGCGAAGCCCAGGTCACCGGTCAATTGCGAGGTATTGACCGTGGTCTTTTCGTAGTTGAACAGCTCTGGGCGGAAATGCACCTCACGGGCCATACGCGTCTTCGGGTCGACGCTGTACATGCGAACCGGCTGCTTGAAACCCATGCCGACATGGAAGAACTGTGCGTCCAATTGCCCGTCCAGCTCATTCCACAGGGAGTGGTTGGCGTCGTACCGGATGGCATTGAACTGCAGCGGCGACATCTGGGCCAGGGTCGGTGGCAGGACTTGCTTGGTGTCGACGTAGCGGCTCTCGGCCAGCTGCCGGGCCTGATCCTTCAGCCCTTTGAAATCGAAGGGACGGGCTTCGCCGTCGGCGGTCTGGTCAGCGGCCCAGGCGCGTGCGGCCATGAGTCCCGACGCCGATAGCCCGGTGTAGGCGGCGAAGGCCATGGAGGCCTTGAGCAAATTCCTGCGGTGCATAAATACAACCTTAATCAAAGCAATCCCGAGCCGATCCTGGCAACAGAGATTGAAAAAGGAGTTCGGACATGCCTTTGGCCAAACGCGACGAACGTAAGAACAGATACCTGAGAGCTGGATCGGTTCACCGAGGCGCAAAATCATAGGGGAAATGCGAGCTTGGAGAGATAGGAAAGCGTGACCTGGTCAAAATTTCTTACAGTTATTTCCTTTTTTATGAACATTTTGGGTTTTTTTGACTAATTACTCTAAAACTCCCTTTTCACCCGATGAATCCTCCCTATTCTTGAGTGTGAAGGACGATGTAACCGGTTCACCGGGCGCTATCAGGTCAACTCGACGTAACAGAAGGACAAGTCATGACGAAAATACAGGGCCTTACCGAAATGCTGGGAGTCTTCCCGGGCCTGATCAACGCGCGCAAGAAACGCCGGCTCAGCCGGGAAGAATTGAGATTGGTCGAACGGTACCGGGAGCTGTCGGAAAGCGACCGGATCGCCATGCGCTACCTGCTGGATGCGATGCGCAGTGTTTCGCGGTTTTGAATACCCATGGAGATCGGCGGCTGGGTCGGGAGGTGTTAGTCGGCGTTACTGCTCTGACCAGTCCTGGGGGCGCTCGGTGCGCTGGTGCAATACTCGCAGGACCTGCAGTTGCCCATGCAAGAGTCGGTAAGGCGCAAAAAACGGATAGCGCGCCAGCACCAGCTCTCGGATATCGGGAGCAGGTGAGGGACGACCCGAGCCAGGAAAACGCTGCAGTTGCTGCAACGTTTCAAGGATCGTGAGGACGACCTCATCAG
The DNA here is from genome assembly GCF_054130985.1 of Pseudomonas sp. R4-84. Classification (NCBI taxonomy): domain Bacteria; kingdom Pseudomonadati; phylum Pseudomonadota; class Gammaproteobacteria; order Pseudomonadales; family Pseudomonadaceae; genus Pseudomonas; species Pseudomonas sp. R4-84. The sequence goes on from NZ_CP096390.1 coordinate 1,123,730, forward strand.
CATCGTCCGGGCCGATAGCGTGGGAGTAATATTCATGGATCGAGTCGAGGTCACTCTGTGCTTTGTCGGTCAGTACGATGCTCGGCACGCTTTGCCCACTTAGCCTTCACGGCGTCCAGGTCGGTCAGATGTCCAGCATCGGCATCCGCCATGCCTTCGCTGATCGCTTGCAGATGCCACGATTCGGCTTCCACATATCGAACCAATGCACGCTTGAGGTGATATTGACGGTCGCGGTCGGTGGCGGCAGCCAGCAAGTCCAATTGCTGGGCCAGACCTTCTTCGACACGAAAGGACAAAACGGGCGAGGCCATGGTTCATCTCCTGATGTATACATTGTAGACACCCTAGGCGCTGCCAGAATCTCCGTCAACCGGCGGCGTGCACCGATCGACGAAAACCTTAGCAGGACGAACGCGGGGCAGGCATGGGCATGTGTTGCCAACGTTGTCTTTACATCAGTGCTTGAACATCACATGCCGCACCACTGTGTAATCCTCCAACCCATACATGGACATGTCCTTGCCGTAGCCAGAACGTTTCTGACCGCCATGGGGCATTTCGCTGACCAGCATGAAGTGGGTATTCACCCAGGTGCAGCCGTATTGCAGCCGCGCCGAGAGGCGATGGGCGCGGCCGATGTCGGTGGTCCATACCGATGAGGCCAGTCCGTAGTCCGAATCGTTGGCCCAGGCCAACACTTGCGCTTCATCAAGGAACGGCGTGACGGACACCACCGGGCCGAAGATTTCGCGCCGGACGATTTCGTCATCCTGCTGTGCATCGGCCAGCACTGTCGGTTCGAAAAAGAAACCGTTGCCTTCTACCGCCTTGCCCCCGGTGACCAGGCGGATGTGGGGCTGGGCGATGGCTCGCTCGACGAAGGCGGCCACTCGGTCACGATGCTGGGCAGTGATCAGCGGCCCCATCTCGGTGTCGGGCTCGTTCTGCAGACCGTACTTGATGCTGGCGACGGCGGCGCCGAGTTTCTCGACAAACTTGTCGTAGATGCCTTGCTGGGCGTAGATGCGGCAAGCGGCGGTGCAATCCTGGCCAGCGTTATAGAAGCCGAAGGTGCGGATGCCTTCCACCGCAGCGTCGATGTCGGCATCATCGAAAATGATCACCGGGGCCTTGCCGCCCAACTCCATGTGCATGCGTTTGACGCTGTCGGCGGTACTGGAAATGATGTTCGAGCCAGTGGCGATGGAGCCTGTGAGGGATACCATGCGCACTTTCGGGTGGGTGACCAGCGGGTTGCCCACGGTTTGCCCGCGGCCGAAGATCACGTTGAGCACGCCCGCCGGAAATATCTCTGATGCCAATTCCGCCATGCGCAACGCTGTCAGCGGCGTCTGCTCCGACGGCTTGAGCACCACCGTGTTGCCGGCGGCCAGGGCGGGGGCGATTTTCCAGGCAACCATCATCAACGGGTAATTCCACGGTGCGATGGACGCGATGACGCCCACCGGGTCGCGACGGATCATCGAGGTGTGGCCCGGCAGGTATTCACCGCCCGCCGAGCCGTTCATGCAGCGACTGGCGCCGGCAAAGAAGCGGAACACGTCGGCGATTGCCGGGATTTCGTCGTTCAGCGCGGCGTTGAACGGTTTGCCGCAGTTATCCGATTCCAGTTTCGCCAGTTCCTCGCCATGGGTCTCGATGGCGTCCGCCAGCTTGAGCAGCAACAGGGAACGGTCCTTGGGCGGCACCTGCGACCAGGATTCGAAGGCGTTGTCGGCAGCGCGGACCGCGGCATCGACCTGGGCCTCGCTGGCTTCGTTGATTTCCACCAGCACCCGGCCCAGGGCCGGATTGAAAACGGCCTGGCCAGGGCCCTCGCCGTTGACGAGGTGGCCGTTGATAAGCAGTTTGGTTTGCATGTCCATGTCCTCTTGAACGTTAGTGCTTTTCTGTGGGAGCGAGCCTGCTCGCGAAGGCGTCCTTGCAGCCGACATCTGTGTTGAGCGCTGGTCAGTCATCGCGAGCAGGCTCGCCCCCACAGGGGATAGTCATCTTGGCGGCGAATCTATTTCCCACCGCTCCCCGCTACGCTTTCACCACCACGGGTCAGGTAATACGCGCCGAGGATCGGCAACATCGTGACCAACATCACCAGCATCGCCACCACATTGGTTACTGGGACGTCGCGAGGGCGGCTGAGCTGGTTGAGCAGCCAGAGCGGCAAGGTGCGCTCGTGGCCGGCGGTGAAGGTGGTGACGATGATTTCATCGAACGACAAGGCAAACGCCAGCATCCCTCCGGCCAGCAGGGCCGATCCCAGGTTGGGCAGGACGATGTAGCGAAAGGTCTGCCAGCCGTCGGCGCCCAGGTCCATCGAGGCTTCGATCAGACTATGGGACGTGCGGCGCAGGCGGGCGATGACGTTGTTGTAGACGATCACCACGCAGAAGGTTGCGTGGCCGACGATGATGGTGAACATCCCCGGCTCGATGCCCAGGCTCTTGAAGGTCGCCAACAGCGCAATGCCGGTGATGATCCCTGGTAGGGCAATCGGCAGGATCAACATCAGGGAAATGCCTTGTTTGCCGAAGAAGTCCCGGCGATACAGCGCCGCCGAGGCCAGGGTGCCGAGCACCATGGCGATCAGCGTGGCGACAGCCGCCACTTGCAACGACAACTTGATCGCTTCCAGCACGTCCGGGCGCGAAAAGGCCACGCTAAACCATTTCAACGTCAGGCCCTTGGGCGGGAAGCTGAACGCGGCGTCTTCGGTGTTGAAGGCATATAGGAAGATGATCAGGATCGGGAAGTGCAGGAACACCAGCCCGCCCCATGCCGCGATGCGCAGGCCCCATGACGCTCGAGAGTCAGAGTGCATCGAAAGCCCCCAGTCGCTTGACGATGGAAAGATAGATGGCGATCAGCACGATGGGCACCAGCGTGAATGCCGCGGCCATGGGCATGTTGCCGATGGCGCCTTGCTGGGCGTAGACCATGCTGCCGACGAAGTAGCCCGGCGGGCCCACCAGTTGCGGCACGATGAAATCCCCCAGGGTCAGCGAGAAGGTGAAGATCGAGCCGGCCGCGATGCCTGGGACCGACAGCGGCAGGATTACCTGCATGAATGTCTGGTGTGGACGGGCGCCCAGGTCCGCCGAGGCCTGCAGCAGCGACGGCGGCAGGCGTTCGAGGGATGCCTGGATCGGCAGGATCATGAACGGCAGCCAGATGTAGACGAACACCAGGAAGCGCCCCAAGTGCGATGTGGACAACGTGCTGCCGCCCACGCCGGGAATCTCCAGCGCCCATTGCAGCAGCGGCCCCAGGCCCAGGTGCTGGACGAACCATTGCGCCACGCCGCCTTTGGCCAGCAACAGCGTCCAGGCATAGGCCTTGACGATATAGCTGGCCCACATCGGCAGCATCACCGCGATGTAGAAGAACGCCTTGGTCTTGCCGCTGGTGTGGCGCGCCATGTAATAGGCAATCGGGAACGCAACCAGGGCGCTCGCGATGGACACGGCAATCGCCATGGTCAGGGTGCGAGCGATGATGTCGAAATTCGATGGCTGAAACAGTGCTGAAAAATTCGCCAGGGTCAGGTCCGGCGTGACCGCCATGGTGAAGTCGTCGAAAGTGTAGAAGCCCTGCCAGAGCAGGGTCAGCAACGAACCCAGGTAGATCGCGCCGAACCAGATCAGCGGAGGCACCAGCAGCATCGACAGATACAGATTCGGTCGTCGGTACAGCAGATTCGAAAAGCGCCGCAACGCCGAGCCGTGCGTCGCTGTTTGAGTCATGGCCAGGGTGCTCATCTCAGACCTCGCTGCCGACGGTGTCGTGCAGGGCAACCATCGCCTCGCGGGCCCAGCGCACGGCCAGGTGCTGGCCGGCCTGATGCCGGGTGCCGTTGTCGCTCCACTGGGTGTTGGCCTGGCTGAGGCTCAGGGTCTGGCCGTTTTCCAGCTTCAATTCGTAGCGTGTCGCGCTGCCTTGGTACTGGATGTCATGGAGCAGGCCATTGACCTCTATTTCATGACTCTCCAGCGGTCCTTCGGCAAAACGCACGTGTTCCGGACGAATCGAGAACGGCTGTGGATAACCGCTCAGTTGTCGCGCCAGTTCGCCGCGGATCACGTTGGAGGTGCCGACGAATTCGGCAACGAAGGTGGTGGCCGGTTTCATGTACAGGTTGCGCGGCGTATCGACCTGTTCAATGCGGCCCTTGTTGAACACCGCCACGCGATCGGACATCGACAACGCTTCGGTCTGGTCATGAGTAACGAAAATGAAGGTGATGCCCAGCTGCCGTTGCAGCTTCTTCAGTTCGCCTTGCATCTGTTCACGCAGCTTCAAGTCGAGGGCGCCCAGCGGCTCGTCCAGCAACAATACCCGTGGGCGATTGACCAACGCACGGGCCAGGGCGACACGCTGGCGCTGGCCGCCGGAAAGTTGCACCGGCTTGCGCTCGCCGTAGCCGCCCAGGGCTACCATCTCCAAGGCTTCGTCGGCGCGCTTGATGCGCTCGGCCTTGGCGACGCCTTTGACTTTCAAGCCATAGGCCACGTTGTCGCGCACATTCATATGGGGGAACAGGGCGTAGTCCTGGAAAACCGTATTCACGTCCCGCTGGTAGGGCGCAAGACCCACGGCTTCTTCACCGTGGATACGGATCGAACCGGCGCTGGGTTGCTCGAAGCCTGCGATCAGCCGCAGGCAGGTGGTCTTGCCGGAGCCGGAGGGGCCCAGCATGGAGAAGAACTCGCCGTCCTGGATGTCGATGGAGACCCGATCGACGGCCTTCACATCGCCGAACTGACGGGACACATGGGTGAACTGGACTGCAAGCGTCATGGTGCGGGGCTCCACAAAACGGGGCGCTATGAATATTGAAATGCAATCCCGTGGCGAGGGAGCTTGCTCCCGCTGGCGGGCGAAGCACGCCCAAAACCGACCGATGCGGTCTTGCCTGTTTGACCGCATCGGCTGGTTTTGGGATGGCTGCGCCATCCAGCGGGAGCAAGCTCCCTCGCCACGGAGATAGTGCGTTAACGCCCACCCATGATCGCTATGTAATCCTGGGTCCAGCGGCTGTACGGTACGAACTTGCCACCCTCGGCCTGGGGCGTTTTCCAGAAAGCGATCTTGTCGAACTGGTCGAAACCGTTGGTTTTGCAACCTTCGGCGCCCAGCAGTTCGCTGCCTTTGCACGCCTCGGGCACGGCAGGCAAGGAGCCGAACCATGCGGCCACGTCACCCTGGACTTTCGGTTGCAGCGACCAATCCATCCACTTGTAGGCGCAGTTGGGGTGCTTGGCCTCGGCGTGCAGCATGGTGGTGTCGGCCCAGCCGGTGGCGCCTTCTTTGGGAATGGTCGAGGCGATTGGCTGTTTCTCGTTCATCAAACCGTTGACCTGATACGGCCAGGCGCCGGACGCCACCACGCCTTCGTTCTTGAAGTCGCTCATCTGCACGGTGGTGTCATGCCAGTAGCGGTGAATCAACGGTTGCTGGGCCCGTAGCAATTGGAGCACAGCCTTGTACTGGGTTTCGTCGAGCTGGTACGGGTCCTTGATACCCAGTTCAGGTTTGGCGGTCATGAGATAAAGCGCCGCGTCGGCGATGTAGATCGGGCCGTCGTAGGCTTGCACGCGCCCCTTGTTCGGCTTTCCGTCGGGCAGGTTCTGGGTTTCGAACAGCACGCTCCAACTGGTCGGTGCCTGCTTGAATACCTGGGTGTTGTACATCAACACGTTTGGGCCCCACTGGTAGGGCGTGCCGTAGGTCTGTTGATTGACCACATACCACGGCGCGTCTTTGAGGCGCGGGTCGAGGTTTTTCCAATTGGCGATCAGCGCGGTATTGATCGGCTGCACGCGTTTGCCGGCAATCAGCCGCAACGAGGCATCGCCCGAAGCAGTGACGAGGTCATAGCCGCCCTTGCTCATCAGGCTGACCATTTCATCGGACGTGGCGGCGGTTTTCACGTTGACCTTGCAGCCGGTTTCCTTTTCGAAACCGGTGACCCAGTCATAGGCCTTGTCGCTTTCACCGCGTTCGATGTAGCCCGGCCAGGCGACGATATCCAATTGGCCTTCGCCGGCACCAATGGCCTTGAGCGGTTCGGCGGCCTGGACGCTGACGCTGGTCAGCAGCGCCGTGGTGATTGCACTGAGCAATACGGTCTTGTGCGCGTACATGGAAATCCCTCTTGCTTTAATTATGGTCGGGGCAGTTTTTTGAGAACGTGTCGCTGGTTATTGTTTTAGCTTAGCTGCAAGCCTTGAGCCGCAAGCTGCAAGGCAGCGAAGGGCTTGAAAGCTCGCAGCTCAAAGCTCCCGGCCATGCCGGGCCATGATATGGCGCACCACGCTGTAGTCCTGAAGCGAGTCGCTGGACAGATCTTTCCCATAGCCCGAGCGTTTCAAGCCGCCGTGGGGCATCTCGCTGACCAGCATGAAATGGCTGTTGATCCAGGTGCAGCCGTATTGCAGCCGTGCCGCCACTTGCATCGCCTTGTCCAGGTTCTGGGTCCATACCGAGGAGGCCAGGCCATATTCCGAATCGTTGGCCCAGTCCACCGCTTGGCTGAGCTCGTCGAAGCGGGTCACGGTGACCACCGGGCCGAACACTTCCCGTTGGACGATCTCATCGCTTTGCTTGCAGCCGGCCAGCAGCGTCGGCTGATAGTAGAAACCGGCCCCGGAATGCACCGCCGCACCGGTGATGCGTTCGATGTGCGGCTGGCCAAGGGCTCGCTCGACAAAACTGGCGACACGGTCGCGCTGGCGCACGCTGATCAGCGGACCGATTTCATTGTCGGCGTCGCGCTTGCCGGCAAAGCGCAGGCTGCCGACCGCCGCGCCGAGTTCCGCCACCAGCCGGTCGTGGATACCGGCCTGGGCGTAGATCCGGCAGGCGGCGGTGCAATCCTGTCCGGCGTTGTAATAACCATAGGTGCGCACGCCCTCGATCACCGCTTGGAGATCGGCGTCGTCACAGACAATCACTGGGGCCTTGCCACCCAGTTCCAGATGCGTGCGCTTGAGGGTTTTCGCCGCCGCCTGAAGGATCTTCTGGCCGGTGACGATATCGCCGGTCAGCGAGACCATGCGCACCTTCGGATGGCTGACCAGATGGCTGCCGACGCCTTCGCCGCCACCGCAGATGATGTTGATGACGCCGGGCGGCAGGATCTCGGCCAGTATTGGCGCCAGGGCCAGGATCGACAGCGGCGTGTGCTCGGAAGGCTTGAACACCAAGGTATTGCCAGCGGCCAGGGCTGGGGCGATCTTCCAGGCCGCCATCATGATGGGGTAGTTCCACGGCGCGATGGAGGCCACCACGCCGATCGGGTCGCGGCGCACCATGCTGGTGTAGCCCGGCAGGTATTCACCGCTGAGCTGGCCGGTCTGGCAGCGCACCGCGCCGGCAAAAAAACGGAACACATCCACCGTGGCGCTCAAATCATCCTGGCGAGCCAGGTGCAAGGGCTTGCCGCAGTTCAAGGATTCGAGACGGGCCAGGTGATCGGCGTTTTTTTCGATGGCGCTGGCGATTTCCAGCAGCAGGTTCGAGCGTTGTTGCGGCGTGGTACGTGACCAACCGCCGAAGGCGTGATGAGCCGCGAGGATCGCGGCTTCGACCTGTTCGATACTGCCCTCGGCGATTTGCGCAACCACTTCACCCGTGGCCGGGTTGAGAATCGGCTCGACAAAACCCTCGCCGGCCGCCAATTCTCCGTTGATCAACAACGCGGTACACAACGGGGTTTGCGTGCCAGCCATGTTTTATTTCTCGAGTTGTCAGCAGTCTTGAGGATTCAGCAAGACTAGTGCGCACTCGCAAGGCCTACAAATTCGAAATACTCAACGCTGCGTTCGATTAAATCGATGGCTTGCGTCCGCCATGGGATTGTTCCCGAGCGACCGCCAGGAACGGGTCGACCGAGGCCGGGCGTGCAGTTCCCCGGCGCCAGGCCAGCCCGACATCCAGCGTCTGGTTGAGGTCGGCGATGGGGCGCGCCTCGATGATGTCGCCTTCCAGCGACCAGGGGCGGTAGGTCATGTCCGGTTGGATCGAAACACCCAGGCCGGCCGCCACCAGGCTGCGTACCGCTTCGGTCGAGGCTGTGCGCAGGGTGATTTGCGGTTGCAGGCCGGCGCCGCGCCAGAGGCGTTGCGCGTTGCGGTCCATTTCATCGACGTTCAATTGGATCAGTTGTTCCCGGGCGACATCCGCCAGGTGGATGCTGTCGTTTTCAAGCAGCGGATGCTGTGCCGGCAACCACAAGCGATGGGGTGAGTGGGTCAGCACTTCGGTCTGCAGGGCGTGGCGGTCTTCCAGGTTGGAGAGGATCAGCACGCCGACATCGATCTCGCCGCTGACCAACAGATGTTCGATGTAGGGACGTTCGTCCTCCATAACCCGGATTGCCACATTGGGGTAGGCGCGCTGGAAACGGGTCAGGAGATCCGCCAGGTAGTAACCGGCGACCAGGCTGGTCACGCCGATGGTGATCTGGCCGGCCACCTGGTCGGTGCTTTGCTGCAGGCTACGCTTGGCGTTATCGACCGTGGCGAGAATCAGATGGGCCTGGCGCAGGAACTGGTGTCCCTGGTGGGTCAGCGTCATGCCTTTCGCGTGGCGGTTGAACAGGCTGACGCCGATTTCCTCTTCCAGTTGCTGGATTGCCAGGGTCAAGGTCGATTGGGAGATGAATGCGGTCTGCGCGGCGGCGGAGATCGAGCCGGTCTCGGCCACCGCGATGAAATGACGGATCTGGCGCAGGGTCATCATGACGCACATCCTGAGATCGGATTTATCGAGGCCTTGAAGTGTATATCGTTTTTATCGAATAGCGCCGGCGAGACTCTGGTTGCCCAGGCAACATCTCGAAGCAATGTGACCAAGGGTAGTAGGGCACTTTCGTTCTAGGCTGAGGGCCTTATGATCCGGTTAACCCGAATGCGTGGAGGCGGCAAATGAACACCCGTGGATTGCTCGATCAGTTACTCAAGTCCGGTCAGGAAATGTTGCAGAACAAGGGCGGCGGTTCGCAAGGCAAGCCATCCAGCGGCCTGGGCGGTTTGCTCGGCGGCTCCGGCAACCTGGGCGGCATGCTGTCCGGCGCGGGGGGCGGGGCGCTGGCGGCGAGCGCCATGGGCATGCTGCTGGGCAACAAGAAAGCCCGCAATTTTGGTGGCAAGGCGCTGGCTTATGGTGGCCTGGCTGCCCTGGGCGTGATTGCCTACAAGGCTTACGGCAATTGGCAGGCCCAACAGGGCAACGCGCCGAAAACCGAGCCGCAGACTCTGGACCGCGTGCCGGCGGCGCAAGTCGAGCAACACAGCCAGGCGATCCTCAAGGCTCTGGTCGCGGCGGCCAAGGCTGACGGCCATGTGGATGACCGCGAGCGGCAGTTGATCGAAGGCGAATTCACCAAGCTCGATAATGACCAGGAGCTTCAACACTGGCTGCATGCCGAGCTCAACAAACCGCTGGACCCCACCGACGTGGCACGTGCCGCAAGCACGCCGGAAATCGCCGCAGAGATGTACATCGCCAGTGTGATGTTGGTGGACGAAGAGAATTTCATGGAAAAATCCTACCTCGACGAACTGGCGCGGCAGTTGAAGCTGGAGCCGGGGTTGAAGGCGGAACTGGAAAAGCAGGTGCGCCAGGCGGCTGCCTGATCTGCTCGTAGAGTAATTGGAAGAGTTGAAACTATACCTGTGGAGGTTGCTGCGGGATCAGTCCCAGCCGTCGCTGCTGATCCTCCGACCTTCCGGCCGGCAATCGGGTGGGGGGTTAAATAGGTTTGCGGGGGAAAGATGCTTTTCGTGGCGAGGGAGCTTGATCGCGCTGGGTTGCGCAGCAGCCCTAAAATGGCTCCCTCGGTCAACCTGACACACCGAGCCAACTGGTTTCAGGGGCGCTGCGCGCGCCAGCGGGAGCAAGCTCCCTCGCCACAGGGGGCGTACGCGGAATCTCATTGCCCCTAAAGCCGCCGGGCGGGCTGCCGCTGGCGTTTGATTACGTTATACTCGCCGGCTTTCAAAAGTTCGCCAACGAGTGCTGCCCGCCATGGAAATCAACCCGATCCTGAACACTATCAAGGACCTGTCCGAGCGCTCCGAAACTATTCGGGGGTATCTTTGACTACGATCAAAAGCATGAGCGCCTGACCGAAGTCAATCGCGAGCTTGAAGATCCGAATGTCTGGAACAACCCTTCCTACGCCCAGGAACTGGGCCGCGAGCGTTCTGCGCTGGCGCAGATCGTCGAGACCCTGGACGAATTGTCAAGTGGCCTGGCCGATTGTCGCGACCTGCTGGACATGGCTGTCGAAGAGAACGACGAAGGCGCGGTCGGCGATGTCGTCGCCGAACTGACTCGCCTGGACGAGAACCTCGCCAAGCTGGAATTCCGTCGCATGTTCAGCGGCGAGATGGACATGAACAACGCCTACCTGGACATCCAGGCCGGTTCCGGCGGCACCGAAGCCCAGGACTGGGCCAACATCCTGCTGCGCATGTACCTGCGCTGGGCTGACAAACGCGGTTTCGACGCCACGATCATGGAACTGTCCGCCGGCGAAGTCGCCGGGATCAAGGGCGCCACCGTGCACATCAAGGGCGAATACGCCTTTGGTTGGCTGCGGACCGAGATCGGCGTGCACCGCCTGGTACGCAAGAGCCCGTTCGACTCCGGCAACCGGCGCCACACCTCGTTCTCGGCGGTATTCGTCTCTCCGGAAATCGATGACAACATCGAAATCGAGATCAACCCGGCCGACCTGCGCATCGACACCTACCGCTCCTCCGGTGCCGGTGGCCAGCACGTAAACACCACTGACTCGGCCGTGCGGATTACCCACGTACCGACCAACACGGTGGTGAGTTGCCAGAACGAACGTTCCCAGCACGCCAACAAAGACACCGCGATGAAGATGTTGCGGGCCCGCTTGTACGAGCAGGAAGTGCAGAAGCGCAACGCCGCGTCCCAGGCACTGGAAGACACCAAGTCCGACATCGGCTGGGGTCACCAGATCCGTTCGTACGTGCTCGACGCCTCGCGGATCAAGGACTTGCGTACCAGCATCGAACGCAGCGACTGCGACAAAGTGCTTGATGGCGACATCGATGAATACCTGATCGCCAGCCTCAAGCAAGGGCTGTAACGCGACACCCACGCGGTGGGCAGGCACGCTTGCACGCAAGCGAGGCCTGCCCGCAAACTCCGGCCCGGGGCCGGGGGCAACGAACCTGTGATGGAATCCTTAAAGACATGAGCGACCTAGAACTCGACCCGCAAGCCCTGCAACAGGAAGAAAACTCCCTGATCGCCCTGCGCAAGGAAAAGCTTGCTGCCGAGCGCGAGAAGGGCCAGGCCTTCCCCAACGACTTCCGCCGCGACGCGTATTGCGACGTCCTGCAGAAGAAGTACGCAGACAAGACCAAGGAAGAGCTGGCCGAGGCGGCGATTGCGGTCAAGGTTGCCGGTCGCATCATGCTCAACCGTGGTTCGTTCATGGTGATCCAGGACATGACCGGCCGCATTCAGGTCTACGTCAACCGCAAGACCCTGCCGGAAGAAACCCTGGCCGCCGTCAAGACCTGGGACCTGGGCGACATCATCGCCGCCGAAGGCACCCTGGCCCGCTCCGGCAAGGGCGACCTGTACGTCGAAATGACCAGCGTGCGCCTGCTGACCAAGTCCTTGCGCCCGCTGCCGGACAAGCACCACGGCCTGACCGACACCGAGCAACGTTACCGCCAGCGCTACGTCGACCTGATCGTCAACGAAGACGTGCGCCAGACCTTCCGCGTGCGTTCGCAAGTCATCGCCCACATCCGCAGCTTCCTGATGAAGCGTGACTTCCTGGAAGTCGAGACGCCGATGCTCCAGACCATCCCTGGCGGCGCGGCGGCCAAGCCGTTCGAAACCCACCATAACGCCCTGGACATGGAAATGTTCCTGCGTATCGCCCCGGAGCTGTACCTCAAGCGCCTGGTGGTCGGCGGCTTCGAGAAAGTGTTCGAGATCAACCGCAACTTCCGTAACGAAGGCGTTTCGACCCGGCATAACCCCGAGTTCACCATGCTCGAGTTCTACCAGGCCTATGCTGACTACGAAGACAACATGGACCTGACCGAAGAACTGTTCCGCGAACTGGCGCAGTTGGTCCTGGGCAGCACCGATGTGCCATACGGCGACAAAGTGTTCCACTTCGGCGAGCCGTTCGTGCGCCTGTCGGTGTTCGATTCGATCCTCAAGTACAACCCTGAGATCACCGCCGCCGATCTGCAGGACATCGACAAGGCCCGTGCCATCGCCAAGAAGGCCGGCGCCAAGGTGCTCGGCTTCGAAGGCCTGGGCAAGCTGCAGGTGATGATTTTCGAAGAGCTGGTGGAGCACAAGCTGGAGCAGCCGCACTTCATCACCCAGTACCCGTTCGAAGTGTCGCCGCTGGCCCGTCGCAACGACGAAGACCCAAGCGTGACCGACCGCTTCGAGCTGTTCATCGGTGGCCGGGAAATCGCCAACGCCTATTCCGAGCTCAATGACGCGGAAGACCAGGCCGAGCGCTTCATGGCCCAGGTAGCCGACAAGGACGCGGGCGACGACGAAGCCATGCACTACGACGCCGACTTCGTCCGCGCCTTGGAGTACGGCATGCCGCCGACCGCAGGTGAAGGCATCGGCATCGATCGCCTGGTGATGTTGCTGACCAACTCGCCGTCGATCCGGGATGTGATCCTCTTCCCGCACATGCGGCCCCAAGCGTAATGGTCTGAATCAAAAAGCCGCCTCGATGGGCGGCTTTTTATTGCCTGTCTGGTACAAACGTATCAATTGGTTACTTCTGAAATAGCGAGGAAACACCTGTCGTGAATCGTGCAATGGCTCCAGAAGGTGCAGCGGGCGTCGCCACTGCTGTCGCTGAAAGTGTTCAGTACCAGGGTCGCAAGGCCAGCCGACAGGGCAGTGAACAGCGCCGCCAGGACATTCTCGACGCGGCCATGCGCATCGTCGTGCGCGATGGCGTGCGGGCCGTGCGACACCGCGCGGTGGCCGCCGAAGCGGGCGTGCCGCTGTCGGCCACCACTTACTACTTCAAGGACATCGACGACCTGCTCACCGATACGTTCGCCCAGTACGTGGAGCGCAGCGCGGCGTTCATGGCCAAGCTGTGGACCAACAACGAGGGGCTGCTGCGTGAAATGGTCGCCTACGGGGACGGCAGCGCCGAGTCGCGCTCGCAATTGGCCGACGACATTGCGCGGATGACCGCTGATTATGTGCAGCATCAGTTGCAGAGTCGTCGCGACTATTTGATGGCCGAACAGGCCTTTCGCCAGGAAGCGCTGCTCAACCCACGCCTGGCGGAACTGGTTCGTTCTCATCAACGAATCCTGCTCCATGGCACCTGTCAGTTTTTCCAGGTGTTGGGCTCGCGCGAGCCGCAACAGGATGCCAAAGTGTTGACGGCGATTATCGGTCGGATGGAATATCAGGGCTTGCTCAATGGCGCCGAGCCTGTCGCTGAAGAAGACATGCTCGGCATCCTGACCCGCTACATGCACCTGGTACTGGCGTCGGTGTAGCCCTTATTGGGGTACAACAGGTCCCCCGTGGCGAGGGAGCAAGCTCCCTCGCCACAAGACAAAGCGCTGAAGCCATAGGGAGTTCCAATGAAAGCCTGGCATGCCGTTGTTCTGGCCGTGTCGTTGCTGCTGCTCAGTGGGTGCCTGGTGTCGTTCAAGGCGCCGTTGCCCGACAGCGAAGCCGCGCCCAAGGGCCTGCTCGGCCAATGGACCAGCACCAACGCCTGGGGCGAGCCGTTGAACCTGGAGCTGACGCAAGTCGGCAAGCACCGCTACCAGGCCATCAGCTACTTCAGGGCCAAGCCCCGAGAGCGCGAAGCCATTCCCGTGACGGTCTCCCGACACGGCAGCCGCTGGTACCTGTCGGCCAAGGTGCCGGCCCGCTATGGCGGACATTTTGTCATTGCCGGTTTCGAACTGACCGACAAACAGGAACTGGTGGTCTACAACCTGGACATGGAACAGATCAACCAGGCCATCGGCCAGAAGCTCCTCAGTGGCCAGCCGAACCCAAGCGAAGAGGGCGATGGCGTGCTGGTGGACAGCGACATGGTCAAGGTGTTCAGCTACCTCGACGACCCAGCCAATTCCGACGTGTTCTCGGAAGCCGTGCGCTATCAGCGACTGGCCAAATCCCAATAACTGCTACAAGTGGACGTTTTTTTCACAGGAGTTCCGGGTGGACGATTACCAGCAGACGATACGCACCTTGTCCGATCGCATTGTGCTGGCGCAGACGCCGATTCGAATCCTCGACGCGGTGAAGTGGGACGAGAACATCCGCAAAGGGTTTCTCAAGACCAAGGGCAAGGAAATGCCCACCGTGGACCGCGACTATTACCTCAACCGACCGCTGTCGTTCGATTCCAGCAAAGTGAAGCTGGAGTTTCAGAACATCGAGCGCGACATCACCCGCCAACTCGGGCAGTTCAACCCGGTTGGCCAGATCATGCGCCGCATGTGCAAGGAATACCGCATGGTGGTGCGCATGCTCGAAGCGCGCGGCACCGAGGACTTCGGGCTGATTTCCCAGGAGCTGTATGGCGCGGCGTCCGACGCCTTCCACGCCGGTGACCCGACCCTGGCCGACCTGGGGCTGATGCTGTCCGATTACCTGAACAACATCGATGGCCGTGGCGACCTGAAGGACGAGCCCAAGGTCCTCAGCGCCAAGGAAGCCGTGAGCCTGTTGCAGCATCGCCTCAACCGGGTGTTCGGCGAAGCCGAGGAAACCATCCGCGTGTTCGAGTCCGACGGGATCGTGGCCGACGCGGCGGCGGGCGCCGACTACATCAAGATCCGCACCGACGCGATGTTCAACGAGCGCGATGTACGCGCCCTGGAGGTCCATGAAGGGCTGGTGCACGTCGGCACCACCCTCAACGGCCTGAACCAGCCGATCTGCACCTTCCTGTCCAAGGGCCCGCCCTCGTCGACAGTGACCCAGGAAGGCCTGGCGATCCTGATGGAGATCATCACCTTCGCGTCTTACCCGAGTCGCTTGCGCAAACTCACCAACCGCACTCGTGCCATTCATATGGTGGAAGAGGGCGCCGATTTCCTGCAGGTCTACGAGTTCTTCCGTGAACAGGGCTTTGAAATGGCCGAAAGCTACGGCAACGCCAGTCGGGTTTTCCGTGGTTCGGTGCCGACCGGTCTGCCATTTACCAAAGACTTGTCCTACCTCAAGGGCTTCATCATGGTTTACAACTATATTCAGCTGGCCGTGCGCAAAGGCAAGCTGGAGCAGGTTCCGTTGCTGTTCTGCGGCAAGACCACCCTGGAGGACATGCGCACGTTGCGCCAGTTGGTGGATGAAGGCCTGGTCGTACCGCCCAAGTACCTGCCCGACCAATTTCGCGACATGAACGCGCTGTCGGCCTGGATGTGCTTCTCCAACTTCTTGAACCACCTGAGCCTGGACCGGATCGAAGCGGATTATTCCAATATCCTTTAACCACACCAACAATCCCTGTGGGAGCGAGCTTGCTCGCGATAGCGACAGGACAGTCAATACAGCTGTGACTGACATACCTCTATCGCGAGCAAGCTCGCTCCCACAGGGGACCGTGTTTCAACCTGAGTTTTAGCGAGGCTTCACCGGATGCGAACCCTCGGCATCATGTGCCTGCTGTTGACCCTGACCGGTTGCAGCTCCCTGTTGTTCTACCCCGAACGCGGGCTGCCGTTTACCCCCAAGCGGGCCAACCTTGAATACCGCGATGTCACCCTGACCACCGCCGATGGGCTGAAGCTGCGGGGTTGGTGGCTGCCGGTGAAGCCGGGTGTAAAGGTCAAGGGCACGGTGCTGCATCTTCACGGCAATGGTGGCAACCTGGCCTGGCACCTTGGCGGGAGCTGGTGGTTGCCGGAGCAGGGCTATCAGGTGTTGATGGTCGATTACCGTGGCTATGGCGTTTCCGAAGGCGAGCCGAGCCTGCCGGCGATCTACCAGGACCTCGACGCCGCGTTCAATTGGCTCGACCAGGCGCCGGAAGTGCGGGGCAAGCCGTTGGTGCTGCTCGGCCAGAGTCTCGGTGGCGCGCTGGCGGTGCATTACCTGGTCGAGCACCCGCAGCGCCAGCAGCAGCTCAAGGCCTTGGTGCTCGACGGCGTGCCCGCCAGTTATCGTGATGTAGGGCGTTTCGCTCTTGGCACCTCATGGCTGACCTGGCCACTCCAGGTGCCGCTGTCGTGGCTGGTGCCGGACGGCGACAGCGCCATCGGCTCGATTGCGCAATTGAACGGCGTACCGAAACTGATCTACCACAGCCTCGACGATCCGATCGTGCCCCTTTCCAACGGCATCCGCTTGTATCAAGCTGCGCCGCCGCCACGGGTGCTGCAACTGACCCGTGGCGGGCATGTGCAGACCTTCGCCGACCCAACCTGGCGAACCGTGATGCTGCGCTACCTCGACGACCCCCGGCACTTTGACGGCCTGCGCCGCCTGGGCGAAATTCCGAATTACCCGAAATCACCCGTTGAATCACCTGAGAATCCGCAATGAGCGAAGAACGTAACGCCATCCCCCTGATAATCACAGGAATCTGCAGCATCCTCGGCACCGTCGCGGCGCTCTGGTACTACGGCTACCTGCATTTCGCCAAGCCCGAGGATGCGTTGCTGCTCAACGAGTTCACCATGCTCAAGACCGTTCCGGGGGAGGACTACAAGGTTTCCCTGGAGCCGGCGCCGCAAGTGGCCCAGTGCATCGATGGCGTGCTGGTGTTGTTCGACACCGAACAGAAAGGCCTGACCGGTGTGCTGATCAACGAGAAGAAGCGCGCGGTGCGCTGCATGGGGCAGGAGACCCCACAAAAACTTCAGCCTTAAGCGAGACCCCTGTGGGAGCGAGCTTGCTCGCGATAGCGGTGGTTCAGCAGCATTGATAGTGCCTGACACTCCCCTATCGCGAGCAAGCTCGCTCCCACAAGGATCGTGTGCAGCCAAATAAATTTGATCATAAAAAAGCCCCGCCTGATTGAAGTCAGGCGGGGCTTTTGAGTTGCAGTCAACCGATCAGTTGGCGCTCATGGTCGAACGCGGGGCGACGGGCTGGTTGTCGTTGGAGATGGTGACCTCCACGCGACGGTTCATGGCGCGGCCCGAGACGCTGGTGTTGTCGGCGACCGGGAATTCCTTGCCGTAGCCCTGTGTCACGATGCGGGCCGGGTCGACGCCCATTTTCACCAGGGCGGTGCGCACGGAGCTGGCGCGGCGTTCGGACAGCGATTGGTTGTAGGAGTCCGAACCGGTGCTGTCGGTGTAGCCTTCGATGATCACCTTGCGATCCGGGTTTTCCTGGAGGAACTGCGCCAGTTTGCTCACGTTAGTCATGCCGCTGGTACGCAAGTCCGACTTGTTGGTGGCAAACAGCACGTCGCCGAAGGTCACCAGCGTACCGCGCTCGGTCTGCTTGGCGTTGAGGCTGTCCTTCAACTGCTTGATCTGCGCGTTGCGGGCTTCCAGCAGTGCGCGGGCGCGTTCGTCACCGGCGTTTTTCAGCTCGGCTTCGGCGTTGCGCAGGGCAATGGTCTGCTTGGCCACTTCGACACGCTGGTTGGTCAGGTAGGCCAGTTGGTCGACCTTGGCTTCGTCCTCGTTATCCATGTAGGCCTTGTCGGCCTTGGCGAGAAAATCGGCAGCGTCCTTGGTTTCCAGGGCCGCGACCTTGGTGGCCGCCGGGTCGGCCTGCAAGCCGTTGTAGTTGGTGCGCGCCTGTTCCAGGTTCGCGTTCGGATCGTGGGAGCAAGCGGCCAGGGCTACGCAGGCGGCAAGCAGGGCGGGCATCATGAAATGTTTGTGCGTCATAGTCTGTCGTCCTTTTATCAATGAGAAGTGCGTCGTGGCTCGAACCGGGTCACTGGACCTTGTTCATGCCTTCCTGACGCAGTTCCTGAACCCCTTTCTGGGAATCCTTGAGGGCCTGTTCGGCCTTGGCGGCCTGGGCCTTGCGCTCGGCGACGCGGGCATCCCATTCGGCCTGTTCGGCCAGACGCTTGGCCTCTTCGTAATTCTCGTCGTGCATGGCGATCTCGGCCTGCTTGAGCTTGTCCTGGGCCGATTTCATTTCCACGGCGGCAAACTCGGTGCCGCCAGCGCTGACGGCGCTGTTGACCGCAGATTGCGTGACCGCGTATTGCTCCGAAGGTGGGTTGCCGGCACAACCGGCCAGAATGAAGCTGCTACCGATAGCCAGGGCAGCCAACTTCAGGCCGCGCAGGCCAGTGGATGAGGGTTTGGCAGTGCAGGTATTCATAGGCTTCAACTCCATTGGAAAACTCCTGAAAAAAACACCATTCCATGCTGGGACCGAAGCCGTGACGTCTGTTTTGGCGCTGGCGCCAGGGCGCGTTTTTTTAAACGGCCGTTCCAGTATGGTTATTCGGTGTGACCCGAGGCGTTTTTCAAAAGTTCAGGCAAGGATGGCCATTCGCCAAAAGAAATACTGACTGATTGGTCAAGCGCCAAAAAGCTGAACTTTCAAGGCGGGCAGCGGTATTCCAACGCGACTGGGACAGGCTCCGCGCTGGAATTTCGCACGCTGGAAAGGGCGGCAATCAGTGTTTGGATTTGTCGCTGTGGGAGGAAAGTTCGCGCAGATGACGGCGTGACAGCGCGAGAAAACGTGGCGTCGGGCCCACGTCTTCATACAGCGGATCACCTTCCTCATCGGTCGATACGACTTGCGATCCCTTGACGTAGGGGAAGCTGGCTTCCAGCTCTTCCAACGCGGCGCCGATCAGCTCCCCGAGCAGTTCTTCGGGCTGACGTTTGGGGTACATGTCGCAGATGGCCGCCAGGCGCGCAGCGGCCTCTACATCGAGATGAATCGTGTAGCCGGTCTGGGTCAGGCGACCCTTGGCATTTTCTTCCCAATGCTGGGCAAGCTCACGGATTTTCATGATGACCTCAATAGCCCTGCTTATGGCAGGCGCGACAGTGACAAGCCGTTGTGTGGCTTATCTTGAGACTAGCTTTGTCCGACAAGGTTTAATGTCCCTTCGTCGCTTGTCATAAACGATCAGCATCGGCACTCTCTCCTACAAAGCTGTCCGGACCTTTTGCTGGAGAACTGCTGATGACCGATATCGATGCCCGCCTGCGCGAGGATGTCCACCTGCTCGGCGAGTTGCTGGGCAACACCATTCGCGACCAGTACGGGGACACCTTTCTCGACAAGATCGAGCAGATCCGCAAAGGCGCCAAGGCGGACCGACGTGGTTCCATGGACGCCGAACTGAGCGCCAGCCTCAATCAGTTGAGCGAGGAGGAATTGCTGCCGGTCGCGCGAGCGTTCAACCAGTTCTTGAACCTGGCCAACATCGCTGAGCAATACCAATTGATTCATCGGCGCGAAGAATCCAAGCCTGCGCCGTTTGAAGCGCGAGTGTTGCCCGAGTTGCTGGCACGCTTGCGCGCCGAAGGCCACAGCGCCGAATCGCTGGCCCGGCAGTTGGGCCGGCTCGATATCGAGTTGGTCCTCACCGCCCACCCCACGGAAGTCGCCCGGCGTACGCTGATCCAGAAATACGACGCCATCGCCGCGCAACTGGCGGCCCAGGATCACCGTGACCTCACCAGTGCCGAGCGCGCGCAGATCCATGAGCGCTTGCAAAGATTGATCGCCGAAGCCTGGCACACCGAAGAAATCCGCCGCACCCGGCCCACGCCCGTGGACGAGGCCAAGTGGGGCTTTGCGGTGATCGAGCATTCGCTGTGGCAGGCCATCCCCAATTACCTGCGCAAGGCCGACCAGGCCCTGCACGCCGCCACCGGGCTGCGCTTGCCGCTGGAAGCCGCGCCGATCCGCTTTGCCTCCTGGATGGGCGGCGACCGGGATGGCAACCCGAACGTCACCGCCGCGGTCACACGCGAAGTGCTGTTGCTGGCGCGTTGGATGGCGGCGGACCTTTATCTGCGCGATGTCGATCACCTGGCGGCCGACCTCTCCATGCAAAAGGCCAGCGAGGCCTTGCGCGCCCAGGCCGGTGACAGCGCCGAACCCTATCGCGCGGTACTCAAGCAATTGCGTGAACGCCTGCGGGCCACCCGCAACTGGGCCCAGGCCTCCTTGAAAGCCACTACGCCGGCCTCTTCCGAAGTGTTGCAGGACAACCGCGAACTGCTCGATCCGCTGGAGTTGTGCTATCAGTCCCTGCACGAGTGCGGCATGGGGGTGATTGCCGACGGGCCGCTGCTCGATTGCCTGCGCCGCGCGGTGACCTTCGGGCTGTTCCTCGTGCGCCTCGATGTGCGCCAGGATTCGACGCGCCACACGATGGCCATGACCGAGATCACCGATTACCTCGGGCTTGGACGCTATGAAGACTGGGACGAAGAGCAGCGCATCCGTTTTCTGCTGGATGAGCTGAATAACCGACGTCCGTTGTTGCCGCCGCATTTCAAACCGTCCGCCGACACTGGTGAGGTCCTGGCGACCTGTCGGGAAGTCGCGGCGGCGCCGGCGGCGTCCCTGGGTTCCTACGTGATCTCCATGGCCGGTGCCGCTTCCGATGTGCTGGCAGTGCAATTGCTGCTCAAGGAAGCCGGCGTGTTGCGGCCGATGCGGGTGGTGCCGCTGTTCGAAACCCTCGCCGACCTGGACAACGCTGGGCTGGTCATGGAGCGCCTGCTGGCGTTGCCGGGTTATCGCTCGCGCCTGCAAGGACCCCAGGAGGTGATGATCGGCTATTCCGATTCAGCCAAGGACGCCGGGACCACGGCGGCGGCCTGGGCACAGTATCGAGCGCAGGAGCGACTCGTGGACATCTGCCGCGAGCAGCAAGTCGAACTGCTGTTGTTTCATGGTCGCGGGGGTACGGTAGGCCGTGGCGGTGGCCCGGCGCACGCGGCGATCCTGTCGCAGCCGCCAGGTTCGGTGGCGGGGCGGTTCCGCACCACTGAGCAAGGCGAAATGATTCGTTTCAAATTCGGCCTGCCGGACATCGCCGAACAGAACCTCAACCTTTATCTCGCCGCGGTGCTGGAAGCGACCCTGCTGCCACCGCCGCCGCCCACGCCAGAATGGCGCCATTTGATGGACGAATTGGCCGCTGACGGTGTCAGTGCCTACCGCGCGGTGGTGCGGGAAAATCCACAATTCGTCGAGTATTTTCGCCAGTCCACGCCGGAGCAGGAGTTGGGTCGTCTGCCCTTGGGCAGCCGTCCGGCCAAGCGTCGCGCCGGGGGGATCGAGAGCTTGCGGGCGATTCCGTGGATCTTCGGCTGGACCCAGACCCGCCTGATGCTGCCAGCCTGGCTCGGTTGGGAAACCGCCCTGGGCAAGGCGCTGGAGCGCGGCGAGGGTGAATTGCTGGGGCAGATGCGCGAACAGTGGCCGTTCTTCCGCACCCGCATCGACATGCTGGAGATGGTGCTGGCCAAGGCCGACGCCGATATTGCCCAGTCTTACGATGAGCGTCTGGTGGAACCGGCATTGCTGCCGTTGGGCGAGCATTTACGCGACCTATTGTCGCAGGCCTGCTCGGTGGTCCTGGGGTTGACCGGCCAGTCGCAGCTACTGGCACATAGCCCAGATACCTTGGAATTCATTCGCCTGCGCAACACTTACCTCGACCCCTTGCACCTGTTGCAAGCCGAACTGCTGGCACGGTCGCGGCAGCAGGACGTTGCCCAAGGCAGCCCCGTGGAACAGGCATTGCTGGTGTCTGTAGCCGGGATCGCCGCCGGTTTGCGCAACACCGGCTGACGTCGGGTCGTTACCCGCGACAACTCGCCCGGCTCGTCCGGGCGTAGCCGTTTATGGAGAACGACAGGTCGGCCAGGCGACAGTTTGTTGTCAGGTTGCGACTCTCGCCACCTCGTACGAAGGTCGCGTTCGACGCGGGTTCCTCCGACTTTCGGCGGCTTGTGTGGGTCGGGCCTGCTGTGTATCTTGATCAGCCTTTGGCCGTTTGGGCGGCCACGATCCTGTTTTCCGAGATTGGCCCCACGAGGCGAATCCGAGCGTTTACATAAAAAAATTGAGGAGCACATCGATGCGCGTCATTCTGCTGGGAGCTCCCGGGGCCGGTAAAGGTACTCAGGCAAAGTTCATCACCGAAAAATTCGGTATCCCGCAAATCTCCACCGGCGACATGCTGCGTGCGGCGGTCAAGGCCGGCACCGAGCTGGGCATCAAGGCCAAGAGCATCATGGATGCCGGCGGCCTGGTGTCGGATGACCTGATCATCGCCCTGGTCAAGGATCGTATCGCTCAACCTGACTGCGCCAATGGCTTCCTGTTCGATGGTTTCCCGCGCACCATTCCACAGGCTGAAGCCCTGGTGAGCGCCGGCGTAGAGCTGGATGCAGTCGTTGAAATCGCCGTCGAGGACGAAGAAATCGTCCAGCGCATCGCCGGTCGACGTGTTCATGAGCCGTCCGGCCGTGTCTATCACACCGTTTACAATCCTCCAAAAGCCGAAGGCAAGGACGATGTGACGGGTGAAGAACTGGTGCAGCGCAAGGACGATACCGAAGAAACCGTGCGTCATCGCTTATCGGTCTACCACTCCCAGACCAAGCCGCTGGTGGATTTCTACCAGAAGCTGTCGGCTGCCAACGGCAAGCCGAAATACAGCCATATCGAAGGCGTCGGTTCGGTTGAGGCCATCACTGCCAAAGTGCTTGCGGCCTTGAGCTGAAAAGTCTGATCGGCAGCAACAACTACGGCCCGCTTGCGGGCCGTAGTTGTTTATACTGGCGCACTTTTTCCCCACCTGATTTACGGACACATCAATGAGCACCTTGCTGGCCCTGGACACCGCGACTGAAGCTTGCTCCGTTGCCTTGCTGCACAACGGCAAGGTCACGAGCCATTACGAGGTGATCCCGCGTTTGCATGCGCAAAAATTGCTGCCGATGATCCAGCAGTTGCTCAGCGATGCCGGCACCAACTTGCAAGCGGTGGATGCAATCGCCTTCGGTCGCGGGCCCGGGGCTTTCACCGGTGTGCGCATCGCCATCGGCGTGGTGCAGGGCTTGGCCTTTGCCCTGGAGCGCCCGGTGCTGCCGGTGTCGAACCTGGCGGTGCTGGCCCAGCGCGCCCTGCGCGAACACGGTGCGCGCCAGGTCGCCGCGGCGATCGATGCGCGCATGGACGAGGTGTATTGGGGCTGCTATCGCGAAGCCAACGGCGAGATGCGCCTGGCGGGGCCTGAAGCGGTAATGCCACCCGAGGCGGCGGCGCTGCCGGCTGAGGCGAGCGGTGATTGGTTCGGCGCCGGTACGGGCTGGGGTTATGCCGAGCGGATCGGTGTCAGCCTTGTTGGCCAGGACGCCTCGATGTTGCCCCATGCCGAAGACTTGCTTGCGCTGGCACGCTTCGCCTGGGAACGCGGCGAGGCCATTGTGGCCGATGATGCCCAGCCGGTTTACCTGCGGGACAAGGTAGCAACGCCAAAATCCGAGCGACAATCCCAGGCTTGACCACACTCCAAGCGGGCACAGTTGTGGCGAGGGGATTTATCCCCGCTGGGCGCGTAGCGCCCCCGACATTGTTGCGCCAGATGCGGATCTGGCGAGGGCTGCGCAGTCGAGCGGGGATAAATTCCCCGCCACACAGGCACTTTTAATCCCAGAGTTTTCTGGCTGAAAGTCGTTTCCCCATCCATAAGTCACACCCAACCTTGCCAGTCGTCACTTTTCCGGCCCGTTTTTAAACCTTTTTAGCTTTCTGTGTTCTAGTTATCACTTGCGCGTTTGCGCGGCTACGAATGTGCCGCTAAATTGCCATCATTGATACCGAGCATTCTGTCATGCGTATAGACGGCGTTTCATCCCAGTCCTACCCGATCAAGCGTCGGCCTCGTGCGGGTAAATCCGCTGAGCCCGAAAACTTCGATGATATCGATGGCGACCTGGAATTTCCGTCCGAAGAGCAACTGGCCGCACGTGCCGCCAAAGCCTCTGCGCAGCGCCTGAGCAATCTCCCCGCCCGTCAGCAGGACATGCTGTATCACCGCGCCATGAGCCGCAGTGTCGCCACGGCCCTTGCCAGTTATTTGAGCACTGCCGGTTTTGTCGACTGGGATATGGAAGTGCTAGGGCTCGACCTCTACATCTGATGCGGTTGCCTTATTACCTGGGCTGCCCATCCTGGAGCGAAAACGCCTGGCGCGATTATCTTTATCCCCAAGACGCAAAAAGCTCCGACTTCCTGAACCTCTATAGCCAGGTTTTCAATGCCGTGGAAGGCAACACGACCTTCTATGCGAGCCCGTCTGCGGCCACTGTCCAGCGCTGGGCGGAAATCATGCCCGAGCATTTTCGTTTCACGGCCAAGATCCCGGGCGACATCAGCCATGGCGGCGACTTGCGTGAACACCTGACCGCCACTGAAACCTTCGTTCAACTGCTCAGCCCGCTGGGCGAGCGCGTCTCGCCGTTTTGGCTGCAGCTGTCCAAGGCCTTCACGCCCAATCGGATGCAGGAGCTGGCGGCGTTTATCGACGCGTTCCCGAGCCCGTTGGCGGTCGAGGTCCGTCACGACGAGTTTTTTGCCAAGGGCGATGCCGAGCGCCGGCTCAATCGCCTGTTGCTCGATCGCGGCGTGGAACGCATCTGTCTCGATCCACGGGGCTTGTTCAGCTGCGCCTCGACCGATCCCTCAGTGATCCATGCGCAATACAAGAAGCCTCGGGTGCCTACGCGGCCAGCGGCTTTCACTCAATGCCCGCAGGTGCGCTTCGTCGGCCATCCAGTGGTGGAAGCCAACGAGCCGTTCCTGACGCCCTGGGTGGAGAAAATCGCCGAGTGGATCGAAGAAGGGCGCACCCCGTACATGTTCCTGCACACCGCCGACAACCTTCTGGCGGCAAAGCTCGCGATGCGTTTTCACAGCCGCTTGATGAACCGTTTGCCTGGCTTGCCGGCCCTGCCTGAGCTATATAGAGAACCCGCCGCCGAGCAACTGGGTTTGCTCTAAGGCAAACCCTCCCATTGCTCAGGAGCGACTCTGATGGATGCACAAACCCGGCGAGCCCAGGCGTTCAAGGCCCTGCATGAACGCGAAGGGGCCTTTGTAATTCCCAATCCGTGGGATGCCGGATCGGCGAAGATGCTCGCCAGCCTTGGCTTCGAAGCCTTGGCGACCACCAGTGCCGGCCACGCTTTTTCCCTGGCGCGGCCCGATGGTGCTCTGGGCCTGGATGACACCCTGGCCAACGTGCGAGCGATTGTGGCGGCCACGGATCTGCCAGTTGCGGTCGACCTGGAAAACGGCTTTGCCGATGCGCCCGACCCATGCGCGGCCAGCCTGCTGCGTGCGGCAGAGGCCGGGGCGGTGGGGGGCTCCATCGAGGACGCCACCGGGCGCGAAGACAGCCCGATCTATCGTTTCGATCAAGCAGTGGCGCGGGTCAAGGCCGCGGCCGAGGCGGTGCGCAGCCTGCCGTTCCCGTTCATGCTCACCGCCCGCGCGGAAAATTTCCTGCACAACAAACCCGACCTGGACGACACGATCCGACGCCTCAAGGCGTTCGCCGACGCAGGCGCCGACGTGTTGTACGCGCCAGGATTGAGCAGCGCCGAACAGGTCCTCGCGGTGGTACAAGCGGTGGCGCCCAAACCGGTCAATGTGCTGATGTCCGGCGCCCTGGACCTTACCGTGGCGCAGTTGAGCGAACTGGGCGTCAAGCGCATCAGTGTCGGCTCGGCGTTGGCGCTGGCGGCCTATGGCGAGTTCTTCCGCGCCGCGCAGGAAATCCAGCAGCAAGGCACGTTCACCTTCACCCGTCGCTCGATGCCATTCAAGCAGGCCAATCAATTATTCAAGGGCTGATGCCCGGGGCGTTGTCGTGCGGTTTTTCAAAGGTTTGATGGTGGTGCTGCTGATCGTCGGCGCCGCAGTGCTTGGCGTATGGCGCGGCTGGTTGTCGGTGCCGCCGCAATGGAATCCCTGGGCGCCGCTGGACGTCAGCGCCCCGCCGAACATGCTGACCCGCTACAAGCTGATGGCCCTGCGCAACGACCCACAACTGTGCGACCAGGCGCTCGCTACGTCAGGGCTTCGGACCTCTCGCCAGGCGGACAGCGGCGCCAACACCACCTGTCCGTTGACCAATGTGTTGCGAGTGCAGGGCGGCGAGGTGGCGCTGAGCAGCAGCTTCCTGGCCAGTTGCCCGCTGGCCGTGGCTTTTGCGTTGTTCGAGCGCCATGCGCTGCAGCCGGCGGCAACGGCGGCCTATGGGCAGAAAGTCACGCGTGTCGATCATCTGGGCAGCTTTGCCTGTCGCAACATGTACGGCCGTGAGAGCGGGGCGCGCAGCCAGCACGCCACCGCCAGCGCGCTCGATATTGCCGGGTTTCGCCTGGCCAATGGGAAGGCGATCAGCGTGCTCAGGGACTGGCCGAAAGACAACACCGATGCGCAGTTCCTGCGGCAGGTGCGAGATGGCGCCTGTGAGATGTTCAGTGTGGTGTTGAGTCCGGACTACAACGCGGCGCACCGCAACCACTTCCATCTGGATGTAGGGCCGTGGTGGATCTGTCGGTAAGAATCAGGCGGCGATACGAAGGTTCTGCAGAACGATCGGACGTGCCCAACGGGTATCGAAATCGAGTTGCTTCTGCTGCGCCACCAATTCCTCTTCCGGGAACGGAGGGAACGGTTTATCCAGCAAGTCGAGTTCGAACTCGGCGATCGGCAGGTGCAATGGACGCGGGTGCGGCGCCGGGCCCGGTTCCGACTGTGGCTGGCCGGCTGTGAGGACGATCGGGCGAACCCAGTTGCTCTCGAAGGTTTGCTGCTTTTGCTGGGCAACGATTTCTTCGGGCGGGAACGGTGGGAACGGTTTGTCCAGCAAATCCAGTTCGAACTCGGCAATCGGCAGGAACAACGGCTCTGGCGGCTTGACCTGGGTTTCCTTCACGTCGCAGGTGCGCTGGCTGACGATGTGCTCCAGCAGCTCGGCGCCAAGGGTCGGTTCAACCGCTTCATCGAGGGCGACGGGCTGGTAGCTGCCAGGCGCCGGTGCGTTTTCACCCAGTTGATCGGCCAGGGCCCGGGCAAAAAAATCCTGCCACAGGTGACTGACGCCGCTCAGCGCTTGGGTGTTACGCAGGCTGTAATCGCCGTAAGGGGAGATAACGCCTATCGATGTGGATTGAATGTCTGACATTTTTCTCGGTCGACGCTCAGCTCTGGCAAAATGCCGTTCACCGTTGTTATCGGCTGGTTTTGCCGATCCTTAATTTTTTCGAGCGTGTTTTCATGATTGAGCAACCCGCGGCCTGCCGCATCCATGTCGAGGCCTTGATTCCGGCGTTCCAGCCCCAGGCCGAACAATGGGCAGAGCGGCTTGGCCTGCCTTTGCAAGTGGACGATGGCGAGTTTGCCTTGCAGGTCGGCGAGCAGGGATTGCAATTGCAGCAATTGGGTCCGGACGCGCCGGGACCGGTGCGGGTGGATTTCGTCGAGGGTGGCGCGGCCCATCGGCGCTTGTACGGCGGTGGCAGCGGTCAGATGATCGCCAAGGCGGTCGGTGTCGCCCAAGGTGTGCGTCCGCGGGTACTCGACGCCACGGCCGGGTTGGGCAAGGACGCGTTTGTGCTGGCGAGCCTGGGCTGCGAAATGAGCCTGATCGAGCGCCAGCCGCTGATCGGTGCACTGCTGGAAGATGGCCTGGCCCGTGGCGCGGAAGATTTCGACGTGGCGCCGATCGTGGCGCGCATGCGTTTGCTCAAGGGCAACTCCATCGAGGTGATGCGCCATTGGGAAGGCGAGCCGCCCCAGGTGATCTACCTGGACCCGATGTTTCCCCATCGAGAGAAAACCGCCCTGGTGAAAAAGGAAATGCGCCTGTTCCGACCTTTGGTGGGCGATGACAATGACGCACCGGCGCTGCTGGCCGCGGCGCTGGCGCTGGCGACCCACCGGGTGGTGGTCAAGCGCCCGCGCAAGGCGCCTTGCATCGAAGGGCCGAAGCCGAGCCATGGGCTCGAGGGCAAGTCCAGTCGGTACGATATCTATCCCAAGAAGGCGCTCAAGGCTTGAAACCGAGGCGCCCCCGTTCGCGAGCAGGCTCGCTCCCACACGGAACACCACGATCCCTTGTGGGAGCGAGCCTGCTCGCGAATGAAGCCCCCAGGTGATGGCGCTTGGGAACTAAGGCCGATAGGCCCGCATGAACAACCCCACCACTTCCTGCACATGAGCCTCGGCCGCCTCGGCGTCTTGCGGTCCGTCGCAGCCGTACAGCAACCTGAAGTTGGCCGCCCCCTTGATCAGGCAGAAAAAATGCTCGGCGGCATTTCGCGGTTTGTCGATGCTCAAGGCGCCGCTCTGGTTGACCTTGCTCAATAACCGCTCCATGCCGCAGAGCATGCGTTGCGGGCCGGCCTCGTAGAAAATCGTCGAGAGCTTCGGATCCTGACTACCCAGGGCGACCATCAGCCGATGCAGATTCACCGACTCGTCGCTGTTGATCAGTTGATTGAAGCCTCGGGCGATGTTCAACAACACGTGTTCGATCGGGACGCCTTCGACCCATTCGAAGAACAGCGGCGGCACTTGCTCCTCGCACTTGGCGATCACCGCGGCGGAAAACAGCGTTTCCTTATCGTTGAAGTGGCTGTAGACCGTCAGCTTCGATACGCCGGCCTCGGTCGCCACCGCATCCATGCTGGTACTGGCGTAACCCAGGCTCAGGAAGAGATTTTTGGCCGCATCGAGAATGGCCTGGCGTTTGGCCAGATCCTTCGGACGACCAGGGCCGCTGGGAGGGGGAGGATTGTTCGACATTCTTCGCTTTAATACTGGACTGGTGAGTTTGCTATTAATAACATACCCGCCAGTATAATTATTCCAAGCATCATTAGCGAAAGGTCATCCACCATGTTCCGCTATGTCCTGCCCCTCGCCGTGCCAGTCAGCCTGGCTTTTTTATTGTCTGCGTGTGGCCACGAGGAGCCGGTGGCCGTCACCGTCCGCCCGGCCATGGTGGTCAAGCCCGAGCCCTCGGCCCAGGCGATGGACAGTTATCCTGGCGAAGTGCGGGCGCGATTCGAGCCGGACCTGGCCTTTCGCATCGGTGGCAAAGTCAGCCGACGGCTGGTGGAGGAGGGGCAGCGGGTCAAGGCCAATCAACCCTTGGCTGAACTCGATCCCGAAGACGTGCGTCTGCAACTCGAGGCGAGCCGGGCCCAGGTCGCTGCCGCCGAGGCCAACCTGAGCCTGGTGCGTGCCGAGCGTGACCGCTACAAGACCTTGATGGAGCGGCAGATGGTCAGCCGCTCCCAATACGACAACGCCGAAAATCTCTTTCGCTCCGGGGCCGCGCGAGTCAAGCAGATCAAGGCTGAATTCGACGTTGCCAGCAACCAGGCCAGCTATTCGATTTTGCGTGCGCCCCAGGATGGCGTGGTGGCCCGGCGTTCGGTGG
Organism: Pseudomonas sp. R4-84; assembly: GCF_054130985.1. NCBI lineage: Bacteria > Pseudomonadati > Pseudomonadota > Gammaproteobacteria > Pseudomonadales > Pseudomonadaceae > Pseudomonas > Pseudomonas sp. R4-84. The sequence goes on from NZ_CP096390.1 coordinate 1,153,194, forward strand.
AAGTGGGTCAGGTCGTGTCGGCCGGTCAAACCGTCTTCACCCTGGCCACCGACGGTGAACGCGAGGTGCTGATCAGCCTGCCGGAGCAGAGTTTCGGTCGGTTCAAGATTGGCCAGCCGGTTTCGGTCGAGCTGTGGAGCCAACCTGACCAGCGCTTTAGCGGACGTATCCGCGAACTCTCGCCGGCCGCCGATCCCAGATCCCGCACCTTCGCCGCTCGTGTCGCCTTCACCGCCGGCAGCGTCCCGGCGGAACTGGGCCAGAGCGCCCGGGTGTTTATCCAGAATGCCGAAAAGGTCCCCCTGTCAGTGCCGCTGTCGGCCCTCACCGCCGAGAACGGCGCGACTTATGTTTGGGTGGTCAACCCCGACAACACCCTCAAGAAAGTCCCGGTGCGTGTCGGTGCCTTTGGCGAAAACTACGTGCCGGTGCTTGAAGGTCTGGGTGCCAATGACTGGGTGGTGGCCGCTGGCGTGCATGTGCTCCTGGACGGCCAGCAGGTGCGGCCGGTGGATCGCTCCAACCGCGTAGTCAACCTGGCGGCCAAGGAGTAACCCCCGATGGGCTTCAATCTTTCCGAATGGGCGTTGCGGAACCGCCAGATCGTACTGTTCCTGATGCTGTTGCTCGCAATCGTCGGGGCGCTTTCCTACACCAAGCTTGGCCAGAGCGAAGACCCGCCGTTCACCTTCAAGGCCATGGTCATTCGCACGATCTGGCCAGGCGCCACGGCTGAGGAAGTGTCGCGCCAAGTCACCGAGCGCATCGAAAAGAAGCTGATGGAAACCGGCGATTACGAAAAGATCGTCTCGTTCTCCCGCCCGGGCGAATCCCAGGTGACGTTCATGGCTCGCGACTCCTTGCATTCCAAGCAGATTCCCGAGCTGTGGTATCAGATCCGCAAGAAAATCAGCGATATCCGGCATACCTTGCCGCCGGGTATCCAGGGGCCGTTCTTCAACGATGAGTTCGGCACCACGTTTGGCAATATCTACGCACTCACCGGTGACGGCTTCGATTATGGCGTGCTCAAGGATTATGCCGACCGCATCCAGATCCAGCTGCAGCGGGTCAAGGATGTGGGCAAGGTCGAATTGCTCGGCCTGCAGGACGAGAAAATCTGGGTCGAACTGTCGAACGTGAAACTGGCGACCCTCGGCCTGCCGCTGGCGGCGGTCCAGCAAGCCCTGGAAGCGCAGAACGCGGTGTCTACGGCCGGATTCTTCGAGACCGCCAGCGAGCGATTGCAGCTACGGGTTTCCGGGAATTTCCAGACCGTGGAAGAGATCCGTGACTTCCCGATCCGCGTGGCCGACCGCACCTTCCGCATCGGCGATGTAGCAGACGTGCGTCGCGGCTTCAACGATCCACCCGCGCCGCGCATGCGGTTCATGGGCGAAGATGCCATCGGCCTGGCCGTGGCGATGAAGGAGGGCGGTGACATCCTTGTGTTGGGCAAGGCCCTGGAAGTCGAGTTTGCCCGCATCCAGAACACGCTGCCGGCGGGTATGCAATTGCGCAAGGTTTCCGACCAGCCCGCGGCGGTGAAGACCGGTGTCGGCGAGTTCGTCCAGGTGCTGGTGGAAGCGCTGACCATCGTGTTGCTGGTGAGCTTTTTCTCCCTGGGGCTGCGTACCGGGATGGTGGTGGCGCTGGCGATTCCGCTGGTGTTGGCGATGACCTTCGCCGCGATGTACTACCTGGGGATCGGCTTGCACAAAATCTCCCTCGGCGCGCTGGTCTTGGCCCTGGGGCTGCTGGTGGACGACGCGATCATCGCCGTGGAGATGATGGCGATCAAGATGGAGCAAGGCTTCGACCGGGTCAGGGCGGCCAGCTACGCCTGGACCAGTACGGCGTTTCCGATGCTCACCGGGACCTTGATCACCGCGGCGGGCTTCCTGCCGATCGCCACCGCCCAATCGGGCACCGGCGAGTACACCCGTTCGATTTTCCAGGTGGTGACCCTCGCACTGTTGGCTTCCTGGGTGGCTGCCGTGGTATTCGTGCCGTATCTGGGGGAAAAACTCCTGCCGGACCTGGCGAAGATTCATGCGGCCAAGCATGGCACGGTGGACGGCCAGCCCGATCCCTACGGCACGCCGTTCTACCAGCGTGTACGGCGATTGGTGGAGTGGTGCGTGCGCCGGCGCAAGACCGTCATCGCGTTGACGGTGCTGCTGTTCCTGGGCTCGGTGGTGCTGTTCCGTTTTGTGCCGCAGCAGTTTTTCCCGGCGTCGGGGCGCCTGGAGCTGATGGTCGATTTGAAATTGGCCGAAGGCGCTTCGTTGGTCAACACCGCCGAGCAGGTCAAGCGCCTGGAAGCGTTGCTCAAGGACCACGCTGGTATCGACAACTACGTCGCTTATGTCGGCACCGGTTCACCGCGTTTCTATCTGCCCCTGGATCAACAACTGCCGGCGCCGAGCTTCGCCCAATTCGTGGTGTTGGCCAAGACCATCGAAGACCGCGAGCCGTTGCGCAGTTGGCTGATCACCACCCTGAACGAGCAGTTCCCAACCTTGCGCTCGCGGGTGACGCGCCTGGAGAACGGTCCGCCGGTGGGCTACCCGGTGCAGTTTCGCGTGACAGGCGAGCACATCGAGGAGGTGCGGACCCTGGCGAGGAAAGTGGCGACAAAAGTCCGGGAAAACCCCTACGTTGCCAATGTGCATCTGGACTGGGAAGAGCCCAGCAAAGTGGTCTATCTGAACATCGACCAGGACCGTGCGCGAGCCTTGGGGGTGACCACCGCGAATCTGTCGAGCTTCTTGCGAAGCTCCCTCACCGGATCCAGCGTCAGCCAGTACCGTGAAGACAACGAGTTGATCGAGATTCTGCTGCGCGGCACGGTGCATGAGCGCACGGAGCTGTCGCTGTTGCCAAGCCTGGCGGTGCCGACCGACAACGGCACGACCGTTGCCCTGTCGCAGATCGCCACGCTGGAGTATGGCTTTGAAGAGGGCGTGATCTGGCACCGCAACCGCCTGCCGAGCGTGACCGTTCGGGCCGATATCTACGGCAAAGAACAGCCGGCGACCCTGGTGCAGCAGATTTTCCCGACCCTGGATCCGATCCAGGCGGAACTTCCGGATGGTTATCTGCTTGAGGTGGGTGGCACGGTAGAGGACTCGGCCCGAGGCCAGAAATCGGTGAACGCCGGTGTGCCGTTGTTCATCGTGGTGGTGCTGACCTTGTTGATGCTGCAACTGCGCAGCTTCTCTCGCACGGCCATGGTCTTCCTCACCGCGCCGCTGGGGTTGATCGGGGTGACGCTGTTCCTGTTGGTGTTCCGCCAGCCGTTCGGTTTCGTTGCAATGCTTGGCACCATCGCCTTGTCCGGCATGATCATGCGCAACTCGGTGATCCTGGTGGATCAGATCGAACAGGACATCAAGGCCGGGCTTGCCCCGTGGCAGGCGATCATCGAAGCGACGGTGCGACGGTTCCGCCCGATCGTGCTCACCGCGCTGGCGGCGGTGCTGGCAATGATCCCGCTGTCACGCAGCCTGTTCTTCGGCCCGATGGCGGTGGCGATCATGGGGGGATTGATCGTGGCGACGGCATTGACGCTGCTGTTCCTGCCGGCGTTGTATGCGGCGTGGTTCAGGGTCAAGAAGACTTGAACCGAGTCTGATAGCACTGAAAATCAAATGTGGGAGCGAGCCTGCTCGCGATTGCGGTGCTACAGCCAACAGAGATGTTATGGCTGATACCGATATCGCGAGCAGGCTCGCTCCCACAGTGTTTTTGCGCTTGGCTTAGAGGGTGCCAAAAACCTTCTTCGCCAAACTGGTCGCCGCAGCCGCCGGATTCTGGCGAATGGTGGCTTCCTGTTTTGCGATCATCTCGAACAAACCATCCAGCGCCTGTTCAGTCACATAGTTCTCGACATTGGCGCTCTTGGCATCGACCACTCCCAGTGTCGCGGCTTGGCCGGCAAAGGCGTTGTATTGCTGGGCCAGGCCGACCTTGTCGGTGGCTTGCTTGACGATGGGCAGGAACTTGGCGCGAATCTGCTCGCGGCTGCTCTTGTTCAGGTACTGGGTGGCCGAATCTTTGCCGCCGCTCAATATGCCCTTGGCGTCGCTCACGCTCATGTTCTTCACGGCGTCGACCAGGATCGGCTGGGCCTGCACCACCGCGGCTTCGGCCGCCTGGTTCATGCTGGTTTCCAGCTGATCCACCTGGTCGCCCATGCCGAAGGCTTTCATCTTGCTGGCGACTTTGCCGAGCTTGCCTGGCAATTCAATCTTGACGTCCGGGTTGTTGCTGAACCCGCCTGGGGTGCCCAGCTGCTTGACCGCCACCTGGGCGCCTTGGGTCAGGGCATCCTTGAGACCACCCGTGGCGTCTTTCTGGGAAAGGTCGCCGAGGGACAGGGCCATGGCATTGGCGCAGATCAACAGGCCGGCGCACAGGCCGGTGAAACGAAGGGTAAAGCGGAGCATGGCAGCTTCCTTGAAGAGTGGAACAGGAATCAGCGTGCAGCGTCGACGCGAATCTTCAACGGCTGCGGATCTTTGCCATCGAGCCGCACGGTGTGTTGTTCAGTGCTGATGAACATCAACTGGCCGTCGACTTCGATGCGGGCGCTCACGGCATAACGGTGGCCGGGCTTGACCTGCGCCGGATCATAACTGAGCTTGAATGGTAATGGGACTTGGCCTTTGACGGGGCCCCGCTGCTCATCGACCGTCACGGCTGGCGCGTCGGCGAGGGAGACGTCTTGCAGGCTCACGGTCAAGGTAGCAGTGGGCGGCAAGGCGATGCGTTGCAGGTAGAACACCTCGCCGTCGAGGCTGTTCTTGCTGGCCAGCGGCGTGCTGGAGCAGGCGCTGAGCAACGTGGCAGCAGCGACGAGAAGAAGCTTTTTCATGGGGACATTTCCATATTGGGGGCCCCAGTGAAACCCTGGGGCCTGTGACAAAATCAATCCTGAGTGACTGGCGTGTCCGGAACCATGGCGTCTTCACTGCGATGCAACGCCACCTGGCGGATCGACAAGCGAATCTCCGCCGGCAACACACGCTTGGCCGCGCCTTCGGCCAATTCGCCGAGCAGCTCGTGATAGCTTAGCTTGCCCGCTTCATCACGGCGCAGTACGTCGAGGTCGAGCATCGTCTGGATGAAGTGGCGGAACAGGCTCTTGTCGAAGAACTCCGGCGCGTTCAGTCCGTGCAGGATCGACAGCCGCTGGGCCATGACTGTGCAGAGGTCTTCCAGTTCTTCGGCGCTGATGCTGTTCTGCCCGCTGTTGAGCAGCAGCGAAACGGTCATGTAGAAGCGCTGCAAGGTCTGGGCGATGCTCTTCGATAGCAAGGTCAGCAGCACAAAGTGTCGAGAACTTGGAACGGGACGCAAGTACAGGTCTTTCTCGAAGCGCAGCAGGCCCTGCTCGACGAACGCTTCAAGCCACTGGTCGACCACATCGTCCAGTTCTTCCAGCGACCAGCGAATGAACAGCTCCGATTGCAGGTACGGATACAGGGCCCGTGTATAACGCAGGATCTGTTCGCGGCTCATGCGCGAGCTGCTCTGGAAGAAGCTCGCCAGCAGCGCCGGAAGGGCGAAGATGTGCAGCACGTTGTTGCGGTAGTAGGTCATCAACACGGCGTTCTGTTCATCCAGATACAGAATCTTGCCCAAGGCATCGCTCTGTTCCGACAGCAGGTCCATGCCTTTGACATGCTCGATCAACGCCCGGCCGTCGCCCTCAGGCAAGGTGGTGTGGGGCGAATAGGGCACTTTGCGCAGCAGCGCGAGGTACAAGTCCAGCACGCGGGCCATGGCCTGGTCGTCGAGAGCCAGTCGGCTGGTGGACAGCAATGCCAGGGCGACAAGGTTGACCGGGTTGATAGCGGCGGCCTCGTTCAGGTGCCGCGCCACGCGTTCGCCGAGGCGGTTGGTGGTCGCGTTGAGCCAGGCCGGCTTGAATTGCGGGCCCAGCGCTTGCTGGCGCCAGCCAGGTTGCTCGCCGTCGAGGAATTCCGCCAGCTTGATCGGCTCGCCGAAGTTCACCGCCACTTGGCCGAAGCGTTGCTTGAGGGCGCCGATGACCTTGAAGATGTCGAAGATCGACTCCTTCTTCTTGCTCGCGCCGCGCAGTTCGCCCAGGTAGGTACGGCCTTCCAGGACCCGCTCATAACCGATGTACACCGGCACGAAGACGATGGGCATGCGTGACGAGCGCAAGAAGCTGCGTAGGGTAATGGCGAGCATGCCGGTCTTGGGTTGCAGCATGCGCCCGGTGCGCGAACGGCCGCCTTCGACGAAGTACTCCACCGGGAACCCCTTGGTGAACAGCGTATGCAGGTATTCGTTGAACACGGCGGTATAGAGCGGGTTGCCCTTGAACGTGCGGCGCATGAAAAACGCCCCGCCGCGGCGCAGCAGGCTGCCGATCACCGGCATGTTCAGGTTGATGCCGGCGGCGATGTGCGGTGGCGTCAGGCCATTGCGAAACAGCAGGTACGACAGCAGCAGGTAGTCGATATGACTGCGGTGGCAGGGGACATAAATGACTTCATGGCCTTGGGCAACGTTTTGCACGCCTTCGATGTGGTTGACCTTGATGCCGTCGTAGATCTTGTTCCAGAACCAGCTCAGCACCACTTCCAGGAAGCGGATGGCCGTGTAGGTGTAGTCCGAGGCGATCTCGTTGCCGTAGCGCAGGGCCTGGGCTTTGGCTTTCTCCGGGGAGATCTTCTCCCGCTCGGCTTCTTCGGCGATGGCCTGCTTGACCAGCGGCTGGTTCAACAGACCCTTGACCAGATGGCGTCGGTGGGAGATGTCGGGACCGATGACCGCCGCTTTCAGGTTGCGAAAGTGTACCCGCAGGATCCGCTGGGCCATGCGCACGGTGCGTTCGTGGCCTTTATCGTGCTCGATCAGTTCGCGCAGATGGATCGGGGCGGAGAACTGCACGCGGGTCTTGCGCCCCAGGATCATGATGCTCAGCAATCGGCGCAGGCGTCCGGTGACGGCCCAACTGTCGGCGAACAACAGTTTCCACGGGCTGGATTCGCTGTCGGGCGATTGGCCCCAGAACACGCTGACCGGAATGATCTGCGCGTCCTCGGCGGCGTTGTGGGTCAGCACGTCGACCAGCCGCGTCAGGGTGGGCGGCGCACCGCGTTTATCCTGGCGCCCCAGCCAGTCCGGTGCCGGCGTCAGGTAGAAGAATGCCGCCGGCTCCAGCAGGTTGCCCACCGAGACCGGCAGTACCGGGCGCGGCAGGCCGGCCTTGGTGCATTCGGTGTCGAGCACCGCCAGGTCGGTCAGCGAAGGGTCTTGCAGGACGTAGAACACGGGGCGACTGCGGTCGAGGTTGAGGGTAAAGGACGACTGATTGATCGTCTCGGAGCGAACCCAGAGATATAAAAGTCGGCGCAAGGTGCCAAACACAAGACGGCGGAACGGGGAGCGGGTCATACGGCTTCTGCATGAGTGAATGGGATGGAGCGGGCGCCAGTGTGCCGGATTCGTCGAAAATCGGCAAAAAAGCACCGAAGTAAAGTCAGTTGAGAGTTTTTCCGGGTGTCATATACTCGGCCGGTTACTGCCCGGGGCTTCCCCATGGACGTTCGGACGGTGGCTTAGGTTCGTACGGCTTTGCCTTTTCAATCGGGCGGGAAAAGCCGACTTAACAATAAGAAAACAGGAGTGAGCATCATGGCAACACGCGAAACCGGCAGTGTGAAGTGGTTCAACGACGCCAAGGGCTACGGCTTTATCCAGCGCGAGGGCGGAGCGGATGTGTTCGTGCATTACCGCGCGATCCGTGGCGAGGGCCACCGCTCACTGACCGAAGGCCAGCAGGTCGAGTACGCGGTCGTGGAAGGCCAGAAGGGCCTGCAGGCTGAGGATGTGGTGGGGTTGTAAGCCGCATTCACCGGCAACACAAAACCCTGTGGGAGCGAGCCTGCTCGCGAAAGCTGTGTATCAGACAATGACTCATTAACTGTCACACCGCTTTCGCGAGCAGGCTCGCTCCCACATTAGATCAGCGCTGGGCGCTAAATCACGCCGTTTTCCAGGTAATCTCTTCTTCCCCATCGGCGCTGATGCGGATCCAGCGGTCCGCCGATTCTTCCCCTTCTTCTTCCACCCAGGAGCCGGGCGCGCAGCGCACTTCGACGTTCAGCGCGGCGAAGGCGGCGCGGGCGCAGGCAATGTCGTCTTCCCACGGGGTCTGGTCACTTTCCAGATAGAGGCTGTTCCATTTTCCTACGGCCTTGGGCAGCCAGGTCACCGGAATGTGGCCAGCCTTGCACTTGTAGGTCTGGCCTTTCTGTACCCAGTCGCTGCATGGGCCCAGGGCCTCGCCTAGCCAGTGGGCGATGGCCTTGTGGTCAACGTCGGCGTCCTTCAGGTAAATCTCGATATCGGGTTGGCGCATGGATGTCCTCACTGCGGTCTTGAAAAATCCATTCGCGGATTTAGCTGGCCCCAAGCGATTGCCAGGGGCCAAAGGTTAATTATTGAACAATGAAATAATCGTAGCGCATCGACACCGTGACTTCGAACGGCTCGGCCTGTTCGATCACGTTGGCGCGGCGCTCGGCGCTGGCGCGCCAGCCGTGGGGCGTCATCGCCAGCAGATTGGCGCGGTCCTGGCCGCTGTCGAGCGTCAGCTTGAATTCCAGGGTTTCGCTGTGATCCAGCGCCATGCCGGGCGGCACCAAGGCCAGGTGCTTGTCGTCCGTGTACTCGCGGACTTCGTCGTACAGGCGCTCGCGCAATTCCATCAGGTGGCCGGCGGTAGGGCCGACTTTCATCAGGCCGCCGCCGGGGCTGAGCAAGCGCTTGGCCTCTTGCCAATCCAGCGGGCTGAACACACTCGCGAGGAACTGGCAGCAGCCATCCGCCAGCGGCACCCGGGCCATGCTGGCGATCAACCAGGTAAGCCGCGGGTTGCGCTTGCAGGCGCGCTTGACCGCTTCGCGGGAGATGTCGAGGGCATAGCCATCGGCGTTGGGCAGGGCATCGGCGATTTGCGCGGTGTAGTAGCCCTCACCACAACCGATGTCGAGCCAACGCCCAGGTGCCCGTTCGGCGGCCAATTCGGCCAGGCGCCGGGCGACCGGGGCGTAGTGCCCGGCGTTGAGAAAGTCGCGGCGAGCTTCGACCATCGCCTGGTTGTCGCCGGGGTCGCGGCTGTTCTTGTGCTGCACCGGCAACAGGTTCAGGTAACCCTGCCGCGCACGGTCGAACCGGTGGCCGGCGGGGCACACGACGCCGTTGTCCACGGCGTTCAGCGGTTCACTGCAGATCGGGCAGGCGAGCATCAGGCGAGCAACTTGATCAGCGTCTTGTAGTAGATCTCGGTGAGCACGTCGAGATCAGCCGCCAGCACGCGTTCGTTGACCTGGTGGATGGTCGCGTTGACCGGCCCCAGCTCCACGACTTGCGTGCCCATGGTGGCGATGAATCGACCGTCGGACGTACCGCCGCTGGTGGAGGCTTTCGTCTCGCGGCCCGTCACGTCCTTGATGCTCGACGACACGGCGTCCAGCAGGGCACCCGGCTCGGTGAGGAATGGCAGGCCGGACAAAGCCCAGTCGATGTGCCAGTCCAGCTGATGCTTGTCGAGGATATCGGCGACGCGCTGTTGCAGGCCCTCGACGGTGGATTCAGTGGAGAAGCGGAAGTTGAACACCGCTTCCAGATCGCCGGGGATCACGTTGGTCGCGCCGGTGCCAGAGTTCAGGTTGGAGATCTGGAAGCTGGTCGGTGGGAAGAAATCGTTGCCATGGTCCCAGTGCTCGGCGGCCAGTTCGGCCAGGGCCGGCGCGGCCAGGTGGATCGGGTTCTTCGCCAGGTGTGGATAAGCCACGTGACCCTGTTTGCCGCGTACGGTGAGTTTCGCGCCGAGGGAACCGCGACGGCCGTTCTTGACCACATCGCCCACCAGCGTGGTGCTCGACGGCTCGCCGACGATGCACCAGTCCAGGCGCTCCTGGCGGGCCTTGAGGCGTTCGACCACGGCTTTGGTGCCGTGGTGGGCCGGGCCTTCTTCATCGCTGGTGATCAGGAAAGTCAGCGAGCCCTTGTGGTCCGGGTAGTCGGCGACAAACCGCTCGGCCGCCACAACCATCGCCGCCAGGCTGCCTTTCATGTCCGCCGCGCCGCGGCCGCAGAGCATGCCGTGTTCGTCGATGACCGCATTGAACGGGTCGAGCTGCCACGCCTGCACCGGACCGGTCGGCACCACATCGGTGTGGCCGGCGAAGCACAGCACCGGGCCGTCCTGCTTGCCATGGCTGGCCCAGAAGTTATCCACATCCTCGATGCGCATCGGCTCCAGCTTAAAACCGGCGTCGCCCAGGCGCTGCATCATGATTTTCTGGCAATCGGCATCCAACGGCGTCACGGACGGACGGCGGATCAGGTCGATGGCGAGTTGCAGGGTCGGCGAAAGGTCGGCGTGGGCCGTCATGGAAGCTCCGGGAATAATGTGGACGCAAGGCTAGTGCGGGAGCAGGCTGGCTCGCGCAAAATGGCGGTTATCTTATAGCAAAACGACTCTCATGGGCCCCTGGTGCTGGTCGGTTGGAACACAAATCCTGTGGGAGGGAGCCTGCTCGCGATGGCGGTGGATCAGTCGATACTCTATTGACTGGATTGACGCCATCGCGAGCAAGCTCGCTCCCACAAGGGGAAATTGGTGGGATTCAATTCGCGAACAGCTCGAATTGCCACGGCAAAGCCCTATAATGCGCGCCGGTTTTTGGGGTGACGGTCATGAGTACAGAAGATCCACGGTTTGCCGGCATCGCCCGTTTGTATGGCATCGAAGGCCTGGAGCGCCTGCGGGCGGCCCATGTGGCAATTGTCGGCGTTGGCGGCGTCGGATCCTGGGCGGCGGAAGCCATTGCCCGTTGTGGCGTGGGCGAGATTTCGCTGTTCGACTTGGACGACGTCTGCGTCAGCAACGCAAACCGCCAGCTACACGCCCTGGATAGCACCGTCGGCAAGCCCAAGGTCGAGGTGATGGCCGAGCGGCTGCGCGGCATCAACCCCGATTGCACCGTGCATGCAGTCGCGGACTTCGTCACCCGCGACACCATGGCCGAGTACATCACGCCGAACATCGACTGCGTGATCGACTGCATCGACAGCGTCAACGCCAAGGCCGCGCTCATCGCCTGGTGCAAGCGCCGCAAGATCCAGATCATTACCACCGGCGGCGCGGGCGGGCAGATCGACCCGACGCTGATCCAGGTCTGTGACTTGAACCGCACCTTCAATGACCCGCTGGCCTCCAAGGTGCGCTCGACCTTGCGCCGCGACTACGGCTTCTCCCGCACCGTGACCCGCCACTACAGCGTGCCGTGCGTGTTCTCCACCGAACAGCTGCGCTACCCGAAACCGGATGGCAGCATTTGCTTGCAGAAGAGTTTTGTCGGAGACGGCGTCAAGCTCGACTGCGCCGGCGGGTTCGGCGCGGTGATGATGGTCACGGCGACGTTCGGCATGGTCGCTTCGACCAAGGCTGTGGATAAGATTGTCGCGGGCGTGCGGCGGCCGGCGGACAGGGTCAAACCCGGGGAGTGATGTAGCGCAGTTGACTAAGGGAGTGATGAACCTGTGGCGAGGGAGCTTGCTCCCGCTGGGCTGCGCAGCAGACCCATTAATGTGAGCGCTTCGCGCTCAAGCGGGAGCAAGCTCCCTCGCCATAGGTTATTGCGTCAGTTCGCGCATGCGCTTCAACACCGCATTCAATCCATTGCTGCGCGACGGCGATAGCTGCCGCGATAACCCCAACTGATTGAACCAATCCGGCAAATCCACCTGCTGTAACTCGTCAGCGGATAAGCCATTGACCCGCGCGAGCAACAACGCCACCAAGCCACGGATCAATCTCGCATCGCTGTTGGCGGAGAACTGCCAGTGGCCGTCGCGCAACTGCCCCACCAACCACACCTGGCTCTCACAGCCGTGGACAAGGTTGGCGTCGCACTTGTCTGCATCGCTCAATGGCGCCAGGCGATCGCCCCACTGCATCAGCAGGCGGGCCCGCTGTTCCCAACCGGAGGCGTCCTGAAAAACTTGCAGCGCGGCGACCGCATCGGCAGGCAGGTTCATCGCAGCATCTCCAAGGCCTGGTCCAGGGCCTCGAAAAAACGTTCGAGATCGGCGGAGTCGTTGTACAGCGCCAGCGACACCCGAATCGCCCCGGACAGCTTCATATGCCTGAACAGCGGCATTGCGCAGTGATGCCCGGCGCGCACGGCGATGCCTTGCTCGGTCAGCAGGTGCGCCAGGTCGGCATTGTGGATGCCGTCGACCACAAAACTGACGAGGGCCAGTTGCGGCTCGCCCACCAGGCGCACGCCGTTGCGCGCCTGCAGGCCGTGAAGCAGATAGTCATGCAGGGCAGTTTCATGATCGATGACCGCCTGCCCGTCGAGGCCGGACAGGTAATCGAGGGTCGCTCCCAGGCCGATCACACTGGCGATAGGCGGCGTCCCGGCTTCGAAACCCAGTGGCGCCGGGCGGAAGGTGGCGCTGTGGTAATCGGCCTGCTGCACCATTTCGCCGCCAAACTGCCAGTGACGCAGTTGGCCAAGCGCTGCGGTGCGGCCAAACAGCACACCCAAGCCTTCCGGGCCGTACAGCTTGTGACTGGAAAACACATAGAAGTCGCAGCCCAAGGCCTCCACATCATGACGACCATGGACGACGCCTTGGGCGCCATCGATGACCGTCAGCGCACCCTGCGCCTTGGCCATCGCCAGCAATGCCGGCAACGGCTGCCAAGTGCCAAGCACGTTGGACAATTGGCTCACCGCCAACAGGCGCGTGCGAGGGCCGATAAGCTCGGCGGCCGCAGCGCTGTCGATAACGCCGTCGGCGTCCAGTGGCAGTACCACCAGTGTCAACGCGCGGCGCTCGGCCAGTTGCTGCCAGGGCAACAGGTTGGCGTGGTGTTCCAGGGCGCTGACGGCAATTTCATCGCCTGCGTTGAACAGGTGTTCCAGCCCGTAGGCGAGCAGGTTCAACGCCGAAGTAGCGCCGTGGGTGAATACGATTTGCCCGCAGTCACCCGCGTTGAGCCATTGTGAGACCTTGAGGCGACTGTCTTCGAATGCTTGGGTGGCCAGGGCTCCGGGCAGATGTTGCGCCCGGTGCACGTTGGCCGCGCCGTTGGCGTAGTAATGCGCCAGAGCGTCGAGCAAAGCTTGGGGTTTTTGCGTGGTGGCGGCGTTGTCCAGGTAGGTCTGGCCTTGCCGTTGCAGGGCGGCGATGGCCGGGAAATCGGCACGCCAGGGGGATTGAATCAACATGCTTGCGGGCCCTGCTGGAGTTACGCCGGACCCTGTGGGAGCAAATCTGCTCCCACAGGTGATGGTGTGGAGCTTAGTTGTGCGCGTGCAATGCTTCGTTCAGCTCGATGGCCGACTTGTGGGTCTTGCATTCCACCGCGCCGGTCTCAGAGTTACGGCGGAACAACAGGTCCGCCTGGCCGGCCAGATCGCGGGCCTTGACCACTTTGACCAGCTGGTTGTTCTCATCCAGCAGGGCGACTTTGGTGCCGGCGGTCACGTACAGGCCCGACTCCACGGTGTTGCGGTCGCCCAGCGGGATACCGATGCCGGCGTTGGCGCCGATCAGGCAGCCTTCGCCGACCTTGATCACAATGTTGCCGCCGCCCGACAGGGTGCCCATGGTCGAGCAACCGCCGCCCAGGTCCGAGCCCTTGCCGACGAACACGCCCGCCGAGACACGGCCTTCGATCATGCCCGGGCCTTCGGTGCCGGCGTTGAAATTGACGAAACCTTCGTGCATGACCGTGGTGCCTTCGCCCACATAGGCGCCCAGGCGCAGGCGCGCGGCGTCGGCGATACGCACGCCGGCCGGGACCACGTAGTCGGTCATTTTCGGGAATTTATCCACCGAGAACACTTCCAACAACTCGCCACGCAAGCGGGCTTCGAGCTGGTGCTCGGCCAGTTCGGCCAGGTCGATCGCGCCCTGGCTGGTCCATGCCACGTTTGGCAGCAGCGGGAAGATACCGGCCAGGTTCAGGCCATGAGGCTTGACCAGACGATGGGACAACAGGTGCAGCTTCAGGTAAGCCTCAGGGGTGGAGCTCAGTTGGGCATCCTCGGCCAACAGGGTGGCGACCAGCGGCTTGTGGCTTTCAGCCAGGCGAGTCAACAGCTTGGCTTGCGCTGCGTCGACGCTGCGAAGTGCCTCGGCCAGTTGCGAGGCCTGGGCGGTGGTGAAAGTGATGGCCTGGTTGCCTTCGCTGTAGCCAAGGATCGGCGCGACGGCTGCCACGATTTCGGCCGACGGGTTGAGCAATGGCTGTGCGTAGAACACTTCCAGCCAGGCGCCTTCACGATTTTGGGTGCCGACGCCGAAGGCCAGGCTGAACAGGGTAGTGGACATGAAATTACCTCTACAAAATGGACTGGGCAGGCTTACTTGATTTCTGCCGCGTAGATATCTGGCTTGAAGCCAATCAGGGTACGGTCACCGAGGTCGAGCACCGGGCGCTTGATCATCGAGGGTTGGGCGAGCATCAGTTCGATGGCTTTCGTCTGGTCGAGATCGGCTTTGCGTTCGTCGTCGAGTTTGCGAAAGGTCGTACCGGCGCGGTTCAACACCACTTGCCAGCCATGCTCGTCGCACCATTGAGTCAGGTGCTCACGGTCGATGCCGGCGGTCTTGTAGTCATGAAAATCGTAGTGCACAGCGTGATCATCGAGCCAGGTGCGCGCCTTTTTCATCGTGTCACAGGCTTTGATGCCGAAAAGGTGCAACGTTTTGCTTGAATCGGTCAAGGAACTGCCCCCTTTGCAGGTGCCGGAAATAAAAGGTGAAGGATTATGCCATGACCGGACGGTTTCGCGGCGACCCAGGTTGATGTACACCAAAACCTGTGGGAGCGAGCTTGCTCGCGATGGCGGTCTTACACCTAACATTGATGTCGACTGATACACCGCTATCGCGAGCAAGCTCGCTCCCACATGGAGTCGTTGCGACATTGCTACAACGGCCAAGCCCATGCTAGGTGGTTAATATGGCACTTCAACGGCGAGCTGTTGCCGGATGTGTAACGCTTATTGCGTTCGGAGCGAGGTGGAATCTGGAGTCGATCAATAGAGGCTGGGCCAGAGCGGAAGGTAAGCCTTCACACCGGTGATCACGCCTTGCATGTCTTCAGAGCCCAGGCGAGGAACAAAGTACTCTCGACCCTTGGATCGAGTTTTTCTGTGTAGCTTATCCAGGCGTTCAAAACTTACGGTATAGATCATGTCGCACTTTACCCACAGTTCTTTGTATCCATCGGACTGGAGGGGATTGGTGCGGAGCAGGTGATGCCAGTCCTGCTGAGTCTGTGGCGTTGTGGGGGAAATCGGCACCACGGTACAGAGCTTGCGACTATGTGTGGCAGTGGGGGAGATCACCACCACCTTGCGGATCTTCAACATTTCAGGCGCAACAAAGCCCCGCGTGAAGTCACAAAGAAGAACATCACCTTGCTTGGGATGGTAAAAAAGAGGCATTCCTTATCCTCATGAAAAAGCAAAGCCGCCCGAAGGCGGCTTCAATCGACACGCAGTTGAGCTTGCTTCGCCCTTTCTGCGCCGCTGGGTCAACCCCCCGAGAGGGACCCAGACTCCTGCCAGCTCTCGCTGGTGACGGGGTCGATTATGGCTACCGGCGATAGCGAATTCAAGCCAGCTTGAACCCTCGTAACAGGGTTAAATGAGGTCTGTCGGTTTACAACATCAGCAAAATCAAAGGCTTGGCGTTCGCGGTACGTTTTATGTCTTTTCTTGTCTGAGCAGACAGATCGTGGTCTGTCAGACGCGCCGAAGTTTCCGACAAGTTTTTAAGGTTGTCCGTCGGAAGCGAGGGCTCTAGCCTCTGGGTGTCGCTGCCAATTCAGCGGTCGGACGTGAGAATCCGAACATCTCTAGGAGCACGGAGGATTACGCCCCCGAAAAGCTGCAAGAAGCCGCTAACCGTGTGCTGGATCAATATCTCAAGCCTGATGACGACAGCGAGCCAGAACCCAAGCCCTCAGTGCAGTTGTTCACTGTGGCTGAAGGTATCGACACCGAAGTGTTGCTGGCCAACCTCAGCGAAACCCTGGCTTCGGCCAATGCGTGCTCAACGACCTTGCCTTCGATCAGGACGGCTCGCGACGGCATGTAGCGTTGGGGGTGCCGCAGATGATTGAGTTGGGGGTGTTGTTGGCGAACAAGTGCCTGGATCGGGTAGAGCTTCGGACTTGATGTAATAAGTGCTGGCCTCTTCGCGAGCAGGCTCGCTCCCACAGGGTATGTGGTGTCACCAAATATGAGGTCTACATCAAACCCCTGTGGCGAGGGAGCTTGCTCCCGCTGGGCCGAGCTGGCGTTCCAGCGCGAAGCGGCCCTGAAACCGGGCAGCGCGGTATGTCAGGCAGATTGAGTTGACTGCTTTGGGGCTGCTACGCAGCCCAGCGGGAGCAAGCTCCCTCGCCACAACAGCTGTTATGCGTGGGTTTCTTCCTGCTCAGGCACCAGCCGTACTTCCACCCTCTGACCCAACGCACGCGCTGCGCTGGCAAGTGTTGCCAGCGTCATCCCCGCATCGTTCTGATCCAGCGCACGATCAACAGCAGTGCGACTGGTGTGCATCCGCTGTGCCAAGGCCTTTTTGGTCACTTTCTGAAGCTTCATTGCTTCGGCAATCTGCCAGGCAATAACGCGTTTGAGCGCAGCTGCGGAAACTTCTTCGGCGATACCTTGCTCGGCGAGGAAGTCGTCAAAATCAGATCCGATGTGTTTGTTCATTTGCTGTGCCTCATAGTCTTGCTTTGCGTTGCTTGGCGGTTGCCATGTCGGTGGTTGGCGTTTTTTGACTTTTCTTTATGAAAGCGTGGAGCAGAACCATGTCAGAGCCCACCACAGTGAAGAGAACGCGGGCGATGGTATCTCCAAGGTCAATCCTGACCTCCCATAGCCCAGTGTCCAGCTTGCGAACCACCGGCATACCTATAGGCCAACCAATCTGAACGGTTTTGATGTCAGTCCCGATCATCCGTCTATGCTCGCGAGGCAGGTCAGTCAGCCATTCGCGAACAGGCTCATTCCCGGCGTCGGTGCGGAAGAAACGTACGTTCAGTATGGGGGCAATATCAACCATGAATGGAAGTGTACCGAAATAGGTGCATTTCACAAGTCCGGTTGCTACTGAGAATGTCTACAGAATCCTGCGATTGCGGGCATCTCCTGGCCTCGGCCTATACAATACTCAGCAACCTGACGTTTGACCTGGACGGCTCGCGACGGCATGTAGCGTTGGGGGTGGCGCAGATGATTGAGTTGGGGATGTTGTTGGCGAACAAGTGCCTGGATCGGGTAGAGCTTCGGACTTGATGTAATAAGTGCCGGCCTCATCGCGAGCAGGCTCGCTCCCACAGGGTATGTGGTGTCAACAAATATGAGGTCTACATCAAACCCCTGTGGCGAGGGAGCTTGAGCCCGCTGGGCCGGGCTGGCGCTCCAGCGCGAAGCGGCCCTGAAACCGGGCAGCGCGGTATGTCAGGCAGATTGAGTTGACTGCTTTGGGGCTGCTACGCAGCCCAGCGGGAGCAAGCTCCCTCGCCACAACAGCGGTCCGCTTCAGCGCGATACAGCCATCAACCCCGGCGCTGGATAAACGCTCGGATCCGCTCCGCCGCTTCCACGCATTCGGCCAATGGCGCAACCAGGGCCATGCGCACGCGGCCGGCGCCTGGGTTGACGCCGTCCACGTCGCGGGACAGGTACGAGCCTGGCACGACGGTTACGTGTTCCTGTTCGAACAAGTCGCGGCAGAAGGCGGCATCATCGCCCGCTACGTTCGGCCACAGGTAGAAGCTGCCATCGGGGCGTTGTACGTCCAGCACCGGGCTGAGGATTTCCAGCACGGCGTCGAATTTTTCCCGGTACAGGGCGCGGTTGGCTCGCACGTGCTCTTCGTCGTTCCACGCGGCGATGCTCGCCAGTTGGGTCTGAACCGGCATCGCGCAGCCATGATAGGTGCGGTACAGCAAAAAGCCCTTGAGGATGTCGGCGTCGCCGGCCACGAAACCGGAGCGCAGGCCGGGCAGGTTGGAGCGCTTGGAGAGGCTGTGGAACACCACGCAGCGCTTGAAGTCCTTGCGGCCCAGTTCGACGCAGGCGGTGAGTAGGCCTGGCGGTGGGGTTTGTTCGTCGAAGTAGAGTTCGCTGTAGCACTCGTCCGAGGCGATGACGAAGTCATATTCATCCGCCAGGGCGATGAGTTTCTTCAGCACATCCACCGGGATCAGCGCGCCAGTCGGGTTGCCGGGGGAGCACAGGAACAGGATCTGGCAACGTTTCCAGATGTCCGGCGAGACGGCATCGAAATCCGGATTGAAACCGTTCGTGTCCAGGCACGGCAGGTAATGCGGCTTGGCCCCGGCCAGGAACGCCGCGCCTTCGTAGATCTGGTAGAACGGATTCGGGCTCACCACCAGGGCGTTGTCGCCACGGTTGACCACGGTCTGGGTGAAGGCGAACAGGGCTTCGCGGGTGCCATTGACCGGCAGCACGTGGCGCGCCGGGTCGAGCCAGCCGTTCGGCACGTTGAAGCGGCGCTCGCACCAGCCGGTGATGGCTTCACGCAGTTCCGGGATGCCGAGTGTGGTCGGGTACACCGCCATTTTTTCCAGATTGCTGGCCAGCGCCTCGGCCACGAAGCTTGGCGAGCGATGCTTGGGCTCGCCGATGGACAACGCAATCGGGCGCTTGTCCGGGTTCGGCGTGACGCTGCCGAGCAGGGCGCGGAGTTTTTCGAACGGGTACGGCTGGAGCTGGTTCAAAGCGTTGTTCATCGGGGGCCTCGTTCAATGTGGGCGCGGTCCTTTGTGGGAGCGAGCTTGCTCGCGATAGCGGTGGATCAGGCAACATCGGCTTGGATGTTCCGCGGCCATCGCGAGCAAGCGCGCTCCCACAGGGAGTGGTGTTCGTTCAGATGCTGATGCGAGTCAGGTGAGCATCGGGTTCCTGGTTGACGCTCAAGTGCTGGACGATCGCTTCCTGCAAGCGGTTGCAAAGCTGCGGATCGGACAACGGCTGGTTGTGGGCGTCGGTGATGAAGAAAACGTCTTCCACCCGCTCGCCGAGCGTGGCGATCTTGGCGTTCTGCAGCGACAGGTCGAATTCCAGGAAAATATGGCCGACTCGCGCCAGCAGGCCCGGGCGATCCGGTGCGCTGAGCTCCAACACCGTGACCTGACGCTGGGCGTCGTTGTGGATCGTCACTTGTGGTGCAAAGGCAAAATGCTTGAGCTGGCGGGGCACGCGTCGCTGGATGATGGTCGGATAGTCCGCCGGGTTGCGTAGAGCGTCGGTGAGTCCGTCGCGAATCTGCTTGACTCGCGCCGGGTTGTCGCCAATAGAGTCGCCGTCAGTGTCGAGCACGATATAGGTGTCGAGGGTGAACTGGCTTGTGGACGTAATGACCCGAGCGTCATGGATGTTGAGATTGAGCTGATCCATCGCCGCCACCGTCACCGCGAAGAAGTCGTGCTGGTCCGGCGCATAGATGAAGATCTGCGTGCCGCCCTCGAACTCGCGCTGGGTGGTTTCCTTGATCAACACCAGCGGCCCGCCATCGGCCGGTTGCTGCAGGATCGCGTCGCTGTGCCAGGCCACGTCGCCGGCGGTATGGCGCAGGAAATAATCATCACCCAATTGCGACCAGAGCTGCTCGACGTCGTCCGGATCGGTGCCCCCGCGCACCAGGATATCCAGGGCCGCGCTTTGGGTGCGGCGGATCTGCTCTTCGCGGTCCACGGGGTTTTCCAGGCCACGGCGCAAGGCGCGCTTGGTCTCGGTGTAGAGCTGGCGCAACAGGCTGGCGCGCCAGGAATTCCACAGGGTCGGGTTGGTGGCGTTGATGTCGGCAACGGTCAGCACGTAGAGGTAATCCAGGCGGGTTTCGTCGCCAACAGCCTGGGCGAAGTCATGGATCACCTGCGGGTCGGACAGGTCCTTGCGCTGGGCGGTGGTGGACATCACCAGGTGGTTCTGCACCAGCCAGACGATCAGCCGGCTGTCCCAAGTTGGCAGTTGGTGCCGCTGGCAAAAAGCCTCGGCATCCACCGCGCCAATCTCGGAATGGTCGCCCTGGCGGCCCTTGCCGATGTCGTGATACAGCCCCGCCATGTAGATCAGCTCGGGCTTGGGCAGCTTGGCCATGAGCTTGCTGGCCAGCGGAAATTTCTCCGACACCTGGGTGTACTGCAGCTTACGCAGATGCTTGATCAGGTTCAGGGTGTGGGCGTCGACCGTGTAGATATGGAACAGGTCGTGTTGCATCTGCCCGACGATGTAGCCGAATTCCGGCAGGTAGCGCCCCAGGATCCCGTAGCGGTTCATGCGTCGCAGGTTGCGGTGCACGCCGATCTTGCACTTGAACAGTTCGATGAACAGGCTGGTGTTGCGGATATCGTGGCGGAAATCATCGTCGATCAGATGCCGGTTTTCCCGCAGCAGGCGAATGGTATCGGCGCGCACGCCCTTGATTTCCGGTTGCTGGGCCATGAGCACGAAAATCTCGAGCATGGCGAACGGGGTGCGGCGGAACACATTGGCATTGCGCGCTTCGATGTAGCCGTCGTGCAGTTGGAAACGCGAGTTGATCGGCTGCGGCGGCTCCTCGTCCTCGGGGGCGAGGATGACCTCTTCGAAGTGCTGAATGATCAGTTCGCTGAGCTGGGCGATGCTCATCACGACACGGTAGTACTGCTGCATGAAGTTTTCGATGGATTGCTTGGCATCCTGTCCTTCGAAACCCAGCAGGCCGGCAATGGAGCGCTGATGATCGAACAGCAAGCGGTCCTCGGAGCGTCCGGCGAGCATGTGCAGGGCGTAGCGGACCTTCCATAAGAATTCCTGGGACGATGCCAGCAAGGCATTCTCGCTTTCCACCAGGAAACCTTCGCCCGCCAGGGCTCGCAGGTTCAGCGTGCCGTACTGACGGCGGGCGACCCACAGGATCGTCTGGATGTCACGCAGCCCGCCGGGCGAGCCCTTGACGTTGGGCTCCAGGTTGTATTCGGTGTCGTTGTACTTGTGGTGCCGGGCCTTCTGCTCGGCATGCTTGGCCAGGAAAAAGTCCTTGCTGGGCCACATGTGCGCGGTGCTGGTCACATCCAGCATGCGCTGGCGCAGGCGCTCGGGGCCGGCGATGGTGCGGCTTTCCATCAGGTTGGTGATCACCGTCAGGTCGGCGCGGGCCTCGTCGGCGCATTCCTGCACAGAACGCACGCTTTGGCCGACTTCCAGGCCAATGTCCCACAGCAGCGTCAGGAAGCGCTCGATGGAATCGCGGAAAATCTCGTGGTCCGCGCTTTCCAAAAGGATCAGCAGATCAATGTCGGAATAGGGGTGCAGTTCGCCACGCCCGTAGCCGCCCACCGCCACCAGGGCGATGTCGGCATCCTCGCTCCAGTTGAACTGGTCCCAGGCCTTTTGCAGGATGTTGTCGACGAACCAGGCGCGGTCTTCGATCAACCGGCGGATATCGCGGCCACTGCGAAAGCGCTGGTCGAGCACTTCGTGGGCCTGGCGGATCGCCTTCTTGAACGCCGAAATGGGGCTTGCCTTCAGGGCCAGTTCAGCCTGGAACTGGCCGCGGTCGAAGAGTTCGGGGTCCACCTGCGGCATCGAATGACTTTCCTTTCTATCTATATCTATAGGCTGGGTACGGGTCAGGCGGAAACACGCGCGATGGTGTCATCGCTGCGCAGGGTAAAGATTTCGTAGCCGGTCTCGGTGACGAGCAGCGTGTGCTCCCATTGCGCCGACAACTTGCGGTCCTTGGTGATGGCGGTCCAGCCGTCGCCCAGTACCTTGGTGTCGGCGCGGCCCTGGTTGATCATCGGCTCGATGGTGAAGGTCATGCCCGCCTGCAGTTCCATGCCGGTGCCGGCGCGGCCGTAATGCAGGATCTGCGGTTCTTCGTGGAACACCTTGCCGATGCCGTGGCCGCAGAACTCGCGCACCACCGAGAAGCCGTTCTTCTGCGCATGCTTCTGGATCACTTCGCCGATGTCGCCCAGGCGGCAGCCCGGTTTCACCAGTTCGATGGCCATGTACATGCATTCCTGGGTGACCTTGGACAGGCGTTCGGCCCACTCCGGTACGTTGCCGACATGGAACATCCGGCTGGTATCGCCATGGTAGCCATCCTTGATGACAGTGACGTCGATGTTCAGGGTATCGCCGTCCTTCAATGGTTTCTCATTGGGGATGCCATGGC
This sequence comes from Pseudomonas sp. R4-84, assembly GCF_054130985.1. Lineage (NCBI taxonomy): Bacteria > Pseudomonadati > Pseudomonadota > Gammaproteobacteria > Pseudomonadales > Pseudomonadaceae > Pseudomonas > Pseudomonas sp. R4-84. The sequence continues at coordinate 1,175,475 of NZ_CP096390.1, forward strand.
AGACCACATGGTTGATCGAGGTACAGATCGACTTCGGAAAGCCTTTATAGTTGAGCGGGGCAGGGATGGCTTTCTGCTCGTTGACGATATAGTCGTGGCAGATGCGGTCCAGCTCTTCAGTGGTAACGCCCGGCTTGACGTAGTCGGCGATCATTTCCAGCACTTCGGCGGCGAGTTTGCCGGCGACACGCATTTTAGCGATGTCCTCGGGAGTCTTGAGGGTAACGGTCATACAGGCTCTCTCTGCGCCCGACGGCGCTGTTCAAAACGAAATGGGCGGCGGATGATGATCCATGCGGCCCTGAAAGAGGCGATTCTAACAGACGATCAGCGCAAATCCCCGTCCACATGCATCGCTTCTCTCTATAGGGGTGTGCATCCATGGCCCATGAAAGGGCTGTGGGAAGGGGGCTTCACCGGGATTTCAGAATCCGTGTTCCGTTTTCGCCCTTGCTGTGGTATAAAATGCGCCGCTTTCCGGGGATGACCCCGTAAGCTTAAATCCACACACGTGTCGACACGATGACCTGGGTGCCTTCGGCTTTTATAGTCGCTGGTTGGTCATTGGGATACGTGGAGGCCAAACCCGACTTATCAAGGAACTATCATGTCCCAAGTCAACATGCGCGATATGCTGAAGGCCGGTGTGCACTTCGGTCACCAGACCCGTTACTGGAACCCGAAAATGGGCAAGTACATTTTCGGCGCGCGCAACAAGATCCACATCATCAACCTTGAAAAAACCCTGCCGATGTTCAACGAAGCACTGACCTTCGTAGAGCGCCTGGCCCAGGGCAAAAACAAGATTCTGTTCGTCGGCACCAAGCGTTCCGCCGGCAAGATCGTTGCTGAAGAAGCAGCACGTTGCGGTTCGCCGTACGTCGATCACCGCTGGTTGGGCGGCATGCTGACCAACTTCAAGACCATCCGCGCTTCCATCAAGCGTCTGCGTGACCTTGAAGTCCAGTCCGAAGACGGTACTTTCGCCAAGCTGACCAAGAAAGAAGCGCTGATGCGCACTCGCGATCTTGAGAAGCTGGACCGCTCCCTGGGCGGTATCAAGGACATGGGCGGTCTGCCTGACGCACTGTTCGTGATCGACGTTGACCACGAGCGCATCGCGATCACCGAAGCCAACAAGCTGGGTATCCCGGTCATCGGCGTTGTCGATACCAACAGCAGCCCGGAAGGCGTTGACTACATCATCCCAGGCAACGATGACGCCATCCGCGCCATCCAGCTGTACATGGGTTCGATGGCTGACGCTGTTATCCGTGGTCGCAACAACGTTAATGGCGGCACCGAAGTCTTCGCTGAAGAAGCTCCGGCGGCAGCCGCTGAGTAATTGACGCCCTGGCGTTGACTCAGTAAGCAAAAAGGGGGCTTGGCCCCCTTTTTGCCACCTCGAAAACCACTTGTCGCAAGCGCAGCTACCTGTTTGTAACCTGCAGCGATCTATAAACAGTGGTTTTTCCAGGAAGAATTGATCGCCCGTTCGGTCGGGTGGAATGGTTGAAAACCTATCCAAGAGGATTTTGAAATGGCAGAGATTACTGCAGCGTTGGTCAAAGAACTGCGCGAGCGTACCGGCGAAGGCATGATGGATTGCAAGAAAGCCTTGACCAAGGCTGGCGGCGACATCGAGAAAGCCATTGATGACATGCGCGCTTCGGGCGCCATCAAGGCTGCCAAGAAAGCTGGCAACGTTGCCGCTGAAGGCGCCATCGCCATCAAGGACGACGGTAAAGCCGCCGTTCTGCTGGAAGTCAACTCCCAGACCGACTTCCTGGCTCTGCAGGATGACTTCAAGGCATTCGTCGCTGCCAGCGTCGAAAAAGCTTTCGCTGACAAACTGACCGACGCAGCTCCGCTGATCGAAGCTCAGGAAGAAGCCCGCCTGGTCCTGGTTGGCAAGACTGGCGAAAACGTCAACATCCGTCGCCTGGTTCGCGTTGAAGGTGATGTGGTTGGTACCTACCTGCACGGCAACAAAATCGGTGTTGCAGTTGTCCTGAAGGGCGGCGATACCGAGCTGGCGAAAGACATCGCCATGCATGTGGCTGCAACCAACCCTGAGTTCCTGCTGCCTTCGGACGTTTCGGCTGAAGCGATCGAGCGCGAGAAGGGTGTTTTCCTGCAGCTGAACGAAGAGAAGCTGAAAGGCAAGCCTGCTGAAATCGCTGAAAAAATGGTCAGCGGCCGTATTTCCAAATTCCTGGCCGAAGCCAGCCTGGTTGAGCAGGCGTTCGTCAAGAACCCGGAAATCAAGGTCGGCGACCTGGCGAAGAAAGCCGGCGCTGAAATCGTTTCGTTCACCTACTTCAAAGTAGGCGAAGGCATCGAGAAGCCGGTCGACAACTTCGCTGAAGAAGTTGCTGCCCAGGTAGCTGCTGCCAGCAAGCAATAAGACGGTTCAACGACTGTCGCCCAGAAGAGGCTGCCCGCTCACGCGCGCAGCCTCTTTTTGGATGAGGATGCCGATTTATATTGGTTTCCTGTCGGAACTGGCTTACAAAGCCGTGTTCCGATGGCGCTGTGTCAGCGTCAAGCTAGAGTGAACGAGGCTGCAAACAGTCCGTTAAGAATTTTTTGAGAAAATACGCCGCAGGAGAGATTCGCAATGGCTCAGCAGGGCAGTGGTTATCAGGCTCGCTATAAACGCATTCTACTCAAGCTTAGCGGCGAGGCCCTGATGGGCTCGGAAGAGTTCGGGATCGATCCGAAAGTGCTGGACCGCATGGCTCTGGAAGTTGGCCAGTTGGTCGGGATCGGCGTACAGGTCGGCCTGGTCATCGGCGGCGGCAACCTGTTCCGTGGTGCAGCGCTGAGCGCGGCGGGCATGGATCGGGTCACGGGCGACCACATGGGCATGCTGGCCACTGTGATGAACGCTCTGGCTATGCGCGACGCGCTGGAGCGTGCCAATATCTCAGCCATCGTGATGTCGGCCATTTCCATGGTTGGCGTGACCGATCACTACGATCGCCGCAAGGCCATGCGCCACCTCAACTCCAAGGAAGTGGTGATCTTTGCCGCCGGTACCGGTAATCCGTTCTTCACCACGGATTCGGCCGCGTGCCTGCGAGCGATCGAAATCGATGCCGATGTCGTGCTCAAGGCAACCAAGGTAGATGGCGTATACACCGCTGACCCGTTCAAAGACCCGCATGCCGAGAAGTTCGATCATCTGACCTACGATGAAGTGCTGGATCGCAAGCTGGGTGTAATGGATCTGACGGCTATCTGCCTGTGCCGCGACCACAAGATGCCGCTGCGCGTTTTCAACATGAACAAACCCGGTGCCCTGCTGAATATCGTCCATGGCGGCGCCGAAGGAACACTGATCGAGGAAGGCAAGCAATGATCAACGAAATCAAGAAAGACGCTGAAGAGCGCATGAAGAAATCCTTGGACTCCCTGAGCCACGCATTCGGTCAGATTCGTACCGGCAAGGCTCACCCGAGCATCCTCGGCAGCGTCATGGTGCCTTACTACGGCACTGACACACCGCTGAGCAGCGTTGCCAACGTCACCGTGAAAGATTCGCGCACCCTGCAGGTCGTGGCTTTTGAGCGCAACATGCTCGCTGCTGTAGACAAGGCGATCCAGAGCGCCGGTCTGAACCTCAACCCAACTAACCTGGGTGAGCTGCTGCTGATCCCGATGCCCGCTCTCACCGAGGAAACGCGCAAAGGCTTTACCAAACAGGCCCGTAGCGCTGCGGAAGACGCGCGTGTTGCCGTGCGCAACATCCGTCGTGACGCGTTGGGTGAGCTGAAGAAGCTGGTCAAGGATAAGGAAATCAGTGAAGACGAAGAGCGTCGTGCCATCGCTGATATCGATAAGCTGACCAAAGAATCCGAGGCCCAGATCACCAAGGCCACGGACGAGAAAGAAAAAGACCTGATGGCCGTATAAGGGTCTCGTTTTAATGGATAAGACCAAGCAGGCCGTGCCGTTCGCGGTGCCGCGCCACGTGGCGATCATCATGGACGGCAATAACCGCTGGGCCAAGAAACGCTTTATGCCCGGCGTCGCCGGGCATAAAGCCGGGGTTGATGCGGTCCGTGCAGTCATCGAGGTGTGTGCCGAGGCCGGGGTCGAGGTGCTCACCCTGTTCGCCTTCTCCAGCGAGAACTGGCAGCGTCCGGCCGATGAGGTCAGTGCCTTGATGGACCTGTTCCTCAAGGCCTTGCGACGTGAAGCCAAGCGCCTGGACGAAAACAAGATCAGCTTGCGGATCATCGGCGATCGTTCACGTTTTCATCCTGAGCTGCAGGCGGCAATGCGCGAGGCTGAGTCAGCCACGGCTGGCGCCGATCGGTTTGTCCTGCAAATCGCCGCCAATTATGGCGGCCAATGGGATATTGCCCAGGCCGCCCAGCGGCTGGCGCGGGAGGTTCAGGCCGGTCATTTGCGGCCAGAGGACATCACTGCCGACCTGTTGCAAACGTGCCTGGCGACCGGCGACCTGCCGCTGCCGGACTTGTGCATCCGCACCGGTGGCGAACACCGCATCAGCAATTTCCTGCTGTGGCAGCTGGCTTACGCCGAGCTGTACTTCTCCGACCTGTTCTGGCCGGACTTCAAACACGAAGCCATGCGCACCGCGTTGGCCGATTTCGCTTCCCGTCAGCGTCGTTTCGGTAAAACGAGCGAGCAGATCGAAGCTGGAGCCCGGGTTTAATGCTAAAACAAAGAATCATCACAGCCTTGATCCTGTTGCCCATCGCCTTGGGTGGTTTTTTCTTGCTGGAAGGTGCGGGCTTCGCCCTGTTCATCGGCCTGGTCGTGACGTTGGGCGCTTGGGAATGGGCGCGGCTGGCGGGTTTTGCCTCTCAATCGGCGCGCGTGACCTACGCGGCGGCGGTAGCGGCCATGTTGTTCATCATGTATGTGGTGCCTGGTATCGCGCCCTGGGTACTGGGAGCGGCGGTGCTCTGGTGGGCAACCGCGACGTTCCTGGTCTTGACCTATCCGCGTACCACGCACCATTGGTCCAATGCCGCGACCAAGCTGGTGATAGGGCTACTGATTTTGTTGCCGGCCTGGCAAGGGCTGATCTGGATCAAGCAGGGGCCTCTGGGCAACTGGCAGATCATGGCGGTGATGGTGCTGGTGTGGGGCGCCGATGTCGGAGCCTATTTTTCTGGCCGTGCCTTCGGCAAGCGCAAGCTGGCGCCAAAGGTCAGTCCTGGCAAGAGCTGGGAAGGCGTCTATGGCGGCCTTGCCTTGAGCCTGGTCATCACGGCGGTGGTCGGCTTCGTGCGAGACTGGACCGTTGCGCAACTGTTGATGGGGTTGTTCGGCGCAGCCCTCATCGTGTTTGTCTCGGTGGTCGGCGACTTGACCGAAAGCATGTTCAAGCGCCAGTCCGGGATCAAGGACAGCAGTAACCTGCTGCCGGGCCACGGCGGCGTACTGGATCGTATCGACAGCCTGACTGCCGCGATTCCTGTCTTCGCCGTTCTGCTCTGGATGGCCGCGTCGTGAGTCGTGCACAGCAGATCACTGTGCTGGGCGCTACGGGTTCGATCGGCCTCAGCACGCTGGACGTCATTGGCCGGCACCCTGAGCGCTACCAGGTGTTCGCCCTCAGTGGTTTCACGCGCTTGAGCGAGTTGCTGGCGCTGTGCATTCGCCACGCGCCACGGTTTGCCGTGGTGCCCGAGGCTGGCGTGGCGAGCGCGCTGCAAGACGACCTGCGGGCCGCGGGGCTGCAAACCCGGGTGCTCGTGGGGGAAGAGGGTCTTTGCCAGGTGGCCTCCGATCCGGAAGTCGACGCCGTGATGGCGGCGATCGTGGGTGCGGCGGGGCTGCGCCCGACCTTGGCGGCGGTGGAGGCTGGCAAGAAAATTCTGCTCGCCAATAAAGAGGCGCTGGTGATGTCTGGCGCGCTGTTCATGCAAGCGGTGCGCAAAAGCGGCTCGGTACTGTTGCCGATCGACAGCGAACACAACGCGATTTTCCAATGCATGCCGCAGGACTTTTCCCGTGGCCTGGGGACAGTGGGCGTCCGGAGGATTCTTCTGACGGCGTCCGGTGGTCCGTTCCGGCAGACACCGCTGGAAGAATTGGTGCATGTTTCACCCGAGCAGGCCTGCGCTCATCCGAACTGGTCCATGGGGCGCAAGATTTCCGTGGATTCAGCCAGCATGATGAACAAAGGGTTGGAGTTGATCGAGGCCTGCTGGCTGTTCGACGCCAAGCCGTCGCAGGTAGAAGTGGTGATCCACCCGCAGAGCGTGATCCACTCCCTCGTCGACTACGTCGATGGTTCGGTGCTGGCCCAGTTGGGCAACCCGGACATGCGCACGCCGATCGCCAACGCGTTGGCCTGGCCGGAGCGGATTGATTCGGGAGTGGCGCCGCTGGACCTGTTCGCGATCGCGCGCCTGGATTTCCAGGCGCCCGATGAACAGCGCTTTCCCTGTCTGCGCCTGGCGCGGCAGGCGGCCGAGGTGGGCGACAGCGCGCCGGCCATGCTTAATGCCGCTAACGAAGTGGCGGTTGCAGCGTTTCTCGATGGGCGTGTCCGTTACCTCGAGATCGCGAGTATCATCGAGGAAGTCTTGAACCTCGAGGCCGTGGTCTCCCTCGATGACCTCGACGCGGTATTTACCGTGGATGCCAGGGCTCGCCAGTTGGCGGGCCAGTGGTTGAGCCGCCACGGGCGTTGAGGCTGCGGTACGTTAGCCAGGGTTGTCCTGGGCAGGATTGTGGAGAAAACAGATGAGCGCGCTCTATATGATCGTCGGCACCCTGGTTGCGCTGGGTGTGCTGGTCACTTTTCACGAATTCGGCCATTTCTGGGTCGCGCGTCGCTGTGGCGTCAAGGTCCTGCGTTTTTCCGTCGGCTTCGGCATGCCCCTGCTACGCTGGCACGACAAGCAGGGCACTGAATTCGTTGTCGCGGCCATCCCCCTGGGCGGCTACGTGAAGATGCTCGACGAGCGCGAGGGTGAAGTTCCTCTCGACCAGCTCGACCAATCCTTCAATCGCAAGACCGTTCGTCAGCGCATCGCCATCGTGGCGGCGGGGCCGATCGCCAACTTCCTGCTGGCCCTGGTGTTTTTCTGGGCGCTGGCCATGCTGGGCAGCGAGCAGGTGCGCCCTGTCATTGGCGCGGTCGAGGCGGGGAGCGTTGCGGCGCGCGCCGGGTTGGGCGCGGGCCAGGAAATCGTGGCCATCGATGGCGAGCCAACATCAGGCTGGGCCGCCGTCAATCTGCAATTGGTGCGTCGCCTGGGTGAGAGCGGTTCCCTGCAGATGATCGTTCGCGAGGAGGGATCCACCGCGGACTCGCCCCGGGAGCTGGTACTCGATAATTGGCTCAAAGGTGCCGACGAGCCTGATCCGATCCGCTCCCTCGGGATCCGTCCATGGCGTCCCGCGCTGGCGCCTGTCCTCGCCGAGCTCGACCCGAAAGGCCCGGCACATGCCGCGGGCCTGAAGACCGGTGACCGTTTGCTCGCGTTCGACGGGCGGGCGGTCAGCGACTGGCAGCAGGTGGTCGACTCGGTTCGTGTCCGTCCTGATGCCAAAATATCGCTGAGCGTGGAGCGCGACGGCGCCACGATTGATGTTCCCGTGACGTTGGCCGCCCGTGGCGAAGCCAAAGCGCCGACGGGTTACCTGGGGGCGGGGGTCAAGGCGGTCGACTGGCCACCGGAGATGGTTCGAGAGGTCAGCTTCGGCCCTGTCGCGGCAATTGGCGAGGGCGCGCGGCGTACTTGGACCATGAGTGTCCTGACCCTCGACTCGCTGAAGAAAATGTTGTTCGGCGAGCTCTCGGTAAAAAACTTGAGTGGACCGATAACCATTGCTAAAGTGGCGGGCGCTTCTGCCCAGTCGGGCGTCGCTGATTTCCTGAATTTCCTTGCTTATCTGAGCATTAGCCTGGGGGTTCTGAATTTGCTGCCCATCCCGGTACTGGATGGGGGGCATCTGCTGTTTTATCTGATCGAGTGGGCGCGTGGTCGTCCCTTGTCGGATCGGGTGCAAGGTTGGGGGATACAGATCGGTATCAGCTTGGTGGTCGGGGTGATGTTGCTTGCCTTGGTCAACGATCTGGGTCGTCTGTAACGCTTCGCTGAATTGCGAATCTGCCGCATTTTGCGGCAGTTTGTTTATTGCCAGTTGGAATAAGAAAGGACTTCATGAAACGTCTGCTGCTAACTGCGGTTCTCACCGTATTGATGATCGCCGAAGTTCACGCCGAGTCCTTCACAATCTCTGATATTCGCGTCAACGGCCTCCAGCGGGTTTCCGCAGGTAGCGTCTTTGGTGCCTTGCCGCTGAACGTCGGCGAGCAGGCGGATGATCGGCGCCTGGTGGAATCCACTCGTGCGTTGTTCAAGACCGGCTTCTTTCAAGATATCCAGCTGGGCCGCGACGGCAATGTCCTGGTCATCACGGTCGTCGAGCGCCCTTCGGTCGCCAGTATCGAGATCGAGGGCAACAAGGCGATTTCCACTGAGGACCTGATGAAAGGCCTCAAGCAATCCGGCCTGGCCGAAGGCGAGATCTTCCAGCGCGCCACTCTCGAAGGTGTGCGTAACGAGCTGCAGCGCCAGTACGTCGCCCAGGGTCGCTATTCGGCCACCGTCGACACCGAAGTGGTGCCGCAGCCACGCAACCGCGTCGGCCTGAAGGTCAACATCAACGAAGGCACCGTGGCGGCCATCCAGCACATCAACGTGGTGGGCAACACGGTTTTCCCGGATGAAGACCTGATCGACCTGTTCGAGCTCAAGACCACCAACTGGCTGTCGTTCTTCAAGAACGACGACAAGTACGCCCGTGAAAAACTTTCCGGTGACCTGGAGCGCCTGCGTTCCTACTACCTGGACCGTGGCTACATCAACATGGATATCGCTTCGACCCAGGTGTCCATTACCCCGGACAAGAAGCACGTCTACATCACCGTCAACGTCAACGAAGGCGAGAAGTACACCGTTCGTGACGTCAAGCTCAGTGGTGACCTGAAAGTCCCTGAAGACCAGGTGAAATCACTCTTGCTCGTGCAGAAGGGCCAGGTGTTCTCGCGCAAGCTGATGACCACCACGTCCGAGCTGATCACCCGTCGCCTGGGTAACGAGGGTTATACCTTTGCCAACGTCAACGGCGTGCCGCAGCCGCACGATGAAGACCATACCGTCGACATCACCTTCGCCGTGGATCCGGGCAAGCGTGCCTACGTCAACCGCATCAACTTCCGTGGCAACACCAAATCCGAAGATGAAGTGCTGCGTCGTGAAATGCGCCAGATGGAAGGCGGTTGGGCGTCGACCTACCTGATCGACCAGTCCAAGACCCGTCTGGAACGCCTGGGCTTCTTCAAGGAAGTCAACGTCGAGACCCCGGCCGTACCGGGCGTCGATGACCAGGTGGATGTGAACTACAGCGTTGAAGAACAAGCTTCCGGCTCGATCACCGCCAGCGTCGGTTTCGCCCAGAGCGCGGGCCTGATCCTGGGTGGGTCGATCACCCAGAACAACTTCCTGGGCACCGGTAACAAGGTCAGCCTCGGCCTGACCCGAAGCGAGTACCAGACCCGCTACAACTTCGGCTACGTGGACCCCTACTGGACCGCCGACGGCGTGAGCCTGGGCTACAACGCCTTCTATCGCACCACCGACTACGACGAGCTCGATGCTGACATCTCCAGCTACGCCGTGGACAGCCTGGGTGCGGGTGTGAACGTTGGTTACCCAATCAGCGAGACTTCGCGCCTTACCTTCGGCCTCACCGCGCAGCAGGACAAGATCAACACCGGTCGCTACACCGTTGACGAGATTTTCGATTTCGTCGAGAAGGAAGGCGATAACTACCTGAACTTCAAGGCGTCTGTCGGCTGGTCCGAATCGACCTTGAACAAGGGCGTGCTGGCGACGCGCGGTCGGTCCCAGAGCCTGGTGCTGGAAACCACCACCCCTGGCAGTGACCTGTCGTTCTTCAAGCTCGATTACCGTGGCCAGTTGTTCCAGCCGTTGACCGACAACTACACCATGCGCCTGCACACCGAGCTGGGTTATGGCGATGGCTACGGTTCGACCGATGGCCTGCCGTTCTATGAGAACTACTACGCCGGTGGTTTCAACTCGGTCCGTGGTTTCAAGGACAGCACCTTGGGCCCGCGCAGTACGCCGAGCCGTGGCACCAACCCGGGGACCATCCGCGATCCGGACCAGGATCCGCTGCCGTTCGGTGGCAACGTGCTCATCCAGGGCGGCGCGGAAATCCTGTTCCCGATGCCGTTCGTCAAGGATCAGCGCTCCCTGCGTACCTCGGTATTCTGGGACGTGGGTAACGTATTCGACTCCAGTTGTGATGACACCACCAACGCTAACGGTACGAGTTCCAATACCAAGTGCAACGACATCAGCCTCAGCAACCTGGCCAGCTCCGTCGGTGTGGGCGTGACCTGGGTCACCGCGCTGGGCCCGTTGAGCTTCGCATTGGCGATGCCGATCAAGAAACCGGACGACGCTGAAACCCAAGTGTTCCAATTCTCCCTCGGCCAGACGTTCTAAGCGTCTGACCCAAGATAACGACAACGGATTTTGTAGGAGTACATCGTGCGTAAGTTGACTCAATTGGTTCTCCTGGCGACCGTGCTGGTCGCAGGCCCGGCTTTTGCCGACATGAAAATCGCCGTGCTGAACTATCAGATGGCCTTGCTGGAGTCCGACGCGGCGAAGAAATATGCCGTAGACGCCGAGAAGAAATTTGGCCCGCAACTGACCAAGCTCAAAGGCCTGGAAAGCAGTGCCAAAGGCATTCAGGACCGTCTGGTGGCCGGTGGCGACAAGATGGCCCAGGGCGAGCGCGAACGCCTGGAGCTTGAATTCAAGCAGAAGGCTCGTGACTTTCAGTTCCAGTCCAAGGAACTGAACGAAGCGAAAGCCGTGGCCGACCGTGAAATGCTCAAGCAGCTCAAGCCGAAACTCGACAGCGCCGTGGAAGAAGTCATCAAGAAAGGTGGTTTCGACCTGGTGTTCGAGCGGGGCGCAGTGATCGATGTCAAACCTCAATACGACATCACGCGCCAGGTCATCGAGCGCATGAACCAGCTGAAGTAATCCATGACAGCGACTATCAAGCTCGGCCAATTGGCTGAGTTCCTCGGCGCCACCCTGCGTGGCGACCCGGAGAAGGTCATCACTGGGCTAGCCACTTTGCAAGAGGCTGGCCCAGCTCAGTTGAGCTTCCTGGCAAATCCCCAGTACCGCAAATACCTGGCTGACAGCCGGGCTGCCGCGTTATTGCTCAAGGCTGGCGATGCCGAAGGGTTTGTCGGCGATGCGCTGATCGTGGCCGATCCGTACCTGGCGTACGCGCGAATTTCCCATCTGTTCGATCCCAAGCCCAAGTCGGCGGCAGGCATTCATCCCAGCGCGGTGATCGCGTCGGATGCCGTCGTCGATCCCTCGGCCAGTATCGGTCCCTTCGTCGTCATCGAAAGCGCGGCCCGGATTGGCGCCGGCGTGACGCTGGGCGCCCATTGCTTCATCGGTGCGCGTAGCGAGATCGGCGAGGGCGGTTGGCTGGCTCCGCGGGTCACCCTCTACCACGATGTACGCATCGGCAAACGGGTGGTGATCCAGTCCGGCGCGGTGCTGGGCGGTGAAGGGTTCGGTTTCGCCAATGAGAAGGGCGTCTGGCAAAAGATCGCCCAGATTGGTGGCGTGAGCGTTGGCGACGACGTGGAGATAGGCGTCAATACGGCCATCGACCGTGGCGCGCTGGCCGATACGGTCATCGGCAATGGCGTCAAGCTCGATAACCAGATCCAGATCGCCCACAACGTCCAGGTCGGTGATCACACCGCCATGGCGGCTTGTGTCGGCATTTCCGGCAGCACCAAAATCGGCAAGCACTGCATGCTCGCCGGCGGCGTGGGCCTGGTGGGCCATATCGATATTTGTGACAACGTATTCCTGACCGGGATGACCATGGTGACCCACTCGATTACCGAGCCGGGTGCCTATTCTTCCGGCACAGCCATGCAACCGGCTGCCGAGTGGCGAAAGAGCGCGGCGCGTATCCGCCAGCTCGACGACATCGCGCGGCGCCTCAAGCAGGTGGAAAAGCGTGTAGGGGACGTGACCCCTGGCGGTAATGCTTCATCAGATGGCTGATACCATTTCCATATCAAGTGTGCACAGCCGCTAGGCCCTGGCCTCCTTGATTTGCTAGCGGGGTGCGCGTCAATCGTGCGCTCCCAATCTTTACATAGGCTTCCCCCCGAAATGATGGACATCAACGAGATTCGCGAATACCTGCCTCACCGTTACCCGTTCCTGCTGGTGGATCGGGTCGTGGACCTGGATGTTGAAGGCAAGCGCATTCGCGCCTACAAGAATGTCAGCATCAACGAACCGTTCTTCAATGGCCACTTCCCAGCGCATCCAATCATGCCGGGCGTGTTGATCATCGAAGCGATGGCTCAGGCTGCCGGGATCCTTGGTTTCAAAATGCTCGACGTGAAGCCTGCCGATGGCACGCTGTATTACTTCGTCGGCTCCGACAAGCTGCGTTTCCGCCAGCCGGTGACCCCGGGCGATCAATTGATCCTCGAGGCCAAGTTCATCAGTTGCAAGCGCCAGATCTGGAAATTCGAATGCCAGGCTTCGGTCGACGGCAAGCCGGTCTGCTCCGCTGAAATCATCTGCGCGGAACGCAAGCTATGAGTTTGATTGACCCTCGCGCAATCATCGATCCGTCGGCCGTGCTGGCCGCCGATGTCGAGGTTGGCCCTTGGTCAATCATCGGCGCAGGTGTGGAAATCGGCGAGGGCACGGTGATCGGTCCCCACGTAATTCTCAAGGGCCCGACCCGGATCGGCCGGCACAATCGCATCTACCAGTTTTCATCGGTAGGCGAGGACACGCCCGATCTCAAGTACAAAGGTGAAGAAACCCGCCTGGTGATCGGCGATCACAATGTGATTCGCGAAGGCGTGACGATCCACCGTGGCACCGTCCAGGACCGTTCCGAAACGACGCTGGGCGATCACAACCTGATCATGGCCTATGCCCATATCGGTCACGACAGCATCATTGGCAACCATTGCATCCTGGTCAACAACACCGCGTTGGCCGGCCATGTGCATGTGGATGACTGGGCGATCCTGTCCGGTTTCACCCTGGTCCACCAGTATTGCCATATCGGTGCCCACAGTTTCTCCGGCATGGGCACCGCCATCGGCAAGGATGTCCCGGCCTATGTCACGGTGTTCGGTAACCCGGCCGAAGCCCGCAGCATGAACTTCGAAGGCATGCGTCGTCGTGGTTTCAGTGAAGAGGCGATCACGGCCTTGCGCCGCGCCTACAAGGTCGTCTACCGCCAGGGCCTGACGGTCGAGCAGGCGCTCGCCGAACTGGCCGAAGCGTCAGTGCAGTTCCCGGAGGTCGCGACATTCCGCGACTCCATCCAGTCTTCGACCCGCGGCATCACCCGCTGACCATGGCCAATCTGCGTATTGCGCTGGTGGCGGGAGAGGCTTCCGGTGACATCCTGGGTGCCGGCTTGATGCGCGCGCTCAAGGCGCAGCATCTCGCGGTCGAATTCATCGGTGTCGGCGGCCCGTTGATGCAGGCCGAAGGCCTGGAGTCCTACTTTCCCATGGAGCGGCTGTCGGTCATGGGCCTGGTGGAGGTGCTCGGGCGCTTGCGCGAGTTACTGGCCCGTCGCAAGCAACTGATCCAGACGCTGATCGAGGAGAAACCGGACGTCTTCATCGGCATCGACGCGCCGGACTTCACCCTCAATATCGAGCTCAAGTTGCGCCAGGCTGGCATCAAGACCGTGCATTACGTCAGCCCGTCCGTCTGGGCCTGGCGGCAGAAGCGGGTGCTGAAGATTCGCGAAGGCTGCGACCTGATGCTCACGCTGCTGCCATTCGAAGCGCGCTTCTACGAAGAAAAAGGCGTGCCGGTGCGGTTTGTCGGGCACACCCTGGCCGATACCATTCCCCTGGAAGCAGACCGCGCGGCGGCTCGCCAGACCTTGGGCCTGCCGGAAGGGCCGCTGGTGGCGTTGATGCCTGGCAGCCGGGGCGGCGAGGTCAGTCGCCTGGGCGGGTTGTTCTTCGACGCCGCCGAACGGATGCGGACGATGCGTCCCGATGTCAGGTTTGTCCTTCCTTGTGCCAGCCCGCAGCGGCGCGGCCAGCTTGAAGCCTTGCTGGCCGGGCGCGATTTGCCGGTGATGCTGCTCGACGGTCAGTCCCACCAAGCGCTGGCCGCCTGCGATGCCGTGTTGATTGCCTCTGGCACTGCTACCCTTGAGGCGTTGTTATACAAACGCCCAATGGTGGTCGCGTATCGTTTGGCGCCGCTGACGTTCTGGATTCTCAAGCGCATGGTCAAGAGCCCTTACGTTTCCTTGCCGAATCTTCTGGCCCAGCGCTTGCTGGTACCCGAGCTGCTTCAGGACGACGCAACCGCCGAGTCGCTGGCCAATACGCTGTTGCCCCTGATCGACGGCGGCGAGGAACAGACCCGGGGCTTTGACGAAATCCACCGCACCTTGCGACGCGATGCGTCCAACCAGGCTGCGGAGGCTGTATTGACCCTGATCGGCAAGAAACAATGAGCAACGTAAAGCTGCAGATGGGCCTGGATTTCAACCTGGTCGCCGAGGTGGAACAGCTTGTCGCCGGTGTCGATGAAGTAGGACGCGGCCCGTTGTGCGGTGCGGTGGTCACGGCGGCGGTGATTCTCGATCCGACACGGCCGATTCTGGGTCTCGATGACTCGAAGAAACTCACCGAGGCCCGTCGCGAAAGGCTTTATGACGAAATCTGTGAGAAAGCCTTGAGTTGGTGCATCGCCCGGGCCGAAGTCGAAGAAATCGATGAACTCAATATCCTGCACGCCACCATGCTCGCCATGCAGCGTGCGGTGCACGGGCTGCATGTCACGCCGAAGCTGGCGATGATCGACGGCAATCGCTGTCCGAAACTGTCGATGCGCGCCGAGGCGGTCATCCAGGGCGACGGCAAGGTTCCGGCCATCGCAGCCGCCTCGATCCTGGCCAAGGTCAGCCGCGACCGGGAAATGGCCGCGTTCGAATTGATCTACCCCGGCTACGGGATTGGCAGCCACAAGGGTTATCCGACCCCGGTGCATCTGGAAGCACTGGCACGCCTTGGGCCGACGCCGATCCACAGGCGTTCGTTCGCGCCGGTTCGGCTGGCTTATGAGGCGCGTGGTGGGCTGATCGTGAGTAATCAGGCTCCCATTACATAAAGGCGAATGTGGATTTGTGGCGAGGGGATTTATCCCCGCTGGAGCGCGAAGCGGTCCTTTAGCTGACAACCCGTTGCCTGATGGGCTTTTGGGGCCGCTTCGCAGCCCAGCGGGGATAAATCCCCTCGCCACAAAAGTAGTGTGCGCATTTGCCTGACGGGATACACATGGCTGATGTTTTACCCAAGGCCCGGTACAATCCGGGCCTTGTTGTTTTCATGACTTAACGCAGGATCACTATGCCGGCTTCATTCGTTCATCTACGCCTGCACACTGAATATTCCCTGGTCGACGGTCTGGTGCGGATCAAGCCCCTGGTCAAGACCCTGGTGGGCATGAACATGCCTGCCGTGGCGGTTACCGACCAGAACAACATGTGCTCGCTGGTCAAGTTCTACAAGAACGCCATGGGCGCCGGGATCAAGCCGATCTGCGGCGCCGACCTGTGGCTGGCGAGCAAGGACCCGGATGCGCCGCTGAGCCGTATCAGCCTGCTGGTGATGAATGCCGTGGGCTACCGCAACCTCACCGAGCTGATTTCCCGCGGCTTTATCGACGGCCAGCGCAACGGCTCGATCATCATCGAGCGCGAATGGGTGGCCGAGGCCAGCGAAGGGTTGATCATGCTGTCGGCGGCCAAGGAGGGCGAGATCGGCCTGGCCCTGCTCAGCGGCAATACCGAAGAAGCCGAGCAGCTCGCTCGCGACTGGATGGCGGTGTTCCCGGATCGCTTCTACATCGAGGTGCAGCGCACCAGCCGTCCCAATGACGAAGAGCACCTGCACGCCGCCGTGGCCCTGGCCGACAAGCTCGGTGCGCCGCTGGTGGCGACCAATGACGTGCGGTTTATCAAGCAAGAAGATTTCGAGGCCCACGAGACCCGCGTCTGCATCGGCGAGGGCCGCGCCCTCGACGACCCGCGTCGGCCGAAGAACTACAGCGACCAGCAGTACCTCAAAAGCGCCGAGGAAATGGCCGAGTTGTTCAGCGACCTGCCCGAAGCGCTGGAAAACACCGTCGAGATCGCCAAGCGCTGCAACATCGAAGTGAAGCTGGGCAAGCACTTTTTGCCCAACTTCCCGATTCCCGATGGCATGACCATCGATGAATATTTCCGCAAGGTCTCGTTCGACGGCCTCGAAGAACGGCTGAGCGTCCTGTTGCCCAAGGACACCACCGAAGATTACGAAGCCAAGCGCCAGGTCTATGTCGATCGGTTGAATTTCGAACTGGATATCATCATCCAGATGGGGTTCCCCGGTTACTTCCTGATTGTGATGGACTTCATCCAGTGGGCCAAGAGCAACGGCGTGCCGGTAGGCCCTGGCCGGGGGTCGGGCGCCGGGTCGCTGGTGGCCTACGTGCAGAAGATCACCGACCTCGACCCGCTGGAATATGACCTGCTCTTCGAACGTTTCCTCAACCCGGAACGGGTTTCCATGCCCGACTTCGACGTCGACTTCTGCATGGACGGTCGCGACCGGGTGATCGACTACGTGGCCGAGAAGTACGGCCGCAACGCGGTGAGCCAGATCATCACTTTCGGTTCCATGGCCGCCAAGGCTGTGGTGCGCGACGTGGCGCGGGTGCAGGGCAAGTCCTACGGCCTGGCGGATCGCCTGTCGAAGATGATCCCCTTCGAAGTCGGCATGACCCTGGAAAAGGCCTACGAGCAGGAAGAAATCCTGCGGGACTTCATCAAGGTCGACGAAGAGGCCGCGGAAATCTGGGAGATGGCCCGCAAGCTCGAAGGCGTGGTGCGTAACGTCGGCAAGCACGCCGGTGGCGTGGTGATCGCGCCGACCAAGCTGACCGACTTCTCGCCGATCTATTGCGATGAAGAGGGCGACGGCCTGGTCACCCAGTTCGACAAGGACGACGTCGAGGCGGCGGGCCTGGTGAAGTTCGACTTCCTCGGCCTGCGGACGCTGACCATCATCGACTGGGCGCTCAAGACCATCAACCGCGACCGGGCCAAGGTCGGCGAAGAGCCGCTGGACATTGCCTTCATTCCGCTTGACGACAAGCCGACCTACAGCCTGTTGCAGAAAGCTGAAACCACGGCGGTGTTCCAGCTTGAATCCCGAGGCATGAAGGAGCTGATCAAGAAACTCAAGCCCGACTGCCTGGAAGACTTGATCGCACTGGTGGCCCTGTTCCGTCCGGGCCCGCTGCAATCGGGCATGGTGGACGACTTCATCAACCGTAAGCACGGGCGCGCCGAGCTGGCCTATCCGCACCCCGACTACCAGTACGAGGGCCTCAAGCCAGTACTGGCACCGACCTACGGCATCATCCTGTATCAGGAACAGGTGATGCAGATTGCCCAGGTGATGGCCGGCTACACCCTCGGCGGCGCGGATATGCTGCGTCGAGCGATGGGTAAGAAAAAGCCCGAGGAGATGGCCAAGCAACGCGGCGGTTTCATCGAAGGTTGCGCAAACAACGGCATCGATGCGGACCTGGCGGGCAACATCTTCGACCTGGTGGAAAAATTCGCCGGCTATGGCTTCAACAAATCCCACTCCGCCGCCTATGGCCTGGTGTCGTACCAGACGGCATGGTTGAAAGCACACTACCCGGCGCCGTTCATGGCGGCGGTGCTCTCGGCGGATATGCACAACACCGACAAGGTCGTGACCTTGATCGAAGAAGTGCGGACCATGAAGCTGCGCCTCGACGCGCCGGACGTGAACGCTTCGGAGTTCAAGTTCACGGTGAACGACGAAGGCCGCATCATCTACGGCCTCGGCGCGATCAAGGGCGTGGGCGAAGGCCCGGTGGAGGCGATCACCGAAGCGCGCCAGGACGGGCCCTTCAAGGACCTGTTCGATTTCTGCGCCCGGGTCGACCTCAAACGTATCAACAAGCGTACCCTCGACGGGCTGATCCGTAGTGGCGCCCTGGACCGTTTGGGCCCGTACTTCCATGACGAGCCCAAGGCCTACCAGGCCAACATCGACCGCAACCGCGCGGTGTTGCTGGCGGCGATGGAAGAAGCGATCAAGGCCGCCGAACAGACGGCCCGCACCCACGACAGCGGCCACGCCGACCTGTTTGGCGGGTTGTTCGTCGAGGAAGACGCCGATGTGTATGCCAATCATCGCAAGGCCAAGGAGCTGACCCTCAAGGAGCGCCTCAAGGGCGAGAAAGACACCTTGGGTCTGTACCTCACCGGTCACCCGATCGATGAATACGAAGGCGAGATCCGCCGCTTCGCCCGTCAGCGCATCATCGACCTGAAGCCGGCACGCGACACGCAAACGGTCGCCGGCATGATCATCGCCCTGCGGGTAATGAAAAACAAAAAGGGCGACAAGATGGGCTTCATCACCCTCGACGACCGCTCTGGGCGTATCGAAGCGTCATTGTTTGCCGACGCGTTCCATTCGGCGCAGTCGTTGCTGCAGACGGATGCGATGGTCGTGGTGGAAGGGGAGGTCAGCAATGATGACTTTTCCGGCGGCCTGCGGTTGCGGGTCAAGCGGGTGATGAGCATGGAGGATGCCCGTACCAACCTGGCCGAGAGCCTGCGCCTGAAGTTGCAGACCCAGGATCTGAAGGGCGATCAGCTACGCTGGTTGGGTGAATTGTTCAAGCGTCATCGCGGTGCTTGCCCGATTACCATGGAGTACGTGCGCCCCGACGCCAAGGCCGTGCTGCAGTTTGGCGAGGGGTGGCGGATCGACCCGGCGGATGCGTTGATTCAAGCCTTGCGTGACCAGTTCGGCAAAGACAACGTCTTCCTCCAATACCGTTGACGGCCAGGGGCCACTCCCGCACCCGGAGCGCCCCTGACCTCGACTCGAATTTTTAATCTCGACCTGAACGCGCCTCTCCCTTAAGGTAGGGCGCGAATAGACAACCGGCCGGCCCAAGCTCTCTTGGACGTCGACCCAAGACGGACGCCTATGAACCCGAATTTTCTAGATTTCGAACAGCCGATCGCCGACCTGCAAGCCAAGATCGAAGAGTTGCGCTTGGTCGGTAACGACAATTCGCTGAATATCGGCGATGAAATCTCTCGGCTGCAGGACAAGAGCCGCACGCTGACCGAAGACATCTTCGGCAAGCTGACCAGTTGGCAGATCGCGCGTCTGGCGCGTCATCCGCGTCGTCCCTACACCCTGGACTACATTGAACACATCTTCACCGAGTTCGATGAGCTTCACGGCGACCGTCATTTCTCCGACGACGCCGCGATTGTCGGTGGTGTCGCCCGCCTGGACGACCAGCCAGTGATGGTGATCGGTCACCAGAAGGGCCGCGAAGTGCGCGAGAAGGTGCGTCGCAACTTCGGCATGCCGCGTCCGGAAGGCTACCGCAAGGCTTGCCGCCTGATGGAAATGGCCGAGCGCTTCAAGATGCCGATCCTGACCTTCATCGACACCCCAGGCGCCTATCCGGGCATCGACGCTGAAGAGCGCAACCAGAGCGAAGCGATCGCCTGGAACCTGCGCGTGATGGCGCGCCTGAAGACCCCGATCATCGCCACCGTGATTGGTGAAGGCGGTTCTGGCGGTGCGTTGGCCATCGGTGTCTGCGACCAATTGAACATGCTGCAATATTCCACCTACGCGGTGATTTCGCCGGAAGGTTGCGCTTCGATCCTCTGGAAAACTGCCGAGAAGGCACCGGATGCCGCCGAAGCCATGGGCATCACCGCCGAGCGCCTCAAGGGCCTGGGCATCGTTGATAAAGTGATCAACGAGCCAGTGGGCGGCGCCCATCGCGATCCGGCCGCAGCAGCGGCGCTGATTCGCGCTGAACTGAGCTCGCAGTTGTCGATGCTCAAAACCTTCGACAACGACGCGCTGCTGGCCCGTCGCTATGAGCGCTTGATGAGCTACGGTCTCTGATCTGATTGCAATACCTTGTGGGAGCGAGCCTGCTCGCGATAGCGATTTAACATTCAACTCCTGAGTTGACTGAGACACCGCCATCGCAAGCAAGCTCGCTCCCACAGTTGTTTATGCCCTAGGCTGACTCCTATGAACTCAAACACGGATCTGCCCAACCGGCTTCTCGCTCAGTTATCTGACTGGCGCAACGCGTCCACCTGGCGCATCGCCTTCTCCGGAGGCCTCGACTCCACCGTCCTGCTGCACCTGCTCGTTTCCCTGGCAAAAAGCCAGGTCCTGCCGCCCCTCAGCGCCATCCATGTCCACCATGGCCTCCAGGCCGTGGCCGAGGCGTGGCCGGAACATTGTCGCCGGGTCTGCGAGGCCCTTGGGGTACCGCTGCAAGTGATCAGCGTTGAGGTCCGGCCCGGCGCCAGTGTCGAGCGCGCTGCCCGGGATGCGCGTTACACGGCTTTCATCGCGGCGACGCAGAACAACGAAGTGCTGCTCACGGCGCAACACCGGGACGACCAGGCCGAAACCCTGTTGTTTCGTTTGCTGCGCGGGGCCGGGGCGCGGGGCTTGTCGGCAATGCCGAGGCGGCGGCCCTTGGGGCAGGGGCATTTGCTGCGACCATTGCTCGATGTCTCCCGGGCGGAACTGGAAGCCTATGCCAGGCGGCATGGCTTGAGCTGGGTCGAAGATCCCTCCAATGACGATCATCGTTACGCCCGCAATTTCCTGCGGCAGCGGGTCTTTCCAGTCTTGGCCGAGCAGTGGCCCCAGGCGTCGCTGACCCTGGCCCGCAGCGCCGCGCACCTGAGCGAGGCGCAAGGCTTGCTGGACGAGCTGGCGCAGATCGACCTGGCGCGCGCCCTCACGCCGAATGCCTTCGATTGGCTCGGGCTGCGGTCCCTTGAAATGACATCTTTTCGGGCCCTGTCCCCCGCCCGGCAACGCAATGCGTTGAGTCATTGGCTGGCGCCCGTCACGCGGCTTCCCGACAGTGACCATTGGGTTGGCTGGGACTCGTTGCGTGATGCCAGGGACGATGGTCATCCTGTCTGGCGACTGGCCGATGGGGAAATACACCGGACCGGCGGACGCATCTGGTGGTTATCCGACCACTGGCTGCAGCCAGTCTCAGGCCCCGTTGAATGGCCTTGCGTGGATCAGCCTTTGGCCTTGCCGGGCAATGGCCGGGTGATCTTGCGCGGCGAAGCCCCCCCGGGACCGCTTTGCGTTCGCTATCGCCGGGGCGGCGAAGTCATGGAATTGCCGGGTCGTGGACACCGGGACCTCAAGCGTTTGCTCAACGAAAACAGCGTGCCGGCGTTCGTCCGTGGCCGTTTGCCGCTCCTGTACCGGGGCGAGCAATTGCTGGGGTTGGCCAATCTGAAGGGGTTCGATCGGGACGCCAGTGACCGTTGGCAACTCATTTGGCAGCCATGAAAGGCAAGATCTGGGTTTGAGCTGAAAGGGGCTTTCCGGTAGACTACGCTCCCTTCTTGATACAACTTCTGTGGATTCGCCTGAATTGCAGGAGTTGCCGATTACCAAGCAGTCTTTGCTGGGCGATTCCAAAAAATGTGTAGCGAGCAACGTACCGGTGATTTCACCTCCGGTCTGTCCCGACGCGGCGGTTTTTTTGAAAGGTGCACTGTGATTAATGCAGGTGATCGGGGGCTTCGGCCTTCCTTCGCTTTCCCCGGCGGCTCGGACCGCTTTAACGCAGACTTCTAGGGTTTTTCATGACGCGCTACATATTCGTCACGGGCGGTGTTGTTTCTTCATTGGGGAAAGGCATTGCCTCGGCTTCATTGGCGGCCATCCTGGAGGCGCGGGGACTTAAGGTCACCATGCTCAAGCTGGACCCGTACATCAACGTCGACCCGGGCACCATGAGCCCGTTCCAGCACGGTGAAGTGTTCGTTACCCATGACGGCGCCGAGACCGACCTGGACCTGGGCCACTACGAGCGGTTCATCCGCACGACCATGACCCAGAACAACAACTTCACCACCGGCCGTGTCTACGAGCACGTGCTGCGCAAGGAACGCCGTGGTGACTACCTGGGCGCGACCATCCAGGTCATCCCGCACATCACCGACGAAATCAAGCGCCGCATCATCAAGGGCGCCGGCGACGCGGACGTGGCGATGGTAGAGATCGGCGGTACCGTGGGCGACATCGAGTCCCAGCCGTTCCTCGAAGCCATCCGCCAGTTACGTTTCGAAATCGGTGCCAAGCGCGCGATGCTGATGCACCTGACGCTGGTGCCGTACATCGCCACGGCCGGCGAAACCAAGACCAAGCCAACCCAGCACTCGGTCAAGGAACTGCGTTCCATCGGCCTGCAGCCGGACGTGCTGGTATGCCGCTCCGATCACCCGATCGATATGTCCTCGCGTCGCAAGATCGCCCAGTTCACCAACGTGGAAGAACGCGCGGTCATCGGCCTGGAAGACGCCGACACCATCTACAAGATCCCGGGCATCCTGCACTCCCAGGGCCTCGATGATTTCGTCGTCGAGCGCTTCGGCCTGCAATGCGCCAGCGCGGACCTGTCTGAGTGGGAGGCCGTGGTCGATGCCAAGCTCAACCCGGAACACGAAGTCACCATCGCCATGGTCGGCAAGTACATGGAGCTGCTGGACGCCTACAAGTCGCTGATCGAGGCGATGAGTCATGCCGGGATCAGCAACCGCACCAAGGTCAACCTGCGCTACATCGACTCCGAAGACATCGAGAATCAGGGCACCGGCCTGCTCGAAGGCGCCGATGCGATCCTCGTGCCGGGCGGCTTTGGCCTGCGCGGCGTGGAAGGCAAGATCACCGCGGTGCAATACGCTCGTGAAAACAAGGTGCCGTACCTGGGCATCTGCCTCGGGATGCAAGTGGCGGTCATCGAGTTTGCCCGTAACGTGATGGGCTGGAAAGACGCCAACTCCACCGAATTCGATCGCGCCAGTGGCCACCCGGTCGTGGGCCTGATCACCGAGTGGGAAGACGCCACCGGTGCCGTCGAAGTGCGTACCGAAAGCTCCGACCTGGGCGGCACCATGCGCCTCGGCGCACAGGAATGCCTGCTCGAAGCCGGCTCCAAGGTGCACGACTGCTACGCCAAGGATGTCATTGTCGAGCGCCATCGCCACCGCTACGAAGTGAATAACAACCTGCTGCCTCAACTGATCGAAGCCGGCCTGAAGATCTCCGGTCGTTCCGGTGACGGCGCGCTGGTCGAAGTGGTCGAAGCTGCCGACCATCCATGGTTCGTGGCCTGCCAGTTTCACCCGGAGTTCACTTCGACACCGCGCGACGGTCACCCGCTGTTCAGCGGTTTCGTGAAAGCCGCTTTGGCTCAACACCAGAAAAAGGCATAAGACGATGGCCCAGAAGATCATCCGCGTCGGCGACATCGAGATTGCCAACGACAAGCCCATGGTGCTGTTTGGTGGCATGAACGTGCTGGAAAGCCGCGACATGGCGATGCAGGTCTGCGAAGAATACGTGAAGGTGACCCAGAAGCTAGGTATCCCTTACGTCTTCAAGGCCAGCTTCGACAAGGCCAACCGTTCGTCGGTCACCTCCTACCGAGGCCCCGGCCTGGAAGAAGGCATGCGGATCTTCCAGGACATCAAGCAAGCGTTCGGCGTGCCGATCATCACCGACGTCCACGAGCCGGCCCAGGCCGCGGTCGTCGCCGAAGTGTGCGACATCATCCAGTTGCCGGCCTTTCTGTCGCGCCAGACCGACCTGGTGGTCGCGATGGCCAAGACCGGCGCGGTGATCAATATCAAGAAAGCCCAGTTTCTCGCGCCCCAGGAAATGAAACACATCCTGAGCAAATGCGAAGAGGCCGGGAATGACCAATTGATCCTCTGCGAGCGCGGTTCGAGCTTCGGCTACAACAACCTTGTCGTGGACATGCTCGGCTTCGGCATCATGAAGCAGTTCGAGTACCCGGTGTTCTTCGACGTGACCCACGCGCTGCAAATGCCCGGCGGTCGCTCCGATTCCGCCGGCGGTCGTCGCGCCCAGGTGACCGACCTGGCCAAGGCCGGCATGAGCCAGTCTCTGGCTGGCCTGTTCCTTGAAGCCCACCCTGATCCCGACAATGCCAAGTGCGACGGCCCTTGTGCCTTGCGCTTGAACAAGCTGGAACCTTTCCTGTCTCAGCTCAAGTCGCTGGATGAGCTGGTCAAGGGTTTTCCGACGATAGAAACCGCGTAACGCGGTTTTCTCCGGTAAAGTACCGCTCGATCAACGCTCTGGCCTGCGAGCCGGGCGTTGTCGTCGGCGAGCCTGCCCGCTGCTCTATACCCGCCGACCGTAAAAGTTTTCTTCTCGCTGCGTCGTTTTCGTCAACTTTGGAGTGTTTACAACAATGGCAAAAATCGTCGACATCAAAGGTCGTGAAGTTCTCGACTCCCGTGGCAACCCCACTGTCGAAGCGGACGTGCTTCTCGACAACGGCATCATCGGCAGCGCCTGCGCGCCGTCCGGTGCTTCCACTGGCTCGCGCGAAGCGCTGGAGCTGCGTGATGGCGACAAGAGCCGTTACCTGGGCAAGGGCGTGCTGAAAGCCGTCGCCAACATCAACGGTCCGATCCGCGACCTGTTGCTGGGCAAGGACCCTGCCGACCAGAAGGCCCTCGACCAGGCCATGATCAAGCTCGACGGCACCGAAAACAAAGCCACCCTGGGCGCCAACGCGATCCTCGCAGTGTCCCTGGCCGCCGCCAAAGCCGCCGCTCAGGACCAGGACCTGCCTTTGTACGCCCACATTGCCAACCTCAACGGTACCCCAGGTGTCTATTCGATGCCGGTGCCAATGATGAACATTATCAACGGCGGCGAGCATGCCGATAACAACGTCGACATCCAGGAATTCATGGTGCAGCCGGTTGGCGCCAAGTCCTTCTCCGAAGGCCTGCGCATGGGCACCGAGATTTTCCATCACCTCAAGGCCGTGCTGAAAGCCCGTGGCCTGAGCACCGCCGTTGGCGACGAAGGCGGTTTCGCACCGAACCTGGCGTCCAACGAAGACGCCCTGAAAGTGATCTCCGAAGCTGTGGCCAACGCTGGCTACAAGCTGGGCACCGACGTGACCCTGGCCCTGGACTGCGCCGCCAGTGAGTTCTTCGAAGACGGCAAGTACAACCTGTCCGGCGAAGGCCAGGTGTTCACCGCCGAAGGGTTCGCCGACTACCTCAAGGGCCTGACCGAGCGCTATCCGATCATTTCCATCGAAGATGGCCTGGACGAGTCCGACTGGGCTGGCTGGAAAATCCTCACCGACAAGATCGGCGAGAAAACCCAGCTGGTGGGCGACGACTTGTTCGTGACCAACACCAAGATCCTGAAAGAAGGCATCGACAAGAAGATCGCCAACTCTATCCTGATCAAGTTCAACCAGATCGGCACCCTGACCGAAACCCTGGAAGCCATCCAGATGGCCAAGGCTGCCGGCTACACCGCCGTGATCTCCCACCGCTCCGGTGAGACCGAAGACTCGACCATTGCCGACCTGGCCGTGGGCACCGCGGCGGGCCAGATCAAGACCGGTTCGCTGTGCCGCTCCGACCGCGTTTCCAAGTACAACCAACTGCTGCGCATCGAAGAGCAGTTGAACGGCAAGGCCAAGTACAACGGTCGCGCCGAGTTTCGCGGTTAAGCGGTAAATGGTAAAAAGACAGCGGATTGCGTCGCAACAATTACCAACGCGGTGGTTTTGCCTCTAATCTGATGCCTTATCAAGCACAAGCCTGGATCTTCCAGGCTTCGTGCTATCAGACGCTTCAAAGTTTGGCATGGCGGTCTTTTTTCACTGGATACCTGATATTCGATGCGCAGTCCCAATTGGTTGTTTCTCGTCTTGCTCCTGTTGCTGGCCGGCCTGCAGTACCGCCTGTGGGTGGGCAATGGCAGCCTGGCGCAAGTGGCCGAGCTGAATCAGCAGATTGCCGACCAGCACGCCGAAAACGAGGCATTGCTGGAGCGCAATCGGGTGATGGACGCCGAAGTGATGGAACTGAAGAAAGGCATGGAGACCGTCGAAGAGCGGGCTCGCCATGAATTGGGCATGGTCAAGGAGGGCGAAACCCTCTACCAGTTGGCCCAATGAGCATTCGTCCACCGGCCTTCTGGGCCGTGATTCCTGCCGCGGGCGTTGGTGCTCGCATGGCCGCGGACCGACCCAAGCAATACCTTCAACTGGGCGCACGCACAATTCTTGAACACAGCCTCGGCTGTTTCCTCGATCACCCGACCGTCAAGGGCGTGGTGGTTAGCATTGCTCACGACGATCCCTATTGGCCGACCCTGGCCTGCGCCAGCGATCCCCGTATCCAGCGGGTGGACGGCGGCGAGCAGCGTTCGGATTCGGTCCTCAATGCATTGCTGCACTTACACGAACAGGGCGCCGACGATTTCGATTGGGTGTTGGTTCACGACGCTGCGCGTCCCAATCTTGCCCGGGTCGACCTGGATACGTTGCTCCATGAGCTGGCGAACGACCCGGTCGGTGGCCTGCTGGCCGTCCCGGCTCGCGACACCCTCAAGCGCGCCGACAAGCATGGCCGTGTGTTGGAGACCGTCGATCGCAGCGTGATCTGGCAAGCCTATACACCGCAGATGTTCCGTCTTGGCGCCTTGCACCGGGCCCTGGCCGACAGCCTGGTGGCCGATGCCGTGATAACCGATGAAGCGTCCGCCATGGAGTGGGCGGGGCAAGCGCCTCGGCTGATTGAGGGGCGGGCGGATAACATCAAGGTCACCCGGCCGGAAGACCTTGAGTGGTTGCGCCAGCGGTGGGCGAATCGGCGTTAAGCGAGCAATGGAGGCGTCTTCAGGATCGCCATCGCGAGCAGGCTCGCTCCCACAAGGGATGTTGTCTGTACGCAAAGTTTGTATCCGCTGAAGATCCACTGTGGGAGCGAGCCTGCTCGCGATAGCAATCGATCAGGCAATATAAAACCAGCGTTACCCCCGATACTCCGGCCGCTCAGCCAACCCTTCCTTCAAGTAATCCACCAACTTGCGCACCTTCGGCGACAGATGTCGCTGCTGCGGATAAAGCGCCCACACCGCCGTGTTTGGGGGCTGATGGGCTTCCAGCAACGAAATCAACGCACCGCTGTGCAGATGCTCCAGCACGTAATAGTCCGGCAACTGGCACAACCCCACGCCTTGCAACGCAGCGTCCAGCACCGCTTGCCCGCTGTTGCAGCGCCAGTTTCCCTGCACCCGCTGGGAAAATTCCCGGCCGTTCTGCTCCAGTTGCCAGATGTCGGAGCTGCCGATCAGGCAGTTGTGGCGGCTCAGTTCCGACAAGCTATGGGGCCGACCATAACGTTCCAGGTAGGACGGCGAAGCGCAAAGGTACATCCGCCGCGGTGCCAGGCGCGTGGCTACCAGCCGTGAGTCTTGCAAGCGGCCGAGGCGAATCGCCAGGTCCAGGCCTTCATGCACCAGGTCCAGCGCGCGATTGCTCAGCTCGATGTCCACCCGTAACTGTGGATAGATCCCCATGAACCGCGTCACCAATGGCACGATGAACCGTTCACCGTAGGCAACGGCACAGGTCAGGCGCAGCATGCCCTTGGGTTCGCTGGCAAGATCACCGACGGCCCGCAATGCTTCCTCGCGCCCATCCTGCAAGCGCTGGCAATGCTGCAAGAAGGTCTGCCCGGCTTCGGTCAGCGTTACCCGACGGGTACTTCGATAAAGCAAGCGTGTCTGCAGACGCTCCTCAAGCCGTACGATTTGTCGACTGATATGGGAAGACGACACACCGAGGCGTTCGGCTGCGGCGGTGAACTGGCTGCATTCGGCCACAGCCACGAACTCATCGATGCCTTCCCAGCGGTTGTCTGACATGGCTGATTATCCCTATATGGCAATAATGTTTTGCTTTCGGCTGGATTATTCAGTTTCCGGCATAGGATTACACTCCCTGTCTCGTTTTATTTTGCTGGAGTATCCGGATGATCAAGTCACGCGCTGCCGTTGCCTTCGAGGCCAAGAAACCCCTGGAAATCGTTGAAGTCGACGTGGCCATGCCCAAGGCGGGCGAAGTGCTGTTGCGCGTGGTGGCTTCGGGCGTTTGTCACACCGATGCCTACACCCTGTCCGGCGCTGACCCGGAAGGGATCTTCCCCTCGATTCTTGGCCATGAAGGCGGCGCCATTGTCGAAGCCATCGGCGAGGGTGTGACATCGGTGGCGGTGGGTGACCATGTGATCCCGCTGTACACCCCGGAGTGCGGCCAGTGCAAATTCTGTAAGTCGGGCAAGACCAACCTCTGCCAGGCCATCCGCGCCACCCAGGGCAAAGGCCTGATGCCGGACGGTACTTCGCGCTTTTCCTACAAGGGCGAGACGATTTTCCACTACATGGGTACGTCGACGTTCTCTGAATACACCGTGCTGCCGGAAATCTCCGTAGCGAAGATCCAGAAAGATGCGCCCTTGGAAAAGGTCTGCCTGCTGGGTTGCGGCGTTACCACCGGCATCGGCGCCGTGTTGAACACCGCCAAGGTCAAGCCGGGTGACACCGTGGCGATCTTCGGCCTGGGCGGTATCGGGCTTTCGGCCGTGATCGGTGCCGTGAAGGCCAAGGCCGCGCGCATCATCGCCATCGACATCAACCCGGCCAAGTTCGAAATCGCCAAGCAGCTGGGCGCCACCGATTGCGTCAACCCGAAAGATTTCGACCGTCCGATCCAGGAAGTCATCGTCGACATGACAGACGGCGGCGTGGACTTTTCCTTCGAGTGCATCGGCAATGTGCAGTTGATGCGTGCCGCCCTGGAATGCTGCCATAAAGGTTGGGGCGAATCGGTGATCATCGGTGTGGCAGGGGCAGGCCAGGAGATCGCCACCCGTCCGTTCCAACTGGTAACCGGACGCGTCTGGCGCGGTTCGGCGTTTGGCGGCGTGCGCGGTCGCAGCGAACTGCCGAGCTACGTGGACATGGCTGAAAAGGGCGAGATCCCGCTGGATACCTTCATCACTCACACCATGGGCCTGGAGGACATCAACAAGGCATTCGACTTGATGCATGAAGGCAAGAGCATCCGTACCGTTATTCATTTCTGAGGTCGGTCATGAGTCTGGAAAACATTTCCTGCCAGAAGAGCTTCGGCGGCTGGCACAAGCGTTACCGGCACCGTTCCGAAGTGCTGGGTTGCGACATGGTCTTCGCCGTGTATCTGCCGCCGCAAGCGGAGCAGGGCGGTAAGTTGCCGGTGCTGTACTGGTTGTCCGGTTTGACCTGCACGGACGAAAATTTCATGCAAAAGGCCGGCGCCCAGCGCATGGCCGCCGAGTTGGGCTTGATCATCGTCGCGCCGGACACCAGCCCCCGTGGCGCCGAAGTGCCCGGTGATCCGGACGGTGCGTGGGACTTCGGCCTGGGGGCAGGGTTCTATCTGAACGCCACGCAGGATCCTTGGGCGCGACACTATCGGATGCATGACTATGTCGTGCAGGAATTGCCGGCGTTGGTCGAAGCGCATTTCCCGGCTTCGAATAAGCGTGGCATCAGCGGTCATTCCATGGGCGGTCATGGCGCGCTGGTCTGCGCCTTGCGCAACCCCGGGCGTTACCGTTCGGTGTCGGCCTTTTCTCCGATCAACAATCCGATGGATTGCCCGTGGGGACAGAAAGCGTTCGCCCGCTACCTTGGGGAAGACCGTTCGAAATGGCGCGAATGGGATGCCTGCGCGTTGATCGCCGAAGCGGGAGAAAAGCTGCCGCTGTTGGTGGATCAGGGTGATCGCGATGATTTCCTCGCCAACCAGCTCAAGCCCGAAGCCTTGCAACAGGCGGCCAAGGCGGCTGATCACCCGTTGGAACTGCGGCTGCAACCCGGCTATGACCACAGCTACTTCTTCATTGCCAGCTTCATCGATGAACACTTGCAACATCATGCACGCGCCCTGAACGGCTAATGCAGGTAGAATCACGCCCTGACAAAAATCGGGGCGTTTTTTTTATGCGTATTGGCCACGGCTACGATGTTCACCGTTTTGCTGAAGGCGACTTCATTACTCTGGGCGGCGTGCGGATCGCACACGGCTTCGGGCTGCTTGCGCATTCTGATGGTGACGTGTTGCTGCACGCCTTGAGCGATGCCTTGCTCGGCGCTGCCGCCCTGGGCGATATCGGCAAGCATTTCCCTGACACCGACCCGCGATTCAAGGGCGCCGACAGCCGTGTGCTGCTACGTCACGTGGTTTCCTTGATCCATGCCAAGGGCTGGAAAGTGGGCAACGTCGACAACACCATCGTTGCCCAGGCGCCAAAGATGGCGCCGCACATCGAAGCGATGCGCCAGCGGATTGCCGAAGATCTCCAGGTAGACCTGGACCAGGTGAACGTGAAGGCCACCACCACCGAGAAGCTGGGCTTCGTCGGTCGGGAAGAAGGCATAGCCGTCCATTCCGTTGCCTTGTTGTTGCGCTCATGACCGAACTTGAACTACTGGGGCCACGGGCCTATGGCGAGTCGTTGGGCAGCGCGGTACTGAAAGCCACGGCGGAGGATTTCCAGGTCGATGAAGTGCTCGACATTCCGTTGACCGGCGATGGCGAGCACTTGTGGATCTGGGTGGAAAAACGCGGTTTGAACACCGAGGAGGCTGCCCGGCGTATCGCCAAGGCCGCCGGCGTGCCGCTGCGCACGGTCAGCTACGCCGGACTCAAGGATCGCCAGGCACTGACTCGTCAGTGGTTCAGCGTGCAATTGCCAGGCAAGGCCGACCCGGACCTGTCGGCGGCCGAAAACGACACCCTGAAAATCCTCAAGACCGCCCGCCACAGGCGCAAGCTGCAGCGCGGTGCGCACTCGGCCAACGGTTTTACCTTGCGCCTGACCCAGTTCACAGGCGACAAAGCGGCGATCGAGGCACGCCTGCAACAAATTGTTCGCCAGGGCATCCCTAACTATTTCGGCGCCCAGCGCTTCGGCCACGAAGGTGGCAATGTTGTCGATGCTCGTGCATGGGCGGCGCGCAAAGCCTTGCCGGAACAGCGCAACGTGCGTTCACGCCTGCTGTCGACGGCCCGCAGTTTTCTCTTCAACAAAGTGCTGGCGGCCAGAGTGGCCGACGGTACCTGGCAACACGCCCAGGTGGGCGATCTGCTGGCTTTCACCGACAGCCGCAGTTTTTTCCCGGCCGGGGAGGCTGAATGCAGCGATCCGCGCCTGGCGATTCTCGATCTGCACCCGACCGGTCCCCAATGGGGCGAAGGCCCTTCACCCGCCGCTGGCGTGGTCTTTGAATTAGAGCAGGCCGTCGCCCAGAGCGAGGCGGACCTGCGCGACTGGTTGATAAACGCGGGGATGAGTCACGAACGTCGCATCCTGCGGCTGCCCATTGGCGGGCTGTCGTGGCATTATCCCTCGCTGGACATTCTGCAATTGGAATTCGTCCTGCCGGCCGGATGTTTCGCCACTGTCTTGGTGCGCGAACTCGTCGATCTGGTGCCTGCAGGGCAGACGGACAACCCATGCGTATTCTGATTTCTAACGACGACGGGGTGACAGCACCCGGTCTTGCCGCGCTTTATGCTGCGCTGGCGGATTTTGCCGAGTGCGTGGTGATCGCCCCGGACCAGGACAAAAGCGGCGCCAGCAGTTCGCTGACGATCGACCGTCCGTTGCATCCTTGCTACCTGGACAATGGTTTCATCAGCCTCAACGGTACGCCAACCGATTGCGTGCACCTGGGCCTGAATGGCCTGTTGGAGCGCGAGCCGGACATGGTGGTCTCAGGTATCAACCTGGGGGCAAACCTGGGGGACGATGTGCTGTATTCGGGTACGGTTGCCGCGGCCCTGGAAGGTCGTTTCCTGAACCACACCTCTTTTGCCTTTTCGTTTGTTTCACGGCAGGTCGACAACTTGCCTACCGCCGCCTACTTCGCCCGCAAGCTGGTGGAGGCCCACGGCGAACTGGACCTGCCGCCGCGCACGGTGCTGAACGTGAACATCCCGAATTTGCCGCTAGACCATATCCGTGGCATCCAGCTCACTCGGCTGGGCCATCGTGCCCGCGCGGCCAAACCGATGCATGTCGTCGATCCGCGCGGCAAGGCCGGCTACTGGATCGCGGCCGCCGGCGACGCCGAAGATGGCGGGCCTGGCACGGACTTCCATGCGGTCATGCAGGGCTACGTCTCGATCACGCCGTTGCAGCTGGATCGAACCTTCAACGATGCCTTCAGGCATCTCGAAGGCTGGCTGGAGGGGCTGCACTGATGTCACGTGAACAAGACGATATGCTGCGCCGGGGAATTGGCATGACCTCCCAGCGCACTCGGGAACGGTTGATCCAGCGGCTTTACGAAGAAGGGCTGTCGAATGCCCAGGTGCTGGAGGTGATTCGTCGCACGCCGCGTCACCTGTTCGTCGATGAGGCGCTGGCCCATCGCGCCTATGAAGACACGGCGTTGCCGATCGGCCATAACCAGACCATTTCCCAGCCTTATATGGTGGCCCGCATGAGCGAGCTGCTGCTGGAGGCTGGGCCGCTGGACAAGGTGCTGGAGATCGGCACGGGTTCGGGCTATCAGACCGCCGTGTTATCGCAGTTGGTGGAACGTGTGTTTTCCGTGGAGCGGATCAAGGTGCTGCAAGATCGCGCCAAGGAACGTCTCGTGGAATTGAATCTGCGCAACGTGGTATTTCGCTGGGGAGACGGTTGGGAAGGCTGGCCAGCGTTGGCGCCTTATAACGGCATCATTGTCACGGCGGTGGCCACAGACGTCCCCCAGGCCTTGTTGGATCAGCTTGCTCCGGGCGGGCGCCTGGTCATTCCGGTCGGTGCGGGTGAAGTCCAGCAGCTGATGTTGATTGTGCGCGAAGAGCACGGTTTTTCACGACACGTCCTCGGGGCGGTGCGTTTCGTACCGTTGCTCAACGGGCCGTTGGCCTGAGCATTTGTGATCGGATGCTGAATTCCAGGACACGGACTGTGTCTTACGGCAGCACCCGTTCGCCGGGCTTCGGTTTGCCAGATAACGTTAAACAGCGTCGAGCAAACGTGTGCGGGCGGCCATTGCGCTTCCTTTATAGACGCGCAATGTCGGCGAGCCATAGGGCAACATGTCTGCCTGGACAGGCAGTTTCGAATTTCTTCAGCCACCACAAAGGGAGCGGCGGGTGAGTCTCACAGTCATTGCGCAGCGTATGGGTATCACGAGCTTAAAGCGCCTGGTGACTGGCCTTCTCTTGGGTACCTTGCTGGTCGGTTGTTCCAGCACGCCTTCGGGTAACGTCCGAGTGGTCGATCGCAACAATGCGACACCGCAACGGCCAACGGTCACGACCGGCCAGTATGTAGTCCGGCGTGGCGATACGCTGTTTTCCATCGCTTTTCGCTACGGCTGGGACTACAAAGCCCTCGCGGCCCGGAACAACATTCCTGCGCCTTATACGATCCACCCAGGTCAGACAATTCGCTTTGACGGGCGCAGCGGTTCAACGCCTACGGCGGTCGTCACCCAGTCCGGTTCCACACCTTCTTCCTCGAGTAAAACCACGGTTATCCGTCGTCCGGCGGGTGCCGCGCCGGCGGCTGTACCGTCCGTCGCGAACAAGCCGGCCCCTGCTCCGATGCCTCCTGCAGGCCCCGCCCCGACTGGCTGGGGATGGCCTTCTAATGGCGTTCTCATTGGAAAATTCTCTTCAAACGGTAGTTTGAATAAAGGAATTGATATCGCCGGGGATTTGGGACAGCCTGTTTTAGCCGCGTCTGATGGCACGGTTGTGTACGCCGGGAGTGGTTTGAGGGGCTACGGCGAACTCGTGATCATCAAACACAGCGATACCTACGTCAGTGCCTACGGTCACAACCGCAGGCTGTTGGTTCGGGAGGGGCAGCAGGTCAAGGTCGGACAGACAATTGCCGAGATGGGATCAACGGGTACAGACCGGGTGAAGCTGCATTTTGAGATTCGCCGACAAGGTAAACCTGTAGATCCGCTGCAATTCCTGCCACGTCGTTGATTCGGTTGTCAGCCTGTTCCGTCACGTAGAGGGAACAGGCTCCAGCGTTGCCAAGGATAAAGGCGTCGCTCGAGCTTGAGGTCGAACTCACCAAAGGACTATAACAATGGCTCTCAGTAAAGAAGTGCCGGAGTTTGACATCGACGATGAGGTTCTCCTTATGGAGACCGGCATCGCTATGGATTCGATGTCGAATGATGAAGGGGCGACTCCACCTTCCGTTCGTGCCAAATCCAAACACTCCGCTTCACTTAAACAACATAAGTACATCGACTACACCCGGGCGCTGGACGCCACTCAGCTGTACCTCAACGAAATCGGTTTCTCGCCGCTGCTCTCCCCCGAGGAAGAAGTTCATTTTGCGCGCCTGTCGCAACGTGGCGACCCGGCCGGTCGAAAACGCATGATTGAAAGCAACCTGCGCCTGGTGGTGAAAATCGCCCGACGTTATGTCAATCGTGGGCTTTCGCTGCTGGACCTGATCGAAGAGGGAAACCTGGGGCTGATTCGCGCTGTCGAGAAATTCGACCCCGAGCGCGGCTTCCGTTTCTCGACCTACGCGACCTGGTGGATCCGCCAGACCATCGAACGGGCGATCATGAACCAGACCCGGACCATTCGGCTGCCGATCCATGTGGTCAAGGAGTTGAATGTCTATCTGCGGGCTGCCCGTGAACTGACCCAGAAGCTGGACCACGAACCTTCACCTGAAGAAATCGCCAACCTGCTGGAAAAACCTGTGGGTGAGGTCAAGCGCATGCTTGGGCTCAATGAGCGGGTTTCGTCGGTGGACGTTTCCCTGGGGCCGGACTCTGACAAGACGCTGCTCGATACCCTGACCGATGACCGTCCCACCGATCCATGCGAGTTGCTCCAGGATGACGATTTGTCCCAGAGCATCGACCAGTGGCTCTCGGAGCTTACGGACAAGCAACGGGAAGTGGTGATTCGCCGCTTCGGCTTGCGCGGCCATGAAAGCAGCACGCTGGAAGATGTCGGCCTGGAGATTGGTTTGACTCGGGAGCGGGTGAGGCAGATCCAGGTCGAAGGCCTCAAGCGCCTCCGGGAGATCCTGGAGAAAAATGGCCTGTCGAGCGAATCGTTGTTTCAATAACACTCACCAAGCGCAGCAGAGAAAGCCCCGACTGGTTCGGGGCTTTTGCGTTTCTGGGCCATTTGATTTTCCAGTCCTACCCATTTTGTAGTTTCAGTTTGTAAGCCTTTGCCTACTGTTACGTAAGCGTTCGGTTTTCCTTCAATGGGACAGATGACTAACGAATGCGGTGAAAAATAGTTAACCAGTTGTTTTTAAACAAGATAAGTTTCTGTGAACGGACTGTTACAGAGGGCAGGAAGACGCCTGCGGGCCATTGCACGGAAATGGGAAAACACTAATATCAGTCCTGTGTCGACGGACAGACACACCTGTCAAGGATGATGGGAAGGAAAGGATATCGCAGGATGCGATTCATCAGGACGATGAATAGGATTAAAGGGATTAGGGAAAAAATGTGGGCGGGTCAAACCGCCCCTTTTTTTTGCCTGCGATTTTGTTTTCAACCAGCAAAAAGGCCCGCAAGGGGCCTTTGGTGACGCGGGAAAGATCAGCGCTCGAGGTCTGCGATCTTGCCTGGCTTGCCATCCCACTCTTCAGCGTCCGGCAAGGCGTCTTTCCTTTCGGTGATGTTCGGCCAGATGTCCGCCAATTCAGCGTTCAGCTCGATGAAGTTCTCCATGCCAGCTGGCACTTCGTCTTCCGAGAAAATGGCATTCGCCGGGCATTCCGGTTCACACAGGGCGCAGTCGATGCACTCGTCCGGGTGAATGACCAGGAAATTCGGGCCTTCGTAAAAGCAGTCCACCGGACACACTTCTACGCAGTCGGTGTACTTGCACTTGATGCAGTTGTCGGTGACGACGAAGGTCATTTCTAATTCTCTCCTCAGGCGGCTGCGGCGAAGCCCCTTCACGGTAGGGGTCGCGGGGTTCGGGAGCGATAGTCTGCAAACCCAGGCTAATAGGCAGCAGCATCCCAAACCGCGCGAGATTCTAACAGCTTGAAAGCCTGTGCGTTAGATCCGTGTCTTCAATGTATAAAGCAATTCGAGTGCACGGCGTGGCGTCAGGTCGTCCAGGTCAACCTTGGCCAGTTCATCCAGCACCGGATGGGGCAGGCTGGCGAACAGGTCGCTTTGCTGCGGCGCGGCCGGTTTGCCTTTGGTCGGGCGGGGTACTTCGTGGGGCAGGCTGGTAGTTTCCAGGCGGCTCAGGTGCTCGCGGGCGCGGATGATGACATCGCTCGGCACGCCGGCCAGCTGCGCCACCGCCAACCCGTAGCTCTGGCTGGCTGGGCCGGGCAACACGTGATGCAGGAAGACGATGCGTTCGTTGTGCTCGGTGGCGTTGAGGTGGACGTTTGCTACCAGCGGTTGGCTTTCCGGCAGTACGGTCAATTCGAAGTAGTGCGTGGCAAACAGCGTGTAGGCGCGCAGTTGAGCCAGGCGTTCAGCGGCAGCCCAGGCCAGGGACAGGCCGTCGAAGGTGCTGGTGCCCCGGCCGACTTCGTCCATCAGCACCAGGCTGCGTTCGGTGGCGTTGTGCAGGATGTTAGCGGTTTCGCTCATTTCCACCATGAACGTCGAACGCCCACCCGCCAGGTCATCGCTGGAGCCGATCCGGGTGAAGATGCGGTCCACCAGGGAAAGTTCGCAGCTGGCCGCCGGCACGAAGCTGCCGATGTGGGCCAGCAGCACGATCAACGCCGTCTGGCGCATGTAGGTGGACTTACCGCCCATGTTCGGGCCGGTGATCACCAACATGCGGGTATTGTCGTCCAGGCTCAGGTCGTTGGCCACGAACGGCGTGGTCAGTACTTGCTCGACCACCGGGTGACGACCCTGGCTGATGCGCATGCACGGTTCGCTGACGAAGCGCGGGCAGTTCAGGTCCAGGTTCAACGCGCGTTCGGCCAGGTTGCTCAACACGTCCAGTTCAGCCAGGGCGGCGGCGGTGTCCTGCAGCGGCGGGAGCTGGCTGATCAAGTCTTCGAGCAGGGCTTCGTAGAGCATTTTTTCCCGGGCGAGGGCGCGGCTCTTGGCCGACAGCGCCTTGTCTTCGAACGCCTTGAGCTCTGGAGTGATGAAACGCTCGGCGCCCTTGAGGGTCTGGCGGCGAATGTAATCGGCCGGGGCTTGCTCGGCCTGCTTGCTCGGCAGTTCGATGAAGTAGCCGTGGATGCGGTTGTAGCCGACCTTGAGGTTGGCGAGGCCCGTACGGGCTTTTTCCCGGGCTTCGAGGTCGATCAGGAACTGGCCGGCGTTCTCGCTCAGCGATTGCAGTTCGTCGAGCTCGGCGTCGTAGCCGGTTTTCAGCACGCCACCGTCACGGATCACCGCCGGCGGATTGTCGATAATTGCTTTTTCCAGCAGCGCGGCCAGTTCCGGGTAGGTGCTGGTGGTGCGCGCCAGTTGTTGCAGGTGCAGTGCTTCGAGGTCGGTCATCGCCACTTGCAGTTCCGGCAGCGCGCCGAGGGCGTCGCGCAGGCGCGCCAAGTCGCGGGGACGGGCATTGCGCAGGCCAATGCGAGCGAGGATCCGCTCGATGTCGCCGATTTCCTTGAGCTGCGGTTGCAACTGCTCGAAGCGATAACGGTCCAGCAGGCAAGTAATGGAAGACTGGCGCGCTGTCAGTACCGTCAAGTCCCGCAGCGGACGGTTTAACCAGCGGGTCAGCAGGCGGCTGCCCATGGCGGTCTGGCAGCGATCGACCACCGACTGCAAGGTGTTGTCGCGTCCGCCGGCCAGGTTGGTGTCCAGCTCCAGGTTGCGTCGACTCGCGCCGTCCAGCACCACGGTGTCATCCAAGCGTTCGTGACGCAGGCTGCGCAAGTGGGGCAGGGCGGTGCGCTGGGTTTCCTTGGCGTAGGCCAGCAGGCAACCGGCAGCGCCGATGGCCAGGGTCAGGTTTTCGCAACCAAAGCCCTTGAGGTCTTGCGTGGCGAACTGTTGGCAAAGACTTTTCAACGCCGAATCGCGCTCGAAGTCCCACGGTGCCCGACGACGTACGCCACGGCGTTTTTCCGCCGGCAGGTCTTTGGGCCAGTCGTCGGGAATCAACAGCTCCACCGGGTTGACCCGTTCCAGCTCCGCCAACAGATTTTCCCAGCCCTTGATTTCCAGCACCGAGAAATTGCCGCTGGTGATGTCCAGCACCGCCAGACCGAACAGGCGCTCGTCGCCCAGGACTGCAGCAATCAGATTGTCCCGACGCTCGTCCAGCAAGGCTTCGTCACTGACCGTGCCCGGCGTGATGATCCGCACGACCTGGCGTTCCACCGGCCCTTTGCTGGTGGCCGGGTCGCCGACTTGCTCGCAAATCACCACGGACTCGCCGAGTTTGACCAGCTTCGCCAGATAACCTTCCGCTGCGTGGTAAGGAATCCCACACATCGGAATCGCCATGCCCGCCGATTGCCCACGCGCCGTCAGGGTGATGTCCAGCAGCTTGGCGGCTTTCTTTGCATCTTCGTAGAAGATCTCGTAGAAGTCGCCCATGCGGTAGAACATCAGCTGATCGGGATGCTGGTTCTTCAGGCGCCAGTACTGCTGCATCATCGGCGTGTGGGAGGACAGGTCGTTCACGGCTGTATTCATTGGGGTCAGGCAAAGCTCGTTGAAAGGTGTAGGCAAAAGGAGGGGCATCGGCCCGGCTTTTCCGCGATGGGCGCAAGGTTAACATGGGCGGTCTGATGCTACCCAGGGATGAGTGCTTCGATGTTGGTGAAGCTGGGCTTCTTCCTTCCGATATCGCTTCTAGATGCGGCGCGGAAATATGCCTGAGGTATGAAACCAGGCAACAAAAAGCCCGACACATGGTCGGGCTTCGTTCCAGTCTTGACATCAGGCTCGTTTCGCCTCGGCCTGCATCATGACTAGGTTTTGCTGCTTGGTAGCCTCCGTCAAAACCTCGCTATAAACACGCTTCTTTTGGTCCGATTTCGCGTTACGAATAAAATCGGCGAAGGTGCTCTTGGTTCCTTTGGACAAGCCAAGCTTGATCGAAATCATAGGTGCCCTCCTGATGGTGCTCCGAGCATGGCCTCTAGGTCCGCCCGCGTGTGTTGCTCAGGGATATGGTAGTCAATCTTATCGACACCAGCCTTGTAAAGTCGTCCCGAATTGTCGATATGTTTGAGCAACAGATCTACATGGACATCACCTTGATACTCTAGCTTAAGCGCGTTCACGACGTCACGTGCTGCGAAGTATTGCTGGATGAAATGGCTTTGTGAATCCTCCTACCCTCGGCGCCTCACGAGCGTTGACAAACCCCCAGGCAAGCACAGGTGATTGATAGACATACAAAATTTGTATGAATAGGCCTTTTTTCAATGAGCGGTCGACGTTCCGTCTTGCAACATCTATGTTGGAAAACGTCCCGTCAAGGATAAACGATTGCCTTTGATCCAATGCGAAATCGAGGATTTTGTCGACCAGAATCGAAACCCCACCCTGAAAAAGCCACGAATTTGTTCCCGTATAAGCTGGAAACTCACTTCGCAGCTCATCAGCATCTATCCGTAGAATGGCGGTATCCGCAAAGAGATTCACCAAAGCTATTGAGGCCTCGGTTTTACCTGCGCCAGGGGAACCCGCCATGAAAACTGATACCGGCGCTTCTTCTGGTGGATAAAGCTCCTTATCTGTAAGTCGTTTTGCGATTGCTTTTTTATTGGATCGAGCGAAGCGCAATGCGTCTTCATAAACGGTTCGATCTGCTAAAGCCACTTCCTGATTGCGAGTGTTGGCATCCTCCGTCATTAATCTAATCCTTTTTAATATTCCTGTGTTTGACCCGGACTCAAGCGACCTATTGGTGTCCAGTGCTGTCCATGATGGAAATCGGTGAAGCGGTGGCGAGGGAGCCTGCTTCTGCTTGAGTGCGGAGTGCACACAAAAAAGGAGGGCTCCCAAGCCCAGCGGAGCGAACTCCCCCAACAAGCTCTTCGTTTTCTTAAGTGAACACTATGGCTATACATATGGCCATTTATGTTTCTGCTTAATGGGACCTGTTTACCTCACCTCAACCACATCCAACGCCCGGTTCGCCAGCAACTGGCTCAGCTCTATCATCTGTTGAACCCCCAGCAGGATATTCCGCCGCGAGCCCTTCAGGTCGAATGCCAGGTCGCTGACCATGGCGTTGGCCGAGGCCAGGGTTTCGCTGAGGTTGGCGAGCAGGCATTCGGCGTCGACGTTGGGGGCGATGATGAAAAGGGTGTCGGGTGTGTCAGCGGTTTCTTTGTCGGTTTTCGGCTTGAGGTAATAGTCCAGGGCGCGGGTGGTCGCGTCGTCGAGTTTCTTGGCGTTGGCCGATTGGCTGCGGGAGATGTGATCGTCTGGGGGATTTGGAGTGTTCTTCGGCATTCTATTGGATCCTTGAAGTTGAGCCACCACTCACTCGCGACTAAACGAGGGGTGGCAGCTGTACGCAGGTTAGTCGACCGGGGATCCAAGGAACCGGCGCGCCCGAGGGCGCCCTGCGCACAGCCACCATTGAGTACAGGAATAGAAGGACCTGACTGAATGGAGCAATGAGCACCTTGGAATACCGAGCGACTAAACCCGATCACTGATGGGCAGTGACGAGATCAAAAGTACCGATGGGATCCAAGGCGCACAAGCCGGCGGATTCTGGCGTAGTTGTAGGCAGAGGCGCAAGGAAACGTCGCCTTGGGTCGCACATTTGAAGGACGCCTTTGAAGCCTTTTCCCAAGGGCTTGTAGGACGAATTCCGTGGCGAGGGAGCTTGCTCCCGCTGGGCTGCGCAGCAGACCCTTCTTGTGAGCGCTTCGCACTCAAGCGGGAGCAAGCTCCCTCGCCACAAGAAAATGCGCGATGCTGGAATTGCATATTTATGCAAATCAGCATTTGTCTTCTGCGAAAAGAACAAGCACTATGCGCGTTATGCAAAAACGCAACGTTTCTACCGTATTAAGAGCATTGCTCGATCAGCACGGGATCTCCCCCACGGAGCTTCACCGGCGTACCGGCGTGCCTCAGTCCACCCTCTCGCGGATCCTCAGCGGCAAGATCGTCGACCCTTCGGATAAACACATCTCGAAGATCGCCGAATATTTTGCCGTGAGCACCGACCAGTTGCGCGGGCGCGCGGACGTTGTGCCCGCCGGCAATGCCCGCCGCGACGAGCCGCATTCCGAACTCAAGGACATAAGCCTGTGGGACGATGACACACCCGTCGAGGAAGATGAGGTGTCCGTTCCTTTTCTGCGTGAGGTTGAATTGGCTGCTGGATCAGGAAGATTCGTCATCGAGGAAAGCGAGCGCTCCAGCCTGCGCTTCGGCAAGCGCAGCCTGCGCCACAACGGCGTGCAGTTCGACCAGGCCAAGTGTGTGACGGTACGCGGCAACAGCATGTTGCCGGTGCTGCGTGACGGCGCCACGGTTGGGGTGAACGCGGGCAAATGCGGGATCGGCGATATTGTCGACGGTGACCTCTACGCCATCAACCACAACGGCCAACTGCGGGTGAAACAGCTCTACCGCCTGCCCACTGGCATTCGTCTGCGCAGCTTCAACCGCGATGAACATCCGGATGAGGACTACACGTTCCAGGAAATGCAGGACGAGCAGATCGTCATCCTCGGTCACGTCTTCTGGTGGGGCATGTACGCCCGTTAACCCCTCCGCTGTCAGATAAAACCCGCCGCCGCGCGGGTTTTTTTTCGCCTCCTGAAAACTGGCAACCCTCAGTGTTTCTGCGGGCTTCATGCGTTGATGCATTTGCCATGCATAAATAAATGCATTTACGCATTGACTGTATATGCATCCATGCATATTCTGTGTCCAAGCCGCTCGACAAAGCGGCTGGCAACAAAGCTCTTTAGTTCTACCCACAGGCAGCGATGAACCGGCCTTAACGGTTCAGAGGGTTGGCAACTGGCCCGGGTGTGCAGCGTAAAGCACCAGAAGCAGTTATCCGGCGGGCAGGGACCGCGGCCGGAAAAACAATTTGAATGGATCCGTACCGCGCCAGTCGCGCCGAAAGATCAAGCGCATTACTGAAAAGCCTGGGTAACCGGGCTTTTTGGAATGCCTGTGCCGCGAGGCACTTCAAACCGCCGCCAATGGGAGGGCTTTCGATGCTGAAGGATTTCAGATGCGGTCACTGTAAAAAACTTCTGGCCCGGATGGGCGAGAACACCGAACTCCAGATCAAGTGTTCCCGATGCGGGACATTGAATCATGTGAAGGCCGTTGAGCCTCGAGTGAACGCCAGCGAGCGAACAGCGTGCGGGATAGTCCCTGCATGCCGTACCCAATGACAGTCCTTCGCGAACAATCATTCGACTCAATAGGTATCACCATGAACTCTATTAAAAAAACCATTGCTCCATTCCTGCTGGCCTTCACGCTATTCAGCGCAACGGGCAACGCCACGGCGGCCAATCTTTTGGTCAACGGCAGCTTTGAACAGCCGGGTTGCGCTGACAGTTGTGTGTTGAACAGGACGGGACAGGCCGATTTCATCACCGGTTGGACAACCTTCCTGTCTGGGGCGGAGTACTTCAATGTCGCCGCTTCGATCCGTGGTTCCGTAGCGCCGGAAGGTGTGGTGATTGTCGATTTGGCTAACAGCGTTTATAGCAACGGAGGTGGGATTCAACAGAACTTCGCCACGGTGGCCGGTGCTAAATATCGCTTGACCTTCAGCGCAGGTAATTCGGTTTACGCCAATCGCTCTGGGGAAGGTGTTATCCAAGTGAAAGTCGCCGGGCAAACCGCAACATTCAATACGCCAGTAGCCCGAGGCAGTGTGGTCGAATGGGCCACCATGACCTTGGATTTTACGGCGGTCACCACTCAAACAACCCTGGCCTTCTCCAACGAACAGAATCCTTACGTCAACTTCGCTTTCATCGACAACGTCATCGTTGAGCGACTGTAGAACGTCGCCTGTCTCCAAACGCTCATTACTCACCCCCAGGAAGCCTGACATGACAAACGAGCAACAAGCGTTGCTGGACATGCCGATCTGGCTGGTCATCGTGCTCGCCCTGGTGGGCGGGGTGTCCGGCGAGATGTGGCGCGCCGACAAGGAGGGAGCCCGTGGCTGGCCGTTGCTGCGCCGCGTGGCTCTGCGCTCCGGTGCCTGCGTGGTCTGCGGCGTATCGGCAACGATGCTTTTGTACGCCCTCGGGATGTCGATCTGGAGCGCTTGTGCCCTGGGTTGCCTGACCGCCATGGCCGGTGCCGATGTGGCGATCGGTCTCTATGAACGCTGGGTCGCCAAGCGGATTGGCGTCTGCGAAGTGCCACCGCGGGACATTCCTCCCGACCAGCCGTGAATCGTCCTCGCTGATCCAAAATAAAGGAGGCGATCAATGCCCGTCCTTATCGAAAAACCGTCGCAGCTGTTCTTCGCCATTGCCCAGACGCTGCGC
This sequence comes from Pseudomonas sp. R4-84, assembly GCF_054130985.1. Taxonomy (NCBI): domain Bacteria; kingdom Pseudomonadati; phylum Pseudomonadota; class Gammaproteobacteria; order Pseudomonadales; family Pseudomonadaceae; genus Pseudomonas; species Pseudomonas sp. R4-84. Next base: position 1,219,050 of record NZ_CP096390.1, read on the forward strand.
GCCACTTATCCCGCCTTGAAGATCGGCAGCCCCCAAGAATTCGACGGCACCGACGACCAACCTTGGGTGCTGATCGCCGTTGAGCGCGATGCGTCCGGCCTTCGCGCCAACGACGGGCGTATCGCCCATGTGCTGACGGTGTCTTTGCAGGTGGTCATGGCCGTTCCGGGATGGGACGCCTGCGATTTGGCCGCAGAGCTGAAGCAATTGGTCATGGATAACCGCTGGGGGCTGTCCGGTGATCAATGCGACCTGCCGACGGAGCTCGATGGCCTCCCGTCTACATTCATCCATCCGGCGCGGCAATACACCGCCTGGACCCTTTCTTTCAGCCAGGCCCTGTACCTGGGGCCAACGCTGCTGGATGACCCGTTGGGCATTCCGAAATTCGCGCGAACCTGGGAAGTCTCGAGCATCGACGACCCAGATCAATACACAGCACTCGAGGGTTGAACCATGTTTGATGCGCTGTTGCGGATGCATCTGGGGCCGATCATCGAGCGTCTGGCGCAGATGGAAACCGAGCTCGAAGACCTGCATCGTCGTGCGGAAAGTTTCTGTCGCATCGGTGTGTGTCAGGAAGTCGATGCCGCCACCAATACCTGCAAGGTCAGCCATGGCGGGCTGCTGACACCGGCGATCCGCTTCTTCAACCCGAGCGCCGGTGCCCAGAGCGAGTCGCGGATTCCGTCCGTGGGCGAGCAGTGCCTGTTGCTCAACCATGGCGGCGGCGACGGCGGTGGCCAAGCGGTGGCGCTGTTCGGCCTTAACGGTGGTCAGTTTCCGCCCGTCTCGACCCAGGCTTCGCTGACGCGTCGCCTCTATCAGGACGGCGCGGAAAACGGCTACGACCACGCCAGCCATGTTCTGCATTGGAACAACGGTCCGGCGGCATTCAGCGGTTCCCGCGAATCCCTCCGGTTGAACATTGGCCCATCCAGTTTGGTGATGACGCCGCAAACCATCGAGTTGCAACTGGGCGCTGTTGGCATTCGCCTCGACGCGTCGGGTGTGCACCTGAGCGGCCCGGTGGTGGATCACCAGGGACGCGTCATCAGTACCGCATAAGAGATTTCCCCATGATTGGAATCGATCGAAATACCGGCGCCACGGTCGACGACTGGCTGCAGTTCGTGCAGCGCGCTACCCGTGCCTTGACCACGCCGTTGGGCACTCGTCAGAAGCGTCCGTTGTATGGCTGCGCACTCACGCAGTTACTGGGGCAGAACCTCGGTGACGACCTGCTGATCCTCGCCCAGAGCCATGCGGCCCAAGCGTTCTACAACCCGCACAACGGTATCGATGATTTCGAGCCGCAGGTCATCGTTGCCAGCCGGCACGGTGCGGGATTGCTGCTGCGTTTCGCCGGCACCTGGAGAAACCGCAAACAGACTTTCGAGGTGGTGGCATGAGCATGTTGATACCCGGCCAGAACCAACTGGCCGAACCGGCCATCGTCACCGTCGAGGCATTCGAGGATCTGCTCGCAGAATTCAAGACCTTCGTGGTGGAGTATGTCGCGGCACGCTCTCCCGCAAGCGCCGCAAAACTGGTGGACAGCCTCGAAAACGAAAGCGAACTGCTGACCCTGGCCCTCGAGGCGTTCTGTGTCCGACTGCAAACCCACGAACGCAAATACAACGCCCGCATCAAGCAGATGCTGGCGTGGTGGGCCACCGGCACCAACCTCGATGCTCGCCTCGCGGACATGGGGCTTGAACGCCAGTTGCTCGACCCGGGCGATCCGGCGGCATTCCCGCCCGTTCCCCCGGTCTACGAGAGCGATGACGATGCGCGGCTGCGCTACTACCTGGCGCCCCATGCCCCGGCGGCTGGCTCGCGCATGCAATATCGACGGGAAATTTTCACCCTGGGCCAACGCCCCGTCGTGAAGGTTGAAAGCGCTTCGGCGGGTGTGGTGACGGTCACGTACACCTTCGACCCGGACAGCTACGCCGCCCAGATCAAGGACGGCAACGGACGCCGCACCGCGCCCGGCGAAGTCACGGTCACGGTGCTGTCCCGAGACGGCGATGGAACGCCATCCGAAGCGTTGCTCGACCGCGTCCGCGAGCACTTCGCCCGACCGGATGTACGACCGGAAACCGACCTGGTCATCGTCCAACCCGCGCAGATCAAGAACTACAAGATCCGCGTCGTGGCGAAGATCAATCCCGGCCCCGATTCAGGCCTGACCCAGGTTGCCGCACAGCAACAATTGCAGGAATACGCCGAGGCCTGCCATCGCCTGGAAGGTCGGGTGGACCCGAGCTGGATTGACTACACGCTGCACAGCGCCGGCGCGGTTCAACTGCAGATTCTCGAACCGCTTGCGCCCATCGTGACGACGGCTTTCCAGGCGCCGTACTGCACGGGCGTCGAGGTCGAGGTGGACACGTTATGAAAGACGACACACCTCGCCCGGGCCTGCTGCCGGTCAACAGTTCACCGCTGGAGCGGGCGCTGGATCTTGGGTTTGCCCGGCTGCTGGAACCCATCGATCCGCCGTTTCCCGAGTTGATGAACCCGGCGGCCACGCCTTTGGCGTTCCTGCCGTATTTGGGGGCGGATCGTGGGGTCAGTGAATGGGACACAGGAGCCGACGACCTGGAAAAGCGCTTGACCGTTTCGTTGTCCTGGCAGATCCAGCGTCAGGCTGGTACGCGTCGAGCCCTGAGTCATGCCGTCGAGTCCATGGGGTTTATACCCCATGTTGTCGCCTGGTATGAGCAGCAACCTCCTACACATCCCTACACCTTTGATGTGCAAGCGATTATCGGCCAGAGCTGGTCCAGCGGCGACCACAATCGCTTGATACGGCGCATCAATGCCGCCAAGAGCGAGCGCGACCAGGCCACTATCACGCTTGTACATCAAACGAGGGGCAGTCTGGCGCTCGCGTCAGCTCCCCATGGAGCATTGAGCGAAGCAGAGCTGTTTCTGTGGGGGGCGCTGCCAGCACTTGATCTTGATGCACGACTTATCAGCACCAGCTTTTTCCAACCCTACACCATTAACGATTACGACCTCAGGGCGCAGCCATGACAGAAGACATTACGCGCTTGGTTCGTTTCACTTCCGCCGGCCTGGCCGAAGTGCTGCAGGCAAAGAACCAAGGCTTGAAAGGTGAGATCACTCACATTGGAGCTGGCACCGCCCGCTACGATCCCAACGGATCGGAAACGGCGCTTCGCAATGAGCGACAGCGTGTGCCAATCGTGGATTACGAAGACCTGGATACAGGGCAGTTGCGAATGGCCGCTTTGTTTGAGGGGGCGGATGAATATGAGATTGGCGAGTTCGGTTTTTATCTTTCCACGGGCACGTTGTTGGCGGTGTATTCGGTGGCTGGGAAGCTGCTGACCTACAAAGCCGCTGCAGCGCGAGTCTTGCAAAAGTTCACGCTGGATATTTCACCATTGCCGGCGCAAAGCGTCACGGTGGTGGTCGGGTCCGACAACCTGAACATTCTATTGAGTGAAGAAATCGCCACGTTGGCTACCGCTAATATCGACAACATGGCGCGGCACGTTGGCCTGATGCTCCGGGTAATGGCGCTCGAAGCCAAATAATCAAATAGCACAAGGAATCTGAATGTGAGTCTGGAAACCACTATCGCGTCGCTGGTATCAGCGGCCAACAATTTGACCTCGGTGGTCAATGGGAAAATCGGCAGTATCAACACGACCATGGCCACGGCGCTGACGCAGTTCAACGAGTGGCGAAGTCAGAAGGATGTAGAAGGGGATCCAAGCGCGCTCGGTACGATTCGTCGCAATGTGCTGCAGGGACATGTCTATGGGACTGGTGGTGTCTATGGCGCCACGGCTCAAGGTGATTTTGTATCGACGAACCTGGGTGCCAGCGCGAATGTCTATATGCATTTCAAAGTGCCATTGAACATCAATGTTCACTCGGAGATGTTCTGGTTCAACATCAAGGGTTACAGCTACGGCACAGCAAAAATAATCGACGAAACGTTGGTGGGGTATTGCTATCAGCCCACTCGGGTTCTGCAAAACGCTTCGACTTTTGGAAACATGACCCCTTCTATCTATGTCGATACTAACGGCAATATCGTCATGCGAATTCTGATTCCAAACATTTATTACACCACCGTGCGCATTGACACCATGCGCGTGGGCAATGGTCGGTTGTTCAATCTTGGGGATTTGGTCACCAGATTGTCGCTGGCCGAAACCGTTATTTTCAGCTAAGGAACGAACATGTCTGATCTGTCCAACAATGACATACCCGAAATTCCACTTGCCGTACCGTCGCCTGAAATCGAATGGGCTGCCATTCGCACGCGTCGTAATCAACTGTTGCGAGACACGGATTTCACCCAATTACCAGACTTCCCCGCAACAGAAACCCAGCTCGCCGATATCAAGGCTTATCGCCAGGCCTTGCGAGACATCCCCGAAACGGATGTGGAGCCGTCCAGCCTGCTCTGGCCCGTGCTGCCAGATTTCATCAAGTAATCCACGACCGCGAGAGCGGTTTTTTTTCGCCTGCACTAAGCCCCGCCATGGGGCTTTTGTGTTTTTCGCATCTGGAGAGACCGTAGATGCCCGTTCGTAAGCAATACACCGTGCTGCTGCCATTTCCTACCGGCGGTGGGCACTGGTCGAGCGTCGGCCAGACGTTGGATTTGTTGGATGTTCAGGCCAGCGCGTTGCGCAGTGCCGGTCGCCTCGAACTGACCAGCGTCCTGAATTCGCAGGAGCCGGCTTCTGACACGCAAGCCACCACAACCACCCCGGCCAAAAAGGCCACCACCAAAAAGGCTGAATAACCATGGCTGAGGTTTTGAACTTCGAGCACAACGGCATCACCGTCAATGCCACCGAATCTCCCGAGGCCATGGGTGGCCTGGGGGACAACGTCATCGGGCTGGTCGGCACCGCGCCGAATGCCAACCCGCTGATTCCGAAAAATACCCCGTTTCGCATCAACAGTTTTACCACTCAAGCCCAGCTCGACCCGAGCGGTGCCGAGGCCGGGACGTTGTTCCACCCGGTGTACCAGATCCTCAAAGTGGTCAAGGTTCCGGTGTATGTGGTCATCGTCGAAGAGGGCGCGACACTGGCCGACACGCAGAACAATGTAATCGGCGGCATCGAGGCGCAGACCGGGCGCAAGTTGGGCCTGGCCGCGTTGAGTGGCGTGGCCGAAGACCTGACGATCATCGGCGCGCCGGGCTTCACCGGCACCAAGGCCGTGGCCGGCGAGTTCGCTTCGTTCGGCAAGCGCATCAAGGCCCGTGTGGTGCTGGATGGCAAGGACGCCTCGGTCGCTGATCAAGTGACCTACAGCCAGGAATTGGGCGGCGCCGACCTCGGTTTTGACCGTTGCCTGGTGGTGCACAACATGCCGGCGGTGTACTCCAAGGCGGCGAAGAAAAACGTCTTCCTGGCCCCGTCGAGCCTGGCCATCGCCGCACTTGCCAAGGTCAAGCAGTGGGAGAGTCCGGGCAATCAGGTGACCTTCGCCGAGGACGTTTCCCGCACCGTCGAATACAACATCCTCGACACCTCCACCGAAGGCGATCTGCTCAACCGCTACGGCGTCAGCTATTACGCCCGCACCATCCTCGGCGGCTTCTCTTTGCTGGGCAACCGTTCCATCACCGGCAAGTTCATCAGCTACGTCGGCCTGGAAGACGCCATCAGCCGCAAGCTGGTGAAGGCCGGCCAGAAAGCCATGGCCAAGAACCTGACCAAGTCGTTCATGGACCAGGAGGTCAAGCGCATCAACGACTGGCTGCAAACCCTGGTGGCCGACGAAACCATTCCTGGCGGCAGCGTGTACCTGCACCCGGAACTGAACAGCGTCGAGAAGTACAAGAACGGCACCTGGTACGTAGTCATCGACTACGGCCGCTATGCGCCGAATGAACACATGATTTATCAACTCAATGCCCGCGATGAAATCATCGAGCAGTTTTTGGAGGACGTTCTCTAATGTTTACCAACCGCGTAAGACAGGCCATTGCGGCCACCCTGCAGGGCCTGCCGTTGTCGGCGACCGTGGAAGAATTCACGCCGCCGAAAATTGAATTCGAAATGGAAGAAATGCGCGGCGGACGCTTCATCGGCGAGGAAATGGCCAAGAGCGGCAAAGCGCTGACAGCCAAACTGGTGCTGCAAGGTGTCGGCCCGGAAATCATGCTGGCGCTGGGCGTGAGCGTCGGAGACGACATCCTGCTGAACGTGCGCGAGGCGGGCCAGGATCAGGACGGCAATACCTGGTTCACCTACCACACTGTGGGCGGCAAGTTGAAATCCCTCGACGAAGCCACCCTGAAAATGAACGAGACGCCCACCACCACCCTGGAGCTGTCCTGCCGCACCTACAGCCGCCTGGAAAACGGCATCCCAGTGATCGACATCGACGTGCGCACCCAGAAGTTCGTGCTCAACGGCGTCGACATTCTTGGCGATGCGCGTCGTGCGGTGTTGCTGCCTTAAGCAGTTGCCAGCCGGCTAGATGCAATCCCTGTGGGAGCGAGCTTGCTCGCGATAGCGGAGTGTCAGACACCTTGATATTGAATGAACCGTCGCCATCGCGAGCAAGCTCGCTCCCCCAGGGGATCCCCGATTTTTCAAGGAATTGATTTTATGTCCTGGATGCCTCCCACCCTTGAGCTGTTATCGCCGATCACCGATGACGACGGTTCGCAGCTCGAGCAACTGCAACTCAGGCCGCTGTACTACGCCGCGCAAAAAGACGCCTTGGCCCGTGCCGGCGATGACGAAGACGAGCAATTCTTCGAATTGGCCAAATTGGCCACCGGCCTGTCGGGCAAGGAACTCGATCAGCTCAAGCGTCCGGATTACGTGAGCATCGCCCAGTACGTGCACGAAATGTCCACGCGCCCGGCGTCGTATTTTCTGGATGACCCACAGGCCGATCCTGACCAGGTGCCGCTGCTGCAACCACTCGACGTCGCGGGCCGCAGCCTGACCTCATTGACCCTGGAAATGCCGGTTCTGCGGGCCACCAAGGCGATGAAGAAACTGAAGACGGCCAAGGAACGCGCCGAGTTCATCACGGCCCATTGCACCGGCCTGATGCTGCCCGATCTGGCCTCGCTGACAGTGCCTGACTGGACGCAACTTCAGGTGCGCATCGACGATTTTTTAAACAAACCGGCGGACTTCTTTCGGAGCGCGACATCGAAGTGATCCTCGATGTGGTGCCGCTCATTTACTCGGTAAGTGAAGCGGAAATCCTGGAGTGGGACGCCGGCAAGGCCTTGCGCCGATACGGCATCGCGATCACTCGCCTTGGCGTGAAACAGGAGTAGAGCGGGATGGCGGACGATAGATATTCGCTCAGATACGCAGCCTTCACTGAGAGTGGGTCGGCGGCCTCAAATACGAACCCTGCGAGCAGTGTGATCATCTCCGCTGGGGATCGGCTGCCAGGACTGAGCCTCGCGATGGAAAACCTTGGGCTCAAGCTCGGCCGACTGACCACGGCAATCGAGTCGCTGACCGTCAAGCTTTCGGCGCAGCGATTGTTTTCCCAGGCAATGGGAACCGGCGCCAAGGGCGAAACAGCCAAGGAACCGAAGGGTCAGCCGGCCGGCGGTATTGAGCCACCAGAACTGCTGAAACCCGCGATAGCGATGGATTCAGCCATTGCCGATCTGAAGATGGCCACCCAATTCGGCCCTCGCCAGATTGCCGAGATGGCTGAGCCCACCCAGCGCATCGCCAGCGCGCCATTGGTGGCGGCCGGCGGGACCACGGCGGTTGATGTCGTGAGGATGGAAAGCCTGGCGGCCAGGGCGGGAATCAGCAGCGATCTGCCCAATGCCTCGGACCGGCAATTGGCACTGTTGCGCTTTGCCAGTGATGCAGGGGTGACGGCATCCACATTCAAGATGCCGGCCATGGAAGCCGCCGAGATGCTGCTCGGCTGGCGCACCGCCATGAAACTCAGCGCTGAAAAAGCGTTTGACCTGGCGGATGCAACCAACCACCTCGGCAAGCTCCCCGGCGGTGCGAAAGCCAGTGAGATCGGTACCGTGTTGCAGCGTGACGGTGCGGCCGCGATGTCGGCGGGTTTGCAACCAGCGCAAGCCGCAGCGTTGACGGCGGCGTTGCTCAACACCGGTTCGCAACAAGCTGAAGCCGGCGCCGCGCTGGATAGCTTCGCGAAGGCTTTGGGCAAGGGCAATCAGGCCTCCGCGACCGAGCAGGCAGCCTGGAAGCAGTTGCGGCTTGACCCAGAGGAAGTGGCGAGTGGGCTGCGTGACAAAGACGCAGCGCCTGGTACGGTGATGTCGGTATTGGCGGCCTTGAATGCGCAGCCTGTGGACCAGCGCCCGAACCTCGCCGCTTCGCTGTTTGGCGTGGGCGACCAAGCGGTGCTACGCATGGCGCAGAAGCTTGACGATGTGAACGCAGCGTTCTGGCAGGTGAAAGACCCGGCCCACTACGCCACGTCGCTATTGGGTGACAAGGGCTCGGTGCGGCAGGATGCGTTGGCGTTGTCGAACACCCAGCAAGGTCGGTGGAACGTCTTCAACGCCAGCAATGAGCGTTTGTCGGCGGCCGCTGGCAATGCCGTGACACCCGTTGTGGACAGCTCGCTGCAATGGCTCGGGTCGTTGAACGATGACATGAGCGAGTTAGCCGAAACCTCACCTAAAGCCGCCGCCGCCATTGTGCTGGTCGGCGCGGCGATCAAGCCGCTGGTGGGGGCGTTGCTCAAGGCCCTCACGGATGAATTGGGCAGTCGAGCGGCCAAGCGAATTTTGGAGCCGACGAGCGCTGCGAAGGCCGAGGGTGGCGTGAGCGCCGGCCGCTCCCTGCAAGGCGTGACCAGTTCATTGCGTACGGTGACTCGTTTAATGCCCAAAGCGATGGTTTTAGGTGCCGCCGCTGAGGTCGTCGAGGGCGCGATCAATGGGGACGGCGGAATGATCGGAGAGGGCCTGGGGGCCGCTGGCGGCGGCTGGGCGGGCGCGTCGGCAGGCGCTACGATTGGCACCTTTTTCGGTCCGGGCATCGGCACCGTCCTCGGTGGAGCGATCGGCGCGCTTGTTGGCGGCCTGACGGGAAGCTGGATGGGCAGGGAGGCGGGGTCCTGGCTGGGTGACAAACTCGCCACGCCCGCCGACAGGCTCGCCGCCCCAGAGCAGGTCAGCGAAGACCTGCACGGCACCCAGGCAACCACCCAGCAAAACACCCTGACCGCAAACATCTACATCAACGGCCAGGATCAGGCCAGTGCCGCCCAATTGGCGAACCTGGTGGTGCAACAAATCAGCAGCCAATTCCAACTCATGCCCAACTCACTCGCCATGCGCAGTGACGCGGCCCTGACGGACGGAGGTACGTGATGCGTCAACAAATGGCGTTGGGCAATTTCATTTTCGGCCTCTCCCGCAACTTCGCTTATCACTCGCTGGTTCGCACCTCGGACGGTGGCTGGAAAAACATCGACATCCTCACCAGCAAACCCAGGTCCAGTCAGGTCGGGCAAGGCTTGCAAGGGCTGACGATCACCGGCAAATCGATGTATGCGACCGCCATGGATCGCCTCGATGAATTGCGAGCACTGCAAGCCTTGCGCATCCCTTTGCCATTGGTCGATGGCATCGGTCGCAACTGGGGGCTGTGGCAGATCAACAAGGTGTCGGAGACCCAGACCGAGGTCATCGACGATGGCACGGCGATGGTGGTCGGTTGGGTGATTGATTTGACGGAGTTCGCCAATGCGTAGGGTTCGAAGTATCGCCGGTGATTCGGTGAATCTGTTGCTGTACCGCGAGCTTGAGCGCTGTGACGACCTCGTTGAGGAGGCGCTCTGGCTGCTAAATCCGGGGTTGGCGCAATGGGGCCCGGTATTGCCGGCGGGCGTATGGATTGTCCTGCCGGAAGTGGATCTCAAGCCCGTGGCGATCCCTCCGGTTTCGGCCTGGGATTAAGGAGGTGACATGTCATTGGGTTTCACGCCTGCGGTGGAAATTTATGGTGCGAACGCCGCGCTGCTCAACGAACGCCTGCTCGGTTGGAGCCACGTCGACGCGGCGGGGATCGAGTCCGATCAATTGACGCTCACCATCAGCCTGGACGGACTCGAAGGGTTGCCAAGCCTGGGCGGGAAAATCGGCCTGCGGGTCGGTTATCTTGAATCGGGGCTGGTGGACAAAGGCGAGTTTGTCATCACTCGGCGCACGCCGTTGTTGTTTCCTCTGCAACTCGTTCTGGTGGCCATGGCGGCGCCGTTCAGCGCGGCTGACCAGACGGGCTTCAAGCAGCGCCGATCCATCAGCCATGGCCCGACGACCCTGGGGGCGTTGTTTCGGGAGCTGACGTCCAGGCACGGGTTCTCGCCCCGTGTGGCGCCGGAGCTTTCGCTGATTAAAGTCGAGCACATTGACCAAACCAACGAAACCGACATGGGCTTGCTGACCCGCCTGGCCCATCGTTATGACGCTGTGGCCAAACCAGTCAACGAGTTGTATGTGCTGGCCCGGCGCGGTCAGGCGAAGTCGTTGTCGGGCAAGGTCCTGCCCGAGATAAGGCTGTCGGTGACGACGAACAACCGCCCGGGCGACCACGCTTTCATTTCGGCCAAGCTGGATGAAACCGCGCGGGCGAAGTACGAGGGTTGCAAGACCTGTTGGTGGGATGCGGCGGCGGGCAAGCTGCGGGTCGAGGAGAGCGGCATCGCGCCGTTCAAGACCCTGCGCCAGCGCTTCCAGAGCGCAGAAGAGGCCCGCGCCGCCGGCGAAGGCGAGGTGCGCCGGATGCTGCGCGAGGCCCTCAAGGTGACGATCGAATGCCCGGGTAACCCGGGGCTGTCCGCCGAGGGCATCGTGCTGCTCGATCCTTCCTGGCCCGATTTCATGCGCGGTCGCTGGTCGATCGACAAGGTCACCGCCAGCGGTAGCCGGGAGAAAAGCTACCGCTGCAGCGTTGAGGCGACTTGCCTGGATGCAAGAGCGTGACCGGGGCTTGGAGGGGCCAGCATTCAGTTACGTAGCATTCGCCGTGCGTCGTCGAGACTGATTTTTTTGATGATATCTGCCGGCACCCTTGAGGTCGCGGACAAGTTATACACCTGAAAATCATCATCAATGATCTGCTTGGACATCAGTTTTAGAGAAGGCAGGATGCGAGTCTTGTAATGCTGATCCAACCCGCAGGGCGAGCGTTTGCTTTCGACCGTTTCATAGAATCGGCCGGCCGCTTGGTCCAAGTCGAAACCTACAAGGAAAACCCTATTGAAGCCCAGATGGTAGGCGACCTGTAAGGCCAAATACATCACCGTCCTGGCATCGAAGCAACCGAGGGTCATATTTTTGCTGAAGCCGATGTCTTTGCTTCGCTTGCTAAAAAGAGATCTGTACCTGACGAGAGACTTCTGCGGGTTGAATAACGTGGAGCAGATCGAGGCCCTGGGAGCTTTTTTCAAGCCGAAGGCTCGCCCGCTTGGCTTAGCTTGGACGATGTCGAACTGGTCCTCCCATAAGGCAACGTTCTCACTGAGCCGCATAGCGGTTGCAAAAAGATCGGGCTGCTGGAGCGGGAAGTGGGTATCGGAGCAGATGTAAAAAAAGGGTTTTGTATGCGCTTGGCTGAACATGGATATAGCGCCGTTCATGGTAATCATGGGTACGGCTGAAAACTCCTCCAGCGGAAAGCCCTTCGCTGAGTTGCCCGAGGCGATGATGAAAACCGGTCCACTTTTTACATTCCTACATTCGCTAAAGCTCATGTTTTCAAACGGTGTAAACGATGACTCCGTAATGAGCGATTTCTCAAAACTACTTCGCCTGCTCATTCATTCCATTCCGTTAGTCAATGATCGTTGTTGTATTCATTCGCGTTAAAGAGAGCGCCATGTTCATCACCCCAGCCCAACTACTGCGTATCCTCCCAAACGCCGGCGACAATGCCGGCGTTTTTGCACCTCTCCTAGGCACTGCCATGGAGCTTTACCAGATCATCGGCCCCAAGCGTGCCGCCGCATTCATTGCGCAGGTGGGGCACGAGTCCGGCCAGCTGCGGCACGTACGGGAGCTAGGCAACGATGTTTATTTATCAAAGTATGACACTGGCCGATTGGCTTCGTGCCTGGGCAACTCCCCCGAAGCCGATGGCGACGGGCAAAAATACCGTGGGCGAGGTCTGATCCAGATCACCGGGCGGGCTAATTACCAGGCCTGCGGTAAAGCCTTGAGTCTGGATCTGATGGAGCAGCCTGCATTGCTGGAGCTGCCGCGATGGGCCGCGCTTTCGGCTGCGTGGTTCTGGGCGTCGCATGGGCTTAATTCTCTCGCTGATGCTGGTCGATTCGACGCCATCACGCAGCGGATCAATGGCGGCCAGAATGGCGCGGCGCAGCGGCGGGCCTTGCATGGGCGGGCGTTGCAGGTGTTGGGATGAATCCGGCGCTGTTGAGGTTCTTTCCCATCACAGTATTGGGGCTTTTACTCCTGGCGACCAGCATGGCATGGAAGGTCCAGGATTGGCGTTACGGCAGGGTCTTGGCCGAGCAAGCGCGGGCGCAGGCCGAGACCTTAAAGCAGATGACCGCGGCAGCTGCGGCTTCCCAGCATAAGGAAACACAGAAACGCCTCGCCCTGGAACAACAACTCTCCACCAGCGAACAAACCCATTACCGAGCCCTGAGCGATGCCCAACGTGATCAGGATCGCCTGCGCGATCGCCTTGCTACTGCCAATGTCCGGCTGTCAGTCCTCCTCGACGCCGACGATGTCGCCGCCGGTTGTACAGTGCCTGCCACCACCGGCACCGGCGGCGTGGATCATGGCGCCTCACGCGCCCGACTTGACCCGGCGCATGCTCAACGAATTATCGCCATCACCGACGCGGGCGACCGTGGACTGATTGCCTTGCAGGCCTGCCAGGCGTATGTCAGGGCGCTGGGCCGGTAATCCGCCGAGTCTTGCAAGCGGCGATTGCTCGTGTACGGTAGGGCCCATTGCGTCGAATCAGGAGAGCAGCGTGGACGACATCACTGAACTGGCCGCTGAATTGGGTAGGCGCTTGCAGGTGCTAAATGCCCATGTCACCACGGCCGAGTCTTGCACCGGCGGGGGGATCGCCGAGGCAATCACTCGGATTCCGGGGAGCTCGGCCTGGTTCGAGGCCGGTTTTGTCACGTATTCCAATCGCCAGAAAACCCAGCAGTTGGGTGTTCCCGTAGAGCTGTTCGACAAAGTCGGCGCGGTCAGTCGCGAGGTGGTGGAGGCCATGGTGCGCGGCGCCCAGCAGAAAAGCCTGGCTCGGTTTGCCGTGGCGGTCAGCGGCGTGGCCGGGCCGGACGGGGGCTCGCCGAGCAAGCCGGTGGGCACGGTGTGGCTTGCCTGGGGTGTTGGCGAGGCGGTGTACAGCGAGCAGAAATTCTTACCTGGCAACCGCGACGAGGTCCGCCGACAAACGGTGAAGGCCGCGCTAGACGGGCTGTTACAACATGCCGCCGCAGAAATCTCAAATCAGGGGTAGGCGATCCCCGATCGCTGTGGAATAATACTGGCTACTTATACAGGTGTTGGCCGTCAGGCCTTATTGATTACGTGAGGACTTTAATGGACGACAACAAGAAGAAAGCCTTGGCTGCGGCCTTGGGTCAGATCGAACGTCAATTCGGCAAGGGTGCCGTAATGCGTATGGGCGATCAGGACCGCCAGGCTATTCCCTCCATCTCCACCGGCTCCCTGGGCCTGGACATCGCGCTTGGCATCGGCGGCTTGCCAAAAGGTCGTATTGTTGAAATCTACGGTCCCGAATCTTCCGGTAAGACCACGCTGACGCTGTCCGTGATCGCCCAGGCTCAAAAAGCGGGCGCTACCTGCGCCTTCGTCGACGCCGAACACGCCTTGGACCCGGAATACGCCGGCAAGCTGGGCGTCAACGTCGATGACCTGCTGGTCTCCCAACCGGACACCGGCGAGCAGGCCTTGGAGATCACCGACATGCTGGTGCGCTCCAACGCAGTTGACGTGATCATCGTCGACTCCGTGGCGGCCCTGGTACCGAAAGCGGAAATCGAAGGTGAGATGGGCGACACGCACGTGGGTCTGCAGGCTCGCCTGATGTCCCAGGCCTTGCGCAAGATCACCGGTAACATCAAGAACGCCAACTGCCTGGTGATCTTCATCAACCAGATCCGCATGAAGATCGGCGTGATGTTCGGCAGCCCTGAAACCACCACCGGTGGTAACGCGTTGAAGTTCTACGCCTCGGTTCGCCTGGACATCCGTCGTACTGGCGCGGTGAAAGAAGGTGATGAGGTTGTCGGCAGCGAAACCCGCGTCAAGGTTGTGAAGAACAAGGTGGCATCGCCGTTCCGTCAGGCTGAGTTCCAGATCCTGTACGGCAAGGGTATCTACCTCAACGGCGAAATGATCGATCTGGGTGTGCTGCACGGTTTCGTCGAGAAGTCGGGCGCCTGGTATGCCTACAACGGCACCAAGATCGGTCAGGGCAAGGCCAACTCGGCCAAATTCCTGGCGGACAACCCGGAAGTCGCGGCAGCCCTCGAGAAGCAACTGCGTGACAAGCTGTTGAGCCCGGTGGCGGACGTCAAAGCCGTGGCCAACCGCGAGACTGCCGACGACCTGGCCGACGCTGATATCTGATTGATCCGATGACCGCCGTACTCGATACCCTCGTCGCGGTGCGGCGAGCTGCGATGGACCTGCTCGCCAGGCGCGAGCACGGTCGTGTGGAGCTGACGCGTAAACTGCGTCAACGCGGGGCTCCTGATGAGTTGATCGACGCCGCTCTTGACCGTTTGACGGAAGAGGGGCTGTTGTCGGAAGCGCGGTACCTCGAGAGCTTCGTCTCTTATCGCGCCCGCTCCGGCTACGGTCCGGTGCGCATTCGTGAAGAGCTTGGCCAACGCGGGTTGCAACGAGCGGATATCGAATCAGCCTTGCGCGAGAGCGGTATCGATTGGCAGCAACAGTTAGCTGAGACCTGGCGCCGCAAGTTTTCGGGACATTTGCCTATCGACATTCGGGAGCGTGCCAAGCAAGGGCGTTTCCTGGCGTATCGAGGCTATTCCATGGAAATGATCAACCGCTTGTTCAGTGGTCGCAGCATGGACGACTAAAAACGGCCCGCTATGTCGATAGCGGGCCGTTTTTTTATGGGCTCACGTTACCTTGATCGGCTCCCAAGTCAGGGGGTGGGCCTTGGCGGTGGGTTGGGCCCAGTTTTCCGGCAGGTTGATGTAGTCCACCAATTCCCTTAAACGACCGTGGTCACGGGCGTTGAACGTAAATGCCAATCGCGTCAGATGACTGAAGGGCGCTTCCTCGGGTTCTTCGCCGTTGTAAGCGTGCTGATGGAAACAGTCATTCAGGCACAGGTCGGCGAACTCGGCCTGCATTTGTTGCAGTGCTTGTTCACTGAGTTCATGATTCATGCGGATCACGAACTGATGCTTGAGCCAGCGGCTGGAATGGAAGTTACGGTAGAACTGGTTGATTTCCTCCACAGCGTCCTCGGCGCAGTACACCAGGCGCATCAACTTCATGTCGGTCGGCAGGATGTAGCGGTTTTCCTCCAATTGTTCGCGGATAAAGTCCAGGGCGCTCTGCCAGAACTTGCCTCCGGGCACGTCCAGCAACACCACCGGTACCAATGGGCTTTTGCCCGTCTGCACCAGCGTCAGGACCTCCAATGCTTCGTCAAGAGTGCCGAAACCGCCGGGGCACAGCACCAAGGCATCGGCTTCCTTGACGAAAAAAAGCTTGCGAGTGAAGAAGAAATGGAACGGCAACAGGTTCTGCGTCCCTTCGACGGTCGGGTTCGCATGCTGCTCGAAGGGCAGGGTGATGTTGAATCCCAGGCTGTGCTCGCGGCCCGCGCCTTCATGGGCCGCGGCCATGATCCCGCCGCCTGCGCCGGTGATCACCATCATGTCTGACCGAGCCAGCGCCGCTCCCAGCTCCCGTGCCAAGCCATACAAAGGGTGTTCGATGGGCGTTCGGGCCGAGCCGAAGACCGTAACCTTGCGGCGCCCTTTGAATTGTTCCAGCGTTCGAAACGCATGTTCCAGTTCCCGAAGGGCCTGAAGCGTGATCTTCGCATTCCAGCGGTTGTGATCTTCCTGGGCCATGCGCAGCACAGTCAGGATCATGTCGCGGTAGATGGGGAGGTTGGGGCTGTTGGGCGATACCAGGTTGAGTTGCTCTTCGACCTTGCGGGTGAGGTCGTGGCCATGGTTCTCAAAATGACGGCTGAGCAGGTCATTCGGTTTGTAAGGCATTCAGCTTCTCCTTCTGAACAGGACCCCGGTCCTGACGAGAGATTCATCAGGGCCACGACACTTCCTGTGCCGTTGTGAGTCCGGGCGCGTGCCCGGGCGTAAACCTGGCTCGACGTAATCTGCAGCAAGGCGGCCAAGCCATCCAACGGGTCCTGCTGTTTCCCTTGGATGAAAAACGGTTGAACATCGCTTATTGGCGAGGGCAGCCTCTTTCTGCCCAGTAAAAACGATACGTTGAATCTAGCCTCTGGCGGTGAACTTCGCTGTCCAGATCATGGCGCTCGAATGTGAACGTTTGCAACATTTCCCCGTAGTCCTACGCTCATCGGTCGCTCGCGATGGGTTCAGTAATGACGTCGGACCGTACCGCTCGTCAGCTCACCGGCTGGGTGCGTACCGCTCTGATTTACTCCATAAAAGGCGTGCCAACGTAGTTCGACGTCCAGGGCTGGGCGTCCGCGCGATGAAATGCTGCATTGATGGGCAGGGAGGCGGGAGAAATGACCAGGGTAACGCTGGAGCTCGAAGGGCAGTTGTATTTGATGTTGTTGGAAGCGGCTCAAGCCAATCGGGTAAGCCTGGAAGAGGAATGTTGCCGTCGGCTGGAAGGTCGGGAATGGCGCTCACGCTATTTGCAGGCGCTGGTGGCGGAACTGCGCGCCGACGAAGAGCAGCGGCGCGCGCGCGCGGGTTGATTATTTCTTGGTCTTGGCCGGTTTCGGGCAATCCGATTCCTGGAAACGTTCGCTGGCGACCGGACGGTTGGTCTTCACTTCGGTGAACTCGTAGCGCATGGTCGCGCCCTTGGCCATCAGTTTGCGGAACCCTGGATTGGTGCACACCGTGGAGCCCAGCTGGAAATAAACCGCCTTGGGATCCGCGCGCATTTTTTGCGCATGGCTGCTTTGGACGCTGAGATGGTTGATCAGCTCGGTGCCTTCGACGGTGTAGCCCTGGTCAAGAATGTCTTCGTTGATCGCGCGCGGCGTGCCGACACTGCTTTGCTTGGCAACGTTCTGCAGCATCTTGTTCAGTTCGAGTTCTTTCAGCGACGCAGCCTGAGCGCTGATGGACGTCGCCAGCAGAACGGCAACGGTTGGAACGATAAGGCGCAGCATGAAACTCTCCTGGTTCAGTAACTGGTGGTTCGACCGGTCACGTGACTGTGCGTTCAGTGGCGGCGATTATAGGGAAGCCCGGGTAGACGGTACAGGTTTGCGCGCTCTGGTAGACTGCCGGTCTTCATTGCCCTTGCGAGTGTGGTTCGTGTCAAGTTTTCCTGTCTGCGGGCGTTGCCCGCGATGAGCTGTGCTTCCAACGCCGTAGCCCGCTTGCGCGACCAACGCGTCGATGAAGGCATCAAGCCGCTCCAGGCCCGAGGGTGGCGCGCGCCCCGTTGTGGCGCCTGTCGAGTGATCGAGAGCCATTGCTTGTGTGCCTGGCGTCCGAGCGTCGAGACCCGTTCCGGCGTCTGCCTGATCATGACCAATAAGGAAGTCTTCAAGCCGAGCAATACGGGCTGGCTGATCGCCGATGTGGTACGGGATAACCATGCCTTCATCTGGTCGCGCACTGATGTCGATGAGCAACTCCTGGCTTTGTTGAACGATCCACAATGGCAACCGTACCTGGTATTTCCAGGTGAGTATGTCGAACCCACCCGGGTAACCCACACGGTTGATCTGGCTCGGGGCAAGCGTCCCTTGTTCATCTTGCTGGATGCCACTTGGACGGAAGCGCGCAAGATGTTCCGTAAAAGTCCTTACTTTGACCGGCTGCCCATCTTGAGCCTGCTGCCCGACAGGCTGTCGCGCTATCGCTTGCGGCGCTCCACACGCAGTGAGCACCTGTGCACCGCCGAGGTCGCGGCGCTGTGCCTTGAGCTGGCGGGCGATAGCGACGCGGCGTCGGCCCTGGGCGCCTATTTCGATGTGTTCAGCCAGCATTACCTCGGCGCCAAGCGTCAGCAGGAAGTGAACGTGTCGACTCCGGCCCATGCCGAACTGCTGCCCTTTGTCCGCTCGGCTCAGGCGGCGTTGGCCTAATAGTGGCCCATACTGGGTACAGCGGTGGCCGTGCAGCTTGACCACCCCGGTTTCGCTGGGCATGCTTGGCGCCGACCAGGGTGCGGCCGGAGTTTAAGACGCTGTGATTGGCGTTGAACGTGCCCCTGTGGATAACGCTGAATGGCGTTATCTTGAGTTGCATGGCGAGGCGCGAATGCATCGGGCCTGCCTTAAAAAAACAGGATCATTTGAAAAATGGCCACATACGAAATCCTGATTGCCGATGACCACCCGCTCTTTCGCAGCGCGTTGCATCAGGCGGTGACCCTGGGCCTTGGTTCGGATGTCCGGTTGACGGAGGTGGCCAGCATCGCGGAGCTGGAAGCCCGATTGGCGGAAAAGGCTGATTGGGACCTGGTGCTGCTGGATCTGAACATGCCCGGCGCGTATGGTTTTTCAGGGCTGGTCCTGTTGCGTGGGCAGTATCCGCAGATTCCCGTGGTGATGGTCTCAGCCCAGGAAGAAGCTTCGGTGATGGTGAAGGCCCGCGAATTTGGTGCCAGCGGGTTCATCCCCAAATCCAGCTCCCTCGAAATGATTCAACGGGCGGTAAAGGCCGTCCTCAGCGGTGATGTATCCTGGCCGCCGCAGGCGTTCGAGGCGGTGAGCGTGTCCGACGAGGCCAAGGCGGCCAGCGAAGGGCTCGCGAGCCTGACGCCCCAGCAGTTCAGAGTGCTGACCATGGTTTGTGAAGGTCTGTTGAACAAGCAGATCGCTTACGAACTGAATGTGTCAGAGGCCACCATCAAGGCTCATGTTATGGCGATCTTTCGTAAATTGAATGTGCGCACCCGGACCCAGGCTGCCTTGTTGTTGCAACAACTTGAGTCAATTTCGCCGCAGTCGTAGCGCCTGAATTCACGCTTTTTTGACTGCAATTACAGTAGCTTCTCCACTCCTATCGATCAGTTGCCCACTCTATGTCTCCTTTCAAAGGCCAAACCGGCCTGAAACGCATCCTCAATGCCTCCGGCTATTCCCTGGACGGGCTGCGTGCAGCTTTCGTCGGCGAAGCGGCGTTCCGTCAACTGGTCCTGCTTAACGTCATCCTGATTCCGTTGTCGTTTTTCCTGAACGTGAGCCGCGTGGAGCAGGCGCTGTTGATAGCGGTGTGCCTGCTGGCCTTGATCGTGGAGTTGCTCAACTCGGCGGTAGAGGCGGCGATCGACCGTATTTCCCTTGAGCTGCACCCCTTGTCGAAAAATGCCAAGGACATGGGCAGCGCGGCCCAACTTGTCGCCCTGACGATGATTGCCCTGGTCTGGGGCCTGGTGCTGCTCTGATTCAAGCGATGGCAGGCAGGACGATCTCGTCGCTGCGCTGGACCCCAGCGGTGAAGGCCCGGCAGAGGTCGAGGAATTCACGCATGGCCGAGGTCTGGTATTTCTGTTTGTGCCAGATGAAATAAAACTGCCGCGCCAGGTCCATGTCCGGGGTTTCCACGGCCACGAGGCTGCCGCGACGGAAAGCATCACGCAACGCCAGGCGCGAAATGCAGCCAATGCCCAGGCCCGATTCCACTGCTCGCTTGATCGCTTCGGTGTGTTCCAATTCCAGGCGGATGTTGAGCGCGCTGCGGTGGTGGCGCATGGCCTGATCGAAGGTCAGCCGCGTACCTGAACCCTGCTCCCGCAAAATCCACGCTTCATGGGTCAATTCCTCCATGGTCGCCTGACCACGCTTGGCCAGTGGATGCTGGGGCGCGCAGAACACCACCAATTCATCCTCGACCCAGCTCTGCACCTCAATGTCCGGATGGCTGCAATCGCCTTCGATTAGACCCAGATCAATTTCGTAATGGGCGACCTGGTGCACGATATTGGCAGTGTTTTGCACATGCAGCTTCACCTGGCTTTCCGGATGGCGCTGCATGAATCCGCCGATCAGCAGCGTCGCCAGGTAATTGCCGATGGTCAGCGTGGCCCCGACCGCCAGCGAACCGAAGCCGGACTTGCCGTTGAGTAGGTCTTCGATCTCTTTGGCCTGGTCCAGCAATGCCACGGCCTGGGGCAGCAATTGCTTACCCAAGGCGTTGAGGCTCAGGCGCTTGCCGGCGCGGTCGAACAGTTGGCAGCTGGATTGACGCTCCAATTCAGTGATGGAAGTGCTGGCGGCCGACTGCGACAGATTGAGCAAGCCCGCGGCACGGGACACGCTTTCCTGCTGGGCGACAGCGACGAAGACTTGAAGTTGCCGTAGAGTAAATCGCATATCGATATAACCGATAACCCTTATCTTAATAATCCATTTAACAGATATTGTCGCCGCCATTAGAATGCGATGCAATTGCGCAGATTACCGGCGCAGGCATCATTTCCAGGAGTCCCCCGTACATGAGCAACATGAACCACGAGCGTGTCCTCAGTGTTCATCACTGGAACGACACTCTGTTCAGCTTCAAGTGCACCCGCGATCCGGGCCTGCGCTTCGAGAACGGTCAGTTCGTGATGATCGGCCTGCAGCAGCCCAACGGCCGCCCGCTTATGCGCGCTTACTCGATTGCCAGCCCGAACTGGGAAGAGCATCTGGAATTCTTCAGCATCAAGGTCCCTGATGGTCCGCTGACTTCCCAGTTGCAGCACTTGAAGGAAGGCGACGAGATCATCATCAGCAAGAAGCCCACCGGCACGCTGGTGCTGGACGACCTCAAGCCTGGCAAGCATTTGTACCTGCTCAGCACTGGTACTGGCCTGGCGCCTTTCATGAGCGTCATCCAGGATCCGGAAACCTACGAGCGTTTCGAAAAAGTGATCCTGTGCCACGGCGTGCGTTACGTCAATGAAGTCGCCTATCGCGAATTCATCACCGAGCACCTGCCACAGAACGAGTTCTTCGGTGAAGCGCTACGCGAAAAGCTGATCTACTACCCCACCGTGACCCGCGAGCCGTTCGAGAACGAAGGTCGCCTGACCGACCTGATGCGCAGCGGCAAGTTGTTCCGCGACATCGGCCTGCCGCCGATCAACCCGCAAGACGACCGCGCGATGCTGTGCGGCAGCCCAAGCATGCTCGACGAAACCAGCGAAGTGCTCAACAGCTTCGGCCTGACCGTTTCGCCGCGTATGCGCGAGCCGGGTGATTACCTGATCGAGCGCGCGTTTGTAGAGAAGTAAGCTTCGGCATTTGCGGTGGCTGACCGACCGCCATCGCGAGCAGGCTCGCTCCCACACTGGATATGTATGACCACAAACTTTGGTGGTCGCTGCAAATCAGTTGTGGGAGCGAGCTTGCTCGCGATGGCAGCGACTTGGTCCAACTGACAGACCATAAAAAGCCCGCGCCGCCTGATGAAGGTCGCGCGGGCTTTTTCGTTTCCGGGTTTTATCCAGCCGTAGGAACGACTTCCAACACCCGAATCACCCCCGGCTCCGGGTAATGCCAGCGCACGTCCAGATCCCAGAACCGCGCACCGTATTCCCGTTCAGCTGTAGGAACCTGATACGCCGGGCGTGGGTCTTGGGCCAGGCATTGTTCGATCAGCTCCACCAAGGGCTCTTCGAGGCGCCTTGCGTGGTCGCGTGCCTGAAGCAGGGCAGAGTCCGCCCATTGCACTGGAATCAACTCAGGCGCGGCGCTGGCGATCCTGTTGGAGGCCGAGTCGATGATGTCCGCATAGGGGACGTAGGGCTTGATATCGAGCACGGGTGTGCCGTCCAACAGGTCGATGCCCGAGATCCACAGTCGAGCGGCCTCCACCCGTTCCAGCTTCACCACCGACTGGCCGATGCCGTTGGGGCGATGGGTGGCTCGGGTGGCGAAGACGCCCATGGATTTATTGCCACCCAGGCGCGGCGGCCGTACTTTCAATCGTGGCTTGTCTTCCAGGGCTTGATGGAACAGGAACAGCAACCAGACATGGCTGACCTGCTCCAGACCCTGCACGGCCTCGCCCTGGTCGAACGGCGCCACCAGCTCCAACACACCGCGCGCGGCCGGGGCCAGTTGTGGTTGGCGCGGAATGGCGAACTTCTCCTTGAAGCAGGAGCGTACGAAGCCGATGGGGGAGACGTTGTAGGTCATGGGCTGGGATCAAGGCAGGGTTGAAAGGGCATCATAGCGCGGGCGGCTGGTCTTGCCGTTTATGGCGGGGGCTTTTGTGGCGAGGGGGCAAGCTCCCTCGCCACAAAAGCTCTGCCACCATCAGCAGCGCTTCAAGAAATGGCAGCCCTTCGGCATTAGCCGCGAACGCGCAGCGTCAGGCCCTTGAGGAAGTTGCGCAGCAACTGGTCGCCACACGGCCGGTAGTTGGTATGGCCGAACTTGCGGAACAATGCGCTCAGTTCCGGCTTGGACACCGGGAAGTCGGCGGCCTTGAGGATGGCGTGCATGTCGTCTTCCTTCAGCTCGAAGGCCACCCGCAGCTTCTTCAGGATGATGTTGTTGGTGACCGGCACTTCGATCGGCTGCGGCGGACGGCTTTCGTCCTTGCCGCGCTTGAAGATCACCAGCCCGTCGAGGAAATGCGCCATGACCAGGTCGGGGCAGAACACAAAGCCTTCTTCTTCATCTTTCTTGAGGTAGCCGGCCAAATCTTCCAGGGAGATTTCCAAGCCGCCCAGCTTGATGATCTCGACGACTTTTTTGTCGCTGATGTCGAGCATGTAGCGCACGCTGCGCAGTACGTCGTTGTGAATCATGTGTGCAATCCTGATGAAGGCAGTGGGCGCCCCGGTTCGGTGCGGCGCCGGAAAATTAGAATTTCTCTTTGGCGGACAGGTAGCGCCATTGGCCCAACGGCACCTTGCCGATCGACACGCCGCCTATGCGGATGCGGCGGATGGCAACGACCTTGACCCCGACGGCCTGGCAAAACAGCGCGATAACGCCCGGTTGCGGGTTCTTCATGGCGAAGCGCAGGCGGTTCTCGTTCTGCCAGCTGGCCTTGACCGCCGGCAATTCCTTGCCTTTGTAGGTCAGGCCGTGGTTCAAGCGATTGAGACCGTGGGCGACCATCTCGCCCTCGACTTCCACCACATACTCCTGCTCGATCTTGGCCGCGTCGGCGGTGAGCTTGCGCAGGATTTTCCAGTCCTGGGTGAATACCAAAAGGCCGCTGGCGCCAGCCTGCAAATCGGCGCTGGCGGTCAGGCGCAGGAAGTGGCCCTTGAGCGGGCGCTTGCCGAAGCGATGTTCTTCGCTCAAGGTCTGTGGCCCCAGGGTTGCCATTGCCGCGTCGACATCCATGCCAGCCGGGACGTTCAGCAGGAGGGTCACAGGCTCTGGCGCGGTGGCCTTGGCTTGGGGGTCGAGTTCGACCTTTTGGGTGGTGACCTTGAACTGCGGTTCATCGATGACTTCGCCGTCCACGGTGACCCAGCCGCCCTCGATGAACAGCTCAGCCTCCCGACGGGAACAGCCGACGAGTTCGATGAGACGCTTGGAGAGACGAATCGGGTCAGTCATGACGGGGCCGTAACAAAAAGGGGTGGGCATTGTACCTGTCTGGCGCCGGTTAATCGCGGGTCCATTTGCCTCATGCCGTTTTTAGCCGCGCCCCGCTTTCAGATCGGGCTGCTTGTAACGCATATGCAGCAGCGGGTAGGGCTGGTCCATGCCATCCTTTGCCGAGCGACCGATAACTTCGAACCCTTGCTTGAGATAAAAGCCAAGGGCTTGCGGGTTCTGTTCGTTGACGTCCAGTTCATCGGCGTTCAGGTGTTCAATGGCATAGCGCAGCAATTGTTTGCCCAGGCCTTGGCCGCGATGCTCGGGGTCGATGAAGAGCATTTCGATCTTGCCAGCCGCGACCCCGGCGAACCCTGTGATGCGCTGGCGTGAATCACGGGTGCAGATGAGCATCACCGCGTCCAGGTAACGGGTGAGCACCAGGTTTCTGAGCAGTTCGATATAACTGTCGGGCAGGAAATCATGGGTGGCCCGTACCGATGCCTCCCAGACCCGGGTCAGTTCCTGATAATCGCTCGGTTTCGGTGTGTGGATGACCGAATGCTGGCGCATGTCCGCCTGTTCCTTGTGGTGGAGTTTTCTTGTCTGCATACGATAGCCGTAAAAAAGCCCTGCTTCTTGTTACAGAGCAGGGCTTCAGAAAGTTTTTTTTAGAGGCGGCGAGTGGCTGGCAAACAACCTGTGGCGAGGGAGCTAGCTCCCGCTCGATTGCGTAGCAATCGCAAGGATAGGGCTACTTCGTAGCCCAGCGGGAGCAAGCTCCCTCGCCACAAAAGCCTATTCGGCTTGAGTCCAGGCCTGGATCAACCGATCTGCTCAGCCCACAAGTCATACTCGTCGGCGTCGGTGACCTTGCACCAGACCTTGTCGCCCGGCTTGAGATTGCTGCCGTTGTCGATGAACACGTTGCCGTCGATTTCCGGAGCATCGAAGAAGCAGCGGCCGACGGCACCTTGTTCGTCGACTTCGTCCACCAGCACTTCGATCTCACGGCCGATGCGCATTTGCAGGCGCGCCGAGCTGATGGCCTGCTGGTGCGCCATGAAGCGCTCCCAACGGTCCTGCTTGACGTCATCCGGCACCACGTCCAGGTTCAGGTCGTTGGCCGGTGCGCCTTCGACGGGCGAGTACTGGAAGCAGCCGACGCGGTCGAGCTGGGCTTCGGTCAGCCAGTCCAGCAGGTACTGGAAGTCTTCTTCGGTTTCGCCCGGGAAGCCGACGATGAAGGTCGAGCGGATGATCAGCTCGGGGCAGATTTCACGCCAGTTCTTGATGCGCGCCAGGGTCTTGTCTTCGAAAGCCGGGCGTTTCATGGCCTTGAGGACTTTCGGGCTGGCGTGCTGGAACGGGATGTCCAGGTACGGCAGGATCTTGCCGGCGGCCATCAGCGGGATCAGCTCGTCAACGTGCGGGTACGGGTAGACGTAATGCAGGCGGACCCAGACACCGAGGGTGCTGAGGGCTTCGCACAGTTCGGTCATGCGGGTTTTCACCGGCGCGCCGTTCCAGAAGCCGGTGCGGTACTTGACGTCGACGCCGTAGGCGCTGGTGTCCTGGGAAATCACCAGCAATTCCTTGACGCCGGCCTTGACCAGGCGCTGGGCTTCGTCGAGCACGTCACCCACCGGACGGCTCACCAGTTTGCCGCGCATCGAGGGGATGATGCAGAAGCTGCAGCTGTGGTTGCAGCCTTCGGAAATCTTCAGGTAGGCGTAGTGACGCGGGGTCAGCTTGATGCCTTGTGGCGGCACCAGGTCGATCAGCGGATTGTGGTCCTGGCGCGGCGGCACGACTTCATGCACGGCGTTGACCACTTGTTCGTACTGCTGCGGCCCGGTCACGGACAGCACGCTCGGGTGCACGTCGCGGATGTTGCCTTCTTCCACGCCCATGCAGCCGGTCACGATGACCTTGCCGTTTTCCTTGATGGCTTCGCCGATCACTTCAAGGGATTCGGCCTTGGCCGAGTCGATGAAGCCACAGGTGTTGACCACCACCACGTCGGCGTCCTGGTAGGTGGACACAACGTCATAACCTTCCATGCGCAGCTGGGTCAGGATGCGCTCGGAGTCGACCAGCGCTTTCGGGCAACCCAGGGATACGAAGCCAACCTTGGGATTGGCTGGCGCGGTAGTGGTGGACATGTCTAACCTCGGTGTAGGGGGATCGTCTCTTGCGGAGACAGGGCGCCTGACGCGCCTCTGATCAAAAAGTGCGCAATTCTATCCGTGGTCGCCGCACTTGACCAGCTTTATACCGGGAAATACGACGAGTGCTGCGCTATGCTTCGCGCCTTTGCCTTCTGGCGAACGCTGCAGTCAACAGAACGTCTGTAACAAAGCGTAAAACCGCCCATGCTGCGTCACAAGAGCGTACGGCTTCTTTCAAGAAGGCAGGTCTGGAAATCAGGAGTGTTGGATGGGTCATGCAGGTAGTCAGGCGGCGGGCGCCGAGCACTCGGCGGCCAAACCGCTGAGCATGCTGGTCGCGGCGGTCGGGGTGGTTTATGGCGACATTGGCACGAGCCCGCTGTACACCCTTAAAGAAGTGTTTTCCGGTGGTTATGGCGTGCCCGTCAACCATGACGGGGTGCTGGGGATCCTGTCGCTGATTTTCTGGTCGCTGATTTGGGTCGTGTCCATCAAGTACATGATGTTCGTCCTTCGCGCGGACAACCAGGGCGAAGGCGGAATCATGGCCTTGACTGCCCTGGCGCGGCGCGCGGCGGCCGGCAGGGCGCGGCTGCGTACGTTGTTGGTGATCTGCGGCTTGATCGGTGCGGCGCTGTTCTATGGCGACAGCATGATCACCCCGGCGATCTCGGTATTGTCGGCGGTCGAAGGCCTGGGCCTCGCATTCGAAGGCATCGATCACTGGGTGGTGCCGTTATCGGTGGTGGTGCTGGTGGCGTTGTTCCTGATCCAGCGCCACGGCACCGCGCGCATTGGCATCCTCTTTGGACCGATCATGGTGACCTGGTTCCTCGTCCTCGGCGCCTTGGGCGTGTATGGCATCAGCCAGCACCCGGAAGTATTGAACGCAGTGAACCCGGCCTGGGCCGTGCGTTTCTTTGTCGTCCACCCGGGCATGGGCGTAGCGATCCTTGGCGCGGTGGTGCTGGCGCTGACCGGGGCCGAAGCGCTGTATGCCGACATGGGCCACTTCGGCCGTAAACCCATCGCCCGTGCCTGGTTCATCCTCGTGCTGCCGGGCCTGATGCTCAACTATTTCGGCCAGGGCGCCTTGCTGCTCGGTGATCCTGAAGCGGCGCGCAACCCGTTCTATCTGCTGGCGCCGAGCTGGGCATTGCTGCCCTTGGTGGGCCTGGCGACGCTGGCGACGGTGATTGCCTCGCAAGCGGTGATCTCCGGCGCGTTCTCGCTGACGCGCCAGGCAATCCAGCTCGGCTACATCCCGCGCATGTACATCCAGCACACCTCCAGCGCCGAACAGGGCCAGATCTACATCGGCGCGGTGAACTGGTCTTTGATGGTCGGCGTGGTCTTGCTGGTGCTGGGCTTCGAGTCGTCCGGAGCGCTGGCATCGGCCTACGGCGTGGCGGTGACCGGTACGATGTTGATGACCACGATCCTGGTCTCCGCCGTGATCCTGTTGCTATGGAAATGGCCGCCGCTGCTGGCGGTGCCGGTGCTGTTCGGTTTCTTGCTGGTAGATGGGCTGTACTTCGCCGCCAACGTGCCGAAAATCATCCAGGGCGGCGCATTCCCGGTCATAGCCGGCATTGCCTTGTTCGTATTGATGACCACCTGGAAACGCGGCAAGCAGCTGTTGGTGGAGCGGCTGGACGAAGGGGCGTTGCCGCTGCCGGTCTTCATCAGCAGCATCCGCGTGCAGCCGCCGCACCGGGTCCAGGGCACGGCGGTGTTCCTGACGGCGCGCTCGGATGCGGTGCCCCATGCGCTATTGCACAATCTGCTGCACAACCAGGTGCTGCATGAGCAGGTGGTGTTGCTGACAGTGGTCTACGAAGACATTCCCCGCGTGCCGCCACAACGGCGTTTCGAGGTCGATGCCTATGGCGAGGGCTTCTTCCGGGTGATCCTGCATTTCGGTTTTACCGACGAGCCGGACGTGCCCGAGGCGCTCAAGCTCTGTCATTTGGACGACCTGGATTTCAGTCCGATGCGCACCACCTACTTTCTCAGTCGCGAGACTGTTATCGCCTCCAAGCTGGAGGGCATGGCGCGTTGGCGTGAGTCGTTGTTTGCTTTCATGTTGAAAAATGCCAACGGCAACCTGCGCTTTTTCAATCTGCCGTTGAATCGGGTGATTGAATTGGGGACGCAGGTGGAGATGTAGCACCGGGAAACAAAAAGCCCCCACTGCCTTGCGGCGGTGGGGGCTTTTTTGTGGGAGCCTCTTGGGCATTTGGTCGGTTGGTCTTTCCTTACCTTGATTTGCGTCTAATATGACGTAATATTTTACAGTTAAAGATGTGTTTTAAAGTATGCGGAATCAGGTGGAAGGAGGTGGGGTATGGCAGCACTACTGGAGCGGGCGGATCAAGCGATATCCGTTACGGCAATGGTCAGGGGGTTCAGCGCGAAGCTCAAGGAAGTATCGAGTCGTGCAACCGAAAGGCTGGTGATCTTCAAGGACAATGAACCCGCAGCGGTGATCATCAACGTCGACGCTTATCAGGAAATGCTCGATGAGCTGGAAAATCTTCGCGTCGAGGCGACGGCTCGTGAGCGCTTGATCAATTTCGATCGGGCCAAGGCCGTCAGTCATAAGGATATGCGGGCGCGGTATGCCAAAAACGACTGAAGGGGCGGTGAATGGCTTGGAACGTTGTTTACCATCCGGAGGTTCAAGACGATCTGGATCAGTTGGGTGCTGCGGCTGCGAACCGTATCCTTGATGTCATCGAAGAGCGGATCATCAATGGCGAGCCGGACAAGATCGGCAAGCCGCTCAGAGCCAGCCTGGCCGGGTGCCGAAGGATCCGAACGGGTGATACCCGCATTGTTTACAGGGTCGACGGAAAAGCGATTCAGGTGCTGATAGTCGCCGTTGGCGCGCGGCGAGATAAAGAAGTATACGACGCGGCAGAACGTCGCCGTTAACAAAAGCCCCCAAGTGCCTTGCGGCGGTGGGGGCTTTTGTCTGGCTTGCCCCCGCTTATTGCACGGCAGGCTTGGTTTGGCGCTTGTCGATCTCGCCGATCAGGCGCTTGGCCAGGGCCGGGTAGTTTTCATCGAAGTGGTGGCCGCCCGGCAACTTGATGACTTCGCCCACGGCAGTCTTGTCGGTGCAGCCGCTTTCGTTGGCCTCTTCGGCGCCGTAGATGCACACCACTTTTTCGGCGGGCAGCTTGGCCATCTCCGGGCCGGTGGCGGCTTCGGTGCCGGCGTTGCCGAGCCAGCCCTCGACTTCGATTTCGAAGCTGCCGGTGCGAGCGAAGGCGAGCAGGATGATTGCATCGACCCGCTGTTGCTCTGTCGCCGGTAGACGGTTGTAGATCGCCGGCAGCACATCGGCGCCGAAGGAGTAGCCGGTCAGGATGAAGCGCTTGGTGCCCCAGATCTGGCGGTAGTGCTGCATCAGCTCGGTCAGGTCGGCGGCGCTCTGTTCGGGGCTCTTGTGCTGCCAGTAGTAACGCAGGGTGTCGATGCCGACGACCGGGTAGCCGACCTTGGCCATTTCATCGGCCACGTCGCGGTCCAGGTCACGCCAGCCACCGTCGCCAGAGAGAAACAGCGTCACGGTATCCCGGGCCTGGCTGGCGGGCACCTCCACCACCGGGATGCTCAGGCCGCCCTTGCCCTTTTCGGCACCTACCAGGATCTTGCGCAGCTCATTGTTCAGCACTTGCGGCAGGTTGATGTCGTAGTCGCTGATGCTGGTTTCGGCATTGTATTGATCACGAACGAACCCGGCGCTGGTGTCGTCGGGGTTATCGTTCCAGGCGACCAGCCAGTGACCGTGTGCGGCGCTCTTGGGCAGCAGGTGCGTGCAGCCAGGTTTTTCCAGGGCCAGGTCCACCGAGACGGCCCGGGCATTGTCGTCCTTCTGCTCGGCCAACCAGCGCCAGGCCAGCACGGCGCCGGGGCCGATGCCGCTGACCAGCGTGGCCGGGCCGTGGAGTTGTCTCAGGCCGGCCTGTAGAGCACGGCCTTGCAACATGCAGTCCTTGGGCAGGATCACTTGGACGATCTGTGCCGAGCCGCTGCGGCTGAGGGTCGTCAACTGGGTGTCGCTGAGCTTTTGGTCCTCATTCACGGCCACCAGTACCTGGGCGCGGGGCTTGGTGCCGGGGATGACGCGCGTCATTGGCACGCCGTCGGCGGGTTCCAGTTGTTCCAGGGTCGGTTGCGGGGCAGGGCGGTTCCAATACCAGTAGCCGCCACCGAGAATCACAGCCAGCACCAGCAGGGCGGCCACTACGTATCGCCACGAGCGTTGCATCATCAGCGTTTCACCAATCCAGTCAGGCCGCCTGCAATCAGGGCGGCGGTATCAGCCAGTGCAACCAGCGGATCGAGTCCGGCGGGCACGGCCATGTAACGAGGTTCCCAGTCAGGCTGGAATTTGTCTTTGAAGCGGCGCAGCCCCTGGAAATTGTAAAGCTGCTCGCCACGGCGAAACACCATCGACCCCAGGCGCTGGGTCAGCGGTGCGCCGCGCCGCGGCTGCAAGCCCGACAAAGGGACCATGCCGAGACTGAAGCGAGCGTAGCCATGGTTTTTGTAATGTTGAATCAGGCCGACCATCATGAATTCCATGGTCAGCTTCGGCGCGTCGGGGTGGGCACGCATCAGGTCGAGGCTGGCCAATTCGTGGTTGTGGGTTTCCAGCAGGTTGGCGAATGCCACCGGCCGGCCTTCGAAACGAATCACCGCGATGCGGAAATGCTTGAGGTAGTCATCGCTGAATCGTCCGAGGGAGAAGCCTTTTTCCCGGACGTTCTTGCCGGTCAGCCAGGCGTCGGAGATGACTTTCAGTGCGTCCATGGGCGCCTGGCCCGGCTCGTGGATTTCCAGCGACAGGCCATCGCGGGTGCCGCGATTCCAGGTGTAGCGCAGGTCCTTCATCTCTTTGCCCTTGGCTTCGAGATCGAAACGTTTGAGGTCGACTCGCGCCTCTTCGCCCAGCTTGATCGCGGTCAGGCCGATGTCCATGTAGTAAGGCAGGTTCTCGGCGCGTACCTGGTAGAACACTGGCCGGGCGTGATAGATGTCGCAAAGGTCACGGAACTGCCAGATCATTTCCGCCCGTTGCTGGGTCGGCCCGATCGGGTCGTACAGCGCGACAAGGCTGCGGCCGCGACGGGCGTACATCAAAAATGCCTCGTCGTTGGGGTGAAACAGCAGCGCCTTGTCGCCGGTCAGGGCCAAGCCGCCGTCGGGTTGAGACGACGCCATGAGAATGGTCTTGGCGCGTTCCAGCTCTTGTGCCGTAGGCAAGTGAATCACCGGCCGCGCGGTGCGCAGCAACCAGGTCAGCGACACCACCACCAGCAGCACCGCGGCACCGAGCAATGAGCGCAGGCCGCGGGGAGCGTCGGCATCCAGGGTGAATTGCCACCACAGTTGATGGCTGTAGGGCACGTCCTGATAGGCGAACAGCAACAGCCAGATCGACGCCCCCAGGACGCACAGGCTAGCGATCAAGAACAACGGCGAAAACGGCAACTCGGTCAGGCGACTCGGCCTGTAGAACGAACGCCGGAAGATCGACAGCAGGGCAGCAGTCAAGGTCAGCAGCGTGGCTTCTTCCCAATCAAAGCCCTTGAGCAGCGAGAGCAGGGCACCTACCAGCAATAACACGGTGGTGAGCATCCAGGCGGCGGACAGGCGACGGCGCAAGCCTTGGGCCAGCAACAGGCACAGCACGCCAATCAGGCTGGCGCCAAAGTGCGAGGCATCCACCAGTCGGTGAGGAATCAGAAAGCCGATGTGCTCCAGGCGGGTATCGATTTCGGGTGTCACCCCGGAAAACAGCAGCACCACGCCCGACAAAAACACCAGCACGGCCAGGATCGGTGCCGCGAAACCTGACGCCGCCCGCAAGGACTGGCGTGTCTGGAAGAGTCGTTGCGCCTCATTGATCAACAGCAGCACGCACGCTACCAGCATCGGCAGCAGCACGTAGATCAAGCGATACAGCAGCAAGGCGGCGGCCAGCGGCGCGGCACCCAGCTTGTCGGCAAACGCGGCCAGCAGGATCGCCTCGAACACCCCGACCCCGCCCGGCACGTGGCTGAGTACACCGGCGGCCAGCGCGAGCGAGTACACCAGCAGGAATGGACCGAACGGGGGCGCTTCGGGCAGCAACAGATAGAGCACCGTCGCGGCAGCTGCGACGTCCAGCGCGGTAATCACCAATTGCAGGAGCGTCAGGCGTCGGCCGGGCAGCCGCAAGGTCCGGCGACCGGCCCTGACCAGCAGGCTGTCGCGGTAGGGTTGGTCCGGCAGGCGACGGCGATAGATACCCACCGCCAGCACGCCAGTCAGCAGCAGCACCGCGACGGCGATCGATCCCAGCAACGTGGCTGGAAGATGCAAGGCGGCGGATGCCGCAGGCAGATTGCTCAGTGTCGCCAGGGCGGCCAAGGGCGGCAGGGCGCAGCCCAGCGACAGGCTGGCGAACAACGTCATATGGGCGACATCCGTCGCCCCCAGGCCATGGCGAGCATACAGGCGATAACGAACCGAGCCGCCCGACAGCAGCGACAGGCCGATGGCGTTGCCAATGGCGAAAGCGCTGAAGCCCCCTAGCACCAGGGTTTGCGGCGGCAGCTTCACCCCCGCGTAGCGGGTGGCGGACCACTCATAGCCCAGCAGAATGACAAAACCGGCCACGGTCGCGGCGATCGCGCCGAGCAGGGCCGGCCTCGGCACCTCGAGGATCGAGTCGTGAAGGGCGTAAAGGTCGAGCTCGCTCAACAGATGGCGGCAGGCGATCAAGGCAATTGCAAACAGGAGCAGCGTGACAGCGAGGCCGATCGGTTGCCGGTACTGGCTGATCCGCTCCATCCAGCGCAATCGCTCGGCCTTGATCGGTTGTGTCGCAGAAACAGTGTCTTGTGGGTCAGACGAGTGGGCGCGCATCAATCACCTCTTGAGCTATGCGCGACAGGATGGGGGTATCCAGCCAAGTTACCAATCCCTGCGGTGGAAAATATTACAAAATATTTGTCATGGAGTTTTTTCGACACGCACAAAAAAGGCCACTCTTTCGAGTAGCCTTTCTTGATGTTTGGTTGCGGGAGCCGGATTTGAACCGACGACCTTCGGGTTATGAGCCCGACGAGCTACCAGACTGCTCCATCCCGCGTCTGTGTGGCGGCATTCTACAGGCGAACGCCAGAGTGTCAACCGTTAATAAGGGGCTGGGTGAAATAAACGACGAGTTCACCTAAATACACGAAAACAAAAGAAAATTGTCCTACAACCATCAGCAAGGGCTTAGGTTGATAGAAGCGCCATGGGGCGCAGGCGCATAAATCAGGCGCGCACAAAAAAGGCCACTCTTTCGAGTAGCCTTTCTTGATGTTTGGTTGCGGGAGCCGGATTTGAACCGACGACCTTCGGGTTATGAGCCCGACGAGCTACCAGGCTGCTCCATCCCGCGTCTGTGAGGCGGCATTCTACAGAAGATCGATGGACTGTCAACCCTTATTCAGGAAAAACATGTTCCGCTTCAAGCGGTTAGCCCAGGGGCAGGGCCAGGTTTCGCGCTGTGACGCAAGCCGGGCAAGGGCTGGCGCCCTATTGGCGGGCTCTGGGTGATTGAGGAAATACATCCATGTAGGAATTTTCAAGGTTCAACGAAGGATCTTTCAAAGCACTGGTGCTATATACAGGTTCGAATGAGATACTGGCGCCCCGAATCAATCCGTGTGCCGCTTCTCTCATGACGCAACGCAAAATCATCCACGTCGACTGCGACTGCTTCTATGCCGCTATCGAGATGCGTGATGATCCGCAGCTGGCCGGCAAGCCATTGGCGGTCGGCGGCTCGGCGGACCGGCGCGGCGTAATCGCGACCTGCAACTATGAAGCCCGAGCTTATGGCGTGCGCTCTGCCATGTCTTCCGGCCATGCGCTGAAGCTCTGCCCTGACCTGACCATCGTTAAGCCGAGGATGGACGCCTACCGAGAGGCGTCGAAGGAAATCCACACGATCTTCAGCGATTACACCGATCTGATCGAGCCGCTGTCCCTCGACGAGGCTTACCTGGATGTCTCCGCCAGCGCGCATTTTGGCGGCAGCGCCACGCGTATTGCCCAAGACATTCGCCGGCGTGTCTCCAATCAGCTGCACATCACCGTGTCCGCTGGCGTTGCGCCGAACAAGTTTCTCGCCAAGATCGCCAGTGATTGGAAGAAGCCCAATGGCTTGTTTGTCATCACCCCCGACCAAGTGGAAGATTTCGTCTCGGCATTACCGGTGAATAAACTCCACGGTGTTGGCAAGGTCACCGCCGACAAGTTGAACAGGCTCGGGATCACCGATTGTTCACAGTTGCGTCAGTGGGACAAGCTCGCCCTGGTGCGTGAATTCGGCAGTTTTGGCGAGCGCCTCTGGAGCCTTGCCCGTGGGATCGATGAGCGTCTGGTGCACAACGACAGCCGTCGTCAGTCCATCAGCGTGGAAAACACCTACGACGTTGATCTGCCCGATTTGAAAAGCTGCCTGGACAAGTTGCCGGAGCTGATGGAAACCCTCAGCGGGCGCATGGCGCGGATCGACAGCAGTTACCGCCCGGGCAAGCCATTCGTCAAAGTCAAATTCCATGATTTCACCCAGACCACCCTGGAGCAGTCCGGGGCCGGGCGGGATCTGGGCAGTTACCAGCTTTTGTTGACCCAGGCCTTCAACCGTGGCGGCAAACCGGTGCGGTTGTTGGGGATCGGGGTACGGTTGGAGGATTTGCGGGGAGGGTATGAACAGTTGGAGCTGTTTGATCGGTAAGCGCTCGTTGTGGTGAGGGATAATCCCCTCACCACAGGGGAAGCATCCCTCGTTCAGCCAGGTTCAATTCGCCCCTGGGTCCGCCACCAACCGTCCGCCATCCTTGGTCAACGCCTTCAGGAACTCGGTCTGCAGTTCCGGATCGTTGCGGGTCAGTTCGATCAGGCTTTGCTCCAGCTCACTGGCTTCTTCTTCAAGGCCCAGTTCCGACAGGCGTTTGACCCGGTGAACCCACTGGCTCACTTCGTCATCTTCCAGGTCGTCGTAGATCAATGCGTGGGCTTCGACCAATTTGCTGCGCAGGGTGCTGCTGATGCTCAGCGACGAGTCGGTATGCACCTCGTCCTGGGCATCCGTCACGCTGATCTGCAATTTGCCGAACTGGCTCAGGTCATGTTCGGCGAACGGGCTTTCCAGCAGGTTCAAGCGCAGCACCCCGTTGCGGTCGGTGCTCATCTCGAATGTCTGGCGAGCGGCCTTCACCTGTACCGGGCGTTCGCTCCAGGGCAGGCTCGAGTGCTCGGTGCGCTTGTCGCGCTGGATTTCGTCGATACCGGCCAGGTTTTGTTGCGCTCGACCGTTGGACGGTACGTTCATGAATGGGTTCAGGCCGGCGAAACCGTAGCTGATCCAGTCACGGGTCGCGGTGTCAGGCAAGGTGCCCAGGGCGAACACATTGACCACGTTCGCGCCGACACCGGCCACCACCGCCACCGCGCCCAGCGGGATCTCATAGACCTCGCGCCATGGCTGGTAGGGCGTGTAGCGATCGTAGTGCCGGGTGACTTCGAATTCAGTGACCTCGAAAGTCTTTTGCTCGTTGATCCGAACCCGACGCTGCGGCAAGTCGAGCACCTTGGGCTCGCCCACATCGATTTGCAGACTATGGTCGAGCAGCTTGCGCTCGATCCGTTCTTCGTGCTCGTTGCGTTGCGACATCTGGTTGGCGCAGCCGCTGACCAGCAGGGCGCCGCACAGTGCGGCGCCCCCGAGGCCTAAGGTGTTTCGCTTGAACATGACGTCTCTATCTGGTCTCAGCGGCGGATACGAGCCTGGAGGAAGGACAGCACTTCGGCGACCGGTAGCGCTTGCGGCTCGGCCTCGGTGCGGCTCTTGTATTCCAGGTTGCCTTCGGCCAGGCCGCGATCACTGACTACGATCCGGTGCGGGATACCGATCAGTTCCATGTCGGCGAACTTGATACCGGGGCTGGTTTTCTTGTCGCGGTCGTCCAGCAGCACCTCGAAGCCAGCGGCCGTCAATTCGGCGTAGAGCTTGTCGGTCGCTTCGCGAACCTGTTCGGTTTCATAGCGCAGCGGCACCAGCGCGACCTGGAAGGGCGCCAGTGTGTCGCTCCAGATGATCCCGTTCTCGTCGTTGTTCTGCTCGATGGCAGCGGCCACCACGCGCGATACACCGATGCCGTAGCAGCCCATCTGCAGGGTGACCGGCTTGCCGTTGTCGCCCAGCACCTCGCATTTCATCGCCTTGCTGTACTTGTCGCCCAGCTGGAAGATGTGTCCGACTTCGATACCGCGCTTGATTTCCAGAGTGCCCTTGCCGTCCGGGCTTGGATCGCCGGCCACCACGTTGCGCAGGTCCGCGACGGCTGGAACCGGCAGGTCGCGCTCCCAGTTCACGCCGAAATAATGCTTGTCGTCGATGTTGGCGCCGATGGCGAAATCGCTCATCAGCTCCACCGAGCGATCAATGATGATCGGCAGCGGCAGGTTCAGCGGGCCGAGGGAGCCGGCGCCGGCGCCGATGGCGTCGCGCAGCTCGGCGTCGGTGGCCATGACCAATGGGCTTGCGACGCCAGGCTGGTTGGCCGCCTTGATTTCATTGAGCTCGTGATCGCCGCGGACGATCAGGGCGATCAGCTTGCCTTCTTCTTCCGCGCGCACGATCAGGGTCTTGATGGTGCGTTCGATCGGCAGGTTGTAGCCTTCCACCAACTGGGCGATGGTCTTGGTGTTGGGTGTATCCACCAGGCGCAATTCTTCGGTCGGCGCGGCGCGGGACGTTTCCCGTGGCACGGCTTCGGCTTTCTCGATGTTCGCGGCGTAGTCGGAGCCGTTGCTGAAGACGATGTCGTCTTCGCCGGACTCGGCCAGTACGTGGAATTCATGGGAGCCGGCACCGCCAATGGAGCCGTTGTCGGCTTCAACCGGGCGGTATTTCAGGCCCAGGCGGGTGAACACGTTGCAGTACGCCTGGTGCATGCGGTCGTAAGTAACCTGCAGCGACGCCAGGTCGGCGTGGAACGAGTAGGCGTCCTTCATGATGAACTCGCGACCGCGCATCAGGCCGAAGCGCGGACGGATCTCGTCACGGAACTTGGTCTGGATCTGATACAGGTTGATGGGCAGCTGCTTGTAGCTGCTCAACTCGTTGCGCATCAGGTCGGTGATCACTTCTTCGTGGGTCGGGCCTGCGCAGAAGTCGCGACCGTGACGGTCCTTGATGCGCAGCAGCTCGGGGCCGTACTCCTCCCAGCGTCCCGACTCCTGCCACAGCTCGGCCGGTTGGGTGCTCGGCATCAACACTTCCAGAGAGCCGGCGGCGTCCATTTCTTCACGGACGATGGCTTCGACCTTGCGCATGACCCGCAGGCCCATCGGCAGCCAGGTGTACAGGCCGGAGGCGAGTTTGCGGATCATGCCGGCACGCAGCATCAGCTGGTGGCTGATCACGACGGCGTCGGAAGGCGTTTCTTTCTGTGTGGCGAGCAAAAATTGACTGGTGCGCATGGTTGGCCGTTGTCGGTTGCTGATGACGAGAAGTGACGCAGCATTGTACGGGCGAGATGCCCTGGCGTACAGGCGCGTGGCCTGTTGCCGGATCCAGGCGCCGCTTTCTTCGGCGCCTGCTGAGCTTTCCTACGATTCTTGGGCCTACGACTCTTGGGCGGGCCGGGTCGGCGTCGATTTCGACTCCGGCTCTGACTCCGTTCCGTGCGTCGAGTCCTGGCGGCGATTTTCCTGGTACCAGTGGAGCGCGATCAGCAGCAAGGTTGGAACGCCGAGCAGGGCGGTGATCAGGAAGAAATCGTGATAGCCGAACTTTTCCACCATGACCCCGGAATACCCACCGATCAGGCGCGGCAGCAAGAGCATGATCGAGCTGAGCAGGGCGTACTGGGTTGCGGAGAATTTCAGGTTGGTCAGGCTGGACAGGTACGCGACGAATGCCGAGGTCGCCAGGCCGGAGCTGAAATTGTCCAGGGAGATGGTGACAATCAGCATCTCCAGGTCGGCGCCCATCCCCGTGAGCATCAAGAACAGGATATTGGTGGCCGCCGAGGACACGCCGCCAATGAACAGGATCGGCAAGATGCCGAATCGCACGATGAGCAGGCCGCCCATGCCGGCGCCCACCAGCGTCATGATCAGCCCGAATATCTTGCTGACGCTGGCGATCTGGTCCTTGGTAAATCCTTGGTCGATGTAGAACACGTTGGCCATGACGCCCATGACCGTGTCGGACATCCGGTATGTGGCGATCAGGCCGAGCAGCAGCAGCGCCTGCCAGCGGTAGCGCAGGATGAAGTCGTTGACGGGGGTGAGCACCGGCGCCAGGCCGCGACGGCCCATCGACGACAGGCACATGACAGTCAGGAGGGTATAGAGGATGGCGCGCAGGAACGCCCGGTCCTCGAGCAGCAGGTCGAGCAGGCTGACGCCCTCGAACAGCACGCTGGCGAAGTCGGTGTTATAGAGTTGGGTGAACATGGCCGGGACCGACACCAGGAGCACGATCAGGACGAACACCGATGCGAGCTGATGGACGAAGGTATAGCGCCCGGCCTGCAACTGTGTGCGCAGTGGCACCGGAGGCTCGCGCATGAACAGTGAGGTCAGCAAGGCGGGCACCATCAGCACGCCGAACAACAGGTACGTGCCCGCCCAGGCCGAATGTTTGTAGCTGAACCCGGTGGAGCCGAAGCCCTCGGCGAAAAACAGCGCGCCGGCCGTGGCCAGCAGGGCGGCGACCCGGTAGCCGGACATGTAGCTGGCGGCCAATGCGGCCTGGCGGGTGTCGTCCACGATTTCCAGTCGATAGGCATCGACGGCGATGTCTTGGGTCGCGGAGGCGAAGGCCACTATCACCGCGATTGCGATCAGCCAGGACAGGTGCTTTTGCGGATCGCAGAAACCCATGCCCACCAGGCCCAGGATGACCAGCCCTTGGGATAGCACCAGCCAGGATCGGCGGCGTCCCAGCTTGCCCAGCAGTGGCAGGCGCCATTGGTCCAGCAATGGCGACCAGACCCATTTGAAGGCGTAGGCGAGGCCGATCAGGCTGGCGTAACCGATGGTCTCGCGAGCCACGCCGGCTTCGCGCAACCAGACCGAGAGCGTGGAAAACACCAGCATGTACGGCAAGCCGGCGGCGAAGCCAAGCAGCAACAGCACGAGCGTCGAAGGACTGGCATAGGCGGCGAGGGCGGCGCGCCAGGTTTTACGGGGCATGGGCTGGAGTCTGCCTCAAAAATTGCGAAAACAAAGCGCGCACTCTAACCGCTGTGCTCTACCGGGCGCCAGCCATGGCGCTGAATATCAACACGATTATTCAGGACACTGATCCCCTCCGTGCGCAAGCGCGCGCGTTGTTCGTCCCCTGAGGGGCTTCCCACCGGCAGGCTGATCCGACCGCCGGCACCGAGCACGCGATGCCACGGCAGCTTCGTGTCGCCGGGCAATTGGCTGAGGGTTCGTCCTACCCAGCGCGCGGCGCGGCCCAGCCCGGCCATTTCGGCGAGTTGGCCGTAGGTTACGACTTTGCCGGCAGGCACCTGTGCCAGGGTGAGGTAAAGCGTGGTGCGGCGGATCTGGGCGGCGTTTTCGGTGGCCGAAGAGGCGTCAGTCACAAGCGCGGTTCCTGAAAGTGTCCGTCTGTAGATTAATTCCTACAGGGCGGGTTGATAAATGAACTCATCTTCCATACGTGGGTCAGTCGTTGCTGA
This sequence comes from Pseudomonas sp. R4-84, assembly GCF_054130985.1. Taxonomy (NCBI): domain Bacteria; kingdom Pseudomonadati; phylum Pseudomonadota; class Gammaproteobacteria; order Pseudomonadales; family Pseudomonadaceae; genus Pseudomonas; species Pseudomonas sp. R4-84. Next base: position 1,258,698 of record NZ_CP096390.1, read on the forward strand.
GGTGTCATCCTGGGGGATAATGCCGCCTTTTCATCGCAAACTTGAGCCCATTATCGCTTATGTTGTCCAGAACCCTGCTTTGCCTAGCTGTTACGAGCGCCTCCATGCCTTTGCTTGCCGATACCGTCTGGTTGAAGAACGGCGACAAGCTCAGCGGCAAGATCACCGTTTTCGACGGCGGCAAGTTGCTGATCCAGACCGATTATGCCGGCGCGGTCCCTATCGATTGGAAACAGGTCAAGACCCTTGAAAGCGACCAGCAGTTGTTGGTCAAGCAGGACGCTTACAGCGGCGAGAAAGCCAAGGCGTTGCAGGCGGCCGAGGATGGCAAGGTGACCTTGGCCAATGGTGATGTGCCCAAGACCGTCGAGCTGGCGAGCATCCAGCAGATTCTCAAGCCCAAGCCGGTGGTCGAGGATTTGGTGTGGAAGGGCAATATCGACGCCGCACTGGATTACCAGCGGGCGGAAAACGACACCGACGACTACGACATCGACTTCAAGACCTCGGCGCGCCACGGCAGGTGGCGGCACACCGCCGAAGGCGAATACAACCGCGAATTCCAGGACGACATAGTCTCGGCTGATAACTGGCGACTGGAGTACTCCCTCGACCGGTTCATCACCGATAAATGGTTCTGGCAAGGTCGGCTCAACTACAAGCGCGACAAAGTCGAGGACCTGGCCCGCCAGCGTGTCGTGGGTACCGGTCCGGGCTACCAGTTCTGGGACGACGAACTGGGTGCGTTCTCCCTGGGTTCGCTGCTCAACCGCACCGATTACGAGTACAGCGATGGCGGCAAGGACAACTTCTATTCCGTCGCCATGAAATGGGACTACAACCGTTACCTGATCGGCAAACGGGTTGAATTTTTCACCAATGGCGAAGTCGGCAAGCCGCTGTCTGGCGTGGCGGATTATGCCTACGACGCAGAGTTGGGGTTGCGCTATAAAGTGACCGACTGGGCGTCACTCAATCTCAAGGCCGAGAAAGATGTCATCGAAGGGACGGAAGACAGCGACATCAGTAAGACGCGCTACACGGCTGGGTTCGGTGTGACCTGGTAATCCCAGGCTAATCAACGAACCCTCCTGTGGGAGCGAGCTTGCTCGCGATTGCGGTGGGTCAGACAGACCGCTATCGCGAGCAAGCTCGCTCCCACAGTTTTTTTGTGCCTGAAAAATCAACAGACACAAAAAAGCCCCGCTTTTAAGGGCGGGGCTTCTTACTAAAGCAAGTACAAGTTAGATAACTTGAACTTCTTCAGCTTGCATGCCTTTCTGACCGCGGGTAGCGATGAAAGAAACCTGTTGGCCTTCTTTCAGGCTTTTGAAGCCGTCGGATTGGATAGCTTTGAAGTGAACGAACAGATCGTCACCGGATTGTGGAGTGATGAAGCCGAAGCCTTTTTCATCGTTGAACCACTTAACGGTACCGGTTTGGCGATTAGACATGGTGTAACTCCTTGAACAAAGATAACTGCGACTCAGGAAGAACCCTGGCCGAGACTGAGTGCAAAGAGCAGGAAAAATTCTTGTAGATGGTTGGATCGAAATTCAACATATCGTGTAGAGATTCTCAGTGACACAAGCAGCACAGTGACGCCACCTTAACCCTTTTTCCGGAACGTGCCAATGGTCTTTGCGAAGGTTTCTCGGTTTTAATGACTGACGGCGCTGACGGTTGCCGCCAGGGCCCGGAAATCAAGGTGGATCGGCGAGAATTGCGTCCCGCACTTTGAACCCGCCCCGCGCCCCGGTAAGATGCCGGACAGTTTTTTCCACCTCGCTATTTCAGGAAACCCGCCATGAGCATCAAATCGGACAAGTGGATTCGCCGCATGGCGCAAGAGCACGGCATGATCGAGCCCTTCGTAGAGCGCCAGATGCGTGGCGAAGGCGCCGACCGGCTGATTTCCTTCGGTGTTTCCAGCTACGGCTACGATGTGCGCTGCGCCGATGAATTCAAGGTGTTCACCAACATCAACTCGGCCACCGTCGACCCGAAGAACTTCGACGAGAAGAGCTTCGTCGACATCAAGAGCGATGTCTGCATCATTCCGCCGAACTCCTTCGCCCTGGCTCGCACCGTCGAATATTTCCGTATTCCGCGCAACGTGCTGACCATTTGCCTGGGTAAAAGCACCTATGCCCGTTGCGGCATCATCGTCAACGTCACGCCGCTGGAACCGGAATGGGAAGGCCATGTGACCCTGGAGTTTTCCAACACCACGACCCTCCCGGCCAAAATCTACGCCAACGAAGGCGTGGCGCAGATGTTGTTCCTCGAATCCGATGAGGAGTGCGAAGTGTCCTACAAGGACCGGGGTGGCAAATACCAGGGCCAGCGCGGCGTGACACTGCCGCGTACCTGATTCTGACGAGCTGTTGGAATTCCTGGGCGGGCAGGCACTCTATGAAGTGTACTGCCCGTTTTTTTGCGTCAGCCCAATGGGCCTTCGCTCAGGAGTAGCTCTATGAAGATCGATCCGCGAATCAGTGCCGAACTGGCAAGTCTTGAGCCCAATCAGATCGGCGTCCTGGCTTGGTCACTGCTGGCCCACCCTGCTGAAGCGGCAGGCGGCATCCCCGGCCAGCCAGATCCCGATACCCCCAACGAGCAGCCAACCGAACCCGGCGAACCGACACTTCCCGACGAGCCGCCTCCTGCGCCCGTAGCCTGATCACATATGGCCCGTCAGTTGAAGCGAATGCGCTTCAGCTGACGGGCCATATTTCGTTGTCGCCAATCACGAAGATCTTGCAGTCGTTGTCCTGCTCGACCCGATAGCCTCCGGTGAACGCACCGAAGGCCGGCAGAAGGCTGACATCACTACCGAGGCGGAAACACGGAAGCCGAAGCCGTTGCCGGCCTTTGCCTGTCAAGTGATAGACCGGGTGCACATGCCCGGCCAGCACATGTCGGCTTGGGTGCGGCGTGGGTTCGTGTTGCACGGCGAACGGGCCCAGCAGCAGTGGCTCGGGTACGACGCGGATATTCATCGAGGGCGGTGGATCGCCAGCGCTCTTGTCGTGATTGCCACGTATGAGCGTGATGGGAAGTGCTTGATGCCGTTCACGCCAACCGGCGAGAGCGTTCAGTGTGCCGGGGGCATGGGAACCAGGCCCGTGAAGGAAATCCCCAAGGAAAATCAGCAATCGACACGGCACGCTTGCCAGCAGTTGATCCAGCACGGCGATATTGCTCGCCGTCGTGCCGTGGGGCACCGGTTGGCCGAGGCTGCGATAGGCAGCGGCCTTGCCGAAATGTGCGTCGGCCACCATCAGGGTTTCCTGGGCCGGCCAGTACAGGGCTTTGTGCGGCAGCAGCCAGAGTTCTTCACCGGCGAGGTTGATGGGGTAGGGCGCGGGCATCAGACGGTACCTTTATCGGCGGTTCGTTCCAGTTCGCTGACCATCCGGCGGATTCGATCGGCAAGTTTTTCCGAGCTCATGCTTTCGCGGAACCGTTCCACCAATAACGGGAAGCCCAGCGGGGTGGGGCGTTTAATGATGTGCAGGTCCAGCTTCAACGTATCGAGGCGTTCCAAGGTCTGCTCCAGTCGGCGTATATCCAATTCTTCGCGCAGGACCTCCTCGCCGGCCTGGGCCAGCAGCAGGTTATCGGCGTCGTATTGCTTGAACACTTGAAAAAACAGTCCGCTGGAGGCCTGGACTTGCCGTGTGCTCTTCGGCGCGCCGGGATAGCCGGCGAATACCAGCCCGGCGATTCGGGCGATCTCGCGAAAGCGCCGCAGCGCCAGTTCTCCGGCATTCAGGCTGGCGAGCACGTCCACCAGCAGATCATCGGTGCGCAAGAGCCCCGGGTTCAGGTGCGCTGACCAGTCCACTTGGGTGGCGCTGAGCAGTTCCAGTCCGTAGTCGTTGACCGCGATGGAAAATGTCACCGGTTGTCGCTGGCTGACGCGCCAGGCCAGCAGGCTGGCAAGCCCGAGGTGAACCTGGCGCCCGGCGAACGGATAGAGGAACAGGTGCCAGCCCTCCCGGGACTTGAGCGCTTCGGCCAGCAACGTGCCCTGCGTGGGGAGGCCGGACCAGCGCAGTTGCGTCGATAGTAATGGTTGCACGGCGCGCATCTCCGGGCCGTCGAAATGGCCTGCGGCGGCCTCGCTCAGGCGTGCTACGACCGCGGCGGCAAGTTCGCTGGAAAGTGGCATGCGGCCGCCGTTCCAGCGTGGCACGGCAGCTTTTTTCGCCTGGCTGCGCCGCACGTAGGCCGTCATGTCTTCGACCCGGACCAGTTCCAATAACCGCCCGGCGAAGAGAAACCCGTCGCCGGGACGCAGCCGCGCGATAAAACCTTCTTCCACGCTGCCCAAGGTTTTGCCGCCACCGCCCTTGCTCCAGAACTTCAGCTGCAGGCTGGCGTCGCTGACGATGGTGCCGATGCTCATGCGGTGGCGCCGGGCCAGGCGTGCGTCAGGCACGCGCCATACGCCGTGCTCGTCCGGCTCGACCCGTCGATAGTCAGGGTAGGCCGTCAACGAGAGTCCACCGTGGCGCACGAACGCCAGGGCCCATGCCCATTCGGCAGGGTTCAAATCGCGGTAAGCCCAGGCGCCACGGACCTCGTCGAACAGTTCGTCGGGCCTGAAACCGCCGCCCAGGGCCATGCTGACCAAATGCTGGACCAGCACGTCCAGGGGTTTGTGCGGCGATTCCCGGGGCTCGATGCGCCGCTGCGCCACGGCGTCCTGCGCGGCGGCGGACTCGATCAGTTCCAGGCTATGGGTCGGCACGAGTGTGATTCGCGAGGTCCGTCCCGGCGCGTGGCCGGAGCGTCCGGCGCGCTGCATCAGCCGCGCCACACCCTTGGCCGAGCCGATCTGCAACACCCGTTCTACCGGCAGAAAATCCACCCCAAGGTCCAGGCTTGAGGTGCACACCACCGCTTTGAGCTGGCCATCCTTGAGGGCTTGTTCCACCCAATCCCTGGTCTCGCGGGACAACGAGCTGTGATGCAGCGCGATCAGCCCGGCCCAGTCCGGACGTGCCTCGAGGATAGCCTGGTACCAGATTTCCGACTGCGCACGGGTGTTGGTAAAGACCAGGCAGCTGCTGCTGGCGTCGATTTCGGCGACGACCTGGGGCAGCATTTTCAAGCCGATGTGCCCGGCCCAGGGGAAACGTTCAAGGGTCGGCGGCAACAGCGTATCGACCTGTAGGGCCTTGGCGTTGGCACCCTGCACGCTGGCACCATTGCCTTGTGGGATAAGCACCTGTTCGGCGTGGGCCTGGTTACCCAGGGTCGCGGAGACTCCCCACACGATCAGCCCCGGATGCCAGCGCCGCAAGCGGGCCAGGGCCAGTTGCAACTGCACGCCACGCTTGTTGCCGAGCAATTCGTGCCATTCATCCACCACGACCATGCGCAAGGTCGAAACGGCGGTTTGCGCGTCGGCGCGGGCCAGCATCAGGGTCAGGCTTTCCGGGGTGGTGATCAGCGCCGTGGGCAGGCGTCGGCCTTGGCGGGCGCGTTCGTTCGCGCTGGTGTCACCGGTGCGCAGGCCGACGGTCCAGGGGATCTGCAACGGGTCGAGGGGCGCTTGAAGTGCCTTGCCGGTATCAGCGGCCAGCGCGCGCATCGGCGTTATCCACAAGACTGTCAACGGCTCGGCCGCAGGTTTGCGTTTTCGGGGTTTGTCCGGCGGCGGCACGGCGCGGGCGAAACGGTTGAGGGCGGCAAACCACACGGCGTAGGTCTTGCCGGCGCCGGTGCTGGCGTGCAGCAGCCCCGACTCGCCGCGCTTGACCGCGGCCCACACATTTTTTTGAAAAGCGAACGGCTTCCAGCCCCGGGCGTCGAACCACTTTTTTGCGAAGTTGCTGGATGTCGCCATGCGTGCCGTGTGCGCCCTGAAGGTCCTTCTTCAGTGACCACGGCAGGAGATGAAGGTTTATTTGATCGACTGGTCGGGCGCGGACCCCTGTGGGAGCGAGCTTGCTCGCGATAGGGCCAGCTCAGGCAGCATCGATGGCGACTGGTCTATCGCCTTCGCAAGCCAGCTCGCTCCCGCAGGTATTGCTGTGTTTAAGACTCGTTGATTGAACGCCAGCGGGAGCAAGCTCCCTCGCCACGGAGGCGGGGAGTTATTTCAGATTGCCGCTGAGGAACTGCTTGAGTCGCTCGCTCCTGGGGTTGCCCAGCACGTCTTGCGGCGCGCCTTCTTCTTCCACCAGGCCCTGGTGCAGGAACAGCACTTGATTGGAAACCTTGCGGGCGAAGCTCATTTCGTGAGTCACCATGATCATGGTGCGGCCTTCTTCCGCCAGGCCTTGGATCACCTTCAACACTTCTCCCACCAGCTCCGGGTCGAGGGCGGAAGTCGGTTCGTCGAACAGCATGACTTCCGGCTCCATCGCCAAGGCGCGGGCAATCGCCACGCGCTGTTGCTGCCCGCCGGACAGGAACGCCGGGTATTGCTCGGCGACGCGGGCCGGCAGGCCGACCTTGTCGAGATAACGACGGGCGCGCTCGTCGGCTTCCTGCTTGCTGACGCCCAGCACCCGGCGTGGCGCCATGGTGATGTTTTCCAGCACGGTCATGTGGCTCCATAGGTTGAAGTGCTGGAACACCATGGCCAGGCGCGTACGGATGCGTTGCAGCTCGTCGGCATCGGCCACGCGCATGCCGTGATGATCCTTGATCATCTGGATCGACTGGCCGTCCAGGGTCATGGCGCCGTCGTTGGGTTGTTCGAGGAAGTTGATGCAGCGCAAGAAGGTGCTTTTGCCCGAGCCGCTGGCGCCGATCAGGCTGATCACGTCGCCGGTCCTGGCCTTGAGTGAAACCCCTTTGAGCACCTCGTGCTGGCCATAGCTCTTGTGCAGGCCTTCGATGGTCAGTTTGTACATGGAACAGGCATCCTCAAGGCGAAAGTAAGTAGCCGCTGCGGTAGGCTTCGGTTCCGGCGACATGGGCGATGACCATGCCGGCGGTGGCCATGCGGCGCAGCGAGCGGGCATAAAGCAGCCCGGCGTTGCGGCAATGAACGGGCGTGACGGTGTCGTTGACCGGGTCGATGATTTCGGCGATCAGTTGCCCCGCCTCCATGTACTCGCCGGGCAGGGCGTTGTACACCAGCAGCCCGCCAACCGGCGTCGCCACCGGTTCGACGGCCGCCAGCGGCGTGGCCGGGTAGGGCAGGTCGGGCAACGGCACCGGTTCGCCGTCGATGGCGCCGTAGTGGATCAGGTACTCGATCAATGCCTGGCAGTCGAGGCTCGCCAGGCCGTGGTTGACGTCACCCTGGCCGCGCAGTTCGACGGTGACCGAAAAGCTTCCCAGGGGAATCTCGAATCGTTCGCCAAAACGTTCCTTGAGCTGCCACCACAGCAGCGTGAAACACTCATCGAACGACTGGCCGCCCGAGTCGGTGGCCAACAGGCTGGCCTCGGCGCCGATGTAGCGTGCCAGCGGCTCGACCTGCGGCCAGGCTTCGGGGGTGGTGTAGAGGTGGGCCACGGCTTCGAAATCGCAATGCAGGTCGAGCACCATGTCGGCGTCGCAGGCCAGCCGCTGAAGGACCAGGCGCTGGGATTGCAATTGCGTGCTGGCGCTCTGGCGGCTCAGGGCATCGCGCAGGCTGGTGCGGATCAGCATCAGGTTGTGCCGCGGGTCGTCGGTCAGCAAGCCTTCGATTTCATTGCCGATCTCTTCGCTCAGGTCGACGAACCGGCGGTTGAAATTCTGCCCGCTCTCCAACTCATAGCGGCCCAGCGGCACGTCCATCAGCACTTGTTCAAGGCCGATGGGGTTGGCAATAGGCACCAGCACGATCTCGTGTCGCAAATGGCCGGAGGCCTCCAACTCGGCCAGGCGCCGCTTGAGGTGCCAGGCCACGAGCATGCCGGGCAGCTCATCGGCGTGCAGGGACGACTGGATGTAGATTTTGCCATCGGCCTTTTCCGGGCCGAAGTGAAAGCTGTGGATCTTGCGTGCGGTCCCCGGCAGCGGGGCCAGCAGGTCATGTATCTGGTGGCGCATGTGCGTGTATGTCCTGGAACGGAAGCCTTAGTGGGTTGGCCCGAGGAAGGCCAGCCAGCGGCGTTCGGCGAGGCGGAAGAGGCCCACCAGTGCAAACGTTATGGTCAGGTAGATCAAGGCGGCGATCCCGAACGACTGGAACGTCAGGAACGTGGCCGAGTTTGCATCTCGCGCGACCTTCAGCACGTCTGGAACGGTAGCGGTGAACGCCACGGTCGTCGAGTGCAGCATCAGAATCACTTCGTTGCTGTAATACGGCAGCGAACGACGCAGGGCCGACGGCATGATCACGTGGGCGTAGAGTTTCCAGCCGGTCAGGCCGTAAGCCTTGGCCGCCTCGACCTCGCCGTGGTTCATGCTGCGAATGGCCCCGGCGAAAATCTCCGTGGTGTAGGCGCAGGTGTTCAAGGCGAATGCCAGGATCGTGCAGTTCATCGCGTCGCGAAAGAAACTGTCGAGCACGGGTTGCGCGCGCACCGCCTCGAGGCTGTAGATGCCGGTGTAGCAGATCAGCAGCTGAATGTAGAGCGGCGTGCCACGGAACAGGTAGGTGTAGAACTGCACCGGCCAGCGGACGTAGAACCTGGGTGAAACCCGCGCGATGGACAGCGGGATCGATACCACGAAGCCGATCAGCAACGAAGCGCTGAGCAGCCACAGAGTCATCGCCAGGCCCGTGATGTTGACGCCGTCGCTGTAGAGAAACGGTCGCCAGTATTCCTGCAGGAGTTCGATCATCGCACCGCCTCCCGGGCTCCGGCGGCGTAGCGCCGTTCAAGCCAGCGCAGGATGATATTGGACGCGCTGGTGATCATCAGATAGATCAGCGCCGCGAGCACCAGAAAGTAGAACAGCTGGTAGGTGCTCTTGCCCGCGTCCTGGGCCGCCTTGACCAGGTCAGCCAGGCCGATGATCGACACCAGCGCGGTGGCCTTTAGCATCACCATCCAGTTGTTGCCAATGCCCGGCAGGGCAAAGCGCATCATTTGCGGGAACACCACGTAGCGGAAACGCTGGCCACGCTTGAGGCCATAGGCCGTGGCCGCTTCGACCTGCCCGCGCGGCACCGCGAGGATCGCGCCGCGAAAGGTTTCGGTGAAGTACGCGCCATAAATGAAGCCCAGGGTGATGACCCCGGCGCCGAATGGGTTGATCTCGATGTATTCCCATTCCATGAAATCGGTAAAAGACGTCAGCCAGGTTTGCAGGCTGTAGAAGATGAGCAGCATCAGCACCAGGTCGGGTACACCGCGAATCAGCGTGGTGTAGAGCTGGGCTGGAACACGCAGCAATTTGACGCTGGACAGCTTGGCGCTGGCGCCCAGCAGGCCGAGCAGAACGCTTAACAACAGGGACAGGGCAGAGAGCTTGATCGTCATCCAGGTGCCCTGCATCAGCAGCGGGCCAAAGCCCTGCAGGCTGAAGGCCGAGAGCCCCAGATTTTGTAGGAGTTGTTCGAACATGGAAGATTGCCTTGGGCAGAAAAAAAGTGCCCACCCGAAACCGGGTGGGCACTGCGCATTATTTGCCGCTGTACAGATTCAGATCGCCAAAGTGTTTTTTCTGGATTTCGGCGTACTTGCCGTCGTCGTGTAACGCTTTGATACCTTTATCCAAAAGCGCCTTCAGCTCTTTGTTACCTTTCTTGATACCGATAGCGGTCTTGGAGGGCAGCAATTCATTGTCAACAGGCTTGCTGACTTCATAGTCTGCGCCTTTTGGCGACTTCAGGAAGCCCAGCTCAGCCTGGAGCATGTCCTGGATCGCGGCATCGAGGCGGCCGGAGGTCAGGTCGGAATAGACCTGATCCTGGTTCTGGTAGGCCTGGGTCTTGACGCCAGCCTTGTCCAGTACGGTCTTGGCGTAGGTTTCCTGGATGGTGCCTTGCTCGTAGCCAACGGTCTTGCCTTTGAGCGAGGCAACGTCTTCGCTCAGGCCCGAACCTTTCTTGAATACATAAGCCGTTGGGCCGGAGAACAGCTCGTTGGAAAAGTCGATGACTTTTTCGCGGGCCGGGGTCACGGTCATGGATGAGATCACGCCGTCGAATTTATTGGCCTTGAGGCCTGGGATCATGCCGTCGAAATCGCTTTCGACCCATTTGCATTTGACCTTCAGTTCTGCGCAGATCGCATTGCCCAGGTCGATGTCAAAACCCACCAGGTTGCCGTCGGCGGCCTTGGATTCGAACGGGGCGTAGGACGGGTCGACACCAAAACGCAGTTCCTTGTATTCCTTGGCCGTGGCAGCGCCAGCAGCCACGCACAATGCCAGTGCAGAAAGGGTCAGCAGTGCTTTTTTCATTATTGAGTCCCTAAAACCAATTTGAGCGCTTGTGGCGCGTTGGATTGTTACCGGTGAAGGTCTGAACGGTATGACGGCATAAAGGTAGCAATTTCCGAACCATAGTGCCGAACAAGTGTTTTAAAAGCACTCGCGGCAGATGACGGAACGCGGTGGTGCGCGGGGATGAGCGTACATCAAAAAGCGCACCGGGATGGAGCGTGCGCTGTTTGGAAAAACGCTATGGCAAAAGACGAACGGTTTTTTGTGGCGAGGGGTGTTATTTCAGCAAGTCCTGAAGGGTTGCCAGTGTGTCGGCCTCATCGACGCTCTTATCCTGGCGCCAGCGCAACATTCGCGGAAACCGCACCGCGATCCCACTCTTGTGGCGCTTGGACAGGGCGATGCCTTCAAAGCCCAACTCGAACACCAAGGTGGGGGTGACGCTGCTCACTGGGCCGAACTTTTCCACGGTGGTCTTGCGCACGATGCTGTCGACCTGGCGCATTTGTGCATCGGTCAGGCCTGAATAAGCCTTGGCGAACGGCACCAGCGTGCGTTCGCGACTGCCCGGCGGGTTGTCCCACACCGCGAAGGTGTAGTCGCTGTACAGGCTGGCGCGTCGGCCATGGCCGCGTTGGGCGTAGATCAACACGGCATCGACGCTGAACGGGTCGATTTTCCATTTCCACCAAACGCCCATGTCCTTGGTCCGCCCGACGCCGTACAGCGCATTGCGGGCCTTGAGCATCATGCCTTCGACGCCGAGGCTGCGTGAGGCTTCGCGCTGGCGGGCGAGGTCGAGCCAGTCCCGGCCGGTCACGACGGGCGATGGCAACAGTACGGGGCTGTGGCAACGGGCGACCAACGTTTCCAGCTGTTCGCGACGCTCGGCCTGGGGCCGGCTGCGCCAGTCCTCGCCTTGCCATTCCAGCAGGTCATAGGCCATCACCACCACGGGGGCGTCTTCGAGGATCTTCTTGCCCAGGGTCTTGCGACCAATGCGTTGTTGCAACAAGGCGAAGGGTTGCACCGCAGGTTGCAGTGGCGCCTGCGGGTCGAAAGCGTCGTCGATGACTGACTGCGGCGCTTTCCAGACGACGATCTCGCCGTCGATTACCGTGCCGTCGGGCAACGCCTGGGCCAGTGGGTGCAGTTCCGGGAATCGTTCGGTGACCAGGTCCTCGCCTCGGGACCAGATCCACAAGTGGCCGTCGCGCTTGATCACCTGGGCGCGGATCCCGTCCCATTTCCACTCAACCTGCCAGTCACTGGCTGGCCCCAGCAGGGTGTCGAATTGCTCCGCCGGTTGCGACAGGGCGTGTGCCAGGAAGAACGGATATGGCTGGCCGCCGCGCTGGGCATGTTCATCGTCGGACTCGGCGGCGATCAGCTTGAGGTAGCTGGCCGCCGTGGGACGATGGGACAGATCGGTGTAGCCCACCAGTCGTTGGGCCACCCGTTTGCTGTCCAGCCCGGCCATGGTCGCCAGGGCACGGGTCACCAATAGCTTGGACACACCGACGCGGAAACTGCCGGTGATCAGCTTGATGCAGAGCATCAGGCTCGACCGGTCGAGCTGCGCCCACAGCGCCGGAAGCCGTTGAGCCAGGACCTCGGGCGACTCACCGCGCAGCGGCAACAGTTTCTCTTCGATCCAAAGCGCCAGGCCCTCGTCGCTGTTGTGGGTCGATTCGGGAAGGACCAGAGAAATGGTTTCGGCCAGGTCGCCCACGGCCTGATAACTCTCCTCGAACAGCCAGAGCGACAACCCGGACACCCGGACCGCCAGCTCCCGCAGGATTTTCACTGGCACCAGTTGCCGTGGACGGCCACCGGAGAGGAAATACACAGCCCAGGCGGCATCTTCCGGCGGTGCCTTGCCGAAATAATCCTGCATGGCGGCCAGCTTGGCGTTGCTGGAGGTGGTGGCGTCCAGTTCGGCATACAGCTCGGCGAAGGCTTTCATGGTGCCTCCTCGCCGCTGACGGGTGCCTGGGCGAGGTCTTCTTCATCGTCGCCGTACTCGGTGGTGAAACCCTGGGCGTCGAGACCTTGTTCGCAAAGGTGGCGCACCAGCACGGCGACCGAACCATGGGTGACCATGACCCGCTCGGCGCCGGTCTGCTCGACGGCCCAGAGCAGGCCAGGCCAGTCGGCGTGGTCGGACAATACGAATCCGCGGTCCACGCCGCGGCGCCGACGGGTGCCGCGCAGGCGCATCCAGCCACTGGCGAAGGCGTCGCTGTAGTCGCCGAAACGACGCATCCAGCTGCTACCGCCGGCGGAAGGTGGAGCAATGATCAGCGCCTGGCTCATGATCGGGTCGTTCTTTTTGAAATCGCCCGCATAAAGTGTCGGCGGCAGGTGAATACCTGCTTCTCGGTACACCCGGTTCAACGGTTCCACCGCGCCGTGGGCGAGGATCGGCCCGAGGCTGTCATCGATGCCGTGGAGAATCCGCTGGGCCTTGCCGAAGGAATAGCAGAACAACACGCTGGCCCGGCCGGCGGCAATGTTCCCGCGCCACCACTGGTTGATCTCATCAAAGACTTGCGCCTGGGGTTGCCAGCGATAGATCGGCAGGCCGAAGGTGGATTCGGTGATGAACGTGTGACATTTCACCGGCTCGAACGGTGCGCAGGTGCCGTCGGGCTCGACTTTGTAATCGCCGGAGGCGACCCACACTTCGCCTTCGTATTCCAACCTGACCTGGGCCGAGCCCAGCACATGCCCGGCGGGATGAAAGCTCAGCGTTACGCCGTGATGCCGCAGGCGTTCGCCATAGGGCAGGGTTTGCAGATTGATGTCCTGGCCCAGCCGGGAACGGAGAATGCCTTCGCCGGGGGCCGCTGCGAGGTAGTGCTGGTTGCCGCCGCGGGCATGATCGCCGTGGGCGTGGGTAATCACTGAGCGTTCTACCGGGCGCCAGGGGTCGATGTAGAAATCTCCGGGCGGACAGTACAGGCCTTCGGGGCGGGCAATGACAAGATCCATGCGGTCACCGGGGCGATGGGCTTGTCAGGTAGAGGCGGGGGCGGGGGGAGAAGTTCGATCGGTTTTCAGAGGACGGACTGACGCCATCGCGAGCAAGCTCGCTCCCACAGTGGCTTGGTGTGATGCGGAAATACGGAACTCAACACCGCCTCATTGTGGGAGCGAGCTTGCTCGCGATGGCAATTTTCAACTCACCGCAAATCTCAAAGGCCGTTCCAGGTTATTTTCCAGGCACCAACGTCAACCGCGCCTTGCCATACCCGCGATCAAAGTTCTGCGGTTGCATCGGCAGGCTTTGATACTGCGCCTTGATCCACGGATCGATGCCGTTCACATAGTTCGGGCTGGCCGGGTTCCCCGATTGACCGGCGCCGCCCTGGATCGTCAACGGCTCGGGCTGGCTGAAATCGACGATCAAGCGCAGGGCCGGCGCCAGGGCGGTGTTGAAATCCTGGCCCCAGGCGAATGCCGCGGCATTGAGCGTGGTGCCATCACCGCCAGCCGCCAACGGCCCACGTACGACCTGGCCGCTGGTGTTTTTCCACTCGTAGCGGTGCAGTTTGCCCCACTGCCAAGTGGTGTGATCGCTGCCCAGTTGGCTCTCGCCGACAGTGATGGCCGCTGCCAGGCTGCGAGCAAGGATCACGGCCTTGTCTTCTTTCTGCGGGGTGCGCACGTCGTCCCAGAACGGGCTGTCCTCGCGGCCGAGCAGGTGATCGGCCTGGGCCGAGTAGGACCGTTGGCCGTTCGCGACCAGTGCTTTCCAAGCTGGGCTGCTTTCCGGACCCAGTTCATCGAGGAACGTCTGCTTCATGCTTTCCTGCAGGAACAGCTCGTAGATCGCCGCGTCGGTGGACACCGGGCTGAGCCTGCCGTCGAACGCCATCAGGCGGGTGTAGGCCTCGCGAGCCTTGGCCCGGTCCGCCACCGGCAGGGCTTCGATCGCCTGTTTCAGCGGCTGGGCCATGCCTGGGGCTTCGAAGACTTTCTTGAGTTTGGCCGCGAACGTCGTGGTCTGGTCATATTGCATGGCGCTCAGGCTGCGGGCGTCGTGCTTGCCGGCGCCGGCCAGTTCGGCCAGGCGCTCGCCACGCTCCGGCGCCGCCCAGGAGTTGGACAATTGCATGCCGTAGCCATGGGGAATGACCCGCTGGTTGGTAGTGCCGAGCCAACCCTGGACCGGGTCCTGGTCGTAGGGGTGCAGCATCGGGTCGGCATAACCGTCCCAGTCATAGCGACCCTCCCAGCCGGGCGATGGCAGCAATCCTTCGCCTTCACGGCGGTTGGGGTAGCGGCCGGTCACTTGCCAGCCGATGTTGCGCGCGTCGGCAAACACCATGTTCACCGCCAGGGCGCGAATCTCCCGGCTCGCATCCGAGGCTTTCTCGATATTTCGCGAGCGTGACAGATCGAAGAACGCATCCAGGGTCTTGTCGTCGGTGAAACTCGGCAATTGCAAGGCCAGCCCCAGACCGTTGGCCATGGCTGGGCCTTGGGCGCTGTTGAGCAGGGGGCCGTGGCGGGTCTCGTACACGGCTTCACGAATAGACCGTTGACCCTTGATGAAATAGGTTTCGTTGCGCACGGTCGCCGGCTGCCATTTGCCGTTCACTTCGTAGGACAGCCCGTTGCCCTGGCGTCGGATCTTTTCCAGGAACAGGTCTTGGTTGTCACCCAGGACGCTGGTCATGCTCCACGTCACGTGGCCGTTGAAGCCGGCCAGGATCATCGGAATACCCGCCACGGAAAGCCCGGCCGCCTGGTACTTGGGCGCGCGGATCTGCACCGGGCTCCAGAGCGACGGCACGCCCAGCGGGCCATGGCTGTCGCTGGCCAACAGGCTTTTACCGTTGCGGCTGCGTTGCGGGGCGATGGCCCAGTTGCTCGAAAACGCTGCGCCCAACAGATTCAGGTCGGACAACTGGGCGCCAGCCTTGCTGATTTGGTCCAGGCCGGGCACCTGGCCATTGAGGCGGACGCCCTGAAGTTTATCGGCTTCCGCCAGGGGCAGCGGTTCATCGGGGTAGGACGGGCTCAGCCAGGCCAGTTTGTCGTTTGTGACGGTCTGGGCCAGCACCAGGGTGGCCAGCTCTTCCGGCAAGTTGGCCGACTGGCTGAAATTCAGCAGGCAGAACAGCAGCGCCGAGTCTTCCGGCTTCCAGTATTCGGGCTTGTAGCCGGTGGCAGCCAAGTCCGCCGGCAACTTGTCGCGATAGCGGAACAGGTAGGCATTGACGCCCCGGGCATAGACTTCAAAGAATCGCTTGAGGCGCGGCGATGACGCTTTATAAAGCTCGTCGGCGTTTTTCTTCAGGTTCACCGCCCGCATGTAGCGGTCGATATCGAGCCGTTCGGCCCCGGACATTTCCGCCAGCCGACCTTGGGCAAGCAGGCGCAGGGTCGCCATCTGCGTGATCCGGTCACTGGCGTGGACATAGCCGAGGGCGAACAGGGCGTCGTGGAAACTGTTGCTTTCGATCAGCGGCATGCCCATGGCGTTGCGCCGGACCGAGACATTCTGCGCCAGCCCCTTGAGCGGTTGCACGCCGGTGGTAGGCGGGACAGTGTCCTGGGTATTCCAGGCCTGGCAACCGCTCAAACCGAGCACACTGGCCGCTGCTGCGGCTACGCCGAGCTTGGGAATGAGGGAAATAAAGGCTGGCGAGGCCATGGCAAAGCTCCTGCGGGAGGGGTGGCACCAATAAAGGCGCTACGTTAGTGAGCAGGAAGGGGCCGCGCAAGCGGGCGGTGGGGTTATTTGTTGATTTGGCGATGAAAGCCTGCGGCAAAGCCCGCGGCGAAGCCCGCGGCGAAGCCCGCAATCCGCTGAACACGTGGCGATGAAGCGGCCCCTCGCCACGGGCCGATCGACGACTTGCTCGTAGGGAACGGTGATGTTCAAGTGGTGCAAAATCCAACGATCGATCATGGGAAATCCGACATGGATCTACAGAAAAACGCGGCGCTGATTCTTATCGATCAACAAAAAGGCATCCTCCACCCCAAGCTCGGCCCCCGCAACAACCCCGAGGCGGAGCTGCGCATGCTTGAGCTGCTTGCCCGCTGGCGGAATTCGGCGCGGCCTGTCATCCATGTCCACCATCTGTCCCGCTCTGAAGACTCGGTGTTCTGGCCCGGGCAATCAGGCGTGCAAGTCCAGGAACGGTTCGAGCCGATGGCCGGGGAGCGGTTGGTTCAAAAGCAGGTGCCGGATGCGTTCTGCGGCACCTCCCTGGAGGCGGATCTGCGCGGCGCGGGAATCGGGCAACTGGTGATCGTCGGCGTCGCGACGAACAATTCGGTGGAGTCCACCGCGCGGACGGCCGGCAACCTGGGATTCGATACATGGGTGGCCGAAGACGCCTGTTTCACCTTCGACAAGGCCGATTACTTCGGCAATGCCCGTTCGGCTGCCGAGGTGCATGGGATGTCCCTGGCTAACCTGCACGGGGAATATGCGACGGTGGTCAGCGTGATGCAGATTCTGCAGGCGGGGTGATGGATGGGGTACAGGGCGGCCTCATCGCGAGCAGGCTCGCTCCCACAACATTCTTAGGCGGACTTTGAATCCTGTGGGAGCTAGCTTGCTCGCGATGACGGTCTAACAGGCAAAAAACTTTTTAGCCATCAAGCCCCGTGGCACTTCTTGAATTTCTTGCCATTGCCGCAAGGGCATGGATCGTTGCGGCCCACATCCTTCAAGGCATTGCGCACGGGCTCTTGGTGGGCGTGGCCGCAGTTCGGGCCATGGACGTGGCCGTGATCATGGTCGTGGTGGTCATGATCGTGGTTGCAATCAGGGCCATGGACATGGGGTTGCTGTGTCATCGGGGTTACTCCGCAATTAAATCGGCGGCGATTATCACGCCATTGCGTTCCAGGTGCACGTAGTGGGCGATGAATAAACCGGTTTCCAGCTCACCTTCCAGGCGATAGGGGATCTGCTCACGAGGTTTCTCCAACAGCTTTACCAGCTCCCGCACCTGGGGCCACAGGTTGGTGCGAACCGGCAGCTTGAAATACCCGCTGCGTCCGGGGCGAACCGTGAACCAGTGCTCATGCTCGCCTTCGGTCAGCAAGAGGTCGCCCAAATGAACCCGGTAGGTCAGGCCGCGCACGGTGAGGTCGCTATCACCGGGGTTGTCGACGCGAAAGTGCAGCATGAACCTTTGTTCCACCAGGCGCGCCCGCACCACCTCGACCTTGACCAGGTGGACTCGCGGCTCGGGTGCCTCTTCAGCTTGCCAGGACGCGCAACCGCCGAGCCCTACGATCAGTAGCAGGCAGGTGACGCATAGCCATTGGAGTTTGAAGGTCATGTCCGTGCCTCTGGTTTGTCCCCAGTTTAGCCCTCGGGTGGTGGACGAGCGTCAGGCGTTTGCAAAATCAGCGATTGAAATACCCGGCGCAGCATTTTTTGAATTTATGCCCGCTGCCACAAGGGCAACTGTCGTTGCGGCCGATCTTCACCGGCACGGTGGGGTCGATGAAGTACCAACGCCCGCCGTTCTGCACGAACGATGACTGTTCGCGATGGCTGTGCTCACCTTGGCCGTCGTGCCAGCGCGCGGTGAACGTAACGAAAGCGTGTTCCGGTTGGCCGCCGAACACTTCGCTGCTTTCCACTTCCAGCCCCAGCCAGGTGCTCCTGGCGCTCCATTCGCTGATGGACTGGCGATCGAGGCCATCCTGCTGGGCCGGCAGAGTGGTGCTGACGAGGTAGTCCACAAGGCCCAGTACATAAGCGCTGTAGCGCGAGCGCATCAAGGCTTCGGCACAGGGCGCGGGATGGCCGTCATGGTAACGGCCGCAGCAGGCATCCAATGGGTTGCCACTGCCACAAGGGCAAATGGTCGTGTGCAGGCTTGTGTCCACAGCTACCACCAATATTTTCCAAAGTTTTCGGGGTTAGCCCAAAACCGTGAGTTGAGCCAGTCGGGGACCTGCTTGTATTCAAGCAGATCGTAGGTAAACAGGGTCAGCACCTGGTCCTCGCGCTGGAACCGCTCGCTGGCTTGCAAGGCCAGGGAAAAGAAGTCCGTTTCCTGCCAGCCGCAGGCGTTGAGGTCGGCCAGCACCGCAATCCGGCTGGCGTTGAGATTGCGGATGCCGCCCAACAGGTTCAGACCGTCGCGCTTGGGCAAATGCTCCAGGCAATCGAGCGCAAGGGCCAGGTCGAAACGCCGCGCCGCCACGTTTGCCGGCAGCGCGCCGGGGCCCGCGTGGACCACTTCGGTGGCGGGATGGGCCTGCTGGAACGCCTCCAGCGCAGGAAAGCTGCTGGCGCCGATCAGCAGCAGCCTTTGCGGGGCGTAACGGTCAAGCACGGCGGCCAGGGCTTGCTGGGGCGTACGCGAAGAAATGGCAACGGTCATCGAAGTTCCTCAATCAGAACCGCCAAGATAGCCTGCCCGGACATCATGGCCTAGAGCGGTTTGTCCACGAACGTACGGAACCTGCGCGAACACGTGGCGAAAACCTGTAATCGTTGGGGCTGGCGCAGATCCGAAGTCCGGTCTTTACTCCCCTGAATCGGCGGCGAAGCCGATCCTTCAAGGAGAAAACCCGATGAGCATAGTTCGGACAGCGTTACCCCTGGTTCTGCTAACGAGTGTGTTGACTGGTTGCGCAGGTTTGCAGAAAACCGACTGGCCGATCTGTGCGGCCACCGGTGGTGTCGTGGGCGCGGGATTGGGCGCCATCGAGAGCAGTTCCTGGATTGGGCCGGGCGCGTTGGTGGCCGGCACCGTGGCGGCAGGTTGGTGCTGGGCCCATGGCGATGGCGACGAAGACGGCGATGGCGTCCCGGACAGCCGCGACAAGTGCCCGGGCACACCGAAAGGCGTGCAGGTCGACGCCGACGGCTGCCCACCGCCCGCCCCGGCGCCAATGGCCGAAGAGCCGGTAGTGGTCAAGGAAGAAACGATCGTGGTGCGCGATGTGCATTTCGAATTCAACAAGGCCACGCTGACACCAACCGACAAGGAAGTGCTGAGCACCATCGCGACCCGGTTGAAACAGGAAACCTCCACCGCGCAACTGCGGGTGACGGGCCACACCGACAGTGTCGGCAGTGATGCCTACAACCAGAGACTGTCGGAAAAACGCGCCAATTCCGTGGTGCAGTACCTGGTGGAAAGCGGCGTGCCTCGCGCCAGTTTCGTCTCGGTGGAAGGCGCCGGGGAAGGCCAGCCGGTGGCGGACAACAAAACTGCTGATGGCCGGGCGATGAACCGTCGTACCGAAATCAAGATAAACCGTTGAAACCCTTGTCATCCGCGGCTTGTACAGTCGCGGATGCGGGTCTTTACTCCTGTGTGACCGGTATGGGCCGGTGACACAGGAGCATTCATCATGAAGGTTCTCATCAGGGTTGCCATGCCGGTGCTGCTCGCGAGCAGTCTGTTATCCGGTTGCGCCACTCACAGCGACGGCAGCGCATCACTCAATCAACGCACCTGGCCAATCTGCAGCCTGATCGGCGGGCTCGTCGGCGGCGGTCTGGGTGCCATCGAAAGCACTGGCTGGGCGGCCGGTGGCGCCGCGTTGGGGCTGCTCGGCGGTGGCTTGATCTGTTATGCCCAGGATGGCGACGAAGATGACGATGGCGTGTTCGATCGTCGCGACCGTTGCCCCGACACGCCGGCCGGTACGGCCGTTGAACACCACGGTTGCCCGCTGCCGCAGTATCCGGCCAGCGCACCACCGGACGAGCCGCAAACGCCGACCAGTGAAGTCATCACCCTCAATGACACCGGCAAGGTGCTGTTCGAATTCGATAAATCCGATCTCACCCCGGCGGCTCGAAGCCAGCTCGACGAGCTGATGGGCAAGCTGAGCCACGCCAACGTCGCGAGCATTCGCGTGGTCGGCCATACCGACAGTGTCGGTACCGACGCTTATAACGAAGGCCTTTCCGAGCGCCGGGCCGGCAGCGTCGTGGAGTATTTGCTGACCCAGGGCGTGGCGCCGGCAAAAGTCACCAGCGAAGGCAAGGGCGAAAGCGAACCGGTGGCCGACAACGAGACCGACGAAGGCCGCGCCCAGAACCGTCGGGTTGAGTTGCGCATCCAGCGTTGATAACCGTTGCGACAAAGGGCCAGAGCCGTCGGATCGCAAAATTAAATTTGCCCGGCCCTCTGGCTTATCCTTTGCGCGAGCCGTTACTGTTCACGCAAAGAATAATTTCGAACGGGGGGCGTATGAAGGTGTTTTGGGGGCTGGGGCGCTTGTTGACCCTGCTGTTCTGGCTGGTGGTGCTGGTCAACCTGCTCTTGCCGTTTGTCCACCCGCTGCATGTCTTGGTCAATCTCGCCGGGGCGCTGTTGCTGGCGGTCCATTTGCTTGAGCTGTTGTTGTTCAGGGCACAGTTTCGCGGGCGTCCCGCTCCGGGCCGTGATCGCCTCCGAGTGCTGCTGTTCGGCATCTTCCACTTGCAAACCCTTCCGACCGCGCCAGAGGCTTCCCATGCGTAAATTGTGTCTACTCGCGGCATTCGTGTGCCCGTTGGCCTGTGCCCAAGTGGTCCAGGTCGAAAGCAATTCCTTGATGCGCCTGCCGAACACCACCAGCGTGCTGGCCCTGGAGCGCTTGGATGTGGCCGATTACGGCACGCTGTTGGTGCCTTCGAACGTCACGCAGCTGTCCATCGCAGAGCTGCACCTGGGGCGCGAGGCACGAATTGCGATCGTGCCGGCGCAACAGGCATTGGAGATGAAGGTGGCCCAGGCCGAACTGGACGAGGGCAGCCAGATCACGGCTCGCGGCGCGCCGGGAACCTACACGAAGGCGGCGCGGCCGGGGCGCAATCTCAACCTGCGCTTCAATGCGTTGAACGCACCGCTACTGTCAGTGGATGCCCGTGGCGGCAGCGGTGCGCCAGGTTATGTGGGGCTTGACGGCGCCAACGGACAATCTCCGGGGTGTACCTGGGGTTCGGCCGGTCGCGGCGCCGACGGCAGCAATGGCGGCGACGGCCAGCCGGGCGCGGCCGGTGCGCTGGTGCGGCTCGAGTTGCCTCGCGCTTACCCCGATGAACAGATAAAGGTCACGGTGGACGGCGGCGCCGGCGGCAAACCTGGGCACGGTGGCAAACCCGGAGCAGGCGGCAAGGCCAAGGGATGCCTGGTCTATACCGCCGACGGTGGCAAGAGCGGCCGGCCAGGCGCCGATGGCCAGCCAGGGCCTGCCGGAACGGCGGGCGCGGTGACGGTGCAGCGGTTCTGAATAACATTCATGACCCAGAGGGAGCGAGTTCCCACTGGGTTTGATGCGATATCAAAACATCGGCCGCGCCGCGCCTATCGCCACCACCAGCAACCCGATCAACAGATTGATGCCCACCAAGCGGCGTATCTTGCCCAGCATCGCTGCGCCAGTCGGCCAGTCCTGGGCCGTCACGGCGGTGCGCAATGCAGGCAGTTGCAGGCCCTGAATGCGGATGAACAGTGCCGTCATCACGATATACAGCCCCATCATCACCTGCACATAACGTGGCGCGGTTTCGAAGCCGGTGAAGCGCAGGTGGATCAGGCCCACGCCGCTGATCGGCAAAAGCACCACCGCCACCCAGACCCAGACAAAAAAACGCTGAAACACTTCTACCCATAGTTTTAGCCGGGCGGGGCCTTCAAGCGCCGTCATTGCGGCGGGACGCAGGATCATCCAGGCGAAAAACATGCCGCCGACCCAGATCAGGGCCGCCAGTAAATGCAGGGTGTAGACGAGGGCAAAGGGTGTCATTGGGTCACTCCGTTCTGCGCGAGATTCATTAGCGGGGTATGATAGCCGCCGATCCGAACCACTGAAAATTTATCCAGCGTTTTTTGCGCCCGACATTCATGATCAGCACCGAACTCAAAACCACGATCCAGGGCGCCTACTCGCGTTTTCTCGAAGCCAAGAGCCTCAAGCCGCGATATGGCCAGCGCCTGATGATTGCCGAAGTGGCAAAAGTCCTGGGCGACATCGACACCGATGACGAAGGTCGGCGCAGTGGCGAGCCGGCCGTCGTGGCGGTCGAGGCCGGCACCGGTACCGGCAAGACCGTGGCCTACAGCCTGGCGGCGATTCCGAGCGCCAAGGCTGCCGGCAAGCGGCTGGTGATCGCCACAGCCACCGTCGCCCTGCAGGAGCAGATCGTCTACAAGGACCTGCCCGACCTGATGCGCAACAGCGGGCTGAATTTTACCTTCGCTCTGGCCAAGGGCCGCGGGCGCTATATGTGCCTGTCCAAGCTCGACATGTTGCTGCAGGAAGGCCACGCCCAGACCGCCACCGCGCAGTTGTTCGAAGAGGAAGGCTTCAAGATCGAAGTCGACGAGGCGAGCCAGAAGCTGTTTACCAGCATGATTGAAAAACTGGCCGGCAATAAGTGGGACGGTGACCGCGACAGCTGGTCAACGGCCCTGGAAGACGCCGACTGGTCGCGCCTGACCACGGATCACAGCCAGTGCACCAATCGTCACTGCCCCAACTTCGGCCAGTGTGCTTTCTACAAGGCGCGCGAAGGCATGGGCAAGGTCGACGTGATCGTCACCAACCACGACATGGTCCTGGCCGACCTGGCCCTGGGCGGTGGTGCGGTGTTGCCGGACCCGCGCGACACCATCTACGTGTTCGACGAAGGCCATCATCTGCCGGACAAGGCCATCGGCCATTTCGCCCATTACACGCGGCTGCGCTCCACCGCCGACTGGCTGGAAACCACGGCGAAGAACCTGACCAAGCTGTTGGCTCAGCACCCACTGCCGGGCGACCTGGGCAAATTCATCGAACAGGTGCCCGAGCTCGCGCGTGAGATCAAGACGAACCAGCAGTTCATGTTCACCGCATGCGAACAGGTGGCTGATTTCAAGCCAGGCGAAGATGTAGAGGGCCGCGAGCGGCCTCGCCATCGGTTTGTCGGCGGGATCATCCCCGAGCATATGCGCGAGATGGGCATCGAGCTCAAGAAGGGCTTCGCGCGCCTGACGGATTTGTTCACGCGCCTGACCGACTTGCTCAAGGAAGGCATGGATGGCGAGGTGAACATCGGGATCGCCAGCAACCAGGCCGAGGAATGGTATCCGCTGTTCGGCAGCCTGCTGTCCCGCTCGCAAGGCAATTGGGAGCTGTGGACGGCTTTCACCACCGAAGACCCGGAAGACAACCCACCGATGGCGCGCTGGTTGACCCTGGCCGAGAGCGGTTCGCTGTTCGACATCGAGGTCAATGCCAGCCCGATCCTGGCGGCGGACATGCTGCGGCGCAACCTGTGGAACGTTGCCTACGGCGCGCTGGTGACGTCCGCCACGCTGACCGCCCTGGGTACGTTCGACCGTTTCCGTATGCGCGCCGGCTTGCCGAAAATCGCCGTGACGGCCGTGGTCCCGAGCCCATTCCACCATGCCGACGCCGGCGTGTTGCGAGTCCCCGACCTCAAGGCCGACCCACGGGACGCCGCGGCCCACACCGCGGCGATCATCCGTGACTTGCCGGACCTGGTGGAAGGTTCCCGTGGAACCCTCGTGCTTTTTTCCTCGCGCAAGCAGATGCAGGACGTGTTCGACGGTCTCGACCGTGACTGGCGCAAGCAGGTGTTCATCCAGGGCAATCTGTCGAAGCAGGAGACCCTGAACAAACACAAGGCGCGGGTCGATGGCGGCGACTCCAGCGTACTGTTCGGCCTGGCAAGTTTTGCCGAAGGCGTCGACTTGCCCGGCGCCTATTGCGAGCACGTGGTGATCGCAAAGATACCGTTCTCGGTCCCGGACGACCCGGTTGAAGCCGCGCTGGCCGAATGGATCGAAGCCCGGGGTGGCAATCCGTTCATGGAAATCTCCGTGCCGGACGCCTCGCTGAAACTTGTCCAGGCCTGCGGTCGCTTGCTGCGCACCGAGGAAGACCGCGGCACCATCACTTTGCTCGACCGCAGGCTGGTGACCCAACGTTATGGCAAGGCCATCCTCAACGCGCTGCCACCGTTTCGGCGGGAGATTTCCTGACGGTCTTGTGTGGCGAGGGGGCTTGCTCCCTCGCCACACAAGACTGCGCTTAACCAGCCGTCTCGCGAAGGTTCACAAAAACATCAATGACTGAAACAATGCCAGCCAGCTGAAAAAAGCGTGTGTTTCAAAGGAGTTGCGGGTGCAAATTCAAGGCCATTACGAACTTCAGTTCGAAGCAGTGCGTGAAGCGTTCGCGGCACTGTTTGACGATCCGCAGGAGCGCGGCGCGGCGTTGTGCATCCAGGTCGGGGGCCGCACGGTCATCGACCTCTGGGCCGGCACAGCCGACAAGGATGGCCATGAGGCTTGGCACTGCGACACCATCGCCAATCTGTTTTCTTGCACCAAGACATTCACCGCCGTTGCCGCCTTGCAATTGGTCGCCGAAGGCAAGTTGCAACTGGACGCGCCGGTCGCTCGCTATTGGCCTGAGTTTGCGGCGGCGGGCAAGCAATCCGTCACCCTGCGCCAGTTGCTCTGCCATCAGGCCGGACTTCCCGCATTGAGGGAGTTGATGGCCCCCGCGGCACTTTACGATTGGCAGACCATGGTCGATGCACTGGCTGCCGAGACGCCTTGGTGGACCCCCGGCGAAGGCCACGGCTATGCCGCGATCACGTACGGCTGGTTGGTGGGCGAATTGTTGCGCAGGGTCGATGGCCGTGGGCCAGGCGAGTCCATCGTGGCCCGGGTTGCCAAACCCCTGGGCCTGGATTTCCACGTTGGCCTGGCCGACGAAGAGTTTCATCGCGTGGCGCATATTGCCCGCGGCAAAGGCAACGTTGGCGACGCAGCGGCCCAGCGTCTGTTGCAGGTCACGATGCGCGAACCGACGGCCATGACCACCCGGGCCTTCACCAACCCTCCATCGATCATGACCAGCACCAACAAGCCGGAATGGCGGCGGATGCAGCAACCGGCTGCCAACGGTCACGGCAACGCCCGCAGTCTCGCCGGGTTCTACGCCGGCCTGCTGGACGGAAGCTTGCTGGAAGGTGAAATGCTCGACGAACTGACTCGCCAGCACAGTTTCGGCGAGGACAAGACATTGTTGACCCAGACCCGTTTCGGCCTGGGTTGCATGCTGGATCAACCGGATGTGCCCAATGCGACCTACGGCCTGGGGCCGCGGGCGTTTGGTCATCCCGGAGCAGGGGGCTCCATCGGTTTCGCCGATCCTGAGCATGACGTTGCGTTCGGGTTCGTGACCAATACCCTCGGGCCCTATGTCTTGATGGACCCACGTGCCCAGAACCTTGCACGGGTGCTTGCCACTTGTCTATAAAACGCCATTGGCGGTAGTGGGTAAAGGAACAAGGTGTTGTTTTCGCTTTCCAAGCGACTGTTTATGCGGCCGGAACATGGCCTTCGTTTTTTACTTCAGATCATTTTGTGGATATCCAATGTCATCGAACAAAACCCTCGCTCTGGCGCTGTGCTTCGCTATCACCGGTTGCGCACAAAACCCACAAAATGATGCCGAGGGCGGCGGTGGCTGGTGGCCGTTCGGGTCCTCCGACAAGGTCGCGGCCAAGGAGCCGGTCCCGCCGGCTCCCCTGAAACCCGCCGCCGTGGCGCCGCAAGCCAAGGCAGAGGGGGCCACGCATTGGTGGTGGCCGTTCTCCTCCGACGATGGCGCCGATGTCGCCAAGAAAGAAGAAGCGAAACCTGTCGCCAAGGCTGAAACCAAGGCGCCGACTACCGTCGCCAAGGCCCAAGCCGAGAGCAGTGGCAAATGGTGGTGGCCGTTCGGCGGCAAAGAGCAGGAGACCGCGAAGGCAGTGCCGATGCCCGACCCGAAAGTCACCCAGGCCTGGCTCGACGACTATGAGCCAAAGCTGCGTACCGCCATCAAGGACAGCAAGCTTGAGCTGGAGCGCCGCGATAATGTGCTGGTGGTCACCGCTCCCGTGGACGGCTCGTTCAACCCGGACCGTCCGGCCATGCTGCTGCCGGTGACACTCGGCCCGTTCACTCGCGTCGCCAAGATTCTAGAGGCCGATCCGAAAACCGCGGTGCTGATCCTCGGTCACGCCGATACGTCGGGCGCGGCGCCGGCGAATCTGAAGCTCAGCCAGGAACGCGCCCAGTCCGTCGCGGCGATCTTCCGGCTCAGTGGCTTGCAGCGTGATCGCCTGATGCTGCGCGGGATGGGCTCGGTGGCGCCACGTGCGGCCAACGATAGCGTCGAGGGACGGGCTTTGAACCGTCGTGTCGAATTGCTGGTCACGCCCGCCAATACCATGGTCGCGTTGTTGAGCAAGTACAACATGCCGACCCCTGCGCCAGTGACCATGGTGGCTGCCCAGGACGTCAAGCCCGCGGCACCTGCCCCGGCCCCGGCGGCGAAAAAATCCGCCGCGCCGGCAACCAAGAAAGCCGCAGCCAAGAAGGCTCCTGCAAAGGCCCCGGCCAAAAAAGCCCCGGCCAAGAAGGCGACTCCGGCGAAAAAACCTGAACCGGCCAAGGCCGCGGCTGACGGGAAAAAAGTTGCTGCCGCCGACTCCTCCAAAAAACAGTGATTGGCTGATCACAAGGAACGCGCCATGACCCAAGCGCTGGCTGATATGCGCCGTGACTACACCCGCGATGGCCTGACCGAGGCGCAAGCCCCGGCCGAGCCGTTCGCGTTGTTCCACCAATGGTTCGCCGACGCGGTGAAAACCGAACAGGCTCCGGTGGAAGCCAATGCCATGACCCTGGCAACAGTGGACGCTGACGGCCGGCCTCATTGCCGGATCCTGCTACTGAAGGGCCTGGATGCCCAGGGCTTTACTTTCTTCACCAACTACGACAGCGCCAAAGGCCAGCAACTGGCTGCGAATCCGTACGCGGCCATGACATTTTTCTGGCCGACACTGGAGCGTCAGGTGCGTATCGAAGGCAAGGTAGTGAAAGTCACTGCGCAGGAGTCGGACGCTTATTACCAGGTCCGACCGCTGGGCAGCCGCCTTGGTGCCTGGGCCTCACCCCAGAGCCGGGTGATTGCCGGGCGCGGCGAGCTGGAAGACTTGCTCAAGGCCACTGAGCAGCGTTTCAGCGACAGCCAACCCCATTGTCCCGAGCACTGGGGCGGCTACCGCTTGCTGCCCGAACGCATCGAGTTCTGGCAGGGGCGCCCCAGTCGCCTGCATGATCGTCTCAACTACCGCCTGCAAGGGGCGGATTGGACTCGCGAGCGCCTGGCGCCTTGATGGGGTAACCTGCCGCTGCCGCCTGGAGCCATTGCGGCAGGTCCCGTCGCTTGACGCCTTGTTCGCGGGCGCGAGCCAGTTGTTGCAGCATGTAGTGTTTTTTCGGTTCATCCTGCCCCGCCAATGACAGCGCCAGGTCTCGGTCCATCCAGCGTTTGATGCGTACGTACAGCCACCAGTGGAAGTACAGGCCGGCTAGGGTGGTAGCGACTATGATGAAGTAATCCATGGAGAGTCCTTGGAGCGGTAACGCCGCTGACTGAATTTGGCGCTGATGTTTGATGAATTTTCTCGGGTGCGCCTGTATCCCACCTGAATGAAAACAATTTTATCCCGGCGAGGCCGTGACAGGTGTCAAGCCGGGGAGTTTAATGGATCCCTGTCTTTTGGAGTTTGATGCTATGCGTAAGTCTGTTTTGCTGGTTGCTTCCTTTTCCACGATGGCGATGTTGCTCACTGGCTGTCAGTCGAGCCTGACCGGTGACTCCTACTCCCGTGACGAAGCGCGTCGCGTTCAGACGATTCGCATGGGCACTATTGAATCCCTGCGTCCGGTCAAGATCGAAGGCACCAAGACGCCTATCGGCGGTGCGGCGGGTGCTGTAGTAGGCGGCGTGGGTGGCAGCGCGATCGGTGGTGGCCGTGGCAGCATCGTTGCCGCCGTAATCGGCGCGGTGGCTGGCGGCTTGATCGGTTCGGCCACAGAAGAAGGCCTGACCCGTACCCAGGGTGTTGAAATCACGGTTCGTGAAGACGACGGCAGCATGCGTGCCTATGTTCAACAGGTTCAGGAGAATGAAGTGTTCCGCGTGGGCGAGCGGGTGCGGATTTCTACTGTCGGTGGAACCAGTCGCGTTTCCCACTAAGTGGCTTTGATCGCGAACGCCGCTGATAAATTTGAATGAACTGGCCTCTTCGCGAGCAAGCTCGCTCCCACAGTGGATCGGGGTATACACCGAATGGTGCGTCCGCCGAAAAAACCGTGGGAGCGAGCTTGCTCGCGATAGCCGCTGGTTCAGCTATGAAAACGCTGGATGAGTGCCCCGCTGTACGGCCCGCTCAACACGTCATGAATGCTGCGAAACGGGCTTGCGACTAGCCATCGCCGTAACCCCATACCCAATTACCGCCGCCAGGATCGACCCGGTAAGAATCCCCATCCGGTCCATTCCTGCATACTCACTTGCACCCGGTGCGAACGCCAGGGAACCCACGAACAGGCTCATCGTGAAACCGATCCCGCAGAGAATCGCCACCCCCAGTATCTGCCCCCAGTTCGCCCCGGCGGGAAGGCTGGCAATGCCGACTTTCACCGCAAGCCAGGTAAGGCCGAACACACCGACTGCCTTGCCCAGCAACAGCCCGACCGCGATGCCCATCGGCACGTGGTGAGTAAAACTTTCGACGGTGACGCCGCTCAACGACAGACCCGCGTTGGCGAAGGCGAACAGCGGCAAGATGCCATACGCCACCCAGGGATGCAGCGCATGTTCGAGGGTCAGTAATGGCGACGTTTCAGCGTTTTTCGTGCGCAGTGGAATGCAGAAGGCCAGGGTGACACCCGCCAGGGTGGCATGGACACCGCTCTTGAGCACGCAAACCCACAGAATCAGCCCGACCACCATGTAGGGGCCGAGTTTGACCACGCCCATGCGGTTCATTGCCACCAATGCCGCGATGCACGCCGCAGCCAGCCCCAATGACAGGGTCGACAGGTCGCCAGAGTAGAAGATCGCAATGATGATAATGGCGCCCAGGTCATCAATGATCGCCAGCGTCATCAGGAACAGCTTGAGCGACACCGGCACTCGCTTGCCCAGCAAGGCCAGCACGCCCAGGGCGAAGGCAATATCGGTGGCCGTCGGGATCGCCCAGCCGGCCAGTGCGGCTGGGTTGTCGCGGTTGAGGAACCAGTAGATGAGCGCCGGCACCAGCATGCCGCCGACGGCCGCAGCGCCCGGCAGGACAATCTGCGATGGTTTGGACAATTGCCCGTCGAGGACCTCCCGCTTGACCTCAAGGCCGATGAGCAGGAAGAACATAGCCATCAGGCCGTCGTTGATCCACAGCAGCAAGGGCTTGGCGATCTGCAAGGCGCCGACCTGAGCCACCACCGGAGTCTCCAGCAAGCCGTTATAAAGCCAGTCCAGCGGCGAATTGTTGATCACCAGGGCCAGCACAGCGGCCGCGATCAACAGAAGACCGCTTGCCGCTTCCAGTTGGAAAAAACGTGTCATAGAGCTACGTAGAGCCAAGACTGCTCTCCATTCATCGGATCCAAAGATAGGGACACCCTAACCCGTACCCTTAGTTGTTAAAACAAAAGTTATATTCTTTTTTGTTATATGCTGTTACAGCGCCTGTATTGCCGCCGGGCAGTTGACGGGCATATTGGACCTTAGCTGTACCTGTGCGCGATGTCGGTTTTTTCCTAAGCTTGCGTCTCGTATTTCCGAACCAGATCGTGCCCCGTGGCTATCGGTCTGCCTGCGTCGTACCGATCCAGCGAGAAAACACCATGAACGACCACCGCCAGTGGGCGCGTGAAGCCATCCGTATCATCGAGGCGGACTTCCAGCGCAGCGCCGATACGCACTTGATCCCACTGCCGTTGCCGGGGTTGCCGGGCATTGAGCTGTACTTCAAGGATGAGTCCAGCCATCCCACTGGAAGCCTCAAGCATCGATTGGCTCGTTCGCTTTTCCTCTATGCGTTGTGCAACGGCTGGCTCAAGCCGGGGGCGCCGGTGATCGAAGCCTCCAGCGGATCGACGGCAATTTCCGAGGCCTACTTCGCCCGGTTGCTGGGCCTGCCATTCATTGCGGTGATGCCGGCGACGACCTCTCGGGAAAAAATCGCACAGATCGCCTTTTATGGCGGCCAGAGCCATTTGGTGGATGATCCTACGCAGATCTACGCCGAGTCCGAACGCCTGGCGCGGGAGCATAACGGCCATTTCATCGACCAATTCACCTACGCCGAGCGCGCTACGGACTGGCGCGCCAACAACAACATCGCCGAGTCGATCTTCCAGCAGATGCGTTTTGAGCAGCATCCGGAACCGACCTGGCTGATTTCCAGCCCCGGAACCGGTGGCACGACCGCCACCCTGGGACGTTATGTGCGTTACCGCCAGCACTGTACCCGTGTGCTGTGTGCCGACGCCGAGCGCTCGGTATTCTTCGATTACTACCGCAGCGGCGACGCCAGCCTGCGCCTGGATTGCGGCTCGCGGATCGAAGGCATCGGCCGACCACGGGTCGAAGCGTCGTTCCTGCCCACGGTCATCGATGCGATGGTCAAGGTCCCGGACGCCTTGTCTCTCGCGGCCATGCATTACCTGGCCCAGCGGTTGGGGCGACGGGTAGGTGGGTCCAGCGGTACCAACCTGATCGGCGCGCTGATCGCCGCGAAGGGGATGGTGGATGCTGGTGAGTCAGGGTCGATCGTGGCCATTCTTTGCGACGGCGGGGAGCGTTATGCCACGACTTATTATGATCCGGCGTGGTTCAAGCAGCAGGGGTATGAGTTGAGTGGGTTGATCGATGCGGTGGCTGCGTGTGCGGAACGCGGAGAAGCGCTGCCGGAGAGTGTGTTGCGGGCTAACATCTGAGTTCTTGAACACGCTGAGATCCCTTGTGGGAGCGAGCCTGTTCGCGATAGCGGATCAACATTCAACACAAATGCTGGCTGATCCACCGCCACCGCGAGCAAGCTCGCTCACACACCGGGATGAATGTCAGGCCTCGAGGCCGAGCATATCCCGCGCCACCGCCTCGGCAATCCGGATTCCATCCACGCCCGCCGACAGGATGCCGCCTGCGTAACCGGCGCCTTCACCTGCGGGGAACAAGCCCTTCACATTCAGGCTTTGCAGCGTTTCGTTTCGCGTGATGCGCAGCGGTGACGAGGTGCGCGTCTCGATGCCGGTGAGCACTGCATCGTGCAGCGAATAGCCACGGATCTGTTTCTCGAACGCCGGTAACGCTTCACGAATGGCTTCGATGGCGAAATCCGGCAGGGCCAGGGCCAGGTCGCCCAAGGCAACCCCCGGTTTGTAGGACGGTTCAACGCTACCCAGCGCCGTCGAAGGCTTGCCGGCGATGAAATCGCCCACCAGTTGCGCGGGGGCCTCATAGTTGCTGCCGCCAAGTACGAAGGCGTGGGACTCCAGACGCTCCTGCAACTCGATTCCCGCCAGCGGGCCCCCCGGGTAATCCACTTCCGGGGTAATGCCGACAACGATGCCGGAGTTGGCGTTGCGCTCGTTACGTGAATACTGGCTCATGCCGTTGGTCACGACCCGGTTCGGCTCGGAAGTCGCCGCCACCACTGTACCGCCCGGGCACATGCAGAAGCTGTACACCGAACGGCCGTTCTTGGCGTGGTGCACCAGTTTGTAGTCGGCCGCGCCGAGCTTCGGATGGCCGGCGTACTTGCCCAGGCGTGCACTGTCGATCAGTGATTGCGGGTGTTCGATGCGGAAACCCACCGAGAACGGCTTCGCTTCCATGTACACGCCACGGCTGTGGAGCATGCGGAACGTGTCCCGGGCGCTGTGGCCCAGGGCAAGGATCACGTGTTTGGAATGGATCTGTTCACCGCTGGCCAACTCGACACCGACCAATTGGCCGTCTTCGATCAGCACATCGGTGACTCGCTGCCCGAAGCGCACTTCGCCGCCCAGCGCGCGAATCTGCTCACGCATGTTTTCCACGACGCCTGTCAGGCGGAACGTACCGATGTGTGGCTTGCTGACGTAGAGGATTTCTTCGGGCGCCCCGGCCTTGACGAACTCGTGCAGGACCTTGCGTCCGAGGAATTTAGGGTCCTTGATCTGGCTGTAGAGCTTGCCGTCGGAGAATGTCCCCGCACCGCCCTCGCCGAATTGCACGTTGGATTCAGGGTTGAGCACGCTTTTGCGCCACAGGCCCCAAGTGTCCTTGGTGCGCTGGCGCACCTCCGGGCCGCGCTCGAGGATGATCGGCTTGAAGCCCATCTGCGCGAGCAACATGGCGGCGAAAATGCCGCACGGGCCGAAGCCGACCACGATCGGCCGTTCGCCCAGGTCGGCCGGCGCCTGGCCAACCACTTTGTAGCTGACGTCCGGCGCTTCGTTGACGTTACGGTCATCAGCGAACTTGCGCAGCACGCTGGCTTCATCGCGCACCGTCAGGTCGATGGTGTAAATGAAGCACAGCTCGGAAGATTTCTTGCGTGCGTCATAGCTGCGTTTGAACAAGGTGAAGTCGAGCAGGTCATCGCTGGCGATGCCCAGGCGTTGCACGATGGCGGGACGCAGGTCTTCTTCGGGATGGTCGATCGGCAGCTTGAGTTCGGTGATTCGTAACATGACAGGATCCGGTTCGCGGGGCGCACAACTGCGCCAGGGCGTGCTTCAAACCGGCGATTATAAGCTGCATTCCCTGCTACCCGGGAGGTTAAAACAGACTGGCGACAAGTCAGTCGTCCCGTGCGCCACCGAAATAGGCACATCCGCGCTGGACCTGGCCGTTGACCCGCAATTCGGCGCTCATGTGTTGCACGCTGCCGCTGGCGCTGTCGACACAGCGAGCCGGGGTGACCCATAGCTCGACTTTCTGGCCATTGGCTTCGGTACCGAGGTTGAACCTGCCATCGCCCAATTGCTCCTCGACATAGGGCACCGCCAGTGGCGGCTGACCTACCCGATCCAGCACCAGGCCCTTGCCGCTGGCCGTGAGGGTCCATTCAGGGCTGTGGCCCGTTGCACGCAGAATCACGCGCTTGAAGTCTGCGTCGCCGCACGCGGTCCCCGAAGGTTCCAGGCGATAGAGCTGGCCAACGTCCAGCTGGCTGTCGGCACCGGCCGATGCGCTGGAAACGATGCGGCCGCGCAGGTCGGCGAACAATTTGCCGCTATCATCCGCCAGGGTGGCTGCTTGTTGCAGGACGCTGGTGCCGCCGGCGTCATTGACCATGTAGCGGCGCTGTTCCTGGCACGGCTGGAACATCAACTTGCCGTCCGCGGCTGTCAGTTCGCCTTGCATACGTGTTTGCCCCGCATGGGGCGCGCTCTGGCGCGGGGCTTCGAGCAGCTGGCAGCCGGCGAAAAGCGGGAGGAGGGCGACAAACAGCAGGGAACGAGCGGCACGCATCATTGGGTCTCCAGACAAGTGCCGCCACGTTACGCAGACTGTCCCTCTATCACAAGGGGTCAGCCCACGTGAAAGGTCTGGCCGGTTTGCAGGCCTTCGACACTCTTCGCGTAGGCCAACGCCACTTCCGCCGCAGGAACGGGCTTATAGCCACGGAAGTACGGCGCATATTTGTCCATGGCTTCCAGAAGCACGTTCGGGCTTACCGAATTGACCCGTAGCCCGCGCGGCAATTCGATTGCTGCCGCGCGCACGAAACTGTCGAGGGCGCCGTTCACCAGTGCCGCCGAAGCGCCGCTCTTGATGGGGTCGTGGCTGAGTACGCCAGTGGTGAAGGTAAAGGATGCACCGTCGTTGGCGAACTCGCGGCCGATCAGCAGCAGATTGACCTGGCCCATCAGTTTGTCCTTCAGGCCTAGGGCAAAGCTGTCTTCGGTCATGTCGCCCAGAGGTGCGAAGGTGACATTGCCCGCGGCACAGACCAGCGCGTCGAAGCGGCCGGTCTTTTCAAACAAGGCGAGGATCGAGGCGCTGTCGCTGATATCGACTTGTACGTCACCGCTATGGCGGCCGATGCGTACGATTTCGTGGCGGGGCGATAATTCATTATCGATGGCCGAACCGATGGTGCCGTTGGCGCCGATCAACAGGATTTTCATGGGCTGTTCCTCATTGGTTTGAACGAGGTTGCAGTCTAGGCTGGATTTTCTTCGGGATAATCGTGCTAATAGGAAACCTTTGGTTTTCAATTGGAAACAATCCAGTGAGCGAGATAGATGACCTCGCAGCGTTCGCCGTGCTGGTGGAGGCTGGGAGTTTCACCTTGGCGGCGCAGCAGTTGGGGTGCAGCAAGGGGCAACTGTCCAAGCGCATCAGTCTGTTGGAAGAGCGGTTTTCGGTACTGCTGCTCCAGCGCACGACACGACGCCTTAGCCTGACGGCGGCGGGCGCTGCGCTGTTGCCCCAGGCCCAGGCATTGTTGGTCCAGGTGGAAAGGGCGCGTCAGGCGTTGGCGCGCTTGAAGGGCGAAATTTCCGGACCGGTGCGCATGACGGTTCCGGTTTCGTTGGGCGAAACGTTCTTCGAGGGATTGCTTACGGAATTTGCCTGTGCCTATCCCGACGTGCAGATCGAGCTGGAGCTCAACAATGGTTACCGCGATTTAACCCGCGATGGCTTCGATTTGGCGATTCGTTCGGATGCGGCGGTCGATGAGCGGTTGGTGGCTCGACCGTTGCTGGCCTGGCATGAAATGACCTGCGCCAGCCCGGCCTACCTGGAACGCTACGGCGAACCCGAGTCCCCCCACGCCTTGGTGGAGCACAAGTGCCTGCTCAACAGCCACTACAGTGGTCGGGAAGAGTGGCTGTATCACCAGCAGCACGAATTGTTGCGGGTGCGAGTGTCCGGGCCGTTCGCCAGCAACCATTACAGCCTGTTGAAAAAAGCCGCCTTGGCCGACGCGGGTATCGCCCGTTTGCCATCGTATTTGCTCCATGAAGAGCTGGCCGACGGACGCCTGCGTTGGCTGCTGCGCGATTTCCAGACCCGGCGCATGCCGATGTACCTGGTGCATCCTTATCAGGGTGGGTTGCCCAAGCGTACCCAGGTGCTGGCTGATTATTTGATTGAATGGTTCAAGCGCAGTGGGGAGGCGTTGGATCGGTTGTAGAGTGAAGACGCTAAACCCGTGGCGAGGGAGCTTGCTCCCGCTCGGTTGCGTAGCGACCGCAAAAACTGGGGGCCGCTACGCCCGAGGCGTCGGACCGGCCCAGCGGGAGCAAGCTCCCTCGCCACGGGGGCGTGCGCATCCAGATAAAAAAAACGGCCCGAAGGCCGTTTTTTTCTTGGTGACAGCCTCAGCCGCCCAGGTACGCCTCGCGCACTTTCGGGTCGGTCAGCAGCGCTTCACCGGTGCCTTGCATCACCACGCGACCGTTCTCCAGCACGTACGCCCGGTCGGCGATTTTCAGCGCTTGGTTGGCGTTCTGCTCCACCAGGAACACCGTCACGCCATCCTTGCGCAGCTGTTCGATGATGTCGAAGATCTGCTGGATGATGATCGGTGCCAGGCCCAGGGAAGGCTCGTCGAGCAGCAGCAGCTTGGGCTTGCTCATCAGCGCACGGCCGATGGCGAGCATTTGCTGTTCGCCACCGGACATGGTGCCGCCGCGCTGGGTAAAACGCTCTTTCAGGCGTGGGAAAAGGTGCAGCACCTTGTCCATCTGTTCCTGATAGTCGCCCTTGTCGGTGAAGAACCCGCCCATGGCGAGGTTTTCTTCCACGGTCAGCCGGGCAAATACCCGACGGCCTTCAGGCACCACAGCGATGCTCTTGCGCATGATCTGCGCCGACTCCTGGCCCACCAGTTCCTCGCCCATGTAGCGGATGCTGCCGCTGTGGGCCTGGGGCGAACCGCAGAGGGTCATCAGCAGCGTCGATTTGCCAGCACCGTTGGCGCCGATCAGCGTGACGATTTCGCCCTGGCGGACCTCGACGTTGACGCTGTGCAGCGCCTGGATCTTGCCGTAGAAGGTGGAAACGTTTTCGAATTGCAGCATTTACGCTTCCCCCAGGTAGGCTTTGATCACTTCGGGATTATCGCGGATCTGTTCCGGCGTACCGTCGGCCAGCGGCGTGCCCTGGTTGATCACGACGATGTGGTCGGAAATGCTCATGACCAGCTTCATATCGTGCTCGATCAGCAGGACGGTGACGTTGTGCTCCTCGCGCAACACGCTGATGAGCGCCTTCAGGTCTTCGGTTTCCTTCGGGTTCAGGCCGGCGGCCGGTTCGTCGAGCATGAGGATCCGCGGGCGGGTCATCATGCAGCGGGCGATTTCCAGGCGCCGTTGCTGACCGTAGGCCAGGGTGCCGGCGGTACGGTTGGCGAACTCGGTGAGGTTGACCTTGTCCAGCCAGTACGCGGCGTACTCCATCGCCTCGCGTTCGCTCTTGCGGAACGCCGGGGTCTTGAACAGGCCCGCGAAGAAGTTGGTGTTCAGGTGACGGTGCTGGGCGATCAACAGGTTCTCGACCGCCGTCATGTCCTTGAACAGCCGCACGTTCTGGAAGGTCCGCACCACGCCCTTGCGAGCGATGTGATGGCCGGCCAGGCCCTGGATCGGCTCGCCGTCCAGCAGGATGGTGCCGCCGGTGGGCTGGTAGAAGCCGGTCAGGCAGTTGAACACTGTGGTCTTGCCCGCGCCGTTCGGCCCGATCAGGGCAACCACCTGTTTCTCTTTCACGGTCAGGGCCACGCCGTTGACCGCAAGCAAGCCGCCGAAGCGCATGCTCAAGTTTTCAACTTTGAGGATCTCGCGGCTCATTTGCGCAGCTCCATGTGTGGGCGTTGCATAGGCAGCAGACCTTGAGGACGCCAGATCATCATCAGCACCATCAAGGCGCCGAACATCAACATGCGGTATTCGCTGAATTCACGCATCATTTCAGGCAGCAGGATCATCACGATCGCCGCCAGGATCACGCCCAGCTGCGAGCCCATCCCGCCCAGCACGACGATGGCGAGGATGATCGCCGACTCGATGAAGGTGAACGATTCGGGCGTCACCAGGCCCTGGCGAGCCGCGAAGAAGCTACCGGCGAAACCGGCGAACGCAGCACCGAGGGTAAAGGCCGACAGTTTGATCACGGTTGGGTTGAGACCCAGCGCGCGGCAGGCGATTTCGTCTTCACGCAGCGCTTCCCACGCACGGCCGATCGGCATGCGCAGCAGGCGATTGATGACAAACAGTGCCGCCAGTGCCAGCAACAGGGCAACCAGGTACAGGAAGATCACCTTGTTGATCGAGTTGTATTGCAGGCCGAAGTACTCGTGGAAGGTCTGCAAGCCTTCGGCGGCCTTGCGCTCGAAGGTCAGGCCGAAGAACGTCGGCTTCTCGATATTGCTGATGCCGTTCGGACCACCGGTGATGTCGGTCATGTTACGCAGGAACAGCCGGATGATCTCACCGAAACCCAGGGTCACGATCGCCAGATAGTCACCACGCAAGCGCAGGACCGGGAAACCCAGCAGGAAACCGAAGGTCGCAGCCATCAGCCCGGCGATCGGCAGGCAGATCCAGAAGCTCAGGCCGAAGTAGTGGGACAGCAGCGCGTAGCTGTAGGCGCCGACGGCGTAGAAGCCGACGTAACCCAGGTCCAGCAGGCCGGCCAGGCCTACCACGATGTTCAGGCCCAGGCCGAGCATCACGTAGATCAGGATCAGCGTAGCGATGTCCACCGCGCCGCGCGAGCCGAAGAACGGCCATACCAGCGCGACGATGATGAGGGCGATGATGAAATAGCGCTGAGTCGTTGGCAGGGTCAGGAAGTTGCTGGCCTTGGCCGGGATCAGCGGCAGGCCCGGGGAGGAGCGCCAGGCCTTGCTGATTTGCTGGTTGAACAGCACGCGCAGGAACATCAGCACCGAGCAGATCGCGATGGTCGCAAGCACCGCAGGGCTGGTGTTGTGCACTTCCAGGTTGATACCGACGATGGTCAGTTTCAGACCGAGTACCGGGTAGGCCACGGCCCAGACCAGCAAGGCACTGAACAGTGCCTGTTTAAGATTCCTAGTCATACTTTCTCAACCTCCGGACGGCCCAGAATGCCGGTCGGACGGAACAACAGCACCAGAACCAACAAGCCGAATGCAACGACGTCCTTGTACTGGTCGCCGAAAATATCGGCGCCAAAGGCTTCCGCCACCCCCAGCACCAATCCACCGAGCATGGCTCCGGGAATGCTGCCGATGCCGCCTAATACCGCAGCGGTGAAGGCCTTGAGGCCGACGAGGAAACCGGCGTTCGGGTTGATCACGCCGTATTGCATGCTCAGCAGAACAGCCGCAACAGCTGCCAGCGCAGCACCAATGACAAAAGTCAGGGCGATGATGTTGTTGGTGTTGATGCCGAGCAGGTTGGCCATCTTGATGTCCTCGGCACAGGCGCGGCAGGCGCGGCCCAGGCGAGAACGGGAGATGAACAGGGTCAGGCCGAGCATGGCGATCACAGTGACGACGAACACCACGATCTGCATGTAGGAAATCAGCACTTCTTGTGCGCCACCCGGACCGAAGGCGAAGTTGCCAGGGATCAGGTTGGGGATTGCTTTGTCCTTGGAGTCTTGCGCCAGCAGAACGGTGTTCTGCAGGAAAATCGACATACCAATGGCGGAAATCAGCGGGATAAGACGGTTGCTGCCGCGCAAGGGGCGATAGGCGATCCGTTCGATGCTGTAGCCATAGGAGCTGGTGACCACGATGCTCGCGATAAAAGCCGCGGTCATCAACAGCGGGACACTGTCGAGTCCCATCATGGTCAGCCCGGCAATGGCGATGAACGCCACGTAGGAGCCGATCATGTACACCTCGCCGTGGGCGAAGTTGATCATTCCAATGATGCCGTAAACCATCGTGTAGCCGATGGCGATCAGGGCATACATGCTGCCAACGTTAAGGCCGTTAACCAGCTGTTGGAAGAAGTGATAGATGTCAGGCATTACAGCGCTCCTAAAAACCTGATACGCATTTCACTGGTGGAGTCATTTTCCCGCCCGGCCCCGTGGATCTCTATCCACTTCGAATCCGGGTTTTGCCAGCGAACCGCTGATGACGGTTTTGAGATTTTCAGGTGGGGAGACTGGCGGATCACGCCAGCGCGGCCCATACATTCGTAAAACAAAGCCCACGGCACGCCGTGGGCTTTATTGGCAGTCAGTGAGGCAGCGCCTTACTGAGGCGAAACTTCAGTTTTAGGTTTGCCGTTGTGCCACTCGTAAACCACGAATTTGAAGTCTTTCAGGTCGCCTTTTTCATCGAAGCTCAGGTCACCGGTCGGCGTCTTGAAAGTGCCGGCGTGGATGGCTTCAGCCACTTTGGTCGCGTCTTCGGACTTGGCCGCCTTGATGCCTTCGGCAATCACGGTCACTGCGGAGTAGGACGGGAACACGAACGGGCCGCTCGGGTCTTCCTTCTTCGCTTTGAACGCGTCAGCCAATGCAACGTTGGCCGGATCCTGGTCGAAGGACTTCGGCAGGGTCACCAGCAGGCCTTCGGAAGCATCCTTGGCGATCTGGGTGATCGAATCGTTGCCCACGCCTTCCGGACCCATGAAGCGGGCTTTCAGGCCCTTTTCCTGGGCTTGGCGCAGGATCAGGCCCAGCTCCGGGTGGTAACCGCCGTAGTAAACGAAGTCGACACCGGCTTGCTTGAGCTTGGCGATGATCGCGGAGAAGTCCTTGTCGCCGGCGTTGACGCCTTCGAACACGGCAACCTTGGTGCCTTTCTTCTCGAGGGTGGCTTTCACCGCGCTGGCGATGCCTTCACCGTACTGCTGCTTGTCGTGCAGGACCGCAACGATTTTCGGCTTGACGTGATCGGCGATGTAGTTGCCGGCCGCTGGGCCTTGGGCACTGTCCAGACCGATGGTGCGGAAGATCATCTTGTAGCCACGGGCGGTGATGTCCGGGCTGGTGGCCGCTGGGGTGATCATGATCACGCCTTCGTCTTCGTAGATGTCCGAAGCCGGTTGGGTGGAGCTGGAGCACAGGTGGCCGATCACGAACTTGACACCGTCGTTGACGACCTTGTTCGCGACGGCGACCGCTTGTTTTGGATCGCAGGCGTCGTCGTATTCAACGGCTTCGAGTTTCTTGCCGTCGACGCCGCCCTTGGCGTTGATTTGCTCGATCGCCATCTTGGAGCCGCTGAACTGCATGTCGCCGTATTGGGCTACAGGGCCGGTTTTCGGGCCGGCGATGCCGATCTTGATGGTATCGGCGGCAAACGAATGGCTGGCAACCCCGGCCAGAACCATAGCGGCAAACAGTTTGGAAATCTGCTTAGTAGCCTTAGTCATAGTGCTCCACTCATGCTGTTGTAGTTTTTATAGTCCTGGCGCCGTAGCAGCAGAACCGGGTCAGATATCTTGGATATCCTCGCGGAAAATGCCCCCGGCAACTGTACCGGTACAGTGTAGAGCGCCGATTGTTGGCAAGGGAAGCTGGCGCTTGGGGGCAAAACCTGAGGGTGTCGCTTTATTGAAAGAAAAAGACAGATTCGCGGCGGGGGTTGTCCGGTCAAATCGGCAATCCTTGGCTTTGCTGCGCTTTTCAATCGGTGCTGCAATTGCAACTGGGTTTTTCTGCCAGACCACCGACGTTATCATTCGCGCCGATTTCTTTTCCGGACAGCTCCCATGAATCAAGAACCTAGCACCCTCTATGCCAAATTGCTCGGTGAAACCGCATCCATCACCTGGAAAGAGCTGGAGCCGTTCTTTGCCAAGGGTGCCCTATTGTGGGTCGATCCGGCACTGGATCTGATCGCTGCCGCCGAAGCCGTGGCCCAGGACGAAGGTACCAAAGTCGCCGCCTGGCTGGGCGCCGGGCAGGTCGCCAAGCTGTCTGAAACGCGGGCGCTGGATTTTCTGGAGCGCGATCCGCAGCTCTGGGCGGTGGTGGTTTCGCCTTGGATCATGATCCAGGAAAGGGCATCGAATTGATCGATGCACCAACTTGGTTCGCTCCCTGGCTCGGTTGAAAGTGTGTAGGTGAGTAGCGAGATGACAGCCTGCCGTGGCGAAACGCCACAGGGCAGGGTGACGTATACGTAACGGGAACAGTTTATTGGGCAGCCTTTTGGCTGCTTAATTGTTTCTGGATGTTGTTCTGGGGAGAGATTCAAGGCCGCTATCGCGAGCAAGCTCGCTCCCACAATGGGTCTCTGTTCACAAAACCTGTGGGAGCGAGCTTGCTCGCGATTTGGGCGACTCGGTCTCAAGCCAGACTTAATAAGTACGGCCAGTATGGTTATTAAGCGAAATAACCTTGGTCTTGCCGATCCGATGACGGTAGATCTCGCGCAGGTACTTGATGGACTTCTTCACGCAGTCGCGGGACAGGCGGATGTCGTTGATCGAGACGAATTTTTCCTTGTCGCTGATCAGCTCGCGGTATTTCTTTTCATACATCGGCTTGATCGCGTACCAGTTGGTGTCGAGGATTTTCGCCGGGTTCTCGAATTCATTGAGCAGGTCGTCGATGCGTGCCTCGTCGAATTCTTCGTTGATGATGAAGTCCAGGATCGAGTTGTCCAAGGTCTCATCGAAGCGGTACGGCGTACGGGCGAAGCAGCGTTTGATAAACGCCACGATCAGGGTCAGGAAGTCGTCCGACAGGCATGGGCTCTTGGCGATCAGCGTGGTCAGCGACAGGTTCGCCGAGGCGCCGATCACCAACGCGTAGCGCTTGAGCGTGGTGTTGGGGAACAGGCTGTTGAGGTGGGTCTTGAGCCGGTTCAAGTCCATGTAGGACAGCTTGTAATCCTTGGGCAACGAGACGATCGATACCACCGACGAGCAGTTCTTGAAGAAGTGCAGGTCATGCAGCGCAGCGGCGTCGTAGCCGGAGTTCTTGTACTGCTCCAGCGAGGCGCGGTAGCGCTTGGACTCGATGGGCAACAGGCTGATGCCTTCGATGGCCTGGGTGACTTTGTTGAAGTGCGGCAGGTCGATGGAACGGAAGAACAGGTCATCGATGTTCAAGCGCGGTGGCTCTTTCTCGAACACCTTGAACTTGTCGCCGCTCGGCGCCGGGGTTTCCGGGACCACGGACTCGGCGTAGGCAATCGCCACCGGGCCGGCCAGGCTCATGAACAGGTCGTTGGCGTCCAGGCGAATGGTTTCACCAATGTCGATGCCGGCGCGACGGAAGTAGTTCTGGTCGTAGTCGGTGGTCACGGCCTGGGCCGTCAGGATGTTGAATATCTGCTGAGAAATGTACTGGTTGGCGTGCTTTTCCATGGCATTGACATCAATGTTCTGGATGTTGCCGTCATCACTCTCTTCGGCGTAGCGCATGATGTCGTTGGAGATCAACATCATCGCGTTCCACGGACGGATGCGGCCCATGACGCTGGCTTCGCTGCTGTCTTCGTTGGCGAAGTTGTACGAGAAATCCCATTCTTCCGAGAGGTATTTGCACAACAGCCGACCGGCGTTGATGTGCAGAGCCTCGGACATTTCGCTGCGGTGGTCGGAGATATTCGGCAGCACGCAGATGCCGCTGGTGAAAATCGGCTCGAAGACGAAGGAGTGACCGCTCTTGCTATCGTGTTCGTCCATCGGCTTGGTGTCGAACGTCTTGTTCATGTAGGAGTACTGCTGGGCCAGGCCAAACTCCGAGGCCATGCCGGAACCGGTACCGCCGCCGGCGCTGAAGATCGAAAAATACAGGCGCGACTGGTTGGCCTTGATACCGCAGCTGTCGATCAGGTACGAGTGAATCATCTTCCAGTCGGGGCTGGAGAAACGCTGGGTGTCCTTGTTCAGGATGATCTTCGCCAGATACTGGCCGAGGATCGGCGCGTTGCCGGCGCCACCGGCATGGACTTCCGACAGGTCCATGATTTTCATCTTGCTGTAGTCGCGCAAGAAGCCGCTTTTCTCGCCTTTGCGCGAGAAACGGATGCGCCCGGCGATGTCCTTGTCCAAGTCTCCCAGCATGACCAGCGGTTCCACCAGGAACACCGGTTTGCTTGCCTTGCTGTTGCCCAGGCGCAGGTTGCGCATCCACTGCGCCGGGCGATAACTTTTGTCGCCGTAGTTTTTATCCTCGGCATTGAATTCGTTGAGGTAGAACTTGCGGGCGTTGTAGACCAACTCCGCGACGTCCAGGGCGATGTTGGAACCGCAGCGACCCAGGCCGATCAGGCAAACCGATGGGAACTCCTGCTGGCCACGTTCGCTCTCGTCGTCCACCAGGTGCGGCGGACGGGGGAACACGGCATCGCGCAGGCCGTCGAGGTTGTCGAGGATGCGGTCGGTGTTGGTCTCGGTGAAATACAGGTATTGCTGGGTAGCCAGGGATCGCGAGCTGCTCGACAGCGTCGAGGTTTCAGGGCCGTTGGCGGCTGGGCTCAAGGTCAGATCGGAAACCGCAGTGGCTGTTTTTTTGGAAGTCATTGTGCGCCGTATGCCTGGACTGGTCGGATCGACGATATGTCATCGAACCATCGCGAATGGGAACTCGCGTCCTTTGATGGCAACGCGAATGTCGGCCCAAGCGTTCAGGGCTGCAGCCTGAGCAGCGCTCGGGAGAATCTATTCCTGATCATGTTGGATCGGCCATCGCGCGAGG
Organism: Pseudomonas sp. R4-84; assembly: GCF_054130985.1. Lineage (NCBI taxonomy): Bacteria > Pseudomonadati > Pseudomonadota > Gammaproteobacteria > Pseudomonadales > Pseudomonadaceae > Pseudomonas > Pseudomonas sp. R4-84. The sequence goes on from NZ_CP096390.1 coordinate 1,302,444, forward strand.
TTCTTTAATCAAGAGCAGGCAAAATGATGACAGTTGTTGCAGCAAATTGACCAAAGCAATGAAACACGCCCTGCGCCATGGTTTGGTATCAGCCATGCGAATGATTGGAGACAGCTCGCGTCCCGCTGTCTAGATTGCAGACTCCGGGCTCGGATGCCTCGCCCAACAATAAAAAGAGACGGACCCATGCAGAACTCGACCCAAGCGGCGAATGCCTGGCGCATTCTGTTCCTGTTGTTCCTGGCCAACCTGTTCAACTTCTTCGATCGCACCATCCCGGCGATCATCATCGAGCCGATCCGCATGGAGTGGAGCCTCAGCGACTTCCAGATCGGCATCATCGGCACCGCGTTCACCATTGTCTACGCCATTGCGGGCTTGCCGCTGGGGCGCATGGCCGATACCGGTTCGCGCAGCAAGTTGATGGGCTGGGGCTTGGCCGCCTGGAGCGGATTGACCGCGGTGAATGGCCTGGTGGGCAGTTTCTGGGCGTTCCTGGTGGTGCGCATGGGCGTGGGCATCGGTGAGGCCAGCTATGCGCCGGCCGCCAATTCGTTGATTGGCGATCTGTTCCCGGCTCACCGCCGGGCTCGGGCAATGGGCATCTTCATGCTGGGGCTGCCGCTGGGCCTGTTGTTGGCGTTCTTCACCATCGGCGCGATGGTCAAGGCCTTCGACAGCTGGCGTGCGCCTTTCTTCATCGCGGCGGTGCCGGGGCTGGTGCTGGCGGTGTTCATGTTCTTCATCAAGGAACCCAAGCGCGGCGCGGCGGAAACCGTGCAGGTGTCCCAAGAGAAGGTTGATAAACCGGTTCGCCGGGTGCTGGCGATTCCGACCTTTCTCTGGTTGGTGCTGGCGGGGCTGTGCTTCAACTTCGCCACCTACGCCTGCAACTCATTCCTGGTGCCAATGCTGCAACGGTATTTCGGGATGCCGCTGCACGAGGCGGCCGTGGCGACCGGCATCATGGTGGGCGTGACCGGATTGTTCGGGCTGACCCTTGGCGGCTGGGTCGCAGACAAGATCCACCAGCGCGTGCCCAACGGCCGTCTGTTGTTTGCAGCGTTCAGCCTGGCCATTTCGACCGTGACCACGGCGTGGGCCCTCCATGCCGGGCGCATCGAGATCGGTGTTTTCGTGGCCGTGTTCAGCGTTGGTTGGTTGTTTGCCTATAACTTCTACACCTGCGTCTATACCGCGATCCAGGACGTGGTGGAGCCGCGACTGCGTGCTACGGCGATGGCCTTGTATTTTGCCGGGCTGTATCTGCTCGGCGGCGGCCTCGGGCCGGTGGTGGTGGGCGGCTTGTCCGACTACTTCGCCCACACGGCGATGGCCGTCGCAGGTGCCCCGCAAATGACCGAAGCCTTCAAGGCCATCGGCCTGCATGACGCGATGTACCTGATCCCGGTGGCGCTGTTGCTGACCATGGTGTTCCTGTTCCTGGCGTCTCGCTGCTTCGTGCGCGATGCCAAGCGGATGAAGGACGGGATGAGCGTGGTGGTGGAGCCGGGGGGCGTGGCGGCGACGGCTTGAGATCAAACTGCTGGCGAAACAGCTTTTGTGGCGAGGGGATTTATCCCCGCTGGGCTGCAGAGCAGCCCTCGAAAAACACTCAGCTAACCTGACACAGTGCGGCGTCGGTTTTAGGGCTGCTGCGCAGCCCAGCGGGGATAAATCCCCTCGCCACAGGGTTCAGCGCCATCTGCACTAACGAGCCTTTTCTTCTCGCCCGCGCAACAGCCGATCGGGCATTGCCACGGCAGCCGCCAGCCCCAGCAATGACACCGCCGCGCTGATCATCAGCAAGTGCCGGAACGTCGCCTGCAACTCCTCACGCAAGGCATCCCGTGCCTCGCCGGGAGCGGCGTTCAAACCATCGAGCAGGACGTTGCCGGAATGCCCCTCGCCGATCATCGACGAACCGGCGAGCTGGGCAAAACCGGAATCCTGCAGCAAGGCCAGCAGCAACGCCGACATCAGCGCCACACCCACCGCGCCGCCCAATGAGCGAAACAGGTTAGTGGTGCTGGTGGCGACACCGATGTCCCGTTGCTGCACCGAATTCTGCGAGCCCACCAGCGAAGTAGGAAATTGCATGCCCGAAGCGATGCCGCTGAGCAACATGAACAGGCTGCTCAGCCAGAACACGGCGGGCGGCGTGAAAGCCATGCCAAGAATGGCGAACGGGAAGAGCAGGGCGCCACTGAGGATCATCGGTTTGTAGCGCCCGGTGATCGAGGTGCGCCGCCCGGCAAAATAGGCGCCCATCGGCAAACCCATCGCCAGCGGCAGCAAGTGCAGCGCGGCGCTGTCGGCGCCGGCGCCGGTCACGCTCTGGAAGCGCAACGGCACCAGCACTGTCAGGGAAATCGCCTGGAAGCTGGTGAAGAAAACCGTGCACCAGCACAGCACCGCGCTGCGGTTGACGAACAGGTGCATAGGCAGCAACGGCTCCCGTGCGCGGCGTTCATGCCAGGCGAAGAGACCCAGCACGAGTACTGCGCCACCCAGCAGCCCGAGCACTTCGCGGCTGTGCCAGGCATGGCCTTGGCCGATCTGGGTAATGCCCAGCAGCAGCGAGGTCAGACCGATGATCAGCAACACGGTGCCCAGGTAATCGATGATTGGTGTGCGTTGTGGCACCGGCAGCCCCACCAGGGCGCGCCGGGCCACCAGCCAGGCGCCCAGGCCCAATGGCAGGTTGATCCAGAAGACCCAGCGCCACGACAGGTACTCGGTCATGTAGCCGCCCAGCACCGGTCCGGCCACGCTGGCCACCGCGTACATGCTGCTGAAATAACCCTGGTAGCGCCCACGCTCGCGGGGCGGGATGATGTCGCCGATGATCGCCTGGCTCACAGAAATCATGCCGCCGGCGCCGATGCCCTGGAAAATCCGCGCCAGCACCAGTTGCTCCATGTTCTGTGCCAACCCGCAAAACAGCGAAGCGAGGGTGAACAGGCCCATGCCGAACAGCATCAGCGGGCGCCGGCCATACAAGTCGCCCAGCTTGCCGTAGATCGGCACCGCTACGGTCATGGCGACCATGTAGCCGGAGATCACCCAGGCCAGCAGGCTGACATCCTTGAATTGCGCGGAAATGGCCGGCATCGAGACCGCGACGATGGTCTGGTCCAGCGCACCGAGGAAAATCGCCAGCATCAGCGCCACCAGCACGCTGCGGATAGCGGGTTGCATAGCTTGAGGCGTATCGAGCTGAGTCAAGGCAGGACCTGCGGGCATCGCGCCTGGCGGCGAGGGGACGAAGCCCGCAGTTTAATTCGGTAGCCGCCTATTCGATAGCCTCGTAAGGAAGGCCGACGTAATTTTCCGCGATGGTTTTGCGCCCCGCCTCGGAGTCGACGAAATACTCCAGCTCCGCCTCGCTGATGCGCTGGTTGAACGCGTCGTCATCGAAGCGGTGCAGCATCGACGTCATCCACCAGGAGAAGCGCTCGGCTTTCCAGACCCGTCGCAGGCAGATGTCGGAATAGCGTTCCAGCAGATCCGCGCGACCGTCGCGATAGACCTTAAGCAAAATATTGAATAGCGTGCTGACATCGCTGGCAGCCAAGTTCAGCCCCTTGGCCCCGGTCGGCGGGACGATGTGGGCGGCGTCGCCCACCAAAAACATCCGCCCGTACTGCATCGGTTCCACGACGAAGCTGCGCAGCGGTGCGATGCTTTTTTCTATGGAGGGACCGGTCACCAGGGTTTCGGCCAGGTCGGTGGGCAGGCGTATTTTCAGTTCATCCCAGAAACGCTCGTCCGGCCAGTCGGCCACTTGTTCCTCGGCGGGCACTTGCAGGTAATAACGGGTGCGGGTCCGCGAGCGCATGCTGCACAGGGCAAAGCCGCGCTCGTGGCGAGCGTAGACGAGTTCTTCGTGGACGGGCGGGGTGTCGGCGAGGATGCCGAGCCAGCCGAACGGGTAGACGCGTTCGAAGACCTTGAGCTTTGCCGCCGGGATCGATTGCCTTGCCGCGCCATGGAAACCATCGCAGCCGGCCACGTAATCGCAATCCAGGCGCCAGGTTTCGCCGGCGTGTTCAAAGGTCACGAAGGGGTGCTCGGTCTTCAGGTCGTGGGGCTGGGCGTTGTCGACCTGATACAGCGTCTGGGCGCCGGATGCCTGCCGGGCGGCCATCAAGTCGCGATTGACTTCGGTCTGACCGTAAATCATGACGTTCTGGCCACCGGTCAGCCCTTTGAGATCGATGTGGACGCGCCGACCGTTGAGGACCATCTCGAAGCCATCATGGGGCAAGCCCTCGGCGTCCATGCGTTGGCCAACTCCGGCCTGGCGCAGCAGCTGGACCATGCCCTGCTCGAGCACACCGGCGCGGATCCGGCCGAGGACGTAATCGGGAGTCTGGCGCTCGAGGATCACGGTGTCGATCCCTGCGTTGTGCAATAACTGGCCGAGCAGCAGCCCAGAGGGGCCGGCGCCGATAATGGCGACTTGGGTCTTGAGGGTTTTCATTGTTGTTATGGCTCGCAAGAGGCACGCGACCAGGGTCGGCGTTTATTTTTAGTAATCCTGGCGTGCATTTTTCGCTTGCGGACCTGTCAATTGAAGGGGAAAACTGAGCTGAAACCTGCACATTCTGCCAATCGGTGCGATTACCGCCCGTAACCCAAGGCCGATCCTCGTTATGAAGAAAACTGAGCTGCCTTCGATTCCCGTGTTCAAGCTCTACGGCGAGAGCCAGGATTGGCCCACGCCGGACCTACTGCACTGCGAAACCATTTCCAGCCGCAGTAGCGAGCACCAATGGGAAATAAAACCTCATCGACATGCCGATCTGTGCCAGCTGCTTTTTGTGTTCAAGGGTCAAGCGGAACTGGAAATCGAAGGCCAGCGTACGCGGCTCGACGAGCCGGCCGTGCAGATCCTGCCGCCGCTGTCGGTCCATGGTTTCCGTTTTTCGGAGGATGTGCAGGGTTACGTCGTGACCCTGGCGGCGCCGCTGGTCACGCACCTGCAAGCCCAGCTAGGCCATTCGGTCAATGTCCTGGCCCAGGCGGAAGCCTATCCGGCCGGAGAGAACGCTGATTACCTCAACAGTTTGTTCAGTGCCATGCAGGCGGAGTACGTGGGCCATCAACCGGCCCGGGAAATGCTCATGCATGCCTTGGTCAGCGTGATCATGGTCTGGGTGAGCCGCCAGGTGATGAACCGGCGTATCTCCACCCAGCGCCCGCAGCGGGCCCGGGAATACCTCAACGGGTTCATCCAACTGGTGGAAGAGACCTATCGCCAGCACGTCAAGGTCGAGGACCTGGCCCATCGCCTGGGCATCTCGGTGTCGCACCTCAATGGCACCTGTCGCGAACTCGCGGGACAGCCGGCACTGCAGATCATGCACGAGCGCCAGTTGCTGGAAGCCAAGCGGCTGCTGACCTATACAGGCATGACGATCTATGAGATCTCCGAGATGCTCGGCTTCTCCGACCCGACCAACTTCACCCGACTGTTCCGTCGGCGCGTCGGTATCTCGCCCAAAGCCTTCCGAGACCGGCTCAAGACCGATCAGCAGGACGACTGAAACCGTCTCAGCGCAGCGCGTTCAAGGTTGCGTTGTGCGGTATGCAGCGTTCGAAGTTGCAGCTGGCGTATTCACGGGGCAGTTGCCTGGCCTGCTCGACCCGATAAGCGGCGGTGCCATACAGCGCCAGCGTGGCGGTGCAGGTGACGAAGATGGCGAGGCGTCTTCTTGTTTTGATGTTCATGGCGATGACCTCTGAACGAATACCCGGGGGTACTGTTTTCAGCATAGGTCAGCCATGGCGGGTTGCCAGCCAAGCGGTTTGTGTATGTAAGCAGATATTCAGCTCGCTGATATTCCCTGTGGGAGCAAGCTCGCTCCCACAGGGAATAGGGTTGTTCTTTCGAGCGTTCTATTCCAAATGCTCAGGTTTCATCGGATCCCCCGGCTTGACATCCAACTGGTGGCGCACGTCTTCGAACATTTCGTCGTAGTACTTGTGCATCGAGCCGATGTTCGTGCTCTTGGGCAGGCCGTAGTGTTGGGCAATGCGGGTGGCGTGGCGGGCGAAGTCGAAGGCTTGGTCCTTGGCCAGGAAAAACGTCTCGTCTACGTTCTTGTCTTCTACCGTGCCGTGCAGGCGAAATGACATGCCCTTTCCCTCGTCGGGATCCTGGGCAATTTCGTAATCGATGCACAGGTTGTAGCTGAAATCGTCCTTGTTCAGCGCATGGCGCTCCATGTGCAGGTGTCCGGGTTGGAACGTGGCCATCAGCGTCTCTCCTTCGAAGGCGTGGAGAACGGCAGACACCGCGCCTGCCCCATAAGTTTTCCCGTTATCGATAAACATGCCGGGCGACGGGTGCGGTCTATTGAACCGTCACCATTGCGCGCGGTGGGCGCCCAGGTCAGCGGCCGGCAACTTCCATTGCAGCGGCGTGCCGGGCATTTTCAGCGGTACCAGCAAGCGATGCGCCGGACCCCAGGGCGTCTGTTCCACCAGCAACCCCTGGTCAGCCTCGTCTTCGGGGCGCAATGCAACCTCACTGCCGGCGCCGCCCTCGATCAACAGCTTCGCCGTGCGCGCCAGTGACAAGCGTGCCGAGCCCCCACGGCCGTTGGCCAAGCGTCGATTCAGCAACACGATTGCGCTGGCGGCCATCAGGTAACCGGTGCCGTGGTCCAGCGCCTGGACCGGCAGAGGCGTCGGTTTGTCCGTGTGTTTCCAGGCCATGCCGGCCTCGGCGATACCGCAGCTCATCTGCACCAGGCTGTCGAAGCCGCGACGGTGTTGCCAGGGGCCGCTCCAGCCGTAGGCGTTGAGGCAGACGTCGATCAGGCCGGGCGCCAACTGCCGACGTTGTGTAGCGCCGTAGCCCAGGCGTTCGAGCGCGTCGGCGCGGTAGCCGTGCAACAGGATGTCCGCCTCCTGGAGCAGCGCCTCGAACGCTGCTCGATCGGTGGGCTGGCGCAAGTCGAGGCGGGCGCAACGTTTGCCGAGGGTGACTTCAGGCACCACGCCGGGTTCGTTCCAGGTCGGCGGGTCGATGCGCAGCACGTCGGCCCCCAGCCCGGCGAGAAAGCGACTGGCAACCGGGCCGGCCAGCACGCGGGTCAGGTCCAGCACCTTGAGGCCCGCCAAGGGCTGGGCGACGGAGCCGAGCCAGGGGCCAGGCGCGCCTTGCGCTCCGCTATCCAAATGAACGAGGGGCTCGGCATTGACAGCGATGCCCTGGGGATGAGCCTGCCATGCCAGCCATGAACGCATCTGCGCGGCGCAACCGCCGGCATCGATCACGGCCTGTTCCAGTTCGGCCTTGTTCCACCGGACCACTCTGCTGGCCATGTCGGCGCGGTCGGTGCAGGCGCCGAGCACCTTTTGCGCCGCCTGGCGATGATGCGGCGCGTTGGTGTGCAGGCGGATCCAGCCGTCGGCGGTGGCGTAGTCGCCCGCCACCGGATCCCACAGGGGCGGCACGCCCCAGCCGATGGGCCGCAGGGAGGTGGAAAACCAGAATGAGGCCAGGCGCCGGTCGACTTCCATCGACGGCAGGCGACCGGTTTGCTGGCGGATCAGTTCGGCGACCGCTTGACCGGCCGTGGCGATGCTCGCGCAGGCCAGCTCGGTGACGGCGAAGGCGGAGGGCAGGGCGCCTTCGCTGGTGAAGGGGATGGGTGTCGTGGGCAAGCCGATGGCGGTTTGCATGGGTGTGAGTAGGTCTGACATTTGGAAACCCTCCTGAATCAGAGAGCGAGCATAGATCAAACAAACATCGGGGGCCGCTACGCCCGAGGCGTCGGACCGGCCCAGCGGGAGCCAGCTCCCTCGCCACGATTCTCCGGTCTGGACCAGATCCAGAGATTGCCCAGGCCCATGCCTGCGAGTGCCAGGTATACCGGCCAGCGGTGATCGAGCATCAGCAGCATAAACCCTGCACAGCACAGCATGCTGACCGTTGCAGCGATCTTGGCCCGGCGCGGGATAACCTTGCCGTTGCGCCAGTTGCGCAGCATCGGCCCGAACAACCGATGGCCCTCCAGCCAAGCGCTCAGGCGCGGCGAACTGCGGGTCGCGGCCCAGGCGGCAAGCAGGATGAATTCGGTGGTGGGCAAGCCCGGCACGACGATGGCCACCAGGCCGATGGCCAGGCTGGTGTAGGCGAGGAGGGCGAAGAGCAGGCGAGTGAATCTGGAAGGGCGTTTCATCAGTGTTCTTCTTTCATGCACATTCCCTGTGGGAACGAGCCGGCTCGCGATGGCGGTGGGTCAGGCGACTTCTGTGGCGACTGAGCCAGTGTCGTCGCGAGCAGGCTCGCTCGCGCAAGGGAAACTGTGAAGGCTTCAGGCCAACTCGGTCGCGTAGGCTTGCTCCAGCAACACGGTAAAGCGGTTGAAGGCCGCCAGCGCTCCTTTGTCCGCCTCGGCTTCCTGCTGTTCGGTGAGGGGCAGCGCGTCGAGGATCCGGGTGAAGGTTTTCCAGCCTTCGGCACGCCCGCCCGCCGGTTCTGCCAAGTGTCGGGCACCAAAGGTTTCGCTCAGCCCCAGCCCCACGGCGCGCTTGATCAGGAACGCGGCGCCAAGCTTGGAACCCTCGGACACGAACAGCCAGCCGAGGGCTTCGGCCTGGGTTGGTTTTTTCACTGCGCCGGCCACTGGCGGCGGCACTTCGGTGTGCAGGTCCACCAGGTCGGCCTTGGCCGCTTCGGCGCGGCAGCGCGCGGGCAGGTCGGCAATCAGCGCGGTCAGTTGCGCGTCGTTGTACAGCGCCACCAGTTCCGACTGGAATTGGTACTGGGCGACGACGAAGCGGGCGTAGCTGGCCTGGGTTTCGAATGGGGCGTGAGCCTTGACCAGCGCGTCGAGCTTGCCGTGGGGCTCGTGGGTGATCTGGTTCAGGCGTTGGGAGCGGGAAAGGGTGCGTTGTGTGCTCATAGCAATTCCTTCGAGTGGAATACATCGTGGCGAGGGAGCTTGCTCCCGCTCGGTTGCGCAGCGAGCGTTAGATCCGGGGGCGCTTCGCCCGAAGCGTCGGACCGTCCCAGCGCGAGCCTGCTCCCTCGCCACAGGTAACTGTCTTGCGTGAAGAATCGGATCAGATATCCCAGATCAGGTTGACCGCGAAGTTGCGCCCAGGGGCGGTCAGGCGGTCGAGGTTGGCCGGGCTCAGCACTGCCGCTTCGCCGACGCTGTCGTAGCCGCGCACGTCGTCCCACAGCCAGTATTTCTTGTCGGTGAGGTTGTAGAGGCCGCCGCTGACGGTGACGTCGTCGGTGACCTTGTAGTACCCGCTCAGGTCGAGGATGCCGAAGCCCGGCGTCTTGAACTGGCTGCTGACGCCGTCAGGAGAGTTGAAGTTGCTGTCGTCGACGCGGTTTTTCTTCTTCACCAGGGTCCAGCTAAGCAAAGTGCCGAACTGCTCCTGGTCATAGCCCAGGCCGAATACGCCGGTCATCGGGTTGATGCTGTTGAGCGGTTCGCCGGTGTCGTCGTTGCGGCCTTGGAGGTAAGCCACCGAACCTTGGGTATAGAGGCCCCGTGGCGCGCCGAACACGTCCAGGTCCAGGCGCCCCTTGGCCTCGATGCCCTTGATGGTAGCGTGCTTGATGTTGTTGCTCTGGAAGGTCAACTGGTCCGCGCCAGGGGTGATGGCGTCCTCGTTGATGAAATCGCGGTACTTGTTGTAGAACACCGCCACGTCGAACGAACCGGAGTCGAAACGACCGCGCAGGCCGGTTTCGTAGCTCTTGCTTTTTTCCGGCTCCAGGTCGGGATTGGGTTCCACGCTGTAGCCCGCGTCCGGGTTATCGAAGCGCCCGTACAGAGCCTTGGCGGTCGGGGTGCGGAAACCCTCGGCGTATTGGCCAAACCAGGTGTATTGGTCGGTCAGGGCGTAAGTCAGCCCGAACTTGGGCGAGACGCGGTGCCAGGTCTTGTTCTCATCACTGACTTTACCGCCGGCGGTAGGGTCAACGGTGCTGAGGAATTCTTCGGTCAGGTGTGGCTTGAGCTGGGTGTAGTCGTAACGCAGCGCCGGTGTGAAGGTCCATTTTTCCCAGCTGATCTGGTCCTGGGCGAACAGGCTGTAGGTGTTGATGGTCGGGTCCGGGAAGTCACTGGCTTTTGCCAGTACGTCCCGCGTGCTGATGGCGCCGACGGCGGCGCAGCCCACGCCGACCGCCAGGCACACGCCATTGCCGCTGCGCGAACCGGTGACTTTCTGCTGTTTGAGCGTGGTGCCGTAGGTCAGCGTGTGATCGGTGTCGGCAATGCTGAATGACTTGTCGACTTGCGCATCAAGCACCCACTGTTTTTCTTCATACAGGGTCTCTCGCGTGCGAAGGACCCTACGGGTGATCGGGAAGTAGAATTCGGCGGTGCTCTGGTCGGTCTTGGCGACCTGGTGGTTCAGGCTCCACTTGATGTTATCGGCCAGCAGGCTGTCGAGCGCGAAGCTGTGCTCCAGGCCGAAACGTTCGCGGGTGATGGTGTCGTTGCCGGTGCGCCACTGGTACATGCCGCCCGGCAGGATGGAGGCGGGAATGGCCGGTTGGCCGTTGGCGTAAGGACCGCCGTAGGCGCTTTTCAGATCGGTGTCACGGTCGTCCTTGTACTTCTCGTAGACCAGGCTCAGGCGTGCGTCATCGTTGTAGTTCCAGCCGAGCTTGGCCAGCACGTTGTTGGCGCGCACGTCCTGCGGGTTGGCCGCGGTGCGGTCCAGGCCGGTGCCATTGTTGCTGCCGTAGGATTCGGTTTCATGGCCGTCGCGCTGGCTGTAGTGCAGCAGGCCGTCGAAGGGCCCGCTGCGACCGGCGACGGTGGCGGACTTGAGCCAGCTCTCGTCGACGGAGCTGTAGCCAGTCTTCAGGCGCGCGCCAACATCCTTGCCCGGCTTGATGATGTCATCCGCATCGAGGGTGAAATAACTCACGACGCCACCAATGGCGTTGCTGCCGTACAGCACCGAGGCCGGTCCGCGCAGGATCTCCACGCGCTTGATGATCTCCGGGTCGACATAGTTGCGCTGGGTCTTGGCGTAGGGGCCGTTGAAGAAACCGCCGGGCACTTCCACGCCGTCGACCTGGGTCAGGATGCGGTTGCCGTCGATGCCGCGGATGTTGTAGCCGCTGATGCCGCCGCGCTCGCCCGCGCCGCCCACCGATACGCCGGGCTCGTAGCGCACCAAGTCCTTGATGGTGTTTACGTTGTTACGGTCCAGTTGCTGGCGATCATGAACTGAAACGGTGCTCGGTACGCGGGTGATGTCCTGTTCTTGACGGGTGGCGCTGATGGTCACCTGCTGCAAGTCCAGCACGTTGCCCGCGCTGCGTTTTTCCAGAACGATGTTGTTGCTGCCCAGTTTGCGGTAGCGCAAGTCGGTCCCCACCAACAGGTGCTCCAAGGCTTTCTCCGGCGACAGCGAGCCGTTGACGCCCGGCGAGGCGATGCCTTCGGCCAGTTCAGCCGGCAGCCCCACCTGCCAGCCTGTGACGGCAGTGAACGCGTTGAGCGCGGAGACCAAGGGCTGCCGGGCGATGTTGAAGCTGTAGTCGCCCATGTTGTGCGCGGGCGGTTGGCCAGCGGCGGCAAGGGCGGCCGGCGCGGCACCGGCCATCAGGATGGCGGCGGTCAGCAATGAAAGTGCGCGGGAAGGGACGAGTAACCGGCAAGTAAGGCGAGAGGACATCGATAGCGCTCCGTGTCGCATCTGTTATAGGTGCAGATCGGCATCGTGGAGATGCGAATCAATTGCATTGGCTATAACGAGACGAACCAGCGGAGGCTATCGAGTAAAAATAATTCTCATTTAGTTCAAAATCACCAGCGCCGGGAATTCCTGCAGGCGCGCGGAGGTGATCTGGGCCAGGGAGCGGACCACGTCCAGGGGCTGGTCGAGGCGGTAGTTGCCCGTCACCGCGACGTTGGCCAGCCGTTCGTTGGTGTTGATGATCCAGCCTGGGTAGTAGCGTCGCAACTCCGCCAAGACCTGGCTCAGCGGACGGTTCTCGAACACCAGTCGGCCCTGCACCCAGGCAAGGTCGGTGCCGGCATCGAGCCGTGCCGGGCGGTCGAAGCCATTGGGGCCGATGCGGATGCTTTCGCCAGCCGACAGCCGCACGTGGGTGTCGTAGCGGGTGGCCCGCAGGTCGACGTCGCCGCGCTGCACCTGGACTTGCGCGACGCCATCCACGTAGCGCACGGCGAACGAGGTGTCGCTGACGCTGGCGGTGACCGGGCCTGCGTCCAGCTCCAACGGCAGATGACGGTTGGCTGGCACCTCGAAGAAAGCTTCGCCCTTGTAGAGCCGGGCCACTTGCCGTTGGTTGTCGAATGAACTGGAGAAGGCCGAATCGGTATTGAGCAGCACCTTGGAGCCGTCTTCCAACTGCAGGCGCTGGCGTTCACCGACCACGGTCAGGTGGTCGGCCTGGAAGCGCAGGGGCAGGTCGCTGAAATTGAACAGTCCCAGCAACAGCACGGCGGCGGTGGCCAGGGGTTTCCAATGGGCGCGCAGGCGCGACAGCGTGGTGATCTTTGGCCGGTCCCTCAGTTGCCGGGCGCTTTCGATTATCTGCGGGCCGTTCCAGATCGCCTGGGCCCTGGCGAACGCTTCGCCATGGCGTGGATCGGCCGCCAGCCAGGCCTGGAAGTGTCGGCGCTGCTCCTCGCTGGGGCTGTCGAGCAGGATCAACCAGTCCAGCGCCTGATCCATGGCGTGGGCGGTGTCCTGCGCCTCGGCGGCTTCAGGTGGGCGATGGTTGTCCGTCACGGTGGATTCTCATTATTGGCGGCAAGCACACGCTACAAGCCGCAAGCGGTAGCTGGCAAGCCCATATCCCGCTTGCGGCTCGAAGCTTGTGGCTTGCCGCTTGTATTCACGGGTTGCGTTCGGCCACGCCCACGCAGATGGCCATGATCAGTTTCAGTTCTTTTTGCACCGTGCTCAGGGACACGCCTAATCGTTGCGCGATGTCCTGGTAGCTGTGGCCATGCAGCCGGCTGAGAATGAAGATCCGCTGTTGACGGGGGCTGAGGGATTGCAGGCTGACGTTGAGGCGTTCGAGCATTTGCGCGGCGTGGGCGGCATCTTCGGCGCTGCTTTGAGGGGCGACGACGTTGTTCACGATGTCCAGCGGCACGTCGTCGACCAGGGCCCGCGACTGGATCCGCCGCGCGCGCAGATGATCCAGCGCCAGATTGCGGGCGGTCTGGAAAACAAAGGGTTCGAGATGATCGACGGTGCGTTCGCTCAAGGCGCGGGTGACACGCAGGTAGGTTTCCTGCAGCAAGTCTTCGGCGGTGCTCGGGTTGTTGACCATCCGCTCGAGGGTGCGCAGCAGCGGGGTACGCTGGGCGAGAAAAATGTGGTGAAAACGCGATTGACTCACGATAGGGCCCGATCCGGTTCGAGTAGATGATAATGCTTATCATCTGCGTCGATGGTCAAGCCTTCATTTCATGAGTGTTGAAACCCTGTGGGAGTGAGTTCGCCAGCGATAGCGGTGGTCCAATCACCCTATGATCCAGGCTGACCGGACGCTATCGCGAGCAAGCTCGCTCTCACAGAAAAGCTTCCTGCTGCTGGGCAGTTACTCCGCGTTACACAACGCCAGGCAGTTATCCAGCATGCGGTTGGAGAAGCCCCATTCGTTGTCATACCAGGCCAGCACCTTGAGCAGCTTGCCGCTGGCTTTGGTGTGGTTGGCATCGAAGATCGACGACAACGGGTTGTGGTTGAAATCGCTGGAGACCAACGGCAGGGTGTTGTAGCCGAGGATCTTGGAGTGCTGGCTGGCCTGCTTGAGCAGTGCGTTGACTTCATCGGCCGACGCTTCGCGCTTGAGTTGCACGGTGAGGTCCACCAGGGAGACGTTGATCACCGGCACGCGCACGGCCATGCCGGTCAACTTGCCCGCCAGTTCCGGCAGCACCAGGCCCACGGCTTCGGCGGCGCCGGTCTTGCTCGGGATCATGTTCTGGGTGGCCGAGCGGGCGCGGTACGGGTCGCTGTGATAGACGTCGGTCAGGTTCTGGTCGTTGGTGTAGGCATGGATGGTGGTCATCAGGCCGCTTTCGATGCCGAGCTCGCGGTGCAGCACCTGGGCCACCGGGGCCAAACAGTTGGTGGTGCACGACGCGTTGGAAATGATCTGGTGGGACTGGCGCAAGATGTCATGGTTGACGCCGTACACCACAGTGGCATCGGCGCCCTTGGCCGGGGCCGAGATAATCACTTTGCGAGCGCCGGCACTGATGTGGGCGGCAGCCTTGGCGCGGTCGGTAAACAGACCGGTGCATTCAAACACCACATCGATCTTTTCGGCGGCCCAGGGCAGCTCGGCTGGGTTGCGGATGGCACTGACCGAAATGCGGTCGCCATTGACCGTCAGGCTTTCGTGATCGTGCTGCACGTCGGCATCGAAAGTGCCATGCACGGTGTCGAACTTGAGCAGATGAGCGTTGATCGCACTGTCGCCCAGGTCGTTGATGGCGACGATCTGCAGGTCGCGACGATAGCCTTGGGTATACAGTGCGCGGAGGACGTTGCGGCCGATGCGGCCAAAACCATTGATTGCGATTCGAAGAGTCATTAACTGCGCCGCCATCGATTTGTTGTTGGAATTACAAGATTATTCGCATAAAAATAGAAAACAAGCCTTTTTAGTGGCAATATTTTGTTTTATCTACAACGAGTGACCTGAATCAACTGGTCCGATTGGTCAAAAACCGTTTGTCGCCTTGTCTTTCACCGGGTGTGCAACGGGCTTTTAACCAGCATAGACAATCAGGTCGCCACACCCGCTAGCCTGGAGTTCTACACATGCATCCCCGCGTACTTGAGGTCACCGAACGGCTTATCGCCCGCAGTCGCGCTACGCGCGAGGCTTACCTTGCACTGATCCGCGGTGCAGCCAGCGACGGGCCGATGCGCGGCAAGCTGCAGTGCGCCAACTTCGCCCATGGCGTGGCCGGTTGCGGCACTGAAGACAAGCACCACCTGCGGATGATGAACGCCGCCAACATCGCCATCGTGTCGTCCTACAACGACATGCTCTCGGCCCACCAGCCCTACGAAACATTTCCAGAACAAATCAAGAAAGCCCTGCGCGAGATCGGCTCGGTTGGCCAGTTCGCCGGCGGCACGCCCGCCATGTGCGACGGCGTGACCCAGGGTGAGGCGGGGATGGAACTGAGCTTGCCGAGCCGTGAAGTGATCGCACTGTCCACGGCGGTGGCGTTGTCCCACAACATGTTCGACGGCGCGCTGATGCTCGGCATCTGCGACAAAATCGTCCCTGGCCTGATGATGGGCGCGCTGCGCTTCGGTCATCTGCCGACGATCTTCGTGCCCGGCGGGCCGATGGTCTCGGGCATTTCCAACAAGGAAAAAGCCGACGTACGCCAGCGCTACGCCGAGGGCAAGGCCAGCCGCGAAGAGCTGCTGGAATCGGAAATGAAGTCCTACCACAGCCCGGGCACCTGCACGTTCTACGGCACCGCCAACACCAATCAGTTGCTGATGGAAGTGATGGGCCTGCATTTGCCGGGCGCTTCGTTCGTCAACCCGAACACGCCGCTGCGCGATGCGTTGACCCGTGAGGCCGCGTTCCAGGTGACGCGCCTGACCAAGCAGAGCGGCAACTTCATGCCCATCGGCGAAATCGTCGACGAACGCTCACTGGTCAACTCCATCGTTGCACTGCACGCCACCGGCGGTTCCACCAACCACACCCTGCACATGCCGGCCATCGCCATGGCGGCGGGCATCCAGCTGACCTGGCAGGACATGGCCGACCTCTCCGAAGTGGTGCCGACCCTCAGCCACGTCTACCCGAACGGCAAGGCCGATATCAACCACTTCCAGGCGGCGGGCGGTATGTCCTTCCTGATCCGCGAATTGCTGGAAGCAGGCCTGCTCCACGAAAACGTCAACACCGTGCTCGGCCATGGCCTGAGTCGCTACACCCAGGAGCCGTTCCTGGAGGATGGCGAGCTGGTCTGGCGCGACGGCCCGACCGAAAGCCTCGACGAAACCATCCTGCGTCCGGTGGCCCGTGCTTTCTCCTCAGAAGGCGGGTTGCGGGTGATGGAAGGCAATCTCGGGCGTGGGGTCATGAAGGTTTCGGCCGTGGCCTTGGAAAACCAGATCGTCGAAGCGCCGGCCATGGTCTTCCAGGATCAGCAGGACCTGGCGGATGCGTTCAAGGCGGGTCTGCTGGAGAAGGATTTTGTCGCGGTGATGCGCTTCCAGGGCCCGCGCTCCAACGGCATGCCGGAGCTGCACAAGATGACGCCGTTCCTCGGCGTGCTGCAGGACCGTGGCTTCAAGGTGGCGCTGGTCACTGATGGACGCATGTCCGGGGCATCCGGGAAAATCCCGGCGGCCATTCATGTCAGCCCTGAAGCTTATGTCGGCGGCGCGTTGGCGCGGGTGCAGGAGGGCGATATCATCCGCGTCGATGGCGTCAAAGGCACCTTGGAGTTGAAGGTCGACGCCGAGGAATTCGCCGCGCGCGAACCGGCCAAGGGCCTGTTGGGCAACAACATCGGCACTGGTCGCGAGCTGTTCGGTTTCATGCGCATGGCCTTCAGCTCGGCAGAGCAGGGCGCCAGCGCCTTCACTTCTGCCCTGGAGACGCTTAATTGAAACTGGCTTTGGTCGGTGACATCGGTGGGACCAACGCGCGTTTCGCCCTGTGGAAGAACCACAACCTGGAGAATATCCAGGTGCTGGCGACAGCGGATTACGCCTGCCCGGAAGATGCCATCGAGGTTTACTTGAATGGCATGGGAATGAAACCGGGCGCCATCGGTTCGGTGTGCCTGTCGGTGGCCGGCCCCGTGAGCGGCGATGAGTTTCGTTTTACCAACAATCACTGGCGCCTGAGCAACCTGGCGTTCTGCCAGAGGTTGCAGGTGGAGAAACTGTTGCTGGTCAACGACTTCTCCGCCATGGCCCTGGGCATGACCTGCTTGCGTCCGGATGAGTACCGGGTTGTCTGCCAGGGCACGCCGGAGCCGATGCGCCCGGCGGTGGTGATCGGCCCGGGCACCGGGCTGGGCGTCGGTACGCTGCTGGACTTGGGCGAGGGCCGTTTTGCGGCGTTGCCAGGGGAGGGCGGCCATGTCGACCTGCCGATGAGCAGTCCGCGCGAGACCCAGCTCTGGCAGCACATCTACAACGAGATCGGCCACGTCAGCGCCGAAACCGCCCTGAGCGGCAGCGGCCTGCCCCGTGTCTACCGGGCGATTTGCGCGGTGGACGGTCATGACCCGGTGCTCGATACCCCCGAGTCGATCACCGCCGCCGGGCTGGCCGGCGACCCTATCGCCCTGGAAGTGCTCGAGCAGTTCTGCCGGTGGCTGGGCCGCGTGGCCGGCAACAACGTACTCACGGTGGGCGGGCGTGGCGGCGTGTACATCGTTGGCGGCGTGGTCCCGCGGTTTGCCGATTTCTTCGTCGAAAGCGGTTTCGCCAAATCCTTCGCCGACAAGGGCTGCATGAGCGATTATTTCAAGGGTATTCCGGTCTGGCTGGTGACGGCGCCATACTCCGGCCTGATGGGCGCGGGCGTGGCGTTGGAGCAATCCTCCACGATTTGAAATTGGAAACTCGCCCCTGTGGGAGCGAGCTTGCTCGCGATGATGGAGTGTCAGTCGCCATTGAGATTGACTGATACACCGCTATCGCGAGCAAGCTCGCTCCCACAAGGGGCTCTGGAGTGTTTGTAAAACCCGGCCATCAGGCATAATCGCCCCCAATCCACACAACAAGGACGAGGCCCCGTGAGTGCAGTGAACAAATCGATTTTGTTGGTCGACGATGACCAGGAGATTCGCGAACTGCTGGACACTTACCTCAGCCGTGCGGGTTTCCAGGTGCGCACCACGCCTGATGGCGCCGGGTTTCGCCAGGCCTTGAACGAGGCGCCAAGCGACCTGGTGATCCTCGATGTGATGCTGCCCGATGAGGACGGTTTCAGCCTGTGCCGCTGGGTTCGCGAACATCCACGCCAGGCCCATGTGCCGATCATCATGCTCACCGCCAGCTCCGACGAAGCCGACCGGGTCATTGGCCTGGAATTGGGTGCCGATGATTACCTGGGCAAGCCGTTCAGCCCGCGTGAATTGCAGGCGCGCATCAAGGCGCTGCTGCGCCGGGCGCAGTTCGGCCAGGAGCGGACGGGCGGCGACGTGCTGGCCTTTGACGAGTGGCGGCTGGACATGGTCAGCCATCGGCTGTTCCACGCCGACGGTGAAGAGGTGATTCTCTCCGGCGCTGATTTTGCCCTGCTCAAGTTGTTCCTCGACCACCCTCAGGAGATCCTCGACCGTGACACCATCGGCAACGCTACGCGTGGGCGCGAACTGATGCCCTTGGACCGAATCGTCGACATGGCGGTCAGTCGCCTGCGCCAGCGCCTGCGCGACACGGAAAAGCCGCCGCGGTTGATCCGCACGGTGCGCGGCAGTGGTTATCAACTGGCGGCCAGTGTGGTTGCCAGCAATGGTCACTGAAGCGATCAGGAAAGTCGTGCGCCGGGTGCCCGTGCCACGCTCGTTGCTGGGGCGGATGCTGCTGCTGACGCTACTGGTGGTGCTGTTCGCCCAGACGCTGTCCAGTCTGATCTGGGTCTCCCAATTGCGCGCCACCCAGCTTGAAGGCCTGGTCACCAGCGCGCGCAGCCTTGCCCATTCGATGACCGCCACTGTCAGTTATCTGCGCTCGCTGCCGGTGGCGTACCGGCCCCTGGTGCTGGACCAGTTGCGCAGCATGGGCGGCACACGCTTTGTCGTCACCCTCAACGACAAGCCGCTGGGCATGGACGTGCTGCCCGTGACGCCGCGAAAGCTGGCGGTGCTCCAGGCCGTGGATGACGTGCTGCGGCGCTCCCTGGGCAGCAGCGCCGACATCTCGGTCAAATTCGTCAGCCCTGAAGACCTGCGGATTTTCAACGGCGGGCTCAAGCTCGACGAGCTGCCGCGATCATGGGCCCATTACGCCTTGACGCTTGAGCCGGTGAATCCGCCGGTCCTGGTCACGCAAATCCAGATGGCGCCGGGTGAATGGCTTTACATCGCCTCGCTGCTGCCCGAACCCTATACCAGCCTCGAAGAGCAGGATCTGCCCAAGCAGCAGGTGGGCTTCATCGTGCTCACCAGCAGCCTGTTGCTGTTGTTCATCGGCTTGTTGGTGCATTGGCAGAGCCGACCATTGAAACGCCTGGCCCGAGCGGCGCGGGACATGTCCCTCGGTGCCGAAGTGGAACCGGTGGCCGAGGGTGGCGGCAGCGAAGTGGTGGAGGTGGGCCGGGCTTTCAATGCCATGCGCGAGCGCATCAGCCGCTATTTGACCGAGCGCAGCCAGTTGTTCAGCGCCATCTCCCACGATCTGCGCACGCCGATTACCCGGCTGCGGTTGCGGGTCGAGCTGCTGGAGGATGAAAACCTGCAAGCCAAGTTCGGCCGAGACCTGGATGAGCTGGAGCTGTTGGTCAAGGGGGCGCTGCAATGTGTGAAGGACACCGACATCCACGAAAACATCGAGCCGGTGGACCTCAACCATGTGCTGGATTGCCTGGTAGAGCCTTATCTGGCGCCCAACGGCAACGGCCGAGTGACCCAGGATGGCCGGGCGCTGGCGCCGTATCCCGGCAAGCCGCTGGCCCTCAAGCGGTGCATCGGCAACCTGATCGACAACGCCTTGAAATACGGCCAGAGAGCCCATTTGCACATCGATGATGATGAGTCGGCGTTCATCCTGCATGTCGATGACGAAGGCCCGGGCGTACCGGAGCAACGCCTCGAACAAGTCTTCGAGCCGCACTTTCGCCTGGCCGGGCAGCAGCAGGGGTACGGCCTGGGGCTGGGTATCGCACGCAACATTGCCCACAGCCATGGCGGTGAGGTGAGTTTGCAGAACCTGCGCGAGGGTGGGTTGCGGGTGACGTTGCAGTTGCCTCGCAGCGTGGATTGATTAGACCGCGTTATCGTCCGTCGCGAGCAGGCTCGCTACCACAGGGGATCTGCGTCAAACAGGATATGCGCGTCAATGAGGTCCAATGTGGGAGCGAGCCTGCTCCGGGCGGCGTTCCGACGAAGGCGCCCATCGCTTCAACACATATCCATGCCAATGTCACAACTCGGTGACATAACTCGCCCCTTTCGTTACCTGCCGTCAACCCTCCCTTGTTTAGACTCCCTGCGTCAAAACAACAAAAAAGGTATCTCGATGGACACCTTCCAACCGGCGTTCAGCAGTTGGCTGAATGCGCCCGTCCACCAGCAATGGCTTGCCGCAGAAGGCTTGCGTCTGCTGACGTTCGCCAAGGCCTCGAAGCTGCCGGACGGCTTTGGCAACCTGGACGAATTGGGCCGCCTGCCGGCCGATGCCCGGGCCGAAACCATGAATACCGCGCGCATGACCCACAGCTTCGCCATGGCCCACATCCAAGGCCTGCCGGGGTTCGCCGAGCTGGTTGACCATGGCGTACAGGCGCTCATGGGGCCGCTGCGCGATGCCGAGCATGGCGGTTGGTTCGCCAAGACCGATCCGGCTGAAAACGAGGCTGGAAAAGCCGCTTATCTGCATGCTTTCGTTGCCCTGGCAGCCAGCTCTGCGGTCGTGGCCCAGCGCCCTGACGCCGAGGCTCTGCTCAAGGAGGCGGTGCGGGTCATCGACGAACATTTCTGGTGCGAGGAAGAGGGTGCCCTGCGTGAATCCTTCAACCGCGACTGGTCAGAAGAAGAGGCCTATCGCGGCGCCAACAGCAACATGCACGGCACCGAAGCCTTCCTCGCCCTCGCCGATGCCACGGACGATCCGCGCTGGCTGGCTCGCGCGTTGCGTATCGTCGAGCGGGTGATCCATGGTCACGCGGCCGCCAACGACTACATGGTCGTCGAGCATTTCGACCGCGACTGGCAGCCGCTGCGCGAGTACAACCACGACAACCCGGCCGATGGGTTTCGTCCCTACGGCACCACCCCTGGCCATGGTTTCGAATGGGCGCGGCTGTTGTTGCACCTCGAGGCCGCACGCGTGCAGATCGGCATGCTGACGCCGGGCTGGCTGGCCCAGGACGCTCAGAAACTGTTCGACCAGAACTGCCGCCATGGCTGGAACGTCGACGGTGCCCCGGGCATCGTTTACACGCTGGACTGGGACAATCGCGCCGTGGTTCGCCATCGCCTGCACTGGGTGCATGCCGAAGCGGCAGCGGCGGCCAGTGCCTTGCTCAAACGTACCGACGAGGCTCGATACGAAGCGTGGTACCGGCGCTTCTGGGAATTTTGTGACAAACATTTCATCGATCGCTGCAACGGCAGCTGGCATCACGAGCTCGACCCGCAGAACCGCCCCAGCGCCGACATCTGGCCGGGCAAGCCGGACCTTTATCATGCCTGGCAAGCGGTGTTGATCCCTCGTCTGCCGTTGGCCCCGAGCATGGCGTCAGCCTTGGCGCGGTTGTCCGATCCTGCACCTGTGTAACCATGTCGTGACATATCCACGTCCCTTCGTTACCTGCGAAGGGATAACCCCTGATTAGAATCCATGCAGCGCAAGCACCAGACTTGCATGCATAACAACAAGAAAGGTACTTCTAGATGAATGCGATTTCTCGCCTCGCTACTGTCATTTCTCTTGCTTCCTTGCTTCCCGTCGCAGCATTCCCTGTCAGCGCCCTGGCCGCCGAATCGAAAGGTTCCGTGGAAGTCGTCCACTGGTGGACGTCGGGCGGTGAAAAAGCCGCGGTCGATGTGCTCAAGGCTCAAGTAGAAAAAGACGGTTTTACCTGGAAGGACGGCGCCGTCGCTGGCGGTGGCGGTTCTACCGCCATGACCGTGCTCAAGAGCCGCGCCGTGGCCGGCAACCCACCGGGCGTTGCCCAGATCAAAGGCCCGGACATCCAGGAATGGGCGACCACCGGCCTGCTCGACACCGACGTCCTCAAGGACGTTTCCAAGGCAGAAAAGTGGGACAGCCTGCTCGACAAGAAAGTCTCCGATACCGTGAAGTACGAAGGTGACTACGTCGCCGTGCCGGTGAACATCCACCGCGTCAACTGGCTGTGGATCAACCCGGAAGTCTTCAAGAAAGCCGGTATCACCAAGAATCCAACCACCCTCGAAGAATTCTACGCCGCCGGCGACAAGCTCAAGGCCGCGGGCTTCATCCCCCTGGCCCACGGTGGCCAGCCTTGGCAGGACAGCACCGTGTTCGAAGCGGTGGTGCTCTCGGTCATGGGCGCTGATGGCTACAAGAAAGCACTGGTCGACCTGGACAACAAAGCGTTGACCGGCCCGGAAATGGTCAAGGCGCTGACCGAGCTGAAGAAAGTCGCGACCTACATGGACGCCGATGGCAAGGGCCAGGACTGGAACCTGGAAGCGGCCAAGGTCATCAATGGCAAGGCCGGCATGCAGATCATGGGTGACTGGGCCAAGAGCGAGTGGACTGCCGCGAAGAAAGTCGCCGGCAAGGACTACGAGTGCGTAGCGTTCCCGGGTACCGAGAAGGCCTTCACCTACAACATCGACTCCCTGGCGGTGTTCAAGCAGAAGGATGCAGGCACTGCGGCGGGCCAGCAGGACATCGCCAAGGTCGTGCTGGGTGAGAACTTCCAGAAAGTCTTCAGCATCAACAAGGGTTCGATCCCGGTGCGCAACGACATGCTGGCCGACATGGGCAAGTACGGTTTCGATTCCTGCGCCCAGACCGCCGCCAAGGACTTCCTGGCGGACGCCAAGAATGGCGGCCTGCAACCGAGCATGGCGCACAACATGGCGACCACGCTGGCCGTGCAAGGCGCGTTCTTTGACGTCGTGACCAACTACATCAACGACCCGAAAGCCGATCCGGCCGACGCCGCCAAGAAACTTGGCGCAGCGGTTCAGTCTGCGAAGTAACCGCTAACCCCTGTGGAAGCGAGCCTGCTCGCGAAAGCATAGTGTCAGGCAGCAGTGCATGAGCTGATACGACGCCATCGCGAGCAGGCTCGCTCCCACAAGGAACAAACTTGTAGTTTTTCCTGGTACTGGATTTCCCCATGAGTTCTGTTGCTGTGTTCAGCAAGGCCTCGCCTTTCGATGCATTGCAGCGCTGGCTACCAAAACTGGTGCTGGCGCCGAGCATGTTCATCGTCCTGGTGGGCTTTTATGGCTACATCCTGTGGACGTTCGTCCTGTCGTTCACGACGTCGACTTTCCTGCCTACCTATAAATGGGCGGGCCTGGCTCAGTATGCGCGGCTGTGGGACAACGACCGCTGGTGGGTGGCCAGCAAGAACCTCGCGGTGTTCGGCGGGATGTTCATCGGCATCACCCTGGTCATCGGCGTGCTGCTGGCGGTGTTTCTCGACCAACGTATTCGCCGCGAAGGTTTCATCCGCACCATTTACCTGTACCCAATGGCGCTCTCGATGATCGTCACCGGTACCGCTTGGAAGTGGCTGCTCAACCCGGGCATGGGCCTGGACAAATTGTTGCGTGACTGGGGTTGGGAAGGCTTCCGCCTGGACTGGCTGATCGACCCCGATCGCGTGGTGTATTGCCTGGTGATCGCTGCCGTTTGGCAGGCCTCGGGCTTCATCATGGCGATGTTCCTGGCCGGCCTGCGAGGCGTGGACCAGTCGATCATCCGCGCCGCGCAGATCGATGGCGCGAGCATGCCGCGCATCTACTGGAAAGTCGTACTGCCGAGCCTGCGCCCAGTGTTCTTCAGCGCCGTGATGATCCTGGCGCACATTGCGATCAAGAGCTTCGACTTGGTGGCGGCCATGACGGCCGGTGGTCCGGGCTACTCCTCCGACCTGCCTGCCATGTTCATGTATTCGTTCACCTTCAGTCGCGGTCAGATGGGCATGGGCTCGGCCAGTGCAATCCTGATGCTCGGTGCGATCCTCGCGATCATCGTGCCTTACTTGTATTCCGAGCTGAGGGCCAAGCGTCATGACTAGTCTCGCTGCGAAACCTTCCATCAGCCGCATCGCGATCTATGCGGTGCTGATTGTTGCGGTACTGCTTTACCTGGTGCCGTTGGTGGTCATGCTGTTGACCAGCTTCAAGACGCCGGAAGACATCAGCACCGGCAACCTGTTGAGCTGGCCGACCGTGGTCAGCGGCATCGGCTGGGTCAAGGCCTGGGCGACGGTCAACGGTTACTTCTGGAACTCGATCAAGATCACCGTGCCGGCCGTACTGATTTCCACGGCCATCGGTGCACTGAACGGTTATGTGCTGTCGATGTGGCGCTTCCGTGGCTCGCAGTTGTTCTTCGGCCTGCTGCTGTTCGGTTGCTTCCTGCCGTTCCAGACCGTGCTGCTGCCGGCCTCGTTCACCCTCGGCAAGATGGGCCTGGCAAGCACCACCACTGGCCTGGTGTTTGTCCACGTCGTCTACGGCCTGGCGTTCACCACGCTGTTCTTCCGTAACTACTACGTGAGTATTCCCGACGCGCTGGTGAAGGCGGCGCGCCTCGATGGCGCCGGGTTCTTCACGATATTCCGGCGGATCATCCTGCCGATGTCGACGCCGATCATCATGGTCTGCCTTATCTGGCAGTTCACGCAGATCTGGAATGACTTCCTGTTCGGCGTGGTGTTCTCCAGCGGTGACTCCCAGCCCATCACGGTGGCGCTGAACAACCTGGTCAACACCAGCACCGGGGCCAAGGAATATAACGTGGACATGGCGGCGGCGATGATCGCCGGGCTGCCGACCCTGCTGGTCTATGTGATCGCAGGCAAGTATTTCGTGCGCGGCCTCACGGCTGGCGCGGTCAAGGGGTAATCATGGCTACGCTTGAACTTCGCAATGTAAACAAGACCTACGGCGCGGGCCTGCCCGACACCTTGAAAGACATCCAGCTGTCGATCAAAGAAGGCGAATTCCTGATCCTGGTCGGTCCTTCGGGCTGCGGCAAATCGACCCTGATGAATTGCATCGCCGGCCTCGAGACCATCACCGGCGGCGCGATCATGATCGGCGATCAGGATGTCAGCGGCATGAGCCCGAAGGATCGCGACATCGCCATGGTGTTCCAGTCCTACGCGCTGTACCCGACCATGAGCGTGCGCGAGAACATCGAGTTCGGCCTGAAGATTCGCAAGATGAAACAGGCGGACATCAACGAAGAAGTGGCGCGGGTCGCCAAGCTGTTGCAGATCGAGCACCTGCTAAACCGCAAGCCTGGCCAGCTCTCCGGTGGCCAGCAACAGCGCGTTGCGATGGGCCGGGCCCTGGCGCGGCGGCCTAAGATCTACCTGTTCGACGAACCGTTGTCCAACCTCGACGCCAAGCTGCGGGTCGAGATGCGCACCGAAATGAAACTGATGCACCAGCGACTGAAGACCACCACGGTCTACGTCACCCACGACCAGATCGAAGCCATGACCCTGGGCGACAAAGTGGCGGTGATGAAGGACGGGATCATCCAACAGTTCGGCACGCCGAAGGACATCTACAACAACCCGGCGAACCTGTTCGTGGCGAGCTTCATCGGTTCGCCGCCAATGAACTTCATCCCGCTGCGCCTGCAACGCAAGGACGGCCGCCTGCTGGCCTTGCTCGACAGCGGACAGGCCCGTTGCGAGTTGCCGCTGGGCATGCAGGACGCCGGCCTGGAAGATCGCGAAGTGATCCTTGGCTTGCGCCCGGAGCAGATCGTGCTGGCCGGCAACGAGCCGAACGGCATGCCAACCATTCGCGCCGAAGTGCAGGTCACCGAACCCACCGGGCCAGACACCCTGGTGTTCGTCAATCTCAACGACACCAAGGTCTGCTGCCGCCTGGCGCCAGACGTGGCGCCGCAGCCGGGAGAGACCCTGACGTTGCAATTCGACCCAGCGAAAGTGCTGCTGTTCGACGCCAAGTCCGGCGAACGCCTGGGCGTGGCTGCGCAGCCGCAGGCCGAAGACCGACCTGCCAACGTGGCGCAGTTCAAAGGCCGGTGATGAACAAGTGTGGCGGGAGCAAGCCCGCTCCCACAGGAAGGAGTATGCGACGGGTGGGGACATCCGTCGCAATCGTTGTAAACCGCGTTAGATAAAAACAGTTAATAACAATAAAGACGAGGATGTAGGGATGAAGAAGAAGAACAATGCCCAGCTTATCTGCCAGTTGTCAGCCGTTGCGGCGATGATGCTGGCCGGTAGCGCACACGCTGCCGACGCGTTCAGCGCCGATTCGCAGTGGATGACGGGCGACTGGGGCGGTGAACGGACCAAGCTGATCGAGCAGGGTATCGACATCAAGGCCGATTTCGTCGGTGAGATGGGTGCCAACCTCCACGGCGGCTACAACGATGACAAGACTGCGCGTTGGTCCCAGCAGTTTGGCCTGGGTGTCGCGCTCGACCTGGAAAAACTGGCGGGCTGGAACGATACCGAAGCCAAGATCCAGTTCACTCGCCGGGATGGTCGCAACATTTCCAACGACCGTATCGGTGACCCGCGTGCCGGCACGCTCAGTTCGTCCCAGGAAGTCTGGGGTCGCGGCCAAACCACGCGTCTGACGCAGTTGTGGATCAAGCAGAAGTACTTTGACAGCAAGCTGGACGTCAAGGCCGGTTACTACGGCGTGGGCGAGGATTTCAACACTTTCCCTTGCGACTTCCAGAACCTGGCCTTCTGCGGTTCCCAAGCGGGTAACTGGGCCACCGGCATCTGGTACAACTGGCCAATCATGCAGGCAGCGATTCGGTTCAAGTACAACATCACCCCTGAGCTCTACGCGCAAATCGGTGCGTACAACCAGAACCCTTCGCAACTGGAAAACAACAACCGTTACAAGCTCAGCGGCAGCGGGACCGAGGGTACGCTGATTCCCGTCGAGTTGGTCTGGTCGCCCAAGCTCAACAACCTGCCTGGCGAATACCGTGTCGGTTACTACAAGAGCACGGCCAAGGCCGATGACGTCCGTGAGGACGACAACGGCAACGACGCCGCAACCACCGGCAGCGCCTATCGCAGCCACAGCAGCAAGGACGGCTACTGGTTCGTCATGCAACAGCAGCTCACCACCCACAATGGTGACGCTTCGCGCGGCTTGAACATCGCGGCCAACGCCACCTTCCACGACAAGGACACCAACATCGTCGACAACTACCAGTCGCTGATGTTCGTGTACAAGGGCCCATTCGATGCGCGTCCAAAGGATGACGTGGGTATCGGCTTCGCCCGTATCCATGTCAACGAAGACGTGAAGAAGAACGCCGATCTGACCAACGTAGCCAATGGCGTGACCGATTACGACGATCCGCTGTTTTCGCCGTTGCGCAGCACCGAGTACAACTACGAAATCAACTACGGCTTCCACGTCACCAACTGGCTGACCGTGCGTCCGAACCTGCAATACGTCACTCACCCGGGCGGTGTTGACGAGGTGGACAACGCGCTGGTGGCCGGCCTGAAAATCCAGTCGGTGTTCTGACGCTGTTGCGATAAGCTCTCCTCTATGTGCGCATATTTGCGGACGGCCAAGGCTGTCCGCTTTTTTTTGCGGAGCGATCAATTGTTTGGTTAGGGGCCGAACCTGTGGCGAGGGGATTTATCCCCGCTGGGCTGCGGAGCAGTCCTCAGCTGGCCAACTCGGTGCGTCAGGCAGATTATCTGCAACCTGTTTTGGGGCTGCTCCGCACCCCAGCGGGGATAAATCCCCTCGCCACCAAAACTGTCGCATCAATTGAGAGTTCAGTGATTCCCAGGACGACAGCCCATGCATGAGCATCCGCTACAACGCTTTTTCAGATCCTTGCGCGAGCGTCCGGTGTTTGCGTGGGAGCGCTATCAGCAGCGCGACGTCTTGGTTATTGACCATCCGTTGTGCCAAGCGGTTTTCAGTCGCCAGGGTGCGCAGTTGTTGCACTTCCAGCCGCGAGGCCAGAAACCTTGGCTGTGGTGCGCGGCCAAGTGGCCCCAGGTCGGCGCGATACGCGGCGGGGTACCGGTGTGTTGGCCTTGGTATGGCCGCCATCCGAGTGAAAATGCCTGGCCGTCTCATGGTTGGGCGCGGCTGATCGATTGGAAGTTGCTCGACAGCGCCAGCGATGACGATGGCGTGCATCTGCATTGGCAATTGCAGCTGTGCGACTGGCAAGTGGACCTGCATGCCGACTTGGGCGACCGCATGGAATTGCGCTTGAGCACCGAGCATCAAGACAGCCTGCCTTGCCAATTGAGCCAGGCCTTGCATGCCTATTGGCGCATTGGTGACGTTGGTGAGGTAGCGCTGTCTGGACTCGAAGGCGCGCAAGGTTACGACCAGTTGAACCGTGCGGTTTGCCGGCAGGAAGGCGAGTTGCGGGTCGAGGGCGGCTGTCAGCGAGTGTTCCAGCATGAAGGAGAGTTGCAGCTCAAAGATCACGCCTGGCAGCGGGAATTGTGCATCGACACCGGTGAAAGCGCCGACACGGTGGTGTGGCATCCCGGTACACGGCCGTTGCTGGGCGTGAGCTGGGATGAGGTCAACGAGTTCGTTTGCGTCGAAGCGGCCAGTGGCGGCACCGACAGCCTGAGCCTGGCGCCCGGGGAGCGGGCGCATTTGAGTTTGCAGGCGCGGGCGGGGGTTTAGCTCTGGATCTACGGTGTGGCGGCTGCCGTCATCGCGAGCAAGCTCGCTCCCACACTGGTTCTCTGGCGTTCACAAAACCCCCGTGGGAGCGAGCTTGCTCGCGATGACGACCTATCAGGCACCAAAAGTTCCGGACCGAATCAGTTGAACTCATCCCCAACCGGATACCGGCTGGCATTGAGGCTTTCCTTGATTTTGCGCAGGTGCGGCTGGAAGTCCACCCCGCGGCGCAGGGTCATGCCGGTGGCGAGCACGTCCAGTACGGTGAGCTGGATGATCCGCGAAGTCATCGGCATGTAGATATCGGTGTCTTCGGGCAGCGGAATATTGAGGCTCAAGGTGCTGGCCTTGGCCAGTGGCGAGCCTTCGGCGGTCAGGCCGAGTACCGATGCGCCGTTTTCCCGGGCGATACGCGCGACTTCCACCAGTTCGCGGGTACGACCGGTGTAGGAAATGATCACGAACAACTCACCGGTATGGGCCACCGAGGCGATCATGCGTTGCATCAGCACGTCGGCGTGGGCGGTCACTGCCAGGTTGAACCGGAAAAACTTGTGCTGGGCATCCAGCGCCACCGGAGCCGAGGCGCCGAGGCCGAAGAAGTGGATCTGCCGGGCCTGGATCAGCAGGTCGACCGCGCGGCTGATCAAATTTGGATCAAGGGCCTGGCACGCACTGTCCAATGAGGCAATGGCGCTGCCAAAGATTTTCTGGGTGTAGGCTTCAGGGTTGTCGTCGGCTTCCACTGCGCGGCTGACATAAGCCGCGCCGCTGGCCAGGCTTTGGGCCAGTTGCAGCTTGAGTTCCGGGTAACCGCTCACGCCGAACGAGCGGCAAAAGCGGTTGACGGTCGGTTCGCTGACCGAGGCCGCCTGGGCGAGGGCGGCAATGCTGAAGCGGGTAGCCTGCTGTGGGTTGAGCAGGATCACCTCGGCCACCTTGCGTTCGGCCTTGTTCAGGTCTTCCAGGCGACTCTGGATCTGCTCCAGTAGATTTCGCACGCGGTCCATACAGGATTCCTAGAGAGACGGGTCTTTGATACGACCCTTTGCGGTGGCCTATCCTACTGATGGCTCCGACGGACCACCACTCGGAATCGGTATTTTCGGAAAATGTTGTAGTTATTACTACATTTTTCCTTGAGTGATGCCTTGAAAAAAGGTATTTGTAGCTTAACTTGATAAAAGAACAAACATCATGCATTCGATTACGGTTGAACCGTGTACTTTTGCCTTGTTCGGCGCGTTGGGCGACCTGGCGCTACGCAAGCTGTTTCCTGCCCTTTACCAGCTCGATGGCGCCGGCTTGTTGCACGAAGACACGCGGATCCTGGCGCTGGCCCGTGAACCGGGCAGCGAACAACAGCATCTGGCGTTCATCACCACCGAGCTGCGGCGTTACGTCGGTGATAAAGACCTCGACGAATCCGTGATCGAACGCTTCCTGGCGCGGCTGACGTACCTGCACGTGGATTTTCTCAAGGCGGACGATTACGTCGCGCTTGCCGAGCAGGTCGGGCTGACGCAGCAACAAGTCATTGCCTATTTCGCCACGCCGGCGGCGGTCTACGGCGCGATTTGCGAGAACCTGGCGAAAGTCGGCCTCAGCGAAAACACCCGTGTGGTGCTGGAAAAGCCCATCGGTTCGGACCTCGAATCGTCGCGCAAGGTGAACGACGCCGTGGCGCAGTTCTTTCCGGAGAACCGCACTTACCGCATCGACCATTATCTGGGCAAGGAAACGGTACAGAACCTGATCGCGCTGCGGTTCGCCAACAGCCTGTTCGAAACCCAGTGGAACCAGAATTACATCTCCCACGTGGAAATTACCGTGGCCGAGAAGGTCGGGATCGAAGGGCGCTGGGGCTATTTCGACAAGGCCGGCCAACTGCGGGACATGATCCAGAACCACCTGCTGCAGCTGTTGTGCCTGATCGCCATGGACCCTCCGGCGGACCTTTCCGCCGACAGCATCCGTGACGAGAAGGTCAAGGTGCTCAAGGCCTTGGCGCCGATCAGTCCGGAAGGCCTGACCACCCAGGTGGTGCGTGGCCAGTACATCGCCGGCCACAGCGAAGGCAAGGCGGTGCCCGGCTACCTCGAAGAGCCGAATTCCAATACCCAGAGCGACACCGAGACCTTCGTTGCCCTGCGCGCCGATATCCGCAACTGGCGCTGGGCCGGGGTGCCGTTCTACCTGCGCACCGGCAAGCGCATGCCGCAGAAGCTGTCGCAGATCGTGATTCACTTCAAGGAACCGTCCCACTACATCTTCGCCCCCGAGCAGCGCTTGCAGATCAGCAACAAACTGATCATCCGCCTGCAACCGGACGAAGGGATTTCCTTGCGGGTAATGACCAAGGAGCAGGGCCTGGACAAGGGCATGCAGTTGCGCAGCGGTCCGCTGCAACTCAACTTTTCCGACACCTACCGCAGCGCACGGATTCCCGATGCCTACGAGCGGTTGTTGCTGGAAGTCATGAACGGCAATCAAAACCTGTTTGTTCGTAAAGATGAAATCGAAGCCGCGTGGACGTGGTGTGACCAGTTGATCGCCGGCTGGAAGAAGTCTGGCGATGCGCCCAAGCCTTATGCCGCTGGGTCATGGGGGCCGATGAGCTCCATTGCACTGATCACGCGGGATGGGAGGTCATGGTATGGCGATATCTGAATTGAAACTGCCCCAGGGTGTCACTGCCCTGGAGTTCAAGAGCCCAGTGGTGCTGGCGGAAAAATTGGCGGTGAACGTGGCGGAGCAATTGCGCGCCGCGATCGATGCCAAAGGCGCGGCGACCTTGGTGGTGTCCGGCGGTCGTAGCCCGGTGGCGTTTTTCCAGCATCTGGCCAAGCAGGCGCTGGACTGGTCGAACGTGGTGGTGAGCCTGGCCGATGAGCGCTGGGTGCCGGTTGAACATGCCGACAGCAACGCCGGCCTGCTCAAGCGTTATCTGCTTCAAGGGGCTGCGGCCAAGGCCCAGTTCCTGAGCCTCTACAGCGCCAGCGCCAATCTGGAAGCCGCCGCCGAGCAGGCGGATCGCCTGCTCGCCGAGCTGCCGCCGATCGACGTGCTGATACTGGGCATGGGCGATGACGGGCATACCGCGTCGCTGTTTCCCGACAGCCCGAATCTGGCCGAGGCCCTGGATAAGAATGGTGCTCGCCGCTGCTGGCCGATGCTCGCGCCGACGGTCCCACACCAACGCCTGACCATGAGCCGCGCCTTGCTGGCGTCGGCCAGGCACAAAGTGCTGTCTATTTCCGGTCAATCGAAACTGACCACCCTGAATGCCGCGGTGTCTGGTGACGATGTCGCCGAGATGCCGATCCGCGCATTTCTGCAACCTACGTTAGAGATTTACTGGTGCCCATGAACCAAGGATCAGCCGCTATGACAAACCCATCCCCGACCGTTTCCATGGCGGACAAAGTGACGCTGATCGACAGCCTCTGCGCCAAGGCGCGGATCCTGCCGGTGATTACCATCGCGCGTGAACAAGACATCCTGCCGCTGGCCGATGCCCTGGCCGCCGGTGGCCTGACGGCACTGGAAGTGACCTTGCGCTCGCAATACGGGCTCAAGGCCATTCAGGTCCTTCGCGAGCAGCGCCCAGAGCTGGTGACCGGTGCCGGCACGGTGCTCGATCGCCACATGCTGGCCGCCGCCGAGGCTGCCGGTTCGCAATTCATCGTGACGCCGGGTATCACTCGGGATCTGTTGGAAGCCAGCGTCCAGAGTCCGATTCCGTTGCTGCCGGGAATCAGCAATGCCTCGGGCATCATGGAAGGTTATGGCCTGGGCTATCGCCGCTTCAAGTTGTTCCCGGCGGAAGTCAGCGGTGGCGTTGCTGCCATCAAGGCGTTGGGCGGGCCGTTCGGCGAAGTGAAATTCTGTCCGACCGGCGGCGTGAGCCCGGCCAATATCAAAAGCTACATGGCGTTGAAAAACGTGATGTGCGTAGGCGGGAGCTGGATGCTCAATCCGGAGTGGATCAAGAACGGCGACTGGGCCCGCATCCAGGAATGCACCGCCGAGGCATTGGCGCTGCTGGACTGATCGTCCTACCGAACTTCGTTGTGTGTTCTACGGCTTTACGGTGCGCTTGGTCGGCGCACCGTTTTTTTTGCCTGTTTTTTGGCTGCAGATCCCCGTGGCCAGGGACCAAGCGCCCTCGCCACGGGTTACGTACTGTTCAGGTTGATCAGTGCCGCAGTCAACCGCTCCATATCCCGCGCCAAGGTAATCAACCCCGGCGTAATGCGGATGCAGAGGCCGACGCTGGTCTTGCGCACCACGGTAAAGATCCCATATTCCTTGAGCAGTCGGTCGGCCATCACCTGTTGATCAGGCTGGTTGGTGAATCGCATGGACGTGATACCGCAATAGAGGCGCCGGTCGTCTGGGGTCATGACCTCGATGCCGGGCACATCGCGCACCGCGCTCACCCACAGGTCCCGTAGATAACAGAGCCGAGCACCCTTGGCCGGTGCTCCGCCCAGGGCACGGTGCTCTTCGAATACCAGAGGCAGCGTCAGCAGGGCCGGGATGTTGGGCGTGCTGTGGGGCGTGCGCGAGCGTATATCGGTGGTGGGGTAGTGGCCTTCGTCCATGTCCGGGTCGATGTCGGCCAGCCGGTGTGGAGCGATATAGAGAAAGCCCAGGGCCAGAGGGCCGCCGAGCCATTTCTGCAAGTTGAACCCGGCAAATTGAATGCCGAGCTTATTGAGATTGAAATCGATCTGCCCCAGGGCGTGGGCGCCGTCGAGAATGATATCGACGTCGAACTCCCGTGCCGTCTCGGCTATCGCCTGGACCGGCATCACCAGGCCGGTCAGGTGGTTAACGTAGGTCAGCGCCATCAGCTTCAGGCGCGGATAACGAATGAAGGCTTCTCGATACGTGCCCACCAGGCTGTCGAAACTGGCGGGGTGCGGATGGACCAGCTCGATGACCTCGGCGCCACGCTGGCGGGCGAGCCAGCGCATCGCGCTTTTGACCGACTCGTACTCCACGTCGCTGATCAGAACCTGGTCGCCAGGCTTTAGCTGGTTGTAATTGCGGATCAGCGTCTGCAAGGCGTCAACCGCGTTGGTGGCCAACGCCACGGTGGACGCTGGGGCGTGGATGAGCTGCGCCACCTCTCGGCGAATCACTTCGCAATGCTCCAGGTCGAACTGTTGGCGCACATAGACCGAATTGCCGCGGTTCACCCAGTCGATATTGCGTTGGTACTCCGCGACCACCGTACGGGACATCCGGCCAAAGTAGCCGTTTTCCAGGTTGAGCGGACCATTGACGTCGACATCGTAACGACCGACAAAGGTTTCCCAGAAGGCTTCGTCGTGGGCACGCAGCGTATTTTCGGGCATCGCAGAGCTCAGTCAGTCAGTCAATGGCAGGGGTCAATGGCGAGGTTTGGGCAAGCCATGTTTAGCCCGCAGCGGATCCAGGAGGTCAGACAGACCGTTGTGGTCGATTTCCTGCATCAATGCCAGCAACCCGCCCAATTCGCCGTGGGGGAAGCCCTCCCGCGCGAACCAATTCAGGTATTGGCCTGGCAGGTCGGCAAGAATTCTGCCCTTGTATTTGCCGAAGGGCATCTGGCGGGTGACCAGCAGCTCAAGCTTTTCTGGATTCATAGGGCGGCTGTCTTGTTGAAAGTCCTAGGCAAAATACAGGCATTCTGCATGCAGGCCAAATGACAGATCATGCAAATAACGCGGATACAGATTTCTCATTTGTTCATAACATATTGATTTAAATGGATTTTAAGTTGAGCTGAAGGCTGGCATGGCCGATGCAATATCCCTTGCAGGTTTTTATTCACCAAGCAAAGGAACTGAAAAATGACTGACATCAACAAAGAATCCATCTCTGTCTTGAATGACCTGATCGAGACCAGCAAGGATGGCCAGGAAGGATTCAAGACCTGCGCTGAAGACATCAAGCACCCTGAGCTCAAGGCGCTGTTCGTCAAGCGCGCCGCCGATTGCGCCACCGCTGCGGCTGAGCTGCAAGCCGCCGTGCGTTCCCTGGGTGGCGATCCGGAGACTTCTACCAGCGTTGCCGGTGACCTGCACCGCCGTTGGGTCGACGTAAAATCCATGTTCACCGGCAAGGACGAAGAGGCTGTGCTGAACGAAGCCGAGCGCGGCGAAGACCATGCGCTGAAGGCTTATAAGGAAGCCATCGAGAAGATCAACAAACACAACCTGGTGGGCATTCGTGACCTCGTGGAGCGTCAGTACCACGGCGTGCAACGCAACCATGACCAGGTCAAGGCTCTGCGCAACCAGGCACGCGCCAGCTAACATCCGCGTGTGAAGAAAAAACGCCAGCTTGCCTGGCGTTTTTTTATGGGAGCGATCTGGGGCAGTAAGACTTTTTCGGCACCAATTCGCAAGAGTGTTTGTCAGAACGCTCAACAATCATCTCTGGACGTGAATAGATAGCTCCCTAATAATTGCGCCGCCCCTCTCACGATCTATCGTTACATCATCTCAAGAAGAGTTTTGCGCGTGCCCATCACCTTTCAGGCTCTGTTCGCCCCTGATCGTCTCGCTGTGCAGTTCGCCATCAAGACTGTGCTCGGTGGCGGCCTGGCGTTGTGGCTGGCGTTGCGCTGGGGATTGGAGCAGCCGTCGTGGGCGCTGATGACCGCGTTTATCGTTGCCCAGCCGTTGTCTGGGATGGTGGTGCAGAAGGGCCTGGCACGCTTGGTCGGGACTCTGGTGGGGACAATCATGTCGGTGGTGTTCATGGGCCTGTTCGCCCAGGCGCCCTGGTTGTTCCTGCTGGCGCTGGCGTTGTGGCTGGGCGTGTGCACGGCCTGTTCAACGCTCTTGCGCAGCGCGTGGTCGTATTCGTTCGTGCTGGCTGGCTACACCGTGGCGATCATTGCCTTGCCGGCCATCGCCCATCCGCTTGGAGTGTTCGACCAGGCGGTGGCGCGTTGCACCGAGATCAGCCTGGGCATCACCTGCGCCACCGTGACCAGCGCCTTGCTCTGGCCGTTGCGGGTTGAACGGCAATTGGCGGATCAGGCACGTGCCGCCTGGCAAAGTGGCATGCAGGCGGCGCGCGCCACATTGGCCGGCGATGCCCAGGCGCGCAAAGGTCTGTTGGAAATCCTCGGCAAAATCGTCGCGGTAGACGCCCAGCGCGAACATGCCTGGTTCGAAGGCCGCCTGGGCCGCCAGCGTGCCCGGGCCATCAGTGGCTTGAGCCAGAAACTGTTGATGCTGCTGCGCATTTCGCGCTCGGTACGCCGACAATGGAACCAGCTCGACCCTCAAGAAGCCCAAGCGCTGCAGCCGTGGATGAGCGAGGTGCAGCAAGCCCTCGACGCCGACAGCACGACATTGCAGGCACTGCGGCCGCGGGTATGGGATGCGTCTCACGAAGCACGGTTCAGCTCGGCGCAAAGTTATTGCCTGGCACGTTTCGCTTTGTTGCTCGACACCGCCCTGGCGGCCTGCGCTGCGCTGTCGGCGGTGCAAGAGGGCAGGGCGGCGGCCGATCCGCCACGCACCCTGGCGCCCCATCGGGACCTGTCCCTGGCGATGGTGTTTGGAGCCCGCAGCGCCCTGGCGTTCCTGGCAGTGGCGTGTTTCTGGCTGGCCACTGCCTGGCCTGCCGCGTCGGGCGCGCTGTTGCTGACGTGTGTGGTGTGCAGCCTGTTCGCCAGCCGCGAAAATGGCGCGCAGATCGGCATGAGTTTCTTGCGAGGCATTCTCCTGGCGGTACCGACCGCGTTTGTGATCGGTGAAATCCTGCTGCCCCAATGGAGCAGCTTTGCGATGCTCTGCATGGCCATGGGCGTACCTCTGTTCCTGGGGGCGCTGGGCATGGCCAAGCCGCCGCTCTACGCGACCGCCACCTCGTTCTGCCTGCACTTCGTGGTGTTGGTATCGCCGCTTAACGCCATGAAGTACGACGTTGCGACATTTTTCAACAATGCCCAGGCCATGATGATCGGTGTCGGCGCGGCCGTGCTGGCATTCAATCTGTTGATTCTGCGCAACCCGGCCTGGCACAGCCGTCGGTTGCTGGCGGCAACGCTCGATGACCTGGTGCGCTTGACCCATCGCAATCTGCGCGGCGCCGAGAGCTGGTTCGGCGGGCGCATGGCCGATCGTTTGCTGCAACTGGCGCGGCACTATCCGGAGCTGCCGGTGCCGGCGCGCAGTCGTTGGGACGATGGTTTGCTGGGCCTGGACGTCGGGGACGAATTGCTCCATCTGCGCTTGAGCCTGGCCGTCGCCCAAGTGCCGGACAGTCCAGCCCAACGCCGATATTTCGAAACGTTGGAGCAGGTGCTGGAGCACGGCCCGGCGGGCGGGCAGGCCGACGCACTGGCCCAGGCGAGCGACGATTATCTGGCAGCGCTTTCAAATCAACCGCCAAGCGACGCGCTGAAGCTGGCCCAGGGCGCGGTGGTGCAATTGCAGAACAGCTGGCGCGCCTGGTGCCGCCAGCACGAATCTTCAGAAGGGAAACATAGCCATGGGCTTGCATGAATGGTCGATCGGCGGGGTGCTGCTCAGCCCGTTTTTGATTTATGTCGTGCTGGCCTTGTTGGTCACCGGAGCCTTGCGACTGCTGCTCAGTCTCGTGCCGGCAGGGCGCTGGATCTGGCATGAAGCGCTGTTCGACTGCGCTCTGTATGTCTGTGTTTTGACTGTCATTACCCTGGTCCTCGGACCGTCATGAGGAGTTGAACATGCGTACTTCCGTACGTGTCGCCGTCACGTTGAGCGTGGTGGCCCTGGCGATCTTCGCCGGTTTTCATTTGTGGCAGTACTACATGCTCACGCCCTGGACCCGGGACGCGCGGATCCGTGCCGACGTGGTGGTGATCGCCCCAGACGTCTCGGGTTGGGTGCGCGAGCTCAGGGCCGTGGACAACCAGCACGTCAAGGCGGGGGATTTGTTGCTGAGTATCGATCGCGAGCGTTTCGAGGCCGCGGTGGAGAAGGCCCGCGCGGTAGTGCAGACCCGCCAGCAGCAGTTGAGCCTGCGCGAACACGAAGCCAGCCGTCGAGCGGCCCTGGGACCCCAGGCCATCAGCGCCGAATTGCGCGAGAACGCCCAGATCAATGCCGGCATCGCCCGTGGCGAGCTACGCGAGGCCCAGGCCGAGGCCAAGGTCGCGGAGCTGAACCTGGCTCGCAGCCAGGTCCTGGCCCCACGCAGCGGCCACGTCACCAACCTGCGCCTGGCCGAAGGCAACTATGTGAACGCCGGGCAACCGGTCATGGCGTTGGTCGATGATTCGACGTTCTACGTGCAAGCTTACTTCGAGGAAACCAAGTTGCCGCGGATTCGCGTCGGCGATCCGGTCAAGGTCTGGTTGATGAGCGCCGGCCATGCGCTGGACGGCCATGTGGAAAGCATCAGTCGAGGCATCACCGACCGCAACACCAACCCCGATGCGCAACTGCTGGCAGAGGTCGAGCCGACCTTCAACTGGGTGCGTCTGGCCCAGCGGATCCCGGTGCGGATCAAGCTGGACAAGGTGCCGGAAGGGGTGAGCCTGAGTGCCGGGATGACAGCGAGTGTGCAGGTGCAGGACGAACAGCGATAGCCGCTGCGCCGCGCACCCCGTGGCGAGGGAGCTTGCTCCCGCTCGGCTGCGAAGCAGTCGCAAAACGAACGTTGCGTTGTTCAGGTTGGACGCGCAAGCCTTTTCCAAGGGGCGCTTCGCACCCCAGCGGGAGCAAGCTCCCTCGCCAGGGGAGTGTCGAGTCGCATCAGCCGATGCTGATTGCCGGCAACTCGGGCAAGGTCACGGTCTGCTGCTTGCGCGGCGCCAGGATCTCCGCTTCGCCGTCCACCACCAGCTCATCGCGCTGGTTGAACACGCGCGTGGCGATACGCACGCGGAATTTCGGCAGCTTTTCCAGGATCTCCAGGCGCACGGTCAGGGTATCGCCAATCTTCACCGGCTTCTGGAAACTCATCTGCTGGCCGATATAGATGGTCCCCGGCCCAGGCAACTCACAGGCCACTGCCGCGCTGATCAGCGCACCGCTGAACATGCCGTGGGCGATGCGTTCCTTGAACATGCTGGCGGCGGCGAATTCGGCGTCCAGGTGTACCGGGTTGTGATCGCCGGACATGGCGGCGAACAGCTGGATGTCGCGCTCTTCGACGGTCTTGCTGTAGCTGGCGGTCTGGCCGACTTCGAGGGCTTCGTAAGGGATGTTGGTAACCTGGGTCATGTCTGGATCCTGTGACGTGTAGAGAAAAAACGCTGCAAACCTACTCGCTGCGTGGTGGTCGCTGGTGGCTTAGCGTCTGGGCAATCCAGGCCAGCACATCGGCGGTCACCTCATCGCGGTTGGTTTCGTTGAACAGTTCGTGCCGAGCCTGCGGATAGATCTTCAGTTGCAAACGTTGGTTGCCGGCGTCGCGCAGGGCATCGGCCAGATCTCTCAGACGCTTGCCTTCGCTCACCGGATCACATTCACCGCCAATCACCAGCAGCGGCAGCCCTGGATCGATCTGCGCGAGATTGGACGCTTTGCTGATCTGCTGCAACCCGCCGAGCAGGTCGATCCACAGTTGGTTGGTGCAACGAAAGCCGCACAGCGGGTCGCGAATGTATTTGTCGACTTCGCCAGGGTCGCGGCTGAGCCAGTCGAAGGGCGTGCGGGTCGGTTTGAACTTTTTATTGAAGCTGCCAAATGAGAGCCATTCGATCAGGGCGCTACGCCCAGTGCCCCCCTGCCGCCTGCGTTCGAAACGGGCGATTAGCCGCGCCGCGCGGTAAAGCGCCACGGGTTGGAAGTTCGAACCGCTGAGGATGGCCCCGTGCAGGCTGGCGCTGTGGTGCAACAAATAGCCCTGGGCGATATAGCTGCCCATGCTGTGCCCCAGCAGCAGGATTGGTGTTTCTGGATGTTGCTGGCCGATGTGATGGTTCAGGCTTGCCATGTCGCCCACAACCTTGGCCCAGCCGTCCTGGTCGGCAAAATGACCCAGGATCGCTTCCTCGCCGGTCTTGCCGTGGCCACGTTGGTCCGGCGCGTAGACGCCGTAGCCTTCTTCGCACAACGCCTGGGCCAGGCGCCCATAGCGGCCGCTGTGTTCCGCCATGCCGTGAGCCAGCATGATCACCGCCAGCGGGGCGGTTTCGGGTAGCCATCGGTTGACGAGCAAGCGGCTGTGATCGGTCGCGGTCAGCCAGAACGTTTGGTGGATCATGGCGGTTCCTTGCACAAAGTCAGACGCAGCGTCGCTGCATTGTATAGCGCATCCGTTGCGCCAGGCGATTCAGCAAGATTCACACAATCTATGACGCAAGTTGCCATATTTGCCTGATTGGCCATAGCTGCTAGTGTCCCATGAGCTCCGCCTGTGCAAGCGATACGCAAGCGGTTACCGGATATGTTCAGGTAAAGAGGACAAAAACAATGCAGCCTGATTTCTGGAATGACAAACGCCCGGCCGGCGTGCCCTCGGACATCGACCTGAGTGCCTACAAGTCAGTCGTCGAGGTGTTCGAGCGTTCCTGCAAGAAATTTGCCGACCGTCCGGCGTACAGCAACATGGGGGTGACGATCACCTACGCCGAGTTGGAGCGTTACAGCGCGGCCTTCGCCGGTTACCTGCAAGCCAATACCGACCTGGCGCCGGGCGATCGTATCGCCGTGCAGATGCCCAATGTCCTGCAATACCCGATCGCGGTTTTTGGTGCCCTGCGCGCCGGGCTGGTGGTGGTCAACACCAATCCGCTGTATACCCCCCGGGAAATGCGTCACCAATTCAAGGACTCCGGCGCCCGGGCGCTGGTGTACATGAACCTGTTCGGGCAGAAAGTGCAGGAAGTGCTGCCCGACACCGACCTGCAATACCTGATCGAGGCGAAGATGGGCGACCTGATGCCCACCGCCAAGGGCTGGCTGGTCAATACAGTCGTGAGCAAGGTCAAGAAAATGGTCCCGGCCTATTCGCTGCCCCAGGCCATTTCCTTCAAGAGCGCCTTGCGTTTGGGACGGGGCCAGGCCATCAAGCCGCTCAATGTCAGCCTCGGGGACATTGCCGTGCTGCAATACACCGGCGGCACCACCGGCTTGGCCAAGGGCGCCATGCTGACCCACGGCAACCTGGTGGCCAACATGCAGCAGGCCCGCGCCTGCCTGGGGCAGATCGGCGACGACGGCAAGCCTTTGTTGCGCGAGGGCCAGGAGGTGATGATCGCACCGCTGCCGCTGTATCACATCTACGCCTTCACGGCGAACTGCATGTGCATGATGGTCACGGGCAACCACAACGTGCTGATCACCAATCCAAGGGACATCGGCGGTTTCATAAAGGAGCTGAAGAACTGGCGGTTTTCGTTGCTGCTGGGGCTCAACACGCTGTTCGTCGCGCTGATGGACCATCCGGATTTCAAGACGCTGGATTTCTCCAACCTCAAGGTCACCAACTCAGGCGGCACCGCGTTGGTCAAGGCCACCGCCGAACGTTGGAAGCAGTTGACCGGTTGCGGCATCACCGAGGGCTACGGCCTGACGGAAACCTCGCCAGTGGCCAGCGCCAACCCTTACGGTGGCAAGTCGCGCCTGGGCACGGTGGGGCTGCCGGTGCCGGGTACGCTGATGAAAGTCATCAGTGACGACGGTGTCGAGCTGCCCTTGGGCGAACGCGGCGAGCTGTGCATCAAGGGGCCGCAGATCATGAAGGGCTACTGGAACAAGCCCGAAGCGACCGCCGAAGTGCTCGACAGCGAGGGCTGGTTCAAGTCCGGAGATATCGCCGTGATCGACCCCGACGGGTTCGTGCGCATCGTCGATCGCAAGAAAGACATGATCATCGTCTCGGGCTTCAACGTGTACCCGAACGAAATCGAGGATGTGGTGATGGCCCACCCGAAAGTCGCCAGCTGCGCGGTCATCGGCGTGCCGGACGAACGTTCGGGCGAGGCGGTGAAACTGTTCGTCGTGGCCCGTGAGGCGGGCGTCAGCCTCGAAGAGCTCAAGGCGTACTGCAAGGAGAATTTCACCGGCTACAAGGTGCCCAAGCACATCGTGTTGCGGGAATCGCTGCCGATGACACCGGTGGGCAAGATCCTGCGCCGGGAGTTGCGCGATATCGCCTGAGGCCGGCGCGACAGACCCTAAGTGGGAGCGAGCTTGCTCGCGATGGCGGTGTATCGGTGCCAGAAAGATTGGCTGATACATCGTTATCGCGAGCAAGCTCGCTCCCACAGGTTTTATGGATTCGGGACAATTAGATAAGGCTTAGAATTTTTACTCTAAAAATGACCATTGAATATTCTTGAGTCATATTTGTGACTGTAGGGGCCGCTTTTGGCTCTAGGCGACCCTTGGCAAAGCTGCTACTCTCGGCGCGCTTTTGTGACTTCTCGGCCGTTATCCAAGCCAGATTCACCAATAGACATACACCAATAATAATCGCATCAAATGCGGTGAGAATTCGCGTTGCTGAGGAGTGGGGCTTCCATGATTGAAAACTTTTGGAAGGATAAGTACCCAGCTGGGATTGCTGCCGACATCAATCCAGATGAGTATCCGAATATTCAGGCGGTGTTGAAGCATTCCTGCCAACGCTTCGCCGACAAGCCGGCATTCAGCAACCTCGGCAAGACCATCACCTACGGTGAGCTCTACGAATTGTCCGGTGCCTTTGCCGCGTACCTGCAACAGCATACCGATTTGCAGCCGGGCGATCGAATCGCCGTGCAACTGCCCAACGTCCTCCAGTACCCAGTGGCTGTGTTTGGCGCCATCCGCGCCGGCCTGATCGTGGTCAATACCAACCCGCTCTACACCGCGCGGGAAATGGAGCATCAATTCAACGATTCCGGTGCCAAGGCACTGGTCTGCCTGGCTAACATGGCGCACCTTGCCGAAAGCGTGGTGCCCAAGACTGGCGTCAAGCACGTCATCGTCACCGAAGTGGCCGACTTGCTGCCGCCGCTCAAGCGCCTGTTGATCAACAGCGTGATCAAGTACGTCAAGAAGATGGTCCCGGCCTATCATTTGCCCAAGGCCATCAAGTTCAACGACGTCCTGAGCAAGGGCCACGGCCAGCCTGTGAACGAAGCGAGCCCCACCA
This sequence comes from Pseudomonas sp. R4-84, assembly GCF_054130985.1. Lineage (NCBI taxonomy): Bacteria > Pseudomonadati > Pseudomonadota > Gammaproteobacteria > Pseudomonadales > Pseudomonadaceae > Pseudomonas > Pseudomonas sp. R4-84. The sequence continues at coordinate 1,345,088 of NZ_CP096390.1, forward strand.
GTGATGATGTGGCGGTGTTGCAATACACCGGCGGCACCACGGGCGTGGCCAAGGGCGCCATGCTGACCCACCGCAACCTGGTGGCTAACATGCTGCAATGCAAGGCGCTGATGGGTTCCAACCTCAATGAGGGCTGTGAAGTACTGATCACGCCGCTGCCGCTGTACCACATCTACGCGTTTACCTTCCATTGCATGGCGATGATGCTGATCGGCAACCACAACATCCTGATCAGTAACCCGCGCGATTTGTCGGCGATGGTCAAGGAGCTGTCGAAATGGAAGTTCAGCGGCTTCGTAGGGCTCAACACGTTGTTCGTGGCGCTGTGCAACAACGAAGCCTTCCGCAAGCTGGATTTCTCGGCGCTGAAGGTTACCCTGTCTGGCGGCATGGCTTTGCAGTTGGCGGCGGCGGAGCGTTGGAAAGCGGTCACCGGTTGCCCGATCTGCGAAGGCTACGGCATGACCGAGACGAGCCCGGTTGCCACGGTCAACCCGATCCAGAACATCCAGGTCGGCACCATCGGCATTCCGGTTCCGTCGACCTTGTGCAAGGTCATCAATGACGCGGGCGAAGAGTTGCCTTTGGGGGAAATCGGCGAATTGTGCGTCAAAGGCCCGCAGGTCATGAAGGGCTACTGGCAGCGCCAGGACGCCACCGACGAGATCCTCGACAGCGAAGGCTGGCTCAAGACCGGTGACATCGCCTTGATCCAGCCGGATGGCTACATGCGCATCGTCGATCGCAAGAAAGACATGATCCTGATCTCCGGTTTCAACGTTTACCCCAACGAGCTGGAAGACGTGCTGGCGGCCTTGCCGGGCGTGCTGCAATGCGCGGCCATCGGTGTACCTGACGAGAAATCCGGCGAGGCGATCAAGATATTCATCGTCGCGCGTCCGGGTGTCACGCTCACAAAGGAACAGGTGATGGAGCACATGCGCGCCAACGTCACCGGCTACAAGGTGCCCAAGTCCGTGGAGTTCCGCGATGCACTGCCGACCACCAACGTCGGCAAGATCCTGCGGCGTGAGTTGCGGGATGAAGAGCTCAGGAAGCTGGGGCTGAAAAAGTAACAACCCCACCAATGAAAAGCCCCGCTGATGCGGGGCTTTTTGTTGATCGAGTGGAGCGTTACAACCGAAACTGCGCAAAATCCAGATTGGTGCCGCCGGGCCGCATGTCTTGCAGGTACGAATCCTTGTCTGCGCTGAGCTCCAGGCTCAAGGCTGCCTTGCGTTTGCCCTGGTTGCGTACTTCCAGGCCTTCCATTTTTTCCCGCAGGAACACGGTGGGCACTTTCAGGTGCAAGAGTTCGTCGGTGGCAGGCGTGTGCAGCAGCAGGTGAATCCATTCGTACTGCCCAATGGCCAGGCGGGCCACCGGGATGTCGAACCAGAAGATGTTGCGGTTGCGGTTCAGTTCGCTGAAATGGCAGTTGTTGACGCCCAGGACGGCACCGCCCAGTTCTTGGTTCCTGCGGGCGATGGCCTGCTTTTTATCGAGTTTCATAACGTTCCTACGGGAATTGGAGCTTCAGGCGCAGCCTGAATACGTGGAGCATTCTCAGGTGTGGGTCGGTAAACATAAAGCGCAACCTGCATCTGACGATGAAATGCGCCGCTGAAAAAATGAAACTCCCTGCAAACGGCGTCGGTCAACCCCTATGTAATGACTTTTCTTACAGTTGTTCACAGGAGAAACATCATGGGAAGCACGAACGATAAAGTGAAGGGCGTTGCCAACGAAGCTGTCGGCAATATCAAGCAAGGTGTCGGCAAGGCCACCGACAATGACCGCATGCGCGCCGAGGGCGTGGTCCAGGAGAAAAAAGGTGAGGCCCAGCAAACCGCGGGCAAGGCCAAGGATGCAGTCAAGAAAGGCGTTGACGAGGCATAACCGGCCTGTAGAAAAGCGATTGGAACGGCCATCCGCGGGTGGCCGTTATCATGTCGGCTCGAACTTGCACCGGGGAAATTGTTCCAAAGTCGCCAAACAGGTTACTTTTGTCACGGATAGCAGCCCCGTGAGTCGCCAGGCGACCTTCCTCTTTTGCGGCGAAAGGAGACGCACATGATGTTCCCGGCCTTGAAAGGCTTGCCCCTGCATCGCGTGATGATGCGCACGGTGACCGAGTTTCTCGACGACGAGATGTCGACCTACGCCTCCGCACTGGCTTACCAGATGCTGTTTTCGCTGTTTCCCTTCATTCTTTTCCTGATCGCGCTGATCGGCTTCCTGCACCTGCCGGATTTCTTTTCCTGGCTGCGCCTGCAATCGGAACTGGTGCTGCCGCCCCAGGCGCTGGAGCAGGTCAACCCGGTGATCGACCAGCTCCAGCAATCCAAGGGCGGCTTGCTCTCGGTGGGTATCGTCATTGCGCTGTGGACCGCGTCGGCCGGCGTGCGGCTGATGATGAGCGCCATGAACGCGGCGTACGACGTGGTCGAGGGGCGCCCGGCCTGGAAGCGCTTTCCGCTGTCGATTCTTTATACGGTCGGTATCGCCGGCATGCTGTTGGTCGCCGCGGCCTTGATGGTACTGGGCCCGCAAGTGATGGGTTGGATTGCCTCGCAGATCGGGCTGGAGGAGTTCATCGTCACCGTCTGGACCCTGGCGCGCTGGCCGGTCATCGTGTTTTTGCTGATGGTGGCAGTGGCGCTGATCTATTACGTGATGCCTGACGTCAAACAGGAGTTCCGCTTCATCACGCCGGGCTCGGTATTGGCGGTGGTGGTGTGGATCATCGCGTCCCTGGGTTTTGCGTTCTATGTGAAGACCTTCGCCGACTACAACGCCATGTATGGCAGTATCGGCGCGATCATCGTGTTGTTGCTGTATTTCTATATCTCTGCGGCGGTGTTGCTACTCGGCGCCGAGATGAATGCGGTCATCGAACACATGTCCGCCGAAGGCAAGGACACCGGTGAAAAGACCCCGGGCGAGCACGAGAAACAGCATGTGTCGGGCCTGGGGCGCGACCATTCCGTTGCTCATACCCCTACAGACGAAGCCCGACCATGATCCGCGAAATCCTGAAGATGGGCGACGAACGCCTGCTGCGCATCGCCCCGCCGTTGCCGCCGGAAATGTTCGACAGCGCCGAGTTGTGGCAACTGATCGACGACATGTTCCAGACCATGGAAAGCGTCGGCGGCGTCGGCCTGGCGGCGCCGCAGATCGGCGTGGACCTGCAACTGGTGATCTTTGGCTTCGAGCACAGCGAGCGCTATCCCGATGCCGAAGCGGTGCCGCAGACGATCCTGATCAATCCTTTGATTACGCCGCTGAGTCCGTTGATGGAAGAAGGCTTCGAAGGTTGCCTGTCGGTGCCAGGCTTGCGCGGCGCGGTGGATCGTTACCAGCATATCCGTTACGAAGGTTTCGACCCCAAGGGCGAACCGATCATGCGCACCGCCTCGGGCTTTCATGCCCGGGTGGTCCAGCATGAGTGCGATCACTTGATCGGCCGCTTGTATCCGTCGCGCATCACTGATTTCAGTAAGTTCGGGTTTACCGAAGTGATGTTTCCGGATCTGGACCCTATGGCTGACGACTAGCTGAAACCGACACAAAAAAATTGTGGGAGCGAGCCTGCTCGCTCCCACAATGAACTGTGTTCGGCGTCAGGAGAGTATGTTGGGCTCCAACCCCATCGCAATCATCGGCTTGCTGCGCGCATACCGGCTCAGCCTTTCAGCCATCGCATAGGGCAGCTCGGGGTCGAAGCTGAAGCCCCGTCGTTCATAAAACCCGCGCAAGTCCGGGTGACAGAACAGCCACACCGGTTCATCCAGCCCCTTCACTGCTTCTGCGATCAGTCGCGCGGCGACGCCTTGTACGCGGTGCGCCGGGTCGACGAACAATCCCGTCAACCAATGTCCGCCCGAAACCGGTCGAAGGCACAGCGCCGCGATGATGTCTTCGCGCCGTGCCACCCACAGCTGGGCGTCGCGCACGGCTTTCATCGAGGATTGGTGGGCGCGGTAGAACTTGTTCATCAACGGCCACAGAGGCTCGTCGAGACGTGTGTAGTGGAAGTCGGGCATGGCGAGGGCGGAGAGGGCAGGGGAGATGGGCGATTATAAGGGAACAAACAATGCGCCGGGACATCTCCGGCGCCTGTCTGCAAGGTCTACAGCGAGGCGAGGAACATGTCCGTGGCCGGATTCTTCTCATCCGTCCGGCTTTCCTGGGCTTTTTCCACCTGCGCCATCGCGGCCTTGTCCTGCATGCGCTGGGCAATTTCCTCGCCGACCGCCCGTTGCTTCTCGGGCGGCATCTGCGCGTACTCTTCTTCAGTGATGCCCATTTCCTCAAGAATGCTGTCACGCAAGCGTTCTTCAGGCGTCTTGCTCATGTATTCCTTGAACTCCGTCATGGCAGAGCTGCGTGCTTTCTTCGCCTCGTCGGCGGCTGACGAAGCGACGGTTTGCAGTTGCACGCGGGTCTTGGCGAAGGCCTCGTCGACGTTGTCGCTGATGGCGGTGGCGGCGTTGACCTGCTGCGTGGCTTGCCGGGTGATGGATTCCTGGACCTGGGTGCTGCCCTGGTTGGCCTGGGCCTGGACGTTGTCACGCAGCGATTGCAGGGCGGCGCTTTGCAAGCCGCTGGCGGCTTCGGCGGTCGGGTCTTCGCCGGGGCGTTTGAGGGGCAGGTTTATCGCTTGTTGTTTTACGCTGACCAACATGATGTGTACCCGTAGGTAATGGCTGAGCGATGGTGGGAGCAATTACCATGCCGTCGCGCAAGGCCCCGTTTTTCAAGGGCTACGGGCGAAACGCATAGCGCGGTGCGGCCAATCCTTGCCGTTCGTCGGCATGGATCGACCGCAGGGTGGCGGGGCGCTCAGGTGCTTTCGCGAATCTTGAGTTCGAAACCCAGGTCGACGACCGGCTGGGCGATGCGGTTGCCGGCCATCAACGTGAGCATCTGTTCGGCGGCGCGCCGGCCGATTTCTTCTCGCGGGGTGCTGATGCTGCTCAAGCGCGGGACCATGTGGGCCGAAGCGGGCAGGTCGTTGAAGCCCAGTATCGAAACCTGTTCGGGAATCCTGATGCCGCAGCGCAACGCTTCGAGCAGGGCGCCGTGGGCCAGGTCGTCGTTGCCGAAGAAAATCGCGTCGACGTCTGGATGGCTGGCCAGCAATTGCAGGAACAATTCGCCGCCCAGGCCCACCGACGACGGGCGAGGGGTCAGCACTTCCAGGTCAGGGTCGTAGAGCCCGGCCTTCTGGAGGGCGCAACGAAAGCCTTCGCCGCGCAGCAACGTGCGTTGGTCCAGTTGCGCGCCGATGTAGGCCAGGCGCTTGCGGCCTCGGGAGATCAAATGCTCGGCGGCGGTCTCGCCGGCCTGGAGCTGGGAGAATCCCACGCAGTTGAGGCCGGCGCCCGGATCCAGTTCCATCATGTACACGCAGGGGATATTGCTGGCCTCGATCATGCGCCGGGCGCTTTCGGTCCGGTCGAATCCGGTCAGCAACAGACCGCGCGGCTGATAGGCCATGTAATTGCGCAGCAGGTCTTCTTCTTCGTCCCGGGAATAATGGTAGTTGCCGATCACCACTTCGAATCCCTTGGGCCGCAAGACGCGATGGATGGCTTCCAGGGTGTCGATGAACAACAGGTTGGACAGTGACGGCACCAGTACCACCACTGAATGGCTCTGGGCCGAAGCCAAGGCCCGGGCCGCGGGATTGACGACGTAATTGAGTTCCAGGGCGGCCTGGCGGACCTTGTCCACCAGTTCGACGGCCACGGTGCTGACGCCGCGCAGGGCACGGGAGGCGGTGATCGGGCTGACCCCGGCCAGGCGGGCGACTTCATTGAGCGTGGGGCGACCGGTGGTGCGAGTATTCTTATCGTTTTTAGGGGCGGTCATCAGGGCGGCTTGCCAAACAAAAATCAAGGCACTAAGGTAGCGCTGTCTCGGCGCGGCTGCAAATGCGTTGACAGGGTTTGCCTGATCCCTGTCCCGTGGGTGTCGTGGACGAACATGCTGCAACCACAAAAATGACAAGAAGGCGTCGGCAACTTCTGCTTTTGCTGCGGTGTCATAACTGGCAAAGGTAGCGCTGTCTGCGCGCTGAGGTGTTACATGAATAATCCAATCACCGCCCTCGTCATCATGGGCGTTGCCGGTTGCGGCAAAACTTGCGTCAGCCAGGCCCTGTGCCAACTGAGCGGCGCCACCGCCATCGAAGGCGACACGTTCCACCCCGCGGCCAACATCCAGAAGATGAGCGCCGGTATTCCCTTGACTGACGACGACCGTGCCGGCTGGCTCGACAGCCTGTGCGACGAGTTGCGCCGTGTCGACGGCACGGGCGAGCGCCCGGTGCTGACCTGCTCGGCCCTCAAGCACAGCTACCGCGAGCGCCTGCGCAGCGCCCTGCCGGGCCTGGGCTTCGTATTCCTTGAATTGACCCCCGAAGTGGCTGCCGATCGTGTCTCCCACCGTCCGGGCCATTTCATGCCGTCGACCCTGATCGACAGCCAGTTTGCCACCCTCGAATCCCCTGTTGGCGAGCCCCTGACCCTGGCTCTGGACGCGTCCAGCCACAGCATCGATGAATTGGCCCGCCAGGCCTACGTCTGGTGGCTGGCCCACGGTTTGAAACTCGCCGGCTGAGTTTCGAAAAATATGCGTCAGAAAGATAGCGCTGTCCCGACGGCCCATAAATAACTGCTTCAATAACAACAACAAATCAGGAGACACCTCCATGTTCGGCATGTCCCACGAGACGTTTCTACTGCTTGATGCAGTGGTCACGGTGATCGGACTCATCGTCCTCATCACCAAGTTCAAATTCCACCCGTTCATTGCGCTGACCATCGCCGCCGCGTTCCTCGGCCTGACGTCGGGGATGCCGACCGGCACCATCATCAAGGCGTTCCAGGACGGCTTTGGTGGCGTGCTCGGTTTTGTCGGCATCATCCTGGCGCTGGGCACGATGCTCGGCAAAATGATGGCTGAATCGGGCGGGGCCGATCAGATCGCCCAGACGCTGATCCGTGCCTTCGGCAAGGAAAAGGTGCAGTGGGCGATGATGTTCGCCGCGTTCCTGGTGGGCATCCCGCTGTTCTTCGAAATCGGCTTCGTGTTGCTGATTCCGTTGGTGTTCATCGTGGCGCGCCGCACCGGCGTGTCGATCATCAAGATTGGTATCCCGCTGCTGGCCGGCCTCTCCGCGGTCCACGGCCTGGTGCCGCCGCACCCGGGGCCACTGCTGGCGATCGGCATCTTCGGCGCCGACATCGGCAAGACCATTCTTTATGGCCTGATCGTCGCGCTGCCGACCGCTATCATTGCCGGCCCGATCTTCGGTACCTTCATCGCCAAGCACATCCCCGGGCATCCAAATCAGGAACTGGTGGACCAACTGGCCCGTGAGACGAACGCCGCCGAGCTGCCAAGCTTCAGCATCACCCTGATCACCGTGCTCTCGCCGGTGTTCCTGATGCTGCTCAAGACGTTCGCTGATGTGGCGCTGCCGGATGGCAACCTCTTCCGCGTCTGGATGGACATGATCGGCCACCCGATCTCGGCGCTGTTGTTGGCGTTGCTGCTATCGCTTTACACCTTCGGCTACAAACAGGGGATCGGTTCCAGCCAGATGTTGAAATGGCTCGACGCGAGCCTGGCCCCGACCGCCGCGATCATCCTGATCATCGGTGCTGGTGGTGGCTTCAAGCAGATGCTGGTGACCAGCGGTGTGGGCGATGTGATCGGTCACATGGCGGTGAGTGCGCAGATTTCGCCGATCCTGCTGGCGTGGCTGGTGGCGGCGGTGATCCGTATCGCCACAGGCTCAGCGACCGTGGCGACCATTACCGGTGCGGGGATCGTGGTGCCTGTCGTGGGGATGATGCCGGGCGTGAACCGTGAGCTGCTGGTGCTGGCGACCGGCGCCGGTTCGTTGATCCTGTCCCACGTCAACGATGCGGGTTTCTGGCTGGTCAAGCAGTACTTCAACATGACCGTGGCCGAGACTTTCAAGACCTGGACCGCGATGGAAACCATTCTGTCCGTGGTGGGCTTGATCTTCATCCTGCTGCTGTCGCTGGTGATCTAAGAACACCTTGGCCTAACTGTGGCGAGGGAGCTTGCTCCCGCTGGGCCGCGAAGCGGCCCCAATCCAGTCAATTCCTCTCATGGAGTGAGGCGACCGGTTTGCGACTGCTTCGCAGTCGAGCGGGAGCAAGCTCCCTCGCCACATAGAGGTTGTGGTTGGCCGTCAGGCTTGTTTGCCAGCCAACCCATCCGCCCGGAACATCCCACGGATCCCCCGCACCGCCTGGCGAATCCGGTCCTGGTTCTCGATCAGCGCAAAGCGCACGTGATCATCCCCATATTCCCCGAACCCCACCCCCGGCGAGACGCAGACCTTGGCTTCGGCCAGCAGCTTCTTGGCAAACTCCAGTGAGCCCAGGTGCGCATAGGCTTCGGGGATCTTGGCCCAGACGTACATCGACGCCTTCGGGTTTTCCACCATCCACCCCAGCTCGTGCAGGCCCTTGACCAGCACATTGCGGCGCTGGCGGTACTGCTCGGCAATGTCGCGCACGCATTGCTGGTCGCCTTCGAGGGCGGCGATGGCGGCCACTTGCAGCGGGGTGAAGGTGCCGTAGTCGTGGTAGCTCTTGATCCGCGCCAGGGCGCTGACCAGTTCCGGGTTGCCGACCATGAAACCGATGCGCCAGCCGGCCATGTTGTAGCTCTTGGACAGGGTGAAGAACTCCACCGCGATGTCTTTGGCCCCTGGCACTTGCATGATCGACGGCGCTTTCCAGCCGTCATACACGATGTCGGCGTACGCCAGGTCGTGGATCACCAGCACGTCGTATTGCTTGGCGAGGGCGATGACCCGTTCGAAAAAATCGAGCTCCACGCATTGCGCGGTCGGGTTGGACGGGAAGCCGAGGATCATCATCTTCGGCTTGGGGATCGAACCGCGAATGGCCCGCTCCAGCTCATCGAAGAAATCCACGCCGGGCACCAGCGGCACCGAACGCACCTGGGCGCCGGCGATCACCGCACCGTAGATGTGGATCGGATAGCTGGGGTTGGGCACCAGCACCGTGTCGCCCTGGTCCAGGGTCGCCAGCATCAGGTGCGCGAGGCCTTCCTTGGAACCGATGGTGACGATGGCTTCGCTTTCCGGGTCGATGTCCACCTCGTAGCGGTCCTTGTACCAACGCGAAATGGCGCGGCGCAGGCGCGGGATGCCTTTGGACGTGGAGTAGCCGTGAGTGTCTTCACGCTGGGCGACGGTGACCAGCTTCTCCACGATATGTGGGGGCGTGGCGCCATCGGGGTTACCCATGCTCAGGTCGATGATGTCTTCGCCGCGCCGACGCGCAGCCATCTTCAGCTCGGCAGTGATATTGAATACATACGGGGGGAGTCGATCGATGCGCGCAAAGCGGCGCGGCGAACCTTGTTCGGCCATTGTTGCCTCGAGATACGTGAGCGCCCGGAACCGTCCGAGCGACGTTGGCCACTGCGGTGGCCTGCGGCGCAAGATAATCGGGCGGATGTCGAATTGTCCAGTAGCCGCGCCGAACTATTTTCGACGACACTGTCGCCCTGGCTGCGGCGCCCCCGAAAGGCCCCGCAGGCGGCTGAACACGCTTATCCAATCCTGATGGAACGAATCATGGAATTTTCCAGCGGCTTCCTGCTGAGTCTTTCGCTGTGCCTGGACATTGGCGTGGCCAACATCGCGATGATCACGCTGGCGATGCAACGCGGCTATTTCCAAGGCTTCGCCTTGGGCCTGGGCACGTGCGTGGGCGACCTGGTCTATGCAGTCCTGGCGCTGGCCGGGATGACCGTTTTGCTGCAATACGAACCGGTGCGTTGGGCGCTGTGGATTGGCGGCTCGGTGCTGCTCTTGTATTTCGCGGCGAAAATGGTTTATTCGGCGATCTATCACAACGCGGTGCTGGCTGAGGCGGGCGAGACTCGGGCCAACTCGCCGCGCCAGGAATTTTTTCGCGGGATTTTCCTCGCCATGTCATCGCCCAGCGCCATTCTCTGGTTCGCCGCAGTGGGCGGAACGCTCATTGCCCGCTCGGGTGGCGGCACCGTGCTCAGCTCGGCCTTGTTCCTGGGCGGATTCCTCAGCGCCGGGCTGCTTTGGAGCGCTGGCCTGTGCCTGGCAGCGACCCAGGGCGGGAAAATGCTAGGCGATAAGTTGCTGCGGTACTCCTATTGGGCATCGGCGGCGATCTTCTGTTATTTCGCGGTCTACGTGATCGTTTCTGGTTATAACGAGTTTGTAGGAACGGTAAACGCCCCCAGCTTGCCGGGACTTTAACAAGCGAAACGGCCTGGCAATTACGGTTTGGCTTCTATACTGCCAAACCCGACTTCAAGTTTTCGGAGTGTTGAGCAATGGAAACGCAAAAACGCGCTAACGCAGCCGAGCCGCGCTTCGAGCAGGGACGCTTTCAGCTCATCGCCGGTTTCGGCGCGCGTTTTACCCAGGAAACCGCCCAGGACATCCCGCAGCTCTGGGAAAAATTCCTGCCTTGGCTCGGCAAGGTGCCCGGACAGAAAGACGAGGTAACGTACGGGGTGTGCTGCAACCCGGACGGCCAGGGCGGCTTCGAGTACATCGCTGGCGTGGAAATCAGCCGGCTCGACGACCTACCCGAACAATACCGCTGGATCGAGATCCAGCCCGGGTCCTACGCGGTCTTCGAGCACAAAGGGCCGCTCAAGGATCTGCCGCATACGTTCCAATACATCTGGAAAGAATGGCTGCCCCAATCGGGCCATCAGGCGGCGGATGAACCGGAGTTTGAGCGCTACAGTGAAGATTTCAATCCCCGGACCGGCGAAGGCCACCTGGAAATCTGGATACCGCTCAAGCCGAGTTGATCGCCTCGGGTCCCTGTGGAAGCGAGCTTGCTCGCGATAGCAGCGGATCAGCCAACGTCGACGACGACCGATATGCCCTCATCGCAAGCAAGCTCGCCGCCAGACTTTGCAGCTATTGATCGTTGGCCCTGTTTGTCAAAACACCAACCCCATCCGCCGCTCATAACCGATGCGGCCTTTGTAGGCTTCGCCACTGTCGACCCAGCCCAGTCGGGTGTAGAGGCCGATGGCCGAGTGGTTGTCAGCATCGACGGAGAGCTCCAATCCCCTGATTTCCGGCCAGGCCGCGCGGGCCGCGGCGGGTAGCGCTTGCAGGCACGCCTTGCCATAGCCTTTGCCCTGGGCGCGGTGGTCAACTTGCAACGCGTGCAGGGTCGCGCTGTGTTCGTTGGCCCAGGCCGGCAGCACGGGCGGGCGCTTGAGCAGCAGGAATGCCACGGGCACCTCGTCGTCCAACAAGGCGAAGCCCTTGACCCCTGGGCCGGGCTTGGACAGCAGTGTGTGCAGCGCGCCGTGAATGTCGCCAGAGAACTTGATTTGGTCGGGGTAAATCTCGATGGATTCGACCTGTTGCCGTTGCAGTGGGGTCAGGTCTTCATAGGGTACGAGCTGAGCAGTCACGAAAACGTCCGTTGTTTGTCGACAGAATGGACCTTGGATTCTAGCGAAATTTTTTCTTTGGATTATTTTTGTTTAGCTGTCGATTTGCCGTTTCTCCAAACGACAAAGGGTGTCTCTAACAAAAACCTGCGGAGAATCACCATGAATACCCAAGCTGCCGATACCGAGATCCAGACCCTGATCGATACTTATCGCCAAGCGGTCATGGCCAAGGATGTAGAAAAGGTCATGGCGCTTTATGACGATGGCATCGTTTCGTTCGACGCCATCCAGGCCTTGCAATTCAAGGGCAAGGTCGCCTACCGGGCGCACTGGGAGGCTTGCATGGAAATGTGCCCCGGCCCGCACAAGTTCGATTTTCACCAGGTGCAGATCAACGCAGCCGATGACATTGCGTTTGCCCACTGGCTGGCTTATTGCGGTGGCACCAACGACAAGGGCGAGGAGCAGGCCTGCTGGATGCGCGTGACGGCCTGCTACAAACGTTCGGCCGGGCAGTGGAAAATCGTCCACGAGCATTGGTCCGCGCCGTTCGATCCCATGGCCGGGACGGCGATTTTCGATTTGCAGCCCTGAGCGGCTGCGGTTCGCTTCTGCCATCCTTGTCGATCAGCCGATCACGGAGCTCTCCATGAAGTATTATGCCTGGTGTATAGCAACGAAGAGGTCCTGCACAACTCGCCGGACAGTCCCGAGGACGCCGAATGCATGGCCTACGCCGAATCGGTCCAGGGCAGTGGCCGGATGGTCGCGGCCGAAGCCCTGGAGTCGGTGCAGACCGCCACCACGGTGCGCATGCGCGGCGGCAAGCTGTCCATCACCGATGGCCCGTTCGCCGAAACCAAGGAGCAATTGGCGGGCTTCTACCTGATCGACGCCAAGGACCTGAATGAAGCCATCCAGGTCGCCGGCCACATACCGGCGGCCCGGGTCGGCTGTGTCGAGGTTCGACCGGTACGTCAATTGAATCCTTGAAAACGATGATCAACAGGATTGCTTCCATGAACCTTGAGCTTGTTTCTTCCATGCGATCCATCAGCCCAGTGACCAGGGGGCTGTCCGGCTGATGTCGGCCGAAGTGGTCAAGGCGCGGGTCGAGCAGGTCTACCGGCAGGACTCGCGGCGGATCCTGGCGACCCTGATTCGCCTGCTGGGAGACTTCGACCTCGCTGAAGAGGCTATGCACGAGGCCTTTTTCATCGCGGTGGAGCGCTGGCAGCGCGACGGAGTGCCGGACAATCCGCGAGCCTGGCTTGTATCGGCGGGGCGGTTCAAGGCGATTGACGGCCTGCGCCGGCGGGCGCGCTTCGCGGCATCTCAACCGATGCTGATTGCGCAGCTCGAGGAACTGGAGCAGGCCGATTGGAGTGACGAGGACGTGGAAGACGATCGCCTGCGGCTGATTTTCACCTGCTGCCACCCCGCGCTGGCGGCTGACGCCCAAGTGCCGTTGACCCTGCGAGAAGTGTGCGACCTGACGACCGAGGAGATCGCCCACGCATTTCTCGCGGCGCCGGCGACCATCGCCCAGCGCATCGTGCGGGCCAAGGCGAAGATCCGTGATGCACGGATTCCTTACCAGGTGCCGTCCCGCACCGAATTGCCTGAACGCCTCGACAGCGTCCTGCGCGTGGTCTACCTGGTGTTCAACGAAGGGTACTCGGCGTCGATGGGCGCCGAGTTGACCCGGGAAGACCTGACCCGCGAAGCCATACGCCTGGCACGCCTGTTGATGGAGCTGTTGCCCGAAGCCGAAGTAATGGGGTTGCTGGCATTGATGCTGTTGCACGAATCGCGGCGGCCGGCGCGGACTTCCATGACCGGTGAGCTGGTCTTGCTGGATGAACAGGACCGGTCGCTGTGGGACCAGGCAATGATTGCCGAAGGCTGCGCCATGGTCGAGGCGGCGCTCAATACCCGGCGGTTCGGACCGTATTGCCTGCAAGCGGCGATCGCTGCGGTGCACGCCGAAGCGCCGACAGCGCAGCAAACCGACTGGCCGCAGATCGTCGGCCTCTACGATGTGCTGCTGCGTGCCGTGCCATCGCCGGTCATCGAACTCAACCGCGCGGCCGCCTTGGCCAAGCGCGACGGGCCGCAGGCTGGGCTGAGCCTGATCGATGGAATACTGGGTAGGGGTGAATTGACCGACTATCACCTGGCCCATTCGGCGCGGGCGGAGTTTTGTCGGCAGTTGGGACGGGTGGAGGAGGCGAGGGCGGCGTACCGTCGTGCGCTGGCGTTGACGCAGCAGTTGCCGGAGCGGCGGTTTATCGAAGCCAGGCTTGCCGGCTTGCACTGATGGCACGAGCAGGCCCGTGGCGAGGGAGCTTGCTCCCGCTGGGGCGCGAAGCGGCCCCCTGCGATGTGTCGGTTATATGAAGGAGCTGCTGCGTCGGCAAATCCTGCATCACTGCGCTTGACCCACCGCCTTCGCGAGCAGGCTCGCTCCCACAAGGGAGGTTATCGCACGCATGGAATCATGTATCCAGAAACCAATGTGGGAGCCAGCTTGCTCGCGATGGGGGTGGCCCAGCCAACATCATGGTTGGCTGGTAGACCCCATCGCGAGCAAGCTCGCTCCCACGGGTTTATCGGTGACCGAACCGGCGTTGATCAGAACTGGTGATCAGCGCTGTCCGGGTTCAGGTCGCTGATGCCCAGCTTGCCTGCGGCCTGTTCGATCGAACCGGTCTGCTTGACCAGGGCGGCAATGGCGTCGCGCACGACCTGGTTGCCCGCGGTGTTGCCAGCGGCGATCAGTTGGTCGTAGTGCTCACCCTTGTTGGCGTGATCCACCATGACCTGGATCTTCGCTTCGGTATCGGCCAGGTCGGCCTTGAGCGCGGTGTCGGCGGCCGGGTCGGCCTTCGCCACCAGGGACGACAGGCTCGCACCGGTCATCTTGGTGCCGTCTACGCGTGTGTATTCACCCAAGTAAACGTTACGCACGCCCTTGGCATCGTAGAAATGCGAGTTGTGGGTGTTGTCGCTGAAGCAATCCTGTTCGTCTTCCGGGGAGTTGGCTTCCAGGGAGACTTTCATGCGCTCGCCCGCCAGTTCACCCAGGGACAGGCTGCCCATGCCGAACAGCATCTTGCGCAGGCCGGTTTCGGCAGGCTCGGCTTCCAGGGTGGCGCGATAGTTGTCGGCTACGTTCGGCTTCCAGTTGCCGACCATTTCCTGCAGGTCGTTGACCAGCAGCTGGGTGACGGACTTCAGGTAGGCGCGACGACGATCGTTGTGGCCGCCCGTGGCGCCGGCGCCTTCCAGGTAATCCGAGGCCGGGCGATTGCCAGCGCCAGGGCCGGTGCCGTTGAGGTCCTGGCCCCACAGCAGGAATTCGATGGCGTGGTAGCCGGTGGCGACGTTGGCCTCGGAACCGCCCAGCTCGTTCAGGCTGGCGAGTTTTTCCGGGGTGATGTCCTTGACGTCGACCTTGTCTTCGCCGACCTGGACCTCGGTGTTGCCAATGATATTGGCGGTGGCGCCCGGGTTACCCAAGGCATGCTCGTAGGATTTGTCGACGTAGTCGATCAAGCCCTCGTCCAGGGGCCATGCGTTCAACTGACCTTCCCAGTCGTCGATGATGGTGTTGCCGAAGCGGAACACTTCGCTCTGCAGGTATGGCACGCGTGCGGCGACCCAGGCAGCCTTGGCGGCTTTCAGGGTATCGGCGTTCGGCTTGGCCAGGAAGGCATCGACGGCGGTCTGCAGGTTTTTCGCGGTGGATTCGGCATCGCTGTAGACGGCGTAGACGATGTCGGCGTAGTGCGCGACAACAGCCTTGGCGGCGGCTTCATCGATCTTGCCAGCGGCAGCGGGGGCAGCCGGTGCAGCGGTGCTGGCGGCCGGCGTTGGCGCTTGCGGCGCGGCGGCCTTGTCTTTGCCTTCGCCGCAACCGGCGAGGGAAATAGCAATGGCCAACAGACTGGCGGTAGCCAGAGGCATACGAATCATGGCGAACATCCTGCTTCGGTGATGAATGGGACAGGCGCGAGGGCGCGCAAAACTGCGACATAATGCGAAAGATTTGCATTATGTGTAAAGGGTTGTGCCTGTAAATATTTCTTATTCACTCGAGCGGATCGCTGTCTTTCGACGACGTCCGTAAGAAATTTCCGATGACGGGGCCGGCGAGGATCAGACGATGGAAGCCTTGATGCGCTCCGCCTGCTTCAGGTAAAGGCCCAACTCCCGCGCGGGCAGGGGTTTGCTGTAGTAGTAACCCTGGCCTTCATGGCAGCCCTCGGAAATGATGTACGCCTCCTGCTCGATAGTCTCGACACCTTCGGCAATGACCTGCATGCCCAGGCTCTTGCCCAGTTGGATGATGGCGCGAACGATTGTTGCATCGTCTTCGTCATCGAGCAGGTCCTGGACGAAGCTCTTGTCGATCTTGATCTTGTCCAGCGGCAGGCTCTTGAGATAACTCAGCGATGAGTAGCCAGTGCCGAAATCGTCAATGGCGATCAGCGCGCCGGAACGGCGCAGGCTCAGCAAATGCTGGGCAGCGGTGGTGATGTCCTCCATCAGGCCGGTCTCGGTGACTTCCAGCTCCAGGCTGCGCGGCGGCAGACGGTACATCTGCAGGAAGTTGTTCACCACCCTGGGCAACTCGGCGTGGTGCAGCTGCACGGTGGACAGGTTGACCGCCATGCGCAGGTCGACGAAGCCCTGGTCATGCCAGTCGCGCAGCTGCTTGCAAGCCTGGTCCAGGACCCATTCGCCGATCGCGATGATCGTGCCGTTCTGCTCGGCCAGAGGAATGAACAGGTCTGGCGGCACGAAACCGTGTTCGGGATGGTTCCAGCGAATCAGCGCTTCGGTGCCCACCACGCGCAGGTCGCGATAGCTGATCTGCGGCTGGTACACCAGGGTGAACTGCTCGCGCGACAGGGCTTCGCGCAGGTCCTTTTCCAATTCGCGACGGCGGCGCATCTCGCTGTCGACGCTGGCAATGTAGAACTGATAACGATTGCGCGAGCGGGTCTTGGCCAGGGTCATGGTCTGCTCGGCTTTTTGCAGCAGCTTTTCGGTGCTGTCGCCGTCTTCAGGAAACAAGGTGATGCCAATGGTCGCCCTCAGGCGGATCTCCTGGTCGTCCAGCGCGAACGGCGCTTCCAGGTCGTCAAGAATGCTCTGGGCCAGTTCGGCGGCTTCGTAGGGTTGCTCGATATCGGCCTGGACCAGCGCAAACTGGTCGCCGCCCAGTCGCGCCAATGCGCCGAGGCGTCCGCTGTGGGCGCGCAGCCGATCGGCCAGGGCAAGCAGCAGCTGGTCACCGGTCTGGTAGCTGAACTGTTCGTTGATGCTCTTGAAATCATCCAGCCCCACGCACAGCACCGCGACGCGACGTTGCAGACGTCCGGCATCCACGAGGATCTTGTCCAGTTGCTGTTGCAGTTGCTGGCGATTGGGCAGGCCGGTCAGGAAATCGTACTGGGCCATGCGCAGCAGGCTGTTTTCAGCCTCGTGGCGCAGGTGGGTGTTGCGCTCGATGGAGGCCAGCAATTGATTGGCGGTGTTGATCCACAGGCCCAGTTCGTTGTGCTCGTGACCCCTTAGCTGCGGGATCTTGTGGGCACTGGGGCGGTCCGGGTTTATTTCGGTCAGGTGCTGGATGATTCGCGACAGCGGCTTGGTCAACAGCCAGTGGTAGACCAGGTACAGCACCAGGCCCATGGCCAGAGCCCGCAGCATTCCGGAAATGAAGATGATGACCGAACTGACGATAAAGCCCTGGCCATAGGTGGCGGTGTCGAGCGTGATGCTCAGGTCGCCATAATATTCACTGTAGGGGCCGCGGCCCACCAGTTGCGTGGTGAAGGTCCGCTCCTGGCCCAGTATCAGGTCGGTCAGCCAGCGGCTTTCAGACTTCTGCAGAGGCCGGGTTTTTTCGGCCAGCATGGTTTCGCGCGGATGCCCGATGGACGCCATGCGCACGGCTTCATCTTGGAACAGGCCTTCGATCACCTGCATGCCCATCTCGCGGTCCAGGCTATAGACCGCCTGGGTGGACGGGTCGCGGAACATATCGAGGATGCGCTGGGCGTCGTCGGCGACGGCCCGGTTGGTTTTGTAGGCGTCGAATACGATCTGGGCGCAGCTCAAAACCATGCCAACGATCAACGCCGAGAGGAGCACGACCCGGAGCAACTTCACAGACAAGCTGTTTTTGAGTTCCAGCTTCAAAGAGGGATTCCTTGTTCCGTGCGGGTAGCGTCAAGATGCCATGAGTATTGGCAATCCTGTGATGTCAGTCAAAGGGACAATCAAACACAAGGGATTTCGCCTGAAACCTGGCCGTTATACGGTGTTTGCAGAGTGATGACTCTACGACCATTGTTTCGGTTGGAAGGGCCTGCAACTTGAGGCTAGGCGGGATTTTTATTGGTTTTTCGGACGCGAGGTCATTTACCTGGGGCGATATTGCTTGATCACCGCGAAGCTTGCCGAGGGGCAAGCTCGCTCGCGCAGAGCAATCCAAGTCTAAAAAAAAACGGCGCTTTCCCGTCGGAAAAGCGCCGTTTTTCAAGACATCACAGCTTAGGCAGTAAAGGTCTTGCCTTCGAACTGCTGAGCCACGAACTCCCAGTTCACCAGGTTCCAGAACGCCTCGACGTATTTTGGACGCACGTTACGGTAGTCGATGTAGTAGGCGTGCTCCCAGACGTCGCAGGTCAGCAGCGGGGTGTCGCCGCTGGTCAGCGGGTTGCCGGCGCCGATGGTGCTGGCCAGGGCCAGGGAACCGTCAGCCTTTTTCACCAGCCAGCCCCAACCGGAACCGAAGGTGCCGATGGACGTCTTGCTGAATTCTTCCTTGAACTTGTCGAACGAACCGAAGGCAGCATTGATGGCTTCAGCCAGCGCGCCGGTAGGTTGGCCGCCGCCGTTAGGCGTCAGGCAGTTCCAGTAGAAGGTGTGGTTCCAGACCTGAGCGGCGTTGTTGAAGATACCGCCCGAGGAAGTCTTGACGATTTCTTCCAGGGTCTTGCCTTCGAACTCGGTGCCAGGCACCAGGTTGTTCAGGTTCACGACATAGGTGTTGTGGTGCTTGTCGTGGTGGTATTCCAGCGTTTCTTTGGAGATGTGTGGCGCCAGTGCGTCGTGTGGGTACGGCAGCGGCGGCAATTCGAAAGCCATGGTGATTCTCCTAATCAGGTCAGTTGCGGTGAGCGCAAGGCCGATCACGGGCGGCCAGACTAGCGCCGGGGAGTTTGTACTCTTTGCGGCGCAGGAGTCGGATCATAGCACCGGGGGTGCGGCATAACCACGCAACAACTGTGTGGAATAGAGGTTCCAGAGCGGTTTGGAATATCAGCCCGACACGATCAGTTGCGCTGCTACCGTGAACATCATCACGGCCACCAGCAGGTCCAGGACGCGCCAGGTCGCAGGGCGGGCCAGCCAGGGAGCGAGCCACGCGGCACCCAGGGCCAACGTGGAAAACCACAGCAGCGAAGCACTGGCCGCGCCCACGACATAGGCGCCAGGCACGCTCTGCTGGGCACCGAGAGAGCCGATCAGCAACACTGTGTCGAGGTAGACGTGAGGGTTGAGCAGCGTGACCGCCAGCGCGCTCAGCAGCACGGTTCGCAGAGACCGCGCGACCTGCTTTTCATCCCGCTCCAGACTTTGCCTCGAACAGGCCCGACGCAGCGCCTGGCTGCCGTACCAAAGCAAGAACGCAGCGCCGCCCCAGCGAGCGATAGAAAGCAACAATGGGCTCTGGGCCAGCAGCGTTGCCAGGCCGAACACCCCGGCGGCGACCAGCAGCGCATCACAGGCGATGCACAGCGCAGCCACCGGCAGGTGATGCTCGCGGCGCAGGCTCTGGGCCAGCACGAACGCGTTCTGCGCGCCGATCGCCATGATCAACCCAAGGGCCACCAGCAGCCCGTTTACATAGCTTTGCCACATAACGTTGTCACTCCAGGAGTTCGCAAATTGCTGGCCATTCTCCGGGGTGCGGGGGTATAAGAAAAACAAATCATGCTGATCGGCCATAAGGAAAACTGATGTTCGATTACAAACTGCTCTCCGCCCTGGCGAGCGTTGTCGAGCAAGCTGGCTTCGAGCGAGCCGCGCAGGTGCTGGGATTGTCGCAGTCGGCCATCTCCCAGCGGATAAAGCTACTCGAAGCGCGGGTCGGCCAGCCCGTGCTGGTGCGCGCCACGCCTCCGACGCCCACGGAAATCGGCCGTCGCCTGCTCAACCATGTACAACAGGTGCGTTTGCTGGAGCGCGACCTGCAAAGCCTGGTGCCGGCGCTGGACGAAGAGGGCCTGCCGGAGCGCCTGCGCATTGCGCTGAACGCCGACAGCCTGGCCACATGGTGGGCCAGCGCGGTGGGGACATTCTGTGCCGAGCAGCATGTGTTGCTCGATTTAGTGGTGGAGGACCAGACCGTAGGCCTCAAGCGCATGCGCGCCGGAGAGGTCGCCGCTTGTCTTTGCGCCAGTGAGCGCCCGGTGGCCGGCGCCCGCAGCGTGTTGCTGGGGGCCATGCGCTACCGGGCGCTCGCCAGCCCCGCCTTCATTGCCCGGCATTTCCCCGGCGGGGTGCGCGCCGATCTACTGGCTCGCACACCTGCCCTGGTGTTCGGCCCGGATGATTTCCTGCAACACCGGTATCTGGCTTCCCTCGGCGTCGAAGGCGGATTCGAACACCATTTATGCCCATCATCCGAAGGTTTCCTTCGCCTTATCGAGGCGGGGCTTGGCTGGGGTTTGGTGCCCGAGCTGCAGGTTCGCGATGCACTGGGCAGAGGCGAACTGGTGGAATTACTCGCAGATAAGCCGATTGACGTGCCGCTGTACTGGCATCATTGGCGCAATGGCGGGCAGCTGCTCGGTTTGTTGACCGAGCAGCTGGTCGCGGCGGCAGGCAGCACGCTGCATGGGGTGAACTGATGCAGCTGGCTTGTGGCACGAAACTGATTTAGGAGCATTTCATGAAAATTCTGGTCACCGGCGCAAGCGGCTTCATTGGCGGACGCTTTGCGCGTTTCGCCCTGGAGCAAGGCCTGGATGTTCGGGTCAATGGCCGCCGGCCTGAAAACGTCCAGCACCTGGTGACGCGCGGCGCCGAGTTCATCGAGGGCGATCTGGGCGACCCGATGTTGGCCCGGGACCTGTGTCGCGATGTCGACGCCGTGGTGCATTGCGCCGGCTCGGTGGGGTTATGGGGACGCTACCAGGACTTTCACCAAGGCAATGTCCAGCTCACCGAGAACATCGTCGAGGCTTGTCTGAAGCAGAAGGTCCGGCGACTGGTTCACCTCTCTTCGCCCTCGATCTACTTCGATGGTCGTGACCACTTGGGATTGACCGAAGAACAGGTGCCCAAACGTTTCAAGCATCCCTACGCCGCTACCAAATACCTGGCCGAACAGAAAGTCTTCGGTGCTCAGGAGTTCGGTTTGGAAGTGCTGGCCCTGCGCCCGCGATTCGTCACCGGTGCCGGCGACATGAGCATTTTCCCGCGGCTGCTTAAAATGCAGCGCAAGGGACGCCTGGCGATTGTTGGCAACGGCTTGAACAAAGTGGATTTCACCAGCGTACAGAACCTCAACGAAGCGCTGCTCAGCAGCCTGCTGGCCACCGATTCGGCCTTGGGCAAGGCTTATAACATCAGCAATGGCGCGCCTGTCCCGCTGTGGGATGTGGTCAATTATGTGATGCGGCAGATGGAAGTCCCGCAGGTCAGGCGTTACCGCTCCTATGGACTGGCCTACAGCGTTGCGGCCATGAACGAAGGTCTTTGCGCAATCTGGCCCGGACGGCCTGAACCGACGCTGTCACGCCTGGGCATGCAGGTGATGAGCAGGAATTTCACCCTGGATATCGACCGGGCACGGCACTGTCTGGATTATGATCCGAAGGTCAGCCTCTGGGCCGCCCTCGATGAATTCTGCGCCTGGTGGCGCGTCCAGCATGGCCGCTGATCGCCCCGTCATGAACCGAGTGCCCGGTTCGGGGTCAATGGGTGCGGCGGGCGAGGGGGTTATACTCGCCGCATCGAGTCACCACCGATTTCCCAAAGGTTGAACCCATGCCCACGCGTAACGATGCCAACGACGACTTCGACGATGTACCGAGCCTGCGGATGCGGGCGGACATCCCCGATGACGATGACTTCCTGAGCAATCGCCCGCCCCACGTGCAGGCGCGTCCGGCGTCCGTTGCGGCGGCGAAGGTCAAGGCACCGAGCACCGGGCCGCTGTGGGCCTTGGTCGGAGCCTTGCTGTGCGCGCTGGCCTTCCTGGCGTGGTGGAGTTTCCAGCAGATTTCCCTGATGGAACAGCAATTGGTGGCCACCCAGGAAAGCTTCGCCCGCATCAGCGAGGATGCGGCCGGGCGCTTGCAGGACATTTCCGGCAAGGTGGTCGCCGGACAGTCCAATGTCATGAGCGACAGTGAAGCCTTGAAACTGCAGATCAGACAGTTGGAAAACAAGATGCAAGAGCAGGGCCGCCAGTTCGACGGCAAGCTGCAGGAACAATATAAAGCGCTGCAAGGCGCCTTCGGCCCGTCCGCCGACCTGGACACGCAACTGGCCAAGATGATCACCCAGGCTTCGCAGCAGGAAAACACCAACACCCAGCTGCAAGCGGCCAACAAGGAACTCCAGGCTCAGGTCAAGGCGTTGGCGGCGGAAGTGTCGGCCTTGAAGAACCAAGGCGAGGGTGGTGCCCTGGATGCGCAGCTCAAGAGCATCGGTGCGGACATCACGGCTTTGAAACGAGCCACTTCTAACTCGGCCATCGAGCGTTTGGAGCAGGACATGGTCGTGCTCAAGAGCCAACAGGAAAACCGTTCCGGCAACACCGCCGAGTTCGATGCCTTCCGCGGCCAGGTCACCCGCAACATCAACACTTTGCAATCGCAGATCCAGTACCTGCAACAGCAACTGAGCAACCGATCTCAGTAACGAACCCTGTGGGAGCGAGCGTGCTCGCCCCCACACGGAAACGAAAGCCCAGCCGTAATTACCCCGCCACCAGCACCCGAATTGCCTCCAACCGCAACGCAGCCTTCTCCAACATCGCCAACCCTTGCTCACGCTGCTGGCGCAAAGCCTCCAGCTCGCTGTCCCGCACGGTTGGGTTGACCGCTTGCAGCGCGGTCAAGCGTGCCAGCTCTTCTTCGGTATCAGCCGCCAGGCGACGTTGGGCCTCGGCCACGCGCTCGGCATGGCGTGGGATGATTTTCTGTTCGCCGGCATTGATCCGCGGCGCGAGTTGGTCGCGCTGGGCCTGGATGAACTTGTTGGCGCTGGCGCGTGGCACGCTTTCGAGCTGGTCGTTCAGGGTTTCGAAAGAGACCCGGGCCGCCAGGTCGTTGCCGTTGGCGTCCAGCAGGCAGCGCAGGGCCGCTGGTGGCAGGTAGCGGCCCAGCTGCAGCGAACGCGGGGCGACCACTTCGCTGACATAGAGCAGTTCCAGCAGCACGGTGCCGGGTTTGAGTGCCTTGTTCTTGATCAGCGCTACGGCCGTGTTGCCCATGGAGCCCGACAGCACCAGGTCCATGCCGCCTTGCACCATCGGGTGCTCCCAGGTGATGAATTGCATGTCCTCGCGAGACAGCGCCTGGTTGCGGTCGTAGGTGATGGTCACGCCTTCGTCGTCGCCCAAGGGGAAACTGGCGTCGAGCATTTTCTCGCTCGGCTTGAGGATCAGCGCGTTGTCTGAATGGTCCTCGCTGTCGATACCGAAGGCGTCGAACAAGGTCTCCATGTAGATCGGCAGGGCAAACTGGTCATCCTGTTCGAGAATGGCTTCCACCAGCGCATCACCTTCACCCGCGCCGCCGGAATTGAGCTCCAGCAGGCGATCGCGGCCGGTATGCAGCTCGGCTTCCAGGCGCTCGCGCTCCACGCGGGCCTCGTCGATCAGCGCTTGCCAGTCGCCATCGTCGGCTTCTTCGAGCAATGGCAGCAGGCGCGGGCCGAACTGATGCTGCAAGGCGTTACCGGTCGGGCAGGTGTTGAGAAACGCATTCAGGGCTTCGTGATACCACTGGAACAGCCGGGCCTGCGGGCTGGTTTCCAGGTAGGGCACGTGCAGCTCGATGGTGTGTTTCTGGCCGATCCGGTCCAGGCGGCCGATCCGTTGTTCCAGCAGGTCCGGGTGCGATGGCAGGTCGAACAGCACCAGGTGATGGGCAAACTGGAAGTTACGACCTTCGCTGCCGATTTCCGAGCAGATCAGCACCTGGGCGCCAAACTCTTCATCGGCGAAGTAAGCGGCCGCGCGGTCGCGCTCCAGAATGTTCATGCCTTCGTGGAACACCGTGGCAGGGATGCCGGAGCGCACGCGCAGGGCGTCTTCCAGGTCCATGGCGGTTTCCGCGTGGGCGCAGATCACCAGAACCTTGGTGCGCTTGAGCATTTTCAACTGGTCGATCAGCCATTCGACGCGCGGGTCGAATTTCCACCAGCGCTCTTCTTCGCTGGCGTCCGGCTGGGCCTGGAAGCTGACTTCCGGGTACAGCTCGGCATGATCGCCCAGCGGCAGTTCCAGGTATTCGTCCGGGCATGGCAAAGGATAAGCGTGCAGCTTGCGCTCCGGGAAGCCTTGCACGGCGGCGCGGGTATTGCGGAACAGCACGCGGCCAGTGCCATGTCGGTCGAGCAATTCACGAACCAGGCGGGCGCTGGCTTCGATGTCGCCATCGTTGACAGCCGTCAGCAGCGCTTCGCCCTCGTTACCCAGGAAACCGTGGATGGTCTGGTGGGCTTCGGGCGACAGGCGCCCTTTGTCCAACAACTCCTGAACGGCTTCGGCGACCGGGCGATAGTTCTCGCTTTCGGCACGGAAGGCCTGCAGATCATGGAAACGGTTCGGGTCCAGCAGGCGCAGACGGGCGAAGTGGCTGTCCTGTCCCAGTTGCTCAGGTGTCGCGGTCAGCAGCAGTACGCCGGGAATGGTTTCGGCAAGTTGCTCCACCAGCGCGTATTGAGGGCTGACATGGTCTTCGTGCCACACCAGGTGATGGGCTTCGTCGACAACCATCAGGTCCCATCCGGCGGCAAACAGCGCGTCCTGGGCCTTCTCGTCGTCTACCAGCCATTCCAGCGCCACCAGCGCCAGTTGGGTGTCTTCGAAGGGGTTGCTGGCATCGCTTTCAATGAAGCGTTCTTCGTCGAACAGCGCCACCTGCAGGTTGAAGCGCCGGCGCATTTCCACCAGCCATTGGTGCTGGAGGTTTTCCGGGACCAGGATCAGGATGCGGCTGGCGCGCCCGGAAAGCAGTTGGCGGTGGATGATCAGGCCGGCTTCGATGGTCTTGCCCAGGCCCACTTCGTCTGCCAGCAGTACCCGTGGCGCAATGCGGTCAGCCACTTCACGGGCGATGTGCAGTTGGTGGGCGATCGGTTGGGCGCGGACGCCACCCAGGCCCCAAAGCGGGGACTGCAATTGGCGGCTGGTATGTTCCAGCGTGTGGTAGCGCAGGGAAAACCAGGCCAGTGGGTCGATCTGGCCGGCGAACAGGCGGTCGCTGGCCAAGCGGAACTGGATGAAGTTCGACAGCTGGGTTTCGGGCAGCGTGACGACTTCGTTCTGGCCGTCAAGGCCGTGGTAGACCAACAGTCCATCGACGTCGTCGACTTCGCGCACGGTCATTTTCCAGCCTTCGAAGTGAGTGATCACGTCGCCCGGCGAAAACCGTACGCGGGTCAAGGGCGCATTCCGTAGCGCGTACTGGCGAGTGTCGCCAGTGGCCGGATAGAGCACGGTCAACAAGCGGCCGTCCTGTGCCAGAACGGTGCCTAAACCCAGCTCGGCTTCGCTGTCACTGATCCAGCGTTGCCCCGGTTGATACTGCTGCGCCATGCTGCCTGACTCCCGCCGTGAAAAAGCCGGCTATCTTAACGGAATGAGCCGCCAGACCAAAGGATTTACGCACATCTGCCAGGCCTCGCGTGGGCGTTCCCCGTCAACCTGGCCAAGGGAACTTAAACGGGTTGCGCGATCAAACAAGCTTGTGGGCTGGCAGGGCGCAATGCCAACCAGGTCACAAGTTTCGGACCAGCGGTTCAAGCTGTCCCTGCCACAGCCGACAACCTGAAGACAGGAGACCTTTATGTTGCCACCCATGCTTCCCTTGAGCGCCGTACCCGTTACCGCGCAGCAGGATCCTATCCGGCCGCGACCGGATATTCCGCCCGTGGTCCCTGTTCAGGAAAGCTCCAGCGAAAGCACCATCGACCTGCAAAAGCGCGATCCTGAAGAAACCGCGTTGTTGCTGCGCGAGGAACAGCGCCGCCAGCAGGAGCGGGAAAGGCGTCGCCGTGAAGCCGATGAAGACCCCGACGAACATTTGGCGGTGCCGGGCACCGAGCTGAACGCCGACAACACCGTACCGGTCGTACCGCTGGTGGAAGGGGAGTCGCGCCAAGGCCTGTGGGTCGATATCCAGATCTGATCCAAGCCCGCCGAGACGGCCGGGCTGGTCAACGCAGGAAGCAGCCCGCATCATGGGCGCATCCGAACTCACCGTATGATGCCGAAACACCATGAGCCAAGAAGACAAGCTGATTGACCTGGGCGCTGAGCGCGCCAAGCGCGTTCACGACCTCAACGAAAAACGCCTCAATGAAGTTCGCCAGGCTTTCGAGCAGGCCATGCCGCTGGGCAAGCCAAAGAAAAAACCGAAAAACAAACCGAAAAAGCGCTGAGCTCCCCTCGATTCATTGATCCAAATCAATTATTCCCTCTTCATTTCGCTCCGTCGCGAGCGGTATTGATTCCGGTCAATTTTCATCCAGGCCCGATTGGTTAACTTGGCTCCAACGAAACAGGGGCAAGACCAGGAGGCCAGTCATGTTTATCGATAATGTGGTGTTTGCCGGTGTGTTGACGGTCGGCCTCATGTTCGTGTTTTTCGCAGGTTTTGGATTATTCATCTGGAAAGATGCGCACAAGCGCAAGAAGCCGTAGGCCTTTTCAGCGACAACGAGCACGCAAGGCATTTTGGGCGACTTCGGTCGCCCTTTTTTTTGGCAAATGTTCCGGTTTCACATAAAACCATTTTGGGAGCGTGCTTGCTCGCGATAGCGGTATGCCTGTAGATACCTGTGTTGGCTAACCCACCGCCATCGCGAGCAAGCTCGCTCCCACAGGTGGCTGGGCATAAAAAAAGGTGCGAACCGCAAGGAACGCACCTTTTTTCATGACTGCCAGAGACTCAGCCGCTGATGGCCTTGGACGCCAGCCAGAACAGCGCCGCCGACAGGGCCACCGTTGCCGGCAAGGTCAGCACCCAGGCCAGCAGGATGGTCTTCACCGTGCCGCCTTGCAGGCCGCTCTTGTTGGCGACCATGGTGCCCGCCACGCCGGAAGACAGTACATGGGTGGTGGAAACCGGCAGGCTGAAGACGTTCGCCGCGCCAATCATGCAAGCGGTGGTGATCTGGGCCGACATGCCTTGGGCGTAGGTCATGCCTTGCTTGCCGATCTTCTCGCCGATGGTCAGTACCACGCGCTTCCAGCCGACCATGGTGCCCAGGCCCAGCGCCAGGGCAACCGCCAGGATCACCCAGAACGGCGCGTATTCGGTGGTCGCGGTCAGGTCTTTGCGCAGCTTGTTCAGGTCGTCTTTCTCACGAGCCGCCAGGCCCGGCAGCTTGCCGACCTTTTTCGCCGTGTCGTCCAGGCAGAGCAGGTAGCGACGCACTTCGATACGGCTTTCCGAAGGCAGCGAGTGGTAGTCCGCCACGCCTTTGAGCGTATCGAGCAGCGCGTTGATGGTCGGTTCGGTCTGTTGCGGGTTGCAACGGAATTTCTCCGGCAGATCGCCTTCGACACTCTTGCCCAAGGCCAGGAATTCGCCGAGGGATTCACTGTTGCGCTTGTAGAACTGGCTCAAGTGCAGGGTCGCGTCGCGGGTACGCTCGATCTGGTAGGTCGTGCTGTTCAGGTCGAGTACGAACTGCGCGGGGACGATCCCGATCAGCACCAGCATGATCAGGCCGATGCCTTTCTGGCCGTCGTTGGAACCGTGGACGAAGCTGACGGCCATGGCGGAAATCACCAGCACCAGGCGGTTCCAGAATGGCGGGTGTTTCTTGTCGTCGATCTTGCGGCGCTGTTCCGGCGTCTTGTGCATCTTCGACAACGGACGCCACCATTTCAGGCCGATCAACACCAGGGCGGCGATCAGGAAGCCGGCCATGGGCGAGAACACCAGGGAAGCACCGATGTCGATTGCCTTCTGCCAATTCACGCCATCGCGCAGCGCAATGTCATTGATCAATGCGTTGGCCAGGCCGACGCCAAGGATCGAGCCGATCAGGGTGTGGGAGCTGGAGGCCGGGATACCGAAGTACCACGTGCCCAGGTTCCAGGTGATGGCCGCCGCGAGCAGTGAGAACACCATGGCCAACCCGTGGCCGGTGTTCACGTTGATCAACAGTTCCACGGGCAGCAAGTGCACGATGGCATACGCCACCCCCACACCGCCCAGCAACACGCCGAGGAAATTGAACACACCGGAAAAGAACACCGCCAGGTGAGGCGGCATGGCTTTGGTGTAGATAACAGTGGCAACCGCGTTAGCGGTGTCATGAAAGCCGTTGATGAACTCGAAGGCGAGGACAAAAGCCAGGGCGAGCAAGAGGCTCACGAGCACCCAAGCATCCAGTCCGCTGAATAAATCGATCATGAAGGTTTTCTGACCCGGTCATAAGGGGGCGCGATTATGCCAGAAAACCTCGCAAATCGATGCATTGCCTGCTCATCGGTAACAATCTTCTGCTAAGCGACCGGGGTGCCGGCTGTCTTTTTCGAGGGGCGCCAGGAGGCTGCAAGCCTTTGTTTACAAGGATCAAAGCTCTGTTGGCGTGTTCGCCTCGCGCCGGGATCGTCGGAAGAAAAAAACTGAAGGACGAGCAGTCGTTACGGTTACCCGACCGATGGCTGGTGAGTTGAAGCGGCCCGCTTTTGGCGGGCGTCCGCTGTTGTCCGGCCTGGGTGGCGACCGGACACGGCCCGTAACAACATCAAGTGCGCAACGTCATCCTTCTTCGGACTTGAGCTCTTTTTCCATCTTTTGAAGTTCCTGGCTGAAAGCCTGGTCCTGGACGGTGGCGCGTTTGCGCCAAGGTTTGCGTTCCGGTTCGGGTTGCGCGGCGTAGGTGGTGATTTCCCCGCCGTAGACTTCCTTGTAACGTTGTTCCTGGCGCTCAAGTTCAGCGCGCAGTTCTTCTTTCGTCACAGTATTACCTAATGAATTGAAAATTAATCTGGTGATACGCACTGCATGCAGTCATGCAGACGGCCACGGCACCAGAGCTGACAGCTGACGTAGCATCAGGGCTTCGGGTTATTGCCGATACAGAGGAAGCGGTCATCGATGCTTCACGCACCGGTTGCCGACATGACAGTTAGAACTGTCGTGCCCGCGGACGGGACTGGCCGATTGGCCGCGCCGTCACTGAGCGCATTATAGCGGTCCATCTGAATAACACTATCGCTAAAGTTAAAACGTTCGGTTGCCTTGTGTGAACCAATGTTTGTATGTGCAAGTTGTGTCAACAGAGTTTCAAGACGTACCACAAGTTCAATATTGAGCCTCGTTTGTTGCAACCCGTCACGGCCCATCTTTGTTATTTCCATACCCGAGTGGGCGATGTTAGGAGCATGGCCAGATGAAGAGCTGATGCATGGATTGCGATTATCGGCCGCCAGTTCGATAATCGAACGGTCTTGATCGCCAGGTGCTTGTCTGTCGGCCGGGCAGCCGCTTGTAATAGTCGTCAATTTCTGAGGACCTGACATGAACGACCAATTGCGCAATGCCTTTACGTCAGTCGCGCCACCGATCGTCGCCTCGCCGGCCAAGCGGATCCAGGCCATGACGGGTGACCCGGATTTCATGACCTCGCTGGCCCGGGGCCTTGCCGTGGTCCAGGCTTTCCAGGAGCGCAAGCGGCACCTGACCATTGCGCAGATCAGCCATCGCACGGAAATCCCCCGCGCCGCCGTCCGCCGTTGCCTGTATACCTTGATCAAGCTCGGCTATGCGACCACCGATGGGCGTACCTATTCGTTGCTGCCCAAAGTGCTGACGCTGGGCCACGCCTATTTGTCATCGACGCCGCTGGCCGTGTCCGCCCAGCCTTATCTGGACCGCATGAGCGAACAGCTGCACGAGGCCTGCAACATGGCCACGCTCGAAGGCGACGATATCCTCTACATCGCCCGGTCGGCGACCACCCAGCGGCTGATTTCCGTGGACCTGTCCGTCGGCGGCCGCCTGCCGGCGTATTGCACGTCCATGGGCAGGATCCTGCTGGCGGCCCTGGACGACGCTTCGCTGCGAGATTACCTCGACCATGCCGACCTTCAGGCCAAGACCAGCAGGACCCTGCATACGCCCGAGGCGCTGCTTGAATGCTTGCATCAGGTCCGGCAACAAGGGTGGTGCATCGTCGATCAGGAGCTGGAGCAGGGGCTGCGCTCGATTGCCGTGCCGGTCTATGACGCGTCGGGCCAAGTAGTCGCGGCCCTGAATGTCAGCACCCATGCCGGGCGGGTCAGCCGCAATGAGTTGGAGCAACGTTTCCTGCCAGGTCTGTTGGGGGCCAGCCGCGACTTGAGCGCACAGTTGTTTTCTTAAGCTGTTCGATAAACGCACACACTCGGCTGCGATGAATTGACGGTATTTGCCCGGCCTCATTAATGTCGCGCAGCGTCATCTGGCGTCTCTTGCGTGGAATAAAAATAAAATGAATCAGCCCCAGACTTCCGTAGGCACCTGCCTCGATGTGCAGTCCTTCATCAACGCTCAACCGATCTCACGCTATCAGTGGCGCGTGGTCATTCTCTGTTTCCTGATCGTCTTCCTCGATGGCCTCGATACCGCGGCCATGGGTTTCATCGCGCCGGCGTTGTCCCAGGATTGGGGCATCGACCGGGCCAGCCTTGGCCCGGTCATGAGTGCCGCTCTGATCGGCATGGTCTTCGGCGCCCTGGGCTCCGGCCCGTTGGCCGATCGCTTTGGACGAAAACTCGTATTGGTCGGCGCGGTCGTGTTGTTTGGCGCGTTCAGCCTGGCCTCGGCGTTCTGTACCAATGTCGATCAATTACTGGTGCTGCGCTTCCTGACCGGCCTGGGATTGGGCGCCGGCATGCCGAACGCCACCACTCTGCTGTCGGAATACACCCCAGAGCGCAAGAAATCCCTGCTGGTGACCAGCATGTTCTGTGGCTTCAACCTCGGCATGGCCGGCGGTGGGTTCATCTCGGCCAAGTTGATCCCGGCATTTGGCTGGCACAGCCTCCTGCTGATTGGCGGCGTTCTGCCGCTGATACTCGCGGTCGTGCTGGTGTTCTGGTTGCCGGAGTCCGCGCGTTACCTGGTTGTGCGTAACCGTGGCACCGACAAAGTGCGCAAGACCCTGGCGCCGATTGACCCAACGACTATCGCCCAGGCGTCCAGCTTCAGCGTGCCGGAGCAGACAACCGTGAAGGCGCGCAACGTGCTGGCGGTGATTTTCTCGGGCACTTACAGCGCCGGCACTTTGTTGCTGTGGCTCACGTATTTCATGGGCCTGGTGATCGTTTATCTCCTGACCAGTTGGTTGCCGACCCTGATGCGTGACAGCGGCGCGAGCATGGAGCAGGCGGCGTTCATCGGCGCGCTGTTCCAGTTCGGTGGGGTATTGAGCGCCGTTGGCGTGGGCTGGGCGATGGATCGGTTCAATCCGCACAAGGTCATCGGCATTTTCTATCTGTTGGCAGGGCTGTTTGCCTATGCGGTAGGGCAGAGTCTGGGCAACATCACCCTGCTTGCCACCTTGGTGCTGGTGGCGGGCATGTGCGTCAACGGCGCCCAATCGGCGATGCCGTCCCTGGCGGCGCGCTTCTACCCGACCCAGGGCCGGGCCACCGGTGTTTCCTGGATGCTGGGCATAGGTCGCTTCGGGGCGATTCTCGGGGCCTGGATGGGCGCGACCCTGCTGGGGCTGGGCTGGAACTTTGAACAGGTCCTGACCGCGTTGGTGATCCCGGCGGCCCTGGCGACCGTGGCGGTGGTGATCAAGGGCATGGTCAGCCATGCGGACGCAACCTGAGCCATAGAGTTTGAGCCTGTAAAAGACCTGTGGGAGCGCGCTTGCTCGCGATGGCGGTGGGTCAGTCAACATTGATGCAAGTTGATACGGCGCTATCGCGAGCGAGCTCGCTCCCACAGGGAATTTGCTGTGTCCTGATAAATAGATAGCCAAGCAACAATCTGTTCGATAAACGAACGCTCTGTCGATTATCGGATTGTTTTGCCCTCATCCCGAAGCTTAATCTTCAGTCATTCCGGCGCCTAACCTCGCGCCTTATTCATGTCGGTCTACTGGAAAACGGGAGCCTGCCCCATGGCTGAAATCCTTTCGCTGCACGATGCGGTGAAGCAGTTCGTCAACGACGGCGATACCGTCGCGCTCGAAGGCTTCACCCACTTGATCCCGACAGCGGCGGGTCATGAAATCATCCGTCAGGGCAAGAAAGACCTGACGCTGGTGCGCATGACGCCGGACCTGATCTATGACCAGTTGATCGGAGCCGGTTGTGCCCGCAAGCTGATTTTCTCCTGGGGCGGCAACCCTGGCGTGGGCTCGTTGCACCGGTTGCGTGACGCAGTGGAAAAGCAATGGCCGCATCCGCTGGAAATCGAGGAGCACAGCCACGCAGACCTGGCCAATGCCTACGTTGCCGGTGCCTCCGGCCTACCGTTCGCGGTGCTGCGGGCCTACGCGGGTTCCGACCTGCCGAAGGTCAACCCGCTGATCAAGAGCGTGACCTGTCCCTTTACCGGTGAGGTGTTGGCCGCCGTGCCTTCGGTGCGCCCGGACGTCACGGTGATCCACGCTCAGAAAGCCGACCGCAAAGGAAACGTGCTGCTGTGGGGCATCCTCGGCGTGCAGAAAGAAGCCGCCCTGGCCGCCAAGCGCTGCATCGTCACCGTGGAAGAAATCGTCGATGACCTGAATGCGCCGATGAACGCCTGCGTGCTGCCGACCTGGGCGTTGAGCGCCGTGTGCCATGTGCCCGGCGGCGCCCATCCGTCCTACGCCCACGGTTATACCGAGCGAGATAATCGTTTCTACCAAGCGTGGGACCCCATCGCCCGGGATCGCGATACGTTTAGCGCTTGGATCGACGAATACATTCGCAGCACCCAGGATTTCAGTGAATTCCAGGCCCGGCTCGCAGCCGCTTCGCAGGTGAAACCATGACCTATTCCACCAATGAGATGATGACGGTCGCGGCGGCGCGGCGGTTGAAGAACAATGCCGTGTGCTTTGTGGGCATCGGTTTGCCGTCGAAAGCGGCCAATCTGGCACGGCTGACTTCGTCACCCGATGTAGTGCTGATCTACGAGTCCGGTCCGATCGGTGCCAAGCCCAGCGTATTGCCGCTGTCCATCGGCGACGGTGAGCTGGCGGAAACCGCGGACACTGTCGTACCGACCGGTGAGATTTTCCGCTACTGGCTGCAAGGGGGGCGTATCGACGTCGGTTTCCTCGGTGCGGCCCAGGTCGACCGTTTCGGCAACATCAACACCACGGTGGTGGGTGACTACCATCAGCCGAAAGTCCGCCTGCCCGGCGCGGGTGGCGCGCCGGAAATTGCCGGTTCCGCCAAGAGTGTGCTGATCATCCTCAAGCAGTCGGCCCGTTCGTTTGTCGACAAGCTGGATTTCATCACCTCGGTCGGTCACGGCGAAGGTGGCGATTCACGCAAGCGCCTTGGCTTGCCGGGTGCCGGGCCGGTGGGGATTATCACTGACCTGTGCATCATGGAGCCGGAAGCCGGCAGTCATGAGTTCGTGGTCACCTCGCTGCACCCTGGCGTGACTCGCGAGCAAGTGATCGCGGCCACCGGGTGGGCGATCCGCTTCGCTGACCAGGTGCAGACCACCGCCGAGCCGACCGAGGTGGAGCTGCGCGCACTGCGTGACCTTGAGGCCCGCACTGCGGCGGCCCACGGGCAGACACCGGGAGAAGCCTGATGCGCGACGTTTTTATCTGTGATGCGATTCGAACCCCCATCGGCCGGTTCGGCGGCAGCCTGGCCGCCGTGCGTGCCGATGATCTGGCCGCCGTGCCGATCAAGGCATTGATGGAGCGCAACCCATCCGTGGACTGGAATGCAGTGGACGAGGTATTCCTCGGCTGCGCCAACCAGGCCGGCGAGGACAACCGCAACGTCGCGCGCATGGCGCTGCTGTTGGCGGGCCTCCCTGAAAGTGTTCCTGGCGTGACCCTCAACCGCCTCTGCGCTTCGGGCATGGATGCTATCGGGACCGCGTTCCGCGCCATCGCCAGCGGCGAGATGGAACTGGCGATTGCTGGCGGCGTGGAGTCGATGTCCCGTGCGCCGTTCGTGATGGGCAAGGCCGACGCGGCGTTTTCCCGCAACATGAAACTGGAAGACACCACCATCGGCTGGCGCTTCATCAACCCTTTGATGAAAGCCCAGTACGGCGTGGACGCGATGCCGCAGACGGCGGATAACGTGGCCGACGACCATGTTGTCTCCCGCGCCGACCAGGACGCCTTCGCCGTGCGCAGCCAGCAGCGGGCGGCAGCGGCCCAGGCGGCCGGTTTTTTTGCCGAGGAAATCGTGCCGGTGCGCATCGCCCACAAAAAAGGTGAAACCGTGGTCGAGCAGGACGAGCATCCACGGGCTGACACCACGCTGGAGACGCTGAGCAAGCTCAAGCCGGTCAACGGCGCGGACAAAACCGTCACCGCCGGCAACGCCTCGGGTGTGAATGACGGCGCGGCCGCGATGATCCTGGCGTCTGCAGAGGCGGTTAAAAAACATGGCCTGACGCCTCGGGGCAAAGTGCTGGGCATGGCCAGTGCCGGGGTGGCGCCCCGGGTAATGGGCATCGGCCCGGTGCCAGCGGTGCGCAAGCTCACCGAGCGCCTGGGAATGGCCGTCGCCGATTTTGACGTGATCGAGCTTAACGAAGCCTTTGCCAGCCAAGGCTTGGCGGTACTGCGGGACTTGGGGCTGGCGGACGATGCGCCGCAAGTCAACCCGAACGGTGGCGCCATCGCCCTGGGCCACCCGCTGGGCATGAGCGGGGCACGGTTGGTGCTGACCGCGTTGCATCATCTGGAAAAGACCGGCGGCAAGAAAGGCCTGGCGACCATGTGTGTTGGGGTCGGCCAAGGTCTGGCGCTGGCGATCGAACGCGTCTGACGGTCGTTTCACTAATAAGAAACCGAGGAATGCTTCATGACTGACAAGCCTGGTTACCGCCGCCCTCAAGTGGGCACCCAGCCGGAATACCTGCACCCGTCGTACCAGTCCACCAACCTGCGTTCGCCGTCGAAACCTTTGGTGTATCTGCCTCATTCGCTGTCGGAAATCACCGGCCCGACTGTGGGCGCAGATCGCATCCAGGAGAAGGACCACGACCTGACCGCCCAGCACCCTGGCGAGCCGCTCGGCGAGCGGATCATCATTCATGGGCGCGTGCTGGATGAGCACGGCGAGCCGGTGCCGGGCGTTCTCGTGGAGATCTGGCAGGCCAACGCCGCCGGACGCTACAACCACGACCGTGACAACCATGACGCGCCGCTGGACCCGAACTTCACCGGCACCGGTCGCACCGTCACCGACGCCGACGGTTGGTATCAATTCCAGACCATCAAGCCCGGCGCCTACCCGTGGGGCAATCACCACAACGCCTGGCGCCCGGCGCATATCCACTTCTCACTGTTCGGGCCGAGCATCCTGACGCGCCTGGTGACGCAGATGTATTTCCCCGGCGACCCGTTGCTGGAATACGACCCGATCTATAACTGCGTGCCGGACACCAGTGCCAAGGAACGCTTGATCGCCCGGTTCGACCTGGAAAAAACCGTCCCTCACTACGCCCTCGGTTATCGCTGGGACATCGTCTTGCGCGGCCGCGATGCCACGCCGATGGAGAAATAAGATGACGCTCAACGCCACTACGTCCCACACCGTCGGGCCTTACTACCACATCGGCCTGACCTGGCTGAACCGCGAAGACCTGACCGACGAGCAGACCCTCGGCCAAAGGGTGGCGATCACCGGGCAGGTGGTCGATGGCAATGGTCAGTTCGTCAACGACGCGATGCTGGAAGTCTGGCAGGCCAACGCGGCCGGCAAGTACGCCCACCCGGAAGACGACCAGGACAAACCCCTCGACCCGCATTTCGACGGTTTTGGTCGGGTACCGGTGGATGCCGAGGGACGTTTTCGTTTCACCACCATCAAGCCCGGCACCGTGCCGGGGCTGGGCGGCACGACCCAAGCCCCGCACCTGGTGGTGTTGGTGTTCGCCCGTGGGCTGGTCAAGCATCTGCTGACGCGGATCTATTTTGACGATGAACCCGGTAACGAAGCCGACCCGCTGCTGGCCTGCGTGCCGCAGGAACGACGCGGCACCCTCGTGGCCAAGCCCGATGCGTCAGGTGTGTACCAGTGGAACGTGATCCTGCAGGGCACGGATGCCGAAACGGTGTTCTTCGATTACTGAGTGAAATTCTCGGTGGTGAGGGAGTTCGCTCCCGCTGGCTTGCGACGCATTTCGTCAGACCAATCGCGCTGCCTGGTTTGCGACTGCTTCGCAGCCGAGCGGGAGCAAGCTCCCTCGCCACGGGTGTGATGCAAGCCCTGCGGGAGCGAGCTTGCTCGCCACGGGTGTGATGCAAGCCCTGTGGGAGCGAGCTTGCTCGCCACGGGTGTGATGCAAGCCCTGTGGGAGCGAGCTTGCTCGCGATAGCGTTGGTACAGGCGCTACTGCATGAAAGACTGTTTGTGGAACGGGACTGTTACGAAGTGTGTCTAGACGTCGTCAGTCCCCAACGAGTGAAAAATCATGACCACCCCAACCAGCCACTACACCGGTGAAGAGCGCAGCAAGCGTATCTTCGCCATCGTCGGTGCCTCATCCGGCAACCTGGTCGAATGGTTCGACTTCTATGTCTATGCCTTTTGCGCCATTTACTTCGCGCCGGCATTCTTTCCGTCGGACAATCCCACCGTGCAATTGGTCAACACCGCCGGTGTATTCGCCGCCGGGTTCCTGATGCGGCCGATCGGCGGTTGGATTTTCGGCCGGGTGGCGGACCGTCACGGGCGCAAGAATTCGATGATGATCTCGGTGCTGATGATGTGCTTCGGCTCGTTGCTCATCGCCTGCCTGCCCACCTACAAGGACATCGGCGTCTGGGCGCCGGTGCTGCTGTTGCTCGCCCGTCTGCTGCAAGGCCTGTCGGTGGGCGGCGAGTACGGCACCACTGCCACCTACATGAGCGAAGTCGCCTTGAAAGGCCAGCGCGGCTTCTTTGCGTCGTTCCAGTACGTGACGCTGATCGGCGGGCAGCTGCTGGCGGTGTCTCTGGTGGTGATCCTGCAGCAGTTTCTCAACGAAGATGAACTGCGCGCGTGGGGCTGGCGGATTCCGTTCGTGGTCGGCGCCGTGGCGGCAATGATTTCCCTGTTCCTGCGCCGCTCACTGAAGGAAACCAGCAGCAAGGAAATGCGCGAAAACAAGGACGCCGGCAGCATCGCTGCACTGTTTCGCAGCCACAAGGCCGCCTTCATTACCGTACTGGGCTACACCGCCGGTGGTTCGCTGATTTTCTACACCTTCACCACGTATATGCAGAAATACCTGGTGAACACCGCCGGGCTGCACGCCAAGACCGCCAGCTACATCATGACCGGCGCGCTGTTCCTCTACATGTGCATGCAACCGCTGTTCGGCATGCTGGCGGACAAGATTGGTCGGCGTAACTCCATGCTCTGGTTCGGTGGCCTTGGGGCGCTGTGCACGGTGCCGATCCTGCTGATACTCAAAAGCATCAGCAGCCCGTTCCTGGCATTTGTCCTGATCACGTTGGCGTTGGCGATCGTCAGCTTCTACACCTCCATCAGCGGTTTGGTGAAGGCTGAAATGTTTCCACCGGAAGTGCGCGCGCTGGGAGTAGGGTTGGCGTATGCGGTGGCGAATGCGATTTTTGGCGGTTCGGCCGAATACGTCGCCTTGAGCCTGAAGGCCCAGGGCATGGAGAACGCCTTTTATTGGTATGTCACGGTGATGATGGTAGTGGCGTTCCTGTTCAGCCTGCGCCTGCCCAAGCAGCCGGCGTATTTGCATCACGATCTTTAAGGCTTGCTTGATTCATTGTGGTGAGGGGATTTATCCCCGCTGGGCTGCGCGGCAACCCTCTCTTGTGAGCGCTTCGCACTCAAGCGGGAGCAAGCTCCCTCGCCATAACTGCATCTATTTTCTCAAGGAATGTTTATGAGCGAACGACCGGGCAATCAGCTCTTCGATGCCTACTTCACCGCCCGCGACATGCGCGACGTGTTCTGCGATGCGGGGCGGGTGCAGGCCATGCTGGACGTCGAAGCGGCACTGGCCCGGGCCGAGGCGCGAGTGGGGCTGATCCCCCACGAGGCGGTGGCGCCGATCGAGAACGCCTGCCACGCCCACCTGTACGATTTCGGCGCGTTGAGCGAAGCGATCGCCAGTGCCGGCAATTCGGCGATCCCGCTGGTCAAGGCGTTGGGCAAGCGCATCGCCACCCAGAGCCTGGAAGCTGAGCGGTACGTGCATTTGGGTGCCACCAGCCAGGACGTGATGGACAGCGGTCTGGTGGTGCAACTGCGCCAGGCGCTTGGGCTGATCGAAAACGAACTGGCGCAACTGGCCGACAGCCTGGCCCGACAAGCCGAACGCTACGCCGCGACGCCATTGGCCGGGCGTACGTGGTTGCAACACGCCACGCCGGTGACCCTGGGCATGAAGGTCGCCGGTTGGCTGGGGGCGATCACCCGCAGTCGCCAACGCTTGCGCGAGCTCAAGCCGCGCCTGCTGGTGCTGCAATTCGGCGGCGCTTCCGGGACGCTCGCTGCCTTGGGTGAGCACGCGCTGCCAGTCGCAGAGGCGTTGGCCGCCGAGCTGCAATTGAACCTGCCGGAGCAGCCGTGGCACACCCAGCGCGATCGCCTGGTGGAGTTCGGTTCGGTTCTGGGCCTGATCGCCGGCAGCCTGGGCAAGTTGGGGCGTGACATCAGTCTGTTGATGCAAACCGAAGCCGGCGAAGCGTTCGAACCCTCGGCGCCGGGCAAGGGCGGTTCGTCCACCATGCCCCACAAACGCAACCCGGTGGGCGCGGCCGTGCTGATCGGCGCGGCGACGCGCGTGCCGGGCTTGTTGTCGACGTTGTTCAGCGCCATGCCCCAGGAACATGAGCGCAGCCTGGGGCTGTGGCACGCCGAATGGGAAACCCTGCCGGAGATCTGCTGCCTGGTATCCGGCGCGCTGCAACAGGCGCGGCTGCTGGCCGACGGGCTGGAAGTGGATCCGTCGCGCATGGCCCGTAACCTGGAGTTGACCCAAGGGCTGGTGCTGGCGGAGGCCGTGAGCATCGTCCTGGCCCAGCGTGTGGGGCGCGACACCGCGCATCATTTGCTCGAACAATGCTGCAAGCGCGCCGTGGCCGAACAACGGCACCTGCGCGAAGTGCTGGGGGACGAACCTCAGGTCACCGCGCAGCTATCCACGACCGAGCTCGATCATCTGCTCGACCCGGCCCACTACCTTGGACAGGCCCAGACTTGGGTCGCCCGAGCCGTGGCCGAACACCTTGCCTTGAATGCCTGAAAGGAGATTGTTGTGGGATTCGTCAAACTCGCCGAGGGCGATCTGAATTATCGATTGGACGGGCCGGAAGACGCGCCGGTTCTGGTGCTTTCCAACTCCCTGGGCACCGACCTGCACATGTGGGACGAGCAGATCCAAGCTTTCAGCGAACACTTTCGCGTGCTGCGTTTCGACACGCGTGGTCATGGTCAGTCGTTGGTGACCGAAGGCCCCTACAGCATTGAACAGCTGGGGCGCGATGTGCTGGCCATGCTTGATGCCTTGAGCATCGACAAGGTGCATTTCTGCGGATTGTCCATGGGCGGGTTGATCGGCCAATGGCTGGGAATCAACGCGGGCGAGCGGTTGTTCAAACTGGTCATCTGCAACACGGCGGCCAAGATTGGCGACCCGTCGGTGTGGGACCCGCGCATCGAAACCGTGCTGCGTGACGGCCAGGCGGCGATGGTGGCCTTGCGTGACGCGTCGATTGGCCGTTGGTTTACACCGGACTTCGCCGAGGCGCACCCCGCGACGGTAAAGAAAATCACCGACATGCTGGCTGCCACCTCGCCCCAGGGTTATGCGGCAAACTGCGCGGCGGTGCGGGACGCCGATTTCCGCGAGCAGTTGGCGTCGATCCGCGTGCCGTTGTTGGTTGTGGCGGGCACCGAGGATGCGGTGACACCGCCGTCCGGTGGGCATTTTATACAAGAGCGGGTCAATGGGGCCGAATATGCCGAGTTCCGCGCCGCGCATTTGTCCAACGTCCAGGCCGGCGCTGCGTTCAGCGCACGGGTGCTGGATTTCCTGCTTGATTCTGGCCGGGCCTGAGGAGTTGTTTGTGGACGAGAAACAACGTTACGACGAAGGCATGCAAGTGCGCCGCGCCGTGCTGGGCGATGCCCACGTGGATCGCAGCCTCAACGCCCTGACCGAATTCAACAGCGAATTCCAGGAGATGATCACCCGTCACGCCTGGGGCGACATCTGGACCCGCCCGGGACTGCCGCGCCATACCCGCAGCCTGATCACCATTGCCATGCTGATCGGCATGAACCGCAACGAAGAACTCAAGCTGCACCTGCGCGCCGCCGCCAATAATGGCGTCAGCCGTAGTGAGATCAAGGAAGTGATCATGCAAAGTGCGATTTATTGCGGCATTCCGGCGGCCAATGCCACCT
This sequence comes from Pseudomonas sp. R4-84, assembly GCF_054130985.1. Classification (NCBI taxonomy): domain Bacteria; kingdom Pseudomonadati; phylum Pseudomonadota; class Gammaproteobacteria; order Pseudomonadales; family Pseudomonadaceae; genus Pseudomonas; species Pseudomonas sp. R4-84. Next base: position 1,385,421 of record NZ_CP096390.1, read on the forward strand.
TCCATTTGGCCGAATCGGTCTGGGATGAACTGGGTGTCGAGTCGCGGGGTTAGGGCATACCTTCGATTCCTTTGGGAGCGAGCCTGCTCGCGAAAGCGGTGGGTCAGCTTGCATCGATGTTGGATGTGATGACGCCATCGCGAGCAAGCTCGCTCCCACAATGATCTCCAGCGGCCATTGAATCTACGTCCACCGCCAATCCCCTGTGGGAGCGAGCCTGCTCGCGAAAGCGGTGGGTCAGCTTGCATCGATGTTGGATGTGATGACGCCATCGCGAGCAAGCTCGCTCCCACAATGATCTCCAGCGGCCATTGAATCTACGTCCACCGCCAATCCCCTGTGGGAGCGAGCTTGCTCGCGATGACGGTGGTACAGCCTCCATCCCTCTTTGGTTTTTACAGCAGGCTGATCGGATAGCTGACAATCAACCGGTTCTCATCGAACTCATTGGTACTGAAGTCCCTACGCATCGTCGAATTACGCCATTTCACGTTGAGGCTCTTGAACACGCCGCTCTGCACCGTGTAGGCCAGCTCACTTTCCCGGCCCCATTCCTTGCCGTCGTCGACCGTGGCGGTGTGAACGTTGTCACCGCTGATGTAGCGGTTCATCAGGGTCAGGCCCGGCACGCCGACGGCGGCGAAGTTGAAGTCGTGGCGCAGTTGCCAGGATTTTTCCTTGGCGTTGTCGTAGCTGGAGTTGTAGCTGTCGTTCGCCAGGGTGCCGCCGCTGGTGCCGTTGACGCGCATCCAGGCATCGTCGCCGCCGACTTTCTGCAGGCCGACGTAGAAGGTGTTGCCGCCGTATTTGGCGGAAAGCATGGCGAAGGCGGTTTTGTTGTCAAGGTCGCCGGCCAATGCACTGCCGTCTTCCTTGCCGGTGAAGTAACCGAGGTTGGCGCCCAGGGTCCAGTCGCCGATGGGCTGGCTGTGGGTCAGGTTGAAATATTGCTGTTGGTAGATGTCGGACAGTTCCGCGTACCAGACGCCGACCTGGGTGCGTTTTTCGTTGAAGGCGTATTCGCCGCCACCGAAGTTGAAACGGTCGGAGGTGAATGCACCGCGGCCGTTCATCGACATGTCTTCCATGCTCGCGTCGTTACGCGGGCTGTTGGCGCGGAACTGGCCGCCGTAGAGGCTCAAACCGTTGATTTCGGTCGAAGTCACCTGGCCGCCACGGAAGGTTTGCGGCAGGGAACGGCCATCGTCGGAACGCAGGATCGGCAACACTGGCATCCACTCGCCGACTTTCAATTCGGTCTTCGAGACCTTGGCCTTCAGGGCCACGCCCAGGCGACCGAAGTCATCGGCCGGGCGGCCGTCGTCGTGCACCGGCAGCAGCTGGGTGCCGGCCGTGCCACGACCGCCGTCGAGCTTGACCGAGTACAGGCCCAGCACGTCAACGCCAAAACCGACGGTGCCCTGGGTGAAGCCGGACTTGGCGTCGAGGATGAAGCTCTGGGTCCATTCCTCGGCTTTGCCCTGGGCATTGTCCGGGTTGGTGAAGTTGCGGTTGATGTAGAAGTTGCGCAGGTTCAGCGTGGCTTTGGCATCTTCGACGAACCCCGATTCCGCCGCCAGGACGGGGAGGGCGGTGCTGGTCAGGGCGACGGCAATGAGGCTGGGGAACAAGTGCTGTGTGGGCTTCATGGGCGTTGTCTCTTATTTTTTGTGGACGAAGCGAGTTGTTGCCGCATTTTTTGGGTGCGAACGGTACGGTGGGGGCAGGTTGTTAAAGCGACTGAGGATCAGCCGGACGGTGCAGGGCGTGGGGACATGGCATCGAACCTGTTGTTATTGGTTTTGTGCGAGCGATGGTGAAGGGCGGCCCGGGATCGGTTCAATTGCTGTTTGCGGGTTTTGGGCGATTATCGAACAGCAAAACAATCGAATGGATGGTCGCAATCCCCTGTGGGAGATTCTATGTTGCAGGGGAACCCTGCAGCATAGAATTAGGGCGCTATTCGCTCTGGTTTTTCATCAGGGCGAATGCCACCCGACACAATTTACGGGCGAGGCTCACCAACGCTTGGGTTCTGGCGAAACCTCTCGCCAAGCAGGCTCTCAAAGGCTGATCGAGTACCGGATACTGTCGACCCCCGTTAGCCAACTTGTGGATAAAGCAGGCCCTAACAAAAAGCCCACCTTTCGGTGGGCTTTTTGTTTTCAGTACATCAATCAGAACAACTTCGTCTCCGGCGCTTTTTCCGCCAGCGGTTCGTGCTTGCCCGTCTCGGCATTCCAGCCACCACCCAGGGCCTTGTACAAATTGACCTCGCTGGTCAGTTGCGCAAGGCGGTCGGTGATCAGCGATTGTTGTGCGCTGAACAACTGCCGTTGGGCGTCGAGGAAGGTCAGGTTGCTGTCGACGCCGATGCGGTAGCGACGCTCGGCCAGGCGGTAGTAGTCCTGGTTGGCGGCGACGAAGTCGGTCTGGGCCTGCAGCTGTTCGTTGTAGGTCTGGCGCGCGGCCAGGCCGTCGGAGACTTCCTGGAACGCTGTCTGAATCGACTTCTCATACTGCGCGACGTTGATGTCTTTCTGGATCTTGGCGTAATCCAGGCTCGCCCGCAGGCTGCCGGCGTTGAAGATCGGCAGGTTGATCTGCGGCGCGAAGGTCCAGGTGCCCGAACCGCCCTTGAACAGACCGGACAGGTCAGGGCTCAGGGTACCGGCGTTGGCCGTAAGGCTGATGCTTGGGAAGAACGCGGCCCGTGCGGCGCCGATGTTGGCATTGGCGGCGAGCAGGTTGCGTTCGGCCTGGAGAATGTCCGGACGACGTTGCAGCAGGTCCGACGGCAGCCCGGCCGGCACTTCGCTGAGCAGGTCATCGCTCAACGGTTGAGTGCGCAGGTTGGCCGGCAGGCCGGTGCCCAGCAGCAGCGTCAGGCTGTTTTCATCCTGGGCCACTTGGCGGGTGTAGCGAGCCAGTTGCACGCGGGCGTTTTCAACCGCGGTGCGCGCCTGGCTCAGGTCCAGGGCCGAGGCCACGCCGACTTCGGCGCTGCGCGAGGTCAGCTTCAGGCTCTGTTCGTAGGTGCCCAGGGTGTCCTGGGTCAGCTTGAGCAGTTCCTTGTCCGCCTGCCAGGTCAGATAGGCGTTGGCGACGTTGGCCACCAGGCTGATCTGGGTGCTGCGACGGGCTTCTTCGGTGGCGAAGTAGCTTTGCAACGCTTGCTCGCTCAGGCTGCGGACGCGACCGAACAGGTCCAACTCGTAGGCGCTGATCCCCAGCGTTGCGGAGTAGGAACTGCTGATGGCCGCTTCGCCGGTCTGCGAAGCCCGTGCCGGCACGCGCTGACGGCTGCCGGAGCCGGTTGCCGAGACCGCCGGGAGCAGGTCCGCCCGCTGGATGCGGTATTGCGCGGCGTAGGCGTCGATGTTCAACGCAGCGACCCGTAGGTCGCGGTTGTTTTCCAGGGCAACCTGGATCAGCTGTTGCAGCGCAGGGTCATGGAAAAACTGCTTCCAGCCCTGCTCGGCGGCTGCCTGGCCGGGGGCGTTGGCCGGTTCGTAGGCCGGGCCTTGCGGGTACTGCGCCGCGACCGGAGCTTCGGGCCGCTGATAGTCCGGGATCAGCGAGCAACCGCTGAGCACGACCGCGGCGATGGTCAGGGAGAGTAGCGACTTGCTCATTGGCCAGCCTCTTTAGAAGTTTCAGGAGTGTTGTCCTGGTCGGCATTTTTGCGACGACCTAACGACGACACTGTCACGAAGAACAATGGCACCCAGAAGATTGCCAGGATGGTGGCCGTGAGCATACCGCCGATCACGCCGGTACCGATGGCGTGCTGGCTGCCCGAACCGGCGCCGGTGGAAATCGCCAGCGGGACGACGCCGAGGACGAACGCCAGGGACGTCATGATGATCGGCCGCAGACGCATCCTACAGGCTTCGATGGCGGCTTCCACCAGGGTCCGGCCTTGTTCGTGTAGTTCCTTGGCAAACTCGACGATCAGGATGGCGTTTTTCGCCGCCAGGCCGATCGTTGTCAACAAGCCCACCTGGAAGTACACGTCATTGGACAGACCGCGCAGGCTGGTGGCTAGCAGGGCACCGATAATCCCCAACGGCACCACGAGCATGACGGCGATCGGGATCGACCAGCTTTCATACAGTGCCGCCAGACAGAGGAATACCATCAGCAGCGAGAGCGCGTACAGGGCTGGGGCCTGGGAACCCGACAGGCGTTCCTCGTACGACAGGCCTGTCCAGGAGATGCCGACGCCGGCCGGCAACTTCTTGGCGATGGCTTCGACCTCGGCCATGGCTTCACCGGTGGAATAGCCCGGCGCCGGAGCACCCAAGACTTCCATCGCTTCCACGCCGTTGTAGCGCGCGAGCTTCGGCGAACCGTAGGTCCACTCGCCTTTGGCAAAGGCGCTGAACGGTACCATGGTCCCGGCGCTGTTGCGCACGTACCACTTTTTCAGGTCTTCCGGACTCATGCGAGCGCCCGGCTGGCCTTGCACGTAGACCTTTTTAACCCGGCCACGGTCGATGAAGTCGTTCACGTAGCTACTGCCCAGGGCGATCGACAGGGTGTTGTTGATATCGGCCAAGGTGATGCCCAGCGCGCTGGCCTTCTCGTCGTCGATCTCGAGCTGGTATTGCGGCTCGTCGTTCAGGCCGTTCGGACGGACCTGGGTCAAGACCTTGCTCTGGGACGCCATGCCCAGGAACTGGTTACGAGCTTCCATCAGCTTGTCGTGGCCGATGCCGGCGCGGTCCTGCAGGAACACGTCGAAACCGGTGGCGTTACCCAATTCCAGCACTGCTGGCGGGGCGAAGGCGAACACCATTGCGTCACGGAAGGTAAAGAAATGCTGCTGGGCGCGAGCGGCGAGCTTGAACACGCTGTTGTCGGCGTTACGCTCCTCCCACGGTTTCAGCATGATGAACGCCATGCCCGAGCTCTGGCCACGACCGGCGAAGTTGAAGCCGGTCACGGTAAACACCGAGGCCACGGCATCGCCTTCACCACCGTCCTTGCTTGGACGCAGCAGGAACTCGCGCATCTTGTCGACCACCACCTGGGTGCGCTCGGCACTGGAGCCGGCCGGTGTCTGTACCTGGGCAAACAACACGCCCTGGTCTTCTTCGGGCAGGAACGCGGTAGGGATGCGGGTGAACAGCCAGACCATGCCGACCACAATGATCACGTAAGCGAGCAGATACGGAGCCTTGCGCTGGAGCATGTTGCCCACGCCACGCTCGTAGCTCCTGACGCCACGGTCGAAAGTGCGGTTGAACCAGCCGAAGAAACCGCGTTTCGGCGTGCCGTGCTCGCCTTTCGGAATGGGCTTGAGCATGGTGGCGCACAGGGCCGGGGTGAAGATCAGGGCGACCAACACCGACAGCGCCATCGCGGAGACGATCGTGATGGAGAACTGTTTGTAGATCACGCCGGTAGAGCCGCTGAAGAACGCCATCGGCAGCAGCACCGCCGAAAGCACCAGGGCGATACCCACCAGGGCGCCCTGGATCTGGCCCATGGACTTCTTGGTGGCTTCCTTGGGCGACAGGCCTTCTTCGCTCATCACCCGTTCGACGTTTTCCACCACGACGATGGCGTCGTCCACCAGCAAGCCGATGGCCAGCACCATGCCGAACATGGTCAGGGTGTTGATGCTGAAGCCGGCCGCCGCGAGAATCCCGAAGGTACCCAGCAACACCACCGGCACCGTCATCGTGGTGATGATGGTGGCTCGGAAGTTCTGCAGGAACAGGAACATCACCAGGAACACCAGCACGACCGCCTCGACCAGGGTTTCAACCACACCCTTGATCGACTCGCTCACCACCGGCGTGGTGTCGTATGGGAACACCACTTCTACGCCCTGGGGGAAGAACGGCTTGAGGTCGTCAATGGTCTTGCGCAGGGCTTTGGCCGTGTCGAGTGCGTTGGCACCGTTGGCCAGTTTTACCGCCAGGCCCGACGCTGGTGCGCCATTGAACTGGGCGCTGATGCTGTAGTTCTCGCCGCCCAGGCCAACGTCGGCCACATCGCCAACGCGCACTTGGGAGCCGTCCGGGTTGACCTTCAGCAGGATCGCCTTGAATTGCTCGGCGGTCTGCAAGCGGGTCTTGCCGATAATGGTCGCGTTCAGTTGCTGGCCGGGCAGGGCAGGCAAGCCGCCGAGTTGGCCGGACGAGACCTGGACGTTTTGCGCGGCGATAGCGTTTTTGACGTCCACCGGGGTCAGGCTGAAATTGTTCAACTTGGCCGGGTCGAGCCAGATCCGCATCGCATACTGGGCCCCGAAGACCTGGAAGTCGCCGACACCGGCAGTGCGCGAGATCGGATCCTGCATGTTGGACACGATGTAGTTGGACAGATCGTCCTTGGTCATGCTGCCGTCGCGCGACACCACCCCGATCACCATCAGGAAGTTTTTCACCGACTTGGTCACGCGGATGCCTTGCTGCTGCACTTCTTGCGGCAACAGCGGGGTGGCCAGGTTCAGCTTGTTCTGGACCTGGACCTGGGCGGTATCGGAGCTGGTGCCCTGCTCGAAGGTCGCGGTGATGGTCATGCTGCCGTCGGAGTTACTTTCCGAGGACACATAACGCAGGTTGTCGATGCCGTTGAGCTGCTGCTCGATGACCTGCACCACAGTGTCTTGCACGGTTTGTGCGGAAGCACCTGGGTAGGTCACCTGGATCGCAATGGCCGGCGGCGCGATGCTCGGGTACTGGTTGATCGGCAACTTGAGGATCGACAAAGCGCCGACCAGCATGATCACCAGGGCGATCACCCAGGCGAAGATCGGACGGTCGATAAAGAATTTCGACATGGTTTACTCCCCTTTGCCGCCGGCGGCTTTGTCAGCTGCCTGAGCGGGGGCCGGGTTCTTAGCGCCAACGTTGGTGGCTTCGGTGGCTTTGACTTCTACCCCTGGCCGTACGTACTGCAACCCTTCGGTGATCAGGCGATCACCGGCCTTGAGGCCGTCTTCGATCAGCCATTGGTTGCCAACGGTGCGGCTGGCCTTGAGCTGACGCAGTTCGACCTTGTTATCAGCGCCCACGACCATGGCGGTCGGCGTACCCTTGAGGTCGCGGGTCACGCCTTGCTGCGGTGCCAGGATCGCCGCGCTGTTCACCCCAGCCTGCAGTTGCGCGTGGACAAACATGCCCGGCAGCAACGTGTGGTCGGGGTTGGGGAACACGGCGCGCAAGGTCACGGAGCCGGTGGTCTGGTCGACCGAGACTTCGGAGAATTCGAGCTTGCCTTCATGGGGGTACTGGCTGCCGTCTTCCAGGGTCAGCTTGACCATGGCGGCGTTGTCGCCGGCCTTCTGCAGGCGGCCGCTTTCCAGCTCGCGGCGCAGTTGCAGGAGTTCGACGGAGCTTTGCGTCACGTCGACATAGATCGGGTCGAGTTGCTGGATGGTCGCCAGGGCATCGGTCTGCCCGTTGCTGACCAGCGCGCCTTCGGTCACCGAGGAACGTCCGATGCGACCTGAAATCGGCGCATAGACCTTGGTGTACCGCACATTGATCTGCGCGGTCTGCAGGCTGGCTTCCGACTCCAGGCGATTGGCCATGGCAGTGTCGTATTCCTGGCGGCTCACGGCTTGTTCATCAACCAATTGCTTGTAGCGATCAGCGATCGACTTGGTGGAACGCAGGTTGGCCTCGGCGCTCTTGAGGTTCGCTTCGTAAACGGCGGGGTCGATCTGGTACAGCTGCTGGCCGGCCTTGACGTCGGCACCTTCCTTGAACAGGCGCTTGAGGATGATGCCATTGACCTGAGGGCGCACTTCGGCAACGCGGAACGCACTGGTGCGGCCCGGCAATTCAGAGGTCAGGGTGAAAGGCTGGGTCTTGAGGGTTACGACGCCGACCTGAGGAGGGGGAGGCGCGGGTGCAGCCTCTTCCTTTTTGCATCCGCTGAGCAGCGATGCCAGGGCGATGGCAGTGACCAGAGCGGTAACAGCTGGCTTGAATTGCATGAAAATCCTCGGGTCCAGGCGCGTAACAGGCGCGCTCGAAAGTGAAAGGTGAAAAAAGAGCCAGATAAGCAATTAGTAGGATGCTAAGAAATATACTTACGTACACGGTTGTTTGTAAACAGCCAAATTGCGTACCATCCGGATTTACAAAAGCCTGACAAAGGCCAATGCGGACCGGGGACGCGTGCAGGCAGACGTTGCCTATAGATTGTCCTGCTGATCCTTACGCATTGCTTACGCATCCTGATTGAGGTGTTTACTGCCATGGTCCGTCGTACCAAAGAGGAAGCCTTGGAGACTCGCAGCCAGATACTCGAAGCGGCCGAAAAAGCCTTCTTCGAGCGAGGCGTTGCGCGTACCACGCTGGCCGATATCGCGACGCTCGCCGGTGTGACACGGGGCGCCATCTATTGGCATTTCAGCAACAAGGCGGATCTGCTCCAGGCCATGCTCGATACGCTGCATGAACCGCTCGATGAATTGGCCCGCGCGAGCGAAAACGAGGAAGAGCTTGATCCCCTGGGGTGCGTGCGCAAGTTGTTGGTACGGTTGTTCCAGCAGGTGGCCCTGGACCCGAAAACCCGGCGCATCAATGAGATTCTGTTCCATAAGTGCGAGTTCACCGATGAAATGTGCGATTTGCGCCAGCAGCGACGTGAAGTCAGCCTCGACTGCAACGTGCGTATCGCCTTGTCGTTGCGCAATGCAATGAAACGCGGCCAGTTGCCGGATGACCTCAATCCCGAAAGGGCGGCGGTTGCCATCCATGCCTATATCGACGGCATTCTTTACCAGTGGTTGCTGGCTCCAGACAGTTTCGCCCTGGCGAATGAAGCCGAACGCTGGGTGGACATCGGGCTGGATATGCTGCACCTGAGCCCTAGCCTGCGCAAATGAAACAAAATGCGTAATTGAATCGGTTTGTGTCAATACGGGCGCGTGAGAAAGGCTTTATAAACTGACGTCGGCCAAGGGTATATAAAATCGATGGCGAATTTTGTAGGAAAATTGTTTCGCGGTTGTAAGCGCAGTGGCCCGGTGCGCTTACAAAGTGGAAATATGTGCCCCATCCGGTTGGCCTGACGGGGCAGTATCTTCAGCTAATTACGATTTCTACAGTAAAGCCGTAGGGTTCTCCCTCCGCCGCGTGAGTGATGCGAGTTGTGCAATTGACGGGCGTTGCGCCAATAGAGGTCACGTTATGGGTCCGTACCGGTGTCAGGGTGGGGGTGAAAACGCCAAAAGAAGTCTCCACGCGTAAGCCGAAATCGAAGCGGAATCCACATTGTTTGTCGCCAAACACAATGAAGTGTTGGAACATATCCTTGCTACGGCTGCGCAATGTCCTGACGTACGAGAAGTCGAATTTCAACGCCTGGATATCCCCGCGACGGATATTGAAGAAGTCATGATCAATGGCGTTCAGGCTGAGGTTATTTTCGCGAAATTGAAAAGCCTGGTCGGTGTGGTTGAATATCTTGACCAGCAATCGGGTTTTATCCTGGCGAATCTTTTCTTGCTCCCAGGCTTGAATCTTCCGGTCGACCTCATCGTTCTTTTTATTCTTTTCTATCAAGGCGTTAAGTGCCTCGGCGTACTCTGTCGTGTCGAGTGACTTGAATTGCTCGTACAAGACTGACAAGGGCAAAAAGCGGAACTGTGAAAGGAGTCTCTCGATAAGGTCGTTATTGGCCGGTGGCGTGCTGTCCGTCGCGTCATTCATTCTCAAATTCCTTTTTTCAATGTTGCCTTTCAATGGCAGGAGGGGAACGCCGTATGCGCTCACTGTTCCTGATAATGAGCGGCTTTGCCTTGATTACAAAGTTCTTATGTTTGACCGAATATTGGAAATTAAAAAAGCCCTGGCTCTTTCGAGGCAGGGCTTTTATAGAGGTGGAGATTAAAGTACAGGGTAATCGATATAACCCACCGGGCCTTTCCCGTAGAAGGTTTCCGGATGCGGCTCGTTCAATGGCGCGTCGGCTTTCAAGCGTGCCGGCAGGTCCGGGTTGGCAATGAATGGCACGCCAAACGCCACGGCGTCCGCCTTGCCTGCTGCCAGCCAGGCGTTGGCGCTTTCCTTGGTGAAGCGCTCGTTGGCAATGTACGGGCCGCCGAAGGCTTGCTTGAGTTGTGGGCCGATGCTGTCGTCGCCTTCTTTCTCGCGGGAGCAGATAAAGGCGATGCCACGCTTGCCCAGCTCGCGGGCGACATAGCTGAAGGTTTCCAGACGGTTCTCGTCGCCCATGTCATGGGAGTCGGCGCGCGGCGCCAGGTGTACGCCCACGCGGCCGGCGCCCCAGACTTCGATGGCCGCATCGGTGACTTCCAGCAGCAGGCGAGCACGGTTTTCCAGGGAGCCGCCGTAGTGATCGGTGCGCTGGTTGGTGCTGCTTTGCAGGAACTGGTCGAGCAGGTAGCCGTTGGCACCATGGATTTCCACCCCGTCGAAACCGGCGGCCTTGGCGTTTTCGGCACCGACGCGGTAGGCATCGACGATGTCGGCGATTTCAGCGGTTTCCAGTGCTCGCGGCGTCGGGTAGTCAGCCAACGGGCGAACCAAGCTCACGTGGCCCTTGGGCTGGATGGCGCTCGGTGCCACTGGAAGTTCGCCGTCCAGGTAGGAAGGGTGGGAGATCCGGCCCACATGCCAGAGCTGCAGGAAGATCTTGCCGCCGGCGCCGTGGATGGCTTTGGTCACGTTGGCCCAGCCGCGTACCTGGTCGTTGGACCAGATGCCAGGGGTGTCCGGATAACCCACGCCCATTGGCGTGACTGACGTGGCTTCGCTGAGGATCAGGCCGGCGGAAGCGCGTTGCACGTAGTATTCGGCCATCAAGGCGTTGGGTACGCGGCCTGCGTCGGCGCGGCAGCGGGTAAGCGGGGCCATGATGATGCGGTTCTTCAGCTCGATGTCGCCGAGTTTGATGGGGTCGAAAATTGTTGCCATGAAATACAACCTCGCAAAGTGAAGGATCAGTAGTCAGTGAGTGGCAGGTGCCAGGTCGGCATGGCCGCCCTGACGGAAAGTGATCAGGGTCACCAGCAGCGCCAGCACGGCCAGCGCGCCGGCGGCGAGGGGCACGGTGGTCAGGCCCAGGCCATGGTCGATGACAGTGCCGCCGACCCAGGCGCCCAAGGCATTGCCAATGTTGAAGGCGCCGATGTTCAAGGTGGACACCAGGTTGGGCGCGTCTTTGCCGAAGGTCACCACGTTGACCTGCAGGGCCGGCACGGCGGCGAAGCAGGCGGTGGCCCACAGGAACAGCGTTATCTCGGTCGGGATCAGCGCCACGCTGGTCCAGCTCAGGACGGTGGACACGACGGCCATGGTCAGGAATACGCCCATCAGCGTGTTCGCCAGGCTCTTGTCCGCCAGCTTGCCGCCAATGATGTTGCCCAGGGTCAGGCCGAGGCCGATCAGCACCAGGGTCCAGGTCACGCCACGGGGCGACACGCCGGTCACTTCGCCGAGCAGCGGGGCGACGTAGGTGAACAGGGTGAATACCGAAGCGGAGAACAGCGCGGTCATGCTCAACGACAGCCACAAGCCGGCGCCCTTGAGCGCCACCAGCTCTGAACGCATGTCGAGTTTTTCCTCGTCGCGCTTGGCCGGCAGGAAGCGGATCAGGCCGATCAGGGCAATCACGCCGATGATCGTCACGGCCCAGAAGGTCGAGCGCCAGCCGGCTTGCTGGCCCAATGCAGTGCCCAGCGGTACGCCAAGCACATTGGCCAGGGTCAGGCCGGTGAACATCAGGGCCACGGCCGAGGCACGCTTGTTGGGCGCCACCAGGCCGGCGGCGACGACCGAGCCTATGCCAAAGAACGCACCGTGGCAGAGGGCGGTGACGACTCGGGCAAACATCAGCACGTTGTAGTCGCTGGCTACTGCGCAGAGCAGGTTGCCGACAATGAAAATCCCCATCAATGCCACCAACGCAGCCTTGCGCGGCAGTCGCGCGGTGGCCAGGGCCATGAACGGCGCACCGATGGCCACGCCCAGGGCGTAGCCGGTCACCAACCAGCCGGCGCCGGGAATCGATACGCCCAGGTCCGCCGCCACATCGGGCAACAGGCCCATGATGACGAATTCCGTCGTGCCGATGGCGAAGGCGCTAAGCGCCAGAATCAAGAGTGAAAGGGGCATTTCGAATCCTTGTCGGTTTAGAGCTCTTGGCTCATTTGCTTGAGGAACTGCTGGATCACTTCCTCGTTGCGTTTGAAGAAGTGCCATTGGCCGACCTTCTGGCTGGTGATCAACCCGGCCCGTTGCAATACCGCCAGATGCGCCGAAACCGTGGACTGCGACAGGCCGCAGCGCTGGTCGATCTGGCCCGCGCAGATGCCGAATTCGTGGTTGTGCAACTGTTCGGGAAACTGGACCTTGGGGTCCTTGAGCCAGTTGAGGATGTCTCGCCGTACTGGGTGTGCCAGGGCTTTTATTATTTCGTCGAGGTCGAGGGTCATTGGGGCAGCTCACATGAATAACGCTATATCGCGATGAGGCGAACCTTAAATCGTTGCTTCGCGATATACCAATATGTATTTGATCTGAAGATCTTACAAATCGCTATATCGGGTTATAACGATATAGGCGTCGGGGTGCTAAGCTGCGGGCCATGAACTATCTCGCGCACCTGCACCTCGGCGGCCCTGGCCGGGAACAACTGCTCGGCAGCCTTTATGGCGACTTCGTCAAAGGGCCGCTGCAGGGCCAATTCAACCCGCGGATCGAAGCGGCGATTGCCCTGCATCGACGCATCGACATGTACACCGATCGCCATCCGCTGGTGGATATCGCCTTGTCGCGTTTCTCCACGGTCCGGCGGCGTTATGCCGGGATCGTGCTGGATGTATTCTTCGACCATTGCCTGGCCCGGGATTGGACGCTGTACAGCGAAGGACCGCTGATGGACTTCACCTCCCGGATCTATCAGGTCCTCGCTGCTGAACCGCAACTGCCGGGGCGGCTGGCGCAGATCGCACCTTATATGGCGGCGGACGACTGGCTGGGGTCGTATACGCAATTCGAGGTGCTGGGCCAGGTGCTGCGCGGCATTTCCCGGCGGCTATCGCGGCCGGAGGAACTGGCGGGGGCGATGTCAGAACTGGTCAGGCTCTATGAGCCGTTGAGCGAAGACTTTCGGTTGTTCTATCCGCAGTTGCAGGATTTTGCGCGGAATCAGGCCTCACCGCAGGACTAAATTGTGGGAGCGAGCTTGCTCGCGATGGCGGTGTATCAGCCAGCACATCTGCTGAATGTTAGATCGCTATCGCGAGCAAGCTCGCTCCCATAGGGGCTCATGCGCATTCGGATCAAGCCGCAATCGCCGCCGGCCGAACCGGCATTGTCTGCGTCTCGGGCATTTCGCCGAACAATGCTTTGTGTACTGCTTGTTGCGCCTGGAAAGCCAGGGCCGCGCGTTCCTGGCCGTGGCAAGCAATCGGCTCCAAGAGATGGATTTCCACATCGCCAAGATCATTGGCGAACAATCGCATCAGGTGCGACAGCAGGTCGTCATCGCCAATGAACGGCGCCAGCAAATCGGGTTCGCCCTTGCGCAGGTAACGGATCGCCACCGGTTGCAAGGCCACGTCGGCATCGATGGCCGCCGACAACAGGCGGCCGTGGAAAGTGCGCAGCGTCCGGCCGTCGGTGGTGGTGCCTTCGGGGAACATGAGCAGCGGATAGGCCTGCTCCAGGTGACGGCTCATCTGCTTGCGAATCAACTGACTGTCGCCCGAACCACGACGGATGAACAGGCTGCCGGCCTTGGCTGCCAGCCATCCGGCGACCGGCCAGGTACGCACTTCGGCCTTGGACAGGAACGACAGGGGCGTGAGCATGCCCAGCAGTGGAATATCGGTCCAGGACACGTGGTTGCTGACCCACAGCATCGGCTGTTTCGGCAGTTGCCCATGGACGGTGACGCGAAAGGGCAGGGCGTTGGTCAGCCGCGCCATGAAGAAACGCGACCAGCGCTGGCGGCGCACCATCGAATGAGCGAGTCCCAGACGTTCCAGCATCCCGAACACACTGGCCATGGCCAGGCCCAGGGTGACGACCAGCAATACTCGCGCGATTCGCGCGTACACCCGCAACCGGCTCATCAGACCGCCGCCTTGAAGTGACGGGCATAACGCGGGCAGAGCTCGTCGCGCTTGAGCAGGATAAACACGTCGGCCACCTGGAAGTCTTCATCCCAGCAGGGCTCGCCGCAGATTTTCGCCCCCAGGCGCATGTAGGCCTTGAGCAGCGGGGGCATTTCGGCGATGACGTTGGACGGGACGTCCAAGGCCGGCAACGGCTTTTTCGGCACCGCTTGCAGGTGTTCGGTGCACAGGTAGCGCTCGCGCAGGCGCTGCATGATTGCCTGGGCCTGGATGCCGCCGTCCTGCATCGGGATGCTTGCGCAACCCATCAAGTAGCTGTAGCCGCCTTGATTGAGGACTTCGGCCAACTCGCCCCAGAGCACCGCGATGGTACCGCCGTTGCGGTAGGCCGGGTCCACGCAGGTACGGCCTATTTCCAGAATCGGGCCTTGGAGATGAATCAGGCCGTGTAGGGCGAATTCTTCTTCGCTGTAGAACCGGCCCAGGCTGCTGGCGGCCTGGTGGTCGAGCAGGCGAGTGGTGGCCACGAGGCGGCCAGTGTTCAGGTCGCGTACGCCAATGTGAGCGCAGTGAACATCATAGTCATCCATGTCCAGACCCATCTCCGCGCCCTTGAGCTTGGCGTTGAATTCGCCGCTGAAGACGTTGAAGCGCAGGGCCTGTGCTTCTTGCAAGGCCTGGGCGCCGATCAGGCGTTCGGCTTGCAGGCGGCGTTCATTGCCGGTGTCGCTGATGCGGGCGATCTGGGTCATAGCGAATCTCCGTGCGGGCTGTTCAGTTGCAGCCTGTCGACTTTCTTTATGCAGCCATGTTGTGCAAAGTCAGGCTATGTAGCCCCGGTGTCATCGCCATGAAGCTTTGGTGATGCTTATATGACAGCCCGCAAGGAGGCCCAGATGCCTTGGCAAACCCTGATCGAACGCGGCGAGCGGCTGCCCGCCTGTGCGGATCTGGCCGAAGGTTATGCCGCGTTGCTACATCGCCTGGGGTCGGTGACGCCGTTCGAGTTGGCCGTAGTCGGCGGTCGGTCGATGGCCACGCCCGGGTTGGCGTTTCTGGTGGGTTACCAAGCGGCGTTGCGGGCGCTTTGGCCGAGCGCGCCCCAAAGCCTCGGTGCGTTGTGCGCCACCGAGCAGCGCAGCTTGCGCCCGGCGGACATGCAGACCCGACTCGCCGACTTGCGGCTGAATGGGCGCAAGGATTTCGTCACCGCGGGCGATGCCGCCGAGTGGTTGCTGGTCGCGGCCCGAAGCGAGGCCCCCGGCGAGGCGCCGCGATTGAACCTGGCGGTGGTGCATGCGGGCGAACCGGGCGTGACGCTGGAAAAGTTGCCGACGTTGCCGTTCATGCCGGATATCAGCCATGGGCGGATGTTGCTGGACGGTGCGCTGTGCCAATTGCTCCCCGGCGACGGCTGGGACGTCTACGTCAAACCGTTTCGCACCTTGGAAGATGTCTACGTGCTCAGTGCGATGACCGCCTGGTTGTACGGCTTAGGGCAAGAATGCGGCTGGCCCCGGCCGTTGCAACTGCGTCTGTTGGCGTTGCTCGCCAGTTGCGCGCAGACGAGTCGCCACAACCCTTCGAGTACTGTCGCGCATGTGTTGCTGGGTGGGCTGTTCGCCCAATTCAAAGGGCTCGATGCTGAGTTGGACGATGCCTTGGCCGATGGGCCGGCGGCGTGGCGTGAGATGTGGGGGCGTGACAAGGCGGTGATGGACATCGCGGCGGGGGCGCGGGCCAAGCGGTTGGACAAGGCGTTGGGGTCTTCGTCGATTTGAAGGGCCTCATCGCGAGCAAGCTCGCTCCTTCGGGGCTTTGCGTCGCGCATAAAGTCCGCTGTGGGAGCGCGCTTGCTCGCGATGGCGTCCTTTCGAACACCAAAACTCAAACTGTCATCAAGTCTGAATAGGCTCTGCAAGTTCACCTCTGCGAGCCCCGCGCATGCCCAAAGGCTGGTTGTTGCTTTCGCTCCTGCTGCTGACCCTGACGGCCCGCGCCGAAGTCTGGCCTGGCGAACAATGGCCGACCGGCCAGGCCTCGAGTGGGCCGGCCATCGAAGCCTTGGCGCATTACGCTTTTGCACCCAGGGACGACGCCACCCGCCAAGGCATCCGCACCGACGCGCTGGTGGTTATCCAGGATGGTCGACTGGTCTACGAACGCTACGCCGGACCGACTGACGCACAGACCCCGCACCTGACCTGGTCCATCAGTAAAAGCCTGCTGGCGACGGTGTTCGGCGTCGCCTACGGTGAAAAACGCTTTGCCCTGGATGATCCAGCCGCCCAGTACTACCCGCCGCTCAAGCGACATCCGGACATGACCCTGGCCGATCTTTTTCATTGGGCGTCTGGCCTGGACTGGCAAGAAGACTATGAATACGCGCCACTCAATTCCTCGGTCGTGGCGATGCTCTATACCCGTGGGCGCCACGACATGGCCGCGTTCACCGCCAGGCACGAAAGCTTCAGCCCACCCGGGCAGGTGTTCCGTTATTCCAGCGGCGACAGCAATCTGCTGGCGGCAGCCCTGAAAAATATCGTCGGCCCGGCGCGTTATGCCGATTACCCCTGGACAGCCTTGTTCGAGCCGCTGGGCATCCGCCACGCGACCTGGGAAACCGACGCCAGCGGCACGTTTGTCGGTTCGTCCTATGCCTATCTCACCGCCCGGGACCTGGCGCGTGTCGGCCTGCTGATGCAACGCGATGGCCGTTGGGGCGACCGGCAATTGATTCCCAAGGATTGGATTGCCTTCAACCGCGAGCCTTTCGCTCGGTTTCAGGCGGGCCAGGACGAAGCCGTGCCTGGCGGACACTGGTGGCTCAATCGCGGCGCCGACCCGTCGATCCGCCCGTGGCCCGACGCGCCGCCGGATACGTTCGCCGCCCTGGGCCATTGGGGCCAGGCGCTGTATGTCATCCCCAGCGCCAGGCTGGTGATCGTGCGCTACGGCGATGACCGCGACGGCACCTATCGCCACAACGAACTGCTCATGCGTGCCATGGCGGCCTTCGCCGGGACGGTGCAGCCATGAAGCGCAGGGTAGTGCTCATTCTTTTGTCGATGTTGCTTGTTGGCCTGTTCGGTTGGGGCTGGCAGGAGCGGGTGGCCTTGCGGGCGTTCCCCGACATCATCAGCGCCTATACCGCGAAGGAATACTGCTCGTGCCGCTATGTGATGCGGCAACCGGCCGACTATTGCCGCGGCTATGTGAAGCAGTCGGTGCCGATCAGCGATTTCCTCGAGACCGTCGAAGCAAAACGCATCACAGTCAGCGGCTTGGGGCGTAGCCACAGTGCGCGGTGGATGGGGGAGCGGCAGGGGTGTCGGTTGGAACCCTGAGTGCTGTTTCAGCGATGCCTTTTGTGGCGAGGGGGCTTGCTCCCGCTCGAGTGCGCAGTGCTCGCAAATCCTTCAGTCAATCGCGACTTGGGGCTGCTTCACAGCCCAGCGGGAGCAAGCTCCCTCGCCACTGGGTTATGTTGGAAGCAGCGATGTTGTGAAACAGACAGTTTGCAAGCGCCCTCGGCCCGGTTAAGGTTCGCCACAGGTTTATCTGCCCCCCGAGTCTGTATGTTCAAGCGGTTATTTTCTCGCGCTGTCACCACCTTGCTCCTGGCCTGCGCCACGCTGCCGGCCCAGGCCGACTGGTACCTGGATGGTGAGTCCTCGCGACTGTCCTTTATCAGCAGCAAAAACGGCAATGTCTCCGAAGTCCAGCGTTTCCTGGTGCTTCATGGGCAGGTCCAGCCCAAGGGCCAGGCACGGCTGGAGGTCGAACTCGAATCCATCAACAGCGGTATCCCCCTGCGGGACGAGCGCATGCGCGCCGAGTTGTTCGATATCAAGCAATTCGCCGAAGCCACCATCACCGCGCAGCTCGACCTGATGCCGATTCAGGACCTGGCCAACGGCGCGCAACTGGAACTGCGCCTGCCGGTGACCGTGGACCTGCATGGCAAGCAGCATGAGTACAACGTCCAACTGCTGGCGACTCGCCTGGATGAGCGGCGTTTTCAGGTCGTGACCCTGGAACCGGTGGTGCTCAACGCGGCGGATTTCGACCTGGCGCCGGGGTTGGAGAAGCTGCGCGACCTGGCCGGATTGTCGACCATCAGCCTGTCGGTGCCGGTGAGTGCGGTGCTGATTTTCACGGCGCGCTGACATGAGCGGCCCGGTCTTTCCCTGGCGTGAAGGCAATCGCTTCGAGCTGTTGATCGACGGCCCGCAATTTTTCCCGCGCATGCTGGTGGAAATCGCCCGCGCCCAGGAACAGGTCGAACTGGAGTTGTACCTGGTGGAAGCGGGCGCTTGCGCCGAGGCGATGGTCCAGGCCCTTGTCCAGGCGGCCGAGCGCGGGGTGCGCGTGCGCTGTCTGTTCGATGACTATGGCAGCCTGGCGTTTACCTTGGGCCTGCGCAATCGCCTCATCCAGGCGGGCGTGGAGCTGCGGTTCTACAATCGCCTGAGTTGGCGGCGTTGGGTGCGCAATCTCTACCGCGATCACCGCAAGTTGCTGTTGGTCGACCAACGCTTGGCGGTGGTGGGCGGTACCGGGGTCACCGACGAATTCTGGAACCCTTTGGACGACCGAAGCGATTGGCACGAAGTGATGGTGGAAATCGTCGGCCCGCTGGTGCTGGACTGGCAGTTGCTGTTCGATCGCCAATGGCTTGCCAACCGCCATCGACGGGCCTGGAAACCGGCGTCCAATTTCGGCCTGCCCCGTCTGCCTCGCGTCCCGCCGGTGGGCGAAGGCATGGGCCGGGTCGCCTATGCCGACGCCCGCCAGCACCGCGACATCCTGCAGTCGCTATCCCGGGCATTGAACAGCGGCCAGAAACGCATCTGGATGGCCACGCCATACTTTTTGCCGACCTGGAACGTGCGCCGCTCTTTGCGCAAGGCCGCGGCGCGAGGCATCGACGTGCGGCTGCTGCTGACGGGCCCGCGCACGGATCATCCATCGGTGCGATACGCAGGCCATCGCTATTACCCACGGTTGCTCAAGGCAGGGGTGAAAATCTACGAATACCAGCCCTGCTTCCTGCACTTGAAAATGGTGCTGGTGGACGATTGGGTCAGCATTGGCTCATGCAATTTCGATCACTGGAACCTGCGCTTCAACCTCGAAGCCAACCTGGAAGCACTGGACTCTGGGCTGAGCAAGGCCGTGGCCGCCAGTTTTGAACGGGACTTCGAGCAGAGCCTGCAAGTGAGCCTCGACACCTGGCAGCGCCGGCCATTTTGGAAGCGCTTCAAGCAAAGGGTATGGGGGTTGGTGGATCGGGTGGTGGTGAATCTGCTGGATCGGCGGGGTTAGTTCAAACACCTTGGATACAACTGTGGGAGCGAGCCTGCTCGCGAAAGCGGCCTGACAGTCAATGATGCAATGACTGAAAGATCGCCTTCGCGAGCAGGCTCGCTCCCACAGGGTATTGCGGTGTTGCTGGATCAGAGCAACTCAAAACTCTGCTGCTTCACGTCCTGGGAATCCAGGCCGATCTGCACGTTGAACTTGCCTGGCTCTGCCGCGTACTTGAGCTGCGCGTTGAAGAACTTCAGGTCGTCTTCGGTGATGTCGAAGTGGATGACCTTCTTCTCGCCGGCCTTGAGCATGACCTTGCGGAAGTTTTTCAGCTCCTTCACCGGACGGATGATCGAGCCGGTAACGTCCTGGATGTACAGCTGCACCACGGTTTCGCCGTCACGATCGCCGGTGTTTTCCAGAGTGATGCTGGCGTCGAGCTTGCCGGTCTTGTTCAGCGTGGTGGACGACAGGGCCATGTCCGACAGGCTGAACGTCGTGTAGCTCAGCCCATAGCCGAACGGGTAGAGCGGGCCGGTGGTGTCGTCGAAGTACTGCGAGGTGTAGTTGCCTGGCTTGCCCGGCGTGAACGGCCGACCAATGCTCAGGTGGTTGTAGTAGGTCGGAATCTGCCCGACCGAGCGTGGGAACGTGATCGGCAGCTTGCCCGACGGGTTGTAGTCGC
The DNA here is from genome assembly GCF_054130985.1 of Pseudomonas sp. R4-84. Taxonomy (NCBI): domain Bacteria; kingdom Pseudomonadati; phylum Pseudomonadota; class Gammaproteobacteria; order Pseudomonadales; family Pseudomonadaceae; genus Pseudomonas; species Pseudomonas sp. R4-84. The sequence goes on from NZ_CP096390.1 coordinate 1,405,493, forward strand.
CGAACAGCACGTCCGCGATGGCGTTGCCGCCTTCGGTACCGCTGAACCAGGTTTCCAGGATCGCATCGGCCTGCTGTTTTTCTTCCAGCAACGACAGCGGGCGGCCATTCATCAACACCAGCACCAACGGCTTGCCGGTGGCCTTTAGGGCCTTGATCAGCTCGCGCTGGCTGGCGGGGATGTTCAGTTCGGTACGGCTCGACGATTCATGGGACATGCCACGGGACTCGCCCACGGCGGCGACGACTACGTCCGCTTCTTTCGCGGCTTTCACCGCTTCATCGATCAGCACTTGGGCCGGACGCGGATCGTCCACCACTTCCGGGGCATCGAAGTTGAGGAAGTTCAGGTAATCGAGCACCTTCTTGTCGCCCGTGATGTTGGCGCCACGGGCATAGATCAGCTTCGACTCACCGCCCAACGCGCGGGCCATGCCGTCATACACCGTGACCGACAACGCCGGTCGCCCGGCGGCGGCCCAACTGCCCATCATGTCGATCGGCGCCTTGGCCAGCGGGCCGACCAGGGCGATCTTCGCGGTTTTCTTCAGGGGCAGAGTCTGGTTGCGGTTTTCCAGCAGCACCAGGCTGCGGCGCGCCACGTCACGGGCATCGGCGCGGTGCATGCGGTTGTCGGCATAGACATCGGCCGGGTCGTCCTCGGCCTTGCCGATACGCAGGTACGGATCCTTGAACAAGCCCATGTCGTACTTGGCGGCCAGCACTTCACGCACCGCGTTGTCGAGGTCGCTCTGCTCGATCTCGCCCGCCTTGAGCAGCCCTGGCAGCTCCTTGCCATAGAGCGAGTCGTTCATGCTCATGTCGATGCCGGCCTTGATCGCTAGCCTGGCCGCTTCGCGACCGTCCCGAGCGACGCCATGCTTGATCAGCTCGAAAATCGCGCCATGGTCACTGACGGCCAGGCCCTTGAAGCCCCATTCCTTGCGCAGCAGGTCGTGCATCAGCCATGTGTTCGCGGTGGCCGGTACGCCGTTGATGGAATTCAGCGCGACCATCACCCCGCCCGCGCCGGCGTCGATGGCGGCGCGATAGGGCGGCAGGTAGTCCTGGTACATTTTCACCGGGCTCATGTCCACGGTGTTGTAGTCCCGGCCGCCTTCCACGGCGCCGTACAGGGCGAAGTGCTTGACGCTGGCCATGATGCTGTCGGCGGCGTTGGCGCCGGTGCCCTGGAACGCCTTGACCATCACCCCGGCAATGCGCGACACCAGATAAGTGTCTTCGCCGAAGCCTTCGGAGGTCCGGCCCCAGCGTGGATCGCGGGAGATATCGACCATGGGCGCGAAGGTGATGTCGATGCTGTCGGCCGCTGCTTCCTTGGCAGCGATGCGGCCGGAGCGGTAGATGGCGTCCATGTCCCAGCTCGAGGCCAGGGCCAGGGGAATCGGGAAAATGGTGCGATGGCCATGAATCACGTCATAGGCGAAGAACATCGGGATCTTCAGCCGGCTGCGCATGGCCGCGTCCTGCATCGGACGGTTCTCATCGCGGGTAATGGAGTTGAATGTGCCTCCGATGTTGCCGGCGGCAATTTCCTTGCGGATCATCTCCCGGGGCATCTCCGGGCCGATGCTGATCAGGCGCAGCTGGCCGATCTTTTCCTCGAGGGTCATTTGCTTCATCAGGCTGCTGATGAAAGCGTCCTTGTTCTCTATGGGGGCTGGCAGGTTGTCGGCTAATACGGATTGACTGGCCAGACTGACAAACAGGCCCAGCAAACACAGCTTCTTCATGAATAGTTTTCTCGCAAGCCTAAAGGGCGGTGATCAGGACACGCCGGTCAGCCTAAATGTGAGGAACGGCTATTGTTGTTCGGGTGTTATCCAGTTAAATGCAGCACACTTTCGAACCTGTGCCGATGAACTTAGTTTCGCACTGCGCATCTTTTAGCCCATAGACCCGATTCGATCCAGTGCGGCGGCGATTATGCCCCAGACGCCGGTAAGATAGGTGGCGGTGTTTTCTTAATGCAATGCAAGGGAGAGCTTCACCCGATGATTCGACGACTGAACCACCGCAGCGCGCTGCAAATGCTGGCCCTGATGCTGTTCACCACGCTGCTGGCCGGTTGCGGCATCAACAACATCCCGACCCTGGACGAGCAGGCAAAGGCGGCCTGGGGCCAGGTGCAGAACCAATACCAGCGCCGCGCCGACCTGATTCCCAACCTGGTGGAGACCGTCAAGGGTTATGCCCAGCATGAGCAGGAAACCTTGACGGCGGTGATCGAAGCCCGGGCCAAGGCCACGTCCATTCAGGTCGATGCCAGCACCCTGGACAACCCGGAAAAACTCAAACAGTTCCAGCAGGCCCAGGACCAGTTGAGCGGCGCATTGAACCGCCTGATGGTGGTATCCGAGCGCTACCCGGACCTGAAGGCCAACCAGAACTTCCTGGCCTTGCAATCGCAACTCGAAGGCACCGAGAACCGCATCGCCGTGGCCCGTCGTGATTTCATCCTGGCCGTGCAGAAATACAACACAGAGATCCGTACCTTCCCGGGTCGCCTGTGGCACAGCGTGATGTACAGCGATCTGCCAGTTCGCGAGACCTTCGAGGCCACCAGCCCGAATGCCGAAAAAGCGCCTGAAGTGAAGTTCTGATGGAGCAGCCTCAAGTTCTGAGCGCCAAGCTGCAAGCTCAGGTAACGCGTACGGCTTTCGGCTTGAGGCTTGCTGCTCGAAGCTTGAAGCTGGTCGTGCTGTTGCTCTGGGCTTTTGCAGCCACGGCCCAGGCAGAATTGAGCTTCCCGGCGCTGACCGGGCGGGTGGTGGACACCGCCCAGTTGCTCGACCCATCGGTGCGCACGCAACTCGATGCGCAACTCAAGGCCCATGAACAGGCCACCGGCGAGCAGGTGGTTGTCGTTACGCTGGCGAACCTTCAAGGCGCCAGCATCGAAGACTTCGGTTATCAATTGGGGCGCCATTGGGGCATCGGGCAAAAGGATAAAAACAACGGCGCGCTGCTGATCGTCGCCCGCGATGACCGTAAACTGCGCATCGAAGTGGGTTACGGGCTGGAAGATCGCCTGACCGACGCCCAGAGTTCGGTGATCATCAACCAGGTGATCACCCCGGCGTTCAAGACGGGCAACTTCAACAAGGGCATCAGTGACGGTGTGGCGGCGATGCTCGTGGTGTTGGGTGGCAACCCCCTCGATGAACCGGCTGCGGCATACAGCGCGGGCAGTGCGGACGAGGGCGATTTCGTCGAGCGCCACCCAGGCTTGTTCATCTTCCTCGCGATGCTTTTCATCCTGACGATTTTCGTTTGCCAAGTGCTCGGTATCCTGCCCAGCGGAGGGGGCTCCGGCGCAAGTTATAGAGGCGGAGGAGGCGGCTTCGGCGGCGGTGGTGGCGGTGGCTTCAGCGGTGGTGGCGGCAGTTTCGGCGGCGGCGGTTCGTCCGGCGGCTGGTGACAATAACAATGAGCGGGCATTTTCAAACATGGCATTACTGACTGAACACGAACAGCGCAAAGTGGCCGAGGCGATCGCTCGGGTCGAGCGCGACACCGACGCCGAACTGGTCACGGTGCTCGCCGCCCGCGCCGATGACTACGCCTATATCCCCTTGCTCTGGGCCAGCCTGCTGGCGCTGGTGGTGCCGGGCATCCTGCATTACGTGACGGGATGGCTGAGCGTGCATAGCCTGTTGTGGGTGCAATGGGGTGGTTTCATCGTGCTGTGCCTGATGTTTCGCATTCCTGCCGTCACCACGCACCTCATTCCTCGCTCGGTACGCCATTGGCGGGCTTCCAACCTGGCGCGCCGGCAATTCCTCGAACAGAACCTGCATCACACCGTAGGCAGCACCGGCATGCTCATTTTCGTCTGCGAGGCCGAGCGGTATGTGGAAATTCTGGTGGACGAGGGTATTTCCAAGCGACTCGACAACAGCCATTGGGATGCCATTGTCGGTACGTTCACCCAGCAGGTTCGCCAGGGCCAGACGTTGCAAGGTTTTGTGGCGTGCATCGAGGCTTGCGGCGAATTGCTCAAGGAACACGTGCCGGTGACCCATGCGCGTAATGAGCTGCCGAATCGGTTGGTGGTGTTGGGCTGATTGGCTGCCGGCCACCCTGGCGAAGGCGCCTTTGTGGCGAGGGAGCTTGCTCCCGCTGGACCGCGAAGCGGTCCCCATCGATTCCAGGGTCAGGCAACGGGCTCGCACATCGACGACTGCTTCGCAGCCGAGCGGGCGCAAGCTCCCTCGCCACAAAAGCGCGCTGCCACCTAGATTGCGCTGCGCATTTCGCACCGTTGGGGAAATTCCCCGTGCCCCCGCATCCGATCCCCCCTAAAATACCCGTCATTCCCGATCCGCCCGCCCCGAGGCCGCTTTTCCATGTCCGTCACCGCAACTCCCACCCGTCCCGGGCCGGATCACCACGCTCAGTTCATCGAGCTTTTGCAAACCAGTCTCGAACAAAACGCGTTCATCAAGCTGGTGCTGGCCAAGTACGTCGGTGACGAAAGCGATCTGCAGCGGCTGATCATCAAGCAACTGACCGTCAAGGACCAGCCGTGCCTGTCCTTTGTCTATCGCTACAAGACCCGCGACATCACCAAGAATTTTTCGCTGGCCGAAGGCGTGGATGCCATCGCCACGCTGTTGCCGACTTCGTTCAAGAATGCTCACTTGTTGGCGATTACCGACGAGGCGCAGTTGGAATACAGCAAGAAAGGCAAGAGCTCGCTGTTCAAGAGCAAGCCGCAGCAACTGCGGGAAGTACCGTCCGCCGGGCACAACCGCGAGAAAAACCGCTTCCTCGACCTGAATCGGCCCTTTTTGGCCGACCTGGGGGTGACCAACCATAAGCACGAATTGATCCCGGCCATGTCGCGCAAGTGGAAGCAGATCAACAAGTTCATCGAAGTGTTCAGCCACGCGCTGACATCTTCGCCATTGGCCTTGGACAAGCCGGTGCGAGTCTCGGATTTCGGCTCGGGCAAGGGCTACCTGACCTTCGCCATCCATGATTACTTGCGCAACACCTTGCAGGCCGAAGGCGTGGTGACGGGTGTCGAGCTGCGCGAAGACATGGTCAAGCTGTGCAATGAAGCCGCGGCACGACTGGAGCATCCGGGCCTGAGTTTCCAGCACGGTGACGTGCGCACCGTGGCGCCGAGCGCGGTGGATGTGATGATCGCCTTGCACGCCTGCGACATCGCCACCGATTACGCCATCCACATGGGCATCCGCTCGGGCGCCTCGATCATCATGTGCTCACCGTGCTGCCACAAGCAGATCCGCCTGCAAATCCAGAGCCCGGCGCTGCTCAAGCCGATGTTGCAATATGGCCTGCACCTGGGCCAGCAGGCGGAAATGGTCACCGACAGTTTGCGGGCGTTGTACCTCGAAGCCTGCGGCTATGAGACCAAGGTGTTCGAGTTCATTTCCCTGGACCACACCAACAAGAACAAGATGATCCTGGCGGTCAAACGTCCCGAACCGGTGGAGCCCACCGAACTGCTGGCCAGGATCGACGAACTCAAGGCGTTCTACCACATTACCGAGCACTGCCTCGAAACGCTGCTGCGGGCGGATGGCTACCTGGCCTGACAAACCGACCTGAACCCTGTGGAAGCGAGCCTGCTCGCGAAGAACGATAACGCGGAATATCTGACAAACCGCGCTGCCTGATTCGCGAGCCTGCTCGCTCCCACCCATCAAGTGGTGCAGTCTGTCAGTTAATGGCGGGCTGTCGTTACAGCGGTCTACCTTTAATGCGTCCACTCTCACGCATTCCAAAGGAGCCCATTCCATGGCCGCCAAGAAAATCCTCATGCTGGTCGGCGATTACGTCGAAGATTACGAAGTCATGGTGCCGTTTCAGGTCCTGCAGATGATCGGCCACACCGTCCATGCCGTGTGCCCGGATAAAACGACCGGGCAGACTGTCCGCACGGCGATTCATGACTTCGAGGGCGACCAGACCTACAGCGAAAAACCGGGACATCTGTTCGCCCTCAACCATGACTTCGCCAGCGTCGAGGCGGCCGACTACGATGCGTTGCTGGTGCCAGGCGGTCGCGCTCCGGAATACTTGCGGCTGAATGAAAAAGTCTTGCAACTGGTGCGCGATTTTGACTTGGCGGGCAAGCCGATCGCGGCGGTGTGCCACGGGGCGCAATTGCTGGCGGCGGCGGGCATCCTGGAGGGGCGCGAGTGCAGCGCCTATCCGGCCTGTGCCCCGGAAGTGCGCTTGGCCGGCGGGACGTTCATCGACATCCCGGTGACCGAAGGCCATGTCCAGGGCAACCTCGCCACGGCACCGGCCTGGCCGGCGCACCCGAGCTGGCTGGCGGGGTTCCTGACGTTGCTCGGTACGGCGATTACCCTATAGGGCGCCGGGCCAATCGGAGCGGTCTAGACCTCCACCGGCACCGACAGCTTCGGATCGCCCAGTGGATGGCTCTTGGCATCGAAGAAACGCAGCTCTGTGTCCAAACCCTGGAACAGCTTGGCGTAATGCCGTTTCTGGTGCTGGATGAACGCCTGGCTGCGTGGGTAGATCGAGATGGCGACGGTCTTCGGCGCGGCTTGGCGCAAGGCATCGACAATGTGGCTGTCCTGCTCGCCCAGGGCGTGGCCGAACAGGCACAGATTGTCGTGGTGGTGCAGCAGTTGGTCGTAGCAGAACGACAGATAGTCGCTGCTGCGAATCGTTTTGAGTTTGTCCTGGCTCGGCCCTTCGCTGACCAACAACGGCACATCGTCGAGGGTCTTGATGGTGTTGTTGATGGCGAAGCTGCCCAGCAGCGTGCCTTCGGTGGAGGTGAGCTTGCGTGCCGTGCCGTCCTGGTTGCGCACCAGGTGCAGGCCACCGTGCAGGTACAAGAGACGGGGTTTGTCGAGGTGGGCCTGGCTCAGGTCAAAGCTGTGGTCGGCCCCCAGGAACAGATCGGTGAGGGTTTCGGGCGCTTGTTGGATCGCCCAATAGCTCAGCAGATCGTAGTTGGTGGTAAACACCGTAAGGTAGCGGCCCAGTTCCTGATTGAGGTTCTCCAGGGTCGACGGTTGTACCAACCGCCAAGGAATATGCACCGCATGTACGGTGTTGATCAGCGCTTCCTTGATCGCGTAATAACGATTGCGCGGCGCCGCGGAGCTGACGGCCAAGGCCTTGTTGACCCGACTGGTGGTTTTCAGCGCCCCCAGCACTTGTTCGAAACTGCGTGTCTGCAGCGCGTCGAAGACGCTCAGTTCCGACGCGCTCAAGGGTTTTTCCTCGACGGTGCGGGCGTTCTCGAACAACGAGTCATAGCCGAAATCATCCCACACGGCGCGGCTGGCGCCATTGCCCACCAACAAGCCGCTAAAGGCGGTGTCGGCGCGCAAGGTCTCCCAATCTTCGAGCCGGGCGTCGTATTCCTGGAAATCGGTCATCGCGAAAATCATCTCAAAACGTGGCTAAGGCAGGGCGTGACTTTATCACGACCCAGTCTTGAGCCAGATCGAGATGCGTTTTGAACAGTCGATTTCCTGTGTTTTTACCGACCCGGTCCATTTGGCGTGAACCTGGCGCACAGCGTCGCCGCCGTCGCCAATAACATGCATAAAACCGCGAGTGGCCACGCCTGTTGGCTTAGCAAGAGGCTGGCAATCGCGCCGATCATAGACGCCATCAGCTGGTGCAGGAAACCGCTCAACGCCATGGCGTAAGCGCCGGCGATCGGCGAGCCTTCGTTTGCCAGCGACAGGCTGATCGGATAATTCAACGACTGGCCGAACACCGCGAAGCAGTATGGCAACCAGAACAAAAGCGCGACGCTGCTCAATGAAACGCTTCCTGCCAGCATGGTCGCGCTGCCACCCAGGACCAGGGCAATGCCCCAACCCATCAGCCGGCGCTGGCCCGTGCGCAGCACAAAGGCATTGACCGCGAGCGCGCCCAGCAAGTACGCGCCGCTGATCGGCCAGCCCAACAGCCCATACTCGATGGCAGACCAGTGAAAGCCCTGTTGCAGGATCAGCGGCGCGGCGGTGTTGAAGGCGATGATCACGCCATAACCCAACCCGCCCGCCAACGCAGGCAACAGAAAACCACGATGCTGGAGTATCCGTACGTAGATCCGCCAAGCCGACTGTCCATTGCTGTTTTCGGCAAGTACCGGGAACGCCGCCGTGGACACCGCGGCGGCCATGACCAGGCTGGCCGCGCCCAATCCGAGAAAAATCGCCTCCCATCCAAACGCAGCCTGGATCAGTGAGCCGAGGTACTGGCCGATGCCGAGGGCAACCACGAAGGCGATCGATATCCAGGACAAGGCCTTGGCCAGCAGGTCGCCGCTGAAGCTGTCACGGATCAGCACCCTCGCCATCACCGAAATACCGCTGGCGCCGACGCCCTGGACCAACCTGAACGCCAGGAACGTTTCTATCGTCGTACCCAACGGCAGCGCCAGGTTTGCGAGGCCGTACAGCGTCAATGCCGCCAACAGCACCGGTTTGCGTCCAAGACGCTGGCTCAGGCTGCCCCACATCAGCATCGGCAAGGCCATGCCGGCCAGGTACACCGACAACCCCCACGACACTCGGGATGCATCGGCGCTCAGGGCCTGGGCGATATCCGGCAGGGCTGGCAGATAGATGCTCATGCCCAGCTGTGCCAGGAAGACCGTGGTGCAGGTGACGATCAGTGTTGTACGGTTTTTCATCAAGGGCTCGTTTCAAGGACGGATATCACGGCCGTGGGCCACCAAAAGACTGGTCAGCTGTTCGCAGAACGAACGAATCACGTCCGGCTCCATGTCGGCGCGCAGGGTGATGCGGATCGCGGCCTTGTCTTGCGGCACCACGGGGAAAAAGACCGCTGAAGTGAAATACCCCAGGTCGGCCAACTCCACCGCCAGGCGGGTAGCCAGGGCTGCCTCACCGCAGTGCACCAGGCGGATTGCCATGGGGCTTGCATACTGTTCGGTGCGGATGAGGCTGTCGAAAAAACGGATATTAGCCTGCAAACGTTCTTGCAAGGCGTGGAATTCTCGACTGCGATGCAAGCGGATCGAGGCCATGCCGGCGCCGATAGCCGCCGAATTGAGGCTCTGCGACCAGTTGGCGGGGCCGCCGTAACGCTGCACCAGCGTCTTGTGCCGCTCGCTGCCGAACATGGCCAGCCCGCCACTGGCCCCGAAGGACTTGGCCAGCGAGGCGACGATCAGGGTTCGCTCATCCAAGGCGTGGATCCGTGAGCGTACCCGACCGATGCCGCAGTGCCCCACGGTAGACACGGCATGGGAATCGTCCAAATAAAGGAACAGACCATAGCGCTGTCTGAGGTACAACAAACTGTCCAGGTCCGCCATGCCGCCCATGCTGTAGGCGCCGTCCGTCACGTAGGCCACGTTGCCCTGGCGTTTGCAGACGTCCTCAAGAAAATCCATGTCGTTGTGTGGGCAGGTGAGGACCTGGGTTTCATCCGCACACGCGGCCTTGATATGGTTCATTGAGTAGTGGGCGTGCTTGTCGAACACCATCACCGGCGGGCGGTTTTTCGTCAGCGCGCCGCTGGCCAGCAGCGGCAGGATTCCCGCACTCGCCGCACTGCAGGACAGCGCACTGAGGCAGCTGGCGCCGAACAACTCCGACAGCTGGGTTTCGTATTGGTCCAGGATTGCCAGCCGGCTGCGGTTTCTGGAGTTGGCGACACGCAGTGTTCCTGTTTCCCACAGCGTAGTCATGGCGCCATCCAGCAAGGCGGGGTGGTAATCCAGGCCCAGGTACGACGTGGTGCAAAAGTGATGCAAGGTGCGACCATATTGGTCGATGAGCACGTTGGGAGACTGGACCTCGACGTTCAGTCCAGCGATCTTTCCGTTTTCGGCGTTCTGCCAGTCCCGGTCCGCCAGGGAAATGATTTTGCGATAGTTACTGAAGTGCTGAGTGGGCTGCGCAATCTGGTTCATGGCGTGAATACATTCCTTGGTTAGCGTTGCTGTCCGTGGGGCTTGTGTGTCCAGACTTTACAGACCGATGGGCGGGGCTTTGAATCGGCTGATTCCGGCGTGTTTGAGTGTTACCGGAGACTTCTGCGTAGGACCCTGCCTAGGACCTTGGCCGGGAAATCCATTTGCCATGTCGGAGCTGCTTCCTGGCCTCTGAGCCCGGGGCGTTTGCTATCCTCAGGCGTCTGGGCACCCCGCGTGTCGATACCCTGCGCTATCCTCATCGGTACCGTGGGGGGCGCGTCGGCTTTGCATGCTCCGTCGGCGTCATGAACGGGGGCGACCCGGTTCGCCCATTGCTTGATTACCCGGATGGCTTGCGAGTCATGGACACCCGAAACTCCACGCCGTTGGCCAGTTACCTCGACCTGCTGCTCGATGCCGTCTGCGCCGTCGATGCCCAGGGACGCTTCGTATTCGTCAGCGCCGCCTGCGAGCGTATTTTCGGCTATACCCCCCAGGAACTGATCGGTCGGTCGATGATCGAGCTGGTTCATCCCGCCGATCGCCAACGGACCCTCGAGGCGGCGCGGGAGATCATGGGAGGCGAGCCCAAGCTCAATTTCGAAAACCGCTATCTGCGCAAGGACGGTGGCGTGGTGCACATCTTGTGGTCGGCGCGCTGGTCGGAGGCTGACCAGCTTCGGATCGCCGTGGCTCGCGACATCACCGAGCGCAAGCAGGCGGAATCCAGGCAGGCCGCGTTGTATGCAATTTCCGAGGCGGCCCATGCCGCCGCCGACTTGCTGGCATTATTCAAGCGTATCCACCTCATCATTGGCGAGTGGTTGCCGGCGCTGAATTTCTCGGTGGCGTTGTATGACGAGCAGTGCGCACAGCTCAACTTTGCCTATCACGTCGACGATCGAGAACGACAGCCCGAGCTGCCTGGCACGGCTATCGGGCGCTTGTGCGCCGAAGTGGTACGCAGCGGCCAGCCGATCCTGCTCACGCCCGGTTGCAGCTCGTCGCCCGTGGAATTCTGCGACCTCGTGGCGAAGCCTGATGCGCCTTGCTGGCTGGGTGTACCGCTGAATTCGCAAGGCAGTACGATCGGCGCATTGATCGTCAAGAGTGCTCCGGACAGTGGTCGCTATACGGAGCAGGACAAGGAATTGCTGCAATATGTCTGCGCCCAGATCACCCTCGCCATCGAGCGCCAGCAACTGCACGCCCGGCTTCAGCACATGGCGCAGTACGACCAACTGACCCAGGTACCCAACCGTGAGTTGCTGCGGGATCGGTTCAAGGCCGCGTTGGCCACGGCCCGTGTTGTCTCCGGACGGATGGCGTTGTTGTACATCGACCTGGATCGTTTCAAGCAAGTCAACGACACCTACGGCCATGGCGTCGGCGATATGCTGCTGCAAGCGGTCGCCAGCCGATTGAAGGGGTGCATACGTGACGCCGACACCGTCGCGCGCATCGGTGGCGATGAGTTCGTCGTGTTGCTCCATAGCGTCCACAGCGTGGAAGATGCCGGCAGGGTACAGGAGAAAATTCGTCTCGCATTGGCCCAACCTCTGCGGCTGGACGGCCACTGTCTCAGCATCGAGCCGAGCATCGGTCTGGCCTGTTTTCCTGACCACGGGACCGAAGACGTAACGCTGTTCCGCCATGCTGATGAGGCGATGTACGCAGCCAAGCGCCACAATCATAGGGCTTTCGGCATTTGAATTCGCGCCACCGTTCGTCGTGGCGTGAGCGTTTTTTCCAAACCTTGAATCCCAGGTCACTTCAAATGAATACGGGGCAAGCGTGCCCATCATTCTTTGTTTACGGAGGGTTGAACTATGGGCGGATCAAGCAATATTTATCCGGGAAACATTGCCCACGATCGAACGAAGGTGTCCGAAGCGGGTCGCAAAAGTGGGAGAACCACCATCGCGAGTGTCGATAAAAGTCCGCTGAAAGCCGAGATTGGCCGCAAGCCGGGCGGGACGTCTCGCTGAATGTTCAACGGTGGTTCTGATTTCTGCGGCGCAAAATCCCGTCGCAATATCTTTCAGAGGAGGGCGCGACCATGAGCCGGATGGCCACCTTTTTACGCACCACCAGTGTTGTTGTACTGATGGGCCTGGGTGCCAACAGTGCGTGGGCCCAGTCACCTGTCGAATTCATCAACGATGCATCCGCCAAAGGCATGGCCGACATCGAAGCCAGCCGTGAGGCACATTCGAAGGCGGAGTCACGGGAGGTCAAGGATTACACCATCATGGTGATCAACGACCGCACCACCGCCAACCAACATCTGGCGAAGATCGCCAAGAAACTCGACTTGCCTGTCGCGCCGCGGGAAGTAGTGGCGGACAAAGCGAAGACCCTGCAGCCGCAAGTCGCCGAGGGCGAGTCGTTTGAAGCGGCGTATGCCGCCAGCCAGGTCAAGGCCACTGAGGACGCCATCGCGCAGATCCAGCAGCAGGCCCAGACCACTGACGTGCCGGAGATCAAGGCATTCGCCGACGAAACCCTGCCTAAATTGCAGACGCACCTTGAAATGGCCAGGGCCCTGCAAGCCAGCCGTTGATCTTCGCTGCACCTGTGTCAATTCCAGGGCCGGGGCGCCAACGTCCCGGCTTGTTTTGCCCGCTGAAAAGGAGAACCTCGATGTTTACACGCCGAGAACCCAACCAATACGCGATGCAGAATCCGCTGACCCAATACCCGCGTCCGGAATTTCCCGACCAGCCGCAGTCACCCCCTGGCATTGATCAGGATATGGAACCGCAACCGGATCATGGTGAAAAAAGCTATCAAGGCTTTGGTCGCCTGGAGGGGCGCAAGGCCTTGATCACGGGCGGCGATTCGGGGATTGGTCGCGCCGCTGCCATCGCCTACGCCCGGGAAGGGGCCGATGTCGCGATCAATTATCTGCCCAGCGAAGAGCGCGATGCACAACAAGTCATCGAACTGATCAAGGCTGAGGGCCGCAAGGCCATCGCCATACCAGGCGACCTTAAGGATGAGGCGTTCTGTGTCCAGATGGTGAAGATGGCGCAGCAGCAACTCGATGGCCTGGATATCCTGGTGAATGTCGCCGGTAAGCAGGAGGCGCAAAAAGACATTGCCGACATCACCACCGCGCAATTCGATGACACCATGAAGACCAACATCTATGCGATGTTCTGGATCTGCAAGGCTGCTGTTCCGCTGATGCCAGCTGGGGCAACCATCATCAATACCGCCTCTATCCAATCCTACGATCCGTCCGCGACGCTGCTGGACTACGCCACCACCAAAGCGGCAATCGTGGCGTTTACCAAGGCGCTGGCCGGGCAAGTCATCAGCAAGGGCATTCGTGTCAATGCAGTCGCGCCGGGTCCAATCTGGACCGTGCTGCAACCCAGCGGCGGACAACCTAGGGAGAAGATTCCTACGTTCGGCTCCCAGGTTCCGATGAAACGTCCGGGCCAACCCGCTGAATGCGCGCCGCTTTATGTACTGCTCGCTTCCCAGGAGTCGAGCTATATCACCGGGGAAGTATTTGGCGTGACGGGAGGCAACCCGTTGCCCTGATGCCCAAGGGATGCGCGAGTGGCATGGGCCCCTCGCGCATCAGTATCAGCATTGGTTCAGGTCTACCTTTTTTTCCTGTTCGACGCCATCAAGGCTCTTGGCGTCGACCTTGCCCATGTCCTGATACCGCTTCCTCAACGCTTCAAGTTGTTTGAGATCAAGCGACTCGAGACCAAGCATCGCGTTCTGCGCATCCTTGGACGCCCGAAGCAATTCATCCACTTTCAGGTGCAGGATATCCGTATCGCGGTTCTGCGTATTCTGGATGAGGAACACCATCAGGAAGGTGATGATCGTGGTCGAGGTGTTGATGATCAGTTGCCAGGTATCGTTGAAACCGAACAAAGGTCCGCTGGCAGCCCAGAGCACCAACAGCACGATGGCCCCTAGGAAGGTCTTGGGGCTCCCGGCCCAGAGGGATAGTTTTTGAGCGATTTTGGCGAACGTCATTGCTGTGTTTCCTTTTGGGATGCACCTGTCTGGTGAGACAGCAACGAGGCGGTGAAAATTCTACTTACATTTCAATCGCAAGGTCCCTTACGTTCATCGTGCAGCACGATGACAGTCGCAACCATTGCCGCTGCCACGGGTCACTCATGAAAGCCCTCAGCATTGGAGTACATCATGAATATCGCCCGCACCCTTTGCCTCGCCTGCTGCCTGTTCGCTTTGCAAGGCTGCTTCGACAACTCGGGTAACGAGACCAAGGACAACACCGACGGCAGCAAGTCTTCGGTGCAGATGCAGGAGTCCAAGTCGGAGAGCAAGTAGAATCGGTGAAACGGTGGGAGCGAGCTTGCTCGTGATGGCTCTGTGTCAGACAACCTGATATCGCTGACCCTACGCCATCGCGAGCAAGCTCGCTCACACCGGTTCGTGTTTCGTCAGTGATTGCTCATCGCCCTTGCTGCAGCACCTTCAGCGCTGCCGACGCGAGGAAGCCGGAGCGGCTCTTCTCTTCGGGATGGTGCAATACATATTCATCAATCCGGTTGAGCAGGTAGCCGGGTAACGTGATGTTGAGTTTCTGCGCCTTGCCCAGGTACTTGGTCACATCGATGTCCACCAGCGCCCAGGTGCAACCGGCGTATTGTGGGTTGGCTGCGTGCAGGGTAACGGTGTTGGCCGATGGAATGGGCGAACCGTCTTCGGCCAGAATCTCGAAATGACCCTCGATGGCCTCCCGCGCCATCGCCATGGCCTCGTCCAGGTCGTCACCTGCGGAAAAACAACCGGGAATATCCGGCACTTCCACACCCCAGGCGTGCTTGTCATCGCCCATGGAAATCGCAATTGGGTAAAGCATTCAATCGTCCTCTGGAAAAGCGCGGCAACCAGGCGTCTGGAGAAGGGCCTGTTGCAAGATACTGATAGCCGTCTTCTTGAGCAGGTCCTTCTTGGGATGAGGAACCGTAACCAGCCCCGGTTTGGTTGGGTGTTTGAAGTGATGGTGACTGCCTCGGATACGCACCAGATACCAACCATCCGCAACAATTTGGCTTATCAAAAATCGGCTGTTCACAACACCTCCCTGTGGTGTCATCGGTAAGTACTATACCTACTGAAGAAAAATGATCAACACCATAACCACCATTGAGGACGGTTGGGGCTGGCGAGCTCTTTGCTTGAAGTCTAGGAGCAGCGTCACGCTAGGGTGGGAAAGGGCGGGTTGGCTTTATTTCGGGATGTGAGACGGGGTCGTTGATATTGACGTGGCGAGGGAGCTTGCTGCCGCTGGGCTGCGGAGCAGCCCTGGTTTTTCAGCGTATCCGCTACAAATCCATAGGACTCACGACTGCTGCACAAACGTCAGCCGGACCGCAAAACCGATCAGCAAACCACCAAACACCCATCGCTGCACGCGCTGGGCCGAAGGCGAGCGTTGGAGCCATCGCCCAAGCGCTACACCGATCAATGCATAAGCGCTGTCGAACAGCAGGCCAACGCCGACCAGTACTACACCCAATATCGCGAATTGCCCCAACACCGGCCCGTCCTGTGGATCGATGAATTGCGGGAGCAAAACCGAGCAGAACAGCAACGCCTTGGGGTTGAGCAAATTCGTCAACAGACCGCGCCGGATCGCCTGATGCCATTGCCGCTTCTCGATTTCAGCGGCGGCTCCTTCGAAGCGGGGCAACAACGTCGTCCGCAAACATTGAAACCCGATCCAGGCCAGATAAGCAGCCCCGGCCAGGCGCACCGCATCAAACGTCCACGGCGCCGTCTTGAACAATACCGAAAGGCCCATCGCTGCCAGCGCGACATGACATGCCCGGGCGACGCCCAATCCCAGCGCCGTTGCCAATGCCACGCCTTTGCCCTGTCGAGCGCCGGTTTGCAGCACCAGGATCATGTCCGGCCCAGGCAGTAGATACGCCACCGTCAATGCCATGAAAAACAACCAGAGCCCTGTCATTGCAAGCCCTCCGCATTCTGTAGATTGGAGACGCCAGTCTAGGGTCGAAGGGCAGGGCAGGTGGTTGCGTAGTCAGCTTCTAAAGCTCTTGAAATTGGCATAACCTGCCACTTAATCGAATGATTGAAACGGATAATGCCAAATTATGAAATTGGATACGTTCGACCGCAAAATCCTGACGGCACTGCAACGGGACGGTAGGCTGAGCAACGTGCAACTGGCCGAAGAAATCGGCTTGTCTCCCTCACCCTGTCTGCGTCGCGTGCGGATGCTTGAAGAGGCGGGGGTGATTCGCGGTTATCAAGCCATCCTGGATCGCGATGAAGTGGGACTTGGGATGACGATTTTCGTTGGCATCAAGGTCGAACGGCACACCGACGAGCGAGCCGAGGCTTTCCGTCAGGCGGTGACCGCGCTGCCCGAAGTGATCTCGGCGTTCCTGGTGTCCGGTGAGTCCGACTTCTTGCTGCAAGTGGTGGTGCCTGACCTGCGAGCCTATGACCGTTTTGTCACGGGCAAGCTGCTGAAGTTGCCGGGGGTCAGTGATATTCGCAGCAATTTCGCGATCAACACGGTGAAGGCGCCGGGGCCGCTGCCGTTGGGGCATTTGGGTGGGGATTGAGGCGGTTGTCTGTCGTAAGCAACTTGCTGTTTTATGTCGACGAACCAAGCGCTGATCATCCGCCGCCTTACCGCCGTTATGGAAAATAATAAATGACTCGGCGTAAGCGTCAGGAAAGAAACCCCACAAACCCCAGGCCAAAAAAACCGGCCACCAAGAGCCGGTTTTTTCAATCTCCCGTCAAAAACCACCACGACGCGAGACCAGAATTCGATTGGAGCGGGTGAAGGGAATCGAACCCTCGTTATCAGCTTGGGAAGCTGGAGTAATGCCATTATACGACACCCGCTCAGAGCGGCTGACTTTGTACCAGATGTCGCCTTGGATTTGAAGTTTTTCTTTCCGGCCGGTCAGGTCATCCGTCTGCGCAAGCCTTAAAGCAGAGCGGTCGTCGCGGGCAAGCCTCGTTGTGGGAGGCTCGCTCGCGATGACTTTTTTCAGATAGCCAGTGCATGGTAGTCCTGCACATAGCTGTAGCGCGGTCGGCTTTCGTGGCGGGTCGGCTTGAGGAAGCCCAGCAACGCGTCGCGGCTGTCGCGGCAGGCGGCTTTGTGTTCCATGTCCAGGAAGTGGCCGGTCGCTTGCAACGTGGTGAAGCTGCTGTGCTGGACGTGGTCGGCGAAGAGCCTGGCGTCGGTTGCCGAGGTGTACTCGTCCCATTCGCCGTTCAGGAACAGCACCGGAACGTTGACCTTCCTGGCTGCGTTGACGTAGCACTGCTGGTCGCTGTGAAGCACGTCGTTGATGTGAAAGTGCATCTGTCCGTATTCATGCTCGGCCAGGTTGCTGACGTGGCGATAGTTGAAGCGCTTGAACAGGGGCGGCAGGTGCTTGCCGATGGTGCTGTTGACCAAATGTCCAACAAGGTCGCCGTCCAGGCTGCTGAGGTAGTCGACACCGCGTTCCAGGTAGTCGCGCATCGGCATGTTGAGCACCGGTGAGAACGAGCTGATGACGGCTTTTTCGATGCGCCGCGGGCGGTGGGCCAGTGCCGTCAGCGCGGCCGCGCCGCCCCACGAAAAGGACAGCACGTGTTCGGCGGCGAAGTGGTCGATCAACTCCAGGAGGATCTGCCCTTCGATTTCCTTCGTGAGCATTTTCTCGTGACGGTTATGGGCCTTGGACTTGCCCGCGTAGGGCTGGTCGTACAGCACGACGTTGAATTGCGGGTAGAGGTTCTTGGCGGTCTGGGCAAACGACGCGGTGGTGGCCATCGAGCCGTTGACCAGGATGATGGTCTTTTGCGCGGCGTCTGCGCGATAGAACTCCGTGTAAACCCGATACTGACCCTGTATATCCAGCACAGCGATTTCTGGCCTCATGTCATAAGACTCCTGGCAAGCGGGTATGCGCGCAATGAGATTGCACGGGCAATGTGACAGGTAGGCATACGCCTGGAAGATAAGGCCCATGTCGATCCATGACATTCGGTCGACGGGTATTGTTATGGCGGGCAGTTTGCCGGAGGGATGGGGCGGAACCTGGGGGCTCCAGCCGGCAAAAAGTTTCTTAGAGGTATGAGGTGACTCGTCGGTCACATTTCGGCCGACGGTTTGATTCAAGCAGGGGGTCGAGCGTTGCGCAAGTGCTCTTTGAAAATTGTCCGGCACTTCTGCCCAGCGGTCGTTGGCTCAGACCAGGCAGATCTCCTCGGGGCCAAGGGCACGGTAGCGACCGGGCTCGAGATCCGAGTCCAGCACCAGGGGGCCCATGCTCTCGCGGTGCAGGCGCAGCACCTTGTTATTGAAGTGACCGAACATGCGCTTGACCTGGTGGTAGCGACCTTCAACGATGCTCAATCGCGCGGACTTCGGCCCTAGCAGCGTCAGTTGCGCCGGTTGCGTGGTCAGGTCTTCGAATCCGAAATACAGGCCTTTGGCAAAGGTGGGGGCGTACTCGGCGGTGAGGGGCTGCTCGGTCTCGACGTAGTAGACCTTCGGCAGTTTGGTTTGCGGTTGGGTCAGGCGCCGCGACCAACTGCCATCGTTGGTGATCAGCATCAGCCCGGTGGTGTTGAAATCCAGGCGGCCGGCGATGTGCAAGTCGTCCTTGTCCGGCTCGTCCAGTAGATCGAGCACGGTGCGGTGCTGTGGATCGCGGGTGGCACTGACGCAGCCAGGCGGCTTGTGCAGCATGAAGTACCGCGCGGGTCGGCCTGCTTGCAATACGTCACCATCGACTTCGACGTGGCTGAACTCGCGCACCGGCGCGTGTGGGTCGGTGACGGTCTGGCCATCGATACGCACCCGACGCCCCACCAGGAGCAGGCGGACCTGCTGCCGATTGAAACGCGGCAGATTACTGAGGAAACGGTCAACGCGCATGGGACGTTCAGGCCAGGAAGCGGGGGCGCAATATTACGCGATCGGTCGCGGATTGGCGCGCAACTGGTCGTCGACCTGAGCGCACCGTGGGCACAGGCAGGATTTGTTCCGTAGCTCGGCCGGCAATGCCAGGAGCACAGCCGGGTCGATGCTGACGCCATAGCACCAGCAGGCGCGGTCGGCGGTCCTCGGATCGGCGAGGGTGCAGTCGTTGGCGCCGCCGCAGGCCGGGCAATGGTCAGGTTCATTCATAGCTGGAGTGAGGCATTTCCACGCAGGTTCGGTTGTTGCCGGTTTGTCGGGCGCGTTGCAGCGCATGATCGGCTCGGGACAGCAGGCTATGCAAGGTGTCTTTGTCCTGCAAGGTGGTCAGGCCGATGCTGACGGTGACCTGCAATTGTTTCCCGCTGCAAAAGTAGCGCTGCAACTCGATGCGCTGGCGAATTTTCTCAGCGATTTTCAGACCGTTCTGTCCATCGGTGTCCTTGAGTAGCATGACGAAGGCGTCTGTGCCCCACCGACACACGATGTCCGAGTGCCGCAATGTGTCGGTCAGGTCGTGGGCGAAACCGCTCAGCAATTGGTCGCTGACGACATGGCCGTGGGTGGCATCCAGTTGTTTGAAAGCATCCACCTCCAGCAACAACGCGCTCAAGGGCTTGGGTTCTCGCTGGGCTTCGTGCAGTGCTTGCACCGCCAGCAGGTCGAAGCCCCGGCGATTGGGCAGTTCCGTCAGCCCATCCAGAATCGCTTGGGCGTCGATCCGGCGTTGGAAACTGGCGATCAGCCGATAAAGCATGACGAACACCGTCACCGTGACCAGTAGGCCGATCAGGAGGTTGACGTACAACGCCTTGAGGATGTTGTCCTTGAGTGACGTGTTGGCGGCGTAATAAGCCAACAGCGAAGTCAGCAGGAAGGCGGCACCCAGCAAAACGGCGAGCATCAGCACCGGTGAGCGCTGGGAATACAGCGGCGAACGAAGCGACATGGCGATTCCTCAGGAGTGACCCGATGGAATCAGTTTAGTGGCCTTGTGAGAAAAGGAGCCCCTGGATTTGCGATTTGTGAACCGGTGGCGAGGGAGCGGACTCCCTCGCCACCGGTTCATCGCGATTCCAGGGTTCGCAAATAAGCCCGCCATCCGCCCAAATGGCTGATGTCCTGTGCGCCGTCCAGGCCATACGGCTCGCAGATGAAACCGCTTTCCCAGCGCCCGTCGGCCAATTGCACCTTGCCCAACCCAAGCGGTGCGGGGATACCGGTCAGGAACGAGCCCAGTTCACTGGTTGGCAGTTCCCAGATTTCCACCTCGATCGCCATGCCTCCCTCGCCAACCCGAAGCATGCCGGGGCGCATTGGCGGGCCGCCGGCGAGGGCATAGAGCCGATAATCCGGCGAGCTTTGGCTGACCTCGACCAGCCGGGCCCCACGCTGCTTGAGTTGCCAATTCAACGCCAAACCCTCCAGGTGCGCGCCGCACACCACCAGCCGAGCCCGATCATGGCGCGCGGGATTGGCGGGGGTTGGCAAGTCATCCAGTTGCTGACGCTGCAAGGCGTCGGCCACGCCCAGCAGGTATTGATCGGTGAAGGCCCGGCCGAACAACGTCACGCCCCACGGCAAACCGCTGGCCATGAAGGCGCTGGGCACGGCGACGGCGGCGTAGTCCAGCAGGTTCATGAAGTTGGTGTAATAACCCAGTTCAGCGTTGCGCTGCAGCGGTTCGGCAGCGAGTTCGGCGAGGCTCACCGGGCGCCCGATGGTGGGGGTGAGCACGCAGTCGAGGGCTTCCATGGTTCGGTCGCACTGGGCCTTGAGCGCTTGCAAACGGTACTGGGCGCGGAAAGTTTCTACACCCGTTACGGTAGGCGCTTTCGCCAGCACGGCGCGGATGACCGGCAGCACCGCGCTGGAGTCGCGCTCGATCAGGTCCCCGGCAACGCTGTAGCGCTCGGCGACCCAAGGTCCCTCATACAGCAAGCGCGCCGCTTCGAGGAAGGGCGACAGGTCCAGCTCGACGACTTCGCCGCCCAGACGTTCGAGTCGCTCAATGGCGTCGCGGAACAACCGTGGGCCTTCGTCGCAGCCAAAAAATTCCAGGTCTTGCCAGCGAGGCACACCGAAACGAAAGCGCCGCGGCGCGCCGAACGCCGAGCCGTCGTTCCATTGCGGGTTGCGGCGGCTGTATTCGTCGCGCGGGTCGAAATGCGCGGTCAATGCCAACAGCTG
Organism: Pseudomonas sp. R4-84; assembly: GCF_054130985.1. Lineage (NCBI taxonomy): Bacteria > Pseudomonadati > Pseudomonadota > Gammaproteobacteria > Pseudomonadales > Pseudomonadaceae > Pseudomonas > Pseudomonas sp. R4-84. The sequence goes on from NZ_CP096390.1 coordinate 1,426,578, forward strand.
GCTGGCTTCCCGCGCCGTCGCGGTGAAGGTCGTCACGCAGTCCAGCGTACGGCAGGCCGGCACCACGCCGGCGGTGGAAACCAAACCTTTGGTGGCTTTCAGCCCGACCAGATTGTTCAGCGCCGCGGGCACCCGGCCGGAGCCCGCGGTGTCGGTGCCCAAGGCAAAGCTTGCCACACCCAGGGCCACCGCCAGCGGCGAGCCGGCACTCGAGCCACCCGCCGGATAATCCGCCAGCACGCTGTTGCGGCAGGCACCGTAGGGGGTGCGGGTGCCGTTGAGCCCGGTGGCGAACTGATCGAGGTTGGTCTTGCCCAGGGGAACAGCGCCCAACGCCAGCAACTGCTCGACCACTGTGGCCGAACGTTGCGGTACGTAGGCAAACGCCGGGCAGGCGGCCGTGGTGGGAATGCCGGCCAGGTCAATGTTGTCCTTGATGGCGAACGGCACGCCATACAACGGCAAGCTGTCCAGGTCGCGACTTTCCAGGGCCGCCAGATAAGGCTCCAGCTCCTCGGGCGACAGCAGGTGAATGAACAGGTGGTAGTCCGGGTTGAGCGCAGCGGCTTTTTCCCGCAGGGCCAGCAGCAACTGGCGGGGTGTCGTTTCCCCTTTGCGATAGGCGTCGCGAAGGTTGTCCAGGCGCAGAGAAAGGTTCATCGCGTTAATCCTTTGTTTGAGTTCAGTCACGTTCCAGCACCACGACACGCTGCCCTGCGCGCACCGCCGAACCGGGTTGGACGCGTACTTCACGTACCACGCCGGCCATGGGCGCAAGCACCGGGATCTCCATCTTCATGGACTCCAGAATGACCAGTACGTCACCGGCGGCAACTCGCGTACCCACCTGCACTTGGACTTGCCAGAGATTGCCGGCGATGTGGCTGTCGACGCTCAGTTGGCCCGCGTCCAGCAACGCATCTTCGCTCGGCGCGAGTGTCGGTTCCTCACTGTCGAAATGAGCCTGGCCGCTGGCAATCCAGCGCTCGCGCTCGGCGTTGAAGGCACGTTGTTGCTGCTGGCGGAATGCGCCGATGCTGTCCGCTTCCCGGGCCAGGAAATGCTGGTAGTGCGCGAGGTTGAGTTGGCTGTGCTCGATCTTGAGGTCGAAGCGGCCCAGCGGGAAATCCCGGCGGATGCGCAACAGCTCATCGGCGCTGACCGGGTAGAAGCGGATCTGGTCGAAGAACCGCAGCAACCAGGGCTTGCCATCGAACGCGGCCACGTCCCGATAACGATTCCACATCTGCAACGTGCGCCCGACGAACTGATAGCCGCCGGGACCCTCCATGCCGTACACGCACATGTAGGCGCCGCCGATGCCCACCGAGTTTTCCGCGGTCCAGGTCCGGGCCGGGTTGTATTTGGTGGTCACCAGGCGATGGCGCGGGTCCAGCGGGGTGGCGACCGGCGCGCCGAGGTAGACGTCTCCCAGCCCCATCACCAGGTAGCTGGCGTCAAACACCGTGCGCTGGACCTCGTCGAGGTTCGGCAGGTCATTGATGCGGCGGATGAACTCCAGGTTGCTTGGGCACCAAGGGGCGTCCTTGCGCACGGTGGTCATGTATTTTTCGATGGCCAATTGGCAGGCCGGATCGTCCCAGGACAGTGGCAGATGAACGATGCGCGACGGCACTTGAAGATCTCGCGCGGCGCACACCGCGCCCCACTCGCCGGCGACGATTGCCAGCAGTTCGGCCAGAGGCAGTTGTTCGGGTTGGTAATGCACTTGCAGCGAACGGATGCCAGGCGTCAGGTCGATCACGCCGTGCAGGTGTTTTTGTTCCAGCGCCTGCATCAAGGCGTGGGCGCGAAAGCGCAGCACCAGGTCCAGTTCGGGTGCGCCGATTTCCAGCAGTAGGTGGGTGTCACCAGATAATCTTGCCACCAGGCGCGTGTCGTCCAGCCCGATATCCAACACCACAGGCGACACCAATGTTTGTGTATCCCCAAAACCTGTGGCGAGGGAGCTTGCTCCCGCTGGGTCGCGCAGCGGCCCCGACTTTTCACCGGTAAGCGTGTTGTCCGGCGAGCGCTGCGCACTCGAGCGGGAGCAAGCTCCCTCGCCACAGGGGAAATCCATTGCCAGTGCGCGCGCGGTCTCCAAGTCCACCGGCACAAACCTGACCTTGTCCCCCGCCTTGAGCTGCCCCAACTGCCAGAGGTCCGCCTCGATCACCGTCACCGGGCAGACGAAGCCACCCAGGCTAGGGCCGTCGGGGCCGAGGATGACAGGCATGTCGCCGGTGAAGTCCACGGCGCCAATGGCGTAGGGATTGTCATGGATATTGGACGGGTGCAGGCCTGCTTCGCCGCCGTCGGCGCGCACCCATTGCGGCTTGGGCCCGATCAGTCGCACGCCGGTTCGGCTGGAGTTGAAATGCACTTCCCAGGAGGTATCGAAAAACGTCTGGATGTAGCGCTCGGTGAAATATTCCGGCGCGCCATGGGGGCCGTAGATCACCCGGATTTGCCGCACGGCTGGCAACAGCAGAGGCGGCTCGTCCACTGTCGGCAACACGGCGTGCTCATCCAGCGCAGCCAGGTGCAGCACATCGCCGGTACACAGCGCCCGTCCACCATGGCCGCCAAACTGGCCGAGGGTGAAGGTGCTTTTGCTGCCGAGGTAATCCGGTACCTGCAAGCCACCTTGCAGGCACACATAGCTGCGCGCCCCGGCGCCGGTGATGGTGCCCAGGGCCAGAGTGGATCCGGGATTGATCGACAGCGGGGCGTTCATCGGCACCGCTTCGCCGTCCAGGGTCAGGGCAATTTGCGCACCGGTCACCGCCACCCGGGCGTTGCAATTGAAGCGCAGCACCGGCCCGCTCATGGTGATTTCCAGGGCCGCCGCGCCTTCGTCATTGCCCAGCAGGCGATTGCCCAAGCGCTGCGAGCGGCTGTCCATCGGACCCGACGGCGGTACGCCCACGGCCCAATAACCGAGGCGGCCCGGGTAATCCTGCACGCTGGTCTGGGTGCCAGGGCTGAGCACTTCGAAGGTGTTGGCGCGATAGGCCAGGGTTTCCAGGCAGCGCGTCCAGGGCTGGCCGCCGGCGAAGGGCGCGTCGAGAAGAATCTGTTGCAGGTAGATGCGGTTGGTTTCCACGCCGTAGAGCAGGCTTTCGTCCAGCGCTTGATGCAATCCCAAGCGCGCCTGTTCACGGGTCGGCGCCCAGCGAATCACCTTGGCGATCATCGGGTCGAAATAGGGCGGGATCTGGCAACCTGCCTCGACCCACGTGTCGATGCGCAGTTGTTGCCCGTCGGCGTGGGGGAATTTCACGGCGGTCAGCAGGCCCGGGCTCGGCTGGAAATCCCGGCCCGGATCCTCGGCATACAGGCGCGCCTGGATCGCGTGGCCCTCAGCTTTCAGGCCCAGGCTCAGCTCGCTCAAGGGCGGCAGTTCGCCGGCGGCCAGTTGCACCATCCAGCGCACCAGGTCCACGCCCCATACCTGCTCGGTAACGCCGTGCTCCACCTGCAGGCGCGTGTTTACTTCCAGGAAGTAGAAGCGCCCGGCGTCGCTGTCGTAGACGAACTCCACGGTGCCCGCGCTGCGGTAGTTCACTGCCCGGGCCAGTTTGATCGCCGCTGCGCAGAGGGCGTCGGCCATGCCCTCGGGCAGGTTGGGCGCGGGCGTTTCTTCAATGACCTTCTGGTTGCGCCGCTGCACCGAACAGTCGCGCACGCCGAGGGCGATCACTTGGCCTTGGCCGTCGCCGAAGACCTGCACCTCCAGGTGCCGTGCCCGTTCGATGTATTTTTCGATGAACACGCCGGCGTCGCTGAAGTTGTTCTGTCCCAGGCGCTTGACCGCTTCGAAGGAATCGCTCAATTCGGCGGCGCTACGGCACACACGCATGCCAATCCCACCGCCGCCAGCCGTACTTTTCAGCATTACCGGGTAACCGACCTGCGTTCCGGCCAGCAGCGCGGCGTCGAGGCTGTCGAGCAGTTCGGTGCCTTCGAGCAGCGGCACGCCGTGCCGCTTGGCCAGGTCTCGGGCGGTGTGCTTGAGGCCGAACACCCGCAGTTGTTCCGGCGTCGGGCCGATGAAGGCGATACTGGCGGCCTCGCAGGCTTCGGCGAAAGCGGCGTTTTCCGAGAGGAAACCGTAGCCGGGATGAATCGCCTTCGCGCCGCTGCTTTTGGCGATTGCCAGGAGCTTATCCACCGCCAGGTAGGTGCCCGCCGCCGCGCCTTCGCCCAGGCAGTGGGCTTCGTCGGCCTGGAGGATGTGCAGGCTGGCTTCGTCCGCTTGGGAGTACACCGCGATGCCTTGGACATTCAGCTCGCGCAAGGTCCGCAGGACGCGGCAGGCAATAGCGCCACGGTTGGCGATGAGGATTTTTTCGAACATGGCATTGCCCCCTCAGGCATGGGTGCTGCCTGAACTGGGATGCGGGCCGTCCCGCAGTTTTCGATGGCCGCCGGGGTCGTCCCCGTGGGCGAAACTTTCTTAAAAACACCATCGGACCTTGTGGGAGCGAGCTTGCTCGCGATGGCGGCGGCACATACAACCTCGATGTAGCTGACAGACCGCTATCGCGAGCAAGCTCGCTCCCACAGGACCGGCGGCGTTCAGCCGATCATTTAATGCACTGCCCCGACCGGCTCTGGCACAACGCGAACAGCCAGCGGCGCAGGCGCATGAGTTTCAGTTCCATATCAAAAGCTCCGCAGGCGTGGGGTTATAGGCGTTGCATGGGTTATTCAACTGCGGGCAGTTGGAGATCAGGACGATCACGTCCATCTCGGCCCGTAGGTCGACGTATTTGCCCGGTGCCGAGATCCCGTCTTCGAAGGTCAGGCCGCCGTCGGCGGTCACCGGTACGTTCATGAAGAAATTGATGTTCGGCCCGATGTCGCCCTTACCGAGGCGGCCGTCGTGGGCGCAGGCCCGCAGGTAGTTATCGCGACAGCTGTGCATGTAGCGTTTTTCCAGGGCGTAGCGCACGGTGTTGCTTTCCTGGGCGCAGGCGCCGCCGAGGGTGTCGTGACGTCCGCAGGTGTCTTCGATGATCGTCAGCATCGGTCGACCGAGGTTGGAATACAGCACGCTGCCGGTACTTAGATAAACGCTGTTCTGCCGGCGCAGGGTGCGTTGCACGTCGTAGCGTTCCTTGGGGTTGGCCAGGCTGTAGAACAGCGTATCGACCGCCTGGTTGCCTTCCAGGTCCAGGATGCGCAGGGTCTGGCCGGCCTTGACCTCGGTCAGCCAGGGTTCCCCGGCGGGAATCGTGGCGCGGTAGACGGCGGTCTCGGCGTGCTTGTGTGCGGTGGCGATGGCGAGTGACATGGCGACGATCCTCAGGCGAACAGGCGGTCGGTATTGATGAAGCCCCGCTGGTTTTCCGGGCGCGAAAGGCGGCAGTGTTCGGCGACGCTGGGGTTGGCATTCATCCAGCTGAGCTTGAGCGGCTGCGGGGCGTATTGCGGGTTCGGGTCCATCGGGTGTTGCAATGCGGTCAGCACCACCAAGGTGTCCATTGGCGCGTACAACTCGATGTAGTCGCCCGCCTTGGAGTTGCCTTCCACGAAATGAAAGTGGCCGGCCTCGTCGACATCGACCCGGCTGAACAGGTTGAGGGTCATCAGCAGGTCGGACAGGCCCAGCCCCCATTTGCCCAGTTCCACCAACAGGTTGTCGGTGCCGTTGCGAAAGAAGCCGTTGCGCAGTTCCTGATAGCGGCCCTGGCCATATTTTTCATCGACTTCCTCGGCGCAGAGCACACCGCCCAGGCTGTCGCTCCAGCCGCAGGTGTCGACGGTGATCGCCGCCAATACCCGGCCCATGTCGGAATAAAGGCAATGGCCGGCGGTGAGCTTGGCGGTGTGTTGGCACTTAAGGCTGTCCGGCAGGTTCAGGCGTTCGGTTTTTTCGTTGGCGTTGAGCAGCGTCAGGCTCACGTTGGCGCCGCCGCGAAGGTCGGTCAGGCGCAGCAGTTGGCCGCGCTTGAGCACGAAGGAACGGTGGCCGCCGCCGGGCAGAATCTCTTCAGCGAAGGGGGGAAATACTTGGATCGAATCGGTCATGGAAAAGCTCCTTTCAAGCGATACGCAGCGTGCCGGCCAGTTCGGCGGGCTGGGCGTCGACGGCGGCACGGGCGGTGCGACGGTCGCTGTTCAATGGAATGTCGTAGGTGATGCGTGCGCCATAGGCGCCAGGGGCGTGTGGATCGACGCGGACCTTGTCGAACACCAGCAGGCGTGTGCCGAGGCTGAAACCTTCGGACAGATCATGGGTGACCATGAATACCGTCAGCCGGGTTTCGCGCCACAGTTCCAGCAGCAGGGCGTGCATGTCTTTGCGAATGCCCGGGTCGAGGGCGCCGAACGGTTCGTCCAGCAGCAGGACCCGGGGCTTCATGATCAACGCCTGGGCAATCGCCAGCCGTTGCTGCATGCCGCCGGAGAGCTGCGCCGGGTATTTGTCCAGCGCGTGGCCGAGGCCAACCTTGTCCAACAGTTGCGCAGCCTCTTCGCGAGCCTGGCGTTTGGCACTGCCGAACAAACGCCCCAGCAACGGCGAGCGCGGCAACTCCAGGCCCAGGGCGACGTTGTCCAGCACCGTCAGGTGCGGGAACACCGAATAGCGCTGGAACACTACGCCCCGGCTGGCATCCGGCTCGCCCGCCAAGGGTTCGCCGTCCAGCAGGATCTGTCCGCGACTGGCGCGCTCCTGGCCGAGCAGCAAGCGCAGGAAAGTCGACTTGCCGCAACCCGATGCGCCCACCAAGGTGCAAAATTCACCCTCGGCGACGTTCAGGTTCAAGCGTTCCAGCACGACCTGATCGGCGTATTGCTGCCAGACATTGTTCACACAGATAAAACTCATGCCTTCGCTCCCTCGTACCAAGGAAACGCTCGACGGGTCAGGCGTTTGAGGCCCCAGTCCATCAGCCAGGCGAGCAGGGTGATCCACACCACGTACGGCAGGATCACGTCCATCGCCAAGTAACGACGCACCAGGAAAATCCGATAACCCAGCCCATCGGTGGACGCGATGGCTTCGGCGGCGATCAGAAACAGCCAGGCCGAACCCAGCATCAACCTCAGGGAGATCAGCAAGCGTGGCAGCAGTTGCGGCAGGACCACGCGCAAGATCAGAGTCCAGGTTGACGCGCCGAGGGTCTGGGCCTTGATCAGCAGCTCACGGGGAATCTCCCGGGCGCGCTGTTCCAAGTCCCGGGCCAGACACGGTGTGATGCCGATCACGATCAGCATCACTTTCGACAATTCCCCCAGGCCGAAGACGATGAAGAGGATCGGCAGAATCGCCAATGGCGGCACCATCGACACCACGGTGAGCAACGGTGAAAGCGGTGCGCCCAACAGCGGCAGCGTGCCAGCCGCGATGCCCAGGCACAGCCCGACCAGGGCGCTGATGCCCAGGCCGATCGCCAACCGGCGCAGGCTCGACGCGGTGTCTTGCCAGAGCAGGTAGTCGCCACTGCGCGCATCGGCGGTAAAGGCCAGGCGTTTCACCGCATCGGCCATCTGCCCGGCGCTGGGCAGCAGCTTGTCGTTGGGGTTGTCCGTCAACCGTTCGGCCGAGCCCATGAAGTAGGCGAACAGCACCAGCGCGAACGGCAAGATCACCAGCAACAAGCGGCTGGGACGGTCCGGGTAGCGGTTGATCAGGCGCATGCCAGCTCCTCCGGTTTACAGCTTGGCGTCGGCGGCCAGCTGTACGTAGGTCGGATCAAAGCGCAGCTTCAGGTTGGCCTTGTCGCCGCGAGTCACGCCATTGGCGAACGCCATGCCGACCGCATCGGTGTCCCTGGCGCCTTCGCCCAGCAAGCCGTGCTGGAACGAAAACGCCGCCACCTTGCCCATGGTGGCGGGCAGTTGTTCGCTGGTGACGAAGGCCAGCGCTTCCGTGGGCGTGGCGAACAATTTGGTGGTGTCCAGTTGCGCCTGGAAACCTTTGAGGTCAGTGCCCGACGCTTTGGCCATGTGTTCCAGCGCAGCGTTGGCGGCAGCGTTCCTGGCGTTCACCAGCGCCACCACTTCAAACCAGGCGCCGGTCAAGGCCTTGCCCAGGGCTGGGTTGTCTTTCAGGGTCTGGGTGTTGACCACCATCATGTCCATGATCTCGCCGGGCACTTGGCTGGAGTTGAACACTTCGCTCACGCCCGGCTGGGCCTTGATGTCCGAAAGCATCGGGTTCCAAGTGGTGACGGCCTTGACCTGGTCGGTGTTGAAGGCAGCGGAGATATCAGCGTCGGAGGTGTTGACGACTTTCAGGTCTTTCTCGGCGAGGCCGACCGAATCCAGGGCACGGGCCAGCAGGTAATGGGACACCGACAATTCCACCAGGTTGACGTCCATGCCTTTAAGGTCGTCAACTTTCTTGCCTTCGCCCTTGAGGACGATGCCGTCGTTGCCGTTGGAGAAATCGCTGACGATCAGCGCGGTGCTGTCCACGCCGCCGGCGGCGGGAATGGTCAGGGCGTCCATGTTGGTCATGGTGCAGCCGTCGAACTGGCCGGCGGTGTACTGGTTGATGGATTCAACGTAATCGTTGAGCTGCACGACATCGATGGTAATGCCGTACTTTTTTGCCCACTTGTCGACGATGCCTTGGCTGCCCGCGTACTCCCAGGGCATCCAGCCGGCGTAAATGGTCCAGCAGACGCTGAAGTGGTCTTTTTGCGCGGCGGCGGATGAGAAGCTCAGGAAAGCCGAGAGGACGGCGACGAGCAGGGCGGACAGACGAAGCTTGAACATGGTGGTTCTCCAGTTGATCAAGGGCGGACAGGAGCAACGCGGCACCGCGAACGGTGTCTTGTCTCCCGGGCTTTTGTCCCGCCGTGTAACCTCAACTGGAGGTCGCCAACTCTCGGACCAGCCACTCGCCAGAGGCGAGCCGGAACCCTAGTCAGCCATTGCAAATTGTGGTGCCGCGAACCTGTGATGACTCCTGCACGGGATTGGTAAAGCGAGAGCCGTGCCAATTCGGGCAGAGGCCCGGGCCAGAGGGGGTGGGTCTGAGGGAGGAATGATCGGGGGGCGGATTTGTGCTTGGTTGTGGTGCTGTCGCGCACCGGAAGAGGGCGACGAGGGACATGTTTCCAGTTGTTGCCAGGTCGCACCAGATTCCGATTTCGCTGTCAGATTAATCGTCAGTCACCCCAATAGATGACTGCTGCCCATCAGCGTCGCTGGTGCGGCCCATTCGCGGTCCAGGAGGCCGCCATGTATCGACGACTGCTCCTCATTGCGTTTCTTGGTCTGACTCTTTCGGCATGCGTGCCTTACTACGACGGAGGCTCGAGCTACTATCGTTCAGAGGTCTATACCTCACCAGCGCCGGCCTATTACAGCGGTGGGTATTACTCGGCCCCACGGGGCTATTACGCCCCACGGTACTACCAACCGGCGCCCCGTTATTACTCGGCCCCGCGCTACTACCAACATGGCCCGCGCTATTACTCGCCACCGCGAGCGGCGTACCGGCCTTATCCACACCGAGGCGGCTGGGATGGTCGCGATCGAGGCGGCTGGAACGATGACCGTCGTGGCCGGGGCGGGCGTGACCGCGGACATGACCATCGAGGACGTGGTCATGATGGGCGAGGCAACCATCGGTAAAGGACAGGCAGCAAAAAGCGGCGCATGAAGCGCCGCTTTTTTTATGCCTGCGATAAATCCGGCGGGATGACCTCTGTGGGAGTGAGTTTTCTCCTGCGCGGATATGATTCTGGCTCGGTTATTCGTTGGACAAATCCGCCAACGGATGCCGACCCTCCCACACCTTGTGAAAATGCGCTTGCACCGCTGCTTCCGGTACATGATTGATGTCCGGCCAGTGCCAGTGGGGTTTGTGATCCTTGTCGATCAATCGCGCCCGCACGCCTTCGCTGAATTCCGGATGGCGACAGCAGTTCAGGCTCAAGGTGTACTCCATGCGGAACACACCGGCCAACGACAAATGCCGCGCCCGGCTGATCTGCTCCCAGACCAGGTGCGCCGTCAACGGCGAGCCCTCGGTCATGGTCTTGGCCGCGCGGGCGATCAGCGGATCAGGATGCTCCACCAGCAAGCTGAGGGCCTTCCAGGCGCAGCGGACGTCACTGACATCCAGCCATTCGTCGATTTTGTGCCGACGGGGCAACCACTGGGCTTCGGGCAACTGGGTCAGCGCTTCTTGCTGCAAGGCCTTGAGCAGACTGTTGAGTTGCATCTCGGTCTGTTCCTGCCAATTGAGTTGCAACAAGCCCTCGATCAGGTCGTCCTGCTGCTCATCGAGTAAAAAACGATCGGCCAGGCCCAGGTCGATGGCGTCGCGCGCGTTCATGTGGGCACCGGTCAGGCCGAGAAACAGGCCCAGCTTGCCCGGCAGGCGCGACAGGAACCAACTGGCGCCTACATCCGGGTACAACCCGATGCTGATTTCGGGCATCGCCAACCGACTGCTCGGCGTGACGATCCGCGTGCTCGCGCCTTGCAGCAATCCCATGCCGCCGCCGAGCACGTAGCCATGGCCCCAGCACAGCAATGGCTTGGGGTAGGTATGGAGATTGAAGTCCAAGCGATATTCGGCGGCGAAGAATTGCGCGGCCAGCGGCGGCACCTCGCCGGGGTGGGCGCGGCAGGCTTCGGCCAGGCTGCGGACCTCGCCACCGGCGCAAAACGCTTTGGCACCTTTGCCGCGCAGCAATACGCAGACTATCTGCGGGTCCCTGGCCCAGGTGTCGAGCCGATCACGCAGGGCGTTGATCATTGGCAGGGAGAGGGCGTTCAAGGATTTTTCGGCGTCCAGGGTGGCGATGCCCAGGCGCGCGCCATCGATGCCGGTGAGTTCTTCGAAGTGCAGATTCATCGTGACCTCGATCAGAAATTGAATGATCAGTATGACTGCTGTACGAGAAAGTGCCGGATCCGTGTCAGATCAATTGACAAGCCTTGTGGGCTTTCCTAGGGTGCGCCCATTGTTTTTACCGGGTGCAACCATGACCGCTGACGACCGTATCAAGCTCGAACCCAGCTGGAAGCAGGCACTGCGTGCCGAGTTCGACCAGCCCTACATGGCAGAGTTGCGCGAATTCCTGCGCAGTGAATACGCCGCCGGCAAGGAGATCTACCCTCCGGCCCCGTTGATTTTCAACGCCCTCAATTCCACTCCGCTGGACAAGGTCAAGGTCGTGATCCTCGGCCAGGATCCCTATCACGGGCCGGGCCAGGCACATGGCTTGTGCTTCTCGGTGCAGTCGGGCGTGCCGACACCGCCATCGCTGGTGAATATCTACAAGGAATTGAAGCGCGACCTGAACATCGACATTCCCAACCACGGTTATCTGCAAAGCTGGGCCGAACAGGGCGTATTGCTGCTCAATACCACCCTGACCGTTGAACGCGCCAATGCCAACGCCCACGCCAAGAAAGGTTGGCAGCACTTTACCGACAGGGTCATCGAGGTGGTCAGCGAACACCAGTCGAACCTGGTGTTCCTGCTGTGGGGCGCCCATGCCCAGAGCAAACAGAAGCTGATCGATGCGACCAAGCATTTGGTCTTGACCTCGGTGCATCCGTCACCGCTGTCGGCCCATCGGGGCTTTATTGGTTGCGGGCATTTCAGCCGGGCCAACAAGTTTCTGGAGCAGCACGGCGAGAAGCCGATCGAGTGGCGGTTGCCGCCGGTTTGACGCGCTAGTCGAGCGGGCCCCATCGCGAGCAGGCTCGCTTCTACAAAGGTTTTGTGGTGGGACGCCAAATGGATACTCGCCGCAGACTCCTGTGGGAGCGAGCCTGCTCGCGATGAGGCAACTCGGTTACAAGCTTGAACCTGTCTTGCGCATCCAATACCTGAACAACGGCTCCGCCAGGAACAGCACGAACAGCAGCCGCATCACCTGCAACGCCGTGACCAACGGCACCGACAATTGCAACGTCTCCGCCGTCAGGCTCATCTCCGCGATGCCACCGGGCATCATGCCCAGGGTCAGCGAACGCAAATCCAGGTGAGTCAAGGTGCTCAGGCCCAGGGCCGCGAGCGTGGCGATCAGCATCGTCAATACCGTGCCAACCAATGTACGCCCCATGAACGACGGTGCCCGGCGGAAGAACTGCCGGTTGAAATGACAGCCCAGGCCGCTGCCGATCAGCCATTGGCCGATCTGGCTACCGCCGTCGGGCAGGCCGATGTGCAAATCCCAGCCGATGCTCACCGCCGCGCTGACCAACAGCGGACCGAACAGCCATGGGTTGGGCTGGCGAAGGCGCTCCCAGATCCAGGCGAGCAGTGCGCCGGCCGGGAACAGGATCGCCAGCCACATCCAGTCCACCGTCGTGGCGTGTTGCAGTGGGGTGCCTTCGCCCAGCAGGTACTTGAAGGCGGCGGGAACGCACAGCACCACCACCAGCACGCGTAGGCTCTGGCCCGCGGCGACATGGCTGAGCATCGCGCCGTTGCGGGCGCCGAGGTTGACCATTTCGCCGGAACCGCCTGGCATGCTGGAAAAGAAAGCGGTGGCGCGGTCCTCGCCGGTGCGGCGCATCAGCCACACGCTCACCACGCTGGACACGCTGGTGATCAGCGCGCCGAAGAAAATCAGGCCGAAGTGGCTCAGGACTTGCTCCATCACCACTGGCGTAAAGTGCAGGCCGATACCGATGCCCACCACCCATTGGCCGCATTTGCGGCCGCCGGGGATTTCCATCAATTGCCATGGCGTGAGGCAGCGCACCAGGATGATCGCCAACAGCGAGCCGACCATCCAGGGCAAGGGCCAGCCGATCAGGCTGGCCAGATAACCGCCGGCCAGACCGACCAGCGGTGTTCCCCACCATTGTCTGAAAGTTGTCGTCTCAGGCATTGGCCAGGGCACGACGCTGGGCACTGCGGCGACGCCAGATGCGCAGCAGCGGCAGGAACAACATGATTGCGGTCAGGACCCAGCAACCGAAGGTGATCGGGCTCGACCAGAGGATTTCCAGCGCGCCGTTGGAGATCGACAACGCACGACGCAGGTTCTGCTCCATCAGGCCGCCAAGGATGAAGCCCAGCAGGACTGGCGACAGCGGGAACTCAAGCTTGCGCAGGATATAGCCGAAGATACCGATGCCGATCATCAGGAACAGGTCGAACGTGGTGGCGTGTACCGCATAGACACCGATCCCGGTGATGATTGCGATGACCGGCACCAGCGCCCAGTTCGGCACCGCCAGGATGCGCGTAAACACGCGGATCATAGGGATGTTGAGGATCACCAGCATGACGTTGGCGATGAACAACGAGGCGATCAGGCCCCAGACGATGTCCGGTTGCTGTTGGAACAGCAGCGGGCCGGGGGTGATGTTGTACAGCGACAGCGCGCCGATCATGACCGCCGTGGTGCCCGAGCCGGGAACGCCGAGGGTCAGCATAGGCACGAGGGCGCCGCAGGCTGCGCCACCGATGGCGGTTTCCGGCGCCGCGAGGCCACGCTTGTCGCCCTGGCCGAACGTACCGGTGGCACCGGCCATGCGTTTTTCAGTCATATAGGCTACGGCACTGGCCAGGGTCGCGCCGGCACCTGGCAATACGCCCATGATGAAACCGAGCACGCCACAGCGCATGTTCACCCAGAACACCGAGGCAGCTTCCTTGACGTTGAACATCATCCGCCCGGTGGCTTTCACAGCTTCCTGGCCGCGATGGGTTTTTTCCAGCAGCAACAGAATCTCGCTGATGGAGAACAGGCCCAGCACCAGCACGACGAACTGGATGCCATCGGTCAAGTGAATGTTGTCACCGGTGAAGCGGTAGACGCCGCTGTTGGCGTCGATGCCGACGCACGACAGGAACAGACCGATCAGCGCGGCGATGAACGTCTTGAGCGGTCGATCACCGGCCATGCCGCCCAGGCAGACGATGGCGAACACCATCAGTACGAAATATTCCGCCGGTCCGAAGGCAATTGCCCATTTGGCCAGCAAGGGAGCAAACAGCACCATGCCGCAGGTGGCGATGAGCGCGCCGAGGAACGAACTCCACGCCGACAATGACAAAGCGACCCCGGCCAGGCCTTGGCGAGCCATTGGATAGCCGTCCAGCGTGGTCATTACAGTGGACGCTTCGCCCGGGATGTTGAGCAGAATCGAGCTGATACGCCCGCCGTATTCGCAGCCCAGGTAAACGGCCGCCAACAGGATCAACGCCGACTCCGGCGGCAGGCCCAGGGCGAAGGCGATCGGGATCAGCAGCGCCACGCCGTTGATCGGGCCCAGGCCCGGCAGCAGCCCTACGACGGTGCCGATCAAGGTGCCGCTCAACGCGGTGACGAGGTTGTAGGGAGTCAATGCAACGCCAAAACCCTGGCCGAGATAATTCAGGGTATCCATATCAATTCTCCAGGACGTCGAGCAGGCCCAGGGGCAGCGGCACGTCCATCAGCTTGTCGAACAACAGATAAAGACCAATGGCCATCAGGCTGATGATCACTACGCTCGGTACCCAGCGGCCGCCGTACAGGCGCGCCATCGGCACGCCGGTGACAATGCTGGCGAGGATGAAGCCCAGGGGTTCGAAAGTTCCGGCGAAGACCAACAGCAGCAAAACGCAGATGCCGATTTTCTGCAGGGTTTCACGGTCCAGTTGCGGGTCGTCTTCGCTGTGCACGACGGGGGTAGGACGAAACAGCATGTACAGCAGCGCCAGCCCCATCAGCCCGATTATCAGCAGGGGAAAGGCGCGCGGGCCGACCGGTTCATAGGAAAAGGCGGCCTGATAAGGCCAGGCCATCAGCGCCAGGCCGATACAGGCCAGCAGCAGCACCGCGGCAACAATACGTTGGATGACGAGCATGACTAACTCCTGGGCGGCGCCGGTTGTGCCGACGCCGCCGCGAGACAGGGGCGATTACTGGATCAGGCCGAACTCTTTGGCCAGCATCTTGTAGTCGGCCACTTGCTTCTTCACGTAGGTGTCCAGCTCCGGACCGGTCATGGCGAACGGGAACAGTTCGCGCTGGTCACGCAGCTTGGCGAACTCTTCGGAGGCCAGCAGTTTGTCGAAGGCGTTTTTCCACCAGGCGTATTCCTCATCGGTGACCTTCGGGCCCAGGTAGAAGCCACGTACCACCGGCCAGCGGATGTCGTAGCCTTGTTCCACGGCGGTCGGGATGTCTTTCATTTCCGGCTCTTCCAGGCGCTTATCGGAGAATACGGCCAGCAGACGCATGTCGCCGCTCAGGATGTGTGGCATGGAGTCGGAGATGTCCGTACTGCCCACCTGGATATGACCGCCGAGCAGAGCGGTAGCGATTTCGCCGCCGCCTTCAAGGGCCACGTAGCGCAGTTTGCGCGGGTCGATACCGGCGGCCTTGGCAATCAAAGCGGTCTGCATCCAGTCCTGGCTACCGACGGTGCCGCCAGAGCCGATCACCACCGAGCCAGGATCTTTCTTCAGAGCCTGTACCAGATCGTCGAGATTCTTGTAGGGCGAATCGCTTTTCACCGCGATGGCGCCATAGCTGGTGCCGACGGCAGCGAGCCAGCGCACATTGGTTTCATCGAAACGGCCGAACTTGCCTTGCGCCAGGTTCAGCAACGAGCCGCTGGACCAGGCCACCAGCGTGCCGGCGTCTGCCGGGCGCTGCGCAACCACTGCGTTGTAGGCCACCGCGCCGACACCGCCGGGCATGTAGGTGACGCGCATCGGCTTGGTCAGCAGCTTTTCATTGACCAGTGCGCTTTGCGCCAATTTGCAGGTCAGGTCGAAACCACCGCCGGGTGCGGCGGGGGCGATGCACTCAGGGCGCTTCGGCTCTTTGGACGAATCAGCGGCGAGCGTTTGCCCGGCGAGCATCAGGCATCCGACGGCAAGGGCTACTTTACGCAGTGCTAGGTTCATTTTTGTCTCCACAGGAGTTGTTGTTTTGTGTTTCAAATCAGGCTTCGCAGAACATGTACGGTGCAGACCCCTGAACGCGTGTCAAAGACGCAGCAGTTCGGTCTGCGCAGAGGCACAGGCAAGGGTAGTCTGGTTGGGGCAGCAAAGGCGGGTGGGCATTGAAGCCTGGAGCTGTATGGACAGCATGGTGAATACTCCGCTTATTGTTTTTATTCGGCGAAAACGCTTCGTGGCGTTTTTCGTTCGCGAGGTGTGTCGCGACCGGCAGTCGAAACTGTCCGTGGAGCGACTCTAACGACCCAACCTTTCGCTAACCTTTCAAAAGCTTTCAGGATGATTTTTGGCTTCACAGTGGCGGATGCGGCTGTAAACTCCGCGCCAAAGAATGGCGCCGGCCATCCCTGAATCGAGGAAAAACCCATGCGTGTTCTGCTCGTCGAAGACCATCTGCAGCTGGCCGAAAGTGTCGCCCAGGCGCTCAAGAGCACGGGTTTGACAGTGGACGTGCTGCACGATGGGGTGGCCGCTGACCTGGCCCTGAGCAGCGAGGAATACGCCGTGGCGATTCTAGATGTGGGGCTGCCGCGCATGGACGGTTTCGAAGTGCTGGCGCGCTTGCGGGCGCGGGGCAAGACCTTGCCGGTGCTGATGTTGACCGCGCGCAGCGACGTCAAGGACCGCGTCCACGGCCTGAACCTCGGCGCCGATGATTACCTGGCCAAGCCATTCGAACTGACCGAGCTGGAAGCCCGGGTCAAGGCGTTGCTGCGCCGTAGCGTACTCGGGGGCGAGCGCCAGCAGCGCTGCGGTGGGTTGGTCTACGACCTGGACACCCGCCGCTTTACGCTTGATGAGGAATTGATGACCTTGACCTCCCGCGAGCAGGCGGTCCTGGAGGCGTTGATAGCTCGACCGGGGCGGGTGATGAGCAAGGAACAGCTGGCCGCCCAGGTGTTTGGCCTGGACGAAGAGGCCAGCCCCGACGCCATCGAGATCTACGTTCATCGGCTGCGTAAGAAACTTGATGGCCATGCGGTGGCGATCGTGACGTTCCGGGGCCTGGGCTATTTGCTGGAAACCCGTGATGCATAAGCCCGACAGCCTGCGCTGGCGGCTCCTTCGCAACCTTGCATCGCTGCTGGTGGTGCTGATGCTCGCCAGTGGGCTGAGTGCCTATTGGAATGGCCGCGAAGCGGCCGATACTGCCTATGACCGGACGCTGCTGGCTTCGGCCCGGACCATTGCCGCCGGGCTTTCCCAGCGAGACGGCACCCTGAGTGCGGACGTGCCGTACGTGGCCTTGGACACCTTCGCCTATGACAGCGCCGGGCGTATCTACTATCAGGTCAACGATATCCACCAAAAGCTCATCTCCGGATACGAGAATCTTCCTGGCCCGCCGCCGGGTACGCCGCGCACGGACGATTACCCCGCGCTGGCGCGCTTCTATAACGCCTCTTATCAGGGCCAGAATGTGCGCGTCGTAAGCCTGCTCAAGGCCGTGAGCGAGCCGGAGATGAACGGCATGGCGGAAATCCGCGTGGCGGAAACCGAAGAGGCGCGGGTCAGCATGGCGCGCAGCTTGATGGCCGATACCTTGCTGCGGTTGGGCATGCTGGCGGTGGGTGCGCTGCTTTTGGTGTGGTTCGCGGTCAGTGCCGCGCTGCGTCCCCTGGAACGCTTGCGCACGGCGGTGGAAGAGCGGCAGCCAGACGATCTGCGACCGCTGCCGCTGGTGGAAGTCCAACATGAGTTATGGCCGCTGGTACGGGCACTCAATCACTTCACCGAGCGCCTGCGCGGCCAATTCGAGCGTCAGGCGCAATTCATTGCCGACGCCGCCCATGAGCTGCGAACGCCATTGGCCGCCCTCAAGGCTCGCCTGGAGCTGGGCCTGCGCGCCAGCGAACCTGCCACGTGGCGCCAAACCCTGGAGACCGCCGCCCAGGGCACCGACCGCTTGACCCACCTGGCCAACCAGTTGCTGTCATTGGCCCGGGTGGAAAATGGCGCCCGGGCGATTGCCGAGGGCGGCGCGCAATTGCTCGACCTGAGCCAGCTCGCCCGTGAGCTGGGCATGGCCATGGCACCCTTGGCCCATGCCCGTGGAGTCGCGTTGGCGCTGGAGGCCGATGAGCCCGTCTGGTTGCGGGGCGAACCGACGTTGCTGAACGAACTGTTGAGCAACCTGGTGGACAACGCCCTGGCCCACACCCCCTCGGGTGGCAACGTCATCCTGCGGGTGATCGCGCCGGCGGTCCTGGAAGTCGAGGACGACGGCCCCGGCATTCCTGAGACTGAGCGCGAGCGAGTATTCGAGCGCTTCTATCGACGCAACCAGCAAGTGGCCGGTTCTGGCTTGGGATTGGCGATCGTCGGGGAAATCTGTCGCGCGCATCTGGCCCAGATCACCCTGCATGACGGGCAGGAGAGTGGGCTGAAGGTGCGGGTGAGTTTTATCCCCGGCTAAGCCAGGCAATGCAAAACCCGTGGAAAGGGAGCAAAGTCCCTCGCCACAACGGGCCTTGTCAGTAAAACATCGACCGCGCTTCTTCCAGATCCGCGCAGCGGTCGTGGTTGTCCAGGTCAATGCCCAGCTTCTTGATCGCGGGGACGCCAAATACGTCGATCCTGCTCAGCGGATGATCGGAGTCCTTGTAGCAGTACAGTGCGGCGACTTGCACCAGGTCGACGTAATCGAGTTGTTCCGAATCCCGGGTGAAATCCAGATACAACCCCGGCAACTTCATCAATCGTTCCGGAAACTCCCAGACGCTGAGCAGCTTGTCCCCCAACACGGGATGAATCGTCTCGATGACGTGGTTGAGGCTGATTGGATCCGACAGCAATTCGTTGTTGTCTTCGGCGTACGTCAGGATCGGCAGCACGCCGATCTGATGGACCAATCCGCCCAGCGCGGCCTGGTCAGGCTTGAGGTGGGTATAGCTGCGACATAGCGCATAACTGACACCGGCGATCTCCAGGCTCTTGCGCCACACCTCACGCATCTTCTGTTCCACAACATCGGAGCGGGCATGGAATATCTGCTCCATGACCAGGCCAATCGCCAGGTTACTGCTGTAGTTGACGCCCAGCCGAGTGATGGCCGTGTGCAAGTCCGTCACTTCCTGCGTGGCGCGTAGCAGCGGGCTGTTGACCACTTTTATCAGGCGCGCCGAGAGTGCTGTGTCACGACCGATCACTTTGCTCAGGTTACTGACACTGATCTCCGGATCTTCCGCGGCCCGGCGAATCTGCATGGCCACTTCCGGTAGTGTGGGCAGGACCAGGTCGTCCTTATCGATGGCCGCCACCAAATCCCGCTGGACCTTATCCGCCAAATCGCTCATTTCGGTTCTCTAGGTGTTGCGACAAAATGTTGCGATCAACGCTGGATTTCGCGGTCGCGGTCCAGTTCGTAAGGCAAGTCCAGCAATTGTAGCGCGGGTCCTTCCAAAGCACCGAGATGCAAATTGCCATCCTCGGCGGCTTCGGCCTGCAACACTCCCAGCAGCTCAATATTCTGCTCGGCCCGGGCAGCAATGACGACCTCGCCGATCGAGCTGCCATGCGTAGGGGAAAACAGCGGGGTGCCAGGCTCCGGCAACTCGGCGGCGTCCAGTTGCAGGCGATACAGGCGACGCTTGAGCTTGCCGAGGTACTGCATGCGCGCGACGATTTCCTGGCCGGTATAGCAGCCTTTCTTGAAGCTGACACCGCCAACGGCCTGCAGGTTGAGCATCTGAGGAATGAACAGTTCGCATGTGGCCGCCATGACTTGGCCGATTCCCGCACGAACCTGGCCCAGCAGCCAGCGGTTCAAGTCGCCTTCGGCCAGTTGCGAGCCCAGGCGAGCGCGCAGCGTATCGGCCTGTTCGGCGCGGACCCAGAGTTCGGCCCGGCCCGGGGATACGCGGATGGCGATCAAGGATTCATGGCGTGCCATGCTATCGGTGTCGGCCGGCAGCTCCAGGCCCAGTTCGCTGAGGGCGGCGTCAGCGTTTTCCAGTCCGAAGCGAACCCAGGCCGGGCTTTCATCGGTGAGTTTGGATTTGGAAAACACCGCGTATTTTTTCAGGTCCGCCAGTTGCGGTTCGAGTAACTCGCTGGCCATCGCCATGAGTACGCCGTCGCCCTCGAGCAGGATCCGGAAGCTTGATTGCATCCGGCCTTTCTGTGTGCAGCGGGCGCCGAGGCTGGCCCGGCTGTCGCTCAGGTAATTGAGATTGCAGGTCAGTTGGCCTTGCAGGAATTTACCGGCATCCACGCCGCGGACCGCGAGAATGCCTTCGTGGGACAGGGTGCAGAAAAAAGCGGAATCAGCCATGGGTCATCGCAGGGTAAAAAAGTCTGGTGGACATCATAAGGGGGCGCCCTTGAAATGGGTAGTTGCCAAAGGATCGTCGACGGCCGACAAAGCCGTGTGTTCCGCCACGGCCGGGCCTGTATACTTGCGCCCTATTTGAGGAGCGCTCCATGGTCGAAGATGTTGAACTGAATCGCCTCTACTGGCACAGCCGCCGCGGCATGCTTGAGCTTGACGTGTTGCTGGTGCCTTTCGTGAAGGAGGTCTACCCCCACCTCAATGAGGTTGACCGTGCATGCTACGTCCGCCTGCTGGAATGTGAGGACCAGGACATGTTCGGCTGGTTCATGGAACGCAGTGAGTCCGAAGATCCGGAGTTGCAGCGCATGGTCCGGATGATCCTGGACCGTGTCCAACCCAAGTAATCGCTTCGAATGCCGCTGGCGCGCCTCCGGGCAGTTGTTGGCGGCCTATCTGCTGGCGCAGCTGTTCGCCCTTGGCTCGTTGTTGCTATTGGCCGTCCCACCCGGGTTCGCAGCCGTCGGCATCATACTGTGCCTGGGCCATGGCGCCTGGGTACTGCCGCGACACCTGTTGCTGACCCATCGACAGGCGTTTCGCGGCTTGCGTCGCGATGCCGGTGGCTGGCAGCTATGGAGCTCCGACGGCGGCTGGCAATCGGTGCAGTTGCGGCCCGATAGCCTCGCATTGCCGATAATCGTCGTGTTGCGCTTTCGCCTCCAGGGCGAGCGGCGGGTCCGCTCGCTGTGTGTGCCCCGTGATGCGCTGGCGCCGGATGTGCACCGACGCCTGCGAGTGCGGCTCAGGTTCAGCCGGCGTAGGTGGGCGGCACCAGGATAGTATCCAATGGCTCGGGCAACAGGTCCGGGTAATCGAGGGTGTAATGCAGCCCTCGACTTTCCTTGCGTTCCATCGCCGAGCGAATCATCAGTTCGGCCACTTGCGCGAGGTTGCGCAGTTCGATCAGGTCCCGGCTGACCTTGTAGTTACTGTAGAACTCATCGATCTCATCGAGCAGCAGTCGTACCCGATGCTGGGCCCGTTGCAAGCGTTTGTTGGTGCGCACGATCCCAACGTAGTCCCACATGAAGCGCCGCAGTTCGTCCCAGTTGTGGGCGATGATGACGTCTTCATCCGAGTCGGTGACCTGGCTGGCATCCCACGAGGGCAGGGCGGCAGGTATGTCGATGCGCGGCAATTGCTCAAGGATGTCGGCCGCTGCCGAGCGGGCGTAGACGAAACATTCCAGCAGCGAATTGCTGGCCATGCGATTGGCGCCGTGCAGCCCGGTAAAACTGGTTTCGCCAATGGCATACAGGCCGGGGACGTCGGTGCGACCGAACTGATCGACCATGACCCCGCCGCAGGTGTAATGCGCCGCCGGCACCACCGGGATAGGCTGCTTGGTGATGTCGATGGAAAATTCCAGGCAGCGTTCGTAGACCGTCGGGAAATGACTCTTGATGAACGCTTCGGGCTTGTGGCTGATATCCAGATAAACGCAGTCGATGCCCAGGCGCTTCATCTCATGGTCGATGGCTCGGGCAACGATGTCCCGTGGGGCCAGTTCGGCGCGGGGATCGAAGCGCTGCATGAAGCGTTCCCCGTTGGGCAGCTTCAGGTGCGCGCCTTCGCCGCGCAGGGCCTCGGTCACCAAAAAACTCTTGGCGAGCGGGTGATATAAACAAGTCGGGTGGAACTGGTTGAACTCCAGGTTCGCCACCCGGCAACCGGAACGCCAGGCCATGGCAATGCCGTCACCGCAGGCGCCGTCCGGGTTGCTGGTGTAGAGGTAGACCTTGGCCGCGCCACCGGAGGCCAGGATCACGAAGCGCGCCCCGTAGGTGTCGACTTCGCCCGTGCCACGGTTGAGCACATAGGCGCCCAGGCAGCGATCACCGTTCAGACCCAGGCGTTTTTCGGTGATCAGATCGATCGCGACCCGTTGCTCCAGCAACTCGATGTTCGGCCGTTGCCTGGCCTGGGCCAGCAGCGTCTTGAAAATCGCCGCGCCGGTCGCATCGGCGGCATGGATGATCCGCCGATGGCTATGGCCGCCCTCGCGGGTCAGGTGAAATTCAAAGCCGCCATCTTCGGTGCCGGACTGCTCATCGCGGGTGAATGGCACGCCTTGGTCGATCAGCCATTGGATGGCCTCCCTGCTGTGCTCGACGGTAAAGCGCACCGCATCCTGATTGCACAGCCCGCCGCCAGCGTTGAGTGTGTCGTCGACGTGGGATTGGATCGTGTCGGCGTCATCCAGCACGGCCGCGACGCCGCCCTGGGCCCAGAACGTCGAGCCGTTGGCCAGGTCGCCCTTGCTCAGCACGGCGATGCGCAGATGCGCGGGCAAAGTCAGCGCCAGGCTCAATCCGGCGGCACCGCTGCCGATTACCAGAACATCATGTTGGAACTGTTGGCTCATTCGAATGATTTCCGCTCAAAGCGACCCGTGAGGGGTTGGCGCCGGACATCCGTTTGACGGGTCGGGCAGCCTTGCAGCCCACTAGTATATAGAGGGGGGGATCGGCACAATAGCCGGGCAATCATGGCGATGTGAAACCAGCGTGACGGAAAAACAACACGCTTCGTCGGATCAGGGTTTTCTTGAAATGGCGACAACGCGACGTTTTCGCGGACAGAACGTTGTTTATCTCGTCACGGTTGCCAGATTTTCGTTTCGAAGAGCTGAAAATAGCGGGAACTTTTGCCAAGCGCCTACGTTCAATAGACGGTTGTCTGCAAAAGGGAACAGCGTCGGGTTGGTTAAGGACTTCGATTCAAGTCCTCGTCCGACAGGCCCGGCGACAGATTATTCGCGCAGCCGGGGAATCTCGTGCTGCGTTTTTCGTGCGTGCCGGATCAGAGCGCGCCGGAAACTTGCTTGGAAGGGGGAGAACTTTTGCGAAAAGCCCGAGTCTATGTTTGCAAGCCCGGTCGATTAGTAGTGCAACCCTCCTTCGAGCTTATCGAGGAGTGTTCATGCTAACCCAGGAAGAGGATCAGCAGCTGGTCGAACGCGTTCAGCGCGGCGACAAGCGAGCTTTCGATCTGCTAGTGCTGAAATACCAGCACAAAATTCTCGGGTTGATCGTGCGTTTCGTGCACGACACCCATGAAGCCCAGGATGTTGCCCAGGAAGCCTTCATCAAGGCCTACCGCGCACTTGGAAATTTCCGCGGGGATAGCGCGTTTTACACGTGGCTTTACCGCATCGCCATTAACACGGCGAAAAACTATCTGGTTTCACGCGGCCGCCGGCCGCCGGATAGTGATGTGAGTTCCGAAGATGCTGAGTTCTACGATGGCGATCATGGCCTCAAGGACCTCGAATCTCCGGAGCGTGCATTGCTGCGGGATGAGATCGAAGGCACCGTCCATCGAACCATCCAGCAATTGCCTGAAGATTTGCGTACGGCTTTAACTTTACGTGAATTCGACGGTCTGAGTTACGAGGACATTGCGAGCGTCATGCAATGTCCGGTGGGTACCGTGCGCTCCCGGATCTTCCGCGCTCGGGAGGCCATCGATAAAGCCCTGCAACCGTTGTTGCAGGAAAACTGAGACAGCGGCGACAGCCAAGAGAGGAACGCCATGAGTCGTGAAGCCCTGCAGGAATCGCTGTCCGCAGTGATGGATAACGAAGCGGACGAATTGGAATTACGTCGGGTATTGAATGCCTTCGACGATGTTGAAACCCGTGAGACCTGGGCGCGCTATCAGATCGCCCGGGCTGTCATGCACAAGGACCTGCTGCTTCCGCGTCTGGATATCGCTGCGGCAGTGTCTGCTGCGCTGGCTGATGAAGCCGTACCGGCAAAAGCCTCCCGCGGTCCATGGCGCAGCCTGGGTCGCCTGGCTGTAGCTGCTTCGGTCACCGTTGCGGTACTGGCCGGTGTGCGGTTGTACAACCAGGATGAGATCGCTGGCGTTCAAATGGCGCAGCAATCGAACCAGCCAAGCCTGGCAACGCCACAGGTCAAAGGTCCTGCGGTGCTGGCCGGCTACAGTGAAGGTTCGGAAGCTGCTGGCCCGATGAACAATGGTGTCCTGCAAGGACAACCAGGCTGGCACGATCAGCGCCTGCCTAACTACCTGCGCCAGCATGCCCAACAGGCTGCATTGAAGGGCACTGAAAGCGCGCTGCCCTACGCTCGCGCGGCCAGTCTGGAAAACCGTTAAGGAGGACCATGCGCGCCATACCTCTTTTATCGCTTCTGCTCGGTGGCTGGTGCGTGATTCCAGCCCATGCCGGCGAGGCTCAAGACTGGCTTAATCGCCTGAGTCAAGCCGAGCAACAGCAAAGCTTCCAGGGCACTTTCGTTTACGAGCGTAACGGTAGTTTTTCTACCCATAACATCTGGCATCGCGTCCAGGATGGCAAAATCCGCGAGCGGTTGCTCCAGCTCGACGGTTCGGCACAGGAGGTCATGCGCATTGATGGACGTACTCAATGCGTCAGTGGCACCTTGATCGCCGGGCTGGGAAATACGCCAGATGGCACTGCACGTGCGCTCGATCCGCAAAAACTCAAGAATTGGTATGACCTTGCCGTGATCGGCAAGTCGCGTGTGGCTGGGCGACAAGCTGTCATTGTGGCCCTGACTCCGAAGGACCAGCATCGCTACGGGTTCGAGTTGCATCTGGACAAGGAAACCGGGCTGCCGCTCAAATCCCTGCTGCTCAACGACAAGGGACAGTTGCTCGAACGCTTTCAATTCACCCGCCTGAACATCACCTCACCTTCGGACGCTGACCTGCAGGCCAGTGCCGAATGCACGGCTGTTGCGCAGGATCCGAACAAGGCGACGGCAGTGAAGACCGCATGGCGTTCGGACTGGCTTCCGCCGGGCTTTGAATTGACCAGCAGTGTTGCGCGAAATGACCCGGACACCAAAGTGCAGGTCAGCAGCCTCATGTACGACGATGGCCTGGCTCGGTTCTCGGTGTTTCTGGAACCGTTGAACGGCGCCACGGCTACCGATACCCGAACTCAGCTAGGTCCGACCGCCGCCGTATCCCGCCGTCTGACCACGCCGCAAGGTGAAATTATGGTCACGGTGGTAGGTGAGATACCTATCGGGACGGCGGAACGGATCGCGCTTTCCATGCGCTCCGACGTCGCGGCAGCCAAGTAGCCATTGCGCAAGTGGCTCGATTGCGCGGCAGGCCGTTAACGCCAAGGCTTGATCGAATTGCTGAAACTTCCTGTCAGCATTTTCATTTGCAAAAAATCGATTTTTTTTCTATTAGGTCAGAGCCGCTCGGCTCTGGCCTTGTCTGTTTGCGGAACGAAAATACCGGCGTATCGTTCTCCGGTGTTTCAGCTCCATATCGCTTAACCATGCTCGTCGTAACGGGAGCCGTATGTCGATACCACGCTTGAAAACCTATCTCTCCATATTCGCCACCGTGCTGGTCCTCGGTCAGGCCGTTCCCGCAGCGGCGGTCGAATTGCCGGACTTCACCCAACTGGTCGAACAGGCTTCACCCGCAGTCGTGAACATCAGTACGACGCAGAAGCTGCCTGAGCGCCGGGTGATGGACCCACAGATGCCGGACCTGGAAGGTCTGCCACCCATGCTGCGCGAGTTTTTCGAGCGCGGAATGCCGCAGCCTCGTTCACCGGGTGGTGGCCGCCAGCGGGAAGCGCAATCCCTGGGTTCGGGTTTCATTATTTCGCCCGATGGCTACATCCTCACCAATAACCATGTCATCGCGGATGCCGATGAGATCCTGGTCCGCCTGGCCGATCGCAGTGAGCTCAAGGCCAAACTGATCGGCACCGATCCACGGTCCGATGTGGCGCTACTCAAAATCGAAGGCAAGGATTTGCCAGTCCTCAAGCTTGGCAAATCCCAGAACCTGAAGGCCGGCCAATGGGTCGTGGCGATCGGTTCGCCGTTCGGCTTTGACCACACCGTGACCCAGGGCATTGTCAGCGCCATCGGCCGCAGCCTGCCGAACGAGAACTACGTGCCGTTCATCCAGACCGACGTGCCGATCAACCCCGGCAACTCCGGCGGCCCGTTGTTCAACCTTGACGGTGAAGTGGTGGGCATCAATTCCCAGATCTACACCCGCTCGGGCGGTTTCATGGGTGTGTCCTTCGCCATTCCAATCGACGTCGCCATGGACGTTTCCAATCAGTTGAAAAGCGAAGGCAAAGTCAGCCGTGGCTGGCTGGGCGTGGTCATCCAGGAAGTGAACAAGGACCTGGCCGAGTCGTTCGGGCTGGAAAAACCCGCCGGTGCCCTGGTGGCACAGATCCAGGAAGGTGGCCCGGCTGCCAAGGGCGGCTTGCAGGTTGGTGATGTGATTCTCAGCCTCAATGGCCAGCCTATTGTCATGTCCGCTGATTTGCCGCACCTGGTGGGTGCCCTGAAGGCCGGTGCCAAGGCCAACCTCGAAGTGATTCGCGAAGGCAAGCGCAAGAACGTCGAGTTGACCGTTGGCGCTATACCGGAAGAGGGCAAGGAGCTGGATTCGCTGCCCAAGTCCGGCGTAGAGCGCAGCAGTAATCGCTTGGGCGTCGCGGTGGTCGAATTGACCGACGAGCAGAAGCGCACTCTGGAACTGCAGGGCGGCGTGGTGATCAGGGAAGTACAGGACGGTCCTGCTGCACTGATCGGCCTGCAACCGGGCGACATCATTACGCACCTGAATAACCAGGCCATCGGGTCCGCCAAGGAGTTCACCGATATCGCCAAGGCCCTGCCGAAGAATCGCTCGGTGTCGATGCGAGTCCTGCGCCAGGGACGTGCGAGCTTCATCACGTTCAAACTGGCTGAATAAGCCCGTCTGCAGCTGAAAAAAACCGCCTCGATGTATGTCGAGGCGGTTTTTTTTATGCCTGGCTGAAGCTCAGCCCATCATGTCCTTGACCATTCGCTCCTGTTCCATAAGCTCACGCTGCCGTGCGTCGATGCGGGACGACAATGGAAAGTTGCCGCCGGCGCGGCGTTTGGCGAAGTCCAATTGTTGAATCGCCTGGCGATAGTCGCCGACCAACGCGAAGTATTCGGCGCGGGCCTGATGCAAGCCGATGATGTTGCCCGACAGGCCGCGCGTCTCGGCGACCATGTACCAGACGTCTGGATCGTCCGGGCGATTCTTGAGCAGCGTCTCCAGGGCTTTTTCTGCGTCAGCGGGGCGGTTTTGCTTTAGCAGCAGGTCGACGCGCACTTGGTTGAGCGGATAGTTGCCAGGGTATTGAACCAGCATCCGGTCGACGCGGGATTGGGCGTCAGCCAGCTTGTTGTTGGTAATGTCCAGATCGACTTGGGCCAGGTTGTAGATGATTTCGTTGGGTGATTTGGCCAGCAGCGGCTTGAGGTTCTCCCGCGCTTCATTCAACTGGCCCCCCTTGACCTGGGCGATGGCCAGGCCATAGCGGGCCACATCGTTTTTGGGGTTCTCGTCCAACAGTGCGCGAAAGCGCTTGGCGGCCAGGCCTGGGGTTTCCTCATAGGTCAGCTGGACGCGCGCACGAATCAGTTGATAACGCATGCTGTCCTCGATGCCCCCCGGCTTGGCCTGTTCGGCGCGGTTGCGGGTGTCGGCGATACGCGACTCGGTGACCGGGTGCGTCAACAGAAACTCCGGAGGCTTGGCGTCAAAGCGGTATTGGCGCATCAGACGCTCGAACATGGTCGGCATGGATCGAGGGTCGTACCCAGCTTTTTCCAGATTCTGGATGCCGATTCGGTCGGCTTCCTGTTCGTTCTGGCGCGAAAAGCGCCGTTGCTCCTGGATGGCGGCGGCCTGGGTCCCCGCGATGGCGGCAATCCCTGCATCGCCCCCGCCAGCGGCGGCGACCACGATGCCAGCCAGCAGCGCGGCCATCATCGGCACTTGCATGCGCTGTTGAGCTTCCACGCCACGGGCGAAGTGGCGCTGCGACAAGTGCGCCAGCTCGTGGGCCATGACCGACGCGTATTCGCCTTCGGTCTGTGCGTTGAGGAACAGCCCGCCGTTGACCCCGACGATTCCGCCCGGTGCGGCGAAGGCGTTGAGCTGCGGGCTGTTGATCAGGATGAATTCCAGGCGCCGGTCATTGACCTGGCTGGTCTCCACCAGCTTGTAGACGCTGGTTTCGACGTAGTCCTTGAGCTGGGGGTCGTTGAGCTGTGAAACCTGGCTGCGCAGCAGCGCCAGCCAGGCGCGGCCCAGTTGGTGCTCCTGTTCTGGCGAGACGATGGCAGAACTGGCGTCGCCAAGTGACGGCAGGTCGTCGGCGAAGCCCGGTGAGGCAAGCAGGCAGGCGAGCGTCAGCAGGGTGGGGCGCAGAAATGTCATGCACGAAGCCTTAGTCGACAAAGACCTTACTGTAGCCGGACAGCGGGTCCGGGACCAGATATTCTAGGCGGCTCGACGACCCGTTGCGGAGTGAAACAATGACCGATGCTGTAGCCCACGATGCCGAGCTGGACGCCAGTGGCCTGAATTGTCCGTTGCCGTTGCTCAAGGCCAAGCTGGAACTCAATCGTCTGACCAGTGGCGCCGTGCTCAAGGTAACCGCCACGGACGCTGGCTCCCAGCGCGATTTCCGCACCTTCGCCCGGTTGGCCGGTCATACGCTGCTGCGTGAAGAGGACGAAAACGGCACCTACCGTTACTGGTTGAAAAAAGCCTGAAGGCAGGCGACATCTCTTAGGGATTTTTAATGTTCAAAGTGTTACGCGACTGGATTCAGCGCTACTTTTCCGATGAAGAGGCGGTGGTCCTGGCAGTGCTCCTGTTCCTGGCTTTTACCGCCGTGCTCACGCTGGGCGGCATGTTGGCACCGGTGTTGGCGGGGATGGTGCTGGCGTACCTGATGCAAGGGCTGGTCATCACTTTGGAGCGCTTGCGACTGCCGGGTTCGGTCGCGGTAGGGTTGGTGTTCGCGCTGTTCATGGGCGTGCTGGTGGTCTTCCTGGTGGTGATCGTGCCCTTGCTGTGGCACCAGTTGGTGACGTTGTTCAACGAATTGCCGGGGATGCTCGTCAAATGGCAATCGCTGCTGTTGCTGCTACCGGAGCGTTATCCCCACCTGGTCTCGGACGAGCAGGTATTGCAGACGATCGAAGTGGTACGCGGCGAGATCGGCAAGTTCGGCCAGTGGGCGCTGACGTTTTCGCTGTCCAGCCTGCCGTTGCTCGTGAACATCATGATCTATCTGGTGCTGGTGCCGATCCTGGTGTTTTTCTTCCTCAAGGACCGGGAAATGATCGGACGCTGGGTCCGCGGTTACCTGCCGCGCGAACGGGCATTGATCACCCGGGTGGCGCAGGAGATGAATCGGCAGATCGCCAATTACATCCGCGGTAAAGTCATCGAGATTTTTATCTGTGGCGGCGTCACCTACATCGGCTTCGTCGCCCTGGGGCTCAATTACGCCGCCCTGTTGGCGCTGCTGGTGGGTATTTCAGTGGTGGTGCCCTACGTCGGCACCGTAGTGGTGACCGTGCCGGTGGCATTGATCGCACTGTTCCAGTGGGGCTGGAGCGATCAGTTCATCTATCTGATGGCCGTCTACGGAATCATCCAGACCCTGGACGGCAACGTGCTCGTACCGTTGCTGTTCTCCGAGGCGGTGAACCTGCATCCGGTGGCGATTATCTGCGCAGTGTTGTTGTTCGGTGGATTGTGGGGGTTCTGGGGAGTGTTCTTCGCGATTCCCCTGGCGACGCTGTTCAAGGCAGTGCTGGATGCGTGGCCGAGCAAGGAGCCGGTAGTGGCGCCGTTGCTATAGCAGTGATATAGCCGGTGATGCTACCGGCCCTTTCGCGAGCAGGCTCGCTCCCACAGGGGATTTGCGGTGTTCCGTGAAATCCTGTGGGAGCGAGCTTGCTCGCGATGAGGCCGAAGCTGACAACGATAAAACTCAGGCCTTGTTGAGCGCCTGAGCCGCCGCCAACACCGCATCCACATGCCCCGGCACCTTCACGCCACGCCATTCCTGGCGCAACACTCCCTGTTTATCGATCAGGAACGTGCTGCGATCAACGCCCAGGTATTCCTTGCCGTAAAGCTTCTTCAACTTGATCACGTCGAACAACTGGCAAACCGCTTCGTCCTTGTCGCTGATCAGCTCGAAGGGGAACTCCTGCTTGCACTTGAAGTTCTCGTGGGACTTGAGGCTGTCCCGGGAGACGCCGAACACTTCGGTGTTGGCGGCCTGGAATTGCGCGTACTGATCGCGGAAACCCTGGCCTTCGGTGGTGCAGCCGGGCGTGCTGTCCTTGGGGTAGAAATAAATGACCACTTGCTTGCCCTTCAGGGCTGCGAGGCTGATGGTCTGCCCGCTGGTGGCGGGCGCCTGGAAATCGGTAACCGGCTGGTCGATGGCAACGGCCATGAACGCTTCCTTACATTGGGTTTTGTGGGCGCCACGGTTCGATCAATGCGTCCAGGTTCATCGCATCGGCGAAATCCAGGAACTGATCACGCAGCCAGCTGATCTGGGTGCCGGCCGGCAGTGTCACGGTGAACGTGGCGTTGAGCATGGTGCCGCCGGTCTGCGGGGCCTGGTAGGTGTCGCAGGTCAGGTTCTCCAGTTCGACGTGGTGGTCCATGAAGAACTGGCACAGCTCGTTGATGATGTCCGGGCGGTAGGCCGAGCTGACGTAAGCCACATAAGGCAGGGCCTGGGGACGATTCTCCAAGGCGGCGCTGCGTACCACGTTGACGGTGAAGGCATGTTTCTTGGCCAGTACAGGCAGGCTGCCCTCAAGGCGGGCCAGCGCGTCCCAGCTGCCGGAAATTTCCAGCACGAGCGCGCTGCACTCGCCATGACGGGTCAGGCGTGACGTCACGACGGCGCAGCGATTTTCATGGCTGGCGCGGCACAGGACGTTAGTCAGCTCCATGGGGTTGGCGCCAAGGGCACTGATAACAAGGAATTGTTCGCGGACTGTGGGGGTGGACATGCAGCATTCCTAAAGCGATGAGCGGTCGGTACGTTTCAGCTCGATGTGGTGCCAGCCTTGGGAAATCGAACGGTTCAAGCCCTTCGCCTCGTGGATGCGTTGCGTTGCGGGGCAACACAAATACACCGGGACACACGCAGGATCGGGGCTTGTAACGACGAAAACGGAGGCTGGGGACCGGCGCATGAGCTTATCGCTACCGATCAAAGCCTGAAGGGTAGCGAAAACCATCGCCAAGGGGAATGGGAGTTCGCTTGTACAAGCATCTTGGCGCCAGTACCATTACGGCTCTCTTTTTCCGGCAGGAGCGGTTTCATGATTGCGGGCAGTATGGTGGCACTGGTCACACCCATGGATGCACAAGGGCGTCTTGACTGGGCCAGCCTCAGCAAACTCGTGGACTTCCACCTTGAAAACGGCACCCATGCCATTGTCGCCGTCGGCACCACCGGCGAGTCGGCTACCCTTGATGTCAACGAACATATCGAAGTCATCCGCGCCGTCGTCAAGCAGGTCAACGGGCGCATTCCGGTGATCGCCGGCACCGGAGCCAACTCGACCCGCGAAGCCGTCGAACTGACCCGCAACGCCAAGGAAGCCGGCGCCGATGCCTGCCTGCTGGTCGTTCCGTACTACAACAAGCCGACCCAGGAAGGCTTGTACCAGCATTTCAAGTACATTGCCGAAGCGGTCGACATCCCACAGATCCTCTATAACGTTCCCGGCCGCACCTCCTGCGATATGCAAGCCGAGACCGTGATTCGCCTGTCCACCGTGCCGAACATCATCGGCATCAAGGAAGCCACGGGCGACCTGGTACGGGCCAAGGCCATCCTCGATGGCGTCAGCAAGGATTTCATCGTGCTGTCTGGCGATGACCCGACAGCCGTCGAGCTGATCCTGCTGGGCGGCAAGGGCAATATTTCCGTGACCGCCAACGTCGCTCCGCGAGAAATGGCCGATCTGTGCGAGGCCGCGCTCAAGGGCGATGCCGAGACCGCACGTGCAATCAACGAAAAACTGATGCCGCTGCACAAGGACCTGTTCATCGAAGCCAACCCGATCCCGGTGAAGTTTGCCTTGGTCGAAATGGGCCTGATGCACGAAGGCATTCGCCTGCCGCTCACCTGGTTGAGCAACACCTGTCACGAACCGCTGCGGCAGGCCATGCGCCAGTCCGGCGTCCTGGTTTAATTGAGGAAGTACAACGCATGAAGCGAATGGCCGGACTTTCCGCACTTGCCTTGATTATCTCCAGCACCAGTGGCTGCGGGTGGATCTGGGGACCGGATGGTTACTTCCGCGACCGTGGTAGCGACTACCTCGAAGCGCAACAGACTGCACCGATGCAACTGCCACCGGACGTCAGCGTCGCCAAGCGTTTGGATCCGCTGCTGCCGATCCCGCGCAACGTCGCCGACGACAGCGTCAAGGGCGAATACGTTGTCCCGCGACCACAGCCGCTGTCGGCCGTGGCCGATGCCAGTGACTACACCCTGCAAAAGAGCGGTGACTCCAGCTGGGTCATGGGCCAGCACCCACCGGCCGAAGTCTGGCCGGTGGCGATCCAGTTCTTCCAGGACAACGGTTTCCGCCTGGACGAGCAGCGCCCACAGACGGGTGAATTCACCACCACCTGGCAGCGTTCCGATGAACTGTCCGCCGCCATGGCCAAGCGCCTGAGCGCCGCCGGTGTCTCGGCAGACAGCGAAACCCGCGTGCGCGTACGGATCGAGCCGGGCGTACAGCGCAACACCAGTGAGATTTACGTGGTCAGCGCCGAGCGTCCCGCCGGCAGCACCGCCGACGTGGCCTTCACCAATCGCTCGGTCAATACCGGCCTCGACGCCGCGCTGGTGGACGACATGCTTGCCAGCATGAGCCGCACCGCGGAGCAGGGCGGTTCGGTTTCGATGCTCGCGACCCGCGACTACGACACGCCAAGCCGCGTCAGCCTGAGCGAAGACGGCAGCGGCAACCCGGTGCTCAACGTCGGCTCCGACCTCGACCGTGCCTGGTCGAGCGTGGGTCGTGCGCTGGAGCAGGGCGAATGGCGCGTTGAAGACATCAACCGCAGCCTGGGCCTGTACTACATCAACCTGGCTGAAAAAGCCGAGAAGAAAGACGAGAAGCCTGGCTTCTTCAGCAACCTGTTCGGCAGCGCGCCGGACAAGGAAGAAATCGAAGCCCGCGCCGAGCGTTACCAGGTTCGCCTGAGCAAGGTCGGCGACAACGTCCAGGTCACCGTCGAGAAGAACATCAACACCGTGGCGCCGGCCGATGTAGCCCGCAAGGTGTTGGGCGTGATTCAGGACAACCTGGGCTGATCCGATGCGTTTTGCCGTTCTCGGCAGCGGTAGCCAGGGGAACGGCACGCTGATAGCCAGTGCTGGGACCTACGTTCTGGTCGATTGTGGTTTCTCCCTGCGGGAAACCGAGAAGCGCCTGTTGCGCCTGGGTGTGCACCCGGCGCAACTGAGCGCGATATTGGTGACCCACGAACATGCCGACCACGTGCATGGCGTGGGTTTGCTGTCTCGGCGCTACAATCTGCCGGTGTACCTGAGCCGTGGGACGTTCGAAGGCCTGCGCAAACCCATCGAGCCAGCTGGTTTCGTGGCCGGCGGCGAGCAACTGCGTGTCGGCGGCCTGGATATCAGCGTGGTCAGTGTGGCCCACGATGCCCGGGAGCCAACCCAGTATGTGTTCAGCGACGGCGAGCGGCGCTTTGGATTGCTCACCGACCTGGGATCGTATTGCGACAGGGTCATGGACAGCTACCGGGACCTCGATGCGTTGATGATCGAGTCCAACCACTGCCGGGACATGTTGGCGCGTGGGTACTATCCGTATTTTCTCAAGCAGCGGGTAGGCGGGGAGCACGGACATTTGAACAACCACCAGGCGGCATACCTGGTGGCCGAGTTGGGCTGGCAAGGCCTGCAACACCTGGTCCTGGCCCATTTGAGCAGCAAGAACAACCTGCCGCAGCTGGCCCGGCAATGTTTCGTCGACACCCTTGGGTGCGACCCGGACTGGCTGCAACTGGCCGATCAAGATTCAGGGCTCGACTGGCGACATATCGCCTAGCCCATCTACTTAGCAAGCGGAGCCCATCATGGAAAAACGTGAAGAACTCTACCGCGGCAAAGCGAAGTCGGTTTACAAGACCGACGACGCTGACCGCTTGATCCTGCTGTTTCGCAACGACACTTCGGCGTTCGACGGCAAGCGCATCGAACAACTCGACCGCAAGGGCATGGTGAACAACAAGTTCAACGCCTTCATCATGCAGAAGCTCGAAGCCGCCGGCGTGCCGACTCAGTTCGATAAGCTGCTGGGCGACAACGAGTGCCTGGTCAAGAAGCTGGACATGATCCCGGTCGAATGCGTCGTGCGTAACTACGCCGCTGGCAGCCTGGTCAAGCGCCTGGGCGTGGAGGAGGGCATGAAGCTCAACCCTTACACGTTCGAGCTGTTCCTGAAGGACGACGCCAAGGGCGACCCGTTCATCAACGAATCCCATGTCGTGGCCTTCGGTTGGGGCACCGCCGAGCAACTGGCTCGCATGAAGGAACTGTCGCTGAAGGTCAACGAAGTGCTGACCAAGCTGTTCGACGACGCTGGCCTGCTGCTGGTGGACTTCAAGCTTGAATTCGGTGTGTTCAGCGATGGCTCCATTGTCCTGGGCGACGAGTTCAGCCCGGATGGCTGCCGCCTGTGGGACAAGGACACCAAGAAGAAAATGGACAAGGACCGCTTCCGCCAAGGCCTCGGTGACGTCATCGAAGCCTACGAAGAAGTCGCCCAGCGCCTGGGTGTACCGCTGTAGTCGACGCAAGCGACTGATAGCACGGAAAAAATTTCGCCCGGGGGTTCGCTTCCGGCGAATGTGCTGGTATGATGCGCGCCACTGGAGAGATGCCGGAGTGGCCGAACGGGACGGATTCGAAATCCGTTGTACTGGCAACAGTACCTAGGGTTCAAATCCCTATCTCTCCGCCATTATTGAATACGACTAAGCCCCTGAAATGGTTGAACATTTCAGGGGCTTTTTCGTTTTTGGCGATTTGAACAATCCGTTTCTCGTCCAGCCTCACCCTGCCGTCCGTCGTGAATCTCCTCCGACCTGTAAGTTCTGACAGTAGCCCGTCCTCCCAGGATGAAGTTTGATGACTCCATGCCGAAAGGCCATGCGCCATTGTCAGGAGACATCATGGACATCCAATCTTCCGCCTTGAACGAATTGTTCGCTCTATACCCTGTGGTCATCATGGGATGGGTAACGCCAGTGAAGCCGGCAAGTATTGCGGATGGCGGCATTCCCAAGAGCCTTTACGACGATCAGCCCGATGGGCTGGAATGCCTGATCGACCCGTGGACCGAACTCCAGAAACGTTCCTGGACAATGGCGGTTGATGACCGAGCTGATTTGTACGTCAATGACGATGCTTTTCCGGTGGATGGGAAGACCGTAGGGCCGGGAGAAGAACAGCAGCGCATGAGGCTGTATGTGCCCCGTAATCGGTTACGGGATGGCGTCAACCGGTTGCACTACAAAGTAACCCGTCCCAGTCAGAACGGTGAACCATCCGGGGATTTGCACGTGCTTTACCACCTGTGGTCGCCGGGTCAGCCTGCGCCCGGAAGTCTCAACCTGGTGATTCCCCCCGCTGTCATTGCCGACGGAGTCAACGCCGACCGGGCGGCGCAGGGCGTAGAGTTTGGTTTTGAATATTCCAACAAGCGGAGCTACGACCACATCGATTTCTTGATAGGCACTGTGACGGTGCCATTTGAGGTATTGGACGGTTCGGTGCCCGTGGTGCATACGCTTTTTACCGATACATTCGTACAGGCGGGGGACAACCCAAACACGCCTCTCGTATTCAGGGTGACGGACCAACTGGGCAACTCCAGCCAATCATCAATCAAATACATCAATGTCCACCTTGATGAGGTCGAGCAGGAACTACCGGCACCGATCGTCGAAGGCGTGGAGGACGGCGGCACGCTCGATCCCTCTCAAACCGAAGTCTGGACCAGAGTGTACGGTGATAGGTTGAACCTTGGTGATGACGTCACCGTAACCTGGACGGACCCAAGCGGAGCGATCACACCCTATGTCTCTGCACCCAAATCGTATACGGCCAACGACCAACTCAATAATTACCTGCGGTTTTTGATCCCTGCGGCTGATGTCCTGAGATTTCTCGACAAGAGTGTGACAGTCACCTATACGCGGGATCGAGACGGGACGACCACCGGACCGTCCCTGCCGTTCAATATGCGGGTTGAAACGCCTGTATTGCTGGAACCGTTCAAGGTGATGGGGGCACGCTTCAATCGCACGACATACAGGGCATCCGGCAGTTCACGATTGCTGAGCGCGCTTCATGCCAACTCCCTGCAGCCGTTGCCCGTCGAATGGAAATACGTCGATGAAATCAATTGGAGTTCCCCTTCCGCTACCTGGCGCGACAGCCAACCATCGAAGCCACTTCAGGTGCGCTCCAGCAGCCATGAAGCGACCCTGAACCCGGCAAATATCTTCGGCAATGGCGTCGATACCCTCACCACTGGTGGTGCCGCCTTCGTAGCCTTGCTGAACCAAGGGAATGTGGTGGGTTGGGGAAACCGGGGTTTTGGTTCGGAGGTCCCCGCCTTGAACGGTATCGTTGAAGTGAGTTGTACCCAAAGCGCTTATGCGGCCCTTGATACCAGCGGCAGGGTATGGGTGTGGGGCAATGTGGCCGAAGGTGGGCGCATGGGCAACGTAGCGCCAACCGGCTTCGTCGAGATCGTCGGCAATGGCAATGCCTTCGCTGGCCGCAAGAGCAATGGGACGGTGGTGGCGTGGGGGGCGAATCGGGAAACCGATCTGGTACCGGCACCGATCAACAGTTACACAGATATCTTCGCTGTGTATGCCACTTCGCAGGCGTTCGCTGCCCGTCGAACGAACAACCCGGTCGTCGCTTGGGGAATCGCGGGGTTCGGTGAAACAGTGCCCGGGTTGATCAACGATGCCGCTGACATCATCGGCAGCTACGCCGCTTTTGCGGCCCTGCGTAACGGCGACAGAGTGCAGGCCTGGGGTAGCCCAGATTACGGCGGCGCACTGCCGGGCGGGCTGTCTGGCATCGCCTCTCTCGGGTGCTCCAATGCCCAGGCGTTCTGTGTCCTGAACAACAACCAGCAGGTGCAGTCGTGGGGTACGTCAGATTACGGAGGCGGCGGTGCTCCATCACCCAACAGCGATGTTGTCGAAGTCGTCAGCACCTGGCGCGCATTCGCCGCGCGTCGCAGTGACGGTACCGTGGGCGCATGGGGGCGGGCTGAGGAGGGCGGAACCGAGCCGGCGGGGCTCAACAACGTGGTGCAGATAGCCGGCAGTTCCGAGGCATTCGCCGCCTTGCACAGGAACGGCACCGTCACTGTTTGGGGCAACCAGGCAGTGGGTGGGGCAGCACCGGTGCTCAACAACGTCCTGGCTCTTTACAGTAACTCCCATGGTTTTACTGCTTTGACTGAGTCGGGTGACGTCGTTTCCTGGGGGCATGCCCAGGGTGGGGGCGATAACTCGTCGGCCATTGGGCAGTTGCGCAACAACGTTTCCTACTACCGCTCGCCACCGGCACCGAGGGCCTTGGCCGCCCAGGCTGAGCAAGCCAGCAGCCACTCTTGAATCATTTGTTCGGTTCTTGATCCGTCTCGGCGCACGGTAAGGACGTCGAGTCCTCTCTACCTATGAGGCTTCATCATGTCCGGTACACCTGAGCGTGCGGCAAACCTGCCTCCCCCGTCGGTGGATGAAGCGCCTGACGGCATCCTCGATCCTGCCGATATCCCGCTTGATGGCGCCCGTGTCCGGATCAAGCGCTCTACCGCCGATACCGACTGGGAGAAAGTGTTTGTTTTCGTCGGCCCTTCCTACAGCAATCAGTACCCTGTAGGAACGGTAATCAGGGATGTCGTGTTCTATGTCGAGGCAGAGCATTTTATCGCCGAAGCAGTCGATATCGTGATCATCCGCTATGAAGTGTTGATGAAAGATGGCTCCACGCAAGCCTCGGACAATCTTGAACTGAAAATGGATGTCGGCTTCGAGGCGCCTGCAATCCTGGACCTTAGCCAGGAAAATTATGTCGCGGTGGCTGACAAGGCTCCGCTGGACGTCCCGCCCTATGCCCTGATGACCCGAGTCGCGACCCGGGGCACTCCCCCTTATCGATATGAAAGCAGCAATGAATACGTCGCCAGCGTCAATGCCCAGACCGGCGAGGTGACCGCCAGGGGCAATGGCCAATGCACGATCACGGCCACCGACAGCCTGAACCAATCGCGCCATTACGATCTGACCGTCAAGGGTATTCGGGAAGTGCATTTCTTGAGCCCCAGCGCTGAATGGGAGGGCATGAAGGCCGTTTGTGATGCCGCCGGAATGAACATGGTCACGCGCTCGGACCTCGACCGGTTACGGGCAGTGTACAAACACCCGGAGATTGGTGAAGCGGTTGGGGAATATCTGGGTTGGCTGCCCTATCCGTTCTGGACCGGTGACGCGGTGGGGGCGGGCAGCACCTATTGGGTCTATGAAATGGACACCGGTGACAAGACATCAGCCGATGCCGGTGCTCATCACCAGGCACTCGGTATATCCAAACGAGTGCCTTGACCGTTAGCTTCGGAGGCCGCGATATGAACGACACGCCTGAAAACACAACAATGAGCACTTTGTTGCCGCCGCCCTCCGTGGAGGGAATGGTTGACGGCGCCGTACTGGATCCCGACTCCGTGCCCCAGGGCATCAGGGTGCAGGTGCCCGCCGCCAGCTTGGCCGAAGGCGACCATGCCCGGCTCGACTGGACGGACGCGGCAGGTGTTGTCCCCGCTTATAGCGTTGACAAGCCTTATTCCCATAACGATGTGGGCAAACCCCTGTCATTCACCGTAGCCCAGGCGGAGGTCCGCCGGTTTCTCGACCGAAGCGTGGCGCTGACTTATACGGTGCAACGCCTGGCGGACGGAGCAGACGTGGGCTCCGAGGTTTTCAGCTTTCGGGTGGCAAAGCTGCCGCTGTCCGCGCCGACGATCCTGGAGGCCAGGGATGGTCAGTTGAACCCTGATGATTTATCGGCCAGCGCCACGGTGCAAATCCCGCGCGAAGCCTGGCTCAAAGTCAACGATGTGGTGCGCGTGAGCTTGATGGGGGCAGTAGGCGAGGGAAGCAGGGTGGTGACGCACACAGTCGCCTTGAACGAGGCCGGGCAGGCGTTGGAAATTGCCCTTCCTTATAGCGTGATCAACGCCAACGAAGGCCGATCTGTCGTGTTGTCCTATACCGTCAACGGGGCAGAGCCGAGCCCAGAGGCCGTTTATTCAATCAAGCGGGACATTGGCTCCGGCGAGCTGCGGGTCATGGGTGCGCGGTATAACCGTGGCCTGTATCGCTGTTCGGGGTGTTCGCGGCGCTTGAGTGCGTTCCAGGCCGCCACGGGGCGGCCGATCCTGGCGCAATGGCGATACGACGGCGATGACAATTGGGTCGTCGGCGCGACTTTTCGCGATACCGATGCATCCCGGCGGCTACAGGTACGCTCGATCGATTATCAGATAACGCTCAGCCCCGCAAATGTCTTCGGCAACGGGCTCGACGGTGCACTCACCGGCGTCGCGGCTTTTATCGCCCGTCGAGGCATCGGCGATCTAGTCGGCTGGGGTAACTCCGGCGAAGGCGCCACGATCCCGGCAACCATTATCAGCATGGACGATATCGTTGAGGTGAGTGCCACGGCGGGTGCCTATGCCGCGCGCCGTGCCAACGGCAACGTGGTCGCTTGGGGAACGGCTACCCAGGGCGCGTCCATGGGAGACATCTCCAGACTGGATTTTGTCCGTGTGGTGGGAAATGGCGCGGCCTTCGCCGGTATCAAGCGTGACGGCACGCTAGTCGCCTGGGGGGACCCGGCGCGCGGTGGATCGCTGCCGGCGCCTATCGCGGAACTCACCGATTTCGTCCGGGTACACGGTGCGTCATCAGCCTTCGTGGCGATCCGCCGTACTGGAGGGATGGTGGCTTGGGGGGCGGCTGCCGGTGGAGGTGTGCTGAGCGACGACATCGCAACCTTGACCGATATCGAAGAGGTACTGGGCAACGATGCGGCGTTCGTGGCATTGCGCGGCAATAGGCGCTTGATCGCATGGGGCGCCGCCGAACAGGGCGGTGCACTACCGGAAGCGATCGCCTACCTGGACGACATTGCTGAGATCAGCTGCGCCAATGCGAAAGCCTTCGTCGCCCTGCGCGCCAGCGGACAAATCGTCGCATGGGGCGCTGCAACCCATGGCGGTGTCCTGCCGGAGCTGATCAGGGATCTCGATGACATTGTGGAGATAGCCGCCAACTGGCAGTCCTTTGTGGCACGTCGCGAAAACGGCCATTTGGTGGCTTGGGGCTCCGCAGAGACCGGAGGTGCTGTCAGCGATGACGTGGCCCGGTTGAACGACATTGTCCAGGTGGTAGGGTCTTCCAAGGCTTTTGCCGCCCTGCGCAAGGATGGCAGTGTCGTGGCCTGGGGCGATGTGACGGTAGGTGGGGACACCGCTTTGGTCGCCGAAAGTCTGATCGATGTCCAAGCCATCTATGGCAACTCCCATGGCTTTGCCGCCTTGACCGCCGGCGGCCAGCTGGTGACTTGGGGGCATGTGAAGGGCGGGGGAGATAGTGCTGCGGTTCAAGCTCTGCTGGACGGACGGGTCGATTATTATCTGTCTGCCCAGTCAGTGACGCCGGAAGATAAATAATCATGGCCACTTTCTCGGC
The DNA here is from genome assembly GCF_054130985.1 of Pseudomonas sp. R4-84. Lineage (NCBI taxonomy): Bacteria > Pseudomonadati > Pseudomonadota > Gammaproteobacteria > Pseudomonadales > Pseudomonadaceae > Pseudomonas > Pseudomonas sp. R4-84. The sequence continues at coordinate 1,467,485 of NZ_CP096390.1, forward strand.
GCGGGATTTCTTCGCCCATTTAACCCCGATAGTGGTCCTGCTATGGCTATCACTGATCCTATCAGCCCAGGCCGCAACTGGCCCGGAGGTCGCGCAGCTGCTCAATAACCGATATCGCAGCACGCCGCAGGAATGCCCCGGCGGCCATGCGGCGTATTACTGCAGCGGGGTGTTGGTCAGTGGTCTGGCGGGCAATTTCGGGGTGAAGTTCTGGCAGCATGGCCCTACGGCCAGTGAACTGGGCGCGCGCGATTTTTCCTATCTACGGCGCGATGTGGGTACTCGCACCCTGACGCAGCCCAGCGGGATGGTGTTCAGTGACTCATTTACTGCCATCAGCCAAGGCAAACCGCTGGATGTGCTTTGTGCCTATCCGTTGGTGTCGGCGAATCGGGATAAATATGGTTGTGGCGTCGGTGGCAGCGAGAATGATCCCGGCTCATGCGCCGCACAGGGCGTCAGCGATGCTCCAGGCTGGTTGGCGTACTTTCAGCAACAGGGCCAGCAGCCCTTGCTGCAATGTTCGTTGAGCAGCCGGATCGCGGCGCAATTTCGCGCCAGCTTGCTGGCCCATGAGCAATTGGGTGGCAGTTGGGTCGCCCAACCCAATGAGTTACAAGTGCGCAATTGGGATCCCGAGACACCGACGAACATCCCACTGCAAGCGCTGTTTTACGACGTGGCCCGTGAAGGGGGGTTGTACGATGCCCTGCGTAATCAGCGTGAGTTTTATGCGACTACCGGCCAATGGTTGCCGATTCTACGCCTGGATCTGGCGCAGGCTGATGGTGCAGTCTTTGGCTTTGATTTGCAGGAACAGCTGTACATAGGCTATCAGGTCGCCGCGCGTTTGAATGCGCGCTACGCCGATACCTCACCCTCCTGTCACGGGGGCAGCGCGGCGTTCAATTGCAATGGCGTGCTGATACGCATCACCGACGCAAATCCATCTTTCCACGCATGGAATCCGAGTACTGGTTCGGTAGCACGCAATGGCGTGTCTTTTTCCTATATGCGCGCCGATATGCCGATTTCAAGGCTGGCCTGGTACAAGCATCACGGACTGATAGTCAAGGAGCTGGCAGCTCCAACGTCGTATCGCCTGACCGTACGGTGTTCCTACCCGTACGACGGTTCTACTTTTTCTCGTAGTGACAGTTGCAACGAACACAGTGTCAATCCTTCCGTAAGCGGTCCGTGTGATGAACAGGGAATTTCCACGGTCGAACAATGGCTGGCTTTTTATAACTCTCTTCCTAATAAAATCACGGGGTGCAGCTTCAAAGGGGACCAGGAGTATTTCGCTCTAAGCATACAAGCCCGGATCCGACTTCCTCCTGCCTCCCAGATAGACCAAAACGAAGTCATCATTGCCAGTTGGGACCAAGACATTCCAGAACGGATTCCTCTGGAAGCGTTTTTCTATACCGTTCCCAGCCAGGCTCTACCCCAGGCTCGGTTTTTTCAGCGGGATTATTTCGAGCAGACCGGGAAATTCCTGCCGATCGTCAAAGTCAATCTAGCCCCTACGGCCAATGAGCCGAGCTTTTCCTATAGTCCGCAAGATCAGGCGGAGCCCGGGGCACCTGGAAAATGAAGATGTATAAGTCGTGCAGATTCTTCCAGTGCTATTGCTGCTGAGCGTTTGCTACATTCAGGCCGCGACCGGTCCGGGAGGTCGCGCAGTTTCTACCTCAAACCGTTCATTCCGGCCAACCCGCTGGTTTGTGGCAATCAGACTAATGGGCTATAGCTCAAGGCAAGGCTGCCGATAGGCAGGTATTCCCCCCGTGTAAGGAGTGACACCATGCTGCGGTTTTTCGCCGACTTGGGCTTTCGTTGGAAAATCACTCTGCCGATTGCGTTCCTGGCTGTGTTGCTGGTGCTGATGGGGGGGGCGGGTGTGCGCGGTATCGGCCAGGTGACGGAGTCCAGCACGCAGTTGACCAAGCGTTATCTGCCGGCCATCAGCCTGTTGCTCAATGCGGATCGTGACCTGTATCAGGCCTTCGTTGCCGAACGCAGTTTGCTGGGTGGCGGGGCGACGGCTCATGTCGAGGCGCTGCGGGCCAGTCACAGGGACAATTTGAAGCAAGCGTACGAACGCGTGCAAAAATACGCGGCGATGCAGCCAGGTGCCGAGGCGCAGGCGCTCGTCGGTCAGTTCAATGACCGCTTTGCCCAGTGGTCGCAGATCTCGCGGCAGGTCGTCGAGCAAGCCACGAGCAATCCGCAGGCGGCCAGTGCACTGAGTTTTGGTGAGGGCGAGAGCAAATTCGACACCATGCGCGATGCCATCGACAAACTGGGTGAGCTGGAAGACGAGGCGTCGCAACGGGAAGGTCAAGCGGCGATTGATCACGGACAAGCCGTGGGCCTGCAGCAGGGAGGCATCTTGCTGGTCGGCCTGGTCGGCTGCATCCTGCTGATCGTGACCTTGCCCATGGTCGTGTTGCGTCCGATGCGTCGCTTGCTCCACCGGGTCGAACAGATCGCCGAAGGTGGTGGCGATCTGAAGGGTCGTCTCGAAGTGCGTTCGGCCGATGAGCTGGGACAACTCGGCAGTGCCTTCAACCGTTTCCTCGACAAGCTGCAACCGCTGATTGCCGAAGTAGGGCGGGTGACCGGCGAGGTCGATTCCGCCGCGCGGGCCATGGCCGATATGGCCGCGACGAACGATCGGTTGATCAGCAGCGAGCACGCCGCGCTCGATCAGGTCAGTACCGCCGCCACTCAAATGAGCGCGGCGGTGCATGAAGTGGCGCACAACGCGGTAAGTGCTTCGGATGCAGCGCAACAGGCGAGCAGTCAATCTCGCGATGGCGTCGAGGTGGTCAGCAGCACCATCGAGTCGATCCGCCAGTTGGCCCAGGAAGTGGAGAGCGCCTCGGGTACGATCGAGGCACTGGCCCAGGAGACCTCCAGTATCGGTGCCGTGCTCGAGGTGATCCGTGGCATCGCTGAGCAGACCAACCTGTTGGCGCTGAATGCTGCCATCGAAGCCGCTCGGGCCGGTGAGCAGGGCCGTGGTTTTGCTGTGGTGGCCGACGAGGTGAGGGCGCTCGCGGCCCGCACCCAGGACTCCACCAAGGACATCCAGGTTCGCATCGAGCGCTTGCAGAGCGGCGTCGCCAAGGCGGTACAAGCCATGCATGTGGGCAGTAGCAAGGCCCGGGACAGCGTGGAGCGTGCGGCAGGTGTCGATCAGGTGCTCAGCGGTACCGGCGGTTCGATCCAGCGGATCAACGACATGGCCGCGCAGATCGCCAATGCCTGTGAGGAACAAAGCAGCGTCACCGAGGAAATAGCCCGCAATATTTCCGATATCCGCGATCTTTCCAACGAAGCGGCCGCCAATTCTGCCCAAAGCATGCATGCCAGCCAGCAGTTGTCGAATCTGTCGAGGAATCTCGCAGAGCTGACCGGCCGCTTCCGCACTTGAGGCAGGTGGTGTCGTGGCGACTGACGACCTTCTACGTGCCTTGCATCAGGACGGCTTTGTCCTGATGCCCGGTGTGTTGGACGCCGGGCAGGTCGCCGACCTGCGTCGCGCTATCGACTTGCTGAAGCCTCAGCACTGGGATTACAGCGGCGTCATCGATCATTACAAATGCGTTTTCAACCGGGATCCGTTCTGGTTGCCGTACCTGGACGTGAGCGCAGTTATCGAGCTTGCCGAGGCCGCCTTGGGAGATGATTGCCATATCATCGGGCAGACAGCCTGGCGCTGCCATCCCGGTTTTATCGGCGCGCCTCTGCATCTGGATTACCTGCCCATGGAGCTGCCGCCCGCCCTGTTGGCCGACCCCGGTTTCGAACTGCCGATGCAGGTGTTCACCGCACAGTTTTACCTTGATGACATTGATGCTGACCTGAGCCCGACACGGGTAATACCCGGCAGCCACAAGGCGGGCCGGGCGCCTGCGGCGGGCGAAACGCAGTGGCAGGGACGTTCGGCGCAGCCAGTGTTGTGCCGGGCGGGCGATGTTCTGGTACTGCGAAGTGAGTTGTGGCACGCCGGCAGCGACAACCGGACCGCCGACCGCACGCGGTACATGCTCCAAGTGCATTACGGTCGGCGGATGGTTGCGCAGAAGTTCTCGCCTTATCTTCAGTGGCAGTTCAACCCCGCAGTACTGGCCGCCGCGACGCCTCGCCAGCGACGGCTGCTTGGCGATCACCAGGAAGCGGAATACGACTGAGCTGCCCGGTCAGATCCAGACGTCATTGACTGCGGTTCGCGTATTGATTTGCTCCCCCGTGTTGATGACGCCCCGCGGTTCGATCAACAACAACTTCACTTCCCGCTCGGCACTGGGTTTGTGCTCGACGCCTTTCTTGACCACATACATCTCGCCCGGGCCAATCATGACGGCGCCGTCGCGAAAGTCGATGCGCAGTTCACCTTCCAGCACGATAAAGGTTTCGTCGGTATCGGCATGGGTGTGCCAGATAAAATCGCCTTCGAGACGAGCAATCTTGAACTGGTAGTCGTTCATCTCGGCGACAACCTTGGGTGCCCACTGCTCATGGAACAGCGCGTATTTCTGCGCGAAGTTAATGGGGGAGTAATGATTCATCGCGGTACGCTCCTCAATTGAAAGTGAGTGCTACGTTAGGGGCTGGATCGTCGCGGGTATTGGATGATCGTGCAGCTTTCCGCTGAAGGGGCGCAGGGCTTCAGCGCAGCATTTTCAGCCAGCGTGCCGGTGAAAGACCAAAGGCTTGGGTATGGAGCCGCGTCATGTGGCTCTGGTCGAAAAAGCCACAGGCCAGCGCCGCTTCACTCAAGGGCATGCCGTGCAATACCAGGCGACGAGCTTCGCTCAATCGACGTTGGGTGATGTAGCGATAGGGGCTGGTGCCGTACAAGGCGCGAAAGTCCCGCGACAGGCTCCATCGGTCCCGGCCACTGGCCTGCACGAGGTCATCGAGGGTAATGGGTTGGTCAAGGGCATCATGAATGAACAGCCGGGCGCGTTCCGCAGCAGGGTAGTCAAGCAGCCTGCGGCCTCGTCGGCTCCCTGACGCGACGGCGAGCGCCTGGGCCAGGTCGTAGATGGCATCCTCTTCCTCCAGTGGATCGAGACGATGCTCGAGGCTGGCCAATAACCGGCGGGTCGCTATGTTGAGTCGTGGATCGTTCGAAAGTCCGCCTTCGATGAAGGGCAGTGACCTGCCGCCCAACACTTGTTGGATCAACGCGGGCTCAATGTAGGACATCCGGTAACGAAAGCCATCGCTCGTTCCGGCCTCCCCATCATGCACCTCGTCCGGGTGCAGGACGATGGTTCCGCCGGGCTGGCTATGGCGCTTGCTGTGCCGGTAATTGAAGCTTTGGACGCCGGAAAGCGTGAAGCCGATGGCATAGGTGTCATGCCGATGGGTGTTATACCCATGACCGCTGAAATAGGCCTCGATGCGTTCCAGTTTCCTCGATTCAGGCGCACGCATCAGCCAGTCGCGACGGTGACTGAATTGACTCATGAGCTCCGACCTCTCGCTGTTGTCTGCACACGATACCCGCCTGCCAGCTCGCGTCGCAGCAAAAAACTCAACTCAAGTTCGGGTAAAGCTGCTCTGGTGCAGAGCAGCTTGCGCATCCGCCGCCCATGGACGGCTTCAGATTTCCTTTACGGGCGTCTCGCCGTGGGCACTTTTGATCAATCCGATAACGTGCAGGCAGTCGGCCTTGTTCACATAGGACTCGCCGCTGGCGATGGTTTCGTGATTGCCGGCCCTCAGGCGCCAGCGCCACTGGCCTCGTCCGGTGCTTGGGGTTCCTCGGGTCTGTCGGTAGATTTCAAAATACATCGGTTCGCTCCCTGCGATTTATTCATTCAAGACATGTTCTGGACATGTCGTCGCAAGCCTAGCCAAGCTGCACGTTTTCGCTATGGGGAAAACGTTTCCAATGATGATGGGATATTTCAGCGAATTTCAGCGCTGCTCAAACTGATAACCAGGAGCGAAAGGATGAACCGCAACGAATTGCGCAAGGCCGACATCAACCTCATGGTCGTCTTCGAAACGTTGATGCTGGAGCGTAACGTGACACGGGCAGCCGAAAAGCTGTTCCTGGGGCAGCCGACCATCAGTTCCGCGCTCAACCGCTTGCGCAAAATGTTCAACGACCCGTTGTTCATTCGCGTCGGCCACCGCATGGAGCCGACCGTTCGCGCCAAGGAAATCGTCCAGCACTTGTCGCCGGCCCTGGACTCGCTGTCGGTGGCCCTGAGCCTGACCCACGATTTCGACCCCGCCAGCAGCACCATGACATTTCGCATCGGCCTGTCGGATGACGTAGAGTTTGGCCTGCTTCCCCCGCTGTTGCGCAGCTTGCGCCAGGAAGCGCCGCAAATCGTGTTTGTCGTCCAGCATGTCGATTATTGGCGCATCCCCGATCTGCTGGCTTCCGGCGAGATCACCGCTGGCATCAGCCAGACCCGCGGGCTGCCGGCCAACGCCAAGCGCAAACTGCTGCGGCACATCCAGCCCTGTGTGTTGCGGGCCGACGCTTCGGACAAGCCGCTGACCCTGGATGAATATTGTTCGCGGCCCCATGTGCTGGTTTCCCATACCGCCAACATCGCCGGGTTGGCTGACGAATGGCTGGCGGAGATCGGTCGCAAGCGCCAGGTGGTGTTGTCCGTGCCTCAGTACAGCGCCCTGCCGGCGTTGCTGGCCGGCACTGATCTTATCGCCAGCCTGCCGGACTACACCGCCACGGCCATGGCCGCTTCCGGTCACTTGTTCAGCGAGCCATTTCCCTTCAAGACGCCGACGCTGGACCTGTCCATGGTCTGGCTGAGCCATGTCGACAACGATCCGGCGGAGCGCTGGTTGAGGTCCCGGCTGGAGGCCTTCATGAGCGAGCGCATGGGAGCGATGGACGAAACAAAACCTGCCTGAAAGCACAAAGTCGAGGTATGGTTGCGCCAATCCATTCCAGCAATCACTTTTTTCGAATCGGAGTCGAACGCATGCCTCACTTGCACATGGAGTACACCGCCAACCTGACCGAGCTGAACGCTGATGTCGCGCTGTTGCGCTTGAACAATGCGCTGGTAGCCTCGGGGCAGTTCGCTGCCGAGTTCGACATCAAGAGCCGGGCCGTGAAGCTCGAGACGTTCCGCGTAGGAACCGGCATGGGGGAGCGGGCTTTCGTGCATGTGAAACTGGCCTTGCTGAGCGGCCGTTCACCGGAAATCAAAAAACAGCTGGCGGACAGCCTGCTGGTGGTAATTCAGGACCTGGGCCCTTGGCCCGCCGGCGTTAGCGTGCAGTTGTGCGTAGAACTGCTGGATATCGACCGTGGCCCGTACGCCAAGGCTGCCATCGGTTTTTAATGTCTGTTCGAGCGGTGCGATTGTTTAGCGCGAGTCGATCCAGACTCCGCTAAATGATGGTTTAACGGTCAGTGGCGTCGTGTGACGCTTGAACCGAACATTTCCTGTGATATCTCTATGGACGGTTGGCCCGCAGGCCCTGCATACCCACCACTCACCGCTGAGGGGGCGGCTGGCGGTCGCATACCTGCCATCGCACCTTCATCCTGCGCGCTGCCCTGTGAACTGGCGTTCTGGGCGCTCTGGCATTGCCGCCATGCGCGTCCTCCAGACCTTCGTATTTCCTGTTGATCCTTGAACTGTGCTCGTCGCTGGCGAGTACAGCCTGACGGCGCCTGGTCGTCCGTCCGACATGAATATACGAGTGTGTCCATGAATCTTTCTTTTGCATCCGAGCAACAGGCCCAGGCGTTCCTGGCGCAAAACCCGGATATCGAGCTGTTCGAATTGTTTATCGTCGACAACAACGGCGTGCCCCGGGGCAAGTGGCTGCATCGGGACGAATTGCTCGCGGTCTATCAAAGTGGCCAGCCACTGCCCAGCACGATTCTGGGGCTGACCGTCAATGGCGACGACGTGGAGAATTCCGGCCTGGTCTGGGACGTGGGTGACATTGATTGCCGGGCCTATCCCATCAGCGGCAGCTTGCAACGCATGCCCTGGCGGCAGATTCCCACCGCCGCGGTGCAAGTGGCCATGCATCCCCAGGAGGGCATGCCGGCGGCCATCGCCGATCCCCGCCATCTGCTCGGCCGGGTCACCGACGAATTGCAGGCGGACGGCTATTTCCCGGTGATGGCGGCGGAGCTGGAGTTCTACCTGTTGGATGGGCAGCGCGACAGCGAGGGCCGGCCCCAACCGGCGCGGGACGCCGACGGCAGCAGGCCGCGCCATACCCAGGTCTATGGCTTGCGTGAACTGGAGCAGATCGAGCCCTTTCTCGCCGATCTCTATGCGGCCTGCAAACTGCAGGGCATTGCGGCCCGGACAGCCATTTCCGAATACGCTCCGGGGCAGGTGGAAATCACCCTCGAACACCGTGCCGATGCCTTGCAAGCCATGGATGAAGCGGTGCGCTACAAACGACTGGTCAAGGGCGTGGCCCATAAACATGGGATGGCGGCGTGTTTCATGGCCAAGCCATTCGAGCATCTGGCGGGATCTGGCCTGCACATGCACGTCAGCCTCGCGGACCGGGATGGCCACAATCTGTTTGCCAGCGAAGCCGCCGATGGCACGCCGTTACTGCGTCAAGCGGTGGGCGGTATGCTCGAAACGTTGCTCGACTCGCTGTTGATGTTCTGTCCGAACGCCAATTCCTACCGTCGGTTTCAAAGCAACAGCTACGCGCCGCTGGGGGCGACGTGGGGCGTGGACAATCGCACCGTCAGCTTGCGGGTGCCCGGCGGCCCGGCGTCCTCGCGGCACATCGAGCATCGTATCTGTGGCGCCGATGCCAACCCCTACCTGGCTGCGGCGGCAATATTGGCTGGCATCCATCGGGGCATCCGTGGACAGTCTGATCCTGGTGCGCCTGTCGAAGGCAACGGCTATGCCCAGGCCACCCAATTATTGCCCACCGACTGGCTCACGACTTTACGCGCCCTGGAGGCGTCCACTTGGGCGCGGGACGCTTTTGGGGAGGCGTTCCTCGGTGTCTACCTGGCGGTCAAACGTGCGGAGTATCGCCAGTTCATGGGTGAGGTCGGCGAGCAGGATTGGCGTTGGTACCTGAACCAGGCCTGAGGGCGTTCAGGAAGATTTAAATAATTATTTAACGGCAACTTTTTCACGAAAAATTGATGGTGGGCTACCTAAAGTTTGTGCTGCCGTAGGGAATGAATTTTCACATTTTCCTTGCGGCGCTTTTCTTTCTTAGAGCAACTTTTCAGGAAGTTTCCACCCATCATGCTGACTATCAAAGCCGTGCGCCCCGAGTGGGTGACGCTGGCCGCCAGTGCCTTTTTGTTAGTGGGTTTCAATCTGATCCTCTGGCAGCATCTGCTCACCATAACCGCATCCGATGGGCACGGTGCGCTGCTGTGCCTGGCGTTTGGCGTGATGGTGTTCTGCGCGTTCAACCTGGTGCTCACGCTGCTGGCGTTCCGGCCGCTGCTAAAGCCGTTGTTGATGGCGCTGTTTATGATCAGCGCTGGCGTGGCATATTTCATGGCCGAGTACGGCGTGTTGATCGATGCCGGGATGTTGCGCAACTTCGCCGAAACCAATGCCACGGAAGTTCGCGACCTGTTGTCGTTCAAGTTGTTTGCCTATTTATTCTCGTTGGGAGTCCTGCCAGCCTGGTTGTTATTCAAGACACCGATAAAATATCGTCGCTGGCCCAAGGAGTTGTTAAGTAAGTTTTTGGTCTCCGTGGTCACGATTGCCGTGCTCGGCGGGGTGGCGTTGGTCAACTACCAGGGCTTGGCGTCGTTGTTTCGCAATCATCACGAGTTGCACTTGATGGTCGTGCCGAGCAACTACATCGGTGCGTCGATCGGCTATTTGCGCGAGCAGGTCGCATCGGCCAAACAACCGTTCATCCCGTTGGGCGAGGATGCGAGTCGCAACCCGGCCTGGCAAACCCATCCACGAAAATCTCTCACTGTGCTGGTCGTGGGCGAGAGCGCCCGTGCCGAGAACTTCGGCATTCTTGGGTATAACCGTGATACCACGCCGCAACTGGACAAAGAGGCCGGCCTGATCGCCTTCACCGACGTGCATTCCTGTGGCACCGAAACCGCCGTGTCAGTGCCTTGCATGTTTTCCAACATGGGGCGCAAGAACTACGACGCGAGCAAGGCCAAGAACGAAGAGGGGTTGCTCGACGTGCTCAAGCACGCCGGGCTGGACGTGATCTGGCGCGACAATCAGTCCGGCTGCAAAGGCACCTGTGATCGGGTCACGGTGCAGGACGTGAGCAATCTCAAGGACCCGGCCCTGTGCGCCAACAGTGAATGCCGTGATGAAATCCTGCTTCAGGGCTTGCAGCACTTCATCGACAGCCTCGACAAGGACACCGTGCTGGTACTGCATCAGATGGGCAGCCATGGGCCGGAATACTTCAAGCGCTACCCCAAGGAATACGAGCATTTCACCCCGGTGTGTGAAAGCAACGCGTTGAACAACTGCAGCCGCGAAAGCATCGTCAACGGCTACGACAACACGCTGGTGTACACCGACCACGTGTTGTCGACGCTGATCGATCTGTTGCGGGCCAACCAGGACAAAGTCGACACGGCCATGCTGTACCTGTCGGACCATGGCGAATCCTTGGGCGAGTACAACCTGTTCCTCCATGGCACGCCCTACATGCTAGCGCCGGAGCAACAGAAACATGTGGCAATGCTGGCATGGTTCTCCGATAGCTATCAGAAGTCCTTTGCTGTCGACACCCATTGCTTGCAACTGAGTCGGGACAAGCCCCTGAGCCAGGACAACTTGTTTCATTCGATGATTGGGCTGTTGGAAGTCAACAGCAAGGTCTACAACCCGGACCTCGATCTGTTTGCCAATTGCCGGGGAGCGGTGATCGATGGCGTGCTTGCCCGGGAATGATTCCTACACCTTTTTTTCACCTGGCGTTGTTTAAGCTGTTGTCGAATCTTCCATGAGCGTAAGTATGTCCGGGCAACCCCCATCCACCGTCGAGCTTGAATTCGCCAGGCAGCATGACCGAGAGCATGCACAAATCTGTCGCCAGCCGGTGCCCCGCCGTTTACGCCTGACCTTCTGGCGTGACGAGCAATTGGTGCGCAACGCCATGAAAGTAGCCGGTGAGCCTGGGCTGGTGTTGGATGTCGCGTGTGGAGCCGGGCGGTTCTGGCCGGTGTTGGCCGAACATGCCAACCGGGTCATCCTGGCGGCGGACCCTTCGCCGGACACCCTCGATCACGCACGCAGCCACCACGGTGGTGCGTTGCTCAAGCGGGTCAAGACCTTCCCCAGTTCGGCGTTTACCCTTGGGCTGTCAGCCAACGCCGTGGACTGCATTTTCTGCCTGCAACTGTTTCAGCACATCAAGGCCAGCGAACATCGCCAGGCCTTGTTGCGCGAGTTTCATCGGGTCAGCCGCGATACGGTGGTCGTGTCGGTCCGGATCGAAGGGCGTCTCAAGCTCGGCCAGCCTGGGCGGCGAATCCTGGCTGGCAAGAACGACGTCGAAGGGGAGTTTGTCGAAGCCGGTTTCAGTGTGCTGTGGTATCAGGATTTCCTTCCGGGTTTCGCCTTGAGACGGGTTTATGTATTGCGCAAGGCCAGTTAAGTTCTGATGTAGGACTATTCTTGCGATTGCGTAGGCGATTTCTCTCAAGCTCTTGCTCCGTAGATGCTCGCAATCGCCGACGGCGATATATACTGCGCGCCATTCTTCAAGGGAGAGCCGTGTGGCCATCGATATTCACTGGATTCGCGACAACGATAGCCTCGGTCGGTTTTGCGCCGAATGGCAACAGTTGCCGTTCGTCGCCCTCGACACCGAATTCATGCGGGTCGACACCTTCTATCCCATCGCCGGCTTGCTGCAGATTGGCGATGGTAAAAGTGCGTACCTGATCGACCCCTTGAGCATCGACAATTGGCAACCCTTGGCCGCGCTGCTGGAAAATCCGGCTGTGCTCAAGGTGCTTCATGCCTGCAGCGAAGACCTGGAAGTCCTGCTACGCCTGACGGGCAGCCTGCCCGCGCCGCTGTTCGACACCCAACTGGCCGCCGCCTACCTGAACCTGGGTTTTTCCATGGGTTACTCGCGGTTGGTGCAGGAGGTGCTGGGCATCGAGTTGCCCAAGGGCGAGACGCGCTCCGACTGGCTGCAGCGACCCTTGTCCGAGACGCAGATCAGCTACGCCGCGGAGGACGCGGTGCATCTGGCGGAAGTCTTTGTAGAGCTGCGTCCCAAGCTTTGCGACGACAAATACGCCTGGGTGCTGGAAGACGGCGCCGAACTGGTCGCCAACCTGCGTCGCGAAGTGGACCCCTACGAGGTTTACCGCGAGGCTAAGCTGGCCTGGAAACTGTCCCGCGCGCAGTTGGCCGTGCTGCGCGAACTGTGTGCCTGGCGCGAGCGCGAGGCGAGGGCTCGTGATTTGCCGCGCAACCGGATCATTCGCGAGCACTCGTTGTGGCCCCTGGCCCGCACGCAGCCGGATAACCTCGCTGCGCTGGCAAAAATCGAAGACATGCATCCGCGTACCGTGCGTCAGGACGGTGAGTTCCTGCTGGACCTGATCAAGCGCGCGGGCAGCGTGCCGCCCGAACAGTGGCCGCCCGCCGTGGCTGAACCCTTGCCCATCGAGGCCTCGGCGCTGCTCAAGCGTCTCAAGGCACTGGGACAGGCCGAAGCCGAGCGCCTGGGCATCGCCCCGGAATTGATGCTGCGCAAGAAAACCCTCGAAGCCCTGATCAAGAGTGGCTTTCCCGAGGGCCCTTACCAACTGCCCGATTCGCTGCGTGGCTGGCGCCGCGAGTTGATGGGCCAGGCATTGCTCGACAGCCTGGCCACCGCCGGAGAACAGCCTTGAAACGAATCTGCTCCATCTACCGAAGCTCGAAGAAAAACGAGATGTACCTGTACGTGCTCAAGAGCGACGCGTTGGCCCGTGTGCCGGAACCGTTGATGGCGGCATTCGGCAAGGCCATCCACGCATTCGACCTGGTATTGAGCCCGGAGCGCCAGTTGTCCCGGGAGGACATCGGCAAGGTGCTGGAGAACCTCGACACCCAGGGTTATCACCTGCAAATGCCACCGGCCGAAGATGAGTACATCGAGCATCTGCCTGAAGAGTTGCTGCGACGCAACGATCCGGTCTGACGATGCCCGGGCGCCTGTCCAGGCGCCTGTTGAAAACGAAAAATGATTATTGGCGATTGGCCGCAAGGATGGAGCGATACTCTGTCAGCGGTCATCTGCACTGTTTTTGAAAGGTTTGATTCATGCGCGTTCTGATTGCCGAACACGACCACGCGGTCTATGCCCAGCTCCTGCGTCAGGCTGCACCCGATATCGAAGTGCTGACCAGCGGCGATTCCGCCGAGCTGTCGCGGCTTGCCACCGACTGCCCGGTCTGGCTCGGCCAGCCTGATCTATTGGCGACGCTGTTGCGTCAGGGCCATCGACCCCGTTGGTTGCAATCGACGTGGGCGGGCATCACGCCGCTGCTGGCCGAGGGCCTGACCCGCGAGTACCGCCTGACCCGCGCAGTGGGCATCTTTGGCCAAGTGATGGCTGAATATGTATTGACCTACATGCTGGGGCATGAGCGCGAGGTGCTGGCTCGGCTGGTCAGCCAGGTGGAGCGCAAGTGGGACAACCGCCAGGGGCAAAGCCTGGCGGGGCGCAAGGTGCTGATCGTCGGAACCGGCGATATCGGCCAGCGCGTGGCGCGGTTCCTGGTGCCGTTTGGCGTGCAGTTGTACGGCATCGCCAGTGAAGCCCGTGAGTTGGCGCCGTTTATCGAAGTCGGTGCGCTGGCGGATTTGCCGCGGTTGGTGGGCGAGATGGATTACGTAATCAACCTGCTGCCGAACACGCCGGATACCCATGACATCTACGACGCCGCGCTGTTCAAGCAATTCAAGCCCACCGGTTTGTTTATCAATGTCGGCCGTGGCGTGGCCGTGGTTGATGCCGACCTGGTGCAAGCCTTGAAGGACGGGCACCTGGCCGGGGCGGTGATCGATGTGTGTCGCCAGGAGCCGTTGCCGCAGCGCCATCCGTTCTGGACGGCTTGGGGCTTGCTGTTGACGGGACACAGCTCGGCACCGACCTCGCCGTCCATGATGGTGCAGCTGTTCCTGGAGAACCTGCGCGCTTACCAGGCTGGCGAAGCGCTGCGTGGGGAAGTGGATTTCAGTCGGGGCTATTGAGCAAGCCCCGATCAAACTGTGGGAGCGAGCTTGCTCGCGATAGCGGTGTGTCAGTTGCCATCAAAAGTGACTGGCCTGACGCCATCGCGAGCAAGCTCGCTCCCACTGTTGCTTGCGACGCTCAGAGAGTGAAATCCCCCTCGGCCACCAGTTCGCTCAACGGCCGGCGCGGGCTTGGGACTTCGCGGGCCTGGAGGTAGTCGGCCAAGGTGGATTTATCCCCCAGCTTGCCGATCGCCACGGCGGCATGCAGGGCGTAGCCGTCCGGGATCTTCAATTCCTTGCGGGTCAGCTCCTGGTCGAAGCCGGCCATGCCATGGGTATGCCAGCCGCTTAGGCTCGCTTGCAGCGCCAGATGGCCCCACGCCGCGCCGGTGTCGAAGGTGTGGCATTGCGCCGGGGTTTCTTCGGTGGCGCCGGGCACCGCGAACGTGGTTTTCGAGGCAATGATCACCAGCGCCGAGGCGTGCTGGGCCCAGCCACGGTTGAACTCGTTGAGCAGGCCCAGGTAACGCTCCCAGTTCGGCGTGTCGCGACGGGCATAAAGGAAGCGCCACGGCTGTGAGTTGTAGGCCGAAGGCGCCCAGCGCGCAGCTTCGAAGAAACTCAGCAAGGTTTCTTTCGCAATATGTTCGCCGGTGAAAGCGCGGGGGGACCAGCGTTCGATGAATTGGGGATGGATCGCGTAGTCGGCAATGCGGGAGTTGGCGCTCATGGGTTCACCTTGGCTAGGTCAGGGAATCTGATGACGCAACCTACGTCTCGGTGTGTGGCCTGACAAGTCCCTTCTACCGACAGTCGCCAATGCTTGGCCTCACGAGGCCTCGGCACTAGACTGTCGGCCTTTTCACCACGTGATGTTGATGCTCGAGCCATGGCCGCCAAAGTCGAACCGTTCTGGATACGCAAAACCCTCGATCAGCTCGATCCGCAGGAGTGGGAATCGTTGTGCGATGGCTGTGGCCTGTGCTGCCTGCAAAAGCTCGAGGACGAAGACGACAACGCCGTCTATTACACGCGCATCGCCTGCAAACTGCTGGACCTGAAGACCTGCCAGTGCACCGACTACCCCAACCGCCGCGACTTCGTTCCCGATTGCATCCAGCTTACGCCGGGCAAGGCCGACGAGTTCAAATGGCTGCCGCCGACCTGCGGTTATCGCCTGGTCAGCGAGGGCAAGGACTTGCCGCTGTGGCACCACTTGGTCTGTGGCGACCGGGATGCCGTGCATCACGAGCGCATTTCCCAGTCGGGGCGCATGCTGGCCGAAGGCAGCGTGGCTGAAGAAGATTGGGAAGATCATCTGATTTTCCGCGCTGGTTGAATCAAAAGACATCGCATCGCATCACGGGAGCGCCCATGGCTTCAGGATTGAGACAGACACTGGCGACGGGGCTGCTGGCGGTGTGCGGGCCGCTGTGGGCGGCGCAGAAAGTCGATCTGGATTATCACGTGCATTTGTTGCCGCAGAGCGACCAGGCTGAAGTGCGCCTGACCCTCGCGCGGGGCTCGGCGGTGCGCAGCCTGGATTTTGACCTCGGCGATGATGGCCGCTACAGCGATTTCAAGGCGGACGGCCAATGGCAGCTCACATCCGGCAAGGCGTCGCGAGGCGTCTGGCGTCCCGCTGCTGACAAGGCGAGCCTGACTTACCGCGTACGCATCAGCGAGTCACGCAAGAACGGCTCTTTCGAAACCCGCATGACCCCTGGCTGGGCGCTGCTGCGCGGCGATGCCCTGGTGCCGCCGGCGAAGCTGGACCAGCAGGACGGCGTTGAGCTGGTGTCGCGCCTGGCGTTCGAGTTGCCGGGCGGCTGGCAAAGCATCGAGACGGCCTGGCCGCGTATCGGCAAGCAACGCTTTCGTATCGATAATCCATCTCGCCTCTTCGATCGCCCCACCGGTTGGATGCTTGCCGGCAAGCTCGGCAGTCGCCGCACGCGCCTGGGCGAGACCGACGTGACGGTGACTTCGCCCAAGGGCCAGGGCATGCGCAGGATGGACGTACTGACACTGCTGACGTTTGTCTGGCCGCAGGTCCAGGCGGTGGTGCCGCGTCATCCCGGCAAGTTGCTGATTGTCGGCGCTGGCGATCCGTTGTGGCGTGGCGCCCAGGCCGGCCGCGAATCGATTTATCTGCATAGCCGCCCACCGTTGGTCAGCGAGCGAGGCAGCAGCCCTTTGTTGCGCGAGTTGATGCAGGTGCTGGCGCGTATCAACGATCATGATCGCAGCGACTGGATCAGCGAAGGGTTCAATGAATACTACGCCATCGAATTGCTGCGCCGAGCCGGAGGCATGAGCGATGAGCGTTATCAGGCCCTGAACGATCGGCTCGCCCGGGACAGCAAGGGCGTCACCACGCTGCGCGGCGAGCAGATGAGCCCCGCGATGGTGTCCAGGGCGGTGCTGTTGTTACAGGAGCTGGACCGGGAGATTCGCCTGAAGACTCGCAACAAGCGCTCGCTCGATGATGTGCTGCAGGCGGCGATGCGCCTGGAAACGGTCGACACCGAGGAATTTGTGCAGCTCAGCGAGAGCATTCTGGGTGGTGGTTCGACTGTTCTGGATACCCGGTTACTTCAGTAATACCGCTATCGTCGGAACGCCGCCCGGAGCAAGCTCGCTCCCACAGGGTTCTTGTGAACACCACAAATCCAATGTGGGAGCAAGCTTGCTCGCGATGAGGGCATCAGCGGCACTGCAAAAATCAGAGCCCAGCCCTAGGCGAACTCAACGAATCATTCCCCGTCACCGTGGCCGTACCTGTCGCCGCCTCGGCATTGGCCTTCATGCGGCTCAGTTCGTCGCCGGCCTGTTCGATGCGGGCGCGGGCGTCATGCAGATGCTGACGATTCCTTTCCAGCATGCTCTTGGCCGAACAATGCCCGGTGATGCCGCGCGCCAAGGCCATGCCACCGATTGCCAGTTGCGCCAGGCCGATCACCCCGCCGCGACGCAGACCCTTGCCCATCATCAGCACCCCGCCGGCCAATGAACCAATGCGCTCCCAGCCGTGAACGTTCTGTGGGCTGTGGGATTGGAATGGGGTGGTTTCAACCGGCCCGAACGGATTGTTATCGCTCATGATCTGTCTCCAGTGTGGGAATTTGTATAAAGCTGACTGCCAGAGCGAATCCGTCGTTCCATGGAATTTCCCGCCGGTCAGCGGAATTGCGGTCCCGAGCGCGTGTTGTTGCCTTTGGCCATCCGGTCGTACAGCACGACGTTGACCGTGGCCGCCAGGTTCATGCAGCCATGAGTGGGGATGTAGATCACGTCTTCGCACCAGTCGCGGATGTCTTTGTCCAGCGAGCCGTCTTCCGGGCCGAAGATATACAAGGCGCGGTCCGGATGGGTGTATTCGGGCAACGGACGGGCGTCTTCCACCAGTTCGACGGCCACCGGCACGCAGCCCAGGGGCAGGATCTTTTTCAAATCGTCGATGCCGATCAGCGGGATGTCGTAGTGGACTTTCTTGGTGTCGGTGACAAAGTCGGCCGCGCGTTCATAGCGTTTGCCGGTGTAGAACACCGACGCCACGCCGTAGCAGCCGGCGGCGCGCATGACCGAACCGACGTTTTCCGGTGACTTGGGGTTGAACAGACCGATGCAGCTGTAGCGTTTGTTGGCCACGGACGGGGTGCCTTTGGGAAAAGGCGCGATTATACGGGGAATGGGGGAGGGTGGTCAGGTTCGAGATGTGTGGTGTTCGTTCGATCGTCATCGCGAGCAGGCTCGCTCCCACATTGGATTTTTTGGCGATCAAAAAATTGTGGGAGCGAGCCTGCTCGCGATGGCGGCCTTGCAGCCTGTAAAGATTCTTCGATGATGCCAATCACTCGTCTTTTTTCATCAACCCCGCCAACGCGGCGAAGGGGTTGTGGGTCGCCTTGGCGATCTTCGGCGTACTCAGGGAGCCGTCGCCGAAATACTGCTGGTCGGTGTAGCGCGAGTGCTCGTTGTCGTGGCAATACAAGCACAGCAGTTCCCAGTTGGAACCGTCCTGCGGGTTGTTGTCGTGGTTGTGGTCGCGGTGGTGAACGGTCAGTTCGCTCAGGCGCTTGCCGGAAAATTCACGGGCGCAGCGGCCGCAGACGTGGGGGTACATTTTCAGGGCTTTGTCGCGGTAGCCCATCTCCCGGTCGCGCTGGGCGTCGGCGAGGATACGGTCCAGCTTGGCAGTGTTGGACGGCGGGGTGGACGAACTCATGGGTTCACCTTTGTAGAAAAGACTGATGACGGTTGGACAGAGTTTAGCTCAGCCCTTGAGCTTCTCGGCAATCCAGATGGTGTGGCGGGTGCCTTTGTTGCCATGGGCGAACACCTGCACCTCTTCAGCCTTGAAACCGGCCTTCTTCAGCTTGTCGGAAAACTGCCGGTCGGCGCTGGCCGACCATACGGCCAGTACGCCCTTGGGCCGCAGGGCCTTGGCGCAGGCGGCGAGGCCCCCGGCCGAATACAACCAGCTGTTGGCTTTCTGGGTCAGGCCTTCGGGGCCGTTGTCGACATCCAGCATGATCGCGTCGAACCCCTGAGGTTCGGCTTGCAACACCTTGGCAACGTCCTCCAGGCGGATCACCGTGCGTGGGTCCGACAGCGGTCGCCCGGCTTTTTCGCCCAAGGGGCCACGATTCCACTCCACCACGCCTGGCACCAGTTCAGCCACCACCACTTCAGCGCTCTTGCCCAAATGCTTGAGGGCCGAGGCGAGGGTAAAGCCCATGCCAAGCCCGCCGATCAGCACGCGCGAGCCGGGGCGACCGGCGACCTTGCGGCAGGGGATCTCGGCCAAGGCGTCTTCGGAACCGTGCATGCGGGTGTTCATCAGTTGCCCGCCGTCGCCGCCCTGGATCTTGATGACGAAGTCCTCGCCATACTCGAACAGGCACAAGGCGCCGCCGTTGTCGGGGATAGGCGTGGTGTCGAGCAGAACAAAACGTTTCATGGAAATCTCATGGAGAAGAAGCAGACCGGCCCGGCAGGGGCTAGCCTGAAAGCAGACAATAGCCACGGAGCCATTGATGAAGTGCATCATTCTAACGGCCATTGCGCTGGTGACGCTCTCGATAAGTTGCGCCCAGGCCCAGCAACCGACGATTCCGGTCGCGCCGCCGAGCATTCCCGGCTCTCCCGGCACCGCCACGCCCATGCCGTATCCACCGGTTACGCCCAGCGGCGTCCCAAAGGTGGCGCCAGGAAACGGCCCGCCCCTGTTGCCGCCCATCGAAATGCCCAGGCCGCCCAAGGACCAGCCGATACCGGGTATGGAGCCGAAGCCGGAGAAGGCCAAGTCGCCGGGGGGGTAGATTGCGAATACGACGCCATCCCCTGTGGGAGCGAGCTTGCTCGCTCCCACAGGTCTGTGTTTCAGCTAGGGGCTAGACCTGCTGCGACAGCAGCTGTCCATCCGCCATGCGCAGACGCTTGGAGAGGGAGACGGCGAGGGCGCGGATGATCTTGGCGGCGACCTTCGGTGCGTCGTTGAGCATTTTTTCCAATGAGTCCTTGCCCAGGTTCAGCAATTGGCAGTGAGTGGCCGCGATGCAGCTGGCCGAGCGCCGTTCGCCGTCGAGCACGGCCATTTCGCCGAACGCCCTGCCGCTGCGCAGTGTGGCAATGGTCACGGGTTGGCCGTCGGGGCCGGTTTTCTGCACGGCCACCTGCCCTGTATGAAGGATGCACATGAAACTGCCGGCATCGCCCTCGCGAAAAATCGCCTCGCCCTCGGCGACGGTGCTGATGCTGAAGTAACCCGATGCGGCGGCGAAGTCGACGGGCAGCAGTTGGTCGAACAGACCGCAGTCCATCAGCCAATCGCGGATTTGGTTGTTCAGTAAGGTCGGTTCTGACATGTCGTCACGGTCTTTTTCTTGTGCTCGTTGCGGTTTTGGAGTGCTTGGGTATCAGCCAATTCCCACAGAGGATTGTGTCAAATCCGGGCCCAGTGCATGGAGCTAAGACCCGGCCTTCACACAGAGTTCCTCAGGCCACTCCCAAAACCTTCAACACAAACGCATATTCGAGCGCTACGTCGCGCAATCCCTGGTAGCGACCGCTCATGCCGCCATGGCCGGCGCCCAGTTCGGTCTTGAGCAGCAGCAGGTTGTCGTCGGTCTTGGTGGCCCGCAGCTTCGCGACCCACTTGGCCGCTTCCCAGTACTGCACGCGGCTGTCGTTGTAGCCAGCGATCACCAGCATCGCCGGATATTCCTGGGCGCGGACGTTTTCGTACGGGGCGTAGGCCCTGATCCGATCATAGACCTGCGGCTCCTCGGGATTACCCCATTCGTCGTATTCGGTCACCGTCAATGGCAACTCGGGATCGAGCATGGTGTTTAGAACATCGACAAACGGCACTTCGGCGATCGCGACCTTGAACAGCTCCGGGCGCTGGTTGAGCACCGCGCCGATCAATAGCCCACCGGCGCTGCCGCCGCTGATCGCCAACTGGCCGGCGGTGGTGACGCCATTGGCGATCAGGTGTTCGGCGCAGGCGATGAAGTCGCTGAAGGTGTTGTGCTTGTGCTCTTGCTTGCCGGCGCGATACCAGGCTTCGCCCAGTTCACCGCCACCGCGCACATGGGCGATGGCAAACGCCACGCCGCGGTCCAGCAGGCTCAACCGTGAATGGGAAAACCACGGGTCGAGGCTTTCGCCATAGGCGCCGTAGCCATACAGATACAGCGGCACTGGCCGACCCAGGGCCTCGCGCTTGACCACCAGGCTGATGGGCACTTGCGTGCCGTCCGGTGCCGTGGCCCAAAGCCGTTGGCTGACATAGGCGTCGGCATCGAACGGACCCAATACCGGGGTTTGCTTGAGCACGACCTGGTTGCCGCTGGCCAGGTCCAACTGGCGGATCTGGGCCGGGCGATTCAGTGCCTCGTAGCGCAGGCGGATGCGCTCACTGACGAATTCCAGGCTGTTCTGTACGTGCAGGCTGTAGGCCGCGTCTGGAAGTTGCACCCGATATGTCGGCGATCCCTGTGGGTGAACTTCGATGATCGGCAGGCCACCTTCGCGCAAGCTCAAGGTCATGGCCATGGCGTTCAGGCTCAGGCCGTCGATCATCACCGTGTCGCTGTGGGGGATCAGGTTCTGCCAGTCGGCCTCGGTCGGCGCCTCGCCCGTGTCGACGGCCTCGTACAGCGCGAAGTTGATGCCGTCACGGTTGCTGCGGATAAACCAGGTCCAACGATCATCGAGCAAGCCGTGGTCGACGTCGTACTCATGGTTTTCCACCCGTGGCGCCACGCAGGTAAACGGTTGTTGCGGCTGCGCCGCGTCGAGCACCCAGACTTCACTCGTGGTCTTGCTGCTCAGGGACAGGATTAATTGTTTTTCCGAGCTGGAGCGGTAGCAATGCAGGAAAAACCGCCCGTCCGGCTCATGGAAGACCTCTTCGGCGGCGGTGCCGTCCAAACGATAACGAAACAGCTTATGCGGGCGATGGGTGTCGTCCAGTTCGCCAAAGAACAGCGTCAGGCTGTCGTTGGCCCAGGTCATGCTGCCATCACAGTTTTCGAAGGACAGTTCGCTGACCCTGTCGTTGGACAATTCCTTCACGAACAGCGTGTAGATCTCATCACCCGTGGTATCCAGGCTGTAGGCCAAGCGTTGGTGATCGGGGCTGATGCTGAACGCGCCCAGGGCAAAGAATCCGCCGCCGGCCAGGGCGTTCGGGTCCAGCAACAGCTGTTCATGGCTTTCATCCACGGTCAGGCTGTCGTCGGCCGGACGCGGGCAGCGGTAGTGGCGCGGGTATTCGTCGCCCGCCGTGGTTCGGGTGTAATACAGGTAGGGACCCCAGGGCGAGGGCAGGGACAGGTCGGTTTCGAGGATCCGTCCCTTGATTTCCTGGAACAGCGTCTCGCGCAGTTCGGCCTGGTCGGCAAGCAGGGCCTCCTGGTAGCTGTTTTCAGCCTTTAGGTAATCGAGCACGGCGTCGGTGTCGCGGTCTTGCAGCCAGGCATACGGGTCGATACCAGGGGCCTTGCGGGCAATCGGGGCATCGGTAACGTGGGCAGATCGGGGCATGGAAAAACTCTCGAGCGTGATACGAAAAGGGACAAGTGCCTGGCGGGGTCAGTTCTGCCGCCGGACCGAAAAACTCTCCATGCCGGGCATCCGCTGGATGCCGGGGCAGCCTGACGAGCGAAAAGCCGTTACTATAAGCGCCTCTTTGCCTGCCTTGCCATGGACACCATGACCGAGAACGACTATCTGATTGCCTGGGGCCTGTACGCCTTTGCCGCCGTGGGCTGCCTCCTGGTTTGGATGCGCATGACCCGCTTCATGTGGCGCTGGTTGCGCGAGCCGCTGCGGCTGCTGATGGCGGTGTTGCTGTTCAGCCCCACCATCGTCGACCCGGTGAAGGAAAAGGTCGCGCCGGCCTTGGCCATCGTCGCCCTGGACGTGTTGTTCAAGGTTGGCAACAACGTATGGCGCGCAGCGTCCGACCTGCTTATGTACGGCATGATCGCGTTCGGCCTTTATCTGATTTTCGTGCTGATCCGCTTCCCCATCGAACGCGCTGCCAACGCTCGCAGGGAACGGGCCGCCGCCGCTAAAGCCGCCGCCGCTGCCGAGCCTGACGACGAGCCGCCGTTCGGCGTGGCCGGTGACGACCGTTACGGTCGCCCACCCGTGCCGAGCAACCCCCAGCGTTCGCGTATCGAACCGCGCCTGTAATCGGGCCGCCCATTCAAACGAGGGTTCGAGCATGTGTGAGTTATTGGGCATGAGCGCGAATGTGCCGACCGACATCGTGTTCAGCTTCACTGGGCTGATGCAGCGCGGCGGCAAGACCGGGCCGCACCGCGACGGCTGGGGCATCGCCTTTTACGAGGGCCGTGGCCTGCGCCTGTTCCAGGACCCGGCCGCGAGCAGCGAGTCTGAAGTGGCGAACCTGGTGCAGCGTTATCCGATCAAGAGCGAAGTGGTGATCGGGCATATCCGCCAGGCCAACGTCGGCAAGGTCTGCCTGTCCAATACGCACCCGTTCGTGCGGGAGTTATGGGGACGCAACTGGTGTTTCGCCCACAACGGCCAGCTCGCTGATTTCCAGCCGGGCGCAAGCTTCTACCGTCCGGTGGGTGATACCGACAGCGAAGCGGCGTTCTGCGACCTGCTTAACCGCGTGCGCCAGGCGTTTCCCGAGCCAGTGGACGTGGAACAGTTGCTGCCGTCGTTGATCGAGGCCTGCACCGAATACCGCAGCAAAGGCGTGTTCAACTGCTTGCTCAGCGATGGCGACTGGCTGTTCTGCTATTGCTCGACCAAACTGGCGCAGATAACCCGTCGCGCGCCGTTCGGCCCGGCGCGGCTCAAGGACGTGGACGTGATTGTCGATTTCCAGGCGGAAACCACCCCCAACGACGTGGTCACGGTGATCGCTACCGAACCCTTGACCGAAAACGAAACCTGGACCCGCTACGAGCCGGGCCAATGGAGCCTGTGGCGGCGCGGCGAATGCGTCAGCCACGGCCGGACCGAATAAGGACGTCACGTTATGTTGCTCAGTTATCTACGGCTGGTGTTGTTCGCGGTGGGCCTGTTGGTGGGGGTCCAGGTTCCGGGGTTCATCAATGACTACGCCAAGCGGGTCGAGGCTCACCTGATCGAGGCGCAGACTGGCCTGCAAGGTTTCCAGGGCACCGCCAATCAATTCTTCAAAGGCGACATGCAGGCCCTCGTGGCCCATTACCGGGCCAGCGAAGACCCGATCTTTCGCAGCGATGCCGACAGCCTGAACACCTTGCTCGTGCGCCAGCAGGCCCTAGACAAGCAATTCCAGGCGATGCAAGGCCCGTGGTACATCCGCCTGCTGCAAGTGGCGCTGGCCGCCGATCCGGACATCCGCAAGGAAACATGGAACGGCTACAGCTACCAGATCCTGCTGACCCCCGAGGCGATGATCTGGGGCATCAGCGGCGCGATGTTGCTGTCGTTCGGCCTGGAATGCCTGTTCCGCCTGATCGACTGGGTGGTGCTGGGTGGCAAGCGCTTGCGCCAGAGCCGGCCGATCGAAGAGCGTGACCTGCGCGGGCTCTAGTGGCGAGGGGATTTATCCCCGCTGGGCTGCAAAGCAGCCCCCATTGCAGTCAATTAGATAATCCTGTTTGGCCTTGTTGGGGGCCGCTTCGCGACCCAGCGGGGATAAATCCCCTCGCCACAACGGTGTCCTCCAAGTTTTCCGGCAATCTTGCCCACCCAATCAAATTTTTCTTATGACCCGGCCAAGGTTTTATTCGTTGGACGGGATTGGCTGCGCGCTCAAGAATCGGGGCAACGGTCTCCGCGCCAGCATCGTCGAGACTCACAACAATAAAACCGTGGAGAACCACCATGAGTGCACCCGACACGCTCGGCGTCCCCCAACCCCAGGCCCGGTCCGGCCCGTTCGATTGGTATCGCAACATCAACCAGCAGGAACGGCGCACCTTCTGGAGCTGCAAGATCGGTTACGCCCTGGACGGCATGGACACGCAAATGCTCAGTTTCGTGGTGCCGACCCTGATCGCGATGTGGGGCATCACCACCGGGCAGGCAGGCCTGATCCACACCAGCACCTTGATCGCCTCCGCCATTGGCGGCTGGGTGGCGGGCATTCTCTCTGACCGCATCGGCCGGGTCCGTACCCTGCAATTGACGGTGCTGTGGTTCGCATTCTTCACTTTTCTGTGCGGCTTTGCCCAGAACTACGAACAACTGTTGATCGCCCGCACGCTGATGGGCTTCGGTTTCGGCGGCGAGTGGACCGCCGGCGCGGTGTTGATGGGCGAAGTCATTCGCGCCAAGGACCGCGGTAAAGCGGTGGGCATGGTGCAATCGGGCTGGGCGCTGGGTTGGGGCATGACGGCGATCCTGTATGCGCTGTTGTTTTCGGTGCTGCCGCCGGAAGACGCCTGGCGCGCATTGTTCATTCTCGGCATCGTGCCCGCCGTGTTCGTGATTTTCGTCCGCCGGTTGGTCAAGGATCCGGAAGTCTATAACCAGACCAAGGCCCGCCTGACGCCGGAAAACCCAGCGAAGTTCTACGAGATTTTCGCCCCCGGCATTCTCTTCACCACGATACGCGCCTCGTTGCTGACCACCGGCGCGCTGGGTGGTTACTACGCGATCACGTCCTGGCTGCCGACTTTTCTCAAGAACGAACGTGGCCTGAGCGTCCTGGGCACCGGTGGCTACTTGGCCATGGTGATCGTCGGCTCCTACGTGGGTTACGTCATCAGTGCGTACCTGTCGGACATCCTGGGACGAAAGAAGAATTTCGTCCTGTATGCCGTAGGCTCGTTCACCATCGTCTTGCTGTACACCCAGGTGCCGGTGAGCAATAACGTGATGCTCTGGCTGGGCTTTCCCCTGGGCTTTTTCGCATCGGGTATGTTCAGTGGCATGGGCTCGTTTCTCACCGAGCTGTTTCCCACGCGCATCCGGGGTTCTGGCCAGGGTTTCTGCTACAACATCGGCAGGGCGGTGGCAGCCTTGTTCCCGCTGTTGATCGGTATCCTGAGCCAGAAGGTGCCGTTGAGTGTTGGCATCGGTGCGTTCGCGGCAGTGTCCTACGGCGTGGTGATCCTGGCGGCCCTGAGCCTGCCGGAAACCCAAGGCAAGCAGCTGGAAGCCGAGTAACTGATACCCTGGGGGACGAAGTCCCACAGGCTTAAAAGAAAGAACTTACAGGAGCGTTCACCGTGAACCGCCTGCTATTGAATTGCGACATAGGCGAAAGTTTCGGCAGTTGGACCATGGGTCTGGATGCCGAGGTGATGCCCTTCATCGATTGCGCCAACATCGCCTGCGGTTTCCATGCAGGCGACCCGAGCATCATGCGCAAGACCGTCGGCCTGGCCCTGAGCCACGGCGTGCGCATAGGCGCCCACCCGGCCTATCAGGACCTGGCGGGCTTCGGCCGGCGTTCCATGGCTTATGGCCCCCAGGAACTGCAGGACTTGCTGCATTATCAGATCGGCGCGCTGGACGGCATCTGCCGCGCCCAGGGTGGGCGCGTCAGCTACGTCAAGCCCCATGGGGCGATGTACAACGACATGATGGCCAACCCGGCGCAACTGCGCGCCGTCATCCAGGCCGTTGCCGCTTATGATCGCGGGTTGCCGTTGATGCTCATGGCGACCCGGGACAACAGCGCCGCCCAGGCCCTGGGCGATGAGTATGGCCTGACGCTGTGGTTCGAAGCCTTCGCCGATCGTGCTTATGACAGTGCCGGCCGCCTGGTTTCGCGGCAAACGCCGGGCGCGGTGCATCACGACCCCGAGGTCATCATCGCGCAGGCCCTGACAATTGCTCGCGGCGATCCGTTGACGGCCAGCGATGGCAGCGCCCTGAACCTGCACGCCACTACGTTGTGCGTACATGGCGACAACGCCAGTTCGGTAGCCGCTGTGCAACGCATCCGTGAAGCCCTGGACCGGCAGAGCGCGCCATGAAACCACGCTTGGAAGTGGTGGCGGTGGACTGCCTGATGGTGCGCCTGTTCGACGAAATCGCAGAGGCCAACATGCCTTGGATGCTGGCCGCCAGCGAGCGCCTGCGAGCGGTGTTTGCCGAGCGTTTGATCGACCTGGTGCCGTCCTATACCACGTTGATGGTCCATTACGATTTGCTCGTCCTGAACCCGGTCCAGGCCCGCGAATTGATCGACGAGGCATTGCATAACCTTTCACCGGACGCCCGATCCGCCGGTCAATGCCACGTGCTGCCGGTGTGGTACGACGCTACCGTCGGGCCGGAGTTGGGCCTGCTGGCGAGTCGCAGTGGGCTGACGGTGGAGCAGGTGATCCGGCGCCACAGCGAGCGCGAATACCAGGTATTTGCCCTGGGCTTCGCACCGGGGTTCGCCTTCATGGGGCTGGTGGACGAAGCACTGGCCGCCCCGCGCCTCGACACGCCGCGCAAACGGGTCGCGGCGGGCAGTGTCGGCATTGCCGAACGGCAGACCGCAGCGTATCCGGCGGTGTCGCCCGGCGGCTGGAACCTGATCGGGCGCACCCCGGCCAAGCTGTTTGATCGTGAGCGCGACGGCTACAGCCTGATGCAGCCGGGGGACACGGTGCGTTTCGCTGCCGTGGACCACGCCGAATTCATCGCCCTGGGTGGCGACGACACACCGTTGGAGGCCCAGGCATGAGTCGGTTGTTGATCGAGGCCAGCACGCCGCTGTGCCTGTTGCAGGACACCGGCCGCTTCGGCGTGAGGCACTTGGGCGTGACCCAGGGCGGCGCGGCGGATTGGTTGTCGATGGCGTGGGCCAACTGGATGCTCGGCAATGATCTCGACGCGGCGGTGGTGGAGGTTACCCTCGGCGGCTTCACGGTGGTGGCTGAAGAGGATTGTGTGCTGGCCCTGGCCGGAGCGGACCTGGGTGCGCGGATAGACGGCCAGGGCGTGGCGTCGTGGCGCTTTTTCAGCTTGCGCAGGGGCCAGGTGCTGGCGCTGACCCAGCCCGTGCTCGGTGCCCGGGCCTACCTGGCGGCGCCTGGCGGGTTCGATGCACCGCAAGTCCTGGGCAGCCGTTCGACCGTCGTGCGCGAAGAACTCGGTGGCCTGGATGGGCGAGGGCGGGCCCTGGATCGTGGGGCGCGCTTGAGCTATTCAGGCTCGGCGACGCCTCGGCCCATGCCGCATACGCGGATTCCGGATTTCCAGCAGGTGCAGCCGCTGGATCTGATCCTGGGTGCGCAGAATGGCGAGTTCAGCGGACGGAGCCTGTTCGATGCGTTCAACAGCCCGTGGAGGCTGGACAGTCGCGCCGACCGCATGGGCATGCGTTTGCTGGGGACTGCGCTGGAGTATCAGGGGCCGGCGATGATCTCGGAGGGCATTCCCCTCGGTGCCGTGCAGGTACCGCCGGACGGCCAGCCGATCGTGTTGCTCAATGATCGGCAAACCATCGGCGGTTACCCACGCCTGGGTGCGTTGACGCCGCTGTCCCTGGCGCGGTTGGCGCAATGCCTGCCGGGAACTCAGGTGCGGTTGCGTCCGGTGGTGCAGGAAGTTGCGCATCGGCAGCAGGTTGAGTGTTTGCAGGGGCTATTAAATCGCTAAAAAGCATCGTCGGATCGCCGCCCGGAGCAGGCTCGCTCCCACACTGGATCTTCGTCGTATACAAGACCCCTGTGGGAGCGAGCCTGCTCGCGATGAGGCCCTGAAAGGCACCAAAGAACTTTACTTGGAAAGAAACCGCATCCCTTCCTCCAGCCCCCGCAAGGTCAGCGGATACATCCGGTCTTCCACCAGCTCGCGCACGATGTTGGTCGAGGCGGTATAACCCCAGGTGTCTTTGGGGTAGGGATTGATCCAGATGAGTTTCTTGTACTTCTCCATGAAGCGCTGCATCCACACGTAACCGGCTTCTTCGTTCCAGTGCTCGACGCTGCCGCCGGCCTGAGTGATTTCATAGGGCGCCATGGCGGCGTCGCCGATGAAGATCACTTTGTAGTCGGCGCCATACTTGTGCAACAAATCCTGAGTCGACGTGCGCTCCGAGGTACGGCGCAGGTTGTTCTTCCATACCGATTCATACACAAAGTTATGGAAGTAGAAGTATTCCAGGTGCTTGAACTCGGTCTTGCAGGCCGAGAACAACTCTTCGCAGATCTTCACGTGGGCGTCCATCGAACCGCCGATATCGAACAGCAACAGGAGCTTGACGGTGTTGCGTCGCTCCGGGCGCATCTGGATATTCAGCAGGCCGGCATCCCGGGCGGTGTGGTCGATGGTGCCATCGATGTCCAGCTCATCCGCCGCGCCCTGACGGGCAAACTTGCGCAGGCGGCGCAGGGCGATCTTGATGTTGCGGGTGCCCAGTTCGACCTGGTCGTCGAGGTTCTTGTATTCGCGCTGGTCCCAGACCTTGACGGCCTTGCCCTGGCGCTTGCCGGCGTCGCCGACGCGAATGCCTTCGGGGTTGAAGCCGCCGGAACCGAACGGGCTGGTGCCGCCAGTGCCGATCCACTTGTTGCCGCCGGCATGGCGTTCCTTTTGTTCTTCCAGGCGCTTCTTGAATTCTTCAATCAGCTTGTCCAGGCCGCCCAGGGATTGGATCTGCGCCCGTTCCTCGTCGGTCAACGAGCGTTCGAATTCCTTGCGCAGCCAGTCTTCGGGAATCAGCGCCTGGAGGTGATCGTCGAGTTTCTCCAGGCCATTGAAGTACGCGGCGAACGCCCGGTCGAACTTGTCGAAATGCCGCTCGTCCTTCACCAGGATGGCCCGGGACAGGTAATAGAACTCATCCATGTCGGCAAAAATCACCCGCTGTTTCAGCGCGTTGATCAGGTCCAGCAGTTCTCGCACCGACACGGGCACCTTGGCGGCGCGCATCTCATTGAACAGGTTAAGCAGCATGGCAATCGCCCTCGCTCTTGTTGGACGAAGAGGATCAGCGAGTGCCGCGACGGCTCATGAACGCCAGGCGCTCAAGCAATTGCACGTCCTGTTCGTTCTTGACCAAGGCGCCGGCCAGCGGCGGAATGGCCTTGGTCGGATCACGCTCGCGCAGCACCGCTTCGCCAATGTTGTCGGCCATCAGCAGCTTGAGCCAATCCACCAACTCGGAGGTGGAAGGCTTTTTCTTCAGGCCCGGGACTTTGCGCACATCAAAAAACACGTCCAGCGCTTCGCTGACCAGGTCCTTCTTGATATCCGGGTAATGCACGTCGACGATTTTCTGCAGGGTGGCGCGGTCGGGAAATGCGATGTAGTGGAAGAAGCAGCGACGCAGGAAGGCGTCCGGCAGTTCCTTTTCGTTGTTGGAGGTAATGATGATGATCGGGCGCTGCTTGGCCTTGATGGTTTCGTCGGTCTCGTAGACGTAGAACTCCATCTTGTCGAGCTCTTGCAGCAGGTCGTTGGGGAACTCGATGTCGGCCTTGTCGATCTCGTCGATCAGCAGGATCACCCGTTCTTCGGACTCGAAGGCTTCCCAGAGCTTGCCCTTCTTCAAGTAATTGCGCACGTCGTGGACCTTGTCCACGCCCAACTGCGAGTCCCGCAGGCGGCTGACCGCATCGTACTCGTACAGGCCCTGGTGGGCCTTGGTGGTGGACTTGATGTGCCAGGTGATCAGGCGCGCGCCGAAGGACTCCGCCAGTTGTTCGGCGAGCATGGTCTTGCCAGTGCCCGGTTCGCCCTTGACCAACAGCGGCCGCTCCAGGGTGATGGCGGCGTTGACGGCCAGTTTCAGGTCATCGGTGGCCACGTAGGCGCTGGTGCCTTCGAACTTCATCTGCAATTCCTCGAACGTGTCGCCGGCCCGGCGAGGCGGGGCGCGCGAAATAAATGTCGTGCCCGACTATACCGCGAGGCCCCGCCGACTGTGAACGCAGACGCTGTATTCAGTCTCTGAATGGAGCGTCACATGTTGACTCAGTCTTGGGCCTAGGGGATTAAGCGAAACGTCGCACCGCTCCGCTGGGCTGTGCAGCAGCCCTAAGGCAGTGAACCCGTTTTACCTTGCACACCGAGTTGCCTGGTTTGGGGCCGCTTCGCACCCTGGCGGGGATGTATCCCCTCGCCACCAATAACGCAAGATCTAATCTTTGGAAGGCGGCGGTTGCTCGTACCGGGCATTGAAGGCCTGTACGAAACCGTTGCGCAGGATCTGCAGGAAGGCTTCGAAGGCACTGATGTTCTGCTGATGCACGTTGCCACTCAGCTCCACCCGCGTGGCGAACTGGTTCTTGCTCTGATTTTTCAGGGCCGTTTCGCCCGTGCCGACCAAGGCTTCCCAGACCGAGCGGAAGATGTTCTTTTTCTCGTTCTCCACGTCCTGCTGCCAATCGAACACGTCGACGTCGCGAAGCAGCGGCTTGATGTAGCCGCTGAGCCGAGCATTGTCAGCTTCGGCTTCGACCACCAGATCGCCGTGACCGGCATTGAAGTCGAATTTCCCATAGGCCGCGGCAAAGTCGTTCAGGCGTTTCAACTCGATGTTTCTGGCCCGCAGACGGAAGTCGAAGTCCTCGAAATTGCTCAAGGGATCGAAGGTCGCTTGCACCTCCAGGGGCGCGTGTTCGGCCACCAGGGCCTTGCCCTCGAACCGGGCGTCGCGCTTGCCTTCGGTGTCGACCACGTTGGTCAGGTTATAGAAGCTGGCGTTGACCTCTGTGGCCCGCAGGTTGACAGGTGGCTTGGAGTTGAAATTGCGAAAGGTGACCTTGCCATCCCGCAGGCGCACTTCGTTGAAGGTGATAGGCAGCAGTTTGCTCAACTGCTCGCGCCAGTTGGTGCCCTGGCCGGTCTGGGAGTTCTGCCGGTCGGCCCCGCCGTCGACGAAGTTGACTTCGGGACGGGCAAATTCCACTTCGGCCACCACCGCATGGTCATACCACAGCGAGTGCCAGCTCACGGACAGGTCGACCACCGGAGCATCGACGAATGGCACCGGCACCTTGCCGTCGACCTTGACGATCTTCAAGCCATTGATCCGGTAGGCTCCACGCCAGAGGGCCAGGTCGACATCGACGACCTGGCCGCGGTAATCACCCATGTCCGCCAGTTTGTCGTTGAGGTAGTTGCGCACCAGGTAAGGCAATGCGAAATGCAGGGCCACCAACAGCGCAACGATGGCGACGAAGGCCCACAGTGGCCAGCTGTATCGACGCTTCATGACAGTAGTCTCCGTTGTTAAAGCCATTGACTCTTGTAACAACGGGAACGTTCGGTGCAACTGGACGCCTTTGGGCAACAGGCTTACCTTTAAGCGCTAAATTCCCTCTGCATTTAAGGACCCGGTCATGAGTCGTATATACGCTGACAACGCCCATTCCATTGGCAATACGCCACTGGTGCAGATCAATCGCATCGCCCCGCGCGGCGTGACCATCCTGGCCAAGATCGAAGGGCGCAACCCGGGGTATTCGGTCAAGTGCCGGATAGGCGCGAACATGATCTGGGACGCTGAAAGCTCCGGCAAACTCAAGCCTGGCATGACCATCGTCGAACCGACTTCGGGCAACACCGGCATTGGCCTGGCATTCGTGGCCGCCGCCCGTGGCTATAAATTGATGCTGACCATGCCGGCGTCCATGAGCATCGAGCGGCGCAAGGTGCTCAAGGCCCTGGGGGCGGAACTGGTGCTCACCGAGCCGGCCAAGGGCATGAAAGGTGCCATCGAGAAAGCCGCCGAGATCATGGCCAGCGACCCCTCGAAATACTTCATGCCGCAGCAGTTCGAAAATCCGGCCAACCCGGCGATCCACGAGAAAACCACCGGCCCGGAAATCTGGAACGACACCGATGGCGCGGTGGACGTTCTGGTCGCGGGCGTCGGGACGGGCGGAACCATTACCGGTGTCTCGCGGTATATCAAGAATACGTGCGGCAAACCGATCCTGTCGGTGGCGGTAGAGCCCGAGGCTTCCCCGGTGATCACCCAGGTGATGGCGGGGCAGGAAATCAAGCCCAGCCCCCACAAGATCCAGGGTATCGGCGCGGGTTTCGTGCCGAAGAACCTCGATCTGTCGATCGTCGATCAGGTGGAGCGGGTGACCGATGACGAGTCCAAGGCCATGGCCCTGCGCTTGATGCAGGAAGAGGGAATTCTCTGCGGCATCTCTTGCGGCGCGGCGATGGCCGTGGCGGCACGCCTGGCGGAAAAGCCGGAAATGCAGGGCAAGACCATCGTGGTAATCCTGCCGGATTCGGGCGAACGATACCTGTCGAGCATGTTGTTCAGTGACTTGTTTACCGAGCAGGAGACCCAGCAGTAAACCTCTGTGCAATGGCGAAATAGCTTTCTGTGGAGGGGAAACTTGATCCATGTGGCGAGGGAGCTTGCTCCCGCTGGCGTGCGAAGCGCGCCCCGGCGATCCTTGCGATTGGAGGCGACTGCTGCGCAGTCGAGCGGGAGCAAGCTCCCTCGCCACGAAAAGGAGTCACGTTTGAGAGTGCGTCAGCCAAGGTTCAGGCGACGCATGGTAACAAGGGCTTTGTTGCATTCCTCTCAACAGTGAATGTCGCCTCCGGCGATGTTTAACCTGGACAGGGATATTTAACATGGCCGGCCGCCGCGTCGGGCAGATGGCGTAGCGCAAGTTGCATTTAAACAAGGAGTTGAAAAAGAAATGACCGTTTCGTTTGTCGCGAAGGCTTCGGTATTGCTGCTGTTTTTGGGCAGCACGCTTTACGTGCATTTACGTGGCAAGGCGCGTTTGCCTGTCCTGCGCCAGTTCGTCAACCACTCGGCATTCTTCGCGCCCTATAACGCCCTGATGTACTTGTTCTCCAGCGTGCCGTCCAAACCTTATCTGGATCGCAGCCAGTTCCCAGAGCTTGATGTGCTCAAGGAGAACTGGCAAGTGATCCGCGACGAAGCCATGCGCCTGTTCGACGAGGGTTATATTCGCGCCGCCGAGAAGAACAACGATGCCGGCTTCGGCTCTTTCTTCAAGAAGGGCTGGAAGCGCTTCTATCTCAAGTGGTATGACAAGCCGCTGCCCTCGGCGAAGCAGCTCTGCCCAAGGACCGTTGAGCTGGTCAATCGAATTCCCAACGTTCGGGGCGCGATGTTTGCCCTGCTGCCGGGCGACAGTCACCTGAACCCCCATCGCGATCCGTTCGCTGGGTCCCTGCGCTATCACCTCGGGTTGTCCACGCCCAACTCCGATGATTGCCGGATCTTCGTAGACGGACAAATCTACGCCTGGCGCGACGGTGAAGACGTCATGTTCGACGAAACCTACGTGCACTGGGTCAAGAACGAAACGCCGCAGACCCGCGTTATCCTGTTCTGCGATGTCGAGCGTCCACTTAAAAACCCGCTGATGACTCGTCTCAATCGCGCTATCAGTGCATTCCTTGGCCGCGCTACCGCGCCGCAGAACCTCGACGACGAACGCGTCGGCGGTATCAACCGGGCCTACGCCTGGAGCAAGTCGTTCAGTGACGGCATCAGCGGTAGGGTCAAGCAATTCAAGCGCAAGCACCCCAAGGCGTATCGGGTGATGCGTCCGGTGCTGGCCGTGGCTGTGCTGACGGCGCTCGGCTACTGGTTGTTTGTTTAAACATTGCGTTACATGTCGAGCGCTGGTTATAGTCAGCGCTCGGTTTTCGAACCCACCCTCCAAGAGATCGGCTCATGCCTTCATTCCCAGTCACCGCGGTCGTGGTCCCAGCGTTCAACGCTGGCGTCGTGCCGTGCGGGAAAAGGTCGCCTGAGCAGATCGGTCAATACCCTCCACCTGTCAGTCGCTCACCGGTATACGCCTGCGTATCACCGCCGGGTGTTGGCGTTCAGGGCTGATCGGCAACGGTTGCCGTTCCCTGCGCCCGCCTGAAAAAACGACTGGATTTCAGCTTCGGCTGAGTTGGCTTTTTGCCTGACTACAGGTGGTTTTCATGTTTTCCTTTTCCAAAAACGCCTTATTGGCGACGGCTTCGACGAGCCTGTTCGTTCTGTTGTGGAGCAGCGGGGCGATCTTCTCCAAATTGGGCCTGGCCCACGCGTCACCTTTCGCCTTCCTGCTGATCCGCTTCGCCATCGCGTTGTGCGCATTGGTGCTGTTGATTCCCATGTTGAAGTTCAAGCTGCCCGGCACCGGCAAGCCGATGCTGTACGCGGCGGCGACGGGACTGGTGCTGTTGGGCGCCTATCAGATCTTCTATCTGCTGGCGCTGCAACTGAACGTCACCCCTGGAGTAATGGCGACGCTCATGGGCGTGCAGCCGATCCTTACCGTGGTGCTCATGGAGCGTCAGCGTTCATGGCAGCGCATGTTCGGCCTGGCGCTGGGGCTGGTGGGGTTGGTGATGGTGGTTTACCAAGGCATTGGCCTGGCCGGTATGTCCCTGGCGGGCATGCTGTGCGGGTTGCTGGCGCTGGTGAGCATGACGGCGGGCTCCATCATGCAGAAGCGCATCACCGACAACCCACTGGGCACGCTGCCGGTGCAGTACCTGGCCGGGCTGGTGTTGTGCTCGGTGTTCGTGCCGTTCCAACCCTTCCACTTCGAGCGCAGCGCGGGTTTCATCGTGCCGGTGTTGTGGATGGGGCTGGTGGTGTCGGTGTTGGCGACGTTGCTGCTGTACCGGCTGATTGCCCGGGGCAACCTGGTCAACGTCACCAGCCTGTTCTACCTGGTGCCGGCGGTGACGGCGATCATGGACTACCTGGTGTTCGGCAACCGGTTGGCGTTGTTGAGCTTGCTGGGGATGGGGTTGATCATCGTGGGTTTGGTGTTTGTGTTTCGTAAAAGTCGCTAGCTGATCGCTGGCAGTTCCACCGCTATCGCGAGCAAGCTCGCTCCCACAAAAGGCTGCGCATAACCCTGTGGGAGCGGGCTGCTCGCGATGGCCTACTCCGCTACACCGATGAATTACCGGGCAGACGCTCCAACCGGCTTGACCACCCCAGGCTTCAACACCAACCACAACGCCGCCGCAATCAACACCCCGCCATACACATGGGCCATGCCCAGTGGCTCATCCAGCAGCAATGCGCCCCACAGCACGCCGAACGGCGGGATCAGAAAGGTCGTTGTCATGGATTTGACTGGGCCAATGGAGCTGAGCAAGCGGAAATAAAGAATGTACGCCAGCGCCGTACACACCAGGCCCAGGCCCAGCAGCGACAGCCATACGCTCCAGCCGCCCCAGCTGGCCGGTGGTTGGGTGATGACACTGTAGCCAAACAGCGGCAACAGGAAGATCGTGGCGCCGAACATGCTGCCAAGGGCGGACAAGCGGCTGTCCAGCCCGCCTTGATGATCGAGCCAGCGCCGGGTCAGAAAACCGGCAAAGCCATAGCAGGTCGTGGCGAGCAGGCAGGCGAGGGCGCCCATCAACAGTTGCTGGTCGAACGCCACCGGACCTGCGCGGGTGAGGATCGCGACGCCCATCAGGCCGAGAAAAACCCCGCTGACCTTGGCCGCCGTGAGTGGCTCACGGAAAAACAATCCACCGATCAGCACGCCCATCAGCGGCGTCGTCGCGTTGAAGATCGCCGAGTAGCCCGCCGGCAACACTTGGGCCGCCAGGGAGTAGAACGTTGCGGGAATGCCGGAATTGATCAAGCCCAAAACCATCACGGCTTTTAGCTTGCCGCGAAAATTCCAGTCGACACGCATCAGCGCAAGAATGACCAGCAGGCCGACGAAGGCAATGGAGACGCGAAAGAAAGCCGTGGGAATCGTGCCGATGACCGGAGCGATAATGCGCATGAACAAGAAGCTCGCGCCCCAGATGGCGGCCAGTGACAGCAAGCGCAGGATATCGACGAGGTTCACGGGTGCATCCTTCCTTGATCGGGTCGCAAGTGTCACCCCGCTAAACACCGATGGCAATGGTTGCGTTGCCCAGGGATTGGCCTCTAAGCTCAGTCGCCAATAACAAGCATGACCCGCCGAGGTTTACCCTATGCCGCAGCCATGGCCCGCGACCGATATCGCCCGTTCGATCCTCGACGGTTTCGACGATTATCGTGAGCATTTCCGGCAGATCACCGACGGCGCTCGCGCCCGGTTCGAGCAGGCGCAATGGTTGGAGGCGCAGGCGGCCTCAGCGGCGCGCATCAATCTGTATGAAGAAAAAGTCTTCGAAACCGTCGCCCGGTTGCGCCAGGCCTTTAGCGCCGAGGCCTTGATGGACGTCGGTTGCTGGCCATTGGTGAAGAGCGCCTATATCAGCCTGATCGACCTGCGCTTCGACGATGAATTGTCGGAGACCTGGTACAACTCGATCTTCTGCGGCCTGTTCAGCCATGATCTGATCAGCGACGGCACCATGTTCATCCACACGACCCGGCCGAGCCTGCGTCGTGCTCGCGCGGCACAGACCCGCACCTATAAACCCGAAGGGCAACTGGACAAAATGCTCGCGGCGATCTTCGCCGATTATCGCTTCAGTGAAGAGTACGCCGACCTGCCCGGCGACCTG
Organism: Pseudomonas sp. R4-84; assembly: GCF_054130985.1. Taxonomy (NCBI): domain Bacteria; kingdom Pseudomonadati; phylum Pseudomonadota; class Gammaproteobacteria; order Pseudomonadales; family Pseudomonadaceae; genus Pseudomonas; species Pseudomonas sp. R4-84. Next base: position 1,504,594 of record NZ_CP096390.1, read on the forward strand.
CGACGTCTCGAAAGCCAGCTACGCGAAAACCTGCCGGATTGGGTCTGCAAGGACCCGGAACTGACGGTCGAACTGTTTTCCTCGGTGCTCTATCGCAACAAGGGTGCCTACCTGGTGGGCCGCATCTACACCCGTGACGATCAGTGGCCCCTGGTGATCCCGTTGCTGCACCGCGAAGGCCGGGGTATCCAGATCGACGCGCTGATCACCGACGAGGCGCAGGTGTCGATCATCTTCTCGTTCACCCGTTCGTATTTCATGGTGGACGTGCCGGTGCCGGCGGAATTCATTGGCTTTCTCAAGCGCATCCTGCCGGGCAAGCACATTGCCGAGCTGTACACTTCGATTGGTTTCTACAAGCACGGCAAGTCGGAGTTCTACCGGGCGCTGATCAACCATCTGGCGAACACCGATGACCAGTTCATCATGGCGCCTGGCGTGCGCGGCATGGTCATGAGCGTGTTCACCCTGCCGGGCTTCAACACCGTGTTCAAGATCATCAAGGACCGTTTCTCGCCGTCGAAGAACGTCGACCGGGCCACGGTCATCGAGAAATACCGATTGGTGAAAAGCGTTGACCGGGTCGGGCGCATGGCCGACACCCAGGAGTTCGCCGACTTCCGCTTCCCCCTGAGCAAATTCGAGCCGGCCTGCCTGGAAGAACTGCTGGATGTGGCGCCGTCCACGGTGTCGGTGGAGGGCGACACGGTGTTGATCCGCCACTGCTGGACCGAACGCCGGATGACGCCTCTGAACCTCTACCTGGAAAACGCCAACGAAGCTCAGGTGCGCGAGGCGCTGGAAGATTATGGCCTGGCGATCAAGCAACTGGCGGCCGCCAATATCTTCCCCGGCGACATGCTGCTCAAGAACTTCGGCGTAACCCGCCATGGCCGCGTGGTGTTCTACGACTACGATGAGATCTGCTTTCTCACCGAGGCCAACTTCCGCCATATCCCCCAGCCGCGTACGCCGGAAGATGAGATGGCGTCCGAGCCCTGGTATTCCATCGGCCCGCTGGACGTTTTCCCTGAAGAGTTCCCGCCGTTCCTGTTCGCCGACGCCGGGCAGCGCAAGCTGTTCGACCAGTTGCACGGCGAGTTGTACAACGCTGACTACTGGAAAGGCCTGCAGGACGCGATCCGGGCGGGAAAGGTGATTGATGTGTTCCCGTATCGGCGTAAAGACCTGGACAGCGAATAACCAGCAGGCAAGCAAAAGCCACCTGTGGGAGCGAGCTTGCTCGCGATGACGGTGTGCCAGTTAACATCAACGATTGCTGATCCACCGCTATCGCGAGCAAGCTCGTTCCACAAGGGGACGGTGGTGAGGCCACTTCTGGTGTTCGGCGCAATAGCCGCAAATCTGCGACAATCGCCCCCTCGCTCAAACCGACGAACCCTCCGTACCTGATGACTGACCAAACCCCCGCTATCGACAAACTGCTGAAAAACCTCGATCACGCCATGCTCGCCGACCGGCACCGGTTGCGGCGGCAGTTGCTCGAGCTGCGCAAGAAGCCCGACGAGGCCAAGCTGGCCCAGTGGGTAGCGCGGATGCAAGCGTCGTGCGACCTGGTGCTGGCGCGCAAGGCGAGCGTGCCGTCGATTCGCTACGACGACAACTTGCCGATCGCCGCCAAGCGCGACGAGATCAAGGAGGCGCTGCTCAAGCATCAGGTGCTGATCATCGCCGGCGAAACCGGCTCGGGCAAAACCACCCAGTTGCCGAAGATCTGCCTGGAGATCGGCCGTGGCCAGCAGGGTTTGATCGGCCACACCCAGCCACGCCGCATCGCCGCCCGCAGCGTGGCGAGCCGTGTCGCCGAAGAGCTGGCGACCCCCCTGGGGGCGCTGGTGGGTTATCAGGTGCGTTTCGAGGACCAGAGCGACGCCAACACGCTCATCAAGTTGATGACCGATGGCATCCTGCTGGCGGAAACCCAGAACGACCGCTACCTCGAACGCTACGACACGATCATCGTCGACGAAGCCCACGAGCGCAGCCTGAATATCGACTTCCTGCTGGGCTACCTCAAGACCCTGTTGCCGCGTCGCCCCGATCTGAAAGTCATCATTACGTCGGCGACCATCGACCTGGAGCGTTTCTCCAAGCACTTCGATGACGCTCCCATCGTCGAAGTCTCGGGCCGCACCTTCCCGGTGGAAACCTGGTATCGCCCGCTGACCCTTGAGCAAGACGAGGAGGGTAACCGGGTCGAGGATGACTTGACCGTCGACCAGGCGATTCTCGCCACCCTCGACGAAATCGCTGCCTACGAGCGCAGCGAACGGCGCAGCCCCGGCGACGTGCTGGTGTTCCTGCCGGGCGAGCGGGAGATTCGCGACGCCGCGGAAATGCTGCGCAAGGCCCAACTCAAGCACACCGAGATCCTGCCGCTGTACGCGCGCTTGTCGCCGGCCGAACAACAACGGATCTTCCAGTCCCACCCGGGCCGTCGCGTGGTGCTGGCCACCAACGTCGCCGAAACCTCATTGACCGTGCCGGGTATCCGCTACGTAATCGACAGCGGCACCGCGCGCATCAGCCGCTACAGCTATCGCGCGAAGGTCCAGCGCCTGCCCATCGAAGCCATATCCCAGGCCAGCGCCAACCAGCGCAAAGGCCGTTGCGGGCGGGTCGAGCCGGGGATCTGCGTGCGGTTGTACAGCGAAGAGGATTTCATCAGTCGCCCTGAATTCACCGATCCGGAAATCCTGCGCACCAACCTGGCGGCGGTGATCCTGCAGATGCTGCACCTGCGTCTCGGCGAGATCACCGATTTCCCGTTCATCGAGCCGCCGGACGGCAAGGCCATCAGCGACGGATTCAACCTGCTGCAAGAATTGTCGGCGGTGGATCGAAACAGCCAATTGACGCCGTTGGGTCGGCAATTGGCGCGTTTGCCGGTGGATCCGCGCATGGGCCGCATGCTGTTGGAAGCAGCGAAGCTGGGCAGCCTGCAGGAAGTGCTGATTGTCGCCAGCGCCATGTCGATCCAGGATCCGCGCGAGCGTCCGCCCGAGCGCCAACAGGCCGCCGACCAGGCTCACGCCCAATGGAAGGACGTGGATTCGGACTTCGCCGGGCTGGTCAATCTGTGGCGAGGTTTCGAAGAACAGCGCCAGGCCCTGACCGCCAACCCGCTGCGCAACTGGTGCCGCAAGAACTTCCTCAACTACCTGCGCCTGCGCGAATGGCGTGATTCCCACCGCCAGTTGAGCCTGATCTGCCGCGACATGCAGTTGAGCCTCAACAAAGAGCCGGCCGATTACCCGAAACTGCACAAGGCGGTGCTCTCGGGGCTGTTGAGCCAGATCGGCCAGAAAACCGAAGACGGCGATTACCTCGGCGCTCGCCAGCGGCGCTTCTGGGTCCATCCATCGTCAGGCCTGGGCAAGAAGCGTCCGCAGTGGCTGATGACCGCCGAACTGGTGGAAACCACCAAGTTGTACGCGCGCATGGTGGCGAAGATCGAGCCGGACTGGATCGAACCGCTGGCGGGGCACCTGATCAAGAAAAACCACTTCGAGCCCCATTGGGAGAAGAAGCGCGGGCAAGTGGTGGCTTATGAGCAGATCACCTTGTTCGGGCTGATCGTCGTTGGTCGTCGGCCCGTTCACTACGGGCCGGTGGACCCGGTGGTGTCCCGTGAATTGTTCATCCACGAGGCGCTGGTGCGTGGCGAGATCCAGTCCAAGGCCAAGTGCCTGAGCGCCAATACGCGGTTGCTTGAACAACTCGACGAGCTCGAAGCCAAGGCCCGTCGCCGCGACATCCTCGCGGACGAGGAAACGCTGTTCGCCTTCTACGACGCGCGCCTGCCTGCCGAAATTCATCAGACCGCGACGTTTGACAGCTGGTATCGGATCAACAGCCAGAAAGATCCGCAGCTGTTGATCATGCGCGAAGAAGACGTGCTGGCCCGGGAGGCCAGCGAGGTGACGGCCAACCAGTACCCCGACACCTTGCGCGTCGGCGACTTGACGTTGCCGTTAAGCTATCACTTCGAGCCCAACCATCCCCGCGACGGCGTCACGTTGCGTGTACCGGCGCCGCTGCTGCCGATGCTGCCACCTGAGCGCCTGGAATGGCTGGTGCCGGGGATGATCGAAGCCAAGTGCATCGCGTTGGTGCGCAACCTGCCCAAGGCCTTGCGCAAGAACTTCGTGCCGGTGCCGGACTTCGTCAAGGCCGCGTTGCAACGCATCACGTTTGCCGAAGGTTCGTTGCCGCAATCCCTGGGGCGCGAATTGCTGCGCATGACCGGTGCGCGGGTCAGCGATGACGCCTGGGCGGAAGCGGCGCAGCAGGTAGAAAGCCATTTGCGCATGAACCTGGAAATCGTCGATGGCCAGGGCAAGTTCCTCGGTGAAGGCCGCGACCTGGCCGAGCTGACGGCGCGTTTTGCCGAGGCCAGCCAGGCCGCCTTGGCCGTGCCGCAAACAGCCAAGAGCCAGGAACCGGTGGAGGCGAAAGTCTTCGCACCGGTGGCCGAGAAAACCCAGCAGAAGATCGCCGGGTTGTCGATGACGGTGTACCCGGCGTTGGTGGAAGAGGGCGGCGTGGTCAAGGAAGGGCGCTTTCCGACCCCGGCCGAAGCCGAGTTCCAGCACCGTCGTGCCTTGCAGCGTTTGCTCATGCAGCAATTGGCCGAAACGGCGAAATTCCTCCGTGGCAAGCTGCCGGGATTGACGGAGTTGGGCCTGCTCTATCGTGAATTGGGGCGCGTCGACGCTCTGGTGGAAGACATCCTGCTGGCGAGCCTCGACAGCTGCATCCTCGAAGGCGAGCCGAGCCTGCCCCGTGACGGTGCCGCGCTGGCGGCCCTGGCCGAACGCAAGCGCGGCGGCTGGACCGAGCACGCCGAACGCCTGGCGAAGCTGACCCTGGACATCCTCAAGCTCTGGCACGGCCTGCAAAAACGCTTCAAGGGCAAGATCGACCTGGCCCAGGCCGTGGCGCTGAACGACATCAAGCAACAGCTCGGCCACCTGGTGTACCCAGGCTTCGTGCGGGAAACCCCGCATCAATGGCTCAAGGAACTGCCGCGCTATCTCAAGGCAATCGAGCAACGTTTCGAGAAGCTGGGCAGCCAGGTCCAGAAGGACCGGGTCTGGAGCGGCGAGCTCTCCAATCTCTGGGCTCAATACCAGGCCCGCGCCAGCAAACACGCCCAGGAAGGCAAGCGCGACCCGCAACTGGAGCTCTACCGTTGGTGGCTGGAGGAATTCCGCGTGTCGCTGTTCGCCCAGCAGCTGGGGACCAAGGTGCCGATTTCCGACAAGCGCCTGGGTAAGCAGTGGGGGTTGGTGGAGGGTTGAACAGACCACCACCTATTCCCTGTGGATTCTTGTCTGGTAAAAGGGAACATGGGCCAAAAGCCAGCGTTTATGGCAAACTTCGCGCCTATAAATACCGGTCCCGTGGTTTTGCGCTTCAAGGTCACGGGCGGATCGGAATAAAGCGATGCCAGGGCTGCTTCCCCGGGATGGGAAAAGTCCCTTTGCGTGTTGGTACGTCGGTGCCAATACTTTCTGCCTGAACAGAATAGAGACACGACCATGCATAACGTCGTCATCAGCGGCACCGGCCTGTACACCCCGGCCAACAGCATCTCCAACGAAGAGCTGGTGCAATCCTTCAATACTTACGTCGCGCAGTTCAACGCCGATAACGCCGAGGCCATCGAGCGCGGCGAAGTGCAAGCATTGACCGAATCCAACGCCGCGTTCATCGAAAAGGCTTCCGGCATCAAGAGCCGCTTTGTCATGGACAAGGACGGCATCCTCGACCCACAACGCATGACGCCGCGCCTGCCCGAGCGCTCCAATGACGAGTGGTCGGTGCTCTGCGAAATGGCCGTCGGCGCGGCGAAGCAGGCCCTGGAGCGCGCCGGTCGCACCGCCGCCGACATCGACGGCGTAATCGTGGCCTGTTCGAACTTGCAGCGTCCATACCCGGCCATCGCCATCGAAGTACAGGAAGCCCTGGGCATCGAAGGTTTCGGTTTCGACATGAACGTGGCCTGTTCTTCGGCGACGTTCGGCATCCAGGCCGCCGCCAACAGCGTTCAACTGGGCCAGGCTCGGGCGATCCTCATGGTCAACCCGGAAGTCTGCACAGGCCACCTGAATTTCCGTGACCGCGACAGCCACTTCATCTTCGGCGACGCGGCCACCGCCGTGATCATCGAGCGGGCGGACCAGGCCACGTCGCCGTATCAGTTCGATGTGGTCAGCACCAAGCTGCTCACCAAGTTTTCCAACAACATCCGCAACAACTTCGGCTTCCTCAACCGCGCGGCGGAGGAGGGCATCGGCACCCGGGACAAACTGTTCGTTCAGGAAGGACGCAAGGTGTTCCGCGACGTCTGCCCGATGGTGGCTGAACTGATCGGCGCCCATTTGGAGGAAAACCAGCTGAACGTCGGCGAAGTGAAGCGATTCTGGCTGCATCAGGCCAACCTGAGCATGAACCAGCTGATCGTGCGCAAGTTGCTGGGACGCGAAGCCAGCGAAGAGGAGGCCCCGGTGATCCTCGACCGCTACGCCAACACCAGCTCCGCCGGCTCGGTGATTTCGTTCCACCTGTATCAGCACGACCTGCCCAGCGGCTCCGTCGCGGTGCTCAGCTCGTTTGGCGCCGGCTATTCGATCGGCAGCGTGATCCTGCGCAAGCGTTGATCTCTCGTTCAATGTAAAAAAACTCCTGTGGGAGCGAGCCTGCTCGCGAAGGCGGAAGATCTGTCAACTTGAATCTGACTGATCCACCGCCTTCGCGAGCAGGCTCGCTCCCACATTTTTGTGGCATTTCTGTTATTCCCTTTCGAAGTAAAAAGTTCCGCTGTCATAAAATCTTTATGTGATAGCAACTTGCCTGACACACCCCGTCGCCAAGATCCCCTCCCAACACCAGCGGGCCCAGTTCCGCGTGTTTTCTAACGCATAGACTACCAACTAGGGGAATTCTTCGATGATCCGTAAGCACTTCGCAGGTTTTGCCGCCAGCGCTCTGGCAATGGCAGTAACCGCCCAGGCTTTCGCCGGCACCGTGACCACAGACGGCGCCGATATCGTGGTCAAGACCAAGGGCGGCCTGGAGGTCGCTACCACTGACAAAGAGTTCAGCTTCAAGCTCGGCGGTCGTTTGCAGGCTGACTACAGCCAGTTCGATGGCATCTACACCGACAACGGTGACAAGGCCGATGCCGCTTACATCCGCCGTGGCTTCCTGGAGTTGTCCGGTGTGCTGTACACGGACTGGGCCTACACCATCAACTACGATTTCTCCCACAACAGCGGCGATTCCGATAACGGCTACTTCGACGAAGCTTCCTTGGCCTACAACGGCTTCAAGCCGGTTTCGATCAAGGTCGGCCGTTTCGACCCGGATTTCGGCCTGGAAAAAGCCACCAGCTCCAAATGGGTCACCGCACCTGAGCGTAATGCCGCCTACGACCTGATCGACTGGGCCAACGGCCACCAGAACGGCCTGGGCCTGCAAGCATCCGGCGTCTTCGCTGATTCGTTCTACGTCTCGGCCGGTGTGTTCAGCAAAGACACCGACGACACCGACGGCAACAGCATCAAGCAAGCCAATGGTCGTTTCGTGTTCGCCCCGATGCACGAAGCTGGCAACGTGCTGCACTTCGGTTTGAACGTGGCCTCGCGTGACGTTTCGGACACCGCATTCGACGCTCGTTATCGCTCCCGTCTGGGCATGCGTGGCGTTGAAACCCTGGGCGGCAATGACGCCGGCCCTAACGGCAACCGTCCGGTCCTGGGCGGCGCCAACAACTCGCCGGCCGGTTCCTACGACACCGACACCGCCTTCGGTCTGGAAGCCGCTTTCGCCATGGGCCCAGCGTCTATCCAGGGTGAATACATCAGCCGCAAGACCAAGGCTGACAGCGACGCCTTCGAAGACCTCAAAGGTCACGGCTTCTACGTCCAGGGTGCCTACACCCTCACCGGTGAATCCCGTGGCTATAAACTCGGCAAATTCGACGCCATCAAGCCTCAGAACAAATCCATCGGCGCTTGGGAAGTGTTCTACCGCTTCGACAGCATGACCGTCGAAGACGACAACATCACCACCGCCTCGGCGACCCGCGAAGTGGGCGATGCCGAAGCCAAGGTGCACAACCTGGGTGTGAACTGGTACGCCAACGAAGCGGTGAAAATCACCGGTGCCTACGTCAAGGCCAAGACCGATAAAGTCACCAACGCCAATGGCGATGATGATGGCGACGGTTTCGTAGTCCGTGCCCAGTACGTGTTCTAAGCCCTTTTGACCTGATACACCGCTGCACTTTCATCCGTTACAGCTCCTTTGAACCCCGCCTCTGGCGGGGTTTTTTTATCCCCTTGCGATTCGGATCGGCGATACTCGCCCAATCCGTCGTCTGGATATCGGGGAACCGCATGCCGCTTCACGTCTTGGACAGCCTGTCCGCCATCGCGCCACATGAGTGGGACGCGCTGGTGCCCGTCAACCAACCCTTCCTGCGCCACGCTTTTCTCACCGCCCTGGAAGACAGCGCCAGCCTGGGTTCGCATTCCGGGTGGCAGCCCGAGCATCTGCTGCACCTTGAAGAAGGGCGGCTGCTGGCGGCCTTGCCCTGCTATCGCAAATGGCATTCCTACGGTGAGTACGTGTTCGATCATGGCTGGGCCGACGCTTGTGCCCGGGCCGGCATCGACTATTACCCCAAGCTACTGACGGCGGTGCCATTCAGTCCGGTGAGCGGCCCGCGACTGCTGACGGCGCGTGTTGAGGATGGCTTGGAACTGCTGGGCAGCCTGCCGGGCTATCTGGAGATCGAAGGGCTATCCAGCGCCCACATCAACTTCACCGACGCCTTCACCGACGAGGCATTGGCCAGGCAGGAGGGCTGGTTGCAGCGAATCGGTTGCCAGTACCACTGGCAGAATCGCGGCTATCGGGATTTTCAGGATTTCCTTGACGCGCTCAGTTCCCGCAAGCGCAAGCAGATGCGCAAGGAGCGCGAGCAGGTGGCGGGGCAGGGCATTGATTTCGAATGGCTGGAAGGCCATCAATTGGACGAGGCGCAGTGGGATTTTGTCTACGCCTGTTACGCCAACACTTACGCGGTGCGTCGTCAGGCGCCTTATCTGACCCGTGCTTTTTTCAGCCTGCTGGCCGAACGCATGCCCGAGGCCATTCGCGTGGTACTGGCCAAGCAAGGTTCACGGCCGGTGGCGATGGCGTTCAGCCTGTTGGCGGGCGACAGTTTTTATGGGCGTTATTGGGGCTGCCTGGCAGAGTTCGATCGGCTGCATTTCGAGACGTGTTTCTATCAAGGCATGGACTACGCGATTGCCAACGGCGTGCAGCGTTTTGACGCCGGGGCCCAGGGTGAGCACAAGTTGATTCGCGGCTTCGAACCGGTGATCACCCGTTCATGGCACTACCTTCGCCATCCGGGCTTGAAAGCGGCGGTGGCGGATTTTCTTGCGCGCGAGCATGAGGGCGTGATGGCGTATGCCGAAGAAGCGAAAACGGCACTGCCTTATCGGCAGTGCTGAGGATGTCTGAGGCTTGGTGGCGAGGGAGCTTGCTCCCGCTGGACTGCGCAGCAGGCCCCTGCGGTGTATCTGACACATCGCAGTGCCAGATACAGTTTGGGGCTGCTACGCAACCCAGCGGGAGCAAGCTCCCTCGCCACGGGGTTTTGTGCATAACCAGGGTTCAGTCGATCCCGACGAACCCACCCGTCTGATGCTGCCACAGCCGCGCGTACAACCCACCCTGGGCCAGCAACTCGGCATGGCTGCCGGTCTCGGCGATGCGACCCTTCTCCAGCACCACCAGCCGGTCCATCCGGGCGATGGTGGAGAGGCGGTGGGCGATGGCGATCACGGTTTTGCCTTGCATCAGCGTCTCGAGGCTTTCCTGGATGGCCGCCTCGACTTCCGAGTCCAGCGCGGAGGTCGCTTCGTCCATGATCAGGATTGGCGCGTCCTTGAGCAGCACCCGGGCAATAGCGATGCGCTGACGCTGGCCGCCAGAGAGCTTCACGCCGCGCTCGCCCACGTGGGCATCGAAACCGGTGCGGCCCTCAGCGTCCGAGAGCAACGGGATGAATTCATCGGCCCGGGCCTTGTGTACCGCTTCCCAGAGTTGCGCGTCGGTGGCGTCGGGCTTGCCGTAAAGCAGGTTGTCGCGAATCGAACGGTGCAGCAGCGACGTGTCCTGGGTGATCATGCCGATGCGTGCGCGCAGGCTCTCCTGGCCGACGTGGGCGATGTCCTGGCCGTCGATGAGGATGCGCCCGCCCTGCACGTCATAAAGGCGCAGCAGCAGGTTGACCAAGGTCGATTTGCCGGCGCCGGACGGGCCGATCAGGCCGATTTTCTCGCCCGGCTTGATCACCAGGTTGAGGTCGCTGATCACGCCGCTTTTCTTGCCGTAGTGAAAATCCACCTGCTCGAAACGCACTTCGCCCTGGGCCACCGCCAACGGCTTGGCCTGATCTCGGTCGGTGACGCTGACGGGCTGGGAGATGGTCTGCAAACCGTCCTGGACCATGCCGATATTCTCAAAAATGCCGGTGACCACCCACATGATCCAGCCGGACATGTTGACGATGCGGATCACCAGTCCGGTGGCCAGTGCAATCGCGCCGACGCTGATCAGCGACTGGGTCCACAGCCACAGCGCCAGGGCTGTGGTGCCGACGATCAGCAGCCCGTTCATGCTGGTGATGACCACATCCATGCTGGTCACGACGCGACCGGCGAGCTGGGCTTTTTGAGTCTGCTCTTCGATGGCTTCGCGAGCGTATTGCTGTTCGAAGTTGGTGTGGGCGAACAGCTTCAGGGTGGTGATGTTGGTGTAGCCATCGACGATCCGCCCCATGAGCTTTGAACGGGCATCGGAGGACACCACCGAGCGTTCCTTGACCCGGGGGACGAAGTAATAGAGCGCGCCGATGTAGGCGGCGATCCACATCAACAGCGGGATCATCAGGCGCCAATCGGCTTCGGCGAACAGCACCAGCGAGCTGACGGCGTAGATCAGCACGTGCCACAACGCATCCACGGCCTGCACCGCCGAGTCCCGCAGCGAGTTGCCGGTCTGCATGATGCGTTGGGCGATACGCCCGGCAAAATCGTTCTGGAAGAAGTTGAGGCTCTGCTTGAGCACATAGCTGTGGTTTTGCCAGCGGATCAGGCTGGTCATGCTGGGGCTCAGGGTCTGGTGAACCAGCAAGTCATGCAGGGCGACAAAAATCGGCCGAAGAACCAGTGCGACCACCGCCATCCAGGCCAGTTCGAGGCCGTGGAGCTTGAAGAACTCTGCGTTGGGCGTGGCCTGGGTCAGGTCGATGATGCGGCTCAGGTAGCTGAACAGCGCCACTTCGATCAGCGCGCCGATCAGGCCGACCACCAGCAGCACGGCGAAGCTGGGCCAGACCTGTTTCAGGTAATACGTGTAAAAGGGCAGGACGCGGTTCGGCGGGGCCGAAGTCGGGGCGTCGCGGAAGATGTCGATCAGTTTTTCGAAACGGCGATAAACCATGGGGTACCTAGCCCGGGCAGGGCTCTCCTTTTTTGCTGTGGGCGGCGCGGGATCGCCGACGCCGCCCAGGCTTGCCCTGTGGGTTTAGTCGATGCGCTTGGCCGACTTGATGATCACAGGGTCGACCGGCACGTTTTGCATGCCTTGCTTGGTGGTGGTCTGGGAGTTGACGATGATGTCCACCACGTCCATCCCCTTGACCACCTTGGCGAACACCGCGTAACCAGCGTCGCGACCCGGATCCAGGAAGGCGTTGTCGGCCACGTTGATGAAGAACTGGCTGGTGGCCGAATCCGGGTTGGATGTGCGGGCCATCGACAAGGTGCCGCGTACGTTGTGCAGCCCATTGCTGGCTTCGTTCTTGATCGGCGCCTTGGTGTCTTTCTGTTGCATCTGTTGGGTGAAACCGCCGCCCTGGGCCATGAAGCCCGGGATCACACGGTGGAAAATCGTGTTGTTGTAGAAGCCGCTGTCAACGTACTCAAGAAAATTCTTGGTACTGATAGGGGCCTTGACCGGGTCCAGTTCGATTTCAATCTGACCGTTGGTGGTGTCCAGCAATACGTGAGGGGCCTTGGCCGGTTGCGCGGCCATCAGGTTGGCAGCAAAGAGGACGGAGCCGGCGGCGAGGGCGATTTTTTTCAGCATGGGTTCAGTGATCCTGAGTAGTGGAATCGATTGCGATCAAGAATTCGAGCAGGGTTTGGTTGAAGCGTTCGGGTTGATCCAGCGGCGTAGCGTGCCGTGAATCGGTGATGACTGCCAGTCGTGCGTCAGGCAAACGCTTTGAATAGGCTTCTTTCAGCGCCACCGGGGTGTAGTCGTGGTCGGCGCAAATGATGAGGGTTGGACAGGCAACTTGCGACAGGCGTTCCTGTACGCCCCAGCCGACAATGGCGTCGAAGCTGGCCAGATAAGCACGTTTGTCATTCATTGCCCAGCGCCGGGCCATTTCCAGGCGCAACTCGGTCTGTTCGGGCTTGGGGAACAGCTTGGCACCGAGGGCCTTGCCGATGGTTTCCAGGCTGAGCAGCCGCATCAGGCTCCAGCGCTTGAACCATTGCCAGCAATCGTCGGGCGTGCGGACCTTGACCTCCGGGGCGCTGTTGACGATACACAGGCTCTTGACCCGCGCGGGTTCGTCCACGGCCAGTTGGAAGCAGATCATGCCGCCCATGGACCAGCCCACCAGATGCACCGCGCCCAGGCCGAGGTAATCGATCAGGGCGCTCAGGTCGTCGCTGAACCCTTCGATGCTGTAGCGCTCACGCGGCTTGTCGGACCGACCGTGTCCGCGCACATCCAACACGATCAGGCGATAGCGGGCGGACAGCACCGGGATCTGCTTTTCCCAATCCCGTGTGCTGGAGCCCAACCCGTGGACCAGCACCAGGGGCGCGCCGTGGCCATATTCCTCATAGTGCAGGTTGCAACCTTCGTGCGCAAAATAGGCCATCGGCGAGTTCCTTGTCAGGCTTGTTCAGGTGCGGCGAACGGCGCATCCAGCGGCGCGGTATCAAAGGTGCGCAGCAGCTCGATGAGGATTTGCGTGGCCGGGCCCAGAGGTTTTTCCTTGTTGGAGAACAGATAGAAAGTCGAGTTGCGGCTGCCTCCTTGCTCCAAGGGTAGACGCTTGAGCAAGCCTTCCTTGAGCTCTCGTTCGATCATGTGCCGCGGCAGCCAGGCGAACCCCAGGCCGCTGCCGACAAACGTCGCGGCGGTGGCCAGGCTGCCTACGGTCCAGCGTTGTTCGGCACCGAGCCAGCCGACGTCCCTGGGCTGCTGGCGACCGGAGTCGCGGATGACCACTTGCAGCTGGCTTTCCAGGTCCTGGAAACTCAGTTCGCGGTTGAGGCGATGCAGGGCATGTTCGGGGTGGGCCACCGCGACGAATTCGACGTCGCTCAACTCCGCGCCCAGGTAACCAGGGATGCTGAAGCCGCTGATGGCCAGGTCGGCCACGCCTTCGAGCAGCACTTCTTCGACGCCCGACAACACTTCTTCGCGCAGGCGCACCCGGCAGCCCCGGCTTTGTGGCATGAATGCCGTGAGGGCGCGGACGAGGCGGGCGTTGGGGTAGGCCGCATCCACCACCAGACGCACTTCCGCTTCCCAGCCTTGCTCCATGTGGTGGGCCAGGTCTTCCAGTTGGCTGGCCTGCTTCACCAGTTGCCGCGAGCGGCGCAGCAGCACGCCGCCGGCCTCGGTCAGCACCGCCTTGCGTCCATCGATGCGCAGCAGCGGCACGCCGAGCTGGTCTTGCATGCGAGCCACGGTGTAGCTCACCGACGATTGCGAGCGGTGCAGCACTTCGGCGGCCTGGGCGAAACCACCGTGGTCCACCACCGCCTGCAACGTTCGCCATTGATCAAGGGTCACGCGGGGCGCTTTCATATTGAGCTCCTCTTGTCCTAAGCTGGCGGTCCCTTGGTGGAGACTGCCGAATGAAAAAAATCTGTTGTGCGGTGCTGGCCCTGCTGCCGCTGACTGCATTTGCCTACCCGATCGATGTGGAAAAACACCTCAACGGCCTGAGCATCGACTACAACGCCTATGACACCGACGCCGACATCGGCTCGATCCAGGTCAACAACTACGGCAGCACCGATGCAACCTGCAAAGTAGTGTTCCGCAACGGCCCGGAGGCGCCGCGCACCCGCACCATCGAAGTCGCCGCCGGCAAGTTCAAGAACGCCACCGCCAAGTTCAACCGCAACATCATCAAGCTGCGCATCGAGCTGACCTGCAAGCCGAAATAGCCAGCGGCGGGGCGGCATCACAAAGCTTGCTCCGCTTATAAACGAAAATATCGATGGTTCGCAGCAATTATTTGCGCTTTTTCATCGATATGATCACGCTTAACCTTCACTCCATCGACTGACAACATTCTCAGATGGAGCCTACAAGCCATGTCCCGCGTCCTGATCATCGAAAGCAGCGCCCGCCAGCAAGATTCGGTTTCCCGTCAACTGACCCAAACGTTTATCAGCCAGTGGAAAGCCGCGCACCCGGCCGATGAGATCAGCGTCCGCGACCTGGCAATCAATCCGGTGCCGCACCTGGATGCCAACCTGCTGGGCGGCTGGATGAAGCCTGCCGAGCAACGCAACGACATCGAGAACGCTTCGCTGGAACGCTCCAACGAACTGACTGACGAGCTGCTGGCCGCCGACGTCCTGGTGATGGCGGCGCCGATGTACAACTTCGCCATTCCCAGCACTTTGAAAGCCTGGCTCGACCATGTGCTGCGTGCTGGTGTGACCTTCAAATACACCCCCACCGGTCCTCAAGGTCTGCTGACCGAAAAGCGCGCCTTCGTGCTCACCGCTCGCGGCGGCATCCACGCCGGCGGCGCCACCGATCACCAGGAACCGTACCTGCGCCAAGTGATGGGTTTCATCGGTATCCACGACGTGACCTTCATTCACGCCGAGGGCATGAACCTGGGTGGCGACTTCCAGGAGAAGGGTTTGAACCAGGCCAACGCCAAGCTTTCCCAGGTCGCCTGAGCCGTTAATCTTCGGATAATCGCCGGGTGTTCTAGTGACTCGGCGCTTCCCTTCAAACCGTTTTGCGCATCGAACCTCCCTTCGCACTTTCACAGCTCCTGAGTGCACCCGCCCGATTGAACGCTTAAGCGAGATCGGGCTTTTTTTTGCCTGGGATATTCCATTCGCTGAATGCCCATGTGGGAGCGAGCTTGCTCGCGATAGCGGTGGATCAGCCATGTAGATGTTGGCCGGCCTGCCGCTATCGCGAGCAAGCTCGCTCCCACAGGGTTCAGTGTTCGGAGATTCGCGACAACCACCAAAACCCGCTATCTTCGCCGCCATTCAAAACGAGGGGCGGTATGGGCTATCTACTTTTTGTAACGCTGATCCAGGCGTTTTCCTTCAGCCTGATCGGCGAATACCTGGCGGGGCATGTCGACAGTTATTTCGCGGTGCTGGTGCGGGTCGTGCTGGCGGGGCTGGTGTTCATCCCCCTGACGCGCTGGCGCCAGGTCGAGCCGTCGTTCATGCGCGGCATGCTGTTGATCGGTGCCTTGCAGTTTGGTGTGACCTACGTCTGCCTCTACCTGAGTTTCCGGGTGTTGACGGTCCCGGAAGTGCTGCTGTTCACCATCCTTACACCCCTGCACGTGACCTTGATCGAAGACGCCCTCAATCGGCGCTTCAATCCCTGGGCATTGGTTGCGGCGCTGGTGGCCGTGGCCGGTGCGGCGGTGATTCGTTATGACAGGATCAACCCGGACTTCTTCATGGGTTTCCTGCTGCTGCAACTGGCCAACTTCACCTACGCGGCCGGGCAGGTGCTTTACAAGCACTTGGTGGCGCGTCACCCAAGCGATCTGCCGCATTACCGGCGTTTCGGTTATTTCTACCTCGGTGCATTGATGGTGGCGTTGCCGGCGTTCCTGCTGTTCGGCAAAGCCGACTTCTGGCCGCAAGCGCCGTTGCAGTGGGGCGTGCTGGTCTTTCTCGGCCTGGTTTCCACCGCGTTGGGCCTCTACTGGTGGAACAAAGGCGCGTGCCTGGTCAACGGCGGCACGCTGGCGGTGATGAATAACCTGCACGTGCCGGTGGGGTTGCTGGTGAACCTGCTGATCTGGAACCAGCACGAGGCGCTGGGGCGGTTGGTGTTGGGTGGTTCGGTGATACTGGCGGCGGTGTGGATCAGTCGGTTGGGGGTTCGCCAACCGCTCGTTACACGCTGACCTCTGTGGGAGCGAGCCTGCTCGCGATGGCGTTGTATCAGTCAGCATCTATGTTTCTGACACACTGCTATCGCGAGCAAGCTCGCTCCCAAAGGCGAATGGGGTTGGCTTTAGACCGCCTGCTTCTCCGGCTCCGACAAGTGACTCGCCCCCAGCGCCGCCGGCAGCAGTCCCGCCCGCAAATCCGTGCCGCTCGGCTGCTGGTACAAGCCCAGCCCGAACTCCGGCATCACCGCCAGCAGGTAATCGAAAATATCCCCCTGGATGCGCTCGTAGTCGGCCCACACGGTGGTACCCGTGAAGCAGTAGATCTCCAGCGGGATCCCTTGGGCGGTGGTCTGTAGCTGCCGGACCATGCAGGTCATGTTCGGCTGGATCTCGGGGTGGCTTTTCAGATAGGCCAGGGCATAGGCGCGAAAGGTGCCCAGGTTGGTCATGCGCCGACGGTTGGCCGACATCGCCGCGACGTTGCCCTGGGCTTCGTTCCAGGCCTTGAGCTCGGCCTGTTTGCGGCCGATGTAATCAGTCAGCAGGCGAACCTGGGACAGGCGCTGCTCTTCGTCGTCATGCAGGAAGCGCACGCCACTGGCGTCGATGAACAGGCTGCGCTTGATCCGTCTTCCGCCGGATTGCTGCATGCCGCGCCAGTTCTTGAACGACTCGGACATCAACCGCCAGGTGGGGATCGAGACGATGGTCTTGTCGAAATTCTGCACCTTCACCGTGTGCAGCGTGATGTCCACTACATCACCGTCGGCGCCCACTTGTGGCATTTCGATCCAATCGCCAACCCGCAGCATGTCGTTGCTGGTCAGCTGCACGCTGGCGACGAACGACAGCAGGGTGTCCTTGTAGACCAACAGGATCACCGCCGACATCGCACCCAGGCCCGACAGCAGCAACAGCGGCGAACGATCGATCAGCGTGGCGACAATGATGATCGCGCCAAACACGTACAACACCATTTTCGTGAGCTGCACGTAGCCCTTGATCGAGCGGGTGCGCGCGTGTTCGGTGCGGGCGTAGACGTCCAGCAGGGCGCTGAGCAAGGCGCTGATGGCCAGCAACATGAACAGGATGGTGAAGGACAGCGCGACATTGCCCAGGAAAATCATGCTGGTCTTGCTCAGCCCTGGCACCAGGTGCAAGCCGAACTGAATGATCAGCGACGGCGTCGTCTGCGCCAGGCGATGAAAAACTTTGTTCTGGCGCAGGTCGTTGACCCAGTGCAGCGCCGGCTGGCGGCCGATCAGCTTGGCGCCGTGCAGGGTTAAATAGCGCGCCACCCGTCCAAGCACCAGCGCGATCGCCAGCAGCAACACCAGCGCAAGGCTCGAATGCAGGATCGGATGTTGATCAAGGGCGCCCCAGAAATCCTGGAGGTTGAGCCAGAGTTGTTTGATATCCATGGGCGAGACGGTTCTTTTATGAGCGCGAGGGGCGAATTAGAGCATTTTAAGCGGCGGGAAGTGACCGTTGATCGTGAATCCAATCATGACAACACACTGATTTGCTGCCGTTTGCATAAAGAAACTCGGCCTTCGCGCTCGAAACCGTTACCCTATGCAGCTGTTTTTTTGCATTTCTTCGAGGTAGCACCCGTGTTTTCCCAATTCGCCCTGCACGAACGCCTGCTCAAAGCCGTGGCCGAGCTTAAATTTGTCGAGCCAACGCCGGTGCAGGCAGCGGCTATTCCGCTCGCGCTCCAAGGGCGTGACCTGCGGGTGACGGCGCAGACCGGCAGCGGCAAAACGGCCGCGTTCGTGCTGCCGATCCTCAATCGCCTGATCGGCCCGGCCAAGGTCCGTGTCAGCATCAAGACGCTGATCCTGCTGCCAACCCGTGAACTGGCCCAGCAGACCTTGAAGGAAGTGGAGCGCTTCTCGCAGTTCACCTTCATCAAGTCCGGCCTGATCACCGGCGGCGAAGATTTCAAGGTCCAGGCCGCCATGCTGCGCAAGGTTCCGGACATCCTGATCGGCACCCCTGGGCGGATGATCGAGCAGCTGAACGCCGGCAACCTCGACCTCAAGGAAGTCGAAGTGCTGGTGCTCGACGAAGCCGACCGCATGCTCGACATGGGTTTTGCCGAAGACGTGCAACGCCTGGTAGACGAGTGCGTGAACCGCCAGCAGACCATGCTGTTCTCCGCCACCACCGGCGGTTCGGGCCTGCGCGAGATGATCGCCAAGGTGCTGAACAACCCCGAGCACCTGCAGCTCAACGCGGTCAGCCAGCTGAACTCCACCACCCGCCAGCAAATCATCACCGCTGACCACAACCAGCACAAAGAGCAGATCGTCAATTGGTTGCTGGCCAACGAGACCTACGAAAAAGCCATCATCTTCACCAACACCCGGGCCATGGCCGACCGCATCTACGGGCGCCTCGTTGCCCAGGAATACAAGGCGTTCGTGCTGCACGGCGAGAAGGATCAAAAGGACCGCAAGCTGGCCATCGACCGTCTGAAGCAGGGCGGCGTGAAAATCCTCGTCGCCACCGACGTCGCCGCCCGTGGCCTGGACGTGGAAGGCCTGGACATGGTCATCAACTTCGACATGCCCCGCAGTGGTGATGAATACGTTCACCGCATCGGCCGTACCGGTCGTGCTGGCAACGATGGCTTGGCGATCTCGCTGATTTGCCACGGCGACTGGAACCTGATGTCGAGCATCGAGCGCTACCTGAAGCAGAGCTTCGAGCGCCGCACCATCAAGGAAGTCAAAGGCACCTACAGCGGACCGAAGAAGGTCAAGGCATCGGGCAAGGCCGTTGGCGTGAAGAAGAAAAAGGTCGACGGCAAGGGCGACAAGAAAAAGACCGGCGCCAAGGCCCCGACCAAACGCAAGACCGCCAACCGCCCGAAGACCGACGCGCCGTCGCTGGTCAGCAAGGACGGCATGGCCCCGCTCAAGCGCCGCAAGCCAGAGGCGCCGGCGGCTGAGTGAAATCGCGTTAACGCTGTATAAAAAACCGGACCTTGGGTCCGGTTTTTTATTGAGGGAATTCCACAACCCTGTGGCGAGGGAGCTTGCTCCCGCTGGGCTGCGAAGCAGCCCTAAAACCAGCGACTCGGTGTGCCAGGAGCAAACGGGGGGCTTTTGTTGGGGCTGCTGCGCAGCCCAGCGGGAGCAAGCTCCCTCGCCACAAAAGCGGGTCGTGCCCGACTCATCACTCCGCCTTCTTCTGCGCCTCTTCCAACTCCTGCAGACGCTTGTCGATCAACTGGCACTTGTCCGGCACGTCCTTGCTGGATGTCTCCATGTTCATGGCCTGCAGTTCTTCATTCATCTCTTTTGCCTTGGATGGGTCCTGCTCGGTGAGCTTGGCGACTTTGTCCGCCAGCTGCTCACGCTTGATGGTGGCTTCTTCAGGCGTGCACGTAGCCCAGGCCGGCAGGGCGCAGGCGAGAGTGGCGGCGAGGGTGAGTTTGAGGAAGGTTTTCATGGCTCGGGCCTCGTATTCCTTTGATGGGCGGATATTTGGTTGAGGCTGGGCTGCGTTGGAAAGTTCATTTGATCGCCATGGCGGCGTCCTAGGGCGTGGCGGAACTCGCTTTTTCGGCCCCAGCTTGATTACAGATGAACGGACGCCTCGATCAACTCAAAGCACGCACGGTTGGTTGACGTCAAAATGATGGCTCATTAATATCGCGCCACTATTTTGATATTGCTTTTGTCGAGGGATCGAACATGTTCTCACCCGCCTTTTGGGCGAGGTTGTGCGTGGCTTTGCTGTGCCTTTCTCCGCTTTCCCTGGCTCACGCCGCTCCAACTCCCGGTGACACCGACCTGATCCGTGAACGCCAGAATCGCTTGCTCGAAGATCAGCGTCGGCGCCTCGAAGAGCTCAAGGATCTGCCGGGCAAGGAGACCAAGCCTGCCCAGCCGACCGCACCTGCCAACACCCGTTGTTTCCACATCAAAACCATTGAACTCAAGGGCGCCGACACCCTTTCCTCCAGCGAGCGCGAGCGCCTGCTCAAGCCCTATATCGACCAATGCCTGGGCGTGCCGCAGCTCAACGAACTGCTCAAAGTCATCACCGACTACTACATCGAGAAAGGCCTGGTCACCAGCCGTGCCTATCTGCCTCAGCAGGATTTGTCCGGCGGGCACCTGAGCGTGTTGGTAGTGGAGGGGCGACTGGAAGGCCTGAAGGGCGCCGAGAACAGTGGGTTGTCCGAGTGAGAGAAAAGGGGACAGATTTATTTTCTAAGCCTTTGCTACGCTGGAAGCTTCCACGGAGGAGAGGTCAAATATGCCCAGGATGGGACGTATTGTTTTGCCGAATTACCCACACCATATCGTGCAACGCGGTCACAACCGTCAGGTAGTTTTTGCGGTCCCCGAGGATTATCAACGCTACCTTACGGATCTGCGCGAGCTCAAGGACGCGTTTGGGGTCAGGGTCTACGCCTATTGTTTGATGACCAATCATGTTCATCTGTTACTGGCTCCGGGTGAGTCCATCGCTGGATTGGGACAGATGATGAAGGCTTTAGCGGCGCGAGCCACGCGTTGCCGCAATCGACTCGAAGGGCGCTCCGGTACGCTATGGGAAAGTCGTTACAAATCCAGCGTGGTGCAATCAGATGCCTATCTCCTTGCCTGTTGTCGTTACATTGAATTGAATCCCGTACGCGCTCAAATGGTGGCCGATGTGGCGGACTACCTTTGGTCGAGCTACAGAAGCAGGGTGGGTGATGGGCCTGACAGCGAATGGCTGGATGTCGATCCCTGCTTCGTTGCTCTAGGCGCTACGGCTTTGGAGCGGCGTCGTAGGTATGAGGCTTTCGTGTGCGAGGCCATACCTGCAGAGCAGGTCCGTTTGATCCGTGATGCGTTGCAGCGAGGCCAGTTGACTGGGACGGGACGCTTCGTTGATGAGGTAGAGCGGATAGTTGGTATCCGGGTAGAACAACGAGGTCAGGGGCGGCCAAGGGGGAGAGCAGAAAAATAAATCCGTCCCCTTTTTTTTCAATGCAACGTCTCGGCAATGAGGGTATCCAGGTCAATCAAATCCGTGGGGCTTGGGTGGCTGGTACTGACAGCGTTAACACTGCTCAATATCTCGAAAATATTGCTCATGGAATGTCAAAAGAAAACGCTGCCTTGAATACTTGGACAGGCCAAATATCCCAAAGATACGGATACGGAAAGGTCGATAAAATTGAAACCATTGGAGACATTACCTATGTCACCTTCAAAAAATAGACATTTGTTAGCGCAATTACTGGAAGGCAAGTTGCCAAGCACGGTGCTGAACATGATGCTGGAGGTCGATCCCCATTTAGATAAATATGCTTTGGCAAATATTTTTTTAGAAGAATATGATCGTTTGGATAGCAAAATCCTTCCGGTAATATGGCACTGGAAGAGCTCAAAGTCGATTAGAGGTATGTCTGATCGGCAGTTTGACGAGACGGTTTTGCTGTTGATGAGGGCTGCGGGTTACATGGTGTAAGTCAGCAGAAAAAAGGGGACAGATTTATTTTCTGAGCCTGTGATGATGGGGGCGATCCGGACCTGGTTGATCGCGTGGGAGGTAAACGCCGATGGGAAAATAAATCTATCCCCTTTTTTTGGGGGGGGAGCGGAATAATGGAAATGGATGATGAGTTTTTGGAAGTCAATGATTTAGATTGGTTTGCTTCTTATAAAGATGGGTTTCTTGCGCATTTTACGACTGGAGGAAAGGGGGGCGTTCCGCAGTCAATAAAAGAGTCCCTTTCTAAATATGAGTTGATATATGAGTATTTTGATTCGTTAAAAGAGTGCTTTGAGGTTGAGGTGGTCGAAGAGAATCTACCAGTGTTCAGCTCCGAAGCTCAACGGAATAGATACTTGCAGTCGTTTGTTTCTATGGCGAAAAAAGGGCTGTACAGTCATGATTTTAGTGGGGGAGAGTACAAGTTGGTCGCCAAACCCAAATGTGGTAAAAAGGGATCTGAGCTGCCCGCAGAAATTTTAAATATTATTTGCATGCTGTCAGTGGGCTCCAGTGAGGGTGTGAATAGTATTAGCGATTTTTGATGTTTGTGAGCAGCAGAACCGGGGACACCAGAACCGGGGACAGACCCTGAGGGATCCCCACAAATCTACTCCAGGCTCTGCGCCTGATAATGCACCTCGTCACGCAGGGCCTGCTCGAGCTTTTCTAAATGCTCTCGTCCGCCAAAGTCCGTGCAGCAACGCCAATACTCCAGCCCCAAGCGCCACAGCGAAAGCACCCGTCTATCTTTTAGGCTGTTGCTTTAATAACGCTGTTCCAATTTGCTTTCACGGGCCTGTAGCCCTGTCAGGAAGATGAGGTAGTTGGCCAGAGCCGCAATCAACAGCAGGGGCAGAACCGGGGACAGACCCTGAGGGATCCCCACAAATCTACTCCAAGCTCTGCGCCTGATAACGCACCTCGTCACGCAGGGCCTGCTCGAGCTTTTCTAAATGCTCTCGTCCGCCAAAGTCCGTGCAGCAACGCCAATACTCCAGCCCCAAGCGCCACAACGAAAGCACCCGTCTATCTTTTAGACTGTTGCTTTGATAACGCTGTTCCAATTTGCTTTCACGTGCCTGTAGCCCTGTCAGAAAGATGAGGTAGTTGGCCAGAGCCGCAATCAACAGCAGCGCCTCAATGCGCCGAGGGCAATGACTTCTATGCAGGTTCAGCCCCAACCCCAAGTGCTCACTTTTTACATCCCGGAAGCCTTCTTCGATCTGCATGCGCCTTTTATAAATCACGACGATTTTCGCCGGATTCCACTCACTGTGCTCCAGATTGCTCGCCAGCAACCAGGGTTCACGTTCACGTCTGGCGGACTGACGACTGAGCTTACTTTTGGCGATTGAACCTGTGACTCGTTGATGCTTTCGGCCTTTGGCCGAGTGCCGGACACAATACAAGTCGATGAAATGGGGAGCGCTACGGGTCATCTCGACATGGCCCAACGATCTGGGTGATGAAGTGGCCAGAGCATATAGGCTTTTCACGGGTTGCCAGTCAGCGCCACCAGTGCGATAAAGCTCACGATTTCGTATGCGAGCTACGTAATACCAGCCCTGTGCTGCCACCGCCTTCATCCATGGACGCCGAAAACCCGCGTCAGTTACCAAGATGGGAATACAGCCGTCAGGCAGTAGTTCAGCCAGTGTGTTGAGCAATCGTTTTTGGTATCTCGGGCAACTCTCACGCTCATGCACACTTTCATAAATGGGAAATGAGCGTCCGGCCAACGGAATCGCTGCTCTCAACAAGAACGCGTCTCCTGGGGCGTCAATTCGAGACCAGTCGACCAAAATCAATGGATGTTTTAGCGAGCCCAGCAACGCTCGTAACATCACCCAGTAGAACAGTGGGCGCTCTGCTCTGAGGTGCTGATTACCCAGCAATCGATCTACTCGCTTGATGGCATGTTTGGGGTAAGCCCGGCCTGGCATCGACCGCCCTAGTCCTGTCAGCGTCAGGCGACGGCCTTGCAGCAATGAACTAACACAACTCATCAACGTAGTCAGACGACGGGAATGGACAGAGGGAAGTGCTTGAGCGAGCGCTCTGTGTAAAAATCGGATGGCCTGCATGGGTTCGGGATCTTGTTTTTGCGTGGTGCAAACCAAGTTGCCGACTCATGCAGGTCTCTTCAATATTCCAACTTCTTGATTTTCCATAAGAAAATTCGGGGATCCCTCAGGGTCTGTCCCCGTTTTTCCGTCCCCGTTTTTCCTGGCAGGTTGGAGCAGGTGCACGGCAAAACAGGAAAACACATTGGCGAATATTATTTTGATTTGGTTGCTGTTCCTAATTCAAAGGACACATCTGGGTGGGCATGATTTGAGGGTTAAATAATGAAAGGTATCAAATTAGTCGATAGTCTGGCTCCAGCGATAACTCGTGGGCAGATATTCCGACTCCCTGCTAAATGGCCGTATGAGGAGATCGTAGATTTCATGGTCGTTGATATTCCGGACGACCAGTACGGGCATTCTATTGCCGTTGCGTCCGGTAATAAGGCGGGGCTTTTGGTGGTGCGCCTACCTCTTGAAAGTCGTTTTTCAGATACCCGAGAGATTTCAAGGGAATGGCTGATTAAGAACTGGGCCAAATGGATCTATCCCGATTGCCCTGTTGAGAAGGTTTATTTATTTAAGCAAGCAGCGATTCCGTCTAATTTTGTAGGTCGTTAAGTGTTGGCTTGTCCTTAAAAGGATGTCTAGTCCTGAAATAGGTTTACAGCCGTTTCAGGACCAGACAATACAAACCTTAAATGAGAGCACAGATGGAGCTAAGCAGAACCGGGGACAGACTACGTTATCTGTGTCCCTGGTTTTCTTTAGCTTTCCGCACATGTGAAAACGGCGACCCAAAGGTCGCCCGTTTTCGTCACTCAGCAGCTTGCGCCCGCAACCGTCTCCCAATTACATCCAGCACGTCACACCCATCACGCAACGCTATCGTCAGCATTTTGCAAAAGTCCGAAAGCACAACCGTATCGGAGCTGATATCCGAACGAAACGCGATGTTTTCCAGCAGTTGGGTCACGGTGCGGATGCGGTAGTCGGCGGTTTCGAAGAGGACGTCGAGTGGGGCTTCGGTGTCGATGAGCAGGGTGGCGGGCGTGCAGTCGACGCCAGTGATGGGCATGAATCTAGTCATAGCAAGAGCCTCGGAAGTTGATGAGTCTCTCTGTTTATTCGGGTCGCCAAACCCGGTCGCCTTTTTGGGCGACGAGGGACTATAAGCTGGTCCACTCCGGAGCCACAAGACGCCGCTTTCTGAGCTTTATGTAGGACGTTTGGCCTGGCATTTGTCGGCTTAAAGCAAGCGACTGCTGCGCAGTCGAGCGGGAGCAAGCTCCCTCGCCACGGGGCGGTGCTCGGCTAGATTGTGCTTATCCGCATCAGTGGCCGCAGGGCTTGGCCTCTTAGCGTCCGTTGGGATGCGGATAAGTCCTCGTTTCTTCCATTTACGAGCTGTTTTGTCATCTGTCCGTTTGTAGGAAGTTTCAACCTTCGAGCGGGATCCTTCGTACTTCTATACGGGACGCGTCTGATTTCAGAAGGACGGTTTCGACAGTAGTCTCTTTGGTCAAAGGTGCGCCGCGTCGAACCATTGGTCTGATCAGTATGTGGTTGGCGTGGTGGGCTACACCGAACGGCGAGGCGATGAGGTCTGCATGTCTCCACCCGATAGCTACTAAATAGAAGGCATACGTTATGTCGGAAACATCGAAAACCGATTGGGAGCGCCTGCTCAAGATGAACGACTCGGACATCGATACCAGCGATATACCTCCGCTAGACGAGGACTTCTTCCACCGCGCCGAGCTGATTAACATGCACAACCCTCCCCATCCCGGGGTGTTCATTACTGAGACTTATCTAGAGCCCAACGGCATCAGCAGCCGTGAGCTGGCAGTAAAACTCGATGTAGCCCCCTCGGCACTGAACGGTGTCTTGAAGGGCACTAGCCCCGTGTCGCCCGAAATGGCGATGCGGCTGTCTGTAGTATTTGGCCGCTCGCCGGAGAGTTGGCTGGCGATGCAGGATGCTTACGATCTCTGGGTGGCTCGTCAGCACATTGATTTGTTGTAGTTAAGAAGCTCGCTTTCGCCTGAGCCATCCTGTTGGTGCCCGCGGACACAGAAGGCGACCGCTGCGCAGTCGAGCGGGAGCAAGCTCCCTCGCCACGTCGCTCGACTGGGCGGGCTGACGTATCAGCTGTGGCAGCAACCCTGGGGCCTGGCCTCTTCGTACTTATCATGATGCCGCACCCAATCCATGATCTCGTCTTCATTGCGGCCCTTGGGCGTGAGGTCGAGGTAGTTGTAGGTGCCGACGAGGATGTCGAGGCCGCGGGCGTAGGTGGAGTAGGTGTGGAAGATGTCGCCGGCTTCGTTGCGATAGAAGACACTCAGGCCGGGGAGTTCGCCTTCGGTGGTGTCGGTTTTTTCGTAGTTGTAGGTGGCTGTTCCGGCGGCGGTGTCTTCGGTTTTGAAGCTGACGCCGAAGTCGTAGTTGAAGTCGCAGCCTTGCGACGAGACCCAATCGAAGGCCCAGCCCATGCGGCGTTTGAAGGGTTGGAATTCGGTGAAGGGCGCGCGGGAGACGGCTACGACGGCGACGTCGTGGTGGGCCAGGTGTTGGTTGGCGCCGTCGATGTGGTCGGACAGGAACGAGCAGCCTTGGCAGCCTTCGGTCCAGCCGGGGCCGAACATGAAGTGGTAGATGATCAGTTGGCTGCGGCCGCCGAACAGGTCGGCGAGGCTCAATTCGCCGTGGGGGCCTTGGAAGCGGTAGGGTTTGTCGATTTTTACCCAGGGCAGGGCGCGGCGTTCGGCGCTGAGTTTGTCTCGTTCACGGGTGAAGGCTTTTTCGTGGGCCAAGTGTTCGCGGCGGGCGGCGAGCCATTCTTCACGCGAGACGACCGGAGGGTGCTCGATGTTCATGGGGCTTATCCTCAGGGATTCAATTATCGACGTTTGCAATGCCTAGTCGTTTGGCCGGCCACGGTTTCGACACACCGTTGGTCGGCTGGCTGGTGGAACCGTTGGAAAACCAAGCTGAACGGCGCTGAACCGCCTCGGTCACACTTTAAGTAGGCATCTCACTCTTTAAGCATTAGAGGATGGACCAGGATGACGACTTATAACTGGGACTTGATCGAACGGTTGCTGCACGAAGTGCAGAACGGCGCCGGCCACAGTTTTACCCCTCGGCCCTACGCGGAGCAGCACGCGGCGGAAAAGGCGGCTCAGGGCGAGGAAATCGAGAACCTTGATCATCTGAAAGCGGTCGCCGGAGAGTACGAAAAATTACTGCTGGAGCGTGGGTATATCGAGCCTCGGCCGGAGGAAGAGGGCGGCAATGGCGAAAACTTCGTGCTGACGCCTCGCGGCTCGCGGTTGTTGAGCCTGATCGACAGCAGCATTCCGGGCAATGATCATCCGCGTCAGGTGCTGGATGAACAGGAAGATGCGCTGGATGAGTTTACCTTTGATGATTTGGCTTCGAAGGCGCAGATTGCCTGAAAGGCTGGCACTGAACCGTGTGGGAGCGAGCTTGCTCGCGATGGCCATTAAACAGGCAAAACACCTGTTGAATGTCAGGCCGCTATCGCGAGCAAGCTCGCTCCCACATTGGTTCTTCCACATGGATCTCAGTGGTTTATGATCGTGCTGCCTTCAAGCATTTCAGATCACTGAAATCCTTCTTCACTCCATCAATCTTCTGCAACAACCGTTCACGCTGCGCCGGGGTGCTGTCGGCCATCAGGTCCACCAACAGGCTGCGGGCCTGGGCTTCGGTTTTGTTGTAGGCCTCGCGATAAGCGGGCGTCCACAGGCTCTCGCGGTTTACCAGCAGTTGCTCGATACGTTTCGGGAAGTCGGGGCTGTGGCGTTGGGCGACGGCCTCGCTGAACTGGTTTTGCCAGTGGGCGCGGTTGGCGATCCATTGCTGGTTTTGATCGCCAAGAGCGGTAGACCAAGCCATCACACGCCGGCGCTGGGCGTCGTTGAGCGGGCCGATCCAGTCGTTGAGCCGTTTCTCCATGCGCTCGGCACGTTCCTGGATTTGCTGCTGCAACGTCGGCTTGAGGTATTCGCGCTGACGCTTTTGTTGATCCTTGACGAACGCGGCGTCCATGTCGGCGACTTGTTCGTCGCTCAGGCCTTGCAGCAGTTCGATGGCCGACGGGGTGATTGCCCGGGCGGTTTCGGCGATGGCGGCCTTGGCTTCCCGGGTGCGTTGCTGCAGGGCTTCGTCGGTTACCGCGTTGGTTTGCACCATGGTCTTCAGGCGGTCCAGCCAATCGAGATAGCCCGGCAGTTGCGTGGTGCAGTGCCAGCTCAGGTGTTCCTTGAGGCGATCGTCGAACCAGTCCTTTTGCTCGCCGTTGATCTCCAGGTAATCGTTGAGGGTCCAGGGAATGATCAGGTCGAGGTTGCGGTAGGCCAGGCCGACACGGCTGCAAGCGGTGAGTGTCAGCAGCAGGGCGATGAACATGGCGGTGCGTGTTAACCAGCGCGACATGAGCGGGTCCTTGCGAAGGCGGAGGTGATTTGTTTGAGCATGGCAGGCGCGCGGCAGTTCAGCCGAACGAATAAGTAACGCTTAGTAAAAAGGATGGGCCATCTTCAGGGTCAGCAGGCTGTCGCATTCGCTGTTGTGCCCGGAATAGGCCGAGCAACTGCTGCCGCTGAGGCTTGAGTCGCTGTAGATCAGGTCCAGGTCGATACCTTTCCAGGGACGGGATATTTTCAACGACCAGTCGCTGAAACTGCCTACGTAACCATTCTCCACCGAGACCGGGGTATTAAGCTGGTGGGTGGTGTACTTGGCGCTGATGCCGATGCCGAAGGGCACGTTGCCACCGAGGTCGGCGAACAGGGTGCTGTTCTGTTTGTCCGGGTCATTGCTCAAGGCCGCACCGAAGCGGCTGCCTAGAATGGTCAGGCCGCCATAGAATTCCTGGCTGTCGAGGGTATCGACGGTGGGGTAGCTGTAGTGGATCAGGCCGACTTCGTAACCCAAGGTCTGGTCGAAGGGCTGTTTGAAACCCATGTAGGAATCGACTTCCAGGTCAGCGGAGAAGCCGGCGCTGGGTGACCATTGTCCGACGTACCAGCCGCTGTCATGGCTCAGGTCCAGGCCGCCATGGAACGAGCCGGTGCTCGACGGCGTGACGAGGCCCTGGGCCATGCTGCGGCTGGGTGTGGTGCCGAGTTTAAGGTCGAAGTCACCGAGCTCACGCTGAAACACCTGCCCATAAGAAGCAGGGCAAGCGAGCAGACTGAACGCCAGCAGGACAACAGGAATGCGCAATGCTTCACTCCATGAATAGCGAGGAGCAGGGAACCGTAACCAAGCTGAAACGCTTGAGCTAGAGAGGTGCAAGCATACCGGCGAATGCTCGACCGAGATGGCCGTTCGTCGATTTTTGCGGGGAAGGGGGCTGAGAGAGGGGTTCCAGTCCAAGCGCTTCGAGATTCAAAGCGCTTTGGGACCAGGTGACGCGGGGATTACTTCTTGCCCAGGCTGATCTGCTTGGACGGGCCGAATGTCTGGCCGCTGACACCTTTGGCAATCTGCTGGATTTCACCGCCGGACTTGAGGAACGCAGCGATCTGGTCGTTGATCGACTCGCTGGTTTCAACGGCTGGAGCTGGCTTTGCTTTGCTGTTGGATGCTTTTACGCGCATGACGGCCATTAACCTATGGATAATTAATTGGGCCAGGCATCGTACAGGAAATACTTGACAATTGCTTGGCAAATATCCCCCTGAATTATTTGCAGTAGGGCTGGAATATCGACCGACTCATGCCTGTGTATTGACCTAAGCCACTGTTTTAAATAACAACCCGCCTTGAAATTACAAACGTAAGCGGGGCGATTCAAACCCAGTGTCTTCTGACGAATGGCCGCCTGCGGGCCAAAAAGCCAGAAAAATCAAGGGGCGCACGCCGATCGATGCTGGCGGCGACGAATCGCACGCCAAAACCGGGTAGAATGCCGCCCACGTAACGAGGGTATTTGGAAATGGCTTTAGTCGGGCGCTACAACAGTTTGCAAGTGGTTAAACATACTAACTTCGGTTTATATCTGGACGGCGGCGCGGACGGTGAAATCCTGCTGCCCAACCGTTATATCCCCAAGGATATTCCCAGCGAAGATGAAGACTGGCTCAATGTTTTCATTTATCTGGACAGCGACGACAAACTGATCGCTACGACAGAAAAACCAAAAGTCCAGGTGGGCGAATTCGCCAGTCTGAAAGTGGTTGAAGTCAACAGCATCGGCGTGTTCTTGGACTGGGGCCTGCCCAAGGATTTGCTGTTGCCGTATTCCGAAGAGAAACGCCAGCTGACCGCCGGCGAGTATTGCGTGGTCCATGTCTATCTGGACAAGCACACCCGCCGCATCACCGCGACGGCACGCCTGGATCGTTATCTGGACAAGACCCCGGCCAACTACACGCCTGGTCAGGAAGTGGATTTGCTGGTCGCCGAAGCCACCGACATGGGCTTCAAGGCAATCATCAATAACAAGCACTGGGGCTTGATCCACAAGAACGAAATCTTCAAGTTCATGCGCGCCGGCAAACAGGAAAAGGGCTTTATCAAGGAAGTCCGTCCGGACGGCAAGATCAGCCTGAGCTTGCAGCCGGTGGGCCAGGAAGCGGCGACCAGCCTCAACGCCAAGATTCTTGCCAAGTTGCGTGAGAACAACGGCACGCTCGCGGTGAGCGACAAGAGCGATCCTGCGCTGATCACCAGTCTGTTTGGCGTCAGCAAGGGCAACTTCAAGAAAGCCATTGGTGCGCTGTACAAGAATGGCCAGATTATCATTCATGCTGATCGTATTGAGCTGACTTGATCGTTAGGCCGAGCAAACCACCGTTGGCTAGGTCATCCTGTGGCGAGGGGATTTATCCCCGCTGGGCTGCGAAGCAGCCCTGATTCGAACGCCTCGGTGTACCTGCCAGATTGAGTGGTTATTTTTGGGGCTGCTCCGCAGCCCAGCGGGGATAAATCCCCTCGCCACAAATCTTCGCTGTATACAAAAATCCTTGCACCTTAACCATGCACCCGCGCCCCGTTCGTGGGCGTTCTGTTGTGTTCGTTCGGTTTTTACCTGCGCTGAAAAGCGCGGTTTGTCTCGTATCCACCATCCATGGCACGCATTCTGCGTAGGAACCCGTATACAAACCACGCCGGCTCCCGTGCGCAGTGTGGTGGACAATCAAACGCGGGAGCACGGCGGCACCCAAGGAGCCCCGCAATGTCCGAGCAATTGCCCAACGGCTACAGCCCCCGCCTCTATAACGAAGACCTGGGCCCGCTGCCGCAGAAATGGAATTGGTACAACATCTTCGCGTTCTGGATGAGTGATGTGCACAGCGTCGGCGGTTATGTGTTTGCTGCCAGCCTGTTCGCCTTGGGCCTGGCGAGTTGGCAGGTGCTGATTGCCTTGCTCGGCGGGATTTGTATCGTGCAGTTGATTGCCAACCTGGTCGCCAAGCCGAGCCAGCAAGCGGCGGTGCCTTATCCGGTGATCTGCAGGCTGGCGTTCGGCGTGTTTGGGGCGAATATCCCGGCGGTCATTCGTGGGCTGATCGCCGTGGCTTGGTATGGAATCCAGACGTACCTGGCGTCCAGTGCGCTGATCATTGTTGTCCTGCGGTTTTTTCCTTGGATGGAAGTCTACGCGACGCCACATTTTGTAGGGTTGTCCTATCTGGGGTGGTTCGGTTTCCTTGGGCTGTGGTTTGTTCAGGCGCTGGTGTTCTGGACGGGCATGGAGTCGATCCGTCGCTTCATCGACTGGGCCGGGCCGGTGGTGTATGCCGTGATGTTCCTGCTGGCCGGCTGGATCGTCTGGAAGGCCGGCTGGAGCAACATCAGTTTTACCTTGGCGGAAAAATCGCTGTCCGGCTGGCAGGCATTCGGCCAGGTGATCGTGGCAACGGCCCTGGTTGTGTCGTACTTTTCCGGCCCAACCTTGAATTTCGGTGATTTCAGCCGGTACTGCCGGAGCATGTCTGACGTGCGTCGCGGCAATTTCTGGGGGCTACCGGTGAATTTCCTGGCGTTCTCCCTGGTCACCGTGGTGATCGTTTCCGGGACGTTGCCAGTGTTCGGCGAGATGCTCCACGACCCGATCGCCACCGTGGCACGCATCGACAACGACGTGGCCGTCTTGCTGGGAGCCTTTGCGTTCGTCACCGCAACCATTGGCATCAACATCGTCGCCAACTTCGTGTCCCCGGCTTTTGATTTCGCCAACGTCGCGCCGAGCAAGATCAGCTGGCGCGCCGGCGGCATGATCGCGGCTGTGGCATCGATTTTCATCACGCCTTGGAACCTGTTCAATAACCCTGAAGTGATCCACTACACCCTAGACGTGCTAGCGGCGTTTATTGGCCCGCTTTTCGGGATCCTGCTGGTGGATTACTACCTGATCAAGAAGCAGCAGATCGACGTTGATTCGCTATTCAATGATGGCCCGACCGGGCGCTATTACTACAGCGGGGGCATTAACTGGACAGCAGTCAAAGCGTTGATCCCGGCGACGCTGATGGGCGTGGCGATCACTTTCACGCCGCTCCTCCAGCCAATGGCCAACTTTGCTTGGTTCACCGGTTGCTTCCTTGGAGGCGTGTTGTATTTCGCCTTGGCCCGACGCCAACCCTTCCTACACCTGAACCCGTCGTTAAACCCGGTCGGCCCGGCTTGATCAGCGCAGGGCGGTCTGGGCGCAAGGTTTCACCGCGCTCGCATTGGTGGGCCGCAGCAACAGGCCGCCCGCCAGCACCAGGCCGCTGCCGGCAACGATCAATGCCGGTTGCAAGCCGCCGCTGAAGTGACTGCTCAGTGCCGCCAACAGGGGGCCGCTGAGTTGGCCGACGGCGAAGCATGCGGTCAACAAACCGATGTTGCGCTGGGTGGCATGGGGCGCCAGTTCCCGGGCGCGCATCACCATCAATTGCATGCAGGCCAGAAACGGGGCGCCACACAGGATCACGCCCAGCGCCAGGCCTGTGCCACTGCCCAGCATGCAGGCAAACACGCCCGCGGCTTGCAGCCATAAAGTGGCCATCAACCACCGGGCAGTGGTGTCCGGGTTCGGCCGCCGCAGACTCACCAACAGCACGCCCGTGGCGGCCGCCAGGCCGAAACAAGGCCAGAACAGATCCGCCTGCCATTGCCCGTGGAACTGCGCCGAAGCCATCTGCGACAGGAACGTCGCCGGTATGATGTAGCCCACGCCATATAAGGCGTAGACCACGCAAAGCCGGGAGATGCCGCGATTGCTGGATACAACGACGGATGCGGCAGGGGCGGCTGTGGACATGGGCTTCGGCAGGGCCGGCAGGATCACCAGCAACATCAACAGTGCCGCGCCGGCATATACCAGCCACAAGACATCGGAGGTCTGGCCCAGCAGGTTCGAGCCAAGGGCCAACAAGCCTGTCAGAAAAATCCCCAGCCCCGGTCCGGCGAATACCAGTGCACCAAGGCGTGGCCGTCCTGCCGCCGCAGCCAAGGGTTGGCTGAGGGCGGTGATCATCACCATCACCCAAGCGCTCGCCACGCCTGTGCCGAAGCGCAGCGCCAAGTGCGGCCAGAAGCCCCAGGCCCAGAACGACGCCAGCGTCAGCAGCACGCACAACCACAGGCCGCCCAATAAACGCCGCTGTACCTGTTCGGCGCGACGGGCAAACATGGCGTCCAGCGCCCCGAGGAAATAACCCAGGTAGTTGGCGGCGGCGATCAGACCGGCGGCGGTCAAGTCCACCTGGCCTTCGCCGATCAAATGAGGTAACTGCGGTGTAAGGGCGAAGCGGCCGATGCCCATGGCCATCATCAGGGCTATGAAACTGGCGAGCAGGCGAATCAAGGGCGACATGGTCGTACTCCAGCGCTGAGGCGAATGACCGTCAGGCTAGGACTGATTGACTTTCATTAAAAATGAATAATAGTGAGTAACTTGTTCTTTTTTGGAGAAGGTCATGGAGTTCAGCCAACTTAGGATTTTCCAGGCCGTGGCCGAGGAAGGTTCGATCACCCGGGCTGCCGAGCGCTTGCATCGGGTGCCGTCGAACTTGTCGACGCGGCTCAAACAGCTCGAAGAGCAGTTGGGCGTGGATCTTTTCCTAAGAGAGCGTCAGCGTTTGCAATTGTCGCCTGCGGGAAAAGTCCTATTGGACTATGCGACCAAGCTGTTTGCCCTGCATGACGAAGCCCACGCGGCGGTGCAGGGCGGTCAGCCGGCCGGGGATTTCCTGCTCGGCACCATGTACAGCACGGCAGCGACGCATTTGCCTGATCTGCTGGCGGCTTATCACCGGGCCTACCCGGCGGTGAACCTGCAAGTGCAATCGGGGCCGAGTGGCGAATTACTTGAAGGCCTGCTCACCAATCGCCTCGACGCGGCGCTGGTGGACGGCCCGCTGGAACTGGCGGGGCTCGATGGCGTGCCGTTGTGCGACGAGCGGCTGGTGCTGATCACCGAGGCTGACCACGCACCGGTACGCAGTGCGCTGGACGTGCAAGGCCGCGCAGTGTTCACCTTTCGCCGGGGCTGTTCGTACCGGATGCGCCTGGAGGCCTGGTTTGCCCATGATCATGCAACCATGGGTCGGGCGATGGAGATCGAGTCCTATCAGGGGATGCTGGCGTGTGTCATCGCCGGGTCCGGGGTGGCGCTGATGTCCGAGTCGATGCTCGCCAGCCTGCCGGGGCGCGAGCGTGTGATGGTCCATCCACTGGCTGAGCCATTTGCGAGTGCGACAACGTGGTTGATGTGGCGTAAAGGCATGGTCGGAGCCAACCTGAACGCCTGGATTGAGATGCAACAACAAGCGTGGCCGCGGGCGCCAATGATGACGGCGCAATCGGCTTGAACTCACAGCCTGGGATTCGGATCAATTCAGTAACAGATCATTGCAATCTGTAACGAGCATTGCGTAGGACTTCGGACTATTATCAGTGCGAAGGGGCCACAGAAATCTGCCGCTCGCACCACCTGAGGGGGCACCACGATGAAAGAGAAAATCCAGAACTGGCTTCACGACTTGGGTGTCGCGCTCGGCCTGATCGAGCCGCCCATGCAGCCGATACCGATCCGCACTGACGATGAGCAACGCCGCCGCCAGCCGCGCCGCCGGTAAACACCGCCGAATTTGGAGAGATCGCAGCTGCGGACCATTTCAGTCGAGATGGCCCGCAGCTGCGATCTTTTTATTTCTGAAAGACAGAACCTGTTGGAGCGAGCTTGCTCGCGATAGCGGTGACCGGCGTGCATCCATGTTGAATGTACCGCCGTCATCGCGAGCAAGCTCGCTCCCACAGGAATCTCTTCTTGCCGAGAGTTGACGATCAAGCCGCCTTTGGCACCACATTCGACCGTGGCGAAAGCAGGCTGACCACCACGAAACTCACCAATGCCACGCTCAGGCTGTAATAGATCGGCGTATTCGCGTCCAGGCCATCCTTGACCATGAAGAACAGCGCGGTCACGAAGCCCAGCGACATGCTGGTAATCGCGCCGGCCGTGGTAGCGCGTTTCCAGTAGATGGCGCCTATCAGCGGGACCAGCATGCCGCCCACCAGCAGGTTGTAGGCCAGGGTCAGGGCGCTGATCACGTCGCTCACCACCAGGGCGATCGCCAGGACCACGGCGCCCAGCAGCAGGGTTGCGATGCGGTTTTCATGGACGTCGCCGTTGCCGCTTTCACGACCCTGGCGCAGACGCGGCAGCAGGTCCTGGACCACGGTGGTGGAGGCCGCCAACAGACCCGCCGCCGCAGTGGACATCAGCGCCGCGAGGGCTGCGGCGATTACCAGACCGCGTATCCCGTTGGGCAAGCTGTGTTGCACCACGCTGGCAAAGGCGTTGTTGACGTTTTCCAGGTCCGGCAACAGCACCTTGGCGGCCATGCCGATCAGCGCACCGGCCAGGCCGTACAGCACGCAGTACAGGCCGGCGGCGGTGCCGGCGACTTTTGCCACGCCTTCGCTGCGGGCGGTGAACACCCGTTGCCAGATGTCCTGGCCGATGAAGATGCCAAAGAAGTAGATCAGGAAGTACGTGATGATGGTGTCCCAGCCAATGGCGGTGAAATCGAAATAGCGCGCCGGCAAGGCCGCCACCATCGCGTCCCAGCCACCGGCGTCACTGATGGACAGGGGCATCAGCAGGAACACCAGGCCGATGGTCATGATCAGGAATTGCACGATGTCGGTCAGGGTCAGCGACCACATCCCGCCAATGGTTGAATACAGCACCACCACGCCGCCGCCCACCAGGATCGAAACCCAGAAGGGCAGGCCGAACAGCACCTGCATGACCGTGCCGATGGCGATGGTCGAGGTGGCGCCGATCATCAGCGCGTAGACCAGCATGATCAATGCGCTGGCATGGCGTGCGGCCGGGTTGTAACGGCGCTCTAGCACTTGGGTCACGGTATAGATCTTGAGCTTGAGCAACGGCTTGGCGAGAAACAGGCTCAGCCCGACGATGCCCAGGCCGATGGCGCCGCACAGCCAGAATCCGGAAATGCCATGGACATAGCCCAGGCGCACGGTGCCGATGGTCGATGCGCCGCCGAGCACGGTGGCGGCCATGGTGCCCAGGTAGAAGCCCGGGCCGAGGTTGCGTCCGGCGACGAGGTAGTCGTCACGGGTCTTGGCGCGGCGCATGCCGTACCAGCCGAGGGCGATCATGCCGGTGGCATAGATGAGAACGACGATTAAATCCAAGGCCATGATGGCGTGTCTCCGATTTTATTTTTTATGTACGGGATGAAGTGCTGCTGTCCCTGGCGAACGAGCGTCGGTGGCGAGGGAGCTTGCTCCCGCTCGACGGCGCAGCCGTCGTCGCTTTTCAGTTCAGAAAACCGGGGCTGCTGCGCAGCCCAGCGGGAGCAAGCTCCCTCGCCACGGAATTTGTCAGTCAGGCGGCCTGCCGGAGCGCTGGTTTCGTGAGCGGCGCTATGCTCCGCGGATCCTGCGGCCCATACACCGCCGCCGGTTCCGGAAACAGCCCCAGCAATGCCAGGTACACCACCGAGGCCAGCCCCAGAGTCACCGGCAGGCTGACGTCGATCCCACCGGCCAACTCACCCAGCGGCCCGACGAACTGCCCCGGCAAGTTGACGAAGCACAGCCCGACCAATGCGCTGGGAATCCACGCTCCCAGGCCGCGCCAGTTCCAGCCGTGGCTGAACCAGTAGCGTCCGCCGGTCTCGCCTCGGGTGAACACTTGCAGGTCATCCGGGCAGTAGAAGCCGCGGCGCACCAGCAGCCCGATGATCATGATCACCATCCACGGCGTGGTGCAGGTGATGATCAGCACGGCGAAGGTCGAGACGCTCTGCACAAGGTTTGCCGCGAAGCGGCCGATGAAGATGAAGGCAATCGACATGACGCCGATCAACAGCGTCGCCTTGACCCGCGACAGCACCCGTGGGAATACGCTGGACATGTCCAATCCCGTGCCATACAGCGACGTGGTGCCGGTGGACATGCCACCGATCACCGCTATCAGGCACACCGGCAGGAAGAACCATCCCGGCGAAACCGCCAGCAGCCCGCCCACGTAGTTGTTGGCCGCGATGTAGTCCGGCGCCTTGGTCGCCACGATGGTGGCGGTGGCGAGGCCGAACAGGAACGGGATCAGCGTTGCCAACTGAGCGGCAATCACCGCCAGCATGATGTGTCGCTTGGGGGTATTTCGCGGAATGTAGCGCGACCAGTCACCCAGGAAGGCACCGAAAGAAATCGGGTTGCTCATGGCCACCAGTGCCGCGCCGATGAAGGCGGCATAGAAGCCTGTTTGGCCGAGGGCGACCGTGCCGGCGAACTGGCTGTCGAAACTCGGCGCGAAGGCGAAGATGCCCAGCAGGAACAACAGGCTCGCGGCCCACACGGCGATGCGATTGACCCACAGCATGAAGCGGAAGCCGTAGATGCACACCGTCAGCACCAGCAGGGCGAACAGGCCGTAGGCCAGGCCCAGACTCAAGTCGGTTTCCGGCACACCGACCAGCCGCTTGGCGCCGCCGATCAGCGCGTCCCCCGAACTCCATACCGACAGGGAGAAGAACGCGATAGCGGTCAGCAGCGACAGGAACGAGCCGACGATCCGGCCGTGAACACCGAAATGCGCGCCGGACGAAACCGCGTTGTTGGTGCCGTTGAGCGGGCCGAACAGGCCCATCGGCGCAAGGATGATCGAACCGACCAACACCCCCAGCACGATCGCCCAGACCCCGGCCTGGAACGAAAGGCCGAACAACACCGGGAAACTGCCGAGCACGGCGGTGGCAAAGGTATTGGCGCCGCCGAAGATCAGTCGAAACAGATCACCCGGGCCGGCGGTTCGTTCATGGTCCGGGATCTGCTCGACCCCGTTGGTTTCAATCTGCGTAAGGCTTTTATCGTTATTGTTATTCATGATCTGCTCCGATCATCAAGGCGCGTTCATCGTGCGTGAACGTCGCCTGCTTGGCTAAGGGGGTGGCAGCCCTTCCGGCATTGCGGACAAATGTTCATGACAGGCCAGCCATAGGCCTTGTTGTTCTTGGCGAAACACGATGGTTTCGCGCTCCTGGCTAAAGTGAAGCTCCCCTTGCATGCGCAGCTCGGTGGCCACGTCATGGATGAAAATCGCCACGTTCCCTTGCAGGCTGACGAAGGCGTTGCTCGAGGTGCAGCTCAGCACCTCGAAGCCATCCTCGGACCGCCAGCGATCCCACAACGCCTGGTAGGCATCGCGCGACAGCAGCGGCTGTTCGAGGGTGTAGAACACGAAGCTCGCATCGGTGCTGAACGCGCCGAAGTAAGCCTCGCGATCGTTGCGGGCGAAGGCCGACACCAGATCGGCGGCGGCTTCGAGGACTTGATCTCGATCGTTCATGGCCGCGCCTCAGCGATGAACCACGCCGGGCAGTACGCAGAGCATCTCGTACAGCAGGTTCGCGCCCAGCAGCGAGGTGTTGCCGGTGGTGTCGTACGGCGGCGAAACTTCTACCAGATCGCAACCGACCAGGTCGAGGCCCTGGCAGCCACGGACGATTTCGATTGCCTGGATGGTAGTCAGGCCACCGATTTCCGGGGTGCCGGTGCCTGGCGCCCAGGCCGGGTCGATGCCGTCGATGTCGAAGCTCAGGTACACCGGTCCGCCGCCGACTTTCTCGCGCACTTCGGCCATCAGCGGTGCCAGGGATTTGTGCCAGCACTCTTCGGCCTGGACCACGCGAAAGCCCTGGTTGCGACTCCAGTTGAAATCCTCGGCGGTATAGCCCTGGGCGCGAAGCCCGATTTGCACCACGCGGTCGCAATCGAGCAGCCCTTCTTCCACGGCGCGGCGGAAGGTGGTGCCATGGGCGATTTTCTCGCCGAACATGTGGTCGTTCACGTCGGCGTGGGCGTCGATGTGCACGAGGCCGACCTTGCCGTGTTTTTTGTGGATCGCCCGCAGAATCGGCAGGGTAATGGTGTGGTCACCGCCCAGGGTCAGGGGGATGACGTTGTGTTCGAGGATCTTGTGGTACGACTCCTCAATGATTCGCACGGCATCGAGCAGGTTGAAGGTATTGATCGCCACGTCGCCAATGTCCGCCACCGACAAGGAGTCGAACGGCGCGGCACCGGTGGCCATGTTGTAGGGGCGGATCATCACGGATTCGGCGCGGATTTCGCGTGGCCCGAAACGGGTGCCGGCGCGCAGGGACGTGCCGATGTCCAGCGGCACGCCGACAAAGGCAGCGTCCAGGCCGGCGGCGGTGGGCACGTGGGGAAGTCGCATCATGGTGGCGATGCCGCCGAAGCGCGGCATTTCGTTGCCGCCCAGTGGTTGGTGAAGAATCTTGTCCACGGGTAGGGCCTCATCGTTTGTTTTATTTATCAGGGGCCGATTCTGCGAAAAGCCTGTGCCGTGAAGAATCGCTGACGGCAAATACTTAGTTCAGATTTTTCTAAACTAATGCGAGGCGGGGCGATAGACTCCGATCCGGCGCAGTTGTAGCGGACATGATGCCCCCTGTGGCGAGGGAGCTTGCTCCCGCTGGGCTGCGAAGCAGCCCCAAAACCATTCACCTCGGTGTATCAGGTAGATCGCGTGGGCAGGTTTTGCGACGGCTGCGCCATCGAGCGGGAGCAAGCTCCCTCGCCACAAGAGCGCTACTAAGCCCTGAGTAATTCGGAGACCCCCATGGCCAACGCTCTACCCGACCTGAAACTGCTGCGCATCTTCGTCAGCGTGGTCCGGCACCAGGGGTTTGCCAACGCGCAGCACGAGCTCAACCTCTCCACATCGGCCATCAGTACCTACATGAGCCAACTCGAATCGGCCCTGGGCCTGGTGCTCTGTCATCGCGGGCGGGGTGGGTTCAGCCTGACCAGCAAGGGCGAGTTGTTCCATCAGGAAACCTTGCGCCTGCTCGGCGAACTCGAAGGCTTCGAGCAATATGCTGCGGCCCTCAAGGGCGAGTTGCGCGGCACCCTGAACCTGGGGGTGATCGATTCCACGGTGAGCGACAAAGCCTTGCCGTTCGCCGAAGCCATCGGCGCGTACAGTCAGGAACACCCGGCGGTGCATCTGCACCTGTCGGTCCTGAGCCCTTACGAATTGCAACTCGGCGTCCAGGACAACCGCCTGGACCTGGCCATCGGCGCGTTTTCCACGCGCATGAGTGGGCTGGTCTACATGCCGCTGTACCGCGAGCAGCACTGGTTGTATTGCAGCAGTCGCCACCCGTTGTTCGGCGAACGACGTATCCCGGAGCAACTCATCACCCAGCAGCGCATGGTCGGACGCGGTTACTGGAGCCAGGCCGAGCTGGCCCGCCATGGCTTCAAGCACAGCGCGGCGACAGTGGAAAGCATGGAGGCACAGTTGATCCTGGTACTGTCGGGCGCCTACATCGGTTATCTGCCCGAACATTACGCTCAGGCCTGGGTCGACAAGGGCGATTTACGCGTGCTGCTGCCGGCGACGTTTGGTTATCAGGCGCCGTTCTCGATGATCGTGCGCCGTGGCCGCAGCCGCGAGCCGCTGATCCAGACCTTCCGTGATCTGCTCAAAGCTCAACTGAACCAGGCCTGACCATGTCCAGAATCCACTGCCCACGTTGCCTCAGGCCGCAAAGCCATTGCCTGTGCCCTTTGATCCCCAGCCTCGACAGCCGCACCCGCGTGTTGCTGTTACAGCATCCCAGCGAGGTGAACCATGCCTTGAACACCGCACGGCTGGCGGCGTTGGGGCTCAACAATGCCGAATTGATCGTGGGCGAGGTGTTCGAGGATCTGTCACGGCTGCTCGATCAACCGGGTTACCGGGCGCGGTTGTTGTTTCCCGCCGACGATGCGCAGCCGCTGCAAGCCTACACCCCCTGCGATGAGCCGCTGCTGTTGGTCGTTCCTGACGGCACCTGGCGCAAGGCCCGCAAGTTACTGCACCTCAACCCGCTGCTGGCGGCACTGCCAAGGGTGACCTTGGCCGACGGCGGCGTGTCCCGCTATCGCTTGCGCAAGGCGCCAGGGCCAGGGGCGTTGTCGACGGTGGAGGCGATCGCCCAGGCGTTGCAGACGCTTGAGACACCGGTGAGTTTCGAGCCGTTGTTGCGGCCGTTCGAGGCGTTGATCGAGGGGCAGATTGCGGCGATGGGGGAGGAGACTTACCAGAAGAACCATGGAGGGGTATAGAGACCCCTGTGGCGAGGGAGCTTGCTCCCGCTCGGCCGGTCCGACGTCTCGGGCGCAGCCGTCGTAAAACCTGCTGGCGCGGTCTGCCTGACACAACGAGGTGAATGGTCTTGGGGCTGCTGCGCAGCCCAGCGGGAGCAAGCTCCCTCGCCACGAGATCGGCGTAGATTCGGATTACCGCTCGCGCATCGCCTCGGTCCGCGCCTTCAACACCGGCTTGAGCAGGTAGTCCAACACACTTTTCTCCCCGGTAATGATGTCCACTGTCGCCACCATTCCCGGAATGATCAGCAACGGTTTCGCGTCCCCACCCAAGTGGTTTTTATCGGTGCGCACCTGGATCAAATAGAAACTGTTGCCCTTGTCGTCGGTGATGGTGTCGGCGCCGATCAGCTCGAGCTTGGCGCTCAGCCCACCATAGATCGTGTAGTCGTAGGCGCTGAACTTGACCATGGCTTTCTGGCCTGGGTGCAGGAAGGCGACGTCCTGTGGGCGGACCTTGGCTTCGATCAGCAGGTTGTCTTCCAAGGGCACGACTTCGATCATGTCGCTGCCCGGCTGGACCACGCCGCCGATGGTGTTGACCTTCATTTGCTTGATTACCCCATGCACCGGCGAGACTACGGTGGTGCGGGTCACGCGGTCATCGATGGCGATGCTGGAGGCGGTGATTTTCGACAGTTCCGTGCGTTTCTCGTTGAGCTCCTTGGCCGCGTCGGAGCGGAAGGTCTGTTCCGATTCGTCGATCTTGCTCTTGATCTCATTGATGGCCGACTCGGCCCGAGGGATCGCCAGGGTGGTGGCGTTGAGCGAGCCGCGGATTTCCACCGCGCTGCGCTTGAGCCGCAGAATCTCCACCGGCGACACCGCCCCGGTGCGCACCAGCGGTGCCGACATGTTCATCTCTTCTTGCAGCAATGCCAGTGCCGAGCTGAATTGGCCTTGCTTGGAGCGAAACTCCGCCAGTTCCTGGGTTTTCTGCCGCAATTGTTCGGTCAAGGTCCGTTGCTCGCTGGCCAGGCGACGCTGGCGCTGCTCATG
Source organism: Pseudomonas sp. R4-84 (assembly GCF_054130985.1). NCBI lineage: Bacteria > Pseudomonadati > Pseudomonadota > Gammaproteobacteria > Pseudomonadales > Pseudomonadaceae > Pseudomonas > Pseudomonas sp. R4-84. The sequence continues at coordinate 1,547,104 of NZ_CP096390.1, forward strand.
GAGCGCACGCTCGTCCTCGGCCACTTGTGGCGCCTTGCCGGTCACTTCGCTGGATAACTGCAATGGCCGTCCTTCGGCCTCCGCCGACAAGCGTTCGACCTGGGCCATCAACGCATAACGGTCGGCCTCGCTCTCGCCCTTGTTCGACAGGAACCGCGTGTCATCCAGGCGCAGCAAGGTGTCGCCCTTGTTCACCATCTGGCCTTCGCGCACGAAAATCTCGGTGACGATGCCACCCTCCAGGTTCTGGATCACCTGGATCTTGCTCGATGGAATCGCCTTGCCTTCGCCGGTGGTGACTTCCTCCAGGACCGCCAGTTTCGCCCAGACCAGCCCGGTGACAATCAGCCCGGCCGCCAGCCAGACAGTAACCCGCGAGCGACGGGGCGAGTCCTGCAGCGTGGCACCGGCGGTTTCCGGCATGAACTCGCTTTCAGCGCTTTTGCTGAAGCTGCCGAAGTAGCTTCGGGCGGCTGAATCGGATGTTTGAGCAGACATGGGCGGTACCCGTTGGTTAAATGAAATAGAGCTGGATGCTGCTTCTTGTGGCGAGGGAGCTTGCTCCCGCTCGATGGCGCAGCCATCGCAAAACCAGTCGATGCGGTCTGTCAGATACACCGAGGTGAATGGTTCTGGGGCTGCTTCACAGCCCAGCGGGAGCAAGCTCCCTCGCCACAGTGTTAACCCTGTCCCCGGACCAAACAGATTATGTGTTGGCTTCTACACCGCAGCAGAGCCCACCCGTCCCTTGCGCAGCGCATCGATCACCGCGTCCTTCGGTCCGTCCGCCACGATCCGCCCGTTATCCAGCACCACCAACCGGTCAACCAGGCTCAACATCGAGGTACGGTGGGTGACCAGCAGCACGGTCTTGCCTTGCACATGGGTATGAAGCTTCTGGCGCAGAGTGTCTTCGCTGCTGTTGTCCATGGCGCTGGTGGGTTCGTCCAGCAGCAGGATCGGCGGGTCGAGCAACAAGGCCCGGGCCAGTAGCACGGCCTGGCGTTGGCCGCCGGACAGCAGTTGCCCGCGTTCGCCCACCGGGCGGTCGAAGCCTTGGGGATGTTGACGGGCCAATTCGGTGACGCCGGTCAGTTCCGCCACTTCCAGCATGCGCCCGTCGCTGATGTAGCGCGCGCCGAGGGTGAGGTTGTCCCGCAGGCTGCCGGCCAGCAGCGGCAAGTCATGGGCGACATAGCCGATCTGCTGACGCAAGTCGGCAACGTCCAGTTGCCGCAAGTCCAGGCCGTCCAGCAGCAACTGGCCTTGCTCCGGCGCATAAAACCCCATCACCAGCCGCGCCAGGGTGCTTTTGCCCGAGCCGCTGCGACCGATGATCCCGACCCGTTCGCCGGGCTTGAGGCTGAAGCTGACATCGGCCAGCGCCGGAGCGTCCTGGCCGTTGTAATGGAAGGTGATGCCGCTGACGTCCAGGGCACCTTGCAATTGGGTTCGGTCCAGCGGGCGCTGCTTGGCGTCGCGCTCCTGGGGCAAGGCCATCAGGGCATCGGTGCTGCGCATGGTGAGCTGCGCTTGCTGGTAGCGGGTGATCAACCCGGCGATCTGCCCGAGCGGAGCCAGCACGCGGCTGCCGAGCATGTAAGTCGCCACCAGTGCGCCGACGCTGAGGTTGCCGGCGATGATGCTGTAGACCCCGGCGACGATGGTCGCCATGCCCGCTAGTTGTTGCAGGAACAACGTGCCGTTGGTCGCCAGGGCCGAAAGATTGCGCGCATGGCTGTCGAGGCGGGTGAGGGCGCCGTGGGTGCTTTCCCACTGATGCTGGCGTTCGCTTTCGGCGCTGCAGGCCTTGAGGGTTTCCAGGCCGCCGAGGGTTTCGATCAGCAGGGCTTGGCGCTGGGCGCCCAGGGCCAGGCTTTTTTGCACGGTGTCGCGCAGGCGCGCCTGGATGATCATCGCGAATACCACGGTGATGGGAAACGCCACCACCGGAATCACCACCAGCCAACCGCCCAGCAGCCCGATCACCACCAGCATCAGCAGGGCGAAGGGTAGGTCGATCAGGCTGGTAAGGGTCACGGCGGTAAGAAACTCCCGCAGCCCTTGGAAGTCATGGATGCTTTGGGCGAATCCGCCGATGGTCACCGGCTTGGCTTTCATGGCCATGCCGGTGATGCGCTCGAACAGGGTGGCGGAAAGAATCACGTCGGTTTTCTTGCCGGCGGTGTCCAGCAGATGAGCACGCACCACCCGCAACACGAGCTCGAAACCGGTGCCGATCAACAGCCCGACGGCCAGCACCCACAACGTGGAGGTGGCCTGGTTCGGCACCACGCGGTCGTAGGTCTGCATGACGAACAGTGGCACCATCAAGCCCAGCAGATTGATCAGGAAACTGGCCAGGATTGCGTCGCTGTACAGCCAGCGGGACAGTTTCAAGGTGTCGCGAAACCACGCTTCGACCCGTGGCACCAGGGGCGCGCGCAGGTCTTCAAGCTCATGGCGCGGCCGGGCGAAGAGCGCCTGGCCGCTGTAATCGGTGGTCAGTTCCTCGCGGCTGACCCATTGTTCACCGCCATCGGCCTCGCTGGGCAGGATCAGCGCGCGACCGTCCTCGCCCCAGCGCCGCAATATCGCGCAGCGGCCCCCGGCGAGGATCAGCATCACTGGCAAATTCAGCGCCGATATATCCCCCAGCTCGCGGCGCAACAGCCGCGCCTGCAAACTGGCCCGGGCCGCTGCGCGAGGCAGCAGGTCCAGGCTCAGACGTTGGTGCGCCATAGGAAGCCCGGCGCTGAGGCTGGCGCGGCTGACGGTCGCGCCATGGAGTTTGCAGAGGATCAACAAGCCGTCCAGCAAGGGATCATCGAAGTTCAAGCGCGGGTCGGTGCCGGGAATTGCCGGTTCCATGCGGGTCATGCTGATCACTCCCACTGGATTACTTCAGTTCCGGCAGCCGTGCCTGGTTCTTGACTTCGGTCTGCGCGACCGCATCGGCCGGCAGCACGATCCGTTGTTTCTGCAGCAGCAGGCCCATGTTCGCCAACACCCGGTACATCGAGTACTCCTCGGTGTAGCGCACCTCGGTGTAACGGCGGTTGGCGTTATACAGCTCGTTTTCACTGTCGAGCAGGTCAAGCAGTGTGCGTTGGCCGAGGCCGAACTGATCTTGATAAGCCGCGCGCACACGAGAAGTGGTGTCGGCGTATTCCCGGGCGGTCGGGGTCTGTTTGCGGGCGTTGAGCATTGCGTTCCAGGCCAGGCGGGTGTCTTCGTTGAGCTGGCGCAATGCGTTGTTGCGGATGTCCATCGCCTGGTTGATCTGGTGGGCGTTGGATGCCAGCCGCGCCTTGTCGCTGCCGCCGCGGAACAGGTTGTAGTTCATCACCACGCCCAGCCGCCAGTTGTTGTCGTGGCCTTCCTCGCCACCCAGGTTGTTGTTGGCGCCCACGGCTGCTTCGGCGTCGAAGCGCGGATAGAACGGTGATTTCGCCACCTCGTATTGGCTTTCGGCGGACTGGATGTCGGCCTGGGCCGATTTCAGGTACGGGTTGTTATCCACCATGCTTTGCTGGGCCTCGCGCAGGTCCACGGGGATCTCGCCTTTGGTGGACGGTGGGGTTTCCAGCTCATCGGGCATGCGCCCGACCACGCTGTAGAAATTTGCTTCCGCGTCCGCCAGGTCGACCTGGGCGGTGTCGTAGTTGTTTTCCGCCAGGGCCCGACGTGCATTGGACTGATCGGAGTCGGCGGTACTGCCCACGCCGCGCTCGGTGCGCAGGCCGATCTGGTCATTGACGCGCAGGTGCGCTTGCAGGTTGTTCTTGGCCAAGGTCACCAGTTCGCGACGCTTGAGCACTTCCAGGTAGACCTCGATGGTCCGCAGCGCCAGATCCTGCGCGGTGCCCTGGGCGTAATAGGCCCGGGAATTGACCACGCCCTGGGTACGTTCCACTTCATTGGCGGTATTAAAACCGTCGAAGATCATCTGCCGCAGGCGCAGTTCCGACTGGGTGTAGGTCAGGATGTTGGTGTGATGGTTGCCCAGTGCCCGGGTATTGGTGTTGTCGCTGTAGCCACGGCCATAACCGGCGTTCAAATCCACCGACGGAAAGAAGCCTCCTCTGGCGACCTTGACGTCCTCGTTGGCCGACAGACGGCTGTCTACCCGTTGCGCCAGTTCCGGGTGAGTCGCGATGGTGCTCTGGATCGCCTCGGTCAGGGACATCGCCTGAACCTGAGAGGAGCAGGCCATGGCCAGTAGAACCGCGCTGCAGAGGGGGGTAAGAACGCGCATGGGGTGCTTCTCCTGAGATCTGTTGTACTTCGTTGTCGCCAGAATATTGACGTTTAAAAGATCAAAACCGTTTCAACCTTGTAACAACACAGCTAAGAACATCCTAGGAAAAACCTAAGAAGAATTTCTCATAACAGTTATTCCAAAAAAAACTTATGAGCTTGGAAAAATCCAGCACATTGTTCAAAGCGAAAGCCTCGCCGAATAAGGGTTGCGTCGGTTTGTAGGCGTCAATAAAAAGTTCCACATAATTTTTGAAACGATGTGAAGAGGTGCTGAAGGGTTCAAAAGTGAGACAGTTTTGAGTGACGTTTTTTTGTCGTTATGGCAATTTGACTGTCCCTCGTACGGTCTCGAAAGCTGGCAGATTTTCCAAATTCTGGCGGCTACCCAGCACCGATCTTCACCCAGACAGGTGCCGACTGTGGTTGGCAGCGGAGGGAATGCACATGGCAGCGCTCATCGGTACCGTCAGCAAGGTGGTAGGGCAGGTTTTCGCACAGGACGTCGGCGGGCTGCGGCGTCCTCTGGTCGAAGGTGACCGGCTGTATGCCGGCGAGCACCTGGTCACCGGGGCCGAAGGCGCTGTCGCGGTGCAGTTGCAGAACGGCCATGAGCTGACCCTGGGTCGCGGCAGCGACTTGACCTTGACCCCACAATTGCTCGCCGATCAGCAGGCGCCGCGGGTGGACACGCCGCAAACGCCGACGCCCAGCGAGGCCCAACTGACCGATGTGCAGAAGCTGCAGCAAGCCATCGCGGCCGGCGCCGACCCGACCCAGACTGGCGAGGCCACGGCCGCCGGGGCCGAGGGCGGCAACCCCGGCGCAGTGGGCGGCGGGCACAGTTTTGTGTTGCTGGAAGAAGTCGGTGGACAGGTCGATCCACTGATCGGCTTCCCCACCGCAGGCTTCAATGGCATACCCGAATTTCCGCTGCTGGAGGTGGCGGCTGACCCGGATGGCGACGACGCAGCCGTTGCGCCGGTCATTCCTGAGACCCCAGACAACCCCGTCACCCTCGACGGCCTGACCGTGGACGGTGGCGAATTGACCGCCAACGAGGCCAACCTCGCCGACGGCACCGCCAGTAATGCTGGTGCATTGGTGCAAAATGGCACCTTTACCATCTCGGCTCCCGACGGCCTGAGCAGCTTGAGCATCGGCGGCATCAGCGTCATCACCGGCGGCGTGCCCGCAGGTTTCCCGCAGTCCATCACTTCGGCCCTGGGCAACACGCTGACGATTACCGGATACGACCCCGCCACTGGCGTCGTCACCTACAGCTACACCTTGACCGACAACGAGGCGCATCCGGCGGGCGGTGGTGCCAACACCATCAGCGAGCAATTCCCGGTGGTGGCAATCGACACCGACGGTGATATCGCGAACGGGAGCCTGGACGTCAACATCACCGACGACGTGCCCCAGGCGATCGACGACAGCCACGCCAGTACCGCGTCGGAAACCCTCGTGAGCCTGACCGGCAACGTTTTGCCCAACGATCACCAGGGTGCGGACCGCATTCCCACCGGCCCTGACAGCGGGCCGATCATTGGCGGCACATTTACCGGCACCTACGGTACTTTGGTTCTCAATCCCAATGGCACCTACACCTACACGCTGAACACCAGCGATCCGCAGTTTGTCGCCTTACACGGCGGCGGCAGCGGCACGGAAACCTTCACCTACGCCCTGACCGACGCCGATGGCGACACCAGCACCGCGAACCTGGTGCTGCAAGTCCACAACAACGACGACCCGGTGATCATCACCGGCCTGGATACCGATGGCGGCGAGCTCACGGTCCAGGAAAACAACCTCGACGACGGCAGCAGCCCGGACACGTCGGCGCTGACGCAAAACGGCACCTTCACCGTGACCGCGCTGGACGGCGTGCAGAGCCTGAGCGTTGGCGGCATCACCGTGGTCAGCGGTGGCGTGGCCGCCGGATTTCCACAATCGATCACCACGGCGCTGGGCAATACCCTGACCGTGACCGGCTTCAACGCCGCCACGGGCGTGGTCAGCTATAGCTACACCTTGCTCGACAACGAAGCCCATCCCAACGCCAGCGGCGCCAACAGCCTTGGCGAGCAATTTACCGTGGTGGTCACGGACGATAACGGGACCACGGCCACCGGCAACCTGGACGTGAATATCGTCGATGACGTGCCCAACGCCGTGGACGACAGCAACACCGGCACCGCGTCGGAAAGCAACCTGACCCTCACCGGCAGCGTGCTGCCCAACGACACCCAAGGCGCCGATCAGGTGGCGTCCGATCCGATCACGCCCGGAACGTTCACCGGCACCTATGGCACCCTCGTCCTGAACGCCGATGGGTCCTACACCTACACGCTCAATGCGTCCGATACCGATTTCAAAGGCCTGAATGGTGGCGGCAGCGGCACGGAAACCTTCACCTACACCCTGACCGACGCCGATGGAGACACCAGCACCGCGAACCTGGTGCTGCAAGTCCACAACAACGACGACCCGGTGATCATCGACGGCCTGGACACCGATGGCGGCGAGCTCACGGTCCAGGAAAACAACCTCGACGACGGCAGCAGCCCGGACACGTCGGCGCTGACGCAAAACGGCACCTTTACCGTGACCGCGCTGGACGGCGTGCAGAGCCTGAGCGTTGGCGGCATCACCGTGGTCAGCGGTGGCGTGGCCGCCGGATTTCCACAATCGATCACCACGGCGCTGGGCAATACCCTGACCGTGACCGGCTTCAACGCCGCCACGGGCGTGGTCAGCTACAGCTACACCTTGCTCGACAACGAAGCCCATCCCAACGCCAGCGGCGCCAACAGCCTTGGCGAGCAATTTACCGTGGTGGTCACGGACGATAACGGGACCACGGCCACCGGCAACCTGGACGTGAACATTGTCGATGACTTGCCTACCGCTTATGCCGACTCCGCCTCGGTGGATGAGGGCGGGACGGTCAGCGGCAACGTTCTCAACAACGATGAGGGCGGTGCCGATGGGCCTGCGGCAAGCGGCGCGGTGATCGGCGTTCGCGCTGGCAGCGATACCTCGACCTCGGCCGTTGGCGGCCTCAATACCCAGATCAACGGCAGCTATGGTTACCTGACCCTGGACGCCAATGGCAACGCTGTGTACCACAGCAATCCGAATGCCGTCAGCGCACCGGGTGCCACCGACGTGTTCACCTACACCGTGCGCGACGCCGACGGTGACGAAAGCACCACCACCATCACCATCGACGTGCATAACAGCTGCCTCGTCGCCGCACCGGATGATGAAGTCAGCGTGCGTGAAAGCGCGCTCGACCTGAACCAGGACGGCCAGGACCTGGCCCCCGGCACCGTCACCGGTAGCCTGCCGAACGCCACCAGCGAAACCGCCAGCGGCAGCCTGCTGGACTCGGTGACCGGTGCCGTTGGCGCCGTCACGTTCGCCCTGGTCGGCAATGCCACCGGCGCCCACGGTCAACTATTGCTCAACCCGGACGGTTCCTACACCTACACCCTGACGTCGCCCGCCACGACAACGCCCGCCGCCAACGATGGCCCGAATGAACTGAGTGAAAGCTTTACCTATCAGGCCACGGATTCACTCGGCAACACCGTCACCAGCACCATCGTCATCAATATTGTCGACGATGTGCCCAAGGCGCATTGCGATACCGCCGCGGTGGTGGAGGGCGGGACGGTCAGCGGCAACGTTTTGCACAACGACGTGCTTGGTGCCGACGGTGGCACGGTGGTTGGCGTGCGCGCTGGCAACGACACCTCAAGCCCCGCCAACGGCGGCCTCAATACGCAGATCAATGGCGCTTATGGCTACCTGACGCTGGATGCCAACGGCAATGCGGTCTATCACAGCAATCCGGACTCCGTCGGCGCGCCAGGTGCAACTGATGTGTTCACCTACACCGTGCGCGACGGTGACGGCGATGAAAGCACCACAACCATCACCATCGATGTGCACAACAGTTGCCTGGTTGCCGAGACCGACCATGACATCACCGTCTACGAAAAGGCCCTGGACCTGAAACAGGACGGCCAGGACCTGGCGCCCGGCACCACGACCGGCAGCGAGCCAGGTTCCACCAGCGAAACCGCGACTGGCTCCCTGGTAGGCTCGGTCACTGGCGCAACCGGAGCCGTCACGTTCGCCCTGGTGGGTGATGCCAACGGCGCCCACGGCCAATTGTCGCTCAACCCCAATGGTTCCTACACCTATACGCTGACGTCTGCGGCGGCAACGTCGCCCAATGCCAACAATGGCCCGAACGTATTGACCGAGAACTTCACCTATCAGGCTACTGACGCCCTGGGCAACAGCACCACCGGCAACCTGGTGGTCAGCATCGTCGATGACGTACCCAAGGCTGTCGCGTCCGAGCGTTCGGTCACGGCGACCGAGATCGACTCGAACCTGCTGATCGTGCTCGACGTCTCCGGCAGCATGAAAGATGCCTCCGGTGTCCCGGGGCTTTCGCGAATGGACCTGGCCAAGCAGGCGGTCAGCGCCTTGCTCGACAAATACGACGACATGGGCGACGTGAAAGTCCAACTGGTGACCTTCAGCGGCAGCGCCACCGACCAGAGTGCCGTCTGGGTGGACGTTGCAACCGCCAAGACGCTGATCGCCGCGCTGAAAGCGCACGGTGACACCAATTACGACGCGGCGGTGGCCACGGCCCAGACTGCGTTCGCAACCTCCGGCAAACTGGTTGGCGCACAAAACGTTGGCTACTTCTTTTCAGACGGCAAGCCGACCTTGGGCGAAATCGGCTCGGCGGACGAGGTCGCGTGGAAAGCCTTTCTCGATGCCAATGGCATCAAGAACTACGCCATCGGACTGGGCAGCGGCGCGAGAAACATCAATCTCGATCCGCTGGCCCACGACGGCAGCACCCACACCGACACAAACGCGGTCGTGGTCACCGACCTGAACCAGCTCAACTCGGTGCTTTCCGGCACCGTGCAGGGCGTGCCGGTCACCGGCAGCCTGCTCGGGGAGGGCGGTTCGTTCGGCGCCGACGGCGGATTTGTCAAAAGCCTCCTGGTGGACGGCACGAGCTACAGCTACAACCCGGACGCCAACGGTGGCCAGGGAGCACTGACTGCCAGCGGTGGCGCCAATCATGGGGTCTTCAATACGGCGACCAACACGGTCAGCATCGCCACCGGCCACGACGGCACTCTGGTGGTGAACCTCGACACCGGGGCGTTCAGCTACACCTCCCAGACCACCACCGGTACGTTGATCACCGAGAACATCGGCTACACCCTCAGTGATAACGATGGCGACCTGGCCAGCTCCAACCTGGTCATCAAGGTCCAACCCAACAGCCCGCCGGTGGCGATCGATGACAACGTCATAACCAACGTGCTGTCGGGCAATATCGTAGTCCCCGGTGAGCTGTTGCTGGGCAACGACAGCGACGCCAATGGCGACCCGCTTACCGCGTCGCCGACCAGTTTCAACACAGGCTGGGTTGCCAAGGGCGCGGACTTCACCGGCAGCACCGGCACCGCAAGCTTCGCCGGCAACAACGTCCAGTCGATCAACCTGAACCGCAGCGCCTTCGTCGCCAATGCCGCGAGCATGACAGCGGTGCTGGTGGTCAGTGGCGCGCTGGGGGCGGTGTCGAACAGCAACGCCAACGATGAAGACCGGCTCAACATCAGCCTGAAGCAGGGCGAAACCCTCAAACTGGATCACAACCTGGCCGCGGGCCGCATCGCCATGGAGTACTCCTTGAATGGCGGGCCCTTCATCGCGATCAGCGACGGTGCCTCGTTCACGGCGGCGGCGACTGGCAACTACCAGATCCATGTGACCAACATTCCCAATCCTGGCAATGGCAACGGCAATGGCTCGGAAAACTACCAGCTGACCCTGACGGTCAACTACGCGGGCGCTCAAAACAGCACGCCGGATTTCCATGGCACCTACACCGCCAGCGACAACCACGGTGGCAGCGATAGCGCCGGGGTAGGCATCAGCTATCAAGCCGGTCACACCCTGACGGGGACGGCGGGCGACGACGTGCTGCTGGCCGGCAATGGCGACAACGTGCTGAACGCCGGCGGTGGCGACGATGTTCTCAGCGCGGGCTCTGGCAATAACGCCATGCACGGTGGGGCAGGGGATGATGTGCTCTACAGCGGCGTCGGCAACGACCTGCTCGACGGCGGCACCGGCAACGATACCGCCAGCTATGCCCATGCCACGGCAGGCGTCACCGTGAACCTCGGCCTGCTGGCCGCGCAAAACACCCTCGGGGCCGGGACCGACACCCTGGCCGGCATCGAAAACCTCGTTGGCTCGAATTTCAACGACACCCTCACGGGTGACGGCTCGGGCAATCGCATCGATGGCGGCCTTGGCCATGACGTGCTCAACGGCGGGGGCGGCGACGACATTTTGATTGGCGGCCTGGGCAATAACATCCTCAGCGGCGGCAGCGGCGCGGACACCTTCCAATGGCAGGCTGGCAACAGCGGCCACGACGTCATCACCGACTTCACCCCGGGCCTGGACAAACTCGACCTGTCCCAACTGCTACTGGGCGAAAACGGCAGCGCGGCGTCCCTGGACGACTACCTGCACTTCACCGTCACCGGAACCGGCGCATCGGTCGTGACCAGCATCGACGTCAGCAGCACCGCGGGCGCCACGCCGAACCAGACCATCGACCTGGCCGGCATCGATCTTGCCAGCCATTACGGGGTGACGCCGGGATCGGGTGGAATGATTGGCGGGGCTGATACGGCGACGATCATCAACGGAATGCTCAATGATCATTCGTTGAAGGTGGACACGGTTTGAGCTGAAACGAAGTGGGCAGCACCCGGCGAAATGCCGGTGCTGCCTGGCGCTTTGGACTCAAGCATGACGAACCCTGTCAGACCTCGTTCAGCGTTTCCTGCCGGTCAAGCGTCCACCACGCTGTCTTGGAGGATGACCTGGTACTGATACGTCCCCGACGCATCGAGCCAGGTGGCGAGAATGGCGTTGGGATTAGAGGCTACGGTCAGGGTTTCGTCTTCCGGAGCGGGATCCTCGCCAAATACTGTTTCGGCATCCGTCTGCTGCAGGATTACTTTCCATTGATAGACCGAACCCTCGCGCCAGGTCACGAGTGTGGCGGTAGCCCCCTCGACCTGGTCATGTCCATCAGGAATAGGGATCTGAGAATCGCCTTGATCGTCGCCGATGGCGCCGGGCTGACGCAGTTGCAACGTTGCCTCATCGACCAACTGGCCGATGCCGTCGAAGACTTGGCCGGAGGTCGCCAACTGCCGGGCCAGTGTCTTGCTGTTCGGCAGGGCTTCTTTGTTCAGCCAGGTCAGCGCGATGTATTGATAAGCGCCAACGGTTCGAGAACTGGCCGTCGATATGATGTAGCCGACGCCTCGATAGAGTGGGAGCTGGTTAGTCGTGTCCCAGGTACCGTACCAAGTTAATCGATAGTAACGATCTGGCCCGGCGACGGCACCGTAATAAACCGCGGAACGCCAATCAGCGGGGAACACATAACGGGCGTCGAGGGCTGTGAACTGAGTGCCCGGCGAAGGGGCTATCGCCCCGGAAACACTTCGCCGCCACCTTTCTGCGTTATCACCGCTAATACGGTGCGTGGAAAAAACCCACACCCAAGCCTGGTTGATGGTCACGGTGTAGGCAAGGCTGGCTCCGGTGCTGTCGGTGACGCGGATATCGGTGGTCCCTGCGCGTGCGATAAAGACTCGGCCATCAGCGGCGTTCACCGAAGCGACACTGGGATTGCTGGAGGTGTAGCTGTACGGAGGACTCCCATTGGAGGCTTGCCGCTGCACGTCCGAGAAATCCGGCCTGAACGGATGCGCTTCGGATGCGGTGGTCACGTGCACCGGTTGGGTGAATCTTACCGGGCTGGTATCGATCGTCAGGGCCACAGCCACCGTAAGGTGGCGTACATTCGAGTACACATTTGTGGGGTGGTAAAGGGATTTGGCATAAAGACGACGTCTTCCTGCGGGGACGGTGATGGCCAAGGTCCAAAGGCCGGTTGCTGCATCTGCGGTTGCAGTCCCCTTGGAAACGGCGCTGGACCCACTACCGTCGTATACCTCGATTTGCTTTCCTTTGCTTGCCTGCCCCGAGAGCGTCAAGGCGGTGCTGGTGGTGCTGCCTTCGTCGGGAATGTCCTGGCCGGCGGGGTCTTTTACGCTGTCGAGGGTAGGGGTGATCAACGCAACTTCAAGATGAATATCCAGGCGCCTGGTCTTCGACTCGTTGGCATTGCCCAATTGGTCGGTGACGGTGAATCGCAGCGGCGTGGCGGGGTTGTCCCCCGCCTGCCTGAACGTGTCGGTGAACAACGTATGCGCTACCGGCTGGGGAACATCCGCCACGTCGAATGGGACGGTCACGTTGCCCACAAAAAAATCGATATGGTCGTAGTTTCGGCGGTTGGTATAAGTGAATCCGAACTCCACCCCTTGCTCCGCCTTATCGAAGCTGACGCCGTCGATAATAACGTCAAGTGGAATGACTAGATCCGCGCTGAGTGATGGTTCACCCGGCGATTGCAGGTGATAGAGAACGTTCAGCGGTCGAGAGAGCTCTTCGTTGTTCCCAACGCGGGTGACTTTATAGTGCAGTTTGTTCACCCCTTCATTCAGTCTCCCAGGAGTGACATGCAATGGGATGCGTTCTTGCTCCTGCCCTGGCAGAACGGTATGGCCATCAACGGGGGTCGGCCCGTCATTGACGTATAAATCGACTCGATCAAACGCGGCCATTGTCCAGGAACGACCGATGAGTTCGGCCCATGGGTCAACCACGCATAGCAGTCCGTCGGACGATGAGTCGTAAAGCTTCTTGGGCACTCCGCCATTTGCGATGCCTGCCGGTTTCACCGGACTTATCCAACCCGGAATGACCACAGGATATAGTTCAAACAGCAGGTTTAAGGCAGGGGATCGGATATCCATGGCGATTTTCCCAAGAGCTGAACGGGCGAATGACCGTTGATGTATGGGCTATCAAACTCCCAGCAGGCAGCGCTGGCTACTGTCAGAGTCGACAGGTATGGGCAGGTTTTGGATGAGCGGTAGGGAGCTGGGAGGGGTGACGTTTTTCGCAGGCTTGGTGGGCGAAGTTTGAAGCTGGACACGGTTTAAGCTGAGCCGAATAGACAACACCCGGCGAAATGTCGGGTGTGGTCTATCAGCTACGGGAGGGCTCTGCTGGAACGGGTCATGCTATGAGTTCACGCACCAACAAGTTGAGTACCGATGAGTATTCATATTCCCGCGTGCCGGCGCGCCACAAGGTATAGCTCACCCTGACACGTCGGCCCATGTTCGGCATGACAAATTCTGTCCCCACCGCGAACCGCACCGGACGGCCTTCGAAGACGTCGGAGACGGTCAATTTGCTGCTGGTACACCCCAACGAATCTTCCCCAAGCCAATAGCACCTAAGAATGTCGTTGCGGGCCATTTGCGGATATTCGATCAGCACGTGAACGACTTCGAACTCTTTGCCAGGGTCGAACACATCCGGCGGGGAGGCCTCTTCCAACCTGGGGCAGGGCAACGTGGCACGCACGGTAGGGGGCAGCCGTTTGGCTGCATGGCGGGCGCGAGGCGATACTTGATTGGCGTAGGAACCGAGTGGGAAGGAAATGTCGGGCATGACCACGCTCCTTGGGGCGACGCTATGGTTGAAGCATGACGAAATGATGACATTGAGCCTCGACCGTGGCGCGCTGGCTACTGTCAAGGTTGACAGGTCGACAGCGATTCGCGACGAAAGGTGCAGAACCCTTTGCGACGCTACGCGACCTTCTGCATCAGGGCCGGCGCAGCGTTTTTTGCCGGAGTATGTAAACCGTCACCAGCACCGCGCTGGTCAGCATGAAGACCCGCGCCCACGGCAATGGCACCAGGTAGCACGAGAGCAGGATGCTTACCCACATCAAGCCGATGGCGTAGACCTTGCCCTTGAGCGGGATGCCGTTGCCGCTGAGGTAGTCGCCGATCCACGGGCCGAGGCGGGGATGTTCCACCAGCCATTGGTAGAAGCGCGGCGAACTGCGAGCGAAACAGGCAGCGGCCAGGAGGAGGAAGGGGGTGGTGGGGAGAACGGGAATGAAGATGCCGATGACCCCCAGCACCACGCTCAGCCAGCCGACGGCCAGCAGAGCGTAACGCAGGATCAGCGGGCGCTTGCCGATAGGGGCGCGCACCCGGTGACTCAGTGGTGGCGAGGCTTGAGAATCGCCGGCTTCTCGTCCGGTGCGTTGCACAGCAGGTACAGGGCCGTCAGTGCTTCCGGGATCTGCACGATCATGTCGTCCATCAGGTTCGCGTCCTTGGCAATGTCTTCGAACTCCGGTTGCTCGTCGAACAGGCCGGAACCGACCATGATCGGCAGCAGCATTTCGCTGACTTCTTCCTCGGCGGTTTCGAACCAGGCGGCTTCGCGCAGGAACACGCCTTCCATGAAACCGATGCACCAGCCGCGCAGTTCCGAATCGTCCGGGTCGTCGCCCAGGTCCAGCTCGCACGGCAACTCGAATTCCTCATCGGAAGCCAGTTGACGCGCGATGTGGGCCTTGAGGCCCACCAGCGTGGCTTCGATTTCAGCGCGCTGGGCTTCGTCGGCGTAGTGCGGTTCTTCGGCGAACAGGGCGTCGATCCACTCACGATCGGGCACCGATTCCGCGCAGATCGACAGGGCAGTCAGATAGCCATGAGCGGCCACGTAATCCAGCGCCTCTTCGTGCAGCTCATCGGCGTCGAGGAAGACTTGCAGGCGGGTCAGTTGCTCAGCGAAGGACATTACGGGCTACCTTGGGGAATAAACAATGCGGGAATTCTAGGCCTTCTTGAGCGCTCAGGCCAGCCGCGTGGTGGATTTGCCTCTTCGTTGGCCGGGCATGACTCAATGTCAGGGCGATCTTTGGCAGGTCTGGGCCTGGTCCAACACTCGCCGCTAGCGCCTCTTGTCAGCAACCCCCTTCGCAACGAAGCCCTCGGGTATACTGCCGCGTTTTGTGATGCCCTGCGGCGTCCCGCCGGTTCGAAACGCCCACTTACGATTTGTCGGTGCAGTCTTTTGGATTCTGAACCAGCCTTGCAGGGATGTTTTGGTGATTTTGGAGTTTCTATGCTCGAACAGGCTCAACGCGTTCTCAAGGACATCTTCGGCTACGACAGTTTCCGTGGCCGCCAGGGTGCCATTATTGAGCGCGTGGCCAGCGGTGGCGATGCCCTGGTGCTCATGCCCACCGGCGGTGGCAAGTCCTTGTGTTTCCAGGTGCCCGCGCTGCTGCGCAATGGTCTGGCGGTGGTGGTTTCGCCGCTGATCGCTTTGATGGATGACCAGGTCGCCACGCTTGAAGAGCTGGGTGTCGCCGCCGCATCGCTCAATTCCACCTTGAGCGCCGAGCAGCAGCGGGACCTGGCGGCGCGCATCAAGCGTGGCGAGGTGAAAATGCTGTACCTGGCGCCGGAGCGCCTCGTGCAGCCTCGCATGCTGGCTTTTCTACAGGGCTTGGAAATAGCCCTGTTCGCCATCGACGAAGCTCACTGCGTGTCCCAATGGGGTCATGATTTCCGTCGCGAATACCTGCAGTTGGGGCAACTGGCAGAGCTGTTTCCCGATGTACCGCGGATCGCGCTGACGGCCACCGCCGACAAGCGCACCCGTGAAGAAATCATTGAGCGGCTGCATCTACAAGACGCCGAGCGATTCCTCTCCAGTTTCGACCGCCCGAATATTTTCTATCGCATCGTGCCCAAGGAGCAGCCGCGCAAGCAGTTGCTGGCGTTCCTCGCGGAGCGGCGCAGCGACGCGGGCATTGTCTATTGCCTGTCGCGCAAGAAAGTCGAGGAGGTGGCGGCGTTCCTCAGCGAACAAGGTTTCCCGGCATTGCCCTATCATGCGGGGCTACCCAATGACTTGCGGGCCTATCACCAGAAGCGCTTTCTCAACGAAGAAGGCTTGATCATGGTCGCCACCGTGGCGTTCGGCATGGGCATCGACAAGCCCAACGTGCGTTTCGTCGCTCATCTTGACTTGCCCAAGTCCCTCGAGGCCTATTACCAGGAAACCGGGCGTGCCGGTCGTGACGGCTTGCCGGCGGATGCCTGGATGGCCTACGGTCTGCAAGACGTGGTGATGCTCAAGCAGATGCTGCAGAACTCGGAGGGCGATGAACGTCACAAGCGGTTGGAGCAGCACAAGCTCGACGCGATGCTTTCACTGTGCGAAGAAACCCGCTGCCGACGCCAGACCCTGCTCGCCTATTTCGACGAAGACATGCCCCAGCCTTGCGGGCACTGTGACAACTGCGTCGATGGAGTGGAGACCTGGGACGCCACCGAGCCTGCCCGCCAGGCACTCTCGACGATCTATCGCACGGGCCAGCGTTATGGCGTGGGGCATCTGGTGGATGTGCTGCTGGGCAAGGACAACGAGAAGGTCCGTGGCTTCGGTCATCAGCACTTGTCAGTCTTTGGCGTGGGCAAGGCCCGCAGCGAAAGCGAATGGCGGTCATTGTTCCGGCAACTGGTGGCCCGCGGGCTGGTGGACATCGACCTGGAAGGCTACGGCGGCTTACGCCTGAGCGCGAGTTGCCGCCCCTTGCTCAAGGGTGAGGTCACCCTGGAGCTGCGCCGCGACCTCAAGCCCGCGACAGCGGTCAAGAGCAGCAAGAGCCAGGCCAGCCAACTGGTGCGCGGCGAAGAGCGCGATCAGTGGGAAGCCTTGCGCGCCCTGCGTCGCAAGCTGGCCGAGGAACACGGTGTACCGCCGTATGTCATCTTTCCCGATTCCACTTTGCTGGAAATGCTCCGCAGCCAACCGACTTCCCTGGCGGAAATGGCCCGGGTCAGTGGTGTCGGCGCGCGCAAGCTGGAGCGTTACGGCGAGGCCTTCCTCCAGGTGTTGGGCGGCGAAGCCGAGACACCGCCAGCGGTGGCCGATGTACGCCACGAACTCATCACCTTGGCTCGAGCCGGCATGACCCCGCTGCAGATTGCCGGACAGTTGCAATGCTCGGAAAAGAACGTCTACACGATGCTGGCCGAGGCCATTGGCGAGCAACAGCTGTCCCTGGAGCAGGCGCTGGATCTGCCTGAAGAATTGATGGGCGAGGTTCAGGATGCGTTCCTCGATGGGGAGGGCGAGTTGCCTCCCGTATCGGAAGTCGCCGCGTTGTTTGTAGGACGTGTCCCAGAAGGAGTTTTGTATTGCGTCAGGGCTGCATTGCAATCGGAATTTGAAGTCTGATCAGCCAGTTACATTCCTTTAACGATTCACTACAGTGCGAGCCTTGCCTGAACCGCAAGCTCATGCTTAGCTGACTAATAATTAGTTTTTCTCTATTTCAGATTTGATGAGTTTTTTATGCCTTTGACCGATCAACACCGTTTTGGCATGCAGTTGGCGCAAATGTCCCGAGGCTGGCGCGCCGAACTGGATCGTCGTCTCGCCGGGCTGGGCCTGTCCCAGGCGCGCTGGCTGGTGCTGCTGCACCTGGCCCGTTTCGAGCAGGCGCCGACCCAACGCGAGTTGGCCCAGAGCGTCGCCGTCGAAGGCCCGACCCTGGCCCGCTTGCTCGATAGCCTGGAAACCCAGGGGCTGGTGCAACGCCAAGCCGTGGCCGAAGACCGTCGGGCCAAGAAAATCGTGCTGTGCGCCCCGGCGTTACCGCTGATCGAACAAATCGAAACCATTGCCACGCAGTTGCGCCGGGAGTTGTTCGAGGGCGTCGATGAAGCGGACATGCGGGTTTGCATGCGGGTTCACGGCACGATCCTGGCCAACCTTGAAAAATCCTGAGGCATATCCCTGGCATCCGACTTTTGAGATTCGACGGTTAGCGAACTATAACCAGTACTAAGCGATCGTATTGGAAGCGTTTCGCATAGGTCGTTGATCAAAGGGATACCCATGCTTGAAAGTTTGCAGTCCACGTTGCGCAGTTGGATCAACGTGTCGGTCGTCGTGGGTGTCCTGGGATTTCCAGCCCTGGCGTCGGCGCTGGGGCTGGGTGAGATCACGCTCCATTCCGCCCTGAACCAGCCGTTGCGCGCCGATATCGCCTTGGTTGACGCGGCGGGCCTCAGCGAGGGCGACCTGTCCGCGAGCCTGGCGGGGGCGGAGGATTTCAGTCGTGCGGGCCTGGAGCGGGTATTCTTCCTCAATAATTTGCGCTTTACCCCCGTGCTGCGTGGCGGGCGCAGTTTCATTCGGGTGACGTCCAGCAAACCGGTGGAGGAGCCGTTTCTCAACTTTCTGGTGCAGCTCAATCAGCCCAACGGGCGTTTGTTGCGCGAATACACCGTGTTGATCGATCCACCGGGCGCGCCCGGCATAGCTCCGTCTGTTGATGAGCCTTCCGCCCCGGCCGAGACAAAGGCAGCCATCAAGCCGCCTCCGGCCACACAGGGCAAACGCTACACCGTGGTGCAGGGCGACAACCCTTGGATCATCGCCAAGCGCCTGCACGATGCGGGCAGCAATGCATCGGTCAATGAACTGATGCAGGGGATTGAGGCCTTGAACCCCGGCAGCGAGCGACTTTCCATCGGCCAACGCTTGTTGCTTCCCGATTCGGCCATCCTGCCTGCTCCAGCCCAAAGTCCTGTCAGCCCGGCTCCCGCCACGCCCGACAACAATGCCGAGCAATTGGCAGCCAGTGTGCTGCAAGGCCAGCAGCAACAGCAGACCATCGAACAACTGCAAGCCAGGATCCAGGCTCAGGACCAGGAAATCGCCGCTCAACGCCAGCAGATCAGCGATCTCCAGGCGCAACTGACCCAGGCATCGTCACCTGAGATCACCTCGGAACTTGCTCCGGAACCCGCCGAATCAACCGAACCCGCCGAAGCCTTGCCGATGGACGAGACAGCACCAGCGACGCAAACCGAAGGCGTCGACTGGTTGTGGGTAGGGGGATTGGTGGGGCTGGTTGGGTTGCTTGCGCTTTTGCTGTTCCTTCGTCACCGTCAACAACAGGAAGTGACAAGGCCTGTGCCATTGGCCGAGCGTCCGGACCTGGCCCTGGATGACGACACCGAAACCTATGCCGAGAGTGCCGACAAAGAGCATCCCGAGGTCGCCTCGTCGTTCAACAATGGCGATGCGCCTTTGGGAGACGTGCTCGAGGGCGTTGGGATCTACCTGACGTATGGCCGTTTCACTGAAGCCGCGGGGCTGCTGCGCGCGGCACTGCTGGCCGAGCCGGACCGTACCGACCTGGGCCTGAAGTTGCTGGATGTATTGGGCAAGCAGGGCGATGTGATCGGCTTCCAGGCCCAGGAGAGCCATTTATCGGCCCAGGGCGTCGATCGCCAGGCACTGGAAGACGTCCGCAAGCGTTACCCCAGGGTGACCCTAGTTAATGCTGCGACGCAAACGCCGACAGAACCCCAGGCACCAGTGCCCGCGCCGAAACCTGTGGCCGCGCCCAGCGATGAGTTCGAGTTGAACCTGGATGGACTTTCCCTGGAGAACAGCTGGGACCTGGCCGATGACCAACGGGCATCCCCAGAGCCCCCAAAACCGCCGGCCGCTGCCGCCGATACGCTGACCCTATCGGGCTTCGATGAGACGGACCTGCAATGGGGCGCGCCGTTGGAAACGGAGTCGTTGGACGATGATTTCCTCGATGGGTTTGCCGATGAGGAGCAAGCGCTGGAGTTGGAGCCAGCGCCCGTTGAACCCGAATTCGAATCCCTCTCCCTCGAACCTGTCTCCTTCGAACCGCACACATCGGAGCACTCGGAGAAACTCGAAGAAGCCCAGAATTGCATCGACGAGGGCGATCTGAAGAGCGCCATCACGTTGCTGGAAGAGCTGCTGCAAGAGGGCGATGAACCGCTCAGGGAAACCGCCCGGGTTTTGCTCGCCGGGATTCGCTGAGACGATTGCAAGGCCGACGGGAATCCTGTGTGGGGGCGAGCCTGCTCGGGATGACAGTTGTGTATTCACAACCTGTGCTAGCCGGTCTACCGCATTCGGGAGCAGGCTCGCTCCCACAAGGTAGGGGCTGTGTACTTTAGAACGTCTGCCCCAGGTTCAAATACACCGCCTGCGCATCGTCGTCATTTACGCCATAGCTGAAGTTCAAGGGGCCCAGCGGCGTGTCGAAGCCTAGGAAGACACTGGCGGCATTGATGTAGCCACTGTCGAACTCGTTGTCGTTGTTCCAGGCCCGACCACGCTCCAGCGAGCCGCCGATATACAGCGGGAAATCCAACGGCAGGTAGGCCCGAGGCGTGAGCCTGCGGTAATACACGGCGCGCATCAGGCTCATGTTCTGGCCGGATATCCCGTCCTCGCGAAAGCCTGATAATTGCCGAGCGCCGCCGAGGACAAAACTGGAGGTCACTACTTCGGCGGTATCGAGGGTGCGGCCGTAGCGACCACCCAGGATGAACGTGTCCGGGCCGCTGCTCAGGGCCTTGTCCAGTTTGAATTCCCATTGGCGGTAGCGCTGGTCCGAACCCAGGCCCGGTTCGTACTGACGCCAGGACAAACCGATGTCTTCGCCTTCGTGGGGGAAGTACACGTTGTCCAGGGAGTCGAAGGAGTACTTGAGTTCGTAGAATCCCTCATTGAAATTTTCGCTGGGCTGGTCGTGGTCGCCGATGCGCACGTCGGCCTTGCCCCAGGCCTGGCCGACACCGAAGCGGATCTCCCCGCTGTTGCCGATCTGGCGACCCAGGTTCAGACCAAAGCCATAGCGCTCGACCCTGTACTGGGCCACCGGATCGTTGTCGAGGATCGAATCGACGTTGCGCGATTCGAACCGTCCATAGGGCGCGACGAAGTAGCGCGAGCCGACATCCAGCGGTTGGTAGAACTCGCTGTACAGCTCCTGTTTGTCGCCGATCTGCGCCCGGGTCAGCCATTCCGCACCCAGTCGATTGATACCGTTGACCCGATAGCTGGCGCCAAGGTTGAAGGCGCTGTCGCCGCGCATGTCGTCCGACAGGCTCAGGCCCACGCGCAGGTAATCGGTGCCGGTGCGTCTGCCCCGGGCATTGATCACCAGCGTGTTGTCCGCGCCCTTGTGTACGACGCGGTATTGCACCTGCTCGAAATAATCCAGGCCGTACAGCGTGCCCATGTCGGTTTGCAGGCGCCCCAGGTCCAGCGGCTCGCCGATCTTCTGGCGAATGTAATAGCGGATCACGTCGTCACCGACTTTCGAATCGTTTTCCACCCGGATCGCGGTGATGACCGGGGTGCGCTCGCTCGGGGTGCGCGCCGCCAGCAGTTCGGCGTCGGCCGGCTCGGCGGGACGCAAGTGCGCCAGGCGCGTTTGGAGTATCCGTGTGGCGCGGTAACCGGCATCGACTATTTCCTGCGCTCGTCCGAAGTCGGTGGAACCGAAGCTTGCCAGGGCCGGTTGGATCAACACGTCATCTTTCCCCAACGTGGCCAATTGCTCTTCGGAGTTGCGCCGGGTCATGAGCGTCGTTGACTGATTCAACACGTCCACCACCGTGACCAGTTGCTTGCGGGTGCGCAGTGGGGTGCCGATATCAACGACGATGGCCACGTCCACCCCCATTTCCCGAGCCACATCCAAAGGGATGTTGTCGGTCATGCCACCGTCCACCAGAAGGCGGCCGTCCAGCTCCACCGGCGCAAACACGGCCGGGATCGACATGCTGGCGCGGATGACCTTGGGCAGGTGGCCCTTGCGAAACACGACTTTTTCACCGGTGGCGATGTCGGTCGCCACGGCGCGGAAGGGGATCGGCAGTTTGTCGAAGTCCCGGGTATCACTGGCGTGGGCCAGGAGGCTTTCGAGCAGCAGGGCCAGGTTCTGTCCCTGGATCACTCCCAGCGGCAGGCCGAGGCTGCCGTCGTCGCGAAAGCTCAGTTTCTGCTTGACCAGGAAATCCCGGTCATCCTGCTTGCGCCTGAAGGGTACGTCCTTGCGCGGCGGGGCATCGGACAGGGCTTGTTGCCAATCAATGCCCAGGGCGAGTTTTTCCAGCTCGTCGATCTTGTAGCCCGAGGCATAGAGGCCGCCGATCACCGCGCCCATGCTGGTGCCGGCGATGGCGTCGATCTTGATGCCTTGTTCCTCCAGGGCCTTGAGCACGCCGATGTGGGCCAGCCCACGGGCCGCGCCGCCGGACAGTACCAGGCCGATCTTCGGGCGCCATGTTTCGACGGCGGGCTCGTTGGCCTGGCCGAGCAGGGGCAATAGCAAAAGTAGCAGGCAAGGCAGCAGGCGGCGCATCGTCAATTCCGGGTAGGCAATCAAAGGCGAGTAGTATAACGACGCCTTTGCAACCAGGAGTTGATCCCATGACCGCGCAGAAACCGGAAATCGTCATCACTTATTGCACACAGTGCCAATGGCTGCTGCGTGCCGCCTGGTTGGCCCAGGAACTGCTAAGCACGTTCGGCGACGACCTCGGCAAGGTGTCCCTGGTGCCAGGCACCGGTGGGGTTTTCCACATTGGCTGCGATGGTACCCAGATCTGGGAGCGCAAGGCGGATGGAGGTTTTCCCGAGGCCAAGGTGCTCAAGCAGCGGGTCCGCGACCAGATCGACCCGGAGCGCGACCTGGGGCACAACGACAGAATCCAGTGACCGGGCTCAGTGAGACGGGGCCTGGGCGCCGGCGCTGGATTTCTTTGTGCCGTCCAGCTGGCTCGACACCACGATCGCAACGATGATCAGCGCGCCACCGAGCAACATGCGCAGGGTCGGGTCTTCGTCGAACAGCAGCCAGGCGATGGTGATGCCGTAGACCGGCTCCATGGCGAACACCACCGCGGCGGTGCGGGCCTTGATCACCGCGAGGCTGGCGACGAACAGGCTATGGGCCAGGCCGGTGCAGAACACCCCGAGCAGGCCGATCCACAACCAGTCGAGCGGACGAACGTCGGCCAATTGCGGCGCGGCCATTGGCAACAGGCAGAGTCCGACCACGACGTTCTGGCACAGCGCGGCCTGCACCGGGGGCACGTGTCCTGAACCGGCGCGATTGGTCAGTGATAACAACGAGAACAACAGCCCCGAGGCCACCGCCCAGAGCAGCCCGGTGGTAGCGCCGCTCGCCAGGTCGAAGGTTGGCGTGACCAACACCAGGCCGACGCTCACCAGCACCACCAAGAGGATTTCGTTGGCGCGGATGCGCTCGCGGAAAATCAGCCCTTCAAGCAGCACCGTAAAGGCCGGAAAACTGGCGAATCCCAGGGTGGCGATCGCAACGCCGGCGACTTTCACCGAAATGAAAAAACTCACCCAGTGCCCGGTGAGCAACAGCCCGCCAAGCAGCAACCTGCGCAGGTCCCGGCCCCGCAGCTTTTCCCAGCGGGTAGGGCTGGCGAACCGGGCAAACGCCGCCAGCGCCAGCACGGCGAACACCGCGCGACCAAACACGATGACGGCCGGCGAGGCTGCGGCGAGCTTACCGAACACGCCGGTGAGGCCGAACATGAGTGCGCCGATGTGCAGGGCGCCGAGGGCGGTACGGGGTGTCATTGCAATCCTTGTTCAACGGTGGGACGTTCGGCTATTAAGCCCGCTGCCAAGCGCCTTCGTCTGTCGCGATCCTAGCGATTTTTAGCGCGAGACTAGCGCGGTTGCCGGAGCTTGCCCGGCGGGACGCCGAATTCGCGCTGCACGGCTGCGGCAAAAGCGCTTTGCGAGCTGTAGCCAACGCGATGGGCGATCTCGCCGATCGCCAACTGCGAGTCACGCAGCAGCTCAAGTGCCTTGTGCAAGCGGCGGCTGCGGATGTATTCCATCGGTGTCTGGCCGCATTCGGCGACGAAACGGGCATGCAGGCGAGCACTGGAAAGCCCTGCGACTTGCGCCAGGTCCGCTACCTGTAGCGGATAAGCGGCATATTGGTCGATGTGAGCGTTGAGCGCCGCGTAGGGCAGGCGCCGGCCACCGGTGGTTTCCAAACGCCCGCCGTTGAGGCTGGCCAGCAACAGTACCGCGCCTTGCTGTGCAATCACCGGGTCGTCCACCGGGCTGCCCGCCAACCAACTGACCAGTTGGCTTTGCCCCGCATTCAGGGGCAGGCGGGTGTTGTTGTCGAGTAATCGGCGGCTGGCATCGGCATGGTCGCCCAGGCATTGCCCGATCCATTCATCATCCGGCACGTCCAGCACCAGGCAACGGCTGCCCCGTGGGCTGCCGCACGCATGATGAGCACCGGCCGGTACCACCACGAAACTCTGCTGCACCACCTGGCTGCCACGCCCTTCGACTTCGAAGTCCAGCGCGCCAGACAACCCGAACACCAGTTGCGCGTGGTCGTGGCTGTGGACAATCAGATCGTGGCTGTAGTGGCGTAGCGTGAGGATCGGTCTCATCGCAGTCTCCCTTGTCAGGCGGCCAGTCTACACCGAGGGCGCGGCGCCCCGCGCTGTCATGTAATCGACTTATTGCTGTCACGGAGCATTAACCGCTCGGGTGCACTGTGGTGAAAACGATCAGAGGGTTGCCCCCATGACCAGCGCCGAGCTCGCCAGGCCCAGCCGCAAGCAACGTGTACGCACCCTGTGGATTTCCGATGTGCACCTGGGCACTCGGGATTGCCAGGCCGAACACCTGTCGCACTTCCTCAAGGGCTACCACGCCGACAAGGTCTATCTGGTGGGCGATATCATCGACGGCTGGAAACTGCGCAGTGGCATGTATTGGCCCCAGGCCCATACCAATGTCATTCGCCGCCTGCTGACCATGAGCAAGCGCGGCACCGAGGTGATCTATGTCACCGGCAACCATGACGAATTCCTGCGGCGTTATTCGAAGCTGATACTGGGCAATATCCAGTTGGTGGACGAAGCGGTGCACGTCACCGCCGACGGCCGGCACCTGCTGGTGATCCATGGCGATCAGTTCGATGTCATTACCCGTTACCACCGTTGGTTGGCGTTCCTTGGGGATTGGGCCTACGAATTCACCCTGACGCTGAACCGTTGGCTCAACCATTGGCGGGCCCGTTATGGCTACGACTATTGGTCGCTGTCGGCGTACCTCAAGCACAAGGTCAAGACCGCCGTCAGTTTTATCAGCGATTTCGAAGAAGCCATCGCCCATGAATGCGTGAAGCGTGAGTTGCACGGGGTGGTCTGCGGGCACATCCACCATGCCGAGATTCGCAAGGTGGGCGAGGTGGAATACCTTAACTGCGGCGACTGGGTCGAATCCTGCACGGCGCTGATCGAACATTGGGATGGGACGATCGAGCTGTATCGGTTGGCGGACGCCCAGGCGCGGGATGCGCTGCTCAAGGCTGAGTTGAAAGTGGCTGAGCCTGCCTAGAGCGCCGGCCTGTCTATCCACCCACTTAGAACCCGTGGCTGCTTCTGCAAGAATTCAGGGCTGTTCGGCCATCGCCGCCTTGTAGATAGACTGCTTCGGCGCGGCGAACACCCTTTCCAGCATCGGCTCGAAGAAGCTCAACGGCAGCGTGTCGTATTCGGGATCGAACGCCGCGGCGTCGTATTTCGCACAGAAGTCGATGGTCGCCTGGTACTGAGGATGTTCGCAAAATTGCTCGCGCAAATGCCGGTCCATGCCCAAGTGATGGAAAAAGTAGTAGCCCTGGAAAATACCGTGTTTTTCCACCATCCACAGGTTTTCGGCGCTGACGAACGGCTTGAGGATTGCCGCGGCGATGTCCGGGTGATTGTAGGTGCCCAACGTATCGCCGATGTCATGAAGCAGGGCGCAGACCACGTACTCCTCGTCCCGCCCGTCGCGGTAGGCGCGCGTGGCGGTTTGCAGGGAATGGGTCATGCGATCCACCGGGAACCCGCCAAAATCGCCGTCGAGCAATTTCAAATGAGCGAGAACCCGACTCGGCAGCTGCCGCGCATAGGCGCTGAAGTCGGCCGCGATGATCGCCCAGTCTTCCTGGGTCCCGTCCCGCATGTGGGTGAAGCGTGCGTGAGAATTCATCGACAGCCCTCCTAGAACGCGACTTTGCCCAGCAGCATGTCGCGGTACATGACAAAGTCACCGAGCAGGCTGTAAAGGGGATGTTGGAAAGTGGCAGGACGGTTTTTCTCGAAGAAAAAATGCCCGACCCAGGCGAAACCGTAGCCCGCCACCGGCAGGGCGACCCACAGCCACCAGGCACCGACCACCAGCGCCGTGGCGAAAACCAGCAGGACAAGGGAGGTACCGATGAAGTGCAAGCGTCGGCAGGTGCTGTTGCGGTGTTCGCTGAGGTAGTACGGATAAAACTCGGCGAAGGTGTTGAATCGTTTAGTGTTTTCCAAGACTGCGGGCTCTTTGGTTATTGTTCTGGCGACCGGTGTTTCATGGCTCATGACCAAGTCTAGAGCGGCCGTTCGCAACGGCCAGTGACAATCAGCGCCACTCTAGTGTCCTGTCTTACAAATACTGTTCGTATGACAGGACACTGATATCCTCCGCAAATCCAGCCGTACCCTGCGGCTCGTCATGCAAGTAAACGTCATGAGCGAACGAACCACTTCTTCAAGCTGGGCGATGGGGATTGTCAAGGCGTTGGAAATGGACGGCCTGGACTGTCGGGCGCTGTTCAAGCAACTGGGGCTGGATTTCGAGGCGCTGGACGATCCGGATGCGCGCTTTCCCCAGGATTCGATGACACGGCTCTGGCAGCTTGCGGTGGAGCTGTCGGGCAATGCGGCCATCGGCTTGAACATGGGCAAGGTGGTGCGCCCGGCATCGTTCCATGTGGTCGGTTACGCGTTGATGTCCAGTCGGACGCTGGCCGAAGGGTTCCGCCGGTTGGTGCGTTATCAACGAATCATTGCCGAAAGCGCCGACTTGAGCTTCCGCCATTTGGATGAAGGGTATGGGCTGATCCTGACGGTGCACGGCGACCACCTCCCGCCCACCCGGCAAAGTGCCGAAGCGTCCCTGGCTTGCGCGCTGGCCTTGTGCAGTTGGCTGACCGGGCGCACTTTGCATCCGGTGAAAGTGCTGTTCCAAGGCAACGAACCCGTTGACGTTGCACCTTATCGACAGGCCTTCGGCGCGCCGCTGGTTTTTGACGCACCCTACGATGCGCTGATTTTCCAGCAGGACGACATGGAAACACCACTGCCCACGGCCAACGAGGCCATGGCGCTGTTGCACGACCGGTTCGCGGGGGAATACCTGGCGCGGTTTTCAGGCAGCCGCGTGACTCACCAGGCGCGGCAAGTGCTGTGCCGGTTGCTGCCCCAGGGCGAGCCCAAGCGTGACGTGGTGGCGCAGACGCTGCACTTGTCCCAGCGCACCTTGCAGCGGCGCTTGCAGGAAGAGGGCACCAGTTTCCAGAGTTTGCTGGACGACACCCGACGCGAGCTGGCCGAGCAATACCTGGCGCAACCCAGCATGACCTTGCTGGAAGTCGCCTACTTGCTCGGGTTTGCCGATCCGAGCAATTTTTTCCGGGCCTTCCGCCGTTGGTTCGGTACCACGCCCGGCGACTATCGGGCGCGGGGCGTGGCCAAGCCGGTCAGTGACGCCAGAACGCAGGAATACACAGCACGAACACCGTGATGATCTCCAGCCGGCCCAGCAACATGCCGCCCGAGAGGATCCACTTGGCCGCGTCCGGCAGCGGCGCGAAGTTGCCGGCCGGGCCGATTGTCTCGCCGAGCCCAGGGCCGACGCCGGACACGGTACTGGCCGCGCCGGTCAACGCTGTCATCCATTCCACGCCCAACAGCGACAACAGCAGCGCGATCACGCAGATGGTGATGGCGAAGAAGAACGAGAAGGTCAGGATCGAACGCACGATTTCTTCATCGAGGCGATGGCCGTTGTATTTCTGCTTGATCACCGCACGCGGGTGGATCAGTTGGTTAAGGTTGGCCCGAAGCAGGATGTAGGCGACCTGGAAGCGGAAAATCTTGATTCCGCCGGCGGTCGAGCCCGAGCAGCCGCCGACGAAACCCAGGTAGAAGAACAGCATCAGTGAGAAATTGCCCCAGAGGCTGTAGTCGCCCAGGGCGAAACCGGTGGTGGTGACGATGGACGTCACGTTCAGCGCCACATGCCGCAGCGCGTCGAGCCAATGCAGGTCGGTGGTCGCCCAATACCAGGTGCCAAGCACCAGCCAGGTGACCAGCAGCACGCCGATAAGCCCCTGGACTTGCTGGTCCTTGATCAGCGCCCGGCGATTGCCCCGCAGCGTCGAGACATACAAGGCGAACGGCAGGCTGCCGAGGATCATGATCACAATAGTGACCCAATGCACCGCTGGCTGGGTCCATTTGGCCAGGGACAGGTCCGAGGTGGAAAAACCACCGGTGGAAATCGCCGACATCGAATGGTTGATCGCATCGAACAGGCTCATCCCGGCCCACCAGAGCGCCAGCGTGCCGAGAACCGTAATGCCCACATAGGACGCCACGATCAGCCGCGCCACCATGTGCGAGCGGGGCATGACCTTTTCCGAGCGGTCGGACGACTCGGTCTGGAACAGCCGCATGCCGCCGATGCGCAACAGCGGCAGGATCGCCACGGCCATGCCGATAAAGCCGATGCCGCCAAGCCAGTGCAACAGCGATCGCCACATCAGGATTCCGGGCGACATCGTGTCCAGGCCGCTCAACACCGTCGCGCCGGTGGCGGTAATGCCTGACATGCTTTCGAAGAACGAATCGGTGTAGCTGATGTGCTGGGTCAACAGGAAGGGGAGCGCGGCAAACACACACACCACCAGCCAACTGCTGACGGTCAAAAGGTACATGTCCCGGGGCCGAAGATGGACGTGCTCGGGGCGTCCGGGAAGAATCAGTGCCAGGCCGGCGACAAAAGTAATCATGCTTGACCAGAGGAACGATGGCAGGTCGCCGGTGCGCTCGTAGACCAGCAACGTGGCCATCGGCACGACCATGAAGATCGCCAGGGTGATCAGGAAGATGCCGATGATGAAACCAATGATCCGCAGGGTCGGCAACGCCATGAAGTCCGCTCGGTCTGAAAGAGGAAAGGGCGCCATTCTACCTGCGACAAGCGGCGTGTAAACCGGCGTCCGGCGTTGCCTGTCTCTGAATTCGGGCTAACGGATTGACGGAACAGCCACTAGAATAGCCGAACATTTTTCCAGGAGGTCGCCGATGCAGGCTTTAGATGCTTTGCTCAACCGTGTTTCCGTGCCACGCCTGGTTGACCCGGCGCCCACGCCGCAACAGCGCGAAGTCATGTTCGCGGCCGCGATGCGCGCGCCCGACCATGGCCAGTTGCGCCCGTGGCGGTTCCTGACGGTGGAGGGGCAGGCACGCCATCGCATGGGCGAGCTGTTGGCCGAAGCAGCGCGCTTCAATGATCCGCTGGTGCCCGAAGCCGTCGTGGAGAAAGCCCTCAACGGCCCGCTACGGGCGCCGCTGGTGGTGGTAGTGATTGCGCGGTTGCAAGACCATTTCAAGATTCCAAAGCCTGAACAATTGCTGGCGGCAGGCTGCGCGGCACACGGCATTCTGCTGGCCGCTTATGCACAAGGGATAGGCGGCGTGTGGCGTACGGGTGAGCTGGCTTACTCGCCGCATGTGGCCCGGGGCCTGGGGCTTGAAGACGGCGAGGAGGTGATTGGTTTCCTTTACCTTGGCACGCCGCAGAAAGAGGCGCGCACGGCACCACAGGAAGATATCGGGCGGTTTGTCCGGGCCTGGACGGGGGAATAACTTCTCAAGGGCGGCGGATAACCTGAGGCGGCTTTGATCCACTGTGGCGAGGGAGCTTGCTCCCGCTGGGCGGCGAAGCCGCCCGGATGGAACGACGCTATGTCCCAGGTACACCGCGCCAGGCCTGTTCACGACTGCTGCGCAGCCGAGCGGGAGCAAGCTCCCTCGCCACAAGATCAGCAGCCGACGGTGGCCATTATTTGCAAACATCCGCAATTGCCACCGCCAGGGCATCCAGGCGCGTCGCATCGATGCCGGCCACGTTGGCCCGGCCGGTGCCGACCATGTAGACGCTATGGCGCTCGCGCAGGTGCTTGACCTGTTCCGGCGTCAGGCCGGTGTAGGAAAACATCCCGCGCTGCACCCCCATATGGGCAAAGCGCTCACGCAAGCCGTGGGGTTCGAGTGCTTCCAGCAGACCGCCGCGCAGTTGAGCGATGCGCAGGCGCATGGCTTCCACTTCGTCGGCCCACAGGCCCCTGAGTTCCGGATTGCCGAGGATCGTCGCCACCACCGCCGCGCCATGATCCGGCGGCGTCGACCAAAGGTTGCGGGCGATGTTGGCCAGTTGGCTGCGAATGTCGACCAGTTTGTCGGCATCGCGGGCGCAGACAATCAGCGCACCGGTGCGGTCGCGGTAAAGGCCAAAATTCTTCGAGCATGAACTGGTGACCAGCACCTCGGGCAACGCTTCGGCAAACAACCGCACGGCCCAGGCGTCCTGCTCCAGCCCGTCGCCGAAGCCCTGGTAAGCGAAATCGATCAACGGCAGCAGGCCACGGCTGCGCACCACTTCCAACACCTGGCGCCATTGCTCGTGAGACAGGTCGAAGCCGGTCGGGTTGTGGCAGCACGCGTGCAGCAACACCACATCGCCTTTTGGCACCTGGCCCAGGGTGGCGAGCATTGCCTCGAAATCCAGGCGGTTGTCGGCGCCCACGTAGGGGTAATGACTGGCCTTGACGCCCGCGGCGGCGAAGATGGTTTCGTGGATCGGCCAGGTCGGGTTGCTCAACCAGACACCACGGCCCGGCAGGCACTGGGCGATGAAGTCGGCGCTCAAGCGCAGGGCGCCGGTGCCGCCGGGGGTCTGGGTGGCACCGGCGCGTTTGCCGGCGATCAACGGTGAATCGGCGCCCAGCACCAGCGCATTCATCAATTGGCCGAACGCGGCGTCGCCATGACCGCCGATGTAAGTCTTGGTGGACTGGCGATCCACCAGCCACTGCTCGGCCTGTTTCACTGACTGAAGAATCGGCGTCAGACCCTGGGCGTCCTTGTAGACACCAACGCCCAGGTCGAACTTGCCAGGGTTGCTGTCCGCCCCGTAGGCCTCCATCAGGCCCAGGATCGGGTCGCCGGGCACGCGGCCGATGGCATCGAAATGCATTACTTGCGGCCCTCGGCGGTTTTGGCAACGTCATCGGTGCGGGCGGCCATGATGAAGTCGTTGCGGTGCAGGCCCTTGATCGAATGGCTCCACCAGGTGACGGTGACTTTGCCCCATTCGGTGAGCAGGCCCGGGTGATGACCTTCGGCCTCGGAGATCTCGCCGACGGCGTTGGTGAACGCTAGGGCGTGCTTGAAATTCTTGAACAGGAAGACCTTTTCCAGCTGCATCACGCCGTCGCGCACTTCGATGTTCCAGTCGGGGATCTGCTTGATCAGTACTGGAAGTTCTTCGTCGCTGACCTGTGGGGCATCGGCGCGGCAGGCTTCGCAATGGGCTTGGTTCAAAGTGGTCATGGTGGGTTCCCGGATCGGATATTTGGAAAACGTCGATGCAGCCACGCTAAAGCAAAGTCGCGAGGCGCAACAGACTCAATTGGAATCAAAACCAGCGGTTCACGCGGCTTTCGGTGGAAATTTCGGTGCGTGCAGGCCCAGTTCCCGCCCGCGCTTGACCATGCCCATGATGTCCTCGTGGGCCAGGTCGAACAGGCGCTTGAGCTCGGGCAGCACGAAATACACCGGCTGTAGGATGTCGATGCGATAAGGCGTACGCATGGCTTCCAGCGGGTCGAAGGCTTGATGCTCCGGCTCGTCTGACAGGCAGTACACGGTTTCCTTGGGCGACGAGAGAATGCCGCCGCCGTAGATGCGCCGGCCTTGCGGCGTCTGCACCAGGCCGAATTCGATGGTCATCCAATACAGACGCGCCAGGTAGACGCGTTCTTCCTTGGAGGCCTGTAGGCCGAGTTTGCCGTAGGTGTGGGTAAATTCAGCAAACCAGGGATTGGTCAGCAGAGGGCAGTGACCAAAGATCTCGTGGAAAATGTCCGGCTCTTGCAAGTAGTCCAGTTCTTCACGGGTACGAATAAAGGTTGCCACCGGAAACTGCTTGCTGGCGAGCAACTCGAAGAAGGTCTGGAAAGGGATTAGCGCGGGCACCCGGGCGACCTGCCAGCCCGTGGTCTCGCCCAGCACTTTGTTGACTTCGTCCAGCTGCGGGATGCGGTCATGGGGCAACCCCAGCTTGTCGATACCGTCCAGGTACTCCTGGCACGCACGGCCTTCGATGACTTTCAGCTGGCGGGTGATCAGCGTGTTCCACACTGCGTGTTCTTCAGCGGTGTAGTGGATAAAACCTTGCGCATCGGGCTCGCGGGCCACGTATTGCGTCTGCTTCATGCTGCTCTCCTGCTGATATCCCTCAAGGGGAAAATTTGTTTTGTTGTTATCTCCAGCGATGCATAAGGGATAACCCAAACCAGGGGCAGGCGCAGCAGGGCTAGCTGGCCGAACAACCGCCAATCATGCACAAAATGTAAAGTTTCCGTTACGTATTCTGGCGAGTCTCGGTGTTGCAGGTATTTTCGGCTGGGAAAGGTTCTCAAACTGTCACATAATCTTGACGGCTATTTGCGCCGCAGCGCAGAAAACCGTGGCGAGGGAGCTTGCTCCCGCTGGGCTGCGCAGCAGCCCCAAAAAAACAGGGCCGCTTCGCGCCCCAGCGGGAGCAAGCTCCCTCGCCACAATGAATCAAACAAACCTTAAGTGAACAGCATCGGGCCTCTCATGCGTATCAAAGTCCATTGCCAGAACCGCATCGGCATCCTGCGGGACATTCTCAATCTGCTGGTGGAATACGGCATCAACGTCGCCCGGGGCGAGGTCGGTGGCGAGCATGGCAATGCGATCTACCTGCACTGCCCGAACCTGATCAACATCCAGTTCCAGGCGTTGCGTCCGAAGTTCGAAGGCATCGCCGGGGTGTTCGGCGTCAAGCGCGTAGGGCTGATGCCGAGCGAGCGTCGGCACATGGAGCTCAATGCCTTGCTTGGCGCCTTGGAGTTTCCGGTGTTGTCCATCGACATGGGCGGCTCCATCGTCGCGGCCAACCGGGCGGCGGCGCAGTTGCTCGGGGTGCGGGTCGACGAGGTGCCGGGGATTCCCTTGTCCCGCTACGCCGAGGACTTCGACCTGCCGGAACTGGTGCGCGCCAACCAATCTCGGATCAATGGCCTGCGGGTCAAGGTCAAGGGCGATGTGTTCCTGGCGGACATCGCGCCGCTGCAATCGGAGCACGACGACAGCGAGGCGATGGCCGGCGCGGTGCTGACCTTGCACCGCGCCGACCGGGTAGGCGAGCGCATCTATAACGTGCGCAAGCAGGAACTGCGCGGCTTCGACAGTATTTTCCAGAGTTCGAAGGTAATGGCGGCGGTGGTCCGCGAGGCCCGGCGCATGGCGCCGCTGGACGCGCCGCTATTGATAGAAGGCGAAACCGGAACCGGCAAGGAATTGCTGGCCCGTGCCTGTCACCTGGCAAGCCCACGGGGGCAATCGCCGTTGATGGCGCTCAACTGCGCCGGATTACCGGAGTCCATGGCCGAGACTGAACTGTTCGGCTACGGGCCCGGCGCCTTCGAAGGGGCGCGGGCCGAAGGCAAGCTCGGGCTGCTGGAGCTGACGGCGGGCGGTACGCTGTTTCTCGACGGTGTCGGAGAAATGAGTCCGCGCTTGCAAGTGAAATTGCTGCGTTTCCTACAGGACGGTTGCTTCCGCCGCGTAGGCAGTGACGAAGAGGTCTACCTGGATGTCAGGGTAATCTGCGCGACCCAGGTCGATTTGTCCGAACTCTGTGCCCGGGGAGAATTCCGTCAAGATTTGTACCATCGCCTGAATGTGCTTTCTCTGCACATCCCGCCGCTGCGCGAATGCCTCGACGGGCTGGCCCCGCTGGTCGAGCATTTCCTCGACCAGGCCAGTCGCCAGATTGGCTGCCCACTGCCAAGACTGGCCCCAGCGGCGATGGACCGGCTCAGTCACTACCACTGGCCAGGCAATGTCCGGCAACTGGAAAACGTGCTGTTCCAGGCCGTTTCCCTATGCGACGGCGGGAAGGTCAAGGCCGAACACATTCGCCTGCCGGACTACGGCGTACGCCAACCCCTCGGTGACTTTTCCCTCGACGGAGGGCTGGACGAGATCGTCGGCCGTTTCGAGAAGGCCGTGCTCGAGCGCCTGTATTCCGAACACCCGAGCAGCCGGCAACTGGGCAAGCGGCTGGGGGTTTCCCATACGACGATTGCCAATAAGTTGCGTGAGTATGAGGTGGGCAAAGAACCCGGCATGTGATGATAGACGCTTCGTGGCGAGGGAGCTGCTCCCGCTCGGTTGGGTAGCAATCGCCAAAAGTGTGGAGCCGCTACGCCCGAGGCGTCGGACCGGCCCAGCGGGAGCAAGCTCCCTCGCCACGGGGCGTCTATTTGATCAGGTTAGGCGGACACTTGCCGTAAGCGGCACGACACCGCCGGTTTTTCGTCTTCGATACGTTTCCATAATCCCTTTCAATTCCGCCAAGTCCTTTATTTACCGGCCCCACCAGCGTCAGAAATAAGTTGGTCTGCAATTTGCTTAAGGCTGTGCAACACAGCAGTGGGCGGCAAACGTCCGGCATGCAGAGGAACGACAGTGGACAAGTACCTTTATGTGGCAATGACCGGCGCCAGCCAGAACGCACTGGCGCAACGGGCCCATGCCAACAACCTGGCGAACATCTCCACCAATGGTTTTCAGAAAGACCTGGAGCAGGCACGTTCGATGCCGGTGTTCGGCGACAGCTTTCCGGCGCGGGCGTTTGCCATGTCCGAACGGCCTGCCACTGACTTTACCCCGGGAGCGCTGGTTGAAACCGGTCGCGACCTGGACGTGGCGGTCAGCGGACCGGGCTGGATGGCCGTGCAGAATCCCGACGGCGGTGAAAGCTACGTGCGTACCGGCAGCCTCAACGTTGACGCCCTGGGTGTGCTGCGGGCCGGCAACGGCATGCCGGTAATGGGCAATGGCGGTCCGATCGCCGTGCCACCGGAGCAGAAAATCGAAATTGGCCAGGACGGCACCATCAGCATTCGCGCCATGGGCGAAGGCCCGCGGGTGATGGCTGAGGTGGACCGAATCAAACTGGTCAACCCTGACCTCAAGAACATGACCAAGGGCCTCGACGGCTCGATCCGCACCAAGGACGGCCAGCCCGCGCCCATCGATGCCAACGTACAACTGGTGTCGGGCTTCCAGGAAGCGAGCAACGTCAATGCCGTGGATGAAATGACTTCGGTGCTGGCCCTGGCCAAGCAGTTCGAGCTTCACGTCAAGATGATGAACACCGCCAAAGAAGGCGATGAGGCCATGGCTCGGGTCTTGCAGATCTAATCACTAATTACAGCGCTGCGCCGAAAAACAGGCGTGAGAGGAGAATCGAATGCTTCCGGCTCTTTGGGTTGCCAAAACAGGTCTGTCCGCCCAGGACACAAACCTGTCCACCATTTCCAACAACCTGGCGAACGTCTCGACCACGGGTTTCAAACGTGATCGCGCCGAGTTCCAGGACCTGCTCTACCAGGTAAAACGCCAGCCAGGCGCCCAGTCGACCCAGGACAGCGAATTGCCGTCGGGCCTGCAAGTGGGTACTGGTGTGCGCATCGTCGGCACCCAGAAAAACTTCAACGCCGGCAGCCTGCAGACCACCGAGCAGCCGCTGGACATGGCCATCGACGGTCGCGGTTTCTTCCAGATCCTGCAGCCGGACGGCACCACGTCCTACACCCGTGACGGTACCTTCCACCTCGATTCCAATGGCCAGATCGTCAACGCCAGTGGTTTCGCCCTGGAACCGGCCATCATCATCCCGAACGATGCCCAGACCTTCACCGTGGGCCGCGACGGCACCGTGTCCATCACCGTGGCGGGCAACCCGGCCTCCCAGGTGATCGGCAACCTGCAGACCGCCGATTTCATCAACCCGGCCGGCCTGCAAGCGGTGGGTAACAACCTGTTCATGGAAACCGCTGCCAGCGGCGCGCCACAAGTCGGCACGCCTGGCCTGAACGGCTTCGGCACCACGCTGCAGAACACCCTGGAAACGTCGAACGTGAGCACCGTTGAGGAGATGGTCAACATGATCACCACCCAGCGCGCCTACGAGATGAACTCCAAAGTGATCTCCACCGCCGACCAGATGCTCTCGTTCGTCACGCAGAACCTGTAATCGCGTCGCAACATTCGTCATCACGTAGACAGGGCGGCTCCAGGGTCGCCTGCAACACCAAGAGGTAGGGTCATGAATCGCTTCGTATCTGTTCTGGCATTGAGTGGGATCACCGCATTGGCGGGCTGTGTCGCGCCAACGCCAAGGCCCAATGACCCGTATTACGCTCCGGTGTTGCCGCGCACACCGTTGCCGGCGGCGGCCAATAACGGTTCGATCTACCAGGCCGGTTTCGAGCAGAACCTGTACAGCGATCGCAAGGCTTTCCGGGTCGGTGACATCATCACCATCACCCTGAACGAGCGGACCCAGGCCAGCAAGAACGCCAACTCGCAGATCGACAAGACCAGCGAGACCAGCGTCGGCCTGACATCGCTGTTCGGCTCGGGCCTGACCACCAACAATCCGATCGGCAGCAACGATCTCAGCCTCAACGCCGGCTATGGCGCCGACCGTGCCACCAAGGGCGACAGCAAGTCGGGACAGAGCAACAGCCTGACCGGTTCGATCACCGTGACGGTGGCCGACGTCCTGCCCAACGGCATCATCGTCGTACGGGGTGAAAAGTGGCTGACGCTCAACACCGGTGACGAACTGGTACGCATCGCCGGCATGGTTCGGGCCGATGACATCGCCACCGATAACACCGTTTCGTCCACTCGCGTGGCCGATGCGCGCATCACCTATTCGGGCACTGGTGCCTTTGCCGATGCGAGTCAGCCAGGTTGGTTCGACCGCTTCTTCCTCAGCCCGAAGTTCCCTTTCTAGGTGATCAAGTTGAATCTTAAACAGCTGTTGATCGGTGCCCTGGTGATGTCGGCAGCCTTCAGCGCTCAAGCCGAGCGCCTGAAGGACATCGCCAGTATTTCCGGCGTGCGTTCCAACCAGTTGATCGGCTACGGCCTGGTCGTTGGCCTCAATGGCACCGGTGACCAGACCACACAGACACCGTTCACCCTGCAGACCTTCAACAACATGCTGTCGCAGTTCGGCATCAAGGTGCCGGCGGGCTCCGGCAACGTGCAGTTGAAAAACGTAGCGGCGGTGTCGGTCAGTGCCGATCTGCCGGCCTTCGCCAAGCCCGGCCAGCAGGTGGACATCACCGTTTCGTCCATCGGTAACTCCAAGAGCTTGCGCGGCGGCACCTTGTTGCTGACCCCGCTCAAGGGTATCGACGGCAACGTCTACGCCATCGCCCAGGGCAACCTGGTGGTGGGCGGTTTCGATGCCGAAGGGCGCGACGGTTCGAAGATCACCGTCAACGTTCCGTCGGCCGGGCGCATCCCTGGCGGCGCGTCGGTAGAACGTGCGGTGCCGAGCGGTTTCAACCAGGGCAACAGCCTGACGCTGAACCTCAATCGTTCCGACTTCACCACGGCCAAGCGCATCGTCGACAAGATCAATGACATGCTCGGCCCAGGCGTGGCCCAGGCCATCGACGGCGGTTCGATCCGCGTCACCGCGCCACTGGATCCGAGCCAGCGGGTCGACTACCTGTCGATCCTGGAAAACCTCGAAGTCGACCCGGGCCAGGCGGTGGCGAAAGTCATCATCAACTCGCGCACCGGCACCATCGTGATTGGCCAGAACGTCAAGGTTTCGCCAGCCGCCGTGACCCACGGCAGCCTGACCGTGACCATCACCGAAGACCCGATCGTCAGCCAGCCGGGCCCATTGTCCAACGGCCAGACCGCCGTGGTCCCGCGTTCGCGGGTCAATGCCGAGCAGGAAGCCAAGCCGATGTTCAAGTTCGGCCCGGGCACGACCCTGGATGAAATCGTCCGGGCGGTGAACCAGGTCGGCGCGGCACCGGGCGACCTGATGGCGATTCTCGAAGCCTTGAAGCAGGCCGGCGCGTTGCAAGCCGACCTGATCGTGATTTAAGGAAAGCGGTCATGGTGGATATGCGCAAAGGCGCCTTGATCAGTGGGGATTCAGCGTCCTATTCGGACCTCAATCGCCTCAATCAGCTCAAGGTCGGCGACAAGAACAGCGAAGGCAACCTGCGCAAAGTGGCGCAGGAGTTCGAGTCGCTGTTCCTCGGCGAAATGCTCAAGTCCATGCGTTCGGCCACCGAGGCCCTGGGCAAGGACAATCCGATGAACACGCCGGAAGCCAAGCAATACCAGGAAATGTACGACCAGCAGTTGGCCGTTTCCATGTCCCGCGAGGGCGGCGGTATCGGCCTGGCTGACGTGCTGCTGCGCCAGATGTCGAAGAACAAACCGCTGGCCTCGGGCGAGGCGGCCACCTTATCGGCCGCCAAGCAGCAAGAGGCGCTGGACAAGGCCAAGGCGCCAGTACCCACGCCTGTGGCGGCCGGAACGCTGCCCGACGGGCCGTTGTCGCGCAGCAACGGCCAGCGCCCACTCTGGGCGTCGCGTGCCGTGAGCGCGCCGCAAGGTGCCGAGGGCATTCACCGTAACGACATGGAATTGATCAACCAGCGCCGCCTGGCCCTGCCACCGAAACTCGCCGACCGCTTGCTCGCGGGGTTGGTGCCTTCGGCATCGGTCAAGCCTGAAGCCATGGCGCAGAACGTCTTGCCTGATCGCGCCATTGCCGCCGTCAAGCCGGCTTCCGGTGAGCTGGCCAACGGTGACTGGCTGGCCGCGCTCAAGGCTGCCGAGCCCAAAGGCGACATGCAAGTCTATGGCCGCGCCGTGGCCCAGCCACCGTTGGCGCCGGCGCGCAAGGCCTTCCGCGATGCCGATGAATTCGTCAACGCCATGCTGCCAATGGCCAAGGAAGCAGCGGACCGTATCGGCGTCGACCCTCGTTACCTGGTGGCCCAGGCTGCTCTCGAAACCGGTTGGGGCAAATCGGTGATGCGCCAGCCCGATGGCAGCAGCAGTCACAACCTGTTCGGCATCAAGGCCAGCGCGAACTGGAAGGGCGATTCGGCGCGGGCGATCACCAGCGAATTCCGCAATGGCGAGATGGTCAAGGAGACGGCCGAGTTCCGTTCCTACGCCTCGTACCGTGACAGTTTCCATGACCTGGTCAATCTGCTGCAAAGCAACAGTCGCTATCAAGCTGTGCTGAAGTCGGCCGATAACCCGGAACAGTTTGTACGCGAGTTGCAGAAGGCCGGTTACGCCACCGACCCGAACTACGCCAGCAAGATTTCGAACATAGCCCGGCAGATGACGAGTTACCAAAACTACGCTTCGGCTGGTGCCACCACGACTTTATAAGGTCTGAACCATGAGTTTGCTCAATATCGGGATGTCGGGTCTGTCCGCAAGCCAGACCGCACTGGTGACCACGGGTAACAACATCGCCAACGTCGATACCGCAGGGTATTCGCGTCAGCAGACCGTGCAGACCACCAAGGCGTCGAACCAGTACGGCAACGTGTTCATCGGCTCCGGCACGACCCTGGCGGACGTACGCCGGGTCTACAACTCCTATCTTGAAGCGCAACTGAAGACCACCACCTCGCTCAACAGCGATGCGGCGGCCTACCAGGGGCAGATCACACCGCTTGATTCCCTGCTGTCGGACAGCGGCACTGGCCTCAACGGCGCGCTGACCAAGTTCTTCGCCTCGGTGCAGAACGTCAACGCCAAGCCGGGCGACGACGCCTCTCGCCAGTTGCTGCTCAGCGATGCACAGGCCTTGAGCAACCGTTTCAATTCGGTAGCCAGCCAGTTGACGGCGCAGAGCGAGAACATCAACGGCAACCTGTCGAACATGGTCGAGCAGATCAACAGCCTGGCCACCACCGTCGCCCAGTTGAACAAGAAAATCGCCGAAGTCTCCAACGCCGGCGGCGCGCCGAACGACCTGCTCGATGCCCGCAGCGAGACCATTCGCCAGCTGTCCACCTTCACCGGCACTCAGGTCGTGGAGAACGGCAGCAGCCTGGACATCTACCTGGGATCCGGCCAGCCACTGGTCATGGGCAATATCACCAATAAACTGGAAGCGGTGCCGGACAAGAACGACCCCGGTCGCATTGGCATCCAGCTCAACAGCGGCTCCAGCGTCATGGACATCACCCAGGTGATGACCGGCGGTGAAATCGGTGGCCTGATGCGCTACCGCAGCACCGTCCTCGACCCGGCCATGAACGAGCTGGGCCGTGTGGCGCTGGTCGTCGCCGACCAGATGAACAGCATCCAGGCCTCGGGTATCGACAAGAACGGCGCATTCGGTTCCAACCTGTTCAGCAGCATCAACAGTGCGGCCCAGATGAGCCAGCGCAGCGTTGCCTCGCTGGGCAACAGCGCCGGGTCCGGCAACTTCAACGTGTCGATCGAAGACACGGGCAAGCTGACGACCAACGACTACAAGATCACCTTCACCAGCGCCACCGACTACACCGTCCAGCGTCTGCCCGATAACACGCCGATGGGTGCGTTCAACACCGCGACCACGCCGGCACCGGTGGTCGATGGTTTCTCGCTGACCTTCGCCAACGGCACTGCGGCCGTCGGTGACTCGTTCAAGATCACCCCGACCCGCAACGCCGCGGGCAGCATCAAGACCGAGATGACCGACTCCAAGCGGCTGGCGATCGCCGCGCCGCTGGGCGCCGCCATCACGCCGGGCGGCAGCGGCACGCTGACCATTCCGGCCAGCGGCCAGCCGACCATGACCACCAAGCTGGACATCTACGACGAAGCCACTACCAGCATCATCCAGAACGGCATCAAGAATTCGATGCCGGTCAAAGTGGTGTTTGGCGCGACGTCGGCCGGTGGCACCAGCCAGGCTTATCAGTTGCTCGATGCCAAGGGCGGCGTGATCAGCAGTGGCACCATCAAACCCGGTCAGAGCAACACCCTGAGCCTGAGCGTTCCGCTCAAGGACGCCACCGGCGCCCCGATCATGGATTCGTCCGTACCGCCGGTGCAGCGTACCGTCACGTTCGATATGTCCATCGCCGGCGCGCCTTCCGACGGTGCCGGCATCGATATAAGCCTCAGTCAGCCTGGTAGCCTTGATAACCGTAACGGTACCGTGCTCGCTGGCTTGCAGACCGCCAAAACCGTGGATACCGGTTCGGCCAGCAAGGGCATTTCCTTGAACGATGCCTACGGCAAACTGGTGGAAGGCGTCGGTGCCAAGGCCGCCCAAGGCAAGCTGGACAGCGCCGCCACCGGCGCGATCCTGGACAACGCCAAGAATGCCCGCGACTCGCTGTCGGGCGTCGACCTGGATGAAGAGACCGGCAATCTGGTCAAGTTCCAGCAGTACTACACCGCGTCTTCGCAGATCATCAAGGCTGCGCAGGAAATCTTCAGCACATTGATCAACAGTCTTTAAGGAGCCGTAGCCCATGCGCATTTCTACTTCTCAGTTTTACGAAAGCACGGCTGCGAACTACCAGAAGAACTTCGCCAACGTGGTCAAGACCAGCGAAGAGGCCAGCAGCCTGGTGCGCGTGAACACCGCCGCCGATGATCCGGTGGGCGCTTCGCGTCTGCTGCAATTGGGTACCCAGGCTTCGATGCTGGCCCAGTACGAAACCAACGCCAACACCATCAAGGCCACCCTGGGTACCACCGAAGCGGTGATGACCAGCATCGGCAACGTGCTGCAGCGCGCCAAGGAACTGGCTGTCGGTGCCGGTAACGCCGGTTACACCGACGCTGACCGTCAGGCCAACGCTTCGGAGCTGGCGCAGATCGAAGAACAGTTGCTGAGCCTGATGAACAGCAAGGACGAAAACGGAAAGTACATCTTCTCCGGTTCCAAGGGTGACACCGTCCCGTTCACCCGCAACACCGATGGTAGCTACAGCTACAACGGCGACCAGGTGACGCTCGACCTGCCGGTCGGTGACACCATGTCGATGGCCACCAACAGCACCGGCTGGGAAGTGTTCCAGCAAGCCGTCAACACCAGCCGCAGCCAGGTCACTCGGACCGCGCCGCCGGTGGATGACGGGCGCGTGGTCTTGTCCGACGGCCAGGTTTCCTCCAGCGTTAGCTATAACAGCAAGTTCCGCAGCGGCGAGCCGTACACCGTGGAGTTCACCAGCGGCACGCAACTGAGAATCACCGACTCGCTCGGCAATGACGTGACCGCCGAAGCGAGCCAGGGCGGCGCGTTCGACCCTAACAGCAAGAGCGGGCAGGCGGTCCAGTTCCGTGGTGTGGAGCTGACCCTGAACATCAATCTGCAAACGGGCGATGTCCCTGGCACGGTGTTGCCAGGCCATACCTTCACCCTGGCTGCCAAGCCGGACACCTTTGTTCCGATGCGCAGTCCTGGCAACCCGACCGCGGTGCAAGTCACCGGCAGCGAAATCACCGATCCGGTGGCCTACCACGCTAGTTTCCCTACGGGGGCGGCCGTGTTGAAGTTCACCAGCGCCACCGATTTCGACCTTTACGCAGCGCCGCTGACCGCTAACAGCCAACCCGTGTCCAGCGGCACCCTGGCCGGTAACGTAGCCACCGCTTCGGGCGTGAGCTTCACCCTGGACGGCACGCCAGCCGCAGACGATCAGTTCAGCATCGCGGTCAACACCCACGAAACCCAGAACATCCTGG
The DNA here is from genome assembly GCF_054130985.1 of Pseudomonas sp. R4-84. Taxonomy (NCBI): domain Bacteria; kingdom Pseudomonadati; phylum Pseudomonadota; class Gammaproteobacteria; order Pseudomonadales; family Pseudomonadaceae; genus Pseudomonas; species Pseudomonas sp. R4-84. The sequence continues at coordinate 1,590,009 of NZ_CP096390.1, forward strand.
ACACCGTGAATCAGCTGAAAACCGCGTTGAACACACCGACCAACAACGATCCGATAGCGTTGCAGAAACTGCAGGCTTCGCTGGCGTCCGGCATCGGCAACCTGGCAAGCGGCACCGATCAATTGTCCAGCGCCCTGAGTTCCGTGGGTGGTCGTGGTGCCGCTCTGGACACCCAGAGCGACACCAACCAGAGCTTGATGCTGGCCAATAAACAGACCCAATCGTCGATCCGTGACTCCGATTCGGCCGAGGTATTAACCCGCCTGACATTGCAACAGACCATGCTGCAAGCCTCGCAACTGGCGTTCAGCAAGATCGCCCAGTTGGGTCTGTTCAACAAGATCTGAGCCGGTATCGACCGAGCCGCCAACCGTCTTTTTTTAAGCGGTTCCGGGGCTCCGGCCTGAAAAGGCCGGGGCCCGCCGCTCGAGAGTTTAAACCGTGAAGTCACTTCCCCTCGTCAGCATCGTCATCCCCGCATACAACCCTCGGTTCTTTGACCAGGCACTGCTCAGTGCGTTGGCCCAGACCTACGAAAACGTTGAAATCATCGTTTGCGACGATTCGCCTGACGATGAGATTCGCAACATAGTCGCGTCATTCAAACAGCCGGCCCATCCGGTCCGCTATCTGAAAAATCCTCAACGGCTAGGACTGCCGGGCAACCTGTTGCGTTGTGTCGATGAGGCGCAGGGCGAGTTCATCAAGGTCTTGTGCGATGACGATCGTCTATTCGCACCGAGCATTGCGATGCAGGCCCAGGCGTTGATGGATCATGCTGACGTGAGCGTGGTGTTCGCGCTGCGGCTGTTGTGCGATGCCGGCAACTTCATCCTCCCACCCCGTGTGGACAACTGTCGTTTCTCGCCAAATGACGCCTTGCTCAAAGGCGACGACATGCTGGCAATTTTCGAGAGCACGCCAACCAACTTCATCGGCAATTTCAGTTCCACCCTGATGCGCCGGGCCGATGTGCTGGAATTGCTGCCCGCGCTGATTCAGGACGGTGCCGGTTTTGTTGCGGTGCTCGATTTTGCTTTGTTTGTCTGCCTGATGCGACGCGGCAATCTGATTGCCTTGAATACCGTGTTGAGTATCGAGCGCCTCTACCCGGAGCGTTTGAGCAAGACCCCGGAAATGCTCAAGGCAGCAAAGACAGAGTGGGAATGGCTGGCGCAGATGCTTGTCGCGCGCAGCGGTGAAGCGGCGCCGGCTTCTGGTTGGGTGCGCTGCATTGATCTGGACAAGATCACCGATGAACCTCACACCTGGCAGGAGCTCTGCGTAACCCGCGTATTGGGCAACCGCAATACCGTCGTGAATGGTCGAGTCGGGGCGCAAAGCGATAGTTATGCCGACTTCTATCGGGAATGGCTGGCCGTCCGCCGGTTCAGTGAGGTAGAACGACGCGTCATGCCCGCGCGCATCGATAGTTGGCCGTTTCGGCCGAACATCGTGCCTTTGGTCATCGACGCGCTCGGCGATGCGGAGTCGCTTGAGGCGACGCTACGCAGCATCAAGGGCCAGCTGTATTCAGCCCAGGCCGTAGTGGTGCTTTCCGATGCTCCTTGCGAAGCGGATGAACGGGTTCTGCAGTTGCCTTACCAGGCGGATTGGCCGAGTCAGCTTAATGCCATCGTTCCACAGCTGGAAGGCGCCCATTGGTTCTACGTGCTGCGCGCGGGCGACGTGCTGCGCGATTCAGCGTTGTTGATCCTGGCCGAGCGCGTTGCCGGGAGGCCGGGCATCCTTTGCGTCTACAGCGATGAAGGCGCTTTGGTGGACGGCGAGTCCTTCGAGCCAGTGTTCAAGCCGGATTTCAACCTGGACCTGATGCGCGCCTATCCCTATGTCGGTCGGACCTTGGCTTTCGAGCGTGAACGATTCATGGCCCTCGGTGGTTTTGAACCGGATCACGGTGAACTGGCGCCCCACGATCTGCTCTGGCGCCTGGTGGAAGAGGCTGGCCCTCAGACCATCGAACACATCGCGGAAATCCAGGTTGAGTCGGTCCTGAGCTTCGCCCAATGGTTGTCGCTGCCCGAGGTGATCGAGGGCAACGCCCGGTTGGTTGGCGCGCATCTGGAGCGTATCGGCATCGATCATGAGATTTCCCCGGACACCTTGCCGTTGATCAACCGCATCAGCTACCGACACGGCGAGCGCCCGCTGGTATCGATCATCATGCGTACCGGTGACTCGCTCGCCGCCTTGCAGCGTTGCGCCGAGAGCCTGATCGAACGTACGGCCTACACCCATTATGAAATTCTGATTGTTGACAGCGGCGTCCGGGACCCGGCAATGCTCGACTGGCTGGATAACATGTCGCAGTTGGGTGCGAGCATGTTGCGCGTATTGCGATACGCCGGTGATGACAGCGATGCAGCGGTGCGCAATTTTGCCGCAGGTCAGGCCCGGGGCGACTATTTGCTGTTGCTCAGTCCGCAAACGGTCATTTGTGAAAATGACTGGTTGGACGAGATGGTCAATCATGCCCAGCGTCCTGAGGTAGCGGTGGTCGGTGCGAGAATACTCAGTCCTCAAGGCACGGTTGTCGGCGGCGGGCAAGTTCTTGGGTTGGCTGGGCCGGTGGGCACGCCGTTCTACGGTGAATCCGCGGCTTCGCGCGGCTACATGCAGCGTTTGCATACGACGCAGAACTGGAGTTCGGTAAGCAGCGATTGCTTGATGGTGCGCAAGCAGGTATTCGATGAACTCGGCTGCCTGGATGCGTCCTTAACCTTCGGCCTCAGCGATGTCGATCTGTGCCTGCGCGCAGGAAAAATTGGCTACCTGGTTGTCTGGACGCCCTACGCCACGGTCATGAAAGTCGTCCTGCCGTCGACCGCTGTCCAGCCTGAAGAAACCACGTTGGTGGAGCGCGAGCGCGAAATCTTCTATCGCAAATGGCTGCCGCAGATCGCCCAGGATCCAGGCTACAACCCTGCGCTGAGCCTCGGGGCGTCCAGCTTCAGCCTGGAACCTTCGCTGCGCAACAATTGGAACCCGTTCTGCCGCCGCGCCCTGCCATTGATACTTGGCTTGCCGGTCAACGCCACCGCGGTTGGGCATTATCGCGTCACGGCCCCGTTGGCCGAATTGGAGGCCGCCGGCCGGGTAATCGCTCGGGTCGCCTACGAGTCGCCTCCTACCGTCGAGATTGAGCGCCTGTCGCCGGATACGATCGTATTGCAGGGGCGCTACAGCGAAGGGGCCGCCGGCGATATTCTCAGAATGAAAAAATACTCCGGTGCCTTGCGGATTTTCGAACTCGACGATTACGTCATCCAGGCACCCAAGAAAAACACGCATGCGCGCAACAAGCCGGCCAATATCGAACAGATGCTGCGCGAAGGAATCGGGCTGTGTGATCGTGTGGTGGTGACGACACCTTCGCTCGCTGATGCCTTGTCCAGCATGCACAATGAAATTCGTATCGTGCCTAACATGTTGCCACCTGAGCCGTGGGCAAAGCTGACCAGCCGGCGCGGCACGTCCTCCAAGCCTCGGGTAGGTTGGGGGGGAGGAACCAGCCACAGCGGTGATCTGGAAATCATTGCGGACGTGGTTCGCGAGTTGGCAAACGAAGTGGAATGGGTGTTCTTCGGTATGTGCCCGGATGCACTGCGTCCGTATATTCATGAGTTCCACAGCTCGGTCGGCTTGAACACCTACCCATTCAAGCTGGCCAGCCTGAATCTCGACTTGGCGCTGGCTCCCCTGGAGTTCCACATTTTCAACGACTGCAAGAGCAACCTGCGCTTGCTGGAATACGGTGCCTGTGGCTACCCGGTCATCTGCACCGACACCAAGGCCTACGACGGTTTTCTGCCCTGCACCAAAGTGCGCAGCAACAGCACCGAGGAGTGGGTTGAAGCGATCCGCATGCACCTGGCCGATCCGGACGCGAGTTACCGCATGGGTGACGAACTGCGCGAAGCGGTGCTGCGGGACTACATGCTCAGCGGCAAGAACCTGCAGCATTGGTTGTGGGGGTGGTTGCCGGATTGAACGTTGCCCTGTGCAGCGTTGACACTCGTGGAGAGGGAGCTGGCTCCCTCGCCATAAAGGCCGCATACGCTCGTCTTTTCGCCTTCCTTCCCCTGAAACCGCCCCAACAGAGCTGGCGCGTTTCCTGCAAGCCCCCCTCATATCGCCATAAAACGAGCGCTCGCGGCCTTTCGCAGCGCCCAAATCGGCATTGAAGGTGTAATCCCCGCGTCCGCAAAGCGAAACAACGCTTGGTCGAGCCCGGTGATGAACAAGAGGGGAGACGATGAAGGCAGTTATCTTGGCAGGTGGTCTCGGCACGCGGATCAGCGAGGAGTCCCACCTCAAGCCCAAGCCGATGATCGAGATCGGTGGCAAGCCAATTCTTTGGCACATCATGAAGCAGTATTCCGCCCATGGAATCCACGACTTCGTCATTTGCCTGGGCTACAAGGGCTATGCCATCAAGGATTTCTTCGCCAACTACTTCCTGCACACCTCCGACGTTACCTTCGACATGTGCAACAACCGCATGGACGTTCACCAGAACTACAGTGAACCGTGGCGTGTGACCTTGATCGACACTGGTGATGACACCATGACCGGTGGGCGACTGCGTCGGGCGGCGCGTTACCTGGAGAATGAAGAGGCGTTCTGCTTCACCTATGGCGACGGTGTGTCGGATCTCAATATTGGCGCGCTGGTGGATTTTCATTTGTCCCACGGCAAGCTTGCCACGGTGACAGCCGTCCAGCCGCCTGGACGTTACGGTGCGCTGGAGCGCAACGGCGATTCTGTCCTCGGGTTTACCGAAAAACCGCGAGGCGATGGCGGTTGGATCAATGGCGGATTCTTCGTGCTTTCGCCCAAGGTGTTGCCTTATATCGCTGACGATCAGACCTCATGGGAAGCCGAACCGCTGGCGACGCTGGCAGCGCAGGAGCAACTCAACGCTTTCCAGCACGACGGTTTCTGGCATCCGATGGACACCTTGCGGGACAAGAACCACCTCGAAGCCCTGTGGCAAAGCGGCGAGGCCCCATGGAAGCAATGGTCTTGAACCCTGAATTCTGGCGTGGCAAGCGCGTACTGGTCACAGGCCATACAGGCTTCAAGGGCAGTTGGCTGACGCTGTGGCTGCAAAGCCTCGGGGCCAAGGTCAGTGGTTTTTCCCTCGACCCCGCCACCCAGCCGAACCTGTTCGAGTTGGCCCGCGTGAGCGAGGGCATCGATGACCGGCGCGGTGACTTGCGCGACCTCGGCGCCTTGCTGGAACTGCTGGCCGACGTGCAGCCGGAGATCGTCCTGCACCTCGCCGCTCAGCCGCTGGTGCGCGAAGGTTACCGGGACCCATTGGGCACGTATTCCAGCAACGTCATGGGCACTCTCAACCTGCTGGAAGCGGTTCGCCAGGTGGGTGGCGTCAAGGCATGTGTACTGGTTACCACCGACAAGGTCTACGCCAATCAGGAATGGTTATGGCCCTACCGCGAAAACGAGCCTTTGGGCGGTCACGATCCTTATAGCAGCAGCAAGGCCTGCTGCGAATTGCTGGCGCAGTCTTATGCCGCCTCATTCTTTTCGGCTGAGCGCTATGCCGAGCATGGCCTTGCTCTGGCCACGGCGCGGGCCGGCAATGTGCTGGGCGGCGGTGATTTCGCTCCCGAGCGCCTGATTCCCGACGTGCTTAAAGCCTGGTCGGCAGACGAGCCGGTGACGCTGCGTTATCCACAGGCCGTTCGTCCGTGGCAGCACGCCCTGGAACCGTTGGCCGGTTACCTGTTATTGGCTGAGTGCCTTTATCAGCAGGGACCAGAGTTCGCCGGTGCCTGGAACTTCGGCCCGGGTGAAACCGACATGTGCAGCGTCGGCGAGGTCGTCCAGCTGTTGGCCGAGCGCTGGCCGCAAGCGCCCGGCCTGCGCATCGAGCCGAGCGACTTACATGAGGCCGGCCTGTTGCGCCTGGACAGCACTCGCGCCCGGCAGCTGCTTGGCTGGCAGCCGCGCTGGTCGTTGCAACAATGCCTGGCCCAGACCCTGGATTGGCACTTGGCATGGCAGAACGGCGATGATATGCGTCAAGTCAGCCTCGGCCAACTGAACCTGTATCGAGGGACGTTGTGAGCGAGTTTTCCTTGATGGCGTTGCCGCTGGCCGGTCTGTTCAGCGTTCAGCACAAACGCTTCGAAGATCAGCGCGGGCATTTCGCCCGGCTGTTCTGCGAAGGTAGCCTGAGCGCATTTGGCCAGCCATTTCATATCCGCCAGATCAACCATTCCTGCACTCGTGAGCGCGGTAGCGTGCGTGGGTTGCATTATCAGAACGCGGCGCAGCCGGAAGCCAAGTTGATCACCTGCCTGCGTGGCGAAGTCTGGGATGTAGCCGTGGATCTGCGTCCCGATTCCGAGACGTTTTTGCATTGGCATGCCGAGCACTTGAAGGCTGGCGATGGCCGCAGCCTGTTGATCCCGGCCGGGTTTGCCCATGGGTTCCAGACCCTGACCGAAGACGCCGAGCTGCTTTACTTGCACAGTGCCGACTACGCTCCCGAGCACGAGGGCGGCCTGTCGGTGAATGATCCGCGGCTGGCGATTGCCTGGCCGCTGCCTGTCAATAATCTGTCGAGCCGGGACAGCAACCATCCCTTGCTCGACGAGCGTTTCGCTGGAGTGCGTCTATGAACTGCCGAGGTTGCGGAACTGCCCTGGCTTTGCCTTTGATCGATCTTGGTACTTCGCCGCCATCCAACGCTTATGTGCGGGCCGACCAACTGGATCAGGCCGAGCAGTGGATGCCGCTCAAGGTCGCGGTGTGCCAGCAATGCTGGTTGGTGCAGACCGAGGACTACACCCGCGCGGACACATTGTTCGACGCTGAGTACGCCTATTTCAGTTCGTTCTCCAGCACCTGGCTGGCCCACGCCGAGCGCTACGTTGCCGAGATGGTGGAGCGCTTCGAATTGAGTGCAGACAGTCGCGTGGTGGAAATTGCCGCCAACGATGGCTACCTGTTGCAGTACGTGGCCAAGTGCGGTATTCCCTGCCTGGGCGTCGAGCCGACGCGCAGCACCGCCGAGGCGGCTCGTGCCAAAGGCCTGGTGATCCGCGAGTTGTTCTTTGGTCGCGAAACGGCCACGCAACTGATCGGCGAAGGCTGGGCAGCGGATTTGATGGCGGCCAACAACGTGTTGGCCCACGTGCCGGACATCAACGATTTCCTCGCCGGCTTCGCCACACTGCTCAAGCCAACCGGCGTCGCCACGTTCGAGTTTCCGCAACTGCTGACATTGATGGCCGGGCAGCAATTCGACACGCTGTACCACGAGCATTTTTCCTACTTGTCGCTGACCTCCGTGCAAACCCTGTGCGAGCGCAACGGGCTGGAAGTATTCGATGTTGGCCGGTTGTCGACCCATGGCGGTTCGTTGCGAGTCTTCGTCCAGCGTGCCGACGGAGTGCGGCGTTCGATCCAGTCCTCGGTGCAGCAACAATTGCAGGCCGAACAGGAGGCTGGCGTGAAGACCGCCGCGTACTACGCCACCCTGGCGCCGGCTGCCGAAGCGATCAAGCATGGCTTGCTGCGTTTCCTTTTGCAGGCCAAGGCCGACGGCAAGCGTGTGGTGGGCTACGGCGCAGCGGCCAAGGGCAATACATTGCTGAATTATGCGGGGGTCAGGCCCGACCTGCTGGCATGGGTAGCCGATGCCAATCCACACAAACAAGGTAAATACTTGCCGGGCAGTCGCATTCCCATAGTGGCGCCTGAGCGTATTGCTGCCGAGAAGCCTGATTACATTCTCGTCCTGCCTTGGAACCTGCTGAGCGAAGTCAGCCAGCAGTTGGAAGAGGTGCGTGGGTGGGGTGGCCGATTTGTGGTCGCCGTACCTGAGTTGACGCTCCTATGAAGGTGCTGGTGACGGGGGCAACCGGATTTGTGGGTCGACATCTCGTCGAAGCTCTGCTCGCGCGTGGTTGCCAGGTTCGGGCCGTTGCGCGTCGGGTCGAGCCGGCCGAGGCGCTGCCCTGGTTCGACCGTGTTGAATTCGTCGCGGCCGATGTCCATTCCAAAGAGCTGGACGTCGCTGCATTGGTCAAGGGTGTCGATGCCTTGGCGCACCTGGCGTGGCCGGGATTGCCGAATTACCAGGCCCTCCTTCATTTCGAACATAACCTGATGGCCGATTATCAATTCATCAAACAGGTAGTCGTGGCGGGGGTGGGACAGGTGCTGGTCACGGGTACCTGTTTTGAATATGGCCTGCAGAGCGGGCCGCTTGACGAGCAGACTGCACCACAACCGTCCAACCCTTACGGCTTGGCAAAAAATACCTTGCGCCTGTTTCTCGAACACCTGCAACGCGAGCATTCGTTTACGTTGCAGTGGGTACGCTTGTTCTATTTGCACGGCATCGGTCAGAACCCCAACAGCCTGCTCGCGGCGCTGGACCGGGCCATCGATGCCCAAGCGCCGGTATTCGATATGTCGGGTGGCGAGCAGTTGCGCGATTACCTGGCCATCGAAACAGCGAGTGCTTATATGGCGGGTCTGCTGTCGCTGCGCGAATTCAATGGTGTCGTCAATTGCTCAAGTGGCGAACCGGTGTCGGTTCGCGCACTGGTAGAAGCACGCCTGCGCGAGCGTGGCGCGGCCATTCGCCTGAACTTGGGCCATTATCCCTATCCGACCCACGAACCCATGGCGTTCTGGGGCGTGGCCGAACGTTTGCAAACCTTGTTGGGAGCCGAACATGACGCGTGAGCTGTACCGGGCCGCCGGCCTTCCGGTTCTGCAGAACCGTACCTTCGCCGATGAGCAGTCGGCCAGAGCCTCGGCGAGTGCCGACATGGTGTTGGTTCAAGACGACGTGAGCGGGTTGGTTTTCAACCAAGCGTTCGATGCGGACAAGCTCAGCTATGACAGCGACTACCAGAATGAACAGGCCCACTCCGGTCAGTTCCAGAAGCATCTCGCTGACGTGGAAGGCATCATCGCCAGGCATTTCAGCGGTCAGGACTTGATCGAGGTCGGTTGCGGCAAAGGCTATTTCCTGGAACTGCTCAAAGAACGTGGTTATGCGATCACGGGTATCGACCCTGCCTATGAGGGGGACAACGCCGACGTGATCAAGGCGCCGTTCACTCGCGATCTGGGCCTGTCGGCCGACGCGGTCGTGCTACGTCACGTGCTGGAGCATATTCAGGATCCGGTGGCTTTCCTTGCAGAAATCTCAGCGGCCAACCAGGGCGGACAGATTTACATTGAAGTGCCGTGCCTGGACTGGATCCTGGAGCATCGTGCCTGGTTCGACCTGTTCTATGAGCACGTGAACTATTTCCGCCTCGATGACCTGCGCCGGATGTTTGGCACGGTGCATGAGGCCGGGCACCTGTTCGGCGGTCAGTACCTGTACATCGTTGCCGATCTGGCCACGTTGCGCCTGGAGCCGGAACAACCCGTTCCAGCCTTGCAAATGCCAGACGAATTCACCGCCAGCCTCAGTCGCGCCGTGCAGATCGTTCAGGCCGCGCCGCAACAAGGCTCGGCGATCTGGGGGGCATCCTCCAAAGGGGTGATCTACTCGCTATTCCTGCAACGAGCCGGTGTAGCGGTGGACTGCGTGGTGGATATCAACCCGGCCAAGCAGGGGCGATATCTGCCGCTGTCGGGCGCCCGGGTGTCTTCGCCGCAAGAAGCCATGAATGCATTGCCCGAAGGCGCCAACCTGTTCGTAATGAATTCCAATTACCTCGAAGAGATCAAGCGGATGACCGGTGGGCGCTACGTCTACCACGCCGTTGACAGCGCTTCGTTCCAATAACCGCGAGATTCGAAAAATGACTGACAACACTATCCATACAGCTTTCGAAGCCCAATGCCAGACCGAAATCGCCGGGCAAGGCCAAGATCAGAAACTCGTCGGCTTGGCCAAGGAGTTTTTCAACGAGTCGGCCCGCCACAAGTACAGCTACCATTTTTCATGGATGGGCCGGCCAATCATCCAACTGCCGCAGGACATGATGGCCATGCAGGAACTGATCTGGCAGATCAAGCCTGACCTGATCATCGAATGCGGTATCGCCCACGGCGGTTCGATCATCTATTACGCTTCGTTGCTGGAGTTGCAAGGCCACGGCGAAGTATTGGGCATCGACCTGGATATCCGCCCGCACAACCGTGAAGCCATCGAGAGCCATCCGATGAGCAAGCGCATCTCGATGATCGAGGGTTCGAGCATCGATCCGGCCATTGCCGAGCAGGTCCATGCAGCGGCCAAAGGCAAGAAAGTTATTCTGGTACTCGACTCCAACCACACCCATGACCATGTCCTCGAAGAACTGCGCCTGTACGCGCCGCTGGTTTCGGTGGGCAGCTACTGCGTGGTGATGGACACGGTGGTGGAAGACATGCCGGCGGACTTCTTCCCGGATCGCCCATGGGGCCCGGGCGACAACCCGAAAACCGCTGTGTGGAAATACCTCGAAGAAAACGACCGCTTCGAAATCGACCAGCAACTGCAGAACAAGCTGCTGATCACCGTTGCGCCGGATGGTTATCTGCGTCGGGTTCGTTAATCCATCCGTTTCAAGTCATTGGCGTCTGGCAGGTTGTGGGGACTAGGAAATATGCAGGTTCGAAATATGCTTCAAAACAACGTGGCACCGCTGAGCGAGCGGTTCACCGTGGTGGTCATCTCCCACAACCGCAGCGCATTTCTGCGCCGCACATTGCATTACTACAGCAGCTATCCGTGTTCGGTACTGGTATTGGACTCGTCGGTGGAGCGCGATGATCGGATCGCCGAGGATTTTCCGTCGGTCGATTACCGCCACTTGCCCCAGTTCACCTACAAAGGGCTTCAGGAAAAATTGACCTACGGTGTCAACCAGGTCAAAACGCCTTATATGGTGTTCGCCGCCGACGACGATTTCCTGCTGCATGATGCCTTGACCGAATCGGTTGAGTTTCTCGAAGCCAACCCCGACTACGGCCTTTGCCACGGCTACGGCATCATGTATTTGTCCTGCGCAACAGAAGTCTGCTACTTCCGCCGTGACCGCAAGGTGCATGAGGACTACGACAGCGAACTGGCCGAGGACCGTGTGATCCGTTTCATGGATCAATTCCTGCCGCCGTTCTACGCCGTGACCCGCACTGACTTGCTGCAACAGTGGTACGGCATGTTGCCGCCTGGCACCAGTTTCGAGTGGCAGGAGATCGGCCATACCTTTTACTTGCTGGCTTGTGCCAAGGCGCGGATCCTGCCGATTCCGTTCGCCGTGCGCGAACTCAACTACGGCGGTTCCGAACACAACACCAACGTGCTGACGGTGTTGAGTTACAAAGACGCCAAAAGCGTCGCCGAGCGTGAGCAGTTCGCCGAGTTCCTGGCATCGGTGCCGACCCAGCTCAGCGAGCAGGCTCCGGAACGCATCAAGCAGATTGCCCTGGACAGTTTTGCGGCCATGGCCGACTGCCTGCAGCAAGGGCGTTCGCTCAAGGGCACGCAGATTATCCGTTCGGCCTGGTTGGAGGCCGGTGGTGAGCCGGTTCGTTCGTTTGGCCCACAGCAATTTGTTGAAATGCCTTTCTACAATCAACGGGTCTTCGATCTTCTGACTCACTTTGAATTCCTGCTGCATGCCATGCCAGCCGGCCGCCTTCAGCTTCAACAATTGGAAGGCATTCTGCTGCGTCAGCATGAGCTGATGCGTGTGCAACCAAACGATAACGAGCGCACCCTACGCAGCCGTCTGTGGGAAGCCCAAGGCCTGTACGCGTTCAACCGCACCGTGATCAAGCGCCTGGCCGAGTCGTTGAAAAGCAGCGATGAGCCTGATGAGGCAGTGAAACTGCAGGCCTGGGCCGAGCGCCTGGACTCGGTGCCGGGTCAGCAAGAGCGCCGGTTACTGGAAAACATGCACTCCGGCCGTTTGTTAAATTGGCTTGAGGCGCGTAATCCAGATGCGCAGCAGCTCAAGTCCATCGCGGCGCACCTGGCCGAGCATCAAGGCGGCCCGCGGTTCGGCATCTTGTTGCTGGACCTGGACGCTGACATGTTCAAGCTGCAGGCGACCTTCGACAGCCTGGTCAACGGTCATAGCAAGGCGTTCAACGTGGTGGTCTTCACCACCGGCGACCTGCCGGCGACCACCACCGTGCGCGACACCGTGCACTTCGTCAAAGTCAGCACTGGCAATTATGTCGAGCGCATCAACCAGATCATCGGGCAGTCCTCCGCCGACTGGATGGTACTGGCCGAGGCTGGCGACCAGTTCACCGAAAGCGGTCTGCTGCGCGCCAGTCTTGAACTGATCGGCGCTGATGGCGTGCGTGCCGTGGCCATGGACGAAATCCAGCGTAAGGCCGACGGCAGCCTGGTCGATGTGTTCCGTCCTGGCGTCAATCTTGACTTCCTGCAATCGGTGCCTTCGCTGATGGCGCGGCATTGGCTGATTCGTCGTGACGTGCTGGTACAGGCACGCGGTTTTACGCCTGAATACACCCAGGCGTTGGAGTTGGACGTGTTGTTGCGTCTGATCGAAGAGGCGGGGCTTGCCGGCCTGGCGCATCTGTCCGAGCCGTTGCTGATCTGCAATGCCCCGGCGCAAGAGGAAAATGCCCAGGAGCGTCAAGTACTGACGCGCCACTTGGCGGCCCGGGGTTATCGTGCCCAGGTCACCTCGGCGCAACCGCTGACCTATCAAATCGACTACCAGCATGCCGAGCGGCCGTTGGTATCGATCATTCTCGAAAGCCGGGACAACTTCGAACAGATTCAACAGGCGCTGGTCAGCGTGCTGCAGCGCACCCGTTATCATCGCCATGAAATCCTGATCGCAGATAATCATAGCCAGTCCGAAGCAATGGCCCAGTGGCTCGACAGCTTGGAAGGCAAAGGCGATCGGATCCGTATCCTGCGCAGCGATCGGCGCTTGAGTGCGTCGGCTCTGTACAACTGGGCGAGCGCCCAGGCCAAGGGGGAATACCTGGTGCTGTTGTCGGCCGAGGTGCAAGTGATCAACGCCAACTGGCTCGACAGCTTGCTCAACCAGGCCCAGCGCCCGGAGGTGGGGATCGTCGGCAGCAAACAGATGGATATTCGCGGCATCACCACTCAGGCTGGCCTGGTGCTCAAGCCCGATGGCCAGGTGGCCTCGGTGTTCGTTGGCGAACGCAAGGACGCCAAGGGTTATCTCAATGGCCATCAGGCGGAACAGAACTACTCTGCGGTGTCCGGCGTTTGCCTGATGATCCGTAAGGATTTGTTCGAAGCCGTAGGCGGCCTGGACGAAGAACATTTCGCCGAGGCCTTTGCCGACGTCGACCTTTGTCTGAAAGTAGCTGACGCAGGCTATCTCACGGTCTGGACACCCCAGGCGCAGATGCTGCACGCCGGTACGGTCCCCGATGCGCCGGAGGCACTCGATGCCCTATGCAAAAAGTGGCAGGCGCGTTTCGAACACGACGCGGTCCGTAACCCGAACCTGGCCTTGACGGACAAAGGTTTTGCGCTGGGTACCGCCACGGCTGTCGACTGGGCGCGGTTGCTGGCATAGCCCGATGCCTCCTTCCATTGTCGTATAAGCCCTCGCAAAAAGGGCTTATTCGGCAATTTAGCGTGACCTGCGAGTCATAACGCGCATCTTCACTGTATTGTATTGACCGGGAAGATGGCGCCTGGCCCTTATCAGGACCGGTGATAGCCCTTTACACTTCCCGTTTGTCGGCGCCCCTCGATTCCTTGCGAGCGGTGGTATTGGGCTGTTTTTGATTGGGAAGCCGTAATGATTGGCATAAAAAGCATTGCGAGCTACGTTCCTGTAGCCGGCGTGGACAATTACGCACAAGGTGCAAAATTTGAAAAGGATGAAGAGTTCATCCTCGGCAAGATCGGTTCCGCCTTCTTGCCACGCAAGGATGACGGCCAGGAAACCTCGGATCTGTGCGTCGAAGCGGCCAATGCGCTGTTTGCCAATAATCCCGATCTGAAGCGCGAATCCATTGACGTGCTGATCGTCGTCACCCAGAACGGCGATGAAGAAGGCTTGCCCCACACGGCGGCTATCGTTCAGGACAAGCTCGGCCTGCCCACCAGCGTAGCGGCGTTCGATATATCCCTGGGTTGCTCGGGTTATGTCTATGGCATCTACGCCATCAAGGGCTTCATGGAAGCCGCTGGCCTGAAGAATGGCCTGTTGGTAACCGCCGACCCATACTCGAAAATCGTCGACCCGGAAGATCGCAACACCACGATGCTGTTCGGTGATGCCGCCACGGCGACGTGGATGGGCGAGGATGCGCCGTGGCAACTGGGCAAGGCAAAGTTCGGCACCGACGGCTCCGGTGCGCCGCACCTGAAGGTCAGCGACGGCGTATTCTTCATGAACGGCCGCCAGGTGTTCAACTTCGCTTTGCTCAAGGTGCCGGCACATTTGCATGAGTTGCTCGCCGATTCCGATCTGCAACCCAGTGACATCGATGCGTTCTGCATTCATCAAGGCAGCGCCGCAATCGTCGATGCCGTGGCGCGGCGTTTCGAAGGCGAGCCGGAGAAGTTCATCAAGGACATGGTCGAGACCGGTAACACAGTGTCGTCGAGTATTCCGCTCTTGCTGGAGAAGCACGTGATCGATTCCGACTGGAAGCGAGTGGCGTTGAGTGGCTTTGGCGTGGGCTTGTCATGGGGCTCGGCGATCATCTATCGCCCTTGAGCGCCTAAAACCCAGGCACAAAAATAGCGTCCAAGGTGTAACCTTGAACGCTATTTTTTTGCCTGGTGCAAAAGCGAGACGCCATGAGCGAGTATTTTGAGCGCAATCTACAGGTGATCCAGCGGCGTTGGCCTGCACTGGCCGAGCGCTTGCTGCTGGAAGACGTGGGTAGATTGCAAGCTGATCTGGTGGAGGGCATTGGTTCGACCCTGAGTATCAATGGAATCCAACTGACCAGCCGACATGACCGTCTTGCCGAGGCGGAGCTGCAAGCCGCCAGTCTGCCTTTGGACGCTTGCGTCGTGCACGTCTACGGAACCGGGCTGGGCGACCTGCAAAACCGTTTGCTGGAACGGGCAGGGCTCGAGCGGTTGTATGTTCATGTGCTCAATGGCGCTGTGTTTGCCTTGGTATTGCAGGTGCTGGATCAGATGCCATGGCTTGCCGATCCCAGGGTGGTATTGCTCTACGCGGGAGATCTGACGGAAATCCAGCTGCCATTCTTCGCACTCCCCGCCGAGCTGGTACTGGCCGATGATTATAGTGCCAAGATTCGCGATCGGTTGATCAGTGAAGTTCATCTGGACTTCACCAACCGAACGTTCGACCCCAAGGCTCCCGAGGTCGTCGAGCGGCTGCAATCGACGTTCAATCTTGTACAGGGCGACCGCGATGTTGCCGAGCTGTTCGGCGCATTCCAGGGGCGTGAGGTGTTCGTCGTTGCCACCGGTCCGAGCCTTGAGCACCATTTCGACAGGCTGCGCCGCGTGAGCGAGCGAGCTGAGCGACCGTTGTTGATTTGTGTCGACACGGCTTACCGACCGTTGATCAATCACGGCATCCGTCCTGATGTCGTGGTCAGCATCGACCAGCGTATCTCGGGGCGTCATCTTCCGCCTGAGCAAACCGAAGGCATTGCCCTTGTTTATCTGCCCATGGCCGACCCCTTAGTGATTCAGGCATGGCGGGGGCCGCGCTACGCCGGTTATTCCTCCAGTCCCGTCTACCGCGAGATGCGTGAGCGACTCTGCCGGGCCGAACTTCATGTGGGCGGGAGCGTGATTCATCCAGCGGTCGATTTAGCGGTGCAAATGGGCGCTGCGCAAATCACGCTGTTTGGTGCCGATTTTGCCTTCCCCCATGACAAGACTCACGCAGGATGGGGCGATGGCGATTTGGGGCCGCAGTTGGGGGCGTCAAGGCATTGGGTGCTCGATGGGCATGGACGGCGCGTCAAGACCCAGCTCAACTTTCGCAGCTACCTCTGTGAACTGGAGCGTTTCATTGCCAGGCACCCCAACGTACGCTTCTTCAACAGCAGTCGGGACGGGGCGATGATCGTCGGCACCGATTTCCATCCGGAGTACGTGCAATGACCACGCTTGATGAGGCACTCATTGATGCCCGCGCATGCGCGCGCCTGTTTCGACTAGGGCGGGATGTTGAGGCGGGGTTGGCGATGGTCACGCTGATCGAGTCGGCGCAGCCCCTGGTCGAACGGATGCCAGGCGATGTCCTCTCGTCGTGGAACGCGCTGCTTGCCCTGATGCTCGATGATCAACAGGCGCAGAATTGGGTTTCGCTGGCCGATTATCTTGAGTACGAGTGGGTCCAGCTGCTGACCGCTGGTCACTCCATCTAGCTACTTTTCGCAGCTTTCCCGCTGTCATGCGCTTCCAGCGACGTCAGCGGCGTTTCCCTGACGCCATTTTTTCACCCTTGAATCGCAGCCAAGTCCTTGATTTACGAGGGGTGGCACCCTGATGGCAAAATTTTTGAAAAATCTGCTAAAGCAAGTTCCGAATACGACGATAACTATTACGAAGGTTCTCTAGGCCACACCCGGCGGTTGCCAGGGCCGGAAGCCGCAGTACCCAACCAACGAGGAATTCGTCATGGCTTTAACAGTAAACACCAACGTCACATCGTTGAACGTTCAGAAGAACCTGAACAAGGCTTCCGATGCTCTGTCCACTTCGATGACCCGCCTGTCGTCCGGCCTGAAAATCAACAGTGCCAAAGACGACGCCGCCGGCCTGCAGATCTCCACTCGTATGACTTCGCAAATCCGCGGTCAGACTGTTGCGATCAAGAACGCCAACGACGGTATCTCCATCGCTCAGACCGCTGAAGGCGCTCTGCAGGAATCCACCAACATTCTGCAGCGTATGCGTGAACTGGCCGTACAGGCACGAAACGACAACAACGGTACAGCTGACCGTGATGCTCTGAACAAAGAATTTGCTCAGATGTCGGACGAGCTGACTCGTATCGCTGATTCGACCAACCTCAACGGCAAGAACCTGATCGACGGTTCCGCTGGCACCATGACCTTCCAGGTCGGTTCCAACACTGGTGCTACCAACCAGATCACTCTGACCCTGAGCGACAGCTTCGACGCTGCTACCCTGAGCGTTGACTCTGGTGCCATCGCGATCAGTGCTGCAGACAGCGCCGAAGCCGAAACCAACACCTCTGCTGCAATCGACGCGATCGACGCTGCTTTGGCGACCATCAACGCCAGCCGTGCGGACCTCGGTGCTGCCCAGAACCGTCTGACCAGCACCATCTCCAACCTGCAGAACATCAACGAAAACGCCGCTGCTGCACTGGGTCGCGTACAAGACACCGACTTCGCTGCTGAAACTGCCCAGCTGACCAAGCAGCAGACTCTGCAACAAGCTTCCACTTCGGTTCTGGCCCAGGCTAACCAACTGCCGTCCGCTGTACTGAAGCTGCTTCAGTAATAGTCGGATGAGTTTTAGCGGGGGAGTGCGCTTGCGTACTCTCTCGCTTTTTCCGTTCAAGAGGTGATGGACATGGATATGAGCGTGAAGCTGAACTTGTCTTATCCGGCGGCGAAACCGGCGCCTAGTGTGGCCGATAAGCCGGTGGAGAAGCCTCGGGCCGAGATGGCTGTGGTAGCTCCGGTCAAAGAAGCCCCTAAGGATGCTGCTGCCGAGCAGGACAAACTCAAGAAAGCCGTTCAGGAAATCGAGAAGTTCGTCCAGTCGGTCAAGCGTAACCTGGAGTTCTCTATCGATGAGCCTTCAGGCAAAGTAGTGGTCAAAGTGATCGCCAGTGGTTCCGGTGAAGTGATTCGCCAGATCCCGAACGAAGAAGTTCTGAAACTGGCCAACAGTTTGAATGATGCGAACAGCTTGTTGTTCAGCGCTGAAGCCTGACAACCGGCACGAATTCTGTTGTTATGTTCTTTTGGACGTTGTAAAGGTCAAAAGGCCGGCGACACACTGAAGGGAGTCCCACATGGCAAGTCCAATTCTACCTGGCTTGGGTTTAGGCTCTGGCCTTGATACCACTGCTATCGTCAAGGCACTGGTTGATTCTGACAAAGCGGCCAAGCAAGGTCAGATCGACCGCGCCACCAAGACCAACACAGCCAATATTTCAGGGATCGGTACCCTGAAGTCGCTGCTGGCTACCTTTCAGTCCGCGCTTGAAAGCCTGGGCAGCACGACCTCGCCTCAATTCACCGGGGTTGCAGCCACTTCGGCCAACACCAGCGCCTTGACAGTAGTGGCCAGCAACTCGGCGGTCAGCGGTACTTACTCGGTAAACGTCACTCAGTTGGCGACGTCATCAAAAGTCGCTACCGCCGCGTTCGCGGGTGGCACTTCCAGTGTCGTAGGGGCGGGCACGCTGACGATCAGCCAGAGCGGCAAGGATTACACGATTGACGTTCCGGCGGACGGGACGCTGCAGTCGGTTCGCGATGCGATAAACAGCAAGTATTCATCCAGCGGTCTGACCGCTAACATCGTCACCGACAACTTTGGTTCCCGTCTGGTAGTGGGCTCGACAAAGACCGGAGCCGGCAGCGATATTTCGCTCAGCGGTATTGCCAGTCTCGCTGCCGACGGATCTACGTTGATGGGGGCACCTAGTGCAACCTCTTCGGGCTCGATCGGCCTGGCCAAGGATGCAATTTTTACGGTTGATGGGCTATCGATGACTAGCCCAACCAACAAGCTGGATAACGTTATTTCGGGCTTGAACATGACATTGCTCGTCGCCGGCTCCGGACCGACGACGGTCACCGTTGCCACTAACGCCGACGGCTTGAAGGCTTCGATCCAAAAATTTGTCGATGCTTATAACGCTATTGCCAAGGCGGTCACATCGTTGACCAAACCGTCGACGGATGCTGATGGTAATTCGGTCCCTGCCGCGTTAACGGGCGACTCTTTGCCGCGTTCGCTCCTGGCGGCCATTCGTGCTCCTTTGTCTGAGGCGGGGGCGGGCGATAAGTTGACCGTGTTGTCACAGTTGGGCATCACGACCAACCAGACGACCGGTGCCCTGGACTTCAACAGCGTGAAGTTTACGGAAGCCCTGAATACCAAACAGTTGGGTGGAGAGGTCCAGACTCTGTTCACCGGCGAGAATGGTTTGATCGAACGCATGCAGAATGCACTCAAACCTTACACGGAAAAAAAGACAGGACCTGATGGGAAAACGGTAATCGATAGCATCTTGACAACGAGATCGAAGAATCTCGACATCATCAAGGCGAAATTGAGCGCTGACCAGCTGGCGCTGGACCGTCGGGTCGAGACGCTGACTGCGGTATTGACCAAGAAGTATAACGACATGGACACTCTGGTCGGCAAGCTGAAAGCCACTGCCAGTAACATCACCTCGATGTTTGAAGCGATGACGGCACAACAGAAGAACAGCTGATTTTCGACCGATACAAAAAGCCCGGCAGCGTTTTGACAACGCTCCGGGCTTTCGGCTTTTCGGACTAAAGTTTTTTGACACAGCGTCGATACGCTGTTTATACGAACCGAAGTTTTTGATGAGGTAGAACATGAATCCGATGTTAGCCCTTCGCCAATACCAGAAGATTGGCGCCCAGGCGCAAACCTCCGAAGCAAGTCCCCATCGTCTTGTGCAGATGCTCATGGAAGGCGGGCTGGACCGTATCGCCCAGGCCAAGGGCGCGATGGAACGCAAGGATGTCGCGAACAAAGGCATACTGATCAGCAAGGCCATCGGGATCGTGGGTGGCCTGCGTGAAGGCTTGGATCTGGAAAACCAGGCCGAGTCGGTAGCCGAGTTGGATGCTCTTTACACCTACATGATGAAACGTCTCGCCGAAGCCAACGCCAAGACCGATCCGAAGATCCTCGACGAAGTCGCTGATCTACTGCGCACGGTCAAGGAAGGCTGGGACGGTATCGCGCCACCTGGCCCGCAATTCTGAGGAATAAGCTCATGAGTCTTGTCTTGCAGCGCATAGAACAAACCCGAGATGCCCTGGTTGATGCCCTGGCTGAGCGCAATTGGGAGGCCATCGGTCAATTGGATCTGGCGTGCCGTTCCTGCATGGAAGACGTCATGGGCGAGTCCGAGGTGGACGAGGCGGCGTTGCGTAACAACCTGGAAGAGTTGCTTGGCGTGTATCGGCAGTTGCTGGATGCCGCGACGGGGGAACGTCAGGCGATCGTGAACGAAATGTCACAGATTAACCAGGCACAGAACGCGGCGAAGGTTTATCACCTGTTCGGATGATTTAATTTTCATTTAATCCGAACAAAGTGCGCCATAAATTTGACTGTGCACGATTTTTTGACTTAACTAGTGGCTGTTTACAGATTTCAGGCGTCTACAGGCATGACAAGTCTGCAAGCGTCTAGCTTGCCCCCAAATTCGGGCACTGAGTTGACTAGGGAAGTTGCTATTGCATGTGGCGTGAAACCAAAATTCTCCTGATCGATGACGATAGCGTCCGCCGCCGCGACCTGGCGGTGATCCTTAATTTTCTCGGCGAAGAAAATTTACCCTGCGGCAGCCATGACTGGCAGCAGGCTGTCGGCTCATTGTCGTCCAGCCGTGAAGTCATTTGCGTCCTTATCGGGACCGTAAATGCCCCCGCATCGCTTTTGGGCTTGCTAAAGACACTCTCAACCTGGGATGAGTTCCTTCCCGTTTTGCTGATGGGCGAAAATTCTTCCCTAGACCTGCCGGAAGACCAGCGCCGCCGGGTACTTTCCACCTTGGAAATGCCGCCCAGCTACAGCAAATTGCTTGATTCGCTGCACCGTGCCCAGGTTTATCGCGAAATGTATGACCAGGCCCGTGAACGCGGCCGGCATCGTGAACCCAATCTTTTCCGCAGCCTTGTCGGCACCAGCCGTGCGATCCAGCACGTGCGCCAGATGATGCAGCAGGTGGCCGACACCGACGCCAGCGTGCTGATCCTGGGTGAGTCCGGCACCGGCAAGGAAGTGGTTGCGCGCAACCTGCATTACCATTCCAAGCGCCGCGAAGCGCCGTTCGTTCCAGTCAACTGCGGGGCGATCCCAGCCGAGTTGCTGGAAAGCGAATTGTTCGGCCACGAGAAGGGCGCATTCACCGGCGCAATTACCAGTCGCGCCGGGCGTTTCGAATTGGCTAACGGCGGCACGCTGTTCCTCGATGAAATCGGCGACATGCCGCTGCCGATGCAGGTCAAGCTGCTGCGCGTGCTGCAAGAGCGCACCTTTGAACGCGTGGGCAGCAACAAGACCCAGAGCGTCGACGTGCGGATCATCGCCGCGACTCACAAGAATCTGGAAAGCATGATCGAGGTCGGCAGTTTCCGCGAGGATCTCTATTACCGCCTCAACGTATTCCCGATCGAAATGGCGCCGCTGCGTGAGCGGGTCGAAGACATCCCGCTGCTGATGAACGAATTGATCTCGCGCATGGAGCATGAGAAGCGCGGTTCGATCCGCTTCAACTCTGCGGCGATCATGTCTCTCTGCCGCCATGGCTGGCCGGGCAACGTCCGCGAGTTGGCCAACCTAGTGGAGCGCATGGCGATCATGCACCCCTACGGCGTGATCGGCGTGGCCGAGTTGCCGAAGAAGTTCCGCTACGTCGACGACGAAGACGAGCAGATGGTCGACAGCTTGCGCAGCGACTTGGAAGAGCGCGTAGCGATCAATGGCCATACGCCGGACTTCACCAGTAACGCCATGCTGCCGCCGGAAGGCCTGGATCTGAAGGATTATCTGGGAGGCCTGGAGCAGGGCCTCATCCAGCAGGCACTCGACGATGCCAACGGCATCGTCGCCCGCGCGGCGGAACGCCTGCGCATCCGTCGCACGACACTGGTGGAAAAAATGCGCAAGTACGGCATGAGCCGTCGCGAAGGAGATGAACAGGCGGATGATTGACGCCTGTTTTACAACCGCCTGATTTCTGGGCGGTTTTTTTTCGGCACGGGTATTGCTACTGCCCTCGCAACGTTCCGTTTAACTGACGGTCAGCCAAGCGAGAGAGCACGATGACCCAAGCCGCCCTGATGTCTCCTGTCCCTGAGCCGGGACTCATGCCGTCCGCCGAGCAGGCTAGCCGGCTTGGACTTGAGCAGGCGTTTTCGCTGTCTAACCAGGTCTCCAGCCAGTTATCCGACTCCTACAGCCTGCTCGAAGCCCGGGTCACCGAGCTCAAGGGTGAGCTGGCGGTGGTCAGCGCTCAGCGCATGCAGGAGCTGGCGGAAAAAGAACGCCTGGCCAATCGGCTGCAAAACCTCCTCGACCTCTTGCCTGGCGGCGTCATTGTCATTGATGAGCACGGTTTCGTGCGCGAAGCCAACCCGGCAGCGTGTGAGCTGCTCGGCCTGCCATTGGAGGGCGAGCTGTGGCGGCATGTGATTGCCCGCTGCTTCGCTCCTCGCGAAGATGACGGCCATGAGATTTCCCTCAAGGACGGTCGACGCCTTTCTATCTCGACCCGTTCGCTTGATGCCGAGCCCGGGCAGTTGGTGCTGCTCAACGACCTGACTGAAACCCGCCACCTGCAAGATCAGCTGGCCCGCCACGAGCGGCTGTCTTCCCTTGGGCGGATGGTGGCGTCGCTGGCCCATCAGATCCGTACGCCGCTGTCCGCCGCGTTGCTCTACGCCAGTCATTTGACTGAACAGCAACTGCCGATGGATACCCAGCAGCGCTTCGCCGGCCGCCTGAAGGAACGCTTGCATGAGCTGGAGCACCAGGTCCGCGACATGCTGGTGTTCGCCCGCGGCGAATTGCCGTTGACCGACCGCGTGACGCCCAAGGCGTTGCTGCAATCCTTGCAGGCCGCAGCGTCGACCCACGTACAGGGTTTGCCGATCCGCTGGCAGTGTGACAGCCGCGCGGGCGAAGTCTTGTGCAACCGCGACACGCTGGTGGGCGCGGTATTGAACCTGATTGAAAACGCGATCCAGGCGGGCGACGGCGACGTTCGCCTGAAAGTCCACCTATACACCCGTGGCAGCACGTTGCGCCTGTGTGTCAGCGACAACGGCAGCGGCATCGATCCAGCCGTGTTGACCTGCCTGGGTGAGCCTTTTTTCACCACCAAGACCACCGGGACGGGCCTCGGTCTGACCGTGGTCAAGGCCGTGGCGCGGGCCCATCAGGGTGAATTGCAGTTGCGCTCGCGGCCGGGGCGCGGCACGTGTGCGCTGGTCCTGCTGCCGCTGTTTTCCAGTGTGCCAGGGGTGGAGTGAAGGCAATGGCAATCAAGGTTTTGCTGGTGGAGGACGATCGTGCCCTGCGCGAGGCGCTCGCCGATACACTGCTGTTGGCCGGGCATGATCATGCCGTCGTCGGTTCGGCGGAGGAGGCGTTGCTGGCGGTGGCCCGCGAGCCGTTCAGCCTGGTGGTCAGCGACGTCAATATGCCGGGCATGGACGGCCATCAGTTGCTCGGTTTACTGCGGGCGCGCCAGCCTCAATTGCCAGTCCTGTTGATGACCGCCCACGGTGCGGTCGAACGAGCGGTGGATGCCATGCGCCAGGGGGCGGCGGACTATCTGGTCAAGCCGTTCGAGCCCAAGGCGCTGCTTGACCTGGTGGCGCGCCATGCCCTGGGAAGCCTTGCCGTTGAAGGTGAAGGCCCGGTGGCGATCGAGCCGGCCAGTGCGCAGCTGCTGGAATTGGCCGCGCGGGTGGCACGCAGCGATTCAACCGTATTGATTTCCGGTGAGTCCGGTACGGGCAAGGAAGTCTTGGCCCGTTATATTCACCAGCAGTCCCGTCGCGCCAGCGAGCCGTTCATTGCCATCAACTGCGCGGCGATTCCCGACAACATGCTCGAAGCAACATTGTTCGGCCACGAAAAGGGTTCGTTCACCGGCGCCATCGCGGCCCAGGCTGGCAAGTTCGAACAGGCCGATGGCGGCACCATCCTGCTGGATGAAATCTCTGAGATGCCCCTGGGCCTGCAGGCAAAATTGCTGCGGGTGTTGCAGGAGCGAGAAGTGGAGCGGGTCGGCGCGCGCAAGCCCATCAGCCTGGACATCCGGGTGGTCGCGACGACCAACCGCGACCTGGCGGGCGAAGTGGCGGCGGGGCGTTTCCGGGAAGACCTTTATTACCGGCTGTCGGTTTTTCCGTTGGCCTGGCGTCCGTTACGCGAGCGCACCGCCGATATCCTGCCGCTGGCCGAGCGTCTGCTGGCCAAGCACGTCAATAAAATGAAGCACGCAACGGCGCGCCTGTCCGCCGAGGCACAGGCTTGCCTGATCGGGTATCCCTGGCCCGGTAACGTCCGGGAACTGGATAACGCGATCCAGCGGGCGCTGATCCTGCAGCAGGGCGGCTTGATCCAGCCCGAGGATTTCTGCCTGGTCGGTCCGGTGGCTTGTGCGCCTTTGCCGGTACCGCCGCTGGCGCCGGTAGTGCCTCCGGTCGAGGTAGCCGAATCAGCCGGTGCGTTGGAGGACGATCTGCGTCGTCGCGAATTCCAGATGATCATCGACACCCTGCGCGCCGAGCGCGGCCGTCGCAAGGAAGCGGCCGAGCGACTCGGCATCAGTCCCCGAACCCTGCGCTACAAGTTGGCGCAAATGCGTGATGCCGGGATGGATGTGGAGGCCTACCTTTTCGCCAGTTGAATCATTGATCCAAGCAGTTGCACCTCTAGATCTGTGGGAGCGAGCCCTGCTCGCGAAGGCGGTGATTCAGGCGATGTAGATGTTGACTGACAGACCGCTATTGCGAGCAGGCTCGCTCCCACATGAGTCCGGATGAGCTCGCGCATGCATTTGTTTTTTACGGCCATCGAGCTGGCACCCTTGTTGCTAACACCTACGTACCCGCTGAGTAAGTGTCAAAAAAATGCGGGCCGCCAGAGAGAATAGACCATGAGCCAAGGTATTGAATTTAATCGATTGATGTTGGACATGCGGTCCATGCAAATGGACGCCATGGCCCAGCCGAATTCGGTCGCGGTCCCCCAGGTGGGTGGCAGCAGCTTTTCCGACATGCTCGGTCAGGCCGTCAATAAAGTGAACGATACCCAGCAGGCTTCGAACCAGTTGGCCAGTGCTTTCGAGATTGGTAAAAGTGGCGTCGACCTGACGGATGTAATGATCTCTTCGCAGAAAGCCAGTGTCTCGTTTCAGGCGTTGACCCAGGTACGTAACAAACTGGTTCAAGCCTACCAAGACATCATGCAGATGCCGGTCTAAGGAAACTATTGAGTCATGGCAGAAGCAGCCGTTGATAACGTTCCAGCCAAGGCCACTCCGGTAGACGGCAAACCGCCGTTGTTCGGTCTGTCTTTCCTGGAAAACCTCTCCGAGATGACCATGCTGCGTCAGGTTGGCCTGTTGGTCGGCCTGGCTGCCAGCGTGGCGATTGGTTTCGCCGTCGTGTTGTGGTCCCAGCAGCCAGACTACCGTCCGTTGTACGGTAGCCTGGAAGGCATGGACGCCAAGCAGGTCATGGAAACCCTGGCTTCTGCCGACATTCCCTACACCGTTGAACCCAATTCTGGCGCCTTGCTGGTCAAGGCCGACGACGTGGCGCGCGCGCGCCTCAAGCTCGCTGCCGCTGGCGTGACACCGACCGATGGCAACATCGGTTTCGAGATTCTGGACAAGGACCAGGGCCTGGGCACCAGCCAGTTCATGGAAGCGACTCGTTATCGTCGCGGCCTGGAAGGCGAACTGGCGCGCACCATCTCCAGCCTCAACAACGTCAAGGCTGCCCGTGTGCACTTGGCGATCCCGAAAAGCTCGGTGTTCGTGCGCGATGAGCGCAAGCCGAGTGCTTCGGTACTGGTTGAACTGTATTCCGGCCGCTCCCTGGAGCCAGGCCAAGTCGTTGCCATCATCAACCTGGTGGCGACCAGCGTTCCCGAACTGAGCAAGTCGCAAATCACCGTGGTCGACCAGAAGGGCAACCTGCTGTCCGACCAGGCGGAAAACTCCGAACTGACCATGGCCGGCAAGCAATACGATTACAGCCGCCGCATGGAAGGCATGTTCACCCAGCGGGTGCATAACATTCTGCAACCTATCCTGGGCAATGGCCGCTACAAGGCCGAAGTCTCGGCGGACGTGGATTTCAGTGCGGTCGAATCGACCTCCGAGCAATTCAACCCGGATCAACCCGCGTTGCGCAGCGAGCAGTCGGTGAACGAACAGCGTACCGCCAGCAATGGACCGCAAGGCGTGCCGGGTGCCCTGAGCAACCAGCCGCCGTCGCCGGCCAGCGCGCCGCAAACCACCGGTGGCGCCACCGCCGCCGCGGGCATGGTGCAGCCCGGCCAGCCGCTGATCGATGCCAATGGCCAACAGATCATGGACCCGGCCACCGGCCAGCCGATGCTCGCGCCGTACCCGGCCGACAAGCGTCAACAATCCACCAAGAACTTCGAGCTCGACCGTTCCATCAGCCACACCAAGCAGCAGCAGGGCCGTTTGAATCGCCTGTCGGTCGCCGTTGTCGTGGACGATCAGGTCAAGATCAACCCGGCCAACGGCGAAACCAGCCGTGCGCCGTGGAGCGCCGACGAATTGGCGCGCTTCACTCGCCTGGTGCAGGACGCCGTTGGTTTCGACGCCAGCCGTGGCGACAGCGTCAGCGTGATCAACGTGCCGTTCTCCCTGGAGCGCGGTGAAGAAATTGCCGACATTCCGTTTTATTCGCAACCCTGGTTCTGGGATGTGGTCAAGCAAGTATTGGGTGTGTTGTTCATCCTGATACTGGTATTCGGCGTGTTGCGCCCGGTGCTGAACAACATCACCGGTGGCGGCAAGAACAAGCAGTTGGCAGGCTTGGGCGATGTAGAGCTGGGAGGCATGGGCGGCCTGGATGGCGAATTGGCCAACGATCGCGTCAGCCTCGGCGGGCCGCAGAGCATCCTGCTGCCAAGCCCGAGCGAAGGCTACGACGCTCAGTTGAACGCCATCAAGAGTCTGGTGGCAGAAGATCCGGGTCGTGTGGCCCAGGTCGTGAAAGAGTGGATTAACGCAGATGAGTGATAATCGAGCCGCTGTTGCCAAATTGTCCCGGGTCGACAAAGCCGCGATCCTGCTGCTGTCCCTGGGTTCGACCGACGCCGCCCAAGTGCTGCGTCACATGGGGCCCAAAGAGGTCCAGCGCGTTGGCGTGGCCATGGCCCAGATGGGCAATGTCCATCGCGAGCAGGTCGAGCAGGTCATGAGCGAGTTCGTCGACATCGTCGGCGACCAGACCAGCCTGGGCGTCGGTTCCGACGACTACGTGCGCAAGATGCTCACCCAGGCCCTGGGCGAGGACAAGGCCAACGGCCTGATCGACCGGATTCTGCTGGGTGGCAACACCAGCGGCCTGGACAGCCTCAAGTGGATGGAGCCGCGCGCGGTTGCCGACGTGATCCGTTACGAACACCCCCAGATCCAGGCGATCGTGGTGGCGTACCTCGACCCGGACCAGGCCGGCGAAGTGCTGGGCAACTTCGACCATAAGGTTCGCCTCGATATCATCCTGCGTGTGTCGTCGTTGAACACCGTGCAGCCGGCGGCCCTGAAAGAACTGAACCAGATTCTCGAGAAGCAGTTCTCGGGCAACTCCAATGCCTCGCGCACCACCTTGGGCGGTATCAAACGCGCGGCGGACATCATGAACTTCCTCGACAGTTCGATCGAAGGTCAACTGATGGACTCGATTCGCGAAGTCGACGAAGACCTGTCCGGTCAGATCGAAGACCTCATGTTCGTGTTCAACAACCTGGCCGATGTCGACGATCGTGGTATCCAGGCTCTGTTGCGCGAAGTGTCCTCCGACGTTCTGGTCCTGGCCCTCAAGGGTTCGGACGAAGGCGTCAAGGAGAAGATCTTCAAGAACATGTCCAAACGAGCGGCCGAACTGTTGCGCGACGACCTCGAGGCCAAGGGCCCGGTGCGCGTCAGCGATGTGGAAACCGCACAGAAGGAAATCCTCACCATCGCCCGCCGTATGGCCGAAGCCGGAGAAATCGTGCTCGGTGGCAAGGGCGGCGAAGAGATGATCTAAGGTCGTTATGTCTGCCAAGAGTGATGATGCACCCAGCGACCTGATCCGCGCCCGGGACGTCGGAGGTTTCGACGTCTGGTCGCTGCCCAGTTTCGACCCCTTCGTGCCCGAGCCCGAGCCGGAGCCGGTGGAAGAACTGCCGGAGATGGAGGAGGTGCCGCTGGAGGAAGTCCAGCCACTGACCCTCGAAGAAGTCGAGAGCATTCGTCAGGAGGCCTACAACGAAGGCTTCGCCATTGGCGAGAAAGAAGGTTTCCACAGCACGACGATCAAGGTTCGCCAGGAAGCCGACGTGGCGCTGACGGCGAAGCTGCGTGCGTTGGAATCACTGATGCTCAATCTGTTCGAGCCCATCGCCGAGCAGGACACCCAGATCGAAAAGTCATTGGTCGGGCTGGTGCAGCACATCACCCGCCAAGTGATCCAGCGCGAGCTGGCGATCGATTCGAGCCAGATCGAACACGTCATGCGCGAAGCCCTCAAGCTGCTGCCGCTGGGCGTGGGCAACGTGCGGCTGTACATCAACCCTCAGGACTTCGAACTGGTGAAGGCCCTGCGCGAGCGCCACGAGGAAACCTGGCGCATCGTCGAGGACGAGTCCCTGCTGCCGGGCGGTTGCCGCGTAGAAACCGAGCACAGCCGCATCGACGCGACAATCGAGACGCGCATCAGCCAGATCATGGCGAAACTCTTTGACCAACTGCACGAACAGGCCCTGCATCCGGCTCCGGCCGACCTCAGCCTGGATCTGCCGGACGAACCCAAGGCCGCTGTCATCGTCGATCCGGACGGTGACGAACCGCTTGTTGGCGCAACGGACAGCCGCGATGCGCCTTGAGCGAACCAGCTTTGGCAAGCGCCTGGGCAGCTACGCCGAGGCCACCGAACTGGCCGGCCAACCGATCCTGGAAGGTCGCCTGCTGCGTATGGTCGGCCTGACCCTTGAGGCGGAAGGCTTGCGTGCCGCCATGGGCAGTCGTTGCCTGGTGATCAACGATGACAGTTATCACCCGGTGCAGGTCGAAGCCGAAGTCATGGGTTTCTCCGGCAGCAAGGTGTTCCTGATGCCGGTGGGCAGTGTCGCCGGCATCGCCCCGGGTGCCCGCGTGGTACCGCTGGCCGATACCGGTCGCCTGCCCATGGGCATGAGCATGCTCGGCCGGGTGCTGGATGGCGCTGGACGGGCCCTGGACGGCAAGGGCGGTATGAAGGCTGAAGATTGGGTGCCGATGGATGGCCCGACGATCAACCCGCTCAAGCGCGACCCCATCAGCGTACCGCTGGACGTGGGCATCCGTTGCATCAACGGTTTGTTGACGGTTGGACGCGGCCAGCGCCTGGGCCTGTTCGCCGGTACTGGTGTGGGCAAGAGTGTGCTGCTGGGCATGATGACCCGCTTTACCGAAGCCGACATCATCGTGGTGGGCTTGATCGGCGAGCGGGGTCGCGAGGTGAAGGAATTCATCGAGCACATCCTCGGCGAAGAAGGGCTCAAACGTTCCGTGGTGGTGGCTTCGCCGGCGGACGATGCGCCATTGATGCGCCTGCGTGCCGCCATGTACTGCACGCGTATCGCTGAATATTTCCGCGACAAGGGCAAGAATGTCCTGTTGCTGATGGACTCACTGACCCGTTTCGCCCAGGCCCAGCGGGAAATCGCCCTGGCCATCGGCGAACCTCCGGCGACCAAAGGGTATCCGCCTTCAGTCTTCGCCAAGCTGCCGAAATTGGTGGAACGCGCCGGAAACGCGGAGAAGGGCGGTGGCTCCATCACCGCGTTCTACACCGTGCTGTCCGAGGGCGACGACCAACAGGATCCGATCGCCGACTCGGCCCGTGGTGTGCTCGACGGCCATATCGTATTGTCCCGGCGTCTGGCGGAAGAAGGACATTACCCCGCCATCGACATCGAAGCGTCGATCAGCCGGGTCATGCCATCGGTGATCAGCCCCGAGCACATGAAGCGGGCGCAACAGTTCAAGCAGTACTGGTCCCGTTACCAGCAGAGTCGCGACCTGATCAGCGTAGGTGCCTATGTGCCTGGCGGCGATCGCGAAACCGACACGGCCATCAACCTCTATCCGGCCATGGCGGTGTATCTGCGCCAGGCGCTGAATGACAGCATCGGCATGGGCGCCAGCGAAGCGCACCTGCAAACCATTTTCGCCCCAGTCTCCGGCACGTAACCGATCATGGCCACGAGTCGTGCGGCGCGCCTGGCACCGGTGGTGGACATGGCGGAAAAGGCTGAGAAAACCGCTGTACAGCGGTTGGCGTATTTCCAGGGGCAAGTGGCTGTTGCTGAAAGCAAGCTGGCTGACCTGGAGAATTTTCGTCTGGAATACCAGGAACAGTGGATTGCCCGTGGCAGTCACGGCGTTTCCGGACAGTGGTTGTTGGGTTACCAGGGGTTCCTGGCGCAATTGGGCACCGCCATCGATCAGCAGCGCCAAAGCCTGGTCTGGCACCAGAACAATCTCGAGAAGGCTCGCCAGAGTTGGCAGGAAGCGTTCGCCCGAGTCGAGGGGCTGCGCAAGCTGGTACAGCGTTACATCGACGAGGCGCGGCAATTGGAGGATAAGCGTGAGCAGAAACTGCTGGATGAATTGTCCCAGCGCTTGCCGCGCCAGGACCCGTATTGATATTGGCGGTAGAGTTTTGTCGGGCAGGCGATTTGAAACCTTGCTCAGACCTCTACCAGGTGCTAAACCTTGTACACGTATGTCCACGACAAGGAAGTGAATATGTCTGTCGTTACCGAAGTATCTCCTGATGGGCAAAAACTGACGATCTCGATCAAGGGCCGCTTCGATTTTGGCCGGCATCAGGAGTTTCGTGAGTCCTATGAAAAGCTCAACACGAAACCCGAGTCCATCGTGGTGGATCTGAAAGAGGCCACTTACCTAGATAGCTCTGCCTTGGGCATGCTCCTGCTGTTGCGTGACCATGCCGGTGGCGACGAATCGGATATCCGCGTCGTCAACAGCAGCAGCGACGTCAAGAAAATCCTCGCGATTTCCAATTTCGACAAGCTGTTCGATATCAGTTGATCGCCATGCAATCGTCGCCGGAGCCGCTGACGATCCTGATTGCCGAAGACAGTGCCGCCGACCGACTGCTGTTGTCGACCATTGTCCGTCGCCAGGGGCACCACGTGCTCACCGCCGCCGATGGCGCCGAGGCGGTCGACGTCTATCTGGAGCAGCGTCCTCATCTTGTGCTGATGGACGCGATGATGCCGGTCATGGATGGCTTCGAAGCGGCGCAGAAAATCAAGCAATTGGCCGGGGATCAGTTGGTCCCGATCATTTTCCTCACCTCATTGACCGAAAGCGAAGGGCTCGCCCGATGCCTTGAGGCCGGTGGGGATGACTTCCTGGCGAAACCCTATAACCAAGTCATCCTGGCTGCGAAAATCAAGGCCATGGATCGCTTGCGTCGGTTGCAGGCCACGGTGGTCGAGCAGCGCGACCAGATCGCCCGACACCACGATTACCTTCTCAATGAGCAGCGGGTCGCCAAGGCCGTGTTCGACAAGATTGCCCACTCCGGTTGCCTGAGCGCGCCGAATATCCGTTATCTGCAATCACCTTATGCCTTGTTCAACGGCGACTTGCTGCTGGCCGCGTTCAACCCGGCCGGCGACATGCATATCCTGCTCGGCGATTTTACCGGGCACGGCCTGCCGGCGGCGGTCGGCGCGATGCCGCTGGCGGAAGTGTTCTACGGGATGACGGCCAAAGGTTATGGCCTGGCGCAGATCCTGCGGGAGATGAATGCCAAGCTCAAGCGCATCCTGCCGGTGGATATGTTCTGTTGCGCGACGCTGTTATGCATGAGTTTCCAGCGCTGCACCGTGGAAGTCTGGAATGGCGGCATGCCTGACGGGTATCTTCACGACAGCCTCAGTGGCGCGCGCACGCCGTTGCCGGCGCGGCACTTGCCGCTGGGTGTGCTGACGCCCCAGTTGTTCGACGATCGCACCGAGGTCCACTCGCTGTCGGTGGGTGATCGGGTCTTCCTGTTGTCCGACGGAGTGATAGAAACCAGCGACCACGATGATCAACCGTTTGGCGTGGAGCGGTTGCAGCAGGTGTTCTCGGCCAACCGCGAACCCGACCGTCTCTTCGAGGATATCCAGCAGGCCTTGCGGGATTTTCGCGGTGAGGCCCGTGATGATTTCAGCATGGTCGAGGTGCGGCTGGTCGCGCCGACGCAACTCAACCCGCCGCCACCGGTCTATTCCGATAGCGGCCAGTCCAGTCCGCTGGATTGGTCGTTGAGTTTCGAATTCCGCGCGCAAACACTCAAGCGCTTCAACCCGATGCCTTACCTGCTGCAATTATTGTTGGAGGTCCACGGGCTCAGGGCGCAGAGTGGAGCACTATACAACGTGTTGTCGGAGCTTTATTCCAACGCCCTGGAACACGGGGTGCTGGGGCTCGACTCCAGCCTGAAGCGTGATGCGACCGGTTTTGCTCGTTACTATCAGGAGCGCGGCGCGCGTCTGGACAAGCTGGACGATGGTCACGTGCGGGTGCATCTGCACGTCACGCCCCAGGGCGACGGTGGCAGACTAATCATTGAAGTCGAAGACAGCGGAAAGGGCTTCGATGTCGCCAAGGTGTTGGCGCGGCCGCTGGACCGGGATCGATTGTCTGGGCGCGGCGTGAGCCTGGTGCGCCAACTCTGTCATCAGGCCTCCTGGTCCGACGATGGTCGTAGTGCGCGCGTGGAGTTTTTCTGGGAGGCTCTGTCATAATCGGGGCCATTCTTGATCAGGGAGCGAACAAGTGAACGAAATTCATCTGGATCTCGACGTGCTGAGCACGTTGAAGGAAGTCATGGAGGACGGGTATCCGGAGCTGTTGGATACTTTCCTCAAGGATTCCGAAGCCCGCCTTCGTGTACTGCACGAGGCGAGGGACGCGCAAATGCTCAGTGCTACTGCCCATAGCTTCAAGGGCAGCAGCAGCAACATGGGCGCCATTCGCCTGGCCGAGCTGTGTGGTGAGCTGGAGCAGCGTGCCAAGGAGCCGTCGCTGCACGGTATCGAGAGCCTGGTCAATGAAATCGATAGCGAATTCGCTCACGTTCGTACGCTTTGTCGAGAAGAGCGCGAAAGCTTTCACTGCTGAAGCATCCCGTTTGCTTCATTGGCCCGTCCCTTGCATTGCCCTGTCTCAACTGCATCTATGATTCCAGTGCAGCGGAGACCATCTTATGCCCGTTACACCCAACACACTGCTCCAGGCCACCGCCCAGGCCAAGCCGCAGGCCGCCGTCAATCCACTGGCAGCAGGTCCGGACGCCGAGAACAGAGCCTCCAGCTTCGCCCAGGTCTTCGCCAAGCAGGCACCCGTCAAATCACCGGCGGTGCCTGAGTCATCGGCAAAACCGGTGCGCGACAAGACCGCCGACAATGCCGCCAAGAAGGACGCGGGCAGCGATACTGCCGCTCCGGAGCCGGCGGTTGCCGATAGCGGCAAACCCTTGCCCGCCGACAAGCCGACCACTGCCGGCAGCAAAACGGCGGATGATGCCGACAGCGATGCGCCAGAAACGCCGGTAGCGGATGCCGCGCCTGTCGATCCGACGCTGGCCCCTGCATTGTTGCCGGGCACCGTTATTCCAGAGGGCGTCGCTGAGGCGCAGCCTGCTCCCGTGGTGCCTACGATCGAGGCTCAAGTCACTGCGGCGGTAGCGGCTCCCGTTGCCCCGAGTGTGGCGGCCAATGCCTCGGCGCCGGTGACGGACCCGGAGTTCGATCCGCAGGCCGATCCGCTCGACGCACTACCGGCGTTGCGGTTGGCGATGGAGCAGAGCGGCCACGTGTCCGCTTCCAGCCAGGCGCAGTCCAAGACCGCTGCGCCGGCGTCTCTCGATGGTGAGCCGACTTCGGCCCAGACGTTCGCCGCCGGTATGGCGAGCATGCTCGCCGTGCAAGCCGACCAGGACAGCACCGGTGCCGGCAGCCAGGGGGGCGACAAGGCGTTCAGCGGCCTGATCAGCGAAGGCCTCAAGGATCTGACGGCCGCTTCCAGCGATACGCGCGTGGATGACTTTGCCAACCGCCTGGCGGCACTGACCCAGGCCGCCACACCGAAAACCGCCAACGCGGTGCCGGTCAATCAGCCCATTGCCATGAACCAGGGCGGCTGGACCGAGGAGGTGGTCAACCGGGTGATGTACTTGTCGAGCGCCAATCTCAAGGCGGCGGACATCCAGTTGCAACCGGCCGAGCTCGGACGCCTGGATATTCGGGTGAACATGATTCCAGACCAGCAGACCCAGGTGACCTTCATGAGCGCCCACTCAGGCGTGCGCGAAGCCCTCGAAGGCCAGATGCATCGTCTGCGTGACAGTTTCGCCCAGCAGGGAATGGGGCAGGTCGACGTCAGCGTGTCGGATCAATCCCGTGGCTCGCAGAACCAGGATCAACAGGCCCAGCAGCAAGCCCAGGCTGGACGCACCACGTCCTCCGGCGGCCGAGTTGACTCGCTGGATGAAGAGGTGCCGGCCAGCGTTGCCGAAGTGGCGGCCAGCACTACCAGCGTCATTGGCACCAGCGCGGTCGATTACTACGCCTGATTCAACGCATTAACCTTGTGGGAGCGAGCTGGCTCGCGATAACGATGGATCAGTCACCTGCAACGGTGGCTGAAAAACCGGCGTCGCGAGCAAGCTCGCTCCCATAATGGTTTAGGGTGTTCTCGAAATTGCGTCGACCATCGTTTCTCTTCTGGCATAACACTTGCTCCAGCCTAGCCATGCAACAGTGAACCCCCGATTAACGACGGATTATTGGCATGGCGAAGAGCGAAGCAGCAGCTGTAAAAGACCCCGCAACCAAAGGCAAACTCAAGATGATCATCCTGATCGTGGTGGGCTTGCTCCTGGCCGTGGGCGTGTCCGTGGGGGCGACCTGGTATTTCATGCACAATGCCCAGAGCAAGCCGGCCGAGGCGGTGGAAGCTGCTCCGGTGGGCAAGCAGCCAGCGGTTTTCGAGCCGATGGCCCCGGCCTTCGTCGCCAACTACACCCAGAACGGTCGTCAGCGCTACATGCAGGTGAGCATTACCTTGCTGGGGCGCAACCAGGCCGACCTGGAAGCGTTGCGTGTACACATGCCGCTGATTCGCAATAATCTGGTGATGCTGTTTTCCGGACAGAGTTTCGACACCCTGGCCACTCCGGTGGGCCAGGAAATGCTGCGTCAGAAAGCCACGGCCAGCGTGCAGGAAGTGGCCCAGAAAGAACTCGGCAAAGTGGTGATCGAACAGTTGCTCTTCACTAACTTCGTATTGCAGTAGGAACACGACATGGCCGTGCAGGACTTGTTGTCCCAGGACGAAATCGACGCGCTGTTGCACGGTGTCGACGACGGCCTGGTGCAGACCGAAAACGCTGCTGAACCGGGCAGCGTCAAAAGCTACGACCTGACCAGCCAGGATCGCATCGTTCGTGGACGCATGCCGACCCTGGAAATGATCAACGAGCGTTTCGCCCGATACACCCGCATCAGTATGTTCAACATGCTGCGCCGCTCGGCCGACGTGGCCGTGGGTGGCGTGCAGGTGATGAAATTCGGCGAATACGTGCATTCGCTGTACGTGCCCACCAGCCTCAATCTGGTGAAGATCAAGCCGCTGCGTGGCACGGCATTGTTCATCCTCGACGCCAAGCTGGTGTTCAAGTTGGTGGACAACTTCTTCGGCGGCGACGGTCGTCACGCCAAGATCGAAGGTCGCGAATTCACACCGACCGAACTGCGTGTCGTGCGCATGGTGCTGGAGCAGGCTTTCGTCGATTTGAAGGAAGCCTGGCAGGCGATCATGGAAGTGAATTTCGAGTACATCAACTCGGAAGTGAACCCGGCGATGGCCAACATCGTCGGCCCAAGCGAAGCCATTGTCGTCTCGACGTTCCACATCGAGCTCGATGGGGGTGGCGGCGACCTGCACGTGACCATGCCGTATTCGATGATCGAGCCGGTGCGTGAAATGCTCGACGCCGGTTTCCAGTCGGACCTCGACGACCAGGACGAGCGCTGGATCAACGCCTTGCGCCAGGACGTGCTGGATGTCGACGTGCCGATCGGCGCGACGGTCGCCCGACGCCAGCTACGATTGCGGGACATCCTGCACATGCAGCCGGGGGATATCATCCCCGTCGAAATGCCGGAAGACATGATCATGCGCGCCAATGGCGTGCCGGCCTTCAAGGTCAAGATGGGCTCTCACAAAGGCAACCTGGCGTTACAGGTGATCGAGCCGATCGAACGCCGCTGAGCGGTGTCAACTTCTTAAGTTTTGGTTTTTAACCGATTTTTGCCCGCCGAGGAAACATGATGGCTGACGATATGAATACCCAGGATGACCAGGCGCTGGCCGATGAGTGGGCTGCGGCCCTGGAAGAAACCGGCGATGCCGGGCAGGCAGACATCGATGCATTGCTGGCGGCTGACACAGGCAACCATGGTTCCAACCGCTTGCAAATGGAAGAATTCGGCAGCGTGCCGAAAAGCAACGAACAAGTGACGCTCGACGGTCCCAACCTGGACGTGATCCTCGACATCCCGGTGTCGATTTCCATGGAAGTGGGCAGCACCGACATCAACATCCGCAACTTGCTGCAGCTCAACCAAGGCTCGGTGATCGAGCTGGATCGCCTGGCCGGTGAGCCGCTGGATGTGTTGGTCAACGGCACCCTGATCGCCCATGGCGAAGTGGTTGTGGTCAACGAGAAGTTCGGCATTCGCCTGACGGACGTGATCAGCCCGAGCGAACGCATCAAGAAGCTGCGCTGAATGAAAGGCTTTCTCGCCGCAGCCCTGATGCTGCCGTTCAGTGTTCTGGCAGCCGAGCCGGTGGCCACGGCTGCCGTTGCGCCGGCGAGTGGCAGCGGCATGGCCGGGCAACTGGCGCAACTGGTGCTGGGCCTGCTGGTGGTGCTCGGGTTGATTTTCTTCCTGGCGTGGATGCTGCGACGCGTTCAGCAGGCGGGGCCTGCCGGCAAAGGGCAGGTCATCGACATTGTCGGTTCCCGCGCGCTGGGGCCACGGGATCGGCTGGTGCTGGTGCAGGTCGGCACCGAGCAGATCCTGCTCGGCCTGAGTCCTGGCAGCATCACTGCGCTGCATGTCCTGAAGGAACCGGTGCAGGTGCCGGTCACGGAGCAGGCCACGCCCGAGTTTGCCCAACGGCTCATGGAACTGCTGGGAAAAGACCAAAAGGATAAAAAGTAATGCCGTTGCGCATTCTCTTGGCGTTGGCCCTGATGCTGGCCGCGCCGTTGGCGTTCTCCGCCGACCCGCTGTCGATCCCTGCGATCACCTTGGGCACCAACGCCGAAGGGGCACAGGAATACTCGGTCAGCTTGCAGATCCTGCTGATCATGACCGCGCTGAGTTTCATCCCGGCGTTCGTCATGCTGATGACCAGTTTCACCCGGATCATCATCGTCTTTTCGATCTTGCGCCAGGCCCTTGGCCTGCAACAGACGCCGTCGAACCAGATCCTCACCGGCATGGCGCTGTTCCTCACCATGTTCATCATGGCGCCGGTGTTCGACCGGGTGAACCAGGACGCGCTGCAACCCTATCTGGCGGAAACCCTCAGCGCCCAGGATGCCGTGGCCAGAGCCCAGGTGCCGATCAAGGATTTCATGCTCGCCCAGACCCGCAGCAGCGACCTGGAGCTGTTCATGCGCCTGTCCAAACGCACCGACATTGCCAGCCCCGACCAGGCGCCATTGACCATCCTGGTGCCGGCGTTCGTGACCTCCGAGCTCAAGACCGCCTTCCAGATCGGTTTCATGATTTTCATCCCGTTCCTGATCATCGACCTGGTGGTCGCCAGTATCCTCATGGCCATGGGCATGATGATGTTGTCGCCGCTGATCATTTCGCTGCCATTCAAGATCATGCTGTTCGTGCTGGTGGATGGCTGGGCGTTGATCATCGGCACCCTGGCGGGCAGTTTCGGCGGTGTTTAGACCTCTCACGCGGGTAGTACGATATGACGCCTGAAGTAGCGGTAGACCTGTTCCGCGAGGCCCTCTGGCTGACCACCATGATGGTGGCCATCCTGGTGATCCCGAGCCTGCTGGTTGGCTTGCTCGTGGCGATGTTCCAGGCCGCCACGCAGATCAACGAGCAGACCCTGAGTTTCCTGCCGCGCCTGCTGGTGATGCTGGTCACGCTGATCGTCGCCGGCCCCTGGCTGGTGCAAACCTTCATGGAATACATCCTGCAGTTGTACGGCAGTATTCCGCAGTTGATCGGCTGACGATGTCGATGCTCGCGCTGACGGATACCCAGATCAGTACCTGGGTGGCGTCGTTCATCCTGCCGTTGTTTCGTGTCACGGCCGTGCTGATGAGCATGCCGGTCTTCGGCACGACCTTGGTGCCGGGTCGTGTGCGCCTGTATTTCGCCCTGGCGATTACGGTGGTCATCGCCCCCGGGCTGCCGCCCATGCCGCCGGTCAACGCCCTGGACCTCACCGCGTTGATGCTGGTGGCCGAACAGATCCTCATAGGCGCCTTGCTGGGCTTTTCGCTTCAGTTGTTTTTCCAGGCATTCGTGGTGGCCGGGCAAATCATCTCGATCCAGATGGGCATGGCGTTCGCCTCGATGATCGACCCCACCAACGGCGTGAACACTGCCGTTATCGGGCAGTTCCTGACGATGCTGGTGACGTTGCTGTTCCTCGCCATGAACGGGCATCTGGTGGTGTTCGAAGTATTGACGGAGAGCTTCACCACATTGCCGGTAGGCAGCGCGATGCTGGTCAATCATTTCTGGGACATTGCCAGCAAGCTTGGCTGGGTCCTCGGCGCGGCGATGGTACTGGTGTTGCCGGCGATTACCGCGCTGCTGGTGGTCAACATCGCCTTCGGCGTGATGACCCGGGCGGCGCCGCAGTTGAACATTTTTTCCATCGGCTTCCCGCTGACCCTGGTGCTGGGCATGGTGATTTTCTGGGTCAGCCTGGGGGACATTCTCAATCAGTATCAGCCGTTGGCCACCCAGGCCTTGCAGCTGTTACGCGACATGGCACAGGCGCGCTGAACCATGGCCGAGAGCGAAAGCGGTCAGGATAAAACAGAAGACCCCACCGAGAAACGCAAGAAGCAATCTCGGGAAAAGGGCGAGATTGCCCGTTCCAAGGAGCTCAACACCCTGGCGATCATGCTCGCCGGTGCCGGTGGTTTGCTGATTTACGGTGGCGGACTGGCGTTGGATCTGCTGGAAATCATGCGGTTGAATTTTTCCTTGCCTCGCGAGGTATTGCTCACGCCGGGCGCTATGACGCAGTACCTGTTGCATTCGGGCAAGATCGCGATGCTTGCAATGCAACCGGTGCTCATTTTTCTGCTGTTGGCGGCTTTCATCGGCCCGATTTCCCTGGGCGGATGGCTTTTCGCCGCCGGTAGCCTGGCACCGAAGTTCAGCCGGATGAATCCGGCCGCCGGTATCAAGCGCATGTTTTCCACCACGGCGTTGATGGAACTGCTCAAGGCTTTCGGAAAATTTCTCCTGGTGTTGTTCGTCGCGCTGGCGGTGTTGCAGGCCGATATCGACGATCTGCTGCGCATCGCCCATGAGCCGCTGGAGCAAGCCATCATCCATAGCGTGCAGTTGGTCGGCTGGAGCACCTTGTGGATGGCTTGCGGGCTGATCCTCATCGCCGCCATCGACGTGCCGATCCAGCTTTACCAGAGCAAGCAGAAATTGATGATGACCAAGCAGGAGGTGCGCGACGAGTACAAGGACTCGGAGGGCAAGCCGGAGGTCAAGCAGCGGATCCGCCAGTTGCAGCGCGAGGTTTCCCAGCGGCGGATGATGGCGGCGATTCCCGACGCCGACGTGGTCATCACCAACCCGACTCATTATGCCGTCGCGCTCAAGTACGATCCCGACAAGGGCAATGCGCCGGTCCTGCTGGCCAAGGGCAGCGATTTCCTGGCGTTGAAGATTCGCGAAATCGCTGTCGCCAACGAAGTGATGCTGCTCGAATCTCCGGCATTGGCGCGGTCGATCTACTACTCCACCGAGCTTGACCAGGAAATCCCGGGAGGCTTGTACCTCGCCGTCGCCCAGGTGCTGGCCTACGTCTACCAGATCCGCCAGCACCGCGCCGGCAAGGGCAAGCGGCCAGAACCGCTCAAGGACCTGCCCATCCCGCCGGATTTGCGCCGCGATTCCTGAACCAAGGTGCCAAAGCCCCTGTGGGAGCGAGCTTGCTCGCGATAGCGGTCTTCCAGTCAACGCTCGCACAAACTGACCCTCCGCCATCGCGAGCAAGCTCGCTCCCACAGGTCGGCATCCCTTGAAAGCCTCTATTTCAACCTCCCGCGAAAGTTGGAAAGCTTCTTGCAATACCCCGCCTGCGCCCCTTCCGGGCGTCAAAAGTTTGCTTCCAGGAACGGGGAATATTGGTGGATCGCTCTCAGTTACTCAGCACCGCGCGCAGCAACGTCGTAGACCTCAGCAGGGGCAATCTGGGCGTGCCGCTGTTGCTGCTGGTCCTGCTCGCCATGATGATGCTGCCGGTACCGCCGTTCCTGCTGGACGTGTTCTTCACGTTCAACCTCGCCTTGTCGATCGTGGTGCTGTTGGTGTGCGTATACGCGCTGCGCCCATTGGACTTCGCCGTCTTCCCGACCATCCTGCTGGTGGCGACGCTGTTGCGCCTGGCGCTGAACGTGGCGTCCACCCGGGTGGTGATGATTCACGGTCACGAGGGGCACCAGGCCGCCGGTAAGGTGATCCAGGCCTTCGGCGAAGTGGTGATCGGCGGCAACTACGTGGTCGGTATCGTGGTCTTTGCCATCTTGATGATCATTAACTTCGTCGTGGTGACCAAGGGCGCCGGGCGGATTTCCGAGGTGAGCGCGCGTTTCACCCTCGACGCGATGCCTGGCAAGCAGATGGCGATCGACGCCGACCTCAATGCCGGCTTGATCGACCAGAGCCAGGCCAAGCTGCGCCGTCTCGAAGTAGCCCAGGAAGCCGAGTTCTACGGGTCCATGGACGGTGCAAGTAAGTTTGTCCGCGGCGACGCCATCGCCGGCCTGCTGATCCTGTTCATCAACCTGATTGGCGGCATGGCCGTCGGTATCTTCCAGCACGGCATGGCTTTCGGCGACGCCGGCAAGGTCTACGCGTTGCTGACCATCGGTGACGGTTTGGTGGCGCAATTGCCATCACTGTTGTTATCCACAGCGGCGGCGATCATGGTGACCCGTGCTTCGGGCTCCGAAGACATGGGCAAGCAGATCAATCGCCAGATGTTCGCGTCGCCCAAGGCCCTGGCCGTGGCGGCCGGCCTGATGGCGGTGATGGGCCTCGTGCCGGGAATGCCGCACTTTTCTTTCCTGAGCATGGCGGCCTTGGCCGCGGGTGGCGCGTACCTGTTCTGGAAGAAGCAGAACGTGCAGAAGGTCCAGGCGCTGGAAGAGGTCAAGCGCCAGCAGGAACTGCTGCCGTCGCCAGCGCGTGCCATGGAAACCAAGGAATTGGGTTGGGATGACGTGACGCCGATCGACATG
Source organism: Pseudomonas sp. R4-84 (assembly GCF_054130985.1). Classification (NCBI taxonomy): domain Bacteria; kingdom Pseudomonadati; phylum Pseudomonadota; class Gammaproteobacteria; order Pseudomonadales; family Pseudomonadaceae; genus Pseudomonas; species Pseudomonas sp. R4-84. The sequence goes on from NZ_CP096390.1 coordinate 1,631,547, forward strand.
ATCGGCCTGGAAGTCGGCTACCGCTTGATTCCATTGGTCGATCGCAACCAGGGCGGCCAATTGCTGGCGCGGATCAAGGGCGTGCGCAAGAAGCTGTCCCAGGATCTGGGCTTCCTCATGCCCACCGTCCACATTCGCGACAACCTCGACCTGGCGCCGAGCGCCTATCGCCTGACGCTCATGGGCGTGATCCTGGCGGAAGCCGAGATCTACCCGGACCGCGAGCTGGCGATCAACCCAGGGCAGGTCTACGGTTCGCTCAACGGCATTACCGCCAAGGATCCGGCTTTCGGCCTGGAAGCGGTGTGGATCGAAATCAGCCAGCGGGCCCAGGCCCAGTCCCTCGGTTATACCGTGGTGGACGCGAGCACGGTCGTGGCGACCCACTTGAACCAGATTCTCTACAAGCATTCCAGCGAGCTGATCGGTCACGAAGAAGTCCAGCAACTGCTGCAAGTACTGGCCAAAGGCTCGCCGAAACTGGCTGAAGAATTGGTGCCGGGCGTGGTTTCGTTGTCCCAATTGCTCAAGGTGTTGCAGGCGCTGCTGGCCGAACAGGTTCCGGTGCGCGACATACGCAGCATTGCCGAAGCGATCGCCAACAACGCTTCGAAGAGTCAAGATACCGCCGCTCTGGTGGCTGCGGTGCGGGTCGGCGTATCCCGCGCAATCGTCCAAAGCATTGTAGGCACTGAGTCTGAGCTGCCTGTGATCACTCTGGAGCCAAGGTTGGAACAGATATTGCTCAATAGTCTGCAGAAGGCAGGACAAGGCTCGGAAGAGGGTGTTCTGCTGGAGCCAAGCATGGCCGAGAAGCTGCAGCGTTCGCTGATCGAAGCAGCCCAGCGGCAAGAGATGCAAGGCCAACCGGTGATCCTGCTGGTGGCCGGTCCGATTCGCGCGATGCTTTCGCGGTTCGGGCGCCTCGCGGTCCCGGGGCTGCATGTGCTGGCGTACCAGGAAATACCGGACAACAAGCAAGTGACCATCGTTGCGACAGTAGGGCCCAACGGCTGAGGTAGTGGTTTATGCAAGTGAAGCGTTTTTTCGCCGCCGATATGCGTCAGGCCATGAAACTGGTTCGTGACGAGCTGGGCGCTGAAGCAGCCATCATCGGCAACCGTCGTATCGCCGGCGGTGTCGAGCTGACGGCGGCCCTGGACTACAAATTGTCGGCGCTGGCCCCTCGCGTTCCGAACATGGAGCTCGAGGACGAGCTGCGCAAGACTCAGTCGCGCATCGCCAGCGCCCAGGCCGAGTTGAGCCTGCGCAGCAGCGAAGGCTCGGCCAGCGCGGGCACCAATCGTCAATTGTTCGCCGGCCAGCCATTGACCGCAGGCCTGCCGCTGACCGCTGCCGAACCGCTGATCGAGCCGACGCCGGCCGAACCGCGTCGTCCGGCACCGGCACCCGTTGCCGCAGCCGCGGGCGTTGATCCCCGTGCCCTGGACTCGATGCGCTTCGAACTCAACAGCCTGCGCGAGCTGATGGAAGTCCAGCTCGGCTCGCTGGCCTGGAACCAACTGCAAGGCAGCCGTCCGGCCCAGGCCAACCTGTGGCGTCGCCTGCAACGCATTGGCCTGTCCGGCCCGCTGGCGCGCGACCTGCTGGCATTGATCAGCGACATCGACGAGCCTCGCCAGGCCTGGCGCATGCTGCTTGCGCACCTGGCGCGGATGATCGCCACGCCGGAAGTCGAGCCACTGGAAGAGGGCGGAGTAATCGCCATGGTCGGCCCGGCCGGCATGGGCAAGACCACCACTCTGGCCAAGCTCGCGGCCCGTTATGTACTCAAGTACGGCGCCCAGAGTATCGCCCTGGTGAGCATGGACAGTTTCCGCATCGGTGCCCAGGAGCAACTCAAGACCTTGGGCCGGATCCTCAATGTGTCGGTGACCCATGTGGATCCGGGCCAATCCCTGGCCCAGGCGCTGGAACCGCTGATGCGCAAGCGCGTCGTACTGATCGACACCGCCGGCCTGCAAGCCAGCGATCCGGCCCTGCGCATGCAGCTGGAAAGCCTGGCCGGGCGTGGCATCAAGTCAAAAAATTATCTCGTGTTGGCAACCACCAGCCAGAAACAGGTTCTAACCGCCGCATACCACAGTTACAAACGCTGCGGGCTGGCCGGCTGCATCCTGACTAAGCTGGACGAAACGGCAAGCCTGGGCGAGGTGTTGAGCCTGGCGATCGGTCATGAACTACCGGTGGCCTACCTGACCGACGGGCCGCGGATCCCGGATGATTTGCATCTGCCGCGCCGTCATCAACTGGTCAGTCGTGCCGTGAGTGTGCAAATGCAGGAAGAACCCAGCGAAGAAGCCATGGCTGACATGTTCGCTGATATCTACCACAGCCCGACCAAGCAGGTTGGCTGAGGTATTCATGAATATTTTTTGTACCTACATCGATGGTCTGCCATGCATTGTTCCGTATGTGAACGCGCAGCCAGTAATGTGGCCTCCGTCTAAGTAAGACAAGGTAAAGAACGAACATGGGCAGCATGCATCCCGTACAGGTGATCGCGGTGACCGGCGGCAAAGGTGGCGTCGGGAAGACTAACGTGTCAGTGAACTTGTCCCTGGCTCTGGCAGAGCTTGGCCGACGGGTCATGCTGCTGGACGCCGACCTGGGCCTGGCGAACGTTGACGTGCTGCTGGGGCTCACACCCAAGCGCACGCTGGCGGACGTGATCGAAGGGCGCTGTGAATTGCGCGACGTGTTGTTGCAAGGCCCCGGCGGGATTCGCATCGTGCCGGCCGCCTCCGGCACCCAGAGCATGGTTCACCTGACCCCGGCGCAGCACGCCGGCCTGATCCAGGCCTTCAGCGACATCGGTGACAACCTCGATGTGCTGGTGATTGACACGGCTGCCGGTATCGGTGACTCGGTGGTCAGTTTCGTGCGCGCCGCCCAGGAAGTGTTGCTGGTGGTCTGCGACGAACCGACGTCGATCACCGACGCCTACGCGCTGATCAAACTGCTTAACCGCGACTATGGCATGAACCGCTTTCGCGTCCTGGCCAACATGGCCCAAAGCCCACAGGAAGGACGCAACCTGTTCGCCAAGTTGACCAAGGTCACGGATCGCTTCCTGGACGTCGCCCTGCAATACGTCGGCGCAGTGCCTTACGACGAAAGCGTACGCAAGGCTGTCCAGAAGCAACGTGCCGTTTATGAAGCTTTTCCTCGTTCCAAATGCGCCCTGGCGTTCAAGGCGATCGCCCAGAAGGTCGACACCTGGCCGCTGCCGGCCAACCCACGTGGGCATCTGGAATTTTTCGTCGAGCGTCTCGTGCAACAAACAGCAGGGCCCGTGTTATGACAGCCAGCGGTTACAACCATCTCTACAAAAAATCGGCACGGGACGCCCAGTACGAATTGATCGAGCGTTACGCGCCACTGGTCAAGCGCATCGCCTACCACTTGCTGGCGCGTTTGCCGGCCAGTGTCCAGGTCGAGGACTTGATCCAGGCGGGCATGATCGGCCTGCTCGAAGTGTCGAATAAATACGACGCGAGCAAGGGCGCCAGTTTCGAGACATACGCCGGTATCCGTATCCGCGGGGCGATGCTCGATGAGGTCCGCAAGGGCGACTGGGCGCCGCGTTCGGTGCATCGCAACACCCGCATGGTCAGCGACGCGATTCGTGCGATTGAAGCGAAAACCGGGCGAGACGCTAAAGATCACGAAGTTGCGGCCGAACTCCAGTTGAGTCTCGATGATTATTACGGGATTTTGAACGATACCTTGGGCAGTCGCCTGTTCAGTTTCGACGACCTGTTGCAGGACGGCGAACACGAAGGGCTGCACGAGGACGGCGCGAGTGCTCACATGGAGCCGTCGCGCGACCTGGAAGATGAACGTTTCCAGAGCGCCCTGGCGGATGCGATTGCCAATTTGCCGGAGCGTGAGCGACTGGTCTTGGCGCTGTACTACGACGAAGAGCTGAACCTCAAGGAAATCGGTGAGGTCCTGGGGGTCAGCGAATCGCGGGTCAGCCAGTTACATAGCCAGTGCGCGGCCCGCTTGCGGGGGCGTTTGGGGGAGTGGCGAGCGCGCTGACGAGCAGTGTGGGGACGCTGCGAGCGGGGCTGGCATGGCGTATGCCGGGCCAGTCTCCATCCGTTGTGCTCCATACCGTTGTCGAGTGTTGTGCCGGATTGATTGAAATGGCGCGTCCAGGTGCTGGGCGCGTTTAAGACTGCTTGGAGGTCGAATTGGACAAGAACATGAAAATCCTCATCGTTGATGACTTCTCAACGATGCGGCGGATCATAAAAAACCTGTTGCGTGACCTCGGGTTCACCAACACGGTCGAGGCCGACGATGGCACAACCGCCATTCCGGTCCTCAACAGCGGGAGCATCGACTTTCTGGTGACTGACTGGAACATGCCTGGCATGACCGGTATCGACTTGCTGCGCCACGTGCGCGCCGACGAAAAACTCAAGCACCTCCCGGTGCTGATGGTCACTGCCGAAGCCAAGCGCGAGCAGATCATCGAAGCGGCCCAGGCCGGTGTGAACGGCTATGTGGTCAAACCCTTCACGGCCCAGGCGTTGAAAGAGAAGATCGAAAAAATCTTCGAACGCATCGGTTAACGGCGCCACGGGGGAGCTATGGACAACGAATCTTCAATGGGCGATTTCGAATCGACCCTGAAAAAACATGCCCGCGAACTGGTAGACAGCCTTGAAAAGGGCCGCTTCGGCGATGCGGTTCAAATGATTCATGAGCTCAACCAGACCCGTGATCGCGGTCTGTACCAGGAAGTCGGCAAGCTCACCCGTGAACTGCACAGCGCGATCGTCAATTTCCAGATCGATCCGAACATGCCGCAGGCCGAGGAAGTCTCGCAGATCACCGACGCCACCGAGCGCCTGGGTTATGTGGTCAAGCTGACCGAAGCCGCAGCGAACCGCACCATGGACCTGGTGGAAAGCGCAACGCCCCTGGTCAACGGCCTGAGCGAGGAAGCCCAGGCGTTGAGCACCGATTGGGGACGGTTCATGCGTCGCGAAGTCGGCGCCGAGGAGTTCCGGGAGCTGGCCCGTCGGGTCGACGGTTTCCTGGCGCGCAGCAGCGCTGAGAATCGCGCCGTGGCCAGCAACCTCAACGACATTCTGCTGGCCCAGGACTATCAAGACCTGACCGGCCAGGTGATCAAGCGTGTGACCCAACTGGTCACCGAAGTGGAAAGCAACCTGCTCAAACTGGTGTTGATGGCTAGCCAGGTCGACCGCTTTGCAGGTATCGAACACGACCGTGAAGCGATGCTTGCCGAAAAAGATCCACAAAAACATCTCTCTCAGGGTGAAGGTCCGCAGATTCATGCCGATAAAAGAGAAGACGTTGTGTCCGGTCAGGACGATGTGGACGATTTGCTGTCCAGCCTTGGATTCTAAGTTTTAGCCCTATTTTAGGAGCAGCCATTAATGAGCTTCGGCGCCGATGAAGAGATCCTTCAGGATTTCCTGGTTGAGGCCGGCGAGATTCTAGAGCAACTATCCGAACAGCTGGTCGAGCTGGAAAGCCGACCTGATGATGCGGATCTGCTCAATGCAATTTTTCGCGGTTTCCACACTGTAAAAGGAGGCGCCGGCTTCCTCCAGCTCAATGAGCTGGTGGAGTGCTGCCACATTGCCGAGAACGTGTTCGACATCCTGCGCAAGGGTGAGCGTCGCGTCGACTCGGAACTGATGGACGTGGTGCTCGAGGCCCTGGATGCGGTCAACAGCATGTTCAGCGAAGTGCGCGAGCGCTCGCCGATCACCCCGGCCACCCCCGAGCTGCTCGCCGCGCTGTCGCGCCTGGCCGAGCCGCAGTCGGCTGACGAGGCCATGCCCGTTGCCGAGCCTGTGGTCGAAGAACCGGTTGCGCAAGAATCGGGCGACATCACCGATCATGAATTCGAATCGCTGCTGGACTCGCTGAACGCCGTCAAGGCCGAAGCCGAGGCTCCGGCCGCGCCCGCTGCGCCAGCCGCCGATGCCGCTGCCAGCGATGAAATTACCGACGATGAGTTCGAATCGCTGCTCGACCAACTGCATGGCAAGGGCCAGTTCGCCCCCGATGCGGTCGTAGCGCCGGCGGCCCCGGCTGCGCCAAAGGCAGCGGGGGATGACTCCGACATTACCGACGACGAATTCGAAGCCTTGCTCGACCAGTTGCATGGCAAGGGCAACTTTGCCGTCGACGCGTTGGATTCGGCCATCGCTTCGGCGCCGACCCCGGCCAAACCAGTGGCAGCGGCAGCCGGAAGCGACTTGATCAGCGACCACGAATTCGAATCGCTGCTCGACGAGCTGCATGGCAAGGGCAAGTTCAGCGAAGTCGGCACGGCCGCCGCCGCGCCTGCCGCTGCCGCCACGGCTGCACCCGCCGCCAAGGCCGCGCCGAAGCCGGCCGCCAAGGCGCCGGAACCGAAAGCCGAAACCCCGAAGCCTGCCGCCGCAGCGGCGCCAGCCCCGGCTCGCGCGCCTTCCGCCGCGCCCGCCGAAAAACCGGCGAGCGAAGCCGAGACCACCGTTCGCGTCGACACCGCGCGGCTGGATGAGATCATGAACATGGTCGGCGAACTGGTGCTGGTGCGTAACCGCCTGGTGCGCCTGGGCCTCAACAGCCAGGACGAAGCCATGTCCAAGGCCGTGTCGAACCTCGACGTGGTCACGGCTGACCTGCAAACCGCGGTCATGAAGACCCGGATGCAGCCGATCAAGAAAGTCTTCGGGCGCTTCCCGCGCCTGGTTCGCGACCTGGCTCGCCAGCTCAAGAAAGAAATCAACCTGGAACTGGTGGGTGAAGAGACCGACCTCGACAAGAACCTTGTCGAGGCCCTGGCCGACCCGCTGGTCCACTTGGTGCGCAACGCGGTCGACCACGGCATCGAGTCGCCGGAAGAGCGCGAAGCGTCAGGCAAGGTCCGCAGCGGCAAGGTGATCCTGGCCGCCGAGCAGGAAGGCGACCATATCCTGCTGTCGATCTCCGACGACGGCAAGGGCATGGACCCGAACGTGCTCCGTTCCATTGCGGTGAAACGCGGTGTGATGGACAAGGACGCGGCCGATCGCCTGAGCGACACCGAGTGCTACAACCTGATCTTCGCTCCGGGCTTCTCGACCAAGACCGAGATTTCCGATGTGTCGGGTCGTGGCGTGGGCATGGACGTGGTGAAAACCAAGATTTCCCAGCTCAACGGTTCGATCAACATTTACTCGACCAAGGGCCAGGGCTCGAAGATCGTCATCAAGGTCCCGTTGACCTTGGCGATCATGCCGACCCTGATGGTGATGCTGGGCAACCAGGCGTTCGCCTTCCCGCTGGTCAACGTCAACGAGATTTTCCACCTCGACCTGTCGCGCACCAACGTCGTCGATGGCCAGGAAGTGGTCATCGTACGGGACAAGGCACTGCCGCTGTTCTACCTCAAGCGCTGGCTGGTCAGCTCTGCCGCTCATGTGGAGCAGGGCGAAGGCCATGTGGTGATCCTTTCGGTGGGCACCCAGCGGATCGGCTTCGTCGTCGACCAGTTGGTGGGCCAGGAAGAAGTGGTCATCAAGCCGTTGGGCAAGATGCTCCAGGGCACCCCGGGCATGTCCGGCGCCACCATCACCGGCGACGGCCGCATCGCGTTGATCCTCGATGTGCCTAGCATGCTCAAGCGCTACGCCGCTCGGCGTATTTGATTCTGGAGGGGCGCGGCCCGACGCCGCGCCTTGTCTAACGGAGTGTTTATGGTAGTTAAAGTCCTGGTGGTGGACGATTCGGGGTTTTTCCGCCGCCGCGTCTCGGAAATTCTTTCAGCGGACACGAGCATTCAAGTCGTCGGTACGGCGACCAATGGCAAAGAGGCGATCGATCAGGCCCTGGCGCTCAAGCCGGACGTGATCACCATGGACTACGAGATGCCGATGATGGACGGCATCACGGCAGTGCGGCATATCATGCAACGCTGTCCGACCCCGGTTTTGATGTTCTCGTCCCTGACCCATGAAGGCGCCCGAGTCACCCTCGATGCGCTGGATGCCGGGGCGGTGGACTTCCTGCCAAAGAACTTTGAAGACATCTCGCGCAACCCGGACAAGGTCCGCCAGTTGCTATGTGAGAAGGTCCACAGTATTTCCCGCAGTAACCGCCGCGTCAGTGCCTACAGCGCACCGGCGTCAGTGCCGGCTGCTGCGCCAGCACCAACGCCTGCGCCTTCTGCGTCGAGCAGCTTCAGTTCGGCGCCGGTTCGCAGTGCTCCTGCGCCGGCGCCCGCTCGCCCGGCGCCCGCCAGCCCGTCGTCGCCAGCGCCCAAGCGCAAGGCCTATAAACTGGTCGCCATCGGCACGTCCACGGGCGGCCCGGTTGCGCTGCAACGGGTCTTGACCCAGCTGCCAGCGAACTTCCCGGCTCCGATCGTGCTGATCCAACACATGCCCGCCGCATTCACCAAGGCGTTCGCCGAACGTTTGGACAAACTGTGCCGCATCAGCGTCAAGGAAGCCGAGGATGGCGACATCCTCCGTCCAGGCCTGGCGCTGCTGGCACCGGGTGGCAAGCAGATGATGATCGACGGCCGTGGCGCGGTGAAAATCCTGCCGGGCGATGAGCGCTTGAACTACAAGCCTTGCGTAGACATCACCTTCGGTTCCGCGGCGAAATCCTACGGCGACAAAGTTCTGGCGGTGGTGCTCACCGGCATGGGTGCCGATGGCCGCGAGGGTGCGCGCCTGCTCAAGCAGGGCGGCAGTGCGATCTGGGCCCAGGACGAGGCCAGTTGCGTGATCTACGGCATGCCCATGGCGATCGTCAAGGCCGACCTGGCTGACGCGGTCTACAGCCTGGACGACATGGGTAAACATCTGATCGAGGCGTGCCTGTAATGGATGTGCTCAGTCTGATCGGCATCATCATGGCGTTCGTCGCCATCATTGGTGGCAATTACCTGGAAGGCGGTCATCTCGGTGCGCTGGCTAACGGCCCGGCCGCGTTGATCGTGATCGGTGGCACTGTAGGCGCTGCGCTGTTGCAGTCGCCGATGAGCGCCTTCAAGCGCGCCATGCAGGTCCTGGTGTGGATTCTGTTTCCACCTCGGGTCGACCTGGCCGGCGGCATCGACCGCGTGGTCAACTGGAGCCTGACCGCCCGCAAGGAAGGCCTGCTTGGGCTGGAAGGGGTGGCCGATGCCGAACCCGACAGCTACTCGCGCAAGGGCCTTCAATTGCTGGTGGACGGCGCCGAACCCGAAGCGATTCGCAGCATCCTGGAGGTGGATTTCTACACCCAGGAAAGCCGCGACATCGAAGCGGCCAAGGTGTTCGAGAGCATGGGGGGCTACGCGCCGACCATCGGTATCATCGGTGCTGTCATGGGTTTGATCCATGTGATGGGCAACCTGGCCGATCCGTCGCAACTGGGCAGCGGCATTGCCGTGGCATTCGTTGCCACCATCTACGGCGTGGCGAGCGCCAACCTGGTGCTGCTGCCGATCGCGGCCAAGCTCAAATCCATTGCGTTGCGCCAATCGCGCTACCGCGAAATGCTGCTGGAAGGGATCCTGTCGATTGCCGAAGGCGAGAACCCGCGTTCCATCGAGTTGAAGCTCCAGGGCTTCATGGACTGATGGGGGAAATGGCAGATGGCGCGTCGCAGACATCGTGAAGAACACGTCAACCATGAACGCTGGCTGGTTTCCTATGCCGACTTCATCACGCTGCTGTTCGCGTTTTTTGTGGTCATGTATTCGATCTCTTCGGTGAACGAAGGCAAGTACAAGGTCATTTCCGAAGCGTTGATCGGCGTCTTTACCGATTCGGACCGCGCCCTCAAGCCGATTCCCATCGGCGAAGAGCGTCCGAAGACGACGACCCCGGCCAAGCCGCTGGTCAAGGACAGCGAACAGGTCGACGCCGGCATTGCCGGTGGCAGCGATCCGTTGAAGAGCATTGCCGATGACATCAGTTCGGCGTTCGGCGACCTGATCAGCTCCAACCAGATGACCGTGCGTGGCAACGAGTTGTGGGTCGAGATCGAACTCAACTCCAGCCTGCTGTTCGGCAGCGGCGACGCGATGCCCAGCGACATGGCGTTCAACATCATCGATAAAGTGGCGGCGATCCTGAGACCGTTCGACAACCCTATCCACGTCGAAGGTTTCACCGACGACCAGCCGATCCGCACCGCGCAGTACCCCACCAACTGGGAATTGTCGTCGGCCCGTTCGGCAAGCATCGTGCGCATGCTCGCCATGCAGGGTGTCAACCCGGGCCGCCTGGCGTCGGTGGGGTATGGCGAATTCCAGCCGGTGGCCAATAACGCCACGGCCGAGGGGCGCGCACGCAATCGACGGGTGGTGCTGGTGGTTTCGCGCAATCTCGATGTGCGTCGCAGCCTGACCGGTACCGGCACCGCCAATGCAAAGCCCGATGCGGCATTGAAGCGGGCTGGCACACAAACTGCACCGACCCCGGTCAAGTCGCCGGATAGACAGAACGCCGTCAATTCTCCGTCACCGGCTTTATAACCGAGCTATTTCTCGGTCGAGCCCGTCTCGACCGGGAGGAACGATCCGAATGAGAGTCTGGGCAGTCGCCAATCAAAAAGGTGGTGTGGGCAAAACCACATCCTCCATCGCTTTAGCCGGTTTGCTGGCCGAGGCCGGCAAGCGCGTGGTCATCGTCGATCTGGACCCCCATGGCTCGATGACCAGTTACTTCGGCTACGATCCCGATAGCCTGGAACACAGCAACTACGATTTGTTCCTGCACAAGGGCAGCGTGCCCGAAGGCTTGCCGGGGCAGTTGCTGCTGTCTACCAGCGACGAGCGGATCTCCTTGCTGCCGTCGAGCACCGCCCTGGCCACCTTGGAGCGCCAATCGCCCGGCCAGAGCGGCCTGGGCCTGGTGATCGCCAAGAGTCTGGCGCAGCTGTGGCAGGATTTCGATTACGCGATCATCGACAGCCCGCCGTTGCTGGGCCTGCTGATGGTCAATGCGTTGGCCGCCAGCCAGCAATTGGTCATTCCTGTGCAGACCGAACACCTCGCGGTGAAGGGCCTGGAGCGCATGGTCAACACCCTGGCGATGGTCAACCGTTCACGCAAGCAGTCGCTGGCATTCAACATCGTGCCGACCCTGTTCGACCGTCGTACCCAGGCGTCCCTCGGCACCTTGCGAGTGCTGCGCGACATGTACCCGGACGACATCTGGCAAGGCTACATCCCGGTGGACACGCGTTTGCGCGACGCCAGCCGCGCCGGCGTGACACCGTCGCAATTCGATGGCAAAAGCCGTGGTGTACTGGCCTATCGTGCGCTTCTCAAGCACCTGCTGGCCCAGCAGCTCGTTGCGCAGCAGGTGGCTTGAGTTGATGAAGTTCTCCTTAGACGTTGTGCTTGCTTGCGGGCGCTCAAGTCCTGCCGTATCCATGCCGATAACCTTTTCAAGTGGCGCACAGTTCCCATGAACCGCCCCATCAAGACAACTTCGCGTCCCCAATTGGCCCTGCAGTCCTATCTGGATGGGCTGTTGCAGGAAGCGACCGATGAATTGCCAGCGCAGCCGAGCGCGTTCCAGGCGTTGCCCGAGCCTGTCGAAGCCGAACCCGCGCTCGACGAGTTCCAGGCCGCCGTGCTCGAGGAGCAGGCCCGTGATGCACAGGCTTCAGCGGTTGTGACAGCGGTGGAAGCGCCGTTCGTCAAGCCGCAGTTGGCGGTGATGGAAGCACCCGCACCGATCCTGGCGCCGGTCTCCACCGTCGCGCCATTGTTGCAGGGGTTGGTGACGCCGGTAGTGGAAATCCACATGCCGCCGAGCAACACGCCGCCGCCGGCGCCGGGCGATGATCGCCCGGCGTGGGCCGCCGAGCCGTTCGAGTGCTTGTTGTTCGATGTGGCCGGTTTGACGCTGGCGGTGCCGCTGGTGTGCCTGGGATCGATCTACTCCCTGGCCGGGCAGGAATTGACGCCGTTGTTTGGCCAACCGGAGTGGTTCCTCGGAATCCTGCCGAGCCAGGCCGGCAACCTGAAAGTGCTGGACACCGCGCGCTGGGTCATGCCGGATCGTTATCGCGATGATTTTCGCCAGGGCCTGCAGTACGTGATTTCTGTGCAGGGCTACGAATGGGGATTGGCGGTGCATCAGGTCAGCCGTTCGCTGCGCCTGGACCCGAACGAGATCAAGTGGCGCAGCCATCGAGGGCAACGGCCATGGCTGGCCGGTACGGTGATCGAACACATGTGCGCCTTGCTGGACGTTTCCGAACTGGCGGAGCTGATCGCCAGCGGCGGGGCAAAACACCTGGACGGCGCCAAGCCGGTCCGGAAACCGAAATAAGACAACCGGCGGCGCAGGGCGACGCCGGACAGAACACACACCGCCACAGGCGGTTTTTCGAGGGGTCAGGGTATGAATGATAAGGCGTCGTCTCTCAAGGGTTCCGAAGATCCGATCTTGCAATGGGTGACTTTCAAGCTCGATAACGAAACCTACGGCATCAACGTGATGCGCGTGCAGGAAGTGCTGCGCTACACCGAGATCGCCCCGGTACCGGGTGCGCCAAGCTACGTGCTGGGCATCATCAACCTGCGTGGTAACGTCGTGACCGTGATCGACACCCGTCAGCGTTTCGGCTTGAACTCCACCGAGGTCAACGACAACACCCGTATCGTGATCATCGAGGCGGACAAGCAAGTGGTCGGTATCCTGGTCGACAGCGTTGCTGAAGTGGTTTACTTGCGTCAGTCGGAAATCGAAACCGCGCCTAACGTCGGTAACGAGGAATCGGCCAAGTTCATCCAGGGCGTCTGCAACAAGAACAACGAGTTGCTGATCCTGGTCGAACTGGAAAAAATGATGAGCGAAGAAGAGTGGTCGGAACTGGAGAGTATCTGATTTGATTCTTGAGGTAGCAGTCATTGTCCTGTTCCTTTTCTGGGCAGGCACGCTGGCGATGTTTTTGTCCTACATACGTGGCCAGCGGGAAATCGCCGCTCAACAGGCCCAGGGCGATGCGCTGCGCGATCAGCGCATCCGGGACCTGGCCAAGCGTGTCGACGACTATCAGAACGGCACCGTGCGCATGGGCGAAGCGCTCCATGAGCTGCGTGCCGTCGTCGCGCCATTGCCGGACAAACTGGCGCAACTGGAACAGCGCGACCCCTCCAGCCTGTCCTTTGCCCAAGCCGCCCGGCTGGTCGGCATGGGCGCCAGCATCGACGAACTGACCCAGGCGTGCGGCCTGACCCAGGCCGAGGCCGAATTAATGAGCAAGTTGCACAAGGGCGGCTGATATCTATCTATCCCCCAGAACCCATGCGGGAGCGAGCTTGCTCGCGATAGCGGTGTGACAGTCAGCAAATATGCTGAATGTATGACCGCCATCGCGAGCAGGCTCGCTCCCACAGGTTTTTTTGGCGTTCAGAAATAATCACTCCAGCCCGGTCCCCGTGGCGAGGGAGCTTGCTCCCGCTGGGTCGCGCAGCGGCCCCAGGTTTTTACGACTGCTTCGCAGCCGAGCGGGAGCAAGCTCCCTCGCCACGGGATAGCGCGTTCAGCGATTAGTAATTAGCGGTGTGACAGTCAGCGGATATGCTGAGTGTATGACCGCCATCGCGAGCAGGCTCGCTCCCTCAGGTTTTTCTGGCGTTCAGAAATAATCATTCCAGCCCGGTCCCCGTGGCGAGGGAGCTTGCTCCCGCTGGGTCGCGCAGCGGCCCCAGGTTTTTACGACTGCTTCGCAGCCGAGCGGGAGCAAGCTCCCTCGCCACGGGATAGCGCGTTCAGCGATTAGTAATTAGCGGTGTGACAGTCAGCAAATATGCTGAATGTATGACCGCCATCGCGAGCAGGCTCGCTCCCACAGGTTTTTCTGGCGTTCAGAAATAATCATTCCAGCCCGGTCCCCGTGGCGAGGGAGCTTGCTCCCGCTGGGTCGCGCAGCGGCCCCAAGTTTTTACGACTGCTTCGCGAGCCGAGCGGGAGCAAGCTCCCTCGCCACGGGTAGCGCCTTCAGCGATTAGTAATCATCCCCACGCTCCGTCACGTCTTTCTCGATGTTTTGCGCATGCGGGTCGAAGCCCTGGGGAAATTTGCCCTTCAGGTTCCAGGCAAACGCAATGATCTCGGCAATCGTGCGGTACAACTCTTCCGGAATGCTGTCGCCCAGCTCCAGCCGTGCCAGCAACTTCACCAGTTCAGCATTTTCGTAGATCGGTACTTCGCTCTCGCGGGCGATGCGCAGGATTTCCTCGGCCAGGGCTTCGTCGCCCTTGGCGGTGAGGGTGGGGGCGTGGTGGCCGTCGTACTTGAGGGCGATGGCCTGGCGGGGTTCGGTGTGGGTTGTCATGCGGTTTCGTCCACCCAGCGTTGTTCCAGCCGGGTCTTGGGTCCTTGGGGCGGGGTGCCGAGGTGGCAGTCGAGGTCGCCGACATTCAACCCGCACGTCACAAGGCGCTCGCGCAATGCGGTCAGGTTCCTTTCGATCAGGCCCGCGGTGTACGCTCGTTCTGCCCACAGCTGACTGGACAGGCTGCCACTGAGCAACTGGGCCTGGATCTGCAGCGGCCCCAGCGGTTCCATGTCGAAGGCCAGCTCGACCCGCCAGAGCTGCTGTTTCGGTTCGGTTTGTTCGCGGCGTTCGTCCGGTTGTTCCCGGGCGGCGGTTTCCTCGCGCTGGAACTTGACCTGCAACGGCACGATGTCCTGCAGGTTGCGCATCGGAATCTCCAGTTGCCAAGTGCTCATCAACCGGCCGTCATCGGTCAGCCCGGTTTGCTCCAGGCTGGACAGCTGATGGCTTTGCAGGCGTGACACGGCGGCGGCTGCCAGGCGCAGCAGATGCTCCAGGTCACCTTCTTCATCCTGACCTTTCAATAATCTGGCGGGCAGCGGAAAGCCGGTTGGTTGTGGCTTGGCGCTGACCTGGCCGAGCATTCCCAGGGCGCTGCGCACGAAGCTGGGCAATGCCTGGGCCAGGGTGTTGGCGGCGATGACCGCGGAGAGGTTGGTGGAAGCGGGCAGGGCGGGTGTCAGTTGGGCGATCAGTTTCAGCAGGTCGCCTTTCATGTCCGGGGCCAGGCTTGGCGGTTGGCCGGCCAGCAGCTTGCTTTCCAGGAACACGCCGCTGGCGACCATGGCTTGGGCCAGGCCCTTGGGTGTGCTCAGTTGTTGTACGTCCGGCAGGCCAGCCAGCAGGCGTGTCACCGCCGCGCGCAGTTCGGGGCCGGCGTCATCGCTGGCGGGAAGGTTTTGCAGGGCGGTGAGCAGGCTGTCCAGCGAGCCCTGGCGGCTCACTTGTGTCACCAATTGCTGGCTCACCGCCAATTGCTCCTGGCGATTGCTTAAGGGCACGAATTTCAATGTCTGAGCATCCTGTACCTGGGCGCTCAACAGCATGCCGATGCGCAGCGGCTGCGGGCTGTCGATGTCCAGGGTGCTGCCGGCCTGGGCGGTGTTGAGCAGGCTTACCAGCGAGCGATACACCGCCGGTTGCCCGGGCTGTTGCGGCAAGGCCTGGCTGGTCAGCACTTTGCCCTGCAACAAAGTGCCCACGGGCAATTGCGCGGTGTCGATCCGGGTCAGGGCGGCGACGCTGGAGGCGAGGGCCTGCTGCACGGTAATCGCCAGGTTGCTGGCCGAAGGCTGAGTCACGGCCAGGCTGGTGCCCTGGGGCAGCGGCTGGGTGCTGGTGGCTTGTACGGTGGCCTGCCGGCCGCTCTCCAGCGTGACCTTGAGCAGCAGTTGGAAAGCCTGGTCCGCCTGCTTGAGCGACAGCACCTCGGCCTTGGCGGTCTGGCCCGGACCGATCAATCCCTCGGCCGGTGCCAGCAGCTTGAGCAACTCGCCCGTGACCGCCGGCATACGTGTCGTTGCCGTGGGCTGGGGCAGCGGCGGGATGTTCATGTCGCCTGTCATCTGCGGTATTACCTTGGGGAAATCAGCGCTCTTGAGAGAAGAACTTCACATGTATAATGCCGCCCGCCTTCCAGAGAGTGGCAAAACCTTGCAATTGTTTGACGCAGCTCTGTGGATCGGGCCGTCAATGCATCTATGCTGCATCACTTTAACGGCTGCCGCACTGCCGACTTGAACCGTATAAGGCTCGTGATCCCTTGACCAGTCCTCTCCTGCAAACCGTCGGCCTCGCCTGTGAGCGAGATCTGCGACTGCTTTTCGAAAATCTCGAATTGAGACTCTCGCCTGGCGATATGGTACAGATCAGTGGCCCCAACGGCAGTGGCAAGACCAGCCTGTTGCGCCTGCTGGCCGGGTTGATGCAGCCCACCGCCGGCGAGATCCTGCTCAACGGCCAGCCGCTGCACAGCCAGCGTAGCGAACTGGCACGCAACCTGCTCTGGATCGGCCATGCCGCCGGCATCAAGGACCTGCTGACCCCCGAAGAGAACCTGAGTTGGCTCTGCGCGCTGCATCGTCCGGCTGGGCGCGAGGCGATCTGGCGGGCATTGGCGGCGGTGGGATTGAAAGGTTTCGAGGACGTTCCGAGCCATACCCTGTCGGCCGGCCAGCAGCGCCGCGTGGCCCTGGCCCGGCTGTACCTGGACAGCCCGCCACTGTGGATCCTCGACGAGCCGTTCACCGCTCTGGACAAGCAGGGCGTGGCGCAACTTGAAGAACACCTGGCCGGCCATTGCGAAAACGGCGGCATGGTGTTGCTGACCACGCACCACACCTTGGCCCGGATGCCCTCCGGTTATCGCAGCATCGACCTGGGGAACTGGGCGGTATGAGTGTCTTTGGCTTGTTGCTCGCCCGTGAGGCGCGCCTGTTGTTCCGTCGTCCGGCCGAACTGGCCAACCCGTTGGTATTCTTCGCAATCGTCATCGCCTTGTTCCCGCTTGCGGTCGGCCCGGAAACTCAATTGTTGCAAACGTTGTCGCCTGGACTGGTCTGGGTGGCAGCGCTTTTATCGGTCCTGCTCTCGCTGGACGGGCTTTTCCGCAGTGATTTCGAGGACGGATCCCTGGAACAGTGGGTCCTTTCGTCGCACCCCCTGGCCCTTCTGGTTTTGGCCAAGGTACTGGCACACTGGGTTTTTTCCGGCCTGGCGCTGGTGCTGCTCTCGCCGTTGATGGCGATGATGCTGGGCTTGTCCGCGGCCTGCATGCCGGTGCTGCTGTTGTCGCTGTTGCTGGGCACGCCGGTGCTGAGCCTGCTCGGCGCGGTAGGCGCGGCGCTGACTGTGGGGCTCAAGCGCGGAGGCTTGTTGCTGGCCCTGCTGATTCTGCCGCTGTACATACCGGTATTGATCCTTGGAAGTGGCGCCTTGCAAGCGGCACTGCAAGGCATGCCGGCAACCGGTTATCTGCTGTGGCTTGGGAGCCTGACCGCCCTGGCGATAACCCTGACACCCTTTGCAATAGCCGCTGGCCTGAAGATCAGCGTCGGCGAATAATAATGAGGCCTGGTCAGGAGTTGACCACTTCCCAGGAAGTAAAGGCCGCCCCAGCGGTTCGCGATAGCGAGCCGCAACCGTGATGGAATCTGCAATGAACTGGACCTGGTTTCACAAGCTCGGCTCACCCAAGTGGTTCTACGGCATCAGTGGCAAAATGCTGCCCTGGTTGAGTATCGCCGCCCTGTTGCTGATCGGCATCGGCGTGGTCTGGGGCCTGGCGTTCGCGCCGCCGGACTATCAGCAAGGCAACAGCTTCCGCATTATCTATATCCATGTCCCGACGGCGATGCTGGCCCAGTCGATCTACGTGATGCTGGCGGTATGCGGCGTGGTCGGGCTGGTGTGGAAAATGAAACTGGCCGACGTAGCCCTGCAATGCGCCGCGCCCATCGGCGCCTGGATGACCGCCGTGGCGCTGGTCACCGGGGCCATCTGGGGCAAGCCGACCTGGGGTTCGTGGTGGGTCTGGGATGCACGACTGACGTCGATGCTGATCCTGCTGTTCCTGTACTTCGGTCTTATTGCGCTGGGCAACGCCATCAGCAATCGTGACAGCGCCGCCAAGGCCTGCGCGGTGCTGGCGATCGTCGGGGTGATCAACATTCCGATCATCAAGTACTCGGTGGAGTGGTGGAACACCCTGCACCAGGGCGCGACCTTCACCCTCACCGAAAAACCGGCGATGCCGGTGGAGATGTGGCTGCCGCTGTTGCTGACCGCGCTGGGGTTCTATTGCTTCTTCGGCGCGGTGCTGCTGCTGCGCATGCGCCTGGAAGTGCTCAAGCGTGAGTCCCGGGCCAGCTGGGTGAAAGCCGAAGTACAGAACAGCCTGGAGGCCGCTCGATGAGTTTCGCGTCATTCGGCGATTTCCTCGCCATGGGCCATCACGGCTTGTATGTCTGGTCAGCCTACGGCATCTGCCTGGCGGTGCTGGCTCTCAACGTGGCGGCGCCGATCCTGGCCCGCAAGCGGTATCTGCAACAAGAGGCGCGTCGTCTGCGCCGGGAGAATGGTCAGTGAATCCGCTGCGCAAAAAACGTCTTTTCATCATTCTGGCGATCCTGGTCGGCGTCGGCGCGGCGGTCGGCCTGGCCCTGAGCGCCCTGCAGCAGAACATCAACCTGTTCTATACCCCGACGCAGATTGCCAGCGGAGAGGCGCCCAAGGACACTCGCATCCGCGCCGGCGGCATGGTGGAGCAGGGGTCGCTGGTGCGTTCCGGCGATTCGCTGGACGTGAGGTTCAACGTCACCGACTTCAACAAGACCGTGACCATCACCTACCGC
Source organism: Pseudomonas sp. R4-84 (assembly GCF_054130985.1). Lineage (NCBI taxonomy): Bacteria > Pseudomonadati > Pseudomonadota > Gammaproteobacteria > Pseudomonadales > Pseudomonadaceae > Pseudomonas > Pseudomonas sp. R4-84. The sequence continues at coordinate 1,650,233 of NZ_CP096390.1, forward strand.
GGCATTCTCCCTGACCTGTTCCGCGAAGGGCAGGGCATCGTCGCCCTGGGCAAGCTCAATGCAGACGGCGTGGTGGTGGCCGACGAAGTGCTGGCCAAGCACGACGAGAAGTACATGCCGCCGGAAGTGACCAAGGCCCTGAAAGACAGCGGCCAATCGGCGCCCGCGCCCGCGAAGGAGGGTTGATAAGATGACCACCGGTATCTTCATTCCCGAGCTGGGCCATCTGGCGATGATCCTGGCCCTGTGTTTCTCCCTGGTGCAGGCCGTGGTTCCATTGCTCGGCGCCTGGCGTGGTGACCGTCTGTGGATGAGCCTCGCCCAGCCAGCGGCATGGGGACAGTTCGCGTTCATGCTGTTTGCCTTCGCCTGCCTGACCTACGCGTTCATGGCCGACGACTTTTCCGTTGAGTACGTCGCCAGCAACTCCAACAGCGCCTTGCCCTGGTACTACAAGTTCAGCGCGGTGTGGGGCGCCCACGAAGGTTCGTTGTTGCTCTGGGCCTTGATCCTCGCCGGGTGGACCTTTGCCGTGTCGGTGTTCTCTCGGCAATTGCCCCAGGTGATGCTGGCCCGGGTATTGGCGGTGATGGGCATCATCAGCACCGGTTTCCTGCTGTTTTTGATCGTCACGTCCAACCCGTTCGAGCGCATCCTGCCCCAGGTGCCGACCGACGGTCGCGACCTGAACCCGTTGCTCCAGGACATAGGCCTGATTGTCCATCCACCGATGCTGTACATGGGGTACGTCGGTTTTTCCGTGGCCTTCGCGTTTGCCATCGCCGCGTTGCTCGGTGGTCGCCTCGATGCCGCTTGGGCTCGCTGGTCGCGCCCATGGACCATTGTTGCCTGGGCCTTTCTCGGCATCGGCATCACCCTCGGCTCGTGGTGGGCCTACTATGAACTCGGCTGGGGCGGCTGGTGGTTCTGGGACCCGGTGGAAAACGCCTCGTTCATGCCATGGCTCGTCGGCACGGCCCTGATCCATTCCCTGGCGGTCACGGAAAAGCGCGGGGTATTCAAGAGCTGGACGGTCCTGCTGGCCATCGCGGCATTCTCCTTGAGCCTGCTGGGAACCTTCCTCGTGCGTTCCGGCGTGCTGACGTCGGTGCATGCCTTCGCCTCGGACCCGGAGCGTGGCGTGTTCATCCTGATGTTCCTGATGGTCGTGGTCGGCGGTTCGCTGACGCTGTTCGCCCTGCGCGCGCCGGTGGTCAAGAGCCAGGTCGGCTTCAACCTCTGGTCCCGGGAAACCCTGCTGTTGGGCAACAACCTGGTGCTGGTGGTGGCGGCGTCGATGATCCTGCTGGGCACGCTGTACCCGCTGGTGCTCGATGCGTTGTCCGGCGCCAAGCTGTCGGTTGGCCCGCCGTATTTCAACGCATTGTTCATACCGCTGATGGCGATCCTCATGGTGGTGATGGCCGTCGGCGTGCTGGTGCGCTGGAAAGACACGCCGGTCAAATGGCTGATGGGCATGCTGACACCGGTGTTGTTGGGCACGGCTGCCCTGGCCGTGGTGGCCGGGATCGCCTACGGCGACTTCAACTGGGCCGTGCTGGCAACCTTCGTCCTGGCCGCCTGGGTATTGCTGGCCGGCGTTCGGGACATCTTCGACAAGACCCGTCACAAAGGCCTGATCAAGGGCCTGCCAACCCTGACCCGCAGTTATTGGGGCATGCAACTCGCCCACCTGGGCATCGCCGTTTGCGCCCTGGGCGTGGTGCTGTCCAGCCAGAACAGTGCCGAACGTGACCTGCGCCTGTCGCCGGGCGAATCCATGGACCTGGGTGGCTACCAGTTCGTCTTCGAGGGCGCCAAGCATTTCGAAGGGCCTAACTTCACCTCCGACAAGGGCACCGTGCGGGTCCTTCGCAACGGCCAGGAAATTACCGTGCTGCACCCGGAGAAACGCCTCTACACCGTGCAGAACTCGGTGATGACCGAAGCCGGGATCGATGCTGGTTTCACCCGTGATCTCTATGTCGCGCTGGGCGAATCCCTGGGCGATGGCGCCTGGGCGGTGCGCGTCCACGTTAAGCCGTTCGTGCGCTGGATCTGGTTCGGTGGCTTGCTGACCGGCCTGGGCGGAGTCCTGGCGGCGCTGGATCGTCGTTATCGCGTCAAAGTGAAGACCCGGGTGCGTGAAGCGCTGGGCGTGACAGGAGCCACTGCATGAAACGTTGGTTGATGGTATTGCCGCTGGCGCTGTTCCTGATGGTTGCGGTGTTCCTCTACCGGGGGCTGTTCTTGAATCCGTCGGAGTTGCCCTCGGCGCTGATCGGCAAGCCGTTCCCGGAATTTTCCCTGCCCTCGGTACAAGGCGACAGGACCCTGACCCACGCCGACCTGCAGGGCAAGCCGGCGTTGGTCAACGTGTGGGGCACCTGGTGCATTTCCTGCCGGGTCGAGCATCCGGTGTTGAACAAGCTGGCCCAGAATGGCGTGGTGATCTACGGCGTCAATTACAAGGACGTCAATGCCGACGCCTTGAAATGGCTGGCCGAATTCCACAACCCATATCAGCTCGATATCCGCGACGAAGAGGGCACCCTCGGCCTGAACCTGGGTGTGTACGGCGCGCCGGAAACATTCTTCATCGACGCCAAGGGCATCATCCGCGACAAGTTCGTCGGTGTGATCGACGAACAGGTCTGGCGCGAAAAACTGGCTGGCAAATACCAGGCCCTGGTGGATGAGGCCAAGCCATGAAGCGCTGGTTAGCCGCCGCTGTCCTCGGCTTGAGTCTGTCGGGTGTGGCCCATGCCGCCATCGATACCTATGAATTCGCCAATGACGCCGAGCGCGAGCGGTTTCGCGAGCTGACCAAGGAGTTGCGCTGCCCCAAATGTCAGAATCAGGACATCGCCGATTCCAACGCGCCGATCGCGACCGATTTGCGCAAGGAAATCTTCCGGATGCTCGGCGAGGGCAAGGACAACCAGCAAATCATCGATTTCATGGTGGATCGCTACGGTGAGTTCGTGCGCTACAACCCAGCCCTGTCTTCCAAGACCGCGCTGCTCTGGTTCGGCCCCGCCGGGCTGCTGCTGGGTGGTTTCGTGGTGATCGCGGTGATCGTGCGCCGCCGTCGGGTGCAGCGCAGCGCCGCCCCGGATACGCTTTCTGTCGAAGAGCGCCAGCGCCTCGACCAACTGTTGGATAAAACCAAGCATGATTGATTTCTGGCTCGCCGCAGGTCTGCTTCTCCTGGTCGCCCTGAGTTTTCTGTTGATCCCCGTGTTACGTGGCCGTCGCGCCCAATTGGAAGAAGATCGCACCGCACTGAACGTGGCGCTGTATCAGGAACGGGTTGCCGAACTGCAGGCCGAGCGGGAAGAGGGCGTGCTCAACGCGTCCCAACTGGACACCGGGCGCGCCGAGGCCGCCCGAGAATTGCTGGCTGATACCGAAGGCGCCGATGCGCCGCGTGAATCACGCCTGGGCAAGCCGTTGCCGCTTCTCGCCGCTGTGCTGGTGCCGGTGTTGGGCCTGGCGTTGTACCTGCATTTCGGTGCCATCGACAAAGTCGAACTGACCCGCGAATTCGCCCAGGCGCCGCAGTCCATGGAGGAGATGACCCTGCGCCTGGAGCGTGCGGTGGCGGCACAACCGGATTCCGCCGAGGGCTTGTATTTCCTCGGTCGGACCTACATGGCGCAGGATAGGCCGGCGGACGCGGCGAAGATTTTCGAACGCACCGTGGCGGTCGCGGGTCGTCAACCGGAGCTGTTGGGCCAATGGGCGCAGGCGCAGTACTTTGCCGATGGCAAGAAATGGTCGGATAAAGTCCAGGCCCTGACCGACGAAGCGCTGAAGCTCGACCCCAAGGAAGTGACCAGCCTTGGCCTGTTGGGCATCGCCGCGTTTGAAGGCGAGCGTTATCAGGAAGCGATCGATTATTGGGAACGCTTGCTGGCGCAATTGCCTGAAGGCGATAGATCCCGCGAAGCGTTGCAGGGCGGCATCACCCGGGCCACCGAGAAGCTCCAGGCCAGTGGGGGCAAGCTCGCCCAGGCGCCGACGGTCAAGGCCGTGGCACTGCTCAAGGTTCGCGTCGACCTGGCTCCGGCGCTCAAGGCGAAGGTGCAGCCGGGCGACAGCGTGTTCATTTTCGCCCGCGCCGTTTCCGGCCCGCCGGCGCCGCTGGCGGCCAAGCGCCTGACCGTCGCCGACCTGCCGGCCAGCGTCGAGTTAGGCGACGCGGACGCAATGATGCCGCAGCTGAAACTGTCGAACTTCCCCGAAGTCCAACTGGTGGCGCGTATATCCCGGGCCGGTCAACCGACCGCCGGCGAGTGGATCGGTCGCAGCCAGCCCTTGGCGAGCAGTACCACCGCACCGCAGCAATTGACCATCGACAGTCCGGACCAATGACAGGAACTCGCCCCATGACCGCCATCGCTCGTATCACACTGCTCACGCTCGTCCTGGGCCTGAGCGCTTGTGCGGTCCAGCGTCCGCCCGAACCTTCGGCGCCGCTGCCGCCCATACCGCCGTCGACACCGACCACCAAGCCAGCACCGTCGACCGCCCCCGGCAAACCGGTGACCCCGAACAAACCGGCCAAGCCAGTGCCGCGTACCTCCGCCAGTTTCGCGCCCCCACCCGGCGGCAACAGCCATTGGGATGCCAAGCTCGGGGTCTATGTGCTGGATGATCAGACCAATACCTTCTACCGCCAGCGCACCTACTATCGCTGGAACAATGGCTGGAGCCGTTCCGTCAGCCCGAACGGGCCGTGGGAAGACACCACCATCGAAGGCGTGCCGGCTGGGCTCGGACGCAAATTCAACTGAAAAACCATGGCGAGGGAGCTTGCTCCCTCGCCACAAAGGCTGCGTTGTGTCGTCAGACAGTTGAAGGTTCGACCTGTCATCCCCAGCGTCGTAGAATGCGCGCCTTTGCGAGCCTCACTGGCCAACCGCGTATTTATCGGAGCACCTGACCATGACGACCACCCCGACCGGCGATTACCTTGAAACCCTCTACGAAGGCTATGGCCAGCGTTTTCGCATGGACAAGCTGCTGCATGAAGTGCGCACCGAGCACCAGCACCTGGTGATTTTCGAAAACCCGCGCATGGGCCGGGTCATGGCCCTGGATGGCGTGATCCAGACCACCGAAGCCGATGAATATATCTACCACGAGATGTTGACCCACGTGCCGATCCTGGCCCATGGCGCGGTCAAGCGCGTGCTGATCATCGGCGGTGGTGACGGCGGCATGCTGCGGGAAGTGACCAAGCATGTGGGCATCGAGCACATCACCATGGTGGAGATCGACGGCACGGTGGTGGACATGTGCAAGGAGTTTTTGCCGAACCATTCCAAGGGCGCCTATGACGACCCGCGCCTGAACCTGGTGATTGACGATGGCATGCGTTTCGTTGCCACGACCCAGGAAAAATTCGACGTCATCATTTCCGACTCCACTGACCCGATCGGTCCGGGCGAAGTACTGTTCTCGGAGAATTTCTACCAGGCATGCCACCGCTGCCTCAATGAAGGCGGGATCCTGGTCACTCAGAACGGCACGCCGTTCATGCAGTTGGGCGAAGTCCAGACCACCGCCGGGCGCTTGCACGGCCTGTTCGCCGACTGGCATTTCTACCAGGCCGCCGTGCCGACCTATATCGGCGGCGCCATGACCTTTGCCTGGGGTTCGACCAACGCCGCTTACCGCAAGCTCTCCCGCGAAACCCTGCGCGAGCGCTTTACCGGCAGCGGTATCGTGACGCGCTACTACAACCCCGAGATTCATATCGGTGCGTTCGCCATGCCGCAATACGTGCTGCAGGCGATCAACAAGCCGAGCAACGACTGACGTCAGCGACAGTCTGCTCCTGTGGCGAGAGAGCAAGCTCCCTCGCCACTAGGCGCTGGCCCTTTTGTGTTGCCAAATATTCAATCAACGAAATTTTCACGAAACCTTGCAGACAATCCCACGCGCTTTTATTGCGGCGGTTATTAATGGCAATGCCATGACCGTTCGTGCAAGATTTGCGCTTTCGCGCAAGCCCCGGCCTTGAATGGCTCAGCAGAGGGCGCGCTGTTGTTCCTACTTTCGACCCCACTTCCAATAGGTCCTAAAACGACATGGCAATCCCGGACGCCCTGAGTCAGCAGCGCACCACGCATCGCCTGCTGCAACCGACCGTCAAATCGCACCTGGCCTACACGCTGCTCTGTGCCCTGGTGATGATGATCATGCTCAGCCTGCTGCGCGTGGCGCTGCTGGTCTACAACCGCCAGATGATCCTCGATACCCCAGCCTCGACCTTCGTGGAAGCTTTTATCAATGGGCTGCGTTTCGACTTGCGCCTGGTCGTCTATCTCTGCATTCCGCTGCTGCTGGCATTGTTCAGCGCGCGGGCCATGGCGGCACGTGGGTTCTTTCGTTTCTGGCTGACGGTCACCTCCAGCATCGCGCTGTTCCTGGGCTTGATGGAGATGGACTTCTACCGTGAGTTTCACCAGCGCCTCAACGGCCTGGTCTTCCAGTACGTGAAGGAAGACCCCAAAACCGTGGCGAGCATGCTCTGGTATGGTTTTCCCGTGGTTCGTTACCTGCTGGCCTGGGTGGGCGGCACCATCATCCTGAGCCTGGCGTTCAAGGGCGCCGATCGTGCCACACGGCCGCGTGGGCCTTTCAGTGGCGGCAGCATCGGCACGCGCCAGATCGCGCCGTGGTATGGCCGTGTCGCCGTGTTCCTGGTTTGCCTGCTGGTGGCCGTGGCCGCTGCGCGTGGCACCCTGCGCCAAGGGCCACCGCTGCGTTGGGGTGACGTCTACACCACTGATTCCAACTTCGCCAACCAGTTGGGTCTCAACGGCACGTTGTCGCTGGTGGCAGCGGCGAAGAGCCGGATGTCCGAAGACCGTGACAACATCTGGAAAGCCACTCTTGAGCAGCCGCTGGCGCAGCAGACCGTGCGCGACATGCTGGTGATGGCTGACGACAAGCTGGTGGACGCCGAGACGGCCGCCGTGCGTCGCGACTACACGCCGCCTGCCGACAAGACGCTGCCGATCAAGAACGTCGTCGTGATCCTGATGGAAAGCATGGCCGGTCATTCCGTGGGCGCCCTTGGCGCGCCGGGCAACATCACGCCTTACCTGGACAAGCTGTCCAAGGAGGGCCTGCTGTTCGACCGCTTCTTCTCCAATGGCACGCACACCCACCAGGGTATGTTCGCCACCATGGCCTGCTTCCCGAACCTGCCAGGTTTCGAATACCTGATGCAGACGCCGGAAGGCAGTCACAAGCTGTCGGGCTTGCCGCAGCTGCTCAGCGCCCGTGAATATGACGACGTGTATGTCTATAACGGCGACTTCGCCTGGGACAACCAGTCGGGCTTCTTCAGCAGCCAGGGCATGACCACGTTCATTGGCCGTAACGACTTCGTGAACCCAGTGTTCTCCGATCCGACCTGGGGCGTGTCGGACCAGGACATGTTCGACCGTGGCCTGATCGAGCTCAAGGCACGGGAGAATGGCAAGCCGTTCTATGCGTTGTTGCAAACCCTGTCCAACCACACGCCCTACGCGCTGCCAACGCCGTTGCCGGTGGAGCGCGTGACTGACCGTGGCAGCCTGAACGAACACCTGACCGCCATGCGTTACTCCGATTGGGCGCTGGGCCAGTTCTTCGAGAAGGCCCGCAAAGAGCCTTACTTCAAGGAAACCCTGTTCGTGGTGGTCGGCGACCATGGTTTCGGCAACGAGCGCCAGATCACCGAAATGGACCTGGGCCGCTTCAACGTGCCGATGCTGCTGATCGGACCGGGCGTGCAGGAGAAGTTTGGCCAGCGCAATCACACCGTGGGCACCCAGGTCGATATCGTCCCGACCATCATGGGCCGCCTCGGCGGGGAAGTGCGCAATCAATGTTGGGGCCGTGACCTGCTGAACCTGCCGCAAGGCGATACCGGTTTCGGCGTGATCAAGCCGTCCGGTAGCGAGCAGACCACGGCGATCATTCGCGACGACAAGATCCTGGTGCTGCCAAAAGAGAAAGAAATGGCGCCCAAGATGTATCGCTATGAACTCGGTGCGAACCCGCGGGCAGAAGTCATTCCGGATGCACCGGAAACTGCCGAGATGAAACTCAAGCTTGAATCGTTCCTGCAAACCGCGACAAAGAGTTTGTTGGATAACACCGCCGGCGTTATCGACGGCAAGCCGGACTGATAACCGGTGAATAAAAAAGAGGCCTTGAAGGCCTCTTTTTTTTGCGCTTGGGGATCTATATCTTGCCAAGTAACAGCAGGATCAACAGCACCACCAATACTACGCCGATGATACCGGACGGGCCGTAACCCCAACTTCTGGAGTGCGGGAAGACCGGAAGGCCACCGATCAGCAGGAGGATCAGGATGATGATAAGTATAGTGCCCATTGTTGATTTCCTTATTGGTCAGTTCTGGAGTGATGAAACTTTCAACTGCCAGCGCGCATGCATTAAATCCGGGCGGCTTATAAACTCCGACCGTAACGTCCTGTAAAAAATTCAAAGTTTTTTGTCGTCGCCATTGCGCGCGGGTTGACGCCATCTCTTGCCAAGGTTTCAAACCCATCAACTGTCATGGTTTGCCCTCGCCATTCAGCAAGATGATGGAACGTGGGTCGGGCCGGCTCCTTCGCTACACTCGGCCCATCTCTCCCGGAACAACAAGGCTGTTTCCCTATGCAAAATCGCATGATGATCACCGGTGCTGGCTCTGGCCTGGGTCGCGAAATCGCGCTGCGCTGGGCCCGCGAAGGCTGGCGCCTGGCCTTGTCTGATGTCAGTGAACCGGGCCTGCAGGAAACCCTCAGGCTGGTTCGCGAAGCGGGCGGCGACGGCTTTGTGCAACGTTGCGACGTGCGTGACTACAGCCAGCTCACCGCGTTTGCCCAGGCTTGCGAAGAAAAACTTGGCGGCATCGACATCATCGTCAACAACGCTGGCGTGGCGTCGGGTGGATTCTTCAGCGAACTGTCCCTCGAGGATTGGGACTGGCAGATCGCGATCAACCTGATGGGGGTGGTCAAGGGCTGCAAGGCGTTCCTGCCACTGCTGGAAAAAAGCCGTGGCAAAATCATCAACATCGCCTCCATGGCGGCCCTGATGCAAGGCCCCGCCATGAGCAACTACAACGTGGCCAAGGCCGGCGTGGTGGCGTTGTCGGAAAGCCTGCTGATCGAACTGGCGCAGCAGGAAATCGGTGTGCACGTGGTCTGCCCGTCGTTCTTCCAGACCAACCTGCTGGACTCGTTCCGCGGGCCGACTCCCGCCATGAAAGCCCAGGTCGGTAAATTGCTGGAGAGCTCGCCGATCAGTGCCGCTGACATCGCCGACTACATCTACCAGCACGTTGCCGAGGGCCAGTTCATGATCCTGCCCCACGAACAGGGGCGCGCGGCCTGGACGTTGAAGCAGAAAAACCCACAGCTGCTCTACGACGAAATGACCGCCATGGCAGACAAAATGCGCGCCAAGGCGCGACAGTCCCCAAGTTGACCTGCCTTCCCGGCATCCATCAGGATGGCGCCTCGTGCCCTCCTGATGGACCGCTCCATGCTCAATTACCTGTGGTTTTTCCTTGCCGCGCTCTTTGAAATCGCCGGGTGCTATGCCTTCTGGATGTGGTTGCGCCAGGGCAAGAGCGCCTGGTGGATCGCGCCGGCGTTACTCAGCCTGACATTGTTCGCCCTGTTGCTGACTCGTATCGAAGCCACGTATGCCGGTCGCGCCTATGCCGCCTATGGTGGGATCTATACCGTCGCGTCCATCGGCTGGCTGGCGGTCATCGAGCGCGCGCGGCCGCTGGCTTCCGACTGGATCGGCGTGGCGCTCTGTGTAATGGGGGCGGGAATAATTCTCTTCGGGCCGCGATTCACGGGACCTTGATCGGCTTCGATAAACGTTTTTTGCAGGACATTTCCTTCAGTTACAAGGATCCCGATGTGTAGGGGAATACTGAATTCGCGCCGGTATCTTGTGCATGGAAAACAGGCCGGGCATGGTCAAGGTCCAGACACTCTTAAGGACAAGAACCATGCTCGTATTAAGCCGCGCAGTGGGCGAGTTGATTTCCATCGGTGACAATATTTCCGTGCGCGTGCTGTCGGTCAGCGGCAGCACCGTGCGTTTCGGCGTGGAGGCGCCTCGACACGTCGAAGTGCATCGTTCCGAAATCTACGACAAGATCCAGAGAAAAAAGGCCCAGGCGGCACGCAAGGCCTGTTCAATCGAATAGATGCTTGGGCACGTCGTGCTTGAGCATCAATTGGCATTGTTCGCTTTCCGGATCGAAGACAATCATTGCCTGGCCTTTGGTCAGGGCCTGGCGGACCCGCAGGACGCGGGTTTCCAAAGGCGTATCGTCGCCATTGTCGGTCCCGTCACGGGTGACGAAATCCTCGATCAGGCGGGTGAGGGTGTCGACTTCGAGTTGGTCGTAGGGGATCAGCATGATAGGGCTCCGCTAAATATTGGGCGGATGCTACGGCGGATGAGCTGTGGCGGCTAGCCCGGGCTTTCTCATGTCTGCTCTGGCCTCATCGCGAGCAAGCTCGCTCCCACAGGGCCTCAGTGCATTGAAGTCTGTCGTGGGAGCGAGCGTGTTCTTGATGGAATTGTGAGCATGTGGGATCAGCTATCGGAACGCTGCCCAATCAGGCTGTCCACAGAAGGCACCCGGGTGTCGCTTTCCATTTGTGCATCGTGTTCGATCTGATGGCTGAAGCGGTCCAGTGAACCCTGGGCCGGTTGCGCATCGCTGGCAAACACCGGCGGGCTGAGGATGTAGGCGCCGAGCAGACGGCTGAGAGCCGCCAGGCTGTCGATGTGGGTGCGTTCGTAGCCATGGGTGGCGTCGCAGCCGAAAGCGAGCAGGGCGGTGCGGATGTCGTGGCCGGCGGTGATCGCGGAATGGGCGTCACTGAAGTAGTAGCGAAACAGGTCACGGCGCGCCGGCAGTTCGTTTTCCTTGGCCAGTTTCAATAAGTGCCGCGACAGATGGTAGTCGTAAGGGCCGCCGGAATCCTGCATCGCCACGCTTACGGCGTGTTCGCTGGAGTGCTGGCCCGGCGCGACCGGTGCGATGTCGATCCCGACGAACTCACTGACGTCCCAGGGCAGCGCGGCGGCCGCGCCGCTGCCGGTCTCCTCGGTGATGGTGAACAGCGGATGGCAATCGATCAGCAGCTCTTCGCCGCTGTCGACGATGGCCTTCAGCGCCGCCAACAACGCGGCGACCCCGGCCTTGTCATCCAGGTGACGGGCGCTGATATGGCCGCTTTCGGTGAATTCGGGCAAGGGATCGAAGGCCACGTAGTCACCGATGCCCACGCCCAGGGTCTCGCAATCGGCGCGGGTGGCGCAGTAGGCATCCAGGCGCAGTTCGATGTGGTCCCAACTGATGGGCATTTCATCCACGGCGGTATTGAACGCGTGACCGGACGCCATCAACGGCAGGACGCTGCCGCGAATCACGCCCGTATCGGTAAACAGGCTGACCCGGCTGCCCTCGGCAAACCGGCTCGACCAGCAACCCACGGGCGCCAGTGTCAGGCGACCGTTGTCCTTGATGGCCCGGACCGAGGCGCCAATGGTGTCCAGGTGCGCCGAGACCGCGCGGTCGGGGCTGCTTTTGCGGCCCTTGAGGGTGGCGCGGATGGTGCCGCGCCGGGTCATTTCGAAAGGAATGCCCAGCTCTTCGAGGCGCTCGGCGACGTAACGGACAATGGTGTCGGTGAAACCGGTAGGGCTGGGAATGGCGAGCATTTCCAGCAAGACTTTCTGCAGGTATTCGAGATTCGGTTCGGGAATCTTACTGATCATGGAAACTCCTCGCGAAATATTGGAACGAGAGACCCGTGGCGAGGGAGCTTGCTCCCGCTCGACTGCGAAGCAGTCGCCTTGAGCTCAAATCGGAGCACTAAGTGAGTCAGCAGGGCCGCCTCGCGCTGGTGGCCGGCCCGGCCCAGCGGGAGCAAGCTCCCTCGCCACAGAAATCTCAGACCACCGCTTGGCTATGGGGAAACAACAAGTCCACAAAACGCTCTGCGGTGGGTTGCGGTTCGTGATTGGCCAGCCCGGCGCGTTCGTTGGCTTCAATGAACACGTATTCCGGTTGATCAGCCGCCGGGACGAGCAGGTCCAGGCCGACCATCGGGATGTCCAGGGCCCGTGCTGCACGAACCGCCGCATCGGCCAGGGTCGGATGGAGGATGGCGGTCACGTCCTCCAGGACGCCACCGGTATGCAGGTTCGCCGTGCGCCGTACGAACAGATGCTCACCCTTGGGCAGCACGCTGTCGTAGGCATAACCGGCCGCGCTCAAGGTGCGCTCGGTTTCGGCATCCATCGGGATCTTGCTCTCACCGCCGGTAGCGGCCTGGCGCCGTCGGCTCTGGGCTTCGATGAGCGCGCCGATGGTGTGCTGCCCGTCGCCGATTACCTCGGCCGGGCGACGGATTGCCGCGGCCACCACTTCAAAACCGATCACGAGGATTCGCAAGTCCAACCCTTCGTGGAAGCTTTCTAGCAATACCCGGCTGTCAAACCGCCGGGCAGCTTCGATGGCGGCCTGTACTTCTTCGATCGTGCGCAGGTCCACCGCCACGCCTTGGCCCTGTTCGCCGTCCAACGGCTTCACGACCACCCGTTCATGCTCATCGAGAAACGCCAGGTTGTCGTCGGCATTGCCCGCCAGCTGTTGGGCCGGCAGGTTCAGGCCAGCGTTTTTCAGCACTTTGTGGGTCAGGCTCTTGTTCTGGCAGAGCGTCATGCTGATTGCGCTGGTCAGGTCGCTCAGCGATTCCCGGCAGCGAATCCGGCGGCTGCCGTGCATCAGGGTGAACAGGCCGGCCTCGGCGTCGTCCACTTGCACTTCGATGCCGCGACGATGCGCTTCCTCAACGATGATCCGCGCATAGGGGTTGAATTGCGCCTCGGGGCCGGGCCCAAGGAACAACGGCTGGTTGATGCCATTCTTGCGCTTGATGGCGAAGGTCTGGAGGCTGCGGAAACCGAGTTTGGCATAGAGGTTTTTCGCCATCCGATTATCGTGCAGTACCGACAGGTCGAGGTAGCTCAAGCCCCGGCTCATGAAATGCTCGATGAGGTGGCGCACCAGCACCTCGCCAACGCCGGGGCGTGAACACTGTGGGTCCACCGCCAGGCACCAGAGACTGCTGCCGTTTTCTGGATCGTTGAAGGCTTTCTGGTGATTGAGGCCCATCACGCTGCCAATCACCGCGCCGGTGTCGTCGTCCTCGGCCAGCCAGTAGACCGGGCCACCTTGATGACGCGGTGTCAATCGCTCCGGGTCGATGGGCAGCATGCCGCGAGCCTGGTACAGCTGGTTGATGGCCTGCCAGTCGCTATCGTTCTGGGCGCGGCGGATCCGGAAACCGCGGAATACTCGCGTGGCTTGTCGGTAATCGCTGAACCACAGGCGCAGGGTGTCGGACGGATCGAGAAACAGGTGCGCCGGCTCCAGCCCCAGCACTTGCTGGGGCGCGGCGACGTACAGGGCGATGTCCCGTTCGCCGGGTTGTTCGTTGAGCAGTTCCTGGGCCAGGGTCGCCGGGTCCGGGAACGTATGGCCGATCAGCAGCCGGCCCCAGCCGCAATGCACGGCGATGGGGGCGGCATTGAGTTCGCTGCCGTCTTCGGCCAGGCGTGCCTGCAAGCGTTCGTAGGACGGCGGTTGGCCGCGCAAGAGTCGTTGGTTGTGGAGGGTGGAATGGGGTTTCATCGGTCAGATTCCTTGCTCGCTGAGCCACAGGTTCAGCGCTGCCAATTGCCACAGCCGCGAACCGCGCAACGGCGTCAGCTGGCCGTTGGGGTCGGTCAGCAGGCGATCAAGCATGGTCGGGTTGAACAGGCCGCGATCCTGGCTCGGATCCAGCAGCAGTTCACGGACCCAGGCCAGGGTGTTGCCTTCAAGGTGCTTGAGGCCCGGCACCGGGAAATAGCCTTTCTTGCGGTCGATGACCTCGCTCGGGATCACCCGGCGTGCCGCTTCCTTGAGCACGTGCTTGCCGCCCTCGGGGAGCTTGAATTTGGCCGGCACCCGAGCGGAAAGCTCCACCAGACGGTAGTCGAGGAACGGTGTGCGTGCTTCCAGGCCCCAGGCCATGGTCATGTTGTCGACGCGCTTGACCGGGTCGTCCACCAGCATCACCGTGCTGTCCAGGCGCAAGGCCTTGTCGACGGCGGCATCGGCGCCCGGCTGGGCGAAGTGCTCCTTGACGAAGTCTCCGGCGGCATCGTTGGCCGTCAGCCATTTGGGTTGAACGGTGGCGGCATACTCCTCGTAAGTGCGGTCGAAAAACGCCGCGCGATAGGCCGCATACGGGTCGCTGGCGCCATCCACCTGCGGATACCAATGGTAACCGGCGAACAACTCATCGGCGCCCTGGCCGCTCTGAACCACTTTGCAGTGCTTGGCCACTTCCCGCGAGAGCAGGTAGAAGGCGATGCAGTCGTGGCTCACCATCGGTTCACTCATGGCGCGGAACGCGGCGGGCAACTGTTCAATGATTTCTTTTTCGTCGATGCGCAACTGATGGTGGCGGGTGCCGTAGTGCTTGGCGATCAGGTCTGAATATTGAAACTCGTCGCCGCGCTCACCGCCGGCGTCCTGGAAGCCGATGGAGAAGGTGGACAGGTCGTCAACGCCGACTTCGCGCAGCAGGCCCACGAGCATGCTCGAGTCCACGCCGCCCGACAGCAGCACGCCGACATCGACGGCGGCGCGCTGGCGGATGGCGACCGCTTCGCGGGTGCTGTCCAGTACGCGCTCGATCCAGTCTTCCAGTTTGAGGTTCTGCTCGTCGGGCCGGGGGCCGTAGGGCAGCGTCCACCAGGTTTTCTGCTCGGTGCTGCCATCCGCCTCGACGCGCATCCAAGTGGCCGGGGGCAACTTCTCGATGCCAGCCAGCAAGGTGCGAGGCGCCGGGACGACCGCGTGGAAATTGAGGTAGTGATTCAGCGCGACCGGGTCGAGCACAGGGTTGATGTCGCCGCCCTTGAGCAATGCCGGCAATGCCGAGGCGAAGCGCAGGCGCTGGCCGGTGCGAGACAGGTACAGCGGCTTCACGCCGAGACGGTCACGGGCGATGAACAGCCGCTTGGCGTCGCGCTCCCAGATGGCGAAGGCGAACATGCCGTTGAGCTTGGGCAGCAGAGCTTCGCCCCAGGCGTGATAGCCCTTGAGCAGCACTTCGGTGTCGCCGCCCGAATGAAAGGCGTAGCCCAGGCCTTCGAGTTCGGCCCGCAATTCCGGGTAGTTGTAGATCGCGCCGTTGAACGCCAGTGACAGGCCCAGTTGATTGTCGATCATCGGCTGGGCCGAGCCGTCGGACAGGTCCATGATTTTCAGGCGTCGATGGCCAAGGGCAATTGGGCCCTGGCTATGAAAGCCCCACGCGTCGGGGCCGCGAGGGGCCAAGTGATGGGTGATGCGCTCTACGGCCGCAAGGTCCGCAGGGTGTTGATCGAAACGTAACTCACCAGCTAATCCGCACATAAGTCCTTACCGGTTTTTCCGTTGGGGAGGGGTCAAGCCATACACGCCAAAAGGGCGGGTACTCTGAAACTGACCGGAGGGATGGCTGTGAGTTTTATATCGATGCGTTATAAGCCGACGGATGGAGGCTGTGGGTATTGCGACATTTGTCCAGGAAAAACTAGACCTTGTGGGAGCGAGCCTGCTCGCGAAGGCGGTGGTTCAGCCAACTTCTAAGCCGGTTGAACCACCGCTTTCGCGAGCAGGCTCGCTCCCACAGGAGAATGTGGCGAATCGTCAAAGTCCGTCAGGCCTTGCCCCGAATCAACGCCCGTAACGCAAATCGGTTGGGATGACAGGCCTCGGCCACGCTTCGCGGCAGGGGCAGCGATTCGTTCTCCAGCCACGCGGCGATCAGCTCGCCCGACAGCGGCGCGGTGATCAGGCCTCGGGAGCCGTGGCCGCTGTTGACGTACAGGCCGTCGAGCCAGGGGCAGGGGGCGTCGGGCACTTGACGGGCGTCCTTGGCCAGAACCGAATACGCCTCGATGAAGGCAGAGTGATCGGCCAGTGGCCCGACGATTGGCAGGTAGTCCGGGCTGGTACAGCGAAACGCCGCGCGGCCTTCCAGTTGCGCTGGGTCCAGCGCTTTGGCGTTGAGCCGGTCTACCAGGTCCACAGAAATATCTTCGAGCATCTTAAGGTTACCGGCATGCTCGGCGGCGGTGGGGGTCAGGTCGTCGCTGTGGAAATCGAAACTGGCGCCCAACGTGTGCTCGCCCATTCGCGGGGGCGCCACGTAGCCTTCGGCACAGACGACCGTTGCCAGGCGCTGGCTGCGGGTGGTTTGCGGCAGGCGAGTGATCTGCCCGCGAATGCGCTTGAGGGGCAGCTCGGCGGCAGGCTCGAAACGTTTGATCTCGGCCGCGCTGGCGAGGATCGCCACCGGTGCGCTGGCCACGCAGCGTTCGCCGTCCCAGGCCTGCCATTGGCCGTCGACACGCCGCAGTTCCAACACTTCATGGTGTGGCTGCAAGGTAATCGCCGGGTTCGAAGCCTGCCAGCGACACAGCGCTGGCGGATGCACCCAGCCGCCCTCGGGATAAAACAGGCCCCCGCTGGGCAAACCAATGCCGGCTTGCGCCTCGGCCTCATCGCGATCAAGCACCTTCAACAGACTGCCCGCAAAGGCCTCGGCCAAGCGCGCCTGGCGCTCGGCTTCCTTGGCATCGAAGGCCAATTGCAGGACACCGCAGCCGTCCCAGTCGAGGCTGCGCTGCAGGTGTTCGAGCACGCGCCGCGTGTAGCCGAAACCGCTGAGGATCATCTGCGACAGCGCCGTGCCGTGGGCCGACAGCTTGAGGTACAGCACGCCCTGGGGATTGCCGGACGCTTCCTCGGCCAACCCAGCGTGACGCTCCAGCAAGGTCACGTGCCAGCCACGGGCCGCGAGGCTGGCCGCGCTGGCGCAACCGGCCAGTCCGCCGCCGATGACCAAGGCCCGCCGCTCGCCGGTATGCGGGGCGGGCCGGGCGTACCAGGGCTTGATCGGCGCGGGTGACGGCGTCTGCTCCGGCCAACCGAGGAACACGCCGCGAAGAATCTCCCATTTATGGCCGATGCCTGGCGTGCGCTTCATCTTGAAACCCGCCGCGTTCAACCGGCGCCGCACCCAGCCGGTGCTGGTGAAGGTGCTGAGGGTAGCCCCCGGCGCGGCCAGTCGCGCCAGCTCGGCGAACAGCTCGGCGCTCCACATCTCGGGGTTTTTCGCCGGGGCGAAACCGTCGAGGAACCAGGCGTCGATCCGCCCATCCAGTTGCGGCAATTGCTCCAGGGCATCGCCAATCAACAACGTCAGGGTGACCCGGCCGCTCGCCAGGGTCAGGCGCTGGAAACCTGGGTGAATCGCCACGTACTGCCCGAGCAATTGATCGGCCTGGACCTTGAGCGCGGGCCACAAGGCCAGGGCCCGACGCAGGTCCTCGGGGCTCAGGGGAAACTTCTCGACGCTGACAAAATGCAGCCGTGCCCCGGCCGGTGCGCATTGCTCGAACAACTGCCAGGCGCAGAGGAAATTCAACCCGGTACCAAACCCGGTTTCACCGATCACCAGCCGCCCGCCCTCCGCCAGCCCGGCGAAACGCTCGGCGAGGTTGTTCTGTTGCAAGAACACGTAGCGGGTTTCTTCCAGGCCCGACTGGTCCGAGAAATAAACATCGTTGAACACCCGGGAGCGGGGGCGACCCTGGTCGTCCCAGTCGAGTTGGGCGTGGTGTTGAATGGGCGTCATGACGGGCTCGGCGAAAATGAAGGCGCCATTCTAGCCGATCGGCAAGGCGTTGCTTGATCCAAGGCAAGGGTGCCCGCATCCGGAAGGAATCTGCTGCGCAGGCGCGCATCCAATCCGCTAGTCTTGCCCCATTCCTTGAAGGAGCTGCCCATGTTCGAGTCCGCCGAAATCGGTCACGTCGTTGATAAAGAAACCTATGAGGCTGAAGTCCCGGCACTGCGCGAAGCGTTGCTCGAAGCGCAATACGAGCTGCACCAGCAGGGGCGTTTCCCGGTCATCGTACTGATCAACGGCATCGAAGGCGCGGGTAAGGGCGAGACGGTGAAGTTGCTCAACGAGTGGATGGATCCGCGATTGATCGAGGTCCGCACCTTCGACCAGCAGACTGACGAGGAGCTGGCGCGGCCGCCGGCCTGGCGCTATTGGCGGATGCTGCCGGCCAAGGGGCGCATGGGGATTTTTTTCGGTAACTGGTACAGCCAGATGCTGCAAGGGCGGGTCCACGGCGAGTTCAAGGACCCGCGGCTCGACCAGGGGATCAACGGTGCCGAACGCCTGGAGAAAATGCTCTGCGATGAGGGCGCGCTGATCTTCAAGTTCTGGTTTCACCTGTCCAAGAAACAGATGAAGGCCCGCCTCAAAAGCCTCAAGGACGATCCGCTGCACAGCTGGCGCATCAGCCCGCTGGACTGGCAGCAGTCGAAGACCTACGACAAGTTCGTCAAGTACGGCGAGCGCGTGCTGCGCCGCACCAGTCGCGATTACGCGCCGTGGCATGTGATCGAAGGGGTGGATGCCTGTTACCGCAGCCTTGCGGTCGGACGCATCTTGCTCGAAGGCTTGCGCCAGGCCCTGGATCGGCCGAAGGTCAAGGCGGCCAAGGTCAACGTGGCGCCGTTGCCAGCGCTGGATGACCAGGTGACCTTGATCGATAGCCTGGACATGACGCTACGTCTGGACAAGGCCGACTACGAAGAACAGTTGATCACCGAGCAGGCCCGCTTCGCCGGCCTGCTGCGCGACAAGCGCATGCGCCGGCATGCCCTGGTGGCCGTGTTCGAAGGCAACGACGCGGCGGGCAAGGGCGGTGCCATCCGCCGGGTCGCGGCGGCGCTCGATCCGCGCCAGTACAGCATCGTGCCGATTGCCGCGCCCACCGAGGAAGAACGTGCCCACCCCTACATGTGGCGGTTCTGGCGACATATTCCGGCCCGGGGCAAGTTCACCATGTTCGATCGCTCATGGTACGGACGGGTGTTGGTGGAGCGGGTCGAAGGCTTTTGCAGCCGTGCCGACTGGCTGCGAGCCTACGGTGAGATCAACGATTTCGAGGAACAGTTGGCCGATGCCGGCGTGGTGGTGGTGAAGTTCTGGCTGGCGATCGACAAGGAAACGCAGCTGGAGCGCTTCCAGGAGCGGGAGGAAATCCCCTTCAAGCGCTTCAAGATCACCGAGGACGACTGGCGCAACCGGGACAAGTGGGACGCCTATCGCTCGGCGGTCTGCGACATGGTCGATCGCACCAGCACCGAGATCGCGCCCTGGACGCTGGTGGAGGCCAATGACAAGCGCTGGGCCCGGGTCAAGGTGTTGCGCACGCTCAATGACGCGCTGGAGGCCGCGTTCGAGCGTTCCGCCAGGCAAGCACGGAAAAAGAGCTAGCACGATGGGCACGCATACGCGAGGTGAATGATTGTCGCGTTCGGTTATGCGGTGGATTTATCCTCGAATCCACTCTTAACCGATAACAACAATGAGGTGCCGCCATGCGTGAAGTGGTGATCGTCGACAGCGTACGGACCGGATTGGCCAAGTCCTTTCGCGGCAAGTTCAACATGACCCGTCCGGACGACATGGCGGCGCATTGCGTCAATGCGTTGCTGGCGCGTAACGACATCGACCCGGCCAGTGTCGAGGATTGCATCGTCGGCGCCGGTTCCAACGAAGGCGCCCAAGGCTTCAACATCGGGCGTAACGTGGCGGTGCTCTCGCAACTGGGCATCGGCACCGCCGGGATGACCCTCAACCGTTTCTGCTCCTCGGGCCTGCAAGCCATCGCGATTGCCGCCAACCAGATCGCCTCGGGTTGCAGCGAGATCATCGTCGCCGGCGGCGTCGAATCCATCAGCCTGACGATGAAGAGCGTCAACACCGACAACTTGATCAATCCATTGCTCAAGGAACAGGTGCCGGGAATCTACTTTCCCATGGGTCAGACTGCCGAGGTCGTCGCGCGCCGTTATCAGGTGAGCCGCGAGGAGCAGGACCGCTACGCCTTGCAGAGCCAGCAGCGCACGGCCCGGGCCCAGGCCGAAGGGCTGTTCAACGATGAAATCGTGCCGATGACGGTCAAGTACCGGGTCGAGGACAAGAGCACCGGCGCGGTTCAGATTCTGGGCGGTGTGGTTGACCGCGATGACTGCAACCGCCCCGATACCACCTACGAAAGCCTGGCCGGCTTGAAGCCGGTGTTTGCCGAGGACGGTTCGGTGACGGCGGGCAACTCTTCCCAACTGTCCGATGGCGCCTCGATGACGCTGGTAATGAGCCTGGAAAAAGCCGTGGCCCTGGGGCTCAAACCCAAGGCGTTTTTCCGCGGCTTTACCGTCGCCGGTTGCGAGCCGGACGAGATGGGCATCGGCCCGGTGTTCTCGGTGCCCAGGTTGCTCAAGGCCAAGGGGCTACAGATTGGCGACATCGACCTTTGGGAGCTCAACGAAGCGTTTGCCTCCCAATGCCTCTACAGTCGCAACCGGTTGGAAATCGATAACGAGAAATACAACGTCAACGGCGGCTCGATTTCCATCGGTCACCCGTTCGGCATGACCGGCTCGCGGCAAGTGGGGCATCTGGTGCGGGAGTTGCAACGGCGCAACCTGCGCTATGGCGTCGTGACCATGTGCGTGGGCGGCGGGATGGGGGCGACGGGGTTGTTCGAGACGGTGCGATAAGCGCCGCCTCAGGAGCTTCGTGGGGAGGGAGCTTGCTCCCACTCGGCTGCGAAGCAGTTGCCCCTTTTTACTGGGTATGAACCATAGAAGGGCCGCTTTGCGGCCCAGCGGGAGCAAGCTCCCTCGCCACGGGAGCTGCAAACTGTTCAGCCACCTTGGGCAACTTCTGCATCCGTTGGATGTATGCCGCAATCTCCTGCTCCGCCGCCTCACGAGTTTCGAACGGACCTTCCTGGGTGCCTTCGCGCGTATTGAAATAAAATTCGCCATTTACCCGGCAGATCCGGTCACTGCGGAATACTGTCTTGGGGGCGTCTGTATCGTTTGCGCGCGTTCCTGGCATTTCGGGTCTCCATGGGGGCTGCGTGGTTGTCTCAATTGAGCATATGTGGTGTCGCAGGTTTGCGCCTGTCCAGCCGATCGACGGCTAGCGACCCGTACAATTGCGTCGGCGCCAAATGCCCGATTGTGCCTGTGCCACCGATCGATCCGAGCCTAGAATGGGCGTTCATATCGAGGGCTTCGAGGGTTGCATGCACATATCGTCCGGTCGCTGGGTCTACGGGCTTCTTCTGGCTTTGTTGACCGCCCTGTTGTGGGGAATCCTGCCGATCAAGCTCAAGCAAGTGCTGCAAGTGATGGATCCGGTGACGGTGACCTGGTTTCGGCTGACGGTGTCCGGCGGGTTGCTCTTCGTTTACCTGGCGGCGACACGGCGCCTGCCCAGCCGCAAGGTGCTTGGCCCGCGTGGCGGCTGGCTGGTGGTGATGGCGGTGTTGGGGCTGGTGGGTAACTACGTCCTGTACCTGATGGGCCTGAACCGCTTGAGTCCCGGTACGGCGCAACTGGTGGTGCAGATGGGTCCGATCATGCTGCTGGTCGCCAGTCTGTTTGTATTCAAGGAGCGTTTCAGCGTGGGGCAGGGCATTGGCCTGCTGGTGTTGCTGATTGGTTTTGCGCTGTTCTTCAACCAGCGTCTGACCGAGTTGCTGACGTCGTTGAGCGACTACACCGCCGGGGTCTTGCTGGTGCTGTCTGCGTCGACGGTCTGGACGTTTTATGCCTTGGGCCAGAAGCAACTGCTGACGGTCTGGAATTCATTGCAAGTGATGATGGTGATCTACCTGTTCTGCGCGTTGTTGCTCACGCCTTGGGTTCATCCGCTGGAGGCGTTGCAACTGACCCCATTGCAGGGCTGGCTGTTGCTCGCCTGCTGCCTCAACACGTTGATTGCTTATGGTGCGTTTGCCGAGGCGCTGGCCCATTGGGAAGCCTCGCGGGTCAGCGCGACCCTGGCGATCACGCCGCTGGTGACGTTCGCCGCCGTGGCGATGGCCGCCTGGTGGTGGCCCGAGTATGTCCATGCCGAACAGATCAACGTTTTGGGGTATGGCGGGGCGGTGTTGGTCGTGCTGGGGTCCGCGCTGGTGGCGTTGGGACCATCGCTCATCGCCGGGCTCAGGGCCCGGCGCGAGCGTTTGGCGGTGGGTCGCTAGATCGCTGAGGGAGCGTAGGTGGGTGTCAGGTATGGTGATGTCGAGCCTGCTGGCGCCATCGCGAGCAGGCTCGCTCCCACATGGGTTCGTCTGTGGACTCGACATCAAGGCCCACACCGGCCCCTGTGGGAGCGAGCCTGCTCGCGATGGCGGCCTTCAGGACAACAAACTCAACCCTGCCCACCGGCCTCCAGCATGTTCTCCGGCCGGACCCAGGCCTCGAACTCCTCATCGGTCAGGTACCCCAGCTGCAACGCGGCCTCCCGCAGGGTCAGCCCCTCGCTGTAGGCTTTCTTGGCGATTTCCGCCGACTTGTCGTAGCCGATGTGCGGGTTCAGCGCCGTCACCAGCATCAATCCGCGTTCCAGGTGCGCCGCCATCTGCTCGGCATCCGGTTCGAGGCCGGCGATGCAATGCTGTTGGAAGTTGCTGCAGCCATCGGCCAGCAGGCGGATCGATTGCAGCAGGTTGTGGATGATCACCGGCTTGAACACGTTCAGCTGCAAGTGACCCTGGCTGGCGGCGAAACCGATGGCCACGTCGTTGCCCAGGACTTGGCAGGCGAGCATCGACAAGGCTTCGCACTGGGTCGGGTTGACCTTGCCAGGCATGATGGAACTGCCCGGCTCGTTGGCCGGCAATTTCACCTCGGCAAACCCCGCTCGCGGCCCGGAACCCAGCAGGCGAAGGTCGTTGGCGATTTTCATCAGGGTCACGGCCAGGGTCTTCAGCGCGCCGGACAATGTGGTCAGCGGCTCATGGCCCGCCAGCGCAGCGAACTTGTTCGGCGCGGTAACGAAGGGCAAGCCGGACAACGCCGCCAACTCAGCGGCAATCGCTTCGCCAAAACCATGGGGGGAATTGAGCCCTGTGCCCACCGCCGTGCCGCCCTGGGCCAGCTCGCAGACGGCCGGCAAGGCGGCGCGGATCGCTCGTTCGGCATAATCGAGTTGGGCGATGAACGCGGACAGTTCCTGGCCGAACGTGATCGGCGTGGCGTCCATCATGTGGGTACGGCCGGTCTTGACCAGCTTCATATGGCGCGCCGCCAGTTCCGCGAGACCACCCGACAACTCGCTGATGGCCGGCAGCAATTGCTGGTAGACGGCTTGGGCGGCGGCGATGTGCATCGCGGTGGGGAAGCAGTCGTTGGAACTCTGGGAACGGTTGACGTGGTCGTTGGGGTGAACCGGGCTCTTGCCGCCTCGCGGGTTGCCCGCCAGCTCATTGGCGCGCCCGGCGATGACCTCGTTGACGTTCATGTTGCTCTGGGTCCCGCTGCCGGTCTGCCAGACCACCAGAGGAAACTGGTCGTCATGCTGGCCGGCCAGCACCTCGTCGGCGGCCTGCTCGATCAGGCGGGCGATGTCGGCGGGCAGGTCACCGTTGCGGTCGTTGACCCGCGCGGCGGCTTTTTTGACCAGCGCCAAAGCGTGCAACACCGACAGCGGCATGCGTTCGTTGCCGATGGCAAAGTTGATCATGGAGCGCTGTGTCTGTGCGCCCCAATAGGCTTCATCCGGGACTTCAACCTGGCCAAGGCTGTCGGTTTCAATACGGCTCATCGGGTCAAACTCCTGTAGGTCTGAATGCGCAGTTTAGGCCCTGGTGGGCGCCAGCGGTTCCCTCAATCACCCCTCAATCTAGGAGCGCGCGGTTCTGTCCGTCAATCGGCCCCGCCAAGGGTCGGGGTTGAGCCCCGGCGTTTATTAGGCGCAGAATGGTCGCCCTTGGGGTTTTACCTCGCCTGTTAGAAAAGGAAACTCGATGACCCGTCTTCGTGCCATCTGTACCGCCGTTGCTCTGGTGTGTGCCAGCGGCCCTGTCTTCGCCGATACCGCCAGCCACAACGCCAGTGCCGAAGCGTTCCTGACCCTGGCGCATGCCGACAAGCTGGGTACCCCCGTCTACATGCAAGTACAGCAGATGTTTGCCCAGCGCTTCGAGCAGACCAAAGCTCCCGAG
This sequence comes from Pseudomonas sp. R4-84, assembly GCF_054130985.1. Classification (NCBI taxonomy): domain Bacteria; kingdom Pseudomonadati; phylum Pseudomonadota; class Gammaproteobacteria; order Pseudomonadales; family Pseudomonadaceae; genus Pseudomonas; species Pseudomonas sp. R4-84. The sequence continues at coordinate 1,674,440 of NZ_CP096390.1, forward strand.
TCGAAAAAGGCCACGCTGGAGACCTACCAGGCCAAGGCCAATGCCGCGCTGGACCAGGCCATCGGCTGGAACAAGCTCAAGCCGGACATGGTCAAGCTCTACACCAGCAACTTCAGCGAATCGGAGCTCAAGGAACTGGTGTCCTTCTATCAGTCTCCCCTGGGCAAGAAAGTCCTGGAAAAAATGCCACAGCTGACCCAGCAATCGGCGCAACTGACCCAGGCCAAGCTGGAAAGCGCGGTGCCGGTGGTCAACAAGCTGCTGGCGGACATGACCGCCGAGCTCGAGCCGAAAGCCGCTGCCCCGGCCAAGAAAAAGCCATAAGCGGAGCCCTGGCATGAGCATGCAACAACGCATTGAATCGACCCTTGGGCTTCTGCAGCCCGAGCACTTGCAAGTGCTGGACGAAAGCCACATGCACAGCCGTGGGTTGCAGACCCACTTCAAGGCGGTCGTGGTCAGCCGACAGTTCGAGGGGCTCAATCGGGTCAAGCGTCACCAGATGGTCTACGGCACGCTGGGCGAATTGATGGGCGAATTCCATGCACTGGCGCTGCACACCTACACGCCGCAAGAATGGGCCGAGATCGACGCGGCCCCGGCTTCGCCGACCTGTGCCGGAGGCAGCAAGCACTGATTGTCATGGGTGAAGTAGCTTGTTGTGGCGAGGGGATTCATCCCCGCTGGCCTGCGAAGCAGGCCCATCCGGAAGGAAGCCTGGCGCCTGCTTCGCAGCCGAGCGGGAATAAATCCCCTCGCCACAGGGCAGTGTCCGGCCTTGCAATTGCAGCCCTGCAATACATATGTTTTTGCTAGAATCCGCACCGCGCCGCTTACCCGGCGCGTTTTTTTTCGCATCCGGTTCACCCTTTGCGAGGGTAGCCACCTGGAGAAATACCCATGACACCACCCATTGTCGTGGCGGCACTGTATAAGTTCGTCACCCTGAAAGATTACGTCGAGCTGCGCGAGCCCCTGCTCAAGGCGATGCTCGACAACGGCATCAAAGGCACGTTGTTGATCGCCGAAGAAGGCATCAACGGCACCGTTTCCGGCACCCGCGAAGGGATTGACGGATTGATGGCCTGGCTCAAGAACGACCCGCGCATGGATGATATCGACCACAAGGAGTCGTACTGCGACGAGCAGCCGTTCTACCGCACCAAGGTCAAGCTCAAGAAAGAAATCGTCACCCTCGGCGTCGACGGCGTGGACCCGAACAAGCAGGTTGGCACCTATGTCGAGCCGCAAGACTGGAACGCCTTGATCAGCGATCCGGAGGTCCTGCTGATCGACACGCGCAATGACTACGAAGTGGCCATCGGCACCTTCGAAGGCGCCATCGATCCCAAGACCACCAGCTTCCGAGAATTCCCCGACTACATCAAAGCCCACTTCGACCCAACCCGGCACAAGAAAGTGGCGATGTTCTGCACCGGTGGCATTCGTTGTGAAAAAGCGTCGAGCTATATGCTTGGCCAAGGTTTCGACGAGGTCTATCACCTCAAGGGCGGCATCCTGAAATACCTTGAAGAGGTGCCCCAGGAAGAAACCAAATGGCGCGGCGACTGCTTTGTATTCGATAACCGCGTGACCGTGCGCCACGATCTCAGCGAAGGCGACTACGATCAATGTCATGCATGCCGTACGCCGGTGAGCGTTGAAGATCGCGCCTCCGAGCACTACGTGCCCGGGATCAGTTGCCCGCACTGCTGGGACAAGCTGAGCGAGAAGACCCGCCGCAGCGCCATCGACCGGCAAAAGCAGATCGAACTGGCCAAGGCCCGCAACATGCCGCACCCGATCGGCTACAACTACAAGCAAACACCTTCCGAGGCTTGAGCCATGGCGTCGCGCCTGCTGTATGTGATGGACCCGATGTGTTCCTGGTGCTGGGGCTTCGCGCCGGTGGCCGAGGCGTTGGCCGAGCAGGCGCAGGCCGCGGGCGTGGAATTGCACCTGGTGGTGGGCGGCTTGCGCACTGGCAGCGGTTCGGCCTTGGAGCCGACGACTCGGCGCTACATCTTGGAACACTGGCAGGCGGTCACCCAGGCCACCGGCCAGCCGTTCAAGCTCGAGGGTGCGCTACCGGACGGTTTTGTCTACGACACCGAGCCCGCTTGCCGCGCGCTGGTGACGGCCCGCAGCCTGGCGCCGGACATGGCCTGGACGCTGATGAAGCTGATCCAGCAGGCTTTTTATGCACAGGGTCGCGACGTGACCCACGCCAGCGTCCTGGTGGAACTGGCGGAGCAGGCCGGGCTGCCTCGCATCGAGTTTGCCGCCGCCTTCGATCGCGCCGATCAGCATGCCGCCACGGCCGCTGACTTCACTTGGGTACAAGACCTGGGCATCGCCGGATTCCCCACGCTGCTGGCCGAACGGGACGGCCAATTGGCCTTGCTGACCAACGGCTACCAACCTTTGGATCAGTTGGCCCCGCTGCTGGGCCGCTGGTTGGAGCGCGCGGCCTGTGCCTGACCTGCCCGGTGATGGCGTATCCGCCACGCGGCGCATCGATCGGTTGAGCTGGGCGGAAATCCGTCGCCTGGCCCTCAAGCACAAGAAAGCCCTGTGGATCGCCAACGGCGTTGCCGTGCTGGCGACGCTGTGCAGCGTACCCATCCCGTTGTTGCTGCCGTTACTGGTGGACGAAGTCCTGCTGGGTCACGGCGACGCGGCATTGAAGGTCATGAATCATGCGCTGCCGGCGGCCTGGCAGAGTGCGGCCGGCTACATTGGGTTGATGCTGCTCGTGACGTTGGCACTGCGTTGCGGCGCATTGCTGTTCAACGTCTTGCAGGCCCGTTTATTCGCCAGCCTGGCCAAGGATATCGTCTATCGCATCCGTATCCGGCTGATTGAACGCCTCAAGCGCATTTCCCTCGGCGAATACGAAAGCCTGGGCAGCGGCACCGTGACCACCCATCTGGTCACCGACCTGGACACTCTCGACAAGTTCGTCGGCGAAACCCTTAGCCGGTTCCTGGTGGCCATGCTGACCCTGGTGGGCACCGCCGGGATCCTGATGTGGATGCACTGGAAGCTGGCGCTGCTGATCCTGTTGTTCAATCCATTGGTGATCTACGCCACGGTGCAGCTAGGCAAGCGGGTCAAGCACCTGAAGAAGCTGGAAAACGACAGCACCTCGCGTTTCACCCAGGCGCTGACAGAAACCCTGGATGCCATCCAGGAAGTACGCGCCGGTAACCGCCAGGGATTTTTCCTCGGACGATTGGCGATGCGTGCCCGGGATGTCCGGGACTACGCGGTGAATTCACAATGGAAAACCGACGCCTCGAACCGTGCCAGTGGCCTGCTGTTTCAGTTCGGCATCGACATTTTCCGCGCCGCGGCCATGCTCACCGTGTTATTTTCGGACCTGTCCGTGGGCCAGATGCTCGCGGTGTTCAGCTACTTGTGGTTCATGATCGGCCCAGTCGAGCAACTGCTGAACCTGCAATACGCCTATTACGCGGCGTCCGGCGCCTTGAATCGCATCAACGAATTGCTGGCCCGCGCCGATGAGCCTCAGTACGACGGTGGCGTCGACCCATTTAAAGGGCGGGACACGGTAGGCATCGACATCCAGGGGCTCAGTTTTGGCTACGGCGAGGAGCGGGTGCTCGATCAGATGAACCTGTCCATCTCGCCGGGGGAAAAGGTCGCAATCGTCGGGGCCAGCGGTGGCGGAAAAAGCACCCTGGTGCAACTGCTGTTGGGGCTCTATACGCCACAGGCCGGCAGTATTCGGTTCGGGGGCGCGAGCCAACAGGAAATTGGCCTGGAAACCATCCGGGAAAATGTCGCGGTGGTGCTTCAGCACCCGGCGCTGTTCAACGACACGGTGCGGGCCAATTTGTCCATGGGTCGCGACTGCAGCGATGAGGATTGCTGGCGAGCACTGGCGATCGCCCAGCTCGAATCGACAGTGCGGGCGCTGCCCATGGGGCTGGAGAGTGTCGTGGGTCGATCCGGGGTGAGGTTGTCGGGCGGGCAGCGTCAGCGACTGGCGATTGCGCGCATGGTCCTGGCCGATCCCCGGGTGGTGATTCTCGATGAAGCCACATCGGCGCTGGACGCCGCCACTGAATATAACCTGCACCAGGCATTGGCGAAGTTCCTGCACGGGCGCACCACCTTGATCATCGCCCACCGGTTATCGGCGGTGAAACAGGCCGACCGGGTGTTGGTATTCGACGGCGGGCAAATCGCCGAAGACGGCGACCATCTGCAACTGATTGCCGAGGGTGGTTTGTACGCTCGACTCTATGGTCACTTGCAACAAATACAGCGACCTTGAGTTTCCTTTGCTTTTCTGTGCTTAGTATCGGAAAAAAATCAGCCAGAGCCCCCGATTCGTCCGAATCTCCACCCCAAGCCAAGCGATCCCGGGATCCATTCGTTCGAAGGATCGAAAACTAGCCTAGGCTGTGGAATCTGGAGCGGAATTCTCGCGGGTGCTCATTGGCAATGCTTGTGCAAGGGACCTCATGAAGCAAAAGCGGACTCTCGGAACGCCACGATTGTTGGGCATTGTCTGGCCCTTTATTGCCGTTGTGCTATTTCAAGCATTGCTTGGCGGCGTCAGCCTGTATGTCTTGTCTGCGGTACGCGGATATGTGGCGGGGGAAAGTCTTTGGTCCAAGGGCCAGAAAGACGCCATTTATTACCTCAACCTGTATGCCGACAGCCGTGACGAATCGATTTTCCGCAAATACCAACAGGCCATCGCCGTGCCTGAGGGCGGCCATGACCTTCGCGTGGCCCTCGATCGCCAACCGCCGGACCTGGAAGCGGCGCGGGCCGGGATCCTCCAGGGCGGGAATCATCCGGACGACGTTTCCAGCCTGATCTGGCTGTACCTCAACTTCCGCCACTTCAGTTATCTGGAAGAAGCCATCGACCTCTGGACAGTGGGCGATGGCTACCTCACCGAGCTGGATAATGTCGCGCGACAAATGCATCGCAGTATCACGGCGGGGGAGGCGACGGAAAACGACGTGCGAGGCTGGAAAGCGCAGATTTTCGCGATCAACGATTCGGTGACGCCGGCCGCCAAGGCTTTCAGCGATGCGCTGGGCGAGGGGTCGCGGTTCATCCTGCGCCTGTTGCTCGTGACCAACTTCGCCACGGCCCTGGGGCTGATCGTGCTGGCGCTGTTGCGCACGCATAAATTGCTGGCCCAGCGACAAGTCTTCGCCAACGCGCTGCAGTTAGAGAAGGAGCGGGCGCAGATCACCCTGCAATCGATCGGCGACGGGGTGATCACCACCGACGTTGAAGGCGCCATTGCCTACATGAACCCCGCGGCCGAAGCGATGACGCACTGGAAAGCCGAGCATGCGGCGGGGCTGCCCCTGGCGGCGCTATTCAATCTGCTCGATGACAATGCCCAGACCGAGGGGCTGACATTGATCGAGCATATCCTCAGCGGGCGGCTTGGCGGCGGCAGCGAGCATTCCAAGCTGATCCAGAGGCTGGACGGCAGCACCGTGTCGGTCACGCTGGTCGGTGCGCCGATCCGCCACGCGGGCAAGGTCAGCGGCGCGGTGCTGGTATTGCACGACATGACCCAGGAGCGGCAGTACATCGCCAACCTGTCCTGGCAGGCCACGCACGATGCATTGACCGGTCTGGCGAACCGTCGCGAATTCGAATACCGCCTCGAACAGGCCCTGCATAACCTGACTCGTCAAGTGGGCCGCCACGCCTTGATGTTTCTCGACCTGGATCAGTTCAAGCTGGTCAACGACACGTGCGGTCATGCCGCGGGTGACGAGTTGCTGCGCCATATTTGCGCGCTGCTGCAATCGGGGTTGCGGGAAAACGATACATTGGCCCGGCTGGGCGGGGATGAGTTCGGCATCTTGTTGGAAAACTGTTCGCCGGACGCGGCGGAAAAAATTGCCGAAGGTCTGCGCCAGACCGTACAGAACCTGCATTTTGTATGGAAAGGCCGGCCATTCGTGACCACCGTTAGCATTGGCCTCGTGCACATCGCCCAGAGTCCGACCACGCTGGAGGCGTCCCTGCGGGCCGCGGACATGGCGTGCTACATGGCCAAGGAAAAAGGGCGCAACCGGGTCCAAGTCTACCATGCCGACGATTCGGAACTGTCCCTGCGTTTCGGCGAGATGGCCTGGGTCCAGCGCCTGCATATGGCCCTGGAAGAAAATCGCTTCTGTCTCTACGCCCAGGAAATTGCCGCATTGGGTCCGGGTGACCATGGCGGCGGTCACATTGAAATCCTGTTGCGCCTGCATGACGAGGCGGGCCGGATGATCCTGCCGGACAGCTTCATCCCGGCGGCGGAACGTTATGGCCTGATGACTTCGCTGGACCGTTGGGTAGTGGAGAATGTTTTCAGGATCATTCGTCAGTGCCTGAACGAATCAAGACGGGGTCCGTTGGCAATGTGTGCGATTAATCTGTCAGGCACGACTATAGGAGATCAGGCATTCCTGGACTTCCTGCGTAAACAGTTTGAGACGTACGCCATCCCACCAGAAATGATTTGTTTTGAAATTACCGAGACCAGTGCAATTTCCAATCTGGGCAGTGCGATCCGCTTTATCAATGAACTCAAAGGCTTGGGTTGTTACTTTTCCCTGGATGACTTTTGTGCCGGAATGTCTTCATTCGCTTACTTGAAACATTTACCTGTAGACTTCCTGAAGATCGATGGGAGTTTCGTAAAGGATATGCTGGACGACCCGATTAACCGGGCAATGGTCGAAGTGATCAATCATATCGGCCACGTCATGGGTAAGCGTACGATTGCCGAGTTCGTAGAAACGGTACAGATCGAACAGGCATTGCTTGAGATTGGCGTGGATTACGCTCAGGGGTATGTTATCGAGCGTCCACAAATGTTTACCTGTGACACATTGCAGTGCAGGCCGGCCAGGCCCCAGCCGTTGTTATTCAAGGCCCCCGGCACGTTCCGCTGAAACTCTTGTTGGTCCGCAAAAAATCACAATCAAAAGGAGCCCGACAGTGATCGACACATTCAACCGAACAGGCCCGCTCATGGACGCTAATAGCTATCCGAAATGGGCACAGCAGCTCATTACAGATTGCAGCGAGAGCAAGCGCCGGGTTGTCGAACACGAGCTGTATCAACGCATGCGTGACAACAAGCTCAGCGCCAAGACCATGCGTCACTACCTCATTGGTGGTTGGCCGGTCGTTGAACAGTTCGCTTTATACATGGCACAGAATCTCACCAAGACCCGCTTTGCCCGCCACCCTGGCGAGGACATGGCGCGTCGCTGGCTGATGCGCAACATTCGTGTCGAACTCAATCACGCCGACTACTGGGTGAACTGGAGCGCCGCCCATGGTGTGACGCTCGAGGATCTCCAGGCACAGCAGGTGCCGCCCGAGCTGCACGCACTGAGCCATTGGTGCTGGCACACCAGCTCGGCGGACTCGCTGATCGTGGCGATTGCGGCGACCAACTACGCCATCGAGGGCGCGACCGGGGAATGGTCGGCGCTGGTCTGCTCCAACGGCGTCTACGCATCGGCCTTCGCCGAGGAAGACCGCAAGCGGGCCATGAAATGGCTGAAGATGCATGCGCAGTATGACGATGCCCACCCTTGGGAAGCGCTGGAAATCATCTGCACACTGGCCGGCATGAACCCGAGCAAGGCGCTGCAGGTGGAGTTGCGGCAGGCCGTTTGCAAGAGCTACGACTACATGTATCTGTTCCTGGAACGATGCATGCAGCTGGAGCAATCGGGCGTAGCCGAGAAGACCCCGCCCAGCCGCGAGCGCCTGGCGTTGGCGGGTAGCTGACACCCGATAGCTTGACCCTTCTGTGGGAGCGGGCTTGCTCGCGAAAGCGGTCTGAACCGTCAACCTTGTGTTGAATGTTCCGGCCCCTTCGCGAGCAAGCTCGCTCCCACAGTGGTTTTGTGGTGAGTGAAGATCTTATGTACACCGCCAATCCCCTGTGGGAGCGACCTTGCTCGCGATGGCGGGCTGGCAGTTAACCTTGCGTTGGCAGACCCGGCCCCTTCGCGAGCAGGCTCGCTGCCACAGTGGTTTTGTGGGGATCGAAAATCTGATGTACACCGCCAATCCCCTGTGGGAGCGAGCTTGCTCGCGATGGCGGGCTGGCTGTTGACCTTGTGTTGGCAGGCCCGGCCCCTTCGCGAGCAAGCTCGCTCCCACAGTGGTTTTGTGGGGATCGAAAATCTGATGTACACCGCCAATCCCCTGTGGGAGCGAGTTTGCTCGCGATGGCGGTCTGGCAGTTAATCTTGTGTTGGCAGACCCGGCCCCTTCGCGAGCAGGCTCGCTCCCACAGTGGTTTTGTGGTGAGTGAAGATCTTATGTACACCGCCAATCCCCTGTGGGAGCGAGTTTGCTCGCGATGGCGGGCTGGCAGTTAACGTTGCGTTGGCAGGCCCGGCCCCTTCGCGAGCAGGCTCGCTGCCACAGAGGTTTTGTGGGGATCAAAAATCTGATGTACACCGCCAATCCCTTGTGGGAGCGAGCCTGCTCGCGATGACGGTCTGGCAGTTAACCTTGCGTTGGCAGGCCCGGCCCCTTCGCGAGCAGGCTCGCTGCCACAGTGGTTTTGTGGGGATCGAAAATCTGATGTACACCGCCAATCCCTTGTGGGAGCGAGCTTGCTCGCGATGGCGGTCTGGCAGTTAATCTTGTGTTGGCAGACCCGGCCCCTTCGCGAGCAGGCTCGCTCCCACAGTGGTTTTCTGGTGAGTGAAGATCTTATGTACACCGCCAATCCCTTGTGGGAGCGAGCTTGCTCGCGATGGCGGTGTGTCGGCGTTGAGCAGTTGGGGCTTCAGCCCGCCATCGTCAATCGGTTTCTGCCCTCGCGCTTGGCTACATACAGCGCACTGTCGGCTCGGCGCAAGAGGCTTTCGGCCGACTCGCCCGGCAGCAATGTCGCGCAGCCGAGGCTGACGGTCAGTTCAATCCTTGTCCCGCCGGCGAAATAATCCTGGGTCTGGGCGGCATAACGCAGCCGTTCGCCGACCATGGCCGCGGCATCCCGGCTGGTGTTGGCCAGCAGGATCAGGAACTCTTCCCCGCCAAACCGGAACACCATGTCGACATTGCGCAGATGGCTCTTGATCGAGTCAGCGACGGCCCTGAGCACTTCATCGCCGACACCATGCCCATGGGTGTCGTTGATCCGCTTGAAATGATCGATGTCCAGCATCAACAGCGACAGTGGCTGCATGTGGCGCCGGGCCATGTCGATCTCACGTTCCAGCGTCTGGTCCATCGCGATGCGGTTGCCGGTGCCGGTCAGCGGATCGCGTAGGGCGCTTTGGGTGGCGGCGCGGTAGAGCAAGGCGTTGCGCAGCGGAAAAAACAGCGAAGACAGTGTCGATTCCAGATCGCTCTGTTCCGACTCGGTAAAGCGCTGATTACGGCGGAACACCAACTCGCCCAGATGTTCGCCCTCATGGCTGAGGTTGTAGCTGAGGTTGTGGTGTCCGCGTTGGCCGAATTCCATACGCAGGTCGCTGGGCTTGTGCTGATACGCCAGCGCGTCCAAGGGCACCAGCCGTTGCACTTCGCGGAAGAACAAGCCAAGGATCCGTTGCGGTTCCAGGCTGGTCTGCAACTGTTGACCAAGTTGTTGGCGCAGCTGGGACAGGCTGACGGGCCGCGCCACGAGTGGAGACGGCTGGGCCAGGCCCAGGCGCTGCAACTTGGCGCTATCAAAGTCGATCGCGTTGGTCTGTGTGGGCGTTTTCATATGGCGTGAGCCCCTGAACTTTATCGATCCTGACCGGCGGGGGTGAGGTGGCCCTAGGCTACGCGTCGTACTGATCCATCAGTCCCGAAGGACACTGAGTTGAGTTTAGTCCGCTTTATCTGGCAGGCATAAACCCTTCGCAATGTTCGCTACTCGCCGGACACGGCGTGTTTAAAAGGGTTAGAGCGAAACTCGTGCCATTCAGTTCACCTTGATAAAAACCACTATCGAATCAAGGCGTTGATGACTGACGGTGGTCGTAATGCGAGCAAGGGGCGGCGACGGCTTGGCGTTTCGGTTGGGTGGCGCATCGAGGAAAGGTGCGTCGCGACGGTAAACCGCCGCGACGCGGATGGCTGTCACTGCGCGTTGAGCGCCTGGCCATTGACGCCCTGGCTGTCAGGTCCCATGAGGTACAGGTAGACCGGCATGATTTCTTCGGGTGTCGGATTGTTGAGCGGATTTTCTCCCGGGTAGGCCTGGGCCCGCATGCTGGTGCGGGTGGCGCCGGGATTGATGCTGTTGGAACGCACTGGCGCTACGGTGTCGACTTCGTCAGCGAGAGTTTGCATCAGCCCCTCGGTGGCGAACTTGGACACGCCATAAGCGCCCCAATACGCCCGGCCTTTGCGTCCGACGCTGCTGGAAGTGAACACCACGGAGGCATCCCTGGACAATTTGAGCAGCGGCAACAACGTGCTGGTGAGCATGAACATGGCGTTGACGTTCACTTGCATCACGCGCATGAAATTCTCGCCGGAAAGCTGCTCCAGCGGCGTGCGCGGACCAATGATCGAGGCGTTGTGCAGCAGCCCGTCGAGGTGACCGAACTCGGTCTCGATCATGGCGGCCAGCTCATCGTATTGATGGGGCAGGGCAGTTTCGAGGTTGAAGGGAATCACCGCTGGTTGCGGATGGCCGGCCGCTTCGATTTCGTCATAGACCTGGGTCAGGTTGGCCTCGGTCTTGCCCAGCAACAGCACGGTGGCGCCATGGGCGGCATAAGCCTTGGCGGCAGCGGCGCCGATCCCGCGGCCGGCCCCGGTGACGAGAATGATGCGGCCTTCGAGCAGGTCGGGGCGGGCGGAGTAATCAAACATAAAGAAACCTCACGAAACAAAACAATGCGTCAGTGGTGCGCAGTTGTGGCGAGGGGATTTATCGAAACGTCGCACCGCCCCTCTGGGTTCGGTTTGATGTACTGCGGTGGCAGTTATATTTTTGGGGACGCTGCGCACCCCAGCGGGGATAAATCCCCTCGCCACAGCAAGCTCCCTCGCCACAAGAGCGGGCCTCAGATCAGCAACTGCACAACGCGTTATCCAGCACTTCACGCAGGGCCAGGGGATGGTCGATCACCACATCCGCGCCCCAGTGCTTGGGATTGTCGTCTGGATGGATATAGCCGTAAGTGACCGCACAGGTCTTGGTGCCAGCGCCGCGGCCCGACTCGATATCGCGTAGGTCATCACCCACGAACAGCACGCTGGCCGGATCCAGGTCGAGCATCTTGCAGGCCAGGGTCAACGGTTCGGGATCCGGCTTGCTGTTTTTCACATGGTCGGGGCAGATCAACACTTTCGAGCGCTCGGCCAGGCCCAGCTGCTGCATGATCGGCTCGGCAAAACGTACCGGTTTGTTGGTGACCACGCCCCAGATAAGGTTGGCCGCCTCGATGTCGGCCAGCACTTCGGCCATGCCATCGAAGAGGTGACTGTGGACCGCGCACCCTTTGAGGTAACGGTCGAGGAATTCCTGGCGCAGTTCTTCGAAGCCCGGCGATTCGGGGTCCATCGAGAACGTCGCCGCGACCATCGCCCGGGCACCGCCGGAAATTTCGTCGCGGATGTGCTGGGTGTTCATCGGCGGCAAGCCACGGTCGGCGCGCATGGCCTGGCAGATGGCGATGAAGTCGGGCGCGGTGTCGAGCAGCGTGCCGTCCATGTCGAAGAGAACCGCTTTGAGACGCATCGACTTATTCCTCGCGCAGGGTCTGGATCATGTAGTTGACGTCAACGTCGGCGGCCAGCTTGTAGTGCTTGGTCAGCGGGTTGTAGGTCAGGCCGATGATGTCCTTGACGGTCAACCCGGCCATGCGGCTCCAGGCGCCGAGCTCGGAAGGACGGATGAATTTCTTGAAGTCGTGGGTGCCACGCGGCAGCAGCTTCATGATGTATTCGGCGCCGATGATGGCGAACAGGTAGGCCTTCGGGTTGCGGTTGATCGTCGAGAAGAACACCTGGCCGCCGGGCTTGACCATCTGGAAGCAGGCGCGGATGACCGACGAAGGGTCCGGCACGTGCTCGAGCATCTCCAGGCAGGTGACCACGTCGAACTGGCCGGGCATTTCCTCGGCCAGGGCTTCGGCGGTGATCTGCCGATATTCCACGCTGACGCCGGACTCAAGCTGATGCAATTGCGCAACCGCCAGCGGCGCCTCGCCCATGTCGATGCCCATGACAGTGGCGCCACGCAGGGCCATGGCTTCGCTGAGGATGCCGCCGCCACAACCGACGTCGAGGACTTTCTTGCCCGCGAGGCTGACGCGCTCGTCGATCCAGTTGACCCGCAGCGGGTTGATGTCGTGCAGCGGTTTGAATTCGCTCTCGCGGTCCCACCAGCGATGGGCCAGGGCTTCGAACTTGGCGATTTCGGCGTGGTCGACGTTGCTCATGTGAAGATCCTCGAAAAACTTGAAAAATCAGTGACCCCGAGCCTTGGCTCAAAGGGCGTGCTATTCGTCCTGGCCGCTCACCCGCCGGCCCCAGGCCTGGGCCGTGGCAGACAGTTGCGACTCGTCCATGCGAGTCAGGCGACCTTCCTCCAGCAATTGTTTTCCGGCCACCCACAGGTGTTTGACGCAATGCCGGCCCGTGGCGTAGATCAACTGCGAAACCGGGTCGTAGACCGGTTGTTGCGCCAGCCCGGACAGGTCGAAGGCCACCAGGTCGGCGGCCTTGCCGACTTCCAGTGAACCGACCGTCGCTTCGATGCCCAAAGCCCGGGCGCCGTTGAGCGTGGCCATGCGCAGCGCACGGTGGGCGTCCAGGGCGGTGGCCGAGCCCGCAACGGCCTTCGCCAGCAGGGCGGCGGTGCGGGTTTCGCCCAGCAGGTCCAGGTCATTGTTGCTCGCCGCACCGTCGGTGCCGACCGCGACGTTGACGCCAGCCTGCCACAGGCGCTCCACCGGGCAGAAGCCGCTGGCCAGCTTCAGATTGGACTCCGGACAATGGATCACGCTGCAGTTGTGTTCTACCAGCAGGGCCTGGTCCTCGTCGCTGACCTGGGTCATGTGCACCGCCTGGAAGCGTGGGCCCAACAGGCCAAGCCGCGCCAGTCGGGCCATCGGCCGCTCGCCAGTATTATCCACAGCCTGCTGCACTTCGAAGGCGGTTTCGTGAACATGCATGTGGATGGCCGCGTCCAATTCCTCCGCGATCACCCGGATCTTCTCCAGGTTGTCGTCGCCCACGGTGTATGGCGCATGCGGGCCGAATGCGACTTTGATCCTCGGGTGGTGCTTGAGGTCGCCGAATAATTCGATGCCCTGACGAATGGCGTCGTCGGCGTTGGCGGCGCCGGGGATCGGAAAGTCGAGAATGGGAATGGCTATTTGCGCGCGGATGCCGCTGTTATGGACGCGGTCGCTGGCGACCTTGGGGTAGAAGTACATGTCCGAAAAGCAGGTGATGCCGCCCTGGATCTGCTCGGCGATCGCCAGGTCGGTGCCGTCGCGGACGAAATCCTCATCGACCCATTTGCCCTCGGCGGGCCAGATGTGCTGTTCGAGCCAGGTCATCAGCGGCAGGTCATCGGCCAGGCCGCGGAACAGCGTCATCGCCGCGTGACCGTGGGCGTTGACCAGGCCTGGGCTGAGCAGCATGCCGGGCAATTCGCGGACTTCAGCGGCGTCGCACCTCATGGCTTCGGCCCGTGGCCCGATGAACACGATGCAACCGTCGCGAATGCCCAGGCCATGATCCTTGAGCACGACACCGGCGGGTTCGACAGGCACCAACCAGGTCGGCAGCAATAATAAGTCGAGCGCAACGGCAGGCTTGGGCATCGTGGAACGGTTCCATGAGTTATAAAGGAGGCGAAGTATACCCGAGCGTCTTCGCGGAGGGATCGCTATAATCGGCGGCTTTTGTTTCTGAGTGCGGGGTGAAGGATGCGCAATCGACTGTTGGCTGCGGAGAAGGTGAAGGCCATCGATTGGCGTGATGGCGCTCTTTATCTGCTCGATCAGCGTGTTTTGCCGTTCGAGGAGAACTGGATCGGCTACACCAGCGCGGCCGGCGTGGCCGAGGCCATCCGTTCGATGGTAGTGCGCGGCGCGCCGGCCATCGGCATCAGTGCCGCCTATGGCGTGGTGCTGGCGGCGCGGGCGCGGTTGGCCGAGGGCGGTGACTGGCAAGATGCGCTGGAAGCGGATTTCGCCTTGCTGGCTGATTCCCGGCCGACGGCGGTCAATCTGTTCTGGGCGCTTGACCGCATGCGCGACCGCTTGGCGCGCCTCAAGGAGCATGCCGATCCACTGGCGGCCCTGGAGGCCGAAGCCATGGCGATCCACGAAAGCGATCGGGAGGCCAACCTGACCATGGCCCAGCTCGGCGTCGACCTGATTCGTAAGCATCAGGGCAACGCCCAGGCCATCCTGACCCACTGCAACACCGGCGCCCTTGCCACCGGCGGCTTCGGTACCGCGCTCGGGGTGATTCGCGGCGCATTCCTTGAAGGCATGGTCGAGCGGGTCTACGCCGACGAAACCCGCCCATGGCTACAGGGTTCGCGGTTGACCGCGTGGGAACTGGCGAACGAAGGCATTCCAGTGACCCTCAACGCCGACTCCGCTGCCGCCCACATCATGAAGACCAAAGGTGTGACCTGGGTGATCGTCGGCGCCGACCGCATCACCGCCAATGGCGATGTGGCGAACAAGATCGGCACCTATCAATTGGCAGTCTGCGCCATGCACCACGGTGTGCGCTTCATGGTGGTGGCGCCGAGCTCGACCATCGACATGAACCTGGCCAGCGGTGAAGACATTCCCATCGAAGAGCGTGACGGCCGCGAATTGCTGGAAGTTGGCGGCAAGCGGGTCGGGGCCGATGCCGACGCCTTCAATCCGGTTTTCGACGTGACCCCGGCAGACCTGATCGACGCTATCGTGACGGAGAAAGGCATTGTTGAGCGGCCAGATGCGGCGAAGATGGCCCAACTGATGTGTCGCAAGCGGTTGCACTAAGGGCTTCGGCGCCTGAGCTGGCCCCATCGCGAGCAGGCTCGCTCCCACATTGGACGGCGTACGTTGCCCTGTGGGAGCGAGCCTGCTCGCGATGGGGCCGGCAAAGCCTGAAAAAACAGCCAAATCCGGCCACCAATCGCCATTCCCAGCGCCTCTGAGCTTCTCTCGTCCCTTTTCAGCCTGTCATCGGTCAACTAACTACGCACCATGCGCATCTGGGGGATAGGTGCGTGGCGGCTCTTGTGATAACATCCGGCGGTTTCCAAGGCTGCCTCGCGAGGTGGCCTTTACTGCGCAGATCCATGGCATAACTCGTTGATTTGTCGTAAGTCGCTGCTCGGCATTTGTCCTGCAGCGGCGAGCTTCGTTCGTCCCATCTGGACGTGACGAGGTTTCACCAGAAAAAGGAATCAGGCTTCTCATGGGCGAACTGGCCAAAGAAATCCTCCCGGTCAATATCGAAGACGAGCTGAAACAGTCCTACCTCGACTACGCAATGAGCGTGATCGTCGGGCGGGCGCTGCCGGATGCGCGCGATGGCTTGAAGCCCGTGCACCGGCGCGTGCTGTTCGCGATGAGCGAGCTGGGCAACGACTTCAACAAGCCGTACAAGAAATCCGCCCGTGTCGTCGGCGACGTGATCGGTAAGTATCACCCCCACGGCGACACTGCCGTGTACGACACCATCGTGCGGATGGCGCAGCCGTTCTCCCTGCGCTACCTGCTGGTGGATGGCCAGGGCAACTTCGGTTCGGTGGACGGCGACAACGCCGCGGCCATGCGATACACCGAAGTGCGCATGACCAAGCTGGCCCACGAGCTGCTGGCCGACCTGCACAAGGAAACCGTGGACTGGGTGCCGAACTACGACGGCACCGAGATGATCCCGGCGGTCATGCCGACCCGTATCCCGAACCTGCTCGTCAACGGCTCCAGCGGTATCGCCGTGGGCATGGCGACCAACATCCCGCCGCACAACCTCGGCGAAGTCATCGACGGTTGCCTGGCCCTCATCGACAACCCGGAACTGTCCGTCGATGAACTGATGCAGTACATCCCCGGCCCGGATTTCCCGACCGCCGCGATCATCAACGGTCGCGCCGGCATCATCGAGGCCTATCGCACCGGTCGTGGCCGCATCTACATGCGCGCCCGTTCCACCGTCGAGGACATCGACAAGGTTGGCGGCCGCCAGCAGATCGTCATCACCGAGCTGCCGTACCAACTGAACAAGGCTCGCCTGATCGAGAAGATCGCCGAGCTGGTGAAAGAGAAGAAACTCGAAGGCATCACCGAGCTGCGTGACGAGTCCGACAAGGACGGCATGCGCGTCGTGATCGAGCTGCGCCGTGGCGAAGTGCCCGAGGTGATCCTCAACAACCTCTACGCCCAGACCCAGCTGCAAAGCGTGTTCGGCATCAACATCGTCGCGTTGATCGACGGCCGTCCGCGGATCCTTAACCTCAAGGACCTGCTGGAAGCCTTCGTCCGTCACCGCCGCGAAGTGGTTACCCGCCGTACCGTGTTCGAGCTGCGCAAGGCGCGCGAGCGCGGCCATATCCTCGAAGGCCAGGCCGTTGCCCTGTCGAACATCGACCCGGTGATCGCCTTGATCAAGGCCTCGCCAACGCCGTCGGAAGCCAAGGAAGCGCTGGTCAGCACCCCTTGGGAATCCAGTGCGGTAGTGGCGATGGTCGAACGCGCCGGTGCCGATTCGTGCCGTCCGGAAAACCTAGATCCGCAATACGGCCTGCGCGAAGGCAAGTACTTCCTGTCCCCGGAGCAGGCGCAAGCCATCCTGGAACTGCGCCTGCACCGCCTGACCGGTCTGGAGCACGAGAAGCTGCTGGCCGAATACCAGGAAATCCTCAACCAGATCGGCGAGCTGATCCGCATCCTCAACAGCGCCACGCGCCTGATGGAAGTGATCCGCGAAGAACTGGAAGTGATCCGCGCCGAATACGGCGACGTGCGCCGCACCGAAATCCTCGATGCGCGCCTGGACCTGACCCTGGGGGACATGATCCCGGAAGAAGAGCGCGTGGTGACCATTTCCCACGGAGGCTATGCCAAGACCCAACCGTTGGCCGCCTACCAGGCCCAGCGTCGTGGCGGCAAAGGCAAATCGGCTACCGGCGTCAAGGACGAGGACTACATCGCACACCTGCTGGTCGCCAACAGCCACACTACGCTGCTGCTGTTCTCCAGCAAGGGCAAGGTGTACTGGCTCAAGACCTACGAAATTCCCGAAGCATCCCGCGCTGCCCGTGGTCGTCCGCTGGTCAACCTGTTGCCGCTGGACGACGGTGAATACATCACCACCATGCTGCCGGTGGAGGAATACACCGAAGGTCACTACATCTTCATGGCAACCGCCAACGGCACCGTGAAGAAGACCCCGCTGGAATCCTTCAGCCGCCAGCGCAGCGTCGGCCTGATCGCCCTGGAGCTGGACGAGGGCGACGTGCTGATTTCCGCCGCCATCACCGACGGCGAACGCGAAGTCATGCTGTTCTCCGACGGCGGCAAGGTCACGCGCTTCAAGGAATCCGATGTCCGCGCCATGGGCCGTACCGCCCGTGGTGTGCGCGGCATGCGTCTGCCGGAAGGGCAAAAGCTGATTTCCATGCTGATCCCCGAAGAAGGCAGCCAGATCCTCACCGCTTCCGAGCGTGGCTACGGCAAGCGTACCGCCATCAGCGAGTTCCCCGAATACAAGCGTGGCGGCCAGGGCGTGATTGCCATGGTCAGCAACGAGCGTAACGGTCGCCTGGTTGGCGCGGTCCAGGTGCTCGACGGCGAGGAGATCATGCTGATTTCCGACCAGGGCACGTTGGTGCGTACGCGGGTCGACGAAGTCTCCAGCCTGGGTCGTAACACCCAGGGCGTGACGCTGATCAAGCTGGCCAAAGACGAAAAACTGGTCGGCCTTGAGCGCGTCCAGGAGCCTTCGGAAGTCGAAGGCGAAGAGCTGGAAGGCGAGGACGGCGTGGCGTTCGATGGCGCCCTCGGTGCCGATGTCGACGACACCGTCGGCGACCAACCGCTCGATGCTGCCGCAGACGAAGAAGAGCCGCAGGACTAAGCGGGAACGCAGGGGGCGGATGAAAATTCGCCCCCTTGTTGTTTGTTCCGTTTGAAAATTTGCGACACTGCGCAATCCCTATGGGGACTGCCCCTCTCTTGAGGCTTGTTTGATTCATTGTGGCGAGGGAGCTTGCTCCCGCTGGGCCGGCTGGCGCTCCAGTGCGCAGCGGCCCCTCTTTTTTGTGAGCGCTTCGCACTCAAGCGGGAGCAAGCTCCCTCGCCACGGATTCATCCATGTCTTGACTAAGCGGTAGCCCTGTAAGGGCGGTGTGCGGACCAAAAGATTTATGTGACCACCAGATCAGAGCGAGATTGGATGTGAGCAAGAGAGCCTATAACTTCTGTGCCGGCCCGGCGGCGCTTCCCGAAGCGGTCCTGAAGCGTGCCCAGGGCGAACTTCTCGACTGGCATGGCAAGGGCCTGTCGGTCATGGAGATGAGCCATCGCAGCGATGAATTCGTGTCCATCGCCACCAAGGCCGAGCAGGACCTGCGTGATCTGCTGAACATCCCGTCCAACTATAAAGTGCTGTTCCTGCAAGGCGGCGCCAGCCAGCAGTTCGCCCAGATTGCGCTGAACCTGCTGCCGGAAAACGGCTCGGCTGACTACATCGACACCGGTATCTGGTCGCAGAAGGCCATCGAAGAAGCGTCGCGCTACGGTCATGTCAACGTGGCGGCCACCGCCAAGCCCTACGACTATTTCGCGATACCCGGCCAGAACGAGTGGAAGCTGTCCAAGGACGCGGCGTACGTCCACTACGCGCCGAACGAAACCATTGGTGGCCTGGAATTCAACTGGGTCCCGGAAACCGGTGACGTGCCGCTGGTGGCCGACATGTCCTCGGACATCCTTTCGCGTCCAGTGGACATCTCCCGTTTCGGCATGATTTACGCCGGCGCCCAGAAGAACATCGGCCCGAGCGGCATTCTGGTCGCGATCATCCGCGAAGACCTGCTCGGTCGCGCCCGCTCTCTGTGCCCGACCATGCTCAACTACAAGGTCGCGGCGGACAACGGCTCGATGTACAACACCCCGCCGACCCTGGCCTGGTACCTGTCAGGCCTGGTCTTCGAGTGGCTGAAAGAGCAGGGCGGTGTCGAGGCTATCGGCAAGCTCAACGAAGTGAAGCAGCGCACGCTGTATGACTTCATCGATGCCAGCGGCCTCTACAGCAACCCGATCAACAAGTCTGATCGCTCCTGGATGAACGTGCCGTTCCGCCTGGCGGATGATCGTCTCGACAAGCCGTTCCTGGCCGGCGCCGACGAGCGCGGCCTGCTGAACCTCAAGGGCCACCGCTCGGTCGGCGGCATGCGCGCCTCCATTTACAACGCCGTGGACATCAACGCAGTCAACGCGCTGATTGCCTACATGGCGGAGTTCGAGAAGGAACACGGCTGATGTCTGAGCAAGAACTCAAGGCGCTGCGCCTACGCATCGATGCCCTGGATGAGAAAGTCCTGGAGTTGATCAGCGAGCGCGCACGCTGTGCCCAGGAAGTTGCCCGGGTAAAAATGGCGTCCCTAGCCGAGGGCGAAGTGCCGGTGTTCTACCGGCCGGAGCGCGAAGCCCAAGTGCTCAAGCGTGTCATGGAGCGCAACAAGGGGCCGTTGGGCAACGAAGAGATGGCGCGCTTGTTCCGCGAAATCATGTCCTCGTGCCTGGCTCTCGAACAGCCGCTGAAAGTCGCTTACCTGGGCCCGGAGGGCACCTTCACCCAGGCAGCGGCCATGAAGCATTTCGGTCACGCCGTGATCAGCAAGCCGATGGCGGCCATCGACGAAGTCTTCCGCGAAGTGGCGGCCGGTGCCGTGAATTTCGGCGTGGTGCCGGTGGAGAACTCCACCGAAGGTGCGGTCAACCACACCCTGGACAGCTTCCTCGAGCACGACATGGTGATCTGCGGCGAAGTCGAGCTGCGCATTCACCATCACCTGCTGGTGGGTGAGAACACCAAGACCGACAGCATCAGCCGGATCTACTCCCACGCACAGTCCCTGGCCCAGTGCCGCAAGTGGCTGGACGCCCATTACCCGAACGTCGAGCGCGTGGCGGTATCGAGCAATGCCGAGGCGGCCAAGCGGGTCAAGGGTGAGTGGAACTCGGCGGCGATCGCCGGCGACATGGCGGCAGGCCTTTACGAGCTGACGCGCTTGGCCGAGAAAATCGAGGACCGTCCGGACAACTCCACCCGGTTCCTGATGATCGGTAACCAGGAAGTCCCGCCGACGGGCGACGACAAGACCTCGATCATTGTCTCCATGAGCAACAAGCCGGGGGCACTTCATGAGCTGTTGGTGCCGTTCCATGACAACGGCATCGATCTGACGCGGATCGAGACTCGCCCTTCGCGCAGTGGTAAATGGACCTACGTGTTCTTCATCGATTTCGTCGGCCACCACCGCGATCCGCTGGTGAAAGGTGTGCTGGAGAAAATCAGTCAGGAAGCAGTGGCACTCAAGGTGCTGGGTTCCTACCCCAAGGCAGTTCTTTAAGGGCGGATAGCAAATGAGTGGCAACTTCCTCGCCCTGGCCCAGCCAGGCGTGCAACAACTTTCGCCCTACGTTCCAGGCAAGCCTGTGGACGAACTGGCCCGCGAGCTGGATCTTGACCCGGCCAGCATCGTCAAGTTGGCGAGCAACGAAAATCCGCTGGGCGCGAGCCCCAAGGCACTCGCGGCAATTCGCGACGAACTGGCCGAGCTGACGCGCTACCCCGATGGCAACGGCTTCGCCTTGAAAAGCCTGCTGGCCGAGCGCTGCTGCGTCGAGCTGAACCAGGTGACCCTGGGTAACGGCTCCAACGACATTCTCGAGCTGGTCGCCCGTGCGTACCTGGCGCCGGGCCTCAATGCCGTGTTCAGTGAACATGCGTTCGCGGTCTACCCGATTGCCACCCAGGCCGTCGGTGCCGATGCCCGTGTCGTTCCAGCCAAGGCTTGGGGGCACGACCTGCCCGCCATGCTCGCCACCATCGACGCCAATACCCGCGTAGTCTTCATCGCCAACCCGAACAACCCGACCGGCACCTGGTTCGACGCCCAAGCCCTGGACGACTTCCTGCAGGACGTGCCCGAGCACGTCCTGGTGGTGCTGGACGAGGCCTACATCGAATACGCCGAAGGCAGCGACTTGCCCGACGGGTTGGATTTCCTCGCCGCCTACCCGAACCTGCTGGTGTCGCGCACCTTCTCCAAGGCTTATGGCCTGGCGTCGCTTCGGGTTGGCTACGGCTTGTCCACTGCGGTGGTGGCCGATGTGCTGAACCGCGTGCGCCAACCATTCAACGTCAACAGCTTCGCCCTGGCTGCCGCTTGCGCCGCATTGCAGGATGAAGCCTACCTGGCGCAAAGCCGTCGCTTGAACGAAGCCGGCATGCAGCAATTGGAAGTGGGCTTGCGTGAGTTGGGTCTGGGCTGGATTCCTTCCAAGGGCAACTTCATTTGTGTGGACGTTGGACGCGTCGCGGCGCCGGTCTATCAAGGCTTGCTGCGCGAAGGCGTGATCGTGCGTCCGGTGGCCAACTACGGCATGCCGAATCACCTGCGGGTCACCGTTGGCCTGCCGGCGGAAAACAGCCGTTTCCTGGAGGCGCTGAGCAAGGTCCTGGCTCGTGGTTGATGTCACCTTGCTGCAACCTGCGACCCCTATGATCGGTCGCCTGGTGGTGGTCGGCCTGGGGTTGATTGGCGGTTCGTTCGCCAAGGGCCTGCGTGAAAGCGGGCTGTGCCAGGAAGTCGTGGGCGTCGATCTTGACCCGCATTCACGCAAGCTGGCGGTAGAGCTGGGCGTGGTGGACCGCTGTGAAGACGATTTGCAGGTCGCTTGCCAGGGCGCGGATGTGATCCAGCTGGCGGTGCCAATCCTGGCCATGGAGAAACTGCTGGCCCGATTGGCCGGCATGGAGCTCGGGCAAGCGATTCTCACCGACGTCGGCAGTGCCAAGGGCAATGTTGTGCGGGCGGCGACCGAGGCGTTTGGCGGCGTGCCGGCGCGTTTCGTGCCCGGTCACCCGATCGCCGGCTCCGAACAGAGCGGGGTCGAGGCTTCCAATGCCGAGCTGTTCCGTCGGCACAAGGTCATCCTGACGCCGTTGGACCAGACGGACCCGACGGCGCTGGCGGTGGTGGATCGCCTGTGGCGCGAGTTGGGTGCCGATGTCGAGCACATGCAGGTCGAGCGACACGACGAAGTATTGGCCGCCACCAGCCATTTGCCGCATCTGCTGGCGTTCGGTCTGGTGGATTCATTGGCCAAACGCAATGAAAATCTTGAGATCTTCCGTTACGCTGCCGGCGGTTTCCGCGATTTCACGAGAATCGCGGGTAGCGACCCGGTCATGTGGCATGACATCTTCCTCGCCAACCGTGAAGCTGTCCTACGCACACTCGATACATTTCGCAGCGACCTCGACGCCTTGCGCGACGCGGTCGATGCAGGGGACGGGCACCAATTGCTGGGCGTTTTCACACGTGCCAGGGTGGCCCGCGAGCATTTCAGTAAAATCCTGGCCCGTCGGGCCTATGTGGACGCTATGAACTCCAACGATCTGATTTTCCTGGCACAACCTGGTGGCTCCCTCAGTGGGCGGATTCGTGTACCGGGCGATAAATCGATTTCCCACCGTTCGATCATGCTCGGCTCGCTGGCCGAGGGCGTGACCGAGGTGGAAGGTTTCCTCGAGGGCGAAGACGCTCTGGCGACGCTGCAAGCGTTTCGCGACATGGGCGTGGTCATCGAAGGTCCGCACCACGGCCGCGTGACGATTCATGGTGTCGGCCTGCACGGCCTCAAGCCTGCGCCGGGCCCGATCTACCTGGGCAACTCCGGCACCTCGATGCGCCTGTTGTCCGGCCTGCTGGCCGCCCAGGACTTCGACAGCACCCTGACCGGCGATGCCTCGCTGTCCAAGCGCCCGATGAACCGTGTTGCCAACCCGTTGCGGGAAATGGGCGCGGTGATCGAGACCGCTGCCGAGGGCCGTCCACCCATGACCATTCGTGGTGGCAACAAGCTCAAGGGCCTGACCTACACCATGCCGATGGCCAGTGCCCAGGTGAAATCCTGCCTGCTGCTGGCGGGCCTCTACGCCGAAGGCAAGACGACGGTCACCGAGCCGGCTCCGACCCGCGACCACACCGAACGCATGCTGCGTGGCTTCGGTTACCCGGTCACGGTCGACGGCGCCACGGCGTCCGTTGAATCCGGCAACAAACTGACCGCGACCCACATCGAAGTGCCAGGCGATATCTCGTCGTCGGCGTTCTTCCTGGTGGCGGCCTCGATCGCCGAAGGCTCCGACCTGGTGCTGGAGCATGTCGGCATCAACCCGACCCGTACCGGCGTGATCGACATCCTGCGCCTCATGGGCGCCGACATCACCCTGGAGAACCAGCGTGAAGTGGGCGGCGAACCGGTTGCGGACTTGCGCGTACGAGCGGCTAAACTCAAGGGCATCGAGATTCCGGAAGCGCTGGTTCCCCTGGCGATTGACGAGTTCCCGGTGCTGTTCGTGGCGGCTGCCTGCGCGGAAGGCCGCACTGTGCTCACTGGCGCCGAAGAGCTGCGGGTCAAGGAATCGGATCGCATCCAGGTGATGGCGGATGGCCTGCTCGCGCTCGGCGTCAAATGTGAGCCGACGCCGGATGGCATCATCATCGACGGCGGCCAGATTGGTGGCGGCGAGGTCCATGGGCACGGTGATCACCGTATCGCCATGGCCTTCAGTGTTGCGTCCCTGCGCGCCAGCGCGCCGATCCGCATCCATGATTGCGCCAACGTCGCCACGTCGTTCCCGAACTTCCTGGCGTTGTGCGCGCAGGTCGGTATTCGAGTAGCACAAGAGGCACAGTCGTGAACATCAAGGCACCGGTCATCACCATCGATGGCCCAAGCGGATCGGGCAAGGGCACCATCGCCGGCATGCTGGCCAAGCAACTGGGCTGGAATCTGCTCGATTCCGGTGCCCTGTATCGCTTGCTGGCCTTCGCCGCGGCCAACCATGGCGTCGATCTGACCAACGAAGAGCTGCTCAAGGCCCTTGCCGCCCATCTGGACGTGCAGTTCATCGCGGCCACCGATGGCCAGTTGCAGCGGATCATCCTCGAAGGTGATGAAGTCAGTGATGTCATCCGCACCGAAAGCGTTGGCGCCGGGGCTTCCCAGGTCGCCGCGCTGCCGGCGGTGCGCGAAGCGTTGCTGCAACGCCAGCGGGCTTTCCAGGAGCCGCCGGGGCTGGTGGCGGACGGCCGGGACATGGGCACGGTGGTGTTCACCGATGCGCCGCTGAAGATTTTCCTGACCGCCAGCGCGGAGGAGCGGGCTCGCCGCCGATATTTGCAGTTGAAGGGCAAAGGCGAGGATGTTAGTCTGTCGAGTCTGCTAGATGAGATCCGTGCACGCGACGAGCGTGATACCCAGCGCGCAGTGGCCCCGCTAAAGCCGGCGGCCGATGCGATACAGCTGGATTCCACGGAGTTGTCCATCGATCAGGTGTTGCAACGCATCATGAGTGAAATCGCGCTTCGCGATATCGCCGGGTGACCAGGAAGCTCCGCAGGGGACCAGTCATAGTCCTGCGGTGCTTCTTATATATGAAACTAACCCACATCGTCTGGGGTGTGGAGATGGGCGTTTACTTCGCCCTAATCAACAGGAATTAAAATGAGCGAAAGCTTTGCGGAACTCTTTGAAGAAAGCTTGAAAACCCTGAACCTTCAGGCAGGCTCCATCATCACCGGCGTTATCGTTGATATCGATTACCAGGCTCGCTGGGTAACCGTTCACGCTGGTCTGAAGTCTGAAGCGCTGATCCCGCTTGAGCAGTTCTACAACGACGCTGGCGAACTGAACATCAACGTTGGTGACGAAGTTCACGTAGCGTTGGATTCGGTTGAAGATGGCTTCGGTGAAACCAAGCTGTCCCGTGAAAAAGCCAAGCGTGCTGAATGCTGGATCGTTCTGGAAGCGGCCTTCGCAGCTGAGGAAGTGGTCAAGGGCGTTATCAACGGTAAGGTTAAAGGCGGCTTCACTGTCGACGTTAACGGCATCCGTGCGTTCCTGCCAGGTTCCCTGGTTGACGTTCGTCCAGTGCGCGACACCACGCACCTGGAAGGCAAAGAGCTGGAATTCAAGGTCATCAAGCTGGACCAGAAGCGCAACAACGTTGTCGTTTCCCGTCGCAGTGTCCTGGAAGCCGAGAACTCCGCCGAGCGTGAAGCTCTGCTGGAATCGCTGCAGGAAGGCCAGCAGGTCAAGGGTATCGTCAAAAACCTCACCGATTACGGCGCATTCGTCGATCTGGGTGGCGTCGATGGCCTGCTGCACATCACCGACATGGCCTGGAAGCGTATCAAGCATCCTTCGGAAATCGTCAACGTTGGCGACGAGATCGATGTCAAGGTTCTGAAGTACGATCGCGAGCGCAATCGTGTTTCCCTGGGCCTCAAGCAACTGGGTGAAGATCCATGGGTCGCTATCAAAGCCCGTTACCCAGAAGGCACCCGCGTCACCGCCCGTGTTACCAACCTCACCGACTACGGCTGCTTCGCTGAGCTGGAAGAAGGCGTTGAAGGCCTGGTACACGTTTCCGAAATGGACTGGACCAACAAGAACATCCACCCTTCGAAAGTCGTACAAGTCGGCGACGAAGTGGAAGTCATGGTTCTGGACATCGACGAAGAGCGTCGTCGTATCTCCCTCGGCATCAAGCAGTGCAAGTCCAACCCATGGGAAGACTTCTCTGGCCAGTTCAACAAGGGCGATAAAATCTCCGGCACCATCAAGTCGATCACCGATTTCGGTATCTTCATTGGTCTGGACGGCGGCATCGACGGCCTGGTTCACCTGTCCGACATCTCCTGGAACGAAGTGGGCGAAGAAGCCGTACGCCGTTTCAAGAAGGGCGACGAGCTGGACACCGTTATCCTGTCGGTTGACCCAGAGCGCGAGCGCATCTCCCTGGGTATCAAGCAACTGGAAAGCGACCCGTTCTCCGAGTACGTTCAAGAGAACGACAAAGGCGCAATCGTTAAGGGCATCGTGAAAGAAGTTGACGCCAAAGGCGCCATCATCACCCTGGCCGACGATATCGAAGCGACTCTGAAAGCCTCCGAAATCAGCCGTGACCGCGTTGAAGACGCGCGCAACGTCCTGAAGGAAGGCGAAGAAGTAGAAGCCAAGATCATCAGCGTTGACCGCAAGAGCCGCGTAATCCAGCTCTCCATCAAGTCGAAAGACGACGCTGAAGAGAAAGAAGCAATCCAGAGCCTGCGCGACAAGCCAGCTACTGACATTGCTGCTGGTCCTACCACTCTGGGCGACCTGCTGCGTGCACAGATGGAAAAACAGAACTGAGTTCTGTAAGACCATAGAAAAAGGGCGACTTCGGTCGCCCTTTTTTGTGCCTGCGATTTCTGGTTTGCCAAGGCATTGTAGGGTTGTCCCAGGCGTTCCTCTCGAAGCGTTGCGAAACCAAACGGCCAGCATGGGTGTCTCTTCTATGACACAGCTGGGAAATTCGGGACAGGGATGCGTCCCTCTAACGAAGGATCTGAATGAATAAGCTCTTTCTGATGTTGGTTGTTCTGCTGCTGGCAGGCTGCGCCACGAGCGCCAAGACCCACGCCGTGCGAGGTGTCAGCGGTATCGAGATCGATTGCTCAGGGCTGGGCTCCGGCTGGGAGAAGTGCCTTAAGCGCGCAGCCAAGGAGTGCAAGGGGGCAGGCTACAAGGTGATCACTCGATCCGATGATGCAAAAGACCAGGATCAATACCCCTTTGGCTTCAATCCGGCGGGTTACCTGACTCGCACCATGCTGGTCATGTGCCGCTAACCTGCAAAATGTTTTCAGTCTGCGCCAAAAAGGGGCGATCAGGAGGCGCTGAAGATATGTCAAGAGTTGGGCTGTTCAAATTCCTCCGGGCATGCTAAAACCTTTGAAGCGATTTTCCTAGCTGCTTGAAAAAGAAGGGAAAAACATGACGAAGTCGGAGTTGATCGAACGAATTGTCACCCATCAAGGGCTGCTCTCATCCAAGGATGTAGAGCTGGCCATCAAGACCATGCTTGAACAAATGTCCCAATGCCTGGCGACCGGAGATCGTATCGAAATCCGCGGGTTCGGCAGTTTCTCCCTGCACTACCGCGCCCCTCGTGTGGGTCGCAACCCAAAAACAGGTCAATCTGTCAGCCTCGATGGAAAATTCGTACCTCATTTCAAGCCGGGCAAGGAGCTCCGAGACCGGGTGAACGAGGAAGAGGGTGACGAGGTCTGAATCGACCCCAAAAAAAGAGGTCTCCATGCGGAACTTTAGGCGCCTTGCGCTTGTCGTACTTGCGGTGCTCGTGGCTTCGGCTATCGTACTGTTCGTGCTTGAAAACAATCAGCCTGTCGCGCTGTTGTTCCTGGGATGGTCGGCACCGCAACTTCCTGTTTCGGTTTTTGTGTTGCTCGCGCTCCTCTCTGGAATGATGATTGGCCCCCTATTGGCGTGGATCGCCGGGAGAGGTCGGCGGCTGAAATAAATGGATGTGTGAGCCCAGTAGTCTCGTAGTAAGGATCACTGCCGCAAATTTCTGACTTTGGGTATGTTGCATTTGTTTAAGTTTAATAAAAAGACCGCTGTGTCCGTCGGGGACTTGCCCGCCTTACCTTTTAATGCGACCCGTGTGTCTGCAAGCGCAAAGCTAAAAAAAGGGAGCGAGGCTATCCATGCAAGATGATCGTATTGCAACGCGCGACGACGATGAAATCGACCTGATCGCCCTCGCTCGCGGGCTTTGGGCTCAAAAATGGCTGATCCTCGCCATTACTCTTCTGGTCACTGCTGGCGCTGCTGCTTACGCGTTCCTCAGCAAACCTGTCTATGAAGCAAAGCTTTTTATCATGCCGCCGACTCAGAATGAGATCGCTGAGCTGAACTATGGGCGTGGGAAAAGTACGGAGCTGGAAACTTATACCATCAAGCATGTTTACGATGTATTTGCTCGTAACTTGCAGGGTGAGTCGCTTCGTCAGACTTTTTTTAATGAGGTTTATCTTCCTTCGCTTGATGAGTCGCAGCGAGAGGGAGCTCTTGATCGTTTGTACGAGCGGTTCTCTCGACAGCTGGTCGTCAAAGGGCCTGGGAAGGATACGCCAGATCGTTTCTCCGTCACTGTGCAAATCGGCGACCCGGTGAAGGCTACCGAGTGGGCCAAGGCTTACGTAGCCCGCGCCAGTGAGGCTGCCGAGGCAGAGCTCGTCAAGAACGTGACGACTGAAGCTTCGGTGAGAGCGCGCAATCTGGAGCAGCGTATTGTCAGCTTGCGCGAGACTGCTCAGCGGATACGTGAGGACAGGATTCAGCAATTGCGGGAAGCGTTGAAAATTGCCGAGGCGATTGGATTGACTACGCCGACTGTTAACTCTTCTGCTGCGGTGGATATTACCGTTGATACCGGTAGCAAGATGGATTATCAGCGTGGTAGCAAAGCTTTGGCTGCTGAGATCAAAACGTTGGAGTCCAGAACCTCAGATGACGCGTTTATAGAAGATCTGCGGACGTTGCAGATGCGGTATAACTTTTATCGTAAGTTGAATGTTGATCCTGAGCTTATTTCGGTTTATCGGCAGGATGGTAGTGTTGAGGTGCCGGAGAGCCCGGTTAAGCCGAGGAAGAGCTTAATTGTGGTGTTGGGCGCAATCATAGGTTTGATTCTGGGTGGGTTTGCGGCATTGATTTGTTTTGCCTTTGTCCGGAACCGGATTAAGTGAGTTCTCTTCATTCATAGAATTTAGCGTCTGGGGGGGGGGCTTTGCTGGCCTGTTATCGTCGTGGTGTGCGGCGATAGCGGGCTTTTTATATTTTTTGAAACTGAGTTTATGCTTGAGTAAGTTATTTAATCGGTAGCTATAACGCGCGTCATATATTCGATAGTATCTATGGCTTCATAGGCTGGCTACTTCGTTTTATAGATTTGCCTTGGCAAGTTGTCGCAGGCCAGCTACATACCCAGCAGCAGACGCATACTTACGATCATCACGCTGCTCCATCGCTCTACCTGTGCTAGCAAGCTGAGTTGAATCATCTGGACAAAATTCTCATTTACCCATGAAAATGGAGCTGGTGCGGGCGAGGGGAAATGCTTCCTTGGTGACCCTCCTCAGCAGGTTTCATTCGTCGATATAGTGATATTTTTTTGGGTTTTTGTAGCTGATAAGCAGGGAAATCATGTTGACAAAATATAAAATTATGCGTGGCTTGTTTAAGCGAAGGTCAGTAAGGACTCTGATTTGGACTGTCGTGGCCTTTTTTAATAAGAAGCGCCTAGCTGATTTTGTAAGGACTCAGGTAAATAGAAAAGAGGAGTCATTTGTAGTATTCGATGTCGAGTCTATAGATTCGGTGGTTGCAGAGCTGGAGATTAATGGTGCTCTAGCTGGGCCGTCGTTGCCAAAGGATGTTGTCGAGTATCTCTTGGACTATTCGGAAAGCAATCCCTGTTTCGCGGACAGAGATCAAGCAAAAGGTTTTTATTTAACAGATAGGGATAAAGCCCAGAAAGCGCTCGGCAAGGAGCTTTTGTTGGCTCAATACTTTGATGCGGAGCAAGACGAAAAAATTTCTAAATTGGCTAACGATCCGTATTTGCTATTGGTTGCTGCTAAGTACTTGAAAGTTCCTCCAAAGTTAATGAGTGTTAATATGTGGTGGACTTTTCCGGTAAACGCCAGTGCGGAAGACAAGGCGCGCCATGCGCATGTCTTTCATTTTGATTTGGATGACTTGAAGTTCGTTAAATTTTTCTTTTATTTGACCGATGTGGATGATGATGCTGGTCCTCATATTTTTGTAAAAACGTCGAATAGATTGATTAAATACGAATCGCCGATGTTCAAGTCTCGCCGCTTTACCGACGAAGAAATTATCTCCGCGTATGGGGCTGATAATGTTGTCAAGGTTTTAGGGCCGGCTGGGACGTGTTTGATAGAAGACACTATCACTGTACACAAAGGTGTTACGCCAGTTTCTCGGGCAAGGCTTATGCTGCAGTTCGAGTATTCGATTAATACTTATTCGGAAGTTAGTTGTGTTGGTGATAGAGAGGCTCAGAAAATATTCGTCTAGGCTGAATGCCTGGTCCTATTTGTTGTTCGCTGGCGGAGCCTCTATGATTGCTGCGCTAAAGGGGTTCGCTTACGCGCATTTACTTTCTTTTGATCAATATGCTCAAATAAATTATTATTTGTTGATTGTAGGGCTGGGCGCCCTTCTTGTTGGTTCTGGTGTAATAGTTAGATGCCATTCGGAGATGCCGTTATTAGCCAGTAATGAGAAGAAGTTATCTGAGTTTGTGTTGAATGTAAAATGGTTTGGTGGCGTTTGCTGGCTGGTTGGGCTTATCGGATTAATTGGCTACGGGGTTCTTTCGAATGCTCCGATGCTTATATTTTTACTCTCGCTAGTCCAAGTGTTGGTTTTTTTTGTTTTTACTGTTGATCTGATGGTTGTAAAGAGCAAAAAGAGGTTCGTGGAGTATGCGAAGCGGTTGCTTTATCGAAACTTGTTCATCGCTTTAGCTGGCTTGTGTGTTGCATTTGTCACAGTTAATGCCACATACGCGATTTTGGCTGAGGTTCTTGTAGGGGGTATTCTTTGCTTTAAGTCTCTGATGTCATGGCTCGTAAAAATGGTTGTTCCAAACCGGACATTTCTTCTGGATTGCTTGAAGTTTGTGCCTGTGACTTGTGTTGGGGCATTTATGCAGTACGTGGATAGGGTCTTTGCTGCCTATTATTTAAGTCCCAAAGATTTTTCACGCTTTTCTTACCTCTCACTTGTTGTGATGGTGGCGCTTTCTATTCAGCAGTTGATAAATACCCGGGTGATTACTCTGTTGCCGGAGATATGTCTGGATAGTCCTAGGGCGGGTTTCAGGTACGTTGCCAGGATTTCCTTCCTGGTATGCTTGTTTTTGTCGGTGGCGCTGCTATGTTTGCTTTGGCTTTTGCAAAGTCGCTGGTTTGCTGCCGAATGGCTAGAGGCGAGTGCTGGGGTTGGCGCGGTTTTCTTGATGTGCGCAATATTGCGTTCGGCTGATTTCTTCACGTCTTATTTGCTTGTGATGTCGCAAAGAAACAAACTTCTTGCTGTTCAGTTATGTATGCTTGGGTTGTTTTTTATTCTTTCTGTGTCTTACAGCTTGATATTTGAGTCGGGTGGTATTTTTGCTTTCGTTTCTTTGATGTGTGTAGGTTTCTCTGTGCAGTTGTTTTTTTTGATTTTCTTTTCTTGGAGAGTTAGTTTTGCTAAAGAAACTATCTGATGGTGTGGTTGCCCGGCTTAGAGTCTTCGGGTTGTTTTTTTCGATGCTCGCCCGTAGATCGTTAATCTCGCCTTTTTCTAGGGTCTCTAGGCGAGGACGTATATTGATCGGGAGGCGAGTCACTGTAAAAAGTGCGTTGTTGAACGCAGGTGTTGGAGAGGTCAAACTCGATGATGGGGTGTGGCTAAATAGTGGCGTTGAGCTTTCCGCGCTGACGCGAATCCGTATAGGCGAAGGAACGACAATCCAGCGGAACGTGACCATAAATGGTGACGTTTCAATTGGCAGGGAATGCCTTCTGGCGCCAAACATTTTTATGTCTTCAGCTTCGCATGTGCATGATCGTTACCCCGGGATCAGCATTCGCGAGCAAGAGCGGCGAATTTCCCGTGAGGACTTTTTGGCGACCTACAATAAGCCAATCGAGATCGGCGATGATGTTTGGATTGGCGCGAATGCGGTTATAATGCCCGGTGTTGAAATAGGTTCGCATTCGGTGATTGGTGCTAATTCTGTGGTGACCAAGGATGTTCCGGTAGGGGCAATTGTAGTAGGTGGTCCTGCAAAAATAATTAAGTTTCGCTTTGGGTTTGAGGGACTGTAGATGTTGAGCAACAAGACGATTTTGGTGACCGGCGGTACCGGCTCGTTCGGTAACACATTCGTACCGATGACCCTGGCCAAATACAACCCCAAGAAGATCATCATCTTCTCAAGGGACGAAATGAAGCAATGGGACATGGCGAAAAAATTCGAGGGTGACCCTCGTGTTCGCTTCTTTATTGGCGATGTTCGCGACAAAGAACGCCTTTATCGGGCCCTTGATGGAGTTGACTACGTTGTCCATGCGGCCGCTACCAAGATCGTACCGACTGCTGAATACAATCCTTTCGAGTGCATCAAGACCAATATCAACGGCGCCATGAACCTGATCGATGCCTGCATCGACAAAGGCATCAAGCGGGTGGTGGCGTTGTCCACCGACAAAGCCAGCAGCCCGATCAATCTGTACGGTGCCACCAAGCTGGCGTCTGACAAACTTTTCGTTGCCGGGAACTCATACGTAGGTGGTCACGAAACTCGCATGGCTGTTGTGCGCTATGGCAACGTCATGGGCTCGCGGGGCTCGGTTATTCCCTTTTTCATGTCTATCAAGGACAAGGGCGAGCTACCGATCACCGATGAGCGAATGACCCGCTTCATGATTTCGCTGGAGGAAGGTGTCGAGTTGGTCTGGCACGCTTTCGAAGACATGGAAGGCGGCGAAATCTATGTGAAGAAGATCCCTTCAATGAAGGTGACCGACCTTGCCCGTGTTGTGGCTCCCGACGCCAAGCAAAAGATTGTTGGTATCCGCCCAGGCGAAAAATTGCACGAGCAGATGATCAGCGCTGAGGATTCGTATTACACCTACGAGTACCCAGAGCATTTCAAGATCCTGCCGGTCATCAACGAGTGGGCGACCTGCCCGAAACGCATCAAGGATGGCAAGAAAGTCGCGGAAGGGTTCGTCTACGCCAGCGATAACAATACCGAATGGATGAGCGACGAGGATCTACGCAACTGGATCACCGCTAACGAAGCGAAGATCGGGAGTATCTGATCCATGATTCCATACGGTCGCCAGGATATAACCCAAGCCGATATCGACGCGGTTGTCGGTGTGCTGCAATCTGATTTCCTCACCCAGGGGCCGATGGTGCCTCGTTTTGAGCAGCAGGTTGCTGCCCATGTGGGCGCCAGGCATGCGCTTGCGGTGAATAGCGCTACGTCGGCGTTGCATATCGCATGTCTTGCGTTGGGTCTTGGTCCCGGTGATCGTTTATGGACGAGTCCCGTTACGTTTGTCGCTTCTGCGAACTGTGGTTTGTATTGCGCTGCTCAAGTTGATTTCGTTGATATCGATCCTCGTACCTACAATCTTTGCCCTCAGGCGCTGGAGCGCAAGCTGGTAAAGGCTGAGCGAGAGGGTACGCTGCCTAAGGTGGTCGTGCCGGTACACCTTTGTGGCCAGCCCTGCGATATGCAGGCCATACAAAAACTCGCCAAGCGCTACGGCTTCAAGGTGATAGAGGATGCCTCTCACGCCATCGGTGGAAAATACCAAGGCGATTTCATTGGGAGCGGCAAATACAGCGACATTACGGTATTCAGCTTTCATCCGGTGAAGATAATCACTACCGCAGAAGGTGGGATGGCGCTGACCAATAATGCCGAACTTGCGAACAAGATGGCGCTTTTGCGCAGCCACGGCATTACTCGTGATCCGCAACAAATGACTCACGACTCAGACGGTCCCTGGTACTACCAGCAGATAGACCTGGGTTTCAATTATCGAATGACCGAACTGCAAGCAGCCTTGGGCTTAAGTCAGATGGAGCGTCTGGATCAGTTCATTGCTCGGCGACACCAGTTGGCAACGCGTTATAACGATCTGCTCGCGGCGCTGCCTGTAACTGTTCCATGGCAACATCCCGACAGTTATTCAGGCTTGCACCTCTACGTGATTCGGCTACAACTGGCAAAAATCAGCAAGAGCCACCGTCAAGTGTTCGAATCGCTGAGGGACCAGGGGATCGGGGTGAACCTGCATTACATTCCTGTCCATACGCAGCCGTACTATGCGCAGATGGGGTTCAAGCCGGAAGATTTCCCGGTAGCCCAGGATTACTATCGCGAAGCTATCAGCATTCCGATGTTCCAGACCATGAGTGATGAACAGCAAGACCAGGTGGTAGCTGCCATCAAACAGGCAGTGAACGCATGAGACTGGCCGTCATTCCTGCCCGGGGCGGCAGCAAGCGCATCCCAAGAAAAAACATCAAGATTTTTTGTGGCAAGCCGATGATCGCTTGGTCAATCGAGGCGGCGCTCGAGAGTGGCTGTTTTGATAAGGTCATTGTGTCTACGGATGACGAAGAGATTGCCGGTGTTGCGCGTGATTGCGGAGCCAGCGTTCCATTCATGCGTCCAGCTGAGTTGGCTGACGACTACACCGGAACAATACCGGTTATTCAGCAAGCAATTGAACGTCTCAGGGCTGATGGGTTTGAAGCCCAGCAGGTTTGCTGCCTTTATGCTACAGCCCCGTTTGTCAGCCCTGAAGATTTGCAGCGAGGTCTGGCGACTCTTGAACGAACGGGCAGCCAATACGCGTTTTCAGTCACCAGCTATGCATTCCCCATTCAGCGAGCGATTCGCCTGTCTGAAAACGGAGGCGTGGAAATGTTTCACGCCGAGCACTTCAACACTCGCTCACAAGATCTGGAAGAAAGCTATCACGACGCCGGGCAGTTTTATTGGGGGCTGACAACTGCATGGCTGGCTGGGCATATGATTTTCAGCCCACAGTCGAGCGCTGTTGTACTACCGCGCCATCGTGTGCAAGACATCGATACCCCAGAAGATTGGGTTCGTGCTGAATGGATGTATAAAGCCTTTCAAGCGGAAAGCGCCAAAGCATGAAAGGCATGACGGTAGTATTCAGGGCAGATGCCTCGGTGCTGATTGGCAGCGGGCATGTAATGCGTTGCTTAACTTTGGCTGAAGCTCTGCGTGCTGAAGGCGCTACATGCTATTTCATTTGTAGGGAGCACCCAGGAAATCTGCTTGATTTTGTTCGGAGCAAGCATTTCGAAGCGTTTGCACTGGACGCGACTGAGAGCCCTGGCGCCGCTGGCTACTCAGTTTTCCCGGAAAGCCAACTAACTCACTCTGCTTGGCTCGGAGCTTCCCAAACGCAAGATGCCAGCGAGTGTGCTGCCCTGTTAGGCGAGTTAATGCCTGACTGGCTGGTAGTGGATCATTATGCTCTGGATGCCCGGTGGGAAAACGCACTGAAGAAATACTATAACGCTCTTTTAGTTATAGATGACCTCGCGGACCGTCCGCATGTTTGCAAAATACTCCTCGATCAGAACCACGGGCGTACGGAGCGAGACTACATAGGGCTTGTGCCCGATGGCTGCCAAATACTGGCTGGTGCACGGTTCGCACTGTTACGCCCAGAGTTTGCCCAGCTGCGTAAGCGAAGCCTTGAGAGACGAAGCTCTTCGGTGCTCCAGCATCTGCTGATTACGATGGGAGGCGTCGATCAAGCAAATGCCACAGGGCTCGTCCTGCGGATCCTGCGAGACTGCCCTCTACCTGACGATTGCCGAATAAGCGTAATCATGGGACTTAACGCTCCTTGTCTGGCTTCTGTAAACGAAATCGCGGCGACCATGCCTTGGCCTACCGAAGTGTTGGTTAACGTGTCTGATATGGCTGAGCGCATGACTTCGGCAGATCTAATCATCGGTGCCGCTGGCAGTACCTCCTGGGAGCGCTGCTGCTTGGGTGTGCCGACCATTATGGTGGTGTTGGCGGATAATCAAAAATCTGGGGCAGAAGCACTCTCGCGTTCCGGCTGCGTCGTGCTCGTTGGACAAGCGAACGATGTTCCCGAACGCTTACCGGCGGCCATATTCGATTTAACACAAGGCTGTTCCTTGTCGGAGCTAAGCCGGCAGGCAAAAAACGTCTGCGACGGTTTAGGTGTTGAGCGGTTAATCGGGAGCATGGGCAATGGATAATGCGCAGCGGGACTCATCTATCCGGAAGATGACGGCAGACGATTTGAACCTTGTACTTGCCTGGAGGAATCATCCGGATATACGTCGTTTTATGTATACCCAGCATGAAATCAAGCTTGAAGAGCATCGAACCTGGTTCATGCGTGCGTCCGTTGATGCAAGCAAGCATTTACTGATTTTCCAAATGGACGGCGCAGCCCAAGGCTTCGTGAATATAACCGAACTCGGCGTACCTGGAGTCGCTGACTGGGGGTTCTACATAGCGCCTGAAGCAGAGAAGGGCACAGGCCGAGAATTGGGAAAGGCGGCGCTGGATTACGCGTTTAGAGCTCTCCATCTGCATAAGATCTGCGGACAAGCCCTTGCCTATAATGAACGATCAATCAAGTTTCATCTTGGTATGGGATTTCAGCAAGAAGGAGTTCTGCGCGATCAACACTACGACGGCGAAAACTATCATTCAGTTATTTGCTTTGGATTATTGAGCGCCGAATGGCAGCCAGAAGAGAGTCAATCGTATGCGAAATCCTAGTATCAATATAGCCGGCAGAAAAATTGGCGCAGACGAGCCCCCGTATATTATTGCAGAGCTGTCCGCCAATCATAATGGCAATTTTGAGACTGCAAAGCGGATTATGGAAGAGGCCAAGAAGGCGGGCGCCGACGCGATCAAGCTGCAGACATATACCGCTGACACTATTACGTTAGATTGCGATTCGGCCGATTTCCAGATTCGTGGTGGGTTGTGGGATGGGCGGACATTGTATGAGCTTTATAAAGAAGCCCACATGCCCTGGGAATGGCATGCTCCGCTTTTTGACTATGCAAAAAAGCTCGACATCACTATTTTCAGCTCGCCTTTCGACTCGACGGCAGTTGATCTTCTCGAAAGTCTGAACGCACCTGCTTATAAAATTGCTTCGTTCGAAGCGATTGACCTACCGCTAATAAAATATGTGGCCAGTACGGGCAAACCGATGATCATCTCTACCGGGATGGCAGACGCAGACGAGATAGCTGAGGCAATCGAGGCCGCGCGAGAGGGCGGTTGTAAGGAACTGGCTGTCCTTCACTGCGTTAGTGGTTATCCAGCGCCGGCAGAAGATTATAATCTACGTACTATTCCGGATATGATCCATCGCCATGGTTTGGTGACCGGGTTATCTGACCATACATTAGACAATACAACGGCAATTACAAGCGTTGCACTCGGGGCGTCGATTATCGAGAAACACTTTACCCTTGATCGCAGCGGCGGCGGCCCAGATGACAGTTTTTCGCTACAACCCCAAGAGCTTATGGCGCTGTGCCAGGATAGTAAAACGGCATGGGCGGCGCTGGGCAAGGTTGATTATGGGTGTAAGTCTAGTGAGCAAGGAAATGTGCAATTCAGGCGCTCCCTCTATGCAGTGGAAAATATCGCCAAGGGTGAGATCATTAGTCTGAAAAATGTACGAAGTGTGCGCCCGGGCTATGGGTTGCCGCCGAAATACCTCGACATTATCTTAGGAAAAAGCGCTGCTGTTGATATCAAGAAAAACACGCCGTTGAGTTTTGACGTCTTAATATGAGTGGCAATGTAAGTGGGAAAGGGCGGGCTGAATTGATAATTGCCAAGAAAAATTTATTGCATATTATTTTGCCTGTTGCAATAGTGTTGGCTGTCGCGTTGTTGTTCTTGGTGCTTGAATTGTCTATTCCCTATACATCCGCAGTTGCGGATGTATACCCTGCCTATGGGGTGTATGCTCTATTTTATATGGTCATGGTTGTTTCGTACTTTCTGGTGTCGCTAGGTCTATATTTTATTGATGCGCGTACGATTTCAGCCTCTGTATATTCGCCGTCTCGTGAGTTGTATACAGTTATGAGGCTGTCGTGCTGGCTGTCGATATTAGGGCTTGGTTTCTTAATTATAGACCGGTCTTTATATCAGGGTGTGGATTACTTAAGTAGTAATTTTGTGGAGATCAGGTCACGGTTGAATTCTGAAAGAGCCGGCGCTGAGGGTGTCTCTTCTATTTTTAGCGTGGTGGGGAATCTGTTGCAATTCTGGTACTATTTTGCTTTTGTATTTCTAGTTTATTACTATGAATTTTTTTCCCGCAAACAGCGATGGGTCTTAGCGTCGTTGATTTTTGTCGCGCTTTTGACAGGGTCTTATATTCTCGGCGGACGCTCACTCATCGGTGTGTTGGTCGTTAGTTTTATTGCGGTAATTATCGCCCGAGGAAGTTCCGGTCGAGGTGCGTATACAGAACTGTTTAAGGTAAGATCTTTGGTTTGGATTTTCTTTGCGGGTATGCTTTGTTTGGCTGCAATCATGTTTGTTTTTTATGCACGAGCCTCTGTGGGTGGAAATGACTCGGAGGCTTACCTAAATAGCTTTGTAGATCACCTCCATGGCATGAAAACCCAATCTTACAATGCCTGTGACTCTGGAGCTGTTTGCGATATAAAAAATTACCTTCTTCTGACCGCCTTATATGTAACCCATACGTTCTGGGTGCTGTCCGAAAATATCCAATATTTACCTTCTGATGCGGGCGGGTCTGCGTTATGGGGGGGCATACTCGCCTTGAGTTCGAAAGTTATCGGCTCGGCAGGTGGCGAATATCAGTATGCGGGATTATTTAACTCCTTGCCAGGATCGATTTATTACGAGTATGGTTTACTTGGGGTTGTCGCAGGAGCGCTTTTGTTGGCTAGCCTCTTGGCTTGGATGAACTTCTCCATTCTGCGCTCTAGCGGTATATTTAAGGTGATATTTTATGTTGCTTTACTGGATACGTTGTTAGTAGCCCCTGTCCTTTCATCTATGAATGTAATTATGTTTATTTTTGTCTTGGTTTCGCTGTGTTCGGCGGCAGGTATATATATGTTTTTGTGCTCGATAAAAAAGGAGGTTAGGTCTTTATGAGGATCGGACTTGTCAATATGTTCTCTTTTAGGCCTCACGTCGAGCATTTGTATTATTTGGCTAGAATGCTTGAAGATGGCGGGCACGAGATTTTCTATCTGACCTGTGACGGTGCAGTGAGTAATTGCTACTCCCGAGCAATCAAAGGCAAGCGGAAGCTAGAAGAGTGTCCCAAATGTATCTTGGGAGGCGTCAGGAGCTTTCCGGTAAAAAATGTCACTTCTGTAAGCTCTGGCTCTGAGAGTCTAGACTCAGATGTGTTAGACCGTCTCGCCCTGTCCAGTTCATGTACGTTAAACCGGACCGAATCTGAGATTGAGTGGAATGAGCCTCAAGTCGTTACGGTCAGGGAAAGTTTGTATGTACCTATTAACACAGTGTACCAAAGCGCCGCCCGGTGGATAGAAGATAACCGTATAGAAGCGGTAATTTGTTTCAATGGTAGAATGGATTTGCCCCGGGCTATTACGTATGCGTGTGAGCAGAAAAATATTCCCTATATCACTCATGAGCGAACTTGGTTCGGTGACGGGCTCCAGTTGATCCCCAACGCGAACTGTCTGTCGCTTAAGGCACTGGGCGATATGGTTAAAGAATACGATGATAGACCTTTGACTGCTGAACAGGCGAGGTTGGCGGGACGTCTGGCAGGTGAACGCTTCCTGCAAAAAAATTCTCTCGAATGGCGTCTATATAATAGAAATCCCGAACCTGCACCTTGGCCGTTAACCAGCGACGGGCCCCGAGTACTGGTTATTCCAAGTAGCAAAAACGAATTTGCCGGTCACGATGAGTGGCGTACGGAGTGGACGGACAACACCAAGGCACTTGATGATCTATTCGAAGCGTTTTCAATAAAGCCAGAGCAAGTAGTGGTTCGCTGTCATCCAAATTGGGCTGAAAACATCGGGAAAGTAGTCGGTGACAGATCGCTTTCTTTATATAAAGAGTGGGCGTTCAAGAATAATATCTATTGTATATCCAGCGAGCAAAAGGCAAGTACCTATGATCTTATTCAGCAGGCGGATATAGTAGTCCTTAATGGCGGAAGCTCTGCAGTCGAAGCCGGGGTATGTGGCAAGCAAGTTATCTGCATGGGGCCTTCAACGTATCAGGAGGCGGGTTTTTTAAGGGCGTTTAGAGATAAGCAGTCTTTATATGCAAATGATGCTCGGGTTTCGCTTGATCCAGATGTCGTTATTCGCAAAACATTACGCTTTTTATATTTAAGATCTCACCGCTTCTCACAATACGTAAAATATGTCAAAGCTGTGGAGACTACGCGTTACAGGTATTTCGAGGGAGCTGACCCTGAGAGAATTATCTCCATGCTAAAAACAGGTAAGCTGACAGCTGACGACGCGACGTTCGCTGACGATGGCTATGGCGAAGACGTCGTAGTCGACGCCCTGAAGAAGAAGGAATGGGCGCAGCTTGCAGAATACGAGGCCCAGCCGATCATGTTGGAGCCACTTTTGATACGCAGGCGTTTCGGGTTGCGCTGGGTAGATAATGTTAGGGCAAAAATGCCAAGAGGAGATCGAGGTTGAGCGAGTTTGCGCGGAAATTAGTTTCAGTCATCATGCCTTCTTATAATGCGGAGGGCTTGATCGCGCGGTCGATACAGTCTGTGATTGATCAATCTTATACCAATTGGGAGCTGATTGTTATAGATGACTGCTCGAAGGACGCAACCCGTCAAGTTGTCCAATCGTTCGTAGAGAAAGACTCGAGAATCAAGCTTATATCTCTTGAAAAAAATAATGGAGCTCCGGCGGCTCCTAGAAATATTGGAGTACGTAATTCATCTGGCGATTGGATTGCTTTTCTAGATGCGGATGATATATGGCATCCTCAGAAGCTGAAGCTGCAAATTGACGCGCTTCAGACGAGTAATGTCGATTTTTGTTGCACCCAAATGAAAGATTTTACTGATGATACGCTTCTCACTTTTGATCCGGTGATGGAAGTTGCCTTGGAGCAAATCAGTTTCGCTAAGCA
Organism: Pseudomonas sp. R4-84; assembly: GCF_054130985.1. Classification (NCBI taxonomy): domain Bacteria; kingdom Pseudomonadati; phylum Pseudomonadota; class Gammaproteobacteria; order Pseudomonadales; family Pseudomonadaceae; genus Pseudomonas; species Pseudomonas sp. R4-84. Next base: position 1,715,327 of record NZ_CP096390.1, read on the forward strand.
GCAGATAAAAGGCCGGATTCCTACCTCTAGCGTGGTGGTTAAGAAGGATCTCATGTTGCGCTTTCCTTTCAATGAGGATATCCGCTACAAGGCAGTTGAGGATTATCATTGCTGGTTGAGAATGCATGAGGAAATCGGGGCTACAATAAAGCTTTGTTATCCTTTGCTGAGCTATAGACGAATAGTAGGCCAAATATCAGGTTCGAAAAAATACATGCTTGAGCGTATGTATATGGTTCATAAAGAATATCCTGGAACTTCTGCTGCTCAAGCAGCGCTTTACACAATTACCCATGCGCTGGGTGGATTTTACTATCGAATTTTGAGGAAGGGATTATGAAACGTGTAATGGTTACTGGCGGGGCAGGCTTCGTTGGCTCTCATTTGTGTGAGCGGCTGTTGGAACGGGGCTATGAAGTTCTTTGTGTGGACAATTTTTATACCGGTGCTAAGCGCAATATCGCTCACCTGTTACAGAATCCGTACTTTGAACTTCTTCGTCACGATGTAACCTTCCCATTACATGTAGAGGTTGATGAAATTTATAATCTGGCCTGCCCAGCATCTCCTGTACATTATCAATTCGATCCGGTGCAAACGTTGAAAACCAGCGTTCACGGCGCGATTAATATGTTGGGGCTCGCTAAACGAACTAAAGCCAAAATTTTTCAAGCTTCTACCAGTGAGGTGTACGGCGATCCAGAAGTGCATCCCCAGCCTGAGTCCTATTGGGGGAAGGTAAACCCTATTGGCATCCGGTCGTGCTACGACGAAGGGAAACGCTGTGCAGAGACACTTTTTTCTGACTATCACCGGCAGCATAATGTTCGGATAAAAATTGCTCGTATTTTTAACACCTATGGCCCACGTATGCATCCGAATGATGGCAGGGTCGTAAGCAACTTCATTGTTCAAGCGCTTCGTGGAGAGGACATCACTATCTACGGTGAGGGACAGCAGACCCGTAGCTTCTGTTACGTCGACGATCTAGTAGAAGGGTTTCTGCGCTTGATGGATACACCCGATAGCGTCACGGGCCCAGTCAATCTCGGTAACCCGGGTGAATTCACTATTCGGCAGCTGGCTGAGCGAGTGCTGGAACTGGTGGGTTCGAATTCGAAACTTGTGTTCCAGCCGTTACCTCAGGATGATCCCCAGCAGCGCCAGCCGGATATTAGCTTAGCTAAGGAGCTGTTGAATTGGCAGCCGACAATTATGCTTGATCAAGGTTTGGAAAAAACGATCAAGTATTTTGACAATCTGTTGTCGGAAAAAAGTTAAAAGTTGAGTCTCGATGAAAATTACAGTATTCGGTAGTGGATATGTTGGGCTCGTCACGGGAGCTTGTCTGGCTGATGTCGGTCATACGGTGATGTGCATTGATATCAACAAGGAAAAAATTGACGCCTTAAACTGTGGTGTCATACCAATATACGAGCCAGGGCTTGACGAGCTGATATTGAATAATGTCCAGGCCGGACGTCTGAGATTCTCCACCGACGCTGCAAAAGGTGTCGAGCATGGCTATCTCCAATTCATCGCCGTCGGAACACCGCCGGACGAAGATGGTAGGGCTGATCTGCAATACGTGTTGGCCGTTGCTAAAACTATCGGTCTTTACATGGATAATGAAAAGTTGATCATCGATAAATCGACGGTTCCGGTAGGGACCGCTGATCAGGTGAAAGCTGTTGTAAGGCAACAACTTGAAGCCAGAAATAAAGAAATAGAGTTCAATGTTTGCTCTAATCCTGAGTTTCTCAAGGAAGGAGCAGCTATTGATGATTTCACGAAAGGACCTCGAATCATCGTTGGCACTGATTCGGAAAAAGTCGCCAATGACATGCGCCAATGCTATGCGCCATACAATCGTAATCACGATAAGATCATGTTTATGGATGTTCGTTCAGCGGAGCTTACCAAGTACGCAGCGAATTCTATGCTCGCCACTAAAATTAGTTTTATGAATGAATTGGCTAATTTGGCTGAATGTCTCGATGCAGACATTGAAAGTGTACGCCTTGGTATCGGTTCCGACCCCCGGATCGGTTACCACTTCATTTATCCAGGCTGTGGGTATGGCGGGTCCTGTTTTCCCAAGGATGTCCAAGCACTGGCTCGTACTGCTCAGGAAGCGGGCTATCAGCCTGATTTGCTGCTGGCTGTCGAGGCGGTCAATAATCGCCAAAAGGATATCTTGTTTAAAAAATTGGCACAGGCTTTTGATGGCCAGCTCAAGGGCAAATGCGTCGCCCTGTGGGGATTGGCCTTCAAGCCAAATACCGATGACATGCGGGACGCTCCAAGCCGTACCCTTATGGAAGCTTTGTGGGCCGCTGGTGCTTCTGTTAGGGCACACGATCCCGAAGCAATGGAAGAATGTAAGCGAATCTACGGTGCTCGTGATGACCTTATGTTATGCGCTACCAGAGAGGATGCGGTCGAGGGCGCCGATGCATTGGTAATTTGTACTGAATGGAAAGCCTATAGGACGTTAGAGGCTGATTGGCTGAAGAGTACTTTGCGTTACCCTATAGTTGTAGACGGGCGAAATATCTTCAACCCTACCGAGATGACCAAGGCCGGGCTGCTGTACTTTGCGATTGGCCGAGGAATTTCTAACCGTGACTGCCAATAATCACAAGGAAGTTCAAAACGTTTTAGTTACCGGGGCTAACGGCTTCATCGGTAGGGCTCTTTGTCATAGGCTTTTGTCGGAGGGCTATAACGTATCTGCAGTGGTTCGCCAGTTGTCTAAGCCGATCGACAGGGTCAATTATTTGGTGGCCGATCTTGAGCGTTCCGATGACCTTAGTCTAGAGGGGTTGGGCATCGACTGCATTGTTCATTTGGCGGGACGTGCTCACGTGCTGGGAGAAAAAAATGCTGGCGCCCTTGAGTTGTATCGTCTTGCGAACCGAGATGCGACGGTACGGCTTGCTCAGCTGGCTATTGCTGCGGGTGTGAGGCGTTTTGTTTATATCAGCTCGATAGGCGTCAACGGATCAGAAACCTGCACAGGTGCGTTTGATGAGCGAACCACAGCTCACCCTCACGCTGACTATGCCGTTTCGAAATATGAAGCGGAATTGCAACTCAATGCAATGATGAAAAGCTTACCTATTGAGTCTGTTATCGTTCGTCCCCCCTTGGTTTATGATGTTCAGGCCCCAGGAAATTTCGCCAGGCTCTTACGGTTGGTTTCGAGCGGGTTACCACTGCCTTTCGCCGCTCTGGACAATAAGAGAAGTATGATTTCCCTTAAGAATCTGGTGGGGTTTATTGAGTTGTGTGTCCGTCACCCCGATGCCGCTCAAGAGCTCTTTCTTGTATCTGACGGGTGTGATCTATCTACGACCGATATAGTAAAGTTGCTCGCTGAAGGGATGGGCAAGCGGCCATGTATGTTTCCTATTCCGGATAGCTTGGCTTTATTCGGAGCCAAACTGATTGGTCGCCAGAATTTGCATGTGCAGCTCTTCCGTTCGCTGCAAGTTGATTCATCCAAGGCCAGGCGTTTGTTGGGCTGGAATCCAGAAGAGGATGCACGGGCCGCGTTGATTGAAGTGGGAAGCAGTTGGAATCGGCGGTACTCCCGTTGAGATACGACTGTCGCTAAATCCGGTTTTAGATCCGGGTCACACGTTGGATGTCGATATGAATGTTATGTTGTCCCTGTTGTTTGTCGGTTTATCCTGCGCGCTCACTTGGTTGCTACGTCGTTACGCCTTGTCGCGCAGTATGATTGATGTGCCCAACGCCCGTAGTTCACATACCGTTCCGACCCCTAGAGGCGGTGGTGTGGCCATTGTCCTTAGCTTTCTGTTGGCTCTGCCTGTTTTGGCTGTTGCCGGGTTTCTGACCTGGCCAACCATGTACGCGATGCTTGGGGCTGGCATGGGCGTCGCTGTTCTGGGTTTTCTGGACGATCATGGCCACATCGCTGCTCGCTGGCGGTTACTGGGGCATTTCGCGGCTTCGGTATGGGCGTTGTACTGGCTAGGTGGGTTGCCGCCAATCACATTGTTTGGTCTGGATTTGGAGTTGGCTTGGTTTGGACACATCCTCGCGCTGTTCTACCTTGTCTGGGTGCTTAATCTCTACAATTTCATGGATGGTATTGACGGCATTGCCAGCGTGGAGGCAATTTGCGTTTGTCTAGGGGCGTGCCTGCTTTATTGGTTGGGCGGTTTTGACTCCTTGATTGTCGCTCCTCTCGCACTAGCGTTGGCTGTCGCTGGTTTCCTTTTTTGGAATTTCCCTCCCGCACGTATTTTCATGGGGGATGCGGGTAGCGGCTTCCTCGGGATTATCCTGGGAATGCTGTCGCTGCAGGCTGCCTGGGTTTCATCCAAATTGTTATGGGTTTGGCTGATCCTTCTCGGTGTTTTTATAGTCGACGCAACCGTCACCTTGCTAAGGCGGCTGCTTCGTGGCGACAAGGTCTACGAGGCCCATCGTAGCCATGCGTACCAGTTCGCCTCCCGCCGTTACGGTCGCCATCTACCTGTAACACTCGCGGTGGGGGTAATCAATGTCTTCTGGCTATTGCCCCTGGGCGCCTGCGTTGTGCTGTTGAACTTAGACGGCGCGTTGGCTTTGCTCATAGCTTACGTACCTTTGGTGTTGCTGGCTTTCAAGTTTCATGCGGGCGAGCTTGAAAAGGCCTGATTTCAAGCTAGGTTCGCTTTTTTCGGTTATGGATTGTCCAACGCACGATGGTTTGCCACCGGCGTAAGAGCGGACGGGGTTTAGGAGTTGGCCAGGGTGCAGGAAGGATTCATGGATAAATTAAGAACAGTCTTGTTGGGACTCCCGAGGCGCCATAAGCGAGCAATCCAGGTCGCCATGGATATTGTGCTGGTCTGGATTGCGCTGTGGCTTGCATTTGTCGTGCGATTGGGTGTTGACGCGTTGATAGCACCGATCGAAACGCATCTGTGGCTGTTCGCATCGGCTCCACTGGTCGCCATTCCTATTTTCATCCGTTTCGGCATGTACCGTGCTGTCATGCGTTACTTTGGTAACGATGCGCTGATCACTATTTGTAAAGCAGTCAGCCTCTCGGCGCTGCTATTGGCCTTGGTGGTGTATTGGTACAGCAACCACAAGACTGTCGTCCCGCGCTCGATTATCTTCAATTATTGGTGGTTGAGCCTGATCATGATCGGCGGGCTTCGTCTCGTGATGCGCCAATACTTCCTGGGCGACTGGTTCACTGCGGCGCAACATGTGCCCTTTACCAACCGTGACGATGGCCTACCCAAGGTCGCTATCTATGGCGCCGGCGCAGCAGGCAACCAGCTCGTCGCCGCGCTGCGTATGGGACGGGTGATGCGGCCCGTTGCGTTCATAGACGATGACAGCAGCATCGCCGATCGCGTAATCGCAGGGCTCCAGGTCTATCAACCCAACCACATTCAAAAAATGATCGATGCGACTGGCGCCCAGGAAATACTGCTCGCCATTCCTTCTTCGTCACGTGGGCGCCGTCGAGAAATCCTGACCCTGCTTGAAGGCTTCCCACTGCACGTACGCAGCGTCCCGGGCTTCATGGACCTGGCCAGCGGCCGGGTCAAGGTGGACGACATCCAGGAAGTGGATATCGCGGACCTTCTAGGACGTGATGCAGTGCCGGCGCAGCCTGATCTATTAGAACATTGCATCACAGGCCAGTCGGTCTTGGTCACGGGGGCCGGCGGTTCGATCGGCTCAGAGCTTTGCCGACAGATCCTTGCGCTGAAACCCACCACGCTGCTGCTTTTCGAGCACAGCGAATTTAATCTCTACAGCATTTTGTCCGAACTGGAACCGCGAATCGCTCGGGAGTCTCTATCTGTTCGCCTATTGCCGATCTTGGGTTCGGTCCGCAACCAAGAGAAACTGCTTGATGTGATGAAGATCTGGAACGTCGACACGGTCTATCACGCAGCCGCCTATAAGCATGTGCCTATGGTTGAGCACAACATCGCCGAAGGTGTCTTGAACAATGTAATCGGTACCCTGAACACTGCACAGGCTGCATTGCAGGCGGGTGTGTCGAACTTTGTCTTGATCTCCACCGACAAGGCTGTACGCCCGACCAATGTAATGGGTAGCACCAAGCGGCTCGCTGAGCTGACGTTGCAAGCATTGAGTCGTGAATTGGCCCCGGTATTGTTTGGTGATCAGGCCAACGTCTCACGAGTTAACAAGACCCGCTTCACCATGGTCCGCTTCGGTAACGTACTGGGCTCCTCCGGATCGGTTATTCCGCTGTTCCATAAGCAGATCAAATCCGGTGGGCCGTTGACCGTCACCCATCCCAAGATCACGCGATACTTCATGACTATCCCCGAAGCAGCTCAACTGGTGATTCAAGCCGGTTCCATGGGCTTGGGTGGAGATGTGTTTGTGCTGGACATGGGCGAGCCGGTGAAAATCGTTGAGCTGGCGGAGAAGATGATTCACTTGTCTGGCTTGAGCGTTCGCTCCGAAAAGAATCCTCACGGTGACATCGCTATCAAATTCACCGGCTTGCGCCCCGGCGAGAAGCTTTATGAGGAGTTGCTGATAGGCGATAACGTCGTCGCTACCCAGCATCCAATGATCATGAGTGCCAATGAGGACTTCCTACCTTGGGACGTCCTCAAGCTGAGGCTGGCAGATTTACTCATCGCCATCGAAGAAGACGATTACGCACGAGTCCGTCAATTACTTCGCGACACCGTCAGTGGCTACGCCCCGGACGGAGAAATTGTTGACTGGATCCACCAGCAGCGCCATCTTGAGCCCTGATTGTTACACACCTCGTAACATACGCACTTTTGACAGCAAGCCAGCATCGCCTAAGTTTGAGAAGCAGCTTTGGAAAAGCTGCTTCTCTCTTAACGATGTCATGGAGCGTCACTTATGCGTACAGGCTATTTCTACTCGCTGATTTTTGCCTTCCTCACCAGCGCCTCGATTGCTGTTATTGCTGCCCCAGCGGTCAAGCCGGAGTCGGTTGCTTCGCCGTTGACGGTGGAGCAGCCAGTGAAAAAGCAAGGAGCCAAGGTAGATCTGAACGGGGCAGATGCCGCAACGTTGCAGCGCGAGCTGTCAGGGATAGGCAAGGGCAAGGCCGAGGCGATTGTTGCATATCGGGAAAGTAACGGGCCTTTCTCTTCGGCGGACGAGTTGCTTGAGGTCAAGGGAATCGGTAAAGCGCTTCTCGACCGCAACCGTGACAAGTTAGAAATAAACTGAGGCGTACCGAGGCCGGTCAATGATCGGCCTCGGTATGATTGGCTCAAGGATAGGCCTGCCGTATATCTGAAAATTTTGTTCATGATCCAGGCTCGGCTGCACTTCTGCACCGCTGTGAATCGCTCGAAGGCGTTTACAACAATGCAACTCTCCATAGCTGACGAAACGCCCAACGGTTCTTCCAGCAAATCCATTATGCCATCAGCGCCCCAACTGTTTGTCAGCTGCATCTTGACGCAGCATTTGTATCGTGAGTTAAAAAATCTGGATACATTATGAAAACATTGGCAGTATGCATTCCAGCACACGAGCAAAATGGAGCTCGTATGGACGCATAGGAGCAACCTGGGCAATGCAATTCGAAAAAATAAACATCGGTCAAAAAACTGTCGGTCATGCTTTTGTTTATCGACCGGAAATCGATGGCCTTCGCGCAGTAGCAGTTTTAAGTGTTTTGTTCTTTCATGCTTTTCCCGAATGGCTTCCGGGAGGTTTTGTAGGTGTAGATATTTTTTTTGTTATATCTGGATATTTGATTGCTTCTATACTAGTAGCAGAGCTGCGTGACGATAAATTTTCATTTCTCCGGTTCTATGAGCGTAGAGCGCGTAGGTTGTTGCCGCCATTACTGCCTGTGCTCATCGCAACTATAATAATATTCTATTTTATTTTAAATAAGACGCAGTTTTCTGGGTTTGTAAGTAGCTTGAAGGCAAATGCGATCTTCATGTCGAATTGGTATTTTTTGAAGTCGTTATCATACTTTGATTCTCCTGGTGCGCTTGCGCCGATCTTACATACGTGGTCGCTCTCCGTAGAAGAACAGTTTTATTTTGTTTTTCCAGCAATGTTGCTTTGTGTGATGGTAATTGGTAAAAGGCTCTTGCTTCCTCTCGTCGTAATCATGCTAGCTTGTTCGCTATGCTATTCCGTGTACTTAATGAGTGACGACCAAAAAGATGTTGCTTTTTATAATTCAGTGGCGCGCTTTTGGGAGATTTTGGTAGGAGTCGTTCTAGCTACGATTCGGAAATATGATCTGTCAAGAGGGGTTGAAAATTTTCTAGAGTGTGTTGGGGTAGGGCTTATTGTTACTGCTATCATCGCATTCGGACACGATTTACCTTTTCCCGGTATGTATGCGTTAGTTCCCACCATTGGTGCTGCGTTACTAATCCTCACCAAGGGTAATGGCGTCGTAACCAGAATTCTCGCGAGTAAACCTATGGTTTCCATAGGGTTGGTATCTTATGCCCTTTATTTATGGCATTGGCCTTTGATGGCCGCTGTGCGGGTTCTTGATCCTACTCCTGCGGCTTGGCTGATGACTATAATATTGCTCATCTCCGGCTTACTCGCCTGGCTGTCTTATATATTCATAGAACGCCCAATTCGCTCCAAGCGAATTTTTTCAGGCAAGGCCCCTGTCTGGTCTTGTGCGCTGATTGTAGTCGTTGGTTCTTATGCGGCAGGAGCGTATTTTACCAATCCCAAGGCAGTAGCCCATCAAGAGACGGCGTATGCAGCAGTTTCAAGAGTAATCTATCCTGACGCCAAGGTAGAGATACTTGATAGGATTGAGGAGCGAAGAGAATTCTACATGCAAGCCATGAATCTGAATTTCAATGGTAAGTCGGGTGAGTTTGATGAAACAAAATTCAAATTTTGGACGTGCAGTTTTGATTTCGGTAATACCGCTAGTAAGCTCATTGAATGCCTTGTGAAACAATCAGGCGTGGATAACGTTTTGGTTATGGGGGATAGCGTCGGAAGGGATACGACACATGCCTTGAGAATCGCGTTTCCTAATAAAAACTTTATTATGCTTCATCAGTCCAGCTGTCCTCCTGGAACAACCAAGGTTTGCTTTAAGGAGCAGCAAAAAATATTGTCGGCTCTTAGTAGTCAAGTGAATGTTAGTGCGGTTGTAATGAGCTTTCGTTATCGTCCGAGCGACTACAGAAGTGTAGAGGCTGGAATAGTGGAGGCCAAAAAGGTCACCCCTAATGTCTACCTTTTTGGATTGTCTCCAATGTTTTCACTGCCATTGGCAGATTATTTGAAGTCTCTGCCGTTGCGGGCGATGCCAAGCGCGACGATCAGCGCTACTGACAAAACAATGCTCGCTTGGAAGTTGGATGAGCTGCTTTCCGAAGCCAAAAAAATGGCGGATCGACACGGTATAAAGTTTGTAAACGTGCTTCCGTTTTTTTGTGAAGATCAGTTATGCACCCTTTGGGTGGGTAAGCAATACGGGGAGCCTCTTTACTTTGATCAGTTGCATCTCACTGCGCCCGGTATCCAATCGTTTTCTTCTTATTTAAGAACCAAACCTGAGTTGGCCGATTTTCTGTAGCGCGGAAGGCCGCCGCTGAACTAATTTCCCAGTTGGGACTGATCAAAGGACCTGCGCCATGTACAAAGACTACCCAGCCGCCTACCAGGTCAGCAAAGGCTCTGCCCTCCAAGTGGACAAACCCTTTTACGACCGCATCCGCACCCAGCAGAACAAACGCACCCTGATCGAGCAGTTCGAAGTCCCAATCCGCACCGGCCGCGCCTGGCATGTGCCGGCCGGTCATGTCTTTCGCGTGACCACCCCGGTCGGTCCGCAAGTCGGGGATTTCAACGTCTGGAACGCCCACGATCCACGTGAACGGTTGTGGGCGGCGCGGACGCGGCAGCTGCAGGGCGCTCATGTCAGCACCTATGATCGGTTGTGGTCGAACCTGCCATTTCTGCGGCCTTTGGTAACAATCACCGATGACAGCTTGGCCAACTACGGTATCGACGAACACGGCGGGCGTTTGCATGATTTGCTGGGGACGCGATGTGACCCGTACGTGAACAAGATGCTGACCGGCGAAGATTTCCATCATCACTGCCACTCGAACCTGACGCGTGCGGTGTTGCCCCATGGTTTGACCGAGTTTGATGTCCACGATGTGCTGAATATTTTCCAGTGCACCGGGCTGAATCATGACGACATGTATTTCATGAAAGCCTGTCCGGCGCAGAAGGGCGATTACTTGGAGTTCTTTGCCGAGATTGATTTGTTGTGTGCGCTGTCGACTTGCCCTGGTGGGGATCTGTCGCTGGCGATGTGGGGGCCGGAGGCGCAGGATCCTTTAAGCGTTTGTCGTCCGCTGGGAGTGGAGATTTATCGGTTGGAGGATTCGTTGCTGCAGGGCTGGAGTCAGCCGGAGCGGGCGGCTTACAAAGGGCTGCATGGGTTGCATATTGCCAAGGCGGATTGGGAGAACTAAATACCGCAACGGCGCGAGCGGCTCTTGTGGCGAGGGAGCTTGCTCCCGCTGGGCTGCGGAGCGGCCCCAGATGCGTTGAACACAATAGAACTGACACACCGGGAGGGGTTGGGGGCGCTTCGCGCCCCAGCGGGAGCAAGCTCCCTCGCCACGAAAAGCGGGTCAGCGATCCTTCGCTTCTTTCGCATCCATCTCGGCATTGCGCTCGGCAACACGTTTGCGCTGTTCGTCCGTCAGCTCGACCTTGTTGGCGGTGTCGCGCAGCATCATCAGACCACCCACGATCGAGCCGATGGCGACGATCAGGATTAACCAGGCATACCAGGGCATAGGGCTCTCCTTGAGGGGGCAGTGGCCGGGCGAAAATTTCGCTGGCCATTGCCTCTACCACTTATGAGCGAAGACGGTTCGCAGTGGTTCCATACTACGCCGGTTATGCCGGGTACACCTTATAGCCCGGTCAACATCGCATCGACCGGGGCATCGGCACGCAACTGTGCGGTCAGCACGAAGTACACGAAGCCCACGGCCATGAAGCCGATGAATATCAACCCGATCAGGGCGTTGAACCAAGCCATTGCCACCAGGCACACCACCGCCAGGGCCAAGGCGATGCCCGGCACGATCGGATAGCCCGGCGCGCGGAAGGTGCGTTCCAGGTTGGGCTCGGTTTTGCGCAGTTTGAACAGGCTGAGCATGCTCATGATGTACATGACGATGGCGCCGAACACGGCCATGGTGATCATCGCGGCGGTGAGGGTCATGCCGCCGAGGTTGATCAGGCCGTCGCTGTAGATGGCGGCGATGCCGATCACGCCGCCGGCGATTATGGCGCGGTGCGGGGTCTGGAAACGCGACAGTTTGGCGAGGGAGGCGGGCAGGTAGCCGGCGCGGGCCAGGGCGAAGAATTGGCGGGAGTAGCCGAGGATGATGCCGTGGAAGCTCGCCACCAGGCCGAACAGGCCGATCCAGACGAGCATGTGCAACCAGCCGGAGCTTTCGCCGACCACGGTTTTCATGGCTTGGGGCAGCGGGTCGTTGATGTTGGAGAGGGTGCGCCAATCACCGACGCCACCGGCGAAGAACATCACGCCCATGGCCAGCACTACCAGGGTCAGGATGCCGCTGATGTAGGCCTTGGGAATCGTGCGTTTTGGGTCCTTGGCTTCTTCGGCGGCCATGGCCGCGCCTTCGATGGCAAGGAAGAACCAGATCGCGAAAGGGATCGCCGCGAACATCCCGGCGATGGCCGGTGCGCCGAACACGTCGGAACCGGCCCAGCCGTTCAGGGCGAAACTGCTGAAGCTGAACGCTGGCGCGACCACGCCCATGAACACCAGCAGCTCGGCGACCGCGAGTACGCAGACGACCAGTTCGAAGGTCGCGGCCAATTTCACCCCGAGGATGTTCAGGCCCATGAATACGATATAGGCACCCACGGCGGCGTGTTTCGGATCGAGCGCCGGGAATTGCACGTTCAGGTAGGCGCCGATGGCGAGCGCGATGGCGGGTGGAGCGAAGACGAATTCGATCAAGGTTGCCAGTCCAGCGATCAAGCCGCCTTTCTCGCCAAAGGCCCGACGGCTGTAGGCGAACGGTCCGCCGGCGTGGGGGATGGCGGTGGTCAGTTCGGTGAAACTGAAAATGAAGCAGGTGTACATGGCCGCAACCATGAACGATGTCACCAGAAAGCCCAGCGTGCCGGCCACGCCCCAGCCGTAGCTCCAGCCGAAGTACTCGCCGGAAATCACCAGGCCGACGGCGATGCCCCACAAATGCAGGGTGCCAAGCGTGGGTTTGAGTTGTGTGTTCATTGGTGGCTCCCCTCGATAAGTAGCAAAAGCGCTGGGGAAGGGCAGTGCAGTGGGCGTGCCAGTATGGTTCGGGCGGTCGTAATGGAGAAAATGGTGTCGTATCGGGGATGTTCGCGGCTGGATAGGCTGGGTTTGTGCCCCAGTTCGGAGCGCTGGTACCTGGGTGGGCGTCATTGCGAGCAGAGATTACGGTGGGCTACTGGCTCGGTTGAGCCAATTAAGGAATCGCCCTACGCGCACCGCTTCTTTTCCTGACTTATTTCCCCAGCCGTCCTCGGCACAGTCTCGCGCCCACTCCTGCGTTGCGAGATGTTTACATGCTCCCCTACGACAAAATCCTTGCCCAGGGCAACGTCATTGGTTCGCTGGTGATGGCGGTCATGAACCCGGATCACCCCGATATCGAAGCGGTACTGCAGGACTTTCGCCATTGCCTGGGGGACTACGACACGTGGGCAGAGAAGTTATGGAGTGGCCGGACACTGGACATCAAGCAAGTGTTCAAGGTGGGCAACGAGGTGTCGCTCGCACCCGCGAAGGACGGCGGCAAACGGGTCAGCTCCGTGGTGACAGCGTGTCCGGCGCAAGGTCCATTGACCCTTGTGCATATGTTCCAGGCATCACGTTTCGTGCCGATCGGCGACACGCCGGTGGTGTTGGAACCGATCAGTGTGAACGCGCAGGGGAAGGAAACGTTTGGCGAGCCAGTCCGTCACGTCATCGGCCCCAGCGGCATCTTGGAAATCCCCAAATGCGATCGCGGCCGGCGTTACCGCATCACCTTTTTCCCTGATGTTACGACCGATCATGTGAAGGCGCTGTATGCCTCCTACCACCTCGTGATCGCCGAACTCGAAGGTTGGCTGAAAGCCGAGTGGAACGAGTTTCAACCGCTGTGGAAAGAGTTCACCGAAAGCGGTTTCGTGAAGCGTTTTAACGTGTTGCAAGAAGCCGAACAGCGCGATTTTGAAAGAGTCCTCCGTGGACTGTGGGACAACGTCAAACAGATTTTCAATCTGTTGGCGGACCTGCAGTCCAACAGTGAAAAGTTGCTGGAATACCTCACCGGGGCCGAGCTTGAGCAACTGCTGGAAACTTCGTCAGAGGCGATCGCCAAAGCGCTGATGATCCTGAGCGATGAGCCCTTGCTCTTCGTCTACACGGCGGCGTTCACCACTTGGCTGCGGATGCTGCCGCCGCAGTACATGGCCGAAGTCATGGGGGAGATGCGCACCGAGATTCTGATCAATTTCCTATTGGCGGCTGTCACCGGCGGCCTGGGTTTGGGTCTGCGCCTGAGCGGCAAGGCGCTGCGTTTGGTTCGTTCGGAACGCGTCCGCGCATGGTTGCAGGCCTCGAGCCAACGCCTGGGCCAACTCGGTGGCGACAGCCTTAACGCTCATGCCGATGTGCTCAAGCCGGTCGTGATTGCGGGGCGAGGACCTTCAGTGGGGCCGGCGCCTGTCAGACCCTTGCAAATCACCACGGGAGACTCCCCACCTCTGTCGGTCAGCAATCCTGCCGCGATCGTGCGGGAAAAATCCCAGCCGTCTACGCAACTGAGCAAACAAGAACACCACGACGACGCCCCCGCCCAATCGAAAAACCCCAACGGCGACCCCGCCGACAGCGCCGCCCAGACCCGCACCGACGGTTGCCCGGTGTCCATGGTCACCGGCGAAGAGCTGCTCACCCTCGAAGACGGCACCCTCGACGGCCGCTTGCCCTTCGTCTTCACCCGCCTCTACCGCACCAGCGCCGCCGACCTGGACATCGGGCTCGGCCGCGGATGGACCCATGCCCTGGCCCATCGCCTGTTGATCGACGGCGAGCAGGTGACCTGGATCGACCAGGAAAACCGCCGCACCACGTTTCCCCGGCCCAGCCTGCAACGCCCCGCCATCCACAACAGCCTGGCCCGCGCGGCGATTTACCTGAGCAACGAGCCGGACGAATTGATCGTCGCCCAGCCCGGCGAAGACGCTCCTTTCCTACATTTTCGCGACGGCCATCTGACGGCCCTGAGCGATCGGTACGACAACCGCCTGACCGTCCAACGCAACATCTACGGCGACATCAGCCGCCTGGACAACGGTGCCGGCCGCTGTTTGCGTTTGCGCTATGAGCATCGGCATCTGGTCGCCATCGAGTATCAGAGCTTCCACCCGGCGCTGACCCTCGACGAAGCCTGGCGCACCGAACAGACCCTGGTGACCTACCGCTACGATGCGCGTTCGCGCCTCATCGAAGCGACCAACGCCGCCGGCGAGAGCGAGCGCTACGACTACGACGACCAGCACGTCATCCTCCAGCGGCAACTGGCCGGGGGCGCGAGTTTCTACTGGGAGTGGCAAGGCCTCGGCCCGGCGGCGCGCTGTGTCCGGCATTGGGCCTCGTTCGCGCAGATGGACAGCCGCTACACCTGGGGCGACGACGGCAGCGTCACGGTCCGGCATATCGATGGCAGCCAGGACGTGTATGTCCACGACGACCACGCGCGGCTGGTGCGCCAGGTCGATCCCGCCGGCGGCGAACACCTCAAGGCTTATGACGAACAGGGCCGGCTGATCGCCGAGCAAGACCCGCTGGGCGCCGTCACCGAATACCGCTACGACGAAGTCGGACGGCTGGTGGCGCTGATTCCGCCGGAAGGCGAGCCCACGTCCTACGAATACCGAAACGGTTTCCTGCACGCCCGGACCCGCGGCAAGGCCGTGTGGACCTACTGGCGCAATGCCCAGGGCGACATCATCGAAGTCGTCGACCCGGCTCGCCAAAGCACTTGGTATCACTACGACGACCAGGGGCAACTGAACACCATCAGCTACCCGGACGGCGGTGCCCATCATTTTGTGCGAAACCCGTTGGGCCAACTGACGGAAGAAATCCTGCCGGACGACGGCCAGCGAGTTTTTACCTACGACGCCCTGGGCCGCCTGCTGACCCGTCAAGACGAACGCGGCGCCATCACCCATTACCAATGGGACGCCGTGGGCCGCTTGCTACAGACCACCCTGCCCACCGGCGCGACCCGTGCATGGACCTACAACGCCTACGGCAAGGTCACCGCGGAACGGGACGAACTGGGGCGCATCACCCGCTACGAATACGCCGACGATCTGCACCTGGTCAGCCGCCGCCTCAACCCCGACGGCAGCGAACTGAAGTACCGCTACGACTCGGCGCGGCTGTTGCTGACCGAAATCGAGAACGAATCCGGCGAAAAGTATCAGCTGGACTACACGCCCAACGGACTGATCCGACAGGAAACCGGCTTCGACGGCCAGCGCACCGGCTACGCCTACGACCTCAACGGCCACCTGCTGGAAAAGACCGAATTCGGCGCCGACGGCAGCCAGCGGATCACCGCCTACCAACGCGACACCGCCGGCCGCCTGCTGCGCAAGACCTTGCCCGACGGTGCCACGGTCGAGTACGGCTACGACGCCCTCGGGCGACTGATCAGCGTTGAAGACGGCCATTGGCCGCTGGCCTACGAATACGACAACCAGGACCGCCTCGTCGCCGAACACCAGGGTTGGGCGAGCCTGCATTATCGCTACGACGATGTCGGCCGGCTGGTCCATTGCCGCCTGCCCGATCGCAGCACCCTGGATTACCGCCACCTGCGAGGCGGGGCGCTGATCGCCATCGACCTCAACGGCACGTGCCTGACCGAACACCGCTTCAAGGGCGGCCGCGAACGCCAGCGCCAGCAGGGCCAGTTGCTCAGCGACTACAGCTACGACGAACAGGGTCGCCTCAAGGCCCAGACCGTGTGGCAAAGCCAGCAAAAACAACTGTTCTGGCGTGACTATTCCTACAGCGCCAACGGCAACCTCGCCGCGCTTTCCGACACGCGAAACCGACGCGGCTACCAGTACGACGCGCTGGATCGCCTGGTGCGCATCGACTACGCCCACAGCCAACCCCCGGAACACTTTTCCCACGACCCGGCCGGCAATGTGTTGTTCAACGACCGTCCCGGCCCGACCACCCTCAAGGGCAACCGCCTGCTGATGGAGGGTGATCGTCACTATGACTACGACGCCTACGGCAACCTGGTCCGCGAACGCCGCGGCCATGCCCAGTGCCTCGTCACGCAATACCGCTACGACAGCCAACATCGGCTCATCGGCGTCACCACCCCCGACGAAAGCGAAACCTCCTACCGCTACGACGCCTTCGGCCGACGCATCGAAAAGACCGTGGACGGCCTTACCACGGAATTCATCTGGCAGGGCGACCAGGTCATCGCTGAAAGCAGCGACCGTCACTACCAGAGCTACGTCTATGAGCCCGGCACCTTCCGCCCCCTGGCCCTGCTGGAAGGCGCAGGCCCGGAAAAAGCCACGCCGTTCTACTACCACCTCGACCACCTCGGCACCCCTCAGGAACTGACCAGCCACCAAGGCGAAGTCGTCTGGGCCGCGCGCTACAACGGCTACGGCAAACTCACCGAACTGCGCCACGGCGACGGCAAGCGCCTGGAACAACCGCTGCGCTTTCAGGGGCAATACCACGACCGGGAAAGCGGCCTGCATTACAACCGGCACCGGTACTACAATCCGGAGACGGGGCGGTATTTGACGCTCGACCCGAGCAAGCTGGCGGGTGGGTTGAATGGGTACCGGTACACCCTGAACCCGACGGGGTGGGTGGATCCGTTGGGGTTGGTGGATTGTCCTGGGAGCGGTGGGTGTAAGCCGGCGGTTGGGGTTGAGGAGCCGACAGATAAGGTTGGGGTGAACGAAGGGGGCCCTGAGTCCCCAGGCGCCAAGCCCAAAGCTATCTATACCTATAGAGGCGACACCAGAGAACCGTGGGAAATTTTTGACGAAGGCTTCGAACCATTAGGCTTTAGTACTGATTTATTCCTTCACGCTAAGGATAATCGGAGTCCCCCCAGCATCTATGTGAGCACCACCACTTCGATGAAGGAGGCGAAAAAATTTGCAACGGGGTACGGGCTCGAGTCAGGGTATGTATATGTATTAAAAAATGTGCCAGGCATTGATGTTAATAAAAAACTTGGTCTGCTCTCACCCCATCGGAAGGAATTGGAGATAGCAGTTCCTGGCGGTGTCGATAAAAAAGATATAGTTGGCGCAACTCCCGTGGATTCAGATGGAGCTTTCGTGGGCTATTCGATACCTAATTTCAAAAGGTGATATATGATTATTCGTGAGGTGGCAGTTGAAATAGGCAGCTCTTTAAAGACTGCGAAATTTAAATGCGATCGGAAAACCAACATGATGACCGTGCTGATGCCGGACGGGTCAGAAAGATCTTATACCGACGCTGACCTGTATATGTGCTTTGGAAAAGTCAGGGAAGATTACCCGGATGTAAAATTTTTATGCAAGGGCTCGAAGCTTAACGTACACCCTTCGCGGATGTCTTCGCAGATGTCTGGAGGGATAATCGCTTACGAGGTTACTGCTGGTGAACCGGCGGACGACGATAGAATCGTAAATATCTTTGATTACGAAGATAGAGATTTAACAAACAACATCCAAGAGCAAATCAACTACTATTTGCATTGGATGCAATCATTAAATAAAGATGATGTTCCGAGCATATAAGGCAGTGCAGTGCCTCCTCGGCGTGCCTTAGGACTGACCAGCCATCAGAGCGAAACTGTTTGGTGGCGCGCTAAAACGGCTATAACAAATCCAACAGGGACATTCCGATACACTCTGAAATCACAACAAACTGGATACAGCTGGAAGAAGCATTAGCGAACGCGCTAAATAAAATAAAAAAGATAGCCGCCGGCAACAGTTCAGCTGATGGACATTGACTAAACGAGGGAGGCCGTCAATCGCGAGCAAGATTGACGGCGTTATCCCTAAAGGGCCTCCACGACTTGAGCAGTTCCGCCGCCTCGTGAATGGGCCACCCCCTCAACCCCACCCCGTTTTTTTACAATTTCTTTATCCCCCCACCCAACCCTCGATCTCGCACCTTTACACCCTCCCTACCGACAATCTCTCCACACACGGCACGACGCCGTACCACGGAGAAATCCCATGAGTGTTCTGGACGGGGTGTCGCTGCTGTTGGCAGTGGCGCTGTTCATTTATCTGTTGGTTGCGCTGTTGCGCGCGGACCGGGGTTAGGAGCGGTTATGCACGGCTATGACTACGGGCTGATCCTTGGCTTTTTTGCGCTGGTGCTGATTCCGGCACCGTTCCTGGGGCGGTTCTACTATCGGGTGATGGAAGGCCAGCGCACCTGGCTTTCACCGGTGTTTGGTCCGGTGGAGAGGTGTTGTTACAAGGTGGCCGGTGTCGATCCGACCACCGAGCAGAGTTGGCAGAAGTACACCTTGGCCTTGCTCGCCTTCAACCTGGCGGGTTTCGCTTTGTTGTTCGCGGTTCTGTTGTTGCAAGGGCATTTGCCACTCAACACCGAAAACCTGCCCGGCATGGAATGGACCCAGGCCTTCAACACGGCGGTCAGTTTCATGACCAACACCAACTGGCAGTCCTACAGCGGTGAGGCGTCCCTCAGTTACTTGAGCCAAATGATCGGCCTGACGGTGCAGAACTTCGTCAGCGCCGCCACTGGCCTGGCTGTGCTGGTGGCGTTGTGTCGTGGGATCGGGCGCAAGTCCGCCACGACCCTCGGCAATTTCTGGGTCGACCTGACCCGCGCCACGCTCTACGGATTGTTGCCGCTGTGCCTGGTACTGGCGCTGTTTCTGGTGTGGCAGGGCGTTCCGCAGACCTTCGCGCATTACATACATGGCGTGACGATGCAGGGCGTGGATCAAGTGATCCCGCTCGGGCCGGCGGCCAGCCAGATTGCAATCAAGCAATTGGGCACCAATGGCGGCGGTTTCTTCGGCGTCAACTCGGCGCACCCGTTCGAGAACCCGACGGCCTGGACCAATCTGTTCGAAGTCGCGTCGATCATCCTGATTCCGGCGGCGCTGGTGTTCACCTTCGGCCACTACGTCAAGGACCTGCGCCAGAGCCGGGCGATCATCGCCTGCATGCTTGCGCTGTTCCTGATCGGCGGCGCGACGTCGCTGTGGGCCGAGTCCCAACCCAATCCAGCCCTCGACAACGCCGCGGTTGAGCAAGCCGCGCCGCTGGAAGGCAAGGAGGCGCGCTTCGGCACCACTGCCACGGTGCTTTGGTCAGTGACGACCACGGCGGCGTCCAACGGCTCGGTCAACGCCATGCACGACAGCCTCAACCCCCTCAGCGGCATGGTGGCGCTGATGAACATGATGGTCGGCGAGGTGGTCTTCGGCGGCGTCGGGGCCGGGCTCTACGGGATGTTGCTGAATGTGCTGATTGCGGTGTTCCTCGCCGGGTTGATGATTGGTCGCACGCCCGAATACCTGGGCAAGAAGCTCGGTGCCCGGGAAGTGCAATTGCTGGTGGTAACGCTGCTGGTGATGCCCGTGAGCGTGCTGGTGCTCGGCGCTATTGCCGCAAGCCTGCCCGGCCCTGCGGCGGCGGTGAGCAACCCTGGCGCCCACGGTTTCAGCCAATTGCTCTACGCCTACACCTCGGCGGGGGCCAACAACGGTTCGGCTTTCGCCGGTTTTGGCGCCAACACGCCGTTTCACAATCTGATGCTGGGCCTGGGCATGTTGATTGGCCGTTTCGGCTACATCCTGCCGGTGCTGGCGTTGGCCGGTAGCCTGGCGATGAAAAAGCCCGCCCCTGTCGGCCAGAACAGCTTTCCCACCCACGGCCCGCTGTTCGTAACGTTGCTGACCGTGACCATCCTGTTGGTCGGCGGCCTGACCTTCCTGCCAACCCTGGCCCTGGGCCCGATCGCCGAACACCTGAGCCTGGGTTTCTGAGGATTTGAGATGAACATGCCGATGAGTAAGACCGTCGTCGCCAAGGCGCCGGAGCAACCGAAAACCAATCTGTCGGCGCTGTGGCGGCCTGCGTTGGTGCAAGCTTTCGTCAAGCTTGATCCACGCCAGTTGCACCGTGCGCCAGTGATGCTGGTGGTGGAACTCACCGCGATCCTCACCACTGTGCTGTGCCTGATTCCCGACAGCACCGTGCCGACTTTCGTGGCCGCGCAGATTGCCCTGTGGCTGTGGTTCACAGTGTTGTTCGCCAACTTCGCCGAAGCCTTGGCCGAAGGGCGCGGCAAGGCTCGCGCCGACAGCCTCAAGGCTGGCAGTGAAGGCTTGAGTGCCCGCCGCCAGACGGCGAACGGTTTCGAGGTGATACCCGCCACACGCCTGCGCAAAGGCGATGTCGTGCGCGTTGCGGCGGGGGAGATGATCCCCGGCGACGGCGAAGTGATCGAAGGCATCGCGGCGGTCAATGAAGCGGCGATCACCGGGGAGTCGGCGCCGGTCATTCGCGAATCGGGCGGGGATCGCTCGGCGGTTACCGGCAATACGCGGCTGGTCTCCGATTGGTTGTTGGTGCGCATCACCAGCAATCCCGGCGAATCCACCCTGGATCGCATGATCGCCCTGGTGGAAGGCGCCAAACGCCAGAAAACCCCGAACGAAGTGGCGCTGGATATCTTGCTGATTGGTCTGACGCTAATCTTCCTGCTGGTGGTGGTGACGTTGCAGCCGTTCGCCCATTTCGCCAACGGCAGCCTGCCGCTGGTGTTCCTGGTGGCGCTGTTGGTGACGTTGATCCCCACCACCATCGGCGGCTTGCTGTCGGCCATCGGCATCGCCGGGATGGACCGCCTGGTACGCCTGAACGTGATCGCCAAGTCCGGTCGCGCCGTGGAGGCAGCGGGGGATGTGCACGTGTTGATGCTGGACAAGACCGGCACCATCACGTTTGGTAACCGTCGTTGCGCAGCGGTCTATGCCGCCCCGGGCGTAAGCGCCAAGGAGCTGGCCGAAGGCGCGTTGTTCGCCTCGTTGGCCGACGATACGGCCGAGGGCAAGTCCATCGTCGAATACCTGCGTGGGTTGCATCCTCAGGCTGAACCCGCCGCGGAGTTACTGACAGCCGTGCCATTCAGTGCCGAAACACGCTTGTCCGGCGTGGATTATCAGGGGCGCGTGTATCGCAAGGGCGCGGTGGATTCGCTGCTGACTTTCATTGGCTTGCCCCGTGACGGACTGCCCACCGCATTGGGCCGGGAAGTCGACAAGATCGCCCAGAGCGGCGGCACGCCGTTGCTGGTCTGCGTGGACGGAAAATTGCTCGGCGCCATTCACCTCAAGGACGTGGTCAAGCCCGGCATCCGCGAGCGCTTTGCCGAGCTGCGCAAACTGGGGATCCGCACCGTGATGGTCACGGGCGACAACCCGCTGACCGCTGCCGCGATTGCCGCCGAAGCCGGCGTGGATGATGTGCTGGCCGAGGCCACGCCGGAGAAAAAACTGGCGCGCATTCGCCATGAGCAGAACGATGGTCGACTCGTCGCCATGTGTGGCGACGGCGCCAACGACGCTCCGGCCCTGGCCCAGGCCGATGTAGGCATGGCGATGAACGACGGCACCCAGGCCGCGCGCGAGGCGGCCAACATGGTCGACCTCGACAGCGATCCGACCAAGTTGCTGGACGTGGTGCAGATCGGCAAGGAACTGCTGGTGACCCGGGGCGCGCTCACCACGTTTTCCATCGCCAATGATATCGCCAAGTACTTCGCCATCCTGCCGGCGCTGTTCGCCTCCATCTATCCGCAGCTCGGCGTATTGAACGTCATGCATTTGCAGAGCCCGCAAAGCGCGATCCTGTCGGCCATCGTCTTCAACGCCCTGATCATCGTCGTGTTGATCCCCCTGGCCCTGCGCGGCGTGCGAGTGCAAGCCGCGAGCGCGGCGGCCTTGCTGCGCCGCAACCTGCTGATCTACGGCCTGGGCGGGATCGCGGTGCCGTTCGTGGGGATCAAGGCGATCGATCTGTTGCTGACGGGATTGGGGTTGGTTTGAGCCTGAAGACATCCATCAACTGAGGATTTAGCAATGTTCACCTTGATTCGCCCGGCCTTGAGCCTGTTGCTGCTGATGACCTTGATCACCGGCATCGCTTACCCACTCATCGTCACCGGCGTGGCGCAAATCGTTTTCCCGGACCAGGCCAACGGCAGCCTGGTCCATGATGCCGACGGCAAGGTCCGTGGCTCCCGGCTGATCGCCCAGGATTTCGTCGGCGATGGGTGGTTTCATCCGCGGCCCTCGGCAGGCGCGTTTGCGACGGTGGCCAGTGGCGCGAGCAACTTTTCGCCGAGCAACCCGGCACTGGCCACGCGGGTGATCGATGGTGCCCAGAAGCTGCAAGTGCCCGGCCAGGGACCGGTACCCCTGGCGCTGCTGACCACTTCCGGCAGCGGGTTGGACCCGCACTTGCCTCCGGCCGCGATTGCCTATCAACTGACGCGTGTCGCGGCGGCCAGGAATGTGCCAGTGTCGAGGTTGCAGCTGTTGCTCAATGAAAACATCGAGCAACCGTTGGTGGGACCGCCGGTGGTAAACGTGCTGGCGCTGAACATGGCCCTGGAAAAACTGTAGAAACCTGTGGGAGATTCTATGGTGCATGGCTAGCCCTTAGATGCCTTTTGGTAAGTATTCGCTCTGGTTCTTCAACAGAGCGAATACCACTCGGGCAAGCTTGCGGGCCAGTGCCACTAATGCTTCGGTTGTGCTTAGCCCTCGAGCCCGCAGAGCCCCATAAAAACCCTTCCACGCCGCTGTGCGGCTCGCCGACATCGCGGCGTTGTGCATCAATCGGCGCGCCTCCGGGTCACCTCGCTTAGACAGGCAGCGGCGTCCCTTCTTTTTTCCCGAGTCCGATATGCGCAGGTCCAGCCCTAGAAAAGCGATGAAGGCATCGGCATTTCTGAAATCTCCACGCTGAAACGACGTAAGTAAACGCGCACCGCTCAACAGCCCGATTCCTTCGACTTTCATGCAGCGCTTGAGCTGACTGCCCAGACCGGCTGCATCCAATTGCGTCTGGATTGTTTTCTCAAGCAAGATTTCCAGTCGCTGCATGGCCTTTATCTGGTTCTCAAAGGCCGTTTTGAGCAACGGTTCGTTCGACCAACTTTGCTTGAGGCTGACACGCGCCTGAACCAAGGCTGCCCGGCGCCGGAAAAGGCTTATAAGCCGGCAATACAGGGGCGATGGCGGGGTCCACGGGTGCAACTGGTGGCCTTCGTTGTTCAAGTAGCGAGCCAACAACCGAGCATCCAGCGCATCGGTTTTGGCGCGAACTTTCACACCTTTGCGGTAATGGCTGAGTTCGTAGCCGCCGATCATGTAGATCACACAGCCCTGCGCATAAGCCAGGTCGGCGAAGTCCTGGTGATAGATATTGGTGGCCTCGATGGCGACATCCACTGGCGCAGGCAATTCCTTGAGCCACTTCTTGATCGCAGCTTTGGTGTTGGGGATCGCTTCCAGTCGATCTGTTTCTGCGTGATAAATCACCAACTCATCTTTGGCGACATCAACCCCCACGATCGGCTTTGCGACAGAAACCGGCATTGCCATTGAAAATCCTCCGCGCTAAGGTTTGAACACTTGAAGGGTTCACCCAGAGGCGCAGGCTTGTTCCTATCGTCGGTCTAGGCCAGATGCATTCTTTATCGGCGCTTGGGTGAAAGGAGGAGGGGTGAAAATCTCCCACGGTCTGTACTGCGCGAACAGTCAGAATCGAGCCTTGTCCCTCCTCCTCCCTTCAAGCCCTACCATACAAGCGAGCTTGCTCGCGATAGCGGTGGGTCAGTCAATGACAGTGACGGCTGAACGACCGCCATCGCGAGCAAGCTCGCTCCCACAGAGGCTCAATTCCATCCCTGAAACAAGAGACATAGCATGAGCGACTCCGGCCGCGCCGATGCACTGCTAGCCAATCTGCCCCGCCACGACCGTGGCCGCCTCAAGGTTTTTCTCGGCGCCGCGCCGGGCGTGGGCAAGACCTACGCCATGCTGCAAGCGGCTCACGCCCGGCTGCGCCAAGGCACGAACGTCGTCGCCGGCGTGGTCGAGACCCACGGGCGCGCCGAGACCGAAGCGCTGTTGAATGGCCTGCTGCAGCAGCCGCTGGTGCGTTCGGAATATCGCGGCGTGGTGCTCGAGGAAATGGACCTCGACGGCCTTTTGTCGTCTCGCCCGAGCCTGGTGTTGGTGGATGAACTGGCCCACAGCAACGCGCCCGGCAGCCGGCATGCCAAGCGCTGGCAAGACATCCAGGAGTTGTTGGCGGCAGGCATCGATGTCTACACCACGGTGAACGTCCAGCATTTGGAAAGTCTCAACGATCAGGTGCGCGGCATCACCGGCGTGCAGGTGCGCGAGACGTTGCCGGACTGGGTGTTGCAGGAAGCCGACGAGTTGCTGCTGATCGACTTGCCGCCGCGCGAGCTGCTGGAGCGCCTGCGCGACGGCAAGGTTTATGTGCCGGAGCAGGCGCGGGCAGCCATCGATGCGTTTTTTACCCAGACCAATCTTACCGCGCTGCGCGAGCTGGCCATGCAGACCGCGGCGGCGCAAGTGGACGACGATCTGGCGCAAGGCTATCGGCAACTGGGCCAGGCGGCGCCGGCGGTGCGCGGTCGGTTGCTGGTGGGCGTGGACGGCGACTTGCAGGCCGAACGGTTGGTACGCCACGCCAGCCGCGTCGCCCAGCGCCGGCATCTGCCGTGGAGCGTGGTGCATGTGGATAACGGCGGGGCGCGGGACGAGTCGTCCCGCCAACGTCTGCAGAACGCCCAGCAATTGGCCGAGCGCCTGGGAGGGGAAGTGGTGTCGCTGCGCGCCGGGGAGGTCGCGCGGACGTTGATCCAGCACGCCATGCAACGCCGCGCCACGTTGCTGTTGGTAGGGCAGTCCCGCCGGCGTCTGCGGCGGCGATGGTTTGGCGGTGGCCTGGCCTCACGCCTTTTGCGCAACGCCCGTGGCCTGGAAATCAACGTGTTGGACAGCGATGAATCGCCACCGCCCACGCGCTTGGCCCTGAGCACCCTCGCCACCGGTTTCGACTATGCCCTGGCGCTCGCGGCGACGATGACGGCCAGTGCCTTGGCCTGGGGAGTCTCAGGGTTGCTGGCACTGCCGAACATCTCCCTGGTGTTTCTGATGGCGGTGTTGCTGGTGGCGGTGCGCAGCAGCCTCGGCCCGGCCCTGGCCTGTGCGGCGCTGTCGTTCCTGGCCTACGATTTTCTGTTTATCCCGCCCAATTTTTCCCTGACGATCCAGCGCGAAGAGGACGTACTGACGCTGGCATTTTTCCTACTGATGGCCGCCCTGACGGGCAATCTCGCGGCCCGCCAGCGCCGTCAACTGCAAGCGCTGCGCGACACCCAGCAGGAAACCGGTGAACAGCTCGACCTGTCACGCAAGCTGACTGCCGCCACGGATCGCCAGGCCGTGATCAGCGCCGCCGTGCAACACCTCGACAGCGAGGACGATTTGCAGCTGTGCCTGCTCAACCGCGACGGCGGGCATGGTTGGAAGGTCGAGACCGCCGAGCCGTTGACCTTCACCGAGGCCGAGCGCGCTGCCGCCGACTGGTCCTGGCAACACGACCAACCGGCCGGTGCCGGCACCGCGACGTTGCCGTCCGGGCGCTGGTGGTGGTGGCCTTTGTCCAGCGAGGGCGCTCCGCTGGGCCTGCTGGGCGTCTGCCCGAAAGACGGCAAGCCGTTGAGCGGCCATCGTCGACGCTTGTTGGCGGCCCTCAGCCAGCCGCTGGCCCAGGCGCTGGCCCGGGCGCAACTGGCACAGGATCTGGAAGCAGCGCGCCTGCACGGCGAAACCGAACAGTTGCGCAGTGCCTTGCTCGCGTCTGTCTCCCATGATCTGCGCACACCGCTGACGTCCATGCGCGGCAGCATCGACAGCCTGTTGGCGCTGGGCGAGGCGATCCCGCTGCAGGACCGTCGCGAGCTGCTGGAAGGCACCCGCGACGAGGCCGAGCGCCTGGACCGTTATATCCAGAATCTGCTCGACATGACCCGGCTCGGCCATGGCGCGCTGAAGCTGGCACGCGATTGGGTGTCACCCGCCGACATCGTCGCCAGTGCGTTGAACCGTCTGCGGGCCGTGCTGGCGCCGTTGGCGGTCGATGTCCAGGTGCCGGTCGGCTTGCCGTTGCTGTATGTCCACGCCGCGCTGATCGAACAGGCCCTGGTCAATGTGCTGGAGAACGCCGCGCGGTTTTCCCCGGCCCATGGACGGCTGCTGCTCAACGCCGAGGCGACGGCCGACGAAATCCTGTTCGCCGTGGCGGATGAAGGGCCGGGCATTCCCGAGCAAGAGCGGGAAAAGATTTTCGACATGTTCTACACCGCTGCGCGCGGTGATCGAGGCGGGCAGGGCACCGGGCTCGGATTGGCGATCTGCCAGGGCATGGTCGGTGCCCACGGTGGGCGGATCAGCGTCGGCGACGGCCTCGACGGTCGTGGCACCTGCATCACTTTGCACCTGCCCTTGCAGGCACAACCAGGCATGGACGATGAAGCCTGACCGGCGCTGCGTTATGCTCTCGCCACTTGATTGGATGAATGGACCCCATGAGCCAGAGCGCGACCCTTTTGGTCATCGATGACGAACCGCAGATCCGCAAATTCCTGCGCATCAGCCTGGCCTCGCAAGGCTACAAGGTGCTCGAAGCCGAGACGGGAGCCGAGGGCCTGGCCCAGGCGGCGTTGAACAAACCCGACCTGTTGGTGCTCGACCTGGGCCTGCCGGACATGGACGGTCAGCAAGTGTTGCGAGAGTTCCGCCAGTGGTCGGCGGTGCCGGTGCTGGTCCTCTCGGTGCGGGCCAGCGAGGCGCAGAAAGTCGAGGCGCTGGACAACGGCGCCAATGACTACGTGACCAAGCCTTTTGGCATCCAGGAATTCCTTGCCCGCGTGCGTGCGTTGCTGCGCCAGGCGCCGCCAGGCGAGGCACCGCCGGCGGCGCTGACGTTCGGCCCGCTGACGGTGGACCTGGCGTATCGCCGGGTCCTGCTGAACGGCGCCGAAGTGGCCCTGACCCGCAAGGAATACGCGGTGCTGGCGCAACTGGCGCGACATCCGGGGCGGGTCATCACCCAGCAACAACTACTCAAGGACATCTGGGGCCCGACCCACGTTGAGGACAGCCACTATCTGCGCATCGTGGTCGGTCACCTGCGCCAGAAACTGGCCGACGACCCGACCCGGCCTCGGTTTATCGTGACTGAAGCGGGGGTGGGGTATCGGTTGTTGGAGGAGGGGGGGCTTTAATCCATCGGAGTCTGGGCGGACATTATCGCGAGCAAGCTCGCTCCCACAGTGGGCCGCATTTCATTGTGGGAGCGAGCTTGCTCGCGATGACGCCCGCCCAGTCAGCGCAGATCCCTAATTCTGCTCACTCTCATACCGATCCAACGTATCCCGGGCGATCTCCCGCCCCAACGCGATCAGTTCCGGCGCCTTGTAGAATTCGAAGAACCGGCACACCCGTTTCGGCACGTTGATCAGCACGTCCGGCGGGTAACCGGCGATTTTGTACTGGGCCAGCGAGGTCTGCATTACTTCGAAACTCTGGTTGATCAAATCCAGCAAGGACGCGGGCCCGACGTTATCGATGATGAACGAGCCGGTGGCGGATCTTGGCGCACCGTCGCTCTCTGGCGCGGCGGCCGGTTGCTGGCCTTCCGGCTCGGCGGATTCGATCCACGGGTTGATATCGGCGGCCTCGGCCTTCAGCGCTTCCTGCTCCAGCAGCAACAGCTGCTCGGCCTGTTTGCGGCGAAATGGCAGCCGTGAGCCCAGGGAGCTGACCAGGGTATCGAAGCGACGCCGGAACGCGGCGGGGCGCTGGATCACTGGCAGCCGATATTGCTTCTGGTTGGTGGCGTTGAGGTTGACCGCGATGATCAGGTCGCAATGGCTCGACACCACTGGCACGATCGGCAGCGGGTTGAGCAGCCCGCCGTCCACCAGCATGCGGTTGCCTTGCATCACCGGGGTGAACAGGCTGGGAATGGCCGCCGAGGCGCGCATCGCCTGGTGCAGGCAACCTTCCTGGAACCAGATTTCCTGCTGGTTGGTCAGGTCGGTGGCGACAGCCGTATAAGGAATGCGCAGGTCTTCGATGTTGAGTTCGCCGACAATTTTTCGGATTTGCCCGAAGACTTTTTCTCCGCGAATCGCCCCGAGACGAAAGCTGACGTCCACCAGCCTCAGCACATCCAGGTAGTCGAGGCTTTCGATCCAGTTGCGGTAATCCTCGAGCTTGCCGGCGGCGTAGATTCCGCCCACGACGGCGCCCATGGAGCAGCCGGCGATGCAGGCAATGTCGTAGCCGCGCCGTTCGATTTCCTCGATCACTCCGATATGGGCATAGCCCCGGGCGCCGCCCGAGCCCAATACCAATGCGACACGTTTTGTCATGAGCCGGCCTCTTATCGAACAGACGTCAACAATGCACTCATCGACGGCCCGGCTCAAATCGTTGTGGCGCAGGCGTCGTTTTTTGACACGCCGCGACGGCATTTGCGTATTCTCGTCCACACTTGAATATAGCGGTGGCGCCGAGGCACTTTTTCCCGGCGAAACCGTCTTACCAGCACGACTGTTGACCTGACTTGAGGTGTTATCGATGAAAGCCCGGATCTGCCTGCCCCTGGTGGCATCCCTGATGGTTCTGGCCCTGGCCGGTTGTGCCGGCAAGACCGCGTACCGCGACAGTTGTGGCAGCCAACTCGACAGCGCCTGGCGCGAACTGGACCTGGCCAAGGCCGAAGGTTTTGCCGGTACGGTCAGCTACTCCAAGGCCCTGTCGCTGCTGACCGGCGCCAAGACCCAGCAGCAATTCGAAGCCTTCGAAGGCTGCACTCAAAAAGCCGAGAAGGCCCGCTTCTACATTCGCGAATCCCGCGCAGGACGATAAACACAGCGGCGAGCTACAAGCTGCAAGCTGTAAGTGGAAGCGAAACTGTTTTCCCTTGCGGCCTGTAGCTCGAAACTCGAAGCTGCGTACGGAGTACGCCCGATGATTGATCGGCTGGTGGCCCGGATACTGGGCCTGGAAGTCCGCCTGTTGGCCTGCCAGGCCCGCTTGAATGCCCAAACCGACAGCGAAGCTCTGCATGACCTGCGAACCACGGTCCGTCGGTTGCGCAGCCTGCTTCGTCCGTTGCGTGGATTGCCCGGTGTCGAACAGCTGGAAACGGCCGCGTCGGCAGTAGGAACCCTGACTACGCCCTTGCGCGACCGCGAGGTGCTGGCGGCTTATCTGCAAAAGCACGGCAAGACCGACGCGGCGCAGCGGCGCCAGGTGCAAATGGCCGAAGCCTATCCCGCCGTGGCCAGCAGCCCGGAATTGGCGCAGCTGCTGATGATTCTCGACGCGTTCCCACGCTTCATCCGCGCTGCCCAGCGCCAGGGCCTGCTTGCCGGGCTGCGCAAGCGCATCGAAAAACGCCTCGACAAGCAATGGAAAAAACTCGGCGAAGCCTTGCGCGACCCCTCCCATGACCGTCACCGGTTGCGCCTGTTGATCAAGCGCGTGCGCTACGCCATCGAGGCCTATCCTGAACTCGATCGCTTGCCGGAAACGGCCATGCCACGGCTGAAGGCTGCCCAAGGTGCCCTGGGGGATTGGCATGATTGCTGGCAATGGCTGGCGCGGGCCGAGCATGAAGCCGATTTGCAAGCCTGTGTGCCGGTCTGGCGAATCACCATGGAAAAGGCCGAGGCCAAGTCCGACCGCGTGCTGGATAAACTCATCGCCAGTTGTTTCGATAAATCCTGAGGCTACCCCAAACCCCTGTGACCATCCGGGGTGGATTCAAGCCCCACGGCTTTTCTGTCAGTCTCTTTGGCCGGAATGAGCGCTGTGTCGCTTGCCCGCGCTGGTTAAGATTCCTTCATCTTTTTCCGCTGCTCTCGAGGTCGACATGCGCTTCTCCGATTTGATCGATGCCGTGCGCCATCAGCCAGGCGCCGTTGTGATCCCTCCTGAATGGGGCCAGGGACGGGCCAGTTTTGGCGGGCTGGTGGCGGCGCTGCAATACGAGGCGATGAGGGCCCAGGTCCCGGCGGATCGCCCGGTGCGTTCGTTGGCGATCACCTTTGTCGGCCCCGTCGCGCCCGACGTCCCCGTCAGTTTTCAAGTGCAGGTGTTGCGTGAAGGCAAGGCGGTCAGCCAGGTCTTGGGGCGTGCGGTACAGAACGGTGAAGTGGTGACCGTGGTGCAAGGCAGCTTTGGCGCGTCGCGATCTTCAACCGTGTCGGTGCAGGCTGACCCCGCGCCTGAATTCAAGGATGTCGAGCAATGCCAGGAGTTGCCCTACATCAAGGGCGCTACGCCTGAGTTCATGCGCCACTTGGCGATGCGCTGGAGCGTGGGCGGGCTGCCATTCACCGGCAATAAATCCCGCAGCATGGGCGGTTGGGTACGTTTGCGCGGCGATGTAAAGGAACAGCCGCTGGACGAAGGGCATATCCTGGCGCTGGTGGATGCCTGGCCTCCGGCGCTGTTACCGCACCTCACCCAGATGGCCCCGGGCAGTACGCTGACCTGGACGATCGAGTTCGTCCAGCCGTTGCTGGAACTCACGACGTTGGATTGGTGCCAGTATTTGGCTGAGATCGAACACGCCCAGGATGGCTATGGCCATGTCGCGGCGAAATTCTGGAGTGCCGATGGGCGGCTGATCGCCATGAGCCGGCAGACAGTGACCATTTTCGGCTGAGACGTTTCGGCGATTCAGCGGCGGTGGCGCTCCCGCCAGGCGCGCCACCATCCACCGCTTAGAAAAAATCGTGGGAAGGTCAGGAATTGTTCCACCAGCAGGCGCGACATCGCGTCCTTGCGATCACTGAAAGGCTCCGGCGCTTGTGTCTCCAGGCTATGGCCATGGCGTTGCAGCCCGAGTGCGGCAAGCAAGCCGATCACACCGATGGCGACATCCCCCAGGCTCAGGCTGAACACACCGCAGACAATCAGCAAAAACGCGACGATGAACAACGGCACCGCGATCAGGTGCAGGACCAGGTTGGTCGGGTGGCGATGATTGTCAGGGTAGGCGCGCCATTGCCAGGCCGGAAGGTTGGGGTGACGTTTGCCCATGATGCTGTTCCTTGAGTCCGTTTAAACCGAATAAACGAAGGATAGGTCGGGCCGGGCGGGGCGGCGAATCGCGGTTGGCTATCGTGGCGATAGGTGGCGATAGCCATAAGCCTTCTGGACGAGGGGTTCAAAGCTTCAACTGCCCAATCGCCTTGTTCAATTGCCCCGCCAGCGTCGCCAGTTCAGCACTGGTGGCGGCGGAGTCCACCGTCTGGCGCACGGTGTCTTCGGTTACGTCGCGAATACCCAGCACCGCTCTGTTCATCTCCTCGGCGACGTGGCTTTGTTGCTCGGCAGCGACGGCGATCTGGGTATTGCTCTCGCGCATCTGCGCCACCGCCTCGGTGATCTGCGCCAACGCCTCGCCGGCTGCGCAAGCCTGCTGTACGCAGTCATCGGCCTTGTGCGAACTTTCCTGCATGAACTCCACCGCATCCCGGGTGACCGCCTGCAGCGCCGACACCATCGTGGTGATCTCGTCCGTAGAGGTTTGGACCCGCCTGGCGAGGTTGCGGACCTCATCGGCCACCACCGCAAAGCCTCGACCCATGTCACCGGCCCGCGCCGCTTCGATGGCGGCGTTCAGGGCCAGTAGGTTGGTTTGCTCGGCGATGCTGTGGATGACACCGACCACGCCGTTGATTTTCTGGCTGTCTTCGGCCAGGCGCCGGATCATCTCGGCGGTCTGCTGCACGCCGGTGGACAGGCCGGTAATCGATTGCTGGACACGGCTGACCACCTCGCGGCCGTTGCCGGCGAGGGTGTCGGTGGTTTTCGACAGATCACGGGTGGCGCCAGCATGCTGGGCGATGTGATAAACCGTCGCGGACATCTCGTTGATCGCCGTGGCGGCCTGGTCGGTCTCGCTCTGCTGGCCGAGCATGCCGTGGCGCACCTCGTTCATGCTCGACGCCAGCCGAGCGGCCCCGTTGTCCAGCTGCCGCGCGGTGCTGGCGACGGTGTCGACCACCCGTTGGTAACCCGCCTGCATCGCGTTGAACGCGGCGGCCATCTGGCCCACCTCGTCGCGGCAGGCCAGGGGCACGCGGGCAGAAAGGTCACCGGTTTTTTCCACGTGCAGCATCACGTCTTTCAACGTGTCGAGCTGACTGAGCAGGAAGCGGATCAACAGTTGCGAGGCACCCAGCATTGCCAGCATCAACACCATCACCGCCACGGCGTATTGGCTGAAGCGTTCGGCAAAGACCAGACCCAGGCTCACCCCTCGGACCTGCTGTTCCAGGTGCATGGCATAGAGCACCAACAGCAAGGTTGTGGCGAACGCGACCGCATTGACCGCCCAGAATTTGTATTTAAGCGAGGTATTGCTAAGCCAGGCACCCATGGTAGGTCTTCTCTGATAGCGGAAACAGTTTCGGCAAGGTGCCAGTATTCTGCTGCTATCCAGGGGCGGGGTT
Organism: Pseudomonas sp. R4-84; assembly: GCF_054130985.1. Classification (NCBI taxonomy): domain Bacteria; kingdom Pseudomonadati; phylum Pseudomonadota; class Gammaproteobacteria; order Pseudomonadales; family Pseudomonadaceae; genus Pseudomonas; species Pseudomonas sp. R4-84. The sequence goes on from NZ_CP096390.1 coordinate 1,748,061, forward strand.
TTGATGTGCGTCAACAGATGCTAAAGAGCCCTTGACCAAGAGCCCTGGGGAGCGAGCTTGCTCGCTCCCCAGGGCCTTTCGGCTCATTCGGAAAGGTTCGGCAACCCAAAAAACGCCCGGGCGCAGGCGGTGGTGTGGGCTGCCAGGTCTTCCTGGGTTTCACCGCGGTGCAGGGCAACTTCGCGAAGGACGTCCGTCAGATACGCCGGCTCGTTGCGACCATTCTTGGGCTTGGGCCGCAGGGTGCGCGGCAGTAAATACGGGGCGTCGCTTTCGAGCATGAGCCGACCGCGTGGGATTTCCCGCATCAATGGATGCAGGTGGGTGCCCCGGCGCTCATCGCAGATCCACCCGGTGATTCCGATGTGCAGGTCCAGATCGAGGTAGCGGAACAGCGCTTTTTTCTCGCCCGTAAAACAATGCACCACCGCGGCGGGCAATCGGTCACGAAAGCCTTGTAGGATTTCCAGCAGACGCTGGTCGGCGTCGCGCTCGTGGAGAAACACCGGCAATTGCAACTCCACCGCAAGGGCTAGGTGTTCTTCCAGGACCTTTTCCTGCTGTGGGCGGGGCGAGAAGTCCCGGTTGAAATCCAATCCGCATTCCCCCACCGCGCGGACGCGGTCTTGCTTGAGCAGATCCTTCAGGTGTCGGGCGCTGTCGGTCGTCCAGTCGCTGGCGCTGTGGGGATGGATGCCGGCAGTGGAAAACAGCCGTTGCCCCTCTTCGTCGAGGTGCTGGCAGAGTTCAAGGGCCTGCTCGCTGCCTTCGATGCTGGTACCGGTCAAGACCAGTTGGCAGACGCCCGCTTCATAAGCGCGCTCGAGCACCGCCTGGTGTTTGTCGGCAAAACTGGGGTTGGTCAGGTTGACGCCGATATCGATGAGTTGCATGGTGCTACCTCGGCCCAAAGGCCGCAAAGCATATCAGAGCTGTAGATTTATAAAAAAAGCCAAGAACTACAACGAGTTGCGGCTGTCTGTTGAGGCCACGAGACCGGTTGGGGTGGTGCGAATGCCATCGCTGTGCCAGTCTTTCGCACTTTTCAGCGCCCCAAGGTGCTCTGTTTTGCCAGTCGGTCCCGTTCCCTGGGATGGCTCGGCACTGTCCTTCCGGAGAGTGGATGGCACGTCCCCAGGTATTGCTTGTGCTGTGTTGTTCGCTGTTTTTGCCGATGCCGGCCGAAGCGCGGCTGCCCGGACCGCTGCAAGCCGTGGCGCCGGGAACCGTCCGGGACCTGGCGCAGATCCGGGACAGCCGGGTGCTGAAAGTCCTGGTCAATCAGAGCCGCAACAGTTCCGGCGAAGTCCAGGGACAGCCCATTGGCGTCGAATATCACCGGTTGCGGGCGTTCGAGCAATACCTCAACGGACATGCCCGGGACGGCCAGGAAATTACCCTCAAGATCATTCCCAAGGCCAAGGATCAACTGCTTGGCGCCTTGCAGCGTGGCGAAGGCGACCTGGTCGCTCCCGGCGAACTGCTTGAGCCGCAACCGGGCCAGGCGGTCAGCGCCAGTGATCCGATCCGCAGCGACGTGCCGTGGCTGCTGGTGGGCATCAAGGGGGAGAAGCGATATACCCGCGTCGAACAATTGTCTGGCAAGACCCTGGCCCTGCCCACTGGCAGCGCGGCGGGGGATGCCGTCAGCCAGATCAATCAGAAGCTTGCGTTGCTCAAGTTGCCGGCGGTGAAAATCGAATGGGTCGATCCCACCCTGGCGGTGGAGGATGTGCTGGAGATGGTCCAGGGCGGGATCTTCCACCTGACCATTGTCGAACAGCCGATTGCCGAACGTTGGGGCAAGATCTTGCCCAAGCTGCGCTTCGACCGCCAATTGCTCATCGGCGAGCCGAGCGATGAGTTCTGGTTCGTCCGTCGTGACGCCGCGATGCTGCGGGCGAGCATCGATCGATTCCTCGTCACCTACAAGGCACCGTCAAACGAAGACGCTGCGTTCCTGCGGATCTACCGTCGCTTGTACCAGGTCCATTATCCGTTGGCCCGGGCCAATCGCCAGCGCCTGGAGCAATTGCGGCCGGTGCTGCAAAAGCACGCCCAGGCTCAAGGCATGGACTGGCTCAACCTGGCGGCCCTGGCCTTCAAGGAGTCGGCCCTGCAACCCAACGCGCGCAGCGGCAGCGGCCCGACGGGCCTGATGCAGATCACTCCGTCCGCTGCCCAGCGGGTCGGGGTCAATGACATCCGCAACCTCGATGGCAATGTGCAGGCTGGCGCCAAGTACCTGGCCATGATCCGCCGCAAGTTTTTCGCCAGCCCCAAACTCAACGAGCGAGAGCGCATGGCGTTCGTCCTGGCGGCCTACAACATGGGACCCGAGCGGGTGCAAGGGATGCGCGCCGAGGCCCGGCGACGGGGATTGAACCCGAACCAGTGGTTTTTCCAGGTGGAGCGAATCGCCATGGAGCAGGTGGGGATGGGCGCAGTCAGCTACGTTAATAGTGTGAACAAATACTATCTGGCGTTTGATCGGGAGCGAGAGTCGCTGGAGTCCCAGGAACGAAAGGTGGTCCTGCGAAAATAATCAAATAACCTGATCGTTATAGCGGAGTTTTTGCGCTAGTTAGATAAGGTTATTCGATTAATATGGCGTCCAACCACACATCACCAAGGAATGATCCATGAGCACTCTCATCAACAAAGTACTGTTCTCCCGTGCTGGCTACGGCCTGACTGTCCTGCGCATCGTCGTCGGTATCATCTTCACTGCCCACGGTGGGCAAAAGCTGTTCGGTCTGTTTGGCGGTTACGGTTTGGCGGGGACGGCGCAGTGGATGGAAAGCATCGGCCTGGCTCCCGGTTACTTGATGGCGACGTTAGCGGGCAGTACCGAGTTCTTTGCCGGCCTGGCGCTGATCATCGGCCTTCTGGCGCGCCCTGCGGCGCTGGGTCTGGCGATTCTGTCGCTGGTGGCGATTTTCTCGGTGCATATCGGCAATGGTCTGTTCATGGCCAACAATGGCTACGAGTTTGGCCTGGCCCTGCTGGCGGGTAGCATCGCCGTGCTGATTGAAGGTGCTGGCAAGCTTTCCGCCGACAACGCCATCGCCCGCTGACCCCTTGCTTGAATCGTCGAGGCCCGTCCAGTACGGGCCTTTTTTGTGCTCGTCGATTCTTGACACTGGCCGGTCAGCTTCTCTAGGATGCCGCTCATGCGCCGATTTAAACAGCTACTTGCGGGGCGCCAGGTGACTTCCGGTCACCGATAGAAGCCAGGACAACAGGGCTTCGAAATACCGCTAAAGCGCTGGTTCGGTGTTGCCTCTCACCTGCCATGCAGACTTTTGAGGCAGAGACACGACACAATGAACGCATCCAGCCCCCTCGTACGTCTTGCGCCAATCACGGCGAACCTTCTCCAACGCAATCCGAAAATTCTCCTGGGCGGTACCCACCAGCCAACGCTGCTGCGTTATCTGGACGGCTGGCCGCGACGCAACCATGGGCCTGCTGCCTTCCTGATCCAATTTGTCGAAGACGGCGAGTCCCTGGCGCGTTTTGCCAATGACAGCTTCGACCTCGCCGTGATCCAGTCCCCCACCCGGGCGGACGCTGCCGAAACGATCCGGCAGCTGACCCGTGTGGCCAGGCAGGGACTGATCACCCGCCGTTAAGGTCCCCTTTGGCCAGGCCCCGGAACTGGTTGGCGTGCATGCAGTTGAGCACAATGCTGCTTCGCGTCGACCAGTCGGTATTGATGATGTGAAAGCGTTGGATATAACTATTGATGTCTTGGGACGCGAACCATTCGTCAACTTTGTCGCTGAAATCATCCGGGACGAAGAAGCCTGTATATTTCGCGCATTGGATGGAGCGAAGCGCGTAGGGCCTTTTAGGCTGTGAACTGGCATCGTCCATGAATTTTTTCAGCGTTGAAGTGCTTATATAGTTCTCGTCGGACCATTGGTGCTCGACCCCGGGCCAGTAACCATCCCCGCCACGCCTGTTATAGGAAATGACGATATTCTTTCCTGGCATGCGTTGCCATAGTTCCTGAAGCGTCATATAGCTCTGAGCGTAGTGGATCAGTCGATGTCCGATCGTCTGGTCAATCAGGTCGTGAAGTTCGTTATGTGCCGCATCGGTAAAATTCTTGAACTGATGAAAGTTCAAAACGATGATTTCCTTCCCTCGGGCTGGGTTCGCATAAAACGCGTTGAGCACGTCAAGGACATCACCGGCCACGGTACGGCCCGACGAGGTCAGGTGATAAAGCTGGAAGCGACGCGGGTGACCGACAGGCTGGTCGGCGAACAGCTCAACGCGCAGGTCGAGTACGCGAAACCCACGGTTGATCTGATCGCGGATTGGAACGTCTTGGGTGATTTCAAACGGAAACTGCATCTTCGGCGCTTCTCTGTCAGAGCCTGAATCATGGGTGCCGGGGAGAATTAGTTCATCAATGCGAAGTTTATAAATTTGCGGTGTGTGGTTCATCCATCGGTCACTGAAGTTTGGGTTCATGTTATTCATCCTTGAATATGTAAAGGTAATAAAAAAGTGCGCTCTCGGCGCACTTTCAATTTCCCGGATGAACCTGTTGATGTCAAATAACAAGTTGCTTGTCGTTGTGCCGCGATATGTCCGTGGATTACTTTTCTTTGATTTTTACAAGTATTCGATGTGGGTTATATATATAAGTTGCTCCCCGGCAGGCGTTTGGACTCGGGCTTCGGCATCCAGGGCCTTGCCGATCAATGCCCGGGCCAGCGGCGAGTCGATGCTGATCAGGTTCTGTTTCAAATCCAGCTCATCGGGTCCGACGATGCGATAGCGGGACTCGTTGCCTTCTTCATCTTCCACGGTGACCCAGGCGCCGAAATAAACCTTGTTGGGGTCGCTGGGCTTTTCACTGACGACCTTGAGCGCTTCGAGGCGCTTGGTGAGGAAGCGCACGCGACTGTCGATTTCCCGCAGCATCTTCTTGCCGTAAGTGTATTCGGCATTTTCCGAACGATCGCCCTGGGCCGCCGCCTCGCTGACCGATTGGGTCACCTGGGGGCGGCGCACGTGCCAGAGTTCGTGGAGTTCAGCGCGCATCCGCGCCTCACCTTCGGGGGTGATCAGCGCGGTGCCGGCGGTGCGGGGAGGGCGATAGCGACTCATGGCAACTTCTTGTGATAGCGAAGCCGGAAGTCTATCAACCCTCGCGCAACACTGTCAGCGGGCTGGCGTTGAGTGCTCGGCGGGTACCAAATACGCCCGCTGCACCGATCAGCAAAGCGCCCAGCAATGGCAGCACCAGCAACCATGGATGCGGATGCCATGGCAGGTCGAATGCGTACCGGTAAAGCACCAGGCTCACCAACTCCGAGCCCAGGGCGGCCAGCAAGCCGCTGACCGCGCCCAGCAAACCGAACTCGATGCGCCGGGCCTTGGTCAGCAGTGGCCGCTCGGCACCGAGGGCGCGTAGCAATGCGCCTTGGCGAATCCTTTCATCGAGCGTGGCTTGCAAGCCTGAGAACAGCACGGCCATCCCCGCCGCGAGCACGAACAGCAGCACATATTCCACAGCCAGCGTCACCTGGGCGAGGATGCTGCGCAGTTGTTCGAGCAGGGCTTCCACCTGCAGGATCGTCACGGCGGGGAACGCCCGTGACAGGTCGACAATCTGCTGGTCGTGACCGGCTGCCAGATAGAAGCTGGTGAGGTAGGTGGCCGGAAGATCCTTCAAGGTGCCGGGCTGGAAAATCATGAAGAAGTTTGGCTGGAAATTGTCCCAATTGATTTCCCGCAGGCTGGTGACCTTCGCCTCCCGGTTGAGACCCCCGACATTGAACACCAGGCGGTCGCCCAGCTTGATCTTGAGGTTTTCGGCCACCTTGCCTTCCACCGACACTCCTGGAATATCGTCCGGTGGCTGTTGAGGCCACCAGTTTCCGGCGGTCACCACATTGCCCGCAGGCAGATCCGCGGCCCAGGTCAGGCTCAGGTCGCGCTGCAGCGCGCGATCGCCCGCCGAGTCTTTGGTCACGAATTCCTTCGCCGGCTCGCCGTTGATGCTGATGAGCCGCCCCGGTACCACGGGATACAGCGGGGCCGACTGCGCGGACAGTTCCATCAGCTTGTCGGCGAACGCCTGTTTGTCGTTGGGCAGGATGTTCAGGGCGAAATAGTTCGGAGCGTTCTTGGGCAGCTGGTTTTGCCAGGTATCCAACAACTCGCCGCGCAGCAACGCAATCAATGCCATGGACAACAGGATCAGGCCGAATGCCAGGGCCTGGCCCGCCGCGGCCAGCGGGTGGCGCAGCAACTGGCCGAGCCCCAGGCGCCAGGGCAGCGAGGCGCGGGCCAGCATCCGACGCAGGCTCTGCAATGCCAGCAGCAGCAGGCCACCAAGGACCAGCGCGGCAATCACGCCGCCACCGAGCAGGGCAAACGTGAGCACCAGGTCCAGGCTCAGGCGCCACATGATCAGCCCAAGGGCACCCAATGCGGCGCCGTAGACCACCCAGGTACTGGAGGGGATCGGCAGCATGTCGCGGCGCAGTACGCGCAGCGGCGGGACCCGGCCCAGTGCGGCCAACGGCGGCAAGGCGAACCCCGCCAGCGCCACCAGCCCGGTGCCGATCCCGGCGATCGCCGGCAACAGGCCGCCTGGCGGCACGGTGGTCGGCAACAGGTCATGCAGCAAGGCGAACAGGCCCAGTTGGGCGATCCAGCCAAGGAGGGCGCCGCTGATACTGGCCAGCAGGCCCAGCACTGTCAATTGCAGGCTGAACAGCACCATGGCTTCCCGGCGCGACAGGCCGAGACAACGCAACAGCGCGCTGGCGTCGAAGCGCCGGGTGGCGAAGCGGTTGGCGGAGAGGGCGACGGCCACGCCGGACAGCAGCACCGCCACCAGGCTGGCCATGTTCAGGTAGCGCTCGGCCTTGCCCAGGGCGCCTCCGATCTGCCGGTTGCCATCGCGGGCATCCTGCAGACGCTGGTTGGGTTCCAGGCCTGGCTTGACCAGGTCGCGGTAGGTTTGCAGTGCCGGGGCCGGGCCTCGCCACAGGTCGCGATAGCTGACGCGGCTGCCCGGTTGCACCACGCCCGTGGCGTCCAGATCCTTGAGATTGATCATGACTCGCGGTGTAAGGCTGTAGAAGTTGCCGGCGCGATCCGGTTCGTAGGTCAGCACCCGGCTCAGGCGAAGGGTCTTGTTGCCGACATCGATGCTGTCACCGATCTTCAGGTCCAGGGCGGTCAGCAGCCGCGCCTCCACCCAGGCCTCACCCGGGGCTGGACGTCCGCCCGTTTCCTCCTGTGCAAGGGGCGCGGGGGCGCTTTTCAGTTCGCCGCGCAAGGGGTAGATGTCATCGGCTGCCTTGACGCTGGACAGCTGGATACCGTTGTCGGTGGCAACGACACTGGAAAACTCCACCACGCGGGCATGTTCCAGGCCCAGTTCGGTGCCGCTGCGAATCTGTTCCGGGCGGGCGGGGGAGCTGCCTTCGAGCAGCAGGTCGGCGCCGAGGAACTCGGTGGCGCGCATCATCATCGCGCCGTTGAGCCGGGCGCCGAAGTAGCCGATGGCGGTGCTTGCCGCCACGGCCACCAGCAAGGCGAAGAACAGCACGCGCAGCTCGCCGGCGCGGGCGTCGCGCAGCAACTGGCGAATGGCAAGACTGAACAGGCGCAGCAGGGGCAAGCGTGCCATCAAGGCTCCAGGGGCGCGACCATCTGGCCGGCTTCAAGTCGGATCAGGCGCCGGCAGCGATGGGCCAGGCGTTCGTCGTGGGTGACCAGCACCAGGGTCGTACCGCGTTCCTTGTTCAGCTCGAACAGCAGATCGCTGATGCGTTCGCCAGTGTGGCTGTCGAGGTTGCCGGTAGGCTCGTCGGCAAACAGAACGTCGGGTTCGGCGGCAAAGGCGCGGGCGATCGCAACGCGCTGTTGTTCGCCGCCGGAGAGCTGGCGTGGCGAGTGAGTCAACCGCTGGCCGAGCCCGACCCGTTGCAGCAGTTGCGTGGCGCGCTCCCGGGCGTCCTTGCGGCCGTCCAGTTCCAGCGGCAGCATGACGTTCTCCAGCGCGTTGAGGCTGTCGAGCAGCTGGAATGACTGGAAGACGAAGCCGACATGTTCGGCGCGAACCCGTGCCCGCTGATCCTCGTCCAATGCGCTGAGGGCTTGGCCGGCGAGGGTCACTTCGCCCTTGCTGGGCAGGTCGAGCCCGGCCAGCAGGCCGAGCAGCGTCGACTTGCCGGAACCGGACGCGCCGACGATGGCCAGGCTGTCGCCCTTGTTCAGTTCCAGGCTGAGTTCGTGCAGGATGGTCAGTTCACCTTCCGCGCTGGGAACCACTTTGCTAAGGTCCGTCGCGGTGAGAATGCTTGAGCCCATGGAGAATCCGATGCGTGTGTGGTTTTTGAGTGCCGGCCTGGCCTTGATGTGCATGGTCCAGAACGCAGCGGCGGGTACAGTCCTGATCGTTGGCGATAGTATCAGCGCGGCTTTCGGCCTGGATACCCGGCAAGGCTGGGTGTCGTTGCTTGAACAACGGCTCAAGGCCGAGGGTTTCGACGATAAAGTGGTCAATGCCTCGATCAGTGGCGACACCAGTGCAGGTGGCCTGGCGCGCCTGCCGACGCTGCTTGCGGCCCATAAGCCGGAGGTGGTGGTTCTGGAGTTGGGAGGCAACGATGGGCTGCGCGGACAGCCGCCAACACAATTGCAACAAAACCTTGCAGCGATGATCGAGAGCTCTCGCGCCAGCGGTGCGAAGGTGATCTTGCTGGGCATGCAGTTGCCGCCCAACTATGGGCGGCGCTACACCGAGGCTTTCGCGAAGGTCTACACCACCTTGGCCGAGGAGAAGAAGGTGCCGCTGGTGCCGTTTTTTCTCAAGGATGTGGGAGGTGTCCCAGGGATGATGCAAGGCGACGGGTTGCACCCGTCCGTCGCGGCTCAGGGCAAGTTGCTGGAAAATGTCTGGCCGACGCTCAAACCGCTGCTTTGACGCTTTTCTACAGACGGTGTTTCGGCTAATGTGGCGCCCCCGATTTGGAGCCCCCGATGCCGCGTCCCGCCTGGTCCCTGTTTGCCTACCAACTGATCGAGCCTGACGAGCAGCTGGATCTGTTCGCCTGCCAGGAAGTACGGGTGCACCTGGTGACCCGGCAGTTGGAACTGGGCGGATCGGCCGACCGGACCCTGTGTGGCAGCCTGTTGCCGGCCCAGCCACGTTGGTCCGGGGTCGATCGCAGGATTTTCCAGGATCACCGCCTGTGTTCCTTGTGCCGGGCGATCCTGGAGTCGCAGAAACGCGGCACCTCGCCAATCTGGCCGGAGTTGCGGTTCGAGTTGTGATCCTTCTGGCCCAGAGTATCGCTTTTGTGGGAGCGAGCTTGCTCGCGATAGGGCCGGCACAGTCCCATACAGTGCAGGCAGGCCCACCGCCAATCGCGAGCAAGCTCGCTCCCACAGGGTTTCAGTTGATCCCCCGGCATGCTGCGCATCGGACACTCCGGTGCCGCTCTCCCCGAAATAACGGGGGGCAGTGTACAATCGCCGTTTCGATACCCCTTGTTCGATCTGCGAAGGATTTCCCGGATGTTGCCGCGCTTGCCTGCCGTCGCCCGCTGCCTGTCTCTTGCCGCCCTGTGTATGGCTGGTCCCGTTGCTGCGTTGGAGTTGCCCCTGCCCCCACCGGGCGAAGACATCGTCGGCCAGGTGCAGGTCATCAAGGCCAAATACGAAGATACCTTCGCTGACCTGGGCACCACCTATGACTTGGGCTATACCGAGATGGTGGCGGCCAACCCCGGGGTCGATCCGTGGTTGCCGGGGGCTGGCACCGAGATTGTCCTGCCGACCCGTTTCATTCTTCCTCCGGGCCCGCGCGAAGGCATCGTGATCAACCTCGCCGAATATCGCCTCTACTATTTCCCCAAGGGCCGGAACGTGGTCTATACGTTCCCGCTGGGGATTGGCCGCGAAGGTTGGGGTTCGCCCATTGCGCGCACCAGCATCATCGCCAAGACGCCTAACCCGACCTGGACGCCTCCGGCCTCGATCAAGGCCGAACACGCCGCTGATGGCGACCCGCTGCCGAATGTCGTGCCGGCCGGTCCTGACAATCCATTGGGCCCGTTCAAGTTCACCCTGGGTACGCCGGGCTACCTGATCCATGGATCGAACAAGAAGTTTGGCATTGGCATGCGTACCAGCCACGGCTGTTTCCGTATGTTCAACAACAACGTCCTGGAGATGGCCGGCATGGTGCCGGTGGGCACTTCGGTACGAATCATCAACGATCCGTACAAGTTGGGCCTCAGTGGCGGCAAGGTTTACCTGGAAGCCCATACGCCCCTGGATGACAAGGGCAACCCGTCCGTGGTGGACAAGCACACCGCGGTCATCAATGCGATGCTCAAGCGTGAGGACATCACCAGCAACTTGCGCATGAACTGGGACGTGGTGCGTGACGTGGTAGCTGCCGAAGATGGCCTGCCGGTGGAAATCGCAGTGCCAAGTGCATCAGCCCCGATGGTCTCGAGCGCCCCGGTCGACATGCCTCAGTAACTGTCCTGAAGCAAACCGCCGACTTCTTGCGACCTCGGCGGTTTTTTTTGCCTTGCAAAAACTCAGGGCAATAAAAAAGCCGACCCAGTAACAGGTCGGCTCGATAACAATCCCGAAGGACTATTACTTGCGGCTAGCTTTTTCCAGCATGCGCAGAGCACGCTCGTTAGCTTCGTCAGCAGTCTGTTGTGCTTTTTGAGCAGCAGCCAGAGCTTCATCAGCTTTACGGTAGGCTTCGTCTGCACGAGCTTGGGCGCGAGCTGCTGCGTCTTCGGTAGCAGTCAGACGGGCTTCGGTTTCTTTCGATGCGCTGCTGCAACCGGTAGCCAGAACTGCGGCCAGGGCCAGAGCAGAGAATTTCAGAACGTTGTTCATCGTGTTCCCCTTCAAGGACTTTCTATTTAATGACTGTCTCCCCAGAGTGAGGAGTTAGCCGGCGTACATACTACTCATTACTTGTAGTAAGTAAACTGACGTAGCGCAAGAAGCAAAAAAATTGTAGGCGGTGATTCTTTTTCAAGCAACTTTTCTGAGTGCTGTTTAAAAAACGCACAGCCCAACCTCCGGAATGGAGCGCGGCGGTGAAGAAAAGTTCCGCTGGGCAGACCAACTCATTGCAGAGCGCTAAAGTCGCTGTTTATTGATTCTCCTAGACTTTTGCTCATTTTTTGCGCAACCGCCGGCACATCTTTTATTGGTAACGGCGGTGACTTTAACAATCGGCGCTCGTCTCAAGACTCAACAACTGGCGATGTTCAGCTATTGCGCCTTGATCGACTACAGGGTGAGCGTGACGCTCAATCGATAAACCCGCCGGGGTTTATCCCTTCAGTGACAGGCGTGCCTTGAGCATTTGCGTCATTGGTGCCTACTATTCACGACGTGCTCGGGTTTGAGCGGTTGATTTTTTGCGCTCGGTGACCAAGCAGGCACGGGGTGGCGTAGATGTTCCTTCGCCGGAAAAACATCGGTAAGGTAGGGGTCGGCATTCAGACCCGCGAGGAGTAGTGATGAGCGAGGCGGTTACCATCCACCATGACCAGGCTGGTCATCAGTTCGAGACCATTGTGGACGGTCATCGTGCCTATCTGACCTACATGGACCTGGGCAAGCAGACCCTGGATATCTATCGCACGTTCGTGCCCAACGCGTTGCGTGGCAGGGGAATCGCGGCGAAGCTGACTGAAGCGGCCCTGCAGTACGCCGAGGAAATGGGCTACACGGTGATCCCGTCCTGCTCCTATGTGGAGCGATACATGGAACGTCACCAGCGGCACGCGGCGAAGCTCTGACACCCAACGGTTCCCCAAAAAAACGCCGGGCTGAAAAGCCCGGCGTTTTTTATGCTGGTGTTTTATCTGTCGAAGCGATCGATCAGCTGCGCTGACGCTTTGGCAGCACGTCCTTGAGCTTGGCGTGCATGCTGCGCAAGGTTTTCTCGGTGGTGCCCCAGTCGATGCAGGCGTCGGTGATGGAGACGCCGTACTGCAAATCGGCGAGGTCTTTCGGGATCGCCTGGCAGCCCCAGTTCAAATGACTTTCCACCATCAGGCCGATGATTGATTGGTTGCCTTCCAGGATCTGGTTGGCAACGTTTTCCATCACCAGCGGCTGCAGCGCCGGGTCCTTGTTGGAATTGGCGTGGCTGCAATCGACCATGATGTTCGGCTTGACCTTGGCCTTGTCCAGCGCCTGCTCACACAGGGCGACACTGACCGAATCATAGTTCGGCTTGCCGTTGCCGCCGCGCAATACCACGTGGCCGTAGGCGTTGCCCTTGGTGGTGACGATCGAGACGCCACCTTCCTGGTTGATGCCCAGGAAACGGTGCGGGCTGGAAACCGACTGCAAGGCGTTGATCGCCACAGTCAGGCCGCCGTCGGTGCCGTTCTTGAAGCCGACCGCCGAGGACAGGCCGGAGGCCATTTCCCGGTGGGTCTGGGATTCGGTGGTGCGTGCGCCGATGGCCGACCAGCTGATCAGGTCCTGCAAATATTGCGGAGAGATCGGGTCCAGGGCTTCGGTGGCGGTGGGCAGGCCCATTTCGGCCAGGTCCAGCAGCAATTGGCGACCGATGTGCAGGCCGTCCTGGATCTTGAAGGAGTCGTCCAGGTACGGGTCGTTGATCAGGCCCTTCCAGCCAACGGTCGTCCGAGGCTTCTCGAAATACACCCGCATTACCAGGTACAAGGTGTCGGAAACTTCCGCGGCGAGTACCTTCAGGCGCTCGGCGTATTCGTGGGCAGCCTTGATGTCATGGATCGAGCAAGGCCCGATGACCACGAACAGGCGATGGTCGGTGCCGTCGAGAATGTTGCGGATGACTTCCCGGCCCTTGGTCACGGTGCGCAGGGCAGCGTCGCTCAGGGGGATATCGCGCTTGAGCTGGTCAGGCGTGATGAGGGTCTCGTTGGAGGCGACGTTTAGGTCATTGATCGGTAAATCAGCCATCGTGTTACTCGTCAGGTCACGGGTGCCGGCCGCCAGCGATCCCCGCGCGGCGGTGCACAGCGAAGTTAAGCGCGTCGGGGAGCCGAACCTTAGCGCGTTCGGAGGTGGCTCGACAATGGGCAGGGGCCGCTTTAATTGCGGCGGGCAGGGTCCTCGCCACGAAGCGTGGGTCCTGTGTAATGATGCGCGGGGATTGTCAGAGAGGGGGAGTTGCATGACGCAGGCAGGCGCTAGGCCCGGGAGCGGCAGGATCGGCATGATCGGCACCGGGGCGATCGGTGGGTTTTACGGTGTGATGCTGGCCCGGGCCGGTCACGACGTTCACTTCTTGTTGCGCAGCGAATTTGCCGCCGTCGCCGAGGGCGGCCTGCGGATCGACAGCGATGTCCATGGCGCGCTGAGCCTCGATCCGGTCCAGGCGTACCGGTCGGCGGAGCAGATGCCGCCTTGCGAGTGGCTGCTGGTGGGCGCCAAGACCACCAGCAATGCCGACCTGGCACCGGCGATCATCCAGGCGGCCGCCGATGGGGCGAAAATCCTGTTGCTGCAGAACGGCCTTGATGTCGAAGACGATCTGCGGCCGTTGTTGCCCGATTCGCTGCACCTGTTGGGTGGCCTGTGCCTGATCTGCGTGAATCGTGTCGGCCCGGGCGTCATCGCTCACCAGGCGCTCGGTGCGGTCAACATCGGCTATCACAGTGGTCCCTTCCAGGACCAGGCTGAGCGCATGGCGATCGTCGAAGAGGCGGCGGGTCTGTTCCGTGACGCCGGCATCGACTCCCAGGCGATGCCCGACCTGCAACAGGCTCGTTGGCAGAAGCTGGTGTGGAACGTACCGTATAACGGCCTGTCGGTGCTGCTGGGCGCCAGCACCTCGCCGTTGATGGCGAATGATCACAGTCGCGGGCTGATCCAGGCGCTCATGGGCGAGGTGGTACGCGGTGCGCAGGCCTGCGGCCATCAAATCGCGCCTGGGTATGCGGATTATCTGTTCACGATGACCGAAAAAATGCCCGACTACTGGCCGAGCATGTATCACGATTACGCCCATAAACGGCCGCTGGAGCTGGAGGCAATCTACGCCCGGCCATTGGCGGCGGCCAAGGCGGCAGGCTGCGAGCTGCCGAAGATCGAAGCGTTGCATCAGGCGCTGGCGTTCCTGGATCGCCGCAACCGTTGACAGGCGAAAGGGGGCAACATGGCAAATAACATCGATGACAAGCTGGTGCTGGCGATTTCATCGCGGGCCTTGTTCGATTTGCGCGAAAGCCACAAGGTCTATCTGTCGAGTGGCGTCGAGGCCTATCGGCAATACCAGATCGAGCATGAAGACGAGGTCCTGGAGCCGGGGGACGCCTTCGCCCTGGTGCAGAAACTGCTCAACCTCAACGAGCACCTTGGGCGCGCCCGTGTCGAAGTCATCCTGGTCTCGCGAAACAGCGCCGATACCGGCCTGCGGGTATTCAACTCGATCCACCATTATGGCTTGGCGATTTCCCGCGCCGCCTTCGTTGGCGGCCGCAGTCCATACCCTTATCTGAAGGCCTTCGGCTGCGACCTGTTTTTGTCCACCCATGCCGAAGACGTGCGCAGCGCCCTGGACGCGGGATTTGCGGCCGCGACAATTCTGTCGGGCGGCGCCAGCCGTGCCGCCAGCGAGGAATTGCGCATTGCTTTCGACGGTGATGCGGTGCTGTTTTCCGACGAGTCGGAACGCGTCTATCAGAGCGGTGGCCTGGAAGCCTTCCAGGCCAGTGAACGCCAGGCCGCGCGCGAGCCGCTGCGAGGGGGGCCATTCAAGGGCTTCCTGGCGGCGCTCAATGCGCTGCAACGCGAGTTTCCCGAGGATGCTTGCCCGATCCGCACGGCATTGGTGACGGCCCGTTCGGCGCCGGCCCACGAACGGGTCATTCGCACGTTGCGCGAATGGGATATCCGCCTCGACGAGTCGCTGTTCCTGGGCGGCTTGACCAAGTCGGCCTTTCTCGAGGCTTTTGCCGCCGACGTGTTTTTCGACGACCAGACCGGACATTGCGAGCTTGCCCGGGAAGTGGTCGCCACCGGGCACGTGCCCCATGGCATCAGTAACGAAGTGAAGCTCTGACCACCCGTTGCGGGGAGCGTCACGCCGCACGTCGCACTCGTCGGGGCGCTGCTAAGCTGAATCAATCTCCGCCATTCAGGCATTCGAGGAGGTCACATGATTCGTTCGATGCTGTACGCCACAGACCTGGGCCTTTATGCCCCTTATGTGATGCAGCATGCCTTGGCGTTGGCACGGACGTTTGAAGCCGAGTTGTATGTAGTGCATGCGGTGGAACCGATGGGGCTGTTCGCCGAGTCGGTGTTGCAAAGCTACCTCGACGAGCACGCGCTGAACGAATTTCATCGCCAGGGTCTGAATACGGTGATGGCCAATATCGAGCAGCGGGTACTCGACAATTTTCGCGAGGAACTGGGGGAGGGGCAGCAGGACTTGAAGCTGATCAAGTCGGTGAGGGTATTCCAGGGTGATCCTTCCCAGGTCATTCTCGAGCAGGCCGCGAAACTCTCCGTCGATTTGTTGATCGTAGGCAGTCATTGCCAGGGGGCGAATGGCGAGACCCCTTTGGGGAGGACCGCCGCACGGGTATTGCAGTTATCCCGGGTGCCGGTCTACCTGGTGCCGCTGGTGCAGCGCCGGCGCCACGGGGAGACCTAAGGCTAAATGATGGTTTTTTATAAAAAGTTCTAGATTTATTAATACAACCATTCATATAGTTATATGCCGTCGCTGATGCCCGTCGCATCCAACTGCTTTGAGGGATACATATGAAGCTTCAACAATTGCGCTACATCTGGGAAGTGGCGCACCACGACCTCAACGTTTCCGCTACCGCCCAAAGCCTCTACACGTCGCAACCTGGCATCAGCAAGCAGATCCGCCTGTTGGAAGACGAACTGGGCGTCGAAGTCTTCGCCCGCAGCGGCAAGCACCTGACCCGTGTCACCCCGGCCGGTGAGCGCATCATCACCACGGCTGGCGAGATCCTGCGCAAGGTCGAAAGCATCAAGCAGATCGCCCAGGAATTTTCCAACGAGAAGAAAGGCACCCTGTCCATCGCGACCACGCACACCCAGGCCCGTTATGCGCTGCCGCCGGTGATCAGCAATTTCATCAAGCAATATCCGGACGTGGCGCTGCACATGCACCAGGGTTCGCCGATGCAGATCGCCGAAATGGCCGCCGATGGCACCGTGGACTTCGCCATCGCCACCGAAGCCCTGGAGTTGTTCGGCGACCTGGTGATGATGCCGTGCTATCGCTGGAACCGCTGCGTGGTGGTGCCCCAGGGCCATCCGTTGACCAAGCTGCCGAAGCTGACCCTCGAGGCCTTGGCCGAATACCCGATCGTGACCTACGTGTTCGGCTTCACCGGCCGTTCGAAACTCGACGAAGCCTTCAGCCATCGTGGCCTGACGCCGAAGGTGGTGTTCACCGCCGCCGACGCAGACGTGATCAAGACTTATGTACGCCTCGGCCTGGGTGTGGGGATCGTGGCGAAGATGGCCGTCGATACCAAGCTCGACAATGACCTGGTGGTGTTGGATGCCAGCGAGCTGTTCGAATCCAGCGTGACCAAGATCGGCTTCCGTCGTGGCACCTTCCTGCGTGGCTTCATGTGCGATTTCATCGAGAAATTCGCGCCGCACCTCACTCGGGAGGTGATGGCCAAGGCCATTCAGTGCCACAACAAGCAGGAACTCGAAGAGCTGTTCGACGGCGTCGAATTGCCGGTGCACTAAGCTGGACTAAATCGCCTCGGTGACAGCGAATTGTTGCCGGGCGCCCGCCACGACGATCTCCACTTCATCCCCTTCGAATTTGCCCAGCAGGCCTCGGCCCAGCGGCGAGCGAGGGGTGATGACGGTGATCGGCTGACCCACCAGCGACACCTTCAGCCCCGCCGCATCCGGCCCCAGGAACAGCCACTGTTGGCGGCCATCTTCATCTTCCAGTCCGATCAAGGTGCCGACCTGGATGCCGCGTTGCGCATCGTAAGGCCTTAGCGCCAGGTTCTGGCAGAGGGCGAGGGCCTGGCGGATTTCCTCTACGCGCCTGGCTTGCCCCGCGGCAAGGTAGGACGCTTCGAGACCAAGGGTGTCGTACTTGTTTTCGGCGATGTTTTCCTCGTGGGTCGCGGTTTCATAAACGGTTTGCGCGGCGCGCTCGGCGACGTCGAGGTCAACCTTGAGCTTGTCGAGGATCAATTGGTGAACGGTCTGCTTGTTCATGATCACTCGCAAAATTGCAGGACATTGGCGCGGCTTTTCTCACTGGGCGCGTTCTGGTCCTGTTGCAGCCAGAACTGGCATTTGGGGTTGGACAGGTTGCGAGGATTGTTGCGCACCTGTTCCAACGCCTGGCGCTGCTCGTTCTTCTGCAGATTCTGCTGGTACTGCTCGAACATCGGCGTGGGCGGCTCGGGCGCCGGTTGCACCGCTGGCGGTTGCGCCAGTTGATGGACCGCGGCGGCCACCGGGGCCAGTTGTTCATCGAACAGGAACCTGGACAGCAACCAGCCCGTCAGAACGATGGCGACAAACCCCAGCCACAGGCCCAGGGCAATACTGACGGTCAATCGCAGGGCTGTGAGGCGCGGGGCGGGGGGATGATCAGGCATGACTGCTTCCTGGCAGGGGCATGGATAGGCGCTGATTGTCGCATGAAGATTAATCGCCGTCGGCCCTTCTGCAATACGGGGCCAATGCGGGACAATCAGGCTTTGCCACAGGGAGTCGGGAATGACCGTGCGCTGGGATATTTTTTGCACCGTCGTGGATAACTTTGGCGACATCGGCGTCACGTGGCGCCTGGCCCGGCAATTGGTGGCCGAGCATCGATGCGCGGTGCGGCTTTGGGTCGATGACCTGCGTGCTTTCGAGCGGCTGTGCCCCGAGATCGACGTCGGCCTTTGTGAACAATGGCAGCAGGGTGTACAGGTCCGACACTGGCCCACGCAATGGTGCGACACCGACGCGGCGGACGTTGTGATAGCAGCCTTCGCCTGCCAATTGCCCGGTGCCTATATGGACGCGATGGCCGAACGCGAGGTGACGCCGTTATGGATGAACCTCGACTACTTGAGCGCCGAAGACTGGGTCATCGGTTGCCATGGCCTGCCGTCGGTCAAGTACAAGCATGTGCAGAAATATTTCTTTTTTCCTGGTTTCCAAGAGGGAACGGGGGGCTTGCTGCGTGAGGCCGGCCTGCTGGAGCATCGTCGGCTGTTTCAACAGGATGACGTGGCGCAGCGAAATTTCCTGCATGGATTGGGCGTTGTGCGGGAACCCGGGGCGCGCCTGATCTCGCTGTTCGCCTATGAGAACGCCGGACTGGCGAGCTGGTTCGAGGCGATGGCGACCGATGCGCGCGCATCCCATGTATTGGTTCCCGAAGGTCGGGTCCTGGGCGATGTGGCGCGCTGGCTGGGCGTGGATGGCTTGGAGTCCGGCGCGCTGTATCGCCGCGGCGCCCTGACGGTGCAGGTGCTGCCCTTTATTAGGCAGGATGATTACGACCGGCTCCTGTGGTGCTGCGATTTCAACGCTGTGCGTGGCGAAGACTCGTTCGTACGTGCGCAATGGGCCGGGCGGCCGTTGCTCTGGCACATCTACCAGCAGGAAGAAGACGTCCATCTGGAAAAACTCGAAGCGTTTCTCGCGTTGTACACCCAAGGTCTTTCGGCTTCGGCGGAAAAAGCGATCAGCGGTCTTTGGCGGGCCTGGAATGCCGGCCAGGACATGGCCGAGCATTGGAAAGCCACTGGCGAAGCGCGTCGTGAACTGGCCGAACACGCCCAGGCATGGTGCCTGGAACAGGCCTCGCGAGCCGATCTCGCCACGGCGCTGGTGAAGTTTTACCGAAATTGGATATGATACGCGGCCTAGATTTTTGTAAATCCCATCCAAATTCGGATATTCGCAATGAAAACTGGTAAAGAACTCAAACCCGGTACCGTGATTCGTATCGACAACGATCCTTGGCTGGTTCAGAAAGCTGAATTCACCAAGTCGGGTCGTAACAGCGCGATCATGAAGACCAAGCTGAAAAACCTGCTGACCGGCTACAAGACCGAAACCGTCTACGGTGCGGACGACAAGCTGGACGACGTGATCCTGGACCGTAAAGAAGCGACCCTGTCCTTCATCAGCGGCGACTCCTACACGTTCATGGACACCACTGACTACACCATGTACGAACTGAACGCCGAAGACATCGAAAGCGTTCTGCCATTCGTTGAAGAAGGCATGACCGACGTCTGCGAAGCCGTATTCTTCGAAGGCCGCCTGGTTTCCGTAGAACTGCCGACCACCATCGTGCGTCAGGTTGACTACACCGAAGGCTCCGCTCGCGGTGATACTTCCGGCAAGGTGATGAAGCCTGCCAAACTGAAGAACGGTACCGAGCTGTCGGTTGCTGACTTCATCGAAATCGGCGACATGATCGAGATCGATACCCGCGAAGGCGGTTCCTACAAAGGCCGCGCTAAATAAGCGAAGTCTCTTGTACGAAAAAGCCCGACCATTGAGTCGGGCTTTTTCATTCTTGCTCCCAGGGGCCCTGTTACTTCAGGTGTTCCTTGAGTTCTTGGGACGCTTGCAACATCGCCGAGCGCACCGCTGGCACCTGGCTCACGACGTTGAGCAAGCCATAGTCGTGGATCATGCCGTTGTAACGGACAGCCGTGACTGGCACGCCGGCCGCGTCCAGTTTGCGGGCGTAGGCTTCGCCTTCGTCGCGCAGTACGTCAGCCTCGGCAGTCTGCACCAGCGCGGGCGGCAGGCCCTTGAGCTGCGCGGTGGTTGCCCGCAATGGCGATGCATAGATCTCGTTGCGCTGCCCGGCATCGGTGGTGTAGTTGTCCCAAAACCACTTCATCATGTTCTTGCTGAGGAAATGCCCTTCGGCGAACTGGTTGTAGGACGCCGTCTCGAAATTGGCATCGGTCACCGGCCATAACAGCGCTTGGAAGCGGATCGCCGGGGTGCCCTTGTCCTTGGCCATCAGCGCCACGACCGCAGCCATGTTACCGCCAACGCTGTTGCCCGCTACCGCCAGGCGCTTGCCATCGACATTGATTTCCTTACCGTGCTCGGCCACCCACTTGGTTGCGGCATAAGCCTGGTTGATCGCCACCGGGTAACGCGCTTCGGGTGAAGGCGTGTAGTTGACAAACACCGCGACGGCGCCCGAACCCGCCACCAGGTCGCGAACCAGGCGTTCATGGGTTTGGAAGTCCCCCAGCACCCAGCCTCCGCCGTGGAAGAACATGAACACGGGCAGCGCACCCTTGATACCGGCCGGACGAACGATGGTCAGGCTGATCGATTGTCCATCGACCTTGATGGTTTTCTCGCTGACATCGGCCTTGGGCAGCGTCAACTTCACACCGGCCTGGGCGCCGACCAGTACTGCGCGGGCGTCTTTGGGCGACAACTGCTCCAGCGGCTTGCCGGTGCCGGCGTTCAGCGCGTCGAGGAAGGCCTGGGTGTTGTGTTCGACGATGCCGTCGGCGAAAGCGTTGCTCACGCTCAGGGCGAGAAGGGCGCCGGTCAGGGTTTTGCTGAAAGTGTTCATGTGCAGCTCCTTAAATTCAGGTTCGAGGGGCGAAGATCAAACGATCACGTGCAGGCGCACATCAACGTTGCCGCGGGTGGCGTTGGAGTAAGGGCACACCTGGTGCGCGGCATCGACGAGGCTCTGGGCGTCGGCCTGGTCGAGGCCCGGCAGGCTGATGTGCAGGTCGATGTCGAGACCGAAACCACCAGGAATCTGGCCGATGCCAACATGGGCAGAGATAGAGGCGTCGTCTGGGATCTTGCGTTTGGTCTGGCTGGCGACGAATTTCAACGCGCCGATGAAGCAGGCCGAGTAACCGGCGGCGAACAGTTGTTCAGGGTTGGTCGCCGCACCGCCTGCGCCGCCGAGTTCTTTTGGCGTGGCGAGTTTGACGTCGAGAATGTTGTCGCTGGAGATAGCACGACCGTCACGGCCGCCGCTGGAAGTTGCGATTGCGGTGTAGAGCGTTTTCATGGTGGGCGCCTCGTTTTCAGGTTGGTTGTTTGCGCTAAATGTTTGCGCGCTAAGTAGGTGTGGAGAGAATGTATAGCGCTAATAATTTGCGCGCAAGATAAATTTTTACGGAGAATATGAATTGGCAAGCCGGAAATGGCTGGAGGGGCTGTTCTAGAGCGGTTCGATGGGGTTGAAAATTTTTCGATGCGTGGGTTTTGACGGGAAGGGCGGAAGGTCAAGGGGAGGGGTATTGGATTCGCCGGCGCCTTCGCGAGCAGGCTCGGTCCCACATAGAGCCGGCGGTGTTCCTGAAGTTACAGGCTGTCTTGCAAGTGCCCACGCAACTGCTGGAGATCATGCTGCAGTTTCTTCAGTTGCTCCAACGTCTGGCCGCTGGCGGCGAGGATGCATTGGGGGATGTCGAGGGCCTTTTTCTGCAAGGCGCGGCCTTGCTCGGTGAGCTCGACGATCACCACGCGCTCGTCCTCACGGCTGCGGGTGCGGCTCAATAGGCCCTCGGCCTCCAGGCGCTTGAGCAATGGTGTCAGGGAGCCCGGGTCAGTGAGCAGGCGAGTGCTGATTTCACCGACGGTCAAACCGTCTTTTTCCCACAGCACCATCATCGCCAGATACTGCGGATAGGTCAGGCCCAGGGCTTGGAGCAGCGGCTTGTACACCTTGGTCATCAACAGCGATGTCGAGTGCAGGGCGAAACAGACCTGGTTGTCCAGCAAAAGGGCTTCGCAAGGGTCGGGGGTGTCGCGTTGGGTGCTCATGGCAAAACCTTTCGTCAAAGATGATTACGAATCTAGCGGACGAATCTTTAATGCACCAGATAATTCTGACGACTTGATCAGGTGTTGCGTTTCCTCGGTCTCGGCAACTGCGTAGGATAGGCGCCCTGATTAAGGGGAGAGTGGTCTGTGATCGAGGTCGTGCTGTATTTGCTGTTGGGCGCCGCGTTGGGCACCTTGGGGGGATTGTTCGGCATCGGTGGCGGGCTGATTGCGATACCGGTGCTGGGCGTATGGTTCGGCCTGGACCAGCAGATTGCCCAGGGCACGGCATTGGTGATGGTGGTGCCTAACGTCATGCTGGCGCTGTGGCGTTATCACCAGCGCAATCGCATCGAGTTGCGTCATGTCCTGCCGTTGGCGTCCATGGGATTCTGCTTCGCCTGGCTCGGCTCTATCTGGGCCGTGGGCATTGACGCCGAAAGCATGCGCATCGGCTTCGTGGTGTTCTTGGTTGTTTTGGCTGCATACAACCTCATCCGAATGTTCACCACCACGGCGCCCGCTTCGGCGCAGATGCGCCACGGTTGGCCATGGCTCGGTGTGTTGGGTGCGGCTTCAGGGACGATGGGTGGCCTGTTTGGTGTGGGTGGGGCCGTTGTCGCAACGCCGTTCCTCACCAGTGTGTTCGGCACGACTCAGGTAGTTGCCCAGGGCCTGTCGCTGTCGTTGGCCTTGCCCAGTACCGGCGTGACCCTTGTCACTTATGCGTTTCATCATGAAGTGGACTGGTGGATCGGCGTGCCGCTGGCAGTCGGTGGGCTGATGAGCATCAGCTGGGGCGTGAAGGTCGCCCACGCCTTGCCGGAGCGACTGTTGCGTGGGCTGTTCTGCGGATTCCTGGTGCTGTGCGCCGTACTGCTCATCTTTAAAGTTTGAAGCCTTCCACGATGTGTTCGGCCAGGCATTCGGTGATCGGCGACGGATTGTGCAGGTTGCGGATCAGCATGATGCTGGCCTCGGGCAGCTCCGGCAGGTTCTCGGCCTCGCCGAGGACGCGCATGTCAGGGGTCAGCAGGCTTTCCAGTTGCGCAGTTATTGCCAGGCCCGCGCCTACCACCGCCATGATCGCCGACAAGCTCGAGCTGTTATAGGCCACGCGGTAATCGCGTCCCATGGCGTCCAGCGCATTGCAGGCCCACTGCCGGCAGAAGCAATCGCTGTTGAACATTGCCAGCGGCAGGGGCGTTTGCTCATGGGTGTTGAAGCACGCCGCTTCGGCCCAGACAAAACGTTCCTTGCGCAGCAACTGGCCTATTTCATCCCCAGGCTTGCGAGTGACGATGGACAGGTCCAGGTCCTGGCGCAGCAGCAATTGCTTGGATGATTCGCAATGCACCTCGATTTCGATCAGCGGATAGAACTGGGCGAAGCGCTGCAGGATGCCTGGCAGAAAGCGCATCACATAATCGTCCGGTGTGCCGATGCGGACCGTGCCGACCATATGGGGTTCGCGCAGGGTATTGAACACTTCGCTGTGCAACTTGAGGATGCGCCGGGCATAACCCAGCAACACCTGGCCCTCGGCGGTGAGCTTTACTTGTCGCCCGTCGCGCTCGAACAGCCGACGCTGCAACACGTCTTCCTCCAGCCGCTTCATCTGCATGCTGACCGCGGATTGCGTACGGTTGACCAATTCCCCGGCACGGGTGAAACCACCCTGATCGGCGATGGCGACAAAGGTCCGCAGCACTTCCGTATCGATGCTCGGGTAACTCGACAATGGATCAATCTCCGAGATGTATTGCATAAGAAACATTCGTTGGATTGATCTTAGCCTTGGCGCGAGACTTGAGCTACCCCCAACGGAGGACATGACGATGAAAGGTCAGAAAGGGTATGTATCGATAGACAAGCACTCATTCCACCGGTTTTCCCTCAGCGATCTGCTGCACAAGTTTAGCCGCTGGTATGAATTGCACCATGAACGTGAATTGCTTGCCGGCCTGAGCGACGAGGCGCTCAAGGACATCGGCGTCAGCCGTGCCGACGTGGAAAAAGAAGTGGTCCGGCCATTCTGGGATGACCCAATGCACAAATGAGCCATCCTTCCCTACACAAACCGCTTAGTGGTGAGGTAGGTTGCGAGCAGACAAGGAGATCTCCATGCCCGCGACTCTGTCCTTTACCCTCAAACAGGCCCGGCGTCTGGCGTTGGCCGCCCAAGGATTCGATGGGCGGCTACCGTCGGCGCCGGTCCAACCCTCCCGCCTCAACCGCCTGATCGAACGTCTTGGCGTCCTGCAGATCGATTCAGTCAACGCGTTGGTGCGCTCGCATTACCTCCCGCTGTTCTCCCGCCTCGGTCATTACAATCGCGATTTGCTCGATCAAGCTGCCTGGAGCCAGGGGCGTCGTCGCACGTTGTTCGAGTATTGGGGGCATGAGGCTTCGCTGCTGCCGATGACGATGTATCCGTCGATGCGCTGGCGCATGGCTCGGGCGGCGCGCGGCGAAGGTATCTACCAACAATTGGCGCGTTTCGGCCGCGAGCAGCAAGACGTGATCGGTCGAGTCCTGCAATCTGTTCGGGACCAGGGCGCGATTGGCGCGGGCAGCTTGTCCACGCGCCAGGAAAAGGCCGGGCCGTGGTGGGACTGGAGCGCGGAGAAGCATGCGCTGGAGTGGCTGTTCGCGGCGGGCGAGGTGACGGTGGCGGGGCGCCGTGGCTTCGAGCGCCTCTATGATTTGCCGGAGCGGGTCTTGCCGGCCTCGATCCTGCAGCAACCGCTGCCGGACGAAGCCCAGGCCCAGCGCACACTGCTGATTCATGCCGCCGAAGCCTTGGGGGTTGGCACCGAAAAGGATCTGCGCGACTACTTTCGCCTGGGGCCGGCGGACGCGCGCGAGCGGCTGGCTGAACTGGAAGAGGCCGGAGCACTGCTGCGCTGTCAGGTCCAGGGTTGGAAACAGCCGGCCTGGTGTCGCCCCCTCGTGAAAATTCCACGCAAGGTTGCCGCCAGTGCGCTGCTGTCACCGTTCGATTCGCTGGTCTGGGAGCGCAGTCGCACCGAGCGGCTGTTTGATTTTCGCTATCGCCTGGAGATCTACACGCCGGTACACAAGCGGGTGTATGGCTATTACGTCCTGCCGTTTCTACACAACGAGCGAATTGCCGCCCGGGTTGATTTGCGGGCGGAGCGGGCTTTGGGGCAATTGGCCGTGCATGCCGTGCACGAAGAGGTGCCCGGGATGGACGAGGAGGGCGTGCTGGCGCTGGCGGCGAATCTGTGGAGCATGGCCCGGTGGTTGGGGTTGGAGCGGGTTCAACTCAATTGCCAGCGGGAGGGTGGGGTTCGGTTGGCGGTGGCATTGGCTGAAATTACCAGTGACTGAGCTGGCCCCTTCGCGAGCAGGCTCGCTCCCACAGGGATTTGCGGTGACTACAGCCTTTGTGACACAGCAAATCCAATGTGGGAGCGAGCCTGCTCGCGAGGCGATTGAACTGGTGAAGAAGGACCTACAGACTCACCGCCGAACCTGCTTCAAGGTCTCGGCAATCAAGAACGCCAACTCCAGCGACTGGTCAGCATTCATCCGCGGGTCGCAGTGGGTGTGGTAGCGGTCCGACAGGCCGTCCTCGGTGATCGGGCGCGCGCCGCCGATGCATTCGGTGACGTTCTGCCCGGTCATCTCGATGTGGATACCGCCGGCGTAAGTCCCTTCGGCTTCATGGACCTGGAAGAACTGCTTTACTTCGCCAAGGATCTGCGCAAAGTCCCGGGTCTTGTAGCCGCTGCTGGCCTTGATGGTGTTGCCGTGCATCGGATCGGAGCTCCACAGCACCTGCTTGCCTTCACGCTGTACGGCGCGCAGCAGTTGCGGCAGGTGATCGCCAACCTTGTTGGCGCCCATGCGCGCGATCAGGTTCAGTCGGCCCGGGTCATTGTCCGGGTTGAGGACGTCGATCAGGCGAATCAGGTCGTCAGGGTTCATGCTGGGGCCGACCTTGACGCCGATCGGGTTGTTCACCCCGCGCAGAAACTCGACGTGGGCACCGTCCAGCTGACGGGTTCGGTCGCCGATCCACAGCATATGGGCCGAGCAGTCGTAATAGTCATTGGTCAGGCTGTCGCGGCGCACGAAGGCTTCTTCGTAGTTGAGCAGCAACGCCTCGTGGGCGGTGAAAAAACTGGTTTCACGCAGTTGTGGCGAGCTGTCCATGCCGCAGGCGCGCATGAAGGCCAGGGTTTCGTCGATGCGGTCGGCCAGGTGGCTGTATTTTTCCGCCAGGGCCGAGTTGGCGATGAAATCCAGATTCCATTTGTGCACCTGGTGCAGATCGGCAAAGCCGCCCTGGGCGAACGCACGCAGCAGGTTCAGCGTGGCGGTGGACTGGTGGTAGGACTGCAGCAACCGCTCCGGATCCGGTACACGACTTTGCTCGTCGAAGCCGATGCCATTGACGATGTCACCCCGGTAGGCCGGCAGCGTTACGCCGTCGATGGTTTCATCATTGGCGGAGCGTGGCTTGGCGAACTGGCCGGCCATGCGCCCGACCTTCACCACCGGGCAACCGGCGGCGAACGTCATCACGATCGCCATCTGCAGCAGCACCTTGAAGGTGTCGCGGATCTTGGCGGCGGAGAATTCGACGAAGCTTTCCGCACAGTCGCCGCCCTGCAACAGAAAGGCCCGGCCCTGGGTGACTTCGGCGAACTGACGGCGCAACTCCCGGGCTTCACCGGCAAACACCAGTGGCGGATAGCTGGCCAGGGTCTGCTCGACCCGTTGCAGATGCGCCGCGTCAGGGTATCGGGGTTGCTGCTGGATCGGCAGGGCGCGCCAGCTGTCAGGGCTCCAGGGTTGGCTCATCATGATCTCTAGGTGATTTACGCTCGGGCGCTCATGTTATCAGCAAATTAGTGCGTGACCTGTTCCGCTTGCTTCGCGGACAATCGCGCCTTCGCCCCGTATGGGCAGGCCCATGGCCGCCCGGCAACATCAGGAGATGAAATGACAGAGGAGCGCGTCGAGCATTTGCTCGCCGAGGTGCACGACGAGTTCGGCATGATTCGCGTGTTCGAAGTGGCCGACTACCGGTTTCTCGAGTTCGGCGATGCCATCGAGCAGAGCTGCGTGTTCACGGCCGATCCCAGCTGGCTCGAATACGACTACACTCGCGCCATGCTGATCGGTGCGTTGTGTCACGAGCAGCCGGAAAGCGCGCTCTTCCTGGGATTGGGCGCAGGAACCTTGACCCAGGCCTGCCTCAAGTTTCTGCCGCTGGAAGATGTCGAGGCGATCGAGCTGCGCCCGGATGTGCCGCGCCTGGCCATCGAATACCTGGGGCTGGATGACGATCCGCGCTTGTACATCCGCGTCGGCGATGCCCTGGAACTGCTTGAAACGGCGGAGCCGGCCGATCTGATTTTTGTCGACCTCTATACCGATGTCGGCCCCGGCGTAGGCCATCTGGCGTGGGGTTTTCTGGAAAACTGCCAGAAGCGCCTCAACCCGGGCGGCTGGCTGGTGATCAATCAATGGGCAACCGATGACGGCAAGCCCCTGGGCGCGGCATTGTTGCGTGGTCTGTACCACCGACACTATTGGGAATTGCCGGTGAAGGAGGGCAACGTGATCCTGATCGTGCCGGCGGACCTGGACCAGGCGCTGGACATGCAAGGCTTGGTTGCCCGGGCCGAAGGGCTGGCGCCACGATTGGGGTATTCGTTGCAATCGCTGATCAAGGCGATCCGCCCGGCGACGTGATCAGAACTGCAAGGGCTTTTGTGGCGAGGGAGCTTGCTCCCGCTCGGCTGCGAAGCAGACGCCTGGGTCAGTAGTCTGGAATCGATGGGGCCGCTTCGCGACCCAGCGGGAGCAAGCTCCCTCGCCACAGGGGAACGCCAGCGCAAGTGAACCGTTTTAGCCGGCTGCCCCAAGGCTTTTGGTCGCGAGCCCTACAACAGTGTTTCAGTAAAAAAAGCTCCCTTTTTGGGCGAATTCCGGTATAGTGCGCGCCGGCCTTTAGCCGGGCCGCGTCAAGGTAGCGCAATATTCCGAAGCCAGCTTCGGTTGCATGTCCGCACAACGGATGCTTCCGCGACGTTCTTTTTCATTCATTCGTTTTCGCAAATCCCCGCCGACAAAGCTGCCAGGGCGACTCTTGAGTCTCAACACGGCATGCGCAGCTTTGGAGCATGGGTCTTTGCGGATGCACTTAGAGGCAGACCCATGACCCAGGAAATCGGCGGCTTCGCCGCTCTTGAACTTCATCCCAATATTGTCGCTGCAGTAGTCGCTACCGGCTATGAAGAGCCTTCGGCCATTCAGCAGCAGTCGATCCCGATCATTCTCGCCGGTCACGATATGATTGGTCAGGCGCAAACCGGTACGGGTAAGACCGCCGCGTTCGCACTGCCGATCCTGCACCGCATTGATCCGTCCAAGCGCGAGCCGCAAGCTCTGATCCTGGCCCCAACTCGTGAGTTGGCGCTACAAGTTGCAACCGCTTTCGAAACCTACGCCAAGCAAATGCCAGGCGTGACTGTTGTGGCTGTCTACGGCGGCGCGCCGATGGGCCCACAACTGAAAGCAATCCGTAATGGCGCACAGATCGTTGTCGCCACCCCGGGCCGTCTGTGCGACCACCTGCGTCGCGACGAAAAAGTCCTCGCCACCGTGAACCACCTGGTTCTCGACGAAGCGGACGAAATGCTCAAGCTGGGCTTCATGGACGACCTGGAAGTCATCTTCAAGGCCATGCCTGAGACTCGCCAGACCGTCCTGTTCTCGGCCACCTTGCCACAATCGATCCGTGCCATCGCCGAACGCCATCTGCGCGATCCGAAGCACGTGAAGATCCAGAGCAAGACCCAGACCGTCACCGCGATCGAGCAGGCTCACCTGCTGGTTCACGCCGACCAGAAGACTTCCGCCGTTCTCAGCCTGCTGGAAGTCGAAGACTTCGACGCCCTGATCATGTTCGTGCGCACCAAGCAAGCGACCCTGGACCTGGCCAGCGCCCTGGAAGCCAAAGGCTACAAAGCCGCCGCGCTGAACGGTGACATTGCCCAGAACCAGCGTGAGCGCGTGATCGACTCCCTCAAGGATGGCCGCCTGGACATCGTTGTGGCGACCGACGTCGCGGCCCGTGGCCTGGACGTTCCGCGTATCACCCACGTGTTCAACGTCGACATGCCGTACGACCCGGAGTCCTACGTACACCGTATCGGTCGTACCGGCCGTGCCGGTCGCGAAGGCCGTGCGTTGTTGTTGGTCACCCCGCGTGAGCGCCGCATGCTGCAAGTGATCGAGCGTGTGACGGGTCAGAAGGTCGCTGAAGTCCGCCTGCCGGACGCCCAGGCCGTTCTCGATGCCCGCATCAAGAAACTGACCAACAGCCTGTCGCCGCTGGTGGCTGACGCCGAATCGACCCACGGTGATCTGCTCGATCGCCTGACCGCCGACATCGGTTGCACCCCACGTGCCCTGGCCGCTGCCCTGTTGCGCAAGGCCACCAACGGCCAAGCGCTGAACCTGGCTGCAATCGAGAAGGAACGCCCACTGGTGCCGAACAACGCACCGCGTGGCGACCGTCCTGAGCGCAGTGGCGATCGTCCGGACCGTGGTGATCGCGAGCGTCGTGCACCGATCCCGTTGGCCGAAGGCCGTGCTCGCTGCCGTACCGCGCTGGGTGCTCGTGACGGCATTGCCGCCAAGAACCTGCTGGGCGCGATCCTCAACGAGGGTGGCCTGGCTCGTGAAGCCATCGGTCGTATCCAGGTGCGTGACAGCTTCAGCCTGGTGGAACTGCCGGAAGATGGCCTGGAGAAGTTGCTGACCAAGCTCAAGGACACCCGCGTGGCCGGCAAGCAGCTCAAGCTGCGTCGCTACCGCGAGGATTGATCGACCTACGGGTTGATTGATCGAGCACGAAAAAATCCCCGACTGGTTCGGGGATTTTTTTTGCCTGTCGTTTGGCGCTTTTCAATGCGAGCGGCGGGGAGGCCAATCGCGAGCAAGCTCGCTCCCACAGGGGATTTTTGAGCGCCGAAGACCCAATGTGGGAGCGAGCTTGCTCGCGATTGGCGCGACTCGGTTTGCGATCAGTCGAACCGATAAATATCCATCCCCAGCGTCCCCATGGTAAATCCAGCATGGGCAACGCTGAACGTACCACCGGCTCCGCGGGCGAAATACAGCGGCAACAAATGCTCGTCGCTGGGATGGCTGCGCACGGCATGGGGAGCCTGGCGGCGGTAGTCATGCAGTGCCGTCTCGTCGTTCGACGCCAGCCTGGCAACCATCCAGTCGCGAAACGCCTTGGCCCACGGCTCGATGCTGTCGGGGCCGGCGTTCCAATCCAGGTCCCGCAGGTTGTGGGTGATGCTCCCGGAGCCGATCACCAGCACGCCTTGTTCCCGCAGGCTTGCCAATGCGCGGCCCACCCGCGTTTGCAGCGTTGGCCCCTGACGGCTAGGCAAAGAGACCTGTACCACCGCAATATCCGCCTCGGGATACATCAGTGACAGCGGCACCCAGACGCCATGGTCGGCGGGCCGTCCCGTGTCGAGGCGTGCCGGCAGCTGCGTGGCGTTGAGCAGGTCGGCGACCTGTGTTGCCAACCGAGGATCGCCTGGGGCGGGATATTGCACCTTGTACAGGTCGGGTGGAAAACCACCGAAATCATGCCAGGTGCGTGGCCGTGGGTTGGCGCTGACCAGCAGCTCATCACTCTCCCAATGAGCTGAGACAACGACGATGGCCTTGGGCCTGGGCAACTGCGCGGCAAGGCGAGTCAGGGCCTGACCGCTTTCGCCGGGCTCCAGGGCAAGCATGGGGGAGCCATGGGAGATAAACAGGCTGGGCAGCATCGACGGGCTCCTGAGGGTTAAGATGTGTCATCTTCTGTCAGGTCAATGATCGAAATCTAATACAAGTTTTAAGCTGTTTTGATCGAATTTATGGAGCGAACCCCATGGACCCCGAGTTTTGGCACAAGCGTTGGTCAACCAACCAGATCGGCTTTCATCTGCCTGAAGTGAACCCTTACCTGCGGCGTTTCTGGCCTCAGTTGGGGTTGCCTGAAGAGACGCGAGTGTTGGTGCCCTTGTGCGGCAAGACGCTGGATCTGCTGTGGTTGGCGCAACAAGGTTTTTCCGTACGGGGGATTGAGCTGTCGGAAAAAGCCGTCACTGATTTTTTCCAGGAACATCAGCTCCAGCCGAACGTGAGTGAGGAGGGAGCCTTCAAGATATTTCGTGCCGGCGCCATTGAAATCCGTTGCGGTGATTTCTTTGCGTTGACGCCTTTGGACGTAGCCGATTGCGCGACGTTGTATGACCGCGCTGCATTGATCGCCTTGCCCGAGCCGATGCGTGAGCGGTATGCGGCCCATCTGCAGAGCATAATGCCGGACTGTGTCGGGCTGGTGATCACGCTGGATTACAACCAGGACGAGATGCCTGGACCTCCGTTTTCGGTAGGGCATGACGAGGTGCAGCGGTTGCTGGGTGGGGCTTGGGAGTTGCAGGTCTTGCACGAACAGGATGTGCTGGGCGAGAGTTGGAAGTTCTTGCAGGCGGGCGTGAAGCGGCTGGATGAGCGGGTATATCTGGTATCCAGTCGTGGGGTGCATTCAATGACCCCATCGTTGAAAAGTCCGCCCCCGCGCTTGGAATAGCAAAAAAAAGCCCGCATTGCTGCGGGCTTCTTTTTGAGGCTCTAGCGATCAACCACGGCGACGCAGTGCGTCAATCCGCTCTTCCAGCGGCGGGTGGCTCATGAACATGCGGGCCAGGCCCTGCTTGATGCCACCGTTGATGCCAAAGGCATTCAGGGTGTCGGGCATGTGCACTGGCAAACCTTGCTCGGCGCGCAGGCGCTGCAGGGCGCCGATCATGGCGCTGGTGCCGGCCAGGCGGGCGCCGGCGTCATCGGCGCGGAACTCGCGTTTGCGCGAGAACCACATGACGATCGCACTGGCGAGGATACCCAGCACCAGCTCGGCGAAAATGGTCGCCACGTAGTAGGCGATGCCTTGGCCTTCTTCGTTCTTGAAGATCACCTTGTCGACAAAGTTGCCGATGATGCGGGCAAAGAACATCACGAAGGTGTTCACCACGCCCTGGATCAGCGCCAAGGTCACCATGTCACCGTTTGCCACGTGGCCGATCTCGTGAGCCAGCACCGCCTTGACTTCATCCGGTGAGAACCGCTCGAGCAAGCCCTGGCTTACCGCCACCAGTGCATCATTCTTGTTCCAACCGGTCGCGAAGGCGTTGGCCTCGTAGGCCGGGAATATCCCGACTTCGGGCATCTTGATACCGGCTTCGCGAGACAGTTGCTCGACGGTCTGCAGCAGCCATTGTTCGTGGCGAGTGCGCGGCTGGCTGATGATCTGGGTACCGGTGCTCATCTTCGCCATCCATTTGGAAATGAACAGCGAGAACAGGGAACCGGCGAAACCGAACACCGCACAGAAGATCAGCAGCTGATTGAGGTTGAGGTCAACCCCGTTGGCCGCCATGAACCCGTTGAAGCCGAAAAGGCTCAGGGTGATGCTGGCAATCAGCACGACCGCCAGGTTAGTGGCCAAAAACAGCAGGATGCGCATCATGGTGGTAGCAATCTCCTCATGCTAAAGATGTAGCGTTATGCGGGGTATATAAGGTGCTGCCGCAGGCTATTCAACTCGCCTACTATTTCAAACTGTGTCCTACACGCGTCCTAAATGTTTGAAAGACTTTTCTGAAAGTGATCGTGGAATCGAGATTTGTCGCCCTTGCCCCGTGAACGTTGAGTTTCCTCTTCCTTAGGTCGCTGGTTTCCCAGTGTAGAAGGCCTGCCGGCGCGCAAAGATTGGATATGTTGCTGAATCAGACAGCGTGCGAGGCGAGGGGCCTCGCACGCTGACCGGGCTACTGGCGGTAGGACTTTAGGAAATTGCCGATGCGTCCGATGGCCTGGTCCAGGTCATCGACTCGCGGCAGGGTCACGACACGGAAATGATCCGGCCATGGCCAGTTGAACGCCGTGCCCTGGACGACCAGCAGCTTTTCGGAAAGCAGCAGGTCGAGGACGAATTTCTCGTCGTTGTGGATCGGGCAGATTTTCGGGTCGATGCGCGGGAACGCATACAAGGCGCCCATCGGCTTGACGCAGCTGACGCCTGGGATGTTGTTGAGCAGTTCCCAGGTGCGGTTGCGTTGTTCCAACAACCGGCCCTGGGGCAAGACCAGGTCGTTGATGCTCTGGTAGCCGCCCAATGCCGTCTGGATGGCGTGTTGGCTCGGCACGTTGGCGCACAGGCGCATGTTGGCCAGCATGTCGATGCCTTCGATATAGCTCTGGGCGTGATGCTTGGGCCCGGAGATGGCGATCCAGCCGGAGCGGAAGCCGGCGACGCGATAGGACTTCGACAAGCCGTTGAAGGTCAGGCAGAGGAGATCCGGCGCCAGGGACGCGGTGCAGACGTGCACGGCATCGTCGTACAGGATCTTGTCGTAGATCTCGTCGGAAAACACTACCAGGTTGTGCTGACGGGCCAGTTCCAGCATGCCCAGCAGCACTTCTCTGGAATAGACGGCGCCGGTGGGGTTGTTCGGGTTGATGATCACCAGGGCCTTGGTGTTCGGGGTGATCTTGGCCTTGATGTCCGCCAGGTCAGGGAACCAGTTCGCCTGCTCATCGCACAGGTAATGCACCGGGTTGCCGCCGGACAGGCTCACGGCAGCGGTCCACAGCGGATAGTCCGGCGCCGGCACCAGGACTTCGTCGCCGTTGTTGAGCAAGGCTTGCATGGACATGACGATCAGCTCGGACACGCCGTTGCCCAGGTAGATGTCCTCGATGCCGATGCCTTCGACCTGCTTCTGCTGGTAGTACTGCATCACGGCCTTGCGCGCACTGAACAGACCTTTGGAGTCGCTGTAGCCCTGGGCGGTCGGCAGGTTGCGGATGACGTCCTGGAGGATTTCATCGGGGGCTTCGAAACCAAAGGGCGCCGGGTTGCCGATGTTCAGCTTGAGGATGCGGTGGCCTTCCTCTTCCAGGCGTTTGGCGTGCTTGAGCACCGGGCCGCGAATGTCGTAGCAGACGTTGGCGAGCTTGTTCGATTTGCTGACCTGCATGGCGATGTGTTCCCGAAAATGAACGATCCAGGCGGCGTGTGAACTACCGTACTGGGGATCCTGCGTCTGTGCCCGGGCCGGACGCGGTAGATGCGCCACAATCCATTTGAATGCGCATGACGTGGCTGCCAGACTGGCGCCTGACGAGGCGCAATCATACGTGCCGCCCGATCTGCGGAAAAGCGTCGGATCGGGCTTTTTCAATTGCCGAGGTAGGACGATGGAAAAGTTGCAGAAAACCCTTGAAGAGTGGCGTGAAATGCTCGACCCGGAGCAATACAACGTCTGTAGGCTCAAAGGCACCGAGCGACCGTTCTCCGGCAAATACAACGGGACCAAGACCGACGGTGTTTACCACTGCATCTGCTGCAACGAGCCGTTGTTCGATTCGATGACCAAGTTCGATTCCGGCTGTGGCTGGCCGAGTTTTTATGCGCCCATCGAAGGCAGCGCGGTGGTGGAAGTGCGGGATGTCAGTCATGGCATGATCCGCACCGAGGTGGTCTGCGCCAAATGCGACGCGCACCTGGGACACGTCTTCCCCGACGGCCCGCCGCCCACCGGCCTGCGTTACTGCATCAACTCGGTGTGCCTGGATCTCGTGCCTCGGGAGTAACGTTCTACGCGGTCCTTTGTGGCGAGGGGGCTTGCTCCCGCTGGGTGGCGCAGCCGCCCCAACGCTGTTTGCCAGACGGACCGCGTCAGCTGGGTTTACGACGGCTGCGCCGCCGAGCGGGAGAAAGCGCCCTCGCCACAACACCCATGGCTCATCACAACAGTCACAGCAGCCTCATGGTCCGTGAGGTGTCCCGAGAATTAAATTGCACGCAATTTAATTGGTCGCTATCTTAATTCTCCCAACCTCTTCAGGAGCTGCCCTCATGACCGACAATCTGCTAAGCATCCCGTGCACGACCATCAAGGGCGAGCAAAAGACCCTGGCCGATTTTTCCGGCAAGGCCGTGTTGGTGGTCAACACCGCCAGCCAATGTGGTTTCACGCCGCAGTACAAGGGGCTCGAGGCGTTGTGGCAGTCCTACAAGGACCGGGGGCTGGTGGTGCTGGGTTTTCCCTGCAATCAGTTCGGCAAGCAGGAGCCAGGCAACGAGGGGGCGATTTCTGAGTTTTGCGAGCTCAATTTCGGCGTGAGCTTTCCATTGTTCAAGAAGGTCGAGGTCAACGGTGCCAATGCCCATCCGTTGTTCGTGCAGCTCAAGCAGCGGGCACCTGGGGTACTGGGGTCCAAGGGCATCAAATGGAATTTCACCAAGTTCCTCATCGGCAAGGACGGCCAAGTGGTGAAGCGCTTTGCCCCGACCACCAAGCCCCAAGACCTCACCGCCGAGATCGAAGCCCTGCTCAAATGAATGATCTGTCAGTCGATTCGCTGAAGCTCGACAGCCAGTTGTGCTTCAAGTTGTACGCCGCGTCGCGGGCGGTGATTCGGGGTTACAAGCCGATGTTGGATCAGCTTGGCCTGACCTATCCGCAATACCTGGCGATGCTCGTACTGTGGGAATGGCAGGTGAGCCCGCCGGAGCAACCGACCGTCAAAGCCCTGGGCGAACGCTTGCTGCTTGATTCCGGCACGCTGACGCCGTTGCTCAAGCGCCTGGAACAACTGGAGCTGGTCCAGCGGCAACGATCGGCACGTGATGAACGCGAAGTGCATTTGAGCCTGTCGGAGCGCGGGCGAACCTTGCGTGAGCAGGTCGGCCCGCTCAAGGCTCGCTTGCTGTGTGACAGCGGTATCGATCTGGATCGCGTGGGAGAGCTACGTGACGGCCTCGATCATTTGTTGGCCCAGATCAAAGCGCTGACGTAGTGGGCACCCATTGGTCCAGCAATGCGGCCAGTTCTTCGCGACGGAACGGCTTGGATAAATAGTCGCTCATGCCGGCGGCCCGACAGCGCTCACGTTCTTCGGGCATGGCGTTGGCGGTCAGCGCGACAATCGGCAGGTCGGGCCAGCGCCCGCTGCGGCGGATCTGCCGGCTGGCTTCGTAGCCGTCCATGACCGGCATGTTGCAGTCCATCAGGACCAGGTCGAATTCCCGCTGTTCGAGCTGATCCAGGCCCTCGGCGCCGTGGGCCGCGACAACCACTTCACAACCCAGTTTGACCAGCATGCCCTTGGCCACCAGCTGGTTGACGGGGTTGTCTTCCACCAACAGGACACGAGCACGCAGGGTGGGCGGCAATGCGTCGATCTGCGCCTCATTGATCGTGGTCGCCTCGCTTTGCAAGGCGCGACGCAGGACCTGATAAAGCGCATGGCGCGCCAGCGGCCGGGCCTGTTGCAGCAATGGGGCGAGGGCGCTCGCTTCTTCGCTGGGCATGAAACTGCCATAGGCGGTAACCAGCAGAATGGTGGCGTCGAAGGTCGGCCGCAGGTTGAACAGGCATTCCGGGCAATCGGTGATCAGGATGTCGGGCTTGAGCCCCAGCAGCCCGTCATCCACGGAACGTTGGACATAATCCAATCCCCAGGCGGGTAGCAACATGCCCAGCAGTTCGGCCAGCCCGCTGTTCGCGGTGGTGATGGCGACGACGTTGCCATGCAAGCGTACGACGGGGACGGCAGGGGTGTGGCAAGGCAACGGCAGGTCGGCACAGAACTGGCTGCCGAAGCCGGCCTCGGAACTGATCGTGAGCCGGCCCTGCATGGCTTCGCAGAGGTTGTAGGTCAATGCCAGCCCCAGCCCGGTGCCGCCGAACTGGCGGGTAATGCCTGCGCCGGCCTGGGTGAACGGCTGAAGGATCCGCGCCTGGGCCTCCTGGGGGATGCCGATGCCCGTGTCGCAGACCTCGATCCGCACGCCGCCCTCATACTGGCTCAAGCGCACATCGACCCGGCCGAAGCGGGTGAACTTCAATGCGTTGGACAGCAGGTTGCTGACGATCTGGCGGACGCGGGTCGGGTCGCCCAGTACCTGCGCGGGAAACTGCGGCTCGATCAGGCACGCCAGTTCGACGCTCGGGGCGGCATTTTGTGAAAGCAGGTTGGCGGTGTCTTCGACCAGGGAACCCAGGTCGAACGGGATGCGTTCGAGCTCCAGCTGGCCGGCATCGAACTTGGACAAGTCGAGGATATCGTTCAGCAACTCGACCAGCACTTTGCCCGAATCGTGGGCGATCGACAGCTGTTGCTGCTGTTCAGCGGTCAGTGGGCCATCCAGGGACAGGGCGATCATACCGAGCAGGCCATTGAGTGGCGTGCGGATCTCATGGCTCATGTTGGCGAGGAATGCAGAACGGGTGTCGGCCATGTCCAAGGCGGTACGCCGGGCGACCTCCAGTTCTTCGTTGGACTGGCTGAGGCGGGCATTGATGGCCTTGAGTTCGGCGGTGCGCGCCGAAACGATATTTTCCAATTGCGCCAGGTAATCGGTGAGGCGGTTTTCAGCCGTGCGTCGCTGCTGGATCTCGGTGGAGATATTTTCGAACTGCTGGTTGGCGACTGAAACCAGCACGCCGATTTCGTCGTATTGGTGGCCGGAGGGGCATTCCAGTGGGCTCTGTTCGCTGCTACTGGGATCGCGGCTGCTCAGCTCGCGGATGACGCGCACCAAGGGCTTGGTCAGCATGACGTAGAAAAGCGCCAGCAACAGGCCGGTCAGGATCAGGCTACGAGCGAAACCGTTGAGCAGGGTGATCTCGGCCCGTCGCAGGAAGCGACTGCCGAACGAATAGGTGTCGACATCCAGCCGCAACACTCCCAGGGACTCGCCGGGCAGATGGGTCAGGTAGAGCCGGTCTTCGAACTGGCGCTGGGCGCCAAAGAGAAAGTCGCTGATGAACCGATTGTTGCTCTGCAGTTCGGGACGTTTGACGCTGGCCAGGACCGTATTGTTGTTGTCGATGAGTTCGGCACCGATGATGGCCGGCGAGCGCAACAGGCCCAGGGCCAGTTCCTGAGCGAGTTCGGCGTCGATGTTGTAGGCGATGCGCGAGGCCGGGTTGTGGCTGATTTCCAACAGCGAGAGGATTTCACGGTTGATCGATGCGTCTTCGCTGGCATAATCGATGCCGATCTGTCCCAGGCTTAATAAAGTACCCAGCACGAAACCCACCAGGACGGTCAGTCGGGCCTGTTTGTACGACAACCGTTGGGTGAACCTGATGTCCATGGAATGGTGAACCACTTACGTTTCCCTTCGCCGGTCAAGCATAGCTGATCATCTCTGAATATCGGTGCGGCCGGTATGTAGTGTGTGAAACAGACCCGCCATCGGCTTCGTCGTTTCGTCGCTGTAGCGTCATCATTACCGTGAACCTGTCCGAGGAGAAGACGTGGACGCCCGATTGATCGCTTTTCTTGAACGCGCCGATGCGGTGCTGACCCGTATCGAGCCCTTTTTGCCTGCGCCACGGCCCGCCATCGACTGGAACCAGACCCTGGCCGCCCGTTGGCAGCGCGACGGGCGCGGCGGTTTTCTCCTGCCGCTCCAGGTCAGCCTCGATATGCGCTTGTCGGACCTGATCGGCGTTGATCGCCAGGTCGAACAGTTGGGGCGCAACACCCGGCAGTTCATCGATGGCATGCCTGCCAACCACGCCTTGCTGTGGGGCTCGCGCGGCACGGGCAAGTCTTCGCTGGTACGTGCGTTGCTGGCCGAACATGCTGGCCAGGGCCTGCGCTTGATCGAGATCGAACGCGATCATCTGGCCGATCTGCCTCGGGTGGTCGAGCAAGTGGCGAAATTGCCCCAGCGCTTCGTGGTGTTCTGCGATGACTTGTCGTTCGAGTCCGGCGAAGGTGACTACCGCGTACTCAAGAGCGTGCTCGACGGATCCCTCGAACAGGCCCCGGACAACGTGCTGCTGTATGCCACCTCGAACCGTCGTCATCTGGTGCCGGAAAAGGAAAGCGACAACGAGAACTGGAAGCGGGTCGACGGCGAGCTTCATCCGAGCGAAGCCGTGGAGGACAAGATTGCCTTGTCTGACCGTTTCGGGCTTTGGCTGTCGTTTTATCCGTTCACCCAAGAGCATTTTCTCGACGTGGTGGAGCATTGGATCGGCGAGCTCGCGGCGAAGGCCGGGCTGGCCTGGCAGCGTGACGAGGCGCTGGAAATACAAGCGGTTCGCTGGGCGACCGGACGCGGCAATCGCAACGGACGTTGCGCCTATCAATTTGCCCGTTATTGGGTGGGCCTGAAATTGCTGGAGCAAGATGCATGATCGATTTGAAAAGCACTGGCGAAGGCCTCGAAGGCTATGGCTTGTTATCGGCACAGTTGCAATCGCTGCTGGCGGATGAGCGCGATTTCATCGCCAACGCCGCTCAGTTCTCGGCGTTCCTGTTCAGTCAGCTGGACGACCTCAACTGGGCCGGTTTTTACCTCAATCGCAACGATGAGCTGGTGCTGGGGCCGTTCCAGGGGCAGATCGCTTGTGTAAGGATTCCCTTCGGTCGCGGCGTGTGTGGCGCCGCTGCGGCGACCCGCCAGACCCAGCGCGTCGAGGACGTGCATGCGTTCCCCGGGCATATCGCCTGCGACAGCGCCTCGAACAGCGAGTTGGTGGTGCCGCTGGTCAAGGACGGGCGCCTGGTCGGCGTGCTGGACCTGGACAGTCCCAAACTGGCGCGCTTCAGCGAGCATGACCAGGCCGGTATCGAACAGTTGGCGGCGATATTCCTGCGCCTGACCGATTGCTGATCATGCTTTCAATCCAGCCCTGAGCAATAGGTCGCCCGGGTCGACTTCATCGATCTGGAGCGGGTCGAGAAACGCCTCGGCGTAGCGCAGGTAGATTCTTTCTTCGATGAACAGCCCGAACAGCTCGGGATCGATATGGGCGTCACGGCACATGGTGGCCATGATGCCCAGGGCTTCGCTCAGCTTCTTGGCTTTTTTATAGGGGCGATCGGCCGCGGTCAGGGCTTCGAATATATCGGCAATCGCCATCATTCGAGCCGGCAGGCTCATCTGCTCACGCTTCAATCGCTTGGGGTAGCCGGTGCCGTCCATTTTCTCGTGGTGGCCGCCGGCAATTTCCGCAACATTTTCCAGGTGGCTGGGGAAGGGCAACTGGCTGAGCATCAGGATGGTCTGGACCATGTGGTGGTTGATCACGTAGCGCTCTTCGCGGGTCAGCGTGCCACGCGTGATGCTGAGGTTGTAGAGTTCGCCGCGGTTGTATTTCCAGGTCGGCACATCGAGCTGGAAGCCCCAGGGATTGTCCTCTGGAATCAACTCGGCCTCGTGCCGCTCGAACAGATGCTCGGGTTTGTCCATCAACAAGGGTTCATTCACGGGCAATGTCGGCTTGGGCGTGCGCGCCTGGCGGCGGTTTTCTTCCCAGGAAACCCCCAGGCGATCGTCCAGGGTCCGGGTCCATGTGCGGCGGGCGATGGTTTGCAAGCGTTGCAGGTCGGCATCGGCCATGGCTTCGGAGCCCAGGTTGCAGCGTGCAACAAAGGTGAAGTCATCGTCGAGGGCGGCCAGTGTCGCGTCGCGTTGCTCTGCCAGGGATGAGGGTTCGCCTCCGGTTGCCAGCGCCTGCCAGTAGTCGACCCAGGCGTCACGCTTGAGGACTTCGAAGCGGGTACGGATCTCGTGGATACGGTCGTTCAGGGTTTCCAGCTTGGTGGCTTTGTCCACCACGTATTCGGGCGTGGTGACCTTGCCACAGTCGTGTAGCCAGGCCGCGATGTGCAGCGCCTCCCACTCGTCTTCGGTCGGGCGGTAGCTCTCGAACGCCGGCGCCGGGCTGGCGGCGGCGGCCCGGGCGAGCATCAGCGTCAGGGCCGGTACTCGCTGGCAATGGCCGCCGGTGTAGGGACTTTTTGCATCGATCGCGCCGGCCAGCAATTGGATGAACGAGTCCAGCAATTGTTTTTGCCTGGCTTGCAGGCGCTGGCTTTCGATGCTCACCGTCGCGGTGCCGGACACGGCCTGCAGGAAGGCGATGCGATCCGGCTGGAGCTTTTCCAGGTCCGCTTCGGTGCCGGTGTCGGTGATCAGCAGAACCAGCGCGCCAACGGTTTCCTGGTGACGATTGCACAGGCGGATGCCGATCAGGTGTACCCGTGGCGCGTCCAGCGCAAGCAGGACACTGCGCAAATCGCCCGCCTGTTCGAAACCCAGGGACGATACAAGGGTTTGCGCGACGGCCAGCTCGCGAAGCCATTGGGGATTGTCCGCAGCGTCCAGTGAGTAACCTCGCAGGGCGAAGGTTTGCGGGTCCCGAGGGGAACCGTCGATGACCAGTCCGCAGGGCTTGATGTGCTCGCCATCGTTTTCGCGCAGGTAGATCAGGCCAGCCTGGGCCTGGCCAATTTTCACGGTCTCGAACAGCACTCGCTCCAGTAGCGGGGCGAAGCGGGTTTCGGCGCGCAGGCTGGCGGTGATTTCGAAAAAGCTCGCCAGGGTTTCCTTCATGCGGGCCATTGAAACGCCCAGTTGGTCAACCTCCAACACGGGGGAGCGACGGGACACCGGGTAATGGAAATTGAAACTGCGGATGGCATCGGCCTCTTGCACCAGGGCCCGCAATGGCTTGACCAGGATCCTGGAGGTCAGCCAGCCCAAGGGCAGGCACAGCAGCAAGGTGGCGAGGGTGATCAGCGCGCCTTGCCAGCGCATGCGATAGGCGCCGGCGAGCAGCTCGTCTTCCGGAACCAGCAACGCCAGTTCCAGGCCCTTCGGGCCGCCTTCCTGCATGTGGCTGCGAGAAACGATCCACTCGCGTCCTGCCGCCTCCAGGCGCGGCGTATCAGTGTCGTTGTCGAGCGCGGCGGCAATGGCCGGGTGCAAGTCGCGCGCCTTGATCAGGCGTGCCGACTGGCTGTCGGTCACCAGCCGGCCGCTGTCGGGATAACCCACGGCGTTGCCTTGCAGATCAGCCAGGACAATCTCGGTACTGGCGGTTACTTTGTGCTTGGCCAGCGTCTGGGAGAGGGCGGCCAGGGTGAGGTCTGCGCCGATGACGGCCTGATCGCCACTGCGGCGGGCGAGGGTCGTGCCGATGTTGCGGCTGGAAAAAAACACGTAGGGTTCGGTGGTGATTTGTTCGGA
This sequence comes from Pseudomonas sp. R4-84, assembly GCF_054130985.1. NCBI lineage: Bacteria > Pseudomonadati > Pseudomonadota > Gammaproteobacteria > Pseudomonadales > Pseudomonadaceae > Pseudomonas > Pseudomonas sp. R4-84. Next base: position 1,789,996 of record NZ_CP096390.1, read on the forward strand.
GGTGTCCATTGCGCTGCGAAACCAGCCGCGGCTGCGCGGATCGAAGGTCTCGCCAGAGTTGTCGCGGCGACCGATGAGCGCCAGGGCCTGATCGTAGAACAATGATTGGGAGAGCACCTGGCCTTGGTCAGCCGTGCGCTCGATGGTCCAGACCTCGTAGCGCGCGGCAGCCGGTGCCTTGATCGCCGTCTTCGAGGCCTCGGAGCCCAAAGGCCGGACCATCAGGAAATTGCCGTCGCGATCGCCCAGGTACAGCGATGCCAGGTTCGGGTTGTCCCGCAGTGCCTGGGTGAAGGGGGCGAGGAGCGTCAGTCGCTGGGCCATCCCCGGTTCGCGCGTCGCCGGGTAGTGGGCCAGCAGGCCCAGCAGATGGCGGATCGGTTCATAAGTGTCGTACAGGTCCAGGCGCACGTCCTGTTCGATTCGATTGAACAGCTGTTCGCTGCCAGACAGGATGATCTGGGTGGTTTGCCGATAGTTGAAGACGCCCAGCACCACACCGGTCAGCAGCAAGAGCAGCGTGAACATCACACTGATATGAACGTGCAGGGGAAACCGGCGTTTTTGCGGACGCGGTGCGCTGGGCATTTCCATCACTCCAAGTGTTGGGGGAGATCGCCCCCGGCTACGCACTGCTGAGCGAACAGCATAGTAAACACCGGTTATTTTGCCTTGGCGATCTCTGTTTCCAGGGCCTGCTCCAGTTCGCTCATCGCCCGGCCCAGGGCATGCGTGCATTCATCGATGCGTTCCGGCGCGAGCCCTTGTTGGCAGGCCTGCTCCAGTGTCTCGCACAGCTGGATCAATGAAGTTGCCTGCACGATACGGGCGACACCCTTTATCTTGTGTGCTGTCTCGGTGATCGCCTGTGGGTTTGCCCCTCGGGCGACGTCGAGTAGCTCCTGGCGGTCTGCGCGATTGCTGCTGAGCAGTTCCGCCAGCAGACGCTGGATGGAGACAGGGTCGCCGCCAGTCAGCATCTGCAGGCTTTGAACGTTGAAAGCGTGGGCGCGGCCGCCGGGTTTGATCGTGCTCATCCACTGATGCAGGGCGCTCAGGCTGATGGGCTTGAAGAGGCAGTCGTCCATGCCCGCCTCCTTGCAGCGTTGTTTTTCCTCGGGTTGTGCATTAGCGGTGAACCCGAGGATGGTGCAGGGCGGTCGCCGTTGTTCGGCCTCGTGTCGACGGATTGCTCCGGCGAGCTCGTAGCCGCTCATGACCGGCATGTTGCAGTCGGCGATGACCAGGTCGAAATTCCCCTCCTGCCAGGCCTTGAATCCCTGTTCGCCGTCATGGCTGACATGGTGGTGATGACCCAGGTAGTCCAGTTGTTGCGCCATCAACAGGCGATTGGCCGGATGATCGTCCACGACCAGGACGTTCAGCGCGCAGGGGGCTGTTTCAACGACAGGCGCGACGGGGGCGCGAGCCTTTGCGTCGGGCAGGATGGCCAAGGGCAGGCAAACCCGGACCTGGGTTCCTGCGCCCGGTTGGCTGTTCATGTGCAATTCACCGCCCATGACCTGGCACAGGTGGCGGCTGATCACCAGGCCCAGCCCAGCGCCCTTGCGGGCCATCCGGTTGCCATTGTCGACCTGGGCAAACGGCTCGAACAGGCGTTGCAGGTCGGCGGGGCTGATGCCGATGCCACTGTCGCGCACGTCCAGTTGCATTCGAAGGGTGTCTTCCCCGATCGTGCGTGACAGCCTCACGCTGACATTCACTTCACCTTGCTCGGTGAACTTCAGGGCGTTGCTGATGAGGTTCGAAATCACCTGCTTGAATCGCAACGGGTCCATCAGCACGTCCGGGTTACCCTCGGTTGGCTCGAATCGCAACGACAACGCCAGGTTTTTCTGCCGGGCCAGTCCTTCGAAAACCCGCATGACCGATTGCACCAGCGCCTTGAGGTCGACCCGTTCGGGTGCAAGGCCCAAGTGGCCGGATTCGATACGGGCAATGTCGAGGATATCGCCGATCAGGTCGAGCATGCCGGAAGCCGACTCGTATGCGACTTCAATCGCCGCGCGGTCCATCTGGCCCTTGTCGGCATGCTTGAGCGCCAATTCGAGCATGCCGATCACGGCATTCATGGGGGTGCGGATCTCATGGCTCATGGTGGCCAGGAACGTGCTCTTGGCCCGGTTGGCGTCGTCGGCCTGTTCCTTGGCGGCTCGCAGATCCTCGACAAGCTGTCGCCGTTCGCTGATATCGATCCAGCCGCCGATGATCCCTTGCACCTGGGCCGCGGAGTTACGGTAAGGCAGTATCCAGTGATAGATCGTCAGCTTGCGGTCACCGATGTGCAGGGGCCGATCGATGATCTGTGCGGTGCCCTGGGCCATGACGCGTCGATAATCGGCCTGGTACTCCAGCGCTTCGAAGGCGTTGCTCATGGCCCCGGGCATGATGTCCTTGCCGATCACGTCTTCGCGTCTTGCGTCGAACGTCTCCAGGTAGCTGTCGTTGCAACTTTGCAGGACCCCGTCCCGGTCTCTTACATAAATGGGATGGGGCGTGCCGTTGAGCAGGGCGTGCATGAACTCGAGCTGGTCATTGAGGGCCAGTTCCGCCCGCTGGCGTTGGCGGATCTGCCGTTGCATATAGGCATTCCAGGCCAGTGAGAGCAACAGCAAAAGGCCGGCCCCCGCTACGACCTGGAGAAACAGGCGGTTGTAGGTGCGCCATGTGCTTTCCGCGGCCGGGATATAGCCGCGCCAACGGTTGTCGATCACGCCCAGTTCATCGGGGTCGATGCTGGTCAGGGCTTTATCGAGGATGGCGCTCAGCTCCGTCGCGTTCCTGGACGTGGCCAGGGAGAACATGGCGTCGCGGGTGCCGACGGTGCTGCTGATCTGCAGCTTGCCCTGCAGCGTATGGGACGCCAGGAAATAGTTGGCCATGACCAGCGCGTTCACGCTGCCGTCGACTTGACCCTCGGCGAGCGACTGGGCGGCATGCTGCGAATCGACGGTTTCGATAATTCGCAGGTCTGGATACTGGCTGCGTAGCCATTCGATGATGGGATTGCCTTTGGTAACGGCCAGGCTCCGCGCGCCGAACTGGTCCAGCGTCGCCGGTGTGTCGGATTGCTTGCGCGTAAGCAATACAAACGAGCTGTCCATGTAGGGACGGCTGAATTTCAGCGATTTCTGTCGTTCGCTGCCAGGCAGCAACGCGGCGATCACGTCGGCTTTGCCGCCGAGGACCGCGGCGATCATTTCGTCATCGTCCTGATAACGCTGGATATCCAGGCGCAAGCCGCTGCGCAGGCGGATCAGTTCCAGCAGGTCGGCGCTGATGCCGTGGAAATCCCCGTCTGGGTCGAAAAAAGTAAAGGGCGCGAATCTTTCGTTCACCGCCACCCGGACCACCGGGTGCCGAGCCAGCCAGTCCTGTTCGCGGTCGGTCAGCTGGATTTTATGTTCGGCGAGGTACAGGTCGCTGCCTGCCCTCCAGCGCTTGGCGATTGTCGCTTGTTCGGCGATAGGGATCTGGTTGAGCGTGGTATTGACGATGTCCAACAGGCGGGTGTCGTCCTCCCGGAGCGCGAAGCCGAACCCGTGTGCCTCGTGTTTGGCAAAGCTGGCCATGCGGATGTTGTTCAAGTACCCCTTGCTGATCATGTAGTGGGTGGAGATGGCGTCGCCAAGAAAGACATCGGCCTGGCCGAAGGCAACGGCATTGATCGCGTTCTGGTAGGAGGGATACGTGTTGATGCGGGCCGTGGGGTATAGCTGTTTGACCTCCTCCAACGGCAGGTAGTGATAGACCATGCTGAGCCGCAGCCCTTTGAGGTCTTCGTTCAGCGGGCGGCTTTCATTCGTCCGGGTGACCAGCACCGGTTGATCGACAGCGTAGTGTGCCGAAAGAGCGACGCCTGAATTCTGCGCTTCGAACCCGTTGGCAGTGCCGAGCAGGTCGATTTCTCCGGCCTTGAGCGCGGCGATGGCGGCTTCCCGCGAATCGAACCGCAGTACGGTCATTGGCAGGCCGGTCGCCTTGGCGATGACTCCGGCATAATCGGCGGTCATTCCTTCGTAGTCGCGGCCACTGCTGGAAAGGTCGAAAGGCGGATAATCCGGGGCGGAGGTTCCCAGGATCAGTTCGCGACGTTCCTTGAGCCAGGCGCGCTGGGTATCGTCGAGCCTGATCTCGATATGATCCGCGGCCGCGCGACTCAGCAGCGAGTAGGCCTGAGGCAGATTCGTTGTCGCCAGGAGGAGCCCTGCATGGAGTCCTGCGGCGAACAACAAAAAGTAGCGGCTTATGCATTTGAGCATTCTGTTGTTTCTCACACCAGTGCGTTGCGTTTTGCCATTTCGATAAGGTCGACGAGGGACTTCACCTTGAGTTTTTGCATGAGTCGTTTTTTATAAGTGCTGACAGTTTTATTGCTAAGGAACATGCCTTTGGCTATTTCCTTGTTGGTCCGACCCTGGGCAAAAAGTTGCAATACCATCAACTCCCGGTCGTTGACACTTTTGAACAGGTCCAACTCGAAACTGCGTGGATCATCTGGACGAACAGGGTTAAGTGCCTGGCTGGGGAAATAGTTGTAGCCGGATAATACGGCTTTGATCGCGCTGACCAGTTCACTGAGATCTTCCTGTTTACAGACATAGCCGGAAGCCCCGGACTGCATGCAGCGAATGCCAAACAGCGTTGGCGATTGAGCCGTCAGGACCAGCGTCTTGAGGGGCGTGGTCATGGCGTTGAAGCGCGAAAGAATTTCCAGCCCGTCAAGTTTCGGAATGCTGATGTCGAGGATGACCAGGTCCGGCATGCATTCACGCACCATTTGCATCGCGTCGACGCCATTGTCAGTTTCTCCGACGACTTTATAGCCTTCATGCTCCAGCAGCATTCGGACAGCGAGGCGGATGACCGGATGATCGTCGACAATGAAAACGGAGTTCATGAATAAAGTCCCCTAGAGCTCTTATAAAGCGCGCACCTTAGCCCAGTTAAGGCTAACTCGTGCGGGGAGACCGGCATGCACGATCAATTTCAGAAGTTTCCTACAAAAAAAGAAGCGGGATACCACGACGTATTTAGGGGGGCAGGTAGGCAAGTGGAGCGAGGAGGGCATGTTTTACATTTTATTGAATATAAAACCGCGCTTTTAATAGTTGGGGAAAAGAAACTGTGCCGTTATTTCAGCGGCAGAAAATGACGAGCTGACAACCGGAAGGCTCCAGGCGCAGGCTGCAAAGCGAGCGCCAGGTCGCGTTTCCCTACCGATCGCCGGCTGCAATCGCCTGCTATTGGCGAGTGCGGCCGGTCATCTCCTGTGCCATGTCGCTTGCATAGCTGTCAGTCATGCCGGCGATGAAGTCGATCATCCGCAGGAAGGCGCTGTGAAGTGAACCTTGAGGATCGGGCGCGTTATTGCCCAGCAAGTCGAGAATCCGGCGATTCTTGAACGACGGCGTACGGCCACCGTGTTGTTCGAGGGCTGCGCCGCAGAAACCGTTGAGCAGGATCTCCAGCGTGGTGTAGGCGCCGATTTCGTTCAGGGTCTTTCGTTTGTCCTGGAAAATTTTCTTGCGGGCCATGTCCTTGGCGTTTAATACGCAACGCTTGGCAGGGCCGTGCATGTGTTCCACCAAATCGCCTTGCAGCGTGCCAGCGAGCAACGCCTCCTGCTGCTCTACGAATGCCCGTGCGGCCGCGTTGGTCAGGTGCTCGATGGCCTTGCCTCGCAGGATCGCCAGCTTTCGCCGTCGCGAATCCAGCGGCCCGAGTTGACGGTACGTCTCTGGCAGATCATCACCCACCAGGTCCAGGAGCAGCGATTCCACCTGCGGATACTCCAGCAGGTCCATTTCGACGCCGTCCTCCAGGTCGATGAGCGCATAGCAGATGTCATCCGCGGCTTCCATCAGGTAGACCAGCGGATGCCTTGCCCAGCGCTCATCCTCGATTTGCGGAAGGCCGAGTTTATGGGCGATTTGCTCCAGCAACGGCAGTTCGCTCTGGTAGCAGCCAAACTTGTGCTTCTTGTAGCCCAGGGAATCGGCGTGGCGAGCCGTCCAAGGATACTTCAGGTACGTGCCGAGGGTCGCATAGGTCAGGCGGGTGCCGCCGTCGAACTGGTGGTATTCGAGCTGCGTAAGGACGCGGAACCCCTGGGCATTGCCTTCGAAGTTGAGAAAATCGTTGCGCTCGGCCTCGCTCATTGCGTCAAGCCAGCCCCGTCCCGCCGCCTGTTGGAACCAGTAGCGGATGGCATCCTCGCCCGAATGGCCGAACGGTGGATTGCCGATGTCATGGGCCAGGCAGGCCGACTGCACCACCATGCCCAGATCACTGGGCTCACACCAGTCGGGCAGGGCGCCGCGGATGGTTTCCCCTACGCGCATACCCAGGGAGCGACCGACGCAACTGACTTCCAGCGAATGGGTCAGGCGCGTGTGGATATGGTCGTTGCTGGATACCGGATGCACCTGCGTCTTGCGCCCGAGGCGGCGGAAGGCACCGGAAAAGATAATGCGATCGTGGTCTTTGTGGAATGGACTGCGGCCCAGCTCTTCCGGGCTGTGCAGCGGTTTTCCCAGGCGTTCGCGCGTCAGCAGGGTGTGCCAATCCAAAGCCGGTTGCTCCGTTTGATGAGTCGAAGTCCTAGCTTCCCGGTTCGAGCCCCGTCCTGCAAGGGCTCAGGACCCCGATCAGTTGTGCCCGAGTGTTGCTGCGTCGACGGTCGAACAGGGCTCTTCGATGGAAGAGCCCGTCGATTCGCCTCAAGGCTTGCGCGCACTCTTGGCCAGTTTGATCAGCGGAAGCACGGCGGTCGCCAGTCGGATCAGGCGCGACAAACCACCGGAGCGGCCACTGCGGGTTCGCTTGCCACCGAGAAAGCCGAGCAGGCTCACCGCGGCGACGCCCCAAAGCGAGGCGTGCTTGAGGCCGAACCCTTCGTGCCAGCTCTGGGTGAATCCGCGTACCCGTTGCAACGGGTGCAGCAATTGTCGCGTTTCCTGACGAATTTCCTGGCGATGCATCTCCATGCGCAGGCGCACCAGTGCCTTGCGCATTTCCTGCCGCGTACGGGCTTGAGGAGCATTAGGGCGACTCATGGCAACAGGCGCTCCCGGTCGTTGGCGAGTTCTTCGAGAGTGGCGTGGAAAGGCGAGGACTCATCAAAAATCGCTGCCTTGAGCCGAAGCCCGCAGAACAGCGCCGCCAGCAGGTAGAACAGGCACAGGCCGATGATGCCCGCCAACCGATAGGTATCCCACACCAGGATCAATACCAGAGCCGACAGCCCCACCAGTAACAGCAGGCCGAAAACCAATGCCAGCCCCGCGAATAACAACAGGCTGACGGTGCGAGCCTTTTGTTCCTGCAGTTCAATACCGAACAACTCGACGTGGCTGTGCAGCAATCCAAGGAATGCCGCGCCCAGGCGACGCGCTGTTGGTTTAGTGCCCGTTTCGGGCGATCCGGATTCGTCGATGCCCATAATCAGCGCCGTGTCGCCAACAATCCGATCAAAAAGCCTACGCCCGCCGCGATGCCGACCGATTGCCAGGGATTGGCCTGTACGTATTCTTCGGTAGCGATCATGGCTGCCTGGCCGCGCTCACGCACTGAATCTTCGGTCAACTTAAGGGTTTCGCGGGCGCGCAGCAGTGTTTCGTGGATCTGGCCACGCAGTTCGTCCGCCTGGTCGCCTGCCAGCGTGGCGGTGTGATCCAGCAATCGTTCGGTGTCTTTGACCAGCGTCTGAAAATCATCCATCAACGTTTCTTGAGCAGTCTTTGCCTGGGTTCTGGCCATGGGGGTGGATCTCCGTAAGTGACGTCTGAAGCGTTCGAGTATGAGCCCAACCGGAAGGTTCAGTGAAACTGACTGGTACAACTTTTGCTCCGCCCTTTGCCATGTGCTGGTGCGCTGAGGTGTGCCGGTGCGCTGAAGCTGGGCGAAAGCCCGAAAACCTTAACCCAAATAATCAAAACCGGCGAAGCACCTCCAAGCGGGGCGTCATGTTGTCGCGTTTCATGCACCAAAGCGGTTCGGCTGCCCACCTATGGTCGGTCGTTCGGTCTCAACTTGGTGCATGACCGGCTGGGATGAACCATCACGGTGCTTTTTCAACTTCTTCAGGTCTGCCAATACCATGGAAAATCTGCAAAGTGCTGTGGACGGTCTGGTCCATAGCTCCAACACGCTGTTCATCCTGCTCGGCGCGGTCATGGTCCTGGCCATGCATGCCGGGTTCGCGTTTCTGGAAGTAGGAACGGTCCGGCAGAAGAATCAGGTGAACGCGCTGTCGAAAATCCTCAGCGATTTCGCGGTATCGACGCTGGCCTATTTCTTCATTGGTTATTGGATTTCCTACGGCGTGACTTTCCTGCAACCGGCGGCAGTTCTCAGTGCCGACCACGGCTACAGTTTGGTGAAGTTTTTCTTCTTGTTGACGTTCGCCGCCGCGATCCCGGCGATTATCTCTGGCGGGATAGCCGAGCGTGCCCGGTTCGTCCCGCAGTTATGCGCCACGGTGCTGATCGTGGCGTTCGTCTATCCGTTTTTCGAAGGTCTGGTCTGGAATGGCAATTTCGGTTTCCAGGCTTGGCTGCAAGCGCACTTTGGCGCCAGCTTCCATGACTTTGCCGGCTCCGTGGTGGTGCACGCCATGGGCGGCTGGCTGGCACTGGCCGCGGTGCTCCTGCTCGGACCGCGAAACGGGCGTTACCGGGACGGTCGTCTGGTGGCCTTCGCGCCTTCGAGCATTCCGTTCCTGGCACTGGGGTCGTGGATTCTCATCGTCGGCTGGTTCGGCTTCAACGTGATGAGCGCCCAGACCTTGCCCGGCGTGAGTGGGTTGGTGGCGGTCAACTCGTTGATGGCGATGGTCGGAGGGACCGTGACGGCGCTGGTCGTTGGGCGCAACGACCCCGGTTTCCTGCACAACGGCCCGCTGGCCGGATTGGTGGCGGTCTGCGCCGGCTCCGACCTGATGCATCCGATGGGTGCCCTGGTGACCGGCGCAATTGCTGGCGGTCTGTTCGTCTGGTGTTTTACCGCGGCCCAGGGCAAGTGGAAAATCGACGATGTGCTGGGCGTCTGGCCCCTGCATGGGCTGTGCGGCGTCTGGGGCGGTATCGCCTGCGGGATTTTCGGCCAGGACGCCTTGGGTGGCTTGGGCGGGGTAAGCCTCGCCAGCCAGTTCGTCGGCACCGCCCTCGGCGTGTTGATCGCCCTGGTCGGTGGTTTCGCGGTCTACGGTGTGATCAAGGCGGTGCTGGGCTTGCGGCTGACTCAGGAAGAAGAGTACTACGGGGCCGATTTGTCCATTCACAAGATCGGAGCGGTCAGTCAGGACTGAGCCTGTGCTACGGCTCCTTGTCCTGATTGCCGGGATAAAAGCCATGGAGCAAGCCATAGCGCTCGTGACGGACTTGATCCACATGGTGCCGCACCCGCTGCTCGGGCAGCCCGAGCATGATCAGCGCATGGGAGGCCAGCATCAGGCTCGATTCCAGCAGTTCTGGAACCACCTCGGTGGCTCCGGCTGCCTGCAACTCGGCCAGTTGGCTGTCGTCCCGGGTGCGCACGAGGATGGGCACTTGCGGGTTGACCCGCCGGGCCTCCCTCAGCACGGTCATCGCAATGTCCGTCTTGTCGACTGCAATGACCAGCAGCCTTGCGCGACCCAGTCCTACGGCGGCCAGCAGGTCGGCTCTGCGTGAGTCTCCGTAATGCACGCATCGTTCGCCGACGGACGCTTCACGAATGATGACCGGGTCATCATCCAGGGCCACGAACGCCAAGCCCTCCCGGCGCAGAAAGCGCCCGATCGATTGTCCTACCCGGCCATACCCGCAGATGATTACGTGACTCGACAAGTCGGCATTGAGAGCGCTGATCTGGTCCAGTTGCGCCTCTTCGTTGGGTTTGCGGTGCAGCCGCGCGGCCAGGCCGGGTGCGGCGCGCAGCAACAGCGGCGTCAACAGCATCGAGCAGAAGGTGGCGGCCAATAGCAGGCCGCCGATATCCCCTGGCATGAGTCGGTTCTGTTGCATCAGCGCCATCAGCGCGAAACAGAATTCACCGCCCTGGGCCAGGGCGAGGCCGCTGCGCCAGGCGGTTTCGCCGTCGCTGCCGCGCCACTTCACCAGGGCGGCCACGACGCTGCCCTTGATGAGCATCAGAGCGAGGGTCAGCCCGAGGATCAACAGGCCATCGTCGACAAACAATTGCAGGTCGATCAGCATGCCAATGCTGACGAAGAACAGCCCCAGCAAGATGTCGCGGAACGGTCGGATATCGGCCTCGATCTGGTGCCGGTAGTGGCTCTCTCCCAGCAGCATGCCGGCCAGGAATGCTCCCAGGGCGGGGGAGAGGCCGAGCAGGTGCGTAAGCCATGCCGTCAACAACACGATCACCAGGGCCAGCAGCACGAACAGTTCGGCGGACCGGGAGGCAGCCACCTCATGGAACAACCGTGGCAGCAATAGTCGGCTGGCCAGCAACAGGCCGCCAAACAGCACCAGGGTCTTGCCCAGAGTCAACGGCAACGCCCAATACCACGGGTGTTCGCTGCTGCCGGCAAATACCGGCACCAGGGTCAGGAGCAACACGGCGACGACGTCCTGGAACAGCAACACGCCGATGGCGTTCTGGCCGTGGCTGGTGAAGATTTCCCCCAGGCTGGTCAGTTCCTTGCTTACAATGGCGGTAGACGACAAGGCCAGCCCGGCACCAAGCAACACGGCCGCCGTCATCGGCACACCACTGCTTGCCAGCAGCACGCCCAATAGCAACCCAGAAGCCAGGACCTGGAGGCTGCCAAGTCCAAACACCACCCGACGCAGCTCGAGCATTTTCGATAACGAGAATTCCAGCCCCAAGGAAAACAACAGGAAAACCACCCCAAGCTCAGCCAGGTCCGGCAGCTCTTCGCTGTCGTTGACCCAGTCCAGCGCAGTGGGCCCGATGGCCAGGCCCACGCACAGGTAACCGAGTACCGGCGGCAGGCGCAGTCGCCTGAACAGGGCGATGACCACCAGGGACGAGGCAAGGATGATCAGCAGGTTGGCGTACAAGAGACACTCCGTTTCAGGGCTTGCTGGATCCAGCGTAGAACAGCAAAAAACTTGAGCATCACTGGAAAGTCATTTCAGCACAGTGATTTGCATCAGCGTTTTACCGACATAATCTGCGGCATTTTAGCCGGCTCGACGGTTGCGTGAGGTGGGCCTAGAATGGCGAACTGTCTTTTTTGGGTCTACCTGCCATGCTTCCTGAATGCCAGCTGTTCGGCACCCTGGGTTGCCATCTGTGTGAGGTCGCCGAGAGCGTGCTGATGCCTTTCGTCGAATATGGATTATTGGTGGAGTTGGTGGATATCGCCGAAAGCGAGGCCTTATCCGAAGCCTATGGGCTGCGCATTCCAGTGCTGCGCAGGGTTGATACAGGCGCCGAACTGGACTGGCCCTTCGACGATCCAGACCGGGTTGCTGCATTTTTACGTTGAACCTTCCATCGGCTGGGTCCCTACGTCGCGATTGGCGAAAAGACGTTCTTCGGTTACTGTATGCCCATACAGTTATCTGGAGTGGGTCCCTTGGTCAATGTCGAACAACTGAAAAACAGCGTGAACCGGATGTCCGTGGACGTTGTGCGCGAGGCGGTCCTGGAATTGCGTCTGGACGGGCTGGTGACCGAAGGCAAGACGCCCTTCAATAAACTTCACTTCAACACATGTTTCGCCGAGATCGAGGCGCTGTTCCAGCGCGCCGGCTACCACAAGCAGCTGGATGTGGTGGGTTATCAGGGGCTGTTGTATGCGCTGTACGATCCGGGGCGCTGGGAGGCGGTCGAGGTACTGCGCTGGCTTAAGGAATTCACCGAGGCCGCGACGAGGCCGGCGCCAATCCTTGCATGAGGCAATCATTGCTGGGCTGGCTCGTGTGACTGTCGGATAATGCCCAGTCCGCAACAGGCTGAAGAACTTTTTTAATGTCCGGTCCATCGTTTTCCGCAGCTCAGCATCAGGCCAGCACGCTTTACCTGCCGCCCGGCCCCTGGCAGACGGTATTGGATTGCCTATGCGATCACTTCAGGGCGATCAGCCGCGAGCAGTGGCTCGATCGCATCGCTCGAGGCCGGGTGCTGGACGCCGAGGGCAAGGCAATCCGCGCCGACCTGCCATACCGGGAAGGCTTGCGCGTCCATTACTTTCGGGAAGTACCGGACGAAAAGCCGATCCCGGTGATGGAGTCGATTCTGTATGTCGACGAACATCTGGTCGTGGCGGACAAACCACATTTCCTGCCGGTCACCCCAGCGGGCGAGTACGTTGAGCAGACCTTGTTGCGACGGCTGATTCATCGCCTGGACAATCCCAATCTGGTGCCTTTGCACCGCATCGATCGGCACACCGCCGGGCTGGTGTTGTTTTCAGCCAATCCGGACACCCGCTCGCGTTATCAAGCCTTGTTTCCAACGCGACGGATTGAAAAATTCTACCAAGCCATCGCTCCCGCATTGCCCGGATTGACGTTTCCCCGCGTACACAAAAGTCGGATGGTCGATGGCGAACCCTTTTTTCGCATGCAGGAGGGGGCGGGCGAGCCCAACACCGAAACGGCCATGGAAGTGCTTGAAAAAAACGGGGACCTATGGCGCTACGGTCTGTATCCGGTCACCGGGAAAAAACATCAGCTACGGGTCCATATGAACGCCTTGGGCGCGCCTATCTGTAACGATCCGTTCTATCCGGACGTGGTGCGAGACGCCGTGGATGACTTTGCCAATCCGCTCAAGCTGCTGGCTCGAGGTGTGCGTTTCATCGATCCGCTTACGGGGCAGGAACGGGACTTTGAAAGTCGGATTTCGTTGGGGTGGTAGCGAGCCGACGGTTCGAGCAGGCAACAAAAAAGCCCGCAATAACCATTGCGGGCTTTTCTTTATCTGGCTTTGACGCTGAGGATCACAGGTCTTTAACGGTACGAACCTGATCCTTGTTCACGCGAGTCTGCTTGCCGTCCAATTGTTCGAATTCGTAGAAGCCGCTGTCTTCATCATAATGTGGCGTGTCGACGGCCTGGATTTCGCGACCGTCATTCAAGGTAATCACTGTTGGCGATGCGCACCCGGCGAGAGTGGCGAGGCCCAGCGCGAGCATGAAAGTAGCGAGGGTCCGTTGAGTCATGGTGTTTCTCCGAAAGGATTTCTTCAAGTTACTGACCTTCAGACGTATACATCGCGAGCAAGTTCCTGGCTAGTGTCAATCTGACACGCCTTTGTGCTGGGCAAGGAGTTCCGGCGTATTGAGATTGGCCAGCCGGGGATCGTCGGCCGGGCATTGCAATGGGACCGCGTGCAACGTGCGCATGATCCGGCCGGGGCTGCGTTCGCCTTCTTTCCATGCCTGTTCGAAGTCATTGGCCAAGGCTCGCGGGATGACGCACAACAGCGGCTCCCAATGTTCGCCATGACGAACCATCAATGGCTTGTCCGGGTGTCGGCTTGCCGTTTCCCGCATGCCTTCGAGCAGGCTGGTGTCGATTCGCGGCACGTCGCATGGCAACACCAACAGATACGGATGGCGTGCCGCCCTCAGGCCCGCCCGTATGCCTGCCAGCGGGCCGGGGAAATCACCCTCGTCATCATGCACCAACTGATCGGCGTACGCGGCGTAACGCTCCCGGTTGCGGTTGCAGGAAATGATCAAGTCATCGCTCATGGCCCGGGTCTGCCGATGCAGATGAGCAATCAATGGGCTGCCTTGCCACTCCAGCAGCCCTTTATCCTGTCCACCCATCCGGTGCCCGCGTCCGCCCGCCAGGAGCAGGATGGAGCAGGGCGGCAGGGGATTGTTCAAGGTCATGAGGTGTCTCCACACGGGCGAAAAAATCGGGCGCTGTGATATAACACCAGGCTGTTTCCCCTACAACTGGACGAGCCTATGAAACCCAAGGCTGATGTACCTTTCGTACCGCTCAATATCGCGGTGCTGACTGTCAGCGATACCCGTACCCTGGAAACCGACACGTCGGGCCAGGTCTTCGTCGACCGGCTCTCGGAAGCCGGGCACAATCTCGCGGCTCGGGTGCTGCTCAAAGATGATCTGTACAAGATCCGCGCGCAAGTCGCCGCTTGGATTGCCGACGAGGTGGTGCAGGTGGTGCTGATCACCGGGGGGACCGGCTTTACCGGCCGCGACAGTACTCCAGAGGCCGTTGCGTGTCTGTTGGACAAGCAGGTCGACGGTTTCGGTGAGTTGTTCCGGCAGATATCCGTGGCGGATATTGGCACCTCCACCGTTCAATCCCGGGCACTGGCCGGGCTGGCCAATGGGACGCTGGTGTGCTGCTTGCCGGGCTCCACCAATGCGGTGCGCACCGGATGGGACGGCATACTGGCCGAGCAACTGGATGCGCGGCACCGGCCGTGTAACTTCGTAGCCCATTTGAAACAGGCGGCCCCTTGTGAATCCCGTGGGTAAACCGGGCAAGACCGGTGCCTTGATGGCCGTCGAAGTCGCGCTGGAGCGCTTGCTCCAAAGCGCGGCGGCTTCGCCAATCGTCGAGCGTGAGCGGGTTTCACTGGCGCAAGCGCAGGGGCGGATCCTCGCCGAAGATCTGGTGGCGACGCTCGACCTGCCGCCTTGGCCCAACAGTGCCATGGACGGCTACGCGTTACGCCTGGCCGATTGGCGCGGCGAGCCACTGGTGGTCAGCCAGCGGATTTTCGCCGGGCAGGCTCCGGAGCCCCTGGTCGCGGGAACCTGCGCGCGGATCTTCACTGGTGCGCCGATTCCGGTCGGCGCCGATTGCGTCGAGATGCAGGAAAACGTCGAGCTTGAGGATGACCAGCGGGTGCGGTTCATCCAGCCCCTGGCGATCGGGCAGAATATCCGCCCTCAAGGGCAGGAAACGACCGTTGGCGAACGGGTGCTTTGTGCCGGCACCCGCCTGGGCCCGATTGAGCTTGGGCTGGCGGCCTCCCTGGGATGTGCATCGTTGGAAGTCGTGCGCAGGGTGCGCGTTGCGGTCCTGTCCACGGGCGATGAATTGGTGGAGCCTGGCCAGCCCCTTGGGCCGGGCCAGATCTACAACAGCAATCGCGTGTTGCTCTGTGGTTGGCTGCAACGCCTGGGGTGCGAGGTTATCGATGCAGGTATCCTGCCCGATGACCTGCCCACTACCCGCAAATGCCTGGCCCAACTGTCGGATGTCGACCTGATCCTGTCGACTGGCGGTGTATCGGTGGGGGAGGCTGACTTCCTGGGCATCGCCCTTCGTGAGGAAGGCGAGCTGACGCTGTGGAAACTTGCCATCAAGCCGGGAAAACCCCTGACATTTGGGCATTTTCGCGACGTGCCGGTCATAGGCCTGCCCGGGAACCCTGCTTCGACGCTGGTGACCTTCGCGTTGTTGGCTCGGCCTTATCTGTTGCGACGCCAAGGCGTTCAGTCAGTGGCCCCCCTCAAGTTCAAGGTGCCGGCCGGTTTCGCCTGGCCGAAGGCTGGCAGCCGGCGCGAATACTTGCGAGGCCGCATCGAAAATGGTCGAGCAATCATCTATCGCAACCAGAGTTCGGGAGTCCTGCGCAGCGCAGCTTGGGCCGACGGACTGGTCGAGGTCCTCGAAGAGCGGACTTTGGTCGAAGGCGATGAAGTGGGCTTCATTCCTTTGAGCGAGGTGCTGGGTTAGTCCTGCATCGCATTCATTGGTGACGGCCTGAGCTGGGCTCGGGCCGTTGCGGTTTTGCCTTCATCGCGACAGTAGCATCACCAGTTGATCGAAACGGCTGTTCGCGACCCACCCCAGCAGGCCGACCACCACCGCCGCCGCGCCTGCCAGATAGGCAAGTCGGTGGCGAACCGCCTTGACGTCGGTACGAATTTCATCCATGTCCCTGCGGATGTACTTGAGGTGGGTTTCCAGTTCAACGACGCGCGGTTCCAAATCAATTCCTCCAGCGGGATTACAGCAACTTTTGCCTTCGTTTTTGGCGTCGGCCCGCTCGCTCCCGAAGGATACGAAGTGGCGGGGCGACACCTTGCATTCATGGCTGCGCATAGGACGTTCCTTCCCTGTGGCCATGATTAATCGAGCGATTCAGCGGGCCTCTACGGGCCGTGACATATCCATCCATGGGTGACACATCCTTGTCTAAATGATCGTTTGCCGGTTAAACGCAACAGAATGCCAAGGTGTCTCAATATGCCCAGGGGGTCAATTGAGCTGATTCGCCACGTCTTGTAAGAAAATTCTTTGAATAAGAAAAAGCCATGGGAAGGCTGTTCCCATCTTCGTGGCATCGGCCCGAACGCCATGCTTTTTCATATAAATTGAGGGAAGCTGGGCTTTTTCCAGTGAATGAGCGGTCCCATTTCCTGAACCTTCTTTCCAATGACGGAGACAACAATGAGCAAAGGCAAGGCGCTATTGATCCTGCATGGCAAGCAAGCGCTCAACGAAGAGGTTCGCGCCGCAGTGATGCTCAAGCGCAAACAGGGTTGGGACCTCGCGGTCCGGTTGACTTGGGAAGCTGGTGATGCCCGGCGATGTGTGGAGGAAGCACTGGCGGCCGGTTATACCCAGTTGATTGCCGGTGGCGGCGACGGGACCTTGCGCGATATTGCCGAGGCCATTGCCCAGCACTCTGGCGATGCCAGCCTGGTATTGCTGCCGCTGGGCACGGCCAACGATTTTTCCCGGGCCGCCGGTGTCCCGCTGGAGCCGGAGCGGGCCCTGGACTTGCTGGAGGTTGAGCCTCGGGCGGTCGATCTGGGTGAGGTCGGCGGGCGGATTTTCCTTAACATGGCCACGGGCGGCTTCGGTAGCCAGGTAACAGCGAACACCTCGGAAGACTTGAAGAAAATTCTCGGCGGGGCCGCCTATCTATTTACCGGCCTTTCAAGGTTCGGTGAGCTGAGTGCAGCCTATGGCGAACTGCAAGGGCCTGGTTTCCAATGGCGCGGCGATCTGCTGGCGCTGGGGATAGGCAATGGCCGGCAGGCCGGCGGGGGGCACATGTTGTGTCCGGAGGCGTTGGCCGATGACGGGCTGCTTGATATCAGTATCCTGCCGGCGCCGCAGGAGGTGGTGAGCACGCTGAAGGACCTGCTGGCCGGTGGCCTGGGTATCGACAACATGTTCGTGCGGGCACGCTTGCCCTGGGTGGAAATCAAGGTAGCCCAGGGGCTGGATATCAATCTGGATGGCGAACCACTACAGGTCGATGATCTGCGTTTTACCTTGCGTCCCAAGGCACTGCGGGTGCATCTGCCGGTGGACTCGCCGCTATTGGGATCCCCCGGATTGCTCAATCGTCCAGGCTGATGATCTGCTCGCGCACCGCAAACAGCACCAGGCCCGCCACGTCATGGATCTGCAGGCGTTTCATGATCTGGGCGCGGTGGGTTTCCACGGTCTTGATGCTCAGGCTCAAGCCGTTGGCGATTTCCCGGGTGGACTTGCCACGCACAATCAGCCGCAGGATCTCCAGCTGACGCGCCGTCAGGTTATGGGTCGGGGCAGGATGGGGCGGCTGTTTCTGCACCCGGGTCAGTGCCTGGTTGATCACGGTATGGGCGATGGCCGGGCTCAGGTAGCGTTCGTTGTTGCGCAGCGCTTCCAGGGCGTGCTCCAGCTCGGTGGGAGTGGCGTCCTTGAGCAGATAGCCATGGGCTCCGGACTCCAGCGCCTGCATGATCACCTCTGGGTCGGTGTGCATGGACAGGATCAACACCTTGCTCTGGGGGCGGACCTGCTTGAGCTGTTGCAAGGCTTGCAGGCCGCTGGTGTCTTTCATGGAAATATCCAGCAGCACGATATCGGGGTTCAGTCGTTCTACCAGCTCCAACAGTTGGGCGCCGTCATTGGCTTCGCCGACCACGGCGTAGCCAGGCAGGTCGAGGACCAAGGCGCGCACACCGGCCCTGATCAGCGAATGGTCATCTACCAGAAGCAAATTACAAGTCAATGGAGAACCTTATTCTTGCTGGCCCGTTCCAGGGTGCGAGGCGCCCAGGGAAAGCGAGCTTCGATATGCGTGCCTTTGCCGGCCTCGCTGGTTACCTTGAGAGCGCCGCCCAGTTGTTCGACCCGTTCCGACATGCCGGCCATGCCGCGTTGCCCTTCGCGGGCGGGATGGATGGCGGGGACAAAGCCCCGGCCGTCGTCGCTGATGAGCAGCGTCAGCCCTTCGGGCAGTCGTTGCAGGCGTACCAGCAGGTTTTTTGCCTGGGCGTGGCGCAGGATGTTGGTGACCGCTTCCTGTGTGATCCGAAAAGCCGCCACTGTCATTTCTTCCGGGATACCCGTCATGCGTTGCTGGCAATCCAGGCTCCAGTTTACGGGGGTATTAGCCAGGGTCTTGAGCAGATGCGCGCGCAGGCTGGCTTCGAGTCCCAGGCTGGTCAGTTGCCTTGGATTGAGGATCGCCGACACGTCGCGCACCTTGTTCAACGTTTCTTCCAGCGTCTCGCTGAGCACGGAGCATTGGCCTTGCAGCTCTTGCGGCATGCGACGCTTGAGCCATTCGCTCTGCAGTTTTGCCGCTGTCAGCAATTGGCCAATGTCGTCGTGCAGTTCGCGACTGAGGCGATGGCGCTCGTTTTCCTGGACCTCAAGCAGCCGGTCAGCGAGTTCCTGCGGCTGGAATTTGATGGATTTTCGTGACAACCGATACTGGATCCAGACACAGGCAAGGGCTGCGACATTCAGTACCAGCAAGCTCAACGGCACCGTGAGGGCCGACAGGTAAGCCAACAGACAACCGAGGGTCGAGCAGATGCACAGCAACAGCGTGAACCGGCGGGCGTTTTCTCGGGAAGGTGGCCAGGAAATGAATGACTTGAAGCTGGCGTACATAGCGGATGGAGCCAATGGGTGTTCGCTGCGGGCAAGCCGGTCAGCGCATCTGACGGGCCGGGTCGGGTAAACGTTTCAGGTCGGGGATTGCTTCAGTTGGCGGCGGCTGGTTGAAGCGAACGACGCGAGACATAGTACCACTTCAAATATCGTTGGTCGCGCTCGGCTTGGCGGCCCGAAAGCTCCGTGCGCCGGGCACATGGCACCAGGCAGCGACAGGCAGCTTCATGCTTGTTTCTGGGCGTAGGGCACCAATGCCAGCGGGCGCGGTGGTTGTAACGCCTGACAAGGGCTCTGACCCACCTGGAAGGCGAAGGCTTCGATCAGCGACGTCTGTTCGCTGTTGTCCAGGCCCAGTTTACCGGTGGTGTGGTCGACCAGCTCCAGCTGCCAGGCCATGAGCGTGAAACAATCCTTGAGCGCGACCAGGGCCTGCTCATGCAGTTCCATGTCCTGCGCATGGCTGAGCAAGCCATGGATATGCAGTGAAAACTCCGAAACGGCCTCCAGCGCCAGCGCATCGGCCTTGTTTGCCAGCTTCAGCAGCGTGCTGAGCATGCAATCAATGGCGTCTTTATCGTTGCTGATCAATTGCAGGTGGCTCAGGCATTCCTCTGACTTGGCCAAGAGGGTCTCGGCTTCGACCAGGAACTCAGGAAGGCGCTGGCTCCAATTCTTGCGATCGTTCGGCATGCTTATCTCCACAACATCATGTCAGGCGAAAAGTAAATCGCGCGTGGCGAACGGTTGGATCTCATGGCCGACAACGAACCAATACGCCCGGCGCGCCCATGCGATCCGGCAAAGGGCTGCTGTTCGCAAACGATTGCACGGGCGGGATCGGCCGAAAGGCTTGAGGTTCGGTGTCCTGCGATGGCGCACAAAAGCCTGACTCCGTTCAGCAATGAGAATGGCGTCACATTAATGGCTATTGGATAGCGCGAATATCAGGTTGGACCTGATTGTGCCTAGGGGAATCCCTTAGGCAGGGGAACTTCGTGCGCAAACCGGAGTCGCGCAGCGAAAAAATAACGGATGAAAACGGAACGCCAGTAAACCATGATGTTAATGTGACATCAATCCCCGAGGGGAATATTTCGTGTCGGGGTCAAGATCCGGCCCCGGCAGCCGATAAGCCTTTACAAGATTCATCCGAACAAGCCCAGGAGTCATCGATGGCCGGCATTCTCGACACAGTAGATCAGCGAACCCAACTGGTGGGTGAGAATCGCCTGGAAATTCTCATGTTTCGCCTGGCAGGGCGGCAATTGTTTGCCATTAACGTGTTCAAGGTCCAGGAAGTGTTGCAACTGCCGAAGCTGACCTTGATGCCCCAGCGCCATCCTTTCGTCTGCGGCGTGGTGAACCTGCGGGGCCAGACGTTGCCAGTCATCGATCTGTCCCAGGCCATCGGCATGCGTCCGCTCGTGCCCGGGCCGAACAGCACCATCATCGTCACCGAGTACAACCGCTCGGTCCAGGCGTTCCTGGTGGGGGGCGTGGACCGCATCGTCAACATGAACTGGGAAGCCATCCTGCCACCGCCGACCAGCGCCGGCCGCGAGCATTACCTGACGGCCATCAGCAAGGTGGACGATCAGTTGGTGGAAATCATCGACGTGGAGAAGGTCCTGGCGGAGATCGTCCCCTACAACGCCAAGGTTTCCCGAGACAAACTCGAAGACCCGGTGCTGGAGCGCGCCCGTGGTCGCGAAGTCTTGCTGGTGGACGATTCCAACGTAGCGCTCTCCCAGTTGCGCGATACCTTGGGCCAGTTGGGCGTGAAGATGCACATCGCCAGCGACGGCTTGAAGGCGTTGAACATGCTCAAGGCCTGGGCTGATTCCGGCGAGGTGATGACTGACAAGTTGCTGATGATCTTCACCGACGCGGAAATGCCAGAGATGGACGGCTATCGCCTGACCACCGAAATCCGTAACGACCCGCGGCTGCGTGGGCTCTATGTGGTGCTGCACACCTCGCTGTCCGGTAGCTTCAACGACTCGATGGTCAAGAAGGTCGGCTGTGACAATTTCCTCTCCAAATTCCAGCCGGACAAGCTCGTTGATGTAGTACGCCAACGGTTGATGCTCGACTGAAGCCAATCCGGGTTTGTTTCATCGACCGGCTCGTATAAGGTTGCGTTTTTTCGCCACCAGGAACGTCGATCATGTTGCGGCTGAGTGCGCTTTACCGTTATCCGTTGAAGTCCGGCAAGGGGCAGCAGGTCCAAGGGATTGGCCTGGACAAGCTCGGGCTCGACGGTGATCGTCGCTGGATGCTGGTGGATGAGGCCAGCGGACGGTTCCTGACCCAGCGAGCCGTGGCGAAAATGAGCCAGCTTTCGGCGCTGTGGAACGAGGCGGGTGGCCTGACGCTCAGTGCGCCGGGCCATGGCGTCATCGAAGTGCCGTTGCCGCCTGCCCACGAAGAACAGCGGCGCGGCGTGATCATCTGGCGCGACACGTTGCGCGTGCCGGATGCGGGCGACGAGGCGGCTGCCTGGGTCAGCGCGTTCATCGGCAATCCTACCCGGCTCGTGCATGTGCCAGTGGAGTTGGCCCGCACCACAGCCGCCGGGTATGGCAAGGACGATGACAAGGTGGCCTTCGCCGACGGTTTTCCCTTGCTGTTGATCGGTCAGGCCTCATTGCAGGACCTGTCTGGCAGGGTAGGTCGCCCGCTGGAAATGCTGCGTTTCCGTCCGAACCTGGTGGTCGAGGGCAGCGAGGCGTTCGCCGAAGATGGTTGGAAGCGTATCCGTATCGGCGATATGGAGTTGCGCGTGGTCAAGCCGTGCTCGCGCTGCATCATGACCACGATCGATCCGCAGACCGGTGAGCGCGATCCGCAGCGCGAGCCTTTCGCGACGTTGCTGCAGTACCGTTCGACCCCGGACGGTGCGATGTTCGGGCAGAACCTGGTCAATGACGGTAATGGCAGCCTGGAAGTGGGCATGCCGGTCGAAGTGCTGGAATAAAAAATGCCCGTGTCGTTGGACACGGGCATTTCATTTACCACGCAATCGCTTTTGCCGTGGGGCAAGCGCCCTTGCTACGGTCCGACTCAGCCGCGATATTCGCACAGGTAAGCCGTGTCGACGGCGACCTTGAGCTGGAACTTGCTGTTGGCCGGGACGTTGAACTGGCTGCCGGCCGCGAAGGTTTCCCAGTCGGTGCTGTCAGGCAGTTTCACGGTCAGGGCGCCGGAAACGACGTGCATGATTTCCCGCTGGGCGGTGCCGAATTCGTATTCGCCCGGTGCCATGACGCCGATGGTCGCGGGGCCTTCGGCAGTGCCGAACGCGATCGACTTGACGGTGCCGTCGAAGTACTCGTTGACTTTGAACATGGGCGATTCCTCGAGAAAGGGCTGAAAAAGGCCGGCCAGTATGCACAAGGCCACACGGGCCGTCATCTGCTACGCCGGGTCAGCCCGTCAGCACCAGAGGCAATAGTCGCGCTGTATTGCGGGCGTCCTCGAGCGCGCGGTGCTGTTGTCCGCAAAATTGCAGCCCGGCCAGTTGCAGCGCGCTATTTAGCCCCAACGGTCGTTCCAACCGGCGGGCCTTGGCAAAACGTTGCTTGAGGTTTATGTGCGGCACTTGGCCGAGGAGGCTGTGCAATCGCTGTTGCTGCCATTCCTGAAGAAGCTGCTTGCGATCGTAGTCGCCCCAACTGACCCAGCCTTCCAGGTTGGGGTGGTAGGGCGCCAGCCAATGTTCGAACGCCGGCCAGACCTCGGTCAGAGGTCCGGCACTGTCGATGTTGGCCTGGCTGATGTGGGTCAGCGAGCGACAGAAAGGGGTGAGCAGCGGTCGCCTCAGCGGCCGTACGAACCGCTGGAAATGATCGATTTCCCGGCCGTCTCGATTCACCAGGGTCGCGCCGATTTCGATAATTTCCATTTCGGTTACCGGCCAGCCACCTTCATCGGTGGTGGCCTCCAGATCAATCACCAGCCAGTGAGGCATTGCAGAGTTCCCGGTATCGACGTGCTGATGGGTTTGAGCGTAGTCAAACCCGGCGCTTGCGCCTAGCCCTATCTTGAGGCGCCGACACGAAGGACCGAGCGCAGGTTCTTGCGCCCGAGCGCTTGCTTGGTTGCCCCGGCCAGCTTAAATTGCCGTGTCACTGGCGATTCTGAGAGTGGCCGCGCATTGATCGTTCGACTGAGGAGCAAAGTAGGTGAACGAGCAAAAAGCCTTGGACGTGATGCGTGAGCTGGTCGACGCCGGGCAACTGACCGATCCGGACAGCGCTCGCGGCAAACTGCTCCAGACCGCCGCCCACCTGTTCCGCAACAAAGGCTTCGAGCGCACCACGGTGCGGGATCTGGCCAGCGCCGTGGGCATTCAGTCGGGCAGTATTTTTCATCATTTCAAAAGCAAGGACGAAATCCTGTGGGCGGTGATGGAAGAGACCGTCCGCTACAACACCGCGATGATGCGGGCAGCCCTGGCAGAGGGCGGCAGCATTCGCGAGCGGGTGCTGGCGTTGATCCGCTGTGAATTGCAATCGATCACGGGGGAAAACGGCGAGGCGATGGCGGTGCTGGTCTACGAATGGCGCTCTTTGTCAGAGGAAGGGCAGCGGCAAGTGCTGGCCTTGCGTGATATCTACGAACGTGTGTGGCTTGAAGTCCTGGGAGAGGCCAAGGAGGCCGGGTATATTCGCGGGGACGTATTCGTTACCCGACGTTTCCTGACAGGTGCATTGTCCTGGACCTCCACCTGGTTTCGCGCCGGAGGCAGCCTGAGCCTTGATCAATTGGCTGACCAGGCGCTGATTCTGGTATTGCAAGAAAACGATGAACCAGCGGCTGGCCAAGCGCCTGAAACCGCCTAGCGTGAACATATTGAACGGACTTCTGGGGGAGTGGTTATCTTGACGTTTTCGCCGATGGGGGTGACCTCGCGCGTTCTGGCTGCTCTGGCCTTGTTATGGATGTTGCCCGTCGAGGCGGCGCAGCTGGTCCGGATCGGTGCGGCACATTTTCCGCCCTATACCGTTCGACCCGAAAAAGGTGCGGACACCGGCCTGCTACCGGAACTGGTCGAGGCGTTGAATCGCGCCCAGGCCGATTACGAGTTTGTGCTCGTCCCCACCTCGATCCCGCGGCGCTTCAATGATTTCAAGCAAGGCCGGATCGACATGGCCATCTTCGAAAACCCTGACTGGGGTTGGCAGGATGTGCCGCATACCACGGTGGACATGGGCCTGGAGGATGCGGAAATCTTCGTGACCCAGCGTTTGCCTGACCGCCAGCAGAGCTATTTCGCGGACCTGCGGGCCAAGCGGCTGGCTCTGTTCAGCGGTTATCACTACGCTTTTGCCGAGTTCAATGCCGATCCCAAGTTCCTGATCGGCCAGTTCAACGCCACGCTGACGTATTCCCATGACAGCAATCTGCAAATGGTCTTGCGTGGGCGCGCGGACGTTGCGCTGGTGACCCGTTCGTACCTCAGCGACTATCTGCTGCGCAATCCTCAAGTCGCTCCGCAACTGCTCGTGTCCGAGCGTATCGACCAGATTTATCACCATTTCGCGCTGCTGCGACCCCAGGCGCCGATCTCCGGGGAGGCGTTTGGGCAATTGCTGGGCAAGTTGAGAGACAGCGGGCAGCTGTTGGAGATTTTCAAGCCCTACCAGATCGAGCTCGTGTCGACCGCTCGCCACTGAGGCGACACTAAATTTCCCCTTCCGGCTCACGTCACACGTTGACTACCGACGAATACGTGAGCCTTCAATGCCAGACCTCAATCCTGCAGCGACGCTGCCCTTGCCCGGCGGTCGCTGCCTGGGCGCCGATGAAACCGAACGTCACCTGAGCCTGATGCTCGAAGGCGCGCCGCTGATCCGGCTGCGCCTGGAACGAGGCGCGCCCTTGCACGTGCATTTGCAGGAAACCAACGGGCGCCCGGTGGGGCCGGCGCTTTGGGCGGCCTGCTATTGGCTGTTTACCCGGGATCCGGGCTGCCAGTGCCTGGTCTGGCATCTTGACGAGCGTCCTGGTGAAGCGTTGCTCAGCGGCCTGCTGGTGGGCACCGCGCAACCCAACGAATACGCATGCGAACGTGCGCTGTTCTGGCAACTGCCGCAGCCCTGGCTGGGGGAGTCGTTCAGTGGCAGTTATCCGCAACAGATGATCATCACCGATGGCAAGCGTCATCCTCGCCGGCCCATCAAGCCTCGGGGGGAGGTGTATCGGCGTTTCGACGCGCGGCTGGGTGCCTGGGTGTCCTTGCGAACCCTTGAAATCGAGCAGGACCTGACGCGTTTCAATCGTTGGCAGAACAGCCCTCGGGTCGCCAGCTTCTGGCAGGAGGAGGGTAGCCTGGAGCAGCATCGGGAGTACTTGGGCAACTTGCAGCACGACCCTCGGGTCTTGACGCTGATCGGCTGTTTCAACGACGAGCCATTCGCCTATTTCGAGGCCTACTGGGCCAAGGAGGATCGAATCGCGCCGTTCTACCAGGCCAACGATTATGACCGTGGCATTCACATGCTGGTGGGCGAGGAACAACACCGTGGCCCGCATAAGGTCGCCAGCTGGCTGTCGGCATTGGTGCACTATCTGTTTCTGGACGATCCGCGCACCCAGCGCGTGGTGGCCGAGCCCCGGGCCGACAACGCCCGCATGATCGGGCATCTGCACAACCAGTGTTTCCACTGCGAAAAGGAATTCGACTTTCCGCACAAGCGAGCGGCGCTGATGATCCTGGGGCGCGAGCGGTTTTTTGACCGGTGTTCGTTGATGTAAATCTCACCGCAATTCTCAAGGCCCCATCGCGAGCAAGCGCGCTCCCACATGCACTGCGACGACGCTTGCGTGGGAGTGAGCTTGCTCGGTCAGCCCCGCGGAATCATCGCCGAGCGAAGGTATCTCCACGCACCCCGGACACCTTGCGGCAATGTACCAGGGCATCGCGGATCATGAAGTTCACCAACGTCGGCGAGACCCCCAGCTCCTTGGCGATGTCTTTCTGCGGCACGCCGTGCAGGCGATACATCTCGAAGGCATAGCGGGTGCGGCTCGGCAACTCGGTCAGGGCCTCGGCAATGTGCTCGAGCGTGGAGAAGTTGATGTGAGACGTTTCCGGCGAAGCACCCTGGATCACCACGTTCAGCCCTTCCTCTTCCGGCCCCGAGTATTTCTGTTCCAGCGCTTGCTTGCGGTAATGATCGATGGCCAGGTTGCGCACGATCTGGAACAGATAACTGAGCTGGGCCTTGAAGGATGAGGTGATCTGGGGCGCCGACTGCAACCGGAAAAACGCATCCTGGACCACATCTTCGGCCCGGGACCGGCAGCCCGTGATACGCGCTGCGATCTTGACCAGGATGGTTCGGTTATCGACGAATGCCTGGAGTAGCGGTGAGTCGCACCTGCTTGTGGATACTTGTTCCGTCATGGAATTCACCTTGCTGCAAATAGTTAGCAGGACGACCGATCCGGCGGACATGTCCTACACATCGACGGCCAAATTAGGCGTAATGATAATTATTGTCAATTGAGAAGAAGAATTATTGATGAAAGGAAGTCCAGCCCGATAGCTGCGACCCGTTGCCGCGGCGCGTGATGGCCCGCAGTTCTGCCACCCGCGTGAGAACAAGGTCGCCGACTAATTATTTGCTGGTGTTATCCGTCCCCATGGGTGACCACTTGCAAGCCGAATTTCAGGCAGGAACCCCCCATGACCGACGCGTTCGAACTTCCCCGCACCCTGGCTCACGCACTCCAGCGCCGCGCCGCGTTGACCCCGGATCAGGTGGCCTTGCGCTTCCTGGCCGATACCCCGGAGCAGGGCGTGGTGTTGAGTTATCGCGACCTGGATCAACGCGCCCGGACCATCGCCGCCGCCTTGCAGGCCGAGGCCCGATTCGCTGATCGAGCGGTGCTGTTGTTCCCCAGCGGCCCGGATTATGTCGCGGCATTCCTCGGTTGCCTGTATGCCGGAGTGATCGCCGTACCGGCCTATCCGCCGGAATCCTCCCGTCGGCATCATCAGGAGCGCTTGCTGTCGATCATCGCCGATGCCGAACCGCGGCTGTTGCTGACCACCGCTGACCTGCGCGACACCTTGCAAGCCATCGAATCGGCACCGCCGGTGCTGTGCGTCGATACGCTCGATCCGACCCGCGCCGAGCAATGGCAAGCGCCGCAGCTGCAACGCGATGACATCGCTTTCCTGCAATACACCTCCGGTTCCACCGCCTTGCCCAAGGGCGTACAGGTCAGCCACGGCAACCTGGTCGCCAATGAACTGTTGATCCGCCGTGGCTTCGGCATCGATGTGAACCCCGACGATGTCATCGTCAGCTGGCTGCCGCTTTACCACGACATGGGCCTGATTGGCGGCTTGTTACAGCCGATCTTCAGTGGCGTGCCTTGCGTGCTGATGTCGCCGGCCTATTTCCTCGCCCGGCCGTTGCGTTGGCTCGAAGCGATCAGCGAGTACGGCGGCACCATCAGCGGCGGCCCGGACTTCGCCTATCGCTTGTGCAGCGAACGGGTCAGTGAGTCCGCCCTGAGCCGCCTCGACCTGAGTGGCTGGCGCGTGGCCTATTCCGGCTCCGAGCCGATCCGCCTAGACAGCCTGGAGCGCTTTGCCGGGAAATTTGCCGCGTGCGGCTTCACGGCCGACCGTTTCATGGCCTCCTACGGGCTCGCCGAGGCGACGTTGTTCGTGGCCGGCACGCCACGTGGCCGAGGCATCCCGTCGATGCGCATGGACGATGCAGCCTTGACGCAAAACCGTGCCGAGCCGGGGCAGGGCTGCGCGGTGATGAGTTGTGGCGTGAGCCAGCCGGATCATGCGGTGCTGATCGTCGAACCCAACACCCTGCAACCGCTGGCCGACAGCCAGGTGGGCGAGGTCTGGGCCGCCGGCCCGAGCATCGCCCACGGTTACTGGCGCAACCCCGAGGCCAGCGCCAAGACCTTCGTCCAGCATGACGGCCGCACTTGGCTGCGCACCGGCGACCTGGGTTTTATGCGCGAAGGCGAGCTGTACATCACCGGCCGCCTGAAGGACATGCTGATCGTGCGCGGGCACAACCTCTACCCCCAGGACATCGAGCAAACCATCGAACGGGAAGTGGAAGTGGTGCGCAAAGGACGGGTTGCCGCCTTCGCCGTCGATGAGGCGGGCGAGGAAGGCATCGGCATCGCTGCTGAAATCAGCCGCAGCGTGCAGAAGATCCTGCCCCCCGACGCCTTGATCAACGCGATTCGCCAGGCCGTGGCCGACGCCTGCCAGCAAGCGCCGAGCGTGGTGGTGCTGCTCAACCCGGGGGCGCTGCCCAAGACGTCCAGCGGCAAACTGCAACGTTCGGCGTGCCGCGCCCGGTTGGCGGACGCCAGCCTCGACAGCTATGCACGGTTCCCTTCGGCCAAGGCTGAAACCGGCGATGAAACCGCGCCATCATCCGAGCTGCAAGAACTGATCGGCCGCCTCTGGTGCGAGCAGCTACACGTTGAGCGGGTTCGTGGCGACGATCATTTTTTCCTGTTGGGCGGCAACTCCATCGCAGCCACCCAGATCATTGCACGGCTGCGTGAAGTGCTTGGTCTGGAACTCAACCTGCGCCTGCTCTTCGAAGCGCCGACCCTGGGCGCGTTCGCGACGGCAGTGGCAAATCTGCAACAGGACGGCGGCCAGGCCCAAGGCGCCATCAAAGCGTTGGCGCGCGATGAAGCCCTGCCGCAGTCCCTGGCCCAGAACCGTTTGTGGCTGACCTGGCAGCTGGACCCTGCCAGCCGCGCCTACAACATCCCCGGCGCTCTGCGCCTGCGCGGTGAGTTGGACGAACAAGCGCTGCGCGCCAGCCTCCAACAATTGACCGAGCGCCATGAATCCTTGCGCACACGGTTCCTGGAGCGCGACGGCGTGGCCCTGCAGCGGATCGATCCGGCCGGCGAGTTCAATCTCCAGGTGATCGACCTCAGCGACGTGGCCACCGATCAACGCGAAGCCCAGGCCCAGCGTCTCCGCGAAGACGAAGCAGCCACTCAATTCGACTTGGAAAAAGGCCCGCTGCTGCGGGTCGCCTTGCTGCGCCTGGCGGAAGACGATCACCTGCTGTTGGTGACGATGCACCACATCATTGCCGATGGCTGGTCGATGAATGTGTTGATCGAAGAATTCTCGCGACTGTACGCCGCAGCGTCCCAAGGACAAATCGCCGCGCTGGCGCCGTTGCCGCTGCAATACGCCGACTACGGCAGTTGGCAACGGCAATGGCTTGCCCAGGGCGAAGCCGATCGCCAACTGGCGTATTGGAAACAGCAGTTGGGCGACGAGCACCCGACCCTGGCGCTGGGCACCGACCACCCGCGCAGTGCCCAACTGCGTCGCAGCGCCGCGCGCCATAGCCTGCGCGTGGACAAGTCACTCAGTAATGCTCTGCGCCAGATCGCCCAGGCCCATGACGCGACGGTGTTCATGCTGTTGCTGGCGGCGTTCCAGGCCTTGTTGCAGCGCTACACCGGTCAGTCCGACATTCGCGTCGGCGTACCCAACGCCAACCGCCCGCGTCTGGAAACCCAAGGCTTGATCGGTTTTTTCATCAACACTCAGGTGCTGCGTGCGCAAACCGATTCGCGTCAACCCTTCGCCGCGCTGCTGGCCCAGGCCCGGGAGGCGACGCTCGCCGCCCAGGCCCATCAGGACCTGCCCTTCGAACAGCTGTTGGAAGCCTTTCCCCAGGCTCGCGATCAAGGTCTGTTCCAGGTGATGTTCAACCACCAGCAGCGCGACCTCGGCGCGTTGCGGCGTCTGCCGGGACTGTTGGCGGATGAGTTGCCATGGCACAGCCGCGAGGCCAAGTTCGACCTGCAGTTGCACAGCGAAGAAGACCGCAACGGTCGGCTGACACTGTCGTTCGACTACGCAGACGAGTTGTTCGAGGCGGCAACCATCGCGCGCCTGGCCGAGCACTTTTGCAGTTTGCTGCGGGCGGTCTGCGCTGATCCGCAGCAGGCCCTGGGCGATTTGCCGTTGTTGAGCGCCGATGAACTCGCCCAGCAGCAGCGTTGGGCGGCGGCACCCTGCGCGCCCGCCACGCAATGGCTCCCGGAACTGCTTAATGACCAGGCCCGGCTCACACCGCAACGCAGGGCATTGCAGTGGGATGGCGGCTCGCTGGACTACGCTGAATTGCACGCCCAGGCCAATCGGCTGGCCCATTATCTTCGGGACAAAGGCGTGGGCCCGGACGTGTGCGTGGCGATTGCCGCCGAGCGCTCGCCGCAATTGCTTGTTGGCGTGCTGGCGATCATCAAGGCAGGTGGCGCCTACGTGCCGCTGGATGTCGATTACCCGAGCGAACGCCTGGCCTACATGCTCCACGACAGCGGCGTCGATCTGCTGCTGACCCAAACCGCGCTGCTCGAACGCTTGCCGGCCTGCGAGGGCGTCAGCATCATCGCCATGGATGCGCTGCACCTGGAGCAATGGCCGAGCAACCCGCCGCGGTTGCACCTGCACGGCGATCATCTGGCCTACGTGATCTACACCTCCGGCTCGACCGGCCAACCCAAGGGTGTCGGCAATACCCACGCGGCCCTGGCTGAACGCTTGCAGTGGATGCAGGCCGCCTATGAGCTGGATGAAACCGACGTGTTGATGCAAAAGGCGCCGATCAGTTTCGACGTGTCGGTGTGGGAGTGCTTCTGGCCGCTGATCACTGGCAGCCGATTGGTCCTGGCCGGCCCGGGGGAACACCGCGACCCGCACCGCATCGCTCAATTAGTCGAGCAGTTTGGCGTAACCACGCTGCATTTCGTCCCGCCGTTGCTCAGCCTGTTTATCGACGAGCCGTTGAGTACCCGTTGCACCGGCCTGCGGCGGATTTTCTCCGGGGGCGAAGCCTTGCCAGCCGAATTGCGTAACCGGGTGCTGGCGCAGTTGCCGGCGGCGCAATTGCACAACCGTTATGGCCCGACCGAAACCGCGATCAACGTCACTCATTGGCACTGCACCGCAGACGATGGCGAGCGCTCGCCCATCGGCCGGCCCTTGGCTAACGTGCTGTGCCGCATCCTCGACAGTGAACTCAATCCCGTGCCCGTCGGCGTGCCGGGTGAGCTGTGCATCGGTGGCCTGGGCCTGGCCCGGGGTTACCTCGGGCGCCCCGGGTTGACCGCGGAGCGCTTCGTCGCCGACCCCCAAGGGCTGGCGGGCGCGCGGCTCTACCGGACCGGGGACCGGGCGCGCTGGGGTGCCGACGGCGTCATCGAATACCTCGGCCGCCTCGATCAGCAGGTGAAGCTGCGCGGTTTCCGCGTCGAACCTCAGGAAATCGAGGCGCGGTTGCTGGCCCAGGACGGCGTCGCCCAGGCGGCGGTGCTGGTGCGCGATACGGCGGCCGGTCCGCAGTTGATCGGCTATTACACCGCAGCAGTGCTTGATGAAGACGATATCGTCCAGGCCGCGCGCTTGAAAAACGCCCTTGCCAGTGAGCTGCCTGACTACATGGTGCCCGCCCAACTGCTGCGCCTGGACGCCATGCCCCTGAGCCCGAGCGGCAAGCTCGACCGTCGTGCCTTGCCTGAGCCGCAATGGCAGGTGCGCGAACACGTCGAACCGGCCAGCGCTCTCGAACAGCAGATCGCCGCGATCTGGCGCGACGTGCTGGGCCTTGCCCGCGTCGGCTTGAGGGACGATTTTTTCGCCCTGGGCGGCCATTCGTTGCTCGCGACCCAGATCATTTCCCGTACGCGCCAGGCCTGCGATGTCGAGTTGCCGTTGCGTGCGTTGTTCGAGGCCAGTGAGCTGGGAGCGTTCGCCGAGCAAGTGCGGTTGATCCAGGCCAGCGGCCGGACCAACCGTCAGCCGCCGATCGAGAAAGTCGACCGCAGCCAACCGGTGCCGTTGTCCTATTCCCAGCAACGCATGTGGTTCCTCTGGCAGATGGAACCGCATAGCCCGGCCTACAACGTCGGTGGCATGGCGCGGCTGCGCGGGGTGCTGGATGTCGGGCGCTTCGAAGCGGCGTTGCAGGCGTTGATCCTACGCCATGAAACCTTGCGCACCACGTTCCCGAGCGTCGACGGCGTGCCTCGCCAGCACGTACACGACGAGACGGGCCTGCGCATGGACTGGAAGGACTTCTCCATGCTCGACGCCGACATTCGCCAGCAACGGGTGCAGCAAATGGCCGACAGCGAAGCTCACGAGCCCTTTGACCTGGAAACCGGGCCGCTGCTGCGGGCCTGCCTGGTCAAGACCGCCGAGCACGAACATTACCTGGTGCTGACGCTGCATCACATCGTCACCGAAGGCTGGGCGATGGACATCTTCGCCCGGGAGCTAAGCGCGCTGTACGAAGCCTTTATCGATGATCGCGAGTCGCCGCTGGAACCGTTGCCGGTGCAGTACCTGGACTACAGCGCCTGGCAGCGCCAGTGGTTGGAATCCGGCGAGCGCCAACGCCAACTCGATTACTGGACCGCGCAGCTGGGCCGCGAACATCCCTTGCTGGAATTGCCGGGGGACCGCCCGCGTCCGCCGGTACAAAGCCATCGTGGCGAACTGTTCCGTTTCGACCTCAGCGATGACTTGGCCGCACGGGTTCGTGCCTTCAACGCCGAGCATGGCTTGACCCTTTTCATGACGATGACCGCTGCCCTGGCCGTGCTGCTCTATCGCTACAGCGGCCAGACCGACCTGCGCATCGGCGCGCCGGTGGCCAACCGCATCCGTCCGGAAAGTGAAGGGTTGATCGGCGCGTTCCTCAACACCCAAGTGCTGCGTTGCCAACTCGACGGGCAGATGTCCGTTGGCGAGCTATTGGAGCAGGTGCGCCACACCGTGATCGAGGGCCAGTCCCACCAGGACCTGCCGTTCGATCATCTGGTGGAAGCGTTGCAGCCACCGCGCAGCGCGGCGTACAACCCGCTGTTCCAGGTGATGTGCAACGTGCAGCGGTGGGAATTCCAACAAAGCCGCACGCTGGCCGG
Organism: Pseudomonas sp. R4-84; assembly: GCF_054130985.1. NCBI lineage: Bacteria > Pseudomonadati > Pseudomonadota > Gammaproteobacteria > Pseudomonadales > Pseudomonadaceae > Pseudomonas > Pseudomonas sp. R4-84. Next base: position 1,822,797 of record NZ_CP096390.1, read on the forward strand.
CATGAGCGTCGACTATCTGGTCAACGATGCGCGGGCCACCAAGTTCGACCTCAACCTGGAAGTCACCGATCTGGACCGGCGCCTGGGTTGCTGCCTGACCTACAGCACCGATTTGTTCGACGAGCCACGCATTGCCCGCATGGCCGGGCACTGGCGCAACCTGTTGGAAGCGCTGCTGGTGGATCCGGCCCGGCGGCTGAGCGAGCTGTCGTTGCTGGAGGCCGGCGAACAGCGGCAGTTGCTCGAGAGTCTGGGCGAAGAACCGGGCGAGCATCGCCTGGATCGATGCATCCATTCATTGTTCGAAGAACAGGCCAGGGTGCGCCCGGACGCGCCGGCGCTGACGTTCGCCGAGCAGACCCTGACCTATGGCGAACTCGAACGCCGGGCCAATCGCCTGGCCTGGATGTTGCGCGAACGTGGTGTCGGGCCTCAGGTTCGCGTGGGCCTGGCCCTGGAGCGCTCGCTGGAAATGGTCGTCGGCTTGCTGGCGATCCTCAAGGCGGGTGGCGCCTACGTGCCGCTGGATCCGGAATACCCGCTGGACCGTTTGCTCTACATGATCGAGGACAGCGGCGTCGGTCTGTTGCTCAGCGATCGGGCCAGGTTCCAGGCCCTAGGCCCACTGCCGGAAGGCGTGCAGCGCGGGTGCCTGGAAGACGACAGCGCGGCCGTGGCGGATTACCCCGACCAGTCGCCAGGGCTGATCAATCTGCCGCAACACCAGGCTTACTTGATCTACACCTCCGGCTCCACCGGCAAACCCAAGGGTGTGGTGGTGTCCCACGGCGAAATCGCCATGCATTGCCAGGCGGTGATCCAGCGCTTCGGCATGCGCCCCGAAGACTGCGAGCTGCATTTCTATTCGATCAATTTCGACGCCGCCACCGAGCGCTTGCTGGTGCCCTTGCTCAGCGGCGCCCACCTGGTGCTGCGCGCTCAGGGCCAGTGGGATGCCGAGGAAATCTGCGGCCTGATTCGCCAACACCGCATCAATATCCTCGGTTTCACCCCCAGCTATGGGAGCCAATTGGCGCAATGGCTGGCGACCCAGGGCCAGACGCTGCCGGTGCGCATGTGCATCACCGGTGGTGAGGCCCTGACCGGCGAGCATTTGCAGCGTATCCGCGCCGCGTTCAGCCCGGATCTATTCTTCAACGCCTACGGCCCGACCGAAACCGTGGTCATGCCGCTGGCGAGCCTCGCCCCGGAGCGACTGGAGGAGGGCGCCGGCAGCGTGCCGATCGGCAGCGTGATCGGGGCTCGGGTCGCCTACGTTCTCGACGCCGACCTGGCATTGGTGCCGCAGGGCGCGACCGGTGAGTTGTACGTTGGCGGCGCCGGGCTGGCCCAGGGTTATCACCAGCGCCCGGGCATGACCGCCGAGCGTTTCGTCGCCGACCCGTTTGCCGCCAATGGCGGACGGTTGTATCGCACTGGCGATTTGGTGCGCCAGCGCGCCGACGGCCAGGTGGAGTACCTTGGACGCATCGACCATCAGGTGAAGATTCGCGGTTTCCGCATCGAGCTGGGGGAAATCGAAAACCGTTTGTTGGAGCACGATGCCGTGCGCGAGGCCGTGGTACTGGCCCTGGACATGCCCGGCGGCAAGCAACTGGCCGGTTATCTGGCCACCGACATTGCCTCTCAGGACGCCGCCGGGCAAGCGGCGCTGCGCGAAGCGCTGAGGAACCACCTCAAGGCGCAACTGCCGGACTACATGGTGCCCGCGCACTTGATCCTGCTGGCGAGCATGCCGCTGACCGCCAACGGCAAGCTCGACCGCCGCGCCTTGCCGATGCCGGATCCGGAGCTCAATCGCCAACAATACGTGGCGCCGAGCAATGCCTTGGAGCAAGCGCTGGCGGCAATCTGGTGCGACGTGCTGAACGTGAAGCAGGTCGGCCTCAACGACAACTTCTTCGAGCTGGGCGGCGATTCGATCCTGTCGATCCAGGTCGTCAGCCGGGCCCGGCAACAGGGCCTCCACTTCACGCCACGCGACCTGTTCCAGCACCAGACCGTGCAGGCCCTGGCGGCGGTCGCGACTCGCAGCGAACAGGTGAGCGCCGAGCAAGGGTTGTTGAGCGGTGAGTCGGCGCTGACGCCGATCCAGCACTGGTTCTTGGCCAACGAAATACCCAACCGTGAACATTGGAACCAGGCGTTGTTGCTGGAGCCGACCACGCCCTTGGAAGCGGATGCTCTGGAGCAAGCGTTGCGCGCCGTTTTCGAGCAGCACGACGCCTTGCGCCTGGGCTTTGGCAACAGCGCCGGTCAGTGGCGCGCCGAGCATCAGCCAGTGTTCGAGGGAACGCTGCTGGAGACGGTATCGGTGGGCTCGCCGCACGCCTGCGAAGCCGTGTTTGCCCAGGCCCAGCGTGGCTTCGAACTGGCGACTGGGCCGCTGCTGCGGGCCGTGCTGGCGCAGCTACCGGACGGTCGGCAGCGCCTGCTGATCGCGATTCACCACCTGGTGGTGGACGGTGTGTCATGGCGGGTGCTGATGGACGATCTGCAAACGGCTTACCGCCAATGCGTCGCCGGACAAACGCTGCAATTGCCAGCCAAGACCAGCCCCTTGCGTGATTGGGCCGCGCGTTTGCGGGCCTACGCCGGTAGCGAATCCCTGCGCGAGGAAATGAGCTGGTGGCAAGGTCAGTTAAGTGGCCCGCAGGTGACACTGCCTTGCGCGCGTCCCGACGGCGGGCGGCAGGAACGGCATGCCGACATCGTCAGCCTGCGCCTGGACGCCGAGCGCACCCGGCAATTGTTGCAACAGGCGCCCAGTGCCTACCGCACCCAGGTCAATGACTTGTTGCTCACGGCGCTGGCTCGGGTGCTGTGCCGTTGGAGCAATCACGAATCGGCGTTGGTCCAGCTCGAAGGTCATGGTCGCGAGGCGCTGTTCGATGACATCGACCTGACCCGCACCGTGGGATGGTTTACCAGTGTCTATCCGCTGCGCCTGAGCCCATCGGCCGATGATATCGGCACCTCGATCAAAGCCATCAAGGAGCAACTGCGCGCCGTGCCCCATAAGGGCCTCGGCTATGGCGTGCTGCGTTACCTGACAGACAGCGGCACCCGCGAGGCGATGGCCGGCCTGCCGCAAGCGATGGTCACTTTCAACTACCTCGGCCAGCTCGACCATGCCCTCGGCCAGGACGTGCTGTTCCAACCGCTGGACGAGCCGCTTGGCGCGATTCACGACCCCGACGCTCCGCTGCCCAACGAGCTGAGCCTCGACTGCCAGGTCAGCGGCGGCGAACTGGCGCTGCGCTGGACCTTCAGTGCCGAGCGCCATGACCGCCAGAGCATCGCCGTGCTGGCCAACGCTTACCTCGACGAACTGCAGCACTTGATCGAACACTGCTTGACGGACGAGGCGGGCGGCCTGACGCCGTCGGACTTCCCGCTGGCGAAACTGACCCAGGCGCAACTGGACAACCTGCCGGTGCCGGCCGCGGAGATCGAAGACGTCTATCCACTGACGCCGATGCAGGAAGGCATGCTGCTGCACACCTTGCTGGAACCGGGCACGGGCCTGTACTACATGCAGGACCGCTACCGCATCAACAGTGAACTCGACCCCCAGCGTTTCGCCCAAGCCTGGCAGGCGGTGATCGCCCGTCACGAAGCCTTGCGCGCCTCGTTCTGCTGGAATGTCGGTGAAGACATGCTGCAGGTCATCCACAAACCCGGCCGCACGCCGGTGCAATACCTCGACTGGACGCAAGTACCCGACGACGCCCAGGAGCCCAAACTCCAGGCGCTGCTCAAGAGCGAACGGGAGGCCGGTTTCGATCTGTTGAACGAGGCGCCGTTCCACTTGCGCTTGATCCGGGTTGGCGCGGCGCGTTACTGGTTCATGATGAGCAACCACCACATCCTCATCGATGCGTGGTGCCGTTCGCTGCTGATGGACGATTTCTTCGAAATCTACACGGCCCTTGGCGAACAGCGCGAGCCCCACCTGGCCGTGCCGCCGCGCTATCGCGACTACATCGGTTGGCTGCAACACCAGGGCCTGGCCGAAGCCCGACAGTGGTGGCAGAAGAACCTGCAAGGCTTCGAGCGGACCACGCCGATCCCCGCGGATCGACCGTTCCTGCGCGAGCACGCCGGTGACAGCGGCGGCATGGTCGTCGGCGATTGCTACACCCGGCTCGACGTTCGAGACGGTGCGCGTTTGCGCGAGCTGGCCCAGGCCCATCAGCTGACTGTCAACACCTTCGCCCAGGCCGCGTGGGCCTTGGTGCTGCGTAGGGTCAGCGGCGATCGCGACGTGCTGTTCGGCGTCACCGTGGCCGGCCGTCCGGTGGAGCTGCCGCACATGCAGCGCACGGTGGGGCTGTTCATCAACAGCGTCGCCTTGCGAGTGCAGATTCCGTCGGATGACCAGCGTTGCAGCGTGCGCCAATGGCTCAACGGTTTGCTGGACAGCAACATGCAACTGCGCGAGTACGAATACCTGCCGCTGGTGAGCATCCAGGAGGTCAGCGAACTGCCCAAGGGCCAGCCGTTGTTCGACAGCCTGTTCGTGTTCGAGAACGCGCCGGTGGAAGTCTCGGTGCTGGACCGCGCCCAGAGCCTCAACGCCACCTCGGATTCAGGGCGCACCCACACCAACTTCCCGCTGACGGCGGTGTGTTACCCGGGCGACGATCTCGGACTGCACCTGTCCTACGACCAGCGTTACTTCAATGAGTCGACGGTCCAGGAGCTGCTGGGTGAGTTCAAGCGATTGCTGCTGGCGCTGATCGAAGGTTTCCACGGTGACATGGCCGAGCTGGCGCTGATCGGGTCTGAAGAAAAGACTTTCCTCATCGAGGGCTGCAACCAGAGTGAACGTGCCTATCCGCTGGAGCAGAGTTACGTGGAGCTGTTCGAGGCCCGGGTGGTGGCTCATCCGCAACGCATTGCCGCCAGTTGCCAGGACGACAGCTGGACTTACGCCGCGTTGAACGAACGCAGCAACCGCCTCGGTCATGGGCTGATCGAGGCGGGCGTCGGTCCCGACCAGCCGGTGGCGCTGCTGGCCGAGCGCGGCCTGGACTTGCTGGGCATGATCATCGGCAGCTTCAAGGCCGGCGGCGGTTATCTGCCGCTGGACCCAGGCCTGCCGAGCCAGCGCCTGAGCCGCATCATCGAGCTGAGCCGCACGCCGTTGCTGGTGTGCACGAGAGCTTGTCGCGAACAGGCGTTGGCCTTGCTGGAAGAGTTCGCCTGTGCCGGGAGGCCGAAGCTGCTGGTCTGGGAAGACGTCCAGGCCAGTGATACGGCGGTGGACAATCCTGGCGTTTACGGCGGGCCGGACAACCTCGCCTATGTGATCTACACATCTGGCTCCACCGGCTTGCCCAAAGGCGTGATGGTGCAGCAGCGCGGCATGCTCAACAACCAGCTCAGCAAAGTGCCGTACCTGGCGCTGGATGAAACGGACGTGATCGCCCAGACCGCGTCCCAGAGCTTCGATATTTCGGTGTGGCAGTTCCTGGCCGCCCCGTTGTTCGGCGCCCGGGTGGACATCGTGCCCAATGCCATCGCCCACGATCCCCAAGGACTGTTGGACCATGTAGGTCGTCAGGGCATTACCGTGCTGGAAAGCGTGCCTTCCTTGATCCAGGGCATGCTCGCCCAGGAGCACACCGGTCTGGATGGGTTGCGCTGGATGCTGCCCACCGGCGAAGCGATGCCACCGGAACTGGCCCATCAATGGCTGGTGCGTTACCCCGACATCGCCCTGGTGAATGCCTACGGACCGGCGGAATGTTCCGATGATGTGGCGTTCTTCCGGGTCGACATGGCCTCGACCCGTGGCACCTACCTGCCCATCGGCACTCCGACCGACAACAACCGTTTGTACGTGCTCGACGGCGCGCTGGAACTGGTGCCATTGGGCGCGGTGGGCGAGTTGTGCGTCGCCGGCACCGGAGTGGGGCGTGGTTATGTCGGCGATCCGTTGCGTACGGCGCCGGTCTTCGTGCCCAACCCGTTCGGCGCACCGGGCGAACGGCTGTACCGCACTGGCGACCTGGCGCGCCGCCGCAGCGATGGCGTGCTGGAATACGTCGGGCGCATCGATCATCAAGTGAAGATCCGCGGTTACCGCATCGAACTGGGGGAAATCGAAGCACGGCTGCATGAGCAGCCCGAAGTCCGCGACGCGGCGGTCGGGGTGCAGGAGGGCGTCAATGGCAAGCATCTGGTGGGCTATCTGGTTGCTGCCGACTCGACGCTCAGCCCGAGCGAACGCCTGGATCGGATCAAACAGCGCCTGCGCAGCGAGCTGCCCGAATACATGGTGCCGCTGCACTGGCTGTGGCTCGACCGCTTGCCCCTCAATGCCAACGGCAAGCTCGATCGCAAGGGGCTGCCGGCGTTGGAAATCGGCCAGTTGCACGGCCACGACTACCAGGCGCCCGCCAATGCGCTGGAGCAGACCCTGGCGGATATCTGGGCCGAAGTGTTGAAGGTCGAGCGGGTGGGGGCGCGGGACAATTTCCTTGAGCTGGGCGGGCACTCCTTGCTGGCGACACAAATTGCCTCCCGCGTGCAGAAGGCCTTGCAACGCAACGTGCCGCTCAGGGCGATGTTCGAGTGCAGCACCGTGGAGCAATTGGCTGAATACATTGCGGGGTTGCAAGCCAGCGAAATGACCGAGGAGAAAGTGGACCGGTTGAATGATCTGATGGCGGAGTTGGAGGGGTTGTAGTGCTGTGATGCCTGTAGCGGCCTCATCGCGACAGGCTCGCTCCCACAATGGATCGGAGTCCAGAGATCAAAATGTGAGCGAGCCTGCTCGCGATGGGGGGCGAGACTTTTGTCGCGGTTTTGCGATCGAACCGTCGAGCTATCGTCAGTGGCTGCGTTTATCTACTGTCAGACCTTACAGGTCGTTACGAAGCGGTTTAGGCCAGCGGTTGACGCTCAGTGCGGGTCACGGCAGTCTCCCCTGGGCCATTCCATTGCCAAACAAGGAGGTCACCGATGCCCTTTGCAACGATTGACGGACAACCGCTCCATTACCTGGACCAGGGCCAAGGCCCGGTAGTGGTGCTGGGTAGCAGCTATTTGTGGGACCAGAGCATGTGGGCGCCACAGGTCGATGCCCTGTCGAAACACTATCGGGTCATCGTCCCGGAGCTATGGGGCCACGGGCAATCCGGGCGACTTCCCGAGGGCATGGCCTCACTGGACGACCTGTCCCGCCAGACACTGGCGTTGATGGATCACCTGGATATCGACTGCTTCAACCTGGTCGGCCTGTCGGTGGGCGGAATGTGGGGGGCGCGGTTGGCGCTGGCAGCGCCTAAGCGAGTGAGTTCGCTGGTGTTGATGGACACCTACGTCGGGGTAGAGCCGGAACCGACCCGCCAGTATTATTTTTCACTGTTCGACAAGATCGAGGCCAGTGGCAGCGTGCCCGAGCCGCTGCTGGATATCATCGTGCCGATTTTCTTCCGGCCGGGCATCGATCCGCGGTCGGCGCTCTACCGGCAGTTTCGTGCCACCTTGGCCGCGCTGCCAACGGATCGCCTGAGGGACAGTATCGTGCCGTTGGGGCGGATCATTTTTGGTCGGGACGACATCCTGTCGCGCCTGCCTGAACTGGATGCCAGGCGCACGCTGGTGATGTGTGGCGACCAGGACAAGCCGCGGCCACCGTCCGAGGCCCTGGAAATGGCCGAGCTGATCGGCTGCGAACACATGCTGATTGCGCAGGCGGGGCATATATCCAACCTGGAGAATCCGGAATGTGTGACTGAAGCGTTGTTGGGATTTCTGAAACGGATGCACTGACTTTGTGGCGAGGGGATTTATCCCCGCTGGGCTGCGCAGCAGCCCATAACCAGAAACCTCGGTGAAGCTGACAAACCAAGTCGACAGGATTGGGGCCGCTTCGCGACCCAGCGGGGATAAATCCCCTCGCCACAGTTCAGTGTTCCGGATCACTTAGGCCCGAGAATCTTCACCAGTTTGTCCGACGACGGCGCGCCTTGCTGCTGTTGCAGTTCGCCCTGGTCATCGAGGTAGAAAATGGCTGGAGTGGAGGACAGCTCCAACTCGTCCATCAATTGCTGATTGGCGTCCAGTTTCGCCTGGATGGCCGGTGGTATTTCCTTGAGCGGCTTGAGCGAGCTGCCCTTGCCGGCTTTCTCATGGTCGGCCAGCGCCTTTTCCGGCGCCTTGGCCGCGAGCAGGGCGGCCGATTTGCCGGGGCTGTCTTCGCGGATGATGCCCACCATGATGTGACGCAACTGCACCTTGCCGGCCTTGACCCACGGCCGGGCCTGTTCCCAGAACATGTTGCAATACGGGCAATTGGGGTCACTGAACAGGTACACGGTGCGCGGTGCGTCCTTGCTGCCGTCGGCGATCCAGTTGCTGGCCTCCATTTTCGCCCAGATTTCCTTGGCCATCGGGGCATAGACCAGTTTTTGCAGCGGTTCGGCGCTCAAGTCCTTGCCGTCGGCGTCGTACAGGTTGCCCAGCAGGACGTGTTTGCCGTCCGGCGTCAGGTACAGCGCCATCCCACGGTTCTGGTATTGCGCCGCGTAGCCGCGCAGGCCGTCCGGTGCTTGGAAGGTGCCGACGATTTTCGCGCCCTTGGCTTCGATCTTCTTGATGGCCGCTGGCAATTCTTCGGCGTGAAGCAGCGGTGCCTGCAGCAACGCGCCGGCGAAAGCCAGGGTCAGCAGGTGGTGGAGGCGGGGCATGGCAGTTTCCTTGTAGAAGGTGGGATCGCCGAGGTTGGACCCGGCGTTTCGAAATTTTCCAGGGCGCGGGCCAGGCTGGCTTCCGACAGTTCACCCAGGTGACTGCCGAGCAGGCGGCCATCGGCGCCGTAGAACAGGGTCGTCGGCAAGGCCATTGACCCGACGGCCTGGGCGAGACGGCCACTGCCGTCGAACAGCACGTTGTGCAGGCTCAGGCCCTGGGTGGCGAGGTAAGTGCTGACGCTATGCATGCTTTCGGCCTGATTGACGAACAGGAACGTCAGGTCCGGGCGTTCCAGTTGAGCGGCTTCCAGCACCGGCATCTCGCGACGGCAGGGCGGGCACCAGGTGGCCCACAAATTGACCACCAGAGGCCCGCCCTGATAGTCGGTAAGTTTCACCGTTTGGCCGTCGGCGTTGCGCAGCTCGATCTCCGGCAGCCGCGTGCCTTGGTCATAGATGGTCAATGACATTGTCGCCACCAGCCAGAACAGCAGGCCGCTGCCCACACCAAAGCCCAATGGCCGGCGCAGGGTCGGTCGGCGCCGCGCCCACAGCAGCGCCGCGGCCAACAGCACCAATATCCCCGGCCATGCAAGGAAACCGCCATCGCGCAGATCGACGATCTGCCAGAGGTCGTCCCGATAATGATTCCAGTACGCCACGACAAAACCTGTTCGCGCGGCGAGCAGCCCGAGGAGAAACAGCACGAACAGCACCGACTCGGGGTTCTCGCCCCCGCGCTTGGCCACTCGCCAGCCGACGAACGTCGCCAATGCCAGCGCGCTGATCAACAGGAGGTGATGGATAGCGATGGCAAAGGTGCCCAGGGTAAAGGTCAGCATCAGCCTGCATCCCGGGTCAGGTTCCAACGCTCCAGGAAGCCTTTGGCATCGATCTCGCCTGTGATGCGCTGGCCACGGCGTTCTTCTGCGTCGGGCCCGATCCACAGCAGGCTGGGCGGGCCCGGCACCTGGTAGCGCTGGAGCAGCGCTCGGCTGGCGGCGTTGTCGGCAGTGACGTCCAGGCGCAGCAGGCGCACGTCGCTAAGCGCGGCCATGACTTCGGCGCGGCCAAACACCTGTTTCTCGATGATTTTGCACGACACGCACCAATCGGCGTAGTAGTCCAGCAGGACCCATTGGCCCTGGGCCTTGGCGCTGTCCAATTCCCGTTGCAGGGCGGCGGGCTCGCTGACGGTGATGAAGGCGTCGTGGGCCTGGGCAGTCGCATTGCCCCGGGCACCGCTGTAGACCTCCAGCGGCTTGAACAGATCGTCGCTGCCTCCCGCCGCCCCGACCACCAGCAGGCTTCCCCACAACCCGAACAGCAGCGATACGCTGCCCCACAGATAGGGCGCGCGACCGAACCCCTGGGTCTGGCGCCAGGCGCAGTAAGCGGCAATCAGCAGCAGAGCGCCCCAAAGGCCGATCCACAGCGAGCCGTCGATGACCGGGCGGATCATCAGCAACGCGGTACCCAGGAACAGGAAGCCGAATACGCCCTTGAGCAGGTTCATCCAGGCGCCGGGCTTGGGCAGGAAACGATTGCCGACGGTCACCAGCAACAACAGCGGCAGGCCCATGCCGACACCCATGGTGAACAGGATCAGGCCGCCGTGGAGCGCGTTGCCGCTCTGGGCGATGTACAACAGCGCGCCGGCCAGCGGCGCAGTCATGCACGGCCCTACCAACAGACCGGACAGGGCTCCCAGAACGCCGGCACCCACCAGGCTGCCACCGCGGCGCTGGCGGCCGGCGTTTTCCAAGCGATCACGCAGGGCGGCTGGGAGTTGCAGTTCGAAAAAGCCAAACATCGGCAGCGCCAATACAACGAAGATGGCCGCGAAGGTGCCCAGCAACCACGGTTGTTGCAGCAATGCCTGCAGATTGGCTCCCAACAGCGCGGCGAGCACGCCCATGGCGGCGTACACCATCGCCATGCTGATCACGTAGCTGCCGGCCAACGCCAGGCCGCGCCGGGGGCCGGCGCCGCTACCCACCACCAATCCCGCCAGGATTGGCAGCATCGGCAGCGAACAAGGGGTAAACGCCAGCAACAGCCCAAGGCCGAAGAACACCAGCAGGCTCCAGCCCAGCGCGCGCTGCTGCAAGCCGCTGGCCAGCGCCTGGTCTTGCGCCTCGCCAGTGCTTGCCACCGGTGCGGCGCCGCCCAGGTCTACGATTTGGGTCTGGGGCGGATAGCACAGGCCCGCATCGGCGCAGCCCTGGAAACCGACCTTGACCTTGCCGGTAGCCCCGGCGGGAATCTTCAGCTCCAATGCCTGGCGGTAGACTTGCTGGTCGCCGAAGAACTCGTCGCTGTGGGCTTCGCCCTCGGGCAGCTTCGGTTTCTGCGCTTCGGCCAGGCCATCGAACTTGAGCCGCTGCTGATACAGGTAATACCCGTCGGCGATCTGCCAGAACAACTGGGTTTCACCGGAGTCCAGGCGTTCGGAAGTAAAGACGAATGCCTTTTCCACCGGCAGGAAGTCGGGCTTGGTTTCGAAGGGATTGGCGGCCTGGGCCAGGCCCGAGATCAGAAACAGCCACAGCAAAAACAATCGACGCATGGGGTAGAGCCTTAGAACCAGGAGAGTGAGGCGCACAGTGGCGGCTGGCGATTAACCTTAAGTTAACGCCAGCCTACAAACGTGCCGGCACCCGTCGGGCCAATCAGAATTCCTGATAGGTTAACCGGTATTCGGACATCGGGGGATGGCTCAGTTTCCACGCTTGGGCCTGTTGCTTGGCGTCGGTGATTTCTTGCGCGGTCAATTGCGCTTCGAGGTGGGCGAGATTTTTGACAGTATCAGCGTGGCGCTTGAATTGGCGCGTTGTATCACTGACCAGCCAGAGCAGAGCGTAGGCTTTGACAAGGTCTTTTTCGTAGCCGAATTCCTGTTCATCCTCGTCCATGTCGTATTCCGTCGAGATCGCAAAGGCGTAGTCCAGCAAGGCATTGACATCATTGAGCTGAAGCCTCTTTTCCAGCCAGGCACGGCTGGTTGTCTTATCGCGTACTGTTAACAGTCTGGGATACCACGCCATGGCTTTGGGCAAGCCCGCAATCGCGGCCTCCAGCAGGAGTCTCGTCTGTTCAGCCGTTGGGGTGAGGCCGGAGGGGACGAGTTTTTCATCCCTTCCATACAAGTAAGCCAGGATACATTTGGCCTCGGAGGAACCGGCTCGCTCGGATTTTCTCAACGACTCGATGTCCCCCGTCAATTCGTAAAGCTGTAGCAGGCGCTCAGCCGGGTCTGCGTTGGCTTCAGCCAATGCCTTGGCCTTGGCCAACGACGTTTCGTCCGCCAGTCGCAGCAGGGCGTAGAAATGATCTTGACCAGCAGCCTTTTGGTACCAGTTTCGCGCCTCTTCGGTCATGTATCCGGCGTCACGCCTCAGCACCTCCGCCAAGGCATATTGCGCATCTTTGTTGCCATCCGTGGCAGCTATCAATAGATGGAGTTTCGCCCTGTTGAATTCTCCCAGGTTGTATAACTCCAGGCCCTCGTTTGTCGCCATTGTTCGTTGCTTTTTTACATGGTCGACCAGGTTTTGGATCGCGGTGACAAAGTCGGCGTAACTGAGCAGCGCGTTCGTATGCGTATACATGTTGGGATACCTGCTTCAATAAGGAAAATATGTGTCCAGCGGGTACCAAAGTAAAAGCGACGGTCCATTCGGGTGCGGTATATATGTATGGCGATGGATTCGAATGTTTCCAACGGTTACTGGTATGCCTCGCACCCACGGCTTTGCGGGCTGCCATAATTGCGCCTTAATGTTCACTTGGTTCAATCGCGGCTTTTGCCCATGGAGCGTTCATGCACGTATTGGTATGCGAAGATGACGCGCTGATTGCCAGCGGCATCGTGGCCGGGCTCACGGCTCAAGGCCTGACGGTCGAGCACGTCGCCACGGCATCGGCGGCGCGGGCCATGGTCGGCGTGGCGACGTTCGATGTCATGGTGCTGGACCTCGGCTTGCCCGATGAGGATGGCCTCAAGCTGCTCAAGCAATTGCGCCAGCAGGGCCTGGAAATCCCGGTGCTGATCCTGACCGCGAGGGACTCGGTGACCGACCGTGTCGACGGCTTGCAGGCCGGCGCCGATGACTATCTGCTCAAGCCCTTCGACCTGCGCGAGCTGGCGGCGCGCCTGCATACGTTGTTGCGGCGCGTTGCCGGGCGCAGCGTCAACCTGATTGAACATGGTCGCCTGACGTATGACCCCAGCAGCCGGGAAACCACCCTGGACGGCCAGCCGGTTGACCTCTCCCGGCGCGAGCAGGCGCTATTGCAGGCGTTGTTGCACAGCCGTGGCCGGGTGCTCTCCACCGAGCAACTCAAGGACAGCGTCTACGGCTTCAATGACGAGCTGGAAAGCAATGCGCTCAACGTCCATATCCACCACCTGCGACGCAAACTGGGCAATGGCGTTGTCGAGACGGTGCGCGGGCTGGGCTATCGCCTGGGGCCGGCCGACGGCGGGGAATCTTCCAAGTGATGAGCCTGCGATTGCGCTTGAGTCTGACCCTGGGCGCGGCATTTGCCCTGATCTGGGCCTTGGCGGCGGCGTGGATGCTCAGCGACCTGCGCAATCAGATGATGTTTTCTCTCGATCAGCGCCTGGTCGCCTCGGCACAGATGGTCGCCGGGCTGCTGGAGCAATTGCCGCCGGTGCCCAGCAAGGGTGAGGGTACGCATTTCAGCGCCGAACAACTGAGCGTCCCGGGGGGCATGGCTTGTCAGGTTACCTCGTTGCGGGGCGAAATCCTGGCACGCAGCCACGACACCCCGGGACAACCGCTGGAAGCCGAGAAGATGGGCTTTCATGACCAGATGATCGATGGCGCGCCGTGGCGCAGCTTCACCCTGGCCCGTGGCGACTTGCGTATCACCACCGCCGACCGCCAGATTGAACGCGAAGCCTTGAACATGTCGGTGCTGCTGGCGGCGTCGGTGCCGGTCGGCGTGGCGTTGCTCGGTTGCCTGTGCCTGTTGTGGCTAGGCGTCGGCCAGGGCTTGGCGCCGCTCAATCGCATGCGCGATGCGTTGACGCGGCGTAACGCGGACTCCCTGGAGCCGTTGCAGATCCAGCCGTTGCCCAGCGAGTTGCAACCCTTGCTGGAAACCCAGAACCAGCTGCTGCTGCGCATCGGCAAGGCCATCGAACGTGAGCGCCGCCTGACCGGTGACGCGGCCCATGAATTGCGCAGCCCCTTGACCGCCATCAAGACGCACCTGCAGGTGGCGCGCATGACCGACGGCGCCGCTCGCGACCAGTCCCTGGCGCGGGCGGAGGAGGGCGCCGATCGGTTGCACCGTACCCTGGAACAATTGTTGTTGCTGGCCCGGGTCGAGGGCAGCCTGTCGTTCGACGACGGTGTGCAATGCAATGCCGCGCAAGTCGCGCGGCTGGCTATCCAGGACGCGGCCAATGGCGCTCCCCGGCGAATCAGGCTGCATGTCTCGCCGCAATTGTCCGATGCGCCGGTCCAGATGCCGGCGGTCTTGTCCATAGCCGCGCTGCGCAATCTGTTGGACAACGCCTTGCGCCATACCCCGGACGATACTGACGTCGAGCTGAACCTGGAAATGGTGGGCCAGCGCGTGCGTTTCCAGGTACGCGACCACGGGCCCGGCATTGCCGCCGACGATGTCCAGCACCTGACGCAGCGCTTCTGGCGCAATGGGCAGAGCGAAGGTTGCGGGTTGGGGCTGGCAATTGTCCAGGCCATCGTTCAGCGATGCGGCTGCGGCTTGCAATTCGATAGCCGCCCGGACGGGCTGCGGGTCGAGCTGACCGTGCCGGTGCAAGCCTCTTTGACTCAGTAGATAGCCCGAGGCAGTAAATCCGTGCCTCGCTGATGCGTTCCCACAACAGGAAACCTGCATGTGCGCTGCGAATGCGCACCTGCCCGGTGCGCCGTTTGGTCACTCATTGCGGGGTCGAGAACATGTCAGTCACAAGTCCTATCGAAGCATCGCCAGTACGAGGCGGCTCCACGCCGGTCGAGACGCTTTACCAATTCGACGAATCACCGTTGCTGGCGCGCCAGAACCGCCAGGAATCCAATGCACGCAGTTATCCCCGACGCATACCCCTGGCGCTCAAGCGCGCCAAGGGGCTGTACGTCGAAGACGTCGAGGGCCGTACTTTCATCGATTGCCTGGCTGGCGCCGGCACGCTGGCGCTCGGGCACAACCACCCGGTGGTGATCGAGGCGATCCGGCAAGTGCTTGCCGATGAACTGCCCCTGCATACCCTGGACCTGACCACGCCGGTGAAGGACCGCTTTGTCCAGGATCTGTTCGGCCTGTTGCCGGCAGCCCTCGTCGCTGAGGCGAAGATCCAGTTCTGCGGCCCCACCGGCACCGACGCCGTGGAAGCGGCGCTCAAGCTGGTACGTACCGCGACGGGGCGTAGCACGGTGCTGTCGTTCCAGGGCGGCTATCACGGAATGAGCCAGGGTGCGTTGAGCCTGATGGGCAGCCTGGGGCCGAAGAAGCCCTTGGGCGCCTTGCTCAGCAACGGCGTGCAGTTCATGCCGTATCCCTACGATTACCGCTGCCCGTTCGGTTTGGGTGGCGCGGAAGGCGTCAAGGCCAACCTGCATTATCTGCAAAACCTGCTGAACGATCCGGAGGCCGGCGTGCAATTGCCAGCGGCCGTCATCGTCGAAGTGGTGCAGGGCGAGGGCGGCGTCGTACCGGCCGACCTCGACTGGCTGCGTGGCTTGCGGCGGATCACCGAGCAGGCCGGGGTGGCGTTGATTGTCGATGAAATCCAGAGTGGCTTCGGCCGGACCGGCAAGATGTTCGCCTTCGAGCATGCCGGAATCGTCCCGGACGTGGTCGTGCTGTCCAAGGCCATCGGCGGCAGCCTGCCGCTGGCGGTCGTGGTGTATCGCGACTGGCTCGACACCTGGGCGCCGGGCGCCCATGCCGGCACGTTCCGGGGCAACCAGATGGCCATGGCAGCCGGTTGCGCTGTGATGCGTTATCTGGTGGAACACGACCTGCCGGCCCACGCCACCGCCATGGGCGAGCGCTTGAGCGAGCATTTGCTAATCCTGCAACGGGATTTCCCGCAGATGGGCGATATTCGCGGTCGCGGCCTGATGCTCGGCGTCGAGTTGGTCGACCCTGCGGGCGTGCCGGACACCCAGGGTCACCCACCGGTGCATGCGCGTCTGGCGCCACGCTTGCAGCGCGAGTGCCTCAAGCGTGGGCTGATCCTGGAATTGGGCGGCCGACAGGGCGGCGTGGTGCGGTTCCTGCCGCCATTGATTATCACGGCGACGGAAATCGATCGGGTCGCCGACATTTTCCGGCGCGCCCTGGAAGCCGCCGTGGCCGATGCCTAATTTTCCCTCGGCCCGGTACGTTCCTTTCATACCTTGGCTGCGCCCGTGGCGCGGCGAACCTTGAGCAATGACGGAGAAACACCATGACTTCAGTATTCGATCGCGAGGACATCCTCTTCCAGGTCGTGGTCAACCACGAAGAACAATATTCGATCTGGCCGGACTACAAAGCCATCCCGGAAGGCTGGCGTACGGTCGGCAAAAGCGGCTTCAAGAAGGAATGCCTGGCGTATATCGAAGAGGTCTGGACCGACATGCGCCCGTTGAGTTTGCGCAAGAAGATGGAAGAGCAGGCGGCCTTAGCGCAGTAGACCGCGGACACATGTGGAAGCGAGCCTGCTCGCGATGCAGGCAACTGGGTCTTTCAGTCAGACCAAGGTGATGCTATCGCGAGCAGGCTCGCTCCCGCAGGGCTTTGTGGTGTTGCGGGTTTTATTTGAACCGCCGCTCCACGCCTTTCTCCACCAGGATCTTCGCCGATATCTCTTCCACGGAAAAATGCGTGGAGTTGATATGGGGAATGTTCTCCCGCCGGAACAGGTTTTCCACTTCGCGCACTTCGAACTCACACTGGGCGTAGCTCGAATAGCGGCTGTTGGGCTTGCGTTCGTTGCGGATCGCGGTGAGGCGGTCCGGGTCGATGGTCAGGCCGAACAGTTTGTGCTGGTGGGCGCGCAACGCATTGGGCAGTTGCAGGCGCTCCATGTCGTCTTCGGTCAACGGATAGTTGGCCGCGCGGATGCCGAACTGCATCGCCATGTACAGACACGTCGGCGTCTTACCACACCGCGACACACCCACTAGGATCAGGTCGGCCTTGTCGTAATAATGCGTGCGGGCGCCGTCATCGTTGTCCAGCGCAAAGTTGACCGCCTCGATCCGCTCCATGTAGTTGGAGTTGTGACCAATGGAGTGGGACTTGCCGACCGAATAGGAAGAATGTTCGCTCAGTTCCTGTTCCAGGGGCGCCAGGAACGTGGAAAAAATGTCGATCATGAAACCATTGGACGTTGCGAGAATCTCACGGATGTCCTGATTGACGATGGTGTCGAAGATAATCGGGCGAAAACCGTCGTTTTCGGCGGCTTTATTGATTTGCTGTACCATGGCCCGCGCCTTGTCGACGCTGTCTATGTAGGGGCGTGTCAGCTTGGTGAAGGTAATGTTTTCGAACTGCGCCAACAGGCTCTGGCCCAGCGTTTCGGCCGTGATGCCGGTGCCGTCGGAGATAAAGAAAGCAGATCGTTTCATTTGCGCCTTGGGCCTTAAGCTAGTGAGCTAGTCACGATTCTTGGATATGATAGGCGCGATTTGCCGGCCGCCCGTGGCCCGCATTCTCACTTATTTTCCAGGTCCAGGCCATATCGCCGGTGAGCGCTCCCCTGGAGCCGCCGGTACCTTGAGCTTTTCCAACACAGTCAGTGGAGAGATCACCTTGGTAGAGTACGTAGTTTCCCTCGATAAGCTCGGCGTCCATGATGTAGAGCATGTGGGGGGCAAGAACGCATCCCTGGGCGAGATGATCAGTAACCTCGCGGGCGCCGGAGTATCGGTGCCGGGTGGCTTCGCCACGACCGCCCAGGCTTATCGTGACTTCCTGGAACTGAGCGGCCTGAACCAGCAGATCCACGATGCGCTCGACGCCCTGGACGTCGATGACGTCAATGCCCTGGCCAAGACCGGTGCCCAGATCCGCCAATGGATCATGGAAGCCGAGTTTCCCGAGAAGCTGAACAGCGAAATCCGCACGGCTTTTGCCAAGCTCTCCGAAGGCAACCCCGACATCGCTGTCGCCGTACGCTCCTCGGCCACCGCCGAAGACTTGCCGGACGCCTCGTTCGCCGGCCAGCAGGAGACTTTCCTGAATATCCGTGGCGTGGAAAACGTCATCCGAGCCGCCAAGGAAGTCTTCGCCTCCCTGTTCAACGACCGTGCCATTTCCTACCGCGTGCATCAGGGCTTCGACCACAAACTGGTCGCCCTGTCCGCCGGTGTGCAGCGCATGGTCCGCTCCGAAACCGGCACCGCCGGCGTAATGTTCACCCTCGACACCGAGTCGGGCTTTCGTGACGTCGTGTTCATCACCGGTGCCTATGGCCTGGGTGAAACCGTCGTGCAAGGCGCGGTGAACCCCGATGAATTCTATGTTCACAAGGGCACCCTGGAAGCCGGTCGTCCGGCCATCCTGCGCCGCAACCTGGGCAGCAAGGCCATCAAGATGGTCTACGGCGACGAAGCCAAGGCCGGTCGTTCGGTCAAGACCGTCGATGTCGACAAGGCTGATCGCGCGCGCTTCTGCTTGACCGACGCCGAAGTCAGCGAGCTGGCCAAGCAGGCGATGATCATCGAGAAGCACTACAAGTGCCCGATGGACATCGAGTGGGCCAAGGACGGCGACGACGGCAAGCTGTACATCGTGCAGGCCCGTCCGGAAACCGTGAAGAGCCGCACCCAGGCCAACGTCATGGAGCGCTACCTGCTCAAGGAAACCGGCACCGTGCTGGTGGAAGGCCGCGCAATCGGCCAGCGCATCGGCGCCGGCAAGGTGCGGATCATCAAGGACGTCTCGGAGATGGACAAGGTCCAGGCCGGCGACGTGCTGGTCTCCGACATGACCGATCCGGACTGGGAACCGGTGATGAAGCGCGCCAGCGCCATTGTCACCAACCGCGGTGGACGCACTTGCCACGCGGCGATCATCGCCCGTGAGCTGGGCATTCCGGCCGTGGTCGGTTGCGGCAACGCCACCGAGCTGCTCAAGGATGGCCAGGGCGTGACCGTTTCCTGCGCCGAAGGCGACACCGGCTACATCTTCGAAGGCGAGCTGGGCTTCGACATCAAGAAGAACTCCGTGGACGCCATGCCGGAGCTGCCGTTCAAGATCATGATGAACGTCGGCAACCCGGACCGTGCCTTCGACTTCGCGCAGCTGCCGAACGCCGGCGTGGGCCTGGCCCGCCTGGAGTTCATCATCAACCGCATGATCGGCGTGCACCCCAAGGCACTGCTGAACTATGACGGCCTGCCACAGGACATCAAGGACAGCGTCGACAAGCGCATTGCCGGCTACGACGACCCGGTCGGTTTTTACGTCGAGAAGCTCGTGGAAGGCATCAGCACCCTGGCGGCGGCGTTCTGGCCGAAGAAAGTCATCGTGCGCCTGTCGGACTTCAAGTCCAACGAATACGCCAACCTGATCGGCGGCAAACTCTACGAGCCGGAAGAAGAGAACCCGATGCTGGGCTTCCGTGGTGCGTCGCGCTACATCAGCGAATCGTTCCGCGATTGCTTCGAACTCGAATGCCGTGCCCTCAAGCGCGTGCGTAACGAGATGGGCCTGACCAACGTCGAGATCATGGTGCCGTTCGTGCGCACCCTCGGCGAGGCGAGCCAAGTGGTCGACCTGTTGGCGGAAAACGGCCTCGCCCGTGGCCAGAATGGCCTGCGCGTCATCATGATGTGCGAACTGCCGTCCAACGCGATCCTGGCCGAAGAATTCCTCGAGTTCTTCGACGGCTTCTCCATCGGCTCCAACGACCTGACCCAACTGACCTTGGGTCTGGACCGCGATTCGGGGATCATCGCCCACCTGTTCGACGAACGTAACCCGGCGGTCAAGAAGCTGCTGGCCAATGCTATCGCCGCCTGCAACAAGGCCGGCAAGTACATCGGCATCTGCGGCCAGGGCCCTTCGGACCACCCGGACCTGGCCAAGTGGCTGATGGAGCAGGGTATCGAAAGCGTTTCGTTGAACCCGGACTCGGTACTGGAAACCTGGTTCTTCCTGGCTGAGGGGCAGGCTGCGGTCTGATCGAGTGAAGGGGCCTGATCGGTAATGTAAGCCGGGGTAATTCCTTGTGGTATCCGGCGGCCAGTCTTCCGGCCCCTTTTGATTTGAAGTAGGGCGGGCTCCATTTGGAAGCCGCCCTTTTTTGTGCAAGAAGATCATGCAAAGCAGCAGCAACCTATTTCCTGTCGCCCTGATCAGCGCCGAGCGGCGTGGCGATCTGAGCGAAGATGTCTATCGTTTGAAACCCGGTAACAGCCCCGACTACAGCGTCGAGCTGGCCGTCACCCGGCTGGGCATGGCCGATGTCGGCGAAACCCGGGGTGTCCCGGTGATCCTGCTGCACGGCAGTTTTTCCAACCGTCGCTTCTGGTATTCGCCCAAGGGGCTGGGGCTGGGGGCGCACCTGGCGCGGTTGGGGTTCGATGTCTGGATTCCCGAAATGCGCGGGCATGGCTTATCCCAACGAAACCAGGGCTACCGCAACAACCGCGTGGCCGACTACGCCCGGTATGACTTGCCGGCCATCGGCGCCTTCGTGCGCGAGCAGAGCGGGCAGGTGCCCCATTGGATCGGTCACTCGCTGGGCGGCATCACCCTGGCAGCGGCCTTGGGCGGCCATTACCTGGGCGCGCCTGCCGTTGCATCGGCGGCATTTTTTGGTACACAGGTCAGCCGTACCTATTGGCCACTGAAAATTCCCCCGGTTGAATGGAGCGGGCGCTTCATCCTCAAGCGTTTCGCCCATTTGTCCGGTTCAAGGCTCAAGCGCGGCCCAGAAGATGAGCCCATCGGCCTGGCCCTGGAGAGCCTGCGCTGGTATGGCCTGTTCGGGCGTTTCGGCGATGCCGAGAAAAACTGGTGGGCGGGCCTGGCCGACGTGCAGGTGCCGGTGCTGGCGGTGAGCGCCGCCGGCGATCAGCAGGATCCTACCTGGGCATGCCGCAAACTGTTCGAGCAGATCGGTTCCGAGCACAAGCAATTTGTCTGCCTTGGGCGCCAACAAGGCTTCGGCGATGATTTCGGCCACGTCGAAATGCTCGTCAGTAAAGCCGCCCAGGCCGAGGTCTGGCCATTGGTGGCTCGGTGGCTGGAGAATCAGCGCGGACCGTTGCCGGCGGATCAACCCCACCTGGCGGAGGCGGTTTGACGCGAAGGCTCTGAGGAGGGCATTTCGCTCTGGACTGCTTGCGGCTAAGATATGACGCGTTCCGCTGTTCCGGTCACAAACAGCGGTTCACTTCAGCCCGACGTTCCAGCCCATACAGGAGTTGTTCGATGAACCATTACCTCACGCCTGACCTGTGCGATGCCTATCCAGACCTCGTGCAAGTGGTGGAACCGATGTTCAGCAATTTCGGCGGCCGCGATTCCTTTGGTGGCGAGATAGTGACCATCAAGTGTTTCGAAGACAATTCCCTGGTCAAGGAACAGGTCGAGCTCAAGGGGGACGGCAAGGTGCTGGTGGTCGACGGCGGCGGTTCCCTGCGTCGGGCGCTGCTGGGAGACATGCTGGCGGAAAAGGCCGCGAAAAATGGTTGGGAAGGGTTGGTGATCTACGGTTGCATCCGCGACGTCGACGTCATTGCCCAGACCGACCTCGGCGTCCAGGCCCTGGCCAGCCATCCGATGAAGACCGACAAGCGTGGCATCGGCGATCTCAATGTGGCGGTCACCTTTGCTGGCGTGACGTTCCGTCCGGGTGAATATGTCTATGCGGACAATAACGGCGTGATTGTCTCGCCGAGCCCGTTGAAGATGCCTGAATAAAGCGTTGCAGCCATAAGGGATGAGGATGTTCGAGGAAGAAAACGCGCAATGGGGGCTGGTGCATGCCCTGGTGCTGGATGGTAAAGGTGGCGCGCGTTCGATAGCCCGGACCGAACTTGACGATCTGCAGCTGCAGGCCCATGAAAGCCTGTGGCTGCATTGGGACCGCAGTCATCCGCAAACCCATACGTGGCTGCGCAAATCCAGTGGTTTGAGTGAATTCAACTGCGACCTGCTGCTTGAAGAGAACACCCGTCCACGACTGCTGCCGCTGCCCAACGCCGAACTGCTGCTGTTTTTGCGTGGGATCAACCTCAATCCGGGGGCCGAGCCGGAAGACATGGTGTCGGTGCGCATCTTTGCGGCGGCGCAGCGAGTGATTTCCCTGCGGCTGCGCCCTTTGCGCGCCACCGATGAGCTGCTGGCCGAGCTGTCCGAGGGCAAGGGGCCCCGGACAGCTTCGGAACTCATCCTTTATATGGCGCAGTACCTGACCAATAAGGTGCAGGACCTGGTGACGTGCCTGTCGGAAATCGTCGACACCGAGGAAGAAAAGCTCGATACCGACGAACGGTATACGCCTGAACACGATGCCATTTTGCACATCCGTCGAAGGGCTGCCGGGCTGAAGCGATTCCTGGCGCCGCAACGGGATATTTTCGGCCAGATGTCGCGAATCAAGTTGCCCTGGTTCGTCGAGGACGACGGTGACTACTGGAATGAATTGAACAACAGCCTGACCCGCTATCTCGAAGAGCTGGAACTGACTCGCGAGCGCGTGGGGCTGGTACTGGAGGCCGAGGACCGGCGCCTTTCAGTGCGCATGAACCGCACCATGTACCGCTTCGGCATCATCACTGGGATCTTCCTGCCGATGAGTTTCCTCACGGGGCTGCTGGGCATCAATGTCGGCGGCATTCCGTTTTCCGAGAGCCCCTATGGTTTCCTCGTCGCTTGCCTGCTGATGGTCTGCGTTGCGCTGGGGCAATGGTGGCTGTTTCGCCGTTTGCGTTGGGTGTGATGGGGTTTCATGTGACCCGACGAAATCTGATCGCGTCTTCCACAGACATCACGAGAGGTGCGTATGCACGATCCGTTTGAACAGTCTCTGCGCGACATGCTCAAGGCCTCGCCGTCCAGCCGGGACGACGATGCATGCCTGGGCCGTGTACTCAAAACCGCCAACCGCCAGGTGGGCGCCGGCGATCTGTTCAGCCTGCTGGGCCGTTGGGTGCCAGCGCTGATGATCGCCCTGAACAACGGGTCGGCCCACGTCTCGCCGGTTTCCCGTCGCAAACCTGTTACTCGCACCGCTGATAAGGCTGACTGAATATGGAACTTGATCTCTGGACCCAGAGCCTCGTCACGGCAATGACTGCGTTGTGGACCAAGATAGCTAACTTTATTCCCAATCTCTTCGGCGCCCTGGTGGTGCTGTTGTTGGGTTTTGTCGTGGCCAAGCTGCTGGACACGTTGCTGTCCAAGCTGCTCGCCAAATTGGGCCTCGATCGCCTGATGGGCGGCACCGGCCTGACCAAGCTCTTGTCCCGTGGCGGCATCCAGGTTCCGATCTCGACCTTGGTGGGCAAGATCGTCTATTGGTTCGTGCTGCTTATATTCCTGGTTTCCGCGGCTGAGTCCCTGGGCCTGGAGCGCGTTTCAGCGACCCTGGACATGCTGGCGCTGTATTTGCCGAAGGTGTTCGGCGCTGCCTTGGTGTTGCTGGTGGGCGTGTTGCTGGCGCAATTGGCCAACGGCCTGGTGCGCGGCGCCGCCGAAGGTGTCGGGCTCGATTATGCTTCGGGACTTGGACGGATTGCCCAGGGCCTGGTGATCATCATCAGTATTTCGGTCGCGATCAGCCAGTTGGAGGTCAAGACTGACCTGCTCAACCATGTGATTGTGATTGTCTTGATTACCGTTGGTCTGGCGGTTGCGCTGGCCATGGGGTTGGGAAGCCGGGAAATCGCCGGTCAGATTCTTGCGGGAATCTATGTGCGTGAGCTCTACGAGGTTGGGCAACAAGTGCGTGTTGGAGAGGTCGAAGGCCAGATCGAAGAGATCGGCACGGTGAAGACCACATTGCTGACCGAGGAAGGCGAGCTGGTGTCGCTGTCCAATCGGATTCTGCTGGAACAGCATGTGAGTAGCCGCTAACCCGGCAAATCCTGCTAATGTATGCCGCCGCAAAATGCCTGGTACCGCAGGCTGCGGCGCACATTGACCTAGACTGTCGGCCCGACTTGTTTTGAACAAACCCCAATCGCTATCCACGCGCTACGACCCCCGTGATCTCTCCGATGAGGAGTTGGTCGCGCGCGCGCATTCGGAGCTGTTTCACGTCACACGCGCATACGAAGAGTTGATGCGCCGTTACCAGCGAACATTATTTAACGTTTGTGCAAGATATCTTGGGAACGATCGTGATGCTGATGATGTCTGTCAGGAGGTGATGTTGAAGGTGCTGTACGGCTTGAAGAACTTCGAGGGGAAATCGAAGTTCAAGACGTGGCTATATAGCATCACCTACAACGAATGCATCACACAGTATCGCAAGGAGCGGCGAAAGCGTCGGTTGATGGACGCGTTGAGCCTTGACCCTCTCGAGGAAGCGTCCGAGGAAAAGGCGCCCAAGCCCGAGGAAAAGGGTGGACTCGATCGCTGGCTGGTTTATGTGAACCCGATCGACAGGGAAATTCTGGTGCTACGATTTGTCGCAGAACTGGAATTCCAGGAGATCGCAGACATAATGCACATGGGTCTGAGCGCGACAAAAATGCGTTATAAGCGCGCGCTCGATAAGCTGCGTGAGAAATTTGCGGGCATAGCTGAAACTTAGTTCAGCGCAAATATCTCTTACGTGTAGGCAAGTTCTGATAGACTTGCCGCCGAGTTGTCCCCCGGTTTGCGGGACTGCTTCACAATCACCAGATGGGGATTTAACGGATGAAACTGAAAAACACCTTGGGCTTTGCCATTGGTTCTTTGATTGCTGCCACTTCGTTCGGCGCTCTGGCACAAGGCCAAGGCGCAGTTGAAATCGAAGGCTTCGCCAAGAAAGAAATGTTCGACAGCGCTCGTGATTTCAAGAACAACGGCAACCTGTTCGGCGGTTCGGTTGGTTACTTCCTGACCGACGACGTTGAACTGCGTCTGGCCTACGACGAAGTGCACAACGCACGTACCGACGATGGCACCAACGTCAAGGGCGCGAACACCGCTCTGGACGCTCTGTACCACTTCAACAACCCAGGCGACATGCTGCGTCCTTACGTTTCGGCCGGTTTCTCCGACCAGAGCATCGACCAGAATGGCAGCAACGGTCGTAACCGTTCTACCTTCGCCAACGTTGGTGGCGGCGCCAAGCTGTATTTCACCGACAACTTCTACGCCCGTGCTGGCGTTGAAGCTCAGTACAACATCGACCAGGGCGACACCGAGTGGGCTCCTAGCGTCGGTATCGGTGTGAACTTCGGTGGCGGCTCCAAGCCAGCTGCTGCTCCAGTTCCAGCACCTGCTGAAGTCTGCTCCGACAGCGACAACGATGGCGTGTGCGACAACGTCGACAAGTGCCCTGACACCCCAGCCAACGTAACCGTTGACGCTGATGGCTGCCCAGCTGTTGCTGAAGTCGTACGTGTTGAGCTGGACGTCAAGTTCGACTTCGACAAGTCGGTCGTTAAAGAAAACAGCTATGGCGACATCAAGAACCTGGCTGATTTCATGAAGCAGTACCCATCCACCAGCACCACTGTTGAAGGTCACACTGACTCCGTCGGTCCTGACGCTTACAACCAGAAACTGTCTGAGCGTCGTGCAAACGCCGTTAAGCAAGTTCTGACCAACCAGTACGGTGTTGAATCGTCCCGCGTTCAGTCTGTTGGCTACGGCGAATCCCGCCCAGTTGCCGACAACGCCACTGACGCTGGTCGTGCAGTCAACCGTCGCGTAGAAGCGCAGGTTGAAGCTCAAGCTAAGTAATTAGCCCACAGCACTAGAAAAACCCGGCTTAGGCCGGGTTTTTCTTTGTCTGGGATTTAATGGGACGGCTTGTGCAAAAACTGTGGGAGCGAGCTTGCTCGCGATGGCAGTGTGTCAGTCAATGTATGTGCGACTTAACCACCGCCATCGCGAGCAAGCTCGCTCCCACAGGTTTTGGTTTGTCTGTTAGAGGGCGCAAACCTGGGCCCAGGCAGGCGGGGAGGTGGCAAGCTCAGCGGCAGCCGCCACCGCACCAATCACCAGGATCGCCGGACTCTTGAGTTGAAACGCGCTGGCGTCGGTTTCCATCGATGCCAGGTCGCTGCGGCAGTCGCGCTGGTGGGGCAGGGAGGCGTTTTCAATCATGGCGACCGGTGTATTCGCCGCCATACCGCCCGCCAGCAATTGCTCACGGATCTCGCTCAGTTTCGCCACCCCCATATACACCACAAGGGTCGTCCCGCCCTGGGCCAGGGCTTGCCAGTTCAGGCTGCTGCCGTCCTGGGTATGGGCGGTGACCAGCGTCACGCCACGGGCAACGCCGCGTAAGGTCAGTGGAATATCGCATTGGGTGGCTCCGGCAAGACCCGCCGTGATGCCATTGACCAGTTCCACCTCGACCCCGTGTTCGCGCAGCCACTGCGCTTCTTCGCCGCCCCGGCCGAAAACGCACGGGTCGCCGCCCTTGAGTCGTACCACGCATTTGCCTTGGCGGGCATAACGCAGCATCAGTCGATGAATGAACGCTTGTGGCGTGGAGCGGCAACCGCCGCGCTTGCCCACGGCGATGATGCGCGCGCCCGGACAATGTTCCAGCACTGCCTCGTTGACCAGGTCATCGATCAACACGACGTCGGCTTCGCCCATGGCGCGCACGGCTTTGAGGGTCAGCAATTCAGGGTCGCCAGGACCCGCACCTACCAGCCAGACTTTTGCGTTCATAGTGTTTTCCTCACGAGATAGCCGCCAGCGGTTGCGCGTTGGCAAACAGCAGGCGTTTGATTTCCGGTACGCAGGAACCGCACTGTGTGCCGCAACCCAGTTCTTTTTTCAGGCCCTGCAAATCCAGGCCGCGCTCGATACCCGCGCAAACGGCGCGCTGGCTGACATTCATGCAATTGCACAGGGTTTTCCCGCCGCCCATGGCGGCACCGGTGTTGCCCGGTGGCGCGCTCAAGGGGGCCAGCAGCCAGCGCCGCAGTTGCTCGTCGGCGCGACCTTCGAGCCACAGGTTCTGCAGCCAATGGCGAGCCAGGGTTTCTCCGGCCAGCCGAATGGCGGTGATGCGGCCGTTTTCGATCCGCACCCGCTTGCCAATGGAGCGGCGCGGATCGTCATAGGCCAAGACGGGCCCGTCGATAAGGCCGAGTTGCTCGTCGATCGCCTGGAGCAGTTGCGGTTCGGGCGCAGCGGCGCTGGCGGCGCGAATCAGCAATGCGGGACGTTCACGTCCGGTAAGGCTAAGGCTGACGTAGGCAAACGCCTCACACAGAGGACGCAAAGTCTCCAGATGCTGTTGAACATTGCCTTCGACCAAGGCGAAAAGCTGCCATGGCAGGTTCACCGGTTCCAGGCGCACGCCGCTGTGCTTGAGCTCCGGCTGCTTCGACAAAGGGTCGAACGCCGGTTGAGTCAGGACGTTGACCCCGCCCTTGAGAAACCGGTCGCCCCAGTGCATGGGCAGGAATGCCTGTCCGGGGCGCACGCTTTCGTCGCTGTCCACCGCCACGATCAGGCTGCCGCGACGGCTTTTGAGGCTGACCAGGTCGCCCGCTTGCAGGCGATGGCGAAGCAGCTCGTCGGGATGCAGGCTGAGCACCGCTTCGTTGACATGGCCAAACAATTGCGCGGCGGTGCCGGTGCGGCTCATGCCGTGCCACTGGTCACGCAAGCGGCCGGTGTTCAGGGTCAACGGATAGCGCGCGTCACGCAATTCCTTGGCGGCGCGATAGGGGTCGGCTACAAACCGAGCCCGGCCGCTTTCCGTAGGAAACACGCCGTCTACGTATAAACGGGCGGTGCCGACCGTAGCGCCTTCGCGGAACGGCCATTGCTGGGGGCCAAGCTGATCGATCAGCGCGTGGCTGATACCGGACAGGTCCAGGTCGCGACCACGGGTCAGTTGCTTGTATTCATCGAACAGTTGGGCCGGGGTTTCGAAGCCGAACAGGCTGGAGGGAGCCGGGCGCAGGCGTTTTTCCAGACGCTGTGCGAAATCCACGGTGATGGCCCAGTCCGGACGTGCTTCACCCGGGGCGTTTATTGCCCGGCGAACGTGTGAAATGCGCCGTTCGGAGTTGGTGACCGAGCCTTCTTTCTCACCCCAACTGGCCGCTGGCAGCAGCAGGTCGGCGAAGGTGGCGGTCTCGGTGGTGCGGAAAGCCTCCTGCAATACCACGAATGGGCAGGCTTGCAGGGCTTCGCGTATGGCGGCCTGGTCAGGCATCGATTGGGCCGGGTTGGTGCAGGCGATCCACAAAGCCTTGATCTTGCCGTTGCGCACCTGCTCGAACAGCTCGATGGCGCTGAGGCCTGGGGTTGCGGGTAACTGATCGACGCCCCAGTAATCGGCTACTTCAGCGCGATGTTCCGGGTTGGCTACTTCGCGATGACCGGGCAGCAGGTTGGACAGACTGCCCGTTTCGCGGCCGCCCATGGCGTTGGGCTGGCCGGTCAAGGAAAACGGGCCCGCGCCCGGACGGCCGATCTGTCCGGTGGCCAGGTGCAGGTTGATCAGTGCGCTGTTTTTGGCGCTGCCGGCGGTGGACTGGTTCAGGCCCATGCACCACAACGACAGGAAACTGGGCGAGGTGCCGACCCATTCGGCGCATTGGTGCAGTTGCCCGACACTGATACCGCACAGCTGGGCGACCATGGCGGGCGTGTAGTCGCGTACCAGGTTCTTCAGGTCCGCGAGGCCTTCGGTGTGTGCCTTGATGAAACTGCGATCAATCCAGTCTTCCCACAACAGCAGGTGCAAAATCCCATGGAACAATGCGACGTCGGTGCCCGGCAGGATCGCCAGGTGCAGGTCCGCCAGGTCGCAGGTGTCGGTGCGCCGGGGGTCGATGACGATGATTTTCATCTCTGGCCGGCGGGATTTGGCTTCTTCGAGGCGACGAAACAGGATCGGGTGGGCGTAGGCCATGTTACTGCCGACGATCATCACGCAGTCGCTCAGTTCCAGGTCCTCGTAGCTGCAAGGCGGGGCGTCGGCGCCGAGGCTTCGCTTGTAGCCCACCACGGCGGAGGACATGCACAGCCGCGAGTTGCTGTCGATATTGTTGGTGCCCACCAGAGCCCGGGCGAGTTTGTTGAAGGCGTAGTAATCCTCGGTGAGCAATTGACCGGAGATGTAGAAGGCCACGCTGTCGGGGCCGTGCTCGGCGATGGCCTCGGCGAAAATACTGGCAGCGTGATCCAGGGCACTGTCCCAGTCGGTGCGGGCCCGGGCCAGGCCTTTGCCCAGGCGCAGCTCGGGGTAGAGCGCGCGGGCGGCGAGGTCGCCGGTCAGGTGCAGCGTCGAGCCCTTGCTGCACAGTTTGCCGAAGTTGGCCGGATGGGCAGGATCGCCACTGACGCCGAGGATCCGCTCGCCGTCATGCTCGATCAACACGCCGCAACCGACCCCGCAATAACAGCAGGTCGAGGCTGTGGTCTGGCGGCTCATGAGCTTGCTTCCCGCAGGGCCAGCATGACCCGGCCGTTCTCTACCCGGGCCGCATGGTGGTGGGCGCAACCCACGTCCGGGGCTTGGGCCAGGCCGGTTTCCAGGTCGATCTGCCAGTTGTGCAGCGGGCAGGCCACGCGCTTGCCGTAGATCAGGCCTTGGGACAATGGGCCGCCCTTGTGCGGGCAGCGGTCGTCGAGTGCGAAAACTTCATCGTCGCTGGTACGAAAAATCGCGATATCGCCCTTCGGCCCCTGGATGATGCGTGAGCCCAGGGCGTTGATTTCGTCCAACGCGCAGATATCCAGCCAGTTCATGCCGGCACCTCCAGGTTTTTCACGGGGATGGCCTCGAACTCTTTTTTCAGTTGAGGCTGTTCCAGCCGCTGTTTCCAAGGGTCCTGTTCCAGGGACAGGGAAAACTTCAGACGTTCGTTGAGGGCCTTGCGCCGCTCCGGGTCTTCCAATACCGCTTTCTTGATGTGCTCCATGCCGACCCGCTGCATGTAGTGCACGGTGCGTTCGAGGTAAAAGGCTTCCTCGCGGTACAGCTGAAGAAAAGCACCGTTGTATTCGCGTACTTCTTCGGCGGTCTTGAGCTTGACGAAAAACTCGGCGACCTCGGTCTTGATCCCGCCGTTGCCGCCGATGTACATCTCCCAGCCGGAATCGACGCCGATAATGCCTACGTCCTTGATGCCTGCTTCCGAGCAGTTGCGAGGGCAACCGGAGACAGCCAGCTTCACTTTGTGCGGCGACCACATATTGAACAAGTCATGTTCCAGCTCGATGCCAAGCTGGGTGGAGTTCTGCGTGCCGAAGCGGCAGAACTCACTGCCCACGCAGGTCTTCACCGTGCGGATGGATTTGCCGTAGGCATGGCCGGACGGCATATCGAGGTCTTTCCACACGCCGGGCAGGTCTTGCTTCTTGATGCCCAGCAAGTCGATGCGCTGACCGCCAGTGACCTTGACCATGGGCACGTTGTACTTGTCGGCGACATCGGCAATACGCCGCAGCTCGGACGGGTTGGTCACGCCGCCCCACATCCGCGGCACTACGGAGTAGGTACCGTCTTTCTGGATATTGGCGTGGGCGCGTTCGTTGATCAGGCGCGACTGCGGGTCGTCCTGGGCTTCGCCGGGCCAGGTGGAAATCAGGTAATAGTTCAGCGCAGGTCGGCAGGTGGCGCAGCCGTTCGGGGTGCGCCAGTTCAGGTAGCTCATGGTTCCGGCGATGGTCAGCAGGTGCTGGTCGCGGATCGCCTGGCGAATCTGGCCGTGGTTGAGGTCGCTGCAGCCGCAGATGGCTTTCTCGCTTTTGGGCTTGACGTCAGCCGCGCCGCCCACGGTGTTGATCAGGATCTGCTCCACCAGGCCGGCGCAGGAGCCGCAGGAACTGGCGGCCTTGGTGTGTTTCTTCACGTCATCGACGCTGAACAGCCCGTGTTCCTGGATCGCCTTGACGATGGTGCCCTTGCACACGCCGTTGCAGCCGCAGACTTCGGCAGTGTCGGCCATGCTCATGGCTTTGTCCTGGCCCTGATGGCCTACATCGCCAAGTGCGTTTTCGCCGAACATGAGGTGGTCGCGGATCTCGCTGATGGCGTGATTCTCACGGATCTGGCGGAAATACCAGCCGCCATCCGCCGTATCGCCGTACAGACAGGCACCGACCAGCACGTCATCCTTGATCACCAGCTTTTTGTAGACGCCGCCGATCGGGTCGGAAAGGGTGATGGTCTCGGTGCCTTCGCCGCCCATGAAGTCGCCGGCGGAGAACAGGTCGATGCCGGTGACTTTCAGCTTGGTTGACGTGACTGACCCCTTGTAAGTGGCGAAACCCAGTTGCGCGAGGTGGTTGGCGCAGACTTTTGCCTGTTCGAACAACGGCGCCACCAGGCCATAGGCGGTGCCACGGTGGCTGGCGCATTCGCCGATGGCGTAAACGCGTGGGTCGTAGGTCTGCATCGTGTCGTTGACCAGGATCCCGCGGTTGCACGGGATGCCGGATTTTTCCGCCAGCTCGGTGTTGGGACGGATGCCAGCGGCCATTACCACCAGGTCGGCGGGAATGACGTCGCCGTTCTTGAACTGTACCGAGCCGACACGGCCATTGCCGGCGTCATGCAGGGCCTGGGTCTGTTCGCTGAGACGGAATTTCAGGCCACGGCTTTCCAGGGCGGTTTGCAGCAGTTGGCCGCTGGTCTTGTCCAATTGCCGTTCCAGCAGCCATTCGCCGATGTGCACGACGGTCACGTCCATGCCGCGCAGCTTCAGGCCGTTGGCGGCTTCCAGGCCCAGCAGGCCGCCACCGATCACCACAGCGTGTTTATGGGTCTTGGCGGTGTCGATCATCGCCTGGGTGTCGGCGATGTCGCGGTAGCCGATCACGCCATTGAGGGTGTTGCCGGGGATCGGCAGGATGAACGGCGTGGAACCGGTGGCGATGAGCAAGCGGTCGTATTCGGCTTCGCTGCCGTCTTCGGCGATGACCCGGCGCTTGACCCGGTCGATCTCTACTACCTTGCGGTTGAGCAACAGCTTGATGTTGTTTTCCTGATACCAGTTCAGGTCGTTGAGCACGATTTCTTCGAACGTCTGTTCCCCGGCGAGCACGGGTGAGAGCAGGATGCGGTTGTAGTTGGCGTGGGGCTCGGCGCCGAACACCGTGATGTCGTAGAGCTCATTGCTCAACTTGAGCAGTTCCTCGAGGGTTCGAACCCCGGCCATGCCGTTGCCGATCATTACCAGTTTGAGTTTTTTCATCAGGGTTCTCCGCAGGCTCAGGCCTGTTTCATCACGGCGGTCAGGCTGGCTCGACAATTTTTCGAAAACAAAAAAAGGCGTCCCGCTAGCACAGCTAGCGAGGACGCCTTTGTCCTGGTCCCGTTCTCTCGGGAAGCACCGCCTTCATCGTTGGAAGCGTTGCTTTATGTATGGTGAGAGAGGTTATGCAGTGGTTGTGCCAAGTGCTTCGGGAACGCGGATTTGTTGGGTGATCGGCGGGTCGGGTGAAACCGAGGGGAATTTATTGCACCGAATCAAAGCGTGTTGCTCGGTAATGGAGCGTGGGGCCGATAGCTTTGTAGTGGTAGACAGGCCGCCATCGCGAGCAAGCTCGCTCCCACAGGTTTTGTTTCCACTGAGGATCCAGTGTGGGAGCGAGCTTGCTCGCGATGGGGGGCGACCGGATTTCAGCTGTTAAACACCAGGAACAACAGCACCACATTCACCACCAACGACACCAGCGCCAACGTCCGCCAGACCTTCAGCGGCTCCCTCTCGAGCAAAGGCCTGGGCCTTACGCTCATGCTGCGCCGCTCGCCCTGTTCCAGAACCAACAGCCATTCCTCGGCTGTTTCAAAGCGCTGCGCGGGGTCTGCCGCCACGGCCCGTTCCAGGCTTTGTCCAAGCCATTCGGCAAGGTCCGGTCGATAGCGGCTGGCGTTGATCGGCACGCCAAAGCGCGGGCGCTGGAAGGCTTCGATTTCGCCGTAGGGATAGTGCCCCGTCAGCAGGAAATACAAGGTCACGCCGACCGCATACAAATCCTGTTGCGCCGTAGGGGCGTTGCCGCCGAAGGCTTCCGGGGCAATGTAGCTGGGCGTTCCGGGCAGCACGTTGGCCTGGTCCTCGGACAGGCCGGGGCAGTACGCGAGGCCAAAATCCAGCAGGCGCAATTCGCCATCGTCTCCCAGGTGCAGGTTTTCCGGCTTGATGTCGCGGTGGTAGATCTGCCTTCGATGCAGCAGACCCACCGCTCGCACCAACCGCTGCGCCAGGTCTTGCCATTGGGCCAGCGACAGCGGACCGCCCTGGTTGAACAGCTCGGCCAGGGTCGCGCCCGGGTATTCGCGCATCACGTAGTACAGATGCTGGCGCTGAGGCACGCCATGCACCTCCGGAAATTGCCTGCCCGCGACCCGCTTGAGAAACCATTCTTCCGATAGCAGCGCCTGGCCGGCCCGGGTGTCGTCCCGTAACTGCCCGGGCAAGGTTTTCAGCAGCCAGGGTTGGCCCTGGCCATCGCGTACCCGGTAGAGCAACGACTGCTGGCTCTGGCCGAGCGCGCCTTCGATCTGCCAGCCCTCGAACACTTGGCCCGCCTTCAGCGCAGGTGGCAGGGGCCACTGCTGCAATTGGATCAACGCGTCGCCGATGCTCGCTTCGCCCACCGCATCGACCCGCACCAGCAGCGCGCTGGCGTTGTCCTGGCTACCGGCCAGATGCGCGGCGTTGACCAGCGTCTGCGCGGCGAGATTGAGGTCCGGCTGGTCGCGCAGGATGCCGGCGATGGCCGTGTCCCCGAGTACCGCCCAGACACCGTCGCTGAGCAGCACGAAGGTTTCGTCTTCGCGTAGCTCACCGTCCAGGAAATCGAGGATCAGGTGCTGATCCAACCCCAGGGCGCGCTTGAGCACATGCTGCATGCCCTGTTGTTCCCAGACATGGTCTTCGCTGACCCGTTGCAGGTGGTCGGCGTGCCAGCGGTAGACCCGGCAATCGCCGACATGGGCGAGGGTGAAGCGCCGGCCCCGCAGCACCAGGGCACTGACGGTGGTGAGCAGCGGCTGCCCGCCACCGTTGGCCTGCAGCCAGCGGTTCTGCGCCGACAGCAGCCGGTCCAGTGCCTGGGCCACGCCCCAGGTTTGCGGCGTGGCGTAGTAGTCCAGCGCCAGTGCCTGCAAAGTAGAGCGCGCCGCCAACCCGCCATCGGCGCATTGGCTCACACCGTCGGCGATGGCGAACAGGTAACCCTTGCTGGCGGCCAAGGCCGGGGCAGGGGTCACCAGGCGCAGGGCGTCCTGGTTCTCCTCCCGTGGGCCGATGGCACTGGCTTCGGCAAAACTCAATTGCAGGCTCATGATGGGCGGTCAGACCCGAGCAGCGGTGACGGCGGCCGAACCCCAAGTAGTTCTCCAGCGACGCTTGACGCCGTGCAGGCCGAACCAGGCCAGGACACCAAGGCTGGCGAACAACCACAACGCCAACTGGTAGCTGCCGGTGCTCTGCTTGATCGCGCCCATGCCCGCCGCGAGGGCGAAGCCGCCGATGCCGCCGGCCATGCCGATCAGCCCGGTCATCACGCCGATTTCCCGACGGAAACGTTGTGGCACCAGTTGGAACACCGCGCCGTTGCCCGCACCCAGGCCAAGCATGGTGCAGACGAACAAAGCCAATGCCGCGTAGGAACTTGGCAGGTTGAACCCCACCGCGGCGATGCAGACGGCCGCGACGGTGTACATGCCGAGCAAGGTGCGGATGCCGCCGAAGCGGTCCGCCAGGGCGCCGCCCAATGGGCGCATGAGGCTGCCACCAAAGACGCAGGCGGCGGTGTAGTAGCCGGCCGTGACCGGGCTCAGGCCATATTGGTCGTTGAAGTAGCCGGGCAGGGCGCTGGCCAGGCCGATGAAGCCGCCGAAGGTCACGCTATAGAAAAACATGAACCACCAGCTGTCCCGGTCGCCCAGGGCCTTGAGGTAGTCGGCCATGGATTTGGCCTTGGGGCGCTCGGGGGCGTTCTTGGCCAGCCAGGCGAAGAGGACAAGGGTCAGCACCAGCGGGATCAGCGCGAAGCCGAACACGTTGGTCCAGCCGAAGGCCACGGCCATGACCGGTGCGATCAATGCTGCGAGCACGGTGCCCGAGTTGCCGGCCCCGGCGATGCCCATGGCCTTGCCTTGGTGCTGCGGCGGATACCACTGGGACGCCAGCGGCAGGGCCACGGCGAACGAAGCGCCGGCCACACCGAGGAACAGGCCTAGCAGCAGCGCTTGCTCGTAGCTGTGGATGCCCAGTTTCCAGGCGCAGAACAGCGCACCAATGACGATCACCTGACCGACCATGCCGGCGGTCTTCGGCGAAATCCGGTCGGCCAGCAGACCCATGAACAGGCGCAGTACGGCACCGGCGAGGATCGGGGTGGCGACCATCAGGCCGCGCTGTTGCGTGGTCAGGTGCAGGTCGGCAGAGATCTGCACCGCCAACGGGCCAAGCAGGTACCAGACCATGAAGCTCAGGTCGAAATAGAGGAAGGCCGCGAACAATGTCGGGGTGTGGCCGGATTTCCAGAAGCTTGAATTCATCGCGCACCTCAGCTGTAAAAGTCTCGAGAAATGAGTCAGTGCTTTGAGCAGTGCGCCGCCTGTGGTCGCACCACCGGTCCCGCGGGACCAAAACAAAAAAACGCCGCAACCCGGATTGCCTGAGAGGCGAGAGGGTGTGCGACGTCTTTGTCGTAGGTGGGGCAACCGCCGTTGGTTACCTGTGGGGTTGCTTAAGCGAGATCTGTGCCAACCCGAGGGAGGGGGATGGCTATCGCGAGCAGGCTCGCTCCCACATGGGGATTTGAGGCGTTCACCGATTCTGTGGGAGCGAGCCTGCTCGCGAATGGGGCAGGCCAGGCACTACAAGGCTTTCAGCCAAGCAATTCATTCATCGCAATGATCTGCTCCGCCACCTGGATCAGCTTCTGCTGGCGGCTCATGGCCTGGCGGCGCATCAGCGTGTAGGCCTGTTCCTCGTTGCACTCTTTCATTTTCATCAGCATGCCCTTGGCCAGTTCGATGCGCTTGCGTTCAGCCAGTTGCTGGTCGCGGGCCAGCAATTGGGCGCGCAGGGCCTGGTCGCTTTCGAAGCGCGCCATGGCGACATCGAGGATCGGTTGCAGGCGCGCCGCGTGGATGCCTTCGACGATGTAGGCACTCACACCCGACTTGATGGCCTGGCGCATCACATCCGGATCGTGCTCGTCGGTAAACATGACGATCGGTCGCGGCTGGTCGCGACTGACCAGCACTACTTGCTCCATCACATCGCGTCCGGGTGACTCGGTATCGATCAGGATCACGTCCGGACGCACCGTTTCGACGCGCGCTGGCAGGTCAATGGTCAGGCCGGATTCGTCGATCACTTCGAAGCCGGCCTCAATCAAGGCCGCTCTAAGGCGGCCGACTTTTTTCGCGGTGTCGTTGATCAGCAGGATACGCAGCATAATCGTGGCTCCTGTCAGCGGCTGGCGAGAAGGGGAGCCGCATCGCTCAAGGCGTGCAGTTTGAAGCTGCGGGCGTACCCGGCCGGGTCCGTGCCGTCCCAGGTGGTGCCGTCGATCAGTTGGCTGCTGCGCATGTCCTGGCCTGGGGGCGTCATGCCCAGTGTCGCAGCGGCTTC
The DNA here is from genome assembly GCF_054130985.1 of Pseudomonas sp. R4-84. Lineage (NCBI taxonomy): Bacteria > Pseudomonadati > Pseudomonadota > Gammaproteobacteria > Pseudomonadales > Pseudomonadaceae > Pseudomonas > Pseudomonas sp. R4-84. The sequence goes on from NZ_CP096390.1 coordinate 1,859,269, forward strand.
ACGGTACAGCTCGAGTTGCTGGACCTGGCGCGCGACGGCCAGGTAGTCCGGGTCTTCGCGCAGCAGGCCCCAGCGGCGGAACTGTGTCATGAACCACATGCCGTCGGACAAGTATGGCAGGTTCACCTCGCCGCCTCCGTGGAAGCGCATGGCATGGGGATCCTGCCAGCTGTTGCCCAGGCCGTCGGCGTAGATGCCCAGCAGGCGCGGCTCGATGCAATCCAGCGGCGCATCGAGGTATTCGGGCGCGCTGAGCAATTGCGCGGTACTGCGACGGTTCTCGACGCTTTGCTCGATGAAACGGCTGGCTTCAAGGATCGCCATGACCAATGCCCGGGCGGTATTGGGGTATTGCTCGACGAAAGCGCGGGTGCAGCCGAGGACTTTCTCCGGGTGATCGGGCCAGATCGTCTGGGTGGTCGCCAGGGTAAAACCAAGGTTCTGCTTCACCGCGCTGGCGCACCAGGGTTCGCCCACGCAAAAACCGTCGATACGACCAGCCTGCAAGTGCGCGACCATTTGCGGCGGCGGCACCACGACGCTGTCGACGTCCGATAAAGGATGAATGCCCTGGGCCGCGAGCCAGTAGTAGAGCCACATGGCGTGGGTGCCGGTGGGGAACGTCTGGGCGAACGTCAGTTTCGGGCGAGTTTGGTGCACGTGCTGTTCCAGTGCCTCAGGACTGGTCACGCCTTGGGCCTGGAGGCCGTGGGACAGGTTGATGCTCTGGCCGTTCTGGTTCAGCCCCATCAGCACGGCCATGTCGGTGGGCGCGACGCCGCCGATACCCAGGTGCACGGCATAGATCAGGCCGTACAGGCTGTGGGCTGCGTCGATTTCGCCACTGACCAGCTTGTCCCGCAGGTTAGCCCAGGACGCCTGGCGCTTGAGGTTCAAGGTCAGGCCGTAGGGTTGGGCGAAGCCTTGGGTGGCGGCCACCACCACCGGGGCGCAGTCGCTCAGGGCCATGAAGCCAAGATTGATCGCGCTTTTTTCCGGGGCATCGCTGCCATTGACCCAGGCCAGGGGCGTGGCTGGAACTTCATTCATCGATATCACCTTCCACATCAAAAAGCGCCGTGTCCGGGCCAAGGAAGGCCGGACGCCGACGCCGTTGTCCTTTGAAACAGTGCGGCACTCATTCCGTCGTTGGCATGGGGCGCTGATGACCAAAAAGGTGCAAGGCATATGCCAGCGCTGCGGTTTTGTGCGAGCGCCTCGCTTGCGACGCCGTTGCGCGGCTATAATCGCGGCCTCATTTCGTCGCCCGAGTCAAAGCCGCCCATGTACACCCTGGCCCGTGAACTGCTGTTCAAACTCTCCCCGGAAACCTCCCACGACCTGTCCCTGGACCTGATCGGCGCGGGCGGGCGCTTGGGCCTCAACGGTCTGCTGTGCAAGGCTGCGGCGAAACTGCCGGTGACGGTCATGGGCCTGGAATTTCCCAACCCGGTCGGATTGGCGGCGGGCCTGGACAAGAATGGCGCCGCCATCGACGGCTTTGCGCAACTGGGTTTCGGCTTCGTCGAGATCGGCACCGTGACGCCGCGGCCACAGCCGGGCAACCCGAAGCCACGATTGTTCCGTCTGCCTCAGGCCGAGGCGATCATCAATCGCATGGGCTTCAACAACCTGGGCGTCGATCACCTGCTGGCCCGTGTCGCGGCGGCCAAGTACAAGGGCGTGCTGGGCATCAACATCGGCAAGAATTTCGACACCCCGGTGGAGCGCGCCGTCGACGACTATCTGATCTGCCTGGACAAGGTCTATGCCCATGCCAGCTATGTCACCGTAAATGTCAGCTCCCCGAACACTCCGGGGCTGCGTAGCCTGCAATTTGGTGACTCCCTCAAGCAATTGCTCGCCGACCTGGCCCGGCGCCGCGCGGAGCTGGCGGTTATCCATGGCCGGCATGTTCCGTTGGCCATCAAGATCGCCCCGGACATGAGCGACGAGGAAACCGTCCAAGTGGCCCAGGCCCTGATCGAGACCGGCATGGACGCGGTGATTGCCACCAATACCACCCTGGGACGCGAAGGCGTCGAAGGGCTGGAACACGGTGACGAGGCGGGCGGTTTGTCTGGTGCGCCGGTGCGTGACAAGAGCACCCATACCGTGAAAATCCTGGCGGGTGAACTGGCGGGACGCTTGCCGATCATTGCGGCGGGCGGGATCACCGAAGGCCGGCATGCCGCCGAGAAAATCACCGCTGGGGCAAGCCTGGTGCAGGTTTATTCGGGTTTCATCTACAAGGGGCCGGCGCTGATTCGAGAGTCGGTGGATGCGATTGCGGCGTTGGGGTGATTCCTCAGGTTGGTGAGGTCCATTTGTGGCGAGGGGATAACTCCCCTCGCCACACCAGTGTTTTCAGCTCAAATCCGCGAATCCCGTGCATTAAAAAGGGCTCCAGAAGGAGCCCCTTGGGCCGTAGCCCGCCGTCCGGATGGGACGTGCGTGGTTAAATCGGTTTGGATGTCAAGTTGTCGAGTTCTTGAGTAATAAGCCCTGTGTCAGCCGACGGCGTGAAGTTCGTTGAGTCTATGGATACCCGCAGTGCCGGTCATACCGTCCCAGTTGTCGCCGCGTCCTTCCCGCCAGCCATTGATCCAGGCTTGACGTACCGACGGTAGAGTAAAGGGGCAAAGCTCACGGGATTTACCACCAACGCCATATTGGTAACCGCGTAAAAATGCTCTTTCCAACGGATCACGCTTAAGTCTTCTCATAGGGTGTTGCCCTCACTTGTTGACTGTTGCTTAGCGTCGACCTCTATTGAGGCCGGGGCAGAATCATTCTGCCGTTGGCGGCTCGTTGCCGGCGTGACGAGCCGAGGTGTTGACGCCGTTGCGACGTCAACCTGTGGTGAGTTCTAACCAAAGCGTCACACGGATGGAATGATCGTTTTGTCATAAGCACGTAACATTAAAGATGCTAGTGCGATAAGTAACATGATGTTCAACACCCGCTTTTGAGCAAGACCCCTGTATGATCAGCCCTGCGCCGAAAGGCGGTCGCCATGGTCGGATGAGAATGTCCCCCTGTTGCACTCGGGTACTATTCGACGAAAGGGGTGACTTTTCACAATTTGTTGCACAGAATTTTTTTATCTGTACACGCATCTAAGCTCTTTGAACCTGAGCGGCGAGTACGGAACGGCACACGCTCGTGCCACGCGGGTGCTCTTGAGAAAAGCACCTGATTGAACCCGGCCCGGCAATGCGTTGCCCGGCCCACTTAGCCAAAGGCTCTGGAAATCCAATGTCCGACCGTTTCGAACTCTTCCTCACCTGTCCCAAGGGCCTCGAAGGCCTGCTTCTTGAGGAAGCCGTCGGGCTTGGCCTTGAAGAGGCGCGCGAGCACACCTCGGCCGTTCGCGGCAGCGCTGACATGGAGACAGCCTATCGGCTCTGCCTATGGTCGCGCCTGGCGAACCGCGTGTTGCTGGTGCTCAAGCGCTTCCCGATGAAGGACGCTGAAGACCTTTACCACGGCGTACTGGATGTCGATTGGCAAGACCACATGCTGCCCGATGGCACCCTGGCGGTGGAATTCAGCGGTCACGGCTCGGGCATCGACAACACCCATTTCGGCGCCTTGAAGGTCAAGGACGCTATCGTCGACAAATTGCGCACCCCTTCGGGCGACCGTCCTTCCATCGATAAGCTCAACCCGGACCTGCGCATCCACCTGCGCCTGGACCGTGGCGAAGCGATCCTTTCCCTGGATCTCTCGGGCCACAGCCTGCACCAGCGCGGCTATCGCTTGCAGCAAGGCGCCGCACCATTGAAGGAAAACCTCGCCGCCGCGATCCTGATCCGCGCCGGCTGGCCGCGCATTGCCGCTGAAGGCGGGGCGCTGGCCGACCCGATGTGCGGCGTCGGCACGTTCCTGGTGGAAGCCGGCATGATCGCCGCCGACATGGCGCCCAACCTGCGTCGTCAGCAATGGGGCTTTACCGCCTGGCTCGGCCATGTGCCGGCGCTGTGGCGCAAGCTCCATGAGGAGGCCACCGAGCGCGCCGCCGCCGGACTGGCCAAGCCGCCGTTGTGGATTCGTGGCTACGAGGCCGACCCACGGCTGATCCAGCCGGGCCGCAACAACGTCGAACGCGCGGGCCTGAGCGAGTGGATCAAGATCTACCAGGGCGAAGTCGCCACTTTCGAACCACGCCCGGACCAGAACCAGAAGGGCCTGGTGATCTGCAACCCACCGTATGGCGAGCGTCTGGGCGACGAAGCCAGCCTGCTGTATCTCTACCAGAACCTCGGCGAACGCTTGCGCCAGGCCTGCCTCAACTGGGAAGCGGCGGTGTTCACCGGCGCGCCGGACCTGGGCAAGCGCATGGGCATTCGCAGCCACAAGCAGTATTCGTTCTGGAACGGCGCCTTGCCCTGCAAGCTGCTGTTGATCAAGGTGCTGCCGGATCAGTTCGTCACGGGCGAGCGTCGCACCCCGGAACAACGCCAGGCCGAGCGTGAACAATCCGCCTACGACCAGGCCCCGGATGTCCCCCAGGAGCGCCAGTACAACAAGAACGGCAACCCCATCAAGCCAGCCCCGGCACCCGCCCCGGTGATCGAGCAGGCGCGCCTGAGCGAAGGTGGGCAGATGTTTGCCAACCGGCTGCAGAAAAACCTGAAGTTGCTGAGCAAGTGGGCCAAGCGTGAGGGCGTGGAGTGCTATCGCGTCTACGATGCCGACATGCCCGAATACTCGATGGCCATCGACCTGTACCACGATTGGGTGCACGTCCAGGAATACGTCGCGCCCAAATCCATCGATCCGGAAAAGGCCTCGGCCCGGTTGTTCGATGCGCTGGCGGCGATTCCCCAGGCCTTGAATGTCGACAAGAGCCGCGTGGTCATCAAGCGCCGCGAGCGCCAGAGCGGCACCAAACAGTACGAGCGCCAGAGTGCCCAAGGCAAATTCACCGAGGTCAGCGAAGGCGGCGTGAAGCTGCTGGTCAACCTCACGGATTACCTGGACACGGGGTTGTTCCTCGACCACCGGCCGATGCGCCTGCGGATCCAGAAGGAGGCAGCCGGCAAGCGTTTCCTGAACCTGTTCTGCTACACCGCGACCGCCAGCGTCCACGCCGCCAAGGGCGGTGCGCGCAGCACCACCAGCGTCGATTTGTCGAAAACCTACCTGGACTGGGCGCGGCGCAACCTGTCCCTCAATGGCTTTTCGGACAAGAACCGCCTGGAGCAGGGCGACGTCATGGCCTGGCTTGAAGCCAGTCGCGACGAGTACGACTTGATCTTCATCGACCCGCCGACCTTCTCCAACTCCAAGCGCATGGAAGGCGTGTTCGACGTGCAGCGCGACCACGTGCAACTGCTCGACCTGGCCATGGCGCGCCTGGCGCCGGGCGGCGTGCTGTATTTTTCCAACAACTTCCGCAAGTTCCAGCTCGAAGAAAACCTGGCCGAGCGTTACGCGGTGGAGGAAATCACCGCCAAGACCATCGACCCGGACTTCGCCCGCAACGGCAAAATCCACCGCGCCTGGAAAATCATGGCGCGCTGATCTCGAGGCATTGGATCCAGGGGAGCCTTGAAATTCAAGGCTCCCGGGCATCATTGGGGCTGGCTAAAGTGATGGCAGATAGCTATAACTAGGCTGTGGCCGGGGCTGTACATATGCCTGGTCCCTTTCTGAGTTATGTGTATGGCATTACATCAGGTGCGTCCCAGAATCCTGGGCTTTATCAGTGAAGATGTTTCGGCATGGCTAGTGGCGTCCCTGGTCCTGATGGCGGGCTTGCTGCTGACCGGTTTGCTGGCCTGGGGCACGCTGAATCTTTTCAACCAGCAATTGCGCCAGCGCTTCGAACTGCAAGCCGAAGAGCGCTATAGCCGCCTCCAGGAACGTTTCCAGGACCAGGAGCAACGCCTCGACAGCCTGAGACGTTTCTTCGCCAACTCCTCCGGGGTTTCCAACAGCGAGTTCCATGGCTACACCGAAGCCCTGTTGCGGCGCACCCGGGCCTTTGCCTGGGCGCCCCGGGTCTTTCGGGACGATCGGCAGCCGTTTGAACAACAGGCGCGGGCCGAGGTGTCTGGCACCTATACCATTCGCGAACAGGATGAAGCCGGTATGTTGCATCCGGCCATCGAACGGGACGAATACGTACCGGTGCTGTACGTCCAGAGCCAACCGTCCTATGGCTCGCCGCTGGGCCTGGATCTTCTTTCGCAGCCGTTACGCCGTGTGACGCTGGAGCGGGCCCGCCAGCGTAACGCCCTGGTGGTTTCCCAACCGGTTAACCTGATAGGAGTCGACCCGGCCTTTTCCCGTGGGGTCGTGCTCGCAGCCCCCGTGAGTCGGCATCTGGCCGGTGAGCCGTTCGGATACGTGGTGGCCGCCGTCAGCATGCGCCAGCTGGTCGCCGATGACCTGCCTGCGCCGGGCCGCGACAATCTGTCGATGCGTGTGATCGACCTGTCCGATGGCGATCATGGGGAGGTGCTGTACGAGACGTCGGACCAGCCGGGCAAAAGCGATTTGGCAGCGACCCGGTTACTGCGCCTCGCGGACCGGGACTTCCGGGTCGAATTGCGTCCCAGCCGCCTGTTCCTGTCGAGCAACCATTCCAGCGTGACAAGCCTGACAGTGCTGGGCGCATTGCTCAGCCTGTTACTGAGCGCGTTGTTTTATACGCTGGTCAGCCAACGGCAGCGGGCCCTGGCACTGGTGGAGCAGCGCACCCGGGAATTGCGGGCCCGGGAGTCGGAACTGCGCGGCACCCACGGCCAACTGCGGGGCGTGCTCGATGCCGCGACCCAGGTTGCGATCATCGCCACCGACCTGCGCGGTGTCATCACTACGTTCAATGCCGGCGCCGAACAGATGCTCGGCTACCGCAGCTGTGACGTCCTGCAAAGCATGACCCTGGAGAGCCTCCACGTTCCCCGCGAATTGCAACACCGGGCCGCACAACTGGCGGCCCGCTTTGGAAAACCGATCCCGACATGCCACGCGATGCTGCTCGAGGGCGGCGAACAAAGTGGACAACAGGCTCGTGAGTGGACCCTGGTGCGCCGCGACGGCAGTCACCTGACGGTCAACATGTTGGCCACGCCTGTGCTCGATGAGCAGGGATTATGGGTCGGGCACCTGGCGATCTGCATCGACGTCACCGAGCGCAAGCGCGTCCACGAAGCGCTGGCGGCGAGGGATCTGCTGTTGAAGAAACTCAGCGCCCATGTGCCTGGCGGCATCTATCAATTCAAGATGGATTTCAACGGCGGGTTCAGTGTGATCTACGCCAGCGATGGCATCCGCGACATTTATGAGTTGGAGCCCGATGTGCTGGTGCGGCACGCTGATGCGATTTTCTCGCGTATCCATCCATCCGACAGCGCACGGGTACGCGCGTCGATTCGCACCTCGGCCGATACCTTGAGCCCCTGGCGGGAGGAGTACCGGGTGCAACTGCCGCATCGCGGGCTGCGTTGGGTGCGTGGCGAGGCGACTCCCGAACAGTTGCCCGGCGGCGGCGTGTTATGGCACGGCTATATTTCCGACATCTCGGACCTCAAGCGCGTCGAGGAAGAGCTGCGGGCGCTGTCGGTCACCGACGCCTTGACCGGGATCCGCAACCGGCGCTATTTCCAGGAGCGCCTGACGACGGAAATGACCAGGGTCGAACGTGGCTCCGGGGAGCTGACGGTGGTCATGCTCGATATCGATCATTTCAAGCGCATCAACGACCAGCACGGCCATGCGGTGGGGGACCGGGTGTTGCAGGCGGTCTGCCAGCGGATCACCCAGCGACTGCGCCGCACCGATGTGTTTTGCCGGCTGGGCGGGGAGGAGTTCGTGGTGCTATGCCCGGATACCGACAGCGAAAGCGCCTACACGCTGGCGTTGGGGTTGTGGGATGGTCTTCGCAGCGCGCCGATTGACGACGTGGGCATCATCACCGCCAGTTTTGGCGTGGCCAGTTGGCGCGCCGGCGAAGGCGCCGATGCGTTGCTGTTGCGGGCTGACGCTGGGGTTTACGCGGCCAAGCAGGCAGGACGGGATCGGGTCGAGGTGCAGTTGGCATAATGGCTTCACGCTAACCGCTGTGGGAGTGAGCTTGCTCGCGATAGCGGTGTCTCAACCAGCATCGATGTGTGCTGGTCGACCGAATCGCGAGCAGGCTCGCTCCACATTGGGTTGGTGTTGGGGCCTGGCTCAGAGCAGCGACGCTGCCTGGGGCAGTTTCGGCTGGCGATACAGGTCCAGCAGCACCTGGTCCAGCACGGAGGAAGCGCCCCATGGCTTCGGATCGTTGAGGATGGCCACCACCGCCCAGGTATTGCCATTGATGTCACGGCTGTAGCCGGCAATGGCGCGGACGGTGTTCAGCGTGCCGGTCTTGATGTGGGCTTCGCCCGCCATGGCAGTGGTCTTCAAGCGTTTGCGCATGGTGCCGTCGGTGCCGGCGATGGGCATCGAGCTGACGAATTCCGCCGCGTACGGGCTGCGCCATGCCGCTTGCAGCATCGCCGCCATTTCCCGGGCGCTGACCCGTTCCGCGCGGGACAGGCCCGAGCCGTTTTCCATCACCAGGTGCGGCGCCGTGATGCCTTTCTTGGCCAGCCATTGGCGTACCACTCGTTGCGCCGCCTTGGCGTCGTCACCGTCGGCCTCGTTACGAAACTCCGCGCCCAGGCTCAGGAACAGTTGTTGGGCCATGGTGTTGTTACTGTATTTGTTGATGTCGCGGATGATCTCCGCCAGGTCCGGGGAGAACGCCCGGGCCAACAGTTTGGCGCTCTTCGGGGTCGCGGCCAGGCGGTCGTTGCCCTGGATGCTGCCGCCCAGTTCTTTCCAGATCGCCCGCACGGCGCCAGCGGTGTAGGTAGCATGATCGAGCAGCGACAGGTAAGTCTGGGAACTGCAACCCTCGCCGAGCTGGCCGCTGACGGTCACCGTCATGCTGCCGTCCGCCTGGGCCACCGGGTTGTAGCGCACGCCGCCGGTGCATTGCTTGGAGTTGGCGGCCTTGACCACGTTTTCGATGCGGATGTTGGCAATGGGAGGCTCCACCGAAACCAGCACCCGGCCCCCGTCATTGCGGGCCACGAAGCGCAGGGCCTTCAGGTTGACCAGCAGCGAGTCGGGCTTGACCAGGAAGGGCTTGTTCACATCGTTGCCGTCGTCGTTGAACTCGGGCAATTGCGGCTGGATGAAAAAGCTGCGGTCGAGCACCAGGTCGCCGGTGACTTGTTGCACGCCGTTGGCCCGCAAATCGCGCATCAACAGCCAGAGCTTCTCCATGTTCAGCTTGGGGTCGCCGCCGCCCTTGAGGTACAGGTTACCGTTGAGGATCCCGCCGCTGAGGGTCCCGTCGGTGTAGAACTCGGTTTTCCACTGGTGGTTCGGCCCGAGCATTTCCAGGGCCGCGTAGGTCGTCACCAGCTTCATGGTGGACGCCGGGTTCACCGAGACGTCGGCGTTGTAAAGCGTCGGGGTGCCGGGGCCGTTGAGCGGCACCATCACCAGGGAGAGGGCGTTGTCTTGCAGCTTGCTGTTCTTGAGGGCCTTTTGCACATTGGGCGACAGGGCGGTGTTGATGGTGGCGGCGCTGGTGGAGACCGGAAGGGCCAGGGGAAGAAGAAGGCTGGCCAGAAGCAGTGGACGCAAAGATTTGATCATGTGAAGTAAAACCCTGCAGGCGAGGGGAGAAAAGACGAGGACATGAAAATGAACGTCCTCAACGGTCATGAAAGTTCGGCATTATGCCCCAAGGCGCAACGGCTTGTGCCGTGCCCAAGCCCGCCGAAGCGGTATTTTTTTACCGACGGTAGGCACAGATGCCCGATGAGTCGGGCAATCGACGCACCAAACTGGTAAAGTGCCGGCCGTTATTACTTATGAGGATTGTTTCAATGGCGACTAACCGTTCCCAGCGTCTGCGCAAAAAGCTGTGCGTGGATGAATTTCAAGAGCTGGGTTTCGAACTGAACCTGGATTTCAAAGAAGATCTGGCCGATGAGGCTATTGACGCTTTCCTCGACGCTTTCCTGAAAGAAGCCATGGAAGCCAACGGCCTGGGCTATGTCGGCGGTGACGACTACGGCCTGGTTTGCCTGCAGAAGCGTGGCTCGGTTACCGAAGAGCAGCGCGCTGCCGTCGAAGCCTGGCTCAAAGCCCGTCCTGAGCTGACCAGCGTTGAAGTCAGCCCGTTGCTGGACGTGTGGTATCCGGAAAAGCCGATCAATTCGAAGGCTTGATGTTAAAAAAACCGGCGACCTTCACAGGTGCCGGTTTTTTTGTGCCTGTCTGTTAAGTAATTGCCGTCCTTCAGGCCGCTTTCGCGAGCAGGCTCGCTCCCACAAGGTTATGTGAGCGACACAAGTCCCCTGGGGGAGCGAGCCTGCTCGCGATGCTTTTAAGCGTTGCGCCAGTTAAGGATAAGCAACGTCAACACCCCCGCCACAATCCCCCAGAACGCCGAGCCGATGGAAAACAGCGTCAGCCCCGACGCCGTGACCATGAAGGTGATCAGCGCCGCTTCCCGTTCCTTCGCTTCGCTCATGGCGATGCTCAGGCCGTTGATGATCGACCCGAACAGGGCCAGCGCCGCGATGGACAGCACCAGTTCCTTGGGCAGCGCCGCGAACAACGCCGCCAGTGTCGCGCCGAAAACCCCGGCAATTCCGTAGAAAACTCCACACCACACGGCCGCCGTGTAGCGCTTGTTGCGATCTTCGTGGGCGTGCGGCCCGGTGCAGATCGCTGCGCTGATCGCAGCGAGGTTGATGCCATGGGAGCCAAACGGCGCCAACAGCAGCGAGGCGATCCCGGTGCTGGTGATCAACGGCGAGGCCGGTACGTTGTAGCCATCGGCGCGCAGCACCGCGATGCCGGGCATGTTCTGCGAGGTCATCGCCACCACGAACAGCGGGATGCCGATGCTGATGGTGGCGGCCAGGGAAAAGTGCGGCGTGGTCCAGACCGGCGTCGCGACTTCCAAGGCAAAACCGCTGAAATCCAGGAGCCCCAGCACGCCCGACAGCGCCGTGCCGACCAGCAGTGCCGCCAGCACCGCATAACGTGGCGACAGGCGCTTGACGATCAGGTAGGTGAAAAACATCCCCAGCACCAGACCGGTGCGGTGCTGGGCCGCGACGAAAATCTCGCTGCCGATCTTGAACAAAATGCCTGCCAGCAACGCCGCCGCCAGGGAGGCAGGAATACGCTTGACCAGGCGCTCGAAGCTGCCGGTCAGGCCGCAGATCGTGACCAGTACCGCGCAGGTGATGTACGCGCCGATGGCCTCGCCATAACTCACGCCGCCGAGGCTGGTAATCAGCAGCGCCGCGCCGGGTGTCGACCAGGCGATGGTGATGGGCGTGCGGTAGCGCAGCGACAAACCGATGGAGCACACCGCCATGCCGATGGAGATGGCCCAGATCCACGAGGAAATCTGCCCGGTGGTCAGGCCCGCCGCTTGTCCGGCCTGGAACATCAGCACCAGGGAGCTGGTGTAACCGGTCATCATGGCGATGAAACCGGCAACGATGGCCGAGGGCGATGTATCGGCCAATGGACGAAGTGGCGCGGTCGTGACTTCGGTCATGGTGGGCGGCGGTCCTTGTTGTAGATTGACTGGGCGGGTGGCGCCACAGGTTCGGGTTTAAAGCCTAAACTCAACGCACCGACCGGTCGCGATACAGCCGTGTCCGCAAACAGCCGTACAGTCGTGTTGCCATCAGAGGTTGTGTACAATCGCCGTGTTTTTTACGCGATACTTGCCAGCGACCCGCTGTGCCGTATTACAGTCACGGTTAAATCGCCGCAGTTCTCCCGACTCGAGTGCCCATGAACGAACAGTTGCAGCCCCTCAAGAAACAACCGCGAGCTGGCAAAGCCGGCCGCAGCGGAACCCAGGACGATATTGTCTATGCGCACATTTTCGAGGCCATCCTCGAACAGCGCCTGGCGCCCGGTACGAAATTGAGCGAAGAGGCGCTGGGGGAGATTTTCGGGGTCAGCCGCACGATCATTCGCCGCGCGCTGTCGCGCCTGGCCCATGAAGGCGTGGTGTTGCTGAGGCCCAATCGTGGCGCGGTGGTTGCCAGCCCAAGTGTCGAAGAGGCCCGCCAGGTGTTCTTCGCCCGGCGCATGGTGGAGAAGGCGATCACGGAGCTGGCGGTCCAGCACGCCACGGCCGAGCAGCTTGCCGAGCTGCGGCAGATGGTCAGCGACGAGCGCGACAGTTTTTCCCGTGGCGACCGTGGCGCCGGCATCCGGCTGTCGGGCGAGTTCCACCTGAAACTGGCCGAGGCGGCAAAAAACGCACCGCTGATCAGTTTCCAGCGCAGCCTGGTGTCCCAGACTTCGTTGATCATTGCCCAGTACGAAAGCGGCAACCGCTCGCACTGTTCCTATGACGAACACACCCAATTGATCGACGCCATCGAGGCCCGTGACGCGGCCTTGGCGGTGAACCTGATGATGCATCACATGGACCACATCGACAGCAAGCTCAACCTCGACGAAGAAAGCGCGTCGGATGACTTGCACGCGGTGTTCTCGCACCTGTTGCAGAGCAAGAAGCCGGGGCGTTCGCCTGCCAAGCTCTGAGGGTTGAACCAGTCATACCGCCAATCGCGAGCAAGCTCGCTCCCACAGGGTTATGTGTACACCACAAATCCACTGTGGGAGCGAGCTTGCTCGCGATAGCGTCCTGGCAGGCAATACAACCTACCGCTGGTGCACCAACCGACCCGCCGCATAAGTCTGCGCCACCGCCCGATCATCCCCCAGCGTCATCAGCACGAACAACCGCTCGGCAATGTCCTTGGCCTGCTTCAGGCGATAGCTCAGCAATGGCGTGGCGTTGTAGTCCAGCACCAGGAAATCCGCGTCCGTTCCCGGTTGCAACGTCCCGATCTTGTCTTCCAGGCGCAAGGCCCGGGCCCCGCCGAGGGTGGCCAGGTACAGCGATTTGAACGGGCTCAGCCGCACCCCTTGCAGTTGCATGACCTTGTAGGCTTCGTTCAGGGTTTGCAACAGCGAGAAACTGGTGCCGCCGCCCACGTCCGTGCCCAGGCCCACGTTCACTTTGTGCTTCTCCGTCATCGGCAAGTTGAACAGGCCACTGCCGAGGAAGAAGTTCGACGTCGGGCAAAAGGCGATGGCCGATCCGGTCTCGGCCAGGCGCGCGCATTCGTCGTCACACAGGTGCACGCCATGGGCGAACACCGAACGTTCGCCGAGCAACTGGTAGTGGTCGTAGACGTCCAGGTATCCCTTGCGCTCCGGGAACAATTCCTTGACCCATTGCACTTCCTGCAGGTTCTCACTGATGTGGGTCTGCATGTACAGGTCCGGGTATTCACTGAGCAACTGGCCGGCCAGGGTCAGTTGCTCCGGGGTGCTGGTCGGCGCGAAGCGCGGCGTCACGGCGTAGTGCAGGCGACCCTTGCCATGCCAACGCTCGATCAATGCCTTGCTCTGGGTGTAGCTGGATTCGGCAGTGTCGACCAGATAGTCCGGGGCGTTGCGGTCCATCATCACCTTGCCGGCAATCATGCGCAGGTCGAGCTTCTCGGCCACCTCGAAAAATGCATTTACCGATTGGGGATGCACGCTGCCAAACACCAGGGCCGTGGTAGTGCCGTTGCGCAGCAGTTCCTTGATGAAAATATCCGCCACTGCCTCGGCGTGGGCCGGGTCGGCGAATTGGCTTTCGCAGGGGAAGGTGTAGGTGTTGAGCCAGTCCAGCAGTTGCTCGCCATAGGCGCCGACCATACCGGTCTGAGGCAGGTGGATATGGGTATCGATGAGGCCTGGAGTGATCAGCGCGTCCGGGTAATGGGCGATTTCGATATCCGCCGCCAGGGTCGGCAGCAGCTCATGGGCGTGGCCGATGGCGCTGATCTGGCCATTTTCCACCACCAGCAGGCCATCCTCGAAATATTCATAGGAGGCCTCGATGCCAACTTCGGCCGGGTCGGCGAGGCTGTGGAGCAGGGCGGCGCGGTAGGCTTTGCGTGTCAGGGGCATGGTCTGTCTCGATAAAAAGATTAACGCTGGCTGCGGCGCGAAACCGGCAGCAACTTGGCAATGGGTTCGGCGCGCGAGGTGTGCTGGCCGAAATCCGCGTTATAGGTGGCGATGATTTCGCCGGCGATGGAGATGGCGATCTCCACAGGCAATTTGCCTTTGACTTCGCCAATGCCCATCGGGCAACGCATACGTTGCAGGGTGCCGCTGTCGAAGCCGCGATCCCGCAAGCGGTGTTCGAACTTGACCCGTTTGGTCTTCGAGCCGATCAGGCCGAAATAGGCGAAGTCGTTGCGCTTGAGAATCGCGGCGCTCAGTTCCAGGTCGAGCTGATGGTTGTGGGTCATGACGATGCAGTAGCTGCCGGCGGGCAAGTCGTCGACTTCATCCAATGGCTCTTCAGTGACGATCTTGCGCACACCATGGGGTAACTGTTCAGGAAACTCCGCCTCCCGCGAGTCGATCCAGCGGACCCGGCAGGGCAGGCTTGCCAGCAACGGCACCAAGGCCCGACCGACATGGCCGGCGCCGAACACGGCGATCTGCGCCTGGACCTGACCCATGGGTTCGAACAGCAACACGGTGACGCCGCCGCAGCACTGGCCAAGGCTGGCGCCGAGGCTGAAACGCTCCAGATGCGTGTTCTGCTGGCCGCTGGCGAGCATCTGCCGAGCGATTTCCATGGCCTTGTATTCCAGGTGACCGCCACCGATGGTGTCGAACGTCTGGCTGGCGCTGATGACCATCTTCGAACCGGCGTTGCGCGGCGTGGAGCCAAGCTCTTCGATGATCGTCACCAGCACGCAGGGTTCACCGCGGGTTTGCAGGTCGGCGAGGGCGCTGATCCAGTTGTACATGTTCACCTCGACATCTCTGTTGTCTGTTCGGCCGCTTTCGCGAGCAGGCTCGCTCCCACATTTGGAACGCGGTCCCTGTGGGAGCGAGCCTGCTCGCGAAGGCCGCGCCGCGGTTTAAAGTGAAGCCAACTCGACCTCGGCTTGCGCAGGCTTCACAGCCTTCAACTGCCGCATCTGCTCACACCCCCACAACACCCGCTCCGGCGTCGCCGGCGCGTCGATCTTCGGTTGATGCCGGTAATCCCCCAGGCTCGCCACGGCGTCCTTGATGGCGCACCAAGCGGCGATGCCGAGCATGAACGGCGGCTCGCCCACGGCCTTGGAGTGGAACACCGTGTCTTCGGGGTTCTTGCGGTTTTCCACCAGCTTGACCCGCAAATCCAATGGCATGTCAGCCACGGCGGG
Source organism: Pseudomonas sp. R4-84 (assembly GCF_054130985.1). Taxonomy (NCBI): domain Bacteria; kingdom Pseudomonadati; phylum Pseudomonadota; class Gammaproteobacteria; order Pseudomonadales; family Pseudomonadaceae; genus Pseudomonas; species Pseudomonas sp. R4-84. The sequence goes on from NZ_CP096390.1 coordinate 1,874,541, forward strand.
GATCTTGTAGCTGGCCGGGCCATTGGTCATCAGCTTGCCCTTGTCGTTCCACACCAGTTCTTCCACGGTCAGCCAGCCCATGCCCTGGATGAATCCGCCCTCGACCTGGCCGATGTCGATGGCTGGGTTCAGCGAGGCGCCGACGTCGTGAAGGATGTCGGTGCGCAGCATCTTGTACTCGCCGGTGAGGGTATCGACGATCACCTCGGCGCACGCCGCGCCGTAGGCGTAGTAGTAGAACGGCCTGCCACGGGCCTGGCTGCGGTCGTAGTAGATTTTGGGGGTCCTGTAGAAACCGGTGCTCGACAGCGAGACCTGCGCGAAATACGCCTGTTGAACCAGTGCCTCGAAGGTCAGGATGTGATCGCGCACCCGCACGTGGCCGTTGTGGAATTCCACGTCTTCCTCGCTGACCTTGTATTGCCGCGCGGCGAACTCCACCAGGCGCCGCTTGATGGTTTCGGCGGCATTCTGCGCCGCCTTGCCGTTCAGGTCGGCGCCACTAGACGCGGCGGTGGGCGAGGTGTTCGGCACCTTGTCGGTGTTGGTCGCGGTGATCTGCACGCGGTCCATTTCCACCTGGAATACCTCGGCCACCACTTGGGCGACCTTGGTGTTCAAGCCTTGGCCCATCTCTGTGCCGCCGTGATTGAGGTGGATGCTGCCGTCGGTGTAGACGTGAATCAACGCGCCGGCCTGGTTGAGGAAGCTGGCGGTGAACGAAATGCCGAACTTCACCGGCGTCAGCGCCAGGCCCTTTTTCAGGATCGGGCTGCCTGCGTTGTAGCGGCGGATCGCTTCGCGGCGCTCGGCGTATTGGCTGCTTTGTTCAAGCTCGGCGGTCATCTCTTCGAGCATGTTGTGCTCGACGGTCTGGTAGTAATGCGTGACGTTGCGCTCGGTCTTGCCGTAGTAGTTGGCCTTGCGCACCGCCAGGGGGTCGAGCCCCAGGTGCCGGGCGATAGCATCCATCACCTCTTCGATGGCGACCATGCCTTGGGGGCCGCCGAAACCACGGTAAGCGGTGTTCGAGGCGGTGTTGGTCTTGCAGCGGTGGCCGTTGATCGTTGCATCGCCCAGGTAGTAGGCGTTGTCGGCATGGAACATCGCTCGGTCGACGATCGAGGCGGACAGGTCCGGCGAGCAGCCGCAATTGCCAGCCAGTTCCAAGGCAATGCCGTGCAGACGACCGGTGCTGTCGAAGCCGACGTCGTATTCGATGTAGAAGGGATGGCGCTTGCCGGTCATCAGCATGTCTTCGACCCGGGGCAGGCGCATCTTGGTCGGCTGGCCGGTGAGGTGCGCGATGACGGCGCACAGGCACGCCGGGCTGGCGGCCTGGGTCTCCTTGCCGCCGAACCCACCGCCCATGCGACGCATGTCCACCACCACTTTGTTCATCGACACGCCGAGCACTTCGGCCACCAGCTTTTGCACTTCGGTGGGGTTCTGGGTCGAGCAGTAGACGATCATGCCGCCGTCTTCGGTGGGCATCACCGAGGAAATCTGGGTTTCCAGGTAGAAATGTTCCTGGCCGCCGATGTGCAGTGAACCCTGGATGCGATGTTCGGCGCTTGCCAGCGCCGTGGCTGAATCGCCGCGCTGGTGGGTATGGCTGTCGAGCACGAAATGCCGCTTGCGCAGCGCCTCGACCACATCCAGCACCGGTTCCAGGTCCTCGTATTCGACTATGGCCGCCATGGCTGCCTTGCGCGCCGTTTCGAGATCCCTGGCGGCAACGGCCAGAACGGGTTGACCAACGAACTGCACATCGTCGATCGCCAGCAGCGGGTCACCGGGCAGCAACGGGCCGATGTCCTTCAGGCCCGGGATGTCCTGGTGGGTAATGGCGATGCGCACGCCTTCGAAGGCGTAGCAAGGCGCGGTGTCGATGCGCAGGATCCGCGCGTGGGCGCGGTCCGAGAGCCGGGCATAGACGTGCAATTGGTTCGGGAATTCCAGGCGGTCGTCGATGTACTGTGCCTCGCCTGAAACGTGCTTCGCGGCGCTGTCATGCTTGACGCTGCGGCCCACGCCGGTGGTGAGGTCGCGGGCGAACAGTTGCGCCAGTTCGGCTTGGGTCTTTTCTACGGCGTGATGATTAGACATAAGCGGTCACCCGAGTCTCGATGTGGGGCGTTTGCAGTTCGATGAAATATTTGCGCAGCAGGTTGCGGGCGCTGAGCAGGCGATATTCCTTGCTGGCGCGGAAGTCCGACAGGGGCGTGAAATCCTCCGCCAGGGCCGCGCAGGCGCGTTCGAGGGTGCTGTCGGTCCAGGGCGCGCCGATCAGCGCGGCCTCACAGTGCTTGGCGCGCTTGGGGGTCGCGGCCATGCCACCGAAGGCCACACGTGCCTCGCGGACCATGCCGTTGTCGATGCGCAGGTTGAACGCCGCGCACACGGCGGAAATGTCGTCGTCCAGGCGCTTGGAGACTTTGTAGGCGCGAAACGCTTGCTCGGCGCTGGCCCGGGGCACGATGATCTTTTCGATGAATTCGCTTTCCTGGCGGGCGGTGACCCGGTAATCGATGAAATAGTCTTCCAGGGCCAGGGTGCGGCGAGTCTGGCCTTTGCACAGCACAATCTGCGCGCCGAGGGCGATCAGTAGGGGCGGCGAGTCGCCAATGGGCGAGGCGTTGCCGATGTTCCCGCCCAGGGTGCCCTGGTTGCGGATCTGCAACGAGGCGAAGCGCTGCAGCAGTTCGCCGAAGTCCGGATATTCGGCTTGCAGGGCCTCGTAACAATCGGAAAGCGCGGTGGCCGCGCCGATTTCCAGGCGATCATCGAAACGCTCGACGCGCTTGAGTTCGGCGACGTTGCCCACGTAGATCATCACCGGCAGGGTGCGGTGGAACTGGGTGACTTCCAGCGCCAGGTCAGTGCCGCCGGCCAGCAGCCGTGCTTGTGGGTAGGCGTCGTAGAGGTCGGCCAGGTCAGCCACGGTCAGCGGCACCAGGCAGCGTTTGTCGCCGCAGTTGAGTTCACCGGTCTCGGTCGGTGCGATGGCTTTGAGGCGGGCAATGGTCTGGGCCTCACGGGCGTCGAACTGGTCGGGCTGCTTGGCGCAACAGGCCTGGTCGGCGGCGGCCAGGATCGGCCGGTAACCGGTGCAGCGGCACAAGTTACCGGCCAACGCTTCGTGGGCCTTATGGGCGTCGGGCTGCTCGCTGTTCTTTTGCAGGGCGAACAACGACATGACGAAGCCCGGGGTACAGAAACCACATTGCGAACCGTGGCAATCGACCATCGCCTGCTGGACGCTGTGCAGCTGGCCATCGTGCTTGAGGTCTTCGACGCTGATCAATTGCTTGCCGTGCAGCGACGAGACGAAGGTCAGGCACGAATTGAGGCTGCGGTAGCGAATACGCTCGCCACCTTCTGCGTCCGTCTCCAATTCGCCCACCACCACGGTGCATGCGCCGCAGTCGCCGCTGGCGCAGCCTTCCTTGGTGCCGGGTTTACCAACGTGTTCGCGCAGGTAATTGAGCACGGTCAGGTTCGGGTCCAGGGCATGCTCGCTACGGAGTTCCTGGTTGAGTAAAAACTGGATCACGGAAGGCCTCGCAGATTCATTATTGTTGTATCGACGTAAGCTGAATTTAGCAGTTCTGACTTTTCGGTCAATGATTTTCTGACTTAAAGGTCAAGAAATACCGTTTTGTCGATAAAACCCTTGGGAGCGAGCTCGCTCTCACAGGCTCTCTTTCACCAAGAGGGCAGGCACTTTTTGCTTATATCGTGCCAAAAACCAGGTGGAGGCCCTGCGCCATGACGTATTGAGTGCGCTACACTGCGCCGCTTGTGCAGATCTGAAGAGTTTGAAGGACAACCATGACGTTCAAGGCCCCGGACAGCCTCGCCGAGCAAATCGCCCATCATCTCGCCGAGCGCATCATTCGCGGCGAAATGAAGCCGGGAGAGCGCATCCAGGAGCAGAAGGTTACGCTGGCGCTCAATGTCAGCCGCGGTTCGGTCCGCGAGGCCTTGCTGATCCTGGAGCGGCGTCACCTGATCGCCATCTTGCCGCGCCGTGGCGCCCACGTCACCGAGCTCACCGAACACAAGGTGCGCAGCCTTTGCGCATTGATGAGCGAGCTCTATATCCTGCTGGGCAATGCAGTGGCGCATGGTTGGAAAGAGCAGGCAGACATGGCACCGTTCGTGGCGATCCAGCAGCGCCTCAAGGAAGCCTACGAGCGCCAGGACATCCGTACGTTCGTCGACGATAGCTTCAGCGTGATGCGAGCAGCCTATCCCTTTGCCAACAACCCTTATCTGCAGGAAACCGTTGAAAACCTGCAACCTGCCATGAGCCGCGCCTATTTCCTGGCTCTTGAGCAGCGCAAGGCGGAAATGAGCGAATTCCTCGACCTGTTCCAGCGTCTGCTCGCGGCCGTGCTGGCCCGTGATCTGCCGCAGATCCGCACCGTGCTCACGGCTTACGCCCAGCGCAGTTGCGATCTGGTGGTTTCGGCCCTGACGGCGGCCTGACGTGCGACTCAAGTGCATCAAGCTGGCGGGGTTCAAATCCTTCGTCGACCCGACGACGGTGAACTTCCCCAGCAACATGGCGGCGGTGGTCGGGCCCAATGGTTGCGGCAAGTCGAACATCATCGACGCCGTGCGCTGGGTGATGGGCGAAAGCTCGGCCAAGAACCTGCGCGGCGAGTCGATGACCGACGTCATTTTCAACGGCTCCACCAGCCGCAAGCCAGTGAGCCAGGCCAGCATCGAACTGGTGTTCGATAATTCCGATGGCACCCTCATCGGCGAATACGCGGCCTACGCGGAAATTTCCATCCGCCGCAAAGTGACCCGTGACAGCCAGAACAGCTATTTCCTCAACGGCGCCAAATGCCGTCGCCGGGACATCACCGACATCTTCCTTGGCACCGGCCTGGGACCGCGCAGCTATTCGATCATCGAGCAGGGCATGATCTCCAAGCTGATCGAGGCCAAGCCCGAAGACCTGCGCAACTTCATCGAAGAAGCCGCCGGCATCTCCAAATACAAGGAACGGCGTCGCGAGACTGAGAACCGCATCCGCCGTACCCACGAAAACCTCGCGCGTCTGACTGACCTGCGTGAAGAACTCGAGCGCCAGCTCGAACGCCTGCATCGCCAGGCCGAGGCGGCAAAGAAATACCAGGAATACAAAGCCGAAGAGCGCCAGCTCAAGGCCCAACTGTCGGCCCTGCGCTGGCAGGCGTTGAACGAACAGGTGGGCCAGCGCGAGGCGATCATCGGCAACCAGGAAGTCAGCTTCGAAGCGTTGGTGGCCGAGCAGCGCAACGCCGATGCCGCCATCGAGCGCCTACGCGACGGGCACCATGAACTTTCCGAGCGCTTCAACCTGGTGCAAGGGCGCTTCTATTCCGTGGGAGGCGACATTGCCAGGGTCGAGCAAAGCATCCAGCACGGCCAGCAGCGCCTGCGCCAGTTGCAGGAAGATTTGAAGGAGGCCGAGCGCGCACGCCTGGAAACCGAATCCCACCTGGGCCACGATCGCACCTTGTTGCTGACCCTCGGCGAAGAGCTGGAGCGGCTCACGCCGGAGCAGGAACTCACCAGCGCCGCCGCCGAAGAGGCCGCCGCAGCCCTGGAAGAAGCCGAGTTGACCATGCATGGTTGGCAAGAGCAGTGGGACAGTTTCAACCTGACCTCGGCCGAGCCGCGGCGCCAGGCAGAAGTCCAGCAGTCGCGCATCCAGCAGTTGGAAACCAGCATGGAGCGCCTGGCCGAACGTCAGCGTCGCCTGTCTGAAGAGCGCGCCTTGCTCGCCGCGGATCCGGAAGACGCCGCGATTCTGGAGCTGAGCGAGCAACTGGCGACCAGCGAAGCCACCCTCGAAGACCTGCAGGCCAGCGAAGATGCCCAGGTCGAACGCCTTGAACAACTGCGCCAAGCCTTGCAGCTGGCCTTGCAGAACCAGCAACAGGCCCAGGGCGAATTGCAGCGACTCAACGGTCGGCTGGCCTCGCTGGAGGCCTTGCAGCAAGCCGCGTTGGACCCAGGCACCGGCACCGCCGAATGGCTGCGCGACCAGCACCTGGCCGAGCGCCCGCGCCTGGCCGAAGGTTTGAAGGTCGATGCCGGCTGGGAACTGGCGGTGGAAACCGTGCTGGGCGCCGATCTGCAAGCAGTGCTGGTGGATGATTTCGCCGGGTTCGATCTTTCCGGTTTCAGCCAGGGCGATCTGCGCCTGCTCAGCCCGGCCGGCGACGGCGTGCGGGTGCCAGGCAGTCTGTTGGACAAGGTCGAAGCCCAGGTCGACCTGTCGCCTTGGCTGGGGCAGGTCAAGCCGGTGGACAGCCTTGAGCACGCCTTGGCCTTGCGCGGGCAATTGGCAGCCGGCGAAAGCCTGATCAGCCGCGACGGGTATTGGGTCGGGCGGCATTTCCTGCGGGTTCGCCGGGCCTCTGAAGCCGAGAGCGGCATGCTCGCCCGAGGCCAGGAAATCCAGCGCCTGGCCGCCGAGCGCGAAGAGCGCGAGGCCAGCGTCGAAGCCCTGGAAACCGAACTACAGAACCTGCGGGCGCAACAGCGCCAACAGGAAAACGGCCGCGAACACCTGCGTCGGCTGTTGCAAGATGAAGCACGCCAGCAGGGCGAACTCAAGGCGCAGCTGTCTGCCGGCAAGGCCAAGGTCGAACAATTGGCCCTGCGTCGTACCCGTCTTGACGAAGAAATCGCCGAGTTGGGCGAGCAGCGGGCGTTGGAACACGAACAGATCGGCGAGGCACGCCTGCAATTGCAAGAAGCCCTTGATGCGATGGCGGTGGATACCGAACAGCGTGAATTGCTGCTGGCCCAGCGCGACAGCCTGCGTGAACGCCTGGACCGCGTGCGCCAGGAAGCGCGCCAGCACAAAGACCATGCCCATCAGCTGGCGGTACGCCTGGGCTCGCTCAGGGCCCAGCACGATTCCACACGCCAGGCCTTGGAACGTCTGGAAATGCAGTCCGAGCGCCTGACCGAAAAGCGTGAGCAGTTGAGCCTCAACCTGGAAGAGGGCGAGGCGCCACTGGAAGAACTGCGCCTCAAGCTCGAAGAGTTGCTCGACAAACGCATGAGCGTCGACGAAGAACTCAAGACTGCACAGATTGCCCTGGAGGATGCCGACCGCGAACTGCGCGACGCTGAGAAGCGCCGCAGCCAGGCCGAGCAGCAATCGCAGCTGATCCGTGGCCAGATGGAGCAGCAGCGCATGGAGTGGCAGGCCTTGACGGTGCGGCGCAAAGCCTTGCAGGACCAATTGCTGGAAGACGGCTACGACCTCGACGGCGTGCTCGCCACCCTGGTGGCCGGGGCGAACGAAAAGGACGCCGAGGAAGAACTTGAACGCATCGCCCAGCGCATCCAGCGCCTGGGGGCAATCAACCTGGCGGCCATCGACGAGTACCAGCAGCAGTCAGAGCGCAAGCGTTACCTGGACGCTCAGAACGACGATCTGGCGGAGGCGCTGGAGACCCTGGAAAACGTCATCCGCAAGATCGACAAGGAAACCCGCAACCGCTTCAAGGATACCTTTGATCAGATCAACGGCGGTTTGCAGGCGCTTTTCCCAAAAGTTTTCGGTGGCGGTAGCGCCTACTTGGAACTGACGGGCGAAGATCTACTCGATACAGGGGTGACAATCATGGCGCGTCCTCCCGGCAAGAAGAACAGCACCATCCATTTGCTCTCCGGCGGCGAAAAAGCGCTGACGGCGCTGGCCCTGGTCTTTGCCATTTTCAAACTGAACCCGGCGCCGTTCTGCATGCTCGATGAGGTCGACGCACCACTGGACGACGCCAACGTCGGCCGTTACGCACGGCTGGTGAAGGAAATGTCCGAAACGGTGCAGTTCATCTACATCACCCACAACAAGATCGCCATGGAAATGGCCGACCAGTTGATGGGCGTGACCATGCATGAGCCGGGGTGTTCACGGCTGGTGGCGGTGGATGTGGAGGAGGCCATGGCCATGGTGGACGCCTGAACAAAGGCTCGCAGGGCTTCTGTTTTGAACGCTGTAGGTGTTTTTTACCCTTGGGGCTGATGTTCAATTCACAGATTGGGCACAAGCCTATGCGACAGACGGTGTAAAGTTATCTTTGGTCGTGCTAGTTTAATGTCAATTTTTCGTATGCGTGGGCAAAACGCCATTCAGAACATAGAGTTGGCGCCACGTTTTAAAGCGGTTTGCAAATAGCTAAGCCCCTTATTTTTCAGCATTTTTATAGAGGCACGGGATTAAATGGAAATCGGTCTGCGCGAGTGGCTGATCGTCATCGGCATCATTGTCATTGCCGGTATTCTTTTCGACGGCTGGCGTCGCATGCGCGGCGGCAAGGGCAAACTCAAGTTTCGCCTGGATCGCAGCCTGTCGAACCTCCCCGATGAGGATGACAGCGCCGAGCTGTTGGGCCCGCCCCGGGTGCTGGACACCCACAAGGAGCCGCAGCTGGACGAACACGATTTGCCGTCCATGAGCGCGCCTGCCCGTGAGCCACGGGAGTCGGGTTCCAAGCGCGGCAAGCGCAACAGCGAACCGTCCCAGGGTGATTTGAACCTGAACCTCGACCTCGATGGCGGGCCGAGCTTCAACAGCCGTGACGGCGATTTCCCGGACGAGAGCAAGTCATCCAGCGGCGACAAGGAACAGGCCCAGGCCGAAGAAGTGCTGGTGATCAGCGTGATCTGCCGCGACCCGGCCGGCTTCAAGGGCCCTGCGCTGTTGCAGAACATCCTGGAAAGCGGCCTGCGTTTTGGCGAGATGGACATCTTCCATCGCCACGAAAGCATGGCAGGCAATGGCGAGGTGTTGTTCTCCATGGCCAACGCCGTCAAGCCTGGCGTGTTCGACCTGGACGACATCGACCATTTCAGCACGCCGGCGGTGAGCTTCTTCCTGGGCCTGCCAGGCCCGCGTCATCCCAAGCAGGCTTTCGACGTGATGGTGGCCGCTGCGCGCAAGCTGGCCCAGGAGCTCAACGGCGAATTGAAGGACGACCAACGCAGCGTGCTGACGGCCCAGACCATCGAGCACTACCGCCAGCGCATTGTCGAATTCGAACGCCGCGCGCTGACCCAGAAGCGTTGAGCGATGAGACCGGCTCCCCTTGGTTGGAGAGCCTCTTGTGGCGAGGGAGCTTGCTCCCGCTGGGGTGCGAAGTACCCCTCAACGTCTTGAGAAAATTGAGCAGCCCAGGCTGCTCTTTTGCTTTATGAGAGAACACCATGAGCGCCGTCGAAACCCGCATCCTAGAGCTGCGCACCGAGCTGGACCAGCATAATTACCGCTATCACGTCCTCGATGAACCTTCCATTCCGGACGCCGAATACGATCGTCTTTTCCATGAGCTCAAAGCCTTGGAAGAACAACACCCGGAGCTGGTGACGAGCGATTCCCCGACCCAGCGAGTCGGCAGCGTGGCGCTGTCGGCCTTCAGCCAGGTGCGTCACGAAATCCCGATGCTCAGCCTGGGCAACGTGTTCGACGAAACCACTTTGCGCGAGTTCGACCGGCGAGTGACCGAAGGCCTCGACCTGCCCATGGGCGATTTGCTCGGCGGCGGCGCGGCGGTGGAATACAGTTGCGAGCCGAAGCTCGATGGCCTGGCGGTCAGCCTGTTGTATCAAGACGGCATGCTGGTGCGCGGCGCGACGCGAGGTGACGGCACCACGGGCGAAGACATCAGCGTCAACGTGCGCACCGTGCGCAACATTCCTCTCAAGTTGCAAGGCAGCGGCTGGCCACCGGTGCTGGAGGTGCGCGGCGAGGTGTACATGTCCAAGGCCGGTTTCGAGCGCTTGAACGCCACCCAGCTGGAGGCGGGCGGCAAGACGTTCGCCAACCCCCGCAACGCCGCAGCGGGCAGCCTGCGCCAGTTGGACTCCCGGATAACCGCCAATCGTCCCCTTGAGTTTTGCTGCTATGGCATCGGCCAGGTGACGTCGGACATCGCCGATACCCACATTGGCAATCTCAAACAACTCAAGGCTTGGGGCATGCCCATCAGCCGCGAGCTGAAGCTGGCCCACGGCATCGACGAATGCCTGGATTACTACCGTGACATTGGTGAGCGGCGCAGTTCGCTGCCCTACGAAATCGACGGCGTGGTGTTTAAGGTCAACAGCATCGCGTCACAGCGCGAACTGGGTTTTCGCGCGCGGGAGCCTCGCTGGGCTATCGCTCATAAATTCCCTGCCAGCGAAGAGCTTACCGAACTGCTGGACGTCGAGTTCCAGGTCGGCCGCACCGGCGCCGTCACGCCCGTGGCGCGGCTCAAGCCGGTCAAGGTGGCTGGCGTGACGGTGGCCAACGCCACGTTGCACAACATGGACGAGGTGGCGCGCCTGGGCCTGATGATCGGCGACACGGTGATCATTCGCCGAGCCGGTGATGTCATCCCGCAAGTGGTGCAAGTCGTCACCGAGCGTCGTCCAGCCAATGCCCGTCCGGTGGCAGTGCCGCAGCAATGTCCGGTTTGCGGTTCCCACGTCGAACGCACTCAACTGATCAAGCGCAGCAAGGGCCGTGAAACCGTCAGCGAAGGCGCGGTGTACCGCTGCGTCGGTCGCCTGGCCTGTGGCGCGCAGCTCAAGCAGGCAATCATTCATTTTGTCTCGCGCCGGGCCATGGATATCGAAGGGCTGGGCGAGAAGAGCGTCGAACAATTGGTGGACGAAGGCCTGGTGGGGTCGCCGGCGGACCTGTATGCGCTGACGTTCGAGCAGATCGTCGACCTGGAAGGCTTCGCCGAGCTGTCGAGCAGGAATCTGCTGTCAGCGATCGTCGACAGCAAGAAGCCGAGCCTGGCGCGTTTTATCTACGCCCTCGGCATTCCCGACGTGGGCGAGGAGACCGCCAAGGTCCTGGCCCGCTCCCTCGGTTCACTGGAGCGCGTGCAGGCGGCGCTGCCGCAGGTGCTGACGTACCTGCCGGATGTCGGCCTGGAAGTTGCCCACGAGATCCACAGCTTCTTCGAAGACCCGCACAATCGCCAGGTCATCAAGGATCTGCTGCGCCATGGCCTGGAGATCCAGGACCAGGGCGAACTGGGCGCGGAATTTTCCGCCAGTACTACCCTGGGAGGCTTCCTCGACAAGCTGCACATTCCTTCGGTCGGGCCGGGCGGCGCGCAGAAACTGGCGGACAAGTTCGGTTCCCTCGAAGCCGTCATGGATGCCGACTGGCTGGACATGCGCCAGGCGTTGCCGGAAAAGCAGGCAAACGCCGTGCGCGAATTCTTCACCATCGCCGCCAATCGTGAACAGGCCTTGGCTGCCGAGCAGCAACTGCGGGATTTCGGCATGCACTGGCGGAGCGAGAAGAAGGTTGTCGAGGGCTTGCCTGAAGCGGGGCACACCTGGGTCCTGACCGGTTCGCTGGAGCTGATGAGTCGCGATGTCGCCAAGGACAAGCTGGAAAGCCTGGGGGCGAAGGTGGCCGGTTCCGTGTCGGCGAAAACCCACTGCGTGGTGGCCGGGCCGGGCGCTGGATCGAAATTGACCAAAGCCAATGAACTGGGGCTCAAGGTGCTCGACGAACAAGCGTTTGTCGAGTTCTTGACAGGGCATGGCGTCGCGCTCTGAGGCTTGGCTTTTGTGGCGGGGGCGCAAGCTCCCTCGCCACGGTTATCGGGGTCATGACACAGCGTTTTGGAACGATTATGAGCATCAGGTGATCTAGTCTTGCAGGCTCCTGGGAGAGATCGCCATGTACCGCTTTTTCGAACAACTGAGCTCACGCATCGCCGCGCCGTTCCTGGGTGATCGGTCACGCAACAGCAAAGTCTGGCCGTGCCGCTGCGGCCAGTCATTGTTCTTTCGCAACAGCCAATGCCTGGCGTGCCTGGCGGCGTTGGGGTATCAGCCGGAGCAGAGCCGCCTTTCGTCCCTTCAGCCCGGCGAGCAACCTGATACCTGGCTCCTGGACGTCGACCCGCAGGCCGGACTGTTTCGCCGCTGCGCCAATCTCGACACCCCGGCGGCGTGCAATTGGCTGTTACCAGCCAACGGGCACGACACACTGTGCATCGCCTGCAGCCTGAATCGCACGATTCCCGACCTCTCGATCCCGGAAAACCCCGAGCGCTGGCGCAAGGTCGAAACCGCCAAGCGCCGCCTCGTGGCGCAACTGATTACCCTCGGCTTGCCGGTCATCCCCAAGAGCGCCGACGAAAACATCGGCCTGGCCTTTGATTTCATCGGCGTCGACCCCGACGGGAAACCGCCGACGACCGGGCACGCCAGCGGCCTTATCACCCTCGACATCAAGGAAGCCGACGATGCTCACCGCGAGCACGTGCGGCAGCAGATGCACGAGCCGTATCGGACCTTGCTCGGGCATTTTCGCCACGAGGTCGGCCATTATTTCTGGGACCGGCTGGTTGCCGACAGTCACTGGCTGGAGCCGTTTCGCGCCTTGTTCGGCGATGAGCGCGCAAGCTACTCCGAGGCGTTGGAGCGGCATTATCAACAAGGCGCGCCACTGGATTGGCAGGCCCGTTACGTCAGCGCCTACGCCACCATGCACCCGTGGGAGGACTGGGCTGAAACCTGGGCCCATTACCTGCACATGATGGACGCCGTCGACACGGCGCTCGGCTTCGGCATGAGTGCGCGGGAAATGGATTTCGATTACCAGCCATTTCCTCCCGAAACCCTGTTCGACCCCGAGCACGCGGGCGGCAAGGCGTTCCTTTCATTCGTCAACGCCTGGATCGAACTGGCCGGAATGCTCAACGAACTCTCGCGCAGCATGGGCCAGCCGGATTTCTACCCGTTCGTCGTACCGGCGGCAGTAATCACCAAACTGCATTTCATCCATCTGGTGATCCAGGAGGAGGGTGGCCGGGCGGATGAGGTGCTGTTGTAGTTTCTATCTGAATGGCCGAGGCGATTGCGAAAGAGCTTCTTCCCATAGCAAGTACTTGAACCTCATGGATTTTTTTAATCCGACACGAACGGTTGTAACTTCTTGTCAGATAGGTACAATGGCGCGGCTCGCCGCAAGGCGGGCGTCGTTATGGTGACCCCATCGGTCCCCCCGCAACGATTACCCGTGAACCTGGTCAGATCCGGAAGGAAGCAGCCACAGCGGGAACATTGTGTGCCGGGGTGTGGCTGGTGGGGTTGCCTCCTTAACGCCCCCAGGCCTTCGTTCGCAAGGTTTGCCAGATACCTCCTGTTCTAAGATATCACGCTCGTGCCGGTGGCTGACGAAACCACAGGGCGCCACCACAGCGCCAGGCCCGGCCCGTTGATCATGGAGACGCATCGCCGTCCCGCAACCCTTCGTTGCGGCCAGTATATAGCTGGATGATCGCGTCGATTTCCCCGGATCTCTTCATGTTCGACAAGGTACGCAGGATGCGCTGTGCGGGAATCTTCGGATCATTGCGCACATAGCAGCTCAACTGTTGTTCCTGCAGGACAGCGACTTGGCGCAGCTGTCGGTCAGCGCTGTGACGCTGGTTGAACCAGTCCAGCGCCCATTGATTGCTGACCGCATAGCGGTATCGCCGGGCCAGCAGTTTCGCCAGCACCTGATCCTGGCTGCGGGCGTCGTCGCGCCGCAGGTGGCCACTGTCGAATAATGGCTGCAGGGTGGGGTAGCTGTAGCTCAGCACGGTGCCGATGGACTGTTGTGTGAGTGCCGACGGCGTGATGGCAGCGGGAGCGCCGGGCGAACCGACAAGCACATCGCGCTGGAAGAACAGCGGGACGCTCCAGAGATAGTCGCCCCCGATATCCTTCACCCAATCAGGCGAGACATAACAGCGCATGTCTATTTCGCCCTGCTCCATGGCGCTGTCCAGCCGCGCGCGGGCCAGGACATGGAATTGCGCAGGCATGCCCACCTGGGTCGCCAGGCTGGTCATGACGTCCGTCAGAATGCCCTGGGTCGGGCGGCCTCTGTCGATCTGCACCATGGGCATGGCCCAGCCATCGGTGACGGCAAAACGCAAGGGAACCTCATCAGCGAAACACCCCGTCCCCAACAACAGCAAAGCCCCCATGGCCGAACGCATAAACTCTCCTGACTGTACAAAAAACTGTCGACAACCGAGCTGCTGAACCTAGCTTAGCCAGATTAGACGAGCGCACCGGATGCAATTTCGTCCCTGCTCCGCTAGCATTAGCCGCTTATGTTCCTTCGTTGCGACGGTTTTCGATGAGTTATCAGGTTCTTGCACGTAAATGGCGTCCGCGCTCGTTCCGCGAAATGGTCGGCCAGACCCATGTGCTCAAGGCTCTGATCAATGCCTTGGACAGCCAGCGGCTGCACCATGCCTATCTGTTCACCGGTACCCGCGGCGTGGGCAAGACCACCATTGCGCGGATCATCGCCAAGTGCGTGAACTGTGAAACCGGTATTACGTCGACGCCCTGCGGCGAATGTTCGGTCTGCCGGGAAATCGACGAAGGTCGTTTCGTCGACCTGATCGAAATCGACGCCGCCAGCCGCACCAAGGTCGAGGATACCCGCGAGCTGCTCGACAACGTGCAGTACGCCCCGAGCCGTGGGCGCTTCAAGGTCTACCTGATCGACGAAGTGCACATGCTCTCCAGCCATTCCTTCAATGCGCTGCTCAAGACCCTCGAAGAACCGCCGCCCTACGTCAAATTCATCCTGGCGACCACCGATCCGCAGAAACTTCCCGCAACGATTTTGTCGCGCTGCTTGCAGTTCTCTCTGAAGAACATGACGCCGGAACGGGTCGTCGAGCACCTGACCCATGTGCTGGGCGTCGAGAACGTGCCGTTCGAGGACGATGCGCTGTGGCTGCTGGGACGAGCCGCCGACGGTTCGATGCGTGACGCCATGAGCCTGACCGACCAGGCCATTGCCTTCGGCGAAGGCAAGGTCATGGCCGCCGAGGTGCGTGCCATGCTGGGCACCCTCGATCACGGCCAGGTCTACGACGTTTTGACTGCGCTCATCGAAGGGGACGCAAAGGCATTGCTCGAAGCGGTGCGTCACCTGGCCGAGCAGGGGCCGGACTGGAATGGCGTGCTCTCGGAGATTCTCAACGTGCTGCACCGTGTCGCCATCGCCCAGGCCTTGCCCGAGGGGGTCGACAACGGCCATGGCGACCGGGACCGCGTGTTGGCTTTGGCCCAGGCGCTGCCGGCCGAAGACGTACAGTTTTATTACCAGATGGGCCTGATCGGCCGTCGCGACCTGCCACTGGCACCGGATCCGCGCGGCGGCTTCGAGATGGTGCTGCTGCGAATGCTTGCGTTCCGGCCGGCCGATACCGCGGACGCCCCGAGACAAGCGCTAAAGCCAGTGGGGATCAGCCAGGCCACAGCTGATTCCGCCAAGCCAGTGGCTGCCACGCCCGTTGTTGCGTCGGCAGCGGCTCCTGCTCTTACGGCGGTGGCGCCCGCAGCCCAGCCGATTCCGGCCCCGGCGCCTGTTGTCGTCACGCCTGAGCCAGAGCCCGAACCGGTCGTCGAGGCGCTCCCCGAGCCCGTCGCCGAAGAAGTCATCGACCTGCCTTGGAACGACCCGGTCGAGCCGCAAGTTATCCAGCAACCCGCCGTCGAGCCCGTTTTGGAAACCATCGCCGAGCAGCCCGAGTTGCCGCCGATGCCCCTGCCGACACCCGACAGCGTGGTGCCCGATGCACCCGAGTGGGTGGCTGCGCCAATGCCGGAGCCGACGGTGGCCGACGTCGAGGTCGCGACGCCGGGCATCGATCTGGACGACGAGCCGCCGCTGGACGAGGACTACATCGAGCCGGACATCGATTCGGCCTACAGCTACCTGGACGACCTGGCCAGCGAACATGCCGCCGAACCGGCACCGGAGCCAGAACCTGAACCGGCGGCAATGCCCGCCACTGGGCTGGCCCTGCAATGGCTGGAGCTGTTCCCCAAGCTGCAGATCAGTGGCATGACCGGTAGCATCGCCGCCAACTGCACCTTGATCTCGGTCGAGGGCGACCATTGGCTGCTGCACCTGGATCCGGCCCACAGCGCGCTGTTCAACGCAACCCAACAGCGTCGCCTCAACGATGCGCTGAACCAGTACCACCAGCGCACTCTCACGTTGACCATCGAGCTGATCAAGCCCGAGCAGGAAACCCCGGCTCAGGCCGCGTCCCGGCGCCGCGCCGACCGTCAGCGCGAAGCCGAGGAATCGATCCAGAACGATCCGTTCATCCAACAGATGATGCAACAGTTCGGCGCCGTGGTCCGTCACGATACTATCGAACCTGTCGAGGCCCCGGTCACCCAGGGCTCATAACTGAAGGCGCCGGGCCGGGCAGGCCGGGCGCGTTGTTTATCCAAGTACTTTCGAGGTGATTACCATGATGAAAGGTGGCATGGCCGGCCTGATGAAGCAGGCGCAGCAGATGCAGGAAAAAATGGCCAAGATGCAGGAAGAGCTGGCCAACGCTGAAGTCACCGGCAAATCCGGTGGCGACATGGTGACGGTGGTCATGACCGGTCGCCACGATATCAAGCGCGTCAGCATCGACCCGAGCGTGGTCGAAGGCCTGAGCGAAGACGACAAGGAAATGCTCGAAGCCCTGTTCGCCGCCGCCGTCAACGACGCAGTGCGCAAGATCGAAGCGAACAGCCAGGACAAGATGTCCGGCATGACCGCTGGCATGCAGCTGCCGCCGGGCATGAAACTGCCGTTCTGATTCGCCATCGCGCTCGGGATGGGCTACACACAATGCCAGGCATCGCGCCTGGCATTTTTGTTTCTGGCAGGAGCAATGGGGTCTCTGTTCGACTGCTTTCGTCGGAACGCCGTCCGGAGCAGGCTGCACCGTGCTATCCCGGCATAAACATCGAACGCGCCCCCAAGGCAATGGTCTGCTCCCTATACGTGTACGCTCAACGAACTAGGAGACGCCTCCATGTCATCGATTTCCAATCAGCGCATCGTGCTGGCCTCGCGCCCCCAAGGTGCGCCAACCCCTGAAAACTTTCGACTTGAACACGTGACGTTGCCCGATCTGGCCGAAGGACAAATCCTGCTCAAGACGCTCTTCCTGTCACTGGACCCTTACATGCGCGGGCGCATGAGTGACGCGCCTTCCTACGCTGCGCCGGTGCAGATCGATGAGGTGATGACCGGTGGTGCCGTCAGCCGCGTAGAGCGCTCGATGCATCCGAAATTCCAAGAGGGTGATCTGGTGGTGGGGGCCACGGGTTGGCAGAGCCACTGCATCAGCGATGGCCGCGATGTCATTCCGATCCCTTCCGGCTTGCCCAGCCCCTCGATGGCGCTGGGGGTGTTGGGGATGCCGGGCATGACGGCCTACATGGGGTTGATGGACATTGGCCAGCCCAAGGCCGGGGAAACCCTGGTCGTGGCGGCGGCGTCGGGCGCCGTGGGCTCCGTGGTTGGCCAGGTGGCGAAGATCAAGGGCTTGCGGGTGGTGGGGGTGGCCGGCGGTGGCGAAAAATGCAAGTACGTGGTCGATGAGCTGGGTTTCGACGCCTGTATTGACCATAAAAGCGCGAATTTCGCCGAAGAGCTTGCCAGGGCTTGCGATCAAGGTATCGATATCTATTACGAAAACGTCGGCGGCAAGGTCTTCGATGCGGTCGTGCCGCTGCTCAACGCCAAGGCGCGCGTCCCGCTTTGCGGCTTGATCGCATCCTACAATGATCATCAGCCGCCAAGTGGCCCGGATCGCCTGCCGCAACTACAACGCACGCTGTTGACCAAGCGCGTGCGCATCCAGGGTTTCATCGTGTTCGATGATTACGGTGATCGCCAGCCGGAATTCATCAGCGCCATGGCGCCCTGGGTGCGCGATGGCAAGGTCAAGTTCCGCGAGGACGTGGTCGACGGTCTTGAAAATGCGCCCCAGGCTTTCATCGGCATGTTGGAGGGGCGAAATTTCGGCAAGTTGGTGGTGCGAGTAGCGCGCGATTGAGTATTTGACGCTAATCGGAGGCGCGGGTATAAACCGCGTCTCGTTGTTATGTCGGACGTTTCCCCCATGAGCTTCAGCCCTTTGATCCGCCAACTGATCGATGCCCTGCGAACCTTGCCAGGCGTGGGTCAGAAAACCGCCCAGCGCATGGCGTTGCAACTGCTCGAGCGTGATCGCAGCGGCGGCTCGCGCCTGGCCCAGGCGTTGAGCCAAGCCATGGAAGGTGTCGGGCATTGTCGCCAGTGCCGCACCCTGACCGAGGACGATCTTTGCCCGCAATGCGCCGACCCGCGACGGGACGACAGCCTGCTCTGCGTGGTCGAGGGGCCTATGGATGTCTATGCGGTGGAGCAGACCGGCTTTCGCGGCCGTTACTTTGTGCTCAAGGGGCACCTGTCACCGCTCGACGGCCTGGGGCCCGAAGCCATCGGCATCCCGCAGTTGATGGCGCGGATCGAGGAGGCGGGCACGTTTACCGAAGTCATCCTCGCCACCAACCCGACGGTCGAAGGCGAAGCCACTGCGCATTACATCGCCCAACTGCTCAGCAATAAAGGCCTGGTCGCCTCCCGCATCGCCCATGGCGTGCCGTTGGGTGGGGAGCTTGAGTTGGTGGACGGCGGGACGCTGGCGCATTCGTTTGCCGGGCGCAAGCCAATCGCGTTGTAGCCGCAACACGAATCCCTTGTGGGAGCGAGCCTGCTCGCGATAGCGGTGTGTCAGCCAGTATAGGTATCGACAGATCTACCGCCATCGCGAGCAGGCTCGCTCCCACAATGGGTTATGTGATTTGGCCAGGTTATTTTTCGCTGAGGGAGAACTGCGTCAGGCAGAACGTCGGGATGCCCATGTCTTCCAGGCGCTGGGAGCCGAGCAGTTCCGGCAAGTCGATGATCGCCGCGGCTTCATGGACCCTGGCGCCCATGCGGCGGATCAGGTTGGCGGCGGCGATCAACGTTCCGCCAGTGGCGATCAGGTCATCGAACATCACCACCGAATCCCCTTCGCACAGGCTGTCGGCGTGCACTTCAAGAAAGGCTTCGCCGTACTCGGTCTGGTAACCCTCGGCCAGTACGTCGGCTGGCAGCTTGCCCTGTTTGCGAAACAACACCAGCGGCTTGTTCAGCTGATAGGCCAGGATCGAGCCGATCAGGAAACCCCGGGCATCCATCGCGCCAATGTGCGTGAACTCGGCCTCGACATAGCGATGGGCGAAGCTGTCCATGACCAGCCGCAGGGCAGTGGGCGACTGGAACAGCGGAGTGATATCGCGAAAGATCACGCCTGGCTTGGGGAAGTCGATCACGGGGCGGATCAGGGATTTGATGTCGAAGGAGTCGAAGACCATCGTCGAGGTGTCCTGGCTGGCTGCAAACGCGGCAGTATAGCGCGACGGGGCGAAAGCCTCAGCCGCGCGAGTGCGTCAGCCTTCGACCGAGCCGCCGGCCAGGGCGCAGAGCTGGATCGGGTCGAGAATATGAATTTCCTTGCCTTCGGCTGCGATCAACGCGTTCTGTTGGAAGCGGGTGAACACCCTGGACACGGTTTCCACGGCCAGGCCCAGGTAGTTGCCCATTTCATTGCGGGACATGCTCAAGCGAAACTGATTGGCCGAAAACCCGCGGGCACGAAAACGCGCCGAGAGATTGACCAGGAACGTGGCGATGCGTTCGTCGGCGGTTTTCTTCGAAAGCAACAACATCATTTGCTGGTCGTCACGAATTTCCCGGCTCATCACCCGCATCAATTGTCGACGCAGTTGCGGCAGCTGCACCGCCAACTCATCGAGACGATCAAAAGGAATTTCGCACACCGAAGTCGTCTCCAGTGCCTGGGCCGAGACCGGGTGGGTCTCGGTGTCCATGCCCGACAGGCCTACAAGCTCGCTGGGCAGATGGAAACCGGTGAGCTGCTCTTCGCCACCGTCGCTCAGGTTGAACGTCTTCAGGGCGCCCGAGCGCACTGCGTAAACCGAGTCGAAGCCATCGCCCTGGCGAAACAGGAACTCACCTTTTTTCAGCGGCCGTCCCCGTTTGACGATGTCATCCAGCGCGTCCATGTCCTCCAGATTCAACGAAAGTGGCAGGCATAGAGGGGCCAGGCTGCAATCCTTGCAATGGGCCTGGCTGTGAGCGCGGGATTTGACTGGCTCGGACATTTCTTAAATCCTTGTGGGAAAACACACATAAGACGTAAGGGTAACCCAGCGCACAAACTCCGGCCAGTGCGGTGTCCCCGTCAAAGTGTCGCGCTCAGATGACCCGGGAAAAACGTTGGCGGTTTTGTTGCTGCAGATAACCGTCGAAGACCATGCAGACAGAACGCACCAGCAGGCGCCCCGCGGGCAGTACGTTGATATGGGTCTGCGTCAATTCGAGCAGCCCATCGGCTGCCATCGTCTGTAGTTGCGGCCATAAAGAGCCAAAATAACCGCGCAAGTCGACATTGAAGTCTCGCTCTATCTCGGCGAACGCCAGCGAGAAATGGCAGATCAACTGCTGGATCACGGCGCGTCGCAAACGGTCGTCGGCGTTGCACACCAGCCCGCGGCTGGTTGCCAGTTGCCCGTCGGCAAGGGTGTTCTGGTAGTGGGTCAGGTCGCTGCTGTTCTGGCAGTACAAATCGCCGACCTGGCTGATGGCTGACACGCCGAGGCCGATCAGGTCGCAATGCCCATGGGTGGTATAGCCTTGGAAGTTGCGCTGCAGGGTCGCTTCTTCTTGGGCGATCGCCAGTTCGTCGTCGGGGAGGGCGAAGTGGTCCATGCCGATGTAGCGATAACCGGCGGCGGTCAGCTGTTCGATGGTGCCTTGCAGCATGGCCAGTTTCTGCACCGGGGTAGGCAGGTCCTGGCCATCGATCCGCCGCTGCGGCATGAAGCGCTCCGGCAGGTGGGCGTAATTGAAAACCGAGAGACGGTCCGGTTGCAGGCTGATGACTTCTTCGACCGTGCGCGCGAAGTTTTCCGGCGTTTGTTTGGGCAAGCCATAGATCAGGTCGATGTTGATCGAGCGGAACTGCAAGGTCCGGGCGGCTTCGATCACCGCCCGGGTTTCTTCCAGGCTCTGCAGGCGATTGACGGCTCGCTGCACGGCAGGGTCGAGGTCTTGCAGGCCGATGCTGACCCGGTTGAAGCCCAGCTCCCGCAGCAGGCCCATGGTTGACCAGTCGGCTTCCCGTGGATCGATTTCGATGCCGTAGTCGCCGGAATCGTCGTCCATCAGGTTCATATGCTTGCGCAGGCTGGCCATGAGTTGGCGCAGCTCGTCGTGGCTCAGGAACGTCGGCGTGCCACCGCCCAGGTGCAGTTGTTCCACCCGTTGGGAAGGGGCCAGATGGCAGCCGATCAGTTGGATTTCCTGCTCCAGGCGTCGCAGGTAGTTGTGGGCACGACCGCGATCCTTGGTAATGACTTTATTACAGGCGCAGTAGTAGCAGATGTTCGCGCAAAACGGCACGTGCACGTACAGCGACAGTGGCCTGTGTGCCTTGCGGCTGTCGCGCAGGGCGTGGAGCAGGTCGAAGGTGCCCACCTGGCCGGCGAACTGTGCCGCAGTAGGATAAGAAGTGTAGCGTGGTCCCGCCAGGTCGTAGCGGCGGATGAGGTCTGAGTCCCAACGGATGGCGTCGAGCATGCGGGCGTTCCCCGGATAGGCTGGCATGGTCGCGAGTCTAGGGGGCGTGGGAAAGGGCGTGTTGATTTGCGTCAACGGGGCTGGCAGTCGTCGAGGGTGATGCTCGTGCAGACAACTCAAATCCGTGGCGAGGGAGCTTGCTCCCGCTCGGCTGCGCAGCAGACGCAATATCAGTTACATGCGTCTCTGCCTGGGGGTGTAGGGGCCTGCTTCGCAGGCCAGCGGGAGCAAGCTCCCTCGCCACAGGGCTGCGATCATGATGTGCTCATTTCCTCTAAATTTGCTTGAGGAGGAGGCGACTCGGTCAATGACCCATGAGCCAATGCTGATGCGGCCCCGGCAGTGTCCAGATGCCGAAGACGATCACCAACAACCCACCGGCCATGCGCACGCTGCGTTTACGCAACAGGACGGTGACACGCTCGGCCGCCAGGCCAGTGGCGAGGAGCACCGGCCAGGTACCCAGGCCGAAGGCGAGCATCAATAGCGCGCTGTCCAGCGCATTGCCCTGGCTGGCGGACCAGAGAAGGGTGCTGTAGACCAACCCGCATGGCAGCCACCCCCACAGCGCGCCGAGCAGCAAGGCCCGTGGCAGGCTTGATACCGGCAGCAGGCGGTTGGCGACGGGTTGGATGTGTCGCCACAAGCCCCGGCCGATCCCCTCGATACGGGTCAGGCCGCTCCACCATCCGGCGAGATACAGGCCCATGGCGATCAGCAGCAGACCGGCCAGCACCCGCATGATCATCGCCGCCGGGCTGTTGGCGACGGCCCAGCCGGCCAGTCCGATCAGCAAGCCCGCCGTGGCGTAACTCAGGATCCGCCCCAGGTTGTACGCCAGCAATAATCGAAAACGCCGGCTGCGCTGTTCCTTGGGAATCGCCAGGGTGAGGGCGCCCATCAGACCGCCGCACATGCCCAGGCAGTGGCCGCCGCCGAGCAGGCCGAGGATGACGGCCGATATCAACAGCGGCGCCAGATCAAGCATGGGGCGGCGCCTTGTCGTCCGGTTTCTGGGCCTCGCCGCTTGCTTCTTCCACCGCGGCCTTATGGTTCGGGTCTTGTTCGTCGAACAGGATGCTGTGGGCCGGGCCGTCGAGGTCGTCGTATTGGCCGCTGTCCACGGCCCAGAAGAATATGTAGACGGCGATCGCTACGATCAGCAGCGCGGCCGGAATCATTACGTAAAGAGCTGGCATGTCGGACCTCCATGCCCGCGCGGCTCAGGCCGGCTGCGGACGGGTATCGGGCGTGGCATCAAGAACCTGCACCTTGGGTTGGCGGGTCAGCCTCAGCGCGTTCAAGACCACTGTCAGCGAACTGATGGACATGCCGGCCGCAGCCCACACGGGAGTGATCCAGCCAAGGGCGGCGAACGGCAACATGAGGCCATTGTACAGCCCCGCCCAGACCAGGTTCTCGATGATGACCCGACGGGTGCGCCGGGCGAGGCTGAAGGCGTGAACCAGG
Organism: Pseudomonas sp. R4-84; assembly: GCF_054130985.1. NCBI lineage: Bacteria > Pseudomonadati > Pseudomonadota > Gammaproteobacteria > Pseudomonadales > Pseudomonadaceae > Pseudomonas > Pseudomonas sp. R4-84. The sequence goes on from NZ_CP096390.1 coordinate 1,897,546, forward strand.
GCCTCGAGGCGGTTGGACAGCAGTACCGCGTCGGCGCTGGTCTTGGCCAGGTCGGTGGCCGAGCCCATGGCGACGCTGATATCCGCCGCTGCCAGTACCGGCACATCGTTCACGCCGTCACCGAGCACCAGCACCTTGCGGCCCTGTTGACGCAACTGCTGCAGCACGGCCAGCTTGTCGTCCGGGCGCAGACCGCCGCGAGCCTCATCGATGCCCAGTCCGGTGGCAACGCTGGCGACCATCGGCGAGCTGTCGCCCGACAGCAAGAGCGTGCGCCAGCCCCGCGCCTTGCAGGCCGCGACAAGGGCCGGGGCATCGGTACGCAGACGGTCGTCGAGGACAAACCAGGCCAGCGGCCCGGCATCATCCCCCAGCAACAGCCATTGCCCAGGTTCGTCCGGCATCACCGGTACGGTAACGCCACTCGGGTCGCAGACAAAGCCGGGATGGCCGATGCGCAATCGCTGTTCCCCCACCAAGCCCTCAAGCCCAAGTCCCGGAAAACTCTGCACATTCTCAGCGGCCAGTGGCGCCCGGCCGAAGGCGCGGGCAATCGGGTGTTCGGAGCGATTCTCCAAGGCCGCGGCCAAGGCCAGGCACTGATCGCTGTCGAGCGCCGCCAGGGGGCGGATGGCGCGCAACGCCAAGCGGCCTTCGGTAAGGGTGCCGGTCTTGTCGAAAATCACCGTGTCGATCTGGTTCAGGCCTTCCAATACATGGCCGCGGGTCAGCAACAATCCGAGTTTGTGCAGGGTGCCGGTGGCTGCGGTGAGTGCGGTTGGCGTCGCCAGGGACAGCGCGCAAGGGCAGGTCGCGACGAGCATCGCCAGGACGATCCAGAAAGCGCGCGAAGCATCCAGATGCCACCACAACAGGCCGATGGCGGAGGCGGCAACCAGAGAGAACAGCAGGAACCATTGGGCGGCGCGGTCGGCGATTTCCGCCAGGCGCGGCTTCTCGCCTTGGGCGCGTTCCAGCAGGCGGACGATGGCGGACAAACGAGTGTCCTGCCCCAAGGCCAATACCTGAACGGTCAGCGCGCCCTCGACGTTCAGCGTGCCCGCCGTGACTGCATCGCCGGCCTGGCGGGGTTGCGGCAGGTATTCACCGGTCAGCAGCGATTCGTCGACGCTGGACTGCCCTTCGAGAATCCTGCCGTCGGCGGGCAGGATAGCCCCGGGCTGCACCAGCACCCGGTCGCCCGTATGCAGTTCGCTGAGCAGGATGCGCTCGCTCTGGCCGTCATCCGCCAGGCGCAGGCACGAGGCCGGCAACAGGTTCACCAATTGGGCGGTGGCCGCAGCGGTGCGTTCCCGAGCCCGGCGTTCCAGGTAGCGGCCGGCCAGCAGGAACAGGGCGAACATGCCGACGGCATCGAAATACAACTCGCCGACACCGGTAATGGAGGTCCAGATGCCGGCAATGTACGCGCCACCGATGGCCAGGGAGACTGAAACGTCCATCGTCAGGTGGCGAGTGCGCAGGTCACGCATGGCACCCTTGAAAAAAGGTGCGCAGCTGTAGAACACAATGGGCGTTGTCAGGAATAGCGCGACCCAGCGCAGGATGGTGTGCATCTCCGGGCTCAGGTCGATGTTGAATTCCGGCCAGGTGGCCATGGTCGCCATCATCGCCTGGAACCAAAGCAAGCCGGCCACGCCCAGCTGGCGCAGGGCCAGACGGTTTTGCGCGGCGAGCTGTTCGCAAGCCTGGTCGGCCTGGTACGGGTGCGCGGCGTAGCCGATCTGGCGCAATTGCGCGAGCAGGGTGCTCAGCGGCAATTGGGCGTCGGCCCAGCGGACGTGCAGGCGATGGTTGGACAGGTTCAGTCGCGCCTCGGCCACCGCTGGCAAAGCGCGCAGGTGCTTTTCGATCAGCCAGCCACAGGCGGCGCAACTGATGCCTTCCATCAGCAGGGTGGTTTCGCAAAGCTCGCCTTCATGGCGAACGAACGATTGCTGCACGTCAGGGCGATCGTACAGCGCCAGTTCTTCGGTCAGCTGCACCGGCAGGGACTGGGGGTTGGCCGATGCTTCACTGCGATGCTGGTAATAGCTTTCCAAACCGCCGGCCACAATCGCTTCGGCCACCGCCTGGCAACCCGGGCAGCACAGCTCGCGGGTTTCACCGAGGACAACGGCGGTGAAGCGACTGCCGGGCGGGACGGGCAGGGCGCAGTGGTAGCAGGGCCGTGGGGTGGTCATGGTTGCTGCATAAAAGCGGCTTATTTCTTCAGGTCTTCAGCGCCTTGCAGCGGTTCATCACCGAGCAAGATGGCCTGTTCGTGGTTGATCTGCTCTTCTTCGAACAAGCGCCAGGTCTTCTCGTTCTGCGCCCCCAGCAGTTCGACAAAGCGCCGGCCTTCGACCTTGTCTGCCAATTGGCCAACGTAGCGCCCAGGTTCGCTGTCGTTGCGGGTCAGGACGATCTTGCGGTCCTTCTCCGGCTGGGTGGGTGAGATCAGGCTCAGTTCGAGGGTCTGGGGATGGCTGTTGCCGTCCAGGCGCAGGTTGACTTCCCCGGTGAGGTCGTCCAGCTGCACATTGGCATGCAATTGCAGGGTCTGGGCCAGCAGTTCGCGCTCCAGGGAGCGGTTGATGCCTTTACCGGCTTCGTAGTAGTTGTCGTTGACCAGGTTATCCGGGTTGTTCACCGCGATGGTCACCATGGTCAAGCTCAGCGTTACCGAGCAGGCAAGGATACCGATGATGATCCACGGCCAGAGGTGCTTGTACCAAGGGCTGGTGGCAGTTGCTGCAGGCATGTTCATTTCTCTCAACGAGTCTGTGGGCCGATGAACCGGCTCTTGGCTTCAACATGGACGCTTTCGTCATCGGCATCCTTGAGGATGAAGGTCACCTCGTTGGTGCTCGATGGCAATTGTTCAGGTGCGCTGGACAATTCGACCGGCTGGCTGTAGATCTCGCCGGCGGCGACCTTGATTTCCCGTCGGCCTTCGAGCTTGAGATCAGGCAGGCCGGCGGCTTCCAGGACGTACGTATGGTCGCGTTGGTCCTTGTTCATGATCTTCAGGCTGTAGACGTTCTCGATCCGACCTTCGGCGTTCTCGCGGTACAGCACGCGGTCCTTGCTGACGTCGAAACCCACCAGCGAACGCATGAAAAACGCCGTTACCAGCAAGCTGATCATGGCCAGCAGCACCAAGGCGTAGCCGATCAGGCGCGGGCGCAGTTTATGGGTTTTTTGCCCCGAGAGGTTGTGTTCGGTAGTGTAGCTGATCAGCCCGCGCGGATAATCCATCTTGTCCATGATGTTGTCGCAGGCATCTATGCAGGCCGCGCAGCCGATACACTCGATCTGCAAGCCGTCGCGGATGTCGATGCCGGTGGGGCAGACCTGGACGCACATGGTGCAGTCGATGCAATCGCCGAGGCCCAGGGCCTTGTAATCGATGCCTTTCTTGCGCGGGCCACGGCTTTCACCGCGACGCGGGTCATAGGAAACGATCAAGGTGTCTTTGTCGAACATCACGCTCTGGAAGCGGGCGTAAGGGCACATGTAGATGCACACTTGTTCACGCAGCCAGCCGGCATTGCCGTAAGTGGCCAAGGTGAAGAATCCGACCCAGAAATACGACCAGCCATCGGCCTGGCCGGTGAAGAACTCGAACACCAGTTCGCGGATCGGGGTGAAGTAACCGACGAAGGTCATGCCGGTGACGAAACCGATCAGTAGCCACAGGCTGTGCTTGGCGAATTTGCGCAGGAATTTATTGGCGCTCATGGACATCTTGTCGAGCTTGATGCGCTGGTTGCGGTCGCCTTCGGTGACCTTTTCGCACCACATGAAGATCCAGGTCCAGACGCTTTGCGGGCAGGTGTAGCCGCACCAGACGCGCCCGGCATATACCGTGATGAAAAACAGGCCGAAGGCGGCGATGATCAGCATGCCGGAGAGGAGGATGAAGTCCTGGGGCCAGAAGGTTGCACCAAAAATAAAGAATTTGCGTTCAGGCAGGTTCCACCAGACGGCTTGGTGACCGCCCCAATTCAGCCAGACCGTGCCGAAATACAGCAGGAACAGAAACCCCCCGCCAACCATTCGCAGGTTGCGGAACAGGCCCGTGAAGGCGCGGGTGTAGATTTTCTCCCGAGAGGCGTACAGGTCGACGCTTTTGTTGGCGTCTTTGGCAGGCGGGGTAACGTCATGTACCGGAATCTGGTTGCTCATCAATTGCATCCCACGGCAGTGGAAAAATGCCGAGGCCAGTACGTGCCGACCACGGTCAGAAAGGGTGTTGCAGTGGCGCAATGATACGCCTGTCGCTCTGGCTCAAGGGTGCGACCTTTGGTCGCGTTGGGTGTCTGGGCCGAATGGTGTAACGGATGTAACAAGTCATGACCTGGATCAATTGACTATAGACAGCGTATGGCGTTGGTGGAGTATTGGATGGCTGGGGCGGCTTCTCCACCCAGCGGGAGCAAGCTCCCTCGTCAGGGGATCTGCGTTTCGCCTCAAATCTTGTGCTCAGCCAGCGTTCCGCGCTGCCTCTTTCTAGCTGGCATTCAGACGGATAATTTGATGGTTTATGTTATTGCGGTTTATGAAGCCAGGAAGAAAAGTCGGATATGTAAATTTCATCCAGCGTTAGCGTCGGCGGTATGTTTTCGATGCTGTCAGCTATCTCGTCATAAGGCGCTGGTAGGACATAGCAGAGTCCGAAATCCTCGTTGAGGATTATGACGCCGTTGAATATGCGCTGGCGTTCGGTCAACTTTTTTATCTGGTCAAAAGGCATCCCTGTGGAAAGCGTATGTTCGTAAAGCCCTTTGTATCGCGCGTTGCAACCGATTGAAAAAATTGTTCCGTCAGGAAGGGTTGAGAGGGTGAGCGTACTATCGATTACGTACGCTGTTCTAGTTTCACCGTCAGGTAGCGTGTAGCTCTTTATCTCGACTTTATGATGCTCATAGAGCTCATTCATATAGGTCGAGATATTGTCTTGCAATAAAATGTTCGCAATTGAATGCTTGGATTTTATGTCGCCTGCAAAATCAATCATTTAAGTTCCACCGTTCATTAGCGTGCCGTTTACGTATACGGGTCAGTCTTTTATGAGGGTCATAATTTTTAAAGTCACTATGTCCAATCCTGCCGAATACAACATCTTCACCGGCTTTATTGACTTTATAGACCTTCCAATAATCATTTCCATGGACGTTGGGCTGGGTAGGGCTGCCGCCTGGATGGTAGTCAAGCTTGTAGGTGGCTCCGGATTTTGTACTGCGCACATACTGGACGTGCTGAATCGCATCTGGCCGAGGGCGTCGTAGGCGAAGCTCAGGGTTTGCACGTCGCCTTGCAGGTTGGTGAGGGCGGGTTACACGCTTGCTTTTGAGGTGTAGGCGATCCGTGGCGAGGGAGCTTGCTCCCGCTCGGCGGCGCAGCCGTCGTAAACCGGCTGATGCGGTGTGTCTGTAGGGATGCGCCGGTCTGTTTTGGGGCGGCTTCGCCACCCAGCGGGAGCAAGCTCCCTCGCCACGGAGGTGGTGTAGCAGCTAGCGTGGGTCGACGTTATCCAGTACACGGCTGGCCAGCATTGAACTCAGTTCGATCAATTGCTGGATGCCGAGGGCGATGTGGCGGCGGGGGCCTTCGAGGTCGAAGGCTAGGTTGCTGATCATCGCGTCAGCGGATGCCAGGTTTTCGCTGAGGTTAGCGAGCAGGCATTCGTTGTCGGCGTTTTTTGCCACGATGAAGAGCAGGTCCGGTTTGGATGCATCTTCGGACTTTTCCGGTTTCGGTAGCAGGTAGTAATCCAAGGCGCGCTTTTCTGCTTCGTCTTGTTTCTTCGTTTTGGATTGAGTGGACGCAGAGATGCGCTCTGTTTCGGGGGGATTCGGTGTAATTTTGAACATGGTGCAGCTCCTTTCGTAAGAGGAACCATCACCGTCTGCCGCCAAGCAGGTGGGGTGACGGGTTACGCAAGGTTGGCGGACCGGCACGAAAGGAACCCGGCATCCCCGAAGGGATCCTTGCGCAACCCGCCATAACATAGGAGTGCCAAATGCCAGAGACATTGCAATCATATTGGGGGCTGTTGCGCCTTTCGTGTACCGGGCCGCCAAGCCCGACCACTGATGGGCAGTGGCAGGGAAACGATAAAACCCATGGGCAAGGCGCACAAGCAGGCGGATTCTGGCGTAGTTGTAGGCAATGGCGCAAGGATTCGTAGCTTGTCGGAAGCATTGCGCAGGGAGAATAAACAAGCCTTCGTAATGCCCTGGATTCGGTGCGAGGGAGCTTGCTTTCGCTCGGTGGCGCAGCGTTTTTTCTGTAGGAATGCGCCTGCCTTTTTGGGGCTGCTGTGCAGCCCAGCAAGGGCAAGCTCCCTCGCCACGGGAATTTGCGCTTAACCTGCGCCTAGTAGTTTTTCGCAAGCGGCAAGTCGAACTGCTTGTTTCCGAATATTGATTTAGTGGCCAGAGCGTTCTTGAGCAAATCCGAATCCAGGCTCAGATTATTTTTGTGCGCTACAAAGACAATCGTCAGGAATGGGAACGCATAGTTATCCGGCTCGGCCAACACGTCATCGATTAATGTGGGGGAGCCAAGAACGCTGTGCTCTGCCTTGGGCAGGTAAAATTTCTCGAGCCGTTCGCTTATTTTCTTGACGGTTGCGCTGATGGCTTGAGGGGACGGGGTCCTGATGATGCCGCCCGGCTCGTCACCGAATTGTTTTGCTTGCTCCGACAAGGAGCTCTTCGATAAAAACGATGCATTCAGCAGGCGGCTCTCGTAGGGCGGGGATTGCTCTTTGCAGAAGCTGAAGGCCTCGCGGGTATAGAGCTCCAACCCCGCGTAATAGCCGTCGGCCTTGGTTAGGTGTTGAACGTAGATTTCCCCAAATTTTTCCTTGGCAGCGAGCAGGCCAAGTTTGTTTTTGCTGGCCTTCAGGTCCAAGTGGGCTGACGTTGTTTGCTGCAGCGCCGCCAGTAGTTTCACTTCCAGATGCTTGCGAATTTCCATACTCATGGCGCAGACCTGAGCGAGCCTCGTGAGGCTATCGCTTCACGGGCTCGTGTGTAGACTAAGCCTGTCCAGCGATGACGCATGGCTCTATTGACCCGTGAGTTCAGCGAGGAATTCTTCAAATGATTCGCATACGAACGCCAGATCTTCTTCATCCATCAAGTACAGGTAAATATTTCCGAAGTCAGCCTCCTTAACGGATAAGAGGAAGGAATTGCCACCGTGATCGTACGCAAAGGGGATCATTTGCTTTAACGACGGAACGTCGTCCGTCAAGTCTCGATAGACCGTTTCGATAGGGGCTTGTCCGTATTTGATCGGAGTGAATCCACCCAGCAAAAAATCATTCTCGCTATTGCTCTCAGCCAAATCGCCGCCGTTGTGCTTTAGATAAAATTGCCTAAAGGCTGTCGGTAATTCCACATTGAATTTTTCTTGGAACTCATTCAACTCTTGCACAGAGAGGGCGTGTTCGGATTCTTCGAGGGTCAGCCGCATTTGGATGCTCCTTTTGTTCTGCTCTTGAAACGAGCTGGGTGGGTGTAGGCCTTGCCCGTAGCTGCTTTGTATTGAGCTACACCGCCGTTATGGCTTATGCCGCTGTGGGCGTTTTGCTTGATGAGCTGCATCGTGCCTGTGTTGGTCTTCGGGTCGTAATCATCCAAGTGGTGCCATACGTGGCCGGATGGCGTAGTTTTTTGACTCAACTTGGCCGCCTTGTTTGCGGCCTCGAAGTCCTTCCCGTAGTCGCCAGTGTATTCAATTCTAACGATTGGGTTCACGCCGGATTTTTTGTTGTAAAGCGCGTTACTTTCAGAATAGTCGAGACCTCCACCAGGTGTCTTCGTGACGCCGGTGTACCCACGGTCTTTCAGTTTTATCAGCGGGTCGACTGCAAGGCCTAGAGGGTCTGCATAGCCGATAGGGTTGGGCGCATAGGCATAGAAATTTAGGCCTCCAGCCAAGCCTATTGGATCGGGCGTAGTGAAGCGACCCACGTCAGGATCGTAAAACCTGAGAACGTTGTAGTGCAGCCCAATTTCTCGATCGAGATACTGTCCTTGGTACCTCAGGTTTTGCTCTTCAATGAAGTAGGGTTCACGAATTTCCTGAAGAGGGTTACCCCACACCTCAAAGCGAGCTTGCCAGACGCTTCGTCCGTCGACTTCTGTGAGTTGTTCGGGCAGGCCGTTCAGGTCGTTGTGGTAATAACGGACTTTCTGATGCGCACCGTATCCATCTATCCGCGCAAGGGGTTCGTAGGTGTTATCCGTATAAAGATAAAGGCTAGTCTGGTTGTATCGACTTTCCTGCAATAAGCGCATGCCATCCCAGGTGAAGCGGGTTTCCCCAAGCGGGTAGCCGTGGCTGTCGTGTTCGGTTTTTTCGATGCGCCGGCCCAGCGGGTCGTAGGCCATTTTGACCACGCTGCCGTTGTCATTGCGCACCTCGATCAAGCGGCTTTCGGCGTCGTAGGCAAAGTGCTGCACGCCACGTTTGGCGCTGCGTTTTTCGATCATCCGGCCGAAGGCGTCGTAGCGGTAGCGCTTGTCCTGGTAGGTCAGCAGTTTGTTGTGCACCACCAATCCGGCGCCGGGGGCCGGGCCGTCCAGCAGGTTGGCGGCGGCGTCGTAGGTGAAGGTTTCGCGCTGGCCGTGCAGGCTGTCCTGGCTGGCGATGATGCGACCGGTGGCGTCGTAGTGCAGGAGCTGGCGCTGTTGCGCGGCGGGTTGCTGGTCGAGTTTGCCGATGAGGTTGTCGGCGGGGTCGTACTCGAAGTGTTTTTGCACCGCCGCCGGCAACAGCGAGGGTTGGCCGCTGTGGCGGCGTTGTCGCGTGCGCAGGCGACCGCTGCGGTCGTATTCGCTGCGGGTGCTGAACTGCCCTTGGGTACGCAGCACTTCGCGGTGCAGGCGGTCGCGTTCGAAGTCGCTGATGACCTGGCCGTCGAGGTTGATCTGGTGCAGATGACCACTGCCGTAGTACAGGCGGTTGACCCAGCGGCCATCGGGCAGTTGGGTCTGGATCAGGTTGCCGAGTTCGTCGTAGTGGTGTTGCAGGCTGCCGGCGGCGCTGTTTTCGGCGAGCAACTGGCCGAGGGCGTCGTAGGCGAAGCTCAGGGTTTGCGCGTTGCCTTGCAGGTCGGTGAAGGTGACGGCGGTGAGTTGGTCCAGCGGGTCGTAGCGGTATTCGGTGCGGCCGTCGTCGGTGACTTTGGCGATCAGCCGACCCACGGCATCGCGTTCCAGGCGATGGACGATGGGCGCCGGCGGTGTTTCGGGAATGAGCGCCAGGCCCGTGCCGTACGGTGCAGGCATCGCCGTCACTGCCGCGACGTTGTCGAGGCGGTCGTAGTCGTAGCGTTTGGCGCTGCCATCCAGGTCTTGTTGCTCGCTCAACCGATCCCCAGCATCCCAGGCAAACCGGTAGCTCTCGCCATTCTCGTTGGTCAGCGCTTGCAGCCGGCCGAAGCTGTCGTAGGCGAACTGCACTTGCCGGCCCTGGGCGTCGGTGCGTAGGCGGACCTGGCCGCGGCGGTTGTGTTGGTAGCGCGTGGTGTGCCCGGCCGGGTCGGTGTAGCCGGTGAGTTGGCCTGCGGTGTCGCGCTGGTAGTGCTCGGTGCGGCCGTCCGGCAATTGGCTGCTGAGCAAGCGCCCTTGGGCGTCGTAGCTGAATTGGGTGCGCTCGCCGAGGGCATCGGTGATGGTTTGCAGGTAGCCTCGCTGGTCATAACTGAAACGCGTCGGATAACCCGAGCAATCGACGTGTTCAACCAATTGCCCAAACGGGTTCCAGCGCAGCTTTTTGTTTTTGCCGGTGGCGTCGATGATTTCCACGACCTGGCCGTGGGCGTCGTAGCGATAGTGGGTGATGTGGCCCCGCGGGTCGGTTTGCGCGGTGCAATTGCCGCGTTGATCGTAGCGGTATTTCCAGCTGTGGCCGGCGGCGTTGGTGTCCACCAGCGGCAGTCCCCAATGTTCGAGCCAGAGGGTGGATTCGCTGCGGCCCATCGGGTCGGTTTCGCTGATCAGATTGCCGGCATCGTCATAGCTGAACTGATACTGGCCACCTTGTGGATCGGTGGCGCTGAGCAACTGACGTTCATCATTCCATTCGAACAGCCACGTCTGGCCGAGGTTGTCGCTGAACCGGATGATCTGGTGCTGGCTGTTCCAGTGCCGAATGCTGACGCGTTGCAGGCTGTCGCTGATGCGGGTGATACCGGCGTGCAGGTCATAGTCGAACTGGTAGGCGTCGCCTTCGTCGGTCCAGTGCCGGACCACGCGCCATTCCTGGCTTTCGATCAAGGCCCACTCATAGAAGCAGCGCAGGCCGGTGGGTAATTGGTGCTCGACCATCCGCTGCCCGCCGTCATAGCTGAAACGCCGTTGCATCTGGTTGCCAGCGTCGCGTACTTCGGCGAGGTTGCATGCGGCGTCGTAGGCGTAGCTGACCAGCACTTCCCGCGATTGATCAGGATAGAGACGTTCGATCCGGCTGACGCGTTCGCCTTCGCGAATCAACTCGACCTGCACCAGATCGAAGGTGTCGCGCAGCCGTACCAGGCGTCCGGCGTCGTCATAGTCGAGGTGGATACGGTTGTCGTTGCGGTCACCCAGTTGGCTCAGGCGCAGGTGTGCCGGGTTGACCGGCGTGGGTTCGAACAAACGGTACAGGCCGTCGTCGCTTTCGATCAGCAATTGCCCGTTCGCGTGACGGCGCACGGCCAGACCCTCGCCGGCGCTGAACACCGCGCCGCCCAATGGGATCGAGCCCATGTCGATGGGGCGCGCCTGTTCATCGGTGTAGACCAGGGTTTCGCCGCCGTCGGGGTGAGGGAGGATTTCGACCTGTACCTCATAGCTCACGCTCCACCCGGCACCGAACAGGCTGCCGTGACGTTCGTCGCGGCTGTTGTAGAAACGCTGCCAGTTTATCGGCAGGATGCCGGGCAAGACGAAGTCCAGCTCTTCATCACCACCCAGCACCTTGGCGCCGGTGGCGGCATGCACCGGGTTCGGCGAGCCCAGGGCGGCGTTGGCAGCCGCGTTCGCCGCACTGCTGGCGGCCATGGACACCGCGCCGCCCACCAACATGCAGGGCAATTTGCTGAAGAACTTGCCTTTGCCGCCCTTGAGCATCAAAAGCGCCGTGACCGCCAACCCCACGCCCGGGGTCTTGCCGCTGCGGATCTCGCGCACTACCACCGAACCGCCGCCGATGGTCACGTCCGGTGAGATCAGCCCGGACGACACCACCGTCGCGTCGCACGTGCTGCGGTCGCCGCTGCGCACGGCGGGCTGGCCGTTGATGGTGACCTTGTCCGAGCCCTCGGCCATGAATTGCGGGGGCATCGGCGGGTGCTTCGTGCAGATGACCAAGTCTTCGGGCTTGGGTACGGCGCCCGGCGCGGGCGTGGCGACGGTAGGACGCCACATCTGCGAGAAGAATGACCCGGCCATGTCCAGGTAGCTGGGTTCTTCTTCTGGCTCGGAGGCTTCGAGCTCGGTGCCGGCCGGGGCGACATGGGATTGAATCGCCCCGGCGGCGCGGGCGGCGGGTATGTTGTTGGTGAGGGTGTCGGTGGACCCGGTGAGGATGTTGGCCTGCACCGTGGGCGGAAAGAGGGCGTTGCCGATGCCTTCGCATATATTGCTCAAGCCTTTATCGGCCCCGGTCTTGCTCATGGCCAGGCCGACCACCGTTCCCACCACCAGGCCGAGCACGAAGCAGCCCAGGCCGCCAGTGACCACGGTAATGCCCGTGGCGGCGACCACCGCGGCGGTCGCCACGGCAGTGATCGCGATGTTCGCCGCCACCTCCAGCACGCCGCCGAGAATGTCGGCCATCATTGAAGTGTGGTTCAGCGCGTCGCCCAGGCGGGCAGCCCAGAGCGCGTCAGACATGGACGATGCTCAAACTGGCGCTTGTATGCTTGGGTGGTTCGATGCCTTTCATTGCGCCTGTCTCCCTGGCGTTAAGTGGTGAGTCCGTTGTGTTATCAGCTTGACCAAGGGTTGAGCAACGCCACGCCGCTGCTCTGGAAATCCGTCACGTTGCGGGTCACCACGGTCAGCCCGTGAACCAGCGCGGTGGCGGCAATCAAAGCATCGCATTCATTGCTGCGGTCGAGAACGTGAAGACGTGCGCAGCGAAGCGCAACGGCGCGGTCGACGGCGAGAATCCTGCCGGCAAACGTGGGCATGACGTGGTTGTCCAGCCATGCGCGCAGGCGACTGCCTTGCACCGGGTCCTTGCGTTCGATGCGCAAGACGCCGTTTCCAGCTCCAACACGGTAATGGCCGAGACGTAGAGGCTGGGGGCGGGGACGCTGCGTGCCCAAGGCTGCACGTTCTTGTCGGCTTGGGGTTTGCGCAGCTCCGAGATGACATTGGTATCGAGTAGAAACATTCAGGACAGGTCGACCGATCGGGGAGTGATGACGGCACGTTCGGGATCGAAGTCGATATCCGACGCGTCGGGCATGACCAGCAACTCGACAATACTGGCGCCAATGCCGGTCAGTTTCTGGTACTCCTCAATGCTTAGCAGCACATGGGCCGGCTTGCCACGATCGGTGATGATCACCGGCCCTTCACGGGCGGCTTTTTTGGCACCACTTGTGTCGTGGTTGAATTCGCGGCTGGAAATGGTAGTGACGGACATGGTGGCGTACCCCATGGAAACTGAATGTAGGCACGTTACTTCTGGCGCCAAGTGCAGGCAAGGGGAAACAGGCTCGACATGTTTCGAAGGCCGATAAAAAAGGCCCCGCCAAATGGATTGGCGGGGCCTTTCGTGTAGCAGGGAGTTGCTTTACTGAGCGTCAGCGGCCGGAGCCTTTTCGCCATGTGACAGGCTATAGACGTAGGCGGCCAACAGGTGGACCTTGTCATTGCCTTGCATGTCGGCCTGGGCCGGCATCTGGCCTTGACGACCGTAGCGGATGGTCTGCTGCAGCTGGGCGAAGCTCGAACCGTAGATGAAGCCGGCCGGGTGCGTCAGGTCAGGTGCGCCCATGGCGGGCGTGCCTTTGCCGGCCGGACCGTGGCAAGCCACGCAGTTGGCTGCGAACAGTTTCTGGCCATTGGCCGGATCCGCCTTGGCGCCTTCCGGCAGTTTGCGACCGTGCAGGCCGGTCACGACGTAGGAGGCCACGTCGGCGACGCCTTGTTCGCCAACCACGGCAGCCCAGCCCGGCATGACGGCGTGACGGCCGCCCATGATGGTGGTCTTGATGGTTTCCGGCTCGCCGCCCCAGCGCCAGTCGGCGTCGGTCAGGTTGGGGAAGCCATAGGCACCCTTGGCGTCGGAACCGTGGCAGACCGAGCAGTTGGAAGCGAACAGGCGGCCACCCATCTTCAAGGCTTGCGGGTCCTTGGCGACTTCTTCGATCGGCATGGAAGCGAACTTGGCGAAGATCGGACCGAACTTGGCATCCGAGCGGGCCATTTCCTTTTCCCATTCATGCACGCCAGTCCAGCCGGTCTGGCCGTTGGCAAAAGGGGTCTGCTTTTCGGTGTCCAGGTAGTTATAGCCTGGCAGCAGGCCCTTCCAGTTACCCAGGCCGGGGTAGAGCACCAGGTAGCCGAGGGCGAAGATGATGGTGCCCACGAACAGCATGAACCACCACTTCGGCAGCGGGTTGTCGTACTCCTCGATCCCGTCGAAGGAGTGGCCGACCGTCTCCTCGGTGGCTTCGCTGCGCTGGCCCTTACGGGTCGACAGCAGCAGCCAGGTCAGGGCGAAGATCGTTCCCAGGCTGAGGACTGTGACGTACAGACTCCAGAACGTAGTCATTCTTTGTTACTCCTAGAAGCTTGCTCGACGTGCTTGATGGCTTCGGGATCGTCCGCGAACGGCAGCAAGGTCGCGTCGTCAAACTCCGACTTACGCTTGGGGCTGAACACCCACAGAGCCAGGCCGATGAAGGCCACCATCACGACGACGGTGCCCAGGCCACGAATCATCCCGATATCCATCCAGATCACCGTTTGCTTTTGATGATGGTGCCCAGGCCTTGCAGATAGGCCACCAGCGCGTCCATTTCAGTCTTGCCCTTCACGGCATCCCTGGCGCCGGCGATGTCTTCGTCGGTGTAGGGAACGCCCAGGGAGCGCAGGACTTCCATTTTCTTGGCGGTGTCTTTGCCGTCGAGCTTGTTTTCTACGAGGAACGGGTAGGCCGGCATTTTCGACTCCGGCACGACGTTGCGCGGGTTGTACAAGTGCGCACGCTGCCAGTCGTCGGAGTAGCGGCCGCCCACGCGGGCCAGGTCCGGACCGGTACGCTTGGAACCCCACAGGAACGGGTGGTCCCAGACGCTTTCACCGGCGACCGAGTAGTGGCCGTAGCGTTCGGTCTCGGCGCGGAACGGACGGATCATCTGCGAATGGCAGCCGACACAACCGTTGGCGATGTAGACGTCGCGGCCTTCGAGTTCAAGGGCGGTGCGCGGCTTCATGCCTTCGACCGGCTTGTTGGTCACGTCCTGGAAGAACAGTGGAACGATCTGGGTCAGGCCGCCGATGCTGACGGCGATAACCATGAAGAAGGCCAGCAGGCCGATATTCTTCTCTACTGCTTCGTGCTTCATCAGTGAGCTCCAACAACGGCGATCTTGGCAGCGGCTTCAGCTTCAGCCGGGTCAGAGGCACGAACGGTGCGCAATACGTTGTAAGCCATCAGCAGCATGCCGCTGGCGAAGAACGCGCCGCCCAGGGCACGGACAATAAAGCCCGGGTGGCTGGCTTGCAGCGCTTCGACGAACGAGTAGGTCAGGGTGCCGTCGTCGTTGATCGCACGCCACATCAGGCCTTGGGTAATGCCGTTGACCCACATCGAGGCGATGTACAGCACGGTGCCGATGGTCGCGAGCCAGAAGTGCGCGTTGATCAGGCCAGTGCTGTGCATCTGCGCGCGACCGAACAGTTTCGGGATCATGTGGTAGATGGCGCCGATGGAAATCATCGCTACCCAGCCGAGGGCGCCGGCGTGTACGTGGCCGATGGTCCAGTCGGTGTAGTGGCTCAAGGAGTTGACGGTCTTGATGGCCATCATCGGGCCTTCGAAGGTCGACATGCCGTAGAACGCCAAAGACACCACCAGGAACCGCAGGATCGGGTCGGTGCGCAGCTTATGCCAGGCGCCCGAGAGGGTCATCATGCCGTTGATCATGCCGCCCCAGCTTGGCGCCAGCAGGATGATCGACATCGCCATGCCCAGGGACTGCGCCCAGTCCGGCAGCGCGGTGTAGTGCAGGTGGTGAGGGCCGGCCCAGATGTACAGGGTGATCAGCGCCCAGAAGTGCACGATGGACAGACGATAGGAGTAGATCGGACGCTCGGCCTGTTTCGGCACGAAGTAGTACATCATCCCCAGAAAGCCGGTGGTCAGGAAGAAGCCCACGGCGTTGTGGCCGTACCACCATTGGATCATCGCGTCGGTGGCGCCCGAATAGGCCGAGTAAGACTTGAAGAAGCTGACCGGCAGGGACGCGTGGTTGACGATGTGCAACATGGCGGTCACGACGATGAACGCACCGTAGAACCAGTTGCCGACATAGATGTGCTTGGTCTTGCGCTTGACGATGGTGCCGAAGAACACCAAACCGTAGGTCACCCAGACGATGGCCAGCAGGATAGCCAGGGGCCATTCCAGTTCCGCGTATTCCTTGGTGGTGGTGAAACCCATTGGCAAGGTCACGATCGCGCCAACGATCACCGCTTGCCAACCCCAGAAGGTGAAGGCGGCGAGGCTGTCGGAAATCAGTCGCGTTTGGCAGGTTCGCTGCACGACGTAATAAGAAGTGGCAAACAACGCACAACCACCGAAGGCGAAGATCACCAGGTTGGTGTGCAGCGGGCGCAGGCGTCCAAATGTCGTCCATGGCAGATCGAAGTTCAACTCCGGCCAGACCAGTTGCGAGGCGATGAAGACACCGAGCCCCATGCCAAGGATCCCCCAGACCACCGTCATGATGGCGAACTGGCGGACTACCTTATAGTTATAAGCAGTCGGACTGATTGCTGTGCTCATTCTAAGGTTCCACGGTTTGGGTGTTTTATTAGGATAAAAATCGGTCGCAAGTATGGAGAAAGCGGGGGGTCATTGCAACGCGCCATGACCGGGGTCAATGCTTTCCAAAGCTGATTCTGCGGCCTTTCCATGTTCGGTGTAGGGACAAAATTGGCCCTCGGCAAAATGTCGCGACAAAGGAAGGAGGCGAGGGGGTCAGGTCGGTTGTAACGGGGTGTGTTCAAACACGGCGTTCGGGGGGTGACAGGCAACTGTCGCAACAGCCGGTATTCACCTGCCTTTGCGGCCTTTTTGTCGAACGATTGTCGAACGCATCGGGTCGGATCGACCTGAAACCGGCAGTCGCCAGCACACGCAAAGGCAAGCTTAGACCTGATTCCATGGAACCGAAAGAAAGACTAAGGCAGGGTGCGACAATGAGTCGCGCAGGGGCACGGAACGGCCGCATCCAGATGAACGCGGCTGTTCGTGTGGTCAGGATTTATTCGCTTTTGTGTTCCGCTTGCAGGCGCTCGGTGCCGACACCCTGAGACAGGCTGTAGACGTAAGCCGCGAGCAGTTGCACCTTATCATTGCCAAGCAGTTCATTCTGCGCAGGCATATGGCCTTGGCGACCATGGCGAATGGTCTGCTGCAATTGGGCCAGGCTGGTGCCGTAGATGAAGCCGGCCGGTTGCGTCAGGTTCGGCGCGCCCATGGCTTCGGTGCCCTGGCCGTTGGCGCCGTGGCAGGCGACGCAGGTGGTGCTGAACGCTTGCTGGCCGGCTTGCAGGTCGGCACCGCTGTCCGCCGGTAGCGGCAGGCCTGCCAGATCGTGTCGCACATACGCGGCGACGTTCCTGACCCCGGCATCTCCCAACACGTCGCCCCAGGCCGGCATCGCTGCCATGCGGCCGCCCATGATGGTCGCCTTGATGGTTTCGGCATTCCCGCCCCAGCGCCAGTTACTGTCGGCAAGGTTCGGGAAGCCGAAGGCGCCCTTGGCGTCCGAGCCATGGCAGACCGAGCAGTTGGAAGCGAACAACCGGCTGCCCATTTTCAAGGCTTGCGGATCCTTGGCGACTTCTTCCACCGGCATCGCGGAGAACCTGGCGAAGATTGGCCCGAACCTGGCGTCAGCCTTGGCCATTTCCTTTTCCCATTCATGGGCGCCGGTCCAGCCGTTGTCGTAGCCGGGCAGGATGCCTTTCCAGTTGCCCAGGCCCGGATAGAGAATCAGGTAGCCAACGGAAAACACCAAGGTGCCGGCGAACAACAGGAACCACCATTGCGGCAGCGGGTTGTCGTATTCCTCGATGCCGTCGAAGCTGTGGCCCATGGTCTGGTCGACGCTGCCCTTGGTCTCGCCCTTGCGGGTGCCGATCAGCAGCCAGGTCAGGCCGATGAGGCTGCCGAGGGTCAGTACGCAGATCCACGTACTCCAGAAAGTGGTCATGACCGGGTACTCCTTGGTTCAGGGTCTTGGGGGATGAGGTCGGCGGGCGGCTCATCGGCAAACGGCAGCAGGCGTGCCTGGGCGAATTCCGGGCCGCGCTTGCTGCTGAACACCCACAGGACCAGGCCGATGAAGGCGATGAACACCACGACGGTGCCCAGACCGCGGATCATTCCAGTACTCATTTCAAGCACCATGGCTCACCTCTTGCTCTTGATGGCAGTGCCAAGCACTTGCAGGTAGGCCACCAGCGCATCCATTTCGGTCTTGCCCTTGAGCGTGGCCGTCGCGCCTGCGATGTCATCGTCGGTGTACGGCACGCCGAGGGTGCGCATGGCGCGCAGCTTGCCTTCGGTGTGGCTGCTGTCGACGGCTTGGGTGACGAGCCACGGGTAGGCCGGCATTTTCGATTCGGGCACGACGTTGCGCGGGTTGTACAAGTGCGCGCGATGCCAATCATCGGAGTAACGCGCGCCGACCCGGGCCAGGTCCGGGCCAGTGCGCTTGGAGCCCCAAAGGAACGGGTGATCCCAGACGCTTTCGCCGGCCACCGAGTAGTGGCCGTAGCGCTCGGTCTCGGCGCGAAACGGACGAATCATCTGCGAGTGGCAGCCGACGCAGCCTTCGCGGATGTAAATGTCGCGGCCTTCCAACTGCAGGGCGGTGTAGGGTTTCATGCCGTCCACCGGTTTATTGGTCACGTCCTGGAAGAACAGCGGCACGATCTGGGTCAAGCCCCCGATACTCACGGCGAGGACCATCAGCAGCATCAGCAGGCCGACGTTTTTTTCGATTGTTTCGTGTTTCATCGCGGACTCCTCAAGCCATCTGCGCGGCAACGGTGGCTTCGGCAGGCTGAGAGGCCCGCACGGTGCGCCAGGTGTTGTAGGCCATCAGCAACATGCCGCTGAGGAAGATCGCCCCGCCTACCAGCCGCACGATGAAGCCTGGGTGGCTGGCCACCAGGGTTTCGACGAAGGAGTAGGTGAGGGTGCCGTCTTCGTTCACCGCACGCCACATCAGGCCCTGGGCAATGCCGTTGACCCACATCGAGGCGATGTACAAAACGGTGCCGATGGTTGCGAGCCAGAAGTGCGCGTTGATCAGGCCGATACTGTGCATCTGCGTGCGGCCGAAGACTTTGGGGATCATGTGGTACAGCGCGCCGATGGAAATCATCGCCACCCAGCCCAGTGCGCCGGCGTGTACGTGGCCGATGGTCCAGTCGGTGTAGTGGGAGAGGGCGTTGACGGTCTTGATCGCCATCATCGGCCCTTCGAAGGTCGACATGCCGTAGAACGCCAGGGACACCACCAGAAAGCGCAGGATCGGGTCGCTGCGCAATTTATGCCAGGCGCCCGAGAGGGTCATCATGCCGTTGATCATGCCGCCCCAGCTTGGCGCCAGCAGGATCAGCGACATCACCATCCCCAGCGATTGCGCCCAATCCGGCAGCGCGGTGTAGTGCAGGTGGTGCGGGCCGGCCCAGATATACAACGTGATGAGCGCCCAGAAGTGGACAATGGACAGACGATACGAATACACCGGACGCTCGGCCTGTTTCGGCACGAAGTAATACATCATCCCCAGGAAGCCTGCGGTGAGGAAAAAGCCTACGGCGTTGTGGCCGTACCACCATTGCACCATCGCATCGGTGGCCCCGGCATACACCGAGTAGGATTTGGTCAGGCTCACCGGCAATTCCAGGTTGTTGACGATGTGCAGGATCGCAACGGTCAGGATGAACCCGCCGAAGAACCAGTTGCCGACGTAGATGTGCTTGGTCCTACGCTTGGCCACGGTGCCGAAGAACACGATGGCGTAGGCGACCCAGACGATGGTGATCAGAATGTCGATCGGCCATTCCAATTCGGCGTATTCCTTGGAACTGGTGTAGCCCAGCGGCAGGCTGATGGCCGCCAGCAGGATTACAAGCTGCCAGCCCCAAAAGCAGAATGCGGCGATTTTCGGCGCGAACAACGTTGTCTGGCAGGTGCGCTGCACTGAATAAAACGAACTCGCAAACAACGCGCAACCGCCGAAGGCAAAGATCACCGCATTGGTGTGCAACGGGCGCAGGCGGCCGAAGCTGGTCCAGGGCAAATCGAAGTTGAGCTGCGGCCAGACCAACTGGGCCGCGAGAAAAACCCCGAGCCCCATGCCGACGATGCCCCACACCACCGTCATAATGGCGAATTGGCGGACCACCTTGTAGTTGTAGGCGGTACTGATAGAAGTGTTCATGGTTCCCCATCCACGGTTCAGTCGAAGTGAGTGCCTGCGCAAGGCAGTGCGGCGTTCTTCGCCTGGAGTTATAGGCAGACTAAAAGCGAGGCAAGCATGGACAAACAGCACAAGGCCAGTATTGACGGGGATCAATGGGCGCGATGCGTGGCGGAACATGGTTGGCTGTGGACGGCCGCCAAGCCAGGTGCTGGCGCCGAGTCGCCGACCCTGATCCTGGCCCATGGCGCCGGCGCACCGATGGACAGCGGTTTCATGGCGCAAATGGCCACCCGCCTAGGCGCACAGGGCGTCAATGTGTTGCGCTTCGAGTTTCCCTACATGGCCCAGCGGCGCGTGGACGGCGGCAAGCGTCCACCGAACCCTGCGCCAAAGCTGCTGGAATGCTGGCGAGAGGTGTACGCCACCGTGCGGCCTTATGTCGCTGGGCGGCTGGCCATTGGCGGCAAGTCCATGGGCGGGCGCATGGCTAGTTTGGTGGCTGATGAGCTGGGCGCCGATGCGCTGGTATGCCTGGGCTATCCCTTCTACGCGGTAGGCAAACCGGAGAAACCGCGGGTCGAGCACTTGGCAATGTTGAAGACCCGAACCTTGATCGTCCAGGGTGAGCGGGATGCGTTGGGCAATCGGGAGGCGGTGCAGGGCTACACGTTGTCACCGGGCATCGAGGTCATGTGGCTGGTGGCGGCGGATCATGATCTGAAACCGTTGAAGGCGTCGGGGTTTAGTCATGAGCAGCATTTGGAGGCGGCGGCGCAGGCGGTGGCCGGGTTTGTGTCTCAAGACTGATGCTGCCAGTCATGGCCTCATCGCGAGCAAGCTCGCTCCCACATTGGAATGCATTTGAATGAACGCCCCACACCCCCTGTGGGAGCGAGCTTGCTCGCGATAGCGGCCTGCCAGGCGACAAAAACCCGGAAGCTTTCGCTGTCCGGGCCTTTGGTTCGCCAATTGAACTCAGCGGTTGAACCGCTCCACCAACGAATACTGCGTGTTGGCCGTGCGGGTCAGTTCTTCGCTCAGCAGCGCCGAGCTGTGGGCCTGCCCGGAGGTCTGGTCAGCCAGTTCCGAGATGTTACTGATGTTGCGGCTGATTTCCTCGGCCACCGAACTTTGTTCCTCGGTCGCGGCGGCGATCTGAGTGGTCATGTCGGTGATGTGTGCCACCGCTTCGCTGATCCCCGCCAGTGCCTGGTCGGCTTCGATGACCCGCGCAACGCCTTCTTCAGCCTGGCGATGACCGGCGTCCATGGTCTGCACGGCGTTGGTGGCGGTCTGTTGCAGTTTGGCGATCAAGGCATGGATCTGCCCAGTGGACTCGCTGGTGCGTTGGGCCAATTGCCGCACTTCATCGGCGACGACTGCAAACCCGCGTCCCATCTCGCCGGCGCGGGCCGCTTCGATGGCGGCGTTGAGGGCCAGCAGGTTGGTCTGGTCGGCGATGCCCTTGATCACGTCAACCACGCCACCGATTTCATCGCTGTCCTTGGCCAACTGGGTCACGGTCTGCCCGGTCTCGCCCACGACGACCGACAGTCGCTCGATGGCCTCGCGGGTTTCGCCTGCAATGTCGCGACCGCGTCCCGTCAGGCGATTGGCCTCTTGGGTGGCATCGGCGGTGCGCTGCACGTGGCTGGCGACTTCCTGGGTGGTCGCGGCCATCTGGTTGATGGCGGTGGCCACTTGTTCGGTTTCCACCCGCTGGCGCTCCAGGCCGCTGGAGCTGTCGTGGGCCAACGCGCTGGATTGGCGCGCCTGGCCGTTCAGGTGCTCGGCAGTGTCCTGCAGGCGGGTCAGGCAGGTTTTGAGGCGGGCTTCCTGGCTCAGGATCGACATCTCCAGGCGTGCCTGGACGCCGCGGCTATCGGTGAACATCCGTGCGATCAATGGGTCCGAGGTGGTTTGTTCGGCCAGGCGCAGCAGGCGCTTGATACCGCGTTGCTGCCACTGCAGGCCCAGCAGTCCCAACGGCACCGACAGCAGGCCGGCGAGGGCAAAACCCCAGGAAGAGGTGAAAAAAGCGCCGACAACGAAACTCAACTGGCTGACCAGGATGAACGGCAGCCAGTCCTGCAGCATCGGCAGCCATTTATCGCTGCCCGGCACTGCGGATTTGCCTTGGTTGAGGCGCTTATAAAGGGCTTCGGCTCGGGTAATCTGCTCAGCGGTGGGTTTGACCCGTACCGATTCATAGCCTACGACCTGATTGCCTTCGAACACGGGCGTGACGTAGGCGTTGACCCAGTAGTGATCACCGTTCTGGCAGCGATTCTTGACGATGCCCATCCATGGCAAGCCTTGTTTCAACGTGTTCCACATGTGGGTGAACACGGCCGACGGAACGTCGGGATGGCGCACCAGGTTGTGCGGCGAATGGATCAATTGTTCCTTTGTAAAACCACTGATGTCGATGAAAGCATCGTTGCAGTAGGTAATCACACCCTTGGCGTTGGTGGTGGAAATAAGTCGTTGCTGGGCCGGGAAGGTCCTTTCGCGTTGTGTAATAGGCTGGTTGTTACGCATGGTGTGGTAGTCCGCAAGGCTTTGAAAGGTTGTCGGCACCGTCAGCTTTTTGTTGAAATAATTCTTCCCGGCGGTGTCACGCCAGCATCGGGTAGGTAAACAGGGTGAAGTGAAGCAGGTTGAGGCCAAAATGCGTGGCTATCGCTGCACCCAGGCCACCCAATCGATAGGCCAGGCCGTAACCGATCCCGGCCAGCCCCGACAGCAGCACCCATTCCCAACCGGCGCCGGCATGCACCAGGCCGAACACCAGCGAGGCCAGCAGTAACGCGAGGTTGTCGCCATGGCGCAAGTGTTGAAAGCGCCGGCTCAGGCCTCCCTGGATATAGCCACGAAACAACGCTTCCTCCACCAACGTCACCAGAAGAAGATTATTCAGGACCCACAGCCAGGCCGAGTCTGGCCATTTAGGCGCCCAGTTGATCATGCCCAGCAGCATGGCCCCGCCCAGGGCCAGGATCGTACTGATGCACATGCCCAGGGCCGTGGCATAGACAGACAAGCGAAACGGGCGCCGCCCGATGATCCATGGGCAGAACAACAGCAACCAGAAGCCGATCAGTGGCTTGTCCTGGTTCAGGTACATGGCGAATCGCACGGCATCATCGGTAAAACGTTGTGCCGCGATGGCCCTGCCGTTGAAGAAGCCTGGCATCCAGTGCAGGGCCAGCGCGACCGCGAGCACCGCGAACAGGCAATGCCCGAGGAACTGCCCGACCGGCGTCTGCCGCTGGCGAACGGCATACCCGGCGAACAGCAGCAGCGCGACCGAAATAGACGCTGTCCAGGCCAGGTGGCCATAGACCAGGGCGAAGCCATAGCCGATCGAGAGAAGGGCCAGGTAGGGCCAGGGTAGGGCGGGCATGTCGAATCCTTGGGGCTGGAAAACGGGCGAAGCTCGCAGAGCCGGCGGGGATTATAGGCAGGCCCATACAAAAACACCGCCTATCTGAGGCGGTGTTTTCGTAGGACGCTTCTTTTTATCCTGCAATCAATTGCCGTAGGACAAAGTGCAGGATGCCACCGGCCTTGAAATATTCCACTTCATTCAAGGTGTCGATCCGGCACAACACTTCAATCCGTTCCTGGCTACCGTCTTCGCGGGTAATGACCACGGGCAGGTTCATGCGTGGCGTCAGCTCGGTGTCGCTCAAACCGAGGATGTCCAAAGTTTCCCTGCCGGTGAGGTTCAGGCTCTTGCGATTCTGATCGAGCTTGAATTGCAACGGCAGCACGCCCATGCCCACCAGGTTGGAGCGGTGGATACGCTCGAAGCTTTCGGCGATAACGGCTTTGACTCCCAGCAGGTTCGTACCCTTGGCCGCCCAGTCTCGACTTGACCCCGTGCCGTATTCCTGACCCGCGATCACCACCAATGGCGTGCCGGTGGCCTGGTACAACATCGCGGCATCGTAGATCGACATGCGTTCGCCGTTGGGGATATAGATCGTATTGCCGCCTTCCTCGCCGCCGAGCATTTCGTTGCGGATGCGGATGTTGGCGAAGGTGCCTCGCATCATGACCTGGTGATTGCCCCGTCGCGAACCGTAGGAGTTGAAGTCCCGTGGCTCGACGCCCTGTTCACGCAGGTAGCGACCGGCCGGGCTGTCCGCCTTGATGTTGCCGGCGGGGGAGATGTGGTCCGTGGTCACCGAGTCTCCCAGCAGAGCGAGGACCCGCGCACCCTCCACGTTTTTGACCGCGGGTGGAGGCCCGCCAATATCGTCGAAGAACGGTGGATGCTGGATGTACGTGGAGTCCGATTGCCAGACGTAGGTCGCGGCTTGTGGAACCTCGATCGCTTGCCATTGCTCGTCGCCGGCAAACACGGCGGCATATTCCTTGTGGAACATGCTTGTGTCCACTTGAGCCACCGCGTCGGCCACTTCCTTGCTGCTCGGCCAGATGTCCCGCAGGTACACCGGATTGCCTTCGCGGTCGTTGCCCAGCGGTTCGCTGCTGATGTCGATGCGCACGGTGCCGGCCAGGGCATAGGCGACCACCAGTGGCGGTGAGGCCAGCCAGTTGGTTTTCACCAAAGGATGCACCCGTCCCTCGAAGTTGCGGTTACCCGACAGCACGGACGCCACGGACAGGTCGGCTTTCTGGATGGCTTTTTCAATCGGATCGGGCAGCGGGCCTGAATTGCCGATACACGTCGTGCAACCATAGCCCACCAGGTCGAAACCGAGTTTGTCGAGGTATTCGGTCAGGCCGGCGGCCTTGTAGTAGTCGGTCACCACCTTCGAGCCCGGTGCCAGGGAACTCTTCACCCAAGGCTTGCGGGCCAGGCCTTTTTCCACGGCTTTTTTCGCAAGCAATCCGGCGGCCATCATCACGCTGGGGTTGGAGGTGTTGGTACAGGACGTAATCGCCGCGATGACCACGGCGCCGTTCTTCAGGCGGTGGGTCTGGCCTTCGAATTCATATTCCGCTTCGCCCACCTGGTCGGCGTTGCCCACCGCGACACCGCCGCCGCCTTCGCTTTCGAGGCGACCTTCTTCTTTGCTGGTGGGCTTTATCTGAAGGCCCAGGAAGTCGCTGAAGGCCTGGCCGACATTCGGCAGCGACACCCGGTCCTGGGGACGCTTGGGGCCGGCGAGGCTGGCTTCGACACTGCCCATGTCCAGTTCCAGCGTGTCGGTGAAAACCGGTTCCTGCCCTGGCAACCGCCACAGTCCCTGGGCCTTGCAGTAGGCTTCCACCAGTTTCACGGTTTCCGTCGGACGGCCGGACAGGCGCAGGTAGTCCAACGTCACATCGTCCACGGGGAAGAAGCCGCAGGTGGCGCCGTACTCCGGGGCCATGTTGGCGATGGTGGCGCGATCGGCCAATGGCAGGTCGGCTAGACCGTCGCCATAGAACTCGACGAATTTGCCCACCACGCCTTTCTTGCGCAGCATCTGCGTGACGGTCAGCACCAGGTCGGTGGCGGTGATGCCTTCGCGCAGTTTGCCGACGAGTTTGAAGCCGATGACTTCCGGAATCAGCATCGATACCGGTTGGCCGAGCATCGCCGCTTCCGCTTCGATACCGCCGACGCCCCAGCCGAGCACGCCCAGGCCATTGATCATGGTGGTGTGGGAGTCGGTGCCGACCAGGGTGTCGGGGAAGGCGTAGAGACGACCGTCTTCCTCTTTGGTCCATACGGTACGGCCCAGGTATTCAAGGTTGACCTGGTGGCAGATGCCGGTGCCCGGTGGCACCACGCTGAAGTTGTCGAACGCGCTCTGGCCCCAACGCAGGAAGGCGTAGCGTTCGCCGTTGCGCTGCATCTCGATGTCGACGTTCTGCTCGAAGGCCTGTTGGCTGGCGAACTTGTCCACCATCACCGAGTGGTCGATGACCAGGTCGACGGGTGACAGCGGATTGATCCTCTGCGGATCGCCGCCGGCCTTTTCCACCGCTGCGCGCATGGCCGCCAGGTCGACCACGGCGGGGACGCCGGTGAAGTCCTGCATCAGCACCCGGGCCGGGCGGTATTGAATCTCGCGGTCGGAACGGCGCTCCTTGAGCCAGCCGGCCAGCGCCTTGAGGTCGGTGCCGGTGACGGTTTTGTCATCTTCCCAGCGCAACAGGTTTTCCAGCAGAACCTTGAGGGACATCGGCAACTTGTCCAGGTCGCCCAGGCTTCGCGCTGCGTCCGGCAGGCTGAAATAATGGTAGGTCCTGGCGTCGACTTGCAATGTTTTAAGGGTTTTCAGGCTATCGATGGACGGCATTGAAATCACTCCTTTGAGTCCGCACGGCTACGGACTGACGGAACGGACAGAGCCTTTAACCTAGCCCTGTTTTGAACGTATGACTAATCACTGGACTGTATAGCAAGGTTCGCGGTTCCGAACTCCGCTATCATGCGCCGGTTTTCGTGACAGGCTTTGCTACGGAGTTTCAATGAACACGCTTTTCATGCACTGCCGGCCGGGCTTCGAAGGCGAGGTCTGTTCCGAGATCGCCGAACACGCGGCCCGGCTCAACGTCGCCGGGTACGCCAAGGCCAAGCCGGCCAGCGCCTGCGCCGAATTTGTCTGTACCGAAGTGGACGGCGCCGAGCGGTTGATGCACGGGCAACGTTTCGCCGATCTGATTTTTCCTCGGCAGTGGGCGCGTGGCACGTTCATCGAACTGCCTGAGACCGACCGAATCAGCGTCATTCTGTCCCACATGACGGCCTTCCCGACGTGTGGCAGCCTGTGGCTGGAGGTAGTTGACACGAACGACGGCAAGGAACTGTCGAACTTCTGCAAGAAGTTCGAAGGCCCGCTGCGCAAGGCCTTGGGCGGGGCAGGGAAACTGCTGGACGACCCGCGCAAGCCGCGCCTGCTGTTGACCTTCAAGAGCGGTCGTGAAGTCTTCCTTGGCCTGGCTGAGGCGGATAACTCAGCGATGTGGCCGATGGGTATCCCGCGTCTGAAGTTCCCCCGGGACGCGCCGAGCCGCTCCACACTCAAGCTCGAGGAGGCCTGGCACCATTTCATTCCTCGGGACCAGTGGGACGAACGCCTGCACAGCGACATGACCGGTGTGGACCTCGGTGCGGCGCCGGGTGGCTGGACGTGGCAATTGGTCAACCGTGGCATGCTGGTGACGGCCATCGACAATGGCCCAATGGCCGAAAGCCTGATGGACACCGGCCTGGTGCAGCACTTGATGGCGGACGGATTCACGTTCAAGCCCAGGCAGCCGGTGGACTGGATGGTCTGCGACATCGTCGAGAAACCGGCGCGCAACGCGGCGATGCTGGAAGAGTGGATCGGCGAGGGCCATTGCCGCGAGGCCGTGGTCAACCTCAAGTTGCCGATGAAACAGCGTTACGCCGAGGTGAAACGCCTGCTCGAACGCATCGCCGAGGGTTTCAAGGCCCGGGGCATCCAGGTCGAGATCGGCTGCAAGCAGCTGTACCACGACCGAGAGGAGGTGACGTGTCATCTGCGGCGGTTGGACACCAAAAAAACGAAGGCCCGTTAGTCCTTGAAAGCCAATGAAGCCCTTGTGGGAGCGAGCTTGCTCGCGATAGCGGTGGGTCAGTTTGCATCGATATTGGATGTGCTGGCGCCATCGCGAGCAAGCTCGCTCCCACAGGGTGCAGTGTTGAACCAGGGGTGACCGAACGCCGACATTGCGCGACAATGCCCGCCAGTTTCAGGAGTAGATCATGAGTGAAATGAACGATGCGCCAATCGACGGCACGCTGGATGCCACTGGTCTGAATTGCCCGGAACCGGTAATGATGTTGCACCAGCATATCCGCGACCTGGCCCCAGGTGGCCTGCTCAAAGTCATCGCCACCGACCCCTCGACTCGCCGCGACATCCCTAAGTTCTGCGTGTTTCTGGACCACGAGCTGGTGGCCCAGCAAGAGGACGCCGGCACCTACCTCTACTGGATTCGCAAGAAACTCGCCTAACCCGTCGCACGGCTGATGCGGATCTGCCCTCGCGCGCTGCGTGCCAGGCGAATCGACAGCATCAGCGCCGCGCAGCTCAACCCCACGATCAAGCCTTGCCATAATCCGCTTGGGCCACTGGCGGTGCCGAGCCTGTCGGTCAGGCCCAGGGCGTAACCCACCGGCAAGCCGATGCCCCAGTAAGCGAAGAGCGTCAGGATCATCGTCACCCGGGTGTCCTGGTAGCCGCGCAATGCGCCGGCCGCCGTGACCTGGATCGCATCGGAAAACTGGAACAGCGCCGCGTAGACGATCAGCATCGATGCGACCTCGATCACCCGCGGATCGGCTGTGTAGATCGCTGCGATGGGGCCGCGCAGCGCGAACATCACGCTCGCTGACAGGCACGCGTACGCCAGGGCCGTGCCCATGCCGACGCCCGCGGCGAAGCGCGCCTCTCGAGGCTGGCCACGCCCCAGCGCCTGGCCTACCCGTACCGTCACGGCCATGCCCAGGGAGTAGGGGATCATGAACACCAGCGAGCTGAAGTTCAGCGCGATCTGATGCCCGGCCACCACCGTGGCGCCGAGGCTGCCGATCAGCAGGGCGATCACCGCAAAGATGCTCGACTCGGCAAACACCGCGATGCCAATCGGCAGGCCAATGCCCAGCAGGCGCTTGATCATCGACCATTGCGGCCAGTCGAAACGGGCGAACAGACGGCTCGATTGATAGATTGGGGCCCGATACGTCCAGATCGCCATGCCCGCTGCCATGAACCACATCACGATGGCGGTGGCCCAGCCGCAGCCAACCCCGCCCATGGCCGGGACGCCCAGGTGCCCGTAGATGAAGATGTAATTGAGCGGAATGTTCAGCGCCAGTCCGCACAGCCCCAGCACCATGGCCGGTCGCGTGCGCCCCAGGCCGTCGCTGAAACAGCGCAGCACGTAATAGAGCGCCACTGCCGGGAGCCCGGTGCCTATACCCCGCAGGTATTCCATGCAAGGGCCGATCAATTCGGGATCGACGTGCATCACATGCAGGATCGGCTCGGCGCTGAACAGCGCCAATGTCGCGGCCAGCCCCACCGCGAGGGCCAACCACAATGCCTGGCGCACCAAGGGGCCAATCTGTTCGAACGTGCCGGCCCCGAAACGCTGGGCAACTTTTGGCGTAGTGGCCAGCAGCGTGCCGGTCATCAACAGGAATACCGGCACCCAGATCGAATTACCCAGCGCCACCGCGGCGAGGTCCCGCGGGCCGACCCGCCCGGCCATCACCGCATCGACAAAACCCATGGCAGTGGTCGCCAATTGCGCCACCATGATCGGCAAGGCGAGGGCGAGCAGCGTCTTGAGCTCCAGGCGAACCCGGGCGGGGCGAGAGAGGACGGAAGGAGTGTCGATTGCAGGATTCACGAGGCAAGCATCCGAAAAAGATAAACGCAAGGCGGCGGATTCTACGCCTTGACGCAGTGGTCAGGAAAAAACCTGTGTTGTGGATTTGTAATCGCTCGCTAAGTCGTACGAATGCTTGTTGCGAGGGAACCTGCTCCCGCTCGACTGCGCAGCAGTCGCCTGCCTTTTGGGCCCGCTTCGCAGGCCAGCGGGAGCAAGCTTCCTCGCCACAAACGGGTTCACTGAAGTAATGGGCTGGCTCATCGAGGCGAGGAACGCCTACACTGCCCGTCCCGCCAAAGGAGCTCTGCCATGCTGATCGTCGCCGACGAAAACATTCCCCTGCTCGATGCATTTTTCCAAGGTTTCGGTGAGATCCGCCGGGTGCCGGGGCGGGGCATTGACCGGGCATTGGTAGAGCAGGCCGATGTGCTGTTGGTACGGTCGGTCAGCCAGGTCAATCGAGCCCTGCTGGAAGGCAGCAAGGTGCGCTTCGTCGGCACTTGCACCATTGGCACTGATCACCTGGACCTGGATTATTTTGCCGAGGCCGGCATCCGCTGGGCCAGCGCGCCTGGGTGCAATGCCCGTGGCGTGGTGGATTACGTACTGGGCAGCCTTATGGCCCTGGCTGAGATCGAAGGCGCGGATCTTGCGCAGCGCACGTTTGGCGTGGTCGGCGCGGGGCAGGTAGGTGGGCGGTTGATCGAGGTGCTCAAGGGCCTGGGCTGGGCTGTGAAAGTCTGCGACCCGCCTCGCCACGCTGCCGAAGGCGGCGACTACGTGAGCCTGGAGCAGATCATCGAGGAATGCGACGTCATCAGCCTGCACACGCCATTGGCTCGCACGGGTGAGTACATGACTTGGCACCTTTTTGATGAGCATCGCTTGAACAGCCTGAAGCCTGGCACCTGGCTGATAAACGCCGCGCGCGGCCCGGTCATCGATAACTCGGCGTTGCGCGAGGTGCTGTTGGAGCGCGAAGACCTCCAGGCGGTGCTTGATGTCTGGGAGCAGGAGCCGACGGTGGACGTGGACCTGGCCGACCTCTGCGTGATCGCCACCCCGCACATTGCCGGCTACAGCCTTGACGGTCGCCAGCGCGGCACGGCGCAGATCTACCAGGCCCTGTGCGACTTTCTTGGGCGGCCCGCCGAAGTCGATCTGGCCGACTTGTTACCCCGGCCCTGGCTCGGGGGCATCACGCTGGATGCCGATACCGACCCGGCCTGGGCGCTGGCGGTGTTGTGCCGGAGCGTGTACGACCCGCGCCGCGACGATGCGGATTTTCGCCGCAGCTTGATCGGTACGGTGAGTGAGCAGCGCAGTGCGTTTGATGCGTTGCGCAAGCATTACCCGCCACGCCGGGAGATCGACAGCTTGAAGGTGCGTATCGAAGGGCAGTCGACGGCCTTGCAGCAGATCGTGACGGCCTTGGGAGCTACTATCGTTTAAGCCCGGTGAACAGGCATAAAAAACCCGACATCAAGGTCGGGTTCAATTGAAGACGGGCTGTATCACTTTTGTTCGGCAGGTTTGACCAGTCGTTTCTCCAGCTCGCTGCAGGCTTTCTGGATCATGTCTTCGGTGATCGGTACTTCGCGCCCTTGGGCATCGATGAACGAGCAGCCCAGGGACTGGTCCGGTTGCGTGCGGATTACTTGAATCTTGTCGTCGCTGCTGTGTTGCAAGGACATGGCCTGTCTCCTCATCAGGTTGCGTGCCTATCGTAATGTCGTCAGGTGACCGAGCCATGACACTCCTTGAAGGTCCATGACGACAGCTCCACTCAACCAGAAACACACTCGCGTTTCCAGCCAGACGTTAGACCGATAACATCTAGGCATTAGTCTCGGCGGTCATATTTAACCTGACTCATTTCGATTCCACTTGGTTCCGCTGCGTTTCGGTACTGATGGCCAATCTTTTCCTGTTGCATTATCGGACACTCTCGATGCTTTCTTCACGACATCGCCGCGCAATACGCCTGGCCAGCGGCTTCATCGCCCCTTACCGCAAACAGGTCGCCGGTGCTTTGCTGGCCCTGATTGTCACGGCCGGTATCACGTTGTCCATGGGCCAAGGGATCCGCCTGCTGGTGGACCAAGGCTTCATGACCCGTTCGCCGCATCTGCTCAATCAGTCCATTGGCCTGTTCATGGTGCTGGTGGTGGGCCTGGCTATCGGTACGTTTGCACGCTTTTATCTCGTGTCATGGATCGGTGAGCGGGTGGTGGCCGATATCCGGCGGCAGGTCTTCAATCACCTGGTGTATCTGCACCCGGGCTTCTACGAGAACAATCGCAGTTCGGAAATCCAGTCACGCCTGACCGCCGATACGACTCTGCTGCAATCGGTGATTGGTTCGTCGCTGTCGTTGTTCCTGCGCAACGCCTTGATGGTGATTGGCGGCATTGTGCTGCTGTTTGTCACCAACCCCAAGCTGACCAGTATCGTGGTCATTGCCCTGCCATTGGTCCTGGCGCCGATCCTGGTGTTCGGGCGACGGGTGCGCAGCTTGTCGCGCCAGAGCCAGGACCGCATCGCCGACGTCGGCAGCTACGTCTCCGAAACCCTCGGCCAGATCAAGACCGTGCAGGCCTACAACCACCAGGTCCAGGATGAACAACGTTTTTCCGTGACGGTGGAGCAAGCCTTCGACACCGCCCGCAAGCGCATCGCCCAGCGGGCCTGGTTGATCACCCTGGTGATCGTGCTGGTGCTGGGTGCGGTAGGGGTGATGCTCTGGGTCGGCGGCATGGATGTGATCGCCGGGCGGATTTCCGGCGGCGAACTCGCGGCGTTCGTGTTCTACAGCCTGATCGTTGGCAGCGCCTTTGGCACCCTCAGCGAAGTGATCGGCGAGCTGCAACGGGCAGCGGGCGCCGCGGAACGCATTGCCGAGTTGCTGCGTTCGCAGAACATTATCCAGCCACCGGTCACAGGGCTGGTGACGTTGCCGGAGCGGGTGCGGGGTGACTTGCGCCTTGAAGGCGTGCGTTTTTCCTACCCCTCCCGACCGGACAGCTATGCGGTCGATGGCCTCGACCTGAGCATCAAGGCCGGCGAAACCCTGGCCCTCGTCGGGCCATCCGGCGCGGGCAAGTCAACGGTGTATGACCTGCTGCTGCGCTTCTACGATCCGGTGCAAGGGCGGATCCTGATCGACGACGTGCCGTTGACCTCGGTCGACCCTTTGGACCTGCGTCGTCATTTCGCCCTGGTTTCTCAAAACCCGGCACTGTTTTTCGGCACGGTCGAAGAAAATCTTCGCTACGGCAATCCCCAAGCAACATTCGAGCAGGTACGCGAGGCTGCGCAGATTGCCCACGCCCATGATTTCATAGAAAAAATGCCTGACGGCTACCAGACCCACCTGGGCGATGGCGGCCTTGGACTGTCCGGCGGCCAGCGCCAACGCCTGGCGATCGCCCGGGCCCTGCTGGTGGACGCGCCAATCCTGCTACTGGACGAAGCCACCAGCGCCCTCGACGCGCAAAGTGAACACCTGATCCAGCAAGCCTTGCCCAGCCTGATGAAGAACCGTACCACCCTGGTCATCGCCCATCGCCTGGCCACGGTGAAAAACGCCGACCGGATTGCGGTGATGGACCAAGGCAAGGTGGTTGCCGTGGGTAGCCATCAGGAGCTGGTTGCAAGCAATGCGCTGTATGCGCGGTTGGCAGCGTTGCAGTTCAACGTTGGCTTGGACTCGGCAGCCGACTGAGCGCAGCGTCCACACGAATCCCCTGTGGGAGCGAGCTTGCTCGCGATAGCGGTGGGTCAGCTTGCATCCATGTTGAAGGTGCCGACGCCATCGCGAGCAAGCTCGCTCCCACAAGGTCCAGCAACAGACCAAGTAGCCGACCAAAAATGCCCGCATCTTTCGATGCGGGCATTTTTTTCTTCTCAGGAACAGCGTCTCGCTAATACTCACTGATCATCAAAATACCGCTCATGCCAGTCCACCAGCGGTTGCGGCAAGTTGAGCTTCTGGCCGTAGATGACCGAGTACGACAACACGTTCTGCACGTATTGGCGGGTTTCGTCGAAGGGGATGCTTTCGACCCAGACGTCGAAGCTCAGGTGGTCTGCACCGCGCAACCATTGGCGCACGCGACCGGGGCCGGCGTTGTAGGCGGCGGAGGCGAGGACGCGGTTGCCGTTGAACTGGCTGTGCACCTGGCTCAGGTACGCCGCGCCCAGCTGGATATTCTTGTCCGGGTTGAAGACTTGCTGCGGTGATGCCAGGGGAATATTGAATTTGCGCGCGGTTTCCTTGGCCGTGGCCGGCATCAATTGCATGAGGCCGCTGGCGCCGACACCGGAGCGGGCGTCGTCCATGAACGCACTTTCCTGCCGGGTGATGGCGAACGCCCAGCTAGGGTGCAAGCCGCGGATCTTGGCTTCTCGCACCAACGTGTCGCGGTAGGCCATCGGGAAACGGATATCCAAGTCATCCCAGTATTTGGCCTGGCTGATGGTGCGGATGGCTGGGAAATACCACTTGAGGTCGTAGGCCAGTTTCGCCTGGGCGACCATTTCGTCCCGGCTGAAATGGCGGCTGACGTGATACCACTCGCGGCGTCCGTCGACGATTTGACCACGCGCGTGGAATTCCAGCGCCCGGCGTATGCCCGGTGTATTGCGGACTTTGTTGATCAGCGCCTGGCTCATGGGCAGCGGCTTGTTCACCAGCGAATACGGTGACTGGGACCGGTCGGCGGCCAGGAAACCGTAGAAATCACGCTCGCGAGCCAGGTGCTTGTAGAGCGTCAGCGCTTCGGGGTTCTGTGGCTGCGCCAGTTCCAGGCTACGGGCCTGCCAGTAGCGCCAGCGATTGGTGCTCGCCAGCGATTCGGGCAGGCGGCGGGTCAGTTGGTAGGCGTCGTCCCAGCGGGCGAGGCGCAGGAGCAGGCGCAAGCGCCACTCCGATACGGTGTCGTCCCGAAGCTCCGGGTCATATTTGGTCATGACATCCAGGGCGCGGCTATCGAAGCGCTTGGCCAGGGTCAGGCCGATTTCCCGGGCGATGGCGACCTTCTCGTCCCGAGAGAAACGCATGGTGCTGGCATAGCCCTCCAGCAATGACATGGCTTTTTCCGGGTCCTGGCGGGCCAGGCGGCGCAGCCCAAGACTGACGACATCGGACATGGGCTCATCGGCGGGCATGAAGCGCGAAGGCTGGTTGAGCAGTTCGGGCTTTTGCGCGACGTCAACCAACAGCTTGCCTCGGGGGGCAAGGGTGGTCAGGCCGCTGACCAGGCTATTGGCCAGCGGATAGTTGCGTGCCTGGGCCGCCAGTTTCGCGCGCTCCCAGCGTTTCTGCTCGGTCAACTGGCCTTGCGCGGCCCACATGCCGAACAGCGCGTCGCAAGCCGTCGGCTGGGATTTACCGGTAAGCCATAGTTTCTCGGCGTTGGCATAACCTTCGGCCTTAAGGCCATGGCTCAGTTGATATTGAGCGTTGAGGCAATCCAGCTCGGTGAAGTTGAGCTTGGGATCGTAATACTTGACGAAGGTTGCCCAGTCGCCACGTTCGGCCAACCAGCGCAACCAGCGCAACTTCATCCAGTTGGCCTGGGGCAGGTCGCCATGTTCGGCAAGGAATTTTTCGATTTCGGCGTTGCTCGCGCTCTTGAGTCGCGCAGTCAGTTCGTCATAGGCCAGGTACGGTTCCAGCGGATAATCGCGCAGGGCCTGGCTGTAGCGAAAGTAGGGAGCGGAATCCCCTTTGGCCAGAGCACGCTTGGCCTCGTCGTAGTACTGGCGCTGGGTGGAAATATCCACCGCATGGGCGGTTTGAACGGCAGTGGCACATACAAACAAACAAGATAAAACACTGAAAAGGCGACTGCGCATGATACGTCCGGGCAAAGATAAACATGACAAGCCCAAGGAGAAACCCAGGGTAACTTGCCTGTAGCTTAGCCTTTTGCCAGCAACCGGCGAAAGCTTTGCGGGACTGTTGGCACAACTTCGCAACATTTGTAGTACAGAGTGCTTCGACGACGAAATTGACGGACTTTTGAGGTCTCTTCTCAGGTAGAATGCGCGCCCGGTTTTTGGAGAAGCTCATGACCCTGCTCAAATTCAGCGATGTGTCCCTTGCTTTCGGCGCGATGCCGTTGTTGGACAAGGTGTCCTGGCAGATCGCCCGTGGAGAGCGGGTGTGCATCATCGGCCGCAACGGCACTGGCAAGTCCAGCATGATGAAGCTGGTCAAGGGGGATCAGAAGCCCGATGACGGCTCCGTCTGGCGTGCGCCCGGGCTGAAAATCGGCGAGCTGCCCCAAGAGCTGCCGGTAGCCGACGAGCGGACCGTGTTCGACGTGGTTGCCGAAGGCCTGGACGGTGTCGGCGCGCTGCTGGCCGAATATCACCACCTGAGCCAGAACATCGTCACCGATGCCGACCTGGACAAGCTGATGCATGTGCAGCACGACCTCGAGGCCCGTGATGGCTGGCGCCTGCAGCAATTGGTCGACAGCACCTTGAGCCGCCTGCAACTCCCGGCTGACAAGACCTTGGCCGAGCTGTCCGGCGGCTGGCGTCGTCGGGTCCTGCTGGCCCAGGCCCTCGTGTCCGAGCCAGACCTTTTGCTGCTCGACGAACCGACCAACCACCTGGACATCGGTGCCATCGCCTGGCTTGAAGAAGCGCTGAAGGATTTCCAAGGGGCGGTTCTGTTCATCACGCACGACCGTTCCTTCCTGCAGAACCTGGCGACCCGCATCCTCGAACTGGATCGTGGCGGCCTGATCGATTGGAACGGCGACTACGCCAGTTTCCTGGTGCACAAGGAAGCGGTGCTGGCGGCGGAAGAAACCGCCAACGCCTTGTTCGACAAGCGCCTGGCCCAGGAAGAAGTGTGGATCCGCCAGGGCATCAAGGCCCGACGGACTCGTAACGAAGGCCGTGTGCGCGCCCTCAAGGCATTGCGCGTGGAGCGTAGCGAACGTCGCGAGCGCACCGGCAAGGCCAATATCCAGCTCGAGACGGCCGACAAGTCGGGCAAGCAGGTCATGGTGCTGGAAGATGTCAGTTTCGCCCATCCGGGCGGCCCGTTCCTGATCAAGGATTTCTCCATGGTCCTGCAGCGCGGTGACCGGATCGGCCTGCTTGGCGCCAACGGTACCGGCAAGACGACCCTGCTCAAGCTGATGCTTGGCGGCCTGGTGCCGACCAGCGGCAAAGTGGAGGAGGGGACAAAGATCGACGTCGCCTATTTCGACCAGTTGCGCCATCAGTTGGACTTGGAAAAAACCGTGATCGACAACGTCGCCGAAGGCCGCGACTTCATCGAAATCGATGGCCAGAGCCGCCACGTATTGAGTTACCTCGGCGACTTCCTGTTCAGCCCACAGCGCGCCCGTACGCCGGTGAAAGCGCTGTCTGGTGGTGAGCGGGCACGGCTGCTGCTGGCCAAGTTGTTCAGCAAGCCGGCGAACCTGCTGGTGCTCGACGAACCAACCAACGACTTGGACGTGGAAACCCTCGAGCTGCTGGAAGAAGTGTTGTTGACGTTCAACGGCACTGTGCTGATGGTCAGCCACGATCGGGCCTTCCTCGATAACGTGGTCACTAGCACGTTGGTGTTCGAAGGCGAGGGGCTGGTTCGCGAATATGTCGGTGGTTATCAGGATTGGCTACGCCAAGGCGGCTCGCCGCGCCTGCTGGGTGTGACTGAGAGCAAATCAGGCAAGGCCGACTTGAACTCCGCGGTCGTCAAGGCCGAGCCGGCGCCGGTTGCCGCCGCTGCCGCACCGGCTCCGACCAAGAAAAAGCTCAGCTACAAGCTGCAGCGTGAACTGGAAGCCTTGCCAGGTGATATCGACGCGAAGGAGCAGCAGATCGCCGCGGTGGAGGCCGAGATGGCTGATGCCGGCTTCTACCAGCGTCCCGCGGCCGAAACCGCCAAGGTAATCGCGCATCTGGAACAGTTGCAGGCTGAGCTGGATGCGCTGGTCGAGCGTTGGGCTGAGCTGGACGCTTGATCCGCTGTTGAGAAGATTCCCGGCGTTCAGCAATGAACGCCGGGATTTTTTTATTTGAAACGCAATCCCTTGTGGGAGCCAGCTTGCTCGCTCCCGAAGGTCCAGGGTCAGGTGCGCTTGACCAGGTGCACCGCCAGCACATCGCAAGGCGCGCCATGCAGCACGTCGTTGGCGGTGGAGCCCAGCAGCAACGCCAGGCCATGGCGGCCATGGCTGCCGACCACGATCAGGTCGCAGCCTTGCTCCTTGGCCAGGTGATGGATCTCCTGGCGCGGCTGGCCATAGGTCAGGTGGCTGTTTTCCTTTTTCAAGGCAGGGTATTTCACGATCAATCGGTCAAGGCGTTCCTTGGCCTGGTCGAACTGCTGCTGTTGCAACTGGGAAAGATCCATCGGAACGTCACCGCCGAAGGCCATCGCCATCGGCTCGACGATATGCACCAGCGACAGTTTGTTGTCCCGCCCTTCGCAAAGGGCGAGGGCTCGCTTGACGACGGGATCGCATTCTTCAGTAAGGTCGACGGCGACCAGGATGTGTTCGTAGTACATGAAAAGCACTCCAGAGAATGGCGATACGGTAAGTATGGCTGGTTTCAAGCGCATTGATGGCGATACAGGTCAATGGGCTCATCAGAATTCGGGAGTACAGATATGACGGTCTGGATAGTGGTGTCAATCCTGTTGGTGGTATTAAGCCCCCTGGCATGGTTGCGACCGTCTCGCGCACAGAGCGGGCGTATAGCCCTTCGCATGGAGGCGCGACGCCTCGGGCTGGCCATGCGATTGACCCCGCAAGACTGGCCCCATTGGCTTGGCCAGCAGCCACCAAACCCCTGTGCGCAGTACCACCGAGCCCGGCGGGGCAGTCAGCCGGCCAGCTGGAGTTATTGGCAAAAGGCTCCAGGGGTGTGGGTCAACCAATGGCAGGAGGTGTGCCAGGATGAAGCGTTGCTCGGCCACTTCCGAGCATTGCCAGCCAATGTCTATAAGGTCGAGGCCGACCGGCAAATGATCGCCCTGTATTGGGGAGAAAAAGGCGAAGCCAGTGTTTTGCAGGACATTTCTGCCGTATTAAAAGCGTTGGCCTGAGCGTAAAAAAGCCCGACAGCATCATCGGGCGGGTTGGCCAGGCAGGCCGGTAAAACCATTCTTTCCAGGGCGTGCTTCGAAACGTCCTGTTCCCCGCGTACTCAATCATATTGTCACCAGCTTAGTCGGTTGAATCCGGTGCGCCTGGAATTAGGGCGACTTTTCTAATGATTGATTCTATGAATGGTCGCTCATGCAAGGTCGTGTTACGGATCCAGGCGGTACGGAAATGACTGCGGAGTCCCGTTCAAACGCCTGTTTAGGGCGATTGACAATTGTCGGAAATTCCGTGAAGGTGACGTACCCAAATCAAACGGGCGTATGAATTGAGCGTTTGTATTTTCAGAACGTTCCTACAGAACCCGACTATCGCGTTGACGGGTGTGTCTGGCGGATTGGCGTAGCATCGGCGGTTATGTCCATGTGGAGCCAGGGGCCAGCGTCCAACGTGTACTGTTCAGCTTCCATATCGTGGAGATCAGTTGATGATTTACGAAGGTAAAGCCATCACGGTTAAGGCTCTTGAAAGTGGCATCGTCGAACTGAAATTCGACCTCAAGGGTGAGTCCGTCAACAAGTTCAACCGTCTAACCCTGAATGAATTGCGTCAGGCCGTGGACACTATCAAGGCAGATGCGTCGATCAAGGGTGTGATCGTCAGCAGTGGCAAGGACGTGTTCATCGTCGGCGCCGACATCACCGAATTCGTCGACAACTTCAAGCTGCCCGATGCCGAACTGATCGCTGGCAACCTCGAAGCCAACCGTATCTTCAGCGACTTTGAAGACCTCAACGTACCGACCGTCGCGGCCATCAACGGCATCGCGCTGGGTGGCGGCCTGGAAATGTGCCTGGCGGCGGACTACCGCGTCATGTCCACCGCGGCCAAGATCGGCCTGCCGGAAGTCAAGCTGGGCATCTACCCGGGTTTCGGCGGCACCGTGCGCCTGCCGCGCCTGATCGGTGCTGACAACGCTATCGAGTGGATTGCCGCTGGCAAGGAAAACCGTGCCGAAGACGCGCTGAAAGTCGGCGCCGTGGATGCGGTGGTCGAACCCGGCAAGCTTCTGGAGGCGGCCCTTGAAACCGTCAAGCGCGCCATCAGCGGCGAGTTTGACTACAAGGCCAAGCGCCAGCCGAAGCTGGAAAAACTCAAGCTCAACGCCATCGAACAGATGATGGCCTTCGAGACCGCCAAAGGTTTCGTCGCCGGCCAGGCGGGCCCGAACTACCCGGCGCCGGTCGAGGCGATCAAGACCATCCAGAAAGCCGCGAATTTCGGTCGCGACAAAGCCTTGGAAGTCGAAGCCGCCGGTTTCGTGAAACTGGCCAAGACGTCTGCCGCCCAGAGCCTGATCGGTCTGTTCCTCAATGATCAGGAGCTGAAGAAAAAGGCCAAGGCCTACGACGAAATTGCCCGTGACGTGAAACAGGCCGCCGTGCTCGGCGCCGGCATCATGGGTGGCGGCATCGCCTATCAGTCGGCGTCCAAGGGCACGCCGATCCTGATGAAGGACATCAATGAACACGGCATCGAGCAGGGGTTGGCCGAAGCCGCCAAGCTGCTGGTCGGTCGCGTCGACAAAGGTCGCATGACAGCCGCGAAGATGGCCGAAGTGCTCAATGGCATTCGTCCGACGTTGTCCTACGGCGATTTCGGCCACGTCGACCTGGTGGTCGAAGCAGTTGTCGAGAACCCGAAGGTCAAGCAGGCGGTTCTGGCTGAAGTCGAAGACAAGGTCAAAGAGGACACCATCCTCGCGTCGAACACCTCGACCATTTCCATTTCGCTGCTGGCCAAAGCCCTCAAGCGTCCGGAAAACTTCGTCGGCATGCATTTCTTCAACCCGGTGCACATGATGCCCCTGGTGGAAGTGATCCGTGGCGAGAAATCCAGCGAGGAGGCGATTGCCACCACCGTGGCCTACGCCAAAAAAATGGGCAAGAACCCGATCGTCGTCAACGATTGCCCGGGCTTTTTGGTCAACCGCGTGCTG
Organism: Pseudomonas sp. R4-84; assembly: GCF_054130985.1. NCBI lineage: Bacteria > Pseudomonadati > Pseudomonadota > Gammaproteobacteria > Pseudomonadales > Pseudomonadaceae > Pseudomonas > Pseudomonas sp. R4-84. Next base: position 1,937,648 of record NZ_CP096390.1, read on the forward strand.
TTCCCGTACTTCGGCGGTTTCGCCAAGCTGGTCAGTGCCGGTGTGGACTTCGTGCGCATCGACAAGATCATGGAAAAATTCGGCTGGCCGATGGGCCCGGCGTACCTGATGGACGTGGTCGGCATCGACACCGGCCACCACGGTCGCGACGTCATGGCTGAAGGCTTCCCGGACCGCATGAAAGACGACCGTCGTTCCGCCGTCGACGTGCTCTACGAAGCCAAGCGCCTGGGACAGAAGAACGGCAAGGGCTTCTACGCCTACGAGACCGACAAGCGCGGCAAGCAGAAGAAAGTCGCCGATTCGTCGGTGCTCGAAGTGCTCAAGCCGATCGTCTACGAGCAGCGCGAAGTCACCGACGAGGACATCATCAACTGGATGATGATCCCGCTGTGCCTGGAAACCGTGCGTTGCCTGGAAGACGGCATTGTCGAAACCGCCGCCGAAGCCGACATGGGTCTGGTCTACGGCATCGGTTTCCCTCCATTCCGTGGCGGTGCGCTGCGCTACATCGATTCGATCGGTGTGGCCGAGTTCGTTGCCCTGGCTGACCAGTACGCTGATCTGGGCGCGTTGTACCACCCGACCGCGAAGCTGCGTGAAATGGCCAAGAACGGCCAGCGTTTCTTCGGTTAAGCGCCCAACGACTAGAGCGAGAGAACATTTATGAGCTTGAATCCTAGAGACGTCGTGATTGTCGACTTCGGTCGTACGCCGATGGGCCGCTCCAAGGGCGGCATGCACCGCAACACTCGCGCCGAAGACATGTCGGCGCACCTGATCAGCAAACTGCTGGAACGCAACGTCAAGGTCGACCCCAACGAAGTCGAGGACGTGATCTGGGGCTGCGTGAACCAGACCCTGGAGCAGGGCTGGAACATCGCCCGCATGGCTTCGCTGATGACCCAGATCCCTCACACCGCTGCCGGCCAGACGGTCAGCCGCCTGTGCGGTTCGTCCATGAGCGCGCTGCACACCGCCGCCCAGGCGATCATGACCGGTAACGGTGATGTGTTCGTGGTCGGTGGTGTCGAGCACATGGGCCACGTGAGCATGATGCACGGTGTCGATCCGAACCCGCACATGTCTCTGTACGCGGCAAAAGCCTCGGGCATGATGGGCCTGACCGCGGAAATGCTCGGCAAGATGCATGGCATCACCCGCGAACAGCAGGACGCCTTTGGCGTGCGCTCCCACCAGCTCGCCCACAAGGCGACGGTGGAAGGCAAGTTCAAGGATGAAATCATCCCGATGCAGGGCTACGACGAGAACGGCTTCTTGAAACTGTTCGACTACGACGAAACCATTCGTCCGGAAACCACCCTGGAAAGCCTGGCGACCTTGAAGCCGGCCTTCAATCCTAAGGGCGGCACCGTGACGGCGGGTACTTCGTCGCAGATCACCGACGGTGCCTCGTGCATGATCGTGATGTCGGCCCAGCGTGCCCAGGACCTGGGCATCCAGCCGATGGCCGTGATTCGTTCGATGGCTGTCGCGGGTGTGGACCCGGCGATCATGGGCTATGGTCCAGTACCGGCTACGCAGAAAGCGTTGAAGCGCGCGGGCCTGAGCATTTCCGATATCGACTTCTTCGAGCTCAACGAAGCTTTCGCCGCACAGGCGCTGCCTGTGCTGAAAGATTTGAAAGTACTCGACAAGATGAACGAGAAGGTTAACCTGCACGGCGGCGCGATCGCCCTGGGTCACCCGTTCGGTTGCTCTGGTGCGCGTATCTCTGGCACGCTGCTCAACGTCATGAAGCAGAACGGCGGCACTTTAGGGGTGTCCACCATGTGCATTGGCCTCGGCCAGGGCATCGCCACTGTCTTCGAACGCGTCTAAGCGTTGCGTTGATGGAAGCCGGGGCCAAGTGCCCCGGTTTTTGTTTTTCGGGTTTAGTAAAAGAAAGATTTTGTTTTTATTTTGAAAAAATTTGAGTGAGGGCCAACGCATGCCGATACAACCTGGGCTCTACCAACATTACAAAGGTCCGCAGTACCGCGTATTCAGCGTTGCGCGGCATTCCGAGACCGAGGAAGAAGTGGTCTTCTATCAAGCCCTGTATGGCGATTACGGCTTTTGGGTGCGTCCGTTGAGCATGTTCCAGGAGTCTGTCGAAGTTGACGGCGAACAGGTGCCGCGCTTTGCTTTGGTGCAGGTCGAGGAGAGCATCTTTTCCAAGTCGTGAGGCCAGTGTGAGGGCGACCCCGCCCTTGACCTCACCTTGCAGCCACTATATATAGCGGTGCCGCGTCAGGCGCCAACCGCCTTTCACTTTTTAGAATTCAGGAATTTTCTGATCCATGGGCAAATCGCTGGTCATTGTGGAATCCCCGGCTAAGGCCAAGACCATCAACAAGTATCTGGGCAACCAATACGTGGTGAAGTCGAGTATCGGCCATATCCGAGACCTGCCCACCAGCGGTTCGGCTAGCGCCAGCAAGGAGCCAGCCGCCAAGCGCGGCAAGGCGGCCGCTGGTGAAGCGCCGGCGCTGTCGCCGAAAGACAAGGCGCGCAAGCAGCTGGTCTCACGCATGGGAGTCGATCCGGAGCACGGCTGGAAAGCCAAGTACGAGATCCTTCCGGGCAAGGAAAAGGTCATCGAAGAACTGCGTCGGCTCGCCAAGGACGCCGACACCATTTATCTCGCGACGGACTTGGACCGCGAAGGGGAAGCCATCGCCTGGCACCTGCGCGAAGCCATCGGTGGGGATGACAGCCGCTACAAGCGCGTGGTGTTCAACGAAATCACCAAGAAGGCTATCCAGGAAGCCTTCTCCCAGCCGGGCGAGCTGGACATCGACCGGGTCAATGCCCAACAGGCGCGTCGCTTCCTTGACCGCGTCGTGGGCTACATGGTCTCGCCATTGTTGTGGGCCAAGATCGCCCGTGGCCTGTCGGCCGGTCGTGTGCAGTCGGTGGCGGTAAAGCTGGTGGTGGAGCGCGAGCGGGAAATCCGTGCGTTCAATCCCGAAGAATATTGGGAAGTCCATGCTGATCTCGGTACCGCCAAGGGCGCTACCGTGCGTTTCGAAGTGGCTCGCGAGAAAGGCGAAGCCTTCAAGCCGCTCAATGAAGCCCAGGCCATGGCAGCGCTGGAGAAGCTCAAGGCTTCCAGCTACAGCATCGTCAAGCGCGAGGACAAGCCCACCAGCAGCAAGCCGTCGGCGCCCTTCATTACGTCCACCTTGCAGCAGGCGGCGAGCAACCGCCTGGGCTTCGGTGTGAAGAAGACCATGATGATGGCCCAGCGTCTGTACGAAGCGGGCTACATCACGTACATGCGTACCGACTCGACCAATCTCTCGGCCGATGCCGTGGCGATGGCGCGTACTTATATAGAAAGCGAGTTTGGCAAGAAGTACCTGCCGGATACGCCGAACGTGTACAGCAGCAAGGAAGGCGCCCAGGAGGCTCACGAAGCGATTCGTCCTTCCGACGCCAATACCGAGCCAAGCAAGCTGTCGGGCATGGAGCGCGACGCCGAGCGTCTCTACGAGCTGATCTGGCGCCAGTTCCTGGCATGCCAGATGCTACCTGCGCAATACCTGTCGACCACGGTCAGCGTCGGTGCTGGCGATTTCGAGCTGCGCGCCAAGGGTCGTATCCTGAAGTTCGACGGCTATACCCGCGTCATGCCGCAGATCACCAAGCCGGGGGACGATGACGTCCTGCCGGACATGGCCCAGGGCGACGTGATGAAGCTGATCAAGCTGGATCCGACCCAGCACTTCACCAAGCCGCCGGCACGGTATTCCGAGGCCAGCCTGGTCAAGGAGATGGAAAAACGTGGCATCGGTCGTCCTTCGACCTATGCGGCGATCATTTCCACCATCCAGGATCGCGGCTACGTGACGCTGCACAACCGTCGCTTCTATTCGGAAAAGATGGGGGACATCGTCACCGAGCGCTTGTCCGAGAGTTTCTCGAACCTGATGGACTACGGCTTCACCGCCGGCATGGAAGAGAACCTGGACGACGTGGCCCAGGGTGAGCGGGACTGGAAAAACGTACTCGACGAGTTCTACGGCGACTTCAAGAAAAAACTGGAAGTGGCCGAAAGTCCGGAAAGCGGCATGCGGGCGAACCAGCCGGTCATGACCGATATTCCATGCCAGACCTGCGGGCGTCCGATGCAGATCCGTACCGCGTCGACCGGTGTATTCCTGGGTTGCTCGGGCTACAGCCTGCCACCCAAGGAGCGCTGCAAGGCGACGGTCAACCTGGTGCCAGGCGACGAAATCGCCGCGGACGACGAAGGTGAGTCGGAGTCCCTGGTGCTGCGCGGCAAACACCGTTGCCCTATCTGCAGCACAGCGATGGATGCTTACCTGCTGGATGAAAAGCGCAAGCTGCACATCTGCGGTAACAATCCTGATTGCGCCGGCTACGAGATCGAAGAGGGCACCTATCGCATCAAGGGCTACGAAGGTCCGAGCCTGGAATGCGACAAGTGTGGCAGCGAAATGCAGCTCAAAACCGGCCGTTTCGGCAAGTTCTTCGGTTGCACCAATCCGACCTGCAAGAACACCCGCAAGCTGCTCAAGAGCGGTGACGCGGCGCCGCCGAAGATGGATCCGGTGAAGATGCCCGAGCTCAAGTGCGAGAAGGTAAACGACACCTACATCCTTCGTGATGGTGCATCCGGCCTGTTCCTGGCAGCCAGCCAGTTTCCGAAAAATCGCGAGACTCGGGCGCCGCTGGTGATCGAGATCTTGCCGCACAAGGATGAGATCGATCCGAAGTACCATTTCCTCTGCGACGCGCCGCAGAAGGATCCGGATGGCCGCCCAGCGGTGATCCGCTACAGCCGCAAGACCAAGGAGCAATACGTGCAGACCGAGGTTGACGGCAAGCCTACCGGTTGGAAAGCGTTCTACGACGGTGGTAAGTGGACCGTTGAAGACAAGCGCTGATTGATGGCGAAAGGATTTGAATCTGCGCGATCCTCGTGGCGAGGGAGCTTGCTCCCGCTGGGCGATTCAGTCGTTGTTCTAAACGCCGCGTAAGCAAAAGGCCGCATGACAACCCTCGGGTTTTCATGCGGCCTTTCAGTTTTTGGGTTGCAGTAGCTTCGGTTGATCCACGACACTGTCGCACCTGCGTGACGCTTTTATTTCGTTGGGGAGAATGCCGCCATGGCCCACGAACTCTACACCCGTACCAATCAGAAGATTTATTTTGCCGGCCTGTCGCTCGAAGCGCTTGCCAGGGCAGAGGATGGGCGCGCCATGAATGCTCCCGCGCTGGTCCAGGCTGGGCGTGAATCCGTGCTGTTTCATTTGTACGGCGCCTTGCTGGGTCTTTGCCACGAAATTGCCGGGTTCTATCGCTTGCCCCAGGCGAATGCGTCACGGGCCGAACTGATGCTGATGCCAGAAGTACTGGACAGCCTTGCGATTCCCGAGCTGGCGGAAATGGTCGAGTTGGCGCAGAACCGCGAGACTTGGCTGGCCAAGTTGCTGGCGGCTCATGCCGCGTTATTCCAGCCGCCACGGGCCCCGCGTAAACCGAAGGGTGATGTTACCCAGCCGTTGATTGTCGCGGTCAATCTTGACGAGCAGGAACCAGAGCCAGAGCTGAGTCGGGAAGAGTTGGAGAGCTGGCGTCAGAATCTCAAAAGCCTGGCGATTCGGTTCCGTGACGGCTTGAACGAATGCTGACGTGATGGCCGTCGGTAACGCTTGGTCAAGATCCTGAGCGAAGCCTGGCCGATGACTATATAATCCCCGCCTTTCGTGGAGAACAGACTTTTATGCCTACGTCCTTTCTAGAAATTGTCGAACTTCCTGATGGTCGCATTGAGCTGCGCCGGGCTGAAGACGAGGGTTCGCTGGTTACCCTGAACTTCTCCGAGGATGCCAAGGTGTTTCTTCAGGGCCAACATGTCGAGGTCGCCAAGGCGATGCTCAGCGTGGGTGTCCAGATGGCAGGTCGCCTGGTTGAAGGCGAATTCAACAAGGAAGAGGGGCCGCGGGTTCTACATTGATCCCCGTCTGTCGGCTTTTGAAGTAATGTGACTGGTCTGGCTTCTCTGTCCTGGAGAAGCCCTGCGTTTATCCCAATCGAATATTCAGGCTTTGTGCATCGCCGGTGCGCGCGGCGCTGATCAATTGCTGACGCGCGGTCGCGGTCAAGGGATTGAGCCAGCTGACCACCGTATGACTGCGCCCCAGGCGCAACGCTTCGCAGGTCAACTGCTGGGCGCTCTGGCTGCCGCGCGGCTGCAATAGCAGGATTCGCTCGCGATTGAGACCAGCGTCTCGCAACCAGGCCTGCGTTACGCTGGCCGGTGGTGCGATCAGCGTAAGCCAGCGAGCGTCCTGGTCCTGGCTCAGTTCTCTCAGGATCGGCGCTAGCAGGTTCAGGCAATTTCCCGCCGCACCACGCAACGACAGCTCGCTGAAGGCTTCGGGTTCGACGCTCCAGGGCGACTCGATGACCTCGTTCAGGACTGGAACCAGCGGTTGGGCCATGAATGCCTCGAACAGCGGAAGTTGTGTGTGCTGTGGTGTATGAGGAAATTGCATAAAGCCTCCTTTAGCGGCGAATGACGCCAACGCTCAAGCCTTCGATAACCAGATCCTGGTCTTTCAGGTCCACTTCGATGGGGGCGAATTCCGGGTTCTCGGCGATCAACCAGACCTTGCTGCCCTCGCGCTTGAAGCGCTTGACGGTGACTTCATCGCCGATCCGCGCCACCACGACCTGGCCGTTACGGGCTTCACGGGTGGTGTGGACAGCCAGGAGATCGCCATCGAAGATACCGATGTCCTTCATGCTCATACCGTGCACGCGCAGAAGATAATCGGCCCTCGGGTGAAAGAATGAAGGATTGATGTTGCAAGACTCCTCGACGTGCTGCTGGGCGAGGATAGGCGCGCCGGCGGCCACGCGCCCGATGATAGGCAGGGTGGTGTCGTCGGCCTTGGCTTCGAAGCCGGGGATGCGAATCCCCCGGGATGCTCCGGGCGTCATTTCTATTGCACCCTTGCGGGCCAGCGCCTTGAGGTGCTCTTCAGCCGCGTTGGGGGATTTGAAACCCAGTTCCTGAGCGATTTCCGCACGGGTCGGCGGATAGCCGTTGTCTTCTAGGCAGCGTTTGATGAAGGCCAGAATCTCTGCTTGGCGTGGCGTCAGCTTTAGCATATCGATCGCTCTGTCTTTTTATACAGTGACTGGGATTATATACAGTACGAGTCAGTTGGCAATCCTCCTTTTTCGCCAGGCTGCCAGACGGTTGATGGAACCGCTGGCAGGGACTGTGCTATAGCTCGCCAAAGGTGTGGTTAAATACCTGACCGGACGTTCGCAAAATGCCCCGGCAGGCTTGACAAGCCCCAGGCTGAAACGTATGTTTCAAACAAGTGTTTGTCAGGCGGAGTAGCCATGGCCCAGTCGGAAACCGTTGAACGCATTCTCGATGCTGCCGAGCAATTGTTCGCGGAAAAAGGTTTCGCCGAAACCTCTTTGCGTCTGATTACCAGCAAGGCCGGGGTGAACCTGGCGGCGGTGAACTACCACTTCGGCTCGAAAAAAGCCCTGATCCAAGCGGTATTTTCGCGCTTCCTAGGGCCGTTCTGTATCAGCCTCGATCGCGAGCTGGAGCGTCGCCAGGCCAAGCCTGACGTCAAGCCCACTCTGGAAGAGCTGCTCGAGATCCTGGTCGAACAAGCCCTCGTGGTCCAGCCACGCAGCGGTAACGACCTCTCCATATTCATGCGTCTGCTGGGCCTGGCATTCAGCCAGAGCCAAGGGCACTTGCGGCGCTATCTCGAAGACATGTACGGCAAGGTGTTCCGTCGCTACATGCTGCTGGTCAACGAAGCCGCGCCGCGCATACCACCTATCGAATTGTTCTGGCGCGTGCATTTCATGCTCGGTGCCGCGGCATTCAGCATGTCGGGCATCAAGGCGCTGCGGGCTATCGCCGAGACCGACTTCGGCGTGAATACGTCGATCGAGCAGGTGATGCGCCTGATGGTGCCATTCCTGGCAGCGGGCATGCGCGCCGAAAGCGGCGTCACCGATGAAGCAATGGCGGCCGCGCAGCTGCGTCCGCGCAGCAAATCGACGCCGGCGCTCGCCAAGGCATAGGCACACGGGTGGGCGCGGATGGCTACATCCGCTAAGCTAGCCGCCCATGCCGATTCTCCTTTTGAGTTCGTCTCAATATTCTTCGCCCGCGCGGTCTGCCGGCCCTTCAGCCTGGCGGTGCCGGGGCGGATGCAGCATCGCGCGCGTCCCTCGTTATTAAAAGGAACTGTTATGACTGGTGCCCTTCAAGGCTCGTTGATGGTGGACGTCGCCGGAACCTGGCTGACGGCTGAAGATCGCCATCTGTTGCGTCAGCCCGAAGTGGGTGGACTGATCATTTTTGCTCGCAATATCGAGCATCCCCGCCAGGTGCGCGAGCTGAGCGCCTCGATCCGGGCCATTCGCCCCGATCTGTTGTTGGCGGTCGACCAGGAGGGCGGCCGGGTGCAACGCCTGCGCCAAGGCTTCGTGCGTCTGCCGGCGATGAGGGCCATAGCCGATAACCCGAACGCCGAGTACTTGGCCGAGCAGTGCGGCTGGATCATGGCCACCGAAGTGCTGGCGGTCGGCCTCGATTTGAGCTTCGCCCCCGTGCTGGACCTCGATTACCAACGCAGCGCGGTGGTAGGAAGTCGTGCCTTCGAAGGCGACCCCGAGCGCGCCACACTGCTGGCAGGTGCGTTTATCCGTGGCATGAACGCCGCGGGAATGGCGGCCACAGGCAAGCATTTTCCGGGGCATGGCTGGGCCGAGGCAGACTCCCATGTCGCCATTCCTACTGACGAACGCAGTCTCGAACAGATCCGAGCCTGCGACCTGGTACCGTTTGCCAAGCTGAGCAAGAAGCTGGCGGCCGTCATGCCCGCCCATGTCATTTATCCTCAGGTGGATGCCAGCCCGGCAGGGTTCTCCCGTCGTTGGCTGCAAGACGTCCTGCGCGGCGTGTTGCAGTTTGATGGCGTGATCTTCAGCGATGATCTTTCGATGGCCGGCGCCCACGTGGTCGGCGATGCCGCCAGTCGGATCGAGGCTGCCTTGGCCGCGGGCTGCGACATGGGGCTGGTCTGCAACGACCGTGCGGCCGCCGAGCTCGCCTTGAGCGCTGCCCAGCGCCTGAAGGTCACGCCGTCGGCGCGGATTGCCCGTATGCGTGGCCAGGCCTTCGCCAGTACCGAGTACCGTCAGGATCCGCGCTGGTTGACAGCGATCGGCGCGTTGAAAGCCGCTCAACTGATTGATTAAGGATGTTTCGATGACTGTTTACGCAATTATCGGCGGCACCGGCCTGACCCAGCTGGAAGGCCTGACCATTCGCCAATCCCTGGCGGTGGAGACGCCCTACGGCGCGCCATCAGCCGAGGTGCAGATCGGCGAATACGCCGGGCGTGAGGTGTTGTTTCTGGCACGCCATGGCCATCCCCACCGTTTCCCGCCGCATCAGGTCAACTATCGCGCCAATCTCTGGGCGCTGAAGCAGGCGGGCGCCGAGGCGGTCCTGGCGGTCAACGCCGTCGGCGGGATCCACGCCGCGATGGGCACCGGTCATTTTTGCGTGCCCCACCAGTTGATCGATTACACCAGCGGTCGCCAGCATACGTATTTCGCCGATGACCTGGAGGCGGTGACCCACATTGATTTCAGCTACCCCTACACGGAATCGCTGCGCCAGCAATTGATTGCGGCCCTGGCTGCCGAAGGCTGCGGCTATAGCAGTCACGGTGTCTATGCCTGCACGCAGGGGCCGCGCCTGGAAACCGTGGCCGAAATCGCCCGCCTGGAGCGCGATGGCTGCGATATCGTCGGCATGACGGGCATGCCGGAGGCGGCGCTGGCTCGTGAGCTGGAACTGGACTACGCCTGCCTGGCGCTGGTGGTGAACCCGGCGGCGGGCAAATCCACTGCGGTGATTACCATGGCGGAGATCGAGCAGGCCCTGCATGACGGAATGGGTAAAGTGAAGTCGACCCTGGCGCGGGTGTTGATGGCGGGCTAGAAAGTCCGGTTTATTGGAGAATGATCTTGTGGGAGCGAGCCTGCTCGCTCCCACAATCAAGGAGTTTTAGCGCTTGTCCAGCTTGTCCGGCAGCGGCGCAAATAGCGCCTCGATGTCTTCGTTCTGCAGTTTCCAATCCCCAGCCACACGCCCATCCAGCACGCCGGCCGCCAGGTCGGACTTTTCTTTTTGCAGCAGCTGGATCTTTTCTTCCACCGTGCCGCGGGCAATCAGTTTGTACACGAACACCGGTTTTTCCTGGCCAATGCGATAGGCGCGGTCGGTCGCCTGGTTTTCGGTGGCGGGGTTCCACCAAGGATCGTAGTGAATCACCGTGTCCGCTTCTGTCAAGTTCAGGCCCACGCCGCCGGCCTTCAGGCTGATCAGAAAGATCTGACGCTTGCCGCTTTGGAATTCCTTCACTGGCGTGCGTCGGTCTCGGGTCTGGCCGGTGAGGATGGCGTAATCCACGCCGCGTTTTTTCAGTTCATCTTCAATCAGCGCCAACATGGAGGTGAACTGTGAAAACAGCAGCACCCGCCGACCTTCTTCGAACAATTCCTCAAGCATTTCCATCAGGCTGTCGAGCTTGCCCGAGGTGCTGCCGCGGGTGGACAGGGTGGCATCACTGATCAGGCGCAAATCGCAGCACACCTGGCGCAGCTTGAGCAGCGCTTCCAGGATGATGATCTGGCTGCGCGCCACGCCTTTGCGGGTGATCTCGTCGCGCACCTTCTTGTCCATCGCCAGGCGCATCGTCTCGTAGACATCCCGCTGGGCGTCGCTGAGTTCCACCCAATGGATGATTTCGGTCTTGGGTGGCAGCTCCGTCGCCACCTGCTCTTTGGTACGGCGCAGCAAGAAGGGTTTTATCCGACCGTTCAGGTGTTGCAATCGTACGTCGCTGCCGCGCTTTTCGATCGGTACGCGGTAGTCGCGATTGAAGCTCTTGACGTCGCCAAGCCAGCCCGGCAGCAGGAAGTGAAACAGCGACCAGAGTTCACCAAGGTGGTTTTCCAGTGGTGTACCGGACAGGCACAACCGTTGCCTGGCATCGAGTTCCCGGGCGGCTTGGGCGGCTTTGCTGGTGGGGTTCTTGATGTACTGGGCTTCATCCAGGATCAGTACATGCAGCGGCTGCGCCTTGAGGCGTTCGACATCCTTGGGAAGCAGCGCATAGGTGGTCAGGATCAAGTCGTAATCGGCCAGGCGCTCGAAGTGTTTCTTGCGCCCGGCACCGTACAGCGCCAGTACCTTGAGCTGCGGAGTGAAATGCGAGGCTTCGTCGAGCCAGTTGGGAATCAGGCTCGTCGGCATCACCACCATGCACGGTCGGTCCAGGCGCCCAGCGTTTTTTTCGCTAAGAATGTGCGCCAGGGTCTGTAGAGTTTTGCCCAGTCCCATGTCGTCCGCGAGAATCCCGCCTACTTCCAGCTGTCGTAGCGATTGCATCCAGCTCAAACCTTCGAGCTGGTAGGGTCGCAGCGTGGCGTTCAAGCCCTGCGGGGCGGTGGCGGTGTAGTCCTTGATGTCCCGCAGGCGTTGGGCCAGGCTGCGTATGTGCTCGCCACCTTCCCAGCGCAGCGGCATGTCCTGCAATGGGTTCAGGCGCAGGGCATCGGCGCTGTTGAGGCGCAGTTTGGTGGTGCCGGGCTCTTGCAGGTAGAACTCGCCGAGGGTCGCCAGCACGGGCTTCAACCGCCCGTAGGGCAGGGCAACTTGCTGAGGGCCGAATTCCGAGTTGGGCCGGTGCGGCAAGTTGACCAGGATAAGTTCGTCATCGCGGCGCCTGGCCAGTCGTTCCGGGTTGAATAGCTCGATATGCGAGCGCATCAGGTTCAACAGGATAGGCAGCAGGCTCAGTCGCTCGCCGTTGACGATGATGCCCAGCTCCAGGTCGAACCAGTCACGCTCCGGAGTCTCATCGACCGTGGCGTACCACTCATCCACCGCCGTCAGGTCGAAGCCGAAGTCTTCGTCAATCTGCAATTCCCAACCCTGGGTGCGCAGCTTTGGCAGGTCATTGAGGGTAAAGGTCAGCCAGGCGCTGTCGTTGACCATTTCGTACAGTTCGCCAGCGCTCTCCGGTAGAGCCTTGCTTTGTCGGGTCGCAACCTTGAATCCAAGAATTCGCAACTGCTCGCGGTAGGACTGTTCCACTTCGATCTGGCGTTTTATCCGCAGCGTCTGGGTTTCTTGGCGAATCAGTACGTCGGTGTTGCGCTGGCCGCTGACGTACTCGTCCAGATAACTGAAGGACAAGGCGGCGCGGTGCTGGATATAACGCTGCATCTTGCCGTTGCGCGGCTCGAAGGCGCTGAACTCGACACTTGCCAGCCAAAGCCGTGGCACCGGCTGCACGTTTTCCACCAGGACTTGCGGCGGGGCCTTGGGGCTGCGGTTGTCCAGCACTGCCTGGAGCTTTTCCAGCAATTGCGCGTCTTTTTCGGCGGCCGGGTAGGCCAGGGTTTCCTGAACTTGCAGCAGCACCGCTGCGCAATGCTTGCAATTAATGCGCACCGGGCAGGAGCACGCGGCGTCTAGCAGGATCAATGTGCCTTTGGCTGACTCCTTGAGGCGAATGGTCTGACGGTAGACGCTGCCGCCCGAGCCTTCGCAGCTGGCGATGATGGTGCTGTCGCCGGCCTCGACGACCCTCACGCGGTTTTCCAGCGCGTATCGGCGCCCACGCTCCAGGCTTTGTTCCTTGAATCGATTGACCCAGGAAGGTGCCAGCGGTTTGCTCAGGGGCGAGGGCATGGGCGCGCCGATCAGTCTGGAATGACGTCAGGTGCCTGCCGAGGCGCAGGCGCAGTCAACGAGGTGATCTTGATCAACAAGCCAAGGTGGCCGTTATCGAGGAAGTTCAGCTGGCCGTTCTTGGTATGGCTCTGTTGTTTCAAGCGCTCGCTGGCCGTGACCAGCCCATTGGCGTCGATCTGGTTGATCCAGAAGTCGGCGTCTACGTCAGTGAAACGGCCCAGTTTCAGTTCCAGGGTGCCCTCGATGGGAAACTGGCCGAACTGCTCGGCGCCATCACTGACGGCAATCTTGCTGCCCTGTTCGCCCAGGTTCTGTTGCCAGGCCTTGTGCATCAGCACGGTGTATTGACCGCTGGCGTTGAGTTTCTCGACGATGTTGCCCATCGCCGGCGTGCGCTGGCTGTCCGCGCCCAGGCGTTGTGCGCCGGCGTCCCAGTCCTCCGGCGCGGCGCGGCTGATAATGGCCGGCTCGGCATTCTGGCGGACTAGAATCATTTCAACCTGGTACAAGTCGTCGGCAACCGCCAGGGGAGCGATCAGCGTCATCAACAACGTCAAGGAGCGAAACAGGCGCATTGGGCGTCCTTCAAGCAGTGGTCGGATTGAGGCGCTCGAACAGCGCCTCTACGGTATTGAAGCGCTCTTCCGGGCGTTCCATGGGCACCATGAACTTGAACATCGTGGCGCCTTCGAATTTGTAGCGTTTAGGCTGGCCCTGGATCAGCTTGATCAGGACCAGCGGATCAACCGGGGTCTGCGCCTCGAACTCGATCCGGCCGCCGTTGGGGCCGCCGTCGACTTTCTTGATGCCCAATTGCTCTGCCTTGAGCTTGAGCAGCGTTGTGCGTACCAGGTTCTTGGTCGGCTCCGGAAGCAGGCCGAAGCGGTCGATCATCTCCACTTGCAGGTCCTTCAGGCCTTCCTCGTCGGTGGCCGAGGCGATGCGTTTGTAGAGGATCAGGCGTGCATGAACATCCGGCAGGTAATCCTCGGGGATCAGCGCTGGCACCCGCAGGTTGATTTCCGGGCCGCCGCCGAGGGGCTGGTCGAGGTTCGGTTGCTCGCCCTTGCGGATCGACTTGACCGCCCGTTCAAGCATTTCCATGTACAGGGTGAAACCCACTGCCTGGATCTGCCCGCTCTGGCCATCGCCAAGCAACTCGCCAGCGCCACGGATTTCAAGGTCATTGGTGGCCAGTACGAAGCCGGCGCCCAGGTCCTGGGTGTTGGCAATGGCTTCCAGGCGTTTTTCCGCGTCCGGGGTGATCTGCTGGCGCGGCGGTGTCAGCAGGTAGGCGTAGGCCTGGTGGTGACTGCGTCCGACCCGGCCACGCAATTGGTGCAACTGGGCCAGGCCGAATTTGTCGGCGCGCTCGATGATGATCGTGTTGGCGCTTGGCACGTCGATGCCGGTCTCGATGATGGTCGAGGCGATCAGCACGTTGAAGCGCTTGTGGTAGAAGTCGCTCATCACCTGTTCGAGCTCGCGTTCACGCATTTGTCCGTGGCCGATGCCGATGCGTGCTTCCGGCACCAGCTCGGCCAGGTCGGCGGCGCATTTCTCGATGGTCTTCACGTCGTTGTGCAGGTAATAGACCTGGCCGCCGCGCAGCAGCTCGCGTAGCAAGGCCTCTTTGACCGTGCTCTTGTTCTGCTCCATGACGAATGTGCGCACCGACAGGCGCCGGGCCGGCGGCGTGGCGATGATCGACAGGTCGCGCATGCCTGAAACGGCCATGTTCAATGTGCGCGGGATCGGCGTGGCGGTCAGGGTCAGGATGTCGACTTCGCTGCGCAGGGCCTTGAGCTGTTCTTTCTGGCGGACGCCAAAACGGTGCTCTTCATCGATGATCACCAGCCCGAGGTTCTTGATCTTCACATCGTCCTGCAGCAGCTTGTGCGTGCCGATGACGATGTCGATCTTGCCTTCGGCCAGGTCGGCCACGGCGGCGTTTACTTCCTTGGCGGATTTGAAGCGGCTCATCACTTCCACGGTCACCGGCCAATCGGCGAAGCGGTCGCGGAAACTGTTGTAATGCTGTTGGGCGAGCAGGGTAGTCGGCACCAGGATCGCCACCTGCTTGCCGCCATGCACGGCAATGAACGCAGCACGCATCGCCACTTCGGTCTTGCCGAAACCCACGTCGCCACACACCAGCCGGTCCATGGGCTTGGGCGCGAGCATGTCGGCGCGCACGGCTTCGATGGTGGTCTGCTGGTCGACGGTTTCTTCGAAGGGGAAGCCGGCGCTGAAGGTTTCATAGTCGGCTTTCGGATCTGCGAATGCATAACCCTCGCGTGCGGCCCGGCGAGCATAGATATCCAGCAATTCCGCTGCCACGTCGCGGACCTGTTCGGCGGCCTTGCGCTTGGCTTTCTGCCAGGTTTCCGAGCCCAGGCGATGGAGCGGGGCCAAGGCGTCGTCGCTGCCGGTGTAGCGGGCGATGAGGTGCAGGTTGGCCACCGGCACGTACAGTTTCGCGCCCTCGGCGTATTCGAGGGTCAGGAATTCGGCGGCCTGGTTTTCGATCTCCAGGGTCGCCAAGCCCAGGTAACGGCCCACGCCGTGGTCGATATGCACCACCGGCGCGCCTTCACGTAGTTCCGTGAGGTTCTTGATGACTGCGTCGTTGGCTGCGTCGGCGCGTTTTTCGCGACGACGACGCTGCATGACACGCTGGCCGAACAATGGGCTTTCAGCCACCAGCGCCAAGGCCGGATCGTCAAGGATCAAGCCGTCGTTAAGCGGTGCGATGGTGATCGCCAGGCGATCCTTGCCCGCGACAAAGTCAGGCCAGCTGTCGACGGTCTTCGGACGCAACTTCAGGCGTTCGAGCAGCTCCAGCAACACTTCGCGGCGGCCCGCGGACTCGGCGGTAAACAGCACACGGCCAGGGAAACCGTCGAGGAAACCGGCCAGCGCCGCCAGCGGTTGCGTGGCCTTGGCTTCGATTGCCAGGTCCGGCAAAGGCTTGGCAGGGAAGCGTTCACGCCCGGCGCCGGTTTCCACGTCCTGCTGGCTCGCCACCACACGGGGCCAACTCTTGAGGCGGGCGAAGCAGTCTTCCACCGGCAAGAACAGCTCGGCAGGCGGCAACAAAGGTCGAGACGGATCGACGCGACGTTCTTCGTAGCGATTACGTACATCGTTCCAGAAGTTTTCCGCCGCCTGCTCGATGCCCGGAAGGGAAAACACCTGGGTGTCCTGTGGCAGATAATCGAACAGCGTGGACGTTTCTTCGAAGAACAGCGGCAAGTAATACTCGATGCCGGCCGGCGTGATTCCGCTGCTCAGGTCCTGGAAGATCGGGCAACGGCGGAAGTCCACGTCGAAACGCTCGCGAAAACGCGCCTTGAACCGGGTGACCGCGTCTTTTTGCAGCGGGAATTCCTTGGCGGGCAACAGGCGGATCGATTGGACCTTGTCGATGGAACGCTGGTTTTCCGGATCGAAAGTGCGCAGGGTCTCGATTTCGTCATCGAACAGGTCGATGCGATACGGCAATTTGCTGCCCATCGGGAAGAGGTCGATCAGGGCGCCACGGACCGCGAACTCACCGTGCTCGTAAACGGTATCGACGTAGCGATAGCCACTGGCCTCGAGCCGGCTGCGCATCTGCTCGACGTCAAGCTTCTGGCCGATGTCCAGCACCAGGCTGCTGCCCAGCAGGAACTGAGTCGGTGCGAGGCGATGTAGGGCTGTGGTGATCGGCACTACCAAAACGCCATGACTGAGCTCCGGCAGCCGGTAGAGGCTGGCGATGCGCTGGGAAATGATGTCCTGGTGCGGCGAAAAAAGGTCGTAGGGCAGGGTTTCCCAATCCGGGAAATGCAGCACTGGCAAATCCGGGGCGAAGAAACCCAGCTCCTGTTCCAGCCGCTCGGCGCTCTGGCTGTCGGCGGTCAACAACAGGGTGAAGCGCTTTGCAGCGCTGGCGGCCTCGGCGATAGCCAGGCTCAGGGCGGCACCGGGCAGGTTGCCCCAGTGCTGTTTACCTGCCGCGGCAGGGAGAAGCGGAAGACGCAGAACGGGCACGGAAGGTTGAGCTCCAGCGTTGCGACAAAGTCGACAATTGTAGCGGGGGAAGTGCCCGGCTGTCAGTCGCGGACTACTCTGTCAGAACGCAAAACCACGGCGCGACGGGCGCGCATTGCTCCGCAGAGGACTCGGCGGCATAATGTAGCCCCTTTTTTCAGCCCCTACATGTGGAAGGTTACCGTGACTCAGAAGCCCGACCAGTGTCTTGGTGAATGGATTGATCGTGAAGCACTCGCAGAAGCGATGATCCCTCTCATCGGTCAGCTCTACCGCAATAACAATGTGGTGAGCTCGATCTATGGCCGCAGCCTGATCAACCAGTCTGTCATCGCGATCCTCAAGGCCCACCGCTTTGCTCGCCACCGTTCTTCCGACGACAGCGAACTCTCCGTCCACGAAACATTCCCCCTGCTCAAGGCCATGAGCGAGCTCAAGCTCGGCGCGGCTTCGGTGGACCTGGGCAAGTTGGCGTTCAAATTCCGTAACGAAGGCAATGGCCGTAGCGCCGAGCAGTTCGTTCGCGAAGAGATGGCCGATGTGGTTGGTCAACAGAACGCTTCGCCGCGCAAAGGCACTGACGTCGTGCTCTACGGCTTTGGCCGTATCGGTCGTCTGCTGGCGCGCATCCTGATCGAGAAAACCGGTGGTGGAGACGGCCTGCGCCTGCGTGCCATCGTCGTGCGCAAAGGCGCCGAGAACGACCTGACCAAGCGCGCCAGCCTGCTGCGTCGCGATTCGGTCCACGGTTCGTTCAATGGCACCATTACCATCGACGAAGAAAACAACACCATCACCGCCAACGGCAACCTGATCCAGGTGATCTACGCGAAGAACCCGACCGAGGTGGATTACACCCAGTACGGCATCAAGGACGCGCTGCTGGTGGACAACACCGGCGTATGGCGTGACGCCGATGGCCTGGGCCAGCACCTGGCGTGCCCGGGTATCGACCGCGTTGTCCTGACCGCGCCTGGCAAGGGCAAGCTGAAGAACATCGTTCACGGTATCAACCACAACGAAATCACCGCTGACGACAAGATCGTGTCCGCCGCGTCCTGCACCACCAACGCCATCGTGCCGGTGCTCAAGGCCGTGAACGACAAGTTCGGCATCATCAACGGTCACGTCGAAACCGTTCACTCGTACACCAACGACCAGAACCTGATCGACAACTTCCACAAGGGCGATCGCCGTGGTCGTAGCGCCGCGCTGAACATGGTCATCACCGAGACCGGTGCCGCCACTGCTGCAGCCAAGGCCCTGCCTGAGCTGGCCGGCAAGCTGACCGGTAACGCGATCCGCGTGCCGACGCCGAACGTGTCGATGGCCATTCTCAACCTGAACCTTGAGAAAGCCGCGACTCGCGAAGAGATGAACGACTACCTGCGCTACATGGCGCTGCACTCCGATCTGCATAAGCAAATCGACTTCGTCAACTCGCAGGAAGTGGTGTCCACCGACTTCGTTGGCTCCCGCCACGCCGGTGTCGTCGACGCAGAAGCGACCATCGTCCAGGATAACCGTGTTGTCCTTTACGTCTGGTACGACAACGAGTTCGGTTACAGCTGCCAGGTGGTTCGTGTGATGGAAGACATGGCTGATGTGAATCCGCCTGCATTCCCGCGCTAAGCGTTAACTGCTTGTGAAAACGCCCCGACTTGTCGGGGCGTTTTTTTGCCTAAGATTTGTCAGGCGCCACCAACGGCAGAAGCCTGGGCGGTCCGCAGCTCATGCCGGTTACCCTTGAACAGCACCAAGGTCGCAATCAACCCCAACACCGCCGCGCCGCTGAGCCAGATTCCCGGTGCGGCCTTGTTGCCGAGCACGTGGATCAGGTAGGTGCAGGCCGCTGGGGTAAATCCGCCGAAGGTCGCGGTGGCGAGGCTATAGGCCAGGGAAAAACCAGTGGTACGCACCTCGACTGGCATGATTTCCGTCAAGGCCACGACCATTGCGCCGTTGTAGGATCCATACAGGAACGATAGCCACAACTCGACGATCAGCAGATGGCTGAAACTGGGGTTCGCCACCAGCCAGGACAGTGCTGGGTACGCGGTCAGGATCGCCAGGATCGTCGCACCGAGCAGTAGGGGTTTACGCCCGATCCTGTCGGAAAACGCGCCCATCACGGGCAGCCAGAAGAAGTTCGACAAGCCGATGCACACGGTGACTAATAGCGCGTCCAGGTCCGAAAGGTTCAATTCGGCCTTGCCGAAGGTCGGTGTGTAAGCCGTGATCAGGTAGAACGACACTGTGGTCATCACTACCAACGCCATGCCTGCCAATACGATGCCGAAGTTCTGACCGATGGAGCGGACAATTTCTGACAGGGTAGGGCGGTGTTTTCTGGCCTGGAATTCAGCCGTCTCCTCCAGGGAGCGGCGAATCACGAAGATGACCGGTACGATCAGACAGCCGACCAGGAACGGCACGCGCCAGCCCCATTCGCCCATCTCCTGGGGGCTCAGCCAATGATTGAGACCGACCCCCAGCAGACCGGCGAACACCACCGCGGCCTGTTGGCTGGCGGACTGCCAACTGACGAAAAAGCCCTTGCGCCCTGGCGTGGAAATTTCCGCCAGGTACACCGACACCCCACCCAGCTCCACGCCAGCGGAAAAGCCTTGCAGCAATCGACCCAGCAACACCAGTAACGGTGCCGCCACGCCCAATGTGGCGTAGCCCGGAACGCAGGCGATCAGCACCGTGCCGGCGGCCATCATCGCCAGGGTGATGATCAGGCCTTTGCGGCGGCCGTGGCGGTCGATGTAGGCGCCGAGGAAAATCGCGCCCAGCGGACGCATCAGGAATCCCGCGCCGAACGTGGCCAGGGACAGCATCAGCGAGGCAAAGGCGCTGTCTGTTGGGAAAAATGTCTTGGCGATGGCCGTGGCGTAGAAGCCGTAGACCATGAAGTCGAACATCTCGAGGAAGTTGCCGCTGACGACGCGGAAAATCGCCTTGCCGTTGCTCGTGTTGGAAGACATGGTTAAGTACCCACTTTGGCAAATCTTGTATGAAAACGCTGCAGCCCCTGTGGGAGCGAGCTTGCTCGTAATAGCGGTGTGTCAGGTAGCGCATTGCTCGATGAGCCCCCGCCGCCGCGAGCAAGCTCGCTCCCACAGGTTTTTTGCGCGTGTCTGTAGCCCATAATGGCTGGCGCGGTTTTGTCGGGAGATGAAGATTTGTTAACTGGACGATGGATAGGGGGTGTGATGCTTGCTGGCGTGTTATCCGCTTGCGGCAACGGCGACACCTTGGAGCGCTTCGACGGCCCGACCATGGGCAGCCGCTATTCCATCCAGTACGTCAGGCATGTCGCTACCCCCGGTCCGAAAGTGGTGCAGGGCGAGGTGGAAAAGATCCTGGCCGAAGTAGATAGACAGTTGTCCACCTATCGCAGCGACTCGGACATCGAGCGTTTCAATACGATGCCTGCTGATAGTTGCCGAGTGATGCCGGAGCCAGTTCTCGAGCTGATCCGAGCGGGCGAGCAACTCTCCTCGCAAAGCGCAGGTGCCTTCGATTTGACGGTTGAGCCTTTATTGAACCTGTGGGGGTTCGGTCCGCAGTCCCGGGAAGAACAGGTGCCGAGCGCCGAGGCCCTGGCCGAAACTCGTCAGCGCGTAGGTCATAGACATCTGCGCATTGAGCGCGACCAACTGTGCAAGGACGCCGCGGTGGAAGTCGATTTCAACAGCATCGCGGCCGGTTACGCCGTCGACCGCATCGCCGCCAGGCTTCAGGCCCTGGGCATCGACAGCTACCTGGCCGAAGCCACCGGTGAACTCAAGGCTATCGGGCGCAAGCCGGATGGTTCGCCCTGGCGCATCGCTCTGGAAGAACCACGGGACGACCGGCAAGTGGCGGAGCGGGTCATCGAGGTCAACGGCTACGGGATTTCAACGTCAGGTGATTACCGAAAATACTTCGAGCAGGGCGGCAAGCGTTATTCCCACACCTTTGATGCGCGTACTGGTGCGCCGGTCCTACACAACCTGGCGTCCGTCACGGTGATTCATCCTTCGGCGATGATGGCCGATGGACTATCGACGCTGTTGCTGATTCTCGGTCCTGAACGAGGTTGGGACTATGCCCAGGAACATGGCGTCGGGGTATTTTTCGTATTGCGGGATGGGGAGCGTTTCGTCAGCCGCACCAACGACATCTTTGAACGGATGACCCGTGGAAAAAACCAATGACCATTGAAGTGGAATTACCGTGGCGAGGGAGCTTGCTCCCGCTTGAGTGCGAAGCGCTCACAAAAATGGAGGGGGCGCTACGCACCCCAGCGGGAGCAAGCTCCCTCGCCACATGATCCAAGCGTACTTGAGATCAGTGTCATGCAATGACAGGGTGCTGAAAGGCTCCCGTGGCGAAATAGCGCAGGCAAAGGGGGCATTCTCAATTAATTTACCCACAACGCGGTGGGGAAACTAATTGAGAACGCCCCCTAGCCTACGACGCGACCAAGGGGTAATGTGCGCGGCGTTGACGCTTCTATAGACTGTGGCCGGGCGCGTGAACCGGCCCCAAATTGTTCCTTCATGCCGCCGGTCGGCATGATTTAGCCGTCGGTGCCAAGCGTGGCATCGCGGCCTGTTCTGAGGAGTACGCATGGCTGTCTACAACTACGACGTGGTAGTACTGGGTTCCGGCCCTGCTGGGGAAGGCGCGGCAATGAACGCTGCCAAGGCAGGGCGCAAAGTGGCGATGGTCGACAGCCGTCGGCAGGTCGGCGGCAACTGCACCCACTTGGGCACCATCCCGTCCAAGGCCTTGCGTCACTCGGTCCGGCAGATCATGCAGTTCAACACCAACCCGATGTTCCGGGCCATCGGCGAGCCGCGCTGGTTCTCCTTTCCGGACGTGCTCAAGAGCGCCGAGAAGGTGATCTCCAAGCAAGTGGCCTCGCGTACCGGCTACTACGCTCGCAACCGTGTCGATGTGTTCTTCGGCACTGGCAGCTTCGCCGACGAGCAGACTGTCGAAGTAGTTTGTGGCAATGGCGTGGTCGAGAAGCTGGTGGCCAAGCACATCATCATCGCCACCGGTTCGCGCCCATATCGTCCGGCTGATATCGATTTCAACCACGCACGTATCTACGATAGCGACACTATCCTGAGCCTGGGTCACACCCCACGTAAGCTCATCGTCTACGGCGCCGGGGTGATCGGTTGCGAATACGCCTCGATCTTCAGCGGCCTGGGCGTGCTGGTGGAGCTGGTGGACAACCGCGGCCAGTTGCTGAGCTTCCTTGACTCGGAAATCTCCCAGGCCTTGAGCTACCACTTCAGCAACAACAACATTACCGTGCGCCACAACGAGGAATACGACCGCGTGGAAGGCGTCGACAACGGTGTGATCCTGCACCTCAAGTCTGGCAAGAAGATCAAGGCCGACGCCTTGCTCTGGTGCAACGGCCGTACCGGCAACACGGACACCCTGGGCCTGGAGAACATTGGCGTAAAGGTCAACAGCCGTGGCCAGATCGAGGTCGACGAGAACTACCGCACCTGCGTACCGAATATCTACGGTGCCGGTGATGTGATCGGATGGCCGAGCCTGGCCAGTGCCGCCCACGACCAGGGCCGTTCGGCCGCCGGCAGTATTGTCGACAACGGCAGCTGGCGCTTCGTCAACGATGTACCGACTGGCATCTACACCATTCCAGAGATCAGCTCGATCGGCAAGAACGAGCAGGAACTGACCCAGGCCAAGGTGCCTTATGAAGTGGGCAAGGCCTTTTTCAAGAGCATGGCGCGGGCACAGATCGCCGGCGAGCCGCAAGGCATGCTGAAGATCCTCTTCCATCGCGAGACGCTGGAAGTGCTCGGTGTGCACTGCTTCGGCTATCAGGCGTCGGAGATCGTTCACATCGGCCAGGCGATCATGAACCAGCCGGGCGAACTGAACACGTTGAAATACTTCGTGAACACCACGTTCAACTACCCGACCATGGCTGAAGCCTATCGGGTAGCCGCCTATGACGGGCTCAACCGGCTTTTTTGAGCGGCTCCGGCCGGTGGCCTGAGCCGGCCGGGGAGACCGATTTCAGCAATTCTCGAGGGTGGCAGTGGCCAAACCGGGAAAGTCTGTAATCAGGCTGTCAGCGCCAAAGTCGGCGAGCCTGCGCATGAGCGCGGGCTCGTTGACCGTCCACACCGACACATGCAGCCCCTGGCGCTGCGCCTTGATAAGGCGTTCCGGCGTGCACAGGGTCCAGTTCAGCGCCAGAATCTCGCAGCCATAACTCTGGGCGACCTTCAACGGGTCGAGCCAGGCGTATTCGGCCACCAGTCCGCGGGAAATGTCCGGGGTCAGGTCCAGGGCCGCCTTGAGCACTTCCCGGGAACTGGAGGTGATGGTGATCTTATCCAGCAGCCCGAAGCGTTGGGCCATCTCGCGAATGCCCAGCACGGTTGCGGCGGCGCGGGTGCGTGACGCGCTTTTCACTTCAAGTTGCCAGTGCTCGAAATCGCATTGCTCGAACAGCTCTTCCAGCCGAGGAATCGGGCACGGCTTGATCCAGCCTGGGCCACCTTTGCGCGCATCGTAGGTCACCAGTTCGGCGGCGGTGTGTTCGACGACCTTGCCCCGGCGATCGGTGGTGCGCTTGAGGGTCGGGTCGTGGATCACCATCAACTCGCCGTCCATGGACAGGTGCAAGTCCAGCTCGCAACGGCGCACGCCGTGCTTGAGGCATTCCTGGAACCCGGTGAGGGTATTTTCCGGTGCTTCGCCCTTGGCGCCGCGGTGGCCATAGATTAGGGTCACGGTTCTTCCTTATTGATGCCAGATTCGTTCAGTTCCCGCGCCAGGCGCCGTTCTTGCGCCTGTTTTTGCAGGATGTAGCGGGCCAGCAATTGGCGCTGGGCGTCGGTCGGGTGTTCAAACTCTGTTCCCACGTCGTAGCCATCGCCCTTGGGATCGCAATGCGTGACGCGGGCTCGGAGCAACAGGCCCAGGGCCTGGGGCATCAGCACCAGCTTGATCGACAGGTGCGCGCCGACCGCAACGGGGGAGGGGTATTGGAAATCAATGCCGCCTTCGGAGATGATCACAGGCTGTGGTTCGCCGATTTCGCCAAGCACGGTCACCGCGATGACCTGGCTGAGCAAGTCGATGCGTTTGTTCATGGCCTTCAGGTAGGCGGCGATGCTGCGTTCGCGCTCGCTGATCTGGCGCAACAGGTGCTGTGACTCGAATTCGCTCAGGTGCAATTCGCTGAGCAGATTGAACAATGGGGACTCATCCTGCAACACTTCCTGGCTGGCGGCTTCAGGAACGGACAGGGGCCGAATTTCCAGTGCGATCGTGTCCTCGATACGGTAGTATTCGCGGCGATCTTCTTCATCTAATGTCGACATGGCGAACCCATGGTAGCGGCGGTGGTCTGAGTGTAAAGCTGGTTTGTGACCCCCGCCACAAGGACGTTCCTTTTCCCTCCGAACAAGCCCCGACATGTTCAGACCTCTCTTCGTATTCATCGGCACGCGTTATACCCGTGCAAAGCGTCGCAATCATTTCGTATCGTTCATTTCCCTGACGTCCATCATCGGGCTGGCCCTTGGCGTGGTCGTGATGATCGTCGTGTTGTCGGTGATGAACGGCTTCGATCATGAAATGCGCACCCGCGTGCTGGGCATGGTGCCTCACGCGACCCTCGAAACCGGCGAAGCCATCAGCGATTGGCCGAGCCTGGCCGCCAACGTCAAGCGGAACCCGCAGGTGCTGGCCGTGGCGCCTTTCACCCAGATGCAGGGGCTGCTGACCAACGACGGCAAGGTTTCCAAGGTCTTGCTCAACGGCATCGACCCCGGGCTGGAGCGGCAGGTGTCGATCATCGACAACTTCATGAAGCAGGGCAAACTCGACGACCTGGCGCCAGGCAGCTTCGGCATCGTGATCGGCGACAAAGCCGCGGCCAAGCTCGGCGTGGCCATCGGCGACAAGCTGACCTTCGTCGCGCCGGAAGTCACCGTCACCCCGGGCGGCATGTTCCCGCGCATGAAACGCTTTACCGTGGTCGGAATCTTCCATGTCGGCGCCGGCGAGCTGGACGGCTACCTGGGCGTGACCAATCTCCAGGATCTCGCCCGCCTGCATCGCTGGAAACCGGACCAGGTCCAAGGCCTGCGATTGAAGTTCGATGACCTGTTCCAGGCGCCACGTGTTGCCTGGAACATTGCCCAGCAACTCGGCGAAGACCGTTACTACGCCCGCGACTGGACCCGCACACACGGCAACCTGTACCAGGCGATCCGCATGGAAAAAGCCATGATCGGCCTGCTGCTGTTGCTGATTGTCGCCGTGGCGGCGTTCAACATCATCTCGACGCTGGTGATGGTGGTGAACGACAAGAAGGGCGATATCGCCATCCTGCGTACCCTCGGCGCCACGCCGGGGCAGATCATGCGCATCTTCATGGTCCAGGGCACCGTCATCGGCGTTATCGGTACGTTCGTCGGGGCCCTGGTCGGAATGTTCGCCGCGCTGAATGTCAGCGCCGCGATTGCCGGTCTCGAAACCCTGATCGGGCACAAGTTTCTCAACGCCGACGTGTACTTCATCGATTACTTGCCTTCGCAATTGCAGGCCGATGACGTGTTGATGGTCTGCGGCGCCGCGTTGATCCTGAGTTTCCTCGCCACCCTGTATCCAGCCTGGCGTGCCGCGCGCACCCAGCCTGCGGAGGCGTTACGTTATGAGTGAGTCGGGCATGAGTGAAAAAGCAATCTTGAGTTGCCGCGACCTGGGCAAATCCTACGAGGAAGGCCCGGAGTCGGTGGTGGTGTTGTCGGGCCTGCAGCTGGAGCTGCATCCCGGCGAGCGCGTGGCGATCGTCGGAACTTCCGGCTCGGGCAAAAGCACCTTGCTGAACCTGCTCGGTGGCCTCGATACGCCCACCGCCGGCAGTGTCTGGCTGGCGGGCGAAGAACTCTCGGCATTGAATGAGAAAGCCCGCGGCCTGTTGCGTAACCGTTCCCTGGGTTTCGTCTATCAGTTCCACCATCTGCTGCCCGAGTTCACGGCCCTGGAAAACGTCTGCATGCCGCTGTTGATCGGTCGCACGGCGATTCCCGAGGCCCGTCAGCGCGCCACTGCACTGTTGGAGCGGGTAGGGCTGGGGCATCGCTTGGAGCACAAGCCGGCCGAACTGTCCGGTGGCGAGCGCCAGCGCGTGGCGATTGCCCGCGCCCTGGTCAACAAGCCCGGCCTGGTGATGCTCGACGAGCCGACCGGCAACCTCGATTCCCACACCGCCCAGGGCATCCAGGACTTGATGCTGGAGCTCAGCACCTCGATGCGCACGGCGTTCCTGGTGGTGACCCATGATATGAACCTGGCCCGCCAGATGGACCGCGTCCTGCACTTGCAGGAAGGTTGCCTGACGCCCATCTGATCGACCGAAACCCGGCGCTTGCCGCAAGCGCCGGGTCTTTTATTTTCATACGGTGCCCAACGAATGTTCAGACCGTTATCGATTTTCATCGGCACGCGCTATACCCGCGCCAAGCGCCGCAATCGTTTTGTCTCGTTCATTTCCATGACATCGATGATCGGCCTCGCCCTTGGCGTACTGGCGATGATCGTCGTGTTGTCGGTGATGAATGGCTTCCAGCGCGAAATGAGTTCGCGCATCCTCGGCATGGTTCCGCACGCCACCATCGTTGGCGTTAACCCGATCGATGACTGGCAGCCAGTGGCCGCCGCCGCATTGAAAAATCCTGAAGTCCTCGCGGCCGTTCCGTTCACCGAGATGGAAGGCATGCTGAGCCATAAAGGTTCGATGCAGCCGATCCAGATCAGCGGCGTGGACCCGGCCCAGGAAGGCAAGGTTTCCATCGTCGCCCAGCACATCGTCCAGGGCCGTCTCGACGCCCTGAAACCGGGGGAGTTTGGCGTGGTGATCGGCGAGATCACTGCCCGGCGCTTCCGCCTGAACCTGGGCGATAAACTGACCCTGATCGTGCCGGAAGTCAGCACCGCGCCTGGCGGCATCACGCCACGGATGCAGCGGCTGAATGTGGTCGGCGTGTTCAAGGTCGGCGCCGAGCTGGACGGCTCCATGGCGCTGATCCACCTGGCTGACGCCGCGCAGATGCAGCACTGGCAGCCGAACCAGGTGCAAAGCGTGCGCCTGGCGGTGAAGGACTTGTACGCGGCGCCGAAAGTCTCGGGTGATATCGCCACCGGTCTTGGCGCCAGCTACAAGGCCGACGACTGGACTCACACCCAGGGCAGCCTGTTCAGCGCCATGAAAATGGAAAAGACCATGATTGGCTTGCTGTTGCTGATGATCGTCGCGGTGGCGGCGTTCAACATCATCGCCACGTTGATCATGGTGGTGAACGATAAAGGCGCCGACATCGCCATCCTGCGCACCATCGGCGCCACGCCGCGGCAGATCATGGCGATCTTCATGGTCCAGGGAACGGTGATCGGCATCGTCGGCACGCTCATTGGCGGCGTGCTGGGCGTGATCGCCGCGTTGAACGTCAGTGAGTTGGTGGGTTGGCTGGAGCGGGTCAGCGGTCAGCACATCTTCAGTTCCGATGTGTATTTCGTCAGCAACCTGCCGTCTGAGCTTCAGCGTGGCGACGTGGTGCTGATCTGTTCTGCCGGGTTCATCCTCAGCTTCCTCGCCACCGTGTACCCGGCGTGGCGCGCGGCGAAGATCGAACCGGCGCAGGCGTTGCGGTATTCCTGAGGCTGGACCGGCTTTCGTGGCGAGGGGGCTTGCTCGCGCTGGGCTGCGCCGCAGCCCCAAAATTTCACTCATCCAAATGATAAGCAGCGTCTGGATTGATGCCGACCACGATGAAGCCGGGGTTGGATCATGCCGCCATGGGCCACGGCGAGGCGAAGATGCGCCACGATGACCCCAACAGCGTGCTGGTGGAGCCGGGCAAGACCGCCGAGCTGACCTGGACCTTCAGCAAGGCCACGCGCCTGGAATTCGCCTGTAATGTTCCCGGCCACTACCAGGCTGGCATGAGGGGCGAGCTGACAGTCAGTCAGTAAGCACTCAAAGGCTGCGGCAAAGACTGGTAGAATCCGCTGATTCTTCAGTCAGGTTTCCGTCATGCATCCCGCAGCCGAACATTCGCCGCTGGGCAAATCCAGCGAATACATCGCCACGTACACGCCGTCATTGCTGTTCCCGATTCCGCGCGCCGCGAAGTGGGCGGAGCTGGGCCTGACGGCCGAGACCCTGCCGTACAAAGGCGTGGATTTCTGGAACTGTTTCGAATTGTCCTGGCTGTTGCCTTCCGGCAAGCCGGTGGTGGCCATCGGCGAGTTCGCCATCGCGGCGGATTCGCCGAACATTATCGAGTCCAAATCCTTCAAGCTTTACTTGAACTCGTTGAACCAGACCCCATTCACCGACACCGCGAGCCTGGAAGCGACCTTGCGCCAGGACCTTTCGGCGGCTGCCGGCAAGCCAGTGGGTGTGCGGGTCCGCAGTCTCAAGGATGTGGAAAACGAAGGCATCGTGGCGCTGCCCGGTGCGTGCATCGACGAATTGGACATCAGCGTCGATTCCTATGAGCACCCGCGCCCGGAACTGTTGCGTTGCGATGACTCGCGCATCGTCGAGGAAAGCCTGCACAGCCATTTGCTCAAGTCCAACTGCCCGGTGACGAGCCAGCCGGATTGGGGCAGCGTAGCGGTGGAGTATCGCGGCGCTGCGTTGGATCATGCGAGCTTGTTGGCCTACATCGTTAGCTTTCGCCAGCACTCGGATTTCCATGAGCAGTGCGTGGAGCGGATCTTCCTCGACCTGCAGCGCTTGCTCAAGCCGGAGAAACTGACGGTGTATGCGCGGTATGTGCGGCGTGGTGGGCTGGACATCAATCCGTATCGCAGCACCGACGAGGTGCAATTGCCGAACCATCGGCTGGTCCGCCAATGACATCTTGATTGTGGGATTGCATTTCAATTCGTAAACATTAAAAAGCCCTGCTGGCGATAGCAGGGCTTTCTGCGTTTCAAGGGTTTAGATCCCCATGCCGCCCAAGGTAATGACGATATTGCGCAGTGTTCCGGCGATCGTTGGGTGCTCCACTTCAAAACGCTCTACGGCCAGGTTTACGCCGTCGACCAGGTTGTTGTCCTGAAGCTGGTTTTCCAATTCGATCTGAGATTCGATCTCTGCCATCAACTTGTGCAGATGTTCGCGATCTGGCTCAGACAGCGGCGGGTCCTGTTCCAATTGCTCGCGCAAGGTATCGAGTTGTTCTTGCAATTCCCGGCTGGCAGGCATTGGCGTACTCCCTTTATTGATAGGCACAGACATGGACCGCGACGCTGCGTCAAAGGTCCTTGGCCTGCCTTAAGAGTAATCCACACTCACGCACCCTGCATGATCCGACTCAGGGCTTCTCGCCTTTTTGTCTGCGCAGGCTGATGTCGGTCAGGCAAGTGTCCAGTTCGCCCAGGTGGTCGATCACCGAATGCACGCCGAGGCTGAAGAGCTGCACCGTGGCCTTGGCCCGTTTGATTTCCCGTTCCTGCTGGCTCAGGGCTTGCCATTCGGAAGGGGACAGCCCGCACAATGAGCCGCAGGACGCCAGTCCAATGGTCCACAACCCGGCGTTGAGCCCGGACTGCAACAACTTGGGTTCGCCACTGACCAACACGCAGCCGTCCAATTGTTGGACGTTCAGCGCCATGAGGGCTTGCCAGCAGGCATGCGGCGCCGGCCAAGGTTGATTTGTTGCGGGAAGTTGCGGCGCCTTGATGGACGCAGGCAACGAAGTCGCCAGGCCATGGCTGACGGCGGGGGGCAGGTCGTCGAGCCAGGCGCAGGGGATATCCAGATGCTGCAAGCGTTGCAGGCTTTCCAGCGCGCCTGGGGTCGGATGGGCATGATCCGATGGCTGGGTGCCTGGCTGGCGTACGCGCGCGCCGAAATCCACCAGGCATCCACTCAGGCCAAACAGTACGGCGGTAAGGCTGGGAGCAGGGAGGGGCAGTGCTTCGGCGCGCGGCATGGGAACGTCCTTGAAATAACCAGCAGCCTAGCGAGCGCGGATGACAGTCCGGTGACAGCACCATGATGCGAGTTAGTTGTGGAATATTCCTACAGCGAGCTTCTTGCTTCAGTGCTGCCTATCCACGTTTTCCGTCTTATACTAGCGGCCTTACCGCCTGGGCTCGGCGCCCTTGCCTGAATAATCCAAGGAGTTTTCCCTATGCGCTGGAGCCATCGTCTAGCTCAGCTGTGTCTATCTGCCAGTATCCTGCTGGTACCGTTTGCCGCCCAGGCCGCCACGGAAGAAGATCCATGGGAAAGCATCAACCGTCCAATCTTCACCTTCAACGACACCATTGATACTTATGCGCTCAAACCGCTGGCCCAGGGTTATCAGTACGTGACGCCGCGATTCCTCGAAGACGGCATCCACAACATGTTTCGCAACATCGGTGACGTGGGCAACCTGGCCAACGACCTGTTGCAAGCCAAACCGGCCGCTGCGGGAGTCGACACAGCCCGTTTGATTTTCAATACCACGTTCGGTCTCCTGGGGTTTTTCGACGTGGGCACCAAGATGGGCCTGCAACGTAACGACGAAGATTTCGGCCAGACCCTCGGGTATTGGGGGCTGGGCAGCGGACCGTACCTGATGCTGCCGCTGCTGGGGCCGAGTACCCTGCGTGACGCGCCGGCCAAGTGGGTCGACAGCTACGCCACCCCTTACCCTTATATCGATAATGTCTCGGTCCGCAATTCGATCTGGGGCCTGAACATCGTCGACACCCGTGCCAGCCTGCTCTCGGCGGAAAAGCTCGTCAGCGGCGACAAGTATGTGTTCATCCGCAATGCCTTCCTGCAAAACCGCGAATTCAAGGTCAAGGATGGTCAAGTCGAAGATGATTTTTGATTTCCAATTGTAAGTTGCGGAGGCGGCCCAGATGGCCGCCTTCTTTGCTTTGGTAGGGTTCAAGCGCAGATTTGTCCTTCCATTGAGTTACGCTTCGCTCGGTTCTTATAACTCTCCGTGCTTTGACAAATAAAGACGGCAAGCGACGATTCGCATGAGCTTGAAACGCCCCGCGGATGGGAGTACCGTCTGCGCCTTAGAAGGGCACCTCTGGTGTAACCGTGTGTAGGGCGAAGGCCTGAAGCCGGTACGGCAGAGAGGCTAGAAAGCGAATCCAGTAGTGCGCGCAGGCCCAACGCCAAGCCCGCTACGCCAACCTAATTCTGGCGCCGTTTGCCCACATGCCAAAAACCAGTGCCACGCTGCTGATAATCGATGATGACGAAGTGGTGCGAGCCAGTCTCGCGGCCTACTTGGAAGACAGTGGTTTCAGCGTCTTGCAGGCCAGTAACGGCCAACAGGGTCTTCAGGTATTCGAGCAGGAGAAGCCCGACCTGGTCATCTGCGACCTGCGCATGCCGCAGATGGGCGGACTCGAACTCATTCGCCAGGTCACCGAGCTGTCGTCGCAGACCCCGGTCATCGTCGTTTCGGGCGCGGGTGTGATGAACGACGCGGTCGAGGCGTTGCGCCTGGGCGCGGCGGACTACCTGATCAAGCCCCTAGAAGACCTCGCGGTGCTTGAGCACTCGGTGCGCCGAGCCCTGGATCGCTCGCGACTGCTGGTGGAGAACCAGCGCTACAGGGAAAAGCTGGAGACCGCCAATCGCGAGCTCGAAGCCAGCCTGAACCTGTTGCAAGAGGACCAGAACGCCGGGCGCCAGGTGCAAATGAACATGCTGCCGGTGAGCCCCTGGACGGTCGATGGTTTCCGTTTTGCCCATCAGATCATCCCGTCGTTGTACCTGTCGGGGGACTTCGTCGATTATTTTCGTGTAGATGAGCGTCGCGTGGCGTTCTACCTGGCGGACGTTTCCGGGCACGGTGCTTCGTCGGCGTTCGTCACGGTGTTGCTGAAGTTCATGACCACGCGCCTGCTGTTCGAATCCAAGCGCAACGGTACATTGCCGGAATTCAAGCCTTCTGAGGTCCTTGGGCATATCAACCGGGGCCTGATCAGTTGTAAGCTGGGCAAGCACGTCACGATGGTCGGTGGAGTCATCGACGAGGAGACTGGTTTGTTGACCTATAGCATCGGCGGTCACCTGCCGTTGCCTGTGTTGTATACACCAGACAGTGTTCGTTACCTGGAAGGGCGTGGTTTGCCGGTAGGCCTGTTCAACGAGGCGACCTATGAGGACCACGTATTGGAGCTGCCACCGACATTCAGCCTGACGCTGATGTCTGATGGCATTCTGGACCTTTTGTCAGAGCCTACACTCAAAGAGAAAGAAGCGGCCTTGCCCGAGCGGGTGAGTGCAGCGGGCGGCAGCCTGGAAGGCCTGCGGCAAGTGTTTGGATTAGCCACGCTAGGGGAGATGCCGGATGATATCGCCCTGTTAGTGTTGAGCAGGAACCTTTGATGAGTACCGGTAGAATCCAGTTCGCCGAGCAGGACGGCACTTTTGTCCTGAAGTTTGTCGGTGAGGTGCGCCTGACCTTGTGTTCGGCGCTGGATGCGACAATAGAAAAGATCTTCACCGCGCTGAATTTCAGCGCCATCGTGATCGACCTGACCGAAACCCGCAGCATCGACAGCACTACGCTGGGCCTACTGGCCAAGCTGTCGATCCTGTCGCGGCAGAAAGTCGGCCTGCTGCCGACTGTCGTCACTACCCACAACGACATCACCCGTCTTCTGCAATCGATGGGTTTCGACCAGGTGTTCAACATCGTCGGCGATCCGGTGCCATGCCCCGATTGCCTGGACGACCTGCCTGACCAGGACCAATCCGAGGAAGAAGTGCGGATCAAGGTACTCGAAGCCCACAAGATCCTCATGGGGCTGAACGACTCCAATCGCGAAGCGTTCCATGACTTGGTGAATGCGCTGGAGCGGCCTTGATTCTTGAGCCTGCGTAGGCCGGACTGACGCTTTCGCGAGCCTGCTTGCGAATGGCCTGGTCAGACGCCAGATTTCTCAGGCCGAGCCGCATAAAAAAGGGCGAACCCATCAAGGTTCGCCCTTTTGCATGCCTTGCGAATCAGCTCAAAGCTTGGCTTGCAGCAACGCTTCCAGCTTCTCCTGGTCACGAGCGAACTGACGGATGCCTTCAGCCAGTTTCTCGGTCGCCATGGCGTCTTCGTTGGACAACCAGCGGAACTGGGGCTCATTGAGGCTCAGGCGAGCTTCTCCAGCTTGCCCAGGTGCCAGTTTGCGCTCCAGCTTGCCTTCGTCGGCGGCCAGTTTCTCCAGCAGCTCAGGGCTGACAGTCAAGCGATCGCAACCGGCCAATTGCTCGATCTGGTTGAGGTTGCGGAAGCTCGCGCCCATAACCACGGTCTTGTAGTCATTGGCCTTGTAATAGTTATAGATGCGCGTCACGGACTGCACGCCCGGATCATCGGCGCCGGTGTAGTCGTTGCCGTTGGCCTTCTTGTACCAATCGTAGATACGGCCCACGAACGGCGAGATCAGGAAAACCCCGGCATCTGCACAGGCAGCGGCCTGGGCGAAGGAGAACAGCAGGGTCAGGTTGCACTGGATGCCTTCGCGTTCCAGTTTCTCGGCAGCGCGGATGCCTTCCCAGGTCGAAGCGATCTTGATCAGCACGCGGTCACGGCCAACGCCGGCCTTTTCGTACAGATCGACCAGCCGATGCGCGCGCTTGAGCATGGCTTCGGTATCGAACGAAAGGCGTGCATCCACTTCGGTGGAAATGCGCCCCGGAATCACTTTCAGGATTTCCTGGCCCACCGCAACACCAAAGCGGTCGCTGGCCAGGCCCACGTCGCCCTTGCAGTCCGCCACGCAAGCGTTCAGCAGCTCGGCATAACCGTGGATGGCCGAAGCCTTGAGCAGCAGGGATGGGTTGGTGGTGGCGTCGACGGGTTTGATGCGGGCGATGGCTTCGAAGTCGCCCGTATCGGCCACGACGGTGGTGAACTGCTTGAGTTGTTCCAGCTTGGAAGTCATGAGCGTGCTCTGTCCTATGGGTCCGTTGACATTACCCGAGGGCCGGCAGCCACTCAAGGGCGTGAAGAGGTATCGATGGCCCCAGCGGCAACAACCTGAAAACGGGTGTTTGAAAGGCCGGGGCAACTACCGGTAGATACGATGCCAAAACAGCGCGCAGGTTCAAAGCAAGTGATGGTTAACGCCCTTCCAGCAACTGGCCCGCCTGATCGAGCAAGGCCAACGGATCCTTGGTCTTGTGGATATCCACCGACAACAACTGCCGGAACCGCCGCGCGCCCGGGAACCCAGTGCCCAGCCCCAGCACGTGACGGGTGATGTGGTGCATGGCACCGCCTTGTGCCAAGTGATCGGCAATATAAGGCCGCAGCTGTGCCAAGGCCTCGGCACGAGTAATGAGCGGCGCAGTGCTGCCGAACAACTGTTGGTCCACTTCGGCCAGCAGATACGGGTTGTGGTACGCCTCGCGGCCCAGCATGACACCATCGAACGTTTGCAGATGTTCGTGGCAGGCCTCCAGTGTCTTGATTCCACCGTTGAGTACGATCTCCAGCTCAGGGAAGTCCGCTTTCAATCGGGCCACCACGTCATAGCGCAATGGCGGAATGTCGCGATTCTCCTTCGGCGACAACCCCTCCAGGATCGCAATCCGCGCATGCACGGTAAAACTGTTGCAACCGGCGTCACGCACGGTCCCGACGAACTCGCACAATTGCTCATAACTGTCGCGACCATTGATTCCGATCCGATGCTTGACCGTCACCGGAATCGACACGGCGTCGCGCATCGCTTTCACGCAATCGGCCACCAATTCCGGATGCCCCATCAAGCAGGCGCCGATCATGTTGTTCTGCACCCGGTCGCTTGGGCAGCCGACGTTGAGATTCACCTCGTCGTAGCCATGTTCCTGGGCCATTCGGGCGCAGGCCGCCAAGTCGCCGGGGACGCTGCCGCCCAGTTGCAGGGCCAGGGGATGCTCGGTTTCATGGTGGCGCAGGAAGCGTTCGTGGTCGCCGTTGAGCAAGGCACCGGTGGTGACCATTTCGGTGTAAAGCAGGGCGTGCTTGGAGAGGATGCGTAGGAAGAAGCGACAGTGGGCGTCGGTCCAATCCATCATCGGGGCCACGCTGAAGCGGCGGGAAACGGACTGTCGCAAAGTTTCTTGAAGAGGCATGGGAATCTGGAGGCAAATGCGGAGGCCGCACAGTTTATCAGGTATGGGACGGCAGCGAATGCATTCAGCCCGGACTAGGCAGCCCGCCCATTCACTGCGTCATGCCTATGCTGAAAACCGATTGGCTGCCGATTTCCATGAGGCTCAGTGCTCCGTCGGAAAAGGAGCAGCCAGTATCCATGTAGACAACATTGCCGAGGCGGGTGACGCGCGGGACTGATGAATGTCCGACATAAACTTCGTGGATGCCTTTGATTGGAGTCGGGTCCTGCTGTTCGATTTTGTCCCGGGCATAAAGGGCTTGCGCCAAGGCTTGTCGTTCGGACTGCTTTCCTCGCGTTCCGGTAATGGCTTCCTTCGCATTCTGCCATTCATTTTCAAGCCCGACAGCTGGCGCTTGGGCATGTACTATCCCAACTGTTTTATCGTCGGATAACTTAACTTCGATAATGATCGGAAGTTGCTGAAGCGCTGCTAGAAGTTGCTCCTGGGTGGTCGGGCTCAACTCATAGAGCCAGGCGCCGCCGTTGCGGATGTGCCTGTGTCTGTCTCCGTGGCCGCAGATACCATCGATAACCATTTGCTCATGGTTGCCGCGTACCGCATGAAACCAGGGTTGCCCAAGCCAATTCAATACGTCCTCTGAGTCGGGACCGCGATCGATGAGGTCCCCCACGGAAAAAACCCGGTCTACTTCGGTATTGAACTCGAGTTTCGCCAAGGCCCTTTCCAGAAGCTTGAAATGCCCGTGGACGTCGCCCACGACAAAGTCTCGGCCTCGTTCATTCGGGGGGAACGAGGCGGTCTGGTTCATACATCGTCTTTCGGCAGGGTTGGCTGGCACGGAATGTATCGCTTAAGCAAAGAGCGCAGGTAACTTATGGTCGAGATTGTATCGGCTGTCCAATACACTTCTTGAAAACGGTTTCCATGGGATCGAGCACGCAGTTATAAGCCGCGATATTGGCACTGATCCATTCGTCTTTTTCGATTCCCCACCAACTTATTTCGAACCCGACATTCATGATGAGGTGCTCGAACAGGATGCGTTGGGCGCGGCCGTTGCCTTCTCGAAAGGGATGGATGACGTTGATATCGGAATAGGCGTCCGCCACGGCGACTATGAGTTCATCCCGGCCCATTGCTTCGAACCAATTCGCTGCCGCCATGCGGGCGAAAATCTTTTCGGCTTCCTTCTCCATGTATTCCGGTTGGCAGAAGCGAGTGTCCTGCTTGGCCATGCCAACGGTCCGCAGCTTTCCGGCCCATTCGAACAGGTCTGCGAACAATGCGTGATGGATATTCTGAAGGTAAGCCAGGCTGTAAGGGGGCGGGTTGAATTCAACACTGCTCGCCGCGATCGCCGAAAGCTGTTGTTCGGCTTCGCCCAGGGTGGGTTCGTCGTGGATATCGAGTTTGTTGCGCAGCACCGTGGAGCCGGGATAGCAGTAGGCGTCCTCGCCGACGCCATATTTGTCGGGCATCAGGCTCGGGTCTTGGTGAAGGTCTTCAACACGTCTTCACGGGATGGCAGCTTGCGTTCGCCGTCCTCGAAAGACACCTTGAAGCCCTCCAGGCGCAGGCTCGCTGCGTAGTTGGACCTACGAGTCCTGGCCGCGTAGGCCTTCTTTGTTTCAAGGCTGACAGTGCCCATGGGGTCGGACCTCGAATGACGTGGGTGAGCGGATTATAGCCCATCGCGTAGCTAATGAACCCATCTGTCACTGTCGGTTCGGCGGCTGGATTGACCAACGGAGCTTGCAACACGGCGCATCTGCGAATACTGTTCATGCATCCAGTATCCGAGTGTTTTCCATGCAACTCATTGCCAAGCTGGGCATTCTTGCCGATGCCGCCAAATATGACGCATCCTGCGCCAGCAGTGGCGCCCCCAAGCGCAGTTCGCGGGGGCGGGACGGGCTTGGGGCCACGGATGGCATGGGTATCTGCCATAGCTACACGCCGGATGGTCGCTGTGTATCGCTGCTCAAGGTGTTGTTGACCAATTTCTGCCTGTACGACTGCCAGTACTGCGTGAACCGCCGCTCCAGCAATGTGCCGAGGGCGCGATTCTCACCCGAAGAAGTGGTCCGGCTGACCCTGGATTTCTATCGACGTAATTGCATCAGCGGCCTTTTCCTGAGCTCTGGCATCATTCGCTCGGCCGATTACACCATGGAGCAGTTGGTTCGAGTCGCGCGGTTGCTGCGCGAAGAGCACCAGTTCCGTGGATATATCCATCTCAAGACCATTCCCGACGCCGACCCGCTATTGATCGAAGAGGCCGGGCGGCTGGCGGATCGCCTGAGCGTGAATATCGAATTGTCCTCGGAGATCAGCCTCAAGCGCCTGGCGCCGGAGAAGCAACTGGCTACCATCCGTCAGGCGATGGGCACCATCCACGACGGCCAACAGGCGGTGGCGGGCGAGCCGCGGGCGCCTCGTTTTGCCCCGGCCGGGCAGAGCACGCAAGTGATCGTCGGGGCCGATGCCACTGACGACCACGCCATCCTCAGCAACGCCGAGTCGCTTTACCAGGGCTACGGCCTGCGGCGAGTCTATTACTCCGCCTTCAGCCCGATCCCCGAGAGCCCCGCCAGCGTGCCACTGGCCGCGCCACCTTTGCTGCGGGAGCATCGGTTGTATCAGGCCGACTTCCTCATGCGAGGCTACGGCTATAAGGCAGGCGAACTATTGAGCACATCCACCAACCTGGACCTGGACATCGACCCCAAGCTGGCCTGGGCATTGGCCAATCGTGATGTGTTTCCACTCGACCTCAACCGCGCCGAGCCGGCTTTGCTCGCGCGCATTCCCGGCATCGGCCTGCGCAGTGTCCAGCGGCTGGTGACACTGCGCAGGGAGCGGCGGATTCGCTACGACGACTTGGTGCAGTTGCGTTGCGTGTTGGAAAAGGCGCGTCCGTTTATCGTGACCAGCGATTACCGCCCCGCTGACGGCCAAGTGCGCAGCGGGCTGCTCCGAGCGCGCTTGCGCGACCCACAGCGGCCGGTGCAAATGGGGCTGTGGGCATGATCGCCCTCGATTGTGGCGACGATTTCAGCACCTGGCGTGACCAGGCCCGAACGCTGCTGGGCCACGGAATCGACCCCTGCGACGTGACATGGGCCCAGGGCCCGATCGCCGACCTGCTGGCTGTGCCGACGCCGCTGCCACAGGGCCCGGGGCCGTTCCAGACGCGCGTGCCGCCGGGGTTGTTGGGGCAATTGGAACAGGCCAGCCGCTACCAGGGCGAACAACGCTGGAATCTGCTGTACGAAGTGCTCTGGCGCGTCGCCCATGGAGACCGCACCGCAATGCTCGCTGGCGATCGATTGGGCAGCGAATTGCAACGGCGCATCAAACAGGTCAGCCGCGAAGCCCATCACCTTCATGCGTTCGTGCGTTTCGTACCGCTGCCGCCGGCGGTCGCCGAACAACTGCAGTTGGATCTTGTGGCTTTCCACCAGCCCGCCCACGACATCCTTGAAAGCGCGAGCGGGCATTTTGCCGATCGATTGGGCCGGCAACGCTGGCTGATCGCAACGCCCCGCGATGGCATTCGTTTCGATGGGCATTCGCTGGACTATCAACGCCGTTGCCCCGAGCAATGGCAACAATGGGCCCGCCACGCCGAAGATCCCGGCGCGGAACTGTGGCGCACCTATTATCGACACATCTTCAATCCGGCGAGGCTCAACCCCACCGCGTTGCGCCAGCACATGCCGGGGCGATTCTGGAAGCACTTACCTGAAGGGGATTTGATTCCTCAGCTGGTGGGGCAGGCGCGGCAGGGCAAGCAGAGGGATGGGCAGGCATTGGAAGTGGGGGCGAAAGTGGGGAAGCGGATAATCGCGGGCAGTGGGGCAGAGGTACGGGGCTGTAGACAGTCCTGAGCGCTCGATCACGGTTCACCTGTGCAAATTCCAAACAAGTTCTGTGCCGTCCGCGCTGTGTTCCGGCGCCAGCCATCCACCTAGGATTCCCTTCATTCACTCCATGAAAGAAGGAACTGCCCATGCAAAGCTTTACCCGTCGATTGCTCACCGCCTGTGTATTCTCAGGCGTTCTCGCCAGTGCCGGCGCCTCGGCCGAGAGTCATCCAACCATTCGTGCAATGTCTGGTGCAGTGCCCGTGAGCCAGTTGCCTGCCGGTAAAACCGCGTTACTGGTGATCGATTTTCAGAATGAATACTTCACCGGTAAGATGCCGATCCCTGACGGCCCGGCAGCGCTGGCCAACGCCCGGAAGCTGATCGAATTCGCCGATGAACACAAAATGCCGGTCTACCACGTTCAGCACATCGCACCCGCCGGCTCCCCTGTGTTTGCCATCGACGGTGAAACCGTGAAATTCCATCCTGATATGCAGCCCAGGCCCAATGACCCGGTCTTGCAAAAAACCACCGTCAGCGTGTTCGGCAGTACCGATCTGGACAAGCGTCTGAAAGCCGGGGGTATCGAGAACGTGATCGTCTCCGGCCTCATGACCCATGCGTGCGTGGCGGGCGCTGCTCGGGATGCGGCACCGCTGAGCTATAACGTGTTGGTGGCGGCCGATGCATCAGCTACGCGTGCGATTACCCGGGTCAATGGGGAATCGATCGACAAGGACGCCTTGCACAAGGCTGCCCTCGCCGAGATTGAGGATACGTTCGGCGATGTGATGAACACCGGCGAAATCGTCAAGCTACCGGTGCGCTAAGCCCCCTATGAATCAGATGCTCGCCATGCGTGTGTTCCGCTGCATCGCTGAGGCCCAGGGATTCTCAGCCGCCGCTGAGCGGCTGAACACCACGCACTCGTCGGTTTCCCGGCATTTGCATCAGTTGGAATCCACGTTGGGCGTGCGTCTGGTCAATCGCAATACCCGCCGCATGAGCCTTACGGCAGCAGGGGAAAGGTACTACGCAGCCTGCGTGGATATCCTTGACCGAGTCGATGCCGCGTCCCAAGCCGTCGCGCTGGAACACGAGCGTCCCTTCGGGCTGCTTCGGATCAGCGCGCCGCTGGTGGTAGGCACCTTGGAGTTGGCGCATTGGTTGCCGGCCTTCCAGGCGCGGTATCCGGAGATCCAGATCGATTTGTCTTGCTCTGATCCGTTGGTCGATCTGGTGGCCGATGGCTTCGACGTCGCGTTGCGGATTTGCGGGCCCTTGGCCGACAGCAGCCTGGTCGCCCGTTTGCTCAGCGTTTCACCGCTGGTGCTGGTAGCGGCGCCGGCTTACGTGTTCAAGTGCGGTTTGCCTCGCAGTGCTGCCGAACTCAACGAGCATCGGTTGCTGACGTATGGGGCGACTCCTCAGTGGACGCTCACCAGCGCCTGGGAAGGCCCCGTCAGTCTGGATTGCCAGGGCATTTTTCATACAGACACCATCACTGCCTTGCACGCTTATGCCTTGGCAGGCGGCGGCATAGCCGCGTTTACCCTGGCTACGGTGCAAGATGACCTGTTGGCCGGCAGGCTGGTGCGAATCCTGCCTGAGCACACCCTTGGGGAACGGCATTACTACGCGCTTTACCCTCATGCCCGGCATTTGCCGGCCAAGGTGCGCGTGTTCGTGGAGTACATGACGCAGTATTACCGCGCGGTGTCAGGCGGATGAGCACAACGAAGCGCGCTCCAAGGTATTCCATGGCTTGCGCATGGTTGGCTTGCGGTTGGTGTAGGTGCAATGCCATCCCCTTGATCCTGGCGCGCAAATGTATTGCGCTGGCGGACCCGCAGGATGAAGCCGAGTCGCCAAGGTGGAGCCGGGCACCACGAGTCAATCAGCTTTAATGGCATCTGCCGGCCTGCGCAACGCCGCGATATCCCGCTTCGGGGACGCGCCGAAGAGACGGCTGTATTCTCGGCTGAACTGCGAGGGGCTTTCATAGCCCACCTGGTAGGCCGCGCTCGCCACGTCCAAGTGCTCGTTGAGCATCAGGCGCTTTGCTTCGTTCAACCGCAGCCATTTCTGGTATTGCAGTGGGCTCATAGCCGTGAGCTGGCGGAAATGGTGATGGAACGTCGGGGCGCTCATCTGCACGCGCGACGCGAGGTCCTCCACACGGACAGGCCCGGTGTAGTTGAGCTTCAACCAGTCGATGGCCTTGGCGATCCGGTAGCCTTGGCTGTCGACGGAGGCAATCTGCCTTAGCCGCGCGGCCTGGTCGCCCATCAACAACCGATAGTGAATTTCTCGCTGGATCAAGGGCGCCAGCACCGGGATGGCGTCGGGTTCATCGAGCAGGGCCAGCAGGCGCACGAACGGCTCGAGAAAATCCTGGGTGGCCGTGCCGATCCCCGCACCTATCCCGACGGCGCGCTCGACCCGTGGGATCACGCTGCCCTGGGCGATCAGATCCGCCACCATGCGCAAATCGAGTCGCATGACCAGCCCCAGGCAGGGCTGTTGCGGGCTGGCGGCCAACACTTCCGAGTTCGCAGGCATATCCAGCGAAGTCATAAGGAAACGTGCGGTGTCGTACCCATACGCCTGTCCCCCAATCCACACCTGTTTCATCCCTTGGGCGACGAGGACGATGCTCGGTTCGATCATGCAGGTCATGGGTGGGGCAGGGGCGTCGCGCCGGAAAAAACAAAGACCGGCAATTGACGTTTCAAAGTCGCCCGGGCCTGTCGTCCGGTTATCGATGAGGTTGGCGAGCCTCTGTTGGAGCGATCTGTCTTGGGCGGTCATGTCGATATCTGCGGGATTGAGAGCTATAGGCAGAACATTACCCCGCCAAGCGAAGCGTTGCCTATGGGAAACAGGCGGGTTCACAGGATCGGGCAAGAACTCCAGCGAAATGTTCTACCGGTCGCCCTTGCCAGTCGTTAAAACTGCACGTCACATTAAGCTCATCCGGAACGGCGCTCGCTCGCCGGGTCCATGCTCGGTGCAATCACTAGACCCAAGAGAGGGGCTCCGAGCCCATCAAGCAATTTCAGGATTTTCATGACCGATACCTCATTGCCAAAACCACAGGGCAAACCTGCATGGGGCGCTGTGCTCGCCATGTCGTTGGCGGCCTTTGCACTCGTTGCGTCGGAATTCATGCCGGTCAGCCTGCTGACACCGGTGGCCGCAGACCTGCACATCAGCGAAGGGCAGGCTGGCCAGGGCATCGCCGTCTCCGGTGCCTTTGCGTTAGTCACCAGCCTGTTCATCGCGTCGATCGCGGCGCGCATCGAACGCAAGTGGCTGCTCTCGGCGCTGACGCTGTTGATGATCGTCTCCGGAACGGTGGCGGCACTGGCGCCCAGTTATCTGGTTTTCATGGTCGGGCGCGCACTGATCGGCGTTGCGATTGGCGGCTTCTGGTCGTTGTCGGCAGCGACGGCCATGCGCCTGGTGCCGCAGGATAAAGTCCCCCGGGCCCTTGCCATCGTCAACGGCGGCAATGCCTTGGCCACGGTCGTGGCCGCGCCGTTGGGCAGTTTCCTGGGAGCGATCATCGGCTGGCGTGGTGCGTTTTTCTGCATCGTGCCCGTCGCCGCGCTCGCCCTGGCATGGCTGCTGATGAGCCTGCCGTCGATGCCCATCCAGGCGAAACGGGGCGCCGCCAATCCTTTCAAGCTGATGGCCCGGGCGCCGGTTGCGTTGGGCATGCTGGCGGTCAGCACGTTCTTCATGGGCCAGTTCATGTTGTTTACCTACCTGCGGCCGTTCCTGGAGAGCGTGACGCGGGTGGACGTCTCGTTGCTTTCGCTGATGTTGCTGGCGATTGGTCTGGCGGGATTGCTCGGCACCTTCCTGATCGGTGCGCTCCTCAAAAAAGGCCTGTATCGCACGCTGATCATCATCCCGCTGCTCATGGCCGCGATCGCCCTGGCCTTGGTGGGGTTCGGCAGTTCCGCGTCCATCACCGCCTTACTGCTCGGCCTCTGGGGCCTGGTGGCCACGGCCGCGCCTGTGGGCTGGTGGACCTGGCTGGCAAGGACGTTGCCGGACGATGCCGAGGCAGGGGGTGGGTTGATGGTCGCGATCGTTCAACTCGCCATTGCCTCGGGGGCCACGGTGGGCGGCGTGCTGTTTGACTTGAGCGGTTATCGCGCGACCTTCGAAACCAGTGCCGCGGTCTTGGTCGTAGCCGCAATCCTCACCATTCTGGCAGCTCGGGCGGCGGCTCGACCATCGACACAAGCGTCGCCCACCGTGACATACAGCACGGGGCGTTGACTTGGGAGCCGTTGGGCGGCTGCGGTTGGTGGCACATTGATATCTTGGTAGACTTTGGACTCGTTATCTACCGAGTTGGTTAGTTGTGTCTACTGAGAGAATTCAACCCTTGGAGCAGGCCCTTCTGGCGGTAATAGCTGCTGCGGGAAAAATGGGCATCAGTTGCGATGAGTTATGCGCCCAGGCGGTGGGCGGCCTGGTGTCCGAACAACACTGGACCTGGGCGGATGCCCAACATGCGGAGCGTGCCGCCGACGAGATCGACAATGCCATGGCGATCCTCATTGACCGGCAAACAGGGACGCCAATCAAAAGCGGGCCCGATGCGGCATTTGAATCGAATCGACTCTGAGAACGGGCAATCCGTTGAATCCCCGTTTGTGCTTAAAGGCCCAAGCCTTCCTCGATGAACGACAGGAAAGTGTCTTCATCGAGGGTCACGGGTTCGGGCTTCTGCTGGCCGGTTGGCCGCAGATGCCAATGGGATTCGCCATGCATCCCCACTGTGCGCAGGATGCAGCGCTCCAATCCCTTCGTATGGATTTCGATGCATCCCTCGGCATCGGGGGAAAAGCGAGCGATCGGGTCGAGCAAGATGCGGCGGTAATTACCCTCGATCACCAATTGGTCGATGGCATAGTTGTAAGTCGACCCGCTGGAATGGCTTTCAAACACATGGGTGGGGTTACGCCGGATAACCAGGCCCGCCTCACAGACCGGCGCCAGCCAGCTTTCAATCTGGCGGTACAGCTCGTACACCTGGCCAGGCCAGTGTTCAATCGCCAGGTCGGCGCAATGGTCAGTGTCGGCCGGCGCGCGTTGGGCCTGCCTCAGCTTTGCTGCGAGTTCGTCTGCCTTGCTCATGTCGATTCCCTGTCGTGGTGATGGGTTGAGCTTAGCCGAAGGGGCAGGGTGGGCGTTTGCGCTGGGTCATGGAAGCGCAATTGACGGTTAATGCTTGGCGCCTGCCCCATCGGTTCGTAGCGGCATTCTTTCACTGTTCCCCCTGGCGAATTGCTCAGGCATCTCCGGCAACGAAGCCACGTGCACGGCGCGGGACGGCATGGCGAAGCGCACGCCGATCTTGGCGAACTCGTCCATCATCCCCAGGTTGATGGCTTGCTGGATGTCCATATAGACGTTGTAGCTGGGGTCCAGCACGATGTAGACCGTTTCGAATTCCAACGTGCTTTCGCCGAAACCGCGAAAGTGCGCGCGGTCGAAGCGGGTTTTCTCCTGGGCCTTGATGATGTTTTCGACGATGACGGGCACTTGCCGAAGTTGGTCGGT
This sequence comes from Pseudomonas sp. R4-84, assembly GCF_054130985.1. Classification (NCBI taxonomy): domain Bacteria; kingdom Pseudomonadati; phylum Pseudomonadota; class Gammaproteobacteria; order Pseudomonadales; family Pseudomonadaceae; genus Pseudomonas; species Pseudomonas sp. R4-84. The sequence continues at coordinate 1,982,079 of NZ_CP096390.1, forward strand.
CGAGCATTCCTGAGGCAGGGCGAATTCGAAGACGATGCGGCGCTCCTGCAGGCGTTTGTAGTTCTGGATGGTGGTGCTGATCATCCCCGCGTTGGCCATGACGATCTGCTCGCCGCCCAGGCTGCGGATCCGAGTGGTCTTCAGGCCGACATGTTCCACGGTGCCCGCCAGGGAACCGACCACGATGAAGTCGCCGACTTCGAAGGGTTTGTCCACGGCAATGGACAGCGAGGCGAACAGGTCGCCGAGAATGTTCTGCACGGCGAGCGCTACGGCAATGCCGCCAACGCCGAGGCTGGCAACGAATGCTGTGATGTTCACGCCCAGGTTGGAAAGCATCGCCAGCAGCACCACTGCCCACAGGAACACTTTTGCGCCCCAGAGGCTCAAAGTGGCCAAGGCGCTTTTCTGATGGATGTCGCTGTGGCTGTGGCGCGCGAAATAGTGCAGCAAGGCCAGGGCGATCGCCCGGTTTGCCCATAACCCCACCTGCAAGGCGGCGACGACGAACCAAAGGCTGCTGACCCGACCCAGCCAGCGTTCCGGCAGGTCCAGAACACCGATGCCGATCAGAATCGAGGCCAGCAATAGCAGGGTGTTGCTGGTGCTGGACAAGACCTCGACAGCAATATGGCTGACGTAGGCATCGGGCCTTTGCGCCCGTGCCCGTACGTTTTTCAACAGGAAGCCGATGCCGGCTCTGGCAACGATGAAACTCACCGTCATCACGCTGAGTGCCAGTAACCAATTGGCGATGGAAATGCCGAGCAGTTGGGTGTCGGTAAAAATGTCGAGAGAGCTTGAATCCATGGGTCGGGATCACCTGTGCCATTGCTGTTCAGGTTGTGCCCTGGCCGATTCGCGCAAGGCACGGGCCGGGCCATGAACTTTGTTAGTTCATGTGGGCCAGGGGCCGTTCAAATTTATTCTCCGGGCGCGGCGCGTGCCTTGCGCTTGGCTTGTTTTGGATCCATTGCGCCATCCATCGACTTCCTCCTAAAGGCAAATTGCCGCCCCCCAAGCGGTACGCTAAGCTCGCGATTATTGGGGGCTTTTGAGCGACTCGCTCACTGTTTTGCCCTCCCCAGGATTTCGCTTGCCTATCCCCATCCACGATCCGAACCATGCGCCTGGCGGTGCCTTGAAACGCCTGCCTTTGCTCAAGGCCGCAGTGATGTTCATCGCAGCCGTGTGCCTGTGCCTCTGCGGTTTGCTCTTCTTGCAACTGGAGCAGTCCCGTCGGCATGACCTGGAGTCGGCGCGCCTCGCTTCGGCCAACCTCACCCGGGCCATGGCCCAACAGGCCCAGGACACATTCCTGCAAGCCGACCTGGCGCTAGCCAGCCTGGCCGACTGGATTCAAAACGACGGGTTCGGTCCGTCGACACGACCGCGCCTGCACCAGACGTTTGCCCGGCGGGTGCAGTCCCTGGAGCAGTTGCATGGTCTGTTCCTGTTCGACAAGAACGGCCAGTGGATCATTACTTCTTTCGAACACCTGCACAGGGGGGCGGGGGTGGCCGATCGGGACTATTTCAAGTTCCACCAGCAGAACGCCTCGCTGATCGCCCACGTCGGCCCAGCGGTTCGAAGCCGACAGAACGGTGAATGGATCATTCCGGTTTCCCGTCGATTGAACGACCAGAAGGGCAACTTCCAGGGCGTGCTGCTGGCCGGCATCAAGATGTCCTATTTCGATCAATTCTTTAAAAGCTTCAGTCTCGACGCCAAAGGCGAAATGTCTTTGGCGCTGTCCGACGGTACGTTGCTGGCGCGTCGTCCTTTCGATGAGGGACAGATCGGTCGTCCGCTTGCCGATGAGTACGTTTACGAACACCAGCACGCAAGCATGGGCGCCGGCGATACGGTGCTCCGCCCGGCGCCCGACGGCATCGTCCGGTTATATGGGCACCGGCATCTGCAGGCTTATCCGCTGATGGTGACCGCCGCGATGTCCGAACAAGCGATCCTGGCGGGCTGGTACGACAGGGCGTTCCAGTCCAGCCTTATCGTGGCCTTGGTGGTGTTGGGCGTTTGCCTGTTTGGTTGGGTCTTCGTGCGCCAGGTGCGCAACAGCGAGCGGATCGAGGCAGACTTGCGCAAGGCCCAGGAAGCGCTGGAGCTAATCGCCACCCACGACAGCCTGACCGGCCTGGCGAATCGGCGTTTATTCGAACGTGCCCTGGACATCGAATTCGGGCGAGGCGCTCGCCAGCGCAGCCCCCTGAGCCTGATCATGCTCGACATCGATTTTTTCAAACGCTACAACGACACCTATGGGCATGTTGCGGGGGACCACTGCCTGGCCGAGGTGGCGAAGGTGCTCAAGAGTTGCTGTCATCGCAAGGCCGACCTGGCGGTGCGCTACGGCGGCGAGGAGTTCGCCGTCCTGCTGCCCGACACCAACCTGCACGGTGCCATGGCATTGGCCGAGCAGATCCGCAGCTGTGTCATCGACAAGCACATCAGCCACTCCGCTTCCCCCTCTGGCTACCTGACGGTCAGCCTCGGCTGCTATGCCTTCGTGCCGAGCAGCCTGGACAGTACCGAAGTGTTTATCCAACGGGCGGACGCTGCGCTCTATCAGGCCAAGCACAGCGGTCGCAACTGTGTCGCGGTCCTATCCAGGGAAGGCGCGCTGGATGCGCTGGAGCGTTCCGACCGTTGAGATCCGTTGGAATCATCGGCGGCGGATAACGGTCCATTGGTCAACATGCAGGCTAGGCGTGGGCCCTTTCGTCAAATCTTGTGGGCTCATCATCTGGCTGGACGATGGCTGCTAAGGTTAAGAAAGCGCAACGGTCCGATGCGGTTCACGCCGTGACCTTTGCACGGCGAAGCCAGCGCCGAAAGGATAGGAACAGGTCAATGGATACCACTGCCGATACCCCCTCTGATGTCTCGCGTCATACGCCGATCACCCGTCGCCTGGTGGCGGCCCTTGGCGTGTTGTTTGTCCTGGGGGTTCTGGTGGCCGTCGCCGCGCTGTTCAACATCGCGCAAAAGCTGGATGCACAGGATGTGGACGAGACCCGCTTCTATATCCAGCGTGCCCTCGATAATCGCATCACAGCCACGAAAAACTACATCACCAGCTACGCCTACTGGACCACTGCCTACGAGCACCTAAGCGGCGAGGTCGATGTGCAGTGGGCCTATGCCGACCAGAACATGGGCAAGACCCTGTTCACCAACGATGAACTAGAAGGTGTGTTTGTCATTGACCGTGAGCGCACCAAATATGCCGTGGTGCGGGGCCAGCAGGTCCAGGCAGACGCGGCGGCGTTCATGAATATGCCGCTGAAGGACCTCGTGGATGAGCTCCAGGCACAACCTGACCTGACCAGGCCGATGATTCGCTACACCTTGTTCGAAGGCTGGCCGGCCGTCGTCACGGCTTCGGTGATTGTGCCCAACGACGAACGTCCCCAGGTCAACGCCAGGGAGACGTCGATCCTCCTGTTCGTCGACCAACTGACGCCGGTGAAACTGCGCAAGGTGGGCATGGGTTACGGCCTGACCGACCTGAACCTGGTGAAAGACACCACATTGGAGCCCGGCCAGCCCGCGGTGCCGTTGGACAGTACCGGCTACAGCTTGATATCGCAGCTGCAGCGGCCGGGCCAGCATTTGCTGTGGTCACTGGCTCCGCCGTTGGGAGGCGCATTGCTGATCCTGGCGTTGCTCACCGCCTATTTTTTCCGGTATGCCATGCGCACGGCTCGACAGGTGGACGCCAGCTACGACAGCCTTGAAAAATCGAAACAAGCGCTCGAGGCCAGCGAAGAACGTTTTCGCGCCGTGGCCGAGGCGGCGTCCGACTGGATATGGGAGATCGACAGCCAGCAACGCATCACCTATCTATCGGCTCGCTTTAATGTCGTCACGGGTTTTTCCGACCAGCAGTGGCTGGGCCAGGAGATCGAGCAGTTGCTGTTCTGCGACACCCTGCCCATTGCTTCCTGGCTGGGCAACCTGGTCGAAGAACAGAACGCCAGCAACCTGCGCTGCTCTTACCGCGATCATTCCGGGCAATTGCGATTCTGTCGGGTCTCGGCGCGACCGATCCAGGACAAGGCAACCGTGACGGGCTATCGCGGCACGGCCAGCGACATCACCGATGAGGTGGCCGCCCACGCTCAAGTCCAGCATCTGTCGCTGCATGATGCGCTGACCGGACTGCCGAATCGCAACAAGTTGGCGCGACACCTGGACGACGCGTTGATCGCCAAGGAGCATTCCGCGCCGTTGGCCCTGCTGATGGTGGACCTGGACAACTTCAAGCCGATCAACGATTCCCTGGGCCATGCGGCGGGCGATGCTGTGTTGCTGGAAGTCGCCCAGCGCCTGCGCGACAGCACGCGTGAACAGGACCTGGTGGCGCGCCTGGGAGGGGATGAGTTCGTGATAGTGCTCAGTGGCGTGGAGCACTCCACTGAAATCGACCGATTCTGTACGCGGCTCATCGACAGCCTGCAGCAACCGATCCACTACGAGTCCCATTCCCTGCACATTGGTGCGAGCATCGGCGTTGCCGTGAGCCGACGCCAAGGCTACGTACCAGGCGAGTTGATCCGCTGCGCCGACATAGCCCTGTACCAGGCCAAGTCCGAGGGTAAAAAGACCTGGTGCTATTTCGCCTCGCACATGAACGATCAGATCCAGCATCGTCGTCAGTTGGAAAACGACCTGCGCCAAGCGGTGAAGAACAACGAATTCATCCTGCATTTCCAGCCTCGCTACACGGTCGACGGCCAGGAGATCGTCGCGGTGGAATCGCTGGTGCGCTGGCAACATCCAACCCAGGGTCTGTTGAGCCCCGATGCCTTCATTCCGCTGGCCGAGCAAACCGACCTGATCGTCCCGCTGTCGCGCTGGGTACTGCGCGAGGCGTGCGAAACCGCGCTCACCTGGCCAGGATCGCTGATGGTTTCGGTCAACCTGTCACCGGCGCAATTCGAACGCAGCGATGTGGTCGAGGATGTCCGCCAGGTATTGATCGAAACCCACTTCCCGGCGAGTCGCCTGGAGCTGGAGATCACCGAAAACGTCATGCTGAACGACGTGGATGGCGCGCTCCAGGTGATGAATGCGCTCAAGGAATTGGGGGTGCGCTTGAACATGGACGATTTTGGTACCGGTTACTCATCCCTCGGCTACCTGCGCACATACCCGTTCGACGGCATCAAGATCGACAAGCGCTTCATTGCCTCGATGAGCAATAGCAGCAACGACCGCGCCGTGGTCCAGGCGATTATCAACCTGGGCAAGGCGATGGGCTTGACCGTCACGGCGGAGGGCGTGGAGACCCTGGCCCAATTGGGTTCATTGGGCACCGATGAATGCCACGAAGTGCAGGGCTATTTTCTTAGCCGGCCAATCGACAAGCAGGCATTTGCTGCCTTGCTTGAAAGCAGTCAGTCCATGTCAAGAACCGGTTCCTGAGCAATGATTGCAACCCCCGAGGCCTGTCGCCGGTCACAGCTATGTCTTGGCATTCAGGAATTATTCGCCCATGAAGAACCTGCGGATCGCGACGTTCAACATCAACGGCATTCGGGCGCGGTTGCCTAACCTGCTGGAATGGCTGGAGCGGGAAAAACCCGATATTGCCTGCCTGCAAGAGCTCAAGGCTGCGGACAAGGACTTTCCCGCCGCCGAGTTGGAGTCGGTGGGATATGGATCGATCTGGCATGGCCAGGCTTCATGGAACGGTGTGGCGATCCTGGCCCGTGATGCGCAACCCCTGGAGAGTAGACGCGGGCTGCCAGGAGGAGAGGAAGACAGTCACAGTCGTTATCTGGAGGCGGCGGTGCATGGCGTGCTGGTGGGCTGCCTTTATTTGCCCAATGGCAATCCCCAGCCCGGTCCGAAGTTCGACTACAAGCTGGCATGGTTCGAGCGCCTGATCGACTATGCGCAGGCACTCCAGGCGAGTGATCATCCGGTGGTGTTGGCTGGGGACTACAACGTGGTGCCAACCGACATGGATATCTACAACCCACGCTCCTGGCTCAAGGACGCGTTGTTGCAGCCCGAAAGCCGGGAGTGCTACCAACGACTGCTGGACCAGGGGTGGACGGACTCCCTGCGTCACCTCTACCCGGAGGAGCGGATCTATACGTTCTGGGACTATTTTCGCCAGCATTGGCAAAAGAACTCCGGGCTGCGCATTGATCACCTGCTGCTCAACCCCGTGGCCAGTGCATACCTGAGCGACGCGGGCGTGGATGCCTGGGTCAGGAACCAGGAGCATCCCAGTGACCACGCGCCTACATGGATTCGCTTGTCTTCGCGCAAGCGACGCTGAAGGTTCGAGCGGACCAGGCATTCGTGGGATTTGTCCGTAGGAAGGAAATGCCTTATACCTGCCCAATCGCAGCGCGCTAACCCAAAGCCCTGCCTTGACAGGAAAGGACATCCCCATGAGCCAACCTCGACTGAGCGACACCGGTCGCTATCTACGACGCCTGGGCTTTGACACGGCGCCGCCTCCAACGCTGGAAACGCTGCGTCAGCTTCAAGGGCGCCATACGGCCGAGTTTCCCTTCGAAACCCTCTCGACACTGTTGCGCCAGCCGGTCGCCATCGACCTTGAATCCGTCGAGCGGAAGGTTTTCGAACAGGGCCGTGGCGGTTATTGCTATGAACTCAACCAGTTGTTCCTGGCGCTGTTGCAAACCCTGGGCTTTGATGCCCAGGGCATCACTGGACGCGTTGTGATGAACGCCGCCGAGGGCGCCTGGACAGCGCGCACCCATCGCTTGAGCGTGGTGACGCTCAGTGGCGTGCGCTATATCACCGACGTCGGTTTCGGCGGTATGGTGCCCACCGCGCCGCTTTTGCTGGATAGCCGCGATATCCAGCACACGCCCCATGAGCCGTATCGCATCGACGTCAACCCGGATGGCTACCTGCTGCGCGCCCAGGTCGGCGATGAATGGCGCCCGATGTACCTTTTCGACCTGCAACGCCAGGAGGAAATCGACTATACCGTGGGCAATTGGTACGTCTGCTCCCATCCCGAATCACCGTTCATGGGAAGGCTGATGGTCGCCCGTACCGGTGAGGGACTCCGTAGGACGCTCAACGGCAACAGCTATGCCGTGCACCGGATCGGGCACGAAAGTGAACGACGCACCATCAACGACGCGGATGAGCTGATCACGTTGCTGGAAAATGAATTCAGCCTCACGGTGCCGCCCCGGGAACTGCTGCGACCCGCAATCGAAGGGCTGTTGGTGTGATGCCTTGAGCGTTTTGGTTTAGCAATTGCATTCCCTGTCAGCGACGGATGCGCAACAAGTTGTATACAACTCTATGGACATTTGTCCTGACTTTTGAATACAGTGTGCGCATAACAAAAAACAGGGAACCCCCGAACCATGAAAACGCCCCATGTTTCACTCCCACGGCCCGAGGACGAAAACCTCGGGGTCGGCGCGAATATGGCTTACGGCCTGCAACATGTCCTGACCATGTACGGTGGCATCGTCGCGGTGCCGTTGATCATCGGCCAGGCGGCCGGGTTGTCCCCGGCCGACATCGGTCTGCTGATCGCGGCTTCGTTGTTTGCAGGGGGGCTGGCGACGTTGTTGCAGACCCTGGGCCTGCCGTTTTTTGGTTGCCAACTGCCGCTGGTCCAAGGCGTTTCGTTCTCCGGCGTCGCAACCATGGTTGCAATTGTCGGCACCGGTGGGGAGGGCGGCTTCCAGGCCATCCTCGGCGCGGTGATTGCCGCCTCCTTGATCGGCCTGCTTATCACGCCGGTGTTTTCCCGCATCACGCGTTTTTTCCCACCTCTGGTGACCGGCATCGTCATCACCACCATTGGCCTGACGTTGATGCCGGTGGCGGCACGCTGGGCAATGGGCGGCAACAGCCATGCGCCGGATCTTGGCAGCATGGCCAACATTGGCCTGGCCGCGGTGACCCTGGTGTTGGTACTGGTGCTGAGCAAGATGGGCAGCGCGACGATTTCGCGGTTATCGATCCTGCTGGCGATGGTCATCGGTACGGTCATCGCGGTGTTCCTCGGCATGGCCGATTTTTCGTCAGTGGGTGAGGGGCCAATGTTCGGCTTCCCGACACCTTTTCACTTCGGCATGCCAACCTTTCATATCGCCGCGATTCTGTCGATGTGCATCGTGATCATGGTGACGCTGGTGGAAACCTCGGCCGATATCCTGGCAGTGGGCGAGATTATCGACACCAAGGTCGATTCCCGGCGTTTGGGCAACGGCCTGCGAGCAGATATGTTGTCGAGCATGATCGCGCCGATCTTCGGATCGTTCACCCAGAGCGCCTTTGCCCAGAACGTCGGCCTGGTGGCAGTGACTGGAATCAAGAGTCGTTTCGTGGTGGCGACAGGGGGGGTGTTCCTGGTGGTGCTTGGGCTGTTGCCCTTCATGGGCCGGGTAATCGCCGCCGTGCCGACCTCCGTGCTCGGAGGCGCTGGTATCGTGTTGTTCGGTACCGTTGCCGCCAGCGGAATCCGGACGCTGTCGAAGGTCGATTACCGCAACAACGTCAACCTGATCATTGTCGCCACGTCCATTGGCTTCGGCATGATTCCCATCGCCGCACCGAACTTCTACGATCATTTTCCGAGCTGGTTCGCGACGATCTTTCACTCCGGCATCAGCTCATCGGCCATCATGGCCATCATGTTGAACCTGGCCTTCAACCACTTCACCACCGGCAACTCCGATCAACAATCGGTATTCGCCGCCGGCACCGAGCGGGTGCTGCGTTATCAGGACCTGGCGGCGCTACGGGAAGGTGACTATTTCAGCGACGGCAAGTTGCACGACTGCGACGGTAACGAAATTCCCGTCGTAGCCGCACCTGAGCATCCCACTGGGGATCATGGCCCGGTGCGATTGAAAAGCGGTGAGCACGTCTAGCCTTGGCGAAACCCCAGCCCAACAAAAAGCAGCCTGTGATGATCAATCACAGGCTGCTTTTTTTGTTTCGCTTTAGAGGGGCCGTTTACCAGCGCCCGTAGTGCCCACGTGGCGGACCGTAGTAATAGCCCCTCGGTGGCCCGTAATACACCGGGGCCGGGCGATAATAGATCGGCTGCTCGATATACACCGGCTGTGGCTGGTAGTAGACCGGTGGAGGTTGCTGCACGTAGACCGGCTGTGGCTGAACGTAGACGGGCTGTTGTACGTAAACCGGCCGGTCTCGGTTGATGAGCGCGGAGCCGACAATGGCAGAGCCGACGATGGCGCCGAACACTGCGGGCCCCTCCCAACCACCGCGACCATGGGCGGATGCCTGGCCGGTGACCGCGAGTGCCCCCACGAGCAGGGCGATGATAGGGAGTTTGCGTTTCATGGCGTTTCCTCGTTCCGACCCCGGCGCCTGTGGCCTGCTACAGACCCGAATAAGGGCGCGGGGATACTTGCTATGACAGCGATTTTCCCAGGATTTGCGGCGCTGTTGGGTAAAGGTTGTGTAAGGTCTGCGACAGATTTTTTTTACGAACACCGAGTCGGTTCGCTGCGCACGGTGTCTGATCATCGATGAACCGGTCGGGACGACACTCCCGTCCATCCGAAAGTGGCTTGAAGGAGACGCACATGCAGATGAACCCCAACAAAGACACCCAGCTATGCATGTCGCTATCGGGGCGCCCGGGCAATTTCGGCCTGCGTTTTCACAATCACCTGTATGAGCAGTTGGGGCTCAACTTCTACTACAAGGCGTTCACCAGCCAGGACCTGGCCGGGGCAGTGGGCGGTATCCGTGCTCTGGGTATCCGCGGGTGCGGTGTGTCGATGCCATTCAAGGAGGCCTGCATTGCCTTGGTCGATGAGCTGGATCCTTCCGCCGCTGCCATCCAGTCGATCAACACCATCGTCAATACCAATGGTCATTTGAAGGCCTACAACACGGACTACATCGCCATCGCGCAACTGTTGCAAAGCCATGCCGTGCCCAAGGAGTCAACATTTGCCTTGCGCGGCAGCGGTGGCATGGCCAAGGCAGTCGCCAGCGCCTTGCGCGACGGCGGCTATACAAACGGCTTGATTGTTGCCCGCAACGAAACCACCGGCCGAGCGCTGGCCGACACGCTGGGTTACGAATGGCAGGCCGAGTTGGGTGACCGACGGCCGCAGATGCTCATCAACGTAACGCCGATCGGCATGACCGGCGGGGCGGAAGCGGACCTGTTGGCATTCGAGCCCGCCGCCATCGCTGCCGCCGACACTGTGTTCGATGTCGTGGCGATTCCTTCGGAAACGCCGTTGATCGTGCATGCCAGAGCGGAAGGCAAACGGGTGATCACCGGCCTTGAGGTCATTGCGATCCAGGCGTTGGAGCAGTTTGTCCTGTACACCGGCGTTCGGCCCAACCTGGAACAATTCGACAAGGCCGTGGCGTTTGCCCGAGCGGTGTAGGCCCTGTCATTCCAATCGTGCCAGCCGTTCTTCCAGCGCTGCGATTCGCGCTTCTAGCTCTTCGATACGCTCCAGCGATACGCCGCCGGCCGCGCTGCGTTCGGTCGGCTGGTGACGCGCGGCGAGGATCGCCTCGATGTCTGCCGGGTCGCCCATGGCATGCATGTAACGGTCTTCCCGTTGGCCGGCCTGGCGCGGCACCAGCAACGCCAGGCCACGAGCGATCAAGCGCTCCAGCTGATGCACCACCTGCTCGGTGTCCTCGAAATCATGCATGCGGCCGCTGCGGGTCAGCAGCTCATTGACGGTCTGCGGGCCGCGCAGGAACAGCAATCCCATCAGGATCACCTGGGCCGGCACCAGTTCCAGCGCCTTGTCGACCCGGTGCTCCCAGCGGTCGGCGCGACTGCCCATCACCAACCGGGTGAAACCACGTCCTTCCAGGGCTCGCAGGCTTTGGCCGACTGGCCCCGGGTTGAGGTTCATCACCGGTTCGCGGCTGGTTTTCTGGTTGCAAGCCAACACCAGCGCGTTGAGGGTGAGGGGGTAAGTCTCGGGATTGGTGGCCTGCTTTTCGATCAGGGCGCCAAGAATGCGGATTTCCGTGCTGTTGAGCCGCGGTTCTTCGGCCGGGCTTTGTTCTTCGATGCTCATCGCGCGTTCCCTATGCTGTGGAAGCCGCCTAGCCTAATCCTTGCGCAATAAAAGACAAGGTGCGCAACAAGCCGTGGCTATAATCGCCTACGTTTGATTCGTTTCCTTCCATTACTCCATGAGATCGCCATGACTATTTCCCTGTACGCTGCCTCCGTCCCGGTTTTCAAGCAAATGCTCAATGCCCTGAGCGATGTTTTGAACAAGGCCGAGGCCCACGCCACCGCCAAGAACATCGATCCGAACGCGCTCTTGCAAGCGCGCCTGTTCCCGGACATGTTCCCGTTGGTACGCCAGGTGCAGATTGCCGTGGACTTCGCCAAGGGCGTGTCCGCGCGCCTGGCGGAGATCGAAGTGCCGAAGTATGACGACAGCGAGACCACCTTCGCTGAGCTGCAGGCATTGATCGCCAAGGTGCTGGCTTTCATCGATGGCATCAATGCCCAGCAGATCGACGGCAAGGAAGGCATCGAAATCGTGACCCGTCCGGGCACGCCGAAGGAAAAACGCTTCACTGGCCAGAATTATCTGCTGACCTACGGCTTGCCGCAGTTCTTCTTCCACGTGACCACCGCATATGCACTGCTGCGTCACAATGGCGTGGAAGTAGGCAAGCGCGATTACATGGGCGCGTTCTAACTCCCGCAGGCATGAAAAAGCCCGGGGCGGTGGAGCCGTCCCGGGCTTTTTTATGGCTGGCTGTCAGGCCACCAAGCGTTTACGCCGCGTCCCGCGCCCGCTCTTCTTCACCCAGGCAAGCCGCCGCCGTGAACAAGACATCGGTGGACGAATTCAACGCCGTTTCAGCCGAATCCTGCAGCACGCCGATGATGAACCCTACGGCGACCACCTGCATGGCGATTTCGCTGGGAATGCCAAACAGGCTGCACGCCAGGGGAATCAACAACAGCGACCCGCCCGCGACCCCGGAAGCACCGCAAGCGCAGACGGCGGCAACGACACTGAGCAGCACGGCGGTGGGGATATCCACCACGATACCCAGGGTATGCACGGCGGCCAGTGTCAGGACCGTGATGGTAATGGCGGCGCCCGCCATGTTGATGGTCGCACCCAGCGGGATCGAAACCGAGTACGTATCCTCATGCAGGCCGAGGCGTCTGCTGAGCTCCAGGTTCACGGGGATGTTCGCCGCGGAGCTGCGGGTGAAGAACGCGGTGATGCCGCTTTCACGCAGGCAGGTAAACACCAGCGGGTAAGGGTTGCGACGCAGTTTCCAGAACACGATGAGCGGGTTGACCACCAGCGCCACGAACAGCATGCAACCGATCAGTACGATCAGCAGATGCAGGTAGCCGAGCAGGGCGCTGAAGCCAGAAGTGGCGAGCGTCGAGGCCACCAGCCCGAAAATCCCCAGCGGGGCGAAGCGGATGACCAGGCGCACGATCACGGTCACGCCGTTGGACAGGTCTTCGAGCACAGTGCGCGTGGTTTGGCCGGCATGGCGAATGGCGATGCCCATGCCGATGGCCCAGGCCAGGATGCCGATGAAGTTGCCGGTCATCAATGCACGGACCGGGTTGTCAACGACGCTCAACGCCAGGCTTTGCAGCACTTCGCTGATGCCACCCGGTGCGGTGACCGCAACGTCCTGGGTGCTCAGCACGAGGCTGGAGGGAAACAGCGTGCTTGCGATGACCGCGACCACCGCGGCCGCGAAAGTACCCAACAGATAAAGGAACAGGATCGGCCGGATATGGGTCTCCTGGCCGTGCTTATGGTTGGCGATCGAGGCCATGACCAGCACGAACACCAGGATCGGTGCCACCGCCTTGAGCGCGGACACAAAAACCTTGCCGACGAATTCAGTGGATTTCGCCAGGTCCGGCGCCAGCCATGCCAGGACAATACCGGCGATCAGGCCAATAATGATCTGCGTGACCAGGCCAGTGCTTTTGAGGCGGTGCAAGGGAGAAGGGGAGACAGCTGTCATAACGGTATCTCTGATTTTTTTATGTGTAACGGTCAGCCGAACGGGGCTATAAGCCGGCAGGCCACATGGACGGGACCGAAAGAAGGTAGAGCGTTTGCAGGTCGCGGACTTTATCACAGCCCGACGAAAAATCTGACGGACCCGTGACGATCCGTCACCCCCATGTTTGAGCACGTTTTTCTGACGGGCACATTCTGGTAGGCTTTGTCCTTCTCACTTTTCAATACCGCCAGCGGGCCTATGGCTATCGCTGGTGTCGTCGTTTTCCCCGGAGTCGCGCATGCTGTTACCCATTTTCCTGTTGTCCGCTGCCGGTTTTACGGTGTTGACCACGGAATTCATCATCGTCGGCCTGCTGCCTTCCATTGCCCGCGACCTGCACGTCACCATTCCCCAGGCGGGGCTGTTAGTGACGTTGTTTGCGTTTACTGTCGCGGCGTTCGGGCCGTTCCTCACCGCCTGGTTCGCCCGGGTTGAACGGCGCAAATTGTTTATCAGCGTGCTGGTGATGTTCGCGTTGGCCAACACCCTGGCGGCGCTGGCGCCCAACATCTGGGTCATGGCAGTTGCCCGATTGATCCCGGCCCTAGGCTTGCCTGTGTTCTGGGCATTGGCCAGCGAAACGGCAGTGGACATAGTCGGGCCGCAGTTCGCCGGGAGGGCCATCGCCCGGATCGGCTTCGGTATCGTCTGCGCCACGGTGTTTGGTATCCCGGTGGGTACGCTGATCAGCGATGCATTCGGCTGGCGAAGCGCCTTTGCGATCCTGGCCGTCATTGCGTTCGCCAAGGCGCTGCTGCTGTTCATCTACTTGCCTAGGACAAATCTGCATCAACACCAGGTGAGCTTTCGCTCTCAATTCAAGATCCTGCACAGCCCGTTGATGCAAGGGCATGTGTTGTTGTCGATCCTGGTGTTCAGCGGCATGTTCACCGCCTACACCTACCTCGCGGATATCCTTGAACGCCTGGCCGGCTTCGATGGCACGCTGGTGGGCTGGTGCCTGATGGGTTTCGGCGCGGTAGGCCTGCTCGGCAATTCCCTGGGCGGTCGCGCGGTGGACCGGCATCCCTTGATCGCCTCGATGGTGTTCTGCCTGTTCATGATCGGCGGCATGGTCGCGCTGGTGCCGAGTATCCATTCGACTCTTGGGCTGGCCGCCGCCCTTGGCATATGGGGCGTGACCCAGGCGGCGCTGTTTTTGGTCAGCCATGTCCGGCTGATGAAGGCCGCACCAGAAGCTCCGGCCTTTGCCGCGTCGCTGAATATCGCGGGGGCGAACCTGGGTATAGGCCTGGGCGCGATGGTTGGCGGTCGGGTCATCGATACCCTTGGGCTGGGTAAGGTCGGTTTCGCCGCGGCCGGGTTCATTCTGGTGTCGATCCTGCTGGCGTTATTGCTGATGACGTTCAAGCCCCGCGCCGCCTGTGTGCAGCACTAAGCGCTGAACAGCTCGCGCCGCGCCCCCTCGGCGATCGCGACGATGCCCGGGTGGCTGACCTTGCGCTCCACGGAGATGGCGTAGAAAGACTCGCTCACCGCATCGGTCTGGCCGATCACCTGTACCCCGTATTGCTGTTGGACTTCTTCAGCGATCACGCTGGGACCGATGAAGATCCCGCTGCCGGATTGCCCAAACGCCTGCATCAATGCGCTGTCATCGAATTCACCGACGATGCGCGGTTGGATCTGCTGTTCAGCGAACCAGCGTTGCAGCCGGCTGCGCACGACTGTCTCCGGCCCGGGGATCAGCAGCGGGGCGTCATGCAGGCCGTGGGGGAAGTCCTGCCCATGATGTTCGGCCAACGCCGGGGTGGCGAAAAAGCTGATTCCGCATTCCCCCAGTTTCTGGCTGTAACCCTTGATATCCAGATGACTTGGCATCGGACTGTCGGAAATCACCAGATCCAGGCGCTGGATCGCCAGGTCGGCCAGTAGCCGTTCGAGCTTGTCTTCCCGGCAGGTAATGCGCAGCGGCTCGCTCAATTCCATGGTAGGTGCCAACAGCCGATAAACGATGGATTTGGGCACGACGTCCGCCACCCCGACCCGGAACAGCGTTTGCTGCTCGTTGGGTTGAGCCCGCAGCATCAGCTCCAGTTCGCCGCCCAGTTGGAACATGTGCTCGGCGTAAGGCAGCGTCTGGCGGCCGGCCTCGGTCAGTTCCAACTGGCGTCCGACTCGGCGGAACAGCTTGATGTTGTAGGTCTGTTCAAACAATGAGATTTGCCCGCTGATGGTTTGCGGCGTCAGGTTCAGTTGCTCGCAGGCCCGCACGATGCTGCCGGTTTTCGCCACGACCCAGAAATAATGCAGCTGTCGATAATTGAGCATGATTCTCGCCGCTTCGTAAAAACCGAAGTATAGCCGCTGAAAATACGAATTTTCCTGAAGTATTTCCCTCTCTAGAATTCCGGGCCATCGGTGAGCCATCTTTCGTGCTCCGTCTATTCTCTGAGAGGCAATGTGCATGACGTATAGAACCCTGGGGCTTGCAGCCTTGCTGGCATTTTCCTCGATGGCCCTGGTGGGCTGCGAACAAGCGGAAAAAAGCGCCCAACAATTGGCCGAGCAGTTGAAGGAGCAAGCTGTCGAAACGGCCAAGCAGGCCATCGACGATACGCACAAGGCCGCCGAGCAAGCCCTCAGTGACGCCACCGGCGGGCTGATCAGCCCCAAGAAAGCGCCGGAGAAGGACGCTGAAGAATCCGAACCCGCTACCCACACCCTCTAACCCGTCAAATCGAGTCAGGACTGACCCATGGATTATCTGTTACAGCTCGCCGCCAGCCCCACCGCCTGGATTGCTCTGGCAACCCTCGTCGTCATGGAAATCGTGCTCGGCATCGATAACCTGATCTTCATTTCGATCCTGACCAACAAGTTGCCCGAGCAACACCGTGCCAAGGCGCGGCGGATTGGCATCGGCATGGCGTTGATCCTGCGCCTGGGTCTGCTGAGCACCATCGCCTTCATCGTGCAATTGACGGAGCCTGTCATCGAGATTCTCGGCCAGGCGTTTTCCTGGAAGGACATGATCCTGATCGCCGGCGGCCTGTTCCTGTTGTGGAAGGCGACCACCGAGATCCATCACAGCATGGACCCGGCGCCCAATGATCCGAAGTCGGCCACTTCCGGCGTGACCCTGGGGTTTGCCGCTGCGATCGGTCAGATCCTGATGCTTGACCTGGTGTTCTCCATTGACAGCATCATCACGGCGGTGGGCATGACCGAGCACTTGCCGATCATGATTATTGCCGTCGTGGTCTCGGTATTGGTGATGCTGCTGGCCGCCGAGCCGCTGGCGAAATTCATCAACGACAACCCCACCGTGGTCATGTTGGCCCTGGGCTTCTTGATCATGATCGGCATGACGCTGATCGCGGAAGGCTTCGGTGCCCACGTGCCCAAGGGCTATATCTACGCGGCAATGGCCTTCTCGGCGGCTATCGAGGTGTTGAACATGATGTCCCGTCGCGCCAAGCAGAAGGTCTTGGTCGACGAAGCCTGATCCAAGGCAGACAAAAGCCGCCCGGGTTAACGCCCGGGCGGCTTTTTTCATGGTGACGCTCTAGGCCCTATACGAAACGTATCCGCACTCGCCCAGACTGCGTTGAACGAGGTTCGGAATGCTCATGTACTTCAGGACACTGCGCTTCCTCGCCCCGTTTCGCGTTGTCTGGCCTTCGCGATCACATTTCTGCAGGCCCTAGTGCGCGGTGGCGTGGCGCCTGGAAGATTTAGTGGTCTGCTGCATTTCTCGTGTTGGTGCGGGATGGTGGCGACGGGCGATTCGCAACACCCCCCACAACATGGCTGCCGCTACGCTCAACCAGCCGAAAACCAGCATCAGAATAGTCGTCATCAGGCTCATCTGTGCCTCCTTCTGCCCAGACCGGGCAATGCACTCTTACAATGGACAGTCTAGTCGCTCAAGTGTTACGGGCAGTCGATATCTTGCATGTGCAAAGAATCGGTTGGTTCTATCACGGTGTCGAAACTGTCGCTTATGGCTATACCCGGGCCGGCACGCGTCTTATCATCGTCGGCCCAAGCCCGGCCTTGATGCCGGGGCTGTCTGAATAAGAGAGTCATCATGTTGCCAGTAATTTCATCTTTTCGATCACTGGTATTCGCGACGGCGTGTCTCGCCGCCCTGGCGGGATGCGCGGGAAGTGTGTCGCCGCAAGTAAAGCGACTGCCTGAACGGGTAGAACTCAACAGCGTGCCGTTCTTTCGTGGCGAAATGTTCCAGGGCGCGCCGCAATCCCTGGCGGCCCTATTGACGTTGCAAGGCACAGTGACTACCCCAGGGTTGTTGGAGAAGCCGCTGCACCTGCCCGGCGGCGAGGCCCGTTTACAGCGGAACCTGCAAACCCTGGCACGTGAACATGGGCTGGTGGTGTATCCCCTGGAGGCTGAGCTTGGCGCGTTGCTCGAACAGGTGGCTGCCGGTTATCCGGTGTTGCTGCGCTATACCGACGGCTCGGCGTTCTGGGCTGAGCCGCGCTACGCAATCCTCGTGGGTTATAACCGGCACAAGCGCACCGTACTGCTGCGTTCAGGGATGAATCGGCGCTCCTCGATGAGTTTCGGTGCGTTCGAATCGGCTTTCAAAGGCGCTGGCGGTTGGGCAGTCTTGGTCCAGCAACCGGGGCAGTTGCCGGCCAATGTCGATTCGAAGCGCTGGTTGAAGGCCGCCGATGAGTTGGCCGGAGCAGGGCAGGAACAGGCAGCCGCGCGCGCCACCAAGGCTTTGGGCACCGCCCGCTGAGCGCTGCCCCGTTCGTCACCTGGCGGGCACGACCCGGCGTGCCTCGGGTTCTTACCGTCAAGGCCTGGAGTTTCCAGGCCATGATCCAAGGAGGCAGCAATGGCACAATCGAAAACACCTTCGGGACCGCATTCTTCCGAACATTCGTCCGGTGACGATGACTTGGGATTCGATCCCGACTCTCCGGACCTCGACGATCCCCAGGTCGATCCGATAGGGCCGGCCAAGGCACCCCAGGATGAGGACGACGAGGAACCGCCTTCTTCCCGGCCTTATGATCCGCTGGGTGATTTGAAGCCCTGAATGCAAATAGCCCCGACGAGTCGGGGCTATTCATGTGTGATGTATCGCGCCTTATTTAGACGCTTCCACCACACCGCTCTGGCGACTCTTGAGGTTCTTAGCGGCTTTGTATTGCAAGGCCACAGCCGGGACGCTGGCGCTTTTGCCGGTCTCGACCCAGCTACGGATGCGGCTTGCGTCGGCAAAGTGGGTGTATTTGCCAAACGCATCGAGGATGACCAGTGCCATCGGACGATTGCCCATCTTGGTCACCAATACGAGGCAGTGACCCGCCTGATTGGTGAAGCCGGTCTTGGTCAGTTGAATATCCCAATTGGCCTTGTGCACCAGGTGATCGGTGTTGCGAAAGCCCAGGCTGTAGACCGGTTTGCGGAACGTTACAGTCTTTTCCTTGGTGGTGCTCAGCTCACTCAGCAAGGGGTATTTGCGCGCGGCGATCAGCAGCTTCGTCAGGTCCCGGGCCGTCGACACGTTGTGGATTGACAGGCCGGTGGGTTCGACGTAATGGGTGCTGGTCATGCCCAGGGCCTTGGCCTTGGCGTTCATCGCCGCGATGAACGCCGCATAACCGCCTGGGTAATGATGGGCAAGGCTGGCGGCGGCTCGATTCTCCGACGACATCAATGCGATCAGCAACGTATCCCGGCGGGACAGTTCGCTGTTGAGCTTGACCCTGGAAAACACGCCTTTCATTTCCGGTGTGTTCGCGATGGTCATGGAAATGTATTCATCCAGGTTCTGCTTGGCGTCCAGCACGATCAGGCCGGTCATCAACTTGGTTACCGATGCAATCGGCACCACGACATCCGGACTGCTGGAATACACCACCTTGTCGGTCTGCAAGTCCAACAGGATGGCGCTGCCGGATGCGACTTGCAGTTTGGAAGTGTCCCGTGGAGCAGCGATGGTTTCCTGGGCACTGACGTTGTGCGCGATGAAAGTCCCTGTAAAGGCGAAAAACAGACTGATGATCGAAAGACGGATTTTCACGCGAGTAGACTCGATTGAGTTAAGGGTGCCGTTGAGCGGGGCGTGTTGAAAAAGCGCCGCATTTTATGAGTATGGGCGATGACAGCGCCATATGCCGCTGCCACCGGGACGCTTGAATAAATAAAGTTTAATGGACGGGGATTCTGGCGAATCGAATCTGAAAAAAATGTAATTCGAGCGTCACGGGTTGGATCGGATGTTGGCAGCTGAAAACACTGTGGGAGCGAGCTTGCTCGCGATAGGTAGGTTTCAGTCAACGGATATGCTGGCTGGTCCACCGCTATCACGAGCGAGCTCGCTCCCACAGGTTGCGTCGAGGCCTTTATCAGCTATGAAGCGTCTCGGCCGCGTACAGCGTGTTTTCCAACAGGCAGGCACGGGTCATCGGGCCGACGCCACCGGGAACCGGTGTGATCCAACCGGCGCGGGGCAGGGCGGTCTCGTAGGTCACATCGCCTACCAGTTTGCCGTCGTCCTGGCGGTTGATGCCCACGTCGATCACGATGGCGCCTTCCTTGATCCATTCGCCTTTGACCAGGCCAGGCTTGCCGGCGGCAACCACCACCAGATCGGCACGGCCGACGTGGCCGGCCAGGTCCTTGGTGAAGCGGTGGGTCACGGTGACGGTGCAGCCAGCCAACAGTAATTCCATCGCCATTGGGCGACCGACGATGTTGGAGGCGCCCACGACCACGGCATCGAGCCCGTAAAGATCCACCCCGGTGCTTTCCAGCAAGGTCATGATGCCCTTGGGCGTGCAGGGGCGCAGCAATGGAATGCGTTGGGCGAGGCGGCCGACGTTATAAGGGTGGAAACCGTCGACGTCTTTGTCCGGACGGATACGTTCCAAAAGCTTGGAGGCGTCCAGGTGTTCAGGCAGCGGCAACTGGAGCAGAACACCGTCGATGTTCGGATCGTCGTTCAGGCGGTCGATCAGATCGGCCAGCGCTTGCTGAGTGGTTTCGGAAGGCAGGTCGTAGGCCTGGGAAAGGAAGCCGACCTCTTCACAGTCTTTACGCTTGTGCGAGACATAAACCTGAGAGGCAGGATCGCTGCCGACCAGGATCACCGCAAGGCCGGGCGTGCGCAGGCCTTGCTGGCGGCGCTCGGTGACTCGTTGGGCGATCTGCTGGCGCAGGCTGGCGGCGATCGATTTGCCGTCGATAAGTTGTGCAGTCATTGCGCGTGGTTAACCATCGAGAGGGGAAAAAAAGAGAGCGCATTCTCGCATGCCGAGGCGTGAGGGCAAAGGCGCTTGGTCTGTAAATTCCCCTAACCCCTTTAATTAAATGAATTTTTTTTAAAAAAGAGTTGACGACCTATCGGGCCGTCTATAACATTCGTCGCACTTGTCGGGCACAGCCTAGCACTGGTTAAGAAGGTGGAGCGGAGTTGGATGTTTCAACTCGGTAAAACTGAAAGCACTTAGTTTGTAATCGTCCAAGAATACAGATTAAAAAGGCGCCCGTAGCTCAGCTGGATAGAGCATCCGCCTTCTAAGCGGATGGTCGCAGGTTCGAGTCCTGCCGGGTGCGCCATTAGGCAGCTTTGGCACAAGTAAGGCAACAAGGCAATATGGTGGGCGTAGCTCAGTTGGTAGAGCACGGGATTGTGACTCCCGTTGTCGTGGGTTCGATCCCCATCGTCCACCCCATATTCTAGAAAGGCGCCAGATTTAACAGTCTGGCGCCTTTGCTTTAAAAGCTTGATACGCGGATGTGGTGGAATTGGTAGACACACTGGATTTAGGTTCCAGCGCCGCAAGGTGTGAGAGTTCGAGTCTCTCCGTCCGCACCATACAAGTCGCTATTTAATTAGCAGAGAACGGCGCAGAACCTGAAAAGGGCTGCGCCGTTTTTGTTTTATTCGCGGACTCATGTCCGGTTTTTTTTCATGCGGACACAGGGCGATTCGTCGCGATTGTGTTTCGTGATGATGCTTGGCATGTCCGTCGGTCTCTTCGTGGAGGCCATACGCCAAGTGCTCGAGGGCGGCGCTTCTATATATAGAAGCGCCGTGCAGAGCCCTGGCGAGGATCGACTTTATTTGCAAACCGGGCGGGGCATGACTGATTGCTCCGCTTCTAAACCCGGCGCCTGTTTCCCGCGCGTTTTCAGTAGGGTGACTTCTTGAGTTTGACCTACTAGAATGCATGCCCTTGATTCTGGGGTCGGAAACGCCCGGCCAACGTCTGTGCAACGAGGAATATCCATGCAAGTTTCTGTTGAAAATACTTCTGCTCTTGAGCGCCGCATGAGCATCACCGTGCCAGCTGAGCGTATCGAGACTCAGGTCAACAAGCGTCTGCAGCAGACTGCCCAAAAGGCCAAAATCCCAGGTTTCCGCCCAGGCAAAGTGCCAATGAGCGTGATCCGTCAGCGTTACGAAGCTGATGCGCGCCAGGAAGCCGTGGGCGACGTGATCCAGTCTTCTTTCTACGAAGCAGTGGTCGAGCAGAAGCTGAACCCGGCTGGCGCTCCTTCCGTCGAGCCTAAAGTGCTGGAAAAAGGCAAGGACCTCGAGTTCGTCGCCACGTTCGAAGTGTTCCCTGAGTTCACCGTTGCCGGTTTCGAATCCATTGCCGTTGAGCGCCTGAGCGCCGACGTTTCGGACGCCGACCTGGACAAGATGCTGGATATCCTGCGCAAGCAGAACACCCGCTTCGAAGCGACCGACCGTGCCGCCCAGAACGAAGACCAGCTGAACATCGATTTCGTCGGCAAGGTCGACGGCGAAGTATTCGCTGGCGGTTCCGCCAAGGCTACCCAGCTGGTGCTGGGCTCGGGTCGCATGATCCCAGGCTTCGAAGACGGCCTGGTTGGCGCCAAGGCCGGTGAAGAGCGCGTCCTGAACGTGACCTTCCCCGAGGACTACCAGAACCTGGACCTGGCTGGCAAAGCCGCCGAGTTCACCGTGACCGTCAACAGTGTTTCCGAGCCGAAGCTGCCTGAGCTGAACGAAGAATTCTTCGCTCAGTTCGGCATCAAGGAAACCGGCCTGGAAGGTTTCCGCGCCGAAGTTCGCAAGAACATGGAGCGTGAGCTGCGCCAGGCCATCAAGTCCAAGGTCAAGAACCAGGTCATGGACGGCCTGCTGGCTTCCAACCCGATCGAAGTGCCAAAGGCCCTGCTGGATAACGAAGTGAACCGTCTGCGCGTACAGGCCGTTCAACAGTTCGGCGGCAACATCAAGCCAGACCAACTGCCGGCCGAGCTGTTCGAAGAGCAGGCCAAGCGCCGCGTGGTACTGGGCCTGATCGTCGCCGAAGTGGTCAAGCAATTCGAACTCAAGCCTGACGAAGCCCGCGTGCGCGAGCTGATCCAGGAAATGGCCTCGGCCTACCAAGAGCCTGAGCAAGTGGTGTCCTGGTACTACAAGAACGAGCAGCAGCTGAACGAAGTCCGTTCGGTTGTGCTGGAAGAACAAGTTGTGGATACTGTTCTGCAGAAAGCTAGCGTGACCGACAAAGCGGTCTCTTACGAAGAAGCGGTCAAGCCGGTGGAAGCTCCACAAGCCGATTGATGGTTCTGCGGTAAGAAATACACACCATAAGCCAGCCTTCGCGCTGGCTTATGCGTATTCAAGACATAACTATTTGGGAGTGACTGCGAGACATGTCCCGCAATTCTTTTTATCAGCAGAGCTCTGACATCCAGGCCGCAGGCGGCCTGGTCCCTATGGTTATCGAGCAGTCCGCCCGTGGCGAACGTGCCTATGACATCTATTCGCGCCTGCTCAAGGAGCGCGTCATCTTCCTGATCGGCCCCGTCGAAGACTACATGGCCAACCTGGTTGCGGCGCAGTTGCTGTTCCTTGAGGCGGAAAACCCGGACAAGGATATCCATCTGTACATCAACTCTCCCGGCGGTTCGGTGACTGCGGGCATGTCGATCTACGACACCATGCAGTTCATCAAGCCTGACGTGTCCACCATCTGCATCGGCCAAGCCTGCAGCATGGGTGCGTTCCTGCTCGCCGGCGGCGCAGCGGGCAAGCGCCACTGCCTGCCTAACTCGCGCATGATGATCCACCAGCCATTGGGCGGCTTCCAGGGCCAGGCGTCGGACATCGATATCCATGCCAAGGAAATTCTGCATATTCGCTCGCGCCTGAATTCGTTGCTGGCCCATCACACCGGCCAAAGCCTCGAAACCATTGAGCGTGACACCGAGCGTGACAACTTCATGAGCGCTGAGCGTGCGGCCGAATACGGTCTGATCGACTCTGTGATCAACAAGCGTCAAATGCCTGCCTAAGCCGCTCAAAATGCAGGTGGTTGGGATGACCGGCCGCCTGCGGGCTTGAAAAAGCCCGCAATTGCCTTCATCTTGTGTTGCAAGCCTATCGGATTTGGATCGATCGAATGACTGACACCCGCAACGGCGAGGACAACGGCAAACTGCTTTATTGCTCCTTCTGTGGCAAAAGCCAGCATGAAGTACGCAAATTGATTGCCGGTCCCTCGGTCTTCATTTGCGACGAGTGCGTCGACCTGTGCAATGACATCATCCGCGAGGAGGTGCAGGAAGCCCAGGCCGAAAGCAGCGCGCATAAGTTGCCTTCGCCTAAAGAAATCAGCGGCATCCTTGACCAGTATGTTATCGGTCAGGAACGCGCGAAAAAGGTACTGGCCGTAGCGGTGTACAACCACTACAAGCGCCTGAACCAGCGTGACAAAAAGAATGACGAGGTCGAACTCGGCAAGAGCAACATCCTGCTGATCGGCCCTACGGGCTCGGGTAAGACCCTGCTTGCAGAAACCCTGGCCCGCTTGCTGAACGTTCCGTTCACCATCGCCGACGCAACCACCCTCACCGAGGCGGGTTATGTGGGTGAGGACGTCGAGAACATCATTCAGAAGTTGTTGCAGAAGTGCGACTACGACGTGGAAAAGGCCCAGATGGGCATTGTCTACATCGATGAAATCGACAAGATTTCCCGCAAGTCAGATAACCCGTCCATTACCCGGGATGTTTCCGGCGAGGGCGTGCAACAGGCCTTGCTCAAGTTGATCGAAGGCACGGTCGCTTCCGTACCGCCCCAGGGTGGTCGCAAGCATCCGCAGCAGGAGTTCCTGCAGGTCGACACCCGTAACATCCTGTTCATCTGCGGTGGTGCGTTCTCTGGCCTCGAAAAGGTCATCCAGAACCGTTCGACCCGTGGTGGCATCGGTTTCAACGCCGAAGTCCGCAGCAAGGAAGAGGGCAAGAAGGTCGGTGAATCCCTGCGTGAAGTCGAGCCTGACGATCTGGTCAAGTTCGGCCTGATCCCTGAATTCGTCGGTCGTCTGCCGGTCCTGGCGACCCTGGACGAGTTGGATGAAGCAGCATTGATGCAGATTCTGACCGAGCCGAAAAACGCCCTGACCAAGCAATACGCCAAGCTGTTCGAAATGGAAGGCGTAGACCTTGAGTTCCGTTCGGACGCGCTGAAGTCGGTTGCCAAACGAGCCCTGGAACGCAAGACCGGTGCCCGTGGGTTGCGCTCGATTCTTGAAGGTGTGCTGCTCGATACGATGTATGAAATCCCCTCGCAATCCGAGGTGAGCAAAGTCGTGATCGACGAAAGTGTCATCGAAGGCAAGTCCAAGCCACTGTATATCTACGAAAACAGTGAGCCGGCTGCCAAGGCTGCGCCGGACGCGTGAGTGTCCCGCAGTTGAAATAAAAGAAGGGGCCTTCGGGCCCCTTTGCTATTAGCGCGTTTTAGACGTGTTAGCGCTTGTTTTTTTTGAAGGCTGCCCCCATCTTGGTTTCAAGCTTACTTCCATCTGTTTACGGCCTTATGGCCGCCGTAGAGGCGAAATCATGAAGACAACCATCGAATTGCCTCTCCTGCCATTGCGCGATGTCGTGGTATATCCGCACATGGTTATCCCGCTGTTCGTGGGGCGCGAGAAGTCCATCGAAGCCCTCGAGGCCGCGATGACGGGTGATAAGCAGATTCTTCTGATCGCTCAGAGAAATCCTGCCGACGATGATCCCGGCGAAGACGCACTTTATCGCGTAGGTACGATTGCAACGGTCCTGCAGTTGCTCAAGCTTCCCGATGGCACGGTAAAAGTGCTGGTTGAAGGCGAGCAGCGAGGGGCGGTCGAGCGTTTCAGCGAGGTGGATGGTCACTGCCGTGCCGAAGTCTCGCTCATCGATGAAGTCGATGCACCAGAGCGTGAGTCCGAAGTGTTTGTCCGCAGCCTGCTGTCGCAGTTCGAACAGTACGTTCAGCTGGGCAAGAAGGTGCCTGCCGAGGTGCTATCGTCGCTTAACAGCATCGACGAGCCAGGACGCCTGGTCGACACGATGGCGGCTCACATGGCCCTCAAGATCGAGCAGAAGCAGGAAATCCTCGAGATCATCGATCTCTCAGCCCGTGTCGAGCATGTATTGGCATTGCTCGATGGCGAGATCGATCTGCTGCAGGTTGAGAAGCGCATTCGTGGTCGCGTCAAGAAACAGATGGAGCGCAGCCAGCGCGAGTACTACCTGAACGAGCAGATGAAGGCCATTCAGAAAGAGCTCGGCGATGGTGACGAAGGTCACAACGAAATCGAAGAGCTGAAGAAGCGCATCGATGCCGCCGGCCTGCCGAAGGATGCCCTTGCCAAGGCCCAGGCCGAACTGAACAAGCTCAAGCAGATGTCGCCGATGTCGGCGGAAGCCACCGTGGTGCGCTCCTACATTGATTGGCTGGTCCAGGTGCCATGGAAAGCCCAGAGCAAGGTACGTCTGGACCTGGCGCGTGCCGAGGATATCCTCGATGCCGACCACTACGGTCTGGAAGAGGTCAAGGAACGCATCCTCGAATACCTCGCTGTGCAAAAGCGCGTGAAGAAAATTCGTGGTCCGGTGTTGTGCCTGGTCGGTCCTCCAGGGGTGGGTAAAACCTCTCTGGCAGAGTCGATTGCCCACGCCACTAACCGTAAGTTCGTACGCATGGCCCTTGGCGGCGTGCGCGACGAGGCGGAAATCCGTGGTCATCGCCGTACCTACATCGGTTCGATGCCAGGAAGATTGATTCAAAAAATGACAAAGGTCGGCGTGCGCAACCCGCTGTTCCTCTTGGACGAAATCGACAAGATGGGCAGCGACATGCGCGGCGACCCAGCTTCTGCGTTGCTGGAGGTCCTCGATCCCGAACAGAATCACAACTTCAACGATCACTACCTTGAAGTCGACTACGACTTGTCGGACGTGATGTTCCTCTGCACCTCCAACTCCATGAACATCCCGCCAGCGTTGCTGGACCGGATGGAGGTGATCCGTCTGCCGGGCTACACCGAGGACGAGAAGATCAACATCGCCGTCAAATACCTTTCGCCCAAGCAGATCCAGGCCAACGGCCTGAAGAAGGGCGAGCTGGAATTCGACGAGGAAGCAATCCGCGACATCATCCGCTACTACACTCGCGAAGCGGGTGTGCGGGGCCTTGAGCGGCAGATTGCCAAGGTTTGCCGCAAGGCCGTGAAGGAACACGCCCTGGAAAAACGCTTCGCGGTCAAGGTCACTTCGGACCTGCTGGAGCACTTCCTGGGCGTGCGTAAATTCCGCTACGGCCTTGCCGAACAGCAGGACCAGATTGGCCAGGTGACCGGCCTTGCGTGGACGCAGGTGGGTGGCGAATTGCTGACGATCGAAGCCGCCGTGGTGCCCGGAAAAGGCCAGTTGATCAAGACCGGTTCCCTGGGCGATGTGATGGTGGAATCGATCACGGCTGCGCTGACGGTTGTCCGCAGCCGTGCGCGGAGCCTGGGCATCCCGCTGGATTTCCATGAGAAACGCGACACCCACATCCACATGCCGGAGGGGGCAACGCCCAAGGACGGACCGAGTGCCGGCGTGGGCATGTGCACCGCCTTGGTTTCCGCGCTTACCGGCATTCCGGTGCGTGCCGATGTTGCGATGACGGGTGAAATCACCCTGCGCGGTCAGGTCCTGGCAATTGGCGGCTTGAAGGAAAAACTGCTGGCGGCTCACCGGGGTGGGATCAAGATTGTGATCATTCCCGAAGAGAACGTGCGCGATCTGAAGGAAATTCCTGACAACATTAAGCAGGATCTTCAGATCAAACCGGTTAAATGGATTGACGAAGTCCTGCAAATTGCGCTGCAATACGCGCCGGAGCCCTTGCCGGATGTGGCTCCGGAGATTGTCGCGAAGGAAGAAAAGCGAGAGTCTGACTCTAAGGAAAGAATTAGCACGCATTAATACGCATTTGCCTGGGGGGCTTCCTTGACAGTTTTTTAGAGCCCTTGTTATAAAGCGGCTCTTAAGTGTCTGCAGGCCATTCAGCACTCGTTTTTGCTTTCACCAAAAAAACTTAGAATCATCTCAAATAGATATAAGGGGACTTAGAGTGAACAAGTCGGAACTGATTGATGCTATCGCTGCATCCGCTGATATCCCGAAAGCTGCTGCTGGCCGTGCGCTGGACGCTGTAATCGAATCCGTCACTGGCGCTCTCAAGGCCGGCGACTCCGTTGTTCTGGTTGGTTTCGGTACCTTCTCCGTGACTGATCGTCCAGCTCGCACCGGTCGCAACCCGCAGACCGGCAAGACCCTGGAGATCCCGGCTGCCAAAAAGCCTGGCTTCAAGGCTGGTAAAGCGCTGAAAGAAGCCGTTAACTAAGGTTTCACTGAGTTTATCCGGGTCGGGGTCATGCCTGGCTTGGCAGCGGAGCGGTAATGCGTCCGGTAACATCCGGGCTGTCACGCCGAGGCTCGCGGGTTCGAGCCCGGTCCGCTCCGCCAGTTACGAGAAGGCGCATCCTCGGATGCGCCTTTCTTCTATCCGGATTCTACCCACGCTCCACGGTTGCCTAAATTTGAAGTTCAACCGTTTCTGGGGGACGCATGCTGCAGAATATCAGGGACAATTCACAAGGCTGGATTGCCAAGACCATCATCGGGATCATCGTCGCATTGATGGCGTTGACCGGTTTCGAAGCCATTTTTCAGGCCACCTCGAACACTAATGAAGCGGCCAAGGTCAACGGCGAGGAGATCAGCCAGAACGAGCTGAGCCAAGCGGTCGACATGCAACGCCGTCAGCTGATGCAACAGTTGGGCAAGGATTTCGATGCTTCCTTGCTGGACGAAAAGATGTTGCGCGACTCGGCTCTCAAGGGCCTGATCGATCGCAAGTTGTTGCTACAAGGCGCCCATGATGCGGATTTCGCTTTTTCCGAAGCCGCGCTGGATCAAGTGATCCTGCAAACGCCTGAGTTCCAGGTCGATGGCAAGTTCAGCCCCGAGCGTTTCGACCAGGTCATACGCCAGTTGGGTTACGGTCGCCTGCAGTTCCGCCAGATGCTGGCGCAGGAAATGCTGATCGGCCAGCTACGCGCCGGCCTGGCTGGCAGCGGATTTGTCACCGATGCCCAGGTGCTGGCGTTTGCCCGTCTGGAAAAGCAGACCCGTGACTTCGCTACCCTTACCATCAAGGCAGATCCATCGACCGTGAAGCTGACCGATGACGAGGTCAAGGCCTACTATGATCAGCACGCCAAGGAATTCATGACACCCGACCAGGTGGTCATTGACTACGTTGAGCTGAAGAAAGCCTCTTTCTTCGACCAGGTCAGCGTCAAGGATGAGGACCTGCAAGCGGCGTATCAGAAAGAAATCGCCAACTTGTCCGAACAGCGTCGCGCGGCGCACATCCTTATCGAAGTCAACGATAAGGTCACCGAAGCCCAGGCCAAGGCGAAGATCGAGGAAGTCCAGGCGCGCCTGGCCAAAGGCGAGTCGTTTGAAGCCTTGGCGAAGGAATATTCCCAGGATCCAGGCTCGGCGAACAATGGCGGCGATCTGGGCTTTGCGGGGCCAGGGGTCTACGATCCGGAGTTCGAAAAGGCGCTGTACGCCCTGAACAAGGACCAGGTTTCGGCACCGGTGCGAACCGACTTTGGCCTGCATCTGATCAAGCTGCTGGGTGTTGAAGCCCCTGAGGTGCCGACCTTTGCGAGCCTGAAGGACAAGCTGACTCGCGAGCTGAAGGCTCAGCAGGTCGAGCAGCGTTTCGTCGAGGCGACCAAGCAATTGGAAGACGCTTCGTTCGAAGCCTCGGACTTGGCGCAGCCTGCCCAGGACCTCAAGCTGACCGTGCACACGTCGGCACCGTTTGGTCGCGAAGGCGGTGAAGGAATTGCGGCCAACCGCGCCGTGATCACTGCTGCGTTCAGCCCGGAAGTGCTGGAAGAGGGTGCCAACAGCACGGCCATCGAGCTGGACCCGGAAACGGTCGTGGTGCTGCGTGCCAAGGAACACCGCAAGCCTGCGCAAATGCCGCTGGAAAGCGTGGCCGGTCCGATACGCGCTCAATTGTCCAAGGAACATGCCAGCGCAGGTGCCAAGACCCAGGCCGATGAGCTGATCGCCAGCCTGCGCGATGGCAAGGTTGCCCTGGACAAGCCGGTCAATGGCCAGGCGTGGAAAGCTGTAGAAGCGGCGACTCGCAGCCAGGAAGGCGTCGATCCTGCCGTGCTGCAGGCGCTGTTCCGCATGTCCAAGCCGCAGACCAAGGACAAGCCGACGTTCGCCAGCGTGACCCTGCCTGACGGCAGCGTGACGGTCTTGCGCCTGAACGGCGTCAACGAAGGTGCGGCACCGACCGAGGAAGAAAAGGCCGAGTACCGTCGCTACCTGGCGTCCCGTGTCGGTCAGCAGGATTTTGCGGCTTACCGCAAACAGTTGGAAAGCGAGGCGGACATCAAGCGCTTCTGAGTGCATTGATGCGTTAGCCATGGACCCCGGCCGAAAAGCCGGGGTCTTTTTGTATCTGCGTATTGCGGTTGACGGGGATGTTCGTCGATTCGTCGAACTTGGTCTTTTTCCTGCCCGCAAGCCCCCGTAGACTTGTACCGCCTTTGAGACACGATTACCCAAGCTGCGGTCGCGTTCTGTTGCACAATACGCGCCGGATTGTTTTACCCAGGATGCTCAATGTTCAAATCATTTCACATGCGCACCGTTGGGCTGGCATTGCTGCTGGCTGTCGCGGCCGGCTGCTCCTCCAAGAAGGCCGCCATCTACGAGCACGAGAACTTTGATGATTCGGGTACGTTCTCGCGTACCTATCCGGTGACTGATGTGGCGACCTGCGAAGCAGGGCGCCGGGCGTTGCTCAGCCAGGGCTACATCATCACCAGCAGCGATCCGAAGCTGATCAGCGGCCACAAGAGTTTCCAGCAGACTGGCGATACCCATATGGAGATCAGCTTCAACCTGGTCTGCGCCGAGGATGGCGGTCCCGGCCATCGCGCCACCATGTTCGCCAACGCCTTGCAGGACCGCTACGCCCTGAAGAAAATCAACAACTCCGCCAGCCTGGGCGTGGGCGTGTTGGGATCGGTCTCGATGCCGATCGGTTCTTCGGATGATTCCATGGTCAAGGTCGCCAGTGAAACCGTATCGGCGGCCAAGTTTTATGAGCGCTTCTTCGCGCTGGTGGAGGTGTTCCTGCCACCGGAAGCCAAGAAAGCCGTGGAGAATGCCGATAAGCCAAAAGCGGAGCTTGGCGTTCCGGAACCCAAGGCCGAACCGGCAGCCTTGGCTCCCGCGTCGGCTCCCGCACCCGCCCCTGGGGCCTTGCAAGCGCCTGCAGCGGAACCAGCGCCGGCCCCGGCACCCATCATGCCGGTCGAGCCGGCCCCCGCCGCATCGGAGCCGGTCGCGCCGCCAGTCGAGCCCGCGCCGATCGCACCCAGCGAGCCGGAGTCCTACGCGCCTTCTTCGTCGGACACCATCACACCGCCGCCGGCCAGCTCCTTGCCTGCACCGACCGAGCCAATCCAACCCCTGCCGGCCTCCTGAGCAGCTGTAGCAAGGGCTGTCATTCCTTGCTACATGTCTTGGCTTTAAATCCCCAATGCTGTGCTACGTTTAATTCATGAGGCTGTGGCTTCATGTTTTATTCACAAAGCAGCTTTATGCTGATTCCAAGCCATCAGGCTTCGGTTCAACGATTGGGAAGGACGCGCAATGGATGATTATCAGGAAGAGCTGCTGGAATATCAGGCCTATGAGCTGGACCCGCTGGAGCCAGCCGAGGATGCGACTGAGCTTTAGGGGCATGTCTGCAGGCAGCTAGAGGCCAGTTAGAGGCGACGAGACACGACGGAGCCTGGGCGCTGGGTATCGGGTTCATGTCCCCTTGCGGCTGCGACGAAAGTCTCCGGGCGTTTGGTTGTTCCAGCGCTTAAAGGCACGTTGAAAGGCTTCCGCCGAGGCGAACCCCAGCAAGTAGGCGATCTCGCCGAACGCCAGCTCCGTGTCGCGAATGTACGTCATGGCCAAGTCTCGACGGGTCTCGTTGAGGATCGCCCTGAACTGCGTACCTTCCTCCGCCAGTTTGCGGCGCAACGTCCAGGTCGGTAGTTTCAGGCGCATCGCCACTTCTTCTAGATCCGGCTCCCGCCCACCACTGAGCAGCGGACCCAGCAGCTGGATGATACGTTCACGCAAGGTTCGCGTGCGTGTCAGTTGCTCCAGTTCCCGTTCGCATAATTGGAGCAGGTGCCGCCAGGTACTGGGACAGTGTTGAGGATTGCGCTGTGCGAGGCTATCCAGGCCCAGGCGCAGCTGGTTCTGTTCGGCGCCGAACTGCATCGGGCAGTCGCCAAGTATCTGATAGGCCTGCCCATACTCCGGCTCCTCGAATTCGATGTCGATGCGTTCGGCTTGCAGCCCGATTTCGCTCACACTGGACAACTGCTTGAGCCAGCCGGCAATGATCGAATCCACGACGAAGCGGTTATAGGCGTTATAGGGGCTGATGGAATAGAACCGCAGCCAGGCGCCTCGGGCGTCCTCGTAGAAGCTTGATTGTCCGCGATAATTGGAACCGTACAGCGGCTCGAAGCGGATCATGCAGCGGGCAGCTTCCCGTACGGTGGGCGCCTGGGCGGCAGTCACGCCGGCGAGCCCGGCCTGGCTCAAGCGGCTGAGCTGACCCATGCGCAAGCCCAGTGCCGGATCCTCTGTCAATTGGATCGCGGCGTGGCCCAGGCGCATGTAGCGCGGAATCGACAGCCGCGCCCTGGGTTCGGCCAGGCGTGCAGGATCAAGGCCGTATTGTTCGAGCAACGGCAGCGGATCCCTCCCGTGGCTGGCAATTGCGTCGGCAAGGCTATGGACGAAACCCACGGACAAGTCGCCCAGGCGCATCGGCTGTGGCTTCATGCTCACAACCAGAGGTTCAACAGGCGAGCGCCACGGGCTTCGCCATCGGGGAACTGCTGGCCGCCATGGCTGATGAAACTCTGGCCGGCACTGCCGGTGTCCCAGAACTGGCCGCGTAGAAACACGCTGACGCCCCCCAGGGCCTGGCTGACCGGCAACTGGCTGGTCAATGTCAGGCGACGCCATGCCTGGCCTTCGGTTATCTCGCCGGGCTTGAGGCTCACTTCGCTTGGCGTGGACAGGCCTTTGTAGCCTGCCCAGGGTTTATTCCACGAATCGCGGCCAACCACAAAGGCGGGTACGGCAATCAATTGCACGTCCTGCTCGTCGAGTTGCCGATAATGGAGCGGATACCAACTGTCACTGCCGATCAGTACGCCGAGGCGACCGGCCGGCGTGTCGATGACCGGGGTAGCCTGGGTTTCTTCTGCCCCGAGCACGTCTTGTTGGTCGAATATCGGATGACGTTGACGCAGGGGTTGGCCGATCGGACGACCATCGGGGCCGAACACCAGGCTGGTGTTGTACAGCGCGCCGCCACTGATCTTCAGCTCGCCTTCGCTGACACTGGGTTCGGGCAGCACGATGGAGCCGGCCACCAGGGTCACGCCGAATTCCTTGGCCAGGCCCCCAAACAGCGTCTGGTAATCCCGGGCCATGGTGTCCGCTTTCATCCGCAGGTAGGCATCGTCCAGGCGGCTGCTGCCCTTGGCGCTTGCCAGGGCGCGAATAAAAGCCAGCGGATTGCTGGCGGCGAGCCAATGCATGGCTTGCTTCAATGTACTGGCTTGATACACCTCGTCCTTTTCGCCGCTGACCATCAGCCAAGTGCCGATGTGCTCGGGCAGGACCACGATGGTTTTGTCGTTGAGAAACCCTTGGTCGCGCGCCGCTTGCAGATAGGCGGCCAGCTTGCGACGCAGGCGCTGGGGGCTCTGGTAGTCGGTGGGGAAAAGCTCGGGCTGGATGCCGAGCAAGTTGCCGCGATCAGAGGGCGTGCCCTGGTCGACCGCCAGGTTGATGCGCAGGTCTGAAAGGTAATGGCCGACTGGACGGTCCGCTGTCCACAGTGCGTAAGTGATAACGGCGGCCATCAAGGCCAGTGAGAACAGCAGGTACAGAAATTTGCGCATGGGGACAGTCAATGGTCGCTTACAGGTTCGTGATTTTTCACCAGGACACCTGGCAGGGTACGGTAAAACAAAGGATTAGCGAAAGGGCGCACAGCGGTGTGAGGAGGATGTGGGAAGTCTAGGCGAGCCGATTGTCCTGTGCATTTGGATCATCAACTTGTCAGTTTCGGTCATTGAGCGACCCCATCCCGACTCTTAGGCTGTTACCCATGACTGACGGAGGCCATAGAGCTTCCGCATTTTCCGTGATCGCCCGTAGTGGAGTAACCGATGACCGCCCCTCATTACCCGCATTTGCTGGCCCCGCTGGACCTTGGCTTTACCACGCTGCGCAACCGTACCCTGATGGGGTCGATGCACACCGGTCTTGAAGAAAAGCCCGGTGGCTTCGAGCGCATGGCGGCCTATTTTGCCGAGCGCGCCCGTGGCGGCGTGGGCCTGATGGTCACCGGGGGAATCGGTCCTAACGATGAGGGTGGCGTTTACTCCGGTGCGGCCAAGCTGACCACCGAGGAGGAAGCCCTCAAGCACCAGATCGTCACCCGGGCGGTGCATGAAGCCGGCGGCAAGATCTGCATGCAGATCCTCCATGCCGGACGCTATGCCTATAGCCCCAAGCAGGTGGCACCGAGCGCGATCCAAGCGCCGATCAACCCGTTCAAGCCCAAGGAACTGGACGAAGAGGGCATCGAGAAACAGATCAGCGATTTTGTGACTTGTTCGTTGCTGGCCCAGAAGGCCGAGTACGACGGTGTCGAAATCATGGGCTCGGAAGGCTATTTCATTAACCAGTTTCTGGCGGCCCACACCAACCACCGTACCGACCGTTGGGGGGGCAGTTACGAAAATCGCATGCGCCTCCCAGTGGACATCGTGCGTCGGGTGCGCGAGGCGGTCGGCCCGAATTTCATCATCATCTTCCGTCTGTCGATGCTCGATCTGGTGGAAGGGGGCAGCACCTGGGAAGAGATCGTCCAACTGGCCAAGGCCATCGAGCAGGCCGGTGCGACGATCATCAACACGGGTATCGGTTGGCATGAAGCGCGTATTCCCACCATCGCCACCAAGGTTCCAAGGGCAGCGTTCAGTAAAGTCACCGCCAAGCTGCGCGGTTCGGTGAGCATTCCGTTGATCACCACCAACCGCATCAATACGCCTGAGGTCGCTGAGCAGATCCTGGCCGAGGGCGACGCCGACATGGTGTCCATGGCTCGGCCTTTCCTCGCTGACCCGGAGTTCGTCAACAAGGCAGCCGCTGGCCGGGCGGATGAAATCAATACCTGTATCGGCTGCAACCAGGCCTGCCTGGACCATACGTTCGGTGGCAAGCTCACCAGTTGCCTGGTGAATCCGCGAGCGTGCCATGAGACCGAGCTCAACTACCTGCCAGTGACCCAGGTGAAAAAAATCGCCGTGGTGGGCGCCGGTCCTGCCGGGTTGTCCGCCGCCACCGTGGCGGCCGAGCGCGGCCATCAGGTGACGCTGTTCGATTCGGCCAGTGAAATCGGCGGGCAGTTCAACATCGCCAAGCGTGTGCCCGGCAAGGAGGAGTTTTTCGAAACATTGCGTTATTTCAAGCGCAAGTTGCAGACGAGCCACGTCGAGCTGTGCCTCGATACCCGGGTGGACGTCGCGCAGTTGGTGGCCGGCGGTTTCGATGAAATTATCCTGGCGACCGGCATCGCACCGCGAGTGCCGGCCATCCCGGGCGTGGATCATCCCAAGGTGCTGAGTTACCTGGACGTGATCCTCGAGCGTAAGCCGGTAGGGCGTAGCGTCGCGGTGATCGGTGCAGGTGGGATCGGCTTTGACGTGTCGGAATTCCTCGTACACCAGGGGGTTGCCACCAGCCAGGACCGCGAAGCGTTCTGGAAGGAGTGGGGGATCGATACCCACCTCGAGGCGCGCGGCGGCGTGGCCGGGGTCAAGGCGCAACCTCATGCGCCGGCCCGGCAGGTGTTCCTGTTGCAGCGCAAGAAGTCCAAGGTCGGCGACGGTCTGGGCAAGACCACCGGCTGGATTCATCGCACAGGCTTGAAAAACAAGCAGGTGCAGATGCTCAACAGCGTCGAGTACCTGAAGATCGACGATCAGGGCCTGCACATTCGCATCGGCGAAACGGGCGAGCCGCAAGTGCTGGCGGTGGACAACGTGGTTATCTGCGCCGGCCAGGATCCGCTGCGCGAGTTGCAGGAGGGCTTGGAAGCGGCCGGCCAGACCGTCCACCTTATCGGCGGCGCCGACGTGGCGGCGGAGTTGGATGCCAAGCGCGCGATCAACCAAGGCTCGCGACTGGCGGCGCAGTTGTAAGGCGCAAGTCCTCTGTGGGAGCGAGCCTGCTCGTGATGGCGGTCAGTCAGTTTCAGAAATGTTTGGCTGACCCACCGTTATCGCGAGCAAGCTCGCTGCCACCGTTTTTTCGATGTCAGGACGTTTGCAACCAGCTGTTAATATGCCGGCCTGTTTTCCACCCGACTCGCCGCCATGCTACTTCCCGCTCTCGACTGGCACCCTCAACCTCGCCTCGAACCCCTTCATCTGGACTGGCTCGCCCGGTCCGGCGTCGAGGTGGCAGTGCTGCGCCTGGACCGGATCGATCCGCTGATCAGCGGGAACAAATGGTTCAAGTTGCTTCACCACCTGCGCGCAGCTCATCGGGCCGGTGCTGCAGGTGTGATGAGCCTGGGCGGCGCTCATTCCAACCACCTGCACGCACTTGCCGCAGCGGGCCGGCGCTTTGGGTTCGCGACGGTCGGACTGCTGCGCGGTCATCCCCTGGATACGCCCACGGTGCTCGACTTGAAAGCGTTCGGCATGACGCTGCACTGGTTGGGTTACGAGGGATACCGCAGGCGTCATGACGATGGTTTCTGGACACCCTGGCGGTCGCAATACCCTGAACTCTGGGCGGTGCCGGAAGGGGGGGCAGGCCTGCCCGGCGCGCAAGGCTGCATGAGCTGGGTCGCCTGTGCCCGTGATCAACTGGCGGCGTTGGGCTGGGCGGACTATCACGGCTGGTGGCTGGCCTGCGGCACCGGAACGTCGCTGGCGGGCCTGGTGCTGGCTGAAGCCGGCCAGCGCAAGGTGCATGGCGTCCTGGCGGTGCCCCAAGGCCATGGCGTCAGCCAGAACGTGGAAAACATCGTGAGGGCGGCAGGGCTTGCCGACCCGCTCTACGAGCTGCTCGACGGCAGCCGTGGTGGTTTCGGCCAGGTTGATGCTGATCTCTCCACGTTCATAGAAACCACCCAGGCCATCGAGCTGGAGCCGCTCTACACCGGCAAGGCGTTGATGTTGCTAAAGGCTCAGGTCGAGGCCGGCGCCTTTGAGCCGGGTACTCGGTTGATCTTCGTTCATACGGGTGGCTTGCAGGGGCGTCGGGGGTTTCAGTGAGCCATCAATAAGATCATGTATAGCAATCAATGCTCGCTCTTTCCTACGATCTCCAACATTGTTGTTCAGCTCTGGTTGAAGTTTGCAGGTCTGCTGTTGTGCGGTCGAGATTCTGAAATACTTGCCCGGTCATATTTATATGATCTTTTTCGTTTGTACGGTCTTTTCAAGTTCTCTATCGTTGCCTCAATGTTTTTGGATTTATAAATAAGCGAGCCTGGATCGGCCGGGCCGTATTTATAAAACGAGGAGTAGAACATGGATACGTTCAATGGCAACAACGCACAACACGCTGTCATTAACCGGCAGATGGCGAAACCGCTGCGCCCGAGGCCGACGGCCAAGCCTGGCCTTGTTTCAAAACCGGCGGCCAAGCCTGGCCCGGCCCTCAAGCCCGCACCCAAGCCAATACCAAAGCCCACCCCAAAGCCGGCACCCAAACCAGCGCCCAAGCCAACACCTAAACCAACGCCAAAACCCAATCCGACACCAGCGACGACACCCGGTCCGTCCACTAAACCCACCCCGGCGTGGGCATCCATTCCGTGGCCCACCTTGAACGTGGGTATCGATCCCCTGGCGTTCGTAAACCTGGCAAAATCACCCGGGAGTACCCCGAATAACGATGGGACAGTCTCGCTGGCCGATGGCAGTGTGGTGGATGTCGAAGGTGAATCGGTCACGCGTCCCGATGGAACTATTCAATATGGCGACGGCACGTTGGTATACCTTGATGGGCGTGTAGTATTTGCCGATGGACAGATTCAATTTCCGGATGGGAGTGTGCTATTTCCCGATGGCGAATGGTTTGACATGGACGGGAACAAAAAGAACTGAAGATTTGTATTGTTCAGTTGTTAATGTATGAAACGTTCGATTGGAAATGCCGTGAACTATTGCCGCAATCTCCATGGAGTTGCGGCATTTTTTATCGGAAAGAAAACTTTGAATGAAAAGTGCGCATCGACGAGCCGCAATTGGGTTAGGAAAGGATCATGGTGAGATGTCCGGGGGGTTCAAGAGCCAGTTGAACAGCAGCCCGACATCTTTGTCGCCTGGCTCAGGCGGGGGGGCAGACGGAGGGCCATCGCTGTCCACGGCCGGGCCCACCAATCCTGCACACAATACTGGACGGTCTGGGTCGCCCTCGATGAAGCTGACCAGCACTTCGCTGCCGGCAATCAATGGGGGACGGTCATCGGGCATCGGCCAAGACAGGGGCAACGTGATCGGTTCTTCTTCCGGGCTCCAGAGGCTGACCTCGACTTTACCCTGCTCGTTAGGCCTGGCTTGCTGGCCGGGCGGGCCGAACACGTAGGCGACGTGGTAACCGGCGATACATGGCTTGGGATGCTTGAGCGCCGGGCGGAACACCGTGGACCAAGGGATGGCGCAAAACCGGTTGCGATAATGCCGCGGTTGCGGCGTGGCCGGCGGGTTCGCTTCTAGTATGGAAAATTGCCTTCCTCGGTGCTGGACCTCGGTGATCAGCCATTGATCATTGAAGGACGACACCGGGTGATTGCAGATCTGCGCGATGTGACCGCTGCGCAGGGCTGGTTCTGTGGCGTGGCCATGGATTTCCCGATGCCGATAGCGCAACCGTTCAAGGCTGCGGCGACCCGCCTGGTAGCGGTAAGCCTGTGCCGGATCTTCACGCATTTTTTCTGGGGCCGCGCTTCCAGGCGGGAGTGTCGCCCCTCGGTCGTTGTGGCCGACGGGCGGTCTGGCGATGATCGAATGATGGCGCTGGTATAGCCGCCTGATTGTCGGGTGCCTGTCCGCATCCTGGCGCATGACCAGTTCGACCGGCTGTGCCGGGAAGCTCTTTGGGTCTTCCGCGAATACGGCGACGTGGCCCTGGGGCGCGTGTTCGAAGTGATAGTGAATGCCTTCCTCTTCGCATAACCGCTGCAGCATATCCAAGTCGCTTTCTTCATATTGAATGCAGAACGGGCGAGTCGGATACTGCCCGTGCGGCAGCTCGAAACGATAGCTGTCGGGAGGCACGGCGTTACCTTCCAGCAGGCACTGCAGGATCTGGACAACGTTGAGCCGATGAAAAACCCGCCGTCGTGGCCCTTGTTCCAATTGCTGCAGATGAGGGACCAGCGTCAAGCGATAGCCCACGCGGCGCATGGTGTCGGCGGTCAGGCTGACATAATGCACAACCCCATGTACGCCCGACTCGCCATCAAGGCGTAGGAAAGCTGCCTGCCCCAGCAGACTGTCGGGGCTGACCGGCGGCGCCAGGCCGATCAGGTCAAGGTCGAAGCGGTAAGGCTGGTTCAGGGCCTCACGGCCATTGAGCCGCAGCACTTGCAGGCGCAGGTCGCTTTGAAGGATCGTCAGGCTGAAAGGGTGTTCCGAATCGTTGCGCATTGCGGCCCATGCTGGCTGAAGGATAAGAGTGCAAGGGTACGAAACCCCGGCGCGCAGCGCTGTGCCCGAATCGCTATTTCGGAAACCCCCTACAACACGTTGTGAAAATGTCGATTGGAGGCAGCGATTTTTTGGTCGATCAGCCGGTTTAGGCCGTATAAACTTGCGCCACAGCGCCGGCCAGGTGTCTCGGCG
Organism: Pseudomonas sp. R4-84; assembly: GCF_054130985.1. Taxonomy (NCBI): domain Bacteria; kingdom Pseudomonadati; phylum Pseudomonadota; class Gammaproteobacteria; order Pseudomonadales; family Pseudomonadaceae; genus Pseudomonas; species Pseudomonas sp. R4-84. The sequence continues at coordinate 2,021,441 of NZ_CP096390.1, forward strand.
CGTCAGACAAGAGAGTGAGTAATGGGCGCACAGTGGAAGGTTAAACACAAAGAAGCGGCTGCCAACGCCAAGGGCAAGATCTTCGGCAAATTGGTGAAGGAAATCACCATTGCCGCGCGCAACGGTGCTGATGTCGCCACCAACGCGCACCTGCGGCTGGTGGTCGAGCAGGCAAAAAAAGCTTCGATGCCCCGCGAGACCCTGGAGCGCGCGATCAAGAAGGGCTCCGGCCAGCTCGGCGAAACCGTGCAATACCATCGTGTCACCTACGAAGGGTTCGCACCCCATCAGGTGCCGCTGATCGTTGAGTGCGTGACCGACAACATCAACCGTACCGTCGCGGAGATTCGCGTTGCGTTCCGCAAGGGCCAACTGGGTGCCTCGGGTTCGGTGGCCTGGGATTTCAACCACGTGGGCATGATCGAAGCCGCCCCGGACAGCCCCGACGCTGATCCGGAAATGGCCGCCATCGAGGCCGGGGCCCAGGATTTCGAACCGGGCGAGGACGGTGCGACGCTGTTCATCACCGAGCCTGGCGACCTGGACGCCGTGCAAAAGGCGTTGCCGGAGCAAGGCTTCACGGTGTTGTCCGCCAAATTGGGCTATCAGCCGAAAAACCCAGTCAGCGGCCTGACCGATGAGCAGATGGCGGAAGTCGAGGCGTTCCTCGAAGGCCTCGACAACCACGACGACGTGCAGGATATGTTTGTCGGTCTGGCGGGCTAAGCCAAAGTCACTGTGGTGAGGGAGCGAGCTCCTTCACCACTCGCAGCAATTCTTCAATCTCGTCAAACCCCGGCCGCGCCAGTACATCCGGCTGGCAGCACCGCGCCTCGAGGTCTTTCAGTCGTGAAAGATCCTCGTTACCGAGCGCCGGTTCGATCCGCGCCAGCAATTCCCCCAACAGAATCCCGAAGGCCCGCACCTCGATGCGCTGCAACGCCCGTGTTTGCCTGTCTTTTTCGACCGTGGCGTGGAAAGACGCCGCGCCAAAATCCCCCAGCAGGCAATCGCCTTGGTCATTGAAGAGGATGTTGTGGCCGTACAGGTCTCCATGGGTAAGGCCTTGTCGGTGCAAGTGGCACGCCACGCCGGCAATACCCCGGGCGATGCGCAAGGCCACATCGGCGCTCAGGCGCAGTTCATCGGCATACACGTCGCGGGTACAGGATTCCAGGCTCGGCAGCCCGGCCAGGTTGCGGTAATCGGGCCCGATCAGGGCCATCACCAGCCCGGCCTGTTGCTCTGGGTGGCCGTTGGCCTGACCCAGCACCTCGATCAGGTTCGGATGCTTGCCGGCGGTGATGCACGCGTGCATTTCATGCAATGGCGAGCCATCGCTGGTCATCTGGCCTTTGTAGAGCTTGACCGCGACGTCGCGCCTGGCCTTGCCGGGCGGTTGCCAAAGTGCATGGTAGATCACGCCCGAAGCCCCTTCGCCCAATGAACGCTGCAAGCTCAACTGCGACCAATCGATCGGCGTGGCGGCATGCAGCGCCTGGGTATCGCCTTGCGCTTGCAATGGATTGCCGGCGTAGGCCAGCCAACTGAGGCTCGGCATTTCCAGCAGCCAGGAGGGCAGTTCGGTCAGTTGATTGGCGCAAACACGCAGCAATTCGAGGCGATGACACCGGGCCAGGCTCGGCGGCAATTGCCGCAGGCGATTACCGGCCAGCATCAATTTCTGCAGATGGGGACGCCGGCCCAGCTCATCCGGCAGCTGGCTGACGCAATTGTCGGTCAAGATCAACCAGCGCAGCAGCGGCGGCAAGGCTGCGCCCGTGACGCGCTCGATGCGGTTGGCCTTGAAGCCGACCATGGTCAATGCGCTGCAACGGCCCAGGCATTCAGGCAGTTCGGTGAAGCGGTTGTCCGAACAGAACAGTATCCGCAAGCGAGTAAGCCGATGGAGATCCGCTGGCAGCGTTTCGAGTTGATTGCCGCTCAGGTCGAGGATTTCGAGCGAGTCCGCCAGGTCGTAAATTTCCTGAGGAAACTCCGTCAGGCCGCACGACAGCTTCAGTCGGGCAATGCCCGATAGCTGGCCGGTTTGGAGTTGGGTGAGGGTCTGCATTGGGGAAGTCGCTGCTATCAAGGGGCCGAGCGCAATGGTGAAACCGGCGCAGGCCCGCATGATAAACAAAAAGGTTGCGCCAGTGCTTCTAGCGCTCGATGCTGCGGTTCCACCGCGCATTCCACGCCGGACGTTGTTCATTGACCTGATCCCAATCCACCGCGATCGCGGTTTCCAGGTACTGCTTCATCGCTTCCACTTGGCCTCGCGTCTTTTCGGTGGTCGGCGTGTTGGGGTTGGACGGGATCTGGTCGCCTTCTTCAAGGGCGATGGCCTGGGCTTCGGGCGTCAGCAGGAAGGCAGCGAGTTTTTGCGCGAGTTCGGGTTCGCTGTTCTGGGCGACGGCACATTCGGCGACGTTCAGCACCACCGCGCCTTCCTTCGGTTGTGCATACTCGACCGGCATGCCCTTGAGTTTCAACGCGGTGACCTGGGTCGGCGTCAACGGGAACAGCGCCGCTTCGTCCGTCTGCAACATCTCGGAGATTTTCGCCGAGCTGGGGATGTACTCCAGCACGTTGCGCCCGACGGTGTTCGGCCACGCCTTGAAGCCTGGCTCGACGTCAGTTTCGCTGCCGCCCTGGATCCGGTTGAACATCAGAAAACCGTGCAGGCCGAAGGTTGAGGAGGCCATCGATTGAAACACCACCTTGTCCTTGAATCGCGGGTCCGCCAGATCCATCCAGGACGTCGGCGTGTTCCAGCCTTTTTCCTTGAACAGCCGCGTGTTGTAGGCCAGTCCGGTGACGCCGAGGCTGACGGCGACGGCCTGGTCCTTGATGCGGCCCTTGGCCGGAATCTGTGCCAGGGGGGCGCTGTCCTGCAGCTTGTCGCACAGCCCCATGGCGATGGCGCGGTACATGATGCCATCGTCCAGGAACATCACGTGCATCTGCGGGTTGCCCTTGCTGGCCTGGACCTTGGCCAGGATGTCGGCCGAAGTGCCCGGCACGATCACCACCTTGACATTGTTGGCCTTCTCGAAGGCCGGCAAGACCTTGTCGGCATAAAGCCGCTCCATGGTGCCGCCGTTCATGCCCAGGTAAAGCGTCGGCTCGGCCAACGCCTGGGTAACGGGGAGCAGGGCGCCCAGGCAAGCGGAACCCAGCGAGCAGAAGCCGAACAGTGCACTGCGTTTGACGTTATTCATTAGCGCGACCTTCCTCTATCAAGCAACGGAGATGGAGTGGAACCGGGTGATGGAAAACGCATCCAGCGGCGTGGACGAAGCCCCGCTGCAGATGATTTCGGTGAGCGCCTGGCCCACCGCCGGGCCGATCTGGAAGCCCGCGCCGGCGAAACCGAACGCATGCAAGAGACCGGGTTGGGTGCTGCTGGGGCCGATTACCGGTTGGCGATCGGGCAGGTAGCCTTCGGTGCCGCTCCAGGTGCGGATCGCCTGGGCGCCCTCCAGAAAAGGGTAGAGTTCGACGGCCTGGCGCAGGATCTCGATGACCGCGTGCTGGCCGGGCCTGGCGCGGGCGTCGTCCAGTGCGAAGCCCTGGCCCCCTCCCAGCACGCAATTGCCCCGGGCGACCTGGCGCGCATAGATGCCGCCGCCTTCGACGCCCGTGCTGGCGTCCATCACCACGGGCAGCGGCTCGGTCACCAGCATCGCTGGGTGCCCGGCGTGCATCGGCACTGCTTCGCCGAACTGCGCGGCGAAGCGGCTCGCCCAGGCGCCAGCGCAATTCAGTAGCCACGGCGCGCGACATTCGAGGCCGGTTTCGGTGTGCACGGCAAAGCGTTGGCCGTCATGAGTGACGTGGCTGACCGGGCATTGTTCGTGAACCTGTGCGCCATGCCTGCGGGCCGCCTGGGCAAATGCCGGCGAGACCAGCCGCGGGTTGGCGTGACCATCGTCCGGGCACAGCGAGGCGCCGACCGCGACGGTGCCGACCCAGGGAAACCGTCTGCGTAATTCGTCGCGATCCAGCAGTTGCAAATCGAGGCCAAAGCCCTGACTGCTGGCGGCGTAGTTCTGCAATGAACGCAGGTCATCGAGGCTGCGTGCCAACTTCAGATGGCCGCTGCGCTGATACTCGCCGTCGATGCCAATCAACTGCGGCAATTGACCCCAGATTTCATGGGCACGTTGCGACAGCGGCAACTGAGACAAGGGCCGGCCCTGGCGCCGCACGCCGCCGTAGTTCACGCCGCTGGAATGCGAGCCGCAGAAGTCTCGTTCCAACAGCGCCACGCGGCGTCCGGCCTTGCTCAAAAACAGTGCGGCCGAGGCGCCGACGATGCCGCCACCAATGATTACTGCATCGACCTCGATCATGGCTCGACCTCCAGGCCAAACGGCACGGGCTTGACTGGTGCCTGTGCCCGCAGGCGCCCGATGTCCCGGATGTCGCGGCCACTTGCGCAAGCGATGATTTCCGCGGCGGCGGCACCGCACATCCGCCCCTGGCAACGGCCCATGCCGACCCGGCAGTGGGCCTTGACCCGGTTGATTTCCCAGTGACCTTCGCCCACGACCTGGCGGATATCGCCGACGCTGACTTCTTCGCAGCGGCAAATCATCAAGTTGTCTTGAGCGAGGCTCGCCCACTCATCAGGGAAGGCAAAGGCCTGCTCCAGGCCTTGGCGGAAATTACCGATGCGTTCGAGAGACTGTTCCAACTGGGCGCAACGTTGCGGGTCGACTCGGTAGCCGAGGTCTTCGAGCAGTGCCAGGGCGGCGCGCTCGCCGGCCATTTCGGCGGCGTCGGCGCCCATGATCCCAGCGCCGTCACCGGCCAGGTAGACCCCGGCCGAACTGCTGCGACCGGCGCTGTCGCGTTGCGGTAGCCAGGCGCGATTGAGCGGGTTCCAGGCAAACTCGCAGCCCAGCAGATCGGCCAGTTGGGTTTCACTGCGCAAGCCGTGGGCGAAGGCGACCGCATCACAATCGAGCGTGTGCTCGCCCTTTTTGTTTCGCCACTTCAACGACTGTACCCGGCGTTTCCCGTCGATGTGCGCAAGGGTGGCGCCTTGATGCACCGGGATACCATGTGTCGTCAGCCAGGCGCGGTAATAGAGGCCTTTGGCGAGCGTGGCCGGTTGTGCGAGCAGGCCCGGCAGAGCCCGGGTCTGCGCGCTCAAGGGCGAACTGTCGAGTACCGCGGCGACGTTTGCGCCGGCCTTGGCGTATTGGTACGCCACCAGATAAAGCAATGGCCCGCTGCCCGCGAATACCACCCGTTCACCAATGGCGCAGCCTTGGAATTTAAGGGCGATCTGCGCCGCGCCCAGGCTGTAGACGCCCGGCAGGGTCCAGCCGGGGACCGGCAGAATCCTGTCGGTGGCCCCCGTTGCGACGATCACGTTGGCGTAATCCAGGCGATCGGCGCGGCCCTCATGCAAGGTATCCAACTGACCGGCTTCAGCGTTCCAGACCAGCGTGTCGGGGCGGTAGTCGAGCTGCTCGCGCAACGTATCGAGGGTCTGGTGGATGGCGTTGGCCTTTGTTGCTTCGAAACCATAAAGCTTGCGCGCAGACCGGCTGAAATTGACGGGCTGGCGTCGGTAGATCTGCCCGCCACCGCGGGCGGCTTCGTCCAGCAGGATCGGGTAGATGCCATGGGCGACCAAGGTTTGCGCGGCGCGGATACCGGCGGGGCCGGCGCCGATGATGACGATGGGTTTCATGGCAACCCCACCGGCAACGGATTTTCGCTGCTGTCGAGGCCGCCTTCGCGAGCAAGCTCGCTCCCACATGGGATCTGTCGTGGATGCCGATTGTGCGTACGCCGCAGGTCACCTGTGGGAGCGAGCTTGCTCGCGATGGGGCCATACCTGTCAAAGCCGTTCATACCTGCCGCCCCGGTTCGCGATTGATCTGCTGGCCAGCTTCGAGCATCGTCGAGCAGGCGCGCACGCGGCGGCCGTCGCCCAGTCGGACCCAGCAATCCTGGCAGGCGTTCATCAGGCAGAAGCCGGCGCGGGGCTCGGCGCTGAAATCGCTGCCGCGCAGGTGTTCGCCGCAGGTCAGTACCGCGGTGAGCACGGTATCGCCAAGCAAGCCGCTGGCGGGTTCGCCGTCGAGCAGGAAATCCAGGGCCGGGCGGTCGTTTTCGGCCAGTCGTTTCAGCAGAGCCATGGTGCCCTCATTGTTTGCCTACCAGGACTCGATCCAGGCCATACACCCGGTCGAGCAGAATCATGGTCAGCGCCGTCAGCGCGATCACCAGTGCCGACACTGCCGCCATCATCGGATCGATGGATTCAGTGGCGTAGACGTACATGCGCACCGGCAAGGTTTGCGTGGCCGGCGAGGTGACGAAAATCGACAGCGTGACTTCATCGAAACTGTTGATGAACGCCAGCAACCAGCCTCCGGCGACGCCGGGCAAAATCATCGGCAAGGTGATCTGGCGGAACAGGGTGAAACGACCGGCGCCCAATGACTGCGCGGCTTGCTCGGCGCTGCGATCCAGGCCGATGGCCGAGGCCAATACCAGGCGCAGCACATATGGCGTGATCACCAGCACATGGGCGAAGATCAGCCAGCTGAAGTTGCCGTTCACGCCCATCAGTGCAAACAGCCGCAGCAACGCGACGCCCAGCACCAAATGCGGAATGATGATCGGCGACAGGAACAGGCCGTTGAAAAAATCCCTGCCAGGAAACTCCAACCGGGTGATCGCCAAGGCCGCCGGCACCGCGATCAGTGTCGCCAGCGAGGCCGCGCTGAACGCCAGGATGAGGCTGTTGTAGAACGCATCGACAAAATCCGCGCGCTCGAACACGGCACGAAACCAGCGCAGGGAAAATTCCGTGGTGGGCAAGCTCAGGGTGTTTTCCGGCGTGAAGGCGACCAGGCAGACCACCACCAGCGGCGCCAGCATGAACACCACTACCAAGGCATGAAACAACAGGGCGAAAGGACCGTTCCTGGACATGAAGAATTACCCCAGTGATTTCTTGTAGCGGCCTTCGATCATGCGGTTCCACGACAGCATGATCAGAAGATTGAGCAACAACAGCGCGACGGCAATGGCCGCGCCCATCGGCCAGTTCAGTTCCGACAGGTATTGGTCGTAGATCAGCGTGGCGACCATTTTCAGGCGGCGCCCGCCGAGCAGGCCGGGGATGGCGAACGAACTGGCGGCGAGGCCGAACACGATCAGCGTGCCGGACAATACGCCCGGCATGATCTGTGGCAGCACCACCTTGCGGATCACCGTGAATTGGCTCGCGCCCAGGGATAGGGCGGCCTGTTCGGCGGCGGGATCAAGTTTTTGCAGCGAGGTCCACACCGGAATGATCATGAACGGCAGCATCACGTGCACCAGGGCGATGACCACCGCGAACGGTGTGTAGAGCAGCTTCATGGGTGAACCGCCGAGGGCTTGCAGCGTCTGGTTGATCAGGCCATCGGCGCCGAGCAGCAGGCTCCAGCCGAACGCTCGCACCACCACCGAAATCAGTAGCGGCGTAAGGATCAGGATCAAAAAGATCGAACGCCACGGCGCGCCCATGCGGCTGAGGATGTACGCCTCGGGTACGCCGATCACCACGCACAGCAACGTGGTTAGGGCGCTGATCCAGAACGTGCGCAGGAAGATTTCGTAGAAGTACGGGTCGCCCAGAAGGCTGGTGTAGTGCTCGAAGGTGTAGGCGTCGCCGTCGATACCCGAGCCGTAGTCGAAAACATTGAACGACAGCACGAGCGTCAGACCAAGGGGAATCACCAGCAGGCCCAGGTACAAGGCCAGGGCCGGGGCTGACATCCAATAGCCTTGGCGGCCGCGCTTCATGACATCGATCAGCTTCATGCCAACACCTCATCCACGCTCAACACACGCAGCAGCGCCGGATCCCAGTCCAGACCCACGGCGGTGCCTTCGGCCAGGGGCGCCGAGCCGTCGTTGCGCCGTACCACGCTGAGTTCGCCCAGAGGGGTGCAGACGCCATACAGCCATTGGCTACCGAGGAAAAAACGCTGGGTGACGGTGCCTTGCAGTCGTCCCGAGCCGGGGGCGCACAGGTCGATTTTTTCGGGACGCAGGCTCAGGGTCAGCTCACCTTTACCGGTGCTGCTGGCTTGCACGAGGCCGGCGCTATCACGTTCGCCGGGCAGCAGATTGGCCTTGCCGACGAAGCCGGAAATGAACTCGGTGCGCGGGTGCTCGTAAAGGGTGTAGGGCGCGTCGATCTGGGTGATGCGGCCGGCCTGCATGACCACCACTCGATCGCTTATCGAAAGCGCCTCGGATTGGTCATGCGTGACCATCAATGTGGTGATGCCGACTTCGCGCTGGATGCGGCGGATTTCGAACTGCATTTCCTCACGCAGGTTGGCGTCGAGGTTGGACAAGGGTTCGTCGAGCAGCAGCACCGGCGGTTCGATCACCAGCGCCCGGGCCAATGCCACGCGCTGACGCTGGCCGCCCGAGAGTTCTCGCGGGTAACGCTCGGCATGCCGGTCCAGGCGCACCAGCTTGAGTACGCGATCGACCCGGGACTGCAATTCTGCGCTGGGCACCTTGCGCATGCGCAAGCCGAAGGCGACGTTGTCTTTGACGGTCATGTGGGGAAACAGCGCGTAACTCTGGAACACCACGCCCAGGCCGCGGCTGGCGGGCTTGGCATGAGTGATGTCGCGCCCGTCCAGCAGGATCCGGCCGCTGCTGGCCTCAACGAAGCCGGCGATCATTTGCAGGGTGGTGGTCTTGCCGCAACCGGACGGCCCTAGCAGAGAGACGAATTCGCCTTTCTCCACACAGAGGTTGGTGGCGACCACGGCGTCCAGGTCGCCATACCGTTTGCTCAAGTCTTGAAGTTGCACGAAAGCCATGACTGCGCTCCACCTGAGATTGTTATGCGTCGCCGCGAGGCGCGCTTTTTTGTATGGGCAGATACGAAAGGATGTCGCGGGGTGCGTTGGCGCTCGACTTACGTCGGCTGCCGCTGTTGTTCGAATCGCCCCTGTATGGACGCAGAGTAGGACGAAGAATAGGATGGGCTCAATGGACTATTTCACTGAAGCGATGACTATTTTCGGTTTCTTTCGGTGAATAAATAACTGAGTAAAAAATCCTATGTCTGATTCCATTGAGCGGAATACCGAAAAGATTGAAGTAGGGGTTGGCTCGGTTTCTCGGTTGTTTGCCGTTTTGCGCAGCCTGGGCGAGACCGCAGAGGGCGGCGAGCGAGTCACGCAACTGGCCCAGCGCATTGGCCTGTCCCAGCCCACAACGCACCGCTTGCTGCGCAACCTGATGGACGAAGGCATGGTCGAGCAGGATGCGCGCAGCAAACGCTACCGCTTGAGCCTGGACTTTTTTGCCCTGGCGGCCCGTGCAGGTAACACCGGCAACATGCGGGAACTGGCCAGGCCCGCAATGTTGCGGTTGTCGGCGTCGTTGGGGGATTCGCTATTTCTGCTGGCACGCTGTGGCTTCGATGCGATCTGCCTGGACCGCAGCGAAGGGCCGTTTCCGATCCGCACATTCACCGGCGACATCGGTGGCCGCGTGGCCTTGGGCGTGGGACAGGGCAGCCTGGCGATCCTTGCGTTCCTCCCGGAGGAAGAGCGCGACACGGTGATCCATTACAACCTGCCACGGCTCAAGGATTTTCATTTGTATGATGAGGTTTTCCTGCGCACGGAAGTGGAGAACGTCCGCACGCTGGGTTATGCCGGGCGCAACACCGGGGTGTTGCAGGGCATGGCCGGCGTGGCGGTGCCGATTCTCGATCGTGAGGGACGGGCCGTGGCGGCCTTGAGCGTGGCAACCATCAGCGACCGGCTCGGGCCGGATAGGCTGCCAACGGTGGTGGAGATGCTCAAGCGCGAAGCCGCCCTGATCGGCCCGCGAATCAACCCGTTCGATCCGCTGCTGCGCAGGCCTTCGCAGGTGTTCAGGCAGGGGTGAATACCGATTTTTGGCCTGTCACAAGACCTCTGTGGGAGCGAGCCTGCTCGCGAAGGCGGTATCTCAGTCGACATCATTTCTAACTGTGCGACCGATTTCGCGAGCAGGCTCGCTCCCACAGGGGAAGGTGGTGGTCAGAAATTCAAGGTCTGCTTGAGCTTCTGCGCCGTCGGCGTATCGCTCGGGATGACCATCGCATAATTGTACCCAGGCCCGGACCAATACTCGGCCTGCAGTTCGCCATCGCGCCGGCTGCCACGGGGCAGCAGGATATTTTTTGGACCTGGTGGGCGGATATAGAAGCTGATCTTCAGGCCGCTCGAATCCTGGTAAACCACCATCGCCGCCGCGCCTTGGTCAGTGCTGAGCAATCGCCCGCTGACCGGCGTGAAGCCCGCCGCCGAGAGATCCGGCAAGCGGTCGGCTTGGCTGAAGTAACGGTCGAGCCAGCCTTGCATGCTGTGCTCGTCGCCAGTCTGGTAATCGGCCGGGAGCACGCCCTGCTGGGCAATCAACCGGTACGCCTGCAATGCGTCAGCCATGGGCGCTGCTGCGCTGAGCAGGGTTATCTGTCGGGCCTGCCAGCCGCCCACCCCACCGATACCGACGGCCAGCGTCAAGACCGCTGCGCTGGCGAGAAGGCGGCGCGTACGGTGTTTCATGCGTTGACGGATGACAGTCGGGTCGAGGCTGGGATTGGGTGGGAGTTGCAAGGTTGCGCTCAGGGTTGCGCGCAGATGCTGCGCGTCCTGTTGCCAGGCCCGTACGCGTTTGGCGACGGCGGGGTGGCTGGCCAGGTAGGTTTCAACCTGTCGTCGGTCGGCTTCGCTCAGTTGATGATCGACGTAGGCGTGCAGGTCTTTGTCGCTGGGGGGCAGGGTGATCATTTGAGTATTCGCAGGGCAGGGCGGGCGATTTCGCCGTCGCTGAGTTGGCGCAAGGCCTGGCGGGCCCGTGACAGGCGCGACATCACGGTGCCGGTCGGCACGCCCAGGATGTCGGCGACTTGCTGGTAGCTCAAGCCTTCTACTGACACCCACAGCAATAACGCGCGCTGTTCGGTGGGCAACTGGTCAAAAGCCTGGAGCGACGATTGGGCGATGACGCTGCGCTCGGCGGAAGGGTGTGCATCGTCGCGCCCGGTGAAGAATTCCAGCATGCGTGCGTACCGTCGGGAACGACGATGGGCATCGAGGAACTGCCGGTAAAGGATGGAGAACAGCCAGGCCCGCAAATCACCGTCCGGGCGCTTGTCGTTCCATTTCGACAGGGCCCTTTCCAGGCACGCCTGGACCAGGTCGTCGGCGTTGCTGGGGTTGCGTGTCAGCGACACGGCAAAACGTCTCAGCCGTGGAATGAGCAGGCGCAACTGGTCGTCGAGTTCGTTCATGAGGATGCGTGGCTTCGTGGGCAATCACTGCGTTGGAAAGAAAGACGATCCAGGCACAAGATTATTCCAGTGAACGAAAAATAAATATGAAGCGTGGGAATAATCACGTTGGGCTTTCGTCTGACGGGTCCTTTCCACTAACGGCCTCGTGCCTTGGAGTCTCCAAATGGTTGACCCTTCTTCTGAACGTCGGCCGCCGTTGAGCGCCGCCAGCCTGACATTGCGCCTGACGGCCATTGCCGTGGTCGTTGCTGCGCTGGCCGGGGCGTTTGCCTACGTCAATGGCACACTCGACCCACAACGCCTGACGCCCAAGGCCTTGGTCAATGTGCTGGAAACGAACAACGGGGTCCATGCGGGTTTCCGGCGCAATCACTCCAAGGGCGTCTGCGTTGCCGGTTATTTTGAAAGCAGTGGCGAAGCCCGCGCCTACTCCAGCGCCCAGGTATTCAATGAGCCACGCACGCCTGTGGTCGGTCGTTTTGCGCTGCCCAGCGGCAACCCCTACGCACCGGATGGCAGTGTGCCGATCCGAAGCCTGGCGCTGCGTTTTACCCAGGCCGACGGCCAGCAATGGCGCACCGGTATGAACAGTATGCCGGTGTTCCCGGTGGGTACACCGCAGGCTTTCTTTGAACTGCAACAGGCCCAGTCGCCGGACCCGGCCACGGGCAAACCAAACCCTGGCGCCGTGCCGGCGTTTTTTGCAGCGCATCCCGAGGCAGTGCCGTTCTTGCAATGGATCAAGACGGCCAAGCCATCGGCCAGCTATGCCACTGAAACCTACAACGGCATCAATGCGTTCTACCTGGTGGGCCCTGCCGGACAACGCCAGGCCGTGCGTTGGGGGGTGGTGCCGATAAGCAAGGACGAGGTGGATGCGAGCCCACCCCAAGGCGCCGACTTCCTGGAACAGGACCTGACCAAACGCCTGGCTGGCGGACCACTGCGCTGGCAGTTGAACATCACCTTGGCCAACCCGGGCGATCCGGTCAACGACGCCAGCAAGGCCTGGCCCGCCGATCGCAAGGTGCTCAACGCCGGCACCCTGGTGCTGGAGCGCGCCCAGGCGCAGGACAACGGCGATTGCCGCGATATCAACTATGACCCGCTGATCCTGCCCAGTGGGATCGAAGGTTCTGATGATCCGCTGTTGGCCGCTCGTTCGGCGGCCTATGCCAGTTCGTACCTGCGCCGTACCAGCGAAGTCAGCCAGTTGCCCGCCACCCAGGAGTCTCGTCCATGAACGCCCCCCGACATTTCGCGCCGCTGGCTCGGCTGCTGCACTGGATGATGGCCTTGATGATCATCGCCATGTTGTTTATCGGCGCGGGCATGGTCGCCTCCGTGTCTGAGCGCCATGAGTGGCTGCTTCAACTGCACAAACCCCTGGGCATCGCTATTTTGTTGTTGGTGATTGTCCGCCTGGTGGTGCGCTTCACCACGCAGATACCGCCGTTGCCGGCCGACCTGCCGAGCTGGCAGGCCTTGTCGGCCAAGGCTTCGCATGTCTTGTTGTATGCCTTGATGCTGGCGTTGCCACTGTTGGGCTGGGGGATGATATCGGCGGCGGGGGACCCGGTGATGCTCAGCGAGTCGCTTCGGTTGCCTTCCATCCTACCCGCGAATGCCCAGACCTTCGCATGGCTGCGCAAGGCTCATGGTTACCTGGCCTATTTGTTATTCCTGACGGTGCTGGTGCATCTGGCGGCGGCGTTGTTTCACGGCTGGGTGCGCCGGGACGAGGTGTTGCACAGCATGTTGCGCGGCCGGGACTGACCGGGAGGCTCGTGGCGAGGGGCTTGTTCCCTCGCCACAGGGGAACGGCGCTAAAGGGACCTCAGCGCAACTCGTCGACCATGGACTCGAGGGTGCTCAGCACGTCCTTGCCCAGTTGCATGGAGCGTTTGCCGGACCAGCCGGTGTGCGGGTTCGGATGGTCGTCGTGGTCCTTGAAAGGCATCTCCAGGGTCAGCGACAGGCAGTCGTATTTCTGGCCGACCGCGTTGCAAGCCAGCGTCATGTTGGCCTGGCCGGGTTCGTCGCGGGTGTAACCGTGGGCGGTTTGGAAATCCTTGGTCTGGCGTTTGAGATGGCTGCGGAAACGTTCCTCGAGCCCGGCGATGCGTGGTGTGTAGCCGGGGTTACCTTCGCAGCCAGCGGTGAAGACGTGGGGGATTTCTTCGTCGCCATGAGCGTCCAGAAACAGATCAACGCCATACTTTTCCATTTGCTGTTGTACGAAAAATACCTCGGGGCTGATTTCCGGGCTGGCGTTCTGCCAAGCCCGATTCAGGTCCTGGCCCATCGCGTTGGTGCGCAGATGGCCGTGAAACGCGCCATCGGGGTTCATGTTGGGCACCAGATACAGGTCGGCCTTGGCAAGCAGCCGGTTCAGTTGGGCATCGTCATGGTGCTGGAGGCGTTCGATGATGCCTTCCATGAACCACTCGGCCATGTGCTCACCGGGATGTTGCTGCGCAATGATCCAGATTTTGCGCCGTCCTTCGGCACCGCTGCCCTTGCGCAGCAATTGAATATCGCGACCCTCGACGCTCTTGCCGGTCGCCAGCAGTTCGGTGCCAGCCTTGTGCTGCGCTTGTTCGATCAGCCAATCGTGGCGGCCGCGGCTGTAAGGTTCGAAATAGGCGAACCAGGCGTGAGGTTGCTCGGCCTCCAGGTGGAAGCGCAGCGCATCGCCTTCAAATTGCGTAGGAATACGGAACCAGTTGACGTGGTCATAGGAAGCAACGGCTTGATAACCGGTCCACGCTTTGTTGTAGGAGGATTGGCTGGCATTGAGCAGGCGAAAGGAATATTCCTGGCCGACGTGCAACCCGCTGGCCTTGAAGTGAAACCACTGGAAATGGGCGCTACGGGTATCAGGTCTGATTTTCAGCAATGATTGCAACGGGTTGCCGATGTCCACCACTTCGATGTTGCCGCTGTCGAAATTGGCGTTGATATCAAAGGACGATTTAGCCACGGTCACGATTCCTGCCCAGGATTTTTATGGCCGTTACTTTACACGCAAAGAAGGAGAAAACCGGGACGAATTGTTGTTGGGGAAGGGGGCGTCCTCCCTGGACGCATTTGCAGATTAGAGAGTCCCTGATCGATTCTCAAGTGCTGCCTGTCGATCATTCGAACCGGTGCAACGCAGGGGCTTTTGTAAACGAATGTGCATTTGCTATCATCGCCAGCACCGAATTAGCGACACCCAAAGACTTCATTAGCCTGAAGCCATAAGCCGAAAATCGGCAAAAAAAAGACCCGGCAAAAAGCCGGGTCAAAAACCGTGATTAGCCTGATGAGGAGATAATCCAGAAGTCCGACCTAAGGTCTTCTGGCCTATCGACTGATCTCGCGACCAGCTGATGCAATAATAATCATTATCATTTGCAAGTCAAATGTTTTTATTGCGACCATTGGAAATTATTTCCCATGTGGTTATGCAGCCGCCTTTTCCAGCGTTACGCCTAGCGAGTAGGGTAACCGTCCAGCGACCGGTCGATCATGACCTTGACCAAGTCGATCATGTGCACCACCGAAAATGCCAGGTCGCGGCTCGGGCCGCTGAGTCGAGTGGCAGATTCCTGGGCGGTAGCGGCCGCGCAGCGCAGCAGTTCGCAGGCATGAACCAGGGCTTCCTCACCGCTGATGTTGCGGTTCACGTCGAAGAAGCGATGTTCTGCTTGGGCGTGCGCAATACCTGGTTTCAAGTAATAGTCCAAGGCGCGCTTCGCCGCAGGGCAATCCTGAAGCGAGGGAAATGGGCTTTCTGAAGGAGTTGTGGGCTCGTCTTTGTTGGGCTTGTCCATGGTGTCGAGTTTCTCCGTGTTGGTGTGAAATCCTGGATCCAGCTTAGTACGCTTCGTAATTGTGACGACGATTTAAATACTACAATTTGTGTTTTGATGGGCGTGGTCATCCACGTATCGTGCCGTTCATGGATAAATGGATAGAGTTGGTCAAGGCCAAGATGAAGGAGCTGCACATCACGCAAGTGGTGCTCGCAGAGCGTTTGGGGATGTCCCAGGGTGGTGTCGGCCATTGGCTGACCAAGCGCCGGCAGCCCAGTCTTGAAGACATGAACCGGGTGCTTCAGGAGCTCGGACTCGAGTTCCTGGAAGTGGCAATGGTGATCCGCGAACCGGACACCTCCACTGACGAGGGCATGGCGCTGGCGCAGAAGTACAACCCGTACTTCCGCTACCCGGTCAATGACTGGCACGACATCGGCGCGGTTCACGAGGGTGATCTGGTCGGGTACGGGCAGCCGCGCTACGAGCTGACGGACTACCATGCCCAGGGAGACGCTTTCTGGCTGGTGGTGGTAGGCGACGCGATGACTGCGCCAAGCGGGCTGAGCGTCCCTGAGGGCATGTCGATCCTGGTTGATCCGGCGATCGAGGCGGTGCCCGGCAAACTGGTGGTGGCGAAACTGCCCGGCAGCAGCGATGCGACCTTCCGCAAACTGATCGAAGAGAGCGGCCAGCGTTACCTGGTCCCGCTCAATCCCACTTACCCGAAAAATCTATACACAGAGCATTGCCACATCATCGGCGTGGTCGTACAGGCAACCATCAGGTTCTGAAATGCATCGGCCCGGCAAACGGGCCGATACCTATTCTTCCAATGCCACCAGCGCGCTGCCCTCGCTGACCATCTCACCTTCCTGGCAATACAACGCCTTGATCACGCCCGCCTTGGGTGCGCGGATGCTGTGCTCCATCTTCATGGCTTCCAGCACCACCAACTGCGCGCCGGCTTCCACTGGTTGCCCGACACTCACCAGCACCCGCACGATGCTGCCATTCATAGGTGCGACCAAGCCGCCCTGATGGCCGTGGCTGGCCTCGGCGGCGGCTAACGGGTCGTAGACATCGACGCGATGCAAATCGCCCGCCCATTGCAGATAAAGGCTGTCGCCCTGGCGAACAGCCCGATGGCTGCGACGCACGCCGTTACGCTCGATGACCAGGTGCTCCCCCTTGAGCTCGGCGCTACGGGCGGTAACGTCCACCGTTATCGCGCGATCCTGGCCACCACAGACCAGATGCAGGGTGGTTTCCCCTGGCAGCCCCAGGCGCAACCCGGTGCTCTCGGCCCAGGGGGAATTGAGGTCATCCACGCGGACGCGAGGCGTCATGCCCAAGGCAAAGGCAAGGGCCGCCGCGTACCAGAACTCGTCGTCCAATTCGCCAGGTTCGGGCAGTAGTTGCGCTTGGTAGCGTGGGATAAATCCGGTATCGAGTTGCGCCGCTGCAAAGGCCGGGTGGCCGACGATGCGCCGCAGAAAATCGATGTTGGTTCTCAGGCCACCGATGGCGAACTCATCCAGCATCGCGAGCAACCGTAGACGGGCTTGTTCACGGTTTTCGCCCCAGGCGATCAGCTTGCCGAGCATCGGGTCGTAGAACGAAGAAATCTCGTCACCTTCTTCTACGCCGCTGTCGACCCGTCGACCTTCGCCCCCGGCAGACTCACGGTATAACGCCAGGCGTCCGGTGGCGGGGAGGAAATCATTGGCGGGGTCTTCGGCATAAAGCCGTACTTCGATGGCATGGCCCCGCAACGGAACTTGTTCCTGGGTAATCGGCAGCGGTTCGCCTTGGGCCACGCGGATCTGCCAGGCCACCAGATCGAGGCCGGTAATCGCTTCGGTGACCGGATGCTCGACCTGCAGCCGGGTGTTCATCTCCATGAAGAAGAACTCGCCCCGCGAATCCAGCAGGAACTCCACCGTGCCCGCGCCGACATAACCGATGGCCTGGGCGGCGCGCACCGCGGCCTCGCCCATTGCCCGGCGCAGTTCCGTGCTCAGACCCGGAGCGGGAGCCTCTTCGACAACTTTTTGGTGCCGGCGCTGGATCGAGCAATCGCGCTCGTTGAGGTACAGGCAGTGACCGTGTTGGTCGGCGAATACCTGAATTTCCACGTGGCGCGGCTTGAGCAGGTATTTTTCCACCAGCATGCGCGCGTCGCCGAACGATGATTGCGCCTCGCGCTGCGCCGATGCCAGTGCTTCGGCCAGTTGGCTGACGTCTTCCACGACCTTCATGCCCTTGCCGCCGCCACCCGCCGTTGCTTTGAGCAGAACCGGGTATCCGATGCGCTCGGCGGCGGCGCGGAAGGTTTCCAGATCCTGGGCTTCACCGTGATAGCCAGGCACCAGCGGCACGCCGGCGGTTTCCATCAAGGCCTTGGCGGCGGACTTGCTGCCCATGGCGTCGATGGCCGAGGCGGGTGGGCCCAGGAAGATCAGCCCGGCTTTTTCAATGGCCCTGGCGAAGCCGGCATTCTCAGAAAGAAAACCGTAGCCGGGATGGATGGCCTGGGCGCCGCTGGCAAGGGCTGCGGCGATCAGTTTGTCGATTTGCAGGTAGCTGTCGGCGGCCTTGCTACCGCCCAGGTCGACGCGGATATCGGCTTCACGGCAATGGCGCGCGTCACGGTCGGTGGCGCTGTGCACCGCGACGGTAGCCAGGCCCATGGCCTTGGCTGTGCGCATGACGCGGCAGGCGATTTCACCTCGATTGGCGACCAGTAGCGTATTGAGGATAGGGGCGCTCATTGACGCGGCTCCTTGTTGTTCGACTCGGCTTGCCAACTGGGCGGGCGTTTTTGCAGAAAAGCTCGCAAGCCCTCCTGACCTTCAGGGCTGACACGTATCCGGGCGATGGCGTTTTCGGTGTAGCGGCGCAGCGCCGGCGTGAGCGCACCGTTGCCGACTTCACGCAGCAGTTCCTTGCTGGCGCGCATGGCCGCTGGACTGTTGAGCAACAGGTTGTCGATCCATTGCCCGAGCTGATCGTCCAACGTCTCGGCGGGGTAACTTTCCGACAGCAAGCCGATCTCTTTCGCACGTTGTCCGCCGAAGCGTTCGGCGGTCAGGGCGTAACGCCGCGCCGCCCGTTCGCCGATGGCTTGCACCACGAATGGACTGATCACTGCCGGTGCCAGGCCGATGCGCACCTCTGACAGACAAAATTGCGCTTCGTCGGCGCCGATGGCCATGTCGCAGGCGCTGATCAGCCCCAGCGCGCCGCCAAACGCGGCTCCCTGAACCACCGCCAACGTTGGAATCTTCAACTTGGCGAGGTTGTACATCAGCTCCGCCAGTTCCCGGGCGTCGTCCAGGTTGGTGTGGTAATCGAGTTCGGCGGACTGTTGCATCCAGGCCAGGTCCGCGCCGGCGCTGAAGTGTTTGCCCCGGCCACGGAGCAACAGGAAGCGCAGGTTCGGGTCGCTGCCGACCTGGTCCAGGGCGAGAATCAGCTCTCGGATCATCTCGGCGTTGAACGCGTTGTTTTTTGATTCGCGGCTGAGCCACAGGATGGCGAAGCCGCGCGGGTCGGTTTGCAATTCGAGGGTGCTGTACTGAGTCATGGGCGTTTTCCCGGTTACATCCTGAACACGCCGAAGCGGCTCGGTTCGATGGGCGCGTTCAGCGACGCGGACAGGGCCAGCCCCAGCACATCGCGGGTCTGCGCCGGGTCGATGACGCCGTCGTCCCACAGCCGCGCGCTGGAATAATAGGGGTGCCCCTGTTCTTCGTATTGATCGAGTATCGGTTGCTTGATCTCGGCTTCCTGGCTGGCGCTGAAGGGCTGGCCGCTGCGTTCGGCCTGTTCGCGCTTGACTTGCACGAGCACGCCGGCGGCTTGCTCGGCACCCATCACGCCGATCCGGGCATTGGGCCACATCCACAGGAATCGCGGGTCATAGGCGCGGCCGCACATGCCATAGTTCCCCGCGCCGAAACTGCCACCGATGATTACGGTGAACTTCGGTACCCGGGCGCAGGCCACGGCGGTCACCAGTTTCGCGCCGTGCTTGGCGATGCCGCCGGCTTCGTATTTCTGGCCGACCATAAAGCCCGTGATGTTTTGCAGGAACAACAGGGGAATCCCGCGCTGGCAGGCCAGTTCGATGAAATGCGCGCCTTTCTGCGCGGCCTCGGCGAACAGGATGCCGTTATTGGCGAGGATGGCGATTGGATAACCGTGCAAATGCGCGAAGCCGCACACCAGGGTCGTTCCGAACAGCGCCTTGAATTCGTCGAACACCGAACCATCGACAAGCCGCGCAATGACCTCCCGCACATCGAACGGCTGCTTGGCATCGGCCGAGACCACACCATAAAGCTCGTCACTCGAATACAGCGGGGCGATGGGTGCGCGTTGCTGCACATCGCCAAGCTTGCGCCAATTGAGGTTGGCCACGCTGCGACGTGCCAATGCGAGGGCGTGCTCGTCGCTGTCGGCGTAATGGTCGGCCACCCCGGAAATCTTGCAGTGCACATCGGCACCACCCAGGTCTTCGGCGCTGACCACTTCGCCGGTAGCGGCTTTTACCAGGGGCGGGCCGGCGAGGAAGATCGTCGCCTGCTGGCGGACCATGATCGCCTCGTCCGCCATCGCCGGCACATAGGCGCCGCCGGCGGTGCAGGAGCCCATGACCACGGCAATCTGCGGGATGCCCTGGGCACTCATGTTGGCCTGGTTGAAGAAAATGCGGCCGAAATGCTCGCGGTCGGGGAACACTTCATCCTGGCGTGGCAGGTTCGCGCCGCCGGAATCCACCAGGTAAATGCAGGGCAGGCGGTTCTGTTGGGCGATGGTCTGGGCCCGCAGGTGTTTTTTTACCGTCAGCGGATAATACGAACCGCCTTTGACCGTCGCGTCGTTAGCGACAATCATGCACTCGACGCCTTCCACGCGACCGATGCCGGCGATCACGCCGGCCGCCGGCACGTCTTCCCCATAGACTTCGTAAGCCGCCAGCGGGCTGATTTCCAAAAAGGGCGAGCCTGGATCCAGCAAGCGATTGATGCGTTCGCGCGGGAGCAATTTGCCCCGGGACGTGTGCCGCTCCTGGGCCTTGGGGCCGCCGCCTTGCTGGACATGTATGAGCAAAGTGCGCAAAGCCTCGACCTGTCCAAGCATCGCGTCGCGGTTGGCGATGAACTCGGGCGAGCGGGTGTGGAGCTGAGTGTGCAGCGTGGTCATGGTCAGCTCCGTTAGCGGGTTTCGTTGAACAGTTCGCGGCCAATCAACATCCGACGAATCTCACTGGTGCCCGCGCCGATTTCGTACAGCTTGGCGTCACGCAGAAGACGACCAGCCGGGAATTCATTGATGTAGCCGTTGCCGCCCAATATCTGGATGGCATCGAGGGCCATCTGCGTGGCGCGCTCGGCGCTGTAGAGGATCACCCCGGCGGCGTCCTTGCGGGTGGTTTCGCCGCGCTCGCACGCCTGGGCCACTGCGTACAGATAGGCGCGGCTGGCGTTGAGCTGGGTGTACATGTCGGCGACCTTGCCTTGGATCAACTGAAATTCGCCGATGCTCTGGCCGAACTGCTTGCGGTCGTGGATGTACGGAACGATCAGGTCCATGCACGCCTGCATGATGCCGGTCGGGCCACCGGACAAGACCACGCGCTCGTAGTCGAGGCCGCTCATCAACACTTTCACGCCACCATTGAGCACGCCGAGGATATTTTCCTCGGGCACTTCGACGTCATCGAAAAACAACTCGCATGTGTTGGAGCCGCGCATGCCGAGCTTGTCGAATTTGTTGCTGCGGCTGAAGCCTTTCCAGTCGCGTTCGACGATGAACGCAGTGATGCCATGAGGGCCTTTTTCCAGGTCAGTCTTGGCGTAAATGACGTAGGTGTTGGCATCGGGCCCGTTGGTGATCCAGGTCTTGCTGCCGTTGAGCACAAAGCGGTCGCCACGTTTTTCGGCGCGCAGTTTCATGGAAACCACGTCGGAGCCCGCATTCGGTTCGCTCATGGCGAGGGCGCCGACATGTTCGCCACTGATGAGCTTGGGCAGGTACTTGCTCTTTTGCTCATGGGTGCCGTTGCGGTTGATTTGATTGACGCACAGGTTGGAGTGGGCGCCGTAGGAAAGGGCGACCGAGGCCGAGCCGCGGCTGATTTCCTCCATGGCGACCACGTGGGCCAGATAGCCCAGGCCGGCACCGCCGTATTCTTCCGGCACAGTGATGCCCAGCAGGCCCATGTCGCCGAATTTGCGCCACATGTCGGCAGGGAACAGATTGTCGATGTCGATCTGGGCTGCCCTAGGCGCCAGCTCGGCCTTGACGAAGGACTGGACCTGGTCGCGCAACATATCGATGGTTTCGCCAAGGGCAAAATTCAGGGATGGGTAGCTCATGGGACACCTTTTGTTTTTTTGTCGGGTGCGGAAAGTAGCAGGACTGCTCTCACCTTTACGTTAACGTAAGCTTGTGACGGATGCCTGTCAATCGCTCTTTACGTTAACGTCAACTTGGGCGAGAGTAAGGCCGCTTTCCTACGGAAATTGCCGATACACCCACCGAATAAAGACAAGAGGGGTCGTCATGGATCAACCCGGTTCGCAAGCGCAATCGAGCTACACCCGAGGGAGCCAAGCCAAGTCCTTGTTGGAGCAGACCATTGGCCAAGCATTCGACCAGACCGTGGCTCGATGCCCTGATGGCGAAGCACTGGTGGTTCGTCACCAGTCGCTGCGCTACAAGTGGCACGAACTGGCCGAAGTGGTCGACTTACACGCACGGGCTTTTTTGGCGTTGGGGTTGAAGACAGGCGATCGCCTGGGCATATGGGCGCCCAACTGTGCGCAGTGGTGCGTGAGTCAGTTCGCCAGTGCGAAGATCGGCGTGATTCTCGTCAATATCAACCCGGCGTATCGTGCCTCCGAACTGGAGTACGTACTCAAGCAGTCCGGCTGCCAGTGGCTGGTGTGCGCGGGGTCATTCAAGACCTCGGATTACCATGCCATGTTGCAAGCATTGGCGCCGGAACTGGCAGAGCAACCTATCGGGCATTTGCACAGCGAGCGCCTTGCGGATCTGCGCGGTGTGATCAGCCTCGATCCGCAGCCCCCCTCAGGCTTCCTGCCTTGGTCGCAGTTGACGGCCCTGGGTGCCTCGGTGTCGCCAGGGCAACTGGCCGAGCGCCAGGCCAGCCTGCGTTTCGATCAGCCCGTGAATATCCAGTACACCTCCGGGACCACCGGGTTTCCCAAGGGGGCGACCCTCAGTCATCACAATATTCTCAACAACGGCTACATGGTGGGTGAAAGCCTCGGCCTGAGCGCTGGCGATCGCTTGGTGATCCCAGTGCCGCTGTATCACTGTTTTGGCATGGTCATGGGCAACCTGGGTTGCGTGACGCACGCCAGCACCATGATCTACCCCAACGACGCGTTCGATCCGTTGCTGACCCTGCGCACCGTGGCCGAGGAAAAAGCCACCGCGTTGTATGGTGTGCCCACCATGTTCATTGCCATGCTGGACCAGCCGCAACGGGGGGATTTCGACCTGTCCAGCCTGCGTACCGGGATCATGGCCGGCGCTACGTGCCCCATCGAGGTGATGCGGCGAGTCATCAACGAGATGCACATGGCTGAGGTGCAAATTGCCTACGGCATGACGGAAACCAGTCCGGTGTCGTTGCAGACCGGTCCTACAGATGAATTGGAATTACGCGTCACTACCGTCGGCCGCACTCAGCCGCAACTGGAAAGCAAGATCATCGACCAGGCGGGGGAAATCGTCCCTCGCGGCACCATCGGTGAGTTGTGTACGCGAGGCTACAGCGTGATGCTCGGCTACTGGAATAATCCCAAGGGCAGTGCCGAAGCCATTGACTCGCAAGGCTGGATGCACACCGGCGACCTGGCGATCATGGACGGGCAGGGTTACGTGCGTATCGTCGGGCGCAACAAGGACATGATCATCCGTGGTGGAGAGAATGTTTATCCTCGGGAGTTGGAAGAATTCTTCTTCACTCATCCCGCAGTGGCCGACGTACAAGTGATTGGCATTCCTTGCTCGCGTTATGGCGAAGAGATCGTAGCCTGGATCAAGTTCCATCCCGGGCACAGCGCCTCCGAGCAAGAGCTGCAAGCGTGGTGCAAGGAGCGAATTGCTCACTTCAAGACGCCGCGGCATTTCAAGTTCGTCGAAGAATTCCCCATGACGGTCACGGGCAAGATCCAGAAATTTCGCATGCGGGAAATCAGCATCGAAGAACTGAGCGATAGCAATGGCTGAGTAATTTCCCTGCGGGGCGAGTTTGCTCGCTCCCGCAGGAAAACCCAAACGCCAGACAGCACAAAGGGGAGCCGAGGCTCCCCTTTAATTTTGTCGTCGCGTGCTCTTTTTTTATTATTGAGGGGCGGCCTGTTGTTGTTTTTGGCAGCCGTGACCCTTTACCGCTGTTTTTGGCGATCCCCATCCGGGATCAAGAGCAAACGTATTTTTTTGAGCGCTGATCTGCTTTTTCGCCTGGCGATCCAACCGATTCGGGCGCTACCTGAAGGTAGTTTTATTGTTCTCTGCCCGGTTGCGGGTTGCTCCTGAAAGCACCCTGAAAAGCACATCTTCTCCAAAAAAATCTGTTAGCTGCGTCTCTGCCGTGTTGTTTTTGTTATGCCAGAGTCGTTTCGTCTTGTTTTTATTGGGTTTGTCGCTTTTTTTTATTCTTGTTGTGCAGGAGGTATAGCAGGTGGCGTGCCAACTTTTAAAAATCTATATAGAACAATGACTTGTGATTTTCTCGAAAAAATCAGGACGGCCAATCCCAGACAAATTGTTTCCGTGTTACTCGTTTCACCCCCGTTACAGACGAGGGCGGTAACACCTCACTGCGCCAGCCGCGCCTTTGCAACACGCGAACCGGTGGGGCGGCCCAGCACGTCACAAATCTGCTGGCCCGCGGCAATCAGTGCGTCCAGATCGATACCGGTTTCGATACCCAGCCCCTTGAGCAGGTAAAGCACGTCCTCGGTGGCGACGTTACCGCTGGCGCCCTTGGCATAGGGACAGCCGCCCAAGCCGGAAATGGAACTGTCGAACACGGCGATACCTTCCAGAAGGCTGGCGTAGATGTTGGCCATTGCCTGGCCATAGGTGTCATGGAAGTGTCCCGCGAGTTTTTCCCGGGGAACGTCACCCGAAACCACTTCAAACATCCTGCGTGTGGCGCCGGCGGTGCCCGTCCCGATGGTGTCGCCGAGGGAAACCTCGTAGCAGCCCATGTCGTACAGCTCCCGGGCGACCCAGGCCACTTGCTCGGGTTCGACCGCGCCTTCATAAGGACAGCCCAGCACACACGACACGTACCCGCGTACGCTGACACCGTTGCGCTGTGCGGCCTCCATGATCGGGGCGAAACGTTCCAGGCTTTCCTTGATGGAGCAATTGATGTTGCGTTGGGAAAATGCTTCGGATGCCGCCGCGAACACCGCAACCTCCTTGACGCCTGCCGCCAGCGCGTCCTCGAACCCCCGCAGGTTCGGCGCCAACGCGCCGTAGGTCACACCGGGCTTGCGCTGAATCTGCGCGAACACCTCGGCCGAGCCGGCCATTTGCGGCACCCATTTGGGCGAGACAAAACTGCCAACCTCGATGTAACCGAGGCCCGCGGCGCTCAAGGCATCCACCAGGCGCACCTTGTCGGTGACGCTGATGGGTTGCGATTCATTCTGCAGCCCGTCGCGGGGGCCGACTTCGATCAGGCGTACAAAAGAGGGCAGGGACATGGGGATTGACCTGTGGTGAATGGGCTCGGTGTGGAAGCGAGCTTGGTCGCTCCCACTGGATAACTGTTGTGTTACTGGACGGTTTCCTCGCCCTTGAGCGTCTGTTCCAGCGCCTGGATGCAACGTTCCTCGGCGGTGTCGAGTTCCAGTTTCATCTGTTCGATGTCCAACAGCTGCTGTTCGAGCTGCTCACGACGCTCGGCAATTTTCGCCAGCATGCTGTGTAACTGTTTCTGATTGCCGCTGGTGGGGTCGTACAGCTCGATCAGCTCACGGCATTCAGCGAGGGAAAACCCAATGCGTTTGCCCCGCAGGATCAGTTTCAGGCTGACTTTGTCCCGTGGCGAGTAAACACGTTCCTGGCCTCGGCGCTCCGGACGCAAAAGACCCTGTTCTTCATAGAAGCGGATGGCTCGAGTGGTGATATCCAGCTCGCGGGCGAGATCGGAGATGCTGTAGGTCAGGCTGCTCATGGAAGCGCTCGAAACGATAGGAGTTGGCGCTAAGCTAAAGGCAGGTTGACGTTCACGTCAAGCAATGAGCTGTCGACGAAACCTGTGGGAGCGAGCCTGCTCGCGAAAGCGGTAGTCCAGCCAATATGAATTAGTGACTGATCCGACGCTATCGCGAGCAGGCTCGCTCCCACATTGGACAGGCTAAACCTTATCGAGCTTCTTCTCATGGGCCGTCACCTGCTGGCACAGTTCGATGATCTGCTCGCGCATCCAACGATTGGCCGGGTCCTGGTCGGTGCTTTCGTGCCAGTAGAGATGGGTTTCCACTGGCGGCACATCGTTGACGGGCACGTGGACCGCATGCAGGTCATGGCGGCGCGTGAAGCGCTCCGGAACAGTCATGACCATATCGGTCTGCTGGAGCACCTGGGACGCCATCAGATAATGCTGCGAACGCAGGGCAATCTTGCGCTGTATGCCCATTTTGCCGAGGGCCAGGTCCACGTAACCCAGGCCGTTGCGGCGACTGGAAATATGCACGTGGGTCTGGGCCAGGTAATCGTCGAGGCTGAGTTTTTCTTTATTCGCCAGCGGATGGCCCTTGCGCATGGCGCAGACGTAACGGTCCTCCATCAGCTTGACGTGGCGTACTTGTGGGTCGGTGTTGAGCGGGGCGTCCACCGCGAAGTCCAGGCGTCCGGCGGCCAGCTCCTTGGTGGTTTCCCGGCGCTTGGACAGGAAACTCTCGATAGCCACGGTCGGCGCCAGGCGACGCAGGCGCTGGAACAGTGGCGGCAGGATCACGCCCTCGGTGAGGTCGGTCATGCTGATGCGGTAGGTCTTGACGGCTTGCAGTGGGTTGAAGATCCGACTTTCCTGTACCGATACCCGCAGCAGCGACAGGGCGTTGCGCACCGGCCCGATAATATTCTGGGCCATCGGTGTAGGCACCATGCCCTGGGCGGTGCGCACGAACAGCGGATCATTGAAAGTCTCGCGCAAACGCGCCAGGGCATTGGACACGGCCGGCTGAGTGATGCCGACGATCTGCCCGGCACGGGTCAGGTTGGCTTCGGTGTAGATCGCATCGAAGACAATGAAAAGGTTGAGGTCGACCTTGCTCAGATTCATGGCGCTGCACTCTTATTCTTGGGCTTGTATGAGGTGCCGGGTGGCAATGCAAATCAGTGAACCATATATCGGTGATGAATGTTAATACACGCCGAGAATAGGTTAGGTAAATTTTCGTAGCTCAACTAGCATCGATTCCATGACCTAAAAACAACCTCTGCCAAGAAGGTGCTGCCCATGGATTTTGCCTATTCCCCCAAGGTTCAGGAGCTGCGTGAACGCGTTACGGCGTTCATGGATGCGCATGTCTACCCGGCCGAAGCGGTATTCGAACGACAAGTGGCCGAAGGTGACCGTTGGCAACCCACCGCGATCATGGAGGAGCTGAAGGCCAAGGCCCGGGCCGAAGGGCTGTGGAATCTGTTCCTGCCGGAATCCGAACTGGGCGCAGGCTTGACCAACCTTGAATATGCGCCGCTGGCGGAGATCATGGGGCGCTCGCTGCTGGGGCCGGAGCCGTTCAACTGCTCGGCGCCGGACACCGGCAACATGGAAGTGCTGGTGCGTTACGCCAATGAAGAACAAAAGCAGCGCTGGCTGGAACCGTTGCTGCGGGGAGAGATTCGCTCGGCCTTCGCCATGACTGAACCGGACGTCGCTTCGTCGGATGCCACCAACATGGCCGCCCGTGCCGAGCGCGATGGCGACCAGTGGGTCATCAACGGTAAAAAGTGGTGGACCTCAGGCGCCTGCGACCCGCGCTGCAAGATCCTGATCTTCATGGGCCTGAGCAATCCCGATGCACCTCGTCACGCCCAGCATTCGATGATCCTGGTGCCGGTGGACACGCCCGGGGTCAAGATCGTCCGGCCACTACCGGTGTTCGGTTACGACGACGCGCCCCATGGCCACGCCGAAGTGCTGTTCGACAACGCGCGGGTGCCGTACGAAAACGTCCTGCTAGGCGAGGGCCGCGGTTTCGAAATTGCCCAGGGCCGCCTCGGCCCGGGCCGGATTCATCACTGCATGCGCTCCATCGGCATGGCGGAGCGCGCATTGGAATTGATGTGTCAGCGGGCCATCAGTCGCACCGCCTTCGGCAAGCCACTGGCGCGCCTGGGTGGCAACATCGACAAGATCGCCGATTCGCGGATGGAGATCGACATGGCTCGCCTGCTGACGTTGAAGGCGGCCTATATGATGGACACGGTCGGCAACAAAGTGGCCAAGAGCGAAATCGCCCAGATCAAGGTCGTTGCGCCGAACGTGGCGCTGAAGGTCATCGACCGGGCGATCCAGATTCATGGCGGGGCTGGGGTTTCCAACGACTTTCCGCTGGCCTACATGTATGCCATGCAGCGAACGTTGCGCCTGGCCGACGGCCCGGATGAAGTCCACCGCGCCGCCATCGGCAAGTTCGAGATCGGCAAGTATGTGCCCAAGGAGATGTTGCGCAGCGGGCATTGAAGCTTATTCACACTGACACGTAATCGCGAACAGGCTCGCTCCCACTGAGTTTGTTGGATGAACGCAGCATTGGCGTTCACCGCAAGCACCTTGGGAGCGAGCTTGCTCGCGATGGCCGTCTTTTGGACGGTGAATGAGCTTATTCCTTGACGCTCATGTATTCCTCGGCCCAACGGATGTACTCCTCGGGCTGGGTGTAGGTGTGGGTCAGTTCGGTGGCGCTCAGGTCCGAGGCCTGGGTAAAGATCTGGCGCTGTTCCCGCAGGCTGTCATAAGTGGCCTTGATCGCGGCGAAATAGGCGCCGTGGCCATCGATGGTGATTCGTACACCCAGCTCGGCCAGGCGTTTGTCGTCACGCAGCAGCGGGTTGCCGTAAGTGACCAGCATCAGCGGCACGTTCAGGTTCTCGCTGATCTTTTCCAGATGCTCGAAGTCCTGTACCCCGACCATGCAGATCCCATCGGCGCCGGCACGTTCGTATTGTTGGGTGCGGCTGATGATTTCCTGAACCGGCAGTATTCCCGCGTTGGTCCGGGCGATGATGGCCATCTCCGAATCGACGCGGGCCTCCAGGGCGGCGCGGATCTTGCCGACGCCTTCGGCCACGCTGATGAGGTCCGTGGACTTGCGGCCGAACTGGGCGGGCAGCAGGGTGTCTTCGATCGTCAGCGCGGCAATGCCGGCGCGTTCGAGCTCGATGATCGTGCGCATCACGTTCAGCGCGTTGCCGTAGCCGTGGTCAGCGTCGGCGATCACCGGCAGCTGGGCCACGCGACCGATGCGGGTAGCCTGTTCGGCAAATTCACTGAGGGTTATCAAGGCAAAATCCGGCGCGGCCAACACTTGCAATGAAGCGACCGAGCCGCCGAGGATCCCCACTTCGAATCCCAGGTCTGCGGCTATGCGCGCTGACATCGGGTCGAACACGGACGCAGTGTGGTAGCACGTGTCGGAAGCCAGCAATTGGCGGAAGTTGCGACGCAAATCTTGATGGGAAAGCCTGGACATATAAGTTCCACCAATGGAATGGAAGGGCTTGAGCAAAAGTGTCAACGCCGAAAAACCAAAGGCTATCATGCGGCAGGCACAAAGATGATGACGAATGTGCATGGGCCATGCTTTGCAGTGCACCAAAAAAGGCCACAGACCGGAAGGCCTGTAGCCTGGCGAGTGCCTACAGCTTAAACGATGTCAGGACAGGGTCGTTTCCCCCCACATCTTCTTGATCTCGTGAATGTTTCCAACGTTGAAGCGGGTCGAGAAGGGAATAGTGCAGAAGACTTCGTTCTCGTTCGTCAATTGGACAGCGGTATCCACCGCATCCGTACCGGCTCGCAGCAAAGGCGCTTGGTCCCAGTTGTTCATCAGGTTATCCATGTTTTTTCCTCTTTTGGTTATAGGGCAGCCAATGACTGCCCGGGGTTGAGCAACGACAGCGTGTCTTTGAATAACGCTGTCTCTTGCGCAGCTACGCCGGGGTAAAACGGCTTATAGTTTTCATCGAAACACCAGGCTTCGTCCGGTCTGATCGAGTGTTCAGGATGAATGAGCAGACTCAACGATGCAGACATTGACCGAGGCGCGATCTGTTTGTGGATCTCTCGAAATGCAGGCATGTATAAAACTTCGCCTGGCGCCAGTTTTACGCTTCGTTCCTTACCTAATCTGGGCACCTTGCCCATTTGTAAGGGAAGTTCATCAAGTATTTCGCGGACAACCGTTGTATAACCATCTCCGCTATAGCCCACCGCATACATGTCGAAGTCATGATTGTGGTTCAGGTTGTAGATGAAAGTCTTGCTCTCGTCATGTGTTTCCACGGGTGCCCAGAATCCCAGGCGCAGGGTAAACTCATCGTTGCTGTGCAGTACAAAGGCATAGGCATTGTAGATATTGTTGCGGATGGCGAAACCATCTCTCTGTATTACGTCATGCAGATGGTGACTCAATAAAGAACGATTCGTCGCCAGCTGGCGCATGTCTTCAATGACATCGGCTTTGTCACGCTGCAGATCGTAAGTGTTTATGCGCTCCAGGAAAGTGTCGAGTTTCATGCGGCCTTCTCCAGTGGACGAAGCAAGCTGTCCAGGCGCGCACTTTTGTGTTTTTTCAGCAATGGAGCGTATGCCAGCGCCTTGGGCCGGTCCGCTCGGTAGAGTATCTGGAAGGCTTTCCAAACCACAGCGGGATGATAGTGGTAGACCAACTCCTCCGCGACCTTGACGCTATCGAGGTCTTGGATTGTGTCGAGCAGCTCCAGGCTGACCAGATAACGAGAGGCACTTTCATCGTGGGGCAACCACGCTATCTTTTTCAACGTGACACGATCGAATACGCTGATATCGGCCGCTCTGTTTGGCAGATTGATTCGCCCTGTAAGTCTGGCTGGCTTGGGGGCGGTTTGGATGTAGTCGAATAATGTATGACGGCCGTCGATGATCAGCGGGTTTCTTTCGTCAATAACTACTCTATCGGCCTTTTCGATACGCTGTTCCATCAAAGTGTATCGCTGGACCTGGAAGGGGCGGTCAAGCGCGAACAGAATGCTGTGGCCGGGCACTGAGTACAGTGGCGATGAAGTTGAATCGAATGTGGGTGATTTAACACTTATGTTGCCTATGCTCGTCTGGTGCAGTATCACGGTTCCCGTATGCGGGTTGGTGGAGCTCATGATTGTTGCCCGCCGGAATTGCTCCCTGGCAAAGTCGGGTGCGGCGGTAAGTTGAGAAACCAGTTGTCTTGTTTCTGAGGTCATGTCCAATGATTTAATTGTTGCCGCAATGTCCGTTGGCGAAACTATCTCGGTAATTAGATTTTTGATCATGATCGTTTTCGATGCAGTGGGTCGGTGTTGAAAAGTATGGAGTTGGACAGGGTGGGAGGCAACTTGCTAATTGTCGACAAGTATTGCTGGGGAAATATCGAGTTGCTTTCTGGTTAAAGAGGGTTGTTATTGTTTAGTGTTACATCCTCACGTTGCGCGAGGAGTAAATGGAAAGTGCCGGGACAGGGCGGCGGATTTATGCCGCCTCGGCCTGTTCCCGCGGTCTGAGCAACGTCACGGCGCGTACCGTGTCGCCCGGTTGCACTTGCAAACGTTGGGCTGTGGCGCGGTCAACGAGCAGGCTTTGGCCATGCAGGTGGGCCCGGGCGCTGGTGACGCGGCAGCTTTCCAGGCGCCGGTTGTGGATCAGCCACACCGGCGCCTGCCCGTCCGGCGTGCCGATCGTCAAGGTCAGTGGCTGGCTGTCGCGTACGCTGCGGATCTTCGAGACAGGTGCCTCGATGACCGGCCCGCCGTCAAAGATGTCCACGTATCCCTTGTGGGCGAAGCCTTCGGCACCGAGGATCTTCAAGGCGGGTTCGGTGTCCGGATGCGCTTTGCCTATCGCTGCCTGGGCCTGCTCGGTGAGTAGGCAGGTGTACAACGGTTGGCGTGGCATCAGCTCGGCGATGAAGGCTTTGTTGCCCATGCCAGCCAACTGGTCGGCGTAGCTGAAGTCCTTGTTGAAGAAGTGTCGTCCCAGGCTATCCCAGAAAGGCGAGCAGCCCTGGTCGTCCGCGCGACCGCGCAATTCTGCAATCAGCTTTTCGCCAAACAGCTGGGAAAACTCGGCCACGAACAGCAGGCGCGCCAGGGACAGCAAGCGCCCGTTATGGCCACGGCGCTGATGGGGATGAAGGAACAGCGAGCAGATTTCCGATTGCCCGGTCATTTCGTTGTTGAGGAACAGCGTCGGGATCTGTCGCTGGATGCCCAATTCAGGCGCCGAGCTGACGGTCACACCCACGCGGTAGTTGTACCAGGGCTCGCGCACCCCCACCGCGCCGGTCAGCGCGCTGATACCCACCACGTGCCGGTCGTCGTCCTCCAGCACGAACAGGTAGTCGGCATCGGCACGTTCCACCTGCCCGGCGAAGGTCCGTTGGGCCCAGCGCACTCGGTGCGCCAGGCGTTCTTCGTTGGCCGGCAGGCTGGTAAACCCCGGGCCGGCGCAGCGCGCCAGGTCCATCAACGCAGGCAGGTCGGTCAGGGCGACCGGGCGGACAATCATGGTGTCGCTCCTTGATCATGCCGGGCGCGATGCTGCCATAGACGGGCTCGAAGGCGTCTCATAGGCGGACCACCCGGATCCGGTCACCCTCTGCAATGCCCAACGCATGCAACATATCGGGCTGCAATGGGACAGGGCCTTCGCCGTTGACTTCCAGGTCGGCGACAATGGCTCGGTAATGGCCCAGGCGATCGTTGCTGACCAGGTAGCGACCCGTGGCGTCGATGTGTCGGCTCTGGCGCGCGATAGCCAAGTGACTCTGGGTGATCGAGCGGATGTTCGCGACCCGGGCGTGCAGCGTGGGGCCACCGTCGAAGATATCCACGTAGTTGTTGGTTTCGAAACCCTCGCGCTCGAGGATGTCGAAGGCTTCCTGGCCGTCCGGGTGGACCCGGCCTATGCAGGCCTGGGCCGCCGGGGGCAGCATCGGGACATAGATCGGGTATTGAGGCATCAGCTCTGCGAGGAAGGTTCGGCTGCGCAAGCCGCACAGACGTTCGGCCTCGGTGTAGGGCAGGTCGAAAAAATGCTGTCCGACTGCGTCCCAGAAGGGCGACTGGCCATCCTCGCTGCTGAAACCGACGATCTCAGTGATCACCGAGTCGGCAAAGCGCCGCGGGTGGGCGCCGATGAACATCAGCCGCGCCCGGGAAAGCAACTCCGATTCCGGCGTGCGTACCCGTGCAGCGTCGATGTGAAAACCGCGCAGCAGCGTCTGACCGTTGAGGTCCTGGCAGAGCGACAGCGCGGGTACGCCGTGCTGGATGTTCAGCTCGCGGGATTCGCTGGAAAACGGCCGGTTGCGCAGGCTGTAGAATGGTTCGCCGCAACCCGTGGTGGCGACAATTTCCGAACAGCCCACGAGGCGACCTGATTCCAGCTCCTGCAAAACAAAAAAATAATTCTCCCCGCCCGGGATGTGCACTTCGGCCTCGAAGGAGGCGCACGAGGCGAGAATTTTTTCCCGCAGGTGATCGACGTCGTCGGGGAGCGAAGTGACGCCTACCAGGCTATCGCGGGCCAGCTGTTGCAGTTGCGGCAAATCGGTCAATTGAACTGGACGTAAAGCCAGCATGGATTGCACTCCTGTTCCAAAGAACCCGCTGATAGGCACCGGGCTTGACGATCACTGTCGTTGTCCACGCGTTGTTGCTTTGCAGCTGAAAACTCTACACCGTCGTGTTTATAGCAGGGGAGCGAGGTATGCGCTCCAGGTCCTTAACGACTCGAGGCTGCGCAGTTGGTCGTTGCGCACTTCGATCAGCACCGAATCCAGGCCGCGGCCGTCGCCATGTACCGGAACCGTCATGTCGCTCAAGGGGCTGACCTTGTAGGGCTGGTTGCCGGCGACCCGCAGCGAGTGCCGGGCCAGCCCTTCGACGATGTGCTGGGCATATTCCCTGGCTTCGCCAAACAGGACGCCGGCCTCGAGTGCGCGCGGCTGGCCGTAGAACACCGGGGTGAAACTATGGATGCCCACTACCCGCACGACCCGGTTGTCAGCCAGGCGGCGGTCGATCAGGGTTCGCAGTCGGTCATGAAAAGGGTGGAACAGGCACTGCTGGCGGTATTCGCGCGTGGCGTCGTCCAGCGAGTGGTTGCCGGGGATCTGGTAGATCTCGCTTTGCGCCGGGATGCTGTCGGGGACGTGCAATGGGCGGTTCAGGTCGATCAACAGTCGCGAGTAGTTGGCCGACAGCAGGGTCGCGCCAAGGGTTTCGGACAGCCGCTCGGCCAAGGCCAGGGCACCGATGTCCCAGGCGATATGTTCCTGGGCCGCCGTCTCATCCAGACCCAGGTCATTGAGCGCGCCTGGGATGAATCGGCTGGCGTGTTCACAGACCAGCAGCAGCGGATGGTCCGACTCTTCCCGCAGCAATCTGAAAGCAGGCTTGGTGTACAGACCTGATTCGGCGCATTCAATGGGTTCGCGCATAGTGCTCACAAGGCTCGGCAGATGGCGACGCCTGGGTCAAGGCCGGCTCCCGGGCCTTCAAGGCTGGACAGGCTTCAACCAGCGGGCTGGACGCCGCTTCGAACAATGCCCGACTGCGCAGGGCATCTATGGCCTGGCTTTCCGATGGCGGCAAAACCAGGCATGGATCGCTGGTCTGGTCTCTGGAGAGAGGCATCCGTGCTCCTTGCCTGGATGGGTGTTGGGTTTTTTTCATCATTTCGAAAATAGTATTTGGGTAGCGGGTGCTACGTGTCCAGAGGTTTTTACGTTCCGTTTAAAAAGTCTGAACTTATGTGTAAGCCTTGTAGGGCAAGGCTTTGGTTGAGGTGCCTTTGTATGTCAGGTAATGCTTCTGCCGGTGTCGGACATAACGCCTTTTTGTCCAACGTTATTGGAGTTCATATAAGGTGCTGTACAACAAAGTGCGCCATTGCCCTGTCACTGATCCCCTCCAACCGCCCGAGAATTCCCCGTGCAAGCGACCCGCCTGACCTTGATGTGCCACGCCCGCACCGCCGCTCAGAAAAGCGCTCGCTTGGGCCTGGACGAACCGCTGGATGCCGGTTGGCTGGCGAAGCGCCCCGACATCGGTCGCCAATACCACCATGTCCGGCATCTGCTCTGCGGGCCGGAACTGAGGACGCGCCAGACGGCGGCCTTGTTGGGTGACTCACCCGTGGTGACCCCGGCATTGGCCGATTGTGATTTCGGACGGTGGCGGGGGGCGTCGGTCGACGAGTTGCTCGCGACCGAACCGCAGCACCTCCAGGCGTGGCGCGATGATCCGGACGCCGCGCCCCACGGCGGTGAATCCGTCAGCCAATTGTGTCGGCGCGTCGGTGACTGGCTGGCGTCGCTGGAAAAGACCCCGGGTCGTTGGTTGGCCGTTACCCATCCGTTCGTGATCCGCGCCGCCATGATGAACGTGCTGGGCTGCCAACCGGCCATGTTCAACCGGATCGATATCGAACCCCTTGGCGTCGTTGACCTGCGATTCAACGGGGTTTGGCGCTTGCGAGCCTTGGAGTCACGACCATGAAAAAACTCTTGGTGATCGGCATCGGTGCAGGTGATCCGGACCACTTGACGATGCAGGCGGTGAAGGCCTTGAACCAGGTGGATGTATTTTTCCTGATGGACAAGGGGCCTGCCAAGGACGGGTTGCTGGACTTGCGCCGCGAGATCTGTCGACGCTATATCGCCGACCATTCCTACCGTTTCGTCGAAGCCAGCAGTCCTGAGCGCGAGCGCGGCGATTCGGACTACGCGGGCACTGTCACGGAGCTGAATCGGGCGAAGCAGGCCATTTTCGAAGGGCTGATCGAAGAGCAGTTATCAGACGGACAATGCGGGGGTTTCCTGGTGTGGGGCGACCCGTCGTTGTACGACAGCACCTTGCGTATCCTCCAGGCGATCCTTGATTCAGGACGCTGCGCTTTCGAGTTCGAAGTGATCCCTGGCATCACCAGCGTCCAGGCCCTCGCGGCGCGACATAAAGTGTCATTGAATACCATTGGCGGTTCGCTGGAGATCACCACTGGCCGGCGGTTGGCGGCGGGGCAGGTCGGCGACGCGGAGAGCGTGGTGGTGATGCTCGATGCGCAGGACGCGTATCGTCAGGTACGCGATCCGGACCTGCACATCTACTGGGGCGCCTATGTAGGGACGGCGGACGAAATCCTGGTCGCCGGCCGGCTGGGGGACGTGGCCGATGACATCGAACGCACTCGCCAGGCGGCGCGGCAGGCCAATGGCTGGATCATGGACACGTACTTGTTGCGCAGACGCTGAGCGTCGCGAGCAAACCTGGGCGAAGCTCATGCTGGGTTCATCCCCGCCCAAACCGCTCTCGGTAGACCGACGGCGCAACCCCCACCACGCTACGAAATGCCACGCGGAAACTTTCCACCGAGCGGTAGCCGCAGAGTTGGGCAATGATGTCGGTGTTGTCGCTCGTGCTCTCCAGCAGTTCCCGCGCCCGAGCCAGGCGTTCATGTTGCAGCCAGGCCTTGGGTGAAAGGCCAGAGGCCTGGGTGAAGCGGCGCAGGAAGGTTCGTTCGCTCATGGCGGCGTGGCTTGCCAGCTCGCGCACACCCAGCGGCTCGTGGAGACGTTCCCGGGCCCATTGCATGACGCCGGACAAGTCGCTGCGCGGTGTGCGACTGACCGGCGACGGAATGAATTGCGCCTGGCCGCCGGTGCGTTGCGTCGGCATGACCAGCCGGCGTGCCACGGTGTTGGCGACCTGGGCTCCGAAATCCCGCGCAACCAGGTGCAGGCACGCATCGATGCCTGCCGCGCTGCCAGCCGACGTGATCACTTGGCCTGAATCGACATAAAGCACGTCGGGATCCACATCGATGGCGGGGTAGCGCTCGGCGAGCTCGTCGGTGTAGCGCCAATGAGTCGTGGCGCCCAGGCCGTCGAGCAATCCCGTGGCGGCAAGCACGAACGCTCCTGAACAGATCGACAACAAACGGGCGCCGCGTTCATGGGCTCGCCGCAGGGCCTGGAGCAGGGCATCGGAGGGCGGACCGCTGCGAATGCGCCAGCCCGGCACGACAATCGTACGAGCGCTGTCGAGCAGTTCCATGCCGCCATCGGCCAGCACCTGGAAGCCGCCCATGGCGCGCATCGGGCCTTCGTCGACGGCGACGATGCGGTGCTCATACCACGGGAAATCGAACTCGGGCCGTGCCAGTCCGAATATCTCGACGGCGACGCCGAACTCGAACGTGCACAGGCCGTCGTAGGCAAGGATCGCGACGAGGCCGGGTGTAGGATGCATTTGGCGGAAAATTCCCACAGAGTGTCGTATCCGCCACTGTAGCGGTAAGCGCCAGGTCGATAAAGTCTCTTCGAGCCCTTTTGTTCCAGGAGTAAAAATCATGACCAGCCCCGTTAGCGAAGTGCCTGCCGCCTCATCCGACCTGGCCTTGCAACACTTCAGCCGGCGCCTGATGTTCGAAACCGACTGTTCCGATGTCCATGCCAGCCAGGAAACGGGCGATGTCGATTTTGTACTGGTGGATGTACGCGGTCCGCTGGCCTACGAGCGCGGGCATGTGCCGGGGGCGATCAATCTTCCAACCCGCACGCTCACGGCGCACGCACTGGCTGCCTATCCCGAGACGACTCTGTTCGTGGTCTATTGCGCCGGGCCACACTGCAACGGCGCCAACAAGGCTGCGGTCCGCCTGGCGACCCTCGGGTATCCGGTCAAGGAAATGATTGGCGGCGTCATGGGCTGGCTCGACGAGGGCTTTCGCCTGACCGGTTCCGTAGAGCGCGTGGCGGAGAAGATCGTCAGCTGCGATTGCTGAAATTTTCCGGCGGCTTGTTCACGTTGTGGCGAGGCAGCTTGCTCCCGCTGGGCTGCGTAGCAGTCCTGAGCGGTGCAGAACCTCGCCACCAGCGTTTGCCTCTGTCAGGCTTTTCGTAAATTCATGATCCTCAGCCAAGCCTGGGTATTTCTATAACTATTTGTCGCCTCTACGTAATTTCCCTCCCGAGTGCCCCTCTAGACTCCCGCCCACTTCGGTTTCCCAGACCGAACGCTGTTTCCGAATCTGCCAATAACGATCAAAAAAACCTGCGCACTCAGGAGCAAAAATGAAGAAGCTTGTCATGTTCGGTGCCCTGGCACTGTCCGTATTATCCTTCTCAGCCGTGGCCGAAGACGCCAAGCCGATCCGTCTCGGGATCGAGGCCGGGTATCCACCTTTTTCGATGAAAACCTCTGACGGCAAGCTGGCCGGCTTCGATGTGGATATCGGCGACGCGCTGTGCGAGCAGATGAAGGTCAAGTGTGTCTGGGTCGAGCAGGAGTTCGACGGCCTGATCCCGGCGCTGAAGGTCAAGAAAATCGACGCGGTCCTGTCGTCCATGACGATCACGGACGACCGCAAGAAAAACGTCGACTTCACCATCAAGTACTACCACACCCCGGCGCGTTTCGTGATGAAGCAAGGCACCGACGTCAAGGACCCGCTGACCGAGCTCAAGGGCAAGAAAGTCGGTGTACTGCGCGCCAGTACCCATGACCGCTTCGCGACCGAAGTGCTGGTGCCGGCGGGGATCAACCTGGTGCGCTACACCTCTCAGCAGGAGGCCAACCTGGACATGGTTGCCGGTCGCCTCGACGCGATGCTGGCTGACTCGGTCAACCTCGACGAAGGTTTCCTGAAAACCGACGCCGGCAAAGGTTTTGCCTTCGTCGGGCCTACCTATGAAGACGCCAAGTACTTCGGCGGCGGCGCCGGCATTGCGGTGCGCAAGGGTGATAAAGAGCTTGCCGAGAAATTCAACGCTGCCATCGCTGAAATCCGCGCCAATGGCACCTACAAGAAAGTGCAGGACAAATACTTCGCCTTTGACGTCTACGGGCATTAATAGCTGAAGCCCACAGGTGGCCCGCCGCTGACCCGGCCGGCCACCTTTTTCATGGGCGATTGTTTTACCCTGAGCCTGTCGAGAAACCGATATCTGGAGTGCCTATGCAACGCATCGACCATATCCTGCCATGGAGTCACCTGGGCACGGAGCGTTCGCTCAGCGTGTTTCGTTACGGCCACGGGCCGCGCAAGGCGTACATCCAGGCGAGCCTGCATGCCGACGAGTTGCCGGGCATGCGCACGGCATGGGAGCTGAAACAGCGACTGAACGATCTTGAAGCCCGTGGTTTGCTCAAAGGCGTGATCGAGCTCGTGCCGGTGGCCAATCCCATCGGCCTGGATCAGCATCTGCAAAGCGCCCATATGGGGCGTTTCGAGCTGGGCAGCGGCAAGAATTTCAACCGTTCCTTCGTCGAACTCAGCGCCCCGGTGGCGCAACGCATCGGTGACCGTCTCGGGGATGACCCGGCCGCCAACATCACCCTGATTCGCCAGACAATGGTCGAGGTGCTGGAAGATCTGCCGCCGCCACCTTCCCAGCTTGAAGCCCTGCACCGGCTATTGCTTCGCCACGCCTGCGACGCCGATGTCACTCTGGATCTGCACTGTGATTTCGAGGCCGCGATCCACTTGTATGCCTTGCCCCAGCAATGGCCGCAGTGGCGCTCATTGGCCGCGCGGTTGAAGGCCGGGGTGGCGTTGCTGTGTGAAGATTCGGGCGGCAGTTCGTTCGATGAGTCCTGTTCGACACCCTGGTTGCGCCTGGCTAGGATTTTTCCGCAAGCGGCGATTCCGCCGGCCAACCTGGCGACGACGCTCGAACTGGGCAGCATGGGCGACACCCGGGTGGAGCAGGCCCAGGCCAATTGCGAAGCCATCCTGGGATTTCTCGCGGAACAGGGCCTCATCGCCGGTGACTGGCCGGCCGCGCCGCAAGAATGCTGCGAGGGCTTGCCGTTCGAAGGCACGCAATACCTGTTCGCGCCGCACCATGGCGTGGTGAGTTTCCTGCGGGAGGCCGGGGAGTGGGTGGAGCGCGGCGATCCGCTGTTCGAGGTGGTCGATCCGTTGAATGACCGGGTCAGCGTTGTGCCAGCGGGCACCAGCGGCGTACTGTTCGCCCTGGATCGTGGGCGCTACACCCAGCCAGGTATCTGGCAGGCGAAAGTCGCCGGGCGCGAGCCTATTCGGGCGGGGAAATTGATCAACGACTGATAAGTGCTGTCTACCTCACCGCACGGTCGTTGTCGTGCGGCTATCCAATGATGGAGGAAGACTGATGCTCAAAGCGTTCGCCCTGTTTCTGCTGCTGGTATCGGCCGGCGTGCAGGCCCAACCGTCGCTGCAAACGGATTTGCCCCTCAATTACCTGGCCCGCGCCGACGAGCAGGCCCGAAACCGGCCGCTCGTGATTTTCCTGCACGGTTCGGGCAGCAACGAAAAGGATCTGCTCAGGCTCGCCGATGAACTGCCCAGGCACTACAACTACCTCTCGGTGCGCGCGCCCAAGTCCATGGAACCGGGCCACTACCAATGGTTCGCCAAAAAGGGCGAGGGCGCGTATGACGGTGACACTTCAGACTTGAAGGCCAGTAGCCAGATGCTTATGGAGTTCATCGAAAAGGCGCGGGCCAAGTACCCGACCGATGCGGGCAACGTCTACCTGGTGGGCTTCAGCCAGGGCGCGATGATGAGCTACGAAATCGCCTTGCGACACCCGGAAGCCGTCGGGGGCATCGCTGCGATGGGTGGGCGAATCCTGCCGGTGCTGCGGGCCGAACTGACGCCCGACGAGGCGCGAAGGGCGCTAGCCGTGTTCATCGGCCACGGCACCGCGGATCCGATCATTCCCTTCCATGACGGCACCGACGCCGACACCTTCCTAAAGACCCTGGCCCTGGAGCCGGAATTCCATGCCTATCCGGGCCTTGGCCATGAGATCAATGCGCAGGAAGTGAAGGATCTGCGGGCCTGGCTTGAGCGACTCAATCCCTGATAGGCACATCAGCCCTCAAAAGGAGATTGTGCTGCGCTTGGGTTTTGAGTCATCCACAAATCCAGTGTGGGAGCGAGCCTGCTCGCGATGGCGGTGTTTCAGTTGATGGGGATGCTGAATGTACCGCCGTCATCGCGAGCAAGCTCGCTCCCACAGGGGGGTGTGCTGCGCTTGGGTTTTGAGTCCTCCACAAATCCAGTGTGGGAGCGAGCCTGCTCGCGATGGCGTTGTTTCAGTTGATGGGGATGCTGAATGTACCGCCGTCATCGCGAGCAAGCTCGCTCCCACAGGGGGGGTGCTGCGCTTGGGTTTTGAGTCCTCCACAAATCCAGTGTGGGAGCGAGCCTGCTCGCGATGGCGGTGTTTCAGTTGATGGGGATGCTGAATGTACCGCCGTCATCGCGAGCAGGCTCGCTCCCACGGGTCAGGCATGCTGCGCCAGTGTTCTCACTTCCCGCTGGCGATCTGCTTGACCAGGGCCTCATGGCCGGCCTGGTCGCTGGCCCTGGAAATGATCTGCACCACGGCCATACGCGTGCCGGAGGCGCCGATCAGCGTGGTGTCCAACGTCGGCCCGCCACCCTGCGTGGCCTTGGTGTCGAGCTGACGCAGGCCCAGACCGGTGGTTTTCTGGATCAGGCTTTGTTCGCCAAGAATTTTGGCATCCGGCAGAGCCTTGGTTTTCTGAACGGCAAAATCGGCAAAGGTGCTGTCCAGGAAGGCCGCGTCGTTGTCCTTCACATTCGCCCCGTCGACCAAGGTGTTTTCAGCCGTGATCACCACTGTCTTGCTCGTGGCATTGCTGTACATCATACCGGTCGCCCCGGCTGTCCCCTGGGCCACTTCGCCCGCGGATAGCGGCGTTGCCGTGTAGCCCTTGGGCAGGGTGAAGCTGAACTTGCCGCCCAGCATCGAAATCTTCTGGACCGGTGCCTGGGCCACGGTCTTGGGCTGGGCCGCCATGGCAGGCCATGCGGCCAGGCTGGCGACCGCCGTCAGCAGCACGGCGGCGGCTCGTTTACTCAGCAATGACATTAAAACGCTCCACGCAGGCTCGATCTAAAGCTGGATCATCCCATGGGCC
This sequence comes from Pseudomonas sp. R4-84, assembly GCF_054130985.1. Classification (NCBI taxonomy): domain Bacteria; kingdom Pseudomonadati; phylum Pseudomonadota; class Gammaproteobacteria; order Pseudomonadales; family Pseudomonadaceae; genus Pseudomonas; species Pseudomonas sp. R4-84. The sequence continues at coordinate 2,062,817 of NZ_CP096390.1, forward strand.
TGGCCTTGACTCCAGCGCCCGACCGTCAAGGACGATCCCAGTAGGGCACCTCGCCGAAACATTCAAGGAAAAAGTCGATCACCGTACGCACCTTCACCGACAGGCGTCGGCTGCCGGGCCAGAGGATAGCGATTTGCTGGGGTTCGAGACTGTTGGACGCTTCGTAGTCGCTCAGCACCGGCACCAGCGTTCCGCTGCGCACGGCTTCGCCGATGAGCCACGACGGGAACATCACCAGGCCCAGCCCTTGCACGGCGGCCTGGGTCAGGGTGTCGGCGTGGTTGCCGGTGATCGGGCCCCTGACACTGTATGGCGTCCAGGTTTGACCGGGACGTCGGAAGAACCAGCGCTGCTGGCCCGCCACGCCTTTATAGGCCAGGCATTCATGGGCAGCCAGGTCCTGGGGCTTGCGTGGCGTGCCATGACGGGCGAGGTAGTCGGGGCTTGCGGCAATCTGGAAGCGGTGCGGCGCGACGATCCGCGCCTGCATGCTGGAATCGTGCAGCGGCCCGATGCGAAAGAGCAGGTCGGCACCTTGCTGCAGCGGGTCCACATAATTGTCGGTCTGCTGGATGTCCAACTGCAGCTTGGGGTAGCGCTCGCACAACTGGCCCAGCCACGGCGTCAGGTGTCGCTGGCCGAACACCACGGGAGCGTTGATCCGTATCAGCCCGGCCGGCTCGCTGTACTGCTCCTGCAAGGCTTGTTCGGCTTCCTCCAGTTGCACCAGCAACAACCGTGCGTGGTGACCGAGCAGGCGGCCGGCTTCGGTGGGCGAAACGGCGCGCGTGTGGCGATAGAGCAGTTGCTGGTTCAGCGCTTGCTCCATCAATTGGATCTGGCGGGAAATCGAAGAGGGCGCCAGCCCCTCACGCCGCGCCACTTCCGAAAAGCTGCCGTGATCGAGCACCGCGACAAACAGTCGGAGTGCCTTGAAACCCAGTTCATCGAGACCTTGCATGGGAAATCCGCTGTGCGTACTGCGCAAAAGTGTTGTTGGAATGCTCACATTTATCGCATAGGAGCGCCAGTTGATAATGCCCGTCGTTTCTTTCCAAGACAGGTACATTCGATGCAACCGACACCACAAGACGCGGCCGCGCCGATATCGGCTGCGGCGCCACCCCGGCCATTTTTGCGCTGGCTATTGTTGCCCCTGGTCATCCTGGCGGGCATGGGATTGTCGGTGGAGGCCGGTCTGCTGGGACCGTTGGGCATCCAGGTCGGCCATCTATGGGCGACGTTGAGCATCTTTGGCGTGGGCGCCGCGCTGCTGTTCCTGCTGCTGTTGCTCAGCGGCCCCCAGCGAGGCCCATCACTGGACACGTTGCCGCGCTGGCAATTGATCGGCGGCTTTCTGGGACCCATCTATGTGGTGGTCCTGACCCTCGCCACCCCTCACATCGGTATTGCGATGACCATGATCGCGATCCTCTCCGGCCAAGTGGGCAAAAGCGTGCTGATCGACCATTTCGGTTGGTTCGGCGCGAGTCGCAAGCGGGTCAATCGCGAGCGTTGGCTGGCGTTGGCGTTGATTGTGGTGGCCCTTGTCCTGATAGCCCGAGGTTGATATGAGCATCATTGTGTTATTGCTGGTGGTCGTTGCCGCCGGCGCGGTACTGAGCGTTCAGGCCGCGATCAACGGACGCCTGGGCGAGACGGTTGGCGTGCTGCGCAGCAGCCTGCTGACCTTTGTGGTGGGCACGGTGGTCACGGGGCTGTTGATCGTGTTTTTCGAGCCGACGCACGCCATGAGCCTGTTGGAGGTGCCCAAGTGGCAGCTCAGCGGTGCGTTGTTTGGCGTGGTGTACATGATAGTGATGGTCGGCGCGGTGCCACGAGTTGGCACGGCCGTTGCCACCGTGGCGGTCATTGTCGGGCAACTGGGCATGGGCATGCTGATCGATAACTTCGGCTGGCTGGGCAATCCGGCGATCGAACTGTCTAGCAGCCGCTTGCTGGCCATGGCCTGTCTGGCTTTGGCGCTGGTGTTCATGTACCGCAGCAGTACACCGCGCGCCTGAGCGCTTCAGTCCGGTTCGACGTCCAGCTGCAAGCTGTGGTCGGCCAGGCGCTCGGAACGCCGGACGATACCGCTGATGCGTCGGCCTTCGGCGCTGAACACCACGATCTGGGCCTTTGCCAGGTCTTCGGGCAGCGGCGGGCGTACATGCAGGGCAAACCACGGCGGCTCGCCGTCGTCCAGACGCTTGACGTCGAACTGGCAGTCGACGCTTTTGGTCTCGCGGCCGAACAGCGTGTCGAGACCGTAATCAAGATGAGTCGTCGCGGGTGGGGTTGGGTCCATTGGCTATCTCCTTGGAAGGCTCGGCTATTGTTCAAGTGAGTCCCGCGACGCCGGAAAAATTCCGTCGGATACGCGGCGATTGATCGCGACGGGCGGTGGGCGGCGGACGTTGCTGGTAGAATTGCCGACCTTGACTTACGAGAGGTATGCCCATGAGCGAGCCGATTCGCCTGACCCAGTACAGCCACGGTGCCGGTTGCGGCTGCAAGATTTCGCCCCAGGTGCTGGAAGTGATCCTGGCCGGCAGCGGTGCGCAGAACCTTGACCCCAAGCTTTGGGTCGGCAATGCCTCCCGGGACGATGCAGCGGTGTATGCCATCGACGAGGAGCGCGGGGTGGTCTCGACCACCGATTTCTTCATGCCGATCGTCGACGATCCTTTCGATTTCGGACGCATCGCCGCGACCAATGCCATCAGTGATATCTACGCCATGGGCGGCGATCCGCTGATGGCGATTGCAATCCTCGGCTGGCCCGTCAACGTACTGGCCCCGGAAATTGCCCGGGAGGTCATTCGTGGTGGCCGCTCGGTGTGCGACGAGGCGGGCATTCCCTTGGCGGGCGGCCATTCGATCGATGCGCCGGAGCCAATGTTTGGCCTCGCGGTGACGGGGCTCCTGCACAAGCGCCACATGAAGCGCAACGACACCGCCGTCGCGGGTTGCCGCTTGTACCTGACCAAACCCCTGGGGATCGGCATCCTCACGACCGCGGAAAAGAAAGGCAAGCTGCGCGCCGCCGACGTGGGCCTGGCCCGGGATTGGATGTGCACCCTCAACAAGCCCGGCAGCCGTTTCGGCAAGCTCGACGGCGTGGCCGCAATGACCGATGTCACCGGTTTCGGCTTGCTCGGACACTTGGTGGAGATGGCCGATGGCAGCCAGCTCACCGCACGCATCCGCTACGACGCCGTGCCGCGCTTGCCGGGCGTCGAGTACTACCTGGACCTGGGCTGCGTGCCAGGCGGCACACTGCGCAACTATGACAGCTACGCCAGCAGGGTCGGTCGGGTCCAGGAGTTGCACAAGCGCGTGCTGTGCGACCCGCAGACCAGCGGCGGCTTGCTGGTTGCCGTCACGCCCGAAGGCGAAAGCGAATTCCTGCAGGTTGCCGTCGAGCTGGGCCTTTCGCTGGAGCCGATCGGTGAATTGGTCGAGCGACAGAGCCACGCGGTCGAGGTGTTCTGATGACCCGCGACATCACCGATTACCGCGATATCTTCCTCAACGACCGTCCGATGATGGACACCCGAGCGCCCGTCGAATTCCTCAAGGGCGCGTTTCCCGGCGTGGTCAACCTGCCCCTGATGACCGACATCGAACGGCAACGCGTTGGCACTTGCTATAAACAACAGGGCCAGCAAGCTGCCATCGTCCTCGGGCATCAATTGGTTAGCGGTGACACCAAGGCCCAGCGCATCCAGGCCTGGTCCGACTTCGCCCGTTCCCATCCCGAAGGAGTGCTTTATTGCTTTCGTGGTGGCTTGCGCTCGCAGATTGTCCAGCAGTGGCTCAAGGAAGAAGCCGGCATCGACTACCCCCGTGTCGGCGGTGGCTACAAGGCCATGCGTACCTTTCTGCTCGAAACCGTCGATCAAGCGGCTGCCCAGTGCGACCTGGTCTTGTTGGGCGGCATGACCGGCACGGGCAAGACCGAAGTGCTGACGCAACTGCCCAACGCACTGGACCTGGAAGGCTACGCGAATCATCGCGGTTCCAGCTTTGGCAAGCGCGCCACCGGGCAGCCGTCCAACATCGATTTCGAAAACCTGCTGGCGGTGGATGTGCTGAAGAAGCGCGCCGCCGGGCTCGAGCAATTCGTGCTGGAAGACGAAAGTCGCATGGTGGGCAGCTGCGCCGTGCCGCTGCCGTTGTACCAGCGTATGCAGCAGGTGCCGATGGTCTGGCTAGAAGACAGCCTGGAGCGACGGGTCGAGCGCATCCTGAGTGATTATGTGATCAACCTCTGCGCCGAATTCATCGACGTGCATGGCGACGAAGGCTTCTCGCTGTTTTCCGAACGGCTGCTGTCGAGCCTCGATAACATCCATAGGCGGCTGGGGGGCGACCGTCATCGCCGGTTGATGGACATCATGGAGGCGGCCCTGGCCGAGCAGGCCAGTACGGGAGCCGTCGATTTGCATCGCGGCTGGATCGAAGGCTTGCTGCGCGAATATTACGACCCGATGTACGTATTCCAGCGAGAAAAGAAGGGCGGGCGCATCGAGTTCGCCGGGGAGCAGGCGGCGGTATTGCAATACCTGCGTGAGCGCGCGGCTCGGGGCGGGTAGGACGCCATCTGGCATTCAACACACCGTGCCCCTGTGGGAGCGAGCCTGCTCGCGAAGAGGCCGTTTCATGCACCACATCAGTGACTGAGAAGCCGCTTTCGCGAGCAGGCTCGCTTGTATGGTAGGGCTTGAAGGGAGGAGGAGGGACAAGGCTCGATTCTGACTGTTCGCGCAGTACAGACCGTGGGAGATTTCACCCCTCCTCCTTTCACCCAAGCGCCGATAAAGAATGCATCTGGCCTAGACCGACGATAGGAACAAGCCTGCGCCTCTGGGTGAACCCTTCAAGTGTTCAAACCTTAGCGCGGAGGATTTTCAATGGCAATGCCGGTTTCTGTCGCAAAGCCGATCGTGGGGGTTGATGTCGCCAAAGATGAGTTGGTGATTTATCACGCAGAAACAGATCGACTGGAAGCGATCCCCAACACCAAAGCTGCGATCAAGAAGTGGCTCAAGGAATTGCCTGCGCCAGTGGATGTCGCCATCGAGGCCACCAATATCTATCACCAGGACTTCGCCGACCTGGCTTATGCGCAGGGCTGTGTGATCTACATGATCGGCGGCTACGAACTCAGCCATTACCGCAAAGGTGTGAAAGTTCGCGCCAAAACCGATGCGCTGGATGCTCGGTTGTTGGCTCGCTACTTGAACAACGAAGGCCACCAGTTGCACCCGTGGACCCCGCCATCGCCCCTGTATTGCCGGCTTATAAGCCTTTTCCGGCGCCGGGCAGCCTTGGTTCAGGCGCGTGTCAGCCTCAAGCAAAGTTGGTCGAACGAACCGTTGCTCAAAACGGCCTTTGAGAACCAGATAAAGGCCATGCAGCGACTGGAAATCTTGCTTGAGAAAACAATCCAGACGCAATTGGATGCAGCCGGTCTGGGCAGTCAGCTCAAGCGCTGCATGAAAGTCGAAGGAATCGGGCTGTTGAGCGGTGCGCGTTTACTTACGTCGTTTCAGCGTGGAGATTTCAGAAATGCCGATGCCTTCATCGCTTTTCTAGGGCTGGACCTGCGCATATCGGACTCGGGAAAAAAGAAGGGACGCCGCTGCCTGTCTAAGCGAGGTGACCCGGAGGCGCGCCGATTGATGCACAACGCCGCGATGTCGGCGAGCCGCACAGCGGCGTGGAAGGGTTTTTATGGGGCTCTGCGGGCTCGAGGGCTAAGCACAACCGAAGCATTAGTGGCACTGGCCCGCAAGCTTGCCCGAGTGGTATTCGCTCTGTTGAAGAACCAGAGCGAATACTTACCAAAAGGCATCTAAGGGCTAGCCATGCACCATAGAATCTCCCACATCGGATGTCCAGTCAATAGAAGTGGCCTGCCGGTTACGTCGGGCACGTCTCCTGCCCGTTATCCAGCCCTTGCTTGTAATTCTGGCTGGTGAGGCTGGCCTTGCCGTTGTGCCACGTCAGGGTCAGTACATACAGCGAATCGAAATCGCTCGACGCCCAATCGTCGGTAATCTCTTGCCGTTTGCCCACCGCTTCACCAGCGACCTTATTGATCAGCTCCGGCAGGTAACCATGGGACCAGGCGGTGTAGATGGTGGAGTTGTGGTATTTGTCGTCCAGCAGTTCGTTTGCCAGGTCGCTGGTGTCGTTGGCTGAGTATTCGATATTGACCGGCAAGCCCAGCTTGATGGCACTGGGGCTGATGGTCATCAATGGGCGGATGTAACTATAGGAATTGTCCAACTCACCCTCTTCGACGTTTCGGGTAGGGTTGGCGGCGAATACATAGTCAGCTTTGCCGAATTTTTCCGGCAGCAGGGTAGCCAGGTCGATGGCGCGGTTGAGGCCTTGGCAGTTGAGCTGGCCGAGGCCTCCGGCGGGTTTCTCGGCGTGGCGCAAGAACACCAGGGTCTGGACACCGTCGGCTGGCTGCGCGCGGCTGACGCTGGATTCCAGCGACAGTACCAGTCCACAGGCCACAAGCAGCGTCGGCAGCACCAGCCACGAACGGCGTTTGAGGTAACGGGTGAATCTCTGTGGGTTCATCATGGGATAGACGTCTTCGATGCTCTCGATTCAGGCTGACAAACCCCGGCACCGCGAGGCCCTGGGCCCGGGTGTTTTCCTTGTCGTAAAGCCGCTTCGATTTCTCGGGGCCTCTCTCTGAGTCCCTTCTCGCCCTTTGGTTCGATCCTGGCCGATGCGCTGTTTTTAGCGGCATGCCGTCAGGAGATGAAGCGAATGTTAGCGACAGGATGTTGCGGATTTAAGAATGGGCGACGGCCCAATGCTGGATCAGCTGATTTATGCTTCAGCTTTCTGGCTGACTCTGGAACCCATTTCATGCCCAACCTGACCCCTTTTCCCATCACCCAAAAATGGCCCGCCCAGTACCCTGAGTGGATCCAGCTCTACTCCCTGCCGACCCCCAACGGCGTAAAAGTCTCGATCATGCTCGAAGAGATTGGCCTGCCGTACGAGCCCCATAAAGTCGATTTCGGCAGTAATGACCAATTGTCGCCCGAGTTTCTGTCGCTGAACCCCAACAACAAGATTCCAGCCATTCTCGATCCCCACGGTCCCGGGAACCAACCGCTGGCGTTGTTCGAATCGGGGGCGATCCTGATCTACCTGGCGGACAAGAGCGGCCAATTGCTCGCACAGGAATCGGCGGCGCGCTACGAGACGATCCAGTGGCTGATGTTCCAGATGGGCGGGATCGGGCCGATGTTCGGGCAACTGGGGTTCTTCAACAAGTTCGCCGGCAAGGACTACGAGGACAAGCGACCGCGCGACCGTTATGTCGAGGAGAGCAGGCGCCTGCTCAAGGTGCTCGATGGCCGTTTGCAGGGGCGGGACTGGATCATGGGCGAGCGCTACACCATTGCCGACATCGCGACGTTTCCGTGGGTGCGCAATCTGCTGGGATTCTACGAGGCGGGTGACCTGGTGGGCATCCAGAACTTCCCCAACGTGACTCGGGTGTTGGAGCGTTTCCTGGCGCGGCCGGCAGTGACTCGCGGGTTGAAGATCCCGGAATGACTGGCACCAGGGATCGCTGACTGAGGGATTATTGCCCGGTCGGTAACACTCTGTTTTCCGAGCGCCGTTTGTGCCCTGGCTGGCCAGGGCATAAGCTTTGCCTCGTGATTCAAACCTGACCCCGGAGTCCCATGTCCAGCCAGTTCCCCGAAGCACGTCCACGCCGTCTGCGCCGCAACGCGAGCTTGCGCAGCCTGTTCCAGGAAACCGAGTTCACATTGAACGATCTGGTGCTGCCAATCTTCGTCGAGGAAGAGATCGACGATTTTGTGCCGATCAAGAGCATGCCGGGTGTGAGGCGTATCCCCGAATCGAAACTGGCCGGCGAAATCGAGCGCTATGCCCGCGCGGGTATCAAATCGGTGATGACCTTTGGCGTGTCTCATCACCTGGACAACGATGGCAGCGACACGTGGAGCGAGCGTGGCCTGGTATCGCGCATGGCCGGGATCTGCAAGGACGCCGTGCCGGAAATGGTGGTGATGTCCGACACTTGTTTCTGTGAATACACCGATCATGGCCATTGCGGCGTGCTGCATGGCGATGAAGTGGATAACGACCGCACCTTGGTCAACCTGGGCAAGCAAGCCGTGGCGGCGGCGCGCGCCGGTGCCGATGTCATTGCGCCGTCGGCGGCCATGGACGGGCAAGTCCAGGCTATTCGCAAGGCTTTGGACAACGCGGGCTTCAGCCAGACCGCCATCATGGCCTACTCCACCAAGTTCGCCTCGGCGCTCTACGGGCCGTTTCGCGAGGCTGGCGGCAGTGCCTTGAAGGGCGACCGCAAGAGCTATCAGATGAACCCGATGAACCGTCGCGAAGCCTTGCGCGAGTCGTTGCTGGACGAGCAGGAGGGCGCCGATGCGTTGATGGTCAAGCCGGCAGGGGCCTATCTCGATATCATCCGCGACATTCGCCAGGCGTCGAACTTGCCCTTGTCGGCTTACCAGGTCAGCGGTGAATACGCGATGATCAAGTTTGCCGCCCAGGCCGGTGCTATCGACGAGGCCCGCGTGGTACGTGAAAGTCTGGGCGCGATCAAGCGGGCCGGGGCAGACCTGATCTTCACCTACTTCGCCCTGGACCTGGCCTTGAGCGGAATCTAACCCAGCACCGTACTAGAAAGATGATGGACCTGTGTCGAGGGACTTTGCTCCCGCTCGGCGGCGAAGCAGTCGTAAACCGTCGGACTCGGTGTTTCTGTTGCTGCGCATTGGGCGGGTTTTGGGGCCGCTTCACGGCCCAGCGGGAGCAAGCTCCCTCGCCACGGGTTTGCAGGTGGCCTTGAGTGAACGGCGTTGCCTTGTAGGAGCAAGCTTGCTCTCTATTGGATTTCTACCGGCTTTTGGTCGTATGGTTGCTCCCGAACAATGGATCTGATGGAGCACCATGCATTTCACTCGATTGACGATCAGCCTCGCCGCTTCGCTGGCCCTGGCCGGTTGCGGCACTCGCCAGGCCCAGGAGCCTGAACGCCAGCCTGCCGAAGTCAAGGCGCAGATCGTTCGTTTGTTGCCGGCCAAGACCGCTGATCGGGCAGGCTGGGCAACGGATATCTACGTAGCCTTTTCGGCGCAGCAGATCCCGCCCACGACGCAGAACATCTGTTCGGTGCTGGCGGTGACCGAACAGGAATCCACGTTCCAGGCCGATCCGGCCGTGCCCGGGCTGGGCAAGATCGCCCGGCAGGAGATCGACCGTCGCGCGGCCAAGGTGCACATTCCGGGGTTCCTGGTCAGCGGCGCGCTCCAGGTGCGTTCGCCGAACGGTAAAAGCTACAGCGACCGTCTGGACGCGGCGCGAAGCGAGAAAGAACTCAGCGCGATTTTCGATGACTTCATCAGCATGGTGCCGTTGGGCAAGACGTTGTTCGACGGCTTCAATCCCGTGCACACGGGTGGCCCGATGCAGGTCAGCATCGCATTTGCCCAGGCCAATGCCCGGGATTATCCGTACACGGTGGATGGCTCCATTCGGCGGGAAGTGTTCAGTCGTCGTGGCGGCATGTATTTCGGCATCGCCCATTTGTTGGGCTATCCGGTGAGCTACACAGAGCCGCTGTACCGGTTCGCCGATTTCAATGCCGGGTGGTATGCCAGTCGCAACGCGGCGTTTCAACATGCGGTGAGTCGCGCTTCGGGTATTTCTTTGGCCCTGGACGGCGACTTGATCTTGCATGGCTCGATCATGCCGGGCAGCACGGAATTGGCGGTGCGCACCTTGGGCAAGTCCCTGGGGATGCGCAACCCGACCATCCGCGATCAGTTGGAGATGGGCGACAGCCTCGCCTTCGAAGACAGCAAACTCTACAAGCGTGTATTCGAACTGGCTGAGAAGGCCGAGGGCAAGCCGCTGCCTCGGGCACTGTTGCCGGGCATTGTGCTCAAGAGTCCGAAGATCACACGCAAACTGACCACCGCATGGTTTGCCAAGCGCGTGGACGAACGTTATCAGCGCTGCATGGCTCGGGCTTCGGGGCGCTAAAACTTCTGGCCATGAAAAAGCCCGGCGGTTGAGGCCGGGCTTTCAGGGGGATGACTTGCAAGCGGGTTGGACCGTCATGGCAAGGGGCTGTCCTCGCCATGACTCGTATTGAACGTCGTTTGGAACCGGGTCAGGCATTGCGTGAAAACCACTCATGCACGGTTCTGAGCCAGACGATCGGAGCCACCTTCGGCGACGCGGCGTTCCAGCAGACGATCGGAGCCACCTTCGGCGACGCGGCGTTCCAGCAGACGATCGGAGCCACCTTCGGCGACGCGGCGTTCCAGCAGACGATCGGAGCCACCTTCGGCGACGCGGCGTTCCAGCAGACGATCGGAGCCACCTTCGGCGACGCGGCGTTCCAGCAGGCGATCGGAGCCACCTTCGGCGACGCGACGTTCCAGCAGACGATCGGAGCCACCTTCGGCGACGCGGCGTTCCAGCAGACGGTCGGAACCACCTTCGGCGACGCGGCTTTCGATCAGGCGGTCGGAGCCACCTTCGGCAACGACGGGTTGGGAAGTGGCGGCGAATGCGTTGGCGGCCAGTACCGAGAAAGCGAAGCTGAGGATGATTTGGCGTTTCATGATGGTGTGCTCCGGGGTGTGTTGTTTGTGTGGGGCCATTGTTGCGCCGGGCAGGGAGCATGAGAACTTCATTGACGTGATGGTGGACATCGACGGCGGTGATAGCTCGTTGCAGGTGTGTCGTCAGATTGATGGAACACTCACGGACCAGGAAGCCTCTACCGGCATAATCCCTTTTGCAGGAGGCAGGTGCATGTACCAGTTATTCGGTCACAGCCAGTCCGGCTCGGCAGCTGTCGAGGTCGCCTTGAACCTATGCGGGGTGCCTTATCGACGCGTCGATACCTATTCGACCGAGGACAACGAGGCCGCGAAAGAACTCGAGGCGTTGAATCCTCAGAAGCAGGTCCCGACCCTGCAACTGCCGGACGGCTCGGTGTTGACCGAGGCGGCGGCGATCCTGATTCACTTGGGGTTGTCTTTCCGAGAATCAAAACTGTTGCCGGAGGATCCGGCCCAGCGCGCGCAGGTCATACGTGGCCTGGTCTATATCGCCGCCAATTGCTACACGCCCATTGGCATTATCGATTTCCCCCAGCGCTGGCTGCCTGATGCGGACGAATTCACCCAGGAACGTCTGGTGTCGGGCACGAAACAGCGCCTGTATCGCAACTGGGCTCTGTTTGCCGACCAGTTTGCAGCGTCACCCTTTCTCGGCGGCGCCGAGCCCGGCGCGCTGGATATCCTGGCGGCGGTGATCACGAAATGGGTCGAAACCCGAGAAGCGATGCTCAATGCCCGCCCTGAGTTCCATGCCTTGCTGGCGCGTATCGACCACCACCCGCGAGTCGCTCCAGTGCTTTCACTGCATTGGCCCGATTGAATCAGGGGCAGGCGTTGCGCGATGCCGCTTGCCCCACGAGGTCGACCAACTGCCGGACGTTGTTTTGATGCCCCTTCACCAAGTCGTCGATATTGCCCGTGGCCGGTGTTTGCAGGCTGCTGCGACAGGTGAGGGCGTGGGCGTCGCTGCCCAGCGTGCGCAGTCGCCATTGCACGTCCATGCGCGCATACCGACCGGGAATCGAGTCGAAGCGCTGCACGTCGACCCGCAGCAACCGCTTTGGCGCACCGGGGTTGCTCAATTGCTCGTCAAGGCTGCTGCGTAGTTCGTCCGCCAGGCTTGAGCCCCACCATTCGGTTTCGAGGATGGCCAACCCGCTGTCGCCCTGGCGAATCACCATCTGGGTGCGATCCACTTGCGGTGGAACGCTGAGTTGCTCGATCTGGATATCCACGCCCGCATGCACCTGGCCCGCCGGTTGGACCGGGCTCAGGGTGTGATAGTGGATAGGGTCGCTGCGGCAGGCGCCGAGGAGCAGCGCCAGCGCAATCAACGAACATCTCAGCGTCAGCGGCATCGAGCGTGCTCCTGTCATCATTCTTTCACCGGAAAAGTCAGGTTTTGCGCCGGGGCGTCCTTCGGACGGCCGCGAAGCAGCGATTCAGGATGTCGGCTCAGGTAGTCCGACAGCTCGCGCAGCGAACGGGACATGCGGCCCAGGTCATCCAGGGTCTGGGTCAGCTGTTCACGCTGCGGCGAGTCTTCCGCCAACGTAGAATTCGCCGATTGCAGGGTCTTGCTCACGTCCTGCAAGGTGCTTTGCACGCCCGGCAGGGTCTTGTTGTTGAATTGCGAGAGTCCTTTGCGCAGCTCCACCAGATTGCCGTCCAGATTGCTGGCGATGCTCTCCAGCGGCAGCTTGTTGATGCGCTCCACCACCGTTTGCAGCTGTTCCTGCAATTGCTGCAGGCTGCCCGGGATCGTCGGGATCCGCAGGGGGCGGGCGGCGAGGTCGAAGGCGACCTTTTCCGCTTTGGGGTAGAAATCCAGGGAGATATACAACTGCCCGGTCAGCAGGTTGCCGCTGCGAGCCTGGGCGCGCAGGCCCCGTTCGACGAAACTGCCCACCAGCCGGGCAGCGGCGGCTTCGTCTTCCGGATCGTAATCCAGCGATTTGAGCAGTTTTTCGTGGGCCTTTCCCAGCAGTTGGGGGTAGATCACGATGCCGACATTGATAGGGAACGTGCGCTGCTTTTCGTCGAAATCCAGGTTCATGGCGACGACACGGCCGATCTCGATGCCTAGAAACTCCACCGGGGCCCCAACGCGCAAGCCGCGCAAGGCCTGGTCGAAGCGTAAAGCCAGGAATTGCGCCTTGCCACTGGGCGGGGCGAGGGCGCTCTGTTGGTCGGCGAACAGCTCGAAATTCTTGTCTTCGGGCGCGGGCGTGTCGTTGGGGCTGTACTCCGGGGCCCTGAAGGCGATGCCGCCGACCAGCAGGGCGGAGAGGGATTCGGTCTTGACCGCGAAACCGTTGGCGCCGACGTTCACATCGACACCGCTGACGTTCCAGAAGCGGGTGTTCTCGGTGACGTAGGCATCGTTTGGCGCATTGACGAACACTTCGATATTGACCCCCTTGCCGTCGGCGTCCAGGGCATAGGACACCACTTGGCCCACCGGGATCTTGCGCAAGTACACCGGCGAGCCGATGTCCAGCGAACCGAGGTCCTGGGAGTGCAGGGTAAAGCGCTTGCCCGGCTCTCCGTAAGTGATGGGGGGCGGGGCCTCCAGGCCGGTGAAGGACTTGGCGCGCACGGTGGAGTGGCCGGCGTCGGCACCGATGAAATCCCCGGACAGCAAGGTATCGATCCCGGAGATACCGCCGGCGCCGATACGCGGCCGGACCACCCAGAACACCGAGTCTTCATGGGTGAACGTGTCCGCGGTCTTGGCGAGCTTGACGGTGGCGGTCACATTCTTCTGGTCGGCGCTCAGTTGCACGTCGGTGACCTGGCCGATGACCACGTTGCGGTATTTGACCGGGGTCTTGTTCGCGGTGAGGCCCTCGCCCGTCTTGAAGGTGATGGTGATGGTCGGGCCTTCCTGCAGCCAGTTATGGACCACCAGGGACACCCCCACCAGCACGGCGATGATGGGCACGATCCATACCAGCGACACCGTCCAGCGACGGCTGGTGACATGGGCCCGGCCCGGTGCGGGCTGTCCATCAGTGGCTTGCGACTTCATCCATGACCTCCTCGGATGGTTGGGTATCCCAGATCAGCCGTGGATCGAAACTCATGGCCGACAGCATGGTAAACAGCACCACGAGACCGAAGAACAGTATTCCCGGTCGCGGTTCGATGTCGCTCAGGGCCTGGAATTTCACCAGCGCCGCCACCAACGCTACGACCAGCACATCGAGCATCGACCAGTAGCCGATGACCTCCACCAGCCGGTACAGCTTCGCTCGCTGGACCTGGGCCCAGGTGCTGCGCCGCTGCACGGTCACCAGCAGCAGCGTCAGTACGACGAACTTGATGCCCGGTACGGCGATGCTGGCGATGAAGATGATCAGGGCGATGTCCCAGGCGCCACTGTTCCAGAACTCGAGAACGCCGCTGATGATCGTGCTGTCCGCGCCATCGCCGAGCATTTGGGTGTTCATGACCGGCAGCAGGTTCGCCGGGATATAGAACACCAGCGCCGCCAGCATGTAGGCCCAGGTGCGGGTCAGGGTATCGGGTTTGCGCCGGTGCAGGGCGGCATCGCAGCGCGGACACGTCTCGGGCTCGTCGCTCATGTCGCACGCCAGGCCGCAGCTGTGGCACAGGCACAGGTTCAGGTCGCCGGCCCGGGGCGGGTTGCCTGGCAATGGCCCGTTCACAGGGTGTCCCAAAGGTCGCGGACATCGCGGCCGGCAATACGGATCATCAAGAGGCTCAGGGCCGCCAGGGCGAACAGGCCGATGCCGGGCAGTACATCCAGCAGGCCGGCAAGCTTGATCACCGCGACCAACGCACCCAGCAGACACACCTCCAGCATGCTCCACGGCCGCAGGGTTTCCAGGCTGCGCATGCACAGGCTGAAAGCCGGTGCCCGCCGCTTGGAATAGGCGTAGCCCAGCACCCAGAGCAGGAGCGCCAATTGGAAGGCCGGGGCGATGATGATCGCGACGGCGGCGACCAGGGCGATGAAGGTAATGGGGCCCTGGCTCAGGGCAACGACGGAGTCCCACAGCGTCGCGCTGTTGCTCAAGCCCTGGAGGCGGATGCTCATCACCGGATAAACGTTGGCGAAGACCCAAACCACCGCCGCGGTGATGGTCAAGGCCAAGCGCTGTTCGATGGTCAAGCCGTTGTAGCGCTGGATCACGGCGTGACATTGCACGCACGCAGCTTTTTGATGCGGGGCGAGCTCAACCGGCTCGTACACCGCATCGCAATGTTCACAGATGATCAGTCGTTCGGTAACGGCCATGGGGATGCTCGGCGGGGCAACTCCTTCAATATAGAAGTGAGTCGCAAATGAGCAACCCGCCCGAGCCGATCATTCGCCGCGAATGTATTGCTCCAGTTGTCGGATCAGGTCTGCTTGTTCGGCAATGGCCTCTTTCACCAGGTCGCCGATGGACAACAGGCCGACGAGCTTGCCGTCCTCCACGACGGGCAAATGCCGCAAGTGCTTTTCAGTCATGATGCTCAGGCACGTCTCGACGTTCTGATGGGGATCGATGGTGATCACGGGCGAAACCATGATGTCGCTGACTTTCGTGCCCACCGATGAGCGCCCGTGCAAGACCATTTTGCGCGCATAGTCACGCTCACTGATGATGCCCAGCACCTCGTCGTTCTTCACCACCAGCAAGGCACCGACGTTTTTCTCGGCCATGCGCATCAGGGCCTGCAAAACCATGTCGTCCGGTGAAATGGTGTGCACTTGCTGGTTCTTCTCGTCTTTTATCCGGAGCAACTGCGCGACGGTTTTCATGGGGAGGCCTCGGGTGTCGTTTTTTGCGGGTGGTAAAAGAATCGTAGACCCAACGGCGAAGGGCAAGCGATAAAGCGGCAGTCAGTCGTCCAAAAGCGTCATGGCGGGAGAATTCACTCCTATCTAAAGTCATCCGCCGTTGTGGCGAAGGGATTTAGCGAAGCGTCGCGCCGCCCCGCTGGGCTGCGCAGCAGTCCCAAAAATGTCGACACGACATTCATCTGATGCAAGTTGCTTGAGGGGCTGCTGCGCACCCCAGCGGGGATAAATCCCCTCGCCACAGGTAGAATCAGCGCACATGCAAGTTTTGAGGTTTCAGCGGTGGATCTACAGCAGGGCTTCGTCCTGACCCGGCATTGGCGCGATACCCCGGCGGGCACCGAAGTCGAGTTCTGGCTGGCGACCGATGCCGGCCCCCGGCGCGTGCGCCTGCCGGTGCAGCCTTCGGTGGCGTTCGTGCCGCAAGTGCAGCGCGGCCAGGCCGAAGCGCTGTTGCAAGGGGAGAAGGACATCGAGCTGCGTCCCCTGGACCTGCTGGATTTCGAGCATCGCCCGGTGCTGGGCCTGTATTGTCGACAGCATGGACAACTGATGCGCCTGGACACCACGCTGCGGCGCGCCGGCGTGGACGTGTTCGAAGCTGATATCCGGCCACCGGAGCGCTACCTGATGGAGCGCTTCATCACCGCCCCGGTGTGGTTCGGTGGCACGCCATCGGCCGACGGCGTGCTGCTCGACGCCCAGATGAAACCGGCTCCCGAGTACCGCCCACCGCTGCGGCTGGTGTCCCTGGACATCGAAACCACCGCCCAGGGCGATTTGTACTCCATCGCCCTGGAAGGCTGCGGCGAGCGACAGGTCTATATGCTCGGTCCACCGAACGGCGATGATCGCGACGTTGATTTCCAACTCGAATATTGCGAATCCCGAACGCTGCTGCTCAAGAAGCTCAATGAGTGGTTTGCCCGCTTCGACCCCGACGCGATCATCGGCTGGAACCTGGTGCAGTTCGATTTGCGCGTGTTGCATGAGCATGCTCGTCGGTTGGCCGTGCCGCTGCGCCTGGGGCGTGGCGGTGAGGAAATGCAGTGGCGCGAGCATGGCGCGCGCAACAATCATTTCTTCGCCTCGGCGGCGGGCCGGTTGATCATCGACGGGATCGAGTCCTTGCGTTCGGCGACCTGGAGTTTCCCGTCGTTCAGCCTGGAGAACGTCGCGCAGACCCTGCTGGGCGAAGGCAAGTCCATCGACAACCCGTACCAGCGCATGGACGAGATCAACCGCATGTTCGCCGAGGACAAGCCGGCCCTGGCCCGCTACAACCTCAAGGACTGCGAGCTGGTGACGCGGATTTTCGCCAAGACCGATCTGCTCGAGTTCCTGCTGGAGCGCGCCAGCGTCACCGGCCTGCCGGCCGATCGCAGCGGTGGTTCGGTGGCGGCGTTCACGCACCTTTACATGCCGCTGATGCACCGCCAGGGCTTCGTTGCGCCGAACCTCGGCCAGCGTCCGCCCGAGGCCAGCCCTGGCGGGTTCGTCATGGATTCCCAGCCGGGGCTCTACGAATCGGTGCTGGTGCTCGACTACAAGAGCCTGTACCCGTCGATCATCCGCACCTTTCTGATAGACCCGGTGGGCCTGATCGAGGGGCTGCGCCATCCGGGCGAGCACGAGTCTGTCCCAGGCTTTCGCGGGGCGCGGTTCTCCCGTACCCGACACTGCCTGCCGTCCATCGTGGCGCGGGTCGCTGAAGGCAGGGAGACCGCCAAGCGCGAACATAACGCGCCCTTGTCCCAGGCGCTTAAAATCATCATGAACGCGTTTTATGGAGTGCTCGGCTCCAGTGGCTGTCGCTTCTTCGACCCGCGCCTGGCGTCGTCCATCACCCTGCGCGGTCATCAGATCATGCAACGCACCCGGCAGTTGATCGAAGCAAGGGGGCATGTGGTGATCTATGGGGACACCGATTCAACCTTCGTCTGGCTGCGCCGGCCCCATGGCCAGGACGAAGCCGCGGCGATTGGCCGGGAACTGGTGGCTTACGTCAACGGGTGGTGGCGCGAGCACGTGCGTGACGAGTTCGGCCTGGAGAGCGCGCTGGAGCTGCAATTCGAAACCCATTTCAAGCGTTTCCTCATGCCGACCATCCGCGGCGCGGAGGAGGGCAGCAAGAAGCGCTACGCCGGCTTGATGACCCGCGCCGACGGCAGCGATGAAATCATCTACAAGGGCCTGGAAACCGTGCGCACCGATTGGTCGCCTCTGGCCCGGCAGTTCCAGCAGGAGCTGTACGGACGGATCTTCCATCGCCAGCCCTATCAGGATTATGTGCGCGACTACGTGCGCCAGACGCTGGCCGGTACATTCGATGAGCGTCTGGTCTACCGCAAGCGCCTGCGCCGCCCCCTGGATGATTACGAACGCAACGTGCCGCCCCACGTACGGGCCGCTCGGCTCGCCGACGAGTTCAACGAACGCCAGGGTCGGCCTCGGCAGTATCAGAACGGCGGTTGGATCAGCTACGTTATCACCGTGGCCGGCCCCGAGCCGCTGGAAACCCGCAGCGCGCCGATAGATTACGACCATTACGTGACTAAGCAACTACAGCCGGTGGCGGATGCAATCCTGCCGTTTGTGGACGATGATTTTTCGACTTTGGTCGGGGGGCAGATGGGGTTGTTCTGATGCCGCTGAGTGATGGGTTGGAGGGGGAGGCTCTTGTGGCGAGGGAGCTTGCTCCCGCTCGGTTGCGCAGCAGCCGCCTAAAGCGAGGGCCGCTTCGCACCCCAGCGGGAGCAAGCTCCCTCGCCACAGAACCTTCGATTCCCCAAGCTAAACCATCGCCAACCGCTGCTTGCCCTGGGGCTTGGGAAACACCAGGTCCAACGCCGCCAGATCCTGGGGCTCAAGTTGCAGATTCGCCGCTTCGGCATTCAGGCGCACATGTTCAGGCTGCACGGCCTTGGGAATGGCGATCACATTGTCCTGGCGCAACAGCCAGGCCAGGGCAATCTGCGCCGGTGTCGCGCGGTGGCGCTCGGCGATTTGTTGCATGGTGTGATCCCTGAGCAGCTGCCCACCCTGGCCGACCGGGCAGTAGGCCATGATCGACATGCGCCGTTGCTGGCTCCAGGGCAGCAGGTCGTATTCGATGCCGCGCTCCTGCAGGTTGTACAGCACCTGGTTGGTGGCGCAGTCGGGCGCGTTCAGTTCTTCCATGTCGTCGACGTCGAAATTCGACACGCCCCAGCGCCCGATCTTGCCTTCTTCGCGAAGTCGTTCAAACGCTTCGACGGTTTCTTCCAGCGGGTATTGGCCACGCCAGTGCAGCAGATAAAGGTCGATGTAATCGGTGTCGAGCCGCCGCAGGCTGCGCTCGCAGGCCAGCGGAATGCCTTTGCGGCTGGCGTTGTGGGGGTAGACCTTGCTCACCAGGAATACTTGGTCACGCAGCCCGGTGATCGCTTCGCCAACGACTTTTTCGGCGCCGCCCTCGGCATACATTTCGGCGGTGTCGATCAGGGTCATGCCCATTTCAATGCCCAGGCGCAGGGCAGCCACTTCTTTTTTGTGATGGGACGGTTCTTCACCCAGGCGCCAAGTGCCCTGGCCGATTACCGGCACGGACACGCCGGCCAACTCCAGAGTTCTCATTCGCATCTCCTGTCGTGCGGGTCGATTAAGCTGTGGCAGCAGAATAGACCAGGCGTTCAGGTTTGATTCGCGCCGCAATGCAGCGGGATGCTCTAGGGCTGAAAAGCATGACGCAGAGCGCCACGGGAGGCGTCCCCACGCGCAGCGTGGGAACGCTCGGTTGGCAGCAGGGTTATTCCGCCGAGAACTTCAGCACCATGGCCTGGGTGTAGGTCTGGCCCGGATCCAGCCGCGTGGTCGGGAAGTCCGGCTGGTTCGGCGAGTCGGGGAAGTGCTGGGTCTCCAGGGTAAACGCGCCCCAGTGCGGATAGACCTTGCCTTGCTTGCCCTTGACCGTGCCATCGAGGAAGTTGCTGGTGTAGAACTGCACACCGGGTTCGGTGGTAAAGAGCTGCAGCCGTCGCCCGGACTTCGGATCCTGGACGTCGGCGGCGAGTTTGTTTACGTCACCCTTGGCGTCGAGCACCCAGTTGAAGTCAAACCCACCCTGTTTTGGCTCGGCGAACTTCAACTGCGGATGATCGGCTTTGATATGGGTGCCGATGGCGGTTGGCTTGGTAAAGTCCATCGGCGTGCCGGCCACTGGCGCCAGCTCGCCGGTGGGAATCAGCTTGGCGGTCACCGGTGTGTAGCGGGACGCGTGCAAGGTCGCGACTTGTTTGAGGATGTCGCCATTGCCTGCACCCGCCAAGTTGAAATAACTGTGGTTGGTCAGGTTCAGTACGGTCGGTTTGTCAGTGGTGGCCTTGTAGTCGATGCGCAGTTCGTTCTTGTCGTTGAGGCTGTAGGTGACGTCAGTCTTCAGATTGCCGGGAAACCCCATCTCGCCGTCTTTCGACAGGTAGGTCAGGGTCACGCCGACCGAGTCCTTGTCGTTGCTCGGCTCGGCTTTCCAGACACGCTTGTCGAACCCTTGCGGCCCGCCGTGCAGCGAATTGTCCTTGTCGTTCTGCGGCACCTGGTAGCGCTTGCCATCCAACTCGAACGCGCCGCCAGCCAGGCGATTGCCGAAGCGGCCGATGGTCGCGCCGAAATATACATTGCCATTCTTCTGGTAGCCCTGGACATCGTCGAAGCCGAGCACGATGTCGTCGGTCATGCCGTTTTTGTCCGGCACGATCAGCGACTGGAGAATCCCGCCGTAGGTGATGACGGTAGCCTCCATGCCGTTGCTGTTGCGCAGCACATATTTTTCAACCGCCGTGCCGTCGTCGGTCTTACCGAAGGCAACGCGTTCGTTGGTCAGGCCGGCGGCCTGTGAAGAGGTGGCAATCATCAGAGAAACTCCGAGGGCCGAGAGCAGGTGTCTGGATTCAAGCATGAGTGTGACCTTCCTTCCTGTTTTTTTTTGTTGTTTTAACGCGGGTCGAGTCCGTTAATTGGTCAGACAGCGATGAAGGTTTTTCTGTTCAGTAGTCTTTCTATTTGCGGGTGGAGATGGGATTTATAGCTATAAATTGAGATTTATCAATTAAAAAGTAAGACTAATTGATCGAGGCGAATCGTGACCAGACGTCAACTCTCTGGTAAGGCACTGCACTTTTAGGGTTTTTTCCGCTCTATCCATGGCCAGGAAGCGGCGAGCCCCACCGCTTCCCCATGTCCAGACGAGATTCGATGGCCGGTGTTTTACTTTCCGTGATGGTGTCGCCACGTCGCAGCAACCTGCTGTTGGTGGGCCTGTTGCTGTTGCTCAGCGGCGGCTGCACCCACCAGCAAGGCCAGGACATGGTTACGCAGTTCAGCAACGCCAAGCCCCAGGAATTCTTGCAGACCAGCGTGGACCGGATGGCCACGCTCTCGATGCACGACAACTTGCAGAGCCTTTACCTGCTGATGCACAAACTTTACCTGCGCAACCCGGAAGAATTGCGCAAGTCGGGCTTCCTCGACGTCCGCGTCGCCGTCAAGCAAGTGCGCCAAGCCATCGAGCAACAGCAGCCCTTGCCGACCTTGGGCAATAAAAAGGACCTGGCGGCCCTGAGCTATGCCATGAGCCCCGAGTTCCTTGGTGATAGGGTCGGTGCGTTCATCTACGCCATTGGCAGCATGCTGGTCACGGCCCACGGCAATCGCCTGGAGTTCTACATGACCGACACCATCGATCCGCGCTTCGTCAGTAACGCTGCGCGCAACATCGAAAAGGCAACCTGGTTGCTGGGCCAGCGGCAGAACAAGGACGGCTCGCCGATGCTGTTTTCCAACGAAATCTCGGAGGAGGGCAGCAACCTGAGCTTTGCCGTCGAGTTCGGGAAAATCGTTGCACGCCTGGACCTGCTGACCCAGATGCTCGACGAGCGCTACCGGCGGATAGGGCTCAACTATGCACAGAGCCTGCTGTTCCTGAATTTCCTGCCCGTCCAGTGATCGAAAAAGGAATAAAGATAGATCACATCGATATAGGGGGTTATAAGAAAAATCGCTATGCTCGCGGCCAGATTTTTCACGCGGTCGCGCTGAGACGGGTTTGATGGATTTCGGTAATTTCGGTTTAGTCGTAGCGGGCCTGGTGGTCGGTTTCATCGTCGGGATGACCGGCGTGGGTGGCGGATCGCTGATGACCCCCATTCTGCTGTGGTTCGGCATCAACCCCGCGACGGCGGTGGGTACGGACCTGCTGTACGCGGCCATTACCAAATCCGGCGGCGTGCTGGTTCACGCCAAGAACCGCAATATCGACTGGTCCATCACCGGTTGGCTGACCTTGGGCAGCGTGCCGGCGGTCGGGCTGACCCTGTGGTTCCTCAGCAGCCTGAACAGCTCGCCAGACGCGATGAACGCAGTCATCAAGCAAGCACTGGGTTTTGTGTTGTTCGCCACTGCCCTGGCGATCCTGTTCAAGAAACGCCTGCTCCAATTCGCCCACGATCGCGCAGGCGGCCACTACAACCCCAGCGGCTCACGGCTCAACGTACTCACTGTGATTACCGGCTTGGTGCTGGGCACGATGGTCGCGTTGACCTCCATCGGCGCCGGCGCCCTGGGCACTGTCGCGCTGTTCATCCTCTATCCGTTCCTGGTCACCAGGCGCCTGGTGGGGACCGAGATCGCCCACGCCGTGCCGCTGACCCTGGTGGCCGGCCTGGGCCACGCAAGCATGGGCAACATGGACTGGCACATCCTCGGCTTCTTGCTGATCGGTTCACTGCCGGGCATTTACCTGGGCAGCCATTTGTCGGGACGTATTTCCGATGAACTCCTGCGCCCTTGCCTGGCGGTGATGTTGGCGATGATCGGCTTCAAACTGGCGTTCTGATTTGCTCGGAGTCATGGGCCGATAGGCATAGTCATACCTGTAAACCAGGTACTGATGAGGCCACGATCCATGAACAGCCCAGCCAGAGATCTGCTGCAACGCCTGCGCCGTCGTCGCGTCGAACCTCGCTCCGACATCGCCGACATCCTGCGTCATCACGCCGAACCGCTGCCCGCCGAGGACAGCCCGGCGTTTGGCGAGATGTTCGATCGCTTTGCCGACGCGAAGGTCTTGCTGATCGGCGAAGCCAGCCACGGCACCCAGGACTTCTACCGCACCCGCGCGGCCATCACCCGGCACATGATCGAGCATCACGGCTTCGGGATCGTCGCCGTCGAAGCCGACTGGCCCGACGCCGGGCAAATCGACCGCTGCGTGCGTGACCTCGGACCCTCGGCCTGGAAACAGCGGGCTTTCGCCCGGTTTCCAAGCTGGATGTGGCGCAACACCGACGTACAATCCTTCGTCCGCTGGCTGCGCGACTACAACCTGGAGCAGCCGGACGATCGGCGCGTGGAGTTTCGCGGGCTCGACGTCTACAGCCTGCGACACTCGATCGACGAAGTGCTCAACTACCTCGATAAGGCACACCCCCACCTGGCCCGCGGCGCCCGGCATCGTTATGGTTGCCTGACGCCTTGGCACGACGACCCGGCGCTTTACGGTCATTTCACCGAACGCGGCAACCTGGCGACCTGCGAGGACGCGGTGGTCGAGCAGCTCAATACGCTGCTCGCCGAGCGCCTCGATCCCCTGATCGAGGATGACGAGAGTTTCTTCAGCGCCATCCAGAACGCCCGGGTCGTGCGCGCCGCCGAACAGTACTACCGGGCCATGTATCGCGGCGGAAAATCGTCCTGGAACCTGCGGGACCGGCACATGTTCGACACCCTGCAGAGCCTGATGGAACATCGTGGCCCCGATGCGAAAGCGGTGGTCTGGGCGCACAACTCCCACATCGGCAATGCCGCCGCGACCCGCATGGGTTGGGAAGGTGAATTCAATATCGGCCAGTTATGCCGCATGGCTTACGGCCGCGACGCGGTGCTGTTGGGCATGGGCACTGATCATGGCAGTGTGGCGGCGGCCGATGACTGGGACTCACCGATGAAAATCAAGCAGGTGCTGCCCGCATTGGCCGGCAGTTGGGAGCGGGAATTCCTGAATGCGGGTGTTCGCGCATCGCTCACGGACTGGCGGACTAATCCTGACGAGGCACTGCTGGACGCATTGTCCGAGCCCCTGCTCGAACGCGCTATCGGCGTGATCTACCGCCCTGAAACCGAACGCCAGAGCCATTACTTCGAAGCCGTATTGGCCGAGCAGTTCGATGCCTGGCTCTGGTTCGAGCAGACCGAAGCGGTCACGCCATTGCCAACACCTCACACGCTTGAGCACGAGGAAGACACCTTCCCGTTCGGCCTTTGAGCGCCTCGTGACGCGGTTGCGCTATGGGGCCGGTGGCCTAAGCTCAAGGCAGGCAGCTGCGGTAACGGGCGACTCTCGCGGAACAATCGCCGCCATGTGCAATCAGTACAGCGTAAATATCAAAAGGAGAGGCGCATGCTTATTCGGTCGTTGACCTTCGCTACCTTGCTGGCCTTTGCTGGCCCCTTGTTCGCCGCTGATGGCGACTCGCCCCTGGTGGCGGAGGTGGGTAAGACCCGCCCCTTGATCATTATCGCGCCCAGCTCCGTCGACCCTGCATGGTCCACGTTGAAAGCAGAGCTCGAAAAGCCAGAGGGCAAGCAGGGATTCTCCGAACGAAACATGATGCTCTACACCGTTTTCAACACCATCGGGAAACGTGATGGCAAGGATCTGGACCCGCAAAGCACCATGGCACTGATCCGTTCTCTCAAGCTGGGAGCCGGTGCGCTGCCCAAGATCATCCTGGTGGGCAAGGATGGGGAAAAGAAGCTTGAGCATTCCGGCGCGATCACATTGAGCGAGCTGTTCGATGCTGTCGACAAATTGCCTGCGGCTGAAAAGGAAGCCGTGGCGCCAACCCCGCTACCCGAGCCAGAACCCGCGCCGGCCAAGGACGCGAAAGGCGCCAAGCCGGGCAAGGCGGCCAAGCCCACCAAGCCCGCGGCCGCGCCGAAGGCGCTGGAGGATTGACCCTCTATAACGCCGAATTTACGTGGCGAGGGAGCAAGCCCCCTCGCCACAAAAGCAGACTTCATTGTCGTTCCAATGCCGCCAGGATTTTGTGCGCGGCCTTTATCCGTTCTTCGATCGGGTAGTTCTTGTTCGCCAACATCACGATCCCCAAATCCTTTCCAGACACGAGCGCCGCGTATGCGCCAAAGCCGTTGGTAGAGCCTGTCTTATTGATCCAGCTGCCGTCCGGCGCCGGGCGGGGCGGGTTGAGCGGTTCGACTTTCTGTGGGGTCAGGGCCATCTGCGGGGTATTGCCGGCGAGCAGGTCATCCACGGTGAACGGGGCAGGGTAGAACTCCCAGCCCAAGCCCTGCGTCATCCCGCCGACCCGATAGAAACCCATGTGGGTCGTGGCGATGGCTTGCTTCAAGGCTTCGTCCAGCTTTTGCGGTCGCAGGTTGGCCTCGACGAAACGAATGAGGTCCGCTGAGCTGGTCTTCACACCATACGCCTCGGAATCCAAGGCGCCAGGTCCGACCCGCACGGGCTTGCCATCCTTTGCATAGCCCTGGGCGTATCGGCCCGATTGGTCTTGCGGCACCCGTACATAACTGTGTTTGAGGCCCAGCCCCGGCATCAGCGTTTGTTCCATCACGTCATCGAACGACCGACCCAGGGCGCGGGCCGCCAGATGGCCAAACAGGCCGATGCTCGGGTTCGAGTAGAGCCGTTGGGTGCCGGTCGGGTAGAGCGGTTTCCAGGACTTGTAATAGCTGAACATCCTGTCGGCATGGTCTGCATCGTCGGGAAACTGCAAAGGCAGCCCGCCCGCCGTGTAGGTAGCGAGATCGAGCAGGCGGGTGTTTGCCAGCGCTGCTCCGTTCAGCTGCGGGGCATAGCGACCGGCGGGATCCGACAATTGCAACTTGCCTTGGGCCTGGGCATAGGCGCCGAGCGTGGCGGTGAAGGTCTTGCTGATCGAGCCGACTTCGAACAGGGTCCGGTCGGTGACGGGCTTTCTCGTGTCCTTGGAGGCAACGCCATAATTGAAGAACTGGCGCTGGCCGTTGTGGGTGATCGCCACCGCCATCCCCGCGATGTCCTGCTGTTTCATCAGGGGCTGGATAACGGCATCGACAGTTTCTTCAAGGCGTTCCTGGGCGACGCCGGTAAAAGAAAGGATCAGGAAAAAGCTCCCGGCGAGTATCGATTTGGCAATGTGCATGATGGACCGCTCTCGTTGGCCTTCCTTGAGGGACGGTCAATCTAGGGCGTTTTTTGCTGCCCGGCAATCCGCAGCAACGGATGCAGGCTGGGTTCCGAGCTGTCTGACAGGGACGTGGGAGCGTTCCCACAAAACGGTCCCGTCGACCGAAGGGCCCTGTCCTCAAGCGAAGCGACACAAAGCGGCCGCCGCCGGGTAAACTCGCGACTCTTTCCGAAGGAGTTCCCATGAGTTACTACCAGCCCGGCATTCTCGCCACCCCTGTTCCGCCTCAGGCCCGTCATCTGTTTTTTGCCCTGGAATCGGTCGAGGCACTGCCGGCTGCGATCGATAAATTGTTGCTGCAATTGGATGGCCGCGCGGTCGTCGGGTTTGGCGAGTCGTTGGTGCAAGCGTTGGGCGCCGAGGTCAAGGGGCTGCGGGCATTTCCTGCCCTGGCCGGTGTCGGCGTCGATAATCCCTCGACCCAGCACGCGCTGTGGTGCTGGTTGCATGGCGAGGATCGCGGCGAGCTGCTGCACCGCAGCCGCGCCATCGAAGCGGCCCTGGCGCCGGCCCTGCGCCTGGTGCAAATGAACGAAACCTTCCGCCATATGACCGGCCACGACCTGACCGGCTACGAAGACGGCACCGAAAACCCCCACGATGACGCGGCCGTCGCCGCCGCCCTGGCCCAGGGCGCCGACGGACTGCGCGGTGGCAGCTTCGCCGCGATCCAGCAGTGGCAGCACGATCTGGACGGGTTCGCGGCGATGCAGTCCCACGAACGCGACAACATCATGGGCCGTCGCCTGAGCGACAACGAGGAAATCGAAGAGGCGCCGGAGTCGGCCCACGTCAAGCGCACGGCCCAGGAAAGCTTTGCACCGGAGGCTTTCGTCGTGCGCCGTTCCATGCCTTGGATCGAAGGCGATCGCGCTGGGCTGATGTTCCTGGCGTTCGGTTTCTCCCTGGATGCCTTCGAAGCGCAACTGCGCCGCATGAGCGGCCTCGAAGACGGCATTACCGATGGCTTGTACCGCATGAGCCGGCCGATCACTGGCGGGTATTACTGGTGCCCGCCGCTGCTGGACGGGCGCCTGGACCTGCGCGCACTGGCTCGCCAGTCGGTGTCATCGCCCCGGTAAACCGGCCGCGTTGTGCAAATCGTCGGGTCAACGCTATTCTTGGGCCCGACGTGTTTGCGTGGAACGGGAGAGCAAGCGTGGATAAAGTCATCGTCATCACTGGTGGCGGGCGCGGGATCGGAGCGGCCACGGCGCTGCTGGCGGCGGATCAGGGCTATCACATCTGCATCAACTACCAGTCCGATGAAAACGCCGCTCAGGACATCCTCGAACAGGTCCGGGCCAAGGGTGCGCAGGCCATTGCGGTGCGGGCCGACGTGAGCATCGAAGATGAGGTGGTCGGCCTGTTCAGCCGCGTCGACGCCGAATTGGGCCGTGTCACCGCCCTGGTGAACAACGCCGGTACGGTCGCCCACAAATCCCGGCTCGATGAAATGTCCGAGTTCCGCATTCTCAAAATCCTGAAGACCAATGTGCTGGGGCCGATCCTGTGTGCCAAGCATGCGGTGCTGCGCATGTCGCCCCGCCATGGCGGGCAGGGCGGCAGCATCGTCAACGTCTCGTCGGTTGCCGCCCGTTTGGGCGCGCCGGGGGAATACGTCGACTACGCGGCCTCCAAGGGCGCACTGGATACCTTCACCGTAGGCCTGTCCAAGGAAGTGGCCGGCGAAGGCATTCGCGTCAACGCCGTTCGCCCGGGCTATATCTACACCGATTTCCACGCCCTCAGTGGTGATCCTGAGCGGGTCAGCAAGCTGGAATCGGCGATTCCCATGGCGCGTGGCGGGCGTCCGGACGAAGTGGCCGAAGCGATCATCTGGTTGCTGTCGGACAAGGCTTCGTATGCGACGGGGACGTTTGTTGACCTTGGTGGTGGGCGCTGAGAACTGGGCGGTCTGCCCTGGCCTCATCGCGAGCAAGCTCGCTCCCACAGGGGATTGCGTTCCAAATGTGGGAGCGAGCTTGCTCGCGGTGGCGGTAGTGCTGGCAAATCAAATATTAGAACGACCGGATAATCCGCCCCAATGTCTCCATCGCCTTTTCCGACGCCTCAGTCCAAGGCCCGCCATAGTTCAGCCGGATGCAATTCCTGAAACGTTGGGTCGGTGAAAAGATCGGCCCGGGAGCGATGCTGATGCCTTGCGCCAATGCCATCTGGAACAGCTTCAGCGAGTCGATCTGCTCCGGCAGTTCCAGCCAGAGGAAATAGCCGCCCGCCGGCTGGCTGACGCGGGTCTGGGGCGGGAAATAGCGGCCGATGGCGGCGAGCATGGCGCTTTGCTGTTCTTCCAGGGCGTAGCGCAGCTTGCGCAGGTGCCGGTCGTAGCCGCCGTGTTGCAGGTAGTCGGCGATCGCGGCCTGGGCCGGCATCGAGGCGCACAGGGATGTCATGAGCTTGAGCCGTTCGATCTTCTGCGCATAGCGCCCGGCGGCGACCCAGCCGACGCGATAACCCGGGGCCAGGCTCTTGGCGAACGAACCGCAATGCATCACCAACCCTTCGGTGTCGAACGCCTTGGCTGGTTTGGGAGCCTGCTGGCCGTAATAGAGTTCGGCATAGACGTCGTCCTCGATCAACGGCACCTGGTGTTGGCGCAACAGCTCCACCAACGCTTGCTTGCGCGCCTCGGGCATGGTGGCGCCCATGGGGTTCTGGAAGCTGGTCATGCACCAGCACGCCTTGATCGGATGGCGCGCCAGCGTCTGTTCCAGCACGTCCAGGTCGATCCCGTCACGCGGATGCACGGGGATTTCCACGGCCTTGAGCTTCAGCCTTTCCAGCACTTGCAGGCTGGCATAGAACGCAGGGGCTTCGATCGCCACGAGGTCGCCGGGCTCGGTCACCGCTTGCAGGCATAGGTTCAAGGCTTCCAGGGCGCCGTTGGTGACCAGCAATTGCTCCATGGGCAACATCAGCCCACCGACCATATAGCGCAAGGCGATCTGGCGGCGCAGTTGAGGATTGCCCGGTGACATGTCGGTCACCACCACGCGTGGGTCCATGTCCCGGGTCGCGCTGGACAACGAGCGGGACAGCCGCTGCAACGGAAACAGCATGGGGCTGGGGAATGCAGAGCCGAACGGTACGGTGGCGGGATCCTTGATCGAGTCGAGCACCGAAAACACCAGTTCGCTGACATCGACTTCAGTGGACTCTTGCACCTGGCTGCTGATGACCGGCTCGCAGAACGGGCGCGGTGCAAGATTATTGACGAAATAACCGGAACGCGGCCGGGCCCGGATCAGGCCGCGTCGCTCCAGCAGGTAATAGGCCTGGAAAACAGTGGACGGGCTGACGCCGTACGTTTGGCTGGCGTAGCGCACCGACGGCACGCGCTGGCCGGGCCCCAGCATGCCGGAGCGGATCAGTTCAGCGATGTCATCGGCGAATTTTTCGTAGCGTTTCATGGCGGGCCCGGTCATAAGGGACATTGCATCTTAAAGGTTCACCGATTCATCGGCGCGACAAAACGGCTCTTGGCCACGCTGTAGACTTGCTGCTCGTCACTGTCGGCAACCTTGAAGGTCATTTCCTG
Source organism: Pseudomonas sp. R4-84 (assembly GCF_054130985.1). Classification (NCBI taxonomy): domain Bacteria; kingdom Pseudomonadati; phylum Pseudomonadota; class Gammaproteobacteria; order Pseudomonadales; family Pseudomonadaceae; genus Pseudomonas; species Pseudomonas sp. R4-84. The sequence continues at coordinate 2,092,103 of NZ_CP096390.1, forward strand.
GGAACCGCTGCGTGGCCGTTCGCTGAGCATCGCCACCGAGACTGGCACGTCGACGATTTCCCCCGGCGCCAGGCTCAGGCGTGTCTTGCCTTGCAGGACAAAGCCGTCGCCGTCCACCAGGGACAATTCATACGCCTGGTGTTGCTGGGTCTTGTTGATGATTTTCAGGCTATAGATGTTTTCGATCTGGCCCTGGCTGTTTTCACGGAACAGCCCACGGTCCTTGCTGACATCCAGCGACACCATGGGGCGCTCCGCCAGCGCCACCGCCAGGGCACCGATCATGACCAGCAGCACCGCCGTGTAGCCCACCAGCCGTGGCCGCAGCAGATGCGTCTTGCCTCCTTGCAGTTGATGCTCGGAGGTGTACTTGATGAGGCCACGGGCGTAGCCCATCTTGTCCATGATCGAGTCGCAGGCGTCGATGCACGCCGCGCAACCAATGCATTCCATTTGCAAGCCATCGCGGATATCGATGCCGGTGGGGCAGACCTGCACGCACATCTGGCAGTCGATGCAGTCACCCAGTCCGACATCGGCGGGATCGACCTCGCGTTTGCGTGGCCCGCGAATGTCACCACGGGCCACGTCATAGGAAATGGTCAAGGTGTCCTTGTCGAACATCACGCTCTGGAACCGTGCGTAAGGGCACATGTGCATGCACACCGCTTCGCGCAGCCAGCCGGCGTTGAGGTAAGTGGCCGCGGTGAAAAACAGCACCCAGAACAGGCTGACGCCGCCGATCTGCAAGGTCAGCAGTTCCTCGGCCAGGGGGCGGATCGGGGTGAAATAACCGACGAATGTCAGGCCGGTGAGCAGGCTGATGACGAGCCACAAAGTGTGCTTGGCCGAGCGCCGCAGGAGTTTGTTCAAGTCCCACGGCGCGGCTTGGAGTTTGATGCGCTGGTTGCGTTCACCTTCGGTGATTTTCTCGACCCACATGAAGATCCAGGTCCATGAGCTTTGGGGGCAGGTGTAGCCACACCACACGCGCCCTGCGAACACGGTGATGGCGAACAGGCCGAACGCGGCGATGATCAGCAGGGCGGACAGCAGGATGAAATCCTGGGGCCAGAAGGTCGCGCCGAAGATGTGGAACTTGCTCTCGGAAAGGTCCCAGAGCACCGCTTGGCGGCCGCCCCAGTTCAGCCATACCGTGCCGAAGAACAACAGGAACAGAATGCCGGCACCGCTGATGCGCAAGGTGCGGAACAAGCCGGTAAAGCTGCGGGTGTGGATCAGGTTGTCGGTGGTTCTGGACTTTGTTTTTGTGGGCGTGGGGTCGAAGGTCTGTATCAGTTGGGCGGGGATTCTTTCGCTCATGGTCGGTCGCTCATCAGCCGCTATCTGGCTGGGGCACTATGACCATTGAACTGTTTGCATAACAGGCTCAGGTGGGTTGATAAAAACCGGATCAGATGCGATGTAGCCCTCGCTTTGCGGCAGTTTGATGCGACTTCCGGATTGGTGTGTATATCCATCTCTGCGGTTGGTGGCTACTGACGGTTCCGCCCTTACGGCGGCTTACTTTTTTTCAGACGCCAAAAAAAGTAAGCAAAAAAGGCTTCGCCCCACCACTCGGCACCTCGCCTAGGCTCGGCGTTCCCTCACTCCGGCATTGCTCCGTGGGCCCGCCGCGATGGGCCATCCATGGCCCTGCGCGGCTATCCCGGCATCCATGCCGGGATACCCACTACGCAATACCTGCGTTCGGCCAGCGTGGTTAACGGGGCGTTCACGATCAAAAGCCGAAGCGAGATCAAGAGCAAGGCAAGATCAAAAGCAAAGCAAAATCAAAAGCAACGCAAAATCAAAAGCAACGCAAGATCAAAAGCGAGGCAAAATCAAAAGCAACGCAAGATCAGAAATAAGAGCCAAACGAGCCGTCAGATGACCGAATCCCCGTCCGTTGCCTTCAGATTCTGCCGCCCGTCAGCCGCCCCAGCCACGATCAGGGCATCGACCTGCGCTTCGGTCAGGTAGACCCGCCCGCCATTGAGTTCCACCGCCGACATGGCCTTGTCCGGGTCGGTGATGATGGTCAGCTCGCTGGCCGGGCGAAGTTCCGGCCCGTTGGCGGTGTCGAAATGGCAGGTCTGGTGGTCATCGATACGTACAGTCATGGTACTGCTCCTTCCTGTATGCCTGAACGTTAGGCGCCTCCCGATCGGCAGGGTTCTTCGTGGCTGATCAGCGGTCGCACGTCTCGCATCGCTTGCGGTCAATCGTTTATCGAGTGAAGAGAGGAACGTTCATGGATTCGTGGTGGGATGAAGTCTGGATGACGCTGCAAGCGGAGTTCGCCGACATCGCCGATGCCCAGCAAATGACGCGGGTGACGGTGCGCCTGGTAATGGCTGCACTGTTGGGAGGCATTTTGGGGTTCGAGCGTGAGCACAAGGGCAAGGCCGCCGGGGTGCGCACCCACATGCTGGTGGCGCTGGGCGCCGCGCTGTTCGTGCTGGTGCCGCAAATGTCAGGGTCAGAGGCCGATGCGATGAGCCGGGTGATACAGGGCGTTGTCGCCGGGATCGGTTTCCTCGGCGCCGGTACCATCTTGAAAAACGCGGATGCAGATGAAAGCCACGTCAAAGGCCTGACCACCGCGGCGGGCCTGTGGATGACCGCCGCCATTGGCGTCGCCGCCGGGCTCGGCCGGGAAGCGACGGCGGTGCTCAGCACCGTTCTGGCGCTGGCAATCTTCAGTGTGATGCCAGTGATTGTTCGGGCATTGGAGAGGGACGAGAAGCTGTAAGGCATTCGCCGGGCTGTGCGCAAAGTCCTTGTGGGAGAGCTAGCTCGCCATAACGATGTGTCAGTCACCTCTGGCTTCGCTGACCTGACGCTATCGCGAGCAAGCTCGCTCCCGCAGGTTCACTGCGGCTAGGCTTTCAAACCCGCTCCGGCGGCGCCTCGCTTGGTGGATCGCCCTGGGGCGGCTGCGGGTCCAGCGGCGGGTCTTTTTCCGGAATCGGCTCGGGATCGGGACCCGGTGGCGGCAGGTTGGGGTCGTCGATGTTCGGATCGGGTGTTTCGGCCGGGATGGGAATGGTCATCGGGTGGTGCCTCCAGGACGCAAGTGGCTTGAGTCATGCTTGTCTGGTTGACCACCGTTCGACGGGTTTGATTCCCCGCTGCCGGCCAGCAAATCCCGCTGAACTTTTGGCTGCCGGTCCGGTTCGGAGCTTAAGTGAGTTAATCAGGACCCGTTGGGCCTTTACCGCCACAAACGCGTCCATGGGGCGTAAAAGGAGCGATGCTCGATGACTGCCGAACAGCCGACCGACCTGGAATACAACCCGCATCTGCCGTTGTCCCAGGCCTTGTTGTTGCCGCGTATTGCGATTGAAGACACCATGCCAGTGATTGACGGCGGGCAATTTGCCGCCAAGGCCCTCGCCGGACAGGACGTGACGGTGACCAGCAAGGTGTTCGCCGATGGCCACGATAAATTGGCCGTGCGAATCCGTTGGCGTGCCTTGGAAGATGACATCTGGAACAGCGAGGTCATGGCCGAGCTGGGTAATAATGGCTGGCGTGGCCAGTTCACGGTACCGGCCGTCGGACGCTACGTGTTCTGTATCGAAGCCTGGTTCGACCAGTTCGCCAGCTTCCGCTATGAATTGGAAAAAAAATACGCCGCCGGTGTGCCCATCAGCCTGGAGCTGCAAGAGGGGCGCAACCACGTGCAACAAGCCGCCGAGCGTAGCGACGGCGAATTGAGCGAACAGCTGGCCGCGTTGCACCACGAGCTTTCGGGCCTGCTGCCTGAAGAGCAAGTGGCGTTGTTTCTCGCGCCACGCAGTGCCGACTTGATGTCCCTGGCCGATCACCGGCCTTACCTGAGCATCAGTCCCGAATATCCACTGGACGTGGAGCGCCAACTGGCCGAATTCGCCAGTTGGTACGAACTGTTCCCCCGTTCGATCACCGATGATCCCAAGCGTCACGGCACGTTCAACGACGTGCATTCGCGCCTGGCGGTGATCCAGGACATGGGCTTCGACGTGCTGTACTTTCCGCCGATCCATCCGATCGGCCGCAGTTTCCGCAAAGGGCCGAACAATTCCCTGACCGCCGGTCCGGACGATCCAGGCAGCCCATATGCCATCGGCAGCGAGGAGGGCGGCCATGAGGCGATCCATCCTCAGCTGGGCACCCGCGAAGATTTCCGACGCCTGGTGGCCGCGGCCGCCGACCATGGCCTGGAGATCGCCCTCGATTTCGCCATCCAGTGTTCCCAGGACCACCCCTGGCTGCAGCAGCATCCGGGCTGGTTCAGCTGGCGGCCGGACGGCACGATCAAATACGCGGAGAACCCGCCGAAGAAATACCAGGACATCGTCAACGTCGATTTCTACGCCGCCGATGCAATCCCCAGCCTGTGGCTGGAACTGCGGGATATCGTCGTCGGCTGGGTCAACGAAGGCGTGAAGATATTCCGTGTCGACAATCCTCACACCAAGCCGTTGCCGTTCTGGCAATGGCTGATCGCCGACGTTCGTGCGCAGCACCCAGAGGTGATTTTCCTCGCGGAAGCGTTCACCACCCCAGCGATGATGGCGCGACTGGGCAAGGTCGGTTATTCCCAGAGCTACACCTACTTCACCTGGCGTAACACCAAGGCCGAGCTGGCGGCGTATTTCACCGAGCTCAATGAGTCGCCTTGGCGCGAATGCTACCGGCCGAATTTCTTCGTCAACACACCGGACATCAACCCAGCGTTCCTCCATCACTCGGGACGCGCGGGTTTCCTGATTCGTGCGGCGCTGGCGACCATGGGGTCGGGCCTGTGGGGCATGTATTCGGGCTTTGAACTGTGCGAATCGGCGCCGGTGCCAGGCAAGGAGGAGTACCTTGATTCGGAGAAATACGAAATCCGCCCGAGGGATTTCACCGCGCCGGGCAACATCATCGCCGAAATCGCCCAGCTCAACCGTATCCGTCGCCAGAACCCGGCGTTGCACACGCACCTTGGCCTGAAAATCTACAACGCCTGGAATGACAACATCCTGTACTTCGGCAAGCGCACACCGGACGGCAGCAATTTCATCCTGGTGGCGGTGAGCCTCGATCCGCATAACGTCCAGGAAGCGAATTTCGAATTGCCGTTATGGGAGATGGGCCTGCCGGACGACGCCCAGACCCAGGGCGAGGACTTGATGAACGGCCACCGTTGGACTTGGTATGGCAAGTACCAGTTCATGCGCATCGACCCGGCTTACCAGCCGTTCGGGATCTGGCGGATCAGCGTGGCATAAAACAAAAGTGAGCGGATGAAGTGCTTTTGTGGCGAGGGAGCTTGCTCCCGCTGGGTCGCGCAGCGGTCCTCTAAAAGCGATGAGCGCTTCGCACTCAAGCGGGAGCAAGCTCCCTCGCCACGTACGTCTCGCCAGCCAGCTCAACGGCTTTATAGAATCAGCAGGAGTTGCAAATGGCCAAGAAACCCCGGTCTGCCACCTTCATCAACGACCCGCTCTGGTACAAGGACGCGGTCATTTATCAGGTTCACGTCAAATCCTATTTCGACTCCAACAATGACGGAATCGGTGATTTTCCCGGTCTGATCGAGAAGCTCGATTACATCGCCGACCTGGGCGTCAACACCATCTGGCTGCTGCCGTTCTATCCTTCGCCCCGGCGCGACGACGGCTACGACATCGCCGAGTACCGGGGGGTCAGCCCCGACTATGGCACCATGGCCGACGCGCGGCGCTTCATTGCCGAAGCCCACAAGCGCAACTTGCGGGTGATCACCGAGCTGGTCATCAACCACACCTCCGATCAGCACCCCTGGTTCCAGCGCGCACGCAAGGCCAAGAAAGGCTCCAAGGCGCGGGATTTCTACGTCTGGTCCGATGACGATCACAAATATGACGGCACCCGGATCATCTTTCTCGACACCGAGAAGTCCAACTGGACCTGGGACCCGGTCGCCGGCCAGTACTTCTGGCACCGTTTCTACTCGCACCAGCCGGACCTCAACTTCGACAACCCGCAAGTCATCAAGGCCGTGCTCTCGGTGATGCGCTACTGGCTCGACATGGGCATCGATGGCCTGCGTCTGGACGCGATCCCCTACCTGATCGAGCGCGACGGCACCAACAACGAGAACCTGCCCGAGACCCACGACGTCCTCAAGCTGATTCGTGCCGAGATCGACGCCAATTACCCCGACCGCATGTTGCTCGCCGAGGCCAACCAATGGCCGGAAGACACCCAGCTCTATTTTGGCGACGTCGATGCCCAAGGCCTCAATGGCGACGAGTGCCACATGGCGTTCCACTTCCCTTTGATGCCGCGCATGTACATGGCGTTGGCCCAGGAAGATCGCTTTCCCATCACCGACATCCTGCGCCAGACGCCGGAGATTCCGGCCAACTGCCAGTGGGCGATTTTCCTGCGCAACCATGATGAGCTGACCCTGGAGATGGTCACCGACAAGGAGCGCGACTACCTATGGAATTACTACGCCGCCGACCGTCGCGCGCGGATCAACCTCGGCATTCGTCGACGTCTGGCTCCCCTGATGGAGCGCGACCGCCGCCGCGTGGAGTTGCTCAACAGCCTGTTGCTGTCGATGCCTGGCACGCCGACCTTGTATTACGGCGATGAGATCGGCATGGGCGACAACATCTACCTGGGCGACCGCGATGGCGTGCGCACGCCGATGCAGTGGTCCATCGACCGCAATGGCGGCTTCTCCCGCGCCGACCCGGCGAGCCTGGTGTTGCCGCCGATCATGGACCCGCAATACGGCTATCTGTCGGTGAACGTCGAGACCCAGTCTGGCGACCCTCATTCGCTGCTCAACTGGACCCGTCGCATGCTCGCGGTGCGCAAGCAGTCCAAGGCCTTTGGCCGGGGCACGTTGAAAATGCTGTCGCCGAGCAATCGGCGGATCCTGGCGTATACCCGTGAGTACACCGGCCCGGACGGCAAGCACGAAATCATCCTTTGCGTGGCCAACGTATCGCGCAGTGCCCAGGCTGCCGAGCTGGATCTGTCGGCCTATGCGGGCATGGTCCCGGTGGAAATGCTTGGTGGCAACGCATTCCCGCCCATTGGCCAGTTGAATTTCCTGCTGACCTTGGCGCCGTACGGTTTCTATTGGTTCGCCCTGGCGGCGGAAAACCAGATGCCGAGCTGGCATGTGGAGCCGGTCCAGAGCCTGCCGGATTTCACCACGCTGGTGCTGAAAAAACGCCTGGAAGAGTTGCTCGAGGCGCCATCGCGCGCCACGTTGGAGCAGAGCATCCTGCCAAGCTGGCTGCAAAAGCGCCGCTGGTTCGCCGGCAAGGACAGCGCCATCGAGAACGTCGACATCGTTTATGGCGTGCGCTTCGGCGATCCGCAACACCCTGTGCTGTTGAGCGAAATCGACGTCACCAGCGCCGGCCAGACCTTGCGTTATCAACTTCCATTTGGCCTGCTCGCCGAAGAGCACGTCGGCCCGGCGCTGCCCCAGCAACTGGCCTTGTCGCGGGTTCGTCGGGGTCGCCAGGTCGGCTTGATCACCGATGCGTTCACCCTGGAAAACTTCATTCGCGCGGTGCTCCAGGGCATTCAGGCCGGTTCGGTGCTGCCGTGCGCTGACGGTGAATTGCGCTTCGAACCCACCGAAGGTCTGGCGGCGCTGAACCTGGGCGCCGAGCCGGAGGTGCGCTACCTGTCCGCCGAGCAGTCCAACAGTTCAGTGGTGGTGGGTGGCAGCCTGGTGCTCAAGCTGATCCGCAAAGTCGCGTCCGGCGTTCACCCGGAACTGGAGATGAGCGCTTACCTGACCGCGGCAGGTTTCAGCAACATCTCGCCGCTGCTGGGTTCGGTGATTCGCCGCGATGCCCAGGGTGAAGATGCCTTGCTGATGATCGCCCAGGGTTACCTGAGCAACCAGGGCGATGCATGGGAATGGACCCAGAACAATCTCGAACGCGCGTTGCGCGACGAATTGGCCGACGCCGTGTCGGAGCAGGAACAGCATTACAACGCCTTGGGCGAACTGAAGGATTTCGCCGGCATGCTCGGCCAGCGCCTCGGGGAGATGCACCAGGTGCTCGCCCAGCCCACCGACAATCCGGACTTCGCGCCCCAGCCTACCAGCGCCAAGGAGGCCCAGGCCATCGGCAAGGACGTGGCCGCTCAGGTGGAAAATGCCTTGCGTCTGCTCAAACAGAACCAGGACCAATTGAACCCAGCGGACCAGGCGATGGTCGCACGCTTGCTGGAACACAGGAAAACCGTGCTGGCCCACGTCCAGGAGCTGGCCGGCAAGGCCGCTGGCGGCTTGCGCATCCGCGTGCATGGCGACCTGCACTTGGGGCAGGTGCTGGTGATCAAGGGCGATGCCTACCTGATCGACTTCGAAGGGGAGCCGGCGCGGCCGTTGCATGAACGACGTGGCAAGCACAGCCCGTACAAGGACGTCAGCGGTGTGTTGCGCTCGTTCGATTACGCGGCGGCGATGGCGGTCCAGTTGCACACCGTCGACAGCACGGCCGATGCCGATGCGGCGCGCAAGCGAGTCGCCGACCGTTATCTTACCGAGGCTCGCCAGGCATTTGTCCAGGCATATCGGCTGGCGGCAGCTAGTCTTGCCCATGAGTGGAAGGATGCTGAAGGCGAGGACGCCGCATTGGCGTTGTTCGGCCTGGAGAAGGCGGCCTATGAAGTGGCTTATGAAGCCGAGAATCGCCCTGCCTGGCTGCCCGTGCCGCTGCACGGCCTGTACGGGTTATTGAGTGGGCTTGAACCCTTTTCCGATTTAGCCGGACCGATTTAGTGGAGAGAATCATGAGCGTCTCGAACAAGGAATCACAGGGGCAGGCCAAAGAGTCTTTGCTGCCGGCCCCCCACGACATCGACGCGCTGGTGCGCGCCGAACACCACGACCCGTTTTCGATCCTGGGCCCTCATGGCGATGGCGCCGGAGGGCAATTCATCCGGGCCTATCTGCCCGGCGCGTTGAGTGTGCATGTGCTCGCCCGTGACGGCGGCGAAGAGCTGGGCGAGTTGCAGATCACCGAAACCCCGGGCCTGTTCGTCGGCCATTTCGACCGCGCCCAACCGTACCTGCTGCGCACCCGTTGGGCCGGTGGAGAGCAGGTTGCCGAGGACCCGTACAGCTTCGGACCGCTGCTGGGGGAAATGGATCTCTACCTGTTTGCCGAGGGCAATCACCGCGACCTCAGTGCCTGCCTCGGTGCTCAACTGAAAACGGTGGATGGCGTCGATGGCGTGCGCTTCGCCGTCTGGGCGCCGAATGCGCGCCGGGTCTCGGTGGTGGGGGATTTCAACGTCTGGGACGGGCGCCGGCACCCGATGCGCATTCGTTACCCGTCTGGCGTGTGGGAAATCTTCATCCCGAGGCTGGGTCCCGGCGAAGGCTACAAATATGAAATCCTCGGTGCCCACGGCATCCTGCCGCTCAAGGCCGACCCGGTGGCCCTGGCCACGCAGATGCCGCCTGATACGGCGTCCAAGGTCGCCCCGCCCCTGAAGATCGAATGGCACGACGACGAGTGGATGCAGAGCCGTCGTGAACGCCAACTACCGGGGGCGCCGCTTTCGATCTATGAGTTGCACGCCGGTTCCTGGCAGTGCGAGATCGACGAGGCGGGGGAGGTGTCCCGGCAGTACAACTGGCATGAGCTGGCTGAGCGGTTGATCCCTTACGTCAAGGACCTGGGCTTCACCCATATCGAGCTGATGCCCATCATGGAGCACCCGTTCGGTGGTTCGTGGGGCTATCAACCCCTTTCGCAGTTTGCCCCCACGGCGCGTTTTGGTTCGCCCGATGATTTCGCCGCGTTCGTCAACGCCTGCCACAAGGCTGACATTGGCGTAATCCTGGACTGGGTCCCGGCGCACTTTCCCACCGATACCCATGGCCTGGCCCAGTTCGACGGCACGGCGCTGTACGAGTACGGCAACCCGCTGGAAGGCTTCCATCAGGATTGGGACACGCTCATCTACAACCTGGGCCGCACCGAAGTCCACGGCTTCATGCTGGCGTCGGCGTTGCATTGGCTCAAGCATTTCCACGTCGACGGCCTGCGGGTGGACGCCGTGGCCTCGATGTTGTATCGCGACTATTCGCGCAAGGCCGGCGAATGGGTGCCTAACCGCCATGGCGGACGGGAGAACCTGGAAGCCATCGATTTTTTGCGGCATCTCAACGACGTGATCGCCCTGGAAACGCCTGGTGCGCTGGTCATCGCCGAAGAGTCCACCGCCTGGCCTGGCGTCAGCCAGAGCACGCAGCAGGGCGGTTTGGGTTTCGCCTACAAGTGGAACATGGGTTGGATGCACGATTCGCTGCATTACATCCAGCAGGATCCGGTGTACCGCGCCCATCATCACAACGAGTTGAGTTTTGGCCTGGTGTACGCCTGGTCCGAGCGTTTCGTTCTGCCGATTTCCCACGACGAAGTGGTCCATGGCAAGCGTTCGCTGATCGACAAGATGCCCGGTGACCGCTGGCAGAAATTCGCCAACCTGCGGGCTTATCTGAGTTTCATGTGGGGCCATCCCGGCAAGAAGCTGCTATTCATGGGTTGCGAGTTCGGCCAATGGCGCGAATGGAATCATGACCAGCAACTGGATTGGTACCTGTTGCAGTACCCGGAGCACCGCGGCGTGCAAAGGCTGGTCAGCGATCTGAATCGACTCTATCGCGAAGAGCCGGCGCTGCACGATCAGGACGACGCACCCCAGGGCTTCCAGTGGCTGATCGGCGACGATGCGCTCAACAGCGTCTATGCGTGGTTGCGCTGGAGCAAGGACGGTCGGCCGGTGCTGGTGGTCGCCAACTTCACACCGGTGCCGCGCGAGGCGTATCGGGTGGGCGTGCCGTTTGGTGGTCGTTGGGTGGAGTTGCTCAATAGCGATGCCGACACCTACGCCGGTTCCAACTATGGCAACGGCGGCGGTGCCTCGACCGAGGCAATCCCCAGCCATGGCCAGGCGCTTTCGCTGGAACTGAACCTGCCGCCGCTGGCGGTGCTGATCCTGCGGCCGGAGGGTTAGCCCCCGGATTCAGATCCAATGTGGGAGCGAGCAAGCTCGCTCCCACATTACGGTGCCGAGCTAAAAGTTCTTAGCGTCTCAGCGAACCAGGCACGGCTGCTTGTTGTTGAACGTCCAGCCCGGGATCAGGTACTGCATCGCCACCGAATCGTCCCGCGCCCCAAGCCCCATGCCTTTGTACAGCTCGTGAGCCTTGGCCAGCTGGTCCATGTCCAGTTCGATCCCCAGCCCAGGTTTTTTCGGCACCTGCACGCAACCCCCCTTGATCTGCAAAGGCGCCTTGGTCAGGCGTTGGCCGTCCTGCCAGATCCAGTGGGTGTCGATGGCAGTGATGTCGCCCGGTGCGGCGGCTGCCACGTGGGTGAACATTGCCAGGGAAATATCGAAGTGGTTATTGGAATGGGAGCCCCAGGTCAGGCCCCACTCATTGCACATCTGCGCGACCCGTACGGAACCCTGCATGGTCCAGAAGTGCGGGTCAGCGAGGGGGATGTCCACCGATTGCAAGGTAATGGCGTGGCCCATCTCGCGCCAGTCGGTGGCAATCATGTTGGTGGCGGTCTTGAGACCGGTGGCCCGACGGAACTCGGCCATCACCTCGCGGCCCGAATAGCCATTCTCCGCTCCGCAAGGGTCCTCGGCGTACGCCAGCACCTTGTGCTGATCACGGCACAAGCGGATCGCTTCCTTGAGTGACCAGGCGCCGTTCGGGTCCAAGGTGATGCGCGCCTGGGGAAAACGCTCGGCCAATGCGGTCACGGCTTCGATTTCCTCGTCGCCCTTGAGCACGCCGCCCTTGAGTTTGAAGTCCTGGAAACCATAGTGCGCATGGGCCGCTTCGGCCAGGCGCACCACCGCTTCGGCATCGAGGGCTTTCTCGTGACGCACGCGGAACCAGTCGTTATCGGCGTCTGGTTCGCTGCGGTAGGGCAGGTCGGTCTGTTGCCGATCACCGACATAGAACAGATAGCCAAGCATCTTCACTTCGTCGCGCTGCTGGCCTTCGCCGAGCAGGGCCGCGACCGGGACATCCAAGTGCTGGCCGAGCAGGTCCAGCAATGCGGCTTCCAGGCCAGTGACGGCGTGGATGGTGATGCGCAAGTCGAACGTTTGCAGGCCACGGCCACCGGCGTCGCGGTCGGCAAAGGCCTGGCGCACGCTGTTGAGGATTTTCTGGTAGGTGCCGATGGGGCTGCCGACTACCAGCGAGCGCGCATCTTCCAACGTCTGGCGAATGCGTTCGCCACCGGGCACCTCGCCCACGCCGGTGTGCCCGGCATTGTCCTTGAGGATGACGATGTTGCGGGTGAAGAACGGGCCATGGGCGCCGCTGAGGTTCAGCAGCATGCCGTCGTGGCCGGCCACGGGCACGACCTGCATGCTGGTGATGATCGGGGCTTTGCTGGTGTCTGGCGTAGTCATCGTGTACGTATCCTTGAATTATTGTTGTGGTCAGGCGTGGCTGGTAACCGGGTCGGTGGAGGTCGTGGCGGATTTCTGCTTGGGTGTGTTGCGTGCGGCGAATACGATGATCGCGGCAATGATCGAGGTGGCGGCGAGGCCATACAGACCGCCCTGGATCGAGCCGGTGTGCTGTTCCAGCAGGCCGAAGGTGGTCGGCGCGACGAAGCCGCCGAGGTTGCCCACCGAATTGATCAACGCGATCACGCCGGCGGCAATGCGTGCGTCCAGGTAGGCCTGGGGAATCGGCCAGAACAGCGAAGACGCCGATTTGAAACCCAGGGCCGCGAAGCAGATCGCGACGAAGGCGAAGATGGGCCCGCCGGTGGTGGACATGAACATCCCCGCCGCGGCGATCAGCAGGGCCGCAGCGACCCAGGCCTGTTGGAACTTCCATTTGGCCGACAGCGAGGCGAAGGCGTACATGCCGACAATCGACAGCAACCAGGGAATCGAATTGAACAGCCCGACCTGAACGTCGCTGAGCTCGCCCATCTTCTTGATGATGCTCGGCAGCCAGAAGGTGGCGGCATAGATCGTCAATTGAATGAAGAAATAAATCACGCAGAACAGAATGATCTGGCGATCCTTGAGCAGTTGCCCGATGGACAGCTTGATCGGCGTCGCGGCTTCACGGGCTGCCTGTTCATCATCGATGGCCTTGACCAGCGCGTCCTGTTCAGCACGGTCCAGCCACTTGGCGTCGTGGGGCTTGGAGTCGAGCCAGAACCAGACGAAGAAGCACAGGCCGACGGAAAACATCCCTTCGATAAAGTACATCCACTGCCAACCGTGCATGCCCAGGCCGTTGATCTGCAGGAGCAATCCTGACAATGGGCCGGAAATCAGCGAAGCGATCGCCGAGCCGCTGAGGAAGATGGCGATGGCTTTGCCGCGTTCGACCCCGGGCAACCAACGGGTGAAGTAATAAATCACGCCAGGGAAGAAGCCAGCCTCGGCCACGCCCAGCAGGAAACGAAGGATGTAGAAGTGGGTTTCGTTCTGAATGAAGGCCATGCCTGCCGCCACCAGGCCCCAGGTAAGCATGATGCGCGTCAGCCAGATTCGGGCGCCGATGCGTTGCAACAAGATGTTGGAAGGGACTTCGAACAGCGCGTAGCCGATGAAAAACAGGCCGGCGCCAAAACCGTAGGCGGCTGCACCGATGCCCAGGTCGTGCTCCATATGGGAGCGGACGAAGCCGATGTTCACCCGGTCGATGTAGTTGACGATGAACATGATGACGAACAGCGGCAAGATGTGGCGCTTGACCTTGGATATAGCCGATTGCAGCACCGGATCCGCGCCGGCATTCGCCCTGAGGCTGGAGGTATTCACTGATTTTTCTCCCACTCTTTATTTTTATGCGGGGCATCGTGCGGGTGCCGATGTTGATAGACATCATACAACTGGGTTTTTTTGTCTGACAAGCAGTTTTTGAGCACGATTGGATTGGGTGGGAAGGGTTTTTATGCCGTATTTGTGGGGTTGTAAGCCACTAAAGGCGCTTCTACCCTATCTGAACGGTTTTGAAACGGATGTCGAATACATCCCCCTTTATGCGGTTTTAAAGGGCTATCCTGCCTGTTGTCATACAAGTAGAAGCCTCGCCGATGCACAAATCCAACCCTGCCAGTGATAGGATCGACACGCCTGTCTTCAAGGAACCCTGGCACATGCAGCAAGACATTGAAGCGCCCCTGCGCAAGCGCGCCCACAACCTGGCCCATGACTTGGTGGCGAAGTTGAGCCAGAGCATTTTGCTTGGGCAGTTGAAGCCGGGGCAGAAGTTGCCGTCCGAGGGCGCCATCGTGCAAGAGCATGGCGTCAGCCGCACGGTGGTGCGCGAGGCGATTTCCAAGTTGCAGGCCTCGGGGCTGGTGGAGACACGCCACGGCATAGGCACTTTCGTGCTGGAACAAACGGGAGAGCAAGGGCTGAGGCTCAACGTCGATACCGCGGCGGGCGTTCGGGGAATCCTGGAATTGCGCTTGGGGCTTGAGACCCAGGCCGCGGCTTTGGCTGCCCAGCGTCGCAGCGAACGGCAATTGCAGCAGATGCGCGAGGCCTTGGATGACTATCAGCGATTGCTCAGCAGCAATGACAGCTGCGTCGAGGCTGACCGGCGTTTCCACCTGTTGATCGCCGAAGCCACGGACAACACCTGTTTTGTCGAAATCATGCAGCACTTGGGCAGTGCGATGATTCCCCGTACGCGGGTGAACATGGCCGAACGTGGTCAGGCGGACCTGGGCAGGCTTGCGCAATTTGCCAACCTGGAGCACGAAGCGATTTACAACGCCATCAAGCGCCAGGACCCCGACGCCGCCCGCGCGGCCATGTGGCTGCACCTGACCAACAGCCGTGACCGGTTGGGTGCGGGGGGCTGACGGATCATCGTCACCTGACCCACCGCCATCGCGAGCAAGCTCGCTCCCACAGGGGATTTGGGGTGAACAGTGCGTCTGCGGATACCAAAGCACCCTTGTGGGAACGAGCTTGCTCGCGATGGGGCCAGATTGGACAACCCAAACTCAAGGCATAAAAAAAACCGGCGCAACGAAGGTCGCGCCGGTGGTGGTGCCGGTGACTGCGCGAATGTCGTGGGTCCGCGCGGCCACCGTTGTGCCTGTTGTCGGTTACGCCCGTTCCAGCGCGAGGGCAACGCCTTGGCCGCCGCCGATGCAGAGTGTCGCGAGGCCTTTCTTGGCGTCGCGCTTGATCATTTCATGCAGCAGCGTCACCAGCACTCGGCAGCCCGAAGCCCCGATTGGATGGCCCAATGCGATGGCGCCGCCGTTGACGTTGACCTTGTCCATGTCCCATTCCAGCTCCTTTGCGACGGCCAAGGACTGGGCGGCGAAGGCTTCGTTGGCCTCGATCAGGTCCAGTTGGTCAAGCGACCAGCCGGCCTTGTCCAGGCAACGGCGAGTGGCCGAGACCGGGCCGATGCCCATGATCGCCGGGTCGACGCCGGCGTTGGCGTAGGCACTGATCTTTGCCAGCACCGGCAAACCCAGCGCCTTGGCTTTTTCTGCGCTCATCAGGATCACGGCGGCGGCGCCATCGTTCAGCGAGGACGCATTGCCCGCCGTGACGCTGCCGTCTTTCTTGAACGCCGGCTTGAGCTTGCCCAGGGATTCGGCGGTGGTGCCGGCGCGCGGTTGTTCGTCGACGGCAAAGGCCACCGGATCGCCCTTGCGCTGGGGAATCAGAATCGGCGTGATCTCATCGGCGAAGCGGCCGCCTTCGATGGCGGCGACGGCTTTCCGCTGGGACGCGGCGGCGAACGCATCTTGCGCCTCGCGGCTGATGCTGTACTTGTCCACCAGGTTCTCGGCGGTGATGCCCATGTGGTAATCGTTGAACGCGTCCCACAAACCGTCGGTGATCATGCTGTCGATCATTTTCGCGTGGCCCATGCGCAAGCCGGTGCGGGCGGCTGGCAACACATAGGGGGCCAGGCTCATGTTTTCCATCCCGCCGGCGATGATGACGTCGGCATCGCCACAGCGAATCGCCTGGGCGCCCAGGTGCAGCGCTTTGAGGCCTGAGCCGCAAACCTTGTTCAAGGTCAGCGCCGGCACGGCGTGGGGCAGGCCGGCGAGGATCGACGCCTGGCGCGCCGGGTTCTGCCCGGAGCCTGCGGTCAGCACTTGGCCGAGGATCACTTCATCGACCTGTTCGCCAGCCAGACCGGTCTGTTCCAGCAGCCGACGAATCACTGCGGCACCGAGTTCCGGCGCGGGAATGGACGCGAGCGAACCCTGGAAACTGCCGATGGCGGTACGGGTTGCGGCGACAATCACGACTTCTTGCATCGAATCTCTCCTCACTGGGCAGCGAACTGCATTTCAGGGACGTGGTCCGGCACGATCAGTTTGCCGGCGGTCTTGGTGACGATTTCCTCGACGCTGACGCCCGGGGCGCGTTCCTTGAGAATAAAGGCGCCGTCCTGGATTTCCAGGTAGGCCAGGTCGGTGAGCACGCGCTTGATGCAACCGGCGCCGGTCAGCGGCAGGCTGCAGCGAGGCAGCAATTTCGACTCACCGTCCTTGGACGCGTGGGTCATGGTGACGATGATGTTCTCGGCGCCGGCCACCAGGTCCATTGCGCCGCCCATGCCCTTGACCAGCTTGCCGGGGATCATCCATGAGGCGATATTGCCTTCGACGTCCACCTCGAACGCGCCGAGCACGGTCAGGTCGATGTGGCCGCCGCGAATCATCGCGAACGATTCGGCGGACGAAAAGATCGACGCGCCGATGCGCGCGGTGACGGTTTGTTTGCCGGCGTTGATCATGTCAGCGTCGACTTCTGCTTCGGTGGGAAACGCGCCCATGCCGAGCAGGCCATTTTCCGATTGCAACATGACTTCCATGCCTTCGGGGATGTAGTTGGCGACCAGGGTCGGGATGCCGATACCGAGGTTTACGTAATAGCCGTCTTGCATTTCGCGGGCGACGCGCTGAGCCATTTGTTCGCGGGAAAGTGCCATGGTGTCATTCCTTCATTCGGGCCGGGGGCAGGGGATCACTTACGCACGGTGCGCTGTTCGATGCGCTTTTCAAACGTGCCGCAGATGACCCGGTCGACGTAGATGCCGGGGGTATGGATCTGTGCCGGGTCCAGCTCGCCGGGCTCAACGATTTCTTCGACTTCCACCACGGTGATCTTGCCCGCCGTGGCGGCCAGGGGATTGAAGTTCTGAGCGGTGTGGCGATAGATCACATTGCCGAAATGGTCGGCTTTCCAACCTTTGACGATGGCGAAGTCGCCGGTGATGGATTCTTCCATCAGGTACTGGCGACCGTGGAACTCGCGTACTTCCTTACCTTCGGCCACGGGGGTGCCGACGCCGGTAGCGGTGAAGAACGCCGGGATGCCTGCGCCGCCCGCGCGCATTTTTTCGGCGAGGGTGCCTTGGGGGGTGAGCACGACTTCGATTTCGCCGCTCAGCAATTGCTGTTCGAACAGGGCGTTTTCGCCCACGTAGGAAGCCACCACCTTGCGAATCTGCCGGTCCACCAGCAGGACGCCGAGGCCGAAACCGTCAACGCCGCAGTTGTTGGAAACCACGGTAAGGTCGCGGGTGCCCTTGCGCTTGATCTCGGCGATCAGGTTCTCTGGAATGCCGCATAGACCGAAGCCGCCGGCGATGACGGTCATGCCGTCCTTCAAGCCGTCCAGCGCCTCTTCGTAAGAGCTCACGCGTTTGTCGAAACCTGCCATAGACACCTCTTTTATTCTTGAATGGGGTCGCAATGGAATGCAGTGTTGCGCCAAGTCATATATTTGTTAAGTTGATTTTTACGTTGCATTGATTGATAAAACTCAATAATAGCTGGCATAAGCTTGCAGCTCGAAACTGACCACTCGCCGCTGGGAGCGTTAGCGACTATGACCCTCAAGCAAATCCGCGCTTTCCTTGCCGTCGCCCAAAGCCTGAGCTTCGCCGTGGCTTGCGAGCGGTTGCACCTCTCTCAATCGGCCCTGAGCCTGACGATCAAGGCGCTGGAAGAGGGCCTCGGTGGCCGTCTGTTCAGTCGCAATACGCGTAACGTCGCGTTGACCCCCGAAGGCGAATCACTGCTGCCACTGGCCCGCCGGCTGGTGGCCGATTGGGATAACGCCGAAGACGAAATGCGCCAGCGTTTCACCTTGCAGCGTGGCCGTGTGACCTTGGCCGCGATGCCATCCTTCGCCGGCAACCTGCTGCCGCCGATCCTCAAGACCTTCCGCGCGCGGTTCCCAAATGTCAACGTCACGGTCAACGACGTGATCAATGAACAGGTGCTGGAAATGGTCCGCGATCGCCACGTGGAGCTGGGGGTGGCGTTCGAGCCGATGCAGGGTTCGTCGCTGGTGTTCACGCCGTTGTACCTGGACCGTTTCGTCGCGGTGGTGCCGCTGGATTCGCCATTGGCCCAGCGCGACGAACTCCAGTGGGAGACTTTATTGGAACAGCCGTTCATCACCTTGCAACGGCCCTCTACCGTGCGGGTGATGCTGGAGGAGCATCTGCAATCCCGAGGCATGAAACTGCCCGTGGAATTCGAGAGCCACCAACTGGCGACGGTCGGGCGGATGGTTGCCAGCGGCCTGGGCGTGAGCGCCGTGCCGGCCCTGTGCGTCGGCCAGATGCACGAGCTGGGCGCCCGCTGCATCACCCTTGGCGAGCCGGTCATAGAACGAGCCATCGGCGTCCTGACCAAGCCGGGCTACGAGCTGTCGGCGGCGGCCCAGGCATTGTTCGATACGTTCAAGGATCAGGACCTGTGGGAGCGAGCTTCAGGTCAGCAGCGGCAATAGCTGCTCACACGGCATTTCAACCTTCAAATCCAGCAACTCATCGGCCCGGGTCTTGCCCCGGTTGATCGCCAGCAGCGGCTTGCCCTGGTCCTTGATTGCCCGGCACAGGCGAAACGCCGAATAGGCCATCAATGACGACCCCACCACCAACAATCCATCCGCTTGTTCAACGGCTTCCATGGCGCGAGCGGCGGTGGGCGCGGCGACGTTTTCACCGAAAAAAACCACATCCGGTTTCAGGCGTTCACCCGCGCAATGGGGGCAACGCGGAACCTGGAAGCGTGCCTCGAACGCCGGGTCCAGCAGCGTGTCGCCATCGGGCGCCTGCACTGCGTCGACACCGGTCAGGTAGGGGTTCTCGGTTTCCATCAAAGCCTGGATGTGCTGCCGCTCGCTGCGCTGGCCGCAATCGAGGCACAGCACTCGATGCAAGCTGCCGTGCAGCTCGATGACCTGGCGGCTTCCGGCTCGGTCGTGCAGGGCGTCGACATTCTGTGTGATCAGCGCGCTGATGCGCTCCGCCGCCTGCAACGCTGCAAGGGCCTCGTGGGCCAGGTTCGGGCGCGCTTGGCGCAGGCGTGGCCAGCCCAGCATGGCCCGCGCCCAGTAGCGTCTTCGCGCCTCGGGTTTGGCGAGAAACTCCTGGTACATCATCGGTTGCCGGCCCCGACGAACGCCGTCGCTGTCACGGTAGTCGGGGATGCCGGAAGGGGTGCTGATTCCCGCGCCCGTCAGCACCAGGAAACGGCGCCCGGACAGGTATTCCTGCAGTTGTTCGATGGGTTCACGGTGAAGATCGTCGGGCATTGCTGTGCTCCGCTGGCCTTGAATCGTAGAGGTTAGCATCGGGTCCGCGGTACGCCTTTCGTCGCCCTCCGATGCTGTTTCTTCAAACTTTCCCGGCGCGGCGGACATCCACCCTATGTGCGGTATTTCAGAGCTTTCGCACTGCAGTGCGCCAATGACACTGAATAAGGAGAACGCAATGGCAACCCCTAAAGAGAACCTGCTGGATTGGCTCAACGATGCTCACGCCATGGAACAGCAAGCGGAGAAAATGCTCAAGGCCCAGGCCGAGCGCCTGGAACATTATCCGGTGCTCAAGGCCCGAATCGAACAGCACATCGAAGAGACGCTCGGGCAGCAGAAGTTGGTCGAAGGGTGCATCCAGCGCCTGGGCGGCAGCCCCTCGATGCTCAAGGACATGGCCGGCAAGCTGATGGCGTTCGGTCAGGCCATGGGCGGCATGGCGATGAGTGATGAAGTGGTCAAGGGTGCCATGAGTGGCTACGTTTTCGAAAACCTCGAGATTGCTTCCTACACGGTGCTGATCGAAGCGGCGAAAGTGGCCGGCGACGTGGAAACCCAAAGGGCTTGCGAGCAGATCCTGCCCCAGGAAATCGCGATGGCCGATTGGCTGCGCGACCATTTGCCGGAAATCACCCAGGCATTCCTGGAGCGTTCGGCCAACCCGCATACCGAAGCCAAGCGCTGAGGTTGGAGCTTGCATGAAAGGCGCGGCCGGTTGCTCCGGCCACGTCACAACCTGCCGTCAAAACGATAGAGGACAGGTATGAAGCAGACCACCGGAGAGGTAAGGGCCATCAATCGACAAAGCGCCAGGGTCGGCGTCTACGTGGCGCAAGAGGATGGCCACACGGTGCTCGAACTGGGCCCCGCCAACGACGTTGACATCGGCGACATCATTGAATGGGACAGCGGCACGGCCGTGGGCACCCAGACTTATCGCAACCTGACCAAAGGTTGGGTTGATGAAGTGTATGTCGCCAAGCATGGCGTTGCGGCAGCGAACCTTGAGGTGCAGTTGCTGGTGGGATCCTGATAGCGCGAATGCAGGAGGAGGAGCATGAGTGAATTGAAATGTGGCTGCCCCGGCTGTCACTGCGACGTCGATCCCGAGCGGGTGTTCAATCACGACGGCGAGGCTTATTGCAGCCAGGCCTGCGCGGAACAACACCCCAACGGCGAGCCGTGCCCGGCGCAGGATTGCCATTGCGAACGCAGTGGCAAAGTTGGCGAACGGGACATTACCAACGATCAACTGGATGAAGCGCTGGAAGAGACGTTCCCGGCCAGCGACCCGATCTCGCCCTGAATAACGCTTTATCCGGGTATCGGCGACAGGGTACCCGGACACCGCAAGCCGGTCAGTGCGGTGGTGCAAGACAACACCGGCAGCCCGCGAGTTTTGGCTTCCTGGAACGGCGCGAGGCCAGGGTGACGAGACCGGTGCAATGGGGTGCCGGCGCCACTCGGCCCTTGGCGGACAGCGTGGAAAGACACGCACTGTATTGAGATGTTCAGAGTAAAGCCATTGTGAGAGCGAACCTGTTCGCGAAGCAGTTCAAAGTTCGATATTCCTATCGACTGAGACATCGCATTTGCGAGCAGGTGGCTCCCATAAAGTTGAGCATCTTGATGGCGTTAATTGATAGCCGCTTGGGTGATAGCGAATATCAATTCATTCCAAGCGCAGCGGTTATAAATTAAGCATTGACCGTTCGTCGCCGTTTGAAGCACTTTCTTCAAACCTTGGATGCGGCATGTTTTCCGAATAAGTACGAGCCAACGGGGTTCGCAAATAGCAACTAACGAGGTGAATGAAATGGCAAATACAGGTAATAACAACCCTGGCAATTTCGCTAACGATCGTGAAAAGGCATCGGAAGCCGGCAAGAAAGGCGGCCAAGCATCGGGTGGCAACTTCGCCAACGATCCGGAACGCGCAGCCGAGGCCGGTCGTAAGGGTGGCCACATGTCGGGTGGCAATTTTGCCAACGATCCGGAACGTGCCGCAGAGGCGGGCCGCAAAGGTGGACAAGCCTCGGGTGGCAATTTTGCCAATGACCCTGAACGGGCATCGGAAGCCGGCAAGAAAGGTGGCCAGGCGTCTGGTGGCAACTTTGCAAATGATCGGGAAAAAGCCTCCGAAGCTGGCAAGAAAGGCGGTGAAAACAGCCACGGTGGCGGTCGTAAATCGTAATGCCCCGTGGTCTACGGGCCTCATGTCGCTGGCATGAGGCCTGTACCAGCCGCTTATTAAAGTGTGTTTACAGTCGGGCATGTCATGCCCGGCTTCGCTTAATTATTCATTATTCAAGGCGGGTTGGTTTTTGTATAACCACAGTGACCGTTCGTCTTATGTCGTGAATAAAAAATAAATTTTATCTGTTTAACTTCTTCTGACTTTCATGGGCCTGTCGTCGGCAGGGTTTCCCATGAACTGTGTCCTGACCGAGGAGTTCAATCATGTTCATTCATAACAAACGATTGCAATATACCGTGCGCGTCGCCGAGCCCAATCCAGGACTCGCTAACCTGTTGCTCGAACAGTTTGGTGGCGCCCAAGGCGAACTGGCCGCAGCGTCCCGTTATTTCACCCAGGCCCTGTCCGAAGATGATCCTGGCCGCAAGGACCTGCTGATGGACATCGCCACCGAGGAGCTCAGCCACCTGGAGGTGATCGGCTCGATCATCGTGATGTTGAACAAGGGCGCCAAGGGCAAGATGGCCGAAGGTGTCGAACAAGAGGGCCAGCTGTATCGCGAGATCAACGGCGCCGGCAACGATTCCCACATCACCAGCGTGCTGTATGGCGCAGGCTCGCCGCTGACCAACTCGGCCGGTGTGCCTTGGACCGCGGCCTACATCGACACCATCGGTGAGCCCACGGCGGACATGCGTTCGAACATCGCCGCCGAAGCCCGGGCGAAAATCGTTTACGAGCGGCTGATGAATGTCACTGATGACCCGGGTGTAAAAGAAGCCCTGGGCTTCCTGATGACCCGTGAAATCGCCCACCAGCTGTCCTTCGAAAAAGCCCTCCATTCTATCCAGCCCAACTTCCCACAAGGGAAATTGCCTGGCATGCCGGAGTTCACCAATGTGTACTTCAATATGTCCCAGGGCGAACCCTCGGTGCGCGGTCCTTGGAATCAGGGCGACGATTGGGAATTCGTCGAGAACCCAACGCCAGCGGTCGATGGCGGAGATGGCATGGCCACTGTGCAGTTGAGTGAGAAAGACGAAGCGCTGCTGATGGACATGAAGGCGCGGACGATGTCCAACCCTGAAAGCGATCCTACGACAGGCGCCGACTTGGGTTCGGGGATGCAAGGTGACAAACTGTAATAAACCGGCGAGGGGGCTTGGGCCCTCTCGCCTGAACATATCGCCCGCCCGTCCCGCCATCAGGGGGGACGGGCGGGCTTCGCGCGGCTAATCGACAAGGACATTAGATGGACCAGCCCACCTCCCGGATCCGATCGCCCTGGCGTACCTGGCTTGATCCTGTGCAAAACAATCTGCTGCTGGGGGTGACCTTCTGGCTTGGATTGGCGCTGGTCGCGGTGCTGTTGCTGTATAGCGGCTATAACGCGCTGGTGGGGGCCGACCGCCAGAACCTGGGCTATGCAGCGCTGGGCGGAACCTCCGGCTTCGCCGCCACCGCCCTGGGGGCGCTGATGGCGGTGGTGCTGCGCGATATTTCATCGCGCACCCAGGACATCATGTTGGGTTTCGCGGCCGGCATGATGCTCGCGGCGAGCTCCTTTTCGTTGATCCTGCCCGGCATTGAAGCGGCGCAAATCATATGTGGCAACCAATTGCTTGCCGCCCTTGTGGTCGTGATCGGCCTTGGGCTGGGGGTTTTGCTGATGGTCGGCCTTGACCGTTTCGTCCCCCATGAGCATGAATTGAGTGGCCGGCGTGGCCCCGAGGCCAAGCGCATCAACCGGGTCTGGTTGTTTGTCCTGGCGATCACCTTGCACAACTTGCCTGAGGGCATGGCCATAGGCGTGAGCTTCGCCAACGGCGACCTCAAGGTCGGCTTGCCCTTGACCACCGCCATTGCGATCCAGGACATTCCCGAAGGCCTCGCCATCGCCATGGCGCTGCGGGTGACCGGGATCAGCACGTTGCGCGCCGCACTGATTGCGGTCGGCTCAGGGTTGATGGAGCCGCTGGGCGCGGTGATCGGCCTGGGCATGTCTTCTGGCGTGGCCGTGGCGTACCCCATAAGCCTGGGGCTGGCGGCGGGTGCGATGATCTTTGTGGTGTCCCATGAAGTGATTCCCGAAACCCACCGCAACGGCCACGAAACGCCAGCGACCCTCGGGCTGATGATGGGGTTCGCGGTCATGATGTTTCTGGATACCGCGCTGGGTTGAGGCTGGATAGGAGCGTCGGTTGGTCTGTTGGACCAGGGTTGGATCGGGCATTGGTGTACGCACCAATGCCCTTTTTTTTAACGAAACCCAACCCAACGGCGTCGGCGACCACACGGCGTGCAACCCTCAAACTCGTTGGAACTCGGCTCCCATGCGCCCCGTCACTTGTTCTGAGAGGCACTGATCCAGGCATCTGCCCAGGCAGTGCCTGATGTTGAGTTTTTCATCACGGAGGCGATGGACAGACATGACTATCCCGGACAACAACCCCGAGCGACAAAGCGGCACCGCAAGCCAGGGGCGAGCTGAAGAGCCCCTGAACCACATCAAGGATGACGTGAACGAAGCCATCGGCAGCGCCCGAGAGCAGGCCGATGCGCATTTTGGCCAGTACCGCGATACCGCGGCGGACCAGATCGATGCATTGGCGCGTAGCGCCAAGTCGGCCATGTCGGAACTCGAAGCCAACGACACGCTGGGCTTGTCGCATTACCTGGCGGACATGGCCGATAACATGAGCGGCCTGGCCAGCAAACTGCGCAACAAGAGCGCCGAGCAGCTGCTGCACGATGGCTCGCGGCTGGCGCGAGAGAACCCCGGCCTGTTCCTCGCCGGCAGTATTGCCGTGGGTTTCGGACTGTCGCGGTTCCTCAAGGCCGGCACCTCGCCGGTCGCCACCGAAGTCGACAACCCTGCCGCCGAACAGACGGAGCCATCGACCGAAGGGTCCGGCACTCAGCCTTTCGACCCGATACCTGATCCTATCGGTCCGGGTGCCGCGACAAGCAGCAGCGGCCTTGCCACCGGCGTTACCCCGACTTCACCCAGCGTGCAGGACCATCCCAGTGATTCAGCCACCGGCTCGCTGCCGGGCTCGGCCAATACCAGAGGAGAATTGTGATGAATCGACCAGACCCGGATATCCAGCGTCCCGCAGGGGCCCCGGCGCCCGAAAGCGATGCCTCGGTCATGGGCCTGCTCCGGCAGTTGACCCACGAGGTGCCCTCACTGTTCACCAAGGAACTGGCCCTGGCCAAGGCGGAATTCCAGGCCAGTCTCAACACCTTGAAAGCCGGTATCGCCGGTGTGGCGGGCGGCGCAATGGTGCTGATGGCCGGCTTCATCATCTTGCTGATGGCCGTGGTGTATGGCCTGAGCACGATGATGGCGCCCTGGTTGGCCGCGCTGATCGTTGGCGTCGTGGTGATGATCATCGGTTTCGTCATGGTGCAGTCCGGCAAGAAGCAATTCGAACCGTCCCATTTCAAGCCTGACCGAACGCTCGACGCCTTGAACAAAGACCAGGAAGCCCTGCGGAGGAAAGCCTCATGAAGGATGAATTCAAAACAGAATCGGAAAAGAGCCCGGAGGCCATCGAGCGCGAGATCGACGAGCAGCGTGCCCATATCAGCCATATCGTCGATGCCCTGGGCAGCAAATTCACCCCGGGCCAGATGCTCGACCAAGCCTTGGGCCTGGTGAAGGGCAACGGCGCGGAGTTCTTCGGCAACCTGGGCACCACAGTACGCAACAACCCCGTGCCGACGGTACTGACCACGGTCGGATTGTGCTGGCTGATGCTCGGCCAGAACCACCCGCCTCGGGTTGGCTATCGCGTCGGACCCGACCAGGACACCGGCGGCTGGACCGAGGGGCTCGCCAGTGGCGTGGGCAGTGCCCGGAACCATCTGCACGACACCACCGACTCCTTGCGTGAGGGTTTCCACCATCTCAAGGACAAGGCCTCGCATCTGGCCGAAGGTTTGGGCTCCGGTGCCCGTCAAGCCCGGCGCAGCGCCCATGAAACGGGTGAGCGCATGACCCAGGGCTCCCACGACCTGGGCGATCAGTTCAGCCGCTTGCTCAAGGAGCAGCCGTTGATGATGGCGGCGGCGGGTATAGCCTTGGGCGCGATGTTGGGAGCGGCCTTGCCCAGTACCACCACCGAGCAGCGAGTGATGGGCAAGACCAGTGCCGACCTGGCCGACAAAGCCAAGCAAAAGGCGCGCGAGGGGTATGAAACGGTGCGTGACACGGTAAGCAAGACCACCGAGCATCGTGATGAACCCGGCGTCGAGCCGGCCAACGGACGTGTGCATTCAGGCGCGGACCTGTCCGGTGGACTGGGGACTTCATAGGCGAACACAGGGCGCGGCGCGGGTTGAGCCGCGCCGCACCTGTCAACATTGACAGTAGCTTCGGTCGTCGTTCGGTTATTTCATGGGAAATACACCGTCTTCAAGGAAGCAGCACATGAAACATCAGGTCCCGTTCACCGGCCATCTGGTCTTCATCGGCTTCGGCTCCATCGCCCGGGCCACCTTGCCCTTGCTGCTGGGGCAGGAGCACATCGAGGTCCGGCAGATCACTGTTATCGCACCGGTCATCGAGCAGAACATCTGGTTCAAGGAGCGGGGCATCCATTTCGTCCGCGAAGCACTGACCGAGCCGGATTTCGCGCAAATCCTGGATCGCTTCGTCGAGCCGGGTGACTTCATCGTCAACCTGTCGGTGGAAGTCAGCTCCCTGGCAGTCATTGCGTATGCCTTCGACAAAGGCGCTTTTTACCTGGACACCTGCGTCGAGCCATGGGCGGGGGGCTACACCGATCCGCAGTTGGACCACGCGTTGCGCACCAATTACGCGTTGCGCTATCAAGCCCTGAACTTGCGCAAAAAACTGGGCAGGGGCCCGACGGCGATCATTGCCCACGGGGCCAACCCAGGCTTGATTACCCACCTGCTCAAGGCCGGCCTGATGGAACTGGCCATGCAGCTGAACCATCCGCTGCCCGAGGATCGCCAGGGCGTCGACTGGGCCCGGTTATGCATGGAAATGGGCATCAAGGTCATTCATTTCGCCGAACGCGATACGCAACGGTCCCAGCGTCTCAAGGAAGACGATGAGTTCGTCAACACCTGGTCGGTCCACGGCTTTATCAGTGAGGGCACCCAGCCAGCGGAGCTGGGTTGGGGCAGCCATGAGCGTGTCTGGCCGCCATCCGCGCGGCGGCACCGTTTCGGCAGTCGGAACGCGATCTATCTGGAGCGACCGAGCGCCAGCGTGCTGGTAAAGACCTGGACGCCCCTGGGCGGCCCATGCCTGGGGATGCTGATCACCCACCATGAGACCGCTTCGACAGCCGACCTGCTGACCTTGAAGGATCAGCGCAAGTTGCTTTATCGACCCACCCTTCATTACGCCTACCATCCCTGCAACGATGCCTTGCTGTCGGTCCACGAACTGATCGGCCGAGGCTGGCAGGCACAAACCCGGCAGCGCATCCTCAACGGTGAAATCGACAGCGGCGGCATAGACGCCTTGGGCGTTTTGTTCATGGGACATGAGCTTAACGCCTACTGGTTCGGCTCGCTGTTGAGTATCGACGAAGCCCGCGCGCTGGTGCCGTTCAACAACGCCACCAGCCTGCAAGTAGCGGCGGGTGTGCTGTCGGGGGTTGTCTGGGCGGTCGAGCATCCGGACCGAGGCATCGTCGAGCCCGAACAGATGGATCACGAGCGCGTGCTGGAAATCGCCAGGCCTTACCTAGGCACACTGGCCGGGCAGCGCACTGACTGGACACCGAGTGGCGCCAGCCCCAATCCATCAACGGACGACCCAGCGCAGGACTGGCAGTTCGCGCATTTCACTCGGTTCTAACTGCTGCGACCCTCTCCACGGAAACCGACCCGATTCCAACGCCTATACTCAAATCCCTGGAACCCTTGGTGCCCGGGTGGCGCAATGGTGCTGCGTTCGCTGATGCTGGTCGTGATGCTCGTTCTGGCGGGGTGCGCCACGTCTCAGCGCGGCCAGCCGGTGGCCACGGTCGCGATTGCCCAGGACACGTGGCGACAGGTTGACCGACAAATCATCGTCGCGTCGAAAAGTGCCCTTGAACAGGCTCAGCTGTATGCGCGTGGCTCAATGGAGCATTGGCGGGTGCTGGTCTACGAGCGCACGGAGGCCGAGTTCATCCCCTGGTTCAGCAGTTACTGGACCCAGGAATGGCTGGCCCTGAAAGTCAGCTGGTATTCGGCCAGCGCCGAGGGCGAGGCGGATTCGGCGGCCAAGCGGCTGTCGGTGTACTTGCAGGAACAATATCGCGAGCAGGTGTTGGAACCCGTGGCGGTGGAAATCGATCCCGAGGCAATCAGGGCCAACGCGACGGGTTATTACTTGCGCCTGCTCAATCAGCAGATCCAGGTGATCGCCCAGCGACATCGCATCCCACCCGAAGTGATGAACCGGCGTCTGCACAGCATCACGGCCATCAACCTGGGCCCGCCAGCGGCACGCAATGCGTCGTTGTACGAAATGGTCCACACCGAACCGCTCAATACACTGCCGGCCTACGCGGCGTTGATCGATCATGTCGACAAGGCGGCAGACACCGGTTCAGGTCCGTCGGACGCGGTGATCGCCACGGTGGCGCAACGCACCAGCGAAAAGATCGAGGCCCAATTCGCCACCCGAGGGGCGGCCGGTGCGGCGGCGGCCGTGGCCGGAAAGGCGGCCGGGGCGCTGATTTCAGTGGGCGTGGCGGGCATCCGAGCGATGATCCACGAGGGCGAACGGGAAGAAATGGAAGGGCAAATCCGCAAGAATCTGAGCGCCGCGTTCGACGAAGCCTGGTTCAAATCTCTCAAGCATCCCCTCAGCGGGGTGATGGCTGCGGTGTATTACCTGGCCGGGGAAATCGATGGCAACCTGGTGGAAGCGGACCTTGCCGATCGGCCGGTGGAACTGCGCGCCATTGCTCCATGACCGGTGTCTGTTCCCTAGTCAGAACCCAGAGTGACGCGACAGCCCTTGCGATGGCGGATCTGTTCGTCCGTGGGACGCTCCTTGATAAATTCGAAGCGCGGCTCGCCTTCGCTGTAGATCACCAGCCAGCCCCATTCCAGTTCGTTTTCATCCTGCCCAGGCTGGGGCGGCGCGGCCCACCAGGGTTCTTTTTGCATGATCTGGCGCATCGTTTACCTCCTGCCGGTTGATCCTTGACTATAGACCGTTGGATCTTGCGACTAGCGCCCCCGCAACTTTTAGAAAGTCATGGCCGGACGCTGTTTTTGTGGCGAGGAAGCTTGCCCCCGCTGGGCCGCGCAGCGGCCCCTCATTCCATCGCTCGGTCTGTCCGGTTGCGGCGACCAGCAATGGGGCTGTAGCACAGACCAGCGGGAGTAAGCTCCCTCGCCACGTTTTTTGGACCGAGCCAGTGTGCTCTGAACCTCCCCGTCGGCGTCTAGCGTCTGTATCCCCGCACTCGAATGGGGAATGATCGGACCCCTGCGCACATGCAAGCACTGTTGAACGAGATCCTCGATACGGTTCGTCCCCTGATCGGCCAGGGCAAGGTGGCCGACTACATCCCCGCCCTCGGCACCGTGGCGGCCAATCAGTTGGGCATTGCCGTGTACAGCAATGATGGCGAGATATATTGCGCGGGCGACGCCGAGACAGCGTTCTCGGTGCAGAGTATCTCCAAGGTATTCAGCCTGGTTCAGGCCATCGAGCATTCCGGGGAGGCCATCTGGGAACGCTTGGGCCATGAGCCCTCCGGCCAGCCCTTCAACTCCTTGGTGCAACTGGAGTTCGAACGCGGCCGTCCGCGCAACCCGTTCATCAACGCCGGCGCGTTGGTAATCTGTGACATCAACCAGTCACGCTTCGCCGCTCCGGCGCTGTCGATGCGTGATTTTGTACGGCGGCTGTCGGGTAACCCCCAGATACTGGTCGACGGCAAGGTCGCCGAGTCGGAGTACCAGCACCGTGCCCGCAACGCGGCGATGGCCTACCTGATGCAATCGTTCGGCAACTTCCATAACGACGTGGAAGCGGTGCTGCGCAGTTATTTCAGCCACTGCGCGCTGCGAATGAACTGCATCGACCTGGCCCGGGCGTTCTGCTTCCTGGCCAACGACGGTTTCTGCAAGCACAGCGGCGAGCAGATTCTCAGCGCTCGCCAGACCCAGCAAGTCAATTCCATCATGGCCACCAGCGGCCTGTACGACGAGGCGGGCAATTTCGCCTACCGTGTCGGCCTGCCGGGCAAGAGCGGCGTTGGCGGCGGGATCGTCGCGGTGGTGCCAGGACAGTTCACCGTGTGCGTCTGGTCGCCGGAGCTCAACGCGGCTGGCAACTCGCTGGCCGGCATGGCGGCGCTGGAATTGCTCAGCCAAAGGATTGGCTGGTCGGTGTTCTAAGGCTCTGTACGAAATGTATCCGCACTTGAAACGGGGCTCGGAATGCTCATGTACTCCAGTACACTGCGCTTCCTCGCCCCGTTTCGCCTTGTCTGGCCTTCGCGCGAACACATTTCATACAGACCCTCGGGGCCAAAAAAAGGGCCCGCTCCTGAGTCGGGAGCGGGCCCTTTTTTATGTGTGATATCAGCAGAGGCGGTCGACGACCCGGACCTCGGCAGTGTCCTGCACCGATTGCCAGGTTTGGGTCAGCGTTTGCAGCACGCGGCCCATGAAGTCCTTGTCGGCTGCGGCCTTCTTGCCCACGTAGCCTTGGCCACGGCGGTACATCTTCAGCCGCGCGCACAAGTCTGCCTGGCTCTTCTCGAATTCGTCTTCCTGGGTGAAAGGCGAGAGGCAGTCCATATGGACCTGGCCGGTCTTGCTGATCCACAGGATATGGCTGTCCAGGCTGTCCTTGTGTGCTGCGAACATGCGAGCCAGTTCATCAATAGATGGTTGATTATTCAGATTCATGTGTAAGCCCCTTGACCATTTGGTTGATCTGTCTGGTGGTTCGCAAAACTTCGCTGTTCGGTAAGTGCCTGCCTGATACCGAAATCAGGCCGTCAGCATTCGTCCGCCGGACTTCTGCGGGGTCGTGCATCGGTTGTGTAGTGTTAATCGAAGGGCTGCTACGCAAATGCGCTACAACGAAGAGAAACAGCGAAGAATCTTCAGGCCAGTGTCGACTTTCGAGGGTCGAGCCCATGCGTCATGAGGATTGATTCGCCAGCGTTTCTCGTCCTTGTCACCGGACGGTCATGCCAGGTCAGCACCTTCAATCTGCCTTGTGGGCAGTCCCTTATCCAAAAAAACAGCTCGGCGGTCAGACGAGCTTGCTCAAACATTTGCCTGTACTCCCGATCGGGGAGACGTCTGCATCATGCAAGGGCAAATCGGAGGCGTCAACGGTTTTGTAGTGATTATTTTTGGTCACTACATATTGTCGGACAAAATGGTTTGGGTATGAAAAAAGGCCGCGAGTCATTACCTGTGGCAAGGGATCTCATCTGACGGTCAGGTGGCCTTGGCCTTGGTTTTGCGCGGCGCGCCCCCAGCCTTGCGCTTGGCCGGCTTGCGCTTGTTCTTCCACGGCGTGGCGCCTCGCCCGGCGGGGCTGGCCGGGCCGCTGATGGTCAAGCTCATCCCCTGGCAGCGGGCGACGTGCTTGCTCATCCAGGCGGCCTGCCGGGTGACGAATTCCTCTAGGCTCATCTCGCCGCTTTGCACCATGTCCAGCGCCTGTTCCCAGATGGCGGTGGTGCCGGGGTCGGCGATCGCCCGAGGCACGGCGTCGATCAGGCTGAAGGCGGCTGGGGTAGCCGACAAGGCCTTGCCGTTTTTCACCAGGTAACCACGGTCGAGCAGGCCCTGGATGATCGATGCACGGGTCGCCTCGGTGCCGATGCCGGTGGTGTCCTTGAGCTTCTGTTTGAGCAGCGGATCCTCCACCAGCTTGGCGACGTTTTTCATCGCCTTGATCAGGTCGCCTTCGGTGAAGGGCTTGGGCGGTTGGGTCCACAAATCCTTTGGCGTCACCGCGTCGACGTTGCAATCGCGGCCCTCGGCCAGTGGCGGCAAGGTTTGCGGCGTGGGGGCTTCGCGACCTCGTGCGGGCGCCAATGCTTCGGGCAGGGCGCGTTTCCAGCCGAGTTCGACGATCTGCTTGCCCACCGCGCGCAGGTCTTGCCCAGCGCAATCGAAGTCGGCCTGGGTCCGGTCGTATTCATGATTGGGCAGGAATTGCGCCAGGTAACGTGCGCGAATGAGCGTATAGACGGCCCGTTGCTTTGCGGCGAGCTTGTCGAGGTTCTTCGCCGCTGCCGTGGGAATGATTCCGTGGTGTGCGCTGACCTTGGCGTCGTTCCAGGCCCGGGACTTGCGCTGCGGCTGCAGGTGATCGCGCAGCGGGGCAAGGGCCGGGTCGGCCTGGGCGAGGGCGGCCAGGATCGCGGGTGCTTCGCTGTGCTGGCTCAAGGGCAGGAAACCGCAATCGCTGCGGGGATAGGTGATGAGCTTGTAGGTCTCGTAGAGCGATTGGGCGATGTCCAGGGTTTCCTGGGCGCCGAGTCCAAGTTTCTTCGAGCAGACTTCCTGCAAGGTGCCGAGGTCGAACGGCAGCGGCGGGGCCTCGCGCAGGCGTTCGGTGCGAACCTTGGTCACCCGCGCGGTCGCGGCGTTGCCCATGGCCTGGGCAGCATTTCGCGCCAGGGCCTGGTTCAGGCAGCGCTCCTGATCGTCGCAGGCATCCGGGTCGGCGCGCCACTGGGCGGCAAACGCCGTGCCGGCATGGCTCAGTTGCACGTCGATGGCCCAGTAGGCGACCGGTACGAAGTTGGCGATGCTGCGGTCGCGATCCACCACCAGTCGCAGGGTCGGTGTCTGCACGCGGCCCACCGGCAGGACGCCTTGATAACCGGACTGGCGCCCCAGCAGCGTGAACAGGCGGCTCATGTTCATGCCGATCAGCCAGTCGGCCCGGGAGCGACCCAGTGCCGAGTGATACAGGTTGAAGGTTTCCGCTCCCGGCCTGAGGGCGGCGAGGGCCTTGCGGATCGAGGCTTCGTCCAGGGCCGATAGCCAGAGGCGCTGGATAGGTCCGCGATAGCGGCAATGCTCCACCAGCTCCCGAGCGATCATTTCGCCCTCGCGGTCGGCATCGGTGGCGATGACCAGTTCCTTTGCTTCACCCAACAGGCGCTTGACCGCTTTGTACTGGCTGGCGGTTTTCGGCTTGACGGTCATCTTCCATTGCGCCGGCACGATGGGCAGGTCGGCCAGCACCCAGCGCTTGTAGCGGGCATCGTAGGCGTCGGGCGGCGCGGTCTCCAATAGATGGCCGATGCACCAGGTCACCGTGACGTTCGCGCCCAGCCAGCAGCCATCGCCGCGCCGGGTGGCGCCCAGTACCGCGGCGATGTCCTTGGCCTGGGACGGTTTTTCACACAGGTACAGCCGCATCGCGCCTCTTCCTAAGCAGGTTTCATGGGGCGCTAGCATGGTCAGGGATTGGCGACGGGGCAAGCTTTATCTGTATGGATATACAGATAAAACATTGCGCTGCGTTGCAACGACCCGCTTGGCAAGACAGCCCGGCGACTGGATGGGCAAGCAGAATGAATTTATCGCAAGGGCATCGCTCATAACTTTCAGAGCGGCTCAAACCGCAAAGCATGTTAATGGAATCAAGGAGAGTCACTTCATGAATTCGATGCCGAAGGGCAACGGACAGGCGAGCACACGTTTGATTCTCGTCGTCGAGGATGATCCGACCATCCTGGAATTCCTCTGCGAGATCCTGGAGGACGAAGGATTTGTCGTCGAGCCCAGGGAAAGCGCCGATTCGGCGCTGACATTTCTGGAGGAAAGCGCCGATTACGTGGACCTGTTACTCACCGACATCACCATGCCCGGCGAAATGGACGGGGCCGACCTGGCCAACCTGACCGGGGATCGTTGGCCGCAGATACCGCTGCTGATCATGTCGGGCTTCGAAACCCCGGAAAGCGCCGGGATCAAGCACCAGGCCTCGTTCATCGCCAAGCCATGGGCGCTGGGGCAGATGCTGGATCTGGTGGAGAGCACGGTCAAGAGCCACTCGGTACACTGAGCTGACGACAGCACCCGTGGCGAGGGGATGGAACCCCTCGGCACAAAGGGTCCGATGAGTGCTCAGTTGGTGTCCAGGTCCACGTTGCGCGTTTCCCGCAGGCAGATCATCCCCACCACCAGGCTCACCCCCGTAATCACGACCGGGTACCACAGCCCGTAGAAAATGTCCCCGGTATAGACCACCAGGGCGAACGACACCGTGGGCAGGAAACCGCCGAACCAGCCATTGCCGATGTGGTAGGGCAAGGACATGGACGTATAGCGGATCCGGGTTGGGAACAGTTCGACCATCAGGGCCGCCAACGGGCCGTAGCACATCGCCGAAATGATGATCAGCGCGACGATCAGGGCCACGATCATCGGCCGATTGATCTGCTGGGCGTCGGCTTGTTGCGGGTAACCGGCCAGGGTCACCGCGCCACGCAGGGCGGCTTCGTCGTAACCTTCGAGCTTCACGTCTCCGACGCTGACCTGCACGGTGCTGCCGGCCGGTGCCGCGACGCTGCTGTAGGGCAGGCCTTGCTTGACCAGGAAGGTTTTGACCTTGTCGCAAGGGCTGTCGAAACGGGCCTTGCCCACCGGGTCGAACTGGAAGGTACACGTGGCCGGGTCGGCGACTACCGTGATCGGCGCCTGACGGCTCGC
This sequence comes from Pseudomonas sp. R4-84, assembly GCF_054130985.1. NCBI lineage: Bacteria > Pseudomonadati > Pseudomonadota > Gammaproteobacteria > Pseudomonadales > Pseudomonadaceae > Pseudomonas > Pseudomonas sp. R4-84. The sequence goes on from NZ_CP096390.1 coordinate 2,126,595, forward strand.
CAGGTCGATGGCGGGGTTGGCGTAATGGGCGAGCGTCTTGAAGATCGGGAAGTACAGCACCGTCGCCAACAGCAGGCCGATCATCAGCACCGGTTTGCGCCCGACCTTGTCCGACAGCCAGCCAAAGAAGATGAAGAACGGCGCGCCGATCACCACGCTGACGATCAGCAGGCTGTTGGCGAGGGCCGGGTCCATCTTGAGGAACTGGGTAAGGAAAAACAGCACGTAGAATTGCGCTGCATAGAAGGTGACCGCTTGCCCGGCGTTGATACTGAACAGGGCGATCAGCACCACTTTCAGGTTTTCCCATTTGCCGAACGATTCGCGAATCGGCGCCTTGCAGCACTTGCCTTCTTCTTTCATTTTCAGGAAGGCCGGCGACTCGTGCAGGCTCAGGCGGATCCAGGTGGAAATGCCCAGCAGCAGGATCGACAGCAGGAACGGAATGCGCCAGCCCCAGACTTCGAACTGATCGCCGGTGAAGTAGCGGCAACCCAGTACCACCAGCAGCGACAGCAACAGCCCCAATGTTGCGGTGGACTGAATCCAGCTGGTGTGGAACCCACGCTTGCCCATCGGCGCATGCTCGGCGACATAGGTCGCCGCGCCGCCGTATTCACCACCCAGGGCCAGGCCCTGGAGCATGCGCAGCACCACCAGGATGACCGGCGCGGCGATGCCGATGCTGGCGTAGTTGGGGAGCAGGCCGACGCAGAACGTGGCCAGGCCCATGAGGACGATGGTCGCGAGGAAGGTGTATTTGCGCCCGATCATGTCCCCCAGCCGCCCGAACACCAGCGCACCGAACGGCCGCACGATGAACCCGGCGGCGAAGGCCATCAGCGCGAAAATGAACGCCGTGGTGTCATTCACTCCGGCGAAGAACTGTTTGCTGATGACCGCCGCAAGGGCGCCGTAGAGGAAAAAGTCGTACCACTCGAACACCGTCCCGAGGGACGAGGCAAAAATGACTTTCTGGGTTTCCTGGCTGGTGCCGGCGCTGCGCGTGGCTTCCAGGGGCTGAACATGTTCAGACATAGCGGTATCCCTCACAGTGATTGTTTTTGTTGTTCCACTGCGACGCCGGGTGGGGGCGTCTCCTGATGTGACACACTTTCTTGATCCAAATGTTTTCCCTGTGGGAGCGAGCCTGCTCGCGATAGCGGTGTGGTGGTCGACATGAACGTTAGCTGACACACCGTCATCGCGAGCAGGCTCGCTCCCCACAGGGATCTCCAGTGTCTTTCAGACTGTGGCCGGCTCCTTTTGGCTTGTGATGCTGACAGTGGTGGGTTCGAGGATCATCCGCGCTGCCTTCTCGGCGATCATCAACGTCGGCGAGCAGGTGTTTCCCGAAATGATGCGCGGCATGATCGAGGCGTCGGCGATGCGCAGGCCCTTGATGCCGTGCACGCGCAGTTGCGCATCCACCACGGCGTCGCCGTCCTGGCCCATGCGACAGGTGCCCACCGGGTGGAAGATCGTCGTGCCGATGCGGGCGGCGGCCTTATGCAGTTCCTCTTCGGTCTGCAGGCTGGGTCCCGGCAGGTATTCCACAGGTTTGAAGGCGCCGAGGGCCGGGGAGGCGACGATTCTTCGGGTCAGGCGGATCGCGTCGGCCGCGACCCGCAGGTCTTCGGGGTGGCTCAGGTAGTTGGGTTGGATCAACGGCGCTTCACTCGGATCGGCTGAGCGGATGTCCACGCGGCCGCGGCTCATCGGGCGCAAGTCACACACCGATGCGGTGAATGCCGGGAAGCTGTGCAAGGGTTCGCCGAAGCGTTCCAGAGACAATGGCTGCACATGGTATTCGAGGTTGGCCGAAGTCTGTTCCGGCCCCGAGCGGGCGAAGGCGCCGAGTTGGCTGGGCGCCATGGACAGTGGGCCGCTGCGGTCATACAGGTAGCGCAGGCCCATGCCCATCTTGCCCCACAACGTACCGGCGATCTGGTTCAGGGTGCGGGCGTTTTCCAGTTGATAGATCAGCCGCAGTTGCAGATGGTCCTGCAAGTTGCCGCCCACGCCCGGCAACTCGTGCGCCACGCCAATGCCCAAGCGTTGCAGCAAGCTGCGCGGGCCGATCCCGGAGCGCTGCAGGATGCCCGGCGAACCGACGGCTCCGGCGCACAGGACGATTTCCTTGCGAGCCTTGAAGCTCATGGCCTTGCCTTGCCAGCGAGCGCTGACAGCGTGTGCGCGGTCATCGCGCAACAAAACGCGGTCGACTTCGACTTCGGTCAAGACCGTCAGGTTGGGGCGATTGCGTATCGGCTTGAGGAAAGCCTTGGCCGCGTTCCAGCGTATCCCGGCTTTCTGGTTGACCTGGAAATAGCCACAGCCTTCGTTGTCGCCGCCATTGAAATCCTCGACGTTGGGGATGCCGCTCTGCTCGGCGGCGGTGCGAAAGGCGTCGAGGATCGGCCATGACAGGCGCTGGCGCTCGACGCGCCATTCGCCGGCCGTGCCGTGAAGTTCGGAGTCTCCGGCGAAGTGGTTTTCGCTTTGCCTGAACAACGGCAGGACGTCTTTCCAGGACCAGCCAGCGTTGCCTTCGGCTGCCCAGCCATCGTAGTCCGCGGCCTGGCCACGCATGTAGATCATGCCGTTGATGGACGAGCAGCCGCCCAACACCTTGCCGCGCGGATAGCTCAGGGCGCGGCCCTGCAGGCCCGGTTGCGCTTCGGTCTTGAAGCACCAGTCGGTGCGCGGATTACCGATGCAGAACAGGTAGCCGACCGGGATGTGAATCCACGGATAGTTGTCTCGCCCGCCGGCTTCGAGCAGCAGCACCCGGTGTTGCGGGTTGGCCGACAGCCGATTGGCCAGCAAGCACCCGGCAGGGCCGGCGCCCACGATCACGTAATCGTATTCATCGACGACAGGTTGCATTCGCGACCTCATTTATTGTTCTTGTTGGCTCATCGTAGTTGTTAGTTTTCGTCAAAAGAATGTTAGTTTTTGCGCACCTGCTGAGCGTTTATAAACAATCCCGGGTTCAGGCGTTTTCAAGGATGGCTCATGTTCGACTGGAATGACTTGCGCTACTTCCTGGAACTGCAACGCAGCGGCCGCTTGCTGACGGCCGCGCGACGGCTCAACACCACCCATGCCACCGTGGCCCGGCACATCGAGGCCATCGAAAAAAGCCTGGGCACGGCTTTGTTTGTCCAGCACGCCCAGGGTTATGAACTGACCCCGGCGGGCGAGGCGCTGCTCAAGCATGCCGAGGCCATGGAAAACGTCGCGTTGCTGGCCCAAGAGGACATCACCCAATCCAGCGCACCCTTGGGCAAGATCCGGTTGGGCGTGACGGAAGGGCTGGGCATCATGTTCCTGGCCAGTCGCATGGAGGGGTTGTTCCAGCGCTATCCGGGACTTGAGGTGGAACTGGTGGCGGTGCCGCGCTTCGTCAGCATTCTCAACCGCGAGGCGGAAATCAGTATCCACCTCGAACGACCGGCGGCCGACCTGCTGGTGACACGCAAGCTCACCGACTACAGCCTGGCGCTGTATGCGAGCCAGGCCTACCTGGATCGCTCGCCGCCCTTGCGCAGCCGCGAAGATCTGGGCCGTCACGCCTGGATCGGCTACGTCGACGATCTGTTGTTCAGCCAGGAGCTCATGTTCCTCAACAGTTTTTGCCGCAAGCCCCGGGTGGTATTCCACAGCACCAGCGTCATCGCCCAGCAGCAAGCCGCGCGATCGGGCCTGGGCATCGCCGTGTTGCCGTGTTACATGGCCGGCAGCGACCCGACGCTGGTGCCCTTGCTCCCGGACGAAACCCTCTGCCGCAGCTACTGGATCAGCACCCGCCGCGAACTGCATAAATCCGTGCGGCTGCGGGTGCTATGGGATTACGTGGTGCAGCTGTGCGAGCGGGAGCAGGGGCTGCTGTTGCCCTGAGCCGACTCTAAGGATATGTCCAAACGGTATTTCTCAAGACTCGGGAGGTTTCCTTAAGATCACGTCATAACTCGTTATGACAAGTGACTGAAGCCATGCCTGACAACGTTCTTTCCCTCAGCAGCGTGCCGCTGCACCTGCAACTGCGCGACCTGTTGCGCACGCGCATTCTCGACGGTGAATACCCCCAAGGCAGCCAGATGCCTTCGGAAAGCGAGCTGGGTGCGTTGTTTCGCGTCAGCCGAATCACCGTGCGCCAAGCCTTGGGGGACCTGCAAAAGGAAGGTCTGATTTTCAAGATCCATGGCAAAGGCACCTTTGTCGCAAAACCCAAGACCTTCCAGAACGTCAGCACCCTCCAGGGCTTGGCCGAGTCCATGACCGGCCGCGGCTTCGAGGTGATCAATCGTCTTCGCAGTTTCAAATTCATTCCCGCCGACAAGCCGGTGGCCGAGCGGTTGAAGGTTGCGGAGGGGGATGTGGTGGCGCAGATCAAACGGGTGCGGCTGATCAACCGCGAACCGGTGTCGTTGGAGATTACCTACCTGCCCAAGGACCTCGGCGAGCGCCTGGAAAAAGCCGATCTGGTTACACGGGACATTTTCCTGATTCTGGAAAACGATTGCGGCCTGGCCCTCGGCCACGCGGACCTTGCCATCGATGCGGTGCTGGCCGACAGCGAGCTGTGCCAAGCCCTGGAGGTCGAGCCAGGGTCGCCCGTGATGCGCATCGAACGCCTGACCCATGGCGCCGATGGGCGACCGCTGGATTTCGAATACCTCTACTACCGCGGCGATGCTTTCCAGTATCGCTTGCGGATCGACCGGCAAAAAGGGACGCAGGCATGACCCAACGCTCAACGAATACCCTCGAACAGGAATACGACATCGTCGTCATCGGTGGTGGTACCGCCGGCCCCATGGCGGCGATCAAGGCCAAGGAACGCAACCGGGACCTGCGCGTCCTGCTGGTGGACAAGGCCAACGTCAAGCGCAGCGGCGCCATCAGCATGGGCATGGACGGCTTGAACAATGCAATTATCCCGGGCCATTCGACGCCCGAGCAGTACACCAAGGAAATCACCATCGCCAACGACGGCATCGTCAACCAGGCGGCGGTGTACGCCTACGCGACGCACAGTTTCGAAACGATCGAGCAACTGGATCGCTGGGGCGTGAAGTTCGAGAAGGACGAAACCGGCGACTACGCGGTGAAAAAAGTCCACCACATGGGTGCCTATGTGCTGCCGATGCCGGAAGGGCACGACATCAAGAAAGTCCTGTACCGGCAGTTGAAGCGGGCGCGGGTGAGCATCACCAATCGTCTGGTCTGCACGCGCTTGCTGACTGACCAAGCGGGGGCGGTCAACGGTGTGATGGGCTTCGATTGCCGCACCGCCGACTTCCATGTGATCAAGGCCAAAGCGGTCATTCTCTGCTGCGGCGCCGCGGGACGCCTGGGGTTGCCGGCCTCGGGCTACCTGATGGGCACCTATGAAAACCCGACCAATGCCGGCGACGGCTACGCCATGGCCTATCACGCCGGTGCCGAGCTGGCGAACCTGGAATGCTTCCAGATCAACCCGTTGATCAAGGATTACAACGGCCCGGCGTGCGCCTACGTCACCGGTCCGCTGGGCGGCTACACCGCCAACAACAAGGGCGAGCGCTTTATCGAATGCGACTACTGGAGCGGGCAGATGATGTGGGAGTTCCACCAGGAACTCGAAGGCGGCAATGGCCCGGTGTTCCTCAAGCTCGATCACTTGGCCGAGGAGACCATCCAGAACATCGAAGAGATCCTGCACAGCAACGAACGCCCCAGTCGCGGCCAGTTCCACGCCAACCGTGGCACCGACTACCGCACGCAGATGGTAGAGATGCACATTTCCGAAATCGGTTTTTGCAGCGGTCACTCGGCCTCGGGCGTGTGGGTCAACGAGCGGGCGGAAACCTCGGTCAAGGGGTTGTACTCGGCGGGTGACATGGCGGCGGTGCCGCACAACTACATGCTCGGTGCGTTCACCTACGGCTGGTTTGCCGGCAACAACGCCGCGGATTTTGTGGCGGGGAAGGATTTCTCGGTGCTGGACGTCGGGCAGATCGAACGGGAGAGGACGCGCGTTTACGCGCCACTGGAGCGCGAGCACGGCCTGCCGCCGGCCCAGGTGGAATACAAGCTGCGACGTTTCGTCAACGATTACCTGCAGCCGCCGAAGGTCACGAAAAAAATGCAGATCGGCTTGCAACGCTTCAGCGATATCCAGCGCGACCTGGATCAGATCAAGGCTCACAACGCCCATGAGCTGATGCGTGCCATGGAGGTCAGCGTCATCCGCGACTGCGCCGAAATGGCCGCCCGCGCCTCGCTGTTTCGCGCGGAAAGCCGTTGGGGGCTGTACCACTATCGGGTCGACCACCCGCAGCGCAACGACAGCGACTGGTTCTGCCATTGCCACCTGAAGAAAGGCGAGGACGGACAGATGACTTCCTTCAAGAAGGCGATCGAGCCCTACATCATCGCCCTCGATGCCGACGAGCTGCAGGCCTATGACCGGCTGCGGGTCGGTGCCGACGCGGCTTGAACCCTTCACTCAAAGAGAACGCCCATGGCCTACCAACCCCAGGAAATCTTCTTCCGCTCCAACGCCCCCGTCACCGTGGACGAGGACAAATGCATCGCCCACAAAGGCTGCACGGTCTGCGTCGATGTCTGCCCCATGGACTTGCTGGCGATCAACCCTGCAACGCAGAAGGCCTACATGGCGTTCGATGAGTGCTGGTATTGCATGCCCTGTGAAAAAGACTGCCCGACGGGGGCGGTGAAAGTCGAGATTCCGTATCTGTTGCGCTGATTGCGACGACGCCATCGCGAGCAGGCTCGCTCCCACAGTGGACTGAAGCCAGTCGCGATAGTTGTGTACACCGATAAACCCTGTGGGAGTGAGCCTGCTCCGGGCGGCGTTCCGACGAAGAGGCCACCACAGACACCACAAAAGCCATCCGGCCACCCCGGACGCTAAACCCAGAACACCCCTCGTTTCCCACCGCGCCCTGATCGCGGCGGAGACGAAATACCCATAAACGATTCGAGGGGACACACCCATGTTATTGCGTGCAGCATTGGCCGGTCTGGTACTGGCTTCATTGACCCTGCCTGCCCAGGCAGAAACCATCCGCATCGCCATCGGCACCCAGGACACCACCATCAACTGCGCCGCCGGTGGGTTGTTGATTCGGGAGTTGGGCCTGTTGGACAAATACCTGCCCCACGACGGCGCGTACAAGGATGCCCAATACGACATCCAGTGGAAAAACTTCACCAGCGGCGCGCCACTGACCAACGAGATGGTGGCGGGCAAGCTCGACTTCGGCGCCATGGCCGATTTCCCCGGCGCCTTCAATGGCGTGGCGTTCGAAACCGCTGGCAAGCACAGCCTGTTCATCAGCGTGTTGTCGGGCAGCACCGAGGGCAGCGGCAATGGCATCGTCGTGCCGAGCGCCTCGGGCGTTCAATCCCTGGCCGAGCTCAAGGGCAAGACCATTTCCGTGCCCTTTGCCTCCACTGCCCACGGCATGCTGCTGCGCGCCGTCGCGGCCCAAGGCTGGGATCCACTCAAGGATGTGAACATCATCGCCCAGCCACCGGAGGTCGCCGGCTCGGCGTTGCAGGCCGGCAAGATCGACGCCCACGCTGATTTCGTGCCGTTCGCCGAACTGTTCCCCAGCCGTGGTTTTGCCCGCAAGATCTACGATGGCGCCCAGGCCAAGACGCCAACATTCCATGGCGCCCTGGTGGACCAGGCCTATGCCAGGAAGTACCCGGAAATCGTCGTCGCCTACCTGCGTGCATCCATCGAAGCCAACCAGTTGTTGGCCGCCGAGCCTGAGAAGTACAGCGAGCTGATCGCCAAGGTCACCGGCGTGGATGCCGAGGTCAATTATCTGTTCCACGGGCCGCTGGGCGTGCAGACCCGCGACCTGACCTGGAAACCGGAATACCGCCAGGCCGTGGGCACCGCCATCGACACCCTCAAGCTGCTGAAGAAAGCCGATCGCGGGCTGGACCTCAACACCTTCATCGATGACCAGTACATCCGCGCCGCCTTCAAGGCCTCGAACCTGGATTACACCGCGCAACTGGCCAACTACGCCCAGACCCCGCTTGGCAGCGCCGATACTGCGACCGGCCAGGCCATCACCGATGCCCGCCACGTGGCCGAAATCTGGGTACGCGGCGAGCCGAAAGTGCGCCATTACGCCTCCGCGCAGTCAGCCTTCACCGCGCTGGCGAGCCTCAAGCAGGAAGGCAAGGGTATCCGAGCCGTCTACGCACAGGCCAGCGACAGCGGGATCAAGCTGCTGGCCGAGCAGGCGTGGTTCGCCAGCGATGCCAAGGGCCAGCTCAGCGCGTTCCTGTTGAAAGGGCAGGCCGAGCAGTTTGCCGCGCAGCAGGGCGGCAAGGTCCTGGATTTCACCGAGGCGACGACCCAGGCGGTCGCCGCCCGTTGACCTGACACCGTCCCCTGTGGGAGCGAGCTTGCTCGCGATAGCGGTGTGTCAGCCAATTCGATTTCAACTGACCTGACGCCATCGCGAGCAAGCTCGCTCCCACAAGGATTCCACTCCGGAGGAAGATTTGTGTACCCATCACCCAAACGCTGGCTCCTGCGAGCCGCTTCACTGCTGCTCTGCCTGCTGTTCTGGCAGCTCGCCGCCGACGGTCATTGGGACCTCGGCCTGGTGACCTTCGCCAACGTCCCGGCCCCATTGGCGGTACTCCAGGCCGCGCTTGGCCTGGGGGAATCGGGCAATCTTGCGCGGCACCTGGGCAGCAGCCTGGGGCGGGTCTTTGCCGGGTACGGTGCGGCGCTGCTGATTGGCGTGGCGCTGGGCGTGGCCATCGGTCGTTCGAAATGGGCCGAAGACTTGCTGTTGCCGCCACTGGAAGTCCTGCGGCCGATCCCGGCGGTGGCCTGGATTCCGTTGGCGATTCTGATGTTCCCGTCGTCGGAATTGTCGATGGTGTTCATCACCTTCACCGGCGCGCTGTTCCCGATCCTGCTCAACACCGTGCACGGCGTCGAAGGGGTGGACCGGCGGCTGGTCGCGTCAGCGAAAAGCCTCGGGGCGGGACGCCGGGCCATCCTGCTGGAAGTGATTCTGCCGGGCGCCGCGCCGAGCATCATCACTGGCCTCGCCATCGGCATGGGCACGTCCTGGTTCTGCCTGGTGACGGCGGAAATGATCGCCGGCCAGTACGGCATCGGCTACTACACCTGGGCGTCCTACACCGTGCAGAACTACCCCGACATCGTGGTCGGCATGTTGCTGATCGGCGTGCTGGGGATGGGCAGTAGTTTGTTGATCAAGCGCCTGGGCGGGTTGTTCACGCCTTGGCACCGGCCCCGAGGAAAAGCCTGATGAGTGCAATGCAAACGCCTGAAGGGCGGATCGACATCCGCCAGTTGTCCATTGTCCTGGGCCAGGGTGCCCAGGCCTTCGAAGCGGTGCAGGGGCTTGATTGCCAGATCGAGGCGGGCCAGTTCGTCTGCATCCTGGGGCCGTCCGGTTGCGGCAAATCGACCTTGCTCGGTGCCCTTGCCGGGCATCTGCAACCGAGCACCGGCACGCTGAACGTCGACGCGGTGCCGGTGGCCGGTCCCTCGCCTCAGCGCGGCATGGTGTTCCAGCAGCACACTTTGTTTCCATGGCGCAGCGTGCGCGACAACGTTGCCTTTGGCCTGAAGATGCGTGGCCTGGGCAAAGTCGAACGACAACGAGCCGCCGATGAGATGCTCGCCTCGGTGGGCCTGGAGGGTTTTGCCGGGCACTGGCCGGACCAGCTCTCCGGTGGCATGCAGCAGCGAGTGGAGATCGCACGGGTGCTGGTGAACCGCCCGCGCTTGTTGCTGATGGATGAACCCTTCGGCGCGCTGGATGCACTGACGCGCTTGAACATGCAGGAGTTGTTGCTGGACATCTGGACGCGCATCCGCACCACCGTTGTGTTCGTCACCCACGACATCGACGAGGCGCTATTCCTGGCCGATCGCTTGCTGGTGATGAGCCCACGGCCGGGTCGCATCATCGAGGATCTGCGCTTGGATTTTCCTCGGCCACGCACGACTGAGCTGGTGACGAGCCCTGAATTCTCCCGATTGAAGCGCCACTGCCTTGAGCTGCTGCGTCATGAAGATGGCCAGCAATTGCCGCGCCTCAATCCTCTCGGGCTGCCTCCTGAAACCTCCTTGCCGCGATTTGCCCTATGACCTCTCTATTTGAAAATACCGACAACCAAGACATTCTCGCCCTGCAACCGCGTCTTACCGACGAGGACGCCGGTGTGCGCCGCATCGCCCTTATCGAACTGGCCGACCTTGAAGAGCCCGAAGGCCTGTTGTGGCTTGTGGATCGCCTGGCCAGTGACCCCAGCGCCGAGGTGCGCGCCGAAGCCGCGCGATTGCTCGAAGCCTGGGAGGACGAGCCGGTGGTCGCAGGCTTGTGCGAAGCCCTGACCGATCGATCACCAACGGTGCAGGCCGCTGCTGCCCAAAGCTTGAGCCTGCTCAAGAGCGAGGCGGCAGGAAGAGTGATCCTGCCTTGGACGACACATGCCGACGCCGGTGTCCGCGTCGCGGCCTTCCGGGCCTTGCGCGAGTTGCGCCTGGGCGATGCCGCGCCAGCATCCATCGCCGCCCTGGCCGATGACGATGCTGGCGTGCGCCGCGAAGCGGTTGGCGTGCTGGGCTGGCTCAAGCACCTCGGCGCCTTGCCAGCCTTGGCCCGGCTCGCCAGTGATGACCCGGACAGCGAAGTACGCCGCGCGGCCACCGGTGCCCTTGGCCTGGCTTCGGATGAGCAAGTGTTGCCAGCCCTGCGCCAGGCCTTGCGGGACCCGGCGTGGGCGGTTCGCGAAGAAGCCGCTACAACGCTGGGCAAGGTCGGTCACGCCGATGCCGGCCCGGCCCTGATCGATGCCCTGGCGGACGACTACTGGCAAGTGCGCTTGCGGGCGACCCGCAGCCTGGGTCGTTTGCGCTACGCCCCGGCCCTGGCGGCATTGATCGAAACCCTGGGCCACCGCATCAGCAATCTGCGCAAGGAGGCAGCACTGGCCTTGGGCGAGTTGAACGATCCTGCTGCCATTGCGGCGTTGCAGGCCGCCCAGGAGGATGGCGATCCGGAGGTACGCAAGGCTGTGCGCATTGCCTTGGGCCAACTGCAATGAGCCCGCTGGCGATTGGCAATTCACGGGAGAAGGGGCTGTTGCGCCTGAGTTGGCCTGATGGGCGCGAACAACAGTTGGACCATGCCGAGCTGCGCCGGCAATGCCCATGCTCGCGGTGTCGAGCGTTTCGCCTGCAAGGATTGGCGGTTCAGGTGGATTCGCGGGTTCGGGTGGTTGAGGTCAATGGGCAGGGCTACGGGGTGCAGTTGGTCTTTAGCGATGGGCATGAGCGGGGGATTTTTCCCTGGGCTTATCTGGCGGGTCTGTAGCTTTATGCCTATCCCTTGTGGGAGCGAGCTTGCTCGCGATGAGGTCATTACATTCACCCTTTTGGCAAGCTGACCCACGCCATCGCGAGCAAGGATACGCTGGTCACCGAAACCATAAGTCGCTGTGAACTGACTGGCGGCGCTTGTAAGAAAAATCCCATAAGAGTACAAATGTACTCCATGACGACTCTCACTCCCCGCCGTACCGCCATCCTGACCTTTATCCGCGAACGCATCGCCGAAAAGGGCCAGCCTCCCAGCCTCGCTGAAATCAGCGAGGCGTTTGGTTTCGCCTCTCGTAGCGTGGCGCGCAAGCATGTGCTGGCGCTCACCGAAGCCGGTTTCATCGAAGTCAATCCGCACCAGGCCCGGGGCATCCGGCTGTTGAATCAGCCGCCGCGTCCCGAACTGTTGGATGTGCCGGTGTTGGGACGGGTGGCCGCCGGCCTACCGATCGGTGCCGATGCCGAGGTCCACAGCCGTCTGTTGCTGGACCCGGCGATCTTCACCAAAGCGCCGGACTACCTGCTGCGGGTCCAGGGCGATTCGATGATCGAGGACGGTATCCTCGACGGCGATCTGGTGGGTGTGCAACGCACGCCCCAGGCTTCCAACGGGCAAATTGTCGTGGCGCGCCTGGACGGTGAAGTGACCATCAAGCGTTTTGAGCGAATCGGCGAGCGCGTACGCCTGTTGCCACGCAACCCAGCCTATCAGCCGATCATCGTCGAAGCCGACCAGGACCTGGCGATAGAAGGCGTGTTCTGTGGTCTGGTGAGACAAGGCTGATGGGCGCCGTCGTTGCGCTGGACACGCTGTTCAATGGCGGCCAGGTCTGGAAGGGCCGGCCTGCGCCGCCGGCCGCCAGTCCACAGCCCACCGGCCACGCCGTACTGGATGCGGCACTGCCCAGTGGTGGCTGGCCGGAAGCGGCGTTGACGGAAATTCTCGTCGGCGCGCCGGGCGTGGGCGAATTGCAACTGGTGTGGCCGACCCTGGCGCGGCTATCGGCGGCGGGGGAGCGGATCGTGTTGGTGGCGCCGCCGTTCGTGCCCTATCCCCAGGCCTGGCGAAACGCCGGGGTGGACTTGCGCCAGTTGTCGATCATCCAGGCCGATCCACGGGAGGCCTTATGGGCCACCGAGCAATGCCTGCGCTCGGGCAGTTGCGGCGCGGTGTTGTGCTGGCCGCGCCAGGCGGATGACCGGGCCTTGCGCCGTTTGCAGGTCGCGGCGGAAACCGGCCAGACGCTGGCGTTCGCCTGGCGCTCGATCCAGGAAGCCATCAACCCGTCCCCGGCGGCCCTGCGCATCGCCATCGATTCCCGGCCCGCACAATTGCGGGTGCTCAAGTCCCGGGGCGGGCTGGCGCGTTCGGCGCCGATTGCGTTCCCCCCACAGACAGGGCATTGAGGTTGCGATGCGCTGGGTCTGTATTCTCTTCCCGCAATTGGCGCTGGATGCCGCGCTGCGCCAGCGCCCCGACCCCAGCGAGCCCCTGGCGCTGCTGACCGGCCCGGCCCAGCGCCGGGTGCTGCAAGCGGTCAATGAACCGGCGCGCGCCCTGGGCCTGCGCCCCGGCCAGACCATGACCGCGGCCCAGGCCTTGAGCAAAGGGTTCGCCACCGCCGAGTACGACGCGGCGCAGATCGAAAACTGGCAACGATTCCTGGCGGCCTGGGCCTATCGTTTCAGCTCCCAGGTGAGCGTGCATTATACACGCACGGTGCTGTTCGAAATCGAGTCGAGCCTGGGGCTGTTCGGGCCATGGCCGGTGTTCGAGGCGCGGTTGCGGGCCGAATTGACTGAGCTGGGTTTTCGGCATCGCATCGTCGCCGCCCCCAATCCCGTGGCGGCGCGGATGCTGGCCAATGCTTACGACGCCCTGGTCGTGCCCGATAACGAGACCTTGCAAGCGTACCTGGGACAGATGCCAGTGGACCGAGTCGGCCTGGCGCCCGAAGCTGCCACGGCCTTGTCGCGCATGGGCCTGCGTCGGCTCAGCCAAGTCCAGGCCTTGCCCCGGCACACCCTGGCGCGGCGCTTCGAAGCCGACATGCTCAAGCACCTCGATGCGCTGGTGGGCAGCCGCACCCTGGCGCTGTCGTTCTACCTGCCCCCGGACCGTTTCGATGTGCGCATCGAACTCAACTACGACGTGCAGTCCCACCAGGCATTGCTGTTTCCTCTGCGACGTTTGACCGGTGACCTGTCGGCCTACCTGTGCGGCCGCGACAGCGGCGTGCAGCGTTTTGATTTGCACCTGGAACACGCCGGTTTGCCGGACACGGTGATCAAGGTCGGCCTGCTCAGCGCCGAGCGGGATGCTTCGATGCTGTTCGAGCTGGCCCGTGGCCGTCTCGAGCAGGTGCAGGTCGAGGCGCCGGTGCGCGGTTTTCGCTTGTGTGCCGAAGACCTGCCGAGCTTCGTGCCCCAGCGCCTGGAATTGTTCGACGAGCGTCCCCAGCAGTCCTTGCCGTGGGAACAACTGCGCGAACGGCTGCGGGCGCGCCTCGGTGACGAAGCCGTGCAAGGGTTGGGATTTGGCGACGACCACCGCCCCGAGTGCGCCTGGCAGATGAAACCCCAGCCGCAACAACAGATGTGTCCGCTGCGCGATGATGTCCAGCGTCCCGGCTGGCTGCTTGGCGAGCCCCAGGTCTTGCCTGAAGGCCAGGCGCGAATCCTCATGGGCCCGGAGCGCATCGAGTCCGGCTGGTGGGACGGCGCCGATGTGCGCCGTGATTACTACCTGATCGAAACCCGCGCCGGCCAACGCGGCTGGGCCTATCGACCGGTGGGCGAGGGCGGACCGTTGTGGCTGCAAGGTTGGTTCGCATGAGCGTCGAATATGCCGAGCTGCATTGCCTGTCGAACTTCAGCTTCCAGCGCGGCGCCTCCAGCGCCCTGGAATTGTGCCGTCGCGCCAAACAGCAGGGCTATCGGGCCCTGGCGGTGACGGATGAATGTACCTTGGCCGGCATCGTCCGGGCCTGGCAGGCAGCCAAGGAACTAAACTTGCAATTGATCGTCGGCAGCGAAATCCAGGTCGAGAACGGTCCGAAGCTGGTGCTGTTGGTGGAAAACCTCGAGGGCTACCAAACCTTGTGCCGGCTGATCACCCGCGCACGGCGGCGCAGCGAAAAGGGCCGTTATCGCATCGTCCGAGAAGACTTCGACGAGCCGCTGCCAGGGCTGCTCGCCCTGTGGGTCCCCGATGGCAAGACGCCCGAGGCGCAAGGGCGCTGGCTCCGACAGGTGTTCAACGAAAGACTCTGGCTGTCCGTGCAGTTGCATTGCGGTCAAGACGACCAGCGACGGCTCGCGGACTTGCTCGCATTGGCCGAACGCCTGGGTCTTCCTGCCGTCGCCACGGGCGACGTGCATATGCATGTGCGGGGTCGCCGCGCCTTGCAAGACACCATGACCGCCATTCGCCACCACGTCACCGTTGCCGAGGCCGGTCAGCGTCTGCACCCCAACGGCGAACGCCACTTGCGCAGCCTCCAGGCCCTGGCCGATCTCTACCCCCGCGCCTTGCTCGATGAAACCCTGGACATCGCCCGGCGCTGCACGTTCGACCTCGGTCAGTTGCGCTATGAATACCCCCGCGAGCTCGTGCCCGAGGGCCATGATCCGGCGTCCTGGCTGCGGGAACTGACTGCGCGCGGCATGCGCGAGCGCTGGAAGAACGGCGTCACAGAAAAGGTGCGCGTGCAGATCGACAAGGAATTGGAGTTGATTGCCGAACTGGGCTACGACAGCTACTTCCTCACCGTGCAGGACATCGTCAGTTTCGCCCGTAGCCGTCACATTCTCTGCCAGGGCCGGGGCTCGGCGGCCAACTCGGCGGTGTGCTACGCCCTGGGCATCACCGAAATCGACCCGGCACAGACGGACATGTTGTTCGAACGCTTTCTGTCCCGCGAGCGCAATGAGCCACCGGACATCGACGTCGATTTCGAACACGAACGTCGCGAGGAAGTCCTGCAGTACGTGTTCCAGCGCTACGGCCGGCATCGCGCGGCGTTGACGGCCGTGGTCAGCAGCTATCACGGCGCCGGGGCGGTACGCGACGTGGCCAAGGCCCTGGGCCTGCCGCCGGACCAGGTCAATGCACTGGCCGATTGCTGCGGGCGCTGGAGCGATGAGGCACCGCCGCTGGAGCGTTTGCGCGAGGGTGGTTTCGACCCGGAGAGCCCGGTGCTGCGTCGGGTGTTGAGCCTGACCCAGCAACTGATCGGCTTCCCCCGGCACCTGTCCCAACACCCCGGCGGCTTCGTGATTTCCCAGCAACCCTTGGACACCCTGGTGCCGGTCGAGAACGCCGCGATGGCCGAACGCACCATCATCCAGTGGGACAAGGACGACCTCGATGCGGTCGGGCTGCTCAAGGTGGACATCCTGGCCCTGGGCATGCTCAGCGCGATTCGTCGCTGTTTCGACTTGATCGCGCATTACCGGGGCGTGCGTCATACCCTGGCGTCTTTGACCAAGGATGATCGGGCCACGTTCGAGATGATCAGCCGCGCCGACACCATCGGCGTGTTCCAGATCGAATCCCGGGCGCAGATGGCGATGTTGCCCAGGCTCAAGCCCAAGGAATACTACGATCTGGTGATCGAGGTGGCGATCGTGCGACCGGGACCCATCCAGGGCGGGATGGTGCATCCCTACCTGCGGCGGCGCAATGGAGAAGAGAAGATCACTTATCCATCGTCGGAATTGAAAGAAGTGCTGGGCCGCACCTTGGGCATTCCGCTGTTCCAGGAACAGGTCATGCAGATCGCCATTGTCGCCGCTGGCTACAGCCCGGGCGAAGCGGACCAGTTACGTCGTTCCATGGCCGCCTGGAAGCGCCACGGCGGGCTCGAACCGCACAAGAAAAGATTGGCCGACGGGATGGCGGCCAAAGGGTACAAACCTGAATACGCCGCGCAGCTCTTTGAACAGATCAAGGGCTTCGGCAATTACGGCTTTCCTGAATCCCATGCCGCCAGTTTCGCCTTGCTGACCTACGCCAGCAGTTGGCTCAAATGCCACGAGCCGGCGGCGTTCGCCTGTGCCCTGATCAACAGCTGGCCCATGGGTTTCTACAGCCCGGACCAGATCCTCCAGGATGCTCGCCGGCATCAGTTGCAGATCCGTCCGGTGGACGTGCGGGCCAGCGACTGGGAATGCAGCCTGGAACCGATGGAAGGTCGCCAGCCGGCGATTCGCATGGGCTTGCGTCTGATCAAGGGGTTTAGAGAGGACGATGCCCGGCGTATCGAGGTGGCACGCGGGCAGCGGGCTTTCAGCGATGTGGCCGACCTGGGCGAACGGGCTCGACTCGACGCCCGGGCCCTGGAGCAACTGGCGGACGCCAACGCTTTGCGCGGCCTGGCCGGCGACCGCCATCGCGCCCGTTGGGAAATTGCCGGAGTGGAAAAACAACTGGGCTTGTTCGCGGGCCTGCCCAGCCCGGAAGAACCCACCGTGGCCTTGCCGACACCCACGGTGGGGGAAAACCTGTTCGCCGACTACGCCACCCTGGGCACGACGCTGGGGCCTCATCCGCTGGCCTTGCTGCGCTCCGAATTGCGCGCCCGACGCTGCCGCAGCTCCCGGGAATTGCAGGCTGTCGAGCATGGCCGCCACGTCAGCGTCGCGGGGCTGGTCACTGGTCGCCAACGTCCAGGCACGGCCAGCGGGGTGACCTTTGTCACTCTGGAAGATGAGTTCGGCAATCTCAACGTAGTGGTCTGGCGCGACTTGGCCGAACGCCAGCGCAAGGTCCTGGTAGGGTCGCAATTGCTCAGGGTGGACGGGCGCTGGGAAAGTGTCGGCGAGGTCCGTCATCTGATTGCCGGGCGCCTGAGCGATTTGAGCGGTTTGCTGGCGGGCATCAATGTGCGCAGCCGGGATTTTCGCTGAATGTTTGGTTGAAATCTGTGGCGAGGGGATAAATCCCCTCGCCACAGAGGGTTGGCGTCGTCAGTCTGCATGAAACCAATTGCCAACCTCGCGCTCGAAGCACTAGCACAAGGGACTTGTGGTATGCCGCTTCCCTGCTGGTAGCTTGAGGTGAGAGACGTTCCATGAAGTTCTTATCCCAAAGTAACGGGTGTCCCGGTTGGGACGGAGAAATGGCCCGGCGCATCCGGGCCTACGATTGGCGTCGCACGGAGCTGGGTGCGATCGAGCACTGGTCCGCCAGCCTGCGCAGCGCGGTCCAACTGATGCTCGCTTCCCCATTGCCGATGGTCATGCTGTGGGGCCGCCAGGGCTACATGATCTATAACGACGCCTATGCCGAATTCGCCGGCGGCCGCCATCCCTACCTGCTGGGGAGCGCGGTGGAGCTGGGATGGCCGGAGGTGGCCGAATTCAACCGCCACGTATTGGACGTGTGCCTGGGCGGCGGCACCTTGTCCTACCGCAACAAGGAGCTGGTGCTGCTGCGCGACGGCAAGCCCGAAGACGTCTGGTTGGATCTCTACTACAGCCCGGTCCCCGACGATGACCATTCGCCTGCCGGCGTGTTGGCGATTGTCGTGGAAACCACCGAGCTGGTGCTGAGCGAGCGGGCCCGGCAAGAGGCCGAGCGCAGCTACCGTGCGGTCAATGAGCGTATCCAATTGGCGCTTTCGGCCGGGCCGTTGCTGGGGTCGTTCGTCTGGGATATCGCCACCGACACGCTGTCTGGCGATGAACGTTTCGCCCGTACTTTCGGTTATCCGCCCGAGTGCCCGCTGGATGCACTGCCCATCCAGATCGCTCGCCAGCGCATCCATCCCGACGACATCGACGACGTCGAACAACGGGTCGACCTGACCGTGCGCACGGGCGCTCCCTACACCGCCGAATATCGCTTGCGCCGTGGCGAGGGCGATTACCTTTGGGTGCTGGCCAGCGGGCGATGCGAGTTCGATGCGTTGGGCAAGCCCCTGCGGTTTCCCGGCGTACTGATCGATATCAACGAGCGCAAGACCGCCGAAGCGTCGCTGCTCAAGTTCACCCGCGACCTGGAACAACGCGTCGCCAGTGAAGTGCAGGCGCGGTTGGCGGCCGAGGAGCAGTTGCGTCAATCGCAGAAACTCGAGGCCATCGGCGGGCTCACGGGAGGCGTGGCCCATGACTTCAACAACCTGCTCCAGGTGATCGCCGGCAACCTGCACTTGCTGGCTCGCCACGAGCCTGACAATCCCAACGTCCAGCGGCGGGTCGGTGCATCCATCGAAGCCGTGGAGCGGGGCGCCAAGCTGTCGTCGCAGTTGCTGGCTTTCGCCCGTCGCCAGCCGTTGTCACCGGCGGTCTACAACCCTCGGCGCATCTATGAGGGCCTGGGTGAATTGTTGCAGCGAGCCCTGGGCGAAACCATCCGCATCGAGGTGGCGTTGCCTCCTGAGCCTTGGTGTATCCACGTCGATTGCAATCAGCTGGAAAACGCCCTGTTGAACCTGGCGATCAATGCCCGCGACGCCATGGGGGGCGAAGGTGTCATCAGAATGCTCGGGGAAAATATCGCCCTGGACGAATCGTCCTGTGCCGGCAAAGGAGTTGCGGCAGGGGATTACGTGCGACTGTCGGTGATCGATCATGGCGCGGGCATGGCGCCCGAAGTCCTGAACCAGGTCTTCGAGCCGTTTTTCACCACCAAGACCGACGGCCAAGGCACGGGGCTTGGATTGAGCATGGTGTTCGGGTTCGTCAAGCAGAGCGGCGGGCACATCGAAATTGCCAGCCACCCGGGCGAAGGCACTCAGGTGCATATGTATTTTCCCCGCAGCCACAAGCCCGAGTCCCCGGAACAGGCACCTCCCCGCGAGCTTCGATCCGGCCTGGAGGAAACCATCCTGGTGGTCGAGGACAACGACGACGTACGCGGAGCCTCGGTGGAGTTGTTGGAGCAGCTCGGCTATCGGACCCTGACCGCCGCCAACGGCGACGAGGCCATGAAGTTGTTGCTCGATGGCGTCTCGGTGGACCTGATCTTCACCGATGTGGTCATGCCCGGCCTGATCAAGAGCTCCGACCTGGCGGCCTGGGCGAAGGTACAGACCCCGCCGGTGCCGGTCCTGTTCACGTCGGGACACACCCGGGACATCATCTCTCGCAATCACCAACTGAGCCCCGATACCCACCTGCTGAGCAAACCCTACAACCCGGATGCATTGGCGCGGATGGTCAGTTCGGCACTGGACGAGTGAGCCCGACGCGGTAAAAGAATGGAACCCAAGCCGCCGTTTTGCCTTCGAATAAGCAGGGCCGATCACTATTCGGCCTGGTCATGAACGAGGTGTCTAATGAGCGACTCTGCAAATACTCAGCAACAAGGCCAGACGCAAACCCCGTCCTCGCGTAACGATCCGGCAATCGATCCTCAAGTGACGGATAACCAGCCTGCCAATCCGGCTGAAACACACGAGGCTCACAGTGCTGCCCGTGAGGTCGATCAGAAGAAAAATCATCAGGACAACGACAACACTTACAGCCCCGGTTTCAAGCCGGAACCGGATCGGCCTGGACCCGGTGACAAGACTGATGCTGATATCGACACAGCCGACAGCTGATCAATAAAAAAGCCCGACTCGAGAGTCGGGCTTTTTTATTGACGATGGCGTTATTTACTAGGGTGGGCCGCTTGAAGCTTCTTCGCCATTTCCAGGTGATGCTGCAGGTCCGGCAGCATTTTCTGGGCAAATGCCTTCAGTTCGGTACTGCCAGGCTTCTTATCGTCAGTGACGGTCTCAGCCTCTTTCTTGAACAGGGCGACGGTCTCTTCGTGAGCCATCACTTGGTTATTTGCATAGGCCGGATCGAAGGACTCATCGCGCACGTCAAGAATCTTGGCCTTGGCCTTTTTCATCAACGTGGTGTCGTCTGGTACTTCGATGTCATGTTTTTTCGCCAGCGCCTTCAGCTCTTCGTTGGCTTTGGTGTGGTCGGCAATCATTTTGTTGGCGAACTCCTTGATGTCCGCCGATTGGCTTTTCTGCAGCGCCAGTTTGCCGGTTTCGATCTCCGCAATGCCGCCGGCCGCCGCGTTGTCGACAAAGTCGCTGGAAGTCGCGGCCCATGCCATGCCCATGCTGCTACTCAGGGCAACAGCCAGGCCGAGTTGACGCAGGGTAAATCTGTCCATAGGTCAGTCTCCACACAGGTTGTACAGGTGATTCTCTGGGTACTGATCAATGGAGGGAAAAGCTCGGGGGAAGGTTTTATCGGAACGCGTCGTGGCACGACGAACGGTCACCGCTGGTCGGATTGGCGGTCGACAGAACCCGATCGGCAAGGCCATGCTGCTGACAGGCAGTGCCCAGAAAAGCACTTGTCACCGAACTCACGAAGGAGGTGCTCCATGCCGGTGTCCCATGATCTCTGCCAGGATCTGAAGTGCACAGAAGACGACATTCAGAAAAAACGCGAAAAGGACAAGGATCTCGACGCGCTGATCACTCGATATTCGAAAATCGATACAAAAGTCGTGAAGGCTGAAAAACCCACCGCCGTAGTGACCGACGACGACCTGGATAAGCTCAAGAAAGAACGGTTGCGGATCAAGGACGACATCGCCGCGCTGATGCAAAAGTAGCGATGACGGTTATCCCCTGAGCGCTTTTTGTGGCGAGGGAGCTTGCTCCCGCTGGGCCGCGAAGCGGCCCACCCAATCCATTATCCCAGCGGATCCCAGCGCTGAGACCAGTCGCTGCCAGTCTTGACGATGTCCCGCAGCACGTCGAACGCCTGCTGCAACGCGGCCGAATCCCGGTCCCTTGAATACACCAGGTAGGTCGGGTAATTGAATTCCGGCGCCTTGGGCACTCGCTCCAGAATGCCGCTGTCCAGGTAGCTCTGCACGACCCGAGTGCGGAAATAACCGCTGCCGCCGTTTTCCAGGATGTACTGCAACGCCAGGGGCCCAAGATTGAAGGTCACCGCGGCCTTGGCCTTGTCCGGCAGCGCCGTGTCGTGCTGGCGACGGAAATCGGCACTCCAGTCGATGTACACGTAAGGTTCGGGACGAGCGGCCAGGCGCACCAGGATCAGTTTTTCTTCCAGCAACTGCTCAACCTGGAGCCGCGGCCAGTACTCGGGCTGATACACCACCGCCGCGTCCAGCAGGCCCAGCTCCAGTTGCTGCAGCAGGTTTTCGCCGTCGCGGATGTCCATGCGCAGGGCATGGCCGGGAATTTTCTGGCGCAGCTCGCCGGCCCAGGCGAGCATCAAGGGGTTACACAGGCTGACTTCGCCGCCCAGGTGCAAGACGTTGCGATAGCCCTCTGGCAGCGGCAGGTCACGGCGGGCGGCCTCCCACGTTTGCACAAGCTGGTTGGCATAGACCACGAAGGCTTCGCCATCACTGGTCAGTCGCGCGCCGGCCCGATTGCGCACGAACAACCCGCAGCCAAGTTGGCTTTCAAGCTTCTGGACCCGGGCGGTGATCGCCGTCTGGGTGACGTGCAGTTTCTCTGCCGCGGCGGCGAGGCTGCCGTGGCGGACGATTTCCAGGAAAGTGCGAGCGAGGTCGATGTCCATGTTCAGGCCGAGGCGGGGTGAACGAGCATTGTAAGGTTTGCGGCGAGAAACAAAAAATCCCGCCACAAGGGCGGGATTTGGATACAGCCAGGGCGACCTGATCTCAGGACGGGAACAGCTCGGACAGTTTCATCGACAGCATCATGTCGCCTTCAACGCGCAGCTTGCCGCCCATGAATGCTTGCATGCCGTCGGTTTCGCCGCTGACGATGTCCTTGAGGGTCTGACTGTCCAGGACCAGCGTGCAGTTGGCGTCTGGATTCTCGCCTTCCTGGATGTCGCAGGTGCCGTCCTTCACGATCAGGGCGTACTGCTTGTCTTCGTCGGTGATGTTGAAACCGAATACCATGTCCAGGCCGGCAGCGGCGGCTGGGTTGAACTTGGCTTGCATGGCTTTTACGGCGTCGGCTACGGAGGTCATGGTTTCGATCCTTATTCGGGGTAATACAGCAGGGGTCTACAGCAAACCGGACTCAGCGGAAGGTGATGAGGTCCGGGATCTTCAGCAGTTGCAGGTGCGCATGACTGTTGAAGGAAGCCAGGGCCACCTCGCGGCCCCTGAATTTCAGTTGGTTGAGCGAGGTGTTGACGATCTGCCAGTTCAACTCGAAGGCCTGCCTGGCGGGCATCTGGGTAATCAGGTGGAGCAGGGCGGTGATGGTCCCGCCGGAGGTGAACACGGCGATCTTGTGCGTCTTGTCGGCGTTGTCGAGGATGCGGTGCAGGCCAGCCTGGACCCGTTCGACGAAACCCAGCCAGCTCTCCAGTCCCGGCGGGTCGTAGCGGCCGCTGAGCCAGCGCTCGACGATCAAGGCGAAGATGCGCTGGAACTCGGCGCGGTTCTGCGCGGCGTTGCGCAAAATGTCGAGGGCCTCGGGCTCCTGGGGGAGCATGTCCGGGAGCAGGGCGCGGATGACCGCGTCGGCATCGAATTCGTTGAAGGCGGCGTCGATTTCCAGTTCCGGAACCGGCAGGCCGGCTGCGCTCATCTGGCCCAGCGCGCCAGTGGCGGTGTCCTGTTGGCGACGCAGGTCGCCCGAGAGGCAGCGATCGAACACGACACCGAGCTGCGCCAGGTGGCTGCCCAGCACTTGCGCCTGGCGTATGCCGTTGGGCGAGAGGACATCGTAGTCGTCCGCACCAAAGGAGGCCTGGCCATGTCGAATCAGATAAATGCTGCCCACGTCCGCGTCATCCCGGTACGTTGAAGGTTTGGCGAGGTTATGAGGATGGCGATGGCGTGTCAATGAAAAAACATACGCTTGTTTGAAATGGCCGTTACAGCGTTATCCAGACTCGTCCGAGCTAACGTAACCACAGATTTCATGGCTGGTAGCAGGACAAACGCATGGGTATGCTGGCAGCGTTACGCGCCTGCGTTCAAATGGCGCATTGCATTTAAGGAGTCGCTGTGGAGTTTTTCGTCGAATACGCCGGTTTCCTGGCCAAGACGGTCACACTGGTCATCGCCATCCTGGTGGTCATGGCCAGTTTCGCTGCGCTGCGCAGCAAGGGGCGGCGCAAGTCGGTGGGGCAGCTGCAGGTCAGCAAGCTCAACGATTTCTACAAAGGGTTGCGCGAGCGCCTGGAGCAGACGCTGCTGGACAAGGAGCAGCTCAAGGCCCTGCGCAAGAGCGAAGGCAAGGCTGAAAAGGCCGAAAAAAAGCAGAAGGACAAACCGGCTGCCAAGCCTCGGGTCTTCGTGCTGGATTTCGACGGTGACATCAAGGCCTCCGCCACCGAAAGCCTGCGCCATGAAATCACCGCCCTCCTGACCCTGGCGACGCCCAAGGACGAGGTCGTGCTGCGCCTGGAAAGCGGCGGCGGCATGGTCCACAGCTACGGCCTGGCCTCGTCGCAGCTGGCGCGGATCCGCCAGGCGGGCGTACCGTTGACGGTGTGCATCGACAAGGTGGCGGCCAGCGGCGGTTACATGATGGCGTGCATCGGCGAGAAGATCATCAGCGCCCCGTTTGCGATTCTCGGTTCCATCGGCGTCGTGGCGCAGTTGCCCAACGTCAATCGCCTGCTGAAGAAACACGATATCGATTTCGAGGTGCTGACCGCCGGCGAATACAAGCGAACGTTGACGGTGTTTGGCGAGAACACGGAAAAGGGCCGGGAAAAATTCCAGGAAGACCTGGACATTACCCATGCGCTGTTCAAGAACTTTGTCGCCACGTACCGCCCGCAACTGGCGATCGATGACGTTGCCACAGGTGAAGTGTGGTTGGGTGTCGCGGCGCTGGAAAAGCGCTTGGTGGACGAGCTGAAAACCAGCGACGAGTACCTGGCCGAACGGGCCAAGGGTGCCGAGCTGTACCATCTGCACTATGCCGAACGCAAAAGCCTGCAGGAACGCATCGGCATGGCGGCAAGCGGTTCGGTGGATCGTGTGCTGCTCAGTTGGTGGAGCCGCCTGACCCAGCAGCGGTTTTGGTAATTCGAGGCGGGTGGCCACCACTAAACCCTGTGGGAGCGAGCTTGCTCGCGATGGCGGCGGTACATTCAACATCACCTGCCAGGCAAACCGCTATCGCGAGCAAGCTCGCTCCCACATGGGGCCAAGGCGGGCTGAAGATTAGGTTCTGCTCTCAATATCCATCAACAAAAAAAGCCCTGAACCGGTCATCCGGTCCAGGGCTTTTTTGTGTATCAGGTATCAGCGACGACGAAACAGCGGCAGCGGTTCGTCACTGGCCGCCTGATAAGTCACCGAGAAGTCCTTGAGGCTTTCGAGGGCTTCGTACGGGTCTTTATCGGCGCGAAGGGCAAAGGCGTCGAAACCGCAGCGGCGCATGTAGAACAACTGGTCGCGCAGCACGTCGCCAATGGCCCGCAGTTCACCCTTGAAGCCGTAGCGTTCACGCAACAGACGGGCATTGGAGTAGCTGCGCCCGTCGGTGAAGGCCGGGAAGTTCAGGGCGATGACCTGGAGCTGATTGGCGTCATCTCCGATTTCCTCGGCTTCCTCGTCGGCGTCCAGCCACACACCCAGGCCGCCATCGCGGGCCTTGAGGGCGTGGGCGTGATCGCGCCACAGGGCCAGGGGCACGATCAGGTCGTCGCAATTGGAAATGCCATCGAGGGTCGCGTCCTTGGGCAGCAGGTGCCAGGTCTCGTCGATGACTTCGTTGTTCTTAATGATTCGCTGCATAGACGCGTTCCTTGAAGAGGTCGATGCCGATACGTTGATAAGTGTCGATGAAACGCTCGTCTTCGGTACGTTGTTCGATGTACACGTCGATCAGTTTCTCGATCACATCCGGCATGTCGTCCTGGGCAAACGATGGCCCGAGGATCTTGCCCAGGCTGGCGTCGCGGCTGCCGCTGCCACCGAGGGAGACCTGGTAGAACTCTTCGCCTTTCTTGTCCACGCCCAGGATGCCGATGTGGCCAACGTGGTGGTGACCACAGGCGTTCATGCAACCGGAAATGTTCAGGTCCAGCTCACCGATATCGAACAGGTAGTCCAGGTCGTCGAAGCGGCGCTGGATCGATTCGGCGATCGGGATCGATTTGGCGTTTGCCAGGGAGCAGAAATCACCGCCCGGGCAGCAGATCATGTCGGTCAGCAGGCCGATGTTCGGGGTGGCGAAACCTTGTTCGCGCAGCTCGCCCCACAGGGTGAACAACTGGCTCTGTTCAACATCGGCCAGGATGATGTTCTGCTCGTGGGAGGTGCGCAGTTGGCCGAAACTGTAGCGATCGGCCAGGTCGGCGACGGCGTCCAGTTGCTTGTCGGTGATATCGCCTGGCGCCACGCCGGTCGGTTTCAGCGACAGGGTCACCGCGACATAGCCGGGCTTCTTGTGAGCCAGCGTGTTACGGGTACGCCAGCGGGCGAAACCTGGATGCTCCTTGTCGAGGGCGGCGAGTTCCGCATCCTGGTTGCCCAGGGCCTTGTAGTCCGGGTCGACGAAGTGCTTGGCCACACGGTGGACTTCGGCTTCGGTCAGGGTGGTCTGGCCGCCGCGCAGGTGGACCATTTCGGCCTCGACCTTTTCGGCGAACACTTCAGGCGTCAGGGCCTTGACCAGGATCTTGATCCGCGCCTTGTACTTGTTGTCGCGACGGCCGTAGCGGTTGTATACCCGCAGGATGGCGTCGAGGTAGCTCAGCAGGTCCTGCCATGGCAGGAACTCGTTGATGAACGCACCGACCACTGGCGTACGGCCCAGGCCACCACCCACCAGTACCCGGAAGCCCAGCTCGCCGGCGGCGTTGTAGACCGTTTCCAGGCCGATGTCATGGACTTCGATGGCCGCGCGGTCCGAGCTCGAGCCGTTGATGGCGATCTTGAACTTGCGCGGCAGGTAGGCGAATTCCGGGTGGAACGTGGTCCATTGACGGACGATTTCGCACCATGGACGTGGGTCGATCAGCTCATCGGCCGCGACGCCGGCAAACTGGTCGGTGGTGACGTTGCGCAGGCAGTTACCGCTCGTCTGGATCGCGTGCATCTGCACGGTGGCCAGTTCGGCGAGGATCTCAGGCACGTCTTCCAGCGCCGGCCAGTTGTACTGGACGTTCTGCCGGGTACTGATGTGGGCGTAGCCCTTGTCGTAGTCGCGGGCAATCTGCGCCAGCTTGCGCACCTGGCGCGAGGTCAGTTGGCCATAAGGCACGGCCACGCGCAGCATCGGGGCGAAGCGCTGGATATACAGGCCATTCTGCAAGCGCAGAGGGCGGAATTCTTCTTCGCTCAGCTCGCCTGCCAGATAGCGTCGGGTCTGATCACGGAACTGCTTGACGCGGTCCTCGATGATCCGCTGATCGTACTCGTCATATACGTACATATAAGTCTCGGTCTCAGGCTTGGGCCGATCAGAAACAGCTGCGTCTTGGCTCGCTGGAATCGGGTTCTGCCTCGGCAATTCTGCGCGCACGGCCGCGCACTCCTAGAGGAGCCGGTGCAAGATACCTGTTTTGAGTTATGCGCAAAAGTGATGTTTGAGTATATGTAAAGAACGAAATCGACTAATGAGATAAGTTATCGGCTAATCCACATTTGTCGTGCGGGCAATCATCGTCTTAACTGTGGTCGAGTCCCTATGCAATCACCTACAAAACCGACAAGAGGCGATGCAATGAGCAATTCGACCAAAGCAAGGAAAAGCGACAGTACCGTTGATGCCTGGGCCATTCTGTTCCTGATTATCCTGGTGGTGGGCACGGCGGTGTTCTGGGTCAGTCATCAATAATTTTCAACTCAACGCGCAACGCAATGTGGGAGCGAGCCTGCTCGCGATAGCGGTGTGTCAGTCGCTTCATGCTTGACTGAACAATCGCTATCGCGAGCAGGCTCGCTCCCACAGGGTCCTGTATGGTGTTGAAGGGAGCTACAACCCCGCCAGATGCACCACCAGCTTGACGATGCCAAACAACGTCAAGGCGAAGATCACCGTGAAAGCGATCCCCAGTATCACGAAGTGGCTTGGTTTACCGTGGGTGAAATCCCGGGCGCGATTCTTGCCGCTCTGCACACCAAAAGCCGCGGCGAGCACGCTGTGCATCATCTGCAACAGGGTGGGCGGCTTGTTGTCGACTGGATCGTCCATAAATCCCTCGCTGAAAATCGGTTCCCACCCAGCATAGTCAAACTGTGCGCTCTTGGATTGCCATTCAATCCGCCGTTTTCCGTCGGCCTATAACTATGTACCGCAGATGCGGTTGGCCGAGCTGGTCTGCTGTCGCCTCATTCAAAGGAGCGACGCATGCCAGTGAATTCCACGCACCACCCCCAAAAAACCATCCAGCCAAAACCACGGGCTACGGAGAGCCTGCACGCGGATTTGCTGGAAACCGCCATGCCTGCATGGCTGATCGAGGCTTCGCCACAACGCCGGCAGGCCCTCAAGAAAGCCGCAACGCAAACGCCGGCCTGGTACGCAAACGCTTCGCCAGAGCAGCGCAAGGCTTTGCATGCCTGTTTCAAGGCAAGCGTTGCAGCACAGATCCAACTGGATAAAACCATGTCCTCGTACCAGGACATCGACACGTTTGCCAGGCCGCTGCTGGTGCAGGCATTAAAGGATCAGTTCGAGATAGAGGTGGATGTCGACAAAACCTGGTTATGCATCAGGCGAGCGATGCACATGGGCGTCTCCAAGGTAGAACTTTCCACGTTCGATCTGCTGGTGTTGCCCCTGCTTCAGCTTGCGCTGCACAACTTCGAAAGCTGGGAGTGTGACACCGGCGCCTATCACGAAAGCTCAGGGTTCTTCGTGGAAACAGCAACACCCGGTACTCACGCGCCCGTGGCGTTGAAACTGTCGGTCGGCCAGTTCCTAAGCCTGTGCCGTACCCTGGATATTGGCGCCAAATATCAGGTCTACCTCAAGTCCTTTTTCTATCCGGCTGACGGAGAGACCGAAGACACGCTTCGCCAGCATTTCATTGCCAGTCAGAAAACCGCGATGCGGGC
This sequence comes from Pseudomonas sp. R4-84, assembly GCF_054130985.1. Classification (NCBI taxonomy): domain Bacteria; kingdom Pseudomonadati; phylum Pseudomonadota; class Gammaproteobacteria; order Pseudomonadales; family Pseudomonadaceae; genus Pseudomonas; species Pseudomonas sp. R4-84. Next base: position 2,154,944 of record NZ_CP096390.1, read on the forward strand.
CGCAGCCGAGCAAGCGCTGTTGACCAGGGACATCGAGCCCGGGGATCACGCGATGATCCTCTCGGTCATCGAGGGTGAAAACAACCCGTGGTTGGGCAAAAAACCGGTCTGGTTCGAGGACATGACGCTGATGAGGCAGAGGCTGGTGGGCTGTGTCGCGTTCTCGATCTGCGAAATGCATCGCTATAGCGACGAAGTCATTCTCTATGTTCCCAACGACCCCCACCATCCGTTAAAGCGTTACCGCGGCGACGAGTTGAAGACACGTTTCAAGCAGTTGCTCACCACGCCCGAAACCGGGCATCCGCCAGGCACCGGTCCCACGCCTTATCAGCGCTTTTTCAGTCAGTTCGTACCGTACGAAAAGCGACCCTATTTCTTCAGCCAGTTCGTCAGAGAGGCGGCCGACTCTCCGATCGATTCATTACGGACCCTCGACCAAGCCGTCCACGAGTCGCCGTGGGCGATCCTCCTGGGCTCCGGCAAGGTTTTCCTGAGCCTGACGCGCATCGACGAATTCCCCCCCAGGCGTTCAGGAACGGAGCGCGAACCTGATCCCTACCTGGCGCCTTCCACGGTGGGCCAGAAAGGTCGCGCGTTGTGGGCCGATAACCTGGACCCCTGGGAATACTTGTTCAACCAGCATCGCGAAAAGGTTCTGGCCGATGCCCGCAGTCACGCGGTTCCCACAAACGATGTAGACGCCAAGGCCAGGGAAGCAAAGCTGGCCCATCTGCTGGAGCTGGGACTGTTTGCCGTGAACATCGTGTCCATGTTCGTTCCGGTGCTGGGCGAGGTGATGATGGTCGTCATGGCCGAACAGCTGTTGTACGAAACCCTTGAAGGCGCCGTGGAATGGGGCGAGGGCGATAAACGTGCCGCGAAGGCCCACTTGATCGATGTCGCGCAAAACCTGGCGATGCTTGGTGTGATGGCCGGCGCGGGCGCGGGAATGCGCAAGCTGGCCGCTATCAAGGCTGAACCGGTGATCGAGCGCCTTGAACCGGTGACGTTGCCCAATGGCGAAACGCGCCTGTGGAAGCCGGATTTGGGCAGCTACGAAAGCGACGTGACGCTGGACGATTCGCACGTTCCGAACACGTTGGGCCAATACGAAATCGATGCGAAAACCTACATTCGTAACGGCGACAAGGTCTATGAGCAATTTTTCGATGCGTCGATTCGCAAATGGCGGATCAAGCATCCAACGGACGATGCAGCGTATCAACCTATCCTCATGCATAACGGCACCGGCGCCTGGCGCCATTCGCTGGAGCGACCGATGACGTGGGACCGCCTGACGCTGCTCAGGCGCATGGGCCATCAAACCGCTGCGTTTACCGATGAGGAGCTGCTCAGGCTCGCGGACGTCAGCGGCGTCAGCGACAACAGGCTACGCAAGATGCACATGGACCTGACGCCGCCGCCTCCTGAACTGAAGGACGCAATGCGCCTGTACAAGGCGGATGCCGAGGCCGGCCGGATGGGGCTGTTACAAGAGGCTGCAACATCGGGGCCGTCCACCGGGGCGCTGGGGGATTATGCCCAAATGAGTCGACCGCAGATTTTCGAGCACCGCTACAAGGGCCCGGACCCCGTGGACGGTCGAGTCAGGATTCTGCAGCGTGAGTGTCCCGGCCTTAGCGAGGCCGCCGCTCAGGAGGTGATCGCCCATGGCAGCAGTGCTGATCTTGCCCGTATCGATGCAACGCGACGTACGCCGTTGAGCATGCTTGAAGAGGCGCGCTGGTATGCACGGCAGGGGCGTCAGGTTCGGGCGTATGCGGGGTTGCGCAGCGAGAATATCGCTTCGGCCGACAGCCAGCGTCTGGCATTGCGGGCCCTGGAAAAACTACCGGGATGGCCGGGTGTGCTGCGCCTGGAAGTGCGCGAGGGAGGCGTCGGCGGGGCATTGCTCGACAGCATCGGCGCCGAGACTGCGCCGCAGAAAAAATACCTGATCAAAAACGGACCCCGTTATCAGGCTTTCGATGAGCAGCAGGGGCGGGTTCCTGATCCTGACGGCAACTTCTACCGCTCGATTGTTCGTGCGTTGCCAGAGGAGCTGCTTTGCTCCATGGGGCTGTCGGGTGCCGATCAAGGCACCCTGCTGCAACGCAAGCTGATCGAATACGCTGATCGGAATCCCAAGGAAATGACATCGCAGCTTGAACCCCACGCCAGACGCTTCAAGCCGCCGGTGCGAGTGAGCGCGACACTCAAGGGCTATTACGCGAGCGGGCGCGGCGCGGGGCTCAATCCCTCCATTGAAGCGCGGGTACAGGCGCTTTATCCGGACGCGCAGCAAGCGGCGGCGTTTTTGAGGCAGCAACGGGGCAACACGGACCAGCAGATATATTCGGCACTGCAAACGCGCCAGCGGGAATGGCAGGCGCTCAGTGACACCCTCGATCAATGGCACGGCGCTGCGGCGCACAGCACGGACGGTTTCCACAGAAATCAATTTGCGCAGGCGCTCAGGGATGCCTGGCGTGACCTTCCGGTGGCGCAAGAATCGGGCGAGGCCATGCCGCTGTCGCTTTTCTCTGAGGCGCCGCTGCCCGAGATTACCGCTGATTTTCCACACGTGCGGGATCTGACAATCGTTGGCAACGGCCTTACAGATGCCAATGCGGATGGGTTCCTGGCACGTTTCCCTGGGGTCACGAGATTGTCGATCGGCAGCCGAGGGCGCGAATTTCTCGGTTCTATCTTTGAGCCCGCGCAGCACTTGACTACCTTGCCGCAAGCAGTGGGCCAAATGCGAGGGCTCACCTATCTGCGGTTCTCCTCCGCCGCCCAATCGCTGGCCGCGGATTTCCCGACAAGGCTCAGCGCGCTGACTTCTCTGGAGGAGCTGCACATCCACTACTCGGGTTTCGATTCTGCCAGCCTGCATGAGCTTGACCTGACACCGTTGCACCTGTTGCGGACATTGAGCATCGACGCGCCTCAGGCTTTGTCACGATGGCCCGCGTACGTTCAGGATCTTCCATTCCTCCGGCGCCTGAACCTGGGGCGCACATCGATACACACAGTGCCGGAGGCGATGTTCCAAGGGCACGAAATGCTGTGGTCAGGGTTGTCGCTCAACTGGTCAGACCTGACCCCCGAAGCGTTCGGGCGTGCCTATGGATATGTCAGCCGATACACAGGTGAATGGGGGCATCTGGTGGATCTGGACCAAATGGTGGACGGATACTGTCGCGGGCAGTTGCGGCGACTGGTTGGGGAGGCCGAGTTCTTGGGGCGTCTGCCCGAACCGCTCGACAGTGCTTTCCATAATCACCAGGAGCGCTTTGATGCGATGGAAGCGATCAGGGCGCAGCACGACGCAATCTTCGCCCAATTTTACGAGCCCGAGGAACCGGGTCAGTTGCCATACGCCACGCTTTCGCGACGCTGGTGGGACGGCGCAGCACCTGTATTTCGAGCCTTGCGAGACAGCTGGCGTGGCGCTGTTCGCCAGCGTCTTGGCTTGCCGACGGCTGAGGTCTCCACTTTTGAGGTGTCCCCGTCGGGATCGAGCCTTGCCAACGGCGTCATGGAAAGTCTCCCAGTATTGCCGGCCGGCAGTTTTGCCCATGTACGCACCTTGCGCCTGGGATCGTTGAATGTCCCTGCCGCCCAGGCACGCGGCTTTTTCCAGGCATTCAGCGGCACACGGGCACTGGACATCAGCGGCAACGGCTTCACTGCATTGCCCTTCATTGCCGAAGACCTGCCGGCCTTGACGCAACTCGATATGCGCGACAACGGCCTGATCGTCACGCCCGATGTCCAGGCACAGTTCAATGGTCTGCAAACATTGGAGCAACTGAACCTGGAGAACAACCCGCTCGACAACCTCGATGTCAGCGCCATGGGCCAGCTCAGGACATTGAACCTCAGGGCGACCCGGTTACAGGCTTGGCCAACCGGTGCCGAGAGCCTGCCGCACCTGACATGGCTCGACTTGCGGGACAGCCTGCTGCGCTCGCTCCCTCCATCAGCTCTTGCCAACGACGAGGTGCTGCTCAGCGTCAACCTGACCGGGAACCCCTTGAGCCCCGAGGGCGAGGCCGCCCTGGTGGCGGCACAGCAGCGGGTCGAGAACGCGAGAGGGCTTCCCCATGGGGCATTGGCTCGATTTGCCGGCGAAACCGTACCGTCTCAATTCCCGCCGCCGGAAACGGGCTGGTCCACAGCCCAACGCCTGTTATCGCTTCCCGAGCAATCGGCAGTGCCCGAGGGAGACGCCGGACGTCAGCTTCGCCTGCAGCGTCTTGATCCGCTACTGACCCAGGAACAGGCCGCCTCCAGACTTGAGCGATGGCGTAACGAGGGCATGACCGGCCTGCAGATGGACGCCCGGATCACCCAATGGCATCAGGCGACGATCTCGCTGATTCGTCGCCTCAATGGCTGGCTCTTTGTGAGGGAAGTCAACACAGCCAGGGGTATCATGCCTGCGCGAAGCCGTGCGCTCGCGGCAGCGCGCATCCGTGGTGTGTGGCAGGAGGGGCTGATGCGCGTCGAGGGGCGAGGGCTGGGGCTCAGTTTGCGGGACCTGCAAGTGGGCGACTTGCCTGAGCTGGTGGAGCAGTTCCCTGGCGTAAGGACGCTGGATCTTTCCGGGGTCTTGTTGACCGAGCAAGGTTCGAACGCCTTTCTCGGCGCCTTCCCCCGTTTGAACCGCTTGGACCTGGGCAGCAATGATTTGCGCGCGGTACCTGATGCGGTCCTGCAGATGGATCGGTTGGAGCACTTGGGGTTGGGTTATAACAACCTGCCGTCCGCGTCGGCTTATCCGCTGTTGACCAATGGCCGCCTGCGTTCGCTTAACCTTTCCACCAACGGGCTGACCACATTCGATCCTCCGGATTTCGGCCAGATCGAATCGCTGGAACTCAGCTACAACGAGATACAAGTCTGGCCTGGCCGTCTATTGGATGCGCAGGCTTTGCATATATTGAACGTGAGCGGTAACGAGTTCTCGGATCTACCGGCGGGGTTGCTCGATGGCAGTCACGACACGCTGGTGGGCGGGATGGACCTGAGCGAAAACGAATACCTGTCGCTCCCCGCGTTCTATGCAATCAGGGATTATTTTGAGCGGGCCGGCGACGACGAGGTCCTGGGGTTTTCCGAAGACGAAATCGATAGCTGGATTGCGGCGTTGGAGGCGCCGCAGGATGACATGGCGAATTTTGATGACGACCCCGATGGCGGCGCAGGCGCAGTAGCGGGTGCCCATCACGATCCCCACGCCGGTGTGGCCCCGGTCGAACCTCTCCTTGACCCGTCGCACGATACGTCGACCGATGCGCTGGAACCCTGGCTGGCCGATTCAAGCGATGAACAGGCGATGGCCCGTCGAACGATCTGGGCGCAGTTGGCCCAAGAGAACGATCACGAGCGGTTTTTCCAGTTGCTTGATCGGCTGCGCACTACCATCGATTTCAGGCGCGGCCGAACAGGACTGACGCAGCGGGTATGGAACGTCCTGGAAGCCGCCAGTGAAAATAGGGAGTTGCGTCAGTTGCTCTTTCAGAACGCCGAAACCCACGGTACCTGCATCGACGGGCGAATCTTGACGTTCAGCGAGCTGGAAGTCCGCGTGTTTGTCCATCAAGCCTTGCGCAACCTTTCACCGGACCGTCTGACGCCCAGGGGCCAGGCCCTGTTGCGCTTGTCGCGGCAGTTGTTTCGGCTGGACCGGCTCGATACGTTGGCCGAAGCGAACGGGCAAGGCATGGATCGGGCAGAGGTGCGCCTGCGCTATCGCATTGGCCTGACGAGAGGATGGGGGGATGGAATCGATTTGCCGGGGCAGCCTGCACATATGGCTTATGGCGTCGCGATCACTGATGCTCAGCTGGAGCAGGCGCGCGCCTCGATCCTTGAGGCAGAACGGACCGATGAGCTGCTCATAGACATGGTGTCGCGGGAATACTGGACGACATACCTTCAGGCGCGGTATCCGGAACAGATGAGCGATATCGACGAGGCTGTTGCCAATGGGCGCGATGAGCTTTTCAACGAGCTGGAAGATCGCAGAAACAATGGCGACGTCGACGGGCAGCAGTACGATCAGGAAGTCATCGCCCTGGGCAGAAAATTCGATGCCATGCGAAAGCAGAAACTGGTCGAGCTGACGCGAACAACCGTGAACGACTTGCAGGGCACCGCCGCTGAAACGCAGCTATCCGACCGCCAGTCACCTCAACCCGGACCCTCTCGCCGCGACTGATTCGCGGCATTTGGCAATAAAAATGCCGACCGGACGAGGCTTGCGCCGTCGAACGGTCGGCATTCTTTCGCTTAGTTGTCGTAACCCAAGTTAGGCGCCAGCCAGCGTTCAGTCACGCTCAAGTCCTGCCCCTTGCGTGCGGTGTAGCTCTGGACCTGATCCTTGTCGATCTTGCCCACGGCGAAGTACTGCGCCTGAGGGTGGGCGAAGTACCAGCCGCTGACCGCCGCCGCCGGGAACATGGCGTAGTGTTCGGTGAGGAACACGCCGCTGCGTCCGGCTTTCAGTTCGCTGGCTTCTGGGTCGAGCAGGCGGAACAGAGTGGCCTTCTCGGTGTGATCAGGGCAGGCTGGGTAGCCGGGGGCAGGGCGGATGCCGGTGTATTGCTCCTTGATCAGCGCCTCGTTGTCCAGGCTTTCGTCCTTGGCGTAGCCCCAATGCTCCTTGCGCACCTGCTGGTGCAGCCATTCGGCGCAGGCTTCGGCCAAACGGTCGGCCAGGGCCTTGACCATGATTGAATTGTAGTCGTCGCCGGCTTCCTGATACGCCTTGGCGACTTCTTCGGCGCCGATGCCGGCGGTGGTGATGAAACCGCCGACGTAATCGGTGACGCCGCTGTCCTTCGGCGCGACGAAGTCGGCCAGGGAAAAGTTTGGCTTGCCGTCGGTCTTGATGATCTGCTGGCGCAGGTGATGCAGGCGCGCCAGTGGCTTGCCGTCGTCGCCATAGACTTCCAGGTCATCGTCATGCACCTGGTTGGCCGGCCAGAAGCCGAACACGGCGCGGGCGCTGATGAGTTTTTCGTCGATCAGCTTGCGCAGCATCGCCCGGGCATCGGCGTACAACGCCGTGGCCGCTTCGCCGACCACTTCGTCGGTGAGGATGCGTGGGTATTTGCCGGCCAGGTCCCAGGAAATGAAGAACGGCGTCCAGTCGATGTATTCGGCCAGGACGTTCAAGTCGATGTCGTCCAGCACCCGTGCGCCAGTGAAGGTGGGCTTGACCGGCTGGTAACTGCTCCAGTCGAACTGCGGCTTCTTCGCCACGGCCGCCGGGTAGCTCAGGCGCTCAGTACGGGCGCTGCGATTGGAGGTACGCTCGCGCACGTCAATGTAGTCCTGGCGGGTTTTCTCGACGAACGCCGGCTTCAGCTCCTTGGACAGTAACTGGGTCGCCACGCCCACGGCGCGGGAGGCGTCGGTGACGTAGATCACCGCATCGTTGCTGTACTTGGGCTCGATCTTCACCGCCGTGTGGGCCTTGGAGGTGGTGGCGCCGCCAATCATCAGCGGCAGGTGGAAGTCCTGGCGCTGCATCTCGCGAGCCACGTGCACCATTTCGTCCAGGGACGGGGTGATCAGGCCGGACAGGCCGATGATGTCGCACTTCTCGTCCTTGGCGACCTGGAGGATTTTCTCCGCCGGCACCATCACGCCGAGGTCGACGATGTCATAGCCGTTGCACCCGAGCACGACGCCGACGATGTTCTTGCCGATGTCATGCACGTCGCCCTTGACCGTCGCCATGAGGATCTTGCCCTTGGCTTCCGGCTTGTCGCCTTTTTCCGCCTCGATGAACGGGATCAGGTGCGCCACCGCCTGCTTCATCACGCGGGCGGATTTGACCACCTGGGGCAGGAACATCTTGCCGGCGCCAAACAGGTCGCCAACGATGTTCATGCCGGCCATCAGCGGGCCTTCGATCACTTCGATCGGCCGGGCGAACGACAGCCGCGACTCCTCGGTGTCTTCAACGATATGGGTGGTGATGCCTTTGACCAGCGCGTGCTCCAGGCGCTTGTTCACTTCCCAGCCGCGCCATTCCTCGGTTTCCGCTTCCTTGACGCTGCCGTCGCCCTTGTACTTGTCGGCGATGGCGAGCAGGGCATCCGTGCCCTCGGGGGTGCGGTTGAGGATCACGTCTTCCACGGCGTCGCGCAGCTCCACCGGGATCTGGTCGTAGATCTCCAATTGGCCGGCGTTGACGATGCCCATGGTCAGGCCCGCACGGATCGCATGCAACAGGAACACCGAGTGGATCGCCTCGCGCACCGGGTTGTTGCCGCGGAACGAGAACGACACGTTGGACACGCCGCCGGAGGTCAGCGCGTAAGGCAGTTCGTCGCGGATGTAGGCACAGGCGTTGATGAAGTCCACGGCATAGTTGTTGTGCTCTTCGATGCCGGTGGCGACGGCGAAGATGTTCGGGTCGAAGATGATGTCTTCTGGGGGAAAGCCGACTTCATTGACCAGGATGTCGTAGGAGCGCTTGCAGATTTCCTTCTTGCGCGCCTCGGTGTCGGCCTGGCCGGCTTCGTCGAAGGCCATCACCACCACGGCGGCGCCGTAGCGCTTGCACAGCTTGGCGTGGTGGATGAACTGCTCGACGCCTTCCTTCATGCTGATGGAGTTGACGATGCCCTTGCCCTGGATGCACTTGAGGCCGGCCTCGATCACTTCCCACTTGGAGGAGTCGATCATGATCGGCACCCGGGAAATGTCCGGTTCGCCAGCGATCAGATTGAGGAAGGTCACCATGGCCTTCTTCGAATCGAGCATGCCCTCGTCCATGTTGATGTCGATCACCTGGGCGCCGGCCTCGACTTGTTGCAAGGCTACTTCCAACGCTTCGGTGTAGTTGTCCTCGCGGATCAGCCGGGCGAACTTGGCGGAACCGGTGATGTTGGTCCGCTCGCCGACGTTGACGAACAAGGAGCTGCGATCGATGGTGAACGGTTCCAGCCCCGACAGGCGGCACGCCCGGGGAATCTCCGGAATCTGCCGCGGCGCATAACCGGCCACGGCCTTGGCGATCGCTTCGATGTGCGCCGGAGTAGTGCCGCAGCAGCCGCCGACGATGTTAAGGAAGCCACTCTGGGCAAACTCTTCGATGACTTTGGCGGTGTCCACCGGCAGTTCATCGTATTCGCCGAATTCGTTGGGCAGGCCGGCGTTCGGGTGGGCCGATACGTGGGTGCTGGCCTTGTTCGACAGCTCTTCCAGGTAGGGACGCAATTCGCTGGCGCCGAGGGCGCAGTTCAGACCGACCGAGATCGGCTTGGCGTGGGCCACGGAGTTCCAGAAGGCTTCGGTGGTCTGGCCGGAGAGGGTGCGGCCGGAGGCGTCGGTGATGGTGCCGGAGATCATGATCGGCAGTTCGACGCCCAGTTCTTCGTAGACGCCTTGCACGGCAAAGATCGCGGCCTTGGCGTTCAGCGTGTCAAAAATGGTTTCGATCAGGATCAGGTCGGCGCCGCCTTCGATCAGGCCCTTGGTGGCTTCGGTGTAGTTCTCCACCAGTTCGTCGAAGGTCACGTTGCGGTAGCCAGGGTTGTTCACGTCCGGCGACAGCGAGCAGGTACGGCTGGTCGGGCCGAGCACGCCGGCGACGAAGCGCGGCTTGTCCGGGGTTTCCAGGGTCTTGGCGTCGGCAACCTGGCGGGCCAGCCGCGCGCCTTCCAGGTTCAATTCATAGGCCAGGCCCTGCATGCCATAGTCCGCCTGGGACACCTGGGTGGCGTTGAAGGTGTTGGTTTCGAGGATGTCGGCGCCGGCATCCAGGTAGGCTTTTTCAATCGAGCCGATCACGTCGGGGCGGGTCAGTACGAGCAAGTCGTTGTTGCCCTTGACGTCGCTTGGCCAGTCGGCGAAACGCTTGCCCCGGTAGTCCTGTTCTTCCAGTTTGTAGCTCTGGATCATCGTGCCCATGCCGCCATCGAGGATCAGGATGCGTTCCTTGAGGGCTTGCTGGAGAAGATGGAGGCGAGCGCTGCGATCGGACATAGGACTACCTGGAAAAAAAGACCATTACGAAAGCCGAAATCATAGCAAACCTGTGCGGTATTTGATCATGCTGGGCTTTTGCATGAATATCGCTCATGTTTGCAAGGTGATACCGGCCCGGTAGAATCGCCGGAGAATTCTTAGGCATCGAGACATGCCGTACCGCTTCTTATCCGGCAGTCTGTTGCTGCTGTTGTCCTTTACCGCAGCCGCCGGAGGTCCCGCTCCCGCGATTTCCTATACCCGCGACATCCAGCCGATCTTCACCGAAAAATGCGTGGCCTGCCACGCCTGCCATGAGTCTGCCTGCCAGTTGAACCTAGGCAGTGATCCGGGCGTGCTCAGCAGCTATCCGAATTTCATCTTCAACATCCCCGCCGGGCAGGTGCCGGCATTTGTCGACGCCATGGAAACCGACCCCATGGAAGCAGGGGGGCTGGACATGAATCGCTACCAGAAACTCTGATCGAGGCGCCTGGCGATGCGCCTTCACATCGTCGGGTTCTTTCCTGACAAAAATACTAGGACTTTGTCCGGCGCGATGATTGGCGTAAACTGCCGGCAAGCCTGCGAGGAGTTTCCATGACCGCCATTACCATTACCGATGCCGCCCACGATTACCTGGCCGACCTGCTGTCCAAGCAGAACACCCCGGGTATCGGGATCCGCATCTTCATCACCCAGCCCGGCACCCAGTACGCAGAGACGTGCATTGCCTACTGCAAGCCGGGAGAAGAAAAACCTGAAGACACCGCGCTGGGGCTCAAAAGCTTCACCGCGTACATCGATTCGTTCAGCGAAGCTTTCCTGGACGATGCGGTTGTCGACTACGCCACTGACCGAATGGGCGGCCAGCTGACCATCAAGGCACCGAACGCGAAAGTGCCGATGGTCAACGCCGACAGCCCGGTCAACGAGCGCATCAATTACTACCTGCAAACCGAAATCAACCCGGGGCTGGCCAGCCACGGCGGCCAGGTATCGTTGATCGACGTGGTGGAAGACGGCATCGCCGTGCTCCAGTTCGGCGGCGGCTGCCAGGGCTGCGGCCAGGCCGACGTCACCTTGAAGGAAGGCATCGAGCGCACGTTGCTCGAGCGCATCCCGGAACTCAAGGGCGTACGCGACGTGACCGACCACACGCAGAAAGAAAACGCCTACTACTGATAGGTGTTCGCTGCGCGCAGCACACTGTGGCGAGGGAGCTTGCTCCCGCTCGATTGCGAAGCAATCGCAAGGCAACCGGCGCGATCTCCGTGATGGGTGCGTGGGTTACCCAGGGACCGCTTCGCGGTCCAGCGGGAGCAAGCTCCCTCGCCACAACAGCTTCGGTGATCGGCGCGTAACCTGTGGGCACCTGCCGAACCCTGTGGGAGCGAGCTTGCTCGCGATAGCGGTGGGTCAGCTTGCGATGATGTTGAATGTGCCTTTGTCATCGCGAGCAAGCTCGCTCCCACAAGGGACAGTGATGAGTCAGGGCCGATAGAGATGCGCATGTCCAGCGCGGTACAGCGATGATTCGCTGAATACATCATTGCCCAACACCCGTCCCACCAGAATCAACGCCGTACGCCGATAGCCCTTGGCCCGTACCTTTTCGGCAATATCCTCCAGCGTCCCCACCACCCAATCCTGATCGGGCCACGTCGCCCGGTGAACTACCGCAATCGGACAATCCGCGCCGTAGTGGGGCAGCAGCTCATCGACGATTTTTTCCAGATGGTTGACGCCCAAGTGAATCGCCATGGTGGCGCCGTGTTGCGCCAGGCTGACCAACTCCTCTCCAGTGGGCATGGCGGTTTTGTCCGCGTAGCGGGTCAGGATCACGCTTTGGGATATGTCCGGCAGTGTCAACTCGGCACCGAGCAGAGCGGCGCAAGCTGAAGTGGCGGTCACGCCCGGGATGATTTCGAAAGGAATGTCCAGCTCCCGTAGGCAGCGGATCTGCTCGCCGATCGCGCCGTAAAGGCTCGGGTCGCCGGAGTGCACTCGCGCTACATCCTGACCGTTGAGGTGTGCCGTCTTTATCAGATCGATGATCTGTTCCAGGTGCAGCTCGGCGCTGTTTACCACCTGTTCGGCGCGGTGGCCTTCCAGCACGGCCGTTGGCACCAGGGAGCCGGCGTAGATGATCACGGCGCAGTTGCGAATCAGCCGCTGGCCCTTGACGGTGATCAGCTCCGGATCGCCAGGGCCGGCGCCGATGAAGTAAACGGTCATGACCGGTTCCTATGCAAAGATGAGGGCGTGCATGAGCAATGCTCATGATTCGGCAGTCGATTATCGAGTGTTACGAAGCCGCCGCCAATGCCAACGTCGCCTGTGGGCCTTTCTGGCGGGTGACTCGCAATCTCGCGGGCGAAACACCCAATTGATCGGCCAGGGCGAGGGCGGCGCTTTCGGCGACGCCATGGCAACCCGTACGCTCGAAAGCGATGGCTGAGCGATGGCTGAGCTGTGCTTGATAACCCGCCAGTTGTTCAGCGCTGAAACACGTCAGCGGCAGCGATAATTGCGCTGCCAACTCCAGCAGCCCCGGCTCGTCACGCTTGCGGTCAATGCTCGCCAATGCCCTTATTTCGTCGAGCGCGATACCGTGGGCCAGCAGCGTCTGCTCAAGCAATGCCCGCAACGTGCTGGCCGAGCAACCGCGCTGGCAGCCGAGGCCGACCACCAGGATCGGCCCGCCACTCATGCTTGGTCGTGAGCCTGTGCACCACGGCGGAACAGCCAGGCGCTGATCAGGCCCAAGGCCAGCCAAAACGCAACATTGGTCAATTGCGAAGCGAGCTTGAACTCACTTTCCAGCGCCTCGGGCGCGAGCATCGAATGCACGTCCGGCTGCGGGGCGCCAATGACGTGAGGAATCAGCAGGGTCGCAAGGCCCAACACTTTCAACAGCCAATGCCGACCGAACGCAATCAGGGCGATGCCCACCGCCGTACATGCAGCGGTGCCGATCCACCACATCTGCCGTTGGGCCAGATCCGCCGCAGCAGTGCCCGGCAGTTCCGGCGGCAAGCCCAGCGTCGGCGCCAGGACGAAGGTGGCATAGCCGGCCAGGCCCCAGAGCAAACCCTGGGATGTGCGCGTCGGTTCACGCAAGGTGTACAGGCCCGCCAGCATCAGCGCAAAACCCACCGCGACCACCAGGTTGCCGCCGGTGGTGGAGAGCACGCGTTGCCAGCCGTCCTCCGGCTCCCAGGCTTGCGCGTCATGGCTGTGTGCAACCCCAGCGGCGTGTTCATGGACCTCGGCGGCCGGGGCCTTTTCGTAGGTCTCGGCTTGCTGGATCAGCGGCGATACCCAAAAACTTTGTAGAAGAGTCAGCAGCAGGGCGGCCAACAATCCACTGAAACCGGCGGTTTGCGCGATACGCTTGATCATGGCGTCGGCGCTCAATGGCACGGGAACGCGGCGCTGTGCCGTGTGTCGTGGGCTGCGTTGTGCACCGCTTCGATGTGGGAGAAACCGGCGAAATACACCAGGCCCGCGCCGAGAATCGAGGCAAGGACCGCGGCGCTCAAGCGCTGGCTCAGGGTGACGGTGCTACTGGTCGTGCGGGCGGTGCTGCTGATGGTCGACATGGCGCTTCCCTCTGGTGTCAGCGGGCGGACCGAGCGCAATGAAAACCCAGGCGAAGACTCGCCGGGATTCGAACAGCGCCCGCCCACCGCGGGTTTGTTGAAAAGAAGTCATGGGCCGGTCTCCGGGCTCACGAGGGGCAGGGCCTGAGCCTTGCCTGAAAGCGTCACCTTCCCATGCGCATGCACAGTGGTTTCGACGCTTCACTCGCTTACCGTTGCGGGGGCAGCACCGGACTGACGTGGCCTTGAAGTAAAGCACACGATTCACCGGTTTCCCGTTTCACCCTGTGAAGGGCACCCAAACAGGCGCACAGGAGACCATGGGCGGGTGCGGGGCGTCAATGTGCAAGGCAGCCCAAACGGTGGCGTGTTTCAGGATTTGAGATAGGGTTGAGCTGAAACACTGCAACTCTCAAGGAAATGACATGCGCTTTTCAGCCCTGACCCAACGCATCATCGGCGACGGTGCCGCCGCCTGGGAAATTCATGACCGGGCGCTGGCCATGCGCGAGCAGGGCAGGGACGTGCTGTTGCTCTCGGTGGGCGACCCGGATTTCGACACACCCCACGCGATCGTCGAGGCCGCCGTCGCCAGCTTGCGGGCCGGCGATACCCACTACTCGGATACGCGAGGCTTGCACTCGTTGCGCGCCAGCATCGCCCGGCGGCATCAACAGCGCTGCGGCCAACCGGTGGGCGCCGAGCACGTCACGGTGCTTCCCGGTGCCCAATGCGCGGTCTATGCCGTCGCGCAATGCCTGCTCGACCCTGGCGATGAAGTGATCGTCGCCGAACCGATGTACGTCACCTATGAAGCGGTATTCGGTGCCTGCGCAGCGAAAGTGGTGCCGGTGGCGGTGACGCCGGAGAACGGCTTCCGAGTCCAGCCGGCCGACGTCGCCCGGCTGATCACCCGGCGCACCCGCGCCATGCTGATCAACAGCCCCAACAACCCCTCCGGCGCCAGCCTGCCGCTGTCCACCTGGCAAGCCCTGGCGCAACTGTGCATCGAACACGACCTGTGGCTGATCAGTGACGAGGTCTACAGCGACTTGCTCTACGAAGGCGAACACATCAGCCCGGCCGGCCTGCCGGGCATGGCTGAGCGCACCGCCACCATCAACAGCCTGTCCAAATCCCACGCCATGACCGGCTGGCGCATCGGCTGGGCCATTGGCCCCGAACCTCTCGCTGAACACCTTTCCAATCTGTCGCTGTGCATGCTGTTCGGCCTGCCGGACTTCGTTCAGCGCGCGGCCCAGGTTGCGCTGGATCTGGATTTGCCCGAAGTGGCGCAGATGCGCGAGGAGTATCGACAGCGTCGCGACCTGGTGTGCGCGGCACTGGAAAATTGCCCTGGTCTCAAGCCGGTACAGCCTGATGGCGGCATGTTTGTGATGGTTGACGTGCGGCAGACGGGGCTGGGTGCGCAGGCGTTTGCCGAGCGGTTATTGGAGGGCAATGAGGTGTCGGTGCTGGCGGGGGAGGCGTTTGGGCCGAGCGCGGCGGGGCATATTCGAGTTGGGTTGGTGGTGGGCCAATCCCAGCTCAAAGACGCCTGCCAAGGGATGGCCCGATGTGCCGTGGATTTATTGAAGAGGTAGGCGGGTCGGCTACCTGACGTTTGTAATTGAGTGGTTCACCCGACGAACGGTGGGTTAACCTGTCAGATCTGACAGTAGGCGCGGCGGGCAAATCCGCGCTTAATTTCTCCAGGCTATTGAGTGCCGGTCTGGAGTGTCATGTATGTCCTCTTTAGTTAGGAATATTGGTATCTTGGCGAGGCCTCTCAGCATTGAAGGGGTTGGTGCCGACAATATCTTTCCTCCTGAAGCCTCCACCCAAGGCGCAAAGTTATTAATTCCTGAGTGGGAGAATCCCTCTCAGCAACTCGGCAAGAGTGATCTGCTGGAGGTCTGGGTAGTTGCACCTGGATCGTCAGATGAAGTGTCGTTCTATAGTAATTATTTCCCCGTTCCTGTGGTATTTCCGGCATTTGTCTTATTGCCCGCTCAATATCTGCAACAGGAGGGAGATGTTCTTCTGAAGTATCGTGTGACGCAGGGGGACTCCGAAAACGAAGATACATCGTCTCCGCAGATATTTCATGTGACGAGACCTACACCGGTGAACCTGGCTGGGCCAGGTTTTCCCAGCGCCACACTATGGGGTTATCTCAATTGTTCTTCGCAACCCAAGTTGTGGGAGCGGGTGCTTGTACACGTGCCAGCCCAATCTGGGCGGTTCGCCAAGGATGACGAATGTGCATTGAACTGGGAGGGCTATAGCAGCCTCAATGGTCTCGGTCCGATTGCCGGAACAGCGGTGCGAGTGACAAAGATTCTGACTCAAGAAGAGGCGTCATCTGACCAGGGATTCGATCTGGTCCTGGAAAGTGACAAGTACGAACAGCACATAAAGCCAATGGAAAGAAATGCTTCGGCTTTGGCCAGTTATACCTTGTATCGAAACGGCAGCGCATTGGGAAAGTCACCGCCCGCATTGGTGAAGATTGATCGAGTCATTCCAGGGCAAGCGCTTCCCTGCGGTCCTGGTGCTACAGGGCTGGAGGCAATCCACGCCTTTTCTGATGTTAAAGATCCATTAAACGTAATGTCGATGGAGTTCGAAAAAATGAATATTCAAGTTAAATCGGGTGGGGTACTGGCTGAGCCTCCTATCATTGTGGGGCAGTTGCCGGATAACAGGCTGACGTACCAACAATTAAAAGTCGACGGTTCCATTGAAGTGCAGCTTGCGAGTATTGTGGATGAAAGTCCCGAAGGGGGCTCAAAGGTAGAGCTTCATTTGTTTCCCAAAGGCGAGACTCCTGTTGAGAATGATCCGACTTATGTGATTGCGACACAGTTAAAAGCAGATCAGCCCGGAGGAGACTGGTCATTTCCGATTAAATTTCAGGTGCCCACGGATGGGTTTGAGGACGTCTTCAACCCTACTGGAGAATACAATGCCTATGAGCTCGCATTCATAGTTTACGACGCCAACGGCAACGTTGATACTTCGTCACCTTTTACCGAAGCACTGATCGATTTGACTGCGCCTTACCAACGCCAGCCCGGTACTGGCAATGGGACCGGTACCCGCCCAGCGTTGTTAACTTTGGACGCCGCGTTTCCAGTCGTTATCGATGATGCCTGGTTGGCCGATCCCGCCAACGCAGGTGGATTGAATCTCACCATTCCTCATGCGTATCAAAAATTTGAGGCGAATAATGATCGGGT
Source organism: Pseudomonas sp. R4-84 (assembly GCF_054130985.1). Taxonomy (NCBI): domain Bacteria; kingdom Pseudomonadati; phylum Pseudomonadota; class Gammaproteobacteria; order Pseudomonadales; family Pseudomonadaceae; genus Pseudomonas; species Pseudomonas sp. R4-84. Next base: position 2,171,787 of record NZ_CP096390.1, read on the forward strand.
CAAATTCTATATTTCGACGCAAACCACCTTTGGCTTGATGCAGGGGGAAACACCCGCCTACGACGGGCCTGTTCCGCCCAATGGGACCATCAATATTCCCCATGCCTTTCTTGCAGCACTGAATGACGGGATGCATTACTACTCCTACAATCTTACTGATCTGCCGGGCAACATCAGCAATCACGCACCCATTACTCCAATGTTCAGCCGGGTCAAGGCAGAAAGGCCGGTGCTGGCTGTACCCAGGATTCCTGTTACCAACGGTGGTGCAATACCCATTACATTCGCGACGGTACGTCCGAGCCCCAGCTTAGCGGTTATGGAAATTGACCACCCTCTTCATTCAATCCCCGGGGACCGGATCATCCCCTACCTCTATTCATCGGAAAGCGGGCCGACCCAACTGCAGGAACAAGAAATACCTCCAGGTAATACTAGGCCACTAGAATTCTTGCTGGACTATGACACTTTGGCTCCCCTTTTTGGAGACGCGAACAAGGATAGCGAGACTGAGCTGGAATATTATTATGAATTGGAACGCTCCTCGATCACTCCCAACCCGGTATCGGCGCCTCAGCAGTTTGCGGTCATCGATTTTAGTTATGCGGGACCGGAACAGCCTAACCTCCCGGATCCGGAGAATGTCAACATTGCTCATGTAGTAGTGCAGGGCGCAGGCACTCCTCAACCCGATCCTAATACGCTTGGGCCTGACCAGGCGGGCTTGGCGGCGGCCATGAACTGGCCAGTCTGGACGGACGTCGATCGACCTGTCACGGGGCGTGAGATTGTCACGTTTTTCTATCAGGGCAAACCAGTAGGTGGCCCGGTGCCGGTGCGGGTGGGCGATACAACCGTTACAACATCGTTACCCTGGACAACGATTCTGGCTGAGGGTAACGGTACTGCGGCGGGCGGCAATGCCCGGGAGGCGTACATCACTATCGGGTACCCTGGTGGCGAAAATGGGATGACGCAGACGCCGACAACAAAGGTCGACGTGACCGCAATCGTCATAAATCTTCCTGCGCCGCAAATCGTTGTGTCTGCCTTTACTAACCCTGGTACAGGAAGTCTGGTGCCGGAACGAATCGTGACCAGCATCAACTGCCCGAGCCTCGACCACCCGGTTGTTGCGAACGGTCCGAAGCCGCCCTATCAGCCCCGTCAATTGCGAATCCGGATTCGGCGAGATACCAACATTCCCACCGGTACGCCAGTGGATCTGGTATTCGAAGGACGAGAAAACAATGTACCTGGGGCCCCGGCGATTCCCAATACGCGCATCGAGCTTTCGTCAGCGATGCCGGCCACGGGGGATTTGGAGTTCAGACTGACGGACTACGAAAAAATCAAGACCATTCAACTGCCCAGCCCTGCCGCCGGACAACGCCCTCCTACCCGCTACGCGCATATTGCTTATACCGCAAATGGTATCGAAGCGGCGGTGACCGTTCCCGTGGCACTGTTGAACTCAAGCCTGGTGTATTGCGAAGTGGAGCGCCCAGAGCCAACACCTTGATTGTAATTTCAGCTGGAGCAGCTAAAGGCGACAACCGATGTCGTCTTTAGCTGTTGAAGTGAAGTTTCAATTGCTAAGAAATAGAGCTCCCACAATAAACGGAAAAAGCCTTACGCAGTTACAGATTTATCCTACATAAGCTCGGGTGGGTAGACAGTACTCTGGCGACCGTTTTTTTACTCGGCTCGCGCATATAACGAGTCGGACATTCGTTCCCCTAAGGAACGTAATCGAGTAGGACTCATTTATGTCGTCTAGGCCTGTTTTTTCCTATCGTAAGACAACGCTCAGCCTTGCGGTCATGGTGTTCATGCCCTTGCTGATCAATCCGTCCATGGCGCAGGCGGCAGGTGTCGTCCTCCCCGGACAGAACCAGACCATTGATGCGACTACCCCAGTAGATACTTGGTCCGTTGGGCAAGGGGCTACCCTGACCGGCACGCGAGCTTCCACGTTGGGCATCATCAGCAGCGCCGGTGGTGCTGTCAACTTGACTAACTCCGCGGTCAACGCCACCGGAACAGGCCAGTTCTCCCGTGGCATCGCGCTAACTAACGCCAACGCTACGCTGGACAACTCCACAGTCACCAGTACCGATGGCGTTGGCATCCTGGCCGCCCGGGACGTCAACACCGTGGGCGGCTCTACGGTAACGTTGCGTAACAACAGTACGGTACGAGGTCTGACGGGGGGGATAGCCGGCAACCGTTTCAGTAACCTGACCGTACAGAACTCCACGGTGGAAGGTACCGGCGCCAACAGTTTCGGCATACGGCTTCTGGAGGGCTCGTTATCCGCCAGCGGCAGTACGATCACCGGCGGCCTGAACGGATTGACGGTAGGCACCGATACGATGCCAACCGGAGTCACGCCTTCGTCCATTGTGCTGGACGGTACCCGGATAGAGGGCAAGACCGGTTCGGCCATTGTCGTAGGGTTCAATACCTCGACTGTTCCAACCGTGGCCAACATCGAGGTGCGCAACGGTTCGACCTTGATAGGCGGTAACGGTACAGTGCTGGAAGTGCGCAACGGCGCCTCAGCAGGATTGCTTGTCGATAACAGCGCGCTGACCGGCAATATCGTGGTGGATGCAGGCGGGACGGGCAACGTGACCCTGCAGAACGCAGCGTCATTGACCGGTGACATGCAAAACGTCACCAGCGCGACTCTTAATAATCAAGCGAGCATGACCGGCAATGTGCTGGGCGCTTCAAGCGTGGTGATCAATAACGCATCCACGCTGACGGGTAATTTGCAGGATGTTGCCAATGTATCCATCAACAACCGAAGTGTGATGGTCGGTGATGTCTCTGGTGCGGCCGGCAGCGCTTCGAGCCTTGCGCTGGATAACGGTGCCAGCCTGACCGGCAAGGTCAACAACGTTAACACCTTCGCTATCAGCAACCAGGCACTGTGGCAAATGGTCGAGAGCCAGGCGGTGAGTAACCTCACGCTCAACAGCGGGGGAACGGTTCGCTTGGGCAGCAACCAGCAATACTTCCAGCTGGACGTAGCCAACCTGGCGGGCAATGGTCGATTCGAGCTGGGTACGGATTTCAGGCAAGGCATCAGCGATCTTTTGAACATCACCGGCAGTGCATCTGGCAATCATCAATTGCTGGTAGCCAGTACCGGGCTAGATCCTGTCAGCGACGCATCGATCAAGGTGGTACAGAGTGTCGCTTCAGGTGCTCAATACGATCTGGTCAACGATCGGGTGGATGTCGGGGCATACACTTACCGTTTGGTCAAGCAAGGTGATGATTGGTATCTGCAACCCGACAAGGACGTGATCAGCAATCCGACCCGTTCAGTCATGGCGATCTTCGGCACCGCGCCGACGGTCATTTATGGAGAAATGGCGCTATTGAACACCCGCATGGGCGACCTACGCGTCAATGGAGGTCAGACGGGCGGTTGGATGCGTTCGTTCGGCAGCCGATACAGCGTCACCAACAAAGCTTATGGCAATGGTTATAGCCAGAACCAACAGGGGATTTCCCTGGGGGTGGACACCCCGGTGGAAATCGCCGGTGAGCGGGTGTTGCTGGGCGTGTTCGCCGGCTACAGCAAGTCGAACCTCGACTTGAGCCGTGGCAGCTCCGGTGAAATCGACAGCACCTCTCTCGGTATGTATGGCACTTGGCTGGGGGACAGTGGTTATTACCTGGATACCGTGGCCAAGCTCAATCATTTCCGCAATGATGCCAAGGTGACGATGAGCGACGGCACCAGGACCAAGGGCGGTTACAACAACCTGGGCGCCAGTGCATCCGTTGAGTTTGGCAAGCATATCGACTTCAAAGATGGCTATTACATCGAGCCGTTCACTCAATGGCAGGTAGCGACGGTGCAGGGTAAGGACTTCAGCCTTGATAATGGTTTGAAGGCGGATGCTGACACGACGCGTTCCATGCTGGGTAAAGTGGGTCTGTCCGTGGGACGGGGCATGAAGCTGGACGATGGCAGCGTGCTCCAACCGCATGTTCGTACAGCCCTTGTCCAAGAGTTTGCCAAGCACAACGAGGTGCGGGTCAACGATAACAAGTTCAACAACGATCTTTCCGGTACGCGGTTCGAAGTGGCGGCGGGTGCTTCTTGGACACTGAGTGATCGTTGGCAGGTCCATGGTGAACTCGATACCAGTAAAGGCGATAACCTGACCAAGGATTACGGCTTCAATTTTGGCGCTCACTACAAATTCTGAAAAAGAAAAAGGGGAAGCCTCGGCTTCCCCTTTTTTCTGGTTTCTGGCTTATGCAGCCTTGAGCACCTGAAACTCTCCCTTGAGAATAAAAGTCTGCCCTTCGGACCCTGGAATTTCGACGGTTATATTGAATACGCCTTTTGTGTGCCCTTCTGACGCAGGGAGCAATTCGATGTTACCTGAAACCCCTTCATAGATGAACTTATCGGCATCCTTATAGCTAAAGCCTACATCGGAACGGACCGTGCCTCGTAGTTCATTACCTACCTGATGTACCCCCAATTCATAGTCTGCTGGGATACAAATAATGAGTTCACGCGTAGTGGTTGCGGTTGCCGTTGTCTTTTTTTCCTCACGATCCACTGCAGTAATGACTATGGTTTCTACCTTATCTATCCCGGCAAGCTTCTTTTCAATCAATCGTGAGGTAGCTGCAAATTCTGGAAATTCCTTGCCCTGGGTCGAGTAAGCAGATGCGAGCACGTAATTGTTTGGTGCAAAACTCAGTGAGTTGCTAGCGGCATTCATGGTCCGATCTCCGTTTGGGAATTAGATATCCAAAGGCCGTATGGCCTTAACTCAGGATGAACTATAGGAGGCTCGTTTTTTAACGGCTTGTAAACTGTCAGAGCTGACAGTTTACAAGCGCTGTCAGACATGAATCCTACCGCTGCGATAATTTAAACTAAGCACTTTGGCCCTTCCGTCTTCGAGGCGAGGGATGGCCACGACTGTGTGTGAAATTGTGTAAGGGTTTTGCTCGCGGGTGGACGAGGGCGTATATCCTTGGCGGCTTGAGATTTCCTGCGCCGGATATGTCGCCATCGCGAGCATGCTCGCTCCCACAGTGGTTTTGCGCCGTACCCGAAGACCTCTGTGGAAGCGAGCCTGCTCGCGATGAGGCCCTGCCAGGCGCCACAGCACTTAGCGGACCCACCCATGCCCAACATCCTCCTCGTCGAAGACGACGCCGCCCTCTGCGAACTCATCGCCAGCTACCTGGAACGCAACGGCTACCAAGTCAGCGTGCTCAACCGTGGCGACCATGTGCGTGAACGTGCGCGGGCCAATCCGCCGGACCTGGTGATTCTCGACCTGATGCTGCCGGGCCTGGACGGCTTGCAGGTGTGCCGTTTGCTGCGGGCCGATTCGGCGACGTTGCCAATCCTGATGCTCACGGCGCGGGACGACAGCCACGACCAGGTGTTGGGCCTGGAGATGGGCGCCGACGACTACGTCACCAAGCCTTGCGAGCCACGGGTGCTGTTGGCGCGGGTGCGCACGTTGTTGCGGCGCAGCAGCTTGACCGAGCCGCAGACGGTCAACGACCGCATCGTCATGGGTAATCTGTGCATCGATCTGTCCGAGCGCACGGTGACCTGGCGCGGGCAGCCGGTGGAGTTGTCCAGCGGCGAGTACAACCTGCTGGTGGTGCTGGCCCGTCATTCAGGCGAAGTGCTGAGCCGCGACCAGATCCTCCAACGCTTGCGCGGTATCGAGTTCAACGGCACCGATCGCTCGGTGGACGTGGCCATTTCCAAGCTGCGGCGCAAGTTCGACGACAACGCCGGCGAGGCGCGCAAGATCAAGACCGTGTGGGGCAAGGGTTACCTGTTCAGCCGCTCCGAGTGGGAATGCTGATCGATGTGGAAGCTGCTGATTCGCCTGTATCTGGTCACCATCGTTTCCTACAGCGCGGCGATATATTTGATGCCGGAACTGGTGATCCGCCTGTTCCACGAGCGTTTCCAAACCTACAACCTCGACTATTCCCGTGGCCTGCAAACCCTGATGGTCAAGCAGTTCCGCGCCGCGCCCAGCGAGCAATGGCCGGCGCTGGCGGCACAGATGGACAAGGAGTTCGAGCCATTGCGCATAGAGTTGGCGACCACCGGGGACGCCGGTTTCACCGCAACCGAACAGGCGCGTCTCAAGCGTGGTGAGAACGTGGTGCGCATCGGTGACTGGGGCTGGCGAACCCTGGCGGCCGCGCCGCTGGACGAGCACACGGCGGTGAAGATGATCGTGCCGCCCGACCCGGCGGATGTCAGTTGGTTGTATTGGAGCATCAACGTGTTGATCGGCGCGACGATGCTGGGCTGCCTGCTGCTCTGGTTGCGGCCGCACTGGCGCGATCTGGAGCGTCTGAAGCGCACCGCCGAGCGTTTCGGCAAGGGGCATTTGAGCGAGCGCACGCACATTGCGCCGCGCTCGAACATCGGCAGCCTGGCCCACGTATTCGACACCATGGCCGGGGACATCGAGAATCTGCTCAACCAGCAGAGGGACCTGCTAAACGCCGTTTCCCATGAACTGCGCACGCCCTTGACCCGGCTCGATTTTGGCCTCGCTCTGGCGTTGTCGGAGGAGATGCCGACGGCCAGTCGCGAGCGTTTGCAAGGGTTGGTGGCGCACATTCGCGAACTGGACGAGTTGGTGCTGGAACTGCTGTCCTACAGCCGCTTGCAAAATCCGGAGCGGTTGCCGGAGCGGGTCGAAGTGCCGCTGGACGAGTTCATCGACAGTATCCTCGGCAGCCTCGACGAAGACCTGGCCGCGCCAGAGGTGGTGATCGACGTGCTGCTGCACGGGGCGCTGGAGCGTTTTGTGCTGGACCCGCGCCTCACCGCCCGGGCTTTGCAGAACTTGCTGCGCAATGCGATGCGCTACTGCGAAAAGCGCATCCAGGTCGGTGTGCTGGTGAGCGAGCAAGGCTGTGAGATCTGGGTCGACGATGACGGCATCGGCATTCCCGACAGCGAGCGCGAGCGCGTCTTCGAGCCGTTCTACCGCCTGGACCGCAGTCGCGACCGGGCCACGGGCGGCTTCGGCCTCGGCCTGGCGATCAGCCGCCGTGCCCTGCAAGCCCAGGGCGGCACCCTGACCGTCGAGGCCTCGCCGCTAGGCGGGGCACGGTTCAAGTTATTGCTCCCCACACCTTCCTGATGGCTTCTGTGGCGAGGGGGCTTGCTCCCGCTGGGCCACGAAGTGGCCCCATACAGTCATCCAAACAACCCCGCCGCAATATTGATCGAAAACCCCAATATCGCCGTATTGAACACAAAACCGATCAACGACTGCGCCAACACGATCTTGCGCAACTGCCGCGTGGCAACCCCCACGTCCGAGGTCTGCACCGCCACGCCGATGGTGAACGAGAAGTACAGGAAATCCCAGTAATTGGGTGTGGCCAGGCCTTCGGCAAAACGCAGCGCCGGCTCCTTGCCGTTCCAGGTGTAATACAACCGGGCGTAATGAACGCTGAAGATCACTCCGATCAGCAACCATGAGCCGATCACGGTCAACGCGGTCGCGCCATAGTGCAGCCACTTGCCGGCCGTTTGCAGGTCGCGGCTTCCGGCCAGTTCAAAGGTGATGGTCGCCAGGCTGGCCAAGGCTGCGATGCAAACCATCAACAACACGAGCCCGGCGTTTTCGTCTTCCATTTCGGCGATGCGCTTCACGTCCGGTGCCTTGGCTCGCACCGTGAGCCAGAACATCAACAGCAGATAAGTCCAGACCCCGACGTTCCAGCCGATCAGGATCTTGCCGATGACCGAGTCAGCGGGAATCGACAAACCCGCGGCCAGGCCAATGATCGTGGCCCAGGAAAGGCGCGGGTGAGTGCGGGTGAGGCGGGGCATGGGAACTCACTGTGACAAGGGAATACGGGTAGTAACAGTCATCCGGCAAACGCCGGGCTGGCGATGTCGCTGGATTGAATCAGCCGCACGCCGGCCTCCTGCATGCGCCGCATGGCCGCGTCCATCGAACCGTCGATATCGATGCCCCGGCAAGCGTCCAGAACGACGATCGCGTTGAAGCCAGCCATTCGTGCGTCCAGCGCCGAGTACATCACGCAGAAGTCCAGGGCCAATCCGACCATGTACACCGTGTCGATGCCGCGTTCCTTGAAGTAGCCGGTCAGGCCGGTCGGGGTCTGGCGGTCGGCTTCCATGAAGGCTGAGTAACTGTCGATGGCCGGGTTGCACCCCTTGCGAATGACCAATTGGGCATGAGGCAAGTCGAGGTCAGGGTGCAGCGCGGCGCCCGGGGTATCCTGGACACAGTGATCGGGCCAGAGCTTTTGTTCGCCGTAGGGGAGCTGGATGAGGTCGAAGGGTTGCTTGTCTTCATGGCTGGAGGCGAACGAGGCGTGCCCGGCGGGGTGCCAGTCCTGGGCGCAGACGACGTTCAGGAACGAACGGCCGAGTCGGTTGACCAGCGGCACGATTTCGTCGCCACCCGGCACGGCCAGTTGGCCGCCAGGGATGAAGTCGTTCTGGATGTCAATCACGAGTAAAGCGGTGGTTGTGGCTTTGGTATCCGCTAGGGTCATGCCGGCTGCTCCTGGGGGGGAACTGAAGAGCTTAGCCGAATCGGTTCCGGCTCAGGTGGTTGTTTGTGCCGGGCACCGCATCGCGAGCAAGCTTGATTCCACATGGGCCGGTGGACGACGCCCTGCGGATAAGGGCCGCTACAGGGGAGCCCAGTGTCTTTCGTCGCAAATATTTTTTGTATGATGGCTTTTTGATGCACTTCTGTAGCGACTGTGTAGAATCGCCAACTTTCAACCGGGCATGGAAGCAGTACGGCCTTAAGGTCACGAGAAAAAACCCATGCTCATCGGCAGCTATTCACCCGCTCTCGTTTCGTTTTCCCTGTTTGTTGCAATCCTGGCGTCCTACACCGCGCTGGATCTGGCCGGGCGTATCGCCACCGCTCAGGGGCGTGCCGTTCACTTCTGGATGGCCGGTGGTGCGTTGGCGATGGGGGTGGGCATCTGGTCCATGCATTTCATCGGCATGCTCGCTTTCACCTTGCCGGTAGAGCTTGGCTACGATTTGGCGATCACTGCGCTGTCTTTGCTGATTGCCGTCCTTTCCAGCGGCTTTGCGCTGTGGTTGGTCAGCCAGCCACAACTGCGCGCCTGGCATTTGGCGTTCGGCGCGTTGGTGATGGGTACCGGCATCAGTGCCATGCATTACACCGGCATGGCCGCGTTGCGGATGCAACCGGGCATCGATTACGACCCGACGCTGTTCGGGGCTTCGTTGTTGATTGCCGTCGTAGCGTGTGCGGCGGCGTTATGGATCGCCTTTCATCTTCGCCAGAATACGCCTCACGTACGCCTGGCTCGTGCCGGCGCCGCCGTGGTGATGGGCGTCGCCATCGTCGGCATGCACTACACCGGCATGGCCGCGGCGCAGTTCCGCGAAGGCAGTTTCTGCGGGGCCCTGGATGGCTTGAGCGGCAAGGGGCTGGACAATGTGGTGCTGATTACCACCCTGGCAATCCTGGCGATTACCTTGCTGACTTCCATCCTCGACGCACGCCTTGAAGCGCGTACGGCGGAGTTGGCCAGGTCACTGACCCAGGCCAACCGGGAGCTGACTCAACTGGCCCTGCACGACCCCCTGACCGGATTGCCCAACCGTGTTTTGCTGGCCGATCGCATTGGCCAAGCCATGCACCGCGTGCAGGAACAGGGCGGGTGTTTCGCCTTGATGTTCATTGACCTGGATGGCTTCAAACCGGTGAACGACGCGTTTGGCCATCACATGGGCGACCTGTTGCTGCGGGACGTGGCCCTGCGCCTGCGCGAGGATCTGCGCAACCAGGACACCCTCGCACGGATCGGTGGCGACGAGTTCGTCCTGCTGGTGCAACTGGCCGAGCCGGACGACGCCCTGCGCCTGGCCGCTCGGCAGGTTGCATTGATCGGCGGCACGTTCCGGGTCGCCGACCATGACCTGCAGATCTCCGCCAGTGTCGGCATCTCGCTTTATCCGGGCAACGGCCAGAGCGCCGATGAACTGTTGATGAACGCGGACGCGGCGATGTATCACGCCAAGGGCGCCGGCAAGAACGGCTACAGCTTCTTCGACGCCTCGATGAACAGCAACGCCCGCAAGCAATTGCAACTGCTGCAAGACTTGCGCATCGCCGTCGAGCAGCGGCAGTTCAGCCTGCATTACCAGCCCAAGTTCGACGCCGCGAAGGGCCGTCCGGTAGGTGCCGAAGCGCTGCTGCGCTGGACTCATCCAACCCAGGGCCTGCTGATGCCCGACACCTTCATCGACCTGGCGGAGAAGACCGGGTTGATCATTCCGATCGGCGAATGGGTGCTCAACGAAGCCTGCCGGCAGATGCGCGAATGGTACGTGCTGGGCTACACCGACTGGCGCATCGCGGTGAATCTCTCGGCCTTGCAGTTCTGCCATGCGGGCCTGGTGCAGAGCGTGGCCAAGGCGCTGGAAACTCATCATTTGCCGGCCAACAGCCTGACGCTGGAAATCACCGAGACCACTGCCATGAGCGACGCGGACGCGAGCATGACGGTGCTGCAACAGCTGTCGGACATGGGCGTGGACCTGTCCATCGACGACTTCGGCACCGGCTATTCGAGCCTGATGTACCTCAAGCGCCTGCCGGCCAACGAGTTGAAGATCGATCGCGGTTTCGTGCGCGACCTGGAGCACGACAGCGATGACGCGGCCATCGTCTCGGCCATCGTCGCCCTCGGCCAGGCCCTGGGGCTGCGGATCGTCGCCGAAGGGGTGGAGACCGATGTACAACAGGACTTCCTGACGCAGTTGGGCTGCGATTCACTGCAAGGATATCTGCTGGGGCATCCGCAACCGGCCGAGCATTTCCTCAAGAACATCCGCCAATTCCCGCGCGTGGCGATCGCCTGAGGCGATTGCTCAGGGGACGATGTCGAACGCGGTGCTGCCCAGCCGCTCGCCATTGATCAGCACATGCACCGCATGCCGGCCCTCATAGTGTCGGCGCGTGGTCAGCTCGCGGATGTGCTGGGAGCGGCTGAGGTTGGCGCACGCCAGGGCGGGCAGGTCGAAGGTCCTGAGTTTAAACACCTTGGCCGACGTACCGCCCGAGGCTTTTACGTAATCGATCGCATAATCGATCACCAAGCGTTGGTTCTCGGGACAAGTCGATTGCACCTTGAACGACAACGTGACCTGCTCGCCCAGGCGAATCACCGCCGGCAGCACTTGCAGATCCGAGACCTCGACCTGCGCCTTACCTCCCGCTCCGATGACCGCCAGCGCCCGGGGGTTACCTTGCTTGATCAGGCTGCGCAGGGCATGCCGGGCGATCCAGGCGGTGTGGCGCTCCTGGAGCGGCCAGCCTTCGATGCGGTCAAGGACCCAGTCGGGATGCTGCTTGGTCACATCGTTCAGGTGGTTGGCGACGGATTTGCGCACGTACAGGCTGTCGTCGGCCTTAAGCGCATCGAGGATGGCGGCGGCGAGTTCCGGGTTGGCCTGGATCGGCTCCAGATGGAATGACCAGGGCAGGCGCGGGCGGCTGCCTTCGCTGGCGAGGCGGCGCACGTGCTCGTTGGCGTCCAGTGCCCATTCATGCATCACTTCTAAAGTACCTGCCAGGTCATCGCGCAGGAAATGCCGCACGGCGAATTCCGCGGAGCCGAACCGGGTGAAATACTTGAGCGCGTCCATGGACGCTTCGAAGGCATGCCGACCGTACGACGCCACGTAGTGCGGCAGGAACATGCTCACGAACATGCTGTTCAACCGCGGCGCCAGGGCACGCAGTACTTCCAGCGATGATTCGTAATCCAGCGGCAAGACCGTATGCAGACACTCGCTGACCCGCGCCATGCGCTGCATCACCGACAACTGCGCCAGCCCATCGTTGGCCATGTCCAGGAACGCCTTGGCATCGAACGCCGGGTACACCGCGCGCATTTCGGTGGCGATGTGTTCCAGGCGGGCGTTGTTGAAGATTTCCTTGAGGGCTGGGGAAGAGGTGGTGGTGCTCATGTTGGGTCCGTCCGGCGGGTGTTGGGCCAAGGCTCGCCACTATGCCATAGCCGGCACAAGGGAATGGGGCCTTCAGAAGCAACAGTAAAAGGAATGATTCGCCGTCGCCGAAGTCCCAGATTCAGTACCTTGAATTAATTGGAGTTCTTCTATGCGCAAACCCACCCTCATCGCCAGCCTCGTCTTGATCGCCGGCCTCGGAGCCTTTGGGCCTGTCGCGCAAGCCGTCGAGAAAACCGGAGACGCCCTGGAGCATTCGCCAAGCAATGGCCGCCGGCTGGTGGAAAACGACCGGGTCCCGGCGGACTACCAGCGCTCGGACAGGGCCATGAAAGACTGGAAGCAGAAAAAGCTCGAGCAGCCGACAGAAGAGCAGCAATGGGTGCATATCGACGATAAGTACCTGCTGATCGAAACCGTGTCCGGCGCCATCGTCAAGATCGTCCCGGCGACACGTTAAAGCACTAAAGCACTTCGCCTTTATCCCACAGATGAACCAACTCGCCAGGTGCCCGGTCCTCGGGCACTTGCAGCACCATTTCGTCGTCCTGGTCGTTGGCCCGGTAACGCACCTCGATCTGGAAATAACGCTGGTCGCCCCGGCCAGGGCTGGAAGAGGTGAGCGGCAGGCACCCCTCCAGCACCGAGCAGATGCGCGTGCGTTGGTCGATGTCGCATTGGGCGAACTCGATTTCCCGGGGCCGGGTCAGGGCATGGATGGCTGCCACGCCGCCCTGGCGCGACAGCTTTACGACCGCTTTGTCATCAAGGTCTGGCAGGGTTTTCATCCGTTCTCCTCGTTCAGGTCGACACCCACCTGTGCCCAGCCGTCCTGGACGGCTTTGACTTCCCGTTCGCCGAAACGCTGGCGGGCGTGCTCAATGGTCAGGCGAGCAAACGCGCTGAAGGACGCGTCGTTGGCCAGTTGCCTGTCGCACAAGGTGTCATACCAGATTTTCCCGGCCTTTTCCCAGGCGAATCCGCCCAGCGCGGTCGCCACCAGATAAAAGGCCCGGTTGGGAATGCCGGAGTTGATGTGCACGCCGCCGTTGTCCTCGCGGGTGATGACGAACTCGCGCATGTGCGCCGGCTGGGGATCCTTGCCCAGCAGCGGGTCATCGTAAGCGGTGCCGGGGTTGGACATGCTGCGCAAACCGTCACCGTTGATCTTGTCGGTGAGCAGGTCCGCGCCGATCAACCAGTCGGCCTGCTCGGCGGTCTGGCCCAATACGAATTGCTTGACCAGTACCCCGAACACATCGGAAATCGATTCGTTCAATGCGCCGGACTGGTTGGCATAGATCAAGCCCGCTTCGCTTTCGGTGACGCCGTGGGCCAACTCGTGGGCCACGACGTCGAGGGAGCGGGTGAAGCGCTGGAAGATCTCGCCATCGCCGTCGCCGAACACCATCTGCGCGCCGTTCCAAAAGGCGTTTTCGTAGTCCTGGCCGTAATGCACGCTGCCGACCAGGGCAAACCCCTTGTTATCGATGGAGTCACGCTCCAGCACCCTCCAGAAAAAGTCATAGGTCGCGCCGAGGGCGTCGTACGCTTCGTCCACCGCCGGGTCGCCACTGGGCGATTGACCCTCCAGGCGCACCGGTTGGCCTGGCAGTTCCATGCCGTTCTGGGCGTCGTGGATGCTGCGCTGTGGTTGGCCGGCCTTGCCGGGCTTGGGCAGCTTGGCGGACGCGGGTGGGTTGCTGGGAGGGCCTGGGTTGTGGCGCAGGTTCTTGACATGAGTCAGGGTGCCGAGGGCGCTGGAACGCTGCTGCTCGGAGCCATGGGCGATAATGCGGTTGAGGATGTAAGGCGGAATGAAGCCGTGGAGCGGGCGTGAGTCGATCATCAGAAAATCCTTATCTGAAATGCAGGGTCGATACCCATGTGAACCGAAGTGGCCGTTGCGGTTCCCTTTGCCGCAAAAGGTTGCCTGTCGCGCAGATATCTGCGAAAACCCCGCGCCTGGATCACACGGGAATAACGCCATGAATGACGAGTTGCAAATCATCGACTTAAAAGAGGGCGACGGCAAAAGCGTAGTCAAAGGCGCGCTGATTACCACCCAATATCGCGGCACCCTCGAAGACGGTACAGAGTTCGATTCATCCCACAGTCGGGGCAAACCCTTCCAATGCGTGATCGGCACTGGCCGGGTCATCAAGGGCTGGGATATCGGATTGATGGGCATGAAGGTCGGCGGCAAGCGCAAACTCTGGGTACCGGCGCACCTGGCCTACGGTGAACGGTCCGTGGGCGCCCACATCAAGCCCAACGCCAATCTCAGCTTTGAAATCGAGTTGCTGGAAGTCCTGACGCGGGACGATTGAGGCGTCTTCGTTCATGACCGGTCGCTGAACAGCGGGATCCGTCCGTTGGTCGAGGGGCGGTAGTGCCAGGCCAGTTGATCCAGGCACGGCGTGCGTTCCAGGATTGCCTCTAGGGATGCGCGGGCGATGTCCATCGCCAGGGCCTGGCCTGGACATTCGTGGCGGCCGCTGCCGAAGCTGAAACTGCGCCGATTCGGGCGATCCAACAGCAGGGTATCGGGCGCTGGGTTGAGCTGCGGGTCGCGGTTGGCCGCGGCTAGCAGCACCAGGACTGCGTCTCCCTGGGACAGCGCAGCGCCAAGGATTTCGCAGGGCGCGGCGATGAAGCGTCGGGTGTTCTGCACGGCTGGGTCGAAACGTTGGACTTCGGCCAATAATGAGTTGATCTGCGTGGGGTCGTCCCGGAGCACTTGATGTAGCGCGGGATCACGGATCAACGCCAACAATGCGTTACCGATCAGGCCTGCGGTGGCCTCATGGGTTTGCGAAAGCAAGCCGATCAGGTTGGCGGTCCGGCTGTCTGGGTCGGCGTCTTCGAAGCCCTGGCAGATGCTGTTCAATAACTGACTGTCTCGCGCGACGATCCGCTCCTGGAAAAGCCTTGCCAGTTGCTCGCTGGCCCGGTGGGCGGCCTCCCGTTGTGGAGCTTGGCTCAGGGGCGACAGGCAGGCGACGAAATCACCCGTCAGCTCGCTGATCAGGTGACTGTCCGTCGGATTGAAACCCAGCAGTTGCGCCACCACGCTGACCGGGCCGCTGAACTGCGCCTGGCGCACGCCTTCGGCGCCATGCCTGAGCAAGCGCGCCTTCACCAGCGCCTCGAGGTGGCGGGGATCGATGTCCTGCAACCTCGGCGCGATGGCCGCCCTCGGGCAGCGTTGTCGTTCACCTTCGTTCATCCGCATCAAGCGCCCGAACACTCGGCCGGCAGGCCCCTCGGCAATCGCCTTCGGCACCGGCTCGTGGGCGGGGCGCACGTGGCAGTCGGGATGATGCAAGACCGCGCACACCGCTTCGGCGCTGCTAGCGACCCAGATATTCAAGTGTGGGTCGAAGTCCAGCCCGCCGTTGGCGCGAAGGGTCGAATAATATGGGTAGGGATCGGCGTGTGTCGCGGCGGTGATCGGGTCCATGATGGTTGCCTCGTTCGTGCGGGGAGAGTGCTGCTACTATCTCCAGTCGACGCATGGCTTGATTCGTCCGGGAGCGAAATATGAACGCAGAGCAACACGATGTGGGCGTGTCCCAGGTAGCCGCGGCCATTGCCGAACCGGCCCGCACTCGAATGCTCTGCGCGCTGATGGATGGCCACGCCCGCACCAGCACGGAGCTGGCAAGCATCGCCGATGTCAGTGCCTCCACCGCCAGCGCCCACCTGGCGAAGCTCAAGGAGTCGGCGCTGGTGCGTTTGCATGTGCAGGGCCGTCATCGTTATTACAGCCTCGCCGACAAACGCGTAGCCGCTGCCCTCGAGGCGTTGATGGTGATTGGCCAGGACGCCGCGCCGACCTTCACCCCACGTACGCCGGATCGCCTGCAGTTTGCTCGCACCTGTTACGACCATATGGCGGGCACCCTAGCGGTGCGGCTGCACGACCGCTTGCTCGAAGCCGGGTGGCTGGTCGAGGTGGACGGCCAAGGGTATCGGCTGAGTGAAACGGGTGAGGCGCTGTTCGAAGGCTTGGGTATCGATGTGCAGGCATTGACGGCCCAACGACGCCGTTTCGCCTGCCCATGCCTGGACTGGAGCATGCGCCGGCCGCACCTGGGCGGTGCCTTGGGGGCGGCGTTGCTGCAACTGGCGATCAAGCGTAAATGGCTGGTCCAGGACCTGGACAGCCGGGCGCTGGGGTTGACGGCCAGCGGCCGCAAGGAAATGGCAGGGCGGTTTGGGATCGATGCGGAATTCGATGCCATATCGACTGGCGCCATCGCGAGCAAGCTCGCTCCCACAATGGACTTGCGCTGAACTCAACACTCAAGACCACCCGAGATTTCCTGTGGGAGCGAGCCTGCTCGCGATGGCGGCGTCTCATTCAATCCTTTTGCAAGCTGACCCACCGCCATCGCGAGCAGGCTCGCTCCCACAGTGGATTTGCGCTGAACACAACACTCAAGACCACCCGAGATCAACTGTGGGAGCGGGCTCGCCCGCGATGACGGCGGCGCATTCAATCCTTGTGCAAGCTGACCCACCGCCATCGCGAGCAGGCTCGCTCCCACAGTGGATTTGCGCTGAACACAACACTCAAGACCACCCGAGATCAACTGTGGGAGCGGGCTCGCCCGCGATGACGGCGGCGCATTCAATCCTTGTGCAAGCTGACCCACCGCCATCGCGAGCAGGCTCGCTCCCACAATGGACTTGCGCTGAGCACAACACTCAAGACCACCCGAGATTTCCTGTGGGAGCGAGCCTGCTCGCGAAGGCGGCCGCTCATTCATGCAGTCATATGGCGGCGCCGATATTCATCCGGCGTGGTGCCCATCATTTTGCGGAACATGCTGATGAACGCCGAGGCGCTGCTGTAGCCCAGGTCCAGGCCAATGGTTTCCACGCTCTGACCACGTTCGAGCAGGGCCAGGGCCTCGATGACTTTCAGGCGCTGGCGCCATTCCACCAAGGACATGCCCAGGTCCCGCTGGGCCCGGCGCATCAGTGTGCGCTCGGTGGTGTTGGCGGCGCGAGCCAGTTGCGGCAAGGAGCGCGGGTCGCTGGGATTGGCCTCCAAGGCCCGCAACACCGGACCCAGCAGCGGATCATCCGAAGAGGGCAGGTAACTGCCGACGTGGGGCGCCTGCGTCAGCTTGTCCACCAGCACTTGCAACAAGCGCTGCTGTTCGGGCGTCTGTGGCTGGCTCGGCGGGTCGCTGCGCAGTTCTTCCAGCAACGCGCGGATCAGCGGGCTCAGGGTCAGCGCGCAGGGGACGGCTGGCAGCGCACCGCACAGCTCGGCCGCCAGGTACAACGAGCAATGGCAGGCTTCATGCCGATTGAAGCCCACGTGTTCCATGTCCGGCGGCAGCCAGATGCCGTATTGCGGGGGCGCCAGGTAATGGTGCTGGGCGATTTCGATTTCCATCACGCCACTGTAGGAATAGACGAACTCTCCCCAGGCATGCCGGTGCCGGGGATACGTGGCGTGGGCCGGCATGCAGGCGCTGCGGAAGAAAATCGCCGAGGGTAGCGCCGCGTCGAACGGAGGAATCTTCAGGTGTTGGGCTGGTGGCTGCATATCGACCGCAATGGCGGATTACCGGGATGGCTTGTCGGGTTTTCACTATATCCAGCAAAGGTGTCAGGCAGACAATCCTTTCATCTCTTTTCTGCCCGAGGACCTTTCCATGACCACCCGCCGTGCCCTGGATGGCCAGGTCATCGCCCTGATGACCGGCCTCTGTGCCATCTGGGGTTTCCAGCAAGTCGCGATCAAGGCCGGCGCCGCCGACATGGCGCCGATGTTGCAACTGGGGGTGCGCTCGGCCATCGCCGCGGTACTGGTCTGGCTGTTGGTGCTGGCGCGCGGTGAACGCCTGTCCCTGACCGACGGCAGTTGGCGCCCGGGCCTGTTGGTGGGGTTGTTGTTCGCCCTGGAGTTCGTGATGGTGGGTGAGGGCCTGCGCCACACGACGGCTTCGCACATGGTGATTTTCCTCTACACCGCACCGATGTTCGCCGCCCTCGGTTTGCACTGGAAGTTGCCAAGCGAGCGTCTCAAACCGGCGCAATGGCTGGGCATCGCCGTTGCCTTCGGCGGCATTGTGGTCGCCTTTAGCGGCGGTTCGGGCGCGGCGAACGGCAGTTCGTTGCTCGGCGATGGCATGGGCTTGCTGGCCGGCGCGCTGTGGGGCGCGACCACCGTGACGGTACGCTGTTCGCGGCTGACGGACCTGCCGGCCAGCCAGACGCTGCTGTACCAGTTGGTGGGCGCCGGGGTGCTGCTGATCGGCATGTCGGCAGCGCTGGGGCAAACGACAATCAACCCCACGCCATCTCTTATTGCGAGCATGGCGTTCCAGGTGTTGCTGGTGTCCTTCGCCAGCTTCCTGATCTGGTTTTCGCTGCTACGCCGGTATCTGGCGTCGCAATTGGGGGTGCTGTCGTTCATGACGCCCCTGTTCGGCATCGGGTTTGGCGTCTGGTTGCTGGATGAGCCGCTGGAGCCGAACTTTATTGTTGGCGCTGCGCTGGTTTTGAGTGGGATCTTGCTGGTAAGCGGTTACGGTTGGTTTCGCCAGCGTTGGGGGCGATCGCCGGTATTGCGGCAAGAGTAACTGAACGCAGATGCATAAAAGCCCACCCTTGCTATGACAGGGGTGGGCTTTTTTACTGAAAAAATTCACCTGCCCAGAGGGGCTTGGATCAAACCTTGACGATCCAACCCGCGGGCGCTTCCACGTCGCCGGTCTGCACGCCGGTCAGCTCTTTGTAGAGCTTCTGAGTGATCGGGCCGACTTCGGTTTCGCTGTGGAACACGTGCAGCTTGTCCTTGTAGCTGATGCCGCCAATCGGCGTGATCACCGCAGCGGTACCGCAGGCGCCGGCTTCCTTGAAATCCGACAGCTTGTCGATGAACACGTCGCCTTCGATCACTTCCAGGCCCAGGCGCGATTTCGCCAGTTCGATCAGCGACAGGCGGGTGATGCCCGGCAGGACCGAAGGGGAGTTGGGGGTGATGAATTTGTTGTCGTGGGTAATGCCAAAAAAGTTGGCCGAGCCGACTTCTTCGATTTTCGAATGGGTCAGCGGATCCAGATAGATGCAGTCGGCGAAGCTGGCCTTCTTGGCCTGGGAACCGGGCATCAGGCTCGCGGCGTAGTTGCCGCCGACCTTGGCCGCGCCGGTGCCCTGTGGGGCAGCGCGGTCGAAGCTGGAGATCAGGAAGTTGTGCGGGGTCAGGCCGCCCTTGAAGTAGGCGCCGACCGGGATGCAGAAGATCGAGAAGATGAACTCGGGCGCGGTGCGCACGCCGATGTTGTCACCCACGCCAATCACGAACGGGCGCAGGTACAGCGCGCCGCCAGTGCCGTACGGCGGGATGAAGCGCTCGTTGGCGCGGACCACTTGCTTGCAGGCTTCTACGAACTGCTCGGTGTCGACATGCGGCATCAGCAGGCGGGCGCAGCTGCGCTGCATGCGGGCGGCGTTCTGGTCCGGACGGAACAGGTTGATCGAACCGTCCTTGCAGCGATAGGCCTTCAAGCCTTCGAAGCATTGCTGACCGTAGTGCAGGGCGGTGGAGCCCTCGCTGATGTGCAGCACGTTGTCGTCGGTCAGGGTGCCCGCGTCCCAGGCGCCATCGCGCCAATGCGACAGGTAGCGCTTGTCGGTCTTGATGTAGTCAAAGCCCAGTTTGTCCCAATTGATGCTCTCGTTACCCATGACACCCTCTATTTCCTGACAACCGTCGAAACGGTTCAAGCTTCTGACGTTTTGAATGGGGACAACAATACTTCATTCCGGGGGTGTTTCGCAGCTTGCTCGATGAGGAGCAGGAGATATTTCCAGCCGACTCCCCCGTGGCGAGGGAGCTTGCTCCCGCTCGGCTGCGAAGCAGTCGTAACCCGTTAGACGCGGTGTGACTGAATAAACCCGTCGCCAGATTCAGGGCCGCTTCGCGGCCCAGCGGGAGCAAGCTCCCTCGCCACGGTATAACTGCCGTTAACAATGCAACGCATGCCCCAACGCCCGCAACGCCGCTTCCTGCACCGCTTCGCCCAGCGTCGGATGGGCGTGGATAGTGCCGGCGATATCTTCCAGGCGCGCGCCCATTTCCAGGGACTGGCCGAACGCGGTGGACAGCTCCGACACCCCCACGCCAACCGCTTGCCAGCCGACGATCAAGTGATTGTCCCGGCGCGCCACGACGCGCACGAAACCGCTTTTCGATTCCAAGGTCATCGCCCGGCCGTTCGCGGCGAACGGGAAGCTCGACACGATGCAATCGAGCCCGGCAGCCTTGGCCTCGTCCGGCGTCTTGCCTACAACGACGACTTCCGGATCGGTGAAGCACACCGCCGCGATGGCCGTCGGGTTGAATTCGCGATGCTGGCCGGCGATCAGCTCGGCGACCATCTCGCCCTGGGCCATGGCCCGGTGGGCGAGCATCGGTTCGCCGCTCAGGTCGCCGATGGCCCAGACGTTGCGCATGCTGGTCTGGCAATGGTTGTCGATCTTCACCGCCGAGCCGTTCATCGCCAGGTCCAGGGCTTCAAGGTTCCAGCCTTGGGTGTTGGGTTTGCGTCCAACCGCCACCAGCACCCGGTCAGTGTCCAGGTTTAACGTGTCGCCGTTGGGATCACGCACCTGCAAAGTGCTGCCCTGGGCATCGAAACCTTCGACGCTGTGCTTGAGGTACAGCCTCACGCCCAACTGCTTGAGCGCCTCGTGTACCGGTTGGGTCAGTTCGCCGTCGTAGGCCGGCAGGATCCGCTCCTGGGCCTCGACCACGCTGACTTGCGCGCCGAGCTTGCGATAGGCGATGCCCAGCTCCAGGCCGATATAACCACCGCCGACCACTACCAGGTGCTTGGGCACCGAGGTGGGGGCGAGGGCTTCAGTGGACGAGATGATCGGCCCTCCAATCGGCAGCATGGGCAGTTCTACGCTTTTCGAGCCGGTAGCCAGCAGCAGGTGCTCGCACTGGATGCGCGTGTCGCCGACCTCGACGGTCTTGCCGTCGATGACCCTGGCCCAGCCGTGGATGACCTGGACCTTGTTCTTCTTCAGCAACGCGGCGACACCAGTGGTCAGGCGGTCGACAATGCCGTCCTTCCATTCCACGCTCTTGCCGATGTCAAGGGTTGGCGCCGACACGGTGATACCCAAGGCCGAGCCCTGGCTGTGGTGGTGAGTCTGGTGAAACTGCTCGGCCACATGGATCAATGCCTTGGACGGGATACAGCCGATGTTCAGGCAGGTACCGCCCAACGCCTGGCCCTCCACCAGGATCGTTTCAATGCCCAGCTGGCCGGCGCGAATCGCCGCAACGTAGCCGCAGGGACCGCCGCCGATGATCAGCAACTTGGTGTTCAAAGTCTGCATCGCCTACTCCACAAACAGGGTGGCAGGTTGTTCGAGCAAGCCGCGCAGGGCCTGGATAAATTGCGCCGCGTCCATGCCGTCGACCACCCGGTGATCGAAGGAACTGGAGAGGTTCATCATCTTGCGGACCACGATCTGGCCCTTGATCACCACAGGCCGCTCGACGATCTTGTTCACGCCGACGATCGCCACTTCCGGCAGGTTCAGCACCGGTGTGCTGACAATGCCGCCGAGTGCGCCGAGGCTGGTCAGGGTGATGGTCGAGCCGGAGAGCTCATCGCGACTGGCCTTGCCATTGCGGGCGGCCGTGGCCAGGCGCGAAATCTCCGCCGCGCTGTCCCACAGGCTGCGGGCTTCGGCGTGACGCACCACGGGCACCATCAGGCCGACATCGCTCTGGGTCGCAACGCCGACATGCACTGCGCCGCAGCGATGGATGACCTGGGCTTCGTCGTCATAACGGGCGTTCATCTGCGGGAAGTCGCGCAGGGCCACGACCAACGCGCGGACGAGGAAGGGGAGCAAGGTCAGCTTGCCGCGACTGGCGCCGTGTTTTTCGTTCAGATGAACCCGCAGCTCTTCCAGCGCGGTGACGTCGATTTCCTCGACGTAGCTGAAATGGGCGGCGCGTTGAGTTGCTTCCTGCATGCGCTGGGCAATCTTGCGGCGCATGCCGATCACCGGGATCTGCTGCTCGTCATGGCGTTCGGCGTAACCCGAACCGCCCTTGGCCTGGGTCGAGGGACCCTGGGCCAGATAGGCTTCCAGGTCTTCATGCAAAATACGCCCGGCAGGGCCGCTGCCCTGGACCAGGCGCAGCTGGATACCGAGGTCCAATGCGTGCTTGCGCACGGCCGGCGAGGCCAGTGGGCGCTCGTCGGGGTCACGTGCCACTGGGGCTTGCGGGGTGCAGCGGGGTGCGGCGGTTTTTGCCATCACCGGTTCAGGCGTTGCCACTGGCGCTGGCTTCGGTGCTTGCGCAGCAGCAGCAACCGGAGCCGGAGCCGGTTGCGAGGACTCCTTCAGGTTGCCCGCACCTTCCACTTCAATGCGGATCAGCTCGCTGCCCACCGCCATGACTTCACCCGGCTCGCCACCCAGGGCGATGACCCGGCCATGCACTGGCGAGGGGATATCCACCATCGCTTTGTCGGTCATGACGTCGGCCAGTACCTGGTCCTCGACGACCATGTCGCCCACCTTGACGTGCCACACCGACAACTCAACTTCCGCGATGCCTTCGCCGATGTCCGGCATCTTGATAACGTGCGTGCCCATTCAGACCTCCATGACCCGTTTCAACGCCGCGCCCACACGGGACGGCCCAGGGAAATACGCCCACTCCTGCGCATGCGGGTAGGGGGTGTCCCAACCGGTGACACGCTCGATGGGCGCTTCCAGGTGGTGGAAGCAGTGTTCCTGCACCAGCGAGACCAGCTCTGCGCCGAAACCGCAGGTGCGGGTGGCTTCGTGGACAACCACGCAACGGCCGGTTTTCTTCACCGATTTGACAATGGTGTCCAGGTCCAACGGCCAGAGGCTACGCAGGTCGATGACTTCCGCGTCGATGCCGGTCTCTTCGGCCGCCACTTGGGAGACATAGACCGTGGTGCCGTAGGTGAGCACCGTCACGTCCTTGCCCGGACGGGTGATGGCGGCGACGTCCAGTGGCACGGTGTAGTAACCGTCCGGCACTTGCGCCTGCGGATGCTTGGACCATGGCGTTACAGGGCGGTCATGGTGGCCGTCGAACGGGCCGTTATACAGGCGCTTGGGTTCGAGGAAGATCACCGGGTCATCGTTCTCGATGGAGGCGATCAGCAGACCCTTGGCGTCGTAGGGGTTGGACGGCATGACGGTGCGCAGGCCACAGACCTGGGTGAACATCGCCTCGATGCTCTGGCTGTGGGTCTGGCCGCCATAGATCCCGCCGCCGCAGGGCATGCGCAGGGTCATCGGCGCGGTGAACTCGCCGGCCGAGCGATAGCGCAGGCGCGCCGCTTCGGAAATGATCTGGTCCGACGCCGGGTAGACGTAGTCGGCGAACTGGATCTCGGCCACCGGCCGCAGCCCGTAGGCGCCCATGCCCACCGCCACGCCGACGATGCCGCTTTCGGAAATCGGTGCGTCGAACACCCGTGAAGTGCCGTACTTGTTCTGCAGGCCTTCGGTGCAGCGGAACACGCCACCGAAATAGCCCACGTCCTGGCCGAACACCACGACGTTATCGTCGCGCTCAAGCATCACGTCCATGGCCGAGCGCAGAGCCTGGATCATGGTCATGGTGGTAGTGGTCATGGCGGTGTCCAACGCAATATTGTTGTTGTGATCGTTCATGTCAGATCCCCAACTGCTGACGCTGGCGCTTCAAGTGCTCCGGCATCTCTTTGTAGACGTCTTCGAACATGGTCGCGGCGCTTGGAATCTGCCCGCCGGCGAGGGTGCCGTACTGCTCGGCTTCTTTCTGCGCGGCGATCACCTCGGCTTCGAGTTCGGCGGTGACGGCCGCGTGCTCTTCTTCGGACCACTGGCCGATCTTCACCATGTGCTGCTTGAGGCGGGCGATTGGATCGCCCAGGGGGAAATGGCTCCAGTCATCGGCGGGGCGGTATTTGGAAGGATCGTCGGAAGTGGAGTGCGGGCCGGCGCGGTAGGTGACCCATTCGATCAGCGCCGGGCCGAGGTTGCGGCGGGCGCGTTCAGCGGCCCAGCGCGAAGCGGCGTAGACCGCCATGAAATCGTTGCCATCGACGCGAAGGGAGGCGATGCCGCAGCCGACGCCGCGCCCGGCGAAGGTGGTGGCTTCACCGCCGGCAATGGCCTGGAAGGTGGAAATCGCCCACTGGTTGTTGACCACGTTGAGAATCACCGGGGCGCGGTAGACGTGGGCGAAGGTCAGGGCGGTGTGGAAGTCCGATTCGGCGGTGGCGCCGTCACCGATCCAGGCCGAGGCGATCTTGGTATCGCCCTTGATCGCCGAAGCCATGCCCCAGCCCACGCCCTGGATGAATTGCGTGGCGAGGTTACCGGAAATGGTGAAGAAGCCGGCGTCCTTGACCGAATACATGATCGGCAATTGCCGGCCTTTGAGCGGGTCGCGCTCGTTGGACAGCAGTTGGCAGATCAGGTCCACCAGCGGCACTTCCCGGGCCATCAGGATGCTTTGCTGGCGGTAGGTGGGGAAGCACATGTCGTCAATGTTCAATGCCAAGGCCTGGGCGCTGCCGATGGCTTCTTCGCCAAGGCTTTGCATGTAGAACGACATTTTTTTCTGGCGCTGGGCGACGACCATGCGGTTGTCGTAGATGCGCGTCTTGAGCATGGCCCGCATGCCCTTGCGCAGGATCTCGACGGGGATGTCCGCAGCCCACTCGCCCAAGGCATTGCCCTGGTCATCGAGCACGCGGATCAGGCTGCGGGCCAGGTCAGCGGTGTCGGCGGGTTCGACGTCGATGGGAGGTTTGCGCACCGTGCCGGCATCGGACAGATGCAGATAGGAAAAGTCGGTCTTGCAGCCGGGACGGCCCGAGGGTTCTGGGACGTGCAGGCGTAGCGGTTCGTACGCTGGGTTCATGGCTTTCTACGCTCGATCTTGTGAATTTCTTGTAGTGGGCGCGCTAGCTGACGAATTTCCCTGGGTAGGTGGGAAATTGTCCTACAACAATCATAGGCTCGACGAAGAAGAATATTTTTCTCTGTTGCCTTGCTGTTCAGATCATTTGCAGATAAAAAATCTGCACAACGATAAAAAACAGGAAATTTTGCCTCATGCGCAAATTGGATCGCACCGATATCGGCATTCTGAACAGCCTTCAGGACAACGCCCGGATCACCAACGCCGATCTCGCTCGCTCGGTCAATCTGTCACCGACGCCATGCTTCAACCGCGTCCGAGCCATGGAAGAGCTTGGGGTGATCCGCGAGCAGGTCACGCTGCTGGACGCCGACTTGCTGGGGTTGCACGTCAACGTGTTTATCCATGTCAGCCTGGAGAAGCAGGTGGAAGAGGCGTTGCAGCACTTCGAGGAGGCCATCTCCGACCGGCCGGAGGTCATGGAGTGCTACCTGATGGCCGGCGATCCTGATTACCTGATCCGTGTGTTGGTGCCGACCATTCAGTCGCTGGAGCGGTTCATGATGGACTTTTTGACCAAGGTCCCGGGCGTGGCGAACATCCGCTCCAGCTTTGCGCTCAAGCAGGTGCGCTACAAGACTGCGTTGCCGTTGCCGGCCAATGGCATGACGTTAGCGACTTAGGCAGCGTTCGCGGCGGCGAGCGGCCTGAAAGTCTCAATCTGCTTTCATAATGGGTGAAGGTGCTCAGAGGTGATAGGTCGCTGAGGTCGAGCAGGTCCTGTTGAACAGACATAACAAATCCGATACCAGAGGTCTGGCATCGGATTTTCGGATAAGCCCAGCTTTGACTCAGACACTTAGTGAATTGCTTTACAATCTACTTCAGGTCATTTCTGAGATCAGACGAGTCACAGGGTAACTATCGGACTGGTAGCTTGGATGCTTTCCATTTCTGAATGGCCGGATCGAAGACAAACTCGAATTGGTCTCCGTTCAATAACATGATCGAATCTTTACCTGCATTAGTATTGCCCAATAAAAGTTTTACTGTTTTTTGGGTACGACTACTCAGCACGATCTTGACGCCTTTGCATGCTTCCGTGGGTAGCGTGACCAACGGCGCATAATCGGTGTCGGACACATCATATTTAATGTTGCCCTCCGCACGCGGTATATTCCCATCACCATTTTTCGGAACGAAATTGAGCGTCCAGACGGAGGACATGCAGCGTGATCCGATGACTTCCATTACTTTTTTCGATACGACCGGTTCCGGCGACGAGGCATGATTTGCCGAGGCGGTGCAGACCCCATCGTTGCTACAAGATGAATAAGCGATTCCTTGGCAGAGACCATAGGTGGTGGGTGTGGAGCCGAGTGGCGCGACGGTGCCTGAATTCGCTCGTGGAGGGTAGAAAAGAGCAGAGGTGGAAGGCACCGATTGGCAGGATGGCCTGGCCTGTGCTCCTTGGGCATAGTCCTCCAGGAAATCAGTCACTTGTTCGGATAAGCCGTTCCACTGGACGGGGACTTCGACAGTTGCTACCGCAGTTGAAACGCCACTCGAGGTATCTGTGATGGTTGCGCTCCATTGGTCAGGCGCGGTAGCCGATACACGCAATTTATAGTTCACGCCCGCCTTCCAGGGATAGGTTATCCAGCATTGAACGCCATTGCCTTCGTGAGAAATAAAAACGCAATTGGAGGCTGTGGTATGTTTCCAGCCGGTGGCTTTCGAGACCGAGAAAATCAGCAGCCTCTCATTGGCTGTGCGGGCCTGTAGACCCATATGACCGCCCTCACCGTTCTTGAAGAAGAATCGATGGCCCCAATAAGTGTGTCCATTGAATCCGGGTTCTTTTGTGATGATAATGGAAAACTCGATGTCGTTGTAACCATTGGTCGTCGACATAAAGTTACGGTCTATCTTAGCCATGCCTCCGGCAACTACCGCTGCCTGAACGTTGCTTTGAAAGAACAATGACATTGAAAATAGAAGACCGAATGCAACCCGGAGGATGATTGCCATCCGCCACTCGGAGCCAGAGCAAAGGAAGTTATTAGATATTTGTGTCGATGAGGGTTTCATAAAATGCCTCCTGTTTTGTCATACAGGAAAATAGATACAAATCATGAGGCTGACACCTGACAGAAATAACAGTGCCGACCAGTGGTCTAAGGCATCCGTTGTGCGGTCCCTCTGCTGCCTGATGGACAGCATTTCATAGCTGATTAAGGGGAATCTTCAGGTACGTCACACCATTGCCCTCCGCCGGCGGCAGGTGGCCCGCCCGCACGTTCACTTGGATCGCCGGCAACAGCAGCGTCGGCATGCCCAGTGTCTTGTCGCGCTGGGTACGCATGGTCACGAACGACGCCTCATCGATGCCATCGCGTACGTGGATGTTGTACTGGCGCTGCTCACCCACGGTGCTCATGCATTGGGGCTCGCGTCCTTCCGGCGGATAGTCGTGGCACACGTAAAGCCGCACACTGGCGGGAAAGGCCAGCAACTTGCGAATCGAGGCGTAAAGCTGACGGGCATTGCCGCCCGGGAAGTCGCAACGGGCGGTGCCCACGTCCGGCATGAACAGCGTGTCGCCCACCAGGATCACGTCGCCATCGATCAGGTAGGCCATGTCCGCCGGGGTGTGACCGGGCACGTGCAGCGCAGTGGCCTCGAGATTGCCGATCAGGAAGGACTCGTCGGCCGCGAACAGGTGGTCGAACTGCGAACCGTCGACGGCGAAGTGTGGTTCCAGGTTGAACAGGGACTTGAACACGTTCTGCACCTGGCCGATGGACTCGCCAATGGCGATCTTGCCGCCCAGTTCGCGACGCAGGTAAGGTGCGGCGGACAGGTGATCAGCATGGGCATGGGTTTCCAACAGCCATTGCACCGTCAATTGATGTTCGCGCACATAAGCGATCACTCGATCAGCCTGTGCGGTACCGCTGCGGCCCGATGCCGGATCGTAGTCGAGCACCGGGTCGACCACCGCGCATTGCCCGCCGTCGTGTTCGTAAACCACGTAGGTGTAGGTCTTTGAAGCGGGATCGAGGAAGCTTTGGATCTGCGCGGGCATGGCAGCGGACCTGTGCAAGAAGAAGCGGTTGCAATGCGCAAGATTTACGACATATGGTCCGCAGCTTAAGTGAGGGCCACCGCGTCCTGCAAATGCGATCACGCCTGACAACAGACGTGCGCGGCTTGAGAGACCCTTATGTTACTGGCAGGTTTTTTCGGTGTGGTGATGGGCCTGGTTCTTGGCCTGACGGGGGCGGGCGGGGGTATCCTGGCCGTCCCGGCCCTGGTGTTGGGCCTGGGCTGGAGCATGACCCAGGCCGCGCCGGTGGCACTGTTCGCGGTGGGCAGCGCGGCGGCGGTGGGCGCCATCGATGGCTTGCGCCATGGCCTGGTGCGTTACCGCGCGGCGCTGTTAATCGCCTTGCTGGGCGCTGTGTTCTCGCCAGTGGGCATTTACTTCGCCCACCAGCTTTCGGAAAAAATCCTGATGGTCCTGTTCAGCCTGCTGATGGTGCTGGTGGCGGCGCGCATGCTGCGCCGGGAAACCTCGCAGCCGGGCCCCAGCGATCACGGCGCGGCCAGCTGGGGCCAAAAGAATTGCATGCTCGATCGCCAGACCGGGCGGCTGGCCTGGACACCGCGCTGCACCGCCACGCTGTCGGCATTGGGCGCGGTCACGGGAATGGTCTCAGGTTTGCTGGGCGTGGGCGGCGGTTTCTTGATCGTGCCGGCATTCAAGCAACTTACCGACGTGCAGATGCGCGGCATCGTCGCCACGTCCTTGATGGTCATCAGCCTGGTTTCGTTGATTGGCGTGGTCGGCGCGTTTCATGCCGGGGTGAGCATCGACCGGGTTGGGGCGGCGTTCATTGCGGCGAGTATCGTCGGGATGATCCTGGGGCGACGGTTCTGCGCGAAGGTGCCGGCGCGGGCGTTGCAGGTGGGGTTTGCCGGGGTTTGCCTGGGGGTGGCGGTGTTCATGCTGGTGCGGGCGTAGCGATCTGGTCAGGGGGCTTTTGTGGCGAGGGAGCTTGCTCCCGCTGGCCTGCGCAGCAGGCCCATACGGTCTTGAGCCAGGGCGTCTGCTTCGCAGCCGAGCGGGAGCAAGCTCCCTCGCCACGGGGATCGGCGCGCCTTACAACTCTCGGCACTGCATCGAAAACCCCAACGCCACCGATTGCCCTTGCTCCAGCAAACGCAGCCCCGGCCGTCCTGGCAGGTGATGGGCATTGACCGGGTGACTTACCGGTTCGATGCAGAAAAAATCCAGCCCCACGGGGCAGTACAGCAGGAAGTAATCGCTGCCGCTGGCGCGGCATTCCAGTTCATAACCCAGGTCTGGTTGCTGGATCAGGCACTGGCCATCCCAACCACCGAAGCCGTTGTCGACGAGGGTATCCGGCAGTAACCGTGCGTGTTGGAAATCCCACTCCGAGGGAACATCCTTCAGTTCCGTTGGCAGTTTCGTGGCGTCGCACATCCAGACTTCGCTGGCGCGGGTTTGCAGGCGTGTATCGGCTGTGCGCGGGAAATACGGATGCAAACCCAACCCGTGCCAGGCGGCCTGTTCGGCCATGTGGGTGACGTGCAGCGCCATCTGCAGTTGGCCGCCACTGAGGCGGATCCGCAAGCTGGCGCAATAGGCAAACGGGGTTTGGCAGTCGAGTTGCAACAAAACTTCCCCGGCACTCTGTTCGGCGACTTGCCAAGGCTGCTGCCAGGCACTGCCATGGATCGGAAATGGATCGTTGGGGCTGTTGGCTTCCAGGGCGAGCCAGCCGCCGGGGCAATCGAAACCGCCATGGGCGATTCGGTTCGACCACGGGATCAACGGGAAGCAGCCGAGCTTGCCTGGCAAGCCATTTTCCAGCGCTTGTGGCGCGGGTGGGCGTAGGAGGGGAGCGCCGGTGCTGCGCAAGGTCCATTCAACGAGGCTGGCGCCCAGGTGTGGGGCCAGGGTGAGGCGGGTCAGTTCGTCTTCGAGGTGGAGGAGTGGTGGTGTCATGGCGGCGTCTGATGGGTTGGCAAAGCTGGAGGGGAATACGCCCAAGTGTGGCGAGGGGATTTATCCCCGCTGGGCTGCGAAGCAGCCCTAAAGGCTTCAATCTCGGTGTATCAGACAAATCGAGATGGCTGGTTTTGGGGCCGCTGCGCAGCCCAGCGGGGATAAATCCCCTCGCCACAAGGGGACCTATTGTTTTCTGTTACAACACCAAATGTGGCAACCACAGCGAAATGGCGGGCACGTACGTCACCAGCAGCAGAACCAGGAACAGCATGCCGTAGAACGGCAGCAGGGCCTTGACGGTGCTTTCGATGCTGACCTTGCCGATGGCGGAGCCGACGAACAGCACCGCGCCCACCGGCGGCGTGATCAGGCCGATACCCAGGTTCACCAGCATGATCATGCCGAACTGCACCGGGTCCACGCCGATGCCGACGATGACTGGCATCAGGATTGGCGTGAGGATCAGGATCAGCGGTGCCATGTCCATCACGGTGCCCAACAGCAGCAACATCACGTTGATGCACATCAGGATCACGTAGCGGTTATCCGACAGCGTCAGGAACGCGGTGGTGATCTTCGCCGGGATTTCCATCAGCGTCATGATGTAGCCGAAGCTGGCGGCGAAGCCGATCAGGATCATCACAATGGAAATGGTGCGCACCGTACGGTGCATCAGTTTCGGCAACTCGCTCCACTTGTAGTCGCGATAGATGCACATGGTCACGAAGAACGCCCACACCACGGCGATGGCGGCCGATTCAGTGGCAGTGAACACACCCGAGAGAATGCCGCCCAGGATGATGAACAACGTCATCATGCCCCACATGGCTTCCTTGCAAATCTTCAGCGCTTCTTTGAGCGGAATAACCTCGCCCTTGGGGTAATTGCGCTTTTTCGCGAAGACCAGGCACAGCGCCATCAGGCAGAGGTTCATCATGATGCCGGGGACGATGCCGGCCATGAACAGCGAACCAATGGAGACGGTGCCGCCAGCGGCGAGAGAGTACAGCACTGCGTTGTGGCTTGGCGGTGTCAGCAGCGCTTGTACCGAACCACTGACGGTGACGGCGGTGGCGTAATCACGCGGATAGCCCCTGCGTGTCATTTCCGGGATCAGTACCGAACCGACCGAGGCGGTGTCAGCCACCGAGGAACCGGAGATCGCGCCAAAGAAACTCGAGGCCACGAGGTTGACCAGGGACAGGCCACCACGGACGAAACCTACGAGCACGCTGGCGAAGGCCACTAGCCGGCGAGACATGCCGCCCTCGGCCATGATCGCGCCGGCCAGGACGAAGAACGGAATGGCCAGCAGCGAGAATTTGTTCACGCCGCCCGTTATCTGAATCATCATGGCCTGGAACGGAATGTCGATCCACCATGCCCCGATCAGGGCGGCGGCGCCCAGCGCGTAGGCGACCGGCATGCCGATCAGGATCAATACCAAAAAACTGCCCAGCAGAATCAGAGCGTCCATTAAGCGGCACCTTCGTTTTCTTCTACCAGGTCGAACTGCACGACCCGACGCTGGCTTTGATCACCCAGCAAGAGTTTTTCCAAGACAAAAATCAGGGTCAGGAACCCACCGATCGGGATCGGCATGTAAGTGATGCCGACTCGCAGGGTAGGGATGGCGCTCATGAACTGGTTCCAAGTGGTCATGCACAGCTTGGCACCCCAGATGGTCATGAAAATGCACACCGCTGCCATCATCAACTGGGTGAACACCGAAGCCACGTTTTGCCAGTGCTGGGGCAGGCGGCTGGTGACCATGTCCACAGCCATGTGCGACCCGGAGCGGTAGCTGGCGGCGGCGCCGATGAAGGTGAAGACGATCATCAGCAAGATCGCGGTGGGCTCCGGCCAGCTTGAGCCGGTGCCAAGGACGTAGCGGGCGAACACGCCCCAAGGGATCATCAGCGCAACGGCAAGGACAGAGAGGCCGGCCACCCAGATGCAAGTCATGTAAATCTTGTCGTTGATACGCAGCAGCAAATTCTTCATCGGGTTCCACCGTTACCGGGCGCGCCTTCTAACCGCAGGCGCGCCCAGCCGTTTCATGAGTACAGATTAAGAGGTCTTACTGAACAGCTTCGATGCGCTTGATCAGGTCGGCGTACGGTGCACCGTATTTGGCTCGGACCGGCGCGGTGGCGTCGTAGAAGGGTTTCTTGTCGACGGTGATGAACTCGACGCCGGCTTTCTTGAGTTTTTCTTCACTGGCGGCCGATTTCTCGTCCCACAACTTGCGCTCTTCAGCCTGGGCAGCCTTGGCCGCTTTCTTCACCATGTCCTGCTGCTCTGGGGTGAGCTTGTTCCAGGTGATTTTCGACATCACGATCGGCTCAGGCAGGATCAGGTGCCCGGTCAAGCTGTAGAACTTGGCGTTCTGGTAGTGGTTGTGCTCGAGCATGGTCGGTGGGTTGTTTTCTGCGCCGTCGATCACGCCAGTCTGCAACGCGCTGAAGATCTCGCCAGTGTCCATCGCGATACCGTTGCCGCCCATGGCGTTCATCATTTCAATGAACATAGGGTTGCCTTGGACGCGGATTTTCATGCCCTTGAGGTCTTCCGGCGTGCGCACGGGCTTCTTGGTGTAGAGGTTGCGCGTGCCGCCGTCCATCCAGGCCAGGGCCACCAGGCCGAATTCGGAGTTGGTGATCCGGTCCAGGATCGCATCGCCGACCTCACCGTCGATCACGGCGCGCATGTGCGCCTGGTCGCGGAAGATGAATGGCATGTTGAAGACGTTCACGTCCGGCACCACGGGGCCGACGATGCCCAGGCTGACGCGGGACATCTGGATTGCGCCGGCTTGCATCTGCTCGATCACTTCTTTTTCAGAGCCCAGTACGCCCCCCGGGAAGTACTTGAACTTCAGTTCGCCTTTGCTCTCCTTTTCCAGGGTTTTACCCATGGATTCCTCGGCGACCACGGTTGGGTAGCCCTTGGGGTGGATGTCGGCGATCTTGATGTCCAGAGCCTGCGCCGCCTGTGCCAGGAAGGCCAGGGGCAAGGCCGCGATCAGAAGTGTACGTTTGAAATTCATGGTCAATCTCCAGTGTTGTTGTTTTTATGTCTATCGATGTGAAGCGGCAAAGCAGATCAGTTCGCGGAGTGTTTCCATCCTCCGAAAGCAGGTTCAGCGAGACCCTTGACGCCGGGGTTCAGCGCGAACACGCCACCGGCCAGGGATTGCGGATCGTTGTCGTCTCCAGGACGGATCGAGGTCACGAAAAGGGTGTCCAGCTGGCTGCCGCCAAAGGCGCACATGGTCGGTTTTTTCACCGGCACTTCCAGGGAGCGGTCGAGACGTCCATCCGGCGTAAAGCGATGGATCAAGCCGGCGTCGTTGGCGCAGATCCAATAGCAACCATCGGCGTCGACTGCCGCGCCGTCCGGGCGACCGGCCAGGGGCATCATGTCGACGAACAGGCGGCGGTTGGATGGGGTGCCGCTGTCGATGTCGTAGTCGAAAGCCCAGATCTGCTGGATCAGCGGGTGTGAATCGGACAGGTACATCGTCCGGCCGTCGGGGCTGAAGCCCAGACCATTGGGCACGATGAAACCACTCAGTTGCGCCTCGACCGGGCTGCGTTGTCCGGCTTCATAACGGTACATCTTGCCTTCATCCGCATTGGCGCCCATGTTCAGCACCATGCTGCCGGCCCAGAAACGACCCTGGCGGTCGCAACGGCCATCGTTGAGGCGCATGTCGGCGCGGCTGTGCTCGACGTTTGCACAGAGCTCGCTGTCCAGGCTGCCGTCGTCATGTGGATGCAGGCGGAAGAAACCGCTTTCCATCCCCGCGATCCAGCCACCGTCCTGGTGACGGGCAATGCAGGCGAGCATTTCGGGGGCTTCCCAGCTTTGGATCTTTGCGCTGCTGGCGCTCCAGCGCTGCAGGCCGCCGCTGGGGATGTTCACCCAATACAAGGCGTTTTCCTCGGGCACCCACACAGGGCTTTCCCCGACGGCGTTGCGTGCGTCGACAATCAATTCGGCTTGCATGGTGATTCCTTGGTTCGTTTGTATCCCACGGACAACAGGCGGATCAGTCGAACGGGCCGGCGGCCACAAAGGCGCCACCTTGGTAGACCATGGCCGGATCATCGGCGGCCGGCATCGGTTGCGCTTCGACCTTGGCGCGGAAGATTTCCGAGGTGTCCTTGGGCTTGTAGCCCAGGTGCGCGGCGTGGCTGTTGTCCCACCAGACGTCACGGTTGGCGGAGACGCCATAGACGATGGTGTGGTCGACTTTGGGTGTGTAGAGCGAGCATTCGATCAGTTGGGTGAGGTCGTCGAAGCTCAGCCAGGTGCTCATCATCCGGCGGTTCTGCGGTTCCGGGAACGACGAGCCGATGCGGATGCTGACGGTTTCGATGCCGTAGCGATCGAAGTAGAAATTGGCGACGTCTTCGCCGTAGGACTTGGACAGGCCGTAGTAGCCATCCGGACGGCGAGCGCAGTGGGCGTCGAGGGTTTCGTCTTGTTTGTAGAAACCGATGACGTGGTTGGAACTGGCGAAAATCACGCGTTTGACACCGTGCTTACGCGCGGCTTCGTAGATGTGGAACACGCCGCTGATGTTGGCGCCGAGGATCTCCTCGAATGGACGCTCAACCGATACACCACCGAAATGCAGGATGGCATCGACACCTTCAACCAGTTGATGCACGGCCTGCTTATCCGACAGGTCGCACGGCACCACTTCCTCGCTTTCATCGATGGCCGGGGCCATGTTGGCAATGTCAGACAGGCGAATGTGGCGGGCATAAGGCTTGAGGCGTTCGCGCAAGACTTTACCAAGGCCGCCGGCGGCGCCGGTCAACAGCAGGCGATTGAAGGGATGGCGAATCTGTGTGGTGGTCATGGCATTACCTGAGCAAACAGTGAGAGGTACAGTTGTTATAAGTTGTCGTACGACCGAGAGGGAATATCCTTATCCTTCCGCTACCTTGTCAACGTTTGATCGACGAACCGCTCTGGGTCGGCATCCTTGCCGGGGCTCGCCATGGCGCTGGCAGGCGTTCATGGCAAGTGTTCCATGGGTCTTACAGGAGCGAAATCGGATAGCTGATGAAGATACGGTTCTCGTCGAATTCGTTGGTGCTGAAGTCGCGACGAATCGATGCGTTACGCCATTTCACGTTGAGACTCTTGAGTGCGCCGCTCTGCACGGTGTAGGCCAGTTCGGTTTCACGGCCCCATTCCTTGCCGTCATCGACCGTGGCGGTGTGAACGTTGTCACCGCTGATGTAGCGGTTCATCAGGGTCAGGCCCGGCACGCCGACGGCGGCGAAGTTGAAGTCGTGGCGCAGTTGCCAGGATTTTTCCTTGGCGTTGTCGTAGCTGGAGTTGTAGCTGTCGTTCGCCAGGGTGCCGCCGCTGGTGCCGTTGACGCGCATCCAGGCATCGTCGCCGCCGACTTTCTGCAGGCCGACGTAGAAGGTGTTGCCGCCGTATTTGGCGGAAAGCATGGCGAAGGCGGTTTTGTTGTCAAGGTCGCCGGCCAGTGCGCTGCCGTCTTCCTTGCCGGTGAAGTAACCGAGGTTGGCGCCCAGGGTCCAGTCGCCGATCGGCTGGCTGTGGGTCAGGTTGAAATATTGCTGTTGGTAGATGTCGGACAGTTCCGCGTACCAGACGCCGACCTGGGTGCGTTTTTCGTTGAAGGCGTATTCGCCGCCACCGAAGTTGAAACGGTCCGAGGTGAATGCACCGCGGCCGTTCATCGACATGTCTTCCATGCTCGCGTCGTTACGCGGGCTGTTGGCGCGGAACTGGCCGCCGTAGAGACTCAGGCCGTTGATTTCGGTGGAAGTCACCTGTCCGCCACGGAAGGTTTGCGGCAGGGAACGGCCGTCGTCGGAACGCAGGATCGGCAACACTGGCATCCACTCGCCGACTTTCAATTCGGTCTTCGAGACCTTGGCCTTCAGGGCGACGCCCAGGCGACCGAAGTCATCGGCCGGGCGGCCGTCGTCGTGCACCGGCAGCAGCTGGGTGCCGGCCGTGCCACGACCGCCGTCGAGCTTGACCGAGTACAGGCCCAGCACGTCAACGCCGAAACCGACGGTGCCCTGGGTGAAGCCGGACTTGGCGTCGAGGATGAAACTCTGGGTCCATTCCTCGGCTTTGCCCTGGGTGGCGTTGTCGTTGACGAAGTTGCGGTTGAAATAGGCGTTACGCAGGTTCAGCGTGGCTTTGGCATCATCGACAAAGCCTTCGGCACCAGCGGTCATGGGCATGAACAGCGCCAGACCGGTGCAGCCGAGCAGTGACAGCGCGGGCGTGGATTTGAGAAGGGTACGGCGGCTGGGGCGGTTACTGGACGAAAAACGGGCACGAGTGCTCACTCTGACGCTCCTACTTTTTGTTGTTTTTATTTGTCATACGTCGTCGTACAACATGGAGCGGATTATTTGTGGAGCGTTCCTCGTTGTCAACTGGCCATTACCGCAAATTTTCATCGAGAATGATCCGGCCATGGGCTATTTCAACGCTTTCGCCTAACAAAACGCAGGCAAGCGGGCCGTTGCGGTAAGGAAAAACGGTGCCCTCAGGATAGCGACGAGCGGCGCCGGTCATGCGATGACCGGCGTAAGACATTAGTCGAATGGCCTCGAAAAAAGCAGTGGGGGCGAGGGAGATTGCTCCCGCCGGGCTGCACAGCCGCCCCATCCCAGGCGACTCTGTACGGCGTATTCCGTTTACAGGGGAGGCTGCTGCGCAGCCAGCGGGAGCAAGCTCCCTCGCCACGCAAAAGCCCCGGGCACTTCTTGCACCTTCCCATCGTCGAACGGGAATTGACCCGTGGCAAACGAGCCGACATGTCCCTGCAAGGTCTCTGAATGGATCAATACACCCCACGCGCCTGGGAGCCCCACGAAAGGCCGACGCTGCCAGGCTCCCCGTCGACGCCACTGCATCCCACGCCCAAACGGCTCGCCTTTGCGCTGGTGGGCGTGCTGGTGGCGTTGACCGGGGGGTTGGGCAATTCGCTGGTGATCGCCAACTTGCCTTACTTGCAAGGGGCCCTCGGCGCCACCACCGCCGAGATGGCCTGGTTGCCCGCCGCCTACGTCATGACCAACGTCTCCATGAACCTGCTGCTGGTAAAGTTCCGCCAGCAGTTCGGCTTGCGCGCGTTCACCGAGGTGTTCCTGGCCCTGTACGCCCTGGTGACGTTCGGTCATCTGTTCGTCAACGACCTGAACTCGGCGATTGCCGTGCGGGCGGCCCATGGCATGGTCGGCGCTGCCCTCAGCTCCTTGGGCCTGTATTACATGGTCCAGGCTTTCCCGGCGAAGTGGCGGCTCAAGGCGCTAGTGCTGGGCCTGGGGACTTCGCAGCTGGCCTTGCCGATGGCCCGGTTGTTCTCCGAAGACCTGTTGCAAATTGCCGAGTGGCGGGGCCTCTACCTGTTCGAACTGGGGATGGCGCTGCTCTCGTTGGGTTGCGTGCTGCTGCTCAAGTTGCCACCGGGCGACCGCTTCAAGACGTTTGAAAAACTCGATTTCCTGACCTTCACGGTGCTTGCCAGCGGCGTCGCCTTGTTGTGCGCGGTGCTGTCGTTGGGGCGCATCGATTGGTGGCTGGAGGCGCCATGGATCGGCGTGGCCTCGGCGCTGTCCATCGTGTTGATCCTGGCGGGCCTGGCGATCGAGCATAACCGCAGCAACCCGATGCTGATGACGCGCTGGCTGGGCAGTGGGGTGATGATCCGCCTGGCCCTGGCGGTGATCCTGATTCGCATGGTGACTTCGGAACAATCCACTGGAGCGGTGGGGTTTCTGCAAGCGCTGAACATGAGCAGCCAACAGATGCACAGCCTTTATGTGGTGATGCTGGTCGGCAGCATCGCCGGGCTGGTGACCAGTGCCTTGACGATCAACCCGGCGCACCTGTTCATGCCCCTGATCATCTCCCTCGCGTTGATGGCGACAGGTTCGGTCATGGACAGCTACTCGAACAACCTGAGCCGCCCGCAGAACATGTATTTCAGTCAGTTTCTGCTGGCGTTTGGCAGTACGTTTTTCCTGGGGCCGACGATGATTCTCGGCGTGCGCAATGTACTGACCAACCCGCGCAATCTGGTGAGTTTTTCCGTGTTGTTCGGGATTTGCCAGAACCTCGGTGGCCTGGTGGGGGCCGCGGTGCTCGGTACCTTCCAAGTGGTGCGCGAGAAATTTCATTCCAGCCACCTCGTGGAAAACATCAACCTGTTCGACCCTCGCGTGGCCGCGCGGGTGGACAGCGGTGGCTCGGCGGTGGGTTCGCTGATCGCCGATCCGGGCCTGCGGCACCTGCAAGGCATTCGCAGCCTTGCCGCGGCCGCCACCCGCGAAGCCAACGTGCTGGCCTACAACGATGTGTTCATGCTGATCGCGGTGATCGCCGTGCTGACCATGATCTGGATCTCCCTCCGCGCCCTGTGGCTGATGACTACCACCCAGCACGTCGCCACAGCGCCTGCCCCTTCGACACAACCAAGCGGTGCCACTTCTTCATGACCGAGCCGACCTCCACGACCACCAACGCCATCGCCGATACGCCTGAGGACCAGGCGCCACCCGCCGTTCCAGCGACAAAACCGCGTTCCCTGCGGATAAGAGTTGTTTCATCCCTGGGGTTCGCGGCGGTGGCGATCGTCGGTGTGCTGGTGGTGCTTTATGCCTGGCAATTGCCGCCGTTCGGTAGCGCCGTGGAAACCACAGAAAATGCCTTGGTGCGCGGGCAAGTGACGATCATCGGGCCGCAGTTGAGCGGCTACGTGCATGAGGTGCCGGTGCAGGATTTTCAGTTCGTGAAGGCTGGCGATCTGTTGGTGCGGCTCGACGACCGCATCTATCGACAACGTCTCGACCAGGCACTGGCGGAACTGGCCGTGCAGCAAGCGGCCCTCGCCAACGTCGTGCAGCAACGCAACAGCGCCGAAGCCACCATCAAGCTGCGCCAGGCCGCGCTGGCGGACAGCCAGGCCCAGGCACGAAAAAACGCCGCCGACCTGCGCCGCAACGAGGAACTGATCAAAGACGGTTCGGTGTCCCAGCGTGAGCTGGACCTGAGCCGCGCGGCCAGCGCACAAACCCAAGCCGCCGTGGCGCAAGCCCAGGCCAGCCTGGAAATCGCCCGCCAGGATTTGCAAACGGTGGTCGTCAACCGTGGCTCCCTCGAAGCCGCCGTCGCCAGTGCCGAGGCGACGGTGCAACTGGCGCGCATCGACCTGTCCAACACCCGAGTCGTGGCGCCCCGGGACGGTCAGTTGGGGCAGATCGGCGTACGCCTCGGGGCCTACGTCAACTCCGGTGCACAGCTGATGGCCCTGGTCCCGAACCAGAAATGGGTGATCGCCAACCTCAAGGAAACCCAGATGGATAAGGTGCGTGTTGGCCAGCCGGCAAGTTTCACCGTGGATGCCCTCGGCCATCGCCGATTCCATGGGCATGTCGAACGGATCTCCCCGGCCACCGGTTCTGAGTTCAGCCTGTTGCAGGCCGACAACGCCACGGGCAACTTCGTCAAGATCGCCCAGCGCGTGCCGGTTCGCATCACAGTCGATCCAGGCCAGCCGGAAAGCGAACGCCTGCGGCCGGGAATGTCGGTGGTGGTGAGTATCGATACGGCGGGTAATGCAGAAAAAACAGAATAATTGTGGGAGCGAGCCTGCTCGCGATGGCGGTACCCCAGGCTATGAA
Source organism: Pseudomonas sp. R4-84 (assembly GCF_054130985.1). Taxonomy (NCBI): domain Bacteria; kingdom Pseudomonadati; phylum Pseudomonadota; class Gammaproteobacteria; order Pseudomonadales; family Pseudomonadaceae; genus Pseudomonas; species Pseudomonas sp. R4-84. The sequence continues at coordinate 2,211,512 of NZ_CP096390.1, forward strand.
GATGCTGGATATGCCGGCCTCTTCGCGAGCAGGCTCGCTCCCACAAGGGTATGTGGATTATGTGAGTTCTATGGCTGCCAAAAATCCAATGTGGATTATGTAAGTTCTGTGGCTACCAAAAATCCAATGTGGGAGCGAGCCTGCTCGCGATGGCGGCACCCCAGGCGATGAAGATGCTGGATGTGCCGGCTTCTTCGCGAGCAGGCTCGCTCCCACAAGAACCCGGTGCAATCTTGAATTCAGTGCCTGGCGCTCATCTCACGACGTAGACCTTGCGCACGTAGACGCTGCTTTTCCAGGCGCAAGGGGCGTCCAAGGGAACGAACACTGTATCGCCGGTGCCGACGATCAGCTCGGTGCCGTCGGCCAGTTGCAAGGTGACGCTGCCTTCGAGCAGGTGCATCAGTTCATGCAGCTTGTGCGGCCGTGACTTGCGTGTGTAGGGGGTTGAATCCCAGATGCCGATGCGCAGGTTCGTCGCTTGCTCGACGAACAGGTTGTGCGAGCGGCATTGCGGCGCCGGGCTGAGCAGGATCTCTTCGTCGGGCGCCGCGGAGGGTGCAAGCAAGGTCGGCGCGGGCAGGGCGGTGAGTCCCGGTTGATTGGCCTCGACGGATTGGGTATCGGCACAAAAGGCCCACAGCGAAGCCGGTTGCGCATCAATTTCGAGGGCGGTGCCACGGGCTATCACAGCGCTTTCGCCCGGATTGAGCCGCAGCGTTTGCGCCTGGCTGCGCAGCGTGACCGCCCCGGCATGGACGACGATCGTTTCGCTGAACGGATACTCCTCGACGCTGATTCGTCCGCCGGCCCGGACCACGCCGGCGGCCATGCCATCAACCCCAGCGTAGGCAATGAGCCGGTCGAAGGGGTCGTTGGCACCCAATGAACCTGGCTTGAATGAGGTGGAGGCGGGGCTGCCATCGGCGCGCGCCAACAGCATTGCAGTGGGCTCAAGCATGAAACATTGCTCCGGAATTAACGGCATGGAATGAAGAGTCTGTCAGCCGATGGCCTGGGTCACCGGTGCGAATTGGCGCACGCCACCACTGGCCTGGGGCGCAGTGCCTTGTGCCATCTGGGCGACGGTGTCGACGTGCTTGAGGCCAATCTCTTCGAGCCAGGGCCCCAAGCCGCAGTCGGCGGGAATATCGATGCGCACGAACGCCTCCGGCACGTGGGCCAGCAATGCCGCGACCAGGTGCCGGGCCTGCGTGGCGTCCTGGGCGATGACCGGGCCGATGCAGCGTCCGCGTCCGTAAGGGCGAAGCAGGGCGAAGGCGCGCAACTGGCCGTCCTGCTCGATGCCCACGCCTTGTTCAACGACATCGAACAGATCGTTCAGCACGGCCTCGCGATCCAGGCCGCTGCCAAGGTTGGCCAGCCTGATCAACTCGGCCCGATCGGCCGGTGCCAGCGCACGGCAGCGTTGGCCGTTGCCCAGGGCCGGCGGGACAGGTGACGATGTGTGCCCTTGATGTTGCTGGATCTGCCCGAACTCAACGAAGCCCTGGCTGGCGTATAGAGGCGTGCCGGCCAACGTCGCATTGAGAACGGCGGTCCGCGAACCGCAAGCCTCGATCGCCAACTCCATCAATTTGCGACCAATGCCCCGGCCCTGGTATTCATCGTCGACAATAACCAGGCCGATGGTGGCGTAGTTGCCCTGGGCGCAGGAGAACGCAGTGCCGATCAAGCGATCCCCATCCAGTGCGACGAAACCTTGGGCGAGCCGCTGCAACATGGCCCAATCCTCCAGGCGATGGGGCCATTTCAGCTGCACGGACAAGGCATGCGCCGAGGGAACATCAGCGTCGGTCATGGCGCGATAAACGTAAGCAGGGCGTTGCGAAATGGACATGGCGGGTCCCCTGGAAATTGACGTGGAGCCGGACGCAATTGTCCGTGCAGAATGGTTGTATCTCACCTGTCGCCTGGGCTGACAATAGCCGCCAGTGAATTCGGCAGCTTCGATAAGCCGCAGCGGTGCCGGCCGAATTTCTTGCCCCAACGGGGCGTCAGCCCAGCAGGAAATACCGAGCCGATTTGCGCGATAGCCATGTCAATAATTGCGCTCGCGATCCACCAAGCCCAGCATCGATTCGCCCCGCTGGTGCCGTCGAATGTTCTCCAGCAGTCCGTCAAAGGCTGTCTCCGGCTGGGTCATCGCCGCGATATGAGGCGTCAGCAGGATCTGCGGGTGGTTCCAGAAAGGATGCCCGGGATCGGCCGGTTCCTGCCTCAGCACGTCGAGCACTGCCGCGCTCAGTTGCCCGCTGGCGAGTGCGTCGAGCAAGTCCGCCTCGACGAGGTGACCCCCCCGGCCCATGTTGATCAAGGCTGCCCCCTTGGGCAGATGCTCCAATAGCTGGCGGTTGAGGATGCCTTGGGTCTGTTCGGTGAGCGGCAGCACGCACAGGAGGATGTCGCACTGGCTGAGGAAAGCGGGCAATTGCTCGGCGCCGGCGTGACAGGTCACGCCATCGATGTGATGTTCGCTACGGGCCCACCCCGACAAGGCAAAGCCGAATGGCTTCAAGGTGGCGAGTATCTGTCGCGCCTGCAGACCAAGACCCATGACACCCACCCGACGTTGCCGGGCCGGCACCAGGCGATGCGCCTGCCAGCGACGTTCGGCCTGTTGCTGGCGGTAGCGCATCATGTCTCGATGAAGGCTGAGCACGGCGAAACTGGCGTATTCGCACATGCCCTGGCTGATGCCTGGATCCAGCAGCCGCACCACGGGCAGCGTGGATGGCAAACGTGCGAGGTCGAGTTGGTCGACGCCGGCCGAGAGGGCGAACAGCACCTCAAGGTTGGGCAGCAGCGTCTCGAGGTCATCCGGCGCCTGCCAGGCGGCGAGGTAGCGGATATCCCGAGGATCGCCGATGTCTGGCCAGGCCCGCCATTGGATGTCGGGTGCCTGTTCGGCGAACAGGCGTCGCCACTGTTCGCCGCGTATCGGGTCAGCTTTATAGAGCAGGGCCATGGACAGTTCTCGCGTCAGATTCCAGAGTGTTCAGCATGCCTGAATGGCGAAGCAGGATCTGTCGAAAGGCATGCGCAGGGGGGCACGAGGCGGTGCTGTAGCGCGCCCATGGCGGCAGAATCGTTGGGGCGCGAGGCCGTTGGCGGATTCTGCTGTTTGCCGGGGTGTAAACAGTCGATCCGGATTTCTCAACGAGCAAGTTCGGCGTAGACCGTTGCGTCGAACGCTTAACCTGTGAACACACCGCAGCCGCTTCCTGGTTGCGCGGCTCACGATGGGAAATGCCAATGAACAGTAAAGTCGAAGAAACCCCGAGTCTGCTCCGTCAGCGTGATCAATTCGTGCCCCGTGGGCTGGTGACCGCGCACCCGTTGGTGATCGATCGGGCCCAGGGTTCGGAGTTATGGGACGTGGACGGTAAGCGCTACCTGGACTTCGTCGGTGGCATCGGTGTGCTCAACATCGGCCACAACCACCCGAAAGTCGTCGCGGCGGTGCAGGCTCAATTGCAGAAAGTCTCCCATGCCTGTTTCCAGGTCGTGGCCTATAAGCCGTATCTGGATCTGGCTCAGCGCCTGTGTGAAATGATCGGCGGCCAGCACGACTATAAGGCAGCGTTTTTTACCTCCGGCGCCGAAGCCGTGGAAAACGCCGTGAAAATCGCCCGTGCCCACACTAACCGCTCGGCAGTTATTGCCTTTCGTGGCGGCTTCCATGGCCGGACGTTGCTTGGCACCACCCTGACCGGCATGAGCCAGCCCTATAAACAGAACTTCGGGCCGTTCGCGCCGGAAGTCTTCCACACGCCTTATCCAAACGCGTATCGAGGCGTCACCGGCGAAATGGCCCTCCAAGCGCTGGACGAGCTGCTGGCAACCCAAGTGGCGCCCGAGCGAGTGGCAGCGATCATCATCGAACCGGTGCAAGGTGACGGCGGTTTCCTCTCGGCGCCCACCGAGTTTCTCCAGGGCCTGCGCGCGCTGACGGACAAACACGGGATTGTACTGATCCTCGATGAAATCCAGACCGGCTTCGGACGTACCGGCAAATGGTTCGGTTTCCAGCATGCCGGCATCCAGCCAGACCTGGTCACCGTCGCCAAGAGCCTGGCCGGTGGCTTGCCACTGTCGGGCGTGGTCGGCAAGGCCGCGATCATGGATGCGCCGCTGCCCGGTGGCCTGGGCGGCACCTATGGCGGCAACGCGTTGTCGTGCGCGGCGGCGCTGGCGGTGATCGACGCCTACGAGCAGGAACAGCTTTTGGCCCGCGGCGAGGCGTTGGGCGAACGGTTGCGCCAGGGCCTGTTGGCGTTGCAAACGCGCTATCCGTGCATTGGCGATGTGCGGGGCAAGGGTTTCATGCTGGCGATCGAGCTGATCAAGCAGGACGATGCGCGTACGCCGGATGCGGAGCTCAACCAGCGGCTGATCGACGAAGCCCGTGCCGGTGGGCTGCTGGTGATCAAGTGCGGGGTGTACCGCAACGTCCTGCGTTTCCTCGCGCCGCTGGTGACCACCGAAGCGCAGATCGACGAAGCGTTGCAGATTCTCGAAGGCGCCTTGGCACGGGTCTGTGCCGTTTAGGGAGCGTTGATCGATGGGACATCATCGGAGGCTTACAGATGAAGCTGACTGAATACCAGGCGTTGCTGATCGACTGCGATGAGGTCCTGGTGGATCGTGATTCAGGTGTCTGGGCGGCCTTGCAGCCGTTGTTGGAAAACCATGCCGGACCATTGGACAAAGCCGCGCTGCTCGCCGATTTCAACGAGGTGCTGCAATCCCTGTATCCGCGCTTCGGCGAGTTGGGCTTCAGTGGCCTGCTGTGTTTCGCCCACCGTCAACTGGCCGAGCGCTGGAAGGTCAAGGCCAGTTGGGAGGAGGGCATTAGCTTCGCCCGCTCGGCCGCGGGCTGGACGCTGTTCGAGGACGCACCGGGAGCGATGCTTTACCTGCGCAAGTTCTATCGGTTGTTGGTATTGGGCGACCGCGACGCCGAGGACCGTGGCGTGTTGTGCGAGCGCCTGGGCATCGAGCCGGAGGATTTCATTTCGCTGGCGAGCGCGCCGCTGCAGGATCGTGACTGGCTGGACGCCAATGGGCTGGACGCGGCGGCGATCCTTCACGTGACCCGCCCTGGCACAGGGTCGCGGGCGGTTGGGGCGGTGTGCCTGATCTGTCGCGACCTCGACACCTCCCCGGCACCCTGCGCGGCGGACTACTGCATCAACAGCATGGCGGACCTGGTGGCTCAGCATCAGCTGTCTTTACGGCGCTGATTTTGTTAGAAGATTGTCTTACAAACGGCAGGCGAGGGGTATGCGATGGAAGGTTTAGCGAAACTGGACCGGATCGACATCAGCATTTTGGTCGAGCTTCAGAAAGACGGTCGCATGACCAACGTCAGCCTGGCCGACGCTGTGGGGCTGTCAGCCAGCCCATGTCTGCAACGGGTCAAGCGCCTGGAGTCGGCGGGGTATATCTCCAGCTACAAGGCCCATCTCAATCTTGCCAAGATCACCGATTCGGTGACGGTGTTCACCGAAGTCACCCTGAGCGACCACAAGCGTGAGGACTTCGCCAAGTTCGAGTCCAATATTCGCCTCGTCGATGAAGTGCTCGAATGCCACTTGATCAGTGGCGGCTACGATTACCTGGTCCGTTTCATGACCCGCAGCATCCAGGATTACCAGGACGTGATGGAAAGCCTGCTGGACAAGAACATCGGCATCTCCAAGTACTTCAGCTACATCGTCATCAAGTCGCCGGTTCGCAAGGATGAGATTCCGTTGCGCAAACTGTTGCGGCATTGAAGGCGTTCGTCCAGAACCACTGGCCTTTGTCTGCGGTCACTGCCAGGTAACCCTCGCTGATGGAGGACCTGGACATGGACCTGGCCGAGCAATACCGCAACTACATCGCCTGCCTCAATGCCCGTCACTGGCAAGACCTGGGCAGCTTCGTCGACGACAGCGTGCACTACAACGGAGCCCCGGTGGGCCTGGCGGGTTATCGGGCGATGCTGGAAAACGATGTGGGCACGATCGCGGACTTGCGTTTCAATATCGACCTGCTGGTGGTCGAACCGCCGAATGTCGCGAGTCGTTTGCTTTTTGATTGCTCGCCGCGCGGACGTTTCCTCGGATTGGACACCCACGGTCGGCGGATTCGATTTTCCGAGAACGTGTTTTATACCTTCGAGCAGGGCAAGATCGTTCGGGTGTGGTCGGTGATCGATAAGGCGGCGGTGGAGGCGGCGCTGCAACGCCAAAGCCCTTTCGAAGAAGGGCCTTGAGCAAAATCATGTGGGAGCGAGCAGGCTCGCTCCACAGGGGTTACCGTCCAGGGCGACCCGAGCCTCATTCCTTGAGGAAAGTCAGCAGGTCCTGATTGAGACGGTCCTTGTGTGTCTCGGTCAGCCCGTGCGGCGCACCGGGATAGACGAGCAACCGGGCACCCTTGATCAGCGCTGCCGAGGCGCGGCCTGCAGCGTCGATGGGCACGATCTGGTCATCGTCGCCGTGGATCACCAGCGTCGGCACGTCGAATTTCTTCAAGTCGCCACGGAAGTCGGTCGCCGAGAATGCCGCGATCGAGTCATAGGTGTTCTTGCTGCCGCCCTGCATGCCTTGAACCCAGAACGATTGGATCAGGCCTTGGGATGGCTTGGCGCCTTTGCGGTTGTAGCCGTAGAACGGACCGGACGCGATGTCCAGGTACAGTTGCGAGCGGTTCTCCAGGGAGGCCTTGCGCAGGCCGTCGAAGACTTCGAGCGGCAAGCCGCCGGGGTTGGTATCCGTCTTGAGCATCAGCGGTGGAACCGAGGACACCAGCACGGCTTTTTTCACCCGGGCTGTGCCATGGCGACCGATGTACCGAGCCACTTCACCGCCCCCCGTCGAGAAACCGACCAGGGTGACATTCTTCAGGTCCAGCGCTTCGATGACCGCCGCGAGGTCGTCGGCGTAGTGATCCATGTCGTTGCCTTCCCAAGGTTGGCTGGACCGCCCATGACCGCGGCGGTCATGGGCGATCACGCGGTAGCCCTTGGACGCGAGGAACATCATCTGTCCTTCCCAGCTGTCGGAATCCAGCGGCCAGCCGTGGCTGAAGGTGACGACCTGGCCATTGCGCGGGCCCCAATCCTTGTAATACAGCTGGACGCCATCTTTGGTGGTGATGTAGCTGGCGGACTGCACCACGCTGCCGATTGCCGAGGCGCTGGCGCCGGCCTGGACAGGTGTCGCCGCTTCGGCGCCGAGGGTGGCCAGGGCCAGGGTTGCGACAGCCAGGGTGCGGTTGATTGTGTTCATCGTTTCTCTCTCCATAAGGGACGGTTTGATCTGCCGAGATCGTCGTCGATCCCGTTGGTGGGCAGATTAGAGAGGGCGCAGCGGAACGAGAACGGCGCTGGCGTCGATAGCAACTATGGGGATTTCAGATACCCGTGTTCTGCTTCCTGGGTGTGCAGGGTTTTGTGGCAAGGTAGCTCCCTGCCACAAAACAGCAGGATCAGTATTTGTAGACGATGCCCAGCCTGCCCATGATTTCCAACGCATTGGCCAGGCCCAGACCGTTCATCGGCAGGCATGCAAACGCTTGGTACTCGTCGAAATGCGTGCCGATGGCCAACAGCTTAAGATCGTGGATTTCCAGTCGTGCATTGAAATACTGGAGCAGCGCCCGCTCCCAATCGTCGGCGTGATTGACTGCATCGACGACTGTGCCGTCGGGCGTGGGGATTTCAATGCCCCGTTCGCGCAGGGGGGCGAGGGCGTTGATGGCGTAGACGCCAGACAACGACCATTCCTTCCACTCGAACTCAGCCATCCGATGCGTGCTGACAAGGGCCGATTGCAGCTGAGTCCACGCCCAGTCCCATTGGCCGGTAGCCGCCGGCATGTTTTCGATCAGCGCTTGCGCGTGCGTCTCGTCGAACAGGCAGTCGAACAGGTCCGCCAGCGTATCGGCCGGATCCAGTGGTGGCGTTTGCCCCTGAGTGTCCAGGTCATGACTCAGACGCTGCCACAGACTGCCCAATTCCAGCCAATCGTCCTCGTCCATGGCATCGTCGATCACCTGGGCCTTGTGGCCTCGGTGGTAGTTATCCAGCCGCGTCTTGCGCACACGTACCGCGCCCTCGGCCAGGTCGGCCTTATAGCTGCTGTGGTCCAGGTAGTTGGTCTGGAAAACGATGCGGTCCACGAATATGTCGTGGACGAGGCTTTCCTCTGCGTCGAAATAGGCCGCGCCTTCGAGTGTGCCGTGGGCGGTGATGACGCGTTGAAGCGACAGGGGGTCAATGGGGTTCAAAGAATCAGCTCTCAGGGGAAACGGTCGAGTCCGGTCCGGCTTCAGCCGCCATTTTCAGTCGGTCGGCTTTGCTGATGTATCGGTCTTTGCTTTTCGGTGCCAGCTTGGCACTGGCTTTTTTGGCGTTGGCCTTGAGCAACTGGTTTATTTTCTTGCGACGATTCATGTTGTTTCACTTGGGCGCGTAAGAGGCTGGGGGTCGATCATACCGCCAGTCGAATAAGTTATCGCCGAAAGTGTAGCGCTGATTTTGAACCCTGCATCAACGCACCCGGCTGCGACTCTGCACCGAAAGATCCAGCGCCTTTTGCATGTCCAGCCGTGCCGAACGCCCTACGTCCTTGTCGTTGAGCTGGTAATTGCGCTCCGACGGCAGGATGGGTGCGGTGAGGTCTTCGCCGTCCATTTGTTCGAAGTCGTGATTGTCGCCAATGGTCATGGCGCTGCGTCGCAGGAGCATGCGCAGCTGTTCGGGGTGAAGTTGCGGGTTGATCGACAGCATCGCTGCCAGCAGGCCGGTGACCATGGGTGTGGCGTACGATGTGCCGCAATGCACCGGGCCATCCTCGCCGGCATTGGGCGTCGAGGCGTGGGTGCACGCGGCGGCGGTGATGTCGACGCGCATGTCGATATTCGAGGAGTTGCGCTTGACCGCGTAGCCTGGGTCATCGACGGCGACGCCGGCCCGTTCGCTGCGCTGGTGTCCGCCGACCACCAATAACTGTTCGGTAATGAACGAGGAGGGCAGGCGGTATTCATCGGTGCCGGAAAATGACGACCCATTGCCAGCGGAGTTCACCACCACCACGTCGGGATGTTCCTTGCGCAGCCACAGGAAAAACTCTTCCAGCAGTTCTTCGTAGCCGCTCATGGCAATACCCGAACGCAGCAGCGAATCGACGTCATCGCCCTTGACGTCTTTCGCTCCCACGCGGTGGATGCCCCAGCTCCAGTTCAGCACACGGACGCCATCCTCGACGAGGTTCACCGAGGCGGCGATGTTGGCTGTGATCCCTGCGTCCGAATTTCGCTCGACGATCACTTCGAAGCCGCCGCTCGCCTTGTCCAGGCCCCGCAGCAAACCGGTGTTGCCACCATCGTTCCAGCGCGCGGCGAGAATGCCGGCGACGGTCGTGCCATGGTTGTCGGGTTTGTTCGCATCACGGGCGTACACGCAGGTGCGCGGCATGGAGCAGGGGCCAAGATAGTCGGCAAAATCCGACGTGTCGAAATCCACGTCACGCTCGATCAAGCCGATGCGCACCGGCTGCGGTTGGATCGGCGCCTGCTGCCCGGGGATGCGCCGCTGGTAGTAATGCACCGCGTCGAGAAAGCGATTCGCGGCCCATTCATCGGAGCCCTGGGCCGGTTTCTTGGGCTCTTCGGGCTGGGTGGGCGCTTGCTCGGTTTCTTCGGCCCCGGACTCTTCGATCACTACGGCATCGACGCTGGTTTCGCCGCCCAGGCGCAGCACCAACGCGTCGCGCTGCATCAGGTCCCTGGCCGGCAGGCGCAATTGATACACGTTGAGCGGCGCGATGCTGCCGACCACCCTGGCCCCGTACTTGTTGGCGAGACGTTCCGCCTCCTGGCGGCCATCGTGGCTTTCCTCGATCAACACGCTGACCAGATCCACATAGGTGGTCAGGCCGTCCATGTTCTTGGTCACCTCATCCGGCCCGGCCGCGACGACATGACTGCTGCGCAGGGTCAACCAGACGGCATTGCTGGCGCGCGGACCGTCTTCCAGCCAGAGCGGCCCGCTTTGGTAGTCGGCCTTGTCCAAATGCAGACGCAGGCGTTGGCCGTCACGCTGGACCCTGTCAGCGGGAATCGCTTTTTCACCGAGCTTCAGTTGCGGCGTTGCTTCACCCAGCCCTCGCGCGGTCAAGCACCACTCCTGGCGCTCGATTTCGAGCAAGTCGCCGCAGCGCTTCAGGCTTTCCAGGCGCAACGGCTCTTGCGCCATTGCAGACGTGCCCGCAGACAACGCGATCAAGGTGACGAGGACAGCGGATCGTAAGGGCATGGGTGAGGTTTCTTTGCCGGGGTTTGCTGTTCCGACCGCTGTGTCGATGGCTTCGTTCAGGCAATGGCGCCAGCCGTCATCAAAATTGAACAACCGAACCCGCGCCGAAATCCGATCCATAGGCAACTGAAAAACGGGGAACCCTATGTCTCGTCCACCCATGATCGGAATCATCGCCTGTTCAGGCAAGGTCGGCCCACACACCGTCCAGCTCAGCAACGACAAATACGCACAAGCCGTCGCGACCGCCGCCGAGGCACTGCCGGTGATCCTTCCGGTGGTTGCGTCACTGATCGATCCGGCTGACGTCATCGCTGGCCTGGACGGGCTGCTTTTCACCGGCTCGCCTTCCAATATCGAACCCCATCACTACGGCGGCCCACCCAGCCCGCCTGGCACCGAGCACGACCCGGCCCGGGATAACCTGGCGCTGCCGCTCTGGCGCGCCGCTGTCGAGGCCGGTCTTCCGGTGCTTGGCATCTGTCGCGGCTTCCAGGAAATGAATGTCGCTTTTGGCGGCACGCTCCATCAACAACTCAACGGCCCCGGCGCCGAGCACGAGCCGCCGAGCAACGAGCCGGTCCAGGACCAATACGCCCGCAACCATGCACTGACCGTGCGACCGGGCGGGGTGTTGGCGCGGTTGGGGCTCAAGGAACAGATCGAAGTCAACTCCGTCCACGGCCAGGGCATCGCACGGGTGGGGCAGGGTTTGCGCATCGAAGCCGTGGCGGAGGATGGCCTGGTGGAGGGGCTTTCGGTGGAGGGCAGCCGGGCGTTTGCGTTGGGGGTGCAATGGCACCCGGAATGGGAAGTGACGGAGCATCCGGATTATCGGGCGATCTTTCGCGCGTTCGGAGAGGCGTGCAGGCAGCGGGCGAGCTAACCCGGTTCGTGACACAGACGCAGATCTTGTTGCCTTGCCGGCCCACACCGTCTGAGGAAAACGGAACGGGCAATACGAGAAGCGTCTGACAGCGCCGCATGAGTCCCTTGCGATAGCGTCCGTCCTGAATTTTCAGGATGAGAATCGCGATTCGTGACGCGCCCAAACAATCTGCCAAAAGTCAAAAATCCACGTTCCGGCGAAGGGGGTTCGGCCGGTTTATGTGGTTTTGAGCATCCGCCGAAAGGGTCTGGCCGAGGCGGGCCACGACTATCATCCTGCTCCGAAGACACATGAAATTACGGGCTTCTCTGATCTGAAGAAAGGCAAGAAGAAAACTCCGGTGCAAGGAGGCGGAGGCTTAAGAGATCGCTGGCTCGACGCCAAAGGCCGGACCATTTACGGGTGAGAAAACGGGACAGATCTATTTTGACTTCAACCGCCCCTCGATCGCCACTCGCACGCAGCCCCAGGCGATGACGCCGATGATCAGCAACTCTGCCAGGCCGATAATCAAGTGGAATGAAAAGGCCACGGGCTGTTCGGTCCAGTAGAAAATCGTCGGGCGAGTGCTGCCGATGCGTATCCGTCCGGTAAACAGCGACGGCGTCCATGCGATCAGACGGGTCAGCTCCAGCACAATCAGGAAAGCGCCAATCAAGGCGATCAGGGCGCGTGCGGGGATGCCTAGTTGTTCGGTCGACTCAGCCGAAGGCGTGAGCGCCTTCGCTTTGCGTTGCCTGGCGATCTTCGCCGGCGTTGGAGTAGGCCTGTAGGGCACTTTCGAAACGTCCGTCGAACCGACAGCAACCTCCGTGGGCATCGGTACCTGCAGGTAGTCGCTCAGCTCACGCAGCCACCGCTCGGTGCGTTCACTGCCCGGCACCACCGCAACGTTGTCACTTGTCAGGCGGTGGGTGGCGCCATCGCGCATCACCAGCCACAGTTGGGTGTTGGCTGGTTTGGCCTGTTGATGGCGGCGGAGCTCGAGGTGCTTGACGGCGTCGAACCTAAACACCGAATGCACCCGTTCGCGGCGTGCAAAGAAGTTCCGGGTACGGCGCTTGCCTTCACCGTCGATACGCGACAACAGCAAGGTTTCGCGGGTGCCGGTGTAAAGCATCAGCGCCAAGCCTAGGGCAGGAATCAGCAGCAGCCCGAGCACGAGCAGGAGTGAGGCCAATGGATCCATGCCTGTCGGCGACAAGTCGGCATCTGTGATTGCGAGCACGGCCGCCACTGGAAAAATGAAAGTCATCGCGCTTGTCAGCAGCACGAATCCGCCCTGCACCCAATTGATTGAGTGGATATGCAGGTCATCCCGCGCGGTACGCTCGAATCGATATCCGATCAACATGCAGACCTCCTGGCGCACCACTTTCAAGACCGCTTCAAGTTGCGAACAGCCGTTGGCCATGGCTGTTTTCTAGCCGCGCAGAATACCTCTTTCGGCGGGTTCTCGGCATGCTTGATGGTCTGTGCGCGTAGGCATAACCACCGCCGACCTGCCAGTTTTCGGTCGATCCGGAACACCGCCAGGCAGGCATTCGGAATGAATTGGGGCCTAAGTCAAACGCCAAAACGCCCGATACGGCGTATCGGGCGTTTGGGTGGGGATGTCCATCTGTCCTAAAAACTGCCTCCCTCGATGTGGTAGACCTTCGGTTCATCCGAAAAATATTCCTCCAATCCCATCATGAATATCCGATGGTCTTCACTCTCTTCGAAACCCGGCGTGTGATCTTCAAGTGACTGCCATCTCACGATCAGGTTGAATTGTTCAGGGGTTTCAATCCCGGGCGCCAGCAAGTGACCGCCGTATCCCTTTGCACGGGTGAGCAGAGGAGCGACCTCGGCAAACGCACGTCGGAACATTTCAATGCGGTCCTTGTGAACGGGGAGCAGGGCGATCTCGTAAATCATGGCGTACCTCGAAATGACATGAACGGTTAAAAAGTACGGGCTTATGAGATGAGCGATGGCTCAACGGCGATCGCGATTTTTCCTAGAACGCCGTTGTTGGGACTTTCCAGCCGTGCATGGGCGAGCGGGATGTCGGCAAGGGAATAGACGGCGCCAACGTGTGGCCGCAACTGACCTCGTGCTATCAATGCACTCAACTCATCGAGTTTGCCTCGGTTCTGCCTTGTGAAAACGAAGTGATAACTCGCGTTCTTGCCCCAGGCCTGAACCAGGTTTTGCGGTTGTGCAATGTCCACGATGCTGACTACGCGACCAAGCTGTGCAAGTGTGTCGGGGCTGCGTGACAGTGCATTGCCGCCGATGGTGTCAAACACGACGTCAACGCCACGGCCTTCTGTTTCTCGCATGATGGCCTCGACGTAGTCCTCCTTCTCGTAATCAATGACGACATCGGCCCCCATACTGCGCGCGAACTCGAAGTTCACCTCGCGCACGGTCGTGTATACCCGTGCTCCGATGGCTTTCGCCAACTGGATCGCCACGTGACCGACACCTCCCGCGCCGCCGTGTATCAGAATGCTTTCTCCCACTCTGAGCGACGCACGCACGACCAGTGCTTCCCACGCCGTCCCGCCAACCAATGTCAGGCTCGCCGCCTCAAGGTGGCTTAGCAAGGGAGGCTTTTTGCCGATGATGCTCTCAGCAGCTACGTGGTACTCGGCGTAACTTCCTGGGCCATCGAATATTTGCGGGGTGTACCAGACCTCGTCTCCGGGAGCGAAGGCTGTCACGCCCGGCCCAACTGCTTCGACAACGCCCGAAATGTCGTGTCCGGTGATGGCCGGCAGTGGCACCAGGTCCGGATAGTCGCCGCGTCGGACCTGGTAATCCAAGGGATTGATGGAGGTGGCATGCACCCGGACCAGGACTTGCCCTGCATGCGGCACGGGTTTGGGCACATCGCGAAGTTCAAACGATTCCGCCCCGCCAAATGATTTCAATACCATCGCTTTCATAATGACACCTCATATCTATAAAAAGGGATATCGAGATATCTCGATATTTTACGGCAAAAAATTAGAGCTCTTTCCCTATGATTTCAGCAAGGGTGCTGATGGCCGCTTCATTACGCTTGTAGTAAGTCCACTGACCGATGCGCCTGACTTCCACCAGGCCCACTCGTTGCAGCGTCGCAAGATAACCAGACACCGTGGACTGGGACAATCCGATGCCTTCCTGGATACTGCTGACGCAAACGCCCACCGTGAGAACGTCACCTTCATCCTGCGGAGGGAAGTTCTTTGTCGGGTCCTTCAGGCCTTTCAAGATTTGAAGGCGTGTAGGGTTCGATAGGGCTTTAAATACTTCGATCAATTCCATGGAGTGGATAATATCGAGATTTACCGATATGTCAATACGATTTTCAATGAATCCTTTGGGCGGTAGAGAACTCCGCGCTTTGGGTCACCCCCAGCACAATCCCTGCGCTTTGAACGTTTCAAGCGCCGCCACCGCGCCGGCATCGAGAAAGGGGCAGGTTTATTGATTAAATAAACCTGCCCCTTTTCGCTTAAAATTCCAGCGAAGCACCGTCCTCCGGAATGTCTACACGCCCCTCAATCCCTTGCTTCTTAACATAGGCGCGCAGTTCTTCACGAGTGAGGGACATATGGTTGATCGCGTCCATGTGCACCGCGACAATGTGTGCGTTTTTCGCGGCTTTTGAGGCGCGAAGCACATCATCTTCACCCATGATGATCGAACCTTCGAATCCCGCCATTTTTGCTTTGCCGGCGTTGAGCACGATTACTTCCGGACGGTACTGGTTGATGGCCTGGTCTACCTCGTTACGCCAAATCGTGTCACCGGCAAGGTAGAGAGTCTTATAGCCTGGCGCCTGGAAAACCACGCCCATGGCTTCACCCAGAGGTTTTGCGAGCGCTGGCACGGCATACATTTCGTCAGTGCCATGCTGACCGCCGGTCTTGGTGATTTTGACGCCGCCGAATTCCGCTTCGTCAGTTAGTACGCGTACGTTCTTGAAACCTTGGGAACGAATCAGTTGCGCATCTGCTTCATGTTGAGCGAACAACGAAATGTCTTTAGGCAGCGCTTTTTGTGCGGCATCGTCCCAATGGTCCAGGTGTGTATGGGTGACGATGACGGCGTCGACCCCGGCGATAACCTTCTCCGGCGATTGCGTGAGATCAACCAAGGGGTTGCGAAGGTTGCTTCGATAGGTGTTTTCAAAACCCGGATAGGCGCCTTTTTTTGCCAGCATCGGATCGATCAGGAAGGTGGTGTCACCGAAGGTGATTTTTACCGTCGCGTTGCGGACCTGCTGCAAATCCAGTTTATGAGGGGCGCCAGGCGCCTTGGGAGTAGTTGAACCGGCGAACGAAGGGGTAGCGGCCACGGCGCAAGCAATGCTGAGGGCAAGCTGTAACGTTCTGAGTTTCATAAAAATCATTCCTGTTGTTTACCACGAGGGGTCCATTCTTGCCGAATGTCTCGGGGGTCAACAGTGGCCCGAACGACACATTTCGATATAATCGGGCCAACTGATCAACGTTGTTCACCTTGAGCCCTACGGGGCGAACCGAGGCTGCCCCCATGCTCTCCGTACGCGTTGCTGTTTTAGCTTTCGAAGGCGTCAGCCTTTTCCACCTTTCGGTGCCGGGAATGGTATTGGGAACCGCCCAGCCTGCGCCCGATGGGCCTCGGTATGAAATCAATTACTGCGCAGAAGTGCCCGGAATGGTCGGTACCGACCAAGACATTGGGTTGTCGGTAAGCCTCGGCCTGGAGCTGATGGAAACCTGCGACGTCATCATCATCCCGGCGTGGGGCGATCAATCCCTGATTGCATCGCCCCAGCTCGTGGAAGCGCTGCAGCTGGCCAACACGCAAGGCAAGCTCATTGTGGGATTGTGTTTGGGGGCATTCGTCCTCGGCGATGCCGGGCTGCTCGATGGAAAGGAAGCCACTACCCACTGGGCTGCCCGTGACCAGTTTGCGCAACGTTTTCCCAAGGTTCGATTCAAACCCGAGGTGCTTTACGTCCGTGCCGATAACATCGTGACGTCCGCGGGCACCGTAGCGGCAATCGATTGTTGCTTGCACCTGGTGCGCGAGCGCCTCGGTGCGGACGTGGCGAATCGCACCGCGAAAATGCTGGTGACGCCACCTCACAGGCCGGGAGGCCAGGCGCAGTATGTTGAACACCCAGTGCCAGCATTCGCTGGCGAGACTCACTTATCCGACGTCCTGACATGGGCCCGAATGAATCTGTCCAGTGACCTGTCTCTCGACGCTCTGGCAGACACGGCGAAGATGAGCAGGCGAACGTTTACCCGTCGGTTCAAGGAGGCGACGGGCACAACCGTGTCCAAATGGTTAACTGCTGAACGGGTGGCCAGAGCGCAGGCATTGCTGGAAACGACTGAGTTGCCCATCGAATGCATCGCAGGGGAGGTGGGGTTTGGGACGTCATTGTCGTTGAGGCAGCACTTTGGCGCGCATCTGGGGACGTCGCCTTCTGATTATCGGAAGATGTTTTGTCTTGGGGTGGGGCGCAAGCGTTGATGGAGATGTATCTTTCGATGGTCTTGCTCACCCCCAACGCGTTCCCAACACAATCCCCTGCGCCTTGAACCCCTCAAGGGCCGCGACCCCCACCGGCATCAACTCACGCACCGTCACTCCTGCCGCCTCGGCCAACGCAACCAGATGCTCCCGCCCGCTGCGCCTATGCTCCGTCAGCGAAACCAGCAGCGCATAAGCCATTGGCGCAAGGCGTGAAAACGTCACGTGCCCACCACGGCGCTGAAGCAGGACCAACGTCGGGGCCGTTGGTTTGTCGATGGGCCGATGATCCGGCCCGATGTCGCACACCGGCCATTCATAGGCGTGTGCCCACGCGAGTTCCGACATCACGGGCGTGCCTTCAACCAGATTGCCGTGGGGATTGTGTGCGGGCTCCACCGCATCATTCAGCAACAGGGCGCTTTCGCTCCATTCGTGTTGCGCCAGCTCGGGCAGCCAGGCGGGGTGGTTCTGCGAGCTGGCACGTTGTTCCAGATAGCTGACAAACTCCCCGCCCAGCTGCGTGAACAGTGGCGTCTGGCAACGGTAGTTCGCGTAGAAATCGTGGACCAGCCATCGCCAGTCAGCGGCTGGCAGGGTTTGGTGGATGACCGGGAAGCTGGCGGCCAGCAGCGATTCGATGCTGCCGATGAACAGTTGCCGGTAGACGGCCAGGCGTCGGGTTTCAATTCCCGGCGGTGGTGGGTTTTGAGGATTGCGGACGTAATTGGCCATGCAGTTGAGTTGGTCGAGCAGTTGTTCAGGCATGGCGGGCCTCCGGTGTTGCCGGGCAAGCGAGTTTTTGAAGGTGTTTGATCTGCCCGACTTCAGCGAGCAGTTCCGACAAGGGTGGGAAGTTGTAGTCGCGTTCCAGCAGGGTTGGTACCGAGCCGAATCGTTGATACGCCTGGTGTAGCAGCGTCCAGACGTCTTGCTTGACGGCCGAGCCGTGGGTGTCGATTTTCAAATCCTCGGCTTCGTCAAAATGGCCTGCGACGTGCAGGTAGGTGACGCGTTGGGCCGGGATGGCGGCGAGGAACTTCTCGGCGTCGTAACGGTGATTGATCGCGTTGACGTAGAGGTTGTTGACGTCCAGCAGCAGGTCGCAGTCGGCTTCCTGTAGCACGGCGGTGATGAAGTCGATCTCGCTCATGGCCTGGAAGGGCGCGGCGTAGTAGGAGATGTTTTCCACCGCGATGCGCTGGCCCAATACGTCCTGAGCCTGACGAATGCGGGCGGCGACGTGATGGACGGCTTCTTCGGTAAAGGGGATCGGCAAGAGGTCGTAGAGGTGACCGCTGTCGGAGCAGTAACTCAGGTGTTCGCTGTAGAGCGCCACGGCGTAGCGATCGAGGAAGCGGCGAGTACCACGCAGCAGTTCAATGTCGAGGGGCTGCAGACCGCCGAGGGACAGGGACAGGCCGTGGCAGGTGATGGGGTGACGTGCGGCGAGTTGGTCGAGTTGTTCGGCGTAGACGCCGCCGACACCGATCCAGTTGTCCGGGGCGCACTCAAGGAAATCCACGGCGCTTGGGGCCATTTCCAGTAGGTCGCTTAGCAGGGCACGGCGCAGGCCGAGCCCGGCGCCGGAGGGTGAAGTGAACGTGCTCATCGCGCTTCTCCAGGGGATGGCCAAACCCTCCCGGCCTGGGCGGCCAGGAGGGAGGAGCGAAGGGGGATTTACTCCTTGGCCTGGCTCATATGGATGAACAGCTCGGTCGGTACTTTCTTGCCATTGGCTGTGTATTGGCCGGTGCGGTATTTGTAGGTTTCCGCCTCGGACAGGTAGCCGTCGTGGTTACTGTCAATCTTTTCGAACTCGGCTTGCTGGGTCGGCGCGACGGTGAGGAATTCCTTCAGCGACACACGGGCGTCGTCGTCAGTGTCGGTACGAGCGAAGGACGCGTCGCCACATTTGCCTTCACCGCACTTGCCTTCTGCCGCGGTGACTTTTTTGCCCGATTCGGCGGCACCGCATTTGCCTTCACCACACTTGCCTTCAGCCTGTGTGGCCTTTTTGGCCGATTCGGCAGCGCCACATTTGCCTTCACCGCATTTGCCTTCGGAGGTCTTTTCAGCCGAAGCCAATTGATAACCCTGGGCCAGGGCGTCAACGGCGAAAGCGGACTGGGCCAGGCCCAAACCGCCGGACAAAGCCAGGGCGGCGAGGGCGAGGCGAGCGGAGTTCGAATTTTTTGTACGCGTCATGAGATTTCTCCAGATAAGAGCTGTGTGGCCCCTGGCAAGCGTTGCGCGGGGCGTGTGCCGTGGCGGTGTCACGTTGCTTGCCCGGTGCTCGGCACGTCGGGTCGAAGCAAGGCGGGACTGGCCTGTTCGGACGGGGCCATTTGGCGCTTGTCGTGTATCTGGGATGTGTCATGCGGCGGTGTGTTTGTATTGCTGTGTGTCGTGGATACAGAGCGCTGCGAACCTTTTTCCGCTGATCCGTATTTTTCGCTTACAGGTGCGTCTGTAACGGTCTCAGTTCTCGTCCCACAATTCGATCGTGCCGCAATGGCTCTATTGGGAGAAAGCTCATGGCGAAGATGGCGATTTTTTTGGGTGGTTTCCTGGCGCTGACGCTGCTGATTGGTGTGCTGGCGACGATCTCGCCTGTTTAAGACAGCTTTTGTGTGGCGAGGGAGCAAGCTCCTTCGCCACACAGCTTTCACTTGAGAAAAAATGCGCGGATCAGCGATGCAAGATCACCTGCGCAATGTCCAGCAACGGCATCACCCGTTGGGCGGCGTTGAGTTTGATCGCTTCCTTGGGCATGCCAAAAACCACGCAACTGGCCTCGTCCTGGGCAACGGTGGCGCTGCCGGCATCGAGCATTTCCTTGAGGCCGCGGGCGCCGTCGTCGCCCATGCCGGTCATGATGATGCCCGTGGCGTTACGGCCGGCGAACTTGGCCACCGAGCGAAACAGCACATCCACCGAAGGGCGATGGCGATTGACCAACGGGCCGTCCACCACTTGCACGTGATAGAACGCGCCGCTGCGGGTCACCATCATGTGCTTGCCGCCGGGGGCGATGAGCGCCAGGCCCGGGTGGATGCGGTCGTTGTTCTTCGCTTCGCGCACTTCGATCTGGCACAGGCTGTTGAGCCGGGCGGCGAATGAGGCGGTGAATTTTTCCGGCATGTGCTGGACGATGACGATGCCCGGGCACACGCGCGGCAGGGCCGTCAGCACCGCCTCCAGGGCCTGGGTGCCGCCGGTGGAGGTGCCCATGGCGACGATGCGTTCGGTGGTCTGGGCCATGGCGTGGCCGTTGGCGGCGGGCAGCATCGCGTCAGCGCTGAGTTTGGCCGCCGGGGTCAGCGGGGCGGCCGGGGCCGGGCGTTTACCCAGGTTGCGGACGTTGACCTGGGCGGCGGCGCGGATGGCCGAGACCAGTTCCGACGCCGAGTCCAGCAAGAAGTTCTTCAGGCCGCTAGTGGGCTTGGTGATGATTTCCACCGCGCCGGCGGCCATGGCTTGCAGCGTGGTTTCCGCGCCCTTGGGCGTCAGGGAAGAACAGATCACCACGGGCGTGGGCCGTTCGCTCATGATCTTTTTCAAAAAGGTAATGCCGTCCATGCGCGGCATTTCCACGTCCAGCACGATCACGTCGGGCCATTCCTTCGCCAGTTTATCCATGGCGAAGATCGGATCGGACGCCGCGCCGATAACGTTGATGTCCGGCGTGTCACTCAGGATCGCCAGTAATACCTGACGGACCACGGCGGAATCGTCCACCAGCAATACATTGATTTTTCTGCCTGGCATGGTTAATTCAAGGTCCTTATCGGTTGGTGCCTGACCCAGACATCGCCATTGCACAGGTCGAAAACAATACTTCGGTAGCCAGTGCTACCCATGTCCTGGGCAATCAGGTCCAGGCGATAGAGGGCGGCCATTTCCAGCGCGGCGTTGACGTTCAACCGCGCCACGTCGCCGAACGCCACGTGGCGTTGCAGCTCGGGAAACATTTCGCCGCCGCCGAACAGCTTGAGCTGGTATTCCTCGGGTTCGGTGCGATGGGCCCGCGCCTGGCGGACGAACAACTCAAAGGCTTCATCGGCGTACATCCCATTCAGCGCCGTGGAGCAGCGTACCCGGTTGGGCAACATGAAGTGGCACATGCCGCCGATCTTGCGCCGTGGATGCCAGAGGGTGATGGCAACGCATGAGCCAAGGATCGTGCGCAGCCGGGTCGGGCAGGTCGCAAAGCGAAACTCCCCAGGCCCCAGATAGACTTCGGCGACTGGCTTTATCGCGGCGTTCATGGCTTGCGATAAATCGAAGGGGCGACCAGCTTTAACGCATCGCAAACGCCGTTGAGGCTCTCCGAATGGCTGACGATGAAATACCCACCGGGCTTGAGCCGGGGGATCAGTCGAGCAACCACTTTGCTTTTGGTGGGCTGGTCGAAATAGATCATCACGTTGCGCAGGAAAATCACATCGAACTCCCCCAACTCCGGAAGCGTGTCGTTGAGATTGACCTGGATGAAGTTGACCCGGTTGCGCAACGCCCGATCGATGAGGAAGGTGCCTTGCTGATTGCCGGTGCCCTTGAGGCAATATTTCACGAGTAACGAATGGGGCAGGTTGCGGGCGCGCTCCATCGGATAGTGCCCGGAACGGGCCTTCGCCAACACTTGCATGCTGATGTCCGAGCCGATGACTTCCCAGGGCGTGGTGCCCAGGCTTTCGGCCAGGGTCATGGCGAGGCTGTAGGGCTCCTCGCCGGACGAGCTGGCCGCGCTCCACAGGCGAAAGGTCTTGCCGGGTGTCGCATGGGGCAGCACGTGATCGCGTAGAAAATCGAAGTGCTTGGGCTCACGAAAAAAGTAGGTTTCGTTGGTCGTGAGCAGGTCCAGCGCCACTTGTAATTCGTCGCTGCGCTGGCCGCTCATGATCAGCTTGAAATACTCGCCGTAGCTGTCCAGCTCATAGTGCTTGAGGCGCTTGAACAGGCGCCCGGCCACCAGGGCTTTCTTGGCCGGCGACAGGTTGATGCCGGCGGCCTGGTACAACCAGGATTGAAACTGGCCGAACTCCCGGTCAGTGAGCGCCATTGAATTCACTGTGCGTTCCTTGCAAGTGTCCGTGCTCATGAGTCTGGCGCTTCCAGTGCGGCGGGGCTGGCTTGGGCGAGTTCGGACATTTCGTCGATGGACAGCACCCGATCCACCTCCAGGACGATGACGAACTTGCCCTCGACCTTCGCCATGCCGCTGATGAAGTCGGCGCGAATTTTCGCGCCGAAGCTCGGTGGCGGTTCGATCTGCGAGGCCGGGATTTCCAGCACCGCCGATACAGTGTCCACCAGCAGCCCGATGTCCTGGGCCAGGCCGTCAGCGCTGGCGGCCTCGATGATCACTACGCAACTGCGGCGGCTGATGGTGGAGTTCGGCCGGCCAAAACGGGCCGACAGATCCACCACCGGCACGACCGCGCCGCGCAGGTTGATCACTCCACGAACGAAGGCCGGCATCATCGGTACGACGGTCAGGTTGCCGTACTCGATGATTTCCTTGATGCACAAGATGCCGATGGCGAACATCTCTGTGCCGAGCATGAACGTCAGGTACTGCGCTTCTTCCTCGACCGCGCTGGCGGTCTGACGTGTGGTCGCGATAGCGCCCATTGCCTTTTCTCCTTTAAGCAAGCCTATGGAACCGAGCCATCAGAACCGGGTGAATTCCGATTCGTCCGGCGCGCTGGCCATGTTGTAGGCAAACGCCTTGGGCATCACCGGTGCCGGCGCCCGGGCCGGTTTACGGCTGGACGGGCCGGGCGTGTTATCGACCCGGGCGACCTGAAGAACGGCCTTGGGCGGCGAGTCCAAGGTGAAGAAACTCATGGCCTGTTGCAGTTGTTCGGCCTGGCTGCTCATCTCTTCGGCGGTGGCGGCCAGCTCTTCGCTGCTGGAGGCGTTCTGCTGGGTCACCTGGTTGAGTTGGGTCATGGCGGTGTTGATCTGCGCCACACCGGCGGCCTGTTCTTCGGACGCGGCGCTGATTTCCTGCACCAGATCCGAGGTCTTGTTGATGGACGGGACCATCTCGTTCAGCAGGTTGCCGGCCTTCTCGGCCATCTCGACGCTGCTGGACGACAGCTCGCCGATCTCCTGTGCCGCGACCTGGCTACGTTCGGCCAGTTTGCGAACTTCGGCAGCGACCACTGCGAAGCCTTTGCCATGTTCCCCAGCGCGGGCCGCTTCGATGGCGGCGTTGAGCGCCAGCAGGTTGGTCTGGTAGGCGATGTCGTCGATGATGCTGATTCGCTGGGCGATTTTCTTCATCGCCACCACGGTCTGCTGCACCGATTCGCCACCGTCGGTGGCTTCCTTGGCAGCCTTGCTGGCCATGCCATCGGTCACCTTGGCGTTTTCGGTGTTCTGGTTGATGCTGGCGCTCATCTGCTCGATGGATGCGCTGGTTTCCTCGACGCTGGCCGCCTGTTCGCTGGTCGCCTGGCTCATCGATTGGGCGGTGGCGCTGACTTCCTCGGAAGCGCTGGCGAGGTTGTCCGCCGCGTTGCGCACTTCACCGATGATGTGCGACAGCTTGCCGACCATGTTCTGCATGGCGTTGAGCACCATGCCGGTTTCGTCCTTGGAACCGCCATCGATTTTCGCGTTCAGGTTGCCCTCGGCCAGTTGCTCGGCCACCACCGCCGCCTGTTTCAACGGACGGGAAATGATGCGTGAGACGAACAGCGCCAATCCCAGGCCCACCAGCAGGGCCGCGACCAGCACGGCGATGATCGACAGGCGTGCGTTTTCATACAAGCGGGTGCCGTGCGCACTGGCGACGTCAGCGCCGGCCGCGTTGAGCTCGACAAGTTTTTGCAAGTCGTTGGTCACCAGGTCGAAGCGATTCTTGGATTCGCCCTTGAGCATCGCCTGGGCTTGCTCGGTCAGGTTCTGCCGGGACAATGCGAGCAGGTCTTTGCTGATTGCAAGGTAAGAAGCCCAGTCACCGCGGGTGGTTTCGAATGCCTGACGATCCTCAGCGCTGGAGAGCAGTTTCTCGTAAGTGCCCAGGCGCGTTTCGAAGGCCTTTTTGGCTTCCTCGGCTTCTTGCTCGAGGGTGACGCGCTCCTGTTCGGAGTCGGCGGCAATATGGCGATTCTCCTTGAGGCGATAGCTCGCCGCAAAAAAGCGCATGCCTGAAGCGGCGCGCATGGACGGCATCCAGTTCTCACGGATATCAAGAGCGGTGCCGTTCACCTGGCCCAGTTGGATGATCGAGAACACGCCCATGACGGCGGTCAGCGCCAACACCACGAGAAATGAAGCGATCAGTTTGGTGGCGATTCTAAGGTCGTAGAACCATTTCATTGGGGAATACCTCTCCATGGAGTGTTGAAGCGTCAGCGAGCGTTGGCTTGTTGTAATGGGGTCGAGTTGTAGCGGTTTTCTATTTGTGCGATCTGGGTGAGCAGGGCCGGTACGTCGAGGATCAACGCCACGGCGCCGCTGCCCAGAATGGTCGAGCCGCTGATGCCGCGCAGTGCGCCGAACAGCTTGCCCAGGGGCTTGATCACGGTCTGGAATTCACCCAACAGGTCATCCACCACCAGCCCGGCCTTGAGTTCGGCGTAGCGCACCACCACCACGTTCTGCCGGCGCGAGGCCGGACCTTCGTGATGAAAGTGATCGCGCAAGTACACCAATGGCAGCACCTCGCCCCGCAGGTCGAGGTAGCCTTGTTCGCGGCTGGCGATGCCATCGTCTTCGCTCAGCTCGATGCATTCCTGGACCATGTCCAGCGGAATGACATAGGTGGACTGGCCGATGCCGACCAGGAATCCGTTGATGATCGCCAGGGTCAGCGGCAGTCGGATGCGCACCACGGTGCCCTTGCCCGGCTGGCTGTCCAGGTCGACCGTGCCGCGCAGCAGCGTGATGTTGCGCTTGACCACGTCCATGCCCACGCCGCGCCCGGACAGGTTGGTGACGGCCTGGGCGGTGGAAAAGCCCGGTTCGAAAATAAGGTTGTAGATTTCCTGGTCGG
The DNA here is from genome assembly GCF_054130985.1 of Pseudomonas sp. R4-84. Lineage (NCBI taxonomy): Bacteria > Pseudomonadati > Pseudomonadota > Gammaproteobacteria > Pseudomonadales > Pseudomonadaceae > Pseudomonas > Pseudomonas sp. R4-84. The sequence continues at coordinate 2,236,247 of NZ_CP096390.1, forward strand.
TCAGGTTCGCGCCCGCTGCGATCAGCCCACGTTCGTGGGCTTTTTCCAGGATGCGGTCGCGGTTCAGGCCGGCGCCGTCGTCGGCGATTTCCAGCACGATGCTGCCCGAGTCGTGGTAAGCGTTGAGGTGCAAATGCCCCTTGGCCGGTTTGCCTGCCGCCAGCCGCGCCTCAGCGGTTTCGATGCCATGGTCCATGGCGTTGCGCAACAGGTGCATCAGCGGGTCGCCGATCTTTTCCACCACGGTCTTGTCCAGCTCGGTTTCCGCGCCGCTGATGATCAGATCGATGTCTTTGTCGAGCTCCTGGCTGACATCGCGCACCACCCGACGAAAGCGGTTGAAGGTCTCGCCGATGGGGATCATGCGCAGGCGCAAGGCGCCGTCGAGAATCTCCTCCACCAGCCCGGATACCGACGAGGTGGCTTCCTGCAATGGGTCGTTCTGGCAGTTACGGGCCAACAGGCTGGCGCCGGCGCTGGCGATCACCAATTCACCGACCAGGTTGATCAGTTCGTCGAGCTTGTCGGCATTGACCCGGACGTACGCGCCGTCCTTGGTTTTACTGTCACTGACCACGGCCTGCTTTTCAGGCGCGACCTGGGCAGGCATGCGCGGGGTCTTGCGTTGGTCCGGCATCAGCTCGCCCGTGGTGACCATGGCGGTGCTTTCGTCGCTCTGTGCCTGGGATGTCGCGACCTCGCCGATGCTTGCCTGGGCCTCGACGTCTTGGGCGACGATTTCGATCGCACAGTCTTCCCGGACGAAATCGAACACTTCATTGATCGCGGTATAACCGGCGGCGGAGCGGAACGCGATGTCGAAGCCCAGGTAGCAGGATTCAGCATCCCAGGTGTCGATGGCCGGCATCGCCTCGGTGAGCGTGGTGATGTCGACGATTTCACCCAGGGTCTGCAAGTAGCGCAGGAACGACAAGGGGTCCATGCCGTTGCGGAACACGTCCTGGCCGAAGCGCAGGGAGATGTGCCAGAGGCACGCTTCGGCTGAGCCGGTTGGCTCGGCTTGGGTTTCCCGATCCGGTTCGGTCGCGGTCGGGGGCGCCTGGTACTCCTGCAGGAGCTGGCACAGTTCCATTTCCCGCGCCAGGGCAGGGGGCTGCAACGTCGAGCCCTGGTTGGCGACCACGTCGATCAATTCGAGCATGTGGTCGCCGGACTTGAGCAGCACCGCGATCAAGCCAGGGTCCACCGCGACGCTGCCCTCGCGCAGGCGATCGAGCACGTCCTCGACGATGTGGGTAAAGCTGACGATCGGCTCCAGGCCGAACAGTCCAGCCGACCCTTTGATCGTATGGGCCGCTCGGAAGATCGCGCCGATGGCGTCATCGTCGCCGGGGTCGTTTTCCAATTGCAGCAACGATTCTTCCATCGCCTGCAGTTGTTCACGGGCCTCGACGATGAAGGTTTGTTGTGCCTGATCGAGATTGATGCTCACGCTCATATCCTTTGTCGTGTCCGACGTGTTGCAAAGGGACTACGCAACCAGGTTGCACAGCGCCAGTGTTTCGGTGACGGCTTTGCTTGGGTCGGCCACCGTCAGTTGGGTCCCGGCCTTGGGCGCCTCGCGCTGAACCATCAGCAGCAATTGCAGGCCGGCGCCATCCATATCGGTGATCTGCGACAGGTCCAGCACCATGGCGGGCGTGGCCCCCAACCGTGGCAGCAATTGCGCGGCCAGGTCGGCGGCGGTGTAGATCGTCAGCTCGCCGTCGATCTGCACCTGCGCGGTGTCATTTTCTACTTCGTACAGCAGCGGCATTGAAGCCTCCAGCCATCAGGGAAGAATCAGCTTGGACACCGCCGCCAGCATCTGCGCTGGCTGGAACGGCTTGACCACCCAGGCCTTGGCGCCTGCGGCCTGGCCCTCTTGCTTCTTCGATTCCTGGGACTCGGTGGTGAGCATGATGATCGGCGTGAACTTGTAGCTGGCCAGTTTCTTGACCTCCTTGACGAAGGTGATGCCGTCCATGTTCGGCATGTTCACGTCGCTTATGATCAGGTGCACTTTCTGGCCGTTGAGCTTGCCCAGTGCATCCTTGCCATCGCTGGCCTCGATCACGTCGTAGCCGGCACTTTTCAACGCGATGCCGACGACCTGCCGAACGCTCGCGGAGTCGTCGACAACCAATACATTTTTCGCCATGAGGGGCTCCTAAAAGAAGGTTATTTCCTGTGAAGTCTGTTGCGCGGCCGAGTCGCCGTGATGGTTGCGGCGTTGCTCGTCGGTGGCGTAGGTGGTTTCCATGCGCGCCAGCCATTGGCGGGCGTCGATGGAGATGGCCTGTTCGGGCGACTGGCTGGCTTGCTGCATGTGCACATGCAGGTCCTCGATGTTGTCGCGCACGTGGCTGAGGATCTGGCTGACCCGATCCTGGAATTGCAGGCTGACCAGCACTTGGGTGAGTTCGTCTCGAATACCGAAACTCTCCCGTTGCAACATGTCGGCCGAATCGGCGAGGCGGCCGGTGACGCTCTGGAAGCGTTCGAGCACGCGTTGGATGCTGCCTTCGGACACGGCCACGGACTGGCTGTCCTGGTCGGCGCCGCTGGAAGCCGCCTGCACCAATTGGGTGATGGCGGTGTTGATGACATCGACCTTGGCCGACATCTGTTGGCCGGTCTCGCTGGACTTGCTCGACAGGGCCCGCACGGCATCTGCCACTACCGCAAAACCGCGTCCGGCTTCGCCTGCGCGGGCGGCTTCGATGGCGGCGTTGAGGGCCAGCAGGTTGGTCTGGGCGGCAATCGCAGCGACATCCGCGGCCATGGTCCGCAACTCGCCAGTGTAGGCCGTCAGGTTGCGCACTTGGGCCAAGGTTTCATCACGGCTGGCCTGGGTGCACTTCAGCGAATCGATCACCTTCACCAGTTCGCCTTCGCTCTGCGCCAGCACCTGGACGGCACCGCCACCACCACTGCCCGCCAACTCGCCAGCGGCCAGTTGCGAGGCTTGTACGGTTTCTTCGAGACGCGAGGAAATGCCGGTGAAGCGGCTGGTCAACGAGACGATCGCGGTTTCTGTCTGCTGCCGTGAGCTTTCGACTTGCTTGGCCCAGATCGGCATCGCGCCGAGGATCACTTCGTTGAGTTGCGCGCTGCTTTTGTGAGCGCCATGGTCGGCGGCTTGCAGTTCATGATGGGCGATGGCCGCTGCGGCCACCTTGTCCAATTGCAGGCGCTGCGAGCGCGCGCCCCAGATACCGGCACCCACGCCAAGGACCAGAAGCACAGCACTGAAACCGATGTTTTGAGCGCTCGTGCCATTGAGTACCAGCAGCCCTGCGCCGGCGATGATGGCAACGATCAAGGCGTGCCAGGAGGTGTGCGTCTGGGATGTGGCAAGGGAATGGTCGTGGGAATACGACATCATGGTTCGGTCCTTGAACAGTATTGCTGACAGGATATTTGCGAATAACTGGTTATCTGCAAAGTCGACCCGGTCTTGAGGACCAGTCGTCCGGTTTTGGAAAAAAAGTGGCACATTGCTATCGCAGAATAGACGAGATCCTGGAAATGTCGAGGTGGCCTGACCTGTGGAAGAAATCACGATGAACCTCAACAGTGTTCGTCAGATCATTCTGTGAAACACAATGAAAGGATTGAGCTAAATTACCCGCACCAGTTTTCGAACCTGCCATCGAGCCCTCATGCCCACCCAGCCTCTCTGGAAAACCTACCTGCTGTTCTTGGCCCCCATGGTCTTGTCCAATTTCCTGCAATCGATGTCCGGTACGCTCAATAGCATCTACATCGGCCAAATGCTCGGCACCCAGGCCCTGGCGGCGGTGTCGGGGATGTTTCCCATCGTGTTTTTCTTCATCGCGTTGGTGATTGGCCTGGGCGCGGGGGCAGGGGTCTTGATCGGGCAGGCCTACGGCGCCGGCGAGACGGGAACCGTGAAGGCGATTGCCGGCTCGACGCTGCTGCTGGGGACAATCATCGGACTGACGGCGGCAATCCTCGGCAGTGTTTTTGCCCGCGAGGGGCTGCAAGGCCTCGGAACGCCCGCCGACGTGCTGGAGGATGCGGTGTCGTATGCGCGGGTGATGATGTGGATCCTCCCGATGCTGCTGGTGTTTGTGCTTTTCACCCAGCTATTGCGTGGTGTCAGCGATACCGTTTCGCCGTTGCTGGCGTTGCTGGTGTCCACCAGCGTTGGGATGGCGCTGACGCCGGCGTTGATCCGGGGCTGGCTGGGGTTGCCGCAGATGGGCATCCAGAGCGCGGCGCTGGCGGGGCTGGTGGGCACCGCGTCGGCGATGGCGATGCTGGCGTGGCGCCTGAATCGACGGGCCCATGCCTTGGCGCCGGATCGGGCGCTGTTCGCGGCGATGCGCCTGGACAGGGATATCCTCGGCAAAGTGCTGCGCATCGGCCTGCCCACCGGATTGCAGATGGTGGTGATCTCGCTATCGGAGTTGGTCATCCTGGCCCTGGTCAATCGCCACGGGTCCCAAGCCACGGCCGCCTATGGCGCGGTGACGCAGATTGTCAGTTACGTGCAGTTCCCGGCGCTGTCGATTGCCATCACCGCGTCGATCCTCGGCGCCCAGGCCATCGGCGCCGGACGCCTGGAACGCCTGGGGCCGATCCTGCGCACCGGGATGCTGATCAACGTCTGGTTGACCGGTGGGCTGGTGCTGCTGGGGTACCTGTTGTCCCGCTGGTTGCTGGGCCTGTTCATCACCGACCCGGCGGCGCGGGTCCAGGCCGAGCACCTGTTGCACATCATGCTATGGAGCCTTTTGGTGTTCGGCTTCCAGGCCATCATCGGTGGCATCATGCGCGCCAGCGGCACGGTGCTGATGCCGGTGGCGATCTCGATTTTCTGCATCATCGGCGTGCAAGTTCCGGTCGCCTACCTGCTGGACGCACACTTCGGCCTGCAAGGGGTGTGGATGGCGTTTCCGGTGGCTTACCTGAGCATGCTGTTGCTGCAGACGCTGTATTACAAACGGGTCTGGCAGCACCAGCGGATCGAGCGGTTGGTGTAACCGGCCCGACATGGAACCCTTGGGGGGCAAGCTCGCTCCCACAGGGTTAGTCACCTTTTCCGATTTACGAGGATCCCGATGTCCGCAGAACTCCCCACCGTCGCCTACCGTGCCTTCCTCTTCGACATGGACGGCACGCTGCTCAATTCCGTCGCCGCCACCGAGCGGATCTGGACCCGCTGGGCCATGCGCCATGGCCTGGACGTGGCTAAATTCCTGCCGACTATCCATGGCGTGCGCGCCGTCGACACCGTTGCCCGCCAGAACCTGCCAGGAGTGGATGCCCAGGCCGAGGCCGCGCAGCTCACCATCGAAGAAATCGAGGACGTGGAAGGGGTGGTCGAGGTGCCCGGTGCGCTGGGCTTTCTCAAGAGCCTGCCGCCGACGCAATGGGCGATTGTCACCTCGGCGCCGATGGCCTTGGCTTTGCGTCGCATGGAAGCGGCCGGGATTCCGCTCCCCGACGTGATGGTGACCGCCGAGGACGTGAGCGCCGGCAAGCCGAATCCAGCGTGCTACCTATTGGCCGCACAACGCTTGCAAGTTGCTCCGCGGGAATGCCTGGTGTTCGAGGACGCAGAAGCCGGAATCAAGGCTGGCGAGGCGGCGGGCATGGACGTGATGGTAGTGACGGCCACGCATACGCACCCGGTGGTGACGGTGCATTCGCAGATCGCGGATTACCGTGGGCTGAGCATTGTGGTGGACGATGGATTGATACGCGTCTCAAACCAACGCTAGCCCCTGTGGGAGCGAGCTCGCTCCCACATTTTTAACCTCAGCGATTTCGGGATCAGGTCACTACCCGATAGCACGGCACATACGCCGCGCCGCCCGGCAGTTTCATCCGGTGTTGCGCGACAAAGGCCTGGAGCAGGCGATCCAGCGGTTCCATGATCGCGGGATCACCATGGATCTCGTACGGGCCGTGTTCTTCGATCAGGCGGATGCCCTTGTCCTTCACGTTCCCGGCCACGATCCCCGAAAATGCCCGGCGCAGGTTGGCGGCCAGTTCGTGGGAGGGCAGGTCGCGGCTCAAGCCCAGGCTGGCCATGTTGGCGTGGGTAGGGTCGAACGGGCGTTGGAAACCTTCGTCGATTTTCAGCAGCCAGTTGAAATGAAAGGCGTCGTTGCGCTCGCGGCGGAACTGCTTCACTTCTTTGAGCCCCTGGGTCATCTGCCGCGCCACTTCGGCCGGGTCGTCGATGATGATCTGGTAGTGCTTCTGCGCGGCTTCGCCCAAGGTCGCGCCGACGAACGCGTGCAACTGCTCGAAATACGGCGTAGCGCTTTTAGGCCCGGTGAGGATCACCGGGAACGGCAGGTCCTGGTTGGCCGGGTGCATGAGAATGCCCAGCAGGTAGAGAAATTCTTCCGCCGTACCGGCGCCGCCCGGGAAGATGATGATGCCGTGGCCGACGCGCACGAAGGCTTCCAGACGCTTTTCGATATCCGGCAGGATCACCAGTTCATTGACGATCGGGTTCGGTGCCTCCGCGGCAATGATGCCCGGCTCCGTCAGGCCCAGGTAGCGGCCACCCTGGATGCGCTGCTTGGCGTGGGCGATGGTGGCGCCTTTCATCGGGCCTTTCATCACGCCGGGACCGCAGCCGGTGCAGATGTCCAGGCTGCGCAGGCCCAGTTCGTGGCCGACTTTCTTGGTGTACTTGTATTCTTCGGTGTTGATCGAGTGGCCACCCCAGCACACGACGATTTTCGGTTCCACTCCAGGGCGCAAGGTGCGGGCGTTGCGCAGCAGGTGGAACACGTAGTCGCTGATACCCTGTGACGAGCTCAGGTCGATGCGCTGGCTGTCCAGCTCGTTCTCGGTGTAGACGATGTCGCGCAGGGCGCTGAAGAGCATTTCCCGGGTGCTGGCGATCATCTCGCCGTCGACGAACGCATCGGCCGGCGCGTTCAGCAGCTCCAGGCGTACACCACGGTCCTGTTGGTGGATGCGGATCTCGAAGTCCTTGTAGGCTTCCAGGATGGTCTTGGCGTTATCGACATGGGCGCCGGTGTTGAGAATCGCCAGGGCGCACTGGCGGAAAAGATCGTAGATGCTGCCGGAACCGGCTTCGCTCAGTTGCTGCACTTCGCGCTGGGACAAAGTCTCCAGGCTGCCCTTGGGGCTTACCGAAGCGTTGATTACATGTCTTTGAGTCATTCAGCTTTCCTTGAAAACGATGCCGCTCGCACGACGGCGGCATCTTGAAAAAAACGTCCACGCAGGAAGATCGCACGATCCTTGCGGTATCGCCATGGACTTTGATCCGGATCCATCGGGTCGGTTGCAACACAAAATGAGCCCCAGCATAGCTAAATCGACCGGGCAGGCGATAATGCGCGAGTCTTTTCACGCCATACAAGGAAATTGCGACGCGATGTTCGAGATCAAACCGTGGGACGCCGCCGACTACCGGCAACAGACCCGTCGCAGCACCCTCATCGTGGCCGTGGTGTTCCTGGCGCTGGCAATGCTGTTGTCCAGCCTGGCGGTGATGCTGTTCGGTACACCCGGGGGCGATAATTTTCGCTTCAATGTCGGCGGCGTTTTCGCTGCCGTGCTGGTGATGGTCGGGCTGATGCGCGGCTATTTCTGGTCGCAGCCGTGGATGGCCGCTGCGGTGTATGGCTGGCAGCTCAAGCGCAGCCTGATGAGCGTCACCAACGTGATGCACCAGGTAAAGGCCGGTGTGCAGGCCCGGGATCCGGCAGCGATGAAGCTACTGCGTTTCTATCACCTGGGCCTGGCCCAGATGCACCGGCTGGATGCCAATTCCAGCGACCACGCCTCGTTGGTCCGTGAGGCCGACGAGCATCTGGAAAACATGCAGGCGCTGGGCCTGGATTCAGAGCAATCACGCCTGGACCCGGCCTGGATAGACTCGGTCAAACAGGCCTACGGCGAGCGCCGCTAACGGCCGCTCATCGGTTGCCTCGGGAAAAAAATAAACCCCGGTCTTCCAATGCCTTTCTCATGAGCAGTCATGGAAAGGAGAGTCGAGATGACTGGAAAGATGGTTCATGGAACCTGGGCCCTGTTGTGTGTGGCTACAGTGGGATTGGCGGGCTGCGCGGGCGGTAACAGCCACTCACCGGTAGACGCGCCAGGCGCCGCGAAAAGCCCAACCACCGCGACGCTGGAAGCGGGGGCCGGGATCATGCAGAACAAACCCCCTTTGCAAGCGTTGGATACCTACCTGGACGGCTTTCATTTTTATAACGGCCGGATGTCCGGGCAAATGGAAGCGCACCATTACTGCACGGCACTGAACGAAGAAGTGTTCCAGTGCGCCATCTTCGATGCCAACAGCGCCAAGGCCAAATTGATGGGCGTGGAATACATCATCAGTAAGCGCCTGTTCGAAAGCTTGCCCGCCGCCGAAAAGCAGCTGTGGCACAGCCATGTGCATGAGGTGAAGTCTGGACAACTGGTCGCGCCGGGCATTCCGGAGGTGGCGGAAACCCGCTTGATGAAGAACCTGGTCAGCACTTACGGCAAGACCTGGCACACCTGGCACACCGAGCAGGGCAACGCTCTGCCTTACGGCGTTCCGCAGTTGATGATGGGGTTCACCGCCGATGGGCAAATCGATCCGCAATTGGTGCGCGAACGCGACCGCCGGATGGGCATCGACAGCGAAGCGAAGAAACACGCCCGCGAATCGATCAGCGCACCGGACATCGATCCTGGCGCAGATGCGTGGCGCAAAGGGCAGGTGTGGCAGATAAAGGATCCGACGGGGCATACCCATTAAAGTCATTTGAACAAATGCTTTGTGGCGAGGAGGCTAGCTCCCGCTGGGTTGCGAAGCGGCCCAGGGCAATCAACCTGGATATATATGTTTTGTTAATACGAGTTGGGCTGCTGTGCAGCCCATCGGGAGCAAACTCCCTCGCCACGGGGGCAGAGAGTTGAAAACAAAGGTTATATACACTACGGCTGTTTGAAATGCCCCGGAACATCATATTCCGTTTCGTTTGGCTTGGTTCTTTTCTGAACTTGAACATCGCTGATCTTGACGCTCTTTAATTCAGTAAAGGACACTCGCAAGAGTGCCTCGGCTTCTTCGGTGGTAAGCGTCTCGGTGTCGCCCGCCAATACCCGGCTATCGGGTTGGCCGTCAGCGATGAAACTGACGATGAATCGATCCTGGCTCATTCGTTACCTCGACAAGTCAAGCGCCAGGACGCAGCAGAGCTGCGCCCCAACGGTTCTCGGGTTACGACTTCCTGCCGCCGCCGTGGCTGCGTTCGCCACCTTTGCGGCCTGCTTCAGAGGCTTTTTCCCGATCATTTGCAAAATTGCCGCCGGAAGCGTGTCCGCCTTTCTTGCCGGCTTCGGATGCTTTCTCACGGTCGTTTGCGAAGTTACCTGGATTTTTGTTTCCGCTATTAGCCATTTCGAGAATCCTCATTTTGGTTAAGCGAGTAAAACGTGCCTCGCAGTATTGTGAAAGAAAACGGCGGATGGAAGTTTAGAAAAAACGTTTCGCTGGCGACGAACGGTAGTGAGTTGAAAAGTGTTGCTGAAAAAACTTATACAGCCGTTTCGCTTGAGCTTATACAACATCGAAAAGATTAATTAACAAAGCGGCGGCAAATGATATTTATTCATCGAATAACTCAGTCCTCACCGCCGCTCACTTTCCAATGCTTGGCTTCGGGTGGAAACACCACTTGTTCAACCCTGTGGGCAATGCCAAAGGCCAGTGAGTTTTCCGCCGGGATCACACGCTCCTCGGCGCACAGGCACTTGAAGATATCCAGTTGCGTGGCGGCACCGGCGGTTTCCTTGACGTAGATTTCCACATACCGCGCCACGTCGTTGTCCAGGCTGGACAGGTATTCGCGCAAGCGCGAGTGATCCACCGACTTCTGGCCGAAATACCAATTCATCGGGTGGATCAGGAAGCGCGAGTGGGGTGTGGTGGTGCGGTCGCTGGCGGCCAGGTACATGACGATGCCCATCGACTCGATGTTGCCGGCGTTCACGGCGCGCACCGGCACGGGAAGAGACTTGATGAAGGTGTAGAGGGTGAAACCGAAGTTCGTGCTACCGCCGACCGTAGAGAGGTTGAGCATCAGCGAGTCGGCGCCTTTTTCAATGGCTTCCAGGCAATTGTCCCGAAAGCGCTCGGTGGTTCCTTGATCGATCTGGCAATGGAAATGGACGATGTGTTCGGACATCTGAAACTCCTCTCGACTTACGCGTTGACGAGTCTGCGGATCAGCGGCTCTGTACAGTTGGGAGTCCGCCGGCTGTCGGATGTTCCACTTCCGTCACTCGCTTATCGAGGCCCGCAGCGCTCGATTGCTTCGGTCAACAGGCTTGGACGGCTTGGGCCATGCGCTGCAGGAACATCGTCAGCGCAGCTTCTTGGGCACTCAGGCCTTTGCGAACCCGGGGCTTGGGCAGTTCGTGCAGGACGCCGCGCATGAAACCTTCCACAACGGCGGGGTGGATATAGCATTTACGACAGACGGCGGGCGTGTTGCCCAACTGTCGGGCGACCTGCCTGACCATCTCGGCCACGTGCCGCTTGGCCTCGGTTTCGGTTTCCCACTGCAGTGTGCGCAGGCCGTCCAGCGCCGCCGCGCTGCCTGCCCAGGTGCGGTAGTCCTTGGCGGTGAAATCGGCGCCGGTGAGGGTCTTGAGGTAGGCGTTGATATCCGAAGAAGTGATGGCGTGGCGCTCGCCGTTTTCATCCAGGTACTGGAACAGGTTCTGCCCGGGCATTTCCTGGCAGCGCTTGACGATCCGCGCCAGGCGCCGGTCCTTCACGGTGATCTGGTGTTCGATGCCGCTCTTGCCCCGGAACTGGAAAGCGATGGCGCTGCCATTGACCGCGACATGCTTGTTGCGCAGGGTGGTCAGGCCGTAGGAGCGGTTGTCCCGGGCGTATTGCGTATTGCCGACGCGAATAAGGGTGACGTCGAGCAAGGTGATGACCGTCGCCATGACTTTGTCGCGGCTGAAGCCGGGGGTGGCGAGGATCTCTTCCAGGCGTTTGCGCAGCCGGGGCAGGGTGCGGCCGAATTCCAGCATGCGTGAATACTTGTCGGCATCGCGCACTTCGCGCCAGCGCGTGTGATAACGGTACTGCTTGCGCCCACGGGCATCGCGCCCGGTGGCTTGGAGGTGGCCGCGCGGGTCGCAGCAGATCCAGACGTCGGTGTAGGCCGGCGGAACGGCCAGGGAATTGATGCGTTGGATTTCGGCCGCGTCAGTGATGCGCTGGCCCGAAGGATCGAAATAGCAGAATTTGCCTCGCAGTTTCCTGCGGGTGATGCCCGGCGCAGTGTCATCGACATAGTGCAAGTCGGCCGGGAGTGCATCGGGCAGCGGGGTGTCGGGCATGGTTGATCCTTGGCGATGAATTCAAATGGCCTGTGAACTCATTGACCTCTGCCCGTTGCGGTCGTGCCGAGATTCTCATGTCACTTGGGACGCTTGTGTGCTGGCCCTACAGGCGCGAAGGCTACGCCAACACCGCCACCGCCTTGATCTGCGCCCACACGATCTGTCCGGGATGCAGCTTCAACTGATCGCGCGAATACCGAGTGATCCGCGCCAGCAGCGGTGTGCCGGCGGCCTCCACGCGGATCAGCACATGGGCGGCATTGTCGCCGGCCAGTTCGCTGACGACCGACACTGGCAGGCGATTGAGGATGCTGGTCTGCCCGTCGTTCGCCAGGCTCAGGCTGACGTCCCGGGCCTGGACCTTGAAGCGCAGCGGCTGCCCGACCGCCAGCGCCGTGTGGGCAACCCGCACGTTCAACTGGCTGTCGGGCAGGGTCAGGGTGAGCAACTGATAGTCCGGGTCGTAGCCGGCGACTTTTCCGTTGATCACCACGCCTGCGTCATCCCCCAACGCCAATGGCAGGTCGAGCCGGGCGAGGGTCTCGCCGATTGGCCCGCTGGCCAAGGCCCGCCCAGCGTCCAGCACCACGATATGATCGGCCAGCCGCGCCACTTCGTCCTGGGAATGGCTGACGTACAGCACCGGGATATCCAGCTCATCGTGGAGCCGTTGCAGGTAAGGCAGGATCTCGTTTTTGCGGCGTGTATCGAGGGCGGCCAGAGGCTCGTCCATCAGCAGCAGGCGCGGGCTGGTCAGCAAGGCGCGGGCGATGCCGACGCGCTGGCGTTCGCCACCGGAAAGGTTGTGGGGTTGCCTGTCGAGGAGATGGCCGATGCCGAGCAGTTCCGTCGCGTGGTTGATGTCCACGCGCCGTTGCGCCGCGGCAACGCGCTTGAGGCCGAACAGAAGATTGTCGCGCACCAACAGGTGATCGAACAGGCTCGCCTCCTGGAAAACGTACCCCAGCGCTCGCTTGTGAGGCGGGACGAACACCTCACGCTCACTGTCTTGCCAGACCTCGCCATTGACCTCGACGAAACCCCGCGTCGGTCGGTCCAGCCCGGCCATGCAGCGCAGGCAGGTGGTCTTGCCGGATCCGGACTCGCCGTACAGCGCCGTCACCCCACGGCCGGGCAATTGCAGGTCCAGGTCCAGGGAAAAATCGCCACGGTCGAGTTGAAACCTCGCCTCGATCATCGATCAGCTCCAACCGGCGCGAGTTCGGCGGCTAGAGTACAGCGCCAGCAGCACCAGGAAAGAAAACACCAGCATCGCCGCCGCCAGCCAATGGGCCTGGCTGTACTCAAGGGCTTCGACGTGGTCGTAGATTTGCACCGACACCACCCGGGTCTTCTCGGGGATGTTGCCGCCGATCATCAACACCACGCCAAACTCACCCACCGTGTGGGCGAAGCCGAGGATTGCGGCGGTGATGAAACCCGGTCGGGCCAAAGGCAGGATGACGCTGAAAAAGGTATCCCACGGCCCGGCCCGCAGGGTGGCGGCGACTTCCAAAGGACGACTGCCGATAGCGGAAAAGGCGTTTTGCAGCGGCTGCACCACGAAGGGCATTGAGTAGATCACCGAGCCAATCACCAGTCCGGTAAAGCTGAAGGTGAGGGTGCCCAGCCCGAGGGCTTGGGTGAATTGGCCGATCCAGCCGTTGGGTCCCAGCGCCAGCAGCAGATAGAAGCCAATCACGGTCGGCGGCAGTACCAGCGGCAGGGCGACCACCGCACCCACCGGGCCGCGAAGCCGCGATTGGGTGCGCGACAGCCACAGGGCGATGGGCGTGCCGATGAAAAGCAGGATCACCGTGGTCAGCGACGCCAGTTTCAGGGTCAGCCAGATGGCGGCGTAATCGGCGTCGGTCAGTGGCATCAGCGTTGGTAACCGTAGGCCTGGATGATGGCGGCGGCTTTCGTGCCCTTCAGATAGCTCATCAATGCCTGGGCGGCGGGGTTGCCCCGTCCCTTTGCCAGGATCACCGCGTCCTGCTTGATCGGATCATGCAGTTCGCCCGGGACAACCCACGCGGAACCGCTTGTCAGCTTGCCGTCCTTGAACACCTGGGACAGGGCCACGAAACCCAGTTCGGCATTGCCCGTGGAAACGAACTGATAGGCCTGGGTGATGTTCTGGCCCTCGACGATCTTGCCCTTGACCTGATGGGTGAGCCCCAGCTTTTCCAGCACCTGTGTGGCGGCCAGGCCATACGGCGCGGTTTTCGGATTGGCAATGGACAGGTGTTGGAAGGCATTGTCCCGCAGGACTTGCCCCTTGGCGTCGACGTAATCGGTCTTGGCCGACCACAACGCCAACGTGCCGATGGCGTAGGTAAAGCGCGAGCCCTGGACGGTGTCGCCTTCGCTGTCCAGCCTCGCCGGCGTGGTGTCGTCGGCAGCCAGGAACACCTCGAATGGCGCGCCGTTCTTGATCTGGGTATAGAACTGCCCGGTCGCGCCGTAGGCGGCAATCAGTTTATGCCCGGTGTCCTTCTCGAAGCTGGCGGCGATGGCCTGGATCGGGGCGGTGAAGTTGGACGCGACGGCGACTTGCACTTCATCGGCTTGGGCGGCGTTGATACAAAAGCAAGTAGCAAGCAGCAGGGCGAGTGGGGTCAGGCGCATGGGCAGGGTTCCGTCGAAATGGGTTCGCTATATAGCGGAATATATAGCGAAAGGCTGACAAACGGAACGTGGCATTTTGTCAGAAGTCAGCGGTGGCAGGGCTGCCGTCATCGCGAGCAAGCTCGCTCCCACAGGATTTCGGGATGAATGCATGATTGATATTCACACTGGACCCCTGTGGGAGCGAGCTTGCTCGCGATAGCGTCCGGTCAAGCGCCGGAGACTGTCAGGCTAGCGCTCAGCCCTTGAACCGAGCCAGAGCCTCCTCAGCCAGGCGCCGCGTCAGCTCGCCACTGGGCAGCTCCCGCCCCAGGGGAAACGCCTGGCCGGCCCAAAGGTTGGCGAAGTCGGCTTCATCCTTCGCGCGAAGGGGCATCAACGCGCCGCCCGCCAGCGGAAATGCTGGCGCCAGTGGGCTCATCGGGCCGACCTCGCGCATCACCCGGTTGACGATCCCTCGGGCCGGCCGACCGGTGAACAGGTTGGTGATTGCAGTCTGGCTTTCCTTGGCCGTGCGCAACGCCCGGTGATGGGAAGGCGTGATCTTCGCTTCCGGGGTAAACAGGTAGGCGCTGCCCAGCTGCACCGCCGACGCACCCAGGGCAAATGCGGAGACGATGCCCCGCGCATCGCCGATACCGCCGGCGGCAATCACCGGCACGGTCACCGCGTCCACGACTTGCGGCAGCAAGGCGAACAGGCCCACCTGAGTATCGAGGTCGTCGCTGAGGAACATCCCTCGATGACCGCCGGCTTCATAACCCATGGCAATGATCGCGTCGCAGCCGTGTCGCTCGAGCCAGATCGCTTCTTCCACGGTTGTGGCCGAAGAGAGGACTTTCGCCCCGGTGGCCTTGACCCGATCGAGCAACGATTTTTCCGGCAGGCCGAAGTGGAAGCTGACCACCTTGGGTCGCATCTCTTCCAGCACCCGGCAGGCCGTATCGTCGAACGGCGTGCGATTGGATACGGGCATCGGCGCGTCGAAATCCACCCCCAGCTCTTCGTAATAAGGCTTGAGGCGCTGTTTCCAGGCCTCGGCCCGTTGTTCGTCGAAGGCGGGCGGCTGATGGCTGAAAAAATTGACGTTGAACGGCTTGTCGGTCTGCTCGGCGATGGTCGTCAGTGCCTGGCGCAGTTGCTCCACGTCGAGCATCGCCGCGGGCATCGAGCCCAGTCCGCCGGCATTGCAAGTGGCGACCACCATCGCCGGACCGGTCACCCCGGCCAGCGGCCCCTGGATGATGGGATGCTCGATGCCGAGCAGGTCAAGAATGCGGGTGTCTGGCCACTGACTCATGTTCGGGTGTCTCCGACGGCAGAAGGAAACGGTGTTTTTAGCAGGTGTGACCCGGCCAGGGCCAGTCGAGTTTTTCAATCGCTGCCCGGGTTTGATACCAACGGCGGGATGGGTACCATGGGACACCACTTATCAAGGAGCCGAACCCATGGACGTGAAACTCAAGACCGTCGAACCTTTCACGGTCGCCGGTTTGCAGGTACGCACCCGCAACGCCGAGGAGCAACAGGGCGATACGGCGAAAATCGGCCCGATGTGGCAGCAATTCTTCACCGAAGGGTTGTTTGAGCGAGTTCCGGCGCGGCAGTCGGAGTCGTTCGTCTACGGTGTGTACTCCGGCTACGAGTCCGATGCCACCGGCTACTTCAATGTGACGGCGGGCGTACAGGTCGACGCCACGAGCGCAGGCTACCCCGCCGTGGAAGTCGAGGGCGGGGATTACCTGGTGTTCTCGGCCAAGGGCGAAATGCCTGATTGCGTGATCCAGACCTGGGGGCTGATCTGGGCGTACTTCGCCGACAATCCGCAGGCCGTGCGCCGGTTCACCACCGATTTCGAGGTCTATAACGCACCCGACTCGGTGGCGATCTATATCGGTGTTCAATCCTCGGGCGAGCGTTCCAGCGCCAACAGCTGACGCTTGCGCTCAACGCCCCAGCGGTAGCCCGACAGGTTGCCGTCGCTGCGCACCACTCGATGGCAGGGGATCGCCACGGCGAGGCTATTGGCGCCGCAGGCCTGGGCCACCGCGCGCACCGCTTTGGGCATGCCGATGCGCTGGGCGATTTCGGCATAGCTGGCGGTGCTGCCGGGCGCGATCTCTCGCAGGGCTTGCCAGACCCGTTCCTGGAACGCCGTGCCACGCAAGTCCAGTGGCAGGTCCAGGCCCAGGGCCGGTGCCTCGATGAAGCCCACCACTTGGGCAATCAGTTGCTCGAATTCCCGATCGGCACCGATGAGGTTGGCGCGGCGGAACTTGTCTTGCAGGTCACGCAGCAGCGCATCCGGGTCGTCCCCCAGCAGGATCGCGCACACGCCACGCTCGCTTTGCGCCACCAGGATCGCTCCCAGGGAACACTGGCCGAGGGCGAAGCGAATATCGGTGTTCAGCCCGGCGGCGCGATACTCGCCAGGTTTCATACCCAGGACTTTGTCGGCGGCTTCATAGAAGCGGCTGTTGGAACCGAAGCCTGCGTCGTAAAGCGCTTCGGTCACCGTTCCGGCGTCGGCCAGGCGTTCGCGCACTTTGCGCGAGCGATGGGCGGCGCCGTAGGCCTTGGGGGTCAGGCCGGTGATCGACTTGAAGACGCGATGAAAATGGAAGGGACTCAGGCCGGCGCTTTGTGCCAGTTCATTCAAGCCTGGCAGTTGCTCGGCCGCCTCGATCTGCCGGCAGGCCGCCGCCACCCGCGCCGCTTGTTGCGCGGCGATCTGGGTCTGGTCCCTGGCCATCCGTTTGCTGGGACGATAACCGGCTGCCTGGGCCTGTTCCGGCGTGTCGAAGAATTCGACATTGCGCGGGTTGGGCAGGCGCGACAGGCTGCTGGGGTGGCAATAGATGCCGGTGGTCTTCACGCCGTAGACAAAGGTGCCATCGGCGCGCGGATCCCGGGCGAGTACGGCGGCCCAGCGAGGGTCCTGATCAGGGGCGAGCGTACTTGAAGTGCTGTTCATGGTCGTGATTCCTTTGGCCCGTTTTGGCTAGATTACTGAGCCATCCAGGTGACGACACTCCGGGTCTTGCGGTTGAATTCTGCATTGTCATCCGGCCATGCGGAACGTCATGTTGATGCGTTGGGCGCCCAGACGTGTATGTTGTCCCGGCTTGAGCGGCAGCACGCCGTGGTAGCGCAACCGGTCCACGCCGCCCCAGATTGCGATGTCGCCATGAAACAACGGAATGCGCTGGCTTTTGTCGCTGCGCTCGAATCCACCAAACTGGAATGTCGCCGGCAGGCCAAGGGAAAGCGAGACGACGGGGGCCGTCAGGGAGCGCTCGTTCTTGTCCTGGTGCAGCGACATCCGCGCGCCGGGCACGTAGCGGTTGATCAGGCAGGCATCGGGCTCGAAGTGCTCGAAGCCCGCTTGCCGGGCGGCGGCCTGGGCCAGCTCGCGAAACACTGGCGGCATGGCGGGCCAGGGATCGCCTGTCTGTGGATCATGGGCGGTGTAGCGATAGCCGCTGCGGTCGGTGGTCCAGCCGAGTGCGCCGCAACTGGTCAGGGCCACCGACATGGTAAAGCCACCGGGCGTGACCATCTGCCGGAACGGTGCGGCCTGCAAGACTGTTTCCAGCGCTGGCAACAAACGGTCGAGCCAGGGCAGGGCAAACCCGCGTAGCACGAAGGATTGCTGGCCGATCTGTTCGACCTGGCCAGGCGTGGTGGGCGCCTGGTCGGCGAACAGGTCGAGAGTGACGGGGGTGTCGTCATTGCGCATCATGAAAAATGATCCCGAGTGTATGCCGGCGACCGCTGTGTACACGGCTGACGCCATGGCGCAAGTTAACCCGATAATACCCGCGAACGCCTTTGACCGGCCGCTGGTGTACGGCGAACACCACGGCGTCGCCTCGTTTCAAGTCGATGACTTGGGGGCGTGACTGCATGCGCGGGCGTTGCTCGGTGAGGACGAACTCGCCCCCGGTAAAGTCGTCTCCCGGTTCCGACAGCAGGATGGCTACCTGTAGCGGGAACACCTGTTCGCCATAAAGGTCCTGGTGCAGGCAGTTGTAATCCTGCGGGCCGTATTGGAGGAGCAACGGTGTGGGACGCTGCTGCCCGGCGGCATGGCAACGGCGGATGAAATCCGTGTGCTTGTCGGGGTATCGCGTTTCCAGGCCCATGCAATCGTTCCAGCGATTAGCCACTGGGACCAGCATCGGATAGAGCGACTGGCGCAATTGCTGGACGATCTCAGGCAGCGGATAAGCGAAATACTGGTACTCACCGCGCCCGAAACCGTGGCGCCCCATTACTACCCGCGAACGAAAAACCCCGGCGTCCTCATACAAGCCGCTCAACTGCCGGCATTGTACGGTCGGCAGCAGGTTGCGAATGATCGCGCAGCCGTCCTCATCGAGGCTATCCACCATGGTGGGCCAATCGAGGTGGGGGAGGTGTTGGGTCAATAGAGGCGTTGAGGACATGATTGCAATCCTGGATAAAAGGACTGTTCAGCCTGAAGAGTGCAGCGCTGCCGGGCACTCCGATTCTTGCGATGTGAAGCGCTTTTTGTAGAAAGGGAGCAAGCTCCCTCACCACAAAAAGCCAGCTGGCAGGCTTCAGAGTGCCTTGCTGACCTTGAGGTCGGTGATCTGATCATCGGTCTCGCCATGCAACTTTTGCAGCGCGACCAGCGCTTCTTCCTCGGTGCCGGTCTCCAGTTGCGCGAACTCGAAGCGGCGCTCGCCGTTGAGTTTGTACTTGATAACGTATTTGGTTGTCTGGGCCACGGTTTTACCTATCTTGGACGGGGGGCTCAACTCAGCTTCGAACTGGAGCGCCGGATGATCTTGATCTTGTGGGTCAGGGTCGGCTTGCGGGTAACGCTGATGGCGCGACGGTTGACGGTGTCGATGGTGATATTCCAGAAGCCGGTGCTGGGGGCCGTGATCCTGGCCGGGAACGTGTCGAACGCGCCGCCGTGGTAGGTGTGGCGGCCACCATTCTTGAAGCTACGGAAATTGGCGTCGTTCATCAAACGGATGTTGCACATTTGGGAGCATTCGATCACGACGATATCGTCTTCGTTGAGGTGCTCGCGCTGGTGGATGAATTTCATGGGCGCCTCCAGAAGGGCATTTCTTGCAAATCAGGACAGTAAGATGAAGCAATGATAATGGAGGGCAGTTTATCAGCACCGCGGGTTAATATCCGGCCCCTGTCCTGGGTGTCATTCATTTCTCAGGCGGGGGCGAATAAAAAATGAGAGGACGTTGGAGAAAATCGACGTTTGCATTGTCGGAGGGTCTTTATTGGAGGATTCATATGAAGCGCAGCGTGTGGGTATTGGCCTTGGCCTTGGGTGGATGTGCATCGGTATCGGACATCAACCAGACGCCGCCCACCATGAGCGTCATCTCCGGCAAGAAACCTCATGAATACGCCAAGTGCGTTGCCGACAAGCTTCTGGAGAGCCGTGGCCCGCTGCAAATGGAGCCGCATAAGAATGGCGTGCGGGTGATCGTCCCCGGCAAGCTGTCGGCGCTACCGGCCGCGGTGTTCGACATCGACGAACGCTCCAGCGGCTCCAGCATCAAGCTGCACGAAAGCCTCTCCAACGTACCGGTGCGCCCGGGCGACGTTCAGGACGCGGCCAACGCTTGTATTTCCGGTTAAGCAGGGCCCGTCCTTTATTTACAGACGACCACCACGCTGCGGCTGGTGAAGTTGCCCACGTCCACACCGAGGGTCTTTTCGCTGTCGTTGGCCTGTGGCGTGCCATCCGTGCCGACGATGCGGTAGCCCGTACCGGCGCAGGAAGCTTCCGCTTTCTCGTAACACGTCGCCCAGGAATTGGCTTCGCCTGAACAGTCGATGGCCAAGCCTTGTTCACCGGTATCCAGATAGGTTTTTTCGGCTGAGGCACAGCCTGCCAGGGCCAGAACTGCAAACAGCGCCAGGATTGTCTTCATGGGGGGGTTGTCATCAGGATGGGGAGGAATGGCGCGAGATTATAGCGAATGGCCATTCCGGTACAGCTAAACCCGCGGCCCCTTCCGAGCACCAGGGCTTCGGCGGGGCCGTCTGTTTATTTCTTGCGGCGAGTATTGCGCGCTGGCGCCTGTTCACGTTCCCGGGGCGCCGGGGCGGAACGTTCGTCCTGAAAGACCGCGGCGACTTCCACCGCCATTGTCTTGGTGGGCAAGGGACCGGCGACCTGCTCGCCGTGGTAGTTGATAATCCACCACTGGCCGTCCTTGTCCTGGCTGACCGAATAACCGTTTGCGTTCTGTGTTGCCGACATCTAGCTGCCTCGTTGGCGGAATCAAGGCGGCCATGATACGCCAAATGCTCGCAAACCGTGCTGATGGGCGTACAGTGAGGACCGCTGGAACCATCGAAGCGAAAGGCGATTGAACTATCCGCCGGTTTATTTCTCTATGATGGCATCGGTTGGCCAGCGCAGGCATTGTAAGGTGCCTGCCGGCTGATTAGACTGCGCCGAAAACTTGTACACACCGCCTTTTCAAGGACTTATATGATCAAGAAATGCTTGTTCCCAGCAGCCGGTTACGGTACTCGCTTCCTGCCAGCGACTAAAGCCATGCCCAAAGAAATGCTGCCGGTGGTGAACAAGCCACTGATCCAGTACGGCGTCGAAGAAGCCCTGGATGCGGGCCTGACGGAAATCTCCATCGTCACCGGCCGTGGCAAGCGCGCCCTGGAAGACCATTTCGACATCAGTTACGAGTTGGAAAACCAGATCAAGGGCACCGACAAGGAAAAATACCTGGTCGGCATTCGCAAGTTGCTGGACGAGTGCTCGTTCTCCTACACCCGCCAGACCGAAATGAAAGGTTTGGGCCATGCGATCCTGACCGGCCGCCCGCTGATCGGTGACGAACCGTTCGCCGTGGTCCTGGCGGACGACTTGTGCGTGAACCTGGAAGGCGACGGCGTTTTGACCCAGATGGTCAAGCTGTACAAGCAATTCCGTTGCTCCATCGTGGCGATCCAGGAAGTGGATCCGCAGGAAACCAACAAGTACGGTGTCATCGCCGGTGAAATGATCCGCGAAGACATCTACCGCGTTCACAGCATGGTTGAAAAACCAAAACCTGAAGATGCGCCGTCGAACCTGGCGATCATCGGCCGCTACATCCTGACTCCGGACATCTTCGACCTGATCGAACAGACCGAGCCAGGCAAGGGCGGTGAGATCCAGATCACCGACGCCCTGATGAAACAGGCCCAGAACGGCTGCGTCATGGCCTACAAGTTCAAGGGCAAGCGCTTCGACTGCGGTGGCGCCGAAGGTTACATCGACGCAACCAACTTCTGCTTCGAGAACTTCTACAAAACCGGCAAGGCTTACTGATTCAGCCTGCGTCGCGCCTTGAAAAAACGCCCCGACTGGTTCGGGGCGTTTTTTTTTCTGCAAAAAAACCTTCCGCCAATCATCAATCACACAAACAAAGTCGCTGTTTGCGCTGCAACGCTGCCTCAGGTGAAAACAGCAGGTATGCTGACAACCTGCCGAAGGAGATAGATGATGGCCTACGATTTTGATCTGTATGTGATTGGCGCCGGTTCCGGCGGTGTGCGGGCGGCGAGGTTTGCCGCGGGTTTCGGCGCGAAAGTGGGCGTGGCGGAAAGCCGCTACCTGGGGGGGACCTGCGTCAACGTCGGCTGTGTGCCGAAAAAACTGCTGGTCTACGGCGCGCATTACGCCGAGGACTTCGAACAAGCATCGGCCTACGGTTGGACGGCGGGCGAGGCGAGTTTCGACTGGGCCACGCTGATCGCCAACAAGGATCGTGAGATCAATCGCCTCAACGGCATCTACCGCAACCTGCTGGTCAACAGCGGTGTGACCTTGCATGAAGGCCACGCCAGGATTACCAGCCCTCATGAAGTCGAGATCAACGGCGAGCGCTACACCGCCAGGCACATCATGATCGCCACCGGCGGCTGGCCGGTGATTCCGGATATTCCCGGGAGCGAGCACGCCATCGGTTCCAACGAAGCGTTTTTTCTCAAGACGCTGCCCAAGCGCATGCTGGTGGTGGGGGGCGGCTACATCGCCGTGGAATTCGCCGGGATCTTCCACGGCATGGGCGCGCAGACATCCTTGCTTTATCGCGGTGACCTGTTCTTGCGCGGTTTTGATGGCGCGGTGCGCAAGCATCTGGCCGAAGAGCTGCAGCGTCGTGGCTTAGACCTGCAATTCAACGCAGACATCCAACGCATCGACAAAGAAGCCGACGGCAGCTTGAAAGTGACGCTCAAGGACGGTCGCACGTTGTCGACCGATTGTGTGTTCTACGCCACCGGCCGCCGGCCGATGCTGGACAATCTTGGGCTGGAGAACACGGGCGTCAAGCTGGACGAGAAAGGCTTCGTGCAGGTCAACGAAAAATACGAGACGGCTGAACCGTCGATCCTGGCCATTGGCGATGTGATCGGCCGTGTGCAGCTCACGCCTGTCGCCCTGGCCGAAGGCATGGCGGTGGCGCGGCGCCTGTTCAAGCCTGAGCAATACCGCCTGGTTGATTATCGAATGATCCCCACGGCGGTGTTCAGCCTGCCGAACATCGGCACGGTAGGTTTGACGGAAGAACAGGCTCGGGAAGCCGGCCATGAGGTGCAGATTTTCGAAAGCCGTTTCCGGCCGATGAAGCTGACCCTCACTGACTGCCAGGAACGCACCCTGATGAAATTGGTGGTCGATGCCAAGACCGATAAGGTCCTGGGCTGCCACATGGTCGGGCCGGACGCCGGTGAAATTATCCAAGGGCTGGCGATTGCCCTCAAGGCCGGTGCTACCAAGCGCGATTTCGATGAAACCATCGGCGTGCATCCAACCGCAGCCGAAGAATTCGTCACCATGCGTACGCCTACCGCCTGATCAGGCTTTTCGTCCATGGGGCTGTGATCCGTTGATCCAGCCCCGTGAACTGTCAGGCAGCTGCCACGATCAATTGATCGCCGCCTTCGGCAGCTTCCACAGATTTCTTCTATCTATATAGATTCCTGATAGCCAAAACCAATCATTTGCATGAGCTTTGGCAATGAGCCAACAGCGCAATGAATGGCTAAGATTCACCCCATCAACTTTTCAACCACTGACGGAGAGTCAACGATGCCTATCATCAACAGCCAAGTTAAACCGTTCAAAGCCACCGCTTTCAAAAACGGCGCTTTCGTCGAAGTATCGGACGCCGACCTGAAAGGCAAGTGGTCTGTCGTGTTCTTTTACCCAGCTGACTTCACCTTCGTTTGCCCAACCGAGCTGGAAGACCTGGCCGACAACTACGCCGAGTTCCAGAAGCTGGGCGTCGAAATCTACAGCGTGTCCACCGACACTCACTTTGCCCACGCTGCCTGGCACAACACTTCGCCAGCCATCGGCAAGATCCAGTACACCATGATCGGCGACCCGACCCTGGCCATCTCCCGCAACTTCGACGTGCTGATCGAAGAAGCTGGCCTGGCTGACCGCGGTACTTTCGTGATCAACCCTGAAGGTCAGATCAAGATCGTTGAAATCAACGACGGTGGTGTAGGCCGTGACGCTTCCGAGCTGCTGCGTAAGATCAAGGCAGCCCAGTACGTTGCCGCTCACCCAGGTGAAGTCTGCCCAGCCAAGTGGAAAGAAGGCGAGGCCACCCTGGCTCCGTCCCTGGACCTGGTCGGCAAGATCTAAACCAATGCGTTACCCGAGGGCGATCCGCTCTTAGCCAAGTAAGCCGCTTCGCCCCAAAAAACGCCCGGGCGAGATTCGCCTGGGCGTTGTTTTTTCTGAAATTCAAAAATGGAAATCGCCCGTATGTTGGACGCCAATCTTAAAGCTCAGTTGAAGTCATACCTGGAACGGGTCACCCAGCCGATCGAGATCGTTGCATCCCTCGACGACGGTGCGAAATCCCAGGAAATGCTTGCGTTACTCAAAGACGTTGCCAGTCTTTCCAACCAGATTACCTTGCTCGACAACGGCACCGATGTGCGTAAGCCATCGTTTTCGTTGAACCGCCCGGGAGCCGATATCAGCCTGCGTTTCGCCGGCATTCCCATGGGGCATGAATTCACTTCGCTGGTGCTGGCCCTGCTGCAAGTCGGTGGCCACCCTTCGAAGGCCAGTGTCGAAGTGATCGAACAGATCCGCTCGCTCAAGGGCGAGTTCAACTTCGAGACGTATTTTTCGCTGTCGTGCCAGAACTGCCCGGACGTGGTCCAGGCGCTGAACCTGATGGCGGTGCTGAACCCGAACATCAAGCACGTCGCCATCGACGGCGCGCTGTTCCAGGCTGAAGTCGATGAACGCCAGATCATGGCCGTGCCAAGCGTGTACTTGAACGGTGTGAACTTCGGCCAGGGTCGTATGGGCCTGGAAGAAATCCTCGCCAAGATCGACACCAGTGGCATCGAGCGCCAGGCTGAGAAGATCAGCGCCAAGGATGCCTTTGACGTGTTGGTGGTGGGCGGTGGCCCGGCCGGTGCCTCGGCGGCCATCTATGCGGCACGAAAAGGCATCCGTACCGGTGTGGCGGCCGAGCGTTTCGGCGGCCAGGTGCTCGACACCATGGCCATCGAGAACTTCATCTCGGTCCAGGAAACCGAAGGGCCGAAACTGGCTGTCGCCCTGGAAGAACACGTCAAGCAATACGACGTCGACATCATGAACCTGCAACGCGCCGACGCACTGGTGCCAGGCACGGCCGGTGGGCTGCATGAAGTCAAGTTCGCCAGCGGCGCGAGCCTCAAGGCCAAGACCGTGATCCTGGCGACCGGTGCCCGCTGGCGCGAAATGAACGTGCCGGGCGAGCAGCAATACCGCAACAAAGGCGTGGCGTACTGCCCGCATTGTGACGGTCCGCTGTTCAAGGGCAAGCGGGTCGCGGTAATCGGCGGCGGTAACTCCGGCGTCGAAGCGGCCATCGACCTGGCGGGTATCGTGTCCCACGTCACGTTGCTGGAGTTCGATGTGCAATTGCGTGCCGACGCGGTGTTGCAGCGCAAACTGCACAGCCTGCCGAACGTGACGGTGATCACCAACGCCCAGACCACCGAAGTGACGGGTGACGGGCAGAAGGTCAACGGCCTGCGCTACAAGGACCGTCCGAGCGGTGAAGTGCGCGACGTGGCGCTGGAAGGAATCTTCGTCCAGATCGGCCTGTTGCCTAACACCGATTGGCTCAAGGGCACCGTCGAGCTCTCGCCGCGTGGCGAGATCATTGTCGATGCTCGTGGCGAAACGTCGATCCCGGGTGTGTTCGCTGCCGGTGACGTGACCACCGTGCCGTACAAGCAGATCGTGATCGCCGTGGGCGAGGGCGCCAAGGCTTCGCTGAGCGCCTTCGATCACCTGATCCGCACCTCCGCACCGGCCTGATAGCCAGTCGCTGGAAAAACAAAACCCCATGGGCCTTGGCTCATGGGGTTTTTTTGTGACCGCAGAACTTACAACGGTGCAGGCTGGATGATCTCGACCCAATAACCGTCCGGGTCTTTGATGAAGGCCAGGCTTTTCATGCGGCCATCACTCAAGCGTTTCTGGAAGTCACAGCCCAACGCTTCGAAGCGCTCGCAGGCGGCGACCACGTCTGGCACGGAGATGCAGATGTGACCGAAACCGCGCGGGTCGGTGTTGCCGTTGTGGTAGGTGAACGCCGGATCGTTTTCGGTGCCGTGGTTATGCGTCAGTTCGAGGATGCCGGGGATCGATTTCATCCACTCGGTACGCGCCGCCGCGTCCGCCGGGATCTGGTTCTTGTCGACCAGGGCAAGGAAATACAGGCTGAATTCGGCCTCTGGAAAGTCGCGTTTTTCCACCAGGGAAAAACCCAGCACACGGGTGTAGAAATCAAGGGACTTGGTAATGTCCTTGACCCGCAGCATGGTGTGGTTGAAGACGAACTTGGCCGTTGCGGCATCGGGTTGAGCGGTGACGCCAGGGAAAGTATTGAGTTCTTGCAGGCTCATGGGCCCTCCGAAAAATAAGTGGGGCTTGTGCTAGCTTCCTTGCAGGTGCGTCCATGATACGCAAGGGGCGTGGCATCGCCAAACGTGCCTATTGCCTGGTGGTGCGTCGCGCTTCAGACTTCACGATCAGTCCTTGAGTGCAACGCAATGTTTCGACCGCTTTCTTCGCTGTTCGTCCTGTTGTTTGCCGTCGCGTCGAGCGTCGATGTGGGGGCGGCCGAACCACAGGTAACCTGGCCCTCGGGATGGATCATCGAATCGCTGCCCGCCGACGCACTGGCCCCGGCCAAAGGTACCAGTCGGCAGCGCGCCACCAAAAGCGACCCTTCGGGCAATGCCGTGATGGTGATGGAATTGACCGCGTCGGCTGTCGAGCCCGACCATCAAGTAAACTTGCAAGGCGTGCTGTTGGAAATGAGAAAGTCCATTCAGAAGGATTTTTTCCAAGGCGGCTATCAAAGTGTCTGCAATAAGATTCACGCGTCCGTATTGGGTGGCGTAAGCGCTTTGGAAACCACTTGCACGATCACGCAAAACGGGCGTCATGTATTGTCGCAGACCCTCGTCGCGGCACTTAATGACGGTAATGCCTACGTGTTGTCCTATGCGGGGCAGGCGCAGGTATTTGTAGAAAGCCAGGATGAAATACAGTCGGTACGAAATAGCCTGAAATTATAAGGCTTTCAGCGTAATACTCTTGGGCCAACACGAAAGTTCGGCCCATAAAAAAGCCCTGGGTGCAGGCCAGGGCTTTTTTCGTTGTAGTGCTTTCAACCGCGCAGCCAGGAATCGACGGTGCTCGCACCGTATTTTTCCTTCCAGGCTTTCAAACCGCGATGGTTGCCGCCCTTGGTTTCGATCAGTTCGCCCGTGTGCGGGTTCTGATAGACCTTGACGACGCGGGCACGGCGGGTCTTTGGCGTCTTGCCCGACGACAGGCCTGATTTGGACGGGCTCGGGTCGAGGATCGCAACGATGTCGCGCAGGCCCTTGCCGTAGGTTTTCATCAGCCCTTGGAGCTTTTCTTCGAATTCGATTTCTTTCTTGAGCCCGGCGTCATTCTTCAAAGCTTCCAGCTGCGCGAGCTGCTCTTGAAGGGCCTTTTCGGCTTTGCGAAATTCAGCGAGTCTGGACAATATAATTACTCCAATCAAAATATAAGGCTGATACCAACCGCAAACAAAGCTATAAGCCAGGCGCCTTGTAGCGACTCGGTGACTAATGACTCTCCTGCTATCTGGTAGAGGCAGAAAAAATTGTAGTAGTTAAACCGAAAAGTGTAAATCGTAACTTTTTCGTTATGTAACAGCTGTTGGCGTTTTACCATCAGTCGGGCCGATGACGTCAAGCGACTGGCGACGGAGATTGGCTGTTAGCAGTACTAGGCGGTGTAATGCAATCGCGTGCTCTAGTCCGTTGGGCTAATAGATAACCCTATCGAAAGTTAAGCGCAATCAAGTCGGCTGAACGGCCTGTGCCAGCTCGATAAATGCCAGGGTTGCCGGCGAGGCCTGGCGGCTATCGAGTACGGCCAGGCCGATCTGTCGTGGGACGGGAGGCGACAGAGGACGAACAACGAAGCCAGGATTATCGAACAGGGGCAACGAGCCTTCGGACACTACGCTCACCGCGTCGCCACGAGTGACGAGGTCGAGCGTACTGAGCAGTTGCGAGCAGCGATAACGGACATTGGGTGTCAAGCGCGCGGCATTGAACAGTCGCCAGACCAGTTCCGACGAGCCGGCCTCGGTGAGAATGAAAGGGTCGTCGCACAAATCCTTGAGTTGCACGTGGGTTCGATCCCCGAGGGCGTGAGCAGAAGGGAGCAAGGCGACCATCTGGTCGGTCACCAACGCGAACGTATCGAAGCGTTCCTCCGGCAAGACTACGAAACCGACGTCGATCCGGCGTTCGTCCAACCATTGCAGAACCTGCCGGTCCGGCCCCTCGTCGACATGCACTTCGATCCCCGGGTGCAAGGTCCTGAAGCGTTCCAGGATAGCGGGCAACAGCTTCATCGAGGCTGTCGGGCCGAACGAGCCGATGCGCAAGGTTCCGCGGCGCATGCCTCGGGCATCCGCGGCTTCCTGGCGCAGCGTGTTGGCCAAGCCGAGCATGGCTCGGGCCCGCAGCAGCAATTGCTGGCCGATGTCGCTGGGCTCCACCAGGGTCTGATGACGCCTGAACAGCTCGACGCCCAGTTCGTTTTCCAAGGACCTGATTGCGTGCGACACCGCTGATTGTCCGATGCCCAACCGTGTCGCGGCTGCCGTGAAGCCGCGCAGCTCGGCGACCAGCGAAAAGATTTCGAGTTGGGTCAGGGTCATGAGTAAAA
Source organism: Pseudomonas sp. R4-84 (assembly GCF_054130985.1). Taxonomy (NCBI): domain Bacteria; kingdom Pseudomonadati; phylum Pseudomonadota; class Gammaproteobacteria; order Pseudomonadales; family Pseudomonadaceae; genus Pseudomonas; species Pseudomonas sp. R4-84. Next base: position 2,264,538 of record NZ_CP096390.1, read on the forward strand.
GCTCATTTTACGATGACAAGATATGAGGCGAACAATACGGCACTTGAGCGACAGAGAAAACCGTGGCGAGAGAGCTCCCTCGTCACTGGCATCCGAACGACCTTGAATGAGATGAAAGCAATGAAACCCATGGAACATTCCATGCCGATCGCTTCCGACCTGCCGGTCTACCTGAAGCTCGCCATGGTCACAATGATCTGGGGAGGGACGTTCGTGGCCGGGCGGATCCTCTCCAATGCATTGGCGCCCATGCTGGCCGCCAGCCTGCGCTTTCTGCTGGCGAGTCTCGCGCTGCTGGTGTTTCTCGGGGTGGCCGGCATTCCTCTGGCCAGGCCCAGCCTGAAGCAGGGCTTGCAACTGGCGATGCTGGGGTTCTTCGGTATTTTCTTCTACAACCTGTGTCTCTTTTATGGTTTGCAATACATCAGCGCGTCGCGGGCCTCGTTGATCGTGGCGTTGAACCCCGCGGTGATCGGGCTGGCCTCCTGGTGGTTATTCAAGGAGCGGCTGAGCCGCTTGAAAGTCGCCGGCATCGTCTTGTGTCTCGGCGGGGCGGGTCTGGTGATCGTGGGTCGTGACCCGGCCTTGCTACAAACAACGGAGCAAGGGTGGATAGGCGACGTGCTGATTTTCGGCTGCGTGCTCGGCTGGGGTATTTACTCGCTATTTTCCAAAAGCCTGAATGAAAGCCTTGGCCCGTTGCAAACGGTGACCTGGTCGATCCTGCTGGGCACGCTGATGCTTTGGGGAGCGTGCGCGGTCGGGGGAGAGATTCGCTTCGCGGCGCTGACCGCACTGGATGCCGGGCAATGGCTGAGCCTGTTGTACCTTGGCGTACTGGGCTCGGCGCTGGCCTATATCGCCTGGTATGACGGCATCCGCCGGATTGGCGCGACCCGGTCCGGCGTGTTCATCGCGCTCAATCCACTGACGGCGGTCCTGCTGGGCGCCTTGCTATTGGACGAACGGCTTACGGCCTTGATGTGCGGGGGCGGGGGGCTGATCCTGATGGGTATTTTCCTGTGCAACAAACCCCTTGCACGCTCGGCCAAAAAGGCGATTTGATACCCAAGGCGGACAAATGTGGTTACGCTGTGTAGAATCGATTTACGCATATAAGAATAACGTCTTCTGGCAGCAGAAGCCTCGCCCGCAAGAGCCTTGGGTCGACAATGAAGATACTTGGGTTTCAACTGATCTATGGCGATTTCCTCGCCCGCAGCGTCCGCGGTATTTCCTGCGCGCCGCCGCGCGCCCTCAGCATCACTGGCAACTAACGTTTCTTGTTAATTGATAAGCATGATGAGGCGCCGACATGGCAGATCTATACGAAAACCCGATGGGCCTGATGGGCTTTGAATTCATCGAATTTGCATCCCCTACGCCCAACACCCTGGAGCCGATCTTCGAGATCATGGGTTTCACCAAGGTAGCGACCCACCGCTCCAAGGACGTGCACCTGTATCGCCAGGGCGCGATCAACCTGATCCTCAACAACGAGCCCAATAGCGTGGCGTCCTACTTCGCCGCCGAACACGGTCCGTCGGTTTGCGGCATGGCGTTCCGCGTCAAGGACTCGCAAAAAGCCTACAAGCGCGCCCTGGAACTCGGTGCCCAGCCGATCCATATCGAGACCGGCCCGATGGAGCTGAACCTGCCTGCGATCAAAGGCATCGGCGGCGCGCCGCTGTACCTGATCGACCGTTTTGGCGAAGGCAGCTCGATCTATGACATCGACTTCGTGTTTCTCGAAGGTGTCGACCGCAATCCGGTGGGTGCGGGGCTCAAGATCATCGATCACCTGACCCACAACGTGTATCGCGGGCGCATGGCGTACTGGGCGAACTTCTATGAGAAGTTGTTCAACTTCCGCGAGATCCGCTACTTCGACATCAAGGGCGAATACACCGGTTTGACCTCCAAGGCCATGACCGCGCCGGACGGCATGATCCGCATTCCGCTGAACGAAGAATCCTCGAAGGGCGCCGGCCAGATCGAAGAGTTCCTGATGCAGTTCAATGGCGAGGGCATCCAGCATGTGGCGTTCCTCACCGACGACCTGATCAAGACCTGGGATGGGCTGAAGAAAATCGGCATGCGCTTCATGACCGCGCCGCCGGACACCTACTACGAAATGCTCGAGGGCCGTCTGCCGAATCATGGCGAGCCAGTGGCGGAGCTGCAATCGCGTGGCATCCTGCTCGATGGTGCTTCCGAGCAGGGCGACAAACGCTTGCTGCTGCAGATTTTCTCGGAAACCCTGATGGGCCCGGTGTTCTTCGAATTCATCCAGCGCAAGGGCGACGATGGCTTCGGCGAGGGCAATTTCAAGGCGCTGTTCGAGTCGATCGAGCGTGACCAGGTGCGCCGTGGTGTGCTGACCGCTGACTAATGCCTGAGTGTCACAAACACCGCCCGGCCTGATGCCGGGCGGTTTTTTTTTGCCCGGCGCAAGCTACGCTGGCGATCCATCCGCCCGTGGTGGCGCTATCGCCAGCAAGCTCGCCCGCACCCTGAATATTGGCCAGAGCAGGTCCGGCATCAATGCTTGACCGGTGCTGTTTGTCAGGCGCTTTGCACGCGTTTCAACCCAATCGCTTCATCCAGGTGGGCCGTGAGGGCGTCCAGGTTGTCAAACAGACGAAGCTCGGTAAGCCCCCATTCCGGTCGATTGATATAAAGCTTGCCCGACAACTGATCCTTGCTGACCAGCGTTCTTTTGATCGAGCTGTCCTTGGAACGGTGGAAGATCATGGTGCCTTCCGGTCTGGTTTCGACAAGGTACATGCCAGGATCGGTCAGCCGTGGGTGCCTATCCATCAGGCGCAGCGGCGAGACGGGAATCACCGTCGTGCCGCTGACCTGTTTCAGACCGGCAGTCTTGAGCGCCCACACCAGTGCGTCGATGTCCTTGAACTTCACTCTGTTGACTTGCCACACCCGGTGGTAATGCTGGGACAGATCGGGAATGTCGACCGATAGCTGGTCAGCAGCCATAAGCAGAGGGTATACGCTGAAGTCCCCCAGCTGATGTTTCGCCAGGTACAGCTGAAACCCATCTTCCGAGCGTTCGATCAGGAATTCGTTCGGCTTGTTCAACAACTTGCCAGGGCTGACGGGCGCCCGCCGTATCAGCTGGGTGCCGGTACTTATCTCCAGCAGCAGATCTGACTTCACAAAAAGGTACCCGGCGCCGGAGGGCGTACGGTGAGCGGTTGGTCGTGCGATGGGCAAGAGACTGGAAACGATCTCTCCTTCATCGGGCAGCACTCGCGTGGGTTGACTGCCGGCATCGACCACGCGTACCCCGACGGCACCTTGCAGTTCAGCCAATCCGGGGGTGTTTCGAGCGGTATTGGCGTGGCCGCTCTCCACCAGCGCCACCCATTTGAGCGGGCCCCGGTGGGTCTGGTCGGTCTCGATGAGGGTATGGGCCACGTACTTGAAGTTCCTGGAGCGCTCGGGGGCGTGCCGCCTCATTTCGTCCCTGAAGGTGATCGACGTGTCGAGCGCCTGCACCTTGATGCCGTGCCGGTGAGCAACAGTGATGAGGTTGATCAACGAATGGGCGCTGGAGGGATTCATCTGCTGGAGTTCGTCCTGGCGCCGGAGATTCGCCCGCAGAGGATCGGACATCGCACCGCTGGAGGCAAATGCATCCAGCCGGGGTTGATCGTATTCACTGATCAGGTTTTCCATGTAGAGCGTCTTGACCTGCTGCTCCTTCAGGGCGGGCATGTTGTCGATCAAGAACTTCCTGGCGCCGATGGCGTTGTAGGCCGCTCCCAAGACCAGGCCATTGGATACACGGTAAATGCTTTCAAGCACAGCGGGGGGTGGGCTGTAAGGTTGCAAAGCCGGCGTGGGCGGCCTGGGGCGGGTGACCGGTTGGCCTTCGAAGAAGTACTGGCTGGCGCTGATGGTATCCCTGGCGCGCTGGAAACGTTCCCGCTGCGCGGTTTCGACATCGAGACCACGCTGCACCGGTATTGTCGCAAAAAGGCTATGGGGGTCCTGCGTAAGGTTGGCACTTCGAATGTCTTGTTCCAGAACGCGTCGGTAACGAACGGGCAGCTCGAATGGCTTCATGCCCTGGCCCCCTACGTTCAGGTTCAAATCAGCGGCCCCGAGCGACGGGTCCTGGATGATCTGCAGGTTCGGGCCATGGGCAAGGTCCTCGACATGCAAGCTCATCACACCTTGCACTTGGGCCAGGCCAGGCGTGTTGGGGTAGCTGAAAGTCACCGTGGCGTGCTGCTCCTGTTCAAGAGCGATGTTCCTTTTACGATACTGGGACGCTCCCACCAGGGCGACCCACTTGCCTTGCGGACGATTAACGCGGTCGGCGTTGATCACTTGGCTGGCGTGATACGTGAGCAGGCCTCGGAAACCGTCGTCTCCGGACAGTTCCGCCTGGGCCCTGGCGGCGCAGTCCAGGGCCTGGACCCTTATGCCATTTTCCCGCGCCGCGATGATCAGGTTCTGATAGGTGTAGGGCGTTGGCGGGACCGCGTCATCATTCACGTCGAGAGCGTGCAGGCGACGCTTCAGTCTGGCGTCGAGGACACCGGTCCTGGCGAACCCGTCCAGGACGACCTGGTCGATGTCGATTCGCAAGCGATCCAGGTACAGCGTCGTTACACCGCTTGCGACCAGTGCCGGCATCGCGTCGATCAGTTGCATCTTGCTGCCGGTGCCCGAAAACCGCTCCGTCATGACCAGGCCTTGGGAGTGTTCGAAGATTTTCTCGATGAGCTTGGAAAATGTCTCCACGCCAAGCAACGAAGGAGCGGCGGAACGAGGGATCCGTTGGGCGTTTTGAAGGAATAACCGGGCGTCCTCTTTCAGTTGGTTCTGTTGGGTCCGGTAAATAGGGCCTAAAGCAGCGTCGCGCTCTTTGATGGACTGGCTCGATAGCCCCTCGTTCCTGCGATCGAATACTGCTCGCTGGTCCTTGCCCAGTTGGTAGGCCCGCAGCTTCGTGGCGAAGGCGTTTTCGCGCCAGGACACCGCGCCTGTTGGCCGATAGAGTGCCGGGCCCGAAGGTGACAGTTCATTCAGGCCCCACGCGTAATAAGCGTTCAAGGCAGGGTCATGGACGACCCGGGCGACTTTCCCGTCGTCCAGATCGACGTAGCTGCCGTTGCCGTTGACCCGAAGACCATCGGCGCGGGCCGGTGGCAACCCTTCGGGTGGATTGAGCGCGTAGCGATCCAAAGACCTTGGCGAAGGCTGCGCAGCCGTTGGGGCGCCACTGGTCGGGTCCGTCAGCTCGACGGGTGGCGGCGGGCTCTTCTGGGATGAAGCCCCGGCAGAGCCACTGGGCTCGGACGTCGATGTGTGGGGGCGTGGCGGGATGCCGGTCCCAGGCAATGCAAGATGAGGCGGCAGCCTGACGTCGGGTAGGGTAATCGTGCCCGGATCGGTGCCTGGCGTGTCTGTGCCCTTCGGGCGCACAGGTTTTTTTGGAGACATGTTCTCTTCCTTGATAGGTGTCGTGTTGCAGCGGCCAGCCGGTGCCGACGCGTGCGGACGGGTTGGTCTTGGCTGCTTGGACGTGTTGAGGAAGTGCCGTTCAGTGCTGGGCAATGGTCCCGATCATCAGGTCCGAGCTGTTCACTTCTTGCGTGTCGTCGCTATCGAGAATCCAGCGCTGGTCCAGTACGTCATAGAAGATCGCGCCTGGCGTGCCGTCAGCGAGGCGAACGCCAGCGACGCTGAGAAATGTCGTCGCCAGGCTGCCATCAGCTTCATGGGCCTGGATTTCTCGCAGGAGCGTGGCAATGTCGGCATGGAACCTGGCATTGATGCTCAACAGTCGCGCTTTCGCCAGATCGGTGTCGATCTGGTAACGGGTGCCGGACACGAGTTCCACATGCACAATTTCCGGTGGTTTCCGGTCATCGGACGCTGGCGTGAGCAACAACCGCACGTCACCGAGCAGGACCCAGGTCCTACCGACACGGATATCGCTGCGGGCCAGATCCATGTCAAAGCTGTCGGCGTGAATATTCCACACCGACGAATCGGTTGCGCTGGTCGTATACAGGCGCAGGGTGGCGCCGGGGCTGGGGTGGACTTCGTAAGTGGAGGCGTTGCCCTCCAGCTCGTAAATGCTGGTGTGCTGGCGTTCAGGCAACCTGATTTTTTGCGGTCTGGAAGGCAGGCGTATGACTTCACGGGACGGGGACCGGAAGACAGCACGACCAGGGCGTCGGCGCAGTACATGGCGCCCCTCGACCACGCGTGTTCCCGGGTTCTGATAATCATCGTGGAATGACGGCCGTACCGTACCCACCCGGTAGGAGGTGCCGTCACGAAAGACCAGGGTGATGGCGCGCGTGAGCGATACGCCAGTGGACATCAACGTGCCCGTGACATTCGACGCAACACCCTGGTTATGCTTCATCCAATGATCGAGCGTCAGCCGCGTGCCGTTGGTGAATTGCAGCACCAGCTTCATGTCGCTGTAGGTCAGCCAGTTCCAATAACCGATGGTGCAAACCTCCACGCGATAATGAGCGTGGACGGCTTCCAATTCGCTGTCGTCATGGTCCAGGAACAGCGTGGTGGTTGCGTTGGCAGGTTGCTGCGGGATATCGAAGATCGGCTCGAGGCATTCCCTGGCAACGAAATAGTTTTCGATGACGAGATCCCGTGAGGCGACTTTTTCACCATTGAAAATGACCGGCGCGGGCGGCGATTTGCGTTGGTGCACCATGATCGCGCTGACGGGGTGATCTTCCGGGGCGAGCAAAGCGTCTGGCAGATCCGGCTTGAAAGTGAAGCCATCTCGCGTCACGAACAGCAGAGCGTCATTACGCAGGACCCGTTGAGTCCCAACCTGGCAATACGTATCGACAATGCACAGCTCGCGAAATAGATCCGTTGTCTGCGCATCATGGGATAACGTCACCTTCAACGACGTGCCCTGGATTTTCCAATCCTGGATCCCTTCCGCTGGGTAGCCGAGTTCAATGATGCTCGGCTCCGTCCCATCCTCGGTGATATGGATGTCGCCAGTGTTCATGGCGACGTAGTAACGGTCCGTGCCGGGGCCACCGTCGACCCGACTGGAATTGCCCATCAGCCGGAACACATCATCGCCGCGTCCACCGGTGGCTCGGTCATCCATACCATTGAGCGTGATGTGGTTGGGGTGCCGGTCACCGATGACCCGGCTGTAGCCACGCGGTAGTGTCTCGACGTTTTCAATCGAGGTGATCGTTGCGTAGTGGGCAGGGTGGGTGTCGTCGTGGGACTTCAACAGGGAGAGTCCGCCGGGCAGATCGATTTCAAGGCCGAGATAGGCGTAAGAGCCGTTGACGTCCGGGAGCCGACCCTGCAACGACAGCGTGTCGTTGCCCGCGCCGCCATGCAGCGCGTTCCTGGCATCCACGACCGGCGTCTTGAGGGTCTCGTTCACATGGAACATGAACGCATCATCCTCCGAACCTCCCGTCAGGCTCTTCTTACCCGTTGAGAAGCTGAAGTAGTTGGGTTTGTCGTATACGCCGAAGACCTGGTCGTTGCCGCCACCCAACTGCCAATAGATGCCCTTGCCCTTGCCTGGTTCACCGACGGTCACCCTGGGAGCCTTGTCCAGCCCCCGAGACGCATCGATTACATCGTCGCTTTCCACTACCTCTGGTGTGCTCACTTCCCGGTAAGGCTGCTCGCCGTCATCCCAGTGCAGTTTCCAGTGCTTGAGCGGTTGCATGTTGACTTCGAAGCGGCCGCTGACGAGGGCTTCCACGCTGGGTTTCAACTCGCCGTCCAGCAGCTTGCGCGCCTGGTCCACCAGCGCCTGGGTGTACCCGACACGGGTGCGCGCAACCTCGTAGCGTCCCATCACTTGCGTATCGAGGGCTTGCCCAGTGAACGCGAACCAACCCGAGCGCCAGCGTTCGTTGATGCTCAGCTCGATGTAATCGTCAATGTCATCGACCTGGCGTGCTGCGCCGTAGACCCTTGCGCCCACCATCAGGACGGCGCACGCCACCAACCCAACCGCGCCGGTCAGACCGAACCCCGCCATTGCCGCCGCCCCGAGCGCGACCGAGAGGCCTGCGCTCGCCACGCTCATGCCGGCCGAGACGTAATGGTCCATGGCCTCCTTGCCCGTGGATCTGGCGGCGGCGTCGAAGGCATTGATGGCGTGGTAGATATCGAAAGGGAGCGTGAGGATGCCGGCCATCAGGCCCGCGCTGCGGATCAGCCATTTGCCCACGGCGGTGGCCTTGAAGCCCATGAGCACCCGGTCAGCCTGGCGCAGCATTTGTTTTCCGGTCTTCAACAGCCCGTGCTCCACCATGACCGAAGTGAGCTCACCGCCGATTTCCCCGGAGCTGACCGCTATCTCGGCCAAATCGCTGTTTCTCAGGCCATCACGGATCCCCACCAGACCACCGTAGATTCCGTAGATCTGCATGCCCAGCGCAGCGGTGAGCATACCGTGGCTCTTCAGGTTGTTGACCCAGGTTGGCATGCCCGGTGCGAAGGGTTGGCCCTGCAACGCTTGCATCGTCTGCAACGCATCGAGCAATTTGCCGAACGTGTCCATCGACCCGCTGGGGACGTGGCCTGGTGTTGGCTCAAGAATCGCGGGGGAGCTGGAGGATCGGACGGACGCGAGCTCGAACAACAGAGAGGTCGCATCGGGGGCGTTGCCCAAAGGGTGCGCCTTGATGTAAGTCTCGATCATCAGTGGATCGAACCGGACGGCATCGATCAGCGCTCCGTCCGGTTGCGAAAGAAGTGCCGAGTCTGTTGCGGTCCCGTCGTCGCCCAGGCGTGCGCCCATGCGATAAAGGTCGACGCGGCTTATGCTCAACTCGCCAATCTTCACCGGCCCCAGGCGTTCATCCAAACGCGTGAGCCGTTCCCGGGGCGTTGGTTTTTTATCCGGTTGCGTGTCGTTATGTTCGGGCAGACGTTGCAGCGGATGGGACGTGATATCGGTGATCACCACAGGTGGAATCCGTTCCACTCCTGGTTGGGCGGATCGCCCTTGGGAAGGTTCTGACATCGATAATTCCTTTATCGTAAGGTCTGCCGAGCGCCCTCCTGGCGTTCGTGCGGGCATGATAAAGGAGCTGGACCTGGCGCGTGGGCGCAGAGTGTTTCGTGATGCAAGCTGGGGCAGTCAGGCCCGGCGCCGTTGCCGCACCATATGCTTGGACCCTTCGAATACCAGAACCGCCACGGCCATCCAGATGGGGATATAGGTCAGCCATTCTCCAGCCTGGATGCTTTCACCCAGCAGCAGCGCGACCCCCAGCAACAACACCGGCTCGACGTAGCTCAACAGCCCGAACAGGCTGAAGGGCAGCAACCGGCTGGCAACGATATAGGCCACCAGGGCCGAGGCACTGATGACGCCGAGCAGCGGGATCAGCAGCGACAGCCATGGGTGTTGATTGAAAACCTTGAAACCTTGTTCGCCGCTCTGCACGAACCAGAGCGCCAACGGCAGCATCAACGTCATGTCCAGCCAGAGCCCACCCAGGTTGTCGGTGCGCAGGCGTTTGCGCAGGATGAAATAGATCGGATAGCCCAGCACCACCAGTAACGTCGCCCAGGAAAACCCACCCACCCGGTACAGCTCGTTGAGCACGCCGAGAGAAGCGAAAAACACCGCGGCTTTCTGCAGGCGCGAAAGGCGCTCGCCATAGGCGATGCGCCCCGTCAGGACCATCGATAGCGGCAGCAGGAAATAGCCCAGCGACACGTCCAGGCTGTAGCCGTTGAGCGGCGCCCACATGAACAGCCACAACTGCGCCCCCATCAGTGCCGATGACGCCATTGCACCCAGCAGCAAGCGCGGCGTGGCGATCAGGCGTGCGACAAGATCCGAGACGAGTTTCCATTCACGGGAGATCAGCATGAACGCAGTCATGCACGGCATCGTCAGCAACATGCGCCAACCGAAAATCTCCAGGCCCGTCAGCGGCGCGAGCAGCGAGGTGTAGTAGTACATGACGGCGAACAGGGCGGATGCCGAGACCGATAGAGCGATGCCTTTGGACACGGATGCCTCTTGTTATTGGAATTGCAGCACGATACGGAAAGCCGTTTACCCGTGGCGAGGGAGCTTGCTCCCGCTGGGCCGCGTAGCGGCCCCAAAGAGCGACTGCTGCGCAGCCGAGCGGGAGCACGCTCCTCGCCACGGTGATCACAGTGTAAGTTACGACGTACGCGGCACGCGCCCCGGCACGAAATGGCCGACATCATTGAACCCCGGCGTCGAGGCATGGCCCGGTGTCACCAGCGAATCGATGAACGCTTCATCCTCCGCCGTGATTTTCACCGCCTGTGCCTTGGTGTACGAATCCCACTGCTCCTCGGTGCGCGGCCCGACGATGGCCGAGGTGACGGCATTGTTGTTCAGCACCCAGGCGATGGCGAACTCGACGATGCCCACGCCCCGGCCCTGGGTGTATTCCAGTATCTGCTGGGCGATGCGCAGCGACTCGACCCGCCATTCGGTTTCCAGGATGCGCTTGTCCTGGCGTCCGGCACGGCTGTTGGCGTCCGGTGCGACGTCTGGCGCGTACTTGCCGCTGAGCACGCCGCGAGCCAGGGGGCTGAATGGCACCACGCCAAGGCCATAATTCTGCGCCGCTGTGATCTGCTCGGTTTCCGCCTGGCGGTTGACGATGTTGTACAGCGGTTGGCTGATGACCGGGCGGTCGATGCCCAGGCTGTCGGCAATGCGGATCACCTCGGCGATGCGCCAGCCGCGGTAGTTCGACAGGCCCCAGTAGCGGATCTTGCCCTGGCGAATCAGGTCGCCGATGGCCGACACGGTGACGTGCAGCGGGGTGTTGTGGTCTTCGCGGTGCAGGTAATAGATATCCAGGTAATCGGTGCCCAGGCGCGTCAGGCTGGCCTCGATCCCATTGAACAGATGCTTGCGGCTCAGGCCGCTGCGGTTAGGCATACCGTCCGGCGGGCCGAAGCCGACCTTGGTGGCGAGCACCCATTCATGGCGACGATGGGCAATCGCCTCGCCGACGATTTCTTCGGAGCGACCTCCGGTGTAGACGTCCGCGGTGTCGATGAAGTTGATGCCCTGGTCCCAGGCCTTGTCGATGATCCGCAGCGAATCTTCGGTGCTGGTCTGTTCGCCGAACATCATGGTGCCCAGGGTCAACGTCGAGACTTGCAACCCTGAATGGCCTAGCGTGCGGTAGCTCATGACAAGATCCTTTTATTCATGGGGAAAGGTTCAATCAAATACCAGAACCGCCGCAAGGATCAAACAGAATTCTCAAACCACCACAAATCAATTGTGGGAGCGAGCAAGCTCGCTCCCACAGGGTAAAAGAGGTGTCAGGCCCGCAAGGTGCGGGTCATGCGCAGCGCCAACAGGCTGCCGCAGACGATCACGCCGGCCAGCAGGTACAGCGCCGCATCGGTCGAGCCAGTGGTGTCCTTGACCCAGCCCACCAGGTATGGGCTGAGGAAACCGGCCATCTGGCCCATGGAGTTGATCAACGCCAGCCCGCCGGCCGCCGCGCCCGCGCTGAGCAGGGCGGTGGGCACCGGCCAGAACATCGGCAGGCCGGTGAGGGCGCCCATGGTGGCGATGGACAGGCCGAGGATGGCGATGGCCGGCGTGGTGTCGAAGTTCACCGCGATCAGCAGCCCCACCGCGCCCATCAGCATCGGCACGACCAAGTGCCAGCGACGCTCCTTGTGCAGATCCGCCGAGCGCCCCACCAGCAACATGAACACCGCCGCCAGCAGATAGGGAATCGCACTCAGCCAGCCGATCACCAGGTTATCGCTGAAACCGAGGTTCTTGATGATCGACGGCAGCCAGAAATTGATCGCATACACGCCGCTCTGGATGCAGAAGTACACCAGGCCGAAGGCCCAGATCGCCGGGTTCTTGAACACGGCGGCCAGAGAGTCTGTGGTGGTTTTCGGTTTGTTGGCCAGGTCTTCGGCGTGGTCGGCGGTGAGCACGGCGCGTTCATGGTCGGTCAGCCAGGTGGCCTTGGCGAAGGTGTCGCTGAGCAGGAAGAACGCCAGGGCGCCGAGAATCACTGTCGGGATGCCTTGCAGCAGGAACATCCACTGCCAACCCGCCAGACCGCCCTGGCCGGCGGCGAAGTGGTTGAGAATCCAGCCGGAGAACGGGCTGCCCAGCAGCCCCGACACTGGGATGGCCGACATGAACAGCGCCATGATCCGGCCACGGCGGAACGTCGGGAACCATTGCGAAAGGTACAGCACGACGCCAGGGAAGAACCCGGCTTCAGCCGCCCCGGTGAACAGCCGCAAGGTGTAGAACTGGGTTGGGGTGGTGACGAACAGCAGGCAGGTCGACAGCGTGCCCCAGGTGATCATCATCAGGGCGATCCAGCGCCGAGGGCCGAATTTGGTCAAGGCCAGGTTGCTCGGCACGCCGCACAGCACGTAGCCGATGAAGAAGATCCCGGCGCCGAGGCCGTACACGGTTTCGCTGAACTTCAACGCGTCGAGCATCTGCAACTTGGCGAAGCCAACGTTCACCCGGTCGAGGTAGTTGAACAGGTAGCAGATGAAGATGAACGGGATCAAACGCAGGGTGATGCGCTTGTAGACGGTATTCTTTTCGTCGGGGGTAGCCAGGAGGGCTGCTGCGCTCTGGGACATGACGGGGCTCTCTTTATTATGATTTTGGCGTGCCAAGGGGTAACGTTGACCGCCCCTTGAGTCTCGGCCAGCCCAAGGTCCCGTGTCTTTGTGCCGCAGCACAACGTTTGCAATCCGACCCTGTGCGCCTGACCAATCCCGTGGGCGGCGCACCTCAAAACAACAATCACGCCGCTTGCAAGGAACACCGCCCATGTTCGAACTCGATCACGACCTGGCGCAGGACATCGTCGACCGGGCGATGGCGATTCTGCCCTATAACGTCAACGTCATGGACAACCAGGGCTTGATCCTCGGCAGCGGCGAGCGCGAGCGCATCAATACCCGCCACGAGGGCGCGCAACTGGTCCTCGCCAACGGACGGGTGGTGGAAATCGACGAGCACACGGCCGTCCACCTCAAGGGCGTACAGCCGGGAATCAACCTGCCATTGATGCTCGACCAGCGCTTGATCGGCGTGCTGGGCATTACCGGCGAACCCGCGCAATTGCGCACTTACGCCGAACTGGTGCGTATGACCGCCGAAATGCTGCTCGGCCAGCGCAACCAGCAGGCCGAGCAGCAATGGCGCCGCCAGCGTTGCGATGACTTGCTGGCGTTGCTGCTGGGCGATGCCGGGGATTCGCCAAGGTTGCTCGATGAAGCGCAGCAGATGGGCCTCAAGCCGCAGCTGTCGCGCGTACCGTATCTGTTCGAATTGGGCTTGGAGCATGGCCCTGGTCAAACCGTCGAATCGCTGAGCGCCTGGCTGATGTCGCGCTACCCGGACAGCTGGTGCCTGACGTCGTCCAAATCCTCCTTGCTCTGGTGCCGGCCGGTCACGGCCTCGGTGGAGAACGAGCGGCTGCTGGGCAAGCTCGATGGCCTGGGCTGGAGCATCCTGCGAGTTGCTGTGGGCGGCCAGGCCGAGGGGCTGGCGGGGCTGCGCCGTTGCTACCGGCGGGTGGCGGATCTGCTGGCGTACGGGCGCGATGTCCTGCCGCAGTCGCGCTTGCTGCTTCTCAATCGCTATCGGCTGCCGGTGATGCTCTGGCGGCATCGCAGCGATGATGCCCTCGACGAACTGCTCAGCCCGTTGCGCAAAGTGATCGCCAAGGACAGCAACGGCCAATTGCTCGCTACCTTGCGAAGCTGGTGCGAACACGACGGCCAGAGCCAGGCCTGCGCCGACGCCCTGGGCATCCACCGCAACAGCCTGCGCTATCGCATGGAACGCATCGCCGAACTCAGCGGCGTCGACCCGCTCAGGCTGGATGGGATGCTGGCGTTGTACCTGGGGGTTCAATTGTTGCCCCATGATCAGAACTTTCCGGAGTGACCCCTTCGCGAGCAGGCTCGCTCCCACCATTGATCTCCAGTGATTACAGAATATGCGACCACAGCAGTTCCCATGTGGGAGCGAGCCTGCTCGCGAAGAGGCCAGCAATGCCAACCCATCCTTTGTGAATTTGACCAATAATGCCCAAGGTCTTTTGTGCGGCGGACCGGCGTCAGAATCGCGGTCAGCTGGCAGCATGCTGTACATCGGAACCGGAGAACAAAAATGAAAATAGTCATCGCCCCCGACTCGTTCAAGGACAGCCTCAGCGCCCAGGCCGTGGCGGACGCCATCGCAGGAGGGCTGGCCGAGGTCTGGCCGGACGCGCAGCTGATCAAGTGCCCAATGGCCGATGGCGGCGAGGGAACGGTGGAGGCGGTGCTCGCGGCCTGCGATGGCCAATGGCGCGAGGCGCGGGTCCGTGGCCCGCTGGGCGCCGCTGTCCAAGCCCGCTGGGGCTGGTTGCCCGACAGCCGCACGGCGATCATCGAGATGGCCGAGGCCAGCGGCTTGCAACTGGTGCCGCCGGGACAGCGCGACGCTTGTTCCAGCAGCACCTATGGCACTGGCGAACTGATCCGCGCCGCTTTGGATGAAGGGGCGAGCCGAGTCATCCTGGCGATCGGTGGCAGCGCCACCAACGACGGCGGCGCCGGGGCGATGCAGGCACTGGGCGCGGCATTGCTGGACGACCACGGCCAAGCCCTGCCCCCCGGCGGCCTGGCCTTGGGCAAACTGGCGCGTATCGACCTGGGCGACCTGGACCCACGCCTGGCCGGCGTGTGCTTCGAGATTGCCGCCGATGTCGACAACCCCCTTTGCGGTGCCCATGGCGCTTCAGCCGTGTTCGGCCCGCAGAAAGGCGCCTCCGCCGAGCAGGTGCAACAACTGGACCGGGCGCTGGGGCACTTTGCTGAACATTGTGCCCAGGTGTTGAACCGCGACGTTCGCGACGAACCCGGCAGCGGTGCCGCTGGCGGCCTGGGGTTTGCCGCCAAGGCGTTCCTCCAGGCGCAGTTTCGTACCGGCGTGGAAGTCGTCGCGCAATTGACCGGCCTGGCCGATGCGATCGACGGCGCCGACCTGGTGATCACCGGCGAAGGCCGTTTCGACGCCCAGACCCTGCGTGGCAAGACGCCGTTTGGCGTGGCCCGTATCGCCCAGCGGCGCGGCGTACCGGTGGTGGTCATCGCCGGCACGCTGGGGGAGGGCTACGAAGCGCTTTATGAGCACGGCATCGATGCCGCGTTTGCCCTGGCGAATGGGCCGATGACGCTACAAGAAGCTTGCACCGATGCGCCACGCCTGCTGGCCGAGCGGGCCCGGGACATCGCCCGGCTCTGGCGAGTGGCGGCGCGCTGACTTGCCCTTGGGGCAGTCGCCAGGACGCATCAGTCGTCGGAGATTGCCTTGGGACATTGACCCGCCCGCACACCCTGCGTAGCCTTGCGCCTTCGAGGTTCTTCGGCACGCGCCGAAGCTAGGGTCTGTATGAAATGTTCGCGTACAGAGCCTGAGAAGGGAACGCGGTCCAAGCCGCGGCTGCCCCCGCAACTGTGAACGGTGCTGTTTCTGCAAGGCCACTGTGCTTGCCCTATACAACGGGCGCACGGGAAGGCGCAGCAAAATGTCAGTCCCGGCTTTGAAAAAAGCCGATTTGGCCCGCCGTCAGCCAGGAGACCTGCCTCGACAACAGATTCTCACTACAACCGGGCGGGGTGATCCGGTGGCGAAATCTTCCGCGCGCGCCTGTGCCAGTGGTTGTCGTCCCGTTTGCCCGCCACCTTGCCAAAGGGCATCCGATGAAAACACTGGCCAAACTCCCCGTCACCATCGTCACCGGTTTCCTCGGGTCGGGTAAGACCACCTTGCTGCGGCACATGCTCGACAACGCCCAAGGCCGACGTATCGCGGTCATCGTCAACGAGTTCGGCGAACTGGGCATTGACGGGGAGATCCTCAAGCAGTGCTCCATCGGTTGCACCGAAGAAGAAGCCAACGGCCGCGTCTATGAACTGGCCAACGGCTGCCTGTGCTGCACCGTGCAGGAAGAGTTCTTCCCGGTGATGCGTGAGTTGGTGGCGCGTCGCGGCGACCTCGACCACATCCTCATCGAAACCTCCGGCCTGGCCTTGCCCAAGCCGCTGGTCCAGGCCTTCCAGTGGCCGGAAATCCGCAGCGCCTGCACCGTCGATGCGGTCATCACCGTGGTCGATAGCCCGGCCGTGGCCGCGGGCACCTTCGCCGCGTTCCCGGACAAGGTCGATGCCCAGCGCAAGCTGGACCCGAACCTGGACCATGAATCACCGCTGCACGAGCTGTTCGCCGATCAACTGGCGAGCGCCGACCTGGTGATCCTCAACAAAGCCGACCTGATCAACCCCGAGGACCTGGCCAAAGTCCGCCTGGAAGTCGCCGAAGAGCTGCCGCCAGCGGTCAAGGTCATCGAAGCAAGCAACGGTCGCCTGCCGCTGGACGTGTTGATCGGCCTGGGCGCGGGCTCCGAGGAACACATCGACAGCCGCCACAGCCATCACGACCACCACCATGACGGCGATGACGACGACCACGATCACGATGCCTTCGATTCGATTTCCATCGAACTGCCCCAAGCTGACGAAAGCCTGCTGCTGGACGCGCTGACGCAACTGGTAATTCAGCATGACGTATTGCGGGTCAAGGGCTTCGCGGCCATCCCGAACAAGCCGATGCGCCTGTTGATCCAAGGTGTGGGCACGCGCTTCGACAAGCACTTCGACCGCCAGTGGGGCGCCGATGAAGCGCGCGTCACACGTCTGGTACTGATCGGCCAGGCCCTGGACGCCGGGCTGCTCGAAGCGCAGTTGCGCGCCGCCCTCAGCGTCTAAACCATGCACCTGCTCAGGACCCAGCCCGGTGGTTTCGTGTCGGATGACAACATCGCCGACCTCGGGCAAACCCCCGCCGAGCTGGTGATCCTGTGCAGCGGCGATTCCAGTCTGGCGCTGCTGGCAGAAGCGGCGCGGCAGTTGCCGGACGATTTTCCGCAGTTTCGCCTCGCCAACCCGATGCAAGTGCAGAACCACGCCTCGGTGGATCTGTACGTTGAAGATGTATTGCGCCACGCCAAGGTCATCCTGCTGTCGTTGCACGGTGGCATCGGCTATTGGCGCTACGGCATCGAGCGCCTGGTGGAACTGGCCGGGCGCGGGGTGAAACTGATCCTGGTGCCGGGGGACGACCGTCCGGACCCGGAGCTCAGCGACCTGAGCAACGTGTCCGCCGAGCACCGCGATCGGCTCTGGCAGTTTCTTCGTCAAGGCGGATTGGAAAACGCCCTTAACCTGTTCCGTCACCTGGGCAGCCAATGGTTTGGCCGCGATTATCCGTGGGGCGAGCCCCAGCCCTTGGCGCGCACGGCGATCTATCACCCGGAAAAAACCAACGCGACCCTGAATGATTGGCAAGCGGACTGGCGGGCAGGCGATCCCGTAGCGGCGCTGTTGTTTTATCGCTCCCACCTGCAAGCCGCGAACACCGCGTTCATCGACGTGTTCTGCCAGCGGCTGCAAGCGGCGGGGCTCAACCCTTTGCCGATCGCCGTGGCGAGCCTCAAGGAACCCGGTTGTCTGGCACAGGTGGAAGACTGGCTGGACGAAGTGGCAACGGGGGTTATTCTCAACACCACCGGCTTTGCACAATCGAGTCCGGAAGCGCCGCACTTGCGGCCGTTTCGCCGCGATATCCCGGTGATCCAGGCGATCTGCGCCCAGGACAACGAACCCGGCTGGCGCGCCAGCGAACAAGGCCTGGGCCCACGGGACCTGGCGATGCACATCGCCTTGCCGGAGCTGGACGGGCGAATCATCAGCCGGCCCATCAGTTTCAAGGACCTGGCCTGGCGCAGCGAGCGCAGCCAGAGCGATGTAGTCTGCTACCGGGCGATACCCGAACGCATGGATTTTGTCGCTGGACTGGCCCGCCGCTGGACCACCCTGGCGCGCCTGCCCATCGGCGAAAAGCGCGTGGCGCTGATCCTCGCCAACTACCCGACCCGGGACGGACGCATCGGCAACGGCGTCGGCCTGGACACGCCAGCGGCGGCGCTGAATATTCTGCGGGCGATGCAGGCCGAGGGTTATCCGCTGACCACCGAGCTGCCGGCCAGCGGCACCGCGCTGATCCGGCAGTTGCTCGGCGGCGTTACCAACGACCTGGATAGCCTCGACCTGCGGCCTTGTCATCAGAGCCTGGCCGTCGACGCGTACCGGGCCCTGTTCGACGCGCTGCCCGAGGCCAATCGCCAAGCGGTGCTGGAACGTTGGGGCGCACCCGAGCAGGACCCGATGTTCCGTGACGGACGCTTGATGATCGCCGGCCTGCGCCTGGGCCTGACGTTCGTCGGCATTCAGCCGGCGCGGGGGTATCAGGTCGATCCGAGCGCGGTGTACCACGACCCGGACCTGGTGCCGCCCCATGGCTACCTGGCGTTCTATTTCTGGTTGCGCCACACCTACGGCGCTCACGCCGTGATTCACGTCGGCAAGCACGGTAACCTCGAATGGCTGCCGGGCAAGGGCGTCGGGCTGTCGGAAAACTGCTGGCCGGACGCGCTGCTGGGGCCGCTGCCAAACATCTATCCGTTCATCGTCAACGACCCGGGCGAGGGCGCTCAGGCCAAGCGGCGTACCCAGGCGGTGATCATCGACCACCTGATGCCACCGCTGACCCGCGCCGAAACCTACGGGCCGCTGCGCAACCTGGAGCTGCTGGCTGACGAATACTACGAGGCGCAATTGCTCGATCCGCGCCGCGCCAGGGAATTGCAACGGGACATCCTGGCCCTGGTGCGCGAGACGCATATCGACCGCGAGCTGCAACTCGACGCCGGCCTCGACAGCGACGCCGACGCGGCGATCTGGCTGCCGCGCCTGGACACCTACCTGTGCGACCTGAAGGAATCGCAGATTCGCGATGGCCTGCATATCTTTGGCGAGTCGCCGAGCGGACGGCTGCGCATCGACACCTTGCTGGCATTGCTGCGCATTCCCCGTGGCGACGGCAAGGGCGCCCAGTCGAGCCTGCTACGGGCCCTGGCCAAGGCGTTCGGGTTGGGCTTCGATCCGCTCGATTGCACCTTGGCCGAGCCTTGGGCCGGCGAGCGCCCCGAGGCTTTGCGCGACGTCAGCGATGAGCCCTGGCGCACCGTCGGCGACAGCCGTGAGCGTCTGGAGCTGTTCGCGGCGCGACTGATCGAGCAAGCCTTGGCGGGCGATATCGCGCAGCTCGACGCGCCGGGTTGGGAGACGGTGCACGGCATCATCGACCACCTGCGTGCCGTCGTCGCGCCGCGCCTGGATGCCTGTGGCTCGGCGGAGATGCGCGGCTTGCTCGACGCATTGGGCGGGCGTTTCGTACCGGCCGGCCCCAGTGGCGCGCCGAGTCGCGGACGCTTGGATGTGCTGCCCACCGGGCGCAACTTCTTCTCCGTCGACGTGCGCAACTTGCCCACCACCACGGCGTGGCGCATCGGTTTTCAGTCGGCGAGCCTGATTCTGGAGCGGCACCTGCAAGACCACGGCGATCACCTGCGCCAGCTCGGCCTGTCGGTGTGGGGCACCGCCACCATGCGCACCGGTGGCGACGACATTGCCCAGGCCATGGCGCTGATGGGCGTGCGTCCGGTGTGGGCCACGGGCAGCCAGCGGGTCGACGATTTCGAGATCCTGCCGTTGAGCCTGCTGGACCGGCCTCGGGTGGATGTGACGTTGCGGGTGTCCGGGTTTTTCCGGGACGCCTTCGCCAATCTGATCCGCTTGTTCGATGCGGCGGTGCAAGCCGTAGCGGCCCTGGATGAACCCGATGACATGAACCCGCTGGCGGCCAAAGTGCGTGCCGAGCGCGAAGCCTTGCTGCAATCGGGCTTGCCCATGGAAGACGCGGCGCGCCAGGCCGGCTGGCGGATTTTCGGCGCCAAGCCCGGCGCCTATGGGGCGGGCGTGCAGGGGGCCATCGACGGTCGGCTCTGGCAGAGTCGCGAAGACTTCGCCGAGGTGTACCTCAACTGGGGCGGTTATGCGTATGGTGCGGGCGACGAAGGCACCGCCGCGCGGGCGCAATTTTCCCGGCGCCTGAGCCAGGTGCAAGCGGTGTTGCAGAACCAGGACAACCGTGAGCACGACCTGCTCGATTCCAACGATTACTACCAATTCCAGGGCGGCATGCTCGCAGCCGTGGAAACCCTCAGCGGCGAAACCGCCGCCAGTTATCACGGCGATCACAGCCAACCGGATCTGCCGAAGATCCGTACCTTGAAAGAAGAACTCAACCGAGTCATCCGTTCCCGCGCGGCCAATCCGAAGTGGATCGATGGGGTCAAGCGTCATGGCTACAAAGGCGCGTTCGAACTGGCGGCGACGGTGGACAACCTGTTCGCCTTCGACGCCACCACCCAGTTGATCGAAGACCACCAGTACGCCTTGCTGGCCGATGCCTATCTGCTCGATCCGCATACCCGTGACTTCGTCCGGCAGCACAACCCCGACGCTCTGCGGGACATGACCGAGCGCATGCTCGAAGCGCAGCAGCGGGGGATGTGGCAGGCGCCGGGGGATTATCGCGAGGCGCTGGAAAACCTGCTGCTGGACATCGAAGAAGATGGCTGACTTACCGACGGATGACGGCCGCTGGTGGCGAGGGAGCTTGCTCCCGCTCGGCTGCGAAGCAGTCGTCATCCAGAACAGCAGCGTGACCAAAGGTTCTTGGGGCCGCTGCGCGCTACAGCGGGAGCAAGCTCCCTCGCCACAGGGGACCTCCTTACATTGATGAGATTTCTCATATGACCGACACCCCACATTTCCCCCTCGCCGCCGTGGTCGGCGCCGATGCGCTGAAACTGGCCCTGTGCCTGGCGGCCATCGATCCGAAGATCGGCGGCGTGCTGATCGAAGGCCCGCGCGGGATGGCCAAGTCCACCCTGGCCCGGGGCCTTGCGGATATGTTGGCCAGCGGTCAGTTCGTGACCTTGCCCCTTGGCGCCACCGAGGAGCGGCTGGTGGGCACCCTCGACCTGGACGCGGCATTGGGGCAAGGGCGCGCGCAGTTTTCCCCGGGGGTGCTGGCCAAGGCCGACGGCGGCGTGTTGTACGTCGATGAGGTGAACCTGTTGCCTGATCACCTGGTGGACCTGCTATTGGATGTCGCCGCCAGCGGCACCAACCTGATCGAGCGCGACGGTATTTCCCACCGGCATCCGGCGCGTTTCGTGTTGATCGGTACGATGAACCCGGAAGAAGGCGAACTGCGTCCGCAACTGCTCGACCGCTTCGGCCTCAACGTGGCCCTCGATGGCCACACCGCACCGGCCGAGCGCGGGCAGATCATCCGTCGCCGCCTGGATTTCGACAACGACCCGGCGGCGTTTTGCGCCGAGTGGGAGCCGGCCCAGCAGCGGTTGCGTGAACGCTGCGAACAGGCCCGCGCAGGCTTGGCCCAAATCCCCCTGGATGACGCGGCGCTGGGGCAGATCACCGAGCGTTGCTTTGCCTGCGGAGTCGATGGGTTGCGCGCCGACCTGGTCTGGCTGCGGGCTGCCCGCGCGCATGCCGCCTGGCGTGGCGCGCACGCCATCGCTGCTGAAGACATTGATGCCGTTGCCGAATTTGCCCTGCGTCATCGCCGCCGCGAGCATGCCGCTCCGGCCCCCGCGCCAAACCAGGCCCCACCTTCGAACCCGAATGAAACCAGCCAACCCAGCGAAGGCCAAGGCCAAAGGGGCGACCTGCCGCCCCGGGCGTTGCCGACCGGCGCCCGACGAGACGTGCCGAGCTGGCCAAAAAAGCCCTAGGCATTCGCCCCCGTTCGCCGTCGGGGGCGAATGCCAGACCCCGTCCGGGACGTCTGGACCATGGGCGCCAAGGCCACGGCAGAGCAGCGTCCAACGGTGTGGTGGACTGGCCGGGCACGCTGCTCAAGGGGCGCCCGCGCCTGGCTGCGGACCTGCGTTTCAAATCGCGGCAGCGTTCAGCCCATGAACTGTGGTTGGTGATTGTCGACGCATCGGCCTCGACCCGTCGCCATCGGGCCTTGAGCGACGGCAAGGGCCTGCTGGCGCAACTGTTCGACGAGGCCTACCGACAACGCGCACGGTTGGCGCTGTTGACGGCCAGCGGCGCCACGCCGACCTGGCAAGTGCAAGGGCTCAAGGCCTCCCACGGCCTGGTGAAGTGGCTCGACGCGCTGGGGGCCGGTGGTGGTACGCCGTTGCTGGCGGCGATCGGCGAGGCGCAGCGCTGGCTGGCCTCCCGTCGCAAGCGCTTCCCGGCGGAGCGACAGCGGGTGTTGCTGATGACCGACGGCCGGGTGAGAGACGGGCAACCCATGCCGCCCCTCGATTGCCCCAGCCTGCTCATCGACATCGAGCGCGGGCCGATCCGCCTGGGTCGGGCGCGGCAATTGGCGGGGCAGTTGGGGGCTGAGTATCGGCATATTGATGAAGGCACTTGAAATGAGCTGTGGCTGTCTGGGCCCTATCGCGAGCAAGCTCGCTCCCACATGGGTTTCGCTGTGAACACATAACTGCTGAACACCCCAGCTCCCTGTGGGAGCGAGCTTGCTCGCGATGGCATCGCCCCGGTTCCAATGCTCTGCCCACCCAACCCGCATCACTGCTCTATGCTCAAGCAACTCTCAAAGGAATGAACCCATGCGCGTACTCGTCACCAACCCCCAGGACGATTTCAGGGTCAAGGCCTACGCAGGCACCAACGGTGTGCTGCTCGCCATGGACCTCGCCGAGCCACGACGCAAGGGGCTGTTGGGCTTCGCCATCGAGAAGCAGCACGGTGACAAGCCGTGGCTGTTCCTGTTCAACAGTCTGACCTTCCCCGACAAGGCCCACACCTTCCCGCAGTTCCATGCCACGCCCAGCGACAAGGCGCCGTTGCAGAAATTTCGCTGGGCCGATTATGCGGTCAACCCGGGCACGACGATCCATTACCGCGTGCACCTGGCCTACGGCAGTCCCGATGCGCCGCAGTTGGGCGAGGCCCTTGAGTTGACCGTCACCAGCGATGACGGCCAGCCTGCCAACCAGAGCGTCATCTTCAATCGCGCGGTGGCCGCCAGCCAGGCGTTCCAGCGCAAGTTTCCGGAATTGGACAGCCTGATCAGCGCCAATCGGAGCCTGTCCATCGAAGACTGGCCAGATGCGCCGCGTCGCTGGCTGGAAAACGGTTTGCTGGGGCGCCTGGTCGGCTTCATCGACCGGGCCCTGGATGCAAGCTGGGCGTTGGACGTGGCCATTTATGAATACGAACTGCCGGTGATTGTCGAGGCGGTCAACGCGGCCCATGCGCGCGGCGCTCGGGTGAGGGTGCTTTACCATGCCCAGCCGGAGGACGACGCGACGATCAGCAATGAAGCCAGCCTGCAAAAACTGCCGGCGGCGAACAAGCGTGGTCGAGTCACCCATAGCATTTTCCACGACAAGTTCATCGTCCTGAGCAAAATCGACCGGCATGGAGTGCCGACACCCGAGGCCGTATTGTGTGGCAGCACCAACTTCACCGCCAACGGCGTCTATCGCCAGGCCAACGTCATCCATGTGCTGGACGATCCACGCATCAGTGACAGTTATCGCCAGGTGTTCGAGCAGATCTGGGCCAACCCCGGGGACGTCGACGCCACCCGCGATTGGCTGACGCTCAGCAATCCCATGGACGGCGACGAAAAACTCTTCGCCGGTTTTTCGCCCCGCAACGGCAAGGGCGATCTCGATCGCTTTGTCGAGATCATCGCGGCCGCGCGCAAGGACCTGCTGTTCGTCACCGCATTCGTCTTACCCGAGCGGATTCTCGATGCCTTGCTCGGCCAGCCGAACGACGACGTGTTGCGCTACGGCCTGCAAAACACCACCAGCCGCATCACCGGTTTCCATGCCGACCGCACCGCCGAATTCGCCGCCACCGCGCTGCTCAATACCGGCCTGGAGGGTTGGCTGCGGGAAAACATGAAAGGCCAGAAGGGCAACCTGCTGGTCCACACCAAGGCCGTGGTCACCGACTTCACCAGTGACTCGCCGACCATCATCAGCGGCAGCCACAACCTGAGCGCCGCCGCCAGCGCCAGCAACGACGAGAACTATCTGATCATCCAGGGCGACACCGACCTGGCCGACCGCTACGGGCTGGAACTGCTGCGCTTCTATGAGCACTACCGGTTTCGCTATTTCGCAAAAAAGCTCGCCCTCAAGCAGGTCCAGCCCCTGGCGCCGGACGACAGCTGGAGCGATGACTATTACCGCGAGGGCGATCTACGGATGTTGTCCAGGATCAGGTTTTGCGGCCGTTGAAGCGGCCGTCGAAAACGTTTCCACGTTGTGCTGCCAATCGCTGCGCCACGGCGCAGATCCTGCCGTAAACCGCTCGGCAAAACGTCGCCTGGCGCACCATAACTGCCCCCAAACCCTCAGAAACACGGGCGCAGCGCCCGTGTCTGGAGCATCCCGCAAAGTCTGCTGAGCGGGCCCCGCAAAACGGTGGTTTGTACCAAGCGGCGACTATTTTTAACGGTTTTTCCACGGTCTCATGGTGTTGTAATGAAAACGTGATGCAGCGTTGCCGCGAGCCTCACGAATGGCGTCAATGTTTGCTTCGTCATGCCTTCAACAACAAATCCAGGACCGCACTCATGAGCTTTCTTCGACCCAAGTACATCACCTTCGACTGCTACGGCACGTTGACCAACTTCCAGATGGGCAACATGACGCGCGAGCTGTTCGCCGACCGTGTCGATGCCGGGCAGATGGACCAATTCGTCAAGGACTTCGCCGCTTATCGCCTGGACCAGGTGATGGGTGACTGGCGGCCTTATGATGAGATCATCAAGACCTCCCTGATGCGGGTCTGCAAGCGTTGGAACGTCGAATACCGCGGCGAAGGCCAGCTCTATTACGACGCCGTGCCAACCTGGGGCCCCCACGCCGATGTGCCGGCGGGCCTGTCGAAGATCGCCGACAAGATCCCCCTGGTGATTTTTTCCAATGCGATGGACGAGCAGATCATGTCCAACGTCGACAAGCTCGGCGCGCCTTTCCATAAAGTGTTCACTGCCCAGCAGGCCCAGGCCTACAAGCCGCGGCTGGCCGCGTTCGAATACATGCTCGATAACCTCGGCTGCGGGCCGGAGGATGTGCTGCATGTGTCGTCGAGCTTCCGTTACGACCTGATGCCGGCCAATGACATGAAGATCAAGCACAAGGCCTTCGTTGCTCGTGGTCATGAGCAACCGGGCAACTCGATCTACAACTACCACCAGATCCCCGATATCGGCGGGCTGCCTGGACTGGTCGGGCTCTGAAACCGAGCGAACGCTTCAAGGCGAAAGGGGTTTAGACATGGGCAGTGAGTCTTATTGGCTCGATACCGCACCGGCCTTCACCGGTGCCCAGGTCGGCGGGTTGCCCGACCAGGTCGACGTCGCCATCGTCGGTGGCGGTTTCACCGGTCTGGCGGCGGCCCGGGCCCTGGCCTTGAAGGGCGCCCGGGTGGCGGTGCTGGAGGCGGGAAGGGTGAACGGGCAGGCGTCCGGGCGCAATGGCGGGCAGTGCAACACCGGCGTCGCCCAGGACTATGCGGCATTGTCAGCAAGCCTGGGTGCCGATAAGGCCCGCGCTTATTACCTGGCCTACGAAAGCGCCGTGCAGAGCGTCGTTTCGTTGGTCGAGCAGGAAGGGATTGCCTGCGACTTGACGCGTCACGGCAAGCTCAAGCTGGCCGCCAAGCCGATGCACTACGAAGGGTTGGCGCGCACCTGTGAACTGATCCGCAAGGAGGTCGATGCCGAGGTTCAATTGTTGTCGGCGAAGGAAGTTCGCGCCGAGGTCAATTCGGACCAGTTCCACGGCGGCCTGCTGCAGCGCAATGGCGTACAGATGCATGTCGGGCGCTTTGGTGTCGGCCTGGCCGAGGCGGCCGCCCGTCATGGCGCGTTGATTTTCCAGGGCGTCGAGGTGAAGGACTGGAAGACCCGCGGCAGCGGCTATCAAGTCAACACGAACAAAGGCGTGCTGCATGCCTCGCAAATTCTGCTAGCCACCGGTGCGTGCCAGCAAGGCGGGCTGGGTTGGTATCGGCGACGCATCGTCCCGGTGGGCAGTTTCGTGGTCGCCACCGAGGTACTGCCACAGGCGCTGATCGACAGTTTGCTGCCGGCCCGTCGCTCCTACGTCACCAGTCGCATGATCGGCAATTACTTTCGCCTGACCCCGGACAACCGCTTGCTGTTTGGCGGCCGTGCGCGGTTTGCCATGTCTGACAGTGTGTCCGATGCCAAGAGCGGCAAGGTGCTGCAAGCGGCGATGGTGCAGATGTTCCCGCAGTTGGCCGACGTGAAAATCGACTATTGCTGGGGCGGACTGGTGGACATGACCTCTGACCGCTTGCCCCGCGCCGGCCAGCATGGCGGCATCTACCACTCCATGGGCTACAGCGGCCACGGCGTGCAGATGTCGGTGCACATGGGCCAGGTCATGGCCGACGTCATGGCCGGCAAGGTCGAGGCCAACCCTTGGCGCGAGCTCGACTGGCCGGCGATTCCCGGGCACTTCGGCAAGCCCTGGTTCCTGCCGTTTGTAGGCGCGTATTACCGCCTGCAGGACTACCTACACTGATTCATAAGGCGTTGTTTGGCGTTTCAACCGTTGCGACGACCGTGCGCAACCGAGCCCCTATCACTTGCGGAAGGTAGAACTGACATGACTGACAATAAGAACAGCATCGACGGCCAGTTGATTACGGGCGAAGAAAGTCTGCGGGTTTTCGAAGGGCTCAATCGCGGCATGTCGCGCCGCCACGCCTTGCAAATGCTCGGGCTGGCCGGGGTCGCCGCGGCCGGGGCCGGCAGCCTGTTCGGCGCCGCCGGCAAGTTGTGGGCCGATGACGCCACGAGCCCAGGCAAGGGCAAGCCCGGCGGACGTATCCGAGTGGCGGGCATCACCAGTTCCACCGCCGATACCCTGGATCCGGCCAAGGGCTCATCGTCCACCGACTACGTGCGCCATTACATGTTCTACAACGGCCTGACCCGTTTCGACAGCCACATGGTGCCGCAACTGGAGCTGGCCGAACGCATCGATACCACCGATGCGACGCTGTGGGTGATCACCCTGCGCAAGGAAGTCACCTTCCACAACGGTAAAGGACTGACAGCGGCGGACGTGGTGTTTTCCCTGCTGCGGCACAAGGATCCGGTCACCGGTTCGAAGGTCCTGCCGCTGGCCTCGCAATTCGAGGAGGTCAAGGCCAACGGGACCCACGAGGTGCAGATCCGCTTGAGCGGCCCGAATGCCGAACTGCCGTCGATTCTGGCCGTGTCCCACATGCTGATCGTGCCCGAGGGCACCACGGATTTCAGCCAGGGGGTCGGCACCGGTCCGTTCAAGGTCAAGGAGTTCAAGCCGGGAGTACGCTCGATCGGCGCCCGCAACACCAATTATTGGAAGCCCGGCTTGCCCTACCTGGACGAGATCGAGTTCATTGGCATTGGCGACGAGCCGTCGCGGGTCAACGCGCTGCTGTCGGGCGATGTGCAGATCATCAACGAGGTCAACCCGCGCTCGACGACCCGCATCAAGGACAGCGCAGGCCACCGTGTCGTCGATTCGCCCTCGGGCAACTACACGGACCTGATCATTCGTCAGGACCAGATGCCAGGCCAGAGCCCGGAATTCACCCAGGCGATGAAACTGTTGCTGGACCGCGAGCAGGTCAAGTCGGCGATTTTCCGTGGCTTCGCCAGGGTCGGCAACGATCACCCGATTGCGCCGGGCGCGCGCTTCTTCAACGCCGACCTGCCGCAACGCACCTATGACCCGGAAAAGGCGCGTTTCCTGCTGAAGAAAGCCGGCATGGAAAACATCAGCATGCCGGTGATGTGCTCGCCGGCCGCCACCGGTTCGGTGGACGTCGCCGTGCTCTTGCAGCAGTCGGCGAAGGAGGCCGGGCTCAAGCTCAACGTCAATCGGCTGCCGAGCGACGGCTACTGGTCCAACCACTGGGCCAAGCACCCGCTGAGCTTCGGCAACATCAACCCACGGCCGAACGCCGACATGCTGTTCTCGCAGTTTTTCCAGTCCTCGGCGCCGTGGAACGAGTCCGGCTGGAAGAACCCGCAATTCGACCAACTGCTGGTGCAGGCCCGTGGCGAAACCGACGAGGCCAAGCGCGGCAAGATGTACGCCGACATGCAGACGCTGGTGCATGAGCACAGTGGCATCGGCATCCCGGTGTTCATCAGCAACATCGATGGCGTCGACCAACGCGTCAAGGGCTACGGCACCAATCCGCTGGGTGGCTTCATGGGCTACATGTTCTCCGAGCAAGTCTGGCTGGACGCTTGATGAGCGTGGTCTGGCTCCGTGACATGGCAAGAGGATCGGGTGATGAATAGCAACACATTGTGGTTGATCGGCCGGCGCCTCGGCGCCGCGATCGTGACCCTGCTGATCGTCTCGATGGTGGTGTTCGCCATCACGGCGGTATTGCCGGGAGACGCGGCGCAACAGTCCCTTGGACAGTTCGCGACGCCTGAACAAGTGGCGGCCCTGCGGGTGAAGATGGGCCTCGACCAGCCAGGCGCATTGCGCTACCTGCACTGGCTGACCAGCCTGCTCAGCGGCGACCTCGGCGTATCGATTTCCAATGCCGTGCCGGTCAGCGAGCTGATGGCCGGACGAGTGCCCAACACCTTGATGCTCGCGGCCGCCACGGCGCTGGTGTCGGTGCCGGTGGCACTGATCCTCGGAATCGGCTCGGCGATGGGGCGAGGGGGGCGCATCGACAGCGTCCTGAGTTTCTTCACGCTGACGATGGTGGCGGTGCCGGAGTTCCTGGTGGCGACGCTGGCGGTGTTGATCTTCGCGGTCAACCTGGGCTGGCTGTCGGCGCTGTCCTACTCCAGCGAAATCACCTCGCCGCTGCAATTCATGCGCACCTATGCCTTGCCGGTCATGACGCTGTGCTGCGTGATCGTTGCGCAGATGGCGCGCATGACCCGGGCGGCGGTGATCGATCAGCTCGACAGCCCCTACGTTGAGATGGCTCGCCTCAAAGGCGTGAGTCCGGTGCGGGTGGTTTTGCGCCACGCCTTGCCCAATGCCATCGGGCCGATCGCCAATGCCATCGCCTTGAGCTTGTCCTACCTGCTGGGTGGCGTGGTGATCGTCGAGACGATCTTCAACTATCCCGGCATCGCCAGCCTCATGGTCGATGCCGTGACGAACCGCGACATGGCATTGGTCCAGGCCTGCACGATGCTGTTTTGCACGGCGTACCTGATGCTGGTGTTGATTGCCGACCTGTGCGCAATCCTGTCCAACCCGAGGCTGAGAAACCAATGAACAATCTCATTGCGAAGTCCCCGCCTGCTGCGCCCGAACTGGCCTATGGCAAGGTTTCCAACGGCGCCTCCTGGCTCGGCCTGCTCGGCGCCGCCATGTGCGTCATCTGGTTGCTGGTGGCCATTTTCGGACCCTGGCTGGCGCCGCACCCGGTGGGCGAAGTGGTGTCCGACAACGTCTTCGACAGCTTCAGCGCGGCGTACCCGCTGGGCACCGACTACCTGGGCCGCGACATGCTCAGCCGGATCATGGTGGGCGCAAGGTTCACCGTCGGCCTGGCCTTGGTCGCGGCGGTCCTGGCGAGCGGCTTGGGAACCACTTGCGCGCTGTTGTCAGTGGTCTCGCCGAAGTGGCTGGACGAGCTGATCAGCCGCCTGATGGACGCCTTCATTTCGATCCCGAGCAAGATGCTTGCGTTGATCATGGTTTCGGCCTTCGGCTCCTCGGTGACCTTGTTGATCTGCACGGCGGTGCTGAGCTTCACGCCGGGCGCATTCCGGATCGCCCGCAGCATGGCCGTGAATATCGAGGCTTTGGAGTACGTGCAGGTGGCCCGTACCCGTGGCGAGCGCAGGTTGTACATCGCTTGTGTGGAGATCCTGCCGAACATGCTCAACCCGGTGCTGGCCGACTTGGGGCTGCGCTTTGGCTTTATCGTGCTGCTGCTCAGTGGCATGAGCTTTCTCGGCCTGGGCGTGCAGCCGCCGGACGCGGACCTGGGCTCTCTGGTACGCGAGAACATCGGCGGTCTCAACCAGGGCGCGCCAGCCATCGTGATTCCGGCCCTGGCCATTGGCACCCTGACGATCGGCGTGAATCTGTTTATCGATCGCCTGTCTTCGCGGCGCAATCGACGCACGGGAGGTCATTGAAATGAGCGAATTGATTCGAGTCGAAAACCTGCGGGTAGTCGCCTGTGGCGAACGCGGCGAGGTGGAGATCGTCAAGGGCGTCAGTTTTTCTCTGGCAAAAGGCGAAGTGCTCGCATTGATCGGCGAGTCCGGTTCCGGCAAGACCACCATTGCCCTGGCGCTTCTGGGTTATGCCCGACGCGGCTGTCGCCTGGCCGGTGGCGTGGTGCGCATCGGCGAGCACGACATGCTGGCCTTGAGCGAAGGCGAGCTGCAAGGCTTGCGCGGCAATCGCGTCTCGTACATTGCCCAAAGCGCCGCGGCGGCATTCAACCCAGCGAAAAAGCTCATCGACCAGGTGGTCGAGGGCGCGCTGATCCATGGCCTGGGCAGCCGGGCGGTGCTCGAAGCCAAGGCCATCGAACTGTTCCGTGACCTGGCGTTGCCGAACCCCGAGCGCATCGGTCAGCGGTATCCCCATCAAGTCTCCGGCGGGCAATTGCAACGGGTCATGGCGGCAATGGCGCTGATCAGCGATCCGCTGCTGGTGGTGCTCGATGAGCCCACCACCGCCCTGGATGTGACGACCCAGATCGATGTGCTGCGCGCTTTCAAACGCGTGGTGCGCGAGCGGGGCGCGACGGCGGTGTACGTGTCCCATGACTTGGCTGTCGTCGCGCAGATGGCCGACCAGATCGTAGTACTCAACGGCGGCGAGATATTCGAGCAGAGCGCGACCGCGCCGTTGCTCAAGGGGCCCGCCCATGCCTATACCCGAAGCCTGCTGGCGGCGGCGCGTCCGGACACGACGATCCGTCCGCCCTGCGGCCTCGCGGAGGACGCTCCGCTGTTGACCATCCGGGGGCTGACCGCCGGCTACGGCAACAAGAACCCGCAAGGCATGCCGGCGATTCGCGTGCTGGAGGACATCGACCTCACCGTGCGCCGGGGCCAGGCCATCGGGGTGATCGGTGAGTCCGGTTCAGGTAAATCGACCTTGGCCCGGGTGGTGGCGGGGTTGCTGCCTCCGGCCCTTGGCGGGTTGACCTTCGACGGCCAGCCATTGGGCGGCAGCTTGCAGGAA
Source organism: Pseudomonas sp. R4-84 (assembly GCF_054130985.1). Taxonomy (NCBI): domain Bacteria; kingdom Pseudomonadati; phylum Pseudomonadota; class Gammaproteobacteria; order Pseudomonadales; family Pseudomonadaceae; genus Pseudomonas; species Pseudomonas sp. R4-84. Next base: position 2,295,812 of record NZ_CP096390.1, read on the forward strand.
CGCACTGCTGACCAGTTCCGCCGCATCCAGATGGTTTTCCAGAACGCCGACACCGCCCTTAACCCCATGCATAGCATCAGCGCCATCCTGAGCCGGCCGTTGAAGATGTATTTCGGCCTCAAGGGCGCGGCCCTGCGCGAGCGCATCGGCGAGTTGCTCGACCTGGTCCGTTTGCCCCGGGACTTGGCCGAGCGACGTCCGAGCGAGCTGTCCGGCGGTCAGAAACAGCGGGTCAACCTGGCCCGGGCGCTGGCGGCCAAGCCGGACCTGATCCTCTGCGATGAAGTGACGTCGGCCCTCGATACCGTGGTCGGCGCGGCGATCCTTGAACTGCTGCGCGACCTGCGCCAACAACTGGGCGTGTCGTACCTGTTCATCAGCCACGACATCTCCACCGTGCGAGCGCTGTGCGACGACATCGTGGTGATGTACAGCGGCCACAAGGTCCAGTCGGGGTCTCGGCAATCGTTCGCCCAGGCACCGTTTCATCCCTACACGGACCTGCTGATCCATTCGGTGCCAGAGCTGCGCCAGGGCTGGCTGGAAACCTGCGGCGCGACGACTTGCGGTACGTTGCCGGCGTTGGGGCCAACGGCCAATGAACCGGATCTGTGCACATTCCTCGGTCGCTGCCCGGTACGGGTCGATGGGGTGTGCAACCATATCGCGCCACCCCGGCGCATCATCGATGGCGGCAGCGAGGTGCTCTGTCACCACGACAGCGGCGAACTGCTGAAAAGCCAGCGGGATTCAAACAGCATGATCGTGGGAGCCTACGCATGAACGCGCGTTTCGTGAGGTTGGCCGAACAGGGCCGCCCCGTCGTCAACCTGAAGGTCGATGGCGTGCCCATCACGGCGTTGCAGGGCGATACGTTGATGGTCGCCTTGCTGACCCATGGCCCAGCGTTGCGCCAGTCGGAATTCGATCCCGGCAGCCGCGCCGGCTTTTGCCTGATGGGCGCCTGCCAGGATTGCTGGGTCTGGACCCGCAGCGGCGAACGCTTGCGCGCCTGCTCCAACGAAGTCCGCGAAGGGCTGGATATCATCACCACGCAACCGGAGGCGATATGGCCACTGCGCGGATAGTCATCGTCGGCGCCGGACCAGCCGGCGTACGCTGTGCCCAGACGTTGGTCGCGGCAGGGTTCAGGCCGATCCTGATCGACGAGAACCGTCGCGACGGCGGGCAGATCTACCGGCGCCAGCCCGAAGGGTTCACCCGAGACTACGGGACGCTGTACGGCACCGAAGCGGCCAAGGCCCGTGATTTGCACGAAAGCTTCGATCGCCTGCGCCCCAACCTCGACTATCGTCCGGATACGCTGGCGTGGAACCTGACGCCGGGTCAATTGAGCTGCGTCAGCCAGGGTCGCCATACGACCGTGGATTTTGACGCACTGATCCTCTGTACCGGTGCCACCGACCGCTTGATGCCGGTCGAGGGCTGGCAGTTGGGCGGCACGTATAGCCTCGGTGGGGCGCAGATTGCCTTGAAGGCTCAGGCGGTGTCCATTGGGCACCGGGTGGTGTTCATGGGCAGCGGGCCGTTGCTGTACCTGGTGGCCAGCCAATACGTGAAGGCTGGCGCCCAGGTCGCGGCGGTGCTGGACACCTCGCCATTGGTCAAGCGCATCCTGGCCTTGCCCAAGCTCATGGCGCGTCCTGGCCTGCTGTTCACGGGCATGAAACTGCTGGCGCAGCTGTACCGGGCGAAGGTTGCGGTACACCTGGGTATTTCGCCGCTGCAAGTGCTCGGCGAAGCGACCGCCGGAGTGAGCGGCGTTCGGGTACGTCGCGCAGACGGCCAGGAACTGACGGTGGATTGCGACGCGGTGGCGTTGGGGTATCACCTGCGTCCCGAAACCCAGCTGGCCGACCTGGCGGGCTGCCGCCTGCGCTTCGACGAGGCTTCCGGGCAATGGCTGCTGGACACCGACGAAGAAGGTCGGACGTCGGTCAGTGGCATCTATGCGGCGGGGGACGGCTCGCGAATTCGGGGTGCCGACGGCGCCGAGCATGCCGGGCGGCTGGTGGCCATGGCGCTACTGGGTGACTTGCAGCAACCGGTGGATGCGGCCCGATTGGCCGAACAGCGCGGGGCGTTGAAGGTGATGGACGAGTTCCGCCTCGGCCTCGCCCAGGCGTTTCCCTGGCCGGCCGCGCAAGCCAAGGCCTTGCCGGACGAAGCCATCGTCTGCCGCTGCGAAATGATCAGCGCCGGTGAGCTGCGGCGTACCGTCAGCGAGAAGGGGGCCTGTGAAGTCAATCGGGCCAAGGCTTTCAGCCGGGTCGGCATGGGTCGCTGCCAGGGCCGTTATTGCTCCCAGGCCGGGGCCGAGGTGATTGCCGCGGCGGCCGGCGTGCCGGTGCAAGAAGTCGGACGCCAGCGCGGACAGGCACCGGTCAAACCGCTTTCCATGCTGACTCAGGAGGTCACGCCATGACCGTTGAAAAGGCCGATGTACTGATCGTCGGTGGTGGTTTCATGGGCGCGGCGTCGGCGTTTTTCCTGCGCCAGCGGGGCCGGTCGGTGATCCTGCTGGAGCGCGACCAGATCGGCCAGTATGCCAGCGGCGTCAACTTTGGCAACGTGCGACGCCAGGGCCGTTTTCTCGGGCAGCTGGAATTGGCGAACCGTTCCTGGGCGCTGTGGAAACGCCTGCCGGAACTGATCGGCGAGGACCTGGAATTCATTCCCAGCGGACACATGCGCGTGTGTTACCGGGAAGAGGAAATCGAGGAGCTGCAAGCCTACGCCGATGCCCCCGAAGCCCGGCAACTGGAACTGCAGATTTATCGGGGCAGTGAACTGCACGGGCGCTTTCCGTTCCTGGGCAAGGACGTCAAGGGCGGCTCGTACGCCCCCCATGACGGTCACGCCAACCCGCGTCTCGCGGCACCGGCATTTGCCCGCGCGGCGCGGCGCCTCGGTGCCCGCATCGAAGAACGCACGGAAGTGGCCGAGGTGCACAAGGCCAATGGCGAATTCAGCGTCACCACAACCGATGGCCGCCAGTTCCGCGCCTCCCAATTGCTGATCACAGCCGGTGCCTGGGGACAAAAACTTTCCGGGCAGTTCGGTGAGCCGGTGCCGCTGGCACCCAACGGTCCGCAAATGGCCGTCACCGAGCCGGTGCCCTATGCCTTGCCGACGGTGATCGGGGTGTACACGAAGATTCCCGAAGAAGTGATCTACTTCCGGCAGATTCCACGGGGCAACATCATCATCGGCGGTGGCTACCGTTGCGAGCCGGACATGCTCAACCGCCGCGCCCATGTCGAACCGCGCAGCCTGCTCAACCAACTGGACCAGATGCGGCGCCTGGTGCCGGGCATTGGCAACCTCAACATCATCCGCGTGTGGAGCGGTATCGAAGGCTACCTGCCCGATAACCTGCCGGTGATGGGCGCCAGCGGCAACGTCGACGGCCTGTACTACGCCTTCGGCTTCAGCGGCCATGGTTTCCAACTCGGTCCGGGCGTCGGCGACGTCATGGCCGAACTGATCAGCACCGGCACCACCAGCACGTCGATCGAACCGTTCTCCATCCGCCGGTTCACCCCGTCCGAACAACGGAGCAAAGCCTCATGAAACCTCGCGTCCTGGCTATTTTCGAGCGCCTGTTGGCGTTCGAAACGGTTTCCTCGGAATCGAACATGGCGCTGATCGAATACGTCCGCGATGTGTTGGCGGGCAAAGGCATCGAATCGCTGATCGTCAAGGACGAGAGCGGCAAGAAAGCCAACCTGTTCGCCAGCACCGGCCCCCGTGAGGTGCCAGGGGTCCTGCTATCCGGCCATACCGACGTGGTGCCGGCGGCGGGGCAGGCCTGGACCGTTCCGGCATTCCAGGCGACGGTGCGCGATGGCCGGGTCTACGGGCGCGGTAGCTGTGACATGAAAGGCTTCATCGCCCTGGCGATCGACGCCATGCTCGACGCGGCCGACCAGCCGTTGAGCCGGCCGCTGCAACTGGCGCTTTCCCATGATGAAGAAATCGGCTGCGTGGGCGTTCGCCGCCTGCTCGACGTGCTGCACCTGGCCCCGGTGCGACCGTTCCTGTGCGTGATCGGTGAGCCGACCAACATGCAATTCGTGTTGGGCCACAAGGGCAAGGGCTCCTACCGCACCTACTGCCGAGGCCTGGAAGCGCACTCATCCCTGGCCCCGCGCTCGATCAACGCCATCCACGTGGCGTGCGACTTCATCGCGGCGTTGCGCCAGAGTCAACGGCAGTTGCAGGAGCAGGGCGCCCAGGACAGCGACTATGACGTGCCCTACAGCACGGTGCATGTCGGGCAGATCGTCGGCGGCAAGGCACTCAATATCGTGCCGAACCTGTGTACGCTGGACTTCGAAGTGCGCAACCTGCCGGCCGACGATCTGGATCGGTTTCTGGAGCAACTGCACGAGCACGCCGAAGTGATCGTCCGCGAGGCGAAAAAGCTCTCGAACGTAGCGGACATCCAGATCGAGACGCTGAATGTCTATCCGGGGCTTGATACGCATCCGAGCGTCGAAGCGGTGCGGTTTCTCAAGCATTTCGCTGAGCCGGGTACCGGGACTGCGAAGGTCTCTTTCGGCACCGAGGGTGGGTTGTTCAAGCAGCGGCTGGACGTGCCGGTGGTGGTGTGTGGGCCGGGCTCCATCGAACAGGCGCATAAGCCGGATGAGTTTATCGAAGTGGCGCAGATGGAGGCGGGGGAGCGGTTCCTGGCTGGGTTGCTTGGGGCTTTGAAGGTTTAAACCGCGTCCACCGCAAGGCACCCAGATTTAGCCACGCCAAAGAAACCTGTGGGAGCGAGCTTGCTCGCGATGGGCCCAGCACATTCGACTCACTCATGGGCTTATACGCCGCCTTCGCGAGCAAGCCCGTTCCCACGCACCAAGCAAGAACAAAGCAGTCGCAGTCCTATCGGTATAGCCTGCCGCTTCACCCCAAAACTTCAGCATCCAACACCGCCCAACCTCCGCTTTCAGCATCCTGCGCCGCGGCACCTCCTTAGACTGGAACTACCTCGGAACAGGACGCGACCATGCTCACTCAACTTCTGAAAGACCCCAGCCTGCTGGCGGAACTGGCTTATATCGACGGGCAGTGGGTGGGGGCCGACGATGGCGCCACCCTCGACGTCATCAACCCGGCCACCGGCCAAACGCTCGCCCGCGTCCCCGCGATGCAAGGCAGCGAAACCCGACGCGCCATCGAGGCAGCGGACGGGGCCTGGGCGGCATGGCGCGCGCGTCCGGCGGCGGAGCGGGCGGCGATGTTGGAGCGCTGGTATCAGGCCATGATGGACAACCTCGAAGACCTCGCGCTGATCATGACCCATGAACAGGGCAAGCCACTGAATGAAGCCAGGGGCGAGATTCGCTACGGCGCCGGCTTCGTCAAATGGTTCGCCGAAGAGGCCCGTCGGGTCTATGGCGAGACCATTCCGGCCCCCAGCGGCGACCGTCGGCTGCTCACGCTGAAGCAACCGGTCGGCGTCTGCGCCGCCATCACACCGTGGAACTTCCCCAACGCGATGATCACCCGCAAGTGCGCTCCGGCGCTGGCGGCGGGGTGCCCGGTGATCGTCAAGCCGTCGGACCTGACACCGTTGTCCGCCCTGGCGCTCGCCGTGCTGGCCGAGCGGGTCGGGATTCCGGCCGGGGTCTTCAATGTGGTCACGGGCATGCCCGCTGGCATCGGCGAAGAGCTGACCGGCAACCCGACGGTGCGCAAGATTTCCTTCACCGGCTCGACGGCGGTCGGCCGCCTGTTGATGCGCCAGAGCGCCGAGCACATCAAGCGCCTGAGCCTGGAACTCGGTGGCAATGCGCCGTTCATCGTGTTCGACGATGCTGATCTGGAACAGGCCGTGGCCGGCATCATGCAAAGCAAGTTTCGCAACGCCGGCCAGACCTGCGTCTGCGCCAACCGCATCCTGGTGCAGGAAGGCATCTACGAACGTTTTGCCGAGCGGCTGGTGCAGGAAGTGCGCAAGCTGAAGATCGGCGATGGGCTCGAAGCCGACGTGATGATCGGCCCATTGATCAATCCTGCTGCGGTGAGCAAGGTCGCCCGGCATATCAACGATGCGCTGAGCCAGGGCGCGCGCCTCCTGTGTGGCGGCATTCCTCAAGGCGACAGCCAGTTCGTCGAGCCGACGGTGCTGGGCGACGCCCACGCCGGGATGTTGCTTGCCAATGAAGAAACCTTCGGCCCGGTTGCACCGCTGATGCGCTTTTCGACGGAGGACGAGGCACTGGCTTTGGCCAATGCCACGCCTTATGGCCTGGGTGCCTATTTCTTTACCCAGGACCTGCGGCGCTCGTGGCATTTCGGCGAGGCGTTGGAGTTCGGGATGATCGGGCTCAACACCGGGATCATCTCCATGGAGGTGGCGCCTTTCGGTGGCATCAAGCAGTCCGGCCTGGGGCGCGAAGGCAGCAAGTACGGCCTGGATGAATACCTTGAAGTGAAAGCTTTCCATATCGGTGGGCTGTGATGCGGCCTTCGTTTGAACAGACAACCGGGAGTCAGGACTGATGAGCAAACCCTTTAGAATCGCCGCGATTGCCGGCGATGGCATTGGCAAGGAAGTATTGCCCGAAGGCCTGCGAGTATTGGAGCAGGCCGCCAGGCAATGGCAGTTGGACCTGGACATCCAAGTGTTCGATTGGGCTCACTGCGATTATTACCTGGAGCACGGGCAGATGATGCCCGTCGACTGGTTCGAGCAACTCAAGGGCTTCGACGCGATCTACTTCGGCGCCGTGGGATGGCCGGACAAGGTCCCGGACCACATTTCCCTGTGGGGCTCGTTGCTCAGGTTCCGCCGCGATTTCGACCAGTACGTGAACATCCGCCCGGTGCGGCTGTTCCCGGGCGTGCCCTGTCCGCTGGCCGGACGGGAGGCGGGGGATATCGATTTCGTGGTAATCCGCGAAAACACCGAGGGTGAATATTCCTCGGTCGGCGGCAAGATGTTCGAAGGCACCGAGCATGAATTCGTCCTGCAGGAATCGGTGTTCACTCGCCGAGGCGTCGACCGGATTCTCAAGTTCGCCTTCGACATGGCCCAATCCCGACCGCGCAAGCGCCTGACGGCCGCGACCAAGTCCAACGGGATTTCCATCAGCATGCCGTACTGGGACGAACGCACGGCCTTGATGGCCGAGCAATACCCCGAGGTGACATGGGACAAACAGCACATCGACATCCTGTGCGCCCGTTTCGTCCTGCAACCAGACCGCTTCGATGTGGTGGTCGCCTCGAACCTGTTCGGCGACATCCTTTCCGACCTCGGCCCCGCCTGCGCCGGCACTATCGGCATCGCGCCGTCGGCGAACCTGGATCCGCAGCGGCGCTTTCCCTCGCTGTTCGAACCGGTGCACGGCTCGGCGCCGGATATCTATGGGCAAAACATTGCCAACCCGATCGCGATGATCTGGTCGGCAGCGTTGATGCTGGATTTCCTTGGCAACGGCGATGAGCGTTATCGCGCGGCCCATGACGGGATCCTGCGGGCCATCGAGCAGGTGATCGCACACGGGCCGATAACCCCGGACCTGGGCGGACAAGCCTCGACCCAGGACGTCGGCAAGGCTATCGCCGCGGGGCTTTGAGGGCCTGGCGCACTATCGCAAGCCCATGTGGTCGTAACCTTCAGCGCATCCATGCCTGAACGTCACGACCCATGGAGACCCAATGAATCAGGACGTCCCGAACACCGATACCAATCGCCGCCAATTGCTGCAAATCATCGCCGGATTGTCTGACGGCGTGATACTGGTCGAGGTCGACCAGACCATTGCCTGGGCCAATGAAGCCGCCCTGACCATGCACGGCGTCACGGAGCTCGGCGAGTTGGGCGCCAATGCCAAGCAATACGCCAAGCGTTTCCACCTGCGCTATCGCAATAACCATTCGTTGCCCGAAGACAATTACCCCATCGCCCGCGTCGCTCGTGGCGATGAATTCAGCGATGTGCTGGTGGAAGTCACGCCAGACGCCGACCCGGATCGGACCTGGGTTCACCGCATCCGCAGCATGGTCCTGAGTGACCGTGCCGGCGAGCCGGAATATCTGGTGCTGATTCTCAGCGATGCCACTGAATGGGCCAGCGCTGAGCAACGGTTCGAGAGAACCTTTGGTGCCAATCCGGCGCCTGCGGTGATCTGCCGCCTCAGCGACCTGCGCTATATCAAGGTCAACGCGGGCTTCCTGGAAATGACCGGCTACAGCCGCGAGCAGGTGATCGGCCGTTCGGTGTATGAGTTGGATGTGCTCGAAGCGGCCGAGAAGCGTGACCTGGCCATCGAGCGCCTGGGCCAGGGTGCGACCATTCCGCAGATGCAGGCCGAAATGCGTTTGCCGGACGGTAGCAGCAAGCAAGTGATCGTCGCCGGCCAGCCCCTGGACCTGCACGATGAAGACTGCATGCTGTTCTCCTTCATGGACATGGAGCCCCGGCGCAAGGCCGAGACGGCGCTGCGCCAAAGCGAGGAGCGCTTTGCCAAGTCATTCCGCCTGTCGCCGGTGCCAACGCTGATCTGTAGCGCTGAGCAGCAATTGCTGGAAATCAACGAAGCCTTCCTCCAGGCGACCGGTTATGCCAGCGAAGAGTTGTTGGGCAAGACCGTCGAGGAAATCGGTTTTCTCGACAAGGACGCAGGCGCGACGCTTTTTGCGCGGTTGGAAAAGACCGCCACTGTGTCCGGCGTCGACATCAAGGTTCACAGGAAGGGGGGCGAACAGATCGACTGCGAAGTGGCGGCCGACACTGTGGTCATCCAGGACAAACCCTGCTATTTGCTGGTGCTGATGAACATCACCGAACGCAAGCGTTCGGAGCTGGAACTGGTGGCGGCCATCGAGGAAGTGATGAAGGACGCCTCGTGGTTCAGTCGGACCTTGATCGAAAAACTCGCCAATGTGAAAAGTATCAACGCGCAAAGCCCCACGACATCGTTCACCGAGCTGACGGCCCGGGAACGCGATGTGCTTGGCCTGATCTGCGAGGGCCTGGCTGACAAGGAAATCGCCGCGCGGCTCAAGCTCGCGCCAAACACCGTGCGCAATCACGTGGCTACGCTATATTCCAAACTGGACGTGCATAGCCGCAGCGAAGCGATTGTCTGGGCGCGGGAGCGGGGGTTGTACGCAAATGAATGGCGGATGAAGGCACCATAGTAGCCAGTGCATATGCACCTGCCGTGCTAGTGCAAATTCGGGTTCTTCGCGGGCGCCTCCTTCCTTAGGCTGAGAGGGTGCGGCATAGCTGTTGATGTCGCGTCCCCCACGAAACAGTCAAGGAATACGCCACAATGCGCAACAAGCCCTTCAAGTGCGAGATCGACAGGAAGTCTGCGGGAGCCAGGAGGCCGGGTGTGTCCACCGGTCATTTGCGACTTCGAAGCTGAGGTGCAAACGATGACCCATCTTGCTCCGCTTCGCGCCCGCCTCGAAAAAAGTTTTGCTCCGCTGTCCTGCGCATGCAACCTCAATGGCGATGGCACGCTGACTATTCGCCTGTATCACCAGGAAAGCGGCGAGGTCGACCTGGTGGTGAGCGGCATGAGCGTCGAGAGCATCCGCTCTGAAGAGGGCCTGGAGAAGCTGATTGACGAGCTGCGCTACGAACTGCAGAACACGCCGTTGCACCGCAGTGATCCTGCCTGATTTCCTGGTCCGGTAAGACGCGCTCCCTCGCCACGGGCCAACGAATCAGAGCAATGTCGCCCGGCAATCGAGCACCAGCCGGGCGCCGCCCGACTCGCTGCGATCCACTTCCAGGGTAAATCCGTGCAAATTGACAATCGCCGCGACAATGGACAGGCCAAGGCCGAATCCGCCGTGCTGGCTGCTGCCCTCGGCGCGGTAGAAACGGCGAAACACCGCCTTGCGCTCTGCCTCCGGGATGCCAGGGCCGGAGTCGAGCACTTCGATGCGGGTGCTGTCGCCCTGGTCGACGCCGCGCAGGATCACCTCACCGCCCGGTGGGGTGAATTTGATGGAATTGCTTAGCAGGTTCGACACGGCCTCGAACAGCAACGCCCGGTCGCCGTTGAGCAGGGGCAGGCTGGCGGGCACCTCCAGCTTGAAAACCAGCTCGCGCTCTTCGGCGAGGGGCAGGTAGAAATCGTGCAGTTCTTGCAATAACTGCAAGGGATCGAGGCGCATGAAGCCGGAGCGACGCTGCTGGTCCTCCAACTCCGATATCCGCAACAGCCCGCGAAACCGCGCCATTAGCGTATCCGTCTCGGCGATCACCTGATCCATCTGCAAGGCTTCGGGCGAGCCGTCCGCCGCTTCCTGCTGGATGCGATAGAGCTGGGCCCGCAGGCGGGTCAGTGGCGTGCGCAAGTCATGGGCGATGTTGTCGCAGACGCCCTTGACCTCGTTCATCAGCCGTTCGATGCGGTCGAGCATGGCATTGACGATGGCCGCCAGCATGTCCAGTTCATCGCGGCGGCTCGACAGCGGCAGGCGATGGGTCAGGTCACCGGCGACGATGGCTTCGGCGCTGGCTTGCAGCTTGCGAATCCGCCGCAACGGCCGGCGCCGCAGCAGGTGCCAGCCGAAGATGCCCGGCAGGATCGTCAGCGATACGCCCCAGAACAGCGCGTGTGAAATGATGCGTGTCACGGCGAACAACGAGCCGTTGTCCCGCGCCAGCACCAGCCAGCGACCATCCTGGGTCCGGGTCGCTATCGCGTCGCAACTGTCGGACGGCACGCCCGGGTCGTCGGAATCGACGCAACCGCCGAGCATATGGATCTTGCCATCGAGCGGCAGATCGGCGGGGATGCGTTGGATCGGTCCGCTCAGATGGCGCAACTGCGGATCGAACAGGCCGTAGGCGTCGACGCCGCGTTCGTCCAACGTCAGGCTGGCCATCAGCGCGTCCTCCAGCTGGTCGCCGTGGATGCGCGCGAACAGGTGCTGGCGTTGCATCAGGGAATGTTTGGCGAGGCTGTCGAGGTAGCCAAACACTTCGTAATACATCACCCCCATCAGGATGGCGCTCCAGATCACGAACAGCGCGCTGTAGAGCGCCAGCAGGCGGCTGCTTGAGGATCGCCAGCCCTTAGCGGGGTTCAGCAATGACATAGCCGGACCCTCGTACCGTGCGAATCAGCGGTTCCAGGCCCGGCGGGTCGATTTTCTTGCGCAGGCGACCGATGTGGACGTCGATCAGGTTGGTGCCGGGGTCGAAGTGATACCCCCAGACCTCTTCGAAAATCATCATGCGCGACAGGATCTGGCCGCTGTTGCGCATCAGGAATTCCAGCAGTTTGTATTCGGTGGGCAAGAGGCTGAGCAGTTGCCCGTTGCGGCTGGCTTCGCGGCTGATCAGGTTCAGCTCCAGGTCCGCCACCCGCAGCGCGGTCTCGGGTTCACGGGCACCGTTGTTGCGGCGCAGCAACACCTCGACCCGGGCGGCCATTTCATCGGTGGCGAACGGCTTGGTCAGGTAATCGTCGCCACCGGCGCGCAGGCCGCGGACGCGTTCGTCGACATCGGACAGGGCGCTGATCATCAGAATCGGCGTGGCCACGCCCATGGTCCGTAGCGTGGTGACAATCACCAGGCCGTCCAGTTCGGGGAGCATGCGGTCGAGGGTGATCAGGTCGTAGTCACCGCTGACCGCGCGCTCCAAGCCTTCACGGCCATTGTCGACCCAGTCGACGTCCAGGCCGTTGCGGGTCAGTTCGGCGACAATTTCCCGAGCGGTCACGGCGTCGTCTTCGATGGTCAGGATGCGGTTCATGGTCAGTACCGGGTGAGTAATTGGAGCGACTGCGCAGCATTCTGCCAAAGAATACCTGTCGGCTTTCTGAAAAAAAGTTCATGGGCGCGGACGTGCGCATTGATTGGCCTGGATCAACACTTCGTCACAAATAATCCCTAACATCATTGCGCCGCGCACCAGCATGCTGCGCCTGTTGCCCTGTTTTGGCGCGCAGTCGCCGATGGGCATCGCCGCAAGGCGGGTGGTGGCGTGCCGCAAGGAGCCAAGACCGACTGAACCTTCAAGGAAGAGCTGCATGATGCAACCTCAAGACCTCATACACCGACAATACGATATCCAGCCGCTCGAGGCTGACATGACCGTGCTCCTGGACGGACAGGCTGTCAATGCCGCCCAGGGCGAAACCGTGCTTACCGTGATCCAGGCCCTGGGTCGCCGGCACGTGGCCCGCAACGACCATGACCAGATCAGTGGCGCCTATTGCGGCATGGGGGTTTGCCACTGCTGCCTGGTCAAGATCGATGGTCGCCATAAGCGCCGCGCCTGCCAGACTCTCGTGCGCCCCGGCATGCAGATCGAGACCCGGGCCAACCGCATTGCTGAAACGGAGGCGCCATGAACCTCGATCCGGTCATCGTCGGCGGCGGGCCGGCGGGCATGGCGGCGGCTACCGAGCTGGCCTCCCACGGGGTGCGCTGCACCTTGCTCGAAGAGGCGCCGCGCCTCGGTGGCGTGGTGTATCGCGGCCCCTTGCGCGATGGCGTATGCCTGGATTACCTGGGGGCCCGCTACAGCGAAGCGTTGGAGAAGCTCCACGGGGACTTCCAGCGCCACGCCGACCTGATCGACGTGCAATTGGGCAGCCGTGTCATCGGGGCGGAGGGATTCCGGGCGCTGACGCTGCTCGATGCGCACGAGCGCTTGCGGTCGGTTGCCTATTCGCAGTTGATCCTGGCAGCGGGGTGCCATGAACGCAGCGTACCGTTCCCTGGCTGGACCCTCCCGGGTGTGATGATGCTTGGCGGCTTGCAGCTGCAGATCAAGAGCGGCGTGGTCAAGCCGCCGAGCCCGGTGGTGATCGCCGGGACGGGCCCGTTATTGCCATTGGTGGCCTGTCAGCTTCACGCCTCGGGCGTCACCGTGGCGGGTGTCTATGAGGCGTGTGCGTTCGGCAGGATCGCCAAGGAAAGCCTAGCGCTGCTGAACAAGCCGCAACTGTTCCTCGACGGCCTGGGCATGCTCGCGTACCTCAAGCGCCATCGCATTCCCGTGCGCTATGGCTGGGGCGTGGTGCGTGCCGAAGGCGAGGGCGAGTTGAGCGCCGTGACCGTAGCGCCGTACTCCGTAAATTGGGAACCGGACCTTGCGCGCGCCGAACAGGTGCCGGCCCAGACGTTGGCCGTCGGCTACGGGTTTATCCCGCGCACCCAGCTGAGCCAGCAGATGGGCCTGGAACATGGTTTCAGCGACGACGGCTATCTGCGTGCCGTGTCCGATGCCTGGCAACGGGGCAGCGAGGCGCATGTCCATCTGGCGGGCGACATGGGCGGGATTCGCGGGGGAGAGGCAGCCATGCTGAGCGGGCGCATCGCGGCGCTGTCGGTGCTGGTGCAACGCAACGTCCTGGATGAGGCGGCAGCCCTCGGGCGTCGCGAGCGGTACCAGGCACAACTGGACCGCATCATTCGTTTTCGCGCCGCGGTCGATCGCTACACCCAGCGTGGGGCGGGCCAAACGGCGCTGCCTGCCGCCGACACGGTGATCTGCCGCTGCGAACATGCCACCCGCGCCGACATCGACCGGGCCCTGGCGCAGGGCGTGCAAGACATGGCCAGCCTGAAGATGCGCACCCGCGTGAGCATGGGCGACTGCCAGGGGCGCATGTGCGTCGGTTATTGCAGCGATCGGTTGCGCGAGGCCACCGGGCGCGCTGATGTAGGGTGGCTGCGGCCACGTTTCCCCATAGATCCTGTTCCTTTTTCAGCGTTCCAGTACCTCGGCACGGAGGCCGTTTCCCATGATTAGGCATTACGATGTTGTGATTGCCGGTGGCGGCGTGATCGGCGCCTCCTGCGCTTACCAGCTGTCCAAGCGCAACCATCTGAAGATCGCCCTGATCGACGCCAAGCGTCCAGGCAACGCCACCCGCGCCTCGGCGGGTGGCCTCTGGGCCATTGGCGAATCGGTGGGCCTGGGTTGCGGGGTGATTTTCTTCAGGATGATGTCAGCCAATCGCAAGCGCCAGGCCCAGGGCGCCGCCGTGGCGGTGGATGCCAGCACGCCGCACATCCTGCCCGACTCGTTTTTCGAATTCGCCTTGCAGTCCAACGCGATGTACCCGCAAATGCACCGGGAACTGTTCGATCGTCATGGCATGGATTTCAAGTTCGAACGGACCGGGCTCAAGTTCGTGATCTACGACGATGAAGATCGGTTGTATGCCGAGCATATCGTCGCCTGCATTCCTCATCTGGCCGATCAGGTGCGCTGGCTCGACCAGGCGGCATTGCGCGAGGCCGAGCCGAACGTCAGCCACGAGGCCCGGGGTGCCCTGGAATTCCTGTGCGACCATCAGGTCAGCCCATTCCGCCTGGCAGACGCCTACACCGAGGGCGCGCGGCAGAACGGTGTCGACCTGTTCTTCAACACCAACGTGACTGACGTGTTGCGAAGCGGGACGCGGGTCACCGGCGTGAAGACCGCCGAGGCCGGGACATTCACTTGCCAGACCTTGATCAACGCCGCCGGGGCCTGGGCGGCGGACCTGAGCGAGCAGGCAACGGGCGTGCGGATCCCGGTCAAGCCAGTCAAGGGCCAGATCCTCTTGACCGAGCGCATGCCCAAAATCCTCAATGGCTGCCTGACCACCAGCGACTGCTACGTGGCGCAGAAAGACAACGGCGAAATCCTCATCGGCAGCACCACGGAGGACAAAGGGTTCGACGTGACCACCACCTACCCGGAGATCGAAGGGCTGGTACAGGGTGCCGTGCGCTGTATCCCGCAACTGGTCGACATCAACCTGAAGCGCACCTGGGCCGGCCTGCGTCCAGGCTCACCCGATGAGCTACCGATCCTGGGGCCGATGCGCGGTGTCGAGGGCTACCTCAACGCCTGCGGGCACTTTCGCACCGGTATCCTGACCTCGGCCATCACCGGCGTGCTGCTGGACAAACTGGTGAACCAGGAGCCGCTGCCACTGGACATCACGCCATTTCTGGCCGACCGCTTCGAGGTAGCGCCGACTCCAGAGCCTAGAAAAATGGAACCGGCCTGAACCCTGTGGGAGCGAGCTTGCTCGCTCCCACAAAGGCATGTATCCAGCCGTCATTCCACCGGCGTGCTGACAAACGCTTCCAACCCTTCGGCATAGGCGGTGAATGCGCTGATCTGCGGGAAGGACTTGCCCTGTACTTGATCCGCCACCAACAGGTTGGTGAAGGTCCACGCCACGGCGACGGTGATGCCGGCCTGATCGATGGAACCATCGGTGGGCAGCGGTTGTTTTGCCAGGGCTTGCTCCAGCTCACCGTAGGCGGCCAGCAACTGGCCCGAAATTCGTGACAGCCACGGAGCATGTTGGATATCCGCCGGTCGCAGGGTGCGTTCGTAATAGATCTGCACCGACTTTTCGCACGCCGCCAGCGCCAGCCCGACCAATTGCAAGGAGCGCAACCGTTGGGCTGGATCGGACGGCATCAGGCTGTTCGCCGGGCCGGCCAGTACCTCCAGGTAATCGATGATCAAGGTGGAATCCATCAACACCGAGGCATCATCCATCACCAGCGTGGGGGCCTTGACCACCGGGTTGATGCTCTGGAAATGCTCGAATTGCCGGAACACCGACACCGATTCGTGTTCCAGGGCAATCCCTAGGCATTTGGCGGAAATGGCGACGCGTCGCACGTAGGGCGAGTCCAACATGCCGATCAGTTTCATGGCTTCTCCTTCAGCGGTTTGGCAGGTCGGGTATCAATCCTCGAAGCCGACCTGTTCATGGATTTCATCGACTTTGAGTTCGAGTCGGTAGGCCACGGCGATGAACAGCGCTTGGCACAGGCACAACGTGGCGCTCAACGAGCGGAACGCGAACGAGCTGCCTTCGTTGACCAGCAACACCGCGTTGGCCCGCTTGGCCAGCGGCGATAAGTTGCTGTCGGTGATGATCAGTGTCTTCGCCTGGTGATGCTGGGCAATGCGTAGGCAGTGCTGGGTTTCCTTGCCGTAAGGCGTAAAGCTGATGGCAATCACCAGGTCGTTGGCCCGCACGCTGCGCATCTGCTCGCGATAACTGCCGCCCAGGCCGGAGACCAGGTGAATGCGCTTGTTGGTGTGCTGCAGGTTGTAGACCAGGTAATCGGCCACCGCGAATGAACGCCGCACACCGACCACATAGATGTTGTCGGCATTCACCACCAGGTCCACGGCTTTTTCGAACGCCTCGTCTTCGAGTTCCAGCCCCAGGCGTTCGATACCCGACAGGGTCGCGTTGACGCATTCCCGGGCCAGGTCGCCGGCACTGGCCTTCTGGGATTTGTTGGCGATCATGCTGCGAATGCGTTGCTGGTAGTTCTGTACCGGCGTGGTTTTGTGGGTGTACGCCTCGCGGAACAAAGCCTGCATTTCGCTGAACCCGCTGAAGCCGAAGCGCTGAGAGAAGCGCACGATGGCCGAGGGATGCACTTCACATTCCCGGGCGATGTCGCTGATGCGATCAACCATGATCCGGTCGCTTTGCTGGCTCATATAGCTGGCGATGCGCTTGAGCTGGCGCGGCAGGCCTTCGTATTCCTCGGTGATCAGTTGCAACAGCCGCTCGGCGTTGATCGGTGGGCTGGGGAGGGCGGCTTCGGACGCGCTCTCGGACGGCGCCTGCAGATCGGGGCGGGTCATAGGAAATCCTTCTGGCTTGTTCTTATAGGACGCCCCTGAAAAACGGGCCGATCCTCGACAATAGGTTGGCTGGTCGCAGTCTACAGCGTAGGCGGGAGGAAAATCATGGGTGAACGAAGTTGTAGCCCTGCTGAAACGATGCACCGCGTCTGGCCCGGTTGAGCAATAGCATATTGGAAAAAATATTCCACGATAAAAATATATGGAAAAAATATTGATTCTTGGCGCTTGCTCGTTTTAGTCTGCATCCACCAAAGCGTTGGCGTCGGTTCCGACGGCAAGCGCAGGCTGATAAAAATAACAGGAGCCAGCATGGGCCAGACTCGTTTTGCCAGTGGGCGTCAATTGGATGTCATCTGCCTGGGACGCCTGGGCGTCGATCTCTATGCGCAGCAGGTCGGCGCGCGGCTGGAAGATGTCAGCAGTTTTGCCAAGTACCTGGGTGGATCGTCGGCCAACATCGCCTTCGGTACGGCCCGCCTGGGGCTGAAATCGGCGATGTTGAGCCGTGTAGGCGACGATCACATGGGGCGTTTCCTGGTGCAGTCCCTCGCCCGGGAAGGCTGTGACGTCAGCGGCATCAAGGTCGATGCCGAGCGCCTGACCGCCATGGTCTTGCTGGGTATCAAGGATCGCGAGACCTTTCCCCTGGTGTTCTACCGGGAAAACTGCGCGGACATGGCGCTGCGGGCCGAAGACATCGACGAAACCTTTATCGCTTCCAGCAAGGCGCTGCTGATCACCGGCACTCATTTCTCTACCGAAGGCGTCTACAACGCGAGCATCCAGGCGCTGGACCATGCCCGAAAACACAACGTCAAATGCGTTCTCGACATCGATTACCGCCCGGTCCTCTGGGGCCTGGCGAGCAAGGCCGACGGTGAAACCCGTTTCGTTGCCGACCGCAAGGTCAGCCAGCACGTGCAAGGCATCCTGGCGCGTTTCGACCTGATCGTCGGCACCGAGGAAGAATTCCTCATCGCTGGCGGCAGCGAGGACCTGCTGGCCGCGCTGCGTACGGTGCGCGCGCTGACGCCGGCAACCCTGGTGGTCAAGCTCGGCCCACAAGGATGCACGGTGATCCACGGTGACATCCCGAACCGATTGGAAGACGGCGCCATTTACCCGGGCGTTAGGGTCGAAGTCTTGAATGTGCTGGGTGCCGGTGATGCGTTCATGTCCGGGTTCCTCGCCGGTTGGCTGGAGGACGCCGACGATGAGCGCTGCTGCCAGTTGGCCAATGCCTGCGGTGGCCTGGTGGTTTCGCGCCATGCCTGCGCTCCGGCGATGCCGACCCGGGCCGAACTCGACTATTTGTTCAACAGCCCGGTGCCCATCACCCGACCGGACCAGGATGCCGCGCTGCAACGGCTGCATCAGGTGAGCGTGCCGCGCAGGGCCTGGAAGCAGTTGTTCATCTTCGCCTTCGACCATCGCTGGCAACTGGTGGAACTGGCTCAGCGCGGCGGGCGTGGCCTCGACAGTATCAGCGAGCTCAAGCAACTGTTCATCCAGGCTGTGCAGCGGGTCGAGGTCGACCTGCAACGCCAGGGTATCGCCGCCGATGTCGGTTTGCTGGCCGACCAGCGCTTTGGCCAGGACTCCCTCAACGCGGCCACCGGGCGTGGCTGGTGGGTGGCGCGGCCGGTGGAAGTGCAGGGCTCGCGGCCGCTGGCGTTCGAGCACGGGCGCTCCATCGGCAGCAACCTGATTGCCTGGCCGCAGGAACAGATCATCAAATGCCTGGTTCAATTTCACCCCGACGACGAACCGCTGCTGCGCCTGGAACAAGAGGCTCAGTTGATGGGCTTGTACAAGGCGTCCCAGGTCAGCGGTCATGAGTTGCTGCTGGAAGTCATCCCGCCGAAGGATCATCCATCAGCCCATCCGGACGTGCTCTATCGCGCCCTCAAGCGCCTCTACAACCTGGGTATTTTTCCGGCGTGGTGGAAGATCGAAGCGCAGACGGCCCAAGAGTGGAAGCAACTCGACGAGTTGATCCAGCAGCGCGACCCGTACTGCCGTGGCGTGGTGCTGCTGGGCCTCAACGCCCCGGCCGCCGCATTGGCCGAGGGCTTCCGCCAGGCCAGCCAGAGCACCACCTGCCGGGGCTTTGCCGTGGGCCGGACGATTTTCCAGGAGCCGAGCCGGGCCTGGATGGCCGGGGAGATCGATGACGAAACGTTGATCCGGGACGTGCAGGGGCGGTTTGTGGAATTGATCGAGGCGTGGCGCAGTGCCCGGGCTTGATGACAGGGCCCTTGTGGCGAGGGAGCTTGCTCCCGCTGGACTGCGAAGCAGTCCCAAATCCAGCCACCCTCGATTTGACAGGTAAAACCGCATCCATAGTTTTGCGACTGCTTCGCAGCCGAGCGGGAGCAAGCTCCCTCGCCACAGGTGATCGGCTGAACATTAGAGACAACAATAAAAGGTGCAGCCATGCCCGCTATTCGAATTGGCATCAACCCGATTTCCTGGAGCAACGACGACCTGCCGTCCCTTGGCGGCGAGACGCCCTTGAGCACGGCGCTGAGCGAAGGCAAGGAAATCGGCTACGAAGGGTTTGAGCTCAACGGCAAGTTCCCCAAGGACGCCAAGGGCGTCGGCGACGTGTTGCGCCCGTACGACCTGGCGCTGGTTTCCGGCTGGTATTCCAGTCGATTGGCGCGGCGTTCGGCGGCCGAGGAAATCGACGCCATCGCCAGCCATGTCGAACTGCTGGCGCAGAACGGCGCGACGGTGTTGGTCTATGGCGAAGTGGCTGACTCCATCCAGGGCCAGCGCATCCCGTTGATCGAACGCCCGCGCTTTCACACCGACGAAGCCTGGCAAGCCTACGCCGACAAGCTCACCGAACTGGCGCGCTTCACCCTGTCCCAGGGCGTGCGACTGGCCTATCACCACCACATGGGCGCCTACGTCGAATCGCCTTCGGACATCGACAAGCTGATGGCCCTGACCGGCAGCGAAGTGGGCCTGCTGTTCGACTCTGGCCATTGCTACATGGGCGGTGGCGAACCGCTGCAAGTCTTGCGCAAGCACATCGAGCGCATCTGTCACGTGCATTTCAAGGACGTGCGCAAACCCGTGGTGCAGCTGGCGCGCAACAACCTCTGGAGTTTCCCCGACTGCATCATCAATGGCACCTTCACCGTGCCGGGGGATGGCGACATCGATTTCGCTGCGTTGCTCGACGTCCTGCTGGCTGCCGACTACCAAGGGTGGCTGGTGGTGGAAGCCGAGCAGGACCCCGCCGTGGCGCCGAGTTATGTCTACGCCAAGAAGGGCTACGACACCTTGCGTGCCCTGCTGCAAGAGAGGATGCCGGCATGAGCCTGTTGATCAAGAGCAATCCCGGCGGCCAGAAACTGGTCGAACTGCCCCATGGTGCGTTGGATTACGTGGGCTTCGCGGCCTACCGCCTGAGCCTCGGAGAAACCCTTCCGGTGATGGCCGGTGACAAGGAGTTGTGTGTGGTCTTGCTCAGCGGGCGTATCGACCTCAAGGGCGAAGCGCCGGGGCAGGGAACGTTCAGCTGGGACAACCTCGGTGACCGCCACTCGGTGTTCGAGGATAAATCCCCCTACGCCGCATACCTGCCACCCGGCAGCCAGGCCCAGGTGACGGCCTTGAGCGACGTGCAAGTAGCGGTGTGCGCCGCGCCGGGCGCGGCCAGCAATGAATACGGACCACGGCTGATCCGCCCGCAAAGCATGAAACGCAGCGTTCGCGGCAAGGGCGCCAATACCCGTTATGTCTGCGACATCCTGCCCGACAGCGAACCGGCCCACTCGCTGCTGGTAGTGGAAGTGCGCACGCCGTCCGGTCATTCGTCCAGCTATCCGCCCCACAAGCACGACACCGACGACCTGCCGCACCAGAGCTTTCTCGAAGAGACCTACTACCACCAGGTCAACCCGTCCCAGGGCTTCGTGTTCCAGCGGGTCTACACCGACGACCGCAGCATCGACCAGGCCATGGCCGTGGAAAACAGTGACCTGGTGGTGGTGCCCAAGGGTTACCACCCGGTCAGCGTGCCCTACGGGTACGAGTCGTATTACCTGAATGTCATGGCCGGTCCGAAGCGGGTCTGGCAGTTCCATAACGACCCGCAGCACAGCTGGCTGCTCGACCTCTGAATTCGAACATTCCAACGGAGAACCAGGACAATGAGCGACACCCCGGTAATAGGCCATTACATCAACGGCCAAGTGCAGGATGGCGACACCGCTCGCTCCAGCAATGTCTTCAACCCGGCCACCGGCGCGGTGCAGGCCCGGGTGGCCCTGGCCGAGCCGAGTACCGTCGAGGCAGCGGTGGCCTCGGCGCTGGCGGCGTTCCCGGCCTGGTCCGAGCAATCGTCGTTGCGACGGTCGCGGGTGATGTTCAAGTTCAAGGAATTGCTCGACCGCCACCATGATGAGTTGGCGCAGATCATCAGCCGTGAACACGGCAAGGTGCTGTCCGACGCCCATGGCGAAGTCACCCGCGGTATCGAAATCGTCGAGTACGCCTGCGGTGCGCCGAGCCTGCTCAAGACCGATTTCAGCGACAACATCGGCGGCGGTATCGATAACTGGAATTTGCGCCAACCGCTGGGCGTTTGCGCTGGCGTCACGCCGTTCAACTTCCCGGTCATGGTGCCGTTGTGGATGATTCCCCTGGCGCTGGTTGCCGGTAACTGCTTCATCCTCAAGCCTTCGGAACGCGACCCGTCCGCCAGTTTGCTGATGGCCCGCTTGCTGACCGAAGCCGGCCTGCCGGACGGTGTATTCAATGTCGTCCAGGGCGACAAGGCGGCCGTGGATGCGCTATTGCAGCACCCGGACATCGAGGCGATCTCCTTTGTCGGCTCCACGCCCATCGCCGAATACATCCACCAGCAGGGTACGGCGCACGGTAAGCGCGTGCAGGCCCTGGGTGGGGCGAAGAACCACATGATCGTCATGCCCGATGCCGACCTCGACCAGGCGGCGGACGCGCTGATCGGCGCGGCCTACGGTTCTGCCGGCGAGCGCTGCATGGCGATTTCCATCGCGGTGGCGGTGGGCGACGTGGGCGATGAGCTGATCGCCCGATTGTTGCCACGTATCGACCAACTGAAAGTCGGCAATGGCCAGCAACCCGGCACCGACATGGGGCCGTTGGTCACCGCCGAACACAAGGCCAAGGTAGAAGGCTTCATCGATGCTGGCGTGGCCGAGGGTGCGCGACTGATCGTCGACGGCCGGGGCTTCAAGGTGCCGGGGGCCGAGCAGGGATTTTTTGTCGGCGCGACGCTGTTCGACCAGGTCACCGCCGAGATGAGCATCTATCAACAGGAGATTTTCGGCCCGGTGCTGGGCATCGTTCGTGTGCCGGATTTCGCCACGGCGGTGGCGCTGATCAATGCCCATGAGTTTGGCAACGGTGTGTCGTGCTTCACCCGTGATGGCGGCATCGCCCGGGCGTTCGCCCGCAGCATCAAGGTCGGCATGGTGGGCATCAACGTGCCGATCCCGGTGCCCATGGCCTGGCACTCCTTTGGCGGCTGGAAGCGTTCGCTGTTCGGGGATCACCATGCCTATGGCGAGGAAGGCCTGCGTTTCTACAGTCGCTACAAGAGCGTGATGCAGCGCTGGCCCGACAGCATCGCCAAGGGCCCCGAGTTCAGCATGCCCACTGCCCAATAACTCATTTCATGAATGCCGGAGGGAGAACAACAATGAACAAGCCCCTGCGTTTTGCCTTGAATCGAATGGTTGCCCCGCGCCTGTCGCTGCCTGCTTTCATCGACCTGGCGCTGGCGTTGAAGACCGATGCCATCGAGATTCGCAATGACCTCAAAGGTGTCGAGATCGAAGACGGCATGCCGCCGGCCCATGTCCGCGAGTTGTGCGAGGCGCGCGGCATCAAAGTGCTGTCGATCAACGCCCTGTACCCGTTCGATGTGTGGAACGAAGAGCGCCGTGCCCAGGCCGTGCGCCTGGCCGATTACGCCCGCGAGTGTGGCGCCGAGGGATTGGTGATGTGCCCGCTCAACGATCGCGCCGATCCGCGCAGCGAGGTCGAGCGAGCGGCGGGGTTGCGTACTGCCTTAAGTGAACTTGCGCCGATCCTGCGCGCCTTCGGCATTTACGGTTTCATCGAACCCTTGGGTTTTGCAGAGTGCTCGCTACGCCGCAAGCGCACGGCGGTGGAAGCGATCAAGGCCACCGACGGGCTGGATGTGTTTCGCCTGGTGCATGACACCTTCCATCACCATCTGGCCGGCGAGCAGGAGTTCTTCCCTGAATTGACCGGGCTGGTTCACATCTCAGGGGTCGAGGATGCCCAAGCGCCACTGGCGACCATTCGCGACGGCCACCGAGTGCTGGTGGGCGAGGGAGATATTCTCGGCAATGCCGGGCAGATCGAGGCGCTGCTCCGCGGCGGCTATGACGGTTACCTGTCCTTCGAGCCGTTTGCCGAAAGTGTTCATGAGTTGGCCGATATTCGCCAGGCGTTGGGGGCGAGTATGAGCCATCTGCAAAGCTTCTGGGCCGGCTCCCTGAACAATGGAGGACCCCTGTGGGAGCGAGCTTGCTCGCGATGACGGCGCTCCAATCAATGCATGAGTTGCCTGACACACCGCTATCGCGAGCAAGCTCGCTCCCACAGTTGACCGAGTTGCGTTTGAAAAAGGTGCAAGCATGACCACAACAAGACTGACCATGGCCCAGGCCCTGGTGAAATTTCTCGATAACCAGTACGTCGAGGTCGATGGCGTCCAGAGCAAGTTCGTCGCCGGGGTGTTTACCATTTTCGGCCACGGCAATGTGCTGGGCCTGGGCCAGGCGCTGGAGCAGGACAGCGGCGACCTGGTGGTTCATCAGGGCCGCAACGAACAAGGCATGGCTCATGCCGCCATCGGGTTTGCCAAGCAGCATCTGCGGCGCAGGATCTACGCCTGTACCTCGTCGGTTGGTCCCGGCGCGGCGAACATGCTGACCGCCGCCGCCACCGCGACGGCCAACCGCATCCCGCTGCTGCTGTTACCTGGCGATGTCTATGCCAGTCGTCAGCCGGACCCGGTGCTGCAACAGATCGAGCAATTCCATGACCTGAGCATCAGCACCAACGATGCCTTCAAGGCCGTGAGCAAATACTGGGATCGCATCAACCGCCCCGAGCAATTGATGACTGCCGCGATCCAGGCCATGCGCGTGCTCACCGACCCGGCCGAGACCGGCGCGGTGACCCTGGCGCTGCCCCAGGACGTCCAGGCCGAAGCCTACGATTACCCGGATTATTTTTTGCAGAAACGCGTGCACCGCATCGACCGCCGGCCGGCCACCGAAGCGATGCTCGGCGATGCCCTGGCGTTGTTCAAGGGCAAGCGCAAGCCATTGATCATCTGCGGTGGCGGGGTGAAGTACTCCGGGGCCAATGCTGCATTGCAAGCCTTTGCCGAGCGCTTCGAGATTCCCTTTGCCGAGACTCAGGCGGGAAAAAGCGCCATCGTCTCCAGCCACCCGCTGAATGTCGGTGGCGTTGGCGAGACCGGCTGCCTGGCGGCGAACCTGCTGGCCAAGGAAGCGGACCTGATCATCGGCATCGGCACCCGCTACAGCGATTTCACCACAGCGTCGAAATGGCTGTTTCAGCATTGCGACGTGCAATTTCTCAACCTCAACATCAGCCCGTGCGATGCGCTGAAACTCGATGGCGTGCAACTGCTGGCCGACGCCCGTTCGGGCCTGGAGGCGCTGGCCGACAAGCTGGGGGACTACCGTGCCGAATGGGGCGCGCAGATCGCCGACGCCAAGGCCCAGCTCGACGCCGAAGTGGACCGGATCTACCAGGCAGATTTCCAGACCCAGGACTTCGTCCCGGAAATCAACGATCACATGGACCCCGCAGTGTTTCGTGAATTCATCGAGCTCACGGGGTCCTGCCTGACCCAAAGTCGCGTGCTTGGCACCCTCAACGAAACCCTGGCGGACGACGCCATCATCGTCGCCGCCGCCGGCAGCCTGCCCGGCGACCTGCAGCGCAGTTGGCGCAGCAAGGGCGTGAATACTTACCACGTCGAATACGCTTATTCATGCATGGGCTATGAGGTGAATGCCGCCCTGGGGGTGAAACTCGCCGAGCCCGATAAAGAGGTCTACGCGCTGGTGGGCGACGGCTCCTACATGATGCTGCACTCGGAACTCGCAACCTCCATCCAGGAGCGGCGCAAGATCAACATCGTGCTGCTGGACAACATGACCTTCGGTTGCATCAACAACCTGCAAATGGAACACGGCATGGACAGCTTCGGCACCGAGTTCCGCTTCCGCAACCCCGAGACGGGCAAGCTTGATGGCGGCTTTGTGCCGGTGGATTTCGCCATGAGCGCGGCGGCCTATGGCTGCAAGACCTACACGGTCAAGACGTTGGACGAGTTGTACGCGGCATTGGCCGACGCCCGGCGCCAGACGGTCTCGACCCTGATCGACATCAAGGTCCTGCCCAAGACCATGATCCACAAATACCTATCCTGGTGGCGGGTCGGCGTGGCGCAGGTCTCCACCAGCGCCCGCACCGATGCCGTCGCCAAGACCCTCAACGAACGACTGGCCAAGGCCCGTCAATACTGATTGCGCCAACACCTACATAAGGAGTTCAACATGTCTTTGAAGCTGGGCGTCATCGGCACCGGGGCCATCGGCCAGGACCACATCCGTCGTTGCAGCCAGACCTTGCTCAACAGCCAGGTGGTGGCAGTGACTGACATCAACCTTGCCCAGGCGGCGAAAGTGGTGGCCGACCTCAAACTGACCGCCGAGGTCTATCCGGACGGCCACGCGTTGATCGCGGCGCCGGACGTCGAGGCGATCCTCGTCACCTCCTGGGGGCCGAGCCATGAAGAGTTCGTGCTGGCGGCCATCGCGGCAGGCAAACCGGTGTTCTGCGAAAAGCCCCTGGCGGTCACGGCCGAAGGCTGCCGCAAAATCGTCGACGCCGAAGTGGCCCACGGCAAGCGCCTGGTGCAGGTGGGCTTCATGCGCCCTTACGATGAAGGTTATCGCGCGCTCAAATCGGTGATCGACAGCGGCCAGATCGGCGAGCCGTTGATGCTGCATTGCGCCCACCGCAACCCGAGCGTGGGGGAGAACTACAAGACCGACATGGCGATCACCGATACCCTGATCCACGAGCTGGACGTGCTGCGTTGGCTGCTGGCCGACGACTATGTGTCGGTACAGGTGGTGTTCCCGCGCAAGAGCAGCAAGGCTTTGGCCCACCTGCGGGATCCGCAGATCGTTCTGCTGGAAACCGCCAAGGGCACGCGGATCGACGTCGAGGTGTTCGTCAACTGCCAGTACGGTTACGACATCCAATGCGAAGTGGTGGGGGAGACCGGCATCGCCAAGCTGCCGGAACCGTCCCAGGTGCAACTGCGCAGCGACGCCAAGCTGTCCAATGCCATCCTGATGGATTGGAAGGATCGCTTCATCGCCGCTTATGACGTCGAATTGCAGGCGTTCATCGACGGCGTGCGTGCCGGGCAAGTAGGCGGGCCGTCGGCCTGGGATGGTTTCGCCGCGGCGGTGGCGGCGGATGCCTGTGTCCAAGCGCAGCAAAGTGGGCAGATCATCAAGGTCGAGCTGCCGGAGCGGCCGCGTTTCTACGGCTGACCACATTTCCCTGTAGGTATGCAGTCAAATTGTGGGAGCAAGCTCGCTCCCACAGGGGGGGTGTGTATTCAATGACTAACAAGGAGCTTTCATGCGAATCGGACTAGTGGGCTATGGCAAGGGCGGGCGGTTTTTTCATGCGCCGCTCATCAGCAGCCTGCCGGGCGCTACGTTTGTCGGGGTGGTGACCCGTTCCGCCGAGCGACGCCAGCAATTGGCAACCGAGCATCCGCGGGTCCAGGCCTTCGATAGTCTTGAGCAACTGGTGGCGGCCGGCGTCGATGCGGTGGTGGTGTCCACGCCGCTGCAAGCGCGCCCTGCCATTGTGATGGAGGCCATCGAGCACGGCGTGGCGGTGGTCAGCGACAAGCCATTCGCCCTTGATGCCGGGCAGGCCGAAGCGATGGTGTTGGCTGCCGAACGACGCAACGTACCGTTGAGCGTGTACCAGAACCGCCGCTGGGATTCGGATTTCCTGACGGTGCGCAAATTGCTTTCATCCGGTGCCCTGGGGCAGGTCATTCGTTTTGAGTCCAGCGTCGAACGTTACTCGCCGACCTCGGTGGGCAAAGCCAGTGGCGGGGGCTTCCTGCGGGATTTGGGCAGCCATCTGGTGGACCAGGCGCTGCAATTGTTCGGGCCGGTGACCCGGGTGTATGCCGAGCTGGATTATCGACAGCCAGGCCAGGCCTACGACAACGGTTTTTTCATGTCGTTGGTCCACGCAAGCGGTGTGGTCTCGCACTTGAGCGGCAATTGCCTGCAAAGCGCTCCGCGCCCAAGGTTTAGGGTCAGTGGCAGCGAAGGCTGCTATACCGTCGAAGGCCTCGATGGTCAGGAGGCCCTGGCGTTGGCGGGACTGAGCCCCGCCACCGAGGGCGAACGTTGGGGCACGGAAGAACATCGGCGCTGGGGCTGGTTCGAACACGGTGCCGAGCGCGAGCGGGTAGCCTCGGAACGGGGCTGCTGGCTCGCGTTCTATCAGCGTCTACAGACAGCGTTGCAGGGCGACGGCCCGCTGCCCGTTGCGGCCCGCGACGCCTTGGCCACGACACGCCTCCTGGACGCGGCAAGACAGAGCGCGGAGCAGGGTCAGGTGGTGTGTTTATCTGAGCCTGTAGGACATGGAACAAAAAACGAATAAAATTCTAAAATGAGTTGATATGGAAAATATTTTCCAATAAAGTCGATTCCAGGTTACCGACAACCCTGTCCGCGTTTATCCAGGCTCACCCTGAATGGACGAAGGACGAAACAAAAACAAGAAACACAGCCAGGTACCGTCGATGAAAACCTTCAACCGCTCTGCGTTTCACCTGCCATTGTCCTTGCGCCTGTCCGCAATCCTTCCCTTGTTCGAAGCCCTGTGCATCCAGCGCAGGGGCGCCGTGGTGTGCTGCATGCCCGGCGCACCGATCGTGCGTTTACCACGTTCCTGAAGTCCGTCACGCCTTATCCATAAGACCAACAAAAAAGTGGAGAAAGAACGTTCATGAACACCAAGACCCGTATTGCCTCGCTGGCCCTGTCATTGATGTTTGCCAGCAGCGCTGCCCTGGCGGACCTGAAGATCGGCGTCAGCATGTCCCAGTTCGATGACACCTGGTTGACCTACCTGCGCGAGTCCATGGACAAGAAAGCCAAGGCCCTGCCGGACGGCGTCACGTTGCAGTTCGAGGATGCGCGCAGCGACGTGGTCAAGCAATTGAGTCAGGTAGAAAGCTTCATCAGCCAGAAGGTCGACGCGCTCATCGTCAACCCGGTGGACACCGCCGCGACCCAACGCATCACCAAGGCCGCCGTGGCCGCCGGCATTCCGCTGGTGTACGTCAACCGCCGTCCGGACGACCCGAAACTGCCGGAAGGCGTGGTCACCGTGGCCTCGGATGACCTTGAGGCCGGGCGCATGCAGATGCAGTACCTGGCCGACAAGATGGGCGGCAAGGGTGAGATCGTGATCCTGCTGGGCGATTTGGCGAACAACTCCACCACCAACCGCACCAAGGGCGTCAAGGAAGTCCTCGCCAAGTACCCGGACATCAAGATCGAGCAGGAGCAGACGGGCACGTGGTCCCGGGACAAGGGCATGACCCTGGTCAATGACTGGCTGACCCAAGGCCGCGAGTTCAACGCCGTGGTGTCCAACAACGATGAAATGGCCATTGGCGCCGCCATGGCCCTCAGGCAAACGGGCGCCAAGAAGGGCAGCGTGTTGATCGCAGGGGTCGACGGCACGCCGGACGGCTTGAACGCCATCAAGAAAGGCGACATGGCGGTCTCGGTGTTCCAGGATGCCAAGGGTCAAGCCGACGGCTCGATCGATACCGCGGTGAAAATGGTCAAGAAGCAGCCGGTCGAGCAATCCGTCTGGGTGCCATATCGCTTGATCACGCCGGAGAACGTCGATCAGTTCAAGTAACGCTTCACCTGTTTCATCACAACAATAAACAGGCAAGGTCGCCGCGCCGACCTTGCCCAGGGAGTACCCACCATGTTCGCATCAGCGACTGCTTCGAGCGCCCCGGCGGCAACGTTCCGGCCGGACGCATTACCTGACGAACCGTACCTGTTGGAGGTCGTCAACGTCAGCAAAGGCTTCCCTGGCGTCGTGGCCCTGTCAGACGTGCAGTTGCGGGTACGCCCCGGCTCGGTGCTGGCCTTGATGGGGGAAAACGGTGCGGGCAAATCCACGCTGATGAAGATCATCGCCGGCATCTACCAGCCCGACGCCGGCGAGCTGCGCCTGCGGGGCAAGCCGGTGACCTTCGACACCCCCCTGGCGGCCTTGCAGGCCGGGATCGCCATGATCCACCAGGAACTGAACCTGATGCCCCACATGAGCATCGCCGAAAACATCTGGATCGGCCGCGAACAGCTCAACGGCCTGCACATGATCGATCATGGTGAAATGCACCGCTGCACTGCCCGGTTGCTGGAGCGCTTGCGCATCAAGCTTGACCCGGAGGAGCAGGTGGGCAACCTGAGCATTGCCGAACGGCAGATGGTGGAGATCGCCAAGGCCGTCTCGTATGACTCCGACATCCTGATCATGGACGAACCGACTTCGGCCATCACCGAGACCGAAGTCGCCCATTTGTTCTCGATCATCGCCGACCTCAAGGCGCAGGGTAAGGGCATCATTTACATCACCCATAAAATGAACGAAGTCTTCGCCATCGCCGATGAAGTGGCGGTGTTTCGCGACGGTGCCTATATCGGCCTGCAACGGGCCGACAGCATGGACGGCGACAGCCTGATTTCGATGATGGTCGGGCG
Source organism: Pseudomonas sp. R4-84 (assembly GCF_054130985.1). NCBI lineage: Bacteria > Pseudomonadati > Pseudomonadota > Gammaproteobacteria > Pseudomonadales > Pseudomonadaceae > Pseudomonas > Pseudomonas sp. R4-84. Next base: position 2,325,371 of record NZ_CP096390.1, read on the forward strand.
TGAGTTGAGCCAATTGTTCCCCGAGCGGGACAAGCCAATCGGCGATCGGGTCCTGTCGGTACGGGACTTGAGCCTGGCGGGTATTTTCAAAGGGGTGTCGTTCGACCTGCACGCCGGGGAAATCCTCGGTATTGCCGGGTTGATGGGCTCGGGCCGGACCAACGTCGCCGAGGCGATTTTCGGCGTCACCCCTGCCACTGGCGGTGAAATCCTGCTGGACGGCCAGCCGGTCCACATCAGTGATCCGCACATGGCGATCGAGAAGGGCTTCGCGCTGTTGACCGAGGATCGCAAGCTCAGCGGCTTGTTTCCCTGCTTGTCGGTGCTGGAAAACATGGAAATGGCCGTGCTGCCTCATTACGTCGGCAACGGTTTCATCCAGCAAAAAGCCCTGCGCGCCTTGTGCGAGGACATGTGCAAGAAGCTGCGGGTCAAGACACCGTCCCTGGAGCAGTGCATCGACACTCTATCCGGCGGTAACCAGCAGAAGGCCTTGCTGGCCCGCTGGCTGATGACCAACCCGCGCATCCTGATCCTCGACGAACCGACCCGCGGCATCGATGTCGGCGCCAAGGCCGAGATCTACCGACTCATTGCCTACCTCGCCAGCGAAGGCATGGCGGTCATCATGATTTCTTCGGAGCTGCCTGAGGTGCTGGGCATGAGCGACCGCGTCATGGTGATGCACGAAGGCGACCTGATGGGCACCCTCGACCGCAGCGAAGCCACCCAGGAACGAGTCATGCAACTGGCGTCGGGCCTGTCCTGATGGCTGCCGGGCGAATCAATAACGTCGAGCAATAATCCCGTGGCGAGGGAGCAAGCTTCCTCGCCACAGATAAAAAAGGTGATTGGCTATGAACGCGATATTGGAAAACAAACCCGCCGCCGCACCGGCCAGGACGCGTCGGCGGCTGCCCACGGAACTGAGCATTTTCCTGGTGCTGATCGGCATCGGCCTGGTGTTCGAGCTGTTCGGCTGGATCATGCGCGACCAGAGTTTCCTGATGAACTCCCAGCGCCTGGTGCTGATGATCCTGCAAGTGTCGATCATCGGCCTGCTGGCCATCGGCGTGACCCAGGTGATCATCACCACCGGCATCGACTTGTCGTCAGGTTCGGTGCTGGCGTTGTCGGCGATGATTGCCGCGAGCCTGGCCCAGACCTCGGATTTTTCCCGGGCGGTGTTTCCTTCCCTGACGGACCTGCCCGTGTGGATACCGGTGGTGGCGGGCCTCGGCGTGGGGCTGCTGGCGGGGGCGATCAACGGCAGCATCATCGCCGTTACCGGCATCCCGCCTTTTATCGCCACCCTCGGCATGATGGTCTCGGCCCGCGGCTTGGCGCGTTATTACACCGAAGGCCAGCCGGTGAGCATGTTGTCCGATTCGTACACCGCCATCGGTCATGGCGCGATGCCGGTGATCATCTTCCTGGTGGTGGCGGTGATCTTCCACGTCGCCTTGCGCTACACCAAGTACGGTAAATACACCTACGCCATCGGCGGCAACATGCAAGCGGCGCGGACCTCGGGCATCAACGTCAAGCGCCACCTGGTGATCGTCTACAGCATCGCGGGGCTGCTGGCGGGCTTGGCCGGCGTCGTGGCCTCGGCGCGGGCGGCGACCGGGCAGGCCGGCATGGGCATGTCTTACGAGCTCGACGCGATCGCCGCGGCGGTCATTGGCGGCACCAGCCTGGCCGGTGGAGTGGGGCGCATCACCGGGACGGTGATCGGGGCGCTGATCCTCGGGGTAATGGCCAGTGGTTTTACCTTTGTCGGTGTCGATGCCTATATCCAGGACATCATCAAGGGTCTGATCATTGTCGTCGCGGTGGTGATCGATCAGTACCGCAACAAGCGCAAACTCAAACGCTGACATGCCTGAGGTTGCGACAAAGCGCCACGCCTGACCCGCGTGGCGTTGCCATTTGTCTTCTTGATACAGCCATCGCAGCGAATTTCTTGTTATAAACGCACTCCGACGGCCGGCAGAAGCCTGTCAGACAGCATTTGAAGCGGTTGTCGGACATTTTCCCCATGTTTTCGGTTGCTGACGCCCCGACTCGGCCTTAGACTGCCGCCCCTCGTAAATTGAGTGCCGGGTGGCGCTTGGAATAAACGGCGCCTTCCCGATGAGCGTGGCTGCTTGATGCGGGACGCTCCATAATTCGCCTTAATGCACGTTTTTTTATAGAGAAATCAATGACAAAGGAAAAGTTGCTGGCCATGCCGGCGGATGACTACATGAATGCCGAGCAACTGGCTTACTTCACCAAGCTGTTGCAGAACATGAAAGTCGAAACCCACGAGCGCATCGAACAGAACCGAATCGCCATTGAGAGCCTGGACAGCCCGGCCGACCCGGCGGACGCAGCTTCCGTAGAAGAAGAGCGCACCTGGCTGGTCAACGCCATCGATCGCGACCAGCGCATGCTGCCGCAACTGGAGCAGGCCCTGGACCGTATCAACGACGAAAGCTTCGGCTGGTGCGACGACAGCGGCGAGCCGATCGGCCTCAAGCGCCTGTTGATCAGTCCGACCACCAAATACTGCATCGAAGCCCAGGAACGTCACGAGCAGATCGACAAGCACCAGCGCCAGGCCTGATACCGTTTTCGAAAAAGACCGCAGCCCTTCATCCGAAGCTGCGGTCTTTTTGCTTTTTGGTCATCACGCTTCTCGTTTTTTTGCCGAAAACACGACTAATGGACCATGGATAATGGCTCGATAGTGGCGTTTAATGCGGCCATAACAATGAGAAAAGTGGGTGACGAAAATGGCGACAGAAGGATCTCTGGCGGCGACAGCGTCGGCCTCGGTGCCAGCAGCGCGCGTTACAGCGCGCTGGCTTGCGCCGACTCTGCAAAGCCTGGCGCTGGTTTCGCTGCTGTGTGGCATGACCTTGGGCGGTTGGTCGTTGTACCTGGCGTTGCCGCTGGCGCTGCTCATCGTGTGGTTGCCACGCCTGCGCTCGCGGCTGAACAGCACACCGGTGCCGACGGCAAGCGACAGCCTGGCCGAGCTCACCCGCGATCTTTCCTACACCACCAGCCATAATGCACTGTCCGCCGCTGGCGTTGCCTATTCGGTCAAGCAGCTGGCGGGCAAGGTCCAGTCACAGCTCGGGGCCGCGGCGCAGATCGTTGGCAACGCCGAAGCGATGATCGCGACCGAGCAGGCCACCTCGCAGCTCAGTCAACAGGCGCTGGGCGCGGCCAGCGAGGCCCATCGCAGCAGTGTCGCCGGACGCAGCGAGTTGGTCGAATCCATCAGCCGCATGCATCAGCTCAGTCAGCGCGCCAATGAAAGCCGCGAACTCATCGAGGCGCTGAGCGTGCGCAGCGACGAAATCCAGCGGGTGACCCTGGTGATTCAATCGATCGCCAGCCAGACCAACCTGTTGGCCCTTAACGCTGCGATCGAGGCGGCCCGTGCCGGGGAACATGGTCGCGGGTTTGCGGTGGTGGCCGACGAGGTGCGTGGGTTGGCCGGGCGCACTGCCGCGGCGACCGGCGAGGTCGGCGTGATGGTCGCGGATATCCAGCAGCGCACCGCGCAGGTCGTCGAGCAGATCCGCCAATTGGCCGGTGACCTGGACAGCGGTGTGCAGCAAGTCGAGCACACCGGCCAGCACCTGGAAAACATCGCGCGGCTTGCGGCCGGTGTCGAAACCCAGGTCAGCGCTATCGCCCAGGGTACCGACACTAACCGTGGACAACTCGATAGCCTGTTTCATGCGATCGAGCAAATGCGCGGTGACCTGGCGATCAGCGACCAGCAGACCCAGCGCCTGGCCGAGGCCGCTGTGCAGATGGAAGGCCAGGCCGAGACCATCAGCGAGCGCCTGGCCGAGGTGGGCCTGGACGATTATCACCAGCGGGTCTATGACTTGGCGCGGGAAGGGGCAAGCCGGATTGCCGCACAGTTCGAGGCGGATATCGACCAGGGGCGCGTCAGCCTGGAGGATCTGTTCGATCGAAGCTACCAACCGATCCCCAATACCCATCCGGCGAAGTTCCAGACCCGTTTCGACCGCTACACCGACCAGGTGCTGCCAGCGATCCAGGAACCGTTGCTGGCGCGGCATGAGGGGCTGGTCTTCGCGATTGCCTGCACTCAGCAGGGCTACGTGCCGACTCACAACAATGCGTTCTGCCAGCCGTTGACCGGCGATCCGCAAGTGGACACGCTGAACAATCGCACCAAGCGCAAGTTTTCCGATCGCACCGGGATCCGCTGCGGCAGTCATCAACAGCCGGTGTTGCTGCAAACCTATACGCGGGACACGGGCGAGCTGATGCATGACCTGTCGGTGCCAATCATGCTCAAGGGACGTCATTGGGGTGGGTTGCGGCTGGGCTATAAGCCCGAGAAGCCGCGCTGAGTCTCGACGCAGCCTGTATGAGGAGCAAGCTCCCTCGCCACGAGAGCTTGCTTGCCGTTCTGGGGTTATTTACCGTCGTGCAGGCGTACGTTCAGTTGATCCACCAATACCGCCTCTTCGCCGTCGGCAAGCAGCCATTCGCGAAGCAGATCTTGTTGCTGATTCGACCAGAAAGGCGCATCGACCAACTTGGTGTTCGGATCCAGCGGGTGCGCCATGATGAAATCATCGATGGCTTTGCCGTCCGAAGGCAGGCCAAGTTGGTCAAACAGGGTGCTGAGTTCGTGGGATGGTTGTTCCATTTTGTAGGACTCCTCTGGACTACCGCCGTCATGGCGCCTCGGTTGCTTCCCTCTATCTGAGGCGAGCAGTCGTCAGGAGTTCGATTGGCTTCAGGCTTTCAGCGCACCTTCGTCCACCGCGAGCTTCAGGGCCCGGGCTGACTCCTTGGCGGCCTCGGCCGCAAGTTCCGGCGTCTTGAACCAGCGATCCCTTTCTACCTGGTGATAGGTGACCGCAGTGGCGGCGGTTTTGGCGCGCATGACGATGACCGCTTGGAATTCGCCTTCTACCTCTCTGGCTTCGCCGCGGATGAAAAAATCGCCGATGTCTAGTTCCGTCACGTCGCGCCTTCCCTTCAAGTCATATTGTTGTACGAGCGTCGCCGATGGAGACGCTCGCTGGGCAGGCAGTATGGCAGCAGTTGCCGGTCGGCGGCTGAGTTAAGTCATGGCGCCTGCCGTTGAAGGGTTCTGTTCGAGGGTGCGGGCGAGATAGCAGGCTTCGTTATGGTCGGCGCGGAAACCTCTTACGCGCCCGGTAGAGGTTTCTTCGATATGAAAAAAACACTTGCCGGCAAGAACGACCCGGTATCTGGGCTGGATCAATGCAATCGGTGTGTAACCGTCGTCATGAGTGGCGTCTTGCGCCAGGGCGACACATGAGATGGCGGGGCGGATCAGGGTTGGAAACGTAGCCATGTGAATTCCTTTTCTATGGTTACCGACGGATTGCCGGCTGTTTTAAGTAGTCTGCGCGTCAGCGGCTGCTCTAGAATCGGCAGCGCCGTGTGTACGGTTGCGCCTATCTAAAGCAATTTTTTTTGGCCTCGATGTCAGAAAAATGCTTTTCTAAGTGAGAAATTTCCCTAAAGTTAGTAGTCCCACCTTTTCCGATGCTCAGAGTGGTGTTTTCCTTCAGCCTCTGACGACCGCCGGGAAAGACGGCGAGAGTAGCGATCCTATAGTCTTCTCCCGCCCTGGGTCAGGGCGCACCGTTCACTTTCGAATTCAATGACAGGTCCATGGGGCCGTGCGGGTTCTCGTGGTCCATTCTCAAAGAGTGGGCCGTTTAAAGATGGGGATGTTTCCTTGGCAGTAAGTAATCTCGACATGCATGCGTTATTTGTACTGGGCGACCTGCGGGCAAAACTGGTCAAGCAATTCCAGTCACGGTTTGTCTATATCACCGAGCAGACCGCCGAAGGTATCTATATTGCCGAAATCGACACCGAGTCGGCATTGGTCGTCGATGACAAACCCCGGCTGGAACTCAAGGTTGGCGACCATTTTCGCGCGGCGGTACTTCCCAGTCGCGAGGGAGGCAAGTTTGAAATCCGGTTTCGTGAAATCAAGTTGACGGTCTATGGCCTGGGTGACTACGCGTTCGTCACGACCGCCGAGGGCCACGCCATCCTGTTCAAGGAAGGGCACAGCGTAGTGACCGTATTGGCCGCCAACGAACAGTTGCAGGAAGGTTTGACCAAGACGTTGAAAGCAGTCACCGCCAAGGCTGCCAAATGGCGCAAGGGTGAACTTGTGACATTCAAGGCCAGCGAGTAGGAAGCGGCTTTCATCCTTGGATGACGAATCGGGTTGATGTCCTTTGTTCTTTTTATACTCGTAACAGTTTTAAAACGCTCCTGCTGGAACCTTGGCTACAGTCAATTGACTGAACTAGTCACAGGCTTGCGTTCGCTTCGCACGCCGTTCGGCTATTGCTGCATCCGGCATGAGGTATCAAACATGAAACGAGTTCGACAGTGGCTGGCTGCCTGGGCCACCCTCGCTGTGTTGGTTTCACCCCTTCCGGCATCCGCTGCATCGACGCCGATCCACTTTGCCGACCTGAACTGGGAAAGCGGCAGCCTGATCACCGACATCCTGAGGGTCATTGTCGAAAAGGGCTACGGGTTGCCGACGGACACGTTGCCGGGCACCACCATTACCCTGGAAACCGCCCTGGCCAATAACGATATCCAAGTGATCGGCGAGGAGTGGGCAGGTCGCAGCCCGGTGTGGGTCAAGGCCGAGGCCGAGGGCAAGGTGGTCGCCCTGGGCGATACGGTCAAGGGCGCGACCGAAGGCTGGTGGGTGCCGGAATACGTCATCAAGGGCGACCCTGCCAAGGGCATCAAGCCCCTGGCGCCGGACTTGCGCAGCGTCGAGGACCTTGCGCGCTACAAGCACGTGTTCAAGGACCCGGAAAGCCCCAGCAAGGGACGCTTCCTCAACAGTCCCATCGGTTGGACTTCCGAGGTGGTCAACAAGCAAAAGCTCAAGGCCTACGGTCTTTCCGACAGCTATGTGAACTTTCGCAGCGGCTCAGGGGCCGCGCTCGATGCCGAGATCACTTCGTCGATTCGCCGTGGCAAGCCGATCCTGTTCTACTACTGGTCGCCCACGCCGCTGCTCGGGCGTTTCAAACTGGTGCAGTTGCAAGAGCCGCCATTCGATGCCGAGGCCTGGAAAACCCTGACCGATGCCGACAACCCCAACCCCAGGCCAACGCGGTCCCTGGCTTCGAAGTTGTCCATTGGCGTGTCCGTACCGTTCCAGAAACAACACCCGGACATTGCCGAGTTCTTCAGCAAGGTCGACCTGCCGATCGACCCGCTGAACAAGGCCCTGGCCGATATGAGTGAGAAACGCACGCCCTCCCGCGAGGCCGCCGAAGCCTTCCTCAAGTCTCACCCCGAGGTTTGGCAAGCCTGGTTACCCAAGGAGGTCGCCGACAAGGTGACCGCGGGGCTGTAGCGCGTTAAGGCCAGTCAATTGAACAGTTGATCCTGGGCAAGTCGTCATTCACTGGAATCCGGCAACCTGCGCCCGTCCAGCGAAATGCCAGATTCCAGCTAGGATGATTGTTCAACCTTTTTCAGGAGGCTGGCGAATGACGCTTGTATTGGCTCGGTCGCTGGTCGCGGTGTTTGCGACCATCAGCTTGATTCATTTGTATTGGGCCCTGGGCGGGCAGTGGGCGGCGCTGGCGGTAGTGCCGCAGGTGCCGGTGAAGCAGGGCGGCACACTGCAACCGGCGTTCAACCCGTCGGGATGGCTGACGCTGTTGGTGGCGCTGGCGCTGCTGATGATTGCGGTGCTGGTGTGTCTGCGGGTCGGCCTGATCGCGCCTCCCGTGACCCATCGTGCCTTGCAATGGCTGATCAGTGCGATTGCCCTGTTGATGTTTGCCCGGGCCATTGGCGAGTCGAACCTGGTGGGCTTCTTCAAGGAGGTCAAGGGGTCGACGTTCGCCCGGCTCGATACCTGGGTCTACTCACCGTTGTGTGTCGTGCTGGGGGCAGGGTTGCTGACGGTGGCGTGGGCTTGAGCATCCAGAGACGAACGCCGTTGTGGCGAGGGGATAGATCCCCTCGCCACAACAAAGCCTGGCTCAAGCTTCCTTAGCCATCGCTCCCGGTCCTGGGGCTGCTTATTTCCGCCGGTACATCGTCCCCCGCCATGCGCTTGCGAAACAAAGCCGCCCGGGCCAGCAGCAGGGTCGTTACCGGCACCGTGATGGACAGCAGGATCGGTATCAGCCAGGCATGCAGCACCGGGCCCGACTTGAGCGCCGAGAAATAAATGATCGAGGCCAGCGCAACGCACCAGGCCCCCAGCGTCGAAGCCAGGGCAGGCGGGTGCATGCGCTGAAAATAATCCTTGAGCCGCACCAGGCCGATCGCCCCGGTCAGGGCGAAAAGACTGCCGAGCACCAGCAGGATCGCCACTGGGATCTCGACCCACATCGACAGTTCTCCCGTCATTCGATCACCTCGCCACGCAACAGGAACTTGGCCAGGGCAAACGAGCCGACAAAGCCGAACAGGGCGATCAACAGCGCCGCCTCGAAATACGTGTCGCTGGCATACCGAATGCCCAGCACCAGCATCATCAGCATCGCGACGATGTACAAGTAGTCGAGGGCCAGGACCCGGTCCTGTGCCGAGGGGCCCTTGAACAGGCGCACCAGGGTCAGCACCATGGTCAGCGAGAACAGGAACAGGCTCAGCAGGATCGCATTGGACAGCAGCGCGCTCATTCGAAAATCTCCATCAGCGGACGCTCGTAGGTGGCCTTGAAATGATCGATAAACGCCCCTTCGTCCTCCAGATCGAAAATGTGTATCAACAGGATGCTGCGATCCAGCGCCAACTCCGACCAGACCGTGCCTGGAATCACCGTGGTGATCATCGAAAGCACCGCCAGCCCATTGGCGTCGTGCAGGTCCAGCGGCACCTTGATAAACCGCGAGCGAGGCGGGCAGCGCCCGGCGTTGAGTACGCGCCAGGCGACAGCCAGGTTGGACACCAGCACGTCCCATCCCACCAGCAAGAGCAGTCGCAGCATGACTCCGGGACGCCGGATGCGGATGGGTCGTGGCCGCAGCGGACGCATCATCAGTGGCGCGAGGAAACCCAGCGCGGCGCCCAGCAGCAGGTGGCCGGCACTCAGGGAAAGGTTCAACAACAGCCAGAGCAACCCCAATGCCAGGGACAGCCACGGTGCGGGAAACAAATGCTTGATCATGGCTGCACCGCCTGCAATCGAGTGTTGCCTTCAGGGTTGGGGACGGCGCGGGTGGAAAAAACCGCCATCACATAATGTTCAGGCGTATTCAACCCATCGGCGGCGGATTGGGTGTAGCGCAGCAATGGCTCGGCCTTGAACGTCAAGACGATCCCCAGCCCCAGTAACGCGAGGATCGGCAGGCATTCGAACGGACGCAACAGCGGGGAGGGCCGTTCCTGCGGTGTCCAGAAGCGCTGGATGCCCAAGCGCGAAAAGGCGATCAACGAGGCGAGCCCGGACAGGATCAACAGCGCCAGCAGGCCCCAGGCGGCGGCCGATACGGGCACGTCGGCACTCGCCCCCAGGCCCTGGGGGTTGAGCAGCGCGCTGAGCAGCCCCAGCTTGCCGATAAACCCCGACAAGGGAGGCATGCCGACAATCAACAGTGCACAGGCGATGAAACTCAGACCGAGAAAGGCCATGGTCCAGGGGATCACTTGCCCGACCACGGCTTTCTGTTCGTCATCGAGGTTGATGCCCTTGGGCGGCTGCAGCGATTCCAGGGGGCGCGGCAGGGTGTCGAGGTCATCTTCCAGCGGCAGGTCATTGGCGGAGCGTGAGCGCTCGATCAGTTCGGCCAGCAAGAACAGCGCGCACAGCGCCAGGGTCGAGCTCACCAGGTAAAACAACGCGGCGCCTATCAGGTTGGGCTGTGCGAAGCCGATGGCTGACAACAGGATGCCGGCCGAGACCAGGATACTCAGGCTGGCCATGCGTTCCAGGCGCTGGGCCGCGAGGATGGCGATGGCCGCGCAGGCGATGGTCGCCATGCCGCCGTAGACCAGCCAGTCGCCGCCAAAATACGCCGACGCGCCGGCTTGCCCCGAGAACAGCAGGGTCCACAACCGCAACACGGTGTAGACGCCCACCTTGGTCATGATCGCGAACAAGGCCGCCACCGGGGCGCTGGCCGCGCTGTAGGCCGGCACCAGCCAGAAATTCAGCGGCCACATGCCAGCCTTCGCCAGGAACGCCACTGCCAGGATCGCGGCACCGGCGTGCAGCAGGCCGCGGTCCGCTTCGGGCACCAAGGGCACTTTCAAGGCCAGGTCGGCCATGTTCAAGGTGCCGGTGACGCCATAGATCAACGCCGCGCCAATCAGGAACAACGACGACGCCAGCAAGTTGATGGCGATGTAATGCAGCCCCGACGAGACGCGGGCCCGCCCCGATCCGTGGAGCATCAAGCCGTAGGACGCGGCCAGTAACACTTCGAAAAACACAAACAGATTGAACAGGTCCGCCGTCAGGAAAGCGCCGTAAAGGCCCATCAGCTGAATCTGGAACAGCGCATGGAAACTGGCGCCGGCCCGATCCCACCGCGCCATCGCGAACAGCAGGGCGCAGACGCCGATGATGCCCGTCAGCACGAGCATCAGCGCCGACAGGCGATCGACCACCAACACGATGCCGAACGGCGCTTGCCAGTTGCCCGGCAGGTACACGCCAAAGGACGCGGGCAATGCCTGGTCCTGGGTCCAGTCCAACAGCAGCACGGCGATGCCCAGGCCCAGCAGGCTGGAAAACAGATTGATCCGCGCTTTGAGCGGGCGATGTTTCTCGCCCAGCATCAGCATCAACGCGGCGGTCAGCAGCGGTAGCAGGATGGGCGCGGCGATCAAGTGAGGCGTCAGCATCATTCCTTGGGCTCCCGGCCGTCCACATGGTCGGTGCCGGTCAGCCCGCGGGACGCGAGCAAGACGACGAGAAACAGCGCGGTCATGGCGAAGCTGATCACAATGGCGGTCAACACCAGGGCCTGGGGCAGCGGATCGGTGTAGTTCAGCAGGTCCTGGGGCACGCCGTCCTTGATGATCGGTTCCTTGCCGATGAACAGGCTGCCCATGCTGAAGATGAACAGGTTGACGCCATAGGACAGCAGGCAAAGCCCCATGACCACCTGAAAGGTCCGGGGCCGCAGCACCAGCCAGACGCCCGAGGCGGCCAATACGCCGATTGCGATTGCGATGACTTCTTCCATCAGGCGTTGGCTCCTTTGAGGGGGGCGACGGGTTTGGCGTGCAGCCCCGGTTTATGGGCCCGCACCGACTGGTGAGCCAGGGCGGTAAGGATCAATAGCGTGGAGCCGACCACCACGGCGTAGACGCCGATGTCGAAGAACAGCGCACTCGCCAGATGGAGGTCACCCAGCAGCGGCAACTCGAAATGCCAGGTGTGAGTGGTCAGGAACGGATAACCCACCGCCATCGCCCCCAACCCCGTCGCGGTGGCGAACAACAGCCCCGTGCCCATCCAGCGCAGCGGTCGCAGGCTCATTTGTGCTTCGACCCACTGGGTGCCGGCGACCATGTACTGGAGGATGAACGCCACCGACATCACCAGGCCGGCGACGAAACCGCCACCCGGTTGGTTGTGGCCGCGCATGAACAGGTAGAACGACACCACCAGGGCAATCGGCAACAGCAGGCGCACCAGCACCGACGGCACCATCATGAAGCCCAGCGCGGTGTCGCTGGCGTGACGCGGGTTGACCAGGTCGGTCACCACGTCCGGCGCCAGCAGGCGCTGTTGCGCCGGGAGCTGCATGCTTTCCTTGGGTGGCCGGAAGCGCCGCAGCAGGGCGAATACCGCCAGCGCTACCGCCACCAGTACGGTGATTTCGCCCAGGGTGTCGAAGCCGCGGAAGTCCACCAGCATCACGTTTACCACATTGCTGCCGCCACCTTCGGGCAAGGCCCGGCTCAGGTAAAACGACGAAATGTCGTTGGGTGTCTGGCGCGTGAGCATCGCATAGGACAGCAACGCCATGCCGCCGCCCACTGCGATGGATAGCAGCAAGTCCCGCAGACGACGGACGCGCGCGCGGCGTTCGCTGTTGGGCAGCGGCGACACATCTTCGATCCGCCGTGGCAACCAGCGCAGGCCCAGCAGGATCAGCACCGTGGTGACCACCTCCACGACCAGTTGAGTCAAGGCCAGGTCCGGGGCCGAGAACCAGACAAAAGTCACGCACGTCATCAGGCCGCAGACACTGACCATCGTCAGCGCCGCGAGGCGGTGGTATTTGGCCTGCCAGGCAGCGCCCAACGCGCAAGCGATGGCCAGCACCCACAGCGTGACGAACACCACGGAGCCGGGAATCCTGGGGCGGTCGCCCCAGGCCAGCGTGCTGCTGAGCATCGGAATCAGCCCGGCCATTACGGCCGCCAGTACCAGCAGGAACAACTGAGCCTGCAAGCGCCGGGTACTGATCTTGCGCTCCAACCGTCGGCCCTGGCGCATCATCAGCACCAGGCTGCGCTCGAACAAACGCTTGCCGCTGAGACGCCCCATCAGCGGTGGCTGCTTGATATGGCCCTGCTTGAATTGCTTGCGCAGCAGCAGGTACAGGACGATCCCACCCGACATCGCCACCAGGCTCATGATCATGGGTGCGTTCAGGCCATGCCAGATCGCCAGGCTGTACTGGGGCAGCGGACCGCCCACCACCGGCAGCGCCGCCGCCGCCAGCAACGAACCAACCACCTGTGCCGGAAAGATGCCCACCAACAGGCAGGTAAACACCAGAAGCTCAACCGGCGCGCGCATCCAGCGCGGCGGTTCATGGGGCGTGTGGGGCAGGTCGGTGGCAGTGGGGCCGAAGAACACGTCGACGGTAAAACGCAGGGAATAGGCGACGCTGAACGTGCCAGCGATGGTGGCGACGATCGGCAGCGCCAGCTCGACCCAGGCCGTGGCGGAAATGAACACGGTCTCGGCGAAGAACATTTCCTTGGACAGGAAGCCGTTGAGCAACGGCACCCCGGCCATCGCCGCGCTGGCAACCATCGCCAGGGTGGCGGTGTACGGAATCAGCTGCACCAGGCCGCTGAGCTTGCGGATGTCCCGGGTGCCACTTTCGTGGTCGATGATGCCGGCGGCCATGAACAGCGAGGCCTTGAACGTGGCGTGGTTGAGGATATGAAACACGGCCGCGACCGCCGCCAGCGGGCTGTTGAGGCCAAGCAGAAGCGTAATCAGCCCCAGATGGCTGATGGTCGAATAGGCAAGGAGGCCCTTGAGGTCGTTCTGGAACATCGCGCAATAAGCGCCCAGCATCAATGTGAACGCCCCGGCGCCGCCGACGATATAGAACCACTGTTCACTGCCCGACAGCGAGGGCCACAACCGTGCCAGCAGGAAAACACCGGCCTTGACCATGGTCGCCGAGTGCAGGTACGCCGACACCGGCGTGGGCGCGGCCATGGCGTGGGGCAGCCAGAAATGGAAAGGAAACTGGGCGCTCTTGCTCAAGGCGCCGATCAGGATCAGCGGCAACAGGACTGGATAGAGGGCGTGCTGGCGAATCATGTCGCCGGCGGCCAGGACCTTGTCCAAGTCATAACTGCCCACCACATGGCCAAGCAGCATCACCCCGGCCAACAGGCACAGCCCGCCGGCGCCGGTCACCATCAACGCCATATAGGCGCCGCGCCGCGCGTCGGCGCGGTGATGCCAGTAACCGATCAGCAGGAATGAGAACAGGCTGGTCAATTCCCAGAAGAACACCATCTGGATCAGGTTGCCGGAAATCACCAGCCCGAGCATCGCGCCCATGAAAGCCAGGAAAAACGCAAAGAACCGCGGCACCGGATCGTCCGGCGACATGTAGTAGCGGGCATACAACGACACCAGCGTGCCGATGCCCAGCACCAGCAACGAAAACAGCCAGGCGAAGCCGTCCAGGCGCAGGACGAAATTCAGGCCCAGGCTGGGCAGCCAGGCATATTGCTCCTGGATAACCCCGCCGTCGGCGATCTGCGGGTACCACAAAGCCACCTGAACGGTGCCCACCAAGGCCACAAGACCTGCCAGCAATGATTCGGCATTGCGCGCGTTATGCGGCAGCAACGCCGCGACACAGCTGCCGACGAAGGGCAAAAGCAATAGAACTATCAGCGACATAGGCTTCTATTCGGCAAAGGTTGTTCGGGATCATACGTGGCGTATTCCCGATCACCAACCGCAAGGGTGTCGCAGAATCCTACAAGGAGGGGGAAGTTTTCCTGTTTGGAGTCGTTTTGCGAGCGCCGGGTCGTCGGGATCGACCATGGGTATCAAGGCACTCGTACCACACGAACCCTGCTCGGGTGCGGTAAGTATGTACCGCACCCGAGCAGGGCTTCATCGCCATCCTGCGCCATACAGAAAAGGAGATGTCGTTCGGCGCCTTCGACCAGGCGCTATGGCGGACCCTCTCTGAACATCCGGCTCTGTGGGCAAACACAGACGAACTCAACCGCAAACGCATCGAACGCGGCTTTGCGCCCTATGCGCCAAAAAGGACATGGGTGGGAGAGCGTCGAGAATTCGAGCTGCGTTATCGGGAGCGTGCGGAGCTGGGGGAGAATCCATTCAACCTCGACCGCATCAGCGTTGCCACGCCCAACAGCCTGCTCGGCAGGCCGGGCATCGTCCCGGCGGTCATCCCGTGGCCGGCGCCTCCCATCGGCCACGGTACCCGAACGCCTTTGGTTCCGCCGGGCATCGAACAACTTGGCCCGACCACGCTGCCCGTCACGCCACCGTTTTCGCAGATTTATCCCGGCAAGCCTGTCATCCCCGTCCTACCGGAAAACGAGACGCTTCCGGCTGTTGATCCAGTGCAGACCGGTGCGAGTATTCCTGGGTATCCGGGGGATATGGATCTGCCCTCGCCGGATGCGCTGTTTTATGACCGGCGAGATGATCCCGGGATGGCCCTCGGCTTTGGGCAGCCAGTTTCAGGCATTTGGTTGGGGGAGGCGGCGAGAACGACTGGGGCGGCGATTCCTGATCGGATCGCGGATCAGTTGAGGGGCAGGGAGTTTGCGAATTTTCATCGGTTCAGGGAGGCGTTTTGGAGGGCGGTGGCGGCGGATCGTGATTTAAGTAAGCAGTTTAATGGCTCAAATCTGCGAGAGATGACCAAGGGAGCGCCGCCGTTCGCTAGTCGATTGGATCAGGTTGGCGGGAGAAGGAAGTTTGAAATCCATCATAAGCACGAAGTTGCGAAAGGCGGTGCAGTTTATGACTTGGAAAATCTGCTAGTTATGACTGCAAGGCGGCATATTGATTTTCACAAAGGAGAGAAGCCATGAGCGTGCTCAAAGAACGGCTGGAAGATTATACGGAGGCTGAATTTCTGACATTTCTTCGAAAATTTTTTGATTACTCCGTTGCTTTGGAGGGGGATGCGTTGAGCCAATATACCGATAGGTTGGTGGACCATTTTGAACTGATTACTGAGCACCCTGATGGCTCAGATGTTCTCTTCTACCCAAAGGAAGGCCAAGAAGACAGCCCCGCTGGAATCCTGAAAGAAGTCAAGGAATGGCGAGCCCGCAATAACAGACCAGGTTTCAAACCCGAATAAATCATCGTTTCGTACGCATCAGCTCGACCCGTCGCGAGCAGGTGCGTCATCCACGTCGCACGCTTGAGCAAGGAAAAACCAAAGATGGAACTTAAACCCAAACTCCAGGATTACACCGAGTCCGAGTTTCAAACTCTTGTCGACAAGATCTGGAATGTGGAGGGCTGCAGGGACAAGAAAGAGCATGACAGACTGATCAAACACTTCGATCTGATAGTTGGTCATCCTGATGGTGCGGATCTGTTGTTTTACCCGGAGGATACCTCCAATTTTCATTCCCCAGGCGCAGTCACCTTCCAGCTCAAGCATTGGTATCACCAGAGGAGACTCATTCCTTTCAAGGACGGTGTGCTTCCAGCACCGTTCACGCCGGTCGACGGGTCGAGCCTTATTGGACACAACACGGCGAGAGCCAGGCACGAACTTGCGAACGCTCAGCGAGTGGCTGGGGACATCGCCTCTGCGGAGCAAACGGTCGATTCAGCATTCTCTCTGCTTGAAAGCGCTATCCAGCATCTGCCAATCCAACAGCCTTCGAACGCGACGCTGGAGGCACTGGAAAAAGGTATCCGTCGGGTTGAACATGCACAGCACGAGGTGCTGATGGCGGTTCGTGCATTCGAAGGTAAAAAAATGCGTGTCGAGTTCGACAAAGCCGCGGCACAGCGAAATCTTACCTACAGCCAGGCGGAGAGGCCCCTCTGGCAAGCCGTTTTGCAGCAGGCCACTGCCAATCAGGCTGGTTATCTGGCGCGTCTGCCCTCCAACACCCAGCGTCATGCCGAACTCCACACCAACGCCGAAGCCTTAGTTGATCATGCCTGGCAGCAACTGGTGCGCCTACGGACTCCCGACCGATACCCAAGCGAGTTTCGCCTGTCTGTCGTCGCTAACCTGGAACGACCGGATCTTTTGATCAGCGACGCACAGCCGTTGATGTCGGTACAACGAGTGGGCTTGCATAAGACCCTGCGTTCCGCAGTCGCCGAATTCAATTGGTCATTGACCGACGGTGCGCAGGAACATCTTGGACAGTACGCCGGCGTGCTGCACTTCAGGTTCGCCAGCCGCGCCAAGGCCGTGCGTTTTGGCCTCTGCGTTGCGCTGAATGAGCTTTCTCTGATCGATCCTGATTGGCAACTATTGGCCGCCCAGCAAGGCGAAGTAGAACTGCCGCTGCGAATGAGCACCTCGACAGTTCCCGTGAAGGCCGGCAGCCTGTCGTATGGATTACAGGAAATACGCGAACTCTTCGAAGTCTTTATCACTCCCTGCGCCGGGGTTTTGCCTGCGAAGGTTCGTGTCAGGCTCGCCGTCTGGCAGGAAGGCGAGAGGGCCTATCGGTTCACGAGCGATGGCCCGCAGCCCTCCGTTATTAAGTGGGCAGTACCCCATGGCCTGGAAGCGCCGGTGGCGCCAAAACCGGATCGGCTCGATTCCGTTGGTTTCGTCCGGTCATCGCCAGTGCCCGAATTGGCCACGTTCGAATCTATCGAAGAGGTGCGATTCGATGATTATGTGGTGGTGTTTCCGCGGGAGTCAGGGCTTGAGCCGGTCTATGTGCTATTCAATGACCGTCGGGATTGTCCAGGTGTCGTCAGTGGAGAAGGGCACGCGGAGGCTGACGATTGGCGAACGCAAGCCTTGACCAGCCAGGGCGCGTCGGTCCCTGCGTCAGTCGCCGATTCATTGCGCGGGCAAGTTTTCGAGCGTTTCGATCTGTTCAAACGTGCATTCTGGAGGGCCGTTGCGGCCGTACCGACCTTGAATGCACAATTCAATATCGAAAATAGGGTGTTACTGCTCAACGGTTCAGCGCCCCGCAGCGAGCAGCCCGACGATCATCGTTCGCTGCGCATTCTGCACCGCGTCGACATCACGCAGGGCGGTGGGGTCTACGATCTCGATAATCTGATTATTCGCTACTGAAACCCGAGGGCTGACGCATGATGGTCAGCCCTCGCGCTCAAGCGCTTCATCCGGCTCTACGACACCTTTGTTCCGCGTTTTCAACTCGCTGACGATCACCGCCGCCACGATCAAGCCCGCCCCGAGCAACGCAATCGCCGGCAACCGCTCACCCGCCAGGCGCCCGGCGATGCCGGCCCATACCGGTTCGCCGGCATAGATAAGCGTGGCGCGGGTTGGCGAGACGCTTTTCTGCGCCCAGTTCATCGCCACCTGGATCGCTGCGCTGGCGGCGCCCAGGCCCACCGCGCTGATCAGCAACAGCCAGGAAAAGCCTGGGATGACCTCTTGCGTCGGCACCACCATGAGGAATGCCAGCACCGCCGTGCTTGCCAGTTGCACCACGGTTACCCGCCGTACGTCGACCTGGCCCGCATAGGCACTGATCAGAATGATCTCCGCCGCAATCGCGATGGCGCTGATCAGCGTGGCGATTTCACCGGGGCTGAAGTTCAGCGAGGCCCCAGCCGGCCCGGACACCAGCATGAGCCCAGTGAACGCCAACATGATGCCTATGCTTGGCATCAACCCCGGCCGCCGGCCCAGCACGAGCCATTGCAACAGCGGCACGAAAGGCACATACAGGGCGGTGATAAAGGCCGATTGGCTGCTGGGAATGGTTTGCAGGCCTACGGTCTGCAGGCCGTAGCCGAGCATGATCGCCACTCCGATGAAGGCCCCGGCCTTGAGCTCGAACAGGGTCAGGTCACGCAAGTGGCGCCACGAGAACAGCGCGACAAACGCCGCCGCGGCGGCAAAGCGCAGGCCCACGAAGAACATCGGTCCGCTGACCGTCATGGCGTGTTGCACCAGCAGGAACGTGCCGCCCCAGATCATGGTGATCAGTACGAGCACGCATTCGGCCTTGCTGAACCTGGGCAGATGGGAGGAAGTTTGCGGGGAGTTCACCGATGCCATGACCTTGCGCACTACTTGAGGCGGACGCACAATGCGCCCGAAGTTGGGCAGTATAATGCGCAACCCCGGCAGATGAGCAATATAGTGCACAAAGAAAATGGCCAGCGGGCGTCCGTCCTGCAACACGTCAGCCAGAACGTCCGCCGCCTGCGGCATGCCGCGCAGCTCAGCCAGACGGCGCTGGCCGAATTGTCCGGTGTTAGCCGGCGGATGCTGGTTGCCATCGAAGCGGGCGAAAAGAATGTCAGCCTGACCACCCTGGACCGCGTTGCCGAAGCCTTGGACGTGGCTTTCAGCGACCTCATCCAGGCGCCTGACGCCCGCGATCCGAGCCGGATCAATGAGCTGGCCTGGGCCGGTGTGATTCCCGGCAGCAAAGCCATCTTATTGGCCAAGGCCATCGCCAACCGAGAGGTGGAGCTTTGGGAATGGCGCCTGGAACCCGGCGAGCATTACCATTCAGAACCCGACGCGGACGGTTGGAGCGAACAGCTCTACGTATTCGAGGGCTGCCTGACATTGTTGTTGGGCAGCGAAGAACGTCGAGTCGGGGCCGGCGAGTTTTTCATGTTTGCCAGCAACCAGCCCCATGCTTATCGCAACGATGGTCCGGTGGCGGTGAGATTCGTCCGCAACGTGGTGATTTGACTCCTGGAGAGCGGTATGGACACAGCGCTGGAGCAATCTGTGATCGGCACCGCCCGCCAGGCCGATATCCTGATTATCGGCGGCGGCCTGAGCGGAACCCTGTTGGCGGCGCAACTGCTGCGGCTGCCGGGCCGGCGCGAGGTATTGATTGTCGAGCCGCGCAGCGAGTTGGGCCGGGGCGAGGCCTACAGCGCCGTGGAACTGGGCCACACCCTCAATGGCAATGCGGCACGCATGAGCGTCGACCCGGACAATGCCGATGATCTCACGCAATGGCTCGCTGCGTTCATCGTGGCCGGTGGTTGGCCTGAGTCCGATCAGCAACATGTGCCAGTCAGCGAGTTGTTTCCTCCGCGGGGGATGTTCGGCCTGTATGTGCAACAGCGTCTGGCCGAGGCTCGTGCGTTGGGCGCGCGCCATGGATCGGTGGCGGAGCATGTGCGCGGGGAGGCCGTCGATTTGCGGGTCATCGATGATGCCGTGCAAGTGACGCTCGGCGATGGCCAAGTATTGCAAGGACGCTTTGCCGTGCTCGCCACCGGCATGTTCCCCGCGGCACGAACCCCGCAGACCGAGTCGAGCGGCTTGAACGCCGCGGCGCTTGATCCGTGGGACGTGGCTGCGATGCGCCAGCTTGATCCGCTAGCGACGGTCATGATCATCGGTTCGGGATTGACCATGGTCGATGCCGTGGTATCGCTGGAACAGGCCGGGCATCGCGGGCCTATCGAAGTATTTTCCCGTCACGGTTTGTTGCCCCATGTACGTCGGCAGCCACCGGCCTGGGTGGACTTTCTCGCCGATGATCACAGCCTGCGTTCGCCACGCCAGTTGATGCGCGCGCTGCGTGGGCAATGCCGCTTGGCCCAAGCCCAGGGCATCGATTGGCAGGCCCCGCTGGACACGGTGCGTGCCCATATCGGGCGTTTGTGGAGTCAGGCCAGCGATGTGCAGCGCCGACAGTTTGTGCGGCATGTGCGACCTTGGTGGGAAAGCCATCACCATCGCTCGCCTCCGTTGAGCGCGGAACTGGTGGCGCGTCTGCACGGGGAGGGACGGTTGCGGATCCAGGCGGCGTCGTACAAGGGGCTTGTGTCGTCTGGCGAAGGATCGGTGGCGATCAATATTCGCCGAAGGGGCGAGGCTGGACTGGAAGTGGTGGAGGGCGCCGCGTTGATCAACTCCAGCGGCATTGAATATGACTGGCGCCGTGTTGCCCGGCCGTTGCCGCAGCAGTTGTTGGCCCGAGAGTTGGTCCAGCCCGGTCCGTTGGCGCTGGGTATTGCAGCGCGTGCCGACGGCGCAGTGCTGGACGCCCAAGGCGAGCCGGCCAGCCGCCTGTTCGCCATGGGTCCGCCGTTACGCGGGATGTGGTGGGAAAGCACGGCCGTCACCGACGTGGCGAGCCAGGCCAAGGCACTGGCGGGGCGGTTAGCTGAACTCCAAGCCCAGCGTTGAATCCTGTGGCGAGGGAGCTTGCTTCCGCTGGGCTACGAAGTAGCCTTAAAACCATTCACCTCGGTGTGTCAGGTCAACTACCTCCGACTTCTTTGGGGTTGCTGCGCAACCCAGCGGGAGCAAGCTCCCTCGCCACAGAAGCGTGTTTCATTGCTACCGCACTTGCACCCAACGCTCCTCACTCGCCGCCACGCGAATCGCCGCCGCCAGCCGCTCCACTTCCCAGGCCTCTTCGAAATCCGTCCCGCTGCCACCTTCACCTGCCAGCGCCATGATCAATTCCTGCACCTCCAACGTCTTCAGTTCGTTGTAGCCCAGCTGGTGCCCGGCGGCAGGGCTGAACGCGGCATAGCCGGGTAGATCCGGGCCGGCCAGCAGACGCTGGAAACCCGCCTGGCCGGCGCGGCACACCCGCAGCTCGTTCAGCCTTTCCTGGTCGAACGCCAGCGTGCCGAGTGTGCCGCTGATTTCGAAGCTCAGGTGATTCTTGCAGCCGTGCTTGAGCCAACTGCTGCTCACCGTGCCCCGGGCGCCGCTGGCAAAGCGCAGCAGTGCATTGACCTGATCATCCACCGCGATCGCGCGTTGTTCGGTGCTGCCAACCTTGGCAGGACGCTGTTTGTGCACGGTTTGGCTGTCGGCACACACAGCCTCTACCTCGCCCAACAAATGCCGCGCCATCGCCAGGAGATGGCTGCCCAGGTCCGCCAGCGCGCCACCGGCGTGCGCGGCCTCGCAGCGCCACGACCAGGGCGAGGCCGGGTCGGCCATGAAATCTTCGCTGAATTCGCCCTGGAAACTGATGATCTGTCCAAGCTCTCCGCGCTGGATCATCCCCCGCGCCAGTTGGATGATCGGGTTGTGTTGGTAGTTGTAGCCGACCCGCGTCACCACGCCAGCCGCCTTGGCTGCCCGGCGCATCTGCTCGGCCTGTTCCAGGGATACCGCCAACGGCTTTTCACAATAGACCGGCTTGCCCGCCGCCAACGCGGCCATGGCCATCGGAAAGTGCAAATGATTGGGCGTGGTAATGGCGACCAAATGAACCTTCGGGTCGTCGATCAGCCGTTGCCAGTCACTGTGAGCCGTCTCGAACCCCCAGCTCTGGGCGCATTGCCGGGCACGTTGCGGATCGGCGTCGGCCAGGGCCGCCAGTTTCAGGTTCAAGGGGAGGTCGAACACCGCCTTGGCATTTTGGAACGCCAAGGCATGGGCACGGCCCATGAAGCCGGTGCCAATCAGACCGATGCCGAGTTCACGCATGAGAAGAGCCCTTTGAATTTTTATTTTCAGGAGGGCTCTTTATGGAATAAATATTCGCTAATTGCAAATACTGGAATAAATATTCATTCTGCTGCCGCTCAGCATCCCTTGTGGGAGCGAGCTTGCTCGCGATTGCGGTGGATCAGCCGGTACTGTTGTGCCTGATGCAACGCTATCGCGAGCAAGCTCGCTCCCACAGGAATTCCAAAGGTCTGCCTCGCGGCTCGTTGTCAGGAAAGGAACCCGCCATCCACATTCAACGCCACGCCCGTGGTATAGCTCGACGCATCGCTCGCCAGGTACAACACCGCGCCGGCCATTTCGCTCGGGTCGGCCACGCGCTTGAGGGGAATCTGCGCCAGGGCGGTTTTGAGGATGGCGTCGTTCTTGACCAGCGCTGAGGCAAACTTGGTATCGGTCAGGCCCGGCAGGAGGGCGTTGCAGCGGATGCCGAACTGCGCGCATTCCTTGGCGAAGACCTTGGTCATGTTGATCACCGCGGCCTTGGTGACCGAGTAGATGCCCTGAAAGATTCCCGGGGAAATGCCGTTGATCGACGCCACGTTGATGATGCTGCCGCCACCGTTTTCGCGCATCAGCTTGCCGGCCTCCACCGACATGAAGAAATAGCCGCGAATGTTCACGTCCACGGTTTTCTGGAACGCGCCCAGGTCGGTGTCCAGCACGTTGCAGAATTGCGGGTTGGTGGCGGCGTTATTCACCAGGATATCCAGACGCCCGAACTGTTCGCGGATGCCGGCGAACACCTGGCTGATCTGCTCCATTTCACCAATGTGACAGGCAATGGCGGTGGCCTTGCCGCCGGCGGCGATGATGGCGTCAGCGACATGCTGGCAACCATCGAGCTTGCGGCTGGAGACGATCACGTGGGCGCCTTGCTGGGCCAGCAGTTTGGCGATGGCTTCGCCGATGCCGCGGCTGGCGCCGGAAACGAAAGCGATCTTACCGTCGAGGTCGAACAACTGGGTCTTGGACATGCTGTTTCCTTGTTATAGGTGCGCTCAGAGCGTGGATTTGCTGATGACTTGCAGGCTCATCTGCTCCAGCAGCTTGTTCATCTGAACGAACTGCGCGAAGCGTTTGTCCTGGGTCTGGCCATGGAAAAAGCGGTAGTAGATCTGCTGGACGATACCGGCCAGGCGGAACAGTCCATAGGTGTAGTAGAAGTCGAAGTTGTCGATGCGAATCCCGGCGCGTTCGGCGTAGTAATCGACGAACTCACGGCGGGTCAGCATGCCCGGCGCGTGGCTTGGCTGGCGCCGCATCAGTTGCACGGGCGCCGGATCACCGGCTTCGATCCAGTAGGCGAGGCTGTTGCCCAGGTCCATCAACGGATCGCCGAGGGTGGTCAGTTCCCAATCCAGCACGCCGATGATCTGCATCGGGTTGTCCGGGTCCAGGATGACATTGTCGAAGCGGTAGTCGTTGTGGACGATGCTCGATGTTGGATGGTCGGCGGGCATCTTGTCGTTGAGCCAGGCCTTGACCGTCTCCCATTTCGGCGCATCGGGCGTCAAGGCCTTGTCGTAGCGGTCGCTCCAACCACGGATCTGCCGGGCCACGTAGCCCTCGGGCTTGCCCAGGTCGGCCAGGCCGCAAGCGGTGTAGTCGACGCGGTGCAGCTCGACAAGCCGGTCGATGAAGCTCTTGCACAATGCTTCGGTGCGGGCGGCGTCGAAGCCCAGTTCCGGTGGCAGCTCGGAGCGCAAAATGATGCCCTTGACCCGCTCCATCACGTAAAACTCGGCGCCCATCACCGACTCGTCGGTGCAATGGACGTAGGCTTTCGGGCAGTACGGAAAACCTTCACGCAATTGATTGAGGATGCGGAACTCACGGCCCATGTCGTGGGCCGATTTAGCCTTGTGACCGAACGGGGGCCGGCGCAGGACGAACTCCTGTTCAGGGTATTCGAGCAGGTACGTCAGGTTTGACGCGCCACCGGGAAACTGGCTGATCACCGGCGTGCCGGTCAAGCCAGGAATGTGGGCCTTGAGGTACGGGTCGATCAGGTTGGCATCGAGTTCTTCACCGTCGCGCACGCGGGTGGACTGATCAGTAACTGCCATGCTTATCCCTTCTGCTTATTTTGGAGGCCATCGATCATTGGCTAATCTAATGGCGTGCGACAGCCGTCACAAGCACGCCGGGGTCTTATAGGTTAGCGTGTTGCTGGGTGATCAGCGGATTTGATGAGCCGTGGTTGCGTCTGGCCTACCGGTCAACGCAAGCCTGCGCATCGGGTAGCTGCACTGGCGTCAGCACCGGCTTGCCGGAAAAGAACGCGTTCAGGTTCTCACCCACTAACTCCACCGTGGCGCGTGTCGCTTCCGGCGACAGGCCGGCCACGTGAGGCGTGAGCACGACATTGGGCAAGTGTTTCAGGGCGTCAGGCACTTCGGGCTCGTGATCGAACACATCCAGCGCAGCCCCGGCAATTCGCCGGTGTTCAAGGGCGCTGATGAGTTCGGTCGTGGCGACCACGCTGGCCCGGGCGATATTCACCAAGAAACCGTGGGGCCCCAGGGCATCGAGGGCTTGCTTGTTGATCAATTGGCGGGTGTCCAGGCCTCCGGGCGTGGCGACAATCAGGAAATCCGACACCCTGGCGAGCTCGGTGGGGGTGGCGCAGAAGGCGTAGGGAACATCGCTGCGCACGCGACGGTTGTGGTAGCTGACCTGCATGTCGAAACCGAGGGCGGCCCGCTTGGCAATGGCCATGCCCACGGCGCCGAGCCCCAGGATGCCCAGGTGCTTGCCCGCGAGGGAAGGGCGCATGGTTCGCGGCCACTCGCCACGGCGCAGGGCCGCGTCGGATCGAGGCACATCGCGCACCAACGCCAGCAACAACGCCATGGCATGGTCGGCCACCGAGGAGGCATTGACCCCGGCACCGTTGGTGACGACGATGCCTCGCTCGCTGGCGGCTTGCAGGTCCACTTGCTCATAACCGGCGCCGATTACACAGATGATCCTGAGGTTGGGCAAAGCCGTCATTTCTTCAGCCGTCAAACCGAGGGGGCCACGGGTCAACACCACGCTGAACCGGTCGCCGTGTTCGAAAATCGCTGTCTTGCGTTCGGCGGGCGTGGGCGCCAATTCCAAGTGATAACCCTGGCGCTCCAGGATTGGCAGGTATTCGTTGACGGTTTCAACCAGTACCAGAACGGTTGCGGTCATGCTGGGCTCCTGTAGGCGCTTTTCGATCATCGATATTCAACCTGATTGTAGGAGCCGGCGGGAGGGATGGCCTGGGCTTTTTTATGATCATTTGTCCTGCTGCGCTGTTCTTGTGGGGGCGAACTGGAAAACGCTGCTCCGCAGAACCGCTCCTCAGCTAAGTCTTTGCTTCTGCTCGTTAATCCCGGACAATCGCGCCCCTGTTTCGGCCAGGGGCGCTGCCTGTCGGGTTTTTCCGACTCGTCCCGGCCGGGTGCATGTGACCGGAAAGCGGAGATCCGACCGGATGAATGATCAGGCCAACAGCGTCGAAGAGCGCTTTGAAACGACAGCCCCAGCCACCCTCAGCCAATGGAGTCGCCAAGACACGACCTGGATGCTGGGCCTGTTTGGCACCGCCATTGGTGCCGGCACGCTGTTCTTACCGATCAATGCCGGCCTTGGCGGTTTCTGGCCGCTACTGGTGCTGGCGGTGCTGGCGTTCCCCATGACGTTCTATGCGCATCGGGGCTTGACCCGTTTTGTATTGTCCGGCCGCGACGGCGCGGACATCACCGAGGTGGTGGAGGAGCATTTCGGTATCAAGGCCGGTGCGCTGATCACGCTGTTGTACTTCTTCGCCATCTTCCCGATCTTGCTGATCTACAGCGTGGCGCTGACCAACACGGTCGGCAGTTTCCTGGAGCACCAGCTGCACGTGCAGCCGCCGCCCCGGGCCTTGTTGTCGCTGATGCTCATCCTCGGCCTGCTGGCCGTGGTCCGCTGCGGCGAGCAGGTCATCGTCAAGGCCATGAGCCTGATGGTCTATCCCTTTATCGTGGCGCTGTTGTTTCTGGCGGTGTTCCTGGTGCCCCATTG
This sequence comes from Pseudomonas sp. R4-84, assembly GCF_054130985.1. Lineage (NCBI taxonomy): Bacteria > Pseudomonadati > Pseudomonadota > Gammaproteobacteria > Pseudomonadales > Pseudomonadaceae > Pseudomonas > Pseudomonas sp. R4-84. The sequence continues at coordinate 2,351,278 of NZ_CP096390.1, forward strand.
GAACGGCGGGATCCTGAGCGCGGCGTCGACGGTGCCGCAGCCTTCGGCGTTGCTGCATACCTTGTGGCTGGCGATTCCGGTGATGGTGTTCTCATTCAACCATTCGCCGATCATCTCGGCATTCGCAGTGGACCAGAAACGCCGCTACGGCAATGACGCTGAAAAGCGCAGTGCGCAGATCCTGTCGCGCGCCCATGTGCTGATGGTCGTAATGGTGCTGTTCTTCGTGTTCAGCTGCGTGCTGACCCTGTCCCCGGCACAACTGGCCGAGGCCAAGGCGCAGAACCTGTCGATCCTGTCGTACCTGGCCAACCACTTCAGCAACCCGACCATCGCCTTCGCGGCGCCGTTGATTGCTTTCGTGGCGATCGCCAAATCCTTCCTCGGGCATTACATCGGCGCCAGCGAAGGCCTCAAGGGCTTGATCGTCAAGAGCGGCCGCCGCCCAGCCCCCAAGACCCTGGACCGCCTCACGGCAGCGTTCATGCTGGTGGTGTGTTGGGTTGTCGCCACTCTCAACCCAAGCATCCTGGGCATGATCGAAACCCTGGGCGGCCCGGTGATCGCGGCGATTCTGTTCCTGATGCCGATGTACGCCATCCGCAAGGTCCCGGCCATGGCTCGTTATCGCGGACAAGCGTCGAATGTCTTTGTGGTAGCGGTGGGTTTGGTGGCGATTACTGCGTTGGTCTATTCCCTCTTGGCCTGACCTTTTTTTGTGGGAGCAAGCTTGCTCCGGGCGGCGTTCCGGCGAAAGCGGCGAGTCAGCTTTCATCAAATCCCAGGCATAAAAAAACGCCGCCCCTCGTGAGAGGGACGGCGTTTTTAGGCGGGCGTCTTAAGCGTTACGCTTGGACGACCGGGATGTTGGCGTTTGCAGCCGCTTCACGGAACTCGGCGATCTGGTCGAAGCTCAGGTAGCGGTACACGTCCGCTGCCATGCTGTCGATCTTGCCGGCGTATTCCATGTACTCCTCGACGGTCGGCAGGCGACCCAGGATGGACGCTACGGATGCCAGTTCGGCCGAGGCCAGATAGACATTCGCGCCGTCACCCAGACGGTTCGGGAAGTTACGGGTCGAAGTCGACACCACGGTGGAGTTCGGCTCGACGCGTGCCTGGTTACCCATGCACAGCGAGCAGCCTGGCATTTCCATCCGAGCACCGGCCTTGCCGTAGATGCCGTAGTAGCCTTCTTCGGTCAGTTGGTGAGCGTCCATCTTGGTCGGTGGCGACAGCCACAGACGGGTTGGCAGCTGACCCTTGACCTGATCCAGCAGTTTACCGGCAGCGCGGAAGTGACCGATGTTGGTCATGCACGAACCGATGAACACTTCGTCGATCTTCTCGCCAGCAACGCTGGACAGCAGACGGGCGTCGTCCGGGTCGTTCGGCGCGCAGAGCACAGGCTCGCTGATGTCGGCCAGATCGATTTCGATGACTTCGGCGTATTCGGCGTCGGCATCGGCTTCCATCAGTTGCGGGTTGGCGATCCAGGCTTCCATCGCTTGGGCGCGACGTTCCAGGGTACGCGCATCGCCGTAGCCTTCGCCGATCATCCAGCGCAGCAGGGTGATGTTGGACTGCAGGTACTCGGTGATCGACTCTTTCGACAGCTTGATGGTGCAACCGGCAGCCGAACGTTCGGCCGAGGCGTCGGACAACTCGAACGCCTGCTCCAGGGTCAAGCCTTCCAGGCCTTCGATTTCCAGGATGCGGCCGGAGAAGGCGTTTTTCTTGCCTTTCTTCTCGACGGTCAGCAGACCGTTCTGGATAGCGAAGTAAGGAATGGCATGAACCAGGTCACGCAGGGTGATGCCAGGTTTCATCTTGCCTTTGAAGCGCACCAGGATCGATTCCGGCATGTCCAGCGGCATGACGCCGGTGGCAGCGGCGAACGCGACCAGGCCGGAACCGGCCGGGAACGAGATGCCCATTGGGAAACGGGTGTGCGAGTCGCCACCGGTGCCCACGGTGTCTGGCAGCAGCATGCGGTTGAGCCACGAGTGGATGATGCCGTCGCCCGGACGCAGGGAAACGCCGCCGCGGGTCATGATGAAGTCAGGCAGGGTGTGGTGGGTGGTGACGTCGATCGGCTTCGGATAGGCCGCGGTGTGGCAGAAGGACTGCATCACCAGGTCAGCCGAGAAGCCCAGGCACGCCAGGTCTTTCAGTTCGTCACGGGTCATGGGACCTGTGGTGTCCTGGGAACCCACGGTGGTCATTTTCGGTTCGCAGTAGGTGCCAGGACGAACGCCTTGGCCTTCTGCCAGGCCGCAAGCCTTGCCGACCATCTTCTGCGCCAGGGTGAAACCCTTGGTGCTTTCAGCAGGCGCTTCAGGCTTCTTGAACAGGTCGAACGGTGGCAGGCCCAGTTCGGCGCGAGCCTTCTCGGTCAGGCCACGGCCGATGATCAGCGGAATGCGGCCACCAGCGCGGACTTCGTCCAACAGCACCGGGGTCTTCATTTCGAAGGTGGTGATGACTTCGTCGGTGCCGTGCTTGCAGACTTTGCCGGCGTGCGGGTACAGGTCGATCACGTCGCCCATGTTCATGTTCGACACGTCGAACTCGATCGGCAGTGCCCCGGCATCTTCCATGGTGTTGTAAAAGATCGGTGCGATCTTGCTGCCGAAGCAGAAACCGCCTGCGCGCTTGTTCGGCACGTAGGGAATGTCGTCGCCGAAGAACCACAGCACCGAGTTGGTGGCCGATTTACGCGAGGAGCCGGTACCCACCACGTCGCCGACGTAGGCGATCGGGAAGCCCTGGCCGCGCATTTCTTCGATCTGCTTCATCGGGCCGGTCTTGCCTTGCTCGTCCGGAACGATGCCGTCACGGGCCATTTTCAGCATGGCGAGGGCGTGCAGCGGGATGTCAGGACGCGACCAGGCGTCCGGGGCAGGGGACAGGTCGTCGGTGTTGGTTTCGCCGGTGACCTTGAACACGCGCAGGCTGATCTTGTCGGCCAGCACCGGGCGCTTCTTGAACCACTCGCCGTCAGCCCAGGATTGCAGCACGGCCTTGGCGTGAACGTTGCCGTTCTTGGCTTTTTCAGCCACGTCGTGGAAGGCGTCGAACATCAGCAGGGTGTGCTTGAGTTCTTCGGCGGCGACTGGCGCCAGCTCGGCGTCGTCCAGCAGCTCGACCAGGGTCACGATGTTGTAGCCACCCTGCATGGTGCCGAGCAGTTCTACAGCGCGCTTCTTGTCCAGCAGAGGGGATTGGGCCTGGCCCTTGGCCAGGGCGGACAGGAAGCCGGCCTTGACGTAGGCGGCTTCGTCGACGCCTGGCGGAACACGATTGGTGATCAGGTCAACGAGGAAGGCTTCTTCGCCAGCCGGAGGATTCTTCAGCAGCTCGATCAGGCCTGCGGTTTGTTCGGCGTTAAGCGGCTGGGGAACGATACCCAGGGCTGCACGCTCTTCGATATGTTTGCGGTAGGCTTCAAGCACAGTTATTACCCTCATCAGTGGTCCCAAATGGGTGTCCGGGACGCTCATCCAGAAACTCACGGCACTCATGCGCGACAGGGGCTTTTTGGGCCTCCACGCCAGAGTTGACGGAGTTCCTCACAGAAGCTGCTTTCAAAGTTTTACGCCTGCAGAACGGGGAGCTGATGAGGGTTGGCGTTGGGCTTTCCCCGCTGGAAAGACCCTTCGCCAACACCGCTCTGAAGGAACGACTGTGCTCGTGACGCTTTGAAAACAGCTTCTAACGGACATTGGCGCCTTAAAAGGCTGGCTGATTCTACGGGAAAAAAAAATTAAAGGTAAGTTGGGCTTCCAGGTTTGAGGGGTGATCAATCTTAGACAAAGGGCTAACATGCCCGTCTGTCCTGTTTTTGCGTGTGCGTTGCCTTATGCCCAACCAGCTCATCAAGACCCCCTGCGTCGGCCTCTGTTCCACTGTCTACGGTGACCTGGTCTGCCGTGGCTGCAAGCGGTTCCACCATGAAGTGATCCACTGGAACGGCTACAACGAGGAAGAAAAACGCGCGGTGTGGATGCGGCTCGAGCAACTGCTGGTGCAGGTAATGGTGGCGAAGCTGGAGGTTTTCGACCCGGCGTTGCTGCGTCAGCAACTGGAGGCGCGCAAGATCCGCTTCGTGCCGCACCAATCGGAATATTGCTGGGCCTATCAACTGATCGCCCGGGGCGCGCGGGTGATCAATAACCTGGAAGCGTACGGCATGGTCCTGTTGCCGGAGTTTCGCGATTGGGACCTGCCGGACCTGCGAGATGCCATTGATCGGGAATTCTTCCTCCTGTCCGAAGCGCATTACCAACGTTATATCGCGCCGGGGTTCCTCAAGGATGCGATGGACGGCTGACAGCCTGTCATTCGGACCAGATAGCTTTTGTGGCGAGGGAGCAAGCTCCCTCGCCACGGAAACTCGGCTGAATCCACAAAGCCTCAACCCTTGTACGCCAACTCTACCAGGTGGTCTTCGACTTCCTGTGGCTTGAGCACCAGCACATCGCTTTCCAGCGCATCGAGCACGGCTTCGGCGGTATTGCCGATCAACACGCCTGACAAGCCGGAGCGCGCCACGGTGCCAATCACGGTGACCGCGGCCTGAAGCTTGTGGGCCATGTAGGGAATCAATACGTCCGCCGGGCCTTCCTGGATGTGCAGATGCTGGTCATCGATGTCGAACTCGGCCTGGAACGCCCGGCATTGTTCGCGATAACGCGCTTCGATGGTTTCCTTGAGCTGGAAGGTCGGGTCGGCCGACGAGAGCATCGGTGACGGGTGGGCGCTGATTACATGCAGGTGCGCCTTGGCCAGGAGGGCAATGTCATAGCCGTGATCGATGATGGTCGAGTGCAGGTGACGATGCTCGCCATCGGCATTGCCGACATCGACTGCCGCCAGGATGACCCGGTCTTTCCAGGAACCGCACGTCTTGACCAGCAGCACCGGAGTCGGGCAATGGCGCAGCAACTTCCAGTCCGCCGGGGTCAGCAGGGCTTTTTTCAATGGGCTGTCCGGGAAGTGTTGCTTGATGACCAGGCCACAGCCTTCGGCCTGCTGCACGTCGATGATGGTTTCGTAGAGGCTTTCGTTCCAGGCCTGTTCGGTGGTGACGCTATAGCCGTCGGCCAGCAATGCGCTTTTCAGCACGCTGAGCAGGCCGGCATGATCGTGGTGTTTGTCGCATGCCAGCAGATGCAGATGAGCCTGGGTTACTCCGGCGATCAATTTGGCGCGCTTGAGCGCAAGGCTTTCCGAATGTTCGGGTTCGATGACCACCAGGATGCTGCGAATGGCTTGCATGATCGGCGTCTCCAGCAATAAAGAGGCATGGCGTTGCTCAACTATAGTTGCTATGGATGGCGCGTCGACTTGATGCATATCAATCGGTGTGACTGGTGGTCTGGAGGCAGGCCGGTATAATCGGCGCCCTTTGCTCGACTACCTTTTCCGTGAGCCCCATGATCCTTCCCGAAATTCACGAGTTCCTCGGCTGCCGCACCCCCGATGCCTGGGTCCAGGCTGCGCTGGCCGATCAGGAAACGCTGCTGATCGACCACAAGAACTGCGAGTTCAAGGCCGCCAGCACCGCCCTGAGCCTGATCGCCAAGTACCATTCCCATGTAGATTTGATCAACATGATGTCGCGCCTGGCCCGGGAAGAGCTGGTGCATCATGAGCAGGTCATGCGCCTGATGAAAAAACGCAAGGTAGGTCTTCGCCAGCTCTCTGCCGGGCGCTATGCCTCGGGCTTGCGCAAAGTGGTGCGCAGCCACGAGCCGGTGAAACTGGTGGACACCCTGGTGGTCGGCGCCTTCATCGAAGCCCGCAGCTGCGAGCGATTCGAGGCGCTGGTGCCGCATCTGGACGAGGAACTCGGCAAATTCTATTTCGGCTTGCTGAAAAGTGAGGCCCGGCACTTCCAGGGTTATCTGAAGCTGGCTTATCAGTATGGAGACGCCAAGGACATCGCCCAGGTGATCGACAAGGTTCGCGAGGCCGAGCGCGAGCTGATCGAGTCGCCGGATGGGGAGTTCCGGTTCCACAGCGGCGTGCCGGCCTAACGGGTCAAACCCAACCGTTCATGCCACTGGGCAATCGATTCCTCGGGATATACCTCGAACTGCTGGTCGCCCGGATGCGCCTCGACTTCCACCCACGGCGCCTTGGAACCCAGCATCAGGTGGGTGTGCTCCGGCGGTACCGGCAACGGCGTGTCGATGGCTGAGGCAAACGGATGGATCAGCTCCGGCCACTCGGGGCTGAACAACCACAACCCCGAACCGCAAAGCGAACAGAAATGCCGTTCGGCGCTGCTGCGATGGGCGCGTTTATCGCCTTCATCCTTGAGTCGCGCATGGTAGACCGTGATGTGCTTGCGGCCTTGCACCTTGAGACTCTTCGCATCGCCCCCCAGGTTGACCGCAAAACCGCCGCCGCCCATGGTCTTGCGACAGATCGAGCAATAGCAGCGCTGGTAAGGGTAGGGATGGGTGCTGTCCAGGCTGAACGAAACGGCGCCGCAGTGGCAGGATCCTTCGAGGTGCATGGGGGAACCTTCGGTTAGGGACTGAATAATCTGGACAACCTCGATGGGGTGATGTTCTCAACTTTTGAGTTGATGCGCCGACGTCAGTGGAAGAGCTTGCCGGCGATGAACGATCATGCGGACTTGATTTTGGGCACCCGCCACAAATACCAAGCCGCCACCGTCCGATAAGGACTCCAGGCCTGGCCGATAGCGATGATCTGCCGGCGATTCGGCTGAGTCTCCAGACCTTTTAGCCGTCGATATCCTTCGCGAACCCCAAAGTCATCCGCCGGCAAGACATCCACTCGTTCCAGGCTGTAGATCAACAGCATCTCCACGGTCCAGCGCCCGACGCCGCGCAGGCTGACCAGGCGCTCGATCAGTGCTTCATCGTCCATGGCCCGGGCCGTGGCGTAATCCGGCACGATCCCATCCAGTGTCGCCTGGGCGATGCCCTGGAGGGTCGCGAGCTTGCTCGCGGAGAATCCGCAACTGCGCAGTAGCGTGCTGTCTGTTGCCAACAGTTGTTCGGGGGCGGGAAACGCGGCGGGGGCAAACAGCGCGACAAGCCGCCCGAGAATGGCGTCCCCGGCCTTGGCGTGCAGTTGTTGGTAGGCAATCGCCCGCACCAGTGCTTCATAGGGATCGCGGGCCGGCTTGGGTTGCAGCAGGCACGGGCCGACGGACGCGATGTGACGCCGCCAGTCTTCGTCAAGATTGGCCAGGAAAGTACTCGCTTCGTCGTAAGGCGTGCTCATCCGGATCTCTGTTCGGGGCTGATCAAAACGCCAAGGGCAACGAAACCTGCACCGCGGCTTTTTCCAGCCGCAACAGAAACGCCTTGCGCGGCTGGCCGCCACCGTAACCGGTCAGCGCGCCGTCCGCGCCGATCACCCGATGGCAGGGAATGACGATCGCCAGGCGATTCTGCCCGTTGGCCAAGCCCACGGCGCGGCTGGCGCCAGGGCTGCCCAGGGCGCAGGCGACGGCGCCGTAGCTGCGGGTTTCGCCATAGGGGATCTTTTGCAGTTCGGCCCAGACCCGGACTGCAAAGGCACTGCCAGGCATGTGCAGCGGCACGTGGAAAATCGTTTGTTTGCCGGCGAAATAATCCGCCAGTTCGGTTTCGATCTGTTGCAAATGAGCGTTATGCCCCGGGGCGACCGTGTAGCCGTAGCGTTGCTGCAGTTCTTCCAATTCTTTGGTCAAGGCCGGGCGGTCGAGAAATTCCAGCAGCACCAGTCCGCGACGTTCGGCCATGGCCAGCATCGGCCCCAGAGGGGTTGTCAGTCGGGTGAACAGCAACGGTTCGCTGAGGCCGGCGCGGCCGGGGGTGATATGAAAAGACTTCACGAACGCATCACGAAAACCGCTCAGGGATTCATAGCCGGAATCGAACGCGGCGTTGTCGATCGAGGCGCCTTTCTTGATTCCGCCCAAGGCGATGCCCAGGCGCCGGGTCCGAAGGTAGGCGTGAAAAGTCATGCCGAAATGCTGTTTGAACCAGCGGCGCAGCTTCAGCGGTTCGATGCCCTGTTCGTGCAGCAGCGCATCGGTCCAGCGCACGTCGGGCCCGGCATCCACGGCTTTGAGCAGCGCCTGGATCCAGGCCGGTGCGATGGCCGCGGCATCCAATGGCTTGCAGCGCAGGCAGGCTCGATAGCCGGCCGACATGGCCTCGTCGGCGTGGGCGAAGAACTCCACGTTCTCCGGCTTCGGCTTGCGTGCCGTGCAGCTGGGACGACAGAAAATGCCGGTGGTCTTGACCGCGGTGAAAAACACCCCCTCGTAGGCGGTGTCTCGTTCGAGCATGGCGCGGACCATTTCGGCGTGGGGCGGGAGCAGCGAGTCTTGTAGGTTCATGGGAGGAGCATAGAACCGTGGCCCCAAGCCCTCCACCGAAAAATCGACAGTGAATTTGCCGATATCAATATTTCCAGAACACTGGCGTGAACAACACCAGCACCGTCAGGATCTCCAGGCGTCCCAGCAGCATGCCGAGGGTCAGCAGCCATTTCGCCGCGTCCGGCAGGGTCGAGAAGTTGCCGGCCGGGCCAATGATATTGCCCAGGCCCGGGCCGACGTTGCACACGGCGGTGGCGGCGCCGGTCAAGGCGGTCGTCCAATCCAGGCCGATCAGCGCGAGGCCCAGGGCGATGGCGCCGATGGTGATCGCGAAGAAGAACGAAAACGTCAGCAGCGAGCGAACGATTTCCTCGTCGATGGGGTGATTGTTGTACTTCTTCTGGATCACCGCCCGGGGGTGGATCAGTTGCTTCAAGCTGCCCATCAACAGGACCTTGGCGACCTGAAACCGAAAGATCTTCAGGCCCCCGGCCGTGGACCCCGAACAGCCGCCGACGAACGTCAGGTAAAAGAACAGCAACAGGGCGAAGCTGCCCCACAACGTGTAGTCCCCCAGGGCCACGCCAGTGGTTGTGACCACGGAGGTGACGTTGACCGCGACGATACGGACCGCGTCCCACCATGCATGGTCGCTGTTCAGGCTCAGCCAGGTGCCGACCGCGAGCCAGGTGACCACCAGAAAGCCTATGAACCCCCTGACTTGCTGGTCCTTGAGCAAGGCGCGCCGGTGGCCTCGCAATGTCGCCACATACAGCGTGTAGGGCAGCGACCCCGCCATCATGACCACCACCGACACCCAATGGACCGCCGGTTGCGGCCAATGGGCGAGGGACGCATCGGAGGTGGAGAATCCTCCGGTGGAAATCAGCGACATCGCATGGTTGATCGCCTCGAAAGGCGTCATGCCGGCAAGCCACAGCGCCAACGTCGAGAGCGCGGTCAAGCCTACGTAGATCCACAGGATGTAGTTGGCCGCGACATGCGAGCGCGGCGTGACTTTCTCCGACCAATCCGAAGATTCGGTCTGGAACAGCCGCATGCCACCGACCCGCAATAACGGCAGGACCGCCACGGCCATGCCGATAAAGCCGATTCCACCGAGCCAGTGCAGCATCGAGCGCCATATCAACAGGCCGGGCGATGCCGTGTCCAAACCGGTCAGGATGGTCGAGCCGGTGGTAGTGATGCCGGACATGGTCTCGAAAAACGCATCGGTGTAGCTGATGTGCTGAATGAGCACCATTGGCAGGGCGGCGAACGCACAGACGAATACCCAACTGGCGGTGGTCAGCAGGTACATTTCCCGGGGCCGCATCTGGGCCTGTTCCGGTCTTCCACGGGCGACCAGTGCCACACCGCAGACAAAAGTGATCAGGCTCGACCAGAGAAACGCCGACAAGTCATCGTTGCGCTCGTAGAACATCAGCGTGAACAGCGGAATCGCCATGCTGACCGCGAGGGTGATCAGGAAAATCCCAAGGATGAAACCGATGAGACGCAGAACCGCTATGGACATGGATAACGCCTGATTCAAAAGCTGCACAGTATCGATTTGGCGAGTCGGTCAGCGCGTAAAGTTTGCGTAAAAAAAGAAGCGGGCGTGCTTGATGACGAAGGCAGTTTTCTTCAATACCCGTGCGGGCAACCCGTTTAACTTGGGGCCTCTTTCCTCAAACGAAGAAGATATGTGATGAGCTTGATATTATCCATGGCGACCTTTGCGCTGGTCGCGTCCATTACGCCGGGCCCGGTCAATATCGTGGCCCTCAGTTCCGGCGCTCGGTACGGTTTGCGCGCCACCTTGCGCCACGTCGCCGGCGCCACCCTGGGGTTTGTCCTGCTGCTGGTCTTGATGGGGTTGGGGTTGCACGAAGTCTTGCAGCGCTGGCCGGGGCTCACCCGCGTGGTGCAACTGGCGGGGGTGGCGTTCCTGTTGTTCATGGCCTGGAAGCTGGCGATGGACAACGGCGAGCTGGGTGAGCGGGACGAAGGGCGCGCGCCGTCGATGATCTACGGCGCACTGATGCAGTGGCTCAACCCCAAGGCCTGGCTGGCCTGCGTGGCGGGGATGGGCGCTTTCGTCGCCGATGGCGAGGCATCGCTGGTGTGGCAGTTCGCGGCGATCTATTTGGTGATCTGCTACCTGTCCGTGGGCTGCTGGGCATACGCCGGCAGCTTCCTGCGTACCTGGCTGGGGAATCCGGTGACCATGCGCCTGTTCAATCGGGCCATGGCGGCGTTGCTGGTGGCGAGCGCGGTGTATCTGTTGTTGCCGTGAGCAACCCGTCCTTGGGGTTGGAGCGCTGTCGGGGCGAGGCAGTGTCAGCCTCGGTATTGCCCGGGCGTGGCGGCCAGGTGTTGCTTGAATGCCCGTTGGAAATGCGCCTGGTCGGCAAAACCGCTTTGCAGCGCGACATCGGCAATCAACTTGCCCTCGCGCAATTGGCGACGGGCGAATTGGATCCGGCGATTGATCAGGAAAGCGTGGGGCGTCATACCGTAGTGACGCTTGAAGGCCCGGCTCAAGTAGGACGGCGAGAGCTGTGCAAACGCGCAGATATCCTCGAGCTTGAGGGCTTCGGTGCAATGGTCATGGATGAACTGCGCGGCCCGCATCAAAGCAGGGTGACTGCCCCGGTCCGGGCGCCCGGCCGGATTGAGCCGATGCTGGAGGTCGGTGAAAAACGCCTCGACGGCATCTTTTTTGGCGCGGGTATCGACCTGTTCATCCACCAGTATTTCGTAGAGCTCGCACAGGCCGGAGAAAAGCGCGGCATCGCGGCTGTGGGTGGTGTCGAACGCCTGGAACTCCATGGACGGATCAAAGCCGATCCGCCGTTGCAGGTCCCTTAGCCATTGGGTATCGACATACAGCATCACGTAGGACCAGGGTTGATTGTCGATGGGATTGCAGGCGTGGACGTCGCCAGGATTCATCAGCACCACCGTGCCACCCTCGACCTGGAAGCTCGACTGCTCATGCAGATACGTGCTGCGCCCGGCAGTGATCGCACCGATCGAGAAATGGTCGTGGGAGTGACGCGAATAACAGACCTTGCGCCCATCGGCGATGGCCCGGGCTTCGATGAAAGGCAGCGCCGCGTCGTGCCAGAAACGTGGGGCAGCGTCATGGTTGGCGGGCTTCATCGATCGATGTCCTGTTTTGTTGGCTGTGCCTGAGTGTATTCGCCTGCGCCCAAAAATGCCCGTTCGAGATCGGTGCGGGTCTGGACGGGGTTGCAAGTTCGTTCCACAGATAATGTGCAGAGCAAAAAAAACGCCGCTTGACCTTTCCAGGCCAAGCGGCGTTTTTGTTGCAACGCGAAGATTATTCTTCGATGTTGCCCATGGCGGTGGTGTTGAAGCCGCCGTCCACGTACATGATTTCACCGCTGATGCCCGACGCCAGGTCAGAGCACAGGAAGGCGCCGGCGTTGCCGACTTCTTCGATGGTGACGTTGCGACGCAGCGGGGTTTGCGCTTCGTTGGCGGCCAGCATCTTGCGGAAATTCTTGATGCCGGAAGCGGCGAGGGTGCGGATCGGGCCGGCCGATACGCAGTTCACGCGGGTGCCGTCCGGGCCCAGGGAGCCGGCCAGGTAGCGAACGCCCGCTTCCAGGGAGGCCTTGGCCATCCCCATGACGTTGTAGTTCGGCATGGTGCGCTCGGCGCCCAGGTACGACAGGGTCAGCAGGCTGCCGTTGCGGCCTTTCATCATTTCACGGCCGGCTTTGGCCAGGGCCACGAAGCTGTAGGCGCTGATGTCGTGGGCGATGCGGAAGCCTTCGCGGGTGGTGGCTTCGGTGAAGTCGCCGTCCAACTGGTCGCCCGGGGCGAAGCCCACGGAGTGCACGATGCAGTCCAGGCCATCCCACTTCTTGCTCAGTTCTTCGAAGACCTTGGCGATTTCTTCATCGCTGGCCACGTCGCATGGGAAGCACAGCTCCGGGCTCGAACCCCAGCCTTGCGCGAACTCTTCGACACGACCCTTGAGTTTGTCGTTCTGATAAGTGAAGGCAAGCTCAGCGCCCTCGCGATGCATGGCGGCAGCGATGCCGGATGCGATGGACAGCTTGCTGGCGACACCGACGATCAGTACGCGCTTACCGGCGAGAAAACCCATGTGTTGCTCCTCTTTCAGGTTATTCGGCAGTTGTTGGGGCCAGGAAGGCGGCCTCCAGCAACTGCTGTGTATAGGGGTGTTGCGGCGCGGCGAATATGCTGCGGGCATCACCTTGTTCGACCACTTGGCCATGCTTGACCACCATCAGCTGGTGGCTCAGCGCTTTGACGACAGCCAGGTCATGGCTGATAAACAGGTACGTCAGGTTGTACTTGGTTTGCAGCGACCGCAACAGCTCCACCACCTGGCGTTGCACGGTACGGTCCAGGGCCGACGTCGGCTCATCCAGCAGAATCAACGCCGGCTTGAGCACCAGGGCCCGGGCAATGGCGATGCGCTGCCGTTGCCCTCCGGAAAATTCATGGGGGTAGCGGTTCCGGGTTTCCGGGTCCAGGCCTACCTCCTTCAATGCCGCGATTATCGCTTGTTCCTGTTCTGCCGGGGTGCCGATCTTGTGGATCCGCAACCCTTCGCCGACGATCTGGCTCACACACATCCGTGGGCTCAGGCTGCCGAACGGGTCCTGAAACACCACTTGCATCTCCCGGCGCAGCGGCCGGACCTGCTGCTGTGACAGGCAGTCAAGCTGCTGGCCCTCGAAGCGGATCGCGCCCTGGCTGCCGATCAACCGCAAGATCGCCAGCCCCAGGGTCGACTTTCCGGAACCACTTTCGCCGACGATGCCCAAGGTCTGGCCCTGGGGCAGGCTGAAGCGGATTCCGTCCACCGCCTTGATGTAATCCACCGTACGCTTGAACACGCCTTTCTTGATCGGGAACCAGACTTTAAGGTCCTCGACCTGCAACAGCGGCGGGCCGACGACGTTGTTTGCCGGGTTGCCGCTGGGCTCGGCGGCCAGTAATTCCCGAGTGTACGGATGTTGCGGCGCGCGGAACAACTCTGCGCACGATGCCTGTTCGACGATGCAACCGCGCTGCATGACACATACGCGGTGCGCAATTCTTCGCACCAGGTTCAAATCGTGGCTGATAAGCAGCAGCGACATGCCCAGGCGTGCCTGCAAATCCTTGAGCAGTTCGAGGATTTTCAGCTGCACGGTGACGTCCAGCGCGGTGGTCGGTTCGTCGGCGATCAGCAGTTCCGGCTCATTGGCCAAGGCCATGGCGATCATCACCCGTTGCCGCTGGCCACCGGACAGTTCATGGGGCAGGGCCTTGAGGCGCTTGTGCGGATCAGGAATGCCGACCAGCTCCAACAGTTCAAGGGAGCGGCGGGTAGCGACCTTGCCAGTCAGGCCCTTGTGGATGCCGAGCACTTCGTTGAGCTGTTTTTCGATGCAGTGCAAGGGATTCAGCGACGTCATCGGCTCTTGGAAAATCATCGCGATCCGGTTGCCGCGAATATGGCGGATGGTTTTTTCCTTCAGGCCCAATAGGTCCTGGCCCGCGTACTGGATGGTTCCGGTGGGATGATGGGCCAGCGGATAGGGCAGCAAGCGCAGGATGGAGTGGGCCGTCACGGACTTGCCCGAACCGCTTTCGCCCACCAGGGCCAGGGTTTCGCCTCGCTTGATGTCGAAGCTGACGCCTTCGACCACCCGCTGGCGGCGTTCGCCGACGACGAACTCCACCGCCAGGTCGCGTACTTCGATCAGATTGTCCTGGTTCATTTCACTTCCTCGGATCGAAGGCATCGCGAGCGGACTCGCCGATGAACACCAGCAGGCTCAGCATGATCGCCAGTACGGCGAACGCGCTGATGCCCAGCCACGGCGCCTGGAGGTTGGACTTGCCCTGGGCTACCAGCTCGCCCAGGGAAGGCGCGCCCGCCGGCAGGCCGAAGCCGAGGAAATCCAGGGCGGTGAGGGTGCCGATGGCGCCGGTGAGGATGAACGGCATGAACGTCATGGTCGAGACCATGGCGTTGGGCAGGATGTGGCGGAACATGATCGCGCCGTTCTGCATGCCCAATGCCCGAGCGGCGCGCACGTATTCCAGATTGCGGCCGCGCAGGAACTCGGCGCGCACGACGTCCACCAGGCTCATCCAGGAAAACAGCAGCATGATGCCCAGTAGCCACCAGAAATTGGGCTGGACGAAACTGGCGAGGATGATCAGCAGGTACAGCACCGGCAACCCGGACCAGATCTCCAGGAAGCGCTGGCCGGCCAGGTCCACCCAGCCACCGTAGAAACCCTGCAGGGCACCGGCGATCACCCCGATGATCGAGCTGAGCACCGTCAGCGTCAGGGCAAACAGCACCGAGATACGAAAACCGTAGATCACCCGCGCCAGCACATCGCGCCCCTGGTCATCGGTACCGAGCCAGTTCACCGAGGAGGGCGGCGCCGGTGCCGGGACTTTCAGGTCGTAGTTGATGCTCTGGTAGCTGAACGGAATCGGTGCCCACACCACCCAGGCGTCCTTGGCGGCCAGCAGCTCACGGATGTACGGGCTCTTGTAGTTGGCCTCCAGCGGGAATTCGCCGCCAAAGGTGGTCTCGGGGTAGCGCTTTAGGGCCGGGAAATACCAGCCGCCGTCGTAATGCACCACCAGCGGTTTGTCGTTGGCGATCAGCTCGGCGCCGAGGCTCAGCACGAACAGCACCAGGAACAGCCACAGCGACCACCAGCCGCGCTTGTTGGCCTTGAACAGTTCGAAACGGCGGCGATTGAGAGGGGACAGGTTCATCTCAATGCTCCCGGCTTTCGAAATCGATGCGCGGATCGACGAAGGTGTAGGTCAGGTCGCCAATCAATTTCACCACCAGCCCCAGCAAGGTGAAGATGAACAGTGTGCCGAATACCACGGGGTAGTCGCGGTTGATCGCGGCTTCGAAACTCATCAGGCCCAGGCCGTCGAGGGAGAAGATCACTTCCACCAGCAGCGAGCCGGTGAAGAAAATGCCAATGAAGGCCGAAGGAAAGCCGGCGATCACCAACAACATTGCGTTGCGAAACACATGGCCATACAGCACGCGGTTGCGGGTCAGGCCCTTGGCCTTGGCGGTAACCACATACTGCTTGTTGATTTCATCGAGGAAGCTGTTCTTCGTCAGCAGCGTCATGGTGGCGAAGTTGCCGATCACCAGCGCGGTCACTGGCAAGGCCAGGTGCCAGAAATAGTCGAGGATCTTGCCGCCCAGGGTCAGTTCATCAAAGTTGTTGGATGTCAGCCCACGCAGCGGGAACCAGTCGAAATAGCTGCCGCCGGCAAACACCACGATCAACAGGATGGCAAACAGGAACGACGGGATCGCATAGCCGACGATGATCGCCGAACTGGTCCACACATCGAAATGACTGCCGTGCCGCGTCGCCTTGGCGATCCCCAGGGGGATGGACACCAGGTACATGATCAGTGTGCTCCATAGCCCGAGGGAGATGGACACGGGCATCTTTTCCTTGATCAGGTCAATGACCTTGGCGTCGCGGAAGAAACTGTCACCGAAGTCCAGGCGGGCGTAGTTCTTGATCATGATCCACAGGCGCTCCGGGGCGGACTTGTCGAAGCCGTACATGCGCTCGATTTCCTTGACCAGCGCCGGGTCCAGGCCCTGGGCGCCGCGGTAAGAGGAGGAACCTGCCACCGATACCTCGGCACCGCCGCCAGCGATGCGGCTGGTGGCGCCTTCGAACCCTTCGAGCTTGGCGATCATTTGCTCCACCGGGCCGCCGGGCGCGGCCTGGATGATGACGAAGTTGATCAGCAGGATGCCGAACAGCGTCGGGATGATGAGCAACAGCCGCCGAAAAATATAAGCCAGCATCGGGTTACTCCACACTCTCGGGAGCGGCGATTTGCTGCTCGATGACCTGCTTCTCTACCTCATCGGCTGGCTTGACCTCCGGCTTGACCCACCATGTAGTGGTGCCGATGTCATAGGTCGGCGTGACTTTCGGGTGGCCGATGTGGTTCCAGTAGGCCACGCGCCAGGTCTTGATGTGCCAGTTGGGAATTACGTAATAGCCCCATTGCAGGACCCGGTCCAACGCCCGGGCATGGGCCACCAGGCTCTTGCGCGAGTCAGCGTTGATCAACTGTTCCACCAGTTGGTCCACGGCAGGGTCCTTGAGGCCCATGGTGTTGCGGCTGCCGGGTTTGTCCGCAGCGGCCGACATCCAGAATTCGCGCTGCTCGTTTCCTGGCGAGCTGGATTGCGGAAAGCTGCCCACCACCATATCGAAGTCCCGCGAGCGCACGCGGGTGATGTATTGCGACACGTCGACGCGGCGGATCACCAGTTCGATGCCCAGGTCACTCAGGTTGCGTTTGAACGGCAGCAGGATCCGTTCGAATTCGGTCTGGGCCAGCAGGAACTCCAGCACCACCGGCTTACCTTGGGCATCGACCATCTTGTCATCGACGATGCGCCAGCCGGCTTCCTGCAACAGCTGATAGGCCTTGCGTTGCTGGTCGCGGATCATGCCGCTGCCGTCGCAGACCGAAGGTTGGAAGGCTTCGGTGAAGACTTGCTCGGGAATCTTGCCGCGCAAGGGTTCGAGAATCTTCAGCTCGTCTTCGCCGGGCAACCCGGTGGCGGCCATTTCCGAATTCTCGAAATAGCTGCGGGTGCGGGCGTAGGCACCGTTGAACAATTGCTTGTTGGTCCATTCGAAGTCCAACAGCAGGCTCAGGGCCTGGCGCACCCGTACATCCTGGAACACCGGGCGGCGCAGGTTGAAGATGAAGCCTTGCATGCCCGTAGGGTTGCCGTTGGGAATCTGTTCCTTGATCAGGCGGCCTTCGGTCACGGCGGGGATGTTGTAGGCGTTGGCCCAGTTCTTCGCGGTCATTTCCAGCCAGTAATCGAACTGTCCGGCCTTGAGGGCTTCCACCGCCACGGTGTTGTCGCGGTAATAGTCGGTGGTCAATACGTCGAAGTTATAGAAACCGCGGTTCACCGGCAGGTCCTTGCCCCAATAATCCTTCACCCGCTCATAGCGGATCGAACGTCCGGCCTTTACTTCGGTGACCTTGTAGGGCCCGCTGCCCAGGGGAATTTCCAGGTTGCCCTTGCTGAAATCGCGGCTGGCCCACCAATGCTTGGGCAATACCGGCAGTTGGCCGAGGATCAGCGGCAGTTCACGGTTATGGGTGTGCTTGAACTTGAACAGAACCTTGAGTGGGTCTTCGGCGATGACCTCGGCCACATCGTTGTAATAGCCGCGGAACATCGGCGCGCCATCCTTGGTCAGGGTCTCGAAGCTGAACACGACATCTTCGGCGCGCATGGGGTGGCCGTCGTTGAAGCGCGCTTCGGGGCGCAGGTAAAAGCGCACCCAGCCGTTGTCCGGCGCTTTCTCGATTTTTTCCGCGACCAGACCGTATTCGGTGAAGGGCTCATCCAGGCCTTGCTTGGCCAAGGTGTCGTAGATCAGGCCGATGTCATCGGCAGGTACGCCTTTGCTGATGAATGGGTTGAGGCTGTCGAAGCTGCCAAAGCCACCCTGACGGAATATTCCGCCCTTGGGGGCATCGGGGTTCACGTAGTCGAAATGCTTGAAATTGGCCGGGTACTTTGGTGGCTCGTTGTACAAGGTCACGGCGTGCTGCGGCGCGGCGCAGGCCAGCCCGGCGAATAACAAACTGCCGGCCTGCAGAAGCAGGGCGCGTAGAGGCTTCATTGATCTTTCTCCGAAGATTTCAGCCACCACGCGCTCAGGCCCAGGGTGTAGGGCGGCGTGGTGACAAAGGCGAACCGGTTGCGATACGCCAGGCGATGGTAATTGATATACCAGTTGGGAATGCAGTAATGCTGCCACAGCAGGACCCGGTCCAGGGCCTTGCCGGCGGCGACTTGTTCGTCGCGGGTCTGGGCGGAGAGCAGTTTTTCCAGCAGATGGTCAACCACCGGATTGGCGATCCCTGCGTAGTTCTTGCTGCCCTTGATCCCGACCTGGCTGGAGTGGAAATACTGCCATTGTTCAAGGCCCGGGCTGAGGGTCTGGCCCAGGGTCAGCAAAATCATGTCGAAGTCGAACTGGTCCAATCGCTGCTTGTACTGGGCACGATCCACTGTGCGCACTCGGGCCTGGATGCCAATGCTGGCCAGGTTTTCGACGTAGGGCTGCAGGATGCGCTCCAGGTTCGGGTTGACCAGCAGGATCTCGAAGCGCAGGGGTTGGCCGTCGGCGTTGAGCAGGTGCTGGCCGTTGAGGGTCCAGCCGGCTTCCTTCAGCAGGCCAAGGGCCCTGCGCAGGGTTTCCCGGGGAATGCCGCGCCCGTCGGTTTGGGGCAGGCTGAAGGGCTCGGTCAGTAATCGAGGGGGCAGTTGTTCACGGTAAGGTTTGAGCAACAGCCACTCGTGGCCGACGGGCAGGCCAGTGGCGGAGAATTCGCTGTTGGGGTAATAGCTGAGGGTTCGTTTGTACGCGCCGCTGAACAGGGTGCGGTTGGTCCATTCGAAATCGAACATCAACCCCAGGGCTTCTCGGACCTTGACCTCGCCGAAGGTGGCGCGCCGGGTGTTCATGAACAGGCCCTGGGTCTGGGTCGGAATCTGGTGAGGAATCTGCGCCTTGATCACATCGCCACGGTTCACCGCCGGAAAGTTGTACCCGTTGGCCCAGTTCTTGGCCTGGTGCTCGATGTAGATGTCAAACTCACCGGCCTTGAAGGCTTCGAAGGCGACGCCGCTGTCTCGGTAGAAATCCACTTCCATTCGATCGACGTTGTACTTGCCACGATTGACCGGCAGATCCTTGCCCCAGTAGTCCTTGACTCGCTCGAACACCAATTGGCGACCTGGCTGCACTTTGGTGATGCGATAAGGCCCGCTGCCCAACGGCGGCTCGAAGGTGGTCGCCTTGAAATCGCGGTCTTTCCAATAATGCTGCGGCAACACCGGCAGCTCACCCAGGCGCAGGATCAGCAGCGGATTGCCCGAGCGCTTGAACACGAAGCGGATTTTCAGCGGGTTGAGGACATCCACCCGCAGCACTTCCTGCAAATTGGTCCGGTATTGCGGATGGCCATCTTTGAGCAGCGTTCGGTAGGAAAACGCTACGTCATAGGCAGTGATCGGCACGCCATCATGAAAGCGCGCTTCGGGCCGCAGGTTGAACACCACCCAGCTGCGGTCCTCGCTGTACTCCACCGACTGGGCGATCAAGCCGTAACTCGACGTCGGCTCATCCCCTGAGGGCGCATATTGGCCAGTGCCTACCATGAGCGGTTCGTTCAGCTCATTGATGCCGTATTGCAGGAAGTTCGGCGTGGAAACCGGGCTGCTGCCCTTGAATGTATAGGGATTGAGGGTATCGAAGGTGCCAAACGCCATGATCCGCAAGGTGCCGCCCTTGGGCGCTTGCGGGTTGACCCAGTCGAAGTGGGTGAACCGGGCCGGGTATTTCAGCGTGCCGAACTGCGCATAGCCATGGCTTTCGCTGATGGTAGCGTCGACGGCAGGGCTCGATGCCAGGCTGATCAGGAGCAGGAGGAGGGGGCGTATCAAGTCTGGGATCCGATCCAGGCGGCTTGGGCATTTATGGCCTGTACAGTAACAGCTTGTATGGGCGGGAAAAAGGCGGTGGGCCAAAGCCTCTCAGATTAGGCGAAGCCGGGGCAAGAATGCATTCGAGGCGAGGGAGCAAGCTTCCTCGCCACGAATGCTGCTCGGGCACAGCCCTTCAGCCATCGATAAGCTTAGTGCGGGGAATAGACCGTCAACATCTGCCCAGGCTTGAGCGCCTTGCCCATGCGCGGGTTCCAGCGCTTGAGGTGCTGCATTTCGACATTGAAGCGCTTGGCGACGACGTACAGCGAGTCACCCTGCTTGACCTTGTATTGGGTCTGCTTCTTTTGTTCCTTGCCCTTGGCGGCCACGACGGTGTTGATGCGCTTGCCGCGGGCCTTGGTGGCCTTGACGTCCTGCATCACCAACGTTTGACCGACCTTGAGCTTGTTGCCGCTGAGCTTGTTCCAGCGCTGCAAGTCCTTGGTCTGGACCTTGTTGGCCTTGGCGATCTGGGCCAGATTGTCGCCGCGCTTGACGCGGTAGGTGCGCCTTGCGCCTTCCACTTCGCTGTCATCGGCGGTCTCGAAGACTGGCTTGAGCGAGCGAGGGCTGATCAGTTCTTCCGGGCGCATGGTCGACAGGCTGGCGGTCAGCAGTTGCGCCTTGGAGGTCGGCACCAGCAGGTGCTGCGGGCCGTCGATGGTGGTGCGCTGCTTGAAGGCCGGGTTGAGCTGGAACAGCTCGTCCTCGTCGATGTTCGCCACCGCCGCGACCTTCGACAGGTCCATGCGCTGGTTGATCTCGACGACCTGGAAGTACGGCTCGTTGGCGATCGGGTTGAGGTTCACGCCATAGGCGTCCGGAGCCAACACGACCTGGGACAGCGCGAGCAGCTTGGGCACGTAGGCCTGTGTTTCGCTGGGCAGCGGCAGGTTCCAGTAGTCGGTGGGCAGGCCAAGCTTCTCGTTGCGCTCGATGGCGCGGCTGACCGTGCCTTCACCAGCGTTATAGGCCGCCAGTGCCAGCAACCAGTCACCGTTGAACATGTCGTGCAGGCGCGTCAGGTAGTCCATCGCGGCGGTGGTGGACGCGGTAATGTCACGACGGCCGTCGTAGAAGCGGGTCTGGCGCAGGTTGAAATAACGCCCGGTGGAAGGGATGAATTGCCACAGTCCCACTGCATTGGCCCGGGAATAGGCCATGGGGTTGTAGGCGCTTTCGATCACCGGCAACAGCGCCAGCTCCAGCGGCATGTTGCGTTCTTCAAGACGCTCGACGATGTAGTGGATATATAAGCTGCCACGCTCGCCGGCATTTTCCAGGAATGAAGGGTTGCTGGCGAACCACAAACGCTGCTGCTCGATGCGCGGGTTGACGCCGGCGGTTTCCTGGAGCTGGAAGCCCTGGCGCATGCGTTCCCACACATCCTGGGGCACCTGGGGGGTAGGCTTTTCCGTGAGCCACACAGGTTTTTGCTTGGCCCGCGCGGCGACATTCGGCTTATGCGCAGCATCGCTCTGTGGCACCTGGCCGGTGCTCTGACAGCCCGCCAGCGTGGCGGACACTGCCACCGCGATGGCCTGGGCCAAGCGGGTCAGTGTGTCTGACTGGACGGACCTGCGAATAGATGACGACATTGGCTGGAAGTAAGTTCCGGGCAAAAATGTCGGCCGATTCTAGGAAGCGCACCCCAGCAGGTCAACCATTCAGAATTTTTGTATCAATCGGTAGCTGCCTTAGAACTTATCTTTCCAGGCCCTCAAGGCCGCAAAAACCTCACTCGCCGTCTGGTTGGGTTGACCGTTCCGTTCGTCTGCTTTTTGTTTAACGGATGTTTCAGCGGTGCGCAAAAACGGATTGGTGAGTTTTTCCAGAGCCAGGGTCGAGGGCAGGGTGATGATGCCCTGGTTGCGCTGCTGGGTGACTTTCTCCAGGCGGGCGGCAACGTCTGGGTTGGACGGCTCGACCGCGGCGGCGAATTTCAGATTGCTCAAGGTGTATTCATGGGTGCAGTAGACAAGCGTATCTTCAGGGAGCGCGGCGAGGCGGCCCAGGGAGTGGTGCATCTGTTCGGGCGTGCCCTCGAAAAGCCGTCCGCAACCGGCGGCGAACAGCGTGTCGCCACAGAACAGCAGGCCACGGTGGTAGTAGGCGATATGCCCCAATGTGTGCCCGGGAACCGCATAAACATCGAAGTCCAGGCCCAGCACATTGACTTTCGCGTGGTCGTTAAGGGCGATGTCTCGCGCCGGGATGTTTTCGCTGGCCGGGCCGTAGACGGTGGCGCCGGTCGCGCTTTTCAGCGCGGCGACACCGCCGACATGATCGTGGTGATGGTGGGTGACCAGGATGTCGCTCAAGACCCAGTCGGGACGAGCCTCAAGCCACCCCTGCACTGGCGCAGCGTCGCCTGGATCGACCACGGCGCAAGTCTGCGTCGAGTGATCTTGTAACAACCAAATGTAGTTATCGTTAAACGCGGGCAGGGCAGTGATCTGTATCATCGTCGAATTCGCCAAGCTCAAAACAAAGGCGCATCTTAGAACTTCCTGACGCGTTGGAGAATGCAATGACCGATGAAGCGTTCGCTCAGGCCGATCCTGACTGGCTGGCATTGATCAGCTCTGCCCGTGAGTGGCTGTCCGGCCCTGTCGGGCAATTTCTGCTGGAAGAAGAACGGCGCATGCTCGAAGACGAGTTGGGCCGGTTCTTTGGCGGCTATCTGGTGCATTACGGTCCTTCGGCGCAAACGCCACCGTCGGCGCCTCAGGTCCAGCGCAACGTGCGCTTGGGGGCGCCGTTGCCGGGCGTCGAGATCGTTTGCGAGGAGCAGGCCTGGCCCTTGAGCGAGCATGCCGCCGATGTGGTGGTGATGCAGCACGGCCTGGATTTCTGCCTGTCGCCCCATGGGCTGTTGCGCGAAGCCGCCAGCAGCGTGCGGCCCGGTGGGCATCTGTTGATCATCGGCATCAACCCCTGGAGCAGTTGGGGATTGCGCCATGTATTCGCCAGCGATGCGCTGCGCCAGGCCCGTTGCATTTCGGCCTCGCGGGTCGGCGACTGGCTCAACCTGCTGGGTTTCGCGCTGGAGAAACGCCGCTTCGGGTGCTATCGTCCGCCGCTTGCGTCGCCCAAGTGGCAGGCCCGATTGGCTGGCTGGGAGCGCAAGGCGGGTGACTGGCAATTGTCGGGTGGCGGCTTCTATTTATTGGTGGCGCGCAAGATCGCGGTCGGGCTGCGCCCGGTGCGTCAGGCGCGACGCGAGCCGATGGGCAAGCTGATTCCCTTGCCGATGGCCAAGGTCAACCGTCGCCACATCGAGCCGTAATCCCTTTATCGATGGTTCTGGCCGTATCCGGCTCCGGGCGCTGATCGGCCCTGGGCGGCGGCCTTTTGTTTTTGGATTGATTGGCATGAGCGATAGCGTGGAACTCTTCACTGATGGCGCCTGCAAGGGCAACCCTGGCCCGGGTGGCTGGGGTGCATTGCTGGTGTGCAAGGGCGTGGAAAAGGAGCTCTGGGGCGGCGAAGCCAATACCACCAACAACCGCATGGAGCTGATGGGCGCCATTCGGGGGTTGGAAGAGCTCAAGCGTCCGTGCGACGTGCTGCTGGTGACCGACTCGCAGTATGTAATGAAAGGCATCAACGAGTGGATGGCGAATTGGAAGAAGCGCGGCTGGAAGACGGCGGCGAAAGAACCGGTCAAGAACGCCGACCTCTGGAAATTGCTGGACGAGCAGGTCAACCGCCACAACGTCACCTGGAAATGGGTACGTGGCCACATTGGTCACCACGGAAACGAACGGGCCGACCAGTTGGCCAATCGAGGAGTGGATGAGGTGCGCGGCTACAAGCAGTCCTGATCCGGCCGGATCTGATTTTTGGCAAATGGAAATAATCGTGGCGAGGGAGCTTGCTCCCGCTGGACCGGTCCGGCGCCTCGGGCGAAGCAGGCCCCTTTCGGCGGTCGCTGCGCAACCTAGCGGGAGCAAGCTCCCTCGCCACAAAAACGGTCCCAGGCTAATCCCACTTCATAGCATGGTAAGATCCGCGCTTTTGCAAGACTGCCCGTTGAGAATTGAACACTGATGGCCAACAGATCTGTAGTACTGGATACCGAAACCACCGGCATGCCGGTGACCGACGGTCACCGGATTATTGAAATCGGCTGTGTCGAGCTGATGGGTCGGCGCCTGACCGGCCGTCATTTCCACGTTTACCTGCAACCGGACCGCGAAAGTGACGAGGGTGCCATTGGCGTGCACGGCATCACCAATGAATTTTTGGTGGGCAAGCCGCGTTTCGCCGAAGTGGCCGATGAATTCTTCGAGTTCATCCAGGGCGCCCAGCTGATCATTCATAACGCGGCGTTCGACGTCGGGTTCATCAACAATGAATTCGCCCTGTTGGGCCAGCACGACCGCGCCGATATCACCCAGCACTGCACCATTCTCGACACGTTGATGATGGCCCGGGAACGGCATCCGGGGCAGCGCAACAGTCTTGACGCCTTGTGCAAGCGCTACGGCGTCGACAACTCCGGCCGTGAGCTGCACGGCGCCTTGCTCGACTCCGAAATCCTTGCCGACGTCTACCTGACCATGACCGGCGGGCAGACCAGCCTGTCCCTGGCCGGTAACGCCTCGGACGGCAACGGTACCGGCGAAGGGTCGGGCAACCAGGCGACCGAAATCCGTCGCTTGCCTGCGGACCGCAAGCCGGCCCGGATCATCCGCGCCAGCGAAAGCGACCTGGCCGAACATGCCGCGCGTCTGGAAGCGATCGCCAAGTCCGCGGGCGCCCCGGCATTGTGGACGCAGCTGGCTGAGGCGCAGGCCGCCGCGAATTGATCCGGATCCACGGTTCATACCGATCATTTCTCGCGACAATCGCCAGTACCTTCTAACCTGAAGCAAGGCAGGCCATGGATACCCGCTTGATGTGTGAAGATTCAAGAGGCAAGGGCAATGGATGGCACTGTGCCGTTGATTGCCTCAAGGAATGAGGACCTTTCCCTGTATGCAACCGGTCAAGAATCCCAAGCATCCCGGCCTCTCGGTACGCGTCGTCGACGACGGCTTTGCCGTGTATGTCTGGGGCAGTGATTTCAGTTTTGACGTCAGCGCCTACGGTACGCCGCAGATCGGCCGGCCGGTGAGCCAATGGCCTGTGACGCCGATCGTTCCCTACCGCAAGTGCTACGGTATCGATCCTGAAGAATTCGCCAGTTTCCGGGATGCCCCCGACAGCGAAATCTTCATGGCCTACCTGGACGACCAGCCAGTGGGTCACCTGGTGATCAGCACCAACTGGAATGGCTATGCCCATATCGATGAGTTGGCGGTGCATGCCCCGGCGCGCCGGCATGGGGTGGCCAAGGCACTGTTGGACGTGGCCCAGTTCTGGAGCCGCAAGAAAAAACTGCCGGGCATCATGTTGGAAACCCAGAACAATAACCTGGGTGCCTGCCGTCTCTACGAACGTTGCGGCTACGTGCTCGGCGGGATCGATCATTTGCGATATCGCGGCATCGATCGGCATACCGCCGAGGTGGCGCTGTTCTGGTACCGGTTGTTCGACGATCCGCTGGGCATGACGATCAGTGGTTCAGCAACGCCTCGGCTTGTTCCGTAATTCGTTCCAGCAGCGCTTGGACCGTCGGCGAGGGCTGCACACCGTTCAGGCTCAGTGCGTAAAGGCAGATCGGAACGGCTGGTGACACCGGGCAGATATCCAGCCCGCTGCCCTTGGCGCCCGAGGCGGTGAATGGATCGACGATGGCGAGGCCTTCGCCGGCTTCGACCATCGCGCGCATCATCTGGTGCGTCTGCACACGAATCTGGATCACCGGTGCGGGGCGCAGCGCCGCGAGCTTGTGGTCGAATGCCGGGCTCAGCGGGTCATGACCATCAAGCCCCACCAGCGACTGGCCCGCCAAGTCCTGTATTGAAATGTATTTCTGCCGAGGTTGCAGCCAGCCGTGGGGCGCCAGCAATTGCAGTTTGCCTTGGGCGATTGTCTGGCAGTGGATGTCCGGGTGTTCCGGATCGTGCAGGCTCAGGCCCAAGTCGCTTTCACGCAGCAACAGGCTCTTGACGATTTCGAGGGTTGGTTCGCTGAGCAGGGTGCAAGGCGCATCCGGATGGCGCCGACGCAGGGCGGCGATGCCCAGGGGCAGCAACTGTTGCGCCAGCGGCGGGGTGCAGATGATGCGCAGGGGCGGCGCCTGATGATGTTTCAAGCTGCTGGCCAGCCGCTGTATTGGCTCGAGGGTGTCGTAAAGCTGCGTAATGCCTTCGCGCAACTCCAGGGTTTCGCGGGTGGCCTGCAATCGTCCGCGAACGCTGGCAAACAGCATGAAACCGAGCTGGGCTTCTGCATCGCGCAGGATCGACTCGACTTCGGCCACCGGCAATTGCAGCCATTCGGCCGCGGTTGCGAGGTGGCCGGTCTGCAGCAGCGCCTGGATCACTTCGATGTGGCGTAAACGCATGCAAGAAGTCCGTTTTAGGCAGGTAAGCCATTGGGAGGCTGAATCCTAACCCAATTACGGGTGCGACTTCTGCTCAAGAAACCGGGTTACAGCGCTATTTGCGGTTCGGGTTCGCGGATCAGTTCGATGCCGGACTGCACCAGGAGAAATTTCTCCTCATCCAACTTGCTGACTCGATCGCCAATGGCCAGCTTATAGGTGATGACATCCTTGCCAATGCCGTCCTGGGACGGGTCTGATTCTTGGAATTCATGCACAGAATAGACGCGTCCTTCAGCGTCCCGCGCATGAAACTGTCCGACAAGTACTGTTGCCATTGCTTAGAACCTCTGGAAATAGATCACTCGATTTGCGGTTCTGTAGACCTTTGCCGAGCGCGGTAAGTTTTCCTACAAGAAAAAAATAGTCCGTGCGGCAGGTTTTCGACGCTCCATTGGTCCAATTGTCGTGCCGATCATCTATAACTACAGGCTTCCTATGAGCCGACAATCGAGAACCTCTGATGAGTAATGTCTACAACGTTTCCGTTTTGGTGGGCAGCCTGCGCAAGGCGTCGATCAACCGCAAGATTGCGCTGGCGTTGGCGGAGCTGGCGCCAACCAACCTCAAGCTGAATATCGTCGAGATAGGCGAACTGCCGCTGTACAACGAAGACATTGACGTGACACCGCCCCAAGCCTACGCCAGGTTTCGCGAGCAAGTAGGCGCCGCCGACGCGCTGCTGTTCGTAACCCCGGAATACAACCGCTCGGTGCCGGCCCCTCTGAAAAACGCCATCGACGTTGGCTCGCGCCCTTACGGCCAGAGTTGCCTGAGTGGCAAGCCAGGCGCGGTGATCAGCGCTTCACCTGGTGCGATGGGTGGTTTCGGCGCCAACCATCATCTGCGCCAATCCCTGGTGTTTCTCGATGTGCCCTGCATGCAACAACCGGAAGCCTACCTGAGTGGCGCGGGGACCGCGTTCGACGAAGCGGGCAACCTCTCGGATTCGGTCAGGCCGTTTTTGCAGAGGTTCATCGATAGCTATAGCAAGTGGGTCGAGCAGCACAAGAAACTTTGATCTGTGTTGACGGTGCCGGCGTTGGTTGTGCGGTTGTCCCTTAGATGGCGTCGGCCTCAATCGCAAGCAAGCTCGCTCCCACAGGAAACTGCATTCCAAATGTGGGGGCGAGCCTGCTCGCGATGGTGCCCAGAAGGGCATTTCAAATGCTTAGCCGTTGCCCGGCACATCCGGCCAAAGATCCGCCACCAGGAACGCCCGCTCGGCTTCTTCCCATTCGCCCTCGGCATTTTCCGTCAGGCGCACCATCAGTTGTGCCGGCGCCATGGGGTCGAGTGCGGTTCGCCAGGCGTCCAGTTGCGCGACAGTCCAGACCTGGTCCGGCGGATAATGGGCCGGGGCCAGCCAGGCGGCGCGGGGCAGGGGCTGCCAGCGGCCTGGAGGCCGTTGGCCGATGAACTCGGGCCAATCACGTTGATGCAGCCAACGGCCGCGCAAATGCCTGGGGTGCGCGCCGCTCGGTGGTTCGGCCTGGCCGGGCCAGGGGTAGAGCAGATATCCGCCGAGCCATAGGTGTGGGCGAAACGATTCGATGCCCAGCGCAGCCAGGGCCTGGCGACTTTCCGGGCGGGCTGAAATCGGCAGTTGGTGCTCGCGCAGGTGCGCCAGCTTGCGGTCGAGACGGTCATGGCAGCCGGGGCCGAGCCATTGCGCAGTGTCGTGGCCGTTGCCCTGTTGCGGGCCCAGGTACAGCTTGATCGCCAGTTCCAGGTGGTGCACGCCTTCGCCATCGCGCAGCAGCAGGTCCAGTTCCCCCAGCGTATGGCCTTCGCGACGGATCGGCAGGTTCGCCGCGATCAGTTCGATGCCCGGCGCGTGTTGCACGGCAAACTGCCACAGCCTTTCGTAATACAGGCCCAGGCGCCGCGTCCGACCTTGGGACAGGCATTGCAGCAGCGGGTAGCTGTCGCGGTCCAGCTGGCGAAGCCAATGCTCCAATCGATGGGGTTGCTGCACCCAGTCGCTGCCCGCCAGCGGGTGACGCTGGGGCCAAGGGGTGTCGATGAGCATCGGTGGGGCGACGATCACCCACGCCAGATCCCGCACTTCGGGATGGCGCAGGCGGCGGGGCAGGTCCAGCAACTCAGGGAACAGGATCATCTTGCGAGCATAGCCGTTGCGCTGGAGGCTTAAAGAATTTTGTCTACGGAGCGCTTTCGCCCATAATCGTATTTTTCGCCCGTCGCAGACCCCGCAGGAGCCTCATGGAGCAATTTCGCAATATCGGCATCATCGGTCGCCTGGGCAGTTCACAGGTGCTGGACACCGTTCGCCGTCTCAAACGCTTCCTCCTGGAGCGGCACCTGCATGTGATCCTCGAAGACACCATCGCCGAAGTGCTGCCGGGCCACGGCCTGCAGACATCGTCGCGCAAGATGCTCGGCGAAGTCTGCGACATGGTCATCGTCGTCGGCGGCGACGGCAGCCTGCTGGGCGCCGCCCGGGCCTTGGCGCGGCACAACATTCCGGTACTGGGCATCAACCGTGGCAGCCTTGGCTTCCTCACCGATATCCGCCCGGACGAGCTGGAAATCAAGGTTGCCGAGGTACTGGACGGCCATTATCTGGTGGAGAACCGCTTCCTGCTGCAAGCCGAGGTCCGTCGTCACGCCGAGGCCATCGGCCAAGGCGATGCCCTCAACGACGTGGTGCTGCACCCCGGCAAGTCCACCCGCATGATCGAATTCGAGCTGTACATCGATGGCCAATTCGTCTGCAGCCAGAAGGCCGACGGCCTGATCGTCGCGACGCCCACCGGTTCCACCGCCTATGCGCTGTCGGCGGGCGGGCCGATCATGCATCCCAAGCTCGACGCTATTGTGATTGTGCCCATGTACCCCCATACCTTGTCTGGGCGACCCATCGTGGTCGATGGCAACAGTGAACTGAAAATCGTCGTGTCCAAGGATATGCAGATCTACCCGCAAGTATCATGCGACGGCCAGAACCATTTCACCTGCGCGCCAGGTGACACCATCACCGTCAGCAAAAAGGCCCAGAAGCTGCGCCTGATCCACCCGTTGGATCACAACTACTACGAAGTCTGCCGGACCAAGCTCGGCTGGGGCAGTCGTCTGGGGGGTGGAGGCGACTGATGCTCGATCCCGCGCGCAGTTACGACCTGATCGGCGACGTGCACGGATGCGCCTTGACCCTGGAACACCTGCTTGACCGGCTCGGTTACCACAAGCAGGGCGGGGTCTGGCGGCATCCGTCGCGCATGGCTGTGTTCCTCGGAGATATCATCGACCGTGGCCCGCGTATTCGCGAGGCGCTGCACATCGTCCACGACATGGTGCAGGCCGGCCAGGCGCTGTGCATCATGGGCAACCACGAATTCAATGCGCTGGGTTGGAGCACGCCGGCACTGCCGGGCAGCGGCCAGCGCTACGTGCGTGAGCACACGCCGCGCCATGCCCGCCTGCTCAACGAGACGCTGAGCCAGTTCGAGCAGCACCCTGGCGAGTGGCGCGATTTCCTCAAATGGTTCTATGAGCTGCCGTTGTTTGTCGATGCCGGCCGTTTCCGGGTCGTGCACGCTTGCTGGGATGCCGGCCTCATCGAACCCTTGCGTGGCCTGTTTCCGAATGGCTGCGTCGACGAGCATTTTCTCCAGGCGTCGGCCGAATCCGGCAGTTTCGCCTGTACGGTCTTCGACCGCCTGCTGCGGGGCACCGACATGCGCCTGCCCCATGGCATGACCCTGACGGGTGGCGATGGCCTGACGCGGGCATTCTTCCGCACCAAGTTCTGGGAAGACAACCCGCAGACCTACGGCGACATCGTGTTCCAGCCTGATGCATTGCCAGAACCTGTGGCCCGCACGCCATTGTCCCCGGATGAAAAAAACAACCTGCTGCGTTATGGCGTCGATCAGCCGATGTTGTTCGTCGGCCATTATTGGCGCAGCGGCAAGCCTGCGCCGATCCGCTCGAACCTGGCGTGCCTGGACTACAGCGCGGTGCTCTATGGCAAGCTCGTTGCGTATCGCCTCGACCAGGAAACCCGCCTGGATCCGCACAAGTTCGTCTGGGTCGATGTTGAGCGACCGGAGGTGGTGCAATGAGCGTCGTCGCGGTCCTGCGCCTGCCCCTGGCGGTAGACCTCAGCGGTTTCGTCAAACTGCTGCAACGCATGCAGGTCCCCCATCGCGTCAGTGAAGAGGCGGGTGAGCAGGTGCTCTGGGTGCCGAACGAGATCAGCGAAGACGTGCGCTCGTTGTATGCGCGATTCCCTGCTGGCGATCCCGAGCAACAGCTGGAACTGCCGGACAAGGGCAGCACTTCCCGGCGAACCGGGTTCGTGCAACAGCTGACCCGCAGTCCGGTGACGGCCCTGGTATTGCTGCTGAGCCTGATCGTCAGCGCGGTGACCCTGCTGGGGGACAATCTTGAAACCTTGCGCTGGCTGACCTTCCTCCAGTTTCGCATCGTCGGCGAGTACATCCAGTTCACACCGCTGGCCGATAGCCTGGCGGCGGGGCAGTGGTGGCGCCTGGTGACGCCGATGCTGATTCACTTCGGCTTCCTGCACATCGCCATGAATGGCATGTGGTATTGGGAGCTGGGGCGGCGGATCGAAGCGCGCCAGGGCGGCATCAACCTGTTGGGGCTGACGCTGCTGTTCAGCCTTGTCTCCAATTTCGCCCAGTACTTTTTCAGCGGCCCGACGCTGTTTGGCGGGTTATCGGGAGTGTTGTACGGCCTGCTGGGGCATTGCTGGATCTACCAACTGCTCGCACCGAACCCGGCCTATCATTTGCCCCGAGGGGTGCTGGTGATGATGCTGGTGTGGTTGCTGCTGTGCCTGTCCGGGCTGGTTTCGCTGATCGGTTTCGGCGAGATCGCCAACGCGGCCCATGTCGGTGGGCTGCTCGTCGGCTGCTTCACCGGGCTGTTGGGCGGGCTGTTCGCTCGCCGTAAAATGTCTCTTTGACAGGCGCCTGTGTCTTTTGAAAATGCGCGATTGCGCGGAGAATCCATGTCTTCCTTCAACGAAATGATCCAGAACATCACCCCCGACATCTATCGCAGCCTGAAGTTGGCCGTGGAGATCGGTAAATGGGCCGATGGCAACAAGCTCACCGCCGAGCAGCGCGAGCTGTCGCTGCAGGCGATGATCGCCTGGGAAATCCAGAACCTGCCCGAGGAAGAGCGCACCGGCTACATGGGCCCGCAGGAATGCCAGTCCAAAGCCATCGAAGTGCCCAATATCCTGTTCAAGTCGGATGCCATCCATTGATCGAGATTGGCCGCGGTGCAATCAGCAAGATGTCGGCGCGCCTTGACGGGCCGACTGTTCAATATGCCTTTCGCCTGGGTGACGTCGAGGTGCCGGTCAATCCGTTGATCGGCAGCACGATTCGCCTGCAATACCTTGGTGCGATCCACTGCACCCATTGCGGACGCCGGACCAAGACCAGTTTCAGCCAGGGTTATTGCTACCCTTGCATGACCAAGCTGGCCCAGTGCGACCTGTGCATCATGAGCCCCGAGCGCTGCCATTTCGACGCGGGCACCTGCCGCGACCCAGGGTGGGGCGAGCAGTTCTGCATGACCGATCACGTGGTCTACCTCGCCAATTCGTCGGGCGTGAAAGTCGGCATCACCCGCGCCACGCAGTTGCCGACCCGCTGGCTCGACCAGGGTGCGAGCCAGGCGCTGCCGATCCTGCGGGTCGCCACCCGCCAGCAGTCGGGGTTCGTCGAGGACCTGTTCCGCAGCCAGGTGGCGGACAAGACCAACTGGCGCGCCTTGCTCAAGGGCGACGCGGCGGCTGTGGACTTGCCCGCCATCCGCGATTCCCTCTTCGAAAGCTGCGCCCCGGGCTTGCAGGGCCTTCAGGAACGATTCGGCTTGCAGGCGATCCAGACCATAGCGGACGTCGATCCCATCGAGATCCGTTACCCGGTGGAGCAATACCCGGCCAAGATCGTCAGCTTCAACCTGGACAAGGACCCGATCGCCGAGGGCACGCTGTTGGGAATCAAGGGCCAATACCTGATTTTCGACACCGGCGTGATCAATATTCGTAAATACACGGCTTACCAGCTCGCCGTGCATCAGTAGAAGGATTCGACCCATGCGCACCGAACAACCGAAGATGATCTACCTCAAGGACTATCAGGCCCCCGAGTACCTGATCGACGAAACACACCTGACCTTCGAGTTGTTCGAGGACCACAGCCTGGTCCATGCGCAACTGGTGATGCGCCGCAACCCCGAGCGCGGTGCCGGACTGCCGCCGCTGGTGCTCGATGGCCAGCAGTTGGAATTGCTGTCGATCAAGCTCGACGACGCCGACCTGGGGCAGGGCGACTACCAGCTCGATGACAGCCACCTGACCTTGCAGCCCAAGGCCCAGGCGTTCACGGTCGATACCACTGTGCGGATCCATCCGGAAACCAATACAGCGCTGGAAGGCCTCTATAAATCCGGCAGTATGTTTTGCACCCAGTGCGAGGCCGAGGGGTTCCGCAAGATCACTTACTACCTCGACCGCCCTGATGTGATGAGCAAGTTCACCACCACGGTGGTGGCTGAGCAGCACAGCTATCCGGTGCTGCTGTCCAACGGCAACCCGATCGCCAGCGGCCCCGGCGAAGACGGTCGGCACTGGGCGACCTGGGAAGATCCGTTCAAAAAACCCGCCTACCTGTTTGCACTGGTGGCCGGTGACCTGTGGTGCGTCGAAGACACGTTCACCACCATGACCGACCGCACCGTGGCGCTGCGCATCTACGTCGAGCCAGAAAACATCGACAAATGCCAGCACGCCATGACCAGCTTGAAGAAGTCGATGCGCTGGGACGAAGAGGTGTACGGTCGCGAATACGACCTCGACATTTTCATGATTGTCGCGGTCAACGACTTCAACATGGGCGCCATGGAAAACAAGGGCCTCAATATCTTCAACTCCAGCGCCGTGCTGGCCCGTGCCGAAACCGCCACCGACGCCGCGCACCAGCGGGTCGAGGCGATCGTTGCCCACGAATATTTCCATAACTGGTCGGGCAACCGCGTGACCTGCCGCGACTGGTTCCAGTTGTCGCTCAAGGAAGGCTTCACGGTGTTCCGCGACGCCGGCTTCTCGGCGGACATGAACTCGGCCACCGTCAAGCGTATCCAGGACGTGGCGTACCTGCGTACCCACCAGTTTGCCGAGGACGCGGGGCCAATGGCCCACCCGGTGCGCCCGGACAGCTTCATCGAGATCTCCAACTTCTATACCCTGACCGTGTACGAAAAGGGCTCGGAAGTGGTCGGCATGATCCACACCCTGCTGGGGGCCGAAGGCTTCCGCAAGGGCAGCGACCTGTATTTCGAGCGTCACGACGGCCAGGCCGTAACCTGCGACGATTTCATCAAGGCCATGGAAGATGCCAACGGTGTCGACCTGAGCCAGTTCAAGCGCTGGTATAGCCAGGCCGGTACCCCACGGCTGGTGGTGAGCGAGTCCTACGACGCAGCGGCCAAGACCTACAGCCTGACCTTCCGCCAGAGCTGCCCGCCAACCCCGGACAAAGCGGAAAAACTGCCGTTCGTGATTCCCGTCGAGTTGGGCCTGTTGGACAGCCAGGGCGGTGAAATGCCCCTACGCCTGAACGGCGAAGCGGCGGCCAGCGGCACGACCCGGGTGATCTCGGTGACCGAAGCCGAGCAGACCTTCACCTTCGTCGATATCGCCGAGAAGCCTCTGCCTTCGTTGCTGCGCGGTTTCTCCGCACCGGTGAAACTGAGCTTCCCATACGACCGCGACCAACTGATGTTCCTGATGCAGCACGACAGCGATGGCTTCAACCGCTGGGATGCCGGCCAGCAGTTGTCGGTGCAGGTGTTGCAGGAACTGATCGGCCAGCACCAGCGGGGCGAGAGCCTGGTGCTGGATCCACGGCTGGTCAGCGCATTGCGCACCGTGCTGTCGGATGAATCGCTGGATCAGGCGATGGTCGCGGAAATGCTCTCGCTGCCAAGCGAAGCCTACCTGACCGAAATCAGCGAAATCGCCGACGTCGAGGCGATCCACGTCGCCCGCGAGTTTGCCCGCCGGCAATTGGCGCAGGACCTGTTCGAAGCCTTATGGCTGCGCTATGAGGCCAATCGCGACCTGTCCCGGCGCACGCCTTACGTGGCCGAGGCTGAACACTTCGCCCGTCGCGCGTTGCAGAACATTGCGCTGTCGTACCTGATGCTGACCGACAAACCGCAAGTGTTGAGCGCGACGCTCGATCAGTTCGACACTGCCGACAACATGACCGAGCGCCTCACGGCGCTGGCGGTGCTGGTCAACTCTCCGTTCGAAACCGAGAAGACTCGCGCCCTGGAAGTGTTCGCGGAAAACTTCAAGGGCAACCCACTGGTCATGGACCAATGGTTCAGCGTACAGGCGGGCAGCCCGTTGCCGGGTGGCCTGGCGCGGGTCAAGGCGCTGATGGAGCACCCTGCGTTCAACATCAAGAATCCGAACAAGGTGCGGGCGTTGATCGGCGCGTTCGCCGGGCAGAACCTGATCAACTTCCACGCCGCCGACGGTTCGGGCTACCGCTTCCTGGCGGATCTGGTCATCCAGCTCAACGGTTTCAACCCGCAGATCGCCTCGCGGCAACTGGCGCCGCTGACCCGGTGGCGCAAATACGACAGTGCCCGCCAGGCACTGATGAAGGCCGAGCTGGAGCGCATCCTGGCGTCTGGCGGGTTGTCGGCCGATGTGTTTGAAGTGGTGAGCAAGAGCCTGGCTTGACTAGGCTTCGCGCTGCCTTTTGTGGCGAGGGAGCTTGCTCCCGCTGGCCTGCGAAGCAGGCCTGCTCTTGATTCGTTTCGCCACTGAAGGCGCGTGAACCAGGAAAAGGGAGTCCTCCGGCCTCCAGCGGGAGCAAGCTCCCTCGCCACAGTCATCATTCTCACGAATATCTTCTGATTCACCCCTTCCCGTTATCCCCATGGTTAACAAAAGATAACGTGGCGTCGATTGTCAGACCTTTCGAAAGCCCGATAGGATAGGTTCCGCTTGCGAGTGGCTCTAGATTGCAGGTTTCAGGGCTATGCTCCAAGCCTGGCAACGTACCAAGCCATAACAATAATAATGGGGGAAAGGTCTATGAATGAGCCTGTCATGGCTGTGGGCCGCTGCCGGCCGCCGATGCTGCGCCGTGTGGCGTTGCTGGCCTCGGCGCTCTCACTGCTGGGCTCCGCCGTCTTGTCGGCACCCGTGCTGGCGGTGGCCGCATCGACATCCGATGTCATCTATTCCGTCGAGTCGGCCAAGGCCAGCAAGACCCTGATGCTTGATGTGGTCCAGGCCGGCCAGCGACTGGTGGCGGTCGGTGACCGTGGCCACATCGTCTATTCCGATGACCAGGGTAAATCCTGGACCCAGGCCAAGGTTCCGACCCGCCAGCTGCTCACTGCGGTGTTCTTCGTGGATGACAAGCATGGCTGGGCCGTAGGACACGACGCGCAGATCCTCGCCAGCGTCGACGGCGGCACCACCTGGACCAAGCAATTCGAAGACCTGCCTCGCGAGGCGCCCTTGCTGGACGTCTGGTTCCAGGACCCCAGCCATGGGTTCGCCGTGGGTGCCTACGGTGCGCTGTACGAGACCAACGATGGCGGCAAGCACTGGGAAGACGCCAGCGACCGCCTCGACAATGAAGATCAATACCACCTCAATGCTGTTACCGCCGTGAAAGATACAGGGCTGTTCATCGTCGGCGAGGCCGGCAGCATGTTCCGTTCCTCCGATTGGGGGCAGACCTGGGAAAAAATCCAAGGCCCTTATGAAGGCTCGCTGTTTGGCGTCGTTGGCACAGCCCAGCCTTCGACCCTGTTGGCCTACGGCCTTCGCGGCAATCTTTATCGTTCCACCGATTTTGGCACGACCTGGGAGCAGGTCGAGCTCAAGGCCGCCCGTGGCGCGCTGGAGTTCGGCTTGTCGGGCGCAACGCTGTTGCCGGACGGCTCGATCGTCATCGTCGGCAACGGTGGCAGCGTGATCCGCAGCACCGACGATGGCGTGACGTTCAGCGTGTTCAACCGTCCGGATCGAATTTCCGTGGCGGCCGTCACGTCGGCGGGCAACGGTAACCTGATCCTGGCGGGACAGGGCGGTGTTCGCGCCACCACGTCCACTGGCGCCGAATTGAGCAAATGAGCCGGACCTGTCAGACGGGCACAATAACAACAAGGCGGACCCCATGAGCAGTCATCACCAAGACAAGGCGACGTTTCTCGAACGCCTGATTTTCAACAACCGCCCGGCAGTGATCGTCATTTGCCTGCTGGTCAGCATCTTCCTTTTCTGGCAGGCGACGCTGATCCGGCCCTCCACCAGTTTCGAAAAAATGATCCCCCTCGAGCATCCTTTCATCGAAAAGATGCTCGAACACCGCAACGATCTGGCGAACCTCGGCAACACGGTGCGGATCTCCGTTGAAGCCACTGACGGCGACATTTTCTCCAAGGAATACATGGAGACCCTGCGCCAGATCCACGATGAAGTGTTCTATATCTCCGGCGTTGACCGCTCCGGGCTCAAGTCGCTGTGGAGCCCGAGCGTGCGCTGGACCGAGGTGACGGAGGAGGGCTTCGCCGGCGGTGAGGTGATTCCCCAGAGCTACGATGGCTCGGCGGACAGCCTCGACTTGTTGCGCAACAACGTGCTCAAGTCCGGCCAGGTCGGACGCCTGGTGGCGAACGATTTCAAATCGAGCATCATCGATATCCCGCTGCTGGAGTCCTACCCGGACCCGCAAGACCAAGGCAAGTTGCTCGCCCTGGATTACCGCAAGTTTTCCCATGAGCTTGAAGACAAGATCCGCAACAAGTTCGAAGCCCAGAACCCCAATGTGCAGATCCATATCGTCGGTTTCGCCAAGAAGGTCGGCGACCTGATCGACGGCCTGGTCATGGTGGTGATGTTCTTTGGCGTGGCCTTCGTGATTACGTTGATCCTCCTGTACTGGTTCACGAACTGCATGCGCAGCACCGTGGCGGTGTTGAGCACCACATTGGTGGCGGTGGTCTGGCAGTTGGGGCTGATGCACGCGGCGGGCTTTGGCCTTGACCCCTATTCGATGCTGGTGCCGTTCCTGATCTTTGCCATCGGCATTTCCCATGGCGTACAGAAAATCAACGGCATCGCCTTGCAGTCCAGCGAAGCGGACAACGCGCTGACGGCTGCCCGGCGTACCTTCCGCCAGTTGTTCCTGCCGGGGATGATCGCGATCCTGGCCGATGCCGTCGGCTTCATTACCTTGTTGATCATCGACATCGGCGTGATTCGCGAACTGGCCATCGGCGCCTCCATCGGTGTGGCGGTGATCGTGTTCACCAACCTGATCCTGTTGCCGGTGGCGATTTCCTATGTAGGCATCAGCAAGCGGGCCGTCGAGCGCAGCAAGAAAGACGCGACCCGCGAGCATCCGTTCTGGCGCCTGCTGTCGAAGTTCGCCAGTGCCAAGGTCGCGCCGGTGTCGATTGCCTTGGCGGTGCTCGCTTTCGGCGGCGGCCTCTGGTACAGCCAGAACCTGAAGATCGGCGACCTGGACCAGGGCGCACCCGAGCTGCGACCGGATTCGCGCTACAACCAAGACAACAATTTCATCATCAGCAACTATTCCACCAGTTCCGATGTGCTGGTGGTGATGGTCAAGACCAAGGCCGAAGGCTGCTCGCGCTATGAAGCCATGGCGCCGATCGACGAGCTGATGTGGAAGATGCAGAACACCGAGGGCGTGCAATCGGCGATTTCCTTGGTGACCGTGTCCAAGCAAATGATCAAGGGCATGAACGAGGGCAACCTGAAATGGGAAACCCTGTCCCGTAACCCCGATGTGCTCAACAGCTCCATTGCTCGGGCCGATGGCTTGTACAACAACAGCTGTTCCCTGGCGCCGGTGCTGGTGTTCCTCAACGACCACAAGGCCGAGACCCTGGACCGCGCGGTGAAGGCGGTGCAGGACTTCGCCAAGGAGAACAACCGCGATGGCCTGGAATTCATCCTGGCCGCCGGTAACGCCGGCATCGAGGCCGCCACCAACGAAGTGATCAAGGAATCGGAGCTGATCATCCTCATCCTGGTTTATATCTGCGTCGCGACGATGTGCATGATCACCTTCCGCTCCTGGGCGGCGACGCTGTGCATCGTCCTGCCGCTGGTGCTGACGTCGGTGTTGGGCAACGCGTTGATGGCCTTCATGGGGATTGGCGTGAAGGTCGCGACCCTGCCGGTGGTGGCCTTGGGTGTAGGGATCGGCGTGGACTACGGCATTTACATCTATAGTCGCCTGGAGAGTTTCCTGCGGGCCGGCCTGCCGTTGCAGGAAGCGTATTACCAGACGCTGAAGTCCACCGGCAAAGCGGTGCTGTTCACCGGGCTGTGCCTGGCGATCGGGGTGTGCACGTGGATCTTCTCGGCCATCAAGTTCCAGGCTGACATGGGCTTGATGCTGACGTTCATGCTGCTGTGGAACATGTTCGGCGCGTTGTGGCTGCTGCCGGCCTTGGCGCGCTTTCTGATCAAGCCGGAAAAACTGGCAGGGCAGAAGGGCAATTCGCTGTTTGCCCATTGACCGATGGCAGTACCTTCAGCACAGCCCAGGTGGCGAATTGATGTAGGAGCGAGCTTGCGAGCGATAGCGGTGTGACAGTCAATGAAGGTGTTGAATGTCCATCCGCCAGCGCGAGCAAGCCCGCTCCCAGGCTTTCATGTACCTCGATCACGGCGCCAACGGTAGAAACCTGCTTTGCGCCAGTGACCGGCCTATCTGGCCACGATGCACGTTTACAACCGCATAAGGGCTGTCGGCCTTGGCAAGCAGCGAATGATAATGTTCGTGGCGTTGTTCCTTGGTCTTGAGGTGGGCGACGGTGTAGTCAGCTTTCGGCGAATCCACCGTTTCATAGTGAAAATGCCCATACCAGAGCGGGAAACCCTTGCGGTCATTGACCGCGTATTCCTGGAGGAAGTCCTTGCGAGTGCCCTTCAAGGGCTGGCGTTTGCCGAGCAGCGCGACTTGAATCAGGTTTTTATCGAACAAGTAGCGAAGGTTGCCGTCGGTGGGCGGCAGGTGCAGGCTCAGTTCGGTGCGCAAGGCACTGCCTTTGCTGCCCAGACTTGAAATCGCATCCGACAATTGCTTGCCCAGCGCCTGGTCCGCCGCTGTGCGAGATGTTTTCGAGGCTGTGAAGGCGCGGTCCAGTTCATCGGCGAGCACACGGAAGCGACTGGCTTCGTTGCTCATGATTTCTTCGATCTCCTGGGGATGTCGGCAGCGCTTTTTGTAGTCATCGGCGCGGCGCAGGCGTTCCGCCAACTGTCCCAGCAGGGCCTGTGCATCGGCCTTGATTGCTTTGATGGAGCGCGTTCGGGGAGCGGGCCGTGGTCGACGCACTTCGACGACATCCCAGACATCGTCGTGTTGCGAATACGTGGAAAGCACCTCGTCATTGGCTTGCGAGCGCAGCTCCACGACTTCGATCGGCAAGCTGGTACCCGCAGGCTTCAGGTCGCCAATCAGCACGCCGTTCTTTCGCGTCTTGATCACCTTCTTCTGAGGACGGCCGGAGGGCGACTTAGGCCGTTTTGACGGGCGCTTGCGAGGTTTTGGCTCGGGTTTGACTTCGGCGGCAAGCTTGCTGGAGGCGTCTTGGTACAGGCTGTCGACCAGTGAGATCAGCTTGTCGAAGTACGCTTCGTTGATGTCGTCGATATAGAGCGTCTTCATGCCGAGCAAGGCATCCAGCGTCTTGGCGTATCGCTCGGTCAGGCTTTCCAACACTTCCAGATGCTCAAGCTCAGGCAGGTCGTACATGCCCAGTTCCGAGTGCGAGCGCACCTGCTCTCCCAAAGGCTGGAGGATACGAAACAAGCTGTCGGGCAGGTCGCTCTCCGGGTGCTTGATCGACAGCAACGGCAATGTCGCCAGTTGCAGGGCCTTGGAACCCAAGGCATTTCGCTCGTCCAGTGGACGGTCTTTAACCAGACGCTCGTAGACCTGGGCGCCTGCGCTGTCCAGGTTCAACAGTCTGTCCAGGTACTCATCCTTGAGTTCCAGCCAGTAGATGGCCCGCTCATTGATCTCGACGGTCTGATCGAGGAATTTCAGATAGTCCCTCATGTTGGAAGTGACGGCCGTCAACACCAATTCTTCCCCATAGTTCGGGTTGGCTGCATTGAGGGCGCGTTGCTCCATATCAGTGACCAATACCGCCCTGCGGGCGTTGATGACCACATTTTCCATCAGCGCACGGATTTCCTTGGCGGGAATATCGATACCCAACCTGGCATGTTCCGGCGCCCTGTCGAGCATCGTCAGGTAAATGTCGACCTGTTCTTTGTTCAGGTCATAGAACACTTTGCGCCTGGGGCCCCGCTGGTTTTCGGTTTTGGTGCTGTCATTTTCTACTCTGTTGAGTATCTGTTGAGCGACGTCCAGCTCCGTTTGCAACCTATCAATGCGCTTCCTCATCGCATTTGTCTCTTCGATCAAGGTGATGGTTCTTTTAAAGTTCAGTTGCCGTTGCTCGGCAATGCGTTTAGGCGGCATGCCCCCCCTGAGGCGCAGGCTCAGGTCAATGGACCAGTTGCCTTGGCCATCCGTTTGCAGCGCCGGGCCCATCCTGAGCCGGTCGAGCGGGTCGACGATCCTGGTGCTGCCGTCCGCTTCCGGGCTGATTCGATACAAGTTTTCGTTCACCAGCGCGTGCCATTTGTTACCGATCACATAGAGGCCCTTGAAGGGACCGTAGTGGATCGGTTCGGGGAGAGATTCGGGGCGGGGTACTTGCATGCGTGCCAGTTGGGTGCGTTGCTGCGACGTCAGGCGATGACGGGCGCCGGTGAAACTGAAATCGAGAATGCGGTCGAGGGCGCCGGAATGCGCGTCGGGCAGGGAAACGGATCCTTCCAGGATGGCCGGCACCGGCGGCGCCGGCCATTGTTCGGCCGTGGCACGTGGAGCAGGGGCCTGCATGGCCTGCTCCTTGACCGTTTCGGCGATGGGCACGCGTGGTGGCGCCGGGCTGGCGTGCAACTGGCTGGTCAGCATGGCGAGGTTGACCAGAAAATCGACGGCAGCCAGCTCCCGTGTCACAGGGTCTTCGCTGATCAGGGCGGGAATGTCGCGACTGGCGCTGGCCATCAAGCTCCATAACCAGACCGCGGACATGGCCGGGCCTCGCAACAACGGGAACAGCAACGTGTTGAACAACAGGCTGCCGCCTTCCAGCAATGCCGCCCAGCGGCTTTCGCTGTTCGAGACGGAGTTTCGGTCGGCCTGTGTGATCAAGGCCTGTGCGTTGCAGCCATACAGGTACTGGAGCAGTTCGCCTCGGTGCAGGTACTGCAGCAACTCGTCATTCATGCCACCGGTGGCAAGCGTGGCCGGGACGGGTTTTTCGGGGGCGCTGAATTCGTCGCCCTGGAAAAAACGCACGATGTGCGGCTCCGTAAAGCCACCGTTGGCATACACCGAGCGCGCCGCGTCGGACATCCAGGTCAGGACGCTGGTTTGCAGGTCGCCCGTAGTGGCGATGGCCTGTTGCAGCGCCAGGCGGGTGGGAAACTCCATCAGCGAGGGCACGTACAGCGGACGGTACAACAGATGCGGGCCGGTGCTGGCGTCCTGTGCTTCGACGATAAACATGTTGCTCGCGATGTCGGGCTGGGCCTGGGGTTTGCGCAGAAAGGCCAGGTGACGCATGACAACGGGCTGCCCGTCGACTTGTCGACCCTCGGTGTCGGGTTGGAAAACCGCTTCGATGAGGCGCAGCCCTTGGCGGGTCATGCCGTTTTTTTCGGTGAGCATCTGCCGCAGCGCTTCGAGCGGTAACTGCGCCGGGACCTGTTCGGCAAATATCTTTTGCTGCTCACGGGCTTGGGACGAGTCGCCCAACAACTCTTGTTGCAGGTAGCGAGGATAGGTCGTGCCGATGTCGACTTGCTCGATCAGCCCGTTCTTGCGGGTGATGAAATCTGTTGTCAGCCAGGCCGGCAATGACAGGCCCTGCCGGTGGGCGAGTTGCAAATGGCCGCTGGGACGGGCGACAAGATTGTTGATGGCCAGGCGGGTAAGGCTCATCGTCCTGCGTTCGCTGATACCGGCCGTTCCGGGATATCCCGCGGATACTGTGAAGATCAGCTCGATGTCATCGGGTTGGTACTGGCTGGGGTCGGCCTTGTCCGGGCTGATGTCGTTGGTTTTGTTCATTTGCGTGAGCAGCGCCTCGGCGGCAAAGGCCTTGATGTCGCTGGGGTGGCTTGGGCCTTGAATCCGACTTCTGATACTCGCCAGCCCCAGGCTGTACCGCTGGAATCGGCCGCAATCGGCCAGGGATGCATTTTTTAACCAATCGGGGAGTAGCGGCGCGAGTCGAGCCGATGTCTCAGGCGTCAGCCTTGGTGCATCGCGCAGGCATCGCGTCGGGTCGCTCAAGTCGCTGTACAGCGCACTGAGGTTCGCCAGGCCGATTTTTGACGGCAGTTGCACGGCCTTCAGCTCGGTGAGTTGCTGCTCCAGGATCAGCGCGGCCTGGGTGTCGAAAAGGTCGCCGTCGAGCTCGTAGCGTTGGCAAGTGATCGTGTCGACCACATAGCGATTGGCGATCTGTTCGCGCCAATGGCGATTGAAGGCGTCTAGCGATTCGAAAGGTCGGATGGCGGCGCCCGGGCTGCATAGCAAGAGCGTAAGCCCGTACTCGGTGTAATGCATGAGCAGAAGATCGCTGCTCGGCAGCACCGAGGACACGGCGCCTTTGGTCAGCACGCTGTTCAGGCCATACACGTATACCGCAGAGGCATTGCGCTGGAAACGTTGCTCGCGGTCCGGCCACCGGACGATCTGGTCCAGCGCCTCGCAGGCGGGCACCGTCAGGCCCGGTTGCTGAAGCCTGCGGATATGCAACGAGATCCTCAGCGTATCGCCCAGCCAATGCCAGCGGCTGGTGCGGGCAGCCACCCGGGTGTGGGAGATGGTTTCGGCATCGCCGTTCCAATAGCGGGTCAATGCTTCTTCGAGCCCGATCGGCACGGTCCAGGGCAGCTCATGCAGCAGTTTCTCGACAACCTTCATGTCGAGCCTGTCGTTGCCCGACCAGAGACGGCTGGGGACCGAGTCGGACAGATAACAGTCCAAATTACCCCGTGAACTGAAATCCACCGGCGTGCCGAGGGCCAGGTAATCGAGCACCAAGGGCATGAAGGGTTGGTAGTTCCAGCCTTGGGCGGCCTCGTTCGGTGTCGCCAGTCGGGTCTTGTCGAGGTCGATGGCCAGCGCGGGGTATTTTTCCCTGAGGGCTTGCCCGAGCACCTGCTGGACAACCTGCTTGAAGGTCGGGCGGGCGGACATCGGGTTGATGGTGTGCGCGGCGGCCGGCGGGCTGCCGGCCGAGGAGAGCGTGTTCATGAGAATTCCTTTTCTGGACGCATGGCCGTCGGGATGACGGCGAGAGTCAAGTGTCGGGATTCTCTTTCCCTGCGTGCGGTATATAGGTACCACCCGCTGGGGATGGCTTGTGTCAGGCCGGGGCGGGATCGCTGCCCAACACCACGTTCAAGGCGCTGCGGGCATCATCCAATTGCACCAGGGTGGCGTGGCGTGCGCCGAGGGCGTCGCGGTTCTCGATGGCGGTGAGGATCGCCTTGTGTCGCGGCATCGCCAGTTCATGCAGGTTGGGCCGCTGGTTGGAGTGCTTGAGCGCTTCGGCAATGGCCACGGACAACATGTTGCAGAGGTTGGCGAGCAGGTCGTTGTGGGTGGCGTCGGCGATGCGGCTGTGGAAATCCAGGTCCGGTTGCAGCAGCGCTTCGGGAGTCGGTGCCGCTTCCATGCGTTGGTAGGCTTCGCTGATGGCGGCAATGTCTTCGTCGGTGGCGAACTGCGCGGCGAGCGCGGCGGCGGCCGGTTCGATGATGCTGCGCACGCTGGTAAGCAGGCCGAAGAATTCATTCTGCGGGCTGCTTTGCATCAGCCAGTGCAGTACGTCCGGGTCGAGCATGTGCCATTCCCGACGGGCCTTGACCACCGTGCCCACACGCGGCCGTGAATACACCAACCCCTTGGCGACCAACACCCGCGTGGCTTCGCGCAGCACGGGGCGGCTGACGGCGTACTCTTCGCACAGCAACGCTTCGGCGGGCAGTTTGTCGTCGGGCTTGAAGCG
Source organism: Pseudomonas sp. R4-84 (assembly GCF_054130985.1). Classification (NCBI taxonomy): domain Bacteria; kingdom Pseudomonadati; phylum Pseudomonadota; class Gammaproteobacteria; order Pseudomonadales; family Pseudomonadaceae; genus Pseudomonas; species Pseudomonas sp. R4-84. Next base: position 2,395,909 of record NZ_CP096390.1, read on the forward strand.
GCCGGAAACGATCTGTCTGCCCAGTTCCTGGACGATGCGCGCATGCATGCTTTTGCGGTCGGAGGGTTTACGGTAATCCATGGGACGCGGCGCGATCCTGTGTGCGTGGGGTGCTGCGCATGATAGCAGGCGCGGCAGATATTCATCAGGCCAAACCCTTGGGGCTGAATGGCCCTGTGGCGAGGGAGCTTGCTCCCGCTCGGTTGCGCAGCAGCCGTAAAAGGGGCCTGCTGCGCAGTCCAGCGGGAGCAAGCTCCCTCGCCACAGTCAGCTATGACAGCCAACTGGGGTGTTGGATGTTCAACCGCTATCGCGAGCAAGCTCAGCTCCCACAAAAGCTCCGCTCCCACAAAGTTTGCTCTCACAAAGCTTGCTCCCATAAGGGGGGGCGGGGTCAGTGGGAGTGACGCGGCACCTCGGCGCCGCGGCAGCCCACCAGGAAGTCGAAGTCGCAGCCCTGGTCCGCTTGCAGCACATGGTCGATGTACAACTGGCGATAGCCGCCCACCAGCAATTGTTGCGGTGGTGCGAGGTCGGCCAGGCGCGCGGCGAGTTCGGCGTCCGGGATGTCCAGGTGCAAGCGGCCACTGGCGCAATCGAGTTCGATCCAGTCGCCTTCTTTCACGGCGGCCAAAGGTCCGCCAGCCGCGGCCTCCGGCGCCACGTGCAGCACCACGGTGCCGTAGGCGGTGCCGCTCATGCGCGCATCGGAAATGCGCACCATGTCTGTCACGCCCTGGGCCAGCAGCTTGGCCGGCAAGCCCATGTTGCCCACTTCAGCCATGCCCGGATAACCCTTCGGCCCGCAGTTTTTCATGACCAGGATCGAGTCGGCATCGACGTCCAGTTCCGGGTCGTTGATCCTGGCCTTGTACTCGTCGAAGTTCTCGAACACCACCGCGCGACCACGATGTTGCATCAGTTGCGCCGTGGCGGCGGATGGCTTGAGCACTGCGCCCAATGGCGCCAGGTTGCCGCGCAGCACGCAGATACCGCCGTCGGCGCGGATCGGGTTGTCGAGGGTGCGGATGACTTCGTCCTGGCCGTAGATCGGCGCGTCCTTGGTGTTTTCACCGAGGCTCTTGCCGTTGACTGTCAGCGCGTTCGGGTGAGGGATCAGGTTGGCTTCACCCAGGCGACGCAGCACGGCGGGCAGGCCGCCGGCATAGTAGAACTCTTCCATCAGGAAGCGCCCGGATGGCTGCAGGTCGACGATCGTCGGCATGCCACGACCGATGCGGGTCCAGTCGTCCAGGTCCAGTTGCACGCCGATGCGTCCGGCGATGGCCTTGAGGTGAATCACCGCGTTGGTCGACCCGCCTATGGCGGCGTTGACGCGGATGGCGTTTTCGAAGGCTTCCTTGGTCAGGATCTTCGACAATCTCAGATCTTCACGGACCATTTCCACCGCGCGCATGCCGGACATGTGGGCCAGCACATAACGACGGGCGTCCACGGCCGGAATCGCCGCGTTGTGGGGCAGGGAAGTGCCGAGGGCTTCAGCCATGCACGCCATGGTCGAGGCCGTGCCCATGGTGTTGCAGGTGCCGGCCGAGCGGGACATGCCGCCCTCGGCGGCGAGGAAGTCGTCAATGGTGATGGTGCCGGCCTTGACCTGCTCGCTCAACTGCCAAACCACCGTGCCTGATCCGATGTCCTGGCCCTTGTGCTTGCCGTTGAGCATCGGGCCACCGGTGACGACGATGGCCGGCACGTCGCAACTGGCGGCGCCCATCAGCAAGGCCGGGGTGGTCTTGTCGCAACCGGTGAGCAGCACCACGCCATCGATCGGGTTGCCGCGAATCGCCTCTTCCACGTCCATGCTCGCCAGGTTGCGGGTCAGCATGGCGGTCGGGCGCAGGTTCGATTCGCCGTTGGAGAACACCGGGAATTCCACCGGGAAACCCCCAGCCTCGATCACGCCGCGTTTGACGTGCTCGGCGATCTGGCGGAAGTGCGCATTGCACGGCGTCAGCTCCGACCAGGTATTGCAGATGCCGATGATCGGCTTGCCGTGGAACTGATGGTCGGCGATGCCCTGATTTTTCATCCAGCTGCGGTACATGAAGCCGTTCTTGTCGGCAGTGCCAAACCATTGGGCCGAGCGCAGGGAGGGTTTCTTATCAGACATGATCGATTCTCTTATTGTATGACTATATTGTTCGAGCTGAAGCGTAACATAAGCGCAATTTGCGCGGTTTGGAAGTGTTGTTGAGTAAATAGTATTACTATATAGTCCGATTCAACGGAGGGGTTGTCCTGGCGTTCGTTCGCGAGAGAAATCCCCCAAGGTTCTATAACAACAACAATCGGAGACCGGCCCCATGAGCCAGGAATTGCGGCTTATTCGTCGCATCACTCTCAAACTGATTCCCTTCCTGATCCTGCTGTACTTGATCGCCTACGTGGACCGCTCTGCGGTGGGCTTCGCCAAGTTGCACATGGGTGCCGACATCGGCATCGGCGACGCCGCCTATGGCCTGGGCGCAGGACTTTTCTTCATCGGTTATTTCCTGCTGGAAATCCCCAGCAACCTGATGCTCGAACGCTTCGGTGCTCGGCGCTGGTTCGCCCGGATCATGATCACCTGGGGCGCCATCACCATTGGCATGGCGTTTGTACAAGGGCCTCACAGTTTCTACGTGATGCGCTTTTTACTGGGTGCGGCCGAAGCCGGGTTCTTCCCGGGCGTGCTGTACTACATCACCCAATGGTTCCCGGTGCGCCATCGTGGCAAGATCCTCGGGCTGTTCATTCTTTCCCAACCCATCGCGATGATGATCACCGGCCCTGTGTCCGGTGGCTTGCTGGGCATGGATGGCATCCTTGGCCTGCATGGCTGGCAGTGGCTGTTCATCGTCATCGGCCTGCCGGCGGTGCTGTTGACCTGGCCCGTGCTGCGCTATCTGCCAGATGGCCCGCAACAAGTGAAGTGGATGGACCAGGCTGAGAAGGACTGGCTGACCGGCGAGCTGCAAAAAGACCTCGAGCAATACGGCCAGACGCGCCACGGCAATCCACTGCATGCGCTGAAAGACAAGCGAGTCTTGCTGCTGGCGCTGTTCTACCTGCCAGTGACCTTGAGCATCTACGGCCTGGGCTTGTGGTTGCCGACACTGATCAAGCAGTTCGGCGGCAGTGACCTGGTGACCGGCTTTGTGTCCTCCGTACCGTATATCTTCGGCATCATCGGCCTGTTGATCATTCCCCGCAGTTCCGATCGCTTGAATGATCGCTACGGTCACCTGGCCGTGCTGTATGTACTGGGCGCCATCGGCCTGTTCCTCAGTGCCTGGCTGTCGGTACCGGTGTTGCAACTGGCCGCGCTGTGCCTGGTGGCATTCGCGCTGTTCTCTTGCACAGCGGTGTTCTGGACCTTGCCAGGACGTTTCTTCGCTGGCGCCAGCGCGGCGGCGGGCATTGCGTTGATCAACTCGGTGGGCAACCTGGGTGGCTACATCGGGCCGTTCGTGATCGGTGCGCTGAAGGAGTACACCGGCAACCTGGCTTCGGGGCTTTATTTCCTGTCGTGCGTGATGGTGTTCGGCCTGGTGCTGACCGGCGTGGTCTATCGCCTGCTGGAACGCAAGCATGTGCTGCCGGCGGATCAGTTCGCGGCGAGCGCCCGGGGGGCGACGCGTAGCTGAACTTATTGCAATTGTGAACGAGAGCTTTTGTGGCGAGGGAGCTTGCTCCCGCTCGACTGCGCAGCAGTCGCAAAAACATACGCTGTGCTTGCCTAAATGAACTCGGCGCCAGAAGTTGGGGGTGCTTCGCCCCCCAGCGGGAGCAAGCTCCCTCGCCACATAAAGCCTGCTTCGCCTATTCATGTTTTGTTTACAGGGAGAAAACCCATGCGTTTAGTTCAGTTCGAATTGAGTAACGGCGAGCGCCGCGTCGGTGTGGTCGAGGGCGATCAGGTACGTGAAGTGCAGGGCGCCGCCACTGTGCGGGAGCTGGCGCTGGCCGCGATCGAGGCGGGCGTGAAGCTTGAGCAGCAGGTCAACGGCTTGGGCCTGGGGGCGAGCCATGACTACGCGCAACTGCTCGGCGAACTGCGTATCCTGCCGCCGCTGGACCACCCGGACCCGGCGCACTTGCTGGTCAGCGGCACCGGCCTGACCCACCTGGGCAGCGCTTCGGCCCGGGACAAGATGCACCAACAGGCCGGCGACGAAGCAGCGATGACCGACACCATGCGCATCTTCAAATGGGGCGTGGAGGGCGGCAAACCACAGGCCGGGCAGGCCGGCGTGCAGCCGGAATGGTTCTACAAGGGCGACGGCAGCATCGTGGTCCGCCCGGGCCATCCGTTCCCGTTGCCACCGTTTGCCGAAGACGCCGGCGAAGAGCCGGAGATCAGCGGCCTGTACGTCATTGGGCACGATGGCAAGCCGTATCGACTGGGCTTCGCGGTGGGCAACGAATTTTCCGATCACGTCATGGAGCGCAAGAATTATCTCTACCTGGCCCATTCGAAACTGCGCAGTTGCAGCTTTGGCCCGGAACTTCGCGTGGGTGAATTGCCTCAACATCTGTCCGGGACCAGTCGTATCCTGCGCAACGGCGAAGTGTTGTGGCAGAACGAATTCCTCAGCGGCGAGGCGAACATGTGCCATAGCCTCGAAAACCTGGAATTCCACCACTTCAAGTACAGTCAGTTCCTGCGCCCGGGGGACGTTCACGTTCACTTCTTCGGCACCGCGACGCTGTCGTTCGCCGACGGCATCCGCACCCAGCCGGGGGACGTGTTCGAAATCAGCCAGGCCGAGTTCGGCGCGCCGCTGGTCAACGGCATTGCCCCGGTAGACGCGGTATTCAATCCGGGTACTATCGGCACACTTTAAGAGGAGACTTGCGATGAACCAGATCCTTGGTCACAACTACATCGGCGGTGCGCGCAGCGCGGCCGGCCAGACTCGCCTGCAGAGCGTCGACGCCAGCACCGGCGAAGCCTTGCCCCATGAATTCGTCCAGGCCACGGAGCAAGAAGTCGACGCGGCCGCCAAGGCCGCTGCGGCGGCGCATCCGATCTACCGTAGCTTGAGCGCGGCGCGCCGGGCCGAGTTCCTCGACGCCATCGCCGATGAGCTGGACGCCCTGGGCGATGATTTCGTCGCCGTGGTCTGCCGCGAAACTGCCTTGCCAGCGGCCCGCATCCAAGGCGAGCGCGGTCGCACCAGCGGCCAGATGCGCCTGTTCGCCAAGGTCCTGCGCCGTGGCGATTTCTACGGTGCGCGTATCGATCGCGCCTTGCCGGAGCGCACGCCGCTGCCGCGTCCGGACCTGCGTCAGTACCGCATCGGCCTGGGTCCGGTGGCCGTGTTCGGCGCCAGCAACTTCCCGTTGGCATTTTCCACCGCCGGTGGTGACACCGCCGCCGCCCTGGCCGCCGGTTGCCCTGTCGTGTTCAAGGCCCACAGCGGCCACATGGCGACCGCCGAGCACGTGGCCGATGCGATCATTCGCGCAGCGGAAAAAACCGCGATGCCGGCCGGCGTGTTCAACATGATCTACGGCGGTGGTGTTGGCGAATGGCTGGTCAAGCATCCGGCGATCCAGGCCGTCGGTTTCACCGGCTCCCTCAAGGGCGGGCGCGCCCTGTGCGACATGGCGGCCGCTCGGCCGCAGCCGATTCCGGTGTTTGCCGAGATGTCGAGCATCAACCCAGTGATCGTATTGCCGCAGGCCTTGAAAAATCGCGCCGACAGCGTTGCCCGCGACTTGACCGCCTCGGTGGTGCAGGGCTGCGGTCAGTTCTGCACCAACCCTGGCCTGGTGATCGGCATCCGCTCGCCGGAATTCACCGCGTTCACCCAGCAGGTAGCTTCGCTGATCGGCGACCAGGCGCCGCAGACCATGCTCAACGCCGGCACGCTGCAAAGCTACGGCAAGGGCTTGCAGAAGCTCCTGTCTCACCCGGGCATCGAACACCTGGCCGGTCGCGATCAACAGGGCAACCAGGCCCAGCCGCAATTGTTCAAGGCCGATGCCAGCCTGCTGATCAACAGCGACGAAGCGTTGCAGGAAGAAGTCTTCGGCCCGACCACGGTGTTCGTCGAGGTCGCGGACCAGGCGCAACTGACCGCAGCCCTGAACGGCCTTCATGGCCAGCTCACCGCCACGATGATTGGCGAGCCGGAGGACTTCGAACAGTTTGGCGAACTGACGCCGTTGCTGGAGCAGAAAGTCGGGCGCATCTTGCTCAATGGCTATCCAACCGGCGTGGAGGTGTGTGATTCGATGGTCCATGGCGGGCCTTACCCGGCGACATCCGATGCCCGTGGCACGTCGGTGGGTACGCTGGCGATCGACCGGTTCCTGCGTCCGGTATGCTTCCAGAACTACCCGGACAGCCTGCTGCCGGAACCGCTGAAAAACGCCAATCCGCTGGGTATCCTGCGGTTGGTGGATGGGGTGCCGGGGCGCGAGGCGCTCTGAGGGTTGCGGTGAGGTCGTTACATTCGAGTTGAATGTGCCGGCCTCTTCGCGAGCAGGCTCGCTCCCACAGTTGGATTTTCAGCGAACACAAATTTTGCATTCACTGGAGATCCCCTGTGGGAGCGAGCCTGCTCGCGAAAGCGATATGTCAGGCAACACTGCTTTCGAACCTTATGGCCCAAGGCTCACTCCTACATTGGGTTATCATGCCGCCTTTCCCAATGAACGTTGACCGCCATGATTGCCTTGACCGACACCCTGCTGCATGCCCTCGAACACTGCGACATGCTGATCATCGACGGGCTGCACGCGTTCGATTTCTCCCTCGACGAGCAAGACCAATTGCACGTCGAGTGCATGAACGGTCGCACCCGCGAGCATTGGCGTTTCACTGAGGCGCAGATGCAGGCCGCGACCTTCGACGAAGCCCTGAAGCATTGGATCATCACCAGCGATTCGGGCGATCACCACTTGGCATGCGTGGAAGCGACCAGCGGCCACGACGATGAGGACTCCGATCATGAAGATGCGTAGTTTCTGGCCCTTGTTGATGGCCGGCAGCGTCGGCGCCATGGGCGTCCAGGCGGACACTGGCGAGCGCCATCAGTTATTGGTGGGTTCCTACACGGCGAACCAGAGCCAGGGCATCTACCGCCTGCGATTCGACAGCCGCACCGGCCAGATCGATGCCAACCCATTGCAAGTGATCAAGACGCACAACCCTTCCTGGCTGACCCTTTCCAAGGACATGACCCGGTTGTTCGTGGTCAACGAAAACGGGCCGGGCCAGAAAGACCCGGTGGGCAAGGTCAGCAGCTACGCCATCGACCCGAAGACCTTTGAACTGAGCCTGATCAACCAGGTGCAATCTTTGGGCAACGAGCCGACCCACTCCAGCCTGAGCCATGATGGCCAGCATTTGCTGGTGAGTAATTATTCCGTCCTGGAAAACCCGGGCGGCACCCTGGTGGTGTTGCCGGTGGGCGCGGACGGTAGGTTGGCGCCGGTGGTGCAGATGGGCAGCCATCAGCCGAGTCGGGTCAATTCCGAGCGGCAGAAGTCGGGTCATGTGCATTCCTCGGTGTCGTCACCCGATGGCAAATATGTGTTCGCAAACGACCTGGGGGCAGACAAGGTGTTTGTCTACCGTTACGACCCCAAGGCCAACCCCGAAATGCCGCTGACGCCTGCCGATCCGCCGTTCGTGCAGTTGCCACCGGGCAGCGGACCGCGCCATCTATTGTTCAGTGGGGATGGCAAGCACGCCTGGCTGACGATGGAAATGACGGCCCAGGTGGCCGTGTTCGATTACCAGGACGGTCGCCTGACCCAGCGCCAGCTTGTGGCGCTGGCCGATGGAAAGCCGCAGCCAGGTAAAGCCGCGGCAGCGCTCCATGCTTCCAAAGACGGCAAGTTCCTGTACGTCAGCAATCGTGGCACCACAAACGAGATGCTGGTGTTCGCCGTCGACCTGGCTTCCGGCACCCTGAAAGAGCTGCAGCGACGCTCCGTCGAGGGTGATCATCCTCGAGAGTTCAGCCTGGACCCGAGCGAAAAATTCGTTCTGGTCGCCAATCAGAAAAGCAATCAGATCGTGGTCATCGAGCGCGATTTGAAGACCGGCCTGCTGGGCAAGACCGTCCAGAAGCTGCCCATGGACGCACCAAGCGATGTGAAATTCCTCGTTCGTCAATAACTCGAGGCCCCGATTTTCGGGGCTTTCGGAGTTGTATCAACGAGACTGATAGTCGCTAGTATTACAAAGCATTTCAAGACGAGACGCCTCGGCGCGTAAGTTTGCTTCACGGCCCCACCGGGCAAGTCAGCCAACTGAATCCGAGGATTACCGCCATGAACATGAATCTTTTTTCCGTGATCGCCGCTTCCGCCATCTCCGCCACCGTGGCATTGCCCGCCAGTGCCAGCATCGAGATCAGCGACAAGAAAAACCGCACCCAGAGCTACACCGAAAAATACCTGCAACAGAGCGCCAACTTCTACGCGGCGCTGGATCACAAGACTCAACACTGAGCACGCTCACACTGAAGCCTGCGATCTTTTCATCTCCTCATCGAATACGGAGAGACAAGATCGCAGGCTTCGTGCGTTCAGAAGGAAAGTTTTGTTGTGATGTCACATAGCCATGTGTTTAAATTTGACGCTAGTTAATTGACTCCTTGCTAATAAGGATCGACACCATGGCGATGCGTCTGGCAGTGATGTTGCTGTTCCTTTATTCCACCCCGATTGTTTCGGCGGCCCAGCCGATTCCCGGTGAATTGGAAGTGGCTCGCGAGCGATTGTTGAGCTTGTTGAGCGACTGAGCGGATAACTTTTATCGATCAATTAAACTGATGGTGACTATGCATATTAGTCGCTACTCATAACGGTTTATTTGATTGATTCTGTCGGCATTCAAACATGCCCACGGAGCCTCCCATGGCCAGTGCAATCCTAATCTGCGCCAAGCGCGGCGCCTACCTAGCCATCGGCCTCTACGTAACGCTGGTGCTGGTAGTCAGTCTCGGCACCCAATACCAAAACGTTGCGGAACCCTCCCTCCAGGCTTCAGCCGTGAGCGTCACGCATGCCGTCGCGAAAGGAGCGGCCGGAGCATGAGCAGGTGCAAATTCTGGGTGATCGCCTTCCTGGCATTCATCACCAATGGCTTTTCATTGCTTGGATTGGGTCAGGCGTCGGCGGGGTCGTTGGCGCGGACCATCGAATGCAACCACAGCATCGCCCACAACATCCTCACGGCCAGGGCGCTGGGTGTGTTGGTGGGGAACCCGCCGGTCAAGCCGAGGGCGGCGGTGTTCGGGCCATTTCAAATTGATTGCGCCCAAGCGCCCATGTGCAGCGCTGGATAAATACCTATTTGGCCATGATCGTCACAAACAGCTCTGAATCCAGTAAACCCTCCAACCATTCCCGAAGCCGAGGGTAGGGCGACTGGGCAAACCACTCGCGATCTACATGGGCGAACTGGCGCACGAACGGCATCAGCGCCACGTCCGCCAGGCTCAGGTGATCCGCGGCCAGGAACTGGCGGTTTTCAAGCAATCCGTCCAGCTTGCGCAGGAACGCTTCACCCTCGCTCCGGTAATGCAGCGCCGAGTGGTCCGGATGGCGCTCCGGATATTTGTAACGGTTGAGGTGAAGCTTGAAAACCTGGTCGTTTTCTTCGATCAAGGTCGCCGTCAGGGCACGACCGTCGGGATCATTCAGCAATGTCCAATCCTGCGGATCATGCAGGCCCAAGGCCCAGTGCATGATCTCGAGGCTTTCATCGATGACCCGTCCATCGGCATGCAAGACCGGCACCGTGCCTTTGCTCGACAGCGCGAGCATTTCCGGTGGTTTGGCCTTGAGGCTCACTTCGACGATGTCCAGCGCGATACCGCTGTAGCGCAACGCCATGCGGGCGCGCATGGCGTAGGGGCAACGGCGGAACGAATACAGCGTGGCGTGGCTCATTTCACCTCCACCGTGCTCAATCCGTTGCCTTGACGCCGGACCTTGATTTGCACCGGGATGCGCTCGTGCATTTCCTGCACGTGGGAAATGACCGCGACCTTGCGCCCCTGGGCCTGCAACCCATCCAAGGCGTCCATCGCCAGTTGCAGCGACTCGGGGTCGAGGCTGCCGAAGCCTTCGTCGATGAACAGCGACTCGATTCTCAGCGTGTTGGACGCCATCGAGGCCAGGCCCAGTGCCAGGGCGAGGGAGACGAGGAAGGTTTCGCCGCCGGACAACGAATGCACCGAGCGCAATTCATCACCCATCTCGGTATCCAATACCAGCAGGCCGAGCATGCTGCCGCCGCGCTTGAGGCGGTAGCGGCGAACCAATAGTCGCAACTGGGCGTTGGCGTGGTGGACCAGCAAGTCGAGGTTGTACGCCTGGGCCAGTTTGCGGAAGCGATCGCCAGTGGCCGACCCGATCAATGCGTCCAGGCGTGCCCAGCGCTGGTACTCGGCGTAGGCTCGTTCGATTTGTTGGGCCAGGGCCTGGTTGGCAGTCTGCCTGCGCTGGTCCTCGGCCTGTTCGGCACGCAGCTCTGCGCAGCGTTGTTCGCTGGCCGCGAACTGCCCGTGAAGCGTGGCGAGGGCTTCGGCCAATTGTTCCGCCGGCAGGTTGCCGTTGTGTTGCGACTGGTGGTTTTGCAGCCGCTGCTCCCGTTCGGTGAGCAATACGCGGGCCTGCTCGATGGCTTTTTCGCTGTTGAGCAAGCGTTGCCGCAGGTGAGCGACCTGTTGGTCGTCGAGACCAAGCAACGCGCCCAGCGCGGCGTCGTCCAATTCCGGATGAGCTGCGCGCCACTGGGCAATACCCGCGGCCAACGCCTGCTGTTCGGCCTCTAGGGATTGGGCCTGCTCATGGCGTGCCTGGAGTTCGGCAGCCAACTGCACAAGGCTGTTGCGCAGATCCTGCAATTGTTGATTGGCCGTCGTCTCGGCATGGCGAGCCTGTTCCAGGGCCAGGTCGATTTGGTGCTGCCATTGTTCGGCGCTGGCGTGTTCACCGAGCAGTTGGTGAAGCTTTTCCTCGCACGCCTGTCGTTGCGCGTTCAACGCGCTGAACTGGCGCTGCGCCGATTCCAGTTGCTGTGTGCGTATCTGCTGGCGATCCTGTTCTTTCTCCAGGGCTTGCTGGCGCTGGACTTGGTCGGCGAGCTCTTCGCGTTGCTGTTCCAGTTGCGCGAGGCGCTGGCTGATCCGCTGGTCGAGTTGCATGAACGTGGCGGCAGGTTCGCTGCGCAGGGCCTGCAACGTGTCGGCCGGCAACAGTGCGCTGAAGTGCTCAAGCTCCTCGTCCAGGCGCTGGCGATCCCGGGCCAGTGCCTGTAGCTGGTTGTTCAGGTGCTGCGAGGCTTGTTGGCTGGCTGTTTCTGCATCGCGCAGTTGCTGCGCCAGCTTGGCGGCGTCCTGTTGCAGCGTAAGCAGGGCGGCCTGGCGATGTTCGTCCTGGCTGATGAGTTGATTCAGCTGTGCGGTTTGCTGGGCCAGCCAGCTGTCGCGCTTGGATGAATCCTGGGCCAGCAGCTGCGCCGACAGCGGGTGAGCTTCAAGGCTTGGCGCCACGCTCCGTTGTTGGTCGGTGAGTTGTTCTTGCTGCTGCTTGAATTCCTTGAGCTGAGCAATGACCCCGCTGTACTGGGCCCGCAGTTCGATGACTTTTTCATTGAGCAGGTCGACGGCCTTGCGAGCGTTGGCCTGTTCGCTTTCATCGAAGCGCCCGAGGCTTTGCAGCAGCGCTTCGGGTTGGTGGTAGGGATGTTCGACACTGCCACACACCGGGCAGGGCTGGTTGTCCTGCAATTGTTCGCGCAGATGCTCGACGCTTTCGCTACGGGCCAGGCGCTGGCGTTCCAGCAGCTCGCGGGTCACGGTCAGCGTCTGTTCGGCGACCGCCAGCTCGGCCTTGGCTTCGCTGCCTTCACGCACCAGTCGGTCGCGTTGCTGCAAGGCTTGCTGCTGGCGCTGTTCCAGTTCGGCGACACGCTTGTCCAAATCCTGCTGGCTGGCCCACAACCGAGCCAGGTCTTCGAATGCACGTAACTGCTTGCGGTTGTCTTGCAGCAGGTTGCCAAGCAGTTGGATCTGTTCGGCCACGGCTTGCGGTTCGGCACCGGCCTCCTTGTAGAGCACCTCAAGACTTTGTCGGCGGGTTGCGAGGTCTTCGGCGGCACGAGCGGCGGTTTGTTCCAGCAGCGCAAGTTCTTCCTGGCCCTGGTTCAGTCGATTGCCGATCAGCATCAGTTGCTGGAGGCGATCGCGGTAGGCGCCCCATGCATCACTCAGTGTTGCGAGGTCTGTGCTTTGTTCCAGTTCGCCGGCAATCCGTTCAAGCCGTTCGCCAACCTGCTGCTGTTGTTCCAGCAAGGTGTCGATCGTGCGCTGGCCGTCAGTGCTTGCCTGCTGGGCGTGCTGTAACTGCTCGGCGCCTTGCTCGGCCTCCCTGGCCAGGCGGGCGAGGCTGCTTTGTTCGTCGAAGGCCTGACGCAGCAGTGGCGTGCTGTCGGTGCTCTGCTGGCGGGCGGCGGCCACGGCCAGCTGCGCGATGCCGAGGCCTTTTTCCAGTTCGGCCTGCCGTTCATGCAACTCGACGTGTTGCTGCGTCAGCTGTTGGATCCTGGCCGCGAGCGGGTCCAGCTGCCGGGCCAGTTCCGCCTGACGGATGAACTGATGCCGCTGGGGTGCCAGCTGTTCCAGGCGGGTCAGTTTCAGGCGTTCGTCTGCCAGCGCCTCCCAATCGGCCTGGGCCCGTTGCAATTGCTCGGCGGCGCTGGCCTGTTCGTCCTGCAGATGGCGCAGGTCCTTGAGCCAGGCTTGTTGCTGCTCCAGTTGCTTGAGCTGCGCCTGTTGGGTTTTGAGTTGCTGCTGGGCTTCGTTGAAGTGCTGATCCAGCTCGGCGCGGGCTTCGGGTGATAGCGGTGTGACGCCCGTGGCCTGGTCCTGCAATTGCTTGTGGGTTTCCTTGGCCTGCTTGGCTTTGTCGAAGGCACGACGACCGAGGCGTGTATACAGCGCGGTGTCGGTAAGCTTTTCCAGCAATTCGCTGCGGTCGTTGTCGTCAGCCTTGAGGAAGGCGCTGAACTCGCTCTGGGCCAGTAGCACGGCACGGGTGAACTGCTCGAAATTCAAACCGAGGACGGCTTCCAGTTGCGCTTTGTATTCGCCTTTCTGGCTGGCCAGCAGTTGGTCATTGTCCAGGTCACGCAGGCTCTGGCGGCTGGCTTGCAGCTTGCCGGAGGCTTTTTCCCGGGCACGATTGGCCTCCCAGCGAGCCCGGTAGCGGCGACCGTCGATGCCGCGAAAATCCACTTCGGCATAACCCTCGCCGGTCCCACGACGCAGCAGCGTGCGTGGATCGCCCGTGCCGATTTCGCCGTCGGCGTCGGGCACCTTGGCGTCACGACCGGTGTTGTTCAGCCGTGGCACCGCGCCGAACAGCGCCAGGCACAAGGCATCGAGCAAGGTGCTTTTGCCGGCGCCCGTGGGGCCGGTGATGGCGAACAGACCGGCGCTGGCCAAGGGTTCGGCGGTGAAATCGATTTCGAACGGCCCCGCCAGGGAGGCGAGGTTCTTGAGACGGATCGCGAGGATTTTCATGGCTGTTCGCTCTCCATCTGTACATCCTGCAGCAGCACGGCAAAGTCCTTGAGGGTCTGGTCATCGACTGGGTTGCCGTAGGTGTCCTGCCAGGCGCGGCTGAACAGTTCCTGTGGGCTGAGCTGGTCGAGTTCAATCAGCGCCGCGCCTCCATCGGCATCGCCGGAGCCACCGCTGCCGGCATACTCGGCGGCGATCCGCACCAGTCGCACGGCTTTGCCTTGCAGGGCGGTTTCGACCTGATGTCGCAGGTCCGGCTGCGGTTCATCGAGGCGCACCCGGACTTCCAGCCAGGGCTGGCGATGGATGTCGGCCAGCAAGTCGATGTCCGGCAAGTCCTTCAGTTGCACCAGGATGTCGGCCAGGGGCGCCGGGCCCAGGCGTTGCAAGTTGACGGCGCGGGGAATCAGCCGTGGTTCGACGCTGACCAGGGTTTCGCCGTTTAGGGCGATGTCGAGGATCTGGTGCCGGTAGCCGATTTCGGAAAACGACAACGGAATCGGCGATCCGCTGTAGCGGATGCGTTCTTCACCGTTGACCTTTTGTGGCTTGTGCAAGTGACCGAGGGCGACATAAGTGATGCTTGGGCCGAACAGGCTGGCTGGCAGGGCTTCGGCGTTGCCGATGATCAGGCTGCGCTCGGAATCCTCCGATACCGAGCCGCCGGCCATGTGTGCATGGCTGACGGCAATCAGCGCCTGGCCCTTCTTGCGCTTGGCGTTGGCGGCGGCAATCAGCCATTCGTGGACCTGGCCGATGCCGCGCAAATAATCATCCCCCAGTTGCGCGCCCGTGACCTCGGCCGGCCGCAGGAACGGCAGGGCCAGGCACCAGGCCCGGACCTTGCCCTTGGCGTCGGGCAGCGGCAGCAGCAGGCGCTCGACGTCCAGCTGCCCATCGTCCAGCCACAGGACGCGGCCCAGGGCATGGGTGCGCAGGCGGCGCATCAGCGGCGCCGGCAATTCGATGCGCGAACCGGAATCGTGATTGCCCGCGATCATGACGATGGTCAGGTTGGCGTTTTGTTCATGGGCGCTGACGATGAAGTCGTACAGACGCTCCTGGGCTTTGACGGGCGGGTTGACCGTGTCGAAAATGTCGCCGGCGATCAATAGAACGTCGGGTTTTTCGCTGGCCAGCTGACGCAGCAGCCAATCAAGGAAACAGGCGTGTTCGAAGTCGCGATCCTGGCCGTGGAGGTTTTGCCCCAGGTGCCAGTCGGAGGTGTGAAACAGACGCAAGGCAGACTCCAGAAAACAGACGATGGCCGCGGGAAGAGAGGCGGCGCAAAAATGCAGAGTTTACTGGGAAACGCGGGGGAGGGGGCGGCTCAACTTGGCGAGCACTACAGCTGAGCCAATTGTGGCGAGGGGATAAATCCCCTCGCCACAGAAAGCGGTGCTATCCCGGCTATTTGGGATAAAGCGGCGGCAAGCTGGAATCACCCGCCGCGTCCGGCGTTCCCTCGAGCGGCGGAATGGCGCGGATGGCGCGCCACAGGTCTTCGCCTTGCCAATATTGGCCGGTTTCGCTGTAGAGGGCGCCGTTCAAGCCGTCGAGGGCATCGGACAGCGGCACGAAACGCGCCGCCATGTCGGCCAGGGTCTCCGGTTGCTGCCGGGCCCAGGCGTCCAATGCCTGGCGAGTAGCGTGGGAGTCGTTGGCCAGGCAGGCACGCTTGAGGTCATCGAGCAGGGTGCGCGGGCTTGGCCCGGCCTGGGTCGAGCGCAGGACGGCGGGTTGCCAGCGGGCGCGCCACCACAGGCCGAAACCGAGCAGCGTCGTACACGCCAGAATGAGCGTGCTCAACTGCCAATACCAAAGTGTCTCGCTGTCGACGGTCGTGACGATCTGCGCAGTGCCCGCCGGCGTGTCGACCATCAAGCTTGGATTATTCGCCACTTGCAGCGTGCGCGCGGGCAGGCTGGTGCGGTCCAGGTGATCTTCCAGCGTGTTCCACCAGACCACTTCAACCGGCGGCAGCTCGATAGTGCCGCTGCGGTTGGGTACCAGTGCCTCGCGGTCTTCGCGGCTGCCCACCAGGCCACGTTCGCTGCTGCGGCTGCTCAGCACCGGCTGGTCGGGGTAACGGCGCAGGCCGTTGATTTCGGTAGCAGGCAGTGGCGGCAATTGGGCGCTGGTCAGACCCTCGGCTTCCAGGGTCAAGCTGCGGGTCAATGAGTCGCCGACCTGGCTGTGGGTCGGTTCCGGGCTCCAGCTTTCGCTCAAGGACAGACTGCGGGCCGGCAGCCAGGGAAGGTCGGCCGGGTAGCTGGCGGGTTTTGGCTTGACGGTCAGCAGCAACTGCGTGGAGCTTACGCGCATCAGTTGGCCGGGCTTGGCGACGGGCGATGCGCCGCCCTGGGCGGTGGGTTCGACCAGCGTGGCGCTGAAGGTCTGTGCCGGGACCGCCAGCTCGCCGCTGCGCTGCGGATAAATGCCATAACGCAGTTCGATCACGCCGTGGCGCACGTCATTGATGACTTTCTCGTAGGTGCGCGATTCGCCCAGTTGCTCGGTGCGCGCATCGGGGATGTGCAAGGGTGTCAGGCTGCTGTCATCGTAGAGCGACACCGAATGGTAGATGCGCAAGGTCAGGATCGCCTGGGCCTGCACGTACAGTTCGGCCTGGTCGAGGCTGGCTTCGATGAACACCGGTGCGAGGGTGCCGGAAGCGTTGCGGGTTTCGCTTTCGATCACCTGCAACGTGATCGGCTGGCTGGTCACTTCCCCCAATTTCAGGGCCGGGATCACCACGGTGCCGCTCTGGCGGGGAAGCAGTGTGACGATCCAACGGGTCGTGGCGCGATTCTCGCCGTCGAGGGTGGTCAGTTGGTTGACCTGGCGGGTGCCTCGTACGTCGAACAATTCCTGGAGCGGGCTCAGATCGGGTTTGCCGAACAGCGTGGCGTCGTTGGATTCCAGCGTCAGTTCCACGGTCTCCCCCGAATTCAGGCGGCTGCGATCCACGCTGGCAGTCAACTGCGCAGCCTGGATCCCGGCAGTCCAGAGCAGCAAGGCGAGGAGGTAGACGGTGAAGCGGGTCATTGATCTTTTTCCTGGGCCTGGTGGCTTTGCTGTTCATACCAGAATTTACGCCTGAGCAGCTCACCCGGGTTGTCCGGGATCTGGCGCAGCCATTGTTCCAGCGCCTGGCGTTGTTCTTCTTCGTTGCGTTGACCCGCGGCCGGGCGAAGCGGCGGGGTGGTGGTCTGCTCGTCGGGCAACTCGCTGCCCGGCACATCCTGGGCGCCGGGCGGTGGGGCCTCGGACGCCTGGGAGTCGTCCGGCGTGGCTGTCGCTTCGGAGGAGGGGTGGCCCTGCTCGGACGACTGGCTGGGCCTGTCGGTCTCCTGCGGTTGCTCCGAGGGAGGCGGTTCCTGGTTTTCGGCAGGTTCGGGCTCGTCCGGTGGCGCAGTCTGTTCTTTGAGCAGGCTTTCCACCAGGGCTTTGTTGGTCTGCGCCGGACGCAGGTCCGGTTGCAACTCCAAAGCCTGCTCATAGGCATCGATCGCCGCCTCCAGCTCGCCGCTGCGTGCCAGTGCATTGCCGCGATTGTAGTGGGAGCGGGCGTCGTTGCCTTCGGCGAATCGCCGAGCCGCTTCGCTGTACTCGCCGGCTTCGTAGAGGGCGACGCCTTGCCATTGCCTGTCCTCGAAACGGGCGGCGGCCTCGGCCGGGCGTTTTTGCTTGAGCAGGTGCTGGCCTTGCTGGTCGGGACGCAACCACAAATCCTGGAATTCGAAGGCATGGCCCGTTTGCGGCAAGACGAACAGCAGCGGCAGGCAGAAAAGCCAGCCGCGCCGCCCCGCGCACGCCGCCAGTAGCAACAGCGGCAGAAGCAGCCAATAACCCTGGTCAGCCCAAGTGTCCAGGCGCAATGTCTGGCCATCGCTGCGCAGTTGGCGCGGTGCGTCCATAAGGCCCAGGCCGCGCAGGTCGCTGTCGTCCACATGCGTGGGGCGGTAACGGCCGTCCAGCTCATTGACGAACGACTTGAGGCTCGGACTGTCCAGGCGCGGCACGAGGATAGCGCCCTGGGCGTCCTTGAGGTAACTGCCGTCGTCCTGGGCCACCGGCGCGCCTTCGCGGGTGCCAATGCCCAGCATCAGCAAGCGGGTGGCGGAACCGTCCAGGACCTGGCGAATGCCCATGCGTTCCTGCTCGTTCAGCGACGAAGCGATCAGCAGGATACGCCCGTGGCCGAGCCCGGCCTGGTTCAGCAGGGCCATGGCCTTGTTGACGGCAAGGTCGGCGCGGTGGCCGCCTTGGGGCATGATCGATGGCGCCAGGGCTTCGAGCAGGTTGGCGCTGGTGGCCAGGTCATCGGACAGCGGCACCAGGGTGTGGGCACTGCCGGCGTAGACGATGATCGCGGTCTGGGCGTCGCTGCGGTTGTGCAGCACGTCCAGTATTTTGCGACGGGCTTGTTCCAAACGCGTGGGCGGGACGTCAGTGGCAAGCATCTCCGGGGTCAGTTCGAGGATAACCACCAGCGGATCGGCGGGTTTCTGGCTGGTCTGTTCGACCCGTGTCCAGCTGGGGCCAAGCAAGGCCAGCACCATCAGCAGCCAGCCCAGGCCCAGGGCAATCCAGGGCAGTTTGCTTTCACTTCCGCTGCCGCCGCTGAGCAGCACCCCATGGAATGCCGGGGGCAGGATCATCTGCCAACGGCCCACCCGTTTCTGCCGATGCCACAGTTGCCAGAGCAGCCAGCCCAGCAAGGGCAGCAGCAGGATGAAACCGGGGCGCAGCCAGTGCGGCCAGAGCGCGATCATCGGCGCCTCCGCAGTCGCAGGCGCTTGAGCCGCTGGCGCCATTCGGAAGGGTGCGCAGGTTGAAACAGCGGCTGGGTGAACAGGCGCTGCAATGGATTGTCCGGCCAGCGCTCCCGTGCCACCAGCAACATACTCAACACCAGTGCGACGGCTAGCGGCCACTGATACAGCGCGTGGGCCGGGCGGGCCTGGGTCGGTTGCTGGGACACCGGTTCGAGCTGGTCAAGCGTTGTCTTGATCGCCTGCAGTTGCTCGCCGTCCTCGGCCCGGAAATACTGGCCGCCGGTCACCTGGGCGATTTCTCGGAGTGTCGCTTCGTCGAGGTCCAGGCTCGGGTTGACGCCCAGGAACCCGGCGGTGCCACTTTGTTCCGGATCGGCGCCCACGCCGATCGGATAGATTTTCACGTTTTCATCGGCAGCCAACCGCGCGGCGGTCAGCGGGTCGATCTCGCCGCCGTTGTTGGCGCCGTCGGTCACCAGAATCAATACTCGGCTCTGCGCCGGGCGTTGACGCAGGCGCTTGAGGGCCAGCCCGATGGCGTCGCCAATGGCGGTGTTTTTGCCGGCGATGCCTACGCGCGCTTCGTCGAGCCAGCGCCGCACGGTGTGGCGATCGAACGTCAGTGGAGCCTGGAGATACGCCTGAGTGCCAAACAGAATCAGGCCGACCCGGTCACCTTCGCGGCTTTCGAGGAAATCGCCGAGCGTGCGCTGGACCAACGCCAGACGGCTGACGTCTTCGTCCTTCCATTGCATGTCGGGAAAGTCCATCGACCCCGACACATCCACCGCCACCAGCAGGTCGCGACCGCTCGCGGCGATCGGCAACGGCTCGCCCAGCCACTGCGGGCGGGCGGCGGCGATCAACAACAGGAGCCAAAGCAGGATGAAGGGGGCCTGCTGGCGCCACGTCGGTAGATTGGCCCGGGCCCGGCGGCCCACCAACCCTTCGAGTTCATCGAGGAAGCTGACCTTGAGCGCCGGCTCGCCACTGTCTGCAGCCGGCAGCACCAGGCGCATCAGCCAGGGCAGCGGCAACAGGACGAAGATCCACGGCCAGGCGAATTCAAACATGTTTGCGAATCCAGATTTCGACGGCTTGGGTCAGGCCGGCGATGGCTTTGTCATCGAGCTTGCATTCGGGTTTGTAGGCGCCCTCCACGAGAATCATCCATCGGGTCAGGCCGGCGGCCGGGCAGCGGTTATCGAGGAAGGCCAGCCATTTGCGCCCATTGAGTGTGTGGCTCTGGCTGTACGGATAGTGATTGCGGCACAAGCGCTTGAGCAGCCCGTTGAGTTGTTGCAACCAGGCGCCGGCCGGTGCGCCGTCGTAGGGCTTGGGCAGCAGCGCGAGCTCGGCCAGTGCGGCCAGGCGCACCGGGTCCAGCGGTTGTTCGGCCCGGGCGCTGCTGCGTTTGATGGGGATGAATCGGCGTAACTGCCACAAGCCCAGGCCCAGCATCGGCAGTAACAACAGCAACAGCCACCAGCCCGGCGCGGGCGGCCAGAATCCGATGGGAGGCGGGGCCATCAGTGGCTGCAACTGATCCAGGCTGCTCATCGGGCTTTCCCCGGGCGCTTGGGATTCAGGTATTCACGCAGTTGTTCGACCATGTCGCCTTGAGTGCTCAAGGGGAGCATCAGGATCCGCAGCTTCTGGGCCAACATCTCCCAGCGCTCCAGCCGTGCTTCGGCCTTGGCGCGATAGGTCTGGCGTAACTCCAGGTTCAGCGTGTCGAGTTCCAGTTGCTCGCCGCCCTGGGCAAAACGCAGCAATCCGGCAGCGGGGAGGGCGTGATCCAGCGGGTCGGACAATGGCAACAGCAGCAGGTCGCAATGGCGCGAGAGAAGGGTCAGTTGCTGCTCGGCGCTGTCGGACAAGGCGCGCTCGTCGCAAATAATGATCGCCAGGCTGCCGGGGCGCAGCACCTCCCGGGCCCGGCGCAAGGCAACGCCGAAGGAGTCGCGGTCCGACTCGCCGTCGGGCTGGAGGGACTGATTGACCCGGACCAGACGGTTGAGCAATTGCAACAGGCTCT
This sequence comes from Pseudomonas sp. R4-84, assembly GCF_054130985.1. Classification (NCBI taxonomy): domain Bacteria; kingdom Pseudomonadati; phylum Pseudomonadota; class Gammaproteobacteria; order Pseudomonadales; family Pseudomonadaceae; genus Pseudomonas; species Pseudomonas sp. R4-84. Next base: position 2,416,284 of record NZ_CP096390.1, read on the forward strand.
GCTTGCTGCGCCGTGGTTTGACTTCGTAATGGGCGTTGTTGCCGAACACCAGTCCGCCAACCCGGTCGTTGTGCCCCAGCGCGGCCCAGCCGATCAGGCTTGCGGCCCGAGCGGCCAGCACCGACTTGAAAATCAGCCCGGAGCCAAAGAACAGGCGGTGGCTCTGCTCGATCATGATGAAGATCGGCCGCTCGCGTTCTTCGTGGAACAGTTTGGTGTGGGGTTCCTGGGTCCGCGCGGTGACCCGCCAGTCGATGGTGCGCACGTCATCGCCGGCCTGGTAGACCCGCACCTGATCGAAATCCACCCCGCGCCCTCGCAGCTTGGAATGGTGCAGGCCAATCAGTGGGCTGCGCTGGCCAGGCGTGGAGAACAACTGCACTTCGCGCACGCGATGGCGCATCTCGATCAGCTCCGAAAGGCTGACGCGGATGCCCGGGACGGGCGCCAGTGGGTTATTCATTGTCGATACTCAAGCGACGGCGACGACGTCGAGAATCCGCTGCACGACCCGGTCCTGATCGATGCCGGCGGCTTCGGCCTCGAACGACAGGATGATGCGATGGCGCAGCACGTCGAACAGCACGGCCTGGATGTCCTCCGGGCTGACGAAGTCGCGCCCGGCCAGCCAGGCGTGGGCGCGGGCGCAGCGATCCAGGGCAATCGAGCCCCGTGGGCTGGCGCCGTAGGCGATCCACTCGGCCATTTCCGGGTCGAACTTGGCCGGGTTGCGGGTGGCCATGATCAGTTGCACCAGGTATTCCTCCACGGCATCGGCCATGTATAACCCGAGGATTTCCTTGCGCGCCGAAAAGATCGCCTGCTGGCTGACGCGTCGCTCCGGCTTGGTCTCGCCGTTCAGTGCCTCGCCTCGGGCCTGTTGCAGGATGCGGCGTTCCACCGCAGCGTCGGGGAAACCCATCTTGACGTGCATCAGGAATCGGTCGAGTTGGGCTTCGGGCAGGGGGTAGGTGCCTTCCTGCTCGATCGGGTTCTGTGTCGCCATCACCAGGAACAGCGGCGATAGTTCATAGGTGCTGCGCCCGACGCTGACTTGCCGCTCGGCCATCGCTTCGAGCAAGGCGGACTGGACCTTGGCCGGGGCCCGGTTAATTTCATCCGCCAGCACCAGGTTGTGAAAGATCGGCCCTTGCTGGAACACGAAACTGCCGGTTTCCGGACGATAGATCTCAGTGCCCGTGATGTCGGCCGGCAACAGGTCGGGGGTGAACTGTATGCGATGGAACTGCGCTTCGATCCCCTCGGCCAGCTCCTTGATCGCCTTGGTCTTCGCCAGCCCTGGCGCGCCTTCCACCAGCATATGCCCATCGGCGAGCAAGGCGATGAGCAGGCGCTCGATGAGTTTTTCCTGGCCGAGAATCTGCGTAGAAAGAAAGGTTCGCAGCGCCAGCAGCGCTTCACGATGTTCCATCGATGACTGTTCCTGGAAAGGGTGGCCCAGGCGTTCGGATAACGCCGGGGCTGGGGGCGTTACTTTAATGCATCGCGGGGGGTGGCGACTAACGGGATTTTGATCGGCCGTGTGAATTGTGATCGGCTTGGAAACATTGGGGGGTGGGCTTGCTTGCGAAGAATCCCACCCGGACAGGCGCACTTACCCCGTGGCGAGGAAGCTTGCTCCCGCTTGAGTGCAACGCACTCTCAAAATGAAGGGATGTTTATCCGGACGTAGGAGTGCTCTGGAACAGGCTACGTTGTCTTGCGCCATTGCCTACGACTGCGCCAGAATCCGCCGGCTTGTGCGCTTGGAAGGCAGGTTCTATCGTTTCCGGGTCGTTGAGGAATCAGCGATCGGGTTTGGTAGCCCGGTTTTCTGGCGCAGGTGCAGCCTGATATAGGGGGCTTTTCGTCCTCTGTTTTATGGTGGTCATGCGCAGGGCGTCCTTGGACGCGCCGGGTTGCCAGATAACCGGTCTACCAACCTTCGTATGGCCACCTCCCTTCGTTTGGTAGCGAGAGAGATGGCTCCAATTTTCTAATCTGGAGTTTCATCTATGTTCAAAGTAACGCCCAACCCACCGAACACCGATTCGTCCTCACCGCGCCCAAAAACCAAGTCCCAAAAACACGACGAAGTCACCGACCGAGTCCTCGACCATTACCTAAAACGCAAACCGGCCAAACCCGGAGCAGAACCTGCCCCCGGCCAACTCTTTACCGTCAACAAAGACATCGACACCGAAAGCTTGCTTGCCTACCTCAGCGAAACCCTGGCTTCGGCCAATGCCATGGCCAATGACTTGGCTTTTGACCTGGACGGTTCACGCCGGCATTTCCTCCTGGGCATTCAGCAACTGATCGAACTGGGCAGCCTGCTGGCGAACCGTGCACTGGACAACATCGAAACCCGTCAGCCGACATAACCTCGTGGCGAGGGAGCTTGCTCCCGCTGGGCTGCGCAGCAGCCCCAAACCGAGCCGGCGCGGTTCCCCATACACACCGCGCCCGCCGGGCCTGCGACTGCTGCGCAGCCGAACGGGAGCAAACTCCTTCGCCACAAGGGACTTGTGTCATTCCTTAAATTTGGGCAAACGGCAAAACCTTGGGAGCGAGCCTGCTCCGGCGGCGATCCGACGATGACGGCAGCAGATCCAGCACCATATTTCGCTAGTTCTGCATCCGAATCTCATCCACCAGCAGCTTGATTGCTGGCCTGTCGATAAGATCCAGCCACGGACCGTCCTCCACGATTGCCCCGTCATGCATCACAATGACCCGGTCAAACCGATGCAGGTGGTCAATGTCATGGGTGACACATATCAACCCTTGCCCGGCAAAAACGTCGAATAACAGGTCCCATAGAGGCGTGGTCAGCCTGGGTTCTATGGATGCGCTTGGCTCGTCGAACATATTGAATTTTCCGGGTTTGTTGATAAGGCGCAGCAGTGATAGGCGTTTAGCTTCGCCTCCGGAGATATTCGATGCATTTTCGCTGACCTGCCGTGTTGTCACAATCTCATCCAGTTCCAATTGCCGTATGGCTCTAGACAACATCGGCGATGCGCTGCCTCCGAACAGAACCGATTGTTCAAAAGAACCCTCCAGAAATCGCGGTTGTTGGGGGCAGTATCTCAAGGCGTCCAAGTGGGCTTGGCCGGTCAAAAGTGAGACCGGTACCAAGTCGATGCTCAGTAGGTCTCGCTTTGATGCATCAAGCCCGGCGAGGACTTCCAGAAAAGTGGTTTTGCCTGCGCCGCTAGGGCCCGTAACGGCCACTGACTGCCCTTGAGCAAATGCCAGGGAGCGCTTGATCGACAGGCGAAGCGGTCCCGTTCCCGTCACTTCGCAGGGGCCGAGTTCCAGAACTGAGGAGCGCTGGGAATCAACCAAGGCCAGCCGATTGCTGCGATCGAAGTCCGGGAGTGATAGCAGACCCTGAAATTGACCCTGGTCTGCAAGGAACTGATCAAGAACACGATACCCGTCAGTCAAGGTTGAAATACTGAGCAGATAACTCCCCGCGATTGAAAAAATGGCAACCAACTGCCCGACACTGATACTGGGCTGACCCGAAAGCTGGTCCAAGACGCCCCAGTAGAGCAATCCCCCAGTGGAGAGGCTTACGAACAATATCTTGGCGGTGCTCAGCAGGCCGCCAGAGGATGCCGTAGTCACAGCAGCGCTGGCATAACGTCTGAACGCCGCGTTCAACGGGTGCAGGGCAGTAGGTATGGCACCTTCCAGCTTTATGTTTTTCCCCGCGTTGAGGGTGTTGTAGAGGTGTGCACTTAACTCATCTTCCTGTTCATTGACTGCATCGATGTGCTTTCTTCGCCATTTGATAATTTGGTGGGTGGTAGCCAGATAGATAACTCCGGATGCCGTCATGCTCAAAAAAATATCACCACCCCCTATGTAAACAAAAGCTCCCCCAACAACTATAAACTCCAAGAGTACGGGGAGCGCAATGGTTACAATGAAAGTGAGTAGTTGTTCGTGCGCAGTAATTCCGCGCTCGACCGATTTGATGAAATGACCGATTCTCCAAGAGTTAAATAACGAAAATTCTTTACCTATGAGTTCGGTGATCCACTCAATGGAAGCGTTCATGATAATGCCCTGTACCAGCTTGGACAGCGCATGGAGCTGCAGAGGCGTGATGATGGCATGAATACATCCCGCGACAATCAAGACTGTCGTCATTGCAAGTAGAGTGCTCGATGCTGGATTGCTATCGTCTTGCAGGGTATCGATAATGGTTCCGAGTAACAGCGGGGGGGCAAGTGTGATGAGCTTGAGTGCGATAATTGTGATTACGGTTATTGCTAGAAGCTTGGCGTGTTTTTTATAGGCGGTTTTTATCATTGCTCGGATGCTGTGCATGTACTCGCTCCTGGTTGCTTTGCGTTCGATAATTCAACCGCGTAACACGTACTGAGGCACCACCAAGCGACCGTTTCTAATGATGTTGAAGCGCTCAAGTCCTGGGATATAGATCTGGGTGACGATGCTGTTGCCTGAGAAGCGGGCTACCGTTCGGTCGAGTATTTCATTCGTTTAATGGATAGTTTTTTTGCAGTCAGTGACGCGAAAAAATCGGCTTCCGTTGCGAGCAGATCTTTAGAAAGGCCTAATGCCTGCGGCAGGCCGAAAAAGGTATGATTTATTCTAGAGCGTTTCCTACCCATATCGATTACTCCAATGTAATTAATGGGCGTCGCGATGCGAGCGCCCAACTTGCGTTTGTTCGCAAGTGATTAATTAATAGCATTGGGGTGATGTGAAGGCTATTGCGTGACTTCCGAGGCTGACGTAGGTTTGTTCTTGCCGTTGAGTAGGAGGGAGATGTAGGAATGTAGCTGCTTTGCTGGAAGTGTGGTTTCTCTCTACTGTTTTCGCCGTTTGGTATGTTTATATTATTTAAGGAAGGATCAAAAAGGATAATTCGGCAGCGGCGCTCTAAGGCGGGCGTGCCCGGAAAGGTTGTGTTGCGTGCACATCTAAATGAATACAGGTGCCATCGCGATCTTGCTTGCGATGGCACATTTTGAAGGCCGTAATGTCAGCGCTTCCACGCCCCCGGATTGACCAGGTTCGCTGGCCTTTCACCCGCCAGCGCCGCCAGCAGGTTCTCCACGGCACAACGCGCCATCGCTTCCCGGGTCTCGTGGGTGGCGGAGCCCATGTGCGGCGTCGCCACTACGTTGTCCATCTGCAACAGCGGCGATTCCGGGTCCAGGGGCTCGCGCTCGAAAACGTCCAGCCCGGCACCACGGATCTGCCCGTTGCGCAAGGCGTCGATCATTGCCGCTTCGTCGACGACTTTGCCTCGGGAGATGTTGATGAAGATGCTGTCAGGGCGCATCTGCGCAAACGCCCGTGCATCGATCAGGTCTTCGGTTTCAGCGGTCAACGGCAAGGTCAGGCATATGAAGTCGGCCTGTTGCAGCAGCGTATCCAGATCGCAATAGCGCGCATTGAAACGTTGTTCAACAGCGGGTTTCGGCGAATGGCTGTGATAGAGCACCGGCATGCCGAAGCCAAAGTGCCCGCGCTGGGCCAGGGCTTCGCCGATGCGGCCCATGCCGACGATGCCCAGGGTCTTGCCGTGGACGTCGCTGCCGAAATGTCGGGGCCCGATGCTCTGTTGCCAACCGCCTGCGCGGACGAGGTTGGCCAGCTCCACCACGCGTCGGGCGGTTGCCAGAATCAAGGCGAAGCCGGTGTCGGCGGTGGTTTCGGTCAACACATCCGGCGTATTGGTGAGCAGGATCCGGCGTTCGGTCAGGTAATCGATATCGTAATTGTCGACGCCCACCGAAACGCTGGCGATCGCCTCAAGGTTGGGGGCCAGGTCCAGCAGCGACGGATCGAGTCTCAGGCTTGCGCCCAGCAGGGCATGAGCGCTGGGCAGGGCGGTGCGCAGTTGCGCCAGGCCGTGGGCGTCCAGGTTTTCGATGAGGGTGACCTGGGCATGCGCCTGCAAGCGATCCATCAGTTGCGCTGACAGCTTTTTGTACAACACCACGTGCTTTTTCATAGGGGTTCCCGATTCGTTAACGGACAGGCGCCGGATGGGGCGTCGCGGTTTTGGTCACGACCCGGTCGCTGGCGCCGGGTTTGAGGGCAAGGGTCAGCAACACCGACAGCAGCAACGCGCCGCTCATCAACAGAAAGGACATGCCGGTGGAGCCGGTGGAACCGTTGAGGTAGCCCACCAGATAGGAGCCGCCGAACGAACCCAGCGCGCCCATGCTGTTGATCAGCGCCATGGCGCCACCCGCGACATTGGCCGGGAGAATCTCCGGAACGATGGCGAAAAACGGCCCGTAGGGCGCGTACATGCAGGCGCCGGCAATCACCAGCAAGGCATAGGACCACCAGAAGTGTTCAGCTCCGAGCAGATAGGAGGCGTAAAACGCGATGGAGGCGACCAGCAGCGGCGGCCAGACGAAACGCTTGCGTTTCTGGACCTTGTCCGACGCCCAGGACACGATCAGCATGGCGATCACTGCCGCCAGATAAGGCAGCGATGACAGCCATCCGGCCTCGACCATGTTCATCTTCAGGCCTGCCTTGAGGATCGACGGCAACCACAGCACGAACCCGTAGACGCCAATGCTCCAGAAAAAAAACTGCAACGCCAGGATGATCACTTTCGGCGAGCGGAAGGCCTCGGCATAGTTCTTCACGGCCTTGATACCGACCTGCTCGGCGGCCAGCACGCTTTCCAGGTCCTTCTTCTCCTGCTCGCTGAGCCACTTGGCCTGGGCTGGACGATCATCGGCCAGGCGCCACCAGACAAAGGCCCAGAGCACCGCCGGCAGGCCCTCGATGATGAACATCCAGCGCCAGTCGAATTGCTCGACGAGGTACCCCGAGACCACCGACATCCACAGCATGGTGACCGGGTTGCCAAGGATCAGGAAGGTGTTGGCCCGCGAGCGTTCGGCCCGGGTGAACCAATGGCAGAGATAGACCAGCATCGCCGGCATCACGGCGGCTTCCACCACGCCGAGCATGAAGCGGATCACGATCAGCCAATACGCATTGGAGACCACGCCCGTGAGGGTCGCCAGCGAGCCCCAGAGGATCAGGCTGACGAAGATCAGCTTTTTCACGCTGTGTTTCTGCGCGTAGATTGCCCCGGGCACCTGGAAGAAAAAGTAGCCGAGGAAAAACAGCGCGCCCAGCAACGAGGACAGCCCTGGCGTGATCATCAAGTCTTCGGCCATGCCCGAAGCCGCGGCGAAACCATAGTTGGCCCGGTCCAGGTAGGCCAGACTGTAGGTGATGAAGACGATGGGCATGATGTACCACCAGCGGCGGGTGGCGAGGTTGAGCGTTTGCATGTCGTTGACTCCTGAGCTTGTTGTTTTTATGCAGCAGGTGCGTTTAGCGGTGGATTCAATCGCGAGCGAGCTCGCTTCCACAGGGGTAACTCGAATCTTTGTGGGAGCGAGCTTGCTCGCGATGGGCGGTTTCAAATTCAGCCGACAATTCCAGGCGCGTCGGCAGCCCTTCCATGTCTCCACGGTTCTGCACCGCGCGGCTGCCAATCCAGTTCGCCCGCCGTACCGCCTCGGTGATGTCGCGGCCTTCGAGCAATGCGCTGATCAGGCCGACGGCGAAGCCATCCCCGGCGCCCACGGTGTCCACCACCCGGGCCACCGGCACGCCGGCGATGAATCCCTGGTCACGCGAGGTGCGGTAATAAGCGCCGTCCGGGCCGAGCTTGATCACCACGGCTTCGGCGCCCTGGTCCAGGTAGAACGCGGCGATGTCGGCCGGGTCGTCAAAACCGGTCAGCAGCCGACCTTCACCGAGGCCGGGCAAGACCCAGTGGGCGAGGGCGGCGTGGCGATTGATCTCGCTGATCATCGTCGCTTCGCTGGACCACAGGCTCGGGCGCAGGTTGGGGTCGAACGACAGGCTGCGGCCGGCCTCGCGCATGCGGGTCATCAATTCGAAGGACATCGCCCGTGCAGTCACAGACAGCGCTGGCACGATACCGGTGGCATGCAAATGACGGGCGGCGAGCAATGGCGGTGCGATGGAGTCCACGGACAAGTGACTGGCCGCCGAACCACGCCGGAAATATTCGACTTGCGGGTCGCTGCCATCGTCGGTACGGGACTTGAGCTGGAACCCGGTGGGGTGCGCCGGATCAACCGCCACGTGACGGCAATCCAGGCCTTCCTTTTCCAGCGTCTGCACCACGAAACGGCCCAGGGAGTCGGCGCCGACCCGACTGAGCCACGCGACTTGGAAACCCAGCCGTGACAAGCCGATGGCCACATTGCTGTCGGCCCCGGCGATGCGTTTGTGAAACTGGTTGACGGTCGCCAGGTCGCCGGTCTCGTCGGCCACCAGCATGGCCATGGTTTCACCGAACGACAGCACATCGATCTCAGACATGAGCGGCCTCCCGGCGCGATTGCCCCAGGCGGGACAGGGTGGCGACATGTTCAGCGGTCAGTTGCAGCAGGTCATCGCCTTCTAGCGGGTACTCGGCGGCGCGCATCACGCCGACCGGCATGTGCTTGAGCAATTGCTCCCACAGGTGCAGGTCGGTCGCGGCTGGCGGCACCGCGACCAGCTTGCCATCGGCGCGTCGGGCCACGGCCTTGCAATGCACATATGCCACGTGCCGTCCGAGTTGCAGGGCGGCCACGGTGGCTGATTGGTCCTGCCATTGCCAGTTGCCGATGTCGAAGGTCATGCCGATGGGTACCCCGCGTTCTTCCACCGCCGCGAAGAAGCGTTGCAAGGGCTCGATCCGCCCGCCTTGCAAGGTCTGGTCGTTTTCCACCAGCAGTTGCACCGGGCTTGCCGATAGGGCATCCGCCAGGGCTGATACGTCGTGGGAGTCAGTGAAGTGGCCGAGGGAAACCTTCAGCCAAGCCGAGCCGAACGCTTCGCAACGTTGCAGGGTGGACGCCAGGGCGGGATTGGGCCTGGGCTGGCCGGGGAGCCAGAGCTCGATCGGCGATGAAAAGATACTTTCCAACCCCTGGGCCCGCGCCCCAGCGGCCAGTTCGGCGGGTTGTTCGGTGGTGAGCAGCTCTTCGCGCCATTCGATGCGCGACGCGCCGGCGGCGGCCAGCAGGGCGATGAAGCTGCCTTGACCATGCTGGCGTACGAGGTCGGCGCCGTAGCTGGAAAGGCTGATGGAAACGGCTGGTTTGTTCATTGTTGTTGTACCTCTGAAACCGGTTTCAGTTTTGGTCAAAAAAATTTAGGTGGTGTGCTGGAGGGCCCTATCGCGAGCAAGCTCGCTCCCACAGGTCCGCGCGACGCTGAAAATCCCTCGTGGGAGCGAGCTTGCTCGCGATAGGGCCCTCACCATCACCGAACATTCCCAAGCGTCGACCCACGCTCAATCAACCGCGCCGAGAAATCCAGGGTCTGCACCGGCCCGTTATCGCCGCGCAGGCGCTTGAGCAGGCATTCGAACGCACGGGCGCCGATTTCGGCGGTGGGTTGGGCGAGGGCGGTAATGCCGCTACCCACCAAGGGATACCAGTCCAGGTCATCGAGGGCGATCAAACCGATATCGTCGAACAAGTGGCAACCTAAATCGCGTAATGCCTGGGTCGCAGCCAGCGCGGCGATACCGTTGGCGCAAAACAACGCCTTGGGGCCACGGTCCGGCTGCGCGAGAAAGGTCTTGATGCGCGGGAGCAGTTGATCGCAGGTTTCCACCACGGTGCCGGCCAGGGCTGGGCGTCGTTCGATGCTGGCCTTGAAACTGTCGACCCGCTCGATCCGCGAACTGGTGCCATCGTACGGCTCGGTGACCAACAGCAGGTCGCGGTAGCCGCGCTGTTCGAGGTGATCGAGGGCCATCTCGACGGCGGCCGGGTTGCCCAGCCCGACGAGGTCGGCTTCGAGTCGATCGACCTTGCGATCCACCAGCACCATGGGCATCTCGCTGCGCAGTTCGACCAGCTCATCGCGGTGATGACCCAGCGTGTTCACAATCAGCCCTTCGACGTTATAGGCGCGCAGCAGCGCCAGGTGTTGGCGCTCCTGCTCATCGTCGCGGTCGGTGTTGCACACCACCAGGCTGTAGCCGTGGCGCCGGCAGGCGGTTTCCACGCCATGCATCACGGCAATCGAATAGGGGTTGCGGATATCGGCCACGAGCATGCCGATCAGGCGCGTGCGCCCGCGCTTGAGGCCGCGGGCCATCTGATTCGGCCGGTAGCCCAGCTCGCTGATCGCCTGCTCGATGCGCCGGGCGATGGCTTCCGAGAGAAGGGCGCGGTCCTCGCCAATGAAACGCGAGACGCTGGCCTTGGAGACCCCAGCGCGTTCGGCGACGTCGAGCATGGTCACGCGGCTGCGCTGGGCGGCGGAGAAAGAATTCACGGATTGAAACCTGCTTTTTAGATTTATTGAGGCTCTGAAACCGGTTTCAGGAAACACCAGAACTCATTCGGTCGTCAAGGGCGGCGCGTCACAGGTACGACCGACGGTGCTTCGCATCACTCGCCGCGATGTAATGAGCAAGCTACATAGGCCGCCTTGCGACTGCTGCGCAGTCGAGCGGGAGCAAGCTCCCTCGCCACAGAGGAGCGCTCGCCTGGAAGTCAGAGCTGGCTTATATAGGTCCCCGTGCCCCTGAGGATGTTCTGCAAGGTCAGCTCCACTTCCGCCACGTCCGTCACCTTGGGATCGAAGGTTATTTCCAGCACATCATCGCCATTGAGCGCATCGGCGTCCGTCGCGGCGATTTCGATTTTCAGCAGGGTCGGGCTGAGTGTGACCTTGACGCCGTCCAGCGTCGAGGGCTCGCCGTCCAGGGTTATCTCCAGTTCGTCTTCGTCCGGATAGCGCGTCATCAGGAACATTTCGCCCTGGGCGCTGTGGCAGCAGAGCATGGCCATGTTGTCTTCTTCGTCATCGCATGGGTTGGCGATCAGCAGGGCGGTGGTCATTTGCATGGGAAGGCTCCTGGCTCCGATGAGCCTTGCGGGGGCAAAACGGGATTCTGCCAGTCCCGGCGAATTTCTGCTGGATTACCACCGCAGGGTGCCGTTTGGCCCTGGGACTGCTAGGGTCTGTATGAGATGTGCTCGCGCACATTTCGTACACAGCCTAGGGTTGTTCGATGCCTGGCGAGCGGGGGAGCTAGCCGATGACCGAATATGTCGCAGCGCTGCAAGCAGGCACGTTGTCGCACTCGTTAAGCTGCGCAACGGATGTGTACCTGCAAAGAGCATCGCGGAGTGTTTTTTGCAGGTGGTCATTACGTTGCAATTAGGTGAGAAAAGGATGTGACCTGCGGGTCGCGTCCAGCTTCACCCACCTGTCATCCTGTTTCCTCTGCCCGAGAATCAGGAACGGGATGGCCGACGGCCCCGAAAGGGGCTGCACGCGACGCTTTCATCAATAACAAGCCCAAGCGGAGTACCACAGATGGCGTTCTTCACCGCAGCCAGCAAAGCCGACTTCCAGCATCAACTGCAAGCGGCACTGGCGCAGCACATCAGTGAACAGGCACTGCCACAAGTGGCGCTGTTCGCTGAACAATTTTTCGGCATCATTTCCCTAGATGAACTCACCCAGCGCCGGTTGTCCGACCTCGCCGGCTGCACCCTGTCCGCTTGGCGCCTGCTTGAGCGCTTCGACCACGCGCAACCGCAGGTGCGCGTCTATAACCCCGATTACGAACGCCACGGCTGGCAATCGACCCACACCGCCGTCGAAGTGCTGCACCATGACCTGCCGTTCCTGGTGGATTCGGTCCGCACCGAGCTGAACCGTCGCGGCTACAGCATCCATACCCTGCAAACCACCGTCCTGAGCGTGCGTCGCGGCAGCAAGGGCGAGTTGCTGGAGATCCTGCCGAAGGGCACCCAGGGCGACGACGTGCTGCAAGAGTCGCTGATGTACCTGGAAATCGACCGCTGCGCCAACGCCGCCGAACTCAACGTCCTGAGCAAGGAGCTTGAGCAGGTGCTGGGCGAAGTGCGCGTCGCCGTGGCTGATTTCGAGCCGATGAAAGCCAAGGTGCAGGAAATCCTCGCGAGCCTGGACAACAGCGCCTACGCCACCGACGCCGACGAAAAGGCCGAGATCAAGAGCTTCCTGGAATGGTTGGTGGGTAACCACTTCACCTTCCTGGGCTACGAAGAGTTCGTGGTTCGCGACGAAGCCGATGGCGGTCACATCGAGTACGACCCCGAGTCCTTCCTCGGCCTGACCAAGTTGCTGCGCGCCGGCCTGACCGCCGAAGACCTGCGCATCGAAGACTACGCCGTCAACTACCTGCGCGAACCGACCCTGCTGTCGTTCGCCAAGGCCGCGCACCCGAGCCGCGTACACCGTCCGGCCTACCCGGACTACGTATCGATCCGCGAGATCGACGCCAACGGCAAGGTCGTCAAGGAATGCCGCTTCATGGGCCTTTACACCTCCTCGGTGTATGGCGAGAGCGTGCGGGTCATTCCGTACATCCGCCGCAAGGTCGAGGAAATCGAACGTCGCTCGGGCTTCCAGGCCAAGGCGCACCTGGGCAAGGAACTGGCCCAGGTGGTTGAAGTGCTGCCCCGCGACGACCTGTTCCAGACCCCGGTGGACGAGCTGTTCAGCACCGTCATGTCGATCGTGCAGATCCAGGAACGCAACAAGATTCGCGTTTTCCTGCGCAAGGACCCGTACGGCCGTTTCTGCTACTGCCTGGCCTACGTGCCGCGTGACATCTACTCCACCGAAGTTCGCCAGAAGATCCAGCAAGTGTTGATGGATCGCCTGAAGGCGTCGGATTGCGAGTTCTGGACGTTCTTCTCCGAGTCCGTACTGGCCCGCGTGCAATTGATCCTGCGGGTGGACCCGAAGAACCGCATCGACATCGACCCGCTGCTGCTGGAAAAAGAAGTCGTGCAGGCCTGCCGCAGTTGGAAGGACGACTACGCCAGCCTGGTCATCGAGAGCTTCGGCGAAGCCCAGGGCACCAACGTGCTGTCGGATTTCCCGAAAGGCTTCCCGGCCGGATACCGCGAGCGCTTTGCCGCGCACTCCGCCGTGGTGGACATGCAACACCTGCTGAGCCTGAGTGAAACCAACCCGCTGGTGATGAGCTTCTACCAGCCGTTGGGCCAGGTGTCCGGCCAGCGTGAGCTGCATTGCAAGCTGTATCACGCCGACACGCCGTTGGCGTTGTCCGACGTGCTGCCGATCCTGGAAAACCTCGGCCTGCGCGTGCTGGGCGAGTTCCCGTACCGCCTGCGCCACACCAATGGCCGCGAGTTCTGGATCCATGATTTCGCCTTCACCGCCGCCGAAGGCCTGGACCTCGACATCCAGCAACTCAACGACACCTTGCAGGACGCGTTCGTCCACATCGTGCGTGGTGATGCCGAGAACGATGCGTTCAACCGCCTGGTGCTGACCGCCGGCCTGCCATGGCGCGACGTGGCGTTGCTACGTGCCTACGCCCGCTACCTGAAACAGATCCGCCTGGGCTTCGACCTCGGCTACATCGCCAGTACCCTGAATAACCACACCGACATCGCTCGCGAATTGACCCGGTTGTTCAAGACCCGTTTCTACCTGGCGCGCAAGCTCAGCGGCGATGACCTGGAAGACAAGCAACTGCGTCTGGAGCAAGCGATCCTCTCGGCCCTGGACGAGGTGCAGGTACTCAACGAAGACCGCATCCTGCGTCGCTATCTGGACCTGATCAAGGCCACCTTGCGGACCAACTTCTACCAGACCGACGCCAACGGCCAGAACAAGTCGTACTTCAGCTTCAAGTTCAACCCGCACCTGATTCCGGAACTGCCGAAGCCGGTGCCGAAGTTCGAAATCTTCGTCTACTCGCCACGGGTCGAAGGCGTGCACCTGCGCTTCGGCAACGTTGCCCGTGGCGGTCTGCGCTGGTCGGATCGTGAAGAAGACTACCGCACCGAAGTGCTGGGCCTGGTAAAAGCCCAGCAAGTGAAGAACTCGGTGATCGTGCCGGTGGGCGCCAAGGGCGGTTTCCTGCCGCGTCGCCTGCCATTGGGCGGCAGCCGGGACGAGATCGCGGCCGAGGGCATCGCCTGCTACCGCATCTTCATTTCGGGCCTGTTGGACATCACCGACAACCTGAAGGACGGCGCGCTGGTACCGCCGGCCAACGTTGTGCGGCATGACGACGATGACCCGTACCTGGTGGTCGCGGCGGACAAGGGCACCGCGACCTTCTCCGACATCGCCAACGGCATCGCCATCGACTACGGCTTCTGGTTGGGCGATGCGTTCGCCTCCGGCGGTTCGGCCGGCTACGACCACAAGAAAATGGGCATCACCGCCAAGGGCGCGTGGGTCGGCGTGCAGCGCCACTTCCGCGAGCGCGGCATCAACGTCCAGCAAGACAGCATCACCGTGGTGGGCGTCGGCGACATGGCCGGCGACGTGTTCGGCAACGGCTTGTTGATGTCCGACAAGCTGCAACTGGTCGCGGCTTTCAACCACCTGCACATCTTCATCGACCCGAACCCAGAGCCTGCCAGCAGCTTTGCCGAGCGCAAGCGTCTGTTCGAGCTGCCGCGTTCGGCCTGGACCGACTACGACACCAGCATCATGTCCGAGGGCGGCGGCATCTTCTCGCGCAGCGCGAAGAGCATCGCGATCTCGCCGCAGATGAAAGAGCGCTTCGACATCAAGGCCGACAAACTAACCCCGACCGAACTGCTGAACGCCTTGCTCAAGGCGCCGGTGGACCTGTTGTGGAACGGTGGTATCGGCACCTACGTCAAGGCCAGCAGCGAAAGCCACGCCGATGTCGGCGACAAGGCCAACGATGCGCTGCGCGTGAACGGCAACGAACTGCGCTGCAAGGTGGTGGGCGAGGGCGGTAACCTGGGCATGACCCAACTGGGTCGCGTCGAGTTCGGCCTCAATGGCGGCGCCACCAACACCGACTTCATCGACAACGCCGGTGGCGTGGACTGCTCCGACCACGAAGTGAACATCAAGATCCTGCTCAACGAAGTGGTGCAGGCCGGCGACATGACCGACAAGCAGCGCAACCAGTTGCTGGCGAGCATGACCGACGAAGTCGGTGGCCTGGTGTTGGGCAACAACTACAAGCAGACCCAGGCCTTGTCCCTGGCGGCACGCCGCGCCTTCGTGCGGATCGCCGAGTACAAGCGCTTGATGAACGACCTGGAAGCCCGTGGCAAGCTGGACCGCGCCATCGAGTTCCTGCCGACCGAAGAACAACTGGCCGAACGTGTCGCGGCGGGCCACGGCCTGACCCGTGCCGAACTGTCGGTGCTGATCTCCTACAGCAAGATCGACCTCAAGGAAGCGCTGCTCAACTCCCTGGTGCCGGACGACGATTACCTGACCCGTGACATGGAGACGGCTTTCCCGCCAACGCTGGTGAGCAAGTTCTCCGAGGCCATGCGTCGCCATCGCCTGAAGCGCGAGATCGTCAGCACCCAGATCGCCAACGACCTGGTCAACCACATGGGCATCACCTTCGTCCAGCGGTTGAAAGAGTCGACGGGCATGAGCCCGGCGAACGTGGCGGGTGCTTATGTGATCGTGCGAGATATCTTCCATCTCCCACACTGGTTCCGCCAGATCGAAGCCCTGGACCACCAGGTTTCCGCCGACGTGCAGCTGGAGCTGATGGATGAGCTGATGCGCCTGGGTCGTCGCGCCACGCGTTGGTTCCTGCGCAGCCGCCGCAACGAGCAGAATGCTGCCCGTGACGTCGCTCACTTCGGTCCTCACCTGGCGGCGTTGGGCCTCAAGCTCGACGAACTGTTGGAAGGCCCGACCCGCGAAGGTTGGCAGACTCGCTACCAGGCCTACGTGGCGGCCGGCGTGCCGGAACTGCTGGCGCGCATGGTTGCCGGTACTACGCACCTGTACACCTTGTTGCCGATCATCGAGGCGTCCGACGTCACCGGCCAGAACGCCGCCGACGTGGCCAAGGCTTACTTCGCCGTGGGCAGCGCGCTTGACATCACCTGGTACCTGCAGCAAATCAGTGCCTTGCCGGTTGAAAACAACTGGCAGGCCCTGGCCCGTGAAGCGTTCCGCGATGACATCGACTGGCAGCAACGGGCGATCACCATCTCGGTCCTGCAGGAAGGTGACGGTAGCCAGGACGTGGAAACCCGCCTGGCGCTGTGGCTCGAGCAGCATCGTGAAATGGTCGAGCGCTGGCGCGCCATGCTGGTGGACATCCGTGCCGCCAGCGGCACCGACTACGCCATGTATGCGGTGGCCAACCGCGAGCTGCTGGACCTGGCGCTAAGTGGTCAGGCGGTCGTGACGGCCAACTGATTCACCGTTGAATAAAAAAGCCCCGCATCGAGAGATGCGGGGCTTTTTTATGGGTGATGTTCCAGCCCATGAAGGCCAGAAAGCTCTTGTGGCGAGGGGATTTATCCCCGCTGGGCTGCGCAGCAGACCCAAATCAGGCAGCTCGGTGGGCCTGTAAGACAGAGGCGAAGGCTTTAGGGATGCTGCGCAGCCCAGCGGGGATAAATCCCCTCGCCACAGAAAAGCGCTCTCAGGCAGGGCTGCGTTCACGCAGCTCCTGCAACCGATCAGCCCCGCCTTCGGCTACGCGATTCTCGATCAAGCGATCAGCCCCGCCTTCGGCTACGCGATTCTCGATCAGGCGATCGGAGCCACCTTCGGCCAACTGATGTGCAGCCTGTTCGTAAGATGACGGTGCGCTTTCGGCCGAGGCGATGTTTGACAGGCCGACGCCGCCAACCAGGGTCAGGGCGATTGCCAGGGACGAGAGTTTCGAGAAGTTGATCATGGTAATTCTCCTTGCGCTTGATTGAGTGGGCCAGTGCAGCGGGTGTGTGCTGCTGTCCGGTGTGTGCAGTTAAGCGCCCGGGTGTATCGAGGATGTGTGCCGCAAAGGCCCGAAATCGGCGGATTCGTATCAATCGGCTGCTCCTATACAGAGCGATACAAATCGCCTTCGAAAAATCCCTCACCCAACCGGGAGGCTGCGGGGCGCCTCGCAACGGTGACCGATAATCGCACGGTAGTTCCGCCTGGATCGGTCATCCGGTCAAGCAAGGTTATTGACCGGATTAACTGGGTAGTACATTTTAGCGGTCACCCAGCCTTGCCATGTCCAGGCGAGGCCATAATAAAAACAGAGGATCCCCTCATGCGTGCCCGTCAACCGAACTTGTCCTCATTGCGTACCTCCCTTTGCGGTGCTTTCCGGAATATTCCAGCGTCGATCCGATAGCGCTCGCCCTGTCGCCGGCTACACGGCCGGTGTCCGGATCAACCTGGAGGTGTTCAAGATGACAAAAGTCGTCGATCTGTATTTCAAGCTGCTCAAGTTGCTGATCGTGCTGTGCATGGTCGCGATGATCGTGCTGGTGTTCGGCAATGTAGTGCTGCGCTATGCCTTCAACTCCGGCATCAGTGTGTCGGAGGAACTGTCGCGCTGGTTCTTCGTCTGGATGATTTTTCTAGGTGCCCTCGTGGCGCTCAAGGACCGCGCGCACCTGGGCATGAACAGCCTGGTCAAGCGCTTGCCGCCAGCAGGCAAGCGTGCCTGCCTGGTCATCGGGCATCTGCTGATGCTCTACATTTGCGGACTGATCGTCAGCGGCAGTTGGCAGCAGGCGGTGATCAACCTCAACGTGGTCGCGCCGGCTTCGGGCCTTTCGATGGCGCTGTTCTACGCCGCCGGGCTGGTGTTCGGGGTCAGCGCCACGGCGATCCTGCTGTACGAACTGTACCTGGCACTGTTCGGCAAACTGCGGGATGACGATCCTTTGTCAGTCGAGGAAAGCGAAGCCGCCGGCCTCAACCCTGACACCCTCAAGAGTACCCGCCCATGACGTTGGCTATTTTCCTCGGGTCGCTGCTGGGCAGCATGGCGTTGGGTATCCCGATTGCCTTTGCCTTGCTGGTGGTCAGCGTCGCGTTGATGTTTTACCTGGACTTGTTCGATGCGCAGATCATTGCGCAAAATTTGCTCAATGGCGCCGACAGCTTTCCGCTGATGGCCGTGCCGTTCTTCATGCTGGCCGGCGAAGTCATGAATGTCGGCGGGTTATCCAAGCGCATCGTCAACATTGCCATGGCGCTGGTTGGGCATAAGCGCGGCGGCCTGGGTTACGTCGCGATCATTGCCTCCTGCCTGCTGGCCTCGCTTTCCGGTTCGGCGGTGGCCGATGCGGCGGCGTTGGCGGCGTTGCTGGTGCCGATGATGGTGTTGGCGGGGCACAACCGGGGACGTTCGGCCGGGCTGATCGCCGCCGGCAGCACCATTGCGCCAGTGATTCCGCCCAGCATCGGCTTCATCGTTTTTGGCGTGGCGTCCGGCGTGTCGATTTCCAAGCTGTTCCTGGCCGGTATCGTGCCGGGGCTGATGCTCGGCGTCGGGCTGGCCATCGCCTGGTGGTTGATCTCCCGGCGCGAGAACGTCGAGACGGCGCCGAAGCGTTCCCGTGCCGAGGTGCTACGCACGTTGCTCGATGGCAGTTGGGCGATGGGCTTGCCGCTGATCATCATCCTGGGCCTCAAGTTCGGCATCTTCACGCCAACGGAGGCAGCAGTGGTCGCGGCAGTCTATTCGCTGTTCGTGTCCCTGGTGATCTACCGGGAGATGAAGATCAGCCAGCTGTACGAAGTGATCCTGTCTTCGGCCAGGACCACCTCGGTGGTGATGCTGCTGGTGGCAGCGGCCATGGTTTCATCGTGGCTGGTGACCATCGCCGACCTGCCGGGCCAGCTGGCGGAACTGCTCGCGCCGTTCATGGACAACCAGACGCTCCTGCTGCTGGTGATGATGGCGTTGATCATCCTGGTCGGTACGGTGATGGACATGACCCCGACCATCCTCATCCTGACGCCGGTATTGATGCCAGCGGTGATCCAGGCGGGGATCGACCCGGTGTATTTCGGCGTGCTGTTTCTGATCAACACTGCGATTGGGTTGATCACGCCGCCCGTGGGCACGGTGCTGAACGTGGTCTGCAGCGTGGCGAAGCTGGAGTTCGAGGAAATAGTCCGGGGGGTCTGGCCGTTCATGATTGCGCAATTTGTGGTGCTGTTTCTGTTGGTGCTGTTTCCGCAACTGGTACTGGGACCGTTGAAATTTTTCACCGGCTGACACCGGTGCTCGCTGGCTCGACCTTTAAAAACAATAACGATCGGAGAGTGACATGGGAAAACTGATGAAAACCTTGCTGGCCGGGGCGTGCGCGACGGGCTTGCTGCTGACCGGCGTGGCCAGCCACGCGGACGAGATCCGTGAGCGGACCTTGCGATTCGCGTTCCAGAACGTCAAGGAACATCCCCAGGGCCAGGGCGCGCAGAAGTTCGCCGACCTGCTCAGTGAAAAGAGCGGCGGTAAGATAAAGGTCCGCCTGTTCCCTGGCGGAACCCTGGGCGGCGACGTGCAAACGGTGTCGGCATTGCAGGGCGGCACCTTGGACATCACCGTGCTCAACTCCGGCATCCTGGCCGCCCAGGCACCGGATTACGCCATGCTCGATTTCCCCTTCCTGTTCAACGACGTCAAGGAGGCCCATGCCGTCATCGATGGGCCGGTCGGGCAGAAACTGGCGGCACAGCTGGACAGCAAGGGGCTGGTAGGGCTGGGTTATTGGGACCTGGGGTTCCGTAACCTGACCAACAGCAAGCACCCGGTGACCAAGCTCGAAGACCTGCAGGGCTTGAAGCTGCGCGTCATCCAGTCACCGATCTACCTGGAAACCTTCTCAGCCCTGGGCGCCAACCCGGTGCCGATGGCGTTCCCCGAGGTGTACACGGGCCTTGAGCAGCACACCATCGACGGCCAGGAAAACCCGTTCACGGTGATCGAGGGCAACAAGTTCTACGAGGTGCAGAAATATCTTTCCGTCACCGGCCACATCTTCAACCCGCAGTCGTTGATCATCAGCCAGAAAACCTGGAACCGCCTCAACGACGACGAAAAGGCAATGATTCGCGCAGCCGCAGCCGAGGCGCAGACCTTCCAGCGTGAAGTCACCGAGACGAGCATGGAAAAGGCCAAGGCGGCGCTGGCCGGTGCGATGACCGTCAATGAAATCACCCCGGCCGAGAAAGACCGCTTTCGCGAGCGCGTGAAGCCAGTCGTCGACAAGTTCGCCAAGTCGTTGGACGGGGATCTGGTGAAAATGATGTACGACGAAATCAACAAGGTGCGTGCCGCGCAGTGAGTTGAAGCACCCCCACGGACGGTCCATACGAAGGGCGCCCGGACACTGTCCCGGCGCCCTTCGTTTTGCCTGGGGGCGGATGACTTCGATGCGCAACCAGTACGGTCGCGGCGTCTCGTAGGCCCAACCTGATGTCGTTTGTGGAACAGTCATGGCCGGTCGATGTCACAGGCATGCCTCCAGACTTGTTAGGCTATGGCACTTACTCTCGTTTTCACTTGGAACAGCGGGGCTTTTCAGACCATCACGCGCGCGTGCGTGTTGCATAATCAAAGGAGGTTCACGTGGGTAAAGATCCTGTAGACGATCTATCAGGAAAATCCCAGACGCCCGGTACGGAGGGGATACCTGCCCCTAGCGGCGAGGCAAATCTCATCGAAACAGACTACGTCATCGGACAGGACAATTTCCGCGGTGAGTTTTCTTTCTCCCTGGACATCCATGGCAAGGTTTTCCTCATCTCTGCCGCCACCGTTTTGTTGTT
The DNA here is from genome assembly GCF_054130985.1 of Pseudomonas sp. R4-84. Lineage (NCBI taxonomy): Bacteria > Pseudomonadati > Pseudomonadota > Gammaproteobacteria > Pseudomonadales > Pseudomonadaceae > Pseudomonas > Pseudomonas sp. R4-84. Next base: position 2,436,909 of record NZ_CP096390.1, read on the forward strand.
CGTCATCGTGACGCTGGCGCTGCAAAATGAAGTCGAGCCGCTTTTCAGCGCCATGCGCGGTTGGCTGACCCGGCACCTGGCCTGGTTCTTCATGAGCGCAGGCAATATTTTCGTTCTGTTGTGCCTGGCGTTGATCGTTTCGCCACTGGGCAAGGTGCGATTGGGCGGTCGCGATGCCACGCCCGATCATACCTATGTGGGTTGGTTCTCCATGTTGTTCGCCGCCGGGATGGGCATCGGGCTCATGTTCTACGGCGTAGCGGAGCCCATGTCGCATTATGCCGCCGCGATGGGGGGCGTGACGCTCGATCCCAGCGGGGTACGCACGGACTGGGCCCCCCTCGATGGCGCAGCGGGCGATATGAAAGGCGCTGCGGACCTGGCGATGGCTGCGACGATTTTTCACTGGGGTCTGCATCCCTGGGCCATCTACGCCATCGTGGCGTTGTCCTTGGCGCTGTTCTCGTTCAACAAAGGCTTGCCGCTGTCGATTCGCTCGATTTTCTATCCGTTGCTGGGGGAGCGCGTCTGGGGCTGGCCAGGGCATATCATCGATATCCTGGCGGTGTTCGCGACGCTGTTCGGGCTGGCGACCTCGCTGGGCATCGGTGCCGAGCAGGCCGCGGCGGGGATTGAACATCTGTTCGGCATTCCATCGTCCAACGTCAGCAAAGTGGTACTGATCATCGGTATCACGCTGATTGCCCTGTGGTCGGTTCTGGCCGGGCTGGAGAAGGGCGTCAAGCTGCTCTCGGAAATCAATATGGGCCTGGCGCTCCTGTTGCTGCTCTTCATCATCGTGGTCGGTCCCACCTTGGCCATTCTTACCGGCTTCTTCAAGAACGTGGTGACCTACGCTGAATACCTGCCCGCGCTGTCCAATCCCTTTGGCCGTACGGACGCCGAGTTCACCCAGGGCTGGACAGCGTTCTACTGGGCCTGGTGGATCAGCTGGTCGCCCTTTGTAGGTATGTTCATTGCGCGGGTCAGCCGGGGCCGGACCGTCCGGGAATTTCTGATTTCTGTCTTGCTGGTGCCTTCGCTGGTGTCGGTGCTATGGATGACCACTTTTGGCGGGACGGCTATCGACCAGGCCACCTTGCAGGGATTGAGTGGGGTAAAGGATGCAGTGTTGGAACTCAAGCTGTTCGCGATGCTGGAGGCGCTGCCCCTCAAGGAAATTTCCTCGTTGCTGGGCATCGTGCTGGTGATCGTGTTCTTCATCACTTCGTCGGACTCCGGCTCGCTGGTAATCGACACCATCACGGCCGGCGGCAAGGTCGATGCGCCTGTGCCCCAACGGGTTTTCTGGGCTGTCATCGAGGGCGTGATCGCGATTGCGCTGCTGTTGGGTGGGGGGCTGGTCGCCTTGCAGGCCATGGCGGTTTCGACCGGGCTTCCCTTTGCCATCGTTCTGCTGCTGGGCTGTATTTCCCTGGTGAAGGGATTGATGTCAGAACCGCGATCCTGATCGCCTGAAGATTGGCTGGGGCGAGGCGCGCCCCAGCGTTCAATCCCACAGCTGCCCGACCGCCACGGACGGGCTGTAATGGGTGGCTACCTGCGCTTGCAACAGCTCGGCCGTGGCCAGTGCATCGGTCAATGCATGGTGGGCGTGATAGGTGGGCAGTCGATAACGCAGACGCGTATCGGCCAGCCGGATGGAGGCCGGTGGCCGCCGCAACAGCCGGTCCAGCCAACGGCGACGACCCCTGACCCGCCATGCCTCCAGTTGCATCGTGTCAATGACCGGAAACTGCAGGCCCTCTCCAAGGTGACGTCGAAACGCCTCGTCCAGAAAGTCGCGCTCGATGGCCCGGTAATGCACCACCATGATTCGCCCCGCCAATGCTTCCAGCAGGTTGTCCATGATGTCGGGGAATCGAGGGGCATGACGGATGTCGGCATGGGTAATGCGATGGAATGTCACCGACTCATGGGTCAGCGTGGAAGGTTTGATGACCCAGTACAGGGCTTCGCCGCAACGTATTCGCTTGAGGGTAAAAGGCATCAGGCCGATGCTGACGATGCTGTCGCTGCGGGCGTTCAAACCAGTTGTTTCCAAATCCATGGCCAGCAATTCCACTTGTTCCAGCGCGGTCTGGCCGTCGATCACCCCTGTCTGGTAGAAACGCTGCAGCAGGGGATGGCGTGCTTGTCGCGCCAGTTGTTCGAAGCGCGCCGCCCAGTCCGGCATCGTCCGTTCGGTCGCTACTCGTGGGGCGTTCATCGGGATGGCCGGGCGTGACCGGGATAGCGGAAACGCAGGAATTTCTGGGCATTGCTCAACACCTGGAAGGCTTCCTTGAGATTGTGCCGCTCAGCGGTTGAGAAGCGCTCGGGCTCGATGTAATTATCCGGTTTGCGACCCTGTTCGATGGCATCGACCTGGTGCCGTATGCGCACCATCGACAGGAACTCCAATGCGTAGCGCAGATGCTCGATGGCCTCGGGTGGTACCCATTGCGTTTGGCCGATGGCATCGAGCCGATCGAATGAATTTTGCGCCGTGGTGCCACACGCCAGCGCGTGGATGCGGATCAGGTCGGTGAGGGGCGCCGTGCCACGGCCCTTGAGGTTGATGATCTGTTTTTGTTCCCCATCCGTTTCCATGACAAATGTACGAAAGAAACCCAGGGGCGGCGTGCGATTCAATGCGTTGCGCGCCATCGCCGCCAGGAAAGCCGGAGTATCCCTGGACTTCTGCGCGCAAAGCGTCTTGAGCGATTCGACCATGTCCAGCGCGCCATAGACCCCGTCCAAGTCAAAAAAGATGCAGCTGTTGAGCAGGGTGGCGGCGTTCGGTTTCTCGATCCACTGGCTGAAATAGCCACGCCACACTCGCAATGGCTGGCGCCACTGGACGTTGGTCGCCATGATCCCGCCCTTGCAGTAGCTGTAGCCGCATTGGGCGAGCCCGTCGCTGACGAACGCGGCCAGCTTGCGAAAGTAATCGTCATGCAGCGCTGGGTCGAAACGATCGTCCAGCACCAGGGCGTTGTCCTGGTCGGTGACAAGCAATTGTTCGTCACGGGCCATCGAGCCCAGCACCATGAAACAATACGGAACCGGTGGTGGTCCCAGTTCGCGTTCGGCCAGTTCAAGCAGGCGCTGGGTGAAGGCACGACCAATGCCCGAGATGGCGCTGCCGATCATGTGGGCGGTCGCGCCGTCGCGGACCATGCGAATGTAGGTCCCGCGTAGGTCGCGCAGCAATGAGCGAAGACCCTCGACACTGGTCTGGTTGGAAATACTGTTTACCAGGTACAGGCTGCTCTGAGACTCGTGTCGGATGATGTCCGACAGATTGATCAAGCCCAGCGTGCGGCCCTTGTGCATCACCGGAAGGTGATGGATGTTGCTCCTGAGCATGCACAGCATCGCCTCGAACAACGAGTCATCGGCCTGGATGGCCACCGGGTCGATCGACATCACTTCGCCGATGGTGGTTTCGCCGCTGCGGTTGGCGGCCACAACGCGGGTGCGCAAGTCCCGGTCGGTCACGATGCCGAGCATCTGCTCGGGGTGTTTCCCGGCTGGCTCAAGGACCACGACACAGGAAACGCTTCGTTCGGTCATCAATTGTGCGGCTTCCCGGACGCTGGTTTGCGGCGTAACCCAGACCAGATCCCGGGAAATCAATGCTCGGGACTTGAGCTGGATCAGCTCGCTCGCACGGCCTTGGGCCTCGACGGCTGACTTGAGCCTGGAATGCCCCTCGGCCTCGACAAAGTCGGCGAAACTGTCGTGCCGCTCGCATAACTGGGCGAATACATCCGCCGGAATGAAATAGATCAGGCTGTCTTCCAGGGCCTTGGCCGGGAAACGCACCCGGTTGCTGCGCAGCAAGCCCGCCTGGCCAAAGATATCGCCCTCGACCAGTCGGTTGTACAGTTCGCCGCTTCGCCGATAGATCTCGACTGCGCCGCTGCGTACGTAGTGCAGGTCATGAATGGCCGCACCTGCTTCGAGGATCGGGCTTGAGGCCTTGAAATACGCGACTTCGACGCGCCGGGCAATTTCCTCCAGGGTCTCCTGGGGAAGGGCATCGAATGGCGGAAAACGATGAAGGTGCTCACTGATTTCCAGTAATTCGATCTGCATGGGGCCTCGTGACAGTTCTGTTTGAAGGCCCAACATGCCAGACCATGGCGCCGCACACAAACCCGGGAGCGTGTACGGCCACCGGTTCGTTATTGAGCTTGAGGCACGGCCAGCCACTGCCCGATGACTTTCTGATAGCTGCCGTTGGCCTTGCTCAGGTGCAACCACTGGTCGACGTACATCTTCCAGGTGTTGTCGTCACGGGGCAGCAGATAGGCTTTCTCGCCATATTGCAGGTAGCGGGTAGGGTTGACGGCGCACAGGCCCGGCTTGAGTTTCTGCTGGTAGAGCGCTTCCGAGGCATCGGTGATCATGACGTCGGCGCGTTTGTCCAACAGCTCCTGGAAGATCGTCACGTTGTCATGGAAGGCGAGCTGGCCCTTGGGCAAAAACGCCCGCACGAACGCTTCGTTGGTGCCACCGGCCGGCTCGACGAGGCGTACCGACGGCTGGTTCATCTGCTCGATGGTCTGGTAGCGCGACTGGTCTTCGCAACGCACCAGTGGGATCTTGCCATCCACGTCCAGGGTGTTGCTGAAATAGGCTTTCTTCTGTCGTTCCAGGGTCACCGAAATCCCGCCCATCCCGATGTCGCACTTGCCCGCCAGCATGTCGGGCATCAACGTTTTCCAAGTGGTCTGGACCCATTGCGCCTTGACGCCCAGGCTGGCGGCCAGCGAGCGGGCCATGTCGATGTCGATGCCTTCGTATTCCCCCGATTCGGCCTTGTAGGTGTAGGGCTTGTAGTCGCCGGTGGTGCACACGCGCAGTTCACCTTGCTGGATCACTTTGTCCAGATGCGAAGCCGTTGGTTCGGCCAGGGCGCTGCCGCAGAATGCCAACAGGCCAAAGAGCGTCATCGTGCTTGTTATGATTTTCATGGGATGGGACGCCTCGCAAGGGAAGGGGACAAGACGGGGGAGTGTAGTAAAACTGCCGGCGGGCTGTCACTGGAACGTCGACGCGAATGCTCAGCCTGCCGTGCTCTCGCACGCCTGGAGGTTTTTCAGGTAGGCGCAGAACATATCTGCCATGGCATTGGCATAGCTCTGGACTTCTTGCCGAACGCGAGGCGTTGCCGAAAACCGTTTCCCCACGGAGCTGAGGGTGGCGATGATCAGCTCACCGGCCAGGGCGCGGGTTTGCATACTCGCGTCCGGCAGCACTTGCTGCATGAACGCATCCACCGATGCCTGCACTGAAGTACGTGCCGCCTGGTGCTCAGGCGCATCCCGATAAAGTGGCGCAGCGTCGTTGAGCGCGACGCGAATCTGCGCTTCGTCGCACTCGGACTGGATGAACGCCTGCACAAGGGTTCGTAACCGCGAGAGGGGCGGTGTGGAGGGATCTTCCAGAATGTCTCGCAACATATCGCTGGTCTGCCGCCATTCATCACTTTGCAGCCGAAACAGGATCGCTGCCTTGTTCGGAAAGTACTGATACACCGATCCGACGCTCACACCCGCTCGCTCGGCAACGCGGGCAACGGTGAAGCGTTGGGCGCCCTGACTTGCCAAAACCTGAACAGCCGCTTCTAGGACTGCCGCCACAAGCTCGGTGGACCGTGCCTGTTTTGGCTGCTTGCGTGAGGAAATCTGCGGGCTTGGGCGATCGGACATGGCGGCATCGGCCTCGGAAAAGGAATGCGAATAGGAAATACGACGGATTATTCGTATCTTGAATGCGACTAATTGATCGCATTTTAGGCGGCTGCGCAAGCGGCATTCAACTTCACTTCGCGTCCCTTTCCATGGGTAGGGTTATGACTCAAGAAGATATTCATCCGGGTGCCTCTGCGGCGCCCCCGGCAGCCGTCGAAACCAATCCGGTATTCAAGTTGTTGCCGCTCACGTTGACCGTGTTCATCGGTTTTCTCACCATCGGCATGCAACTGCCAGTTTTGCCGCTTCATTTGCACGACACGCTGGGGATGGGCACGTTGGTGATTGGCCTGGTAGTGGGTGCACAGTTCGCCGCGGCGCTGCTGTCGCGATCCTGGGCCGGCAATTTCGCCGACCTGCGCGGCGGCAAGCGCGCGGTCATGGTCGGGCTGGTGACGGCGGCGGTTTCCGCTTTGGTCTATCTGCTGTCCCTGGCGGTCGTCGCTACGCCGGTGTTGTCGGTCTGGCTGTTAGTAGGCGGTCGCGTGCTGCTGGCGATCGGTGAAAGCCTGATCGTCACTGGGGCGTTGGGGTGGGGCATCGGTCTTGTAGGGGCGCAGCATGCCGGCAAGGTCATGGCCTGGAATGGCATTGCCATGTATGGCGCGTTCGCCCTGGGCGCCCCGCTTGGCGTGGCGCTCGATTCGGGTTGGGGATTCATGGGCATCGTTGTGGCGTCGGCGTTTATTGCGCTGTTGGCCTTGGCGATTGTCGCCGGCGTCCGCGGCGTAGCCCCTACGGCGACCCGGCGCACACCGTTCTACAAGATGTTCGGCGCGGTATGGGTTCCCGGCATGGGCCTGGCGTTTTGCAGCGTCGGCTTTGGTGTCGTGACAGCGTTCATTGCCTTGTTATTCGCGGCCAGGGATTGGGGCAACGCTTCGCTCGCGTTCACGGCGTTCGGTCTGGCCTTCATCGGCGCGCGGCTGTTGTTCGGGCATCTTCCGGACAAGATCGGTGGCGCGCGTGTCGCATTGGTCTGCGTCGTGATCGAGGCCGTTGGGCTGCTGCTCATCTGGGGCGCCGATACGGCATTCATCGCCTATCTCGGCGCCGCGTTTACCGGCTTCGGTTATTCCCTGGCGTTTCCCGGTTTTGGCGTGGAAGCAGTGCGGCGTGCTCCGCCGCAGTCACGTGGCCTCGCCATGGGCGCCTATGTTGCCTTCCTGGATATTTCCCTGGGCATGACCAGCCCGCTGGCTGGTGTGTTGGCCAGTGGTTGGGGCATCGAGGCGGTTTACCTGGGCGGTGCTGTTGCGGTTGCGTTGTCGTTCGGGGTGGCCTTGATGTTGCTCCGAAGTCAAGAAATACAAGTTCAATACAAATCCTGAGCCTTGTTCAGGTTATAGAAGACTTTCTATCTCGCTTTTCCAGACAGGAGCGTTGCTCATGCACGTATTCGTTACCGGTGCCACGGGCTGGGTTGGGTCGGCCGTGGTGCAGGATTTGCTCGGCGCCGGGCATCAAGTCACCGGCCTGGCCCGTTGCGAAGAAAAGGTTGCCGCGCTCGCCGCCACCGGCGCGAGAGTAATTCAAGGGACGTTGGATGATCTGGATGTCCTGCATCATGCAGCGTCGGCGGCGGATGCGGTTATTCACACCGCTTTTAATCATGATTTTTCACGATTTGCCGAAAATGCCGAGCAAGACCGTCGCGCGATTATGGCACTGGGCGGCGCGTTGCAAGGCTCCGAGCGACCGCTCTTGGTGACCTCGGGCTTGTTCGGATTGACCCGGGGCGCCAGTGAGCTGGAAGTGGTCAGCCCGGCCTCGCCTCGTAAGTCCGAAGCCACGGCAAGGGATCTGACCGAGCGTGGTGTGCGCGTGGCGACGGTTCGGTTGGCGCCATCGGTCCATGGCGTCGGCGACTATGGATTCGTACCGATCCTGATTCGTCTGGCCCGTGAGCAGGGCGTATCGGCTTATCTCGGCGACGGTAACCATTGCTGGTCGGGCGTGCATCGACTGGATGCGGCACGGGTCTATCGATTGGCGCTTGAGCAGGGCGTGACCCAGTCCGTCTACCACGCCGTTACCGACGAAGCTGTACCCTTCAAGGACATTGCCCAGGCGATAGGACGTGGCCTGGGAGTGCCGGTCGAGTCCCGAGAGCGCGAGCATTTTGGCTGGTTCGCTCACATGGCGGGCGCGAACATGGCGGTGTCCAGTGAGTACACCCGCGGTTTGTTGGGTTGGGTGCCGAGCGGGCCGGGGTTGTTGGATGATCTTGAACATCCTGGTTACTACATCAGCGCGGAATGATCCCGTGGTCGATCGCGTATTTCACCAGGGCCGCGGGCTTGTCGATGTTGAGCTTTCGGCGAATGCTCAGGCGGTGGGTTTCGACGGTGCGGACGCTGATGTCCAGCTCGCGGGCCATTTCCTTGTTGTTGAAGCCCTGGACCATTTTCTTCAGCACCTGGGTCTCGCGCGGCGTCAGCTCGCTGTCGGTGTGCGGGTCGGTGGCGAGGCGCTGGGCGATCTCGGCGCTGTAGAAGGTGCCGCCGTTGATGATGGCCTCGATGGCGGCGATGATTTCCTTCGACGGCGAGTTCTTCAGGACATAGCCGCTGGCGCCGGCGCGCACGGATTCGCTGACGTACTCATGATTGTCATACATGCTCAGGATCAGGATCTTCAAGCCTGGGTGCTGCCTGCCCAGCAGTCGGGTCAGCTCAAGGCCGTTCATGTCCTTGAGGCCGATGTCCATCAACAGAAGATCCGGCTGGCAGCGTTCGACCATTTCGATGGCCTGTACACCATTCTCCGCTTCGCCAACCACATCCAGCCGGGGCATGACGGACAGCAGGGCGCGGATGCCGTCCCGGACCAGGGAATGATCGTCGACCAAGGCGACGCGTATGGCTGGAGACAGGGTCATCGACAAGGGCTCTTGTTGAGTTCAAGGCGCATCAGCTTTCCGTGGTGGGCATGGTCATGGGCAAGAGGATATCCAGTTCGCTTCGTCCTGGCACCGATGTCATGTCCAGCCGCCCGCCGAAATGCTCGACCCGTTCGCGGATATTACGCAAGCCGATGCCCGTATGGCCGCGCTCGACCTGTGGAACGTTGAAGCCCATCCCGTCATCCACAACGGTCAGTCGCAAGGACTGGCCGGAGCCGAACAGGGTGATGGCGACACGCTTCGCCCCGGCGTGACGCTCGATGTTGGTCAGCGCTTCCTGGGCGATGCGAAACAGCGAGACCGGTGCGCCGTTTTCCAGGCGACAGTCGAATTCGTTGCTTCGGTAGGACACTTCCAGGCCGCTGCGTTGCTCGAATTCGGCCGCAAGCTGGCCGATGGCGGCAGGCAGGCCCAGGGTGTCGAGCAAAGACGAGCGCAGGTCGTGGGAGATGCTACGGATTTCACCGATGGCTTCACCCAGTCGGTCCGTGGCGTTTTTCAAGATGCCCACTCCATTTTCCTGGCCGTTCTCGATGACGTGGCTGGCCAGCTCGAACTGGAACTTGATCGACACTAACAGTTGGCTGATGCCGTCATGCAGTTCACGGGATACCCGGGAGCGCTCTTCCTCTTGCAAGCTGACAATGCGCTGGTTCAAGCGCTGCAGTTTCTTGTCGGCCAGGCGATGCTCGCTGACGTTGAGGGTAATGCCGCCGGCGAACACCAGCAGCACTGCGATCAGAGCAATGGCGGCGATCGCCTGCATGGTGGTGTGGATGCCTTGGGCCACTTCGGCGCGGGCTTGTTGGGTGGCACGCTCCACGTCCTCCAGGTAAATCCCGGTGCCGAGCATCCAGCCCCAGCGATCGAGCATCACGACATAGGCCAGTTTGTCGGTCACCTGGCCGGAGGACGGCTTGTTCCAGGCATAACGCTGGAAGCCTTCGCCCGATTCGGCGCTCTTGAGCAACGCCTGGATGACGGGCAGGCCCTGGGGATCTTTCATGTCCCAAAGGTATTGCCCGACCAGTTCCGACTGCCGGGCGTGCATCAGGCTGCGACCCTGGCGGTCGTACACGAAGAAATATCCGTTGATACCGAAGCTGAGCTTGCGCAGCTCTTCCAGTACCTGCTGCTGTGCCCGCGCGTCGCCCTGGCCGTTGTCATACAGCGGCGCGATCAGGCTCTGCGCCATCTCGACATAGTTCTTCAATTCGGCGCGCTTGCTCGCCAGGATGCTGTCTTCGATCAGTTGCGCCTGTTGATCACCCAACTGGCGGTTGAGCGAGATGACCAAGGCACCGATGACAGCAATCGCCAGGACCAGCGGCAGGATCCCGAGAGCAACGATTTTGTGTTTGAGCAGCATCTTTACTCCAGTCCGGGCGCGGCGGGGAGGCGAATGGCGGCATCATATGCCAAACCTGTGCGCGCGGCATAAGACCTGTGGGAGCGAGCCTGCTCGCGAAGGCGATGGGGCAGTCAAATCATCATTAACTGACACGCCGCTTTCGCGAGCAGGCTCGCTCCCACAAGGGAATCGAGGTTCTACGTAGTACTACGGATTTATTTATTGACGGCATGCAGGGATATTGGGCCGGCTCCGAATAGCCGGGGCACACTATAAAAACAATCGCCGCAATCCATTGGATATCGGCAGGAGACACGCAATGACAACCCGTCTGGTTAAACACCTCGCCTGGTTTGCCGTGGCTGTTCTGGGAGCTTGTGCGCTGAGTGTCGTGGCCTTGCGCCGCGGAGAGCCGATCAACGCCCTCTGGATCGTCGTCGCAGCCGTGGCCATTTACCTGGTCGCCTATCGCTACTACAGCCTCTTCATCGCCAACAACGTGATGCAACTCGATGCGCGCCGGGCCACGCCTGCCGTGCTCAACAACGATGGCCTGGACTACGTCCCGACCAACAAGCACATCCTGTTCGGCCACCACTTCGCGGCCATTGCCGGCGCGGGGCCGCTGGTCGGGCCGGTGCTGGCCGCGCAGATGGGCTACCTGCCCGGCACGCTCTGGCTGATCGCCGGCGTGGTGCTGGCCGGTGCGGTGCAGGACTTCATGGTCCTGTTCCTGTCCACCCGCCGCAACGGTCGCTCCCTGGGCGACATGGTGCGCGAGGAAATGGGCCGCATTCCCGGCACCATCGCGCTGTTCGGCTGCTTCCTGATCATGATCATCATCCTCGCGGTGCTGGCGCTGATCGTGGTCAAGGCCCTGGCCGAGAGCCCGTGGGGCATCTTCACGGTGATGGCGACCATCCCGATCGCGATGTTCATGGGCATCTACATGCGCTACATCCGCCCGGGCCGCATCGGCGAGATCTCGATCATCGGCGTGCTGTTGCTGTTGGGTTCGATCTGGCTGGGCGGGCAGATCGCCGCCGATCCGGTCTGGGCCAAGGCCTTCACCTTCACCGGAATCCAGATCACCTGGATGCTGATCGGCTACGGTTTTGTCGCGGCGGTCCTGCCGGTGTGGCTGATCCTGGCGCCACGGGACTACCTGTCGACCTTCCTCAAGATCGGCACCATCGTCGCCCTGGCGATCGGCATCCTGGTCACCATGCCCGAGCTGAAAATGCCCGCGCTGACTCAGTTCACCGACGGCACCGGGCCGGTGTGGAAGGGCGGCTTGTTCCCGTTCCTGTTCATCACCATCGCCTGCGGCGCGGTCTCGGGTTTCCATGCGCTGATCTCCTCGGGCACCACGCCCAAGCTGCTGGATAACGAAACCAACGCCCGCTACATCGGTTACGGCGGCATGCTGATGGAGTCCTTCGTGGCCATCATGGCGATGGTTGCCGCCTCGGTGATCGAGCCGGGCGTGTACTTCGCCATGAACAGCCCGGCGGCGATCGTCGGCACTGACGTGGTGGCCGTGGCCCAGACCGTCAGCAGTTGGGGCTTTGCAATCACCCCCGACGCGCTGCAAGCGGTGGCCAAGGACATCGGTGAGACCACCATCCTGGCCCGTGCCGGCGGTGCGCCGACCCTGGCGGTCGGTATCGCGCAGATCCTGCACTCGGTGCTGCCGGGTGAGAACACCATGGCCTTCTGGTACCACTTCGCGATCCTGTTCGAAGCGCTGTTCATCCTCACCGCGGTGGACGCCGGCACCCGTGCCGGGCGGTTCATGCTGCAGGATCTGCTCGGCTCGTTCGTGCCGGCCCTCAAGCGAACCGAATCCTGGACCGCCAACCTGATCGCCACTGCCGGCTGCGTCGCGCTGTGGGGTTACTTGCTGTACCAGGGCGTGATCGATCCGCTGGGCGGCATCAACACCTTGTGGCCGCTGTTCGGCATCTCCAACCAGATGCTGGCCGGTATCGCGCTGATGCTCGCCACCGTGGTGCTGATCAAGATGAAGCGCCAGCGCTACGTCTGGGTCACGCTGCTGCCGGCGAGCTGGCTGCTGATCTGCACCACCACCGCGGGCCTGATCAAGCTGTTCGACGCCAACCCGGCGATCGGCTTCCTGGCCCTTGCGCGCAAATACAACGATGCCCTGGCCGCCGGCCAGATCCTGGCCCCGGCCAAGAGCATCGAGCAGATGCAGCACGTGGTGTTCAACGCCTACACCAACGCAACGCTGACGGTATTGTTCCTGTTCGTGGTCTTCAGCATCCTGTTCTACGCGCTCAAGGTCGGCATCGCCGCCTGGGGCACGAAAGAGCGCACGGACAAAGAAGCGCCATTCCAGGCCCTGCCGGACGCTTGATAGAGGATTGCAACGATGTTCAATGACTTGAGTCGCCTCGGTAAATACCTCGGTCAGGCCGCCCGCCTGATGGTCGGCATGCCCGACTACGACAACTACGTCGAGCACATGCAAACCAAGCACCCGGACAAGCCGCTGATGGACTACGAGGCGTTCTTCCGAGAGCGCCAAGAGGCCCGTTACGGCGGCAAGGCCGGGCCCAAGTGCTGTTGAGCTGAGGCCCATCCCTTGTGGGAGCGAGCCTGCTCGCGATAGCGGTGGGTCAGTTAATGATGAATTGACTGACCCGACGCCATCGCGAGCAGGCTCGCTCCCACAGTTGTTTTGGGCTGGTCTCAGGATTTTTGTACAGCACCGGTTCCCTTGTGGGAGCGAGCTTGCTCGCGATAGCGGTGGGTCAGTTGGTGATGAATTGACTGACCCGACGCTATCGCGAGCAAGCTCGCTCCCACAGTTGTTTTGGGCTGGCCTCAGGATTTTTGTACACCACCGGTTCCCTTGTGGGAGCGAGCCTGCTCGCGATAGCGGAGTGTCAGTTAATGATGAATTGACTGACCCGACGCCATCGCGAGCAGGCTCGCTCCCACAGTTGTTTTGGGGTGTCCTCAGGATTTTTGTACACCACCGGTTCGCTTGTGGGAGCGAGCTTGCTCGCGATAGCGGTGGGTCAGTTGGTGATGAATTGACTGACCTGACGCCATCGCGAGCAAGCTCGCTCCCACAGTTGTTTCGGGCTGGTCTCAGGATTTTTGTACACCACCGGTTCCCTTGTGGGAGCGAGCCTGCTCGCGATAGCGGAGTGTCAGTTGGTGATGAATTGACTGACCTGACGCCATCGCGAGCAGGCTCGCCCCACAGTTGTTTTGGGCTGGTCTCGGGATTTTTGTACAGCACCGGTTCCCTTGTGGGAGCGAGCTTGCTCGCGATAGCGGAGTGTCAGTTGGTGATGAATTGACTGACCCGACGCCATCGCGAGCAAGCTCGCTCCCACAGTTGTTTTGGGCTGGTCTCAGGATTTTTGTACACCACCGGTTCCCTTGTGGGAGCGAGCCTGCTCGCGATAGCGGAGTGTCAGTTGATGATGAATTGACTGACCTGACGCCATCGCGAGCAAGCTCGCTCCCACAGTTGTTTTGGGCTGGTCTCGGGATTGCGTACACCACAGATCGCCTTGTGGGAGCGAGCCTGCTCGCGATAGCGGTGGGTCAGTTGGTGATGAATTGACTGACCCGACGCCATCGCGAGCAAGCTCGCTCCCACAGTTGTTTTGGGGTGGCCTTGGGATTGCGTACACCACGGATCGCCTTGTGGGAGCGAGCCTGCTCGCGATAGCGGTGGGTCAGTTGGTGATGAATTGACTGACCTGACGTCATCGCGAGCAGGCTCGCTCCCACAGTTGTTTTGGGGTGGCCTTGGGATTGCGTACACCACGGATCGCCTTGTGGGAGCGAGCCTGCTCGCGATAGCGGTGGGTCAGTTGGTGATGAATTGACTGACCTGACGTCATCGCGAGCAGGCTCGCTCCCACAGTTGTTTTGGGGTGGCCGTGGGATTGCGTACACCACAGATCGCCTTGTGGGAGCGAGCTTGCTCGCGATAGCGGAGTGTCAGTTGGTGATGAATTGACTGACCCGACGCCATCGCGAGCAGGCTCGCTCCCACAGTTGTTTTGGGGTGGCCGTGGGATTGCGTACACCACAGATCGCCTTGTGGGAGCGAGCCTGCTCGCGATAGCGGTGGATCAGTTAATGATGAATTGACTGACCTGACGCCATCGCGAGCAAGCTCGCTCCCACAATTGTTTTGGGCTGGTCTCGGGATTTTTGTACACCACCGGTTCCCTTGTGGGAGCGAGCCTGCTCGCGATAGCGGAGTGTCAGTTGGTGATGAATTGACTAACCCGACGCCATCGCGAGCAAGCTCGCTCCCACAGTTGTTTTGGGCTGGTCTCAGGATTTTTGTACACCACCGGTTCCCTTGTGGGAGCGAGCCTGCTCGCGATAGCGGAGTGTCAGTTAATGATGAATTGACTGACCCGACGCCATCGCGAGCAAGCTCGCTCCCACAGTTGTTTTGGGCTGGCCTCAGGATTTTTGTACACCACCGGTTCCCTTGTGGGAGCGAGCTTGCTCGCGATAGCGGAGTGTCAGTTGGTGATGAATTGACTGACCCGACGCCATCGCGAGCAGGCTCGCTCCCACAGTTTCGGGGTGGCCGTGGGATTGCGTACACCACAGATCGCCTTGTGGGAGCGAGCTTGCTCGCGATAGCGGAGTGTCAGTTAATGATGAATTGACTGACCTGACGCCATCGCGAGCAGGCTCGCTCCCACAGTTGTTTTGGGCTGGCCTCAAGATTTGTGTACATCACCGCTCCCACACGGCTGGTCGAAACGCTTAGTCCGCCAACAACACCGCCGCATCAAACCCCACCCGCAAATTGCCCCAGTGACGGCCGCCGAAGAAGAATGGCACGTCGATCTCGGTCATGATTTCCCCAGTGTCGCGCAGGTAGGTCTGGAGCAGGAAGCGCTGGACGTTGCCCGCAGCGCGCAGGCCGATCGGGTCGTTGAAGATCCGCTTGTTGCGGCACACCGGCAGGTCAACCGCGCGGTCGCCGGTGGGTTGCTTGGACACCCAGCTGTTATTGACCGGGCAATACCCCTTCGTATCGACAATGAAAGAGACCTTGCCGCCCGGCGTGCTGCGGGTGAGCTTGTCGCATTCTTCCTGGCAGGCCCGGGCAAAGCGTTCGGTATAACTGGTCATGTATTGCTTGGGATCGGTGCCGGGAATCAATTGGTAATTCTGGTCGAACAGGTTGACACCTTCATCCTGCAACGCCTGCAAATGAACCTGCAGCGTGTCGCGGCATTCGCTGGCACGGGTGATGGCGGCGTCCAGCTTGCCGTGGCCAAGCACGAAGCGGCCCAGTAGCGTCTGGACCTTCTCCGCCACGCCAGACAGGTCGCGGGTGGCGGTCGCCGATTGCTGCATGCGTTGGTCAATCGACTGGCTGTCGGCGTGGATCTGGGTAACGCGTTCGTTGATGCCAGTGTTGGTATCGGCGAATTGCTGGATATGGTCAGCGATGTCGGCCAACTTGCCGTTGGTGGATTCGAAGTCGACGATCATGCTCTCGAAATGGCCAGAAGCACGCTCCACCACTTTCTGGGTTTCCCGGGCGCTGTGGCTGATCTGGGTGGTCTGTTCGTGGGTCGAGCTGACTTCCTGCAACATGGCGTCGATGTTACGGGAGATATCGTCGGTGGCGCGGCTGACGTTCTGCGCCAAGGTGCGCACTTCATCGGCGACCACCGCAAAGCCACGGCCACTTTCCCCGGCACGCGCGGCTTCGATGGCGGCGTTGAGGGCCAACAGGTTGGTCTGGGCGGAAATCTGCTGGATCAGGCCGACGATCGACTTGATGCTCGAAGAGCGCTGGTTGAGGGCGTCCACCAGCCCGGCGAACTCGCCGAGGCTGCTGGAAATCTCGCTGATGTTGCCGGTCACTTCCAGCAATTCGGCGTAGGAGTCCCGGGCCATGCTCAGGTTCTGCGCGGTGGTCCCGGATATGCCCTGGGTCTGGCGCGACACCTCTTCGATACGGCCCACGGCGGTATTGCTCTGCTCCATCACTTCCTTGGCGAAGCGCGCCTGGTGCGTCGCGCTGTCGCTGGAATCACTGATGTTCTTCAACGAGCGGGCCGATTCGACGGCGATATGGACGGTCAATGCCTGGACGTTGCTAATGATCTCGCGCTGCTTGGCCAGGAAACGGTTGCAGGTGGCGGCCAGCGTGCGGATCTCGTCGTGGGTCACCAGCGGCAGGTCCTTGGACAAGTCGCCCTCGCCGTTGGCGATCTCTTCCAGGGCTTTGGTCATGGCGGTAACGGGGCGCACGATGAGGTGGCGGAAGTACCAGACCATGAAACTGACCATGGCCAGCGTCAAAAGCGCGCCGAAGAGCAGCGCATGGGTGAGGCTGTCGAGGCGGTCTTGAATCTGTCCCAGCAGCGCGGCGTCAAGCTGGGCAGTGCGCAACTGCAGGACGATATCGGCGCGGGCGCTGAGGGCCACCCAATAAAGCAAGGCACTGACCGCGACCAAGAGGAAAAGGCTTGAAAGCTTTTTGGTGAGGGTATCGAAAAATTGCATTTCGATAGACTCATACAAGGCCTTTAACGTCTGCATCACAGCTCCAGGGAAAAATAGATTCGATGGCATACATTCGACCGAGAACGGCAAAGCTTTAGGGGGTTGGGGCGATTTGATATCACCCTGGGATTCTGACGCGGCCTGGCCCTGTCTTTTCGGTGCGAAAGGGATGTCAATAACTGTTGTTACGAATTAGACGAAAGTCGTACTAGCGCCTTGCCCGGCGACTGCTACGGTTTGAAGTGCAAAACAATAACAACAAAACAAGAGGGCGCTTCGATGTCCACTGAAAAACAACAGGCTGCGCGTGCCTACTGGACGGAAAATCTACGCTGGATGCTGGTGTTGCTGGTCATCTGGTTCGTGGTGTCGTTCGGTTTCGGCATCTTGCTGGTCGACTCACTCAACACCATCAGTTTCTTCGGCACGCCCCTGGGGTTCTGGTTTGCCCAGCAGGGGTCCATCTACGTCTTTGTGCTCGAGATCTTCTTCTATGTCTGGAAGATGAATCAGCTTGATCGCAAATATGACGTTCACGAAGACTGAGGGCGGCGCACATGGACACAAAAACCCTGATCTACCTGGTCGTAGGCGCCACCTTTGCGTTGTACATCGCGATCGCGATCTGGACGCGGGCCGGCTCCACCAGTGAATACTACGTCGCGAGCAAGGGCGTGCACCCCGTGCTCAACGGCATGGCGACCGGTGCGGACTGGATGTCGGCGGCGTCGTTCATTTCCATGGCGGGGATCATCGCCTTCGCGGGGTACGACGGTTCCGTCTACCTGATGGGCTGGACCGGCGGCTACGTCCTCCTGGCGATGTGCCTGGCGCCGTACCTGCGCAAATTCGGCAAGTTCACCGTGCCCGAGTTCGTTGGGGCGCGTTATTACTCGCAGACGGCGCGGGTGGTGGCGGTAATCTGCGTGATCTTCATTTCCTTTACCTACGTGGCGGGGCAGATGCGCGGCGTAGGCATCGTGTTTTCCCGCTACCTGGAAGTGGACATCAACACCGGCGTCATGATCGGCATGGCCATCGTGTTCTTCTATTCGGTGCTGGGCGGCATGAAAGGCATCACCTACACCCAGGTGGCGCAGTACTGCGTGATGATCTTCGCCTACATGGTGCCGGCCATCTTCATCTCGATGATGATCACCGGCAATCCGATCCCGCAGCTGGGCTTCATCAGCGAAGCCGCCGGCTCGGGGCAGAGTGTGATCGAACGGCTCAATGGCCTGGGCGCCGAGTTGGGCTTCTCTGCCTATACCAATGGCACCAAGTCGACCATGGACGTGTTTTTCATCACCATGGCGCTGATGGTGGGGACCGCGGGCCTGCCCCATGTGATCGTGCGGTTCTTCACCACCCCCACCGTCCGGGACGCACGCAAGTCTGCCGGCTACGCGTTGCTGTTCATCGCGATTCTCTACACCACCGCACCGGCAGTGGCAGCGTTCGCTCGTACCAACCTGCTGACCTCCATCCCCAACGTCAGTTATGCCACCGCGCCGGACTGGTTCAAGGCCTGGGAAAATTCCGGATTGATTGCCTGGGCGGACAAGAACAACGACGGCATCATCCAGTACAGCCCTGGGGCGGCGCTGGTCGGGGCGCCGAGCTTTACCGGCGAACGTGGGGCGCATGAGCAGCGGTTGCTCAAGAACCAGCTTTCGCCGGTGCCCAACGAGCTGTATGTCGACAACGACATCATGGTGTTGGCCAACCCTGAAATCGCCGGGCTGCCCGGTTGGGTAATTGCCTTGATCGCTGCCGGTGGGCTGGCGGCGGCGCTATCGACGGCAGCGGGGCTGTTGCTGGTGATCTCCACCTCGATCTCCCATGACCTGCTCAAAAGCAACATCATGCCCAGGATCAACGAGAAGCAGGAGTTGCTCGCGGCGCGTATCGCGGCCGGTGTGGCGGTATTGATCGCCGGATTGTTCGGCATCTACCCACCCGCATTCGTCGCCCAGGTGGTGGCGTTCGCCTTCGGGTTGGCGGCGTCTTCGTTCTTCCCGGTCATCGTCATGGGGATTTTCTCCAAGCGCATGAACCGCGAAGGCGCGATCGCCGGGATGATCGTCGGGCTGACCTTCACGTTCACCTACATCGTCTATTTCAAATTCATCAACCCGACGATGAACACGGCTGAACATTGGTGGCTCGGTGTGTCCCCTGAAGGCATCGGCACATTGGGCATGGTATTCAACTTCCTGGCGGCCCTGGTGGTGTCACGCTTCACCGCGCCGCCACCGGAGCACATCCAGCATCTGGTCGAGGACATCCGCGTACCGAGGGGTGCCGGCGCCGCCATCGATCACTGACCTTCAACGAGCCCCAAAAAGGAGAGGCGACCGATAAAGGGCGCCGGAGTCATCCTCCGGCGCCCTTTAATGCATTCAGAGTCAAGCGTGGAAATGTTGGAAAGATTTACTGGGAATCATTCTCAAAGTATATTCGCTCTCATTTCCAACCCTCTGTGAGTGCGCGTCTTGAATCGTTTCACCCCTTTCGCCTACCGCAACGCCCTCGTCAAATGTGTTTTACCTGCGCTGTCCTGTTGTTTCATGGCCAGCCCATTGAGGGCACAGGACACCCTCGAACTGCCCACTACGGATGTGCAAGGCAGTCGGATCATTCAGGACGAGGGCTACACGGCGACGCAAGCCAGCACGGCGAGCAAGAGCGATGTACCGATCAAGGAAGAGGCGCAATCGATCAACGTAGTCACTCAGCAGACGCTGGCGGACTATCAGGTGCGCTCGCTGGAGGACGCGATGAAGTTCGTCAGCGGCGTCAGCCAGGGCAACACCCTGGGCGGCTCGCGGGACTCATTGGTCAAGCGCGGCTTCGGCACCAACGACGACGGCTCGATCCTGCGCGACGGCGTGCGTTCCAACCTGGGCCATAACTTCAGCGCCACCACCGAGCGGGTCGAAGTACTCAAGGGGCCGGCCTCGATGTTGTACGGCGCGCTGGAACCTGGCGGCCTGATCAACGTCATCAGCAAGAAGCCGCAATACACCCAGAGCACCACGCTCAGCGGTTCCGCCTACAGCGAAGGCGGCGGCACCATGGCCCTGGACACCACCGGACCGCTGGGCGATACCGGATTGGCCTATCGCCTGATCGCCGAGCGCGGCCATGAGGATTACTGGCGCAACTACGGGGTTAACGAGAGCACGCTGGTGGCGCCGTCGTTGGCCTGGACCGGCGAGCGGGCTTCGTTGAATTTGAGTTATGAGTACAACGAATATTCCAACCCGTTTGACCGGGGCACGATGTTCACCAATGGACATCCGGCTGACATCGACTATGACAAGCGCCTGGATGAACCTTGGGCCAAGAGCATCGGCATCCGTGAGACGGCCACTGCGCGGTTCGAGTATGAATTGAGTGACGCGTGGAAGACGCGGGTGACCTACGGCTGGAACAATGACCGTTACAGCCTTTCGATTGCCCAGCCGCGCCTGTCGAATGGTGTCCTTCAGCGCGCCGCCAACGGTGCCCATTATGACGATGAAACCCGCTACGCCAGTTGGGACTTCATTGGCAATCAAGAATTGTTCGGCCAGCGTCATGATCTGTTGGTCGGGGTCGACAACCAGGTTTCAGACCAGTTTCGGGGCAAGACTTACCGTGGCGCTAACCAAGCAGGTTTCGACCCTACGACTCCGGTGTACGGTGGCCTGGATGAGCCAAGTCGTGTGAATGCTGCGCAGAGCAACCTGAGCAACAAGCTGACCTCCAGTTCGGTGTATCTGAAGGACAACTGGCACCTGGACGACCGCTGGATCCTTGTATTTGGCGGTCGTTATCAGCATTACGATCAATACACGACGCAGGGACTCGTCCCTGCCAAGCCAGTTCGCGACGATAATGGAGACGCCTTCGTCCCATTCCTCGGCCTGGTCTACAAAGCCACGGAAGAACTGTCGCTATATGGCAACTACAGTCGCTCGTTCAAGCCTAACGACGTGGTGGACGAGGGTAGTCATACCTTCAAGCCGGAGGAGGGCCGCAGCTACGAAGTCGGCGCGAAATACGATCCGCTGCCGGGCCTGAATATCAACCTCGCCCTGTTCGATATCGTGAAGAAAAACGTCGTGACGTCCTCTACGATCAACGGCGTAACGTTGGCAGAAGCCGCTGGCAAAGTCGGCTCTCAAGGCCTCGAACTCGATATCACTGGTCGCCTCGCCGAACGTTGGGACTTGATCGGCACCTACGCCTATACCCACACGGAGATCCTTGATGATCCGGACGATGAAGGCCATCGTCTGGCCGACGCCCCCAAGCACACCGCCAGCCTGTACCTGAGCCACCACCTGAACGTCCCGGCCGAATTCGGTGCCTGGCACGCCGGTGCCGGCGCCCGTTATGTCGGCGAGCGCGCCGCCAACAACGCCAACGATTTCTGGCTCAGCAGCTACACCGTCGCCGACGCTTTCCTGCGCTGGGAGTCGCCGGTGTTCGGGCACAAGACGTCGTTGCAGTTGAACGTCGATAACCTGTTCGACAAGCAATACTACCCGTCATCCACCGGCAGCGAACTTCAGGTCGCCGTCGGCGAGCCGCGTACCGCCAGGTTGAGTGCCAGCGTGACGTTCTGATCGCAGCGCGCCAACAAAAATGCCCGGACAGCCATGTCCGGGCATTTTTGTTTCTGGCTTCAGGCCGTCTTCGCGCAAGCTCGCTTCCAACGAAGCGCTCTTTCAGCGAAGTCTTCGCCCGTGAGCTATGGTTGAGCCAAGCGCAGCGCTTTAGCGGTGAGTAATAATTTCCCCTTTTCGGGGCGTTCGGCCTCGACTTCCCGTCTGTCTGCACCGATTCGACCCGTTTGCTGTGCCGGCGCTTGAAACTGGAGTCAGCGTTTCAGGGCTCGAAACTCTTTTCGTCGCGAAATCAAAAATAAATTTCGCTTTTTCACCGCTTTGCGCCGGTTTTTCCAGCATTGCCTCAATCCGCCGCACTTAGGCACAGCCCTTGCTACGGCTCCACCACTATCCAGCAGAAAGGAGTTTCGATACGCCAATATAAAAAAGGAGGCGCACGTCATCCAGACGCAAAGGCCTGGTCAGAGACCCATGCCTGACGAGGTATTCAAAGAACCAGGGCTCATAAACGAGGCAAGGCCGTACTTGGTGGAATGACGACGTAATAAGAAATGCCGTGTACGACACGGCTGGGAGTTGGCTATGCCCCACGCTTTTTTCAATGAAATGTACGACGCGAAGGGTGACTGCCGCCCGCACTACCAAGCATTTTCGCGCTGGCTGGCGGACACGCCGCTGGAACTGCTGGAACAACGCCGCCGTGAAGCCGACCTGCTGTTTCATCGGGCGGGCATCACCTTCACGCTTTATGGGGACGAGCAGGGCACCGAGCGCTTGATCCCGTTCGATATCATTCCGCGCAGCATCAAGGCCAGCGAATGGCAAATCGTCGAACGCGGCTGCATCCAGCGGGTCCAGGCCCTGAACATGTTCCTGGCCGACATCTACCATGGCCAGCGCATTCTCAAGGAAGGCATCATCCCCGCCGAGCAGGTGCTCGCCAACGAGGGTTATCAAATTGCGATGCAGGGCCTGGACCTGCACCGAGGCATCTATGCCCACATCGCAGGCGTCGACCTGGTCCGCGATGGCGATGGCAGCTATTACGTGCTGGAGGACAACCTGCGCACGCCAAGTGGCGTGAGCTACATGCTCGAAGACCGCAAGATGATGATGCGCCTGTTCCCCGAACTCTTCGCCGCCCAGCGCGTAGCGCCCATCGATCATTACCCGAACCTGTTGCTCGACACGCTCAAAAGCTCAAGCCCGTTGGACAACCCGACCACCGTGGTCCTGACGCCGGGGCGTTTCAACAGCGCCTATTTCGAGCATGCGTTCCTGGCCCGGGAAATGGGAGTGGAGTTGGTGGAAGGCGCGGACCTGTTCGTGCGTGACGACCATGTCTATATGCGCACCACGGCCGGGCCCCAGCAGGTGGATGTAATCTACCGTCGCCTGGACGATGCCTACCTCGATCCGCTGTCCTTCAACCCTGATTCCATGCTCGGCGTGCCGGGGCTGATCGCGGTCTACCGTGCAGGCAATGTGGTGCTGGCAAACGCCGTCGGCACGGGCGTTGCGGATGACAAGTCGATCTATCCCTATGTCGACGACATGATCCGTTTCTACCTGACCGAAGAACCGATCCTGAAGAACGTGCCGACCTGGCAGTGTCGCAAGCCCCAGGACCTGTCCCACGTACTGGCGAACTTGCCCGACTTGGTCGTCAAGGAAACCCAGGGTTCCGGCGGCTACGGCATGTTGGTCGGGCCAGCTGCCACCGCAGCGGAGATCGAAGATTTTCGGGCCCGCCTCAAGGCCCGGCCAGAGGCCTATATCGCCCAGCCGACCTTGAGCCTTTCCACCTGTCCGACGTTCGTCGAAAGCGGCATCGCGCCACGCCACATCGACTTGCGTCCCTTCGTGCTGTCCGGCAAGGAAACTCGTCTGGTGCCCGGCGGCTTGACCCGCGTGGCGCTGCGCGAGGGCTCGCTGGTGGTGAACTCGTCCCAGGGCGGCGGTACCAAAGACACTTGGGTCGTGGAGGACTAAGACATGCTTTCAAGAACCGCATCGGACCTCTACTGGATGTCCCGCTACCTGGAGCGCGCCGAGAACCTGGCACGCATGCTCGAAGTCAGTTATTCGCTGTCGCTGATGCCCCAGGCCGGACGCGGCGATGGTCAGGCCGAGCTGGCGATGTCGTTGCTGGCGGCCGGTACGCTGGATGACTACAACGCCCGTTATGACACCCTCAACACCGAGCGCATGCTGCATTTCTTTGCGTTGGACGAAACCAACCCCGGCAGCATCTACAGTTGCCTGCGGGCGGCGCGGACCAACGCCCATGCCGTGCGCGGACGCATCACCGCGGACATGTGGGAGAACATCAACGCCACCTGGCTGGAGATGCGCAGCATCGCCAGCAACGGCCTGGGCCGTTATGGCATCAGCCATTTCTGCGAATGGGTGAAGGAGCGTTCGCACCTGTTCCGTGGCGCGACGTCGGGCACGATCATGCGCAACGATGCCTACTGTTTCATTCGCCTGGGGACATTCATCGAACGCGCCGACAACACCTTGCGGCTGCTGGATGCGCGCTACGAGATGTACGGCGAAGAATCGGAAGAGGTCAGCGACAACTCGGCGCGCGGTTACTACCAGTGGAGTGCGTTGCTGCGGGCGTTGTCTTCGTTCGAGGCGTTCAACGAGATCTACCGTAACGCGCCGAATGCCGAGCAGGTGTCTGAGATGTTGCTGCTGCGGGCCGACGTGCCACGCTCGCTGCACGCCTGCATTGAAGAACTGGACCATATTCTCGCCAGCCTGCCGGGCAATAACGGTCGGCCGGCGCAGCGGCTGGCCGCCGAGCTGAATGCGCGGCTGCGTTATTCGGGGATCGACGAGATCCTCGCGTCGGGCCTGCACCAATGGTTGACCGAGCTGATTGGCCAGATCCGCCACTTGGGCCAGACCATCCATGACGCCTATCTGGAGGTCGTATGAAACTGTCCATCCGCCACGACACGACCTATAGCTATGCCGACGAGGTCTGCACGAGCATCCAGTTCCTGCGCCTGACGCCCAAGGACACCCGACGCCAGACCATCCTGCAATGGCATCTTGAATTGCCGCGCCTGGTGCGCAGCCAGCTCGACCCGTACGGCAATATCCTGCACGTCATGACCATGGACGAGCCTCACGGCGCCCTGATCCTGACCGCTTATGGTGAAGTGCAGATCGACCAGACAGTGGAAATGGAGCCCGATACCCAATCACCGCTGCCGTTCCTGCGCACCAGCCGCCTCACTCTGGCCGACGACACCCTCAGCGCTTTCGCCGTGGCGCAATGCGGCGCACGCCGTGACCGTGCTGCGTTGGCCGACTTGATGAATGGCCTTGCCGATCGCATGCCCTACAGCCCCGGCACTACTGCCGTCAGCAGTACGGCGGCAGAGGCGTTCGCCGGTGGCGCCGGGGTCTGTCAGGACCATGCCCATGCGTTTGTGGCCTGCGCCCGCAGCCTCGGCGTGCCGGCGCGTTATGTGTCCGGCTATCTGTGTACCGAGGACGAGAGCCATCTGGCAAGCCACGCCTGGGCCGAGGCTTGGCTGGATGACGGCTGGTACAGCTTTGACGTGACCAATCGCTTGCTTCGTCCCGACCGCCATTTGAAGTTGGCGATTGGCCTGGATTACCTTGACGCCTGTCCGGTTCGCGGCATGCGCCGTGGTGGCGGGGCGGAGCAGATGCACGCGCGGGTGCAGGTAAGCTCGATGGTTCAGGTGCAGCATCAGTAATTTGACCATTGAAGCCTAAGGCCTCTTCGCGAGCAGGCTCGCTTCCCCAAAGGTTCGAGTTAACACTGGGGGAGCGAGCTTGCTCGCGATGACGCAGGCACATCCAACCTCGATACGGCTACTGAACAGGCAAAACCCTGCGCATTGGCTATACCTGTAGTTCCGCCCCCCCTCAGGTGTGGCCTACAGGAGTAACAGCATGAAACTCGCGTCCATGATCGGCACTGTCTGCATCGCTTCGCTCGCGCTGATGGGCTGCTCGAGCAAAGTCACCCAGCCGGACGAATACTCCGGCTTCCTGGGAGACTACAGCCGCCTCAAGGAAGAAAAGTCGCCTTCGGGGGCCGAAGTGATGCGTTGGGTCGATCCGCAGATCGATCTGGCTAAATACTCCAGTGTGTATATCGAGCCGACGCAGCTCTATCCCAAGCCGCAACCGACCGTGAAGATTCCCGCCGGCACGCTGGCTGGCATTACCAGCTACTACGACCAGGCGCTCAAGCGGGAGGCGGGCAAGTCGTTGCCTCTGGCGACCAGTCCCGGGCCGGGTGTGTTGGTAGTACGGGCGGCCATCACCGCGGTCAGCAGCAAGACCGAGGGGCTCAAACCTTATGAAGTGATTCCGATTGCCTTGGTGGCCGCCGCGGTCAGTACGGCCAGCGGCATTCGCGATCAGGAAACCACGCTGGGCACCGAAGCGGTGTTTCTGGACGGTGGCACTAATGCGGTGGTCGCACAGGTGGTGCGCAAGGGCACGGGTAAGCCGTTGTCGAACGAGTCCCAGGTCATGAAGCCCGATGATGTCAAAGGGGTGATCGACGGCTGGGCCTCAGATCTGCATCAGTCGTATTTGCAGCTCAAGGCTAAATAGCGGGCCCCGCCACTCGTGACTTTTTGTGTGCAGGCATAGGTCGGAGCTCCATTTCATGGTTAACTCCGGCCTCACTGTTTTCAAACCTGTCAGAAGGAATCCGTTCATGGCTCAAGTCACCCTCAAAGGCAACCCAGTCCAAGTCAACGGCCAATTGCCACAAGCCGGTTCCAAGGCGCCAGCCTTTTCCCTGGTTGCCGGCAATCTGTCGGACGTGTCCCTGCAAGACTTCGCGGGCAAGCGCAAAGTGCTGAACATTTTCCCAAGCGTCGACACCCCGACCTGCGCCACTTCCGTGCGCAAGTTCAACGCCCAGGCCAACGACCTGGATAACACCGTGGTGCTGTGCATTTCCGCCGACCTGCCGTTCGCCCAGGCCCGCTTCTGTGGCGCCGAAGGCCTGGAAAACGTACAGAACCTGTCCACGCTGCGCGGTGCCGAGTTCATCGAGAACTACGGCGTCGCCATCGCGGACGGCCCGCTCAAAGGCCTGACTGCCCGCGCCGTGGTGGTGCTGGACGAAAACGACACCGTGCTGCACAGCGAGCTGGTCAAGGAAATCGCTGAAGAGCCGAACTACGAGGCGGCGCTCGCAGCCCTGAAATAACTGTTCCGAAACAAAGTATTTATTACAATTGTTAACGGCCTGGCCTGACCAGGCCGTTTTCATTTGTGTTTCAAGGCCTTAGCCGAGCATGAGAAAGGTAAGCCCAAGGTAAATTGCCGGTAAAGGCGCTTTGCTAAATACCCGCCAGTGCTTATCGTTCAGCCTCCTGTAGAAGAAGCCCACGCGCCCAATGGTTGACCATTCAATGCAATCCTCTGTTTCCCGTAAATCTCGTCGCTGGCTGTTCGGCCTGCTCATCCTATTGGCCGTTGCGTTGCTGGCTTGGAAATTCTGGCCTGCCGGCACCGGCTCGAACAACGAAGCAGGGCAGAAAGGCGCGGCCGGGCATATGGGGCGTTCGGGCGGCATGCGGCCAGGCTTTGGCGGTGCGACGGGGCCGATCCCGGTTCGGGTGGCGCCGGCGGTGACCGGAGATTTTCCGCTGTATTACAAGGCCCTGGGCACGGTTACCGCGCTCAATACCATCAATGTTCGCAGCCGCGTGGGCGGCGAATTGGTAAAGATCGCCTTCGAGGAAGGGCAGATGGTCAAGGCCGGGGACCTGCTGGCCGAGATCGACCCGCGTCCGTACCAGAACGCCTTGCTCCAGGCCGAAGGCACGTTGCTGCAGAACCAGGCCCAATTGAAGAACGCCCAGGTCGACCTCGAGCGTTATCGCGGCTTGTATGCCGAGGACAGCATCGCCAAGCAGACCCTCGACACCGCCGCTGCGCTGGTGGGCCAATACCAGGGCACGGTCAAGACCAACCAGGCGGCGGTCAACGACGCCAAGCTCAACCTGGAATTCACCAAGATCCGCGCGCCGATCAGCGGCCGCGTAGGGTTGCGTCAACTGGACATCGGCAACCTGGTAGCGGCCAATGACACCACGGCCCTGGCCGTCATCACCCAGACCCAACCCATCAGCGTTGTCTTCACGCTGCCTGAGAACAACCTCGAAACCGTGCTCGCCCGCTACCGTGGCGGGGCGAAACTGCCGGTCGAGGCTTGGGATCGTGGTGATGTGAAGCTGCAGGCCAGCGGCGTCTTGCAAAGCCTGGACAACCAGATCGACATCACCACCGGCACCTTGAAATTCAAGGCTCGCTACGAGAACCGCGACCAGTCGCTGTTTCCCAACCAGTTCGTCAACGTGCGCCTGCTGGCCGACACGCTCAAAGGCGTGGTCCTTGCGCCGACCGCCGCCATCCAGTTCGGCACCAACGGCACGTTTGTCTATGCCTTGGATGGCGACAAGAAAGTCACCATCAAGAAGCTCAAGATCGGCGCTAGCGATGGCGACAGGACGGTCGTCACCGAGGGGCTTGCCGCTGGCGACAGGGTGGTGCTCGAAGGCACCGACCGCCTGAAAGAGGGCAGCGAAGTGGAAGTGGTCAACGACAGCCAGGAGGTGCCGACCACGCCGACCGAGCATTTGCAGGGCAAGACCGCCGCGGCCCCGACTGAGCCGGCCATGGCCGACAAGGCGAAAAAGGGCGGCGCATGAATCTCTCGCGGCTGTTCATCCTTCGCCCGGTCGCCACCACGCTGAGCATGCTGGCCATTGTCCTGGCCGGCCTGATTGCCTATCGGTTGCTGCCGGTGTCGGCACTGCCCCAGGTCGATTACCCGACCATCCGCGTGATGACGCTGTACCCGGGCGCCAGCCCTGACGTGATGACCAGCGCCGTGACCGCGCCGCTGGAGCGTCAGTTCGGGCAGATGCCGGGCCTGACGCAGATGGCGTCCACCAGTTCCGGCGGCGCATCGGTGATCACCCTGCGTTTCAACCTGGACATCAACATGGATGTCGCCGAGCAGCAGGTGCAGGCCGCGATCAACGCCGCTACCAACCTTTTGCCCACCGACCTGCCGGCGCCGCCGGTGTACAACAAGGTCAACCCGGCCGACACCCCGGTACTGACCCTGGCGATTACCTCCAAGACCATGCTGCTGCCCAAGCTCAATGATCTGGTGGACACGCGCATGGCGCAGAAGATTGCGCAGATCAGCGGCGTTGGCATGGTGACCATCGCCGGTGGCCAGCGCCAGGCCGTGCGGATCAAAGTCAATCCGCAAGCCCTGGCGTCCGCGGGCTTGAACCTGGCGGATGTGCGCACCTTGATCGGCGCTTCCAACGTCAACCAGCCCAAGGGCAACTTCGACGGTCCGACCCGAGTCTCGATGCTCGATGCCAACGATCAGTTGACCTCGCCCGAGGACTACGCCGAACTGATCCTGGCCTACGCCAACGGCGCGCCGCTGCGGCTCAAGGACGTCGCAGAGATCGTCGATGGCGCCGAGAACGAACGCCTCGCCGCCTGGGCCAACGAAAACCAGGCCGTGCTGCTCAATATCCAGCGCCAGCCAGGGGCCAACGTCATCGAGGTGGTGGACCGGATCAAGGCGATGTTGCCGAGCATCACCGACAACCTGCCGGCCGGCCTGGACGTTGCCGTGCTAACGGACCGCACCCAGACCATCCGCGCCTCGGTCACCGACGTTCAGCATGAATTGCTCATCGCCATTGCCCTGGTGGTCATGGTGACGTTCCTGTTCCTGCGACGGGTCAGTGCCACGATCATCCCGTCGGTGGCCGTGCCGCTGTCATTGATCGGTACGTTCGGCGTCATGTACCTGGCCGGTTTCTCCATCAACAACCTGACCCTGATGGCCCTCACCATCGCCACCGGTTTTGTGGTGGACGATGCCATCGTCATGCTGGAGAACATCGCCCGCTACATCGAGGAGGGCGACAGCCCGATGCAGGCGGCGCTCAAGGGTGCGAGGCAGATCGGCTTCACCTTGATTTCCCTGACACTGTCGCTGATCGCGGTGCTGATTCCGCTGCTGTTCATGGCGGACGTGGTCGGTCGCCTGTTCCGCGAATTCGCCATCACCCTGGCGGTGGCGATCCTGATCTCGCTGGTGGTGTCCCTGACCCTGACGCCGATGATGTGCGCGCGGCTGCTCAAGCGTGAACCCAAGGAAGAGGAGCAGGGCCGCTTCTACCGCGCCAGCGGCGCCTGGATCGATTGGTTGATCGCCGCCTACGGGCGCAAGTTGCAATGGGTACTCAAGCACCAACCGCTGACGCTGTTGGTGGCAGTGGGTAGCCTGGTGTTGACGGTGGTGTTGTACCTGGCCGTGCCCAAGGGCTTTTTCCCGGTGCAGGATACGGGCGTGATCCAGGGCATATCCGAGGCGCCGCAATCGATCTCCTTCGCCGCCATGAGCGAGCGCCAGCAGCAATTGGCCAAGGTCATCCTCGCCGATCCCGCCGTGCAAAGCCTGTCTTCCTACATAGGCGTGGACGGTGACAACGCCACGCTCAACAGCGGCCGCCTGCTGATCAACCTCAAGCCCCACAGCGAACGGGACGACAGCGCCAGCGCGATCATCGCCCGCCTGCAACCGCAACTGGACCGACTGGTGGGCATCCGGCTGTTCATGCAACCGGTGCAGGACCTGACCATCGAAGACCGGGTCAGCCGTACCCAATACCAGTTCAGCCTGTCGTCGCCGGATGCCGAATTGCTCAGCCTCTGGAGCGGGCGGCTCGTCGAAGCCCTGGTGCAACAGCCAGAACTCACCGACGTCGCCAGTGACTTGCAGGACAAGGGCTTGCAGGTCTACCTGGTGATCGACCGCGACGCCGCATCGAGACTGGGCGTGTCGGTGTCGAACATCACCGATGCGCTTTACGACGCCTTCGGCCAGCGGCAGATTTCGACCATCTATACCCAGGCCAGCCAATACCGCGTGGTGCTGCAGGCTCAGGCGGGGGAAAAGATCGGCCCGCAGGCCCTTGAGCAGATCCATGTCAAGACCACCGACGGCGGGCAAGTCCGCCTGTCGAGCCTGGCCCGGGTCGAAGAACGTCAGGCGCAGTTGGCGATTGCTCACATTGGCCAGTTCCCGGCAGTGATGATGTCGTTCAACCTGGCACCGGGCGTGGCCCTTGGGCACGCTGTCGATGTCATCGAGAAAGTGCAGAAGGACATCGGCATGCCGGTCGGCGTACAGACCGAATTCCAGGGCGCGGCGCAGGCGTTCCAGGCGTCGCTGTCGAGCACCTTGTTGTTGATCCTGGCGGCGGTGGTGACCATGTACATCGTGCTGGGCGTGCTCTACGAGAGCTACATCCACCCGATCACGATTCTTTCCACCTTGCCCTCGGCGGCCATCGGCGCGTTGCTGGCA
Organism: Pseudomonas sp. R4-84; assembly: GCF_054130985.1. NCBI lineage: Bacteria > Pseudomonadati > Pseudomonadota > Gammaproteobacteria > Pseudomonadales > Pseudomonadaceae > Pseudomonas > Pseudomonas sp. R4-84. Next base: position 2,467,507 of record NZ_CP096390.1, read on the forward strand.
TTGATGCTGACCGGCAATGACCTGGGCATGATCGCGATCATCGGTATCATCTTGCTGATCGGTATCGTCAAGAAGAACGCGATCATGATGATCGACTTTGCCCTCGACGCCGAGCGCAACCAGGGCATGGACCCGCAGACCGCCATCTACCAGGCTGCGTTGCTGCGCTTCCGGCCGATCCTGATGACCACCCTCGCTGCGCTGTTCGGCGCCGTGCCGCTGATGCTCGCCACCGGCTCCGGCGCCGAGTTGCGCCAGCCCCTGGGCCTGGTGATGGTGGGCGGCTTGCTGGTGAGCCAGGTGCTCACGCTGTTCACCACGCCGGTGATCTACCTGTACTTCGATCGCCTGGGGCGGCGGTTCGTCAGGCCTGAGGCCGATGAGGTGCGGGTATGACGGCTTTCGTGCCGTGCCAGGGCTTTTCGTGGCGAGGGAGCTTGCTCCCGCTGGGCTGCGCAGCGGCCCCTTTTGTGAGCGCTGCGCACTCAAGCGGGAGCAAGCTCCCTCGCCACGAAAGCCTGTCCATTGAAGCATGGGGCTGCGGCCGATGAACCTCTCCGGCCCCTTCATCCGCCGTCCAGTGGCGACCATGCTTCTGAGCTTCGCGATCATGCTGCTCGGCGGCGTGTGCTTTGGCTTGCTGCCGGTTTCGCCGTTGCCGCAAATGGATTTCCCGGTGATCGTGGTCCAGGCCAACCTGCCGGGGGCGAGCCCGGAGGTGATGGCTTCCACCGTGGCGACGCCGCTGGAGCGCTCGTTCGGCGCCATCGCCGGGGTCAATACCATGAGCAGCCGTTCGAGCCAGGGCTCGACCCGGGTGATCCTGCAATTCGACTTGGACCGCGACATCAATGGCGCGGCGCGGGAAGTACAGGCGGCAATCAACGCCTCGCGCAATCTGCTGCCCAGTGGCATGCGCAGCATGCCGACCTACAAGAAGGTCAACCCGTCCCAGGCGCCGATCATGGTGCTTTCGCTGACCTCCGACGTGCTGGAGAAAGGCCAGCTCTATGACCTGGCTTCCACCATCCTGTCCCAGAGCCTGTCCCAGGTGGCGGGGGTGGGGGAAGTGCAGATCGGCGGCAGTTCGCTGCCGGCGGTGCGTATCGAGCTGGAGCCACAATTACTCAACCAGTACGGCGTGGCGCTCGACGACGTCCGCACGGCGATCGCCGACAGCAATGTCCGCCGGCCAAAAGGGTCGGTCGAAGACGACAAGCGCATGTGGCAAGTCCAGGCCAATGACCAGTTGGAAAAGGCCAAGGACTACGAAACGCTGGTCATCCGCTACCAGGACGGCTCGGTGTTGCGGCTCAAGGATGTGGCGAAGGTCAGCGACAGCGTGGAGGACCGCTACAACAGTGGGTTTTTCAACGGCGATGCCGCCGTGCTGCTGGTCATCAACCGCCAGGCCGGCGCCAACATCATCGAAACCGTCAACGAGATCAAGAACCAGCTGCCGGCCCTGCAAGCGGTGCTCCCGGCCAGCGTCAAGCTCAACCTGGCCATGGACCGCTCGCCGGTGATCAAGGCCACCCTGCACGAAGCGGAAATGACCCTGTTGATCGCCGTGGCGCTGGTGGTGCTGGTGGTGTTCCTGTTCCTCGGTAATTTCCGTGCGTCGCTGATCCCGACCCTGGCGGTGCCGGTGTCGTTGGTGGGCACGTTCGCGGTGATGTACCTCTACGGTTTTTCCCTGAACAACCTGTCGCTGATGGCGCTGATCCTCGCCACCGGGCTGGTGGTGGACGATGCCATCGTGGTGTTGGAGAACATTTCCCGGCACATCGACGAGGGCGTGCCGCCGATGAAAGCGGCCTACCTGGGCGCCGAGGAAGTGGGCTTCACCTTGCTGTCGATGAACGCCTCGCTGGTGGCGGTGTTCCTGTCGATCCTGTTCATGGGCGGGATCGTCGAGAGTCTGTTTCGCGAATTTTCCATCACCCTGGCGGCCGCCATCGTGGTCTCGCTGGTGGTGTCCCTGACGCTTACCCCGATGCTCTGCGCCCGGTGGCTAAAGCCCCACGTGCCGGGGCAGGAAAACCGCTTGCAGCGTTGGAGCCACGGGCTCAACGAGCGCATGGTCCGGGGGTACGCCCTCAGCCTGGATTGGGTGCTGCGCCATCGGCGCCTGACCTTGCTCAGCCTGCTGGTGACCATCGGCGTGAATATCGCACTGTACGTAGTGGTGCCAAAGACGTTCATGCCCCAGCAGGACACCGGCCAATTGATCGGCTTCGTGCGCGGTGACGATGGGCTGTCGTTCAACGTGATGCAGCCGAAAATGGAAATCTTCCGTCGCGCGGTGCTCAAGGACGAAGCGGTGCAGAGCGTGGCGGGTTTCATCGGCGGCAACAACGGCACCAACAATGCTTTCATGCTGGTGCGCCTCAAGCCGATCAAGGAACGCGGGGTTTCCGCGCAAAAGGTCATCGAGCGCTTGCGCAAGGAAATGCCCAAGGTACCCGGTGCCCAATTGATGCTGATGGCCGACCAGGACCTGCAATTCGGTGGCGGTCGCGAGCAGACCACGTCGCAGTATTCCTACATCCTCCAGAGCGCCGACCTGGCGTCGCTGCGCATCTGGTATCCCAAGGTCGTCGCCGCTTTCCGTGCCTTGCCGGAACTGACCGCCATCGACGCCCGCGACGGTGGCGGGGCGCAGCAGGTGACGCTGATCGTGGACCGCGACCAGGCCAAGCGCCTGGGCATCGACATGGACATGGTCACCTCGGTACTGAACAACGCCTACAGCCAGCGGCAGATCTCGACCATCTACGACAGCCTGAACCAGTATCAGGTGGTCATGGAGGTCAATCCCAAATATGCCCAGGACCTGAATACGCTCGAGCAGGTCCAGGTGATTACCGCCGATGGCGCGCGGGTCCCGCTGTCGGCGATTGCCCATTATGAAAACAGCCTGGAGGACGACCGGGTCAGCCATGAAGGCCAGTTCGCTTCAGAAGGTATTTCGTTCGACATGGCCGAAGGCGTCACGGTGGAGCAGGGCACCGCGGCGATCGAGCGGGCGATAGCCAAGCTCGGGATGCCCGAAGATGTCATCGCGAAAATGGCCGGCACCGCCGACGCGTTCGCCGCGACCCAGAAAAGCCAGCCGTTCATGATCCTCGGCGCGTTGCTGGCGGTGTACCTAGTGCTCGGCGTGCTGTACGAAAGCTATATCCACCCGCTGACCATCCTGTCCACCTTGCCCTCGGCCGGGGTGGGCGCGTTGTTGTCGATCTATGTCCTGGGCAGCGAGTTCAGCCTGATCTCGCTGCTGGGGTTGTTCCTGCTGATTGGCGTCGTGAAGAAAAACGCCATCCTCATGATCGACCTCGCATTGCAATTGGAGCGCGCCGGCCAAACGCCGTTGGAGTCGATCCGCAGCGCTTGCCTGTTGCGACTGCGGCCTATCCTCATGACCACGCTGGCCGCGATCCTCGGAGCCCTGCCGCTGTTGCTCGGTGGCGCCGAAGGCTCGGAAATGCGCCAACCGCTGGGCCTGACCATTATCGGCGGGTTGGTATTCAGCCAGGTCCTGACGCTCTACACCACCCCGGTGGCCTACCTCTATCTTGATAACCTGCGCCATCGTTTCAACCGCTGGCGTGGGGTGCGCACTGATGCTGCCCTGGAAACTCCGCTATGACCGATCGTTCGTTGTTCAACCTTGTCGCTGCGCTGGCGACTGCCCGTGGTTCGCGTGTCTTGAGCCTGGCGCTCTGCGTGGCACTGCTGAGTGCCTGCGCAATCGGTCCCGATTACCAGCGCCCGTCAGCCGCCGCGCCGTCGCAGTACAAGGAGGCCCAGGGCTGGCGCCAGGCCAACCCCAGCGACGCCCTGGCCCGTGGCGCCTGGTGGGAACTGTACGCTGACACCCGGCTCAACGACCTGGTGGAACAGCTCAACGCCTCCAACCAGACCGTGGCCCAGGCCGAAGCCCAGTACCGTCAGGCCCAGGCTTTGGCGCGCAGTGCTCGCGGGGCGTTCTTTCCGACGGTCGACCTTTCGGTCGGCAAGACCCGCTCCAGCCAAGGCACGGGCAGCAGCAGTTCGAGCCTGAGCAGTTCCTCCAGCGGCATCCGCGACACTTACAGCGCCCAGGCCGGCGTGAGCTGGGAAGCGGACGTGTGGGGCAGGTTGCGCCGTACCTTGGAGGCTGATGAAGCCAGCGCCGAGGCCAGCTTTGCCGACCTGGCGGCGATGCGTCTGAGCCAGCAATCGGAGCTGGTGCAGAACTACCTGCAGTTGCGGGTGATCGACCAGCAGAAGCGCTTGTTGCAGACCACCGTCGACAACTACCAGCGCTCCCTGAAAATGACCGAAAACCAGTACCGCGCCGGGGTGTCCGGCAAGGATGCGGTGGCCCAGGCACAGAACCAGCTCAAGACCACCCAGGGCGACCTGATCGACCTGATCTGGCAGCGTGCGCAGTTCGAAAATGCCATTGCCGTGCTGATCGGTCTGCCGCCGGCCGAATTCAGCCTGGCCGAAACCCAGGATGTCCCAGCGCTGCCGCAAGTCCCGGTGGCCGTGCCGTCGCAACTGCTCGAACGCCGTCCAGACATCGCATCGGCGGAGCGCTCGGTCATGGCGGCGAACGCCAACATCGGCGTGGCGAAGGCCGCCTATTACCCGGACCTGACCCTGAGCCTGAGCGGTGGCTACAGCAGCAGTACCTACGATAACTGGGTGAGCGTGCCGAACCGCTTCTGGTCGGTCGGCCCGCAACTGGCGATGACCCTGTTCGATGGCGGCCAGCGCTCAGCGGAGGTCGACCGCAGCGTGGCGGCGTATGATCAGACGGTCGCCACCTATCGCCAGACCGTGCTCGACGGTTTCCGCGAAGTCGAGAACTACATGATCCAGCTCAAGGTGCTCGAAGACGAAGCCCGCGTGCGCCAGGAAGCCCTCGACGCCGCCCGCGAGTCCCTGCGCCTGACGCAGAATCAGTACAGGGCAGGGCTGATCGGTTATCTCGACGTGGTGTCTGTCCAGGCTACAGCTCTGAGCAACGAGCGCAGCGTGTTGAGCCTGCAACAGAGTCGGTTGATTGCGAGTGTGCAGTTGATTGCCGCGTTGGGCGGTGGTTGGGATGGGCGGTTGGAGGCGTCCGAGCAGCCGGCAACGGACTGATACCCGCCCCAGACCTTGTGGGAGCGAGCCTGCTCGCGAAAGCAGTGGTTCAGCTTATGAAAATGTTGACTGACCTGCCGCCTTCGCGAGCAGGCTCGCTCCCACATTAGATTGCGCAGCGTGATGCAGTCCCGCTTTTGGCCGATGCGCTGCCTACGTCCGGTCGTGATCGCTTGTTATAGTTCAGGCCTCTTCCAGCCGGTCAAAGGATACTGCCATGTCGCAATACCAAGCGTTCAACGTCGAACTTGCAGACAACATCGCCCATGTGCAGATCAACCGACCGGACAAGATCAACGCCATGAACGCGGCGTTCTGGAGCGAAATCGTCGAGATTTTCCAATGGATCGACGACACCGACGAAGTGCGGGTGGTGGTCCTGAGCGGTGCCGGCAAGCACTTTTCTTCAGGCATCGACCTGATGATGCTGGCTGGCGTGGCGAACGAACTGGGCAAGGATGTGGGCCGTAACGCCCGCGTGCTGCGACGCAAGATCCTGCAGCTGCAAGCCTCGTTCAATGCCGTGGACAACTGCCGCAAACCGGTACTCGCGGCGGTCCAGGGCTATTGTCTCGGTGGTGCCATCGACCTGATTTCCGCTTGCGACATGCGCTACGCCGCCGAAGACGCGCAGTTCTCCATCAAGGAAATCGACATCGGCATGGCGGCCGATGTTGGGACATTGCAACGCTTGCCCCGGATCATCGGGGACGGCATGCTGCGTGAACTCGCTTATACGGGGCGCACCTTCGGTGCCGACGAAGCGCGCAGCATTGGCCTGGTCAATCGTGTCTACAATGACACCGCCAGCCTGCTCGACGGCGTGATGGGCATTGCCCGGGAAATCGCCGCCAAGTCGCCGATTGCCATCACCGGCACCAAGGAAATGATCAGCTACATGCGCGACCACCGCATCGACGACGGCCTGGAATATGTCGCCACGTGGAATGCCGCCATGCTGCAATCAAATGACCTGCGCGTGGCTATGGCCGCCCATATGAGCAAACAGAAACCCGAATTTCTGGATTGATCGATCATGATTTCACGCTGGACCACCGCAGTACTCGACACCGACCTTCCCGGCGGCTGGGCCGTGGCCCGCAGCCCGGAAGGTTTTTTGTACGACGATAACGGCGCGCTGTTTCCTCGCGACTGGCTCAAGCGCCAAGACCTGTCGATCCTCGCCGAGCACGGCATCGGCCATTTCGATGGCGAGCCGGTCTACCTGCTGGAACTGCACAGCCCCCTGGATATTCCCGGTTGCAGCTGGAAAGGCTTGCGCGCGTTCATGCTCGAGGAAGATCACACGCTGTTCAAGGTGTTGGGTTATGCCGCTCAGGTCGGGACCTGGGCCCGGGAACACCGCTTTTGCGGCAGTTGCGGCCAGCCCATGAGCCAGGTGCCGCGCGAGCGGGCGATGCATTGCCAGGCGTGCGATCTGCGGCATTACCCGCGGATCTCACCGAGCATGATCGTGCTGATCACCCGTGGCGATGAAGTCCTGCTCGCACGTTCGCCCCGTTTTGTCTCGGGTGTCTACAGCACCTTGGCTGGATTTGCCGAGCCGGGCGAGTCGGCCGAGGACTGCCTCGTCCGGGAAGTCCGCGAAGAAGTCAGTATCGAAGTGAAGAACATCCAGTACGTGGGCAGCCAGTGCTGGCCGTTTCCCCATTCGATGATGCTGGGCTTCCACGCCGAATACGCCAGCGGCGACATCGTGCCCCAAGAGGACGAGATCGAAGACGCGCAGTGGTTCAGCATCCACGATCTGCCACCGCTTCCCGCCTCGCGCTCGATTGCCCGGTATCTGATCGACCTCTACGTGGCGCGGCGCTTAGGCCATGCTGAACCAGTGTTGCCAGGCTAGGCGCACGGTCAGGGCCAGCACCACGGTGATGAACACTGGCCGGATGAACTTCGCGCCGCCGCTGATGGCGGTGCGCGCGCCAAAGAAAGCACCGACCATCACCGACAGGCCCATGCTCAGGCCGATGATCCAGTCCACCTGGCCCGAGACGATGAACACCGTCAGCGCCGCGATGTTACTGACGAAGTTCATGCTGCGGGCCACGCCGCTGGCCTTGACCAGGTCGATGGGGTAGAGCAGCAGGCTGCTGACGGTCCAGAACGCACCCGTGCCCGGGCCGGCCACGCCGTCATAGAAACCGAGGGCGAAGCCTTGCGGCGACTGCCAGGTCTTCTTGATCGGCGCATTGCTGTCCAGCGGTGCCTTGGGCGTGCCGCCGAACAGCAAGTAGAGGCCGCAGGCAAAGACAATGACCGGCAGCATCTTGTTCAGCCACTCGGCGGGCAGATAATGGGCAACGACGGCACCGGCCAGGGCACCGATCAGCGTGCCGACGAGGGCGTGGGTCCACTGCCGTGGGTGAAACAGCTTGCGCTTGTAAAAGGTAAAGCTGGCCGTGGCCGAGCCAAAGGTCGAGCTGAGCTTGTTGGTGCCCAGCACCAAGTGTGGCGGCAGGCCGGCGGTCAACAGGGCCGGGGTGGTGAGCAGCCCGCCACCGCCGGCAATGGCATCGATGAAGCCGGCGATGAACGCCACAACGGCCAGTATCGCGAGGGTGGAAAGTTCAACGCTGAGTTCGAAAGGCATGGAATGGACTTAGTCGGCAGGGCGCAGGAGGGCTGCGGGAAAGGCCGGTATGTTACCGATTATGACCGCGCGCCGCGACTGTCCGGTGAGGCCCTGCAATCCCGGTGGCGAGGGAGTTGCTCCCTCGCCATGGAGTTTGATCTATTCCGGCCGGAACACCGCCCGTAGGCAATCCTGGCGTTTGTCCTTGAACATTGCGTAGCCCTCAACCGATTGCTCCAGGCCCATGGGATGCGTCAGCAGATAGGAGGGGTCCAGGTCACCGTTCTGGATGTGTTCGAACAGACGCTTCACATAACGCTGTCCCGGTTGCTGGCCGGAACGCAGGGTCAGTGACTTGTTCACGATCGCGCCCATCGGGAATTTGTCCAGCAAGCCGCCGTACACCCCGACCACCGACACCGTCCCGCCTTTACGACACGCACGAATCGACTGGCGCAACACGGTCCCGCGCTCGGTGTGCAGGCGCAGCATCTGTTTGGTCTTGTCGTAGAAATAATCGACTTCCGTGCCATGGGCCTCCATGCCGACGCAATCGATGCAGCGATCCGGTCCACGGCCGCCGGTCAGTTCCAGCAGGGCGGCATGCACGTCGGTGGTCTCGTAGTTGAGGGCGATGGCGCCGGCCTTTTCCTCGGCCAGGCGCAAACGATCGGCAAAGCGGTCGATGGCAATTACCCGTTCTGCGCCTAGCAAGTAGGCGCTGGACATCGCCATCAGCCCAACCCCGCCGCAACCCCAGACCGCCACCGTATCGCCGGGTTGGATATCGGCGTTGTCGGCGGCGAAATAACCGGTGGGCACCGCATCGGAGACGAACACGGCCTGCTCGTCCCTGACGCCATCGGGGATCGTGAACAGGTTGACGTCGGCAAACGGCACGCGGATATAGGTGGCGTGGCTGCCGGCATAACCACCGAACGCATGGCTGTAGCCAATGATGCCGCAGGCGGGTTGACCGTAGGCGATGTCGGTGGCGGTGGGGTTTGGATTGGAGTTGTCGCAGCAGGAAAAGTCCGAACGCTGGCAATGCTCGCATTCTCCGCAGCCGACAATCGACACTGTGACGACCCGGTCGCCTTTCTTGATCTGCGTGACAGCCGAGCCGGTTTCCACCACTTCGCCCATGAACTCATGCCCGATGATATCGCCGGCCTGCATGGTCGGCACGTAGCCGCCAAGCAGATGCAGGTCCGAGCCGCACACCGAGGACAGGATCACCCGCACGATGGCGTCGCGGGGATTCAGGATGGAGGGATCGTCCACCGTCTCGACCTGCAGTTTGTTGGGGCCTTGCCAAGTCAATGCGCGCATCAGACGGTACCTCCATTGAGTTCGGGTTTGTCAGAGGATGAGTCATTGGCCGGCGCTTGCGTCGCGTGGGTAGCCGGGTGGACAAACAGAAAGTCCTTGGTATGCGGATCGCGCATCTTGTTGGTGCTGACTTCGCCCGTTTCCAGTTGCTGCTTGATGCTGCGCAGCACATTGAGCAGGGCCTTGTCGGAGAACCGGGAAATAGCGGCGGCGAGCGCATAGCCGGCCGCGCCGAGAGGCGTCTCGCAAGCCACGATGACTTTGATCTGCGTACCGCGACCGGCGGGCGCATCGCTGAAATGCATCTGGATGTCATGCTTGAAGCGTCGGTCCGGACCGGCAATCCAGTGCAGCTTGCGGCCTTCCTTGGGTTCGCAGTGTTCGAGGTCACACTGCAACGTCTTGTCCATCGGGCCATGGGCGACCCAGCGATAAGTTCGTTCGCCCGTCTGTTCGATGGCGTCCACCCATGGCATGAGCGCTCCCAGATTGGCCGGTTCGCTGCAGAACGCGTAGACCTCGTCCCTCGGCTTGCCCACCGTGATGCTGCGGGAAATGACCTTGCTGCCGTCCCAATCGCGATCCTGTTCGAATGTTTGTTCGAAAGGGCTGTGGGTCAGGGCTTGCTTGATCCGGCATGTGCCTGAATAGGCTCGCCAGGCAGCGCACGCGCCGAGCAGCACCTGCGGCCAGCCCTTTAGACCGCCCTGGCGCAAACCATTGGCAAGCAATAACGAGCCGGCCACCAGCGACACCAGGCGCTCCGGCGTGCCAAGATTGGGGCGTGATGAGGTGGGCACCGGAGCCCGGCTCGCCACCAGTTTTGGGCGTTCAGTCATGATGGTTCTCCTTGCTGATCCAGGGGACGACATAACGAATGAACCGAGGGCAACGGCGGTTGTTCCGTTGGTGTGAGTGGTTTCCCGATGAGCCGGTTGGCAGAGGTTTCGGCCCGTCGTGTTGCCCAGGAAATACATCCGAAGGTCTCACCGCCAGGCAAATTTTTTTTGAAATCAAGGGGTTGTCAGCTTAGGCAAATGAGTACATAATTGCGCCCATCGAATGCATCGAGGCGTAAAAAACTTCAATGTTTTCAAGGAGATAGCTCGCTATTAGCGGCTTTGTCCGGATAAGTTTTTATCCGTTTGATGTGGTTTCATTGCATCAGGCGTATTGAGGCCGAATAGCAAAATGGTTATGCAGTGGATTGCAAATCCACCTACGCCGGTTCGATTCCGACTTCGGCCTCCACTTCTAAAAAGCTCTGTAGATTCATGATCTACGGAGCTTTTTTATTTAGGGGGCGGTGAAAGTTTTTGTCTTGAAAAGGGCAATGGCCGCCTTGCTTCACCCAGGAGGGATGTATATATTTCCCCCTCTGTTGCACCAGCCTCGATCCTGTGGGATGCCTATCCGACAGTGTCACATGGCTTGACCGCGCTACCGCCCGAATGGCGAAACTGGTAGACGCATGGGACTTAAAATCCCCCGCTCGTAAGGGCGTGCCGGTTCGATTCCGGCTTCGGGCACCATCTATATCAAGGGTTTGCGAGCGAAAGCTAATGCAAACCCTTGTTTGTTTCTGGTCCGTAAAAATTGTTCGTCAGGTTTTAAGCGGTCTACAGCCTGCGCCGAAACGCTTCCAATATTTCCCGCATCCCTTTTTTCATCTGCAACTGCGCAATGGCGTCCAACGGGTGCCATACACAGTCGCTGATCTCATTCTGTGGCCTGGCGGCCGTCGAATCGTTGACCGCCGCCTCGAACACGTGATGCTCGGTACCGCCGTCATTGATCCGCATCAGGTAAAGCAGGCTTTCGGCGCTCAGCCCCGTTTCTTCCGCCAGTTCCCTTAGGGCGGCGTCGGCGTGGGTTTCGCCGCGCTCAACAGTACCGCCAGGCAACGCCCAGCGGCTCTTGGGCTTACGTACCAGCAGGATGTGGCGGTCTTCTTCGCAGATGACGGTCGCTCGAATCTTCATAACCTGGCCCAATCTCGACTGTCATTAAAGTGCAATATAACTGCAATATTTGAGCCTCGCTCCATTTCGGCGTTCAAGAAACGAAATGTTTCGTTTCTGTCCATGGGATCGCGCCCCATGGAAAAGGCTTCGTTTATTTCGCGGACGGTTGGAAAACGTCGAGGCAGGGCCGTTGTCGACGACCGATCATCGCCAAAAATGAATCAGCGCCGAAAAAACGCATCAATGTTGGGTGGACGAGCCGGCCCCGATGGGGGGAGCGAGGAATGATGACCACCGTTGAAGACTTCAAAGTCAGATCCCACGAGCTTCTGGTTGAGCTCGACGCAGCAACGTCGGAGATGATGGCGCTTATCTGTGTCCATCAAATGTCGGGAACCGCCTGGGACGAGGCGGTCCGGCGTCAGCACGAGGCCTATGAGCAATGGGTCGCCTACCTCAACGAGCGCTTGTAGCTGCACGATCGTCAACCGTAACAGCAAGTCAGATTCTTTGAACGGAGCTGGCGCGGCCATGCCTAATCCATAGACCGACAAGAGGATTGAGGCCATGTCTGAACTAGCCAGTTATTTCTGGATCGCCGTAGCGGTGTTGCTGTTGCTCGTGGACTTGTGGGCGATCGTCAGCGTCTTTCGCAGCGACAAGTCGGCCGGTACCAAGGCGGGCTGGGCGCTGTTGCTGATTATCTTGCCTGTCTTGGGCTTGATCATCTGGGGCGTGGCCGGGCCACGAGGCGTCAAGAACCCGCCTTCTTCCCCAGAACACAGCAAGGGCTGACGCCATGTGATGCGAACCACCCGGTCAGCGGTTTTTCCATTGGCCGCCGGTGGTTTCGCAATCCTTTTGTGCTTGCTGCACTTGTTGCGCGTCGTAGTAGTACCAGGTGACTTGGGCGTTGTCCGGGATATTCGCCGAGCCGCCGCTGCGATCCTTGCTGGTGGAATGGGGATTGGCCAGGGCTTCCTGAGTCAGTCTTGCCTGACACGTTGCCACGTAGCCCTCGGCGCAACGCTCGACGGGTTTCTTTTGAGTGCTCAGGGTCCCTTTGCTTTCGTTGCTGCAGGACCAGCCGATGGCCTCCGAGGGGACGCCCTTGTACTCATAGCAACTGCGGGTTTCGATTTCCTGTACCGCCTGGCTTTGGGATCGGGTAAGGACCTCGCAACCCTGCGCCATGACGGCGGCGGGGCAGGCACAGGCAATCAGCAGCAGGACTCTGGCATTCATGTTGGTTCTCCCTTATGACGGCTCTTGCATCGATACCTATCAATATCGAGGTGCAAACGTACGCCGTCGTTCCATCGGGTTTACAACCGGTGGAGCTCAGGGAAACCGGTGCGGCAAGCGTCGTTGACGAAGCTTTCCATCAACGAAACATATAGCGAAACCTATTAGCGAAATCTTGGCAACGGACGTTCCACAGGTTTGAGTGAAGAGAGGGCGCTCTGGATCGACGGGGCATCCTTTTCGATGTCGTTGAGCCGATCGCGGATGCGCACTGCAGCGGGATGGCCGCCCTGATGGTCGACCCAGTCGGCAATTTCCTTACAGGCCGCGGTCAGCCCCGCCTGGCGCGATTCCAATAAAGTGAGCAGGGTGGTGATGGACTCTTTTTCGGACATGTCACACCTCCATTCAACGTTGGATGAGGCAGCACGAAACCCATCGCTATGGACGGGTAAGGCTGCAATAAGGGTAGTTGAGATATTTCTGCGGCGTTGGATATCCGGCGCACGACTGGACAGTCGGTGCGCCGGACCCTTTCATGTCTTGTTCAGCCAGACTCCTTGACCCAGGATGGCGCGACGGAGGCTCGCCAGCGCACATCGGTAATGCCATATTTTTCTGCCATGGGTTTTGAAACCCGCTTGACCTTCTCCCTGCCGAATTTGGGGATGCGCCCAACACCCGCGTCGCAACTGGCCCAATGCCAAGCTTCGGAGTTATTCATCACTTCGGCGCGAATGATGAAAGACTTGGGCTCGCCATGGAGCATGTAGTCGATGATGTAAAGCGATGGACCGCCCATAAATCCTCCCTAATTGATCCTATACGGATGGATACGGAGGCGTTCGGAAAATTCCATTGGATTTCCGGACGGTCAAGAATGGGGTCTACAGGGAGAGTGTCGAGGGTTGCTGAACACCGTGCTCACGGTGCGGAACCAAACCCGGGTAACCTTCTCCAAGGTGAGCTTGAAAGCACCGGTGCCAAGGATCAAAGGCGACGTAACGTGGCACTGAATAAAGGCAAGACATGAACAATTTCGCCAGGGCGCTGGTCGTGGCGCTGTTTGTCCTGCACTTGTCGGGCTGCATCGGCCCGCCCATCGAATTGACCCCGCAAACCGAGGAACGCCTGCGCGTCCAGGCCCCGATCCGTTTCCTGCTGACATTCGATGATGGGCCCAGCGCATCGTCTTTCTGGAATCCGAGCGCCGACGTACTGGACGCATTGGACCGTAATCCGGTGCAGCCTGGGATCAAGGCGGTTTTTTTCGTCCAGACCCGAGCGCCACGGGCCGGTGGCAGCGAAATCGGCCGCTCGCTCATGCGTCGTGAGCATGCGAACGGACACTTATTGGGATTCCACACGGCTACCTATTGGCATACCAATCATCGATTCCTGGATCCGGATGAGTTGGAGCAGTCCCTGGCCAATGGCGCCAACGATATCGCTGTGATCACAGGCGCATCGCCAAACCTGGTACGGCCGCCATTCTGGAGTTTCGACAAGCGCACGTTTGCCGCTTATCAACGACACGGTATGCACGTATTGCTGACTGACTTGAGCGCCAATGATGGCAAGGTTTGGGGCATTACCGTGAGCCCACGACGGCGGATGAACCTCACGCGCCAGCTCTCCGAGGTCCGCGAGCGCATCGCGGATGGTCAATTGCCCACTGTGGACGGTGTGATACCGGTCGTCGTGACCTTCCACGACCTCAACCGATATACCGCCCGCCACGCTCGTGAATACCTACAGATCCTTTTGGACAGTGCCAGGGAGACCGGGCTCAGGACCGATGCGAAGCCGTTCTACGACGACAGCCGCGCCCTGGAACGAGCGGCGCTGGCTCGCACTGTTCGCGACACGTCCCAGCCCGTGCATCTGCCAGGTTTATGGGATTGGCTGTGGGATTCGGACTCCCATTGAATTGCATGGACGATGTCGCGACGCCCGGTAGGCACCGACGGGTGAACCGGGAGTATGGTAGGCAGCGTAACTCGGTACTTTGCAGGAGGTGATCACCATGAGTACTGCGATGCTGACGAAAATGCACATCAATGGCTATGACGTACTGAGCGTCAACAGCGGCCCTTGGCGAGTCTGTACCCAGGCTGATCGGCTGGGTTCCTTCGCCTCACGGGAGGAAGCGCTGGCCTACGCCGCCGCATTACCCGCCAGGAGACGCCGTAACGCCCCGTCCGGAAACGTCAAGTAGGGCCGCGTTCTGTTGACTGCGCGCAGGCACGGATGCCAGCCGCGCAGTCAAAGCGGGTCATGAGGCTGCCAGCTCCAGGGGCAGTTCCAGGGTAAACAGGGCGCCTTGCCCCGGTCCGTCACTGTAGGCCAGGAGACGGCCGTTCATTTCGACCGCCGCCAGGGCGCAACTGTGCAGGCCAAAGCCATGGCCGTCCTTGCGGGTCGTGAAGCCATGATTGAAGATCCTCGCCTGGTTTTCCTTCGAAATCCCTTCGCCACGGTCCTTGACGCTGACGCATAACGTCGTCTGGTCGACGATGCGGATTCCCAGGGTCATCTCCCGTGGGTGCTCAACGCTGGACATGGCGAACTTGGCATTGCTGATCAGGTTGATCAGGATCAGCAGCAGCCGGTGCTTGTCGCCGAGAATCACGGGAGCGTCCTGGTAATCCTTGATCACGGTGACATGATGCCGGCTCAGCGCCCCTGAATTCATGCGCAGGGCATCCTCGAACAGATCGGCGACGTTCAGCGGCTCGATCAGCCTCGCAGCCCCGGCGTAGGTTTGTTGGGTAGTGACGATGTCCTTGATGTGATCGATGCTTTTGGTCAACTGCGCCAGTTCTTCGATGAGCAGTGCTTGTTCGCCTGCAACAGAGTCCACCAGTTCATTGAAGTAGCGGGGCAACAACTTGCCTTTTTCGTCCTCGGTGATGAAATGACCCAGGTCGTCGGCATGTTCGTTCATCATTTTCACGGCTTTGCCCAACCCTTGCGTCTTGCTGTTTTTTAACTTGCGAGTGACCATGTCCGCGGAAATATTCACGCTGTTGAGGACATTGCCGACGTTGTGCAACACGTTCGTTGCAATCTCGGCCATGCCTGCCATGCGAGCGGCATCCACCAACTCCCGTTCGGCCTCCTTCAACTCGCGAGTGCGTTCCTGGACGCGTTCTTCCAGTTTGTCATTGGAAGTTTGCAGCTCATGGTTGATCTGGTTGATGACTGAATAACTGCGCACCAGCCGTACGGCCAGATAGATCATCAAAAGCGCCATCAGGCCGGCGCACACCGCCAGGTATATATGGTACTTACGGTCCGTGGCGGCGGTCCTGCGCTGCGTTTCGTTCAACAGCTCGTTGATGCTGTCCAGCTCCTGGGCCACTGGGATGACGCTGATGCGGTCCAGCAGGTCGTTGACCTGGGGCTGTTCGTGGATGATGGTTTTGACGTGGTGTATCAGTGACACAAACGCGGGCCGATAGAGGGCAGGCAGTTGGTCAATCTGATGTTCGAGTTCGCTTAACTGGTCCCGCACTTCCCGTTCTTTATCCGCCGTGACGTAAAGGGCGAACTCCAGGGTGGTCAAAGCCAGGTCCAGGACATTCGAGGCTGCGGTCAGGCGCGCGATCTCGCCGTTCGCCTTCATCTCCTGCAACAGGTTTTGTATTTCGTCTTCAACCGTTGGCAACTCATCCAGTGACGCCCGCAGGGTGGCGTTGTGCTGCTCGAACTGCTCGACCAGCAGATTTTTGTTCTTGACCGCATCCACGTATCCCTGGCGCCTTGACGCCCAGAGCGCCGCCAGCGGGCCGGAACTGTTCAAACGCTCCAATTGCTCCCAGCGAGTCTGCGCTTCGGGCGGTGGGGTGAGTGACAGGTTATTGTTGACGCCGATTTTCTTCCTGAGGATTTTTACGTTCCAGTTGGCGTCGGCTTGCTTGAGTTGGCGAATGAAGTCCCGTGATTCGAAATAGGTCGCTGAGTCGTATGTATAGGATTTTATTAAAAAGAAGATCAATGCGGAAAAGACAACAAGCGCCGCGGCCAACAGGACGGGCCACTTGTATTTATTGATCAGAATGGTCACAGGTTTCTCCTGCGCGGAACGGATGCCGAAACCGGACCTGGCGAGTGTGAGCAATTATCGGGATGACGGGCGGAGAATGGGATACAGGAGGGGAGTTGCGTTGTTTGTTTGCCTGGGTACACGGTGAGCTCCCTGCTAACGGTGAACGTCTGGTCATCAGTGAAGCAAGTGTAGCGTCAACCACCGGCGTCGACGTATCTGTCCAGACGCTGCACGGGAAAATGGCGCGGCCGGAATCGACCGCGCCGAGGGAGGTTACTTCAAATCGATAAAAGGCAGCGCGCTGTTCGGCAGCATGGTGGTGGGCAACTCACCGTTCCAACGCTCGGCCTTGGTCAGCTCCACCAGGTTCTGGTTGCTGGCCAGCGCCTGGGCGCGGGCCTTGATCGCCTCGGCTTCAGCCTTGCCACGCAGTTCCGTTGCCAGGGCATCGGCCTTGGCCTGGGCCACTTGCGAATCGGCTTCCGCCTGGGCCTGGGTCACCCGAATCTGCGCCTGGACCTGTTCGGTGGCGAGCTGCTGCTCACGGGTCTTGACCTGGACCTCGGCGGCCATGCGCGCTTCGATGGCCTTTTCGTAGGCATCGCTGAAATCGATGTTTTCAACCTGGACGCTGTCGATGATCACCGGCCCGGTAATCGTCGATTTGATCGCAGCGGAGATATCGTTGACCAGTTGGACGCGGTTCTGCACGGCGGCCACGGCGTTGAACTTGCCGAACACATTCTCCACCTGCGTCGGCACCTGCCGGCTGATCATCCGGTCGCGGATGCCTTCCAGATCCTTGAACTGGGTATAGACCTTCGCCACGTCGGAAGGCGCGATGTGCCACGACACCGACACTTTGAGCTCGGCCGATTGCTGGTCTTTGCTGTAGGCCTGCAAGTCGTCGTAGGAGGTTACCTGGCTCTGCGTGCTGATCAGGCGTACCGATTCGATAAATGGCGTCTTGAACGACAGCCCCGGCTCAACCACCCCGACCAGCGCGCCATTGCGCAGAAGCACGCCGCGCTCGGTTTCATCAACCGTGTACCAACTTCCGAAGAACACGCATAACAGGACCACGCCGACAATTGCAGCAGCGATCGAACCGATTGTTTTACGGGGCACTTTACTTTCCTTGAGTAGGCTAGGGGATGGCATGCACTGTTTCCTTTGTGAAGACCGTCACTGTTTTTTCAAACGCCAGACACGAAAAAGCCCTGACAAGTCAGGGCTTTAACGTTAGAAGATGGCGGAGGCGATGGGATTCGAACTCATGGACCTGTTACAGTCGACGGTTTTCAAGACCGTTGCCTTAAACCACTCGGCCACACCTCCGTATTGCGTTGCGGGCGCCATAATACCCGAATGAAACACACTGTCAAACTCTCCACGTAGCTTGTTACAGAGCGTCTGTTATGATCCTTGCCACTGAATGTTTCAAAACCGGAGGAGTGTCGCCATGCGCGAACAGGATTACGCAGTGAACAACAGCGTGCAGGCTGAGCAGCTAGAAGTTAGCCGCGTCCTGCGCAACACTTATGGCCTGCTGGCACTCACGCTCGCTTTCAGCGGTGTGATGGCCTTCGTCGCACAACAGATGCGCGTCGGTTACCCGAACATCTTTGTCGTGCTGATCGGTTTCTACGGCCTGTTTTTCCTTACCAACAAGCTCCGCGATTCGGCCTGGGGCCTGGTTTCGGCCTTCGCCCTGACCGGGTTCATGGGGTTCCTGCTCGGCCCGATCCTCAACCGTTACCTGGGCATGCAGGGCGGCGCAGAAGTGGTCAGCTCGGCCTTCGCGATGACCGCGCTGGTGTTCGGTGGCCTGTCGGCGTACGTACTGATCTCTCGCAAGGACATGAGCTTCCTGAGTGGTTTCATCACCGCCGGTTTCTTCGTGTTGCTGGGTGCGGTGGTGGCTAGCTTCTTCTTCCAGATCAGCGGCCTGCAACTGGCGATCAGCGCCGGCTTCGTGCTGTTCTCGTCGGTCTGCATCCTGTACCAGACCAGCGCCATCATCCATGGCGGCGAGCGTAACTACATCATGGCGACCATCAGCCTGTATGTGTCGATCTACAACCTGTTTGTCAGCTTGCTGCAGCTGTTTGGGTTGATGGGACGTGATGACTGATATTGCCGGAGTGTCCGGCTTGAGCTGTTGATTTGAGAAACGGCGCTTTTCCTGAAGGAAAGGCGCCTTTTTTTTGTCTGGGGCTTGCACCAGGTCGGCGTCCATCAACGGCTCTCACCCCATCGGAGGCAACCGCCGCTTCACCGGCGTCTTCTTGACAATAGCCGTATTGGTTTCCGCAAGAACGTTCAACTTATCCAACAAAACATCCAACTGTTCCATCGACCGCACATGCAGCCGCGCGATGAAACAATCCTCGCCAGTCACCTTGTCGCATTCAGTGAACTCGCCAATGGCCTGGATCTGCCGCTCCACCTCTTGCAACTGCCCTGGCAATGGGCGAATGCGCACGATGGCCTGGAGTTGATAACCAAAACACTTCGGATCGACTTCAACGGTATAGCCCCTGAGCACGCCACGCTCCTCGAGTCTACGCAGGCGTTCGGCAACGCTGGGGGACGACAGGCCGCTCAGGTTCGCCAAAGCCTTGAGCGAGCGTCGGGAATCATCCATCAGCGCCTTGATGAGGATTTGGTCGATGTCGTCAGTCATAACGGCTCCGTTAGGTAAATGGTCAAAATGGCCTTTATAAAAAAGGTCAAAAACCAGTTTAGCCTTTTTCAGGCCATGGAGAAGCGGCCCGGCGGCTCGGCATACTGTAGCCACTTACCGAAGGAGCCTGAAGATGGACAAGACCCTACGCCGCGGTTCGCTCGAAATGACCGCCGCCATGCTGATTTCCGGAACCATAGGTTGGTTTGTACTGGTGGCGGGCCTGCCCGTACTGGATGTGGTGTTCTGGCGTTGCGTATTTGGCGCCGTCACGCTGCTGCTGATTTGCGCGGGATTTGGTTTCCTGCGTCGGGATGTGCTGACGCGCACAACGTTCCTGCTGGCGGTACTCAGCGGCGTGGCAATCGTGGGCAATTGGGTATTGCTGTTCGCTTCCTATTCCCGCGCTTCGATTGCGATCGGTACGGCGGTGTACAACGTCCAACCGTTCATGCTGGTCGGGCTGGCGGCGTTGTTCCTGGGCGAAAAGATCACCGCGCAAAAGCTCTTCTGGCTCGCGGTTTCGTTCCTTGGGATGCTGGCGATCGTCAGCGCCCATGGCGAACAAGGGCAGGGTGGCGAGGACTATCTGGCGGGCATCGCCCTGGCGTTGGGTGCGGCTTTGCTGTACGCCATTGCGGCGTTGATCATCAAGCGGCTCAGCGGCACGCCACCCCATTTGATCGCGCTGATCCAGGTCAGCACCGGGATACTGCTGTTGGCGCCATGGGCGAATCTCTCGACGTTGCCGCAGCAACCCGAGGCCTGGGCCAGCCTGCTGACCCTCGGCATGATTCACACCGGTATCATGTACGTGCTGCTATACAGCGCGATCCAGCGGTTGCCGACAGCCGTGACCGGCGCGCTGTCCTTTATCTATCCGATCGCGGCGATCTTCGTCGACTGGTTCGCCTTCGGTCATCGCCTCGAACCGCTTCAGTGGCTGGGGGTGGCGGCGATCCTGCTGGCTGCTGCCGGCATGCAACAGGGCTGGGGCGTCAAATGGCGGCGCCCGGCCCTGTCGTAACCAGCGAGCGGTCTCAGAAAATGTAGTCGGTGGTCAGGAAATTCGAATCCCGCTCGCGGATGATGTCGCTGATAAGCGCCTTGTTGCTCTCCTGGAATTTGGTTGCCACCAGCGTACGGATCGAAAAAGTGCGTAGCGCATCATGGACCGACAATGTGCCTTCGGCGGAATTTTTCCGGCCGTTGAAAGGGAAGGTGTCTGGGCCGCGTTGGCACTGGGCGTTGATGTTGATGCGCCCGACCTGGTTGGCGAAGGTGTCCACCAGCTTGCCGACTTCAGCTGGGTGGGTGCCGAAGATACTCAGTTGCTGGCCGAAGTCGGATTCGAGCACGTAATCGACCACGGTGTTCAGGTCACGGTACGGCACGATGGGCACGACGGGGCCGAACTGTTCTTCGTGATACACACGCATCGCTGTGTTCACCGGGTATAGAACCGCCGGATAGAAGAACGAAGCCCGGGATTCGCCACCGTGCTGGTTCATCACCCCCGCACCCTTGGCGATGGCATCGGCCACCAGGGCGTGCAAATAATCGACCTTGCCGGCTTCGGGCAGTGGCGTCAGCGCCACGCCATCTTCCCAAGGCATGCCGGGTTTCAGCGCGGCGAGTTTGGCATTGAATTTCTCGATGAACGCCGGGGCGACGTCTTCATGAACGAACAGGATCTTCAGGGCCGTGCACCGCTGCCCATTGAAAGAAAGCGAACCGGTGAGCGCTTCGCTGACGGCATTGTCCAGGTCGACATCGCGTAACACCAGGCCGGGGTTTTTTGCATCCAGCCCCAGGGCGGCGCGCAGGCGATGCGGGCGCGGGTGGAGTTTCTTGAGGTCGCTGGCAGCCTTGTTGGTGCCGATGAAGGCGAATATGTCGATCTTGCCGCTGGCCATCAGTGCGCTGACGGTCTCTCGGCCGCTGCCGTAGATCACATTGATGACGCCCGCAGGAAAGCTGTCGCGAAAGGCTTCCAGCAGCGGACGTATCAGCAGCACGCCGAGCTTGGCCGGCTTGAAGACCACGGTGTTGCCCATGATCAGCGCGGGAATCAGCGTGGTGAAGGTTTCGTTCAGCGGATAGTTGTACGGGCCCATGCAGAGGGCGACGCCGAGGGGCACGCGGCGGATCTGCCCCAGCGTGTCCTGTTCCAGCTCGAAGCGGCTGGAACGACGATCCAGCTCCTTGAGGGCGTTGATAGTGTCGACGATATAGTCGCAGGTCCGGTCGAATTCCTTTTGGGAGTCCTTGAGATTTTTGCCGATTTCCCACATCAGCAGCTTGACCACTGCTTCACGTCGTTCACGCATGCGCGCCAGGAAGCTCTCGACATGGCGGATGCGTTCGGCGACGCGCATCGTCGGCCATGTGCCTTGGCCGCGATCATAGGCCCGGACGGCGGCGTCAAGCGCGGTGAGCGCCGTCTCGGCGTCCAGCAGCGGCGTGCTGCCGAGGATCACTTGTTCATCGCCGTTCGGGCCGGCCAGGTAAACCGGGCTGCGCACGGTGGCCAGTGGTCCTTGCCAGGTTCTCAAGACGCCATCGACCAGGTATTCCCGTTGTTCGACGGGATCACCGAGACGGTAGGCCTCTGGGATATCCGCGGCGCTGGGAAATAAATGGGAGAGCAGGGTGGCGGTGGTCATATCGTTACTCCATCAATGAAATGAGCCATGGGCTGACAGTCTGCGGCGCTTCTAGCGTTATACGCCTTAATGAAGGTGATTTCGAAGTGGCAAGGGCGTGCGGCTGTCCTGCCTACGCCCCTGCCACCATTGCGTTGAATGCATGAAGCCGGTGTTTACCAACGCATCCGCACGCCCAGGCTGGCGATGACGCCGTTGAGGTCGTTGTCGTCGACGTCACTGCTGTAGTCGGCGCTGACATACAGGCTCACCACTGGGGTGACCCGGGCAACCAGGCCCAGGCCGACTTCAACGGTCGAAGATTTGCGGCTGCTGCTGATCTTGTCGACTTTGTCCAGGGTAACGGTGTCGGCGCTCTGGACCGTGTGCCACAGGTTGGTGCGCACGTACGGCTCGACGCCCAGGCCGTTGACTTGGTAGGCCCCTTTGAGCCGGGCGCCGACGCGACCGCTCCAAGTGCTCAGTTCGCTGCTGTCGCCATTTTCGCCGTTCGGCGTATCAAGGCTGATGCGCTGGTTGATCAACTGCGCCTGGGGTTCGACCACCCAGTTTTCGCTGATGCCGATGGGGAAGCCGCCTTCGACCGACAGCGTGACGGCGCTGCCCTCGGTGGCTTGACGTTGACCCTGTTCGTTCAGGCTGAACCCGTTGACCCGCCCCCCGCTGGCACTCAGGTCCACGTGCCAGCCCGCGGGGCCGGTCAGGCTCCAGTAGGCTCCAAGATTCTGCCCCTCCAGGCTCAGGGTTTCCTGGCCCGGCTTGGCGAGAGCCGGCGCGACCAGCATTGCGCTGCCATTGGCTGTGATCCGGCTCTGGCCGCTGATCAAACCGACGCGCTGGGTATGGCCATTGTTGTTGCGAAGCGTGAAGAGCGCGGGACTTTTGCCCGAAGCGGGGTCGTTGCCCGTTGGGTGGTCGGCGGGTGTTCGGTCGTACCAGGGGGCAGTGAGAGGGTCTTCCAGTTCGGCCAGCACTTGCATCGACGAACACAGCAACAGGGAGGTCGAGACGGTGCAGAGGGTGGTTTTGAGTTCCTGCGGGCGGGGGGAAGTTTTCATGGGGGTCTGCCTTGCAATCGCATGCATTTCTCGCTTAGGGCGTCTCTCCTACCCCGAATGAGGGGCGACCGAATGGATGAGGCAAACCTCTGGCGACCCGCGATGGCGGGGTTCCAGAGGCCTGCCCCTGACTGTGTTTCCGGGGGTAGTACGTTGTATTCAAGAAGACCAAAGCGGTTGCGTCAAGAAATTGGCCGACAAATGGCATAGTGAAATCAGGGAGCGCTAACCCAATGATTTCACGCGGATAAAAACGATCCTATTTAGGCGTCAATTCATCGTCGTCTGCGCCTCACCAACTGATTCTCACGCCCACATTGCCCGCCACGCCGCGTTGCTGGTTGCTGTCCAGGTTATTGCTGTAGTCCACGCCGGCATAGGCGCTGACGCTCGACGCCAGGCTAACGACCAAGCCAACGCCCAGGTCCGCCGTGGAGGCGCGTTGTTCGGTCTCGATCCGTTGGGTGTCGTCGAATGTCACCGTGTCGGTGCCGGAAAAGGTGTGCCAGATATTGGCTCGTAGATAGGGCTCCACCGGCAAGCCGCTGACTTGATAGCTGCCCTTGAGCCGGGCGCCTAGGCGGCCAGTCCAGGCGCTGTCGGAGTCGAATTCGACCTTTGAAATCCCATCGTCCTGGCTGTCCAGGCTGATCTTCTGATGAATGATCTGGGCCTGGGGTTCGAAGACCCAGTCGCGAGCTACCGCAAACGGATAGCCGGCCTCCGCCGATAGGGTCAAGGCGTGCCCGCGATTGTCGATTTTGACGCCACGTTCGGAGCGGTTATCGCCATTCAGGCGGGTGCCCATGACCACCGCATCGATGTAGCCACCCGAGCGGTCGATGAGGGTCCAGTAAAGGCCATAGCTGTCGCCATCGAGCTCGATCTTGCCAGCGCGCCGGCCTTGGAACCCGAGGTTGAAGCCGTCAACGTTACCGTTCAGTTCGGTGTGGCCGACAAAAAAACCGATACGCTGGGTCCGATCGTCGGACGTCGGGGCGGCGTACAAGTCGTGGCCGACCTGGAAACCCTTGATGGAACCGTCGAACCGGGGCGTTACCGTGCCCGCCCAGGTTTGATCGAGGTCCTTGCCGTAGGCCCGGCCCCAACCCGCGCCGAACGCGCCGGTTTCCGACAGCAGGCGCTGGTCGCCTTGCCGATCGTGAAACGTACCCAGGGCCATCAGCGTCAATTGCGCGGCGGCTGGGGGCAGTACTGACCAGGTAGGGACTTCGGGGCGGTACAAGGGAATCGGCGCAGCGCCCGGCACGGCGGCCGGCAGCGGCGGCAGCGTCGGGCTGGGCGCTGCGACCGGGCCCGCCACTACCGTGGAGCGCAGGTACCAGTTGTTGGCGTTGCCGGCCACGCCGCCCTTGAACAGGCGATAGTCGAATGCACCGGCCGAGACGGATTGCGCCAGTGAAAAGGCGCTGCTATCACTGACGGCTCCGCTCTGGGCCTGGACCAGTTCGATGCCGTCCTGGGTAGTCAGGCCGCCGGCGCCACCCAGATTCGTGACGGTGATGGCGGTGCCGCCTGTCAGGGTGCCACCGTTGACCACCAGTTTGTCACTGGGCGAATCATCGGCCCCAAGCACCGTTTGCAGGCGTAGCTGGCCGCCATTGCCGGCGTAATTGCCTTGCACGGTGAGGGTGTCGTTGGTGCGGGTGTTGCCGTCGGCAAGATCAATTGCTCCGGCATTGTTGAGCGTGGTCATCTGGCCTGAAGTAAACGGCGCGATGACGCCTTGGGTCGAGGTCAATACGCTGCTGCTGTCGATGTTGAACACACCCGTGCCGGTGACGTTGTCGCCCAGCAGCAGCGTGTCGCCCAAGTCCAGGCGCGAGCCTTGGGTCAGGCTGACGGTTTCCCAGTTGTCATAACGGGCTCCGGTACTGGACGTGCTGCCCTCGAAGGTCAGGTTGTCCTGGCCCAAGCCTCCGTCCAGGCTGGGCGTGGGGGCGAGTCCCGCCTCGGTGAGATTCTGCAACAGAGCGGTGTCGGTGCCGTCGCCCATCAGAATGGCTGAGCGGATGGTGCCGCCGCTCCATTGGAATCGATCGTCGCCGGCACTGGTCCGGACCTCGCCGCCGATTTCCCCGCCACTGACGGTCACGCTGTCGTTGCCACCGCTGACGCTGACATTACCGCCGATGCGTCCTTCGGACAGGATGATGGTGTCCCTGCCGAAGCCGGTGACGAGGTTGCCGATGATTTCCCCACCTGACATGTCGAAGACGTTGTCATCGAGCTTCATGTCGACCCTGCCGATGGTGCCGCCGGTCATCTGGGCGATGTCGCCATCTTCGAACGCGTCGACGATGGTGCCGCCAGTCATCAGGAACGTATCGAGGCCATCGCCTTGGGAGATCGATAGAATCCGGCCGCCATTCATTTCAAACGCGTCGGCTTGCGAGCCTTGCTCGACGTCGCCATCGATCACACCGTTGGCGTTGATTTCGATGCGGTCGGTTCCGGCATCGAACACGACGTCACCCTGAACGAGGCCACTGCCTGAGACCGTCAGGTTGTTGTTGCCCGACAGATCCGTAAGCCCGGTTGCACTCGTGCCACTGTCGCACACGTAAGTGTCGTCGCCTGCCGTGGGTGACAATGTGCAAGCCGCCATCGCTGATGAGGCAGGAAGCAGGAACGGAGCCGCTACCCACAAGGCGTTGAACAGACGATTGAGATGCCGATCGCGCCGAATCATGTGCTATCCCTCTGCATGGGCATCCATGGCATGCCTGTTTCAGCATGGGTTGCACGACAGATGGCACACAGGACCCGGCAACGCTCGCTGTATGGAAAGGCACGCTAGCAACGAATCAAAGGCGTCGCTACTGTCAGATCTTACAGGTCGGTTTACCCGGATCAGGGGCTACAGATGCACTTCCACCGCCAACGGCAGGTGATCGCTCAAGTGCGTCCAGGGCTTGTTCCCGAGGATCTGCGGGGCGTGGCTGGTGGCGTTGCGCAGGTAAATGCGGTCCAGGCGTAGCAGGGGGAAGCGGGCGGGGTAGGTCCGGGCAGGACGCCCGTGATGGTGTTCAAAGGCCTCGTGCAGGTACTGGCGACGGGCAAGCGTGGTGTTGCCGCGCAATTGCCAATCGTTGAAATCCCCGGCGATGATCACCGGAGCGTCCTCGGGGAGAGAGTCAAGCAATTTGCAGAGCAGCTTGAGCTGCAATTGGCGATGGCTTTCCAGCAGGCTCAGATGCACGCAGATCCCGTGGACTTCGGCATGGCCCGGCACGTCCAGCACACAATGCAGTAACCCGCGCCGTTCGGGACCGGTGATTGACACGTCGAGGTTGCGGAACTGGCGGATCGGGTATTTGGAAAGCAGCGCGTTGCCGTGATGTCCGTCGGGGTACACCGCGTTCCGGCCGTAGGCGAAGTCGCTCCACATGCTGTCGGCGAGAAATTCGTATTGCGAGGTCTGGGGCCAGTTGTCGTAGCGCAGGGCATGTCGATCATGTTCACCAAGCACCTCCTGAAGGAAAACCAGGTCGGCACCTGTGGCGCGCACCGCTTCGCGCAGCTCCGGCAAAATGAAACGACGATTGAGGGCTGTAAAGCCTTTATGGGTATTCACCGTGAGAACACGCAGTCGATGAATCGCCGCGGGTGCGTCCAGCGGCACTGATTCTTCGACCCGCCAGTGGGGATCGCGAGTCACGTTCACTCCTGAGTCAGACGTCTCTGTTCATGCGACTCATGGCGACTGCGGCAGTTCCGGAATTCTTGCCGGACAAAACTCCAAGGCAAAAAATGTGGGGGCGAGCCTGCTCGCGATAGCAGTAGGTCAGCTTGACGAGATGTTGGCTGGGCCGCTATCGCGAGGAAGCTCGCTCCCACAGGGCTGGAGGTCAGATAAATACAATTTCGTACGGCATGCCCATGCGATCGAGAATGACCCTCGGCACCAGCGGTGCGATGCCGTTGGTGGGCTCGCTGCCGAGCTGGCTGGCATAGGCGTGCATGGCGTGACGCTTGCGGGCGGTGGTCCACACGTCCAGCCGTAATTTGCGCGCCCGATGCCAGGGGATCCTGTTCTGCTCACGAACCGGCCAGTGCCAGGCCCATACGGGCAGTTCGTTGAACACCGCTCCGACGGTCTCAGCGGCCAAGGCTCCAGCGCGGCCGACCGTGTCGTGGTCGCTGTCGCCGTCCAGGCGCCAAGTGCTGAACACCACGTCGCCAGGTTTGAGGTAATGGCCGATGAACGCGGTCAGTTGGGCTTCATGTTCGGCGAGGCCCTTTTCCGGGAACCCTCCGCGGACCCACTGCAGGCCATTGGAAGGCACGCCCAGGCGATGCAGGGCGTCCACGCTCTCCTGGGGATGCGGGCGAAACGTGCGCAGCCGCTCATCGGACCACAGTGGCGAGCCCGGATGGCTCAGGCTGCCGTCGGTGACCGAGATCAGCAACATCGGTTGGCCCAGGTTGCTCAACAACTGGAGCAACCCACCGCAGGCGCCGACTTCGTCGCCAGGGTGCGGGGCAAGGATGACCGCGCGGGCGCCCGCGGGTATGAGTGTCTGGGTGCTGATGATCGGAATATCGGCCAGTTGCGGCGCGCTGTTCCAGATTTGCGGGTGATGCCGGCCTTGCAACCGAGAGGCAGGTTTCATGAGATACGTCCTTGTCGTGTCCAATCGTTCAGTCACGCATCGGGCCAGCCGCCCAATGTCGCCCCTTGGGAGCGATGACTGTGATTCGCGATGTTCCGAGTCCTGGAATCGACCGCAGGCGAAGTATTGACCATGCCAGCGGATTCGTCGCGTCAGAATGTGTATCTGAACCGGTTTTTTTTGTTCGAACTGTGTTGCGCGTGCAGCAGGGCGCGTCCTTGCGCCAGCCGACTCGGGGAAGGTCCCTTATTCCTCTTCTTCGCGTTGAAGCTCGAACAGCAGCAGTGAGCGCCCGGTCACGGAATATTCGAAATCGAAATCGAAACGCTCCTGGCCACGCACCGCGGGTTGGTTGGTGTCCACCATGCAGGTCCAGAAACTCCCTTCGGGCACCTCTGGCAGGCGGAAGTTGACGATGTCGTGGTGCGCGTTGACCACCAGCAACAATGTCGCGTCGCCGCCCTTGCGGCGGATGCCGGTCTCCTGTGCGCGGCCGTCCATCAACATGCCGAGGCAACGGCCTTGGCCATCCTGCCATTGTTCGACGGTCATCTCGCTTGCGTCGGGGGCCAGCCAGGTCACATCCTTTACGCCGATGTCCTCGTTGTAATTGCCGACCAGGAATCGACCGCGTCGCAGGATCGGGTAGGACATGCGCAGTTTGATCAAGCGCTTGACGAACTTCAGCAACGCCTGGCCATCAGCGCTCAGGTCCCAGTTGACCCAGCCGATTTCGCTGTCCTGGCAGTAGGCATTGTTGTTGCCGTGCTGGGTTCGGGCGAACTCGTCGCCAGCGACAATCATTGGTGTGCCTTGGGCCAGGAGCAGGGTGGCGAAGAAGTTGCGCATCTGCCGATGACGCAGCTCATTGATCTCGGGATCATCCGTCGGGCCTTCGACGCCATGGTTCCAGGACAGGTTGTTGTTGCTGCCGTCCTGGTTGTTCTCGTCGTTGGCTTCGTTGTGCTTGTCGTTGTAGGAGACCAGGTCGTGCAACGTGAAGCCGTCGTGGGCCGTGACGAAGTTGACCGAGGCGTATGGCCGTCGGCCACGCTGGTTGAACATCTCGCCCGAGGCGGTCATGCGGCTGGCGAAGTCGGCCAGTTGGCCGTCGTCGCCTTTCCAGAAGGCGCGCACGGTGTCGCGGAATTTGTCATTCCATTCGACCCAACCTGGCGGGAAGCGTCCGACCTGATAGCCGCCGGGGCCGCAGTCCCAGGGCTCGGCGATCATTTTTACCTGGCGCAGCACCGGGTCCTGGCGACAGGCGACGAGGAAACTGTGGCGTTCGTCGAAGCCGTCGTGATACCGGCCCAGAATGGTCGCCAGGTCGAAGCGGAAGCCGTCCACGTGCATTTCCGTGGCCCAGTAGCGCAACGAGTCGGTGACCATTTGCAGCACGCAGGGATGACTCAGGTCCAGTGTATTGCCGGTGCCCGAATCGTTGATGTAGTAGCGCTTGTCGTCGGGCATCAGCCGGTAGTACGACGCGTTGTCGATGCCTCGCATGGACAACGTCGGGCCCTGTTCATTGCCCTCGGCGGTGTGGTTGTAGACCACATCGAGGATGACCTCCAGATTGGCCTCGTGCATGTGTGCGACCATTTCCTTGAACTCGGCAATCTTGCCGCTGGCCAGGTAGCGCGGATCCGGGGCAAAGAAGGCGATGCTGTTGTAGCCCCAGTAGTTGGTCATGCCCTTTTGCAGCAGGTGCTGGTCGTTGACGAACGCGTGGATGGGCAGCAATTCCACAGACGACACGCCCAGCTTGCGAATGTGTTCCAGGACATCGTCGACCATCAGGCCAGCGAACGTACCACGCAGGTTCTCCGGCACCGAGGGATGGCGCATGGAGATGCCGCGCACGTGGGTTTCATACAAGATGGTCTTGTCCCACGGCACGCTGACCCGATGATCGCGGCCCCAGGTATGGGCCGGGTCGATGACCTTGGACTTGGGCACGAATGGCGCGCTGTCACGCTCATCGAAACTGAGATCGCCATCGGGATGGCCAATGGTGTAGCCGAACAGGGCTTCCGACCATTTCAGCTCGCCCACCAGTTGCTTGGCGTAGGGGTCGATGAGCAGCTTGTTGGGGTTGAAGCGGTGGCCGTTCTCGGGGTCGTACGGGCCGTAGACGCGGTAGCCATAGATCAGCCCCGGATGTGCGTCCGGTAGATAGCCGTGGTAGATCTCATCGGTGTATTCCGGCAGTTCGATACGCTCGAGTTCCACCTCGCCTGTGTCGTCGAAGATGCACAGTTCGACCTTGGTGGCGTTGGCCGAGAACAACGCGAAATTGACCCCCAGGCCATCCCAGGTCGCGCCGAGTGGAAACGGCAGCCCTTCACGTATCCGCGAAGCCTCGATAACGGGCGGCGGCGTGGTATTTTTCGGACGGGTCATAGTTGCTCCTGCAAAAGACAGATACGGTGGTGCGCTGCACGCAGGGCTGCGTGCTTTGCGCTTGTGGCGAGAAGACAAGTCTGCACGCCACAAGCAGGCCTCTTCGTTGAAAGAAGCACTGGCTTGGGAACGATGAGTCCGCGGGTTCAGACCGCCGGGGGCTTGCGCGTGGCGCGTGGCTTTTTAGCGCTAGCCTTGTCGGCGGGCGGGACCATTGCCGCGGTAGCTGCCGAAGGCTTGGTCGCGGGCTTGGCCTTGGGCGCGGTGCTCTTGGCGGCGGCCTTGGCGACGGTGGCCTTGGCGGCAGCAGCCGGCTTGGTGCCGTCAGTCTTGCTGGCCGCGGATTTGCTCGGTGCTTTCGGTGGTTTGCTTGGCGCCAGGGCTTCGGCCTCCGCCAGCTTGCGTGCCATTTCCCAATGGCGCTCTTCTTGCCCGGCAGGCTTACCTTCCGACTCCCAGATCTGATAGGCGAATTCACGAATGCGTTTATCGTCGGTACTCATCGCAGTGCTCCTGACTTGACTCAAGATTCAATAAAGACATTGACCGGGAAATCCCCCAGTGCGGCGCTGACCATCAGCTCCCTTTGGGGTGTGACTGCTGCGCTTGCAAAAAGTCCCCTCAGTTTTGCTCCCTCGGTGGCAAACGGTAGCGAGATGCGCGTGTCGCCCCAGTCCGATGCAGCGACCTGGGGCAGGGCACTGTTTTCCAGCAGGCGCGCCGTGTGAATCGGCACCACGACGATCGCCCGTTGCTGCTGGTGTTGGCGCACGAATGCCAATACGTGCTCGGCATGCTTACCCTGTACCGGCAACGGCTCGTAGCTGCCCTGGCGGAACAGTTGCGGATACTCGGACCGCAAGGCCAGCGTCCGCGCGATCAGTGCCTGCTTGACACACCCGTCGCGCCAATCACGCACAAGCGCCACGGGGGCGCTGTCGGCCTGCATCGCCTCACGGCGGGCCTCGAAATCCACTGGGCGACGGTTGTCCGGATCCACCAGGCTGAAGTCCCAGAACTCGTTGCCCTGGTACAGATCCGGTACGCCGGGGACGGTCATGCGCAGCAAGGTTTGCGCCAGGCTGTTGAGGGCGCCCGCTGGAGCGATGGCCTGCACGGCTTCGGCGATGGCGCAGCGCAGAGGCAAGCCCTCATCGCACAGCAGCAACCGCTCCAGGAACATCTGCGTTGCCTGCTCATAAGAATCGTTGACGGCGGCCCAACTGCTTTGCAGCTTGGCTTCGCGCAACGCCTTGCGCTGCCATTGCCACAAGCGTTCGGCATAGCTGGCCAAGGCCTTGGGGTCCTGCAAGTCAAGGTCCAGCGGCCAACTTCCGAGCAGGGCCTGGTAAAGAATCAACTCGTCACCGGCCGAAGGGGCGGCCGGGTCACTGTGCAGCGACGGGGCGAGGATGCGCCATTGCTCCACGCACGCGGTGTACCAATCCGGGCGTTCGCTGATCACCGCCAGCCGTGCTCGAGTGTCTTCCCCGCGTTTGTGGTCGTGGGTGGCGGTGGTCACCAGGTTGTCTGGGAAATGCTCCAACCGCTCGAAGCAGGCCCCGTGGAACTCCTGAGCCGGCGCGCTGAACCGTTCGGTGTTGTAGCCCACGTCATTGCGCGACAGCAGCACCGCCGAACGATACAGCGCAGTGTCTTCGACAGCCTTGGCGGCGGCCGGCGAAGTCAGTTGCTGGAAGCGCACGCAAGCGTGGCGCAGCCGTTTGCGCTCGCTGCCCCGAGGTCGCCCGCGCCAAGGCATGCCACCGAGCCAGTCGGCCAGGCAGTCAAGCACCGGCCAGTCGGCTTCGCTGAGGGTTTGCCGGGCGCCTTCCAGGGCCTTCTGGAAAAACACCTCATCTTCGGCGGAGCGACCCAGCGGGGTGATATAGGTGCGGTACACCGGGAAATGCACGATCAGTTCCTGCAATGCCCGTCGAATGGCACCCAGGGTAAGGTCGCGGGTCATCACGTCATCCCGCGCCACCTGCAACAGGGCTTGGGCCACGCTTTCGAAGTCCCCGGCCAGGGATCCATTGAGAATCTGCTGGCGGGCCAGGCGCGCCTCTTCGATAAAATGCGCTGGCCGTTCACTGTGGCGGCTCCAGAATTCAGCGAGGGGCTCGGCGCCGGCCGGGTTGTGTTGCAGCAACGAAATCTGGTTCATGAATTCGTAACCGGTGCTGCCGTCAACGTTCCAATCCCGGCGCAGGGTTTCGCCATCGCCAAGGATTTTCTCCACGAAAATCGGCAGATGCCGTGACGGGGACAGCGAGTCGACGCGCCGGCGCAGCTTGCGGCAGTAGCCCCGGGGATCGGCCAGGCCGTCAATGTGATCGATCCGCAGCCCGTCCACCAATCCTTCGGCAATCAGCTCGAAGATTTTCGCATGGGTCGCTTCGAATACCGCCGGCCGCTCGACCCGTAGGCCGCCCAGTTCATTGACATCGAAAAAACGCCGCCAATTGATATCGTCCGCCGCCGTACGCCAACTGGCGAGACGGTAGCTCTGACGTTCCAGCAGCCGATGCAGGCGTTCGAAACCTTCCGGCTGCGTGGAGTCGTAGCCGCGCAGGGTGACCTCGATGGCGTCGAGTATCGCGGGCTCCGCTGCCAGGTCTCGCAGTTCCTGTTGCAAGGGACGGGCGAGGGAGTGGGCATCGGTCTGGTAGTTCAACGTGGTAAAGCGCTCGGCCAGGCCCTTGAGCGACTCGATCTGCTCGGCTGCCAGGTCGTCCGAAGGCTTTAGCAACTCACCGTACTGCATGGGGCAGACAGGGAAGCGATGCTCATAATGCTCGACATAAAAGCTGCCCTGCGTGGCATCAAAGCGCAGTTTCAGCGTGCCTTCTTGCAGGGCCACGCCGTAGTCGCTACCCAGGAAGGGCAGGAGCAGTTGGCCTTCCATCAACGGGTCGGGGGAATGCCATTGGATGTCGAAAAATTCGCCATAGGGGCTCAGCCGTCCCCATTCCAGCAGGTCCAGCCACCACGGATTGTCATTGCCGCCGACGGCCATGTGGTTGGACACGATGTCGAGGATCAGCCCCATCCGATGTTCGCGCAGGGTGGCGACAAGGCGCTTGAGCGCGGCTTCACCCCCCAGCTCGGGGTTGACCTGGGTCGGGTCGACCACATCGTAGCCATGCATGGATCCGGCCCGCGCCTTGAGCAGCGGTGAGGCATAGATATGGCTTATACCCAGCGACGCGAAGTAAGGCACTTGCGGTATGGCGTCGTCGAGGGTGAAGCCCTTGTGAAATTGCAGGCGTAAGGTGGCCCGCAGGGATGGAGTCATTTTATCGTTCATCGGTCACGCTCGTTCGCCTGAAGCCTCGCGCAGGCGAGTATTTCCAGACGCCGTGCGGCGTCCGGGTCGTCCAGCAGCGCTCCGCTCTCCAGAGCCAGGCGCCGCCGCCAGTTAGGGTGGGTGTCGGTGGTGCCGGGGAGGTTGGCCTGCTCGTCGATGCCCAGGGCATCTTCCAACGGCAGCAGTACCAACGGCGCTCGGGTATGCCCGAGAAAGCGCACGCTGGCGTCCAGCACCTGGTCGGTTTCGCGGTGTTCCTCGCGGAAGTTCTGCGGGTCCTGGTTCAGCGCGTTGCGCAACCCTTTGCGTTCACGCTGGCGATGTTTGCGCCAATCCATTTCGGTGTGGGAATCGATCAGCTCCAGCCGGGCATTCCAGTCGATGTCGTGGCCGTGCCACCAGCCGTTGAGAGTGGGCAGGTCATGGGTGCTGGTGGTCGCCAGGGCGTCGTCGGGCCAATCGAGAATGGGCTTGAAGTGCGTGTTGTACTGTTCGAACAACAACACGCGCATGCCGAGGATCGAGCGCGCCGCCAGTTTTTCACGCAGGCCGTCGGGCACCGTACCCAGGTCCTCGCCCAGGACGATGGCCTGGTGACGATGGGACTCCAGGGCCAATAGCCGCAACAGGTCGTCGATGGGGTAGTAGAGATAGGCACCGTCGGTGGGCGGGGCATCGTTGGGGATCACCCATAGCCGTTGCAATCCCATGATGTGGTCGATGCGCAAGCCACCCGCGTGGGCGAAATTGGCCCGCAGCATCTCGATGAAGGCGCGAAAACCATTGCGAACCAGGCCCTCGGGGGAGAACGCGGAGATGCCCCAACCCTGGCCCGAGCGATTGAGGATGTCGGGGGGCGCGCCCACGGTAAGGGACGCGAGCAATTCGTCCTGCCGGCTCCAGGCCTGGCTGCCGGCGCCGTCGGCACCCACCGCGAGGTCGGCGATCAGGCCGATGCTCATGCCGCTGGATTTGGCGGCGCTCTGGGCACGCTCCAGGCAGCGGGCGATCAACCATTGGCAAAAAGCGTAGAAGCCGATTTCGTCAGCGTTTTCTTCGGCGAAACGGGCGATTGCCGGGCTGCGCGGGTCCCGCCATTCTTCGGGCCACTGTCGCCAGTCGAGGCTTTCGCCGCGAGCCGCGCGTTCGGCCTGGAGGGCTTCGAAGCGGCAGTGATTCTCCAAGGCTTCTCCACTGCTATGGCGGAAGCTGCTGAAGTCTTCGTGCAAAGGGTGCTCGCCCTGGCTGAAGCCGTCATACAGGGCGCGAAGCACCCGTTGCTTGGCTTGGGCAGCAACCGGCCAGTCGATAAGCGGCTGCTCTTCAAGGCTGCGCAATTGGTTGGTCAGGCCGCTGGCGTCGATCGCCGTGCGCAGCGCACGCTCGCCCAGGATGGTGCCCGGCGCGGCATACAGGCTGTTGAGAAACAACCGGCTGGAAGGCGAGTAAGGGCTGTAGCGGCCGGTATCGCTGCTGAACATCGCATGCATCGGGCTGATAGCCAGGGCATCGGCGCCGCGTTCGCCCGCGACCCGCGCCAGCTCTTCGAGGGCCTGGGTGTCGCCGAAGCCGCCATCACCCGGGCGTCGTAGCGAATAAAGCTGTGCGCTCAAACCCCAGGCCCGAGGCGTTGGATCATCCACGGCATCGGCCACGCTGTAGCAACGGGCCGGCGCCACCGCCAGGGTGAAATGTTGGCCCTGGATGCTCACGTGCTGATACCCCACCGGGACGATCCCGGGGAGAGCGGCATCGGCATCGAGCTTTGAGCTCATCGTCGCGCCGTCCTCGAGTTGGATTTCGCAAGGCGTGCCGGGCTCGAAATAACGGCTCAGGTCGACATTGACGCCGACGTCCGCCGTGATCAGCGGTGGCAGGCGGTGGTTCTGTTGGTCCTCTTGCAATTGCAACAGGCTGGCGTCGATTTCCTGCGCGCTACCGGCGGGATGGCCCAGGCCGGTGAGGACCGAACGCAGGACCGCCGGCGATACTTTCTGGGCCCGGCCGTTGGCGTCGATCCAGTCCACCGCCAGGCCTGCCCGGCCAGCGAGGATTTCCAATTGCGCATCACTCATAGGCGCTCTCCAGTAAGGGTGGGCAAGGTTGCCGCTTGCGTCAGACTGACCAGCGCGCTGTAGGGCGTGAGTACCCCCTGTTGCAACAGACCCATGGCCTGCGGTGGATGTTCGAAAAGAATCTGCGCATCTTGCGGGGCGCTGTGGTTGACAGGCTTGTCGCTGAGGTTCAGGTCGATGCGCAACACGCTGCCATCGCCCATTTGCCAGCGTGCGCTGACGGCGCCGTGACCCAATACGTCGGCGCCCAAGGCATGGGCGGCGGGCAGGCGCGGAACGATTTCCTCCCGACGGATTTTCAGCAGTAGGCGATAAAGAGCTTCACTGGCCAGTTGCTCCGGCTGGTGCGCCTCCAGGTTGGGCCTTGAGGCGTCAAACGTACTGGCCGCGTTCGGATCGGGGATCCGTTCACGCTTCTGCGGATCGGCAAAGGCGCTGAAGGCCTTGAACTCGTTGCGGCGGCCTTCACGCACCAGCTCGGCCAGTTCGCCGTGGTGGCTGGTAAAAAACAGGAACGGTTGTTCAGCGACCACCTCATCGCCCATGAACATCAGCGGAATCATCGGCGACAAAAGCAATAGGGCGGTCGCGGCTTGCAGGGCTTGCGGCGGCGCCAGTTGATGCAGACGTTCACCGAGGGCGCGGTTGCCGATCTGGTCGTGATTCTGCAGGAACAGCACGAACGCGCTGGGCGGCAAGTGACCGCTGGGCTCCCCGCGGGATTCGCCATGGCGGTTGGTATGGCCCTGGAACACGAAGCCCTGGCTCAGGCAGCGGGCGAGTTTTTCCGTCGGTTGCTCGGCATAGTCGGCGTAGTAAGCGTCGGTCTCGCCCGTCAGCAGCACGTGCAGCGCGTTGTGTCCGTCATCGTTCCACTGGGCGTCGTAGCCTTGTTCCAGAAGGCTGGCCTGGTTGTGTTCGTTCTCGACGGTCAGCCAGACATACCGTGTCGGGTCCACCTGCTGACGCACCCTGGCGGCCAGTTCCTGAAGGAAGTCGGGGTCTTCGATGGCGTGAACAGCGTCCAGGCGCAGGCCGTCGAAACGGTACTCCGACAGCCACATCAGCGCGTTGTCGATGAAGAAGTCACGGACCTCGCGGCGCCGGAAATCAATCGCCGCGCCCCATGGTGTGTGCTTGTCTTCGCGAAAGAAGCCCTTGGCGTAGCGGTGCAGGTAGTTGCCGTCGGGGCCGAAGTGGTTGTAGACCACGTCCAAGATGACTGCAATTCCATGGCCATGGGCGCTGTCGATCAAGTGCTTGAGCTGGTCCGGCGTACCGTAAGAAGCCTGGGGCGCGTACGGCAGCACGCCGTCGTAGCCCCAGTTGCGGTCTCCGGGAAACTGCGAGAGCGGCATCAGTTCAATGGCCGTGACGCCAAGCCCGGCCAGGCGCGCCAGCTGTTGTTCGACACCTTCGAAACCGCCCAGGGCGCCGACGTGTAGCTCATAGATGACGGCATCGTACCAGGGGCGTCCGCGCCAACCGGTGTGCCGCCATTGATAAGCGTGGGGGTCGACCACCACGCTGTGGCGGTCAATATCGCCATCCTGGGACCTGGAAGCCGGGTCAGGCACTTGCAGTTCACCATCGATGTTGTAGCGGTAGCGAGTGTCGGCGGGGCAACGGGCCTGGATCATGTGCCAGCCGTTGGCCTGGGGCAGCATCGGTATGGATTCTCCAGTGTCGAGTTCGACACTGACATAAAGGGCATCAGGGGCCCACAGGGCGAAACGGGTGTGCTCTGGATCAAGCAGGACCGCGCCGTGGGTCCAGGTTTCAGGCGTCCTTGACGGCATCGGTTACCTCATTGTCTGGCAGATTTTCCTAATGATTTAGCGACCAGTTGTTCGTAAAGTTCGGCGTAGGGTTCCACAGCCTTGCTCCAATTGAACGGCGCGGACATCGCCCGGCAGCGCATCGCATTAAGCAGTTCGGGGAACTCGTACACCTTGAACGCACGGGTCAGCGCCTCTTTGTAACTGTCGACGGTGGATTCGTTGAACAAGAACCCGGTGACTCCGTCCTCGATCGTGTCGGCAAGCCCGCCGGTATTCCGGGCTACGGGCAGCGACCCGAAGCGTTGCGCATACATCTGGCTCAAGCCGCAGGGCTCGTAGCGGGACGGCATCAACAGGAAGTCGCTGCCGGCGAACATCCGCCGAGCGTCGGTTTCGTTGAAGCCGATGCGCACGCCGATCCGGCCTGGGAAGCGCAGGGCCAGTTCACGCATGGCTTGTTCTTCTTCCGGCTCGCCGCGGCCGATGATCGCGATCTGCCCGCCGGACTCGACGATGAATTCGGAAACGGCTTCGGTCAGGTCCAGGCCTTTCTGATACACCAGACGCGATACCACGGCGAACAGTGGGCCGGTGGAATCATCCAGGCCGAACAGGTCGCGTACATGCGCGGCGTTGGCTGCCTTGCCATCCCAGTCGCCTATGGAAAACTGGCGCTGCAGGTGGGAATCGGTGGCCGCGTCCCAGCTTTCATCGATGCCGTTGGGGATGCCACTGAGCAAGCCTTGTTGAGTCTTGGAGGCAAGGAACCCATCGAGTCCACAGCCGAACGCCGGTGTGGTGATCTCCTGGGCGTAGGTGGCGCTCACGGTGGTGATGTGGCTGGAATAGGCCATGCCGGCCTTCAGGAACGACAGCTTGCCGTAGAACTCCATGCCTTCCTGTTGCAGCGCGTGCTCGGGAATACCCAACTCAGGGCAGGACGCGAGGCTGACCACGCCCTGGTACGCCAGGTTGTGGATGGTGAACAGGGTGGGGGTGCGTTGACCGCGCCAGTGCATATAGGCAGGCGCCAGCCCGGCTGGCCAGTCGTGTGCGTGGACCAGGTCGGGGCACCAGTGGATTTGCGCCAGGTTGGCGGCGATGTCTGCCGCGGCGAGGCCCAGGCGGGCAAAGCGGATGTGGTTGTCGGGCCAGTCGCGGCCATTGTTGGCGCCGTAGGGAGAACCTTCACGGGCATAGAGTTCGGGACAGATCAGTACGTAGATTACCAGACCGTCGGCCATGTCCATGCGGCCGATCTTGCAGGGCGGAAGTGCGGCATGGCCGCCCAGTTCGCCGATGATATGGATAGGATTGCCGCTGTTCATCACTTGCGGGTACCCAGGGATCAGGATCCGCACATCGTGCAGCCCGGCCATCGCCCGGGGCAGGGCGGAAGAAACGTCACCCAGCCCGCCGGTCTTCACCAGGTCGGCGATTTCGGACGTCACGAACAGAATTTTCTTGCGATTTGGATTCTGTCGAACGACAGGGAGCAGTGCCTTGCCTCCGGTGGCCAGCACCGGTGCCGTCGGCGATTCTGCCGCCGGCGGTAGTTGAGAGCGGACTTGCTGTGGTTCCAAGGCAGCACTGATCATAAATAACTCCTATGTTCTCGATCTGTTTCCGGCAAGCGCCAGAGCTGTTGTTACATTGGCCGAATCCTGCGGCCAGGCGCACGAGCGCTACGCAAGGAGAGCAAAGCGCTGCCCAATGCGGCGAAGCGAATCAGGTGAGGGGGCCGTTGCAAGGAATGCTCCAGCCGTTGTTGCCCTTCCTCTAACCTGACCTTTCGCCGTTGTGAAAAGTTTCGACTTTTTTTCGTCCTGATGACCGGTCGGTTTTGCGCCCGGACCGGCAGTCTAGGTCAGAAGCTAGAGCGGTGCGGTTCGCTTCGTCGAATTGTCGGACAATCACATTTATTGTCGGCAATGTCTTACACGACGAAGGGGAATACGAGGCGACGAAATGCAGCCTCTTTGAAATATTCGTGTTGTAAGGAAAGGCGCTGGTTCAATCGCATGCGCGGTTCAACAGCGCATCGCACCATAAAGGGGCGGGCAGGATGGAGGCGTTTTGATGGCTTTCAAGCAGGGTGCAGATGCTTCATGGTGGGAGCTGGGTGGGAGAGAGCCTGCTCGCGAAAGCCCCAGGTCAGACGACATCTCCTCTAACTGACACACCGTCTTCGTCGGCACGCCGCCCGGAAACGGCTCGCTCCCACAGGGACGGGGAAACTCAGGCTATCGGCTTCAACACCCGAATCGGCTTGCCTGCCGCCCAGGCCTGCAAGTCTTCAATCATCTGGCCGTAGAATTGCTGGTAATTCTGGCGGCTCACGTAACCCACGTGAGGTGTTGCCAGTACGTTGTCCAGCGTCCGGAACGGGTGGTCGGGCGGCAACGGTTCCTGGGTGAATACATCCAGGCCCGCCCCAGCCAGGCGTTTGTGCTGCAGCGCATCGATCAAGGCAGCCTCGTCCACGATCGGCCCGCGGGCAGTATTGATCAGCAGCGCACCAGGCTTCATCCAGCCCAGCGCCCGGGCATCGACCAGGCCCCGGGTGCGGTCGCCGAGCACCAGGTGGATCGAGAGAATATCGGCCTGCTCGAACAGCGCTTGCTTGCTTACATAGGTGACGCCGGCATCGGTTGCCCGTTCGGCCGTCAGGTTCTCGCTCCAGGCGATCACCCGCATGCCGAACACTTGGCCGAACTGCGCCACGCGCGTGCCGATGCTGCCCAGGCCGAGGATTGCCAGGGTCTTGCCGTGCAAGTCGCCGCCCAGGCCCTGTTGCCAAAGCCCGGCACGCAACGCGTTGGCTTCTGGGACGAGGTTGCGCGTCAGCGCCATGATCAGTGCCCAGGTCAGTTCGGGCGCGGCGTGCTTGTAGCTGTCGGTGCCACACACCTGGATACCCAGCGCGGCGGCAGCCTTGAGGTCGAGGGCGGCATTGCGCATGCCGCCGGTCAGCAATAGCTTGAGCTTTGGCAAGCGGCGCAGCAGCGCTTCATCGAAACGTGTCCGTTCGCGCATCACGCAGATGACATCGAAGCCTTGCAGGCGCGCGGCCAGGGTGTCGTGGTCGGCGGGATAGTCATGCAGGAACGTCACCTGGCCGACGCTCTCCAGTGCGGACCAATCCACCACATCCCTTGCCACGTCCTGCCAATCATCGATGACTGCAATCTGCACCGCCATGAAATACCTCGTCAGAGAATGGGTTTGTCCAGCCAGCCCAGCAGGGCTTTGTGGAACCGGTCTGGTTCCTCCATCTGCGGCGCGTGACCCAGATTGGGGAATTCCACCAGTGTCGATCGAGGAATCAGCTGGGCGACCTGCTTGCCCAGCACGTCATATTTGCCCAACCTGGCCTTCACTGCCGGCGCAGCGATGTCGCTGCCAATGGCGGTGGTGTCGGACGTGCCGATCAGCAGCAGAGTCGGCGCCTTCAGGTCCTTGAACTCGTAGTAGACCGGCTGGGTGAAGATCATGTCGTAGATCAGTGCTGAATTCCATGCCACCTGCTTATGTCCCGGGCCTTTGTTCAATCCGGCCAGCATGTCCACCCAACGCTCGTACTCCGGCTTCCAGCGACCGCCATAGTATGTATTGCGCTCGTAGGTACGGATGCCGTCGGCGCTGAGTTTCAGCTCGCGTTCATACCATTGGTCCACGCTGCGGTAGGGAACGCCGAGGGCCTTCCAGTCTTCGAGCCCGATGGGATTGACCATCGCCAGGCGTTCGACCTGATCGGGAAATTGCAGCGCATAGCGGGTGGCAAGCATGCCACCGGTGGAGTGGCCCAGCACGATGGCTTTCTGCACACCCAGGGTCTTGAGCAGCGCGTTGGTGTTGTTCGCCAGTTGGTGAAAGCTGTACTGGTAGTGGTCTGGCTTGCTCGAGGTGCAGAAGCCGATCTGGTCCGGCGCGATGACCCGGTAGCCAGCCTCGCTGAGGGTCTTGATCGAGTCGCCCCAGGTCGCGGCGCAGAAATTCTTGCCGTGCATCAGCACGACACTGCGACCGTTGGCCTTGCCTTGGGCGGGCACGTCCATGTAGCCCATCTGCAATGTTTTGCCCTGAGACTGCAAGGAAAAGTGCTTGAGGGTGTAGGGGTATTTGAAGCCTTCGAGCTGAGGGCCATAGGCCGGACCTTCGGGCGGGTTCTCGGCCTGGGCGAACAGCGGCAGGGCAGCGAGCAAGAACAGGCTGGACTTCCAGCGGGTAGTCAAACGCGGCATTGTCAAACTCCTTTAGGCAACCGACCGATCCTGGAACGGCTGGATTATGGCGACATTAATCACAGGCAACCGAACCGTGGGAACGTTCAACCCATCCAGCCCAGGGTTGCGAGCACGAGTACGCCATAACGCAGGCCTTTGGCGAGGGTGACCATCAACAGAAAGCGTCGCCACGGTTCACCCATCACGCCCGCCACCAGCGTCAGGGGATCGCCAATGATGGGCACCCAGCTCAGCAGCAGCGACCAATAGCCATAGCGCTGGTAATGCTGGCGGGCCTTGTCCAGGTGAGACGGGCCGACGGGGAACCAGCGGCGGTCCTTGAACTGCTCAACGCGGGTCCCTAGCCACCAGTTCACCAGTGAGCCCAACACATTGCCGAAGGTGGCGACCCCCAGCAACAGCCAGACCGCGTGGCGCTCGCTGAGTACCAGGCCGATCAGCAGCGCTTCCGATTGCAGCGGCAACAGGGTCGCCGCGCCAAATGCCGCCAGGAACAGCCCGACATATGCCTCGGGCATCAGTGGGCTGGATAGTCCGCCACGACGGTTTGGGAGCCGTCCTTTTTCTGCCCGATCACCTGATAGGCATCACTCATGCCGTCCATTTCCATGCCCGGCGAGCCCATCGGCATGCCTGGCGCGGCAATGCCGAGCAGATCGCCGCGTTTGCTTAACGCCAGCACCTGCTCGGCGGGGACGTGACCCTCGACGAATTTGCCGTTGATCTCGGCGGTGTGACAGGAACGCAGGTTGGGCGCGACGCCCAGGCGCTGCTTGACCGCACTCATGTCGGCTTCGACATGGTCATTGACCTTAAGACCGTTGGCTTGCAGATGGGAGATCCATTTCTTGCAACAGCCGCAATTGGCGTCGCGGTGTACATCGATGGTGACCGGCTCGGCAGCCTGGGCCAGGGCAGAGGTGAAAACGGCGCTCAGTGCGAGCAGGTGCAGGGGATTGGCCATGGGTCAGGTCTCTTGGCGAACGGCTTTGGATGGAAGGATAACAGAGTAGCGGCGGTGGCCTGACAGCAGGCTGAAGGGCGAATGACGGAACTATCAGTTGGCAGCGGCCCCGGGGAACATAGCGATCACATTCGTTCGCGTTTCTGTAAGCCCTACCGCTCGTCCAGATTTGGCGCATACCTGTAGGTTCTGACAGTAGCCGATGTTACTTGCCTGATGTGTGATGGCTCATGCCGAAAGGCCAACCATCTGCCAGGTAAAAATCATGGATATCCCAGCCTCAGCCTTGAGCCATCCCTTCGAACTGTATCCAGTGCATATTCCTGGGTGGGTGACATTTTTACAGCCGCCAAATATTGCGCACGGCGGCATTCCTAAAAGCATTTATGACGACCGGCTTCAGGGACTGCAATGCGTGATCAATCCATTGACCGATCTCAAAAGCGGCCCTTGGATAATGGCGGCGTTTGATCACGTCGATTTGTACGTCAATGGAATACGGAGCACCGGGGCAGGGCATACCGTTCAGCCGGGAGATGAAGCTAAGTTCATCGTCCTGTACCTTCCCCATGGGGAGTTAAGAGACGGGGTCAACACCCTGCACTACAGAGTGACGCGCCTGAGCGAGAACTTCGACGACTCGATCTCTTTGGACGTGCTCTATCACCTTAGGGCGCCCGGTGAACCCGCCCCCCAGAACATGGATCTGGTGATCCCGCCCGACGTGATCAGCGATGGGGTCAGCGCTGACAGGGCGGCGCAAGGGGTGAAGTTTGGTTTTACTTATGGCAACCGGCGAGATTTCGATCGCATCGAGTTTCGGATAGGCGCGGTGGCTAAACCTTACGATGTGCCGAGTGCTCCGGCTCCGGCGGAATATACGCTGCTCACCGACACCTTCAGAGACGTGGGAGACGGCGCCTTTACTGCGGTCCAGTTCAAGGTGACCGATCAACTGGGTAACTCCAACCTGTCGTCTGACAAATATATTGATGTCCACCTGGACCGGCAGTTGACCTTGGCACCGCCTTCGGTGAAAGAGGCCAGCGGCGCGTCCTTGAACCCGGTCAACGCCAAGGACACCCTGACCATCGTCGTGCCGGTCAACGCCGAGTTGCTGCCCACGGACAAACTGACGGTGACCTGGACGGGCGCACCGGGAACCCCAGCCGGCGGCTCACACACCTCGGGTGAATCGTTGGTCAGCGCCGGGTTGGAAATCCCGATTCCCAACAGTGTGGTCGCGTTTAACCTGGGCAGGTCGGTGACGGTGTCCTATGCGGTGATTCGAGGCAGCGAAGCCCCTGTGGCGTCA
Organism: Pseudomonas sp. R4-84; assembly: GCF_054130985.1. Taxonomy (NCBI): domain Bacteria; kingdom Pseudomonadati; phylum Pseudomonadota; class Gammaproteobacteria; order Pseudomonadales; family Pseudomonadaceae; genus Pseudomonas; species Pseudomonas sp. R4-84. Next base: position 2,510,979 of record NZ_CP096390.1, read on the forward strand.
CCGCCCTTTGCCTTGGCGATACAGCCCCTGGCTCCAGGTGATCTTGAACTCGGCAAGCCAAGGATCCTGGAAGCCGCCAATAATGGCGAGGGCAGCGAACTGAACCTGGCTTCCATCATTGCGAATGTCACCTGCTGGTTCGGTACCTGGCCCCTGATTGCCGTTGACCAGGACGTGTGGCTGCGTTTCAAGGGCACGAAGGCCGATAACACCACGCCTTACAACCTCGATATCTGGGTGCCAAAGCCGCCGACTAAAGGGCCTAGGGTCAATCAAGGTTGGGTCAACAACGGTTTCTATCAGCCAGGACCCTTGGGCAACTCTTACAACTACCTGAAGGACCTGAAAGACGGCAGCACGCTGACCGTGGAGTTCAAGGCGGATTTCAGCAAGACCATCGACGAGGCCAATGCAATAACGTTTCCGCAGCGTACTTACACCGTCAAATCAATTGTGGTGGTGACGCCGACGATCACATCCGTGAAAGGCCAACCCAGCAATGGCGAAATCCCGGACGGGACCAACACCGTGGAAACCTCGGTGATCCTTAGCGGCACGGCCACGGCTGGCATGGACGTCGAGATTTTCGAGGGCCCGGACTCCAGGGGCACCTTCGTTGCGACTGGCGGCACTTGGACAACCACGGCCATCACCGTGGCGCTTGGGAGTCGCAGTTTTACCGCCAAGACCAAATATGGCGCTGAACCGGTGTCAGATGCGCGTACCTTTACCGTGGTCGCGGCTCAGAAGCCGGTAATCAGCTCGGTGAAAGGCCAACCCAGCAATGCCGAAATCCCCAACGAGACCACCACCGTGGAAACCTCGGTGATCCTCAGCGGCACGGCCACGGCTGGCATGGACGTCGAGATCTTCGAGGGCCAGGACTCCAGGGGCACCTTCGTTGCGACTGGCGGTACTTGGACAACCACGGCCATCGCCGTGGCGCTTGGCGGTCGCAGTTTTACCGCCAAGGCCAAATATGGCGTAGAACCGGTTTCAGATGCGCGTACCTTTACCGTCAGAGCTGCAGGCCCTTTCTGTACATTTACGATTATGTATGGAGGCACCACCCGGGTGTACCAGCCTAATACAACGAATAATAAGCTTCCGATAGGAATCGGTACCTTTCCGGTAAACGTAGACATACAAGTACATCGGGCCCCAGACGCATCGACTCCAAATGACGCGACATTCGGGATAACTGGAGGTGGGGACCTTTATTATCTGTCCGGAATGAGATCGTTAACGGTTGGTACTCATCGCCGGCCACTTTCGGCACTCGCTCGGCAGCCGGGGACATATGAAATCCGCGCAGCTCCCAACGGCGCGTGGCCCCGCACGTATTGGGGGATTGTCTATGCATGAACATACAGAAATAGCGCATCGTTTTTGGGTTTAGCGTTGGTTTCAGTTGATGTACAGGAAAAACGGGGGGCGCTGGTAAGCAAGAAAGCCTGCCACTCGTCCAAATCTCATCCATACCTGTAGGTTCTGACAGTAGCCGATGTTGCTTGCCTGATGTGTGATGGCTCATGCCGAAAGGCCAATCATCTGCCAGGTAAAAATCATGGATATTCCAGCCTCAGCCTTGAGCCATCCCTTCGAACTGTATCCAGTGCATATTCCTGGGTGGGTGACATTTTTACAGCCGCCAAATATTGCGCACGGCGGCATTCCTAAAAGCATCTATGACGACCGGCTTCAGGGACTGCAATGCGTGATCAATCCATTGACCGATCTCAAAAGCGGCCCTTGGATAATGGCGGCGTTTGATCAGGTCGACTTGTACGTCAATGGAATACGGAGCACCGGGGCAGGGCATACCGTTCAGCCGGGAGATGAAGCTAAGTTCATCGTCCTGTACCTTCCCCATGGGGAGTTAAGAGACGGGGTCAACACCCTGCACTACAGAGTGACGCGCCTGAGCGGGAATCCCGACGACTCGATCTCTTTGGACGTGCTCTATCACCTTAGGGCGCCCGGTGAACCCGCCCCCCAGAACATGGATCTGGTGATCCCGCCCGACGTGATCAGCGATGGGGTCAGTGCTGACAGGGCGGCGCAAGGGGTGAAGTTTGGTTTTACTTATGGCAACCGGCGAGATTTCGATCGCATCGAGTTTCGGATAGGCGCGGTGGCTAAACCTTACGATGTGCCGAGTGCTCCGGCTCCGGCGGAATATACGCTGCTCACCGACACCTTCAGAGACGTGGGAGACGGCGCCTTTACTGCGGTCCAGTTCAAGGTGACCGATCAACTGGGTAACTCCAACCTGTCGTCTGACAAATATATTGATGTCCACCTGGACCGGCAGTTGACCTTGGCACCGCCTTCAGTGAAAGAGGCCAGCGGCGCGTCCTTGAACCCGGTCAACGCCAAGGACACCCTGACCATCGTCGTGCCGGTCAACGCCGAGTTGCTGCCCACGGACAAACTGACGGTGACCTGGACGGGCGCACCGGGAACCCCAGCCGGCGGCTCACACACCTCAGGCGAATCGTTGGTCAGTGCGGGGTTGGAAATCCCGATTCCCAACAGTGTGGTCGCGTTTAACCTGGGCAGGTCGGTGACGGTGTCCTACGCGGTGATTCGAGGCAGCGAAGCCCCTGTGGCGTCACCGCCCTTTGCCTTGGCGATACAGCCCCTGGCTCCAGGTGATCTTGAACTCGGTAAGCCAAGGATCCTGGAAGCTGCCAATAATGGCGAGGGCAGCGAACTGAACCTGGCTTCCATCATTGCGAATGTCACCTGCTGGTTCGGTACCTGGCCCCTGATTGCCGTTGACCAGGACGTGTGGCTGCGTTTCAAGGGCACGAAGGCCGATAACACCACGCCTTACAACCTCGATATCTGGGTGCCAAAGCCGCCAACTAAAGGGCCTAGGGTCAATCAAGGTTGGGTCAACAACGGTTTCTATCAGCCAGGACCCTTGGGCAACTCTTACAACTACCTGAAGGACCTGAAAGACGGCAGCACGCTGACCGTGGAGTTCAAGGCGGATTTCAGCAAGACCATCGACGAGGCCAATGCAATAACGTTTCCGCAGCGTACTTACACCGTCAAATCAATTGTGGTGGTGGCGCCGACGATCACATCCGTGAAAGGCCAGCCGAGCAACGCTGAGATTCCGGACAACAGCAACACGGTGGAGAGCAGCGTGATATTGAGCGGTGCCGCCTCGGTAGGGCAGAAGATTGAACTGTTCGACGGAAACACGTCCGTAGGAGAATTTATGGCTGTCGCTGGTAACTGGACCAGCACGGCAATTACGGTGGCGGTCGGTGAACATAACTTCAAGGCCACAGGCCTTTACGGTGATCGTCCGACGTCGGCTGTTCGTCGTCTTAGGGTGATAGAACCCTTGGTGATAGATAACCGCATCGCCAATCTTGATGGCTTCTTCCTGTACTACAACGGAGCACGAAACAGCACACCGATGCCGGCGGGCACAACGGTTACTCGCACCCCCTCGCGTGGAAATCCTCCGTATGCATACAGCACGTCAAATACCGGTGTTGCCACTGTGAATGATCAGGGGGTCGTGGTCGGTGGAGGAAACGGCGAGGCGATCATTACGATAACCGACGCCTACGGGCAAACTGCGTCATATACAGTGAGCCGCTCAAATGCTTGGACACTAAGATCGACACGCTCCATTCGAGGCGGCCAGGCGCAGGGCTGGGCAAACGGTCAGGGCGCGCAAAGTTCTTTTAACCAAAATCCCTATCCCGATGGCGGCACTATGCAGGCAATCCGCACTTATTATGAGCGGGACCTAGGCTGGAACTACAACAACTGGACCGGCCGCTATGATAGCGGTAATCCATTATGGCCATGTTTTGCAAACATCTATCAAGGCACCAAATCTACATCGACGATTGAAAGTTATTTAGGTGCTTATTGTCGGGTGCCTTATAACCAAGGCACATTGTTGCTTTCGGAGCGAACTGAGTTGGGTGAGCCCCCCGAGCCACCTGAGCCATCTGGAAGTTGACCCGGTCGGGGCTCGCTGGGCTGTGTCCAAGCGCCACCTTCGCCTTCGTCGATGGGCTTGGAGAGGCCGCTTTCAATCGCCACAGCGGCAGGCGCAATGCCCTTTAACGTTGAACTGAAAGGGGGCCTGCTATCAACCCTGACAGGAGGCCCCCTTTTACTCAGGCGATGTTTCAGCGAACCTTGAACCGCCCCATGATCGCATTCACCCGGCTGTTGGCTTCCAGCAACTGACGGGTGTTGTTCTCGCTGGCCAGGCCGCTTTCCACCAGCTCTTCGACCATGTGCCGGATCTGCACCATGCTCCGGTTGATCTCTTCGGTCACTGCACTTTGCTGCTCTGCGGCGGTGGCGATCTGGGTGCTGAGGCTGTTGATCTGGCTGACGGAGCCGGCCATTTCGTCCAGGCCCGAGTTCACTCGGGAGGTGGCGTCGGCAGCCGATTGGCAACTGGTCTGGGTGTTTTCCATGGCCGCGACCGACGAGCTCACGCCTTGGGTCAGGCGCGTCAGCATTTCGTTGATCTCCGAAGTGCTGGCCTGGGTGCGGGCGGCGAGGGCGCGGACTTCGTCGGCGACCACCGCGAAGCCACGGCCTTGCTCGCCAGCCCGGGCGGCTTCGATGGCGGCGTTGAGCGCCAGCAGGTTGGTCTGCCCGGCGATGGCCCCGATCACACCGAGGATCTCGGTGATGCGCTGCGCATCCTGCTGCATGCTCTCGACCTTGTGGGTGGCGCTGGCCACTTCCTCGATCAACGCGACGACACTGTTCGATGCCTCGCCGACAACGACGCGGGAGCGATCGGCATGTTCATTGGCCCGCTGGGTGAAGGCGGCCGTCTCAGCGGCATTCTGCGCCACGCTTTCGGCCGTGGAACTCATTTCGGTGATGGCCGTTACCGTCTGGTCGGTCTCCGAGGCATGGCGCATCAGGATTTCACTGGTGTGGGCCGAAGTCTGCTGCAGCTTGTCCAGGCTAGATGCCATGGCGCCGGTGGCCTGGGTGACTTCGCCGATCATGTCTTGCAGGTACGCGATAAAGCGGTTGACCGAATGACCGATGGCGCCCAGTTCGTCTTCGGCGCGGATGGTGATGCGGCGGGTCAGGTCGGCGTCGCCCGTGGACAGCGCATCGATGTTGCCCTTGAGCACTTTCATGCGGTTGGTCAATTGGCGGATCGCATACAGCTGCATTAGCACCAACAGGATCACCATGGGTATCTGCAACAGGCTCAGCGTGTTCAATACGTCATCACGTTGGGCTGTGATCAGGCGGGTCGGCAGGGCAGTGGCGAGGAACCAGGGCGAGCCTTCGATAGGCCGCATGAAGAACGTGCTGGCTTCACCGTTGTTGTCGAATTCGACGCGCTGCGGTTGGTCACGGTTGGCCAGGCCAGCCTTGACCTGGGCGGCAAATGGCGAGCCAGCCGCCAGTTCGCTGATGTTCTTGAGCACGATCGGGCCGCTGATCCGCGAGCTGTTGCTGATGATCTTGCCGTCGCTTTCCACGATCAGCATCTCGGCGTTCAGTTCTGCTTCCTTGCGTGCGATCAGCTCGTTGAAAAAGCCGAGGGTCACGTCGATGGTGGAGACGCCATACGGCGCGCCATTCTTCTGGATGGCCATGGCGCAGTTGGTCCGGGGTTCGGCGCTCGCGTCGTCCTTGTAGGCTGCCGCCCAGGCGCATTTGCCAGGGGGAGTGGCCATGCCGCCCTTGTGCCAGGGTTGCTCGTAGTAGTTCGGCGCAGCATCGCTGTTCCAGAAGGTGTTGACGATCAGCTTGCCGGAAGCGTCGCGGTGCCAGAACGTGCTGAATTTGCTGCGACCTTCGGCGCGCTGGTTGGGCAAAGGCCAGATCCCGCCGCCGAACACTTTCAGCTCACCGTACTGGTCCACCAGGCCTGGCAGTACCTTGTCGATGGCATCGCTGTCGAGCAAGGGGATGGTCTGGGTAATGCTGCGTTGCTGGGCCTGGACCTTGTTCAGTTCGCCCTGGATCTGCTCGGCGACCTCGGCAATGCGGTTCAGCGCCACTTGTTCCTCGGTGTGGCGCAGCTTGGGTGCGACGAGGTAACTGATGCCGACGACCGTCAGGATGGATAACACCAGAATGAACAGAACCAAAAACAACGTGTAGCGGGCCTGAATGGTGCGCAATGAGGGCATGTGGGTGTTCCTTGCACGGGGCGACTTTCGGAAGCAAATGGGATGAACGTTCCAATATATGTCGGCTTCTCTGCCAGGAGCTTGAGTGTGGGGCCTGACCAGCCGTCAGGCGGCGGAATGGGCCTGGGCGTTTTTCCAGGTTTGAGCGTGAGCCTGCAATTCATCGTGAAGGCGTTGCATGGGGGCCGAGTGCAGGCTGAGCCTGCGCGGATGTGCAACTCGGTGGAACAGCGCCTGCCAACCTTGCCCGGCGTCCGTGGGCATCATCCCAGTGAAGAAAAAACCCGCAGCCAGCAGCAGCTGGTGGTCGGCGCAAAAGTGTCGACAGAGGCCGATTCGGACCGAAAGCGGCCAATGGGCCGGCAAGCGCCGAAGCTGCCCGACGAGGCATGTATCCACCCGATCCGCCACGATCTCGATCCGGCCGGGTAAATGGCTAAGCCGCAACGGATGAATGCCCTGCGGCCTATCCACAAGGGTGGTCCCGAAACGCGTTTCCAAAGCGCCCATCAGCCATTGATGGGGCGCGGGCCATTGAAGACGTGGCAGCGGCCGAGGGTGGTCGCCGATCACTTGGCAGCCGATCACGATGGTTTCGGCCTGGTCCGTGGCGAACGGAGAGGGCACGAAGTCGGGTAGCAGGCCGACGTCATGAAAACCCAGTCGTTGGGACAGCCGTTGGCTGTAGGGATGGCTGGTGACCTGCTTGATCGATAGCCTGGCGAGCCCGAGCTGCCGGCAACCGTCCAGTAATTGTTGCCCCAGCCGCGAGGCGATCTGCCTGCCCTGCAACTCGGGGTCCACCGCAACCAGCGCCAGCTCGGCATTTTGAGTCGCGTGTCCCTGGCGGCACAACGCGGCATGACCGACCACGCGCCCGTCGACCACCGCCACCTGCGAATGCCAGCGCCCCTTGAGATTGTGCTGGCAGATCATTTGCGGCATGTAGACGTCAGGGGAGACGTAGTGATCACCGTACACCCGACGAAACAGCTCGCACGTACCGGCGCTGTCGGTGGCTTGGAACGGCCTGAATACCAGAAGGCTCATCCGGCATCCTCCGTTGCCCGCGAACCGTATACCCGACGATCGATGATCGACAGGTGCTTGCCGGAACGGGGGTGGCGCTCCAGGTCCTGTGCGGTACAGGCCTGGGTATCCACGTGAAGTCGGTCGAGGCCTGGATATTGCTCGATCAAGGCCGCTTTAAGCGCATGGGATCGCGTTGGGCCTGCATCCTCGGCTTTTTCCGGCAGCCACTTGAGCAACACGCAGTCATTGCCCTGGCTGTGCTCGATGATCAGTTGCCACTGCACACCGCCGGCCACGCGCCGCGCGATGTCGCTTATTTCTTCGGGAAACAGCGACAACACGCCAACGCGTACGCGCCGGCTCTCTGCGCTGCGTCCTCGAAGGGCGAATTTGCGCCCCGGCGTGCCTGCCGGCTCGCACCAACTGGCGCGGTCTCCCACCGGGTATCGGACAATGGGCATGAGGGTCCGGTTGAAATTCGTCACCACCAGGTTTCCGGCTTGGCCAATGGCCTCGATCGCTTCCCCGCTCAGGTCGTCGACGATTTCCACCCGCGTGTGCTGATCGAATACCCGGTGCTCGCCCAAGCCGCAATCAGGCGTGCTCGCACCTACCAGTCCGGCATCCACGCTGGCGTATCCGATGGACGCGAAACGCGCGCCCGGGAAGGCGCGCTTCAATGTCGGCATCTGGCTTTCGAACAGGTTCTCCCCGCCAAAGAGCACGGTGGTGATCTGTGGCAGCCTGCGCCCTTTGCCAATGACATGGCTGGCGAAGGCCAGCAAGTGCGCAGGCACGCCGACGAGTACGTTGATGCGGTGTCCAGCAATGGCGTCGGCCAACACATCGAGTTCCACCGAGCCGGAGAAGGGAAACTCGGTAATCGCAACATCGACGCTGCACAGGGCGCCGTGGATGAACAGGAAACTGGCGTAGAGATCCCCCGAGAAAAACAGATTGGCAATGCGATCCCCAGCAGCCAATTGGGCTGTCAAGCTGCGCCCGAAGCAATCGAGCATCAGTTGCCATTCTGCGTGGGTATACACCGATAACTTGCCTTCGCTGGTCGTACCGCCGGTCTTGAAGACCAGTGCGTCCTTAACGCGGCTGGTCAACACCGGCCAATGGTCCAGGTCGTGGCTGTCTTTCCAATACTCGCTGAGATTGACGATCGGCAACTGGTGGAACTCGCAGCCATGGACGGGTAGATGGCTCAGCTGCGTGCGATAGAACATCGAATGCGTGCGGATATGCTTGAGCCATTGGTCGTAGGTTAATGGGGCGCTCATCGGAATATTCTCAAGGCTATGGGTCGGCTTATCGGGTACCGGGCGAAATCAACGGCGGGCTAACCTGCAATCGATCACCATCGGGACTTTGCCGCTGTGCTTGTTATGTTCGAACCGCTCAACCGGGCAGTGCTCGACGTCCAGGGCCAGCAACCCGGCGTTGACCGACGTGCGCAGCGCTGCGAGGCCCAGCACCTGGCGCCGAACCGTTTCGGCGTCGCCATCGGTACGAATCAGCAAACGCTCACCGCCACAGCCCGCATGGCTCAGAACGATCTGGATGGCCGTCTGCGCGTGCTCGGACAGGTCCCGGGTATTGATGAACTCCGTGGCGATGCGCACCAGTTGGCCGTGGCGCTCGCGCAGCTCGAATCTGGGCGACTCCAGGCCACACGCGCATGGGCCGGGTAGCCAGCGCCCTAGGTCGCCGACTTCGTATCGCTGGAGCGGGCGCGCCTGGCGTACGCGGGAGGTGAACAGCAAGCGCCCGATACCATCAGGGCCGACCGGCATATCCCGTTCCAGGTCAACGATTTCCAAGGATTGGATATCTTCCATCAGATGAAACACACCGTCGCCGCTGGCTATGCAGGCATGCCCGAGGGGGCCCGCATCGACGCTGCCGTAGATTGCCGAGCGAACGCAGGTGACGCCGCATTGCTCGAACAGGAGACGACAGTCCTGCCCCAGGTGTTCGCCACCAAGCATGATCTTGCGCACACCGCCGTAGCCTTGAAGGACTGATTGCTGGCTTGAGAACAGACGATGCAACGTGCTGGGCATGCCCATGAGCGTGTTGATTCGATGCTCGACGATCAACTGCGCGATCTCTGCAAAGTTGTCATCCGGCGGCGCACTCATCGGGTAATGCACGACATCCATCTGTTCGAGGATCTTGGTGAAACTGAGGAACCCGCCGTACAGGCTGCCGCCATAGAACAGGTTCATCACTCGATCGTACGTCGGGTCGAGCCCCGCGGCGCGCACCCCATCGGCGGCGGCCCGCATGTGGCGGTCGAAATCACGATGGCTATAGGGGGACAAAACCGGCGCACCGCTGCTGCCGCCGGAACGGAAGAACAGCTGTGCCTGAGGGGCCGGGGGCAGCGCCACGAACGCTGCTTTGTCCATGATGGGCGTCGAAGGGGTCAGCGCCAATGGGCTCGCGGCGGCATCCAGCGTGACGCGATGGCTGGCAATGCCTGCATCAAGGCTGACCGATACCCGGCGACTCAATCGTTGCAGCCCGTAGACCCCATCGTGGGGCTCGCCGTCGTAACCTTGCTGGATTTCCCCCGTGGAGGTCACCCGGCCAACCCCGGCGGCTATCAGGCGCCGAACCAGCCCAGGTGCGCGCTCCGGCTCGCAGACAAGGGCGCAGCTCTGCAGCACATTGCGCCATGGCAGCAAGGTTTCGGCGAGCAGCACTTGCGGCATCGGCCGTAGCAGGAGCGTGCGAAACAATGGCGAAGGTTGCAGTTCGCGGTGGTGCTCCCAGAGAATGCGCCAGCCATTGCCCGTCCAGACCTGGCCGGTTTCGTTGGCAAAGCTGAAGTCCAGGCGGGCCAGTGCCGTACGGGTGGTGATCTCACTGGCTTCGGCGGCGGTGGTCTCCAGGGTGGGCCAGCGCCCGGTCCGGCGTTCGAACGCGGCGGCCAGGGCGCTTCCCACTGCTTGCAATTGCCCAGGATCATCGCTGTCCACCAGCAGCCATTGCGGGCTGGAGCAGGCCTGCTGGTCGAGGCGGCAGACTTCGTCCACCAGCGCATCCAAGGCCTGCTCGCTGGCGGCCAGAGGCGTGATATAGGCGAAGCTGATCCGGTGGCCCCAATCGATCCAGCGACAACCCGTTGGAATGCGCTCGCGCAATGCCTTCAAGGCAGCTTCGCCGCCCCAGGCACTGACGCCATTGGCAACGGCAAAAAGACGCCCGGTTTGTTCAGAGGGCACCGGCAATACCGCCAGATAACCACGTAACCGGCCGCCTGGATCGCACGCCAGGAACGCCGCTAGGAGTTGCGCCGTCAGGTCGCCCTCGCGGGTGCTGGGGCGCAGCCAATTGACGTTGCCCGCAAGTAGGCCTTCCAGCACCGCGCAAAACCCCAGCAACGGCGAGTTGCCCGGCGTGACATGAACCACCAGGCCCAAGGGGTGCCAACTCTCGAAGGGCCCGTCGCAATAATCGATTCGCCGTAGCGAACGTGCATCGACGCCCAGCTCCCGTTCCAGCTTGAAGCTCAACGACTTGCGGGCGCAGAAAACAATCAGGGCTTGGCGCTGGTCCTCGTCCAGCAGCGGGCTTCGGTCTGCCGCACGCAGCCATTGCGCGAACGCCTCGGCACAGTCGATCACCTCCTCGCTGCGAGGTGGCGTTTCCAGCAAGACGGGCAGTTGCGCTTGGAGGCGTTCAAGCGCTGCATCGAGCGGCAGCCCGGCGTTCAGTTGGCCGTTGATGAGGTACATATCAGTTTTCCTTGATCAATTCGGCAGCGGCCATGGCGCAGCTTCGGCTGGCGCTGGTGCCGGCCCGGCCATGCAGCTCGAACCACTGGGTTTGAAGGCCGCACTTGCAGTTGGCCGGGTGCAGGGTCGCCAGATCACTCATCACCACGGCGTGCGCGGGGCTTGACGAGATGTAGGGCGAAACGAACGACAACAACCCTGGCTCGCCGAACGGCTGGACACTGAAGTCCGAGGGGTGGCGTATGTAGACTTTGGAATAGACCGGCACGTGGAACCGATGATGGGCGCACTCGATGTAAGGCACCGCGTGCTCGACCGCACCGTAGCCGTCGCGGCAGCGTTGGACCTCGATGCCGAGTTGCTGTGTGATGCGCTCGTAAACGTGACGTCGGGGGATTTCCTCGGCCGCCTGTTTCTTCCAGCCGCCGCCCAGGAAGACCAGCGAACCGGCGGCGAGCTTCAGGTCTTGCATGCCGGTTTCACGCATGCGCTCAAGCACATGCCAGAGCAGCGCCGGGAAGCCGAAGATGCGCACCGGCAGGCCCTCTTCGGCGAAAGATTGCAGGGTGCCGATGGCGCCAAAGACGTCGAACTCGTGGTCTTTTGCGGTGCGTCGCAAGGCGTAGGCGATCCGATTGGCCGGTGCGAAGCGGCACAGGAACTGGTCGGTGTAGGCCGTGCCCAGGCGATTGGCCGCTTCGGGCTCATGGCTGAAGAGCAAGTAGTTGCACGGCGAGTCGGGTGTCGACCAGCCGTAATACTCAAAGATGTTTGCCACCATGCCTTGGGCCGCCGCCATGCTGCGCTCGTCGTAGCGCATGCGGCTTTTCTGCCCGCTGGTGCCCGAGGACGTGAGTTCCAATGCACCTTCGGCGGTGGGGCTGAGCAGCAGTCGCTGCTTGAAATAGCTGGCGTAGATGGGCGGCAGGCGCGACCAGTCAGTCAAATGGTCCAGGTCGTGGGCCCGAAGCCCGTTGGCGTTGAGCCAATGTTCGTAGCCTGGCGTGTGGTGGCTATGGAACAGGCTGATTTCAGCCATGGCTCTGTCGAACAGCCCCGGTGGCAGCGAATCGCCGTCATACGGCTGGGGCCATGCGCACAGCGCATCGGCATGGGGAAAGTGAATCATCGGGTCATCCTATGGGAAGGCAAATCAAGGGAGAGCAGCGGGGCGCGAGGTGAACAGGCGCAGCACGACAGGACAGCTGAGCCCGGCGATGCCGACCATCAGCGCGAAGGACTCAAGGTTCGCCCCGGCACCCAGCAGCGCCAACAGCGACCCTGTCGCGCTCATCACGGCGATGGAGATCATCCCGACCATGGCCGAAACCAAGCCCTTGCTATCGTCGGTGGCGAACAGGGCCAGTCGATACAGCGCGGCATTGCCCATGCCGAGCCCGATGGCATACAGCGACAGCCCACTGACCAGGACGGGAACGGACAGGGCGAACTGACTGCCGGCCACCAGCGCGGTCAGGCCTGTACACAACGGCCACAAGCTATAGCGGACCACCCGATGCACCCCAGCCCGTTCCACCAGGGCGTTGAGGACGAGATTGCCGAGGATGACCGCCGCGAAAACCGGAATCTGCCAAACCCCATACGCCAATGGGGACAGGCCATGTCCTTGGATCAACAGCAGGGGCGACAGGCCGATCCAGGCAATCAGCGGCAGGCTCATCAACCCCAGCGCGACGCTGGCCGACATGAAGCCTCCGTGGCCCAGCAGCGCTGCGTATCGCCTTACGAGCGAACGCAGGTCGAATGCTTCGACGACCGGTGTTTCAGCGCCGGCATGGGTGCCAGGGGGCGTTCGCGGCATGAACCCCCACAAAGCCAACCAGCTGACCACCCCGAGACCGGCCAGCAACATGAACAGCTCGCGCCACGACAGCCACTGCAGCAGCAGCCCGCCCGCCAAAGGGCCTAAAAGCGGTGAAAGAAGGGCGAGATTGCCCAGCATGGCCATGACCTTCACGGCGGCGGATTCGCAGAATATTTCCTGTATGGCGGGGTAGCTGACTGCAATCACGAAGCCCAGCCCCATCCCCTGGACCAGGCGAAGCCCATTGAAACCCTGCATGCCGGTGACCTGGGTGATCGCCACGCAAGCCAGCACGAACCCGGCACACCCCACGAGCATGAAGGGGCGCCGCCCATGACGATCCGACAACGGGCCGATCAGCCAAGGCAGCAGGACGCCGCCCAGCAGGTACAGATTGAACGCGTGGGGAATCTGATCGGGGGATGCATCGAGGTCCTGGGTCACGGTGAGCATGGCGGGCATGATCAAGTCGCTGGCCATGTAAGTGAGGAACTCGAAAAGAGCGATGGCCAGGCAGAAACCTGTCAGGCGAAAGGGTGAAAGAAGGGTGGGCTGATTTGGCATGGATTCCCAACGTCGGTTCTCGGAAACAAGGAAATTTCTTCTTTTTCGAGAGTACGTTGGCGAGATCCAGGGTCGAAAGGCGCCTTTTCGCGTAACAGGCAGTGGAAAGCGGACCGGTATATGTAGGAAAAATCCTTCGGTCGCACGAAAACGCCCAGCGGTTGTACCATACGATGCTGACTGCATCCCACCTTGCTTGTGGTGGAATAAACACGCATCAGAGGTGCAGAACGAAAAACTTCAGGAAACTGGCAAATGACTCATTCGCAACGTTTGAAATACTCGATTCTGGTGGTTCTCGTCGTACTGGCGATCATGCTCGGACTGTCCTGGATGCAAGGCAAGGGCATGATCAGCGAGCAGCTGTTTCAATACATCGCCATTGCCGTGGCGGTCATCGTCGTGGTGATCAACGGCGTGATGCGACGCAAGGTCAAGCCTTGAGCGCCGCTCATTCTTCGGTGTTGAGCAGGGCCACGGCCTGGTGGTGCAAGCTGTAGCTTTTATCCGAATTGAGCGTGACCACGCCTTCGCCGCACAGGCGCTTCAGCACCTCACGCACGCTCAGGAAGGACAAGGGAATGTCCAGCCCCAACAATTGGCTATGGACGCCGCGTACACCCAGCCGGCGGTTTTCATCGGCGGCCTTGAGCAAGGCGTCGATGACCTTCAAGCGAATCAGGCTCGTCCTGAGCCCATAGCTCTTGAGCAGACGCTTGATCTGCTCGTTGCCGCCTCGTTCCGCGGGCCCAGGGAACGTACGGTTTATGGCTGTCATCGTGACACGGGCCGATCCTGGCTTGCCCTCCATGGGCATTTGCGCGTTATGCATGTAAAGACTCCTTACCAGCCTGACAGAAAAGATCATCAACGCTCTCCTGTATAGGACGAACGAGAGCGGCCAATCATGAGGAGGTGGGTGTGAAAAAAATGCCTGGATACCGTCAAACCCCGGTAGAAGCGGCTTGCCAGCCGATTAATTTTTTTTCATCCGGTTCGTTCTCAAGGTAGGCACATCCGCGTTGAAGCGCGGCGCATGTGAACTTCCAGGCCGGGGCGGACGTACAAGGGCGTATCGGCGGCCGTCCTGGTTTTTGTACGCTATCGATCAGGAGTGAGTGTGGGAATGTCCGGGCAGTTATCGAGGTTTTGCCTTGCCGGTGTCTTGCTGGGGATGTCCCTGGGCTTGAGTGCCGTTGTCAGCGCACGAGGCGAGGCCGGGCAGGCCACTGCCGAAATTCGTCGCACCAGTTTTGGCGTGCCGCATATTCGCGCCCAGGATGAGCGGGGATTGGGATACGGCATCGGCTATGCGTACGCCCAGGACAACCTATGCCTGTTGGCCAATGAGATCGTGACCGTCAACGCCCAACGCTCGCGCTATTTTGGTCCGGAACAGGTCACCGTCGAGCAGCGCGAGAATCGTGCAAGCGACGTGTTTTTTGCGTGGCTCAACACGCCCCGGGCGGTTTCCGGTTTCTGGCAGGCGCAGACGCCCCAGGTCCAGCAGTTGGTGGAAGGTTATGCCGCCGGCTACAACCGCGCGCTGGCTGAGCGCAAGGCCAAAGGCCTGCCGGAACAATGCGCAAGCGAGTGGGTGCGGCCAATCACCGCGCTGGATATTGTCAAGCTCACCCGGCGCCTGTTGGTGGAGGGTGGCGTCGGCCAGTTCACCGAGGCGTTGGCCGGGGCGCAGCCGCCCAAGGCTACGGCAGACGCGGGGGGCTCGGCGTCCGGTTTCGCCATCGCGGCGCAACGGCAACAGCGCTTCGCCCTGGAGCGCGGCAGTAACGCCCTGGCTATCGGCAGCGAACGCTCGTTCAATGGGCGCGGCATGCTGCTGGCTAATCCGCATTTCCCGTGGGTGGGAGGCATGCGTTTTTACCAGATGCATTTGACCATCCCCGGAAAGCTGGACGTGATGGGCGCGGCGTTGCCGGGCCTACCGATGATCAATATCGGCTTCAGCCGGCACTTGGCCTGGACCCATACCGTCGATACGTCCAAGCATTTCACCCTGTATCGGCTACAACTGGACCCCAAGGACCCGACTCGCTACCTGGTGGATGGCAAGTCCGTTGCCATGAGCCAGCAAACGGTCACGGTGGACATCAAGCAGGCCGATGGGCAGGTCAAGCCGGTCTCCCGTGTGGTCTACGGTTCGCAGTTCGGACCGATCGTGCAATGGCCCGGGAAACTGGATTGGGATAACCGGTTCGCCTATAGCCTTCGGGACGCCAACCTGGAAAACGACCGGGTGCTGGCGCAGTGGTACGCGATGAATCGAGCCGACACGCTCAAGGATCTGCAAGAGGCCGTTCATGGCATTCAGGGGATTCCCTGGGTCAATACCCTGGCCGTTGATGACCAGGGACAAAGCCTCTATATGAACGTCTCGGTGGTGCCCAACGTCGATGCCGGCAAGCTTGCCCGATGCAGCGACCCCAAGGCCGGGCTGCGGCTGATCGTGCTGGACGGTTCACGCGGCGAATGCGCCTGGGATGTGGACCCCAAGGCGGTGCAGAAGGGTACCTATGCGGCGGACAAGCTCCCGCAACTGTTGCGCCGCGATTATTTGCAGAACTCCAACGATTCGGCGTGGATGGTCAATCCGTCGCAGCCGTTGGCCGGTTATTCCCCGGTGATCAGCCAGCAGGACCTGCCACTGGGCCTGCGGGCGCGTTTTGCCCTGGACCGACTGGGACAACTGGAAAAGGCGGGGCCGGTAACGGTGAGCGATTTGCAGGGCATGGTCATGGACGACCGGGTGTACCTGGCCGATCAGGTCATGCCGGACCTGCTGGCTTTCTGTGCCGAGAAGCTGGGGCCCGATGCACCGGCCCTGACGCAGGCATGCAGCCAGCTCAAGGCCTGGGACCGTACCGCCAGCCTGGACAGCGGCGTGGGGTTCGTCCATTTCCAGCACATCATGCAGGCATTGCAGGCGGCGCCGGGCATCTGGCGGGTCGCGTTCGACCCGAACGATCCGCAACATACCCCGCGCGGCCTGGCGATCGAAGCATCGCCAGTGGCTGATGCGCTGAGCCAGGCCATGGTCGCATCGGTCCAAGCGGTGGACGCTGCGGGACTGCAAGCGGATAGCCAATGGCGGGACGTGCAGGTGACCCGCAGCGGCGACCGCCGGATACCCATTCACGGTGGACCGGGCGAGCTGGGCATCTATAACGCCATCCAGAGCATGCCGGGCGCGAACGGCCAGCGGGAAGTGGTCAGCGGCACCAGTTACCTGCAAGTGGTGACGTTTGACGGCAACGGACCCAACGCACAGGGACTCTTGGCGTTCTCACTGTCCAGCGATCCTTCATCGCCCTATTCGGCGGACCAGACCCAGGCATTCTCGAAGGGGCAATTAAGTGTGCTGCCTTTCTCTGAACAGCAGATCAAGGCCGACCCGCATTACCAGGCCCAGACCATCCATGAGGGCGAGCAGGCGGGCAGGGTGGCGACGCAATAGCCGCGGGAGCAATCAGGCCGCGTCCCCAAGGGAGGCGGCCTATGTCAGTTTCGGGTAGGACGAGCGATGGCGTTCAATACCAGGTTGCCGTCGCTGTTCTGTGTCAGGTACACCGGCAAGACCTTGGGCAGCGAAGGCACCAGGTTCTTCACTTCGTTCAGGTTGTAGTTTCCACCGATGCGCAGAGTGCCCGTTGCGTTGTCCGCCAGCATCACGGGACGGTCGAGGTAGCGGTTGATCAGCGGCAGCGCGTCGGACAGGGCCAGGTTATCCAGCACCAGCTTGCCACTTCGCCATGCCAGCGAGCTGTCATCGAGGGCGACGTCACGAACCTTCGGCTGGAAATCGCCAGCCCTGTAGCTCGCCTGCATCCCAGGTGACAGTTGCTGGCCGCCCGCTTTGGATGCCCGATGGCTGGTTACCCACACGGAACCTTCCACCAGCGTAACCCGCACTTGATCCTGGTACATCCACACGTTGAAACGGGTCCCGGTCACGCGCACCTGGCCCTGGCCTGCTCGAACGACGAAGGGGTGGCGGCTATCGTGGTGGACATCGAAAAACGCTTCGCCTTTTTTCATCGTGACCCGGCGTTCGTCCTTGTAGTTGGCAAACACCAGCTCGCTTGCGAGGTTGAGCTCTACCTGACTGCCGTCATCCAGAGTGATGTGACGCACGCTCGTACCTGCCTCGAATCGCTGGTAGGCGTTGGGCAACCACCCCATGTTCCAACCGGTAAAAGCAGCCAGGGGCAGGCCGAGGGCAAGCACCGTCGCCGCGATCGCCATGGAGCCGAAGCGAGACCGCGGGCGCTGGGTCGCAGGGATGGCCATTGGCTCGACGCGCGGCAGATGCTCGGCAACGCCCCAGATTTCCAGCATGGCTGCGTATTCAAAGGCGTGCAGCGGATCGGCGTCGTGCCATTGCTTGAACGCCAGCCGTTCGGCATCCGTGCAGTCGTCCGCATGCAGACGCATGCACCAATGCGCGGCCGCATCGGTGATGGCATCGTATTCGGCTTCCGGGAGTGTACGTTCGGTCATGGGCTCTTCCTGGTTTGCCGCATTCTAACCCTCGGGGCCCATTGCCGAGAACAGGGATGATGGCATTTGCACGGCATGCATCGGTTTTCCGTTGGTCAGACGTAGGAGCGTCCAGGTCCGGGTCGTACTGTCGCACACATGCCGTGAAAAAAAGATCAACGGCCTTGGCATGCCCAGGGCTCAACGCACTCAAGTGGAACGCGATGGACTCGGATCGAGCTGGCGCCCCAATTCACAAATCAGCAGCGTGACCGAATCGGCGTTACGGAGTATGACGTCGATGCGCTTGTCCGGCAAAACCGGGTTCAAGAACGCGTTTCGTGCTTCGTCCATGCTCCGTGTGTCGGTGACTTTCAAAATGGCCTTGGCAATGTCTTTATACATTGGCAACAACTCCAGCCTCTTGTAGCTGTTGTCGGTACTGTCCCACTGTCTGAACAGCTTGGATTTTGCCGTGCCCAGGGAGAGCCCATTGAGTTGCAGCTCCTTCTGCGTGTCATAGCGTGTTTGCCCCAGGTGGGTCGAGGTTGAAATCAAGTCGGGAAACGGCAGCGCAGCGTCCAGGTAGATGATGTCGATCGTGTCGATGAGCTGATGGGATATCTCGTGGATAAGCGTCGCGCCTTGGGCATGCGCGTCGACGTTGAAGAACGCCGGCACCACGGTCTTGTACCAGTCCAGCCCCGGTTCGAAGAAAAACTGCGTCAGGTAGATTCGCCCGCGGGCCGCAGGTTCGAGCACAAATGCGGTTGCCCGGTCTTCCAGGTATTTCAAATTGCCAATGACGATACGGCTGGCGTTCTGCTGTTCCCAGGTGGGGTCGGCCAACGCCCTGCATATCGGGAAAATGGCGGTCTCCACTTTGCCGATCAGGGCGCTGTCGACCTGTCGGACCCCAAAGAACGACATCAGGAAGCTATCCAGCCGAGAACCTGGCAAAGGCTGCTTTTTGAACTGCTCTAGATTGAGCAAGGCGTTCAGCGAATAGAATCTGGCGGTTTCCAATGCCTGTACGATGACGTTGGCGCGATAAGGAGACTTCTTGCGTATCTCAGCCATCCCGCGCGCTTCGATGTTCAAGGATCCCTTTGCCTTGAAGTCGCTATAGGTCACCGCCATTTTCGACCCCGCCTTGCCGAAACGAATGGTCTGTCGCTGTGGGTCGATTGCCCATGTCGTTTCGTTGGCGCTATACCTCAGCAACGGGCCTTCGTCATCACCGTGGATAATGCGCCAGCCCCGGCCGGCCCTTGCCACTTGATAGACCTTGCCGGCCAGGGGCACGTTGAACTTGCCGCCGTCCTTTGATTCATAGGTGCCGTCGGCCCGGTTCTGCTGGAGCGCCCAGAGGCTGATGCCTATGGCTTCGAAGGCCTGTAAGTCGGTGCGCAGTGGCGCGGTGCAGGCGATTTCCTGCCACCCGGGCGTCGAGGAGCCGCTTGGCGAGGCCGGTTCGGCGGGATCGAGAAGGCCGAATGTATCGTCGCGATTGAGCAAACCCAGCGACACCATTTCCGCGGCGCCGGCGATGAAATCATGCAGGCCGGTTTTCCAGTCGTGCTGCTGCAGGGCTTCGGCCGAACCCTTGAAGTCCTGATAGCTCTCCCAAAGCGTTTCCAGGAACGTCAACCTGGCCGGTAGCTGCCTACCCACCAATCCGATCCCAGAACTGAACAGGTGCAGCACCGTTGCCCAGTCGAATGGGCGATGGTCCTGGTTCTTCGTGCCCAGCATATCCAGTAGCAACGTCGCGTTGTCGTTGTACAGGGTTTCGAATACATCGGTGTCGATCGGATTCGAAGCGAGGGTAATCTCCGACAGTTGCCCGAGGGTGGCGGCAAACAGATTCCGGAAGGTGGCTCGCTGGTCTTCGGGCAGCCGGCGGACCAGCAGGTCCTGAAGCGCGCCGGGGGCATTGAGGGCGGCGACGATGCTTGGTTCATCCTTGAACTCGGCCAGGGAATGCCCCTCGTGGTAGGGAGCATATAAAACATGAGGGTCCGCCGGATCGGCGCTCGAGCTGATCACATAGAGCCCGAGCGCCCTTACCGTGGCGGCGCCGCCGGTCTTGATCAGCTCCAGTGGACGTATGAACGCACCGGCACCCCTGACCGCTCGACGGGCGATGGCGTCCGGCATGTCCAGGACTTGGAGGATCAAGTCGAACGCCTTCGGGGAAATGTGCTGTTGCAGAAGACGTGAGTGGGCGTATTGCAACAATTGCCATGGCAGCTGCTGGCGAAAGCGTCGCTTCCTGGGCTGGACATCGGAAATTGCGCCGCAAAGCGCTTGTTTCACCTGATGTTTGTAAGTGCTCTGGATATCGAGCGACGACAACATCTGCCGCACCGCCAGTTCGTTCAGGCTGTCTGGCAATGATTGCGTGGAGGTCGAGGAAACCTTGAAGCCCTTGCTGGTGACATCGATGGGGTGCAAGGCAAAGTCGGTCAATGAACTGGCAGGGCCGACCACCGCCAGGTTTGGCGTGATCTGGATGGTTTCGGGGTTGAGTCTGTCCTCGGGGAAACGTGCGTCCAGCAGTGCTTGCAGACGATTTTGCACGTAGGTACGCAGGGGTTCGATGCCGTCCAGGTAATCCTTGCCATCGGCTACGCTGCTTTTGTATTGCTCCAGGATCTCGACGTGCAAACGTTGATCCTCGAGGGGGGCAGCGCCGAGCCAGGCGGGCAGTTTCTGCCGGTATTTGCTGGCCTGGGCGATGGCCGTGGCGCGTTTCAGGTTGGTGGGCGCTCCTTTTTCCAGTAGGGCTTCAAGACCGTTTGCCAGTGCCGAGCGGGTCAGTTGCCAATCCCCGCTTTTCAGGACACTCAGGTAGGCGTACTCAGTCTCGAAAAGGTGGATGAACGAGGTCATTCGATTCATCAGCACGTTGTCTTCGATCAGTTCGTAGGTGTCCAGTTGATAGCGTCGGTGGGGCTGGCGCTGGGCGGGGGGAAGGTTGGACAGCAAGCCAAATCGCCTGCGGGAATCGAGCAATTGCCGATTCAATTGTCGAGTGGCCAGGTCGACCGAGGCGAATGCCTGTAGCCCGTCGGCAGGTGTCCAGACGATCGCCATGCCCGAGTACGGCGTATCGAGGCCACCACGCTCGGTCAATAGAAAGCAGTTGGCCAGTGGCAGCGAGATGGCGACGCCGGACGATGCGCACGTCAGTTTCAATGAATAAACGTCTGGCCGGAATCCCCTGACGCCGATGCGCCGCCGGCGATCCGGGTAGTCGGGGTCGAAGGCGAACACCGTCGTGATCAGTTCATGGGCGATTGTCGGCAGCGTGGCGTCGATCGAGCGTAGATCAGCCTCTGCGCGAATCCCCACTGAAAACACATTGGTCAATTGTGGAAGCAATTGCCTGAGTCCGTTTTGAAGCGAAGACCGGAGAAACGATGGCAGCCTGGAAAATTCGCTAGCGAAGGCGCCTTCCACGTCGATGTAGCTCTTGGCCTTTCTTTCCATCTGATCGGCCAGGAAGTTGGAAAGTCGCAATTTTCCATGGAAAGCGGGCTGGGTCCCCCAATGTCCGGCGGTCTTTTGATTGAGTAGCTTGTTGCTGATGAAGGCTCGTATGTCGAGGGCCTTGTCGACCAGTGCATGGACATTCACCCGGCCCTGGCGGGACATTTGCAGCGCATACCGCAGATTGTGCGTCTGTTTGTCGATGATCGCGCCAGCCAATGAATCAGCGATAGGCATGTCTATCGGTTCGCCGCAAATTTTCGGATGCTCGAAACCCAGGAGCCGGTTGCGCTCGTCCAGGTCCAGCAGGCTGTAGATCGCCTCCTTCTGCTCGGGCGTGCTGACCAGCGCTTCTTTGAATCCAAGGTAATTGCCAACGACTTGAAGGCCGTCGGTGGGCGTGTAGAGGTAATGACCTTGCCCGCTGACCATCAGCGATCCAGCGAGCTCCACGAAGTTAGGTGCATATTCCCAGAGGCGCACCGTCTCGATGAACAGCACTGCCTCGTCCCGGCGCGACGGCCTGAACAGCCGAAGCAACTCGCGGCCCTGGGCCTCCGTCAGCTGGTTTTTTTCTCGTTTGATCAGAATGGCCGCCCACAGGGCGTCCTGAATGAATTGGGCCAGGAATTGGCGCCGAGATGTGTGGAAGGGGCCGCTGGTGTCCCAGAACGCGTTGACACGATCGATCAGCTTCGGGATCAGCCTTATCGCCGCACCCTTGATGATCGCTTCCCACTCCTGTCCGGAATAGGACGACGCAGGCGTGTCAGGGTGGGTCAGGTCGGCAAGATGCCCGGCTGGCCAGCCTTGATGGTGGAAATAGACCAGCACCGCCTCGCTCAGGGGAATGCTTTGGGTGACATGAATCGCCTCGGGCGCCTGGGTGTAGTCGATCCTGGACAGCGCAATGCGTACCTGCCTGGGATCGAGGCCGGGTAGCGCGTCGCCCAGTATCTGGTCCAGCAGCGTCGCGAGCGGGGGCAACTTGACCAATTCCTCCACCATGGACAGCACGTTGTGGTGTTGGGCATGTTCGATGGTGTTGAGTTGAGTCTCGAAAACGTCCCCGTCGATGGCCTGCCAGGATTGTTCGATATCCGTCGTGCCCTTCAGTTCGCTGCGCTGGGCAATCGACAGGAGCCGAAACAGATTGTTGCGATCGCGGTTGTCCAGCAGTGTCTGGTCAATCCAGGCCCGGAGCGCTGCGGGACTGTCGAACTTGCGAACCCCGTCCCATGGCGTGTACAGGAATGTTGGATCGACGGCGGTATCGCCGCGTCTGGGCGTGGTTCGCAGGCAGAAGCAGCCAGCCAACGCAATGGCCGGCTTGCCTTCGGCGCTAAGCTGGATGGTCTCGGCGATCATCGGAGGCGTCTGTGCGGCGCGTTGCGCATGGGTGGGCAGCGAAACGTTTTGCAGCCAGTCGAGGTCGGCCTGCGTCAGGCCATGGTGTGCCTCCAGCTCATCCAAGCCCTTGGCGGCCAACAGCTGGGGAAATAATAACGGCAGTGCTGCTGTGCTCATCGTCGCTTCTCGTCAGGGCAGGCCAATGCGGCGTCCCGGTGGATGAAGCGGCCAGACTAGGCCACGCTGAAAGGGCACAGGTGGTACATAGTTACCGCATGGACGATGGGCGTGTCTGCCAGGCTCGCTGGCGAACGCCCCGGCCCAAAGGGTTGCTTGCGCAAAGGTTGACAGCGCGCTCATGGGGCAGTGTTAATCAGCCCAAGTCTTGTCGTTTCAACGCTGTTGCTACCTCCTACAATCACTCAGGAGCTTCAGATGTCCGCGCTTCCCGATCACACCGGTCCTTGCACGTTATCCCTTGACGCCTTGGTTGGGCTGTTGGAGCAGATCTTCCTGCGCCACGGCACATCGGCAGAGGTCGCCCGCACCCTCGCCGAAAACTGCGCCGCAGCCGAGCGCGACGGGGCCCATAGCCATGGAGTTTTCCGCATGCCGGGTTATGTCTCCACGCTCAAAAGCGGTTGGGTCGACGGCCGAGCCGTGCCGGTGGTCGAGGATGTCGCCTCAGGTTTCGTACGGGTGGACGCCGGCAATGGCTTTGCCCAGCCCGCTCTGGCGGCCGCGCGGCCCTTGCTGGTGGAAAAGGCCCGCAGCGCCGGTATCGCGGTGCTGGCGATCCGCAACTCTCATCATTTCGCGGCGCTTTGGCCGGACGTCGAGCCGTTTGCCTATGAAGGGTTGGTGGCACTGAGCGTTGTCAACAGCATGACCTGCGTAGTGCCTCATGGCGCGGACCGCCCCTTGTTCGGCACCAACCCCATCGCTTTCGCCGCGCCACGCGCCGGTGGCGAGCCGATCGTCTTCGACCTTGCCACCAGCGCCATCGCCCACGGCGATGTGCAGATTGCCGCGCGCAAAGGCGAGCTGCTGCCGCCGGGAATGGGGGTGGATAGCCTGGGCCAGCCGACCCGCGACCCGAAGGCAATTCTCGAAGGCGGGGCGCTCTTGCCATTTGGTGGGCACAAGGGGTCGGCGTTGTCGATGATGGTCGAATTGCTGGCGGCGGCGTTAACCGGGGGCAATTTTTCCTTCGAGTTCGACTGGCGCAATCACCCCGGCGCCAAAACGCCTTGGACTGGGCAATTGTTGATCGTGATCGACCCCAGCAAGGCCGCCGGGCAAGGATTTGCCGAGCGCAGCCAGGAACTCGTCAGGCAGATGCACGGAGTGGGGCTGCGCCGTTTGCCTGGTGATCGTCGGCACCGGGAGCGCGGCAAGTCCACAGAACAGGGCATCACGCTGGATGAGCAGGCGTACGCTCAGTTGCGGGAACTGGCGGGAGCGTAGACCGAAGGCCAGTGGTTTTTTCATGGCAAGGGAGCGGTCTCCCTTGCCATGGGTCGGTGCTCAACGTCGCCCGAGCAATAACCCCACCACGAGGCCAAACCCCGCGGAAATAGCAACAGTCTGCCAAGGGTGCCCGCCAATATAGACTTGCGTTGCATCGACCATCGGCCGCGTGCGCTCCCGGGCGCTGGCAACCGCATCCAAAGCCTGTTGCAGTTTCAGGGCGATCTGGCCGCGCAGGTTTTCAGCATCCTCGCCGACCAAGGACGCACTGCTCTTGAGTAATTTTTCCGACTCTTCGATCAATGCCTTCAGTTCGCTGAAGGCTTGATCCTTGATTTGCTCTCCGTTCGGTTGCGCGGCGCTTTTACGGGCCATTGAGGTGCTCCTTGAGGATGGATGGCAGTGAACAGTGGAGTGCCACGCTTCGGTAAAAGTTGCAGCGCCAGGGGTGCGTCCGTACAGCGCAGGGCCAATTCGGTGTTAAGCCGTTTCCCCGCAAGGTGTAAGATGCCGCCTATTTACGCAACAGGAAATTCCCCATGAGTTTCAATCTGGCTGACAGGCCCCTGGCCGAGCGCGCCGCGCTGGAAGACGAAAAATCCCGGCTCTTCGAACTTTGGCAAAACAACCTGGGCAAGGCCAAGGGCGACGCCGCCCGGTTGTTCGGCGAGCGTTCCAAGCGCAAGGGCAAGTGGGCCGAATGGGTACGCGCCGAACTGGACGGCATGTCGCCTCCGGAATACGCCAACATGGTGCGCAGCGAGGTCAATCGACTGATGGCCGCCAATAAATAAAAACTTACGCAAAGGTCGCGATGATCGCCTCGCGCACCTTGTCCACCGCCAGGTCCTTCTGCCCGTGGGTCCGCGACCCCAGCTCGATGGGATAGCGCGGCAAGGCCAGCGGGCAGGGCACCAATGCCAGGCCGCTGAGCTGGGCGATGGCGCGGGCGGCATGGTCTGGGATGGTCGCCACGGCCTGGCTGTCCTTGAGCAGGAACGGCAGCGCCGCAAAATGCGTGGTCGAGGCACATACTCTTCGTCGCAGGCCCAGCGCGGCCAGCCCCTCATCGGTGATGCCGATGAAGCCGCCGGACGACACCAACAGATGCTCCCGCGCGACGAAGGCTTCGAGGGTAAGGTCCTGCTGGCCCGCTGCCAGACTGGCCGGATCCATGAGGCAAGCGTAGCCACCTTCGCCGAGGACCCTGCGACTCAGCAGCCGTTCGGTAAATCCCCCCGCCGTAATCGCCAGGTCCAGACTGCGCTCCATCAAGGCCCTGCCGACGATCTGGCTATGGGTCTGGCGAAAGATCAAGCGCAGGCCCGGCGCCCGTCGTGCCACTTCCTCTATCAGGCGGCGTCCATAGGCGATCTCGAAATCATCGGACAAGCCGAGGATGACGGATCGACCTTCGTAGTGGCTGGCGCCAGGATCGACCATTGCCAGGCTCTGGCGGCACTTGTCCAAGGCTTCACTGATGACGGGTTTCAACTGGTTGGCGCGCAAGGTAGGGGCCAGGCCCCGACCCGTGCGCACGAACAGCTGGTCGTCATAAATGCCGCGAAGCCTGCGCAGCGCCGCACTGATGGCGGACTGGGTGACCCCCAGGCGCAACGCGGCGCGGCTTGCGCTGGATTCGTCGTGCAAGGCTTCGAAGGTTTTCAGCAGGTTAAGATCGACGTCGACGATATTCATTTGGCTCATATCTTTTAGCAGCGTTTCGGGCTTTATTGATGATCGGCCGTGGCGTGAAAATCAGCAACACCTGAAACCACGGAGTTCAAGACCATGCCCAAATCCATCGTCGCTGCCCTGCAAATCGGCTCGCTACCGGGTGGCAAAGCCGAAACACTGACGCAGATCCTTTCCTATGAAGAGGCGATTCGCGACGCGGGCGCTCGTTTGGTCGTAATGCCGGAGGCGCTGCTGGGTGGTTATCCCAAGGGCGAGGCTTTTGGAACGCAACTGGGCTATCGGCTACCGGAAGGACGCGAGGCGTTCGCTCGCTACTTCGCCAACGCCATCGACGTACCTGGCGTCGAGACGGAGGCATTGGCCGGCCTGTCG
This sequence comes from Pseudomonas sp. R4-84, assembly GCF_054130985.1. NCBI lineage: Bacteria > Pseudomonadati > Pseudomonadota > Gammaproteobacteria > Pseudomonadales > Pseudomonadaceae > Pseudomonas > Pseudomonas sp. R4-84. The sequence continues at coordinate 2,537,192 of NZ_CP096390.1, forward strand.
GCGCGCACCGGGGCAAGCCTGGTGCTGGGTGTTATCGAGCGGGCCGGCAATACCTTGTATTGCACGGCCCTGTACTTCGAGCCCGACGCCGGCTTGGTGGCCAAGCACCGTAAACTGATGCCCACCGGCACAGAACGGTTGATCTGGGGCAAGGGCGACGGTTCGACTCTGCCGGTGATCGACAGCCAGGTGGGTCGCGTGGGCGCGGCGGTGTGCTGGGAAAACATGATGCCGCTGCTGCGCACGGCGATGTATGCCAAAGGCGTCGATGTCTGGTGTGCCCCAACGGTGGATGAGCGGGAGATGTGGCAAGTGAGCATGCGGCATATCGCTCACGAAGGTCGTTGCTTCGTGGTCAGTGCCTGCCAGGTCCAGGCATCCCCCGAGGCGCTGGGAGTCGAAGTGGCTAACTGGCCGGCACAACGGCCATTGATCGCCGGCGGCAGCGTGATCGTTGGCCCCATGGGGGACGTGCTGGCTGGCCCGTTGAAGGGTACCGCCGGGTTGCTGACCGCTGAAATCGACACCGACGAATTGGTGCGTGCGCGCTATGACTATGATGTGGTCGGCCACTACGCCCGGCCCGACGTGTTCGAACTGGTGGTGGACGAGCGGGCCAAGCCGGGCGTGCGCTTCACTGCATGAGTCACCAGGTGGCCGAGGCGCCTGGCAAGTCAAGGGTCCCGCGGTCGACGAAGCGCATCGTGCCGAATACACCGCCGGCGAGCTTGCCCTTGAGTACATAGGGCAGGTTGTCCAGGCGCTGGGTCTGGCTCAGGCCCAGCGTCTGGCGCAGCACCGAAAAGGCCGAGATGCTCACCGGCACGCTTAATACGCCTTCGGAGAAACGTGGGATCGAGCCGCTCTGGTCACTGACCCCCGTCGCCAGGGTGTGGCCGTTGACTTCCAGGTCCAGCGCGACGCCGTTGTACTCGATAGTGGTTTCGTTGGGGTTCTGTAAGCGCAGTTTCACCGCAAAGCGCAGTTCCATGCCCTGGCTGGGTAACGGCTCGATACCGACCACATTGATGTTCAGCGGATCCCGTTGCTGGAAGAGGGCGCAGGCGCTCAGGCTGAGCACTATCAAAATGAAGGACAAGCCGCGGATTGTGCGCATGAAAGGAGGCTCTCGCGTTGGGGCGGGTGGGACAGGACAATAACATTCCACTCGCCATGAGGCTCAAGTCAAAGCGGTGTCGCCTACTGACAGTTTCTGACACCAGCCTCTGCTAATCTGCTGCAACTTTCCTCGTGGGCCTATCATCGTGTCGCGAACCACTCGGCTGCTTACTTTGTTGCAAGTCTTGCGGGGCAAGCGATGCCCAGTCACGGCTGCGACATTGGCGGGCGAGTTGAAGGTCTCCGAGCGCACGCTTTATCGCGATATCGCCGAACTCACGGCCCTCGGCGCACCGATCCAGGGCGAGGCAGGCATCGGCTATGTGCTGCGCAGCGGCCTGTTCTTGCCGCCCTTGATGTTCACCGCCGATGAAATCGAGGCCATCGTGCTGGGTTTGCGTTATGTCGACCAGCGCGGCGACGAGGTGCTGGGCAAGGCAGCCGCCGATGCCCTGGCCAAGGTCGAGGCGGTGCTGGCGCCCGGTTTGCGCGATGCGCTGCACAACCCCACCGTATTACCGGGCCCGGCGGGCTACGGCTATCCGCAAAACACTGTCGAGCTGAATGTCTATCGCCAGGCCATTCGCACGCAGGCCAAGCTGCATATCGACTACGCCGATGTGAACAAGGCCCCGAGCCAGCGCTTGATCTGGCCGCTGGCCCTGGGTTTTTTCAATGAGGCTCGGGTGGTGGTGGCCTGGTGCGAATTGCGTGGCGCCTATCGTACTTTTCGCACGGACCGGATTGCCTCGGCCGTCGTCCAGGGCGAGCGTTATCCAGGCAGGCGCAGTGACTGGCTGCGCGCCTGGTTTGCGCTGATGAATCTCGACGAGACGGGGCGTTTCACTCCTGACAAAAACTGACACAGCGCTGTTTTAGCATGGCCTTGAAACGAAAAAACAAGGAGCCCTGACATGTCCAATCCCGTCTCTTCCCTGGCGCCGGCCATCGCCGGCTACATTGCCGCCGCCAACGCCCGCGACAGCTCGGCGGTGACGCGTTTCTTTGCCGAAGACGCCAATGTGTTCGATGAAGGCAACCATCGGGTCGGCACCCGGGCCATCGCCCAATGGATGGAAGACACCGCGCGGCGCTACCAGCCACGGGTGGAAGTGCTCAACGTGCAGCAGCGTACCGGAAAGGTGCTGGTCCACAACCTGATTTCCGGGACCTTCCCTGGCAGCCCGCTCGAGTTGCGCTATACCTTCCGACTCGATGAGCAGGGGAAGATCAGCCGGTTGGATATTTCTGTCTAGGGGGTGGGGTTTGGGTAAGCCTGATTGAGGAGAAACGCACGGGATCGCCCCGCATGGCATACTCCCCACCTTTGCCTTCCGGACCCGGGCCGTATGACTTTCGACTCACCCTTGAGCGCTTGGCAACACGCTATCGAACACCATGGTTTTGTCCAGGATGAAGCCCAGGAGTTGGCCATCATGGCCCTTGAGCAATGCCACAAGGCATTGCATGAGGGCCGCAAGTCGATCAAGGGCGTCTATCTGTGGGGGCCGGTCGGGCGCGGCAAGACGTGGCTCATGGACCGCTTCTATGAAAGCCTCAAGGTTCCGGCCCGTCGGCAACACTTCCACCATTTCATGGCCTGGGTGCATCAGCGCTCGTTCCAGCTCACCGGCACACCGGACCCGTTGCAGGCGCTTGCGCGGGAGTTGAGCCGAGAAGTGCGCGTGCTGTGCTTCGACGAGCTGTTCGTCACGGACATCGGCGATGCGATCATTCTTGGCCGCCTGTTCCAGGTCATGTTCGAATTGGGCATGGTTGTGGTCAGCACCTCCAACCTGCCGCCGGATGAACTTTATGCCAGCGGCCATAACCGGGAGCGATTCCTGCCGACCATCGCGTCCATCAAACGCTACATGCAAGTAGTTCCGGTCAATGGCTGGCAAGACCACCGCCAGCACCCGGGGGCGCTGCAGCAGCGCTACTGGGTGCGTGACCCGGCCCAGGCGGACCCATTGGCGGAGGTCTTCGACCGGTTGAGCAAGGGGCAGGCACCTGTCAGTCAGCCGATCGAAGTCGGCCATCGCCAGGTTGTGGCGCTCAAGGCTTGTGACAAGGTGCTCTGGAGCCGCTATCCGGATCTCTGCGAACAACCGTTCTCGGCCGTCGACTTCATGGCGCTGTGCGACCGTTTCAGCGCCATCCTTCTCAGCGATGTCCCGTGCCTGAGCGCCGAACAGCGTGAAGGGCGTATCGCCCGTGGCACCGAGGACGGGGTGGAGCGGGTCGAGGCCGGCGACCGCGAGTTGCCGCAGCTGTCGATACACGACGATGGCGTCCGTCGGTTCATCGCCCTGGTCGATGAGTGTTATGACCGAAAGGTGCCGTTGTATCTGTCGGCCCAGGTTCCGATGGACCAGTTGTACACGGAGGGCTATCTGCAATTCCCGTTTCGCCGTACTCTCAGTCGCCTCCAGGAAATGCAATTGCAACGTTTCGGTCAGCTCGCCTGACCGGATCCCGCCGCGGCCAAGCCGCCGGCCATACCGAAAACGAGATGGAAGATCATGGAAGAAGCCAAGGAAATCCTTGTATTGCAAGCCAGCTACAGCAATCCGATCCATGCCGAAGCGATTTGCCACGTGCTCAACGGCTACGCCGAGGATCCGATGGGTGGCGGCCATTCGCTACCGGCCGAAGTGCTTGCGCATTTGCCCCAGGAGCTTGCCAAGCGCGCGCATGCCTTCAGTGTGCTGGCGTTCGTCAATGGTGAACCGGCAGGGTTGATCAATTGCTTCGAGGGTTTCTCGACGTTTGCCTGCCGACCGTTGGTGAACGTCCACGACGTTGCGGTGATGCCAGCGTTTCGCGGGCTGGGCTTGAGCCAGAAGATGTTGCAGAAAGTCGAAGATATTGCCCGCCAGCGTGGGTGCTGCAAAATCACCCTGGAAGTGCTGGAAGGCAACGCCGTGGCCCAGGCCAGTTATGCCAAGTTCGGTTTTGCCGCCGGCATGTTCGACCCGGCCCATGGCCGTATGTTGTTCTGGATCAAACCCCTGTAGCAACGGGGACTTTTCGGCTACTTCAAAACGACCTGGCCCGCCGGCCCCTTGGGTTTCATGAGGCTGAAATCGATCAGCGCCTTATGCTGGCTTTGATAGGGGTTGCCGATCAGCAATGGGCGCGCCGTGAACGAATCGCTGACCAGGCTTTTGCTCCGGTCCAGCTCATCGAAGTTCAAGCCCGCCAAGTCCGCCCAGGTGTGGATCAGGTGTGAGCTGCTGTAAGGACGTGACAGGTCGCCGGTGAAGTTCCAGTCATGGGTTTCGCGCCATTTGGGCGAGGCCCAGGCCATGAACGGAATGGTGTACATCGGCGCGGTCGGCTTGCCTTCGTTGCGGCCCAGGGTGTCATGCCCTGGCGAATCGAAGACGTCCTCGCCATGGTCCGACAGGTACAACAGGAAACCGTTGGGGTCGGTGCGGGCGTAGTCCTTGATCAGGCTGGAGACGACGAAGTCGTTGTACAGCACCGCGTTGTCGTAGCTGTTGTAGGTCGGCACCTGGTCGTCACGTACGCCGGCGGGCACGCCCTGGCGATCGGTGAATTTATTGAAGGTCGGCGGATAGCGGTATTGATAACTCATGTGTGTGCCGAGCAGGTGAACCACAATCAGCTTGCGTGGCGCGGTGTCCGCCAGGGCTTTGTTGAACGGCTCGATCACGTCGCCATCGTATTGCGCGGCATTCTGGTTGCGGTTGTTGTTCAGGTAGACCTGCTCATCGGCCTGTTGGGAGAAGGTTGTGAGCATGGTGTTGCGCTTGGTCATCGTCTGCTGGTTGGTGATCCAGAACGTCTTGTAGCCGGCCTGTTTCATCATGCTCACCAGTGACGGTGTGCTGAGGTAGAGGTCGGGACTTTCCTCGTCGGCGAAGGTCAGCACCTGCTGCAAGGCTTCGATGGTGTAGGGCCGCGGGGTGATGACATTGTCAAATACCGCGAGTTGATCCTTGAGCTTGTCCAGCTCCGGCGTCGTTTCCCTCGGATAGCCATACAGGCTCATGCGCTGGCGATTGGTGGATTCGCCGATCACCAGCACCAGGGTCGCGGGCTGGTTGGCCGCGCTGTCTTTGAGGTTGCGCAGGGGCGCGATCTTGCTGGTGCTGTGAAGCATGCCTTGCATGTTTTCCAGCTGTTCACCGTAGCGACGATAAGCCACCAGCATCTGCCAGGGCACGGCCGGCTCGATGCGATCCTCGAATTTCTCCAGACCGCCGGCAAGCGTGCCAGTGCGCAGGGTCTGCTTGACCAATGGGTAACCGACGACGGCAACGACGATCAGGCCGGCGGCGATCATCGCCTGGCCCCGGGGCAAATAGACCGGGCGCAGGCGTGTCCAGAGGAAATAGCCAACCAGGGTGTGTGCGAGGAACGCCGGCACCATCCACCAAGCGAAATACTGGGTCATGTATTCGCCGGCTTCGTTCACGTTCGACTCGAACATGATGAAGATGACGCTTTGGGAAAATTCCTGCTGGTAAATAAAGAAATAGCCCAGGCTGGCCATTGAGCATGCCCACAGCACCACGCCGATCGCCGCGGCGAGCAGGCGCGTGCGAGCCGGAAACAGCAGCAGCGGCGCCAGCCAGAACGCACTCATGACGAAGGCTTGGCGAAACCCGGTGAAACCTGAGGTATCGCTTGCCAGGATAAGCAATTGGGTAATGCCGGAAAAATACCAGAAGAACAGAAAAAGCCAGCCGAACCCGGCCCAATCGAAACTTTTCGCAGTCGTTTTGCTGCGTTTGAACACACTCATCAAGCGCTCCAGCTTTTGCCGACGGGGTCCACTGGCACCGATCTGGCGCCGGCAGTATGCGTCGTAACTATTTGTCAGCGCAGGAGTATTGCGAGGGTGGTGTGAAAACTTCGTGAGTTTTTTGCAGGCGAATCATGGCGTCCGGTTCCGCTGGTGTGGCGGGAACGGCTTTGTGGCGATGGAGCAAGCTCGATCGCCACAAGGGTAATTGGGAGAGTTTGTCAGTGTGACACCGGCTCGCCCGGTGCCACGTGCCGCCTGGGCCAGAATCAGCGAGCCAAAGCCTGGCTCTGGTAAGGAAGCTGTGCGTGTTGCAACTGCAAGCGCAACTGCGTCACTTCATCAAGCAGCAAATCACGCTCTTCTTTCAGCAGGCGTAGTTCGTCGCGACGAATAGTCACGTAAAGGGTCTGAGGAGGACGTGCGGTAACGACAGGGCCCATTGCTCACCTCGCAAATGGCTACATCAACTAGAGAGATGTCGTCAGTTTCTTGGCGACAATTCTTTATCGGCACCAATTCTGAATACTTTTGCCCGTTGATGGAACTTTTTTATTTTTCATGGTCGACGTGTCTTCGGCGGGTTATTGAACGTTATCCTTTGTGATCGGGCGATTTACCCGGAAACTATGCGGCAATGCTCTGGACTAACCTCCACAAGTCACCTTGAGCTAAACCTTTGACACACCTTAATTTGTAGTAGGGAGCATCAGCACATGCAACTCGGGATCATCGGACTGGGCCGCATGGGCGGCAATATTGCACGGCGCCTGATGCTCAATGGGCACACCACCGTTGTTTATGACCGCAATGCCGCTTTCGTCGAAAACCTGAGCCAGGAAGGCGCGACGGGGGTCGCGGACCTGTCGGCGCTGGTCGCCGGGCTGCAAAAGCCTCGGGCGGTCTGGGTCATGCTGCCGGCCGGCGCACCCACCGAGGACACCATCAACGTGCTCAGCGAACTGCTGGAGCCGGGCGACGTGGTCATCGATGGCGGTAACACGTATTACAAGGACGACATCCGCCGCGCCCAGACGCTGTCGGAAAAAGGCTTGAACTACATTGATGTCGGCACCTCCGGTGGCGTCTGGGGGCTCGAGCGCGGTTACTGCATGATGATCGGTGGCGACGCCGACGTCGTTCGTCGCCTGGACCCGCTGTTTGAAAGCCTCGCGCCAGGCATGGGCGATATTCCACGCACCCGTGACCGCAAGTCCGACGACGATCGCGCCGAACGAGGCTATATCCATGCGGGCCCGGCCGGATCTGGGCACTTCGTCAAGATGATCCACAACGGCATCGAATACGGAATGATGCAAGCGTTCGCCGAGGGCTTCGACATCCTCAAGACAAAATCCAGCGAAAGCCTGCCGCCTGAACAGCGCTTCGACCTGAACCTGGCCGACATCGCCGAAGTCTGGCGTCGTGGCAGCGTGGTGTCGTCCTGGCTGTTGGACCTGACCGCCGATGCATTGGCCAGCGATCCGAAGCTGGATGGCTTTTCCGGCGAAGTGGCCGACAGTGGGGAAGGGCGCTGGACCATCGAGGCCGCCATCGAGCAAGCGGTGCCGGTGCCGGTACTGTCCAGTTCGCTGTTTGCCCGTTTCCGCTCCCGTCAGCAGGCGACCTATGGCGACAAGATGCTCTCGGCCATGCGCTTTGGCTTCGGCGGCCATGTGGAGACTACGAAAAAATGACCTCGATCGGCAGGAAGTCCAAGGCTCAACCTGCGCCACCGACCACGCTGTTCCTGTTCGGTGCCCATGGAGACCTGGTCAAGCGCTTGCTCATGCCGGCGCTTTACCACCTCAGCCGTGACGGGCTGTTGGGGGATGGCCTGCAGATCGTTGGTGTTGACCACAACGCCATCAGCGATGTGGATTTTGCAAAAAAGCTCGAAGATTTCATTCGTAGCGAAGCGGCGAGCAAGGGCGGCGATCCCGACCGCGCGCTCGATCCGACGCTGTGGGCCAGGCTGGCCCAAGGCATCAGTTACGTCCAAGGTGACTTCCTCGATGACAGCACCTACGAAGCGCTGGCGGCGAAAATCGCCGCCAGCGGCACTGGCAATGCGGTTTTCTATCTGGCGACCGCGCCACGTTTTTTCAGTGAAGTGGTCCGCCGCCTTGGCGCGGCCGGGCTGCTTCAAGAGCAGGATGACGCCTTCCGGCGCGTGGTGATCGAGAAGCCGTTCGGCTCCGACCTGCACACCGCCGAGGCGCTCAATGCCTGCCTGCTAAAGGTCATGGGCGAAAAGCAGATCTATCGGATCGACCATTACCTGGGCAAGGAGACGGTACAGAACATTCTGGTCAGCCGTTTCTCCAACAGCTTGTTCGAGGCGTTCTGGAACAACCACTACATCGACCACGTGCAGATCACCGCCGCCGAAACCGTTGGCGTCGAAACCCGTGGCAGTTTTTATGAGCACACCGGCGCCCTGCGGGACATGGTGCCCAACCACTTGTTCCAATTGCTGGCGATGGTCGCCATGGAACCGCCGGCCGCTTTCGGTGCCGACGCGGTGCGCGGCGAGAAGGCCAAGGTGGTGGGGGCGATCCGCCCCTGGTCGGTGGAACAGGCGCGCGCCAATTCGGTACGTGGCCAATACACGGCCGGGGAAGTAGGCGGCAACGCAGTGAAGGGTTACCGCGCGGAAACCAACGTCGCGCCCGACAGCAGCACCGAAACCTACGTCGCCCTGAAAGTCATGATCGATAACTGGCGGTGGGTCGGCGTGCCGTTCTACCTGCGCACCGGCAAGCGCATGAGCGTGCGCGACACGGAAATCGTTATCTGCTTCAAACCGGCGCCTTACGCTCAGTTCCGTGACACTGAAGTCGACGAATTGCAACCTACCTACTTGAGAATCCAGATCCAGCCTAACGAAGGCATGTGGTTCGACCTGTTGGCCAAGCGGCCTGGGCCGGCCCTCGACATGGCGAATATCGAGCTGGGTTTTGCCTACAAGGATTTCTTCGAAATGCAGCCGTCCACGGGTTACGAAACCCTGATCTACGATTGCCTGACAGGCGACCAGACGTTGTTCCAGCGCGCCGACAACATCGAAAACGGCTGGCGCGCGGTGCAGCCGTTCCTCGACGCGTGGCGAGAAGACGCAACGGTGCAGCCGTACAAGGCCGGGGAGGATGGCCCGGCGGCCGCTGATGATCTGCTGACTCGCGACGATCGCGTCTGGCATGGCCTCGGATGAGTAATCAGCTGAAACGCCCCATCCGCTTCCTGCTTAGTGATATGGACGGCACCTTACTGCTGCCTGACCACAGCCTCAGCCAGCGCACCATCGCCGCCGTCCGCTCGTTGCGCGAGGCCGGCGTGTTGTTCAGCCTCGCCACCGGACGGCCGCCACGGGCAATGTTGCAGCAGATCGAGGCGCTGGGCGTCGACCTGCCGACAGCAGCGTTCAACGGCGGTACGCTGGTGCATCCGGACGGCACCTTCCTGGCCGTGCATTACCTGCCGCCCGAGGCGGCGCTGGCCACCCTGGCCTTGTACGCCGATCAGCCCGGCATCGAGGTCTGGGTGTTTGCCGACGGCGATTGGCTGGTGCGCGACGCCAATGGGCCCATGGTGCCGGTGGAAACCCGTGGCCTGGGTTATCCGCCTGTCGAAGTGGACAGTTTCGAACCCTATCTGGAGCGCATCGACAAGATCGTTGCGACAAGCGCCAACACAGACTTGCTGGTGGAGCTGGAGGCGCGCTTGCACCCACTGCTCAAAGGCCAGGCCCAGGTATCGCGTTCGCAACCGATCTATCTGGACGTGACCGCGATGAAGGCGAACAAGGGGGAGGCGCTGTCGACCCTGGCCGAGTTCCTCGGCGTGCCGCTGGAGCAGACCGCCGCAATGGGGGATGGTGGCAACGACCCGGCGATGTTCCATCGCGCGGGGCTTTCGATTGCGATGGGGCAGGCCGAAGAGGCGATCAAGCGCCAGGCTGACGTTGTCACCGCAGCCAACACCGAGGACGGTGCGGCGTTGGCGATCGAGCGGTACATCCTGCCGCGGTGACTTCCCTTCCATCCCGGATGATTGGGCGGGCTCTTTCTTATGGTGGTCATGCTTGCCAGCCGCCGTTTTTTCCCGAGCCTGAAATTTGTTTCCACCAAGTTGTAAGACAACTGCCCCGCTGGCTTGAGTATTGGGTAGAATCCGACGCTGATCGGATTATGGGAGGAAACAATGGGGAATAGCTCAACTCAGGGCGGTGATACGCGCATGGCCACGCCACTGGAACGCTTCATGCAATCGGAGTCGTCGGGCGGCATCGTGCTCATGTTTTCGGCGCTCGCCGCGCTGATCGTGGCTAACAGCCCACTGTTCACCACTTATACCAGCGTACTGCATGCCTCTTTTCTGGGTATGTCTGTTGAACACTGGGTCAACGATGCGCTGATGGCGATATTTTTTCTATTGGTAGGCCTCGAGATCAAGCGTGAGATGCAGATTGGCGAACTCGCCAAATGGAGCCAGAGGGCACTGCCGGGTTTTGCCGCCCTGGGGGGCATGATTGTCCCCGCGCTTATCTACGCCTGGGTCAATAGGCATTCTTCTGAAACGTTGGCGGGTTGGGCCATCCCCGCAGCAACCGACATTGCATTTGCGCTGGGTGTGCTCTCGTTGCTGGGCAACCGAGTGCCGATGTCTCTCAAGGTCTTCCTCTCAGCCCTTGCCATTCTGGATGACCTGGGCGCGGTCGCTATCATTGCCATGTTCTATACCAGCGGCCTGGACGTGACCATGCTTGCGGCTTCCGCTGGGGTGATTGCAGTGTTGCTGATCATGAACAAGGCCGGGGTAACCAGACTGTTGCCCTATCTGGCGCTGGGTTTGGTGTTGTGGGTGCTGGTTCTAAAATCCGGTGTACACGCAACGCTGGCGGGGGTCGCACTTGCCTTTTGCATCCCGCTGAACAAAGACGCCCCAGCAGAGGATTCCCCATCCCTCAAGCTTGAACGACGGTTATCGCCGTGGGTCGCTTTTCTCATCATGCCGATCTTCGGTTTTGCCAATGCCGGCGTCTCCCTGGCGGGTGTGTCATTGAGCAATCTGCTGGATCCCGTGCCGTTGGGGGTCGCCGCGGGACTGTTGCTGGGCAAACAGCTCGGCGTCTTCACCTTCGCGCTGGTGGCGATCAAGACCGGGCTGGCGCAAATGCCGACCCACAGTTCGTGGCGGCAAGTATATGGCGTGGCGTTGTTGTGCGGGATCGGGTTCACGATGAGCTTGTTTATCGGCAACCTGGCGTTCCCCGGTGCGCAGTTGTTGATCGATGAAGTGAAGGTTGGCGTATTGGCTGGTTCTACATTGGCTGCACTTGCGGGCATTCTGGTGTTGCGGTTTTGCGCCACTTCCAAGGCTTGAAAGAAGAAGACCGCCGAACGGCTTGATCTCACCTATAAAAAAACGGCGCTTATCCAGAAATGGAAAGCGCCGTTTTTTTGGTTCTGAAAAAGAACCGGTATTTCTTGGGGAAGTTATTCCGGCATCGACCAGGATTGAAGTTTGTAGCCTTCCTGGCTCAGTTCGGCACGGGCCTGTTTCAACAGGTCGGCAAGTTGCGCCGGGTCGGTGTAGGCGCTGCTTGGAATCTGGGTACGACCGATATGGGTATTGGTGCGGTCAATGACGGTCAGGCTCAGTTCGCCGTTACCGTCTTGTGGGGCCCAGGCCACGCATTGGAAAGGACGGAATGCGCGGTCGGCAATCAAAAGAGCTTCGTTGATACGGAGCGGGGCGTTCATGGCGTTTATCTCTCAAGGGTGCCCAATCAAATGATGTGCCGTCGGTTGGGCATACCGTGCGGCGGGTTACTTGTACTGATGTCCCGAACCCGGGACCAGGTCACACAATCTTTGAATAAATTTCGATTTTCTTTCAGACCAGGCTTTTCGGCTTTTGTTTGAAAGCGCCGTGAAAGATTCGACGCGCGGAAACTAACGAAGCGCATTTCTTATAACCGGTTTTGGGCCGACTTGATAACTAATCGATACAAGCAAGTGTCAACTTCTTGCTACTGTTACATGCAGGTTCGCCAAACGCCTGTTTCTAATCATATTTCCTTAATTTTGGCGCCAAGGATCAGTCATGATCGAAGCCAGTGCGTTGCGTCGCCTTCTCGTGGTTGACCCTTGTGATGATTGCCATCGCCTGATGCCAGGCTTGCGCGCCATCGGCTGGGATGTCGACAGCTGTTCCCTTGAGCATGCCAGCGACCGGAGCTGTGACGTCGGCCTCTTGCGCTTGCAGCCCTTCCATCTGGAGCGGCCGGAAGCGGTCAAGGAACTGATCAGCCGCAGCGGGACTGAATGGATCGCCGTGCTCAGCCAGGAAGTGCTGCGCCTGCAGAACGTCGGGGATTTTGTCTGCGAATGGTTCTTTGACTTCCACACCCTGCCGTTCGATGTGTCCCGGGTCCAGGTGACGCTGGGGCGGGCGTTCGGCATGGCGCGGTTGCGGGGGCAGGGCTCTGTCCACATCGATCAGCCTGAACACGAGCTGCTGGGCGACAGCAAGCCAATTCGCGAGCTGCGCAAGTTACTGAGCAAACTGGCGCCGGCTGAATCGCCCGTACTGATTCGCGGCGAGAGCGGCACCGGCAAGGAGTTGGTGGCGCGCACCCTGCATTGCCAGTCCCATCGGCGTAACAAACCGTTCATTGCGATCAATTGTGGCGCGATCCCGGAGCATCTGATCCAGTCCGAGCTGTTTGGCCACGAGAAGGGCGCCTTCACCGGCGCCCATCAACGCAAGATCGGACGGATCGAAGCCGCCCACGGTGGCACGTTGTTCCTGGATGAAATTGGTGACTTGCCGCTGGAATTGCAGGCCAATCTGCTGCGATTCCTCCAGGAAAAACACATCGAGCGGGTCGGTGGCAGCCAGCCGATTGCCGTTGATGTCAGGGTGTTGGCGGCGACACATGTGGACTTGGAAGCGGCCATCGAGCTCCGGCGTTTCCGAGAGGATCTGTACTATCGCTTGAACGTTCTCCAAGTCGTGATGGCGCCGTTGCGGGAGCGTCATGGCGACTTGGCGATGCTGGCGAGCCATTTTTCCCATTTCTACAGTCACGAAACTGGTCGCCGACCTCGCAGTTTCAGCGAGGACGCCTTAGTGGCGATGGGGATGCACGACTGGCCCGGCAACGTGCGCGAGCTGGCCAACCGCGTCCGTCGCGGCCTGGTACTGGCGGAAGGGCGACAGATCGAAGCCCGGGACCTGGGCCTGGCCAGCCATCAGGGCGTCGTCGCCCCGATGGGTACTCTGGAAGACTACAAGACCCGCGCCGAACGCCAGGCCTTGAGCGACGTGCTCAATCGCCACAGCGACAACCTGAGCGTGGCGGCCCGTGTGCTGGGCGTGTCGCGTCCGACGTTCTATCGGCTGCTGCACAAGCACCAGATTCGCTGAACGGCCTCGCTCCCACAGTGGGGAGTCAGCTTTCCAGAACGCGTCGTTCGATCACGCCGAATACGTCCGTCGCTTCCAGCCCCCACAACCGACCGGTAGGACGCCCCCACGATACTTGTGGGAGCGAGCTTGCTCGCGATGACATTCGAGATTTGTACTGGGATTGCCCGCGCCAGTAAATGTCGCCATCGAAGCCAGCAATCTCCATCACCAGGATTCGCCGACCTGGCTAATGCGCAAGGCTGTGATTTCCCACAGTTGTCGATTGCATGATCAGCCTTTGCATCAGAAGTAATACGGGAATTTCAGGCTAAAGGTGAAATCCGGTGCGTCGTCGGTCAGCCCGATGGACAGGTTGGGCACGATGGTCAGGTTGTCGCTGGCGGCCAGGGTCATGCCGATGTTGAAGTAGCCCGCGTTGGCGTCGCTGGACACCACCGATTCCCAATCCCCGCCGTCCTGCTTGAGCTTGCTTTTCTTTTGGATCAAGTCGGAGACCGAAAACGACATGCTCATTTTCTCGTTCAGGGCAAAGGCGATACCTGCGCCGATCTGGAAGCTGTCGCCGATCCGCACCTTGCCAGGCACCTCCTGGTTGACGGTCGAGCTGATGTCGTCGAAGGATTCTTCGAAATTGTGGGTATAGGAAAGGCTGCCGAACAGCACGGCCGGATCGAACGTCTTGACCAGGGAGATGCCCGGGGTGATCGACCAGACGCCGTTGCCCGTGGGCAAGTCTTCGGGGACGAACAGGTTGGTGTTGGCCTGGGACTGGCGCAGCTTGATGCCAAACGGATCCTTGCCGGTGGGTGCCTTGACGCGAAGGGTCACCACGGCATCCGGGCTGCTGACCGATTCATCCATGAATTTGTAGGCAATGCCGAAATTCACGTCGCCGATGGTCGGGTCGCGGGTGACGGTTTCTTCGCTGGTCACCCCGGCGGCCCCTTGATTGGCGCCACCGGACTGGTAGGTTGATTCGCGATAGATCACCGGCACATTGAGGTCGAACTGCCAGCGGTTGTCGAAGTTGTAGCGACCGGTGAGGTCCAGCGTCCAGGTGTCGGCCTTGATCCGATCGAGGTTGATATTGCCCAGGAAAATCGAATCCAGGGCCAGAAAACCATTGAGGATCAGCTGTCGCGTGTCGTAGCGCGAATAAGTCACGCCGGTTTCGAAGCTGAATTTTCCGCCGCCGAAGAAGCCGCTGGCCTCATCGTAGAGGTTGGAGACGCTCTGGGCCGGCTGCGAATCGTCGGCCAGGGACTGTCCGTAACCGCTGCCTCCTGAACTGGCCGCGCCGCTGCCCGCCACGCCCTGGTTGCCTTTCATGTCGGCCGGGGATTTAGCCAGGCGCTTGGGCGGCGGGGCGGTGGGTTGGTCTTCCACCTGGCGGACGCGTTGTTCGAGGACCGCCAGGGCTTTTTGCTGGACCTCGTACCGTTGCTTGAGCTCTAGAAGTTCTTGTTTCAGGGCCTCGATGTCCGAGTCCGGTGCAGCTTGCACCAGGGTTGCCGGGAACATCGTGCTTAAACACATCACAGCGCGCAACGATACGGATCGATACATGAAATATGCCGTCCCTATTTGCCCAATGATTGGAGATCAGCGTAGATCAATATCCGAGGTTTCGAAGGCCGCGCAGCTGCGTAAGGTTGCAGTCCAGGGCTCCGGTGCTGGGGCCATTGTTGTTCAGTACGACATTGAGCTGGGTCATGTTGTTGACCAGGTTGCTGTTACCCAGCAGGCGGGTGTTCTGCAACAAGCCACCTTGGGCCACCTGCTGCAGGGTATTGCCCTGGTTATGGTTGGCCTGGATCGCCATCTGCACGCCGCTGCCGGTCGCGGTGACAGCGACGCTGCCGGCGGCGTTGCTGCCGCTGATGGTCTGGCCCTTGGTCAACAGTTGGCCTTGCGAGGGGGCCAGGGCAGGGGCGTGGCTGCTTTCCTTCACGTTGATGCTGACGTTGTTATAGGCCGTGTTGCCGTCACCCGCGGCTCGCACGCTTTGGGTCACGCCCTGGCCCGAGCCCAGGCCGGCGCCGCCGGTGACCGTGCCGTTGCCCTGTTCCGGGACGCTGCCGTTGCCGGTCTGCTTGATGGTGGACACATAGAACTGCGGTTTGACCGTCGAGGCCTGGATCTGCATGGAGCTTGACGCGCCGATCACGTCGCCACTGGCGTTCCGCCAGGTGCTGCTCATGACGATGCCAAAGCTGATGACTCGCCCAGGCATGACATAACGACCCCGAAGCTCGGCGAGTTCCTGATCCTTGACTTCAATGGGTTTGAAACCGGCGTGGGCAAGACCCGACGTCGTTGCGGCCAGGCAGGCCAGCGTGAGCCAGTATGAGGTTTTCATGTGTTGCTCCCGGAGCTTCCTGCTCCTTTTGTATTTTTATTGGCAGTTGTCCGGCGATTAGAAAAAATCGCTCTGAATGAAGCCGAAATCCATTAGTTCCGCGTCCTTGACCGGGTTGAAGCCGTCCAGTTTGTTGCGTGCCGTCAGGGGTTGCGGTGGGCTGCGCAACGCGTTGGTCTTGTCGTAGCCGGGGCCGACGATGGCGAAGACGATGCCGTTCCAGCCTTTGACGAATTCGTCATGGGCGTAGCGTTTGTGCCCCAGCACCGGGTCAGCGATGTAGACCCATTGCTTGTCGGATCGCTGCAGTACCACGAAGTGCTTGTAGCCGCGTATATCCATCAGGACCACGACTGGAATCGTCACCGCGGAAAGTTTCTCCGGCGGTATCCGATAGCCCCGGGCGCGCATGCCGATGGTTTCGACGTAGCGTTTCATGTCCAGCATGGAGAAGCCCTGGGTACGAACCAGGTCGTGGTCGGCATTGACCAGCATGCCCTTGATAACCTGTTCTTCATCCACGTCGAGCCAATAGGCCTGGCGCAACACGGTGGCCAGTGCGGCGGCACCGCAGCTGAAGTCGGTTTTCTGCTCGACGATGTCGCTGAACTTGCGTTCGCGCACGCTCTGCACCGGTTTGTAGACGAGCATGCCGCCAGGCAGGGCGGCAACGGGCATCTGCGCGGCTTCGCTCGCGCAGGCAAAGCATAGACACAGGCAAAGCGCTCTCGCACGCATGATCGATACGCCTAGTGGATATCGGGAAAAGCCCCTGTGGGAGCGAGCAGGGCCCGCTGCCACAGGGAAGCTTTTTTTACATGCAGGCCTTGCAACCCGCAGCAATCGACAGCGAGTTGCTCTGCTGATTGCCCACGCCCGCCGACACGTTGGCGCCGCCGTTGCCGGAGAAGCCGTTCATGGAGTTGGTCATGGTTGCGTTGTTGATCACAGGGTTTTTCCAGCCGTCGCGGGTCAACACTTGTTGGGTGTTGCTGCCGGCCAGTTCGAAGGTGCCGACGGCGGAGAACTTGAACTTGTCGTCGTCGTGACCGCCACCGTAACCGCCTCTGTTGCCCCAGCCGCCGTCATCTTCGACGGTACCGTTGCCTTTGGCCTTGAAGGTGCCAGAAGCCTCGTAGCTGTTGGTAAGGGTGACAACCTCGTTTTTCTTCACGCCTTTGTTGTCGACCACCAGGCCGGTGGAAGACTGGTCAGCCGATGCAGCGGCTTGAGCCACCCGGCCGCCCGACACAGCGATGGCCAGGTTGTTTTTCTGCTGGTTGAAATTGCCGGCGGTCACGTTGATGCCGATGTTGCCGGAGCCGTTGTTGCCCGCGTTGGTGAGCGACGCGTTGTTCAGCGTGGAGTTGTTCTTGACGTAGTTGTTGTTATTGACTTGCGTGGCGCTGGACATGGCAACAGCCGAGCCGAAGATAAAGCTTTCATCGGCGGTGGCCAGTGCGGCGGCATTGTCCTGCTGGTTGCCATCCCCGGCGGCGATGTTGGCGCCCATGTTGCCGTTGCTGCCATTGAGGGAATCAGTGGCCTCGGCGGTGTTTCGGGTCGCCTGGTTGGTCACTTCGTTGCCGTCACTGTTCTGCACATCCAGCACCGTGGCCCCAGCGCCGGCGCTGATGGAGAGCAGTTGTTCCAGCGTTGGCCCTTTAGGGCCGTGGTTGCCATGGCCGTTGCCATGACCATTGCCGTGACCGTTTCCGTCAGCCTGTGCAGCCATTGCCATGACAGCGGCGAGAGCGAAAACCAATGGTTTGAGCGCCATTGTGGGTTTCATGGTGTTTCTCCTTGCGTGTCGTTGGTTAAGTGTCGGTACTTTCTTATGCGCTGCGCCGGGTCAGTCAGCGACCCGGATGCTCAGGGTGTTAGCCATGCGGTTCCCCACCCCGGCACTCTGATGCACCTGGATAACCCCTCGGCTGCCGGTGAAGGCCTGGTCGCTCGTTGCGACCTGGCGGCTGCCGGTTGGGGTGTCAGTTGCTCCGGAGTTCGGTACCAGCGCCACGTTCTGTTGAGACAGGGCGCTGTCGTCCATGCTTTGCGGGCGGGCACTGATGCTCACCCGCATGACATTGGCCATCTGGTTGTTGGCGCCGGCGGACTGGTTGACGCCCAGCACGCCGTTGCCGTTGGTGAATGAGCTGCCATCAATGCGCGCGCTTGCGTTCATCGATGCACTGGCCGGCGTGTCGAGGCGTTGCCGCACGACGGTGGTCGCCTGGGCGTCGGTGCCAATGGCAATGGCCCGGGTGTTGGTCTGTTGGGTCCGGTCCCCGGCCGCCTGGTTGACATTGAGGTTGCCGGTATAGCGACTGCCGGAGTTCTGCAGATCGGCATGGCTCACCGCCACGCCTGGATCGGCAAGCACGGCGGATGAGCCGAGCAGCGCGATCAGGAGCCAAGTCGAATTCATCTCACTGACCTCCCGCCAAGCGGCCCAATGGGGCCAGGCCGGAACTCAGCGAGCGGTTGATGGTGCCGGAAATGGCGCCGCCGCTACCGCCACCGTGTCCAGCGCTCATGCCCGGCATGCCGTTGGGATTGGTCACCACGTTGAGGCCTTGCACGCCGGTATTCGGATTGACCGTGTTGCGGATCGTCGAGCCGCTGGCAATGCCGGCGAATTCGCCGTCGCTGAGCTCAGTGCTCGCGGTTGCCTGGTTGATCCGATCGGAAGGGTTGGCGTTGACGGTGGTCGGGTAGGGGTCTTTGCCGCCGTTGCGACCGATATGGACGGGCTGCACGTCACGGTCGAGTACGATGACGCCGTTGCCCTCGGCTTGTGCCGGTAGGCTGAGCGTTGCCGCGGTGGCGCAGCCGAACAGCAACAGACAGGTCAAGCTCGTGTTGATAGTCCCCATGACTTCGTTCCTTCTGCACTTGGCGCTGGCCCTAGTCAGCGTTGCGAAGGAGCGGAGCAGGTGTTGTGCCGGATTTGGAAAAGCGCGGGTTTTCAGTAAGTTGCGGGAATGACCAGGCGAGCGTCAGGCAATCTGTTTCATCGATGAAACATGCCTGCCGACGGGCTACCGGCCACAGGCCACTGTTTGGCCCCGGAACCGGGGTTGGAAGAAGGTGTATCAGTGACTTGACAGTCAGGCTGCCAAACCCTTGAGGCGGCGGTGGATCCGCGTTTGGCGAGAGCGGGATGTATCAGGGATGAAACATCACGCTTGGAGCAACCGGGAGACGGCAGCCAGAACTTGCTCGCGGCGCTGCGCCCAGTCACCTTCGATTTTCAGGAAGGGTTGCCGGTGGCGAACCAGCCAGTCTTCAATGGCATCAAAAAAAATCACCCGTTCGGCGAGGGCAGGCTGACAGCGCAAACCGTCGCCGATCCATTCGACCTGTTCGGGGCTGAGGAGCAGGTGTAAGTCGTAATGGCGTGCCAGCAGGGCCGGTTCGAGCCAGGCCGGGCAGTCGCCGAACAGCGTCTGGCTCCAGAGGATATTGCTCAACAGGTGCGTGTCGAGGATCAACAAGGCCGGTTGTCGCGCCCGGGCCGCATCTTCCCAGGCCAGTTGCCCCGTGGCGATAGCGGTAATGTCGTCCAGGGACGTCTCGCGTTGGGTCTGTTCCATGAAGTGGCGCACGTATTCATCCACCCGCACGCCGCCGAAATAAGTCTGCAACTGGGCCGCCAACCAGCTCTTGCCGCTGGATTCCGGACCGGTCAGCACCACCACCTTCATGTGCGCAGCGCCGGGTCGGCACGCCATTCCCGCCAGCCTTGCACCGCCAGCAGGGTAAACAGGGCGTAAAGGGCGGCGGTCAGGTACAGATCCTTGTAGATGAACAAACCCACGAAAGTCACGTCGAGGACAATCCACAACGGCCAGCACTGCACGCGTTTCTGTGCCATCCACCACTGGGCAACCAAGCTGAACCCGGTGAGCGCCGCGTCGAGCCAGGGTTGCGCGGCGTCGGTCCAATGGGCCATCGCACCGCCCAACATCAAGCTACCCGCCGCACCGATGGCAAGGCCGAGCCACACCGACGGCGCGCCCAGGCGAGTGACTTGGCGTCCCTCGTGATCGCGCCCGGCGCGGGTCCACTGCCACCAGCCATACAGCTGCAGAACCGCGTAGACCACCTGCAACAACATGTCGGAATAAAGCTTCACTTCGAAGAAAATCCAGCTGTACAGCAGCACCATGACCAGGCCGATCGGCCAGCACCAGGGGTTCTGCTTGACGGTCAACCAGACAGCGATCACGCCGAGGGCTGCGGCAAACAGTTCAAGCCCGGACATGGCGATTCCTTGGGGAAGTCGGAGAGGGCGGGGATTGTAAACGCTATGGGGCGCAGAGCTCCAACTTCAGCGGTTAATGCATTGGTGCTATCGCGAGCAAGCTCACAAGGGATTACGGTGTAAATCCGCACTCCAGATCATCTCGCAACCCTGTGGGAGCGAGCTTGCTCGCGATGGCGCCGGGTCAGCTGGCATCCATGTTGGATGTGCTAGCGCATCGCGAGCAGGATGCATCTCAGACCCGGAACTGCTTGAGCAACCCGTTCAGCTGTTCGCTCAAGTCTTTCAGGCGCGCGCTCGCCAGGCTCGACTGCTCGGCGGCCACGGCGGTGCTGTGGGAGAGGCCGGCGGCCTGGGTGACGTTCTGGTTGATGTCTTCCACCACATGGGCCTGTTGAAGAGTGGCGCTGGCGATGGAAGCGTTCAGGCTGTTGAGGTTGCGCAAGGCTTGGCCGATGGCGTTGAGGCTGGCACCGGCCAGGCCCGCTTGTTCGATGGTCAACTGCGAGGCCCGGCTGCTGTCGCTGATGACTTTCACCGCGGCTTCGGAGTGGTTTTGCAGGCGTTCGATCATGGCCTGGATTTCCGCCGTGGATTTCTGCGTGCGCTGGGCCAGCAGACGCACTTCGTCGGCCACCACGGCAAAGCCGCGGCCTTGTTCGCCGGCGCGGGCGGCTTCGATCGCGGCGTTGAGCGCCAGCAGGTTGGTTTGTTCGGCGATGGAGCGAATCACCTCCAGCACGCTGCCGATCTGGGTGCTTTCACTCGCCAGGGTGCGAATCACTTCCACGGCCTGGTCGATGGTCTGCGAAAGCCGGTCGATCTGTTGCAGGCTGCCGTCGATGTTGACCTGGCCTTGCTGGGCCTGGGATTCGGCGTCGCGCATTTCGCTGGCGGCATGTTCAGCGTTCTTGGCGACGTCCTGCACGCCATAGGTCACTTCGTTGATGGCGGTCGCCACCAGTTCCATCTGTTGGGATTGCTGCTGGCTGCGCTGCTGGGCCTGCGCGGCGTCGTTGCCCAGCTCGCTGGATGATTGCCCCAGCGCACTGGCGGAGATCTGCAACTGGCCCACGACTTGCCGCAGTTTTGCGGTAAAGGCGTTGAAGTGTCGCGCCAACTGGGTGACTTCGTCCTGACCGTGGGTGTCGAGGGTGCGGGTCAGGTCGCTTTCACCGCTGGCGATGTTGGCCATGGCGTTTACGGTGTCCTGAAGCGGACGGACGATGCTGCGCACGATCAGCGTCAGCAGCAGGCCCATGACCAAGGTAATCGCCAAACCGATCAACGCGGCCTTGATCACCTGGGACTGGAATTCTGCCTGGACGTCATCCACATACACACCGGAGCCAATGATCCAGCCCCACGGTTCGAACAGTTTGACGTAGGACGTCTTGCCGACCGGCGCGTCGGCGCCCGGCTTGGGCCAGAGGTAGTCGACCATCCCGGCGCCCTTGGCCTTGGCGATGGTGACCATCTCGTTGAACAGCGCAAACCCGTTGGGGTCGCGGATCGCCGAGAGATTCTGGCCTTCGAGTTTGGGATTGGTGGGGTGCATGACCATGACCGGCGTCAGGTCGTTGATCCAGAAGTAGTCGTTCTGGTCATAGCGCAGCCCGCGGACCGCGCTGAGGGCCTGCTTCTGCGCCGCATCGCGCGTCAGCGTGCCGGCGGTTTCCAGGCCATGGTAGTAGCTCAACACACCGCTGGCGGTCTGGACCACGTGTTGGGTCTTCTGCACCTTGGCCTGATACAGGTCCGTGTGGATCTGCTTGAGCATAAACGCGCCCAGCGTGAACAACATCACGATGGCCACGACCAGGATGAGCCACAAGCGTCGGCTGATCGATACACTGCGCAAGCTATTCATACGCTGTCACTCCGGTTCTTATTCTTGTCATTTTTAACGACGGCCGGCACTTTAACGCTCGGCAGGTACGCGTGATGGACCTGGGTCATGACGCGGCAGCGTTATCAGGGCTTGTCTGATAGGATTTCGGCCCCGCAGCGCAAAACCTGAGCCGGTTCTGCTTTTTTCATTGGTTTTTTTTGCAAGGTCGCGGTTATCGTGCAGCCCGCTGCGCTCGCCGCGTAATGTTTGAATATAGATAAGGCCTGGATAGACAGGCTTTTTTTTGGGGGATGAATGGATTTGTGGACTGCCTTTTCGGCATTGATTCTTGGCGTGGTAGAGGGCCTGACGGAGTTTCTGCCGATTTCCAGCACGGGGCACCAGATAGTTGTTGCGGATTTGCTCGGGTTTGGTGGCGAACGTTCGATGGCGTTCAACATCATCATCCAGCTCGGCGCGATCCTGGCGGTGGTCTGGGAGTTTCGGCGCAAGATTTTTGATGTGGTGTTGGGCCTGCCGACCCAGCCCGGCGCCCGTCGATTCACCGCCAACCTACTGATTGCCTTCTTTCCCGCGGTGATATTGGGCGTGCTGCTTGCCGACTGGATCCATCATTACCTGTTCAACGCCATTACCGTTGCGACGGCGCTGGTAGTGGGTGGGTTGGTGATGCTGTGGGCCGAGAAGCGCCAGCACACGGTGCACGCCGAAACCGTCGATGACATGACATGGAAGGACGCCCTGAAAGTCGGCCTGGCCCAGTGCATCGCGATGATTCCCGGCACCTCCCGCTCCGGGGCAACCATCATCGGCGGGCTGCTGTTCGGCCTGTCGCGCAGGACCGCCACGGAATTCTCTTTTTTCCTGGCGATGCCGACCATGGTCGGCGCGGCGGTTTACTCCGGCTATAAATACCGCGAATTGTTCGTTCCAGCGGATTTCCCCGTGTTTGCCATCGGCTTCATCACCGCGTTCATCTTCGCCATGATCGCGGTCAAGGGCCTGCTGCGCTTCATCGCCAGCCACAGCTATGCAGTCTTCGCCTGGTATCGGATTGCGTTCGGCCTGTTGATCCTGGCGACCTGGCAGTTTGGCTGGGTGGACTGGACAGCGGCCAAGCCATGAACGATTCAGGCCGGCGCGGCGCGCGTCACACCAGCGGGGCCGTGCAGAACCTGCGGCTCAAGCTGGGCGTGTTCGCGCTGCTGTGCGCCTTGCCGCTCGCGGGTTCGCTACTGCTGGGGCTGCAAGGCGAGTCCTGGGTGCCGATGACAGCTTACGGCCTCGTCAGTGTCGTGGCGTTTTTGCTCTACTGGAGCGATAAGCGCAAGGCGCGTTCGGACGCCTGGCGCACGCCGGAAAATGTGTTGCACGCCGTCGAGCTGGCCGGTGGCTGGCCCGGTGCGTTGCTGGCTCAACAGGTGTTTCGCCACAAGACCCGTAAGGTTTCGTTTCAGGTGGTGTTCTGGTTCGTCGTGTTATTGCACCAGGGGTTCTGGGTGGATCAGTTGTTCCTGGGTGGGCATCTGCTGGCGTTGTTCTAGGACGCTACAGCAACAACCCAACCTGCGTCCGCTTCGGCAATTTGCTGACCACCAGTTGATGGGAGCGTTGCAGCAACCCCCGCAATTCGTCATCGCCCAGCGGGTAGGGCACGTTCATGATGATCCACTGCGCCCGGGCCAGATAAGGCGCGGGGTGAATGCCGGGCCGGTCGCAGTGGCCTAGAAACAGGTCCTTGTCGACCTTGAACGCCAACGAATCACTGCGCAGGCCCTGCAAGGCGAACATCTTGTTTCCAGCGATGGAAAATACCCGCACGCCGCCCCACTTGTAGTCTTCCCTGACCCCAGGCAGGCCCAGGCAAAACCGTGCGACATCCTCTTCGCTCAAGCTCATAGCGTTTTCTCTCCACATTGTTCAAACGCCGCCACCAAATGATCGATCCAGGCGCGCACCGCCGGCAGCATACCGCGCCGGTGAGGATAAACCGCCAAGAGCCAGCCATCGGGGGATGACCAGCCAGGCAACAACTCCACCAACCTGCCGTCGCGCAATTCCTCTTCGCAATACATGCTCGGCAGCAGGGTAAAGCCCAGGCCGGCGAGGGCGCAGGCGCGGCGCACGATGAAATCATCGATGCCCAAGCGCGCTTCCAAGGCCAGTTCGGTGCTTTGACCACGGCGGTCGAGCAGGCGCAGGTGAACCTGTCGATCTGCTTCCAACGCCCCCAGCACCGGCAGTTGCCGTAGATCCTCCGGGGTTTCGATTCGCCGCCCCTCGGTAAAGGCGGGGCTGGCGACCATGATCAACCGGGCCTGGCGCAAGCGGCGGGTCATCAACAGTGGGTCCTCGTCACCCAGGTCTCTCACCCGCAGCGCCACGTCGATGCCTTCGCTGACCAGGTCCACCCGCCGATTGAGCAGAATCATCTCCAGTTGGACCTGCGGGTATTTCGCCAGGAAAGTTTCGATGATCGATGGCAAAAACTGGTGCGCCAATCCCACCGGGCTCGACACCCGCAGCCGTCCACGGGGCTCGCTGGACATGCTCGCCACGGCCTCGTCGGCCATCTCCGCTTCCAGCAACATCGCCTGGCAGTGGCGAAGGTAGCGTTCACCCACGGCGGTCAGCTTCAGTTGGCGAGTCGTACGTTGCAACAGGCGAGCATTGAGACGCTCTTCCAGCTCGGCTATACGCCGTGACAGCCGCGACTTCGGTATGCCGAGCAAGCGCCCGGCCGCCGCGAAGCCGCCGGCCTCGACCACCTTGGCGAAGTAATAAAGATCGTTGAGGTCCTGCATGGCCAGCTCGATTGTCCTGTCAGTGGAACAAACTATCGCATTGTTGGTATCTTATCGGCTATTGGTTTCATCGATAGGATTGTTCTCAATTGATCGCCTGGTCGCGATCCTCACTTGGAGAGCACTCACATGAAACTGTTGCACATCGATTCGAGCATCCTCGGCGACAACTCCGCTTCGCGCCAATTGAGCCGTGAACTGGTCCAGGCTTGGACAGCCGCCGAGCCGGGCATCACCGTCACTTACCGCGACCTGGCGACCGATGCCATCAGCCACTTTTCCGCCCAGACGCTGGTCGCCGCCGGCACCAGCGCTGAGCTGCGCGATGCTGCCCTCAAGCACGAAGCCGACCTCAGCGCATCGACCATGGCCGAATTCCTTGCGGCAGACGCCGTCGTGATTGCAGCCCCGATGTACAACTTCAGCATTCCGACCCAGCTCAAGGCCTGGATCGACCGCATCGCCGTGGCTGGTCAGACGTTCCGCTACACCGAAGCCGGCCCCGAAGGCCTATGCGGCGGCAAGAAGCTGGTAATCGTCTCGACCTCCGGCGGCCTGCATGCCGGGCAACCAAGTGGCGTAGGCCATGAGGACTACCTGAAGCAAATGTTCGGGTTCCTGGGCATCACCGACATCGAATTCGTCCGCGCCGAAGGCTTGGCCTACGGTGATGACATGCGAAGCAAAGCGATAAGCGAAGCCAAGCTGCAGATCGGCCAGCAATTCGCTGCCGCGTAAGGCTTGCGTAAAGGCGCCAGGCGCTTCGGGCAACCTTTGCAAAACCCTGTATTCTCGTCGTCATGAAGCGGCTGGAATACGGGGTTTTTTCGTATGTCGGCGCTGGGTTGGATGGCGCAGGTTATGCACGGCCAGAACGCTAACGACGGGGCCTTCCCCGTGCGTGCGAAGGTGGAAGATTCGATGACACGTGTTGGTGCAGCATTACTGCTTTGTCTGTTTGCCAGCCTCGGTCCGGTGCAGGCCGCGCCGGCGCCGCATCCGCATTGGAGTGCCGGTTTCCATGAGTTGGATTTTCTCGATCCGCTGGACCAGCAGCCGATGCATGCCATCGCGTTCTATCCGTCCACCGCCAAGGATCAGTCCAGCTCCCTGGACGGCTATCAGATCGACGCGGCGCCGGATGCCCAGATCGCCATCGGCCGGTTTCCATTGCTCATGCTCTCCCACGGCAACACCGGCACGCCCTTGGCCCTGCATGACCTGGCCACCTCGCTGGCGCGCAAGGGGTTCGTGGTGGTAGCGGTGATACATCCGGGGGACAACGCCCAGGATCACAGCCGACTCGGTACTTTAAGCAATTTGTACGGGCGGCCGATCCAGATCTCCGAAGCCATCACCGCAACGTTGAACGACCCCATGCTATCGCCATTCGTCAATGCCGGACAGGTGGGCGTGATCGGTTATTCGGCCGGCGGTGAAACCGCCTTGATTCTTTCCGGCGCCACGCCAGACCTCAATCGCCTGCGGCGCTATTGCCAGGAACGGCCCGATGACCGTGACGCCTGCAATACCCAGGGTGAGCTGATTGCCGATCGCGATGACCTGTCACCAGTGGCTGATCCCAGGGTTCGCGCATTGTTGCTGATGGCGCCATTGAGCCTGAAATTCGGCCGTCACACGTTGGCCGACGTCCATGTGCCGGTGCTGCTCTACAGTGGCGACGGCGACAAACTGGTGGCGTTCGACAAGAACGCCGCGGCCCTGGCGCGCAAGCTGCCCACCGCGCCGGACTTCAAGACATTGGCCGGGGCCGGCCACTTCGTCTTCATGGCCCCATGCACCGACGAGCAGATCGCGGCAATGCCGGCGCTGTGTACCGATGCCGATGGGGTCGATCGCAAGGACATCCACCGCACCATGATTTCCGAGGCCAGTCGCTTCTTCAGCCAGGCACTGGGCAAGCCGACCCGCGCGGGCATGAGGACGGCCGATCAGTGATCGCTACGCTCGGCCCGCCGGCGCAGCAGTAGCGCCAGGCCCAGGCCGATAAGCGACAACAAGGCCGCGAAGAAAAAGATCGACGAGTAGCCGAGGTTCAACGCCACCGCGCCCATCAGTGGGCCGGCAATCGCCAATGCCAGGTCGAAGAACACCGCATAGGCGCTCAACCCGGCACCTCGGCTGCTGTTGGGCACCTGCTTGATGGCTTCCACGCCCAACGCCGGATAGACCAGCGACAAGCCGAAACCGGCCAGGCCCGCGCCCACCAGGGCAAACGCGGTGGAGGGGGCGAGCCAGAGCATTACCAGCCCCACGGTCTCGATGCTCATGCAGACAATGGCCGAGCTGAAGCCACCGAAACGGGCGATGCTGGAAATGAACAATAGCCGCGACAGGATGAAGCAGATGCCGAAGACCGTCAGGCACCACGCCGCGCCGGTCCACCCGCGGCTGACATAGAACAGCGTAATGAAGGTGGTGAGCGTGCCGTAGCCGATCGAGGCCAGGCACAGGCTCGCGCCAAAGGGCGAAATGCGCCCGAACACGGCCCAGAAGGGTAGGCGCTCGCCACGCACGACCGGTACCGACGGCTTGTTGCGAATCAGCAGCAGCGCCATGCCGGCCAACAAGGACAAGGCGATGCCCAGGCTGTCGAAGCCGAGGCTGCCGACCATCACCACCCCCAGCGGCGCACCGATGGCGATGGCACCGTAGGAAGCAATCCCATTCCATGAAATCGAGCGTGCGGTGTGCTCCACGCCGACCTGGCCCATGCACCAACTGATCGTCCCGACACCGATCAGCCCTTGGGCGACCCCCAAGAGCAAACGTCCCGCGATCAGGATCACCAGGCTTGGTAGCGGGAAATCCTGCAGCAATGTCGAGATCAGCGTCAGCACGCCGCTGAGCAGAATCCCTAGCAAACCATACACGATGGCCCGCTTGGTCCCGACGCTGTCCGACAGCCTTCCGGCCATGGGGCGGCTGAGCAGGGTCGCCAGGTATTGCGAGCCGATGGTCAGCCCCGCGATGACGGCGCTGAAGCCCAATTGATCGTGGACATAGCCTGGCAACACGGCGATGGGCAGGCCGATGCAAAGAAAGGCGATAAAGGTGTAGAAAACGATGGAGACGATCTGCAGGGTGATCGACAAGGAGCTGGGAGCGGGCTGGGCTGTTGGCATGGTGGCTCGTTCGCGGGCAGCGGCAGGAGTGCTTCATCATGGCGCGTGGCGGGGAGAAAAGGAAGCTGGCTAACGGTTGTTGAGCGGGATGACTGTGCCAACGCCATCGCGAGCAGGCTCGCTCCCACAGTGTTTGGGTGTATTTGAGCCCTGGGGCAGGCCACGAGTGCCCCGTGGGAGATTCTAGCTTGCTCGCGATGGCGGTGGGTCAGGCAGTGGGATGCTGGCAGGAGTGGCCATTTAGCGAGCAGGCTCGCTCCCACCGGTTTTTGGGTTTAGAACGAAAAAGCCCCGTCACATGGACAGGGCTTTCGCTTGCAGCTTGAGGCTTACGGCTTGTGGCTGTTCTTAGAACATCACGCCCTGGCTGCGCAGGTAGTCATCGTAGGTGCCGCTGAAGTCGACCACGCCATCGGCGCTCAGCTCGATGATGCGGGTCGCCAGGGACGATACGAATTCGCGGTCGTGGCTGACGAAGATCAACGTGCCTGGGTAGTTCTCCAGCGCCAGGTTCAGCGCTTCGATGGATTCCATGTCCAAGTGGTTGGTCGGTTCGTCCATCACCAGTACGTTCGGCTTTTGCAGGATCAGCTTGCCAAACAGCATGCGGCCCTGTTCACCACCGGAGATGACTTTGACCGACTTGAGGATCTCATCGTTGGAAAACAGCATGCGACCCAGGGTGCCACGGATTATCTGTTCGCCCTGAGTCCACTGGCCCATCCAGTCGAACAAACTGACGTCGTCCTCGAAGTCGTGGGCGTGGTCCTGGGCGTAGTAGCCCAGTTCCGCGCTTTCGGTCCATTTGACCGAGCCGGCGTCCGGTGTCAGCTCGCCCATCAAGGTACGGAGCAGGGTGGTCTTGCCGATGCCGTTGGGGCCGATGATCGCCACGCGCTCGCCGGCTTCGACGGTGAAGCTGAAGTTCTTGAACAGCGTCTTGCCGTCGAAGCCCTTGGACATGCGCTCGATGGTCACGGCCTGGCGGTGCAGCTTCTTGGTCTGTTCGAAGCGGATGAACGGGCTGACGCGACTCGATGGCTTGACCTCGGCCAGCTGGATCTTGTCGATCTGCTTGGCGCGGGAAGTGGCCTGCTTGGCTTTCGAGGCGTTGGCCGAGAACCGGCTGACGAACGTCTGCAATTCGGCGATCTGGGCTTTCTTCTTGGCGTTGTCCGACAGCAACTGCTCGCGGGACTGGGTGGCCGCGATCATGTATTCGTCGTAGTTGCCTGGGAACAGGCGCAGCTCACCGTAGTCCAGGTCGGCCATGTGGGTGCAGACGCTGTTGAGGAAGTGCCGGTCGTGGGAAATGATGATCATGGTGCTGTTACGCGCCGTGAGGATGTTTTCCAGCCAACGGATGGTGTTGATGTCCAGGTGGTTGGTCGGTTCGTCGAGCAACAGCACTTCCGGATCGGAGAACAATGCCTGGGCGAGCAACACACGCAGCTTCCAGCCTGGGGCGACTTCGGTCATCGGGCCGAAATGCTGTTCCAGGGGAATGCCCAGGCCCAGCAGCAGTTCACCGGCGCGGGATTCGGCGGTGTAGCCGTCCATCTCGGCGAACTCGGTTTCGAGCTCGGCCACGGCCATGCCGTCTTCTTCGGTCATCTCCGGCAGCGAATAAATGCGGTCGCGCTCGGCCTTGACCTTCCACAGCTCTTCGTGGCCCATGATCACGGTATCGATCACGGTGAATTGCTCGTAGGCGAACTGGTCCTGGCGCAGTTTACCCAGGCGCACGTTCGGCTCCAGCATCACCTGGCCGCCGGATGGCTCGAGGTCGCCGCCGAGGATTTTCATGAAGGTCGACTTACCGCAACCGTTGGCACCGATCAGGCCGTAGCGGTTACCCGCGCCAAATTTGACAGAGACGTTTTCGAACAGCGGCTTGGCGCCGAACTGCATCGTGATGTTAGCTGTAGAAATCAAAGGTTTATCCTGCGGAACATTCAGAGTAGCTAAGGGTGCGGCAGTACCTGTTCAGTACCTGTTTGCGCCGATCCGCACCGCGCTGGAAGCTTCGCGGTCGCAAGCGCAAGGGTCCATCCGGCATAAGAGGACAGCTGCATACGGAGCGCCTCGCCCGAATGGATAGGCGCCGAGGTCGGTTTTCCGGCATCGGCCAAAAGGGGGCGCGTGATATTGGGCGGCGATTGTACTGATCTGGACGCGTTAACGATAGGGTATTGCCCGGGCGAGACAGTTTTTCACAACTGAGGATAACTTTCAGTTACAAAGTCTGGCTAAAATGCCATCTCACTCGACGCCCTCTACCTCGCCGCTTGGCTGGCCAGGAGACGCCGCCTGTCAACTCTTGCATTGTGACGGACTCCGTGAAGCTCATCATCGTTGCGATCTATATCCTCTCCATCGGCTATGTGCATCTGCGTGGGCGCGTGCGGCATAAGCTCGGACGCCAGCTGAGCGACCACTCGTCCTTCCTCGCGCCGGTCAATTGCCTGCTCTACCTGTGCTCGAAATTCCCCAACAAGCCGTTCCTCAGCCCAGGCGAGTTCCCGGACCTGAGCCCGTTGCAGGCCCATTGGGAAGAAATTCGCGCCGAGGGTCAGAACCTGTTGCAAGCAGGCGAGATCAAGCGCTCGAACCAATATGACGACGTGGGCTTCAACTCCTTTTTCAAAACCGGTTGGAAGCGTTTCTATCTCAAGTGGTATGGCGACAGCCATCCGTCGGCCATGAAGCTGTGCCCACGCACCACCGAGCTGGTGCAGGGCATCGGATCGATCAAGGCGGCCATGTTCGCTGAACTGCCGCCGGGCTCGAAACTGGTCCGACATCGTGATCCGTACGCCGGCTCCTATCGCTACCACCTGGGCCTGCAGACGCCCAATGATGCCGGTTGCTACATCGATGTCGACGGCCAGTCGTATCACTGGCGGGACGGCGAGGCGGTCATATTCGACGAGACGTTCATCCATTACGCCGAAAACACGACGCCAGATAACCGCATCATCTTGTTCTGCGACGTGGAACGGCCCATGAAGTACCGTTGGGCCACGGCGTTCAACCGTTGGTTCAGCCGTACCGTGATGTCCGCCGCTGGAGCGCCGAACGATGCCGGTGACAAGACTGGCGGCCTGAACCGGGCGTTTTCACGGTTGTACAAGATTCGTCTGCAAGGCAAAGCGCTGAAGAAACGCAACCGCAAGTTGTACTACTTGCAGAAATGGGCGTTCTTCGGCGCTCTGCTGGCTATTTTCGTCTGGATCTGAAAGGTTCAGGAACCGGGCTTTTCAGCCTCCAGCTGTGTCCACATCCTGGTGGTGATCCGCTGGCGATGGCTATAACCTTCCCACGGATCGGCGCCCAGGCCCTTGGCCCGTTCCAGCGCCGTCTGGATGTCCCATTGCTGGGCGTTGCGCAGGCCGTCCAGTTCGTCCCGTGCTATCGGGACCGAAACCGGCAGGCCTGGTCTTGCGCGCACCGAGTAGGCGGCCACGGTGCTGGCGCCACGGGCGTTGCGCAGATAGTCGACAAACACCTTGCCCACTCGGTTCTTCGGCCCCATGGTCGCGGTGATTCGTTGCGGCATCTGCCGGGTCAGGAATTGTGAGATGGCCTTGGCGAAGGCTTTGGTGACATCCCACCCCTCGCTGCGCGCCATCGGCACGATGACGTGCATGCCTTTGCCACCGCTGGTCTTGAGAAATCCTTGCAAGCCCAGTTCGTCAAGCACCGACAAGGTCATGCGTGTCGCTTCCAGCATGGCGCTCCAGGGCAGCGACGGGTCGGGGTCCAGGTCCAGGACGAACAGGTCGGGTGTCTCGATCCGGTCATGGGTCGCCGTCCAGGTGTGCAACTCCACCGCACCCATCTGCGCGGCGCCGACCAGCGCATGGACGCTGTCGATCTCCATCAGCGCTGCATGGCCTGGGTCCAGGTCCGGGTCCAGCTGTTTGATATGAGGGATCTCCAGGCGGTCGGCATGTTTCTGGAAGAACAGTTCTTCGCCGATCCCCTCCGGTGCCCGCACAAGCGCGACCGGGCGCAACTTGAGGTGGGGCAGGATCCACGGCGCGATGTCCAGGTAGTATTGCGCCAGCTCTGCTTTTTGCACGCCGCTGACGCTGTCGACGACGCGGTCGGGGTGGGTGATCACCACGCCGTCGACCTTGGCGGCGTTGGCCTTGGTCCGACGCTTGGGCTTGGGGGCCGCCGCTTTTATCGGCATGGGTTGTTCGCGCACAACGCGACTGGCTTGCCCGTCGCCCGGTAGCTCAAGGAATACCGCCTGGCGGGCCAGGCCGTCGCCGGTCCATTCAGCGAATTCGACTTCGCAGACTTGCGTCGGCTCGACCCAATGCACGCCGCGTGCCTGTGCGCCGCTGAGCGGTTTGTCCAGCGGTGAGGTTTCGCGCTCCTGGGCGCAGAGTTGTTCATGCAGTTGCTTGAGTTGGGACTGGCTGAAGCCCGTGCCGACCCGACCGGCGTACACCAGCCCCGACGGCCCGTTGACCGCCAGCAACAGTGCGCCAAAACCGCTGCGTTTGCCTTGCGGGCGGGTGAACCCCACGATAACGAAGCACTGGCGCAGCCGACATTTGAGCTTGACCCAATCGGGATTGCGGCCGGAGACATAGGGGCTGCCCAGGCGCTTGCCGACCACACTGTCCAAGGAAAGGGCGGTGGCACTTTCGAAGATGTCGTGTTGGCTGGCGGAGAATGCCTCGGAAAACCGCAGGCGCTTGCTGGTGTTGTTCTTCAGGGCGTTCTTGAGTGCGGCGCGGCGTTCTTCCAACGGCTGTTGGCGCAGGTCGATCCCATTGAGAAACGGCGCGTCGAAAAGAAAGTAGACCATGTCGACGCTACGACCGATCTCGAAGGCCTGGCGCAGGGCAGGGAAGTCGGAATGGCCGGTGTCGTCGAGCAGCACCAGTTCCCCATCGAGCCAACAGTCACCCAGGTCCAGCTTCGCCAGGGCGTCGGCGTGCAGCCTGAGCCGTTCGGTCCAGTCCGTGTGGCTGCGATTCAACAGGCGTACTTCGCCGTTCTCGATTCGCGCCAGGAGTCGATACCCGTGGAACTGGACTTCATAACGCCATTCACCCGCCGGTGGGTGCTCCACCGGCGTGGCCAACGGTGGTGACAGACGTTCCGGGAGCCGGCCGTTGTCCACCTGTTCGCCCCGTCGGGCACGGGTACGAGTCGTTATTGGGTCCGCTTCCACATCGGACAGACGGGCAGATTCACTCTCGGCCTTGGCCATGACAGATTCCCTTGTATTGCAGGCGCCCGGGGTTTAGCCCTGGGAGGCCTTGGTGGCTTTTTTAGCTGGAGCGGATTTACGCGTCTTGATCGATTTTGCCGCAGTCTTTTCGGCTGGTTTTTCCGGGGCCTTGCCCTTGCCGCCAAGGCTGCGCTTGAGCAGTTCGGTAAGGTCGATGACGTCGGCGGTCTTGCGCTGTTCTTCGCCAGGGTCGGTTTCCACCGCTTCGAGCCGGCCTTCGGTGGCCTTTTTCTCCACCAGCTCCATGATTTTTTCCTGGAAACTGTCGCGGTACTCCTGGGGCTCCCAGTCACCACTCATGTCTTGCACCAGGCGTTTGGCCATCTCCAGTTCGCCTTTCGCCAACGTGGGGTTGGTCACTTCGTCGCCCAGTTCCAGTACATCGAGTTCGCGGACTTCGGCAGGCCAGCGCAGCATCACCAGCACCAGGGCCGATTCCAGCGGCATGAGCGCCGCCAGGTGCTGGCGGGTATGAAGCACCACATTCGCCAGGGCGACTTTGTTGGTCTTGAGCAGGGTCTCGCGCAGCAGCGCATAGACCTTGCCGCCTCGCTTGTCCGGCGCCAGAAAATAAGGCTTGTCGATGTTCTGTAGCGGGATCTTCTCGCTGTCGACAAAAGAGAAAATGTCGATGGTCTGGGTGGACTTGGGGTGGGCTGCGCGAATTTCCTCCTCGCTGATCAGCACGTATTGACCCTTCTGGTACTGCACGCCTTTGACGATGTCATCCTTGGTCACTTCCTTGCCGGTGACCTTGTTGACACGCTTGTACCCCACCGGATCCATGCTGCGTTTGTCCAGCCAGTCGAAATCCACGCCTTGGGACGCTGTGGCCGACACCAGCGCCACGGGAATGTGGACCAGTCCGAAACTGATTGCGCCTTTCCAGATTGCCCGTGCCATGGTGCATTTTTCCTTACCGGTGAGTGGTCTCTCTGGTGACCCCACTGGCTTGGGAAAAGTTTCCGCCGGGCGCCGGCTGGCTGCGGTTGACGTCCATGGGAGGACGCAGGCGGAGATGCCTCGTTACATCTTCAGTGGGATATTTCGCTTAACAACAACGAACCTGCGGCGTAGCGTGCTTTCGATATGCCGGTATCGTCTCGTGTTGCAGGGAGGTTTCCATGAACAGGCGGGTGCTCGCCTTGATAGCGCTTTTCATGAGCGCCACGGCCCAGGCCGTTACCCCGGTCACCGGGCCCGTGTTGCTAGCGCAGAACGTGCCAGGCAACAACAATCCGTACAACAGCCCGATCCGCCGGGCCAACCCCAACAGCATGCAGGGCACCCAGCCCAACGTGCCAACCATTCGCAGCAACCCGACGGTGCCGGTGCCGCGGCCCCCGACCCTGGAAAATGGCGGTATCGGCAACGGCTATCCTCGGGCTGGCTCGCCAGCCGGTTCGCCACGGCCGACGATCGAATCTCCGACACCCCCCAGGAACACGAACAACGGCAATCGCTGAGGCGCCGTCCTGATCCACGTCACCACAGAAGGAAGTGTGCATGTTGCGTAAAACATTCCGGGCCACCCTGTTTGCCAGCGCCATGGTGGTCCTCGCCACGCCGGTCTTCGCCGCGCAAGTCCAGGCATTGAAGAGCGAGGAGGGCACCCTCGAAGTCACGACGGTAGCCAGGGGGCTCGAGCACCCTTGGTCCGTGGCGTTCCTGCCTGACCAGCAAGGCATGCTGGTGACGGAGCGCGCCGGCAACCTGCGGTGGGTTAGCACCGATGGAAGATTGTCTGCACCGCTGAACGGTGTTCCGCAGGTCTGGGCCAAGGGGCAGGGCGGTTTGCTGGATGTGGTGCTGTCTCCGGACTTCAAGCAGGACCGCACGATCTACCTGTCCTACGCCGAGGCCGGGGAGGACGGCAAGGCCGGCACTGCCGTGGGCCGGGGGCAATTGTCCAAGGACTTGAAAAGCCTTGACGGCTTCGACGTGATTTTCCGACAGCAGCCCAAGCTCTCCACTGGCAACCACTTCGGTTCCCGCCTGGTGTTCGACCGGGATGGCTATCTCTTCATTACGCTTGGGGAGAACAACGACCGTGCCACCGCCCAGGACCTGGACAAGCTGCAGGGCAAGATCGTGCGGGTCTACCCCGACGGCAAGGTGCCTGACGACAACCCCTTCGTCGGCCAGAAAAACGTACGCCCGGAGATCTGGTCATACGGCATTCGTAACCCCCAAGGCGCTGCGCTGAACCCCTGGAACGGCACGTTGTGGGAAAACGAGCACGGTCCCAAGGGTGGTGACGAGATGAACATCATCGAGCGAGGCAAGAACTATGGCTGGCCGTTGGCGACCCATGGCGACAACTATTCCGGCGCGCCGATTCCCGAGGCCCAGGGCAAGACTGTCGAAGGCACCGTAGGGCCGCACCACGTCTGGCAGGTATCGCCGGGGCTCAGCGGCATGGCGTTCTACGACAACGATCGTTTCAAGCCTTGGCAGCGCAACGCGTTTATCGGCGCGCTGGTGTCCAAGGACCTGATTCGCCTGGAGTTCGAAGGTGACAAGGTCGTTCATGAAGAGCGCTTGCTGGGAGAGCTCAAGGAGCGCATCCGCGATGTTCGCCAGGGCCCGGATGGTTTCCTCTACGTATTGACGGACGAAGATGACGGCGCGTTGTACAAGGTCGGACTGAAGTAATCGCGATGCGATGAAACTAAAGTTGTGGCGAGGGGATTCACCCCTTCGCCACAAGATTGCAGCGACTTGATTTCCGTTGACTTACCGCTTCGTCGCGGCTAATTTCCAGCCATGACTTCCACCGTATTGCGCAGCCAGCCAAGCATTATTACCGCCATTCCTGATTGGCGGGCTAGCTGACGGCTGCACCGAACCCGCCCTAGAGGCGGGTTTTTTCTTTCTGTCTCCAGGGCTTCTTCAGAACCAGGAGACCGCCATGACCCCGACCAGTGCCGAGCTGGATTTGCTGGAACAGTATGTAAAAAGGATCCTTGCCGCCCCGGTCTACGAGCTGGCGGTGGCCACACCGTTGCAGGCGGCACCCGCGCTATCCCAGGCCCTCGGCAATCAGATCCTGCTCAAGCGTGAAGATCTGCAGCCGACCTTTTCCTTCAAGATCCGCGGTGCTTACAACAAGTTGGTGCAACTGACCCCGGAGCAGCGCAGCCGTGGGGTCATCACCGCCTCGGCGGGCAATCATGCCCAGGGCGTGGCGCTGGCGGCGCGGGAGCTGGGCATTTCGGCCTGCATTGTGATGCCGCAAACCACGCCGCAGTTGAAAGTCGCGGGTGTACGCAGCCGAGGTGCCGAGGCGTTGTTGCACGGTGAAAGTTTCCCGTTTGCCTTGGCGTTCGCGTTGGAACTGGCTCGCCGTAGCGGGCGGGAGTTCGTTTCGCCGTTCGACGATCCGGATGTTATCGCCGGGCAGGGAACCGTTGCGATGGAGATCCTGCGCCAGCACCCAGGCCGATTGGACGCGATTTTCGTTCCAGTGGGCGGCGCAGGGCTGATCGCCGGGGTGGCGGCGTACGTCAAATATCTACGCCCCGAAGTCCGCATCATCGGCGTTGAATCAGAACACTCCGCCTGTCTTCAAGCCGCGCTGGCAGCGGATGCGCGGGTGACGCTCCCCAGCGTGGGCACTTTTGCCGATGGTGTGGCGGTGGCGCAGATCGGCGCCCACGGTTTCGATATCTGTCGCTTCTGTGTCGATGATGTGATCACCGTGACCAATGACCAGCTCTGCTCGGCGATCAGAGATATTTATGACGATACACGTTCGATCACCGAGCCCTCCGGTGCACTGGCGGTAGCGGGAATCAAGCAACACGTGGCGCAAAGCGGAGCGCAAGGGCAAACGTTCGTTGCTATCGATTCTGGCGCCAACATCAACTTCGACAGCTTGCGCCACGTGGCGGAACGTGCTGCCGTGGAAATCGCTTGATGTTGAACCGTCAGGCGAACTTTTTTGAATCAGCCGACGGACGCCCGGCCATGAAGTCGAAACAGTGGCTACTCTGAGCGTGGCAAGTCGAACTGACTGATTGCAGTTTGCATGGAAGAAAGGCCCTCGCCATGCATTTTGCACGGTCCTTCCAGGGGCATTACTGGCTAAATCATTGATTTGTAACAGTCTGGAAGTATTCAGATATGGGCATATTAATTGCGGGTAAATACAGGAGCCCGATCTACGGGCCCCAACACCAGAAAACGCCAAAATGAACGAACGGCACGGCATTCACAGTCCAGTCCGCAGGGAAGAAACGGACGAAAATACCGCCGTCGTGAACATGAATTGGCTGGCTCAACAGGAGAGAGTTGCCATGTTTTTATCTGCCCTCGAAATGCGAAACATCATCGAAAGCAGCCTGCTGCCCAAGCGGTCGCAATGCACCTTGTCACCGGACTTGTCCATGACCGTCAAGATCTACGACGATCATGAAACCGATCGCGTAGCACTGGTCAAGAGCGACATCGATGCCACCAAGCTCACGGGCTGCCGGGCGATCAATGATCTGATTGCCGAGCTGCGTACTGAACTGGATCACGGTCACGGTTCAGGCAATTATTTTCATCAGCAGCACCGAATGAACGGGCGCTAGCCCCAGCCCAACCTAAGCAAGCCTGACGCCCGGGTCCGATGTGTTCGAACCCGGCGTCGAGTCATTCCTTTCTAATCAAGCTGCTGGCGGTACGGCAAATCCGGTCCGGTTTTGGCGCAGGTCAACGCAGCAGCGCGCATCGCGAAGTCGAGCATCTTGCCGATTTGCCCAGCGTCCAGCGAATGCAAACCCTCCACATTATCCAATCGCTGTTCGGTCAGCCAAGCGATCAACGCCGCCTGGAACGTATCGCCTGCGCCCACCGTGTCGGCTATCTCGACTGGGCGAGCGGGCAACGACCATACGCCATGCTGACGGCTGAACACCGTCGCGCCCTGGCCCCCACGGGTCAGGAACGCCAGTTGGCAGCGGTGTTCCAGCCAACCCGCGATGACATCCTGTGGATCGCGGTCGGGATAAAGAAGGCTCAAGTCCTCGTCACTGACTTTGATCAGGTCGGCGTACGGCACCAGTGTCGCTATTCGCGAGCGCCAGAGCTCGATATCCGGTTGCGGGTTGAGCCGCACGTTCGGGTCCAGGCTGATCAGGCGTTTGCCGCTCTCGCGTTGCACGAGCGCCAGCAATGTATCGCCAACGGGTTGCACCACGAGGGAAAACGAGCCGACGTGCAAACCGCGCACCTCCGGGCCCAGGGTCGGCAGATGGTCGAGGCTCAGTTGGCGGTCCGCGCAGCCTTCGCCACGGAAGCTGTAATGCGGCGAGCCGTTGGCCCCGACAGCTACCATCGCCAAGGTCGTTGGCACATCGAAGTCGTGGGTGAACCGGGTGCTGACGCCTTCGTCGACCAGCACTTGGTGCAGACGACGACCCAGATAGTCGGCGGAAAGCCCGGTAAACAGCGCTGATTCGACCCCCAACCGCCGCAGCCCCACCGCCACGTTGAAGGGCGAGCCGCCGGCAATCGCTTTGTAATTCACTTGGGAAGCCGGGGTTCGTGCTTCATTTGCGCTGAAGAAATCAAACAGCGCTTCACCACACACCAAATACATAATTGCCTGCTCTCAAAGGGTTGCGACGTGTTGCCGGTAACGTTCGTAGGCGTGTTGCGACGCCGCGACATGCTCGGTGACGGGGCGGGTTTCGCTGGCCGGGTCGAGCGTGACGCAGCGTTCGCACAGATCGGCCAGGGGTTCTTGTGCGCCGCCATGGCACCATGCAGCCTGGATTGCCCCACCCAGGGCCGCCGCCTCGCTCTGCTCGGTGCAGATGACGGTGGTGTCCATGATATCCGCGACGATCTGCCGCCAGACCGCGCTCTTCGAGCCGCCGCCGATCAGGCGGATGCTCTGGGCCTTGAGGCCATTGGCACGCAACAGGTCCAGGCCGTAGCGCAGGCCGAATGTCGTGCCTTCGACCACCGCGCGGCACAGGTTGGCCCGGCTCAGGTTGGTGGTCGTCAGGCCCAGCAGGGCGCCAGTGGCGTGGGGCAGGGCGGGGACACGTTCACCGTTGAGGAATGGCAGCATGCAGACGCCCTCGGCGCCGATCGGTGCCTGGGATACCAGGGTGTTGAAGGTGTCGATGTCCAGGTCCAGCAGCTCGCGCACGGCCCCGGTGGCGTTGGTCAGGTTCATGGTGCAGATCAGCGGCAGCCAGCCGCCGCTGGAGGAACAAAAGGTCGCTACCGATGGCTGCGGACTGACGGTAGGCTCCGCTCCATAGGCGTACACGGTGCCGGAGGACCCGAGGCTCATGGTAATCACGCCGGGCTGGATGTTGCCGGTGCCGATGGCGCCCATCATGTTGTCTCCGCCACCGCTGGACACCACCGCCTCGGGGTTCAGCCCCAGGTGCGCGGCGATCTCCGGTAGGATCCTGCCGACAGGGTGGTGAGCCTCGATCAATTCGGGCAAAGCCGATTGCAGCCGGCCGCTGGGGTCGATATGCCGCAACAGCGCCACGTCCCATTGACGGGTGCGTACGTTGAAATAACCCGTACCCGAGGCGTCGCCATATTCGCTGCAATGGCGACCGGTGAGCCAGTGGTTGAGGAAGTCGTGGGGCAGCAGGACGCTGGCGATGCGCTCGAAGACCTGGGGGTGCTGCTCTTGGGTCCAGAGCAATTTGGATACCGTATAGCCCGGCGCGATCACAACGCCGAGGCGTTCGAGGCTGCCGCTTTCACCGCCCAGGTGCGCCAGCAGCCGATCGTTTTCCGGGGTGGTCTCGGTGTCGCACCAAAGCTTGGCCGGGCGCAGGACCTGGCCTTGGTCATCCAGCAGCACCAAGCCATGCTGCTGCCCGGACACGCCGATGCCGAGAATCGCCTGGCCATCGACCCCGGCGGCGGCCAATGCCTGGTGCGTCGCCTGGGTGAATGCGTCGAGCCACTGCTGGGGCTCTTGTTCACGGCGGCCGTTGGCACCGCTGATCATGCTGTGGGCCGCGGCGCCCAGGCCGAGTACCTGGCCGCTGGCCGCGTCGAGGATCAGCGCCTTGGTGCCTTGGGTGCCGCAGTCGATGCCCAGGAACAGTTGTTGGTTTGCCATGGAAATCCTCGGATCAGCATCAGATTATCGTCAGGGACATACAAAACCTGTGGCGAGGGAGAAAGCTCCCTCGCCACGAAAGGCGGGCCGTACCTAGTCTTGATCCGCCAGCACTCGCTCAAGCGTCCGCGTTACCCCATGCTCGCGCAAGCTGTTGCAACACCATTCGAAGGCTGCCACGAATTCAGGTGAGCGAGGTATAGCCGTGCCGAAGATTTCTTCTACTTCCAACATCCGCTGGGTCACCAGGGCATCGTCAGCCACCAGCGCCTGGCAGAAAGCCGCGCGAGGGTCGGGAATTGAATAGACCGCGCCATTTTCGTCCACACCCTTCAGATACACCGCCCAGGCCGCCACCACCAACGCCGCGCGGCGGGTCTCGCCGCCGTCGGCAATCAGGCGATTGAGGGTCGGTACGGTGAACTTCGGAAATTTCGACGAGCCATCCGAACACACCCGTTCCAGTTGGTCGGCGATGGCCTGGTTGGAGAAGCGCTCCACCAGGGTGTCCTTGTACAGCGTCAGATCGATGCCGGGTACGGGCGCCAGTTGGGGCGTGACGTCCAAGTCCATGTAGGCGCGGATGTAGCGCACGAACAACGGGTCGTTCATGGTTTCGTGGACGAAGCGATAACCCTTGAGGAAGCCCAGGTAGGTCAGGGCGAGATGGCTGCCGTTGAGCAGCTTGATCTTCATTTCTTCGTAAGGCGAAACGTCGTCGGTAAATTGCACGCCGACATTCTCCCAGGCCGGGCGACCGTTGACGAACTTGTCTTCCAATACCCACTGCACGAACGGCTCGCATACCACCGGCCAAGCGTCATCGATGCCATGCTCGTCATGCAACTGCAAGCGGTGGGCGCCACTGGTCATCGGGGTGATGCGGTCGACCATGGCGTTGGGGAAACTCACGTTGCGGTCAATCCATTGCCCCAGCGCCGGATCACGCAGCGCGGCGAAGGCCAGCAGCGCCTTGCGCGTCACCGCGCCGTTGTGGGGCAGGTTATCGCAAGACATCAAGGTAAACGCCGGCGTCCCCTCGGCGCGGCGCTTGGCCAGGGCTGCGCACAGAAATCCAAACACGGTCTTCGGCGCGTCGGGGTGGGCCAGGTCGTGCTGGATCTGCGGCAGGTGGGCCATGAACTCGCCGTTGCTGTCGTCGATGCAGTAGCCACCTTCGGTGATGGTCAGCGAGACGATGCGGATCTGCGGGTCGGCCAGTTTGTCGATCAATGCCTGGGCGCTGTCTTCGGCCAGCAGCATGTCGGTGATGGCACCGATCACCCGGACTTCGGTGTCGTCGGTGTCGCCCAGTTCA
Organism: Pseudomonas sp. R4-84; assembly: GCF_054130985.1. Taxonomy (NCBI): domain Bacteria; kingdom Pseudomonadati; phylum Pseudomonadota; class Gammaproteobacteria; order Pseudomonadales; family Pseudomonadaceae; genus Pseudomonas; species Pseudomonas sp. R4-84. The sequence continues at coordinate 2,578,612 of NZ_CP096390.1, forward strand.
TAGAGGGTGAACAGGAAATCCTGGCCGGCCAGGTCGTCCCGGGCGCGGCGATCTTCGGGGCGCAGGCCTACGCCGCAAATGGCCCAGTCGAGGCCTTCGCCGGTGTTCATCAATGCATCGGTGTAATACGCCTGGTGCGCACGGTGGAAGCCACCGACACCGATGTGGGCGATGCCTTGGCGCCGGTCGTCCAGGTTATAAGCGGGCAGGACGACCTCTGCGTTGAGGTTGTGCAGGTTCTGTCGGTTGAGTTTCATCGCAAAATCTCGGCAATCAGGCGGCAGCGCGCAGCGCGCGGGAAACCGCTACGCCCTCGGCATCGAATAAGTGGCAGTGTTCGGCGTCCAGGTGCAGGTCCAGTTGCTCGCCGAATCGGCTCGCCAGGTCACCGCGCACGCGCATGGTCAGGGCTTCGCCGGAAGCGGTGATGACGTGACAGAAGGTGTCGCTGCCCAGGCGCTCGCTGACATCGGCGGTCACCCGCAGCGTGCAATCGCCCGGCTGGGCCAGGTTAAGGTGCTCCGGGCGAATCCCCAGGGTTACCGCGCCGCCGATGCTCAAGTTCGAGCCAATTCGCGGCAGGCTGATGCGAGTGCCGGCGTCCAGCAGCACTTCACAACCCTGGTCGTGCAGACCGGTGACCTTGCCCTTGAGGAAGCCCATCTTCGGCGTTCCGAGGAACCCGGCGACGAACAGGTTCGCCGGCTGATGGTACAGCTCCAGAGGCGAGCCCACCTGCTCGACGCGCCCGCTGTTGAGCACGACGACCTTGTCGGCCAGAGTCATGGCTTCGACCTGGTCGTGGGTCACGTAGATCATCGTCGCTTGCAGTTCCTTGTGCAGACGCGCCAATTCCAAACGCATCTGCACCCGCAGGGCGGCGTCGAGGTTGGACAGCGGTTCGTCGAACAGAAAAATCTTCGGATTGCGCACGATGGCCCGGCCGATCGCCACGCGCTGGCGCTGTCCACCGGACAGTTGCTTGGGCTTGCGCTCCAACATCGGCCCCAGTTCGAGGATGCGCGCCGCTTCGTTGACTTTCTTCTCGACGTCGGCCTTGGGCACGCCGGCCAAGTCCAGGGCGAAGGACATGTTCTTGCGCACGCTCATGTGCGGGTAAAGGGCGTAGGTCTGGAACACCATCGCCAGGTCGCGCTTGGCCGGGCTGACTTCAGTGATGTCGCGGCCGTCCAGTTCGATGGTGCCGTCGCTGACTTCTTCAAGGCCGGCGATCAACCGCAGCAGCGTGGACTTGCCGCAGCCCGACGGGCCGACGAACACCACGAACTCGCGGTCGTTCACTTCAAGGTCGATGCCCTTGATGATGGAGAAACCTTCGAAGCCTTTTTGCAGATTCTTGATTTTCAGGTTGGCCATGATGATGGGCCTCCACTTCTGATAACTGTGTAAGGCGCGTTATTTCACCGCGCCGAAGGACAAGCCGCGCACCAGTTGTTTCTGGCTGATCCAGCCGAAGATCAGGATCGGCGCGCAGGCCAGGGTCGAGACGGCGGACAATTTGGCCCAGAACAGGCCTTCCGGGCTGGAGTAAGAGGCGATCAAGGCAGTCAGCGGCGCCGCTTTGGACGAGGTGAGGTTCAGCGACCAGAACGCCTCGTTCCAGCACAGGATCAGCGACAGCAGCACGGTAGACGCCAGCCCGCCCTTGGCGATGGGCAGCAGCACACGAACCATTTCCTGCCACAAGGTGGCGCCGTCCAGCCGCGCGGCTTCGAGGATGTCGCGAGGGATGTCCTTGAAATAGGTGTAAATCATCCAGACCACGATCGGCAGGTTGATCAGCGTGTAGATGATGATCAGCGCAAGGCGCGTGTCCAGCAGGCCAAATTGCTTGGCCAGCAGGTAGATCGGCATCAGTACGCCCACCGGCGGCAGCATCTTGGTGGAAAGCATCCACAGCAGCGTGCCTTTGGTGCGCTGGGTTTCGTAGAACGCCATGGAGTAGGCCGCCGGCACCGCGATCAGCAGGCAAAGAGCAGTGGCGCTGAAGGAGATCACCACTGAGTTCCAGGCGAAGCTGAAGTAGTTGCTGCGCTCGTTGATGTGCAGGTAGTTCTCCAGCGTCGGCGCGAAGATGAACTGCGGCGGCGTGGCGAAGGCGTCGATTTCGGTCTTGAAGCTGGTCAGCACCATCCAGAAAATCGGGAAAAAGATCAGGATCGCGATGGCCCAGGCCAGCGTGCCCAACAGCAGGCTTTGCAGTCGACGGGATTGTTGAAGAGTCATGGCGACGGCCTCAGTGCTTGTCGGTGAGGTTTTTGCCGATCATCCGGACCAGGATGATGGCGGCGATGTTGGCGATGACCACGGCAATCAGCCCGCCGGCCGACGCCATGCCGACATCGAACTGCACCAGTGCCTGGTTGTAGATCAGGTACGCAAGGTTGGTCGAGGCATAACCAGGGCCACCGTTGGTGGTGGTGAAGATCTCGGCGAACACCGACAGCAGGAAAATGGTTTCGATCATCACCACCACGGCAATCGGGCGGGCCAGGTGTGGCAGGGTCAAGTGCCAGAAAATCGCGATGGGGCCGGCGCCGTCCAGGCGGGCAGCTTCTTTCTGTTCCTGGTCCAGGGACTGCATGGCGGTCATCAGGATCAGGATCGCGAAGGGCAGCCATTGCCAGCTGACGATGATGATGATCGACAGCAGCGGGTAGTGCGCCAGCCAATCCACCGGTTGGGCGCCGAAGAGCTTCCACACCGAAGCGAGGATCCCGGAGACTGGATGGAAAATCAGATTTTTCCAAATCAGCGCACCGACCGTGGGCATGATGAAAAACGGCGAGATCAGCAGCACGCGGACGATGCCGCGCCCAAAAAACTCGCTGGCCTCCAGCAACGCGCTGATCAACACCCCGAGGACGATACTGATCAACAGCACGCTGCCCACCAGCAACAGGGTATTGGTGGCGCCGGGCATGAAGCCCGAGTCGGTCAGGAAATAGGTGAAGTTTTCCAGCCCGACGAATTCGTTTTCGCCGGGGTACAGCAGGTTGTAGCGGATCATCGAGAAGTAGACGGTCATGCCCAGGGGCACAATCATCCACAGCAGCAACAAGGCGACCGAAGGGCTGACCAGGAACCAGCCGGGGTTGGCCAGGCGGATCTTGCGGGCCGGCGGGGCTATTTCGATGGGGGCTTTGACTGTCGTTGTTGAGGTATTCATGAGTGCTTACTCTTATGCGACGCGTTTCCCTGTGGCGAGGGAGCTTGCTCCCGCTGGACCGCGTAGCGGACCCATATCGATAGGCAATCTTTCAGATCGCCAGGGCGGGCTTCGCCCGCCAGCGGGAGCAAGCTCCCTCGCCACAAATGGATACCTACAGGCCTTTACTTGGGATACCCGGCGCGCTTCATCTCGCGTTCGGTGGTGGATTGCGCGGCGGTCAACGCCTGGTCCACGGTCTGCTGGCCGGTCAGTGCGCCCGAGAAGAACTTGCCTACCTGGGTGCCGATGGCCTGGAACTCGGGAATGGTGACCAACTGGATGCCGATGTAGGGCACAGGCTTGAGGGTGGGGGCTTTCGGGTCGGCGACTTTCAACGATTCCAGCGTTACCTTGGCAAACGGCGCGGCCTTCATGTACTCGTCGCTGTAAGTGGAGGCGCGGGTGCCCGGTGGTACGTTGGCAATGCCATCAGTCTTGGCGACCAACTGGCCGTACTCCTTGGACGTTGCCCAAGTCGTAAACACTTTGGCGGCTTCCTTGGCTTTGGAACTGGCCGGGATCGCCAGCGACCAGGAGTACATCCACGAGGTGCCTTTTTCGGTTTTCTCGTGGGGCGCGAAGGTGAAGCCTACGTGATCGGCCACCTTGCTCTGGGTCTTGTCGGTCACGAACGAGCCCGCGACGCTGGCATCGACCCAGACCGCGCACTTGCCGCTGTTGAACAGGGCCAGGTTTTCGTTGAAACCGTTGCTGGAAGCGCCCGGTGGGCCGGATTTCTTCATGTTGTCGACGTAGAAGTTCAGGGCGTCCTTCCACTCGGGTCCATTGAATTGCGGCTGCCACTTCTCATCGAACCAGCGCGCGCCAAAGCCGTTGGCCAGGGTCGTGATCAGCGCCATGTTCTCGCCCCAACCGGCCTTGCCCCGCAGACACAGGCCATATTGTTCCTTGGATTTGTCGGTGAGTTTTTGCGCGAACTCTCCGATCTGGGTCCAGGTCGGGTGCTCGGGCATGGTCAGCCCGGCGTCCTTGAACAGGTCCGTGCGGTAGTAAGTGATCGAGCTTTCGGCATAGAACGGCAGGGCGTATAGCGAACCCTTTACCGACAAGCCATCGCGCACGGACGGGAAAATGTCGTCCAGGTCATAGGCGGCCGGCAGGTCTTTCATCGGTTCCAACCAGCCTTTGGCACCCCAGAGTGCGGCTTCGTACATGCCAATGGTCAGCACGTCGAACTGACCGCCCTGGGTGGCGATGTCGGTGGTCAGGCGCTGGCGCAGGACGTTTTCTTCAAGCACCACCCAGTTCAGCTTGATGTCCGGGTGCTCGGCCTCGAAGGTCTTCGAAAGCTTTTGCATGCGGATCATGTCGCTGTTGTTGACGGTGGCAATGGTAAGGGTTTGTGCGCCGAAACTGACGCTGCTGAGGGTCATGCAGGTGGAGACAAGCAGAGCTTTTACCGAAGGTTTCATCGCGCACTCCTTTTCCGCGCCCACGGGCTGCAGAAGGACAGTTATTGTTTTTGTGTCTTCCGGATGAGAGGAAGAATGTGCGCTGATTACAGCCCTCAATGGACGGCATGACAAATCATCCGTCGCACTTTTACTGATACTTTTTTGCACTGAGTGAAATTCGCGAAAAACCTGTGGCGAGGGAGCTTGCTCCCGCTGGGCTGCGCAGCAGCCCCATTTTGGGGCCGCTTCGCGCTGGAGCGCCAGCCCGGCCCAGCGGGAGCAAGCTCCCTCGCCACGGGGGGCGGTGAAAATTCAGCCCTGGTTCTGCTCGGTCAACCGCTGCACCGCCAGCCGCCGATAATGGGAAGGCGTCATGCCCTTGAGTTGCTGGAAGCGTCGGTTGAAGTTGGAAATATTGTTAAAGCCCGACTCAAAGCACACATCCGTCACCGGCTTGTCGCCGTCGGCGAGCAGCTCGCAGGATTTGCTGATGCGCAGCCGATTGACGAACTCGATGAAGCAACGCCCGGTGGCTTGCTTGAACACCCGGCTGAAATAGGTGGGTTTCATCCCCAGGTGCTCGGCCACTTCTTCCAGGGGCAATTCCCGGGCGTAGTGGGCAAAAATATAGTCCACCGCGCGGTTGGTGCGGTCGATGCTGTGCTCATCAGCCGCTTGTGGGGCGGTGGCGCCAGAGAGCAATTGATAGTCATCGCAGCTGGCCAACAGCTCCATCAGGATGAAAAAGTAGCCGAGCCGGCTCATGCCCTGCGCGTCGGCGATGCGCTGCATCAAGGTCATGGCCTGGCGGACGGTGCGCTTGCAGCGAAACTCGATGCCGTGTTGAGCGCGTTCGAGCAGCGGCGCGAGCGTCTTGAGTTCGGTAAATACCTGGTGCCCACTTTCGAACAGCTCATCGGTGAAATTCACCAGCATGTCGCGCTTGGCCACCACTTCGTCCTCGGCGACCTGGCTGATCCAGTTATGGGGCAGGTTGGGGCCGGTGAGGAACAGCGATTGCGGGGAGAAATTGCCGATGTAATCGCCAATGAAAACCTTGCCCGAGCTGGCGACGATCAGGTGCAGCTCGTATTCCTTGTGGAAATGCCAGCGCACCAGCGGACAGGGAAAACCGTGCTGGCGGTAGATGATGGACAGCCCGTTGTGGTCGTCCATCAACTCATAGGAAGGGTCGGTGACTCTGGCTGTGCGGGTCATGGGTTTGGCGCTTTTGTTGTTATCGCCGCTGGATAATGCCCCCTTCGCCGCCCGGGTTCCAGCCCTCGGAGCGACGATGGAGTCAGCTGTTGCGGTTCTTTTCCTCGATCCATTGGGACATGTACTGGGTGCTCTTGTGCTGGTGGTGGCGGAGCATGCTGCCGGTGAAATTGTCCCGACGGCGCCGCGCAAGGTCGACGCGGCAGGCATTGATAATGTCAATCAAGGCAGGGCCGTGGACCTGCCTGCGAAAACGTTCCGCGAGCAAGGCCAACCCGGCCCCCTGGGCATGGGTCCAGCGCGCCTGGTCGGTATACAGCTGTACGGCGGCTTCGGCGATGGCCTCGGCGCTTTGCGCGATCACCCCGGGCCAGGGCATGCCGCCGTGCATGGCTTCGGCACCTATGGGCGTGGTGATACTGGGTGTGCCGCATAGCATGGCTTCGATCAGCTTGCCCTTGATGCCGGCGCCGAAACGCAGCGGCGCCAGGCAGATACGTGCCGCGGACATGACCTGCAAGGCGTCCTCGGCCCAGTTCATGATATGAAACCCTTGGGCTGGATTATGCAGTGCCGCTGCCTTGGGCGGGGTGTAGGCCCCGTAGAGATGCAGCTGCGCACCCGGCAATCGTTGGCGAATCAGTGGCCATATGGCGTTTTTCATCCAGAGCACGGCGTCCCAGTTCGGTGCGTGGCGGAAATTGCCGATGCTGAGAAAATGCGCTCGGTCTTCGAAGGGCACGAACGGCTCGGTCGGCAAGTCCAGCATCAACGGGCACCAGAGCAACAGCTCGCGGGGCACCTTGAAGTGTTCCACCAGCAGCTCGATCTCGAACTCAGATACCATCAGGTTCAGGTCGCAACGCAAGAGGGCTGCAATTTCCCGCCTTGCCATGTCAGTGTCCGCCATCAGCTCGAATTCCTCGCGCAAGGCAGGGGCGAACAGGTCGCTGAAGTCCTGGGAGGACTCATCGGACTTCAAGCGGTCTTTCAGGCGCTGATGCCGTGCATGACGCAGGCTTTGCAGATCCGAGGTTTCGAGCACGCGCAGGGCGTCGGGGCAGTGCTTTTCGACCCGCCAGCCAAACTGCTCTTCCATCATGAATTGGTCGAACAGGACGATATCCGGCGCCAGCTCACTGATAAACACATCAAAACTGCTGCTATTGAGCTCGATCGGTACTTCCCGGATGCCCAGGCCAATCAGGTCGGCGCGGTTCTCACCGGGTCTGGCGGGGCTGCTGAAGGTGATGTCCCAGCCTTGTTCGAGAAAGGCTTCGAGCAGTTGCATGACATGCCCGCCGGCCGCCGATGAGCGTGGCTCGGGCCAGACGTAGCCGATAACCAGGACTTTGGTGGTGGGGTGAGGCATGACGGGCAATCCTTGGAACATTTTCAGGCGCAGTCGGCGCGCGGGGCGCCGATAGTGACCAACAATGCGTCCGCGCTCAAGAAAGAATCTTTTGGACCTTGTCGCGCAATTGATCGATGGAGAACGGTTTGCCGATGACGCTCATGCCTTCTGGCACGTCGATGCTTTCGGCGTAGCCGCTGGCGAACAGGATGGGGAGTCCGGGGCGCACTTCGCGTGCTTTTGTTGCCAACTCGCGACCGTCCATGGGCAGCATGCTGACATCCGTCATCATCAGGTCGATGGAACGGTCCTTCTCCTCCAGGAGCTTAAGCGCCTCTTCGCCACCTTCTGCCTCCAGTACCTCGTATTCCAGTTCCTCCAGCACGTCGACAATCAACATGCGCACGATGTTGTCGTCTTCGACGACCAGGATGGTGGGAGGGGTGACAGGGGCAGGGACGGACATAATGGACTTCTCGGAAGGTGGAATCGTAAGGGCTTGGTAATAACCGGCCGTAATGCATGAGTAAGTCGAGAGGCGGCACAAGTTCCCGAAGCTGTACAAGAAAGGATCTATAGTACAAGAGCTGACAAGGATAGTCGCATCCTTACAACCGGGGTACAGCGCCTTGGATTTGCGACCTTGAATCGTCAGAAATGTGGATCCAGTCCGTATTTTTGGGCAAACTCCATGATTTTCAACTGCTCACCAAGGCCTTTTCCATGACTCCTTCGTCTTCGGTCGACGAACAAAGTTTTCGCAAGCTTCTGAGCCGTAACATCAGCCTCCCCTTGGGCATCGGTGCGCTCAGCGCGGTGTTTTTCATCGTGCTGATCACCTACCTTCTCTCGGTGATCCAATGGGTCGGGCACACCGACCGGGTGATCAATAACGCCAACGAAGCGCTGAAGCTGAGCGTTGACCTGGAAACAGGCATGCGCGGGTTCCTGCTGAGTGGCGACGAGCACTTCCTCGACCCCTATGAAGTGGCCAAGCCCCGGATTGCGGTGGCACTGGACACATTGTTGGAACTGACAGCCGATAATCCGGTACAGACCGACCGCTTGCGCCGGATCGAGGCACTCCAGGTGGAATGGGCCAATTACGCCCAAGGCATGATCGATCTTCATCGCAGCGGCGGCGACTATCGCGGTGCGCTCAAGGCCGGGCGGGGCAAGCGGTTGACCGACGAAATACGCAAGACCTTCGAGGATGTCGTCGAGACCGAGCAACAACTGCGCGCCGAACGTAACGAACAGGTGCGCACCACCACGGTCTGGAGCATCGCGCTGTATCTGCTGTTCGTCGCCGCAGTCAGTGGGCTGCTGGCCTATGTTGGCCGTCGGGATCTCCTGACACTGTCTGGCAACTACAGCGCCAGCCTGAAAGTCCAGCAGGAGAGTGCCTTGCACCTGGAGAAACAGGCCTGGTTGCGCAATGGCCAGACCCAGTTGGCGGAACAGGTCCTCGGTCAGTTGAGCTTGAATCTGCTGGGGCGCAACATCTTGCAGTTTTGTGCCCAGTACCTGGGCACCGTGGTCGCCGCCCTTTATGCACGGGAAGAAAACGGCACGCTACGGCGTATCGCCACCTATGGCATGTCCAAGGAGGATGACGAACTCCAGCAGGTCATCATCGATGGCGAGGGCATCGCCGGGCAGGCCGTGCGGCAGGGGCGTCTTATCCGGCTGGACGATGTGCCCCAGGATTATCTCAAGGTCAGCTCCGGGCTCGGCGAGGGACTGCCCAACTGCGTGCTGGTGGTGCCGACCCGTGACGATGACCGCATCAATGGTGTCGTTGAACTGGGCTTCCTGCGGCCGTTGACCGCGCGCGACATCGAGCTGCTGGAGCTGGTGGCCGGGAACATCGGCACGTCCATCGAAGCGGCCCGCTATCGTCAACGCTTGCAAGAAGTGCTGGCCGAAACCCAGCAGTTGAACGAAGAGTTGCAAGTGCAGCAGGAAGAGCTCAAGACCGCCAACGAAGAGCTGGAAGAACAGTCGCGCATCCTGAAGGAATCCCAGGCGCACCTGGAAGCCCAGCAACAGGAACTGGAGCAGACCAACGAACAACTGGCCGAGCAGCGCGACGCCATGGACCAGAAGAACAGCGAGCTGAACCTGGCCCAGATCCAATTGCAGGAACGCGCCGAAGAACTGCAGCGTTCGAGCAAGTACAAGTCCGAGTTCCTGGCCAACATGTCCCATGAGCTGCGCACGCCGCTCAACAGTTCGCTGATCCTGTCCAAATTGCTGGCGGAGAACCCTCACAATAACCTCAGCGATGAACAGGTGAAGTTTGCCGAGTCGATCTACTCCGCCGGAAATGACTTGCTGAACCTGATCAATGACATCCTCGACATCTCCAAGGTCGAGGCCGGCAAGCTGGAAGTGCGGCCGGAAAACACCAGCGTGGCGCGTTTGGTGGAAGGGCTCCAGGATACGTTCAAGCCGTTGACGGCTGAAAAGGGACTGGACTTCGAGGTGCAGTTGCTGCCGGACGCGCCGTCGATGCTGTACACCGACCGCCAGCGCCTCGAACAGATACTCAAGAACCTGCTGTCCAACGCGGTGAAGTTCACCGAACGGGGTTCGGTCCAGGTGTCCGTAACCGGCCAGCCGGGCTCGGGCATTGCCTTCATGGTGCGTGATTCGGGCATCGGCATCGCCGCCGATCAGCAACAGAGTATCTTCGAGGCGTTCCGCCAGGCCGATGGCACCACCAACCGCCGCTATGGCGGCACCGGGCTGGGGCTGTCGATCTCCCGAGACCTGGCGACCTTGCTGGGCGGTTCGATCTCGGTGACCAGCGAGCCAGGGCAGGGCAGTGTCTTTACGCTGGTCTTGCCGGAGCGTTACGTCGAGCCCGGGGAAAATCCGGTGAATCCAGTGACCTTTACCCCGACCGCAACCGTGCCTGCAACGACCCGTGCCCCGGCACCCGTGCCGCTGATTGCCGAGGTGGACACACCCCTCCCGCAATTCGCCGACGACCGGGACAAGGCGCCGTTCGATTCCCGTTGCATCCTGGTCATCGAGGACGAACCCAAGTTTGCCCGCATCCTGTTCGACCTCGCCCATGAGCTGGGCTACCAGTGCCTGGTGGCCCATGGCGCCGACGAAGGCTTTGATCTGGCCCTGCAACTGAGTCCCGATGCCATTCTGCTGGACATGCGCCTGCCGGATCACTCCGGGCTTACCGTTTTGCAACGCCTGAAGGAACAGGCCCAGACCCGCCACATCCCGGTGCACGTCATTTCCGTCGAAGACCGCGTCGAAGCGGCGATGCACATGGGCGCCATTGGTTACGCCGTCAAACCGACCACCCGGGAAGAGCTCAAGGACGTCTTCGCGCGACTGGAGGCCAAGCTGACCCAGAAGGTCAAACGCGTGCTGTTGGTCGAAGACGATGACTTGCAGCGCGACAGCATTACCCGTCTGATCGGCGACGACGACATCGAGATCACCGCCGTAGGCCTGGCGCAGCAAGCCCTGGACCTGCTGCGCAATAACGTCTACGACTGCATGATCATCGACCTCAAGCTGCCGGACATGCTGGGCAATGACTTGCTCAAGCGCATGTCCAGCGAAGAGATCTGTTCATTTCCGCCAGTGATCGTCTACACCGGGCGTAACCTGACGCGGGATGAGGAAGCGGAGCTGCGCAAATATTCACGCTCGATCATCATCAAGGGCGCCCGCTCGCCGGAACGCCTGTTGGACGAAGTCACTCTCTTTCTGCACAAAGTCGAATCCCGGTTGTCCCATGAACGACAGCGCATGCTCCAGACCGCCCGCAGCCGCGACAAGGTCTTCGAAGGCCGCAAGGTGCTGTTGGTGGACGACGATGTGCGCAATATCTTCGCTCTGACCAGCGCCCTGGAGGCCAAGGGGGCGATCGTGGTGATCGGGCGCAATGGGTATGAGGCGATTGATCGCTTGAATGAAGTGGAAGACATCGACCTGGTGCTGATGGATGTGATGATGCCCGAGATGGATGGCTTCGAAGCGACCACGCTGATCCGCAAGGACCCCCGCTGGCGCAAATTGCCGATTATCGCCGTGACCGCCAAGGCCATGAAGGATGATCAGGAGCGTTGCCTGGCGGCGGGCTCCAACGATTACCTGGCCAAGCCGATTGACCTGGATCGCCTGTTCTCACTGATTCGCGTGTGGTTGCCGAATATGGAAAGAATCTAGTGGAACGAAACACAGACATTGAGCTTCGTTTGTTGATCGAAGCGATCTACTTGAAGTACAGCTACGACTTTCGCGACTACTCCGGCGCTTCTATCAAGCGCCGGGTGCTGCATGCGTTGAACCAATTCGAATGCAAGACCATATCGGCCTTGCAGGAACGTGTATTGCACGACCCTGGCGCATTCATGCAACTGCTGCAGTTGCTGACGATCCCTGTCAGTGAGATGTTTCGCGATCCTGCGCATTTCCTTGCCATCCGCGAGGAAGTGGTGCCGCTGCTCAAGACCTACCCGTCGATCAAGATCTGGATCGCCGGTTGCAGCACAGGGGAGGAGGTCTATTCCATGGCCATCCTGCTAAGAGAAGAAGGGTTGCTGGATCGTACGTTCATTTACGCCACGGACATCAACCCGCGCTCCCTGGAAAAAGCCAAGCAGGGCATCTTTTCCCTGGAAAATGTCCGGGCCTACACCCAGAATTACCAGCTCGCCGGCGGTAAGCGTTCGTTTGCCGACTACTATACGGCCGCCTACGATTACGCGATGTTCGACAAGACCTTGTGCAAGCATGTGACCTTTGCCGACCACAGCCTGGCAACCGATAGCGTATTTTCAGAAACCCAATTAGTTTCATGTCGTAACGTATTGATTTATTTCAATAAAAAGCTGCAAGATCGCGCTTTCGGGTTGTTTCATGAGTCCCTTTGCCACCGTGGGTTCCTGGTGTTGGGGAGCAAGGAGACGCTGGATTTTTCGGCGTTCAGTGCGCAGTTCGAACCGCTGGTCAAACAGGAACGGATCTATCGCAAGTTATGAATCCACTGACGGACAGATCCAGCCACTTGATCGAAGCAGTCGTCGTCGGCGCATCCGCCGGCGGCGTCGAAGCGTTGCTCAAGATTTTCAGCCACTTGCGCAAAGGCTTCAGCCTGCCTGTGCTGGTGGTGTTGCATTTGCCCGATGAGCGGGACAGTCAGTTAGCCCAGGTATTGCGTCATCGCCTGGCGATACCCGTTGAAGAAGCCCGCGACAAGCAAGACATCCTTCCGGGCACCTTGTACGTTGCAACCCCTGGTTATCACCTCTCGATCGAGGCCGACCGTAGCCTGTCGCTGAGCCTCGAAGAGCCGGTTCACCATTCGCGGCCGTCGATCGACGTGCTGTTCGAGTCAGCCGCCGATGTCTATGGCCCTCGTCTGCTGGCGGTGGTATTGACCGGCGCCAACAGCGATGGCGCCCTAGGCTTGGCCAGGGTCAAGGCGCTGGGCGGCATCACGGTCGTCCAGGACCCGAAGGAGGCGCAGGTTTGCACTATGCCTGAAGCGGCCCTTAGCTTGCACGAGCCTGACCATATCCTAACTTTGCAGGGCATCGGCCAATTGCTGGCCGGGCTGGAATGAACTAAATGCCAAGAGATATTCAAGCCAAACTGCTGATCGTCGACGATCTGCCTGAGAATCTGTTGGCCCTGGAAGCGCTGATCCAGCGCGATGACCGCGAGGTGTTCAAGGCCTTGTCGGCGGACGAAGCGCTGTCGCTGCTTTTGCAACATGATTTTGCCTTGGCGATCATCGATGTGCAGATGCCGGGCATGAACGGTTTCGAACTGGCCGAGTTGATGCGCGGCACGGAAAAGACCCGCAGTATCCCGATCATCTTTGTCAGCGCGGCCGGCCGGGAGCGCAACTACGCGTTCACCGGCTACGAAAACGGCGCGGTGGACTTCCTGCACAAGCCGCTGGATACCCATGCGGTCAAAAGCAAGGTCAATGTGTTCGTCGAACTTTATCGCCAGCGAAAGGCGATGAAGGAGCAAGTGCTTGCCCTGGAGCAGAGCCGCCGGGAGCAAGAGCTGTTGCTTGAGCAATTGCAAGCCACTCGCGGCGAGCTGGAGCAGGCCGTGCGCATGCGCGATGACTTCATGTCGATCGTCGCCCACGAAGTCCGCACGCCACTCAACGGCCTGATCCTGGAAACGCAGTTGCGTAAAATGCACCTGGCGCGGGACAACGCCGCCGCCTTCACCCTGAATAAAGTGAAGGCGATGGTCGAGCGCGACGAACGCCAGATAAAGAGCTTGATCCGTTTGATCGAGGACATGCTGGACGTATCGCGGATCCGCACCGGCAAGTTGTCCATCCGTCCGACCCGTTTCAATCTGACGGCGCTGGTTCAAAACTTGCTGCACAACTTTCAACCACAGATCAGTGCCGCCGAATGCACCGTGACTTGTACCGCCGAACCTTCGGTGGAAGGGCATTGGGATGAGTTTCGTATCGAGCAGGTGGTTTCGAACCTGCTGACGAACGCGTTGCGCTATGGCTGCAAGAGCCCGATTGAGGTGCGCGTTTACCAGACGTCGGAGCATGCCTGTATCGAGGTCCAGGACCACGGGATCGGGATCAGCGAAGAGAACCAGAAGCGTATTTTTCAGCAATTCGAACGGGTGTCGTCCAAGGCCGCCGCCGCCGGCCTGGGCCTTGGGCTGTTCATTTCCGAGCAGATCGTCACCGCCCACGGCGGCATCATCACGGTCAACAGCCGCCTCAACGAAGGGGCGTTGTTTCGCGTTTGTCTGCCTTTTCAGAAAACTGGCGAACGGACGCAACCTCTGAGCGACCCCAGGGTCGTATCAGCAGCTATTGATTCAACAAAGGCTTCTCATGAGTGAAGATGCGCAAGACGTTGTATTGATCGTCGAGGATGACCCTTCGATCCTGATGGTGCTGTCGGCCTATCTTTCCGGGGAGGGGTATCGGGTGCTGCAGGCTGAAAACGGCGAGCAGGCGTTCGAGATCCTGGCGAGCAAGCCTCATCTGGACATGATGATTACCGACTTCCGTCTGCCCGGGGGTATTTCCGGGGTGCAGATCGCTGAGCCGGCGGTGAGGTTGCGTCCGGACCTGAAGGTTATTTTCATCAGTGGCTACGCCCAGGAAGTGCGCGAGACGGATAGCCCCATTACCCGCAAGGCGCCGATCCTGGACAAGCCGTTTGACTTGGATGTGTTGCAGAAAGTCATGCAAGAAATGTTGTCCTGACTTCAAACGCTTCACTAGTACCCAGTAAGACGCCACTGATCGCTGGCCGTGAAACTGAATACTGCATCGTCAGAAGGTATTGCAGGCAGTATCAGCTTGATAATCGGCCTAATCTCTCCTCCGGACTGATTCCAATAGTGATATTGCTCCTGCTGGGCGTTTGCCTTCCCGCCTTCCGTATAGAAAAAAGCCTCGATGGGAAGCGAAACGGGATTGTCATACTGTGGCCACGTTTCGAGAACGAGCTCGATATAAGCGTAGCTTCCCTCGAAAAACCCGGCGAGGTTATGAGCACGGATGGTCTGAGCAAAAGACTTCGCGTTCGCATTGTTCGTTCGGTCATCGACGTCAAAACCGCACCGCGCACTATGGGTATTCTGGTTCTGTACCCATTGCTCTGCGGTGGTGATGCCCAATGTCTCGCAACGTTGGCTTTGATGGCGTTGGGTTGCATTCGGGAAAGGGTAAGCGCCACAGCCGGATTTGTCCCGGTTGTTGGTTGCTCCGTCCATAGGGAAGGCGCATAGGACTTGCACGTGGAAACTAGCGGGATCCCTGATCAAGTCTGGATAAAAAATGAAACCGCTGTTTTGCCCATAAACCAACCCTTGGAATTTCACATCCTTCCTCAGGTAGGAAAACGAAACCCCACCGCTACGTTGCGAGTATGGGCTTGGATTCCAAGTGAAGTAATTGGGTCCGCCTTTTGTCGAGCGCAGCATTATACCGGTACAAAGAAAACTCGGCCTTAAAGCGGTGCCGCAGTCAACCCGAAGATCGCGGTATCGTCGATTCAGATCGGCCGCCACTGCGTCACCCGAACGGCGCCAATCCAATGCGAAAGCATGCTCTACGGCACTCCCTGTCAACGTGAGCAACAGTACCCATATGCCAAACTTTTTCATGATCCACCTCAAACGCATTATCAATACCCCGGACGGGTCGCCCAGGGTTCTGCGTTAAAAATTCAATCAGGAAAAAGTCGTACGGATAACTGACAACTCCTACAGCTATCTATCGGCGTGATCGGCATTTAAGATATTCGGCGTCTTCTAAACCTTGATCATCTCCCGCACCTTCGCCGTCAACAAATCAAAGGTAAACGGCTTGGTGATCATTTGCATGCCCGGGTCAAGAAAACCACCGCGCACCGCCGCGTGTTCAGCGTAGCCAGTGATGAACAATACCTTGAGGTCAGGGCGGATCTGGCGGCCTATTTCGGCCAGTTGTCTTCCGTTCATGCCGGGCAGCCCCACGTCGCTGATCAGCAGGTCGATGCGCTGGTTCGATTGCAGGATCGGCACCGCGCCGTTGGCGTCGCCGGCCTCGACGAAGGCGTAGCCCAATTCGCTGAGCACCGCGCTGACCAGGACCCGCACCGCTGGGTCATCTTCAACGATCAATACGGTTTCGCCATCTTGCGCATAAGGCGCCTGTGGGACGACGACTTGCGGTTCGTGCATTTCTTCGCCGATGAAGCGCGGCAGGTAGAGATTCACGGTGGTGCCGTTGCCAACCTCGCTGTCGATGGTCACGTGTCCGCGTGACTGCTTGCTGAACCCATAGATCATCGAAAGCCCAAGGCCCGTGCCCTGGCCGATGGGCTTGGTGGTGAAGAAGGGGTCGAACGCGCGATGCATCACCGCTTCGGGCATGCCGCAACCGGTGTCCTGAACGCTCAACACCACATAGTCGCCGGGCTCGAGGTTGCTGTAGGCATCGGTAAAGCCGGTGTCCAGGTATTTATTGAAGGTCTGTACCACCAGCTTGCCGCCGCCGGGCATGGCATCGCGGGCGTTGAGGACCAGGTTGAGCAGGGCGCTCTCCAGTTGGTTGGGGTCGGCTTCGGCGATCCATAGGTGTTCGTCGAGGCGCATTTCCAGGGCGATGCTTTCGTTGAGGCTGCGCTGAAGCAGTTCGCCCATTGATAGCACCAGGGTATTCATCTGCACGGCCTTGGAATCCAGTGACTGGCGGCGGGAGAAGGCCAGCAGCCGGTGGGTCAGGCCCGCGGCGCGATTAGCCGAGGTCACGCCCAGGTCGATCAGGCTGTCGAGATCTTCGGTGCGGCCTCGCGCCAGGCGTCGACGCAGCAGTTCGAGGCTGCCGATGATGCCGGTGAGCATGTTGTTGAAGTCGTGGGCGATGCCGCCGGTGAGCTGGCCGACCGCTTCCATTTTCTGCGATTGGCGCAGGGCTTCCTCGTTGTGACGCAGTTGGGCGGTACGCTCCTCGACTTGCTGTTCCAGCGTTTCCAAAGTGTTCTGTAGGCGTTGTTCGCTGGTGCTCAGGTCGATCAGGCGGTCCCGGGCTTCGTATTGCCTTCGGCGGCCGCGCAGGGCGGTGGTCACCAGGCTGACGAGCGTCACCGGGTGGAACGGCCGCTCCAGGAAGGTCACATTACCCAGTTGTGTGCCGATACGTGCGACTGGGTTGTGCTCCGGCCCCCCGTGGTGCGTCAGCAGGACGATGGGCAGGTCGGACCATGCCGGTTGCTGCTCGATGTATTGGAGCAGGTTCTCCAGGTCGGGCCCTACCAGCGCTTCCGAGGAAATCACCAGCAGGCCCGCCCCGTGTTCCAACTCTTCACACAAATGACCCAGATGACCGCATACAAGGCCATTAAAGCCGGCCTCGTTGAGAATCATCAGGGCAATCTGGCTGTCCCGTCCCAGGGGCGCGAGAATCAGCGCCCTCTCGGACAGTGGCTCGCCCGACGTCACTGGGGATCATCCTCAAGCAACGGGTGTCCCGCTCCCATATAGGTTGGCACTCCGCGCAATACGCCTTGGAACGCTTCCAGCGGTTCACCGATGGTCATGCCCTGCTTGTTGATGCGGTATTCGCGGATGGTGGATTCATGGCTGCCGGTGCGTTTCTTGATGATGGAAATGGCCCGGCGAACCTTGCCCAGCGCCTCGAAATAACGCAATAAGATGACGGTGTCGGCCAGGTAGGTGATGTCCACCGGCGCTTGCATGTCCCCCACCAGGCCGTGTTGGGCGACGGTCATGAACGTCGCCGCGCCTTTGCGGTTGAGGTAGAGCAACAGCTCGTGCATGTGCAGAACCAAGGCGTTTTCTTCGGGCATGGCGGCCTGATAGCCATTGATGCTGTCGATGACCACGGTCTTGATGTCGCCTTCGTTGACGCAACGGCGTACCCGGTGGGAAAACTCGCCGGGCGAAAGCTCGGCCGCATCGACCTGTTCGATCAGCAGATTCCCGGTATTTTGCAGTTCCAGCAGGTCGATGCCGATGTGCTTCATGCGCTCGAACAGCAGCCCCAGCTCTTCATCGAAAATGAACAGTGCGGCTTTTTCGCCGCGATGCACCGCTGCCGCCGCGAAAATCAAGGAAATCAAGGATTTGCCGGTACCCGCCGGGCCAAGAATCAGCGTGCTGGAGCCGGTCTCGATGCCGCCCCCCAGCAGGGCGTCCATTTCCTTGATGCCACTGGACAGTTGCTGGCGCACGTACTGGCCACGGTGTTCGGCGGCCACCAGGCGAGGGAATACATGCACGCCATCGCCCATGATGGTGAAGTCGTGGTAGCCGCCACGGTATTTCTGCCCACGGTACTTGACCACCCGCAGCCGACGCCGCTCGGCACCGTAGCTGGGGGTCAGTTCTTCAAGGCGGATAACGCCGTGGGCGACACTGTGTACGGTCTTGTCCAGGGACTCGGTGGTCAGGTCATCCAAGAGCACTACCGTAGCGTCGTAGCGCACGAAATAGTGCTTGATCGCCAGGATCTGCCGGCGATAGCGCAGGGAACTCTGCGCCAGGAGGCGGATCTCCGAGAGACTGTCCAGCACGACGCGGGTCGGCTTGACGCGCTCGACCACTTCGAAGATCTGCCGGGTCGCTTCGCCCAGCTCCAGGTCCGAGGAATACAGCAGGCTTTGCTGGTGCTCGGCATTGAGCAGGCTCTCGGGCGGGGTCAATTCGAAGATATGGATGTTTTCATCCAGGGTCCAGCCATGGGAGGCTGCGCCCTGGCGCAGTTCACGCTCGGTTTCCGATAGCGTGATGTACAACGAGCGCTCGCCGGCCTTTGCGCCGGCTAGCAGGAAGTGCAACGCGACCGTGGTTTTGCCAGTGCCCGGTTCTCCCTCCAGTAGGAACACATGGCCTCGGGACAAACCACCGGAAAGGACGTCGTCCAGCCCTTCGATACCGGTGGCGGCTTTTGCGCTGATCAACTCGTTAGATGTAATCAAAAATAACCCTCTCATGACTAGGGAAGTAGGCAGCTGGCGGGTTAGCGCCTGAAATGAACTGCCTGAACACTTGACCTTCGGCAGTCATGGCGGTTCCGCTTCCTTTGACAAAACGCGTACTGTTGCACAACTTTCGGTATACGCCTATTGCCCTATAAACCTTGTTGTATTGCCGGGTCGTCGGGGTTCAGTTGTTCCAGCTGGGCCAACAGCACCTGGACATGCTGCAACTGACCGGTCTCCTTCCAATAGTTGATCAGCAACACCCGGGCGTTGCGGTCGGCGGGGTAGCGCTGGACGATTTCCTGCAACTGTTTCTGCGCCGCTTCCACTTCCTGCTCTTCATGCAGCGTAGTCGCCAGATCAAAACGGTATTGCCGGTTATCAGGCTCCAATTCCACCGCTTTCGCCAAGCCTAGCACCGCGTATTCACTCTGGCCGTGCTGCAACAGCCACATGCCCAGCGCATGTTGCAGATAAGCCGATGCCGGCTGTGCTTGCAACTGCCGAGCGAGCAACTGGCGGGCGGCTTCTCCCTGGCCTTGTTTATCCAGCACATCGACCTGCATGACCAGCGCCGGCAGGTTGTCGGGTTGCAGGCGCAGAAGATGCTCCAATGCCTGTTGGGCTTTTTCCAGTTCGGCGTCATGCCTGTACAGCCGGGCAAGCTGAAAGAGGGATTCGGGGGAGGGTGGGCTGTCGTTCAACGACTGCTTCCAGGTATCGACGGCGATCTGCATCGCACCGAAATAAAGCCCGAGTTCATCGGGTGACAGCCCCAGCAATGCATTTACGGCGGCGAACCGGACATCCGGGTCGTTTTCATCCAGGAGCGGGCCGAGCAGCAGGCTGCGCTGGGCGTTCGGCACCAGCCCGACGATGCTGCCGATCGCCGCGCGGCGGACCTGCGGCGATTCGCTGTGTAAATCCGCCTGCGCCAGTTTCAACGCTTGGGGGCTTGGATAGTTGGGCAGTTCGCCGTGCAGCCATACCCGGCGCTTGGGGGAGAGGTCCGGGCGTCCCAGTTGCTGGTAAAGCATCCGCGCCGCCCCTGGCTGTCCGTTGCGGGCGCTTTCCAATGCTTCGCTGTAACCACGCTTGATGGCCTCGGGAATCTGCGGTGTGGCATTGCGCAGCCATATCGCGACGAGACCGATTGCCAAGACAACCGCAAGCGTGAACAGCAGGTAGCGGCGAGACGAAGACATGCAGGTAATCCATAACCAGAAGCGTGAAATGCCGCAAGCTTCGGTCAGGTCCGCGTTTGAGTCAAACCTGTAATCGCGGTGAGGGACCCGCGGGTGCGAGCCTGCTCCCACAATGGATTCTGACATCCATAAAAAAGCCCCGCGTCCGAATGAGGCGCGGGGCAAACAATTGGTTGGTTGCGGCCAACCAAAGGAGCTCGGTTGGGAAGGGTGTCAGTTGCTGGCGACGGTTTCCGGTTGCCAGCCGCCGCCCAGGGCCTTGTAGATCGCGACAATGCCGCGATACAGGTCCACTTCGGCCTGGGCCTGACTGTCTTCGGCCGCCAGGCGTTCACGTTGGGCGTCGAGTAGCACGAGGAAGTCCTCGGTGCCTTCGCGATAACGGATCTCGGCCAGGTCGGCGGCCGCGCGGCTCGATTCGCTCTGGCGGATCAGCGAGATGAGGCGCTGTTGGCGTTTGCCGTAATCACTGAAGGCGTTTTCCGATTCTTCCAGGGCCAGCAGCACTTGTTGTTCATAGTTCGCCAGTGCTCCGTCGGCGTCGGCGCTGGCGCCGCGTAAGCGAGCCCGCACGCTGCCCAGGTCAAAAGCGGCCCAGGTAATGCTCGGGCCCAGCGCCCAGGCGTTGGCGGCCGAGGAGCCGATCTGCGAACCACGTCCGGCGGTAAACCCGAGGAAACCGCTCAGACTGACCCTAGGGAACAGGTCGGCCTTGGCCACGCCGATGCGCGCCGTGGCGGCTGCCAGTTGACGCTCCGCGCTGAGGATATCGGGACGGCGTTGCAACAATTGGCCCGGATCGCCAATCGGCAGGGCCTTGGCAATGGCTGGCAGCTGTTTAGGACTCAAGTCCACGCTCAGCTTGTCCGGGCGCTCGCCCAGCAATGTCGCGATGCGGTTGCGCTGACGCGCCTGTTCGGCCTGCAGTTGCGGCACGCTGGCTTCCACCGCGGCCAAGCGGGCGTCGGCACGCACCACGTCGAGCTGATCGCCGACGCCGGCATCACGCAGGCTTTCGGTGATCTTGCGGGACGCCTGCTGGTTCTCCAGGTTGGCCAGGGCGATTTTCTCCCGAAGCTGCGCGCCACGCAGTTGGCCGTAGGCGTCCACCAGCTCGGCGATTATGGTCACCTGCAGTTGGTAGAGATCGGCTTCGACGGCCTGCTGGTCGGCATCGGTCGCTTCCAGGTTGCGCTGGATGCGTCCGAACAGGTCCAACTCCCAGGCCATGTCCAGGCCCAGGTCATAACGCTCGGAGTTGACCCGATCGTCCGTCTGCCCCATCGGGTTCTGGCCTTTGCCCAGTTCGCTGCTGGCGCGGCTGGTGATGGTCGGCATGGCGTCATTGCTGGCGTCGTCGCGAATCGCCCGGGCAGCCCGCAGGCGGGCGAAGGCCACGCGCAATTCCCGGTTGCCTTCCAGAGAACGCGTCACCAGCGAGTTGAGGGTCGGATCGTCGAACTGCTGCCACCAGACGCCTTCGAAGCGGGCGCGGTCGAAGTTCTTCTGGCCGGCGGCGCCGTCGGTGGCGGTGGTGATATTCGCCGCCTCCGTTTGCGGTGCCTTGTAGTCCGGGCCTACGGCGCAGGCACTCAGTGCAAGCACCAGCAGGCTCGGCAGGAACGCTTTCAAACTCATTGTTGCGCCTCCAGTTTCAGGGCCCGGGCCGCTTTGCGGGCCTCGCTGCGCTCGACGAAATTACGGATCAGTACGTAGAACACCGGGGTGAGCAGCAGGCCGAAGAAGGTCACGCCGAGCATGCCCGAGAACACCGCCACACCCATGGCGTGACGCATTTCCGCACCGGCGCCGCTGGAGAACACCAAGGGAACCACGCCCATGATGAAGGCGAAGGAGGTCATCAGGATCGGCCGCAGACGCAGGCGGCACGCTTCCAGGACCGCCGCCAGCGGGCTCATGCCTTCGAGCTGTTTATCCTTGGCGAACTCGACGATCAGAATCGCGTTCTTACAGGCAAGTCCTACCAATACGATCAAGCCAATCTGGGTGAAGATGTTGTTGTCGCCACCGGACAGAATTACCCCGGTAATTGCCGACAGCAGCGTCATCGGTACGATCAGGATTACCGCCAATGGCAGGCTCCAACTTTCGTATTGCGCGGCGAGCACCAGGAACGCCAGCAATACGCAGAGCGGGAACACGAACAGCGCAGTGTTGCCCGAGAGGATCTGCTGGTACGTCAGGTCGGTCCACTCGTAGGTCATGCCATTGGGCAGTTCGTCATTGAGCAGTTTCTCGATGGCTTTCTCGGCCTGTCCGGAGCTGTAGCCAGGGGCGGCGGCGCCGTTGATTTCAGCGGTGATGAAGCCGTTGTAGTGCATCACGCGGTCAGGCCCCGAGGTGTCGCTGACCTTGATGAAGGTCGCCAGCGGGATCATCTCGCCACGGTTGTTGCGCACCTTCAGTTGGCCGATCTGGTCCGATTCGAGACGGAACTGCTGCTCGGCCTGGACATTGACCTGGTAGGTGCGGCCGAAACGGTTGAAGTCGTTGGCATACAGCGAACCCAGGTAGATCTGGAGGGTGTCGAAGATGTCGCTGACGGCCACGCCATGGGTCTTGGCTTTTTCACGGTCGATGGCGGCATCGACCTGGGGTACGTTCACGGTGTAGCTAGTGAACAATCCGGCCAGTTCCGGCACGTTGTGGCTCTTGGCGATGATGTTCATGGTTTCTTTGTACAGCTCGTCGTAGCCCAGGTTGCCCCGGTCTTCGATTTGCAGGCGGAAACCACCGATCGTGCCCAGGCCTTGCACCGGCGGCGGCGGGAAGATCGCCATGTAGGCTTCCTGGATTTCCGAGTACTGGCCGTTCAAGGCACCGGCGATGGCGCCGGCCGACATGCTCGGGTCCTTGCGCTCGTCGAAAGGCTTGAGGGTCACGAACACGATGCCGGCGTTCGGGCTGTTGGTGAAGCCGTTGATCGACAGGCCAGGGAAGGCCACGGCGCTTTCCACGCCAGGCTGCTTGAGGGCCAGGTCGGACATGCGCTTGATCACATCTTCGGTGCGGTCCAGGCTCGCGGCGTCCGGCAGTTGGGCGAAGGCCACCAGGTATTGCTTGTCCTGGCCAGGCACGAAACCGGTCGGCGTGTTGGAGAAGCCGAAGAAGGTCAACACCATCAAGCCTGCGTAGACGATCAGGGCAATCCCGCTGCTGCGGATCACCCGAGCGACAGTACCCACGTAGCCATGGCTGGCACGTTCGAAGAAGCGGTTGAACGGACGGAACAGCCAGCCACCGAAGACCCGGTCCAGGAATCTGGAGAAACGGTCCTTGGGTGCGTCATGCCCCTTGAGCAAAACTGCGGCCAGGGCCGGCGACAGGGTCAACGAGTTGATCGCCGAGATCACCGTGGAGATCGCAATGGTCAGGGCGAACTGCTTATAGAACTGACCGGTCAGGCCGCTGATGAATGCCGCAGGAACGAAGACCGCGCAGAGCACCAGGGCGGTGGCGATGATCGGGCCGGTCACTTCGCCCATGGCGCGCTTTGTCGCCTCCACGGGGGTGAGGCCCAGTTCGATGTTCCGCTCGACGTTCTCCACCACCACGATGGCGTCGTCCACCACGATACCGATGGCCAACACCAGGCCGAACAGCGAAAGGGCGTTGAGGGAGAATCCGAACAGGTGCATGACCGCGAAGGTACCGATCAGCGAAACCGGTACGGCCACCAATGGGATGATCGAGGCGCGCCAGGTCTGTAGGAACAGGATGACCACCAGCACCACAAGGATCAGCGCTTCGAACAGGGTATGCACCACCGCTTCGATGGAGCCACGGACGAAGATCGTCGGGTCATAGACAATGCTGTAGTCCATGCCGGCCGGGAAGCCTTTCTTCAGCTCGTCCATTTTCTCCCGAACATCGTTGGAGATCTGGATGGCATTGGAGCCAGGACGCTGAAAGATCGGGATTGCCACCGCCGGCTGATTGTCCAGCAGCGAGCGCAGGGCGTATTGGCTGGAGCCCAGTTCCACCCGAGCGATGTCCTTCAGGCGAGTGATTTCACCGTTGGCGCCGGAACGAATGATGATGTTCTCGAACTCTTCCTCATTGACCAGGCGGCCTTGGGTATTGATCGAGAGCTGGAAGGCCTGGGCATTCGGTGCCGGCGGCGCACCCAGGGCACCGGCAGCGACCTGGCGGTTCTGCTCACGAATCGCGGTCACCACGTCGGTGGCGGTCAGGTTGCGCGAAGCGGTCTTGTTCGGGTCCAGCCAGACCCGCAGGGAATAGTCACCCATGCCGAACAGCTGCACATCACCCACGCCACCCAGGCGCGCCAACTCGTCCTTGATGTTGAGCAAGGCGTAGTTGGACAGGTAGAGCATGTCGTAGCGTTTGTCCGGCGAGGTCAAGTGCACGACCATCGTCAGGTCGGGCGACGCCTTGTCCACCGTGATGCCGATGCGGGTCACTTCCTCCGGCAGCTTGGGCTCGGTGCGGGTGACACGGTTCTGCACCTGCACCTGCGCGTTATCCAGGTCGGTGCCCAGAGCGAAGGTGATGGTCAGGGTGATCTTGCCGTCGGCGGTGGATTGCGAGGACATGTACAGCATGTTCTCGACGCCGGTAATGGCTTGTTCCAGGGGCGCGGCCACGGTTTCGCCGATGACCTTGGGGTTGGCGCCCGGGAAGTTAGCGCGCACCACTACGGTAGGCGGCACGACTTCCGGATATTCGCTGATCGGCAGTTGGAACAGCGAGATAGCGCCGGCGATCAGAATCAACAGCGAGAGCACCGCTGCGAAGATCGGCCGCGAAATGAAGAACTGGGAAAATTTCATCTTGAGTTCAGTCCCTTAACCGCGTGGGGACGCAGAGGCCAGTTTGCCTGCCGCTCCGGACGCTGCCTTGGAGGGCGCGACCTGGGGCAGATTGCTGGCTTCGAGCGCTTTGCGTTGTTGTGCCAGGGCGGCGAGGGTCTGCTCGCTGGCCATCGGCACGGTTTCAGGCGTAACCGGCGAACCCGGACGGGCCCGTTGCAGCCCCTTGACGATAATGGTGTCGTCCTTGCTCAGGCCGTTGCGCACGATGCGCAGGCCTTCGATCTTTGGCCCCAGCTCGACAGCGCGGTAGGCCGGCTTGTTCTCGCCATCCATCACCAGGACGAATTTCTTGCCCAGGTCGGTGCCTACGGCTTCGTCGTTGATCAGCACGGCGGAATAGGTGCCGCTGCCCACCAGCTTCAGTCGGGCATAAAGGCCTGGCGTGAAGGCGCCGTCTTTATTGTCGAACACCGCGCGACCACGGATCGTGCCGGTCTGTGGGTTGACCTGGTTGTCGACGAAGTTCATCTGGCCCAGGTGCGGATTGCCGTCTTCGTTGGACAGGCCCATGTAGACCGGCGTGGCTTGGCCGCGCTGGCCTTGGCGGGCAAGTTGGGTGTACTTGAGGAACACACGCTCGTCGGCGTCGAAGTAGGCGTAGACCTTGTCGGTGGACACCACACTGGTCAACGGCGTGACGTCGGCGGTCACCAGGTTGCCGGCGGTGATTTCCGCCCGGCTGACACGACCGTTGATGGGCGAGGTAACCCGGGTGAAGCTGAGGTTCAGCTTGGCCAGGTCCAGCTGCGCTTGAATACCTGCCACGGCGGCGCGGGCTTCCTGTGCAGCGGTCGTACGCGAATCCGCCAGTTCAGCGGAAATCGCATTGCTCAGACGCAGGCGTTCGCCACGTTGGGCCTCGTTCTCGCTGCGGGTCGCGGTGGCGCGGGCCTGGGCCAGTTGCGCTTCGAGACGACGCACTTCCGCCTGGAAGGGGCGGGGGTCGATCTGGAACAACAGGTCGCCTTTCTTGACCAGGGCGCCTTCGGTGAAAGCAACTTGATCGATCTGCCCCGAAACCCGCGGGCGAATCTCGACGGTTTCCGGCGCTTCGAGGCGCCCGGTGAATTCATCCCATTCGTTGACGGGCTGCTCCAGCACCTTGGCCACGCTGACTTTGGCCGCCGGCATCGAAGCTGCCGTATCGGGAGTCTTACCGCAAGCGCTGATCACCAGCACCGCCAACAGTGCGAGGGGAAAGCGCAATTTAGAAAGTGAATGTTCCATGGATAGCATCCGCCAAGTGTATTGAGATGGGCGGATGATGCGTGTCGAGGCGCAGAGGAACGAATCGAATGAAACAAAGGTAACTATCATCCGGAATGATATAAGTCATCGACGAGGCCTCTATCGCGGGGCTTTCGTTAGTTGGCTATCAATCCAGTTGATATCCCTTCAGGTGGTTCGCAAGACTGATGCCATCGCCTGCTCGGCGATGTCACGGGACATAAAGATCATGGATACGCTTGATCGCCCCTTCATTGCGCAACGCTTCCACCGCGCCGCGCAAATCCTCGACGAGTTTCGCCGAGCATTGCCTGGAGCACGCGAGATAGAGGTCGGCACTGCTGCCCACTGAACTCATGAGGAGCTTGCGCTTGGACACTTTTGGCCAGATATATCGGCTTTCGGGCACACCGTTGAACCAGGCATCGATGCGCCCCATCAGGAGCATTTGGGCAGGGTTGTCGCCGATGGCCAACGGGTAGATCTGGTCGTCCCGAAAGCCCTCGGTGCGCAGGATTTCCTCTTGCGCGCTACCCAGGCCGACGCCCACCTTGCGAAAGGTTTCTTTCGCTTGGGCAAAGCTGCCGACCTTATGATCGAGGCTGAAGAACGCGCGCTCCATGGGCATGATCGACGAAATCCAGGTGAAGCGGGTTTCTCGCCCCGGAATGCGCGACAGCGGCGCTATCAAGAAGTCATGCTCCTCGCTGACGTGCTTTTGCGCCCTGGCCCAGGGAAGCACATGGATCTTTACCGCATACCCGGCGCGGGTGATCGCCTTCACGGCGACATCGCCGACAATGCCGTGGCCCCTGGGGTCGTTGAGGAGTGTCAACGGGGGCGCGTCGAGAATGTGCAGTTCAATGACCTGGGGCTCGCCGCACGCGCTATCGACAGCCAGGAGCAGGCAGAGCAGCGACAATACGCTGGTACGGTCATTCAATACGCGGGTGATCCGGCTCATGATCGTTACTTCAGGCATTGAAAGGCGCGCCATTCTATTGAGGGAGGCGGCGCGCAAATAGCCTCCTGCTGTCCAAAGCAAGCAGCACCCGACCGAGGGCACGACATTATTATTGGCTACACGTCGGCCTGTCCCTTGGCCTGACGACGTGTACCTGAAGGTATAGATCATCCGGAAGACAAAAGCCTTGAACTTCGCATGGCGGCAGCCGCTCCCAAGATAGACGCCGCGAAACCCGGCTTGAAAATGGGTTTGCGTCATTCCTCGTTTATAAGCCTCTCCCTCGCGCCCCGGGTGTCAACCGCGCACCGACGTCGGCAACGCTTCGTTGTAAACCGTATCTGTAGGCCATTTTCCGACAGCTTGTGAGTCCATTCTCTTTCGTAGAAATGGCCTGGGTTTAGACCTGTCCGGCTCTGCGCCGCTTCGCTATGTTTGTACAGCGAACACTTAACATCCGGTTTGAGAGGAATAGGCATGGCTTCATACAGTTTCCAGAATGAAGTACCCAAGAGCAGGGTCAATATCAAACTTGATCTGCACACTGGCGGCGCGCAAAAGAAAGTTGAGTTGCCACTCAAATTGATGGTGATGGGAGATTACAGTAACGGCAGGGAACAGCGCCCTTTATCCGTCAGGGACAAGATCAATATCAACAAGCACAACGTCGATCATGTCCTGGCCGAGTTTTCGCCAACTTTGACGATCGCTGCGCATAATACATTGGCGGACAACGGGGAGGATATTTCAATCGAACTGCAGTTTCATCGCATGAAAGACTTTGAGCCGGAACAAGTAGCCAGGCAGATCCCTCAATTACGGGCGCTGCTGGCCATGCGCAATCTTCTACGCGACTTGAAGTCGAACCTGCTTGATAACATGGCCTTCCGTCAAGAATTGGAGCGCATCCTCCAGGATGATGCGCTCAGCAATGAACTGCGGGACGAATTGGCGGCCTTGGCGCCAAAAGACATTCGCTAATCAAATACGGGCGGCAGCCCAAAGAGTAAATTCATATGTCTACTGAAAGTAATAACGTGCAATCGCGCGGCGCTACAGTATTGGCTGAAGATAAGGGAGTTTATGCAGCCCTGTTCAGTAAGATCAATTTGAGTCCTATCGCGGAGTTGGGAAGCATCGAAACTTTCCAGCATGCCGAGGCGCTGTCCGAGGCCTCGGTTGACGAGCGCGTCACTGCCGCTGTCAGTGTGTTCTTGAAGTTGCTCAAGGAATCGCCGCACAGAGTGGAACGATTGGACAAAGTGCTGCTGGATGAGCATATAGCGTTGCTCGACATGCAAATCAGTCGTCAACTTGATGCGGTCATGCATCACGCCGAATTCCAAAGGATCGAATCAACCTGGCGCGGCGTAAAGTCCCTGGTCGACCAGACCGATTTTCGAAAGAACGTGCGAATAGAACTGCTGGATATCAGCAAGGATGATCTGGTACGAGACTTCGAAGACGCCCCCGAAATCGCCCAGAGCGGGCTGTACCTGCATACCTATACCCGTGAATACGACACGCCGGGCGGAGAGCCGATCGCGGCAGCGATCTCCAACTACGAGTTCGATCGTAGCCCGCAGGACATCGCCTTGCTGCGTAATATTTCGAAAGTCGCCGCGGCAGCCCATATGCCCTTCATCGGTTCGGTGGGGCCGGCATTTTTCGGCAAGCGATCCATGGAGGAAGTGGCTGCCATCAAGGACATCGGCAACTATTTCGATCGCGCCGAATACATCAAGTGGAAGGCGTTTCGCGACAGTGACGATGCGCGATACATCGGCCTGACCATGCCGAGGGTCCTGGGTCGCCTGCCCTATGGCCCGGATACCGTGCCAGTGCGCAGCTTCAATTACATCGAGAGCGTCAAGGGCCCCGATCACGACAGGTATTTGTGGACCAACGCATCCTTTGCCTTTGCCGCCAACATGGTCAAGAGCTTCATCGCCAATGGATGGTGCGTGCAGATCCGTGGGCCTCAATCGGGCGGCGCAGTCACCGACCTGCCGATCCACTTGTATGACCTGGGCACTGGCAACCAAGTGAAGATTCCTTCAGAGGTGATGATCCCGGAAACCCGCGAATTTGAATTCGCCAATCTCGGTTTCATTCCTTTGTCGTATTACAAGAACCGCGACTACGCCTGTTTCTTCTCCGCCAGCTCGGCTCAGAAACCTGCGTTGTACGACACCGCGGATGCTACCGCCAACAGCCGGATCAACGCACGGCTGCCCTATATCTTCCTGCTCTCGCGCATTGCCCATTATTTGAAGTTGATCCAACGCGAAAACATCGGCACCACCAAGGATCGTCGTTTGCTGGAGCTGGAGCTCAACAAGTGGATCGGCGGACTTGTCACCGAAATGACCGATCCGGGCGATGACCTGCAGGCTTCGCACCCTCTTCGTGACGCAAAGGTGACGGTGGAGGACATCGAGGACAACCCCGGTTTCTTCCGGGTCAAGTTGTACGCAGTGCCGCACTTTCAGGTCGAGGGCATGGACGTCAACTTATCCCTGGTCTCGCAAATGCCCAAGGCGAAAGCCTGACTCGCTTTCAAGGAAATGACGCCATGAAAATCGATCGTCCTTTATGGACGTCCGGCACCCTGTTGTCTGCGCAACAGTTTCAACAACAGGCGCGCTGGGAAGCGTGGGCCAACGAGCAACGCGCCGGCTTGGCCTTGGCGCATCCCTGGGGCGTGACGGCCGTCGAGTTCGATACCGACGCATTGGGCCTTGGTAAGCTCAAGGCAACCCGGCTAAGCGTGTGCATGCCCGACGGTACCCTGCTCGACAGCGTACGGGTGGATCGTCTTCCGCCTGGGCTGGAGTTGTCGCGGTTATTGACCGACGACACCCGGGAGGCGCTCGTGCTGCTGGCCCTGCCCCTGGAACAGGCCAACGGAAACAATTGCCTGATGGAGGAGGGCCGCGCCGATCGGCCCACCCGTTACCGTCAAGACTGGCGTAGCGTGCAGGATCTCTATGCGCAGGAAGTGCAGTCGATCGCGGTGCTGGAGCACAACCTGTCGCTGCGCCTGGACAAGGACGACAACGGTGATTACCTGGTCTGTCCCATCGCGCGCCTGATACGTGAAGGGCAGGGCAAGTGGCATCTCGATCCGGCCTACGTACCGCCATTGCTCAGTTTCGCCGCGCACCCGGGTCTGTTGCTCCAGCTGGACAACCTATTGACGCAGCTGTCGGCCAAGCGGCAGCGCCTGATGGGCATGCGCCGGGAGAGCAATCAACGCATGGCTGACTTCGCTGTAGCCGATGTGTCGTTGTTCTGGTTGCTCAACGCCTTGAACACCTACGAGCCGGTGCTGGCTGATATCAAGTCCTATCCCCAGCGACATCCCGAGCAGGTCTATCTGGAGCTCGCCAAGCTGGCCGGGGGGCTGCTGACGTTTTCGCTGGAACACGATATCGACAGGATTCCAGCCTATCGGCATGAGCAACTGGAGACGGTGTTTGCACCGCTGATGCGTTGTATCGCAACGTTGCTTGAAGCCAGCCTGCCTTCGCGCGTCATAGCACTGGTTCTGGAGAACACGAGCGCCAATCGCTGGCAGGTAACGCTCAACGATGCCCGGCTACGTGAACCTGACGGCGCTGATTTCTACCTCTCGGTGCGCTGCCAGTTACCGGCGGCACAGTTGCAGGAGCAATTTCCTCGCTTGTGCAAGGTCGGCGCGCCGGCCGATGTCGACAACCTGATCAATGCGGCGCTCGACGGCGTCCCCCTGAAGCCCCTCAGCCATGTGCCCGCGGCCATCGCGCTGCGCCTGGAAAACCAGTACTTCGCCCTCGATCTCGGTCACGCCAAGGGCCAGGCCATGCTGGCCGCCGGGGCTTTTGCTTGCTACGTGCCCAGCACTTTGTCGCAAGTCCAACTTGAACTGTTTGCGGTGTTACGCACATGACGCTGAACTTCACGAAACAAACCCACGCAATGGCGAAGCATATCGACGCCTTGCTGCAGGACAGTTATTTGCTGGTGGTCGAGTTACGCCATGGTACTTCGGTACACGACACCCAGGCGCTGCAGCAGCTTTGCCTGGAACAGGTCGAGCAGGTTCGACGGCAGCTCGAACAGCTCGCGGTGGAACCGCGCAGCATCGAACACATCAGTCATGCCCAATGTGCGTTGCTCGACGAAGCCATCCTCGTCTGCACGAAGGGCCCGATACGAGCCGAATGGAGCCGCGAACCGCTACAGGCCAAGCTGTTCAACCGGCATCAGGCCGGTGAGTTTCTCTACGAGGAAATGCGCCTGGTATTGCGCGAACCATCACCGGATCCACGGGTGCTTGTCGTGTTCCATCGGGTACTCATGCTGGGTTTCGGAGGCCGCTACACGGACCCTGACGACCCTGAGCGCGAGCAAGTGCTTGCCGCCCTCGACGCTCAGGTCCCGCCTTTGAATATCAGCCAGAACCTTGCTACGCGAAAGGGCGGTCGCCTGGGTCGGCATCAATCCCCATGGTTCCATGGAATAGCGGTGGCGCTGCTGCATGCCGGTGTCTGGTGGGCAATGGATCACTGGCTGGCCGGCGTGGTTGTTTCACTCATGCCCGGCCAGGCATGAGGGGCCCTATGACGATTCCATTGAAACGAGTCCTTTGGGCATGGGCCGGGATGCTTGGCGTGATATTGCTGTTCATCCTCCCGCTCGACACCCGGATACGCGTGATCGCGGTGTTGGTCATGATCGGCGTTGCGACGGTGGTTTGGGCGATGGCCAATCATCGTGCGGCTCGATTGCGCCTGGCGGTAGAGTTCGCCGCCGATGTGGCCATGCCACCCTCGTCGTTTCGTCAACCGGTGGTCCTGGTCTGCGGCGACGCCCTGGATGGCCTGTTCGGCACCGTCCCCGCCGAGCGATGGGCGCTACGCGTCACCCATCAAGGTTGCTATGTACGGGTGCCGAGTGTCGAGCAGTTGCCGAACGTGACCGAGAGCCTGCTGGCCTTGCGTCCGGGGTGGGGTGCTCAGCTCAGCGTGATGTTCATCATCAACCCTGCGGCACACCGGAATGAAGCTGAACTGGCGGGGCGGATACGAGCGTTTCGTCACCAAGCCGCGCTGGCAGGCAGGCAGGGGGCGTCCATGCCAATGATGCTGGTGAGTTATGTCCGCGCACCTCAGCGCGTGGACCCATGGTTCTGCTGGGTGGATGGTCCTCCCAATAATCCTCGTGTTCATGATGCCGGAGCCTGTGTCGATCTGGCTGACTGGCTGCAACAGCCCACCCGTTCGGCGCTGCGGGCGACACGGTTGCATGCGGGCGTGCAGCTGAACAATGCGGTGGCGTGGCTGCACGAGGAGGTGCTGCCGCATTTCAATTCACGCGGTGACGGGCGAGGCTCGGCGGTGTGCTGGTCGATAAAGTTGGTGCCGGCAATACCGCAAACCGTGGAGGGGAATCTCTGGGAGCAGCGGCTACGTAGCAAAGTGGCGCTGGTCGACACCAGGCCCGGGGAGATGCAAGCGGTGCTGCCGTTTCCGGATCCTCTGCTGAACCTGATTCCACTGCGGGCCCAACGTACCTCGATGCAGCGTGCCGCCATCATCGCGGTGTGGATGTATGCCCTGGCCGGCGGGATCGCCCTGGTCAGTTCCGCATGGCAGAACAACTTGTTGGTGCGCCAGGTCACTGATGACCTGCGCCGCTATGCGCCGCTCCTTGAGATGGAACCTCAGGAACAACCAACATCTCGCTGGCGCCAGCAAGCCGAGGTCAACCTCCGTGAGACCGCGCATCGGCTGCAGACCTACCACCGACAGGGTGAACCCCTGGCGCTGGGCATGGGGCTATATCGCGGTGACCTTTTGCGCGAGCCATTGAGGGCGGCGCTTTCCAGTCGTCTGACGTCGCCCGGGCCAATGCCTGCGCAAGCGTCCGAACCCGTGAGGCTAGACAGCCTGTCGCTGTTCAGCCCGGGCAGCGCGCGGCTCAAGCCGGGTTCAACCAAGGTACTGGTCAAAGCGTTGGTCGGCATCAAGGCACGATCCGGCTGGCTGATCGTGATTGCCGGGCACACCGATGCCACCGGCGAAGCCGCGCACAACCTCAAGCTGTCGCGAGCCCGTGCCGCCGCCGTGCATGAATGGATGCTGCACGTGGGCGGCATGCCCGACACGTGTTTCGCCGTGCAAGGGTTTGGCGCAAGCCAGCCGATCGCCAGCAATGACACCGAGGCGGGGCGTGCGGCCAACCGCCGAGTCGATATCCGTCTGGTACCTGAAGTGGGCGCTTGTGCGTTCCCCACGACAGGGTCGGACAGTCAACCCCCAGTCGCATTCAGCGACATTCAATCTTGAAAAGGAGCTTCACATGGCAATTCCCGTTTACCTCTGGCTGCAAGATGACGGCGGCGCGCAAATCAAAGGTTCCGTGGATGTACAAAAGCGCGAGGGCAGCATCGAAGTGGTTGCTCAGGATCACAGCCTGTACATCCCGACCGATAACAACACCGGCAAGCTGACCGGCGCGCGGGTTCATACGCCGTTCCTGTTTTCAAAGGAAATCGACGCCTCCAGTCCCTACCTCTACAAGGCCGTTACCACCGGGCAGACGCTCAAGAGCGCCGAATTCAAGTGGTACCGCATCGATGATGCCGGGCAGGAGGTCGAGTACTTCATCACCAAGCTGGAGAACGTCAAGGTGGTGAAGGTCGCGCCAAAAATGCACGACATCAAAGACCCGACCAAAGAGAAGCATAACCACCTGGAACAGATTGAGTTGCGCTACGAGAAGGTCACCTGGACCTACAAGGACGGCAACATCATTCATTCCGATTCCTGGAGCGAACGCCAAAGCGCCTGAGGCGAATAAGCCCAAAGGCCACCGCGGCGCCGCCGATTGCCGGTGTGCTGGGTTGAGCGTCCGTTCGCGGGCGCTCAGCCAAGAACATCTGTTTTTCCCACCGTTTACCCGACCTGTACCGGAACCCGAACAAGGATGCTCCCCATGGCACAAAGCCCCTCGCGTCTGCTTCGTCGTTTGAATCCATACTGCGCCCAGGCCCTGAGCGACGCGGCCTCAATGTGTCAGAGCCGCGCCCATGCCCACATCACCATCGAGCACTGGTTGCTCAAGTTGCTGGGGCAGGGCGAGGGCGACCTGACCGTCATCGCCCGTCGTCACGAACTGGACCTGGAGGTGCTTTGGTGCGGCCTGCTCAACCACCTCGATAACCTGCCGCGCAGCGTACAGGCCAAGCCACAGCTGTCTGAACCGTTGCAAAAACTGATCAAGCATGCCTGGCTGCGGGCCTCGCTGGATGACGACAACGACCGGCTGCGCTCCGCCCATCTGCTGGGTGCGCTGATGGACGACCCCGGGCTGCTGATTTGCGAAGCGGCCTGGCCGTTGCTCAGCCTCGGCGAGCTCCAACTGCAACGCCTGTTTGCTTTGCTGGATCAAGTCTCCGAAGAGCGTCCCCAAGGGCAGGAGCCTGTTGCGATAAGCGATCCCATCGCCGCCTTGAACGGAGACGCCAAGCCTGATGCACGCACGCTACTGCTGGACAGATTCACCCAGGACCTGACCGCTCGGGCTGGGGAAGGGCAAATTGATCCGGTGTTCGGTCGCGACGATGAGATACGTCAGGTCATTGACATACTCAGTCGCCGGCGCAAGAACAACCCGATCCTGGTCGGTGAGCCGGGCGTGGGCAAAACCGCGCTGGTCGAAGGCCTCGCCCTGCGCATCGCCCAAGGCGACGTGCCCGACAGCCTGAAGTCCGTCTGCGTGCGCGCGCTGGATTTGGGGTTGCTGCAAGCCGGTGCCGGGGTCAAGGGCGAGTTCGAACACCGCCTCAAAAGCGTCATCGACGCGGTGCAGCAGTCCGAAACGCCGATCCTGCTGTTCATCGACGAAGCCCATACGCTGATCGGCGCCGGCAACCAGGCGGGGGGCGCCGACGCGGCAAACCTGCTCAAACCCGCCCTGGCCCGTGGCGAGTTGCGCACCATCGCCGCGACCACCTGGGGCGAATACAAGCAATACTTCGAGCGGGATGCGGCATTGGAGCGTCGCTTCCAGCAGGTCAAGGTCGACGAACCGGACGATGCCAATGCCTGCCTCATGTTGCGCGGCCTCAAGGCGCGCTACGCGAGCCACCACGGCGTCCACATCCAGGATGCGGCGGTGCAGGCGGCCGTCAGCCTGTCGCGGCGCTACCTCACGGGCCGTCAATTGCCGGACAAGGCCGTCGACCTGTTGGACACGGCCTGTGCAAGGGTGCGCATGAGTGTCGATTGCGAACCCCAGGCGTTGGTCCACGTCAAGGCGCGGCAGGCTGCCCTGGAACTGGAGCGACAGGCACTGGAAGCCGACCAGGGCCTGGGCAGTCGCGTCGACACCGAACGCCTCGGGCAGATCGCTGCGCAACATGCCGAATTGGAACGCGGCCGAATCGAGCTGCTGAGCCGATACAGGCAGGTGCTCGATCTCTCTCAACAATTACTCGATGCTCGCGAGGCAGAGCCGCCGCGCTGGGTGGACTGTGTCCAGTTGCAACAGGAACTGGATGCG
The DNA here is from genome assembly GCF_054130985.1 of Pseudomonas sp. R4-84. Classification (NCBI taxonomy): domain Bacteria; kingdom Pseudomonadati; phylum Pseudomonadota; class Gammaproteobacteria; order Pseudomonadales; family Pseudomonadaceae; genus Pseudomonas; species Pseudomonas sp. R4-84. The sequence continues at coordinate 2,614,101 of NZ_CP096390.1, forward strand.
ATCCAAGGCAATCAGCCGATGTTATCCCTGGATGTCGACGCCCGCAGCGTAGCTGAGGTGATCGCCGATTGGACCGGGGTGCCCCTGGGCAGTTTGCTCAAAGATGAACAAGCGCACCTGCTGGAGCTTGAACAACAATTGGCGGAGCGCGTCATCGGCCAGGCCCCAGCCCTCGAAGCGTTGGCCCAGCGCCTGCGTGCCGCCAAGAGCGGGCTCGCCGATGACAAAGGCCCCCTGGGCGTTTTCCTGCTGGTGGGCACCAGCGGGGTAGGCAAGACCGAAACCGCCCGGGCCTTGGCCGACGCCCTGTTCGGCGGCGAAAAGGCGCTCGTCACCCTCAACCTTTCCGAGTATCAGGAAGCCCACACTATCAGCCAGCTCAAAGGTTCGCCGCCCGGTTACGTCGGTTACGGACAAGGTGGTGTGCTGACCGAAGCCGTGCGTCAACGGCCCTACAGCGTCGTGCTGCTCGACGAGGTGGAAAAAGCCCATCGCGACGTCCTGAACCTGTTCTACCAAGTGTTCGATCGTGGCTTCATGCGTGATGGAGAAGGGCGAGAGGTCGATTTTCGCAACACCGTCATTCTGATGACCTCCAACCTGGGCAGCGACGCGTTGCAGGCCTGCCTTCACGTTCAACCCGACGCGCCGGACGGCACGTTGCATGAATGCCTGCGACCGATCCTGCGCGAACACTTTCAGCCGGCCTTGCTGGCGCGTTTCCAGACCCTCATCTATCGCCCGCTGCAAGTCGGTGCGCTGCAATGCATCGTTGCGATCAAGCTGGGCCAGGTTGCCCACCGTTTGCGGCGCCACTATGGCCTGGATTGCGAGTTCGACGATGCCCTCGGCGAAGCGATGGTTGCCGCTTGCCTGCTGCCCGATACCGGGGCGCGCAACATCGATAGCCTGCTCAACGAACAGATTTTGCCCGTGCTGAGCCAACAGTTGTTGCAACGCCGGGCCGCGCAGATAAGAACAAACGGGGTGCGCCTGGGTTATTGCCAGGAGGAGGGCATCACCCTGCGTTTCATCGATGTCGCGGACACGGCCGGGACCGGCACCGTCGCCATGGAGCCTGCGCGATGAACATGGCCACCTTCTTCGACCACAGCCGCCACACCCTGAGCGTCTGCGACCTCACAGCCCATCTCGACGTCCTGGCCTTCACCGGCGAGGAGCACCTGAGCCGGCCCTACCACTACCGCATCGAATTCACCTGCACCGAGCGCGACCTGGTGGTCACCGACCTGCTCAACCGGGATGCTTACTTCAGTCTTTACCCGCTGCCGCCACCGCCGACGCCCAAGGGCTTCGCGCCGCCGGAGATCAAGCCGCTGCGCACGTTCAATGGCGCGATCACGGCGTTCAAGCGCCTGTCCGGCTCCAACGACGAAGCCCGCTACGAAATCACGTTGCAACCGCGTTTCGCGCTGTTGGCGCGGGGCAAGCAGTTTCGGATCTACCAGCACCAGTCGGTGCCGCAGATCGTCGAACACATCCTGCGCACGCGCCACGATTTCCGGGGCCAGCATTTCTATTTCAATGTGGTGCGCGACTACCCCAGGCGTGAACAGGTCATGCAATACGACGAAAGCGATCTGGCCTTCATCGAGCGCCTGTTGGCCGATGTCGGCATCTGGTACCGCGTCGTCAGCGATGACCGCCTGAGCATCGACGTGGTGGAGTTTCACGACGATCAGCGGCACTACCAGCGCGGCGTCAAGTTGCCGTGTCGCCCGCCGTCCGGCTTGTGCGCCAACGAGCAGGACGCGGTCTGGCACCTGCAAACCGCCCACCAGGTGGTGGAAAAAAACATCAACTTTCGCGCCTACCACCATCGCGAGGCCTTCGCGTTCCTCGACGGCGAGGTCGACCATACCCGCCGCGCCAAGGGCACCTACGGCGAGGCCTATCACTACGGCGAACCCTACACGGTGCTGGGCGAGCGCTACGCCCTGGACGAGGACCTGCAAAGCGAAAGTGGTTTTTTCTACGCGCGCCTGCGCCATGAACTCTACCTCAACGACCAGACCCGCCTCAGCGGCACCACCAGCAGCGCCACCCTGGCCCCGGCCCAGATGCTCGAAATCACCGGCGGCGCGCCCCAGGCCTTCGAGTTCGGCGCGGTGATCGTCAGCCTGCGCACCGAAGCGGCCCGGGACCGCAGCTTCATCGCCACCTTCCAAGCGATTCCTTACTCGGAAACCGTGTGCTTTCGCCCACCGCTGCCGCCCAAGCCGCGCATCAGCGGCACCATTCCCGCCCGCGTCAGTCACCCGGAAGTCAACCCGCCGTACGCTGACCTCGACTTCGAGGGCCGCTACAAGGTGCGCTTCCTGTTCGACCGCGACACCTGGCAAGCCGGCCGCGAAAGCGCCTGGCTGCGCCTGGCCCGACCCTACGGCGGCGACACCCACGGCCTGCATTTCCCGCTGCAGGCCGGCACCGAAGTGGCGGTGGCCTTCGAGCACGGCGACCCCGACCGCCCCTACATCGCCCACGCCCTGCACGACGACCGGCACCCGGACCCCGTCACCGCCCGCAACGAGCGCCGCAACGTGCTGCGCACTCCGAGCAACAACAAACTACGCATGGACGACACCCGCGGGCAGGAGCACATCAAGCTCAGCACCGAGCACAGCGGCAAGAGCCAGTTGAACCTGGGGCATCTGGTGGATGCCGAGCAGACGAAGCGGGGGGAAGGGTTTGAGTTGCGCACCGATGGACATGGCGCCCTTCGTGCGGGCAAGGGGGTGTTTATCAGTGCTGATGAGCAAACCCAGGCCAAGGGCGACGTCCTCAGCATGGACCCGGCCACCGCCCAGGTCGAAGGTGCCAGACAGCAGATGGCCGAATGGCAGGACATCGCCCAGGCCCACCACAGCCGCAAACCCGACCTGCGCGGCTTGGAACAACTCCAGGCCGACGCAAAAGACCTTTCGGCTGCCGCCATCCTGCTCAGCGCCCCCCAAGGCATCGGCGCCGTCACCCCGGCCAGCCTGCTGCTCAAGAGCGGCGACGCGCTGTACCTGCAAAGCCACAACGAAATCAACCTCGCCGCCGCCAAGCGGCTATCGGCCCACGCCAACCAGGGCATCTCGCTGCTGGCCCAACAGGAAGGCCTGCGCCTGGTCTCCGGCAAAGGTCCCCTGGACATCGAATCCCACGGCGATGGGCTGGGCATGAAAGCCCAGCAGGACATCACCGTGCAGTCGGTGCAGGGGCATGTGCAGGTGACGGCGAAGAATGGCCTCACCCTGGCGTGTGGGGGTGGGTTCATTCGCATTACAGCCGAAGGCGAAATCCAGATTCATAGTCCTGGCCTAGTCAGTATCAAAGGGAAGCACAGACTCGACCGCCCCGGTGGCGAGACGTTTCCGCTGCCTGAGTTACCCGGTTCGGTGTGCAAAGAATGTTTGAAAAGGGCTAGCGCAGCCGCCCAGGGCTTCATGCCCAGGGGGGCATCGATATGACTTCAATGCAACGCCATGTCTGGCTTGACTTGCTAGAGGCCTCTGGTACCAGGAGCGGCTTGTACCATCTCGATGTAGTTGTGGATCAGGCTGGCAGCAACGCCCCGTTATTGCCCAGCGTATTGAGCGTCGAGCCGCCGTTGCAATGGCGTTCGCTGTTCACCGGTCTGCCCGAGGAAGGCGCTAGCGAACTGGCGCCGTTGTTGCTGCGTATCGACCTGACGCAGCCACTGCAACGGCAGTGGCTTGGCGGCCTGATGCACGAGGCACGCGATCGTTCGCAATTGATGGTGTTGGCCTCGCCTTGGCTGTTCCCAGCATTGGCCGAACACCTCGGTCGCTGCTTGGAAGTGACCAACGGCGGCTGTACGGGGCTGCTGCGCTATTACGACCCGCGTCTGTTTCCGCTGCTGTTCAGCCACGTATTGGAGCCTGCACAACAGCAACTGCTACTTCGTCCCGCAGTGTTCTGGAGCTGGCTTGATCGTGACGGCGTTCCCGGCCACTTGCCTGGCGCTCCTGGCGAACCCTTGGGCTCGGAAGATTTTCGCCCCTTGGACCTTAGCGACAGCCAGTTGGAAGTTCTTGGTTGCGCAAGTGATGCGACGTTGGCAATGAGCAAGCTGCTTGCTGCACGCCCAGCGACATATGGGAATGAACAATTTTTTCACCAGTGTTACGCGGCGATGCTCGACGCCACCGAAGCGGGATTGCTTCTGGGGCCCGAGCGGGAAGCGTTCGTTCTCAAACGATTGCTCGCGCACGAATCGACAGCATTTAACAGAGGGAAGTGACTTTATGCCCGCGTGTTTGATAGCCAGACGCGTCGTTGGGATTGCCGCAGGTTTGACCGCCATTTCAATCACTTCAAGTGGGGTGGCGAGCACCTTGGAAGCGATCAATCACACTCATTGGGCGATCAACCGATTCAGTGCGGATGGGCGTTCGGGGATTGACGTTATCGGGCCTTACCAGGGTGGCGGGGGCGGATGTTGTTACGTCGCGCCGTCGCGTTGGCAGCAGGGAATGACGGTGCGGGTTGAATGGGAGGCAGGTGTGGCTTACCCCGATGGGTTTCCTGGGTATGCCGACTGGCCTAGATATTTGGCTTGGGAGAAGCAAATAAGCGCGCAAACGCGGCAGCACCGCAAACAGGTGCCCGTCCCAGACTACACCGGCCAAAAAGTCTGCGGCCTGACCGTGCACTTCCTGCCCTGCGACGACATCCAGGTCACCACGTCCTGCTACGCCTATGGCAGTCCCGAATACCCGATCAAGACCCCGCTCAACTTACCGGAGCCCACCTCATGTCCGAGCTGAAGCACACCCCGATCTGGTATCCGCCGGCATTCCCGGTCCAGGGCCGCTTACCCAGAGATGTCGGGCTGGTTTACCAGAACCTCAATCGCCAATGCGCTCTGGAGCATGACTATCACGACTCCCTGTGCGTCGCCGCTGGGCGCAGAGTGATGCCTCCATGCTGCAAGACCGTGCACATCAGCCTGTTGCAGCCCGGCCAGGTCACGTTGCTGGGATTGAAGCTGTATGTCTACGGTTTTTCCCGCGGAGCGACGGCGGCCCGGGGTTTTGTAAGTTGGCTGTTAACAGAGGGAAGTGACTTTATGGCCACGTGTTTGATAGCCAGACGCGTCGTTGGGATGGCCGCAGGTTTGACCGCCATTTCAATCACTTCAAGTGGGGTGGCGAGCACCTTGGAAGCGATCAATCACACTCATTGGGCGATCAACCGATTCAGTGTGGATGGGCGTTCGGGGATTGACGTTATCGGGCCTTACCAGGGCGGCGGGGGCGGATGTTGTTACGTCGCGCCGTCGCGTTGGCAGCAGGGTATTACGGTGCGGATCGATTGGGAGACGGGTGTCGCTTACTCCTATGACAATCCTGGCTATGCGGACTGGCCTAAGTACCTAGCCTGGAAACAAAAGCTAAAAGCGCAAAAGCAGCAGCATAGCAAGATGGTAGAGGTCCCAGATTATACGAACCAAAGAGTCTGCGGCCTGACCGTGCACTTCCTGCCCTGCGACGACATCCAGGTCACCACGTCCTGCTACGCCTATGGCAGTCCCGAATACCCGATCAAGACCCCCCTCAACTTACCGGAGCCCACCTCATGTCCGAGCTGAAGCACACCCCGGTCTGGTATCCGCCGGCATTCCCGGTCCAGGGCCGCTTACCCAGAGATGTCGGGCTGGTTCACCAGAACCTCAATCGCCAATGCGCTCTGGAGCATGACTATCACGACTCCCTGTGCGTCGCCGCTGGGCGCAGAGTGATGCCTCCATGCTGCAAGACTGTGCACATCAGCCTGTTTTTCGACGGCACCGGCAATAACCTGAACAACGACCTGTACGAGTCCTCGACACCGCACCCGACCAATATCGCCCGGCTGTTTCGCGCCAGCATTGGCGCCGGCCATGCCGGCGGTACCGCCCACAGCGACAAGGCCGAGCGCCTGGTCGATGCGCCGGGTAATGGCAATGGCCAGTATTTCAAGTACTACATGCCCGGCGTGGGCACACCTTTCCCGGAAGTCGGAGACCTTGATTACAGCGAATCGGGCTTGGCCACCGCCTGGTACGGTGAAGAGCGGATCAACTGGGGGTTGATGATGCTCATCGATGCCCTGCGCCGCACCTTGAACCAACCACGCCTGGACAATGCCGCGCTGCAGGTGGCGGTCAAGGCCATGGGCACGGCGCTCGGCCTGGGTTGGGGGACCGGCCACGCCAATCGCAGCCGCGAGTTTCGCAAACAGTTGCAGGCGTTGGCCAAGCCCCTGCAACTGGCCCTGACGCAGCCGCAGCCCGGCCAGGTCAAGTTGCTGGGACTGAAGCTGTATGTCTACGGTTTTTCCCGCGGAGCGACGGCGGCCCGGGGTTTTGTAAGTTGGCTGGATCGATTGTTGTCCGACTTGGCGCTGACGCTGCCGATGGCGGATATACGGGTGCCCCTGAGCGTGGAATATCTGGGTCTGCTGGACACCGTGGCCTCTGTGGGTATCGCCGACATTATTCCAGGCGCCCAGGGGCACATGAGCTGGGCCGATGGCAACCAGCACCTGCCGGAGAGCGGATTGGTGAAGCGTTGCCTGCATTTGGTGGCAAGCCATGAGCAGCGGTTGTGTTTTCCATTGGAATCGATTCGCCGTGAAAACGGGGAGTACCCGGCTAATAGCCAGGAGGTGATCTATCCGGGGGTACATTCGGATCAGGGTGGGGGGTATCCGCCAGGTGATCAGGGGAAGGCGATGGGCGAGAGCGATGGTTTGCTGCTGTCGCAAATAGCCTTAAACGATTTGTATGCAGATGCCTTTGCCTATGGTGCCCCATTGAAGGTTTCGCCTCTTTCCTTGCCGTCAGAGTTGGGCCATGAGCTTTGGAGGGCAATGGCGGATGACGTGGCCGAAGCGTTTGAAGTCGCTCCAATAACCGCAAGTCGATTCAACGCCTGGCGCCAAGTCACCTTGGACCTGCCAGCGGTAACGCAACCGTTGCCCATCGAACAGATCGAAAGCTACCAACCCTTACCGACCACCCTCAGCCTGGAGGAAGCCCTACGCACGCAACTGGACTGGATCACCGCCTGGCGCATCGACCGCTACGCCTTTGCCAGCCTCAAACAGACAGGCTTCTACCAACAGGCAAGCGATACCGAAGCCGACAAGACTGTCCGTGAAGCTGCCGAACACAAGCGTGATGCAGAACAACAAGCGATCGAAAGGCATCGCAAACTGCAGATGGTCGCCGAACGTATAGGCCGTGTCCCGAAAAAAACACTGAAACCCGGCGTAAAGGATTTCGACGCGGACATGGCGAAAACCCAGCTGCGCGAAGCGGCCGAAGAGTTCTCTGAGGTTTACCGGAGCGAGGGTCGCCAGGATCCGTTGGCCCTGCTGGCGCTTGGTCTGGTCGCCGGCCCAGAGCCGTTCTGGGTTGCCACCCAGATCCGTGCCGAGCGTGAACGAATGAAAGCGGCCGGCCAGAAGTTGGTCAGCCAATTGTTTCCACCCCCTCGGTCCCAGATAAACCATCAGAACGAAACCTTTCGCGGCAACGTCGACGAAAGCCGCAATGCCGAACAACCCGAAGGGTTGTTGCGTGCGTTATTCGACGACCACGTGCACGACTCCCGCGCCTGGTTCCTCTACAAGCTTGGGCGCGAACCTTGGGGCAGCTTCTTGCGAGACCGCATGGTGTTCTTCGGCGAGAGCAACAGCCGGGCGCTGGCGCTCTACAGCGAAAACGCCCAAGGCCAGTGGGCGCAAAGACAGCCAAAGTCGACCAGCGACCCGGTGCCGCTACACATGGATGTTGAACGCCTGGCCCAGGTGCAGAAGGACATCGATGAGCTTTGGAAGGATTTTTATGCAAAGGCCAGGGAGACGAACGATGCGCCAAGCTGAACCTTTGCTTCGCCACCCTTCAAGAGGCAACGCTCCGATGCTTAGGCCCAGCCCGTGGCATGCGCTATTGCTAGCCTGGTGTGGTTTGTTGGGCGCGGTGCTCGCGCCCAACGTCTCTGCCAGTACGCTCGAAGCCATCAACCACACTCACTGGGCGATCAACCGATTCAGTGTGGATGGGCGTTCGGGGATTGACGTTATCGGGCCTTACCAGGGTGGCGGGGGCGGATGTTGTTACGTCGCGCCGTCGCGTTGGCAGCAGGGTATTACGGTGCGGATCGATTGGGAGACGGGTGTCGCTTACTCCTATGACAATCCAGGTCTTGCTGATGAAGCCAAATACGACGCCTGGCTCGACAAAGTCGTCGCGCAAAAGAGGCGGCACACCAAGCAAGTCCCCATCCCCGACTACACCAACCAAAAAGTCTGCGGCCTGACCGTGCACTTCCTGCCCTGCGACGACATCCAGGTCACCACGTCCTGCTACGCCTATGGCAGTCCCGAATACCCGATCAAGATCCCGCTCAACCTGCCGGTGCCTACGTCGTGCCCGCAGTCCTGACCCATTCATTACAAGGAGTTGAAATTATGAAAGCCATCATTCGCCAAGGCGACACCCTCAAGGAATACGGAGGCGAGGTATTGGGGGGCCACTACCTATGCGACGGCCTGTCCATTGCCTGTCAGGGGGATGCGGTGCGCTGCAACCTGCACGGCCGTACCGAGATTGCCGAGGGCAGTGACCTGATGGAAGTCGACGGGTGCCCCGTGGCGCTGGATGGTCACCGCTGCGGCTGCAATTGCACGTTGGTCAGCTCCGGGCCTGATACGCTGGTGGCCTCATGATCCCGGCGCCGGAGTTCGCGCCTTACCCTGCGTCACGGGCGCCCGGATACAGGCGCTGGATAGCCGGAGTCGCGGGGCTGCTGATTTTGTTGGGCGGCGCCAGCGCGCTTCTGGATGGGGTCGTAGAGCCGCGCTTGATGGTTGTCGGCGCGATCACGACGTTGCTGGCATGGTTGCTCGTGTTGCTGTTGCGTGTGTTGCGCTACCGATTCAACCGACACAACGCTCGTTGTTATGCCGAAGCGGCGCAACGGATCCAGCGAACCTGGTGGGCGCATCATCGGCAAAAAGCCGCGTTGGTGGACACTGTCTTGCTCGGGCCCGCCTGCCTGACCCAGGAACACAGGCAGAATCTGCTCAACCCGGATCAACCTGCGCCCATACCGCAAGAAACGCCCGAAGGCCTGGCGCTTCGTCTGCTTCAGGTATTCGGTGACGACCTCACCGAGCGCGAGCGGCAATTGGCCGTTTTGCTCGCCCTGCAATGGTGTGAGCAACAAACCGAGCCCATCGTCTTGCAGCCGGTGCGTTGCTATTGGCAGGGTTCCGTCGATTCCTGGGCGGCGTTCGTCGAGCAAATGGCCGAATCCTGTCCCCAGGTTGAACTGCCGGAGCGACCTGAGCCCTGGCAGGGCATTCGCAGCCTGGACTCAATCATCGACCAGCTGCAGAGCGCCCCTTCGGATGCGCGCATTCTCTGCGGCGGTTGCCAATCCTCGTCACCACAAAAAGACAGCCGCTTACCGGCCGGCGAGGCGGCGCTGCTTTGGCTGCTGGGCCCTGAGCAAGGCATCGGTTTGTTGCGGGGAGAATGGTCCACCGATCAAGAGTCGGTGGTAAAGGTGGCCGAACGAGCCGTCCAACAAAGCGAACTGCAGGCGCCCGCCAAAGTGTGTGTGTCGTTCTTCCAGCCCGACATAGTCGACCTGTCTGCCATTGGCTGGAACACCAAGCAAAACGTGCAAGACCACAATTTCGGCACGCTGGCGAATTTGGAGGCCATGGTCGCGCAGACCCTTGCCGCCTGGCACGCCGAGCAACACGGTGAGCCCTGTGCCTGGCTGGCTTGCGATTCCCATTACACCTTGGCCCTCGGAATTGTGAAACCCCATGACTCAAACAGATGAACCTCAAAAAATCTCTTCCTGGCTTACGGCGCTTCTGTTGGCGTTGATCTTGGCCGTGTTTGTTGCCTTGGCAGGCGGGGGGTGGTGGTTATGGGCTGGGCAACCCGTCGACCGCGTTGTGCTGTCGGACCTGCTGCTCAAGGCATTTTTTTGCTGGGCATTGTTGTTCGCGATGGCGATATTGATGTGGCAAATCCTGCAGAACGGGATCAGAGTTCTGGTGCGTAGCACCCAGGTGACCTCATCACGACCTCAGGTCAGGACGCCTGAATCGATACTGGGCGCAGAGCTACGCGAAAACCTCCACTTCCAATACGGCCCCCTCTGGCGCCACAAGGTCCGCCTGCTGCTCATCGTCGGCGAGCCCACCCAGATCGCCGCCATCGCCCCGGAGCTGGCGAAAAAGAAATGGCTCGAAGGCGAACGCACCGTGCTGCTATGGGGCGGCAGCGTCCAGGAAGAATTGCAAACCCCGCTGTTGAACCCATGGCTCACCTTGCGCCGTTGGCGGGCGCTGGACGGGGTGGTCTGGGCGCTGGACAAACCGCAAAGCACCGATGCGGTGGCGCTGGCCAAGGGCATGCGGCAGTTGCAGGGGCTGGCTCGGCGGCTACGCCGACGGTTGCCGTTGCACTTGTGGCAGGTGTGCGAGAGCGGCTGGTCCCAGGACGGGCGCGAGAGCCAGCCGGTGGGTTGTCTGTTGCCGGCCAAGGTGACGCCGTCGCTGTTGGAGGCGTGCCTGGAGGATCTGGTCGAGCCGTTGCGTTGCCAGGGCTTTGCCCAGATGAAGATCAAGAAGCGGATGCACCACGATTTCCTGCTGCGCCTGTCCCGGGATTTGCAGGCCGAGGGCATTGCCCGTTGGCGGCAGGCGCTGGCGCCGTCGTTGAGTGGGTTCAACCCGGGGGTGATGCTGCGAGGGTTGTGGTTCAGCCTGCCACTGCGCGTGACGCAAAGCGCTGACGGCGAGCATTTCTGGTGGCCGGACCCGGCGTGGCACGGCGTGCAGCGCGACAAGGCCGTCGGCGCGCGGTTGGGGTGGGGCGCGCCGCGAGTCGTCTATGGGCTGTTCATGGGCCTGGCGCTGGTGTGGGGCGCGGGGATGGCGCTGTCCTTTGTGAGCAATCGGGCGCAGATCGTCGAGGCGCAGGCCTTGTCGACGGCGTTACAACAGTCATCCACCCAAGAGGAGCAACTGTTGGCGCTCGAAGCGCTCGTCCACGTGCTGGCTCGCCTGGATCACCGTGTCGTGTCCGGTGCGCCGTGGTACCAGCGCTTTGGCTTGAACCGCAATGAAACCTTGCTCGAACTGTTGTGGCCCCGGTATGTTGAGGCCAATAACCGCCTGGTGCGCGACCCGGCGGCGGCGAGGTTGCGCGGGCAACTGGAGGCGCTGGTCAAGCTGGCGCCGGGCAGCCCCGAGCGCGTTGAGCGCACGCGTATGGCCTACGATCAGCTCAAGGCTTACCTGATGATGGCGCGCCCGGACAAAGCCGAGGCGCTCCTGTTGGTCAAGACCCTGGGCCACGCCGAACCCACGCGTGACGGAATTTCGTCAGGGCTCTGGCAGACCCTCGCACCGAACCTGTGGCAGTTCTACGCCGAGCAACTGGCCGCGCACCCGGACTGGCGCATCGAGGCCGACCCGCGGTTGGTGGCGCAGGTGCGCCAGGTACTGCTCGACCAATTGGGCCAACGTAACGCCGAGGCCAGCCTGTATCAACGGGTGCTGGACGACGCCACCCCGCACTATCCAGCCCTGGGCCTGCAACGGATGGTGGGCGACACCGAAGCCGCCGGGTTGTTTTCCAGCAAGGCCAGCGTGCCGGGAGTGTTCACGCGCCAGGCCTGGGAGGGCCAGGTGCGCCAGGCCATCGATGACATCACCCAGGCGCGCCGCGAAGAAATCGATTGGGTGCTCAGTGATAGCCCCGGTGACATCGATGTGCGCTTGACGCCCGGCGAGCTCAAGGCGCGCCTGACCGAACGTTATTTCAAGGACTACGCGGGCGCCTGGCTGGTGTTTCTCAACAGCCTGCGGGGCAATCAACCCAAAAGCCTGGAACAGGTCATCGACCAGTTGACGCTGATGAGCGACGTGCGCCAATCGCCGTTGCTCGCGTTGATCAATACCCTGGCCTATCAAGGGCAAGCGGGCACCCGCGTCCCGGCCCTGGGCGACTCGCTGATGAGGTCCGCGCACAAGCTCATCGGCCCGGACAAGGCCCCGCCCATAGACCCGCTGGCCGACCTGCCGAGCGGCCCGCTGGATCCGACGTTCGGCCCGTTGTTGGCCTTGCTGGGCAAGGGTGGCGCTGACCATTTGAGCCTCCAGGCCTACCTCACCCAAGTGACCCGCGTGCGCCTGAAACTGCAACAGATCAACACGGCCAGCGACCCCATGGAAATGACCCAGGCCCTGGCGCAGACGGTGTTCCAGGGCCGGGGCATCGACCTCACCGATACCCAGTCCTATGGCCGTCTGATGGCCGCCAGCCTCGGTGCGCAATGGGCCGGCGTGGGCGAAACGCTGTTCGTGCAACCGCTGGAACAGGCCTGGCAGCGAGTGCTGCAACCGTCGGCGGCGGGCCTCAACAGCCAATGGCGGCGTTCGATCGTCGAGCATTGGAACGCGGCCTTTACCGGGCGTTATCCCTTCGCCGCGACGGCCAGCGATGCTTCGTTGCCGATGCTGGGGCAAATGATCCGCGCCGACACGGGGCGCATCGAACGTTTTCTCCACAGCCAGTTGAGCGGCGTGTTGCGCAAGGAAGGCAACCGCTGGGTGGCCGATCCCCGCCACGGTCGCGGTTTGCGCGTCAATCCCCAATTCCTGGAGGCGGTCAATCAACTGAGCGATCTGGCCGACGTGCTCTACACCGACGGCGGCCTGGGCTTGAGTTTTGAACTGAGCGGCAAAGGCGTGCGCGATGTGGTGCAAACCACCTTCATCCTCAACGGAGAGAAACACCACTACTTCAACCAGAAGGAGCGTTGGCAGCGCTTCGGCTGGCCGGGACGCAGCGACTACCCCGGCGTCAGCCTGACGTGGACCAGCGTCCACACCGGCGAACGGTTGTTCGCCGACTACGCCGGCGCCTGGGGGCTGATCCGCTTGCTGGAACAGGCCACGTTCACCGCGCTGGACGATGGCGACAGCCGCTACCGCATGGTGCTCAAGGCGCCCGATGGCCTGGGCCTGACGTGGCACCTGCGCACCGAACTGGATGCCGGACCGATGACGCTTCTGAAGTTGCGAGGGTTTACGTTGCCGGGGCGGATATTTTTGGCTGAGGGCGGGCCAGCGGTGCCTCTGGCGCGCAATGAGGTGCTCCGATGAGCCTGCAAAACCTGATCACCCATTGCCTGGGCAAGCGCGACGCCTTGGCCATCGCCCGTGAACAGGCCGCACGCTGGCAACCCTGGCTGCAGCCCATCAGCGAAGCGGCACCCGTTGGGCACGACCCTGGCTATGACGATGATTTTCAATGCATGCGCGAAGAGGTTGGCAAGCTGTCCGGCGCCGATGCTGAACGAGTGGCCCAACTGGGTGAAAAGCTACTGAGCCGCAAATGTAAGGATTTACGCGTCGCCACCTATTACGTGTGGGCTCGCTTGTGCAGGGACGGCGAAGCCGGGCTGGCCGACGGTTTGAGCCTGTTGGCGGCGCTGGTGGAGCGGTTCACCGATACGGTACTGCCCGTGCGACCGAACAGCCGCAAGATGGCGTTGCAGTGGCTGGCCGGCGAAAAGCTGCTCGATACGCTGTGGCGGTATCCGGAGGTGGTGAAAACCGAGGCTGAGCGCACCGCCGCGGCATTGGCCTGGCTGGAGCAGGGCCTGACGGCATGGCCTGACGATCAACGTCCTTGCCTGGGGGCCCTGTATGCCGCGTTATCCGCCCGATTGGCTCGGTCCGAAGGCATGGAGGCGCTGGTCCCGCAGAGTACCGCCAGCCAGGAATCGCAAGCCCAGGCCGGGGCTTCGGCTGCTATCGCGATCAAGTCCGGTCGGGATCTGTTGGACCACGGCCGGGCCTTGGCTGGTTATCTGCGTGATCAACCTCAGGGTTGGCTGGCGGCCCACCGCGTGATGAAGAGCCTGCGCTGGGACACGGTGCAAGAGGCGCCGCCCGAGGACGCCGATGGCAACACCCGGCTGACGCCGCCCAAGGCTGACTATCGGGCGCAGCTCAAGCGTTTGTACTTGCAGCAGGGCTGGACCCAGTTGCTCGATCACGCGGAACGAATCTATGCCGAAGGCGTGAACCATTTCTGGTTGGATTTGCAGTGGTATGTGTATCAGGCACTGAGTCGACAACCGGCGCCGCAGGTGTGCTGGGCTGATGTCGTCCAACGTGACCTGGGCATGTTTTTGGATCGGTTGCCGGGGTTGGAGCTGCTGCGCTGGCGCGACGGCACGCCTTTCGCCGATGAGACCACACGTGAGTGGATTGCCCAGCAAGCCAGCGCAGACCGCCCGGAGCAAGGCTTGGCCGCGCCATCGTCGGCACCGGTCATCGGCGATGCCGACATCTTGTCGTGGGAAACCGAAGCCCTGGCGCAGGCCGACAAAGAAGGGGTCGAGCAAGCGCTGGCTTGGCTGGCGGCGCGCCCGGACATTGTTTGCGCACGCCAACGATGGCTGCTGCGCCTGCTGATGGCGAGGGTGGCCGAACAGTTCGGCAAAAGTGAGCTGGCCATCCACCTGCTGGGGGAACTGGACACCGCTTCACAACACCATGACCTGTGCGCGTGGGAGCCCGAATTGTATTTCGAGGTCAAGGCTCGCCTGCTCAGGTTGCTGCGGGTCAAGGCCCAACGCAACGACACGGACAAACCTGCCCTGGCCCGACGCATGGAACCTTTGTTGGCGGCGCTGGTGGCCATCGATCCGGTACGTGCCGCTGTGCTTTGCGGCTGACACTCATTTCAGGACTTTTATGGACATGGAAAATCTGACACTGCGCTATTTCGACGCCGAGATGCGTTATTTGCGCGAGGCCGGCAAGGAATTCGCCGAGGCGTTCCCGGACCGGGCGGCATATCTCAATCTCGACAAGCCGGGGGCGCAAGACCCTTACGTAGAACGTTTGTTCGAGGGCTTTGCATTCTTGATGGGGCGCTTGCGGGAGAAGCTCGACGATGATCTGCCGGAGCTCACCGAAGGCTTGGTCAGCCTGCTGTGGCCGCATTACTTGCGGACCATACCGTCCCTGTCGATTATCGAGCTGGCGCCGGATCTTGCCTTGATAAAGCGCAGCGAACGGATCCCCAGAGGGTTCGAGATCCTGTCGCGCCCCATCGGGCCGCAGCACACCTGCTGTCGCTACACCACCACGCAAGACGTGACGTTACAGCCGCTGGCGTTGACAGTCGTGGCGCGCGACCACGAACCGGATGGCCGCTCGCTGCTGCGTTTGCGTTTTATCCGAAGCGCGTCCGTCCCTTGGTCACAAATCGACCTGAGCCGCTTGCCGCTGTACTTGAATGCCGATGCGCCACTGGCCAGCGCACTGCACCAAGCCCTGACCTTGAACAGGCAGGCAATGTATGTGCGCTTGCCAGGACAGTCGGATCGCAAGCCGGTGGACGGGTATTTCACCCCCAAGGGCTTTGGCGACGAGGATCGCCTGTGGCCCAAGGGCGACAGCGCTTTCAGCGGCTATCAACTGCTGCTTGAGTACTTCACGTTTCGTGAAAAATTCATGTTCGTCACCCTCTGTGGCCTTGAGCAACTGCCGCTTGAGTCCGGCGCGCCCTGGTTCGAGCTCGAAGTGGTGCTGTCCAAGCCCTGGCCGCAGAACTTCGACCTGAACCGTGAACATATTCGTCTGCACTCGGTGCCGGTGATCAACCTGTTCGTACTGGAGGCCGACCCGTTGGCGTTGGACCCCTTGCAAACAGATTACTTGCTGCGTCCGATGCGCTTGCAGGATAGCCATCTGGAAATCTATTCGGTGGACCAGGTGACCGCATCCAAAGGCGCCGAGCGCATGGACTACGTGCCGTTCACCAGTTTTCGCCATAAAGGCGGCATGCTGCGTGATGAGGCGCCGGAACGTTATTTCCATAGCCGCCTGAAGCGGGCCGCCAATGGGCTGTATGACACCTGGTTGATCCTGGGCGGAGAAGGCTTCGACGAGGATCGGCTGCATACCCACGCCAGCCTGTCGTTACACCTGATCGGCACCCACGGTCAGCTGCCACGCAAAGCGCTGCAGAGCACGGTGCTCGATACAGCGGTGCAAACCACCCAGTTCGGCCTGCGGGTGCGCAACCTGTGTGCGCCGACGTTGCCGTGCTATCCGCCAAACCGCGACCGTTTCCACTGGCGCATCCTGAGCCACCTGGGCTCCAATTTCTTGCCGATGCTCGACAGCGCAGAGGTGTTGCGCGGGACGTTGGCGTTGTATGACTGGACCGGCAGCGAGCAGAACCGGCGTCGCCTGGCGGCGATTGTCGAGGTGAACCATCACCTGGTCCAACGTTTTGAAAATGGCTTTTTGCTGCGCGGGGTGGATATTGAAATCACCTTGGATGCCCACGGCTTTTCGGGAGACGGCGATATCAGTCTGTTCGGTGAAATGCTCAACCGCTTTTTTGCGCTCTACGCCGACATTCATTTGTTCACCCAGCTCACGCTGATTCTTCAACCTACCGGAGCGTGCCTGCGATGGAACGAGAACCACAGCCAGCGCATTCCCGGTTGAACGCCGACGGTTTGCTGGACGCGTTGCGAGGGCGGGTGGCCGAGGCCAGCCTGTATCGTTTCTGCCAACTGTTGGAACAAACGCTGCCCGGCCGCCCTCTGCTTGGCAGCACCGCGCATCCGGCAGACGATCCCGTGCGCTTTCGACCCGATCCCGGCATGGGGTTTCCCGCCGGTGAGCTGAAGGGGATCGAAATCGACACGAACAACCCGCAACGTCCGGCTACGGTGCGCACCCGTCTGATGGGTTTGTACGGCCTAGATTCGCCAATGCCGACGGGGTTTGTGGATGACATCGCTCAACGCCGGGAGGGGCATGAGGCCCTGGAAGATTTCCTCGACATTTTCAATCACCGGATTTTCACTCAGTTCTATCGAATCTGGCGCAAGTACTCTTATCCAGCGACGTTTGCAGCGGGCGGCAGCGATGCGACATCGCAGTGCCTGTTCGGTTTGATCGGGCTGGGCATTCCCGGAACAGCGGAACGCGTCGCTACCCCAGTCTCCCGTTTCCTCGCGTTGCTCAGCGTCATGCGCCTGCCTACCCGCAACGCCGAAGGGATCGAGGCGCTCGTCAAGCTGCTTGCCGTCCATACCCAGGCACGGATAACCCCGCACCGGCCGCAGAAGATTCCCTTGCCGCAACCGGCCAGCCTGTGTCCGTCTTGCCCGGTACGCTTGTCCAAGGGCACGCCGCTGGGCAATGTCGGGCAAGACGTCAACAGCCAGCTGCACTTGGTGCTGTCCACCGACGACGCGCAGGAGGCCAATGACTGGTTGCCCGGCGGAGCGCTTCACCGCGACCTGCTTGTACTCCTGCGGGTGTACCTGGGATGGCGCTGCACCGCGACGCTGCAATTGACCATCGCGGTAAGCAGCCTGCCAACTCCGATACTGGGGCATCGGCAGATACGACTGGGAATGACCGGTGTGCTGGGCTTGGGTTCAGACACCTGGCAGCCGCGAGAACAGGACACCCTCACGATTAATATGGGCCGCTACCAGGGCCTTTCGACCAACCCACGGATCAGGGAAACACAACATGTCACATACCTTTATTAACCGGTTGGCACTGACGGTGCTGGTCGCTGCGCTTGGCGGGTGTGGAGCGGCGCAGACCGTCGAGCCGAGCACGGGGTTCACCACCGGGACGATGTTCCGTAAACAGGTCAAAACCTTGCACCTGGATTTCAACGCACGAACCGCGCTCAACACCGAAACCTCGGACATGAACGCCTTATCGCTGCCCACCTTGGTGCGGGTTTACCAGTTACGCGACAGTACCGCGTTGGAGCAGGCCACCTACGACGGGCTGGTGAACACAGACGACAACCTGTTCGACGGTGCATTGCTGGACAAACGCGCCGTGGTGGTGAAACCCGGGGCAGGGGCGCTGTTGAGCGTGCCCATGGACCCCCGCACGCGGGTAGTGGCGCTGGTGGGCTTGTTTCGAAGTCCAGACGCCGCGTTAGGCTCCTGGCGCCTGGTGCTGAGGCGCGAAGACCTGGACCCGGATCGGGCACGGCTCATCGAGATGGGGGCCAACCAACTGACGTTGCGCCCGTTGGCGAAGGACTGATCCATGACCGAGCCCAACCCTTCGCTCTATGAAATGCTGCTGCAAAACTTCAATGGTGAACTGGATTTGCATCGCGTCAGCGAGCAGGACCAGCACACGCTGTCGGTCCTGGACAACCTGCAACGCATCCTTAATAGCCGGGCCGGCAGCGTCAGCCATTTACCAGATTATGGACTTCCCGACATGGGAACCATTTTGCAGGGGCTACCGGCTACCGCCCATACGTTGATAAAGGCCATGACCCATACCCTGCTCAAATACGAACCGCGATTGACGGCGCTCGCCATCGAGCTACTGCCGCAATTAATGCCGGGGCATTTGGAGTGCGCCCTGGACGTGCAGTTGAAAGGAGGGCGCCGGGTAACTTTCGGTACCACGTTGGGACCGGAGGGCAAAGTCCTGATGCGTCACCTGAAGCGACAGAACCATGTGGCGGCAACGGGAACGGATAACGCAAGGCAAGCGCGATGAGCGCGTTGTTTGAAGTGCATGTTCGAATCGGTGGCGATCCGCGCGGCTATGCTGAGTTCGTCGCTTTGCGCGACGAGTTGGCCAGATTGGGCCATGGCGCCTGCCCAGACGTGGATTGGCAAAAAGTCGAGCAGTTATGCCTTGTGCTGCTGCAACTCAACGGTGCGGAGCTGCAAACCGTCAGCTTCTATGCGCTGGCTCGAAGCCAGCGTCACGGTTTGGACGGCATGGTCCAAGGCGTTCGATTGTTGAAGACGCTCAGCAGTCAATGGCCCAGCCTGTGGCCGCCGTCGGTGCGGGTGCGCCTGGATACGTTGGGGTGGTTGTTCGCACAGCTGCAAACGCTGCTGCGTGGCCTGGCGCTGACGACCAACGATCAGCGCGCGTTGCTTGAGCTCGATGGTGCGTTGGGCTGCCTGACTGAGCGGCTGGCGAGCTACGCATCCACGCCGCTGCCGGCTCTCCAGTCTCTGCGCCAGCAGGTCAACCAGCTGATCCAACGTTTGGAACGATGCGATCAACGTATCGAAGCGGCACTGCTTCCCATGGGAATGACAGAGCCGGCATTGGCGATACCCATTGTGGTCCTGCCCCCGCCGGACATGACCCATCGTAAGGGGCACTTTTCGCCATGGCTGTGCGGCGCGGCGCTCGTCTTCGCTCTCGTCGCAGGGGTTGTCGGGTGGCGGATGAGCGCGAGGTCAGCGTTGGTCTTGCCCGCTCCGGTGCAGTTGGACAGCCTGTCGCTGTTCGATGTCGGCAGTTCGCAGCTCAAGCCTGGTTCGACCGATACCTTGGTCAAGACCTTGGTGGATATCAAGGCCCAGCCAGACGGGTTGATCGTCATTTCAGGCCATACCGACGGGACAGGTTCATCGGAACAGAACCTGCAACTCTCAAACGCCCGTGCTGTTGCAGTGCGGGACTGGATGCAGCACGTGGGCAAAATCCCCGCCGGTTGCCTAGCCGTCCAGGGCGTCGCCGCCGGTCAGCCCATAGCTGGAGACGACACCGAAGCTGGGCGAAGGGCCAATCGGCGTGTCGGTATCCGCGTGGTGCCGCAAGTGGTGGCTTGTGAGTCTGCGTGGGGCGCGGGCAAGGGCGGCGCATCCCAGGGGATACCCCTTAAGTACTGAACTGATGTGCCGATACACGCTGGTAGACCCGATTTCGCCGGTGCTCCAACGGTATCCAACCAAGGATCTTCCAGGCGTCAGCGGGCCTGTCCCTTTGTGATTTTTTTTCAGGTTTGACCGGAATCGGACCTCAGGTAATGACCATGCCAGCCCACTCCAGGACCGAGTTGGAACAAGCCCTTGCCGCGTGCAAGGGCAGTTTTCTTTCCGTTGCCTTTTTCAGTTTTTTCGTTAATTTGCTGATGCTGGTTCCTTCGTTCTACATGTTGCAGGTCTACGACCGCGCGGTAGCCAGTGCCAGCCTGTCGACGCTATTGATGCTGACGCTGATCATGTTGCTGCTCATGACCACAATGGGTGGCCTGGAGTGGGTTCGCTCGCGGATCATGGTACGGATCAGTACGCGTCTGGACACGCTGCTAGGTCAGCGATTGTTCGACGCAAGTTTCAAGCAGGCGCTCAATTCCAGTGGCATGAACGCCACGGCCCAACCCGTGAGTGATTTGAATGGGTTGCGCCAGTTCTTGACGGGCAACGGCCTTTTCGCATTTTTCGACACGCCCTGGATTCCGATTTACCTGGCAGTCATGTTCATGTTCCATCCCTGGTACGGTTGGATGGGGTTATTGAGCGCGCTGTTGCTTGGGGCGCTGGCCTTCGCCAACGAGAAGCTCACCCACGCGCCGCTGCAGGCTGCCAACCGGGAACAGATGGCGGCCATGGCGTTTACCCATAAAAGCCTGCGCAACGCCGAAGTGGTCGAATCCATGGGCATGCTTACGAGCCTGCGTGACCAATGGAATGGGCAAACCTACAGGGTCCTGTCGCTGCAAAGCCTCGCCAGTGACCGTGGCACCACCGTTGCGGCGATTTCCAGGACGTTTCGGCAGGTCGTCCAATCGCTGGTCCTGGGCCTTGGCGCTTACCTGACGATCAATCACGAGATTTCCCCCGGGCTCATGATCGCTGGCTCGATTCTGCTAGGGCGCGCGCTGGCCCCTATCGATCAGCTGATTGGCGTATGGAAAGGCTTTTTGGGGGCGCGTTCGCAATATGCCCGGCTGCATGAATTGTTACTCAAGTTCGCCGCCGAACCTGAGCGCATGTCCCTGCCAATGCCCGAGGGGGCGATCCGTGTCGAGGGGCTTTCGGTAGGCTCGCCCAACGGCGGCAAGCCGATCATTCGTAGCGTGGGATTCGAGGTGCCGGCGGGGTCGGTGGTCGGCATCATTGGTCCCAGTGGCGCCGGCAAATCGACCCTGGCCAGGGCGCTGTTGGGGATATGGTCGGGCATGGCCGGTACGGTGCGCCTGGACGGCGCGGATATCAGCCAATGGCGCCGGGAGGAACTCGGCCCCTATGTGGGCTATCTGCCGCAGGACATTGAGCTGTTCGAGGGCACCATCAGCCAGAACATCTCCCGTTTCGGTCCGGTGGATGCGCCTGCGGTGGTCGCCGCCGCGCGCATGGCCGGGGTCCATGAGCTGGTGCTTCAACTGCCAGACGGCTACGACACCCTGATCGGTGCCAACGGCGGCGGGCTTTCCGGTGGTCAACGCCAGCGTATCGGCCTGGCTCGCGCCTTGTATGGAGAGCCGCGCCTCGTAGTGCTCGATGAGCCGAACTCCAACCTCGACGAAGCCGGAGAAAGAATGCTCGCCGAGGCGTTGCAAAAACTCAGGCAAAGCCGGGCGACCGTATTTGTCATCACCCACCGGCCAGGCGTGCTGGCGCAGGTCGACAAGCTGTTGGTCCTCAATCAAGGCGAATTGAGCCTCTTCGGGCCCCGGGACAGGGTGCTGGAACGGTTGCAAGGCGCTGCGTCGACGGCGAGGCAGGCCGGCGTCGTTGAACCGTCACAAACGGATGAGCGTTATGCAAAACAATAGTCACTCATCCGTGGACAGGGCTGAGCTGATGACCGATGACAAGCCCGTACGGCGCATCGGCTACGTTATGCTGCTGGTGACCTTCGGCCTGTTTGGCGGCTGGGCGACCTTCGCGCCGCTCGACAGCGCGGCATTGGCGCCGGGTGTGGTCACCGTCAAGAGCTATCGCAAGACGGTGCAGCATTTGGAAGGAGGCATTGTGCGCGAGCTGCGCGTGCGTGACGGCGATCTGGTGAAGGCGGGCGACGTGCTCCTGGTTCTGGACAACACCCAGGCCCGCTCGGAAATGGAAGCGATGCGCAGCCAACTGATCGCCGCCCTTGAACTCGAAGCCCGGTTGGTGGCTGAACGCGATGCTCTGCCCGAGCCGCTGCCTGTACCGACACTAGATCACGCCGATCCGCGTGTGCGCGAGGCGCGCGACAGCGAACGACGAATCTTCCAGGCTCGACGAACGTCGTTGCTTGGTGAGATTGCCTTGCAGGAAAAATCCATTGGCCAGATCCAGGAGCAGATTCGCGGGTACAAAGCCGTCGTGGCCAGCAAGCAAATGCTGGCGGCATCCTACCAGGACGAAATCGTCGACCTGCGTGCATTGTTGGCCGAGGGGTACGTGGACAAGCAGCGTCTGCGTGAGCAGGAGCGCAGCCTCTCTCGGTTGCAGGCGGAAATGGCAGAAAGCCAGTCCGAAAGCGCACGGGCCCGGGTTCAGGCCGACGAAGCGCAACTGAAAATCCTCCAGTTGAAAAAAACCTTCGCCACTGAGGTCGCGAGCCTGTTGGGCGATGCTCGGACCAAGGTCTATGAACTGCGCGAACGCTTGGCGACCCTGCAGGATCGCGACCAGCGCACCGAAATCCTCGCGCCCGAATCCGGCAGGGTCATGGGCATGGCGATACACACCCTGGGTGCCGTGGTCAGCCCGGGCACCGCGCTGCTGGATATCGTCCCGGCCAATGAAGAATTGATCGTCGAAGCACAGGTTTCGACAACGGACATCGACCGGATCAAGCCGGGCAAACTGGCGGGCATCCGGTTCAGCGCGTTCAACAGCAGCACGACGCCGGTCGTCGAAGGGCGGTTGATGCAGGTATCGGCCGATCGGCTGGTCAACAAGGACACTGGCGCCGCTTATTATCTGGCGCGCGTTGCCTTGACCGATGACGGGCGCCGGGCGCTCGGCGATCTTACGCTGGTGCCGGGCATGCCGGTCGAAGTGTTGATCAATACCGGGGCGCGGACGCTGCTGGAGTATTTGATTCAGCCGGCGAGTAACGCCTTCGCCCGTTCGCTGATCGAGGATTGAGATGAGGTCTCTGGTCGCGTTGTGCCTGATTGCCTGCTCACTTGGCGTCCTCGCCGACGATGGGGCGGCGTCCAGCTATACCGATTTGTGGCAATTGCACCAGGAAGCGCAAGGCGCCGATCCGCGTATCCTGCGGGCGCAAGCCTTGACTCGCAGCGGCGAGGGCAATGAGCGCGCCGCCTTCGGCCAATTGTTGCCGCAGCTCAACGCCAGCGGTAGCGTGAACCGCAGTCGGCGGGAGGACGAGCTGAGCCGTATCCAGTACAACGGCAAGCGCGTTGCCGTGATGCTCAACCAGGTGATCTACGACCCGCAGGTCTGGCGCAGTTACCAGCGATACGTGGAGTTGGCGCGCCAGAGCCAATACGAATCCGATGACACGCAGGTGCAGGCCAGCATTGACCTGTCCGAACGGTATTTTGCCGTGCTTGCGGCGGAAGACGAGCTGTCCCTGGTGCGTAGCGAATTGGACGCGACCGAACGCAACCTCAAGCGCGTCCACGCGTTGTATGCGCGCCAGATGGCAATGGTGACCGATACGCTCGACCTGGAGGCGCGGGTGGATGCACTCAAGGCTGACGAGATCGAGGCCAGGAACAAGGTCGAGGTCAGTCGCGAGGCCATCTCCGAACTGGTGGGGCGCGAGGTCCGGGAACCGTTCAAGCGTATTGCCGACAATCCGGTCTTCAGCCTGCCGGCGCAAGCTCAGGACTATTGGGTGCAGACGGCACTCGACAGCAACCCAGCGTTGCACGCCCGCGAACACAGTATCCGTGCCGCCGAGGCGGCGATCGGCGAGGCAAGGGCCGGCCATCTGCCTCGGCTGGGCCTGAATCTCACGGCGCAACGCAGCGACATCGGCTATGAAGGTGCGTTGGCGCCTCGCTCGGACAATCTCGTCGCGTCCCTCGACTTGCAGATGCCCCTCTACAGCGGCGGGTCCACCCGTGCCCGGGTGTCGAGTTCCGAAAGCGAAAAGGAGGTCGCGCAACAGGAGCTGGAAGCCTTGCGCCGCCAGGTCATCAAGGAAACCCGCACGGCGTACCTGGGCATGAGCGCCGAGCTCAGCCGGATCAAGGCAACGCGGCGCGCACTGGAGTCCGCCGAAAAATCCCGGATAGCCACTGAAAAGGCCTTCGCCTATGGCGTCAAGAATGCCGTGGACGTGCTGGACACCATCCAGGCTGAATTTCGTGCGCGGCGTGACTTTTTTCAATCCCAGTATCGCTTCGTAACCAGCCTGCTGGTCCTGCATCGCTGGAGCGGTCGGTTAGGGGAGCCGGACATCCGCAAGGCCAACGATTGGCTGGTTGCCCCAGCCTCTTCGGATGCGCGGTCGAAAAATAGTGGCTAACTAATATCAATGCCCTTGTTTCTCATGCAAAATAAACCACTTGTAGCGGCCGCATCCGGGAAAGGTCGCAGACAGTCCAAAGGAAGTTCGCATGCCCAGTCCGCTTGGTTATTCCTCCGTTTCGAACGCAAAACTGACCACCAACGCGCAGGTCAACAGCTTGCTGGTCGGTACTTATTGGAGCGGTAGTGCGACAGCAGGCACGTCCTTGACGTACAGCTTCATGACGGCGGATTCCTACTTCGCCAGTAACTACAGCAGTGAAAACGAATACCTGCTTGGCTACGCCGTAACGACGGAGCAGCAGGACGGCATTGTTCGTGCCGTCGACAGCTGGGGGGCGGTTGCCAACCTCCATTTCACCCAAGTCAGCGAGTCTGCTACCAACGTGGGTGACTTGCGGTTCGGCGGTTACCTGTGGATGGACGATGACACCGCAGCGTGGGGCTATTATCCCGGCCGCACGCCCAGCGCGGGCGATGTCTGGTTGGGGCCGATCACCAATGACCCCACCCCGGACGAGGGGTCCTACGACTACTTGGTCTTCATGCATGAGATCGGCCACGCGCTGGGCCTCAAGCATCCGTTCTCCAAGAGCCTGTCGAACCCGACGGTACTTTCCGCGCAATTCGATGACGTGCGCTACACCATCATGAGTTACAACAGCGCGTACTCCTACGAGCCGACGACACCCATGCTGCTGGACATCGCGGCGATCCAGAGCCTGTATGGCGCGAACAACCAATGGCAGACCGGTAACACCACGTATAGCTGGACGACTGGCCAATCGGTTTTCGAGACGATCTGGGACGCGGGCGGCAACGACACCATCGACGCGAGCAACCAGGCGGGGGCGGTGCGTATCAACCTGAACGAGGGCCAATTCAGCAAGATCGGCCAGGCCTTCCTCAACACCAAGACCGGCGCTGCCTTCAATGAAGGATTGGCGATCGCCTACGGCGCGAAGATCGAAAACGCTATCGGCTCGGCCAATGACGACACGCTGATCGGCAATGCGCTCGGCAACCTCCTGGATGGCCGCGGCGGTAGGGACGTCATGACCGGTGGCGCCGGTAACGATACCTACGTGGTCGACGATTCCAGGGACACCATCAGCGAAACCAGCACCCTGGCGACCGAAATCGACACGGTACGTTCCTCCTTGAGCTGGAGCCTGGGCGCCAATCTGGAGAACCTCACGCTGACGGGTATCGCCAACCTCAATGGCTCCGGCAACGCATTGAGCAACGTATTGACCGGCAACGCCGGAAACAATGTCCTGGACGGTGGGGCCGGTCGAGACACGCTGGTTGGTGGCGCCGGAAACGATAGTTATGTGATCGATAACGTAAATGACAGCGTCGTCGAGCTTGCCGACGGTGGTATCGACCTGGTTCGCACCGCAGTCACCCATACCTTGTCGGCCAATGTCGAGAACGGGCAGCTGCTCGGTGTCGCGGCCCTCAATCTCGTCGGTAACGCGCTGAATAACAGCCTGGTCGGCAATGCTGCCGCCAATGTGCTCAATGGCCTGGGCGGCGCGGATACCCTGGACGGTGGCGCCGGCAACGAT
Organism: Pseudomonas sp. R4-84; assembly: GCF_054130985.1. Taxonomy (NCBI): domain Bacteria; kingdom Pseudomonadati; phylum Pseudomonadota; class Gammaproteobacteria; order Pseudomonadales; family Pseudomonadaceae; genus Pseudomonas; species Pseudomonas sp. R4-84. The sequence goes on from NZ_CP096390.1 coordinate 2,639,992, forward strand.
ACCTACTACGTCGACAACGCCGGCGATACGGTCATCGAGCGAGGCGCCTCCCTGACCGAGATCGACAGCGTTATTTCGACCGTCAACTTCGCCTTGGGCACCAACGTTGAAAACCTGACGTTGAGCGGTGCCGGCAGCATCAATGGCAGCGGCAATGCACTGAACAACCGCATCACGGGCAATGCCGGCGCCAACATCCTGGACGGTGGCCTCGGTATCGACACGCTCGTTGGCGGCACCGGCAGCGACACCTACGTGGTCGACAACCTCAAGGATGTCGTCAGCGAAACCAGCACCCTGGCCAGCGAAATCGACAGCGTACGTGCTTCGGTCAACTGGGTGCTTGGCGCGAATCTGGAAAACCTCACCCTGACCGGTATCGCCGCCATCAACGGCAGCGGCAATGCGCTTAACAACGTACTGACCGGCAACGCCGGCGCCAACGTGCTGAACGGCCTCGCCGGACGCGACACGTTGATCGGCGGTGATGGCAACGACATCTATATGCTCGATAACACAGGCGACAGCGTCGTTGAACTCGCCGACGAGGGGCGCGACGTCGTGCGTACGACAGTCAGCCATGCGTTGACGGCCAACGTCGAGGACGGTCAGTTGCTCGGCGCCGCCGCGCTCAGTCTCACCGGCAACGCGCTGGGCAACAGCCTGACCGGCAACGCCGCCGCCAACACCCTCAACGGCCTGGACGGTGCGGACATCCTCGATGGCGGCGCCGGCATCGACACCCTGATCGGGGGAACCGGCAACGACACCTACGTGGTGGACAACCTCAGGGACGTCATCAGCGAAACCAGCAGCCTCGCCAGCGAGATCGACACCGTGCGTTCCTCGGTGAGCTGGAGCCTGGGTGCCAATCTGGAAAACCTAACGCTTACCGGTGCTGCCGCGATCAACGGAAGCGGCAACGCCTTGGAAAACGTACTGATTGGCAACGCGGCCGGCAATGTCTTGAACGGCGGGGCAGGCGCGGACCAACTCGACGGCGGTGCCGGCAACGATACCTACCACGTCGACAACGCCGGCGATACGGTCATCGAGCGAGGCGCCTCCCTGACCGAGATCGACAGCATTATTTCGACCGTCAACTTCGCCTTGGGCGCCAACCTTGAAAACCTGACGTTGAGCGGTGCCGGCAGCATCAATGGCAGCGGCAATGCACTGAACAACCGCATCACGGGCAATGCCGGCGCCAACATCCTGGACGGTGGCCTCGGTATCGACACGCTCGTTGGCGGCACCGGCAGCGACACCTACGTGGTCGACAACCTCAAGGATGTCGTCAGCGAAACCAGCACCCTGGCCAGCGAAATCGACAGCGTACGTGCTTCGGTCAACTGGGTGCTTGGCGCGAATCTGGAAAACCTCACCCTGACCGGTATCGCCGCCATCAACGGCAGCGGCAATGCGCTGAACAACGTACTGACCGGCAACGCCGGCGCTAACGTGCTGAACGGCCTCGCCGGACGCGACACGTTGGTCGGCGGTGATGGCAACGACATCTATATGCTCGATAACACAGGCGACAGCGTCGTTGAACTCGCCGACGAGGGGCGCGATGTCGTGCGTACCACGGTCAGCCATGCGTTGGCGGCCAACGTCGAGGACGGTCAGTTGCTCGGCGCCGCCGCGCTCAGTCTCACCGGCAACGCGCTGGGCAACAGCCTGACCGGCAACGCCGCCGCCAACACCCTCAACGGCCTGGACGGTGCGGACATCCTCGATGGCGGCGCCGGCATCGACACCCTGATCGGGGGAACCGGCAACGACACCTACGTGGTGGACAACCTCAGGGACGTCATCAGCGAAACCAGCAGCCTCGCCAGCGAGATCGACACCGTGCGTTCCTCGGTGAGCTGGAGCCTGGGTGCCAATCTGGAAAACCTAACGCTTACCGGTGCTGCCGCGATCAACGGAAGCGGCAACGCCTTGGAAAACGTACTGATTGGCAACGCGGCGAATAATGTATTGAACGGCGCGGCTGGCAATGATCGGATCGACGGCGGCGCAGGCAACGACACGCTGATGGGCGGAGCGGGGACGGACACCCTCACCGGCGGCACCGGAGCCGATCGTTTTGTATTCAGTTCGTTGAGCGACCTGGGCAAGGACGGTGCTGGCGACGTCATCCTCGATTTCAGCCGCCTGCAAGGCGACAAGATCGACCTGTCGAAACTGGACGCGAATGCCCTGACGCCGGTGTTCAACAAGTTCAGCTTCATCGACGCGAGTGAGTTCACCGGGGCAGGGCAGTTACGCTTCGTTGATCATGTGTTGTATGGCAACGTAAACGGCGACCTCAACGCCGATTTCGAAATCCAGTTGGTCGGCGTGAATACCTTCAATAGCGGCGATCTGGTCGCTTGATAAGAAAGCGGTTTAGGACCCACGGCAGTCGCGGGTCCCGAACCGCTCTCCCTGCTTGGAACCACCTTAACGGAATGTTCAGCCGAGGCTGCGTGGCGGCAGGATGACGGCTGTCCGTGTGTTTGTCGGACTTGCCTAGATTAGATGTCGATCAAAATCAAAACTGTTGACGGCTATGATTATGCTCATCATCATAGAGCTACCCCGACACGTATCGATGTCGGGGCCGACCCAGTTGCCGAGGAACACTCCATGACGATCCACAAACCCGTAGCCTTGGTGACCGGCGCTTCTTCCGGTATCGGCGAAGCCATTGCCAACTCCCTCGTAGCGGCCGGCTATCAGGTATACGGCACCAGCCGGCGCGGAGCCCGGGCCGATCATCAGGCGTATGAGATGCTGGCACTCGACGTGACCGACGATGCCTGCGTCGAGGCCGCGGTTGCGCAGTTGATGCAGTTGGAAGGGCGTATCGACCTGCTGGTCAACAACGCCGGTTTCGGGCTCGCCCCGGCCGCCGCCGAAGAGAGCTCGATCGACCAGGCCAAGGCGATCTTCGATACCAATTTCCTCGGTGTTGTGCGAATGACGCGCGCCGTTGTGCCGCATATGCGTCGCCAGGGTGTCGGTCGCATCATCAACATCGGTTCCATACTCGGCGTGGTATCCGTGCCCTATGTGGCGCTGTACGTGGCGAGCAAGCACGCGGTGGATGGCTATTCCCAAGCCCTTGATCATGAATTACGGACCCATGGGATCCGGGTCGTCGTCATCGAGCCCGGTTATACCAAGACATCATTCGAGAGCAACAGCCTGCAGGCTGACGCTAAGCTGGACCTGTACGAGGATATCCGGGGTAAGGTAACCAAGGTCGTCAATCACGCAATGGCCACGGCCGAGGGGCCCGATGTGGTCGCTGACGTGGTGCTCAAGGCCGCTCGCGCCGAGCGTCCGAAGTTGCGTTACACCGCCGGCAAGGCGGCAGCACAATTGCAGTTCATGCGCCGCTTCGCGCCGGCGGGCATGCTGGATACCGGTATCCGCAAGGCGATGCAACTGGCGTGAATCTGCTCAACCGGGCCCACGACATTCGCCGCTCAAATGCACAGGAAAACAACCATGACCTTCAAAGCGCTGCTTGCCACCAAAACCGATGAAACCATGTCGACCGGCCTGGTCGACTTCACCGAAGAAGACCTGATGCCCGGTGATGTCACCGTCGCTATCGAATATTCCACGGTGAACTACAAAGATGCCATGGCCCTCAGTGGCCGCTCGCCGGTGATCCGCCAGTTCCCGTTGATTCCCGGCATCGACTTCGCCGGAATCGTTGAAAGCTCCAGCCACGCAGGTTTCCAGGCTGGCGACCGGGTACTGCTGAACGGTTGGGGGCTGAGCCAGACGCACCACGGCGGTTTCGCCCAGAAGGCCCGGGTGAGTGGTGACTGGCTCGTGAAGGTTCCGGACGTATTCTCGACCCGCCAAGCCATGGCCATTGGCACGGCGGGCTACACCGCGATGCTCAGCGTGCTGGCGCTGGAACACGGCGGCCTGGCGCCCGATGGGGGCGATATCCTGGTGACCGGCGCCAACGGCGGCGCGGGCTCGGTGGCGATAGCGCTGTTGTCGGGGCTGGGCTATCGGGTGATCGCGTCGACTGGACGCCTGGAAGAAGCCGACTATCTGCGTGACCTGGGCGCTGCAGAGGTGATTGATCGGCGCACCCTGTCGGAGCCGGGCGCACCGATTGCCAAGGAGCGTTGGGCGGGCGTCATCGACTCGGTCGGTAGCCATACCTTGGCCAATGCCCTGGCCCAGACCCGATACCGCGGGGTCGTCGCCGCCTTCGGCCTCGCCCAGGGCGCGGATCTGCCGGGGTCGGTGCTGCCTTTCATCCTGCGCAACGTGACCCTGGCCGGTATCGACTCCGTGAATGCGCCGCAGGCTGTCCGTTTGCAGGCATGGTCGCGTCTGGCCCGGGATCTGGATGTGGACAAGCTTGCTCGCACCACGCAGCTTGTCGGCCTGGCGCAAGTGCCGGAAGTCGCGGCTCGGGTGCTGCAAGGGCAGGTTCGCGGGCGCACGGTCGTGGATGTGAATGCTTGAGCGAAAGGACAAGCCAGCATTTATTAGCGGAGCGTTACAAGCATTCGGATGCCACACGCTGTAGCGGTTTCGCGCAAAAATTAATGAACATTTGCAGCGCTGGGATATCGATTCTGTAACTGAACATTTCCGTGTGGGCATTCGGTCTCTAGCTTCGTTGGGCCACTGTCCGGGCGGTCAGTCGGCCAACGGGGCGAGTTTCCATGAATGGCAGATACCAGTGCAGCGTCGAGTACAACGGTCGCACCCTCAGGGGTGACGCTGACCAGCCGCTGATCGATTTCTTGGCAGAGCACGGCATCGACCTGCCTCACGTCTGCTATCACCGCGCCCTCGGGCCGATCCAGACCTGCGATGTCTGTTGGATCGAGCATGATGGCGAGTTGGTCCGCGGGTGCGCGCTGCGTTCCGCCGACGGCATGAAGCTGATGAGCGAAACGCCTCGCGTGAAGGCGGCGCAGGAAGAAGGCATGGACCGGATCCTTGCCAAGCACGAGCTTTATTGCACGGTCTGCGAGCACAACACCGGTGACTGCACGCTGCACAATACCGTCGCCGACATGAACCCCGTGATCCAGCGCTACAAATACCAGCGCAAGCCCTACAGCAAGGACCACTCGAACCCGTTTTATACCTACGATCCCGATCAATGCATCCTGTGCGGGCGTTGCGTGGAAGCGTGCCAGAACGTCGAGGTCAATGAAACGCTGAGCATCGATTTCACCCAGGAGCATCCAAGGGTGTTGTGGGATGGCGGAACCAAGATAGAGGGTTCCAGTTGTGTGAGCTGCGGTCATTGCGTCACGGTTTGCCCCTGCAACGCGTTGCTCGAAAAAACCATGCAGCCGGATGCCGGACCGTTGACGTCGATGCCCGAGGACATCAAGCGGCCGCTCATCGACGCGGTGAAGACGATCGAGAATACGATCGGTGCGCCGCCCATTACCGCTATTTCCGTCATGGACATGCACTGGCGCCAGCCTGAAATCAAACGCACCAAGACCGTGTGCACCTATTGTGGCGTGGGCTGCTCGTTCGAAATGTGGACTCGCGACCGCACGCTGCTCAAGGTGCAGCCAGTGGTGAACGCACCGGCGAACGGCATTTCCACGTGTATCAAGGGCAAGTTCGCCTGGGATTTCGTGAACAGCGAGAAACGCCTGACGACGCCGCTGATCCGGGAAAACGGCCGGTTTCGTGAAGCGAGCTGGGACGAGGCGCTGACCTTGGTCGCGGGCCGTCTTCTGGCCATAAAACGTGAGCACGGCGCCGATGCCATCGGCTTCATTGGCTCCAGCAAGGCCAGCAATGAAGAAGCTTACCTGACGCAGAAAATCGCTCGCCTGATCATCGGCACCAATAGCGTCGACAACTCTTCACGCTACTGCCAGAACCCCGCGACACAGGGGTTGTTCCGCACGGTCGGTTACGGCGGTGACGCCGGCACGATCACCGATCTTGAGCAGGCGGACCTCATCGTCCTGGTGGGCAGCAACCTGGCGGAGAACCATCCGGTTATCGCTTCGAAAATCAAGGCCGCGCGCAAGCATCGAGGGCAAAAACTGCTGGTGGTCGATCCACGCAAGCATGAAATGGCGGAGCGCGCCGACCTGTTCCTGCAGATCAGGTCGAGCACCGACATAGTCTGGGCCAGCGCCATGTCGCGTTACCTGTTCGATCATGGCATGGCGGACGCGGCATTCCTGGAAGCGCGGGTGAATCAGGTGGACGAGTACCGACGCTCCCTGGAACCCTTTACCCTGCCATTCGCGTCGCAGGTCACCGGGTTGTCGGAGGCGGATCTGGTCAGCGCCGCGAACATGATCGGCAACGCCAAACGGGTCTGCCTGCTCTGGGCAATGGGCATTACCCAGCATAGCCATGGGGCCGACACGAGCACCGCACTGTCCAATCTCTTGTTGGTTACCGGCAACTATGGCCGCCCCGGAACCGGCGGTTATCCGATGCGGGGCCATAACAACGTCCAGGGGGCCAGCGACTTCGGGTGTTTGAAGAACGTCTATCCCGGTTATGAAAAAGTCACTGACGAAGCGGTTCGAGCCAAGTGGGCGAAGGCCTGGGGTGTGGCGCCGGAACGACTGTCCAACAAGGTCGGTGAAGACAACTTCCTGATGGTTCAGCATGCCGCCGAGCAGAAGATAAAAGCCATGTATGTGATCGGTGAAGAGACGGCGTTTTCCGACGCCGACACTGAAAACGTGCATGAGGCTTTCAGAAAACTCGATTTCATGGTCGTGCAGGACATTTTCTTCAGCCGCACCGCGCAGTTCGCCGACGTCGTGCTGCCAGGTTGCCCAAGCGTTGAGAAGGAGGGCACCTTCGTCAACACCGAGCGGCGGATCCAACGTTTTCATGAGGTTTTTCCGCCGCTGGGCAACAGCCTGCCGGACTGGCGCATCCTGACCGATCTGGCCAAGCGAATGGGCCATGACTGGGGATACGAGCATCCCTCGCAGATCTTCGCGGAGGTGGCCGGTATCGCCACCCTGTTCGCCGGCGCCAGCTATGAGCGCCTGGACGGTTGGAAATCTCTCCTCTGGCCAGTACAGCCGGATGGCACCGATACCCCGTTGCTCTATACCGACCGGTTCCACACCGACGACGGCAAAGCCGTGTTGTACCCGCTGGAGTGGAAACCTCCGGCGGAAGCGCCCGACAGCGAATTCGACCTGATGCTGGACAACGGACGCATGCTGGAGCATTTCCAGGGCAACAACCAGACGGGACGTGGCGACCGTGTCGATTCGTTGTCACCTCATTGGTACGTCGAAATCAGTCCCGAGCTTGCAGCCGAGCGGGGTATCCAGGATGGGACCCAGGTGCGGATCACTTCTCGCCGTGGTTCGGTCACGGTGCCGGTTCTGATCACCGATCGAGTGCGCGGCAAGGTGCTGTTCATGCCGATTCACCAGGGCAAGCCCGGCATTAATGAACTCACCGGGGAACATCATGATCCAGACGTCAACACGCCGGCCTACAAGGAAACCGCTGTGAAGATGACGATCCTGAAGGATCCCCCTCCGCAATCGACATTGCCGCGCGGCAATTTCCGAAACGGCCATAGGACACCGAACAATGGCGTGGCTGTTGAGGTGAAGTGGGCCAGAGACGACTACGCGCCGATCGACGCACCGGCGCCCCATCCGGAGAGGTTTTGATGGCCGAACCTATTGATTACGACGTAAAACCAAGCAAGACCGAGCCTGACGCGCAGGATGAACTCGATCGTCTGGTCCAGAGCCTCCATGAACACGGCGTGCTGCGCATGGCCAATGACCTGGTCTGTGCCAACACGGCGATTGCCAAAGTGCTGGTTGATGGCCTGAACAAGGAAGGCACGCTCAACGTCATTCAGAACCTGTCGATCCTGGCGATGGCACTGTCCCGCGTGCCGCCCGATGAATTCTACCGGTTGGTCTTCGCGCTGAAGGATGCCGGCGCTGCGGTCAGTCAATGGACCGCGCCCAACAACGACGACGTCGCGCCAGGCGTGCGGGGCGCATACCGTTTGCTGCATGACGAATCGCTTTGGCGCGCGATCTTGCCGCTCCTGGAGGGCTTGAAAGCGATGGGTGAGGGCATGAAGAGGCCGATCGATAAACCGATCAGTCAATTCTGCGGCAAACCCAGCGGCGCTTGAGCGGGGCCTGCCCATGGAATCGATGGATTCGGCGTTGATGCTGGCGCGCTACCAGTTTGCGTTCACCATTAGCTTCCACATCGTGGTTGCCGCATTTTCCATCGGCCTGGCCAATTACCTGATGGTGCTGGAAGCCCTCTGGCTGTGGCGAAAGCGTCAGGTCTATATGGACGTCTACCGATTCTGGCTGAAGATATTCGCCTTGACGGTCGCCGTGGGCACGGCATCAGGGCTGGTCATGGAGTTCGAGTTCGGGACCAACTGGAGCGCGCTGGCCAGCCGGGCGGGGGGCATCCTCGGGCCTCTGATGTTCTATGAAGTCATGGTCGCGTTTTTCCTGGAAGCAGGCTTCATCGGGGTCATGCTGTTTGGCATGAATAAAGTCGGGCCGCGCCTGCACTTCCTGTCTACATGCGCGGTGGCCGTCGGCTCGTTGTTCAGTGCATTCTGGATACTGTCAGCCAATTCCTGGATGCACACACCGGCAGGCTTCAGCATTGCCGGCGATGGCCGGTTCGTGCCCGAAGACTGGCTGCAGATCATATTCAACCCCTCGTTTCCCTACCGTATGGTGCACATGAGCATCGCCGCCTTTCTCGGCACGGCCACCCTCGTGGGCGGCGCGGGCGCGTGGCACTTGCTGCGCGACAATACCCACGCGCCTGCGCGAGTGATGTTCTCAATGGCACTGTGGATGGCGGCCGTGGTCGGGCCTATCCAGCTCGTCGCGGGGGACCTGCACGGCGAAAATACCCGAGATCACCAGCCGCAGAAGCTGGCCGCGATGGAAGGTTCCTGGCGACGCCCGGAAGCCGGCCAGGGCGAGCCGCTCAGGTTGTTTGCGATACCGGACCAGGCCAACCGCAGGAATGATTTCGAACTGGCGATACCCCATCTCGGCTCGCTTTATCTGCGCCACGACTGGACCGGCACCATACAGAGCCTTGATGAGTTCGCGCCCGAAGACATTCCGCCCGTGGCCGTGGTCTTTTTCGCGTTTCGTATCATGGTGGGCATCGGCTTGCTGATCGTGGCCATGGGTATCGCCAGTCTCTTCTTGCGTTGGCGCGGCGGTCTGTTCGAGTGTGGATGGCTGATGCGCTGTGCGGTGTTCATGGCCCCGGCCGGGTTCGTAGCGATGGTTTGCGGATGGGTGGTTACCGAAGTCGGGCGCCAGCCATTCACGGTCTATGGCTTGATGCGCACCGTTCACAGCAGCTCGCAGCAACCGCTCTCATTCGTCCTGGGCAGCACACTCGCCCTGGTGATCCTGTACCTGCTGGTTTTCGGCCTGGGGCTGTTTTACCTGATACGCGCCATCAACCGACTGCCGGCAACTTCAACGGATGCCGACGACCAAGCCAGCGCAACGCAGGGGAAATCGTGATGTTCATCTCTGAAGCGCTGTTACCCAATCTGTCGGCCGCCGCAATTGCCTTTACCATCATCACCTACGTGATTCTGGACGGCACCGACCTGGGCGTCGGCATCCTCTTCGCGACCCGCCACAACCCCGACGATAAGCAGATCATGGTCAATTCCATCCTGCCGATCTGGGACGGGAACGAAACCTGGCTGGTGCTCGGTGGCGGCGGTTTGCTCGCGCTTTTTCCCGTGGCTTACAGCGTCTTGTTTTCCGCCCTGTATATCCCGGTGATTGCGATGCTGCTGGCATTGATTGTCAGGGCCGTCGCGTTGGAGTTCCGGGCCGACGCGCCTGCACGGGTGAAGCGCTGGCTCGACGTCAGCCTCGTGACCGGCTCGTTGATCGCAACGCTTTGCCAGGGTGTCATCATGGGCAGCGTGGTACAGGGAATCGATCACCACGAGGGCCGGTTCGCCGGAAACGGTTGGGAGTGGTTGAGTGCATTTGCGCTGGCGTGTGGCGTGGTGCTGGTGATTGGCTACGCACTGCTTGGCAGTTGCTGGCTGTTCTGGCGAACCGAAGGCGCGCTGCAAGCGGCGGCCAGAAGGCAGGCGCGATGGCTGGGGTGGCTGACACTGGCAGGCATTGCAATCATTGTGGTGTGGACCAGCGAGTTGGCGCCGTCCTATCGAGACCATCTTCTTGAATCGAACCTGAGCCCGGCGCTTCTGCTTGTTCAGTGCGCGTTGCTGGTCGGGTTTTACCGGGCTTTTTCCAGCCGATACCATTTCCTTCCGTTGTTTGCGGTATTGGGATGGTTTGGCACGGCGTTCGCTGCCGCGATCATTACCCTCTATCCGTTAATCCTGCCGCCGTCGCTGGCGATCAGCCAAGCGTCTGCTCCCGCTTCGAGCCAAGGGTTCATGCTCGTGGGATTCGCGGTGCTGGTGCCGGTAACGCTGGCCTACAACACGTGGGGGTTCTGGGTGTTTCGCGGTAAGGTCAAAGCGCAGTACTTCCCAGACCGATAAAGCCTGTCTTCATTTCCCGTCCCCGAATGGTGTGTCGACTAGTTTGTAGACATGCATGTCGAGCGCGGGATTGCTACGGCATTGCCATTGCTGCACTCTCACTCTTCATTTTTGCATCGGGGCGGAACATGGATTGGAGTGATGTGCGGGTCTTTCTCGCGATTGCCCGCAGTGGGTCATTGGGCGCTGCTGCCAAGCTGTTGGGTGTTAGCCATCCGACCGTGGGGCGGCGCCTGCAGGTGCTTGAACAGTCCAGCGGCCAGCCCATTTTCCTGCGTACCACCCAAGGTCTGATACTGACCGAGAGCGGAGAGAAGCTACTCAGCCTGGCGCAGCAAATGGAGCAAAGTGCGTTGGCCATCGAGCGGCGCCTTGCGGGCGACAGCGCGCAGCCCGAAGGTGTGTTGCGCATCTCCTGCGCTGACTGGTTTGCCTGTTACGTGCTGGCCCCGGTTCTGAGCGAACTGGGGCGACGTTATCCGCTGATCGTGCCCGAGGTCATCGCCGGGCATCGATTGTTCGACCTGGCCCGTCGCGACGCCGACATCGCGTTTCGGATCGTTCCTTTCACCGAACCCGATATTGTTCACCGCAAACTCACTTCCCTGAGCTATGGGCTGTACACCGCCGTCGGATCTCCTGACGTCGAGCCGCAGGGCGAGGGGGTTGGCTTGATTACCATGAGTGTCGCCCAATCACATTATCCCGATGTGCAGTGGCTGCGGCAGCGTTACCCTCTGGCCCGTACGGTGTTCACCAGTAGTAGTCGCACCGTCCAGGCGCAGATGTGCGCGCAAGGGCAGGGCATCGCTGTGCTGCCCCGCGCCCTGGGCGACCGGTTAACGGCGCTGCGCCTGATTGATCCGCATGAGGCGCCACCGGGCCGTGACATATGGATGGGCTACCACCAGGACATGCGGCAGATGGACAGCTTGCGTGCTCTTGCCGACCTTGCTTCCATCATGATCGGCAACCAGGCAGGCGGTTGACTCACTCCGCTGGGTGCATGGCTGTCGTTTGCAGTTGCGCAGCAGGTTGGCGCGCCAGGGTAAGGCTGAGTCCCGTGCCTACGACCAGGCATGCCGCGATACAGAGTATTGAGACGGTGAAGGCGTGGGTGATGGCAGCCGCGTCTGTGTCCGTGCCTAGAAGGGTGTAAAAAACTCCGCCTATTATCGCGACACTCAGTGATGTGCTGATTTGCAGAGTAGAGCTGGTAATGCCCGCAATCATGCCGGAGTACGCTGGCGCCACGCGCCCTGTGATCATGCGCATCAATGTCGGAAGGGCCAGTCCTTGTCCGAAGCCGATCAGAAACAGAATGACGGCAAGGGGCAGCGCAGCGGGGCTGACGGACATCGGCGTGTGCGCCACGAGCCAGGCCAGGAGCATGAGCCCCAACACTTCAAGTCCCATCCCGACCGGATTGACGTACGCCCCCAGCAAATGCCTGAAGTGAGGAGTGGAGAGCGGTCCCAGCAAAAAGCCCGCGCCGAAAGGAAGGAAGACGAGGCCTGCATTGAGTGGGCTCGTATGCAGCGCTCCCTGTAAATAAATAGAAAACAGCAGAAAAAACACGCCGATCGCGTAAAAGGTCAGAGCGACGAACAGTGCCCGGCCCAACCCAGGCGCGCGCAGTACGGCAGGATTCAGCAACGGCGCGCCTTGCGCTTGGTGCAAACGGGCTTCGTAGCGCCAGAACAGCCAGGCCAGCAGCGGCACCGCCGCAAGCGACAGCCAGGCCCACAAAGGCCAGCCCGCTTCACGCCCCTCGATCAGCGGCACGATCAGCGCTCCCAGCGTCACCGTGGACAGTACCGTTCCGCCCAGATCAAGCTTGCTTGTATGTGGTGCGCGGGTTTCCTTGACCACCGCAATGGCGATCAGAATCACCAGTAACGCAATCGGTAAATTCACAAGAAATATCGTCCGCCACCCCAAGCCCATCAAGTTGAGCGATATCAATATTCCGCCAAGGGCCTGGCCGACTACCGACGCCAGACCAAAGACTGCGCCATAGAGGCTCAACGCCAAAGGTTTTTCGGACTCAGGGAATATGGCCTGCACTGAAGCGAGTGCCTGGGGCGCCATGACCGCTGCCGTCACGCCTTGCAGCGAACGTCCGGCGATCAACATCCAAGGTGACTCGGCGACACCGCAGATCAATGAGGCGATTGCAAAGCCAACCAGGCCAACGAAGAACATTCTCATGCGGCCGTAGATATCGCCGAGCCGACCCCCGGTGATCAATGTCACGGCATAAAGAGCCGCATATGACGAGATGACCAACTGTTCGGCGGAGGAGGCCGTGCCCAGCGATTGTTGAATCGAGGGCAGTGCTACGTTGACGATGAAAAAATCCAGCGGCGGTAAAAACGCACCGACCAACAAAATGGCGAACATCAACCAGCGCCGCGGTTCCGGGGGGGCGATTTTAGTCTGAGGCATAAGGTCTCCTTCCTGGAACACTTCGGTTCCAGATATTCTCGATTGCGGGTCATGCTCTGAATCAGCTGACTCGAATCTAAACGATCAAACCTTCGCTGACGCCTCACATAACTGAACGGCCAATGTTCATTTTTGGCAGTGCCGCTCAGCCCCTGACTCCTCTCAAAATGGCCGTACTGTGGTTTCAATCGAGCCACACAACCGAGGCTGAGGAGTCAGATATGTCAGGTAAATTCGCCAATCAGGTTGCAGTTGTCACCGGCGCATCCACCGGGATCGGATTTGCGATTGCGCAGGGTTTGATTGCAGAGGGAGCCAAGCGTGTTTACATCACGGGTCGCTCTGCAGCCACGCTGGAAGCTGCGGTGGCAAAGCTGGGCGACAGAGCCGTCGCGGTCATTTCGGATGTCGCGCGCCAAGCTGATCTCGATAAGCTCAAGGCGACCATTGTGGCCCGTGACGATCAATTGGACGCAGTGTTTGCCAACGCGGGCATTTGTGAAAAAAACCCGGTGGGCGAGACCACCGAGGCGGCTTATTTCAATATGTTCGACATTAACGTAAAGGGCGTTTTTTTTACCGTTCAGACGTTAATGCCATTGTTGAAAGATGGCGCTTCGATCGTGTTGACGGCCTCTATCTGTTCCAGCAACGGGATGGAAGGGCTGAGCCTTTACAACGCATCCAAGGCCGCGGTGCGGTCCTTCGCAAGGACTTGGGCCAACGAACTCAAAGGTCGCAGGATTCGAGCGAATGTCCTGAGCCCTGGCTTCACCCGCACGCCTCTGATGGATAACGGCTTGAAGATGAGCGAACGCGACATCGCCGCGCTGCGACAACATGTCGAGCAGATCACTCCGCTGGGGTATATGGCCCGACCTGAAGAAATCGCCTCGTCGGCGCTGTTCCTTGCATCCGCCGATGCGAAATACGTCAACGGTGTGGAGCTGATGGTCGACGGCGGCCTGTCGCAGATCTGAACACTTGCTTAACCGCAGCGCAGCCCTCGCAGAGGGTTGCCTTTTTCGCTTTTGCGAAGTCTCAGCAGGGAACCTCATCATGAACATTGAAGAACTGAGCACCCGACTGGACGCCCTGGAAAGTCGCGCCGCAATCGAGTCGCTGATCAGCGCCTACGCCAATGCCTTCGATCGCGTTGACGTGTTGCTCCTGGGCGCAATCTGGCACGAAGAATCGACACTGGACTTACCGGGTTTCGGCAAGGCCGGAAACCGTGACGAAATCCTGGCGATGGCGCAAAACAGCTGGCACCAGATGCCTTATATGCACCACTGGATGGCCAACCCACTGATCGAAATCAAGGGTGACAGCGCGGCGGGTACGGTGGCCGCGGATTGCCTGTTCCATGACATTGAAAAAGGTCCGGTTCAAGCCAGTGGGCTGTACCACGACAGGTTTGAACGTCGCGACGGAAAATGGGCGTTCCTGTCACGTCGTTTTGAACTGCACTTTCTGACACCTTTAAAGGATTGGGTACCTGTACCGGGCGATGAAAAGTACACAGTGGATCAACATCAGCGCCTGAACATGCTTTCACAGAAATGACGTGCTTGCATGACGTCCAGTGAGTGGTGAGTGGCGCGAACGACGAGCGCTGCCCGGTGTGAATGGATCGCCACGACCGATGAAGAGTCAGAAATGATCAGCTAAACAGCCTGCAGGACGAAACCTAAAGGCTATCAGGGTCGCCAAAAAACATTTTGACTAGGCTCTAGGGCGGTCGTGGGTCAGACAGCTATGCCATATTTTTTCAGAGACGATTGTGCGACCTTGACTCATCCACTGATGTCTCGAACTTCTGTCCTGCTGGCTCGGCAACCAGGTTTAACGCAGTATCGAGTCAGACTTAGTCTCTGAAGCAGCGCTGCTGAGCAGCCAAATCAGCGCAGTGGATTGCTTGACGTGTTCTGCCATGGTTATCATTGCAACCTTGAGAGGCGGAATAGTCGACACCACGACATCGTAATTCTCGGCAGGCTGTAAACGAACGCCAATGATGACACTTTTGTCTTCTTGTTCGCGGGCGTAAGCAATAAAGCCATTCTCCAACGGATGCACATATTCTCCAGTCCGCACGTCGGGATAGTTTGGGGCCTTGTGGAAATCACTTCGTAGTGCAATGACTTTGGTCACGGCCTTGAAGGCCGGGCTGAAGTTGTCGGTAAGGTAGTCGTAGCTCATGGCAAATAGCACGCTAATGATAAGAGCCCCTGCACCATGGAACATTATCATACTGCGCGATTGCTTGAATTTAGCCTGAAAGCCGAGGAGCGCGGCCAAGCGGGTCATATGTTGCCAGGCTGCTTCGAATGGCAGGCTGATCATCGCGATGACCATGATCAGCATTGCTGTCAGACCAAGGAGTATTGCCATCACAAGCAGCCACGATGGAATGTAAAACAGCAACGCGAGAAAGCCGACTGTCAGATCAAAACTTTGAGGGGGCAGCCCTAACGTCTCGGCAACCGCGAAACGCGCGCATGCTGTGGATATCAGCAGTGCAAGCAGATGCATAATGATGATGGGCGTTTTGGCGAATGGCTTATCCCATGCTGTATGGAGCCAGCGGGCGAAAGGGATGCACCAGGCAATGAATCCGCAGATTATCAATGCAGCCGCGACCGTCGTCCCGATGGTAAGCGCGGATATGCCCGTATATTGGGAAGCTGCAATCGTGATGAGATACGTAACTACCGAGGCGAGATAGCACCGTTGGGATACGGAATATTGCTGGGATTTGGCGAGCAGTTTTGCTTTCAAAGCTATCATTTTCATCCTTGAACTTCTTTTCAGTGCTTCTAAATCCATGCGGATAGCAATGCTTGGCCGCCTTGATGTACGTCTTGTTCTGCCAGTTGAGGTGGATGACCTCGTGGCGGCCCATCAAACCCCCACGAGTTCAGCTTATTTATGTGGGCACGAACGACGAATCAATCGGCTGGCAGACAATTCGCCACATCCCGCGTACGCCGTCTTCGACCCAAGTGCCTTCCAGCACATTCGAGCCTTCGAAGCGGTGCAGCGTTGCTCTGCCGTCGAAGCCTTCTGCTTGCAGTTCGTAATGCCCCAGGCCTTTTGCCTGGCCTCGGTATTGCCAGGTCTGCCCCGCGTCGTCATAGGAGACGGTGATAAACTCGATGTCGATCGTAACCTTGCAGGGTTGATCAAACGACGTGGCACTGCTAGGGCGGAAGGTGTCCATTTTGGCGTACATGTTGGCGTCCTTGTAAAGATTTCGGGAGCTGTTCAGGGCAGCAGCCAAGTGCTGTTTGGGGTGGTGGACCGGATGCCGACTGCCTGGCACTGCTCCAGAATCGGCAGAATGTAAGTGATATTGGTACGGCCCGGCTTGCCTTCTGCTCTGTAACGAGCCGCCTGGCAAAGTGGGCCGGCTTTTTCGTACGTATGGTTGGAGTTGATTTCCACCGCTTGTGCTTGGCCGAAATGACTGTTATCGGCGAGGTAGTCCAACGTTTGCTGGAAAGCTGCTCGAGTCAGCGCCAACTGCGAGTCTTCCGATCCGGTCTCAATCACAACGCGATTTGCATCAACGGTCGTGATACGGCAACGGGCGCTACGCGACGGTATTTGCAGTTCCTTGCCTTGCAGGCGGCTGGTCAAAGCCCAGAGAGTGTTGTCGACCTGAATGATATGCTGCATGGGATAATTCCTCCGTTGCTGAACGGACGCTAGCTTTAACCTGAAGCGACTTATGGAATCTTGATCCCCAACGCATTCAGCGATGGTGTATCCATCCGGCCATTCACGGTCAGCCCACTGTCCATTTGAAAGGCCATCAACGCACCACGTGTTGCTTTGCCCATCACCCCATCAATGGTGCCTTGGTAATACTGGCGCACCATCAGCGCGGTCTGCACACGGGTGACCAGGTTGCTTTTCTGCTCATTGGTCGCGCGGCTCTTAGAAGTGCTCGAACTTGTCCCGCTGGTAGTGCCAGACGACTGATAAAGGCTGTTGCTGCTTGGAGGGCTGCTCGAAGCACTCGGCGCGCTGTAGCCTCGGGTACTAGTAGCGGGTGGGCTGTAGTAGCGAGGTGCGCTATAGCCACCCGAGCCGCTGTAGTGAGAACTGTGCGAGCTGTGGGACCGGTGAGAACTGTGCGAGCGATGCGCCGCATAGATGTTGACGGTGTTTGGCGCATTGAGCGTATCGGCAAATACCGGGGGCTGTAGCTTGTCGTTGGGTTGCCAGTTCGCATCGGCGAGTGGCAGATGGCCCGCCTGTACCAGGGTGGTACCTGCTATTGGCAGCAGGCTGATCCCACTGATCAGGACTTTCCAGCGGTCGAGCAATTTCACTGTGCACTCCTTGCATAGGCGCTAAAGGCCTCGGTCGATAGTAGTTGTACGCCGCGGCTCTGCCAGCGGTCGGTGTGGGATTTGAAGAAGCCAGAGCAATGTTTGACGGCAGCGCATTGCTGGCAGGTATCGATGAACAGGTTCTTCCAGTCCGAGATGCTCTGGCGGGCGAAACGCGAGAGGTGGGCCGGGATCAGGCACAGGGGCAAGTTGTAGATCGAAACCGGCACTCCGCGGTTGAACAGGAAATACACGGCCTGGCTCAACGACTCCTGATAGTCCAGCGGGTCAATCCACAGTTCTTCGTAGTTTTTCCTGGCCAGGCCGGTACTTTCGATACCCATCAGCGCAACATGCCGCACGAAGGGTAGGTTCCTGAACACGTAGTGGGCAAGCTCTGGCAAACGTGGCGTGGTCAGGCGATTGAGCACCACGCGTATCTCGATAATCTGGTTGGCGCGCGCCAGGTTGTAAAGACCTTGCAGGGTTTCGCTAAACGCGCCGGGAGCCTGCACCACATGGTCATGGTCTTCGGCATTGTCGGCATACAGGGGGATGCCCCAGCTCAACTGAGGGTGGCCGATTGCAGAGAGCGCTGCGATCCAGCTCGGGTCTTGGAACAGACGCCCGTTGCTGAGTACATGAATGGATTTCTGTGGCAAAACGGCTTTGCACTTGGCTAGGATTTCCAGCAGGCCGTCGCGATAAAGCGTTGGTTCTCCACCGCTGATTCCCAGATTTTCTTCGCCCGGGTCCATCAGGTCGATCAGCCGTAGGTTCTCCTCGATGTGCCAGCGGTCATCGATATCTTTGGGCGGCTGCGAGCACATCAGGCAGAGGCTGTTGCAACGATCGGTCATGAACAGCAGGTTGCTATCTGAGCCTCGTCGATAGAGCACTCGCACCAACGCGTTGCCTGGTGTGATGGCAATGACATCGCCGGGCTGCACGACATCCGCATCTTTGGGGGTGTGCAGGTATGGCCGCGCGCAGTCGAAGTCGCCGATCAATGGCTCCGGGATCAGGAATCCACCCACTGGTAATGAGAGCAGATGCGGGCTCCGTAGCCGTACTTCGTTTGGCAGCCAAAGCAGCAGGTCACCGAATTCAGCGCTTCCGGCACAAACAGCCAGGCCTTGTTCGATGAATTCATCCAGAGTGATGACTTTGAGCAGTTTCGGCTCATTCAGGTGATGGATTTCGAAGCGGGTATCTTTGCGCAGCATCGCCATCAGCCCCTGTAACCCGGAAATCGAACATCGTTGTAAGAGCGCCTGTTCAACCAAGACAGCAGCACTCTCTGTACGTTGTCGTCGCCATCGCAAAGCAGGCCGAAAAGATGCTTCAGCAGCCCCATGTTCTTCTTGCAGAAGCTGCTGAACACTCGGTGTCCGATCGGGTCAGATTGACGGGCGTAGTGTTCGATGGGGTCAGCACCGCAGTACGGGACAAGTGCGCAATCGGAGCAGCCCGGCAGCGCCTCTGCTACACCACTGGCGAGCAACGCATTCATAACGAGCGATGCGAGCAATTCAGACAAGGGTTGCTGCACGGTGCCGAGCCTCAAGCCGTCTTCACCCATCTCCAGCAACATTCGGGCTTCGTCCGAGGGATAGACGTAACCGTCATAGTTGTAGACCAGCGCCGCAGTGCCTGCGCCAGCGGGGGAGCGCAGGTCTACATAGCCGGAGGAGAAGGGTGTCAGGATATTCTTCAGCAACAGGCTCGTATAAGTCTCTGAGAGGAATACGCCCTGTTGGTTGATATGCAGCAAATAGGTCAGTGCCTTCTTGTAGAAGGCCAGGTATCGCTCAATAGGGTAATCAAGTCGATGGGCAATCTTGGTGGCAAACCCATAAGGGCTCAGAGGCCGAAGCGAGATGCTGGAAAAGCCCTGGCTTACATACTCATCGATGATCGCTTCAGGTTGTTCGAGGCTTCTTGAAGTCAGCGTGGTCAGCGCGGAAACTGCATCATGGCCAAGGCGTTCACGGACCCACTGGATGCCTTTTACAGTGCGTTCGTAGGAGTCTCGTGACGGGGTAGGGCGGTTGGCATTGTGCAAGGGCGCCGGCCCATCGAGCGAGGTCGAAAACTGGATGCGATTTTGTTCTGCGAAGTCGAGTATTTCCTCCGTCAGGTGGTGCAGCGTGGTGGTGATGACGAACTGGATATCCCGTTGTTCGACCACGTTTCGTTCAACGATCCATTCGACAATCTGGCGGACGCGCTCGAAGGCCAGAAGCGGCTCGCCACCCTGAAACTCCACAGTCAGGGCGGGAGCGTTCGATTCGAACAGGCGATCGACCGCCGCCTGTGCATCCGCTTCCGACAGGTCGTGGCCGGATCCTCCCAGAGGGGCACGCGACACCTGGCAGTACTGGCAGGTGTGGTTGCAGCGCAATGTCACTACGAACAAGTGCAGTGCTGGGCCCTGGAAGAGGAAGTCCTTGCGGCTGCGATACTGCGCGGCCATTTCCGGGAACGGGTCGTGGCGGCCTGGTTCGTAGATGAAGTGGCGGGCCAGCAGGTCCTTGTAAAAAGGCGTACTTGCTTGAACGTCGAAGTAACTGAGGGCTCGTAATTGCGCGTCGTTCACGTGCATGTACTCACCGGTATCGGAGGTGAGCAGGATGTCACGGTCATGTCCCGTGTTCATGCGCATGAATCGAAAAGGCAGCAAGCGGTAGTGCTTGGCGTCTGTCGCTATTAGTGTCACTTCGAAACCCCACATCCAGCGAGCGCGGCTCGGGCCAGGACTTCGCGCAACCCTGCTGTTTCGCGGTTGATATGGTCGCGTAGGGCAAAGTCGTTCAGATGCTGGAGGATCAGCGAGTGAGCCTGCTTCGGGGAAAGCGTTAGCCTTGCTTCAGCGGGATGGGCCGTGAGGCTTATCTGATTGGTTTCAATACCGACCTGGATCGCGACAGTGTCGGCCAGGGAATAAGCGGCGCGTTGCACCACGCTGAGCGGGTAGGCTGCGCTGTCGAGTTTCAGCGTGACTGGCCATGTCATCGGAACCGCTCCTTCAAATCCGTTGGAAACGTGTGGATTTTGCAGGTTGCCGAGGCATTATGCCATCATAATTTTTTACATTTGCACGTATTTGTCCAGCGTGGTGGGTGGTGCGCTCACTACGGCTCGGCCATTGATACGGGGTAGGGCCGAGGGGTCATATCTCCCTTAGTCCACCCATCCACATTAATAGCTTGCTTGGCCTCAGGCTGGGGGCATCCTTTTCAAACCATCCAAGCATGCCCTCAAATATGCCCCCAATGTAGCAATCCACTGGAAGTGAATGGATCGCCACGACCGGTGAAAAGTCAGAAATGATCAGCTAAACAGCCTGCCGGACGAAATCTAAAGACTTTCAGGGTCGCCAAAAAACATCTGGATCCGCGACCGCAACCAGCGTTCTCCCGGGTCATTATCCTGTGATCCCCGCCAAGCCATGTGCAGTTCGAAGCTTCGCACCGGGATGGGTGGGTCTTCGGCGCGCACGCCGCCGGCGGCGGTCAACGCGTCGGCGGTGTAATCGGGTACGGTGGCGATGATGTCGGTGCCCGATAACAGTGTGCTCAGGCCGTTGAACTGCGGAACCGCCAGTACCACATGGCGCTTGCGGTCGAGTTTTTCCAGTTCTTCATCGATAAAGCCGCTCAAATCCCCGGCGAATGACACCAGGGCGTGGGGCCGGGCGCAGAATTCGTCCAGGGTCAGCCGTCCCGGCGCGGTGTCGGCCCGTAGCACTTTCGGTGAACTGCGACGCAATACCTTGCGTTTGGCATTGGCCGGCAAGTCGTCGGTATAGCTGACGCCGATGGAGATTTCCCCCGAGGCCAGCAAGCCCGGCATCAGGATGTAATTGACCCGGCGCACCACCAGCACAATGCCCGGTGCTTCGGCTCGCAGGCGCTTGAGCAGCATGGGCAGGAGGGCGAATTCGGCATCGTCCGACAGGCCGATGCGAAACACCGAAGTGCTGGTGGCCGGGTCGAATTCCGCCGCCCGGCTGACCGCGGTGGAGATTGAATCCAGGGCCGGAGAGAGCAGGGCGAAGATTTCCACCGCTCGGGCGGTGGGTTCCATGCTGCGCCCGGTGCGCACGAACAAGGGGTCATCGAACAGGCTGCGCAGGCGCGACAGCGCGGCGCTGATGGCCGGCTGGCCGAGAAACAGCTTCTCGGCGGCGCGGGTCACACTGCGTTCATGCATCAATGTTTCGAACACGATCAACAGGTTCAGGTCGACACGACGCAGGTCATTACGATTCATCTGGGGTCCTGGCAGATTCGGCAAGCTTGACGTGGGCGGCCATATGGGAACAATGACCGGCATGAATCTTACGGGGAAAGGCTGGTACTCTGCATCGGGTAAATGCATTTTCTTAGGGATAAGTCCTACAGGACTGGTTAGGTTTTCTTGCTGCGGAATCAATGACAGGCATGTCGACTATTAATAGCCACTGATGGTCTTGGCTACAAAGCCCGGATAGAGTTCATGGCATTAGAGGTTACTTTGACGAGGTTTGCGATGTCCCGCACGATCCGTTTTCACAAGTTTGGTGGTGCCGAGGTGCTCAAATGCGAAGAGCATGCGGCGGCTCTTCCTGCGCCGGGAGAAGTGCAGGTCCGCGTCGAAGCGATCGGCATCAGCTGGTATGACACCCTGTGGCGCCAGAACCTGGCGTCGTCCCAGGCGCGCCTGCCTTCGGGGCTTGGCCATGAAATGGCTGGCGTGGTCACCGCCATCGGCGACGGTGTCGACGATCTGGCCGTCGGCGACAAGGTCGCCAGCTTCCCCGCAGAGAGTCCGAACGATTATCCGGTGTATGGCGAGGTCATCGTGCTGCCACGCACCGCGCTGACTCGCTATCCCGACGTGCTCAGCCCAATCGAGGCCGCGGTGCATTACACGCCGCTGTTGATCGCCTACTTCGCTTACATGGACCTGGCACGGGTCAAGCCTGGGCAGTTTGCCCTGGTCACCGATGCCAGCCATTGCGCCGGTCCGTCGTTCGTGCAGCTGGGCAAGGCCTTGGGTGTGCGGGTGATCGCAGCGACCAAGACTGCCGACGAGCGCGAATATCTGCTGTCGCTGGGCGCCGAAAAGGTGATCGTTACCGAAGAGCAGGACTTGCTGATGCAAATCAACAAGCTGACGGACAATCGTGGCGTCGACGTCGTGTTCGACGGCCTTGGCGGTCCGCAGATGTCGCTCCTGGGTGACGTGCTGGCACCTCGTGGCAGCCTGGTGCTGTATGGCTTGCAGGGTGGCAACCAGACGCCATTTCCGGCTTGCGCGGCCTTCCAGAAGAACATCCAGTTCTTCGTGCACTGCATCGGCAATTTCACCGGCAAGCCGGAACTGGGGATTGTCCAGGACCAGGTGGCCTTGCAGCGCGCATTGCGTGATATCAACCAGCTCACCGCCGATCGTGTCGTGTTGCCACTCAAGACTCGGGTCTTTCCCTTCTCCGAGTTCGTCGAGGCCCACCGCTACATGGGCGAATGCCCTTGCCGCGAACGTGTTGCCCTTCAGGTGGTCGACCCCGCCTGATTCCCCTCCTTGCGCAAGAGCCAGCGGTTTCGGCTCTTGCGCGGCCCTGGCCTGCCTGGCCACGCGCCTTTTCATTGCGTCTTGCCTTATCCAAGGCGGCCCTGCGCCTGCTTGTGCGCGTTACCTGTGCCGCTTTTCCCCGCGTTGAAACCGAAGTCGCGCAACTGAACTGGTTTTTGGCGCCAATCTGTATCTTCTAATCATTATTTAAGTGCTGATAATTGAACGCTTGTTTCCAACTCAAGGAAGAAGTCGTGGCGCAATACAGACTTTACTCAGGTTTCGACCCTTCAGCGAATATTCAAAATGGCCCGGATGGTAGTTGCTTTGGTCCTGCCCGTCGATCATGGGGAAAATCGAGTTGGTCAACAGGAGAGTTGCTTTTCGGCATGTTCTTTATCTGTTGTCTCTCTAGTCTGTGGGAAGTTGTAAGAAATCTCCTAGGACGTAACGATTGTTCAGCGAGGGGCAATGATTGCGGGGTTTTCCTGGGTTCTGATGAGGCGGCGGGGTCAAGGTGCCTCGTATGTGTCAAATGATTACCCAAGGCAAACATGGAGCGTATTGCCAATACTGTTGGCAATAACAAAGCAATATTCAGAACACTGCGTCGCGCAATCGGATTGGTGCGGGCGCGACGCCGATAATCGAATTTCCAGGTAAATGGTTATGAGTGCAATTCATGAACAGGCAATGACTTACGTTTATCAGCAAGTATTGCAACGCTTGCTGGATTTTTATTCCCGAGCGGAACGGACTGCACTGCAGCTCCTGATCCAACGCTTGATCGTTGCCGCTGGGGGCATCGAGCGAATCGGCGATTACCGGGTGCTGTCGGTGCAGAACGGGAGCCGAGAGGGGTTCTACGTCCTGACAGCCTTGCGAGCGGCGCAATTGAGCATCGCCGGTCGGCACCCGGCGACGTTTGATCTTCGCGTCGCCACGCCTCGCCTGGGGGAGACGACCCAGGCCAGCCTGGAGAATATTCATCGCTGCTACAGCGCGTTGTTCCTCTACGACGACCCCAGGGTGGAGCTGCTCATGGCCGACAACCGTGAGGTGGTGCCATTCGACCATCGCAAGGCACCTTCGGAGGCGTGGTATGAGTCCAATCGGACCCACATGCTGATGCTGGGCCACCTGCGTCCGTCCGACAGCCTCTTGGGCCTGGGGGATGAGGGCTACCTGGCAATGGCGGAATTCTACAGGCATGTGGCGCGCTGGGAGTCGGGCGTCGATTCATGGGTCAGCAGCGACACGCCACGCCAGCAGAAGCAATTCATGGCGGGCCTTCATCGTGCGACCCGCAAGGTCGGCCAGCCTGTCGATCCGAGTTGTGGCTTCGACGGCCTGTTCATGCAGCTCGACACGATAGGCGGCGATTTCTTCCAACAGTTCTATGGCCGGGCCCGCCTGGGGCCGTGGCGGCCCGAAGGTCAGTTCGAGGCCTGTCGGCGGATAGGGCATATCAGCATCGACGACCTGATCGTCGATCGCCTGGAGGAAAACAACTGGCCTCTGTTCAGTGAATTTCTGCGGGTACGTCCCGATGGGCTGGTTGCGCCAACGATCGAGCATGAGTTCCTCAGTCCGTTCCTGTCCGCTCACCTGTACGGCTTGCAGGCCTGCTATCTGCAAGGCCGCAGCTATGAAACCGGCTATGGCGACTATGTGCAGCGCACTGTCATGCTCATGCATCGCAAGCAATTACCCCTCCATGTCTGCCAACAGGTCCAGGAACTGTTCGGCTCGCCGGCGGCCATCCCCGAGCGTCGCGCCCAGGCAGCCAACGAGGTGCAAAACACCTTGAGGCTCAATGAAACCCAACTGGTGTGCATGCTGTTTGCGCCCTTCGTGGACAATGGCGCGGGGCTGGAGCATTTCCTGCGCTGTAGCCATCCGGGCATGCTGGTGGCGATGCCGGACCTGCACAAAGCCTTGCAGGGAGGGACCGTCGCCGATCAGGTTGCGCAATGGATGGTGGATGTCAGCGGCCTGTCTATCCCGATGCTTGGCAAGTTGTACCGCGTCCGACTCGTCCCCGCGGAACGGGGGGCGGTTTCGGTGGTCGGCCCGCAATCAGTCGAGCAAGGCTTCGATACGGATGAAGATGAGCAGGGTACCGATGGATTGCGCGAACGCTCGGCGCGACGCTGAGGAACGGGGTTTGAAGGGGTTGGCTTTTCTCGTCCCGGCACGGCTGGCCATGGCTCGTATCGTTGGCGCGGGCTCATGAAGGTAGGCCGGGAAACAGATTTCGCCTACCAGGCGGTCTACCGATACCTGACGAACCTC
Organism: Pseudomonas sp. R4-84; assembly: GCF_054130985.1. Taxonomy (NCBI): domain Bacteria; kingdom Pseudomonadati; phylum Pseudomonadota; class Gammaproteobacteria; order Pseudomonadales; family Pseudomonadaceae; genus Pseudomonas; species Pseudomonas sp. R4-84. The sequence continues at coordinate 2,665,180 of NZ_CP096390.1, forward strand.
ATCAATGAGCTTGGCGCAGACGCCAAGGTGCGATTGCCATCGTTGCGGCAGTTGTCCGAGCGCCTGAGCGTATCCATCTCGACGATCCAGTACGCCTACTCCCTACTGGAGAAGGAAGGGCGCGTGTATTCGATCGCCAAGTCCGGTTACTACGCGTCGCCGGTGCCCTGCGTTGCCGACCTGGGCGACGGTGAGGATTTGCTCGAAACCTTGTATGTCAACGCCCGCAGGCCTGGCATGCTGGTGCTCAGCGATGATGAGCCGGCTTCCCTGCAGCCGCTGGACAGCCCGCTGCTTTTGCTCGAGCGTGAGTTGCTCCGCCAATACCCGCGCGCTTCACAATTGCCCTCGCAACCCTGGGGCGAACAGGAGCTGCGAACGGCCCTTGCGGCTCGCTATACGTCTTCGCCGGCCCGATGCTGGAATGCCGACGACGTTTATATCGGTGCCGACCTGCGAGGTGTCCTGGAGATCCTCATCGCGGTATTGGCCCTCAAGGGGGCGACGGTGCTGATGGAGTCACCCGGCGACTGGACTGTCCTGCGCCTGCTGCAAGCGGCCGATGTGCAAGTGATCGAGCTGCCATCACCGGCGGGCGGGGACATGGACGTCGAGCAACTGGAGCGATTGCTTGCGAGCGAAACGGTGAGCCTGGTGGTGCTGTCCTCGGTCTTGAGCATGCCCAGGGGGACGCGCGCGAGCGAGGGTAATCGCCGCGCCGTGGCGCGGTTGCTCGAACGATACGGTACCTGGGTGCTGGAGAACGATAGCTACACCGACTTGGTATTCGAGCCAGGGAGCACGCCATTTCGGGATCTGCTGGACCCGGATCGCCTGATTGTCTACTCCACGTTCGAGAAAACCATCGGTGCCGAGGCGCCCTACGGTTACGTGCTGTCCAGGCAATTGACGTTGACCTTGCAACGGCACTTCCTGCTGCGCGCATTTCGCCTGTCGCCGATTCGCCAGAAGGCCATTGCACGCCTGTACAGCAATGGAAGGATCGACCAGCACCTCCTGGTCTTGCGCCGCTTGCTGCGGGAAAGCGCCGCGTCGACCTCGCAATTGTTGCGCGAGCGGGTGAGTGATTGCCTGCAATGGGTGGAGCCCGAAGGAGGGGCGACGGTCTGGGCGCGAACTTCGCGCCCAGCTGACATGCGCCGGGTCTTTCAGCGCCTGCTGGCCCGTCGAATCGTCATCGCGCCGGGAGAATTGTTCAGCATCCAGGGGATGTACGGCCAGCATCTGCGCCTGACCCACGCATTCAGCTCAGTGGACGATCGGCAGGCCGCCCTATCTGCATTGGCCGACGCTTTGAAGCTCGAGCAATCTTGATCGCTGGGCCAGGGATCGAACCCATCGCGTGATGGTCGAACTGTCAGTAAACTGCATCCATTTTCGAGCCACTCCATTCCGAGGTTTTGCATGACAGTCAGTCCATTTGCGGGCAAGCCGGCACCGGCAGAGTTGTTGATCGATATCCCGCGACTGGTTACGGCCTATTACACGGGCCGACCCGATGCCTCGGTCGCGACCCAGCGCGTCGCTTTCGGCACCTCGGGGCACCGCGGCAGTTCTTTCGACCTGGGCTTCAATGAATGGCATGTGCTGGCCATCAGCCAGGCGATTTGCCTTTACCGCGAAGCCCAAGGTATCGATGGGCCGCTGTTCGTCGGCATCGACACCCATGCGTTGTCGACCCCCGCGGCAGCCAGCGCCCTGGAAGTGCTGGCCGCCAACGGTGTCACCGTGATGATTGCCGAAGGCGATGAATACACCCCTACGCCGGCCGTTTCCCACGCCATCCTCTGCTACAACCGAGGCCGCACCACTGGCCTGGCCGATGGCATCGTCATCACGCCGTCCCATAATCCGCCGCAAAGCGGTGGCTACAAATACAACCCAACCAACGGTGGCCCGGCGGATACCCATATCACCAAATGGATCGAAGCCAAGGCCAATGAGCTGCTCGCCAACCAGCTGGCCGGCGTCAAGCGCATCAGCTACGAACAGGCGCTCAAGGCCGACACCACCCACCGCCATGATTTCCTCAATACCTACGTGGCAGATCTGGTCAACGTCATCGATTTTGATGCCATTCGCAATGCCGGGTTGCGCTTGGGCGTCGACCCGCTGGGTGGCGCGGGCGTGCGCTACTGGCCGGCCATCGCCGAGCACTATCGACTGGATCTGGACGTGGTCAATACTCACGTCGATTCGACCTTCCGCTTCATGACGGTCGACTGGGATGGACAAATCCGCATGGACCCATCCTCCAGCCACGCCATGCAAGGCCTGATCGGCCTGAAAGAACGGTTTGACGTGGCGTTCGCCTGTGACCCGGATCATGACCGCCACGGTATCGTGACTCCGAGCGGCGGCCTGCTGGCGCCGAACAACTACCTGGCAGTGTCGATCGACTACCTGTTCCAGAACCGCCCGCAATGGCGTGCCGATGCCGCTGTCGGCAAGACTGTCGTCAGCAGTGGCCTGATCGATCGCGTGGCCAACCGTCTGGGACGACGCCTCTATGAAGTCCCGGTGGGCTTCAAGTGGTTTGCCGATGGACTGTTCGACGGTTCCCTCGGTTTCGGCGGCGAAGAAAGCGCCGGCGCCTCGTTCCTGCGCAAGGACGGTGGCGTCTGGAGTACCGACAAGGACGGTCTGATTCCGGCGTTGCTGGCTGCTGAGATGACCGCTCGCACGGGTCGTGATCCAAGCCAGGCCTATCGCGCCCTGACAGACGAGTTGGGTGAACCGTTCTCGGTGCGGGTCGACGCCAAGGCCAGCCCGCAGCAAAAAGCACTGCTGAGCAAGTTGTCGCCGGACCAGGTCCAGTCCACCGAACTGGCCGGGGAGGCGATCCAGAACATCCTCAGCCATGCGCCAGGCAACGACCAGGCCATCGGCGGCCTGAAAGTGATGACCGAGAACGGCTGGTTCGCAGCGCGTCCGTCGGGCACTGAAGACATCTACAAGATCTATGCGGAGAGCTTCGTGAGCGACGAGCACCTTAAACAACTGGTGGTCGAAGCCCAGGCGCTGGTGGACGGGGCCATTTCCGGGCAGTAACCGAACGTTACGCTCCCCCCTGTATTTGCAGCGATGCCAATACAGGGGTGGGTGACCCTGCTCGCGAAGCATTGCCATGCCAGCAAACCTTGCGATACCAACCTGCCATGGCACTTTCATTTCATCGCCTAAATCCATGACTTAAAAGCTTTTGGCTGGAATCCGCCGGTAAATCCAGACACCATAGTCGCCATGGTTCTGAACACCGGAGTCCCCAGCGTGCCGCAACACCGTCCCGATCTTCCCTCCGACCTCTTGCCCCTGGCCCAGATGCCCTGGTTCAAGCGCCTGGCCGCGCGTTTATTCGGCCACGGCCTGACACGCTTGCGCGCCCAACACCGGGCGTCCTGGCTGCACGGTCAGGCCGATGGCTTTCGAAGCGGCCACACCGCCGGGTTTGACTATGGTTTCAGCGAAGGCAAGGCCGAGGGGTTGGAAGAGGGTCGCCAGGTCCTGTTGATCCGGGATTCGCGAAGCACTGAACATCCCGCTCCCCAAGTCGATGACCTGCTGTTCGATGACTGGCGCTTCCCCCTGACGGCCGAGCTGAAAAAACGCATGAAGGCTGACGTTGCCCGGTTGTTGCCGGCGCAGGCGCAACCCAGCAGCGCCCAATGGAAAATGATCTTCAGCGATACGCCGGCGACGTCGGTCGTTGCGGGCGCGGGCGCGGGCAAGTCCACCACCTTGGTGCTGCGCATCGTGCTGCTCTCACAGTACCTGGGCTTCGAGCTGGGCTCGATGACCGTGGTGACATTTACCCGGGAGTCGCGCAAGGATTTCATCGAGAAGCTCATCTCGGTCTTTGCGCTTTGGGGGCGGGCGATCGGGTTGAAGGAGGCGCGCGAACTGGTGCGCACCTTCCATTCTCGTATCCTGCCCATGGTCCGCAGTTTGCCGGGATTCGAGCGGCTCCAGGCGTTCGAGACCCTGAGCCATCGAACCGGGCCTGATGATGAGGACGGCCAAGGCAATCCGTTCGATCTGCGCATCAACGATGCCCAGCGCCAGCAGCTCAACGCCTGCTACCACGGGCTTTACCAGCGTGACGAGCGGTTCCGTGAGCTGATGATGGCACTTTCCCGTCACGCCTTGCGGCTCAAGGAACTGGAGCGCGACCACCCGGATGTGCAAAAGCGCATCGCTGTGACCGAGCTGGCGGCCCAGCGCGACGAAGCGTTGTGCGATGCGATCGAAGACCTCTGGTTTCGCGCGGGCGCCTGGCCGATCAAAGGGGTTGAGCCCAAGCGCGAAACGTTTGAGATCAATGGGTCGAGGTTTCATTGCCACGGCTACATACCGACCCTCGATGCCTGGGTGATGCTAGGGTTCGATCCGCGAGAAAATACTCAACTGAGTCGGCCCGGCGCCAAGCTCAGCCTGCGCGCCGAATGGGCAGTTAAGCGAACCCTGTTTCAAGCTTTCTGCCGTAAGCCGTTGATTTGGCTCGAAAGCTATGAAGAGGCCAGGCGGGTCCTCGCCTCGCTGGCGGGCAACGCCACGGCGGGCCCCGGCTTTGATTACAAGATAAAGGGCGAGTTGGCTTCGGCACCGTTGCTGGATTGTTTCGTTTCGGCGGCGGGCTTCATCGAAAACCTCGGCCTGGATGTCCCGGACGCCGTGGGCAGGCTGTGTTTCTCCAAGGACGACCCGGATCGGTATTTTTTCGAAGCGCTGAGCCGTTTCTGGCGGGCTTTCGAAGACCATTTGCTCGACCAGTCCCCTCCGGTCATGACCTACAACCGGATGTTCTCGCTGTACAGCGAGCATTCGCCGGAGAACTTCAAGCTGCTCGATGACGCGCTGCTGAGGTCGATGTCACATTTGATGATCGATGAGTTCCAGGACGTTTCGCCACAGATCGTCTCCTGGCTGCGGGCGACCCTAAGTGAGGTGCGCAAGCGCGGGCCCGCCATGCATGTGGGGCGGGGCGCCCAGCGGTCATCGTTGCTGTGCGTGGGTGACGACTGGCAGTCGATCTACGGGTGGCGTGGCAGTTCGCCGAGTTTTTTCGTGGGATTCAACAAGCAATTTCCATCACCGGCGAATACGCGGGTCATGCTCACCGAGAATTACCGCAGCCACCAATACATCATCGACGCGGCCGAACATATCGTCGGTACGACGCCTTCCATTCCCGGCAAAAAAGCCAAGGCCAGTGGAGAGCCTCGTTCGCCGAGCCCCGTCAATGTGCTGGAGCGGGACGACGAAGGCTTGGCGAGGCGGCTCGGCGAGCACTACCGCAACGGCGATTCGATCTTGATGTTGTATCGAAAAAGCAGCGATAAGCTATTGATACAAAAGTATATTGAGCCCACAGTTAATGTGGATTCTAGCTTGCCGTATTCTCAAAGGCGCCTCAGGCAGATGACCTACCATAGCGCCAAGGGTCTCCAGGCGGATGCGGTGTTCTTGATAGGCGACTGCCAACATTTGACCCGTTCGCCCTACAAGAACCAGGTGTATCGAATGGCTGGGTTGGGCCAGGAAGGCGACGCCGAACCTTACGACTCGGCGCAGCGCGATGAGATCCTGCGCTTGGCGTATGTGGGCATTACACGGGCGGTGCAGCATTGCTACTGGTATGTGGATGGTCAGGACAGCCAGGCGGCTAACGCACCGAAGGCCTCGGACCGGGTCGGGGTAGGCAAACCGTTTTTCGCTGATCACCGCCGTGCGCGCGGCTGAGCTGCCTTGGCAAAACTCTTAACGACAAAAAAGCCCACATGAAAATGTGGGCTTTTTTCGTCACGAGGCGAATCGTCGCAAACCAACCGGGGGGACGAAGGCTTCTAGCTCGGCTTCCACCGCTTCGATAATTCGCTCGACGTCGGGGGCGTTCATCACGGTCGCGCAGGGAATGCCTGCAATCGCGATCATGGTTTCGCCGCTCGCGCGGTCAAATAACCGGGCAACCATACTGCCCGGGGCGTCCATGCTGGCTTCGAAGCCCATGGGATGGAAGTGCCAGCGCATCAACTGGCAGGCGTTGGGGAACGTTACCTTGCTGAAAGATCCTTTATTCATCTGTAGCCCGCCTTCTTCATCAAGCGCTTCCTTTTGCTCATGTCAGGAAGGAAGAGCCATCTTGGCTCTACCAGTGAGTACTAAAAATAGCATTTGAAAATGAACGGCACGTGGATTTTTTCAGTCCGTTTGGCGATTGGTTCAGTTTTTTTGATCTGCGTCATGACCTAACGCTAAATGTTCAGAACGCCATCACCGTTTGCTGGTGCGCTCCGCGCCTTGCTTCAACCGCTCTGGCACGCGGGTTGCGGCGCTTATCAACCACGCCAGGGCGGTCAGGGCCAGGCCGGCGGCAAACGTGAGATGCATGCCGTTCGTTACGTCTTCCGGACTTGCGACAGAGATACCGTTGGTCGGCAAAACCGCGGCAAAAACCGCACCGAGCACTGACGCGCCAGAAAGGAAGCCAAGATTGCGCGATAAATTGAGCAGGCCGGCAACCACGCCACGCTTGTCATCGGGGACCGGCGCCATCACCGCCGCGTTGTTCGCGGGTTGAAACAGCGCGTAGCCAAGGGTAGTCACCGCAATGGCAAGAACATAGCCCGCAATGCCCTGCGCGGGGGGAATCCGCGACAAGAGCAGGGTGCCGAGGACCATCGTCGGCAGCCCGGCTAGCCGCATTGGGCGTACCCCGAACCGATCAGCCAGGCGTCCGGCGGGCACACCGGCGAGCGCGGCCACGCAGGGGCCCGCCGCCAGTACCAGGCCGACGATTGCCGGAGGCAGACCGAGGGTGATGGACAAGTAGAACGGACCGACCAGCAAAGTCGCCATCATGACCGCCGCGACCAATGCGCTGGTCGCCAGGCCTGACACCAAAGGACGGTCGCGGAACATTGCCAGGGGAATCAGTGGCGAGTCGAGCCTACGTTGCACCTGGACGAACAGCCCGCCGCTGATAACCGCTACCAGTAACAGCCCGCTGTTCAGCCAGCCGAAGCTTGTGCGTCCGACGGTCATCGCCAAGGTATAGGCGCCCAGCCCGGTGGCGAGCAACAGCGTGCCCAGGCCGTCGAAGCGCAAGCGCCCGATGGCAATCGGCCTGGGCACGACAGGCAGGAATCGCCAAGCCAACAGCAGCGTCAGCAGGCCCAGGGGCAGGTTGATCAAGAACAGTGCGTGCCAGCCAAACCCTGTGATCAGCAGGCCGCCCAGGGACGGGCCCAAGGCGGTGCCCACCGCCGACAGCGTGGCAAGCAGCCCCATGGCGCTGCCAGTCCTGCTCTTTTCCACCGTTTCGCCGACCAGGGCCAGCGTCAGGGTCATCATGATCGCCGCCCCCAGGCCTTGCAGGGCCCGGGCCGCGACCAACCACCAGAGCGACGGCGCCAGGGCGCACAGCGCCGACGCAAGGGTAAACAGCGCAATGCCTGCCAGCAGCAGCTTGCGCCGGCCCAGCAAGTCGCCGAGCCTGCCCACGCTCACGATCAGCGTGGTAATCGCGAGCAGGTAGGCCAGCACGACCCATTGGACTTGCGCGAACGAGGCCTGGAACGCCTCGGCGAGCACCGGCAAGCCGACGGTGGCTACGCTGGCACCCAGTGACGCCAGCAGTGTCGAGAGTGCGAGGCTGGTCAGGGCCCAGCGCACCGGGGTACCCGGCGAGTGAGCCGCTGTCGTTGGCAAGCTTTGTTCTGCATTGGCTGGCTTCATCATGTCTCCGTTGTTTGCAACCTGCTGTTACAACGGTACGTCGAGGCTTAACATGGCGGAAGACGCATGAGTTGCAGGTTATAGCTGCATGTGACGCCATCTAACCCAGCCAAAGGCCCGCCAATGTCTGCAATCGACCTGAATCTACTCGTCACCCTGGATGCGTTGTTGTCCGAAGGCAGCGTGGCCGGTGCGGCCCGGCGGCTGGGGCTAAGTGCCTCGGCCATGAGCCGAGCGTTGGCGCGGTTGCGGCAGGCGACGGGGGACCCGTTGCTGGTCCGGGCGGGGCGCGGCCTGGTTCCAACGCCCCGGGCCATGGAACTGCGCGAGCAAGTCAGCCAGTTGGTGCACGGCGCCCAGGCCGCCTTGCGTCCGGTGCAGGCTCCGGACTTGCGCCGTATCAACCGGACATTTACGTTGCGCACCCGCCAAGGATTCGTGGAGAACTTCGCGATCGACCTGATCGCATACCTAAGCGAGCACGCCCCAGGAATACGGTTGCGTTTTGTCGAGAAGACCGACCGGGACGGCACGGCGCTGCGCGAGGGCAGCGTGGACCTGGAGACCGCCGTCGTCGATGAGGACACGCGCCCGGAACTGCGCACCCAGGCGTTGTTCGTCGACCGCATCATAGGCGTGGTGCGTGCGGGGCATCCGCTGAGTCGGGCCGAGGTGGATGTAGCCGGTTACGCGGCCGGCAGGCATGTCGGCGTTTCCCTGCGCGGAATCGAGCATGGCCCGATCGATGAGGCCTTGGGGGCGTTGAATCTATCCCGCGACATCGTGACTTGCGTCCCGGGTTTTTCCACTGCCCTGGGGCTCGCGCGGTCCAGCGATTTGATTGCCAGCGTGCCGGAGCGCTACACCACGCGCCTGCGCCACGGCATGCACAGCTTCGCGCTGCCAGTCCCGATTCCTGAATTCACTGTCGCAATGCTCTGGCATCCGCGAATGGATGCTGACCCCGTGCACCGTTGGTTGAGGGGCTGTCTGCGGGAAATATGTTCGGGGAAAAAGCCGATATAGCGAAGCCAGCGAGGCTAGGGCCATGGACTGGCGAGGGTCGGTCCGCTACAGGTGGACAGACCGGCCGGCCCTCCAAGGGAAGGGCCCGGGATCCGTTCAGTCTTCCTTGCGAATCGTGGCGACTTCATCGGCACGAACCCGGACTTTCTTGCCTGAAATGTCTTCGAATTCGTAGAAGCCATCCGCCGTGCGGGTATTGGGGGTGTCCTCGGTCAAGTATTGGGTACCGTTCTGCAACGTCACCACGGTTGGTGATGCACAGCCGGCCAGCGCCAGGAATGCCACGGTGACCCAGGGCAGGCCCAGAAACCTGATGTTCATATCCATAACCTCTATGCATAGGGGTGAAGCCCAGCTGATTCGACCGGGCCATCACTGAGTTAACCGCCATTGGTCCCGCTTGTTGTAGGAAAGTTCATCGCCGCTTGAAGGTTTTCCCCTTTAAATATAGGAGACCGCTCATCTTTTGCAGTTGCCTGGGCTGCGACTAGCTGTTATCTGTACGCATAACCAGTACTTCAAGCACCGTGGCGCTATTTTCCGTGACAGCCAACCCCCTCGACGATCCCTTTTACTACCTGAACAATTTCCAGCGGGTGCTCGCCTGGCTGGCGCAACGCTACGCCGATGTACTCAGCGTCGAGGAGCAACGTTTCATCGAAGATTTCGCCGCACTGCCGCGTGCCGCCCAAGGCCTGCTGGTGCGGATGGTGATGCGCAAGGGGCGGCACTTTCGCCACGGCAAATTGCATTACCCCGAGATCGGCGACATCGGCACGGCGGTGCAACCCCTGATCGCCTTGGGCTGGGTGGTGGAAGACGCTGAGCTGAGCCTGGAAGAATTGTTCGAAGTGCTGCTCAAGCCTGAAATCCTGCTCTGCCTCGGCCATGGGATCGAGCAGCCCAAGGCAAAGAAGGCTGACTGGCTATTGGCGTTGAGCGAGGGGTTCAGCCAACCCCAGCCATTTCGCGCCTGGTGCCCTCAGCTCGAGGATCGGTTGTTCAGTCTGACCGTCATGGCGCTGTGCGACCGCTTGCGTCTGATGTTCTTCGGCAATCTCTACCAGGATTGGTCGGAGTTCGTGCTGGCGGATCTGGGTATTTTTACCTACGAGGCCGTTGAGTTCAGTGTCGAGTCCCGGGGGCTGCGCAGCCGGCAGGACATCGATGCCTGTCTTTTCCTGCATGAATGCCAGCAGTGCTTCGAAGCCGGCGAAGCGCTTGAGGCGATCGTCGCCCGGATCAATACCCTGGAATTGGATAATCCTTGGCTGGAGCGGCGTCGGGGCAAGCTGTTGTTCCAGATCGGCCAGCACGCGGAACGTATCGGCGACTTTGCCACGGCCCTGTGCATCTATCGCGATTGCACCTATCCCGGCGCGCGGTTGCGCATGATCCGGGTGCTTGAACGCGTCGGTGAATATGCCTCGGCCCTTGACCTGGGCGAAGCCGCGGCGAAGTCGCCGCAAAGCGCCGCCGAACAACAAGCCCTGTTGCGGATCGTGCCGCGGCTGCGGCGCAAACTCGGCGGGCCACCCGTGCCGCGCCCGATGGCCCGTAGCGTCGAGCGGCTGGATTTGCACTTGCCCCGGGTCGATCCGGCATTGTCGGTGGAATATTGCGTCCAGGCCCATTTGCATGACGACGCCGCGCCGGTGCACTACGTCGAGAACAGCTTGGTCAATTCCCTGTTCGGCCTGCTGTGCTGGCCGGCGATTTTCGCGCCGTTGCCAGGGTCGTTCTTCCACCCGTTCCAGCGCGGCCCGGTGGACCTGCTCAACGAGGACTTTCACGACCGTCGCGCCGAGCTGTTCGCGGCGTGCTTCGCCGAGCTGGATGACGGGCGCTACCGTGAAACCATCCGCCGTCGTTATTCAGAAAAATGTGGCGTGCAATCACCTTTCGTGTTCTGGGGGGCGCTGTCCGAAGCGCTGTTGGACCAGGCGCTCGACTGTCTGCCGGCAGAGCACCTCAAGCACTGGTTCAGTCGTTTGCTATTGGACATCAAGGCCAACCGCGCGGGCATGCCGGACCTGATCCAGTTCTGGCCGCAGCACAAGACCTACCGCATGATCGAAGTCAAAGGCCCTGGCGATCGCCTGCAGGACAACCAGCTGCGATGGCTGGACTTCTGCCATGAGCACCGTATGCCGGTGGCTGTCTGTTACGTGCAATGGGCGGAGCAGGGCGCATGACCGAGGCACCGGGCTACAGCATCGCCGTGCGGGCATTGTGTGAATTCACCGCCAAGGTCGGCGACCTCGATTTGCGCTTTACTCCGTCACCCACCGCGCTGGAAGGGATTGTCGGCCACCGGACAGTTGCATCACGGCGCAGCGAGGGCTACCAGGCCGAGGTCAGCCTGGAAGGCACCTACCAGAGCCTGAAGGTCAAGGGGCGGGCCGATGGCTACGATCCTGCGACCAACCGCCTCGAAGAAGTGAAGACCTACCGCGGCGACCTCAGCAAGCAACCGGACAACCATCGGCAGCTGCACTGGGCCCAGGCGAAGATCTACGCCTGGCTGATGTGCCAGAAATTGGAGCTGCCGCGCATTGACGTTGCCTTGGTGTATTTCGACATCGTCAGCGAGAAGGAAACCTGCCTGGACCAGCGTTTCGAAGCGTCGCAACTCCAGACGTTTTTCGAGCAGCAATGCGCACGGTTCCTGGCCTGGGCAGAGCAGGAAATGCGCCATCGCCAGGCACGCAACCAGGGCGCACAGGCCCTGCTTTTTCCCCACGCGACCTTCAGGCCGGGGCAGCGCCACCTGGCCGAGTCGGTTTTCAAGGCCGTCAGCACCGGTCGTTGCCTGATGGCCCAGGCGCCCACTGGCATCGGCAAGACGGTTGGCACCTTGTTCCCCATGCTCAAGGCCTTGGCGCCGCAGCGCCTGGACAAGGTGTTTTTTCTCACGGCGAAAACCCCGGGACGCAAACTGGCATTGGACGCCGCCCGGCTGCTCACCATCAGCACGACCGCGATGCCGCTGCGGGTGCTGGAAATGATCGCCCGGGACAAGGCTTGTGAACATCCGGATAAAGCCTGCCATGGCGAATCCTGCCCGCTGGCCCGTGGATTCTATGACCGCCTGCCCCAGGCCCGGGCAGCGGCGAGCCAGGTAACGCTCCTCGATCAAGCCGCATTGCGTGACATCGCCCTGCAACACGAGGTCTGCCCGTATTACCTGAGCCAGGAAATGGCCCGCTGGGCCGACGTGGTGGTGGCAGACTACAACTATTATTTCGATTTCAGCGCCTTGCTTTTCGGCCTTGCCCAGGCCAATGGCTGGGCGGTCGCGACCCTGGTGGACGAAGCCCACAACCTGGTGGAGCGAGGGCGGCAGATGTACAGCGCGACCCTGGATCAGGCCACCTTGTCGGCGGTGCTCAAAACCGCGCCCGAGCCCCTGAAGAAACCCCTGCAAAAGCTCAATCGCCAGTGGAATGCCTTGCACACACCACAGGTAGCGGCTTACCAGGCTTATGGCCGCCCCCCGGAAAAGCTGCTCCTTGCGCTGGGGTCCTGCGCCACGGCCATGGGCGATTACCTCAACGACCACCCCCAAGGCCTGGACAGCGGCCTGCAGGCCTTCTATTTCGACATCTTGCAGTTCGGGCGCGTGGCGGAGTCGTTCGACGAGCACTTCCTGTTCGATATCCATAAGCGCGAAACCGGTCGCCAGCGCAGCCTGTCCACGCTGTGCCTGCGCAACGTGGTCCCGGCCGGTTTCCTGCGGCCCCGGTTCACGGCGTCACGCAGCAGCGTGCTGTTCTCCGCGACCCTGAGTCCACGGCGCTACTACGCTGACTTGCTGGGTACGCCGGCGGACACGGTATCGATCGACGTTGAGTCACCGTTCCAGGCCCAACAATTGGACGTACAGGTGGTCAGTCGCATTTCCACCCGGTTCGCCCGTCGCCAGGCTTCCCTTGAGCCGATCGTCGAGTTGATGGGCCGCCAGTTCGATGAGCGCCCTGGCAACTACCTGGCGTTCTTCAGCAGTTTCGATTATTTACAGCAGGTGGCCGGGCTGTTCGCCGAGCGATATCCGCACGTCGAGACCTGGGCGCAATCGCGCGGCATGGGCGAGGCCCCACGACAGGCGTTTATCGAGCGATTCACGGAGCAGGGCCAGGGCATCGGCTTCGCCGTGCTGGGCGGGGCGTTCGGGGAAGGCATCGACCTGCCGGGCTCGCGTCTGATCGGCGCCTTCGTCGCCACCTTGGGACTGGCGCAGTTCAACCCGGTCAATGAACAGATCAAGCAGCGAATGGCGGCGATCTTCGGCGATGGATACGACTACACCTATTTGTACCCCGGCCTGCAGAAGGTCGTGCAAGCGGCTGGGCGCGTCATCCGTACCCAGCAGGATCGCGGGGTGGTGATGCTGATCGACGATCGCTTCGGCGAGGCCAAGGTGCAGCAGTTGCTGCCACGGTGGTGGTCAATCAATCCTGAGCATCCCAAGGCACCTGCGGGAGCGAGCTTGATCGCGATGGCGCCTGCATATCCTGCCTCTTCTTAGGCGGATGCACCGCTGTCACAAGCCCAACAGCCTATAGCCCCACGAAAATCAGGTTTTTCCCGGCGGGTCAGTTGTTCCATACTCCACCCAAATTCCCTTGGATGCCTCGGCCACATGCTTGAGAAGAACCCAAAGACCGCCCGTATCGATGAAGATCAGCGCTTTAGACTGTTGATCGATGCGGTGGTGGACTATGCCATCTACATGACCGATCCGTCGGGCATTATCATCAGTTGGAACTCCGGTGCCCGGCGCTTCAAAGGTTATGAAGAATCGGAAATCCTGGGCCAGCATTTTTCCCGTTTCTACACCGACCAGGACCGCGCCGCCGGCCTGCCGCAGCGGGCGCTGGACACCGCCGTGCGCGAAGGACGCTTCGAAGGCGAAGGCTGGCGAGTGCGAAAGGATGGCACGCTGTTCTGGTCCCACGTGGTGATCGACCCGATCATCGACGCCCAGAGCGGCGAGCTGCTCGGTTTCGCCAAGATCACCCGTGACCTGACCGATCGCAAGATGGCCGAGGAAACCCTCAAGCAAAGCGAACAGCAATTTCGCCTGCTGGTGCAAAGCGTCACCGACTATGCCATCTACATGCTCGATCCGGATGGACAAGTCACCAACTGGAACCAGGGTGCCCAGCGCATCAAGGGCTATCTGCCGGCTCAAGCCATCGGCCAGCATTTTTCCATGTTCTACACCCCTGAAGACCGCGAAGCCGGGGAGCCGCAGCGCGCTCTGAGCATCGCCGCCACGGAGGGGCGTTTCGAAAAGAAGGGCTGGCGCGTGCGCAGGGATGGCACGCGATTCATGGCCCACGTGGTTATCGATGCGATTCGCAGCGATACCGGTACGTTGCTGGGGTTTGCCAAGATCACCCGGGACATCACCGATGCCACCCAAGCGCAGCAGGCCCTTGAACAGGCTCGCGAGGCGTTGTTCCAATCCCAGAAATTGCAAGCCATCGGCCAGCTCACCGGCGGCATCGCCCATGATTTCAACAATCTGCTGACGGTGATCCTTGGCAACCTGGAGATCGTGCGCAAGCGTATGCCCAGCGAGCCGAAGCTGACCCAATTGCTGGACAACGCCACCCAGGGCGCGCTGCGCGGCGTGTCGCTGACCCAGCGCATGCTCGCGTTTGCCCGGCGGCAGAAACTCAGCGCCGAACCGGTCGAATTGTCGGCGCTGGTGGACGGCATCAGCGGTTTGCTGCAAAGCTCCATGGGCCCTTCGATACACATCCAGACCCAGTTTGACGAGGCGTTGTCGCCGGTGCTGGCCGACGTCAACCAACTGGAACTGGCGATCCTCAACCTGGCGACGAATGCCCGGGACGCGATGCCCCAGGGCGGCCGGATCTTGATCCAGGCACAGGAGCGACAGGGGAGCGATGCTCCGACGGCAAGCAAGCCGCTGGCGACCGGACGCTACATCTGCCTGACCATCAGCGATGAAGGCGAGGGCATGGACGAGGAGACGCTGGCTTCGGCGGTGGATCCTTTTTTCACCACCAAGGGCGTCGGCAAAGGCACTGGCCTGGGTCTGTCCATGGTGCATGGCCTGGCCGAGCAGCTGGGCGGCCGGCTGATTCTCAAGAGCGAGAAAGGCGTCGGCACCAGTGCCGAGCTGTGGTTGCCAGTGGCCGACGATTCGGTCAGGGACAAGCCTCCCGCCACCGAGATACCAACGCAACACGTCCAGAAACTGACGGTGCTGGTGGTGGACGATGACAGCCTGGTGCTGACCAGCACCCGTTTGCTGATCGAAGACTTGGGGCATCGGGTCCTCTGCGCGTTGTCTGGCGCCCAAGCGCTGGAGCTGTTCGAGCGCAATGAAGGGATCGACCTGGTGATCACTGACATGGCCATGCCCCAGATGGATGGCGCGCAGCTGGCCAGATTGCTGCGCGAGCGCCAACCGACCCTGCCGGTTATCCTCGCCACTGGTTACGCCGAGCGCCTGGAAGGGTTTGCAACGCAATTGCCGCGTTTGACCAAGCCATTCAAGCAGATCGACCTGGTGCAGATCATCGGGCAGACGATGGGTTAAACCGCCAAGTCGTCATGTGCGATCGCTGTGGCGAGGGGATCAAACCCCTCGCCACGATCAGATGGTGTGTCATTGGGTATTTTTCTTGAAGCCCCGCAGGTTCATCGCGCACAGACAGAACTGCAAGACAATCAGCGCGTAGGCATCCGTGTGCAAGCCCCAGATGACCCACAGGATATTGCTGAGAATAAAACAACTGAAGCCCGCCACTCGCCGACGGGGCTGGCGCGATCCGATCAACCATGCCGCCAGTACCGTGACCGCCATTGCTGGCCATTGCACCCATCCAAGATAATCCACGCTTTTTTCCTCTTGCCTTCAATCCTTTAAAGACCCCGGCGGTGCAGCAGCGTTTCGTTGACCTTTGGTCCATCGGCTTGAACTTGCCCGGCCCTCATCCTTCTAGATGTACCCCAATCAAACCGAGGGAAAACCTGAGCAATGCCCAGAATCCTCACCCGCCTGACCCCTGAAGAAGAACTGACCGAACACAACGCCAAAATGTTCGGCTCGCCCAAGGAGCGGCTGGACTTTTATCGTCGGGAAATCCAGTACGAAACCAGCATTCTGGCCAATCGCACCGACGCCTACCTGACCGCCCAGTCATTCCTGGTGATCGCGTTTGCATCCTGCATGGCCAATCTGAACCCGGAGTGGGGCAAGCTCTTCACACTGATCGTGCCGCCATTTTTGGCGTTGCTCGGCGTCTTGAGTTCCCTCAATGCATGGCCGGGCATTCGGGCCGCCTACGACATCATCGACCACTGGCATTTCAAACAAAGCGAATTGCTGCGCAGCGAGCCGCTGATGGGGCTGGCCTACGACGAATCGCCGCTGTTCAGCGAGCGAGAGTCGACCCATAAGGGCTACCGTAAATCGCTGCTGTTTTCGGTGCGCACGCCGTGGATATTCGCAGCGTTCTGGGTGCTGTTGGGCATTTACTCGGTGTTTATCCAAGTGACCGATCCGGGCGGCTAGCCCGCGCGACCGTCTTTGCGGCGCTCATACCACGCCAGGGCGGGTTGGGTGGTGACACCGTGGACAAGGATGCTCAGCGCCACCACCGACAGCGTGAGGTTGATGCACTGCTGCGCCACTTCCGATTGCACGTCGTGATTCAAGGCGTAGAACAGATAAAACAGGCTGCCGATCCCGCGGATACCGAACCAGCCGATCAACAGCCGTTGCGGATGGTCCAGCAACCGCCCCCAGGGCATCACCCACACACTCAACGGGCGAATGACCGCGAATAACAGGGCGCCGACGGCGAGGGCCCGCCAATCCCAATGAGTGGCAAGGACGACGCCCACCAGTGTCACCAGGAAAACCTCCATGGAACGCTCCACCAGGCTGCCGAACGCCAGCATGTCGCTCATCATCACGCCAGCCGCCACTTGGCCGTCGTCCAAGGCCTGGGTGTCGCCGACCACCGCCTGCTGAGGCTCGACCGTTTCGTGGCCCACCACCGGCTGTACCAGGTGTTCTGCCGGTGGCGAGTGTTCGTCGGTGGACTCGACCTCGGCCTGGCGCAGCCCCAGGCCAGCGGCGAACACCGACAGGAAACCGTAGCCGTGGATCGCTTCTGCCGCCACGTAGGCGAGGGCGATCAGGGCCAGGGCCAGATAGTCATTGGGTGACAAGGTGCTGTCGGCATTCTTGATACGCATCGACAACGTCAGCCCGCCGATGCCGCGCCCCAGCCAGTAGCCCACCAGCAAACCCGCCGGCACCGCCCACAGGACGTCCCGCAACGCCCATTCGCCGAGGAATCCGCTGCCTTCCTCGCTCAGCATGAGCAAGCCAAGGATGACGAAGGGAAACGCCGTGCCATCGTTCAGCCCGGCTTCACCGGACAGCCCGAACCGCACCCGGTCGTCGTCGCGGGCATCGTTGACCTGCACCAGGGCCGCGAGCACCGGGTCGGTCGGCGCCAGTATCGCGCCGATCAGCATCGACATGCCCCAACCGAGGCCAAACAGGTAATGCAGCGCCAGGCAAAGCCCGACGATCGTCAGGATCATCACCGGCCCGGCGAGCCCGTAAGCCACGCGCCAGCTGCGGTTCTTGAGAGGCAGGCGCAGTTTGAGACCGCTGACGAACAGCGAAAACACGACGGCGACTTCGGTCAGGTGCTCCATCCACCCGGACGAGTCATTGACATCGAGCCTTAGCAGCCCCAGCCCAGCCGGCCCGATGGCGACGCCCAGCGCCAGGCACACGGCGGAGGTGGTGACGGGCATCCAGCGCAGGTAGGAGGAGGTCAGGGCCAAGGTCAGCAAGACAGCGCCGAGTACGGCTACCCACACGGTAAAGATCATGATTGCTCCTCGGGTAATGAAAAGGCGCCTGTCCAACGTTCGAGGGCGATAGCGAAGCGAGGGTTCCGCCGCATATCAGGGCGATTCCGTTTATCCGGGCGCTTTTCGATCCAGGGGAATTTTTTGCCCTGCGCGAGGCTCTGCAAAGGAAGAGACGTGCCGATTCGAGCGTCCAGCCAAGAACCCAAGAGGCCTATATGACTGCGCTGACACCCCTCCAATCCAGGCCTGCCACCGCGCAGCCATTCACAAGTGCTGGTAACGTTCGCCAGTGTTACGAGCGGCTGTTGCAAGGCACCGACGATGCTGACAAACAAGCGGTTGCCCAGGCCTTCCTGCAACCGTGTCTCGAACAAGCGAGCGCATTGCCTCAAGAAATGCCTGACGACCCTGGCGCGTTGCTCGCCTGGGTAGAACAGCACAGCGCCGGCGTGGCCCGGCAATATGCCGACTACCTGGAACGGCGCAAAAGCGGCGGCGGTCGGGAGTTTTTCCAGACCAAGGCCCATGCCCTGTATTTTATCCAGGCCGTGGCGCCGACTAAGCTCGTGGACGGCGCATGGCTGTACGGTGTGCTCAAACACTGGCATGACCATCGCTTCGAAGGGCTGCTGTGCACCTATCTGGAAGAGCTTGGGGATGGCGTTCCGGCCCAGAACCATGTCGTGCTCTACCGCAAGCTGTTGGCCGAACACGGCTTACAGGACATGCCCGACATCGATGACGAGCGCTACCTGCAAGGTGCTGTTCAATTGGCCCTGGGCTATGCCGGCGACGAATACCTGCCCGAGGTCATCGGTTACAACCTGGGTTATGAGCAACTGCCCCTGCATTTGCTGATCAGCGCCTATGAGCTGAGCGAGCTGGACATCGACCCGTATTACTTCACGCTTCACGTGACCATCGACAACGCCAGCACCGGGCACGCCCACAAAGCCGTGCAAGCGTTGCAACAACTGATGCCGATGGAAGCTGACCGCGAGTCGTTCTGGCGCCGGGTCACACTGGGCTATCGCCTCAACGACCTGGGGCAGGGCAGCCGGGCGGTCATCGAGTCGTTCGACCTTGAGCGCGAAGTCCTGGACATGCTTGAGCGCAAGCGCCCGTTCGGCCAGCACATGCATTCCGATTACTGCAAGTTCGAAGGCAAGACCGTCAACCAATGGCTGGCGGAACCGGGGCAGTTGGAGGGTTTCCTCAAGGCCATGCAAGGCAAAGGCTGGATCCGTCGCCATGAAGATCCCCAGAACAGCCGTTTCTGGACGCTGATCGAAGGCCCGGGCGCGGCGATGTTCGGGGTTTTCAGCCCTTACGAAAAACAGCTGCTGCACGACTGGATTGCCGGCGACTGGCTGGACCAGCGCGGTCGTCCCGGCGCCCGCCGCAATCATGGCGCGGCCCATGAATCGCCGGCACCGGCCCAAGACCCGGATGTGCAGAACCTGCAGCAAACGCTGCGGGGCAAGGCCCCCGATGAGCAGATGCAAATTCTGATGCCCTGGCTCTCGGCCCGCTGCCACAGCCACCCGGCCGGGTTGTTGGCGACCCGCCGGTTCATCGAACTCAAATCCGCCCTTCGCTAGGAGCCCTGCATGAATCAGGAAGACCGCCTGTCCGAACCCGACCTGGCGCTGCTGCAGCTAGGTCGTCGCCTGCACGCTGACGGCTACCGTTTCATCACCCCAACGCCGCTTACTCACGAGCGCGTCAACCAGCGGCCAGGCAACGAGCGCTCCAAGACCCTGCGGGATGTTTTCGGCTGGTCCAGGCCCTTCGCGCCGGGGCTTATTTCCGCCGACGAGCAGCGTCAATTGCAAGAAGCAGAAGTGTTGGAAGAACACGACGGCCTGCTGCGCAGCCGCGTGCGTTGGTCAAGCCTGGACGGCATGCTGTTCGCCCATTCGCAATTTCCGACCCAGGCCAACGACGCAGTGTTCTTTGGCCCCGACAGCTACCGTTTCGCCCACCTGATCCATACCCATCTGCAACAGAACTTCACGGCCGTGCATCGCGCGGTGGACATTGGCTGCGGCGCCGGTGTCGGGGCGATGGTGATTGCCCGCGCCCGTCGCGAAGCCCAGGTACTGGCCATCGACATCAACCCGATGGCCTTGCGGCTGTGCGCCGTCAACGCGGCGCTGGCCGAGGTGGCAAATGTCGAGATCGCCCGCAGCGACGTGCTCAAGGACGTCGAGGGTGACTTCGACCTGATCGTCGCCAACCCTCCGTATATGGCCGACCCCGCCGAGCGTGCTTATCGCCATGGCGGCGGAACGCTGGGCGCGGGATTGTCGCTGCGTATCGTCGAACAGGCATTGCCACGGCTGACACCCGGCGGTTCGCTGGTGCTCTACACCGGCGTGGCGATGGTCGACGGTCGTGATCCGTTTCTGGAGGCTCTGGGCCCTTGGCGCGATTCACCGCAGTTCGCCTGGACCTACAGGGAATTGGACCCGGATGTGTTTGGCGAGGAACTGCTGACACCCGGTTATCAGGACGTGGAACGGATCGCCGTGGTGGCGTTGGTTGTCACCCGCACGGGTGCGGGTATCGGAGGGAATATCGATGAACAGGCGTCTGAAGTTCGGCATTGAAGAGGAATATTTCATCACCGATCTGCAAACCCGCCGCATGCCCGATCAACCGTCGGCGGCGGCGGTGACGGCGTGCCGGGAAGAGCTGGGCAAGCACTTCGCCCATGAAATGTTCCAGAGCCAGGTGGAAATGGCTTCGCCCATCTTCCGCAGCCTGGCCGAAGCGGCCGATTACCTGGCCCAGGTGCGTAACGGCCTGACCCAGCGCTTGGCGCCCCATGGCCTGGGATTGCTGAGCGCAGGATCCCATCCAATGGCGACCGTTGGCTTGCAACCCACCGACGAGCTGCACTTCCAGCAGTTGTTCGACGACTACCAGCGCGTGGCGCGCCGCAGCGTCCTGTCGGGCCTGCACATACATGTGGAAGTGCCGGGCGATCACGACCGGGTCAAGGTGATGAATGAGGTGCTGCCCTGGCTGCCGATGCTGTTGGCGCTCAGCGCGTCATCGCCGTTCTGGAACGGCGCCTACAGTGGCTTCAGCAGTTATAGGCAAGTGGCCTGCGATGAATGGCCGCGCATGGGCGTGCCGGAATTCTTCGAGGACGAATCAGCCTTCAATGGCTACGTCGATATGCTCACCCGCACCAGCTCCATCCGCCAGCCCAGCGATTGCTGGTGGGTGATCAGGCCTTCCTCGCACTATCCGACCCTGGAGCTGCGTATCTGCGATGCCTGCCCACGGACCGAAGATGTGCTGTGCCTCGTCTCGCTGTTTCGGCTGATGATTGCCCACGCCGTCGCCCAGCCCAAGCCAGGCGCCCACTACAGCTTGATGTCACACTGGATCCTCAAGGAAAACCGCTATCGGGCCAAGCGCCACGGCATCCTCGCGGAATTTATTGTCGAAGGCCAGGAGCAACCGATGCTGATTGGCGAGTGGCTGAACCTGGCCGAGCAGACCTTCGGCGACACCGCGACGGCGCTGGGCGTGCAGGACGTGTTCAAGCAAGCGCGCCGGATCATCCAGGAGGGCACCAGCGCTGATCGACAAGTGGTCCTCTACGAGCAAGGCCTGCTGCTGGGCGATACGACCGAAGAGGCCCTGGGCCGGGTGGTCGATCAGCTGTTGTCGGAAACCGCCGGTTTGCCGGTGGCCGATCCCACCCTCGCGCAAGTTGCAGGTGGCCAATGACCAGCAAAACCCTCGACGACTACAACCGCATGCGCGATTTCGGCGCCACCTCGGAGCCGTCGGCGAAGCGCTCTCGCAAATCGGCAAAAACCACCCACGCGTTGCAGTATTGCATTCAGAAGCACGATGCAACGCGGCTGCATTACGACTTTCGCCTGGAGCTGGATGGCGCGCTCAAGAGCTGGGCGGTGCCCAAGGGGCCGTCCCTGGACCCGAAGGTCAAGCGCCTGGCGGTTCACGTTGAAGACCATCCCATCGAATACGCGACGTTCGAGGGCAGTATCCCGGAGGGGCACTACGGCGCGGGCGACGTCATCGTCTGGGACCGGGGCGTGTGGATTCCACAGGGTGACGTGCACGAAGCCTACGAAAAAGGCCGGCTCAAGTTCGAGCTGCGGGGGGAAAAGCTCGCGGGGCTGTGGAACCTGGTGCGCACCCATATGCCGGGCAAGCAGGAACAATGGTTTCTGATCAAGCATCAAGATGACGCCGCCCGGCCGGAAAGCGAGTACGACGTGGTGCAGGCCGAGCCCGACAGCGTGCTCAGTGACCGCACCATCGTGCCCAAGCGGCGGGGCAAGGCGGCCGCCGCCAAGGCTGTAAAGCAGCCGGAAAAACCCGCCAAGGCGAAGCCATCCAAAAAGAGCGGCAAGACCACCCTCAGCGGCGCCGTGGCCGGGCCCATCCCCGAGACCCTCAAGCCGGAACTGGCGACCCTGGTGGAAAGCGCACCCGATGGCGAATGGCTCTACGAAATCAAGTTCGACGGCTACCGCGTCATGGCGCGCATCGATAATGGCGACGTGCGCTTGATTACCCGCAACGGCCATGACTGGACCCACAAACTGCCGAAACAGGCCGAGGCTCTGGCGGGGCTGGGGTTGGAATCAGCCTGGCTGGACGGTGAAATGGTCGTCGCCGACGAGCAAGGCGTGCCGGACTTCCAAGCCCTGCAAAACGCCTTCGACGCTGGCAGCAGTGGCAAGATCGCTTATTACCTGTTCGACCTGCCGTACCTCAACGGCATGGACTTGCGCAAAGTGCCGGTGGAGGAGCGCCGGGCGGCGTTGGCTGCGGTGCTGGAACCCAACGAAGACCCCTTGCTGCGTTACTCCGATTCCTTCGAGGAAACCCCGCAAGCATTGCTCAACAGTGCCTGCCAGATGCGCATGGAAGGGCTGATCGGCAAGCGCCAGGGCAGCGCCTATGTGTCCCGGCGCAGCAGCGACTGGATCAAGCTCAAGTGCAAGAACCGCCAGGAATTCGTCGTGGTCGGCTTCAGCGAGCCGAAGGGCGCCCGCAGCGCGTTTGGCGCCTTGTTACTGGGCCTGCATGACGTCGACAGCGGCGAGCTGCGCTATGCCGGCAAGGTTGGCACCGGTTTCAACGAAACCACGCTCAAAAGCATCCATCAGCAGCTGTTGCCCCTGGAAACCAAAAAGGCCGCCGTGGTCAATCCGCCCACAGGGTATGACGCCAAGGGTGTGCACTGGCTAAAACCGGAGTTGCTGGCGGAAGTGGCGTTTGCCGAAATGACCAAGGAAGGCTCGGTACGCCATGCCGTGTTCCATGGCCTGCGCAATGACAAACCGGCAAAGGCGATTACCCAGGAATTGCCCAAAACCGTGAAAAAAGCGGCGGCCAAGGACAATGCTGAACCGGCGCCGGCCGAGCCGAAAGCCAAATCCAAATCCAAATCCAAATCCAAGGCCACGGCCAAGGCCAAGACCACGCAGTCGCCAACCTTGGAAGGCAAGGTCCGCATTACCCATCCGGATCGGATTATCGACGCAAGCAGCGGCACCACGAAGATGCAACTCGCCGAGTACTACGCCAGCGTTGCTGATTTTATCCTGCCGGAGCTGGCCGATCGCCCGGTGGCGCTGGTACGGGCGCCGGATGGCATCGCCGGCGAGTTGTTCTTCCAGAAGAACCCCGAGCGCCTGGCAATTCCCGGCATCACCAGCCTGGACAAGGACCTGACCGGGCAACCAGTGATGATCATCAACAACGCCGAAGCGCTGATCGGCGCGGTACAGATGAGTACCGTGGAGCTGCACACCTGGAACGGGACTTCTGCCGATCTGGACAAGCCTGACCGCTTCGTCCTCGACCTTGACCCGGACCCGGCGCTGCCGTGGAAAAGCATGGTGGAAGCCACGCAATTGACTTTGTCAGTGCTGGATGAGCTGGGCCTGAAGGCGTTTCTAAAGACCAGCGGCGGCAAGGGCATCCACATTGTCGTGCCGATTACTCGCAAGTTGGGCTGGGACGAGGTGAAGGGCTTCAGCCATGCCATCGTCAGCCACATGGCCAAGCTGTTGCCCGATCGCTTCTCGGCAGTGTCGGGTCCCAAGAACCGGGTAGGGCGGATCTTCATCGATTACCTGCGCAACGGTTTGGGCGCAACCACCATTTGTGCCTACGCAGTGCGTACCAGGGAAGGGCTGCCGGTGTCGGTGCCCATCTACCGGGAAGAAGTGGCCGAGCTCAAGGGCGCCAACCTTTGGAACGTGAACAACGTCCACGAGCGGCTGGCGGAGGTGGGGCATGAGCCTTGGGCTGACTTGCCCAAGACCCGCCAGAGCATCACCGCCGACATGCGGCGGCGGATTGGGATGAAGAAGACTGCGAAGTAGCTTGATCGGCCTCGCTTTTTTGGCGAGGCAATGAGTAGCTAAAAATAACCCGCCTCTGTGGTGAGGGAGCAAGCTCCCCCGCCACAGAGGCTGTTCTAGCCAGCCTCAGCTAGTAAACCCGCGAACGCCGCAACTGCTCGATCGTTTCAATCAACTCGTCATAGGACACCGGCTTGCCGATGTGCTGGTCGAAGCCCGATTGTTGTGATTTATGCAGGTCGATGGACGCACCGTAGCCCGTCAGGGCGATGGCCGGGATGTGTTTGATGTGAGGCAGCTCGCGCAGCGCCTGCATCAATTCATGGCCATTCATCACCGGCATGCCCAGATCGGAGATCACCACGTCGAAACGGGCGTCCTTAGCGGCCTGCAAGGCTTGCAGCGGCTGGTCGAAGGCGACCACGTTGGCGTCTTCCATTTCCAGCAGCAACTTGAGGGTATCGAGCACGTCCGGGGAATCGTCCACCAGCAACACCGTCAGGCCGCTCAGGCGTCCCGACTGTTCCTCGCAAGCCTGCGGTTTGGGCACGATCGCGGCATTGCTCAGGGGCAGGCGAATCGTGAAGGTGCAACCTTTGCCCAGCCCCTCGGACTTGACCTCGACGCTGCCGCCGTGGGCTTCGGTCAATTGCCGGACCAGTGACAGGCCGATCCCCAGGCCTTCGCGCTGGTGTGTCGCGTGTTGGGTCTCGGCCTGGCCGAACAGGTCGAACACTTCGCTCAGGTGCTCCGCCGCGATACCCACGCCGGAGTCCTTTACGTCCAGGCGCGCCATATGGTCGTCGTGGCTGGCGACCAGTTGCACGCGGCCGCCGCTAGGGGTGAATTTCAGCGCGTTGTTCACCAGGTTCCAGATGATCTGTTCCAGCCGGGTCGGGTCGGCATTGACGATCAGTTCTCCATTGGAACCCTCGGGCAGGTCCAGAGTGACCTTGTTGGGATGATTGTCGTTGATCACCACGGTGTAGATGTCTTGCAGCACCCGCGCCAGATCGACGGCTTGGCGCTTGAGCTTGAGCTTGCCGGTGCGGACACGGGCCACGTCCAGCAGATCGTCAATAATGCGTGCCTGGCTGTTGACCGCATCGCAAATGGTATTGACGGCCCGGGCCGCGGTGGTGGCGGCCTTGGTCACCGGCAGGCGGCGAAGCAATTCGGCGTTTAGCTGGATCAGGTTCAGCGGGTGCTTGAGCTCGTGGGACATGACGGCGAAGAACTCATCCTTCAAATGGCTGGAGTTCTGGGTTTCCATGAGCCGCTGGGTCTGTTCCTCGTGCAGGCGCTTGTGGCCGGTGAGGTCACGGGCAATCTTCACGTAACCCTGCAGATATTCGCCGCTGAGCAGTGTGACTTCGCCGCTGCAGAAGAAGCGGCTGCCATCCTTGCGCTGGTGCCAGCGCTCGTCTTCGCAACGGCCTTTGGTTCGAGCGGTGCTCAATTCTGTTTCGGGTACGCCAGTGGCGCGGTCCTCGGGCGTGAACACGAAGTCGTAGTAACTGCCTTCGGCTTCGCTCTTGGTATGCCCGAAGATCAGCTCCGCCCCGGTGTTCCAGCTGTTGATCACGCCGTGCTCGTCCAACAGGATAATCGCGTAGTCGCGGGTGCTTTCAGCCACAAGGCGCATGCGTTCCTCGCCCAAGCGCAGCTCTTCTTCGGCCGCGCGACGCTTGGTGATATCGATGAAGGTCAGCACCGTGCCGTCGATATGATCTTCGCTGGAGCGGTATGGCAGCAGCCGGGCAATGTACCAGCGAGCGTCGCTGCTAGTGACTTCGCGCTCGATCATGTTCAGGGATTCGAATACCTGGGTGGCGTCCGCCGCCATGTCCGGGTAGTCCAGCCGATGGGTGATGTCCAGCAACGAACGGCCGGTGTCCACCGGCAGCATGCTGAAAATCTCCGTGGCCCGAGGCGTGAACCACTTGATGCGCATGCTGCGGTCGACGAATACCGTGGCAATATCGGTGGAGGCGATCAGGTTGGTGAGGTAGTCGTTGATCTTGTCGGTTTCCTCCACCTTGGTCTTGAGTTCGTAGTTGACCGTCAGCAGTTCCTCATTGATCGATTGCAGCTCTTCCTTGCTGGTCTCCAGCTCCTCGGTGGCCGATCGCAATTCCTCGTTGATGGCCTGCATTTCTTCATTGGAAGCCTTGAGCTCTTCGCTGGAGACTTCTGCCTGCTCGATGGTGTCCTGCAGGTGCGACTTGGTGCGCTGGAGTTCGCGTTCCAGGTTGGCAAGCACTTGGTTTTCGGTCTGGCTGGTAATGGCGGCAACCTGCTGGCCGGGGTCGACTTCTTCCTCTTCGAAGACGACGAGCACAAAGTCGCCATCGGATTGTTCGTCGCGATAGGGCTGGACCAGCAGGTCCACCAGGAAACGCCGTCCGTCGCGTTCCATGTTGACTTGGCGTGACTTGACCGGTTGGCCGTTCTGGTTGACCTGAAACAACGCCGTGCGGATTTCCAGGCGCAGTTGCGGATTGATCAGCGTCAGCAGGTTGCGCGACATTTCGCCGCCGACATGGCGCAGGTAGCGGCCGGCACTTTCGATCATGTGCAGGATGTCGCCATTGTTGTCGACAATCATGCTGGGCGGCGCGGCACGCTCGATGGCGCGCAGGTGGATATCGGCGAACGAGACTTTGCGTGGCACCGCGACCTGGGGCGGGACCAACGCCGAGGTACTGCGCACATAACCGCCACGGGGCATGGTCGGTGTGCGGCGGCTGCTGGCGGTGCCGTACTTGGCGCGGAAGATCCGGTTGCGCTTGTCCACCGGGCTGAACAACTCGCTGCAGGCGTCGGCCGATTCCGAAGAGCCGAGAAACAGATAGCCGCCCGGCCGCAGGGCAAAGTGGAACATTTGCAGGATTTCACGCTGCACCTCGCGGTCGAGGTAGATCAGCAGGTTGCGGCACACGATCAGGTCGATCTGCGAGAACGGCGGGTCCGAGAGTAGGCTGTGCTTGGCGAACAGCACCCGTTCGCGGACTTCCTTGCGCACACGGAAAGTCGAGTTTTCCTTGACGAAGTACTGGCGCAGGCGGGTGGGCGGTACGTCGGTGATGATCGCTTCGGGGTAGGCCCCGCCGCGG
The DNA here is from genome assembly GCF_054130985.1 of Pseudomonas sp. R4-84. NCBI lineage: Bacteria > Pseudomonadati > Pseudomonadota > Gammaproteobacteria > Pseudomonadales > Pseudomonadaceae > Pseudomonas > Pseudomonas sp. R4-84. Next base: position 2,692,319 of record NZ_CP096390.1, read on the forward strand.
CCCACTGTAATTGCCCGCTCATCGATGTCGGTGGCGAATATCTGCAGCTTGGCGTTGCTGGCATCGTGTTGCAGTTGATCGCTGATCAACATGGCCAGGGTGTAGGCTTCCTCGCCGGTCGAGCATCCGGCCGACCAGACCCTGATTTCCTCCGGCGGGACGCTGCCCGGTTCCACCGGCTTGAGCAGGTTGGGCAGTACGTCGCGCTCCAGGGCTTCGAAGGCCTCACGGTCCCGGAAGAAGTTGGTCACACCGATCAGCAGGTCACCGAGCAGGGCCTTGGTTTCCTCCGGATGATTCTGCAGATAGCTGTAGTAGGCGTTGAGGTCCGGTTGGGCGGTGACTTGCATGCGTCGTTCGATACGCCGCAGTACGGTGGCCCGTTTGTAATGCTTGAAGTCATGGCCGGTGCCTGCCCGCAGCTGCACCAGGATGTCGTGCAGCGATTGCTCGGCGGCAACGGCTTCTCGCTCGGATGCCGGCGGCTGGGTATGTATCTCAGGGTCGTTGGCGGTCGGCAGACGGATGGCCTGGGAGTTTTGCCACAGCTCCAGGAGTTTTTGCGGCATTTCCGCCACCGGCAGCACCAGATCGACCATCTGGGTGTCGATGGCCGCCTGTGGCATGCCATCGAATTCGGCGTCCTGGGGCGACTGAGCGAGGGTCACCCCGCCTTGTTCCTTGATTCTCGACAGACCCACGGCACCGTCGGAACCGGTGCCCGACAGCACCAGGCAAAACGCGCGGTCCTTGTGCACATCGGCCAGGTCACGGAAAAACAGGTCGATCGCCACGTGCCCACCCTGGCGCGATTCGGCCGGGGTAACCTTCAGATACCCGTCGTTCATCGATAAATGATGGGCCGGGGAAATCACATAGACATGGTTCTTCTCGATCGGCACCGCCTCGGTCACCTGCAATACAGGCATCTTGGTGGATTCCTGGATGATCTTGTCGGCGATGCTCTGATGATCCGGCGCCAAGTGAAGTACGATCACGAACGCCATGCCGTTGTCCTTGGGCATGTGCTCGAAAAACTGCTTGATGGCTTGCAACCCACCCGCCGAGGCGCCGATGCCCACGACGGCGAAATCCAGGTGACTGGGGCTCAGCTCCTTTCGTTGTGGAACGTTGGGAGAGCGTTTGCTTGGAGATGACATATTAGGTTAGGCCTTAAAGGGCGGCGGGGCGGTCCAGCGCTGCCGACTCGATTTCAGGATGCAAAGCCGCAGGATAGTCGTGTTACACGAACATTGCGAAATTGACGCTTCGCAACACCGCCGCCACCGTCATTGTGTACCTCAAAACCCGTTCAGCCTACCGGAACCCGCAAATACTCCGGCTGCAAATAGTTGAACCACAGCAGGATCATCTCCACCAGAATCGTGACCAGCACCAGCAGGCCGACGCCCCAGACACTGGCCGAATACAGTAGGCCCTGTTCCTTCTTCAAACCCATGAACTTAGGCAGGCCGACGAACAGCAGGAAAGTCGAGTACACCGAAGCCGCCAGCAGGACCGCCACTGCCAGCCACCGGCTGGGGTACACGCCGAATATTCCGGCCAGGAAGTAGGGGGTCGCGGTGTAGGCAGCGAAACCGATGCATTGGTTGACGGTTGGCCGGGCCTCGAAGGTGCGCGACATCCAGCGGATGAACAGCCCCATCAACGTCACGCCGACAACGATGGTCACATACAGCAAGACGCACAGCTGCAGCGCACTGGCGTGGCTGAGTCGCACGGTTTCGTTTTCGGCCAGACTCCAACCGGTCCAAGTGGTACCGACGAACAGGCATACCGCCGGAATCAGTGCGAGCAACAGAAGATGCGCCAGGTAATGGTGGGGATGGGCCTGTTCCTGCTCGCGAATGTCCCCCCAGGCGAATTCCGGATGGGTGAACAGTTTGACGAAAAGCACGGACATAACGACCTCCTGATCAAGACAGCCTCTGCATGAGGCTCATACCGTTATGAGGTACAGGAATGACCAGGGGTTTCATTTATTTGACCGCTTGGCGCGACGGCGCGATAAAGGGAATGATTCGGGGCGGCGGGGGTCAACCCATCAGCATCCATGAAGGACTGTATGCCATGACTGTTGCCCATTCCCTGATCGAGTACATGCGTGAACATGAGTTGCGCCTGACCACTGCCGAGTCCTGCACCGCAGGGCTTATCGTCACGCTGTTGGCCGAAGTGCCGGGCAGCGGTTCGCTGATCGAAAGCGGTTACGTGGTGTATTCCCCCGAAGCCAAGCAGCGGCTGCTGGGTGTCAAGCCGCGGACCATCGATACCTTCAACCTGACCAGCCGCGAAGTCGCCGAGGAAATGGCTTTTGGCGCATTGCGCGACGCCAACGCCAACGTGGCGGTGGCCACCACCGGCCTGCTCGGGCCCGACGACAAGGACGGCATTCCCGCCGGCACGGTGTGTTTTGCCTGGGCGTTCGAATTGAACGGGCAGCGCGCGCTGTTCAGCCGCCGAGAGCGTTTTTTCGGCGATCGGCGCCAGGTGCAACGGTTATCCAGTGAATACGCCTTGCAGCAATTGCCCAGCTATCACCGGCGCGCCATGGCGGGTGAACGTCGATAGGAGGACCCCATGACCGACCAATGCGAACAGGACGATCATCGCAGTCGCCAGTACCCGGTATGCGAGGACATGGCGTTCCAGCACAAGGTCTGGCGTTTCGAACGGGTGGGTTGGTATGCGTTGGTGCTGCTGGTCTTGTTGACGTTGCTCGGGCTGTTTTCCCATGGGCCACTGAGCAATAGCGAGATTCACAGTGCTGACGGCAGCATCGGGGTCGAATACGAGAGGTTCCATCGCAACGGCTCGACCAATCCGGTGATCGTGCGCTTGAAGGGAGCACCCAATGCAGTGCTGGAAATCGAGCTCGGGGGCGACTGGCTGGAGGGATTCGACGTGCAAAGCGTGCAACCTACGCCCATGCGCTCGGCCGCCGCGGGTCCGGGCATGAAGCTCTGGCTCCAGGCGGATGGTCAGGGGCAGGCGAACCTGCACCTGTCATTGCTCAGCGAAGGCCTCGGCACGTACCAGAGCCGCATCGCAACGCCCAACGGCGCCGTGGTCACGTTCAGTCAATTCATCTTTCCTTAGGTGACATATGGATTCGGTACTGCGAGCCGCCGCGATGTATGCGGTGCTGATGGTGTTGTTCAAGATCGCCGGGCGTCGTTCGTTGGCGGAAATCACCACGTTCGATTTCGTGCTCTTGATGATCATTGGCGAGGCGACCCAGCAAGCGCTGCTGGGGGATGACTTTTCGATGACCAACTCGTTCATGGTCATCGTCACGCTGATCGCCATTGATGTCGGATTTTCGTTGCTCAAGCTGCGCTCCGACTGGGTGTCCCGGCTCATCGATGGCGGCCCGACCATCATCGTCGAGGACGGGCGCATCCTCCAGGGCCGCATGCGCCACGCACGGCTGGTTGAGGCGGACATCATGGAAGCGGCACGCTCGAGCCAGGGCATCGAGACCCTGGACCAGATCAAATTCGCGATCATCGAGCGCAATGGGAAGATTTCGGTGATTGCCAAGGAGTGATCAGAAGGGCGCTTTCCGTGGCGAGGGAGCAAGCTCCCTCGCCACGGAATATGTGCCTGCGCTTACAGGATCGGCTTGCCCCCCGTCACCGCATACCGCGAGCCGGAGATGTAGCTGGACTCATCCGACGCCAGCAGCACGAAGATCGGCGCCACTTCCACCGGTTGGCCGGGGCGGCCCAGCGGCGTCTGGGAACCGAAATTCTGCACTTCTTCCTCGGGCATGGTGGCGACGATCAGCGGCGTCCAGATCGGCCCCGGCGCAACACTGTTCACGCGAATACCCTTGGGCCCGAGCATCTGGGCCAGACCGCCGGTAAAGTTGGCAATGGCGCCCTTGGTCGTAGCATAGGCCAGCAGCGTCGGCTTGGGCATGTCGGAGTTGACCGATGTGGTGTTGATGATCGAGCCTCCGGCCTTCATGTGCGGCACCGCGGCCTGGCAGATCCTGAACATCGCCGTGATGTTGATATCGAACGTGCGCACCCATTCTTCATCGGGAATTTCTTCGAGGGTTTCATGGGTCATCTGGAACGCGGCGTTGTTGACCAGGACATCGATACGCCCGAAGCGCGCCACGGTTTCATCGACAACCTTGCGACACTGGGCCTTGTCGGCAAGATCACCCGGCAGCAACAGGCACTGGCGACCGGCCTGTTCAACCCAGCGCGCGGTTTCCTTGGCATCTTCGTGTTCGTTCAGGTAGGAAATGGCCACGTCCGCGCCTTCACGGGCGAAGGCAATCGCCACGGCGCGCCCGATGCCGCTGTCGGCGCCGGTGATCAGGGCGATCTTGTTCGCCAGGCGTCCTGAACCTTTGTAACTCTGTTCGCCGCAGTCTGGATAAGGGTCCATTTTCTGCTGGCTGCCAGGTACGGGTTGGTTTTGCTTAGGGAAGGGTGGGGTTGGGTAATCGGCCATTTTCGTTCTCCATCTCCGGTGGTTGCGATGGAGGGTGGACCCTGGGGTTTTGGCCGGAGTTCGGTCGGATTTTCCTGCCGGTCGATAAGCGTGACCACGAGCGTTTCATCGACCGATCACCGATTAAGGTGAACGTGGGCGAAGCCGCCTTTTCCAATCGAATAAGGTCTCAGAAGGAGAAGGGCATGTTCAGTCATATTCAGATCGGCGCGCGCGACCTACCGAAGATGGTCGCGTTTTATGATGCGGTCCTGGGCTGCCTTGGCCTGGTGCGCATGGACAGCGAGGACGACTCTGGCCCACCCGGCGAGGGCTGGCATCAGCCCGGCAGGCATTGGCCGCAGGTGTTCGTCCAGGTGCCCATCAACGGGCTGCCGGCGACCTGGGGCAATGGGATGCAGGTCAGCTTTGCCGCTGAATCACAGCAAGCCGTACGCGAGGCCTGGAAGATGGCGATGGACATGGGAGGTTTCGACGAAGGCGAGCCGGGCCCGAGGCCCCAATATTCGAAGGATTACTTCGGCGCCTATTGCCGGGATCCGGAGGGGAACAAGCTGTGTTTTGTGCATACGCCGGATATGCATGACTGACTTCGGCATGGGCGGTGGTGGAGGCTTTTGTGGCGAGGGAGCTTGCTCCCGCTCGGTCGGCCCGACGCTTCGGGCGCAGCGACCGCAAGATTTTGGGGCCGCTTCGCAGCCCAGCGGGAGCAAGCTCCCTCGCCACGGGGGATCCGGTCAGGTTCGGGATTTCAGGCTACGCTCCATCCGCGCAATCCCTTCCTCCAGCAACACCCGTGGGCAGCCGAAGTTCAGCCGCACGTACTGCCCCGCGTCGTCGCCGAAATCCAGCCCGGCGCTCAGGCCGACCTTGGCTTGCTTCAGGAAAAAGCCCTGTGGGTCGTCCAACCCCAATCCGGAGCAATCCAGCCACGCCAGGTACGTTCCCTGCGGCGCGGTCATGGTGATGCCCGGCAAGCGGGTCTTCACCGCCTCGACCAGGTAATCACGATTGGCCTGCAAATACTGCTTCAAGGCCTCCAGCCACGGTCCCGCTTCGCTGTACGCGGCGCGGGTGGCCTCCAGGCCAAGGGCGTTCACACTGTCGACCATGCCGGCCCTGGCGCCGTTGACCCGCTCGCGCAGCTTGGCGTTCTGGATGATGGCGAAGGAGGTTTTCAGCCCCGCGATGTTATAGGCCTTGCTGGCGGACATCAGGGTGATGGTGCGTTCGGCAATGTCCGCGCCCAGGCTGGCGGTGGGGATGTGCACGCGGCCATCGAAGCATAGCTCGGCATGGATTTCGTCGGAGATGATCCAGGCGTCCTGCTCGACACAAATATCCGCCACCGCCTTGAGTTCGTCGCGACCGAATACCTTGCCCAGCGGGTTATGCGGATTGCTCAGCAACAGCGCGCCGCCGCCCTGCAGAGCATCCCGTAGTTCGGCCAGCGGTGTGCGGAACTCGCCATCGACCGTGTCGAATGCCAATTCCACCTTGTTCAGGTTCCAGTTACCAGGCGCGTTGCGTAGCGGTGGATAGTTGGGCACCTGCACCACGACGTTCTGCTGCGGTTCCACCAGCGCATGCAGCGCCATGTTGAAACCCGGCTCGACCCCAGGCAGGAATAGGATTTGCTGGGGCTCGACGCGCCAGGCGTATTTGCTCCAGAGATCGGCGACGATGGCCGCGCGCAGATTGTCCTGGGCAACGCTGTAGCCGAGCATCGGGTGCTCCAGGCGTTTGCGCAGCGCATCGACGACGACCGGTGGCGCGGCGAAATCCATATCGGCCACCCACATTGGCAATACATCCGCCGGGTAGCGGCTCCACTTGGTACTACCGGTGCCGTGGCGCTCGAACACCAGGTCGAAATCGAAAGTCATGGTCGTTCCATCAGGTCAGGGAATGGGGATGGCGCCATGATAAAGCGTGAACGGCATGATTGTATCGCTGTGTATCCAGACCCTTTGCCGATACGCACTGATTCCTTTGTGCCAGTCGATGACACACCCCAGATACCTCGCCGGCGTCAAATGAGCCCATCGAGACAGCACAAGCCGTCTCAGCTATTCACTCAAACGTCGGAGACATCGCCATGAACGTCAAGAATCTCAGCATTGCTTCACTGTTCGCCGTCCTCAGCCTCGGCGCTCTGGCAGCCAACGCCCAGGACGCCGTCAAGCCGCATACCTACATGTACGGTGATCACCTGGACATCGCCACGGTGCTGTCGGTCAAGCAAGGGATGGGCTCAGGCTGCGGCGTCGTCGAGTCGCGAATGACCTACCTGGATTCCACCGGGGCGATCCAGGCGCTGGACTACAGCGCGATCGAGCAGGATTGCGGTCAGGGCAATTGAAGAAACGGGTGTCCCATGTGGCTGTGGCGAGGGGATAAAACCCCTCGCCAAGGTTTGGCGTTCGCTCCCAATCAAGCCAGGCTGAACGGCAACTGCCGCAGGGGTTTGCCCGTCAGGCTGGCAATGGCATTGGCAAACGCCGGGGCCAAGGCGGGCAGGCCGGGTTCGCCCATGCCGGTCGGTGGCTCAGCGCTCGGGACGATGTGGACGGCAATTTGCGGCATGTCGGTGATACGCGGCACGCTGAAGTCGGCAAAGTTGCTTTGTTGCACGACACCGTCCTTCAACGTCACGGCGCCACCAGGCAGGCACATCGACAGGCCCATCAGCGCAGCGCCTTGGACCTGGGCTTCGATGCTGCGTGGGTTGACCGCCAGATTGCAGTGCACGCCCGCCGTGACGTTATGGAGCACGGGACGGCCATCCTGCACCGAGGCTTCGACCACGTAGGCCACCACCGAGCTGAACGACTCGTGCACCGCCACGCCCCAGGCTTGACCGGCGGGTAACTGGCGCTTGCCGTAGCCGCTCTTGTCCACCGCCAACTGTAGCGCGTCGCGATGACGCGGGTTCTGGTCGCCAAACAGCTTCATGCGGTACGCCACCGGGTCCTGCTTGGTCGTGCGGGCGATATCGTCGAGCAGCGTCTCCATTACGAAGGCGGTGTGGGTCGAGCCGACGCTGCGCCACCACAGTACGGGCACATTGAGCTTGGGATGATGCACCGTCAATCGCATCGGCAGCGGATACGGATCGCGCAGGCCTTCGGTGGCGGTGGGGTCGATGCCGTTTTTCATCTGCCCGGCGAACAAGGTACCGGTCAAGATGGATTGCCCCACCAGCGCGTGGTCCCAGGCCAACACGTTGCCGCTGTCGTCAAAGCCGATCCGCGCGCGGTGAAGGTGCATGGGGCGGTAGTAGCCGCCCTTGATGTCGTCTTCACGGCTCCAAAGGGTGCGGATGGGGGCATCGAGCCCGGCGGCGCGGGCCGCCTTGGCCACTTCGCAAGCCTGTACGACGAAATCATTGGTGGGCACGCCGCGCCGGCCGAAGCCACCGCCCGCCGTCTGCACATTCACCTGGACCTGCTCAGGTTTGAGATTGAGCACCTTGGCCGCTGCCGCGCCGTCGCCGCCGGGAAACTGCGTACCCACCCACAACTGCGCACGGCCCTCGGACAGCTGGACGGTGCAGTTCAGCGGCTCCATGGGCGCATGGGCCAGATAAGGAAATACGAACTCGGCTTCCAGTTGATGGGGCGCCGACGCCAGGGGCTTCATGTCGGCATCGAAGTGGAGCGGTCCGGATTGGCCGGCCAGTTCGCGGTACTGGGCCAGTTGTTTTTCCGTGTCGACTTTTTCGACCTTGGCTACGTCCCATTCGACCTTCAGCGCATCACGCGCCAGCTTGGCCTGCCAGTAGCCGTCGGCGATCACCGCGACGCCTTCGGCACCGCCGTCCAACGGCACGCGCAGCACGGCTTTTACACCTTTGGTCGCGCGTGCGGCGCTGTCGTCCAGGGAGGCGATGCGGGCACCAAATACCGGTGGATGGGCGACCACGGCGGTCAGTTGCCCCGGCAGATGCACGTCGATGCCGAAATCCTGTTGCCCGCTGCTCTTGGCCTTGGCGTCGAGGCGGGTGGTGGCCTGGCCGATGAGGCGGAAGTCCTTGGGGTCCTTGAGCGTGACCTTCTCCGGCACGGGCATCGCCATGGCGGCTTCGGCCAACTCACCGTAGGTGGCCTTGCGACCGCCAGGGCCAAGCACCGCGCCGTTTTGCGTGGTCAGGCTGGAGGCGTCGACATTCCAGCGCGCCGCTGCGGCGGCCAGCAGCATTGAACGGGCCCGGGCGCCCAGTTCGCGGTATTGGGTGTAGCTGTTCTTGATCGAATTGGAGCCGCCGGTAAGGTGAATGCCAAAGGCCGGATCCATGTACGCCGCGTCGTTGCTGCCGTTGCGCGTGCGCACCAGGCTCCAGTCGGCGTCGAGCTCTTCGGCGAGGATCATCGGCAGGCCGGTCTGCACGCCCTGGCCGAACTCAAGGCGATTGATGGTCACCGTCACCTCGCCGTTAGGCGCGATCTGGACGAAGGCAGAGGGTTGCTGGGTCGGCTTGAGTGGGCCTTCGCCCGCGCCGTTGGCCTGTTCGGCCAGGGCCAGGTGAGGAAAAGCCCCCAAGGCCAGGCCGCCGATGCCGACGATCTTGAGGAAGCTGCGGCGGGGCAGGGTCGCGGGACCGTCCGCGTCATCGCGTTCGAGCAGGTGCTGCAAGGCTCGCGGAAGTTCGGTTGGAAAAATCTCGTTCAGCATGGCGCAACTCCCTGTCAGGCGAGGGCTTTGGCGGCGTCGGCCACCGCGGCGCGGATTCGTGCGTAGGTGCCGCAGCGGCAGATATTGCCGGCCATGGCCGAGTCGATCTCGGCCGGTGTCGGCTGCTTGCCCTTGGGCTGGGCCTTGAGAAACGCGGTCGCGCTCATGATCTGCCCGCTCTGGCAGTAGCCGCACTGCGCCACGTCATGCTTGACCCAGGCTTCGTGCACCGCGGTGCCTACCGGGTCGCTGCCGTCGGTGGCCGCCTCGATGGTCGTGATCTTTTTGCCAACCGCCGCGGCTATCGGCGTCACGCAGGAGCGAATGGCTTGGCCATCCAGATGAACGGTGCAGGCGCCGCACAAGGCCGCACCGCAGCCGAACTTGGTGCCGGTCATGCCCAGCGTGTCGCGCAGGGCCCAAAGAATAGGGGTGCCAGGGTCTACGTCAACCGTGTGCTCACGGCCATTGATATTGAGGGCGCTCATAGTCGGACCAGCTCCAGATGGTTGGGCACCGATTACTATAGAAAGCATTGGGCGCGATAGCTTGCACGATCCGGTCCGATGATTGCCCAATCTTGCAAATCACCCAGCCGTTCGTTTGAAACGACCACGCCAAGATGTGGGCACGGCATACCCGCGTATGATATCGGGCGCCCCATACCGCGATGCACACTCGTCCTCCAGGTGATCCGTTGTTCTGCCAATGGATACGGATTCGCCTCATCCAGCACAGGAGAGCGATCATGACGATGCATCTGCAAGACACGCCGCAAAAAAACCATCCAGGGAGTATCCGCGACCGAGGAACTGGTTCCGTCGCGCTACGCACTCAAGGTCGGCGACATCGATGTACTGGTGGTGAGCGACGGCGTGCTGCCGCTGCCGACCTCGACCATGTCCACCAATGCCGACCCCGCCGCACGTGCTGCCTGGTTCAAGGACATGTTCCTTGGCCCGGACGCGTTCGATTGGGCGTTGAACGTGCTGGTGGTGCGCAGCGGCGAGCAAACCCTGCTGGTCGACGCGGGGCTGGGCGGGCAGTTCCCCGGCTTCCCACGTGCAGGGCTGTTTCCAAAGCGGCTGGAGGCGGCCGGCATCGAGCTTTCCTCCATTACCGACGTGGTCATCACCCATATGCATATGGATCACATAGGCGGCCTGCTCGTCGACGAGGTACGGAACCGCCTGAGCCCGGACGTGCGGATCCATGTTTGCCAAACCGAGGTCGATTTCTGGGCGGAGCCTGACTTCTCCCGCACCGTCATGCCCGCGCCGATACCGGACGTGCTGCACACGACCGCGCGGCAGTTCATGGAGGCATACCACGACAAACTGCACACCTTCGAGCAGGAGCATGAAGTGGCGCCGGGTGTCGTGGTCAAACGCACCGGCGGGCATACCCCGGGGCACAGTGTGGTGCATGTGACGTCTGGCCGCGAAAAGCTCACGTTTGCCGGCGACGCCTTGTTTCCGGTGGCTTTCGACCATCCCGATTGGCAAAACGGCTTCGAGCATGACCCTGAAGAAGCGGTGCGCGTTCGCGTACGGTTGATGCAAGAGGCCGCGGCAAGCGGGGAGCTGTTCGTGGCGACCCACCTTTCGTTTCCTTCCGTGGGCCGTGTGGCGGTGGATGGCGACGCGTTTCGTTGGGTGGCGGGGTCCTGGGATTATTGAGTGCTGGCTGGGCTTGGATGTCAGTTCGGGCCCAGCGTAACGAACCAAGTCGCGACGTTGTCACTTCGAACTCAGTTGCACCGGCGTCGTCTCGATCAGCCGTCGCGAGCGGATCACCGACTTGGTTTGCTCGATGTAAGGCTTGAAATGTCGATCTCAAGTTGCGCGATACGGACCACGGCCGTGGAAGGGAAGCTTTGCGCCGATGCCCAGCCACCAGCAAAGAGACCCGGTACTAACGCGCATGCGAAAAACAGGCGATGGATTTTCATGAACTCTCCTGACTGCTATTCATACTCGGTGAATCGGTGAAAGGCGGGGACAAACAAAACGCCAATCCCGGTTCCGCCCTGTGCGCAACCAGTGTCCACCCGTGTGCGCGAGCGATCTCCTGGCAGATGGTCAGCCCCAGTCCCGCGCCGTGATCGCGCCGATGGGCGCCGCGCCAGAAACGAGTGAATATGTGGGGCAGTTGCGTTTGCTCCACGCCGGGGCCCCAGTCGCGCACGGTCAACTGGTCGGCGGTACATTGCACCCGCACCTGCGTGCCTTCAGGCGCGTGCTGGATGGCGTTTTCCAGCAGGTTTTTCAGCAGCGTGAACAGGGCGCTGCGGTCGGCCTGCCAAGGCGTTTGCGTGGCCGTATGCCCTGTCAGGACGATGCCGACCCGCGCGGCGTCGGCCATGCGTTGCAGGTAGTCTGCGGCTTGCTGCACCACTTCCCCGACGTTCACGGCGGCAAAGCTGTAGTTGTGGGCCTCGCTGGTCTCGGCCAGCAGCAGTAATTGTTGAACCTGGCGTGTCATGTGCTCGACGTCATTGAGCAGCGAGTCGCGGGTCTTGTCTGGAGCCATCAATTCGATTTGCGCGCGGATCAGCGCCAGTGGCGTCTTCAGTTCATGGGCCGCGGTCGCGAGGAACTCCTGCTGCACACGGTATCCCTGTTCCAGGCGTTCAAGGGCGCTGTTGAAGCTGCTGACCAGTGGCGCGACTTCCGACGGCACGGTTTTGCTGTCCAGGCGTGAATGCAAGGATCGAGGGGAAATGGCCGCCGCCGATTCCGAGACTTCGCGCAGTGGCTTGAGCGCATACCCCAGCGTGAAATAGGCGCAAGCGCCGAAGACAAAAAGCAGCACCAGGCTGAACAGGACGATACCGGCCCCCATGAAAGGCCAGGCGAAACCCTGATGAAGCAGTTCCATTAGTCGTTCGCTGACGGCGAATTGCAGATACCAGATCGTGCCGTCGCGCTCCACCGGGGCGGTGGCGGCGTACATCAGCATGCCCTCACGCTCGAACTTGAAGCGCCCTTGGTCCGAAGGCGGTGATTTGGCGACCGGCGACCAGAATGCCTCGTCGGTGGAGGCCAGGACGACGTTTGCCTGCGAGTCCAGCACGCGATAGCCGATTTCCGCCCCCAGGCTCTTGAAGGTCCAGACGCGATCACCTTCGCTGTCATCGAAGCCGGTAGGATGGCCCGCAGCGTCGAACATCAGCTTGCCGGCGAGTTCATGGGTGCGTTCGGCGACGTCGGTGGTCAGGAGGATATCGCTCCTGGACGTAATGAGCGCGACAGCGCCCAGCGCAATCAGCAAGATACTCAAGCCCACGCCTGCGACGTAGGCGAGCAGGACCTTGAAACTGATGCTATTGCGCCAGGTCGTCTTGACGAAGGGCATAGCCCAGGCCTCTCAAGTTGACTATCCGTTGGTGGGAGCCGATCGCCAGGAGCTTGCGGCGAATACGATGCAAGGCCACGTCGAGGGCGTTTGGCGTCACGGCTTCGCTCAAGCCCCACGCAGCCGCCTCGATGGCGCTGCGACGGACGATTTCACCGGGCTTGCGCAGTAACAACAACATGATCTGCATTTCCGCCGGCGCCAGTGGAACGCTGCCTTTGACGCTGCACATGACCCCTGCGTCGGGTTGCACGCTGAGGTCGCCGTGTGACGGCGCCAAGGCGCGGCGCTCCACGGGACGACGCAACAAGGCCCGCACGCGTGCGACCATTTCGTCCATGGCGAATGGCTTGGGCAGGTAGTCATCGGCCCCGGCGTCCAGGCCTTCGATCCGGTCATGCAGCGCGTCGCGGGCCGTCAGCACCAGGCAGGGCACGCCCAACCCGGCGTTGCGCAAGCGTTCGAGCAGTAGCAGCCCATCGCCATCCGGCAAACCCCGGTCGAGAATCAACGCCTGGTAGGGCACCTGTTGGATGGCCGCCCATGCCGCATCGATGCGGCTGATGACGTCGACGGCGATGCCTGCGCTCGACAAACCCTTGCACACCAGTTGCGCCAGACGCTCATGGTCTTCGACCAGCAGTATGCGGCTCATCAGAAACGGTACAGGTAGCCGAACAGCGCGCTGTTTTCGGTAGATCGATCTACCAGCGGGCTGTCCTTGATTTCATCGGACAGGCTCGTGGCCTTGAGGTCCAGAAACACGGAGTGATGATCATCGAACATATAGTTTCCACGTAAGCCGATTTCGGTGTTCATGCCGGACTTGCCATCATAGGCTGCCCGATCGGCGCGAGCTTCATTTTCCCGGACGCCGAAGTAGTAGTCGACGTAGTTGTCGTCCTGCCAGATGGCGGCCAGCCGTGGCGTGAGCCTGATGTGCTCGCCGAAATTCCAGGACCGTTCCAGGCCCAGGGTGAAGCGCTGGCCCTTGCTGTTGCTCGAAACGTCGCCCAACCACTCGGCGCTGACATCGGCCAGGTCGTTGCGCCACTGCACCTTGCCCCCCGCCCAAAAGCCGCCCTTGCGGTCGCTCATTCCGTCCAGGATGCGGGCGTCATCGTCATCATAGCCACTGAAATCGTACTCACCGACGAGGCTGAATTCGAGTTGCTGGGTGTCGCTGATGTCCAGGCTCGGCAATTTGATCTCGGCGGTTGGGCCAAAGACGCGCACATATTCGTTTTCAAAATAGATCAGCGGCAGGACCTCGCTGTCACGGTCGATGCCTTTGTAGGGCTGTTGGCTGCTGGCTGCACCCACGCCGAGGCCCCAAGCGGAGCCTTCAGACTCGTCGGCACTGGCCGCGATCGGTAAGCACACGCCCAGCACAAGCGCGGAGCTGGCGATGGTCAGCCGGATCGCAAGGTAAGGTTTCGATAAGGTCAAGGCGCGCATGGAAGTCTCCGGATCGGTGGGATGAATGCATGCCTATCGTTGAGAACTTCTTCTTACTGAACACTTACGGTTCGGCATGGCTAACCGCCTTTTGCCGGTAAGTGTTGCGAAAGACTGCCTGTCGGATAGTGGCCGTCTCGAGCAATCGCGCCATGTGGATGTATCGGCACCCGCGAGCGATGCGAACCCTGCGCAGGAATCCGATCCCCATGAAAAGAAAAACCCGCCACGTCGTTCTGTTTGTCGCGACCATCGCCTGCACCGTTGCATTGGTGATGATGGGCCTGTCGCCGGACCCGCGACCGCCCGGTTCTGAACATCACCCCAGACCGGCAATGACCGTGGCCGTCACCCGGCTTGAATCGGCCATGCTGCCGGTGCGCATCCAGGCCAATGGCAACATCATGGCGTGGCAGGAAGCGAGCGTCGGCACCGAGGCCGATGGCTTGCGGTTGGCCGAGGTCATGGTGAACGTTGGCGATGTGGTGCGGCGTGGCCAGGTGCTTGCAACGTTCAGCTCCGATACGGTGGCCGCCGAACTCGCGCAACGTCGCGCGGCCACCGCCGAAGCACACTCGGCCCTGGCCGAAGCCCGGGCCATCGCGCGGCGTGCCCGGCAGTTGCAGTCGAGCGGGGCGCTTTCGCAGCAGCAGGTCCATCAACATGTGACAGCCGAACGCACGGCGCAGGCAAGGCTTGAGGCGGGCGAGGCCGCCGAACGATTGCAGCACCTGCGCCTGGCCCAGACCCGCGTCCTGGCGCCCGACAACGGAGTGATATCGGCGCGCAGTGCCACGGTGGGCGCCGTATTACCCGCCGGCCAGGAGCTGTTTCGCCTGATCCGCGAGAGCCGGCTCGAATGGCGCGCCGAGGTCGCGGCAGCGGATCTCGCGAAATTCCATCCCGGCCAGCTTGCGCGTGTGGTGCCGGTCAACGGCGCGGCGATCGAGGGCAGGGTGCGCAGGGTTGCGCCCACGGTGGACATGCAGACCCGCAATGGCCTGGTGTATGTCGACCTGCCCGCCGACACGGCGGCGCGTGCCGGGATGTTTGCCCGTGGCGAGTTCGACGTCGGGGCCGAGCGGATGGCGACGCTGCCGCAAACTGCCGTGCTGCAGCACGACGGCTTCAGTTACGTCTTGCAGGTCGGCGCGGCGTTCCAAGTGGCCCAGGCCAAGGTGACAGTAGGGCGCCGCGTCGGCGATCGAATCGAGATCACCGCTGGCATCGACAGCACCGCCGCCGTGATCGAAGCCGGAGGCGGTTTTCTCGCTGAAGGTGACCTTGTCCGCGTCGTCCAGGGGCGCACCCAACCGATACACAATCTCACCAGCGGGAGCGCGCAATGAGCCTTAACGTGTCGTCCTGGTCGATCCGCAACCCAACGCCTTCGGTGCTGTTGTTCATCCTGCTGACATTTGCCGGCGCGATGGCCTTCTGGAAGATGAAGGTGCAGAACTTTCCCGACATCGACCTGCCCATGGTCGCTATCTCAGCCGAGCTGCCGGGTGCTTCGCCGGTCCAGCTGGAAAACGATGTGGCCCGCAAGATCGAGGATTCTCTCGCCACCGTGCAGGGCGTCAAGCATATCCAGAGCACCTTGACCGACGGCGACGCCGATATCACGGTTGAGTTCCGCCTCGGCAAACCCACCCAGGAAGCGCTCGATGACGTTCGTGATGCGGTTTCCAGGGTCCGGGCAGACCTGCCCGCCGACCTGCGCGACCCGGTGATCAGCAAGATCGAGGTTGCTGGCACGCCGATCCTGACCTACACGGTGTCGGCCACGGGCCTGGACGAAGAGGCGCTGTCATGGTTCGTCGACAACACCCTCAGCAAGGCCTTGCTGGCTGTCCCTGGCGTGGGCGCAGTCGAGCGTGTCGGTGGGGTGACGAGGGAAATCCGCATCGATCTGGCCCCGGCACGCCTGTTGGCCTTGAATACCACGGCGCTGGATATTTCCCGTCAACTTCGCCAGATCCAGCAAGAGGCCTCCGGCGGGCGCGTGGATCTGGGTGGCATCGAGCAAACGGTGCGTACGCTTGCCACGGTACGGTCGGCCGATGAAGTCGCGATGCTGGACGTGACCTTGAGTGACGGCAGGCGAGTGCGGCTCGACCAGGTCGCGACGGTATCCGATACCGTTGGCGAGCGACGTTCGGCGGCGCTGCTGGACGGCGAGCCGGTGGTCGCGTTCGAAATCGTACGGGCAAAAGGGGCCGGGGAAATCGAGGTCGATGAAGGTGTACGCGCCGCCCTTGAGCGGCTCAAGAACCGACATCCTGGAATCACGTTCAACCAGGCGTTCAGTTTCGTCGAGCCGGTGATCGAAAATTACCAGGGTTCCCTGCACCTGCTCTACGAGGGCGCGGCACTGGCGGTGCTGGTGGTGTTCCTGTTCTTGCCGGATTGGCGAGCGACCTTCGTCTCGGCCGTCGCGCTGCCGCTGTCGGCGATACCGACATTCGCGGTGATGCACTGGATGGGGTTCACGATCAACACCGTTACGCTGCTGTCGCTGTCGCTGGTGGTCGGTGTGCTGGTGGACGACGCCATCGTCGAAGTGGAAAACATCGGGCGTCACTTGCAGATGGGCAAGAAACCCTACCAGGCGGCCATGGATGCCTCTGAGGAGATCGGCCTCGCGGTGGTCGCCACGGCGTTTACGTTGATTGCGGTGTTTCTGCCCACCGCGTTCATGAGCGGCACGGTCGGCAAGTTTTTCGTCCAGTTCGGCTGGACGGCGGCCACGGCGGTATTTTTCTCTCTCGTTGTCGCGCGCCTGCTGACGCCCATGATGGCGGCCTACCTGATGCGCGCCCCGAAAAAACCCGAGCCCAGGGTGGCCGGATGGGTGACGCACTACTTGTCCTGGGCCCGCTGGTGCCTGCGTCATCGAGCCGTGACCGCTGTTGGCGCAGCGATTTTTTTTGTCGGCGGGTTGATGCTCGCGGCAGCGTTGCCGGGCACCTTCATGCCGCCCGATGACGACTGGCAAACCCAGGTCACCCTCACGCTTGCGCCCGGTAGCAGACTGGACGACACCCTGGTGCTGGCCGAGCAGGCCCGGGGGATAGTCCGGCACAACCCCCAGGTGAAAAAGGTCTACACCGCCGTCGGGGACGGCAATGCCGGCACGGACCCTATAGGAGCGGGCGGCAACGTCAAAAATGTCCGCACGGCGGTGCTGACACTTAACCTGACGCACCGCAACGATCGACCCGGACTGAGTAAGCAACAGATCGAGCAACAATTACGCGAAGCCCTCGCGATACTGCCCGCAACGCGGGTAAAGGTGGGCATGGGCGAGTCGGAGAACTACGTGCTGGTGCTCGCCGGCGAAGACGGCGCCTTGCTCACCCGGCATGCGCAGCTGGTGGAGCGCGAACTGCGCGGCGTGCCTGGCGTGGGCGCGGTGATTTCGACCGCGAGCCTGAAACGCCCCGAACTGCTGGTGCGACCCGATTTCGCCAGGGCGGCCGACCTTGGCGTGACCTCCGCAGCTATCGCCGACACCCTGCGCGTCGCCACCTTGGGTGACTACGACCAGGCGCTCGCCAAACTCAATTTCAGTGAACGGCAAGTGCCTGTTGTCGTGCGCTTGACCGACGCCGCTCGTCAGGATTTCGAGACGCTCAAGCGCCTACCGGTGCCCGGCGCCCGTGGTCCGGTGCCGCTGGAAAATGTCGCGTCGCTGGAGATCGCCAGCGGCCCGGCGCAGATCGAACGTTTCGACCGCATGCGCAACGTCAACATCGAAATCGAGACAAACGGCCAGCCATTGGGCGACATTGACCAGGCAGTGCTTGCCTTGCCGAGCCTGCAAGCACTGCCGCCCGGCCTGGTGCGCACTTCGGTGGGAGATGCCGAAGCCATGGGGGAGCTTGCCTCGGGATTCGGCGTGGCGATGCTGACCGGGGTGTTGTGCATCTATATGGTCCTGGTCCTGTTACTGAAGGACTTCCTGCAACCGCTGACCATCCTCGCCGCCCTGGTGCTCTCGGTGCCAGGCGCCTTCCTTGCGCTGTTCGTCACCGGCTCGACATTGTCGATGCCGTCGATGATTGGGCTCATCATGCTAATGGGGATTGCCACGAAGAATTCGATCCTGCTGATCGACTACATCCTCCTCGCGCGCCGAGACCACGGACTGACGCGCTCTGAAGCGATCATCGATGCCTGCGGCAAGCGTGCGCGGCCCATTGTCATGACGACAATCGCCATGGGCGCCGGCATGATGCCCATCGCACTCGGTTGGGGGGCTGACCCGAGCTTCCGCGCGCCGATGGCCATCGTGTTGATTGGCGGGCTTATCACTTCGACAGTGCTGAGCCTGTTGGTCATTCCCGTAGTGTTTTCCTTGGTGGACGACGGCGCGCAGGGAATATATGCGCGTATGCGTAACATCACGGGTAATGAAGCGGTGGGGGGTCACTCCGAGCACTCATGAAGCCGACCCAAGCCCCTGTTGCGCGACAGGGACAAGGCGCTCTGAGAAACAATGCGTCAGCGTCCTGGCGCCTTGTTCTCGACCAAGCGTTGTGGTGAGCGAGTATGGCATCGATTGGCCGGTGCATAGCGTTGGCCTCTACTGTGGCCACTGCTCCAGCAGGATCGAGACGAATTTTTCCGCAGCGGGGGAAAGGGAGGCACCGCGTCGATAAACCAGGCCCAGCGATCGATTCACCACCGGCTCGATCAGCGGTACGCTGACCAGCGTCGGATGATCGACCGCCGGCATCGCCAGGCTGGGCATCGCCGACACGCCGAGGCCAGCCTCGACCAAGCCCAAGGATGTGGACAGGTGCTGCACTTCGTAGAACCACTGCGGACGCCAGCTCAGGCCTGACAAGGCGTGGTCAAGCAGCATGCGGTTGCCACTCAAGCGACCGACACCGATCAGCCGATAGTCGCTGAGCTCCGACCAGGTGACCGCACTGCGGCCAGCGAGCTCATGGTCTCGTCGGCAGGCCAGCACAAAGGGTTCGTTGACCAGGGGCACGAACTCGATGTCCGGGTGCTGGCCACTCATCATGTTGATGCCGAAGTCAGCTTCGCCACGCAGTACAGCCTCCAATCCTTCGTTGGCACTGAGATCGAGCAGGCGTATGCGGATCTTCGGGTAGCGTTCGTTATAAAGCCGGATCACCGAGGGCAGAAAATAGAACGCCGCCGTCGGGATGCAGGCCAAGGTGACTCGGCCGATCTGCCGCTCGGCCAATTCGCGAATATTGAGAATGGAATCGTCAAAATCATCCAACAAGCGCCGCGCCTTAGGCAGGAAATCACGCCCAACGCTGGTCAGGCTGACCTTTCGCGTCGTGCGGTCGAGCAAGGCGGTGCCTAATCCTTCCTCAAGCTTTTTCATCCGTCGGCTGAGGGCGGGCTGGGATAGGTGCAGTGCATCGGCGGCTTCATGGAAACTGCCAAGTTCGGCGATCTTAACGAAAGATCGGATGTCCTGAAGTTCATATTCCATCAATTTTTCTCACTACCAGGTTCCAAAGAACTCCAAATTAATTCTTTTGTGAAACGCAATAATAACTCCGATCTTTGCATTGGAAACACTTTTTAAACCCTGCCACTCTTGTGCACAGAGCATCAATCATCCAGATTGATCAACAAGAGTTAGTGGTCATGCAACGAATTCCTTGTGTACTCATGCGCGGCGGCACTTCTAAAGGTCCGGTTTTTCTCGCCTGGGATTTGCCGGCAACGATTCCTGAACGTGACGAGTTGCTGCTCAACCTGATGGGTTCTGGCCATGAGCTGGAGATCGACGGCATCGGGGGTGGTAGTCCACAAACCAGTAAGGTGGCGATCGTCAGCCCATCGCTGCACCCTGAAGCCGACGTGGATTACCTGTTTGTCCAGGTCATGGTTTCCCAGCGCCGGGTCGACACTGCACCCAACTGCGGCAACATGCTCTGTGCCGTCGGCCCGTTCGCAATTGAGCAAGGGCTGGTCAAGGCCACAGGCGACCTGACCCGCGTGCGGATCCGCAACCTCAATACCGGAACCTTCGTCAATGCCGAGGTCCAGACACCTCAGGGCAAGGTCAGCTACGAAGGCGACACTGCCATCGACGGTGTGCCGGGTACGGCCGCTCCAGTGCAACTGACCTTTCTCGACGCAGCCGGCAGCAAGACCGGAAAACTCTTCCCCACGGGGCAATCCGTCGACTTGATCGATGGCATCCCGGTGACTTGCATCGACATGGCCATGCCGATGTTGATTGTCGAGGCCGGCCAGCTCGGCAAGCGTGGCGACGAAAGCCCCGCCGAGCTTGATGGCGATACGGCGTTCTTGCAGCGCTTGGAGTCCTTGCGCTTGAAGGCCGGCCTGGCGATGGGCCTGGGCGACGTCAGCGACAAAGTGATTCCCAAGCCAGTGCTGGTCTCGACGGCCACGTGTGGCGGGACGATCCAGGTGCGCTACTTCATGCCGCATAGCTGTCATCGCGCCTTGGCGATTACCGGTTCCATCGGGCTGGCGACGGCCTGCGTGACCGACGGCAGTGTCGCGGCCAACCTGCTTGGCGGCGTCAGCGAACCACGCCTTCAGCGGGTGCGCATCGAGCACCCCAGTGGCGGTATCGATGTCGTGTTGTCCTACACCGGCGAAAAGGGTGAGACCATTCGCGCCTCGGTGGTCCGTACCGCCCGCAGGCTTTTTTCAGGTTTTGTCTACGCCACGGTTCCCCAGCGCCTGGCCGGATGACCCGGGCAGACTTTGTCATTGCATCAGCGACTCATAACAACAAGAGAACTGACTTATGCTCGCTTTACTTGGCTTGGCCATGGTGGTGGTCTTCACCTTTCTGATAATGACCAAACGGCTGTCGCCGATCGTCGCCCTGACGATCGTGCCGATAGTCTTCGCGGTGATCGGCGGCTTCGGTGGGACCACTGGCAAGATGATGCTGGATGGGCTGAAGATGGTTGCACCGTCGGCGGCACTGCTGTTGTTCGCGATTCTTTTTTTCGGTCTGATGATCGACGCGGGCCTGTTCGACCCGCTGATCCGCAAGATCCTCAAGCGGGTCAATGGCGATCCGATGAAAATCGCCGTGGGCACCGCACTGCTGTCGCTTCTCGTTGCACTGGACGGTGACGGCACGACGACCTACATGATTACCTGCGCCGCGATGCTGCCACTGTACAAGCGCATCGGCATGAATCCGATGATCCTGGCGACCGTCGCGATGCTTTCGCTGAGCATCATGAGCGGCATGACGCCTTGGGGCGGGCCGGCGACCCGGGCCATCGCGGCACTCGGCCTGGATGCCGGCGAGTACTTCGTGCCTTTGTTGCCGACTATGATCGGTGGCGCGATGTGGGTGGTGTTCACCGCGTTCCTGCTGGGTCGTGCCGAGCGCAAGCGTATCGGCAACATTCAACTACAGAGCGGAGGTGGCGATTGCTATATCAAGGCCATCCTGGAGGACACGCCGCACAAGCGTCCGAAACTGGCCTATGTCAATTTGCTGTTGGTCGTCGCAGTCATGGTCGCGCTGGTGATGGGCCTCATGCACTCGGCGATTCTGTTCCTGATCGGTTTCGTCCTGGCGCTGGTGATCAACTATCCGCAGCTGGACATCCAGAAAGAGCGCATTCTCGCCCACTCGGGTAACGCCATGACCGTGGTCCTGCTGGTGTTCGCGGCGGGTATTTTCGCCGGAATTTTCTCCGGAACGAAAATGGTCGATGCCCTGGCGCAAACGCTGGTCGACTGGATTCCGCCTTCCTGGGGCCATTTGTTCCCCTTGGTGGTGGCAATTACCAGCATGCCGCTGACGTTCGTATTGTCCAACGATGCCTATTACTTTGGGGTCGTTCCTATCCTGGCTAACGCCGCTGCCGCCTACGGGATTCATCCGGTCGAAATAGCTCGGGCGTCCATCCTCGGTCAGCCGGTGCACCTGATGAGCCCATTGGTGGCCTCGACCTTGTTGCTGGTGGGCATGGTCGATCGCGACCTGGGCGATTTCCAGAAAGCCACCATCAAATGGGCGGTGCTCACCTCAATCGTAATAACGGCGCTGGCGCTTCTGACCGGGGCGCTGACGCTGTTCTCCTGATTCACCCGACACCCTTTAGTCCTTGCCTGACGCTCCCCGCATGGGGAGTGCGCCGGCCTGCGCGCCAAATAACAACAACGAGACACTCGACATGAATATTTACCTGATTCGCGGGGTTCTGTTTCCGATCCTTGGTCTGCTGCCGCTGGCCAACGCCAGTGCAGAGGGAATCGTCGACGACAGCAAGCTCAAATTGCAGTTGCGCAATGTTTACTTCAACGAGAACTTTCGCGATGAACATGGCATGAGTGCGCGAGCGGCGCGGACCGCCAAAAGCGAGCGCACCGAATGGGCTCAGGGCTTTCTGTTGGATTATCAGTCAGGCTACACGTCAGGCACGGTCGGTTTCGGCGTCGATGCCCTGGGCCTGCTCGGATTCAGGCTTGATTCGGGGCGCGGTCGTAGCGGCACTGGCTTGCTACCGGTCCATGACGACGGTCGTGCCGCAGAAGAGTTCGCCAGCGCGGGGATGACCGCCAAGGCCCGACTGGAAAAAACCACGTTCAAATATGGCACGCTGCTGCCCAAGAACCCAGTACTGATCTACAACGACGCGAGGCTGCTGCCCCAGACCTATCAGGGGGGGCAGGTCAGCAGCAACGACATCGACAACCTCACCCTGACGGGTGGGCGGCTGGAACGATTCAAACTGCGCGATTCAAGCGACAGCATGCCGATCGTGCCCGACGGCTACAGTGGCAACGAGTCAGGCGACTTCATTTATGCCGGCGCCGACTACAAGCTGGGAAAGAACATTCGCTTGAGCTATTTCTATGGCGAACTGGAAAACTTCTACCGGCAGAACTTCGCCGGTGTCCAACATGACCTACAGCTCGGTCCCGGCGTGCTCACCAGCGACCTGCGCTACTTCAACAGTGCCGAATCGGGCTTGGCCCATGGCGGTAAAGTCGACAATGACATGTTCAGCGGCTCGCTGTCGTACGTTGCCCTCGGCCACACGTTCAGTGCCGGTTACCAAAAGCTCAGCGGGGAAGGGGGCTTGCCATACATCAGCGGCGCCACGGTCTATTCCTTCAGCAACGTTGGGATCGGCAAGTTCATCGAGGAAGATGAAAAGACCTGGATGCTCGGCTACGGCTACGATTTCGCTCGCCTAGGCGTGCCCGGCCTGACGTTTTCCAGCCGCTACCTCAGTGGCGCCGATGGCAAATCCAACAGCGTCGTGAACGAGTGGGAGCGCGACGCCGAAGTCGCTTACATCGTGCAGCAAGGTAAGTTGAAGGGGTTGGGTGTCAAATTGCGTAACTATGTCTATCGCTCCGACTTTTCACGGGGACGCGATAGCAACCGTGTCTACGTCACTTATGACGTCGCGCTTTGGTAGGGTCTGGGTTCGCGGGGGGGGGCTTTCTGACAAGAATGTCAGCAAGCCGTCAGCCTCCGGACACCTTCTGCGTCTAGACTCTTCTGGTTGCCCCGCTTTCGTAGAGGAGTCACCAGATGCGCTTGCTGATCGTCGAGGACGAAGAAAAAACCTCCTCCTATGTCCACCGCGGCTTGAGCGAGCTCGGCTACATTGTCGATGTCGCGACGAACGGCATCGATGGCTTGCACTACGCCCTGGAGCTTGAGTACGACGTGGTCATCCTCGATGTCATGTTGCCGGGCAAGGACGGCTATGCCGTGTTGCAGGGCCTGCGCCTGCACAAGAAAACCCCGGTGATCATGTTGTCGGCCAGGGGCACGGTGGATGATCGCGTCCGGGGGTTGCGCGAGGGTGCTGACGACTACTTGGGCAAGCCCTTTTCGTTTGCCGAGCTGGTGGCGCGCGTCCAGGCGTTGATCCGCCGTCGCGCCGATGACGCGGCCGATCCCACGCATCTGCGCATCGACGACCTGGAAGTCGACCTGCAAGCTCGCAAGGTCACCCGGGCCGGTTTGCGGCTGGACCTCACGGCGAAGGAGTTCTGCCTGTTGAGCCTGCTGGCGCGACACCAGGGGGAGATTCTTTCCAAATTGATGATTGCCGAGCAGGTCTGGGACATGAATTTCGACAGCGATGCCAACGTGGTGGAGGTCGCGATCAAGCGTGTGCGCGCCAAGGTGGATGCGCCATATCCACGCAAATTGCTGCATACCGTGCGCGGAATGGGCTATGTATTGGAAAGTCGTGAAGCGGACGACAGGCACGTTGGGATGGTGTGATGAAAGGATCGATCTCCAAGCGGCTCGCCCTGATGTTTGCCCTCGCGGTCATGCTTATCACCGCGGTCAGCGCAACGCTGCTGCGCTGTTCCTTGAAGCAATCGCTCGAAGACCAGATGCAGAACGAGCTGATCCTGCGGCATTCGGTTCTCGATCCGGTGCTCGCCAAATATGACTCACCGGAATTCTGGGTGGGGCTGCGGCAGAAGCTCGACGGCCTGACACCCACCGATGAGCGCGTGCGTTACTGGGTCCTGGTCGATAACCCGGCCTACAGCTATGGCGGGGCGATGCCGGACGGCCAGGATTGGTCAAAGCGTCCGGATGGGTTTTCCACGGTCGCCATCCCTGACCGGGATCGCCCCATGGTGCTGATGATCGAAACCATCGCGGCCATGGGCAGCCGGCCGGAGGTGCGTTTTATCGTGGGGCTCGATTCGACGCCGTTCATGAAGACCCTGAATAATTTCACCAAGACGTTGATCGTAACGTCCGCGTTGGGTGTCGTGCTGGTCGCGCTGCTGGGGTATTGGATCGCGCGTTTTGGCCTGGGACCGGTCCGGCGCCTGAGCCGCCAGGCCAACAGCCTGCCGCCGGGGGATTCCAAGCAACGGCTGGACACCGAGGCGTTGCCTGGTGAGTTGCAGGAGCTGGCTGTGTCGTTCAACGGCGCCCTGGCTCGCCAGGAGGCCGCCTGGTGCCAGCTCGAAGGGTTCAATGCCAATGTCGCCCATGAATTGCGCACGCCCTTGACCAACCTGATCGGCCAGACCCAGGTCGCCCTGGCCCACGGCCGGGACGTGAATGAGCTTCAAGACCTGCTGCAATCGAACCTCGAAGAGCTGGAGCGGATGGGCACCATCGTCAATGACATGCTGTTCCTGGCGGGTGCCGAAAGCGGGCAGCGAGCCACGGAGCTGAGCGATGTCTCGCTCTATGAAGAGGCGTCCAAGACAGTGGACTACCTGGAGCCGGTCTTGCACGACAAGCAGTTGAGCGTGGTGATTCAAGGCGACATGCGGGTGTGCATCGACCGACGTCTGTTCCACCGTTCCCTGGCCAACCTGATCCAGAATGCTGCGCGATACGCGGTACCGACCAGCACGATCACGGTAAGCCTGGTCAGCCATGGCATGCAGGCCGAGGTGAGCGTGTCCAATGCTGGCGAGCCGATTGATAACGTCCACCTGCAGCGTCTGTTCGAGCGCTTCTACCGGGCCGACGCCGCCCGGGCCCGCAGTGACGCGCATCATGGCTTGGGGCTTTCCATCGTACGGGCGGTGGCCTCCATGCACGGCGGTCGCGTGTTCGCCCACAGCAAGGACGGGCTCAATACCTTCGGGTTCTCGTTGACAAGCCAGGCAGCGCGTTAGTCCGCCTTCAGTCCCCGTTGCCCGTGATACAGCCATCGCGAGCAAGCTCGCTCCCACACCGGATTTGCGGCTGACTTGAATCCCGAGGGCAACACAACCCCTGTGGGAGCGAGCCTGCTCGCGAAGACGCCGGCACATTCAGCATCTTCATCAACTGAAGCAACGCCATCGCGAGCAGGCTCGCTCCCACATTGGATCTGCGGCTGACTTGAATCCCGAGGGCAACACACCCCCCCTGTGGGAGATTCTATGGTGCATGGCTAGCCCTTAGATGCCTTTTGGTAAGTATTCGCTCTGGTTCTTCAACAGAGCGAATACCACTCGGGCAAGCTTGCGGGCCAGTGCCACTAATGCTTCGGTTGTGCTTAGCCCTCGAGCCCGCAGAGCCCCATAAAAACCCTTCCACGCCGCTGTGCGGCTCGCCGACATCGCGGCGTTGTGCATCAATCGGCGCGCCTCCGGGTCACCTCGCTTAGACAGGCAGCGGCGTCCCTTCTTTTTTCCCGAGTCCGATATGCGCAGGTCCAGCCCTAGAAAAGCGATGAAGGCATCGGCATTTCTGAAATCTCCACGCTGAAACGACGTAAGTAAACGCGCACCGCTCAACAGCCCGATTCCTTCGACTTTCATGCAGCGCTTGAGCTGACTGCCCAGACCGGCTGCATCCAATTGCGTCTGGATTGTTTTCTCAAGCAAGATTTCCAGTCGCTGCATGGCCTTTATCTGGTTCTCAAAGGCCGTTTTGAGCAACGGTTCGTTCGACCAACTTTGCTTGAGGCTGACACGCGCCTGAACCAAGGCTGCCCGGCGCCGGAAAAGGCTTATAAGCCGGCAATACAGGGGCGATGGCGGGGTCCACGGGTGCAACTGGTGGCCTTCGTTGTTCAAGTAGCGAGCCAACAACCGAGCATCCAGCGCATCGGTTTTGGCGCGAACTTTCACACCTTTGCGGTAATGGCTGAGTTCGTAGCCGCCGATCATGTAGATCACACAGCCCTGCGCATAAGCCAGGTCGGCGAAGTCCTGGTGATAGATATTGGTGGCCTCGATGGCGACATCCACTGGCGCAGGCAATTCCTTGAGCCACTTCTTGATCGCAGCTTTGGTGTTGGGGATCGCTTCCAGTCGATCTGTTTCTGCGTGATAAATCACCAACTCATCTTTGGCGACATCAACCCCCACGATCGGCTTTGCGACAGAAACCGGCATTGCCATTGAAAATCCTCCGCGCTAAGGTTTGAACACTTGAAGGGTTCACCCAGAGGCGCAGGCTTGTTCCTATCGTCGGTCTAGGCCAGATGCATTCTTTATCGGCGCTTGGGTGAAAGGAGGAGGGGTGAAATCTCCCACGGTCTGTACTGCGCGAACAGTCAGAATCGAGCCTTGTCCCTCCTCCTCCCTTCAAGCCCTACCATACAAGCGAGCTTGCTCGCGAAGACGCCGGCACATTCAGCATCTTCCTCAACTGAAGCACCGCCATCGCGAGCAGGCTCGCTCCCACATTGGATCTGCGGGTGACTTGAATCCCGAGGGCAACCCAACCCCCTGTGGGAGCGAGCTTGCTCGCGAAGACGCCGGCATATTCAGCATCTTTATCAACTGAAGCACCGCCATCGCGAGCAGGCTCGCTCCCACATTGAATCTGCGGCTGACTTGAATCCCAAGGGCAACACACCCCCTGTGGGAGCGAGCCTGCTCGCGAAGACGCCGGCACATTCAGCATCTTCCTCAACTGAAGCACCGCCATCGCGAGCAGGCTCGCTCCCACATTGGATCTGCGGGTGACTTGAATTCCAAGGGCAACCCAACCCCTGTGGGAGCGAGCTTGCTCGCGAAGACGCCGGCACATTCAGCATCTTCATCAACTGAAGCACCGCCATCGCGAGCAGGCTCGCTCCCACACCGGATTTGCGGGTGACTTGAATCCCGAGGGCAACACAACTCCCTGTGGGAGCGAGCTTGCTCGCGAAGACACCGGCACACTCAGCATCTTCATCAACTGAAGCACCGCCATCGCGAGCAGGCCCGCTCCCACACTGGATTCGCGGGTGACTTGAATCCCAAGGGCAACACAACCCCCCTGTGGGAGCGAGCCTGCTCGCGAAGACGCCGGCACATTCAGCATCTTCATCAACTGAAGCACCTTCATCGCATTGGCGTTTGACATGTTCCTGACAGGCACCGGTCACCTTGACGTCAGCGTCCCGCTCTTAAAGTTCAACCACCATCCCGGTCAGGACAGTGGAGTCCACCATGAACATTCAAACCTTGTCGGTCGCCAGTCTGCTGGCAGTGATCACGTTGAGCGGTTCGCCTCTGTTTGCCAAAGAGCAAACCCCTATTCCGGCTTATGAGTACGGCATGCCGTTGGACGTTGCCCAGGCCCTGCGTATCGAGGAGCCGAAATCAGCCGTATGCGAGGTCGCGCAGGCAAAGATGACCTACGTAGACACCCAAGGACAGATCCGGCACGTCAGTTTCCTTCAGCAGACTGACGCCTGCGCCATTCAGTAAGCCCGGTCGCGCCGGTTGCCACCCAATCAAGGAACTCAATCATGTGGAATAGAACGATCACCCCCGCCGTTGGCTTTTCATACAACATCAGCAAGCTCATGAGGCTGGCCCGTACGTTGACGGCCGGCGTCGCGCTCCTCAGTGCGATGAGTCTTGAAGCATCGGATCGTGCCGCGCCGAAACCCGACTGGTCGACCCGTGACATGCCCTCCCAGAAGGGCCGGATCGTGCTGGTTACCGGCGGCACCAGCGGCATGGGCTACGAAGATGCGCTGGCGTTGGCGCGCGCCGGCGCCGAAGTGATTATCGCGGCGCGTAACCCGGAGCGGGGCGCGGAGGCCATCAAGCGTATCCGCCAGGCCGTACCCGACGCCAAGTTGCAGTTCGAGCCCGTCGACCTGGCCAACCTGTCATCGGTGCGCGGCCTGGCCGAGCGGCTCAACCAGCGATTGCCGCGCCTCGACGTGTTGATCAACAACGCCGCCATCATGGCGCCGCCGGAGCGGGGCACCTCCGCCGATGGCTTTGAGCTTCAGCTGGCGACCAATTACCTGGGGCACTTCGCGCTGACTGGCCTGCTGGTTCCACTTCTGCGCCAAAGCGACGACGCGCGAGTGGTAAGCCTTTCCAGCATCGCGGCCACGCGCGGCGCGGTGAATCTCGATGACTTGCAGTCCGAGGAGAAATACGACCCTTATGCAGCCTATGCCCAGTCGAAACTGGCTGTGCTCCAGTGGTCGTTCGAATTACAACGGCGTAGTGACGCGCAAAAATGGGGTATCCGCAGCATTGCCGCCCATCCCGGCGTGGCCGTCACCGAACTGATCGCCCGCGGCCCGGGCGTCAATAGCGTGTTCGGCCAGCGCTGGGCGAAGGACCGCGATGCGTACCATTCCGCGGCACAAGGTGCGCTGCCCACGCTCTACGGGGCCACCGCCGAGCAGGCCGTTGGCGGTGCCTACTACGGCCCGACGGGCGATGAGGAAAAACGCGGCCCGCTGGGGTTCGCCAAGACACCGCCAGCCGCGACCAACGAAGCGGATGCCGAACGGCTCTGGGCCGCCTCCGAACGTCTGACCGGCGTTACCTATCGCTGAACCGGTCATGGCGCGAGTGTCCGTCTCGCGCCTGCTCTCTAGCCTGCTGCCGCCTCCCTCTGGAGTTTTCATGAGTACGACTTCCTACTTGCATCGGCTGAGTCTCGCCCTCAACGCCCGCGACGGCGAGCTGCGTCCGGCGCTGTGCGGGTTCCTGCTGTTTCTTTGCCTGTTTACCGGTTACTTCATGCTGCGTCCGATCCGCGAATCGATGGGCATTGCAGCAGGCGTCGAGAACTTGCAATGGCTGTTTACCGCGACCTTCCTGGTCATGCTCGCGGCCGTTCCGCTGTTCGCCTGGCTCAGTTCCCGGGTGCCGCGATTGCGTCTGATCGACTGGGTCTACGGCTTTTTCGGCATTAACCTGTTGATGTTCGTCGAATTCTTTCAATTCCAACCGGACAGCGTCTGGCTGGCCCGGGTGTTTTATGTCTGGATATCGGTTTACAACCTGTTCGTCGTGTCGGTGGCCTGGAGTTTGATGGCGGATGTGTTCGACAGCGAGCAGGCCAAGCGCTTGTTCGCGTTCATCGCCGCCGGCGCCAGTGTCGGCGGCCTGTTGGGGCCGGCCCTGAGCGCTTTGCTTATCGACATCGTGGGTGCGTCAGGCTTGATGCTGTTGGCGGCGGTGTTGCTCGGTGCGACGCTTGTGTTGAAAAGGACCTTGATGAACTGGCGTGAAGAAGGTGGGGCGGGGCGGCCCGGTGCTGCGCCCACGCAAAGCCCCCGACAGCCGTTGGCCGGCAATCCGTTGAGTGGGATGGTTGCCGTGCTTCGCTCGCCTTACTTGTTGGGCATCGCCGGTTTCGTGGTGTTGTTGGCGACGGTCAGTACGTTTCTCTATTTCGAGCAAGCGCGTCTGGTGGCCGAACACTATCCGGACCGCGCCTCACA
Organism: Pseudomonas sp. R4-84; assembly: GCF_054130985.1. Lineage (NCBI taxonomy): Bacteria > Pseudomonadati > Pseudomonadota > Gammaproteobacteria > Pseudomonadales > Pseudomonadaceae > Pseudomonas > Pseudomonas sp. R4-84. Next base: position 2,722,423 of record NZ_CP096390.1, read on the forward strand.
AGTTCGCATCTTCAGCACCATCGACATCATCGTGCAGGCCGGTGCGTTGCTGTCCCAGCTATTCATCACCGGCAGAATCGCACCGAAGCTTGGCGTGCGCGCGTTGCTGGCTATCGTCCCGTTGCTGATGTGCATCGGCTTCCTGGGCCTGGCCCTGGCGCCTGGGTTTGCGCTGCTGGCGACCCTGATGATTGTGCGACGCATCGGCGAATACGCATTCGTGCGGCCGGGCCGGGAGATGCTCTTCGCACCGCTGGATGCTGAAAGTAAATACATGGCCAAGAACTTCATCGACACCGTGGTCTATCGCGCCGGCGACGCCATGAGCGGCTGGGCCAAGAGCCTGCTCGACCAGTTGGGCCAAGGGGCAGGGGTGGCGGCGATGGTGGGTGCGTGTTGCGCGTTACTGTGGGGTTACCTGGGCTGGCAACTGGGGCGACAGGCGGATTACGCCGCATCAAGGGAACTGCGCCTGGCGGCCATTTCGGCCAGGGCATGACGCCTGTGCATTTGCATCGCGGCGTGGCGCTAACGACTTGAACGTCTACCGCGATGCAGCCTCTGACAATAATGCAGGGCGGATGCATTTCGCCCATTACCGATCGGAGGAAAGGTGTACATGAAAATTTTGATGGTACTTACATCTCATGATCAGTTGGGCGACACCGGCAAGAAGACCGGTTTCTGGCTGGAAGAATTCGCGGCCCCTTATTACGTGTTCATCGACGCCAACGCCGCGGTGACGCTGGCGTCCCCGAAGGGCGGGCAGCCCCCTCTGGACCCCAAGAGCGATGAGGAACAAGCCCAGACCGACGCCACGCGGCGCTTCGCCACGGATACCAGCGCCCAAGCGGCACTGGCCGATACCGTGCCCCTGGGCGAGGTCGATCCCTATGATTTCGATGCGGTGTTCTATCCTGGCGGCCACGGCCCCCTGTGGGATCTCGCCGAAGACACCGACTCCAAGACCCTCATCGAAGCCTTTTATGCATCGAACAAACCCATCGCCGCGGTCTGCCATGCGCCTGGGGTGTTCAAGGATGTCAACGCACCGGATGGCGAGCCTGTGGTGAAAGGTAAAAAAGTCACCGGATTCACCAACTCCGAAGAAGAGGCGGTGGGCCTGACGCAAGTGGTGCCGTTTTTGGTGGAGGACATGCTCAAGGCCAAAGGCGCCCAATACTCCAAGGGCGCGGACTGGGCGAGTCATGTGGTGGAGGATGGGCACCTGATCACCGGCCAGAATCCGGCCTCATCGCAAGCGGCCGCCCATGCGTTGCTCAAGCGGCTCAAGCAAGAGCAGAGCGCTTGAATCCGGCTTTGTGGGGGCGACAGATCAAGTCGCTCCCGTTGGAGGAGCATCAAACATGCACGACCCATACAATTTGGCCCGTTTCGTTGACGCGCAACACCCGGTATTCAGTCGCGTCATGGATGAGTTGCGTGCGGGCCGTAAGACGAGCCACTGGATGTGGTTCATATTTCCGCAATTGCGCGGGCTTGGCCGTTCCGAAATGGCCAGTCGCTTCGCCATTTCCGGCCTTGCCGAGGCCCGCGCGTATCTGCAACACGATGTGCTCGGTCCGCGACTGGAGAGCTCTGTTGAAGCGGTGTTGCAACACAGCGACGTCAGCGCCGAGCGCATATTCGGCTCGCCCGATGATATGAAGTTTCGTTCCTGTCTTACGCTGTTCGTCAGCGCCCAGTCGGGCTCTCCTTTGTATCAACAGGCGCTCGACCAGTTCTATTCCGGCGAGCCGGATCGCAAAACCCTCGCCCTGCTTGAGCAACAGGTTTGAACGGCGGACGCGTCACACCGACCTAATCAGCAGGCCCCTGAGGCTGCGAGGACATCGGCTTCAGAACGCCCTGTATCAATGCCGTGAACGCTTCGATCACTTCCTCCTCACCATGTCGCCCCCTAACCAAGGCGCCGGAGAGCGCTTCTCCCGCGCCAACCAGGCCGATGCAGCACCGCTCAAGTTCGGCTTCTGCCAGACGGGCGTGGGGCTTGAGAACGGCCATGAACATCTTTACGCAATTGTCGAGCAATTCCTGGAACGCCGCCTTTTCGTCACTGCCGGCCAAGGCCGCGCCCACCGCGTGAAACTCGTCGGTATGGTCCGCCGCGCACTGGATGTAGGCGCTGGCCAGGGCCTGGGCGGTTTGCTCAAGGCTTAGGGTGGTGCTGGACATCGCGTCCCGGAAAGCATTGACCCGCTCGGTATCGATCCACTTGTAGAGCTCGATCAACAGCCCCGAGCGTGTGCCGAAATGATCATAGACGACGGGCTTGGACACCCCGGCGCGGACGGCTAGGTGGCCCAGGGTCAGTCGGTCGGCGTTTTCCTCGCGCACGATCAACAAGGCAGTGTCCAGTAGCTGGCGTCGCCGTTCGGCTTTGGAAAGCCTGCGGGGCGGAGCGCTGACAGGGGTCGGCTCGATTTCTTTTTGCACGTTGTCGCTTCCAATTCAAAAAAACCTACCAATGGTAGGTAACAGTCGGTGATGGTGTGCTAGGTTACCTACTAACAGTAGGTTAACCCGGAAACAAGGAGAACAAACAATGTCACTCAATCCTATCTTGTTCATGGGCGGTTCCGGCGCAATCGGCCACCACACAGCCCGAGCGCTACGCGCCGCTTATCCAGACGTGCCGCTGCTGATTGGTGGGCGGGACCTTGCGAAGGCCCAACGGGTCGCAGCGCAGATGGGCGGGGCGCAGGCCGTGGTGATCGATTCCAGCGCAGACGACCTGGGCCTCGGCGATCGTCCGGTCAGCGCCGTGGTGGTTTTCTACATGGACCACGCCCTCGCCGGATTGCGCTATGCGCAAAAGCGCGGGGTGCCGCACCTGAGCATATCTTCCGGGGTCTTCGAGATCGCCCCCGAAATCGCAATGTACATGCATGCGCCAGGCGCCTCGCCCATTGTTCTGGGTTACGAATGGATGGCCGGCGCAACGACGGCGGCGACGTTGAGCGTGGCCCGGGAATTTGGCCGGATCGATGATATCCGCATCGATGCGCTGGTCGATGAGCAGGACACTGGCGGGCCGACCGTCGCCAGCGATTTCGAACACCTCAACAAGATGCTCCCCGCAGCGCTGACAAGGCGCGACGGGGTATTCGTATGGCGTGAAGGCGAACATTCCAATACGCAGTTCCAAGCCGTGGACGGTACGTCAATCGACGCCGGCGGCTTCTCATCCATTGATGTCGCCGGCCTGGCGGCTGCGACGGGCGCGGCCAATGTCCAGTTCAACATTGGCATCGGGGTGAGCTCCAGTCGGCGACAAGGAAAACCGATGTCCACCGAAATCATCATCGAGCTTGCCGGCGCGGACCTGAAAGGCGAACCGCTGCGCACCCGTCACGCCGTCGTTCACCCGGAGGGCACGGCGCCGCTGACCGGCCTTAGCGTCGCCATGCTTCTTGAACGCCTGCTTGGGTTGGATGGTCAGCCGGTGACGTCGGCAGGGCTTTATTTTCCCTATCAGTTGTTGGACGCTGCGGCGTACCTGGAACGCTTGAAACAAGAGGGCGGCGAGTTGCGCCGGTTGCAGGTGCAATGATGCTGCGAATCAGCGCTTCCTAAGCTGGCGCCTGGCAAAACCTCGCCGCAGGGTAGACTCTTGCCCCAGGCAACGGCTCAACGTTCGCCGGCCTTTTCGAGCACCTGGCTGCTGAGCCGCGCGTCGCTGGCTCGGTTGTCCGGGCCCTGGCAAATTGCGCTGCAAAGGGCCCGGACGACCGGTACGTGGCTCACCTGACTGGGCTGCCCGACATTGACAGCACCCGTTGGGTTGATCAGGTGCACGGCGATTTCGCCTGGCAACCATGGAACCAGTGGCCAACTCGCACGGTTGGCCAGTATCGCGCAACGATTGCCCATCGCGGGCCCGATATCACAAGACGTCACCAGAGCCACGCCCATCAGCCAGGCGCCTTCAAGCTGCGAGCGCACACGGCCTGGGCTCTCTACATGACCCAGGTCCGCCACTACTACCGCGTGATGAACAATCAAGCGGCGCTCATCGCTCATCTCGATATCGACGACGATCGCGGCGCAGCCCTGGGCATCGTAATGAGCGGCGATCCCCTGAGTCCGGCCACGTTCGCCTGCCTTGCCCCAATGGCCCCTCGCGGCCGCCTCGGTAATGACGCGACGCATTCGATGGGCATCGAAGGGGGAGGGTTGGCCTGCGCCTTCGCTCACGGCCGATGCCGAATCAATCAGCGCGAGCAGATAGTCCCGATGATCCATATTGCGGGCTCGCAGCTGCGCGACCACGAACTGCTGTTCGGCGAGCATGTGAAGCAACAGGTCTTTCTTGTCCAGATTGCGGTCAAGGGTCGCCCGCCAGGTCAATTGATCGAGCGTGCTGTCGTGCCCATCGGGATGGCTCATTAGCGTTTCTCCTTCCGCTGATGCATGAGGCCAGCAAAAAACGACGTCCCACCGGGCCTGTTGCTCGCGCAACCACCTCAGAGAGATCAAGGCCTACCTTAGGCGCAGGGAACTGACGTCAGGGTGACGGGCCGCTGACAGGAACATGTCAGGTCGAAAAAAGCGACGTTGCCATTCGATCTTCATAAAAACGTAACAACTCTGTTGCAGAGTTCCTCAGCCCGTCATCACAAGGAGTTTCCTTTAATGAAAAGTTTGATGAAGTCTGCTGCGCTTGCCGTTACGGTTTCTCTTTGTGCCAGCTCGGCATCCTTCGCCGCAGAGAGCGTCCGCCTGACGGGCTCTGGCGCCAGTTTCCCCGCGCCGATCTACCTCACCTGGTTCAAGGATTTCAGCAAGAAGTCCGACGGTGTCACCGTGGATTACCAATCCAAGGGCAGTGGCGCCGGGGTTCAGGATTTCCTGAACAAGACCGTCGATTTCGCCGCCAGCGATTCGGCCATGAAAGACGAAGACATCGCCAAGGTCGCCGAAGGCGTGCAGTTGTTGCCGATGACGGCCGGTGAAATCGTCCTGGCCTATAACCTGCCAGGCAATCCCAAGGGCCTGAAGCTGCCACGGGACGTTTACTCCAACATTTTCCTGGGCAAGATCACCCGTTGGAACGATCCTCAGATCGTCGCCGCCAACCCGGACCTGAAACTGTCCGATACGCCGATCACCGTCGTTGTGCGTGCGGATTCCAGCGGTACGACCGCGGTGTTCACCAAGCATTTGGCGACCATCAACCCTGAGTTCAAGCAGGCGCTGGGCGAGGGCAATACGGTCAACTGGCCGGCCAGCGACAAGTTCATCAAGTCGCCGAAGAACGATGGTGTGACGGCCACCGTGCGCCAGACCCCGGGTGCGATTGGCTACATCGAATACGGCTTCGCCAAACTCGCCAAGGTCGACTTTGCCCAGTTGCAGAACAAGGCCGGCCAGTACGTCGTGCCGAACGCCGAAAGCGGTGCCGAGGCCTTGGCTGCGGTGAAGATGCCGCAAAGCCTGGTGTCGTGGTTGCCTGATCCGGACGGCGCCAAGTCCTACCCGATCACGTCCTACACCTGGATGATCTTCCGCAAGGACAACGGCAATCCGGCCAAGGCCAAGGCCATGCGTGAAATGGTCGAATACAGCCTGACCGAAGGCCAGAAGATTGCCGACTCGATGGGTTACATCCCACTGCCGGCCTCCGTCGTCGAGCAGGTTCGCAAAGCGTCCGCCAACATTCAGTAATGCATGAGGCCTCTCCCGGTGCGTGCGCGATCAGCCGCGCCGGGAGAGCTTTTCCCTTGTTCGGACTTAGCCAATGAACAAACCTTTTGTCGTACCGGTTAATCCGGACTCTGCCTGCCAACCACCATCGGCGAAGGACTTCCTGGTTGATCGCACCTTCCGTGCGCTTGCACGCATCGGGGTGGTTCTGATCCTGGCGCTGGTATTCGCGCTGGTGTTCGAGGTGGGGCGCAAGGCGCTTCCGGGCATGGAGAAGCATGGCACGGATGTGCTTTTCGGCACTGTCTGGGACGTTAACCAAGGTAAATACGGCATCCTCCCGGCGATCTGGGGCACGCTCTACAGCGCCTTGATCGCATTGCTCATTGCAGGTTTCTTCGGCGTCAGCATGGCGATTTTCCTGACCCAGGACTTTCTGCCCCCCAAGCTCGCCGCCATTTTTCGCACCATCGTCGAACTGCTCGCGGCTATCCCCAGCGTCGTCTACGGCCTATGGGGCATCTACGTGGTCATCCCTGCGATCCGTCCGCTGACGACTTGGTTGAACAGCGAACTGGGCTGGATCCCGTTCTTTGGCACTTCCTTGAGCGGGCCGGGGCTGCTCCCTGCGGCGCTGGTGCTGGCCATCATGATCCTGCCAACCATTGCCGCCGTTTCCCAGGATGCGCTCACGGCCGTACCGATGAAAACCAAGCAGGCCGCCTACGGCATGGGCACCACCCACTGGGAAGCGATTCTCAAGGTGATGGTGCCGTCTGCCGCCACCGGCATCTTCGGCTCGCTGGTCCTTGGCTTGGGCCGGGCGCTGGGTGAAACGATGGCGCTGGCCATGCTGGTCGGCAACGCCAACACGCTTTCGCTCTCGCTGTTCGCACCGGCCAACACCCTCGCGGCGCTGTTGGCGCTGAACTTCCCCGAGGCCGGGCCGAACGAGATCGAGGTGTTGATGTATGCCGCGCTGGTGCTGATGTTCATCACGCTGCTGGTGAACATCATCGGTTCGATGATCATGATGTACGCCCAACGGGGTAACAAGTGATGACTGATCTCACTGCTGCAACAGATTTGACGGCTCCAGCGGGCGCGATGCCCAGCCTGCAACGCAGGTTCGAGGGCCGGGCCCTGCGCAGCCTGATCTTGACCACCCTGGTCTGGGCGGGGGCACTGCTGGCAAGCGTACCGCTAATTTCGGTGCTGTACATGCTGATCACCCGCGGCGGTGCGCGCTTGAACCTGGAAGTGTTCACCGAGCTGCCACCGACTGGCTTCGAGATGGGCGGCGGCTTCGGCAACGCCATGGCAGGCACCTTCGTAATGGTGGGTATCGCGGCGGCCATCGCGGTGCCCGTCGGCATCATGGCAGCGATCTTCCTCGCAGAGCTGGGGCCGGACAGCAAACTGGCAAACGCCGCGCGTTTTGCGGCCAAGATGCTCACGGGTCTGCCATCGATTCTTGCCGGTGTCTTCGCTTATGCCCTGGTGGTGATGACCACCGGCACGTATTCGGCACCGGCCGGTGGCGTGGCGCTGGCGGTGCTGATGCTGCCTATCGTCGTGCTGACGGCGGAAGAGTCGATGCGGATGGTGCCCAAGATCATGAAAGACGCCGCCTATGGCATGGGCTGCACCCGCTCGCAGGTGATCTGGAAAATCATCTTGCCCACCGGCATGCCCGCGATCCTCACCGGCGTGATGCTGGCGGTAGCGCGCGCCGCCGGCGAAACCGCGCCGTTGCTGTTTACCGCGCTGTTCAGCAACTACTGGATCTACCACCAAGGCAACCTGGAGGTCATGAATCCGACGGCATCGCTTGCCGTGTTGATCTACAACTTTTCCGGCATGCCTTTCGACAACCAACTGGAGCTCGCCTGGGCGGCCTCGTTGGTGCTGGTGATGATCGTGCTGGTCGTGAACATCATCAGCCGTATTTTCGGCAAGCCCAAGTATTGAGAACGGGAGCATCTGATCTTGAACGTATCCACTGCGCAAATAGCCGCTCCGTTTGTCACCCAGGCGCCTGTAGTCATGGACTGCAAACTGGACAAGATTTTCTATGGCAACTTCATGGCGGTGCGTGACAGCCACGTACCGATCGAGAAAAACAAGATCACCGGCTTCATCGGCCCATCCGGCTGCGGCAAGAGCACCGTGCTGCGCAGCCTCAACCGGATGAACGATCTGGTGAAGGGGTTCCGCTTCGAGGGTCACGTGCATTTTCTTGGCCAGGACGTCTACGGCAAGGGTGTCGACCCGGTGGTGGTGCGCCGTTATATCGGCATGGTGTTCCAACAGCCGAACCCGTTCTCGATGAGCATCTTCGACAACGTCGCGTTCGGCCTGCGCCTCAATCGCTATAAAGGTGACATTGGCGACCGGGTCAAGCATGCGCTGCAAGGCGCGGCGCTGTGGGACGAGGTCAAGGACAAGCTCAAGGTCAGCGGCCTGTCGCTCTCCGGTGGCCAGCAACAACGGCTGTGCATTGCCCGCGCCATCGCCACCGAGCCGGAAGTATTGCTGCTGGATGAACCCTGTTCGGCGCTCGACCCGATCGCTACCCGGCGGGTCGAGGAACTGATGGTCGAGTTGAAAAAGGACTACACCATCGCGCTGGTGACTCACAACATGCAGCAAGCCATCCGCGTTGCTGACACCACAGCGTTTTTCTCTGTGGACATTTCCCAGGGCACACGCACCGGCTATCTGGTGGAAATGGGCCCGACGACGCAGATTTTCGATAACCCCCGTGAACAGATGACCGGCGATTACATCAGCGGCAAGTTCAGCTGAGCCACATTCCCGGTCGAGGCCGCATCCCTGCAGAAGCCAAATGGATTTGGCGGGCATCCGGTAGACATTTACCAAGCGTTTCCAAGGAGCACCAATGCCTGCTACGCATCGCCTTGATTTGCCTGCGATTGAGTGCGCACTGCGCGAAGTGCAAAAGAGCTTCGCCGCGCTGAGCCGGCACTTCACGGAGCCGCGGGACCCTCTGACGGATGAAGTGCTGCAAAATGTGCTTGAAGGCTATGGGCTGATTGACGACTATGTGGCCCGCGGCGTCGACCTGTTCGATCTCCAGCAACTGAACCTGATGCTCGAGATCAACGCCACGGTGCTGTGTGGCCGAGACCCCGTACGCCGGCTGGAATACGCCCAGCACCTGGCGGCGACCGAGGCGCATTTCTTCAACAACGTTGAGGGCGGCATCAAGGACTTGTACAACTGGTATTGCGCCTATCGCAGTGAGTCGGTGTGGAAGCGTGCGGCCGGCGTCTATGTACGCATTCTCAGCAAGCCGCAGTTGTTCATCGAGGGCAACAACCGCAGTGGGTCGCTCATCGTCAGCTATCTGCTCATGCGCGCGGGGCTTCCTCCTTTTGTGCTGTCACTGGAAAATGCCGAGGGCTACTTCAATCCGTCCTCGGTCATACGCAACTCCGCCAAGCATGGCGTCAAGGCTTTGTATGAATTGCCCAAGATCAAGAAGAAATACGCAGCGTTCCTCGAAGAACAGGCACCGGATCCAATGAAATTTTTCCTCGAGGGCAAATCCTTGCCCGTCTCACAGGGCCGCCACTGATGAGCAGTGCTCTTGTGCTCGCCGGATGCAAAACCTTAGGTGGCCGGGTAGGGCAGGCTATCCGCAGCGTCAATCCGACGCGGCTGCTCCTACGCCAGCGCATACGCATTTCGTTCGACATCGACGACACGCTCGCCTGCCAACTCCACCACTGCGATGTCGAGCGAAGCCGGTTGCCGGCCTGTGTTCACCGCTGGCTGGGAGAGCCGCTGCGCATGGGTACGCGCTCGCTGATCCGGGAGCTGCGTCGCCAGGGTTGCAGTATCTGGGTCTACACATCGTCTGGGCGCACGCCGTCCTACATCAGGCGTTGGCTGCTGCTGTACGGCATCCGCGTCGACGGTGTCGTCAACAGCGTGCTGCACAACCGCGCCCTGACGACACATGGGCTGTCCAACTCACCCTCCAAGTACCCGCCGGCGTTCGATATCGACTTGCACGTCGATGATTCCGAGGGTGTGCAGATTGAAGGGGATGACCACGGGTTTCGCGTTGTCGTGGTGCATCCGGAGGATGAAGGCTGGGCGCAGAAGGTGCTGGATGCGGTGGCCATGGTCCAGGCGCAGCTTGATTGGCAGCAGAGGCCGGTCCAGCGGGCTCCGTTGCGCCGGGTTACGACCGGCTAGCAAGTCAGGCTGTCATCGTGCGATTCAGGGCCACAATCTGCTCATGGGTAAGCTGACTGCCGGGATCCATGAACCTGGCGATCAGTGCGTCGCGGTTTTGCGGTGCTCGTGCCTTTTCTGCCGCGTCCAGCGCCGTTTCCAGCTCCGGCAGCGTCAATTCAGTGCAGTAAGCCGGTGTGCCTGGCTGCTGACGCCATGAGGCTTCGAGGCTACCGGCGGCAAAAGCGGTAAAGCCTGTCTGCTCTACAAGATCCTGCGCTAGCGCCACAGCGGCGGCATCGTTCCCAGCCACGGGTATCGCGATGCGCGTTGAAGCTTCCGCCGGCTGGCCTTTGTCGGCAAGCGTGGCGGCGAGCAGGGCATTCCATGCCTTGACCACCGGGCGACCAAGCTGTTCGCTCACCCAGACGCTCTCGGGCTTGCCGTTCTCAACTTCCTTGATTGCCCCGTCACGACCCGGATAGTAATTGGAAGTATCGATGACGACGGTCTTCGGGGAAGCATTGCTCAACGTCTGCTTGAGGTCAGGGTATCTAGCAAATGGAATCGACAGGATTACAGCTTCCACGCCAGACACCGCATCGTCCTTGGTCACGGCATGCACGCCGATTTCGCTGGCAAGTTTCTGGATGCTTTGAGGGTCTTTCGAGTTCGCCAGTTTGACGTCATGGCCGCACGCCGCGAGTTTGCGGGCAAGGGTCGCCCCAATGTTGCCTGCGCCGATAATCCCGATTTTCATTTCAGTCACCTCGCTTGTGGACAGTCTGCAAGTTTCATCATTCCTGCGCCGGCCTGTATCTGGCCAGCAAACTTAGAATCTCGTCATGTGAGCCGTTGGATTCGGCAAACCGTAATGGCTTGGCGCGCTCGACGACAAGTTCCTGTGGATTCGATTTCGAGCAATTCAAGAACGTCATGCAGGAACTCGTCCAAGGGCATGGCGTTTTTCTTCATTTTTCGTATTTCAGCGGGAGCCGGAGAAATTCCGGCCCTCTGTGGGTAAAAATTCTGAGCAAACGGCACTGCCTGCGCGTCCAAAACCCTCAACGCATCCTTTAAATGCGACTATCTATTCGTCAGATCGTTTTGGAAATCACCATGCTTCGCCTATTTGAACAACGGCTAGACCCTTTCCCACCCGATGAAGTCCCCCCGCCACCCGACGGTCTGGCCCGGTTCCTGTGGGCTTGCACGCGAGGCGCACGCGGTTACATTCTCGCATTCGCGCTGCTCAGTGCCGGTGTGTCGATCTACGAAGCCTGGCTGTTTTCTTTCCTCGGTCAGGTCGTGGACTTGCTCTCGACCTGGCAGGCAGGCGGCGATGCGGCAGCGCAAGAGAGTCGGGTGCTGTGGGGCATCGGCATCATCCTGGTGGCCAGCGTTGGGCTGGTCGCGTTGCGCACGATGGTGCAGCACCAGATTCTAGCGATCAACTTGCCGTTGCGCCTGCGCTGGGATTTTCACCGGCTGATGCTGAGGCAAAGCCTGTCGTTCTTTTCGGATGAGTTTTCCGGCCGGGTCACAACCAAAGTGATGCAGACGGCGCTGTCGGTGCGTGAGGTGCTGTTCACCATCATCGAGATCGTTCCCGGGATCGGCGTGTACTTCATCGCGATCATCGCCCTGGCAGGCGGTTTCGACCTGAAATTGATGCTGCCTTTCATTGCCTGGATGGTCTTGTTCGGTGTCGCCATGCGCTACTTCGTGCCGCGCCTGGAGAAAGTAGGGCAGGAACAGGCCAATGCGCGGTCGTCGATGACCGGGCGAGTTTCAGACGCCTACACCAACATCACCACGGTAAAGCTGTTCTCCCACTCCAAGCGCGAAGCGCATTTTGCGCGCGCCGCCATGGAGGATTTCAAGCAAACCGGCTTTCGCCAGATGCGCTTGGTCAGCCAGTTCGAGATCGTCAACCAGGCCTTGGTGGTCGGGTTGATCATGGGCTCGGGCGGTTATGCCCTCTGGCTATGGCACCAAGGTGAAGTCGGCACCGGTGCCGTCGCGGCGATTACCGCCATGGCGTTGCGTATCAATGGCATGTCGCACTGGATCATGTGGCAGATGACCTCGCTGTTCGAGAATATCGGCACGGTGCAGGATGGCATGGCGACCCTGACCCGCGGCCCCAAGGTGCAGGATGCGCCAGACGCCGGCGTGCTGGTCACCACGGGCGGCGCGGTGACCTTCGACAAGGTGCGCTTCAACTATAACGGCGAACGCCAGGTGCTCGATGGTCTGAGCCTGAGCATCCGCCCGGGCGAAAAGATTGGCCTGGTAGGCCGTTCCGGCGCCGGGAAATCCACGCTGATCAACCTGCTGCTGCGTTTCTACGACGTGGATAGCGGCGAGATTCGGATCGATGGGCAGAATATCGCCCACGTCACCCAGGACAGCTTGCGCAGTGCCATCGGCATGGTCACCCAGGACACGTCGCTGTTGCACCGCTCCATCCGCGACAACATCGCCTATGGCCGCCCCGATGCAACCGACGCGCAGATCCGCAGCGCCGCGATCAGCGCTCAAGCCGATGGATTCATCAGCCAACTGAGTGACAAGCAAGGTCATTGCGGCTACGACACCCTGGTTGGGGAGCGTGGGATCAAGCTTTCGGGAGGCCAGCGACAACGCATCGCCATTGCCCGGGTGATGCTCAAGAACGCCCCGATCCTGCTGCTTGACGAAGCCACCAGCGCACTGGATTCAGAAGTCGAGGTCGCCATCCAGGAAAGCCTCGATGAAATGATGAAGGGCAAGACCGTGATCGCCATTGCCCATCGACTGTCGACGATCGCGGCCATGGACCGGCTCATCGTCATGGATGAAGGCCGCATCATCGAGCAGGGCACCCACGCCGAGCTGCTCGGGAAGAACGGGACCTATGCGCGATTGTGGCATCACCAGAGTGGCGGTTTCCTGGGGGAGGATCAGGGGGTGGTTGAGGCGGTGGAGTAGGCTGGCTCAGTATCGGAACAACACACGATTTCGGTTCCGTGTAATCGCGCAAACCGAAAGACCCGCGCATTTCAGGGCTTGTTCCAGGGAAGCGATTTTCTCGCAGGCGGGGTTTTGCAAGAATGTACCCTCTGCATATGACTGCTCCCCCTGAAGGAACCTCCCCGGTGAACGTCAATGACGCCAGCTTCGAAGAACTGCTCAACGCTCTCCATGACGGCGTCTACATCACGGATGGCGACGGCAAGACGCTAAAAGTAAATCAAGCCTATGAGCGCCTGACCGGGCTCAGTGGTGCGGATCTCGTCGGTCGATCCATGCAGGAGCTGGTGAAGGAGGGCGTCATCTCGCAATCGGCCACATTGCGCGTGTTACAGGGTGGTCGGCCGGTATCGGTGATGCAGAGCCTGAGCCATGGCAAGAAATTGCTCGTCAGTGCCACGCCAATTCTCGACGCTGGAAAGCGAATTTCATACGTGGTCAGCACCGTACGCGACATGACTGAACTGCTGCGCATGAAACACGAGCGCGATGAGTTGCAACAGCTCAAACAACTGCGCAACAGCACCGCCAAGCTTCATGCCGGGCAACGGGACAATCTGCTGCGTTCTCCGCTCATGGCCGATCAGGAGGTTTCCGGCCGCGTCCTTTCGCTGGCCCGGCAGGTTGCGAGCAGCTCGGTGAAGGTGTTGCTTCAAGGCGAAACCGGAGTCGGGAAGACCCTCGTCGCGCAATTCATCCATAACGCCAGCCCACGTGCCAGCGAACCCTTCCTCGCGCTCAACTGCGGCGCGCTGCCCGAGAATCTGATTGAAGCCGAGCTGTTTGGCTATGCACCTGGGGCGTTCACTGGCGCAGGTCCCAAAGGCAAGCGTGGCCTGCTGGAACTGGCGCATCACGGCACGTTGTTTCTAGATGAGATTGGTGATCTTCCGCTGCCGGTGCAGGTCAAGCTGCTCAAGGTCATCGAAGAAAACCGCTTCATTCCTGTCGGCGGCCTGGAATTGAAGGAGGTGGATGTACGCATCATCAGCGCCACCCACCATGACCTCAAGCAGCGGGTGGCGGAGGGGCATTTTCGGGCTGATTTGTATTACCGGCTCAACGTGGTGCCGATTCACATACCGGCACTGCGCGAACGTCGGGAGGAGATTGCGCCACTGCTGCGTTACTACCTCGACCGATTCAACGTTCGTTATGAACGCCAGGTCCAGTGGAGTCTGGATGCCCTCGACTTGATGTGCGAATACGCCTGGCCCGGCAACATTCGAGAGTTGATCAATGTCGTCGAACGGCTGGTGGTGATCAATCAGACCGGGACTGTCGAGGCGCTTGATATGCCGGAAGAGATCCTCAACCTTAATCCGTCGAAAACCAATGACGCGGGGCTGCCACTGCGCAAGGTATTGGAAAATGCCGAGCGCAGCGCGATTCGCGCCGCGCTGCTTGCGCACAAGACCACGCGCCTTGCGGCCAAGGCGTTAGGGGTGAGCCAGGCGACTGTGGTGCAGAAAATGAAACGCTGGGAACAGTCTGATTAGGATTCTGATCAATTTAGGGTAAAACGATCAGAAAACTAATCGGAGCTCACCGGTAAAAAAGCCCATAATTCACGCAAGGTCCCGTAGGGCGGGGCTTCCAGGGCATTGGCACGTCTTTCGCTATCCCATTTAGCACGTCTTCCATAAAACAACATCAACTGGACGAGCCCGATGAACATTTGTTCTTTCAAAATCGCCAATAAATTAATCACCGGACCCGGCGCAATCGAGCAGCTTTGCGCTGAGCTGACGCGCCTTGAGATCAAGAACCCACTGATCGTCACGGACACCGTCCTGGTGAACTCCGGCACTGTGGACCTGGCGCTGGCGCAACTCGGTGATCGTCACTACGGCGTTTTCGACCAGGTCAAACCGGAGCCTGAGGTGGCCATCGTGGAGGAGTGCACTCGCGCGTATCGCGAGGGTGGGCACGACGGATTGATTGCGGTGGGTGGCGGCAGTGCCATCGATATTGCCAAGGGCGTCGCGGCGTATGCCGGTCATGCAGGTCCGCTGACGGAACTGTTCGGTGTCGATCTGGTGAAACGCAAGGGCCCGCCCTTGATTGCTATCCCGACAACTGCCGGCACAGGTTCGGAAGTGACCAACGTCGCGATTTTCTCCGACAAGCAAGCACAGCTGAAAAAAGGCATCGTCAGTGACTACCTGCTACCGGACGTGGCGCTGGTCAGTCCGACCATGACGTTGACCTGCCCACGCAGTGTGACGGCGGCCAGTGGCGTCGATGCGCTGGTGCATGCGGTCGAGTCCTATCTTTCAGTCAACGCTTCGCCAATCACCGATGCCATCGCGCTCGGTGCGATCAAGTTGATCAGCAAGGCGCTGCCGAAGGCTTATGCCAACCCAACCAACCTCCAAGCCCGGGAAGACATGGCCACCGCGAGCCTGATGGCCGGCATGGCGTTTGGCAACGCGGGGGTAGGGGCGGTGCATGCGCTGGCGTACCCGCTCGGCGGACGGTTCAACATCGCCCATGGCGTCAGCAACGCCTTGCTGCTGCCGTACGTAATGGAGTGGAACAAGACGGCTTGCGTCGAGCGTTTCCGTGACATCGCTGAAGCCATGGACGTGCGCGTCGCGAACCTGAGCGACAGGGACGCAGCAGACCAGGCTGTGAAAGCCATGGCGGATCTGTGTGCTGGCGTTGATATTCCCTCCGGGCTGCGCAGTTTCAACGTGCCGGAAGAGGCCATCCCAGCGATGGCGGAGGAGGCCAGCAAGATCGACCGTTTGATGCGCAACAACCCGCGCAAGCTGACGGCCGCCGATATCGAGAAGATCTATCGCGCCGCCTACTGATCCATAGAGCCATGGCTCCGGTTTCCCGGAGCGTGCGCCCGCCACTACAAGACCAATAACACAGGTGAACCTAATGTCTGACACTCCTGCGCAGCGGGGCGAAAGTCCATACATCCCGCTCGGTCCTTTCAAGGTCCGGTTGCCGTTTCTCCATTACAAAATCGAACTTCCAGACTACCTCCAAGGCTTGTTGATGTGTGCCGTGGACCTGGCCGCGATCCCGCTGATGACCGAACTGCTGGGCATGCCTTTCGAAGTCGCGCTTGCCGTGGTGATGCTCAACGGCTTGCTTTACCTGGCGCACCATTTGCTCGGTGACCCGACCGTTCCTGGCTGGATCACGCCGGCGGTTCCTCTGTTGATGGCTTACTGCGCGCAGTTCCCAATGGGCCCGGAGCGTGTCCATGCCTTGATAGCCTTCCAGCTGATGCTTGGCGTATTTTCAATTGCCCTGGGGGCGACTGGAATGGCGAAAAAGGTTGTGGAATTCGTGCCCTCGGCAATCAAGTCCGGCATCATCGTCGGGGCTGGCTTGAGTGCCGTGATCGCGGTGTTCCAGGTAGGCGGGAAATTCAATGTACTGCCCTGGACCATCTCCATTGCGGTGGGCATAGCCTTCTACCTGATTTTTTCCCAGCACTTCAACGAGCTCAAGCAACGCAACCGCTTCTGGTGGAACTTCGCCAAGCTCGGCATCCTGCCGATCATCCTGCTGGCGGTGGTAATTGCACCGTTGTTTGGTGAGGCGCCATGGCCGACGATTCAGTGGGGAATCAGCCAACCGGACTTTGCCGGATTGTGGAATGACTACACCGTCTTCGGTCTGGGTATGCCGCCAGTCTCCATGTTCATCTCAGCGTTGCCGACCATGCTGGCGGCCTACATCATCGTGTTCGGCGACGTGCTCAGCGCCAAATCGCTCCTCGATGAGGCAGAAACCGTGCGCACCGACGAAATCGTCGACTACAACGCCGATCGCGCTCACCTGATCTTCGGCGCGCGCAACGCGTTCATGAGCATCGTTGGTCCCGATGTCGCCATGTGCGGGCCAAAATGGGCTGCGATGCTGGTGGTGGTGATCGAGCGTTTCAAAGGTGGACCGAAGGCAATGAAGTCGATCATTGGCGGCGTCGGGTCGTTCCGCTGGGGTACCAACAGCGGCCTGCTGTTGTTGCCGGTCGTCACGCTGGTACAGCCGATTCTCGGTGTCGCCTTGTCACTGACGCTGCTGATCCAAGGGTACGTTAGCGTACGCCTGGGCATTCTCGAAGCCCGAAGCCAGCGTGACCTGGGCATCGCGGGCGTGATTGGCGCGGTGCTGGCGATCAAAGGCGCGAGCTGGGCATTTGGAATTGGCGTTGTGTTGTGCTTGCTGATCTACGGCAAGAACTTTTTCAAGGGGGAGGTGGATGGGACGTTCGCCAAGGACCTGAAGGCGCCGGGCGGCAACCCTGTCAGAGATGTCGGGTCGGCCCCCGCGATCAAGCGGGTTGCAACGGAGAATGTGCTTTAACCTGGGCGACGTGTCCGTCGATATCAGCCGGGCCGCAGCTGCAAAGCTCCGGCCCGGCATCCCTCGCTTGGACGTTAGGAAAATTCTGGTAGCGAGCGTGTGAGCCGGAAACAGTCCAAGCCGTTAGTGAGCGTCGATGTCGAGATGTGGATTATGTATGTGGGTCAATCTTCTGATTTTCGAGAAGCGGGGTTACTGGAAGTGGACAACAGGAAGGGAGCGGATACGTAAACATCGTGTTTAACATAATATACATTATGTGAACCTTCGTATGGAGTTACCTGGGGCGTGGGCAGACAGATTTGAAGCCACGATCGCCACCTCAGCACGTTCACACTGAGCATGAACGGTCACAGCGTCATGCAACCGGACAGCAACTGTAATGAGCAGCATTGCAACGACTGCGGACTTGAACAGTCAGGATTTTCGACGACACATGACACGCACTGGTCGGCACATGGATCTGCTCGGTCCACAGTACGAAGCCCCATCGGTCATGCTCGGCCTGCGTTATCGGCTCTGAGGCAACAGGATGTAGCAAGCGACTATAGCCATTTACCTGATCACCGGAAACGATCAAAATCGCCCCCATTCGTCTACCCTCACAACGCGCCCGGCAAGGATGCCAGGTGATTGAACCTTTTTGCTTTCACGCACCGGAGATTTCCATGCTCAAGCGTTCCCTGGCTTTGGCCGTCGGTTTCACCCTGACCCTGAGTTCTGTCCTGGCGCAGGCCGCCGACACCCTGAAAGTCAGCGCGATTCCCGACGAAGCGCCGACCGAATTGCTGCGCAAGTTCAAGCCGCTGGGGGCTTACCTGGAGCAGCAGATCGGCATGAAGGTCGAGTTCGTACCGGTGAGCGACTACCCCGCGGTGGTCGAGGCATTGGCCACCGACCGCATCGACATGGCCTGGCTGGGCGGTTTTACTTTCGTCCAGGCTCGCCTGAAGACCGGCAACGCCATTCCATTGGTGCAACGTGAGCAGGACGCGCAGTTCACCAGTAAATTCATCAGTGCCGACCCGGCCGTCAAATCCCTGGCCGACCTGAAGGGCAAGAGCTTTGCCTTTGGCTCTGTTTCGTCTACCTCCGGCAGCCTGATGCCGCGTTACTTCATGCTCCAGGATGGCATCAAGCCGGAAACCTACTTCAGCCGCGTGGGCTACTCCGGTGCCCATGACGCGACGGCCGCGTGGGTCCAGGCCGGCAAGGTCGACGCCGGCGTGCTCAACGCCAGCGTCTGGGAAAAACTGGTGGCCGCCGGCAAGGTCGACACCAGCAAGGTCAAGGTCTTCGCCACCACCCCAGCGTATTTCGACTACAACTGGACGGTGCGCGGGACCCTCGACCCGGCGGTGGCCGCCAAGATCAAGGCCGCGTTCCTGGCGCTCGATCCGGCGAACCCAAAGGACAAGGAGATCCTTGATTTGCAAGCCGCCAGCCGCTTCATCGAAACCAAGCCCGAGAACTACAAGGGCATCGAAGAAGCCGCACGCGCCGCTGACCTGCTCAAATGACATTGCGTTTGACCCAGGCCAGCGTCATCCACGCCAACGGCGCCCAGGCGTTGCGCGGCGTGGACCTGCACCTGCGCGCAGGGGAACAGGTCGCGATCATCGGCCCGTCCGGCGCTGGCAAGTCGAGCCTGCTCAACGTCCTTGCCACCGCGCTGCGGCCAGGCAACGGTGAAGTAGAAGTGCTGGGCGAGCGGGCCTGGCAGCTGTCGGCGCGCCAGCGCCAACGCCTGCGTGCGCGCATTGGCTTGATTCATCAAGCGCCTCCCCTGCCCCCGCGCCAACGTGTGGTCACCGCAGTACTGGCTGGCAAGCTGGGGCAATGGGGTATCGGCAAAAGCCTGCTGAACCTGTTCCATCCGCTGGATATCCCCGGGGCTCGGGCAGCCTTGGCCCGTCTGGACCTGGGGGAAAAACTGTTCGTGCAATGCCAGCAATTGTCCGGCGGGCAGCTGCAACGCGTCGGCATCGCCCGCGTGCTTTACCAGGCGCCGGAGGTGTTGCTGGCGGATGAACCGGTATCGGCGATGGACCCGGTGCTCGCCGAGCACACGCTCTCGGTGCTCTGCCAGCATGCCCGGGAGCAGCAGGTCACCCTGGTGACCAGTCTGCATGCGGTGGACCTGGCGCTTGCGCATTTTTCGCGAATCATTGGTTTGCGTGACGGCCAGATTCTCTTCGACTTGCCGACCGAAGCGGTTGATCGCAAGCAGCTCGATGCACTTTATGCCAATGAGCAACTGGAGTCGCTGTCGAGCCCAACGCCGCCGTCGAGCGTGCAGATTCCCCGATGCTGACGCGTGACGCTCGGGACCCCGCCGCCCTCCCTCGCCTGTTCCTTGGCCTGCTGGCCATTGCCCTGCTGTGGCCGGGTATCCATTTCAGCGAATTGGACCTGGGTGTGCTGCTGGCCAGCGATAGCCAAAGCGAGATGGGCCGGTTCGCCGCCGCGTTCTGGCCGCCGGCCCATGACGAAACGTTTGTCGAATTGCTGCTGCAAGCCACACTGCAGACGCTCGCCATCGCTACCGCCGGCATGACCTTGGCACTGCTGTTGGCGGTGCCCGCGAGCCTGGTCGCCAGCCGGGCGCTGTCGTTGTCCGCCGCGTACCGCGCAGGCAGGCCTGGCCTTTGGGGTCAGTGGCTGCGTTGGCCGGTCCGTGGCCTGCTCATCTTCCTGCGCAGCGTGCCGGAGATCGTCTGGGCGTTGCTCTTCGTCCGGGCCGTCGGTCTTGGCCCCACCGCCGGGGTATTGGCCATCGCCATCACCTACAGCGGCATGCTGGGCAAGGTCTACGCGGAAATCTTCGAGTCGGTTGACCAACGCCCCGCACACGCGCTGATGCAAGCCGGAAGCGGTCGGCTCGCCGCCTTCTGCTACGGCATCTTGCCCAACGTCGCCGCCGAGCTGCTGTCGTACACCGTGTACCGCTGGGAATGCGCCATCCGCGCCTCGGTGGTGATGGGCTTCGTCGGCGCTGGTGGACTGGGCCAGCAGATGGACCTGTCGTTGCGCATGTTCGCCGGCGGTGAAGTCGCCAGCCTGCTGCTGACTTTCCTGATATTGGTGCTGCTCGCCGACCAGCTCAGTCGCGTGCTGCGCTGGAGGTTGGCATGAGTCGCCTGCTCAACGCGCTGTTGCTGCTGTGCATCGGCGCGGCCGTGGTTGCCTCGTTCGTCTATCTGGGTATCGACCTGGACGCCCTTGGCGATCACTCGAATCTCAAGCAAATGGCCGCTTATGCCCAGCGTTTCCTGACCCCTGACCTGAGCCCGACCTACCTCAAGGCGATCGGCCATGGCGCGCTGGAAACCATCGCCATGTCCGCCCTTGGCACACTGCTCGCGGCAGTGCTGGGTTTGGCCTTGGCGCTGCCCGCCGCCGGGCGCCTTGGCTGGCCGTTGCAGAGCGTGTCGCGCCTGTTGTTGAACGCCTTGCGCGCGGTGCCGGAGCTGGTATGGGCCGCGCTGATGGTGCTTGCCGCCGGGCTTGGCCCCAACGCCGGTACGCTGGCGCTCGCCCTGCACACCGTCGGCGTGCTCGGTCGATTGTTTGCCGAAGCCTTGGAAAACACTCCGTCGCAACCCGCCGATGCCCTCCGCCTGCAAGGGGCCAGCGCCCTCTGGGCGTTCTGCTACGGCACGCTGCCCAACCTGATGCCGCAACTGTTGGCCTACACCTTGTACCGCTGGGAAAACAACATCCGCATGGCCAGCGTTCTAGGGTTCGTCGGCGCCGGCGGCCTGGGCCAGATGCTCTACGTCAGCCTCAGCCTGTTCCAGGAGGCGCAAGGCAGCACGGTGATCCTGGCGATGTTGCTGCTGGTCTTCACCGTCGATACGTTGAGCAGTTGGAGCCGTCAGCGTTGGGTCAAGGCTTGACGACCTGGGGACTCACCACAACGCCATCGTATAGCTGACGATCAAACGGTTCTCATCCAGGTCATTGCCGAAGTTCGAACGCACCGTTGCATTGCGCCATTTGAAACCCAGCCCTTTCAATGTGCCGTCCTGGATCACATAGGCAATGTCGGTGTTGCGCTCCCATTCCTGGCCCTCCCCTGGCGCGCTGCGTTGCACGTTGTCGCCACTGATGTAGCGGGTCATGAATGTCAGGCCCGGCACACCGAGGGCGGCGAAGTTGTAGTCGTAGCGGGCTTGCCAGGAGCGTTCGTCGGTGTTGGCGAAGTCGCCGATCTGCACGAAGTTGACCAGATAGGGATCGCTGCGGGAGATGTAGGGGAATGGATCGTCGCCGCTCATGCGCTGATAGCCCAGCCCGAACCCGTGGCCAGCGAGGCTGTAGGTGAACAGTGCGCCGAACGCTTGGTTATCGATCCTGCGGAAACTGCCGTCCTCGGTGCTGCGCGAGTAACGCACGTCGCTTTTCAGTGACTGGTCATCGCCCAGGTCCAGGGTGTGGACGAAGCCGAGGTAGTTCTGCTGGTAGATATCCTCGAGCTTGCCGTAGCGGTACTGCGCCGTGAGATTGGGCAGAAGCTGGTAGTCCGCCCCGGCGAACTGGAACCTGTCGCTGGTGCCGCCGATGCGATTGGCGGTCATGTCTTGATAGTCGGTGGAATCGACGAAATTGATCTGGGAGAGCTGCCCGGCGGTGAGCTTGAGGCGGTCGATTTCCTGCACGTTCAACAGCCCGCCCTTGAAGGTGCTCGGCAATAGGCGCGTGTCGTTGGAATTCACCACCGGGTCCTTGATCTGCAGCGTCCCGGCTTTCAGCGTGCTGTTGGACAAGCGCATTTTCACGGTGAGGCCGACTTCGCCGTAGCGATCCTGGGAGCCGCCGGACAGGTCCGCCGGCAAAAGATTGGTACCCGCCGTGCCGCCGCCCGAGTCCAGCTTGATGCCGGCCATGGCCAAGGCGTCGAGACCAAAACCCACGGTGCCGGCCGTGTACCCCGACTCCAGGCGCAACAAGAACCCTTGCGCCCATTCCTCGGCCTTGTCCCGAGCGCCCTCCTGCCTGAAATCGCGGTTGAAGTAAAAATTGCGAGCTTCCAGGCTGGCCTTGCTGTCGCCAATGAAATCGGCGTGGGCCACCGACGCGCCGATCAGGCCCAGGCCGAGCAAGGGGCCAATGGGCGAACGGCTCCAGTGGGTATCGATGAAACAGGGCATGGCGTGCTCCTTTTTGTGGGCGCGAACGATCCCTTCGGGGACGGCGTACGCGCCTCGCTTATTATTTGGGGCAGTGCGGATACTGTGGCGAGTGGGCTTGCTCCCGCTGCGCCGGTCCGACGCCTCGGGCGCAGCGGCCCCATTCACGGTGAGCGCTGCGCGCTTAAGCGAGCAAGCTCCCTCGCCACGGGGCGGATTCTTCGCAGTGGCGCGATACAGCGTCAAACGGGAAAAACCCAGGCGCGTACATAAGAAAATTTGATGCGCGCCGAAGCCCTATCTGGAGTAACAATTGCAACGATAAGAACGATAAACGCCAAGAGAGCCACCATGAACCTCAAGTTCCTCGAAACCTTCGTCTGGGTCGCTCGCCTGCAAAGCTTCAGCCTGACCGCCGAAAAGATGTTCAGCACTCAGGCCGCGATTTCCAGCCGGATCGCCTCGTTGGAAGACGAGCTGGGCCTGCGCCTGTTCGTGCGTGATTCACGGGGCGTGTCATTGACCCCGGAAGGCACCAAGGTCCTTGAATATGCCGAGCGAATGCTCGACGTCCAGCGCGAGTTGAAGCAGTCCCTGGACAACAGCACCCCACAGCAAGGCCTGGTGCGCATCGGTGTGATGGACACGGTGATTCACACCTGGCTGAGCCCGTTGATGTCGATGCTGATGCAGGCGTTTCCCGCCGTGGAGATCGAAATCACCGCCGACGCGGCGCGAAATCTTTGTGAGCAGCTGCAAAAAGGTTACCTGGATATCGCCTTCCAGACCGACCTGGTCCGCCACGAAAGCGTGCGCAATCTCGAGCTGGGGCATTACCCGATGCACTGGATCGCCGCCAGCCAATCGATTTACGCCCGGCCCTACGCCTCGCTGGCGGAAATGGCGAGCGAGCGCATCATCACTTTCGTCAAGCATTCACGGCCTCACCAGGATGTGCTCAACCTGCTGTATGCCCATGGCGTCGGTACGCCGAGGGTCAGTTGCGTCAATTCGGTATCGGCGATGACGCGACTGATACGCGACGGTTTCGGCATTGGTGCGCTGCCCGCGGCGCTGGTGACCAAGCCGCTGGCCCGTGGCGAGTTGATCCAGCTGGAACCGGGCGCGCCCCTTCCCCAGCTCGATGTCGTCGCATCGTGGCGGGCCGGCGTGGGGCTCGAACTGATCGAAAGCATCGTGCACATGAGCCGCCAAGTGGCCTGCCAGTACGCCACGGACGTCGGACCGCAACGAATGGTCGCGGCACCGGGGCTGTCGACGGTCGAATAACTTTTACTTGTCAGGGGGTAGCAATTTTCCTTGTTGGACGCCATCGCCGGGATTTTCTAAAAAGGACTCACTCAGAAAAAGAACCCAACGGAGCCCCTGCGATGAGTCCATCAGCCCTGTCCCTCGAGCAACTGCAGCAGTGTTCACCGCAAGCCTTGCGCCAGAAAATCGCCGCCGGGCAATACCACGGCCATACCAGCGGCCTGGGCCAGGGTCGGGTCCAAGCCAATATCGTGATCCTGCCGGGAGACTGGGCCGACGAGTTCCTGCGCTACTGCACGCTCAACCGTCAGGCTTGTCCGGTGCTGGACGTGACGGAACCGGGTGACCCCTTCCTGCGCAACCTGGGCGCTCCCATCGACATCCGCCACGAGGTCCCAAGCTACCGGGTCTTTCACCACGGAGAGATAAGTGAGGAACCTTCGGACATCGAACACCTTTGGCGCGATGACCTGGTGACTTTCGCCCTCGGCTGTTCGTTTTCTTTCGAGCAACCGTTGCTTGAGGCCGGCATTCGGATGAGGCACATCGACCTGGGTCGCAACGTCGCCATGTTCCGCACCAACATCGACACACGCCCCACCGCGCGACTGTCTGGCAAAATGGTCGTGAGCATGCGCCCGATGAAAGCGGCGGCGGCGATCCAGGCGATCCAGATCACCGGGCGCATGCCCGGCGTCCATGGCGCCCCGGTACACATTGGCGATCCATCGCTGATCGGCATTGAGTCCCTGGAAACGCCGGACTACGGCGATGCGGTACCGGTCGAAAGCGATGAAATACCGGTATTCTGGGCCTGTGGCGTGACGCCTCAATCGGTGGTCCAGGCGTCGCGTCCGCCGCTGTGTATCACTCACGCGCCGGGTTGCATGCTGGTCACCGATCTATGGAACAGCGCATTGTGATGTATCGACCCGGAGACGGAGATTTGATGAACAGCCCGCGACGATCGATCGAGCAGTACATCCGCGCCAAGGACGGCAACCGCCCCCACCTGCTGGACCAGGCGTTTACCAATGACGCGACCCTGGACATGGTGGTATGCACCGGATCCATTTCATTCCCCGATCATGTCGAAGGCCGTGGCGCCATCGGTGATGTGCTGGTGAGCCGTTTCAACCAGACCTTCGAGAACGTCTACACGTTTTGCCTGGACGCTCCTCCTGCGTCCAACGCCGAGACGCTACAGTGCCGTTGGATGGTCGCCATGGCGGACAAGCACAGCGGTGAAGTCCGGGTCGGGTGTGGCCGGTATGACTGGCGATTCAAGCCCCAATCGTGGTTGGCTGAGGGACTCACCATTACCATTGCACACATGAAAACCTTGCCTGCTGACGATCTATCGGCAGTCATGGCCTGGGTGTCGCGTTTGGCGTATCCGTGGTGCAGCGTTGATGACGCCATGGATGCGGCGCCGGATTCAAGCGCGCTTGAAGACGTGATCCAATACCTGTCATTCAGGCGTGATCGAACGGTTTGATCGCCCTTGGATTTCCCTGCCTCTTCGTTTCAAGGAGCTGCCCGACATGAATATCAAGTTCCTGGAAACCTTCGTCTGGGTCGCCCGCTTGAAAAGCTTCCGGCTGACGGCGGAAAAGCTCTTCACCACCCAGGCGTCGATTTCCAGCCGTATCGCGGCCCTTGAAGATGAAATGGGCGTGCGCTTGTTCGTCCGCGATCCCAAGGGCGTGTCGCTGACATCCGAAGGCCTGCGGGTACTCGAATATGCCGAGCGCATCATGGAAACCATGCAAAGCATGAAGGCGGTGATCAAGGATCCCCGTCAGGTGCGCGGTCGGATCCGCATCGGCGCGATGGACACGGTGATCCATACCTGGCTCAGCCCGTTGGTGACACGGCTGATGGAATGCTACCCGGCCCTGGAAATCGAGTTGTCGGCAGATACCGCGAGCAACCTGTGCTCGCAGCTGGAAAAAGGCTATCAGGACATCATCTTCCAAACCGACATCCTGCGCCTGGACAGCGTGCGCAATACGCTTTTGACCCGTTATCCGATGCATTGGGTGGTGCGCACCGGCTCCGCCTATGACCGCGATTATGCTTCGCTGGAAGAATTATCCCAGGAGCGCATCGTGACCTTTTCGCGCAACTCGCGTCCGCACCAGGACATCCTCAATTTGCTGCACTCGGCCAATATCGTCTCGCCGCGCATCAATTGCGTGAATTCGGCGTCGGCCATCACGCGGCTGGTGCGCGACGGCTTTGGCATCGGCGCCATGCCCGCGGCGCTGGTTCAAGGCGAACTGGCCCAGGGTACGTTGAGGCTGGTGGATGGCGTGCCGCTGCCCTCGGTGATGGACGTGGTCGCCAGCTGGCGCACCGGCGCGGGCATGGAACGGGTCGAAGACATCGTCACCCAGACCCGGGAGGTGGTTGAAGAATTCAGCGCGCAACTGCCTGCCCAATACCGGCTGGCGGCGGACCCTGCCCCGGCAGGCTGTCAGTGAACTGCAACATCCCCGCCCTATCCTGAAACGAGCGCACCGCGGTGTACCGCTGGGTGCGGCCGCTCGGGATGGTCCAGGGAGTTCGCCATGAAGATCAGCGTGTTCGGCAGTGGTTACGTTGGATTGGTGCAAGCCGTCGTGTTGGCCGAGGTCGGTCATGACGTGGTGTGCATGGACATCGACGAGCAAAAGATCGAGAACCTGCGCCAGGGCCAGGTGAGTATTTTCGAACCCGGCCTGGCGACGCTGGTGCGCGAGGGGCTCGATGCCGGGCGCTTGCGTTTTACCAGCGACGAACAAATGGCCGTCCGGCATGGGCAGGTCGTGTTCATCGCCGTCGGCACGCCGTCCAGGGAAGACGGCTCGGCGGACTTACGCCAAGTCCTCGCCGTCGCTGAAGCCGTTGCCCGCTACGGCGAACAGCCGCTGGTGGTGGTGGAAAAGTCCACCGTGCCGGTGGGCACTGGCGATATCCTGCGCGCCCACATCGATAAGTGCCTGCTCAAGGCCGGGCGCCTGCTGCAATTCGATGTCGTGTCCAATCCCGAATTCCTCAAGGAGGGCTCCGCGGTCTCCGATTGCCGGCGTCCCGATCGCATCGTGATCGGCTGTGAGCGTGAGGAAGTTCGGGAAACCATGCGCGAGCTGTATGCGCCATTCAACCGCAACCACGACCGGATCCTGTTCATGGACGTGCGCAGCGCCGAGCTGACCAAATACGCGGCCAACGGCATGCTGGCGACCAAGATCAGCTTCATCAACCAGATCGCCGAACTGGCCGAACACCTTGGTGCCGACATCGAGTCGGTGCGCCAGGGCATAGGGGCTGACTCGCGCATCGGCTATCACTTCATTTATCCCGGTTGCGGCTACGGCGGTTCGTGCTTCCCCAAAGACATGCGGGCCTTGATCCATACAGCGCAGCAAGCCCATTGCGCCAGTGACCTGCTGCAGGCGGTGGAGTCCATCAATCTGCGGCAGAAACACAAACTGTTCGAACGCATCAATGCTTACTACCAGGGCGACTTGCACGGCAAGACCTTTGCCCTGTGGGGCCTGGCCTTCAAGCCCAACACCGACGACATGCGCGACGCCCCCAGTCGCATGCTCCTGGAAGCGTTGTGGGCGGCTGGGGCCAACGTCCGCGCGTTTGACCCCGAAGCAATGCAACAGACCCAGCTGCTCTACCCCAACGAGCCGAAACTGATGCTGATGGGAACGCCAGAGTCAGTCCTGGCCGGCGCCGATGCGTTGATCATCTGCACCGAATGGCAGTCGTTCAAGGCCCCCGATTTCCAGTTGATCCGGCAGCGCCTGAACGCACCGGTGATTTTTGATGGGCGAAACCTCTATGAACCGGAACGCATGGCGGACAGAGGTTTCGTCTATTTCCCGATGGGCCGCGGACAGTCATGCAGCTTGCCCATTGCCCACCAGCCTTGGTTACAAGCCAGAAGCGCTTGATCAAACTGCAAAATAAATGAACTCAACCAGCATTAATATGAATTTGTAAGCAAGAGAGCCGAGCGGCACACTGTGCTCCGTTCCTCCCCCAAATGTTGGAACACTTAAAGGGCTTTCTGGGATTCTCCCGTAAGCCCCTTTTTTTGTTGGCTTTTTGGATCTCCGCTTAATGTTTTCTCGCTGGTTCCCCGCTGCTATCAATACCCGTCCCACCGAATGGAGCCGTGCCGCGATCGGCATGGCTTTAGGAACAATGTTCAGTGTCTGGCTCTGCGGCCAGGTGTTTGGCCTCGAAGTGGCGCAACACCTGATCGGCCCTCTCGGGGCCTCGGCGGTATTGCTGTTCGCCGTGTCGTCGGGCGCCCTGGCCCAGCCTTGGTCGATTTTTGGCGGTTACCTCTGTGCTTCAGTCGTGGCGTTGCTGGTCGCCCATGTGCTCGGCCGAACACTGGGCAGCGCTTGCCTGGCGGCGGGCATGGCGCTGGTTCTGATGTGCTGGCTGCGTTGCCTGCACCCGCCGGCGGGGGCCTTGGCGGCCACGCTGGTGCTGGCGGATCATTCGATCATTGCCCTGGATTGGCAGGCGCTTGGCGCTTCGATGCTGGCCGGCTCCGGTCTGCTCGCCTTCGCATTGGCCTATAACAACCTGACGCGCGTACGCTACCCCAAGCGCGCCAGCGAGCCGGTCGCCGCCATTCCGGCCGACCACCCGCCCGTGGATCGCCAGGCCATCACCGCCGAAGACTTGAAGCTTGCGCTCGAGGAAATGGAAGCATTCTTCGACGTAACTCCCGAGGATCTCGAACAATTGATCCACGCCAGCGAGCGCCATGCCAAGCGCCGCAGCATCACGGAGGTGCTGTCGGGTCGCGGTTGAGCCTGTGGCTGCTATAAATATGCAGACAGGACCTGCACGTATCCCGGTTGTGCAATGCAAATTTGCACTGTTACGATCCCGACCGGGTACGCGCGACATTATTTATAAAGACAATAAAAGCAGGGAGTTAGCGATGACAGCTCAGGTTTCATCCCAAGCTGCGGACGGCGTCGAGACCGCGCCATACGAGGTGCTGTTCGACGTCCGCAACCACATTGGCCACTTGACCCTGAACCGCCCCGCCGGCCTCAATGCCCTTACCTTGGGCATGGTGCGCAGCATGCAACAGCAACTCGATGCCTGGGCGCAGGATGCGCAGATTCGCGCGGTGGTCCTTCGCGGTGCCGGCGACAAGGCGTTCTGTGCGGGCGGTGATATCCGCTCGCTGTACGACAGCCACAAGCAGGGCGATACCCTGCATGAAGACTTCTTCGTCGAGGAATACGCCCTTGACTTGACCATCCACCACTATCGCAAGCCCATTCTGGCCCTGTTGGACGGTTTCGTGCTGGGCGGCGGCATGGGCCTGGCGCAAGGCGCCGACCTGCGGGTAGTGACCGAGCGCACTCGCCTGGGCATGCCTGAAGTGTCCATCGGTTATTTCCCGGACGTGGGCGGCAGTTATTTCCTGCCGCGCATTCCCGGTGAGCTGGGGATCTACCTGGGCGTCAGTGGTGTGCACATCCGCGCCGCCGACGCGTTGTACTGTGGGCTCGCCGACTGGTACCTCGATAGCCGCAAGCTTGCCCAGCTCGATGAGCGTCTCGATCGACTGGAGTGGCGCGATACCCCACTCAAGGACTTGCAAAGCCTGCTGGCAAAAATGGCGGTTCAACAGCTACCTGCCCCGCCCCTCGCCGATTTGCGGTCCGTCATCGACCATTTTTTCGCTCTGCCCGATGTGCCGAGCATGGTCGAGCAGTTGCGTCAGGTCACGGTTGCCAACAGCCATGATTGGGCGATGGAAACCGCCAATCTGCTGGAAACCCGCTCGCCGTTGGCCATGGCGGTGACCCTGGAAATGTTGCGTCGCGGCCGTCACTTGAGCCTGGAAGACTGTTTCGCCCTCGAGCTGCACCTGGACCGCCAGTGGTTCGAGCGCGGTGACCTGATCGAAGGCGTACGCGCCTTGCTGATCGATAAAGACAAGCGCCCGCGCTGGAACCCGCCGACCCTGGAGGCGCTGGACGCCTCGGTCGTGGCGAGTTTCTTCGACGGCCTCGACTACCACGGGAATTGATCATGCAAGACCTTGAGCTGACCGAAGAACAAGTGATGATCCGCGACATGGCCCGTGACTTCGCCCGCGGTGAAATCGCGCCCCACGCTCAGGCCTGGGAGAAAGCCGGGTGGATCGACGACGGCGTGGTGGCGAAGATGGGCGAGTTGGGCCTGCTGGGCATGGTCGTGCCGGAGGAATGGGGCGGCACCTATGTCGATTACGTGGCCTACGCCCTCGCCGTGGAAGAAATCTCCGCTGGCGACGGTGCCACGGGCGCATTGATGAGCATTCATAACTCGGTGGGTTGCGGGCCGGTCCTCAATTTCGGCACCGAAGAGCAGAAGCAGACGTGGCTGGCGGATCTTGCCAGCGGCCAGGCGATTGGCTGCTTTTGCCTGACCGAACCCCAGGCCGGCTCCGAAGCCCACAACCTGCGCACCCGCGCCGAGCTGCGGGACGGCCAATGGGTGATCAACGGCGCGAAGCAGTTCGTCAGCAATGGCAAACGGGCGAAGCTGGCGATCGTCTTCGCTGTGACCGACCCGGACCTGGGCAAGAAAGGCATCTCGGCGTTCCTGGTGCCGACCGATACCCCGGGCTTCAACGTCGATCGCTCCGAACACAAAATGGGCATTCGCGCTTCCGACACCTGCGCGGTGACATTGAGCAACTGCACCGTCCCCGAGGCCAATCTGCTGGGTGCCCGAGGCAAAGGCCTGGCCATTGCGCTCTCCAACCTCGAAGGCGGTCGCATCGGCATTGCCGCCCAGGCACTAGGCATCGCCCGCGCAGCGTTTGAAGCGGCCCTGGCCTATTCCCGCGATCGTGTGCAGTTCGACAAGCCAATCATAGAGCACCAGAGCATCGCCAACCTGCTGGCCGACATGCACACCCGCCTGAACGCCGCCCGCCTGCTGATCCTCCACGCCGCGCGCCTGCGCAGCGCTGGCAAACCGTGCTTGTCGGAAGCGTCGCAAGCCAAGCTGTTTGCTTCGGAAATGGCCGAGAAAGTCTGCTCGTCGGCGATACAGATCCATGGGGGGTACGGGTATCTGGAGGATTATCCGGTGGAGCGCTACTACCGGGATGCGCGGATTACCCAGATCTACGAAGGATCTAGCGAAATACAACGCATGGTCATTGCCCGCGAACTCAAGCACTACCTGGCGTAACGGCGGGAAAAACATCGCGAGCTAGCTCGCTCCCACAGGGTTTGGAGGCGTACGCAATGGCGCGTACACCTCAGATCCACTGTGGGGGCGAGCTAGCTCGCGATGGGGTCAGTCGGAACGCCGCTTTACTTGTCCTGGAACGCCGCCGCACGCTTGGCCACGAACGCCGCCATGCCTTCCTTCTGATCCTGCGTCGCAAACGCGGCGTGGAATACCCGCCGCTCGAAACGCACGCCTTCGGACAGGCTGACTTCAAAAGCGCGATTGACGCTTTCCTTGATCATCATGCTGATAGGCACGGACTTGGAGGCGATCAGTGCCGCCGTCTTCATTGCATCGTCCAGCAGCTCATCAGCCGGCACGATCCGCGCAACGATGCCGCAACGCTCGGCCTCGACCGCATCGATAAAACGCCCGGTGAGGCACATTTCCATAGCCTTGGCCTTGCCCACGGCGCGGGTCAGACGCTGGGTGCCGCCCATGCCCGGCAGCACGCCGAGGTTGATTTCCGGCTGGCCGAACTTGGCGTTGTCACCCGCCAGGATGAAGTCGCACATCAACGCCAATTCACACCCGCCGCCCAAGGCAAAACCGTTCACCGCCGCAATGATCGGCTTTCGGCGATTGGCAACGCGGTCGCTGTCGCTGAACAGATCGTCCAAATAGATTTGCGGGTAGGTCAGCTCGGCCATCTCTTTGATGTCGGCGCCGGCAGCGAAGGCTTTTTTCGAGCCGGTCAGCACGATGCAACCGATCTGCGGGTCCGCCTCCAGGCTGTCCAGCGCCTGGTTCAGCTCGCTGACAATCTGCGCATTGAGCGCATTCAGCGCCTGAGGACGGTTTAGCGTGATCAGGCCGACGCGGTCCTTGATCTCCAACAAAATCGTTTCGTAATTCATGCAGGATTCCTTGTTCAAAGATTGCGCGAAATGACCATGCGTTGGATATCGCTGGTGCCTTCGTAAATCTGGCAGACCCGCACGTCGCGGTAGATGCGCTCCAGCGGGAAATCGTTGAGGTAACCGTAGCCGCCCAGGGTTTGCAGCGCCATGGAGCAGACCTGCTCGGCCATTTCCGAGGCGAACAGTTTGGCCATGGATGCTTCCACTAGCGCAGGCTGGCCGCCATCGCGCAGGGCTGCGGCATGATGAACCATCTGCCGTGCCACGGCGATTTGAGTCGCCATGTCGGCCAGGCGGAACGCCACGGCTTGATGTTCGATAATCGGTTTGCCGAAACTCTGGCGCTCACGGGCATAGTCGCGCGCCGCTTCGAATGCCGCGCGTGCCATGCCCACCGACTGCGCGGCAATGCCGACCCGCCCGCCTTCCAGGTTCGCCAGGGCGATCTTGTAGCCCTCGCCCTCTTCTCCCAGGCGATTGGCCACAGGCACCTTCAGGTCCTCGAAGAGGATCTGGCAAGTGTCGGAGGCGTGCTGGCCGAGTTTGTCTTCGACCCGCGCCACGCTGTAGCCCGGCGAGTCGGTGGGCACGATGAAAGCACTGATACCGCGCTTGCCGGCGCTCGGATCGGTGACCGCAAACACGATGACCACCCCAGCGTTCTGCCCGGACGTGATGAACTGCTTGCTGCCGTTGAGCACGTAATGGTCGCCCTCCAACCGCGCCCTGGTCTTCAAGCTGCTGGCGTCGGAGCCGGCCTGAGGCTCGGTCAGGGCAAAGGCGCCGAGCATCGTGCCGCTGGCCAGGGGTGTGAGGAACCTGGCTTTCTGCTCGTCAGTGCCGAATTTCAGGATCGGCACGCAACCCACCGAGTTGTGCACACTCATGATGGTCGAGCACGCGCCGTCGCCGGCGGCGATTTCTTCCAGCGTCATCGCGTAGGCCAGGTAACCGGTGTCGCAGCCGCCCCACTGTTCCGGCACCAACATGCCGAAAAAGCCCAGCTCGGCCATTTCACCAATGGCCTCCTTGGGAAAACGATGCTCGCGGTCCCATTCAGCCGAGAACGGTTTCAAACGCTCTTGGGCGAATTGCCGAGCCATGTCGCGGATTTGTGTCTGTTCTTCAGTCGGGAGCATGGCAGTTCCTTAGTACAGGCATTCAACGGCCATGGCCGTGGCTTCGCCGCCGCCGATGCAGATGGCCGCGACGCCGCGCTTGAGGCCCTTCTGGCGCAGGGCCGACAACAAGGTCACCAGGATCCGTGCGCCGGATGCACCGATCGGATGGCCCAGGGCGCAAGCGCCCCCATGGACGTTGACCTTGTCATGGGGGATTTCCAGCTTGTCCATCGTTACCACGCCCACCACGGCAAAAGCTTCGTTGACTTCGAACAGATC
The DNA here is from genome assembly GCF_054130985.1 of Pseudomonas sp. R4-84. Classification (NCBI taxonomy): domain Bacteria; kingdom Pseudomonadati; phylum Pseudomonadota; class Gammaproteobacteria; order Pseudomonadales; family Pseudomonadaceae; genus Pseudomonas; species Pseudomonas sp. R4-84. Next base: position 2,755,570 of record NZ_CP096390.1, read on the forward strand.
AACCTCGTCCAGCGACCAGCCAGTCTTGCCCATCAGCTTCTTGACCGCGCCAATCGGCGCCGTGGGAAACAGGCCCGGGGCGTCGGCAAAGGCCGCATGGCCATGGATGACCGCCAGCGGTTTGAGGCCGCGCTGTTGCGCCTGGCTCTGGCGCATCATCACCAGGGCTGCGGCGCCATCGGAAATCGAGCTGGAGTTGGCCGCCGTCACGCTACCGCCTTCGCGGAACGCCGGTTTGAGCGTGGGGATCTTGTCGATGCGTGCCTTGGGCGGTTGCTCGTCGTGGCGAACGGTGACCTGTTCCTTGCCGACCATGACCTGCAACGGCACGATTTCGGCATCGAAACTGCCATCCTCGATTGCCTGTTGCGCGCGGGTGGTGGACGCGATGGCGAAGGCATCCTGGGCCTCACGGCTGTAGCCGTTGGCCTCGGCGCAGTCTTCGGCAAAGGTGCCCATCAGGCGCCCCTTGTCGTAGGCGTCTTCGAGGCCGTCGAGGAACATGTGGTCCAGCACCTTGCCGTGGCCCATGCGCAAGCCGGCGCGAGCACGGTCCAGCAGATACGGGGCGTTGGACATGCTTTCCATGCCGCCCGCCACCACGACGTCGGCGCTGCCGGCGACGAGCATGTCATGGGCGAGGATCGCTGCTTCCATGCCCGAACCGCACATCTTGTTGAGTGTGGTGCAACGGGTCGATTTGTCGAGCCCGGCGCCGAGGGCTGCCTGCCGTGCCGGCGCCTGGCCTTGGCCTGCGGCGAGCACACACCCGAACAACACTTCTTCGACCGCGTCCGGTGCGATGCCGGCACGCTCCACGGCAGCCTTGATGGCGGCGGAACCCAGCTGCGGCGCGGTCAGACTTTTGAGTTCGCCCTGGAAGCCGCCCATCGGGGTGCGGACAGCGCTGACGATGACAATTGGATCATGGGACATGACAAATCCTCCTATTTGGCGGCCATGCGCAAGGCGCCGTCGAGACGGATCACCTCGCCGTTGAGCATGCTGTTTTCAATGATATGCCGGACCAGCGCCGCGTACTCGGCGGGTTTGCCCAGGCGCGGCGGGAACGGCACGCCGGCGGCCAGGGAGTCGCGCACTTCCGGGGTCATGCCGGCCATCATCGGGGTTTCGAAAATGCCCGGCGCGATGGTCATCACACGGATGCCGAAGCGTGCCAGCTCACGGGCGGCCGGCAGGGTCAGGCTGGCGATCGCACCCTTGGATGCGGCATAGGCTGCCTGGCCGATCTGGCCGTCGAAGGCCGCCACCGACGCGGTATTGATGATCACACCGCGCTCGCCGTCGGCGTTGGCTTCGGTTTCGGCAATGGCCGCAGCGGCCAGGCGCAACAGGTTGAAACTGCCGATCAGGTTGACGTTGATCACCTGGCTGAAACTGGCGAGGGCGTGAGGACCGTTCTTGCCGAGGATCTTCTCGCCGCGCACGATCCCTGCACAGTTGACCAAGCCGTTGAGGCCACCAAACGCATCGACCGTGGCCTTGACCGCCGCTTCGGCGGCTGCTTCGTTGCTGATGTCCGCGACCACGCTCTGGCAGCCAAGCTTTTGCGCCTGGGCGGCCACGGCGTCGGCGTTGAGGTCCAGCAGCATCACCTTGGCGCCGGCCTTGACCAGCATTTCACCGGTGGCCGCGCCGAGGCCGGAAGCGCCACCGCTGACGAGGTATATCTTGTTGTCGATCTGCATCATGGTTTCCTTGGATTCAAGCTGAAACGTTCTTCGCCGCAGCCTCTTGAGCTTTGGCGATTTCCTGGTTGCGCAAGATAAAGCGCTGCAATTTGCCGCTTGGGGTTTTCGGCAAGTCGCTGACAAATTCGATCTCTCGCGGATACGCATGGGCAGCGAGGCGCTTGCGCACGTGCAGCCGCAGTTCTTCGGCCAGCTCTGGCGCGGCGCGGTACTGGGCGCTGAGCACCACAAAGGCTTTGACCAGCTCGGTACGTTCCGGATCGGGCTTGCCGACCACGGCAGCTTCGACCACCGCCGGATGCTCGATCAACGCACTTTCCACATCGAACGGGCCAACGCGATAGCCGGACGTGGTGATCACGTCATCGCTGCGCCCGACGAAGCTGATGCTGCCGTCCGGATTGAACTCGACGGTGTCGCCACTCAGGTAATAATCGCCGACGAAGGCCTTGGTCGGCCCGCCCTGGTAGCCGGCGAACCAACACATGGGTGACTGGCTACGGTCGACCGCAAGAATGCCCGGTTGGCCGACGCCCAACTCCTGATTGCTTTCATCCAGCACCACGATGCGATGGCCCGGCGAGGCAAAACCCGCGGCGCCCTGGTGCACCGGATGCTCGAGGCCGTGGTGATTGCACAGCACCATGCCCAGTTCAGTCTGGCCGTAATGGTCGTGGATCACCACGTCCAGGTTGTCGGCGAACCAGCGGATCACTTCCGGATTCAGCGGCTCGCCGGCGCTGCTGACGATGCGCAGCTTGCCTTTGATTGAGCGGGCGAACTGCTCGCCGCCAGCGATCAGCAGACGATAGGCCGTTGGCGAGCCCGCGAGGTTGGTGATGCCGTATTTATTGATGACCCGGCAGGTGCTGTCCAGGGTGAACGGGCCGTCGTAGAACGTGATCGGATGCCCCATCGCCAAAGGCCCGGTCACGCCAAAATAGATGCCGTAGGCCCAGCCGGGATCGGCAACGTTCCAGAACGCGTCTTCGGGGCGCAGGTCAACGGCGTCGCGCATGTAGCTCTGGAACGCCACGATCGCCTTGAGCGGCACCGACAACGCCTTGGCCGGGCCGGTGGTGCCAGAGGTGAACATCAGCAGGAAGGGGTCTTCGCCAGTCAGCATCAGGGGTTCGCACTGGTTGGGCTGATTGGCGACTTCGGCCCAGAAGCTGAAATCGCCACGAACGATGCCCTCGCCCTTTTTCCCGCCGACCGTGACGACGATGGGGCAATCAGCAACCTCAGTTAGTTTTGGACGGTTGACGGCGTCAGTGACCACAACCCGTGCCCCGGAGCTGCCGAGGCGGTGTTCGATGGCTTTCGGGCCGAACGCGGTGAACAGCGGCTGGTACACCGCGCCGATGCGCCAGGTGGCGAGCACCACGATCAGTAATTCGGCAGTGCGCGGCAACAGGCCGGCCACCCTGTCACCCTTGCCGACGCCCTGGGCGCGCAGGAAATTGGCGAAGCGCGCCGCGTTGTCCTGCAGGTCACGGTAAGTCCAGGTCGCGTCACTGCCGTCACGGCCCTCCCAAAACAAGGCGATGCGCCCCGGCAAGGTGTGCCTGTCGCAGCATTCGACGCAGGCATTGAGCGCTTCGAGCGAGCCGTGCAACGAGGCATTGACGGTGTTCAGGTAATCGAACTGCGACGTGGCGGACGAATAATCGCGCATGACCAGAATCCCTCTGTACTTTTTATTGGTGGGGGGAACCGTGAATAGCAGGGAAATACTCGCGCCGAAGAGGCGGCGCGGCAATGGTCAAAGCCTTCAAGTTGCTTGACTGGTTTGGCCATGGACCAAAGTAGGCGTTGGCTGTGCGGGCCGTCAGCCCGCCTCGTTGAGAATCAAGCTGCGATAGTGCCCAGGATTGGACCCGGACCACTTGCGAAACGCCTTGTAGAACGAACTGGCGTCGGCGAACCCCAGGCGCGAGGCGATTTCCACGAAACTGATGGAAGGTTCGGCCAGCCAGGCAATGGCCAGTTCCTTGCGGACGCCGTCCTTGAGGCCCTGGTAGGTTTGCCCCTCCTCTGCCAGGCGTCGGCGCAGGGTCGAGGCGGAAACGCATAACCGCTGGGCCAGGGCCTCGGTTTCCGGCCACTGCTCGGCGGGCAGCTGGCGCAGGTCATGGCGAATGCGGCTGGAGAGGCTTTGCGGGTCGCGGTACTTGACCAGGATATTCGCCGGTGCCTGGGCCAGGAAGCGCTTGAGCTCCTCGGGACTGCGGCGGATGGGCAGGTCCAGGCAGTCGGCGGAAAAGATCATCCGCGTACGGGGCCGGTCGAAGCGCAGGTTCTGGGAGAACATGACGCGGTAATCATCACAGAAGTCGGGCTGCGGGCACCGCAACTCGACGGACAGGATCGGAATGCGTCGCCCGGCCAGCCAGCAGGCCACGCCATGGACGATCATCCAATAGGTGAAATACGTGAAGGCCCGGCGCGGTGTCTGGTCTTCTTCGAGCAGGACAATTTCCGCCAGGCTTTGTTGGCGAGCCCATTGCGCCGGCAGGTGTTCGAGCATCAGCGAAAGGAACCCCAGCCCCGCCGTCAGCCCGGACGCCAATGTCGGCTGGGCCATGGCGCAGCGGCACAGAAAGGCCAGGCTGCCGGACTTGAGCTTGCGCGGGTCCATGCCGAAAAATTCATCATCCAGGCGCCTCGCCAGCAGGCGCCAAAGCTGCGCATAGGCATGGGCCGGGACCCGCGCCTGGGCATCGCCGAGCAACGCCGGGTCGATGCCCACTTTGCGCAGCACCTCGTCGGTCGCAGCGCCAGGGGCACAGCTTTGCAGCAGTGCTTCGCGCACCAACTGGACCGAGATGGTGTCTTTTTCCGACATGGCCTGGGTTTTCACAGGATCCGGTAAAGCAGACGCTCTATTCGCACCCGGCTGACGCGCTTGAGGAACTTGCCCACCGCTGCGGGGTAATCCGGCAGGGTTTCCAGGTCCAGGTAGCGTTCGATTCGCTGGGTGTGCCGATAGATCCGTTCGAGCTCGGCCTGGCGCGGTCCCGACAACTCGCCCTTGGGATCGTCCAGCAACAGGGCATTTTCCAGGTCCAGGCGAAACGCCCGTGGGTTGAGGTTGTTGCCGGTGAGCAAGGTATAGCGCTCGTCCACCCACATGCCCTTGAGGTGGTAGGTATTGTCGCCGTCTCGCCACAGGTGCAGGTTCAACTGGCCGCTGTCGATGTAGCGCTGGTGCCGCTTGGCGAAGCGACGCAGGCTGATTTCGTACAGGTAGGGCAACGCAGCGATGATCTTGAACGGCTCGCTCGCAGGAATATAAAAATCGTTGGCGGTCTTGTCGCCAACGATGATGTCGATTCGCACGCCGCGAGCCAGGGCACGGTTGATTTCCCGCGTCACAGCCAATGGCAGGTTGAAATATGGCGTGCAGATGGTCAGTTGCTTGCGGCTGCCGGCGATCAGTTCACCGATCACCCTGCTCAGCGGGTTGTTCTTGCCGACGCCCAGCAACGGGCTCACCGACAGGCCATTCTTGTCGAGGCTGCCCGCCGTGGTGTCGTAGGCCGCGTACTTGAGGCGGCTGCGCAGGTCGCCGATGTCCTTGCGCAAACTGCGGGTGCTGGGCAGGTCCGGCAGGTCAAGGCGATGCACGGCCCTGGAGGCGATCAGGCCATGTTGCACCAGATGATGCATCGAGTCGGCCAGCGGGGCGTTCTGCAGCAGGTGATAACGGTCGTAGCGGTACTTGTCGAACTTGTGCAGGTAGACGTTGTTGAGGCTCGCACCGCTGTAGAGCACACAGTCGTCGATCACGAAGCCTTTGAGGTGCAGTACCCCGAACAGCTCGCGGGTCTGCACCGGCACGCCGTAGATCGGCACTTCGCTGGCATGGGCGCGGGTCTGTTTTTGATACCACGCCGAGTTGCCCGGCTGTTTTTTGGCCCCGATCAGCCCACGTTGCGCCCGCAACCAGTCCACCACCACCGCAATGTCCAGTTCGGGACGTGCGGTTTTGGCGGCATGCAAAGCATCGAGGATTTCCTGGCCGGCCTCGTCCTCTTGCAGGTAGAGGGCGACGATGTAGATGCGCTGGGTGGCCTGGGCGATTTTCTCAAGCAGGCAACGGCGAAACTCGGCGGCACCGTCGAGGATCGTCACGGCGTCGGCGGTGAGTGGAAAGCTGCGCAGCTTGGGCAGCAAGGAACGTTTGAAAAGCGACGGCATAGGGCTCGCAAAAAGTCGATTCCGAAGAACCGATGAGCTTACACCATGACGCGTGGCTTGGGGTCTCCCCGTGGAGATGAAAAAATATTTGACCAAGGAGAATGACCGTTCTACTTTAAGTCGCATGAACGAAATCACTGGCACTGAAACACGAGACATCATCCTTGATGTCGCCGAAAAGTTGATCTACAGAAGTGGCATCGCGGCCACCGGCATGGATCTTCTGGTAAAAACCGCCGGCGTCTCCAGGAAGAGTATCTACCGCTACTTCGCCAACAAGGAGGAGCTCGTCGTCGCGGCGCTCAAGCGCCGTGATGAACGCTGGATGCAGTGGTTCAGCAGCGAAGTGGGCAAGGCGCCGACGCCCCTCGCACGTTTGCTCAGCCTGTTTCCCGTGCTCAAGGGCTGGTTCCAGAGCGAAGGCTTCCGTGGTTGTGCATTCATCAACACAAGCGGCGAAACCGGCGACCCTCAGGATCCGGTCCGCCAGGTTGCGAAAATGCACAAACAGGCATTGCTCGACTATGTGACCCGCTTGTGTACCGAACAGGGTATTGAGCAGCCGCACGTGCTTGCCCGACAGCTGCTCATCCTGATTGACGGCGCCATTACCCTCGCGCTCGTCATGGGCGATCACGATGCTGCCGATCAGGCCCAAGACGTCCTGAAGATGTTATTGGCGATTGAATAAGCAACACGTGTAAACCGCAGGACCGCTCGTAAAGACCCTCGCTGTAAAGCAATCGTGCAACCCACGTTCATTATCTGGAGATTGGCCATGTCGTCCTCTGCCGAAGTTCGCCCACCGCTGCCACCTTTCACCCGTGAAACTGCTATCGAAAAAGTTCGCCTGGCCGAAGACGGCTGGAACGGTCGTGACCCGCAGAAAGTATCGCTGGCCTACACTCTCGATACTCAATGGCGTAACCGCGCTGAATTCGCCCATAACCGGGAAGAAGCGAAGGCCTTTTTGACCCGCAAGTGGGCCAAGGAACTCGACTACCGGCTCATCAAGGAGCTCTGGGCCTTTACTGGCAACCGTATTGCCGTGCGCTACGCCTATGAATGGCACGACGACTCGGGCAACTGGTTCCGCTCCTACGGCAATGAAAACTGGGAATTCGATGAGAACGGCCTGATGGCCAACCGCTACGCCTGCATCAATGACATGCCGATCAAGGAAAGCGAACGTAAATTCCATTGGCCGCTGGGCCGTCGGCCGGACGATCACCCAGGCCTTTCTGAGCTGGGGCTGTAACCAAACCCTTGTGGGAGCGAGCCTGCTCGTGAATGCGGTGTATCAGCCAATGCAATATTGGATGGGCCGCCGCCTTCGCGAGCAGGTTCGCTCCCACATTGATCCCCGTGGCGTCAGGCACTACGTCGATTCAACAAGAATTCCAGCAATGTCACCGCGCAAGCCTCGATACTGCCTTCCACGATCAGCTCATAGCCGTGGGTATTTTCGGTCGGGATTGCGATACAACCGCCTTGGGCGGACGCCCCGCTGCTCATGATCGCACTGGCGTCACTGGCGAAATCCGCCAACAAGGCAAATTGTGGTGTCAGCCCGCTGCGTTTACCGGCCTGGTACAGCTGGTCGACGAGCCCACGGTGGTAACAGCCATTCTTGTCACCCGTGTTGATGATCGGATCGACGCCCAATCGGGTCGCGTATTCCGCGACCACGGGGCCGACCTCGACCGCCACCGTGGCGTCCCCGGGCAAATGGCTGGCGGCATAAAGGGCGCCGGCATTGGACTCTTCTTCCTGGGTGGTAAAAACAAAATAAACGTCGTGCGGCAGCTCTTTACGGCGCTCGGCCAAGAGCGTGGCGGCCTGGAGCGCAGCCACCATGGGCGCGCGGTCGTCCAGGAAATGCGCGGCGATGGCGTCGCCGACCCGGAACGGTCGTCGCCAGTGCTGGCTCAACACCACCCGCGTGCCGGGGCGTACCCCATGGGCCTGCAATTGCTCGCTCGTGCGACGGGTAATCACATGGACGTCACCCCAATTCACGTTTCCCGACAACACGTCCGCGCCCTGGTGGGTTTCACCGGTGCTGTGCATCGACCCGAACGACAACACGCCAGGAATGAAATCCTGGTCGCCAAGAATGTCCACTGGGCAGACCCCGAAGTTGATCGGATTGGCACCGCCCAGGGCCACCACTCGCAACGTGCCGTCAGACTCGATGCGCTTGACCAGCATGGCGATCTCGTCCAGGTGCGCCATGATCCGGATCGACTGATGCGGCTTCGTGTCCGGCCGGGCGCCCTTGATCAGCCCGATGACATTGCCCGCCGGGTCGACCCAGGTTTCGTCGCAATGCGGTTTCAGCTCCCGAAGGCAGATGTCGCGCACTTCATGCTCCTGCCCGCCGGGCCCACGGGCCATCAGTAGCTCCTCCAGCAGCGGCAAGGTAGACGGATTGGGTTGCATCAAATGGGTTCTCCTTTTTTCCAGGCGCGGCCCGCTGACGAAGCGGGCCGCGACGTGTCTGTCTTCTTGAACACGCCTGGCCTTGGAAAATTTGATCGGATCCTGGCGAAACTGACGAGCGGCCCCCATGGAGTGCGGACAGGCGGCCTTCCCGAAGGGTTGACCGACACGCCGTCAGGCATCACATTGCCTGGATCGTCCCTACGCCGAAGGCGGTTTGTCGTGTTGCAGAGCTTGTGGAGCCCATGACCGCGTCGATGCCCATCCGTCCCCCCTGCCCGCCTGGTGTCTGTGATTGCGGGCGTGATGCGTTGCTGCAAACGCCGGGCAGCGATCTGCGCATCCTTTGCCTGAATCGCCAGGAAGAGAAACGCCTGCTTGAGCGACTGGAAAATATCCAGAGCCTGGACGAGCTTGAACGGTTGCAGCAGCGGCTGTTCGAGAACCTGGGTGTGCGGGTAACCATCGAGCCCGGCTATAACGAGGTTCGGACGATGCGCGGTATTGCCATCGAATTCCAGGAGCAGGCGGGGCTGTGCCGCAAGATTCGCCAGTCGATCCCGGCTGCGATTCGCCGGGGGCTGGAGAAGCGGCCTGAAATTGCCTGGCGGTTGCTGGACTCGCGGGATCTGTTTCGGGGTGGTTGAGGCTGCTCTTGGCCGGTTTGTATATTCGTCATCCTGGTAACGGATATACCTCCACTTCAGAGAACCACATTCAAAAATCCACGGTCGCCGAAACCAGATAAGTCCGAGGCGTCGCAGCGTCAACCCCGGCTCACTGTCATCCGAAGCCCCCGCCGAACTTCAATACCGTTTATCCGCGACGTTCTCGATATTGGCGCGCACACCTTGGCGCAGAATGGGATGTGCCGACGGTGCCGGGGCTGACATATGACAAAGGCACCGGCGGTCTCAATGGCTGGCGTGGAGGGTCTTGGGCACTTCAGGCATGGCCGATGAGTGATGGTTGATGATTTTCCACTGCCCGTCGAGTCGTTCATAGAGGAAGGTGTACCGCGCCTGGACCTCTCGCTTGGAACCGTCGGCCTGGGTCAGCGTGAACGTGTAGACCCCGCTGTCCATCGCAGCGTCGGCGCCCAGGTGACGGATCTCCCGGTAGTTGATTACCCCGACCGGCTTGGCCGCCAGGAAGTGCACGAAGTAATCCTGGATCTGGTCCGGTGTGCTGCGCACCTTGTTGGAAACAGTCGGTTGCAATACCGCATCCGGCGCGTAGAGGGCGGTCACCGCGCTGGCGCTGCCGGTTTGCAGTGCTGCGTTCCAGCGGTCGAAAAGCCCCGCTATTTCCCGGTCGGTTTGCTTTTGCGGTTGCTCGACGACGGTGCGATAGACGAACGGCGCGGTCTCCGCAGCCTGGACAAAGGGAGCAGCCAGCACGAAAAAAGCGGCGATGGCACAGGTTTTCATTTTCATCGTTGTGGTCCTTTGGGTTTCAATGGCCCCACTTTGCCGATCCCCGCAGCGCTCGCCATCGGCCAACCGGTGTTGATCGCCTATGCCATTCGGCAGATAGGCCAGGTGCCGATCCCAAGGTCTAATGTCGCCATCGCGAACCAGGCCGGTTCACGTCTACGCTGGAGTTCCCCCATGCAAAGCCCACCCCACGACCCTGGCAGCGCCCTGGCGATTCGCAGCCAATACCGCCAGTCGCAAAGCCGCGCGGCACGTTTGGGCCTTCTGTTGGGCACCGGGCACGAATTGACCCGCCTGCCCTTGGCGCAAATGCGCGAGCGCGCGGTGCAGCGAGCGTGCGCATTCGTCGCCATGGACCATGGGTTGTTGCTGGAGTGGACGCCGCAAGCCACGTTGCAAACCGTTGCCAGTCACGGCAGCGGCGATGGGCTCGACTTGCTTGCCCAGCTCGCGCAGCCGTCGGCGCCAGAACCGCAGTGGTTGGACTGTCCGGGGAAAACCCTGGCGCAGGTTCTGCGCGTGCCGCTGCGGGGCGCGGACGGCATCGTGTTCGGTGCCCTGCTGCTGGGTAACAGCGTGCCCCTCGGGGCTCCCGACAACGAGGACATCGAGTCGCTGCAATTGCTTGCGACGCTGCTGGCGGCGCACCTGGAAAACAGCCGGCTGCTCCAGGCGCTGCAAGCCCGTGAGCGGACCATGTCCGAGCTGGTCCATCGGCTGTTCAGCGCCCAGGAAGACGAACGCAAGCGCGTGGCCTATGACCTTCACGATGGCCTTGCGCAGAACCTCGCGGGGCTGCATCAGCGCCTGCAAGGTTTCGCCGGCCGCTGCCCGCCGCTGTCGTCGACGCTGGACAGCGAACACCAGGCCATCCTCGACCTGGCCCAGCGTTGCGTCGGCGAGAGCCGGCAGTTGATCGGCGGCCTTCGCCCCCATGTGCTGGACGATTTTGGCTTGTACACCGCCATCGACAAGGAAGCCGATCGCCTGCGTGACGCCGGGCTGACGGTGGACTGGGTCGAGCACAGCGCCGCGCGGCTGTCGGGAAACGCCGAGATTGCCCTGTTCCGCATTGCCCAGGAAGGCATCAACAATATCCTCAAGCATGCCCAGGCCAGGCATGTTTGCCTTGGCTTGGTGGTGCGTGACGGACGGGCAACGTTGCGGGTCGAGGACGATGGCCGCGGGTTTGCCCTCGAACCGCCCATCGAAAGCCATGGCTCCAGCCACCTGGGCCTGGCGGCCATGCAGGAACGTGCCAGCCTTCTGGGAGGCCATCTGGACTGTCGCAGCGAACGCAACGGTGGTACTCGCCTGTTGGCCAGCGTGCCCCTGCCAACCCATGGAGGCCAATCATGAACCGTCCTCTGCGCGTGCTGTTGGCCGATGATCACGAAGTGACCCGCACCGGTTTCATTTCAATGCTTTGCGGTATCGAGGGCTTCGAGGTGGTCGGCCAGGCCAGAGACGGCCAGGAGGCGCTCGATTTGTGCCAGCAGCTGCAACCGGACATCGCGATCCTGGATATTCGCATGCCGGTGCTCAATGGCCTCGGCGCGGCGCGCATCCTGAAACAACGCCAGCCGCAGCTCAAGGTCATGATTTTCACCATGGACGACAGCCCCGACCACCTGGAAGCGGCCATCGGCGCGGGCGCCGTCGGTTATCTGCTCAAGGATGCCAGTCGCGCCGAGTTGATCGATGCGCTCAGAAGGGTCGCCCAGGGAGAGGAAGCCTTGAACAGCTCGGTCAGCGCGCGCCTCTTGCGGCGCATGGCCGAGCGCGGCGCCGGAGGTACGGCTCAGGTCCAGGCCCTGACCGCCCGTGAGCGGCAGGTGCTCGGCCTGGTCGCCAGTGGTTTCAGCAATCGTGAAATCGGCGAAAAACTCGGCATCGCCCCCGGCACCGCAAAGGCCCATGTCGAGCGGGTCATCGGCAAGCTTGGCGCCGCCGACCGCACCCAGGCCGCGGTGCGCGGTGTCGCCCTGGGGTTGGTCGCGCAACCGTCGGGGCAATGGCCATGAAGATCCTCGCGGCCCGTCGCTGGGCCGACCTGCCCTTGCGGGGCAAGGCATTGGTGGTGATTTCCCTGCCGCTGGTTGTCCTGTTGCTGTCACTGGTGCTGATCTACATCACCGAGCGCCAGACCGCACGCGCCGAAGAGGATGTGCGCCGGGTGCTGCTGGTACAGGGCGACATCCAGGCGGTGCACACCCTACTGGCCGAAGCAGCCGCCAGCGTGCGCGGTTACCTGCTGACCCGCCGCGAAGATTTCCTGCCCGGCTACGAACAGGCCACCCCAAAGATCCAGGCCGCACTGCAACGCCTGGATCATAATATCCGCGACGCCAGGATGCGCGAGCACCTCAAGACCATCACGCCGCTGATCACTGAAAAGCTCAATGGACTGGTCTCCCTGCGCACCGGCAAAGGCGACGACACTGCGACCATCACCGCCATCCTGATCGAAAACAAACAAGTGCTGGACGTGCTGCGCGAGCAGATCAGCGCCATGCGTATCCGTGAGGACGCCCTGCTCACCGACCGCAGCGCCGCCGCTTCCGCTACGCGCATGCGCCTGTTGTTCGCGACTCTGCTGGCGGCGCTGTGCGGACTGTTCGGCGCCATCGTTGCAGTGCTGTTCCTGTCCAAGGGCATCGTCGCCCGGGTCCAGAAGGTGCAAGGCAACGCCCAGCGTCTGGCGCTGGGCCAACCGCTGTTGCCACAACCACCGGAGCGGGATGAGATCGGCCAGTTGGGCACGCGCCTGGTGGAGGCTGGGCAATTATTGGCCGAGCGCGAACGAGCCTTGCGCGACAACGAAGAACGCCTGCGGCTGATCATCGATGGGGTGAAGGACTACGGGATCTTCGCCCTGGACGCCCAAGGCCACGTGATCACTTGGAATGTCGGCGCCGAACGGATCAAGGGCTATACCGAACAGGAAGTGCTCGGCCGGCATTTCTCGTTGTTCTACCTGGCCGAAGAATGCCCGGCGCATCCGGACATGGCCTTGCTCGCGGCCACCCGCGAAGGTCATTACATGGAAGAAGGCTGGCGATGCCGCAAGGACGGCAGTCGTTTCTGGGCCAGCGTGGTGATTACCGCCCAATACGACAGCACCGGCGCCCTGCGAGGCTTCTCCAAGATCACCCGGGACATCACCGACCGACGGGCCGCCGAGATAGCCCTGCGCACGGCCCGTGAAGAAGCCGAAAGCGCCAGTCGCGCCAAGAGTGAGTTCTTGTCGCGCATGAGTCATGAACTGCGCACGCCGTTGAATTCCATCCTGGGCTTCGCGCAACTGCTGGACATGGATTCCATTGCCGGCCAGCGCCCGCAAGTCAGCCACATCCTGCGAGCCGGTCAGCACTTGTTGGCGTTGATCAACGAGGTACTCGACATCGCCCGGATCGAAGCCGGCCGCCTGCCCCTGAACATCGAACCGATCGGATTGCCGGCGGTGCTGCACGAGGCGTTGACGCTGGTGTCGCCGATGGCGGCCGACGCCGGGATCCATCTGGCCGAGCTTGCATCGCTGCCCGAGGGCAGCGGCGTGCTTGCCGATCGCCAGCGCCTGGTGCAGGTATTGCTGAACCTGCTGTCCAATGCCATCAAATACAACCAGCCGGGTGGCGAAGTACGCATTGAGGTCACGGCTGAAGCTCCCCATGTCAGTATCGCCATCAGCGACACCGGGCGTGGCATCGCCCCCGAGCTGTTGGATCAGCTGTTCAAGCCATTCGAGCGCCTCGGCGCGGATCCCCAGGTCGAAGGCACCGGGCTCGGCCTTTCGCTGAGCAAGAGCCTGCTGGAGATGATGCAAGGCAGCCTGCAAGTGCGCAGCGATCCGGGACAAGGCTGTTGCTTCACCTTGCGACTGCCCGGCGCCCGGGTATCCGGCGCTCACCTGCCGCCCATGGTTGCGCTGGAAGTGGCACGCCCACGCACCGAATTCGACGGCAAGGTGCTGTGCATCGAGGACAACCTGTCTAGCCTCGCCCTGATCGAGACCCTGATGCAACGCCGTCCAGGCATTCAGTTGCTGTCCAGCATGCAAGGCCAGATGGGCGTCGACCTGGCTCGCCAGCACGCGCCGCAATTGATCCTGCTGGACGTGACATTGCCCGATCTGGATGGCCTGGAAGTTCTTCGCCGCCTGCGCCAATCCCCGACCACGGCCTACACGCCGGTGTTAATGATCACCGCCGATGCCAGCGATCTGTCCCACCGGGCCCTGCTTGACGCCGGCGCCACGGCGATTCTCACCAAACCCATTCATATCCAGGCCTTTCTTGGCCACCTTGAGCGTTATCTACCGGAGTCCGCATGAATCGCGACCTGCGCATCCTGATCATCGACGATCAGCGCCCCAACCTGGATCTGATGGAGCAATTGCTCGCCCGCGAAGGGCTGCACAATGTACTGAGCAGCACCGAACCGCTGCGCACCCTTGACCTGTTCAACAGTTTCGAGCCGGACCTGGTCATCCTGGACCTGCACATGCCTGCGTTCGATGGCTTCGCAGTGCTTGAGCAGCTCAACCGGCGGATCCCGGCCAATGATTACCTGCCGATCCTGGTCCTGACGGCCGACGCGACCCGCGACACCCGCCTGCGTGCCCTGGCGCTGGGCGCGCGCGACTTCATCAGCAAACCCCTCGATGCGCTGGAAACCATGTTGCGCGTGTGGAACCTGTTGGAAACCCGCGCCCTCTATAAATCCTTGCGCACCTTGATTCCCGCCCAACAAATCGAATTATTGCGCCAGCACCGGCCAAGCGCTGATGCGGCCCAGCACGGAAGCGATTGAATGGCTTTCAGGCTCTCTTGCCACAAGGGCACAGCAGGTGCTCAATGCCCGCGAATGTAATGCTCCAACTGCCGGATCAGGTCCGCTTGTTCGACGATCGCTTCCTTGACCAGGTCGCCAATGGACAACAGCCCGATCAGCTCACCGTTATCCAGCACCGGCAAGTGCCGCAGGTGGCTGTCGGTCATGACCGCCATGCAGCGATCGATGCTCTGCTGGCTGTCGGCGGTGATCACCGGCGTGCTCATGATGGTGCGCACCGCAGTGCCCACGGATGAACGGCCCTTGAGGACCATCTTGCGCGCGTAGTCCCGCTCGCTGAACACCCCCACCACCTGCCCGCCTTCGATCACCGGCAGCGCACCGACATTTTTCTCGGCCATGATCTGCAACGCTTCGAGCACGGTCTGATCCGGTGCGATGCTGTGGACCTGCTGGTTCTGTACGCTCTTGAGCCTTACCAGTTGCGCGGCGGTCTTCATTACTAATCCCCAATCTCAAACAAAGTGGCCGCTGTCGTGGCGAGGGAGCTTGCTCCCGCTGGGCTGCGCAGCGGCCCAAAAAATCTTACGGTCGCTACGCAACCGAGCGGGGATAAATCCCCTCGCCACAATCAGGCAAGCTAATAGCCCTCGCCAATCTCCACCACATCGCCATTCAAGCGCACCGGCCAGACGCGCAAGCGCTGCTCCGGGTACTCCAGGCAAAGGCCGTCTTCCAGGCGGAAATGCTGTTTGTACATCGGCGAGGCAATGACCAGTTCGCCCTTGATATTGCCCAACAGGCCGCGGCCGATGACGTTGGCGCCGGACTTCGGATCGCGATTATCGACGGCGTACAGTGGCTTGTCCGCATGCTCTGGGAGATAGAGCAGCGCCACTTGGCTGCCGTCGTGCCAGGCGACCACGCCGGAGTTGGGCACCAGGTCCTCGCGGCTGCACAGGGCACGCCATTGCACGGATTCTTGGGCGATACGAACGACGTTTGGCTGGCTCATCAGAGCACCTCCTCGGTGACGGGAATCAAGTGAAGTTCGCCGGCATGCACCGGCCGGCGCTGGCCGCGTTCACGGACGAAATGAACGTCTGGATCGCCGCGCTTGTCGTTGACGAAGGTGCGGAAGCGCTTGAGCTTTTCCGGGTCCTTCAGGGCGTTGGCCCATTCGCATTCGTAGCGATCGACCACCAGTTGCATCTGCGCTTCGAGCTCGGCGCCCAGGCCCAGGCTGTCGTGAATGATCACGTCCTTGAGATAGTCCAGGCCACCTTCCAGGCTCTCGCGCCACACCGAGGTGCGTTGCAGCTTGTCGGCGGTGCGGATGTAGAACATCAGGAAGCGGTCGATGTAACGGATCAGCGTCGCATCGTCCAGGTCGGTGGCGAACAGTTCGGCGTGACGCGGACGCATACCGCCGTTGCCGGCCACATAGAGGTTCCAACCTTTTTCGGTGGCGATTACGCCGACGTCCTTGCTCTGGGCTTCGGCGCACTCACGGGTGCAGCCAGACACCGCGAACTTGAGCTTGTGGGGCGAGCGCAGGCCTTTGTAGCGATCCTCGATGGTCAGGGCCATTTGCACGCTGTCCTGCACGCCGTAGCGGCACCAGGTGCTGCCCACGCAGGATTTTACCGTGCGCGTGGATTTGCCGTAGGCGTGGCCGGTTTCGAACCCAGCTTCGATCAATTCGGCCCAGATGTCCGGCAACTGGTGCAGCTGCGCGCCGAACAGGTCGATGCGCTGTCCGCCAGTGATCTTGGTGTAAAGGTCGTATTTCTTGGCGACCACGCCGATGGCGATCAGTTTGTCGGCGGTGATTTCTCCACCGGCGATGCGCGGCACCACCGAATAGGTGCCGTTCTTCTGCATGTTCGCCATGAAGGTGTCGTTGGTGTCCTGCAACGGCACCAGGTGCGGGTCCATGATCGGCTGGTTCCAGCACGACGCCAGGATCGAGCCCACGGCCGGTTTGCACAGGTCGCAACCGGTGTGGCCACGACCGTGTTTGGCGAGCAATTCTTCGAAACTGATGATGCCTTCTACGCGCACCAGGGCATACAGTTCCTGGCGGGTATAGGCGAAGTGCTCGCACAGGCTCTTGTCGACGCTGACGCCGCGGGCGATCAGTTCGTGCTCGAAGACTTGCTTGACCAGCGCCGCGCAGCCGCCACAACCGGTGCCGGCCTTGGTGTCGCACTTGAGCTGGCCGAGATCGGTGCAGCCGCCGTCGATGGCCGAGCAGACCGCCCCCTTGGTGACGTTGTGGCACGAGCAGAGGGTGGCGGATTCGGGTAAAGCCGCCGGGCCCAGTGTCGGGGCGCCTTCGGACGATGGCAGGATCAGGCTGGCGGCGTCCTTGGGCAACGCGATGCCGTTCTGCATGTACTGCAGCAAGGTGTCGTAGTAGCTGTTGTCGCCTACCAGCACCGCGCCGATCACGCGCTTGCCGTCAGCGTCGATTACCAGGCGACGGTAGCTGGCGCTGGTTTCGTCGATGAACTGGAAGCTGCGCGAACCCGGCGTGTTGCCGTGTGCGTCGCCGATGGAGCCGACGTCCACGCCCAGCAGTTTGAGCTTGGTGGACATGTCCGCGCCGGTAAACGCCTCGCCGGCTTCGCCGCACAGGCGCGACGCGACGTTGCGGGCCATCTGGTAGCCCGGCGCGACCAGGCCAAAAATGCTGCCGTTCCACGCCGCACATTCGCCGATGGCGTAAATGTCCGGGTCGCTGCTCTGGCAATGGTCGTCGATTACCACGCCACCGCGGGGGCCGATCGGCAATTGGCATTGACGGGCCAACGCATCCTGGGCGCGAATACCGGCGGAAAACACGATCAAGTCGGTTTCGAGGAAATCGTCGTTGCCGAAGTTCATCCGATAACGGTACTGCTCGCCCGCGCTGATCGATTGGGTGCCCTTGGACAAATGCACGCCAACGCCCAGTTTCTCGATGCGCGCCTTGAGTGCCAGGCCGCCTTGCTCGTCCAATTGCACGGGCATCAACCGGGGGGCGAATTCCACGACGTGAGCTTCCAGGCCGAGGCTCTTCAAGGCATTGGCCGCTTCCAGACCCAACAATCCACCACCGACCACCACGCCACGACGGGCGTTGCTGGCGGCGGCGCGGATCGCATCGAGGTCTTCGAGGGTGCGGTAGACCAGGCAAGAATCACCCTCGGCGCCCTGGATCGGCGGCACGAACGGATAGGAACCGGTGGCGAGCACCAGCTTGTCATAGCCGAGGCGTTCAGTGGCGGTGACCACCTCACGCGCCTGGCGGTCGATTTCCAACACCGGCACGCCCAGGTGCAACGTCACACCCGGCGTCTGGTACAACGTCGCTTCGCCAAGGGCCAGGGATTCGGCGTCTCGCCCAGAAAAATATTCGGACAGATGCACGCGGTCGTAGGCCCGCATCGGCTCTTCGCTGAAGACATGCACGCGGTAATGGTTGAGGGCACCGCGCTCGATCAGTTGCTCGACGCAGTGATGGCCGACCATGCCATTGCCGATCACGATCAGCGTTTGCAGTTTGTTCAGGGAAGCAACATTGGAATTCATAAAAGCACCCGACAAAAGCCCATCACGGTTTTTTGAAAGCAAAAAAAAGACGCCTGAAACCTTGCGGTTCCAGGCGTCTTTGCCTGTTCTGTGCGGTATCGACCCGGCGGCTGCGCCCTGATCTACCGTTATCCCCCGGCCTGCTGGCGCTCGATCTTCGTTGACCGACGGAGCTGCCCACTCGATTGTGTTCACGGTGGGCCTGGACAAGGTCTTGCAGCGAGCGTGCCAAACCTCATCAACAATCGCATATTCGCCGCCAGCCCCTTGTGGGAGCGGGCTAGCTCGCGAAGGGGTCAGCTCGGCTACCCGAAACCCGTGGGCGACATCCGCCTGTTCCTTTGCCTTGCGATGGTGCGATCGGGCACCGACGGCTTCATATAAGTGCAACCCTGAGAGCCCGACCGCAAAAAATCCTGAACCTACGCCAGCCGGGATTTTCACAATAATTGGAAACCAACAGCGCCAGAGGGCGCAGGCTATTGATCGGATGTGAACGCAATGGATGAGCGAAACCCACCTGTCGTTGTCATCAGTGGATCCACCGCCGGCGTCGGTCGTGCGACCGCCCACCGGTTTGCCGCGGCGGGCTACCGCGTCGGGTTGCTGGCCCGGGGCGAACAAGCCTTGGCGGCTACCGCAGAAGAACTGAACCAATTGGGTACGACGTGCCTGGCGATCAGCGTCGATGTCGCCGACGCCGATGCAGTCTTCGAAGCGGCCCAGCGGATGGAGCGCGAACTGGGACCTGTCGATGTGTGGATCAACTGCGCAATGGTCACGGTGTTTTCGCCGATCCGTCAGTTGAGCGCCGAAGAAATCCACCGAGTCACGAAGGTGACTTACCTGGGCACCGTCCACGGCACCCTCGCAGCGCTGGACCTGATGGGACGACGTAATCGCGGGGTGATCATCCAGGTCGGCTCGGCGCTGTCCTACCGCGCGATTCCCCTGCAAGCCGCTTATTGCGGGGCCAAGTTCGCGGTGCGTGGCTTTACCGATTCATTGCGCTGCGAACTGCTTCATGAGCACAGCAAAATCAAGGTCTGCATGGTGCAACTGCCGGCGATCAACACGCCGCAGTTCGATTGGGCCCGGAACAAGCTGGGCAAGCGCCCGCAACCGGTGCCACCGATTCATGATCCGGACGTGGCCGCCCGGGCGATATTGAGCGTGGTCAAGCGCACGCCCAGGGAATTGTGGCTGGGTGCGGCGTCGCTCAAAGCCATTGTCGGCACGAGTCTGATGCCTGGGCTGCTCGATCGCCTGTTGGCCCGCAACGCCTGGTCGGGGCAAATGACCAACGAGGAAGACGACAATCAGCGCCCGGACAATCTGTTCGAGCCGCAGGAGTCCATGCATCGTACCCGCGGGCGCTTCAACGGCCGCTCCCGGGACTCTGCGCTGGCCCTGAGCTCGACACAGGTGTCGGCCCTGCTGTTGGCCTGTGGCGGGTTGTTGGCGCTCGTGCTCCTACTGTTCTGAGCCACCGCGCCGGAACCAGCGATACCCGTATCCGTTCAGCGCCAGCTTCGATTGCGCCGGGGCCGGGTACGGGCTGTCCGAGAGCACTTCCTCGAAACCCTCCAGGTCCAGCTCGCGCAACTGCACGGTGACCGCGTCGGTGCCGAGATTCGCCAGCATCACCGAGGTGGCTCTGCATTCATGCGCGATGGCGAACACCGCTGGATGATCGACCGTCAACAGGCGCGCCTTGCCGTCGCCCACTTCACCCAACCGCCTGCGCGCCAACAGCAATCGACGGGCGCGAGCCAACAGCGAATCGGGGTCATCCAGCTGCGCTTCCACGTTCAGTCGCGTATAGGCGAACGGCCCTTCGTCGATCAGCGGCGCGGCCAGGCGCTGGGCCGATGAGAACCCGGCATTGGCCTCGTCGCTCCATTGCATGGGCGTGCGCACCGAAAGGCGCTCGGGACGGGACAAGTCCTCGCCCATGCCGATTTCTTCGCCGTAGCGCACGATCGGCGTCCCGGGCAGTGACAACAACAATGCCTGGGCCAAGGCCTGGCGCCGGACATCGCCTCCGAGCATCGGTGCCAGGCGCCGGCGGATGCCTCGGCCGTACAGGCGCATGTCCGGTTCCGGGGCGAACGCCTGCATCACTTCCTCGCGTTCCTGCTCACTCAAGCGCTCCAGATCGAGTTCGTCATGGTTGCGCAGCCAGACCGCGTAATTCGCACCATCCGGTGGCGCCGGACGCCGGATGATGGCCCGCTGCAAAGGCTCGGCCTCGCCACGGGCCAGTGCCAGGAACAGATGATTGTTGACCCAGAAATCCAAGACCAGGCCCAAGCGTTCCCCGGTACCGAAATAGTGGCTGAAGCGCTCCGGCTCGACATCCACTTCGCCCATCAGCACGCCTTCGGGGTTGATGCGGGTCATGCATTTGTAGAATCGGTCGAGCACCCAGACGCCCTGCTCTTCATTGCCGCCGCCAGCCTGTTCTACCAAGTGTGAAGCGGCATCGAGACGAAAGCCGGCGATGCCCAGCTCGAGCCAATGGACCATGATGCGCTCGATCTCCTCGACCACGCGAGGGTTCGCCAGGTTGAGGTCCGGCTCATGGCGGTAGAACAGGTGTCGATAGTACTGTCCGGCCTGTTCGTCCCAGCGCCAGATACTGTCCTCCACCGATGGGAAGATTGGCTGGTTGCCATCGTCCACCGGCGTGTCGGACCACAGATAATAATCTCGATAGACGCTGTCCTTGTCCCGCCGCGCGCGAAGGAACCAGGGGTGCTGATCGCTGGTGTGCTGCACCACCAATTCAAGGATCACTCGAATGCCGCGCTCACCGGCCTGGACGATCAACTGGCGCAAGTCTTCTTCGCTGCCAAAGCGCGGGTCCAGTGCCATGAAATCGCTGACGTCATAACCGGCGTCCTTGAACGGTGACCGATACAGCGGCATCAGCCAGAGCGCACCGACGCCCAACGCCTGAAGGTAGTCGAGCTGGCGAATGATGCCCTTAAGGTCGCCCCGGCCATCGCCGTTGCTGTCGTAGAACAAGGATGGATCGATCTGATAGATCAAAGTGTTTCGGTGCCAATTGGCTTTCATTGATCACTCCTTATCGACACAGGATCACGGCCTGCTCGGCAGCCAGAAGGCCGCTGAACGGCTGGCCTTCGTCCGCCCCATCACTGGCGACTTCCACCCGCCAGGGATCGGCCAAAGGAAAGGTGTGTTCGTTGTCGGCAAAGTTGATGCAGACCAGGCGCTCGTCGCCTTCGCAATGGCGACGATAGGCCAGCACTTGTGGATGGGACGGCAGTTCTTCCCAGCCGCCCAGGCGCAGCGCCAGGCTATTGCGACGGCAGGCGAGCAAACGGCGATAAAGGGCCAACACCGAATCGGTGGCACGTTCCTGCGACTCCACCGACAACACGTCGGCGTCTGCTGCAAATGGCAACCACGGCGCCTGCCCCGACCAACCGTGCGGCGCCTGGGACGTCCACGGCAACGGTGCCCGGCTGCCGTCCCGCCCGCCAGGATCGACGCGGGTCTGGGCGGTTACTTGGGTGTCTTCCAGCCCCAATTCCTCGCCCTGGTAGATGAAGGGTGTGCCCCGCAGCGTCAGCAGCATCACTGCCGCGGCCCTCGCCCGGCGCAACGAGCCACCATAGCGACTGCGGTGACGGCTGTTGTCGTGGTTGGACAGCACCCACGTGGGCCAGGCCTGCAAGGGGCCGAGGTCGTTTTCCACCTCGCGGATGCACATGCGAAACACCACCGGGTCCCAGGGGGCGTCCAGGGGTGGAAAATTGAATGACATGTGCAATTCGTCACTGGCGCCGTAGTAGGCCGCCACCTGCGCCGTGGAGCGAATGTTCACCTCACCGATCAGCACCCGCTCGCCGGGGTAGCTGTCAACGAGGCGTCGCAACCCTCGCAACACTTCATGGCTATAGGGCTGGTCGTTGATCTTGACCATCGTTTCACCGGCCATGCAGCGCGGGTCGTCGGCGAAACTCGGGTCCTTGCCGACGCAATGCACCACGTCGACGCGAAACCCGTCCACGCCGCGCTCGAGCCAGAAGTGCAGGACTTGGTGCATGGCGGCCACGACTTCGGGATTGTGCCAATTGAGATCCGGTTGTTGCGGCAAAAAAAAATGCAAGTAGTACTGCTGGCTGGTCTCGTCCCAGGTCCATGCGCTGCCGCCATCGATCGAGGCCCGCCAGTTGTTGGGCTGGTCGCGCCAGATGTACCAGTCGCGCTTGGGGTTGTCGCGGCTGGAACGTGATTCGAGGAACCAGGGATGCTGGTCGGACGTATGGTTGGGCACGAAGTCGAGTAGGACCTTCAAGCCTCGTTCGTGGGCCTGGGCAATCAATGCGTCGAGGTCGGCCAGGTTGCCGAAGAGCGGATCGACATCGGTGTAGTCGCAGATGTCGTAGCCTGCGTCACACATCGGCGAGCGGTACACCGGCGACAGCCACAACGCATCGACGCCCAGACGTTGCAGATGGTCCAGACGTGCCGTCAAACCGGGAAGATCGCCAATGCCATCGCCGTTGGCATCGGCAAAAGAGCGAGGATAAACCTGGTAGATCACAGCGTTCTTCCACCAGGGCGAATGGAAGGAGTTGGGCATGTCGCCTCCTTTGATCGCAGTGTTTGGTGGGCAAGACCGCGGCCCCGCCTGATGTCCCTGTTATCAAGGGACATCAGTTAAGAACCGAAAAAGGAGCCTGGGGTTCGTTTTTTCTTGGAGAGAGGTTGAATGTGCTGCCGCCATCGCGAGCGGGCTCGCTCCCACATGGGGTTGTTCCGTTCACAAGACTTATGAAAGCGAGCCTGCTCGCGATAGCGGTTGATCAGTTTGAGGCATTTCCGGCAGCCCGCTCGACCATCGCAACGATGGTCAGGAACAACTCCCGCTTGGCCTCCTCCGCGCTGACCTCTGCATTGGCCGCCGCATCGGACAACGCCTCCGCCGCCCCCAGCATCGCCCGCAGGCTCGCTTGGGAAAGGCGTCCGGTTCCGGCGAAGGGTTCGAGGACTGATCGGCATTTTTCCAGGAAGCTTCGTTCACATTCCCTTTTTATGGACTCAAGTTCAGGCGTGCCGCTCAGCGCCGCGCTGACGCCCGGTATGTCCCTTCCCTGAAGCAGCACGCAATCCACAAACGAGCAAGCAATCACCTGCGCGCGGCTTTCCAGATCCGGCTCGCTGGCGTCGATCGCGGCACCTATCAATGCGGTCTGACGGACATCGAAATCCTGATAAAGCGCGGCCAGTAGCCCTGATCGCGTGATGAAGTGGTTGTAAACGATGGGTTTGGTCACGCCAGCCTGTTCCGCCAGGCGGCCCAGGGTCAGCGCCTCGCTGCCTTCTTCGCGCACCATGCGCCAGGCAACTTCCAACAGCTGCCGCTGCCTGTCGGCGCGCGATAGCCGCCGCCGGGGTGCAGCGCCGGGGCGCCCATTTTCTTCGTGGGTTGACATGTTAACTATACCAACGGTAACTTACGTTCAGTAACTTAGCTGATCATACGCGCTTGTTAATGCGCGATACCAGAGGAAATCCATATGCATGCCGTTATCGTTGTTGCTCACCATAACCCGGGTTCTTTGACCCATGCCCTCGCCCAAGCCATTGGCAACGGGATCAATCAAGCCAATCCGACGGATACGTTCGAGATAGCCGATTTGGCGGCCGAAGGATTCGACCCACGCTTTGATTACGCCGACGGTGCGGTTCATCGGCGCGTTGCAGCACCGCCCGCCGATGTTCTGACCGAGCAGGCCCGGATCGACCGTGCCGACGCATTGGTCGTGGTGTACCCGATCTACTGGTGGTCGATGCCGGCATTGCTCAAGGGATGGATCGACCGGGTATTTTCCAACGGCTGGGCGTTCGATTACATCCCCGGTCAACCATTTGTCCAGAAACTCCAGCGGCTGCGGGTTCATTTGGTGGGCGTCGGCGGCGCAGATGCCGGCAGTTTCGAACGCCACGGCTACGACAAGGCGATGGTCACGCAAATCGAACACGGCATCTTCGACTACTGCGGCGCCCACGTCGTGAGCTCCGACAGATTGCTCGAATCGGAAAGCCTCGATCCGAAGCTGCATCTGCAAACGGCAGAGGCCCTTGGCCAACGGCTCTTTTCGACAACTGACGAGACAGTCCATGTAACGGGCGAAGCGGCCTGCGCCTGAGCCCCCTGTGCTCAGAGCGCACGGCGGTCAGCGGCAGACAGGGCGATATCACGTTGGTAGATATCCGGGATATACACCGCCCGGCCCTGGCTGTCCGCTTGCACTGTCCAATAGCCCAGCAGGATCGGCACGGGCTTGGCCAGCCTGAATTCATGGGTCAGCTCGCTTGCCAGCAGCGTGTCGGTCCGCTTGCGTTCGGCCGGGGTTACGAGCAAGTCCCGCATGTGCATGACCTGCTCGATGCGCACACAGCCAGAGCTGAAGGCCCGCGGGCCTTTGCTGAACAAAGCCTGGCTGGGCGTGTCGTGCAGGTACACGGAAAACGGGTTGGGAAAGCGCACGACCAGTTTGCCCAAGGGATTCTTCGAGCCGGCATCCTGGCGCAGCATGAGATCGCCGGGGTGCTCCCAGTCGATACTCTCCGCTGCCACCGGCAAGCCGTCCCGATCGAGCACGCGCAGATTGTGCCGAGTGAGAAATTCCGGGTCGCGACGGATTTCGGGCAGTTTGTCCTCGCGCATGATGGTCGGCGGGATCGTCCAGGTGGGGTTCAGCGTCAGGCGGGTGATACGCGATTTGATCAGCGGCGTCTGGCGTTCGGCACGCCCCACCTGGGTGCGGGTTTGCCACACTGGAGCGCCGCCCTGGTAAACCGTCAGTTGCGCCGCCGCCACGTTGACCAGCACGCTGTCCGGCTCCAGGTCCTGGGCCAACCAACGCATGCGCTCCAGGTTGATGCGCAACTGCTCGCGACGCATGGCCGGGCTGATGTTGAGCTCGGAGACGGTCCAGGGGCCCACTACCCCATCCGCTTGTAGCGAATGGTCAAGTTGGAAATTCTTCATCGCGTCCACGAGGCTCGGGCTGTAATGCTCATCGGCATCGAGTGGCGGCACGCTCAGGTAGCCTTCGTTGAACAAGCGCCGGGCGAGTGCCGGGACGCGGGCGTCGCGCTTGTCGGGCTGCAAAAGCGGACCGCCGGGCACCGATTGCCAGTCCGCCAGGGGTTGCTGCCGCTGCCGGGCGTAAAGCTCGCGCAGGTTGCGATAGAGCGTCAGGCTCGGCCGAGCCAGTTCGAAAGCCTCTACCGGATTGTGCAGGCCCGCGATGGCGAAGTGCAGCACCATGGATCGACGATCCGGCAATTGCGGATTGGCTTTCCAGATCGGCTCCAGGCGGTTCTGTGGCAGATAACCGAAGCGCAAATCATGCAGGGCTTGCAGGTAGCGTTGGCTGATGGCGATGTCGGTACACGCCGCATTCGAATAGGCGCCCTGGCCCGGTAGGCTGTAGCGGGCCGGATCCATTCCATCATCCGCCAGTTGTTGCAATTGGATTTGTAGCGCCTGTAACCGCTCATCGTCCATCCAGATCGCCTGGCCTGCGTTTTGCTGGTACAGGGACTGCAAGCTCATGACTGTCGGAAAATCAACGCTTGCAGCCAACTCAGGGCAGTTGACCGACAGCTGCGCCAGCGTGGTTTGCGCCTGCCCCGGATCGCCGTCATCGGCCGTAGCGACCAATGGCGCAACGAGCAATAAAAGGCTCAGGTAACATGCGGGCTTTTTAAACAACTGCTTTACTCCAATCCATGGCCGTCTCGTTGACGGTGAATTTTGCGACAGGTACGATCCGCCATCATGCAGACAAACGAAACCGGACGGGATGCCGCAAACGAACGCCACCATAAGCTGTTTTCGCCTGTATCGGCCTACTTGCGCCGACTTTGCCTGGTCATGACCAGCCTGGGCGTCGTGTGCAGCCCCGCGCTGGCCGAAAAGCCCAAGACCCAGCCTCTTTACAACAGCCTCGCCCACGCCGCGCCGGAACTCAATCCCCAGGCGCTGAAAAGTGCCCTGAGTGCGATGCAGTGCGCAGTTGCCAACGGCGCTGGACAGGCCCGCCACCTGGCGGTGATCGACTATTCGCAACCGTCCACGGCCCGCCGGCTATGGATTTTCGACCTGCGCCAGAAAAAGCTGGTGCTGCGCGACCTGGTGGCCCACGGGCAGAAATCCGGGGAAAACTTCGCCACGCAGTTCTCCAATCGCCTGGGCAGTTATCAGTCCAGCCTCGGGTTGTTCCGTACCCAGGAAAGCTACCAGGGCGCCCATGGCTACTCCCTGCGCATGGACGGCCTCGAACCCGGTTTCAACGACTTGGCCCGGGACCGGGCGATCGTGATCCACGCCGCCGATTATGTGAATCCGCTGTGGAGCGCGCGCCAGGGTCGCATCGGCCGCAGCCTCGGCTGCCCCGCCGTACGCCCGCAAGTGGCGCGCCAGGTGATCGACAAGCTCAAGGGTGGGCAATTCATGTTTTCCTGGTACCCCGACCCGGCGTGGCTCAAGCGTTCGGCCTATATCAATTGCCAGCCGCAACAGGTGGCGAGCATCCTGGCGACCAGCGGCGGCTAGCAGCAGCCCCAATCGTGTGAGCGTTTCGCACTCAAGCGCGAGCAAGCTTGCTCGCCACAGGGATTGCACCCGGTTCGCCGGTGGTTAAAATGCCGGCCTTTCGAGTCGCTGGCGTTTTTTCTGATGAATCCTCAAGCCCTTCAAACATTGCAGAGCCACTTGTCGACGGCGCTGGGATCGGTGCCCGACGAAACCCGTCGCCTATTCCACGGTCGCGGGCGCTGCTGGCCAGGGCTGGAGCAAATCACTGTCGACTGGCTGCAAGGCGTGGTGCTGGTTTCGCTGTTCAAGGAGCCCGCTCCAACGCAACTGGATGACTTGTTCACCATGCTGCGCGCCCTCGCCGCCTCGCCCGCCTGGCAACACAGCGGCGCCCATACCCTCGCCGTGCAGTATCGATACCTGCCCGACAGTCTCACCCAGTGGCTGGTAGGCGAACCGATCGATGAATGGACCCTGACCGAAGGCGGCCTGCGCTACCGAATCGATCTGGGAAGGAAGCAGAACAACGGCCTGTTCCTCGACATGCGCTACGGGCGCGACTGGGTGCGGGCCAATGCCTCTGGCAAGCGGGTGCTGAACCTCTTCGCCTACACCTGCGGTTTTTCGGTAGCGGCCATTGCCGGCGGTGCGCACCACGTGGTCAACCTGGACATGTCCCGCGCGGCCTTGAGCCGTGGACGCGACAATCACCGGTTGAATGGCCATGACCTGGGCCAGGTCAGTTTCCTCGGCCACGACTTGTTCAAGTCCTGGGGCAAGGTCATCAGCAACGGGCCGTACGACCTTGTCATCATCGATCCACCCACTTTCCAGAAAGGCAGCTTTCTGCTGACTAAGGACTATCAGCGTGTACTGCGCCGCCTGCCGGAACTGTTGACGCCTGCCGGAACCGTCCTGGCTTGCAGCAACGATCCGGCCACCGGCCCGGACTTCCTCATCGACGGTGTCATGCGCGAAGCGCCGGGGCTGTTATTTGCAGAGCGGCTGGCCAATCCCCCGGAGTTTCCAGACGCTGACCCGGCCTGTGGCCTCAAGGCCCTGGTGTTCAGGCGACAGGCCTCAGGCAAGGGTATGGACGCTATTGAGGCCGCAACGGCCACCATGGATCGACCAGATCGGTAGTCACGCGACGAACCAGGGCGTCGATCTCCCGAGTCCTCACCGAGCGGTAGATCGCCATGGTGCGCCGGAACTGATCATCATTGAGTGCCACCGGCTGGCCAGCAGTCCACTCCACATCGTTCACGGCCTCCAGGTTCGCTCGGCGCCAAACCATCTGGCCATCCACCGGAGCGTGCTCCCAGGCACTCGGTAGATCGGCGGCTGGATGCCTGAGGTTGTCCAGCAGCGCTTGCGGCCAGCCGGCCGGGTCCACCGGTTCGCTGAAGGCATCCGACAGCTTCTCGTCCACGCTTTCCCAAATGGCCGCTCCTTCAGTCCAGTCCCGGGACATCAGGCCAAGGTATGGCCGCCAAGTGGTTTCCCCTACGTGAGCGACTTGATCAGCATCGTTGAAAATGTCCTGGGCCGTGCAAAGCCAGTCGATGAACGCCTCCCGGCTCATCAGTGCGGCACGCTCGGCAACAGTGAGCGGCCTGAGCGATAGCGAGTAATTCCAGAAGTCGTATTGAATTCTCATGAAACTGGCAAAAGGCACGGGTTCATTCAAAAGGCGGGCGCGCTGTACCGTAATGAACATGGATATGTGTACTTCAAGCTCTGACAAATCAGGCGATACCCTGTCCAGGATGCGCTGCTGCAAGCGGCTGCGCAGCGCTGCCAGTTGTGGATCAAAGTCTGTCAGTCGGCTCGGAAGCTCGGCATAGATGTCCTCGAAATTCGTGTAATGCTGGAGCACGGCGGCTCCCCTGGAACGAGCATTGGACGGCAGCCCCGGGTCGGCACTGTTGATATCGCTGGTCATCCGGACTGAAAACCAGTCAATGAAACGCCTGTTCCCGGGCTCATCGCGCGCCGCCTCCAGGGAGCCTCGAAAAGAGTCAAAGCCCTCCAACCAATCATCGGCCGTGTAGCGAAAGGCCTCCGGTCGCAAGACGCGAAGCGCTTGGATCTGGGCGCTCGGCAACGGATTGTTCTGAAGGAGTATTGCCAGCACATCAGGTGTTGGCTCACCGCCCAATAGAGGCAGCAGGTCATCCTGGATATTGCTGATCCGATTATTCATGAGGTCGAGGGTGATATGCGCGGCGGATGGATTGGACAGCATCGCCAGGGCCGCCGGGGGCACCGTATCGAGCCCGGTATTGGCCAGTCCCAGGTCCCGCAACAGTCTGAGCTCGGGCAGGCTTGGCAGATGGGTGCAATTGTTGCCGTTCAAGGCGAGCTCCTCCAGCCCGGTCGCCGTGCGCAGGAATGCGCTGCCTTCCTCATCGAGCCTCAGGCCACAGCGCGACAGGTTCAAGATGCGCAGCTCCGGCAAGGCGGCGATGGCTCGCAGCTGCTCGGGAGTGAAATGCAGATTATCAGCCCATACCAGGTCCTGCAGCGAAGGCAGCTCGGCGAGGCGACCGATGGCCTCGACCGTGGCGGCACTCATCGACGGCCCTACCCCACTGCTGACTCCCGACAGGTTCAGGATATGCAGGTTGCTCGCCGAATCGCCGCCAAGCAGAGGTACGAAGACATCGGCGGTCATCAACAAGGGATTGTCCTTCATTGACAACTCCAGCAGCCCGCGCAACTCGCCGGCAGCCACGGGTATCGTATTCAGCTGGTTGCCCCGCAGGTGCAAGGTATCGATGTTGGGAAACAACCGGAGGAAATCAGATGGGTCCTCATCCAGGCTCAGATTCGTCAACATCAACTCTTCGATGTGCTCGAAATTTGCGCTGATGGTCGGTAATCGGCCGAGGTAGTGCCCCGACAGCTTCAACCGCACCTCGCTCCCCTCCTGGCCCGGAATCGGGGTGCGTCGCCAGGCACGGCGGATTTCCCCGCCGACGATCCTGCGCTGCTCGGCCCGCGCCTGCGGGTCGAGCAGGTTTTCGGCGGGGTGATGCACGTCTCCATGGGATTCCCAGTGATGCAGCTCTTGGTCAAGTGCCGTCCACTGGGCTTGCAGCCGGTCGACATACACCTCCAGCGTCGTGCCCGCCCGCCTCGCCTGCTGGCTCAGATCCAGCCGAAGCTGAACCATGGCATCACCGGCATGACCGGGATAAAGCTGTTCGATCCGATGGTCCAGGCCGTTGCGCCACGCCGATAGAGGAAGGCGTCCACGCCCGCTGAGCGGGTAACCCATGCGGCCGTTGAGCGATTGCAGGCCGGGCCCGTCATCACCGATGCGCTTCATCTGCAGGAAACCACGGAGTGCCTGCCGATCATCCAAGGCCTGGTCGAGCAAACGGGTGCGCAGCTTCGTCGCTTCCCATATATCCAGGCCGAGCGCCTTGCGCGCGTCATCGGGCATGGCCCTGAGCAGCGCTTCCTCCAACGGGAGAGGGCCCGCCAGTTCTTCACCTTGTTCATCGAAAGGCTGGTATCGCTCACCTTCCTGGCGGATGGTCTTCATCGGCCCTTCTCCTTCCAGCTCAAGCGGAGTTCGGAGTTCCCGCGACCACAGGCGAAGGTGCAAACGCCCCTTGGCCAGCGGCGACTGGTCGAGCAGGCCCATGACCAGGCGATCCCGGTCACCGGTGCTTTCACCGCGTTCCAACGCGCCCAGCGCGCGGGTCAGGCGCAACTCACGCAACGCTTCGGCGCATTGGTCACCCAAGTCCCCGGCCACACGCCCTTGGACCAAGCGCAACCGTTCAACCCCCGTCGTTTGACGGGCAAGCTCGTTGGCGATGGACTCCGGCATACCGGGAAAAGCACGCTTGATCGGCGCGGCCAACGGATCCAGCTCGACACCGCGACGCATGCCATCGGTCACCCGTGCCGCGTTGCGCTCCAACAGGTCGGCCCAGCGGTCCCCCAACAGCCGACTACGCTCTGCTGGGCGCAGGCCGATGCTGCGTTGCCCGAGTATCTCGGTCTGTTCTTCCCTGCCCAAATTCGAGAGCAAATAGTTGGCCCAGGCATCGCTCTGCAAATCTGTGCTGGTCAATCGGATAAACCGCACGTCGCCCGCACGCCCAATGGGGTAGACCCTGACGCCATCGTCGTAGCGCAGCGTGGCGCCTCTCGGCCAGCCTGGAAGATCGACAAGGGTCTGGACGATCCGAAAGTGCGCGCCCCCCATCGACTCATTGCGGCGCAGTCGCGCGACGGCCTGTTTCAGGTCCTGCCAGTTCCTCGCGTCATCCAGACTGTCGGCGAGTATTGCCGGCAATGGCTGGCCCTCGACCTGCAAATAGCGTAGATGTTCCTCGTTGATACCTGTCTGGCGCTGCAATGAGAGGATTGTCTGGTCATCCAGCTCGGAGGGTGTTTCGGCGAAGGATCGCAGCAGCTCCAGGTTGCCCTGCCGCATCGGATCGCGATGGGCCCACTGCCAACCACGGGCACGGTTCCACTTCAGGGGCGGTCGGATACCACGATGGTCGGCAGGCAAGCGCAGGTCGAGCGCGTCGCCGGCTCCCTGGACTTCGAAGTAGTCATCGTCGATTCGAACCCAGGCCTGCTCCGGTGTGCGCCAGACGCCCCACGCGTCCTGTTCGGCTTCTGCCGGCGGCACGCCTTGCGCCCGGAAACTACGTACATCGCCGTTCCACAAGCGCGTGCTACCGTCATGGGCGGACATCGGCTCGAGGGTCCCGCCCACGAATCCCAGATAGGCACCTTGGGCGATCCCGAACAAGACATTGAAGATATGGTCGATGCCCTCCTGGGCCTGGCCTTCGTTGAACGCCTGGATGCCTTCAAAAATCTCATACACCATCTGCGCGCCCCCGACCGCCGCCGCGGTCATGCCAACCGGTGCGTAGAAGGGGAACAGCATGGCCGTGACCATCAACGCACGCTCGGCAAGGCTTTCCCAGTAGGCAAACCGCGCCATCCGCGCCTGCCAGTCCTTCTCCTCGGTGGGCACCATCAGCGTAGCCGCGTTGGCCAATACATGGCCGCGCCACTCGCGATAGCAAGCGGGCCAAGGCTGCTCGCGCAGATCACCCAGGCCCCAGGCAACCTTTGGCATCGGCACCCGGATGCGTTCCCGCGTCCCGTCCTCGCCCCGCTCACCCTCGCGCCAGCCGGTGATGCGGCCGTAGATCTCCTGCATCACGTTAGGGTGGGCATCCACCCGCCATTCCACCTGATCGTGCAACGCGGTCCCCAACGAGGCCTGCAAGCGCAACGGGAAGTAATGCATCAGGCTCTGGCGATAACTGCGTTTACGTACCCGTTCGATCAGCTCGGCAGACATGGCTTGCAGGCTTTTGAATTGCTTGAGGGGAGCCACCGCATCATGGGGCATGTGCAGGACGACTGGCCGAACGCCTTCGGCGTTGCCTTGCACGCCCCAGTAAACCCGTGCACCGAACAACGGCACCGACAGCAGCTCAAGGGACTTGACCTCGCAAGCCAGCGGCACGGCAGGTCGCTCTTCCAGGTGCACACCAACGTGGGCCAGCATCCGCTCGCCGGTTTCATCCAGGCGCCCGTCCAGCTTCGCTTCATAGGCATCGTAGGCGAGACGGCTGCGTGCATAGCTCATGTAGACATGCGCAATGGCGGGGACTTCGGCGCCGAGGTGCGGCAACCTGCTTTCGAGCACCTGTCGGTAAGCCCCGCCTGCGTTAATCCGGCGGCAAAGACGCGCAAATTCGGCGGGTGACATGGGCAATGCCGCGGTATTTGATCGTTCTTCGGCGCCCAGGAACTCCAGGCTGCGACCTTGAATGTAGAGCACGCCGTCCTTATCGAAGTCGCTGCCTGTCACAGCATCGGCGGGCGGGAAATTTTGCATCGCGGCTTTCACCACCGTCAGGGCGGGGTCACGGATGTAGTGGGTGCGACTCACCCTTGCCCTGCGCACCGCATCGACAGCCGTGCCAAAGCCGTTTACAGCAATCCAGCGTTGTATCTGTGGCTCGGCTTGCAGCAGGTTGGTTGCGAAAACCGCTGGTTTCGGCAGGTCGGCAACCAACGCGTTGAGTGCGTCGCTGTCGCTCTGTAACTGCTTCATGAGGGCTTTCAAGCGCGTCTGATGAGGCCGGGCGGCTCGCTTCAACCAGCCGGGCAGCTTGGCCTCGATGATGGCGACATGAGTTTGAATGGACATGATGGACCTCCTTCCTTGGGGTCGTTCGAGCGTTCGAAGTGGTGAGCACGCTCAGCTCAGGGTTGGGCGATGCTGTCGAAATCGGACGCTTTTTGAAACCGGCGAAGCGTTGCAAGGGGTTGCGAGACTGGGGCGCGGGCACGCGGCTAATCGCACCCGGCGCCTGGGTGCGTGCAGCGAACCCGTTGCCCCTTCGCGTCAGGCCGCCATCTAAGCGGCTCTCGACTAGACAACCAACGTCAACCACGCCGAGACCAGCAGCAACACCGCCATGGCCCGATTGAAGCGGCCCATCGCAACGGCGGAACGGCAAAACCTCGCCGCGCCACGCCCCAAGCAGGCCCAGGCAGTCATGCAGGGGATCGAAATCGCGAAGAACGCGAGGGACAGCCACAGCACCCGCGCCGTACGGTCGGCCTCGGACCCGGCGAACACGCTGACCACCGCCAACGCCATCATCCAGGTCTTGGGATTCACCAGCTGCAACCCGGCGGCGCCCGCCAGGCCGAGTCGGGGCCCGTCCACAGGTCGGTCCGGGTCGATGGCTTCAGCCGGTGCGCTGTAGATCTGCCAAGCCATCCAGCTGAGCCAGGCGATGCCGGCCCATGACAGCGCCGTTTGAACCATGCCATGCCGGGCCAGCACGTCCCCCAGCCCGGTGCCCACCAATAGCACCAACATGGCGGCGGCTGCGCAAGCGCCGAGGATTATCGGCCAAGTGGTCGCCAGGCCGTAGCGTGAGCTGTGGCTCAGTACGAGGATATTGGTCGGGCCCGGCGTGATGGAGGCGACGAAGGCAAACAAGGCAAACGGCAGTAATTGGTCCATGGAGCGACTTCTCATTGGTGATCGTAGAGCTGATCATCCCGATGCCGCCGTATTGAGTCTGGAACAATTGAGCAGCGCTTGCGCTAGTCCACCGGGCTCAGTGCATTACTGTAAAAACCGACCCGCGAAGCTAGTCGAGGAACCCTGTTACCGGACGCACATGGCAATGCCAAGTTACATACTTTGATCGTGCAATATCTCGCCGCAAAATTGACAGCACGCTAAACAACCAACCCTGACTACTTCATTTATATTCCTGTCCGCACACATCATATTTTCTGCGGGGAGTAATACTTTGACTAACATCAAGCGCCATCTTCGAGGCACGTGGATCTCGACAGTAATCAATCTCGACTGGCCATCAAAAAACTCCCTCTCGCTTGTTGATCCTCAGGCACGCATCAACCAACAAAAGAACGAACTCAAAAACCTGCTGGACGAGGCAGTCAAGCTGCGGCTCAATGCGGTGTTCTTTCAGGTCAAACCGGCTTGCGATGCCTTCTACCGTTCGCAAGTACTGCCTTGGTCGGCCTATCTTACTGGCACTTTGGGCCAGCATCCCGGTTACGATCCATTGCAGTTCGCCATTGAGCAGGCACACCTGCGCAACTTGGAGCTGCACGCATGGTTCAACCCATACAGAGTGTCCATGAATACAAGACAAAGCACTGTCGAGGCGCTGAGTAACGTGCCCCCCGCCTCGCCCGTCAGTGTTTACTCGTCGAATCCTGACTGGGTCCGCATCGCCGCGCAGCGATTCGTGCTGGACCCAGGGGTTCCAGAGGCAAGGGATTGGGTTATTCAAGGCATCATGGAAGTGGTCGACAACTACGACATCGATGGCGTTCACCTCGATGATTATTTCTATTACGAAACGCCAGACTCGCCACTTGATGATGCGGACACTTTCGCAAAATATGGTAATGCCTTTCAAGACAAAGGCGATTGGCGCCGAAATAATATTACCGAGATGATAGCCCTGCTTTCCAGGCGAATACGAGCCTCGAAATCACATGTCAAGTTCGGTGTCAGTCCCGCAGGAGTATGGCGCAACCAAAGAGACGATATAGAGGGGTCGGATACCACGGCCGGCAGTCCCACCTACGATAAGCAGTTCGCCGATACGAGACAGTGGGTATTGGATGAACTGCTCGACTATATCGCGCCTCAAGTGTATTGGCCGCTGACGCGCAGAATAGTGCAGTACGACATTATTTCGAACTGGTGGGCAAGTGTCGTTCGCGGCAAAAGTGTGCATCTATATATCGGCATGGCACTCTATAAAGTAGGAGTCGCCAGCAGTGCGGAACCACAGTGGCTCGTGGAAAATGGCACGACTGAAATCGGTAACCAACTCCTGTGGAACCTCACATCGGAGGGCGTTCACGGAAGTGTTCTTTTTCGAGCGTCATTCTTCCATGCCCCGGCGGTGCTACCCGCGACAGGTGTGATCAATCAAAGTATATGGCCAACCCTGGCGCTCGTTCCTTCCATGCCGTGGAAAGGCACAAAGCCCCCCGCCCCACCCATAGAGCCGGAATGCCGCACGGCGTCGCAAGGGGTTGAACTTCGATGGGTGGATGGAAATGACGAGGGGACCGTGTACTACGCGATTTACAGATTCGCGTGCAATCAGTCAGTCATGATCGACAATCCTGAAAATCTGATCGCTACGGTGCGCAGCGCGGGAACACAACAGTGTTGGGTGGATACGTCACCGTCGAGTTCCGAGGGGATGATGTATGCCGTGACAGCACTTGATCGCTACCACAATGAAAGCGCCATGGCGCTCGCCCGTTGGAGCGCCCTTGTACCGCAACAAAGCGAATGAACCGGTTCATTGGTTCCGGAGTGCTCGCTTGCGATAGTCCGCCGGGCTCATGCGATAGGCACGCTGGAACCAACGGCCGAGGTGGCTCTGGTCGGCAAAACCGAGCATCGCAGCCACCGCCACGGCGCTTTCGCCACGAGCCAGCAGACGTCGCGCCCGAGCCAGGCGCAGCTGGATCAGGTAAGCATGGGGCGCCAGGCCGAAAGCGGTTTTGAACGCGCGGCTCAGGCGAAAGCGATCCACACCGGTGGCCCGCGCGAGGTCGTCGAGGCCGATGTCCTCGCTCAAATGACTGTGCAGGTAGTCGCGGGCCTGCTGCGCCACCAGCGGCAAGCGCGGGTCGGGATTGATCCGCGCGCGCCAGTGCAGGTGTTGGGTGAGGTTGGACAGCAGCATGTCGAGGGCGGTTTGGCGCACGATCAGGATGTCCTGTTCATGCAAGCTCTGGAAAGCCGTGGCGGTGGCGCGCG
Organism: Pseudomonas sp. R4-84; assembly: GCF_054130985.1. NCBI lineage: Bacteria > Pseudomonadati > Pseudomonadota > Gammaproteobacteria > Pseudomonadales > Pseudomonadaceae > Pseudomonas > Pseudomonas sp. R4-84. Next base: position 2,791,654 of record NZ_CP096390.1, read on the forward strand.
CCAGTTGTGCGTCGTCGTTGAGGGTTGCGGCGAAGCCCAGGCGGGCGTTGTCCGGCGCTTCTTCGAACAGCGAGCGCAGTTCGCGCTCCAGCCATTGCGGTTCGAGATACAACGTGCGGTAGGTGAAACCGTGTTCGTGAGGGGCGTTACCGTCATGCAGTTCGCCGGGCTCGAGCAGGAACACTTTGCCCGGCGTGCTGGTGTGTTGTTGTCGGCGACAATGGAACTGCTGCACGCCCTGCTCCGTCACGCCCACCAGGTAGGCGTCGTGCCAATGCGGATCGTAGGCATGCCCCTCGAAATGCGCGCGCACGGTCTCGATGCCGGACGTGGCGTCCTGCTTGAGATCGATCCAGTTGCGCGCTGTCATGTTTCTTTCCGTCTAGTCGATGTGCTCCGGCAGATTAACGGCTGCTCGGGCCTCTGTCTGGAAGATTTGTGCAGATCGAGGGGAAATAGCATCACGCATCGGGCGTGATTACCGGCAGCACCGTCTCCACCGCCAACCGCGCCAGCTCCGCATCTTCCTCGGCCTTCACACCGGAAACTCCGATGGCGCCGATGCATTGGCCGTCATGGCGGATCGTCACGCCGCCCTCGAGCATGCCCTGCAAGTGCGGCGCGCTCAGGAAGGCCAGGCGGCCGCCGTTGATCATGTCCTCGAAGGCTTTGCTGTCACGCCGTCCCATGGCGGCGGTGCGGGCTTTTTCGGTGGCGATGTAGGTCGACAAGGGCGACGCGCCGTCCAGACGCAGCAGCCCGAGGGGATGTCCGCCATCGTCCACCACACACACCGACACCGCCCATTGGCGCTGGTGAGCAAGCTCCTTGGCCGCCACCAGTAGTTGTGCAACGTCCTGTTCCGTGAGTACCGCTTTGGTTTTCATGAATCACCCCGAGTTATGGAACATGAGGCCTGCTGGCCAGCGCCTACAGGCCGTAGACAATGCGCTGATTATTCACCGTAGATATCGAAATCGAAATATTTTTGGCGAATCCGATCGTACGTGCCATTGGCGCGAATGGTTGCCAGGGCCCGGTTGAAGCGGCTCGCCAGCGGATCGTTTTTGCGCACCGCGATACCGATGCCCGTGCCGAAGTATTGTTCTTCGACGAAATTGGGTCCGACAAATTCAAAATCCTTGCCTTCCGGCCGCTTGAGCAAGCTTTCGTCGATGACGACCGAACTGGCCATCGTCGCGTCCAGACGGCCGCCCAGCAGGTCGAGGAAGATCTCGTTCTGCGAACCGTAGCGGATGACTTCGGCGCCGGCCGGGGCAAGCTTGTCGGTGACGTAGCGATCGAAGTTGGTCGCCCGTTGCACGCCGATTCGTTTGCCCTTGAGCTGCGCGGGAATCGCGTTGATGCCGCTGCCCTTGCGAAACACCAGGCGAGCCGGGATTCGGTAGTAACGGTCGGTAAAGTCGACCGATTTCATCCGCTCCGGCGTGATCGACATGGAGGAAATCACCGCGTCGACTTTCTTCACTTTGAGCGCCGGGATCAAGCCATCGAACTCCTGCTCTTTCCATTCACAACGGACCTTCATCTCGGCGCACAAGGCCTGGCCGATATCGTAGTCGAAACCCACGATGGCGTTGTCCGGGGTTTTAGAGGCGAACGGTGGATAGGCCGCTTCGATGCCGATGCGCAACGAAGTCTGCGCGGCCTGCAGGTTGGCGCCGAACGCCAGCAACGAGACGATGCCCAGGTTAAGTGCAATGCGTTTGATGTTCATTCATTAGCTCCGGATGCGATGTTATTGATTTCGGACGCTCCGGGGGAAGCCGTCCGTTATGGCAGCAGCAACGTGAACAAGCGCGGGCGACGGCTCTGGTGGTCGTCTTGCCCGGGGACGGCAGCACAGCGGTCCGGCGGTGCTACACCGCCGCGGTGACGATCAGTTCCAGCAGGATCTGCGGGTCATCGAACACCACCTGTGCGGTGGCCCGCGCCGGGGTATGCGCGGCCTCGACCCAATCACTCCACAGCGCATTCATCGCGGCGAAATCGCGCCCCATGTCTTTCATCCAGATTTGCACGCTGAGCAGCCGACGTTTATCGCTACCCGACGCGGCGAGCAGTTCATCGACCCGTTGCAGCACCTGGCGGGTCTGGCCCTCGATGTCCTGGCTACAGTCGGCGGCGACGATGCCGCTGAGCCAGGCCACGCCGTTGTGCACGACGCTACGGCTCAGGCGCGGGTTGCTTTCGATACGTTGGATGGTCATGACAGTTGCTCCAATGAGTGGCTTTCGCCGGCCAGTTGGGCCAGCGTGATGGGTTTGAGGGGCGCACGGATGCGGTAGTCGCCGACCTCGGCGGGTGAAACCCGGCGATGGGCGGCGATGATCTGCGTGACAGTCAAGCCACACTGGCGGCCCTGGCACGGGCCCATGCCGCAGCGGCCGAAGGCCTTGGTCTGGTTGGGCCCCAGGCAGCCGAGGTCGACATGACGGCGGATATCACCGGCGCTGACTTCTTCGCAGCGGCACACCGTGACGTCATCGGCGGGAACGCAGCTCTGCGTCGATGGGCGATAAAGGGCATCGATCAATGGCCGCGCCGCACGGGCGCGGCGTAATGCCTTCTGGACGCGACGCGCGGGCTCCTGACATCCGGCCACGGCCAGCGCCGCCAACCGCCCTTCGAGTCGCGCCACCTGGGCGCCGCCGATGCCACCGCCGTCACCGGCAATGAAGATGCCAGGAGCACTGGTTTCGCCAAAGCCATTGCGGCGCGGGACCCAGCACAGCTGCGACTCGCTCCAATCATGTTCCAGGCGCAGCGACCGGCTGACCTGCGTATGAGGGACCACGCCCTGGTGCAACAAAATCAGCTCGGCACCTACCTGGTGATGCCGCCCGCCACTGTCGAAACTCAACGCCCTGGCACGATCCTCGCCCTCGATGCGCAAATGAGCGGCACCGCGAAAATGGCGGATACCGGCACGCTTCAATTCAGCCAGTAACCCCGCCCCCTTGAGCAAGTCACGCCAACCACGGAGCGCCCCGGGTATCTCACGCCAGGCCTTGATGAGATCGCGCCGATGGCTGGTATCGACCAGCGCGTCGATGACGATCCCGGCCCGCAGGTACTGCACTGCCAGCAGGTACAACAGCGGACCACAACCTGCCAGGACCACGGGCCCGGCCGGAACCATCGCCGCGCTCTTGAGCAAGATCTGCCCCGCGCCGGCGGTCATCACCCCGGGCAAGGTCCAGCCGGGAATCGGCATCGGCCGTTCGAGGGCGCCGGTGGCAATCAGCAGATGGCGCCCCTGCAAGACTCGCGCACGGCCGTCGATCAGGTAATGAACCGCGCGCTGCGGTGTGACTTGCCAGATTGCCGCGTTGGGCAAATAGCGGGCTCCACACTGCATGAATTCCGCCGCCAATCCAGCGCCCACGCGGTAATCCTCACCCAGGACCGCGCGGCTGCGGGCATCGGCGTGAAGGACCTGGCGATAGATCTGCCCGCCGGGGCTGGCCTGTTCGTCCAGTACCACCACTGACAATCCACGGGACCGGGCTTCGAGCGCCGCGCTCATGCCGGCAGGTCCGGCGCCGATGATGACCATGTCGATCGCGACGTTACTCATCGCTTTGCTCCCGGCCCGTTACCAGGCTGGCGGCGCCACATTGACGGCGCACGCGCATGCCGGCGCGCACGGCAACCAGGCAGGATTGGACGTTGGCCTGGTCATCCACCTGCACCAGGCATTCGAAGCACACGCCCATCATGCAATACGGCGCCCCGGGCCTGCCGTTGATGGCGCTTTCGCGGGTATGGCGGACGCCGCTGGCGAGCAAGGCGGCCGCCAGCGAGACATTCCCCGGCACGCTCAACGGTTGGCCTTCGAATTCGATCAACACATTGTGCTGCGCAGCGGCCAAAGGTCTGAAAAGGCTGTCAGCCAGCATGGCGTACCTCCACGGATGAGCTAAAGCGGTGCAAGCCGAATGGCTTCACGGCCGGGTCATCGAATTCACCGGCAATCCACGGGGCCAGGCGCAGGGCATGAGCGGCGGCCAACGTCACACCACTGTGGCAACTGACGACCGACAGCCCGGGGCAGCCCTGGGGCATTTCGTAGATGGGGAACCCGTCCGCGCTCATCACCCGCAACGCGCCCCAGGCACGCACCAGCCGCACGTCACCCAACAGTGGAAAACACTGCACCGCGCGCCTCGCGATAGCGGCCATGACCTGGCTACCGGTGCCATCGTCGAAACCTGCCGATTCATGGGAATCGCCCAATTGCACGGTGCCCTCGTCGGTCTGACGCACGTAAGTGGTGGGGTAATCGAGAAAGGGCTTGAGGCGCTCGGTCACCAGGATCTGCCCTCGGTTCGGTTGCACGGGCACATCCAGACCAACCATTTCACCCAAGCTCCGATTGCCCAGGCCGGCGGCCAGGACAACCTGCCGGGCCGACCAGTGCTGGTCGCCGGCACGTAGCCGAAAACCACTGGCATCGGGTTCGATTGCATCGACGTGATGACCATTGATCAACGTTACGCCCCGGGCCTGGCATGCGGCGTAGAGCGAACGCAACAGTTTCAACGGATTCACATGACCGTCCATGGGCGAGAAGCAACCGCCCACCACGTCTGGCCCGATGCCGGGCAGACGGCTGCGCAGTTGTGCCGGTGCCAGCAGTTCGTAGGGGTAATCGCCGTCAAGGGCTTCGCGCAACCAGCCAAGGCGCGCGGCCTCCTCGGCCATTTCCGCGTCGCTCAGGCACAGTTGGAAACCGCCCTGCTGGCGCAGGTGGATATCGATGCCGGTATCGGCCTGCAACGCAGCGGCGAAGCGTGGCCACAGCGCCACGGACTCACGGGTCCATTGCGCATAAGGACTCATCCCAAAACCCTTGCCCTGGACCCAGAGCAAACCGAAGTTGCCCCGGGCGGCGCGTATGGCATCGTCGCCCTCGTCGAGCACACTCACCTGGCGTCCGAGCAGGGCCAGGCCATAAGCGATGGACATACCTACCAACCCACCGCCGACGATGATGACATCAGTTTTTTGCATGGCAGCTCTTTACCGTGGAGGTGCTTCTTGCAGGGGTCACAGGCCTTTATTCCGGCCACATGCTTTGATGGACAAGATGCTAGGGCGCTGCCGCGCTCGTGAAAAATGCTTTATTTTGTCCAGCTCATGTCTTTTTGTTATGGATAGGTAAGCCCATGAACCTTCGTCAGCTCGAAGCCTTTCGCGCAGTGATCCTGGGGCAGACGGTGACCCGCGCCGCCGAGATGCTGCACATTTCCCAGCCCGCCGCGACCCGGCTGATCGCCAGCCTGGAAGAAGACATCGGCTTCAGCCTGTTCGACCGGATCAAGGGGCGGCTGCAACCCACCGCCGAAGCCATGACGCTTTATCAGGAGGTGCAGCGGTCGCTGCTGGGCGTGGAACGCATCGCGCGGACCGCACAGGACATCCGCAACCTCAAGCGCGGATCGCTGCACATCGCCTGCGCGCCGGCCATGGGCTTGTCGTTCCTGCCACGGGCCATCGCCGCGTTCATGGCCGAGCATGACCAGGTGCAGGTTTCCCTGGTGGTGCAATCCTCGCGGGAAGTCGTGGACCTGGTGGTGGGCCAGCGTTGCGACCTGGGCTTGATCGTCCTGCCCAACACCTACCCGAGTCCCCGCGCTGAAAAACTGCTGGCGACACGGATGCTCTGCGCCCTTCCCGCTGGCCATCGTCTGACGGATCGCCGGATGATCGTGCCGCAAGACCTGCACGGTGAGCGGTTCATCTCCTATCCGCAGTCCATTGGTTCTCGCCAGCACATCGACGCGATCTTCGCCGCACACGGCGTGGAACGTGAATTGCGCCTGGAGACGCAGCTTTCCCAGCCCATGTGCACGTTCGTCGAGCAAGGCCTGGGCGTTGCGTTGGTGGACGCCATCAGCGCGGTCGAATACCGGGGCAACGGCATCGTCTTCCGCGCCTTCGAGCCGGCGATTGAAATGGACTTCAGCATGTTGCTGCCGATTCAGGGACCCTTGTCGAAATTGCAGGCGTGCTTTCTGGAACACATGCAGCGATTCATCGAGGCGCAGGTGCCGGCGGCGTATCGGTTTTAGCTGGTTCAACGGATCCATTGGGCAAAATCAGTGAAGACTTGATGGATCACTTGACCAAAACTGAACTGCCGCAAAACCCGTGGCGAGGGAGCTTGCTGCCGATGGCCTGCGAAGCAAGCCCCTTAATGGAATCAAGGTAAAGCTCATTCGCCGTTTTGCGGCTGCTATGTAGCCGAGTGGGAGCAAGCTCCCCCGCCACGGGTTTTGTATAGGCTCGACTATAGGGACGTGTCTCTGCCCCGCCTCAATCCGTCGTGCTCGCCGCCAGCACCCCCAGCGTGCGACGCTCGGGGTTCCAGATACTCAGGCACCAAACGCCCCACCATTCCATGCCATCGTCGAAATAATCACTCCAGGGGTCCCGGGCCGGGTCGGGCTCGTCGCTGGCCAACCCGTTGAAGTTGAAATTATCGACCCAGTCCACCACCACCACGCGGGCATCCGGTGCAAGCCCCAACAGGTCAAGCCATTCCTTGAACAGCGCCTGGGGCGTGTCGTCAACGAAGCGAGTGCCATAGGGTGGCTCGCAGAACGCGTCGTACAAAGCGAAGGATTCCGGGTTTCGCCCGGTCTTTTCAACACGCACCAGTTGAAGGATCTCATCGCGCCCTAGCGCTCTGGGCCGGGCTTTGGCCAAGTCCCAGTTCATGTTTGGAGGCGGGACGTCGGCAACGGACGGATCCACGACCAACTGACGGTGCTGTTCGAGCCATTGAGCCTTGATGTGCTGGAACAGCCGGTCTACCGCCTGGCCATGCAGCGCTTGGTCGACGGTATCAACCGCCTCGGGCGCGAAGACCAGGAAATCAAACGCGCAACCGGCTTTCTCCATCCGCTGGCGCAACGCATCACTGGCCGACTGTTCAACGATCCTCAACATGACGAGCTCCGCTAACCCTTGACGCACACCACTTGACGCAGTGTATGCAGCACTTCGACAAGTTCACGTTGTGCATGCATTACCTTTTCTATGTCTTTGTAAGCCATGGGGATTTCATCTATCACGGCGACGTCCTTGCGGCACTCCACATGGGCGGTGGCGCGCACTTGGTCGTCGACGGTGAAACGCTTTTTCGCTTCGGTGCGGCTCATGACCCGACCGGCCCCGTGGCTGCACGAACAGAACGATTGCTCGTTGCCCAGGCCCCGGACGATGAAACTTTTGGCGCCCATCGAGCCGGGAATAATGCCCAGTTCGCCTTTTTGCGCCGATACCGCGCCTTTGCGGGTCACCAGCACCTCGCGTCCGAAGTGTCGCTCCCTCTGCACATAGTTGTGATGGCAGTTCACCGCTTCCAGAGCCACATCGAACGGTTTGCTGATCACCTGTCGCGTGGCCTGTATCACGGCGTCCATCATCAACGCCCGGTTCTGCCGGGCGAAATCCTGGGCCCAGCCCACCGCTTCGACGTAGTCATCGAAATGCCGGCTGCCTTCTTCAAAATAGGCCAGGTCTCGATCCGGCAGATTGGCGAGGTGTTGGCGCATGTCGGCCTGGGCCAGCTGGATGAACAGGTTGCCGATGGCGTTGCCCACGCCCCGGGAGCCACTGTGCAACATGAACCAGACCCGATTGGCCTCATCCAGGCACACCTCGATGAAATGATTACCGCTGCCCAGGGTCCCGAGGTGCTGGCGATTGTTGGTGCGGGCCAGCTTCGGGTATTTGTCGGTAATCGCCTTGAACCGCGCGGCCAGCGCGGACCACGCCTGGTCCGCGTGCCGTGGGACGTTGCTCCAGGCGCCTTTGTCGCGCCCGCCATGGCTGAGGCTGCGGCCATGGGGCACGGCTTTTTCAATGGCGCTACGCAGGGCGTGGAGGTTGTCGGGCAGATCGGCGGCATCCAGTGAAGTACGGGCCGCAATCATGCCGCAACCGATGTCCACCCCCACCGCAGCGGGAATGATTGCCCCCACGGTCGGGATCACGCTGCCTATGGTCGAGCCCTTGCCGAGGTGGACATCGGGCATCACCGCCAAGTGCTTGAAGATAAACGGCATCTTCGCGGTGTTCATCAATTGCTGTCGGGCCTCGGGCTCCACCGGGACGCCCTGGGTCCAGAGCTTGATGGGCTTGCCGTTGGCGACTTCCAGCAGATCGTAGGTATTTTCTTGCATGACCGGAGCACTGTCTGTAGGCGAACCGGCTTGATTGCCGGTTCATGATTTTCGACACCGGCCATGAACGCAGATTCAGGTGCGGTCTGTCGAATGCGATTGCGTGACGGGATGTGGCGAGCCTGCCTCGAGGCTGTGGCGATACTCGCTGGGCGTCTGGTTCATCTCAACGCGAAAGTGCCGATTGAAGTTGGACAGGTTGTTGTAACCGACTTCAAAGCAGATGTCCGTCACCGCCATTTCGCTCTGCGACAGCAACCGGCAGGCGCGCTGGACCCGGAGCTTGCGCGTCAGGTCGATGAACCCGTGCCCGGTGATGCGTTTGAAGAACCGAGAGAACCCGGGCTCGCTCATGCCCAGTTGCTGGGCGATCTCTGACACTCTCAGGTCGCCTGTGAGTTCGGCTTGCAGGTATTCGAACGCTTTTTGGATGCGCTCCGAGCTGCGCGCGTCAAGGACCGGCGCATAGCAAGGACTGGCCAGGCATGAGGCCTCGCCGTCGCCGGCATGGCCAAGGGTGTCGAGCAGTTCGAGAAACAGCGCCAGTCGCGCCAGCCCCCTTGCCGGGCCGATCGCTTCGAGCAGTTGCGCGGCACGGCGCGCAGTGCCGCCGCTAAAGGCCAGGCCACGTCTGGCCCGCTCGAACAATCGCTGCAGATCCCCCAGTTCAGGTAAGGTCCGGCGCAACGACAACAGCGTGGCACCGTCGAACTGCAACACCACGTCGCGCCCGACCAACTGCTCCCCGGGTGCGACATCGCCGATCCAGTCGTGAGGCAAATCCGGCCCGATCATCGCCACATGGCCTGGCCCGAAAGGGCCCATGTAGTCACCGACCAGCAACCTGCCGCTGCCCTGGCGGATCAGGTGGATTTCAAACTCCGGATGATGGTTCCAGCGTGCCAGCGGATAGGGATAATCGTGTTCGTACCAGCGAAAACTGTGCTCGGGCTCGGTCAGGATGACTTCCAGCTCGGCAGGCCGGTGATCGTACAGCAGCGTTCGGTGGTCAGGCATGTCGCGCCTCTTTCTCGTTATTGCGGGCACCTTACGCCGAGTCCCTAGGGCCTCGCCAGCGTCGTCGCGATCGCGCACCGATACTTTTTTAACACGGGCGCTGGGGTAGTCGATCGCGTTAAAAAAGTATCAGTTTTCAGCCCCACTGGCGTTTGTCGGCTTCCGCCCGCGCTGCTGTAATCGGTCTGCCCCTAACAATGACAGGACTTCCCCATGAAACGACTGGAAGGAAAAAGCGCCCTGGTGACCGGCGCCGCCCGCGGCATCGGACGCACGTTTGCCCAGGCCTATATCAACGAAGGCGCGACGGTGGCGATTGCCGATATCGACCTCGAGCGTGCCAAAGCCACCGCCACTGAACTGGGCGACAGCGCCTTTGCAGTCAAGATGGACGTGACTGACCAGGCGTCAATCGATGGCGCCATCGACGCAGTCGTGGCCCGTGCGGGCAAGCTAGATATTCTGATCAACAACGCGGCCTTGTTCGACCTCGCGCCCGTCGTCGAAATCACGCGCCAGAGCTACGAACGGCTGTTTTCCATCAATGTCGCCGGCACGTTGTTCACCTTGCAGGCCGCCGCTCGGCAGATGATCAGCCAGGGCCACGGCGGCAAGATCATCAACATGGCAAGCCAGGCCGGCCGGCGCGGCGAGGCTCTGGTGGCGGTCTATTGTGCCTCCAAGGCTGCCGTGATCAGCCTGACCCAGTCCGCCGGGCTGGACTTGATCAAGCACCGGATCAACGTCAACGCCATCGCCCCTGGCGTGGTGGACGGCGAACATTGGGACGGCGTCGACGCGCTGTTCGCGCGCCATGAGAATCTGCCGTTGGGAGAAAAGAAGCGGCTGGTCGGGCAACAGGTCCCGTATGGCCGGATGGGCACGGCCCAGGATCTCGTCGGCATGGCGATTTTCCTGGCGTCGGCGGAAAGCGAATACGTGGTGGCACAGACCTACAACGTTGACGGAGGCAACTGGATGAGCTGACGCGCTGGAAGTTTTATGGCCTTGAGACGACGAAAATGGACCTAATCGCCTGAAAATTGATCCGACTATTTGAGGATCGTCCCAAACGGTACCAAACGGTGCCGTTGAAAGGGATTTGAAGAGAGCGTGAATACCGTTGCCCCAGCGGGGCAAAAATTGCGCATCATAGGCGCCGTCCGCTCAAGGGAGATTTACATGCGTGCCATTTTTTCCGTCATGCGTCTTGCCGCGCTGTCGCTGGGACTGGCGTTTGCCACCAGCGCCGCAGCCACCGAGGAGACGCAACTGGTCGAGTCCATCAACCTCTACCGCAGCCAGTCCCAAAGCTGCGCGGGCCAGGCGTCCCTGGAATTGCCACCGCTGGCGATGGATTCGCGGTTGATCCTGTCGGCCAATGGCATTGGCGATCTGCAACAGGCGTTGGCGCGAGCAGCCTACCCGATGGTCAATGTGCAGGCCATCAGCCTGTCCGGGCCGCGCGACGCCCAAGCGGCAATGAAGGCTGTACAGGAAAGCTTCTGCCAAGTTGTGCTGGACCCACAATTTGTCGATATCGGCGTCAGTCGCCTGGACCGTGAGTGGCGCATCGTGCTCGCCCGCCCGCTGTTATCGGCGCGCCTGGGTGATTGGCAGGCCGAAGGGCAGAAATTGCTCAAACTGATCAACAGCGCCCGCGCACAGCCGCGCCGCTGCGGCACCGATGCGTTCAGCGCCACGACGCCGCTGGCCTGGAACGCCACGCTGGCCCTGGCCGCTGTCAATCACACCCGGGCCATGGCCAACAACAATTTCTTCGATCACAAGGACCGTGACGGACGCATGCCGGGCGATCGCGCTGAATTGGCGGGTTACCTGGGCCAGGCCATCGGCGAAAACATCGCCGCCGGCCAGGACACCGCGCTGAAGGTAGTGGACGGCTGGCTGGCAAGTCCGGGGCACTGCGCCAACCTGATGAATCCGCAATATCGCGAACTGGGCGCCGGGTATGCGGTGGACCCGAAGAGCGATGCGGGGATCTATTGGACGGCGATGTTTGGCACTCAGTAATTGTATTGATCGACCTTGCGCCTTCGCGAGCAGGCTCGCTCCCACATGGATTGCGGTTTTCCCCTGTGGAAGCGAGCCTGCTCGCGAAGGCCGCGCATCGGCCCTCATTGCAGCCGCAATACCTGCCGCACATGCCCCATGAACTGGCTCAACGACGGTGACGGGGCTACTGGCTTGCGCTGCAGCAGGCCAATCGAACGTTTTGCCGGTTGATCGATGCCGGTGACGGCGCATTGCTCGCCGATGTTGAACACCGCCGTGCAACTGGCCGGCAACAGCGAAAATCCCAGCCCTTCCCGCACCAAGGCCGTGGCGGTGCTCATATGCGCCACTTCCCAGGCGGGCAACGGATCGACATTCAGGTAACGCAACGCAGCGTCAGCCAACGGCCGGATACTGGTGTCCGGCGTCAGGGCGATATAAGGCTGCTGCGTCCAATCGCGTTGATGATCCTTGTGGCTCAGCAGCACAAGGTTGTCATCCAACAGGCGCTCGAAGCTCAAGCCAGACAGGTCGTCCGGCAGTGAACTGATGCCGGCATCCACCTCGCCACGCTGCACCCAGCCCATGATTTCCCCCGCTCGGCCATCCAGCAGATGCACGTTCACGCCCGGATGCTCACGCTGGAAAGAAGCGATGACCACCGGCAGGAACGACGCGGCAGCGGTCGGCAACGCTGCGAGCCTGAGCGTGCCCCGGCTCAAGCTGAGGGTGTCGCGGGCGTCGCGCACGGCATCGTCCATGTCCCGAAGCATGCGCCGGGCCTGGGGCAGGAAATGCTCGCCGGCCGGGGTCAGCTCGACGCTGCGGGTGTTTCGCGCGAGCAATTGCAGGCCCATGCTCTCTTCGAGTTTGCGGATGCTGTAGCTCAGCGCCGGCTGGGACAGGTGCAGCTGTTCGGCGGTGCGGGTAAAGCTGGACGTTTCAGCGATCAGGATAAACGCACGCAGCTGGCGGAAGGATACGTTCATGGCCCGATCATAAAATTATTGGATCAATTGATTCTACCTTTAAAATTCACAGAACAATCCAGCCTCTCCACTATGGGGCCACCCTTCAGTGGAAAACGGACATGACAAAAACAATTCTCGTCGGGTGTGGCGCCGGTTTCGCCAATGACCGGCCTGACGCGGCCCTGCGACTGGCCCAGGACCTGGCACAACGCAGCGGCCAGCGGTACATCATGCTCGAGCTGCTGGCGGAGCGGACCCTGGCCGAAGCGCAACTGCGCAAGCGCCTCGATCCACAGGCCGGTTATTCCGCCCGGTTGTTCGATTTTCTCGAGCCCATGCTGGACCTTTGCATCGAAGCCGGGATCCCGATCATCACCAACGGCGGCGCCGCCAACCCGAGGGCGGCCGCCCAGCGACTGCGCGGTGCATTGGCCGGTCGTTTCCCTGGGCTGAAAATTGCCTGCGTGCTCGGCGACGACCTGCTTGAAGAAACACCGCCGCGCTATGAGCGATGGCTGTCGTCCGATACTCAACAGCCTGTCTCCGTGAACGTCTACACCGGCGCCGACGGTATCGTCCAGGCGTTGACCGACGGTGCCGGCATCGTTCTTTGTGGCCGTGTCGCCGACCCTTCGCTGGCGGTAGGCGCGATTCGTCATGGGTTGGGTTGGAGCGCCGACGATTGGCAGAAAATCGCCGTCGCCACGGCGGCCGGCCATCTGTTGGAGTGCTGTACCCAGGTCACCGGCGGTTATTTTGCTCATCCCGGGATGAAAGACATTCCAGACCCGGTCAATCTCGGTTGTCCGATCGCCGAAATCCACGAGGACGGCCGCTTGATCCTGGGCAAGACCCGCCACAGCGGCGGCCGGGTCAGCGAGCAGACCGTGAAGGAGCAGCTTCTTTACGAAGTCCACGACCCTCGCCGCTACCTGACGCCGGATGTTGTACTGGATCTGGGCGAAGCACGCGTGCAGGACCTGGGCGACGACCGTGTGGAGATCAGCGGCCTGCTCGGCCATCCGCGTCCTGACACGCTCAAAGGATTGGCGGGCGTGCGTGGCCTCTGGTTCGGCGAGGCGGAAATATCCTATGCCGGCCCCGGCGCCGTGGCGCGTGCGGCATTGGCGCGAGAAATCCTGCTGGAGCGTTTCGACCGGTTGGCGCCAGGCGTACAGCCCTGGATCGATCTTTCCGGCGTCGCCAGCCTGTTCAACGACCAGGGCGGTCGCTATCTGCAAAAGCAACTCGCCCAGGCACCAGCCCTCGAAGATGTGCGCGTGCGCATCGGCCTGACCCACACCGACCGGTCGTTGCTCGAAGTGCTGTTGGCCGAGGTGGAATCGCTCTACACCAACGGGCCAGCCGGCGGCGGTGGCGTTCGGCGACACCTCGTCGAGGCCGTCACCACTCGCAGTTTCCTGCTGCCGCGCGGTGAAATCCATACAACCCTGGAGTGGTACTGATGAACCTCGTCACGCTCGCCGATTTTGCCCACGCCCGTGCCGGCGACAAAGGCAACATTCTCAGCATCGCGGTGTTTCCCCATGACGCGGCCCACTACGCCTGGTTGCTGCGGGAGCTGACCTGCGAACGGGTGGCCGAGCAATTCGCCACGCGGCGGCCTTCCATGGTGCATCGCTATGAACTGCCGAACCTCAATGCACTGAATTTTGTCCTTGAAGACGCCCTGGAGGGCGGCGTGAACCGCAGTTGCGGCCTGGACCGCCACGGCAAGAGCTTGAGCTATCTGCTGTTGGCCCTGCACCTGCCAGGCCCGGGAGACTGATCGATCCTTCGCCCGCCCGAACCATCCGACAAGAATAAAAAGAGAGGCTGCAACATGATTACAACCCTGGGTTTTTTGATGATGCTTGCCATCATCGGACTGATATTGCTGCGCAGGATCAGCCCGGTGGTGGCGTTCACCACCCTCCCCGTGATCGTTTGTCTGCTCGCGGGGTTCAATCTCGGGCAGATCGGCGAATTCATCAAGGCGGGCCTGATCACGGTTGCGCCGACTGCCGCGCTCTTCCTGTTTGCCATCCTGTTCTTTGGCATCATGCGTGACCGGGGGTTGTTCGATCCCCTGGTCAACCTGCTGATCCGCAGCACGGGCGGCAAACCCCTGGCTGTGGCGTTAGTGACCGTATTGGTGACGTCGGTGGTGCACCTGGATGGCGTTGGCGCCGCCACGTTCCTGCTGACTATCCCGGCGCTGCTGCCCTTGTACAAACGCTTGAACATGAGCCCGGCGATGTTGCTGTGTCTGGTGGGCACCACGGCGGGCGTCATCAATATGGTGCCTTGGGGCGGCACGACCGCCCGCGCCGCCGCGGTGTCGGGCCTGGACGCCACCGAGCTGTGGCTGGGCTTGCTGCCGGTGCAGATGGTGGGCCTGGTGTGCATGCTTGGGGTGGCGACGATATTGGGTATGCGCGCGCAGCGTCGCCAACCGATGTCGCTGGGGGCGGCCGCAACGTGTGATGTAGACGGTCTGCAAACCCAGGATCGCGAATTCAGTCTTTCTCCCCGGGAGCCGCGCTACTGGCTGAACGTGGCCCTGACCGGTGGCATTCTGGTGTGCCTGTTCACCGGTATTTTCCCTTTGTATGCGTGTTTCATGGTGGGACTGGGCATCGCCCTGCCGCTGAATTTCCCATCCCTGGACGCCCAGGCCGAACGCCTCAAGGCTCATGCATCCGATGCACTGCAGATGGTCCTGGTGATGATGGCTGCCGCCGTCCTGCTGGGCGTGCTCTCCGGCGCGAAGATGTCCGACGGCATGGCCTTGGCGCTGATCGATATCCTGCCCGCGGGTTCTGCCCAATACCTGCACGTGATCGTCGGTTTCTTCGGCGTGCCCCTGGGCATGATTTTTTCGCCGGACGCCTATTATTTCGCCCTGCTACCGGTGATCAGGGACGTGGCCGCCGCGGCCGGCGTTCCCCTCGAAGCGGTCGCCCGGGCCATGTTGATCGGCGAGAACACCGGGTTCTCCATCAGCCCGGTGGTGCCCAGCGTCTACCTGGCGCTTGCGCTGTCCGGCGTCGAACTGCGCAAGCACATGGCCTATACGTTTTTCTGGGCCTGGGGCGTCAGCCTGGTGATGCTCGCTTTCGCCGTGGCAACCGGCGCGGTACAGGTCTGAGCTTCAAGGGTGGGTCTGGAAGATCAACGACCGATGCACCCCGGAGCCCGCCCTCACCCCATCACCAACGGCCAGCGCGACCGAGCCGAACGGCATCGCCGCGTCGCCACAAGCAAACACCCCGGGAATGCTGGTTTCTCGGGTCATCGGGTCGGCCTGGATGAACGCCCCGAGCGGGCCTTCTTCAAAGTTGCAACCCAGGGATCTGGCGAGGGAACTGGCAACGCGGGTATGCGGCAAGACAAACAGGCCTTCAATGGCGATCACTCGCCCGTCCGCCAACACCACATTGGCCCGATCGCCTTCAATACGTTCGACACGTTCCGGCACCAAGGTCACACCGCGTTGCGCCAGGCTGTCCTGTTGCTCACGGTCAGGCTCGAACACACCATTGGTGAAAAACGTCGTCGGGCCCCAGTCGGGCAGCATCAAGGCATGGTGCAGCGACATCGGCGACGTCGCCAGCACACCAATCGGCCTCCGCTCCAATTCATAGCCATGACAGTACGGACAATGGAAAACGTTTTTTCCCCAACGCTCCCTCAATCCTGGCACATCGGGCAACTCATCGATCACGCCGGTGGCGAGCAACAGGCGTTTGGCACTGTAGCGTTGTCCCCGGGCCGTTTCGACGACGAAGCCGTCCGCGTCGCGGGTGGCGTGGATCGCGCTATCCGACAGCCATTCCACGGTCGGGTAAGCCATGAGTTGGGCACGGGCGTCACTGGCAATGTCACCCGGGGCGCGGCCGTCCTGTCCTAGGAAACCATGGGAAGTCGCTGCAAACCGGTTGCGGCGCTGGTCGGCGTCGATTACCAGCACCTTTTGACGGGCGCGGGCCAATTGGAGGCCAGCGGACAGGCCGGCGTAGCTGCCGCCAGCGATGATGATGTCGTGTTCCATGGGGCGATCTCCGTTTTCCGAAGGCGTGGGATTTTCTCGAAACATCGTATGTTTCTTGAAAAGCGCCTGTCAATGGTCTCGTAACTTTTGCGATTACAGGCGATACTCCGCGCAGATTTACCTTCGGATCCGCCCATGAGAAACGACACCCGCCTATCGCGCATGCTGCACGTCTTGATTCATATGGATCGCCACCAGCAATCGGCGACCTCCGACACCCTCGCCCAGATGCTGGGTACCAACCCGGTCGTGGTACGCCGAACCATGGCGTTGCTCAAGGAACGGGGTTACGTCACTTCGGAGAAAGGCCATCGCGGTGGATGGAGCCTGGCTAAACCGTTGACGGAGATGACGCTGCTGGACATTCATCAGGCGTTGGGCAGCACGTCGATTTTCGCCATCGGTCTGTCCACTGATCATCCGCAATGCCTGGTTGAACAAGCGGTGAATGCGGCGCTGACGGATGCGTTCGATGAGGCCCAGGCGTTGTTGCTTGAGCGTCTGGGCAGTATCACGTTGGCCCAGTTGGCGGAGGATTTTGATACGCGGTTTCGGGACGAGCCCAAGGTCGAGCGTCACCTCTGATTCCTGGCGCACGCACATAAAAAAACGCCGCTCAATGAGCGGCGTTTTTTTTACCTGACCAGACAGCGTCCGGTTTACAGCGCCATGTCAGCCGCTGGATTGGATTCCCGAGCAGCAGCCGGCTGGGCCGGAGCTACAACGGTGCCAGCCTTGCCGATAGCCGGTGGCGGGTCCAGTAGCAGCACTTCGCTGGTGTAGGCCCATTCCTGCGCAACACGCTCAGGGCTTTCGTTCAGCTTGGTGCCGTAGCTCGGTACGATCTGGCGCAGTTTTTCCTGCCAGGCCGGGGTGGCGACTTTGTCCTTGAAGACTTTTTCAAGCACGGTCAGCATGATCGGCGCAGCGGTCGAGGCACCTGGCGAGGCGCCCAGCAGGCCGGCGATGCTGCTGTCCTGGGAAGCGACGACTTCAGTGCCGAGTTTCAGCACGCCGCCCTTCTCTTCGTCACGCTTGATGATCTGCACGCGCTGGCCGGCTTGCCACAGGCGCCAGTCTTCCTGCTTGGCGTCCGGGAAATATTCTTTCAGAGCATTGAAGCGGTCTTCGTCCGACAGCATCAGCTGGCCGGCGAGGTATTCCACCAGCGGGTACTGTTCGATACCGACCTTGGTCATCGGCCACACGTTGTGGGTCGTGGTGCTGGTCAGCAGGTCAAAGTACGAACCGTTCTTCAGGAACTTGGTGGAGAACGTCGCGAACGGGCCAAACAGGATCACGCGCTTGCCATCAAGCACGCGGGTGTCCAGGTGCGGCACCGACATCGGCGGCGCGCCAACCGAAGCCTTGCCGTAGGCCTTGGCCAGGTGCAGCTGAGCGATGGTCGGGTTTTCGGTCACAAGGAACGAACCACCCACCGGGAAACCGGCGTATTCACGGGCTTCTGGAATGTCAGCCTTCTGCAGCAGGTGCAGCGCGCCGCCACCGGCACCGATGAACACGAACTTGGCGTCGGTCTCGGTTTCGGTCCCGTCTTTGAGGTTCTTGTACGAAACGCGCCAGGTGCCGTCTTCGTTGCGGGTGATGTCTTCCACTTCGCTGGAAAGCTTGAGGGAGAAGTTCGGCTTGGATTGCAGGTGAGCTGCGAACTGACGGGTTATTTCGCCGAAGTTCACGTCGGTACCCAGCGGACTCCAGGTGGCCGCGACTTTCTGGCTCGGGTCACGCCCTTGCATCATCAGCGGAACCCATTTGCTGATCTGCGCCGGATCCTCGGAGTACTGCATGCCGGCGAACAGCGGGCTGGCCTGGAGCGCGTCGTAGCGCTTCTTCAGGAACGCGATGTTGTCATCACCCCAGACAAAGCTCATGTGCGGCGTGGAGTTGATGAACGAGCGCGGGTTCTTCAGCACACCGTTCTTGACCTGCCAGGACCAGAACTGACGGGAGATCTGGAACGCTTCGTTGATCTCGATGGCCTTGACGATCTCGACCTTACCGTTCTTGTCTTCCGGCGTGTAGTTCAGCTCGGCCAGCGCGGAGTGACCGGTACCGGCGTTGTTCCAGCCGTTGGAGCTTTCTTCGGCAACACCGTCCAGGCGCTCGACCATTTCCATGGTCCAGCCCGGCTCCAGCTCATTGAGCCAGACGCCGAGGGTCGAACTCATGATGCCGCCACCAATGAGCAAGACATCCACTTTTTTCGGCTCGGCGGCGTGCGTGGTCGCAAGACCCATCGCCATCGCCAGGCCCAATAGCGCCGTGTGTGTTTTCTTCAACATGTGTGTATCCCTAGGATGGAACGCCATTCCGTCCTCCGATTTCGTTCAAGCATCAACCACACCCCATTGCGGCAAGGCCGGCGGGCGGGTATCGAGTGGACTGGAGGATGGACCTACAGGGGCCGAGCATATCGGCCTCACATTTATGTCTCTCCGGCGCTGACTTCTTGTAGGTCTTGGCTTCAGCTGGGTGAGGGACACTGCAAAACGGTCTGGATCGGGCCCGGCGTGGCCGTGCCCGATTGTCGCAGCGGGGGGAGTTTACAGAATGAACCAAACAGACCGAAGCGTATTTTTACATTCCAGGCAAAAACGCCGACCAAATGGCGGCGTTTTAATGGCTCGGTTGCGTCCCGCAAATATCGCGGTTTCGCCAAATCAGAGGTACTTGAGGAGCGAGATATCGCGACGGCGTTGTTTCAAGGCGGCGAACCAACGTGTTGGAAAAAACAGCACGACGGCCAGCATAACGCTCCACAACCAGACCATTGGCAAGTGATCGAAGCCGAAATACGCGCCCTGGTTGGTTCCCCACAAGGCGACCGCAACCAGGTACATGGCCTTCAGCACGTAGAGGTGCAGCAAGTAGAAAAACATCGGCGCGCCGCCGTAGATCGCCAGTTTCGCGATGCTCCCCCGCTCCTGGGCTTTTTCGAACAGGGCCAGTAGGATCAAGCCCAGCCCCAGCGTCGGCATGAGAAACATCAACGACGGCGGATATTTCGTCGCACTCATGAAACTCATGAATGTGCGCAACCCATCCCCGGTCTGGACCCAGGGTTTATCACCGTAGACATTGACATAGCGGATCAACGCGAAGGCGATCAATAAGCCAAGGCCGACCATGAACAACCGCCGCAGGCGCACGGCGGGCTCCACGTCCTTGGCGAACCATGGCCCGATCCCCCAACCCAGCAGGATCACGCCGATCCATGGCAGCACCGGATAGGTGGTGCGGGCCCGGGTGAACTCGGTGATGTCGATGAACGCCCGCTGGTGAAGAATCGACCACGGCACGAAAAACGGTGAATCCGGCCCGAGCACGATACCGTCCAGCAGGTTGTGCCCAGCGACGATGACGACCCCAAGCACAATCAGCCAGCTGCGCTTGAAATGCAGCAGCGCCGCCAGGACGATCATGCAGATCCCGATGCACCAGATCACCTGCAACCACAGCGTCTTCGGCGGAAACTCGGCGTTCCACGCGAAACACACGAACGTCAGTTCCAGAAACACCAGGAACAGACCGCGCTTGAGCAGGAACACCGAGGTCTGGCCGGCGGTGTGTTTCTGGCTGTAGAGCCATGCCGACAAACCGGTAAGGAAGATGAACACCGGCGCGCACAGCGTGCTGAGCAAACGGGTGAAAAACAGGTCCGGGGTCACGCTCAGGGCATCGATCGGATCAGTGACCTGACGATGCAGAAGAAACGTTTCGCGCACATGGTCCACCAGCATCAACAACATGACGAATCCCCTCAGGGCGTCGATGGCGAGCAAGCGTGTGGCGGCTGTTGCGGTGGTGGATGCAAGGGTCGGCGCGATGACAGCGGCTGGGCTTGTCGCGCTTGGGGATAGACTCATGGCGGTACTCGGGCGGTCGTGGTCCGGACAAGGCAGATGAGAACACCTGCCAAATGAAAGCGGATAACATAACACGAATACCTGCAAATGCCTCGTTCTTGTGGGAGCGAGCCTGCTCGCCAAAGCGGCGTGTCAGCCCCATCATTTCCGTTGACCCAGCGGCCACGGGGATCTGTGTACGGCGGCCTATGCGAGCAACTGGCTCAACACCGCCCGCAACTTTCCAGGCTTGACCGGTTTGTTCAGCAGCGGCGCGTTCAGTTTGCGCAAGGCGCGGCGGCATTGGTCGCTGCGGTCGGCAGTGATGATCACGGCGGGAATCGCCCGCTGGAAATGCTCGCGCAGATGCCTGACCACCTCGCAGCCGACCACACCATGATCAAGGTGGAAATCCGCCAGGATCAGTTCCGGGGCACGGCCCCGCAGGACGTCGAGGGCAGCGGCTTGATCGGTGGCGGTCAGCACTTCACAACCCCACTGTTCCAGCAGCGCCGCCATGCTTTGCAGAATGCTCACTTCGTTATCGATGACCAACAGCCTTCGACCCGGCAGCGGATTGCCCGCCACTGGCTGGACCGGGACCTGGGACATGGGCAGCGGCCGCTCGGCCGACAGCGGCACGTCGATGCTGAACACCGAGCCGCGTCCCGGCCGCGAACGCACCTGCACCCGATAACCGAGGATATGGGCAATGCGTTCGACGATCGCCAGTCCCAGGCCCACGCCCTTGCGATCCGCCGCACGACCGACGTCCAGTTGGTTGAACTCCAGGAAGATCGACTCCAGGCAATCAGCGGCAATGCCTCGCCCCGTGTCCCAGACTTCCAGACGCAACCGCCCTCCCCGACGCCGAGCCGCCAGCAGGATGCCGCCCTGGTCGGTGTATCGGCAGGCGTTGCTGAGCAGGTTGCGCAGGATGCGAGTGATCAATCGCAGATCCGTCAGTACCGCGTCATCGGCAAACCGCACGCGCAATTCCAGGCCCGCGGCACCGGCCACCGATTGGAACTCGGACACCAGCGGCGCGAGTAGCTCATCCACTCGATAAGGCGCCAGGTCCGGCCGGACAGCAGCTTGATCCAGGCGGGAGATGTCCAGCAGGTCAGTGAGCAAATCCTCGGCGCCTTCGAGCGCCTGGTGGGTCCGCTCCACCAGTACGTGTTCCGGGGCGGGCAGTTGCCGCTCGCGCAACGTCGCAATCAGCAAGCGCGCGGCGTTGAGTGGTTGCAGCAGGTCATGGCTGGCGGCGGCCAGGTATTTGTCCTTGCTGCGGTTGGCCGCCTGGGCGGCGTCCCGGGCATCTCGCAGCTGTTGCTCGACCAGTTCGCGCTGGGCAATTTGCTGCTGCAGGTTGTGATTGGCCTCCAGCAACGCATCGGTGCGTTCGGCCACCCGTTGTTCCAGTTGATCATTGAGCTGCTGCAGGTGCCGTCGGGCCTGCTCCAGCTCATCGAGGCGCGCCGCCAGTTCAGGGTAGTGGCTTTTGCGCGTCGAGTGGTTGCCCAGCCCCAGCAGGCCTGCCAGGGCTTTTTGCTGCTCCTCAGAGGGCTTCGCCATAGACGACCTCGACATCCCGCTGGCTCGACTCTCGAGGGTTG
This sequence comes from Pseudomonas sp. R4-84, assembly GCF_054130985.1. Taxonomy (NCBI): domain Bacteria; kingdom Pseudomonadati; phylum Pseudomonadota; class Gammaproteobacteria; order Pseudomonadales; family Pseudomonadaceae; genus Pseudomonas; species Pseudomonas sp. R4-84. Next base: position 2,813,413 of record NZ_CP096390.1, read on the forward strand.
GTGAGGATGCACGGATCGTCCATCGCATGTTGCGACAAGAATGGAATGTCCGACGTGCTGACGCCATGCAGTCCGAGGGTTTCATGGAAGCCGATGGTGTGCTTGAGGGCGATCAGGTGCTCCACCAACCGGGTGCGGATCTGCCGATGGTTGAGGCCCCGGCAATCGAGGCCCAGGGTCTCGGCAATCACTTTGAAACGCTCCGGTGCCGAGGTGTAGTTGAACGCCACCACATGTTCCACCAACACTGCGTTGCACAACCCATGGGGCAGATCGAGGAAGCCCCCCAGGCTGTGGGACATCGCATGCACGGCGCCGAGGATCGCATTGGAGAATGCCAACCCGGCCTGCATGCTGCCGAGCATGATCTTCTCCCGCAGGGCGACGTCCGCCGGGTTGGCGATCATCTGCACCAGGTTGTTGTTGATCAGCCGCATTGCCTCCAGGGCATGGGGATCGGTCAGCGGCCCGTGGCCCGTGGAGACGAACGCCTCGATGGCGTGCACCAGGGCGTCGATACCGGTACAGGCGGACAGGAACGGGTCCATGCTCAGGGTGGTTTCTGGGTCGATCAGCGACACGTCCGGCACCGCCGCCTTGCTGACGATGGAAAACTTCATGCGTTCCTGCTGGTTGGAAATGATGACGAACTGCGAGACGTCGGCCGAGGTGCCGGCGGTGGTGGGAATCAGGATCAGCGGCGGGCTGGGCACGTGCAGCGTATCCACGCCTTCGAATTCAAGGATGCTGCGGCCATGGGCAACCACGATCCCGATCGCCTTGCCACAGTCCATGGGGCTGCCGCCACCGACCGCGACGATGACGTCGCAATGGTTCTCGCGGTACGTCTCGGCACCGAGCATCACTTCCTCGACCCGTGGGTTGGGCGAGACGTCGCTGTAGAGGCAGTAATCGATGCCCTGGGCTTGCAGGCTGGCTTCGACATCGCCGACCCAACCGGCGGCGATGACCCCGGGATCAGTCACCACCAACACCTTGCGCGCGCCGAAGGTCTTGGCGTAGTTGCCGACGTTGTGCCGACATCCTGCGCCGAACATGATTTCAGGGGAAACGAACTTGCGCAGCGGGCTGAGGCTCATTTTTTCAGGGGGGCTCATCGGTAAGCCTGTTGTTATTGTCATGGGATACGTTGAGCCTAAAGCATCCCGCCATGAATGCAATCCGACCAATGGGGAGCCCGGCCCGAACGCATCAGGCCGGGCCGGCGCCTCATCGGTTGGCGAAGTACATCGTCACTTCAAAGCCGATACGCAGGTCGGTGTACGCGGGTTTAGTCCACATTGGTCTTTCCTCTTCTTGTACCGGGCGATTCCGGCAGGTTCATTAATGCACGGGGCGACCAGGGCTCGAATGCTACTTTCGAAGCAGTGGGTGGGGTGCGTTGGTACTACTGGAGCAGCGAGCACTTGTGGCGAGGGAGCTTGCTCCCGCTGGGCTGCGCAGCAGCCCCAAAATAGCAGCCACACAATCAATATGTGCATCAAGGAAAGGGCCGCTTCGCGGCCCAGCGGGAGCAAGCTCCCTCGCCACAGGGTCACTGCAACTGCCTTGTTATCTCCCAGGGTCAGAAGAACCCCAGCGGATTCACGTCATAGCTCACCAACAGATTCTTGGTCTGCTGGTAATGGTCGAGCATCATCTTGTGGGTTTCACGCCCGACGCCGGATTTCTTGTAGCCACCGAACGCCGCATGAGCCGGGTACAGGTGGTAGCAGTTGGTCCAGACCCGACCGGCCTTGATCGCCCGGCCCATGCGGTAGGCGCGGTTGATGTCGCGGGTCCAGAGGCCGGCACCGAGGCCGAACTCGGTGTCGTTGGCGATTGCCAGGGCTTCGGCTTCGTCCTTGAAAGTGGTCACGCCCACCACCGGCCCGAAGATCTCTTCTTGGAACACGCGCATCTTGTTGTGGCCCTTGAGCAGGGTCGGCTGGATGTAATAGCCGCTCGACAAGTCTCCTTCAAGGCATTCGGCCGCGCCGCCGGTAAGCAGTTCGGCGCCCTCTTGCCGGGCGATGTCCAGGTACGAAAGAATTTTGTCGTATTGCTGCTGGGACGCTTGGGCACCGACCATGGTCTCGGTGTCCAGCGGGTTGCCGCGCTTGATCTTGGCGATTTTCTTCATGACCTCGGCCATGAACGGCGCATAGATCGATTCCTGCACCAAGGCACGGGATGGGCAGGTGCAGACTTCGCCCTGGTTGAAGAACGCCAGCACCAGGCCTTCCGCCGCTTTCTCAATGAACGCCGGCTCGGCTTGCATGATGTCTTCGAAGAAGATATTCGGCGACTTGCCGCCCAGTTCCACGGTGGACGGGATGATGTTCTCGGCCGCGCATTTCATGATGTGCGAACCCACCGGTGTGGAGCCGGTGAAGGCAATCTTGGCGATGCGCTTGCTGGTGGCCAGGGCCTCACCGGCCTCGCGGCCAAAACCATGGACGATGTTCAACACGCCGGCCGGCAGCAGATCGGCGATCAGCTCGGCGAACACCGTGATCGACAGCGGCGTCTGCTCCGCCGGCTTGAGCACGATGCAGTTACCGGCGGCCAGGGCCGGGGCGAGTTTCCAGGCGGCCATCAGCAGCGGGAAATTCCACGGGATAATCTGCCCGACCACGCCCAGCGGCTCGTGGAAATGGTAGGCGGTGGTCAACTCGTTGATCTCGGCGGCCCCGCCCTCTTGCGCGCGAATGCAGCCGGCAAAGTAGCGAAAATGGTCGGCTGACAACGGTACGTCGGCGTTAAGGGTTTCGCGCACGGCCTTGCCGTTGTCCCAGGTCTCGCTGACCGCCAGGATTTCCAGGTGCTGTTCGATGCGGTCAGCGATTTTCAGCAGTATCAGGGAGCGGTCCTGGACCGACGTCTTGCCCCAGGCATCGGCGGCGGCATGGGCCGCGTCCAGGGCCTTGTCAATGTCGGCGGCGCTGGAGCGCGGAAACTCGCCGATGACTTCGCCATTGACCGGCGAAGTGTTGGTGAAATACTCGCCGTGGACCGGCGCGACGAACTCGCCGCCGATGAAATTGCCATAGCGCGGTTTGAAGGAAACGACGGCGCCTGGGGTTCCGGGTTGTGCGTAGATCATGATGGGCCTCTGCCTGGTCGATGCCTGTCGCGGGACAGGCGATAGGCCGATGGTAGAGAGCCCCGCGCGGTGGACGAATGCGTCATTGGCAGGGGGATCTCTCGTTATTTGGTCGTAGGTTTCAAGCAATAAGCGCAAGTTCAAGGCCGGCGCAGGCCCTTGTGGCGAGGGAGCTTGCTCCCGCTGGAGTGCGCAGCACTCCCCGCTTTTGGCGGCTGCTGCGCAGCCGAGCGGGAGCAAGCTCCCTCGCCACGGTTCTCGGCAACGTTTTAGCGCTTGGCGACAAGTTCCTTCGGCAACTTGAAGGTCCAGAGCATGCCGCCCTGGTTGAAGTCCTTCACGCGCTTGGCCACTTCACCGCCCCACAGCGGCACCGCACCGCCCCAACCCGAGACCACGGAGACGTACTGTTCGCCGTCCATTTCCCAGGTGATCGGCGAGCCCAGCACGCCCGAGCCGGTCTGGAATTCCCAGACCTTTTCCCCAGTCTTGGCGTTGAACGCCTGCAAGAAACCTTCAGGCGTACCGGTGAACACCAGATTGCCCTTGGTGGTAAGCACCCCGCCCCACAGCGGCGCGAAGTTCTTGTGGCGCCACACTTCCTTGCCGGTTTTCGGGTCTATGGCCCGCAGCACGCCGATGTAATCCTCGTTCAGCGGCTTGATGGTGAACCCAGCGCCGAGAAACGCCGCGCCTTTCTTGTAGGCGATGCCTTCGTTCCAGATGTCCATGCCCCACTCGTTGGATGGCACGTAGAACAGGCCGGTGTCCTGGTTGTAGGCCATCGGCATCCAGTTCTTCGCGCCGAGGAATGCCGGAGCGACGAAGACTGAGCTGCCCTTGGCCTCGCTGCCCGGCGCACCCGGACGGCTGGCCTCGTTGTAAATCGGACGGCCATCCTTGTCCAGGCCAGTGGCCCAGGTGATCTTGTCGACGAATGGGAAGCCGCGGATGAACTTGCCGTTGGTGCGGTCGAGCACGTAGAAGAAGCCGTTACGGTCGGCGGTCGCCGCCGCCTTGATGTCCTTGCCGCCGTCCTTGTAGTTGAACGAGATCAGCTCGTTGACGCCGTCATAGTCCCAACCGTCATGGGGCGTGCTCTGGAAGTGCCATTTGATGGTGCCATCGTCCGGGTTCAGGGCCAGGCGCGACGACGAATAAAGGTTGTCGCCAGGGCGCAGGTGGGAGTTCCACGGTGCCGGGTTGCCGGTGCCGAACAGCAGCAGGTTGGTCTCCGGGTCGTAGTAGCCGCCCAGCCAAGGCGCGGCGCCGCCGGTTTTCCAGAGATCGCCCGGCCAGGTCTTGCCCGCCTCGCCGCCGGAAATACCGTTCTCCACGGCCTTGCCGTCCTTGTAGACGTAGCCCATGTGGCCTTCAACGGTCGGCCGGGTCCACAGCAACGCGCCATTTTTCGGATCGAATGCGGTGATCTGGCCGACCACGCCGAATTCGCCCCCCGCCACGCCGGTGATGAGCTTGCCATTCACAACCATGGGCGCGGCGCTGATGGAATAGCCTTCCTTGTGGTCGGCGACCTTCTTGCTCCACACCACTTTGCCGGTGTCCTTGTTCAGGGCCACCAGCTTGGCGTCCAGCGTGCCGAAGAACACCAGGTCGCCATACAACGCCACGCCCCGGTTGATCACGTCGCAGCAAGGGCGGATGTCATCGGGCAAGCGCGCGTCGTATTGCCAGAGCTTCCTGCCGGTGCGCGCATCCACCGCAAACACCCGAGAGTAGGAGCCGGTGAGGTACATCACCCCGTCCTTGATCATGGGCTGGGCCTGTTGACCGCGCTGCTTTTCACCGCCGAAAGAGAACGCCCAGACCGGACGCAGGTCCTTGATGTTATCGACATTGAGGGCATCGAGCGGGCTGTAGCGCTGGCCCTGCACGCCCAGGCCGTTGGTCACGACCTGCTGCGGATTCTTCGGGTCCTGGAGAATTTCCTGATCGGTCACGGCGGCCAAGGCCGAGCCGGACAGCAGCATGGCACTGAGCAGCAGGCTTACGGCGAAGGGCTGGCGACGTGTGGGATGAATCATGGCGGCTACCTCTGCGGTTATTGTTATACCCGGGAAAATTTCCCGGTCTGTCGCAGATTCTTGGGCCGGGGGCCGCCGCCAACAATTGCCCGCTGTGTTGAGTTTTCTAGTTCCTTGGTACACATAGAGGTAAGCAAATACCCCGTGGCGAGGGAGCTTGCTCCCGCTGGGCTGCGCAGCAGCCCTTCTGTTGTCCCCCTGGTTATCAATGTTGACTGGCTATCTTAGGGCCGCTGCGCGCCCCAGCGGGAGCAAGCTCCCTCGCCACGGGGATGTGTGATCAGTCAGGGTTTCGGGTATCCACCCGCGTCATCCCCGCCCGCTCATAACGCGGGTATAGATGACTGACGCTGCGGATTAACTCATACCGGCTCAAGCTGATCCCGGCGAAGCGCTCGGGGATGGGGCTGCGGATCATTTCGGCCATGTCGTCGCCCCGGGCGGCGCCCTCGCGCATCAGTTGGTCGAGCCAGCCCAGGTAATCGTGCATCTGTGCGAAAGGCCGGGCGTCGATGGCCACCGGGCCGTGGCCGGGGACGATCTGCTTCCAGGGCAGCGCCTGCAGCGTATTCAGATCGTTGAGCCAGATATCCAGGCCGGGGCTGTTCGGGGTGGTCAGAGCCCGTTCATAAAACACCAAATCACCGGCAAACAGCACGCCGGTGGTTTCATCGAGGATCGCCAGGTCCGCCCCGGTGTGCCCGGCCAACGCAAGCAGGCGCAGCGAGTGATCGCCGACCTTCAGCGTACCGGGGCTCAGCGCCTGGGTCGGCAAAACCACTTCGGTGCCGCGCATCCAGTCGCCCACCAGCCGGTACATGTTTTCCGCCATCGCATCGCCCTGCTGTCGCAGCAGGTCGGCGGTACCCGCCAGCGCACCAACAGGCACGCCGTTGAAGGCCTGGTTGCCCAGCACATGATCGGGGTGATGGTGGGTCAGCAGCACCTGGATCACCGGTTTGTCCGTCGTCGCCCCGATGGCCTGGCGCAGCGCCTCGCCGTAACGCTTGGACGGGCCGGTGTCGATGACCACCACCCCGACGTCGGTGACGATGAACGCCGTGTTGACGATGTTGCCACCGTTGGCCTTGGCGAAATTATCCGTGCTGCCTTCCAGCAGCCAGGTGCCCTCGGCGATCTGCCGGGGCTTGAGGGAATAATCGGAGGACCACGCCGGCAGGCACAGTCCAAGACAGATCAGCAACAACCAGCGCATGGTGCGCTCCTTGTGGTCAGGGAATGGCCGCCTCGAATTCGTTGCCGCTGTTGTCTCGCAGCACCAGACGGGTCTGTCCCGGGCCTTGGATGTCGAAGCCCAGGTTGGGGTTTTCACTGACCGCCGGGAACAGCTCCAGGCGCGCCAGCAGCTTGCCGTCAGCGTCCAACAGTTGCGCCTGGTTGAGGAAAAACTCAGGGATGCCGCTCACCAGGCCGTTGTCCATGGGATGGGCTATCTGCAAGCGCAGGCGATTCGAGTCCCCACGCGGGTAGCGCCCGCCCAGCACTTCGCCCAGGTGTTCTTCCCAACCCGGTTGGGTGCGCACCACGCTGGGCGCCGTGCAACCACCACCGGCCGCGTCGATCAACGCCGAGCCAACGTGCCACAGGCCGTCGCGGGTCTGTACGGCGGCACGTAACGGCGTGGCCTGCTCGATACGAATGCGGATCGACAGCCACGGCAGCACCCGCTCCGAAGGTTGGAAGTCGACGATTTTCGGCAGTGGGTTGAGCTCGGCCCACGCCAGCACTCGTACGACATCGCCGGTGAACGCCCTGGCATCGATTTCCAGCGGCACCTGCCGCGCATCTTCGGCAAAAGGTGGCGCCAGCAGCCGCACCCGGTCGTCGAAAACGAACGGTGCGTCAGCCAGCAATTGTTTGTGATAGAAAGCCCACATCACCGATGGCACCGGATCCTTTCCCGGCTCGATTGCGCTCACCATCAATGGCAGCCAGCCCAACAGCAGCCCCAACACACGCCAGTTCATCCTGCGCTCCTATTGGTACATTTGCGGTACTTCGTAGCGCAGGCCATAGCGGGCATACACCGCCTTGAGGCTGCCGTCGCGAATCAAGCCTTCCAGCGCCTCCTCCACCGCATAGGCCAGCTGACGGTTGCTTTCATGCACCGCCATGCCGATCTCCCAGCGCTGCTTACCCATGTTCGGATAAGCGTTTTCAGCGAGGGCCAACTGCGAGTCGGCAGCCTGATGTACTTGCCAGTCGATCTCGCCGCGCATCGCCATGACCGCATCGACTTCGCCGGCCTGCATGGCCCCGAAGGCTTTGGCAACGCTGGGGTAATGGCGAGTCTTGGCACTGAGCATGCCGTTGAACACCGAGGTCAGGTAGAACGATGGCACGCTGTCGACTTCGACGCCGATGGGGTGCCGCTGGAACACCGCGACACTGCCCACCGACGCCAATCGACGGCGGTCATACGCCACCTGCCAGCACTCCTGCTGATATGGCCCGAACATCACGACCTGGGCGTTTTCCCGTTCGCCTATGTCGTTGCGCCGCTGCACATAGTCGTGATCGTACGGCACTCGCATCATCAGGTCGGCCAGTTGCCGGTCGTGCAGCGGACTGCTGCGCCATATGTAGTCGCGCAGGTCATCGTCGAGCTTCTCGCCAGGTGGCGCCCACATCAGTTTCAGCCGCACGCCCATGGCCTTGGCCAAGGCCTGGGCCAATTCAACGTCGACGCCCCTGGGCTGGCCCTGGTCTTCGAAACTGTAGGGGGCAAAGTCCTTGTAGACCGCGACCTTCAATTCGCCGTCGGCGATCATCTGGTCATAGCCGCGGACCTGCGCCTGCACCGCCGAGCCCCACAGCAACAGGCTGCACATCACCCAGGCGAACAGGCGCATGGCGGTCACTCCTCGACGTGTACGCTGTCCAGATAGGTCCGCACCGCCCACAGCGCTTCCTGGCTCAGGTAGTCGGCCATCTTCGGCATATAGACCCGGCCGTCGCGCACCGCGCCATGGCGCACCCGTTCGACGAACCATTCGTCACCGGCTTCGGCGGCATCGAGCATGCGCAAGTCCGGGGCGATCCCGCCGGACTTGGCTTCCAGGCCATGGCAGGCCGCGCAGTTCTGGTTGTACGCCGATGCGCCGATCTCAACGGCTTTGTCCCGTTCGGGAGCATTGCGATAGGGGTTTTGCGAAGCCCAGCCATCGGCATCCAACGGCAGATTGGTGTCCTTCACCGGGGTCAGTCCCTGGGTTTCCACTGCCTGGGGCACTACGTTGCCGTGGCTCCACGCGGAGCCTGCGCCGGTCAGCCCCATCAGCAATGCGGTAGCGATGATGGCGTTGCGTTTTGTTGTCATTGTTATGCCCTCGAAATTGCACGCAAGACCTCTTCGCAGAGGCCGTGCCGTCATCTTAGGAACCGTCTGCCGCCAACCGAATGCTGCTTTGGTGGTCGCGGTCTAGTTCCTTGGTAGCAGGCCATCCGACGCTAGTCGCAAAGACAGGCGCCCTGGGAAGTTTTCCCGGCGAGGGCGGGACTTTTTCCGTATCGGACCAGGGGGGCGAGACCCGACCCTAGTCAGGCCAAAACCTCACTGGGAATCCCACCATGACAATAAAAACGCTCCCTGCCCTCTCGTCCCTGACCGTTGCCTTGCTGCTGGCCGGCAGCCTGTCCCTGGGCCCACAGGCCAACGCCGCCGTTACCTGGGAAGACATCGCCAACGATCACCTGACCACCAAGGACGTGTTGCAATACGGCATGGGCACCAACGCCCAGCGCTGGAGCCCGCTGGCCCAGGTCAACGACAAGAACGTCTTCAAGCTGACCCCGGCCTGGTCCTATTCCTTCGGCGACGAGAAGCAACGCGGCCAGGAATCCCAGGCCATCGTCAGCGACGGCGTGGTCTACGTCACCGGCTCGTACTCACGAGTGTTCGCCCTCGACGCCAGGACCGGCAAGCGCCTGTGGACCTACAACCACCGCCTGCCGGACAACATCCGCCCATGCTGCGACGTGGTTAACCGGGGCGCGGCCATCTATGGCGACAAGATCTACTTCGGCACGCTGGACGCCCGGGTCGTCGCCTTGGACAAAAACACTGGCAAGGTGGTGTGGAACAAGAAGTTCGGCGATCACGCCGGCGGCTACACCATGACCGGCGCCCCGGTGCTGATCAAGGACAAGACCAGCGGCAAGGTTTTGCTGATCCATGGCAGCTCCGGCGACGAGTTCGGCGTGGTCGGGCAATTGTTTGCCCGCGATCCGGACACCGGTGAAGAAGTCTGGATGCGCCCCTTCGTCGAAGGCCACATGGGGCGGCTAAACGGCAAGGACAGCACCCCGACCGGCGACGTCAAGGCGCCGTCCTGGCCCGACGACAAGACCACCGAGACCGGCAAGGTCGAGGCCTGGAGCCACGGCGGCGGCGCGCCCTGGCAAAGCGCCAGTTTCGATCCCGAGACGAACACCATCATCGTCGGCGCGGGCAACCCCGGCCCGTGGAACACCTGGGCGCGCACGGCGAAGGACGGCAATCCCCACGATTACGACAGCCTCTACACCTCCGGGCAGGTAGGCGTCGACCCCAGCACCGGTGAAGTGAAATGGTTCTACCAGCACACGCCCAACGATGCCTGGGACTTTTCCGGCAACAACGAACTGGTGCTGTTCGACTACAAGGACAAGGACGGCAAAATGGTCAAGGCCACCGCCCACGCCGACCGCAACGGCTTCTTCTACGTGGTGGACCGCAACAACGGCAAACTGCAGAACGCCTTTCCCTTTGTCGACAACATTACCTGGGCCAGCCACATCGACCTGAAGACTGGCCGCCCGGTGGAAAACCCTGGCCAGCGTCCGGCCAAGCCATTGCCCGGTGAAACCAAGGGCAAGCCGGTGGAAGTCTCACCGCCATTCCTCGGTGGCAAGAACTGGAACCCCATGGCTTACAGCCAGGACACCGGGCTGTTCTACGTACCGGGCAACCAGTGGAAAGAGGAGTACTGGACCGAGGAAGTCAGCTACAAGAAAGGCTCGGCTTACCTGGGCATGGGCTTTCGTATCAAGCGCATGTATGACGACCACGTCGGCAGCCTGCGAGCCATGAACCCCACCACCGGCAAGGTGGTGTGGGAGCACAAGGAGCCTCTGCCACTGTGGGCCGGTGTGCTGGCGACCAAGGGCAACCTGGTGTTCACCGGTACTGGCGATGGCTTCTTCAAGGCCTTCGACGCGAAAACCGGCAAAGAGCTGTGGAAGTTCCAGACCGGCAGCGGCATCGTCTCCCCGCCCGTCACTTGGGAGCAGGACGGCGAGCAATACATCGGCGTGACCGTTGGCTACGGCGGCGCCGTACCGTTGTGGGGCGGAGACATGGCCGAACTGACCAAGCCGGTGGCCCAGGGCGGTTCGTTCTGGGTGTTCAAGATTCCGAGTTGGGATAAGGCGACGGCGCAGAAATAACCTGAACCCAACTGGGTCCTGACCCACACCACCCCCTGTGGGAGCGAGCTTGCTCGCGATAGCGCAGTATCAGTCAACATCAATGCCGGCTGAACCACCGCCATCGCGAGCAAGCTCGCTCCCACAGTCAACATCGAGTTCCTGCCATGAAATTTTTGCCATTACTGCTTCTGTTCATCGGCGCCGTTGCCCATGCCGATGACCCCGACACCCCACTGACCCTAAACGGCTGCCTCATTGCCGAATCCAGCCAATGCCCCGGCGCTAACCTGCGGGGCGCCCACCTGGCCAACCAGGACCTGCGCAAGATGAACCTCGCCGGCGCGGATCTGCGCGACGCCGACCTGCGCCATGCCCGGCTGGACCTGGCGAATCTAGAGAAGGCCCAGCTACAGGGCGCCAACCTGAGTCGCGCGAGCCTGCAACAAAGCAACCTTCGCCTGGCGGACTTCAGCGGTGCCACGCTCAAGGCGATCCAGGGCTGGGGCCTGTTTGCCCAGGGCGCGCAGTTCCAGCGAGCCGACCTGACGGCCGCCTATCTCCAGTTCGCCCGCTTGTCCGGCGCCCGCCTGCACGACGCCAATCTGCAAGCCGCCGACCTGGAAATGGCGTGGCTGAGCAAAGCCGACCTCAAGGGCGCCGACTTGCGCGATGCCAACCTGCAAGAGGTCAAACTGGGCGAAAGCAACCTGGAACAGGCCAACCTGACGGGCTCGCGGCAGCATTACGGGAATTTCCAGGATGCGAATATGCAGGGGTGTGTCGGATGCCCAACGTCTTGGGAACAATGAAGCTCCCGTGGCGAGGGAGCTTGCTCCCGCTGGGGTGCGAAGCAGCCCCAATTTGTACGACTCAATTAACCTGACACACCGAGGCGCCGGCCTTGGGGGCGCTTCGCACCCCAGCGGGAGCAAGCTCCCTCGCCACAATTGGCCGGCATTTCAAGTCAGGGACTCACCCAGCCACCCGCACCACCCCCATATCGATCCCCAAATGCACCAACTCGGCATGGGAACTGACCTGCAACTTACTCTTGAGCAACGTCAGGTGGTTGGACACGGTCTTGGCGCTGATGCATAGCTGTTCGGCAATGGTGCGCGCGGGAGTGCCATTGGCGAGCATGACGAAGATCTCCAGCTCGCGCTGGGTCATCGATTGCAGGCGTGGATCGCTGTCGTGGCGGGTGGTGGCGCAGGCCAACTGAGTGGCCAGGGCCTGCTCGATGTAGGCATGGCCGGCCAGCACGCGCCGTACCGCCTCGATCAATACCTGCGGCGCCGAATTCTTGGTCAGGTAGCCCGCAGCGCCCGCGTCCAACGCCTGGCGAACCAACGGCAACTCGTCGTGCATGCTGAAGAACAGCACCCGCAGTTGCGGCAAGCGTTGACGCAGGCGCCGGGTGGTTTCCAGCCCGCTGATCCCCGGCAGGCCGAAGTCCATGATCACCAGGTTCGGCACTTGTTCCTGCACCTGGCTCAACGCCTCTTCGCCGCAGGCCGCTTCGCGCACCTGCAGCTGTGGCATCAAAGTCCGCAACAAGCTGGCGTAGCCCTGCCGAACCACGGCGTGGTCGTCCACCAACAAAATGTTCATGAGGCCTCCAAGGGAATATTCAAGGCCAGCGCCCAACCCGCCCCGGGCCGGCTGATGATGCGCAGCTCACCACCAAGGCTGCGCGCCCGTTCCGCCATCGAATGCAGGCCCACGCCGGCCCGGGAGGGCTGCTGGGCACCGCGTCCGTTATCGCGCACCCATAGCCGCAGGCGACCGGCGCGGTGCTGCATGCGGATCCGCACCTGGCTGGCGTCGGCATGCCGTGCGATGTTGGTCAGCGCTTCCTGCAACAGGCGGTACAACTGAGCCTTGTGCGATGCGGCCAATGGCGGCGGTGCTCCATCGACCCGTAACTGACAGGCGATGCCGTGGCTGTCCTGCCATTGCCGGGCCAACAATTCAATGGCCTCACCCAGCGGCAGATGCTGGAGCACGACCGGATACAAGTCGTTGACCAAGGCGCGAAAGCCTTGCTGCAAATGATCGCAGTGTTCTTCCAATTCGTTGGCGGTCTGCTCCAGCACGGGCGGCTGATGAATCACCAGGCGCAACAAACAGGCCCTCGCGCGAATACCTGCCACGTACTGGCCCAAATCGTCGTGCAAGGTTTGCGCGAGGGACCTGCGCTCCTGCTCCTGGACGGCCAGCAACGCCTGGGTCAGCCGCGCATTGTCGGCCCGAGTCTGGGCCAGGGCGGCGGTCATGCGGTTGAAATGCGCCGCCAATTGCTGGGCTTCCGATAGGCCCTCGGGCCGCAGATGCACTTGCAGGTCGCCGCTGGACACCTGGTGCAACGCCTGTAGCAACTCGTCCAGCAGGCGCATGCCCCGGCGCACCGCCCAGCGGATCGCCAGCAGGCTGAGCAGCAACGCCATCGCGCAAACGCCAAGCAACTGCACCAGGGAATCGAAGATTTCATCGACTTCGTCACCGGGGTCGACGGCAATCCAGGCCCGACGACCGTCCTGCAACTCGACGATCTGGGCGGCAGGCCCTTGGGCCAGGAGTCGACGCCCCAACCAGGCGTTCAAGCCAGGCTCCTGTGCCGGCGCGTTTTCGCCGGGCGCCAACCAGCGCACCCGAACGTGACGCAGGCTGCCGGTGAGCCGCGACTGGAGGCTGGCCGGGTCGCGCTGGGCAGTCTCGCGCAGGTAATGCACCACCGACTCGGCCGATTGCAGTTCGCGTCGCACATCCACCGTGGTCTGGTGCAACAGCAGCGTTGCGCAGGCCAGGGTGACCAGGGCGAAGAACGCCGTGACCCAGAGGTTGATGCGCCAGAGGGCAGACATGGTCAGTGCTCCGCCTCCTGTCTCGCACCGATCCCCTGTGGGAGCGAGCCTGCTCGCCATAGCGGTGGTTCAGCCAGCCTCAATATTGGACGTGCCGCTGCCATCGCGAGCAGGCTCGCTCCCACAGGGGCCGTGGCGCGTCGATCCACGCCGATCAAGCTAAGGATCAGTATCAACGGCAACAGCAGCGTCTTGAGTACCCGCATGACCTGTCCGCTCCCCTGATGAATGACAATTGGAAGCATCCTAAGACCCCGGCGCGCGGACCGAGCTACTACCTTGGTACTGGCCCAGCGGTACTTTCTGCATATTTCCCCGGGATCACGGCCTTCCTATGCTGGCGCTACCCGCAATGGAGGACGTCATGCGCTGGCTTGTCAGTTACGCCCTGATCTACCTGTTGGCCGCATCGACCGCCCAGGCCAGCGATGCCGCGCCGTTGCAGGTGCGCATCGGCTACCTGGGTTACCGTCCCGACCCCGGCCCGCTGCTGTCCAACGTCATCGCTGAACCCACCGATGCCGGATTGCGCGGCGCCGAACTGGCGATCATCGACAGCAACAGCACCGGGCGATTTCTCAAGCACGACTACCGTCTCGAAAGCGCTAACGTCGACAATTCCCAAGCACTGCTGGAGGCCGCCCGTGCCCAGCATGAACAGGGCCTGCGTTTGTTCGTGGTGAATGCGCCAGGCGAAAGCCTGCGCCAACTCAGCGCCGCCCTGCCCGACAGCCTGCTCTTCAACGCCGGCAGCCCCGACGACAGCCTGCGCACCAGCGGCTGCCTGAGCAACGTGCTGCACACCCTGCCCGACCGCGCAACACTGGCCGACGCCTTGATCCAGTTCAGCGTCGTGCGCAAATGGCAGCGGGCCTTGCTGATCGTCGGCCAGGCACCCGAAGACCAGGCCTACGCCGCTGCATTGCGCCGGGCCATGAAACGCTTCGGCATGAAGATCGTCGCTGAGAAACCTTGGCAATTCGATAACGACCAGCGCCGCAGCGCTCAGGCCGATATGCCGCTGTTCACCCAGGCCGCCGAGTACGACGTGGTGCTGGTAGCCGATGAGCGCGGCGACTTCGGCGAATACGTGCCCTATCAGACCTGGCTCCCGCGCCCGGTCGCAGGGACCCAGGGACTGACGCCCACCGGTTGGCACAAGACCGTCGAGACATACGGCGCGGCGCAGTTGCAAAAGCGCTTCGAAGCCTTGGCCGGCCGCTGGATGAACGACCGCGACTTCGCCGCCTGGATCGCCGTGCGCAGTATCGCCGCCGCCGTGAGCAAGCTGCGCCAGGACGAGCCATTCGCCATTCGCCAACTGGCCCTTGGCGACGAGCTGCCGCTGGATGGATTCAAGGGCCGCAAGCTCAGCTACCGGCCCTGGAATGGTCAACTGCGCCAACCGATTCCCCTGGTTCAGCCTCGGGCCTTGGTCAGCACGTCGCCTCAGGACGGTTTTCTCCACCCGTCCAACGAAATGGACAGCCTGGGCTTCGACCGGCCCGAAGTGAGCTGTCGCTACCCCTGATCGATCACAACAATAAGGAAAACGCCATGCGCCGCCCCCTGCTCAACCCGGCTCTGCTTTGCCAAGCCCTCGCCCTGGGCGCCTCGCTGCTCCTTGCCGGTCCCGCTGCCGCCAGTATCGCCTGGGTCTCCAACGAAAAAGACAACAGCCTCAGCCTGATCGACCTGCAGAGCCTGGAAGTCGTCGATACCTTGCCGGTAGGCCAGCGCCCGCGAGGCTTGTTGTTGTCCCATGACAACCGCCTGCTGTACATCTGCGCCAGCGATTCGGACCGCGTCCAGGTGATGGACGTCGCCACTCGCAAGATCATCAAGGAGCTGCCCTCCGGCAAGGATCCGGAGCAATTCGCCCTGCACCCCAACGACCGCTGGCTCTACGTTTCCAACGAGGACGATGCGCTGGTCACAGTGATCGACACCCATACCTCCGAAGTGCTGGGCCAGATCGGCGTCGGCGTCGAGCCCGAAGGCATGGCCGTCAGCCCCGACGGCAAGTGGGCGGTCAACACCAGCGAAACCACCAACATGCTGCACTGGATCGACACCAGCACCCAGACCCTGGCCGACAACACCTTGGTGGACCAGCGGCCGCGTTTCGTCGAGTTCAATCGCGACGGCACGCAACTCTGGGCCTCGGCGGAGATCGGCGGGACGCTGACCATCCTCGACGTTGCCTCGCGCCAGGTGCTCAAGACTCTGACCTTCCAGATCAAGGGCGTGCACCCGGACAAGGTGCAGCCAGTGGGCATCAAGCTCAGCGCCGACGGCAAGCTGGCATTCGTCGCCCTGGGCCCGGCTAACCATGTGGCAGTGATCGATGCCAAGACTTTCGAGGTGCTGGATTACCTGCTGGTGGGCCGACGCGTCTGGCAGCTGGCGTTCACCCCGGACCAGAAGCAACTGCTGGCAACCAATGGAGTCAGCGGCGACGTCTCGGTGATCGACGTGCAGAGCCGCAAGGTGCTCAAGTCGGTGAAAGTCGGCCGCTATCCCTGGGGCGTGGTGGTGACGCCATGAACGCCTTGGAGGTCAGCGACCTGAGTTTCGCCTATGGTGCGCGGCAAGCCCTGCGCCAGATCAGCTTCAGCGTACCGGCCGGACGCTTCGCCGCCCTCCTCGGACCGAACGGCGCTGGGAAGTCGACGCTGATTGCGTTGCTGACGCGTCTGTACGATGTTCAGCGCGGCGAGATCCGCGTCGGCGGTCATTCATTGCGCACGTCACCGCACCAGGCGTTGCGCCAGTTGGGCGTGGTGTTCCAGCAAAGCACGCTCGACCTGGACCTGAGCGTCGAGCAGAACCTGCGTTATCACCTCGCGCTGCATGGCTTTTGCCGGCGCCAGGCCGATGCCCGGATTGAAGCCGAACTGGCCCGCCAGCAATTGGCCGAACGACGTCACGAGCGGGTGCGCCACCTCAATGGCGGACACCGGCGCCGGGTGGAAATCGCCCGGGCCCTGCTCCACGAACCGCGCTTGCTGCTGCTGGACGAGCCGAGCGTCGGGCTCGATCCGGCCAGCCGCCAGGCTTTGGGGCAACACATTCGCCAACTGTGTCGCGGACAGGACATCAGCGTGCTCTGGGCCACGCACCTGTTGGACGAAGTGCAGCCCAGTGATGACCTGCTGATCGTGCATCAGGGCCGGCTGGTCGCCAGCGGACGGGCCGAGGACGTGAGCGAGGAACACGGCGGCAGTCTCGGCTCGGCCTTTCATCGATTGACCGCCTCGGGAGTTGCCGCATGAACGCGTATTGGCAATGTTTCCTTGGCATCGTGATGCGCGAATGGCTGCGCTTCGTCTTGCAACGCACGCGATTGCTCAGCGCACTGGTGCGACCGTTGTTGTGGCTGCTGGTGTTCGCCGCCGGCTTCCGGGCGGCGCTGGGCATCGCCATCATCGCGCCCTACGACACTTACATCCCCTATGAGGTGTACATCGTGCCGGGGCTGGCCTGCATGATCCTGTTGTTCAATGGCATGCAAGGCTCGCTGTCGATGGTCTATGACCGCGAAATGGGCAGCATGCGCGTCCTGCTGACCAGCCCCCTGCCCCGGGCCTTTTTGCTGGCGAGCAAATTGCTCGCAACCTCGCTGATCTCGCTCTTGCAGGTCTACGCCTTCCTCGCCATCGCCTGGCTCTACGGTGTCCAGCCGCCAGCCATGGGCGTGCTGGCGGCATTGCCGGCCTTGCTTTTGGTGGCGCTGATGCTCAGTGCCCTGGGCCTGTTGTTGTCCAACGCGATCCGCCAGCTGGAGAACTTCGCCGGGGTGATGAACTTCGTCATCTTCCCGATGTTTTTCCTGTCTTCGGCGCTGTACCCGTTGTGGAAAATGCTCGAAGCCAGCCCCTGGTTGTACTGGCTGTGCGCGGTGAACCCCTTCACCCATGGCGTGGAGCTGGTGCGGTTCGCGTTGTATGGGCAATTCAACCTGGTGGCGATGGCGGTGTGCGTGGCGTTGACGCTGGTGTTCGCAGCGCTGGCGGTGTGGACATTCAATCCGCAGCATGCGGCGTTGCGCAGGGCCAGCTGACCCTTAAATACCCACAGGAATAGGAAATTACTACTTTAGTACCGGTTTTCCTGTCTATGGTCGCATTCACAAGACCTCGACCCTGGCATGTAATGGGCGCATAACAAAAAGGATAAATCCCATGCCCCGTTTGCTGGCCATCGTCTTGCTGGGCCTGTCGCTGAATGTCGCCCAGGCCGACACTGCGTTGTTTTCGGCGCAGGGCTATCGCATTACCCAATACCGCAGCCCCACGCCCGCCTCCGCCCAGGGCGCGCAAACCGTCGACACCGAAGGCTTGCAGCGCCTGCTTGGGCAAACGCCCGCCCCGGTGTTGATCGACGTGTACCGTCGTCCATGGGTCCAGGGGCGCTTCATCGACACCGAGCCCCACGCCAACCTCCCCGGCAGCCTATGGCTGGCCAATACGGGCGATGGTGAGCTGGAGGGGAACTGGCAAGATTACTTCACCTCCCACCTACGCAAGGCCACCGACGGGCGCCTGGACCAACCCTTGGTCTTTTACTGCCGCTCCGATTGCTGGTTGAGCTGGAACGCGGTAAAACGCGCCGCGTCCATGGGCTATAAACATTTGTATTGGTACCGCGACGGCGTCGACGCCTGGGAGGCGGCCAACCTGCCCTTGCAAGCGGCCCGCCCCGAACCTTTTCCCTGATGCAGCGCCCTGCGTGCAATTGCCCCAACACGACAATAACGAGGTGAATGGCCATGTATAAAATCCTGATAGCCGACGATCACCCACTGTTTCGCGAAGCCATCCACAACGTCATCAGCGACGGGTTCGCCGGTAGCGAGGTGATGGAAACCGCCGACCTGGACAGCGCCCTGGCGCTGACCCGCGAACACGACGACCTGGATTTGATCCTGCTGGACTTGAACATGCCCGGCATGCACGGCCTCAACGGCCTGATCAACCTGCGCAACGAAGCGCCGACCATCCCCGTGGTGATCGTGTCCGCCGAACAGGACAAGCAAATCGTTCTGCAGGCCATCACCTATGGCGCGGTGGGTTTCATCACCAAGTCTTCACCTCGCTCGCAAATGACCGACGCCATCGAGCAGATCCTCAATGGCAACGTGTACTTGCCGCCGGACATCATCCGCACCCAGAAGAGCCCCACGGGCCGCCGCTTGAACGAAACCCCGGCGTTCCCGCCCGAACTGCTCCAGGCCCTGACGCGCAAGCAACTGCTGGTACTCGAACGCATGACCAAGGGCGAGTCGAACAAGCAGATCGCCTACACGCTGGACATCGCCGAAACCACGGTCAAGGCCCACGTCTCGGCGATCCTGCGCAAGCTCAACGTGCATAACCGGGTGCAGGCGATTCTCAGCGCGGGGGATATTGATTTCGGGGCTTATTTGCGGCGTTGAACGGCTGAACACTAACGGGACACTGTGGCGAGGGAGCTTGCTCCCGCTGGGGCGCGAAGCGGCCCCAAACCCAGGCACCTCGGTGTGTCAGGCTTGTTCAGGATGGGGCTGCTCTGCAGCCCAGCGGGAGCAAGCTCCCTCGCCACAAAAGCGGTTCGACTCATCGGCTGGTTGTTTGGCCCAGCAAGTGACTCATCGCAATCTTCAGTTTCATCGGCCGCACCGGCTTGTGCATCAGTGTGTGCCCGAGCTCGCGGATCTGCTGTTTGAGTTCATTGCTGTAATTGGCGGTGATCATCATGGCCGGGATCGGTGAGGCACGGCAGGCGTTGATCCGGGCCACGGCGTCCACGCCGTTCTGGTCGTGATCCAGGTGGTAATCGGCGATCAGCAGGTCGGCTTCGGCACGGTAGCCGTCCACTTGCCGCGCCAGGTCCTGTTCCGACAGCGCAGTCACCACGAGGCAGCCCCAACCTTCGAGCAAGGTACGCATGCCGGCGCAGATCGCTCCATCATTATCCAGCACCCAGACCCGCGCCCCGCGCAGGCGTTCAAGCATGGGCTCGCTCATGTCCAGGCACGGCAGCGGCTTGGGCGCGGTGGCGCTGAGGGGCACCTCAATGGCGAATACCGAGCCTTTGCCCGGCCATGAGCGCACCCGGATCCGGTGCCCAAGTATCCTGGCGATCTTCTCGACAATCGCCAGCCCCAGGCCCAAGCCTCGATCCTGGTCCGGACGCTGGACATCACCGCGCTTGAACTCCTGGAAAATCTCCTCCAGGCGATCCTGGGCGATGCCGATGCCAGAATCCCAGACCTCGATCGAAACACGATTGCCAAGGCGTCGGCATCCCAGCAGAACCCGCCCGTTCGGGGTGTAGCGCAGCGCATTGCTCAGCAGGTTCCGCAGGATCCGCGCCAACAGTTGGATGTCACTGCGCACCAGCACCGAACAAGGTACGAAACACAATTCAAGACCCTCGCTGCGCGCCACTTGGCGATATTCGGCCGCCAGGTTGTCGAGTAACTCACTCAAGGCGAACGGCGCCACGTCGGCCTTGATCACGCCGGCATCGAGCTTGGAGATATCCACCAGGGTGCCCAACAGGTTTTCCACGTCCTGCAGCGAATTGCTCACGTTGCGCACGAGGTGCGCGTTCGCCACCGGCTCGCGGCGCTCCAGCAAGGCGCTGGTGAACAGCCGCGCGGCGTTCAACGGTTGCAGCAGGTCATGGCTGACCGCCGCGAGGAATTTGGTTTTTGACAGGTTGGCCCGCTCGGCCTCGCGCTTGGCTTCGCGCAAGCGCAGTTCCACCCGGCTGCGCTCATCGATCTCGCGCAGCAACTGGTCGTTGAGGCTGGTCAGTTCAGCGGTGCGCTCCTGCACGCGCTGCTCCAGGTTTTGATAGGCCTGGTGCAACGCCTCGGCGGTGCGACGGCGCTCGGTGATGTCGCGGATCAGCACGAAGATCCCCACCACTTCGCCGTTGGCCAGCACGTTGGGCACATAGGAGCGCAACATGTAGCGCTCCTGGTTGTTGATGTTGGTCTCGGCGAATTCGAACGTCACGCTCTCGCCCGCCAGCGCCCGGGCCACGTAGGCTTCCAAGCGCTGATAGTGCTGCTCGCTGTGGGCTTCTCGCAGGCTCTGGCCGAGCATCACGCCACGGGGCCAGCAATACCATTGCTCGTAGACCTTGTTGGTGAACTCATAGACCAGATCGGCGTTGAGATAGGCGATCAGCGCCGGAACGTGGTCGGTGATCAGGCGGATCCAGCGCTCGCTCTCGCTCAACGCCTCGGCGTGCTGGTAGCGTTCGGTGATGTCGGTGAAGGTGTTGACGTAGCCACCGGTGGGCAGTGGATGGGTGCGGATCTCCAGGACTCGGCCATCGGACAGCCGTTGCTCACACTCCTGGATCAGCCGGCCATTGCCATCGCGACTGGTCGGTGTGAGCAGTTGCAGCTCGCTGTCGGCGATGACCTCGTTGAACGGCCGATGGGCCGCTACCGGTGCCAGGCCACTGAGCTCCAGGAAGCGCCGGTTCCACAGTTCCAGCACGCCTTGAGCGTTGACCATCGCCACGCCCTGGGACAGGTTGTCCACGGCGCGCTGCAACAGATGGGATTTCTGCGCGATGGCCTGTTCCCGGCGCACGGTTTCACTGAGTTTGACGTCGGTGATATCGGTGAAGAGAATCACCCGGCCGCCTTCCTGGGTCGGCCGCTCACTGACTTGCAGCCAGCGCCCGTTCTGCAATCGGTACAGCACCGGTTCGTCGGGCTGGCCGCGGGTTTCTTCGCTGAACAAGCCGTTGGCGGTCATCAAACGCTTGACCTCGGCAAGGCGCATCCCCGCGATGATCCGCACCCGGCTGTGGGCCCAGAACGCCTTGAAACGGCTGTTGAACAGGACGATGCGCTGTTGCGCGTCGAACAGCACGAAGGCATCGGAAATACTCTCGATCGCGTCGATCAAATGCCGATGGGCCGTTTCCGCCCGCAACCGCGCTTCGCCGAGCAAATGGTTGCCGGCCTTCAACTCGGCCATGGCTTGGTTCAAGGCGTCGGTACGCTCACGCACCTGTTCGGCCAGCACCACCGAATGCTGGAAGGCTGCGTATGGGTCGCTGCCGCGCGTCACGCCGGATTCCACCCGCTCGATCAGCGCTTCATTGATGCGCCGCAGCTTGCGGTTCTCATGCTCCAGGGCGGCGAGCTGCGCCTGCAGTTCAGCGATGGTCGGGGACGCGATGGCGGGCAATGGCAACTCCGGTGAACGTCTGGTTGATGTGCATGCCATTGAATTGCTCTCCATAGGTGTTGAACCCCATCACCCGATGTTCACGCAGGAACTGGCCGATCTGTTCCAGGCCGTCGCGATCTTCCAGCTCCAGGCGTCGAAGGAAACAGTCGCAGCCCAGGGTCAGCAGCAAGTCCCCGAGGCGCGCCTGCAAACCATCGAACAGATCTTGCAGGTTGTGCAGCAACGGCCCCGGGCTCATGGCGGTGAGGACGATGCCGTTCTCCACCGCGCAATAGAAACTCAGGCTCAGGTCCGAATGGACCTGCTGGATCGCTCGCACGTAGTACTGGTCGTTGATGCGCACGGCCAATGGATGGGCAGCGAAGACCCGGTAATCCAGCGCGTTTACCGGCACGCCAATGTGCCGTGCGTATTCTTCGGCCGCAGGCTCGGCGTTTAGCTCGTAGACCCTGCGCGTGGCGCTGTCGGCGCCGGTCACCACCAGTTTTTCCTGCCGGGGCAGGATGTGGTGGGTGGTAAACACTTCGAACTCCAGCCAAGTATTGATCAACACCACCACGGCCGCGCCGCTGTGGAATTGACCTTCAAAGTAGACGTGGGTATGGGTCAGGTAATTGTCATCCCCGGCCGAGCCGCCGAAATGCGGGATGTCCCCCAGGGCGGCGCTCAAGGCTGCCAGCACCATCTCCTCGCGGCTGGACAAACCGTCGAGCAAGGTCAAGGCGAAGCTGTGGCCCTTGATCGGCGCCAAGGCGTTGCTGCGGCAACCACTGGCCAGGCGCTCGACCATCTGCTGGGCATCGATCAGGCTGAAGTGCTCCATTTCGCCGATCAGTTCGGCAGCGATGGAAAAATGCCGGTGGTCGAAACCCACCGCCGTCACGCAGTTGCGGCCGTAACCTTGTGGCGTGATTTCCCCCGCGCTGGTGCATCCCACCAGCCGGATCCCGCCAAAGCTGCGCGAAAGCGCGTGGCCCAGGGCCGGCAGATTGTATTCGGCGGAACAAAAAAACAGCACGAACCCCAGGTACGGGTGCAACAACTGTCGCGCCAGCTCCTGGGCCACTTGCTCGACGTCCGTTGCCTGGGACATGGCGCTGACCACGCCCTCGCTCTGGGCCTGCTGCATCTGCGCCTCCGACGGTGCGTGATAGAGCCTTGAGTGTACGAATCGACGCCCGGCCCACGAATGCTACTTGGGTAGCGGATGGACGCTTCCATGGGATGAGAACCGTGGCGGCCCCAGCCGCGATGCGCACGGTTGGGACCGCCAAGAAAACCTTGTTGACGTGGATCGCTTCTGTGGCGAGGGAGCTTGCTCCCTCGCCACAGGGTTGAGTAGTCCTTACCAGGTCAACACCGCCCCCACCGCGAAGGTATCGGTGTCTTCGTTCTGCGCGCTGGTGTCATGGCCGTTGATTTCGAACTGGTTGTATTCGGCGACGAGCTTGAGGTTATCGTTGATGTCGTGGAACAGCGCGACACCGCGAGTCTCATAGTCGGCGCCGCTGCCGACCACGCCGTTTCCGTCGTCCTCGGTCTTGCCATAGGACAGCGCCAGGCGGTTCTTGCCCAACTTGTAGGAGCCCTGCAAGAGGTAGCCCTTGCTGTCGACATTGCGCAACGTGGCCTCGCCGGCATTGTTTGTGAAGAACGGGTTGATACCCTTGGCCTGAAACCCCGAGCCGGTGAGCGACAGCCCACCCATCTTCGCCTGCACCCCATAACCCAAACCTTTGGACGTGACCGACTCGACGCTGGAGTCGGTGTTGTCGGAAGTCTGGTAGCTGCCGTTCAGCCAGCTGTAGATCTTCGCTGCGCCCAGGTCGAACTGATAAGTAACCTCGCTCTCTGTGCGAGGGTTCTCCTGGTAGGCCTTGCCGGTGGCGCTGCTGTCGTTGGTGTCCACCGGGTCCATGATGCCCACCGCCACGCGCAACCCGTCCATCACGGGGGTGCGGTAGGTGATTTGCGACGTCGGGAACGGGTACGGATAACCGCTGCCGATATTGCCGAACGAGACGCCGCCGCCGTCCACCAGCCCCAAGGTGTCGCTGACCTGGCCATAACCGGCCAGCAGCTCATCGAGCAGGATGTTGGAACGGGCGAACAGGCCGAAGTCCTTGCCGATCAGCACTTCGCCCCACTCCGGGTTGGCGACGGTGCCGTAGAACTGGCGCACGTCGATGGCAGTGTCGGTGCCGTTGGTTTCGCTGTCGTTGATGGTCACCCAGAACGACGCCCGGGCGCCGAGCTTGAGGTCATCGACCTGCTTGCCCATGTTGAAGCCCAGGTAGTTGGGCAAGAAGCCCATCTTGACCCGCGACTGGCGGCGGTCGAACTGTTCGCCGGCACGGTCCACGTCGCTGTTGACGTAGAAAGCGTTGATGTAGCCGTCGGTGGAAAAGGTCGTCTGGTCCTTGTCGTACAGCATGATTTCGGCGTGGGCCCAAGGCATCGGGGCGAGGGTCGAGAGGCCTGCGATGATCGCAGGCAAAAAACGCAGGCAGGTATTTTTATTGTTGTGCATGGCGCGCTCCGCAACAGGGGACGGGATGTCGGAGGCGATTATCGAAAGGCACCCGGGCGCGTCATACGCTGCCTTGGATGTGATTGGCGGCTGCTTTGGCAGCGCAGGCCCGGCGCGGCAGTTTGTGTGTAAGACCCGGATGCCGCCGGGCGCGGTACTTTGGGTGTGGGCCGGTGGGTGGGTAGGATCAACTCGTTGTGCAGTGGTACCGAGTCGTCTGGTTTGGGGCTGCTGCGCAGCCCAGCGGGAGCAAGCTCCCTCGCCACAAAGCCGAGTACGACTTCGTTCCCGAATACAAGGTGATCCCGTGGCGAGGGAGCTTGCTCCCGCTGGGCTTGCGCAGCAGGCCCCCTCGCCTTCAGCTCAGAACCTCGGCTTGACGGTCTTCCAATCCGGCCGATAGCGCCGCATCTGCCGCACGTCATCGCGCTGGCGAATGCCGCAGCTCAGGAACTGCTCGTGCAGCTTGCCCAATTGATCGCGGTCAAGCTCCAACCCCAGGCCCGGCGCCCGGGTGATCTTCACGCAGCCGTCGACAAACGGAAGCTTGCCACCCTTGATCACTTCTTCATCCGGTTCCTGCCATGGGTAATGCGTGTCGCAGGCGTAATCCAGGTTCGGCACCGAAGCCGCCACGTGGGCCATGGCCATGAGGCTGATGCCCAAGTGCGAATTGGAATGCATGGAAACCCCCAGGCCAAAGGTGTCGCACATTTTCGCCAGTACCTGGGTGTCCCGCAGCCCGCCCCAATAATGGTGGTCGGCCAGGACGATCTGCACGCTGTCCTGGGCCACGCTTCGGCGGAACTCGTCAAAATCGGTGACCACCATGTTGGTCGCCAGCGGCAGGCCAGTGCGCTTGTGCAGCTCGGCCATGCCCTCCAGGCCAGGCGTCGGGTCTTCGTAATACTGAAGGTCGTCCCCTAGCAGCTCAGCCATGCGGATCGAGGTTTCCAGCGACCAGTTGCCGTTGGGATCGATGCGCAGCGGAAAGCCAGGAAACGCTTTTTTCAACGCCTTGATGCAGGCCACTTCATGCTCCGGCTCCAGGGCGCCGGCCTTGAGCTTGATGCTTTTGAACCCGTATTCCTCGATCATCCGCCGTGCCTGGGCGACGATCTGCTGCTCGTTCAGCGCTTCGCCCCAGTTGTCCGCAGGATATGGCGAGTCGATGTGCTCGGCATATTTGAAAAACAGGTATGCGCTGAACGGCACTTCATCGCGAATCGCACCGCCCAACAGGTCCACCAGCGGCACGTTCAGGTAATGCGCCTGCAAGTCCAGGCAGGC
This sequence comes from Pseudomonas sp. R4-84, assembly GCF_054130985.1. Taxonomy (NCBI): domain Bacteria; kingdom Pseudomonadati; phylum Pseudomonadota; class Gammaproteobacteria; order Pseudomonadales; family Pseudomonadaceae; genus Pseudomonas; species Pseudomonas sp. R4-84. The sequence goes on from NZ_CP096390.1 coordinate 2,838,882, forward strand.
CACCTCGAAGGCCGAATAGGCATTGCTCACCGCTTTGCTCGCATGGGAGCCCGGCGCCAGTTCCGCCCCGGCAACGCTGGCCGGCTTGTGGGCCGCCACGGTGGCCTGAACGATGGCCCGCAACTGGTTGAGGTTGAACGGGTCCATGCCGACCAGTTGGTCCTGGACCTGTTGCTGGATCGCCAGGGCCGGCGCATCGCCGTAGCTCTCGCCGAGGCCGATGTAGCCGTTGTCGCTTTCAATCTCGATGATCGAGCGCAGCGCAAAGGGCTCATGGATGCCGCTGGCGTTAAGCAGCGGGGGGTCGCGGAAAGCGATGGGGGTGACGGTGACGCGTTTGATTTTCATGCAGCGGCTCCGGAAGGTGTGCGCGTCGATGATGGACGCCGCTGATTGTTCCCGTCTAATCTAACCTGGCACTTGATTGATACCAGGATTGAATCAATGTTTGACCTGGCCCAACTGCGCTGCTTCACCACCGTGGCGACCGAACTCAACTTCCGTCGCGCCGCCGAACGCCTGAACATGACCCAACCACCCTTGAGCCGGCAGATCCAATTGCTGGAGCATCACCTGGGCGTCGAACTGTTCACCCGCAGCACCCGCAGCGTCGCCCTCACCGCCGCCGGCCGGGCGTTCTTCATCGAGGCGCAGAACCTGTTGCAACAGGCGCAGCAGGCAGCAGTGGCCGCCAAGCGCTTTGCCCAGGGCCATATCGGTTCGGTCACCATCAGCTTCGTCGGCAGCGCGGTGTATGAATTCCTGCCAAAGGTGATCGCCGAAGCGCGGCTCAAGCAACCGCAGGTGAAGATCGTCCTGTCGGAGATGAACACCTACCAACAACACGAAGCCCTGCGCGCCCGGCGCATCGACCTGGGCATCGTCCGCTCGCCGCTGCTGGAAACCGGCTACGCCACTGAGTGCCTGGTGCGCGAGCCGTTTGTCCTGGCCGTGCCTGCGGGCCACCCGCTGGCCAACGCCGAGTCTGTCAGCGTGCAGGACCTGGATGGACAGCCGTTCCTGATGTACGCCCACTCTGCCTACCCGCCCTTCAACGAACTGCTCACCGGCATGCTGCGCTCGGCCCGTGTCGCCCCGCAGTTCGTGCAATGGCTGGGGTCTTCGCTGACCATCCTGGCGCTGGTCAACGCCGGCATGGGCCTGGCACTGGTGCCGCGTTGCGCGACCAGCGTGGCGTTCAGGCAGGTGGTGTTTCGCGAGATCGATCTGGGTGAAGGGGTGCAAAGTGAGCTGCATCTGGTTTGGCGGGAGGATAACGACAATCCGGCGTTTACGATGTTGCTGGAGGGGATTCGAGGGGCGGTTCGGGAGGGACTGTAGGCAAATCGCGGATCAATACCGTGTGCCCTTGTGGAGAGGACGCTTGCTCCCTCCCCACGTTGGCCGTGCCCTATTCCAGTCTACCGTAACAAGTTGTACGATGACCGACGAGCCCTAGACGCTCGAATTCCCGATACTTACAAAAACAAGGAAAAAACCCATGAAAAAAGCATCATTGCTGATCGGTTTCGTTTGCCTCTTCAGCGGCTACGTCGCAGCCGCCGCACCGGCCGAAAAAGAAGTGGCCGAAGCTGTCGACCACCTGACCCAGGCCATGCTTCACAAAGACATCCCCCAACTCCAGGCCCTTGCCGCCGAGAACCTGACCTACGGCCACTCCAGCGGCAATATCCAGGACAAAAAAGCCTTCATCGCCGACATCGAAACCGGCAAGAGCGCATTCAAGACCCTGGAAATGAAAAATCAGAAAATCACCCTTTCTGGCGACGTGGCCCTGGTACGCAACCACTTCTCCGCCCAGGCGCTCAAGGGCACCGAAGTGGTCCCGACCGAAATCGAAAACTTCCAGATTTGGCAAAAACAGAACGGCAAATGGCTGCTGATTGGTCGTCAGGCATTCCGGTTCTGATAAGGGGCTGGGCCGGGAATCTCTGCGGCAAACGCATTATTTGAGCTTATGGTGATCCATTGTGGCGAGGGGATTTATCCCCTCGCCACAGATCACAATCACCTCAAGTCGCGGCCCACTGCTCCCGGTACTGCAACAGAAAATCCACAAACGCCCGCACCCGCTGCGGCACGTACCGGCCATGGGGATACAGCAACGTGAACGGGCGCGAACGCCCCGCGAACGGTGTCAGCACTTCCACCAATTGCCCGTCCGCCAACTCTGTTTCAACGATGAATCGATAGGTCTGGAACAGCCCGGCGCCATGCTTGGCCAGCGTTACCCCGCCCAACACGTCGTCGGAACAGCAATACCCACCCTGCCCGAACACTTCCTTCTCCTTGCCCTCGACGTTGAACAACCAAGAGATACGACGACCACTGCTGGGCAGCTCGAATTGGATGCACTCGTGCAATTGCAGGTCTTCCAGCGTTTGCGGCGTGCCTACCCTGCGCAAGTAATCCGGGGACGCGACCACCGCCAGTTTCGCATCTTCCAGCAACCGGGCGATCATCGAGGAGTCCGGCTGGGCCCGAACACGGATGGCGAGGTCATAACCTTCGGCGACAAAATCGATGTTGCGGTTGCTCAAGTGGACATCAACGGTGACTTGCGGGTATTGCGCGCGAAACGCCGGCAGCAGTGGCAGGATGCGGTGATGGCCGTAAGTCGTCGGCACGCTGATGCGCAGTTGCCCGGATGGCACGGATTGCGCCCCCATGACTTCCTGTTGCGCCTCGACCAATTGCGTCAATGCCTGACGGCATTGCTCGAAAAAAGTCCTGCCGGCGTCGGTCAGGCGGATGCTGCGGGTGGTGCGCACAAACAGGCGCGAACCCAGGCGCTCTTCCAACCGAAAAATCGAGCGGCTCACCGCCGCTGGGGTCACGCCCGCCACCTGCGCCGCCGCCGTGAAACTGCCCGCCTCCGCCGCCAGACAGAAAAGCTCGATGCTGCCCAACTGCAAGTCTTCGAAGTGCCGCTTCATGATTCATTACACCGCGTATCAACTGAAGATTCCCGATGCCTGTTTATCAGGCCGTGGCGTATAAATACAGTGGTCCCTCGATTGCGCTGGTTCTTCCCGCGCCTATTCTCGTCAACTGGAGTGCAGCATGCCTTTCGTCAATGTACGTATCACCCGCGACGGCGTTACCCGCGAACAGAAAGCCCAGGTGATTAGCGAAATCACCGAAACCCTGCAGCGCGTGTTGGGCAAGGACCCGCACCTGACCCATATCGTTATCGAGGAAGTCGATACCGATAACTGGGGTTATGCCGGCATGACGACGACGGAGTATCGAAGCAAACCCAAGGAGTAAGGCTTCGCCCTACCGAGCCCGGTCCGAATGACCGGGCTTTTTTCTGCCTGCCGAGTCGCTATCCCTGTGGGAGCGAGCTTGCTCGCGATAGCGGCGGGTCAGCCAGCCCACATGTGATTGATCTAATGCCATCGCGAGCAAGCTCGCTCCCACAGGGTGTAGCGTAGGTTCGATTGATTGATTACACCAAGTATCAACTCAAGTACCAGAACCCCCATTTATCAAACCCAAGCGCATCAATACCCTGATCACAACCAACGCCCAGACAGGCGCAGCGGTTCCTACTCAACGTGATCAGGAGTCAACATCATGAGCAATCAGAAAACCGTCATCATCACCGGCGCGTCCAGCGGCATTGGCCTTGGCTTGGTCAAGGCGTTCCTGGCTCGCGGCTATAACGTAGTGGGCAATGCCCGTTCCCAGTCGGGCCTGGACGATGCGGCCGGCCAGTTGGGCCATCCAGCGAGCTTCATCGGCGTGGCCGGAGACATTGCCGATCCGGCGACCTCTACCGCCCTTGTCGGCAAAGCCATCGCGGCGTTTGGCGCGGTTGATGGGCTGGTCAACAACGCCGGTTTTTTCCTGCCCAAACCCTTTGTCGAATACAGCCCGCAGGACCTGGAATCGCTGCTGGACACCAATCTCAAAGGGCTCGTCTACGCCAGCCAGGCCGCAGCCGCGCACATGATCGATCGCCAGCAGGGTTTCATCATCAACATTTCCGCCTCGGTGGCCTTGCAACCGAACATCCAGGTGCCGGCAGCACTGCCAGTGTTGATCAAGGGCGGCGTCAACCAGATGACCCGCGCCCTGGCCCTGGAGTTGTCGCCTTTCAACATCAAGGTCAACGCCGTGGCGCCCGGTATCATCGACACGCCGATGCATGACCCGGCGCACCGCGACTTCCTCAACAACCTGGCGCCGGCCGGTCGGGTGGGCACCATCGAAGAGATCGCCGAAGCCGTGTTGTACCTGGCGGGTGCCGACTTCACGACTGGCGCGGTCCTGCCGGTGGACGGCGGCATGAGCACCGGCAAATGGTGAAAAACAAAAACCCCGAAGGCAGAAACCTTCGGGGTTTTTCTTTAGCTCGAACCTACAGCGTGTAAGAGATGCCCGCCTGCACCGTCCGCGGTGCGCCCGGATAGGCGTAGACGCCACCAAACGCGCCCTCTTCGTAATCGGCGTCGAACAGGTTCTTCAGGTCCAGGTTGAGGCGAATGCGCTCGTTGACCTTGTAGTAGCCGAGCAGGTCGACCACCGTGTAGTCGTCCATGGTGAAGGTGGTGGCGGCGGTGTTGCCGGCCCGCTCATCCACATACCTGGCGCCCAGGCCCAGGCCTAGCCCCTTCAAGCCACCGTCCTGGAATTCATAGACGTTCAACAGGCTGACGGTGTTTTTCGGTACGTTGAGCAGCCGAGTACCGGTGGGGATGTTCTCGTCCTTGGTCACTTCGGCGTCCACATAGGCGTAGCCGCCGATGACGCGCCACTCCGGTGTCAGGTTGCCCGCCACGTTCAAGTCGAAACCACGGCTGCGCACTTCGCCAGCGGCGACGTTGAAGGTCGAATCCAACGGATCGGGCGTCAGCACGTTGCGTTTTTCGATCTGATAGACCGCCGCATCGACGCTCAACTGGCGATCCAGCGCTTCCCACTTAACGCCCATTTCATAGGACTTACCCTCTTCCGGCTTGAACCCGCCACCCTCGCGGCTCGCGCCGTTGTTGGGTTTGAACGAGCGCGCGGTGTTGGCATAGACCGCCACCGTGTCGGTCAGGTCATAGATCACGCCTAGGCGTGGGGTGACCGCATTGTCGGTAACCTCCCAGTTGCGGCTGCCGGGGCGTGCTTGGGGCACAAAGCTTTCATACTCATGCTCAAACCGCTCGAAACGCGCCCCCGCCAGCACCTTCAGCCGCTCGGTCAGCGCCACCTGGTCCTGGACAAACACGCCGAAGGTCTTGAGATTTTCCTGGTCGTCGGTTGGGGTGCGGGTCAAGGCCGGGCGCGGCTGGCCATAGACCGGATCGAAGATGTCGATCGGGTAGGCGCCAGGGCCATTGGCGGAACGCTGGATGATGGATTCGTAGCTGTAGTCTTCGTATTCCACACCCGTCAGCAGCGTATGTTCGAACCCTCCCGTGGAGAAGTGCCCGGTGAGGTTGAGCTGGGTATCGCGGTCGGTCCATTCCAGCTTGCGGTAGTTGAAGTTGCGCCCCAGGGTGCGCCCATCGGCGGCGATGCCGTTGCCTTCGACAGCGTTGCCCTGCAACGTGCCTTCGAGCCACTGGGTGCCACCGGCCAGGGTCCAGTCGTCGTTGAGCATGTGCTCGAAACGCACCTGCAGCATGTTGTTGTCGTTGTGCAACTTGCCGACGTCTTTTTCGCCGAAGAAGGTATCGCGGGACGCGGTGCCACGCTGGCCTGCGTAGTGCGTCAGGCCACGGTCCAGCGGCGCATTGTTGCGCATGAAGTCGCCTTCGAAGGTCAGGCGCGTGGTGTCGTTGACCTGCCAAGTGACCACAGGGGCGATGCCATAACGTTCGGTCTCGACATGATCGCGGAACGTATCGCCGCCCTCGCCCACCACATTCAAGCGATAAGCCAGGCGGCCTTCGTCATCCAACGGGCCGGACGCATCCAAGGTGCCGCGACGCATTCCCTGATCGCTGATCTGACTGCCCAGGGTCACCGTGCGCTCGGCCAATGGTTGCTTGGACACTACGTTGAAGGTGCCGCCGGGATCGCCACGCCCATACAGCATGGACGCCGGCCCACGCAGCACTTCCAGACGCTCGATGGTGTTGGCATCGGGCATGTTCGGGTAACCCCGATTGATCGGGAAGCCGTTGCGGTAGAACTCGCCCGTGGTAAAGCCACGCACGGTAAACGTGGTCAGGCCCTGGCCGCCGAAATTGTTCCCCCTGCCGACGCCGCCAGCGTAATCGAGGGCATCTTGCAGGCGCGTGGCGCTGAGGTCTTCGACCACATCGCGGGACACGACAGAAATCGACTGCGGGGTTTCGTGGATGGCGGTGTCGGTACGCGTGGCGCTGGCGGAACGGGTGGCGTGGTAGCCCTTTACCGGGCCTTGTGCAGTCTCGAAGTCCGAGGTGCCGACAATGTCGGTGGCTTGCAACTCCAGCGGCGCCTTGTCCGTGGAAACGGGCTCTTCTGCCCAGGAGGAGATGGAATAAGCTTGGAGCACACACAGTGAAACGAGTATCCGACGCATCGACACACAATCCTAATGAAAGACGCCGCCTCAAGGGCGACAAGAATGTGTCGCGAAAGATACAGCAACTCATTCCTATTTGACATCTATTCCCATTAGTACCCCCGTTCCAGCTGTGGAAACTTGTCGAATTTGCCTGAGAAACGCCTGGGCCCGGGCATCCTGGGTGAACGCAACGTTCAGCCGCAACCAGTCGCAGGCTCCCCCCTCTGGCAGGAACGACGACCCTTGGGACAACTGGACCTGCAGCTGCTTGGCGATCTGTCGCACCCGCTCGGCCGGCACAAGACGAGGCCGCGCCCACACGAACAGCCCGCCACTGGGCTCGGCAAACACTTCCCAGTGCGTCGGGTCAAGCTGACGCAACGTGCTCGCCATCTGCTTGTTCAGGCGCCCGCGAAGGCGCTGGATCAGCTTGCGATACGCCCCGTTCGCCAACAGCGTCGCCACGACGTTTTCCGTCAGCAATGAACAACCAATACCGGTCACCATCTTGACCTGCGCCAGGCGCTGGATGATTTCAGGCTGGGCGACGACGTAGCCGATGCGCAACGAGCTGGACAAGGTCTTGGAAAAACTCGCCAGGTAGATCACCCGGTCCAGGGCATCGAGGGAGGCCAGGCGCGACGTCGGGCCGTTCTGGAAATCGGCGTAGATATCATCCTCGATGAGGCGAAAGTCGTGCAGCGTCGCCAGTTGCAACAGGCGATAGGCCACGCTCGGCGCCAGGCTGGTGCCGGTGGGGTTCTGGTACATGCTGTTGATGAAGAAATACGTGGGCTTGTGCGCTTCGAGCAACTGCTCCAGCCGGGCGATATCCGAACCATGGGCGGTTCTCGGCACCGCCAGGGTCCTGACTCCATGCAGCTTCAGCAGATTGAACAGGTTGTAATAGCCAGGGCTCTCCACCAACACCAGGTCACCGGGCTTGAGCAGCGTGCGCACCAACAGGTCCAAGCCATGGCTGGCGCCTTGGGTGGTGATGATCTGGCGAGGATCGACGTGAATGTCGATCAGGCCCAGGCGCTTCTGGATTTGCTGGCGCAGATCAGCCGAGCCCAACGGCGTGCTGTAATTGAACAGCGCCTTATTGTCACTGCGCACCACCTGCCGGATCGCCTGGCCCAGGTCGGTATCATCGCGCCACGCGTCCGGCAGCCAGCCGCAACCCAGCTTGAGCTGGGTCGATTCGTTGTCGAACAGCGGCCAGGATATCGCCTCATCCTCGATCTGCGCCGCCAGCGCCTGGGGTAACTGCTGGGCCACGAAAAAACCCGAACCATGCCGCGATTCCAATACGCCGCTGGCGACCAGTTGGTCATATGCCTTGATCACGCTCGACAGGCTCAAGCCGTTTTCCGTCGCCAACTGGCGGATCGAAGGCATTCGCGCACCGGGGCGGATGCCATGGGTATCGATCCACGCGGTTAGGCTGGCAACCAGTTGCCGGACCACGCTTCCCCTGGCGTTGCGATCGATGTTCAGGTCCATGGCGCGGCGTCTCGACTAAGTGTTCTTGAATTTCGAGCAAACAGTTAAACATAAAAGCCCCCCGTCTGTTCCTTGTTTGCCTGCTGTCCGGCGGTGATAGTCCGACCAGGCTCACACTTTTGCAGGATCTCTCTTGGACGCACAGCAACGACATTCATGGGGCCTGGCCTTTGGTCTGTGCCTGATCACCCTGGCGGTCAACCTGCAGGCGCCGCTGTACACCACCTATGCGCAGCTTTCCGGTTACGGCGCAGGCGCCACGGCGGTGGCGTTTTCCGGTTATGTGCTCGGCGTGTTGCCCGTGCTGCTGGCGTTCGGCGGACTGGCCGACCGGATGGGCCGCAAACCGTTGATCCTGGTGGCGCTTGGCCTGTCGATGCTGGCAACGGTCATCACCTCGATCTGGCCCAACCTGACGGCGCTGGGCGTGGCGCGCCTGATGATGGGCGTCGGCACCGGGTTGGCCTCGGCGACTTCCACGGCCTACATGGTGGAATTGATGCCGACCGGCGATGCGCGGTCGCCGGCCAACCGGGTCACCGCCAGCACCTCCCTGGGTTTCGGCCTGGGCGCGGCGTTGACCAGCCTTTTCCTGTTCGTCCATCACAGCGTTACGCCAGGCAGTTTCTGGGTGCAGTTGGCGTTGGCCGCCCTGGCGATCGTCGTGGTCGCGCGACTGCCGGACCCAGCCCCGAAAATCAGGCACGCGCCGCTGTTGCGCCTGCCGTTGTTCCCTGCTGGCAGCCTGCCCTACAGCTTCTCCATGCTGCTGGCCTGGGCCACTTCCGGGCTGGTGATCGCCATCCTGCCTTCGGTGCTCGCGGCCCATGACTTGCAGCGCTGGTCCGGCCTGTCGACCTTCACCGTGATCAGTTGCGGGCTGATCTTCCAGCCTTGGGTGAAACGCATGCAGCCGGCCAGGGCCACGGGTTTGGGGCTGCTCGTTTTGCCTTTGAGCTATGCGCTGCTCGCCTGGGGCGCGAGCCAGGGTTCGCTGGCCGCCGTGCTGCTCGGCGCACTGGGGGCCAGCAGTGCGTGCTATGGCTTTCTTTACCTCGGCGGACTGTCGGCGATCACGGCCATGGCCGGTACGCAAAAAGCCCGAGTCAGCGCCGGTTTCTTCCTCTTCGCCTATGTCGGGTTCAGCATTCCGGTCGTGGTGACGGGTTGGATGGCTGACCATTTCGGCGCTGATGTCGCGTTGACGGTGTTTGGCCTGGCGTTGCTGGCAGGCGCAACGATCACCGGGTTGCGCATCGTCCGGACGCAGGCTTTCATCGCCCAGCCCTCCCACGGCTGAATAAACCCTTCGCCACAATGGCCAACGTCGCTCGACATCACGGCAGGCAGGTCGTATACCATATCCCCACCTCAGCCAAACGACCCTCGCCGTGACTTTATCCAAATTCAACCTGCCCGACCTGGGCAACACCCCGTCCACCTCGGAAATCATTACCCGCCACTTGCGCGACGCTATCGTGGCCGGGCTTTTCGCCGAGGACGAGCCGATTCGCCAGGACGACATCGCCCGGCAATTCAACGTCAGCAAGATCCCCGTGCGCGAAGCGCTCAAGCGCCTGGAGGCCGAGGGCCTGGTGATGTTCCAGCGCAATCGCGGGGCGATGGTCACGCGGATCTCCGAGGCGGAACTGGCGCAGATGTTCGAGGTGCGGATGTTGCTGGAGGACAAGGTGCTGCGCCTGGCGATTCCCAACATGACCGACGCGACCTTCGCCCGTGCCGAAAGCATCTGCCGGGAGTTCATCGGCGAGGACGACGTCGGCCGCTGGGCCGAGCTGAACTGGCAGTTGCACGCCTGCCTCTATGAACCGGCGCAACGGCCCTTCATGGTGAGCCTGATCCGCTCGGTCCACGACAAACTCGAACGTTACCTGCGCATGCAGATGAGCCTGTCGGCCGGCAAGGATCGCGCCGACCATGAGCACCGCGAAATCCTCGACGCCTGCCGCGCCGGTGACGTGGAGCGCGCGGTTAAACTGCTGGACGAACATATCGCCGGGGTGTGCAGGACGCTGTTCGAGTTCTTGCCCTCGAGCCGGTGATACCTTCGCGTTGTGCCGATTTCGTCACCGTCGCGAGATAAAACCATCAAGCCGCCACCCCCCGGCGCGCGCCACGCTTGTGTCCACTCATCTGAACGGACGTGGCGCCATGAAACGCATCACCGTGATCGACTCCCACACCGGCGGCGAACCGACCCGACTGGTGACCGATGGCTTCCCCGACCTGGGCCAGGGCAGCATGGCCGAACGCAGGCAGCGCCTGGCCGAGCAGCACGACGCCTGGCGCACCGCGTGCGTCCTGGAACCGCGCGGCAGCGATGTGCTGGTGGGCGCGTTGCTGTGCGAACCGGTGGACCCGACCGCCTGTGCCGGGGTGATCTTTTTCAATAACAGCGGCTACCTGGGCATGTGCGGCCACGGCACCATCGGCCTGGTGGCGTCATTGGCTCATCTGGGCCGGATCGGCCCGGGCGTGCACAGCATCGAGACACCGGTGGGCACGGTGCAGGCGACGTTGCACGAGGATCGCTCGGTCAGCGTGCGCAACGTGCCGGCCTACCGTTACCGCCAAGGGCTGCGCCTGGAGGTGCCGGGCATCGGGCCGGTGTCTGGCGATGTGGCGTGGGGCGGGAATTGGTTTTTCCTGATCGCCGACCACGGGCAACGCGTGGCGGGCGACAACCTGGAAGCACTGACCGCCTACACCTTCGCCGTGCAACAAGCCCTGGAGCAACAGGGGTTTCGCGGCGAGGACGGCGGGCTGATCGATCATATCGAGCTGTTCGCCGACGATCCCCAGGCCGACAGCCGCAATTTCGTGCTGTGCCCCGGCAAAGCCTATGACCGCTCTCCCTGCGGCACCGGCACCAGCGCCAAACTGGCGTGCCTGGCGGCCGACGGCAAACTGCAACCCGGGCAGATCTGGCGCCAGGCCAGCGTCATCGGCAGTGAATTCGAAGGGTCGTATGAACGTTCAGGCGAGCGCATCGTGCCGACCATTCGCGGCCGGGCCTATATCAGTGCTGAAAGCACCTTGCTCCTCGAGCCGGACGATCCGTTCGCTTGGGGCATTCGTCCGTGAGCCAAGGCCATGTCGCAGACGTGATCATCGTCGGCGCCGGCATCATTGGCGCCGCCTGCGCGCAAGCCTTGGCCCAGCGTGGTTTGAAGGTGCTGGTGCTGGACGCCGGTTGGCACGGCGCCACGGCGGCCGGCATGGGCCACTTGCTGGTACTCGATGACAACCCGGCGGAGCTGGCTCTGAGCCAATACTCCCTGCGACGCTGGCGCCAGATGGCCCCTGCTCTTCCAGAACGCTGCGCCTGGCGCAACAACGGCACGTTGTGGCTGGCGGCCAACGCCGAAGAGATGGCCGTGGCCCACAGCAAATACATGAACCTGATGGCCCATGACGAAGCCTGTGAACTGATCGGCCGAGCCGCACTGCTCCAGCGCGAACCGGAACTGCGGCCCGGCCTCGAAGGCGGGCTGCTGATCAAGGGCGACGGCATTCTCTACGCACCCGCGGCCGCCCGCTGGATGCTCGATCACGCCAACATTCGCCATCAACGGGCGCAAGTCAGCGAAGTGGACGGTCACCTCGTGCGCCTCGCAGGGGGCGGTTGGCTCAGCGCCGGCGCAGTCGTCCTCGCCAACGGCATCCAGGCCACCGACCTGTGCCCGGAGCTGCCGATCGAACCCAAGAAGGGGCACCTGTTGATCACCGACCGCTACCCCGCCACTGTCAGCCACACCTTGGTTGAGCTGGGTTACGTCACCAGCGCTCACAACGCCAGCGGACCGTCGGTGGCGTGCAACATCCAACCGCGCCCGACGGGACAACTGTTCATCGGCGCTTCGCGGCAGTTCGGCAATGTCGACCCAGCGGTGGAAGGCTGGATGCTGGCGAAAATGCTCAAGCGTGCCGTGGACTACATGCCTGGCCTGGCGCACCTCAACGGTATCCGCGCCTGGACAGGCTTTCGCGCGGCGACCCCCGACGGCTTGCCACTGGTGGGCCAACATCCGCAGCGCAAGGACCTATGGCTGGCGGTGGGTCATGAAGGGCTCGGCGTTACGACCGCACCGGCGACGGCCGACTTGCTGGTCGCCCAGCTATTCAACGAAACCGCGCCGCTGGCCGCGCAACCTTACCTGCCGCAACGTTTCCTGGGAGAGGCGGTCCATGCCTGAGTTATTCCTCGATGGCCGCCCGCTCTCGGTGGCCGATGGCACCAGCGTCGCGGCGGCATTGGCGTTGGGTGCTGACGGTTGCAGTCGCACCTCGGTCAGCGGCCAACGCCGGGCCCCCTTGTGTGGCATGGGCATCTGCCAGGAATGCCGGGTGATGATCGATGGCCGCCGGCGCCTGGCGTGCCAGACGCTGTGCCGCGACGGCATGCGCGTGGACACCCGACCATGACCGAACTCGCCGACATCCTCATCATCGGCGCCGGCCCCGCCGGCATGGCCGCTGCGCTGGCCGCGGCACGCAGCGGGGCGCGCATCGTGCTGCTGGACGACAACCCGAGCCCTGGCGGACAGATCTGGCGCGACGGTCCCCAGGCCAGCCTGCCTGCCCAGGCGGGTCGGATGCGTGATCGTCTGAACGCCTGCACTAATGTGTACTGCCACGCCGGCACCCGGGTCATTGCCTGCGCGGGCGAGAAGACGCTGTTGGTGGAAAACGCCGGGCAGGGATGGCTGATCCGCTACGAGCGGCTGATTCTTTGCACGGGCGCGCGGGAACTGCTGCTGCCCTTCCCTGGCTGGACACTGCCCGGCGTCACCGGTGCAGGTGGCTTGCAGGCACTGATCAAGGGCGGCCTGCCGGTGCGCGGCGAACGCCTGGTGATTGCCGGCAGCGGCCCGTTGTTGTTGGCCAGCGCGGCGACGGCCAGGCATCACGGGGCGCAAATATTGCGCATCGCCGAACAAGCCAGCGGTGCCGCCGTTACAGGTTTCGCCATGCAATTGCCGCGCTGGCCGGGCAAGTTGACGCAGGCGTTCAGCCTGTTCGATTCCCACTACCGCGTCGGCACGCATGTGCTGGAAGCCCTGGGACGGGACAAGCTCGAAGGCGTGCGCCTGCAACAGCGGGGCAAGACTGTGGAACTGGCGTGCGACCGGTTGGCCTGCGGATTCGGCCTGATTCCCAATACCCAGCTGGGTCAGGCGTTGGGCTGCGAGCTGGCTGGACAAGCCCTGGCGGTCGACGCCTGGCAGGCCACCACGCGCCGTGATCATTACGCCGCTGGTGAGTGCACCGGTTTCGGTGGCAGCGAACTGGCCCTGGTGGAAGGCGCCATCGCCGGTCACGTCGCCGCCGACGACACCTCGGCAGCCGAACGCCTCTGGCCTCGCCGGGCGCGATGGCAGGGCTTTGCCCTGGCGTTGAACAAGGCTTTCGCCCTAGATGCTCGTTTGAAAGGCCTGGCCCGGGGCGACACCTTGGTGTGTCGCTGCGAAGACGTGGCCTATGCAGAACTGAGCAGCCATGCCGACTGGCGCGAAGCAAAACTTGCCAGCCGCTGCGGGATGGGCGCCTGCCAGGGTAGGGTTTGCGGCGCGGCGCTGGAGCATCTGTTTGGCTGGGCGCCGCCGGCTCCTCGTCCACCGTTCAGTCCGGCACGGGTTGAGACGTTGCTTAATCTGGCAGATGAGTGAGCCACGCGTACGGCGTGACAAGCACCTCATTTCGATCAAAACTCCACGTCTGACAAAACGACGAAGCCGCCCATGTACCCCTCGCTGACGACCTTCACTCCCTGCGACTTCGACACCCTGCTGCGCAGTCTGCTGCCCATCGCGCCGTTGCTCGATACCCTCTCGGACACGGTGTTTTTCATCAAGGACACCCAAGCCCGCTACGCATTCGTCAACCAGACCCTGGCCCGGCGTTGCGGCTTCAAGCAATGCAACGACCTGCTCGGTCTGACTGCCGAGCAAGTGTTCCCGGAGCGCTTCGGCCCGCTGTACACCGAACAGGATCGACGGGTGCTGGCCAGCGGACGGGAGCTGGCCGACCAGCTCGAATTGCACCTCTATTACGGCAACCAACCGGTGTGGTGCCTGACCCACAAGCTTGCCTTGCGCGAACCTGAGGGCGGGATCGTCGGCCTGGCCGGGATTTCCCGTGACTTGCAGTCGCCGCAATCGAGCCATCCGGCGTACCAACAACTGGCGGCCGTGGACGCGCATATCAAGCAGCACTTCGCCCGCCCCATCAGCCTGGCGGAACTCACTGCCATCGCCGGGTTGTCGGTGGCGCAGCTGGAACGACACTGCAAGCGCATCTTCCAGCTCACGCCTCGGCAGATGATCCACAAGGCGCGCCTGGGAGAGGCCTCGCGATTGTTACTGGAACACGATCTGCCCATTACCGAGATCGCCCTGCGCTGTGGCTATACCGATCACAGTGCCTTCAGCCGCCAGTTCCGCGCGCTGACGAGCCTTTCACCCAGCCAGTACCGGGACAACCAGCGTTGAGCCTGTTCCTTTAGGGGGCGTAAACCCACCCCACTGCTCCCATCTGTAACACTTCACATTCACCTGCGCGCCCGGTGCCCTGCCAGCCGGACCACCATAATCTGTTGGTTATCAAAGCATTACTAAAAACACAGAAATAAGACCCGATCAGGCACGTCGATTGCTTATCTAATATCGTATACGAAATCCTCAATACGATATTTCACCGCATTTATTCGACAGCGAGGCATTTATGAAAAACCCTGCATTGGCCGTAGCCCTTGGCGTTGTCCTCTTTCCCCTGCTTGCCCTACCCGCCCATGCCGACAAGCTCGACGACATCATCGGCTCGGGCAAGCTGCGTTGCGCGGTGACACTGGACTTCCCACCCATGGGTTTTCGCGATGAAAGTAACAAACCGGCGGGCTTCGACGTGGATTACTGCCACGACCTGGCGAAGGTCCTCGGCGTTGACGCCGAAGTGGTGGAAACGCCATTCTCCGACCGCATCCCCGCGCTGCTTTCGGGCCGCGCCGATGTCATTGTCGCTTCCACTTCCGACACCCTGGAGCGGGCCAAGACCGTTGGCCTGACCGTGCCCTACTTTGCCTTCCAGATGGTGGTGCTGACCCGCGACGACACCGGTATCAACAGCTACGCCGACCTCAAGGGCAAGAAACTCGGAAACACCAGCAGCACTTACGAAGCCATCGCCCTGGAGAAAGACCAGAAGAGTTGGGGCAGCGGCAGTTTCCGCGCCTACCAGTCGCAGAACGACACATTGCTGGCCGTCGCCCAGGGGCACATCGACGCCACCGTCGTGACCAACACCGTGGCCGCCGCGACCATCAAGTCGGGCAAGTACAAGGGCCTGAAGATCGCCGGCGATGCTCCCTATGTCATCGACTACGTGTCCCTCGGCGCCAAGCGCAGCGAGTACGGCTTGCTCAACTACCTCAACCTGTTCGTCAACCAGCAAGTGCGCACGGGCCGCTACAAGGAGCTGTTCGTCAAATGGGTCGGCACCGAGATCCCGCCGGCCAACCTGACCGTGCCCCAGGTGTACTACTGAGGATCGCGGCATGCCAAGCACGCCTATCCGCTTGCACGGCCGCAGCCTGGTGGAGGGTGCCGCCCAGGGCACCCTGTTGTTCGCCGACGTTGGCCTGAGCTTCTGGGGCGGGGTCGATCCCATTACGGGCGAAATCATCGACCGGCATCATCCTCTGAGTGGCGAACGCCTGGGCGGTCGCGTGCTGGCGATTCCCAGCGGGCGGGGTTCCTGCACCGGCAGCAGCGTGTTGATGGAGCTCATCAGCAACGGCCACGCACCGGCCGCACTGGTACTGGCCGAAGTCGACGAGATCCTGGCCCTTGGAGTACTCGTGGCCGAGGTGATTTTCCAGCGCTCGCTGCCGGTCTTGTGCATCGGCCACGAGGCGTTCGCTGGCTTGCGCGGCCAAGGATTCGTGCGCGTCGAGGGCAACCGCCTGACGTTGTCCGGCCGACGGCCCAACGATCAATGGCATGGGACGGATATGGCCCCGCAGCCGTCCATGCCGTTCACCGTCCGGTTGAACGATCGGGATCGGGCAATGCTCGACGGCGCGCACGGCAAGGCAGCCCAAGTAGCGATGCAAATCGTCCTGCGGATGGCCGAGATCCAGGGCGCCGACCAACTGCTGGACATCACCCAGGCGCACATCGACGGCTGTATCTATACCGGCCCGGCCAGCCTGCGCTTTGCCGAACAACTGGTGCGGTGGGGGGCGAAAGTGAGTGTGCCCACGACCCTCAATTCGATCTCCGTGGACCAGCGCCGCTGGCGGGAACTGGGCGTCGACGCTGCGCTGGGCGAACCGGCCAGCGCCTTGGGTGATGCTTACATGGCCATGGGCGCGCAATTGAGCTTCACCTGTGCGCCCTACTTGCTGGACACCGCGCCCGTGGCCGGCGAACAGATTGTCTGGGCCGAGTCCAACGCGGTGGTCTACGCCAACAGCGTGCTCGGCGCCCGCACGCAGAAGTACCCGGACTTTCTCGACATCTGCATCGCACTGTGCGGTCGCGCGCCGCTGGCCGGATGTCATCTCGATGGGCCGCGAAAGGCCGGGCTGATCGTCGAAGTGACAAGGCCCAACCCGATGGACGACAGTTTTTATCCGCTGCTGGGCTATCACATCGGCGGCCTGACGGGACGACGTGTCCCGCTGATACGGGGCCTGGAAGACGCCGCGCCCACCCGGGATGATTTGAAGGCGTTTGGCGCCGCGTTCGCGACCACCAGCGCCGCGCCACTGTTCCACATCGCCGGGGTAACGCCCGAGGCCTTGGACCCGGCCAATGTGCTGGACTGCGACGCTGTGTTACCGGTGGAAACCGTCAACGCTGCCGGGCTGCTTGTCAGTTGGCGCGAGCTCAACAGTGCCCGGCATCGCCACGTGGATGTGATTTCCCTGGGCAATCCACATTTCTCCCTCAGCGAATTCGCCGCCCTGGCACACCTGTGTTCGGGCCGGAACAAACACCCCGGCGTGGTGCTGGCGATCACCTGTGGCCGTGCCGTACTGGAACAGGCCCGCCAGGCAGGTTACCTGGACGCGATCCGGGCCTTCGGGGCGACGCTGGTCACTGACACCTGTTGGTGCATGTTGGGCGAGCCGGTGATCCCGCCGACCGCCACCACCCTGATGACCAATTCCGGAAAATACGCGCACTACGCGCCGGGCCTGGTGGGGCGCGGCGTGCATTTTGCCGGTCTGGCCGATTGCATCGAGGCGGCCTGCACCGCCACCGCCAGCGATCAGCCGCCACAGTGGTTGCAACCTTCCGCACCCAAGGGGACTCCGAGCCATGTTTGACTACAGCTTCCAGTGGCGCCCCGCCTTGCGCGCCCTGCCCGATATGCTTGCCGGCGCCTGGGTGACCTTCGAGACCGCCGCGTTGTCGATGATTTTCGGCGTGCTGATCGCCCTCGTCCTGACGGTGATGCGCCAGGCACGCCATCCGCTGTTGCGCGGTGTCGGCAATGGTTGGGTGTCGATCGCCCGCAACACACCCTCGTTGTTCCAGATCTACATCCTCTACTTTGGCCTCGGCTCCCTCGGGCTGCACGTCAGTTCGTGGTTTGCGCTGCTGGCGGGTATCACCTTCAACAACGCCGGCTACCTGGCGGAAAATTTTCGCGGCGGCCTCAAGGCCGTACCGGGCACGCAGATGCGCGCCGCCCGTTCCCTGGGCATGAGCGCGTTCCAGGCCTACCGGATGATCATCGTCCCGCAACTGTTGCGCATCGTTTTCTACCCGCTGACCAATCAGATGGTCTGGGCGGTGTTGATGACGTCCCTGGGTGTGGTGGTCGGTTTGAACAACGACCTCACGGGGGTGACCCAGGAATACAACGTCAAGACGTTCCGCACCTTCGAATATTTCGCCCTCGCGGCGGTGCTCTATTACCTGATCGCCAAGTTGATCGTCGGGTTGGCCCGGCTGTTGTCCTGGCGCCTGTTTCGTTATTGAGGGCGGGACATGTTCTCTACAAGCCTTACCGTCAACGACGTGTTGTATCTGCTCGAAGGTGCCTGGGTCACGGTGCAATTGACCGTCTGGTCGATACTGCTGGGCACCGTGGCCGGGTTGTTGTTCGGCCTGTTGCGGGCGCTGTTGCCCAGGGTCAGCCTGCCATTGGCCTGGGTACTCGATGCGTTTCGCAGCGTGCCGCTGCTGATTCAGTTCGTGCTGTTCAATTCCCTCAAGAGCATCGTCGGCCTGGACCTCAGCGCCTTCGCCGTCGGTTGCATCGTGCTGGGGGTCTATGCCGCCGCGTACTTCACCGAGATTGTCCGCGGTGGCGTGCTGGCGGTGCCGACGAGCACCCGGCGGGCCAGCCGATCCCTGGGGCTCACGTACTGGCAGGACCTGCGCTTCATCGTCCTGCCGATTGCCACGCGGGTGGCGTTTCCCGGCTGGTTGAACCTGGTGCTGGGGGTGATGAAAGACACCGCGCTGGTGATGTGGATCGGCATCGTCGAACTGCTGCGGGCTTCGCAAACCATCGTCACGCGTATTCAGGAACCCCTGCTGGTGCTGTGCATCGCGGGCCTCATTTATTACCTCATGAGCCTGGTGGTCGCCCGCCTCGGCGCTCGCCTGGAAAGAAGGTGGCAAGAAAATGATTGAGATCGAAAACGTGCATAAATCCTTCGGCAACCTGGAAGTCGTCAAGGGTGTCAGCCTGACGGTAGACAAGGGCGAAGTCGTGTCGATCATCGGTGGCTCCGGTTCCGGTAAATCGACCCTGCTGATGTGCATCAACGGCCTGGAGCCGATCCAGAAAGGCAGCATCCGGGTGGACGGCGTCTCGGTACACGACAGCGCCACCGACCTCAACCGCCTCCGGCAGAAGATCGGCATCGTTTTCCAGCAGTGGAACGCCTTTCCCCACCTGACCGTGCTGGAAAACGTGATGCTCGCGCCGCGCAAGGTGCTGGGCAAGAGCAAGCAGGACGCCGAGGCGCTGGCGGTCAAACAGCTTGAGCACGTGGGCCTGGGGGACAAGCTCAAGGCCTTTCCCGGAAAGCTCTCCGGCGGCCAGCAGCAGCGCATGGCAATCGCCCGTGCCTTGGCGATGTCGCCGGACTACATGCTGTTCGACGAAGCCACCTCGGCCCTCGACCCGCAACTGGTCGGTGAGGTGCTGGACACCATGCGCATGCTGGCCGAAGACGGCATGACCATGGTGCTGGTGACCCACGAGATCCGCTTCGCCCGGGACGTATCCGACCGCGTGGCGTTCTTCTGCAATGGGCGAGTCCATGAGATCGGCCCGCCGGAGCAGGTGATCGGCAATCCGGCGCAGCCGGAGACGGCGGCGTTCCTCAAATCGGTGAAGTAGCGGATGGCCTATCGCGAGCAGGCTCGCTCCCACACGGGTTTTGTGTAGGCCGCAATGACCTGCTAACCACCACAGAACCCTGTGGGAGCGAGCTTGCTCCGGGCGGCGATCCGACGATGAGGCCCGACCAGACAACACAAGGATCTGACCCATGCGCTCATCCAGAATCATCCACATAGTCAGCTGCCACGCCGAAGGCGAAGTCGGCGATGTGATCGTCGGCGGTGTCGCGCCGCCACCCGGCGCCACGGTCTGGGAACAATCACGCTGGATCGCCCAGGACCAGACCCTGCGCAACTTCGTCCTCAACGAGCCTCGTGGCGGGGTGTTCCGCCACGTCAACCTGCTGGTGCCGGCCAAGGACCCGCGGGCGCAGATGGCCTGGATCATCATGGAACCGGCCGACACCCCACCCATGTCCGGCTCCAATTCGTTGTGCGTCGCCACCGTGCTGCTGGACAGCGGCATCCTGCCGATGACCGAACCCCGGACGCGCTTGGTCCTGGAGGCACCGGGCGGCTTGATCGAGGCCGTGGCCGACTGCCGCGACGGCAAGGTGCAACGGGTCGAGATCAAGAACGTGCCCTCCTTCGCTGACCGCCTCGATGCCTGGATCGAAGTCGAGGGCCTGGGAACATTGCAGGTGGACACCGCCTATGGCGGCGACAGCTTCGTCATCGTCGACGCCCAGCGCCTGGGCTTCGCCATTCGCCCCGACGAGGCCGCCGATCTGGTGACCGTGGGGCTGAAGATCACCCGGGCCGCCAACGAGCAGTTGGGCTTCGTACACCCCTTGAATCCCGATTGGTCGCACATTTCGTTCTGCCAGGTCGCCGCGCCCGTCGTCATGGAAAACGGCATCGCCACCGGCGCCAACGCCGTCGTCATCCAGCCCGGCAAGATCGACCGCTCGCCCACCGGCACCGGTTGCTCGGCCCGCATGGCGGTGCTGCACGCCAAAGGCCTGATGCAGGTGGGTGAACGGTTTATCGGCCGCTCGATCATCGGCTCCGAATTCCATTGCCGCATCGACTCACTGACCGACGTTGCCGGTCGCCCAGCGATCTACCCGTGCATCGCCGGGCGGGCGTGGATCACCGGAACCCACCAATTGCTGCTGGACCCGGCCGATCCGTGGCCGCAGGGCTACCGGCTCTCAGACACCTGGCCCGGCGCATGACTTTCATACCCACCCATAACCCTTGTGGCAAGGGAGCTTGCTCCCTCGCCACAGAGACACACCAAAAGGAGACACCCATGAGCCAACGCATCAACTGGAGCGGCGTATTCCCCGCCGTTACCACCCAATTCAACGATGACTTTTCCATCAACCTGGAAAAAACCCATCAGGTCATTTCCAACGTCATTCGCGATGGCGTATCCGGCCTCGTGGTCTGCGGGTCGGTGGGGGAAAACACTTCCCTGAGCGCGGAGGAAAAGATTGCCGTGACCGAAGTGGCGGTGGACGCTTCCGGGGGCCGAGTGCCGGTGATATGCGGCGTGGCCGAGTTCACCAGCGTGCAGGCCGCCAAAGTCGCCAATGCGGTGCGCAAGGTCGGTGTCGACGGGGTGATGCTGATGCCCGCGTTGGTCTACGGCTCCAAGCCGTTCGAAACCGCCGAACATTTCCGCTATGTCGCCCGGCATGCCGACGTGCCGCTGATGGTCTACAACAACCCGCCTATCTACAAGAACGACGTCACCCCGGACATCCTGATTTCCCTGGCCGATTGCGACAACGTGGTGTGTTTCAAGGACTCCTCCGGCGACACCCGGCGTTTCATCGACGTGCGCAATGAAGTGGGCGATCGCTTCGTGCTGTTCGCCGGTCTCGATGATGTGGTGCTCGAAAGCCTCGCCGTAGGCGCAGAAGGTTGGGTCTCGGGCATGTCCAACGTGTTCCCCAAGGAAGGTGAAACGATCTTCCGGCTGGCCCGCGCCGGACGGTTCGCCGAAGCCATGCCGATCTACGAATGGCTGATGCCGATCCTGCACCTCGACGCCCGCGCCGACCTGGTGCAGTGCATCAAGCTCTGCGAAGCCATTGCCGGCCGAGGCAGCGCTCTCACCCGCCCACCGCGCCTGGCCCTGCCGGAAGCAGACCGGGTGTACGTGGAGCAGATCATGGCCACGGCCCTGGCCAATCGGCCAGTGTTGCCGGAGGTGGGGCTTTAAGCCGGGGCGCAGGCTCAGGCATGTGAGAAACCTGTGGGAGCGAGCTTGCTCGCGATAGCGGTTGTCCAGCTTGCATCTCTATTGGATGTGCCGACGCTATCGCGAGCAAGCTCGCTCCCACAGGGGGTTGTGGTGCAAACACGGGACCAACCGACCAGCAACACGGCGTTATCGCCAGTCTTTGCTACGCTTTTTCCCCGGCGCAATGACGCACGGGAGGCGTCCCATGAATTATTTCCTGGCCCAAGCCCTGAACAATCAATGGGCCAATCACAGGCTGCTGGACGCCTGCGCACAGCTGAACACCGTGGAGTACGAGGCCTACCGCACCAGTTTCTTCCCCTCCATCCAAGCCACGCTGTGCCACATACTGGAAGTAGACCGCTATTACCTCACCGCCCTCAAAGGCGATGTCATGGGCCAGGAGCGGGATTTTTCCGAGACGCTGGCGTTCAACCAGCTCAGGGAAAGCCAGGACCGGACTGACCGGCAACTGGCGGCATTGTGCAGCAACCTTAAACACACAGACCTGTCTCGCACCGTCGACCTGGTGCGTGCCGACGGCAACGCTTTCGAACGGATCGACCGCTTGCTGCTGCACCTGTTCGAGCACCAGATCCATCACCGCGGCCAGGTCCACACCATGCTCAGCGCCACCCACGTCGACCCGCCGCAGCTCGACGAGTTTTTCCTCGACTGCGACCGCCGCTTCCGCGAAGAGGAGGAACAGTTGCTGCAACTCGACGAGCAGCGGGTCTGGCGAGAGTACCAGCCCGATTGAATCGATAACCCAGGAGACCTTGCCATGAACCTGATCTTTCGTTGCATCGGCTTGTCCACGATGCTGGTCACCACCGCCGCCCTTGCCCACCATGGCTGGAGCGAATACGACGCCAGCAAGCCACTGACGCTCGAAGGTACGATCAAGGAGTCCGGTTACTCCCACCCCCACGGGACCGTGCGCCTGCAAACCACGGAAAAGACTTGGTTCGTCGTGCTCGCGCCGCCTTCTCGCATGGAAAATCGGGGGCTGACCAAAGACATGCTCAAAGCCGGTAACCGGGCCACCGTGGTCGGCTACGCCAATAAAAACAAGCCTGACGAGCTTCGCGCCGAACGCATCACCATCGACGACAGAACCACCGAGCTGCGCTGATGCAGGTCACTGGCCCGGTCGCGCAAGGCTGGATGGACCGATTGGGCGACTCGCCCTTGGCCTCGGCCATGCGCAGCGAGCTATGGCTCTATCCGCTGGTGGAAGTGCTACACATCATCGGGTTCTCGATACTGGTGGGCGCGGTGGTGATGTTCGACCTGCGCGTCCTCGGGCTGTCCAGGGACATCGCCGTGACCGCACTGGCTCGCCATCTGCTGCGATGGGCCGTCGGGGCCCTGCTGTTGATCGTGCCTGCCGGCTTGATGATGTTCAGTGCGCACCCTCATGATTTCGCCAGCAACAACGTGTTCATTCTCAAGCTGTGCCTGATCGCGGCGGCAGGCGTCAATGCCCTGCTGTTCCACCTGGTGCCCTACCGCTCCGTCCAGCAATGGAATACCCACCTCACGGCGCCGAGCCTGGCCAAGCTCCAGGCGCTGCTGTCCGTGGCGTTGTGGATCGCGGTAATCGGCTGCGGGCGCTTGCTGGCCTACACCTGAACGAGCATTGAAAAAAAGGCGATGGCCGCTTCCGGCCATCGCCAAATCGCCCACTTCAGGCGCCGTCAGATCCGTGCGGGTGACACGATGATTTTCACGTTGTGTTCCTTGTTGTTTACCAACTCCTCGAAGCCCTGGCCGACGATTTCTTCCAACTGGATGCGCCCGGTCACCAGCGGCGAGATGTCCAGGCGTCCGTCGGCGATGAACGCAATCACGTCGGCGAACTCACCGTTGTAGGCCAATGCGCCCAGCACCTGCTTCTCGGTTGAAACCAGTTCGAAGAAGTTGAACTCGCTCGGTTCTTCGAAAATCCCCACCAACACGCATTTGCCCGCCTTGCGGATCAGGTCGATGGCGAACTTGGCGGTGTGCTTGTTGCCGATGCACTCGAAGCTGACATCGGCGCCAAGGCCGCCGGTCAGGCGCCGAACTTCGGCCAGGGCGTCGCACTCATTGGGATCAATCACATGGCTGGCCCCGACTTCCAGGGCCTTGGCCTTGCGCGCGCCGGACATTTCCAGGGCGATGACCTGGGCCGCGCCGGCCGCCTTGGCGCACATGATCGTGCACAGGCCGATGGTCCCGGCGCCGACCACCACGACGTTCTGGCCAAGCAAACTGCCAGCCTTCTTCACTGCGTGCATGCCCACCGCCAGCGGTTCGATCAACGCGCCAGCCTCGGCAGGAAAGTTGGCCGGGAGCTTGTACAGCAGGTTGGCCGGGACATTGACCAACTCCGCAAACGCACCGTTATTCATCAGCCCGGTAAAAGCCAGGTTCTCGCAGATGTTGTAGAGCCCATGGGTGCAGTAATAGCAGGTGCCGCAATGCTGGCAGGCATCGGCGGCCACTGGTTCGCCGACGTTGAAACCTTCGACGCCCTCGCCCAGCTCGACGATCTCGCCGCAGAACTCATGGCCGAGGATGCACTGGCCCTTGATCCCGGTCAGGGGGTGTGGCGCGTCCACCGGGATGAACACCGGCCCCGCCACGTACTCGTGCAGGTCCGAACCGCAGATGCCGCACCACTGCACGCGGATCTGCACCCAACCGGCGGGCGGTGAAACCGGCAGCGGCACGTCTTCGACGCGGATGTCATTACGGCCATGCCAAACGGCGGCGCGCATGCTGCGGGTCGGCTTGATTGAAACGTTCATAGCGTTACCTCCAGGATTTTTCATAGGGCGACGACTCAACCGCCGCCCGCTGGTTCAGTGCTGTCCGATGAACTCGATAATCAATCGATTGACCTGCTCGGCCGCCTCCATCTGCACCATGTGGCCCTGGCCCGGCAGCACTTCGACCTGGGCACTCAACCCTTCGGCGTGGACCGCCGGGATGATGGCGTCATCACTGCCCCAGATCACCAGGGTCGGGACATGGCCGGCCTGCACCACCTCGCGTAGCTCCACTTGCTGGCGGCCGTCCTTGAACAAGTTCTCTGCCAATTGGCGCAGGGCCACGTCCACACCCTCCAGGCGCTTGTACTTGAGCATGTCGTCGAGCATCTGCCGGTTGACCAGCTCGGCATTGGAGAACAGTTGCACCAGCTGTGGCTTGAGGGCGTTGCGGTTGGCGGCGTCGACGAAGCCTTGCAAGTAACTGCCGTTGATCTGGGCGCCCAGGCCGGCGCTGCCGATCAGGGTCAGTGAGCGCAAGCGCTGCGGCATCAAGCGCGCGGCATTCAGCGAAACGGCCCCGCCCATGGAATGCCCGACCAGATGGGCCGCGTTGATGTCCAGATGATCGAGCAAGGCCAGCACCACACCGCTCAGCTCGTCGAGGTCACCGCGCTCCAGGGTTTTCGCCGATTCGCCATGCCCTGGCAGGTCCAGGGCAATCACCCGGCGCCCAGCGGCCAAGGCTTCATGGTTGAACAGCCAGTTGTTGAGATCACCACCAAAACCGTGCACCAGCACCAGCGGCGTACCGCCCTCGCCGCGCTCGAAATAGCGGATCAGCCGACCGTCCACCTCGACTTTCTGCGGTTTCGGGCCGCTGTCCTCGTCAGCCGCGTCGCCAGGCACGAAATTGGATTGGAACTGCTCGATGACCGCGTCGATGTCGGCGTCGCTGGCTTCGCCTTCGACGACGATGCCGAGCAAGGCGCCGACCGGCAGGGTTTCATCCTGGCGCGCCACCTGGCGGCGCAATACGCCGGAAAATGGCGCCTCGACGCTGCTGGAGATCTTGTCGGTCTCGACGTCCATCACTTCATCGCCTTTGGTGATGGCCTGGCCTTCTTCCTTGAGCCAGGCATCGACCCGGCCCTCGGTCATCGACAGCCCCCACTTGGGCATGGTCAGGGTAAAAATCTGGCTCATCAGTGCTTGCTCCACTCGATCACGTTGAGCACGGCTTGCTCGATTTTTGCCGCGTCGGGGATGTACAGGTCTTCCAGGGAGTCGGAAAATGGCACCGGCGTGTGCGGCGCGGTGACCATCTCGATCGGTGCCTTGAGCGCGCCAAAGGCCTTTTGCGCCACCAGCGCCGAGATGTCGGTGGCCATGGAGCAGCGCGGGTTGGCCTCGTCGATCACCACCAGGCGTCCGGTTTTCTCGACGCTTTCAAGGATGCTGTCCTCGTCCAGCGGGCTGGTGGTGCGCAGGTCGATGACTTCGCAGTCGATGCCACGTCCGGCCAGGTTGCGTGCCGCATCCATCGCGGTGTTGACCAACCGCCCGTAGGACACCAGAGTCACGTCCTTGCCGTCGCGCAGGAAGTTGGCCTCGCCGAACGGCACGGTGTAGAGCTCTTCCGGCACCTCGCCCTGCATGCTGTAAAGCAACTTGTGCTCGCAGAAGATCACCGGGTCGTTATCGCGAATGGCCTGGATCAGCAGACCCTTGGCGTCATAGGGCGATGACGGACACACCACTTTCAGTCCCGGAATGTGTGTCCACAACGAAGTGAGCATCTGCGAATGCTGGGCCGCGGCGCGCAGGCCGGCGCCGACCATGGTGCGAATGACCAGGGGCGTGGACGCCTTGCCGCCGAACATGTAGCGGAATTTCGCCGCCTGGTTGAGGATCTGGTCCAGGCAGCACCCGGCGAAATCGACGAACATCAGTTCGCACACCGGGCGCACGCCGCAGGTGGCGGCGCCGACCGCCGCGCCGACATAGCCGATTTCCGACAGCGGCGTGTCCAGCACCCGCCCGGGGAATTGGTCGTAAAGCCCCTTGGTGACGCCGAGCACGCCGCCCCAGGCATCGTTTTCACCGGGTGCGCCAGCGCCGCCGGCCACGTCTTCACCCATGATGAACACGCTGGAGTCGCGACGCATTTCCTGGGCCAGGGCTTCGTTGATTGCCTGCTGATAGCTGATTTTTCTCGCCATGATGGGATTCTCTCTTGTTGTTTTCAGGGGCGTTCAGGGGTAGCTGACGTAGACGTCGGTCAGCAGGTCGGACGCCGCCGGCTTGGGATCGGACTTGGCCTTGTACACGGCATTTTCGATCAGCATTTCCACCTCTTTGTCGATCTGGTCCAACTGCTCGACGGTGAGCAGCCCGGCCCGGGTGGTGCGCTCGCGGAACTGCATCAGGCAGTCCTGGTTTTCGCGGAAATGCTTGACCTCGTCGGGTGCGCGATACGTCTGGGCGTCGCCTTCGAAGTGGCCGTAGTAGCGGGTCAGCTTGACCTCGATCAGCGACGGCCCTTCCCCGGCACGGGCGCGCTCGACGGCGGCCCCGGCGGCTTCATGGACGGCGAAGAAGTCGAAGCCATCGACGGTCACGCCGGGCATGCCGAAGCCGGCGGCGCGGTCGGCGATGTGGTCGCAGGCCACCGACCAATTGGACGCGGTGGCTTCGGCGTAGCCATTGTTTTCCGCGATGAACAGGCATGGCAGGTTCCACACCGAGGCCATGTTCATGGCTTCGAACACTGCGCCTTCGTTGGAACCGCCGTCGCCGAAAAACACCACGGCGACGCTGTCGGTGCCCTTGAGCCGAGCCGCCAGGGCAGCGCCGACGACCAGTGGCGCACCGGCGCCGACGATGCCGTTGGCGCCGAGCATGCCTTTTTCAAAATCGGCGATGTGCATCGAGCCGCCCTTGCCTTGGCAGACGCCGGTTTTCTTGCCGTAGATCTCGGCCATCATCCCGTACACATCCACGCCCTTGGCGATGCAATGGCCGTGGCCACGGTGGTTCGAGGCAATGCAATCGTCGTCCCCGAGATGGGCCATGACGCCCGCGGCCGAGGCTTCTTCGCCGGCATACAAGTGGACGAACCCGGGGATCTCCCCCGTGGCGAATTCCACGTGCAGGCGCTCTTCGAAGGCGCGGATGGTGCGCATGACTTGATAGGCATGCAGTAATTGATCATCGTTGAGCGATGTCGACATTTTTATTCTCCAGGCGTGTCTTCTTGAAGGTTCGAGGGGTGTTGCGGGTGCTCGCGACCAATGGCCAACAAGCGCTGTTGCGCGGCGTAGGTGAGCACCGCGTTGACGTCGATGCTCAGCGGGCCGCCGGCATCGAGGGTGACCGTGGGCCGGTCATGGACGTTGAATTCGATTTCCCGCTCGCCATCCAGGGCCAAGGTGCCGGCGGACAGCGACAAGCCATGGGCGACGCCGGGCTCCAGAGGCCCGGCGGCGAGCACCCCACAGCCTTGCAACAGGCCCGGGGCGAGCGGCACCAGCAGCGCTTCAGGGGATTGCGGATCCAGGCGCATCCAGGCCCCGCCCGGAGCCTGGCGGGACACCGGAAACCACAAGCCGCACAACGCCGACAGGCCAATGGATTGAGGTTCGGCGAAGGTCACGAACACTTCGGCCAGGTCTTGCGCGCGGCTGATCGCCCTCGCGCCGACAAAGCGCAGCGGCGACACGGCAACGTCCACCAGAGCGACTTCCCGCAAACCACGCCCGGCGTCACAAACCAGCAAGCGCTTGTTGCGACGCAGACCGACCTCGTCTGGAATTCGCCCGCTGGCGTACAACCCGCCGGCCAGCCCGGCGCTGGTGGCTTCGCGCAATTCGGGGAAGGCATTGTTGGTGCCGGTGGACAGGGTCAACAGAGGAGTGTCGCCCACTTCGGCGGCGACAGCCTTGTGGGTGCCGTCGCCGCCGAGCACGGCGATCACCGCCACCTCGCGCTCGGCCATCAGGCGCGCGGCGCGGCGGGTGTCTTCGACGGTCTGGCGCAGGGTCAGGTCGAGAAACTCCAGGGCCGGCCAATGGCTACTGCGGGCCTGGCGGCTGTGGCTGTTCTTCAGCACGGCGGCGGCCATGCCGATCATGTCGGTGGGCATCAACACCCGCTCGATGCCGGTGGCGCCAAACGCCGCCAGCAAGCGCTGGATCACCGAGACCTTGTCGGTGCTGGAGAACAATCCGGCATTGGCGGTCAACCGCCGCACGTCACGGCCCGATGCGGGGTTGGCGATGATGCCGACGGTGAGCGGACGGCGGCTCATGGCGCCACCGTGGCGGGAACAGTCAACGGGCTTGGCGTGCAAGTCATAGGCACCTCTTTTTATTATTGGAAGCCCAACGGGTGGGTCCAAGGCCTAGAGCAAGGGCGGTGCCAATAGCCGGAAACTGGACGCAAACGCCCGAGCCAGAGCGCTTGCGGCGCTTCGCTGCAAGCATTGGCCATAGGCCCGGTGAGACGCCACATGCCAGCCTGCACGACCTAACCGCGAGACGTTGAGACGTGGCGTCTCACCGGGTTGCCTGCGCTCCGTCGGGCTTGTCTGCGCCCGGCGATCAGCGCTTAATGTGCCGACAATGACAAGAAGCTGAACCGGAGGCCCCTATGCTTTCCGCTCACTCCAGGGCGCACGTGGATTGCATCAGCCGCGTGCTGAAGAACGCCGCCCAACTGCCGCAACTGCCCGTGCCGGACCTGATCCTCGACTCCTGGCGCCGCTCGATGGAGCAACATCACCTGGACCCCGGCTCGCTGCAGGGCCCACGGATCCTGTCCCACGACGTGCTCAAGCAATGCCGCGAGCGCTCGGAACTGTTCCTCAATATCGCCAGCGACGAAGTGGCGCGCCTGCACGGCCGGGTGCGCGATGCCGACTATTGCGTGCTGCTGACCGATGCCCAGGGCCAGACCATCGATTACCGGGTGGAAACCACCCTTCGCAACGACTGCCGCAAGGCCGGGCTCTACCTGGGTACGTGCTGGTCGGAAGGCGAAGAAGGCACATGTGGCGTGGCGGCGGTGCTCACGGCCAAGACTGCGGTGACGGTGCACAAGCGTGATCACTTTCGCGCGGCATTCATTGGCCTGACCTGCTCCGCCGCGCCGGTCTTCGATCCGCAGGGCGAGCTGCTCGGCGTGCTGGACGTCTCGGCGGTGCGCTCGCCGGATGATCGACGTTCCCAGCACCTGATCCGGCAAATGGTGGTGCAGAGCGCCCGGGAGATCGAACAGGCGTTTTTCATGAGCAGCGCCCAGGGTTATTGGGTGTTGCGGGCCCATCGCAACGCGGGGTACGTCGACAGCCAGCCGGATCTGCTGCTTGCCTGGGACGACGATGGCTGCCTGCAAGCCCTGAACCCGGCGGCGCGCCAATACCTGATGCAACGCTACGGCCAGTTGCCTCGCCACATCAGCCAGGTTTTCGACCCGCAATTGCTGCACCGGGCCCGGGATGAAGGCCTCTACCCACTCGATGCCGATTTGCATGGCCGCCTGAGCGCGCCACGGCGCCGGGCCAAGCCTCGCCAGCGCGTCGCGATGACTCCCACCGAACTCGATCCACGCCTGGCCGACAGCCTGAACCTGGCGGTGCGGGTCAAGGATCGCAACCTGCCGGTGTTGATCCAGGGCGAGACCGGTTCCGGCAAGGAGGTCTTCGCCCGCCAGTTGCACCAGGCCAGCCAGCGCCGCGATCGGCCCTTCGTGGCCTTGAACTGCGCGGCCATACCAGAAAGCCTGATCGAGAGTGAGCTGTTCGGCTACGTCGCCGGCGCCTTCACCGGGGCCTCGGCCAAGGGCATGCAGGGTCTGTTGCAGCAGGCCGATGGCGGCACGCTGTTCCTCGATGAGATCGGGGACATGCCGCTCGCCTTGCAAACCCGCCTGTTGCGGGTGCTGGCCGAAGGCGAAGTAGCGCCACTGGGAGCTTCAAGGCGCAAGGCCGTGGACATCCAGGTGATCTGCGCCACCCACCGCGACCTGGAGGCGCTGGTGGCGGCCGGCGAGTTTCGCGAGGATCTGTATTTCCGTCTCGGCGGCGCCCGCTTCCAGCTGCCGCCGCTGCGCGAACGCACCGACCGGCTGGCGTTGATCAATCGAATCCTTGAAGAAGAGTCGGCGCTGTGCGGCGGTGCGGTGCAACTGAGCGGCGCCGCGCTGGAATGCCTGCTGGGTTATCACTGGCCGGGCAATGTCCGCCAGTTGCGGCATGTGCTGCGCTATGCCTGCGCGGTCTGCGAGGCGAGCGTGATCCAGCTTAGCCACTTGCCCGATTCATTGCACACCACGGACGCCGCCGATCATGGGCCGGAGCCCAGCGCCAGCCCTGAACGCCAGGCGTTGCTGGACGCCCTGGTGCGTCATCGCTGGAAACCCACCCCGACGGCCCGGGCGCTGGGCATTTCCCGAGCGACCCTATATCGACGGGTGCATCAGCACGGTATCGAGATGCCCGGCAGGCGTCCTGACGCTGTTCACTAAAGGTCGCCAAACAGCTGTGGCGAGGGAGCTTGCTCCCGCTCGGCTGCGAAGCAGTCGTAAAACCGGAGAATGCGATGTATCTGAAGCTCTGCATTCGGCAGGTATGGGGCCGCTTAGCGGCCCAGCGGGAGCAAGCTCCCTCGCCACGGGATCGTCGTTTTCTCAAGTGAACGGTATTACGGCAGGAACCCGGGCTGATGGCTTATCGTCGCGCCAGCTCATGGCGCACGCATTGTTCGTAGTAGGTCTGCTTGACCGCGGCAGGTTTGAGCCGCGAGGTGCTGTTGTAGGTCTGTTCGGTGATGCCCAGGGCGGTCATGCGCATCCAGGGCCGGGGAAACTTGCGCACCTGCAGCTTCTTGCGCGCCCCATACAGGCTCACTCCGGACAGCTTGGACGCCTGCGCTCCGGCGGCAATGTCCGAACCCCAGCGACACACCGATTGCTGGTTTGCCGTCAGCGCCCTGGCTTGGGCTTCATGCGAAACGGCGGCCATGAGCATGGCCGCCGCGATCCAGATAGAAACACGCATAGGTTTGTCGTCCAACTTTCTGAAATAAAAGGAGTTTGACCTCAACTTATGGAGCAAGGGGCCAGCATTGGCGCGCCGCTCTCAAGCCTATGTCTATTCGTACAAACAACTTTATATAGACTCTATAACCTCTTGATAAATAGTATCTTTATCCAGCCTTCGCCTCTTGTAGCAATCGCTGGATCACCTGTTCCTGCTCGCCATACCGCCCTTCGCCGAAGTGGCTATAGCGCACCTGCCCCTTGGCATCGATGAAGTAATGGGCCGGCCAGTACTGGTTGTTGAAGGCACGCCAGATCGCATAGCGGTTATCGATGGCCACGGGGTACTGGATGTCCAGCTTGCGCACCTGTGCGCGTACGTTGTCGATGATCTTTTCGTAGCCGTATTCCGGGGTATGAACGCCGATGACCACCAGCCCGTCCTTTTCGTATTTCTTCGCCCACTCGTTCACATACGGCAGCGTGTGCTGGCAGTTGATGCAGTCGTAGGTCCAGAAATCCACTAGCACCACTTTGCCCCGCAACGACTCGCTGCTCAGCGGCGGCGAGTTGAGCCATTGCACCGCGCCGTCCAGCGAAGGCATGGCGCCTTGGGCTTCGAGGTCCGGCATGGCGCTCGCGCTGGCCTTGCTCACCACATAGTCGATGGCTTGGGGCACGCTCTCCAACAGGCTTTTTTCCAGGCTGGCCGACTGTTGCGACGACGTCGCGGCCAATAACCGGTCATCCGCCCCAGTGCCGATCGCCACGGCGGCCAGCAACACCAGTGCCCCGGTGGCGCGGCGCAGCCAGGCGGTGATCGGCAGCGAGAGTTTCAACCGACCGATCAGGCCTCGACCGGCGAGGATCAGGGTACCCAGCGACAGGGCGCTGCCCAGGCCGTAGGCGAGCAGCAACAGGCTGGTCTGGGCGCTGGCGCCTTGCAGCATGGCCCCGGTCAGGATCACGCCGAGGATCGGCCCGGCACACGGCGCCCAGAGCAACCCGGTGGCGACACCGACCGACACTGACGCCAGAGGCCCGCCCATCCGCCCGGCACCGGTGTCAAGACGATTGCCCAGGCTGACCAGCGGCCGCGCCAACCAAGTGCCCACCCGGCTGAACATCAGCGACAGCGCAAACAGCACCATCACCACCAAGGCGACCTGCCGGCCGACGCTACTGGCGCGTACCACCCATTCGCTGCTGGCCACCGCCAGGCTGGACACCAAGGCAAAGGTCAGCACCATGCCGGCGAGCGTCAGCAACACCGAACGGCGCGATTGATTGGCCCGGGCGAACAGGAACGGCACCACCGGGAGGATACAAGGGCTGAGGATCGTCAGGATCCCGCCGAGAAATGCGATCAGAAGCATGGCAACACCTCAATATAAAGGCTGGCGAAGGTCAGTTCTGGTTGGTGCAGTTATCGGAGAGCTTGCGGTAATCCAGCGCCTGCTCATGGCCCGCCGAGTCCAGGTAGGTCATGTGGGCGTTGACCACGCCACAGGCTGGCTGCGGATCTTCGCTCAGGGACAGCACTTTGCGTACATCAAGGTGTGTGCCGTAGGTGTAGGTGTGCGCCGGCGCGGTGCTTTCGGCCCGGGCCGACAGGGTGCAGATGTTCAGCGCGGCGAACAGGCAGGCGGCGTAGATGGCTTTGGTGTTCATGGTGCGGTCCTCGATTCAATGGGTGTTTGTCGCAGAGGCCGGTTGTGTCGCCTCGATGGATGCCATTGAATGCTCCCCACGTATCGCGCCTGTATCGAGCAGGTGGCTTTTTGCATCGCTGTGTATCCGCCACGCGCCAGATACACTGCAATACAAACCGTCGCGAGCCAGGCCGGCTGCTGGCTGTAGACTGACCCACACCAAAACGCCAAGGGGCAGAACACCATGGATCATGTCGATCATGTGCTGATCGTGGACGACGATCGCGAGATCAGGGAGCTGGTAGGCAACTACCTGAAAAAGAACGGTTTGCGCACCACCGTGGTCGCGGATGGCCGGCAAATGCGCGCCTTTCTGGAGACCACTCCGGTGGACCTGATCGTGCTGGATATCATGATGCCCGGCGACGATGGCCTGGTGTTGTGCCGGGAGCTGCGGGCCGGCAAGCACAAGGCCACGCCTGTCCTGATGCTCACCGCTCGCAACGACGAGACCGACCGCATCATCGGCCTGGAAATGGGCGCGGACGATTACCTGGTCAAGCCTTTCGCCGCCCGGGAGCTGTTGGCGCGGATCAACGCCGTGCTGCGCCGCACGCGCATGTTGCCGCCTAACCTGGTGGTCACCGAGAGCGGGCGCCTGCTGGCGTTTGGCCGTTGGCGGCTGGATACCACCGCTCGCCACCTGCTGGACAGCGACGGCACCATGGTGGCCTTGAGCGGCGCCGAATACCGCTTGCTCCGGGTATTCCTCGACCATCCACAGCGGGTACTCAACCGCGACCAGTTATTGAACCTGACCCAGGGCCGTGACGCGGACCTGTTCGACCGCTCCATCGATTTGTTGGTCAGTCGCCTGCGCCAACGCCTGTTGGACGACGCCCGCGAGCCGGCGTACATCAAGACGGTACGCAGTGAAGGTTACGTGTTCTCGCTGCCGGTGGAGATCCTCGAGGCCTCGGTATGACCCTGTCTCTGCGGTGGCCGCGTACCCTCGCCTCGCGCTTGTCGTTGATTTTCCTGATCGGTCTGGTCCTGGCCCAGGGTTTGTCGTTTGGCGTCCAATACTACGAACGCTACGAGAGCGCCAAGAACACCATGCTCGGCAACCTGGAGACTGACGTCTCGACGTCCGTGGCGATCCTCGATCGCCTGCCTGCCGCCGAACGCCCCGCGTGGCTGCCAAAGCTTGCGCGACGCAACTACGGCTATGTGCTTGATGAGGGCCAGCCTGGCATGCCGATGCTCCCGGACAACGCGCCGATATCGGTCAGCTCGATCCAGGAAGCCTTGGGCGAAGCCTATGCCCTGACCTACAACCAGATCCCGGGACCGAAGATGCACTATCAGGCGCACCTGCGCCTCAAGGACGGCAATCCGCTGACCATCGACGTACGTCCGGCGATGGCACCGCTGTCGCCCTGGCTGCCGGTGGTCTTGCTGGGGCAATTGGCGCTGCTGATCGGCTGCACGTGGCTTGCCGTGCGCATCGCCATCAGCCCCCTCACCCGGCTGGCCCAGGCCGTCGAAACCCTGGACCCCAACGCCCACGGCGTGCGCCTGGACGAAAAAGGCCCGACCGAGGTGGTACATGCGGCCAAGGCCTTCAATGCCATGCAGGACCGCATCGCCGCCTATTTGAAGGAGCGCATGCATCTGTTGGCTGCGATCTCCCATGATCTGCAGACCCCCATCACCCGCATGAAGCTGCGGGCCGAATTCATGGATGACGGCATCGAAAAAGACAAACTTTACAGCGACCTGGGGGAAATGGAGCACCTGGTGCGTGAAGGCGTGGCCTACGCCCGCAGCATCCATGGCGCCACCGAGGCCAGTTGCCGGATCAGCCTGGACGCGTTTCTCGACAGCCTGGTGTTCGACTACCAGGACACCGGGCAGGACGTGCAGCTGTCCGGCAAGAACGCCGCGATCATCGATACCCGTCCCCATGCATTGCGCCGGGTGCTGGTCAACCTCGTGGATAATGCGTTGAAGTTCGGCGGCGCGGCGCAGATCCAGGTCCAGCCCGCCGCCAACGGGCAGCTGGCGATCCGGGTTTTGGACCGTGGCCCCGGCATCAGCGAGCAGGAACTGGCCGAAGTGCTCAAGCCGTTCTACCGGGTGGAAAGCTCGCGCAACCGGGAAACCGGCGGCACCGGCCTGGGTTTGGCCATAGCCCAGCAACTAGCGAATGCCATGGGCGGTTCGCTGACCTTGAGCAACCGTAAGGGCGGTGGGCTGTGCGCTGAGCTGCGGTTGGGTTGCGATACCCAGGTCTGAAGACTACTGAATCCCTTGTGGGAGCGAGCTTGCTCGCGGTAGCGGTGGGTCAAACAACATCTGCTCAACTGGCCCAACGCCATCGCGAGCAAGCTCGCTCCCACAGGGTCTAGTGCAAGGTTCGGTATTGGGTTTGTATTGCAGTGTGTCAACCGCCACAGCGCATACACAAACTTGCACACCGGCCCCCTTCCCGACACACCCCGCTTACACCCACTTGAAAGACTCCTTCTATTCCCGGCCACCACGATGCCGGGCCATCCAAGGAGCTTCCCCATGCCTACCGCCACCGCAACGCCGCCTGCTTTCCGTTACCAGGGCTGGTCGCTGTTCAGCCTGCTTGCCGCCCTGGTATTGCTGATGACCGTGCTGGTCCTGATCATCAATCCAGACCTCACAGAAGGCGTGCGCAGTGCCATTCGCGCGACCGCCCGTTCGTCCTTCGTCCTGTTCCTGCTGGCCTTTACAGCGTCGGCGTTCGCCGTGCTGGTGCCCTCGCCCCTGAGCAAATCCCTGGTGCGCGAACGGCGCTTCATCGGGCTGGCCTTTGCCTTTTCCCATTTGGTCCACGCCGCATTGATCTACTGGTACGGCCAGCTCAACACCGAGTTCTGGCCCGGCCGGACCACCCTTGGCAACGTGCCCGGCACCGTGGGCTACGTGTTTATCCTGCTGCTGGCCCTGACTTCGTTCAAAAGCACCACGCGGCTGATCGGCACCACCGCCTGGAAGCGCCTGCATACCACCGGCATGTGGGTACTGGCGGCGATCTTTGCCTATTCCAATTTCAAGCGCATTCCGATGAGCGCCTGGTACGTGCTGCCCTTCGGCCTGATATGCGCCGCCACGGCGGTCCGCCTGGTGGGCAAGCTGGCCCAGGCCAACAAGCGTCAATCCCTGCAACGTGCGGCCTGAGCCGAGGAGATCAACCATGTACGCCTCTTTCTCGAAAGCCCTGAACGGCCTGCACCTGAACCTCGATCACGCCGGTTCGTGGCTCGCACCGCTGGGGCTGCGCCTGTTCCTGGCCTGGGAGTTCTTTGAATCCGGCCTGGAAAAATGGAACGGCCAGAACTGGTTCGCCGAGATCCAGTCGGCTTTTCCGTTCCCGTTCAACCATGTGCCGGCCAGTTGGAACTGGGAATTGTCGATGTGGGCGGAGCTGATCTGCGCCCTCGCCCTGTTGATCGGCCTGGGCACACGCGCCTCGGCGCTGGTGCTGATGATCGTCACCGTGGTCGCTACCGCCGCCGTGCATTGGCCGGCGGATTGGTCGAGCCTGGGCGAGCTGGCCCAAGGGTACGCGATCACCAACAAGGGCTACGGCAACTTCAAGCTGCCATTGATTTACCTGGTCGCATTGCTGCCGCTGCTGTTGCAGGGCGCCGGGCGGTTGAGCGTCGATGCGCTATTGAAGTCGTTGCTCCGGTCAAAAAAATCGAAACCTTGAAGGGCTTGAGTCGGTCCAGTCCTGTAAGAGCCATGGCGCTGCGTACCGCTGCCCAGCGGGCGCAACGCTCAAGACAGCCCATCAGGACGAGGAACAGACATGAGCATGACCGTCGGCGATTTTCTGGTTGAACGCCTTTATGAATGGGGCGTTCGGCGCATCTACGGCTATCCGGGCGATGGCATCAACGGTGTGTTCGGGGCTCTGAACCGGGCCAAGGGCAAGATCCGATTCATCCAGGCGCGGCACGAGGAAATGGCGGCCTTCATGGCCTGCGCCCATGCCAAGTTCACTGGCGAGCTGGGCGTTTGCATCGCAACCTCCGGCCCTGGGGCGTCGCATCTCATTACCGGCCTGTATGACGCGCGCATGGACCATATGCCGGTCCTGGCGATCTGCGGCCAGCAGGCCCGAAACGCCCTCGGCGGCCATTATCAGCAAGAATTGGACCTGCCCAGCCTGTTCAAGGACGTTGCAGGCGCGTTCGTCCAGCAAGCCAGCGCCCCGGCCCAGGTCCGCCACCTGCTCGACCGCGCGGTACGCACGGCGGTGGGTGAGCGTCGGGTCACCGCGCTGATCCTGCCCAACGACCTCCAAGACCTGGAATACACACCGCCGCCCCACAAGCACGGCACGCTGCATTCCGGCGTCGGCTACCGCAAACCTAAGGTCGTGCCCTACGAGGAAGACCTGCGCCGAGCGGCAGAGGTGCTCAATGCCGGCAAGAAAGTTGCCATCCTGGTGGGCGCCGGCGCCCTGCATGCAACGGACGAAGTGATCGCCATCGCCAACAAACTCGGCGCCGGCGTCGCCAAGGCCCTGCTCGGCAAAGCCGTGGTGCCCGATGAACTGCCATGGGTCACCGGCTCCATCGGGCTGCTGGGCACCGAGCCCAGCGACAACCTCATGGCCGGTTGCGACACCCTGCTGATGATCGGGTCCGGCTTTCCCTATGCCGAATTCCTGCCTGGCGAGGGCCAGGCGCGTGGCGTGCAGATCGACCTTAAGCCAGACATGCTCAGCCTGCGCTACCCCATGGAAGTCAACTTGCAAGGTGACAGCGCCGACACCCTGCGGGCCCTGTTGCCGCTGATCGAAGAAAAGACCGACCGCACCTGGCGCGAAAAAATCGAGAAATGGCGAGCGGACTGGGACAAGACCCTGGAAAAACGCGCCCTGGTCTCGGCCAAACCGATCAACCCGCAGCGCGTCACGTTCGAACTCTCGCCACGGCTGCCGGATCGCGCCGTCATCACCTGCGACTCCGGCTCCTGCGCCAACTGGTATGCGCGGGATGTCCAGATCCGTCGCGGCATGATGTGTTCACTCTCCGGCGGCCTCGCCTCCATGGGCGCCGCCGTGCCCTACGCCATCGCCGCCAAGTTCTGCCACCCGGATCGTCCGGTGATCGCGTTGGTCGGTGATGGCGCGATGCAGATGAACAACATGGCCGAATTGATCACCGTCGCCAAATACTGGCGCACCTGGACCAACACCACCTGGATCTGCGCGGTGTTCAACAACCAGGACCTGAATCAGGTGACCTGGGAACAACGAGTGATGGAAGGCGACCCGAAATTCGAGGCGTCCCAGGATATTCCCGACGTTCCCTATCATCTGTTCGCCGAGTCGATCGGCCTCAAGGGCATCCTCGTCGACCAGGAAAGCGACGTGGCGAGCGCCTGGGACCAGGCGTTCGCCGCCGAACGCCCGGTGGTGATCGAGTTCCGCACCGACCCCGACGTGCCTCCGCTGCCGCCGCACATCAAGCTGGAACAGGCGAAGAAGTTCGCCTCGACCCTGCTCCAGGGCGATCCGA
The DNA here is from genome assembly GCF_054130985.1 of Pseudomonas sp. R4-84. Lineage (NCBI taxonomy): Bacteria > Pseudomonadati > Pseudomonadota > Gammaproteobacteria > Pseudomonadales > Pseudomonadaceae > Pseudomonas > Pseudomonas sp. R4-84. The sequence goes on from NZ_CP096390.1 coordinate 2,877,496, forward strand.
ACGAGCGCGGCATCGTGGTCGAGACCGCCAAGCAGGTGCTCGGCGCGTTGCTGCCCGGTCATCGCAAGGACAAAGAATAAGCATGCAGCCCCGAGCGAGCCGTTATGAGCTGATCGGATCGATCGACGGCGCCTATATGGGCGGCGATACCGCCAAGGCGTTTGTCGGCGCGCAACAGGACCCATGGGATTCGCAAAAGGACATGGCCCTGGCGGGGTTGGCGGCGTGCTTGACGCTGCTGACGGCCGCTGGAGCCAATTATTTCCAGCAACCGGACTTTGCCCTGGACGGGCCCTGAGCGGCAAAACCAGCACCTGAGGGCAGCTGCTGTTAAAAATGGTGCAACTGGTCAGCTATTTTCCACTTTCATTAAGTTAATCAGGCGGTCAGCCGATACAAAACTAGTGCGGGATGTCTCGCGTTCAGCTGATGGCTTGTTTTTATGAATGAAGATGCTGGCAATGGCTCCACGGTGATTTCCGGCGAGCGGCCTACCCGAAGTTTCACTCGCCGCACCTTTCCGGCCATCATGCTGTTGCTGTTCATCATGTCCGCGCTGGCCATCGCGGTATTGCTCAACATCACCCAGACCCAGGACGAACAGGCCCGTTCCCAGAGCCTGTTCTTTGCCCAACGGGCCGTCGACGGGATTCGTACCGGCATCGGCCGCGACCTGAGCGATTATTCCAAGTGGAGCGACGCCTACCGCCACCTGCACGTCGAAGTCGACAAAGACTGGGCCTACGACCAGGAAAATGTCGGCAGCAGCGTGTTCTCGCTGTATGGCTACCAGGCTGTGTTCGTGATTTCCCCGACCGGCAAGACGGTTTATTCGGTCATCGATGGTGAAATGAGCGAAGTGCACGCCGACACATGGCTGACTGGCAACCTGCGGGCACTCGCCAGAAAGGCCAGCGCCGCCGAGAATCGCGATGAAGTGATCGTCGAATTGCTCCATCACCAGGACGCGCCTGCCTTCGTCGCCGTCTCTGCCATCACCACCGGCACCGACAACAGCGTGGCTGAGATTCCTGGCCCGCCGAGCCTGCTTTTATTCGTCAAAGTCCTCGACAAGGGCGCGTTGCAAGCGCTGGAGCGGGACTTTGCCCTGCCAGACGCGCATATCGCCCATACCCCAGGCCCGAAAGACACCGCCCAGGTGCTGCTCAATGACCTGACCCGCGAAGCCCTGGCCTGGCGCCCCGCTACCCCTGGCAAGGATCTGCGTAAAGCCCTGTTGCCGTTGTTGGCGCTGGCGTTGCTGTTCCTGGGCGTCATGGCCCTCTTGGTATTGCGCCACGCCTTGGTCATGCTTCGCGCCCAGGAACAGCAGTACGTCAGCCTCCTGGCCCATCGCAAGGCGTTGGAGCGCAGCGAGGAACGCTTTCGCGACATTGCCGAAGTGTCGTCAGACTGGCTGTGGGAAGTCGACTCGGCCGCAAACCTGACCTATCTGTCGGAGCGCTTTGAACAGGTGACGGGCTTCAGCCCCACGCAATGGATCGGCAAACCGTTGCACCGGTTGCTGGAACCCCACAGCGGGTCGATCTCCATTGCCCATTGGCTGCTCGGCGGCGCCAACAGTGCCTCGTCTGCCCCGCTGCTGTGCGAGTACATTGCGCGTAACCAACGCATACGCACCTGCAAGCTTTCGGTACGGGCCATCGACGCCGGTAGCCAGGGCTTTCGTGGCACCGCCACCGACATCACCGATGAATTGCGCGCCCTGGCACAAATCAAGCACCTTTCCCAGCACGACCCGCTGACCGGGCTGGCCAATCGCAACCGTCTGTTCGATTGCCTCAGCGAACACCTGGACCAAGCGCAGAGCACACCACTGGCGCTACTGAACCTGGACATGGATCGATTCAAGCCGGTCAACGACACCCTGGGCCATGCCGTGGGCGACAAAGTGCTCAAGGAAGTGGCTCATATCCTCCAGCAAAACGTTCGCAACAGCGATCTTGTGGCGCGACTGGGGGGCGACGAATTCGTCATCGTCATGCCCAACCCAGGCAGCGCAAGAGACCTCGATCAGCTCTGCGAGCGCTTGATCGACTGCATGCAGCGCCCCATGCACCTGGACGGCAATACGCTGTACCTCGGCGTGAGTATCGGCGTGGCGTGGTCGCACCCCCGTGACCCACGTGCCGAGGAGCTGCTGCGCCAGGCTGACATTGCCCTGTATGCGGCCAAGGCCGCCGGCCGCAACACCTGGCGCATCTATGAAGAGGCCATGGGCAACGTCGCCCGTGACCGGCGCCGCTATGAACAGCAATTGCGCGACGCGATGCAGGAAGGCCAGCTCGAACTGCGTTACCTGCCACGCTTCGACGTGAATGCCGAGCAGTTGCACGGCTTTGAAGCCCAGGCTTTCTGGCACCATCCCGAACGCGGCGAACTGGGCGGCATCGACTTCATCCCGGTCGCCGAAGCGTCCGGGCAGTTGGAAGAGCTGGGCACCTGGATGCTGATCAACGCCTGCGAGGAAGCGACGAGCTGGCCCAACGCACTCAACGTTTCCCTGGCCGTTTCGCCTCGGTGGTTCAGCAGCAGTTTCCTGTTCAACCAGGTACACAAAGCCCTGGAGACCAGCGGTCTTCCCGCCCAACGCCTGACCCTGGAAGTGGCCGAAGGCGTACTGCTCACCGACCACAAGACCCTCGCCAATACCTTGCATGCCTTGAAGGCGCTGGGCGTACGGATCAACATCGACAAGTTCGGCACCAACATCGCTTCCCTCAGGGAAGTCCTCGACCAGCCATTCGACGGCATCCGCTTCGATCGCAATATCCTCACGCAATTGGGCCTGGAGCATGATCAGGAAGGCGTGCTGGCGATGATCCGGCTGAGCCGCAGCGTCGGGCTGATGGTCACCGCCGAGGGCATCGAGAATGCCCGGCAGTTCAGCCAATTGCGCAGCGTGGCGTGTGACCAGGTACAAGGGCCTTACTTCGGCGCGGCATTGGCTCGCTCGGAAATGGCCTCGTTCTTTACAACGCCCCGGTGGCTCTAGGCTTCATGGCTTTTGTTGGACTGACCCCAGAATGTTGGACGGTCTGTTTTCAGCACGCCGCTTAGGCACTGCCTAGCCTCCCGGACTCTGGCGAAAACTCACCGCCAATCGGTTCCAGCTGTTGATGGTGCTGATCGCCAGCGTCAGGTCCACCAGTTCCTCTTCGCTGAAGCTGGCGCGGGCTACGGCATAGACGTCATCGGGCACCTGGCTTTCAGCCAACAGGGTGACCGCTTCGGTCCAGGCCAGGGCCGCCCTTTCGCGTTCGCTGAAGAATCCGCTGTCGCGCCATACCGCCACGGCATACAGACGCCGCTCCGTCTCGCCCTGGCGGCGCGCATCCACCGAATGCATGTCGGTGCAGAAGGCGCAGCCATTGAGTTGCGAGGCGCGGATCTTGATCAGATGCTGCAGCGCCGGCTCGATGCTCAGGCGGCTGGTCAGCGCTTCCAGGCCAATCATTGCCCTCATCGCCCCGGGGGATGCGCTGTAGTAGTCAAGACGCGGGCTCATGGCGGCCTCCGTGGTGGTTGATGATTCCACGGTAGGACGTCGACGCCGCCCGTGACAGGTCCAATCTGACGATAAACGCCCACGCAACTTCTCCGCGCCGGCGCATTGCGGGTAACCTTGCGTCCGCGGCCCTTGCCGTCATCGATTATCGGGAGCCCGCAGGTATGGAACTTCACGTCGTCATCAACGGCCGCAAGGACCTGGCGGGCCAGTTGTACCGACAATTGCGCAGCGCCATCGAGAGCGGTCGGCTGGCGGCCGGCACGCAACTGCCACCCAGCCGGCTGCTGGCCGAGCAGTTGGGCATCTCGCGCAAGACCGTCTCCGACACCTATGCGCAACTGACCTACGAAAATCTCCTCACCGGCGTCATCGGCAAGGGCACCTATGTCAACGCGCGCCCGGCCAGCGTCGTGCGCAAGCAGAGTCACCGTGAGCTGGCCGGGGCGGACGTGGTCGAGACCTGGCGCAACATGCCGGACCTGCTGCGCCATCCGCTGCCCGAAAGCGCGCTGCGCTATGACTTCATCGGCGGCGCCACCGGCAAGGGCCAGTTTCCCCTGGATGACTGGCGTCGCTGCACCGCCCACGCCCTTCGCCAGATCGCCACCGCCAAGGGTTTCTACAGCCAACCCGAGGGATTGCCGGCGCTGCGCAATGCCATCGCCCGGCACATCGCGTTTTCCCGTGGGGTCAACTGCCAGGACGACGACGTGGTGGTGTGCAACGGCGCGCAACAGGCCCTCGATCTGATTTCCCGGGTACTGACCCGCCCCGGCAGCCTGGTGGCGATGGAAGATCCCGGCTACCCGCCGGCACGCCTGCTGTTCGGATCCCACGGCGCGACGGTGGCCGGGGTGCCGGTGGATGAGCAAGGCATGCGCGTGGATATGATTCCCGACGGCACGCGGTTGATCTACGTGACGCCGTCCCACCAGTTTCCCCTGGGCATGCCCATGAGCCAGCCCCGGCGCGAGGCGCTGCTGGCACGGGCGTATGAGCTGGGCGCGATCATCATCGAAGACGACTACGACAGTGAGTTCCGCTATGAAGGCCGGCCCACCGACTCCCTGCAAAGCATGGACGAGCGCGGGATCGTGGCGTACGTCGGGACCTTCTCCAAGACCTTGCTGCCGGAGCTGCGGCTCGGCTACGCCGTCCTGCCGACGGCGATTCTCGAGGCGGTGATCCTCGCCAAGCGCCTTACCGACCAGCACACCTCCACCCTGCCCCAATGGGCACTGGCCAAGTTCATCGCCGAGGGCTGCCTGCTCAAGCACATCCGCCGCTGCCACGCGCTGTATGCCGGCCGGCGCGAGCGGATCCTGGCGCGCTTGGCCGATGACCTGTCACCGTGGTTCGAGGCCGTGCCCACCACAGCGGGTTTTCACATGGCGGTGCTGGGCAAGGTGCCGATCGACCTGCCGTTGGTGATCGAATTGGCGAAGAAAGCCGAGGTTGGGCTCTATAGCCTCGACGGATTCTTTACCGCGGCACCGGTGCGTCCAGGCTTGATACTGGGCTTTGGCGCCATCGAACTGCTCGACATTGATATCGCCTTCGATCGCCTGCGGGACATCCTGCAGCAGGTCGCCTGACCGATTGGACTGGGCATTTATCCGCCCATTGGCTGTTTTAGCCTTGTCTTGCCGGGCCTATCCTGCCTGGGTGTCATCAGATTCCGTTCGACTTGATTCAGGAGCCAGGACAATGTCTCGCCAAGTGATCAATACCGTTCAGGTGCAGGCCGCCGCCGGGCGCTCGGAAGAACTGGGCCGGCAGTTGCAGCAAATCGTCGAAACCCTGCGGGCCTCGCCAGGCTGCGACGCCTATATGGTCGACCGTTGCCCGCAAGACAACGACCGCTGGAACGTCAGCGCCCGCTGGCAATCGGAAGCAGCGATGCAGGCGCATTTCAACTGCCCCGAAGTCCAGGGCTTCATCAGCCTGATCGAAAGCCGCCTGGCTCGCAGCGTGGATTTCAACAGTTTCCCGGTGGTGTGAATGGGCTCATCTCTGGCGTGGCGAGGGAGCTTGCTCCCTCGCCACCGTGGTCTACTCGTCTTTCAATAAATTGGACGTTTGTCCCCGACACCTTGGGGCTTAGGGTGAACGCGAACTCACTCGATACCACAAAGGTCCCGCCCCATGAAAACGCTCTATTTGATCGCCGCCCTGAGCCTGCTTCCCATAGTCCCGCTCTACGCCCACGAAACCGCGCCGTCGGAGAACGTTCAGGTGCTCCAGGAAAAACTGCTCAAAAACCTGCCCGGCAAGAAAGCCATGATGTTGACCGTCGACTATGCACCGGGCCAGTCGTCCATCGCCCACAAGCATGACGGCACCGCCATGGCCTATGTGCTCGAAGGCGCAGTCACGTCCCAGGTCAAGGGCGAGCCGGCCATCACCTACAAGGCTGGCGAGTACTGGTACGAAGCCGCCGGTTCCGAGCATCTGGTATCCAGGAACGCCAGCGCCACCCAATCGGCAAAGCTTTTGGTGTTCATGGTGATGGGTGAGAACGAAGCGGTGCTGATTCCGCTCAAGCAATGACCCATGGCCTCGCTCCCACCGTCGCTTACCGGTGGGAGCGAGCCTGCTCGCGAAAGCGGGGGGCAGGCCGAAACCTTTATCCTCAAAATGCGCCCTACCGAGCCGACGCGACCATGAACGAGATGACCCATGACATTCACATCGCCGCCGAGTCGATGTCCCAACCGCGTGCGTTGGTGTTCCTCGCCTATCCGCAAATGGGCCTTCTGGACCTGACCGGCGCCCAGACCGTGTTCTGGGCCGCCACCAAAGCCATGGCCGAACGCGGCCGGCCGGGCTATCGGATGCACACCGCAAGCCTGGCCGGCGGGCTGATGCAGACCGCTGAAGGCCTGGTCGTCGAGACGGCGTCCCTGCATCAGTTCGACGACGTCATCATCGACACGCTGATCGTGCCCGGTGCCCCGAACATTCGTCAGGCGATGATTGACTGTGTCGAGCTGGTGGACTGGCTGCGCGCGGCCTCCACCAGGGCCCGGCGCACGGCGTCGGTGTGCAGCGGGACCTTCCTCATGGCCCAGGCCGGCTTGCTCGATGGCCGCCGTGCCGCCACGCATTGGGCCATGTGCGAGATGCTCAAGAGCGGTTTCCCATTGATCGAAGTGGACCTGGACGCCATCTTCATCCAACAGGACAAGGTCTGGACCTCCGCGGGGGTAAGCGCCGGCATCGACATGGCCCTGGCGCTGGTGGAGGCCGACTGCGGTCGCGACGTGGCCCTGCAAGTGGCCCGGGAACTGGTGGTGTTTCTCAAGCGGCCCGGTGGACAGGCACAGTTCAGCCAATTGTTGCTGTCCCAGACCCAGGACAGCGCCGGGTTCGATGAATTGCACGCCTGGCTCGCCGAGCACCTGGACGAGGCCGACCTGACCATCGAGCGTCTGGCCCGGCAGGCGCGGATGAGCCCGCGCAATTTTGCCCGGGTCTACAAGCGCCAGACCGGACGAACGCCGGCCAAGGCCGTCGAAATGTTCCGCCTCGAAGCCGCGCGAAGGTTGTTGGAGGACTCCGAGCGCAACATCGACCAGATCGCCCGCTCGTGCGGCTTCGGCGACGAGGAACGGATGCGCCAAACGTTCCAGCGGCATCTGTCGATCTCACCGCGCGAATATCGCAACCGGTTTTCCCTTTGAGAAGGCTTGCGCGATCGCGTCATGCCACGCGCCGGGCTTGCGGCGCCGACTGGGCCTGCTCGGCGATGAACGCGCAGCAACGAGAACGCAGCCAGCGCTCGCCTGGATCATCATGGGAGGCACCTCGCCAGACCATCGACAGCTCATGCTCAGGCAATTGGACCGGCGCCGGCTCCGCCCGCAAGCCTGCGACTGCCGCCATGGCCCGGGCCACATAGTCGGGCACGATGGCGATCATGTCGCTGCGATCCAACAACACGGGCAATGCGCTGAATTGCGGTACCGTCAGCACCACCCGCCGCTGCCGGCCTACCAGGCTCAACGCGCGGTCCGAATCATCGATGACGTGGCCCATGGATGAAACCACGGCGTGGGGCCGGCGGCAAAAGTCGTCCAGGGTCAACTCGCCGGGACGCGAATCGGCCCGCAGCAGCATCGGCCGGATCGGGCGCAGCGCCTTGCGCCGGGCGTTGGCCGGCAGTTCCAGGGTATGGCTGATACCGAGGGAAATTTCCCCACTGACCAATAACTGGCACATCTGCCATTGATCGGTGCGACGCACCACCAACGTCGTGCCCGGCGCCTCGACCCGCAGGCGGCGCAGCAAATCCGGCAGCAGCGCGTACTCGACATCGTCGCAAAGGCCTATATGAAACGTTGCCTCGCTGGTGCCAGGGTCGAACGCCTGGCAGCGACTCAAGGCGGCGGCGATGCCGTCCAAAGCGGGTGAAAGGTTGGAAAAAATCTCCCGGGCCCGAGACGTCGGCTCCATCAACCGCCCGGTCCTGACGAACAGCGGGTCGTCGAACATCAAGCGCAAACGGGCCAGGGCCGCACTGATGGTCGGTTGCCCGAGAAACAGCTTCTCGCTCACACGTGTGACATTTCGCTCATGCATCATGGTTTCGAAGACAACCAGCAGATTGATGTCAGCACGACGCAGGTCATTTCTGTTCATCATGGTAGCCATTCCAGGCACAGGGCCAATGAGTCAGCAAAGAAACGTCGTGCCTCGGGCCGTTTGCACGGTTGGACAACGACGACGTACCAGGAAGGTTATGCCAGAGCCCCTCCGGTGTCTGTTGTACTGGGGGACACCGGACTCACGCTTTGGGTAGATCCATTGATACGTGGGTATGCATCGACAACCGGCCGGGGTTGGCAGTAATTCAGGGATTTATGTCCTACCCGATGCCAAGGGCAACTTCTAAGATCCGAAATCGATGCCCCGTTTCCTCGGGCTGCACCGGACAACAGAAGGTCTGCGCCGTGCCCACACCCGCCACGATGTTCAAGAGTGTCTATGACAGCTTCCGGTACATCCCCTGCCCGATGGGCGGGGAGCCGACGATGCGCATCAGCGCACACCCAGTGGTCAACGCCCTGGGCTGGGCCGTGGGCCTGGTGGTGGCCTGCGGGATTGTCATCATCAACTCCGAAACCCATTCCGACCTGGCGCCGACGCTGCTGTACATCACTTTGCTGCTGATGGCGGCGAACCTGTTTTCCATCAACCTGGTGATCACCGTAGCGCTGATGTGCATGTTTTTGCTGACGGCGATGTTTGCGTACAACGGTGGCTATCACCGCTGGGAGTCCATCACTGGGTTCTTTCGTTGCCTGACGGCCCTGTCCGCCATTGCGTTTCTCGCGTTGCGCAGCAAGCAGGCCGCGGACCGCCTGCGCCACAACCAGGCCTACCTGATCAACGCCCTGATCGCCAGCAAACACGCCGAGCAAGCGTTGTCCCGCGCCCACGCCCAGTTGGCCCACGTCACGCGCCTGACGTCCCTGGGAGAGATGGCCGCCTCGATTGCCCATGAAGTCAACCAGCCGCTGACCGCCATCACCAGCAGCGGCGAGGCCTGTCGTCGCTGGCTCGATCGCCCGGTTCCGGACCTCAAGGAAGCCCTCGACGCGCTGGAGCGGATCGTCACCAATGCCTGTCGCGCCAGCGAAGTCATCAATCGTACACGAGCGATGGCGCGCAAATGCGACCCTCTGCGTCAGCCTGAGCTACTGGACGACATCGTCAACGAGTCGCTGAACCTGGTGCGCCAGCAGTTGGCTCATCACAAGATCAGCCTGAAGGCGAACCTCGCGGCAAAGGCGTGCCAGGTCAACGCCGACCGGGTGCAACTGCAGCAAGTGATCATCAACCTGATCATCAATGCGTGCCAGGCGATGGAAACGATTGACTCGCCCGATCGGATCCTGCGCATACGCACCTGGACGCAGGAGCACGAGGTGCTATTGGAGGTGGCGGACCGCGGTATCGGAATTTCCGACGAAATCCTGCCTTCTTTGTTCACCCCCTTCTTCACCACCAAGGAAAACGGCCTGGGCATCGGGCTTTCCATTTGCCGCTCCATCATCGACTTCCATGACGGCAGGATCTGGGCCGCCAGCGCGGCTGGCCAAGGCACCTCGTTCACGTTTTCGTTGCCATTGCTAACCTCTGCCCGCCCCGCCAAGGACGCCGCCCATGAACCCAAGCCACACCCCGAACCCTGCCTTCACCGCTGAGCCCATCGTTTACGTGGTCGATGACGATGCGTCGTTACGCCAAGCGCTCCGCAGTCTGCTACGGTCCATCGGCCTGCGGGTCGAGCTGTTCGACTCGGTGGCAGACTTCATGCGCCATCCACGCGCCGACGGGCCCAGTTGCCTGCTGCTGGATGTGCGCCTTCGCGGCACCAGCGGCCTCGACTTCCAGCAACAGCTGGCGAGCGCCGACGTTCACCTGCCCATCGTGTTCATGACCGGCCATGGCGATATCGCCATGACGGTAAGGGCCATGAAAGCCGGCGCAGTGGACTTCCTGACCAAGCCGTTTCGTGAACAGGACCTGATCGATGCGGTGTCCACCGCCCACCAGCGCGACCGCCTGCGTCGCGAGGCCGAGCACAGCCAAAAGGCGCTCCAGGACCGCCACGCCAGCCTCACCGCCCGGGAACGCCAAGTGATGCTCCTGGCTGCGTCGGGGTTGATGAACAAACAGATTGCCGGGCAGATCGGCTTGAGCGAAATCACCGTCAAGATTCATCGCGGCCAGGCCATGCGCAAGATGGGCGCGCGCTCGTTTGCCGAGCTAGTGCGCATGGCCCAGGCATTGGACCCGGGGCGCGGTCAGTGAAAGTTCATACCCACGTATACTAGGCGCGGCTTTTGTACCGCGTATCTTGCAGTGATAGGGACGCCTTTATGGCGTCCTGACATTACTGCCAGGTTTCGAAATGTCCGACACCGCAATTATTTCAATTATCGATGACGATGAATCGGTTCGAGTTGCATTGGATGGTTTACTGCGCTCCCACGGTTATCGCGTCAAGACTTACCCCAGTGCTCTCGATTTCTTGTCTTCAGCTGGCTATGTGAATACAGCCTGCTTGCTGTCGGACATTCAGATGCCGGGGATGACCGGGATTCAACTGTGCGATGAGCTTCGTGCCCGCGGCATCGAGATTCCGCTTATTTTCATAACGGGCCTGCCTGCCGTACCGCCGCGAACCCGCTCGGGCGGGATGAGCCCGGTGGCGGTTTTTCCCAAGCCGTTTGATTGTGGTGAGTTGATTGCCTGCATTGAATCGGTGATGGGTGGCGAGGGGTAAAGGCGGTTGCAGTGGCCTCTTCGCGAGCAGGCTCGCTCCCACAAGCGTAATGGGGTGCGCATGGTTCTGTGGCTGCTGAAAATCCACAACCCAACGATTTTAATACCTTCGTATAGCCCCCCTAACACCCACGCATGCCGCCACTGACCCTATGTAGAAGTGCCGCGGCTCCCGCCGACGAATACCATTTCCAATAGCGAACCGAAGCTGAATGCGCCTAATGATTCACCCCATCAGGCCAAGCACCTCCGGGCGTTTCGCAACACGGTCACGCTGAAACATCAAACAAATTCAACGTATCGACTCAGTCTTCGGGAGCACCTCATGAAACAGCAAATCTTGATCGTCGGCGCCGGTTTTGGCGGTGTATGGAGCGCACTCAGCGCGGCTCGCCTGCTCGACCAGCATGATCGCAATGACGTACAGATCAGCGTCCTGGCGCCCCAGGCCGAGTTGCGCATCCGCCCGCGTTTCTACGAACCCGACGTCCACACCATGATGGCGCCGTTGGCCGGGTTGTTCGACGCGGTCGGGGTAAATTTCGTCCAAGGCTTTGCCGAGAGCATCGACGTCAACCGCAAGCAGGTCGGCTATCGCGACGTGTTTGGCGGTCAAGGCACGCTGGGCTATGACCGGCTGGTACTGGCAGCGGGCAGCAAGCTGGTTCGCCCCGACCTTGAGGGCATGCTGGAGCATGCGTTCGACGTCGATGAGATCGAACAGGCGACGCGCCTCGAAGCCCACCTGAAATCCCTCGCAACCCTGCCCGACAGCCCCGCTCGCAACACCGTGGTGGTGGCCGGCGGCGGGTTCACCGGGATCGAAACCGCCACTGAGATGCCCGCCCGCCTGCGCGCCGTCCTGGGCAGCGACGCCAATATCCGCGTGATCGTGGTCGACCGGGGGCCGACAATCGGTGCGGCGCTGGGCGAAGGAATCAGCCCTTCGATCATCGAAGCGTCCGACCACCTTGGCATCGAGTGGATGCTCAATGCCTCGGTCGAATCGGTGGATGCCGGCGGCGTCACGCTGTCGGACGGCCAGCGCATCGAATCCAGGACCGTCATCTGGACCGTCGGTTTCCGCGCCAGCCCGCTGACCGAACAAGTGCCCGGCACCCACGATCGCCAGGGCCGGCTGCATGTCGACGGGACCCTGAAGGTGCTCGGGCAGAGCGATATCTTCGCCACCGGCGACGTGGCCTACGCCGCCACCGACGACCTTGGCAATTACGCGGCGATGTCCTGCCAGCACGCCATCGCCCTGGGCCGCTACGCGGGCAACAACGTGGCAGCCGATCTGCTGGGCGTCGCGCCGATGACCTACAGCCAACCCAAGTACGTGACGTGCCTGGACCTGGGCGCCTGGGGCGCGGTGTACACCGAAGGTTGGGATCGCCAGGTCAAGTTGGTCGGACAAGAAGCGAAGGACCTCAAGACCCAGATCAACTCTGTGTGGATCTACCCACCCGCCGCCGACCGCGCCACCGCACTGGCTGCCGCGGATCCATTGATCCCTGTCGCCTGATCCCAATGCCCTGAAACTCACGCGCCAACCGGCCAGTCCCTCCTTCTCTGCCGGACTTTCCCAAACGCCTGCCAAGGTTTTTTCGGCGGGCGTTTTTTATGCCCGTCCGACAAGCCAGCCTGGATATCGCCACTGCCTAGCAAAATCCGTTGCAACGCCCGTCGCGCTGCGCAAGCGGCTCACGGTAAGGTAGGCAAAATCATCCGGACCGAGGTGTGCCGTGGCGTCCTACTCCCTGCGTCAGTTGAAGTACTTCGTCACCACCGTGGAGTGTGGCAGCGTCGCCGAAGCCTCCCGCAAGCTGTATATCGCCCAACCGTCGATTGCCACGGCGGTCAAGGGCCTGGAAGACAGTTTCGGCGTGCAGTTGTTGATCCGTCATCACGCCCAGGGCGTCTCGCTGACGCCGGCCGGTGCGCGTTTCTATCGAAAGGCCCAGGAGCTGCTGCGCATGGCCCGGGAATTCGAACAGAACGCGTTGGCCGACAATGACGTCGTCAGCGGGCAGATCGACATCGGCTGCTTCGAGACCGTCGCCCCACTCTACCTGCCACGGCTGATCGCCGGTTTTCGCGAGCGTTTTCCTGGCGTGGAGATCCGCGTGCAGGACGGCGAACAGCAGGAGTTGGTTCAAGGCCTGACCGGTGGACGTTTCGACCTGGCGATTTTTTATGAGCACGATCTCGACAGCACGATCGAAACCGAAGCGCTCACGGCACCGCAACGGCCGTACGCACTGCTGCCGGCCGGACACCGCTTTGCCAATCAATCCCAGGTATCGCTTCGCGACCTGGCGCTTGAACCGATGATCCTCTTGGATGTGCAGCCCAGCCGCACCTACTTCGTCAGTATTTTCGAGGAGCTGGGCCTGACGCCAAACATCGTCTTCAGCTCGCCCTCCATCGAAATGGTGCGCGGCATGGTCGGCCAGGGATTTGGTTTCGCCGTGTTGGTGACCCGCCCGCAATCGAGCTGCACCTACGACGGACAGGACGTGGTGTGTGTCAGCATCGCCGAGGACGTAACCGGTTCGGCCCTGGTGGCCGGCTGGCTCAAGCGCGCGCACCTGACCAAGCCGGCGCAGTTGTTCGTGGATTACTGCAAGGAGCAGTTCGGGGAATGGCTGGCGTAGACCGGCGAGCCTCATACCTCCGTGGCGAGGGAGCTTGCTCCCGCTGGGCCGGTCCGACGCCTCGGGCGCAGCAGCCCCAAAAACCTGACGCGGTCCACCTGCTACACCGCGATCGCAGGGTAAAGGGGGTGCTTCGCACCCCAGCGGGAGCAAGCTCCCTCGCCACAAGAGCGGTTCGATATTAGGTTGGATACTAGCGAGCCGCCCAGGCGTTGAAGCGCTGTTCCAGCTCTTCGCCATGGTCGACCCAGAACTCCGCGTCCACCGCTTGCGCCTGTGCCAGGTTGGCCTCGGCGGTGGGCAGTTGCTCGCGGACTTCAGCGGGCAGCAGGCCCAGTGTCTGGCGATGCACCGGTCCGTAGGGGATGTTCTCCGAGAAGACTTTCTGGGTCTGCGGCTGGCTGGCGAAGGCAATGAATTTCTCCGCCAAGGCCTTGTTTGGCGTGCCTTTCACCACCGCCCAATATTCCGGGTCATACAGGCTTTGCGGCCAGACGATGCTCAGTTTCATGCCCTCTTTCTGCGCCGAGGCGATGCGACCGTTGTAGGCTGCGCTCATCGCCACATCCCCGGCCACCAGCCATTGCGCCGGCTGGGCGCCCGCCTCCCACCACTGGATATTCGGCTTGATCTGGTCCAGCTTGGCAAATGCCCGCGCCACGCCTTCCGGCGTATTCAAGACCTTGTACACATCTTCTGTCTTGACGCCGTCCGCCAGCAAGGCGATTTCCAGGGTGTACTTGGCCCCCTTGCGCAACCCACGCTTGCCCGGGTATTCGGTCACGTTCCAGAAATCGGCCCAGGAGGTGGGTGCCTTGGCGAGCTTGCTCTGGTCATAGGCCAGGACCATCGACCAGACGTACGTGGCCACGCCGCACTCAGTGAGCGCTCCCGGAACGAAATCCGCAGGCTTCCCTATGGCCGCCGGGTCGAGTCTTTCGAACAAGCCTTCCTCGCAACCACGCAGCAGTTCGGGGCTCTCCACTTCGACCACATCCCAACTGGTATGCCCGGCCGCGACCATCGCCTTGATCTTCGACAGCTCGCCGTTGTACTCGCCGGCCACGATGTTTCCCGCACCGCTGGCGTTGAAGGGTTGGAAGTAGGCCTTGTCCTGGGCCAACTTGGTGGCGCCGCCGAATGAAATCACGGTCAGGCTTTGTGGCGCGGCCAGGACGCTGGTACTCAGCAACGCCAGGGCACACGCCATGTTGTAACGCAAGGATCTGGACATGAATCGGTTCCTCGAAAATGCCGGCTCGCCCGCACGAGCCGGCGACGGACTCAGAGGCGACCGTAAGCGCGGGCGGTGCGGTCTACAGCAATACGGGTCTTGTTGACCAGTTCATCGATATCGGCATGGCTGGCCACGAGCGCCGGGGCCATGATCATCCGGCCCAAGGTGGAGCGAATGATCAGGCCCTCCTCGAAGCCGAAGGTGCGGCATTGCCAGGCCATTTCGTTTTCGTTGGCAAAGCGCTTGCGGCTGTTCCTGTCTTCGGCCAGTTGCAGGGCCGCGACCATGCCGGCGCCCTGGATCTCGCCGATCAGCGGGTGCCCGTCGAACGTTTCCCGCAGGCACCGTTGCAAATACGGCCCCGTGTCGTCCTTGACCCGTGTCACGATGCCCTCGTCGCGCAGGGCCTTTAGGTTGGCAATCGCCACCGCGGCCGCCACCGGGTGTCCGGAATAAGTCAGGCCGTGGGCGAACACGCCGCCCTGCTCCACCAACACTTCGGCCATGCGTTTGGACAGGACCAGGCCACCCATGGGGATGTAGCCGCTGGTCAGGCCCTTGGCGATGGACAATGTGTCGGGCTCGAAGCCGAAATACTCATGGGCGAACCATTCGCCGGTACGACCGAAGCCACCGATGACTTCGTCGGCGCACAGCAATACATCGTACTGCCGGCAGATGCGTTGGATTTCCGGCCAGTAGCTCTCTGGCGGAAAAATCATGCCGCCGGCCCCCTGGAAGGGTTCGGCCACGAACGCCGCGACATTCTCGGCGCCCAGTTCGAGGATTTTCTCTTCCAACTGCCGGGCCGCCCGCAGGCCAAACTCGGCTGGGGTCAGGTCACCTTCGTGGGCGAACCAGTACGGCTCGTCGATGTGCGCGACATCCGGAATCACCCCGCCCATTTCGTGCATGAACTTCATGCCGCCCAGCGCCGACGCGCCCAGGGTCGAGCCGTGATAGCCGTTCCAGCGACCGATCATGATTTTCTTCTGCGCCTTGCCGAGGATCTGCCAGTAGCGGCGCACGGTACGAATCAGCACCTCGTTGGCCTCGGAGCCGGAGTTGGTGTAGATGGCGTGGCTGTAATGATCCGGCAGCAGGCTGAACAGCAGCTCGGACAGCTCCACCACGGCCGGATGGGTGGTGTGGAAGAACATGTTGTAGTACGGCAATTGCTCCAACTGACGGCTGGCCGCTGCCGCCAGGTCCTGGCGCCCGTAGCCCAGGTTGGTGCACCAAAGGCCCGACATGCCGTCCAGATAACGCTTGCCATCGTTGTCCCAGAGCGCCAGCCCTTCGCCACGGACGATGACCCGTGGCCCTTCGGCATTGAGGGCTTTCTGGTCGAGAAACGCATGGATGTGGTGCGCCGCATCCAGCGCCTGATATTCGCGGGTGCTGCGGTTCGGGTTCAATGGCGCGTTCATTAAAGGTCTCCTTTGTTGATCTTGTCGGTTTCGGTGCCCTGGACAGACGCCAGCGGCTCGGGCTTGAACAGCGGTTTGCCCATCACGCACTTGACCCACACCAGCGCGATCAGCGAAACGATGCCCAGCACCGCGCCAGCGCTGGCGAAGATCGGAACAGTCATTTCAGGGCTGGGGGACACGTGCCAGATGGCAAAGAGCATGCCGGCGATGCCGAACAGCTGCGGCACCGGGTAGAACGGCGTGCGAAACGGCCGGTGAACATGGGGATAGCGGCGCCGCAGGGCAATCACGTTGATGTGAGTGATGACGTAGGCCAGCAGCCAGGCCAGGGCCGCCGCCAGAAGCAAAAGGTTGATGGCGTCGGGCGTGTCGTGCATCAGCAGCAGCGGCAAGCCGGTAACCAGCGCCACGAACAGCACCGCCACCCAAGGAGCACCGCTGCGCTTGCCCTGGCGCTTGAAGATGCCGAACGCCTGGCCGCTACGGGCCATGCCCAACAACATGCGCGGTATGGCAGCGAGGGAACTGTTCAGCGTACTGCACGTTGCGGTGATGGCGGCGGTCACCAGGAATACCTGCCCGGCCTCGCCGAACACCGAAGTCGCGAACAAATAGTGCGGCAAGCCATTGCTGGCGAGCTCAGCCTGGGGAACGGTGAGCAAAGCGCCCAGGCAATACAGGCAGATAATGACGAGGATCACCGTCAGGCCAATCATCATCGAGGCCGGGATGTTGCGTTCCGGACGGCGGGTTTCCTCGACCAGTGGGCAGACGAATTCGGCCCCGACAAATCCCCACACCGCCATCGCGGTCAGGGCAATGACACCGAGGCCCATGGGGTTCCAGCCCGTAGCCGCCACCAACGTCGATACGCTGCCTGCCCCATCGCTCGCCAAGGCGCCGAGGCCCATGACCAACAGCATCACCGTCATGACCAGGGCCAACACCGTTTGAAGCCGAGAGAAAATGTCGATGTTGAACAGGTTGAGCACAGTGAACAGGCACAGCACGCCAACCGCGACACTCAACGGCGGCATCGAGTGCGGGTAGACCTTGTCGATGATGAACTCCATCAGCAGCAATTCCGCCGACAGGGCAAACATCGCCACCACCACATAACCGGAAAACGTCGCCAGGATCGCCGGGAACTGGCCAATGGCGACTTCGGTGTAACTGCTCAGGCTGCCTGCGCGGGGAATCATCAAGGCCAGTTCGGAAAACGAACAGGCGTAGCTCAGGGCCAACAGCCAGGCCAAGGCCAACGGAATCACGAAGCCCAGCCCGGCGATCCCGGCCCCTTGCAGCATCAGCACCATGACGCCCTGGGAAACCACCAGGCCCACGGCGACGGCCAACAAGGCGCCCAGGCCCAGCCGTTTGCGGGGGCCGACCTGCGATGGCGTAACGGTTTGTAGCGGCACGCTTGAGGAACTGTCCATCGGTTGCTCCGTTTTCTTTTTTTAGGGAGAACAAATCGATTGCGAACGACGACCTGGACCGCGGTCAGCTGCGCAGCTGGATCCAGGTGGTCTTCAGTTGTGTGTATTTGTCGAAGGCGTGCAGCGACAGATCGCGTCCGAAGCCCGATTGCTTGCCGCCGCCAAAGGGCACGGTGACGTCGAGGGCGTCCACGGTATTGACCGACACCGTGCCCGCGTTCAAACGCCGCGCCACACGGTGGGCCCGGTTCAGGTCGTCGGTCCACACGGAGGCCGCCAGGCCGTAGATGTGTTCGTTGGCCATGGCGACGGCCTGCTCTTCGTCATCGAACACGCTGATTGCCAGCACCGGCCCGAACACCTCTTCACGGGCCAATTGCATGGTTGGGCGCACGTCGGTGAAGATCGTCGGTTCGATGAAATTGCTCGACCCATCGATGTTCAGTTGGCGTCCCCCACACACCAGGCGTGCGCCTTCAGCCCTGGCCTGCTGGATGTATTGCATGACCCTCGCGGTCTGACGCGCATCGACGATAGCGCCGGCAGGGCTCGCCGGGTCCAGCGGATTGCCGGGTTGCCACAGGCGAGCCTGTTCCACCAGGCGTTCTACGAACGCGTCGTGAATCGACCGTTGGACCAACAACCGCGAGTTGGCCGAGCACACTTCGCCTTGGTTGAAGAAGATTCCGAACGCGGCTTTGCGCGCCGCCAGGTCGAGGTCCTGACAATCGGCAAACACCAGGTTCGGGCTCTTGCCACCGCACTCCAGCCAGACCTGCTTGAGGTTCGATCGGGCCGAGTACTGCATGAAATATTTACCGACTTCGGTCGATCCGGTGAACACCAGCGAATCGACGTTCGGGTGCAAGCCGAGCGCCCGCCCGGCCTGCTCGCCCAGGCCCGGCACGACGTTGAGCACACCCGGTGGCACGCCTGCCTCGAGGGCCAGTTCAGCCAGGCGCAGGGCCGAAAACGGCGATTGCTCCGCCGGCTTGAGCACGACACTGTTGCCCGCCGCCAACGCTGGCGCGACTTTCCAGGCCGCCATGTCCAACGGAAAGTTCCACGGCACCACCGCCGCAATCACGCCGAGCGGAACGCGGGTAATCGTGGCGAGGACGTTCGCCGCCGAGGGCGCGACCTGGTCGTAGAGTTTGTCGAGGCTTTCGCCATACCAGGCAAACACATGGGCGGCACCCGGCACGTCGATGTTCCAGGCATCCATGACCGGTTTGCCCATGCTCAAGCAATCCAGCAGCGCCAGTTCCTCGCGATGAGCCAGCATCAACTGAGACAAACGCAACAACACGGCCTTGCGCTCGCTGGGCGCCATGCGCGCCCAAGGGCCCTGCTCGAATGCCTTGCGTGCGCTTTTCACGGCAAGGTCCACTTCCGGTTCAGCGCAGGCCACGACATTGGCGAGCAACACGCCGTTGGCGGGGTTGATCACTTCGAATCGGGCGCCATCGAGGGCTTCGTGGGGCTCGCCGTCGATCAGGGCGCTGTCGCACAGGCGCACTTGAGCGGCACGCGCCTTCCAATCATTGAATTCGTTCACGGGTATTTCCTTGGATCAAACGTCATTGGGTTCGCTGAGGTAAACCGCCAGGCGGTCCATCAAGCGATCGCAGGCAGCCATTTGCTCGACGCTCACGTATTCGTCGGGTTTGTGGCCTTGGTCCATGCTGCCGGGGCCGCACACCACCGTTGGGATGCCGGCCTGGTGGAACAGCCCGCCCTCGGTGCCGAACGCCACGGTGCCGAAACCGTCGTTGCCGCACAGCCGGGCCACCAGGCGCGCGGCCGCGCTGTGCGGCGAGGTCGCCAGGCCCGGGTAAGCGGACAAGGGTTCGAAACGAATGGCGGTGTCGGTGTTTACTGCCTGCATCCTGGGCAGCAGCGTCTGTTCGGCGTAATCGCGCAACTGCTCGACCACTGCCTGCGGGGCGAAGTCCGGCAAGGCGCGCACCTCGAAATCGAAGCGGCAATCGGCCGGGACAATGTTCAATGCCGTGCCGCCCTCGATCACGCCGACCTGTACGGTCGAATACGCCGGGTCGAAACGCGGATCGTGTCGTGAGGGCTCGGCCAGCTCCGCACCGATCTCACCCAGATGGCCGATCAAGCGCGCCGCCTGTTCGATGGCGTTGACCCCGTAAGGCGCATAGGCGGAATGACAAGGCGCGCCCTTGACGTGGCAACGCATCGCCAACTTGCCCTTGTGGCCCAACACCGGTCGCAGCTCGGTGGGCTCGCCGATCAGGCACAAGGCCGGTTGCGGGACGCGTTGCGGCAGGACTTCCAGCAGGCCGCGCACGCCCAGGCAACCGATTTCTTCGTCATAAGAGAACGCCAGGTGTACAGGACGCTTCAACGGGCTGGACAGGAATGTCGGCACCGCAGCCAGCACCGAGGCCAGGTAGCCTTTCATGTCCGCCGTACCGCGTCCGAACAACTTGCCGTCCCGCTCGCTAAGGCGGAACGGCTCCGCGGTCCAGGCTTGCCCGTCCACTGGCACTACATCAGTGTGCCCGGACAACACCACGCCGCCCGGCACCGACGGGCCGATGCTCGCAAGCAGGTTGGCCTTGGTCCGTTCCGTGTTGTAGATCAGCTCGCTGGTCACGCCCAGGCCGTGCAGGTAATCGCGAACGAACTCGATCAACGCCAGGTTCGAATCGCGGCTGACCGTGGCAAAGCCCACCAGCTCGGCGAGTAATGCACGGCTGCGCAACTCACTCATCGCCCGGCACCCCGTAGCTGGGCGCCTGGGTTGGATCGAGGGCGCGAGTGAGGTAGTCCTGCAACTGCGGCTGATAGGCGAGCCAGAGTTTTTCCAATTCGCCGATGGGATTTTCATCCGCCCAATCGACCCGTAGATCGACGATTGGCCAGGTCAGGTCATCCACCACCGACAACGCCGCCGAGTGCACCGCCCCGGCTTCTCCGCCTGCGGCCTGTCCCGCCTGCAACGCGCTCAACAGGCGGGACGCGAGGCTGCCCTCACCCTGTTCGAATGCCGTGACCATTGCGGCAATGACCCCGTCGCCCGCCAGCAGGTTGCCGGCCGCCACACACTGTTCGCCGACCCCGGCGCCATGGACGCCCAACGCGTGGCGACCGCTGAAAACCGCCGTGCGCCCCTGGGCATCCACCACGGCCACCTGGCGATACTCGCTGTAGCCGTTGCGTCCCAGGGCACGGTCCAGCGCCTCTTGGGCCACCGAACCGGCGGCCAATTCGTCGAGGATCTGCGGGCCCAGCGCAGGCAATGTGATGTTCTGGCTCGACACCGCGCCAACCCCTGCCCGCAGCCAGGGGCAACGGGCGCCGACGGCAATGCTCGACGAGCTGATGGCGATGCCCAACTGGCCGGTTTCGGCGCAGCGTCCGACGATGGAAAACGTCATGTCGTGCTCCTTATTCGGGGATGACCGCGATCACATCGATTTCCATCAGCCATTGCGGCTGGCCGAGGGCGCTGACCACCAGCCCGGTGGAAATCGGGAACACGCCCTTGAGCCATTTGCCGACCTCCTGGTACACCGGCTCGCGGTAGCGCGGGTCGATCAGGTAGGTGGTGGTCTTGACGATGTGGCTCAGGTCACTGCCGGCTTCTTCCAGCAGTTGCTTGACGTTGCGCATGGCCTGTTCGGCCTGGGCCCGCGGATCGCCGAGGCCCACCAGCTGGCCGTTGAAATCGGTGCCGACCTGCCCACGGACGTAAACGGTATTGCCCGCGCGCACGGCCTGGCACAGGTCGTTGTCCAGGGTCTGGTTGGGGTAGGTGTCCTTGGTGTTGAACATGCGGATGCGAGTGTGAGTAGGCATCAACGAACTCCCGTCAGGCTGGTTTTCAAAGGTGGCGAAATGCGCTGGGATGCATCGCGGTAGTCGAGATACGTGCGCTGTTTGACGATGTGGTCGGTGATATGCCGGGCGTCGTGCCACACGCCCCAGATGAACGCCGACCCCCGGCGCGACAGCCAAGGCAGGCCGACAAAATAGAGGCCAGGCTCGCTGCAGACTCCACGCTGATGCCGAGGCTTGCCATCGGCTTTGAACGCATCGACGTTCAGCCAGCTGTAATCCACCGAGTACCCGGTGGCCCAGATGATGGTGCTGACACCCGCCTCGACCAGGTCCAGCTCAAGGATCGGATGGGTCATGCATTCAGGATCGGGCAATAGCCGGCGCGCCTCGGGCTCGGGCGGCAGGTCCAGGCCATTGCGCTCGATATAGGCATCGGCGGCGTCGAGCAACGCCAGGTAGTTTTCATCGCCACGGGCGACGTTTTCGGCAAGGTTGGATTCGAAACTCACTACGTGGCCGTTGAACGCTCGGGTCAGGCCCACCAGCGTGATGCCCTCGTGGGCCAGCCGGCGGAAATCCACGGTGTGGCCGCCCCGGGCGCCACTCACAGCGATGGTCACGTGCTCCTTGCCCGGCTTGACCGCCTCGGCATCCCACTCGCCCAGCACCCCGAGCCACCAGCAGAAATCCCGATTGCGATAGGCGCGTGGCGGACGATCATGGGCACCGACAGAGAGGTAAACCTGCTTGCCGGCCCGCTGCAATTCATCGGCGATCTGCACCCCCGACGACCCCGCCCCCACCACGAGCACGGCGCCTTCGGCCAACTGCCCGGGGTTGCGGTATTGCGCCGAGTGAATCTGGGTGACCGCAGGCATCTGCGGCGCGATGGGCGGGATGACGGGACGTTGGAAGGGCCCGGTGGCGACCACCACGTTAGTGGCTTCGATCACACCGTCGGAGGTATCAATAGTAAAACCTGGGCGACCGACAGTGCGCTCGACCTTGCGCACTTCCACACCCGTGCGGATCGGCGCGTTGAACTTGCGGGCGTAGGCTTCGAAGTACTCGGCCACCTGGTCCTTGGAGGCGAACGCATCGGGATCCAGGCCGTCGAATTCCAGCCCAGGAAAGCGGTCATGCCAGGCCGGGCCGTTGGCGACCAGCGAGTCCCAGCGCGCCGTGCGCCAGGCCTCGGCGATGCGGTCGCGCTCCACCACCAGATGCGGCACGCCTTGGCGGCTCAAATGTTCACTCATGGCGACGCCGGCCTGGCCGGCGCCTATTACAAGCGTATCGATGCGTAGGGTTTCAACGGGCATGTCTTGGCACTTCCGGCAGAGGGTTTGGCTCAAGTCGGCGTGTCGCCGCCTCGGGTTCCGGTTTCTTGTTGTTCTGCGATTGCAGCTATCGAAACAAGCTGTCGAGGCGATTGTGTTGGCAGGCGGGAATTTACGAAACGAGGGTTTTTGTTGTGGCTGGGAAGGAAAAAACTGGTTGGGGAACGAATGGCTGGATCAGCGCGCGCGGGTGTCCCAGGGTCTGTTTGAAATGTGTTCGCGCGAAGGCCAGCCCCGTTTCAACGCTGTATGGGTGAGTGCGGATACATTTCGTACCGAGCCTAGACGCTTTCCGGAACATCCACTTGCAACGCCACCACCCGCCTCGCCACCGGCCCCACCGACGTGGCCGTCGCGGCTTCGACCAGAGCATCCACGGCTTCTTCGGCCAGGGTGGTCACCGGGTGGGAGAGCACCGCCTGGACCAATCCGGTTTTCAACGCCTCCCGGGTCAGCGGCGTCAGGTCATGGCACACCACGACGGGCAGGCGCAGCTGTTGCTGCTGAAGGCTGCACAGGGCGCGCAATACCCCGGCGATGCCGCCGCCGGCCACGTAAAGCCCTGCCAGGTCGGGTTCTGCCGTAAGCAGGTCGACGGTGTTGCCATAGGCAAACTCGTCGTCCTCCAGGGTCAGGCGCGAGGCGAGCAGCTCCCATTCGCCGGTTTGCTCCGCCAAGTAGCTGCGAAAGCTCAATTCGCACAATTCCTGGCATTGGAAACGCTGGCTGCTGAGCATGACCGCCGCTGGCCCGGGCTGCCTGGCGAGGCGGCTGATGAACCAACCGGCGGTGCGTCCCGTGAGGCGATTGTCGAGGCCGGCGTAACCAGTGCCGGCGCCGCTGGACAGTTCCGAGAGCAGCGCCACGACCAATATGCCTGTCGCGCGCAATTGGGCCACCGCCTCACGCACCTTGGGGTGATCGACCGCCACCACGCCAAGGCCGTCCACCTGGTCACGCAAGGCGAGGATGCGTTGGGCCACGTTGACCGGATCAAGGTCGTCCAGGTAACCAATGACCACGCGAATCCGCGCTCGCGTGCAGGTGGCGGCGGCGTTTGACAGGGCGTGGGCCAGCCCCTGATAGAACGGCACCCCGCTTTTCTGCAACAGGAACCCCAGACGCAGGGTGGGACGGTCGTTGAGCACACGCTGCTCGATCACCCCCTTGGCATGGAAGCCCAAGCGCCCCGCCGCTGCCGCGATGCGCTGGGCGGTGTCGGCACGCACGTCGGCGCGCAGGTTCAGCACCCGGTCCACCGTCGACAGGCTCACACCGGCTTCCCGGGCGACATCGGCCATGGTGGGGCGCAATTTTCGGCGTGGCTGCTTTGACATGTCTTGACACCTCTTTTCGCCATCATGAGGGGTTCTGACACATTAAGCCATCTCCCCATGGCCCGCTCCGCAACGAGGCAATAGCATCAGCCCAAGACAAAAACAACAACACAGCCGGAGTGCTTCAAATGGCGATCCACATCTGCACGGCGCCTTGCTGCTGGGGCGTCGACGACATCAAGAACGCGTTTCTGCCACCGTGGCGACGGGTGCTGCGCGAAGCCGCCGATGCGGGCTATCGCGGCATCGAGCTGGGGCCCTATGGTTATCTGCCGCTGGAGGCGGAAATCCTCAATCCAGCACTGTCGGAGCACGGCCTGCACATCGTCGCGGGAACGATTTTCGATGACTTGGTAAACCCAGCCAATCTGCCCGAACTGCTGCGCCAGACCCACGCCATCTGCGGCTCGCTCAAACAACTGCCGCCCTTCAAACCCCAGCCCGGCCAGCGCTTCGGCGGGCCCTACCTGGTGATCATCGACTGGGGCCACGACGAACGCGACTACGCGGCCGGCCATTCGGACCGCGCGCCACGCCTGGACGACGCGCACTGGAACGCGATGATGGCGCACATCCGCGCCATCGCCGCCCTCGCCTGGGACACCTATGGCATCCGCGCCGTCATCCATCCTCACGCGGGCGGCTACATCGAATTCGCCGATGAGCTGGCGCGGCTGGTGGATGACATCCCCCACGACATTGCCGGGTTGTGCCTGGACACCGGGCACCTCTACTACGCCGGCATGGACCCGCTCGCATCGCTGCGCACCTACGCCCATCGCTTGGACTACCTGCACTTCAAAGACATAGACCCGGCGGTCTTCGACCAGGTGCTGAACGAGCGCATCCGCTTCTTCGCCGCCTGTGCCCGGGGCGTGATGTGCCCGATAGGACGCGGTGCCATCGACTACCCGGCCCTGCATGGCCTGCTGCGTGAGCTCGGCTACCAAGGCGCGATTACCGTCGAACAGGAACGCGACCCGCGCAACGCCGCCACCAGCCTGGACGACGTGGCGGCCAGCCGCGCCTATCTGGCCGGCATCGGCTTCTGACCAAAGGAGGACAACACTCATGATCAATGGCAGCAAAACCCTTGGACGGCCCCTGCGCTGGGCCATGGTCGGCGGCGGCGAGCACAGCCAGATCGGTTACATCCACCGCTCGGCCGCCCTGCGCGATCGCAACTTCGAACTGGTCGCCGGTGCGCTGGACATCGATCCGGGCCGTGGCCAGGCCTTCGGCGAAGCGTTGGGGATCGACCCGGCGCGCTGTTATCCGGACTACCTGAGCTTGTTCGAGCTGGAAGCACAGCGGCCCGACGGCATCGAGGCGGTGTCGATCGCCACCCCCAACGGCACGCACTACGCCATCACCCGCGCCGCCCTGGAAGCCGGCTTGCATGTGGTTTGCGAGAAACCGCTGTGCTTCACCCTCGACGAAGCCGAGGCGTTGCGGACCCTGGCCAGGTCCCGGGGCCGTATCGTCGGCCTGACCTACGGCTACGCCGGCCACCAGTTGATCGAACAGGCGCGGGCAATGATTGCAGCCGAGGAGCTGGGGGAGATTCGCATGGTGCACATGCAGTTCGCCCACGGTTTTCACAGCGCGCCGGTAGAGGCCCAGAGCCAGGCGACGCAATGGCGCGTCGACCCGCGCCAGGCCGGGCCCAGTTATGTGCTGGGGGATGTCGGTACGCATCCGTTGTATCTGTCCAAGGTGATGCTGCCCGAGCTCAAGATCAAGCGCTTGATGTGCAGCCGGCAGAGCTTCGTCGCCAGCCGCGCGCCGCTGGAGGACAACGCCTACACCTTGATGGAGTACGAAAGCGGCGCGATGGGCATGGTCTGGTCCAGCGCGGTGAATGCCGGTTCCATGCACGGCCAGAAAATCCGCGTGATCGGGTCCCGGGCGAGCCTGGAATGGTGGGATGAGCGCCCCAACCAGCTCAGTTTCGAGATCCAGGGCCAGCCCGCGCAAACCCTGGAGCGCGGCATGGGCTATCTGCACGACGACGCCTTGCTGGACGACCGCATCGGTGGCGGTCATCCCGAAGGGCTGTTCGAGGCCTGGTCCAATCTCTATCGCCGCTTCGCCCTCGCCATGGACGCCGCCAACCGTGGCGACGCCCAAATGCTGGCCGCGCTGCGCTATCCCGACATCGACGCCGGCGTGGACGGCGTGCGCTGGGTGGAGCGCTGCGTGGAATCGGCCAACAACGATTCAACCTGGATCGCCTATTAACCTGCTGCCACAGGTAACCAATGTTGATCAACGGAGAACAACAATGAAAATCGCCCTCGATCCCTACATGCACCGCCACCTGAGCCTGCCGGACCTGTGCCGCAAGACCGCCGAGCTCGGCTACCAATACCTGGAACTGTCGCCGCGTGAAGATTTCCTGCCGTGGTGGGTTCGCCCTCGCGCCCACAAGGAACGCATCACCGAATTCAAGAAAGCCCTGCGCGACCATGACCTGCAACTGGCGTCGCTGCTGCCGATGTACCGCTGGGCCAGCCCCCACGAGGACGAACGCCGGGCGGCGGTGAACTACTGGAAGGAAGCGATCCAGGTTGCCGTGGAGATGGGGTGTACGACGATGAACTCGGAGTTTGGTCGCGGGCCGTCGCCCGATCGCGGGCACAAGGTCAGCTGCTGTGGCGGCATGCACAGTCATGAGTCGAGCGAAGCGGCCTGGTGGCGCTCGATGGAAGAGCTGGTGCCGATTCTCGAATCCGAAGGCGTAACCCTCAACGTCGAGCCGCATCCGGAGGACTGGTGCGAGACCCTTCAGCCGGCCCTGGACAAGCTCAAGACCGTCGGTTCAGACAACGTGAAGTTTTTGTACTGTGCCCCCCACACGTTCTACTTCGGCGATGACATGCAAGCCATGATCGCTGAAGCCGGGTCGATGATCACCCATGTCCACATTGCCGACACCTACAACCACAAGGCCTCGTCCGGCCTGCGCTATATCGTCAACCCACCCGGAGCCAAGGTGACGGTGCATCAGCACATGGACATGCACCAGGGCGAGATCGACTGGGACCTGTTCTTTGGCGAACTGGCGAAGACCGGCTTCGACGGCATCGTCACGGCGTGTGTGTTCGGCTGGGAGGAACGGGCCGATGAATCCGGGCGTTTCATGCGCCAGGAGATCCAGTCCTACGTCGACAAATACTTCAGGTAACTCAGGCCTGTCACGGTAGCAACGGCACGATCCGCGGCTCGATCCCCTGCTCGCTGACCTCCAGCAACGCCAGCGTCACCGGCAACTTGAACCGCCGCCGGCCGGCGCTGCCGGGGTTGAGGTAGAGCCGCTCGCCACGCCAGTCGATCAGCGGCTTGTGGGAATGGCCGGTGATCACCACCCTTACAGCTGGATCGAGCGTCGCCGGCACATCGGCGATGTCATGGACCAACAGCACCTGCCACCCGCCCAGGTCGAATTGCAACTGATCGGCGATCTGTCCCGCCCAGTCGGCCTCCAGGTCGTTGTTCCCACGTACCACGTACAGCTCGCCGATGGATGTCAGGGCTTCCAGGATCTGCGGGCTGCCGATATCACCGGCATGAATGATCCTCTCGCAGCCTTGCAGCGCGTCCAACGCTTCGGGGCGCAGCAAGCCGTGGGTGTCGGATATGACGCCAACTTTCATGAACCTTCCCCTTGTGCCGTGTGCCATCGGCTGTATAGGCCTCGTCGCAGTTAGCTAACGTGCTGAAATGGAATAGGATAGGCTGTGCGCTGCAAGCGCACGGACCCGTCGTGTAGAAGGATAAGCCAATGCTCGGACGCAAACAGCCAGAGCCCAGGATTGAAAGCCCCGATCAAGCGTTCCCGCAGGCTGTGCGAGCCGGGGCGGCGTTTCGGCTGACGGTCAGTTTCATGCTCGTGGTCGTCATGGCCTTCCTGGCCGTCGAGGGCTGGCGCACATGGCGCGATTATCGCGCGGCCTTCGCTTCCGCCCGCGACTCGGTCACCAACCTGGCGAGGGCGACCGCCCAACACGCCGAAGACGCCATCCGCCAAGTGGACGTGCTCACCGCCGCCCTTGCCGAACGAGTGGAAGGCGACGGGCTGCAAAACATGGACATTGCGCGTATCCACAAGCTGCTCATCCAGCAAGCCGCGATCATGCCGCAACTGCACGGCTTGTTTATCTACGGCCCGGACGGTCAATGGCTGGCGACAGACAAGGACGTGATACCGGAAATGGCGAACAACGCCGATCGAGACTACTTCCAGTACCACCGCACCCACCAGGACCGTGGCGTGCGTATCGGCGAAGTGATCAAGAGTCGTTCCACCGACGACTTGATCATTCCTGTCTCGCGCCGCTTGAACAACCCCGACGGCTCTTTCGCCGGCGTGATGCTCGGGACCGTCAAGGTCAGCTATTTCGTCGACTATTACGGTGACTTCAAGATCGACGACAAAGGCGCGCTGGTGCTCGCATTGCGCAGTGGCACGATCCTGGTACGACGGCCCTTCGTCGCCTCGGTGATCGGCAAGAGCCTGGTCAACAGCGTGATCTTCCGTGAGCACCTGCCAACCTCCAACCAGGGCGTGGCCGAAGCCCGGGCGGTCGTCGACGACACCGAACGCTTGTACGGCTACCGGGCCCTGACCACCTACCCGCTGGTGGTGGAAGCCGGTTTGTCCCGCGAATCGATCGTCGCCCCGTGGCGCCGGGACTTGTTCAAGACCAGCCTGGTGCTGATATTCCTGATCGCCATCCTGGTGGGTTTCGGGCTCATCGTGTTGAGCCAGCTGCGCTACCGCATGACCATGGAAAAGCAGATCCGCAGCGCCCACCAAGCCATGCGGGACATGGCCCTGACCGACAGCCTGACCGGCCTGGGCAACCGTCGGCGGCTAGACAGCGCCCTGGCCGATGAGCTGCGCCTGGCCAAGCGCCAGGGTTCGTCCCTGGCCCTGATCATGCTCGACGTCGACTACTTCAAACGCTTCAACGACAAGTACGGCCATGCCGCCGGCGACGACTGCCTGCGGGCGATTGCCGGCGCGATCGGGCAGACGATCAAGCGGCCCGGGGACCTGGCGGTCCGCTACGGCGGCGAGGAATTCACGGTGTTGCTGCCCAACACCGACAGCACTGGCGCCGCCCAGGTCGCGCAACAAATCCTCGAAGCCGTCAGGGCCCTGAACATCGAGCATGGCGATCATCCCCTGGGCATCGTCACCATCAGCGCGGGCATCAACACCTGCCAGCCGAGCAATGAGGACGTGAGCCCCGCCATGTTGATCAAGGCCGCCGACGCGTTCCTGTACCTGGCGAAGAACACCGGGCGCAACCGCTGGTGCAGCATCGGCGCCGCCCAGGGCTGACCGCGTATCGGCTCATTTCCCCCGACACAGGCTTGCACAGGTGCCGATCCGGCGCCTGGCGGCTACAATGCGCGCTTCGACCGTGACCAGCCTGACTAAAAAAACATGTCCTTGCCTAAACATCATCTGGAATTGCTCAGCCCCGCCCGCGACGTGACCATCGCCCGCGAGGCGATCCTGCATGGCGCCGACGCCGTGTACATCGGTGGCCCGAGTTTCGGTGCGCGTCACAACGCCTGCAACGAGGTGAGCGATATCGCCGGGCTGGTGGAGTTCGCCCATCGCTACCATGCCCGGGTGTTCACCACGATCAACACGATCTTGCATGACAACGAGCTGGAGCCGGCCCGCCAGTTGATCCATCAGCTCTACGATGCCGGCGTCGATGCCCTGATCGTCCAGGACCTGGGCGTGATGGAACTGGACATTCCGCCGATCGAGCTGCACGCCAGCACCCAGACCGACATTCGCACACTCGCCCGAGCGAAATTCCTCGACCAAGCCGGTTTCTCGCAGCTGGTGTTGGCCCGCGAGCTGAACCTGCAGGAAATCCGCGCCATCGCCGACGAGACCGACGCGGCCATCGAGTTCTTCATTCACGGCGCGTTATGCGTGGCGTTTTCCGGCCAGTGCAACATCTCCCACGCGCAAAACGGCCGCAGCGCCAACCGTGGCGATTGCTCCCAGGCCTGCCGCCTGCCCTACACCCTCAAGGATGATCAAGGCCGGGTGGTCGCCTACGAAAAGCACCTGTTGTCGATGAAAGACAACAACCAGAGCGCCAACATCCGCGCCCTGGTTGAAGCTGGCGTGCGCTCGTTCAAGATCGAAGGCCGCTACAAGGATGCGGCCTATGTGAAGAACATCACCGCCTACTATCGCCAGCGCCTGGACGATGTCCTCGAAGACCGCCCGGACCTGGCCCGCGCTTCCAGTGGCCGCATCGCGCACTTCTTCGTGCCGGACCCGGACAAGACCTTCCACCGTGGCAGCACCGACTATTTCGTCAGCGAGCGCAAGATCGATATCGGCGCCTTCGACTCCCCCACGTTCACCGGCGTACCGGTGGGCGTGGTGGAGAAAGTCGGCAAGCGCGACCTGCACGTGGTGACGTCTGATCCGTTGTCCAACGGCGACGGCCTCAACGTGCTGGTCAAGCGCGAAGTGGTGGGTTTCCGGGCCAACATCGCCGAGCCCAAGGGCGAGTTCCTCGATGACGAAGGCCAGAAGCGCTACCGCTACCGCGTCGAGCCCAACGAGATGCCCGCCGGCATGTACCA
Organism: Pseudomonas sp. R4-84; assembly: GCF_054130985.1. Taxonomy (NCBI): domain Bacteria; kingdom Pseudomonadati; phylum Pseudomonadota; class Gammaproteobacteria; order Pseudomonadales; family Pseudomonadaceae; genus Pseudomonas; species Pseudomonas sp. R4-84. The sequence goes on from NZ_CP096390.1 coordinate 2,908,210, forward strand.
GTTGCGGCCCAACCATCCGCTGAGCCGCAATCTGGACCACAACTGGCAGCAAGCCTTGCTCAAGACCTCCGCCGAGCGTCGCGTGGGCCTGGCCTGGGTCGCGCACTTGCGCGAAGAGCGTCTGGAGCTGACCGCCACCAGCGAAGAAGGCATCAGCGCCAGCGTTGCCCTCGACGGTCCTTTCGGCCTGGCGAACAAGCCAGAACAAGCCCTGGAGCAGTTGCAGGACCTGCTCGGCCAACTGGGCACCACCGAGTACCACGCCACGTCGATCAAGCTGGACGCGCCCCAGGCGTTTTTCATTCCCAACTCCCAGCTCAAGGCACTGCGCCGCGAGGTGATCGAAGCCCTGACCACGGCGCGCGTCGCAGCGCATCCACGGGGCGGGCGCAAGGCCGAAACCACGCCGCCACCGGTGTACCCGGAGTCGCACCTGTCGTTTTTGGCCAACGTCTACAACCAGAAGGCCCGGGACTTCTACCACCGCCACGGCGTCAAGCTGATCGACGCGGCGTTCGAGGCCCACGAGGAAACCGGCGAAGTACCGGTGATGATCACCAAGCATTGCCTGCGTTTTTCGTTCAACCTCTGCCCCAAGCAAGCCAAGGGCGTCACCGGCGTGCGCACCAAGGTCGCGCCGATGCAGCTGATTCACGGCGATGAAGTGCTGACCTTGAAGTTCGATTGCAAACCCTGCGAGATGCATGTGGTCGGCAAGATCAAGGGGCATATCCTCGACCTGCCATTGCCGGGCAGCACGGCTCAGCCGGTGGTGGGGCATATCAGCCCGGAAGATCTGCTCAAGACGATTCCGCGCGGGACGCATTAAACCCGTGCCCAGCCCTGCCCTGTGGGAGCAAAATTGCTCCCACATTAGGCTGCGTTATGTCCGCTGCAAACCCCTTGTGGGAGCGAGCTTGCTCGCGATAGCGGTGGGTCAGCTTGCATCTATGCTGATGCTGCTGACGCCATCGCGAGCAAGCTCGCTCCCACAGGGTTCCCGGGGGTTTGATGGCCCTCAGCCATTTTTCATTTCTGCGCCGTTTTTGCTTCGTTGTGCGACAGATTCCCTCGCAAGGCTCCCCTGCCCCTCGCTCGCCTGTTAGGTTGTAAGCGTTTGTGTCAAAAAAATCAGACACTCCTCTCCCAACCGCCCGCAAAGGAATGCCCAGCAATGGACTTCTCGCTCAAACACCTGGCCGTGGCCACCCTCCTGCTGTCCAGTCTCGCCTCAATGACCACGCCTGCCTTCGCCAACATCACCGCCCAACAGAGCGCGGACTTCGTCAAGACCTACGCCGATACCTCGGTCAGCGATTTCCGCCAGTTCCTGGCGAGCGTCGCCAAGAGTGAGCTGGCCAAATCCGCGAATCTCGGCCCGGCCATCGATGCCTTCCAAGGCAACAAAACCCTGTCGGCGGAACAACAGAACGAAATCCATCGGCTGCTCGGTATCTACGCCCGGGTGAAGTATGGCAAGGCCGCCACCGAGACCTTGCGCCAGTTGGTGGAAATCCAGACCTTTCGCAAGGACGGCGTGGCCCAGCATGAAAACCCCGAGTTTCTCAAGATCGCCGACAAGATCAAAAGCCTGGCCACCGACTTCAACCTGAACTTCCGCAACATCGACAACCGCGTCTATGAGATTTCACTCGAAGGCAGCGGTGACGAAGTCGTGGGCATTCACGCCCATGCCGACGTGGTGCCGGTGACGCCGGAAAACTGGGTGCTCAAGGACGGCACCAGGCTCGATCCGTTCAAGGTCACGCTGGTGGGCGATCGCATGTACGGTCGAGGCACCGAGGATGACAAGAACGCCATCGTCGTGGCGCTCTACGCCATGAAGATCATCAAGGACGAAAAACTGCCGCTGGCGCGCCACTTCAAGCTGCTGGTGGACACGACCGAAGAAACCACCGGCGACGCCATCCCCTACTATTTCGAGCGCAACCCGACGCCCAATTACAACCTGGCGCTCGATGGCAGCTACCCAGTGGTGATCGCCGAGAAAGGCTACGGCACGGTCATGGCGAACTTCCCTCGCCGGGCGGGCGAAGGCAAAGGCGCTGAAGTCGTTGCAATGACCGGCGGCATGGCGACCAACCAGATCCCGTCGACTTCAGTCGCGACATTCAGCACCGACAAACCCGCCGAGCTGGCCGCCAGCCTGCTCAAGGCCGGCACCGACTACGCCAAAGCCAATGGCGGCGACTTTGAAGTAAGGAGCGAGGTGGCCGATAAAACCGTCAAGCTGACCTTTACTGGCGTATCCGCCCATTCCTCCGAGCCCGAGTCAGGCGTCAACCCGGTCGCCAGGATGCTGGCCTTCATCAATGGCCTGGATGGCAAGGTCGCGCTCAAGCACAACCACATCACTGACGCCGCGCGTTACGCCACCGATAACTGGGGCCTGGATTACCTGGGCAACAAATTGGGCATCGGCTTTTCCGACGCGTTCATGGGCCCGCTGACCGCCTCGCTCACCTACGTCGGGATGGACGACAAGAGCTTCAAGCTCGCCGTGAACCTGCGGGTGCCCGTGGGCAAGCCAACGGACACGCTGAAGGCTGAGATCAACGACAAGCTCTCCGCCTGGGCCAAGAAGTCCGAGGTTGCCGTGACCTTCGACAACACTATCGACGAACCCATGTACCGTAACCCCGAGGGCGAATGGGTCAAGGCACTGCTGGCCGTCGCCACCGAGAACCTGGGCATGGAGCACAAGTTCGGCACGTCCGCCGGGGCCACGTCGGTCCATGACTTGCCCAACGGCGTGCAGTTCGGCCTGGCCATGCCCGACGTCAAGTACACCGGCCACAACGACAACGAGTTCAAGACCGTGGAGCAGTTCCTGCTGGACCTGCAGGTCGTGACCGAAATGATGGGGCGGATCGGGCAGTTGCCGAAGCTCTAAGTAACGGCGTGCTCCCCATCGCCGCAACCACCGACGTCCACAAGGAATCCCGATGCCCCCACGCTCAGCCACTGCTTTAACCGCTGGCACCGGTTTCGTCCGGGTGCGTGGCGCCCGCGAACACAATCTCAAGAACGTTGACGTGGACATTCCTCGCGATGCCCTGGTGGTGTTCACCGGCGTGTCGGGTTCCGGCAAATCCTCGCTGGCCTTCTCCACGCTTTACGCCGAAGCCCAGCGTCGTTATTTCGAGTCCGTCGCACCTTATGCCAGGCGCCTGATCGACCAGGTCGGCGTGCCGGACGTAGGCAGCATCGAAGGCCTGCCGCCGGCGGTCGCCTTGCAACAACAGCGCGGCACGCCCAGCGCGCGCTCCTCGGTGGGCAGCGTCACCACCTTGTCGAGCCTGATCCGCATGCTTTACTCCCGCGCCGGCAGTTACCCGGCCGACCAGCCGATGCTCTATGCCGAGGACTTTTCGCCCAACACGCCCCAGGGCGCGTGTCCGCAATGCCACGGCCTGGGCCGGGTTTACGAAGTGACCGAAGCCACCATGGTCCCCGACCCTTCGCTGACCATCCGCGAACGCGCGGTAGCCGCTTGGCCCATGGCATGGCAAGGGCAGAACCTGCGGGACATCCTGGTGACACTCGGCTATGACGTCGACATTCCCTGGCGCGACCTGCCGAAGAAGCAACGCGACTGGATCCTCTTCACGGAAGAGACCCCCACCGTCCCGGTGTACGCCGGGCTCACCCCGGCCCAGACCCGCGACGCCCTCAAGCGCAAACTCGAACCCAGCTACCAGGGCACGTTCAGCGGGGCCCGGCGCTACCTGTTGCACACCTTCATGCATTCGCAAAGCGCGCAGATGCGCAAGCGGGTGGCGCAATATATGCGCGCCAGCCCCTGCCCGGTCTGCGAAGGCAAGCGCCTCAAGCGCGAGGCGCTGACCGTTACCTTTGCCGGGCTGGACATCGCCGAGCTGTCCAACCTGTCATTGCTGGAATTGGCCGAGGTGCTCAAGGCCGTAGCGGCGCCGGATTATCTGGAGCAGCCCGAAGAATCGGGCGATGTCCTCACCCATCGCCAGACGCGCGAGGCTCGTGAGCAGCGCGCCGCCAGGGGCGACAACCCGCACGCTGGCGGGCCGGACGCGCGCCACACGCCCAATCTGTCCCTGGAAAAGCGCCTGGCCGCCCAGCGCATTGCCGCCGAACTGCTGGAGCGCATCGTCACGCTGATCGACCTGGGCCTCGGCTATCTGGCCCTGGAGCGCAGCACGCCGACGCTTTCCTCCGGCGAACTGCAACGCCTGCGCCTGGCGACCCAGCTCAACTCCCAATTGTTCGGGGTGATCTATGTGCTGGACGAACCTTCCGCCGGCCTTCACCCGGCCGACAGTGAAGCGCTTTTTGGCGCCTTGCAACGGTTGAAAGCAGCAGGAAACTCGGTGTTTGTGGTCGAGCACGACCTGGACACCATGCGCCGCGCCGACTGGCTGATCGACGTGGGCCCCGACGCGGGCGAGCAAGGCGGCAGGGTCCTTTACAGCGGCCCGCCCGAAGGCCTTGGGCAAGTGCCCGAATCCCGCACCCGCGCCTACTTGTTCGCCGAAGAACGGGCCATTGCGCGCCATCCGCGCCCACCCAAGGACTGGCTGCGGCTGGACGGCATCACCCGCAACAATCTCGACAACCTGAGCGTGGGTTTTCCCCTGGGCTGCTTCACGGCTGTCACCGGCATTTCCGGTTCGGGCAAATCCAGCCTGGTCAGCCAGGCCCTGCTGGATCTGGTCGGCGCCCACCTGGGCCAGCCCGGCGCCAACGCCGATGGCGAAGAGCAAAGCCTGGAAGACGAACCGGTGCTGGCCAGCGGCGGCCAGGTCACCGCCGGGCTCGAGGGGGTCAAGCGACTGGTTCAGGTCGACCAGAAACCCATCGGCCGCACGCCACGCTCCAACCTCGCCACCTATACCGGGCTGTTCGACCATGTGCGCAAGCTCTTCGCCGCGACAGAGCAGGCACAAGCGCTCGGTTTCGATGCCGGACGGTTCTCCTTCAACGTCGCCAAGGGCCGTTGCGAAACCTGTGAGGGGGAAGGTTTCGTCAGCGTGGAATTATTATTCATGCCCAGCGTGTACGCCCCCTGTCCGACCTGCCATGGCGCCCGCTACAACCCACAGACCCTGGAAGTGACCTGGCAAGGCCTGGACATTTCCCAAGTGCTGCAATTGACGGTGAACCAGGCCCTGGAGGTCTTCGTCGAGCAACCGCCAGCCAGGCGTTCGCTCCAGGTACTCAAAGACATCGGCCTGGGCTATCTGCGCCTGGGCCAACCGGCCACCGAACTGTCCGGCGGCGAGGCCCAGCGGATCAAGCTGGCGACGGAACTGCAACGCAAGGCCCGTGGCGCGACGCTTTACGTGCTGGATGAACCGACCAACGGCCTGCACCCCCAGGACGTGGACCGCTTGCTGGTGCAGCTCAATCGACTGGTGGATGAAGGGCATACGGTGGTCGTCGTGGAACATGACATGCGCGTGGTAGCGCAAAGCGACTGGGTCATCGACATCGGGCCAGGGGCCGGGACTCAGGGAGGCAAAGTCGTGGTGTGCGGCGCGCCGCAGGTGGTGGCGAACTGCGGGGAGAGCCGCACGGCGCCGTTTCTCAAGAAGGTCTTGGAGTGAATGTTCACCTTGGGCCAAGGCACTGCAAGCCGCACCACCCTTTCATTGTGGGAGCGAGCTTGCTCGCGATGGCGTCGGATCAGTTGCATCAAAGGTAACGGGTACACCGCTATCGCGATCGAACTCCCACAGCTCTGATACGGCGCTCAAAAGCGTCAATTAAATGTTACACATCAAACCAACCCACAACCGTTTATCAGTTTTTTGACACTCCGCCGATATGCGGACGCAACTTTTTCACTTACTCCGGTCATAACTCCGTGGTCGCTGATGGAATATTGGCAGATACCGAGGTTCTTAACCTGATACGGAGATAAGTCCATGATTTTCAACGTACAAAATTTTGGCGCCAAAGGAGATGGCGTCACTGACGACACGGCGGCCATTCAAAGTGCAATTGATGCGGCAGCTGCCGCGGGCGGAGGCCAGGTGTACATGCCGACGGGCACTTACATCGTGTCAGGGGGCGAGGAACCCTCCGACGGCTGCCTGATGCTCAAGAGCAACGTTTACCTGTACGGCGACGGCATGGGCGACACCACGGTGAAATTGGTCGATGGCTCCGATGCCAAGATCACCGGCATCATCCGCTCAGCCTATGGCGAAGAAACCCATGATTTCGGGGTCAGCAACCTCACCATCGACGGCAACCGCGACGCCACCACCGGCAAGGTGGACGGCTGGTTCAACGGGTATATCCCCGGCGAAGAAGGCTACGACTCAAACGTCACCCTCGACAGCGTCGAGATCAAGGATTGCTCCGGGTATGGCTTCGACCCCCACGAGCAAACCGTCAACATGGTCATCAAGAACAGCGTGTCCCACGGCAACGGCCTGGATGGATTTGTCGCCGACTTCCTCAGCGACAGCACCTTCGAAAACAACGTTGCCTACGACAACGACCGCCACGGTTTCAACGTTGTCACCAGTACCCACGATTTCACCATGACCAACAACGTCGCTTACAACAACGGCGGCAACGGCATCGTGGTGCAGCGCGGCAGTGAAGACATCCCCTCCCCCAGCAACATCACCATCACCGGTGGCGAGATGTACGGCAACGGCGCTGAAGGCGTGCTGATCAAGCTGTCCAGCGACGTAACCGTGACCGGGGTCGACATCCATGACAACAACGGCGCCGGTGTCCGCATCTATGGCAGCAACCATGTCGAGGTACTGGACAACACGCTGAACAACAACGCGCTGGGCAGCGCGGTGCCGGAAGTGATCATCCAGTCCTACGACGATACGCTCGGGGTGTCCGGCAAGTACTTCAACGGCAGCGACAACCTGATCCAGGGCAACATCATCAGCGGCAGCAACCTGTCCACCTACGGCGTCGCCGAGCGCAACGAAGACGGCACCGATCGCAACGCCATCATCGCCAACACCATCAGCCACACCAGCAAGGGCGCCACGCTGGTCTATGGCGATGGCAGCTACGTCAGCGCCACGGTGCCGATGACCACCGTGCAGGGCACGGCCGGCAACGACACACTCACCGGCACCAGCGCCAGCGAGATCTTCTTTGGGGCGGCGGGCAACGACACCATCAACGGCGCGGCCGGAAGCGACATTCTGGTGGGCGGCGCGGGCGTCGACAAACTCACCGGCGGCACGGGCGCCGATACATTCCGTTTCACCAGCCAGTCCGACAGCTACCGCAACGCAACGGCGAGCTTCGACGACACCATCACCGACTTCGACGTGACCCAGGACAAGATCGACCTCGCCGATCTCGGCTTCACCGGCCTGGGCAATGGCCGTGGCGGCACCCTGCAGGTCAGCTACAACGCCAGCAGCAACCGCACCTACATCAAGGACTACGACGCCGATGCCAGCGGCAATCGCTTCGAGCTGATTCTCTCAGGCAACCTGGCGAGTACTTTGACGGCAGATAATTTCATCTTCAACCGGGTGATCACCGGCACCACCGGCAGCGACTCGTTGCAGGGCAGCGATGCGGCGGACACCCTGCTCGGCCTGGCGGGCAACGACAGCCTCAGTGGTGGCGCGGGCGCCGACAAGCTCGACGGCGGCGCAGGCATGGACACCCTCACCGGTGGCGCCGGGGCAGACACCTTTGTGTTCGCCAACCGACTCGACAGCTACCGCAACTACAACACCGGCGGCGCGAATCTGGGTGACCTGATCACCGACTTCGACATCGCCGCCGACAAGATCGACCTTTCCGCCATGGGCTTCACCGGCCTTGGCGACGGCAAGAACAACACCGTCTACCTGGTGCTCAACAGCGCCGGCACCAAGACCTACATCAAGTCCTTGGAGGCAGACGCCAACGGCAATCGGTTCGAGGTAGCGCTGGACGGCAATTACCTCAATAAGCTGACCAATGCCAATTTCGTCTTCGCCACGTCCTCGCCCACCAACCAGGCGCCGGTGGTAGCCACGCCATTGCTGGATCAGAACGCAACCGAAAAGACACCTTTCAATTATGTGGTCCCGGCCACCAGCTTCAACGATCCGGACAATGACAGCCTCAGCTACACCGCCAAGCTGGCCGACGGCAGCGCCCTGCCCAGCTGGCTGACGTTCGATGCCGCCACGCGCACCTTCAGCGGCACGCCTCCCGACACGGCGTCGGGCACTTACTCGATCCAGGTCACCGCAACCGATGGCAGCAACGCCACCGTCAGCGACAGCTTTACCCTGGCCGTGCAAGACGTGCCCTCGTCCGTGGTGATCAACGGCACGCCGAACAACGACACCTTGACCGGCACCGTCGCCAACGAGCAAATTTTCGGCGGTGCGGGCAACGACACCCTCAATGGCGCCGCCGGCAACGATGTCCTGGTGGGCGGCACCGGCGTGGACAAACTGACCGGTGGTACGGGCGCCGACGTATTCCGCTATACGTCCAAGCTCGACAGCTACCGCACCAGTTCCACCAGCGCCAGTGACCAGATCCTCGATTTCGACGTGGCCGCCGACAAGATCGACGTCGCGGCTCTCGGTTATACGGGCCTGGGCAACGGGCTCAATGGCACGCTGCAAGTCACTTACAGTGCATCGACCAACCGCACCTACCTCAAGGACCTCACGGTCGATGCCAACGGCAACCGCTTCGAAATCTCGATGGCCGGCAACCTGGTCAGCAGCCTGACCGCCAATCATTTTGTCTTTGCCGACCAGAACACTCCGACGAACGTCGCGCCGGTGGTGGTCATCCCCCTTCTGGACCAGAACGCCAGCGAAAGCACGCCGTTCAAATACACCGTGGCCAGCAACAGCTTCAGCGACGCCAACCAGGATGTGCTGACCTACACCGCGACCCTCGCCAACGGCAACGCCCTGCCTTCGTGGCTGACGTTCAACGCCGCCAACCTGACGTTCAGCGGCACGCCCACCACCACCGCCGCTGGTAACTACGACGTGCTGGTCAAGGCCACCGACCCCTCAGGCGCCTCGGTCAGCGACAACTTCGCCCTGGTGGTCGCCGATGCGCCGGCCAACACCATTACCGGTACCGCCAACGCCGAAAGCCTCAACGGCACGGCAGGCGCCGACCTGATCCTCGGCCTCGGCGGCAACGACACCATAAAGGCCGGCACCGGCGCGGACATCATCGACGGCGGCGCCGGACGCGACTCGTTGTATGGCGGCGACGGCGCCGACACGTTCCGCTACAACAACCTGGCCGACAGCTACCGGGATTACGACACCGGCGGCGTGACCGCCACGGATACGATCTATGACTTCACCGTTGGCGTGGACAAGATCGACGTCTCCGGGCTGGGCTTCCTTGGTCTGGGCGACGGCAACAACGGCACGCTCTACATGACCCTGAACGCGGCGGGCGACAAGACCTACGTCAAATCCAGCCAGGCCGACGCCGATGGCAATCGCTTCGAAATCGCCCTGAACGGCAACTACCTCAACACCCTCACCGCCGACGATTTCGTCTTTGGCGAACGCGCCCAGCAAGACATCCTCTACCTGCCGACTCTTGGCCAATCCAACGCACGCCTGCTGCGCATGAGCGAAGACGACGATCAATCCGGCACCTCAATGCTGGTCAACGATCTGAGCAAGTACACCACCTACGACGTACGCAGCCAGTTCGACGATGCCGATGGCAACGGCATCGACATCGCCGTCGGCGGCAGCACGGTCAACGGCTTGTCGACGCTGGGCGCCGAGGAGCTGAAGTTGTGCTGGTGGCTGACCGATACCAATCAACCGGGGCCGGCGCTGTTGCGCGCCGTGACGTTGCTGCGTGACCAGCTCACCGAACTGAAGTCCATCGATAACGTGACCATGGGCATCATCTGGGGCCAAGGCGAAGAAGCCGCCCAGGAAATCGCCCGCTCCACGGACAAGGCGGCAGCAGCGGCAGCCTACAAAGCGGCGACATTGAAGGTATTCGATTACCTGCACAGCCAATTCGGCAACTTCAACGTGTACATCATGGAGACCGGGCACTACGAGCAGGACGCCGCGCGCGCCCGTGGTTACCCGGAGGATAAGATCGCCGACATCGTCGAGGGTGTGGGTTACGTTCGCGCCGTCCAGGAAGCCATCGCCGCCGAGCGTGCCGATGTGAAACTGGCGGTGGACCCCAACGACCTGCCCTTGCGTTATGAAGTGGACCCGCTGGTCTATCCCGACGACGTCTGGCACCTGCACGAGGAATCAGCGGAAATCGTCGGCCAGCGCCTGGCCGACTACATCGCCGATGACCTCGGTTTCCAGGGCAACCCCAACGACAACAACAGCGTGCAGGACATTTTCGACGGCGCGCAGAATGAGGGCGGGATGATTTCCGGCACCGACCAGGACGATACGCTGGTGGGCAGCTCGGGCAACGATACTCTGAACGGCGACCTGGGCGCCGACACGTTGACCGGTGGCGATGGCAACGATATCTACGTCGTCGACAACGCGTTCGACAGCGTCGTGGAAACCAACACCTCGACCGCGCAGATCGATACGGTACAGGCTTCGGTCAGTTGGACACTGGGCGCCAACCTGGAAAACCTGGTGCTGACCGGCGTTTCGGACATCGACGGCACCGGTAACGATCGGCGGAATTTCATCACCGGTAACGTCGCCAGCAACGTGCTCAATGGCGCTGCGGGAGCCGACAGCATGAGCGGTGGCGACGGCGACGATACCTACTACGTCGACAATGCCAGCGATACCGTCATCGAGAAAAGCAGCAATCCGGTGACCGGCGGTATCGACAGCGTCCACAGTAGCCTCGCCGCCTACACCTTGGGCGCCAACGTGGAGAACCTCTACGTCGACAGCCCCGGCGTCGCCAACGGGACGGGTAACGCGCTGGCCAACACCTTGTTCGCCGGTGCCGGCGACAACATCCTCGACGGGCGTGATGGTAACGACACCGTGTCCTACGACCGAGCCCTGGCCGGGGTCACCGTGAACCTCTCGACCTCTGCCCAGCAAAACACCGTGGGCTCCGGGCTGGACACCTTGAAGTTCATCGAAAACCTGACCGGTAGCGCCTACGCCGACACATTGTCGGGCAACAGCGCTGGAAACATCCTCGACGGCGGTGCCGGCAACGACACCCTGGTGGGCGGCTCGGGCGATGATCGGCTGATTGGCGGCGCGGGCACCGATAACCTCACCGGCGGCACCGGCGCGGACACCTATGCGTTTGGCGCGTTGTCGGACATGGGCGTCGGGGCGGCACGGGACGTGATCAACGGCTTCAAGAGCACGGAGATGGACAAGCTGGACTTCACCGGCCTGGACGCCAACCCGCTGACCGCCAACCTCGATGCGTTCACCTTCATTGGCAGCAACGCCTTTGACACCACCAACGCCACCGGCCAATTGCGCTTTGTCGACGGCATCCTCTACGGCAGCGTCGACTCCGACGCCACCGCCGAGTTCGAACTCTCTCTGGTGGGCGTCAAGGAGCTGCATGCCAGCGACTTCACTGCCTGATTGAGCTTATAGGGGCTGCTTTGCAGCCCTTGTACTCTCCTGCTTTGTGGCGAGGGAGCTTGCTCCCGCTGGGCCGCGTAGCGGCCCTAAAAAGGCAAGACGGAATTTGCCTGACACACCGCAGTAATTTGCTTTGGGACCGCTTCGCGGCCCAGCGGGAGCAAGCTCCCTCGCCACCACAGCGCCACGACTTCAGAACAGACTTTGCACCTGCTCCAGCACCGCACGGTTCATCTGGCCGGTGTGGGTGTGCAGGCTTACGTAGCTTTGGAGCATGTCGAGCTTGGTGTCGAGCAGGTCCCGGCGCGCCTGGAACAGCCGTTGCTGGGCGTCGAGGATGTCGACCGTCGAGCGCACGCCGCCCTGGAAGCCTTTTTCCGTCGACGTCAGCGCGCGCTGATTGGACTCCACCGCCCGTAGCATGGCCCTGCTCTTGGCGAACCCCGCCACCACGCCCAGGTAATCGGTCTCGATGGACTCAGCCAGCTCCTGACGCTGCACGTCATAGTCGGACTGGGCGCCGGCCAGTTGTGCCTCGGCCTTGGCCACCGAAGCGCGCACCGCACCGCCGCGATACAAGGGGATGTCCAGCTGCACACCGACGTAATAGGTGTCCTGGCGCGGGTCGAGCTCTTGGTACTGGCGGGTTTCCCGGCGCGTCAACTGCGTGGTCAACGACAACGTCGGGTAATGCCCGGCGCGCTGGCTGTCGGCCTGGGCCTCGGCGACTTTCACCGCCGCCAGCCGCGCGGCCAGTTCGGGGCTGGCCTCGCGGGCGATTGCCGTCCAGTACGGCAAATCCTGCTCCGGCGGGATGGGGCTGCCGGCAGGCAATTCTTCGCGCATCGGCTGGATGTCCTCGATGGGCACGCTCGCCCGCCCCGACAGTGCCCGCAGCGCGGCCACGCGACGGGCCTGGGCTTCGGTTTCCTGGGCCTCCACCAGATCGAGCCGGGCCTGGGCCTCGTCGATATCGGTGATTGCCCCCTGGCCGCCTTCATAGAGCTTTTTGCTTTGGATGACCAAGCCACGAATGGCGGTCTTCTGCTGGGCGATCAACTTCAATTCATTCTCGGCCCGGGCCACATCGAAATAGCCCTTGGCGACCCGGTCGAACAAGGCTTGGCCGGCCACGTCGAATTGTTGGCTACCGAGCACGCCGCGGGCCTTGCCTTCTTGATAAGCCGCCCAGCGCCCCTTGTCATACAGCGGCTGTTGCGCCGCCAGCGTCACGCTGTTCGCCTGGTAGTCGTTGCTGTTCACATAACTGCTGTCGTCGCCGCCATCGGTACGCCCGCCATACCCATACCGCGAGGACAGCGAGACCTGCGGATAAAGCCCGCCACGCCCAATCGCTTCTTCCTGCCGGGACGCGTCGTAGGCGTGGGTCGCGGTCTGCAAGGTCGGGTCATTGAGCCGCGAGGCATCGTAGGCGGCAGTCAGGCTCAGCCCGCCCTCCGCCGCCCAGGCGGGGCCGATCACCGCCCAACTGGTGTACAGGCTCAACAGCACACGGACGCCGTAACGGCAACGGTCGGTCATGCTCATTCCTCTTTGAAGGCAGCCAGCAAGCGTTCGCGCAAAGGTTTCATCAGGTAGTTCATCAAGGTGCGCTCACCGGTCACGACGGTGACGTCGGCGAGCATGCCGGGACGCACCAGCAAACCGGCGCCTTGCAGCGCGACGACTGTCTCGGCGGGAATTTCTACCTTGGCGGAGAAGTACGGCTGGTGGGTCTGCTGGTCGATCAGTTGGTCCGCCGACACGGTGGTGACCGTGCCGGTCACAGTCGGCGTATCCACCCGCTGCAGGGCGGTGAAATGCACATGCACCGGCAATCCGGGGGTGAGCTTGTTGGCCATCAACGGATCGAACCGCGCGGTGATCGCCATCGGTGCGTCCAACGGCACCACTTGCATCAACGTTTGCCCGGCCTGGGCGACGCCGCCCACGGTGTGGATCGACATGTCCATGACCTGGCCCGCCACCGGCGCGCGGATGGCACCGTTATCGACTTCGAACTGCAAGGCGCGGATCTGATCGGCATAGGCCGCGGCTTCGGCCGAAACCTCGCTGAGCTGGGTTTCGGCATCGCGGCGAAACTCCTGCTGCGCCTGCAAGGCCTTGAGGCGACTTTCGTTGATCGCCTGGCGCGTGCGCCCGACGTCGCCGATGCCCGAAGCGATCTGTCCGGCCAGTTGCGCCGCGTTTCGCTCGGCCTCGAAAAGTTTGTTGCGCGGCACGTAGCCTTCCCGGGCGAGCTCGCGCAAACCTTCGAGTTCCTGTTGCTGGAAGCGCATTTGCGCATCGTAGTTGCGCTTGACCCCTTCGTAGCCCTGCAGCTGTTGCTGCAAGGCGCCGATTTCATGCTCGATGATCTTCAGGCGGCTGCCCAGTTCGGCACGCCGGGTCATGAACAGCTGACTCTGCAGGGCCATGGCCGCCTTGACACGCGGCTCATCGGCGCGCTCCAGCAATTGTTGCGGCCATTGGATTTCATCGGCGCCCAGGCGCTCGGCCATCAACCGCGCCTCGATGCTGCGGTCGTTGAGCAGCTTGCCCAGGGTCACGTCCAACTGCGATTGCGCCTGCACCGTGTTGAGCTGCACCAGCAACTGCCCCTGGCTGACACGATCGCCATCACTGACCAACAATTTTTCCACCACGCCCCCCACCAGCGACTGCACCGCTTTGCGCTCCCCCGCCACTACCACGGTGCCGCTGCCCACCACGCCCTGGTCGAGTGGCGCCAGGCAGGCCCAAAGCAGAAAGCCGCCAAGGGTCAGGGCCAGGAAAACCACGCCGTAGCGCGCCGCGCCGCCCGCATCGGTGCTCGCGGTGGGCAATGTGTCGCTGCTGAGCACGCTCAGGCCATGCTCGCCGTGGGCCGGTGTGGCCGATTTCAAATCACGCATCCTTGCCTGCCTCCCGCACAGCGGCCGGCCGCGGCCCCGGCATCAGCGCCTTGAGCACCCGGTCCCGAGGGCCGAACGCTTGTTGAGTGCCGTCCTTCAACACGAGGATGTGATCGACCACCGCCAGCACGTTGGGCCGATGGGTGATCAACACCACGGTGCTGCCGGCGGCCTTGAGCACGCCGATGGCCTGCACCAGCGCCAATTCCCCGGCTTCATCGAGGTTGGAGTTGGGCTCGTCGAGCACGATCACGGACGGGCTGCCATACAGCGCGCGCGCCAGGCCCAGGCGTTGCTTCTGACCGCCAGACAGGCCAAGCCCGCCAGGGCCCAACGGTGTGTCGTAGCCCTTGGGAAACCTGAGAATCATTTCGTGAATGCCCGCTTGACGGCTGGCGGCGATGATTTTGTCGGCGTCCTGCTCGCCGAAACGGGCGATGTTGTCGGCGACGCTGCCATCGAACAGTTCGATGTCCTGGGGCAGATAGCCCAGGTATGGCCCCAGCGCGTCATGGGACCACTGGCTGATCTCGGCATCGTCCAGGCGCACCGATCCGCCCATGGCCGGCCACACGCCAACCAACGCGCGAGCCAGAGTCGATTTGCCGCTGGCACTGGGACCAACCACCGCGAGCACCTCGCCCTTGCCGAGGCTGAAATTGATGCCCCGCAGAATCGGCTGTGATGCCCCGGGCGGTCCGACGTACAACTGCTCCAGGCGCAGCGCGCCGGTGGGCGGTGGCAGCGGCATGCGCAAGCGATCGCGTGGATGTTGCGCGAGCAGTTGGCTCAGGCGCTGGTAACTCTGGCGGCCGCTGTTGAATTGCTTCCACGAGCCGATGGCGATTTCCACCGGAGCCAGGGCACGTCCCAGCAGCAGCGACATGGCGATCATCATCCCTGCCGAGAGCTGCCCCTCCAGCACCAGCAGCGCGCCCAATCCCAAAGCGAGGGACTGACCGGAAATCCGCACGAATCGCGTCGCCGAGGTGATGCGCGCCCCGCGGTCGCTGGCGTGGGCCTGCGCGGCGATGATCCGTTGTTGCAGCAGGCTCCAGCGCTGGCGCAGCGGCCCGAGCATGCCCAGGGCCTGGATGACCTCGGCGTTGTGCAATGTGCTGTTGACGTAGACCGAGGACTGCACGCCCAGTCGATTGGCCTCTCCCAGGCGCGAACGGGTCGCCAACTCGCCCCACAGCGCCAGGCCGATCAGCAATACGGCGAGCACCAGCGTCAATACCCCGAACCAAGGGTGAAAGATGAACGCCACCAGCAGGAAGATCGGCAGCCACGGCGCATCGAGCAAGGCGATCAGGCCCTGGCCGGTAATCAGCTGTCGCAAGGTGGCAAGATCGGTGAGCACTTGTGCCGGGTTGGCGTTGTGCTCGCGCAGGCTGCGGGCAAACGCCGCATCGAAAATCCGCTCGCCCAAGGCGTCGTCCAGCCCGGCGCTCATGCGGATCATCACCTCGCCGCGCACCCACTCGATCAACGCACTGAACATGAACAGCCCAAGGGCGATCAAGGTGAGCATGACCAGGGTGGTTTCGTTGCGACTGGTCAGGACCCGGTCGTAGACCTGCATCATGTAGAGCGACGGCACCAGCACCAGCAGATTGATCACGCCGCTGAACAAGGCCAGGGACCAGAATACACGGCGATAACTTAACAAAGCGGCATCAATGTCATGCCGTGGATCGAGAAAAAAACCCATAGAGTGTCAACCCGCAAAAGGAAATAACGGTCCCCGCGAAATCCATGCGAGTCTTTGCCCCGAAGGCGTCAAAAAAAGGGCGTCATGTAGCTGACATTGTCGCTATATGAGCCGAACGTCGGCCCTACGGCGGCCAAGTACTGACAACGTAGTCGCAGGTTAGTGCCAGAGGGGAAGCGGGATTTTTGCGGGGGATAGAGCAAAACGGCGGCGGTTCGGGATCGGGCTTTGCTGTGGCAGCGAGCTTGCTCGCGATGTTGGTGGGCCAGTCGCATCGATTTGACCGCCTTACGGCCATCGCGAGCAAGCTCGCTCCCAAAGGTTTGGCGCGTTAGGCAGGTTCTGCGCCGAGGGTTTCAGCCATCCGCACCAGGTCGGCGAACGACTTGGCGTGCATTTTCTTCATGGCATGGGCGCGATGGATTTTCACCGTAATCTCGCTCAGGTTCATCTGCCCGGCGATCTGTTTGTTCATCAGTCCCTTGGCGGCCAGGGCCATGACCTCCTTCTCGCGCGCCGTCAACGTCTGGTAACGCGTATGCAAGCCGCAAAGCTGCTGCTCGATTTCCCGCCGTTTGACGTCCGCCTCAAGCGCAGCTGACACGGCGTCCAGCAAATCCTGTTCGCGAAACGGTTTAGCCAAAAAGTCCATGGCGCCGGCCTTCATCGCCTTGACGGACATTTCAATGTCGCCGTGACCGGTAATGAAGATGATGGGAATCCTGATATTCGACGCCGCCAACTGGCGCTGGAAATCCAGCCCGCTACTGCCCTGCAACCGGACATCGAGTACCAGGCAACTGGCGCAATCGGGTTTGGGCCGCTGGAGAAACTCGGCGGTGGACGCGAATGTCTCGACGCGCATGCCGACAGAGCGCAGGAGATTGCTCAATGCACAACGTATGGACGCATCGTCGTCCAGCACGAACACAACAGGACCTTCGCTGCCCGGCTCATTGTTTTTGATATTGCCGTTCATGCACGATTCTCTCGCAGGGTGGATTGAAAAAGCCTAGCACAGCGCCTCCGACGCCGAAGTGGGCCTGACGAGGCGCAATCGGTAGCGTCACGCAACGAAAAGAGCCTTCAGTGCGGTAATCGTTGCCAGGAACTCGCGCGGCCGGTGCCAATATGCGCCGACCTGGGCACTGTAGCCCTTCCCGGTAAGGCACCAGGTGCAGAAATGTTCGCAGTTGTTGGCCAGGAGACTGTAGCGGTTTTCGCCCAACCTGGAGCGGGCCCGACGGGCCACTTCGTTGGCCGGATAGCGGGCGGGTTGTTGGATGATCCACACCGGCCTGCCACTGGCGAAATGCTCCAGATCGGTCACTTCGATGGGCCCCGCTTCCAGCGCGCCACTGAACCCCGAATAATGGGCAACGCTTCCGGCGCCCAGGTAAATCCCGTGATGGATATAGAAACGGCGCGGACTGATCAGATGCGCCCCGATGGGCACCTCACCCAAGGCGCTGATATCGACCAACCTCAGCGAATCGATCGCCAGCCCTTCGGGCCTTTTGGTGCCGTGGCGGGGTTCCAGAGTCACGCCTGCCGGCACCGGCACAACCAAACGGTAGGAGACGTTGGCCGCTACCAACGCCAGGCAGATAAGCACTATTGAACGAAGTGACGAAAATTCATCCGCCGCGATGCCTGTCAGTTTCATTGCCAGATCCTCCGCAACCCATGGCAATCACTGTATCGCTCGGGTTGGAGGGGATCATTTGTACGTGGGATTGGTTCACTGATCGATTGATATGCAGCGTGTAAACCTTGGTATTAGCGAGCAACGGGCAGCGAGAACTCAAGGACAGCCCCACGGGGCTGGTTGGCGTGCGCCTGCAAACAGCCGCCGTGGGCTTCGATGATCGATCGACAGATGGATAATCCCAGCCCAAGGCCCGAAGCCTTGGTGGTGTAGAACGATGCGAACACCCGTTCCGCGCATCCCAAGGCAAAGCCCGGCCCCGAATCGCAGACTTTCACCCACACGCAACCGGCATCGTCCAGCCCGGAACTGATCGACAAGTGCCGCTCGCTTTCATCGACGGCGCTCATGGCCTCCAATGCGTTCATGATCAGGTTGAGCAGCACCTGTTGCAGCTCCACGCGATCCCCGTCGATAGCAGGCAGCGCGTCGGCCAGGTGTGTTTGGATCGAGGCGCCACTCTTGATGATCTGGCTGCGGCTGAACTCGACCATTTCCTCGATGGCTGCGTTGATGTCCAGCGGCCCTTTCTGCGGTGGAGCCTTGCGGATGTGCTCGCGGATTCGCCCCAGCACATCGGCGGCTCGATTGGCATCGAAGACCAGATGCCCGAGAATCTGCCGGACTTCCTCGATTTCCGGCGGCTGCGCGTTGAGCCAACGCAGGGCGGCGTCGGCATTGAGGATCGTCGCGGCGATCGGCTGGTTGACCTCATGGGCGATCGAGGCGACCAACTGGCCCATCGTCGCGACTCGGTTTGCATGGGCCAGTTCGGCCTGCACTTCGCGATAGCGACGCTCGCTTTCGCGAATCTTCTCCTCGGCCTGTCGGCGCTCGGTCAGATCCAGCACAAAGGCCACGCCTTCCCGGCTGCTGGCTTCGAACATGGCCAGGCCAACGATCACCGGCAGACGGCTGCCGTCTTTCCTGAAGTATTCCTTCTCGTACGGGCAGGCTTGCCCGGTGCGCAGGGCCTTGGCCAACGAACGCTCACTCAGCTCGCGATACTCCGGCACCGTCAGGTCCCTCCAACGCAGCCGGCCGGAGGCAAGGTCTTCGCGCTCATAGCCCACCATGCGCAGGAATGCGTCGTTGGCTTCGATGATGTCGCCCTCGGCATTCCAGACCAGAATCCCGATGATGTTGGCATCGACGAGACGACGGATCTTTGCCTCCCGTTCGGCCACCTCTCGGTACAGACGAGCGTTTTCCAGGGAGATGGCCGCGCGAGACGCCACCAGATTCAGGATGGTGAGCCGGTTCGGACTGAATACATGGGCGGCAAGGCTGTTTTCCAGATACAGCACGCCCACCAGCGCGGCCTGGTTGATCAACGGCAGGCACAGGATCGACCGCACCGGACGTTTGCGAAAGTAGGGATCGGCGGCAAACGTCGCGGCGGCCGGGCCCATGGCGTCGTCGAGAAACACGCTCTCCTGGGTCCGCAGCACATGGTAAAAAATCGACTCCGGCAACAGCGCCGAACTGACCGGCTCGTCACGCAGTTGCGTCGTGGTCCCGCCGGTCGTCGCTTGCGCCGCGATCCGGTGCCCCTCGCCAGTGGACAGGATCAGCAGGCCGCGCTCAGCGCCGGCTTGCTCGATGGCCGTGGCCATCACCCGATCGATCAGCTTCTCCAGGACGATTTCTCCCGACACTGCCTGAGAGACTTTGAGCACGGTGGCGATGTCCAGGTGTTCCACCGGAGTCGCCATCGTAGTCGCCGGGCCGGGCGCGGGTTCTGTTTCGCGCAGCCACGGATACCGGGCTTCGAGCTGTCGAACCTTGCCGTCGGCTCCCCAACGCAGATAGCCGTAGCAGGCGTCCTGCATATACATGCGAGCGATTTTCCCAAGGCCACGGGCGGCGTAGAAACGTGAGGCTAGTTCGTTGGCAAGCGCCTCGACATGGACGAAGCCGCTTTGCCGGGCGAGGTTCATGGCGTGTTCGTAAAGCAGCTCGGCATCGATTGGCCGCCCTTCGACACGGGCAATCTCCGCGCCCACCAGTGCGGCGCGGCTCGCAAAGTTGTCCGGGCACTGCTGCGCCCAGGCCTGAAGCTGTCCATGGCCCTCCTTCATTGCGTCCAGATGCGCCCCTCGCTGATCCGCAGGGGCTTTGTCATAAACGGCAGCATGGGCCAGGGCACCGAAAAAGTGATATTCGGCTTCCTCGAAAAAGGACTGGCAAACCCAGAGCAACCGGCGCGCTTTTTCGGCAGCGGCCAAGGCCGCTTCTGGCTCGTCGGCCATACAGCGGGCCTGTAGCTTGCGAACCCAGTACAAGCATTCAGCCAGGACCAGGTCCGGATTGCTGGACAAATGGGATTCGGTGGTCACCTCGTCCAGTTCGTCGTCATCCAGGCGCCCGAAGATCGACGTCTGGCCGCGAAGCATCCGGATCAGCAGCAATTGCGTGACGATAAAATCCGTCACCAGCCCGAAACGCACCTTCCTCGCATAGTCCAGGCCACGCTCGGCTTCATCTTGTACCTTGGGCAGCGGTTCCCCGGCGAAGAGCAGATCCGCAGTGAGGTTGTTGCCCGCGTAAGCACCGTACGGCAGGTCCCCGATCCGGTTCGCAGCCGCAAACGAACGACGCAAGAGGTCGCGGCATTGTCCGACCGGTCTCATCCAGCGCACGGCAAAGCAAGAGAAGCACAGATAGGTGCTGGCTTCGAATCGAGTCATGCCACGGTGCTCGACAAGGTCGCAGCCCAGCTGCCCGAAACGAAACCCCACCTCATGGTCGCCGAACCGCCGGCCCGCGACCCTGAACAGATTGGCATAGAGCACACAGGACGCGTCGCAATTGCCGCGTTCCAGGCTCAAGGTGATGGCCTTGCAGATCAACAGGTCCGCCAGGTTCGCGTCACTTTGCAGTGCCGGGGCGAAGAGCTTGCTCAGCGCATTGACGGTCTCCAACGCGGTCGCGTCTTCCATCAAGGGCAGATCGATCAAATCCTCGATGGCCCTATCGCCGAGCAATGTGGCGATGCGGTCGTATTCCTGGCGCACGGCCTCGTCACTTGGCTGCGCGGCCCAGTGAATGCCGACATGCCGCAAATACGCGAGACACACCGCCACCGCGCCGTCGCTGCGATCCATCAGCAAGTACACATCCATCAACAGGCAGGCGACGCTGGCCCGTTCGCTCACCGTCACGGCGCGATTGGCCAGCGCCGTCAGCCGCTCGTCGGCAATGGCGAGCTGGCCGGTGAGGAACTCGCATTCGGCCCTGTTCAGCTCAAGGGCGAAATTCAAGCCGTGCCGATGCGTCCAACTGTCATCGCCCAGCAGCTGGGCACCATGGGCCAGGTAATTGAGTGCCGAAGCATAGGCCGTCGACGCCTTGGCCCGTTGGCCGGCGAGCAAGTTGAGCGCGGCCAGCTCCTCTCGCTCGGCCTGATCGACGAGCAACCCGGCGCCGAGGTTGAGCTGGCCCACGATGTCGAATATCGCCTCGTCCCGGCCCTCGGGAGCGGTCTGCCGGGCCAGCAGCCGGCCGATTTTCAAATGGGTCGAGGCGCGTGACTCCGGGGGGATCATCGAGTAGGCCGCTTCATGGATACGGTCGTGGACAAAACCGTAAGCACCGTCGCGGCGCTCTACCAGTTCCTGGCGGACCGCCTCCCAGAGGACCGTGCGGATTTGCGTTCTGGGGACCTCAAGGATAATCGCCAGTGCGTTCAGCCCGCAGACGTTCCCCATGCAAGCAAGCTGCTGCAAGGCCTGCTGCGTCTGGGCCGGCAGGCGCGCCAGCTTGCCGCTCATCAAGTCGACGATATTGTCGGTGTACCCCTTGGCGTGGATCCGATCCGGGTCCCACCACCACTGTCGGCTGCCATGATCGAACGCCAGCAAGTGCTCATCGGCGAGCGCCTGCAAGAACTGGATCACGAAGAACGGATTGCCCGCGGTCTTGTCCAGCACCAACTGCGCCAACGGCTCGATGCGAGCAGGCTCGTCATGCAGCGCCTCGGCGATCAATTGCTCGATATGCCCCTTGGCGAGCGGTGAGAGCATGATTTCGCTGACCTTGCCGCCGACGCTGCGCAGCGTCTTGAGTTTGCCTGACAGCGGGTGCTTCGCATCCACTTCGTTGCTGCGGTACGCACCGACCAGCAGCAGATATTGCACGTCGTCGCTGGTCAGCAGGTCTTCCAGCAGGTCGAGCGTCGCCGCGTCAAGCCATTGCAAGTCGTCGAGAAACAGCGCCAGGGGATGCTCGCGGCGGGCGAACACACCGATAAAACGGCGCAACACCAGCAGGAAACGCCGTTGCTCCTGCTGGGGATCGAGTGCCAGCACCGCAGGCGGCTCCCCGACGATCAGCCTCAGTTCAGGGATCAGGTCCGTCATCAGCCGTGCGTTGGGGTCCAGGGCCTGGCGCAATGCATCGCGCCAACCGGCCAACTCGGCATCGCTCTTGCCCAACAGCGTACGCACCAGGCTCTGAAACGCCTGGATCAGCGTCGAATAGGGAATATCGCGCCGGTACTGATCGAACTTGCCACGGGCGAACAACCCCCTTGGCGGCACGAGTACCTTGTGCAGCTCGTTGACCACGGAAGATTTACCAATCCCGGAATACCCCGTGACCAGCACGAGTTCCGGCGCGCCACGTTCAACCACCCGGTTGAACGCGCTTACCAACGCTTGGACCTCGGGCTCGCGTCCATAGAGTTTTTCGGGAATCAAAAGGCGGTCTGAGCCGCCTTGCTCGCCCAATGCAAAATCTTCGATGCGACGCCACTGCCGCCAATGCGCCAGGCACTGACGCAGGTCGTGCTCTACGCTCGCGGCCGTCTGGTAGCGTTCCTCGGCGGTCTTGGCGAGCAGCTTCATGACGATCCGCGACAGCATGTCGGGAATGGTTTGGATCCGCTCGTTGGGCGCCAGCGGCCTCTTGGCGATATGGCAATGCACCCATTCGATCGGGTCCGATGCTGTGAACGGCAGCGAGCCGGTCAACATCTGGTAGAGCGTGACGCCGAAAGAATAGAGATCACTGCGCGAGTCGATCGAGCGATTCATCCTGCCGGTCTGTTCGGGCGCCATGTAGGCCAGCGTCCCGGCAAGCGTCTCGGGGGCCTGCCGCTCGCGGGGCAAGCGTGACGTCATGCCGAACCCGGTGAGCCGGGCCTGGCCGTCGTCGCAATCCACCAGGATATGGCTGGGCTTGATGTCCTTATGGATCAGGCCACGCTCGTGAAGCTTGCCCAATGCGACGGCAATGCTCACCGCGAGCTGCAAGAAGCGGGTCGTCTCCAAAGGCGAGGTGAGCAATTGCAACAGCGGCAAACCACCCGGGTCGCTGGCGACCAGTTGCACTTGAGGACCTTCACTGATCCATTCCAGGGGCTGTACGCACCACGAAGCATCCAGCTGGTCCCTCAGGCCGAATTCATGAGCAAGACGCTCAAGGCAATCGGGCCGCGGTTGGCGGGTGGCGGGCCGCACCACCAGGACAGGTTTATCGCCGTCGGCACCTGGGCGTCGTTCCCGGCAGAAGATACGCTCGCCATCGTCCCATTGTGTTTGCATGCGGGTTTCCATCGGCACTGGAGCAAGAGGGGTTCAGTTGCATTTACCGTCGAGCTGCCATCCAGTGTCGTGCCGCAATTGCCAAGGCCAGGGTTCGGCTTCCATGGCTGCGCCGGCGACTCGACGAAAAGCGGTCATGTCGGGTTCCGGGACGGATCGTATTGCCGTCGTTTAGATTAGCGCCTCGCCTATGCCCTTCCCATATTTTTTTCAACGGCGATGACGGGCCTCGAACACAGCGGATACGGCAGTTGAATGACCACGCAGGCCGACGATGCGGCGCCAGTCTATGTGAAATCCCCCGCCAGTCATTCCTGCCCGCGTATGACTTGGGCATCCGTTGGTTTCATGCCGCCAGGGGCGCGCGCACCTTAGGTCTTAGCCGGATATACATAGGTATACTTTTGCGCCTGGACGGACCGCGTATGGTGAATTGAAAACCGGCGCTGTTACGAGCGATCCCATGGAAGACACCCCCGTGTGCAACAAGACGATCGCAGTCATCGATGACGATGAATCCGTACGCACGGCGCTCAATAGCCTGTTGCGGTCCAGCGGCCATCAGGTCCGTACGTATCGCAGCGCCAGGGAATTCCTCGATTCAGAAGCGCCCGCGCAAACCGGCTGCCTGGTTTGCGACATACAGATGCCGGGCATGAGCGGCATCGAGTTGCATCGGCACTTGCTGAAAAACAAGGTGCGTATCCCTACCCTGTTCATTACGGCGTACCCGGAACTGGCCGCCAACACGTCGGGGCTGGTGGATTGCCTGCCCAAGCCCTGCGATGCCAGAAGGTTGCTGGACTGCATCGCAAAAGCCCTCGGTCAGCCGCACTGATCAACGGGATCGGTTCCTGCTCATACTTGCGTATATCCCCGCCTATCCCACGTATGGTTTCGCTGAACCGAGGTAGAAGTGTGCCTGGGGCAACCCGTCGATAACATGGGGTCACGAATCTATCGACCCCATGGCGGAGGCTCTTCGGCTGACGCCGCACATTGCGGGGATCTGGCTATGTCAGGCTTCGACGAATTACCCCAGTACCTACGCTCTCGCTTCCCCGCCATCACCGCGGCGCTTGGCGCTGCTTGCCTGGCGGGCTGCATGGTGGGCCCGGATTTCACCAGGCCTGAAAACGGATTGGACGCCGCGCAACTGACGCCCCGCCAGGAACACCGCGGCGAGCCTCGCTCCTCCACTGCGGCCGTGCCCATGCAATGGTGGCGGCTGTTCAATGACGCCCTGCTCAGCCAGTTGCAGGCGCGCACGCTGGAGGGAAACCTTGACTTGCAAATGGCCGCCGAACGCATCGAGCAAAGCCGCGCACGGCTGGGCATCGCCGCGTCGCAGTTGGTGCCCACTGTCGGCGCCAACGCCAGCTACGCCCGCGAGGGGCTAAGCGAGCATGGCAAATTCGCGGCCCTGGGGGCTCCCACCGATCCCAGCAATTTCTGGCAGCTGGGTTTCGATGCCAACTGGGAAATCGACCTCTGGGGCCGGGCCCGACGTTCGCGCGAAGGTGCCGAGGCGACGGTCGAGGCCTCGCTGTACGATCGCGAAGCCGTAAGGGTGGCGCTGACCGCCGAAGTGGCGCGCACGTATCTGCAGTTGCGCGGGACCCAGGCACAACTGGACATTGCCCGGCAGAACCAAGCGGTTGCCGAACGCACCCTGGCCCTGGCCGAAAGCCGCGAGCGCAACGGCGTGGCGACACGCTTCGAAACCTCATCGGCCCGCGCGCAGTTGGCGACGGTCAAAGCCCTGCTTCCCGAGCTGGCCCAGCGTCGTAACGCTCAGATGAACGCCCTTGCCCTGCTCATGGGTGAACAACCGCGAGCCCTCGATGCGCAACTGCGCCAGGCCATGCCCCTGCCGTCGCTGCCTGCACGCATTCCGCTGGGCGTGCCGTCGGAACTGGCCCACCGGCGCGCGGATATCCTGCGCGCCGAGGCGCAACTCCACGCTGCCACGGCGGCTATCGGCGTGGCCAAGGCTGATTTCTATCCGCGTATCGGCTTGAAAGGCCGCATCGGCGTGGAGGCTTTCGACAGCGGCGACCTCACCAGTTGGGACTCGCGGATGTTTTCGGTCGGGCCGACCGTCTACCTGCCCATCTTCGAGGGTGGCCGCCTGATGCAGCGCTTGGCCCTGAACGAATCGCGGCAAAAAACCGCCGCCCTCGCCTATCGCCAGACCGTGCTGCAAGCCTGGCACGAGGTAGACAACGCCTTGGACGCCTGGGCTGCTCAACGGCGCCAGCACGACGAGCTGCAGGTTTCGTACGAACAGAACAGGGAGGCACTGGACGCGGCGGAGCGTGGCTATCAACAAGGCGCCGCCGACTATCTGAGCGTCCTCACGGCGCAACTCAACTTGTTGGCCAGCCAGACCCACCTCAACACCAGCGCGACCAACGCCACCCTCACCGTGGTCAATCTGTACAAATCCCTGGGCGGCGGCTGGGATCCGGAGCAGGTTCGATGAACAGCATGGCCTTGCCGACGGCCGCCGTCGCTGTCAGCGAAGCGCCCCACGGCGGGGCCTCGAAGCGGCCGTTGGTCGGCCTGCTGGGCATCTTCCTGGCGGCAATGATGGCGGGACTGAACATCCGCGTCGGTTCATTGGCCTTGGCGGACGTGAGGGGCGCACTGGGCTTCGGCCTGGACGACGCCTCCTGGCTCACCACGGCGTACAGCGCCGGTGAACTGATCGCCATGCCGTTTGCGGCCTGGTTTGCCATGACGCTTTCGGTCCGCCGCCTCGAACTGTGGGTGTTGGGCACTTGTACCGCGCTGGCGGCGATATTGCCCTTCATCCGGGACCTGGACCTGCTGCTGGCGTTGCGCTTTGTTCAAGGCCTCGCCAGTGGCATGACGATCCCCTTGCTGATGATGGCTGCGCTGAAATTCTTGCCGCCATCGATACGGCTGTATGGGTTGGCGCTGTATGCCATGACCGCCACCTTCGCGCCCAACCTGTCCATCTGGCTGGCCGGCCATTGGACGGATGGCCTGCAGGACTGGCGCTGGGTGTACTGGCAGATCATTCCGCTGGCCTGTATCGCTGCGGCATTGATTGGCTGGGGATTGCCCAAAGAACCCATCCAACCCCAGCGTTTCGGGCATGCCAACTGGCTGGGCATGGCATTCGCGGTGCCGGCCTTCGGCCTGATCACGGTGGCACTGGACCAAGGCACGCGCCTGGACTGGTTCAACTCGCCGCTGGTCACCTCCTCGCTGCTGGCCGGCCTGGCATTGCTGGTGATCTACTTGTTGACCGAGTGGTATCACCCCTCGCCCTTCATCAAATTGCAAGTCCTGGGGCGGCGCAACCTGGGGCTGGGCTGCACCTTGTTTCTCTGCTTGCTGGTGGTGCTGATGTCCAGCTCGCTGTTGCCCGCCAGCTATCTGGCCTCGCTCCAGGATTATCGGCCCTTCCAGATGGCGTCCATTGGCCTGATCGTGGCGCTGCCGCAGTTGATCCTGGGCCCCCTGGTGGCGCTGCTGCTCTACCAGAAGTGGGTCGATGCGCGCCTGGTCTTCGCCGCGGGGTTGTGCCTGATTGCCCTGGCGTGCCTGTGTGGCGCGCAATTGACCAGCGACTGGAACCGCGAACAATTCGTCATGGCGCAAACGCTGCAATCGCTGGGGCAACCCATGGCCGTGGTGTCGATGCTGTTTCTGATCACCAGCGTGGTGCAGCCTGCCGAGGGGCCTTTTTTCTCCGGCACCATCAATACAGTGCGCGCTTTCGGGTCCCTGGCCGGCGCTGCGCTGGTCGGGCAATTGATGGTATTGCGCGCACGTTTCCACTCGGAAATGCTGCTGGACCACACGGCCATGGTGGGCGGCGCCTTGCCGTCCATGCCCGATCCACAGCAACTGATGATGCTCATCGGCGGGCAGGCGCTGGTGCTGTCTATCGCCGACGCCTACCGCGTCCTGGGCGCACTGGCCGTGCTGCTGATTCCGCTGGTGCTGCGCCTGAGCTTCATCCCTGCCCCGGTCATACGGGCCGCCTCGCCCCCTTCTTCCTCCCATCGGTGACCCATCATGGCATTACCCAAGAAAGCCAAGCTCATCATTGCATTGCTGCTCACCGTGGCGATCAGCGGGGCCGCCTACCTCAACCGACCCGAGTCGGCTGCCGCCATCCAGTCGACCGACGATGCTTATGTCCACGCCGACTTCACCACGGTAGCGCCGCAAGTGTCGGGCACGGTGGCTTCGGTATGGGTCGAACACGACCAACCGGTGGCCAAGGGCGACTTGCTGGCGACCATCGACGACCGTGATTTCGTCGCGGCGCTGAGCGCGGCGACAGCCCAGGTCGCCAGTGCCCGGGCCGGTATCGTCAGCTTGCAGGCACACCTGGCCCGGCAGGCCACCGCCATTCGCCAGGCCCAGGCTGCGCTGGCGGCAGACGAGGCCGCGGTCACGTTGGCGACTGCCAACCAGACGCGGTATCGCAACCTGGCCAATGACGGCTCGGGCACCGTGCAGGCACGGCAACAGGCCGAAGCGCAACTGAGCATCCAGCAGGCACGCCGGGACAAGAGCGAGGCGGGTCTGCAAGCTGCCCGGCAACAAGTGGATATCCTCAAGGCCGACCTGGAAAAAGCCGTGGCGACCCTCGCCCATGCCGAGGCCACGCAATCCATCGCGCAACTGCAGCTGTCCTACACCCGGATCACGGCACCGATCAGCGGCATGATCGGGCAGAAATCGGTACGGGTCGGTGCGTTCGTCAATGCGGGCAAACCGTTGCTGGCCATCGTCCCGCTCGACGCCGTCTACATCACCGCGAACTTTCGCGAGACGCAACTGGCGCGGGTTGAGACCGGACAGGTGGTGGACATCGAAGTGGACGCATTGCCGGGCGAGGCGTTGCAAGGCACGGTGCAAAGCCTGGGACCGGCCAGTGGCGTGAGTTATTCGGCCGTTGCGCCACACAACGCGACCGGGAACTTCACCAAGATCGTCCAGCGCCTGCCGGTACGAATCCACATTGCCGCCGACCAGCCCGCTGCCAGGAAGCTGCGGGTGGGGATGTCCGTTACGCCGCATATTCGTGTGGGTGAGTGATCATTGGAGCTGTGCGGGGAAATGGAAGGTTTGCGCCCGTTGATCCGATCCAACGACTTAAGCATATAGCTTAATGTTATTTTCAATATGGTTTTTAGATCTTCTAGATTAGCCGTCAAGGCCAATGGTTCTGCACGGCGATACCATCACCGGCGTTGGCCGCCACCCACTCTTCCTCGATTTATCAACGGGCCACTGCCATGCAGCTTCTCACGCTTCCCCCTTCTCCCGGCCTGGCTACGTCGATCCGCGCCACCGCCCAGGTTTTCGAAGACCCCAGTTCCCAAGCGCTCCTGGCCCACTTGCAACAGGTGGCGCCCAGCGACGCCAGCGTGTTGATCATCGGCCAGACCGGCACCGGCAAAGAACTGGTGGCGCGCCACGTCCACAACCTCAGCGCCCGACGTGACAGGCCATTCGTGGCGGTGAACTGCGGGGCGTTCTCGGAGACGCTGGTGGAAGCCGAGCTGTTCGGACATGAAAAAGGCGCGTTCACCGGCGCCTTGACAGCCAAGGCCGGGTGGTTCGAAGAGGCCGATGGCGGCACGCTGTTCCTGGATGAAATTGGCGATCTGCCGCTGCCGATCCAGGTCAAGTTGCTGCGCGTTCTACAGGAGCGTGAAGTGGTCCGCCTGGGCTCGCGCAAGAGCATCAAGATCAATGTGCGTGTATTGGCGGCCACCAACGTGCAGCTGGAAAAAGCCATTAATGCCGGGCACTTTCGCGAGGATCTGTATTACCGCTTGAACGTGGTCAGCGTGGTGCTCAAACCCTTACGCGAGCGACCCGGCGACATCATCCCGTTGATTCGTCATTTCATCGCGCAATATAGCCGCCGACTTGGTCATGGCGAGGTTACGCTGGATGCCCAGGCGCAGCGCAAGCTGCTGGATTATTCCTGGCCGGGGAATATTCGCGAGCTGGAAAACGTCATCCATCACACCTTGCTGATTTGCCGCAACCAGGTGATTGGCGTGCAGGATCTGCACCTGTCCAATTTGCGCATCGAGCGTCAGGACACGCCGCACGACAACACCCCGCAGACCGCCGAGGCGTTGTTGGAAAAAGCCTTCGTGCAAATGCTTGAGCAAGCGCACGGCGATGTCCATGAACAGGTAGAAGCCGCCCTGCTGCGCACCGCCTATCGCTACGCCAATTGCAACCAGGTCCACACCGCCAGCCTGCTGGGCCTGAGCCGCAACGTCACCCGCAGCCTGCTGATCCGGATCGGTGAGTTGGTGGTCAACAGACGGCGACCGGCGTTGAGTACGCAGGACGGTCGGGTGGTCAATCTGTCGACTTGAGCCACTTCCCCAAGCACACAAGGACCCGGTGGGAGCAAGCGCGCTCCCACGGGTACGCTTCCCTTCCCGAAGGCGTGTTGGGTCATCACCCTGCCCGGGCACCCAGGTAGAAATCCTCCAGGTCCCCAGGCGCCGCCAGTCGTTCGGCGCTGCCCTCGCTGACCACCCGCCCGCTTTCCAGGACATAACCATACTGGGCGTAACGCAGGGCGAGGCTGATGTTTTGCTCGGCGATCAAAAAACTGGTGCCCTCGCGCTGATTGAGCTGGTGGATGATTTCGAAAATCTCCTCGACGATCTGCGGCGCCAGCCCCATCGATGGCTCATCCAGCAAGACCAACTGCGGCCGGGCCATGAGCGCGCGTCCGATCGCGATCATCTGTTGTTCGCCGCCGGAGGTGTAGCCTGCCAAGCTTTTGCGGCGCAGCTTCAGACGTGGGAAATGCGCATACACCGACTCCAGGTCAGCCAAGAGCTGACGTCGCGAAACCTGACGGGGCAGCGCGCCCGCCAAAAGGTTTTCTTCCACCGTCAACTGACCGAAGCAGTGCCGTCCCTCCAAAACCTGCACCAGGCCGCCTTGCGCAAGCAGATGCGGTGCGCTGCGCGTCACGTCCTGGCCTTGATAGACGATCCGTCCGCGCACCACTTCGCCCCGCTCGGCGCGCGCCAGGTTCGACGCGGCCTTCAGCGTGGTGCTCTTGCCCGCGCCGTTGGCGCCCAGCAGCACCACGATCTGTCCTCTCGCCACGCTCAGCGACACGTCGCGAAGCGCCAGGATGGTGGACTCATACAACACCTCGATACCCTCGATCCGCAGGATGGGCTCATCTGTCGTCATGCTGTCCCGCCTTCTCGCAAAAGCGACCGGACGCAAGCGCCTGGTCGCAACAAATAATTCAGGATTCCTTGCTGCAATCGCGCGGCGTGATGCCTTTTTCCCGAGCGTATTGGTGCGACGAGGCTTCGATGATCGGCCGCAGCAAGGCGCGGTCGGCCTGTACCCAGTCGCTGACCAGTTTCCATTGCGTACCGTCCCACTGCTGGAAGCGCACCGCGCCGCCCCCTTCATGGTCCGAGCAGGACAACTGCAACGGCTGCACCAGCCCTAACGCGCCTAGCTCCTTCAGACGGGCGTCATCCAGCCTGAGGTTCTCGAAGCCCCAGCGCACCTGCTCGCCGGTCAACGGTTGTTGGCCGAACTTCTGCTGGGCGATGCGCAGGGCCTCGACGTTGAGGATGCCGTTGACCACGCCCAGGTTGTAATACACCGTGCCGAAACGCTTGGGGTCCGCCAAGTCGCCGTGGCCTGCGTCGACCACGTCCTTCTTGATGCCTTGCAGCACCGGGAAATCGGTGCCGGAAGGGTGCGTGGTGATGGCGATGAAACCCTTGGCGGCGGCACCGGCCGGCGCTGCATCGTCCTCGGAGTTGCTCCAGATATTGCCGATGATGTGGTCCGCAGGAAAACCGACTTTCTGCGCGGATTTCAGCGCCACCGGGTTCATCACACCCCAGCCGCGCAGGATCACCCAATCGGGTTTTTCCCGACGGATGTTCAGCCACTGCGATTGTTGCTCGTTGCCCGGATGCGGCACCTCCAGCAAGGTCAGGGCAAAGCCGTACTTGTCCGCCAGGGTCTGCAATACCTCGTTGGTTTCCTTGCCGTACGGGGAGCCGTGGTACAGGGTGACGATCTTCAAGCCCTTGAGCTTATCCAGCCCGCCGGCGCGCTGGCCGATGTAGTTGATGATCGCCGACACTTCGGAATACGGGTTCAATTGCAACGGGAAGACGTAGGGAAACACGCTACCGTCGGTGGAGTCCGTGCGGCCGTGGTTGATGGTGATCAGCGGCAATTTGTCGGCCGTCGAGCGGTCCAGCGTGGCGTAGGCGATGCCCACCGACAGCGGGTTGGTGGCGGCCGCAGGCGCGCCGTTCAAGCCTTTCTTTAGGCGTTCGTAGCACTCGACGCCCTTCTCCACCACGTACTCGGTTTCGCACTCGCTCCAGGTCAGTTTCACTCCGTTTACGCCGCCATTGGCGTTGACATACTTGAGGTAGTCGATAAAGCCACCGAAAAAACCGGTGCCGCCGGCAGCGTAGGGACCGACGCGATAGCTTTGCAGCGGAAAGTATTGTTCATCGCCCGCCTGGACGCAGAACGCTGCGGCGGTGAGGGTCAGGGCCAGCGCGAGGCCGCTGGCGATCGATCGTTTGGACATCGGATTTTCCTTGTTATGAAGCCACAGAGAACCAACGGGAGGGAGCTGTTCAGTAGCGCAACGGCCACAGCCGCGCACGCTCGCGAAAACGTTGCCAGAGGCGCGCAAGGCCCTCTGGCTCCTTGATCAGGAACAGGATGATCAGGGCGCCAAAAAACATCTTTTGCAGGTTCTCCACCTGGCCGGCATCGATCAGCCCGCCGGGCAGCAGCGACACCAGGTTGGACAGCAGCACCGGGAAGAGGACGATGAAGGCCGCCCCGAGCAAGTTGCCCAACAGGCTGCCGAGGCCACCAATAATGATGATGAACAGGATCTGGAATGAGCGATTGAGATCGAAGCCATGGGGCTCGACGGTGCCCAGGTAAGCGAAAGCCCACAGCGCGCCGGCCACGCCGAGGTAAAACCCGCTGAGGGCAAAGGCCAGCAGCTTGGTTTTCGCCAGGGGGATGCCGATCACCGCCGCGGCCGTGTCCATGTCGCGCACGGCCATCCACTGGCGTCCCAATTCGCTGCGCACCAGGTTCTTGCCCAGCCAGAACAGCGCCACCACCACGGTCAGGGTCAACAGATAACGACCGGCCGGCGCATCCAGGTTCACACCGAAGATGTCCAGGCGCGGCGCGCTGATCACCCCCGACGCGCTGTTATTGGAAAACCAGCCAAACCGCGTCAGCGCCCAGCCAACGAAGAACTGCGCCGCCAAGGTCGAGACCAGCAAATAAAAGCCCTTGATCCGCAGGCTCGGCAGGCCGAACAGCGCGGACACCAACGCCGCCGCCAGCCCGCCCAGGGCGATGCTGATCAATAACGGCAAACCGTAGACACGCACTTCAAGGTTGTAAGTGGCAAACGCCCCCACGGCCATGAACGCCGCAGAACCGAGGGACAATTGCCCGGCGTAGCCGGTGAGAAAATTCAGCCCCAGCCCGGCCAGGGACAGCACCAGGAAAGGGATGAGGATTGCGCTGAGCCAGTAGTCGTTCCCCACCCACGGCACCACGACAAAGGCAACCGCCAGCAGCGCCGCGAGCCCATGGCGATCCTGGCGCAAGGGGAAGCTACGGCGATCTTCGGCATAACGGCTGTTGAACTGGCCTGCTTCTCGATAAATCATATTGTTCTCCTAGACCCGTTCGATGGCGCGTTCGCCAAACAGCCCCGCCGGACGCACCAGCAGGAACAGCAGCGCCAGCCCATAGGGAAACCAGTTCTCGATGCCGCTGCCGATGATCGGCCCCAGGTACACCTCCGCCAGTTTCTCCGAGGCGCCGATGATCAACCCGCCGACAATCGCCCCACTGATCGAGGTGAAGCCGCCGATGATCAACACCGGCAGCGCCTTGAGCACCACCAGCGACAGCGAGAACTGCACCCCCAGCCGAGCGCCCCAGAGCAGGCCGGCGACCAGGCCGACGAAGCCCGCCACCGACCACACCACCACCCACACCCGCTGCAAGCGGATGCCCACCGCCAATGCCGCCAAGGGATCATCGGCCACGGCCCGCAGCGCCAATCCGAGCCGGGTCTTGTTGAACAGCCAGGACAACAGCGCCACCAACAACGCGGCGGTCAGCGCGGCGAAAATGTCGAATTGCGACAGCAGCATTCCGCCCAGCTCCAGCGGCTCATCGCTGATGCCCAGGTCCAGCCCGTGCACTTGCGTCCCCCACAGCGCCTGGGCGAAACCTTCGATGACGTAGGAAAGCCCCAGGGTCGCCATGAACAGCGTGATCGGCGAGCGATTGACCAGCGGGCGCAGCACCACGCGCTCCACCGCCACGGCAATCAGCAACATCGCCGCCAGGCTGATAAGAAACGCCAGCCAGAACGGCACGCCCCGCTCCAGCAGGCTGACGAAGGTCAGCGCGGAAAACAGCACCATCGCGCCCTGGGCGAAATTGAACACCCCGGAGGCCTTGTAGATCAGCACGAAACCGATGGCCACCAAGGCGTACATCACCCCGGCGAGCAATCCGCCAATCAATACTTCAAAGAAAAATTCCATCGCGTTTTCCTGTTTTGCGGGCGCAACCTGCCGGCCCTCCCGGACGGGAAGGCGTCGAATCTCAAAAAAATCAGTGTCGCGTGCCGAGGTAGGCCGAAATGACCTCCGGGTTGTTCCGTACTGCTTCGGGCGAGCCGTCGCCGATCTTGCGACCGTAGTCGAGCACCACCACGTGATCGCTGATGTTCATGACGACGCCAATGTCGTGTTCGATCAGCAGCACCGTCGTGCCCAGCTCCCGGTTGATGTCGATGATGAAACGGCTCATCTGTTGCTTCTCGTCGGCGTTCATCCCGGCCATCGGCTCATCCAGAAGCAACAATCGGGGCTCCGCCGCCAGGGCCCGGGCCAGCTCCACGCGTTTCTGCAAGCCGTAGGGCAAGGTGCCCACCAACGCGTCGCGCCACGGCTGCAACTGCATGAACGCGATGATCCGTTCGGCCGCTTCGCGCTGGCTGTCGTCCTCGCGACCGGCCCGCCCCAGGCGCAATGCCTGTTCGATCCACGTACTGCGGCGCTTGAGGTTGCGTCCGGTGAGCACGTTGTCGAGCACGTTCATGCCCTTGAACAGCGCGATGTTCTGGAAGGTCCGGGCAACGCCACGCACCGCCACGTCGTGGGCACGCATGCGACGACGCTCGCGGTTGTCGAAACGTATGCGTCCTTCCTGGGGTTGGTAGACACCGCTGATGATGTTAAGCAACGAACTCTTGCCGGCGCCGTTCGGGCCGATCAGGGCGCAGATCTCGCCAGCGGCGACGCGAAAGCTGATGCCGGTGACCGCTTTGACGCCTTTGAACGACAGCGAGATATTGTCCAGCTCCAGCAGGTGCGTGGCGGCCGTTTGTGTCATGTAGTCGCCTCCTTCCAGACGCGTTGTGTATGAGGCTCATCCTGTCCATTCGCAACGGACCCCGGCGAACTCGACGGCACTTCCCATTCAGTCGAATCCCCCCACCGACGGACCTTGATACCCACGGATTCGAAAAACGCCTGGGTCTCGGGCCGCAAGGCATCCCCCACCACCAGCGGCGCATGGGTCCGTGAAAAACCCAATACATCCCGCAGGGGCCGACGAACCAGCCAATGGCCGACGAACCGCCGCAACGCGCCCGGACGTGCCGCCAAGGCCCAATCCACCAACCTGCGGGCGCGATCGCCCGGCGGTGGCAGGCGCTCCAGTGCGTAGCCATGCAAACGCTCATAGGTCTCCCGCGTGCCGGCCACCAGCGTCGGACCCAGCTCACGCCGATCGCGATCACGGGTCGCGAGGTTTTCCGGAAAATTCAAGCGGAAACCGGCGATCAGCCAGGGCGCGAGCAGGTACCGCGCCTGGCCGGCCGAGGCAAATCCCCGGGCCGCTAGCGCTTCTTCGTATCGACCCAAGCCTTCGCGCTGTACCAAGTGGCGTCCGTGTTGCAGCAGTTCGGTGTGGCGGATGCGTTGTGCTTCGGTGGCTTGTTGGCTGCGCCGGAAAAAGACCAAAGCCGTTTGTTGCGCGTGGGCCAGCGGAACCGTGTCAGTGAATGCTTTCGAACCCATCAACGTGGCGTAATCCAACGCCCGGTCAAACGGCCCCGAGCCCGACAGCCCGCGCCCGTCCAGGTAGATCAGCACGCGGGGCGTCACCTGCGCCGCGCCCAGGCGCAACAACTCTTCGTGCCCTTGGGCCAGTACGAAATCCGGCTGCAATTCGCCGAGCAGTGCGATCTGCCCGGCGGGTGCGTCCAAGGGATCGAACAAACTCGCGGCGCCGCCCAGCCATTGCGCCGCCAACGCCGCCACGATCGCTTGCGGCGTCGGACGGCTGATGATCGTCAGGGTCGCGCCCACCGAGAACCCCCGTGCTTGCAGCGCACCCGCCAAGCTCTGCACCTCATCGGCCACTTGCTCCCAGGTCCGCACTTGCCAAATGCCCAAGTGCTTGTGGCGCAGCGCGACGTCCGTGCCATGCTCGAGCGCTTGTCTATGCAGCCAATGCGGCAACGTGTCGAGGGTATCGGTGAGCTTGCCCATGCTGCCTCCGCGCCTAGGCGACCGCCGCCGTTTTGACCGTGACTTTCTGCTGCTCCAACTCACGCACCAGCGGCAAGACTCGTTGGCCGAAGTACTCCACTTCTTCGTGGAAGTGCAGGAACGCGGCGAGCACCAGATCCACACCCACGGCTTTCAACGCCACGATGCGCTCGGCGATTTGCTGGGGCGTGCCGATGAGGTTGGTTTTGAAGCCATCGTTGTACTGCACCAGGTCTTCAAAGCTGGACTTGGCCCAGTTGCCCTCGCCTTCCGGGCTGGCCTTGCCGGCCTGCTTGGCCGCATCGCCAAACGCGTTGACGGCTTCGGGGTCGGCCTGGTCGATGATCTGGGCCAGCACCGCGCGAGCTTCTTCCTCGGTGTCGCGGGCGATGATGAAAGCATTCACGCCGACCTTGA
Source organism: Pseudomonas sp. R4-84 (assembly GCF_054130985.1). Lineage (NCBI taxonomy): Bacteria > Pseudomonadati > Pseudomonadota > Gammaproteobacteria > Pseudomonadales > Pseudomonadaceae > Pseudomonas > Pseudomonas sp. R4-84. The sequence continues at coordinate 2,944,685 of NZ_CP096390.1, forward strand.
CCGTGTGGTTGTTGGCCGCCGCTTTGGCCCGCAGGTCATCGACCTGGGCCTTGACCCCTTCCACCGTGTTGCCGTTGGTGAAGTACCAGTCGGACACCCGAGCGGCCATGTCCCGCGCGGCCCGGGAGCTGCCGCCCTGGAAAATCTCCGGGTGCTGTTGCAGCGGTTTGGGCTTGAGGGTGTAGCCGTTGAAACGATAGAAATCACCGCGAAAGGTGTAGTTGTCGGTGGTCCAGATGCCCTTGAGCGTGGTGATGAATTCCTCGGAGCGGCGATAACGTTCGTCGTGCTCCAGCCAGGGTTCGCCGATGGCGGTGAATTCGCCCTTGAACCAGCCGGAGACCACGTTGATCGCTACGCGGCCGTCGGTGAGTTGGTCGATGGTTGCGATCTGCTTGGCCAGCACCGAAGGCGTCCACGGCCCCGGCAACACTGCTGCAATGACTTTAAGGCGCGTGGTAGCCGCCAGCAGCGCGTGACTGAACGCCACCGATTCGTGCTGGTATTCGGCGCCGTAGCCGGCGGTGAAACGAATCTGGGTCAGCGCATAGTCAAAACCGGCAGCCTCGGCGATCTGCGCCAGCTTGCGGTTGTAATCGATGCCCCAGTCAGTGCGCTGCGGGATCTTGCTGACCACCAGCCCGCCGCTGACGTTAGGCACCCAGTAGGCAAACTTGATCGGGTCCTGGCTCATTGCGTGTACTCCCAGCTCGTTGGATGTAGGCGTCGTCGCCTCTGTACAACGGCTAGAGCAGCAACCGTGCCACTTATATTTCTCATTTATTTTCAACGGGTTAGTTATTTATCTGATTTTCATGTCTGTCGTGCGACAGGCAGGCTGTTGGATCGCTGTTGCCCAGCCAACACCCGGCGTACCGCTGCCCAAAGGACTGACTGTTGCCTGGCGCACAGTCGCCGGACAGATTGCCCGCAGGACGACAGCTTTTGTGCTGGAAAACCCCGCGAACGCCCCGTTTTCGTTGGCTTCAAGCACCGGGCATGGAGCGTGCAATGGCTGTCGGCAACGGCAGGCTTTCACCCTGCCCGCCCTCTCGTCCTCAAAAGGAACATCGCCATGACCGCACAGCAACAACACTTGCCACCCGTTCTCTCCACTGGCGCCAACTATGAAGCCCTGGCCGAGCGGTTCCGGCCGATCTTCGCGCGTATCCAGGCCGGCGCCCTGGAACGCGAACAGTCACGCAGCCTGCCGTTCGAACAGGTGAAATGGCTGAAGGAAGCGGGCTTCGGCGCCGTACGGGTTCCGGTCGAATTCGGTGGTGCCGGGGCGTCGTTGCCGCAGCTGTTGCACTTGCTGATCGAACTGGCCGAAGCCGACTCCAACCTGCCCCAGGCGCTGCGTGGCCACTTCGCCTTTGTCGAGGACCGTCTCAATGCCCACGCCAGCAGCCCGCAAGACGTCTGGTTCAAGCGCTTCGTCGACGGTGACCTGGTGGGCAACGCCTGGACCGAAATCGGCGCGGTGAAACTCGGCCAGGTCATCACCCGCGTATCCCGCCAGGGCGAGCAATGGGTGGCCAACGGCACCAAGTACTACAGCACCGGCAGTATCTTCGCCGACTGGATCGACCTGTATGCCCAGCGCGACGACAACGGCGCCGACGTGATCGCCGCCGTCAGTGTCCACCAACCGGGCGTCAAGCAAAGCGATGACTGGGACGGTTTCGGCCAGCGCACCACCGGCAGCGGCACATCGGTGTTCGACAACGCCGTGGTGGAGGCTGAAAACCTCATCGATTTTTCCACCCGTTTCAAATACCAGACCGCGTTCTATCAACTGGTCCTGCTCGCCGTGCAGACGGGCGCCGGCCGCGCCGCCGTCCAAGACTTCAGCGAACACGTGCGTCAACGCACCCGCGTGTTCAGCACCGGCAACGCCAGCGAAGTGAGCCAGGACGTCCAGGTCCAGCAAGTGATCGGCAAGGCGTCGGCCCAGGTCTACGCCGCCGAAGCCACGACCCTGCGCGCCGCCAGCGCCTCGCAGCGAGCCTATGAAAGCCGCTTCGGCCAGGACACCGAAGCCGAGCACACCGCCAACATCCTCGCCGAACTCGAGTCGGCCCAGGCCCAAGTGGTGGTCGCCGACCTGACGCTGCGGGCCACCAGCGACCTTTTCAACGCCCTCGGCGCTTCCGCCACCAGCACCGGCAAAGCCCTCGACCGCCACTGGCGCAACGCCCGCACGGCGGCTTCACACAACCCACTGATCTACAAGGAACGGATCATTGGGGATTGGGAGATCAATGGGACGGAGCCGCCGTATGTCTGGCAGATTGGTGGGGGATCAAAGCAGCGTTGATTTCGCCGCTCGCCGTCAACGGTTGTTGCGCAGAATGGTGAAGTTCAGCGCAGCAGCCACGCATAGCCACGCCAGGTAGGGAAACAGAATCAACCCGGTGATCACGTCCAGGCGCAACGCCAATACCACCATCGCGGCCACGACCAACCAGAGCAGCGTGATAATCATCATGCCGGCGAGAATCTGATGCGCCCCGAAAAACACCGGCGTCCATAACGTGTTGAGCGCAATTTGCGCCGCCCACAGCGCCAAGACCAACTGGCTTCCCGGCATCAGGCTCAAGCGGTACCCTGCCCAGGCAAGCAGCAGGTAAATAATCGACCAGGCCACCGGGAACATCCAGTTGGGCGGTGTGAAGCTGGGTTTGACGAGGGATTCGTACCATTGGCCCGGTTTGAAAATGACGCCAGTACTCGCAGCAGCACAGCAGGCGATGAGAAAAATAAAGAAGGTCATTGTCCGTCCTTAGCTGGTGTCAGCTGTCTGAGGTAATGGAATACGTCGGCAGGCAGCGACTGGTCGCCGATCCGTTGCGGTGTCCATTTTTCAAAGACTCGACGGCGGTCTGATAAATTCAATAAACCACCCGTCTGGAGCAAAACATGTTCGTCCGACCTTTCTCCATCGCCGTCCCTGACAGCGCGCTTGACGACCTGCATGATCGCCTGCGTCGCACCCGGTTGCCAGAGCCCTTGGCCGGCGTGGGCTGGAGCGAAGGCATGGACGCGGACGTGCTGCGCGATCTGCTCGCCCAATGGTCGACAAACTTCGACTGGCGGGCCCAGGAAGCGGCGCTCAATCGCCTGCCGCACTTCGTCGCCACCTTGGGCGAGCAAGAGATTCACTTCGTCCACCAGCGCGGCATCGGGCCCAATCCGATGCCGCTGGTGCTTACCCACGGCTGGCCCGGCTCGTTCATCGAGATGCAGCGCATCATCGAGCTGCTGACGGACCCCGCCAGCCATGGCGGCGACCCGGTCGATGCTTTTGATGTGGTGGTACCGTCCTTGCCGGGCTACACCTTTTCGGCGCCGTTCATGCAAACCGGGTGCGGGCCTTATGAAGCGGCCGGGTTATGGAGCGAGCTGATGACCGGGCTAGGTTACGAGCGGTTCGGTGCCCAGGGCGGCGATGTGGGCGCGGCTGTCACCAGTTGGTTGGGCGTGCGCTTTGCCGAGCGTCTGACCGGCATCCACCTCAACTACATTCCCGGCGCGTACCGCCCGCCGCTGGGCGAAACCGACCCGCCTCCGAGCGAAGAAGAAACCAAATTCCTGCAACGCGCCGCGGCGTTCAGCGAAGCCGAAGGTGCCTATGCGCATATCCAGCGAACCAAGCCGCAAAGCCTGGCCGTGGGCTTGAACGACTCACCTGCTGGATTGCTGGCCTGGATGGGCGAAAAGATTCTGTCGTGGTGCGATCCGAGCGCCCCCATCGATCGCGAATGGCTGCTGACCAATGTGACGCTTTATTGGCTGACCAACTGCATTGGCTCGTCGTTTCGCCCGTATGTGGAAGGCAGTCGCCGGCCTCTGGTGCTTGCCAGCGGTGAGCGAATAAAGCCGCCGTTGGGGGTCGCGCTGTTTCCCTGGGAGTTGCCGCTGCCACCACGAAGCTGGGTGGAGCGAGGCTACAACGTTCAGCGTTGGACACAGATGCCCCGGGGCGGTCACTTTGCGGCGTTGGAGCAGCCTGAGTTGTTGGCGGAGGATATTCGGGCATTTTTCCGGGACTTGCGATAAGCCAAGGCGGTCCGAAAATCTCGTAGGAAATGACGACCCGTGGCGAGGGAGCTTGCTCCCGCTGGGCTGCGAAGCGGCCCCACATCAGCGACTCCATTTCTCCAGACACACCGCATCGCCCGGTTTTGCGGCGGCTGCGCCACCGAGCGGGAGCAAGCTCCCTCGCCACGGGGATGGGGGCGTTCTACAGGTCGGTTGTGGGGCTGGGGGCGATGGACGTAACCGGCGTCATCGAACGACGCGATCTCGAAGCAAACAGCACTGTGGGAGCGAGCTTGCTCGCGACGGCGCCGTGTCAGCCAGTGAAAATATTGATTGATCGAATGTCATCGCGAGCAAGCTCGCTCCCACAGGTTTCGCGTCGGGCCTGTGACCAAGCAGCGTTGCACCCGTGGCGAGGGAGCTTGCTCCCGCTGGGCTGCGAAGCGGCCCTAAATCGGCGACTCCATTTCTCCAGGCACACCGCAGCGCCCGGTTTTGCGGCGGCTGCGCCACCGAGCGGGAGCAAGCTCCCTCGCCACGGGGATTGCTTGCTCCCGTCGGGGTTGTGCGTCAGGCCGCCTCCTCCGGCTCTTTCAACGCCGCCAACACCAACGGATGCAGCACCGCATCCGGATATTTCTCCTGCCACGCCCCCAGGTCCCGGCGCATGCCTGGTGTCCAGAAGTTCTTGATGTGCTGCCGAACGCCGTTCACCGCCAGGGCGTGGTCAGGCTCGGTGGCGAAATACCGGGCGATCTCGTTAGCCATTTTGATCAGGTTCTGAGCGCTCATCGACGCACCTCGGCCTTTTCCCCTTGACGGCGCTCCTTGAGCAAGCGGCGTTGTTCGTCGCTGAAGGCCTGATACCGCTTCTGCCATTCCGAAGGCTGGCTGACCCGCACGATTTCCACCGCCGTGACCTTGTATTCCGGGCAGTTGGTGGCCCAGTCGGAGTTGTCGGTGGTGATCACGTTGGCGCCGGATTCGGGGAAGTGGAACGTGGTGTAGACCACGCCCGGCGCCACCCGCTCGGTGACCTTGGCCCGCAGCACGGTCTGCCCGGCGCGGCTGCTGATGCCGACCCAATCGTCTTCGGCGATACCGCGGTTCTCGGCGTCGGTCGGGTGGATTTCCAGGCGATCTTCCTCGTGCCAGGCGACGTTGTCGGTGCGCCGGGTCTGGGCGCCGACGTTGTACTGGCTGAGGATGCGCCCGGTGGTCAGCAATAGCGGATAACGGCCGTTGACCTTTTCGTCGGTGGGCACGTAGCCGGTGAGCATGAAACGCCCTTTGCCCCGCACGAACGCCTCCATGTGCATGGTCGGCGTGCCGTCCGGCGCGGCGTCGTTGCACGGCCATTGCAGGCTGCCATGACGCTCCAGTTCGGCGTAGCTGACGCGGCTGAAGGTCGGCGTCAAACGGGCGATTTCATCCATGATTTCCGAGGGATGGCGGTAGTCCATTTTGTAGCCCAGGGCATCGGCCAGGGCGACGGTGGCTTCCCAATCGGCCTTGCCGGCCAACGGTTCCATCACCTTGCGCACGCGGGAAATGCGGCGCTCGGCATTGGTGAAGGTGCCGTCCTTTTCCAGAAACGAGCTGCCCGGCAGGAACACGTGGGCGAACTTGGCCGTTTCGTTGAGGAAGATGTCCTGGACGATCACGCATTCAAGGGCGGTCAGGGCAGCGGTGACGTGCTGGGTATTGGGGTCGCTCTGGGCGATGTCCTCGCCTTGGCAGTAAAGCGCCTTGAAGGTGCCGTCCAGCGCCGCCTCGAACATGTTCGGGATGCGCAGGCCCGGATCGGGTTGCAGGGTCACGTTCCAAGCCTGTTCGAACTGGGCGCGCACCGTTTCGTTGGAGATGTGCCGGTAGCCGGGCAGTTCGTGGGGAAAGGAGCCCATGTCGCAAGAGCCCTGGACGTTGTTCTGCCCACGCAACGGGTTCACCCCGACGCCTTCGCGACCGATATTGCCGGTGGCCATGGCCAGGTTGGCAATGCCCATCACCGACGTGCTGCCCTGGCTGTGTTCGGTGACGCCGAGGCCATAGTAGATGGCCGCGTTGCCGCCCGTGGCGTAGACCCTTGCGGCGGCGCGGATCTGCTCGGCAGGCACGCCGCAGACAGGGCCGACGACTTCGGGGGCATTTTCCGGCAGGCTGACGAAATCGCGCCAGCGGGCGAAATCCGTCGCCTCGCAACGGGCCTCGACAAAGGGTTGGTTAATCAAGCCCTCGGTAGCGATCACATGGGCCAACGCGTTGAGCATCGCCACGTTGGTGCCTGGACGCAGTTGCAAATGCAGCTCGGCGCGGGCGTGGGGTGAATCCACCAGGTCGATGCGCCGTGGGTCGATGACAATCAGACGTGCGCCCTGGCGCAAGCGACGCTTGAGCTGGGAGCCGAACACCGGGTGTGCATCGGTAGGGTTGGCGCCCATCACCAGGATGACGTCGGCCTTCATCACCGAGTCGAAATTCTGCGTGCCGGCGGACTCGCCCAAGGTTTGCTTGAGGCCATAGCCGGTCGGCGAATGGCAGACCCGGGCGCAGGTGTCGACGTTGTTGTTGCCGAACGCGGTGCGCACCAGTTTCTGCACCAGGTAGGTTTCTTCGTTGGTGCAACGGCTGGAGGTGATGCCGCCGATGGAATCGCGCCCGTACTTGAGCTGGATGCGCCGCAGTTCGCTGGCGGCGTAGGTGACCGCCTCATCCCAGCTGACTTCCTGCCACGGGTCGCTGATGTGCTTGCGGATCATCGGCTTGGTGATGCGGTCCGGGTGCGTGGCGTAGCCCCAGGCGAAGCGGCCCTTGACGCAGGAGTGGCCGTGGTTGGCCTGGCCGTTCTTGTCCGGGACCATGCGCACCAGTTGTTCGCCTTTCATCTCGGCGCGGAACGAACAACCCACGCCGCAATAGGCGCAGGTGGTGACAACGCTGCGTTCCGGCTGGCCGATCTCCACGACGCTTTTGTCGATCAGTGTGGCCGTCGGGCAGGCCTGGACGCAGGCGCCGCAGGACACGCATTCGGAATCGAGGAAATTCTCGCCGCCAGCCGCTTCTACTCGGGAGTCGAAGCCGCGCCCGCTGATGGTCAGGGCGAAGGTGCCCTGGATTTCTTCGCATGCGCGCACGCAGCGACTGCAGACGATGCACTTGCTCGGGTCGTAATCGAAATACGGGTTGGATACATCCTTGGCTTCGGCCAGGTGATTGGCCCCTTCGTAGCCGTAGCGCACCTCACGCAAACCCACCTGCCCCGCCACAGTCTGCAGTTCGCAGTTGCCGTTGGCCGGGCATGTCAGGCAGTCCAGCGGGTGGTCGGAAATGTACAGTTCCATCACGTTGCGGCGCAGCGTGGCGAGCTTGGACGTTTGCGTGCGGACCACCATGCCGTCGGTCACCGGCGTCGTGCACGAGGCCGGATAGCCGCGCATGCCGTCGATTTCCACCAGGCACATGCGGCAGGAGCCGAAGGCTTCCATGCTGTCGGTGGCGCACAGTTTGGGGATGGTGGTGCCGAGCAGGGCCGCCGCGCGCATCACCGAGGTGCCGGACGGAACCCTGATTTCGCGCCCGTCGATGGTCAGGCTGACCTGCACGTCGCTTTCGCGGGCCGGGGTGCCCAGGTCGATGTCGCTGGCTGGATCGAAAATGGTAATCATTGGTCGGCCTCCGAGGTCGCCAGACCGAAGTCGGCGGGGAAATGCTTGAGGGCGCTGGCGACGGGGTAGGACGTCATCCCACCGAGGGCACAAAGCGAGCCGTATTGCAGGGTGTCGCACAGGTCTTGCAGCAACAGCGCCTGGTCCTGACGGGCATGGGCATCGGTGCTGGCGAGCAGGCGATCCACCACCTCGACGCCACGGGTCGAGCCGATGCGGCACGGCGTGCATTTGCCGCAGGACTCCTCGGCGCAGAACTGCAAGGCGAACCGGGCCATCCTGGCCATGTCCAGGCTGTCATCGGCGACCACCACGCCACCGTGGCCGAGCATTGCGCCCATGGCGGCGAACGCCTCGTAGTCCAATGGCGTGTCGAACTGCGCTGGCGGCACCCAGGCGCCCAACGGCCCGCCGACTTGCGCGGCCTTCAGCGGACGACCGCTAGCGGTGCCGCCGCCATATTCTTCCACCAATTCGCGCAGGCTCAGGCCGAACGCCCGTTCAACCAGGCCGCCGCGACGCACGTTGCCGGCCAATTGGAACGGCATGGTGCCCAGGGAACGGCCCATGCCGAAATCACGGTAGAATTGCGCGCCCTTCTCCAGGATCACCGGCACCGAGGCCAGCGTCACCACGTTGTGCACCAGCGTCGGCAAGCCAAACAGGCCCTGCAATGCCGGCAGCGGCGGCTTGGCGCGCACCGTGCCGCGCTTGCCTTCGAGGGATTCGAGCAGCGCCGTTTCCTCACCACAGATATAGGCGCCGGCGCCAACCCGGACTTCAAGCTCGAAGGCGCGACCGCTGCCGCCCACATCGGTCCCCAGGTAACCGGCCTCGCGGGCGATGCGCAGTGCTTCGTTCAAGGTGCTGACGGCGTCGGGGTATTCCGAGCGCACGTAGATGTAACCCATCGTCGCGCCGACGGCGATGCCGGCGATAATCATGCCTTCGATCAGCAGGAACGGGTCGCCTTCCATCAGCATGCGGTCGGCAAAGGTGCCGGAGTCGCCTTCGTCGGCATTGCATACCACGTACTTCTGCGGCCCCGGAGCGTCGCGCACGGTGCGCCACTTGATGCCCGCTGGGAAAGCCGCCCCACCCCGGCCACGCAGGCCAGAGTCGAACACCTGGGCGACCACCTCGGCGCCATCCGTCTGGATCGCCCGGGCCAGGCCAAGGAACCCGCCCCGGGCGCGGTAGTCATCGAGGGACAAAGGTTGAGTGATGCCGGCACGGGCAAATAACAGGCGTTGCTGGCTCTTGAGGTAGGGAATGTGCTCAACCAATCCCAATGCCGATGGATGGCTACCAGGATCACCCGCCAGCGCGTCGAGCAGGCCCGGTACGTCCTGGACCGTGACCGGGCCAAAACCCAAGCGTCCTTCAGGTGTGTCCAGCTCCACCAACGGTTCCAGCCAATAAAGCCCACGGGAACTGGTGCGCAACACCTGCAAGGGCAATTGACGCCGCTCGGCCTCGCGGACCAGCGCATCGGCCACCTTGTCCGCACCGACGGCGCGGGCCACTGAATCACGGGGAACGCAGAGGGTCAGCATGGGCCATCCTCCAGGCAGCCATTCACCAATTGGCGCAGGCGCTCCGGGGTCAGCCGCGCATGCAGTTCCCCGTCCAGCTCCAGGGCCGGCGAACAGACGCAGGCGCCCAGGCAATAGACGGGTCGCAGGCTGATCGCTCCATCGGCGCTGGTGCCGTGGTCATCCAGCGAAAGCTGTTCGCGCAACTGCGCAGCCAGCCCCTCGGCCCCCATGCTCTGGCACGACTCGGCCCGGCACAGGCGCAGGGTGTGGCGCGCCGGTGGCGTGGTGCGAAAGTCATGGTAGAAGCTGATCACCCCGCGCACTTCAGCCTGGCTGAGGTTGAGGGCATGGGCGATTTCAGGGACGGCGGTGTCGGGAACGTACCCGCACCCTTCCTGGATGGCATGGAGGATGGGCAACAAGGCACCAGGGGTGTCCTTCTTGCGCGCCAGCACGTCGTGAATCAGAGGCAGGTGAAGCGTCTCATCAGGCATAAACGTACCTCGGCATCTCGAACGACAGCGCCGCGTGGCGGTGGCCGTTCGGAGTCTTGGCTGCGGCGTGCGGCCCACGTCACGGTTACGTGGCAAATCCGATCGCCATTCTTGCTCGCCGGCCAAGTGTCTTTGGCGCACTGGGTCCGGGGCATCTTCACAGCTTGCCACTCCCGGGGGGTGGCGATTGCACATGGACGACTAAACGTGTTCTGAAAGCGACCAGGGGTGAAAAGTTGTCCTGCGTCCACAGGAGGTCAAATGCACAAATGATTGTAGGCGACGCACAGCGATCGGTGGCTATTGGCCGTTTTCCTGACTGTCAGCGACGGCCTGGGAAACCTGACGCGGGTGAACAGCCCTGACAGCGGCGCCACTCACTACCAGCACGATGCCGCAGGCAACGTGACGCAACAGGTGGACGCGCGTGGTGTGGTCACGACTTTTACCTACGATGCGCTCAATCGCCTGACCGCCCGCCGCTATTCGACGAACCCGGCATTGGACGTTCAGTTCCACTACGATTCGATTGCCGCCGGTAACAAAGGCATCGGCCGACTGACAGCCGTGGAGGATGTCAACGGGGTGCTGAATTACACCTACGACGCCCAAGGCAACGTTACAGCCCAGCGGCAAACAGCGCCTGCAAACACAGCCACTCAGCCAGAACAAATCGGCTATGGATACGATGTCGCCAATCGATTGAGCAGCATCGACTATCCGGCGGATTTTGGCATCGTCTACTCACGCAACACCGCAGGACAAATCAGCCAAGTGCAGATCCGGCGCGGCACAGGGCAGCCAACCGCATTTGCCAGTCACATCACGTATCAACCTTTCGGTCCGCTTAAAAACCTGACCTGGGCCAACGGGGCTACGCTTCAACGTACCTACGATCTGGACTACCGGCTGACCGCTCAAACCGTTGCCGGCCAGAGCAAGACCTATACTTACGACGGCCAGGGAAACATGACTCAATTGCAACGCGACTCAGTCGACAACCATGGCTACAGCTATGACTCACTGGATCGCCTGATAGGGGAATCTACTGCTTTCAACCGGATGACTTACGTTTATGATCCGGCGGGGAACCGCACCCGAAAAGAGCTCAGCACTTTGATTGACGGCGAGTTACGTATCACCGCTGGCACGTCTTATCGGTATGGGGCGAGCAACAATCGGTTGACGCAGGCAGGCACCCACTCGGTAGACTTCGACGCGGCAGGCAACCTGACCGCAGACCGCGCTAATCGTCAGTTTTCCTACGACGAGCAGAATCGCCTGAGCAAAGTGAAAATCAAGGGGGTTATCAAGGCTCGGTTCCGCTACAACGCTCTCGGCCAACGCAGCCAGAAAATCACCCCTCAAGGCACGACAACGTTCATCTACGGATTAAATGGCGAACTCCTTGGCGAGCATTTATTCGATAAGCATGGCAAGAAGCTGAAAAGTCAGTTTTATATCTGGCTCGAAGGGGTGCCCTTGGGCGGGATCAGTATGAGCTACGGCGCAACAGGCGCGCCAGCAAACAGCACCCCGTTCTACCTCCATAGCGATCACCTCAACACACCTCGAATCGCAACGAACGCAGCGCGGACCAAGGTATGGGAATGGGTTTCCGATGCATTTGGTACAAAGGAAGCCAGCGGACAACTGGAGATCAATCTGCGCTTTCCCGGTCAGTACTACGATGTCGAGACTGGACTCCACTATAACTATTTTCGTGATTACGACCCTAAAACTGGACGCTATGTGCAGAGTGATCCGATTGGGTTGGCGGGCGGACTGAACACCTACAGCTATGTAAATGGCAATCCGCTAAAACAGGTTGACCCATTAGGCTTGGAATCTATTTTTGAGTGGTCCACAAAAGCTGAAACCGAAGCGCAAAATAGTAAATTACCTGGCATGCACAATGGGCCTCAAGATGCGTATAGACATTGTGTTGCATCCTGCATGATCGCCTCATCGAACTGGGGAGAAACAGTAAGCCAGTTCGCAGGCTGGGCAAATGAAATATCCAATTTTGGACAAAATCCCAGCGAAAGAGCCATGGATGATTTTAACAACCAAGCAGGTATATGCGCAGCCAAGGGCAACAACCCCCCAGAAAACTGCCCCCAAAGCTGCATGACATTTCTTAACAATGGAATTTTAAGGACAGAGGCAAGCTCTGAAGGTGCATACTATTAACATCATTCTTAAAATATCGAAAAGAACAGCAGTATTGGTTGCTCTAGCGGTTGTATTTTTTGCTGCCTTTCAACTCAGATACAAAGAACCCGTAAACATTGAACTTGCTTGCGAGGGCACTCCACCTCTGCTAACAAACAACTTAAATAGCTGCAGCTTTGTTGATCAGACATTGAGTTTTCTTGAGGCGGAAGGCTACAAGCCAGTAATCCTAGAAAGCTCAGAAAAGAACAGCGGCCTTCTACGAAAAAAATTTTCTTTAAAAATACTTGAAGTATCCAACTATAAAATAGACAACGATACTGGATCCGCGCAATTCAGCTTTATAAATGGACGATTATTTGCCATTTCCTACTTCCCAAAAGCTTCAGATACGGTATTTGAAAGGTATCCAGCAAGTAAATCCGAGGCGCTGACTGTAAAACACCTGACCAACCACCAAGGGTTGAAATACATATCATGGTCAAACAATCACCTTGAAGCCTATATCACTTGGTGGATATCGAGATTCTCATAAGAACTAGTATATGAGTCACTAACGTTACGGCTTTCTCCAAGCCGTAACGTTTCTTTAGAGGTATTGGAGCGCCCGGTTTCAGTGCAACAACAGTTCTTATCAGCCCACAGATCTCCGCGAAAAAAGGACTCCCGTCTCGCCACAAAAGCAACACATCCTGACCAAAACACTCGCGCCGAAATGACCTATCGATCTACCTCGCTTGAGACGATGCATAGGTTCCGGCTGACTGGCGTAGCGTTTTACTCTCAGACGTTGCGCAATGCATTGGCAACCAGGGTAAAGGCAGGCGAAGGCTGCCGTCGGCTGGGATAGTACAGATAGTAGCCTGGAAATGGTGGGCACCAATCCTCCAGTACGCGCACCAGCCGGCCCGCCTCCAGGTGCGGTTCGAATTCCTCTTCGGGCAGGTACGCAATGCCCAGTCCGGCCAACGCGGCGTCAACGATGTGGGTCGAGGTATTGAAGATGAGCTGGCCGTCTACTCGGACGTTGACCTGCTTGCCGCGCCGCTCGAAATCCCAGACATAAAGCCCGCCAGAAGTCGGCATGCGCTGGTTGATACAGCGATGGCCGAGCAGGTCGCGGGGGCTCTTGGGAATGGCGCGGGTGTCGAAGTAACCAGGCGCAGCCACCGCAGCCATTCGCAATTCAGGACCTATCGGCACTGCCACCATGTCCTTGTCGATGGTGTCGCCCAAGCGTACCCCGGCATCGAAACGGTCCGCGACGATGTCACGGAAGCCGTAACTGACGTCAAATTCAACGTTGATGTCCGGATAGTCATGCAGCAACCCAGTCAGTTTCGGCAGCAAAGTGGTGCGCAAGACGTGGTCGCCGCAGGTGATGCGAACAATGCCTGCGGGCTTGTCGCGCATTTCCGTGAGCATAGCCAGCTCAGCTTCGATCTCATCGAAACGATTGCCGATGGCCTGCAGCAGGCGCTCCCCCGCAATGGTCGGCGACACGCTGCGGGTGGTGCGCGTGAGCAGGCGGATCTGCAGGCGTGCCTCCAGCCCACTGATCGCCTGGCTCAGCGCCGATTGGGTGACGCCCAATGCGCCGGCAGCCCGGGTGAAGCTGCCCTCCCTCGCCACGGTGACGAAAGACAACAGATCGTTGAGATTTCTTTTGACCATGGCGAAAGCACTTCAAGCAGTTTGATTAGCTTTGCTTATAGCCTTGTTAAGCATTCATTAGCTAGTCGCTTTACTGTGCGCAGGTCACCATGGCCCCTATGAAAAAGAACCCCTGCACAACGGCGATAAGGTCGGTCCGGCTTGTGTTGCTGCTGGTCATGCTCGTACTTGCGAATCACGCAACGCTCAACGGTGCTGCGTTGGCATCTTCCCTCACGGAGAAAACGGCAATGTGGATGACCGTGGGTGAACAGCGTTTCGCCATTACCGTGGCTGACAACGCCGCTGCCCAGAGATTTGTCGCGCTATCGCCACTGGCACTGGAGATGAGCGATCTCAATCGCAACGAGAAATACGCCACCCTCCCCCAAACGCTGCCCGCCACGGCGAGCAGGCCGGGAACCATCCGCAACGGCGACCTGATGCTGTACGGCAAGGACACCCTGGTCATGTTCTACAAGGATTTCGACTCGACCTACGCCTATACGCGCCTCGGTCACGTGAACGACACCTCGGGACTCGCTCAGGCATTGGGCCCAGGCACCGTGCGAGTGACGTTCTCCCACGATTGATAACCCGCATCGACAGGTCCACCCATGAAAAAGATCCTCGTCCTATTAACGCTTTTCGTCACGTCTCTTTCAGCGATAGGAGCCGATATGTCCAACGGCGCAGACAATTTCTACACCAGCGACGAAGTGACCGTGAAAAAGGTCAGCTTCAGGAACCAGTACCAGATGAAGGTGGCAGGCAACCTGTTCATCCCGAAAAAACTCAACGGCAAGACAAGCAATCCGGCAATTGTCGTGGGCCATCCAATGGGCGCGGTGAAGGAACAGAGCGCGAATCTATATGCCACGAAGATGGCGGAAAAAGGCTTCGTGACCCTCTCTCTCGACCTGTCGTTCTGGGGCGAAAGCGAGGGTCGGCCACGCAACGCGGTCTCGCCGGATATCTACGCCGAGGACTTCAGCGCGGCGGTGGACTATCTCAGTGCCCAACCTTTCGTCGACAAGGAACGGATTGGCGCCCTCGGTATCTGTGGCAGCGGCAGCTTCGTGATCAGTGCCGCCAAGATCGACCCGCGCATGAAGGCCATCGCCACCGTGAGCATGTATGACATGGGCGGCGTCAATCGCAACGGGTTGAAGCATTCCCAGACGCTCGATCAACGCCGAGCCATCATCGCTCAGGCAACGCAGCAGCGTAACGTCGAGTTCGCCGGCGGTGAAACGCTGTACACCAGCGGTACGGTGCACAAGCTGGATGAAAACACCCACCCTATCCAACGCGAATTCTTCGACTTCTACCGCACCCCACGCGGCGAGTTCACGCCATCCGGCTCGTCCAGGGACTTGACTACGCACCCCACGCTCACCAGCAACATCAAGTTCATGAACTTCTACCCGCTCAATGACATCGAGACCATTTCACCTCATCCGATGCTCTTCATTGCCGGCGCCGATGCCCACTCCAGGGAGTTCAGCGAAGAGGCCTATAAACTTGCCGGCCAGCCCAAGGAACTGGTGATCATCCCTGGGGCCGGGCATGTGGATCTTTATGATCGGGTCGATCTGATTCCGTTTGACAAGTTGATGAGTTTCTTTCAGAACAGCCTGAAGTGATATATCGGCAACCAGGTTCGAAAAACCCATGGACGAACGCCTAGCAATTATCAAGAAGCTGATCCGAGCCGTTGTGACCACGAGCCAATCTGATGAAATCACCTATCAATCAGAGTGGCTCGGCTACATGCCCTTCCCGGTCAATCACTGGGTTGAACATCAAGGCAAGACGTTCTCCGGCGACTTCCCGTTTGACTGGACGCTAGAGGACTTGGCCGGTCTTGAGCGCATAGGCTTCCTGGAAAAGCTGGAAGCCTATGAAAATCCGGAAGACCGATTCGATCGACATATCCGGTACCGCGTGCATATCGGACCCGCGTAACACGCGGTGATAATGGCGGGCGGGGTAATTTTTGCCGTCCGCGTTCGTAGTCCCCGCCTGTTCTTTTAGCAAAAGCGGCTAGGCGGGCTCGCGGCGTATAGTCGACTCTAGGCCCGACCCGTTTCCAAGAGCCCTGATCCGTGCCCGACTTGCCAAAGACCTCCACCTATAAAAGACGCTTCGACGCCGTCCTCGCCTACATCGACGCCAATCTCGAAGGTGATCTCTCGGTGAAAACGTTGAGTGATGTGGCGAACTTCTCGGTGTTTCACTTCCATCGACAATTCACGGCGTTCATGGGCGTGCCCGTTTCACGTTATGTGCAGCTGATGCGGCTACGACGCGCGGCACATCAATTGGTTGCCTTTGCTGGGTACTCGGTACTGGATGCCGCATTGGATGCGGGCTTTAAAAGCCCCGAGGCGTTCTGTCGAGCGTTTGGCCGAGCGTTCGGCATGGCGCCAAGCGCGTTCAGGAAGAAACCCAACTGGCAGGTCTGGAGTACGGTGTTTGCCATCCCCCATTTCTCACGGAGTATCTTTATGCAAGTTCGAATCATCGAGTTCCCTGAAGTCAGGATTGCGGCGCTTGAACATCGCGGCCCGGCCGGGCTCGTCAGCGAAAGCGTGGACCGGTTCATCGAATGGCGTATGCGTAGCGGGCAGTCGCCCGTGGCATCAAGCCGTACGTTTGGCATTCCCTACGGCAACCCCGACACCACACCGCCACACGACTTCCGCTTCGCGATCTGCGGCGAGATTGATGAGGAAGTGGCGCCGAACGCGTTCGGTGTTCAGCCGATGGTCATCCCCGGCGGTCGCTACGCAGTGGTCCGCCACGCCGGATCGCCTGATCATATCGGCGAAACGATCTATCCGATCTACCGTGAATGGCTACCCGCAAGCGGCGAGGAACTTCGTGACCAGCCGCTGTTTTTCCACTACCTGAGCGCCTATCCCGAGACACCACGAGATCAATGGCAAACCGATGTGTACGTTCCGCTGCGGTGAGGACAAGCACTACGCCCCATCAGGCCCTCGAGCGAATCCGCTCCACCAACCGCGCCTGCAACGCCTCAAGCTCCTGCGGATCGGCTTTCCCTTGCCCATGTACGCCAGGCGCCTGTCCTTCCCAGCGCGGAACGATGTGCACATGGATGTGAAAGACCGTCTGCCCCGCCGGCGCGCCGTTGAATTGGGCGATTTGCACGCCGTCGGGTTGCAACTCGTCGACGATGATGCGGGTCAGGCGTTGTACCGCTGCCATCATCTTGCCAAGGATTGCCGGGTCGACGTCGAGGATATTGCGCGCCTGGGCCCCCTTTGGAATGACTAGCACATGGCCCCGGGACTGGGGAAAGATGTCGAGGAAGGCCAGCACATCGTCATCTTCGTAGATCTTGTAGGCCGGTGCTTCGCCACGAAGGATCATCGCGAAAATGTTCTGGGAATCGTATTGGCCGTGCAGACTCATGGTTGCTCCTTGGGTTTCAGAGCCGCCGATATCGGCCCTGGCATGGCGTTGCGTTCTTGCAGGGTCAGCGCGATTTTTCGCTGCAACTCGTTTTCCGAAAACGGCTTGTGCAACACCGGGCACTGGGCAAACTCGGCGGGCAGGCCGCTGGCGCCGTATCCGGTGCTGAATAAAAAAGGAATTTTACGATCACGAAGGATTTCAGCCACCGGAAAAACCCGTTCTCCGGCCAGGTTGACGTCCAGGATCGCCAGATCGACCTCAACCGTCCCCGCCGCTTCCCGGGCCATGGCAAGCCGCGGGATGGAGGCCACCACCTCGCACCCCTGCTCTTCGAGCATTTCCTCGATCAGCATGGCGACTGTGCCTTCATCCTCGACGAGCAACACCTTGATCCCGGCAAATATCGTCATGCGTGGTGCTCGGGAACCATGAAGGAGAACCGGCAGAGCACGCCTTCAGGCGCGAAGGTCAGCACAAATATTCCACCCAGGTCGCGTTCGATGCAGCGCTTCATCAATCGCGAACCCAAACCCTCGCGTTCCGGTTGCGACACTGGCGGTCCGTCTTGCTCGCGCCAGTCCACGGTCAGCAACACGCCGTTTGATTGCGGCTGGACATTCCAGCTCACTGAAAGGCGGCCCGTCTCGACGGACATCGAACCGTATTTGAGGGCGTTGATCGCCAATTCGTTGAGCGTCATCGTGAGGCCGAGCGCGACCCGGGTATCGACGTCAATGGGATCACCCTCGATCGTGATACGGTCAGAATCAGTGCCGAAAATGGGCATGAGCACCTCCTGGGCCAGGGACCCCAGGGCCGTATGGCCCCAATGCCGCCTCGTCAGCAGGTCATGGGCGCGGGACAACGCGAGCAGCCGCGCTTCGAACCGGTTGTAACCGTCCTTGGCGCTTTCTGCGTTGCGTGCCGTCTGGGCCGCCAGGGATTGCACCGTGGCCAAGGTGTTCTTGACCCGATGGTTGAGCTCGTCGATCAGGGTTTTTTGCCGGTCTTCCGCTTGTTTTCGCTCGGAGATATCCACCAGCATGTTGATGGCGCCCACCAGGTTGCCCTCGGCATCGTGCAGCGGCGTAGGGTACGGGGCGAACGGCACCCGTGTGCCGTCGGGCCGCTCCGCGACGGCTTCGACCCCGCGTATCGGCCGGTTTTCCTTCAGCGCGACTGCCATCGGGCATTGGTCGTGGGGCAGGAAGGTCCCGTCGGTGGTGAACAATTTCCAGGTCACGCACCAAAGGTCGCCCAACTGTGGTGTTTGTCCCGACAACTCCACCGCTGCGCGGTTGAAAAAGGTGATACGGCCTTGAGCATCGGTGGTGTAGACAGCCGCCGGCAGGGCCTCGAGCAGGTTGCGCATATGCCGCTCGCTGTCGCGGATCTGATTTTCCATGCGACGCGCCAGCGTGACGTCCTGCAGTATCCGGACCCCATACCGAAACGCGCCATTGGCGTCGCGCACGGACGAGCTGTGGATGTCCAGGTAGACGGTCTCGCCATCGGGCTTGAAGGCGCGCTTGCGCAGCACGTAATTGTCCAGTTCACCCGCCACCTGGCGTGCATAGAGGGCTGCATCCTCGTCGGTACTGTCCCTATGCGTGTAGTCCAGGAATGTCATTTCCAATAGCTCTTCGCGCGTGCGGCCCAGCATGTTGCAGAGGGCGTCGTTGACGCGCAGCAGCCGGCCATCCGCGCCGGACTCGGCAATGCCGATCGTCGCCGCTTGGTAAGTCGCCAGGAGTCTGTCGTCGCTCTCCTGGCGCGCCGTCTCGGCCACGTGGACACTGGTCATATCCACCGTAAAGCACCGCGTATTGAACAGTTTTCCCTCTTCGAACCGGCCGTTGGACGTGATGGTGACATGCTTGATCGAGCCGTCCTTGGCCTTCAGGCGCGCCGGGTAATCCTGCAGGCATTGACCGCTGCCGAGCTTGTTCAGGATGTCGCTGATGACCGGCTCGTCGGCATGGAAATCGGTGATGCTACGGCCGATGTATTCCTCCGGCGAATAACCCAGCAAGGCCAGTTCGGCCTTGTTGGCGCGCAGGATGATGCCTTCACCACTGACGATGTGGAGGCCCACGGCGCTGTTCTCGAAGAAATCTTCAAGGTCCTCATTCTTGCGTCGCAACTCTTCGGCCAAGGCATGCTGCGCCGAAATGTCCTGGAAGCAGTTGATCGCCCCTTGGATGATGCCTTGGGAGTCTTTCAACGGCCTGATATTCACCAGGGCAATGAATCGCGATCCATCCGGACGCTCGATGAACACTTCCTGGTTGCGCGTTGCCTCACCCGTGACGAGGGCTGTGGCCATCGGGCAGTCTTCGAAGGCAAGCGGAGTGCCGTCGGGCAGGAACAAACGGTAGGAACCGCAGAAACGATCACCGCCCTCCCCCAGAATCGGCGTCCGCCCCCACATGGCGGCCGCCTCGCTGTTGTGCCGCACCAGCCAGCCGTTGTGATCGCACAGGTACACCGCGCCAGGAATCGCATCAAGTGCGCTGGCGCCCGTTGCCACAAGGCTTTCATACTCGCTCGGCGTGCGCGTCCCCGTGGGAAACGCTTCTATATTCGACATGGTTGATCCTCAATCCGCCTGGCTGAATGCCTGCTACACAACGACTCAGGCTTCAACCTGAGTCGTGATCCCGGCCCGGATAACTCCTTATAAATATGCCGGCGCGGATTTTTTCATGCAGCTGCAATAGATACTAGATGTTTATTCAGCCTACGAGTTCAGGAAAGTTCGCCATACCGGCGGGCGCGTCTTAAAACTTGAATAATGTGCGGGGGGTTTCCACCATGAGCGCGCGCAAGAGCGGCGCCGGGCATTGCAAAGCCCGCAACTGCCGAACCACGGTGTCGAAGCCCACGACGCCTTCATGTTGTGTATGTGGCCAATCGCTGCCCCACACCATCCGATGAGGGCCCAGGCTCTGCTCCAGCATCGCCAACGCGGAGCGGGCGAAGTCGAGATTTTCTCGATCCGTCCCCGCCAATCGGTAGATGCCCGAGACCTTCATCCAGACTTGCCCGCCGAGCCCCAACTCAAGCAGCTCGGCGAAACCCGGTTGGTCGAGGCCCAGACGGGCATCCGGACGACCGAAATGGTCGACCACCAGGCGGATGCCAAAAGGGATCAGTTGGCTGATCAACCCGGCCAGTTGGTCGACCGGCGCATGCAGTTCCACATGCCAGTCCAACTCGGCAAGATGCGCCAGGAAGCCTTTCCACCTTGTCTCGCAAAAATCAGGCACGGCCCTGCCCATCAGGTTCAAGCGAACGCCGACCACGCCCAGCCGTGCCATTTCATTCAGCACGGTCCGGCTGATCTCGGGTTCCACCACCACAACGCCGCGCAGTTGCCCCGGCGCCTGCCGGAGGGCGGCCAGCAGGTAACGGTTATCGGTGCCGAGAAAGCTCGGCTGGACCAATACCCCATGGCTCAGGCCGTGGGAACGCAGGTGATCCAGGTATTGCGCAAGCGTGGCGTCATAATCCGGTGTGTAGCGCCGCACCGCAGCCAGCTCCAGTTCACGGCTGAACACATGGGCATGGCTGTCGATGCCGGTGATCGGCGTAGTGCAGGTATCAACCATTGGTCTTCATCTTTCAAAAATAAGCAGTGATCAGGCCCGGGCGCTCTCGGTGCCAGGCGCTACGTCCGGCGCAGGCGGCGCCGTGGCCTCAAGGCTCCGGCCTCGGGTTTCCGGCAGGCAAAGCGCCGCAAGCACCGCTACGCCGTAGGCAATGCCGGCGTCGATGCCGATGGCCGACCCCAGGGACATGGAGTCGCTCATATGACCAACCAGGAACGGAAACAGCGCCGAGAGGACCCGGCCGAAGTTGTAGCAAAAGCCGACACCGGCGCCGCGCACATCCGCCGGGTACAACTCGTTGAAAAACGCCCCGAGACTGGCCGGAATGCCGGCCGCGAAAAAGCCGAGGGGGAAACCCAGGAACAACATCTGGGTATTGGTCAGCGGCAGGAACACGTAGCACTGCACCGTCACGACGCAGCACAGCGCAAACAGCAGGATGTTCTTGCGTCGGCCGATGCGATCGATCAGCAGCCCGCTGACCACACAGCCACACCAGAAGGCGAAGATGATCACCGCCAGGTAGCCGCCGGAGTTGAGCACCGACAGGTTGCGTTCGGTCTTGAGGAACGTGGGCAGCCACGTCATCACCGCGTGGTAACCGCCGTGTGCCCCCAACCCCAGCAAGCCACCGAACAATGTCACGCGAATCAACTCAGGGCGAAAGATACCGCCCAGGGACTTGAAAAAACTCTGGGGAATGGCCTGTTCCTTTTGCAGGCGCTGGAAGCTGTCCGGCTCCTCGACGTTGCGACGCACCCAGATGATCAGGAACGACGGCAGCAGGCCGACGATGAACATCAGCCGCCAGGCCATGTCCTGCGGCACCAGGGAATAGATCAGCGTAAAGACGCCCACCGCCAACCCCCAGCCCACCGCCCAGGCACTCTGCACCGTGCCCATGACCTTGCCGCGGTATTTCGGATTGATCGTCTCGGCCATCAGCACCGCGCCGGCGGCCCATTCGCCACCGATCCCGAAGCCTTGCAGGGCCTTGACGATCAACAATTGATGGAAGCCAGTGACGAACGCCGACAGGAAGGTGAAGAACGAAAACCACAGGATCATCCACTGCAGCGTGCGCACCCGCCCGTAGCGATCGGACAGCGTCCCGCCCACCCAGCCACCCAGGGCCGAGGTCACCAGCGTGACCCCGCTGATCAGCCCCGCATCGCCTTTGGACAAGGCGAACGCGGCGATCAGCGCCGGGATCGCCAGGCCGAACATCTGAACTTCCAGCGCGTCGAGGGACCATCCGCCGAAACAGGCCCAGAACGTCTTACGCTCCCGGGAGGTGATTTGCCGATACCAACTGAACATGATTTTTATCCTTGTAGGTGGAACGAAAGGCAGCCGAGCGCGAACCGTGCCGCTGCAAGGCCAGTCAGGAAAAACACAAACGGCAAGGGCAGCGGTATTTGCTGCCGGACGATCCGCTAACCCGGTGGGGTCAACGAATCTCTACGCTGTAGCGGAAATGCTCGGCATGCCCGCGCGAACGTCGCCACTCCAGCGGGTTGCCCGCGTAATCACGGGCCAGACGCTCGATTACCACCACCGGGCTGTTGACCGGCACTTGCAACAAGCGGGCATGCACGTCGTTGACTGACTCGGCGGTGAGGGTTTCCTGCGCATAAGCGACAACCTGCCCGCAGGTCTCTTCATAGATGGGATAAAGCAACGGGCCTTTGTGGTTCAGGTCGATTTCCAGCAACGGCTGGAATCGGCTGCGAGGCAGCCAGATCTCTTCGGCGAGCACGGGCTCGACGTCCAGCAGACGCACCCGCACGATACGAATCACCGCCGCCTCCACCGGCAGCCCCAACGCCTGGGCTACGGCTGACGGCGCCGCCACCGGCTCTACCGACAAGATGCGGCTCTCTGGAACCCGGCGCTCCCCGGACGCGGACTGAAAACGGAAGAAACGAAACAACGACGACTGGAACTGAGGGCGACGAATGAAGGTGCCTCGGCCCTGCTGACGCTCCAGGACGCCTTCGCTGACCAACGCATCGATCGCCTTGCGCACCGTCCCGGTGGACAGTTGGTATTCGGCTGAAAGCGCCGCCTCGGTGGGAATCGCCTCCCCCGGACGCCAGCGATTGTTGGCAATCTGCTCGGCCAATTGGTCGCGCAAACGTTGATAGAGCGGCAAGCGGGCATCGCTGGGGAGTGGGTTCATCAGACGTTATCTACCTTGTTATCTAGTCATCTATATGAATTTAGGCGGAAGTATTCGCGCCCACGAATCTGTTGTCAAGAACGCTCGATTACCGCACGTCCCCTCGGACGGTCAGTGACAACGGCTGCCACGCCACGGGACATTCCTCGTGAATGGCCGGCGCTCTCGTAGTAAAGTCTGCAACCGATATCAGAACCCATTTTGAAAGACGTGAAGCCACCCGAACTTCGTTCGAACCAAGCCTCGCATCACGTCATTCGCCAGCCGCAGCGGTCATCGCATGATTGAAATCACCGAAGTCTCCATCGCCCAACTCCGGGCTGCGCTCGAATCCGGCCAGACCACGGCGGTCGAACTGGTCCAGGCCTACCTTGCCCGAATCGACGCCTACGACGGCCCCGAAACGCCCACGGCCCTCAACGCCGTGGTGGTTCGCAACCCCGACGCGCTGCAAGAGGCGAAGGCGTCGGATACCCGTCGGGCCAAGGGCCAGACACTGGGCCCGCTCGACGGCATTCCTTACACGGCCAAGGACAGTTACCTGGTGAAGGGCCTGACCGCTGCCTCTGGCAGCCCGGCCTTCAAGGACCTGGTTGCCTATCGCGACGCCTTCACCGTCGAGCGGCTGCGCGCCGCCGGGGCCATTTGCCTGGGCAAGACCAACATGCCGCCGATGGCGAACGGCGGCATGCAACGCGGCGTGTATGGCCGCGCCGAAAGCCCGTACAACGGTGACTACCTCACCGCGCCCTTTGCCTCCGGCTCGTCCAACGGTGCGGGCACCGCCACCGCCGCCAGCTTTGCCGCCTTTGGCCTCGCCGAAGAAACCTGGTCCAGCGGACGCGGGCCCGCGTCCAACAACGGGCTGTGCGCCTACACGCCTTCGCGGGGAGTGATCTCGGTGCGCGGCAATTGGCCGTTGACGCCGACCATGGACGTTGTCGTGCCCTTCGCCAGGACCATGGCCGACCTGCTCGAAGTGCTTGACGTGGTGGTGGCCAATGACCCCGACACCCGCGGAGACCTGTGGCGCCTGCAACCTTGGGTGCCGATTCCCTCCGTCGATTCCGTTCGTCCCGCGTCCTACCAAAGCCTTGCCGCCAAACCGCAGGTGCTGGCCGGCGTGCGCTTTGGGGTCCCGCGCATGTACATCAACGCCGACCCCGAGGCGGGCACGGCCGAAAAGCCAGGGATCGGTGGCCCGACCGGCCAGCGCATCATCACGCGCCCGTCGGTGATCGCTCTTTGGGAAGAAGCGCGCAAGGCTCTGCAAGCCCAAGGCGCCGAGGTGATCGAGGTGGATTTCCCGTTGGTATCCAACTGCGAGGGTGATCGCCCTGGCGCGCCGACCGTGTTCACCCGCGGCCTGGTGTCCAAGGAGTTCCTGCACCACGAATTGTGGGATCTATCGGCCTGGGCATTCGATGATTTCCTGCGGGCCAACGGTGATCCGAAACTCAATCGCCTGGCCGACGTCGACGGACCGCTGATTTTCCCCCACGACCCTGGCACCCTGCCCAACCGCGAGGACGACCTTGCCGCCGGCATGGACGAGTACGTGAAGATGGCCCAGCGCGGAATCACGCCGTGGGACCAGATTCCTACCTTGCCTGATGGCTTGCGAGGTCTCGAAGAGACGCGCCGGATCGACCTGGAAGATTGGATGGCGCGCCTGGGCCTCGATGCGGTGATTTTCCCCACGGTGGCCGACGTCGGCCCAGCGGACGCGGACGTCAATCCAGCCTCGGCCGACATCGCCTGGAGCAATGGGGTCTGGGTCGCCAACGGCAACCTCGCCATCCGCCACCTGGGCGTGCCCACCGTCACCGTGCCGATGGGCGTCATGGCAGACATCGGCATGCCTGTCGGCCTGACGTTCGCCGGCCGAGCCTATGACGATTCGAAGCTGTTGCAGCTGGCTTCGGCGTTCGAGTCGCTGGGATCGAAACGGATGATCCCGCCGCGGACTCCGCCGTTGTAACCACAACAGCACCGCCCTGGTAAAAGCAGGCCCACCCCGGTGAGGCCTGCGTCACCATTGCTTCAAGCTATCGGTTAATCAAAGCTTCCGACCGCCAGCCGGCCGATTTCGGGCCGCGCATAAAGAAATCCTTGCATCAACTCGATGCCCATCGCCAGCAGCGTAGCGCTCTCTTCGCGCGTCTCGACGCCCTCGGCAATGATGGTAATCCCCAGCCGGTTGGCGACCAGGATGATCCCCTCGACGATGGCACGCTTGACCGGATCGTGATCGATGCCTCGGGTCAGCGCCATGTCGATTTTCAGCACCTGGGGTTGGAACAGCGCCAACAGGTTGAGCCCTGAGTAGCCAGACCCGAAATCATCGATGGCCGTGGTGAAACCCTGGCGCTCATATTCCATGAAAAT
Source organism: Pseudomonas sp. R4-84 (assembly GCF_054130985.1). Taxonomy (NCBI): domain Bacteria; kingdom Pseudomonadati; phylum Pseudomonadota; class Gammaproteobacteria; order Pseudomonadales; family Pseudomonadaceae; genus Pseudomonas; species Pseudomonas sp. R4-84. Next base: position 2,969,879 of record NZ_CP096390.1, read on the forward strand.
CGATTTCAAGTGATCCGGGTCGTCGACACGCTCGCCTTCCGTCACTTCGAACATCAGCCTGTCTGGCGGAAAGCCGGTCTGACGCGCAGCCTCCAGGGTTGCGCGAATGCAGGTCTCGGCCCGGTAAACGGCGTTGGGCAGGAAGTTGATGCTGAGCAGGCAACCGGGAATCTCCAGGATACCCAGCCGAGCGGCTTCTTCGATGGCCTTCACGCGACAGGCCTGGTCGAATCGGTAGCGGTTGCTGTCGTTCACCAGCCCCAGAATATGGCCGGCCGACTCACCCTTCAGGCCTCGGACCAACGCCTCGTACGCAAATGCCTGGCGCGTGCGGACATTGAAGATGGGTTGGAACGCCATGGTGAATTCGAACCCCAGCGCCTCGTGGTCACGACACTCGGCGCAGCCAAGGGACTTGAAGTTGGGATGGGAAGAAGATTGGGTCATGATCTGTGTTCCGTCGCGTCAGCGGGCGTCCCTGTGAAGCAGAAACTATAGGCAATACCCTTGAGTCGGCACGGGCGCGGCTTTCTGGAGTGCTATCGGGTCCGTTATCGTATGACCGGTGGGTCAAATCAGGCGTTCATTCGATTGTCTGAACGTAATTAACAACGATTAACTCGCACCCGCGCGCGGCGTCACCAAAAATGGAGGCTCTCTGCAGACCTTCTAAAGCGGGACGCGCGCCCCAGAGCGCTGCACATCGACGTGCTTCCCGCTGGCACGGAATTCATGTCATGGCTCATCCATCGCTCACCGCCGTCAGGACGCCCCTTACGCCGTTGCAAAAATCCAACCACGGCGGCCTTTCGCCCTGGCGTGAAAGCCTGGTCAAGAAAATGATCTTCGACGGCCTCGGTGAAACATTGGCAATAGCCCGGCTGGCCGAGGCGTGCGCGCTTTCCCGTAGTCACTTTTCCCGAGCGTTCAAGGCCAGCACCGGTCAGTCCCCTCAAGCCTGGATCCGGGGCCAGCGCATCATGCGCGCCAAGCGCCTGATGCAGACCACCGACCTGACCCTCACGCAAATCAGTCAGGAATGCGGTTTTTGCGACCAGGCGCACTTCTGCCACATCTTCACCCATAGCGAAGGCATCAGCCCGTTCGCCTGGCGATCCCGCATGCTGCGCACGTTACTGCACGCGGGAGAGCCTGGGTGATCGCGCGAGCCTCTGTTATCTGGAAATCATCCATGTCGCCTGTCACGAAAAACCTGATCGCCCCCGGGCAAGCGACGTTTACGCTGAAGCCGCTCTGGTTCCTCGCCCTGCTGACAGCAAACGCCCCAGCACTGGCGGCGCCCGGCCTCTTGGAAGGGGCGTCGCTGGAGGTACTGAGCCGCAACTTTTACCTCAACAGTGACTACCGGTCCCCTACCCCGGCGGGCCAAAGCTACAAGAAGGAATGGGCGCAAGGATTCATCGCCACGTTCGAGTCTGGCTTCACCCCCGGCATCCTCGGCGTAGGCATCGACGCCCACGGGTTCCTGGGCTTGAAACTGGACGGCGGCAAGGGCCACGCCGGAACGGGATTGCTGCCGCTGGACAGCGACGGCCGTAGCGAGGATCAATATTCCAGCGCCGGCGGCGCGCTGAAATTCAACCTGTCGCGAACCACCCTGGCACTGGGCGAAATGACCGTGGCGACGCCGGTATTCGACACTGCGGACAAACGCCTGCAACCGGAATACGCCAGCGGCGCACTCCTCACCAGTCGGGAGATCGACGGGGTCGATCTCCAGGCCGGTCATTTCAGCGCGTTCAAGAATCAGGATGCGTCCACCGCCAAGGGAGATTTTTCCGGCTACGGGGCAACCACCCGACACGCCAGCATCGATTTCATCGGTGCCGATCTTTTCAGCGGCCAGCGAGTGGGCGGCGCGCTCTACGCCTCCGAACTGAGCGACACCTGGCGCCAGTACTACGGCAATCTGCACGCAACCGCTGGCGACCTGTTCCTGGACGGCAACCTGTATTACACCCGCGACCACGGCCAAGCCAGTGCCGGGGCCATCGACAACACGGCATTCAGCCTCGCGGGCAAATACCGACGCGAGGCCCAGGCATTCACCCTGGCCTATCAGAAAGTCCGCGGCGACACGCCTTTCGACTTCGTCGGCGGCGACTCCATCTACTTGGCCAATTCGATCAAATATGCCGACTTCAATGGCCCGGGCGAACGCTCCTGGCAGGCACGCTACGACCTTGACCTGGGCGCCATGGGCGTTCCCGGCCTTAGCTTCATGGCCCGCTACGTGACAGGGCGCGGGATAGATGGCAGCCATGCTCCCCGGGGCGGCGCCTACAACCCGTACGACGGCAACATCGGCAACTACGTCCCGCAGCAGGGAGACGGCGGCCGACATTGGGAACGCGACATCGACCTGCGCTATCTCGTGCCGTCAGGCCCGGCCAAGAACTTGTCGTTGCAGCTGTCCCACGTCACCCATCGCGCCAACAGCGCCCAGGCCGGCGATGACATCGACAGGCTGTACATCGTCATCCAGTACCCACTTAAACTGGGCCCGTTCTGAAGGCGCAAAAAACCGGTCGAACAGTGTTTCCGCTTAGTCAGTCATGGAGATTGCCCGGGACGACGATCCGCCCCGGGCTTGGGGATCATGGCTTGCGGGTTACACGCCAGACCGTGTTCGCGAGGTCGTCGGCGATGATCAAGGCACCCCGAGGATCGACCGTCACACCCACTGGCCGCCCTCGGGTCTTGCCATCGGACCCGCGAAAGCCAGTCGCGAAATCCACCGGCTCACCGGCGGGCCGCCCGTTGCTGAACGGCACGAAGATCACCTTGTAGCCCACAGGCTGGTCACGGTTCCAACTGCCGTGCTCACCCACGAACGCCCCTTCGGCGAACTGTTCGCCCATGGCCGGAATCGAAAAATCGACACCCAGGGCGGCGACGTGGGACCCCAGGCTGTAGTCGGGCTTGACCGCAGCGGCGACTTTTTGCGGATCCTGCGGCTGCGCCCGTGGATCGACGTTCTGCCCCCAATAACTATAGGGCCACCCGTAGAACGCGCCTTCGCGCACGGAAGTCAGGTAATCCGGCACCAGGTCGGGCCCTAACTCGTCCCGCTCGTTGACCACCGCCCACAACTGCCCGGAACCAGGTTCGACCTTCAACGCCGTCGGGTTGCGCAGGCCGGTCGCATAAGGCTTGTGGGCGCCCGTCTCGGCGTCGATCTGCCAGACCATCGCTCGGTCGATCTCGACTTCCATGCCACGCTCGGTGACGTTGCTGTTGGAACCGATACCGACATACAGCGAGCGCCCGTCGGGGCTGATGGCCAACGCCTTGGTCCAGTGATGGTTGATCGCCGACGGTAGATCAGTGACCTTGACGGGCGCCCCGCTGGCCTTGGTCTGGCCCTCCTGGTAGTCGAAGCGGACCAGCGCATCCTGGTTCGCCACGTACAGCTTGCCGTCGGCAAACGCCAGCCCATAGGGCGCGTTGAGGTTTTCGGCGAAGACAGTCTTGAGCTCGTAAGTGCCATCGCCATCGGCGTCGCGCAACAGGGTCAGGCGGTTACCGCCCTTGACCTGCGTGTTGCCCTTCGCCTTGATGACGCTGGCGATCACATCCTTGGGCTTCAACTTCGGTGCATTTCCGCCTCTGCCTTCGGCCACCAGGATATCGCCGTTGGGCAAGACGAGGGTCTGGCGCGGTATTTTCAGGTCGGTGGCGATGGCGGTGATGTCGTAGCCTTGCGGCACCGTAGGCTTCTGGTCACCCCAAGCCACCGGCTCGGCGATTTTCATGCTGGGCAGGAGGCTACGCTGGGGCTCCGGCAACTTCGGGTCCGGACCGCGCGCTTGCGTGGCGTCCCCTTCGCCTCCGCAACCGCTCAACAGCAGGGCCATGCTCAAGGCCGTCAATGGGATGCGAGAGTTCATTGCTCACCTCCCGAACGCAGGTTGGTCAGCCCGACCCATGCCGCCACGCAGGCCAGCAAGGTCACGACGACGGACAATGCCAGGCCCTGGGGCATCGCGGCCCAGGCGTCCTTGGCGTGCTCGAAGGCGTTGATCAGCCCCAGCACCCAGGTGACGAGCAACAACAGGAAATAGCCTACCGGACGACCGGCCTTGTGGTCCGCGCGAATCAGATTGACCAGCGCGAACACCAACGCCAGCCCACAAAACAGCAGCCCACCGGCAATCAACCAGGAGGCGAAATTGCTCCATTGGATCTGGTAGGTCTTGTAGTAAGCGATGTCGCTGAGCAGGCCCCCGAGAAACAGTGGAACCGTGCCGGCAAGCAGGACCGCATGGAGCGGTCCCGGCGTGCTTCGGTAGATAGGATGGGCGGTAACGGTCATGACAACTCCTTTTCGGTCGCGGTGATACGCCTTGGAAAAGGATCGTGTCGGGAGCGCGTTAGTTCCGACATTTTTACTCGCAGGCAGACCGTCTACCCGAACTGTTCCGGGGCCGCGACGCCCAAGAGTTGCAGTTGCGCAAAGGGCTCGTCACCTGAAGCGAAGATAAAGTTCTTGTCGCTCAGTTGCGCTGCCACATTCCCCTCCAGGGTGACCTCGAATCGGCGCCCCTCGTCATCGGCCTCATAGCTTTTCAGGTAGGTCCGCTGGCCGTCTTCACTGACGACCGCTTGCAGCGTTTTGTTATAGCCGCTCCAGAACTCGGTGAAGCCCAACGCCGACACGTCGATCTTGTCCGTGAGCGGATCGAAGTCGATGATCCGATCCTGGAAATTGCCTTCGGCCGTGCGAAAGCTGTCATCGAGAGCATCGAAGCGGAAAACATCCCAACCCTCGCCGCCGCTGAGCACGTCGCGTCCCAGCCCGCCGTCGATGACATCGTGCCCATTGCCGCCCGAAACGACATCGTTACCGGCGCCGGCGACAATCTGGTCACCGACCACCGAACCCATCAGTCGGTCGGCTGACTCGGTCCCCTGGATCAGGTGCGGCGCGAATACCACGTTGGTTTCATCGAGGGCCTGAGCCACGTCGCCATCCAGGACCAATTCGAAACGATGCCCCCGCCCGTCCGCGTCGAAGCTTTTCAGATAGGTTCGCGTTCCGGCCTCGTTGACGTGCACCGCCAGGGTTCCATCCAACCCGTTGCCGAACCCGCTGAACCCCAGCGACGTCAAATCGATCCGATCCAGATCGGCGTCGAAGTCGACGATTCGATCGCTGACGGCCTGGTTGTCGGTGCGATAACTGTCGCCGATCGTACTGACCCGAAAGACATCGGCACCGGCTCCGCCCTCCAGCACATCCCGTTGCCCAGCGCCATCAAGCAAGTCGGCACCGTCATGGCCGCTGAGTCGTTCCGGGACATAGGTGCCTGACAGGACGTCATCGCCCCGCCCTCCGTCGATGCCCGGCAACACACCGTCAAGTGCGCCGAAGGTGGTATCGAGCGTGCCATCGGGGTTGAGCCGGATAAGGCTGAAATCAGCGTTGCCGAAATAGGTGCTCTGCCCCGCCACCAGGATTTTCCCGTCCGCCAGAACGGTAATGTCCCTAGCCATGTCCCGATCACCGGTCAGGTCGATCACCGCGACGCCAGCGTTGCCGAAACTTGTGTCCAGAGTGCCGTCCTGGTTCAGCCTGATGATCTTGAAATCAAAACCGCTGCCATTTTGTTCGCCGCCACCGGCCAACAGGATCTTGCCATCGGCCTGGACGGTGACCGAGGCCGCCAGGCCCGCCACCTGCGTATCGACCAGGCCGTCCGTGCCGAAACTGCTGTCCAGGCTGCCGTCTGCATTCAAGCGCGCGACCACCATCTCGCCGTTGTAACCCGGCACCAGCAATTTGCCATCCGCTTGCAGGGTGAATCCGTACCCTTCCAGCGCGCCCATGTTCGGGATATTGAATTGGATGGCGTTGCCGCCATTGAAGGTCGAGTCAAGCGTTCCGTCGGCATTGAGGCGACTGACCGAAAACAGACTCTCGTAGCTGTCCTGATTCGACACCAGGATCTTGCCGTCAGGCTGTACCGTGGCACTGGCATAATCGCCCCAGGACCCCGGCACGATGGCCTTACCGTTGACACCAAACCCCTGGTCCACCGTGCCGTCGGTATTGAGCCGGATCATGGCGATGCCGGATGTGAATTGTGGGTAGACGAGCAGATACTTCCCGTCTGGCTGCACGGCCGCACTGTAGCCTTCCCCTGGGAAAATATCGTGAGGGAGCTGCGTCTTGCCGTCGTCGCTGAAGGTCGTATCGAGGGTGCCGTCGGCATTGAAGCGCATCAGGGAGGTCCGGTAGCCTTCGTACTCCCAATCCTTTTCTACCTTTGTCATGCCCGCCAGCCATATCGTGCCGTCCGGGGCCACCGCGATTTTCTTGGTGTCGTTGTAGCCGTCAAGGTCGACGAAGGTCTTCCCGGTGCCTGCTCGTGGGGCCAATCCTGCATTGCTGTGTGCGTTGTCCATGCTGAACCTCATGTGTCGATGAGACACTCCAGAAAATTTTCGCACCTTACAAAATAGCCATTCATGGCGGCTTCGCCAGTCTTGGATCCCATCAGCGCAACGCAGCGCCGTGCTTTTCCAAGCCTTACACCTTCATCATCAACTCGCCTTGGGCATCCGCTTCGCCATGGAGCAACTCGATCACCCAGTCGATAAACACCCGCACCCGGGGCGACAGTTGCCGATGGGGCGGATAGACCACCGAAATCGGCCATGACGGCACTGGATGTTCCGTCAACACTTGCACCAAGCGCCCTTCGGCCAACTGCCGCTGCACGTGATAACGCGGCGCCTGAATCAAGCCGAGTCCCGCTTCGCAGGCCGTCACGTAGGCGTCGGCATTGTTGACGGTCAGTTCCGAAGGCATGTTCAGCTCTCGCACCTGCCCCGCTGCCTCGAACTCGAACGGAAAAAAACGTCCATTGCCGGACGCGAAGCCAACGGCGCGGTGCCCGGACAATTCTTCAGGCCGCCGTGGTGTGCCCTCGCGAGCCAGGTACTGCGGGCTGGCGCAGGTCACTTGATGCAGCCGCACGATCGGCCGCGCCACCAGCGCCTGGTCGACGATATTGCCGGCCCGGATGGCGCAATCGACCCCCTCGCGTTGCAGATGTACTTGCCGATCATGGAAACCAAGGTCCAGTTGCAACTGCGGATAGCGTCGATAGAAGTCCGCCAGGTTCGGCACGATCCAGGTGCAACCGAAGGCGATCGGCATGTCCACGCGCAAGGTGCCCCGGGGTTGGCTCCGTTGCGTGGAGAGCGAGTTTTCCAGGTCGTCCAGTTCTTCCAACAAGTGGCCGCAGCGCTGGTAATAAGCTTCGCCGTCGAGGGTGGCACGCACTTGCCGGGTGGTGCGCTGCAACAACTGCACGCCCAAGTGGCTTTCCAATTGCTGGATCAACAAGCTGACGGTGGCCCTGGGCAGCCCCAGGTCATCGGCCGCCCTGCCAAAACCGCCCAGCTCGACGATGCGTCGGAACACTTGCATTGCCTGTAATCGGTCCATTATTCGGCTCACTGTTTAGAAATCACGAATAGTTAAACCAAAATCACCAGCTTTATCCATAAAACCAATTTAAGGAGACTGATCTCGTCATCTCAACCCAAAGGAACACTCTCATGATCACCCGCCAACTTGGCCATCAAGGCCCACACGTCAGCGCCATCGGCTTGGGCTGCATGGGCATGTCGGATTTCTACACCACCGGCGCGGATGAGCCAGAGGCAATCGCCACGCTCCACCGCGCCGTGGAACTGGGCGTAACACACTTCGACACCGCGGACATGTACGGGCCGCACACCAACGAGCAATTGGTGGGACGGGCGTTGCGCGGCAAGCGCGATGGGATTTTTCTGGCGAGCAAGTTCGGCCTGGTTCGCAGCGACGATCCACATGCCCGGGGCGTCGATGGTCGCCCGGATTACGTCCGGCAATCGATCGACGGCAGCCTCAAGCGGCTCGGAACCGATTACCTGGATCTTTACTATCAACACCGAATCGACCCTCAGGTGCCGGTGGAAGAAACGATTGGCGCCATGGCCGAATTGGTCAAGGCCGGCAAGGTGCGCCACATCGGCATTTCGGAAGCCAGCGCCGAGACAATCGAGCGGGCCCATGCCGTGCATCCCCTGGCGGCGGTGCAAAGCGAATATTCGTTGTGGTCCAGGGAGCCGGAACACAACGGCGTGCTCGAAACCTGCCGACGCCTGGGAATCGCTTTTGTCGCCTACAGCCCGTTGGGGCGTGGTTTCCTGACGGGCGAGTTGAAGACGCCGGAGGACTTTGCCGCCGACGACTATCGGCGCTTCAATCCGCGTTTCGAGGCCGACAACTTCTATCGCAACCTCGCCCTGGTCGAACGAATCCGGGCCATGGCCGAGGACAAGCACATCAGCGCCGCGCAACTGGCCTTGGGCTGGGTACTGGCCCAGGGAAGCAATGTCACCGCGATCCCGGGCACCAAGCAGCGTCGGTACCTGGAAAGCAACGTCGCCGCCGCCAGCGTTTTCCTGAGCAGCGATGACTTGAATCATCTGGACGCCATTTTCGCCCCCGCAGGCGCCGTGGCCGGCGAGCGCTACAGTGCCGAGGTGATGACCTTGCTCGACGGCTGATCCTCACACCCACCGTGGCGAGGGAGCTTGCTCCCGCTCGGCTGCATAGCAGTGGCAAACAGCCGACGCGGTCTGCCCGAAGACCGCCGGGGACGGCTTCGCCGGCCAGCGGAAGCAAGCTCCCTCGCCACGGGTTATTCGATAGATGGAGTCATCGCGATGCGAGCGATTCTTGCTTACTGGAGATCCTCTGCTATGACTTAACCCCGTCACTTTCAGTATGTGAGGCAAGGGAATGTCAGCCGCCAAGAAAATGAGCGTGGGGCAACTCACCATGCTGACTGCCGTCAACATGCTGGGATCCGGCATTGTCCTGTTACCCACCAAGCTCGCCGAAGTCGGCGGCATCTCCATCCTCTCCTGGTTGATCACCGCCACGGGCTCCCTGGCGCTGGCCTACGCGTTCGCCCGCTGCGGCATGCTCAGTCGAAAGACCGGCGGCATGGGCGGATACGCCGAATACACCTTTGGCAAATCCGGCAACTACATCACCAACTACACCTATGGCCTATCGCTGCTGATTGCCAACGTGGCGATCAGCATCACGGCCGTCGGCTATATCCAGACGCTTTTCAGCATCCAGCTCGACTCGCTGCAAGTCGGCCTGGCAACCATCGCCTTGTTGTGGCTGACCACCTTCGCCAATTTCGGCGGCGCAAGCGTTACCGGCAAGATCGGCGCCGTGACCGTATGGGGCGTCATTGCCCCGGTGGTGCTGGTGTCGACTATTGGTTGGTTCTGGTTCGACAGCAGTGTCTATGCGGCCGGTTGGAACCCTCACGATAAACCCTGGTACGAAGCGGCTGGCGCATCGGTGGCGATCACGCTCTGGGCCTTCCTAGGCCTGGAGTCGGCGTGCGCCAACGGTGACGCGGTGGAGAACCCCGAGAAGAACGTGCCGATCGCCGTTCTCGGCGGGACGCTCGGGGCCGCTGTGATCTACATCGTCTCGACCAACGTCATCGCCGGTATCGTCGACAACGCCGAGCTGGTGTCCTCCACCGCGCCGTTCGGCCTGGTGTTCGCCAAGATGTTCACGCCCCTGGTGGGCAACATCGTCATGGGGCTGATGGTGCTGGCGTGCGTCGGCTCCCTGCTCGGCTGGCAGTTCACCGTCGCCCAGGTGTTCAAGAGTTCGGCGGACACGGGTTACTTCCTGCCGATCTTCGCCAAGGCCAACAAGCATGGCGTGCCGATCATCAGCATGTTGATCCTGCTGGCGATGCAGACGGCGATGGCGCTGCTGACCATCAGTCCCGACCTCGCCAAGCAGTTCGATACGCTGGTGAACCTCGCCGTGGTGACCAACCTGGTGCCGTACATTCTCTCCATGGCGACGCTGGTGACCCTGCAGAAGGTTTCCAATGTCCCGGCGAACAAGGCTCTGGTCACCAATATCGTCGCAGGCATCGCCGCGGCCTACAGTTACCTGGCGCTCTACAGCTCGGGCGAACAAGCGCTGATGCTCGGCGGCGTGGCGGTCATCGTCGGCTACACGCTGTTCGGTTACGTCAATACCCGCCTGATCCGCCTGGAGGCCATGAACAACAGCGTACCGACCCAGACCGTCGCGGCGCAGCACATCGTTGGCGAGCCCATTCCCGTCAACCACTTGAAGCCGGCTAACCTGGAGGCATTGCCATGACGGAACATCGAAATCTATTGGGGATGCTGGCCCTGCTCGTCTCCAACGCACCCGACAAGCGCAGCGTATTCGGCCGGGCCCTGATCCAGCTGATCAGTGACGTAGAGGATCGCGCCGTCAGCGTGCTGACTTCCGAGACCCTGAGCGATGCCAAGTCGATCCTCAGCTCCGACCCGGCCATCCAGTGCGTGCTGCTCAGCTGGGAAATAGACACCAGCGAAGACCATCGCGAATGCATCGACCTGCTGACCGCGCTGCGCGAGCGCAACACCCGGGTGCCGGTGTTCCTGATCAGTGATCGCAGCACCGCGTCCAACGTGCCGTTGATCGTCATGCAACACGCCGACGACTTCATCTGGCTGCCCGAGGACACCAGCCGGTTCCTGAGCGGGCGGATCCTGGCGGCGATCGAACGTTATCGCCAGGCAGTGTTGCCACCGATGTTCGGCGCCCTGCTGAAATTTGCCCGCAGCTACGAATATTCATGGCACACGCCGGGCCACGCCGGCGGCACGGCCTTTCTGAAAAGCACGGCGGGCCGGGCATTCTATGAATTCTTCGGGGAAAACCTGCTGCGCTCGGACCTGTCCATCTCCGTCGGCGAGCTGGGTTCGCTGCTCGACCACAGCGGCCCCATCGGGCAAGGCGAGCGTTATGCCGCCAAGGTCTTCGGCGCCCATCGCACCTACTACGTCACCAACGGGTCATCGATGTCCAACCGCGTGATCCTGATGGCCAGCGTGACGCGGGACCAGATCGCCTTGTGCGACCGCAACTGTCACAAATCCGCCGAGCATGCGATGACGCTGTCCGGGGCAATTCCGACCTACCTGGTGCCGACTCGCAACCGCTTCGGCATCATCGGCCCGATCCTGCCGCAGACCCTCAGCGCCGAGGGCGTGAAGGCCGCCATAGCCAGCAATCCGTTGGTCAAGAGCGACATCGACCCGACACCCGTGCACGCGATTATCACCAACTCCACCTACGACGGCCTGACCTACAACGTCACCCGTGTCGAGGAACTGTTGGGGCAAAGCGTCGATCGCTTGCACTTCGACGAAGCCTGGTATGGCTACGCGCGCTTCAACCCGCTGTACAAGGACCGCTTTGCGATGCACGGCAGCCCGGACGACCACGACCCGTCGAAACCGACCGTGTTCGCCACCCAGTCCACTCACAAGCTGCTGGCTGCGCTGTCCCAGGCGTCGATGATCCACGTGCGCAATGGCCGCAATCCGATTCCCCACGGGCGCTTCAACGAGTCGTACATGATGCACGCCTCGACCTCGCCCAACTACGCGATCATGGCCTCGTGCGATGTCAGCTCGGCGATGATGGAGGCGCCCAGCGGGCAGATCCTCACCAGCGAGGCGATCGAAGAAGCTGTCGCCTTCCGGCAGGTCATTTCCCATATGCAGAGCGAGATGTTCAGTCACGACGATTGGTTCTTCTCGTGCTGGCAGCCGCCGATGGTGCAAGTGGACGGGCAGTCGATCGCCTTCCATGAGGTCGATCCAGCGCGGCTCAAGGCCGACCCCGGTTGCTGGGTGCTGCACCCCAATGAGGTCTGGCACGGCTTCGGCGACATTGAAGACGGCTACTGCATGCTCGATCCGATCAAGGTCTCGATCCTGAGCCCTGGCATGGGCGACGACGGCAATCTGCTGGACTTCGGCATCCCGGCCTGTGTACTCAGCGCCTACCTGGGCACGCAAGGCATCGTGGTGGAAAAAACCACCGACTTCACCATCCTGTTCCTGTTTTCCATCGGCATCACCAAAGGCAAATGGGGAACCCTGGTCAACGCCCTGCTCGACTTCAAGCGTGACTACGACGCCAACCTCGAACTGGAGCTGTGCCTGCCCGACCTGTTGAGCGCCAACCAACAGCGCTATGCCGGCATGGGCCTCAAGGACCTGGCCGAAGAGATCTTCGCCGCCATGAAAAAAACCAAGACCACCGCAGCCATGGCCAAGGCTTTCGGCACGCTGCCGCAAGCGCAGTTCAGCCCCGTGGGGGCCTATGAAAAACTGGTCAGAAACGAAATCGAGCAGGTGACGCTGGACGAGGCCGCCGGTCGGATCGCGGCAACGGGGATCGTGCCGTATCCACCGGGCATCCCCCTGTTGATGCCAGGGGAAAATGCAGGCCCATCGGACGGACCCTTGCTGGCTTACCTCAAGGCTCTGGAGAGTTTTGACCGGTCATTCCCTGGCTTCACCCATGACACCCACGGGATCGAAAATGACGGCGGCGTCTATCGGTTGCTGGTGTTGAAACAGGACGCGGCGGACCGTTAGCCGATTGGATCGAGGATGTCATCGAGATTCGCTGGGCTCACGCCAGCAGCTCGTTGATCCACCGCACCTGCCGCGCGACCTCTTGTACTTTTTCTTCAGCCACGGCCTGCTCCGCCTGGGCGAAATTGGCCAGGGTCTTGTGCTTGAGGCGCAGCATGCGTTGCCACTTGGCCAGGAATACCGGGCTGCGGGCCTGCATTTGCAGCGGGCCGAAGTACAGCTCCTCGGCGCTGTACATCACCGGCCCGTCACGCTCGGCGACGATGATTTCATAGTAGAAGCGGTTTTCTCGCAATACGTCTTCGCACAGGATGCGGTAGTCGTTGTCCATGAGCCATTGGCGCAAGGGCTGTTCGCCGCCATTGGGCTGGAGGATCAGGCGTTCCCGACCGCTCAGGCGACACTTGCCGCTGTCAAGAATGTCGCGAATCGTCTCGCCGCCCATGCCGCACAGACTGATCGCCGTGATGCCGTCCGCCGGTTCGATCGCCGCCAGGCCGTCGGCCAGGCGCACGCTGATCCATTCGCCCAGGCCGCTTTCACGCACGGTGCGCTCAGCCGCGCGGAACGGCGTCAACGCCACCTCTACCGCCACCGCCGCCGCGATCACCCCACGCTTGATCAACGCCACCGGGAGGTAGCCATGGTCCGAGCCGATATCGGCCAGGCGCGCCCCTGTCGGCACGAGCCCCGCCACGCGTTCAAGGCGCATGGACAATGTCTGTTCGTTCAAGCGTTCAATCCTGTTTTGCGTTGCTTATGCTGTCGCTGTCTTGGCGGGGCGCCCACTTTATCAGCGATGGAATGTAAAAGTTGCTACCGGCCACGCTTGCGACAATGAACTGAGGCATTGCTCGCATAACGAAGCAGCCGCCGATGCCCGGCACGTGTTTGGGTCTATGCTTGTCTTGGGTTCGCCAGCAACAGCGAACCGTTGATCAGGAGAACACGTGAAGTATTCGATGCCTGCCGCAGTGCTGCTCAGCCTGTTGCTCGGCCCGGCGACCGCACACGGGCAATATCAGGTCGTTACCGAGGAATGGGCACCCTACAACTATGTGGAGAACCATCGGCTCACCGGCATGACCACGGAAATCGTCCGGGCCATCATGGCGCTGACTGGCGATCATTTCGAGATGTCGGTGCAACCCAGCATGCGCGCCACGCAGATCCTGAAGAACAGGCCCAAGACCATCATGTATTCGCTGTTCCGCACACCGGAGCGTGAGCCATTGTACAAATGGGTCGGCCCGATCGTTGAGGAATCCATCCACGCCTACCAACTGGCCGGCTCGCCGCCGATCAACTCTCTCGAACAACTGCTGCGCGCTCCGCAGATCACCACGCGGCACGCGGGCCTGGTGCCGCAGACGTTGCAATCGCTGGGTTTCAATAACCTGGACAAAAGTGCGACCGAAAGCAGGCTGCTGTACCGCATGCTGCTTGCCGGACGAACCAGCATCATCGTCGGCGACACCGCGGCCGGGGTGGCGTACTACAGCCGCCAATTGGACATCGCGCCGGGCACCCTGCGCAAGATTCCCATCGAGCTTTACCGCTCGTCGCTGTACATCGCCTTCAGCACAGACAGTGACGACGAACTGATCACCGCTTGGAGCAACGCGCTGGAGCAACTGCGCCGGTCCGGCGAATTGGCGCGTATCCAGCAACGCTATGAGCAGCCTGCCCAGCCCTGAAGCAACGCGCCTGAGTCACGGCTCGCCGGCGATGCGTCTCACCCTGTGGCAATCCCCCGGTTGCAATTTCTGGCCGCTCAATGCGCGGACCTCGATGGGCATCAACGGCTCGCCAGAGGCGTTGTCCAACAGCACCGACCGCGTCTCGTGCTCGGCGAACAAAAACCGTTCGCCCCACTGCCGCAGGCTGATCACGATTGGAAAGATTTCCTGGCCTTTTTCCGTCAGGACATATTCCTTGTAGGCGCTTGCGTCCGATGCGGGCTGCACGCGCAATACACCGACTTGAACCAGGCCTTTGAGGCGCGATGCGAGGATGTTCTTGGCAACGCCTAGGCTCTTCTGGAATTCGCTGAAGCGGCGAATGCCGTCGAAGGCATCGCGGATGATCATGAGCGACCAGCGGTCACCGATGATTTCCAGTGTTCGGGCTACCGGGCATTCGCTGTTAGGCGATGGGGTGTTTTCTGACATTGGGTTTCCTGTTTGCTGACGCAGGGGAGTAGCTCCACCAAACTAGTTGCAAATTAAAACCCATTCAAGCAAAAATCCAATCCGGTTTTTAATTGCCACCAGATTGGAAAGCGCACATGACCGCACACATCATCCCAAGCCAAGGCCTGTCCCCAGCCCTCACATCCCTGTTATCCATCACCTGCGCACTGGCCGTCGCCAACGTCTACTTCGCCCAACCCCTCCTAGCCTCGATGGCCGAGAGCCTGGGCGTCGCTCCCGCCTCGATCGGCATCGTGGTCACGGCCACCCAGCTTGGATACGCATTGGGCTTGCTCTTTATCGTCCCGCTGGGCGACAGGATCGACGGCAAACGGCTGATCCTGACCCTAGTGACGTTGTCCGTGATTGCATTGGCGGCCGTCGGCGCATCCCAGCATTGGCTCATCCTCCTGGGCGCCATGATCACCACGGGCCTGCTCGCGGTCGTCGTCCAAGTGCTGGTGGCCTATGCAGCCGTGCTATCGGCACCGTCCCGACGAGGCCAGACCGTCGGTACCCTCACCAGCGCAGTCGTGATGGGCATACTTCTGGCGCGATTCATCTCGGGGTTCATCGCCGACCTCGCCGGCTGGCGTGCGGTTTATTTTGTGTCGTCGGGACTGATGCTGATCATCGCGACGGTGTTCTGGAAAGTGGCACCCACCACGGCGTCACCGGGAAATCGGCAGCCCTATCCAGCCCTGATCCGCTCGCTGTTCCAACTGTTCATGACCGAACCGCTGTTACGAATCAGGGGGCTGTTCGCGCTGCTGATCTTCGCCGCGTTTTCCGTCCTCTGGACCGCCATGGTCCTGCCGTTGAGTGCCCCGCCATTGTCGCTTTCCCACACCGCCATCGGCCTGTTTGGCCTGGCCGGGGTTGCCGGCGCGCTGGCGGCTCGGAGAGCCGGTCGCTGGGCCGATCGAGGCCTGGGGCAACGCGTGACGGGTCTTTCGCTGGGTCTGCTGGTGCTCTCATGGCTGCCCATCTCCTTCGCCGAAAGCTCCCTGATCGCCCTGGTCTTCGGCGTGGTCTTGCTCGACTTCGCCGTACAAGCCGTGCATGTCACCAACCAGAGCCTCATCCTCGCCGCACGCCCCGACGCGCAAAGCCGCATGGTCGGCGCCTACATGTGTTTCTACTCGATCGGCAGCGCACTGGGTGCCGCCGCCGCGACCCAGGTCTATGCGCTATGGGGCTGGGCCGCGGTCAGTTGGCTGGGTGGGTCGATCAGTGTTGGAGCGTTGGGTTTGTGGGGCGTTTCGATTCATCGGGGCGGGTGCGCTGAACAGAAATCGGCGTGATCGATAACTTGTGCGCGGCGAGCTGCGAGGCGCTTTCGATCAAGGCACCGACTCACCCTTCACAAATGCTACAGTCGCGCTCCAATATCGAGGGAACGCCATGCGCATCATCGGAGCGGCTCTAACCATCGCAATGCTGACCGGCTGCGCAACGGCCAACGAAACCTTTGGCCCCGGGTCGCTCTGCGGTGTGCAGCCTTATTGCGGTACGTATTTCGATTATCAGGTGCTCAAGGAAGCGGCGACGGAGGATAACGCGACGTACGCCAGTGCGTTTGCGCCGCTCGCGGCCATCGATCTGCCCCTCAGTTTTGTCGCCGATACGCTTATCCTGCCCTACACCATCTTTCACATAAGGCCGGCGGAAGAATAGCCGTCGCCTCCTCCTGTTCTTACAGTCGAAAGCGCTGCTGGATCGCTTTGCCCAACAGATCTACCGCTTCATCGGCGTGTGAGGCCTGGGAGCGCACGAACACCACTTCATGATCGGGCACCACCGGCAAACCCTCGAGGATGCGCATGTTCTCCGTCACCCGGGCGCGGTCGATCAGGCTGATTCCCAGTCCGGCTTCCACGCATGCCTTGATGGCCTGGTTCGAGGGGCTCTCCAGGACGATTCGCACCTTGCGCCCGCTTTGCCGCAGCGCCTGCAGCATGACTTGGCGGTAAGGGCATTGCGCCGCATGCACGGCCAGCGGGAGCGGGTCCGTCGCGCTCGGCGCCCCATGGGTCGCGCCTACCCAAACCGGCGTGGTGGTGACCAGGATCTGGCCCGCCGCCTCAGGCTGGTCCATTGGCTGGGTGAGTACGGCGGCCTGCAGTTTTGCACGTTGGACATACTCGCGCAGTGCATAGCTGGGTGCGGTCTTGAGTTCGAGGACCACGTTTGGCCAGGCTGCGGTGAATGTCGGCAGAATGTCGCGAATGACATGATCGGCGTATTCGTCCGGCACGCCCAGGGTGACGCGCCCCGCCAGCCGTGTCCCGTGTAGGTCGGCGAGCACGCGGTCATGGGTCGCGAGCAGCTCCGTGGTGGACACGAGCAGGCGCTTGCCCAAGGCAGTCAGGGAAACCGACTGATTGTCACGGTCCAGCAAACGTCCCCCGGCGACTGCTTCCAATCGCTGGATGTGCACGCTCACCGCCGCCGGGCTCTTGTGGAGCTGCTGCGCCGCGCCGCTGAACTTGCCCAGGCGCGCGACCGCATGAAACGTCCGGATCAGTTCGATATCCAGTATGGCTGTCATGATTCAACCTTTTTAAACCAGTGCTGCACGATATTTTGATTTATTAGATTAGTCGGCTTTCGTAGCCTGTGACCATGAACCCGACCAAATCGATCACCCGCTCGTTGCCGCCCAGTGCGTATTGGCTGATTCCGTTGCCCTTGCTCGAAGCGGCATTACTCGTGGCCTGGAGCTCCGGCTTCGTCGGCGCGCGATTCTCCATCGATTACGCCCCGCCGCTGCTTGTGGTGTTCTGGCGTTGCGTGCTGGTCACGCTCCTGCTGTTTCCTTTCGTCGTCCGGCAACTGAGGCGTGCCGCCCTCGTCACCCTCCTGAAAAACGCCGGTATCGGACTGCTGGCGATGGCGGGTTACCTGGCTGGTATTACCCAGGGCATTGCCTGGGGTGTGCCCGCTGGCCTGGCCGCCTTGTTCGCCGACTTGTTGCCGATGGGTCTGGCGCTGATGGCCGCGGGTATCCTGGGGCAGCGCATGGCGCCGCGGGTCTGGGCAGGTTTGTTCATAGGCCTGACGGGCGTTGCCCTGGGCACCCATGGCGCGCTCGGGTGGGGCAGCGCCCCGTTGTGGGTCTACGGGCTGCCACTGCTGGGCATGTTGTCGCTCGCTGCGGCGACGCTCTGGCAAAAACACCTGCCAGCCTCGCAATCCATGGGCCTGCTACCGAACCTCTGGTTGCAATGTTGTGTCTCGGGCCTGGCCTTTGCCCTGATCGAAGGCGTGCAAGGCAGCCTGGCGCCGATCCCCAGTACCGGGTTCGCCCTGAGCGTCATATGGACGGCCGGATTGTCGACGATGGGCGGCTATGGACTCTACTGGCTATGCCTGCGCCGGGCCTCGGCGACCCGGGTCGCCAGCGTTCTTTACCTGAGCCCGCCCATCACGATGGTATGGGCCTGGGCGATGTTCGACGAACCGCTGTCGTGGCAAATGGCGCTGGGGATGGCGGTGTCTGCTGTCGGGATCGGATTGGTTGTGCGAGGGGAAGCGCGTGAGGCGCGGCGCAAACAACCTCACGGAACGGCTGCCGAATCGGAAACCGCCGGGTAGGTCAGCTTCAGTTCGGAGCGTCGTGCCGCCGGATTCAACGCCGCCCGGGTCGCCTTGTCCTTGTCCATGATATGGAAGACGTCGACACCGCGAATCAACAGGTAGTCGGTGATGATGCGGCGATGACAACGCCACCAGACCGCTTCCGCACACATGATGGCGCATCGGCGTGCCTGGTTGAGCGCAAGGAGGCGGTCCAGGCCCGTCTCGAATTCGTCCGACAGCGCGTAATCCGCATAATTGTGGAAACTGCGGTTTTCCCAGAATCCGTTGACCTCATCGGCTACCGCCCTGGATTTTTTTCGCAGGCCGCCCAGCTCCCGTATCTGCTCATGCTTCAACCCGTGCTGCTCCAACAGCCCCGCAAGCGTATCGAGGTTGTATTGAGGATTCGTTCGGGATCTCGGAACAGTCCTGACGTCTACGATCATCTCGACATCGAAGCTTTTTACGATGTCCACGAATTGCTCGAGGGTGCGGGTCGAATGACCGATCGTGTAGAGGCTGGGTTCTTCCATGACGGATCCGGATTCAGCTGAGCGTTTTTATAGGAACAACTGCGCCGCACGTTAGTTTCCCAACACGCCAGTCACAAAAGCCCGGGCACGACAACATGCCCGGGGCTTTGCAGAGCGCGCAATCAAGCCGGTTGCTTGAGCGTGTCGTACGCCTCCAGCGACCGCAGCGAGTAGATATAAGCTGCGCCAGCATTCAACGAAATAGCGGTTGCCAGGGCGGCGGCGACTTCTTCGCGGCTGGCGCCGGCCTTGATCGCGGCATCGGTATGCACGCCGATGCAACCGTCGCAGTGAGTGGTGATCGCCACAGCGAGGGAAATCAACTCTCGAGTCTTGGCGTCGAGTACATTATTTTCGCTGGCTGCTTCGCCAAGGGCCATATAGGCCTTGACCATTTTCGGGTTGCTGCGGCCCAGGGCACCAAAGGCTTTCTGGATGGTAGGCAACAATTCGGACCAATTATTGAACATGGCATTAACTCCTGAGTGGGTTGGGTGTACTGTTTCAACGCCCTCAGTTTTCCACTTGGGTGCGGGTCGGGTTTGTTCGATCCGCTCAGCTTTTGTCGCGAAACGCTCAAATGAATGCCATCGATAAACTCATCAGCCTGGCGAACGTGCGCGGCAGCCTGGATCTGCGTTGCCAGTTCCAGGGTGACTGGGCCCTGCACCGCGAACAGCAAGCCCTCGGCAATGCGCCCTACCACATCGTGCTGGCGGGTGAATGCCGGGTGGAGTTCCCCGACGGCCAGCGCTTGCCCATGCGCGCCGGCGACATCCTGCTATTACCCCGGGGCGCCCGACACGTCATGCACAGCCCCGGAAAAACCGTGGCGCCGACCTCGCCGAAAATCATCAACGGAGGCACGCTGCCGGTCCACCGCATCGGTGGCGCCAGCGCGGAACTGGACATGATCTGTGGCGGATTCCACTTCAATCGTGCCTCGCTGCTGTTCGCATCGCTGCCTGAGTACCTGGTGATTCCCAGCGGCGCGCTGCCCGCCAATGGTCCGCTACAGGGGCTGGTGGAGGTGATTCGCGCCGAAGCGGACGACAACAAGGTAGGCGCGCGATTTTTGCTGGATGCGTTGTCCCAGGCTCTGTTCACCTTGATCCTGCGGGCGCACCTGGCCAATCACGGCCAGGACAGCGGCTCGCTTGCATTGTTGACTGACAAGCGCCTTGGCCGCGCCTGGCAGGCGATGCTGGATGACCCCGCCCATGACTGGACCATTCGGGGCCTGGCAGAACTGGCGAGCATGTCCCGGGCCAACTTCATGCGCGCGTTTGTCAAAGTGGCCGGCGTCTCGCCGTGGGTGCTGTTGACCCAGGTGCGCATGGAACTGGCGTTCAGCCTGCTGAGCCATTCGCATCTGGGCTTGAGCGATATCGCCGCACAGGTCGGCTATCAATCCCAGGCGGCGTTCAGCAAGAAATTCAAAGAGGCCTATGGCGAGGCGCCGGGACGCGTAAGGCGAACGATCTAGTCAGCTTGCATCGCCGGCTTCAAACCTCCAATACCAAAGGCTCGCTGCCCTGGGCCGGTACCGCGCAACAGATCAGCACTTCGCCGTCGGCCACGGGCTCGGCGGGTTGGGTCAGGTAGTGCACCTGACCTTGGGTCATGCGGGTTTTGCAGGTACCGCAGGAACCGCCACGGCAACTGAATTCCGGATTCAGGCCGCGGGCCTCGGCAAGCTCGAGCAGCGTCCCGCTGCCGGGTTCCCAGCGGGCTTCCTTGGCCGAACCGGAGAACAGCACTTTCACCGCCTCAGTCGCCGCCGGCACCTGTTCGGCGGCCGGTACGCGGACCTCGATATCGCGCACCAGCGTAGACGGACCAAAGGTTTCAGCATGAATGCGATCATCCGGGATACGCAGCTTGCGCAGGCCGTCGTAGAGCGCCTGGGTAAACGTGCCCGGACCGCACAGGTAGTAATCGTAGTCGTCCAGCGGCAGCAGTTGCTTGAGCAGCGCCACATCGATTCGTCCGGCCACGTCATAACCCTGCCCGGGTTTGCCGTCGGCGGGCGGTTGGCTGACCAGGCGCAGCACTTTCACTTTGTCACCGGCACGCGCCACCAGCTCATCGATTTCCTCGCCAAAGGCCAGGTCGGCCACGTGCCGGGCACTTTGCACCAGCCAGACCGGACGCATGCGGCTGATGCGTTTTCCTTGATAGACCACCTCGCGCAGCATCGACAACAGCGGCGTGATGCCAACGCCCGCCGCCAGCAGCACCAACGGCCGGCGCTCGGTGGCGTCCACCGTGAAATGACCTTGTGGCGCCCGGGCTTCGATATCGTGGCTCGCCTGGATCTGCTCATGCAGATGCGAAGAGACCGCGCCGTCACGCTTGACGCTGATGCGCAGGAAATCATCCGAGGGCGCGCTGGACACGCTGTACGTCCGGATCGAAGGCACGCCCTGCCCCTCCAACAACACCCGCACGGGCAGATGCTGCCCGGCCTCGAACCGGGGCAAGCCGGCACCGTCGGTGGTTTGCAGATAGAACGAGCGGATGTTGTGGCTTTCGTCCACCACTCGCGTGACTTGCAGCGCACGCCAATGGGTACGCAGGGCCTCGGCCTGCAAGCGTTCGGCAGTCTGTTCCCAGTTGCCGGTCATCAGTGAATTGGGCGAGTCGCCTTCAGCCTGATCCTTCCAGCGCAACGGTATCGCCGTCGAACGGTAGACCACGCGCTGCGGGGTGAACCGCAATAACCGTTCGGCGCCCTGGAACGCGGCGATCTGCGGGTCTTCCAACACCACCTGCGCCGAACCACTCATCTGCAGCAGGTCGCCGGTCTGGAAATCGACGAACACCAAGCCTGCGCGGGGGTTCAGCAGGATGTTGCCGAGCGTGTTGAAGAACAGGTTTCCAGAAAAATCCGGGATGGTCAGCGTCCCGTCCTCGTCCATGCGCACGAAACCGGGCTTGCCGCCGCGATGGGAGGCGTCGACCTGCCGTTCACCGTCGCGTACCACGTAAGTGGCGATGTAGAACGAGTCTGACGCGGTGACCAGACGACGAACCAAAGGATCGGCTACTTCCAGCTCACGTGAGGGAGCAGGCTGCTCATCGACGAAGCGGTATTGGCGCAGATTGATGTAACGCGGGCAGTTGCCATAGGCCTGGGTCACCGAAATCTCCAGGCCCTGGTCAAGCTCGCGGCGCACCACGCCGTTCATGCGATTACGCCGACGGGTGTGCAATTCGATACCCAGCATGCCGATGGCGTCGCCCTCGCCCAGCCCTTCTTGTGCCGGGTCTTCAGGCTGCGCATCGAAATGGATATGCAGCGTTTCAGGATCTGGTGAATTCATGAAGCCGGGCTGCCCGGTGCGCAGAGTCGCCCAGACATCGCCCTGACGATCCACTGCCCCAAGCACCACAAACGGCAATTGCCCGTAGAACTCCCGATGCTGGTCCGGCATCCAGGTACGCGCCAGTTGTCGCTGACCGACGCCGGCCATCATCTCAACCGCCCCGACGGAGCGCTGCAAGGTCAACTCCCCTTCATGCCAGGGCGAAGATTGTGCTTTGGTGGCTTCGTTCATCAGCTACTCCTCGCGCCCCCCGTTTTGCAACGGGGTTGAATGCGCATTGGTCAGGGAGGGTCCATCACACCGATGGCGAACGGTGCATGAGGTGGAGCCATCTTCTGCCCAAAGCGGTGGCGCAGGAATACGCATGGATTGAAATCCACTGTTTCATTAAATGGAATGACCCTTCAAAGCGCTGCGCCGTCGACTCGACTTATCTTGTCGGTTGCCCTTGTCTGCCTGACAGAGCGCCCATAGATTAGAGTCCACGTCTCGACGCCAGCCATAGCGCAAACGTGTCGTGGCTTCGTCCCGGAACAAGTGCACTCAACGATAAGGTACGTTCATGAGCCAAGCGTCTTACGTTCCACCCAAAGTCTGGAAACACGAGGCCCCCTCGGGTGGCCACTTCGCGAGCATCAACCGGCCTGTCGCCGGGCCGACCCACGAAAAAGACTTGCCGATCGGCGAGCATCCTTTGCAGCTCTATTCGCTGGCAACGCCCAATGGCGTGAAAGTCACGATCATGCTCGAAGAGCTGTTGGCCCTCGGGCACACCGGCGCGGAATACGACGCCTGGCTGATTCGCATCGGCGAAGGCGATCAGTTCTCCAGCGGCTTTGTCGAGGTCAATCCGAACTCCAAGATCCCAGCCCTGCTGGACCGCAGCGTCGAGCCGCCGACCCGTGTGTTCGAGTCCGGTTCGATCCTGCTGTACCTGGCGGAGAAATTCGGCGCTTTGCTGCCCAGCGATCTGGCCGGCCGCACTGAAACCCTGAACTGGTTGTTCTGGCAGATGGGCTCGGCCCCTTACCTGGGCGGTGGTTTCGGCCATTTCTACGCCTACGCGCCGGACAAACTGGAATACCCCATCAATCGCTTCACCATGGAAGCCAAGCGCCAACTGGATGTCCTGGACCGTCGCCTGGCTGAAAACCGCTACCTAGCCGGCGAGGCATACACCATCGCCGACATCGCGGTCTGGCCTTGGTATGGCCAACTGGTGCGGAACAACGTGTACTCGGCGGCCGAATTTCTTAGCGCCCATGAGTACACCCATGTGCAGCGCTGGGCGGAGGAAATCGCCCAGCGGCCCGCAGTCATGCGCGGACAGCGTGTCAACCGGACCTGGGGCGATGAGGCGAGCCAGGTGCCGGAGCGGCATCGGGCGCAGGACTTGGGCTAGGCAAGGCACCATGGCGAGGGAGCAAGCTCGCTCGCCATGGAAGCTCTGCTATACCCCCGGCATGGGGTATTTCAGTCGTAGAACGGTTCGACCAAGGTACGGCTGCCGACGAAAAAGCTGTCCGCCACCAGGCGCAGCGGTTGCAGGTCCATGTCGCACGCCTTGTCATTGATCAGTTGCTGGAAGTGCCGGTACACCGCCGCGTACTCACCCTCCTGCGACACGACCTGGCGCACGCCGTCGATGCTCAGCAGCGCACCGCCGTTGTCCAAGCGCAAAGTGCCTTCGGCGCAACGAATCTCGATGCTCCAGAGCTCATCATGACCATGGTCGAAATCGAACTCCGCGCGGATATCGAGACCGCGCGCGTCCGACATCTTGATGCTCGCGGCGATGGGCGACTGGCAGTTGTCGGGAACCCGCAGTTCGGCCGACTCGACGAACAATGACAGCGGCAACAGGTGGGTGGCGATGGACAAGGCGTTGATGCCCGGATCAAACACGCCCAGGCCGCCGGGTTGCCAGATCCATGCCTGGCCGGGGTGCCATTTGCGCACGTCTTCCTTCCAACCGATCTGGACGCTTTGCAGCGTGCGGCTGGCAAGCCAGTCGCGGGCCGCCTCGATGCCGGGCGCATAACGCGAATGCCAGGCGAACAGCCCGCTGACGCCTGCCGCATGCGCCTGGTCCACCAACGCCATGGCCTCGCCCAATGTGGCGCACGGCGGCTTTTCCACCAGGACGTGTTTACCCGCCTCCAGCGCCTGCCGCACCAGCTCGAACCGGCCCTGGGGCGGCGTGCAAAACGCGACCGCATCGACGCGCGGACCTTTGTCCAGCAGCTCCCCCAGGGACTGGAAGTTCTCCACTCCAGCGCAAGGCTGCCCTTGGGTCGCGACCGCCACCAACTCGAAAGCAGGGTTGGCGCGGATAGCGGGCACGTGTTGGTCCTGGGCAATTTTACCGTAGCCCACCAGACCGAGACGGATCGGTTGCATCGATGACTCCTGACTTTTGTACTTATGATGGGGCAGCAAACTAGACGTAAAACGCTTGTCGGACAATGGGCTCGTGGCCCGTTGCAGCATCTTATGTCTTGGCGGGGGCTTTGATGACCTTGGCGATGCGCTCCAGGAAGGGGTCGAGCCGCTCATGGGGTGCATCGTGTTCCACCACCAGCGCGGTGACTTCTTCACACGTCGCCACTTGGTAATGAGCAACGCTGGACAGCTTCTGGTTGGTAACCGCCACCACCACCTGACCGCTCGCCGCGACCACCGCACGCTTGAATTCGGCGTCATCCAGGCCAAACGCCGTCACGCCATTGTCCGGGTCGATGGCGCAGGCACCGACAAAACACAGGTCGAAATTGAACTGGCGCAATTGCTGGACGGCCGCCAGCCCGATCGCACCACCGGCGACAGGGTTCAGACGGCCACCGAGCAGGATGACCTCGGCGTTGGGCAGTTTCATCAACTCCACCGCGATCAAGGGCGAGTTGGTGCTGATGGTCAAGCGCAGCGCTGGATCGATGGCACGGGCAATCGCCAGGTTGGTCGACCCGGCATCGAGAAAGACGTGCTGACCGGCGCTGAGCAACGACGCCGCCGTCCGGGCAAGGTCGTCCTTGCGCGCCGGATCCTGATGGATCCGAACGTCTATGGGCGCTTCGGCCGCCGGCAGGCGAATCGCGCCGCCATAGACGCGCTTGCACAAGCCTGCCGCCGCCAATGCCCCTAGATCCCTGCGGATCGAGTGTTCGGATACATTGAATTCGCTGGCCAGGTCCGCCGCGATGACCCGGCCATAGACGGCGAGTCGCTCACTGATCAAGCGTTGGCGCTCGCCGGGAAATACTTCGTGAGTGGCGCTCATGACATCACAACCTGCATAAACGAGCATGAATAAACATAAACGAGCACAATATGCCGGGTCTTGTTCGGGTCGTCAAACCCCCGCCGCAGCCCAGGCTGAATCACCTTTCGTCACCCTCTCCCGCCGGGTCGCTGAACAGCGCCCCGTGACGCCAGTCAACACAAGGTCGGTTGCGTCATTTCGTTAACGAGCGACTTCCTCGGTCGCCGAGGATGGAACTATGAACACTGCAATCATTGCGACCCTGCTGAGCGTCGCCCTCTCATTGAGCGTCAACGGTGCCCAGGCCGCGGAAACGAAAAAAGTCGATGTGCTGCTGGTGGGCGGCGGCATCATGAGTTCAACCCTGGGCATATGGCTCAACGAGCTAGAACCGGGCTGGTCGATGGAAATGGTCGAACGCCTGGATGCCGTGGCCGAAGAAAGCTCCAACGGCTGGAATAACGCCGGCACCGGCCATTCGGCGCTGGCCGAGCTGAACTACACGCCGATGGACGACCAAGGCAACGTCAACATTACCAAGGCCATCGAGATCAACGAGGCCTTCCAGATCACCCGGCAGTTCCTGGCGTGGCAGGTCAAGAGCGGCGTCTTGAAAAACCCCCATTCGTTTATCAACTCCACCCCGCACATGAGCTTTGTATGGGGTGACGACAACATCAAGTTCCTGCGCAAACGCTACGAAGCGCTGCAGGCGAGCCCCTTGTTCCGCCCAATGCAATATTCGGAAGACCCGGAGCAGATCAAGAAGTGGGTACCCTTGATGATGGAAGGCCGCGATCCGAATCAAAAGCTCGCGGCCACCTGGGCGCCGATCGGCACCGATGTGAACTTTGGTGAAATCACCCGCCAGTACGTCAGCTATCTGCAAAGCAAACCCAACTTCAGCCTGAAGCTGTCCAGCGAAGTGCGCGACATCACCCGCAATGACGACGGTACCTGGCACGTTGAATACAAGAACCTCAAGGACGGCGAAACGAGCGCCACCGACGCCAAGTTCCTGTTTATCGGCGCAGGCGGCGGCGCCCTGCATCTGTTGCAGAAGTCAGGCATTCCAGAGGCTGACGAATACGCGGGCTTCCCGGTCGGCGGCTCGTTCCTGGTCTCCGAGAACCCCAGCGTTGCCGAACGACACATGGCAAAGGCCTACGGGATTGCGTCCACCGGCGCGCCGCCGATGTCGGTGCCTCATTTGGATACGCGGGTACTGGACGGCAAGCGCGTCGTCCTGTTCGGGCCATTTGCGACCTTCTCCACCAAGTTTCTCAAGGAAGGTTCGTACTTCGACCTGTTCACCAGCATGACCACACACAATGTCTGGCCCATGACCAAGGTCGGCATCGAGCAATACCCCTTGGTTGAATACCTGGCCGGCCAGCTCATGCTGTCGGATGATGATCGTTTCAAGGCCTTGCAGGAGTATTTCCCCCAGGCCAAGCAGGAAGACTGGCGCCTCTGGCAAGCCGGCCAACGGGTGCAGGTCATCAAGCGCGATGAGGAAAAAGGCGGCGTGCTGAAGTTGGGCACCGAAGTGGTGGCCTCCCAGGACGGCAGCATCGCCGGCCTGCTTGGCGCGTCCCCTGGCGCATCGACGGCGGCCCCGATCATGCTTGAAGTGATGCAACGGGTCTTCAAGGACAAGGTCGCCTCCCCGGCCTGGCAGCAAAAGCTGCACCAGATCGTGCCCAGCTACGGGACACGCCTCAACGACGATCCTGACCGTGTCTACGAGGAATGGAAATACACCAGCGACGTGTTACAACTGACACCGCCACCGGATATTCGTGGCAACAGTGAGCCGAAGGCTCCGACCAACAGCGATCCGGTGGGCCAGAAGCACAGCGACTCCGACCCGGACCTGGCGCTGTGAAGGAGGCCTGGCCGGCACGGGCTAGAACCATTCCCGGTGTTCCTCAAACGCCGCGCGGACCAGCGCCGCCAGCCGGGCAACTTCTTCCCGGTGTGCTTCGTCGCCGTGCACGGCCATCCAGACCTGCATCGTCATGTCACGGCCGAACAACTCGGGTAGCGGCTGCAGGTTTTTTTCGAGCGCGCCTACGTAATGCGGCAGCAGGCCCACGCAAGCGCTCCACTGGATCATCTGGCGCATCAGTTCATAGGAATTCACGTGGGTGACGCCAGAACGACGCGCCTCGACTGCTCTATTCCAAGGCTGCAGGGAAGCAATGTCCGCGTGGCTGTGCAGGCTCACCAACATGTAGTCCTGCAGTTCGACCAGGCTGCGCGGGCGGCTCGCTTCCCGTGAATAACGCTTGGCGATGTGCGGAATGTATTCCAGTTCGGCGAGACAACTGAGCTCGGCCACCGGAAACGACAGCGTCGGAGCCACGACTTGCGAGTCGGCGAGCCAGACGATGACATCCGCCTCGACCGGTTCGCTGTCGAGGCGCAGCAGGTTCAGGCGCACGTTGGCGTGCTGGCGCAGGAAGCCGAGCAGGTCGCGATTAAGGATGTCATGCAACAAGGGCTCCGCCATGGCCACACGAACCAGCGCCTGGTCCTCCTCGGACGTGCCGGGCAATGCCAGCAACGCACGGTGGGCCAGCAACTGGCTGCGCAGATGGTGACCGTCCTGGCTGAGCACCAGCGCATTGCCTCGGTGCTCGAACAAAGGACGGCCGTATTGGCTCGATAGCCGCGAAAGTTTTTTGCGCAACAACGAAGCTTTGACATTGAGGCTCCGCGCCGCCTGCATAAAACAGCTGCAACGGGCCGCCACCAGGAAGAACTCCAATGCCTGGAGATCCTTGAAGCCGTTCAAGACATCGGTACCTACCGAGGTGGCCTGCCGCGCACACTCGTGAATGAGATCAACCTCCTCCAACGCCATACGCCCTCCTCCCTAAGGTGACCCTCGAATTGCCGGACCGCTTAACGAACAGACTCCAATGCCTGATTCAGTTGCGCGCCATCGATGCTCAGCGTTGCCTTGCTCACCAGCCCTTCCATATAGGCCCTGGCCACTTGTTCCTGGCGCTGATTGCGCAGCGCCTCGCGCAGTTGTTCACGAACTTCATCCAGGCTGGCGGCGCGTGCCGGCTGCATGTCGGTCAGTTTGAGGATGTGAAAACCCGCCTGGCTACGCAACGCGTCGGAGACGCTGCCGACCCGTTGTCGGCTCAAGACTTGGCGCATCTCCGGCACATATTGCTGCAACGGTTGCAAGCCGCTGTCACCGCCCCGTTGGGCCGTCGCCTGGTCCTCGGAAAACTGCCGGGCGAGGTCGGCGAAATCCGCGTTGGGGGCCTGGGCACGACGAGCCAGCTCGGTGGCTTTCTTGCGCAGCGGTTCTTCGTTGGCTCCCGGCTCAACCGCGATGAAAATCTGGCTGACTCGGTACAGCGCCGGGCTTTGCAGCTTGTCCTTGGCGCTCTCGTAAGCCTGTTGCAGGGCTTGGTCATCCGGATAGTCGGCGGGGACCTGGCTGACGGATTGCAAGTAAGTGCGCAGCAAAATCTGTTCGGTAGCCGCGCGGGTCATCTGTTGGATGTCCGGACGCTCCTGCCAACCTTGGGCGTCGGCCTGCTGCAACAGGGCTTTCTCTGCCAGGCGCGCTCGGACCCACCCCTCCAGCGCACCACGATTGCCGCGCAGCTGCTCGCGCACCTGCGGTGTGAGCGCGCTCAACACAGCGTTGAGCTCGGCGCTGCTCAGTTGCAGTTCGCCCAGACTGGCCACGGCCGGTGCAGCCTCGGCCGGGGCTCTGGCGGGTTTCGGTTGTGCCGCAGGCACCGAGGCTTGGGATACGCCGTCAGGGTTGGAGATCACCGTCAGCACAATGCCGCCGAGCATCAGGACAGCCGCACTGATGCCAGCCAGTCTACTAAACCTGTTCATCGCAATCAGACCTCTTCGACCGCAGCTTCCTGCGTTACATCCGCACCGTCTTTGTGCTGCTCGCGTGCGTGCTGGCTGTAGTCGCGCAGGTACACCACGAACTCTTGCAACAGGCGGTCCCAGAGCTCCAGCACGCCACGCACGTGGTCTTCACTGACACCGGCGGCAACGATGGCATCCATTTCCATCACCAGGAAATCGCCCTGGCGACTCAGGCGGGCAAAGCGGCGGCTGGCATTCCATACCTGGACCAGACCGTCAGGCAATTGGCCCTCGATGCGCAACGCGCAACTGAACGTGAAATCGACAAAGCTGCCCTCGGTGGCGGCCGGGTTGCCGAAACGCACGGCAAAACCAATGCCCTGGCTGGCGCTCAACAACTGAACCACGGCGCCTTGCTCGGTACGATTGACACGATAACCGGCGGCTTGCAGTAATTCGCCCAGTTGCTCGGGAGTGGTGCTATGGATCAGTGTCTGTGCGGTCATGACAGGATGTTCCTTATGGTCATTTTATCAATGGTTAGTTGCCGGCAGTGGTCTTGGCGGCATCGAACTGGGTCTGGTACAGCGCATCGCCGTAGCGCTGCGCCAATTCTTCGAACTTCACCCGTGCCCCACTGGCGAAGGGTTGGCGGATCTTCAATACGTCGCTGACCTCGATGTTTTCGTAGGCAGTGAGGATCTCCTTGGCGATGCCGTACATCTCTTGGTTTTTCGCCACGCACTGCTGCACTTCACTGTCCCGACTGGTCAGGCTGGCTTGCAGCGTGGCGCGCGCTGCCTCTATACCCCGTGCGCGGCCCAGCAGCTCTTCATAAGCTTGTTTGAACTTGCCGACCTGCTCGGTACTGGCCGCGATCTGCGCCTGGGCGCTGCTGCGTACGGCGTCCTGTTGCGCGCCCAGTTGTTCGCTCTGGCTGCGGGCCTTGGCGAGTTCGGCGGTCAGTTGCTTGATTTGCGCTTGTGCCGCGCTCAGCTCGGTTTGTGCTGCCTGGCGCGCGGCGGCGCCTTGCGCCTGTTCGCTCTGCAAGGTTTGCAGCTGTTGAGTGGTACTGCGCAACTGGGCACGCAGGCGTTCTTCCAAGGTTTGCGCCGATGCGCCCAGGGCTGCACCGAGCCCCAACAGCAGCACCACGGCGTGGATCGCGGGATGAAATGACTTTTTCATGCTATCTCTCCCGGCGCTAGAAGCGCGTGTTGAGCTCAAGTTGCAGAACGTCGATATCGAACGGCGCGCCGTAGACTTCTTCGCTGCTCAACCAGCGCGCGGTCGCGAAGACGTTGTCTTCGATGCCGTAGTTGCCGCCGAGGAAATAACCCTTGGCGTTGGTGCCGCCGAGGTGGAACGAGGAGTCGTTGAAGCCGTCCGGCAAGGCGTCCGGCTCGATGTATTTGTAGCCGGCGAACAGGTTCCAATCGCCGCGCTTCTTCAGGTCCAGGGAACTGCCCAGGGTGAACTGCAGCATCCAGGCGGTATCGCCGCTTTCGATGTCACCGTTTTCGTCCACGTTGTTGACCAGCGCACCGGCCGAGCGCTTGCGCATCTTGCCTTCGTCGTAACCAAGGTTGACCAGGTAGTTGCCTTGGCTGCGCAGCTTGAGATCGTCGAACAGCAAGGTGTCCCACACCAGGTTGAGGTCAAGCACGTTGAACTCCGAGGCCAGGCCCACGAACTGTGGCTGCGGCGAGGTGGTCGGCGCGGAAGGGTCAGGCACCAGGTTGCGCAGTTCCATCAGGGTGTTGCCCTTTTGCATGAACGCCGGACGCGTTTCGTCACTGTCACAGGCCGGCGCGCCGTCGTAGATAGCGCAAGGGTTGGAGCGCCGCCCTTCGATGTCGTCAAACTGGTAGTAAGCCAGTGCCCCTTTGATGCTGTTGTCCGGCGCAAACGCCCAGGTCGCGCCAAGCTGGGCGCCGTAGAGCCACTTGTTCTCGCTGTCTTCCTTGTTGAAACCATCGCTCGACGCGCTGTCGGAGCTGTACTCCACCGGGAACGCACCGAGGGTGCCGAACATTGCCAGGTCGCGGCTCAACGGGTGATTGAACGAGCCGGCCAAGCCGTCGAAATTGAGGTCGTTGGAATACAGCAGATCGGTGGACATGAACGGGTTGGGCATGCGCCCGCCGGTGAAGCTCAGTTCCTTGGTGGGGCGATAGTTGAGGTAGCCCTGATCGAGCCACAGGTCCTTTTTGTCAAAGCCGCCGCCAAGGGTCTGGGTGGTGGAGACAGGACTGCTGTCCGATCCCGTGCCCAGGCGGATAGCCGCTGTCCATTGCGGGGAAAGCGCCGCCCGCATACCCATGCGAGCCCGCAGGCGCAGCATGTTCTCGCGGTCTTCGCGGGTATTGAGCAACGGCGGAAGTTGCGAGCCGCTGTTGGGGTTGACGTCATAAGGCCCGCTGTTGTTGAGCTCGGCGAAGTCGACGATCTCGTTGCTGTTGCTGCCCGAGTAGAAGCGCGACTCGTTGCGCAAGCGCACGTCGCCTTCAAAGGTGATGCGTGAGACCCAGTCGGGGAAGGTGTTGGGCTGGGCCCAGTTTTCCTGTTTGGCCTGGGCGATCACTTCGGCTTTCACCTGGTCGCGAATCTGTTCCCGAACGATGGCCGGCACGTATTGCACCCGCACCTCCCCCGGCGCGCCGGGCGCTGGCACCGGCGCGGCAGTCGCGGCGGCCTGCCGGGCTTGCACGGCCTCGGCTTCGGCCTGATCGATCAGCGCTTGCGCCTGGTCCTGCTTGAGCACGCCTTGTTGCACCAACAGGCGAATCAGATTGACCGTCGCGTTCTGCGAGGGTGTCTGCGCCAACGCGCTGCCCGCCAGGCTGGCGATCACCAGGCCGACGCCCAGCGCCACTCGATTGATTTTGCAGATCATGAACACAACTCCTAATGGTCTCTTGTCGACCCGGCTCAGCCCGGTCGGCGTCCTTGTAGGCGGATACGCACCGGCACCTGCAACGAGGCGGGTGGACGTTCCAGATGGGGTGAAGCGCGCAAGGTCGCCAGGACCTTGGCGTCGAGTTCGGCATCGCCACTGCTGCGTCCCAGCTCCACGCGCGTCACGCGACCGGCCTGGTCCAGCCAGACGTCGGCCTCCAGGCGGAACGCCAGGTTGCGCAGCTCGGGCGACTCGCGCAGCAAGCGTTGGAAGCTGTAGGCGAGGAACTGGCTGTAGGTGCCGTTGCCGAGGCGTCCGCCACCAGCGCCAGCCATCCCGCCGCCCTTGCCCGCGCCGATATTGAAAGCGTCGGAGCCAGCCTGGGCGTCGCTGTCCATTTGCATCGGGTCAGCCAAGTCCTCGGCGGGTGAAGGCGGTGCTTCTTCCTCCGGCTTGACTTCCTCTGGTTCGGGCGTGGGTTCGGGCTCGACGATTTTTTCTTCCACCGGCTTTTCCGGCTCCGGCGGTTTTTCCGGGGGCGGCGGCGGAGGTGGCGGCAACGGAATGATCGCGGGAATTTTCGGCGCCTCGCGACGGATGCCGCTCATGTCGTTGGCCCATGACCACAGCAGCCAGGCCAGGCCCGCCCCCACCAGCAAACCGACAGTCCACTGCAATACGCGGCGCACCCTGCCGGTGCCGTCCCGCTGTCGTTCCAGGTGTTCGTTTTGCGGCTGTTCAGGAAAAGACGTCATGACTCAGCCCTGGCTCGGTTTGCCGGTGACCAGGCCCACCTGGGACAACTCCAGGCGGCGCAACAGGTCCAGCACTTCAACGACTTTCTGGTACTGCACGGCCGAGTCACCGCGCACGATGATCGGAAAATCCGGGCTCTGGGCTTTCTCGATGCGCAAGCGATCTTCCAGTTCGTTAAGGGTGACCGGGTAAGCATCGAGGAACACCTGGCCGCCATCATTGATGGAAATCGCCTTGGTCTTGGGCTGCGAAAGCGAAATGGTCGAGCTGGCCTTCGGCAGGTTGATCTGGATCCCGGAGACCTGGGCGGTGGCGGTGAGAATAAACATCACCAGCACCACCATGAGCACATCCACCAGTGGCGTGATGTTGATGGTATCGACGGCGGCATCTTCGTCGTCGTCCGAGGCGCTATTGAGGTTGGCCATGGTCGCTCCCTTACACCGTCAACGACGGGCTGGTGACGTGGTTGCCCCGTCGATGCGCCGCTTCACTGGACTGGCTTTCGCCGTGGACTTCGGCCAGGCGGGTGATGAACTCGTCGACGAATACCCGCATGTCGGCGCTGACTTCCTTGTTGCGCGTGGTCAGGCGGTTGTAGCCAAACAGCGCCGGGATCGCGACGAATAACCCCATGGCGGTGGCCAGCAACGCAGCCGCCATGCCGGGGGCGATGGCGTTGATGTTCACATCACCAGCCATGGCGGTGCCGAGGAACACCACCATGATCCCCAGCACCGTCCCCAGCAGGCCGATGTAAGGGCCGCCGGCGATGGCGTTGGACAACGTCGACAACTTGGAACTGAGCTGTTGGTTTTCCCGGGTCCGTACACCGTCCATGGAACAGCGGATGGCTTCGATGGTGGCGGCGGAGATCGACGAGGTGTCGGCGCCCTGGTCGCGGCGCGTGCGGATCTCGGCAACCGCCACCCCATACAGGCGCCACAGCGACGAATCGCCCAGGCGCTGCGCCAGGTCGCGGTCATCTGCAAGCAGTTCCAGCCGTGTCCCGACCTTGGCGAAATGACTGCGGAAGACTTCGTTGGCATGGCTGACTCGGCTGACATTGCGGCTCTTGCGCACCATGATCACCCACGACTGCAGCATCATCAGCACCAGGACGGCGATGATCACCCAGGCGTCCAGCGGCACCGCATTGAGCAAGAAACCCAGGCTGCCGAAACCAAAGCCGGACTGTTCTTCGTCCACCCCGTAAACCACCAGGCGCGACTCGGCGCCCTGGGCGGTGGCATCGGCCAGGATCTGTTCAGGCGAACGGGCGACGCGGGACAAGCGCAGTTCATCGAGGGCGCCGGTGAAGGCTTGATACGTAGCGGTCGGTGCCACCGCGCCGGCATCGACGGCGGCCGGTGAGTCGGCGCCGATGGCAATCGCACCCTGCAAGGCCGGCAACGGTTGCGCCAGGCTCGCCGCCGGCTTTCCATTCACATACAAACGCAACCCGCTGGCGTCAGCCGTCAACGCCAAGTGTTGCCATTGTCCCAGTGCCACGGCCTGGTTGGCCACGGCGCGCTGGCCGTTCACTTCCACAAAGGGCACGCCTTGGTTCATGCCCACCAGCAGCGCATTGCCGGCATCACGACGGGCCAGCAGCAGTTGCTCGCCTGCGCCCTGCTCCATTCGCAACCAGGTGCTGAAGGTCAACGCACCACCCGCGCTCACGCCCAGGGATGGACTGGCCGGCAGCAACAGCGGCTGACCGTTGAGCTGTGCCGAGCGCCCGATGACACCGTCAATGATGTTTGCCGGTGCGTTCTGCGCGTGGTTGGCAAAGGCGCTGGCATCACGCGGTGGTGCGCCAACGGCACCATCGAAGTGATAGACCAGGCTGTAATCGGCATCGAACGCCAACTGGGGATTGCTGGTGGCCGGTGCTTTCGGGTTGCCATAGTACATCCAGATGTCCGAGCGCTTGCCCCCCTCCACCATGGGCACGTCCACCCAGATCAAGGCCATGCCCATCAGCGGATCGAAGCTCTCAATCTGGTGGTTGAGCACGGTGTGGTCGTCGGCGGCGACAAAGCGAATGTCCGAGCCGTTTTCGTTGACACCGTCAAAGGTGAAATTGCCGGTGTGCAAACGCACCAGCAGCGAGGTGCGCCCCACCGCCTGGCTGATCGCCGCGCCCTGGGGCGTGGTGTCGATGCTGATCTGTTTGCGGTAGTGCCAATCGTCCTGCCACCAAGCGCTGGCCGTTGCCGGCAGCACGAGGCCCAGGCAAGCGAGAAGAATGAAAATCAAGCGATGCATAACGGAGTGCTCCAAGGTCTGTGCCTACCGGTCAAAAGGTCGCCTGCACATTGAAGTGCACGCGTGAATCGTGTTTGCGGGTGTTCGGGCCGTCCTTGAGCGGCAGGCCCCAGTCGAGGCTGCCCGACAGCCATTCGCGCAACGTGGCGCGGGTGCCGAAGCCGATACTCGCCAGGCTGTAGTCGGCCTCCTGGTCGGGCAGCGCGTCTTGCAGGGCCAACTGCGCGCCTTCGGCAAAGATGTATAAACGCCAGTTGTCGACGTAGCTGCCGATGCCTTTGCCCAGGTGCTTGCTCAACGACGGTGTGCGCAGTTCCTGGGAAAACAGCACGCCATCATCGCCAGTGCGTTCCGCAGCGAGATAACCGCGCACACTGGTGGCGCCACCGGCGGAAAACTGTTCGTTGGAGACCAGCGGCCCGGAGGCCAATTGGAAGCTCAGCTTGCTTGCCGCTTGCCAGTCCCCGGAAAAATTCCGGGTGAAGGTGCTGTCGCCCTTGAACACGGCGAAGCTGGGATTGGCCTCGTAGCGCTTGGCCCGAAATTCATCGGCGTCGCTGCCATAACCGAAGAAGCTGCGGGTGCCGGCAACGATGCTCAGGCCCAGGCCGAACTGTGAGGTTTCGGTGTAGCGAAAGCCGTTGTAGGCAAGGGTGATGGGCGCGTACTTGATCGGCACTTCATCGCTCGAACCGCCGAACTGCAGGGCTTCATCGAAATCCTTGAAATCCACGCCCACCGACAGCGAGTTCGCCCAGACGCCTTGCGCAGGCACGTTGTAGATCAACGACACGCCGTAGGAATGGCCCTTGCCCAGCACATTGCTGCCGCCGATGGTTGCGACGTTGCTGTCGGATTGATAGCCAGCGAACTGCAGGTTCCAGCGCTCACTCAAGGGAGCGTTATAGGAACCCGACCAGACCTGCGCGTTGTCCCGGTCCTCGGGGGCGGTGAAATAGGTCAGCGAAGCCGTATGGCCGCGTTGCCAGAGGTTGTTGTGGCCGAGCGTGACCACCGAACGCAGCTTTTCGGTGTCGGCGCTGTAGTCGTTGTTCAAGCCGACGCTCGCCTGCCAGGGATTTTTATCCTCGACTTGCAGGTCGACATCCATCGTTCCCGGGCGCTGC
This sequence comes from Pseudomonas sp. R4-84, assembly GCF_054130985.1. Classification (NCBI taxonomy): domain Bacteria; kingdom Pseudomonadati; phylum Pseudomonadota; class Gammaproteobacteria; order Pseudomonadales; family Pseudomonadaceae; genus Pseudomonas; species Pseudomonas sp. R4-84. The sequence goes on from NZ_CP096390.1 coordinate 3,006,216, forward strand.
CCTTCGCGCACGACCGGCACCACTTGGCGTCCGGGGTTACGGTTGGCAACCGCCAGCTGGGTTTGCACCGCCGCGAAATCGGCCACCTTGCCTTCTGTCAGCGCCGGTACTTCTTCGCGCACATTGACGGGAGAGTAGTGCTCGGTGCCGACCACGCGTACCCGGCCGATCCTGGTTTCGCTGACCTGCAGGTACACCACGCCGCCTTCGACCTGCTGCTCCGGCAGTTCGACGAACACCGACTGGTAACCCTTGGCCTGGTAGCGCTGTTGCAGGGCATCGCGTGCGCCTTCGATATCGGTGAGCTTGCGTTGCGGCCCCAGGAACGCATACACCGCCTCTTCGATTTCCCGGGCATCGAGCACGGTGTTGCCGCGCACCACGTACTCATTCACGTCCACCAGGCGCGCAGGCGTTCCGGCCTCGGCCGCTGTATCGGCTTCCTCGGCCCACAGCGTTGGCGCCTCGGCGACGAGCATCAGCGCGAGCGCCATGGGCAGGTATGGCCTGCACCGGCCGATGTTGAAGTCCCAATGATCCACACATCCCCCTCGATTCAATTGCGCCACGCGCGCAGCGCCTGCTACAAAGCCGCGCGCCGCATGACGCGCCGCTTTGCATCGTGTTGTTGCCTGACGGTTTATTTGCGTTTGGAATGGCCTGCGTGCCTGGAAAGCCAGGTGTGCAACAAGGCGAAGTTCAGCGAAAACTCCGGCATGTGCATCAGGTCGCCGCAGAACACTTCACTGACGATGCGCTCGAGCAATTTCGCCGCGTGCGGGCTGTCCAGCAGCTCGCCGATATCGCGCACAAAGACCGAGAACGCCCAGACCCGCTGGTTCAGCTCAAGGCCCACAAACCAGCGGAACAACAGGTTGTAATTGAGCTGCTCGTACAACTGTTTTTCACTGGGCAGCGAGTACAGCAGTTGCAAAAGCAACGCGAGCATCAAGGCCGGTACCGGCACCTGGATGTGGTGTTCCCGGGCCCATTGCTGCAAGGGCTCGGACGCGGCCTCCAGCAGCTCCTCGATTTGCGGGCGCAACATCACCAGGGAATGACCTGGCGGCACGTAGCTGGACAGTTCCTTCAAGGCACTCTGCCAATCGTCCTGGGACACAATCCACACCCAAGGCGCGCCGTAGCGGTACACCGAGACCGGTTTTTTGCGCGCGGCTTCAACAATTTTCGACAGGCGCTGGTCCAGCTCCTGCATGCCCACTTTCGAGTAACTTTCCATAGACCCCAATGCCCCTGTCACACCTGGCATCCAGCGCGAAATAGCGCCAGAAAAAAGTTGTCCGGCTTCCCTGCATAAGGCCTTTTCGTCCACGGCGTTCCTGCGCCGTTGCCGTTTCACACAACCTTGACCCCGGCCACCTGCCACTACCGAACTTTTGTCATCGAATCTTCATGAACGGTTACCGACAGCGACCGAGCGCCCACAAAAAAGGGCGACAGTTGCCTGTCGCCCGGGGTTTTTTTGATGTTTCTTAGAGCGTCAGGTTGCGCTGTTCCTCCGGGGTCAACTGATTACGCGCCTGGTCGTCCAACCGTCCGGCGCCCAATACCCGCACGCTGTTGTTCGGTTCAGCGTCCGGTGCCCGGCTGGCGCCTTCCTGGGACGGCGCCAGACGTTCGTTGCCGAAGCCCAGGACCTGCACGCTGAACACCGATGGCATACGGTTGCGCGACGCGGCTTGTTGCTCGCGCGCGACGCCTTCCGCGGCATCGCTCGCGGACGCTGCGGCGGAGCTGGCGTTGGTCAGTGCGCCAGTGTTGACCACCGCGCTGACCGGCACGCCGTTGGACTTGCCTTGCACCTGGATGTTGGCGGCGTTCACTACATGCAACGCGGCAATGTTGATGTTACCCGAGACCCGGATGCCCGCCTCTCCCGCGTCGATGGTGCCGAGCGGCGCGAGCAGGTCGATGTCGCCCGGCGCGACCTCGGCGATGGGGTTGAGGGTGGCAATGCCGGCGCCAGTGCTCGGCACCGACGGCGACAGGGTGACGTTGCCCCAGTCGTCGTAGACGCGCTTGGGCGGCGTGTACACCAGGGTGGTTTTCGAGCCGCGACCGGCGTTGATATCCCCGGTCGCCGACCAGGCGAGAATGTCGCCGCCGAAGGTGGTCATGATCCGGCTTTGTCCCAGCAACACGCTGCCGTTGCTGAACAACTGGATGTCACCGGTGCCTTGGGTGATGACCCCGGCACTGGACGGCGGGGCCTCGCCTTCGATACCAAACACCTGCTGCCCGCCGGGCGTCAGCAGCTGGATATCGCCGCCGAAGTTGGTGTGCACCCCGGCGCCGCCGAACATCGTGATGTCGCCCTGGTAAGCCAAGGCATTGCCGGCCACGTCGTGGGTGGGGAACAACGCGGCGATGGCGTTGCGACCGCGCAGGTAGCTGCCGGAACGCGGGCTGCTGGCATCGTTGTACTCGCGGCCACCGGCACGTAGTTCGGCGAAATACACCTGGCGGGCAAACACCCGCTGTTGTTCGGACGGCAATGCCGCGAAGTAGGCCTGTGCCTGCTCGGTATCGCCGTCGAAGCCGTACCGCAATGCCAGCCACGCCGCCAGCTCGACCTCATAAGTCTTCGCCACCTTGCCCGGCTGTTGGGCCAGGCCGGCACCGGCGTCCGCCAGGTTGGCCGGGTCCAGGTATTGCCGCACGAAGCCCAGGTAATCCGGCCCGGCGGCGCCTACACCGGCTTGCATCACGATGCTTGCGCCGGGGCGATTGTCACCGGCTTTCACCGGACCGAGGCTGGTCACGGCGGCCTGGTCTTCCATCAGGATATTGCGCCCGGCGCTGATTTCCAGCGTACCGGGGCCGGCAACGTTGAAGGTGCTGTAGAGGATGTCGCGGCCGGCGGAGACAATGGAGATGTCCGTGGGGTCATCGTGGACGAACAGGTTGCCGGTGCTGGTGGGCCGGGTTTCGAACTGCGTCAGTAAAGTGCCCGCGATGTCACCACTGTTGACGATATCCCGCCCCGCCATGATCCATGCGGGGCTGGCGGCCTCGTACCACGTCTCGCCAGCTCTTGGGCCGGAACTGAAGGCAATCATTTCGCCCGTGCGCAAACCCACGATATCGCCCTTGACCGCATAAAAGCGCACTGGCTGATCGCCCCCTCGGTAATCTCCGTCTGCACCGGTACCGCCAAACGCGAACAAGCCCATTCCGATACTGCTGGGTAGCGAGAGGTTCACACTCGCCCCTTCCAGATCGCCATACAGCCGGCCCGACTCGTCCCTGTAATAGAACGCAGGATTGTCTGGGGTCGTCAGGCTGCTTGCCGGAGCACGGGTGGGTGATATTGCGTAGCCTCCCGCATAAATCGAATCCCCAGCGAGAAACTCCAGCTGCGCCTGGTTTCCAGGCGCCAGGATCAAGGAATAGGGGGTCACAAAGCCCCCTACCCCGCGTGATGAGGGCCCGTAATACAGGCTGCCTGAGGGCGCGGCTACCCGCAAAATCGACGGATAGACGAAACGCCCGTCGGTTTGCGAATAGTCCATGCCGCTACGAGGCGTGGCGGTATTGACGCCAATCGAAAGCTCTGCGCCTTGGGTCGAAGGCGTAAGGTTCCCTCCGGCGGCAAACAGATCGATAGCGGTATGGTCGGTCCACAGGCTGAACCAGGAATATCCGGGGCCTCTGGTCCCGCCGCCCAGGTCCACCGACTGGGCGACTCGTGTCGGCGCACGGCCCGGGTCCACTGCGCCGCCAAGTACGAGATCGCCACGGGCATCCAGACTGGCGGTGGCATCGCCGGGTACCAGCAGCAGTCCACCGGTCGCGCTGGCCATCGTTGCATCGTATGGGTTGTAGGCACGGATCTCTCGGGGGTCCTGCGAAACCTTGTCCGGACCGTTGATCAATTCCATGCCGCCGAACGAACCGGCACTGGCCCTCAGCGAACCCCGCAAGTTCGTCAGGCTGCCATTCATGTCATGGCGCGAATCAACCGGCTGGCCGGCTAAGTTGAGAAACGCCCTAGCCTCCAGTGAAGGGTTGAGCGCGCCGCCGATTGTCAGCGACAGGTCACCGCCACCCGTGAACTTCAATTGACCGTCCACCATGCGCCCGGTCGAGCCGACCGCCAGGACTATCCCCTGACTGCGACTGGCGCCCTGCTCGCCTCGCTCCCCACGGGGCGCCAACATGCCCGCATCTCCCGCGACTCGCACATCCACGTTGCCGCCGCCCAAGGTACCGATACCGGTGAAACCGTTCAGTACCGGATCGGTGCCATGGGGCACATAGGTGCCGAAATTGATCCACCAGGCCGTAGGCGTACCGTCACCATCGCCTTGGCGCCACAACCAATTCCCAACCCCCGAGCTCTCCATCTGCGGTGCATCTTCGGTCACGAGAGTACTTTGTTTTCTGCCGACTATGTCACCGGCCAAATCGCCGCCCACCGACAGCAGCAGGTTACCGCCATGGTCTGGATACCATGCGCGATATCGGCTGTCTGCGCCGCCATCCACCAAGCGTTCATAAGGGCTGTCACCGTTCCCCAGGATCGAGTCAGTCGGCAGGCCGGCGTTATTCAGCGAGACGCCTCGCGCAAGGTTGTACGCCGCCGAGTCGGCCAGGCTCAAGGACGACGTGCCCGCGGTATAAATGCCAAACAGCGATTGCATGCCGAAATCACCTGCGCTGACCAGGTCCAGATCGCCGGTACCGGTACGAAGCACACTGAAGCTGCTGGTGCCCACCACGTAGGTGTAAACGCTCCCACCGACGCATAACCCCGGCGCCTGGGCACAGAATTCGTCCTCCGACATACCGTACAGGTCCGCCAACTCCGCCACGGGCCGACCGGCATAGGTCAGGTCACCGAAATAGTCGAGCGAGGCTTGCTCGGTCAACGTCCGCCCCGCAGCGACACAGAGCCCTGCCCCCTGCCCGCAGAACTCGTCGACGCTTATGCCGTAGAGGTCAGCCAACTCGGCGACAGGCCGCCCGGAGTAGCTCAAGTCACCGTAATAGTCGAGCGAGGCTTGATCGGTCAACACCAAGCCACCCGCCTTAGCCAGCATTCCATAGTGAGTGTCGGCCACCGTGAAGCGTCCATGCTCGGCATAAGGATTGGCCAGGCGGGTATCAGCGGCCTGCAAATCGGCGCCCGCCACGGCACGCAACGACCAGGACTGCGAGCCCTCGGCCAACATCGGGGCTATCGCCCAGTTACGGCCCTTGCCATCGCCGCCGCGCAGATTGATCTTGTCCACGCCCGCGGCCAGCTTCACGTCGGTGCCTGCGGGTATCAGCGCGCCCAAGGGCAACAGCAACGCGCCCGCCTGAACCACGGTGCTTGGGCTATGAACTGTCACCGAACTTGCCGGACGGCTGGGCAAAGCCACGCCTTTTGGCCAGACCAAACCGGTCAAGGCGGTATCGCCGATCAACACTGAACCACTCCCGAGGATCATCCCTTGCGCCACGGTCAGGTCGGCGGTCAGGCGCGTACCGGCGGCATACGCCACACGGCCGTCGCTGTAACGGATATTGGCCGCCAATACCGTGCCGGCAGGCAGTGAAATCGCCTCGGCCAACTCACCGTCCACCGGCAGGCGCGTGCCTGCGGCCAGAGTGATGGCTTGCAAGGGCAGGTCGTAGTTGAGGATGACGCCGGACAGGAACGTCGTGCCGTCCTGCAATTCAATGCCCGCTCGCGGCACGATCAAATCACCGTTGAACATCACCTTGCCGGGCGTCAGCACCCAGCCATCGTCATCCGGGGTTTCCGGCGGCGGCGCGAAACCATCGTTGATGCTGCCAAGCACGGTCAGGTCGCCCCCGGCACGCAGCACCAGGCTGCCGACTTCGCCGGAGCCGTATACGCCCGTCTTTGGTGTAAGCGGGTTGAGGCTGGCGTAGCGGTAACCGGAGAGGTCCAGGTCGCCCTGCACCACCAGGTCGCCGTCGGCGGTGGCACTGACGATTTCGACGCCGGGACGCAGGTGGAAAGCGTTGCGATAGGCGGCATTGTTGAGGCCCGCCAGCTTGCCATCGCGTAAGGCATTGTTGTTCAAGGCATTGTCGATAAAGTCGCGGTTGTCGTCATGGATACCGTTGAGGTAGTCCTGATTGATGACTTGGTACGGCCGGCCACTGGCCGCCGGGTCGGTGCCGTAGGCGGCATCGTCGTAGCGTTGCACGCCATTGAGCGCGATCAGCTTGGCGCCCTGGATGTTCAGGTTGCCGCTGGCATCGATGGCGATGTCGCCGGCCGTGGCCCCGCCCAGGCGTGGCGCATTCAGCTCCAGGGTGCCACGGGCCTTGCCGTCGTGGCCGACCGTGGTGGCGGTGCCATGGCGCAAATCGATGCGCGCGCCACCGGCCAGCGTCAGCAGGCCATCTCCGGAACTGAGCTCAACCATGGCGCGGTTCGGCGAATCGATGATCTGGCCGTAACTGTCCACCCGCAGCACGCGGCCGTGGGCGTCGAGCACCGCGTTGCCGCCAAGGGTCAAGCCTTGCTTGCCGGCCAGGCGAATGGACCCCACGCGCTCGCCACTGGCGTCCACGGTGCCGTTGACCGTCAGCTTGCCGCCGTCCACCGACACGCTGATCACGCCGGCCTTGAGCCCATCGCCGATCACCAGGTCACCCTGCTTGAGCTGGAAGCTGCGGCCGCCGAAGACCTGGCCCTGGTTCAGGCGTTGGTTGAGGGCGGCGAAGTCATCGCTCAGGCTACCATCGCCAAGGCGCTGGGCACGGATGTCCAAGCTCCCGGCCTTGTAGGGCACGGCGGTGCCGCCCGCATCGTAGTAGCCGCTGCTGCTGCCCAGCACGCTGCCCGCCAGGTCGACCTTGCCAGCGGCCGCCGCCAATGCGGTGGCCTTGAGGGTCCCGGCCTGGTTGTTCACGGCGGAGAGATCGATCACCGAGCCGGCGGCCTGGCGGATATTGCCGTTGCGGCTTTCGAGGATCAGGTCACCACCCCAGCTGTACTTGCTGACATCGTTGAAGGTGATTTTGCGTCCGGCCAGGTCGAGGCGCGCGGCATCGGTGAGGGTCAATTCATCCTCGGCGCTGAGGGTCAGCTTGCCGCTGGGCAGCACCACGTTGCCTTCGACCCGCACGTTCTTGCCGTTCAACGCCAGCTCGGCGCCCAAGCTATCGGCGCGGGCCACCGGCAAGCGACTGCCCGACGGAGCGCTGACACGGATATTGCCGCCTGCGGTGATCCGGTTGACCGACCCGGCCTCGCCGGTCATCAACGGCGTGAGGATGTTCAGGTTGCCGCCGCTGTACTGGAAGCCCTTGCCTGTGATGTATTCACCCTGACGCTGGTAAACCAGCAGGCCACCCTTATGGTTGGCGGTGATGCGTTCGCTGGCGTTGAGATTGACGTTGGCAAATCCCAGTGCAAGCCGGTCATAGGCCTTGGCCGCCTTGGACTCGGTGGCTGGGGCATAACCAAACTCGATGCGTTGGGCATCGATCTGCAGGTTGCCCGTGCCGGTGCCCGCGCCGCCGGCCACGATGCTGCCAGCCTCGTTTTGCACCCCATTCCAGATCAGGTTACCGGTGCGAATCAGCGCCGTTTCATTGGCATTGCCTTTGCCATAGATCGCTGGAGTGCCAAGCACCAATTCCTTGAGCCGCGACTTGCCGGTCACAGCGTCAAAGGTATCGAGGCTGGCGTTGCCATAGAAATTCAGTGAATCGCGCGCGCCCAGCACCAGGGTTTCGAGCGCCGGCGCGCCAGCGCTGGTATCGCCCTGCAACAGGCGGTCGAGCACCTGCTGGTTGAGTGTCAGCCCGCTGGGCAACAGATTGCGTGACGCCAGGTCGGCCAGGGTCTCGGCGCTGCCAACGTTGATGCCGCCAACCGCCAGGGTCAGGTTACGGGTACCGAAGCGTACGGCATCCGTCAGCTCGAAGCGATTGTCCGTGGCCGAAGCGATGGTGCCTTCGGAGTACAAACGGGTTGTACCGCTGCAAACACCATCGCATACACCGATGCGGATAATGCCAGGTGCGCTGTCCGGCGTCATCGGGTTGGGCGCCGCAGGCGCCAGCATGTTCACGTAGCCATTGGAGACGGCGAGCACGCTGTTGCGGCCGGGGTTGTAGAGATAGCCATCACGCGAGTCACGGGCCACGGCGCCCATGCCCAGCGTATTGATCGACGCGCCCTGCTCCACGGTGATGCCGCCATTCGGGCTGGACGTCACCAGGAACACTTCAGGTGCCCGCAAGGTCGCGCCGCTGCGCAAGGTGATATTTTGGGTCCTGGCGACGGAGCCATTACCATCTCCGAACTCAAGGAAGTTACCGCCCTGGCCATAGCGGGCCAAGGCATAACCGCCGATGAACAGGCTGCTGGCGCCGATGGCATTCACCGCATCGTCGGTCAGGGTTACACCGTTCAATCCGGCGTTGGCTACCTGTCCAGCCTTGATGATTTCCAGGTCCCCGGCCCTGACCAACGTGAGTGAGGTGGTGCTGCCGCGACCCTCTTTGGCTGCTTTGCTCAGCAGTTTGCCGGCAAAACTGAAGCTCGGTTGGTCACTCTGGTTGCGCTCGAACGTGACGTTGAACGCCTTGGCATCCCGGGGCAGCAGGACGGCGGGCACGCCCAGGCGCGCCGCGTCCGCCAGGGCGAACTGACTGAAGCTGGTCTCGTTGTACTGCGAATAGCGGCGCAGCGTATCGGCCGCGGTGACGATCACCTGGCTCGCCAGACTGTCGCGTACGCCGGTGCCGGCAATGCCGAGGGTACCGGCCGTTGCCCAGGAGCCGTTACGCATGGCCTGGGTCGGCACCACCCCGCCCTGCCCGGCCAGGCCGTTGACCTCGATGCGAAACGCACCCGGCAGCAGCGCGTAGGTCGAGGGCAGCAAGGTATAGGTGCCGGCCGGCAAGCCGGGGACGCCGGCACCGAGGGTAATCTGTTGGCCGGCCAAGGGGGCGACGGCGCCGGCTTCACCGCCCACGGGCGCATAGCCGGTCTGTACGCCAGGAACGATGGCGTAGACCGGGTTGCTGCTCAGTGCCGGTAACAGGAAACCGTCCGAACCGAACTGCACCAAGGGGTTGAAGCGCGCGTCAGTGGAGCCGCCACGCCCCGAGATGAACCCGGCGCCGGTCAATTCACCCCCACCGGACACGTCCACCACGGCTCCCGCCGCGACGTCGATGGTCTCGCCCACCAGATCTATCTTTCCCGGCACGCCATTGAGGGCGGGCCGCAGCAGGCTCTTGTCGAGCGTCACGCCATCGAACACGTAGGACTTGCCATCCGCTGTTCCGCCATAGGGCATGACGAGCCCCGCGCCGCTGACGGAGGTCAGGCTGCCTGACAGCAGGTTCACGTCACTGCCAGGTCGCCCCTCCGTTTCCAGCGCCGTCTGGCCGATGATCAGGTTGCCCAATGGCGCTCGCAGAATGCCGCCCTGGTTGATGACATCCGCTTCAAGCCGCAACTCGCCGAACGCGGAATAAGGCACCGAAAGAATCGCCGAGCCGTTGCGGCCTATGTCCATGCGCTTGGCGGTCAGCGTCCCTTGCACGCCGGTGCCGGGATAGATCTGCGCGGCGGTGAGGCCCAGGACGTCGGGCGTTCGAAGTAACATTTTATGATCGGCCTGGCTGCTCGCCATCCGAATGTCACCCTGGCTGTTCAATTGCAAATCCGCAAAACCACGACGATCGACGTTTCGAACTTCGCCCCGGGCCATCGTCAGCGTTCCGCTGCCACCGATCCTCACCGCGTCGCGAACCTCAAGCAACCCGGTCGCTGACACCAACAACTGCCCTGCGGCAGGTCGTGCCGAAGGCGCCAGCCCTATGCCGGTGCTGCTGTTGTCAGCCCCGGCGGTCGTATTATCTTGCGCGCCGGCCAAGCGCACATAGTTACCGCGCAGTTTGACCACCGAGTCCGCCGCCGCTGTCTCCGCCATGCCGTACGCACCCGCGTAGAGCTGAAGCGCATTGGCCATCGTCAGGTTGACATTGCCATCGAAGGTCAGCAGACCGGTACTGAAAAGGGACAACGTATCAAAGCCGCCGGCCTCGACCTGATCCACCGCAAGCCGTGCATAGCCGTGCTCCAGCAGGGAGGCGCCCTGCTCTGGCGCGCTCCCGGCCGTGATACCCGTCGCGGAATGGTGCTGCTCGATAATCAGTTCGCGAGTCTTGCGCTGGTTGTCCGGCAAATCCGAGCTGTTCAAATAAACCGTCGCCCCGAGCCCGACCGACAAGCTCCCGCCCGCCGCTCCGGCACCGCCGGCGGCAGCCTTGAACTGACCGTCCAGGTAAAGCCCACTGGTCGAGCCAAAACTGATGTCGCCGCCGTGGCTGGCAACCACTCGGCGTTGCCCCGCGTCATCCAGCACCGCCTGGGCACCCGAAGCATCGAGCAACGCGCCTTCGCGCACCACGATGAATTTTCCGATACCGCCGCCGTCGCCCGTCGCATGGTCGATTTCACCACCGATGACGATACTTCCGCCGTTACGCACGAACCCGTATTGGGTCCCCCTGGCACCCGTGGCGGTGGCGGCGCGAGCGGCCACGTCCAGGACCGCGTTCTCGCCGATCCAGATCGACTTGAAATTGTCACCGGGCGGTATGACCGCCGCTTGCGGCCCAGGCGCGGAGCCGACAGTGATCGAGCCGCCCCAGGCATTCAAGGTGCCGTCCACGGTGATTTGGCCAATGCCCGTCAAGCGGATCGCTTGTCCGGGGTCGACATTCAACACCGCCGACTTGCCCACCAGCAGGTCAGCCGTGGCGACATTCGCCGCGCCGGTTTGCTGGCTGCCGGCTTGCAAGGACAGGCTGGCACCCTGGCGCTGGGTCAGCACGCCCTTGCTGGCGTCTTCGAGGTACAGCGGCGGCGTCCAGGTCTCCAGCGCGCTGCCCGGTGTACCACCAGTGGCGACCCCAGGCGCGCCAGCGCCTTGGCGATAAACCGGCACGGTGACATCGACCCGGGTGCCCTCGGCAACCTCCAGGCCGTCGTTGCCGATGATGTCGTAGGCGGAAAAGCCTTTTTTGAAGAAGCCGCCATCAAGCAGCAAGGTACCGGCCGCCGCGGAGGTCGCGGTGTCGCTGATCAGGACTTTACCGGCCTGCAATTGCAAGGTGCCGCCGCCCTTCACACCCTGGCCCCGCAATTCGCCGCCCAGGCTCAATTCGCCCGTGAGAGTGCTCAAGGTGACATCGCCGCCCTTGCCGCCCTGGAACTTGCCTGAGTTGAGCAGTGCCGCTCCGGAAGAAACGTCCAGCACGCTGCCGGCACCCAGCACGATGGCGCCGCCGGCTTTCAGGGCGATGCTGCCGCCGTTCTGGTAAGGCAAGGCGCTGATATCGCCAGGGTCCAGTTGTATATTGCTCCACAGCCCGCTGGCATCCAGACGCACCCGGTCAGCCACCCTGACCGAGGACGCGCCGGCAACCGGCATCGTGCCGTCGACCTGGACGAAATCCCTGCCTACCTGAATGGCACCAGCGTGGGCAGTAAGATTGGCATTCACGGCCACCTTCGGGCCAAACAGGCTGATGGAACCGGCCGGAGCCACCTGCAACGCACCGTTGACTGTGATGCCTTCGCTCGCAGCGACCTTGACGGCACCGAGCTTGAAGCCGTTGAGCTGGTTACTGTCCAGGTACAACGTGCCCTGGCGATCCGTCGGCAAGGCACCGTCCAGACCGACGCTACCGGCAACGCCCGCCGCGTCTTGGCCGAAGATCACGTTCTTCAAGGTATTGGCCGTGGCGCCAAGGGCATATTCCACAGTGCCGCTTTCCTTCACGTAGAACGGCACGTACGAGCCGACCACCAACTGCCCGCCACGGGCCACCGCTTTCTGCGATTGCTGGTAGCCATCCAGGCCGGCCTGGGCGGCGCGGGTCTGACGGTCACCCTGGAAGGTATCGCTGGCGAGCGTGCCTTCGAGCACCGCGTTTTTAGTCCCGATCACCAGGGTGCCGGCGTCGCGGCCGACCGTGTAGCCGGCCTCCTGGCGCGAACGCGGGGCAATCAAGGGATTGTAGTAATACTTCGTTTGCCCCCAGCGCTGGGTGTGGTCTTCGTATCCCTTGTAGATCCCGGTGTAGAGCATGTCCCCAGGCGCACTGTTGAGTTCATACAAGCGGCCATCGGCGCCCTTGAGCCAGGTCTGCTTGACGGTGCCGCTCTGCACATCCAGCGTGCCGCCGGACAGATTGATCTGCGAGCCGGCCTGGGTCACCACATCATTACCGGTAAAACTCACGGTGCCGCCCTGGGCCATCCATTCGGCGGCGCTGTGGCCCTGAGTACCGAGGTAGCCGCTGACTTCCAGCAGACCACCGGCGGTGTACCAGCGATCAGTGGCGTAGCCGTTGGTGCCGGCGGGTACGAATACCAACTCTCGGGCATCCACCCAAACATCATTGTTGTTCAACGCACCTTCATCCCGGTTGCCGGCGGCATCGCGCTGCTCGTTTCCCTGGATGTTGACCTTGATGCTGTTGGCTTCCATCGCCATCTTGACGCCGGTGGCGCCGGAGACGTCGATCACCGCACCGTCGCGCACCAGGCTGCGGGTGCCGGCGTTCACCGCCACCTGACCGCCCGTGGCGAGGGTGATCGATCCCTTCTGGAAATCGACGCTGCCGGCGCTGTCGATCTGCACCAGGGACAGGTCGCGGCGATAGGTGTCCGCTGGAATGACTTTGCCGTCCTGGCTGACGATCGGTTTCAAGGCACTGTCGCGTTGGCTGTCCAGGGCCTTCGCGCTGGCATCCACTAGAATCGCCGTGGTGCTGCCCTCGCCCAGGGCCACGCTGGCATCGCTGCCTCGCGCCGTGAGGTGCAGCGTGCCACGGGTGTCCGCCGAAGTGCTGGCCACGGCTACGCCGTTCTGCCGCACTTGATTGCCGGTCAGCGTCACATCACCGCTGGCCGCCATCAATAATCCTGTGTTGCTCACCCGGCCGGCGCCCGTGCCGCCATCCTGGTGGGCGATGACTTCATTGCCGCGCGTGGTCGACGTCGAGTTACCATCGCTGGCGAAGCCCTTCTTGATGGTGAAGCTGCCGCCCGCCGCCAGCACGGTCTGTCCACGCGGGGTACTGATGGTGCCTGCGTTGTCGACGTTTTTGCCCAGCAACAAGACATAGCCGCCACCGGCGGTCGATTTGCTCGGGGCGGCCGTGGAAATCTGCGCGCCCTTCTCCACCCGGATCCCGCCCTGGGCGTTGGTAAAGCTCGCCGCGTTGGCGTTGTAGAGGCCACCGGTCTTGAACTGTTCGTCGCTGAAATCCGTGGCGGCCGCCACCAGGTTACGCACGTTGACCTGGCTGCTGCCGCTGAACACCACACCGTTGTTGTTGAGGATCATCACCGTGCCGTCGGCCTTGATCTGGCCGTGGATCTGGCTCGGCGCGGTGCTGTTGTTGACCTTGTTCAACGCCGCCCAACTGGCGTCCTGTTGAAACGCCAGGGTGGTGTCACGGCCGATATTGAACGTGTCCCAGTTGAGGATGGCCTTGTCGGCGGTCTGCTTGACGGTCACCACGACCTTGCCATTGGCATCGGTCTGTACCGGGCCATTGGCGTTGACGAACAGCGGCTTGCCGTCCGGACCAATCACCGCGTTCAGGCCATTGCCACCCAAACCGTTATGGATGGTTTGCGGTGCGCCAAAGGTAGCCGCACGTCCTGCCGCCTGGGCAGCTTGGCTGGCCGCAATGGCCGCCACCGTGCTGTTCATGTTCGCCAGCGAACGGCCCAACTGCTGCTGCACCCGTTGCTGCTGCGCCAGCGGTGGAGGCGTTCCAGGGCGAGGCGCGCTGGGGCTGGCCGGGCCCGCCGCCGGAGCCGCGCCCTTGGCCGCGAACCAGGCCGAACTGAAACTGGTCGCTGCGTACGCGGGGTTGGCCAACAACAACAAGGCAATGGCCTGGGCCAAGGGCTTGAGGCACAGCACAGCGGTGGATTCTGCATTACGGCGAGTGGCTTTCTGTGGGCGGCGACGCATCACTACGGATCCTTTTTACGCAGGGCGAATTCGGTAGCGCCCTCTGGACGAGGCGCGCAAATGACTAATCCCAAGGCAGGTTGACGCCATCGCGACCGAACTTTTGTCATGCAATGTTCATCTGCCGGGCGGTTGCTTGAAACGAAAAACCGGCAACAGCGCGAGGCTGTTGCCGGTTCATGGAGCGAACCCTGATCAGGGCTTATTGCGGACGACCAATGCCGTTGCAGGCGGTGGCGTTACCCACCGACAGCGAGTTGCTGGCGGTCCAGAAGGTGCTGCGAATGGCAGTTTTCCAGGTGTCGGTGATCGGGATCAGCTTGGCGGCGATGATTTCATCGTCGTTGTTGTTTGCGTCGGACAGGGTGTAGTGGCGACCGATGAAGTCACGTACAGCCGCGGTATCGGTGCTGTCTTTGTAGCACTGGTTGAACACCAGGAAGGTGTAGCCAACGATGCTGTAGCCCGTCGCCGGGTTAGGCAGGACCTTGGCCCAGTTTTCCGGCAGGCCACGATCAGCAGCGGCTGGCGGAGCGATGGTGCTCAGGGCGGTCGTCACGTTGCCGACGGTGGGCAGGTTGCCGTTGACGCGAGCGACCACGGCGTTGCTGCTGGCGTTGACGTCTTCCGGACCGACGTAGCCGATGGCGCCTTCGGTGGAAAGCACGGTGCTGGCCATCGCGGTGCTGCCGGTCACGGCAGTGGAGTTCGCCGGAACGGTGCCGACAGCCGTGGTGAAGGTGCCGTTGGTGGTGAACTTGGTCGGGCACTGGCTGTTCAGGTGACGGGTGAAGATCTCACTGGTGCCGCTGCTGCCAGCACGGTAGTAGACCTTGATCGGGGTGCTGGGGTAGGTGCTGTTGACCTGGTTCCAGGTGGTGACAGTGCCAGAGAAAATGTCGCACAGCTGGGCGCTGGTCAGGTTCAGGTTGTTGACGGCGGTGCCGTTGGCCAACGTGAGTTTGTATGGAACGGTGACCGAAGTGGCTTCGGCAGGGATCTGAATGATCGGACCCCAGTTGGCGGCGTTGCCGGTCGGCACGGCTGGCGACTGGTGAGCGGCGCGATAGGTGGTCAGTTCAGCGCTGGACAGGATCGAATCGCTGCCGGCGTAGTCAACGGTCACGGCCGGAACGTAGACCTTTTCCAGGGCAGTTGCCGAGTTGCCGTCGAGGTTCCAGACCAGCACGTCCGAGTTGTTGGTCAGGAAAGCAGTCTTGCCGCCGCCGCTGCCCACGCCCACGTAGTTGGCGAAGGCCGGTTGTGGCGCAGGGCCGTTGAGGATGCCGACGGGAGCAGCGACGCCACCGGTTGGAGGCACGCCGTACAGGTTCTGCGGCAGAGTGGCACCGCCACCGACGACAGCGGCCATGGCCTGGGCGGAGCAAAGGCCGGCGACGGCCATGGAAACAGCAAGAACGTTGCGCTTGAACATGAAGAATCTCCTTTCATCGTGTCTGGACGTTGGTAGTTCGCTTGTGCTTCTCATCGCGACCGCTGCCCCGAGCAGGTTTCCAGCGCTCTTTTAAAGGGGTGGCCACGGCGTAGAAGCTCTCAACTTCCGGTGACAGAGAAAGGAAAAAATCTCGGGTGTTCGGTGTTGTTTTTCCTAAATATTCTCGGGAGTTACCGACACCTTACTGACATTTCGCCCAGCTTTCGCAGCATGAGCGAAATTCCTATGGTATGCCCTGCCCTGTGCGCCGTAGCCTGGCGCGCCGTATATGTCGGACCGATGAACCCGAGTGGCGCTCTGGTGTGGGATTACGCAGGTGTCATTGCACCAGCTGATTGATCTCGATGATCGGTAGCAACACGGCCATGACGATGGTCAGCACCACCGCGCCCATGATCACGATCATCAGCGGCTCCAGGAGCGCCGTCATGCCCATGGCCCGCCGTTCGATGTCGCGGGACAGGGTTTGCGCGGCGCGTTCGAGCATGGGCGGCAAATTACCGGTTTTTTCGCCACTGGCGATCAGATGGATCAGGATCGGCGGGAACACCTTGCCGACTCGCAGCGCATTGGCCAGGCCCACGCCTTCGCGTACCCGCAGCGTCGCATCAGCAACGCAATGAGCCAGGCGATCGTTGGCCAGCGTCTGCCCAGCGGCGTTCAGGGCGCGCAACAGCGGCACGCCGGCGCTGCCGAGAATCGCCAAGGTCGAGGCGAAACGCGCCGTGTTCACCCCAAGCACGAAGCGGCCGATCAGCGGAAGCCGCAACACCCGGCTATGCCAGGCCAGGCGTGCCTCGGCGTTACGCAAATAGCGGCGCCACCCCCACCAGCAACCGGCCAGCCCGGCGAAACAGGCCCAACCCCAGGCGCGCAGGAAGTCGCTGGCCTGCAACATCACCCGGGTCAGGGTGGGCAAGTCCTGGCGCGCCTGGGAAAAAGCGCTGACCACCTGCGGCACCACGAAACCCAGCAGGAAAATGACGATGACGATGGACACCACGCCCACCACCGCTGGGTAGATGAAGGCCGTGAGGATCTTGCCCCGCAGGTTGTTGCGCTCTTCGATGTAGTCGGCCAGGCGCTCCATCACCTGGGCGAGATCGCCAGACTCCTCCCCCGCTGCGATCATCGCCCGGTAGATCTCGGGAAAATCCCGTGGTCGCGCGGCCAGCGCATCGGCCAGGCGCATGCCGTTGCGCACATCGCCGCGCACCGCGCCGAGGGTGTCGGCGATGTGGCGTTTCTCGGCCTGGTCGACGGTGGCCGACAGGGCCGCTTCCAGGGGCAGACTGGCGCCCAACAGGCTCGCCAATTGACGGGCAGCCCAGGCCAGGTCGCTGTCCGACAATTTTGCGCTGAACAGGCCCGAGGCACCGGCGCTGCCGACGTGCAACTGCTCGTCGATGCGCAACGGCGTCAGTCCACGGCCGCGCAGTTCGCCCATGGCACTGCGCTGGCTATCGGCCTCAAGCACGCCTTGCTCGATGTTCCCCGAGGCATCGGCGGCCTCGAAACGGTAGCGGTTCATCAGGCGTCCCGGGTCACGCGCAGGATTTCCTCGCGGGCGGTGGAGCCGCTGCTCACCCATCGCTCGCCGTCCTCGCGCATGCTCAACATGCCGGCCTGTCGCGCACAGGTGCGCAACGCCTGCTCGCCTTCACCCTGATGGATCAACCGCCGCACCTCATCGTCCACCACGAAGAGTTCGTGGATGCCGGTACGCCCGCTGTAGCCGGTGTGGTTGCAGCGCGGGCAGCCATGGGGACGCCATTGGCCCGGCGCGGCTTCGTCAGGTTGCTTGCATGCCGGACACAGGCGACGCACCAGGCGTTGCGCCAGGACGCCGAGCAATGACGACGCCAACAGGAACGGCTCGACACCGATGTCGGTCAGCCGCGTCACCGCCGACACCGCGTCGTTGGTATGCAACGTCGCCAGCACCAGGTGCCCGGTCAGCGACGCCTGGACGGCGATCTGCGCGGTCTCCTGATCGCGGATTTCACCGATCATGATGACGTCCGGGTCCTGGCGCAGGATCGCGCGCAAGGCCAGGCCGAAGCTCATGTCAATCCGCGTGTTGACCTGGATCTGGCTGATGCCCGGCAGGTCATATTCCACGGGGTCCTCGACGGTGAGGATATTGCTGGTGCTGGCATCCAGGCGGGCCAGGGCGGCATACAGCGTGGTGGTCTTGCCGCTGCCGGTGGGGCCGGTGACCAGCACGATGCCGTGGGGTTGGCGGATCAGTTGATCCAGTTGGCTCAGCACCGCGGGCGCCATGCCCAGGGTTTCCAATTGCAGGCGCCCGGCCTGTTTGTCCAGCAGGCGCATCACCACCCGCTCGCCGTGGCCGGTGGGCACGGTGGACACCCGCACATCAATGGGCCGTCCGGCAACACGCAGGGCGATGCGGCCGTCCTGGGGCAAGCGCTTTTCGGCGATGTCCAACTGCGCCATGATCTTGATCCGCGACACCAGCGCCGCGTGCAGGGCCTTGCGCGGCGCGACCACATCGCGCAGGCCCCCATCAACGCGATAACGCACCACGGAATGGCTTTCGAACGGTTCGATATGAATATCGCTGGCCTCATCCCGCGCGGCCTGGGTCAGCAATGCGTTGATCATGCGGATGACTGGCGCGCCACCCTCACTGTCCAGCAAGTCGGTGACTTCCGGGATGTCCTGCATGAGGCGGTCGAGGTCGACTTCGTTTTCCGCCGCGCCAACGATCGCCGCGGCGCTGCCGGTGTCGGCATAAGCGCTGGTCAACAGCGCTTCGAGCTCTTCGTCGCGTATCCGTTGCAACGCAGCGGGACCATAACGCCGGCGTACCTCGTTGATGGCCCAGCCCGGCGTCGCGGCACTGACCAGCATCACGTTGCCCTCCTCACCGGCCTTGAGGAGGAGCCGCTGCGCCTTGGCCCACGCATAGGGCAACGCGCCCGCACCGGTTTGCAGGGAGGGGCTCATGGCTGCCCACCTGGTTCCAGCGGCACGGCGCGCATCGCTCGGGGTGGCTGATTGAGCGGTATCGGCTGACGGGGTGACGGATTGAGCGGCATCGCCTGGGCGGCCGGCGGCAACTGCGGCGCCTGCATATCCGTGAGCGGCCATTTGTGCGCTGGCTGCAGATTGCCTTGGGCACGACGGATAAAATCGTAGCGATTGAGGGTAATGCTGCGGCCGACGTTACTGTCGCGAATGATGTACGGCCGCAGGAAGACCATCAGGTTGGTCTTGGTCCGCGAACGACTGTCGCTGCGAAACAGCGCGCCAATGCCCGGGATGCTGCCCAGCCCCGGAATCGCGTCGGTGCTTTCGGTAAAACCGTCTTGCAGCAGGCCGCCCAACACCATGATCTGTCCGTCGTCGAGCAGGATGCTGGTGTCGATGGCGCGCTTGTTGGTCACCGTGCCGGCGTCGCTGGAGGCGCGCGGGTCCACGCTGCTGACTTCCTGGTAGATGTCCAGCTTGACCGTGCCACCCTCGGAAATCTGCGGGCGCACGTTCAGGCGCAGCCCGACTTCCTCGCGCTCGATGGTCTGGAACGGGTTGTTGCTGTTGCCGCCGCCGTTGGTCACGTAGTTGCCGGTGACGAAGGGGATGGTCTGGCCCACGAAAATGCTCGCCGCTTCGTTGTCCAGCGTCAGCAGGTTGGGCGTGGACAACACATTGGTTCCGCCCTTGCTTTTCAGGGCGCGGGCCAACACTTTCAGATCCAGCACCTGACCGATGCCGGGAATATTCACCGTGCCCGAGACCTTGCCAATGCTCAAGCCACCGGGCAACGCATCAATGCTGTTCTTGGCCGAGGTATTGATGCCGGCACCGCCCAGGTTGGCGCCACCGATCCAGCCGTTGCCCGCCAGGTTGCCGGCTTGCCACTGAATGCCGAACGCACTCGCATCGTCTTCACTGACCTCGACGATCAGGCTTTCGATCACCACCTGAGCGCGGCGCTGGTCGAGCAGATCGATGACTTCACGCAGGTTTCGATACAGCGGGTCGGGCGCGGAAATCAGCAACGTGTTGGTGGTGGTATCGGCCTGCACGGTGACGCCGTTGGCGGAAAACGCCACTGCGCCTTCGCCTGCCTGATGGCTGCCCTGGCCGCTCGACATTTGCAGGCCTGCATTCTGCCCATTGTTGGCTTGCGAACTGCTGCCGGTAGTACTCGACGAATGACTGCCGTTGCTGGTCGTACTGCTGCCCGCCGGGCCACCCAGGCCACCGCCGTTCAACAGGCTCCGTGCGCTGTCGGTGGACGCACCGGCCATTTCCCCTTCACCCGTGAGCAAGCCGCGCAAAGCTTGCGCCAGCTTATTGGCCTGGGCGTTGCGCAGGTACACCACGTGGAGATTGCTCGGGTTGTTCTGGGCATTGTCGAGCTTGTAGATCAGTTGCCTGGCCAGCTCGGTGCGTTCGGGGCTGCCGGTGCGCAGGATGATGCTGTTGGATCGAGGGTCGCCAATCACCGACACCTTTTGCGTCGCATCGGCGCCCTGCGCGTCGAGCAACTCCGACACCATCGTCGCAATGTCGACGGCAATGCCGTTCTGCACGGGGACTACATCCGTGTCGATGGCGCCGGGTATGTCGACGTTGGCGATGATCTGCGCCACCCGATCGAGGTTTTCCGCATAGTCGGTGACCACCACCGTGTTATTGCCAGGGTAGGCATTGATGGGATTGTTGGCCGATATGATGGGCCGCAGTGCCGGAATCAGGTTGACGGCGTTTTCGTATTGCAAGCGAAAGGTCCGGGTGATCATGCCGTTGCCTGCCGCACGATCGGCGTCCCCCACCGGTCCGCCCAACAACTTGGCGTCGGCTTCCGGTACCACCTGGCTGACGCCTTGCACTTCGACCACGGCAAAACCCTGCATGCGCAGGGCCGCGAGCAGCATGTCATAGGCCGTGCGGGCCGGCACTTCGCCTTCGGACACCAGGGTCAGTTGGCCTTTGACACGTGGGTCCACCAGGAACTGGCGACCGGTGGCGCGTGACAGCGCACGCACCACGGCAGGTATATCCGCCTCGACGAAATTCAGTTGCACCGGTTGGTTGCCCAGCCCGTTGCCGGTCGGGCCGGCATTGTCGGCGGGCGGCCGAAGGCTTGAGCGCGACGGGGCCTTGCGCGTGACCTGACGTCGCTGCTCTGCCTGTGCCTGCACGCGCTGGCGCTCAGCCAACGCGTCACCGCTGCCGGTCTGTGCCAGCGGCTGGCCCAGCTCACTTTGAGCGGGAATGGGCTGCGCCTGCTCGCTGCCCAATTGACTACAGGCACTGAGCAACAGCGCCAAGGGAATTGTTGACGCATACAGACCAAACCGCTTCATGAGGATTCCTTAGCGCCGGGCGCCTGTTCCATGCCAACGACCCCGGAAATCCGCGCGGCCGTCTCAGTGCTTTGCGAGGTTGCCCGTTGCAAATGAGCGTCGCGCACCTGCAGGCCGAGCCTGGGTGCGTCGTCCAGTAACCAGTTCAACAAGGCATCGGCGGGCGCGTCGTCGAGGGTCAGCCGCCAGGTCACGGCGCCGGCCTCGACGCGGTGCTCCAGGTCGTAGGCGCCGGCCAGACCGATGTCATCCAAACGCGCTTTCACAAGCTGTGGCGTGACCGCGCCGGACACCACGCCGGCATCCTGAACCTCGGCCAGCACTCCCTCCAGGGCCGCCGCCTGGGAGCGCAGGCGCGGCAGTTCGGCTTGCCAATGGTCGATGCGTTGCAGTGGCGGCTGGATCAGGCCGTACCACAGCAGCACCACGGGCAACACCAGCGCGGCGACCCGCAGGATGCGTTTATCCCGGGCACTGCTGCGTTGCCAGAACTGCTGAGCGCTGGCTCGCTGCGCCTGCCAGCGGGCGCGGTAACGGGCAAGGCTATTCATCCGCGCCTCCCGCAACGGGCGCTGCCGCGGCGTGCGCTGGCAAACGCTTCAGCGTCCATCGCCCATTGGCGAGATCGGCCACGATGCCCGCTTGCGCCAGGCTGGTTTGCCAGTTGCTATCGGCGGGTGGCTTGCGGGCAGCCGTGCGGGGGGTCAGGTGCAATTCGCTGCCATCGAAGTCGAGTTTGTCGACCGCGCCCGCCATGAACGGCAACTGCCCAGCCGCCTGCTGCACCAGGGCAGCGAAGCTGACCGGCCCCTCGGCCAGCGCGCCATTGCGCCGGGCATCGCGCTGCTGGCGAGCCTGCTGCAAGGGATTGAGAATCACCGGCAGTTCAGGAAAAGCCTGCTGGACCCGGCTGGTCATCTGCCCCTTGATTGCCTGGCCCTCGCCGGCCAACCGCATCGCGTACAGGTTGAGGCCCAGGGCCCAGATCAACGCCGCCACCGTGCAACAACCGACCGCGCGGCCCCAGCGCTGATTGCCCCGGACGCTTTGTTCGATCCCGCTCAGTAAGTTCCACGCCGGGACCGGACCGATCCAGCGTTGCTCGTCCGGCCATGGATCGACGGATTCCGCACCTTCGCCGATCCAACGCACCGTCCTTTCGCGCAACTGTTCGGCGCCTTCTTGCATCATTGGATGCACCCATGCGCGCTGGCGATCCTCACGGACCAGCAAATGACCTTCCACGCTTGCCGCCGTGCACGTGCCCGGCTCAGCCAGCGGCAGAAAACAAGGCGCCGCGTACACGCCGCGCGGTTGCAACCTGAGCCCCTGCAACAGTTGCGAAAGATCCGACAGCGCCGCGCGCTCGAACCAAGCCAGCTGAACCTGGCCGCTCGCATCACGAGGCCCATGCACCAGGTGCACGGTGTCGTCGCTGCCCAGCAGGAGGTTGTCTGCCGCACAGCGCACGGCATCGCCAAGGCGCGCCGGTGGCAGTGGCGGCAACTCGACGCAGGCGAGCAACGTGTCTTGAGGATGCAAGCAGAGCTCCAGGGCTTTGCCTTGGGCCGCGCCGCTCAGCTCCCGCAGGGGTTGCCGCCCCAGCTCGACCAGCGCGCCCTTGCGATCGAGCCAGGCGAAGTCCAACGGGCTGTCGGCCGTCAACTGGGCCAGCGGCGCCAGCGCTATCCGTAGCAAGGTGCTCATGCGCCCACCCGCGACCAGACCACCTGGGGCCTGCGCTGCTCGCTGCGATAAAACAACGCTTGGACGCCGAATCGGCGCTGTTCGACCGTGGCCTGTCCGCGCAATAGAAACCACTCGCTGGTGATGCCCAGGCGCAGTTGCTCGGTGCTCATCTGCGGCACGCGCAAGCGGTTGAGGAAATCCCCGCTATTGATGAACCACCGGCCACGGTCACGCTCGGCAATCACCGCCTGTGCCTGGGCCACGCTCATACCGGGCACTCGTGCGGCCAAGACCTGGGCCGTGGTGGTATTGCCGTTCACCCAAGTGAGCGCCGGCAGCACCGTGACATAGGGGCGCAGGCGCTCAAGGGCCGCGAGGTCGATCCCGGGCAGGCCGGCCAGGTCATCGAGACCGCGCAACATCGGCCGGGTGGCGGGCAGCGGCTGGCTCTCGGCGTCCGGCGATGTCAGGCGACCGCTGTCGAACCCGGGTGCCGCGCTGGAGACTGGCGGCGGTGGACGCAAGCGCTTGGGGTAGGCCTCCACCACGCGTTGGACGATACGGTTGCCCTGGGCCACGGGCACGCCCAGCTCGGCGCACAGGCGTTCGAATACGGCGACTTCCAGTGTGTCGAGTTGACCGTCGAGGATCAGGTTGCGCAGGTTGAATTTACTTTGCTCATCGCTGACATGGCCATCGAACACTCCGTTTTCAGTGCCCAGGCGCACCCCACGCAAGGGCTGCGCCCACGCCTGGTCCAAACGCGTCATGGGCTCGCGCAGGCGTTGCTGCCAGAGCGCCTGGCGGGTCCATTCCAATACGCCATTGGTCAGCCAGGCGCCCCGCACCCGCTGGCTTTCGCTTTCCACGCCGCGAGTCACCTGGACCTGTCGGGCGATCATGCCGGCGGCGATCACCGCGACCACGGTCGCCACCAGCAAGGCGCTGATCACCGCCATGCCACGCTGGGCTGAGCGATTCACGACTAGAGCTGCCAGGAGCCGATATCAGCGTTGACACCTTCGCCGTCGGGCTGCCCATCGGCGCCGAGGGAAAACACATCGACCTCACCGTTGGTGCCCGGGTTGAGGTAGTTGTAGGCGCGGCCCCAAGGGTCCTTGGGCAGCCGTTCCAGATACGCGCGCCAATTGCCGCTGGTGGCGTTGGCGGGTTTTTCCGCCAGGGCCTTGAGCCCTTCATTCATGGTCGGGTAGCGACCCTGGTCGAGACGGAACAGCTTGAGTGCCTGCATCAGGCCCGCAACATCCTGGCGGGCCGCCGTGGCCCTGGCCTGGTCCGGGCGGTCAAGCACCTTCGGCACGACCATGGCGGCAAGGATGCCGAGAATGACCACCACGACCATGATCTCGATCAGGGTAAAACCTCGCTGCCGGCGAGGGCCACGTGTGGGACGGCCAGACGATGCGACACCCATCTCGACACTCCTTGGCTGGCGCCGTGTTCTGGCGCTGGTTGAGGTTTCCATTCGCTGCGGATTGTTCCAGCGGCATATGTCACTGGTATAAAAAATCCTCAGGAGCTTTGGTCAGCAATCCGTCAAACGCGGGCATTAGGCTGAAGCACATTTCCCCGACGATGCTCATTGCCATGACCCGACAGGCACCCCGGCAACGCGGCTTTACCCTGATCGAGGTATTGGTGGCGCTGCTGATCGTTGCGGTGGCGATGTCGGCGGCTGTGCGCGCCAGTGCGCAAATGAGCCAGAGCAACGCGCTGCTGCGTGATCGCTCGTTGGCGCTGTTGGCGGCCCAGAACAGCCTTGCAGAAGTGCGTCTGCGCGGGACCACAGATAAGGGCAGCGCCATGCAACGCTGTGATCAAGGACGCTTGAAACTCAGCTGCGAGCAGCAGGTAACCCGCAGTGGCGACCTGCTGAGAGTGAAAGTGCTGGTGCATGAACGTGAACATGACGGACCGCCGCTGGCGCGCCTGGAAACGCTGCTCAGCCGCCCTGTCACCCCGCCATGAATCAGCGCAACGACGGCAGCGCCACCGGCACCGGCAAACGAGCCATCGACAGGCGAGACTCAACGCCGGCCCGCTCGATGACCACGGCATCAGCCTCGATTCCTCTCAGGCGCACGCCTTCGCCCAATGGCTCACCCGCACGAAAAGCCCGCGGCGGCGAGTCCTCGATGCTGAGAATCGCCACCGCGCCATGGGGCCCGGCCAGTAGGCCGCTGAGCTTGATCTCCAGGTTGTGCGGGGAACTGGCGAACCATTGCGCCGCGGCTTGGCCAGTGGCTGCCAAGGGCGGCAAGGGTTCGCTATTGGCCTGGGCTTGCACGGGCGCCGAATCGTTGAGCAAGAAGCCCCAGGTGACAAGCCCCGCCACGCTGGCCAACACGGCGACAGCCTGGACCAGCGTGGCCGGATCAAGGCGATGGAAATGGCGCATGAGCGAATCCTCCGTGACGTCCAGTGCTTCAGGCTACCAGCGCTTTCTCACGGTTTTATTGCAAATTCACCCCAGCGAAAGGCGTAGAGACCATGAATGAATGGCGACACCGACAACGCGGCTTCACGCTGATCGAATTGATGGTCGTGCTGGTGATCATCGGCATCGCCAGCGCCGCCATCAGCTTGAATATCCACGCCGACGCTGCCAGTGGCCTGCGCGAAGATGCCAAGCGCCTGGCCTTGCTGCTGGAAACCGCCCAGGCCGAAGCGCGCAGCGACGGTCGTCGCATTGCCTGGGTCGCGGACAGCCAGGGCTACCGTTTCGTGCGGCTGGACGCTGTCGGCGTGCAGGACCGGGAGTTCATCAACGACCCGCAACTGCGCCCCAGGCACTGGAGCGCGGGACCGGTGCAGGTGCGCATCCACCCAGGCAAAACACTGGTGCTCGATGCCGAATGGATTGCCGCGCCCCTGCACGTCATTCTGTCCAGCAACCAGGCCAGCGTATCGGTGAGGCGCACCGCGGCTGGCCGCATCGAGGTGCATTGATGGTCCGGCAAAACGGCTTCACGCTGATTGAAGTGATGGTCGCCATCCTGCTGATGACAATTGTCAGCCTGATCGCCTGGCGCGGGCTCGACGGTGTGACCCGCGCCGACGCCCACTTGCAGGACAGCGCCGAACAGCACGCGCAACTGATGCGCGCACTCAACCAACTGCAGCGTGACTTCGCCCTGCGCGCCACCACTGAACTGGCCGAACCGCCTCCACCCGACGAACCCTCGGCCAGCCGCCCCCCGGTGCCCGCTGCGATCAGTATTCGCAGCAGCGACAGCGACCCTTTGCAGTTGGAATTGATACGTGCCGCGGCGGACCAGGACGGCAAGATGCAACGGGTGAGGTGGTGGATTGAAAGCGGCACGCTTTTCCGTGCCTCGGGCGTCGCGCGGTCACGCTATCCCCTACCGGCGCCCAAGGAGCGTGTCGCGGTGTTGAGTGAGCTTGAGCGCGTTGATGTGCGGGTATGGCGCACCGACCGGGGCTGGAGCCATCTGACTGGCAGCAAGGAGGAAAATCCGGCGGGTGTGGAAATCAGCTTCAGCCGCCGCACGGCATACGGCACCGAGCGCTACCGCCAGGTGCTGGCACCGCTTCAATAGCAGCCCACTGGAATGAAAACGCCTAGCTGACCAGCACGACACCGCCCGGTAGCTCGGTAATGGTCGCGCCGTAGGCATCGCGAATCAGTACGGCGACATTCGCCAGTTGCGCCAGGCTGAAGCGCGCCTGAACCTTGCGCCGCCCGAGCTCAGCGTTCATCAGTACGATCATGCCGGGACGGTAGCGGTTGATCTCATCGATCACGCTCGCCAAGGGGGCATCGTTGAACACCAGCAACTGTTGACGCCAAGCCATGACTTGCTGGGTATCGAAGGGGGTGGGTTGGCCTTGTCGCTGCGCGGTATAGGTCAATTGTCGGCCCTGCTCCAAGCTCACGCGCCGCCCCTGATGCTTCAGTTGCAAGCGGCCCTCCAGGCACGTTACGCACACGCTACCCTCGGTGGCCCGCACATTGAACCGCGCCCCATCGGCGAACAACTCGCCATTGCCGGCAAGCACACGCAACGCCGTGCTGGCCTGGATTTCCAGTTCACCGCTGAGTACTTCGATGGCGGCGTCACCAGGGGCCTCGCTGCGCTGGCTGATGCGCGTCTGGGTATTGAGCTCAAGCACCACGCCCTGGGTCAGGTCGACGCGGCGTTGCTCGCCGACACCGGTATGAAAATCCGCGCCCATGGGCCAGCCGTCCAGCAGCGACGGGCGCGCGACCAGCACCGCAACCGACGCGGCAATCGCGCCGCCGAGAAACGCTCGGCGCCCGAAACGCCGCGGGTGGTTGACGACCTCTGCCGCCTGCTCCTGCTGGAGCTTTTGCTCGGCGGGCGCCATGGCCTGCCACAACTGGCGGGCCAGGAAAAAGGCCCGGGCGTGCTCGGAACTTTGCGCACTCCAGCGCCGAAAAGCCTCGGCGTCGGCGTGGGTGGCGTGCCCTGAAGTCAAGCGCACCAGCCAATGGAACGCTTCTTCCCGGAGCTGGTTAGCCGTGGCAGTGGCCGATTCAGATGCGCTTATAGACATGTTTTTCAAACGTGAAATGACTCAAGAAGGTATGCGCGACAAGCGCCTTATCACCTAAGACTGTTTTCCCGCGCCGGGACCGAACCGCTGAATCACTTTTCTTTCCAGGCGATCGGCACAGTATTGCAGCGCAGCCTTGAGTTCCTTCTCAACCATCCGGGTGGAGATGCCGAATCGCTGGGCGATCTCCTGATGCGGTGTTTGCTCCATGCGCGACGCCATCAATATTTGCCGGCGCCGGGGCGCAAGCTCGGTCAGCGCCTGCATCAGCGCGCGAATTTCAATCTGGCCACCGACGATCACCGCCGGGTCCTGATGTTCGTCGGCGGTTTGCATCAGTTCTTCGATTTCAGTGCCGGTGAGCAAGCGTGCATCCTGCGCACGACGGTCAGCCGCGATGTTCAGGGCCATGCGGAACAGGTAGGCGCCAGGCTTCTGCACGTCCACCGGCTGTTCCATGCGGTCTACCCGAAGATAGGTTTCGTGCAGTACGTCGTTGGCCAGGTCATCGGAGCCCAGACGCCGACGCAAGCGTGCGCGAAACACATCATAGGAAGCCAGGAACACCTTGAGCATGGTGCTCTGCTCCTTTTCCTTCATGGCTCTACCGCTCCTTCCCATGGGTTGCATTCCGTGCCGGCCGAAGCGGCGCCTGGCACCACCAGCACCGTCACCGGCTGCGGCAACGAGGACGGCGGAACCCGGCCGATGTCCAATGTGCCCAGCCCCTCGATAATCGCCGCATCGCGCCGGGCGTCACCGGTGGAGGCCAGCAAGCGACTGCGCCGCACCTCGCCCGATGCCCCCACCCACAGCTGTAACGCTGCTCGATAATGGCCCGGGCGAGTCACCGTTGACCGGCAAAGCGCCTGCTCCAACGCGACCTGCAATGCACGGGCAAAATTGTCCTCGCGCACTGTAGGACCACCGTTGCGCGAAGACGCATCGGCGCGGAGGGTCAGCTTTGCCTCTTTCACGGTGAAAGCGTCTGCGCCGGTGTAGAGCGCCGCCAAGCCGCTACCGGCCAGCAATTGCTCCAACGCCTGGCGGGCATTCAAGCGTCCGTGCACCGCGGTCGACCGTCGCCCATGTGCCAGTTGACGGTCCACCAGGATCGCCACCCCGCTGGCCCTGCTGTACAGCTCCAGGGCAACGGTCATTTCCTGGGCGGGTATCGCAAACTCGACAAAACGCGCCAGCCGATCGTCCACCTCGACGGGCGCAGGCGTGGCAGACCACGCGTCGCGTTGCGGCATCAATGCATGGAGCAACAAGAACAGTACCGTGGGCGCGAGGCAGCACCTGCTCAGCGCTTCTCTTGACATAGACATCTTCCGGCCCGAACGGCGTGTCGACGCCCTGCGTTGGCGCATCATGAGACGTGTACATGTCGTTTGTGTGACGAGCGCTGCAAAAAAAACATCGTCATACCTCGCTCCAATACGAGGTAGATTCAGGCTTCTACCGTTAGAAAGGAGCTCCGCCATGGACTGTCGTGTATTCGCGCTGCTGCTTGCTGCCCTTCCCTTGTGGGCCCAAGCCGCCGAGCCGGCGAATGAGGGATGCATCAATGTCGAGGTGAACGGGTACAAGGCGCTGTCCTACGAATGCCTGAGCGAACAGATGGCCAACCCGAAGGGTACGCCGGCAGCGCGCAAGAACCAGGAAGCGTTGAACGTGCCGATAGAGCAGCGAGCGCCGAACAGGCTGGGTCTGTACAACCAGTCGGCCACGCGGATTCGCATGGGCAATACCTTCGGCCACTCGGCGTTGCCGCAACGCCCACCGCAGTGACCTGGAGGCTTAATCCAACGACCGCATACCCGGTGTGTTTGCCTCCCTGGTCGAATCGATCAACCAGGCCCTGAACGCCTCGACCTTTTTCGAGTGGGCTGTCTCGACGGGTGTCACCAGATAGAAACCGAGATCGGACTTCAACCTCAGGGCAAATGGCGCGACCAGTCGACCTGCCTTCAGATCGTCGTCGACGTAGGTCGAGCGGCCGATGCAAATACCCAAGCCGTCGATGGCTGCCTGCACGGCCATCATCGCCAGGTCGAAGGTCAACCGTGAGCCTTCGGCCAGGGCGCTCGGTTGCCCGGCGGCCCCCAGCCAGAGGCTCCAATCGTCCCGCGTCATACCACTGACCTGCAACAGGGTGTGATGGGTCAGATCGCCGGGCGCCTTCAGGGCATTGGGCCCCGCCAGCAATTTCGGACTGCACACCGGAAAAACCTCATCGGACATCAGCCAGTCAGCGCGCAAGCCCTTCCAATCGCCGGTGCCGTAACGAATGGCCGCGTCGGTGCCACCCTTGCGAAAATCCACCATATCGGTGGAGGCCGAGACACGTACATCGATGTTGGGATGGGCCTCCTGGAACGAGGCCAAGCGAGGCAGCAGCCATTTGGATGCGAATGACACCAGGGTACTCACCGTCAGCGCACTGTTATGGACCGAATCCAACAAGGTTTCCGTGCTATGACGCAACTCATGGAATGCCGAACGAACGCCTGGAAAATAGGCACGACCTTCATCGGTCAACGCCAGGCCGTCCTTGAGCCGCAAGAACAGGCGCACCCCCAATTCCCCCTCCAGCCGCCGGATCTGATGACTGATCGCCGTTTGGGTGACATTCAACTCAAGGGCGGCCTGGGTAAAGCTCATGTGACGGGCAGCCGATTCGAATGCCTTCAGGCCATTGAGAGAGGGGATTCTGGCAGCCATGACGGTCAACGGCACTCATGAGGTTTTGTCATACCCTAGCACCCGATATGTCCTTTGAAAATCTTCCCGTTGGCGCCGATCCTCAGCGGCACTCAACGCCATCAGGAAAATCCCATGAAATTGTATTTCGCGCCCATGACCTGTTCATTGTCCCCGCACATTGTGCTGCGAGAGCTGGACATTGCCTTCGAGCTGGTACGCGTCGACAACAAGACCAAGCGAACCGCCGACGGGCGGGATTTCCTCGCCATCAATCCCAAGGGTTACGTCGCGGCGTTGATGCTGGATAACGGCGAAGTGCTCACCGAAGGCCCCGCCATCGTCCAGTACCTCGTCGATCAGGTTCCGGGCAATCACTTGACGCCGGCCAATGGCACCTGGGGACGGGTGCGGTTGCAGGAATGGCTCAATTTCATCAGCTCTGAAATCCATGGCGGCTGTGCCCCGCTGTTCAACGACGAGATCCCGGAAACCACCAAGGCCATCTTCAAGCAAAAGCTGTTCAAGCGTCTCCATCACTTGGCCGGTGCCCTTGAACACCGCAACTATTTGCAGGGGGATTTCGGCCTCGCCGATGCGTATCTGTTCTCGGTGCTCAAATGGCTGCCGTTTTTCGCCATCGGTATCAATGATTGGCCGGCGCTGGCGTCGTATATGGCTCGGATCGAGACGCGACCCAGCGTCATGGCCGCGATCGAAGCCGAGGCGAACGCCGGCCGAGGCTGATCATTGAGCCACGAACGGATAATGCTCGATCCGACAAGGATGCTCGTTGCCGTCGCCCTTGCAGATGCCGTCCAGGTAACGGTATTTGATCCGAATCGCCTGGCCTTTTGCGGGCCATTTTCGCCGCGCAAGCGTTGACTGATAGTCAGCGGTTTCCGGGATGAAGCTGATCACTGCGCCGACTTCTGGGCATTCCACCTTGGGCGAGGCCGGGCTGGTTTTCAGAACCTGGGCTCGGAGACCAGGGAACGGCTGCTTGACCACTTCAGTGACCCGCAATTGCATGTCGCAGATCTGCCACGTCGCGGCGTGCACCGGGACGCACAAGGCTGAGAGCATCAGGATGAATGGCACGGCATGGGCAGGGGGCAGGTTCATTTCGATCCTTTGTAGGCGGCGACGTCGCGTACGGCATCCTCTCACACCCACGTACGCAAGGCTCTCCAAACAAAAAAAGCCCCGCGACCGAATACGGTGCGGGGCAAAGGGAATTGGTTGGTTGCGGCCAACCAAAGGAGCACGGATAAAACGTCTACGGGCCGGTCAGATGCATTCCTGGGCGGCGCGTTCAAAATTCGAAGGCAAGAGATTGGAGGCCAGCAGATGCCGGTCGTAAATGAACACCTTCCCACCGTTGCCAGCCTTGTAGGCTTCGAGCACGTTGTCCGCCGCAATTTTGCTCGGCACGACGATGCGGTAGCTGCGCTGGGTCTGCGAGACCGTCGGGTTCAGGGCGCTGCCCTGCAGCTTCGGTACGACGCATTCGGCGTATTCGGCCGGTGTCTTGCTGGTCTGCAAGGTCAGGGTCGGATCGTTCGGAGCCGAAGCGCAACCTGCTAGCAACAAAGGGGAAAACGCCAGGGCAAGGAAAGATAAAGGGCGCATGATTGAGGTCCTGCAGTGGTGGGCTGCGTGTTCGATGGCGCTGATTTTCCAATGATTGCCGACAAAGCAGAACTTGCATTTCGTAATGGTCACTATTACTGATGGCAATAGTTGAAAGCCCCAGAAGGACCTCGCAAAAGCGCTCGGCCAAGATGAAACCGACGGACCTCCCCCGACGCAGCTGACCGTCGATTAACGCCTCACCACAGGAGCCCGGACTACTCGCTCACCACACTCGCGCCCTGCTGATACTCCCGAGGCGTACAACCGAACTCGCGACGAAACACCGTGTGCAGGTATTGCGCCGACTTGAAGCCGCAATTGCGGGCGATGTCGGCGATCGCCGAGTCGGTGTTTTCCAAGCCGTTGGCCGCCGCGGCCAATTTGAAGCGCAGGATTTCGTCATGAACGCTGCAACCTCGCTCCTTGCGAAAATGCGCTTCCAGGGATGAGCGCGAGACACCGACATACGCCGCCACTTGCGCGGTCTTGATGCCCTGGCATGCGTACTGGCGGATGAACAACAGCGCTTGCATCACATAAGGATTGCCCAGCGGCTGGTGCAAACTGGATGTCTGCACATTGATAGCATCCGGCGGGATCAGCACCTGCGTGCCTGTGGACGGCATGCCATGCAGCATCTGGTGGAGCAGCCGCGCGGCGGTCCGACCCATCGTTTCGGTGCCCTGCACCACGGAGCTCAGCGGCACCCGAGTCAGGCTGCGGGTCAGTGGATCGTTGTCGATGCCGATTAATGCCACCTGCTCCGGAACAGCAATGCCGGCGGTCAGGCAAGCCTGCAACAGCTGGCGGGCTCGCGCATCGCTGACGGCGATGATGCCGATGGGTTTGGGCAGGCTTTGCAGCCAGGCGATCTGCTGTTCGACGGCGCTGTCCCAGAGCGGCGCGCTGGTGCCCATGCCGCGATAGACCTCGGCGTGCAGACCATCGCGCAGCATCAACCGGCGAAAGGCTTTCTCCCGTTCCTGGGCCCAGCGATTGGCTTGGGATTCCGGCAGGCTGAAACAGGCGAATCGCGTCAGTCCGGCTTCGATCAGATGTTCGTAAGCCAATTTGATCAGCCCATGGTTATCCGTGGCGACATAGGGAATGCCCTTGGGATAGGCGCGCTCGTCCTGGTACGAGCCGCCCACCGCCACCACGGGCATCTTGATCCCGGCCAGCGCCTCGCCGATCAGCGGGTCGTCGAAGTCGGCGATGATCCCGTCGCCCTGCCAACGCTCGATCCCTTTCAACCTGCATAGGAAATCTTCCTCGAGAAACAGATCCCAGGACGCGCGGGTACTGCTCAGGTAGTTACCGATGCCGCTGATGATGCCTCGGTCGTAGATCTTGCTGCCGTTGAACAAAAGGGCGATGCGGTGGACGGGCGGGACGATTTTCATTGTAAGAACCCTAGGCCGGTGGACAGAGACTAGGCGCGCGGACGGCGAATCTCAATACTCAAAATCGAACTGTCCTTTGATGATTTTCATAATCAGCGGCCCCAGGGGCGGCGTTAGTATCAGGTCACCGCCAAGAATAAAAAGGAAACCGTCCATGTCGTACTTCCCCGATGTTCAGCCGATCCGCTATGAGGGCCCGGGCAGCGACTCGCCGCTCGCTTTCCGGCACTACGATGCCGACAAACTGATCCTCGGCAAACCCATGCGCGAGCACCTGCGCATGGCGGTCTGCTATTGGCACACCTTTGTCTGGCCGGGGTCCGATGTGTTCGGTGCGGGAACCTTCAAACGCCCATGGCAGCACGCAGGGGACCCGATGGAAGTGGCCATCGGCAAGGCCGAGGCGGCGTTCGAGTTTTTCTCCAAGCTGGGCATCGACTACTACTGCTTCCACGACACCGATGTCGCGCCGGAAGGCCACTCGTTGAAGGAATACCGCAACCACTTCGCGCAAATGGTCGATCACCTCGAGCGTCACCAGGAACAGACCGGCATCAAGCTGCTCTGGGGCACCGCCAACTGCTTCAGCAACCCGCGTTTTGCCGCCGGCGCCGCCAGCAACCCTGACCCGCAAGTCTTCGCCTGCGCCGCCGCCCAGGTGTTCAGCGCCATGAATGCCACCCAGCGCCTCAAGGGCTCCAACTACGTATTGTGGGGCGGCCGCGAAGGTTACGAAACCCTGCTCAATACCGACCTGGCCCGCGAACGCGAGCAACTGGGCCGGTTCATGCGCATGGTGGTCGAGCATAAATACAAGATCGGCTTCAAGGGCGACCTGCTGATCGAGCCCAAGCCCCAGGAGCCGACCAAGCACCAGTACGATTACGACAGCGCCACGGTGTTCGGCTTTCTGCAGCAGTTCGGCCTGGAAAAAGAGATCAAGGTCAACATCGAGGCCAACCATGCGACCCTGGCCGGGCACAGTTTCCATCATGAAATCGCCACGGCGGTCTCCCTGGGGATCTTCGGCAGCATCGACGCCAACCGGGGCGATCCGCAGAACGGCTGGGACACCGATCAGTTCCCCAACAGTGTCGAAGAAATGACCCTGGCCACCTACGAGATCCTGAAGGCCGGAGGCTTCGGCAACGGCGGTTTCAACTTCGATTCCAAGGTACGCCGCCAGAGCTTGGACGACGTCGACTTGTTCCACGGCCATGTCGCGGCCATGGACGTGCTCGCCCTGTCCTTGGAACGTGCAGCCGCCATGGTGCAGGACGATCAGTTGCAGAAATTCAAGGACCAGCGCTACGCCGGCTGGCAGCAGCCGTTCGGCAAGGCGCTGCTCGCGGGGGACTACAGCCTCGAATCCCTGGCCGAGCATGCATTCACCAACGAGCTGAATCCGCAGGCGGTCAGCGGTCGGCAGGAAATGCTCGAAAACGTCGTCAACCGGTTCATCTACTCCTGACGGCGGGCGACTTTGCGGGCGCGGGGAGGCTGTTACATTCGCGCGACAAATCTGTGCCCGCAACGCCGCGCAACGCTCTACAGTTCTACCGGCATCACGTTCTCGTCAGGCAGTGTCTTTCAAAAAACAATAAAAGGACGCACCACCATGAAAACATTCAAACGTACCCTGCTCGCCGGCGCCCTCGCCCTGCTATCGCTCCCGGCCATGGCCGACGCCACCCACCCCAAGATCGGTTTCTCCATCGATGACCTGCGCCTGGAACGCTGGTCCCGCGATAGAGACTACTTCGTCGCGGCGGCAGAAAAACTCGACGCCAAGGTTTATGTCCAGTCCGCCGATGCCAACGAGCAGAAGCAGATTTCCCAGATCGAAAACCTGATTTCCCGTGGCGTCGACGTCATCGTGATCGTGCCGTTCAACGCCACTGTGCTGACCAACGCCGTCGCCGAAGCCAAGAAGGCCGGGATCAAGGTGGTGTCCTATGACCGGCTCATCCTCAACGCCGATATCGACGCTTACATTTCCTTCGATAACGAAAAGGTCGGCGAGATGCAGGCCGGCGGCGTGTTGAAGGCAGCGCCCAAGGGCAACTACTTCCTACTCGGCGGCGCGCCTACCGACAACAACGCCAAAATCCTGCGTGAAGGCCAGATGAAGGTGCTGCAACCGGCCATCGACAAGGGCGACATCAAGATTGTCGGCCAGCAATGGGTGAAGGAATGGAACCCCACCGAAGCCCTGAGCATCGTCGAAAACGCCCTGACCCGGAACAACAACAAAATCGACGGCATCGTCGCCTCCAACGACGCCACCGCCGGCGGCGCCATCCAGGCCCTGGCCGCGCAAAAGCTGGCCGGCAAGGTGCCGATCTCCGGCCAGGACGCCGACCTGGCGGCGGTCAAGCGAGTGATCGACGGCACCCAGACCATGACGGTCTACAAGCCCTTAAAGCTGATCGCCTCCGAAGCCGCCAAGCTTTCGGTACAACTGGCGCGCAACGAAAAACCCACCTACAGCTCGCAGTACGACAATGGCAACAAGAAAGTCGACACCATCCTGCTCACGCCTACCGCGCTGACCAAGGACAACATCGACCTGCTGGAAAAGGACGGGTTCTACACCAAGGCGCAGATCGCGGGGCAGTGACCCGGGAGCAGCTCTTTGGATAGCAAAAATCCTTGTGGGAGCGAGCCTGCTCGCGATGGCGGCGGCACAGTGAATGCAGATGCAAGCTGACCTACCGCTTCGCGAGCAGGCTCGCTCCCACAGGTTTTATGTTGTGTGAGCCCCTTTCTTACGAGCCCTCGCCATGTCTGATTACCTGCTGCAAATGAACGGCATCGTCAAGACCTTCGGCGGTGTCAAGGCCCTGAACGGCATCGACATCAAGGTCAGGCCGGGTGAATGCGTCGGCCTGTGCGGCGAGAACGGCGCCGGCAAATCCACCTTGATGAAAGTCCTATCGGCGGTCTATCCCTACGGCACCTGGGAGGGTGAGATTCTCTGGGACGGCCAGCCGCTGAAGGCGCAATCGATCAGCGAAACCGAAGCTGCCGGCATCGTCATCATTCACCAGGAACTGACCCTGGTGCCCGACCTGTCGGTGGCCGAAAACATCTTCATGGGCCACGAGCTGACCTTGCCCGGCGGACGCATGAATTACCCCGCGATGATCCACCGCGCCGAAGCCCTGATGCGTGAACTCAAGGTGCCGGACATGAACGTCTCGCTGCCGGTTTCGCAGTACGGCGGTGGCTACCAGCAATTGGTCGAGATCGCCAAGGCCCTGAACAAACAGGCCCGCCTGCTGATCCTCGACGAGCCTTCCTCGGCCCTGACCCGCTCGGAAATCGAAGTGCTGCTGGACATCATCCGCGACCTCAAGGCCAAGGGCGTGGCGTGCGTCTACATCTCCCACAAGCTCGATGAAGTGGCCGCCGTGTGCGACACCATCGCGGTGATACGCGATGGCAAACACATCGCCACCACTGCCATGGCCGACATGGATATTCCCAAGATCATCACGCAAATGGTCGGGCGGGAGATGAGTAACCTCTACCCCACCGAACCCCACGCTATCGGCGAGGTGATTTTCGAGGCACGCCATGTGACCTGCTACGACGTCGACAACCCCAGGCGCAAACGCGTCGACGATATTTCGTTCGTGCTCAAGCGCGGCGAAATCCTTGGCATCGCCGGGTTGGTGGGTGCGGGTCGCACGGAGCTGGTGTCGGCGTTGTTCGGCGCTTACCCCGGTCGTCACGAAGGCGAAGTCTGGCTGGACGGCCAGCGCATTGACAGCAGCACGCCCCTCAAATCGATCCGGGCCGGCCTGTGCATGGTCCCTGAAGATCGCAAGCGCCAGGGCATCATCCCGGACCTGGGCGTCGGCCAGAACATCACCCTGGCGGTCCTGGAAAACTTCTCGAAGATGACCCGCATCGACGCCGAGGCCGAGCTGGGCAGCATCGACCGGGAAATCTCGCGCATGCACCTCAAGACCGCGAGCCCGTTCCTGCCGATCACCAGCCTTTCCGGTGGCAACCAGCAGAAAGCCGTGCTGGCGAAGATGCTCCTGACCAAGCCCCGGGTATTGATTCTCGACGAACCCACCCGGGGCGTGGACGTCGGCGCCAAGTACGAGATCTACAAGCTGATGGGCGCGCTGGCGGCCGAAGGCGTGTCGATCATCATGGTGTCCTCGGAACTGGCCGAAGTGCTGGGTGTGTCGGACCGCGTGCTGGTGATCGGCGAGGGGCAACTGCGCGGCGATTTCATCAACCAGGAATTGACCCAGGAACAGGTGCTTGCCGCCGCGCTCAGCCATCCCGAAAGCAATAACAACAATGATCGGAAGTCCGCGTAGATGAACCAAGTCAAACAAGTGTTCACCCGCTACAAAATGCTCGCCCTGGTGATTGCCGTGGCGGTCATCTGGTTGTTCTTCAGCTGGCAGACCGAGGGCGGGTTCCTGACTCCGCGCAACCTCTCCAACCTGCTGCGGCAGATGTCCATCACCGGCATCCTGGCTTGCGGCATGGTGCTGGTGATCATCAGTGGCGAGATCGATTTGTCGGTGGGCTCGTTGCTCGGTTTATTGGGAGGTCTGGCGGCGATACTCGACGTGGTCTATCACATCCCGCTGCTGGCGAACCTGAGCCTGGTCGCCCTGTGTGGGCTGATGATCGGCCTGGCCAACGGCTACATGACCGCCTACCTGCGCATCCCCTCCTTCATCGTCGGCCTGGGTGGCATGCTGGCGTTTCGCGGAATCCTGCTGGGCATCACTGGCGGCACCACCATCGCGCCGGTATCGCCGGAGCTGGTTTACGTCGGCCAGGGTTACCTGCCCCACGCAGTCGGCACGGGCCTGGGCGTGTTGTTGTTCGCGCTGACGCTTTTCCTGACCTGGAAACAGCGCCGCAACCGCGCGCTGCATGGCCTCGCGGCCCATTCCCTGACGCGGGACGTGGCGCGGGTGGTGTTGATCGGCGCCGTGCTGGCCGGGTTCGTCTATACGCTCAACAGCTACGACGGGATCCCGGTTCCGGTGCTGCTGCTGTTGGTTCTGCTGGGGGTGTTCAGCTACGTGACCAGCCAAACCGTATTCGGCAGGCGCGTCTATTCCGTGGGAAGTAACATGGAGGCCACGCGCCTGTCTGGCATCAATGTACAGGCAGTGAAGCTCTGGATCTTCGGCATCATGGGCGTGATGTGCGCCCTCGCCGGCATGGTCAACACCGCGCGCCTTGCCGCCGGCTCGCCCTCGGCGGGCAACATGGGCGAACTGGACGCTATCGCCGCCTGCTTTATCGGCGGCACATCCATGCGCGGTGGCTCGGGCACGGTCTACGGCGCGCTTCTGGGCGCGCTGGTCATCACCAGCCTGGACAACGGCATGTCCATGCTCGACGTCGACAGCTATTGGCAGATGATCGTCAAGGGCAGCATTTTGGTCCTGGCCGTGTGGGTGGATGTCAGCACCCGCACCGCCCGACGCTGACCCATACCGATTCGGGGCAACCATGGATGGCCGCCCCACTCCCCGTCGTGATTGATCACAATCCGTGTGCAACGCCTTCACCGCTGGGCTCTTGATGCGACGCCGGCAGTCAATATGCTGTGGGCAGACCCGCCAAAAATGAAGAAGCGCCTGCATGAACAGCCCCCGAACGCTCTATCAAAAGCACATCGACAGCCATACCGTTTGCCCGTTGGACGATCAGGGCCATGTGCTGTTGTACATCGACCGCCAGGTCGCCAACGAATACACCAGCCCGCAAGCCTTCAGCGGCCTTCGTGAAAACGGCCGCAGCGTCTGGCGGCCGAGCGCGACGCTGGCGGTGGTCGATCACGTCAACCCGACGGCGCCCCAGCGCATCGCAGCCATGCCGGATGCCGGCGGCGCCCGGCAGGTCTCGTACTTCGCAGAAAACTGCCGGGACTTTGGCATCGAACTGTTCGACGTGCTGGACAAACGCCAGGGCATCGAGCACGTCGTCGCCCCCGAGCAAGGCTTCATTCTGCCGGGCATGGTGGTGGCCGCGGGCGACAGCCACACCACGACATACGGTGCGTTGGGGGCCTTTGGTTTTGGCATCGGCACGTCTGAAATCGAACACCTGCTGGCTACGCAAACGCTGGTCTACAAGCGCCTGAAAACCCTGCGCGTCACGGTCAACGGCACGCTTGGGGCAGGTGTCACCGCCAAGGACATCATCATGGCGCTGATCGAAAGAATCGGCGCCTCGGGCGCCACCGGTTATGCGATCGAATTCACCGGCCCGGCAATCACCGCCCTTAGCGTCGAAGCCCGCATGACCATCTGCAACATGGCCGTGGAAGCCGGCGCCCGGGGCGCGTTCATGGCGCCGGATGACAAGGTTTTTGCCTATCTGCAAAGCAAGCCCCGCGCTCCCAGGGGCGAGCTGTGGGAACGGGCCGTGACCAAATGGCGAGCCCTGCACAGCGATGAAGGCGCGGTGTTCGACCGGGAAGTGACGCTCGATGTCGACGCATTGGAACCCATGGTCACCTGGGGCACCAGCCCTGACCAGGCTGCACCGATCGGAAGCCAGGTACCCGACCCTGCGACAGAAC
Organism: Pseudomonas sp. R4-84; assembly: GCF_054130985.1. NCBI lineage: Bacteria > Pseudomonadati > Pseudomonadota > Gammaproteobacteria > Pseudomonadales > Pseudomonadaceae > Pseudomonas > Pseudomonas sp. R4-84. The sequence goes on from NZ_CP096390.1 coordinate 3,045,587, forward strand.
CCGACCTGATCCTGCGCCAAGGCCTGCAGCGTGCCCTCACCTACATGGGCCTGACGCCAGGCATGCCGCTCGCCGACGTGGTCATCAACCATGCTTTCATCGGCTCGTGCACCAACGCTCGGATTGAAGACTTGCGCGATGCGGCGCGTGTCGTACAGGGCAAGCACGTTGCCGCCCATGTGCGCGCGATGATCGTGCCCGGCTCGACCTTGGTGCGCGAGCAGGCCGAAGAAGAAGGCCTGGCGGCAATATTTCGCAAAGCCGGTTTCGAATGGCGCCAATCCGGCTGTTCGATGTGCCTGGCGATGAACGATGACGTGCTCGCCCCTGGGGATCGCTGCGCCTCCAGTACCAATCGCAACTTCGAAGGACGCCAGGGCGCCGGCGCGCGCACCCACCTGATGAGCCCGGCCATGGTGGCCGCCGCCGCGATTGCTGGTCATTTGACCGATGTTCGTTCACTGCTTCCGGAGGCCTGAAGCATGCAACCCTTCAATACTGTAAGTGGCACCGCCGCCCCGCTGCTGGCCGCCAACATCGACACCGATGTGATCATGCCCAAGCAGTTCCTCAAGGGCATCGACCGCAACGGGCTGGACCGTGGCCTGTTCTTCGACTTGAAGTGGCTGGGCAACGGCGATCCCAATCCTGAATTCGTGCTCAACAAACCGGGCTGGCGCGGCGCAACGTTCCTGGTGGTGGGGGAAAACTTCGGATGCGGCTCAAGCCGCGAACATGCGGTGTGGGGTTTGAAGCAAGTGGGCATCCGGGCGTTGATCGGCAGCAGCTTCGCCGGGATCTTCTATGACAATTGCCAGCGTAACGGGGTGTTGGTCATTCAATTGCCCGAAGCGCAACTCAAGAGACTCGCGCAGACGATCAGCCACGCCGAAACCGCCAGCATCAGCGTAAACCTGCCGGCGCAACAGATCAGATTGGCGGACGGTGAGGTAATTTCTTTCGAGATCGACGAGCTGCGCAAGCGATCCTTGCTGCTCGGCCTGGATGCCATTGGCACGACCCTTCAACGTGCGGACCAGATACGCCGCTTCGAAAGCCGGCACCTCGCGGAAAATCCCTGGCTGTAGCGTAACGTCCAACCACTGAGCAAGACTGTGGGCGAGCCTGCTCGCGAAAGCGGTGCTGCTCTTCTACCCAGCCGACAAGTCCCGAAAACACGTCTCAAGAAATTCAACGCAAACCCGCAGCTTCGCCGACTGACTGAGCCGGGTCGGGTACACCGCCCAGACGTTGGCGCTTTGCGAATACGCCGGCAGCACCTGAACCAACCGCCCCTGTTCAAGCAGGGGCCCGGCGTCCCACATCGAGCGCAGCAGGATCCCGCCGCCACTCAACGCCCATTCCAGGACAATCTCGCCGCTGTTGGAGGACAACGGGCCGCCGACACGCACTGTCTCCTGCACCCCATCCTTGCTCAAAGTCCAGATGCCGAAGGCGTTGTCGCGCTCCTTGAGCACCAGGCAATCATGGTCCTTTAGGTCATCGAGCGAACGCGGTGTGCCCCGTCGTTCCAGATACCCGGGGGCTGCGCAGAGCACGCGTCGATTGCTCACCAGCTTGCGGCCCAGGTGCTGCCCTGGCAGGTCATCACCGACGCGGATCTCAAGGTCGAACCCCTCGCCAACGATATCGACGACGCGGTCGAACACATCCAGCCGGATGTCGAGGCCAGGATACGTCTGCGACAGCTTGCCGATTGCCGGCGCGACATGGTTGCGGCCAAAACCAAAGCTGCTGCAGATATGCAACGAGCCGGTGGGCTGATGGCGAGCCCGGGCGATTTCACCGACGAACTCATCGAAATCCCCCAGCAGCTTTTCGGCCCACACCCGCACGCGCTCGCCGTCGTCGGTCAATGCGATGCGCCGGGTCGTGCGATGCAGCAGTCGGGTAGCGAGCGTCGACTCCAATACCGAGATGCGCTTGCTGATATAGGCCGGTGAATAGCCCAATGCCTCGGCCGCGCTGGCAAAGCCATTCTTTCGGACGACAGTCAGAAAGACCTTCAGGTCCTCCGGCAAGGGGAATTGATCACGGGTAGTGTTCATCGGCTCTACCGCAGCGCTATTCTTCGCAATTTCGCGAAGAATAGCACTGAAGCGGCCCGGCTCAACCGCCGTATTTGCCCAGCAATTTAAGCGTCACGCCGTTCGTCCAGCCAAAGCCATCCTGCAATTCATACTCGCCCCCGCCCCCACCGTCGCCTTGACCGGACAAGTCGTACTTCTCGACCAGTTTGTCTTCCTTGCGGTAGAGATCCTGGACCTGTTGCAGAAAACGGCTGCCAACCTCCCTGGCCAGGTCGGTTTGGCCGTAGCGCTCCAACCCCTCGACCGCCACCCATTGCAGGGGCGCCCAGCCATTGGGTTCATCCCACTGCTGGCCGTTATTGACCTGGGTGGTGGCGATGCCGCCGGGACGCAGCAAGCCCTTGCGCACGGCGTCGGCAGTGCGGTTGGCGCGTTCGCTGGAAGCCAGGCCGGTATAGAGCGGGAACAGCGTCGCGGCAGTGAGTGCCGGGCGCTGCCGGTTCTGCTGCCAATCGTAGTCCACGTAATAGCCGCCTTCGGCGTTCCACAGGTACGTCTCGATGGCGCGCTGGCGTTGCTCGGCCCGTTGCCCATAGGCTTGGGTACACGGCGTGTTCCGCACCGTTTCACAGGCCTTGGCGATGGTGCGCTCCAAGTGATACATCAGGCTGTTCAGGTCCACGGGTGCGATGGAGGTCGTGCGAATGGTCGCCAGGTTTTTATCGTCTCCCAGCCAGCGGGAACTGAAATCCCAGCCGCTTTCAGCGCCTGCGCGCAAGTCGCGCCAGACTTCTTGCTTGGGCCTGTCGGCTGCCTGTTCAGCGGTCTTGACGTCCTGCAGCCACGACTCCTGACGAGGCGTGGGGCTGGCGTCCCAATAGCGGTTGAGCACGCTGCCATCGGCAAGCTTGACGACGTGTCGCCCAGCCTCACCCGGCTTGAGGGTCTGCGCCCCTTCCATCCAGTAGGCATATTCTTTTTGCAGTTGCCCAAGGTAACGCCCGTAGGCCTGCTCGCCCTCGATATGCGCCTGCAATTCCACCATATAGGAAAAGAATGGCGGCTGCGATCGGCTCAGGTAGTAGGTGCGATTGCCATTGGGAATGTGGCCGTAGGTGTCGATCATGTAGGCAAAGTTGTCGGCCATCTGGCGAACCTGCGTCTGGTCACCGCTTTGCTCCAACCCCAGCATGGTGAAATACGAATCCCAGTAATACATTTCTCGGAAACGCCCGCCTGGCACGACATAGGGCTGCGGCAACGGCAATAGACTGCTGTATTGCGGAACCTCAGTGTAGGTTCGGCTGAGCACCGGCCAGAGATTGTCGATGTGTTCCTTGATCGGCGCGCCGGGTTTTGGAGTCGGGCTCTCAGCCTGGCCTGACTCGACGAAGTTGTCCTTCACGAACGCGTTGAGATCGAAATCGGCACTGTCGCGGCGGGCCAGGTAATCGGCGCGAATCTGCGAGGGGTCGCGCTTGGGCAGCGCATCGACGAAGTGTTTTTGGTCAGTGAACAACTGTTTGCCTTGCACCGCCTCAAACAACTCGGGATAGGCCTGGTCGGGCGGCACGGGGGTGCGACTTCGCGCGTCCTCGTAGCTCCATGTCGCAGGCGATTGGCTTGAGCATGCTGCGCACAGCAACGCGGTGAAGGACAGGCTGGCGAGATAAACAGAACGCATCTGAGGCTCCTTGATGTGATCACTTCCTACAGCAATGACTGAAGAAAATGAGCCTCGGTTCACTCGAACTTCCTTTCCTCACTTCAATGGAACCCCCGTTTCACCCTCGCTCTCTATCGCAGAACCAACAGAGCGGAGGTGTTGATCATGATTTCCCCGGCAACCGGAATGAGGACGGGCGAACGCTATGCCGTCGAAAGCGTCGAGCGAGCGCCACATTTCCCCGGCTTTTTCCTTGATGGAAAGTATTACCTGGGCCCAGAACTGAACACCGCGGTGGGCTGGCTGGAGGGCGAAAAGTTTGTCTATGACCAACTCGACCCCGAGGGCGAGCCGGTGTACCCGGACAGGGTCGCCGGCACCGTCCAGGACCTGACGCTGATCATGGCGGACGGGGTGCGCCTGAAGCTTTCGCCCATGCAGCCCGAGATCCATCAGTCGGCAGGCGAAACCGCCCCGAGCCGTAAGACGACGTCGTATCCCTTGTCGGAGAAACTGGTGGTCATCACCGGCGCTTCGAGCGGGATCGGCCGCGCCACCGCCCAGGCGTTTGCCAGGCAGCGCGCACGCCTGGTCCTGGCGGCACGCGACCGTGCGGCGCTCGATGAGGTCGTTGCACAATGCCAGGCCCAGGGAGCCGACGCGTTGGCGGTGTGCACAGACGTCACCAGCAGTGAGCAGATGCAGGCGCTTGCCGCCGAAGCCGCAACGTTCGGTGACGGTCGCATTGACATCTGGATCAACAATGCCGGCGTGGGTGCGGTAGGCAGCTTCGAGCAGACGCCGCTCGATGTGCATGAGCAGGTCCTGCAAACCGATTTGCTTGGCTACCTGCGCGGCGCCTACGTGGCCTGGCCGTATTTCAAGAAGCAACAACGCGGCATCCTGATCAATACCCTGTCGTTAGGCAGTTGGGTCGCCCAGCCTTACGCCGCCGCCTATTCCGCCAGCAAGTACGGACTGCGCGGGTTGTCCGAAGCCTTGCGCGGTGAGTTGGGGGAATACCGGGACATCCACGTCTGCGACATCTATCCCGCGGTCATCGATACGCCGGGTTTTCGCGATGGCGCCAACTTCACCGGCCACGCGCTGAAGCCACCACCACCGGTCTACGACCCCCATCGCGTCGCCGAGGCGATGGTCAGTTGCGCACTCAACCCCAAGCCCACCACCACCGTGGGCAGCGCCGCGACACTGGCAAGGATGGCGCATTTTCTTGTGCCCGGGTTTGCGCAACTCTCCGGCTGGCTGACACGCCGGGGCCTGGATCGCAGCCCGGCAATGGCTTCATCCTCCGGAAACCTGTTCTCCCCGCCCAGCGGCCAGCGACGTGTCGAAGGCGGTTGGCGCAAGCCGACGCGGCGATCCGCGCCCCTGCTGGTGGCGGGCGCCGCATTGTTGATTGGTGGGTGCCTGGTGGCGCTGGGTCGGGAACGAAGTCGTCGCTGAAGCGGCGTCTGGGTATTGGCTCAGGCCAATCCCGAACGGAACGCTTCCACCTTGAGCCCGAATCGGTTCATCTTGTTGTACAAACCGCCACGGGAAACGTTCAACTGCCGGGCGGCCAGGCGGATATTGCCCCGCGTGTCCCTGAGGGCCGCGATGATCGCATTCATTTCATGGGTACCTAGATCCACGGCTGCCCGCGGCTCGGGGGCAAAATGCCGGGCCGCTGGCTGTCCTCCCTGCCTGATCTCCAACGCAAGATCACTCGCTTGGATCAGCTCGGTGGCAGCCAGGTTGGTCGCGCGCTCAATGACGTTTTCCAGCTCACGGACGTTGCCCGGCCAGTGGTAGGCGCCCAAGAGCTCCAGCGCCTCCGGGGACAGATCGCGCATGGATTTTCGCAGCGACCGGGCGCAACGCGCAAGAAAATGCCGTGCCAGCATCGGCACGTCTTCGCGGCGCATGCGCAGGGGCGGCACCGTCAGGCCCAGCACGTTGAGGCGGTAATAAAGATCTTCGCGAAAAGCCCCTTCGGCCACGGCCTGGCTCAGGTTGCGATGGGTCGCAGCGATGATGCGCACGTTCACCCGCAACGATTTTTTCGCCCCCACCCGAGTGACTTCGCCTTCCTGCAGGACACGCAGCAAGCTGACTTGAGCATCGAATGACATGTCGCCGATTTCGTCGAGAAAGATCGTCCCGCCGTCAGCCAATTCGAACTTGCCCGCCGAACCGCCACGCACCGATCCGGTGAACGCGCCTTCGACATGGCCGAATAGTTCACTCTGGACCAGGTCGCGAGGAATGGCCCCGCAATTGACCGCAACGAAAGGTCCGCCGCAACGCTCGCTGCCATTGTGGATGGCCTGGGCAAACAGTTCCTTGCCAGTGCCGCTCTCCCCGAGAATCAGCGTGGTCGAATCGCTGCGGCTGGCGATTCGAGCCAGGTGCAATGCGTCCTGGATGGCGCGTGAATGGCCCTGGATGGTTTCGAAGGTATAGCTGGCCTGGGTACCCATGATGCGCCGGGTAATCTCGCGGATGCGCCGGTTCTCGCGCAATGAAACAATGCGACCGCCCTGCGCCAGGGGACAGACCGACACCAGGCAGGCCAGGTGGCTGCGATCGTGCAGCTCAAACGTACAATCCAGGTCCCGTACTCCTTCCCCGGCCCTGCGCAGGATTTCATCGCTCAGTTCGGTCTGGCCCAGGCTCTGGAACGGCTTGCCCAGCCAGGCAGGGTCGACACGAAACAATTGCCGGGCGTAATGGTTGAGGGCCTTGATATTGTTTTTCTCGTCCAATACGACCAAGCCCTCGTTGAGCACTTCCAAAACCGTTTGTTGTTCTTCCAGCAACGCTTGCAGCGCCATTTGCCTGGAAACAGCTTCGGCTGCAGCCTGGACGGTGCCCAAGGTGTGGAAGTGAAACCAGCCGGGCTCGGCCGTTAGGGTCAACATGGCCAGGGTCCGGCCATGGGCATCGCGGATGGGCGCGGCGGCACAATGCATCTGCCGCTGGCGCAGGCCGGCGCCGAAATTCTCGCCAGACAGCACGTATACCAAGCGGTCTTCAACCAGTGCCAGGCCGGTGCAATTGGTGCCCTGTACCGATTCAAGCAAGCGACTGCCGATGGGTGTGAGGTCCAAGCCACAGAAGTACAAGGTGGTGCCCTGGGCATCCGTGAGGTTGATATGCCCGTTGGGATTGTAGGCAAGCAGGCCGCGCATGACCTGCGCCGCCGCGGCGATCAACAGTCGATTCGCCGCCAGTGTGGCGGTCAGCTCGGCAGGCGAGACAAAACGGTACTCGCCGTCTGCCGAGTCGAGGCCGGCATCGACGCTACGCTGCCAGGAACTCCAGATAACCTGCCGGACACCTTCAGGACGCTCGGTGACGCCGCTCAAGCAGGCTCGCCAGGCTTCATCCAGCGCCGGGCTTGATCCCCCATTCAATGACGCAGGCCCCAGGGCAGTCAGGTAATCACGGTCTTCAACGCTCAACGTCATCGGCTGTGTGTTCATGGCGGGCTCTATGTACATACTTTTGACATGTCAGTATAGGCATGTCTTCTAAATGGACACATGCAATCACAAAGCACCAATTAAACCCTTTATTTTCAGGCTGTTAACAATTGGCACAGCCCTTGCTCCCGGCAATGCACCGACAACGAGTCGCGAACAACAATAAAAGGGAGTCTCTTATGGGTACGTCAAAAACCGTCCGCCTGGGTCTTATCGGTGCGGGTCGCATGGGCAGCTTTCACGGCCTGACCGCCGCTCGCCACATCCCCGGCGCATACCTTGCCGCCATTGCCGATCCTACCCCCGGCCAGGCCGAGCGCCTGGCGGCAGAACTGGGCGCAGGGAAGGTTCATACCGATCCACAACAGTTGCTGAATGACCCGGATATCGACGCGGTGCTGATCGCCGCGCCAGCTCGCAGCCACGCCGAACTGGTGATCAGCGCGGCGCAGGCGGGCAAAAGCGTTTTCTGCGAAAAACCCATGGCCGTCACGCTGGAGGAAGCCGATCGGGCCATTGCCGCCGCTGCCGATGCGAGGGTGACGCTGCAAGTCGGCTTCAACCGGCGCTTCGCCAAGAGCTTCCGCACCGCGCACCTGGACGTGGTCGCCGGCCGAATCGGCACGCCACAGCTTCTGCGTTCGCTGACCCGCGACCCGGCGCTGAACAATCCCGCCGCCTCGCCGCAATGGGTCATTTTCCTGGAGACGCTGATCCACGACTTCGACACCCTGCGCTACCTCAATCCGGGTGCAGAAGCGGTCGAGGTGTTCGTCATGGCCGACGCGTTGATCGCGCCGGACTTCAAACACAAAGGGTTCCTCGACACGGCGGTGGTCACGATCCGATTCGACAACGGCGCCATCGCCACGGCCGAGGCTAACTTCCAGGCGGTTTACGGCTACGACGTCCGCGGCGAAGTGTTCGGCAGCGCCGGCATGCTGACCATGGGCAGCGTCAACGACAGCGACTTGCTGCGCTACCTGGCAAGTGGCGTCCAGGCCGATACCCAGCGCATGGACACCGACTTGCTGCGTGACGCCTACGTGACCGAGCTCAATCACTTCGTCAATTGCGTACGCAGCGGTGAAAAGCCCCTAGCCAGCGGTGAGGACGCCCGGGCCGCGCTGGCGATTGCCCGTGCCTGTATCGAGTCTTTCCAGCAAGGCAAAGCGGTGCGTGTCCAAGGAGTGCTGTCATGAGTCTCGTACCGTTCAAGCTGGCGGTCAGCGCGGAGATGGTGTTCCTCGACCTGCCCTTTATCGAACGCGTCAAACGCATCCATGCGCTGGGCTTCAGCGTCGAGATATGGAATTGGACGACCAAGGACATCCCCGCCCTCGCCGCGACGGGCGCTGACTTTACCTCGATGACCGGCTACATCACGGGCAACCTCACCGACCCCGAGGACATCCGGCAACTGCTGGACAGTGCCCAGGAGTCCCTGGGTGTCGCCGCGCAATTGAATTGCCCGAGCCTGAACCTGCACGGCACCGGCCTGGGGGACCAGGGTCTGCCGGTCAAACCCGTGGCCCAGGCCACCGGCCGCATGTGGTTGAGCGCCTGCAAGACCCTGGAAAAAATCGCCCGCCTGGGGGAAGACGCCGGCCGTGTGTTCCTGCTGGAAAACCTCAACACCGAAGTCGACCATCCGGGCACGCCGTTCGCTCGCGCCGACGACACCCTGGCGCTGATCGAAGCCGTAGGCAGCCCGCATCTGAAAATGAACCTGGACCTCTATCACGCGCAGATCGGCGAAGGAAACCTGACCGAACTGATCCAGCGCGCCGGCGGCGCCATCGGTGAAATCCAAGTCGCCGATGTGCCTGGCCGCATGGAGCCCGGCACTGGCGAAATCAATTATCCGGCGATTGCCAGGGCGTTGTCCGGCATGGGATACAGCGGTGTCGTCGGCCTCGAAGGTTGGGCCAGCGGAGACAGCGAGCGGGCGCTTGAGCGATTCAGGCGGGCCTTCACGCTGGATGGGTAAGGCCCGTGCAGAACATTTATTGATGACGTTCACTCCATAACAACAAAAGGAAAACCATCATGCGTCGTTGCACACTGCTGTTCGCCACGCTGCTCCTGCTCTTCAGCCAATGGGCCTCCGCCGACTATCGCATCGGCGTCAGCATCGCCAGGGTCGACGATAACTTCATGACCTATGTGCGTAACGGCCTGGACGAGGCCGCCAAGAAGGACAACGTCCAGATCCAGTTCGAGGACGCCCAGGGCGATGTGGTTCGCCAGCTCAACCAGGTCCAGGGCTTCATCAACCAGAAAGTGGATGCGGTCATCGTCCTGCCGGTCGACACCTCCGCCACCGCCAATATCACCCGTGCCGCAGTCGAGGCGAAGACGCCACTGGTCTACGTCAATCGGCACCCGGACGAACGTACGCTGCCCAAAGGGGTGGTCACGGTGGCGTCCAATGACATCGAGGCTGGCCAATTGCAGATGCGTTACCTCGCCGAAAAGCTCGGTGGCAAAGGCAACCTGGCGATCATCATGGGTGACCTCGCGCAAAACGCTACCCACGACCGCACCGAAGGGGTCAAGCAAGTGCTCAAGGACTTTCCCGGCATCAAGATCGTCGAGCAGCAGAGTGCCGAGTGGCAACGCAACAAGAGCATGGACCTGACCAGCAATTGGTTGCTCGCCGGCAGCCGGTTCGATGCCATCGTCGCCAACAATGACGAGATGGCCATCGGTGCGGCCATGGCCTTGCAACAATCCGGCAAGGCCAAGGGCGAGGTTGCGATTGTCGGAATTGACGGCTTGCCGGACGGCCTGGCGGCGATCAAGCGCGGGATGCTAGTCGCCTCGGTATTCCAGGATCCTAAGGCCCAGGCGGCCAGCGCGGTGCAGGCAGCCATCAAGATGATCAAGGGCGAGCCGGTCGAGACAGAAGTCTGGGTGCCCTTCCAGTTGATCAAGCCTGAACAACTGGCGGTGTTCGAGCAGCGTTACAAGTAGCAGTAATCACCTGAGAAAAATGATGGCTCCGTGGCGAGGGAGCTTGCTCCCTCGCCACGAGTGAACAGCGCTGGATCAAGCGATGTGCAACGCTCGGCCCTTGGTCTCGGCGAGGGCGTTGTTCAATGCAACACGGAACAGTTCGACCAGCACATCAATCTCGTCGGCCTGGATGATCAGCGGCGGCAGGAATCGCACCACGGCGCCGTGACGCCCGCCCAGTTCCAGGATGACACCCAGGCGCAGGCATTGGCGCTGGATGGCCTGGGCCAATGCGGTGTCCGCAGGAGGAACACGGCTGTCGCTCGGGGTGTCGCTGACGACTTCCACGCCCACCATCAACCCCCGACCGCGCACCTGGCCCAGGCAAGGGTAGTCGCCCTGCAACTGGCGCAGTTGCTCCATCAGGCGCTGCCCCATGGCATCGGCATGTTCTGGCAGGTTTTCGCTGATGATATGGCGCAATGTCGCGGCACCTGCAGCCATCGCCATCTGGTTGCCACGGAACGTGCCGGCATGGGAACCGGGCTTCCAGGTGTCCAGCTCTTCGCGATAGACCATCACCGCCAGTGGCAGGCCGCCACCGATGGCTTTGGACAGCACCAGAATGTCTGGCTCGATATCGGCATGCTGGAAAGCGAACAGCTTGCCGGTACGACCCAGGCCGGTCTGCACTTCGTCGATGATCAGGGCCACGCCGTATCTGCGAGTCAATTGACGCAAGCCCTGGAGCCAGCGTACCGGTGCCGGGATCACCCCGCCCTCGCCCTGCACCACCTCCACGACCACTGCCGCCGGCGGCAACACGCCCGATTCCGGGTCGCTCAGCAGTTGTTCGATGAAGTGCAGCCCGGCATCGATGCCAGCGTCACCACCGATGCCGAACGGACAACGGTAGTCGTAAGGGTACGGCAGGAATTGCACGTCGGCCATCAGCGAGCCCAGCGCCTGTTTCGGCCCCAGGTTGCCCATCAGGCTCAATGTCCCCAGGGTCATGCCATGATAGCCGCCGGAGAACGTCAGGATCGGCTTACGCCCGGTGGCGATTCTCGCCAGTTTCAGGGCCGCCTCGATGCCATCTGCACCCGTCGGCCCGCAGAACTGTATGCGCGCGTGACGCGCGAAGTTTTCCGGCATGGCATTGAAAAGGTCCTCGACAAAGCGATCCTTGACCGGCGTCGTCAGGTCCAGGGTGTGCAAGGGCAAGCCGGAATCGAGCGTCTGGCGCATCGCCGCAATGGCCACCGGGTGGTTATGGCCCAGCGCCAAGGTTCCCGCGCCGGCGAGACAGTCCATGAACAATTGCCCCTGCGTGTCGCGAACATAAAGGCCGTGAGCCTCTTGCAGGGCCAGCGGGATGCGTCGCGGGTATGAACGCGCATTCGATTCCCGGGCCGCCTGGCGTTGCAGGTACGGATTGGTATTCAGTTCGCGAGGCGCCTGTTGGCGGAACTGCTCCAGCGTGAAGGTGGCGCTGGATGATGAGCGGGGCTGGACACTTTCCATTTTGACTCCCTGAGATGAGAACGCTGTCGTGGGCGATCAGCCCTGTCCTTATGCCTGCATTGCCTGGCGCAGGCTCAGCGGGCGCATGTCGGTCCAGACTTTCTCGATGTAGGCCAGGCACTCTTCCTTGCTGCCCTGCATGTCTACGGTGCGCCAGCCATCGGGCACACTGCGGTAGTCCGGCCAGATCGAGTACTGCTCCTCTTCGTTGACGACAACCAGAAACCGCGTATCCGGGCTATCCAAACTCATTGCTTGCTCCTTGACTGGCATGACGGGAAAGATCGCTACGATACAATACAAATAGTATCGATTCTCATTAATATTTTATAAATCTTACATGGCTTGCCTGCTTCAACACCCACGAGCAGTCGCAAGACGGTGGTGCGCTGTTTATACTTCGCCCCTTCTGGACGATAACGTCTCTCAATTCGCGGTCACGGATGAGTCAATGATTCCCAGCCTTGCTCCGCTGTTCACCGGGCCGCTCGCGGCCTTCGAAGAAAAACTGCAACTGCGCAGCCACTCGCCCACCGTTCTGTCGGTGGAACTGTTCTTCCAGCGCGAGACGTTCAGTCAGTTCGTCGACGAGCTGCTGGCGCGCTACAAGACCGATGAACGCCTGGCCCTGGTGTCGCTGTGGTCCAAGTGGTATTTCAGTACCTTCCTCGCGCCGGTGATGGGCGCCAACCTGTTGCTGCAACGGGACCTGCCAGTCGCTCTGAACGATGTTGGGTTGAAACTCGGCGACGACGCCAGGCCACAGGCCTTACATGTTCGCGACGCCGGGCAACCACTGCCCGAATGCACAGCCTTTGAACGGTTCCATACGCTGGTTGAACAACACCTGGAACCGGTCATCGACACGCTGGCCAGTGTCAGCCGCGCATCGCCCCGCTTGTTCTGGAGCAATGCCGGCAACACCTTCGAATTCGTCACCACGCGGATCGACCTGCATCCGCTGGCCAATCCCGAGAGCACCCTGCCCGCCCGGCAAATCCTCACTGCCCGCCTGCGCCCCGATGGTCGGCGCAACCCGCTGTTCGCCCCCGTGCGTTACCACGATATCGGCGAGGACGAGCCGCAGCGCCTGCGGCGAATCTGCTGCATTCGGTATCGCCTTCCCAGCGTCGGCTATTGCAGCAGTTGCCCCCTCGATGAATGCAAGCGGCAGCATTGAAGCGTCTGATCGCGCCGATCATTTTGCCAATTGAAAGGGATTCTCCGTCGCCCGGTCGTAATCGACGAGGTGGCCGTAGTCGAGACGATAGACCCGGTCCGCCACGTCGAAATAACGGTCGTCATGGGTGATCGCGATGACCGTCTTGCCGGCCGCTTTGAGCTCGGGCAGCAATTCGTTGTAGAACACATGGCGGAACACCGGGTCCTGGTCGGCCGCCCACTCGTCCAGCAGGAACACTTCACGGCCTTCCATCATCAGCAACAGTAAGGCCAGGCGCTTGCGCTGGCCCTGGGACAACGCGGTGGTGGACAGGCGTCCAGCGGCGAATTCAACCTTGTGAGCCAGCCCCAGGCGCTCCAGATAATGGTCCACCCGAGCCTCCAGCCCTTCATGGTCGCCCGCCTCGCCCAACACATCGGCGAACAGATAGAAGTCGGCAAAGATCGCGGCGAAGTGCTCGCGATGCCATTCGCTGGTGCTGGCATCGAGCACCACGCCGTTGAGTGAAACCTCCCCGCAAGCGGGCACATAGAGCCCGGTCAGCAGCTTGGCCAGGGTCGACTTGCCACTGCCGTTGCCCCCCACAATGAAGATCAACTCGCCGCGCCGGATCGTCAGGTCGATCGGTCCCAATTCAAAGGCAAATTCCTCGTTCTTGCCGGCATACCGGTAATGCACGTTCGACAGACGCAGATCCCGAAACGGCTGCGCTGCTTGCGCGGACGCCTTGAACTCTACCGTCTCGCCCAGTGCCAGGGCATCAATGGCCTGTAAAGCGACATGACCACGAATGACAGCGGGAATAGCGTCGAGGATCATCGAGATCGGCGTGCGCAGGAACATGATCGCCAAGACGTAGCCCACCACCACCTGCTGGCTCAGCAATCCCAGCCCCTGGCCGAGGAAAAACAGCGTGCCGATCAGCACGAACACCAGCAACGTCGTCCAGTTCAGGTTGACGGCCCATAAGGTGTCAGCGCGTACCGATGCGTCCAGCGACGCCCGGGCGATGGGTTCGAGCTTGCGTTGATAGAGTAAATGCCGACGCTCCCGGCTCAGGCCCAGTTCGCAACGCCCCTGGATGGCGGCTTCGAACTGCTCGGTGAGTTGGTCGTCCTGCTGCCGGACCGCCTGCATCAAGGTCTTGACCTTGCGCCCGAGCAGCACGTCGAGGCCGACGCCAGCGGCGATCACTGCCAGCGTCAGGCCGAAGAACGGCAGGCTCAACCACGCCATATAGGCCAGCCCCGCCAACAGCAGCAAGCCGTTGTACAAGGAAATCGGCAATTGCTTGAAGGCCGTGGCGACGGTGGTCACGTCCTTGGTCAGGGCGTTGTAGATGCGTGGGCTGCCCAACCGTTCGATGCGTTCCAGCGCGGTGCCCAGCACCTTGCCCACCAGCCGCAAGCGCAGCTGGTACACCAGCCGATGGCCGATCTGCACCAGCAGCCATTGCGCGGTGACCCCGCTGATGAACAACAGCACCAGCAGGCCACCGAACAGCAGCAAGCCCTGGCCGAGGTCATTGAGACCTTGTTCCAGGCAGCGGTTGATGTAGCCGATCAGGCCGATACTGGTGGCCGCGCTCAGGGCACTGCTCAGCACCGCTAGGAAAATGCGCCATCGCGCGTTGTGCAGCAGTTCTCTCAATAACATCATGGGACCGACACCACCTTGGCAGAGGTTTGCAACAGTAAAGGCAGCAGGTTTTCGACCAGTCGCGGCTCGCCGAGCATCTCATGATGCCCCACATCCAGCGTCCACTGGCTAACCGGTTGGCGCGCGTGGACTTGCCATTGTGCGCGCAAGTCGCCGTGGGCATTGCCGCGCCACAACCAGACTGGCACGTCAACGGTTGGCAAGGCCTGCTCGTACAAACGGGTCTTGATCGCGCGATATCGCGCCATCAGCGCCAGCAGTTCACCATCCGCCGCTTTCCATTGCAGGTGCCCGCGCACCTGTTCATCGTCGAGCAGCCGGGCGACACCCTCGGCATAGTCGAGGCCGGCCAACAGGCCCGTCAACCGTTCCCGTAGCGACTCGCCGATCGGCTGGCCGTGGCTGCGGCAATAAAACGCGAAATCGGCAATCAACTGGCCCGCTTCGTCGCCCTCGCCGGCCAGGCTGCGCTGAGCATCGTGATCGAGCAACACCAGGCCTTCGACGCTGAAGCCGCTGGCTTGCAGATGCGGCACCAGCAACAAGGCCAGGCGCGCGGCCAGGCTCCAGCCCAACAACACCATCGGTCGCTGTTTGAGCTGGACCGGGATACTCGCCACGTATTGCTGCAACAGCGCATCCATATCGCCGTGGGCCCAGTCATTTTCAAGGGCGGCCAGGCCAAAGACGGCCACTTCGCCGCGCAGGTTTTCCACCAGCGGCTGGTAAGCCTGCAGGTGCCCTTGCGCACCATGCACCGCCAGCAAGGCCGGTGCGTGCGGATCGGCGTCGCTCAAGATCTTAAAGGGGCCGCTGCCGATATCGTCCAGGTCCTGCACCAGATCACGCACCGTATGCCGCTCGAACAACAGATTGGTCGGCAGGTTGAGGCCCAACCGTTCACGGATCAGCGACACCACTTTGATCGCCGCCAGCGAATGCCCGCCAACGTTGAAGAAATTGTCCGTTACGCCGAGGTCATCGACCCCCAGCACGTCACACCAGATCGCAAGGACCACCGTCTCCAACTCCCCCTCCGGCTTCACCCGCGTATTCTGCAATCGCTGCCGGGCCCGTTCGAGCAGGTGCTTACGATCGAGCTTGCCGTTGCTGTTCAGAGGCATGGCCTTCAACGCAAAGATACCGCTGGGCAGCATGTAATCCGGCAATTGACGAGCCAAGCTGGCGCGCAACGGATCCGTCCCCTGGAACTGAACATCGTCCGTGACTACAAATGCCAGCAACCGCCCGAGATCGCCTTCGCCATCCAGCAGCACAGCGGCTTGCAAGACGCCCGGCTGGGCGAGCATCGCCTGCTCGACCTCCGCCAGCTCAAGGCGAAACCCACGAATTTTCACCTGCTGGTCATTGCGCCCCAGAATGCGCAGGGCCCCATCGGCCTGGCGTAAGACCAAGTCACCGGTACGGTACAGGCGATCGCCGCTGGCAGGATCTACACCGAAGGCCTCGCCACCGACATTGCCGACGTATCCCCTGCCGACACTGGCGCCACTGATGTACAACTCGCCAGCCTGGCCGGGCGGCACTGGCCGTTGCTGCTCGTCAAGCAGATGAATACGGTTGGCACCCAACACTTGATTCAACGCGCAACCAGTCACGCCCTGCGCAAGATCAATGGCTCGCCACAACACCCCGACGGTGGTTTCGGTCGGGCCATAGTGGTTATACAGTCGGCAGGCCGGCTCGGCCTGGGCCAAGCGTGTCAGCAACGCCTCGCCAATCGGTTCCCCGCCCAATACCAGCACCTGGCGAGGCAGTACGCCGACGGCTTGCTCGCCCATCAAGGCTTCGAGGTGCGATGGGACGATTTTCAGCACGTCGAGGGGATAACGCCTTAGCTCCTCGGCAAAGGCCTGGGCGTCGGTCACCGTCGACTGCGCCAGCACATGCACACAACCGCCCTGCAGCCACGCCGGGAACAACACGGTATTGCCCAGGTCCGCGAGCAGCGAGGACACCAACCCATAATGCCCGCCCTCGGGCAGTTGCAGTGCACGGGTTACTTGGGTGACGTAATGGCGCAATTGCCCTTGTTCGATCTGCACCCCTTTTGGCTTGCCGCTGGTGCCCGAGGTGTAGAGCACGTAGGCCAGGTCTTGTGCGGTGCCGGAGTGCGATGTAGCTGACACAGGCCCTTTGCTTGCCTGGGACCAGCACAGCGTCCGGGCCGACGTGTCAGGCAAGAGGCCCTCCAAGTGCAGGAGTAACGCAGGTCGGGCGTCATCCAGTACCGCAGCCAGCCGCAGCGGCGGCTGTTGGGGATCCAAAGGCAGATACGCGGCACCGACCTTGAAACAAGCGAGCATCGCAACCAGCATCTGCGCGCCGCGTGGCAGATACAGCCCCACCACGTCGCCGCGGCCCACGCCCGCCTGATCCAGGCTGCCGGCGACGCGGTCACTCAAGGCATCGAGTTCAGCGTATGAGAGAAATTGGTCGGCATACCGCAGCGCCGGGCGATCCGGGTGTGCCTGGGCGTGCCGGCGCAGGGCAACGATGATGTCAAGGTCCGCTCCGAGGTCAGGACGCGGCGAGGACACCAGCGACTCCTCGGGCAGACACGCATCCATGCCATCGATAAGCTCATTGGGCGACTGCATCAGTTGGCCGAGCCAATGCTTGACACGCTTGAGCAGCGCCTGCATCTGCTCCTCGCGATACACCCCGCAATCATACGCCAACGCCAGCTCGCCATTGCCCTGGGTGTGGAGGGTCAACTGAAGTTGCAGCTCGATCGGCGTGTCAAACGAGAGCCACTGCAACGCGTCCGGTTGCGGCCCTTGCAGAACCTGCAATCCTGCCTGGAAACTGGCTCGCCACTCTGGCAACAACTGCGCCTGGCCGACGTATTCCTGCCAGTCGACGGCACTCTCCAGTTGCCGGGCCATTTGCCGGGCCAGGTTGACCAGGGTGCTGTGCTCGGACATTTGCATCACCATCGGCAACGTCTGTTCGAACACACCAAACGCGCCGGTCAGTTCCTCGTAGTTATCTCGAGGGTCATGCTGCAAACCCAGTTGGCCCTGCCGTTGGCCATTGAGCCTGCCGAGCAATGATCCCCAGGCCGCCAAGACCAACTGCTCCTCAGCGATACCTTCCTGCTCGGCCAGGGCGGTCAGTCCCGTCACCTCGCTTTGCGCCAACTCCTGACGGACGACGGCATGACGGCCACTGGCGATGCCATAACGTTCGACCAGGCGCATGCCCGGGATGTCCTGCAAGGCCAGGTTGCGCCAGAACTGTGCGCCCTGCTCAGCGTCTTCATCCAGTTGCAGGCCGTTGATCCACTCGACGTAGTCCACGTACTGCATGGGCTCGTCATCCAGCGGCGCGGCGCGGCCCAGCAAATGCTCGCGCAACTGGACCAGGCTGCGCGCGTCCAGCGAGTAGGCCGGGACCGCCAGCAACAATTGATCATCGAGCAGCCAAGCCAGCACGTCGGGCTGTTCGGCCTGGCAGCGACGCCGCGCCTCTTCCAGCCAATCCTGCTCATCGTGACCGTCGGTTGCGCGCCCCTGGCGCCAGTCAAGGCGCAATGCCTGAGGTTCGATCACCCTTTGGCGCAGCCCGGTGGCGCCCAGTGGCCGCTCATAGCGCAAGCGCAGCGCTTGATGCTGCGCCAGGCTGTCGCGCAAGCGTTGCTCGACGATGCCTTCGGGAACGCCTGTCAGTACCATGCGCACCCAGCGCCAGGCGTGTGGGTTGGCCTGGGCCAGTTGTTTCTGCTGGGGTGAAAGCGTGAGTCCAAGGTCCATCATGGGGTCAACTCTTCAAGTGTGTCTTCGGTCTGCGCCGGCGCGGACATGACTTGGTGGCGGGCATAGATTTCCCCCATGGCGACGACGATTTTGCGCTCGCCCTCGAACGGATCCCGAGCATGGGCCGCTAGCATGTTATCGAGCATCACCACGTCGCCCTGTTGCCAGTCGAAGCGCACGGCACAACGGTCGTAGGCGGCATTGATGGCATCGATAGCCGCTGGTTCGAGCTCCGAGCCGTCCCCATAAAACACTTGCCTGGGCATTGCCGATTCGCCGTCGCGCAGGAATTGCTCGCGAACATCCTCATCGAGCAATGCCGGGTGGTACAGCTGGATCTGGTTGAAGAAGCTTTCTTCGCCCGTCAACGGGTGCAGGATCACCGCCGGGCACACCTGCCGGGTGTGCAGGTTATTGGCGCCGCGCCACTGGAACTCGATGTTGCTCTCACGACAGATCCGCTCGACGTCGGCTCGGTCCTCGGTCTGGAAGAAGTGCTGCCAACTAACGTCCAGGCTGGTGCTGAAATTGCGCACGTACATCAGTTGTTTGCTCCGTAGGTTCGCCTGCAACCACGTCGGCAATTCGCGGTAGACCTGGCGACTGTCAACGATTGGCGTCGCGCCCCCGGACGTCGCGGGCGTCTCGCAGTAGAACCACTGCCGACGTGGCCAGCGGTGCTGATGCGCGCTTTCGTTATGGAACAGGATCATCCGGTCCTTGGGGTATGGCGTGGACTTGTAGATGTTCTTGCCGCCTTCCTCTTTCGGCAGGTCACCGTATTGCCCGTACAGCTGCGGGCACAGCGCCTGGCAGAACGCCTCGAAATCCGCCGGGGTCGGCAGGTCGAAGCCACGGAACAGGATGCCGCCATGCTCGCGTAACCAGTGCTCGACCTTGTCGCGGTTGGCTTGCGCCCAGATGGCCGGGGCCAGTTCGCGGTCACGCAACGAAACCAGCAACGGGAATGCCGAGTCCGCTCGTAGCGGCCGGGCCTCGATGGGCTCACGGCTAGCCGCCGATCCGCCCTGGCGCATCTTGCCCAATTTGCTCATTTTGCGTTGCAGCGGGTTGTCCGTGGACATTGCAGCAGCTCCCTTCACAGTCGGCATCAAGGTATCGATAGGGGTTTGCGGCGCGGCGAGCGCGCGCTCCAGCAGCAACTCGAAGGCATCGCGCAAGCGTTCGATGGTGGCCGGACGGAACAGGCTGGTGCGGTACACCCAGCGCAGGCTGAGCGCGTCGCGGTCTTCGCTGGCGAACAGCGCCATGTCGAACTTGGAGTGGTGCTGCTCGCCCGTCAACGGCTCGACCTGCAGATCGCCCAGTTGGCGCTGCTGACGCGGCGTGTTGTCGAGCACGAAGAGTGTCTGCAACAGTGGATGCACATTGGCCACCCGCGGCAATTTCAGGCACTCGACCACGCGTTCGAACGGCGTGTCCTGCCAGGCGAACGCTTGCAGGCATAACTCGCGGACTTGCATGGCCTGCTCATGGAAGCTCAGTTCCGGTTGCACGCGGATGCGCAAGGCCAGCAGGTTGACGAAGAAGCCGATCAGCGATTCGGTGGCCGGATGGTCGCGGTTCGCCACGTCCGTGCCAATCACCAGGTCGCGGCCTTGTGTCTCACGTTGCAGCACGGCTGCATAACACGTCAGCAGCACCATGAACGGCGACGTGCCGCTGTCCTGGGCAAAGGTTTTCAACCGGCCCACCGTGGCGGGCGACAATTGGAAATCCACCGCCGCCCCGGCACCGCTATCACGCTCCGGACGCGGGAAATCGAATGGCAATGGCACCTGCGCGGGAATCCCCGCCAGGGTCCTTCGCCAGAATTCCAAGCCTTCCCTTTGACGCAACTGGACCGCCGCCGAACCTTGCCAAACGGCGTAGTCGACGTATTGGATCGGCAGCGCTTCCTGGGTTGGCAGCACGCCGGTGCTGTAGGCCTCGTAACCTTCGATCAGCTCATCGACCAACACCGCGCCGGACCAACCGTCGGAGGCAATGTGGTGCATGACCATTTGCAGTACATGCTCCTGTTCGCCGAGGCGATACAGGACCACCCGAAGCGGCGCTTCGCTGCCGAGGTCGAACGGTCGCAGCGCCATGTCCCGGGCATTGATTGACCACTTCGATTCGCTCGACGGCAGGCGTTGCAAAGCCACCGCCAATTGCGGGTGGATTCGCTGGCGCAACTCGCCGCCGCACTGGTGATAGGTGGTGCGCAGGATTGCATGTCGATTCACCAACCGTTGCAACGAACGCCCCAGGGCCTGGTTATCCAGTTCCCCACGCAAGCGCACGTTGCTACTCATGTTGAAGCTGCTGTCGACCTCATCCAGTTGTTGCATCAACCAGACCCGTTGCTGCGCCGAGGACAAGGGTTGATCGATGCCTTGGTCAACCACCGGAATCGTCACCGACGCCAGATCCTGCTCAGCGGCGAGGCCCTCGATTCGCTCGGCCAGTCGCGCCAGCACCGGTGTTTCGAACAGCCAGCGCAATGGCACCTCGAAGCCCTGTTCCCGCAGGCGCCCGCGTACCTGGGCCGCCATCAGGGAGTGCCCGCCCAATTGGAAGAAATGTCCGTCGGGTGGGACGTCCCGCACGTTCAGCACCGAGGCCCAGATCTGCGCCAGCATCCCCTCGCCGGCCGACAGCGGGCGCCCGGTTGCTGGCGCGCTGCCGACAACCGATTGCAAGCGCGGCAGTTGTCTGCGATCGACCTTGCCATTGCTGTTGAGCGGCAGTTGCTCAAGCGCCTGCAGGTGCGTCGGCACCATGTAGACCGGCAAGCGCGCCTGCAAATAGTCTCGAACAGCTGCCTCACCAGGTGCATCGTCAGGATTCGCCACCCAGAATCCGGCCAACTGCTCGCCTTGCACGGCCACCACCGTTTGCAGCACTTGAGGATGGCTGAGCAGGACGGCCTCGATTTCCCCCAGTTCGATGCGATAGCCACGCAACTTGATCTGGTCGTCGGTGCGTCCGAGGTAGTACAGCTGGCCGTCGGGCTGCCAGCGCGCCAGATCGCCGGTGCGGTACAAGCGACCACCGTTACCGAACGGGTCGGCAATGAAGCGCTCAGCGGTCAGCCCCGGCTGCCCGGCATAACCCCGGGCCAGTCCGTCACCGGCGATATAGAGTTCACCGACGCAGCCTGGCGGCACTTCACACAGGTATTCATCGAGAACATGGCAGCGGGTGTTGAGCAACGGCCGGCCTATCGGGGCGACGGGCAATTGAAGTGTGTCGATCGGCGTCTGGGTCGACCACACCGTGGTCTCGGTCGGGCCGTAGACATTGATCAAGCGCGCCACGTGCTGCTTCAGCTCGCTGGCCAGCTCCTTCGGCACCGCCTCGCCGCCGGCCAGGGCCACTCGCCCTTCCAACACCCGGCGGTCGCCTTGCAACAACATCGCCCAGGTAGCGGGCGTGGCCTGGATCAGGTCAACGGACCGTTCGTCAATCAAGCGTGCAAGCAGCAGCGGATCCTGGCGCTCGTCGTCGTCCGCCAGGACCACCGAGCCGCCACGCACCAGCGGCAGGCAGAGCTCCAGGCCACAGATGTCGAAAGTGACAGTGGTCAAGGCCAGGTAACGCTGCACGTTATCCAAGGGCAGCGCCTGCTCCATGGCGAGCAGGAAATTGGCAAAGTTACCGCGGCTGATCTGCACGCCCTTGGGTTGCCCGGTCGACCCCGAGGTGTAGAGGGTGTAGGCCAGTTGCCCGAGGTGCGTCGCCAATCCAGGCGCCTGGGCGGGAAATTGCGCCAATGGCAGATCTGCCCACAGGCAAACACGTAGGTCGGCAGGCCAATCCCCTGTCGTCGAATCGCAAAGCAGCATATGTGGCTGCGCCCGGTTGAGCACTTGCGCCTGGCGGGCCGGTGGATGGGCGCGGTCGAGTGGCAAATAGGCGGCACCGGCCTTCTGGATGCCCAACATGCACACCAACAGGCGTTCATCCCGAGGCAGGCAGAAGGCAACCAACGATTCAGGCCCGACGCCCTGGGCCAGCAACCAATGAGCCAAGCGGTTAGCCTGGGCCTCCAGCGCGGCATAGCTCAATTGGCGGTCGGCGCAGTAGACGGCGATGCACTCGGGATGCACAGCGGCTTGCACTTCGAAACGCGTCACCCAATCCGCTTCGCCGTGCAAGGGCAACGACTTCCCGGCAGTCGCCAAAGTCGCAACCGAACGCAGCGGGATTTCCAGCAGGCGCCCATCAAGATCCTGGCCCGACAGGCTGGCGAGCAATGCCTGGTAATCCTCTACCAACCGGCGAGTGATGTCGGGCCGCAACAATGCGGTCGCGTATTCGACGATCAAACCGGTGCTGGCCTCGGCACCGCGACCCTGGGTGAACAGGTTGAACGTCAGGTCGAATTTGGCGCTCACCACGCCACCCGGCAGCGCCAAAGCCTGGGCACTGATGCCGGGCAGGTTCAGGCTGCGGGAATCCTGATGGTCGACCTGATAGTTGAACATCGTCTGGAACAGCGGCGTGCGATCCAGGCTGCGCTCTACATCCAGCACTTCCAATAACTGCTCGAACGGCAGCGATTGATGGGCCAGGTCCTCATTCAGCGTGCTGTTCAGGGCCTGGACGAATGCTTGCAGGCTCTGGCGGCCGTCGATCTGGACACGGTGGGCCAGGGTGTTGACGAACAACCCGACTAACGCCTGGCTCTGGACTGACTCACGCCCCGTCACCGGCAAGCCGATGGCGAAATCACTGCGCCCGCCGTGGCGCCAGAGCAGCAACTGATAGGCCGCGAAATACAGCACGAACGGCGTGACGCCTAGCGCCCTCGCCCGCGCCTCGAC
The DNA here is from genome assembly GCF_054130985.1 of Pseudomonas sp. R4-84. Taxonomy (NCBI): domain Bacteria; kingdom Pseudomonadati; phylum Pseudomonadota; class Gammaproteobacteria; order Pseudomonadales; family Pseudomonadaceae; genus Pseudomonas; species Pseudomonas sp. R4-84. The sequence goes on from NZ_CP096390.1 coordinate 3,068,727, forward strand.
CGCAGTGCTCAGCGAACCGGGCAGCACATATTCGTCTCGCGCTCCACCGAACGCCTGCACCGCCGGCCGCGTGGATTGCTCAGGCAGCTCCAGCGGCTCGTTGCCCAGGCCTTCCAGGCGTTGTTGCCAATAGGCCAACGAATCCTTGCCATACGCGCCATCCAAGCGCTCTCGATGCGCCTTGATCAACGGCAGCAAAGCGCTTGCCGCCGGTAGGGTCTGATCTTGATAAAGCGCTGCCAGATCCTGGACCAGCAAGCCCATCGACCAACCGTCCACGGCAATGTGGTGCACGTTGAACAGCAGGCGATAGTCGCCGGGCGCCACACCAAACACATCGATGGCCAGCAGCGGACCTCGCGTGAGATCGAACACCCGCTTGGCCGCACTGGCAATGGCCGCGTCCTGTTCCGAGTCACTCAGGGCGCCGATGTCATGGACGTTGAAGATCGGTGCAGCCGTATCGTCCAGCCGCTGCCAGACTTGCCCGTGCTCTTCGAAAAAACGGCAGCGCAATGCGTCATGCCGGGTCACCAGCGCCTGACAGGCGCGTTGCAGGCGGGGCACATCCAGGTCGCCGCGCAAGGCCAACAGTTGGGTAACGTTGTAGGCGGTTTCAGCCGGGTCGAATTGCTGCATGAACCACACCCGTTGCTGGGCATGGGACAGAGCCTGCGGTTGCGCCGCGTCCTCGCACGGCGCCACGGCATCAGCGACCGGTGCGACGATCGGTGCGAGCACCTTGGCCAGTTGCCGAGGGGTCGGGTTTTCCAGCAATTGCCGGGGCATCAGGCGCAAGTCGGCCTGACGCAAGCGCGCGATCAACTGCAAGCTGAGGATCGAGTCGCCGCCCATGGCAAAGAAATCGGCGTCCGGCCCCAGGCCAGGTTGTCCGAGCAACTCGCGAAAAGCCGTCAGAACCGCAAGCAATGCCGGCTCGGCGCGGCAGTCGATGCACAGGGCCATGGCCGCCAGGGTCGGATGCTGCAACACGTCCCGCGGTTCCAGCTTGAGCCCTTCCCGGGATGCCAGGCCGATCAATTGCAGGCTGAGAATCGAATCCCCGCCGAGAGCGAAAAAATCGTCCGCGCGGCCAACTGGCGCGCAGCCGAGGATCTGGCACCACAGTTGCGCCAATCGTTGTTCGGTCGCTCCGCTGGGCTGCTCGGTGGCTTCGGCGGCCGGCTCATCGATCGTCGGCTCAGGCAATGCACGTCGGTCCAGCTTGCCATTGGCAGTCAGCGGCAACGCGTCCAGCGCCAACCAATGGGCCGGCACCATGTGTTCCGGCAGTTGCCGCTTGGCCTCGGCTTGCAGCGCCGCCAGCGCTTGGGTGGTCATCGAGGGGCTGACATACGCCACCAGTTGCGTCCGCCCTTTTACTTCACAAGCCAGCACGGCGCCTTCGCGAACCTGAGGCTGGGCGTTGAGCCAGGCGCTGACTTCGCCCGGTTCGACGCGGAACCCGCGGATCTTAGCTTGATCGTCCTGACGTCCGAGAAACACCAGGCGCCCGTCGCGATCCAGGCGAACCCGGTCGCCGCTGCGATAAAAGCGTTGGCCCTGGGCCGTGACGCCGAACGCACGTGCTGTCAACTCAGGCTGGCCGAGATAGCCTTGGGTAACCTGGGGACCACCAATCAGCAGCTCACCGGCGACACCCAGCGGTACGCACCGATTTTGACCATCGACGATGCGCAACTCACAGCCGGACAGCGGCTGGCCCAGCGGCAGATACTGACCCGCTACGAACGCCTCGGAGTCCAGAATTTCACCGCAGACCACGCCGACAGTCGTTTCCGACGGGCCATAGTGATTGAAGATACGGAGTTGCGGCGCCAGTTCACGCACCTTGGCGAATAACGCCTGGTCGAACCCCTCGCCACCAAGAATCAACAGCTCCTTGGGCAACACGCGACGGGCGTCGTCCAACGCCAGCAAACCGCGCAGGTGCGAAGGGGCGATTTTCAGGCAATCCGCCGGATATTGGTCGAGAAAATCGGCCCAGCCGGGCGGGTCGAAGGCCAACGACGCCGGTGGCAATACCAGCGTGTCGCCTGCGTTGAGCGCGGCGAAAACAGAGGTCAAGCCGAGGTCGGCGGCGACCGTTGCCAAGGTCGCCCAGCGGCTACCCGATTTGGCTTGCAAGCGTTGACCGACGGCATTGGCGTAATGGGCGACGTTGGCATGCGTGACCTGAACGCCTTTCGGCTGGCCGGTCGAGCCCGACGTGTAGATCAGGTAGGCAGGCAACTGAGGCTGGCTGAGGCTTTCGTACTGGTGGACGTTCGCGTTGAGCGACCAATCGTCGGCGCTCAGCACCAGGCATGGGATGCCCACGCCGGTCTCGGGTGCTTGCGCCAATGTCAGCCACAGGCTCGCGCCGCTGTCGTGCAACAGTTGTTCGAGTCGCCGGGCTGGTTGCGCCGGGTCGAGAAACAGACAGGTGGCGCCACGCTGCCAGCACGCCAGGGTCGCCAGCACTTGTTCGGCACAGCGCGGCATGCACAGCGCGACCACCTGACCCGGCCCAACGCCCTGCGCGGCCAGCCGTGCGGCCATCGAGCGACTGGCCGCGCCGAGCGTGGCGTAATCGATGCTCTGCCCCACACTGCACAACGCCACGGCATTCGGCGTGTGCGTGGCCCAATGCAGCACCTGCTGGTCCAACGGCAACGCGATCGCGCCCAGGACCGGGCCGCGCACTTCACTCGGCGTGGAAACCAGTTGCAGGTCCGACAACCGCCGCTGCGGATGAGCCGAGCCCTCGTGGAAGATCGCCAGCAAGTCGTCGAGCATTTGCTCGACCGTGGCCGTGTCGAACAATTCGTCGCTGTATTCCAGTTCGCAACGCAGCCGCGCGTCGGCGGTACGGACCATGCGCAACGTCAAGTCGAAACGCGCGTGGCGTTGCGGCGGGTCGAGTACCTCCACCGCCACGCCGGGCAAGGCCAGGGTGCGGCTTTCGGGCAGATCGACCTGGACGAACATGACCTGGAACAACGGGCTCGAACGTGGACGTTCAAGGTTTTCGAGGATGTTTTCGAAGGGCAACTGCTGATGGTCGAACGCCGCCGCAACGGTGTCGCGGGTGCGCTGCAACGCGCTGCTGAAGTCCGGATTGCCTTGAAGGCGCTGGCGAATCACCAGGGTATTGAGTAACGGCCCGATCAACGATGCCAGTTCCGGACGGTCACGTTGGGCAATCGAGGTGCCCAGGCACAGATCAGTCTCGCCGCTATAGCGCGACAGCAGGCAGGTGAATGCCGTCAGGCCATAAATGTACAACGTCACGCCATGATTGCGGATGGCGGTTTCGACTGCCGTGGTCAGTTGCGGCGGGAGCTCCCGGGCCAGGACCGCGCCACTGTGGCGACGTTGTGTGGGCGTGGGGCGCGGACGGTCCAGTGGCAACGCCATCGGCGCCGGTGCATCGGCCAGTTGGTCGCGCCAGAAATCGATATGCTGCCGGCAGCTATCGCTGTCCAGCCACTCACGTTCCCATGCGGCGAAATCGGCGTACTGGATACTCAGTTCAGCTAACGCGGCAGGCTCGTTCGAAGCGAGTGCCCGGTAAGCCTCGGCCAGTTCCAGGGTCAGTTGTTGGGCCGACCAGGCGTCATAGGCGACGTGGTGAATGGTGAAAAAAAGCCAGGTGCAATGCTCCTGGGCATCGCTGAATGCCTTCCAGCGCCAAGGCATCGACTGCGCCAGGTCGAAGGGCTCGGCGAGTTGGCGGGCATATTCATCGGCACACCATTGCTCGTGCTCGGATGCGGCGATGGTCAACCGTTCGACGCCCGGCAAGTGCACCTGTTGTGGCTCGCAATGGGGCTGCAACTGTCCGCTGGTGTCAGGGCTGTAGCGCGTGCGCAGGATCTGGTGGCGGTCGACCACCTGCTGCATCGCCTGTTGCAAACGCGCGCCATCCAGGCGCCCATCGAAGCGCAGCACCGAGCACAGGTTATAAAGGGCCCGGCTGCTCAGGGCTTCAGCCGACAGGAAGCGCCGTTGCGCCTGCGCCAGCGGCCTGTGTTCGCCTTCGCCGAGCAGAGCGGGGACGATCGGCAGGCGCCAGCTGTCGATGCCCTTCTCGGACAGGCGTTGGCGAAAGACCTTTTTCTTCTCCGCGGGCAAGGATGCCAGCCGCTGCGCAATCTCCAGGAAAGCTTGTTGCGTCATCGTACTCATCCTTACATTTCCATCTCGGCCAACAGGCGCTGCATTTCGTCCAGGGCTTCGTCGGCCGAAGGCCCCTGGGGTTTTTCAATCTGCTCGGCGAGCGCGGCGATTGTGGGGTTCTGGAACAGGCTGCGCAGTTCGAGCTTGACGCCAAAACGGCTCTCGACCTGAGTCATCAAACGCATGGCCAACAACGAATGTCCGCCCAGCTCGAAGAAGCTGCTGAACACGCCAACCTGCGGCAACGCCAGCAGGTCCTGCCAGATGCCCGCCAACTGCCGCTCCAGCTCGCTGCGCGGCGCCACTCCCTGGATCGCCACAGGCTGTGGTGCCGGCAAGGCCTTGCGGTCGATCTTTCCATTGGCGTTGAGGGCCAGACGTGGCTGCTCGATGAAGCCAGCCGGGATCATGTAGCCCGGGAGCACGCCTTCCAGATACCGACGCAACGCCGCCTGATCGACCGGGCTCGGTGTCTGCAGCCAGGCAAACAGGCTCTGGCTGCACGGATCGATCATCACCACCGCTTCTTCCACGCCTGGGTAACGGCGCAGCAGCGATTCGATTTCACCGGGCTCGATACGGAAACCGCGCACCTTGACCTGGAAATCGCCGCGACCTACATAGGCCAGCCGCCCGTCGTTGCGGCGGCGTACCAAGTCGCCGGTGCGGTACATGCGGCTACCGGGTTCGCCTGCATAGGGATCCGGCAAATACGCCGCCGCCGTGGTGGCCGGCGCATGCTGATACCCTCGCGTGACGCCGGAGCCGGCGATATACAGCTCACCCGTCGCGCCGAGCGGCACCGGGCGGAACATGTCGTCGAGCACGTAGCAGCGCGTGTTGAGCAACGGCGCGCCGATGTCGGCGACGCCGGACGGCACCTCCTGCAACGCCTGGGTGGTCGACCAGACGGTGGTTTCCGTCGGGCCGTAGGCGTTGATCAGCGCCACGCCACGACTGCGCAGTTCGTTCACCAGCTCACCGGGCACCGCCTCGCCACCGATCAGGCCACGCAGCGGCGGCCAATCGGCCTGGCCGGTTTCCAGCAGGATCTGCCATCCAGCGGGGGTAGCCTGGAATACCGTCGCCCGGCGCAGCAGCGCGAACAGTTGATGCCCGTCGATCACCTGCTCGCGGCGCGCCAGCAGGATGGCCGCGCCGTTGACCAGCGGCAGGAACAGCTCCGGCTTGCACATATCGAACGCGTACGTGGTGCTGGCGAGCCAAACATCCTCGGCGCCAAGCGGCAGCAAGCGATCGAGGCCTGCCAGCAGATTGCTCAGGTTAGCGCGGCTGACCTGCACGCCTTTCGGTGTGCCGGTGGAGCCCGAGGTATAGATCACGTAGGCGCGCTGCTGTGGATCGATCGGCAATGCAAGGTTGGCGTCGCTGCAATTGTCCAGCGCCAACCCGTCGAGCAGGAAGTGGTTGACGCCGCCCAAGGCCCCGGCGCAAAGGCTTTCAGTAAGCACCATGGCCGCACGCGCATGCCGGATGATTAAGCCCAGGCGCTCGCCCGGCTGCTGCGGATCCAGTGGCAGGTACGCCGCACCGGCCTTGTGGACCGCCAACAGGGTTGGCAGCAGCCATGGACCGCGAGTCAGACAGACCGCAACCAGGTCATCCGTGCCGACACCTTGCGCGCGCAGCCACTGGGCCAGGCGATTGCTGATGGCGTTGAGTTGCGCGTAGGTCAGTTGCTGGTCCTGGCAATCCACCGCCAGCGCTTCAGGTGTCAGGACGACCTGCTGTTCGAAACGGGCGATGACGTCCACCACTGGCGTCGAGGATTGCGCCGGACGGTTCCAAGGACGCTGGGCCAAGGCGTGGTCGGCATTGGCCAGGTCGATGTCCCAGAGGCGCGCTTCGGGTTGTTCCAACATGCCTTCAAGCAGGTAGCGGAACTCATCGGCATAACGATGCGCGGTGTGCGCCAGGAACAGGTCGGTGTTGTATTCCAGCACGCATTGCCACTCCTCGCCCTGCTGCTCGATGTGCAGGCCGATGTCCACCAGGGCACTGTCGCTTTCAACGTTGAGTCGCTGTACGGGCAAGCCGGCGAAGTATTGCTCGGTCGTTGCGTTGGCATCGCGTTGGATCAGGTTGAACAACGCCTGGAACAGCGGCGTGTGGCTGAGATCGCGGCGTACTTGCAGGGCTTCCACCAGGCGCTCGAAAGGCACGTCGGTGTGCTGTTGCGCCGCCAGGTGCGTGGTTTGCAACTGCTGCCAGAACTGTTCGACCGATTGTTGCGGATCGAGATGGCTGCGCAGGACCTGAGTGGTGGCGAAATAGCCGATCAGGTTGTCGGTATGAGCCTGATGGCGATGGGCGACCGGCAAGCCAATCCAGATTTCACGTTGGCCCGAGTGCCTGGCCAGCAAGGTTTTCCAGGCGGCCAGCAACGGTGCAAAAGCGGTCAGGCCACGGCGCTGCGCCGTCTCGCGCAGGCGCTTGACCAGCCTAGCCGACAGGTTGAAGCGCAGACGCTGGCCCTTGTAGCCCTGCTCGGCGGGCCGAGGCATGTCGGTCGGCAGGTTCAGCACCGGCGGCTCGCCCGCCAGGGTACGGCGCCAATAGTCAAGTTGCGACTCGATCTGCGCCTGCCCCGCCGGGCTCTGCCAACTGGCCGCGATGTCGGAAAACTGCAACGGCAACGCTGGCAGACAAGCGTCACGCCTTTCCAGCAAAGCCTGGTAGATCACTTGCAGCTCATTGAAGAGAATCTCCAGCGAACGCGCGTCAGCGATGATGTGATGCAAGGTCACCTGCAGCACGCTGCGATCCTGGCCCTGGTACACACGCACCCGCCACAGCGGCGGCGCTGTGAGATCGAATGAATGCTGCGCCTCCTGGCTGAGCTTCTGGGCGAAGCCGCTCGAATGCTCATCGACTTCCAGCGGTTCGAAGCTCAGCGGCACCGCCACAAGGTCTTCGATATGCTGGCGTGCGCCGTCGGCGGTGTCGCTGAACACCGTCCGCAGACTGTGTTGGCGAGCCTCCAGTTGCGCCAGCGCCTGCTCCAGCAAATCGGGTTGTAGGATGCCATCCAGGCGCAGCGCCAAGGACAGGTGGTAGGCCTGGGTATCGCCCTGTAAACGGTCAAGGAACCACAAGCGTTGCTGAGTGAAATGCAACGGCGCCAAGGGTTCTGCGAACGGGCGCAGGATGCGATCAGCCTCGGTGCTTGCCTGGGCCAAAATGGCGGCCAAGTCCCGTAGCACCGGTTGTTCGAACACGCTGCGCAATGGCAGGCGGCGGCCATGCTGTTCGGCGATTTGCGCCACCAGCCGCGCCGCCAACAGCGAGTGTCCGCCCAGGGCAAAGAAGTTATCATCGGCGCCAATGTCGGTGCATTCCAGCAGCTCTTCCCAGAGGCCGGCCAGGGTTTGTTCCCACTCGCTCGACAGCGCGCCCTGCTGGCCGTCACGCTGTTGCGGCGCCGGCAAGGCCTTGCGGTCGACTTTGCCGCTGGGGCTCAACGGCAAGGTGTCGAGGCGAACGAACTGGCCGGGCAACATGTAGTCCGGCAATTGGGCGCCGAGGCTGGCGCGCAGCGTCGTTTCGTCCAGCGCATCGCCAGCGTAGTAGCCCACCAGCCGCGCCGCGTCACCGCTGCCCAGCAGCACCACGGCCGCCTCGCGGACCCCGGGGACGCGGGACAACAGCGCTTCGATTTCCCCCAGTTCGATACGGAAACCCCGCAGCTTGACCTGGAAATCCAGGCGCCCGAGGTAATCCAGGCTACCGTTGCCATTGCGTCGAACCCGGTCGCCGGTGCGGTACATGCGCGCGCCAGCCACGAAAGGGTCCGGCAGGAACGCGGCGGCGGTCAGGCGCGCGGCAGCGAAATAGCCGCGACCCAAGTTGGCCCCCGCGAGGTACAGCTCACCTGGCACGCCGGCAGCCACCGGTTGCAAGTCAGCGTCGAGCACGTATGCGGCGGTGTTCGCCACCGGTTGCCCGATCGGCACCTCGACCGCGCTTTCTTCGCCACCGCGCACTTCGAAGGTGCTGTAGACGGTCGCTTCAGTCGGCCCGTAGCCGTTGATGACCTTGGCACCCCTGCCCTCGATGGCTTCGGCCAACGCGCACGGCAAGGCTTCGCCACCGGAGATGGCACGCACGCCCCGCCAGCTGCGGGAGGTATGCGCCACGAGCATTCGCCAGGTGGCCGGCGTAGCCTGCATGACGGTGGGTCGTCCGTCTATCAGCAACTGATCGATCGCTTGCGGGTCCCGCGCCTGCTCTCGATCGGCCAGCAGGATGCTGGCGCCATGGGCCAAGGGCAGGAGCAACTCGACAATGGCAATGTCAAAGGTCGCGGTGGTCAAGGCCAGGACCCGGTCCCGGGCCGTCATTGGCAGGACCTGCTCGACGGCCAGCATCAGGTTCATCAGGTTGCCACGGCTGATCGCCACCCCTTTGGGCTGGCCGGTGGAACCCGAGGTGTACAGCACGTAGGCGAGTTGACCGGGGTTGCAGTCCACAGGCTTGCGCGTACCGGTCGCACCACTGGCGTCGATGTCCAGCAGCGGCAGGCCGGGGTTCCACTGCGCCAACACGCCGAGGCTCGCGGCGGTGCCCAGGCACAACGTGGGCTGCGCCGCCTGGAGAATGTAGCGGCCGCGTTCCGGCGGCGTGTCCTCGGCCAACGGCACATACGCCGCCCCGGCCTTGAGGACCGCCAGCATGGCCATGGGCAGGCGAGCGTCGCGCGGCAGGCTCAACGCTACGCGGTCTTCGACACCGACACCCTGGACCTGCAACCTCGTTGCGAGTGCCTCGGCGGCTTGGTCCAATTCGGCGTACGTCATTTGTTGATTGCCTGCCACGACGGCAATCGCCTCGGGCTGGCGCGCAACCTGAAGCGCGAAGGCGTCAAGGATGTCTTGCTGACCGGCCAGGGCGCGCCCATCGATCCGCGCCAGGGCCCGTTCAGCGGGCTGCCATGTCAACTCACCCAGCGGCCGCCCGGCCTGTTGGATCACCGCATCGAGCAAGGCCAGGTACTGCTCGGCCATGCCTCGCACCGTCTGCTCGCGGAACAGGTCGCTGCTGTATTGCAAACTCAGGTCAATCCCGTGTTCGCTGTCGCGCACGTCCAGGTGCAGATCGCACAAGGCGCTCTCCGGGCGGTTGTCCAGCGGCTCGGCGATGACGTCAGTGAGTTCGAAACGCTCCAGAGCGTTGCCCGGGAAGTAATTGAACATGACCTGGAACAGCGGGTAGTAGCTCACCTGCCGGACCACTCCCAACTGTTCGATCAAGTAATCGAACGGCAAGTCCTGGTGGGACTGGACCGAAACCGACAATGCCTGCAATTCGCTCATCAGTTGCAGCGGGCTGCGCTCGCCGGAGATTTTCTTGCGGTACACCAATGTGTTGACGAAGCAACCCACCAGCGGCTGCAACGCCGCATGGTGCCGGTTGGCCGCCGGTACACCGACCAGGATGTCGTTTTCTCCGCTGCGACTGCGCAACAGCAGTTGGAAAGCGGTCAGCATCGGGATGAAGTTGCTCCAGCCATGGCGAGCGCTGAAGGTCCTGAGCCGCGCCGCCAGGTCGTCGGGCAAGCGACGCTCGACACGTCCACCGGCCTGGCTCGCCTGGGCGGGACGAGGGAAATCGGCCGCCAGGTCGAGCACCGGCAGCTCGCCGGCCAGTTGCTCGCGCCAGTAGGCCAGCTCTTGCTCGCACGCCTTGCTGCCCATCCACTGGCGTTGCCACACGGCGTAGTCGGCGTATTGCATTGCCGGGGCGGGCCGTGGGGTCGCGACGCCCTTGCGACAATTGCGGTACTGCTCGCAGAGGCCGTCGATGATCAGTTGCAAGGACCAGCCATCGGCAACGATGTGGTGGCAATTCAACGACAGGACAAACGCCTCCGGCGCCAGGCGATACAGCCTGGCGCGCAACAGCGGCGCCGCGTCGAGGGCGAACGGTGTCATGGCGTCCAGGCGTAGCCGTTCGTGCAGCGCGTCTTCGCTCGCCACATCGATGACCGGCAACTCAATTTCGCTGTGCGCCAGGACAACCTGGCTCGGCCCTTGGGCCGCGCCGATGAACCCGGTGCGCAGCACCTCGTGCTGGTCGAGGACCGCTTGCAACGCCGCGTGCAGGTCAGCGACGTACAGCTCGCCAGTCAGGCGCACGGCGCCGGCCAGGTTGTACGCCGGGCTGTCGGGGTCGAGTTGTTGCAGGAACCACAACCGTTGCTGGGCAAACGAGAGCGGCAGCGTTTCCGGGCGCGGCAGCAAGGACGGCGACGGCTTTACCGCGCCAGCCTGGTTCTCCAGCCAATCCGCCATGGCGGTAATGGTCGGACGCTCGAAGACCACGCGCAACGGCAAATCCTTGCCGCTGAGCTTACCGATCAGGCCGATCAATTGGGTCGCCAGCAGCGAATGGCCGCCCAGCTCGAAGAAGTTGTCCTCGACACCCACCTGGTCCAGGCCGAGCACGCTTTGCCAGGCTTGCACCAACTGGCCTTGCAACTCGCTGCTCGGCGCCACATAGCGGGCCTGGCTTTGCGCGGCAAAATCCGGGGAGGGCAACGACTTGCGGTCGATCTTGCCGTTGCCGTTGAGCGGGAAACGCTCCAGGAATACGAATGCGCTCGGGATCATGTAGGCCGGGAGATTGCCCAGTACATGCTCGCGCAACATCTCGATGCTGCAGGCGTCATCGGCCACGACGTAAGCCACCAGTACCTTGGCGCGTTGCTGGTCGTCACGGGCCACGACCACGGCTTCGCGCACACCGGGGTAATGGGTCAGGCATGCCTCGATCTCGTCCAGCTCGATGCGGTGGCCGCGAATCTTGACTTGATGGTCGGTGCGTCCGACGTATTCCAGGTCGCCGTTGGGCAGGAAGCGCGCCAGGTCACCGGTGCGGTACAGGCGCGAACCGTCGTTGGCGATCGGGTCCGGCAGGAACACCGCCGCCGTACGCGCAGGGTCGGCCATGTAACCGCGCCCGACGCCGACACCGGCAACGAAGATCTCCCCGACCGCGCCGACCGGTATCGGCTGCAGATCGGCGTTGAGCAGGTACAAGCGATTGTTCAGCGTGGCGCGGCCGATCGGTACGTTGATGCGCTGTTCCGGCAGGCGCTCGAGCAGCGGATGAAAGGCCACGTCATCGGAGCACTCAGCCGGCCCGTAGGCATTCATCAGCGGGATCGCCGGGTAGCGCTCGAACCAGCGACGCGCCAAGGCCGGCGGCAAGGCCTCGCCCGTGGCAAGCACCCAGCGCAGGGGGGACGTTTCCAATCCAGCGTCCAGCAGGCTTTGCATCAAGGACGGCACCGCTTCGAGGATGCTGATGCCGTGCCGCCCGATGGCCGAGGCCAATGCCTCGGGGTCCTGCACCACGCAGTCGCCGAGGATCACGGTGCGGGCTCCGAGCACCAGGCCGGCGAGGGTCTGCCAGACTGAGATGTCAAAGCACTGCGGCGCGGTCTGGGCAATCACATCGTTCGCATCGAGCCCCAGCCCCGGCAATTTACCGAGAATGTTATTGAGCATGCCCGCCTGCGCCACCATCGCGCCCTTCGGCGTGCCAGTGGAGCCGGAAGTGAAGATGCAGTAGGCCAATGATGTGCCGTGCACCGTGATGTCGAGGTTATCGTCGCTATAGCTGCCCAGCACCGAAGGGTCGTAGCGAACGGCCTTGGGTCGGTGCATGAGCAGGTCGAGGGCCTGCATCGCCAGCTCGCCCTGCCCTGCGCTATGGATCAGCAACGGCGTGCGGCTCTGGCGCAGCACTTGGGCCAGGCGCTGCGCCGGGTTGCGCGGATCGAGCGGCAGCCAACCGGCACCGGCCTTCAGCGTGGCGACAATCATCACCACCAGATCCAGGCCCCGCTCGTCGAACACCGCGATCAGGTCGTCGCTGCCCACACCCTGGGCGCGCAAGTGCCGAGCCAGTCGGTTAGCGGCGCGGTTCAGCTGATCGAACGTCAGGCTTTGCTCGCCATGGACAACGGCGACACGCTCTGGCGTCTGGCGCACCTGCTGCTGGAATCGCTCGATGTATAACGGTTGCAGCAGTTGCTCGTCCGCCGCCAGGCCACCGCCGGCCCAAACCTTATGCTGGCGAGTGACTTCACTTTCATCCAGCATCGCCAGTTCATGCAAGGGCGTGCCGGCGTCTGCGCCGAGGGCATCGCCCATGTTCAACAGCAAGGTGCGGAAATGCCGCAGCATCTGCTCGATTTCTTCGCGCAGGAACCAGTCGGTCTGATAGGTCAACTGCAGGTGCAGGCGCTCGCCCGGCACGATTACCACAGTGACCGGGTAGTTGGTGTGGGTGCGGTTGGCCATGTCGCTGATCAGGTAATCCAACTGGCCCTGGCGCAAGTCGGCGGCAATGGGCGCGTTCTCGAACACGAACAGGCTCTGGAACAAGTCCTGTCGCTGAACGTCGCTCCAGCGCTGGATGTCGGCCAGGGAAACACTTTCGTGTTCGCGCAGGCTCAGGTTTTCGGTCTGCAAGGCTTTCAGCCACGGGCCGAGCTTATCCTCCGGACCACAGCTCCAGCGCAGCGGCAAGCTATTGATGAACAGGCCGACGATGCTTTCCATGCCTTGCAGGTGCACCGGGCGGCCAGCGACGGTGATGCCCATTACCAAGTCGCGATCACCACTGTAGCGCCCGAGCAATAGCGCCCAGGCGCCTTGCACCAGGGTGTTGAGGGTCAGGCCATGCTGCGCCGCGACGTTCTGCAACGCCTGGGTCTGCCCGGGCTCCAGGAGTTCGACACAGTCTTCGACCGGTTCGGCAACACCTTGGATGCGACCGACATGACCAAAGCCAAACTCGTTGGGCGTATCGAAGCCCGCCAGTCGCTGTTGCCAGAAGGCTTGGTGATCTTCCGGTTTCTGGGTTTCCAGCCACCGGATAAAGTCGCGATACGGGCGCGGTGTCGGCAGGCTCAGTCGGCGCCCTTCCCCGGCGGCGCGGTAGCCGTTGAGGAAGTCCATCATGATGATCGAGAAACACCAGGCATCCATGAGGATGTGGTGGTAGCTGCGCACGAACTGGTAGGTGTCGGGCGCCAGTTTGTACAGCCTGACCCGCATCAGTGGCGCCTTGGTGAAGTCCAGGCCTTCGGCACGCTCCGCGCTGAGCAATTGCTCGAGGCGGTCCTGCTGCTCGCCTTCGCTCAGATGCGACCAATCTTCATAGGTGATCGGTAATTCGACCTGCTTGTGCACCACCTGCATCGGGCGTTTCTGCTGCTTCCAGACGAACGATGTGCGCAGCAGTTCATGGCGCTCCACCACCTGCGCCCAGGCCTGGCGGAAGGCCGCGAGGTCCAGGTCCGGCATGACCATGACATGGCGATATTGGAGCAGATACATGCCCTTGCCAGGGTGCATCAGGCTGTGAAACAGCAGTCCTTGCTGCATGGGAGCCAGCGGGTAAATAGCTTCGATATTGCGCGAAACAGCTTTGACCTTGTCGTTCATGCTGACGGTATCCGAACCTGTAATTGGGGGGCGCAGGGGGTTCATTGCTCAAGTTGTTCGAGCAACCCCAAAAATTCATCGTCGGACAGGCCCGAGTCGGCGAAATCCGAAGCCGTGGCGCGGCCCGCCGCAGGGGCCTGACAGTGATCCAGCAAGGTGCTGAGTCGCTGCTGGAATTGCCGCGCCAGTTCGTTCACCAACACCTGATCGTGGACCTGCGGCGCATAACGCCATTCGACGTGTAGCTGGCCTTCATTGACGAGCGCCGTCACGTCCAGCCAATGGGTGCGGCAGGTGCTGTCGGCGCGCATGCCGGGGCACATCGGCCGCGCCAGGCGCCAGAGGCTCGATGCGCCGATCCACTGATCGACACGCCCCAGGTAGTTGAACGTCAGCAGCGTGACGGCACCCAGGCCGTGGGCCGGATCCTGGCGCAGCAGGCCGTAGCCGATGCCTTGTTCGGGGACGCGGCGCAGGGCTTCCTTGGCCGCGATGATCGAGGATTCCAAATCCCAGGAAGTATCGATGGCCAGCGGATATCGGCTGGTGTGCCAACCGATGGAGCGCGACAGCTCGGGGCCTTGCTCCCAGCCACTACGACCGTGGCTTTCCAGCTCCAGGGTGACGCGCTCGCGCCCCTGCCATTGGCCGATGACACCGGCCAACGCGGCCACCAGCAGATCCTGGACCTGAGTGCTGTAGGCCGAGTGACAATCGCCCAACAGCAATTGTGTTTGCTCGACCGACAGTTGCATGTTTAGTGTCCGGCTTTCGCCGTATGTATTGGGCTGTTGAGGAGCGCTATGTTCGGCGGCTACCTGCTCATGCCAGTAGCCAACCTGGGCCAGGACGGCGGGCTCGCGGCGATACTGCTGCAAGGCCTCGCTCCATGCGTGGAAACCCGCCGACACGGCAGGCAACGCCGCGTTCGGTTGCAAGTAGAGGCTTTCCAATTCCTCCAGCAGCACTTGCCAGGACACGGCATCGATCACCAAGTGATGCGCCGTGCATAGCAGCTCACGGCTCTGGGAGAAATACACCCAGCGGATCAAAGGCGCCTTGCCCAAATCAAAGCCTTGTTGCCAGCGCTGCAACAGCGCTTCGTCCAAGGGTTGGTCTTCGATGTGGAACAACCCGTCGAGCTGGCCCGAGGAAAACGCCTGGTAGCGTTGTTGCCAACCCTGCTCCGACGTTTCAAATATCAGGCGCAAGCTGGCATGACGTTGTAACAGTGCGCCAACAGCCTGGATGAACCGCGCCTGTTCCAATGGTGCGTTCAATGCCAGAAGCAAGGATTGGTTCCAATGCTCGGGCTCGGTTTGCTCCTGGGCGAAAAACCATTGCTGGATCGGCGTCAGGGCGAACGCTGTGACAGGTTCGAGCACGGCCGGCGTAGCGCCCGTCTCCACCGCGCCAAGATCAACCACCTGCTCGGCCCAACCGCGCACGGTTGGGAACTCGAAAATCTGCTTGGGCTTGAGCTGCAGCCCGTGCTGCTTGGCCCGGGCGATGATCTGCAAGCTCAGGATCGAGTCTCCCCCGACACTGAAGAAATTGTCATCGACCCTCAGGTCGGGGTTATTGAGAATCTCACGAGCGATATCGAGCAGACGCTGTTCGAGGTTGCGCTGTGGCGTCTGCACCACTCGGGCCAAGGCGCGTACGCTCTGTTCGGCAAACAACTGCTTGGGCGTCATCAGGATATGTTGCTGGCGGGCCAAGGCAATGATCTGCAGGCCGAGGATCGAATCGCCGCCCAAAGCGAAGAAGTTGTCATCGGGGCCGAGGTCGGGGTTGCCGAGCAGCCCGCGCCAAATATCCAGCAACGCGCTTTCAACCGCATTCAGAGGTTCCTCGATGGGAGACGTCGTCTGCGCGGTGGCCGGCGCTTGCCCGGCCAAATGCTGCAATGCCTTGCGATCGACTTTTCCGTTGGGCAACAAGGCAAACCCATCGAGGCAATGCCACTGGGACGGTTGCATATAGTCCGGCAGTTGCGCTTGCAGGGCGGCCTGAATATCAGGCAACGCGGCCAATGGTGCGACCAGGAACGCCACCAAGCGGTTGCCCGTCAGGGGCGATGGGTTGTTCAGCACCTGTACGTCGCCGACCTGCGGCATCGCCCGCAGCCGTGCCGCAACCTCTGCCGGCTCGACCCGATACCCGCGGATCTTGACCTGCTCATCGAGCCGACCGAGAAACTCCATCTGCCCCCGATGATTGAGCCGCACCCGGTCACCGGTGCGATAGCCATGGGCACCGAAGCGGGCGTGGTCTGAATCGTTGGCGCTGAGGTAACCCAGCGCAACCGTTTTGCCCTGCACGCAAAGTTCGCCGCTGACACCGATCGGCAACAGACGGCCCTCGGGCGAACGCACGCTGACCTGGACATTGGGCAGCGGTCGTCCCAGCGGTGCCGCGCCATCGATATCGACCTCATGAGTCAACACCCCGACGGTGGTTTCACTGGGGCCGTAGTGGTTGACGATACGCAGGTCCGGCATCAATGCCCGCAAGCGCGAAACCAGCTCATGGCCCAGGGCTTCGCCACCGGTGACCAGGCATCGGCGCGGCAATAGGCGCTGGGGATCGTTGGCGACCAGCAAGGCGTTGAGGTGTGAAGGCACAATTTTAAGCAGGTCCACGGGATCGCGCTCAAGCACGGCCGCCAGCTCCTCGGCGTCGAATGACAGTTCCTCAGCCAACAGCCGCAGGCGACGGCCGCTGAGCAACGCACCGAACAAGGCCGTGTGCCCCAAGTCGGTGGCGCAGCTGGCGAGACTTGCCAGACTGGCATCGGCGGACAGATCCAGGCGTTCCAGGCACCCGACCACGTAATGGATCAGGTTGCCCTGGCTGACCATCACCCCCTTCGGCCGTCCCGTGGAGCCGGAGGTGTAGACGACGTAGGCCGACCTTTCAGCG
Organism: Pseudomonas sp. R4-84; assembly: GCF_054130985.1. Taxonomy (NCBI): domain Bacteria; kingdom Pseudomonadati; phylum Pseudomonadota; class Gammaproteobacteria; order Pseudomonadales; family Pseudomonadaceae; genus Pseudomonas; species Pseudomonas sp. R4-84. The sequence continues at coordinate 3,085,310 of NZ_CP096390.1, forward strand.
GGCAAGGACGCGCGCAACGGCGATTCACCCGACAACGCCTCAGGTGGCAACGACAGCCACCGCACCGTTTCAGGCAGCCACTCGGGACGCTGGCCCTCGCCGACCCAGACCTTGGGCGTGCCATCCTGGCAGATGTCCTGCAAACGCGACTGCGGCCACTGCGGATCGAGGGCCAGGTAGGTGGCGCCGCACTGCCAGGCGGCGAGCATGTGCATCACCAGCTCGCGGCTGCGGGGCAAGCATAAGGCGATGCGTGCGCCCTCCAGATTCGCGCCTGCTTGCAAGCGCTCGCCACGGGCGACCACTGCACGGCCCAATTCGGCATAGCTGAGCGTGCCCTTTTCGTCTTGCAGGGCAATCGACTCGGGCTTTCGAACGCACTGCTGGACGAACGCCTGCCAGGCGTTGCTGACCGGGACCGGCAGGTCCTCGCCACAGAGCAAGGATTGCTGCGCCGGTGCCAGCCAGTCGAGCTGGGCAAACGGTACGTCCGGCTGTTCGATGACCGCGTGGACCAACGCAACGAACTGGTCGCAAAACCGTTGGACTGTTTCGTGGCGGTACAAGGCCTTGCTGTAACGCCACCGACACAGGAAGCCGTCTTCCTCGTCGATCATGACCATGTTCAGCTCATGGGCCGCGCCACGCTGCTCCGACAGCAGACGGTCGACGTACTGCTCGAACGGCGCGATGCGCTCCTTGTTGAGGGTGAACATGTGCTGAAACAGCGGCGCCCTGCCCATCTGGCGAGGCAGATCCAACTGTTTGACGAGGCGCGAGAACGGATAATGACGGTGCTGCAAGGTTTGTTTGACGTTGGCGTCCACCTGCCTGGCCCAATCGCCGCCGGACAGCTCGCGCTGCAAACGACAGCGGACCGGCAACGGGTTGACCAGGTAGCCCGGCAGATTGACGTGCTCGCGGCGCAGGCGCCAACCGCTGGGAGTGCCCAGCACAAAGTCATCCTGGCCGGACAGCACGCCGAGAAACTGCTGGAACAAAGAGAACCAACAGATATAAGGCGTCACGCCCCATTGACGGGCCACGGCACGAATTCTGGCCGTGGTGGCCCGGTCGAAACGAAACGACAGCTCCCCGCCTTGGAATGCCTGATTGCTGCCGTAGTGAAAATCGGTCGGTAGCTCCAGTGCCGGGGCGCCTTCCAATTGCGCCTGCCACCAGGCCAGTTCCATCGGTTCGGCGGCTTCGCTGCGTATGTGCAATTCGCTGCAATAGTCGCGATAGGCATCTGGATTCACAGCGGGCAATGCTTGCTCGTTGATCAGCGCGAACAGTTCATTGAGCACGATGTAGAACGTGGCCAGGTCAGCGGCGATGTGATGAATTACCAGCAGCACGGTGTGCTCGACATCACCGGCGTGAACGTTGCTCAACAGGACGACCCGACTGACGTCGCCGGCTTCCAGGTCGAAAGGCTTATCGGCCCACTCGGTGACGCGCTGCTGCAACGCCTGCCTGTCGGCCGCCTGCAGCGCGATGCGCTCCAGCGGCCGGACTCGCTCGCGGTCGCTCCACTGCAACAGGTCGCCATTGCGCTCGGCATAGGCGGTGCACAGCATGGGATAGCGTCGCTGCACCGTTTCCCAGGCGTCTTGCAGGCGTCGGGGCAAGTCGTCGGTGACGAACTGCGCCTTGATGCGCCCTGCGTAAGCGATGTTATAGGCGCAGCTGTCCGGCTCCAGTCGTTGCAAGAACCAGAGCGCCTGCTCGTTATCCGTCAGCGGGCGCGCTTCAAAATAATCGGGGTGCCGGGCCAGCCATTGCAGCACGTCGGCGCCGTGCGCCGTCAGTTCGCTTGCCAGTTCATCGTCCAACGCCCTAGGTGATCCGGGGGTGATGACCAATTGGCCTTCGACTTTCGATAGGCGAATCCCACGCAGCCAGCAGCGATGCATCAAGCGATCGAGCATTCGATGTCCTTCATTTTGCTTGTTCTGAATGAGCCGCCCCATGTGACGGCTGTCTGCAAGAGCGTCTAGCTCAGTTCGCGGAAGCAGGCTCGGCCATGGCGACCACGACCTTTCGCGCGCCCTGGAATGTCGAACGGCCATGGGCCACCAGCATGTTGTCGAGCATCAGCACGTCACCGGCTTGCCAGGGAAAGCTCACCTGGCAGCGCTGCAATACGGCACGGACATGCTCCAGGGCATCAAGCTCGATAGGCGAGCCATCACCGTAGAAAACGTTACGTGGCACGCCCTCTTCACCGACGATGGAAATCAGCGTCTCGCGCACGGGTGCGGCGAGATTGGAGATATGGAACAGATGCGCCTGGTTGAACCACACCCACTCCCCAGTCACCGGGTGCTGGGCCACGGCCTGGCAGATCTGGCGGGTGGACAGCTCGCCGTCCTCTTTCCATTGGAACTGGATCTGGTTGGCGCGGCAGAAATGTTCGACTTGTGAACGGTCTTCCGTGCTGAACGCCTGTTGCCAGGGCAAGTCGAGGCCGTTGCCATAGTTGCGCACGTACATCAGGCGCTTCTCGGCGAAACGCTGACGTATGGCGGGGTCGAGTTGCTGGTAGACCTTGCGGCTGTCGGCAATGGGGGTTTCACCGCCCACCGCAGAGGCCTGCATGCAGTGGAACCAGATTTTCATTGGCCAGTTAAGCGAGTAGGACTGCTCGTTGTGTAGAGGGATCACTTGGTGGGCCGGGTACTCGGTCGACGTGTAGACCCGGTTGTTGAGCTTGGTGCGCGGCGTTGAGGCGTAGTCGTAGGTCAGCAGTTCATGACCAAAACCGCGGGCGAATGCTTCAAAGTCCGCTTCGCCATTGAACACAAAGCCACGAAACAGGATGCCGCCCGCTCGCGGTAACTGCGCCTCGACTGCTTGCAGGATCTGCGCCCGGCTGTCCTGCCACGCAGCCCCCGCGCCCGGCGCGTGGAAGATAAATGGCAAGGTCTGTTCGTCGCCCGGTACGCCTTCCATGGGTTGAACCTGTGCACGCGCCAAACCAGTTTCCATTTGTGATCCCTCGCCATTCCGATGAGCGTGATTTTTCGAGAGCACAAACTATTACAAACGAGTAACAACTGCAATAGAGAATCATTGTCATTAATGACGTTTGTATGACAATCGACACAAATCATTTGGCCTGAAGCATGCTCTCCCGCTCAGCGATATGAGACATCAACAGGTAGGCGGAACCCAGCAAGCCCTGCATCGTATCGGCATAGCGGCTGCGGTTCAGGTACAGAAACTGGCGGTTCTTCACCGCAAACAGGTTCTGCCATTGCGGCGACTGGCGAAACGCAGCCGTGCTCGCTTCCGAATCGAGCAGTTCTTCGTATGTGTCGATAATGAAATCACTGTCGAAGTCGCCGATTCGCTCCAGGCTGTAGGGCACGTTCTGGCGCGCTTCGCGATAGGCGGCGACACGGCCCAGGCCGAAATCCTTGATGACGTCATCCATCCCGCCACGGCCGATCAACTGGAAACCATCGGTATAGACCTCGAGCGTCGTGACCGTGATCCGCGAAGGGTCCTTGACCCGCTTCTTGAACTCGCTGACGACCCATTCGTATTCATGGAGCATTTCTTCGTAACGCTGCTGCTTGCCGACCAGCTCGGCGAGCTGCCTGGCGTAGGTCTTGATGTCGCTTTCCCGGGAGGGCAGCAGCACGACCGGTGCGATTTTGCTGAGCTTTTCCTTTAGGTCCGCGTGATAAGACAGGCCGACAATCAGGTCAGGCTTCAGGGCGGCGATGGCTTCCAGGTCAGGAGATTGGTGCGAGCCGATGTATTGAATGCCCGTCACGTCGAAGCGCTCCTGGGCGCCGCGAAACAGCACGTCCGAAAACAGCTTCTTCCTGCCTGTCGATCCGCAGGGCTTGATACCCAATTCGAGCAACTGATCGGTCAGGCTGAAATCGTGCAGGGAGACAATGCAGTGGGGTGAAACAGGCACCTCGACACGACCGAAACTGTTCTCGAACACTTTGGTTTCGGCAGCGCCAGCGTGCATCGACATCAATGCAAACGGCACGCACAGCATGCCAAACAACCTCTTGAACACTTCTCTCATCCCTACCCGCACGCGTTTGCCTCCGATAATTTCAAGATAAGCGCCGCTGTGTTTTCAGCGACTGCGTTGACGCGCCAACAATATGATCAGATAAGGCGCGCCGATAATTGCAACCACCAGCCCCGCCGGTAATTGCAGCGGTGGGAACAGCCACCTGCCCAGTGTATCCCCCGCCAGTACCAGCAATGCCCCCATCAACGCCGACAAAGGCATCAGCGCACCGTGGCGATCGCCTGCCAGTTGGCGCGCCAGGTGCGGCGCCACCAGCCCGACGAAAGTCATGGTACCGACGTTCGCCACGGCGGCCGCTGTCAGCATGACACTGCACAGCAATAGGAAAGCCATGACACCCGTGACGTTCAGGCCCCGGCTCAGCGCGACTTTTTCGCCCAACTGCAACAGGTTCAATTGACGGTGAAAAAACAGCAAGGGAACCCCCGCGAGCAACAGCCAGGTGCCGAGGCTGTGAACCTGCGGCCAACCGGCCCGGTGCAAGCTGCCGCCCAGCCACATCAGGGCCGACTCGACCTGGTCGATGTTGCCGTAGGTGATCAGTAAATCGGCTACTGCACTGAGCATCGCGGTGAGCCCAACGCCGACAAGGATCAACCGCAGCGGCGAAATCCCCTGGCGCCACGACAGCAGCGCGACGAAGAATGCCACGGCCAACCCGCCCGCCAGTGCCGCCAATGGATAGAGCTCAAGGGGCAACAGCGTGGGCCAGAGCACAATGATCAGCAGCATCGTCACACTGGCGCCCGACTCCACGCCCACCAGGCCCGGCGCCGCCAGCGGATTGCGCGTCAACGACTGCATCAACAGGCCGGCCAGCGACATGGCCATGCCGGCGAGGATCGCCAGGGCCACACGTGGCAGTCGCAATTCCCAAAGCAGATTGCGCGTCGTCGAGTCGACCTGTTCAGGCGCCCACAGCGCTTGCCAGGCCTGGACAACCCCCAACGAATAACTGCCGACAGTCAACGCGTACAACGATAAGGCTACCAATGCGAACATCAGGGCCAGCACCGAAATCACGTCGATGGGCCGGGCCACCCAAGGCAGTAATGGCAGTGCCCTGGGCAAGATCAGCCCAACGCGCGTCATTTGACTTTCCTCAACACCAACGCGACGAAAATCGGCCCGCCGATCAGTGCCGTGACAATCCCGGTGTTCAGCTCAAAGGGGCGCACAACGGTTCGTGCGGCAATGTCCGCCAGGATCAGCAGCAACGCGCCGAGCAGCGGCGCGGCCAGCAATAGCCGTCGATAATCATCGCCAAACAACAGCCGCGCCGCATGGGGCACCACCAACCCGACAAAACCGATCGGTCCCGCCAGCGCCACGGCGCATCCTGACAGCAGCACCACGGAAGCCAGCCCGAACAGGCGCATTTTCAACAAGTTGACGCCCATGCCGGCCGCAGCCTGCGGACCGAGCCGATGGGCGTTCAAGGCCCGGACATTGACCAGGCACAAGACCATGCCCAACACCACATAAGGCCAGACCCATGCCTGCATCGAGCCTCCGGTCACGCCGATCGACCCGGTGAGCCAGCGGCGAAGGCTGTCGAGCCCCTGCTGGTCGAGCAACAGCAGGATTGACGTGATGGCGCTGAACAACGCCGCGATCATCGCGCCGGACAAGGTCAGTCGAATCGGGTTATGGCCCCTGCCCGCCAGCAGCAGGACACCAATGGCTGCCACCAGGGCACCGCTGAAAGCAAACAATGGGATCATCGACAGGTCGTGGCCGGGCAGCACCAACAAGCCGAACACCACGAACAATGCCGCGCCGCTGTTGATGCCGAGAATGCCGGGGTCGGCCAGGGGGTTGTCACCTACCGCCTGCATGATCACTCCCGCCAGGCCAAGGCTGGCGCCCACCAGCATGGCAACCAGCAAGCGTGGCAGGCGGCTGCCACGGATGACGCTCTGATCGGCGTTGTCCGGCGCATACGCCACCAGTGCCTGCCAGGCCTCGTTCCAAGGGATGCTCTTGGCGCCAACCGCCAGGTGCAGCAGCGCGGCCAAGGCGATGGCGACCAGCAGGCCCAGCCACACCGGTATTCGCAAACCGTGACTCACATCGCCTCCCGCACAGCCGATGGCTGGCTACGGGTGGTTTGCGGAACGCACAGCGGGTCGCCCGAATAAGGGTCGGTGATGATGTGCGCGTCCAGGTCGAAGACCGCCTTGAGATTCTCACGGGTAAAGACTTCAGCGGGCGCACCTTGGGCCAGCAAGCGGCCTTCACGCATCATCACCAGGTGATCGGCATAACGCGCGGCCTGGTTGAGATCGTGAAGCACGGCGACGACGGTCTTGCCTTGCTCGCGCAGGTCCACCAGCAGTTCGAGCAAGGTGATCTGATGAGCGATATCGAGAAACGTCGTGGGCTCGTCCAACAGGATCACTGGGGTGTCCTGGGCCAAGGTCATGGCAATCCAGCAGCGCTGCAGTTGTCCACCCGACAGGGTGGCCAACGAGCGATCGAGCAACGGTGCGATGCCCGCCAGTTCGATGGCACGGTCGATTGCCTGCTGATCCTGTTCGGACCATTGCCGCCACCAGCTCTGCCAGGGGAAACGTCCCTGCATCACAAGCTCTCGCACGCTCATGCCGGCCGGTGACGTAGTGCGCTGGGGCAACAACGCCATGCGCTGCGCCAGCGCCCGGCGCGAATACTGCCCCAGAGCCTTGCCGGACAGGTGCACCTCACCCGCGCTTGGGCGCAGCATATGTGCCAGCACATTCAAGAGTGTGGTCTTGCCACAGCCGTTGGCCCCGATCAACGCCGTGAAGCAGCCTTCGGGAATGTCCAGGCTGACACCGTTGAGAATCTGTTGCTCGCCATAGCTCAGCCGCACATTGCTGGCTTTCAGCATGACCGTCCCTCCACCGCCCAAGAGGGCCTGATCGAATCGTCCATCGTACAGATCCCGCGCATTCGTTTCCCGGTAACAACGCCGGAAAACCCACCGCAGGCTAAAAAGTGCGGCACAGAATATGTCGAAACTAAAATAAATTCCCTACAAGCCTGACAATATTAATGCAAACCCTTATCATTCACAGTCAGATTATGGCCAGTAGACACTAACTTCGCTCGCCTGCCCTGCCGCCGGACCGGGACGATAGGCTTGCGAAGATCAATAACAATCCTCAAGGACTTCCTCGATGCTCGTAAGAAAAACAACAGTTGGCACCGAAAAACGTTACGTCTCGCGTCATCCAGCGTTTCACTTGAGCACTCTGGCCCTGGCTTTGGGGAGCATCTTTTCAGCACAGGCGATCGCCGCACAAGAAGAGGCTGCAGCCAACGCTCCTCTTCAACTCGGCGAAATCAACATCAATGCCGCCGCCGTGGAAAACCCCACGGCGCCGCTGGCCGGCAAAGTCGCGCTGCGCAACGGCAGTGCCACCAAGTCCAACGCGGCCATCACTGAAACGCCGCAATCGGTGTCCGTGGTCACCGCCGATGAAATGCGCGATCGCAAGTCCGACACCATGGCGGACGCCCTCAGCTACACCCCGGGCTTCACCAGCCAACCGAGCAGCTTCAACCGCACGGCAGATCGGTTCCGCATGCGCGGCTTCGACGTCGAATCCGCCACGGGTGGCTCCCTGCGCGACGGCATGCGTTTGCAGTACAACTCCTACGATGGCGTCCAGGAACCCTATGGCCTGGAACGCGTGGAAGTCGTCCGTGGCGCGGCTTCGGTGCTCTACGGCCAACTGTCGCCTGGCGGCTTCGTCAACGGTGTCAGCAAGCGTCCGACCGAAACCCCATTGCATGAGCTGGGGCTGCAATACGGCAACCATGATCGCAAGCAACTGACCGCCGATTTCAGCGGCCCGCTCGGTGACAGCGATGTCCTCAGCTACCGCCTGACCATGCTCAAGCGTGACAGCGACACCCAACAGGACTACATCAACGACGACAAGCTCTACATTGCCCCGGCCCTCACCTGGCGCCCCGATGAAGACACCTCGCTGACCCTGCTCTCGTTTTATCAAAAGAGCGACACGCGCTTCTCCGCCCCGCTGCCCTATCAATTGGTCAAGGGCGTGGGCAACGGGCCGGTCAAGATCGGCCGACACGATTTCATCGGCGAACCCGACTACGATGATATGAATGGCGAGATGTCCGCCATCGGCTACGAATTCGAACACCGGTTCGATGAACACACCCGTATCAGCAACAAGTTGCGTTACTACGAAGCGGATGTGAAGTGGAAATACATGCAGGCACAGACCAGCGCGGCGGCCATCAACGGAGCGGCCAATACCGGCGTCCTTCGTCGCCAGTACAGTGATCGGCGCGAGCGTTCCCGGGCGCTGGCCAGCGACACCAACATCGAGACGCGTTGGAACATTGGCGGGATTGAAAACACCTTCCTGGTGGGTGCCGATACCTACGATGCCTCATATGATTCGCATAACTTCCGAGACAGCCGCCCGTTCCCGGGAAGCCCGTCTATTAATATTGGCGACTACAACTACGGACAGCCGGTGATAGTGGACAAGAGCCGGAGCCGCGACCGCGGTTCACAGATCGATACCTTCCAGACAGGTATCTACCTGCAAGACCAGATCAAGTTCGACGATCATTGGCTATTGCTGCTCGGTGGTCGCCACGATTGGGCAGATCAGGATCAGGAAGGCTTCGCCACCGGCGAGAAGCTGAGCCAGGACGACGAATCCACCACTTGGCGCGCGGGCCTGGTGTACCAGGCCGATAACGGCCTGGCTCCTTATATCAGCTACAGCGAATCGTTCTTCCCGGTCGCAGTGGCTGAAGCAACGGACCAGACCTTCGATCCTACCGAAGGCAAGCAGTACGAAGTCGGCATCCGCTACCAACCCCCTGGCAGCAATATATTGCTCAGCGCAGCGGTCTATGAGTTAACACAGGAAAATGTCGTGAAACGCGACCAGGCTGGCGGCAATCCCCAGCAGATTGGCGAACAGCGTTCTCGAGGTTTGGAATTGGAAGCCAAGGCAGACGTCACACCTCAACTGACGGTTATCGCGTCGTACGCCTACACCGATGCGCGTATTACCAAAAGCCAGATTCAAAGCGAAGTAGGCCAACGCAGCGAGGACACGCCTTACCATCAGGCCGCCTTGTGGGCTGATTACAACTTCGCCCTCTTCGGCGTCCCACAGCTGAAAGTCGGCGGCGGCGCGCGCTACAAGGGAACCACCCAGGCGTCCGGCATCGATTCGCAAATGCCGGCCTACACGCTGTTCGATGCCATGGCGAGCTACCAGATCGACAAGAACTGGGACATATCCCTTAACGCCAACAACGTGACGAATAAAAAATACGTCTATTGTGAAGCGTCCACTTGCCGCTACGGCGACGAGCGTGAATTGGTGACCTCCGTCAACTTCCGCTGGTAAAACCTCTGGCTCGGTCGGCGCCGACAGGCGTCGACCGGACTCATTTCACACCGTACAAACACCTCTCTGCGCCCGTTCGAATTCCCTTCATCGCCCCCATCCTTCTGAATCCTCTTTTGACCTTGACGCATCGGATGACGATCGTCATATTACGATCATCATAAGCCAGACAAAAACCGGCCAAGGGGATTGATTCATGGAAACTGGGAATGCATCAGCGATTGCAGACGCGCAGCCACTCGCATCGAGCCCAGCCCTGACCGGCCGAATCGTCGCACTGCTCGCCGGCCTCGCGGCCATCGGCATGCTCTCCACCAATATCATCCTCCCTGCGTTCCCGGTGATCGGTGATGATCTCGGCGTGACCGCCCGCGAACTGGGCCTGACGCTCTCCAGTTACTTCGTCACCTTTGCCCTGGGTCAGTTGGTGGTCGGGCCGTTGGCTGACCGTTATGGACGGCAGAAACTGGTGCTGGGCGGACTCTCGGTGTTCATAGTCGGCACCGTCATCGGCGGCCTCGCCACCACCCTTGAGGTACTGATTGCCGGCCGCGTCGTTCAAGCACTGGGCGTGTGCGCGGCCTCGGTGCTGTCGCGGGCCATCGCACGGGATCTGTTCGAAGGCGAGACACTGGCCCGCGCCCTGTCATTGACGATGGTCGCCACGGCCGCTGCGCCAGGTTTCTCACCCTTGGCGGGCAGCGTGCTGTCCGTCACGCTCGGATGGCGCGCCATCTTCATCCTGGTGGGATTGGCCGCCGTGGTGCTGGCGTTCTTCTATGTACGCGATCTTGGCGAAACCCATCCCGCCGACCGCCGGGCGCCGCACTCTACCGGCAGTGTGGTGCGCGCTTACGCCAGGCTGATGGTGGACAAGCGTTTCATCCTCCCTGCCCTGTCGATGAGCCTGTTGCTCAGCGGTCTGTTCGCGTCATTCGCCGCTGCCCCGGCCATTCTCATGAAAGGCATCGGCCTGACGTCCCTGCAGGCCGGCCTGTATTTCGCATCAACGGTGTTTGTGGTGTTCGCCGCCGGCCTGGCCGCTCCTCGCCTGGCCCGACGTTTTGGCCCAGGTAACACCGCCCTGCTGGGCATTGCCTGCGCCATGATCGGCGGTGGTTTGCTCATCGTGGGGCCGGCCAGCCCGGGGCTTGGCTGGTATGCGGTGTCGATGGTGACGTTCCTGTGGGGCATGGGCCTGGCGAACCCCTTGGGCACGGCGATCACCATGGGACCTTTCGGCAAAGAGGCCGGGATGGCCTCGGCGCTGCTGGGTTTTCTCTCCATGGGTGCGGCAGCGTTGACCACCTGGCTCGCCGCCGTGCTGAGCTTTTCACCCATCGCCACACTGGGCGCGATACAGGCGTTGACCTGCCTGGTCGCGCTGGTGCTGTTCCGCTTGCGCCGCTGACGCGGCGTCAATCGTCCCAACGACGGAATAACACGCTGGCATTGACGCCACCAAAACCGAACCCATTCGACAGTGCATGGGTGATCGGCATTTTCCGGGCCTTCAGGCCAACCAGATCGAGGCCGTTGGCTGCCTCGTCGGGATGCATCAGGTTCAGCGTCGGCGGCACGACCTGATCACGCAGCGCCAAAACCGTGAAGATCGCTTCGATGCCGCCGGCCGCGCCCAACAAGTGGCCAGTGGCTGATTTGGTAGAAGTGATCGCCACGCCTGCGCCCGCGCCGCCGTTCGTGCCAAAAACCGCGCGGATCGCCGCCAGCTCACCGGCATCACCCACCTGGGTGGACGTCGCGTGGGCATTGATGTGCTGCACTTCGCTGGGGTTGAGATCTGCCTGGCGCAACGCCTGCTCCATGGCGCGGCGGGCGCCGTTGCCATCCTCCGGGCCCGCGGTCAGGTGGTAGGCATCGGCGCTGGTGCCATACCCCACCAACTCCGCCAGGGGCTTGGCGCCCCGGGCCAGGGCGTGTTCCAGCGACTCGATCACCAGCAACCCGGCGCCTTCGGCCATGACGAAGCCGTCGCGCTCCCGATCGAACGGCCGCGAGGCCTCTTGTGGTCGCTCGGCAAATCCCGTGGACAGTGCCCGCGCCGCCGCGAAGCAGCCCAACGTCACGCGGTCGATCGCCGCCTCGGTGCCGCCGCAGATGGCAATGTCCGCCTCGCCACTCTTGATCAGCCGAGCGGCATCGCCAATGGCTTGTACGCCGGCAGCACAAGCGGTAACGGGCGCACCTAGCGGCCCTTTGAAACCATGCCGGATGGACACCTGCCCGGCCGCCATGTTGGCCAGGAAAGCCGGCGCGGTGAACGGCGACAGTCGACGTGGACCGCGAGCATCGGTGGTGCGCACCGCATCGGCAATCGTGGCGAAACCACCCACGCCCGAAGAAATGATCGTGGCAGTCCGCTCCTGATGGACGGGATCAACAGGATGCCAGCCCGCCTGCTCCAAGGCTTCGTGAGCCGCCACCAGGGCGAACTCGATGAAGCGGTCCATCTTCTTGCGATCCTTGGGCGCGATGAGGCGCTCCGGGTCGTAACCGGCGATACCGTCCTCTTCCAAGGTCGGCACCTGCCCCCCCACGGCGACGCCGGTCCCGTCGGTGATGTCGGCGGACAGGTTGCGAATGCCGGATTGCCCGGCCAGCAAGCGCTGCCAGACCTCTTCCACCCCGCAGCCCAGCGGGCCGACGATGCCTACGCCAGTGATGACGATGCGTTTTTGACCTTCGCGATTTTTCATGAAGCCCTCTTCGTATCAGGACGGATCTTGAACCAGATGGAATACATCGCCGGCAGGAACACCAGCGTCATGATGGTGCCGACGAACGTGCCGCCGATCAGGGTGTAGGCCAGCGTGCCCCAGAACACCGAATGTGTCAGGGGGATGAATGCCAGGATTGCCGCCAGTGCCGTGAGCAACACCGGCCGTGCACGCTGCACCGTGGCCTCGATCACCGCATGGAACGGATCGAGCCCTTCGTTGGCGTTGTGATGGATTTGCCCGATCAGGATCAGCGTATTGCGCATGAGAATGCCCGACAGGGCGATCAGGCCGACCAATGCATTGATACCAAATGGCTGATTGAAAATCAGCAATGTCGGCACGACGCCGATCAGCCCCAGTGGCGCCGTCAAGAACACCATGATCATCGCCGAGATCGAGCGCACTTGCAGGATGATGATCAGCAACGTCAAGGCGACCATGATCGGCACCAGCGGCACGATGGCCTTGCCGGCCTTGCCCGACTCCTCGATGGCGCCCGCCTGCTCGATCCGGTAGCCGGCGGGCAACGTGTCGATGACCGGTTGCAGTTGCTTGATGATCGCGCTGGAGACGTCCGGTGGCTGCAGGCCTTCGGCAATATCGCCGCGCACCGTCATGGTCGGCGTGCGATCACGACGGCGCAGGATCGGATCTTCCATGCGCACATCCACCTCGCCGACCTGGGACAGCGGAATGCGCTGGCCTGTCGCGCCCACTAGGGTGAAACCTTCGATCCGCGCGGGGTCGAGGCGGATGTCACCGGCGGCGCGGCCGATCACCTGCACCGAACGGATGTCCTCGCGCACTGCCGTGATCGGCACGCCGCTGAGCAGAAATTGCAATTGCTGGGCGACCGCATTGGACGTCAGCCCCACCGCTTGCAAGCGGTTCTGGTCAAGATTGAAATGCAGCGTCGGCACCAAGGGTCCCCAGTCGGTGTTGACGGTCCTCATCATCGGGCTCGCCTGCATGATGCCCTGGACCTGACTGGCGATCTCGCGCAGCTTCGTCGAATCAGGGCCCATCACACGATACGCCACGGGGAACGGTGAATACGGGCCGAACACCAATTGAGTGACCCGCACCCGCGCCTCGGGAGCCAGCCCTTGGGCGATCGCTTCGCGGAGACGGAACTTGAGGGCTTCGCGTGCTTGCTGGCTGTCCGTCAGCACGACAATCTTGGCAAATGACGGATCGGGAAGTTCCGGCGCCATCGCCAGGTAGAAACGCGGCGCACCTTGGCCGATGTAGGCGGTGACGATCCGGGCCTCTTCCTGTTGTTGCAGCCAGGCCTCGACCCTGGCGGTGGTGGCGCTGGTTTGCTCGATGGAGGTGCCGTACGGCATCTGCACTTCCACCAGCACCTCGGGCCGATCCGAGGTCGGAAAGAACTGTTTTTTCACCAGGCCCATGCCGAGGATCGCCACCACGAATGTCGCGATCACCGTACCGGCCACCCACCATTTGCGCGCGATGACTCGCGTCAGCACTCGGCGGAAACGGTTGTAGTGCCGGGTGTTGTAGATGGCCGCGTGCCCGCCTTCGACCTGCTTGATGTCGGGCAACAATTTCACGCCCAGGTACGGTGTGAATGCCACCGCGACCACCCAGGAAGCAATCAGCGCGATGCCGACGATCCAGAACATGTTGCTGGTGTATTCGCCAGCGGTCGATTGCGCGAACCCGTTGGGCATGAAGCCGATGGCGGTCACCAGCGTGCCGGACAACATCGGTGCGGCCGTGTGGCTCCAGGCATACGCGCTGGCCTTGATCCGGTCGTAGCCCTCCTCCATTTTCACCACCATCATTTCAATGGCGATGATCGCGTCGTCCACCAACAAACCGAGCGCGAGGATCAGGGAGCCGAGGGTGATTCGGTCGAAATTCTTGCCGGTGGCGGCCATGACCACGAACACCACGGCCAACGTCAACGGCACGGCCGCCGCGACCACGACACCCACGCGCCAGCCCATGCTGAGGAAACAGACAATCATCACCACCAGCAGCGCGACGAAGAACTTGACCATGAACTCGCCGACCGCCGAGTCGATATTGACCGATTGATCGGTAACCTTGGTCAGCGCCATGCCCAGCGGCATGTCTTGGTTGATCTTGCTGATCTGCGTATCCAAGGCCTTGCCCAGGTCCAGGCCATTCCAGCCCTCGCGCATGATCACGCCCAATAACAACGCCTCTTCGCCACCGTTGCGCACCAGGAACGTGGCGGGTTCTTCATAGCCGCGCTCGACAGTCGCCACGTCCGACAGCTTCAGCGAGCGCCCCTGTACCACGACCGGCGTGTCGCGAATCTTCTGCAGCTTGTCGAAAGCGCCATCCAGGCGCAGGAACACCTGCGGCCCGACGGTTTCGATGGAGCCGGCGGGCGTGAGCATGTTCTGGCTGTTGAGGGCGGTAAAAATATCCTGGGGCGACACACCCAGGGTCGCCAAGCGATCGTGGGAAAAGGACACGAAGATCCGTTCGGCCTGCTCGCCGATGATGTTGATCTTCTTCACGCCTGGCACATGCAGCAGTTGTTGGCGCAGCGCTTCGGCATCACGCACCAGCCGTCGTTGCGGCTCGCCTTTGGCTTTCAGGGCGAACAAGGCGAAGGTCACGTCGGAAAATTCATCATTGACCATCGGCCCTATAACCCCGGGCGGCAGTTTGATCGCCTCGTCAGCCAGCTTCTTGCGCGCCTGGTAGAACTCTTCCTGCACTTGCGACGGTGGCGTCCGATCGACCAGCGACACCATCGTGAACGCAAGGCCGGGACGGGTATAGGTTTCCGTGCGGTCGTACCACTTCAATTCTTGCAGGCGTTTTTCCAGCGGTTCGGCGACCTGGTCTTGCATTTCCTGGGCTGTCGCGCCTGGCCAGGCGGTGATGACCGTCAGTTGCTTTACCGTGAAGGGTGGGTCTTCCGCGCGGCCGAGCTGGAAAAAAGCGAGGACACCCGCAACGGCGATCAGCAACAGCAGGAATACCGTGATGGAACGCTCGCGGACGGCGAGCGCGGAGAGGTTGAAGCTCATTGGCGATTCCCCGCAACCTTCACGTCTTGCGGTTGCGCAAGACGCACCGCCTCGCCCTCGTGCAGCAGATGGGCGCCGAGCGCAACGATCTGCTCGCCCATTTTCAGCTCGCCCAAGACCTGCGCGGCGTCGTCGCTCAAGCCGACGACCTTCACCGGACGCCAGGCGACTGTCGCCGGTTCGCCCGTGATGACCCAGACACCACTGCCTTTGCCCGAGTCGAAAATGGCAGCGATCGGAACTTGCAGTGCCTGTTCCGTCCGAGGCCCCGCGGCGACCCGGAGCGTGACCGTGGAACCCAGCGGTGCGCTGGCCAGCGCGCCCTCCAACACGTAACGCGCCTCGAAGGTGCGCGTTACAGGGTCGGCGGAATCCGACAGCAACCTCAGCTTCGCATTGACCGCCTCGCTGGCATTGCCGTACAGCGTCGCCTGGGCGACTGACCCCGACGTCGGCCGCAGGGTTTCAGGCAGTTGCACTACGGCTTCGCGCTGGCCTGCCCGGGCCAGTCGAACCACGATTTGTCCAAGAGCGACAACTTGCCCGGGCTCGGCGAGCGTTTCCATCACAACGCCATCGGCGTCGGCGAGCAGCACGGCATAACCAGAAGCGTTGCGGGCAACGTCAGCCTGGGCCTGGGCCGCGCTGAGTTGCGCCCTTGCGGTATCGGCGGCGGCCTTGATCTGGTCGTAGCCCGAGGCGGAAATGGCGCCGGCAGCGACGAGGTCTCGGTAACGAGCCTCGTCATCGGCGGTCTGCTTCGCCCTCGCCCGAGCGGCGGCGACGGCCTCCTGTTGTGCTCGCGCTTGCAGCCCCAGGTCGACAGGGTCCAGGCGCATCAGTGGCTGGCCGCGCTTGACCGTCTGGCCGGTGTCGACCAGCCGCTCGAGGACCTTGCCCGACACGCGAAAGCCCAGGTCGCTCTGGACCCTGGCCGTGACCACGCCGGTAAACGAACGTGACCGGTCGGGCGAACCCAAAACTTGCGCGACCCTCACGATGGGCGCAAGCGTGCGTGGATCTTTCTCGGTGGATGACTCGCCACACGCCGTCAGGACGAGAGGCAGCAAGCAAGCGGCAAGGGTGACAGGTCGGCGCCGGAGCATAAGGTCCCTTTTCATGAGCGGACAGGATGGAAGGCGCATTCTCATTCGAGTGACCATATCTGTCAATCGTCACGACCCTTGCACTATGACCGTCAGCCTTCAAGCCGTGTTGCGCTTAACAATTGTCCGTTAGCTCTGCCTGGAAGCCAATTGACAGCTTGTGACCATCTTATGATATGGTCACAATCCGCATCGACTCGAGGAATTTTCCATGCCACCCTTGCGCCCCCTGGCTTTTTTTCTGAGCACCGGCTTGTTGACAGGTTGCGCGGTCGGCCCGGACTACCATCGTCCCGCAGTTCCACTTTCGAGTCGTTACGTAGGCCAGCCTCTGGCCGAACAGCGGTCCGCGAGCGTTCGGGCCGACTCGATTGTCTGGTGGGAAGCGTTTGGTGATCCAAACCTCACGGTGTTTGTCACCAAGGCCCTTGAACAAAACCTGGACTTGGCGCAGGCATCGGCGCGCGTGATGCAGGCACGGGCCGGACTGGGCGCAGCGAACGCCGCTTTGCTGCCCTCGGGAAATATCAGTGGCCAGGCCGCGCGCGCCTACCAGTCGGTGGAGACCCCGCTCGGCCAGGTGCTCGATTCAACGCCTGGCTATGATCGATACGGAAGTTCCTACGAACTCAACCTCGGCGCCAGTTGGGAGATAGATGCCTTCGGCGGCCTGCGGCGTGGACGCGAAGCAGCGCTGGCGGACTACCAGGCGTCCGAGGCCGGTGCGGTCGCCACGCGCTTGGCGGTCGCCGCGCAGGTCGCCGACACCTACATCACCGTTCGTGGACTGCAGGCCCGGCTGGACATTGCAAACCGACAGGTCAGGACGCAGCAAGACCTGCTGGAAAAAGTCCAATTGCTGTCCAACAAAGGCCTCGCCGCCAGCTATCAGGTTCGCCAGACCGAGGGGCAACTGGCACAAGTCCAGGCAACGTTACCGGTCCTGCAGACCGGCCTGGATGCCGCGATGAACGCCTTGGATGTCATGCTCGGCACTCCGCCCGGCACCCATCGGCCGCTATTGGCCGAGCGTCGCGACATTCCCCTCGCCCCACAAATAACCACAACCGGAACGCCGGCGGACCTGCTACGTCGCCGGCCAGACCTGATCGTCGCCGA
This sequence comes from Pseudomonas sp. R4-84, assembly GCF_054130985.1. NCBI lineage: Bacteria > Pseudomonadati > Pseudomonadota > Gammaproteobacteria > Pseudomonadales > Pseudomonadaceae > Pseudomonas > Pseudomonas sp. R4-84. The sequence continues at coordinate 3,102,764 of NZ_CP096390.1, forward strand.
GCGCCACCTTGCGGCCTCCGATGCGCGCATCGGCGAGGCCGTCGCCGAGTACTATCCAAAGTTCTCCCTCAGCGCCTTGCTCGGCAGCGCCACGGCGGTGTCCGGCGGTAACTTGTTCAGTGGCGGCGCCAGCCAATCGGCGGGCGTACTGGGGCTGCGCTGGAGGCTCTTCGATTTTGGCCGCATCAACGCCCGGATCGACGAGGCCAAGGGCGAGGAAGCCGAAGCGTTGGCTGCGTATCGCCAGTCCGTGCTGCGCGCCACTGAAGACGTCGAAAACGCCTTTAGCGCGCTGGTCAATCGCGAAACCCAGGCGACCACCCTCACCCAAGGCGAAACGTCTTTGAACCAGGCCCGTCAATCGGCCTTCTTCGCCTACCAGAAAGGCACCGCCAGCCTGATCGACGTGCTCAACGCCGACGAGACGTTGCTGCAGGCATCCGATGCCCGTGCGCAAGCTCGAACGGAATCAGCACGGGCAGCGGTCGCGGCATTCCGTTCGCTTGGCGGTGGTTGGCAAGCTCCCGAGGAAGGAGCTGTGGCGACAAGGTGAACATTTTTAGAAATGGTCACTAAATAGCGGCAAGAGTGGCCATCAGCCAAAGCTCAGGGCATCAGGCTACGCAGAATGAGATTGGTCGTGAGCGTGGGGGCTTCCTCGACGAAGTCGAGGTTGTATTGCAGCAGCAAGGGGTTGACGAACGGCCGCAAGGCCAGGTGGATGGCCTCCACCGTTTCGTCCAGAGGCGTGCGTCGTTCAAACTCGCCGAGCTCACGCCCTTGGCGGATGATCTCCAGCACGAAGCTCTTGATCCGTTCGTTATACGCCTGGGAACTGGGCCAGCGCTCCGAAGCCGAGAAAGCCGCGATATCGTAGAGCTTGCGGTCGTTGAAAAACAGGTTCACGCCCGTGACCACTAATGTTTTGACCAGCCTGCGCAAGCGCTCCGTTGCCGTCAGCCCGTCTACGTTGATCGCCTCTTCCACCGCCTCGACGATCGTCGACAGGCAGTTGGCGCAGATCGCTTCGCCGATCGCCTGCTTGGAATCGAAGAACTTGTAGATGTACGCCTTGGAGAAGCCGATAGCCTTGGCCAGGTCGGAAACCGTGGTCTTGCCAAAGCCGTACTGGCTGAAATGTTCATGGGCGGCCGCGATGATCTGGTCACGAATGTCGTGATCGGCGGGTCCACGGGCGCTGGGTGGTGCGATGGATGGCTGGTTCATCGGGGCAGCTTACGCATCCCGACGGCCATTGACAACTTATGACGAAACCTGGATTTAGTCACAATCCCATCGCCCTGTCGTCTCTTGACTACCCGATTACGCGGGCATACACCGATCGATCGATATTACCGCCGGACAAAATCACCCCGACCTTCTTCCCTTCCATCTTCCCGCGCTCCTGGATAAGCGCCGCCAACGCCGCCGCGCCGGCACCTTCGGCCAGGTTATGGGTGTCGGTGTAATAGACGCGCATGGCCTCGGCAATTTCCTGGTCGCTGACCGCTACGATGCGCGCCGCGCCAGCGCCGTAGATGGCGAAGGCCTGCGCAATCGGCTTGCGCACGGCGAGGCCGTCGGCAAAGGTATCGGCCGAGGCGGTTTCGCGGATTTCACCCGCTTCAAATGACAGTTTCGCCGCCGTCGCCTCGGTGGACACCACGCCCACGACCTGGGTTTGCAAGCCCAGGGCATCACGGGCAGCGATGACCGCGCAGACCCCGGAGCCGCAGCCGATGGGCACGTAGACGGTGTCCAAGTCAGGCACGGCCTTGAACAGCTCGAGCGCGTAGGTGGCGACGCCTCTGACCAGCTCGGTATGAAACGGCGGTACAAGATAGAGTCCCTGGGTCTGCGCCAGGCGTGCCGCTTCTTCACGGGCCTCATCGAAATCGCGACCGTATTCGATCACTTCGCCACCGAAGCCGCGCATGGCGTCGTTCTTCTCGACCGAGTTCCCCTCCGGCACCACGATCAATGCCCGCAGCCCCGCCGCGCTGGCCGCCAGCGCCTGGCTCTGGCCATGGTTGCCACGGGTCGCGGTGACAATGCCTTTCGTTCGCGGATGCTCACGCTTGAGCCAATCCATGAATGTGATGCCGCCGCGGACCTTGAACGCGCCCGTGGGGGTATGATTTTCGTGCTTGACCCACACCGTGCAACCGAGGCGTTGCGCCAGCAAGGGCCAGGCGTACTGGGCCGTGGCGGGCATGACCTGGTAGACCTGGCGAGCCGCTTGTTCGATATCGTCGAGAGTCAGTGCGTACATGATGGGTCTCCTTGGGTTTCGGCCAGTCTAGCCAGGGACGCCGAAGCCGGGCTTTCAAAAAACTGACCTGACTTTTGTCCCCTCGTTTCACTACTATGGGTAGATGAGCCATCGAAACCGCCCACAGCCACCGCGCCCGACTGAATCGACCCGTCGCGTCGAGGCCGGCCCGTGGCTCATCGAACTGCTCCCCGGTAGCGCCTATTCGGCTCGATACGTTGCAACCCAGCCGGTCATCGGCTTTGCCTTCGACAGCCAGCGAGGCCTGCATGCCATTGGCAGCGACCGGGTGCAGCCGTTCTACGCCAAGCCCAACGGCCTGGCGTTCGTGCCAGCCCAGTGCGACGTGTATTCGGAGTCACCCGTTGGCGGCGAATACCTGCGTCTGGTGCGCACTGACGGCGTCGTGCTGCCTGGAGATCATGCGTTCAACAATCGCGTCGACCCACGCGCCAGCGCCCTCGCGCAACGCATGCGCAAGGCGTTGCTGCACGCTTCGGTCGAAGATGATTGGCAAGCCTGGGCCGTGGCGCTGGCCGAGCGCGTGACGCCGGGCGAACGTTCTTGCGCAACGCTCCAGGGCTCCATGACCGACAGCCGGATGCGCCTGCTCGACGAGTTCATCGATGCCGGCCTCGATCAACCGCTGGGCGTCTCGGCAATGGCGCAGTTGCTGGGATTGTCCGAAGGTTATTTCATGCGCGCCTTCAAGTTCGCGACGGGCAAAAGCCCCCACGCTTACCTGATCGACCGCCGCCTCGCCAAAGCCCGGGCGTTGATACGCGACTCATCGGCGACGTTGGCGCAAATCGCCCACGCCTGCGGTTTCAGCTCCCAGGCGCACATGACAACAACGTTCAAGCAGCGCCTAGGGGTGAGTCCGGCGCAGTTGCGCCAGATGACGAGTGGCGTTTGACGCCCTTGACTTAATGGTCCAGTTTTTAAAAGAAGCCAAGACAGCATCCCGTTCATTGATCAGAGGGCCACTGCCGCCTATGAATGAGGCACGAAGGAACTCCCCCGCTATTCGTCGTTGGACACCCCAGTGCCGTTGATCCCTCTGGTTGTGTGCGATGACTCCACCATGGCGCGCAAGCAAGTGTTGCGTGCGCTGCCGCAAGACTGGCCGGTTTCAGTCACCGAGGCGGTCAATGGCCGCCAGGCCATGGATGCCATACGTCAGGGCCTCGGCCATGTGGTGCTGCTCGACCTGACCATGCCGGAAATGGATGGATACCAGGTCCTGAGCGCGTTGCGCGCCGAAGGCCTCAAGGCGCAGGTCATCGTGATTTCCGGTGACATCCAGGATGAGGCCGTGCGCCGCGTCCTTGAGCTGGGCGCGTTGGCCTTCCTGAAAAAACCGTTCGATGAAAACGAACTGCGCCAGACCCTCAACCGCGTGGGACTGTTGAGCCAGCCCGCTCAGGCGCCGCCGCAGAACCGAGCGACACCGAACACGGCCATCAGCTTCCAGGACGCGTTCCGCGAAACGGTCAACGTTGCCATCGGCCAGGCCGCCGCCCTGATTGCCAAAGTGCTGGGGGTTTTCGTGCAACTGCCGGTGCCGAACGTCAACGTACTCGAAGTCGGCGAATTGCACATGGCCTTGAACGACGTCGGCGGTTCCCAGCAACTCACGGCCATCTGCCAGGGGTTTATCGGCAGCGGGATTGCCGGCGAAGCCCTGCTGATCTTCCATGATTCGGAAATCGCCGATATCGCCCAGTTGATGCAGCGCGAAAGCGCCGACTATTCAGACCTGGAGATGCTGGTGGACCTTTCGAGCATCCTGATCGGTGCGTGCCTGAGCAGCATCGCCGAGCAGATAGATGTGGTGTTCTCCCAAGGCCATCCGCAGGTCCTCGGCCAGCATGCGGCCATCGAGGAATTGATCCGGGCAAACCGCGTCCATTGGAAAAAAACCCTCGCGGTGGAGATCAGCTACGGCCTCGAAGGCCAGGATATCCGCTTCGACCTGTTACTGCTGTTCACGGAGGATTCCATCGAGCGGCTGACCCACAAACTCGCCTACCTGATGAGCTGAGCCATGACCGACTCCATCGATCTGAACGAATTCCACTGGTTGCTGGCCATCGTTCAGAGCATCGACGTCGGCGTGGTGGTGCTCGACCGTGAGTACCGCGTTCAGGTCTGGAACACCTTCATGGAGAACCGCTCCGGCGTCCAACCCAAGGACGCCCAGAACCGGAATTTCTTCAGCCTGTTCCCGGAAATCGACCGCCAATGGTTCAGCCGCAAGGTGGAAAGCGTCGCGACCCTGGGCACCCCCGCCTTCACGGTCTGGGAGCAGCGCCCGTACCTGATGCGCTTCAAGAGCTACCAACCGATCACCGGCCAGGAAGAGTTCATGTACCAGAACACCACCTTGCTGCCGCTGCGCTCGCCTGACAACCGAATCAACCATATCTGCCTGGTGATCTATGACGTCACCGACGTCGCGACCAATCGCCATCAGATCCAGGCCGCCAATGCACAACTGCAATTGCTCTCCAGCACCGATCGCCTGACCGGCCTCTATAACCGCGGTCATTGGGAAGGCACCCTGAAAGCCGCCTACGCCCGCCATCAGCGCTATGGCAACGCCCTGAGCCTGGTGATGCTGGACATCGATCATTTCAAGCAGGTCAACGACACCTACGGCCACCAGGCCGGCGACAAGGTGATCGAACAGGTTGCCGCGCTATTGCACGAGCACGTACGCGAGTCCGACGTGGCCGGGCGCTACGGGGGCGAAGAGTTCGGCGTGGTGCTGTCGGACACCGACCAGGCCGGCGCACGGATTTTCGCAGAGCGCCTGCGCAAGGCTGTCGAACAATTGTTGGTGCAGTACAACGGCCAGGAGATTCGGTTCACCATCAGCCTGGGCGTGGCCGACCTGAGCACGCCGGCGAACGACCACGCCGAGCTGATCGCCCGGGCCGACCAGGCGTTGTATACATCGAAGAAGACAGGGCGCAATCGCGTGACGGTGCATGGCTAAGGACGGCACCGAACCCTATCGCGAGCAAGCTCGCTCCCACAGGGTCATGTGCATGCCGTTATTTGGCGAACAACTGACTCATGTCCTTGAACGCCTTGAACTCCAGCGCATTGCCGCAAGGGTCGAACAGGAACATCGTCGCCTGTTCGCCCACCTGCCCCTTGAAACGCACGTAGGGCTCGATCACAAATTGAGTGCCCAAGGATTTCAGTCGCTCGGCCAGCGCTTCCCATTCAGCCCACCCCAACACCACGCCAAAATGAGGCACCGGCACATCGTGCCCATCCACGGCGTTGCTGTGCACGCTTTCCTGGGACGCGGTCTTGGGGTGCTCGTGGATCACCAACTGGTGACCGTAGAAATTGAAATCGACCCACTGCTCGCTGGAGCGGCCCTCCTCCAACCCAAACACTTGGCCGTAAAAAGTACGGGCTGCCGCAAGGTCATAGACCGGAATTGCTAAATGGAAAGGCGAGACGCTCATCGGGACTCCAAAGATTCAATCATGGGATACGCAACCGCGCGTTTGCCCATCGTAGGCGCGGGAACCGAACAATAAAATCAATATAAATTTCTTAGAAAGACCATTAATCTTTATCAATGATCAAAGAACTCAAGACCCTCATTGCCGTCGCGCGTGAAGGCACCTTCGCCGCAGCCGGGCACAAGATCGGCCTCACCCAGGCGGCGGTCAGTGCGCAGATCCAGCGCCTGGAAGCCGAGCTGGGCTTCGAGCTATTCGACCGCAAGGGGCGCACGGCCCACCTCAACAAGCGGGGCCACCAGGTTCTCCTGCAAGCCCAGGAACTGCTTCGCCTTTACGAGAGTCTCGGCTCCGCCACCCCCGGGCTTCCCGCCAGCGTGCTGGTGAACATCGGCGCGATCGCCTCGGTCCAGCGCTCGTACCTGCCGGACGCTCTCGCCAGGTTTCACCAGCAATGCCCGCAGTGCCGCACACGCATCGTGCCGGGCCTGTCGGTGGAATTGATCAATCTGGTGGACGCCGGTGAAATCGACATGGCCGTGATGATCCGCCCGCCGTTCTCGCTGCAAAGCGATCTGCGCTGGACCACCCTGGCATTGGAGCCTTATCGGCTGATCATTCCCCGTGCAATGCCCGGCGAGGATTGGGCGGCGCTGCTGTCCAGCCAACCCTTCATCCGTTATGACCGGTCCTCGTTCGGCGGCAGGCAGGTCGATCGTTTCCTGCGGCAGATGCATTTCACGCTGCGGGAAGTGTGCGAACTGGATGAACTGGACGCGATCATCAAACTGGTGGAAAAAGGCGTCGGTGTCGCCCTGGTGCCGCAGACGTCAGCCCATCAGCCGTGGCCCAAAGGCGTGCGGGCCCTAGACCTGGGGCCACACACGTTTCATCGGGACATCGGCCTGATCCATCGGTCGCGACAGAGCCTGGCCGACCCCGTTGCGATTCTTGCCGAGCTGGTCATCGAGCAGGCAGGCACGCCCGCAAGCGCGTCAGGTGTCGCAGACCCGAATAGGATTGGCGGCACTACTTACCCTTGAACGCTTCCCGTATCAATCCGCCTGCACGGTCACCTGACGCTGCTCACCCAATCCTGCAATCCCGAGGCGCATGGTCTGGCCCGGCCGCAGGAACACCGGGTTGGGCTTGATGCCCAGCCCGACACCCGGCGGCGTGCCGGTCGAAATGACGTCGCCCGGTTGCAGGCTCATGCACCGGCTGAGGTAGGCGATCAGTTGCGGCACGCTGAAGATCAGCGTCCGGGTATTGCCGTTCTGATAGCGATGCCCGTCGACTTCCAACCACAGGTCCAGCGTATGCGGGTCTGGGATCTCATCCTTGGTCACCAGCCACGGCCCGAGAGGGCCGAAGGTGTCGAAGCCTTTGCCTTTGTCCCAGGTGCCGCCACGTTCGAGCTGCCATTCGCGCTCCGACACGTCGTTGATGACGCAATATCCGGCGACGTGCTCCAGGGCATTCGCTTCGTCGATGTAGCGCCCGCCTTTGCCGATGACCACGCCCAGCTCGACTTCCCAGTCGGTCTTGAGCGAGCCGCGGGGGATCTGGATATCGTCATTCGGCCCGCAAATGGCACTGGTCCATTTGTTGAAGATGATCGGCTCTTTTGGCACCTCCATGTTAGATTCGGCGGCATGATCGGCGTAGTTCAAACCGATGCAGATGAACTTGCCGACCTGCCCGACGCACGGGCCGATCCGAGGCTGGCCGGTCACCACCGGCAAGCTGTGCGGGTCGATGGCCGCGAGTCTGGCCAGGCCTTCCGGCTCCAGGACGTTGCCGGCGATGTCCGGCACATGGCCCGACAGGTCGCGGACCTGATGGTCGTCATCCAGCAGCCCGGGCTTTTCCGAACCTTTTTCGCCGTATCGCAACAGTTTCATGAAGTGCTCCTGTTCAAGTGAAAACTCAAAGGCTCATGCCGCCATCGATCACGTGCACCGCTCCCGTGGTGTAGGCGGACGCGTCACTGCCCAGGTACAGCGCCAGTTGCGCGATTTCCTGAGTGTTGCCAATGCGCCCCATGGGCTGACGGTCAAGAAACTGCCGGTAGACCTGTTGCACATCGACACCCTGCTGCGCGGCCTGGTCGGCAATGCGCTGGCGCAGCGATGGTGAATCCACGGTGCCGGGGCAGATCGCGTTGCAGCGGATCCCCTGGCTGACGAAGTCGATGGCGACAGATTTGGTCAGCCCCACCACCGCTGCCTTGCTGGCAGCGTAGGCGAAACGATTGGGCACGCCTTTGACACTGGACGCCACCGACGACATGTTGATGATCGACCCGCCACCCCGCGCCAGCATGCCTGGCAGGAACGCACGGATCATCCGGTACATGGCCGTGACGTTGAGGTCCATCGAACGCACCCAGGCCGCTTCGTCGCAGTCCAGGATGTTGCCGCTGTGCACGTAGCCGGCGCAGTTGAAGAGCACGTCCAGGCCGCCGATCCAGTCGCGGACAGCCTCGATGGCGCTGGCCGAGGTGACATCCAGGGTGACCGCCGTCACCCCTTCGATGCCCGCCAATGCGCGCGTATCGATGTCACTGGCAAACACCTCGGCCCCGGCCTGGGCGAAGGCCACCGCGCTGGCGAGGCCGATACCCTGCCCGGCCGCCGACACCAGCACCCGTTTGTTCTGCAGGCTCATGCGGTCTCCAGTTGCGTTGCCGGGACTGCGCTTTTTGGTGCCCTAGCGAGCATCGAGGCCGGAATGGCCAGGATCAGCCCGCCACTGACCAACAGGCACAGGGCCAGGACATACGTACCATTGTTGATATTGCCGGTAAGCGTCTCGGCCACGGCGGTGATCATCGATCCGGTGAAGCCCGACAGGTTGCCGATGGCGTTGATCATGCCGATCCCGGCAGCGGCAGCGACGCCCGACAACACGGTGCCCGGCAGGGTCCAGAAGATCGGCATCAGGCTGAGGATCCCCGAAGCGGAGACGCTGAGGAACAGCACCGACAGCACCAGGTTATCGGCGAAGAACGCACTGAGGATCAGCCCGGCGCCACCGATGAAGGCTGGAATCGCCGCGTGAAGGCGCCGCTCACCGGTGCGGTTGGAGTGCCGGGCGTTGAGCAGCATCGCCACGACGGCCACCGAATAAGGGATGGCGGTGAGCAAACCGATGTGCAGGCTGTTGGTGATGCCGGTGCTCTTGATGATCGAAGGCATCCAGAATGCCAGGCCATAGAAGCCGGTGTTGAAGGTCAGCAAAATCAACACCAGCAACCACACCCGAGGGTTGAAAAACACCTCGCTCAAGCGCGACGCCTTGCCCTGGTTGTCGGTTTGCAGGTTGGCCTTGAGCATGGCTTTTTCTGCTGCCGACAGCCACTTGGCCTTGTCGATGTTGTCGGCCAGGCAGACGACTACCACGAAAGCCATGATGATCGAAGGAATGCCCTCGATGATCAGCATCCATTGCCAGCCGGACAGGCCTTGCACGCCCTGCATGCTATTCATCAGCCAGCCGGACAAGATCCCGCCGAGGGTCAGGCTGACCGGCAAGGCCAACAGGAACCCGGACATCACCCGGCTCTGCCGGTGGGTCGGAAACCAGTAATTGAGGTAAAGGATCACGCCCGGGAAAAAGCCCGCTTCACAGATACCCAGCAGGAAACGCAGCACATAGAACATAGTGCTCGATTCGATATGGAAGAACGCCGCCAGCGGCACAGTGTAGGCCACCGCCATGGAGATCACCGCCCAGCTGAGCATGATCCGGGCGATCCAGAACCGCGCGCCAAAGCGATGCAGCAACAGGTTGCTGGGGACTTCGAACAGGAAATAGCCCCAGAAAAACATACTGGCGCCCAAGGCATAGACCGTGTTGCTGAATTGCAGCTCGTTGAGCATGTCGAGCTTGGCGAAACCGATGTTCACCCGGTCGAGGTAGGCCGCCATGTAGCACAACAGCAGGACAGGCAGGATTCGCCAGATGACCTTGCGGTAGGTCCGGTCCTCGAAATCGAGTCCGCCGGCGGAAGCCTGGGCGGGCGAATGCTCGGAGATGGTTTGCATGAGGTAACCCCTGATTGTTTTTATTGGGTCACGTCGAATGAGCGAGTCATCCGGCGATTGAACGAGGACTCTACTGTCGGGAAGCGATTCTTTCCCAATGGCATTTTTGGATTAGTTGATAACCCAGTGTTATCAGAAATCGTAGGGCTACTGCGTTGCCCAGCGGGAGCAAGCTCCCTCGCCACGGGTTCAGCGCAAGCAGGCTGTGTGGGAGCGAGCTTGCTCGCGATGGGGCGGCACGTTCAACCACTCAAGCGGGCGTTGTCCTTAAGGATCTCGGCGAACTCCAGGGCCGCGCCCACCAGCGGCTCGTCCTTGCGGGTGAGGATGCCGTAGTCCTGGGGCACCAGGTGCAGCGGCGTATCGAGGGTCTTGAGCTGGCCGCTTTCGAGCAACGGGTCGACCATGGCGTTGGGCAACATGCCGATCATGGGGCCACGTTGCAGGACCTGGAGGAAGGTCTGCATTGAAATCGTGTCGATGGTGTTGCGCGGCATCCCCACACCAGCTTCGGCGAAGGCCAGTTCCATGCGGGCGCGAATCGGCGTGCCGACCGGATAGAGAATCCACGGCAGGTCCACCAGTTGCTGCAAGGATGTCGGCCCAGCGTTGGCCAGCGGATGGCGATCGTTGACCACGATGCAGAACGGTTCGGGGGCAAGGGGCTGGAAGTCGTAGCGCTGCTGCTGGCTTTGATCGGTGAAACGCGCCACGGCTAGGTCGAGCTTCTTTTCTTCGAGCATCTTCATCAGATGATTACTGGTTTGCTCCACCACTTCGATGGACAGCAAGGGCCAGCGCTGCTTGATCTGCAGGATTGCCTCGGGCAACGCCACCGCCGTCGCGGCAAAAATACCGCCGACCTTCAAGTAACCGTGGCCACCTTCTCGCAGGCTGCTGATCTGTTCGACGAACGAACGGGCGTCATTCAGGGCTATTTGCGCGTAGCGCAGCACGTGCTCGCCCAGGGCGGTGGGCGGCATGCTGCGCGGTCGACGCTCGAACAGGGCGAAGCCGAGCAGGCTCTCGATTTCCTTGAGCATTTTGCTCACGGCCGGCTGGCTGAGGTTCATCTGCTCGGCCGCCAAATGCATGTTGCAGGTGCGTCCCAACGTGTCGATCAGCAGCAGATGACGAAATTTGAGCCAGCCGCAAAAGCTGGAAAAGGACAGATCGGACATGGGCATTCCTCGGCGGCGCAATAACCAGGCGTTATCGGATACTGAATATATCTCATTGGAGTTCATCGACAACGGGCCCTAGCGTGAAGGCTTTACGAACCAGGAAGCCTGTCCATGTCGCTATTGCTTACTCCCGAGAACACTCTGCCGGTCGATGGCGTGGCCGGCACGTTGATTGGTCGCGCCTGGGTCCCGGGGCGGATCGCCGGGCCTTCGCCCATCGTGCTGCGCAGTGACGGGGTGTTCGACCTCTCGGATCGATTCGCGACCCTTAGCGACCTACTGGAAACACCCTCGCCCCTGGCGACGGTAAGAGAGACGCCTGGCACCTTCATCGCCACCCTCGAAGCACTCTTGGCCAACACCGGCCCCCATGCCGACCCGGCCAAGCCGTTCCTGTTGCCGCCGCTGGACTTACAAGTGATCAAGGCGGCCGGCGTGACGTTCGCGGCGAGCATGATCGAGCGGGTCATCGAGGAACAGGCCGGCGGCGACGCGGCCCGCGCCGAAGCCGTGCGCGCCACGGTCCACGGCGTGATCGGCGACAACCTGCGCTCGATCGTGCCAGGCTCCGAGCAAGCGATGCGCCTCAAGGCGTACCTCATCGAGCAAGGTATGTGGTCGCAGTATTTGGAAGTGGGCATCGGCCCGGACGCGGAAATTTTCACCAAGGCGCCGGTGCTGGCCGCCGTGGGCAGTGGCAGCCAGATCGGCATTCATCCCGCCTCACAATGGAACAACCCGGAGCCGGAAGTAGTGCTGGCGGTGGACAGCCGTGGCCGGATCCACGGCGCGACCCTGGGCAACGACGTCAACCTGCGGGACATCGAAGGCCGCAGTGCGCTGTTGTTGAGCAAGGCCAAGGACAACAACGCCTCGTGCGCCATCGGGCCGTTCATTCGCCTGTTCGACGAGCAGTTCAGCCTGGACGATGTGCGCGCCTGCGAAGTCGATCTGGACGTACAAGGCGAAGACGGTTACCGGCTGCACGGTTGCAGCTCCATGAGCCAGATCAGCCGCGATCCGCAGGACCTGGCCGGCCAGACACTCAACGCCAACCATCAATACCCCGATGGCTTCCTGCTGTTTCTCGGTACGCTGTTCGCCCCCACCGAGGACCGTGATCATGCCGGCAGCGGTTTCACCCACAAACTCGGCGACCGCGTCAGTATCAGCAGCCCGCTACTGGGCAGCCTGCATAATCAGGTGACCCATAGCTGCGACGCGGCACCGTGGACCTTCGGCGTCGGCGCCCTGTTGCGTAATCTCACCGCACGGGGGCTGCTCGACCGCTGAGCCCGACAGATCGTCGATTCGCCCAATTACAAGAGAGAAATGAATCATGAGTGACACGCCAAAACGCCGCCTGCGCAGCGAGCAATGGTTCAACGACCCGGCCCACGCGGACATGACCGCGCTGTATGTCGAACGCTACATGAACTACGGCATGACCCGCGAAGAGCTGCAATCGGGCCGCCCCATCATCGGCATCGCCCAGACCGGCAGCGACCTGACGCCCTGCAACCGCCATCACTTGGAACTGGCGCAACGGGTCAAGGCCGGGATCCGCGACGCCGGTGGCATTCCGATGGAATTCCCGGTGCACCCCATCGCCGAACAGTCGCGTCGCCCCACGGCGGCCCTGGACCGAAACCTGGCGTATCTGGGCCTGGTGGAAATCCTCCACGGTTATCCGCTGGACGGCGTTGTGCTCACCACGGGTTGCGACAAGACCACCCCCGCCTGCCTGATGGCGGCAGCCACCACCGACCTGCCGTCCATCGTGCTGTCCGGCGGGCCGATGCTCGACGGTCGTCACAAGGGCGAGCTGATCGGCTCCGGCACAGTGCTGTGGCACGCTCGCAACCTGATGGCCGCTGGCGAGATCAACTACGAAGGTTTCATGGAAATGACCACGGCGGCCTCGCCCTCCGTGGGCCACTGCAACACCATGGGCACCGCCCTGTCGATGAACGCGCTGGCCGAAGCCCTGGGCATGTCGTTGCCCGGGTGCGCAAGCATTCCGGCGCCGTACCGCGAGCGCGGGCAGATGGCCTACGCCACTGGCAAGCGCATCTGCGAACTGGTGCGCCAGGACGTGCGCCCTTCCCAGATCATGACGCGTGAAGCCTTCGAAAACGCCATCGCCGTCGCCTCGGCACTCGGCGCATCGAGCAACTGCCCGCCGCACCTGATCGCCATCGCCCGGCACATGGGCGTCGAGTTGAGCCTGGACGACTGGCAAAAAATCGGCGAGGACGTGCCGCTGTTGGTCAACTGCATGCCCGCTGGCAAATACCTGGGCGAAGGCTTCCACCGCGCGGGCGGCGTGCCGGCAGTCATGCACGAATTGCAAAAGGCCGGCCGCCTGCATGAGAACTGCGCCACGGTCAGCGGCAAGACCATCGGCGAGATCGTCAGCGGCAGCCTGACCTGCGACGCCGACGTCATCCACCCCTTCGACACCCCACTCAAGCACCGCGCCGGTTTCATCGTGCTCAGCGGCAACTTTTTCGACAGCGCGATCATGAAGATGTCGGTGGTGGGCGAAGCGTTCCGCAAGACTTACCTGTCCGAACCCGGCGCCGAGAACAGCTTCGAAGCGCGGGCCATCGTATTTGAGGGGCCGGAGGACTACCACGCACGCATCGACGACCCGGCGCTGGACATCGACGAGCGCTGCATCCTGGTCATCCGTGGTGCCGGCACCGTGGGCTATCCCGGCAGCGCCGAAGTGGTGAACATGGCCCCGCCGGCGGCGCTGATCAAGCGCGGCATCGACTCCCTGCCCTGCCTGGGCGATGGCCGCCAGAGCGGCACCTCGGCGAGCCCGTCGATCCTCAACATGTCCCCGGAAGCGGCCGTTGGCGGCGGCCTGGCACTGCTGCAAACCAACGACCGGCTGAAAGTCGACCTGAACTCCCGCACCGTGAACCTGCTGGTGGACGACGCCGAGATGGAGCGGCGCCGCCGCGCCTGGACGCCAAACTTCCCGCCGTCGCAAACGCCTTGGCAGGAACTGTACCGGCAACTGGTCGGCCAGCTTTCCACGGGAGGTTGCCTGGAGCCGGCCACGTTGCACCTGAGGGTGATCGCCCGCAGTGGTGAGCCGCGACATTCACACTGACTCGGCGCCACCCACCGCTTCCAGTGGCGAGCGAGCTTGCTCCTTCGCCACGGGGGGCTCACAGATTACCGAGCATCTCCCACAACGAAGCCCCCACCCCGGTAATGCTCTCCCCGGCAATCAACCCCGCCGCCGCCGTGATGGCGAAGCGTTCGGTGAGGCTCGGCCAGCGGCAGCTCACCAGCCAGGTCAGCACGGCGCCAAGGGCCATCATCAGCGACACCGAGGCCGGCAGGACAAACGCCAGGCCCAGGGCAGCCGTGCTGGGCAGGTAGCGGGCGCGATGGGCCGGCAGCAGGCTGTCGAGGATGCCCAGCAGCAAACCGACGGCGCCGCCGATGAAGATCGCCCAGCGGATGCTCACCGACAACGAGTCCAGGCCATGGGTCAGGGTTTGCGCCACGGCCTTCCAGGTGGCGACGGCCGGGGCCGGCCATTCTTCGGTGAGCAGCATGGTTTGCGGGTCGGGGATCAACGCCAGGTAAGCGAGCACGCCGACGATGCTGCCGATGAAAATCCCCAGCGTCTGGGCCAGCAGTTGCTTGCGCGGCGTCGCGCCGATCGCCCGGCCGACCTTGAAATCATTCATCAGGTCCGTGCATTGCCCCGCCGAACCGCCGGCGGTGTTGGCGCTCATCAAGTTGATCGGCACCTGCCCCGGTGCAACGATGCCGAAGCTCAGCTGGGACAGTTGCCCAATGGCGCCAATGGGCGGAATTCCGGTGGCGCCGACTACCCGGGCTGCCACCGCCGCCAGGCAAATGGCCAAGGGAATGGTCAGCAGCGCCATCCAGGGATTGATGCCGAACAACATGGCTTGCAGGCTGACCACCAAGACGATTGCCAGCAAAAACCCAACGGCGGGCCCGGCCTTGGGCACCGCCCAGGACGCCGAGCCACTGGCCTTGGTTGAGCGGTGCAGCGACCACAAGCGGATCGCCAGGGAAGCCAGGGTCGCGCAAACCATCAGGCTCACGCCCGGCCACAGCAGCCATTCCACTAGCACGGCGAATTGCGGGCCGCTGCTGCCGGGCGGCAAGTGCACGACGCCATTTTCCAACAGCCACGGCGCCAACCCACCCCACGCCAACAGCGCGCCGAGCAACAGGGTCAGGCCGACACGGATGCCGATGATGCCGCCAAATCCCACCAGCAATAGCGACGGATCCGCGGTGAATGTCAGCCGCTCCAGTTGGGCGCTCGGCGACCAGCGCGGGATGGCCCAGACGAAGGTATCGACCCACTTGGCGAACCCGGACAGCACGGCTGCGCCGAGCAGCACCTTGAGGCGCGTCGCGGCTTCGTGGCCGTGATTGTAGATATGCAACAAGGTCTCCAGGGTCGCCATGCCCTCGGGAAACCTCAGCGCCTTGTCGTTGAGCAACGAGGGCCGCAGGTACCAGGCAATCCAGATACCCAGGAAACTCACCGAAAACACCCAGGCGACCATGGGCAAAGCGTCGAGTTGCTGGCCGGTCAGCAAGGTGTACGCCGGGATCGGCGCCACCAGCCCGCCGGAAATGATCGATGCCGCGGCCGACGCCACGGTCTGGTTGATGTTGCTCTCGTGGAGCGTCCAGGGCAGCCGGCCGGAGGATCGCTTGGCCAGGCCCTGCCAGATGCCGTAGCCCACCAGCAAGGCGATGATCGACATGTTGAACGACCAGCCGATCTTCAATCCCGCATAGACATTGGAGGGCGTCAGCAAAATACCCAGCACGATCCCGGTTATTACCGCGCGTGGGCTGAACTCGCGCTCTACGGGGCGCACGTGGGAGGTCGAGGTTGGATCCATGCGAATTCCTTATCGGCAGAAAACAGCGCGTTCACCCGGGGCGACGACCTAACAAGTGAGCGTTGTATTGACGGAAGGTTCACCGGCGCGTCCTGGCGTCCGCGTGATAGAGCGGTCGCCCGGAAGATGCGTAGTTGCGCTCAAGCAACACCCTCACCCAGCCGATAACCTGGATGACGAAGGCCCTCAGGCCTCGCCAGGCTCTGCTGGCTGCATAGGGTGATGATCAATGGCTTCGCTGCTTAACCGCTTACTGATGTGTGGCGCCCTGATGCTCCTGGTTGCAGGTGGATCGGCGTTGGCCATCGCGGCTGAGCCGCCACTGCGCATCGTCACCGAGGAGTTGCCGCCCTACAACATGACGCAGGACGGCCGGGTGACCGGCATGAGCACCGAAGTGGTCGAGGCTGTGCTCAAGGAGATCGGCGTCGAAGCGTCGATCCAGCCCATGCCTTGGGCGCGGGCCTATGAACTGGCGCTCAATGAAAGCAATGTGTTGATCTATTCCATCGTGCGCACCCCGGCACGCGAACCGCTGTTCCAGTGGATCGGCGCCATCGCCCCGACCCAGTGGTATATCTACTCCCTGGCCGAGCGGCCGGTGAAACTCGACTCCCTGGCCGATGCCCATGGGCACCAGATCGCTACCGTCAATCAGGATGTGGGCGAGCAGTTTCTCGTCTCGAAGGGCTTCCGCATCGGCGAAGAACTTCAGTCCAGCACCAAATATGAACACAATTACCGCAAGCTCAAGGTCGACCACGTGGAGCTGTGGATTTCCAACGAGCTCAACGCGCTGTACCTGACCCGTCAGAACGGCGAAGACCCGGACAAAGTATTGATCAAGTCGCTGGCGCTGCCCGAACTGAGCAGTGCCGACGGCCTGAGTATGGCGTTCAGCCGCAACACGCCGCCGCAGACCGTCGAAAAATTCCGCGCAGGCCTGCAAGCCATACGTCGCAACGGCGTCTACGATGCCATCGCGCGCAAGTGGTTATGAGATGGACAGCCATCTCACACCCCCACCCTCTCAACGGGCACAGGCCAAGACCCTCAGCTCCCTGGGTCGGCGCCTGGTCCTGGCGACCCTGCTGTTCTGCCTGTTTTTCACAGTGGCGATGGTCACCTGGCGCACCTGGCTGGCCTGGGAAAGCAACCTGACGGACATGAATGCCGAGCTGGGGCTGATCGACCAGGTTTTCCGCGACACCTTGGCTCATGCGATCTGGGAGATGGACCGCGACTCCCTGGACAAACAGCTTGCCAGCGTCGCCAAGGCCGCGCCGGTCGGACGCGTGGCGCTGAATGTCCTGCGGCCCGGCCGGTCGCCGGAAATCATCGAGCTCAATCGCTACACCACCGGTAACGAAGGGGTAGCACCGGTATTGCACCGCGAGCTCATCGCGCAGCCTTATCTCGGCGCCCACGAAAAAGTCGGCGAGCTCATCATCGAAGGCGATAACCAACTGCTGTGGCAGCGCCTGTGGGGCGAAGCGCGCAGCATCGTCATCACCCAGATCATCCAATCCATGCTACTGGCGGGCCTGGTCATGACCATGTTCAACCGCCTGGTGACGATCCACGTGGTGCATATCGCCCGGCACCTGGGCGAGCTCGAGCCACAAACACTCAAGCACCACCTCAAGTTGCAGCGTTCGGTGGATCGCCAGGACGAGTTGAGCTTGCTCGAATCCCAGGTCAATGAACTCCAGGACAATCTCCACGCCCACCTGGAGCGCCAGCGTTCGGACGAGCTGGCGATCGCCGCCAGCCGCGATCAACTGGTCGAGCTGGTCGAGGCGCGCACCGCGGAGCTCAAGGCCGCCAACCAGGCCCTCGAAGCCTTGTCCCGTCACGACGCCTTGACGGGCCTGGCCAACCGTCGCCATTTCGACGAGCTGAAGGAAGTCGAGTTTCGCCGCGCCATGCGCCACAAGACGCCGCTTGCGGTGCTGATGTGCGACGTCGATTTCTTCAAGATCTACAACGATACCTATGGCCATATGAACGGCGACCAATGCCTGCAACAGATCGCTGAAACCCTGCGCGAGGTCTTCGGCCGCTCTGGCGAGCTGACCGCACGGGTCGGTGGCGAGGAATTTGTCGTCCTGCTGCCCAATATCGACGCAGGGCAGGCCTGGGAGGCGGCCCAACGCTTGCGTGGCGCCCTGGCCGAACGCCAACTGCCCCACAGCGGCTCATCGATCTCCCCATTCGTCACCCTGAGCATCGGCGTCGCCGAGCTGGACCCCGAGGCCATGGATCATTTCGACCAATTGATGCAACGCGCCGACCAGGCGCTGTACCGGGCCAAGCACCAGGGCCGCAACCGCGTGTCCCTCTAATCATCGCCAAAACCGAGGTCTGTATGCGCCACTCACTGATGCTCTGTTCATGGGTATTCCTGGCCTTGAACAGCCTTCAAAGCCAGGCCGAAACCATCGAGGTCGTGACCGAGGACTCGTTGTATGCCTATCTGCGCGACGAGAAATTGGTCGGCCCCGGTATCCATATCGCCGCCGATACCTTGAAGCAGGCCGACCTCGACGATTTCCACATGGCCCTCTACCCCTGGGCGCGGGCCTATGAAATGGCGCTGCGCGAGCCCAACGTGCTGATCTTCCCGCTGGATCGCACCCCAGCCCGTGAACAGCTGTTCAAGTGGGTCGGTGAAATCCATCGCTCCACCAGCCGGCTCTACAAGCTGCGCGACACGGCCCCCATCGCCATTGGCACCCTGGAAGAGGCCAAGCAGTACAGCATCGGCGTGGTACGAAATGACGCCAAGCAGGTTTATCTGCAAGGTCGTGGCTTCAGCCGACTGGTCGTTTCAGCGAATAACCACGATAACTTCCAGAAACTGTTGAACCGTCAGGTCCAGCTGGTGCCGATGCCGGAGAACACCGCGCGCCTGATGAGCCAGGATGCCCGGATTGACTTCAATCTGCTGGAGGAGGTCTACGCGCTGGATGAGCAGCCCCATCGGGTTTACCTGGCGTTCAGCCTGAGCACACCCGACGAGACGGTCGCCAAGGCACAACGCGCTTTCGAACAGCTCAAAGCTTCGGGTGAAGTGGAGCGGATCATGAAGGAAAAGCGCTGACGGGCGGCACCGGTCAGCGACGTTGAACTCTCCCATCGAAGGCACCGTCTAGCCCATAAAGGCACAGATGTGAAGGTTCTTCGATGAGCACGTTCAACGCACTCCCGGATTCAATCCAGACCTTGTTGCTGGAACGCAACGATTGGGTACCCAACAACCCCCGCCTGCCGGTGATCATTTACCGTGATGCGGTCGCGACCCATACCGACGATCTGGCCGCCCGCCTGGAGCAGACTTTCCGCGCCAACGGCTGGCCACCGCAATGGCGTTACGGGATCTACGACTTTCACCACTACCACACTGAAGGCCACGAAGTGCTCGGTGTTGCCAGCGGCAAGGCTCGCTTGATGATCGGTGGCCCCAACGGCCAAGTCATCGACGTCAAGGCCGGTGATGCGCTGCTTCTCCCCGCCGGCACCGGGCATTGCAACCTGGACTCCAGCGAGGACTTCCTGGTGGTCGGCGCGTATCCCCCCGGCCAGCAGGCCGACATCTGCCGCGAAGCGCCGAGCGAGGCGCAACTGGCAAACATCGAAGGGTTGCCGTTTCCGGATCGGGATCCGGTGCAGGGTGCCAACGGCGGCGTCAGCCGGTTTTGGACGGACCAACGCTGACATCTGGCCGAACATGCGAGCGGTCAGCGGCCGTATACCTGGCGCAACTGCTCCTGAGTCAACGCGTCTTCGAACGGCACCGGCACTGATTTCACCGCGCCGTAGAGGTTGCGGTAGCGCCAGTAATTCCCATTGTTGGCCAACTGATAACCGCGCTCGACTACACGCTGCCCATCAAGCACATAGCGCAGGGTTTCCTGGGCCGCTTCCGGCGGCGCCGGCAACATCAGGTCGGCAGCCAGCACACGCATCGACTCATCGATACATTCGTCGAGCGCCGTCGTCACTTGCGCCAGGTCCAGCGAGCCGTCGTCGATACAACGCTTGCCGCAACGCCGGATCGGCTGGCTGGAGACTTCAATGCGCATGCGATACAACGCCGAACCGGC
This sequence comes from Pseudomonas sp. R4-84, assembly GCF_054130985.1. Lineage (NCBI taxonomy): Bacteria > Pseudomonadati > Pseudomonadota > Gammaproteobacteria > Pseudomonadales > Pseudomonadaceae > Pseudomonas > Pseudomonas sp. R4-84. Next base: position 3,122,779 of record NZ_CP096390.1, read on the forward strand.
GATGTCCTGGACCTGCACCTGATTGATCAATACGAAGCTGCCACGATCAGGCGTCAGCATCAGCTTGGGCTCGATCACCAGGCGGGCACTGATGTCTCCCGCGCCCTGCTTGAGACCCGCTGCCAGCGAAGCCTGCTGGAAACGCTGTTGCAGGCGCTCCTGCAACGGCACGCCGGCAAGCAGGTCCGCCAACGGCCTGGACTCCTTCGCGGCGGTTTGTTCGGCATCGCGTTGCAAGCTACCGCTGCCCATCTGGGTATTGATCAGGCTGGCAACCAGCAAACCGGCAAGCCCAGCAGCGTTGCCGGAACTGGCGACCAGGTTATGACTCGACGAAGCAGCCTTCTGTGCGGCCTCGGCGTCCACCACCGTAGTGGCGCCGACAAACGCCTGGGGCAGTTGCAGGTCAACCTTCACCCCGTGGGTCTGGACATAGGACACCGCGTCCGGCGTTTTGAAACCGGCCGGTGGGGCTGGCTTCTGCGCGCAACCCGCCACCATCAGCAAGGCCACCGAGCCGAGCGCTATCAATCCGCGCTTCATTGCTCGAACGGTGTGATCATTTGCTGGCGACTCGTGTCCATCGCCTGGTAAAAGGCGTTGGTCAGATTGGTGTAGTTCGGTTCGTCCCACTCGCCCTGGGCTGCCTGCACAACGGAGAAAGGCTTGAACCACAGGAGCCGGTTGTCGGCCAGATCGACCACCATGCCCTGCCCGCCCACCTGCGCCATGGGGACGCTGGTCGGCACGATGCTGTAATAGCTTCGGGTAGCGCCCGTTCCCATCACGTTCACCAGCAGCAGGCGATCAACACCGTAGGTGGCCTTGATCGGCGTCAGGTCACGGGTGGTGTAGCCTTCGCGGAAACTGACTTCCTTGTATTTAGTCAGGTCCACCGGCTCGTTGATGCGCTTGGCCTTGTAACCCTTGGCCTGCAATTTGGCCACGATGGCGTCCGGCAAGGTGTTGAGGTCGCGTACTTGCCATTTTTCAACGTTATCGCTGAGCTTGCTGTTGACGCCTTTATTGATGGCCAGGTCCAGCAACCCCTGATTGCCGGTCAGCGCCAGCACCGGCTCCGGCACCACGTTGATCGCCACGCCAATGGTCGGCTCCTTGGCGTCCCAGAATTGATGGTCCAGCGGTACCGGCGGTTGAACGTGGGCGCAACCGGTGAGGGTCAGGCAGGCAAGAACGGTCAGTGTCGCGAGGGTGCGAAGCGTACGAAAAGACATGTATCAAGTCCTTATGATTAAAATCGATGCTGCTCATATCGGCAGCTGCGGCAATAACAATAGTGGCATATTGATATTTATCTTTTCAATCTTCCTCATAGATCAAAGACTTCGACTCCCTCAGATCATCGGCGAACTGCTCACCACTCGCAGCGCCAGCCCCTCGAACGCGTCCAAGGTGATGGTGAACTCGCCTTCCGACGTGAGATCCCCTTCGACTCGCTCATTGATGATGTCCACCACCGGTCCCGGCGCGATATCTGGCAGATGGAGGGTTTCAGTGATGGGCGTCGAGCCGAAATTCAGCGCGGTGATCTGCGTGCCTTTGCCGGCCGGCAGTTCATGGACCATGATCAGCAACCCTGGATGCTCAACGTCCGGAATCAATATCTGGCGACTCGCGGCGATGTCGTAGGCCCGGCGCGCGGCCAGGATTCTGCGCAGTTGCGAGGCGAACGAATCCGGATCCTTCAATTGGCTCGGCAGGCTGCCATACAACGTCCTGGCGCGGGGCATTTGCCCGGCAGACATCGGCGCTTGCGGGTTGAGGTCTACAAGGTCGTAGGCGCCGCGATGGATCCAGCGCGTGTCGCCGTCGCGCATCAAATGCTCGACCTGCTCCGCCGGCAACGGCAATGCCCCCACCAGATCCCAGCCTGACAAGGCGAACACGCCCGGCTGCATGGCGTTGAACATCACCAGCAGTAGATGCACCTGGCGAATCTGCTGGATATCGGCGGCGGTGATGGCATCGAGGTCGCGGATGCCCAGCGCGGCGGTGATGATGCTGGCCGTGGTGCAGGACACGCCGTTGGTCACGAACCTCAAGTTGTAAGGCGCATGTTCACCGGACAGGCGCTCATACATCTGCTCGCGGATGTGCTCGCGCAAGATGTTGCCGGGAAACGTCTGGCCTTGGTAGAGGTAGGTGTCATGGGCGTGTAGCGTCCAGAAGTGCACCAGCTCAAGGGTCAATTCGTCGTGGTTTTGCAGCGCGTGGATCAGCGACCCCGGATCGATGCCAAAGGCGTGCATCTGGCGCAGCATCAAGCGCAGGAATTCGGTATCGCCCATCAGCAAGGCATGCTGGTAGGCCGGTCGCGTGATGAAGTCATAGGACAGGTCCGCCCCGCCGTGGGACATGGCGGCGATGTCATCCAACGTCAGGTTCAATTCCTGGAAACTGAAACCCCCTGCCTTGCGAATCGCACCGCCGAGCAGCTGGTTACCGGTGATCGATAGCGGGTGGCTCTCGGACCATGCAGTGCCATCGAGCTTGCGCTCGACGCCCAGGAAACCGTTGGCGTCCAGGCGCAGGATCTTCGCCCCCATGCAATCGATGGCGTGCAGCGCATCGCCAATGATCATCTGCTGCGCGGCAAAGCTTGGGTCAAGCCAGTTCAGCGACGGCTGCCCTTCCTTGAAGTAATGCAGGTAGACCCAACGCCGCGGCTTGCCGTCCACACCCATGACGACGGGGGTTGCGCTCCAGTCGGTTTCCTTGACGCCGGGTTCGAAGAAGATCACCCGCTGCAACTGGCCGACGATGTAGTGCTTGTCGCGCAGGGCGTCCACCTGCTGCGCGGTGAGATTCTGCGCGTCGCGCCCCTCCTCGACTTCAGGCAACAGCGGCCAGTCTTCCTCGCGGATCTCCACCATGTGGTAGAGGCCTGGATAGTCGTCGTAGGCCATCTCCGCCAGGCGGAAATCCGCGCCCTTGCCGGTGTGGGACGGGATGACGTCGTCGATGACCACGGCATTGTGGGCAGCGGCCATGCGTGTCAATGCCTGCAACTGGGCCTCGGTGCCCAGTTCCGGGTCGATGTCGAAGCTGATGCGGTCGAAGTTGCCGTCGATCGTCGGCGTAAATTCAGTGCCGTGCAGGCCTCCGGACCTTTTCAAGGGGCCGTTGTGGATGCCCTGGATGCCGATCTTCGACAGCGCATGCCACAAGGTTTCATCCCCCAGCGCTTCGAGCACCGTGCCATCTTCCCGGGTGACGATGGAGGCCGGGTACGCGGTGAACCACACGGAGGATAGCGCGCAGGCGTCACGGGGCCGGGTGTGTGCGAAGGGCTGTTGCCACAGGCGCCCTTGTCCCGAGTAAAGCTTGGCCCGCTGCCTCGCCGCCTTGAGCATCGATTGCTCCACCAGCCAGTCGACATGGTTTTTCTCAGCCATCGTCATGAAAACAATCACCCGTCATAAGGAAAATCGGCCCGCCGCCTGGTATCCAAGGCGCCGCTTATGACTCATATGAGGCCGTGGCCTAGCAATCGTTGCATTGGGACGGTTCGCGAGATGGCAAACCCGCCAAAACCGTGGAGAGGGAGCAACTTCCCTCGCCACATAGGTCTACTCAGCACTCAGTCGTCGTTGAACAGCGCTCCTTCGTCTCTCTCCCCCGGCGGACCAGGTCTTTGCAAGGTGGCGCAATTCGAACCACCGCCCTGCCCATCGAGTCGGGCCCTGACGAATGCGAAGGCATCTTCCAGCGAACCGTGCAACACCCCGTCATGCCCCAGGCCTTCATAGGTGCGCCAAGTGACGGGGTTGCCGGCGGCGCACAACGCCGCCGCGACCGCGTATTGCCGCTCTGGCGTGATCGTCTGATCTGCCTGGCCGGTGGCGATGAACAACGCAAACGCAATCGAAGCCTGCGGCATGTCGGTGGACGGGATGCGCGCTGCGTTCAATGCCTCGGGGGTGATCGTCAACAGCTCTGCAAACGAACCGATCCGCAACGCCTTGGATTTGAGCGCGATGTCACGGGTACAGCCCTGCCGGGCGACGTCCAGCAATTGGAGGCCCTTGGCGGTCAGGATGGTTTCGATTGGCGGTCCGTCTTCGCGCAGGCCACCGGACGCCAGGACCAGGAACACGGTGTTGGTTTGGCGTGGCGGCAGCGCAATGGGGCCTTGGGGAAACGTGCTGTTCGGCGCCGTGAGTATCGCCCCCAGGATAGGCAGTTCGGGTGCGTAGGTCGTGGCAAGTATCGCCGCGCCCAACGCCGCCCCGCCGCCCTGGGATTGCCCGGCGAGGAACGTGCGAGGGGCGATCAGCCCTGGTCTGATGGCGCGGGCAGCGCGAATCGAGTCGAGAACGGAACGTCCCTCGGCCTGCCAGAATGTATAGGGATGCGGCCCCGGGCCGCCCAGTCCTTGGTAGTCAGTCACGACCACCGCGAACCCTCGCGCCAGCCAACGATTGATGTACGCCGCGTCACGGTCGCGCAGCCCCGTCCAGGACGGCGCGCACGCATCGGCGATCCCCAGCGTACCGTGGGCCCAGGCCAGCAGCGGCCAGCCTTCGGCGGGGGGATTGCCCGCCGGCAGGTATAACGCGCCGCTGACCGGAACGAGGCCGGAATGCCAGCGTTCGTCAACTGAACTGTAGAGCAGGCGTATCGCCTGCGCGGCGGCAGGCATTAGTGCCTGCACTGGCATGCGCTCGTTTCGCAGCAGCGTACCCGGCGATTCGGGCATTGCCTCAGGCCAGCGATAAAACGCCGACAACTGCACATCCCCGGCAACGGGCCCGACAGGCAGCGTACCGGCGGCCATGCCAACGGATGCCGCGACGCAGGCCCATGCAAAGGCCGCGATTCGGAAAACATTCATGGAAGGTTCGCCTGATTGGAAAGCGCCTTGCGCAACGCGTTACCCTGAGCAGCGAGTACGTTGCGCGCGATGGGCGCCACTTCGTTGAAACGGATAAAACCGTGGGTCATGTTCGCCAGGACTTGCAGGCTCGTCACCACACCTGCGTCCTTCAAGCGCTGCGCCAACCCTCGGTTTTCGTCCAGCAGTGGGTCCAGCTCGCCAATGACCAATCGCGTCGGCGGCAGGTCCGTCAGGTCAGCCGTGATTGGCTGCACCCGCCAGTCGTCCTCATCATCGGCCAGATAGCTGGCCCAATAGGCGCTCATGGTTTCGACCGACAGATTCTGCCCTGCGTATCCGCCCAACCGTTGCCACGAGTTGGAGGTCATGTCCCGCGAGTAGCTGCCGTAGAACAGCAACAGCTGGCGCAGCGCATCGATCCCCGCGTCACGCAGCGCAATGGCCGCGCCCAGGGCCAGGTTCGCGCCCGCCGAATCGCCGCCCAGGGCATAGCCGCGCACCGGGCAGTCGGTGATTGCCCCGAGCTTGATGACACGGCTGACGATCGCTACCACCTCGTTGAACGCCACGGGAAAGCGATGCTCCGGCGACAACGCGTAGTCGATGGAGAGCACCGCCAGGCCACTGTCGCGAACCAACTGACGCAGCGGCGCGTCCCAGCCGGCCAGCGAACCATGGCGAAATCCGCCGCCATGGCAGTAGAACATCAAGCAAGGCGTCTCATCGCCCTCCGGCCAATAAAGCTTGCAGGGAACCGTTCGGCCGTCGACGCAAAAGCCCAGCGTGCGCTCGTAGCTCAGGGGCACGCTGCGGTGCGCCGCCCACGCATTGATCCGCTCCAACTGGCCCCGGACGCTCTGCACATCGCCCTGGACAATCGGAAGCAGGCCCTGTTGGCGCAGCGACGTCGCCACCGCGAGCAAGTCGGGATGAACCGGCGGGCATGAGTCCGGCGACGGGTTTTCGCTACGACTCATGGCCACACCTGCGTGCCGGCGGGACGACGTCCGTCCGCGATGACGCAATGGGCGGGCGGGCTGCGCCCTTGCAGGACGGCCACCGCGCACTGGGCGGCAATCAGGTTGGTGCGATTGAGCCCCTCGACCGTGGAGCCCCCGACGTGGGGCGTCACGACCACGTTCGGCAGTTGGATCAATCGTTCGGTCACAGGTAAAAGCGTGGGGTCAGACTCGCTTTCGAAGACATCGAGCCCTGCCCCTGCCAACCGGTTCTCCCGCAGCGCGCAGAGCAGATCCGCGTCGCGCACCAACCCGCCCCTCGCGGTGTTGATCAACACCGAGGACCCCTTCATCAGTCTCAATGCGTGCTCGTCGATCAACCCTTGGGTTTGAGGATTGAGAGGCGCATGAAGGGTGACGAAATCGCTTTCCTCGAGCAGCGTTTCCAGACCAACGAATTTACCGTGGGCGATACCGTCGAGCTGTGTTTTGTGAGGATCAGGGGTAAAAATCAACGGTGTAACTTCAAACCCGGACAAGCGCTGCAGAACGCCCCGGCCGATCCGCCCCATCCCGACGACGCCCACCGTCTTGCGGTACAAATCGCCGCCCAGGGGGATCGACCAATCCCCTGCGGACAATCCCGATTGGCAGCGTTTGAGTTGGCGGCACACAGCGAGCATCAATGCCACGGTGTGGTCGGCGACGCTTGCGTCGTTGCCGCCGATCGCGATGGTCGCGACCTTCCCCGCCGCTTCCACCGCCGCCGTATCAACCCGTTCGTAACCCACACCGCGACGGGCGATGACCTGCAAGCGCGGGAGCGAGCCCAACAGGCTGGACGTGATAGTCGCATGCCCGACGATCCAGCCATCAGCGTCCTTCAAGATGTCGGTCAGTTGCTGTTCACTCAGGTCGCCGTCCGCTTGCCCGGGCGCCAGGTCGGCGACGACTACATCACAGCCGCGGCTCTTCAGGAAGTCGGTCGCCATGGCATCGAAGAATCGCTGCGTGACCACTATTTTATGACGAGGTGTAGACATCTCGAGCCTCTCGATAGAGCGGTTGAACTTCTAAAATGCGTAGTCCAGATAGACCCGCGCTTCCGAACCGCTCACCACGTTATCGGGTTGAGCGGAAACCAGTGCGACGAAGTCCTGATTAATCCGGTAGTTGATATAAATCAGGCCCACGGAAAGTCCTGCGTATTCTTTTTCGTCAAAGCGATAGTAGAGGCGATATTCATTTTGTCGCTCGGTCACGTCGGTGCGTCGACCGCTGAACGGGTCGGTCGCATCAAACTCACCTTGTTTATAAATAGTCATGACCTTGAAACCATCCAGCGAAGCGCCCAATAAAGAATGCCCGCCCAAGTCGTATTCGGCGCCAATCTGCCAGGTTCGCTCACCGTCGTTATTGAAATCATTGCCGGAGCGTGTCCAGGCATCCATCCGGCCGTCAACATTATCGCCGTGGTCGAAGTAGGCATAACCCAGTTGCCCGTTGCTCAACTTTGCCTGGGTCTCGGAAAAAGAAAGACCCAGGCGAAGTTTATCGAGCAATAAACCCAGGTTGATATTCAACCATGTCGCGTCATCATCGTAAGCCGCCTCACCCGCCTCCCAGTCACGCTCCCAGATTCGCCCGGCTTTCTGGAACTCATAATATTGGGTGTCCAATACCACACCGGCTTTGTCGCCCAGCGGCGCTTTTAATGTCAGCCCATAACGGGTGTTTTCATTGAAGTCCCGCGCCACCCCGTGGGCGTAACCCAGCTCGACAGCTTTCAAGTCGTAATTGATGCCGTAGGTATACAGATCCTTGATTTCCTCGCCCGTCTGGCTCAGCAGGTGCTCGAAGTCTTCCCTGTCCCGAGGCGAGGTGCGGTTGATATAGGCGGTTTCGAACCCCAACGTGCCAGGAAGCGGACCGATTCCCATCTCGGTGAAGTTCAAATGGGCGCGGCCTCCCTGGTAGGAGCCGGGCACGATCCGAGTGTCCAGCGTGACCAACGTTCCGGCGTCGAACCGCCCCCGACCTACTTGGGAATCGGCATTCCAGCCGTTGCCCTCGTAACGCAACTTGAAATAACTCTGTCCAACTTTGGCAAAGCCCCCGTTGGTGCCGTCAGTATCGTCGAACAGGTCTCGGCCATTGTCTTTTGAATCGATCATTGCCACGCCATACAAAGAGGCATCAATCCCTACAACCCCGGCCCAATAACTGGAGTTGTAATCCAGGATCGCACCGACGCCTGTGCCACCCAGCTCGGCACCGTCCGGAAAACCGCCAAAGCGGTCTTCGATCAAATCGTTGGCGATACGCGTATTGATATAGACCGAACGAAGATAAGCATTCAACTTCCCTTCATGCTGGAACCTGTCAGGATCACTGATGGTTGCCGAAAGGCAAATTTCAGACATTAACAATGTCGACAGGAACGTCATAGCGACGGCGTTAATCGATTTCATCGACCACCTCTCTATTATTTTTATTTTGACGTGAGCAGACGCGAACTGGCGTCCTTTGAACTTCGGCGCAGCGAACTAATTAATTAATTAATTAATAAATCGCCCGGGTAATAACTGCCGTTACAATCAGGACAACGCTGCTGCCGATCGCCCAGAGCAGGCAATAGCGTTGCATGTCGCCCATGTCGCGCTTGATGATTCCACTGATGAGATAGACCGCTGCAACCAAAGGGCTCAATGCATGCACCGGTTGCCCCAGCACCGACGCGCGAGCGATATGCATCGGGTCGATGCCATATTCGGCAGCCGCGGCCCCCAGCACCGGTAAGATGCCGAAGAAAAACGCGTCATTGGACAGCAGGAAATTGAGCGGCAAGGCCACCAGCGCAGTAATGATGCTGAAGTATTGGCCACCGCCGTCGGGAATCAGCTGGACGATCTTCCCTGACATGGCATCAACCATCCCGGTGCCGGACAAGATGCCGGTGAACGCACCTGAGGCAAATATCAGCGCGATGACCATCAGCACACTTTCCGAGTGAGCCGCGACTCTAGCCTTCTGCTCCGCCAAGCGTGGATAGTTGATCAGCAGCGCCAGGGAAAAACCCACCATCATCAGCAACGGCAAGGGTGCCAGCCCTGTGGCCATGGAGTACATGAGCCCCGCGGTAAGCACCAGGTTGACCCAGAAGAGTTTCGGCCGATGGGTTTCGGCGTGTACGGTCGGCAAAGCGACCTCCTGCGGTGCGGCGTCCTGGGTGCCGGGCGTCCATCCCAAGCGGCGCCGCTCCTTGCGGCCTATCCAGAACGCCACGGCAAACGCATAGGCAAGCCCCACCAGCATCGCCGGCACCAGCCCCAGGAACATTTCTGCCACATCAAGGTGAAGGGCGCTGGCGGCGCGGGCGATCGGTCCCCCCCAAGGGATGAGATTGACCACGGTGTTCGTCAGCAAAAGCATCAACGCCAGGATCAGCGGGTTCATCCCCAGCCGCAGGTAAAGCGGCAGGAACGCTGTCGTGACGATCAGCACAGTCGTTGCGCCATCGCCGTCGAAGGAGATGACGGTGGCCAGCAATGCAGTGCCCAGTACGACTTTAAGAGGATCATTTCCTACATGGCGCAGGATTTTCCTCACGGCGGGTTCGAAGAGCCCGGCGTCGAACATGATCGCGAAATACAGGATTGCAAACATCAGCATCAACGCGGTGGGCGCAACTTGCTTGACGCCGTTCATCACCATCGCGCCCAGTTCCGGTCCTGCCCCACTGGCCAGCCCGAAGGCAACCGGAATAAGGATGAGTGCCGTCACAGCAGAAAGTCGTTTGCTTATGATCAAGGCCATAAACGTGACGTCCATTGCGAAACCTAACCAAGCCATGCGTTTCACCTTTTCGTTTTTATTGTTATCGATGCATCGAAAAATCAATGTGAACAACTCTTGCGCAGCCGAAATCTACATAGGGGCTGAAACGCTGTAAATCTTGATTTTTTTCGTCAACATCCCGGCTTAATCGGGCCTATCCCGCCATCGGTCGTCTAAAAAACACGTGTTGAAATTTATCCACCAATACACATTGACGACCTGACTGCACATCTAATAAACATGTACGACTTCCAATCACCCGAGTGGGCCCGTCATGCCAGAACAAGAAGGCCTTTACCTCTCGGCAGACGAGGCAGCCGCCCTGCTCCGGATCAGCCTGCCGACGTTGTACGCCTACGTCAGTCGCAAGAATATCCGCTCCATCAAAATCGCCGGGACGCCCAAGCGTCGCTATTGGGCCGAGGATATTCAGCGGCTGGTGAAGGTCCCGGCGGCGGAGAAACCCGTGGCGAAGCGCTCATCGCCCTCGGACAGTGCGATTACGCTGATCACCGATGATGGGCTGTTTTATCGTGGCCATGACGTCGTCGAGCTCGCGGACCGGGCCACCGTCGAAGAGGTGGCCGAGTTGATATGGCAGGTGCCTTCGGCGTTCGGCGATTCGCTGCCTCGCACGCCGAAGGACAGCGCCAAGCTGTTGCAGATTTACGAGCACATGTCTGCCCAGGAAAAAGCCATCGCGCTTTTCCCCTTGGTCCAGCGAGAGAATCCCAAAGCGTTCGACCTTTCCCCGGACAGCTACGCCCGTACAGGCGCCGATGTCGTGAGGTGGTTTGCCGCGTTGGTCGTGGGGGCGACCGAACCGAGTACGCAACCCCTGCATGAGTTCATCACCCAGTCGTGCGGCGCCCCGCCGGCCCACGCCGATCTGATCCGGCGCCTGTTGATCCTCAGTATCGACCATGAGCTGGATCACACTACCCACAGCGTCCGCGTCGCCGCCACTACCGGCGCCACTCCGTACTACGCGGTCATCGCTGCACTCGCCGCCGCACGGGGCCATAAAATCGCCTATGGCAGGAATGAAGCCGCCAGTCGGATGATCGAAGAGATTTGTACCGCCGTGGACCCTACGCGACCGATCTTGCAGCGCTACAACCAGGACGGACACATTGTCGGGTTCGGTCCCAATGTCCACTCGATCAACGACCCGCGTGCCAGCAATCTTTTGGCGGCGCTCACGGCTGCCTTTGATGGCGACAGTGAGTTCATCAAGCTGCAAAAAGCCTTCTCGGTGGCCTCGGAGCTCGTGGCGTACCCACCGGAATTCATTCTCATGGTGAGCTTCATCGGCAGGAAACTGGGATTGCGCGGGCAGGAAATTTCATTGGGAGGCGTAGGTCGATCCATCGGCTGGATCGCCCACGCCAGCGAGCAATACAACCAACACCACGAGGGCCGCCCTCGCGCTCGCTACACCGGGACGCTGCCAACGGCGACCGATACCGGACGCCGCTGATTGGGGCATTCGTTGGCGATGCCATTGGGGCGCTGGCGACCCTAGGAGACAACCATCGCCGCAAACAATGTCTCGAACTCGGTTTGATGCTCGAGCCCCGCCACGAACCCAAGCACCGCAGCCTGTGCCGATGCATCGAGATGCGGCATCGCCATGCGCCGGAACTTGCGCTCGAAGTCGCTATCGGTCATTGGCGTTTCGACCGAACCGGGACCGGTGATCATCTCGCTCACGACCAGCTCGCCGCATTTCAGGGTTACGCAAACACGGTTGGCAAGGTGCCGCGGAAACAGTGCGGTGAGCGCCGGATCTTCGACGACGCTGACTTTCTTCATCAAGGCAATCACTGCGGGGTCGGCGATCTTTTCTGCGGCGTACGAGCCGACCGTGATATCGCCATCGAGCAAGGCCCGGGCGACGTTGTAAGGCAGGCTGTGGTCAGCCGTTTCGCGGGTTTTCGGCAGCCATTTCTCTGGGGTATCGGCGAGTACCCGACGGTTGAATTCAGACGTTTCGATTGAAATGGCGGCAATGTCCTGCACACCGTCAATCCGCTTGCGGATATCCAGCGCGGCCCAGACGGCCGTGTGCAATTCGCCATTGGTGGGAAACGTCTTGGTCAGCGAGCGCCGTATCGCGTAGTCGCCGTTGCCGGGCGTGCCGAAACGACTGATGTCCAGGTCGAACGGTCCGCTAATCTGTTTGAAGAAGCCCATCTCGCCTTCGAAGATCGGCGACGGCCCGGTCATGCCATGGCGCGCCAGTTGCGCTGCGAAAATCGCGTTGCGAGCGGCATTGGCCGCGGAACAGCCCTTCCAGTCGGACAACGACCCGCTGCGCACTTGCCGCATCGCCAAATGCCCGCTCAGGGCGATGTTGATCGCTTGCTCGGTCTGCGCCACGTCCAGCTTCATCAAGTTGGAAGCCGCCGCCGCCATCGCGACGTTGATGTAGTTCACGTGGTCCCAGCCACGCTTGTTCAGGCTCGCCACATCCTGCAAGCGCATTTGGATCTCATATGCCAGGACGATGGCCGAGACCAACTCAGCCCCGGATGCGTTTTCGGCTTGCGCCACCGCCAGGCAGGCCGGGATGTTATCGCTCGGATGGCCGGGCTCCAGGCCCATGTAGCCATCGTTGTAGTCCAGGAAACGAACCATCAAGCCGTTGGCGAAAGCTGCGATTTCCGTCGTTGTTCTGAGGTTGGTGCCGAATACGCTGGATGATTGCGCCGTGTTTGCAGCGGCGTAACAGAGGGCAGCCTTGACCGGGTCAGCCCCGTAGGCGCCCAGTATGCACGCCAGGCTGTCGATGAAACGCTGGCGTACCAGTTTGATGATGTCTTCGGGCAGGCGTTGGCTACGAAATTCATGGGCATATTGCGCAAGGCGCATCGCAACGGTCGGGTCCGTCATAGTTACCTCGGGTAAACAGGGGGTCGGTCCTCGTCCATGAGGCGCACAAATCAAGGCTCGAGCGGGCGCCCGGCCTCAGTCGACGATCACGTCAAGCAGACGGACGTATTGCTGGCCGGCGTGCATGTCGCGCTCGACCATTCCGCCCTGGGGCGTCGCACGGGGATAGGAGATCTTGACCATTTCCAGATCCGGCACCGGGATGCGCTTGACCCGTTCCGGGTCGGTGCCGTAGAGCGTTGCGAATTGAGCCGGCGAGAGTGCCGCGCAATTGGAATAACGTTCGAAATTCTCGCGTCCGTTGAAAAAGATATCGAACGTAACCCAGAACGGCCCCGCTTGTTTGGATCGGACGTGCCGGCATACATCACGCAACTTAGTCATTGTGCAAGTTCCTTCACAGCTATTGTGGTGTCCGACAGATCAATCCACTTCAAACGAACCAATTCAAGGGGATTCTCAAGTTGCACCACGTGATTCAACTTGAACTCGAATATTTGCCCACGAGGTATATCGGCCGGTGTAAAGGCAAACCCATAGGAAGGCAACTCCTTACCCATCACGCTTGGATAATGGAAGAAGTACGGATTACACGCCTGGGCAATGGTATTGGCCATTTCCTGCGTTGCAGCCGTGGCGACAAACAACATCCCTATTTCCGGTGGCGGTAACGTTCCTGCTGCGGGTTTGACACCGGTCACGCCATTCCACCCGTACATGCGCAGGGAAATATGAAACTCGCCCAACTCTTCGGCGGGAATCGACTGACGTGTTCTCTTATATAGCGCGTCCAGCAAACGGTCATGAAAACCATCGATGTCCTTTAGCACATCGGGGTCCTGGATGCCCACCAGCATGATGGTTTGGTACAAACCGGCGGCAGCGCCTTCCAACTTCATGGTGTAAGGCATCGGCTCCCATTGCGAGCCTTCTACCCGAACAGCGCGCCCATTCAAATCGGTGTAGCGCGCCTGGGCCACGTTCAAGATTCCGCCGGGCTCCAACAACCGGAACGGGTCACTGTTTTCGTAGAGCATATGGGCCGATACGCTATGGGGCGTGCACTGGTTGTCCAGGCTCAACGGCTCGACTTCGAAGCCGTTCGCGTCAACACTGAGCAGGATCCCCGACCCTAGCGTCGGGTTGACGGCGCATTGCACGCCGCATTCACCGGTCTTGCCGGCATGCCAGGACGGTCCCCATGGCGCGCCTTTCCAAATGGGATAGCAGCCTATGACGGCTGTGTCGGTCGAACGGCCGGCCAATATGATATCGGCGCCCGCGTCCAGCGCGGCGAGGAAGGGTTCAACCCCCAGGGCAGCGACAATGTGCTCACAGGCGTCCACTGTCGCGTCGTCCAACTCGGCGTGGGGCGGCAATGGTTTGATACGACCTTCAGCGTTCAGCTTTTTAATGGTTTGCTTGTCTTGCTCACAATAAATGAGCGCAATCTTTGGTGACACACCCAACTCCCCGGCAATTTCCAAGGCAATATCACGCGTCCAATCAAGATTCAGATCGCCGCCCGCCTGCCCCGAAGTCCCGACAATAATCGGCACGCCGGATTGCGCCTGGGCCTTCATCAGAATAGTCAGGTCGCGCTTGACCGCGCCTCGGTTATTCTTCGACTTGCCAAGGGCAAGATAAGCCGCGCCGCTGTCGGTTGAACCCGCGTCCGTGGCAATTACTTGCGCCCCCGCCGCCAGCCCATAAGCAATTTCTTCTTCTCGTACACCCGCTCCCAATGAACCACAGGGGACAATCACTTTTACACAACCTTCAAATAACTGCTTCATGACACCCTCTTCTTGGCGACTCAGTGCGCCAATAATAGGGGCTGCAATTACGTTGACAAGTGGACAGATTTTGTCCATATAGCCCTGCGAATTAATGCTCTCGGAAGGCTACCGCAAGATAACCTTTAATGATTAATCGTGTTTATCCTGCATAACTAACGAAGAAAAAAATCAAGTTCAGATATCTGTTCGAAGGCGCTCGAAGCGCACATGGCAACACGTTCAAAACGGCCTTTTGTCCCACCCGTAGCTCTTCCCAGCCATCGCTTCAAGGGACGGGAAAAAGCGCGACATGACGCCCTCCGTGACGTCAACAATCCGTCACAAAAAACCTTCCTATAAAAACTTTTATATGAAGCGCCATTTTTCCGACAGATGGCACTGATGTCCCATTGCTGAAGATTTGTGAGCGGGCTCATCATCCGCCGCATGATCGCTGTGCGTTCAGGCGCTAAAACCGCGCTGACACAGGACGTAACCAACCGCATCGCTCGCTGGAGCAACATTAGGATGATGACTGTCTATTTTCTTGTCATGAGGATCTGTAGTGGCATGGAAGGCTGTGTGGAAGAGCGAAACCCCGGGCCGACCTATGCATCCAGACAGATGTGTATTGAAAGCGCGCAAGTCATGGCACCGCGCAAAGGCGTGAAATACAAATGCCGCAGCGAGCGGTTATGGGTCTCCGACGAAGTGCAGAGCCCGGGCGGTTACGACGCGGTCGTTTCAACCAAGGTCAAGGAACAGCCCTTACCTTGAGTGGGCGCAAACCGCTCCGTTATCCTTCCAGTGTCAATGACATATCCGGGTAACGGGCGCACAGGAAGTCCACAAACGCGCGAACCTTCGGCGCCGCCAGGCGCCTGGAGGTGTGCAGGACCCACAACTGTCGCTCGGCGCTTGCGACCATCCCCCACTGGACCAACTCGCCGCGGGCCAATTGATTCCAGGCAATCGATTTCGGAAGCAGCGCGGCGCCCCCACCCGCGACCGCGGCGTCGCGAATCATCAGGTAGGAAGAGAACCACAGCTTGGGGATGGGCTCCAGGATCAAGCGCCCATCATCGAGATTCCAGTGGGTCGGCTGGAAATTGGAAGGCACGATACTGGGAACAGGCCTGACCGCTCCGGGTTCAGGCTTGGCCACGCCAGGCGCGGCCACGACCACCAACCGGTCCTTGGCGAAGCAACGTCCGACGAGATTGCTGTCCGGGCTTGGGTTGACTCGGATGGCGACGTCGAATTGTTCCTCGACGAGATCCACCAGGCGGTCCTCCGCCCGCACATCGATCGTCACCTGCGGATAGGCCGCGCAGAAATCCGCGCCAATGCGCCCCATCGTCAATTGGGAAAACAGGACCGGCGCCGCCACCCGCAAGCGTCCGTTAGGCGTCGACACGCCTTCCTGGGTCGCCGTCATGGCTTCGATCACCTCCCCCAGCGGCCCTTCGGTCCGGGCAATCAGCATTTCGCCGGCTTCGGTAAGCTTGAGGCCACGGGCGCTACGCTCGATCAGCCTGACGCCCAGCTGTTCCTCCAATTCGGCGATGCGCCGCGACAAGGTGGCTTTCGACCGGCCGCTGGCGCGGCTTGCCTTGCCCAATCCTTCGTTGGTGGCGACCAGCGCGAAATCAATGAGCGCATTCAGGTTCATGTTGTTCCATTTTTGAAACGAGGTGTTTGCATTCTGGCGCCTTCGTTTTATACCTGCAACGCCCTATCGTCTGGTCACTGCAATGCCATTCCTTGATATCAGCGACAGGAGATTCACATGAGCATCTTGATCACCGGCGCCACGGGCACCATCGGTTCTCTCATCGCCACACGACTTGCCGAGAAAGGCGCCGAAGCGAAGGCCCTGGTGCGTCAGCCCGGCAAGCGCGACTTCCCGGTTGGCGTGACGGAAGTCGTTGGCGACCTGACCGACGTAGCCTCGATGCGCGCCGCGCTCGCGTCGGTACGCACGTTGTTTCTACTCAACGCCGTCACGCCGGACGAAGTGACACAGGCCTTGATCACACTCAACCTGGCGCGTGAAGCCGGTATCGAGCGCATCGTCTACCTGTCGGTGATACATGCCGACAGGTTCACCAATGTCCCGCATTTCACCGGCAAGCATACGGTGGAGCGCATGCTCGAAAGCCTCGACATGCCGGCGACCATCCTGCGTCCGGCGTATTTCATGCAGAACGAGCTCATGGTCCGGCAGACCATCCAGGACTATGGCGTATACCCGATGCCGATCGGCTCGGCCGGGGTCTCGATGATCGATGCGCGAGACATCGCCGACATCGCCGTCGCCGAATTGCTGCGACGCGACCGGGCACCCGCTGCCCTGGAACGGCTCACGCTGGAACTGGTCGGCCCCCGGGCCCTGACTGGCGCGGCCGTGGCGCAAACCTGGGGTTCGGCGTTGGGCCGGGAGGTGGTTTATGGCGGTGACGACGTGGCCGGCTTCGAAACCCAGATGGCGTCGTTCGGCCCCGCCTGGCTGGCCTACGACATGCGCCTGATGATGGCCGGTATCCAGGCGTTCGGCATGCAAGCCGAGGCAGGAACGGTGGAGCGACTCCAAGCCATTCTGGGCCGTCCGTTGCGCAGCTATGAAGACTTTGTTCGCGAGGCCGTCGGCGGCGCTTGAACGACCGCTGCCGGTGGGAGGCGATGACCTTTCACCGGCCTGCGACAAATAGCTTTCAATTTCATATGCAGCCGATACTGTAGCGGCACCCTCACTTTTCCAAGCTATCGCCCATGAACCCCAAGCTTGCCGAATCTGCCCTTGAACATGATCCTGCGAGACCTGAACCGATCAGCTTGCGCGTCGCCTTCTGGTTCTGGCTGAAGCTGGGCTTCATCAGCTTCGGCGGCCCAGCGGGACAGATTTCGATCATGCATCAGGAGTTGGTCGAGCGACGGCGCTGGATCTCCGAGCGACGCTTTCTTCATGCCCTCAACTATTGCATGTTGCTTCCCGGGCCGGAGGCCCAGCAGTTAGCGACCTATATCGGCTGGCTATTGCATCGGTCCTGGGGCGGCGTGATCGCCGGCGCCCTGTTTGTATTGCCCTCTCTTTTCATCCTGATCGCCTTGTCCTGGGTGTACATCGCCTTTGGTGAAGTTCCGGTAGTGGCCGGCCTGTTCTACGGGATCAAGCCAGCAGTGACCGCGATCGTCGTGCAGGCGGCGCATCGAATCGGCTCCAGGGCGTTGAAGAATAATTGGCTGTGGGCCATCGCCGCCGCCTCGTTCACGGCGATCTTCGCTTTCAATGTTCCGTTCCCGCTGATTGTGCTGGGTGCGGCGCTGATCGGTTACATCGGTGGCCGCCTGGCACCAGGAAAATTCCAGGTTGGTGGGCACAGCGCCGCCAACAAGTCATTCGGCCCGGCCCTGATCGATGACGAGACACCCACGCCAGAGCATGCCCGGTTCAGTTGGCCAAGGCTGGCATTGCTGGGATTGATTGGCGCCGTGCTGTGGGCCTTGCCAATGGCCGCCCTGACCGCGCTGTTTGGTTGGGAAGGCACGCTGACCCAGATGAGTTGGTTCTTTACCAAGGCCGCGCTGCTGACCTTCGGTGGTGCGTATGCGGTGCTTCCCTATGTTTACCAAGGCGCGGTCAGCCATTACGGCTGGTTGACTCCGACCCAAATGATCGACGGCCTTGCGCTCGGCGAAACCACCCCCGGGCCGCTGATCATGGTCGTGGCTTTCGTAGGTTTCATCGGGGCGTATGTCTCGCAAGTGTTTGGCGCCGATCAAGTGTTCCTGGCCGGTGCCGTTGCGGCAGCGTTGGTGACGTGGTTCACCTTCCTGCCCTCCTTCCTGTTCATTCTAGCGGGCGGGCCGTTGGTGGAATCGACTCACAACGCGCTCAAGTTCACCGCGCCGCTGACCGCCATCACCGCGGCGGTGGTCGGGGTCATCCTCAACCTGGCGTGTTTCTTTGGTTACCACGTGCTCTGGCCAACCGGGTTCAGCGGCAGCCTCGACTGGCCTTCGGCGTTGATAGCGATCGGGGCGGCGATTGCGTTGTTTCGCTTCAAGCGTGGCGTGATCCAGGTATTGCTCGGCTGTGGGCTTGTTGGCTTGGCCGTCCACTTATTTCGCTAGATTGATGCTGGCCCGACCCGCCATGAAAATCACACGGTTTGCTGCGCTTCGCCGTTGCTTCGTCAGATTCTGTAATAAATCGTCTCGTGGGAAGCGCTGGAAACCGTTGTAGGATTTCTTCCCCATTTAACCTCAGGTCTGTATGAAAACCCTTCAGGAACCTCCCAGTCGCCGTTCAACGAACAACCGCCTCTCCCCCGTCGCCGCGCCCTGGGCAGGCTCGTCGCAGCCTCTTGCCCTCGCACTGACCGGTCGAGGGAGCAAATAAACCATGGAATGGATCGTTGATCCCACGGCCTGGCTGGGCCTACTGACGTTGATCGTGCTGGAGCTGGTGCTCGGCATCGATAACCTTGTCTTCATTGCCATCCTGGCCGATAAACTTCCCCCCGAACAACGCGACCGTGCCCGTGTCATCGGCTTGTCCCTGGCATTGCTGATGCGCCTGGGCCTGCTGGCGAGCATTTCGTGGATGGTGACCCTGACCAACCCGCTGTTCGAAATCTTCGGCAAGACGTTCTCGGGCCGAGACTTGATCATGCTGTTCGGCGGTGTGTTCCTGTTGTTCAAGGCAACCATGGAACTGCATGAGCGTCTCGAAGGCCACGTGGCGCAACGCTCCGGCAATGCTGCCTATGCGTTGTTCTGGCCCATCGTCGCGCAGATCGTGGTGCTGGACGCGGTTTTTTCCCTGGATGCGGTGATTACCGCCGTGGGCATGGTGGAGCACCTGTCGGTCATGATGATCGCGGTGATTTTCTCCATCGGCTTGATGATGATCGCGAGCAAGCCGCTGACCCACTTCGTCAACAGTCATCCGACCGTCATCATGCTCTGCCTGGGCTTCCTGATGATGATCGGCTTCAGCCTCACCGCCGAAGGATTGGGTTTCCACATTCCGAAGGGCTATCTGTACGCCGCGATTGGCTTCTCGATCCTGATCGAATTGTTCAACCAGTTGGCACGCTCGCGGCGCAAGAAAAGCCTACAGGGTCTGCGGCCGATGCGCGAGCGTACCGCCCACGCGGTGATGCGCTTGCTGGGCGGCCAGAAGCTCGGCCCCGACGAGGTCGGCGAGGAAATAGCCGACATGTTGGCCGGCGAAGAACCCGAACAGGTTTTCCATCGACGGGAACGGGTGATGATCAGTGGCGTGCTGCAATTGGCGGAGCGCCCGATACGCAGCGTGATGACTCATCGCGCGCAGATCGATCACCTTGACCTGGCGAACACTGCGCAAGAAATCCGTACGACACTGATGCATTCGTCGTATTCACGCTTGCCGTTGATCCGCGAAGGTCGCGTGGACGAACCCCTGGGCTTCGTCCACAAGAAAGAGCTGCTTAAGGAAATGCTGGCGGGCAACCCGCCGAATCTGGAAGCCATGGCGCGCAAGGCCATCAACCTGCTGGACAGTTTCACGATCCTCAACGCACTGGAACAAATGCGTAAGGAGTCAACCCACATCGCCTTCGTGGTGAACGAGTTCGGCGATTTCGTCGGCCTGTTGACCATGACTGACATTCTCGAGTCCATCGCCGGGGAACTGCCCGATGCCAGTGAAATCGAGGGTCCGAACATCGTCGCCCAGGAGGGAGGTTTTTTGGTCAGCGGCGCCCTGAATCTCAGCCAGGTCCGCGAACATATCGGCTTCCAGGCGAAAGCGACGGAGGACTACCAAACGCTCGCCGGCTTGGTGATGAGCTTGCTGGACCGTCTGCCCATCATCGGCGATAGCCTGCGTTGGGAGCAATGGAGCATGACGGTCGTCGAGGTGGAAGAGCGGCGGGTGACCCGGGTGTTGTTACGCGTCGAGGACCAGGGCTGACCTGATTGTCCGGGGCCGGCGGCCGCGAAGCGCATACCATGGCCGTTCGGTAGCCAGGGTATGTGCTGCCGCGCTGTCGCTCACCCGCTGATGTAACGCTCGAAACGCGCCACCAGGAACGCCCTCAACACCTGGACCGCCGGCGTCAGCGAGGTCCGGTGGGCGCACACCAGTTGCAGCGGCGCGGGCTGGCCATAGTCCGGCGGGAAGATTTCCACCAGGCGCCCGCTGCGGATATCGTCCATCACATCGAGCTTGGATTTGTAGACGACGCCAAGTCCCGACACCCCCCAACGCCTGACGATGTCAGCGTCATCGCTGATGCGGTTGCCCAGCACCTGGACGGTTTCCACCCCCTGCGGCGTCTGGAAACTCCAGCGTTCGAAGGTCTGCTCGCCCATCACATAACGAAGGCAATTATGCCTGCTCAGCTCGCCGGGCGTTTCTGGGCGGCCATGGCGTGCAATGTAGTCGGGCGAGGCACACACCGTCCGTCTGTTGGACGGCGCGAGCGCCAGGGACACGAGACTTGAATCAGCCAACTGGCCATAACGAATGCTCGCGTCCAGGTGTTCGGTAAACAGATCAGCCACCTGGTCGCTGACGCGCAACTGCAACAGGACCTTGGGATGCAACTGCTGGAACTCATCCAGCCATGGCAGAAGCAGGTTGCGGCCGATGTCCGAGGGCATGGACAAGCGCAGCGTCCCGGAAATTTCATCGCGCCCCTGGGCCAGGGCAAGCTCCCCATTTTCCAAGGCCTCCAGCGCCTGCCGCGCGTGGCTCAGGTACCGCTCGCCGTCATCCGACAAACGCAGCCGCCTGGTGGACCGTACGAACAACCTCACCCCCAGGCTGGCCTCGAGTCGTTGCACCGCGACGCTGGCCAATGCCGGAGAGATGTCCAGCAACCGTGCTGCCGCTGAAAAGCTTCCGGCATCCGTCGTGGTCACGAATACCTGGAGATCATCGACTCGAATGATTCTTTTCACGCTGTCATGTCTCTCGGTTTATCCAGCAATTTTTTTCCGAACCATCGTCATGAGGTTTGCGCCGACGTCCTCGATGCTTTTGTTCTGCGCAACGACCTGGGCCCCTTCCATCAGGTACGTGAGCTCCATTGCCACTTCGTCCGGCTCGGGCAGGCCAGCCTCTTCACAGAGCGCGACCAATCGCAAGAACTGACGCTTTTTATGTTCCTCGATCAGAACGCGGGCGGGATTGGCCGGCTCGGGTATTTCCGCCAGCGAATTGGTGAATGGACAGCCCCTGTATGACGACGCCGAAAGGTCGTGGGCGATGAACTCGGCAAACCCGAGAATCTGCGCCTTGGGATCGTCGATGTGTTGCGCCGACAGCGCCTCGAAGACCTCGGCATATTTCTCGACGAGCAAACGTAGCCATTCAAGCACCAGCGCGTCTTTCGAATCGAAATGCCGGTACACCGTCATCTTGGTCGACTTGGCCTTCGCCGCGATGGCATCCACCGTCACCCGACTGATGCCCTCGCTGAAAAACAGCGCCTCGGCAGCATCGAGAATCCTTTCTTTGGGGGCTAACTGGGGAATACGTTCGGGCCGCATGATGCTCTCCGCTTGACATCGATACTCGACGGTATCTTACTATACCAATCAGTATCACTCGATACCGACGAGTAAATCATAACGCTTTTGCCAGGCAATTGGCTCGGAGAAATGTGATGAAAAGCGCTGAATACGCCGAATACGATGCACTGGGCCTGGCTGAGCTGATCGCCAACGGTCACGTCACCCAGGATGAAGTCCGGGCCGCGGCCTTGTCCGCTATCGAACAGCTCAACCCGAAAATCAATGGGCTGGTAGAGGTTTGGGAAACTGAACCCGAGGCTCCGTCCGGGCCGTTCCAGGGCGTGCCGTTCCTGGTCAAGGACCTCGGGCTGACCGCCAAAGGGCGTCTGAATGAGCTGGGCAGTCGCTTGGCCGCCGGATGCATCGCCGACGAAGACTCCACCCTGATGACGCGCTTGCGCCAAGCGGGACTGGTGACCCTCGGCAGGACCAACACGCCGGAACTGGCGGCCAGCACCACCACCGAAGCCGTATTTTCAGGGCCGACACGCAACCCGTGGGATCTGAGTCGCAGCGCAGGCGGGTCAAGCGGTGGTTCGGCCGCCGCTGTAGCCGCCGGCCTCGTACCGGCGGCGCACGCCACCGATGGCGGCGGCTCTATCCGCGTACCCGCCGCCGCCACCGGACTGTTCGGGCTCAAGCCCAGCCGGGGCAGGATTGCGATGGGCCCGGCGGTGGACGAAGTATGGGCCGGGCTTGCGGTGCACGGTGTCGTCAGTCGAACCGTGCGTGACAGCGCTGCTTTACTGGATGCCATCGAGGGCGCCGCCCTGGGTGATCCCTTTGAGATCCCCAGACCGCAGCAGCCCTATCTATCCGAATTGAATCGCGCCCCCGGGTCACTGCGCATCGGCCTGCTCCCGCATCCGCTGAACGGCACTCGCTGCGCCGAGCCGGTCGCGACAGCCACTCGCCAGGTTGCCGCCCAGCTCGAAGGCCTGGGGCACCGTGTGGAAGAGATCCGCCTGGACATCGGCCTGAGCTGGGACGCCTTCGTTGAAATGAATGCCCGCTTCTGGTCAGCCAACACCGCAGCCTGGATCAATGCCATCGCAGCGGCAACCGGCCGGCCCGTCGATGACAGCACACTGGAGCCCGCCACGCTTTCGCTGCATCGAATGGGCAGTGAACTCACTGCCATCGATCTGCTTGGGGCCATGCATTCAAGGAACCTCGTCACTCGCAGCATGGGCAGCTTTTTCTGCAACTTCGACATCTTGATGAGCCCGACACTGCCAGCGCTGCCTCCTGCCATTGGCCACTATAACGAAGGCCAGGAGTTCCTGGATGGCAGGGGCTGGATGGATCGGGTCTTCAGCCATTCGCCGTTCACCGCATTGGCAAACGTGACGGGGTCCCCTGCCATGTCCATGCCACTGGCGTTCGATCCGCATACCGGCCTGCCAATCGGCATGCAGTTCTCGGCGGGTTTTGGTCGGGAAGACAGGTTGCTGCGTCTGGCGGGACAGCTGGAGGGTGTGTTGCCTTGGGCTGGACGCAAACCCGAGGTTTGGGCTGGGAAGCTTTGACGCGGGGGGCTTACACCGCGACGGCTTCAACTTGAAAACATAAAGTCCACACAGCGAAAACCACTCATTCGAGTGGTTTTTTTTGGCTGCACGCGACCCGGTTTATTTCCGCCCTTCGAAATTGACCATCCAGGCCACTCCGAAACGGTCTTCGAACATCGCAAAACGTTCCGCCCAGAATGTCTGCGCCAATGGCATTTGTACCTGGCCGCCCTCGCTCAAGCCTTTGAAGAGTCGCTCAGCCTCCTGCGCGCTGTCGACGTTGAGGGAAACCGACACGCCCTGCGGCTTGCTGAACGGCTGGCAAGGCGGGCAGTCGGAAGCCATCAGGCTGAAATCGCCGACCGTCAGGCAGGCGTGCATGATCAGGTTTGGGTCCTTGGGCATGCCCACGTCCTCTGGCGCGTCGGCGAAGGACATGGAAAACAGTTCGCCGCCAAGCACCTCCTTGTACAACGCAAAGGCTTCCTTGCAGCGGCCGTCGAAGGTCAGGTACGGAATGATTTTCATGGTGCTTTTCTCCTTTCACCGTTTCATTGTTGACCAGACATCTGAGCCCGCAAGCGATCTTCCTGCTCGCGCAACTCGGGGGTAAAGGACTCGCCAAACTCCTCGGCTTCGAAGATCTGGCGAATCTCGATTTCACTGTCGCTGACCATCGGGTTCGGGCAACGCTTGACCCAGTCGATGGCCTCCTGCAATGAATTGACCTGGAAGATCCAGAAACCGGCGATCAGCTCCCTGGTTTCAGCGAAGGGGCCCTTGACGACGCTCCGGTCCTTACCGGAAAAGCGCACGCGCACGCCCTGGGCACTGGGATGCAGGCCTTCACCGGCGAGCATCACCCCGGCCTTGACCAACTCTTCGTTGTAAGCGCCCATGGCGGCCAGAAGTTGCGCGCTGGGCATTTCCCCGGCTTCCGATTCCGGGCTGGCCTTGACGATAACCATAAATCGCATGCTCGAATCTCCTTAGAGTAGAGGACTGTTGAGCCGTCCGTGAGAGGGCTTCATGACTAATCGAATGGGGGCAGGCGAAATCGACAAGGTTGCTCGATTATTTTTCAGATGGCTTATGCAGACCGCTGGAGCATCTTCGCCAAGCGCGACGCTTGAACCTGGCAAGGCCCCGAGCCTGGGCCCGGAATTGCCATATGTGCGGCGTATCGCAGCAGATCGTTACTTCTTGATCGCTATCAGCAGGTCGAAAAGCAACTGCGCGACGGGCGACAATGTTCGCCCGCGACGTGATATCAGCCCCAAGGTCCGGCTGATCGCCGGATCCATCAGCGGGCGCGTGACCAAGGTCGCATGCCCTTGCGCCGGCATGGCCAGCTTGGGCACCACGCCGACGCCGAGCCCTGCTTCCACCAGGCTGACGAGCGCCGGCACGTGCTTGACTTCACAGAACGACCGGGGCCGGACATCGCGATTGGCCAGGGCCTGGTCGATCAGAAAGCGGTTGCCGCTGCCTTGCGCCAGGCTGATGTAGTCCACCTCGGTCAGGTCGTCCCACGTCAGCGATTCACGTTCGGTCAATGGATGGCCGACTCGTAACGCGACCACGAACGACTCCTCCAGCAGCGGCTGGAACACTACGTCCGAATCTTGGGTGCCTATGTAGGTCAACCCAAAATCCGCCTCTCCCCTGGCCACGACGGTCAGGATCGCAGACGACGACTCATCGATGACCCGCACCCGGATGCCGGGGTATTTGGCGTGGTATTGGCGGATGACGTCCGGCAAAAAATACGCCACCGCAGAGGGTACGCAGGCGATGGTGACCTCTCCGGAAAGCCTGTAGGCCAGGTCATGAAAACCTATCAGGGCATTCTCCAGTTCGTTCAATACGTTGCGCGCTCGTGGCAGGAATCCACGGCCGATTGTGGAGAGCTCCACCCGACGAGTGGTGCGCTCGAACAACTGCACCCCCAACGCCGACTCAAGCTTATCGACGCGGCGCGACAGCGCGGATTGCGACAGGTGCAGCGCTTGCGCAGCTGCGCTGAAACTTCCCAGGTCCGCTACGGCGAGAAAACCGCGCAAATCGGCGAGGTCGAAATTCATGCATTTTCCTCATAGATCAAACTTTTATTTGCATTTCTCTTTTTAATCAGCGCCCTTCAACCTGTCAACTCTGTCGAACCAATAGGGCATTTTCCATGCAACACAAAACCGAACCCACTCTCGCGGTTGAAGATCTACGCCAACTTGGATGCCAGGCATTTCAAGGGTTGGGCCTTACGCAAGAGGCTGCCGAGCACGTTTGCGAGGTGCTGGTGCTGGCCGACTTGTTCGGCTTGACGACCCACGGTCTGAGCCGCGTCGAGTCTTATGGGGAGCGCCTCCAGTCCGGTGGTATCAGCGCCTCAGCCGAGCCAGCCGTGGAAACGCTTGCCCCTGCCATTGCTCGGGTCGAGGGGCACAACGCCGTTGGCCCTCTGGTCGGCATGACGGCGCTCGAAGTCGGAATGAAGATCGCCAGGCAGTTCGGAATAGGTCTGGTCCTCGCCCGAGGCAGCAATCATTTCGGGCCCATCTCGCCTTACTCGTACATCGCCGCCGAGCAGGGTTTCGCCAGCATCATCGGCAGTAACGCGACGACCACCATTGCCCCCTCGGGTGGCAGTGATGCGCGCCTGGGCAATAGCCCTCTGGGCTTCGGCGTACCGAACCCCAATGGCAATCACTTCATGCTGGACATGGCCATGAGCGTGGTGGCGCGCGCCAAGATCCGCAACGCACTCGCGCGCCAGGAGACCATCCCGGATAACTGGGCAACGGATGCCAACGGTAGGCCCACCACCGATCCTCGCGCGGCGTTGGACGGCTTCCTGCTACCCATCGGCGGCCACAAGGGTTATGGGCTCGCGCTGGTGGTCGACCTGCTGGCCGGGTTGCTCTCGAACGCGGCCTACCTGACCCATGTGAAATCCTGGGTCGATGCGCCGGATGAGCCTCAGAACCTCGGGCACTTCTTCATTCTGATCGACACCGCACGCCTTGGCTCCACGGCATGGCTGAAGGAACGGATGATCGATTTTGCCGACATTCTGCACCAAAGCCCGGCGGTCGATCCCGCCTCGCCCGTCATCGTACCGGGGGAGATCGAACTGAAGAAGATGCGGCGCCATTTGCAGGAAGGTGTCCCGGTAGAGGCCACCACCAGACAGCTCCTGGATCAATACGCAAACCGGGTGGCCTGACATGATGTCCTCGAACGAAAACCTTGCCACCCTCTTCAACCCCACCGGCGCGCTGCGCGCTTCGATCAACGTGGGCAATCCCATCCTCGCGCGCCTGGACGAATCCGGTCGCGCGGCCGGAGTATCGGTCGATCTGGCGAATGCCTTTGCGGCCCAGCTCGGGCTGCCACTTGAACTGCGGGTGTTCAACAGCGCCGGCGAGTCCGTGGCGGCGGTTTCAGAAGGCCGCGCCGACTTTGGCTTTTTCGCCATCGACCCGGTTCGGGCCGAACAACTGGCCTTCACCGAACCTTATGTGGTGATCGAGGGCTGTTACCTGGTCAGGGATGACTCGCACTTCAAGGACATCGCTCAGGTGGACCAGCCAGGTATCGAAGTGGTGGTCGGCAAAGGCAGCGCCTATGACCTGTACCTGACGCGCGAACTCAAGCACGCCACGATCACTCGCTCACCGACTTCGCCAACCGTCGTCGATACCTTCCTCGCCGAGGGCGCCGACGTGGCAGCCGGCGTGAAGCAACAGCTGGAGTTCGATACCACTCGCTTCCCCGGCCTGCGCCTGTTGCCGGAGCGTTTCATGGAGATCCGCCAGGCCATGGGCGTTCCCCATGCCTATGGCAAGGAAGCCGCCGAGCGCTTGCGACAATTCGTGGAGCAGGCCAAGGCCAGCGGCTTCGTTGCCGAGGCCATCAAGCGCCACGGCATCGTTGGGGCCACCGTCCCCGGTTGACAATCGCGCACACCACTTTCGCCCTATCCAATAAAAACAAGAGTATCTGACATGTTGGCATTCCTTGGCTTATCAATGGTCGTGGCATTTACCTACCTGATCATGTCGAAACGGCTCTCGCCCATCGTCGCATTGATCGTCGTACCGGTGATCTTTTCGATTATTGCCGGCTTTGCGCTGACGACCGACAAGATGATGCTCGACGGCATCAAGATGGTAGCGCCGTCGGCAGCGTTGTTACTGTTTGCGATTCTGTTCTTCGGTGTGTTGTTCGACGCAGGCCTGTTCGACCCGATGATCAAGACGATCCTGCGGGTGGTGAACGGCAACCCAGTGAAAATCGCCATAGGTACGGCCATTCTCTCGTTGACCACCGCGCTGGATGGCGACGGCACGACCACTTACATGATTACTTGCGCAGCGATGTTGCCGTTGTACAAGCGCATCCAGATGAACCCCATGATCCTGGCCAGCATCTGCGTACTGTCATTGAGCGTAATGGGTGGGATGACGCCTTGGGGCGGACCCGCCACCCGTGTCATCGCGGTGCTCGGACTGGACGCCGCCGAGTTCTTCATTCCATTGCTGCCAACCATGGCGGCCGGCGCAGTGGGCGTGCTTTACGTGGCGTTTGTGCTGGGGCGGCGCGAACTTCGGCGAATCGGTGTAGTGACCCTGTCGAGCGGCGGAGATGACTGCTATATCGATTCCATCCTCGGCCAGGGGGACCACAAGAAACCCAGGATGGTGCTTCCCAACCTGGTGCTCGTATCGATAGTCATGGTCTGCCTCGTCACGGGGCTGCTGAACTCAGTGATCAGTTTCCTGCTGGGGTTCGTGATCGCCCTAATCATGAATTACCCGCATCTGAACCTGCAAAAAGAACGGATGCTCGCTCATGCTGGCAACGCGATGGTTGTTGTGTTGCTCGTGTTCGCAGCGGGGGTATTCGCAGGCATTTTTTCCGGCACGAAAATGGTTGATGCGATAGCGCAGCTGTTGGTAGACACCATTCCTCCTTCCTGGGGCCATCTGTTTCCGCTGGTGGTTGCGATCACTAGCATGCCGCTGACGTTTCTGCTGTCCAACGATGCCTATTACTTTGGTGTCGTCCCCATCCTCGCCAATGCCGCGGCGGCCTACGGTATCAGCCCCATTGAAATTGCCCGGGCATCGGTGCTCGGCCAGCCGGTGCATCAGATCAGTCCCCTGGTGGCATCGACGTTGTTGCTGGTCGGCATGATCGATCGAGACCTCGGCGACTTCCAGAAAAGCACGATCAAGTGGGCGGTGCTGCTTTCGCTTCTGATGACGGGCTTGTCGTTGCTTACCGGGGCCATAAGCCTGTTTACCTGACGGCCCAAGACGAAACTGGTCGAAGTTAATGGAACTGCTATCGTCAATAAAGACCTGAGTAGTTGCGATCTATTTCGTATCCAGGTCTTCATGGAGTGATGATGTCAGAAGCAGTGGAACTGCTCGCTATAGATGAATGGGCCAAGCCATCGCCACACAGCGAGTGTGACGTGATTATCGTCAACTACAATGCCGGCGACCTTTTGCGGGCGAGTGTCAGGTCGGCGTTTGCGGCCGGTGCCTCCAAGGTGATCGTGGTGGACAACGACTCCCGCGATGACAGCTTGATGCTGCTTGCGCGAATCGACGCTGCGACCGGCTCGCTTCAGATTGTCCGTAATGCCACCAACCTCGGCTTCGCTGCGGCGTGCAACCAAGGTGCCCGCCTGTCGGAGGCGTCCAATCTGCTTTTCCTGAACCCGGACACCGAGCTCGCCGCCGATGCCATAGACCGCATGCTGCAGGCACTGCGCAGCTCACCGGGGATCGGCATGGTCGGCGGCTTCCTGTGCAATCCGGACGGCAGCGAGCAAGCGGGTGGGCGCAGGGTGTTTCCAACGCCCAGGCGAGCTTTCATGCGGGCCTTCGGCCTTTCGCGGCTCTCGGCCCTTTTCCCATCGGTGCTGTCCGATTTTTTACTGCACAAGGAGCCGCTGCCCCGCGTTCCGGTTGCCGTCGAGGCCATTTCCGGGGCTTGCATGCTGGTCAAGCGCGAAGCGATCGAAAGCGTCGGGCTTTGGGATGAGGATTATTTTCTTCATTGCGAGGACTTGGATTGGTGCATGCGGTTCCATCAGGCCGGCTGGCGCGTTCTGTTCGTGCCGGATGCTCGGGTAATGCACGTCTTCGGCGGCTGCAGCCGTCACCGTCCCTATTTCGTCGAGTGGCACAAACACCTGGGGTTCCTGCGTTTCTATCGCAAGTTTTTCCGTCGCAAGTACCCAACCGTCCTATGGGTCAGCGTGATCATCGGGGTCTGGCTTCGATTCGGCCTGGTGGTGCTTCGCCACGCGACTAACCGGCTTGGACAAACCTGGAATCCACGGTAAGAGAGCTCAAGTGCGGATAGGACTATTGGGCGGCTCCAGCTTCCTGGGCGAGCGCGCATTGCCATTGCTGACACAGGCCGGCCACTCGACGACATCATTCACCCGAAGCCCGCCAAAGCCGCCCTGCCCCGGTGTGACGTGGCGAAAAACCGGCGACTGGCACGGACTGACGCTGGACACTTTCCTATCCTTTGCTCCTCTTTGGGTGTTGCCCGATTATCTAGAGCGTCTTGCCAGCACCGACGTCAAACGTGTTGTCGCCCTGTCCTCCACGAGCCGCTTTGCCAAGCAAGCATCGCCTGACGTTCGGGAGAAGGACGTCGCGCAACGCTTGATAAACGCAGAAGAACAGTTGGAACAGTGGGCGACCGAACGGCGGATCGAATGGGTGGTCCTGCGACCGACCCTGATCTATGGCTTTGGCGCCGACAAGAATATTTCAGAGATAGCGCGCTTCATCCAACGCTTTGGATTTTTCCCGCTCATTGGCGGCGCGACTGGGTTGCGCCAACCGGTGCATGGTGCGGACGTAATCCAGGCGTGCCTGGGCGCCTTGAGCGTGCCGGGGCTGCCCAGTGGCGCCTACAACCTATCGGGAGGAGAAACGCTGCCGTACCACACGATGGTGGGCCGGATATTCCAGGCCATGGGACGCCCGGCGCGAACATTGCCTCTTCCCGCCGGAGCAGTGAGCCTGGGCGTTTCGATCCTGCGCTGCCTGCCCCGCTACCGACACCTTTCAAGCGCATTGGTGGCGCGGATGAATCAGGACCTGGTGTTTGACCACTCGAATGCCCGTGATCGGCTTGGCTTTGCTCCCAGGGCATTTCATTTGATGGATGAGGACTTGCCTGGGCGATGAACATGGGCCTGCCAAGCGCCCCACTTGCTTTCGTAGTACGCCTGGTTCTTATCCCAAAGGGCTTGGTACTCACCACTGGCGATCAGCTTCCTGAAGGACGCCTGCCCGTAGTGATGAACGAACGCATCTTCGGCACAGACGGTGCGATAGCCCGCCGCCTGCACGCGACGGCTGTAGTCGTCGTCTTCGAACATTCCGATACCGAATGCTTCATCCAGATACCCCACCTCGTCGAGGATGCCTCGGCGAAATGCCACACAAAACATTGCGAGCATCGGGATATCGAACGACTGTCCGGTGTGAGCTTGGGTGTGACGGTCTGCAAACGCCTGCATGTGTTGAATATCGCTGTAGGAAATTTCAATTTTCGCTTCGTTTCCGACCGTGTTCGTGACCGGCCCGACCAAGCCGATGCTCGAATCCCTCAAATGCATGACCAACGGATCCAGCCAGCCGTCAGGCACTACCGTGTCGTTATTGAGCAGCAGCAACACGTCACCATCGGCTTCGCGCAAGCCCTGATTGTTGGCCGCGGCAAAGCCCCGATTGTCAGGATTGAGGATAACTTTTGTCGTCGGCACCTCTCGACTCAGGCGCTCCAGATACTCCCTCGTGCCGTCCTCCGAGCCGTTGTCGACGACGATGAGCTGGTAGTTGGGCCAGGCGGTATTGCGCAAAATACTGTTTACGCATTGAACCGTCAGGTTGAGGTTGTTGTACGTCACCACGACGATGGAGACTTTTTCGTACAGCCCGACAATAGCCTGTTGCATGCTGTTGTAGCGGTCCTTCCAATCGTTGGCCCGGGCGAGTTCCACACGTCGCTTGAACAGGGCCAGGTCGCGCTCGGCCAAGGCCCGTTCGATCTGCTCGATGAACTCATCGACACCGGTTGCGAAGTACAGCAGGTCTTCATAAAGGCTCATCTCCGCCAGTGGCGTGGAGATCACCGGTTTGCCTGCGCTGATGTACTCATAGAATTTCACCGGATCAACCGCATGCGTCACGTTATAGAGCCTGAAGGGAATCAGGCAGGCATCGAAATGATCCAGGTAAAGCGGCATTTGCGAGTAAGGCTTGCGGCCCAGCAATTGCACATTGGGCTTGTGCTCCAGGCCCGCCATGTCCTCGACGAAAACGTCTCCCACCAGAATGAAATTCCACCCTGGGCGCCTGTCCGCCAACGCCGCCAGCAATGGGTAATCGAGCCATTGCGCCAGGGCGCCGTAGTACCCGATCACCGGGCCGCAGAGCCCGCTCAGCACATCGTTGCTAAAACAGTGCTGGCGAAAAAAAGCGAAATCCACGGCATTTCGCACCAGCACGCAACGAGGGTTATGGGCGGACCATTTCTGGTGTAGCAGCGCGGCGGAAACAGTGACGACGTCCGCCTGGGCGATCAAGGTCTTTTCCTCGTCCAGCAGCTGTTCGCCGATGTTCGGGAAACCATCCCAGTCATCCATGCAATCGTAGAGGACGCGCCAGCCACGTTCGGCACGCAGGCTGAGCACCACGGGACTCCAATAGGCTATATGCACCACTGTGAGCGCGGTCCTGATGCGCATATCGGCAATCAGCGCAGCCAAGGCACCTGATAACGCCTGATGATTTTCAGGTGTCACTGTTTTTTCGTAATACGCCTCCTGCGCCCCTCGCTGCAGTGCGACTTCAAAGACATTGGGCGCCACTGACGTCAACCGATAGGGCTTTCCCTGCTCCGGCACACTGGAGGGGACGATGTAGAAAACCCGATGACCATGGTTCGCAAACTGACTCATCAACTGCTGGGGTCGCTGGAAGCGTGCGGCCCAATCGATGTTGGCGAAGCAGAGAATATCCAGGCACCCTTGAGTGGCGAAATCCGGTTGCGCCTCAACGTTCGGCAACGGCTCCGGTGCCGCCGGGTAGACGAGTGCGGCGGCGGGTTCGGGAAGTTCCTGCGTTGCTGCGCCAAAACCATAACGCATCACACGGAAAAGCGAGCGCAGTGGCCGGGTGAAACGCCACGAACGGGTGTTTTGCAGGAACTCGACTTTTGCCAAGGCAGTGTCGCGCTCATCGATGGCCGCGTCTCTTTGGGCCAACGCGGCGTCGCGGTCGATCAAGGTTCGGTCGAGCTCAAGCACGTGGGTACCCATGCAGCGGTGTGTTGTCGCCGGGCGGCCACATGGAACTGACTGACCCTGGTCGATAGAACGTAGCCGTCAGGCTACGGCGGGAAGCATGGCAACCGCTCACCACGGGAGTGACCGCATGCCAGGAATTATCCGAGCGCACCAGAACCGCCGAATTGCCCACCAGCGGTTCAATCTCGGCCGCCACGGCGGTGGGATCGTTGCGATGCAGGATGTTCAGGCAACCGCCGTCGTTGCGGTCCCAGGACTCGTTGAAATACAGGATATGGGTGACCAGTTTATCCGGCAGGTCCGGATGGGCCCCGAGGCTCGCACCGGGACCGTAATGAAAAACGTTGACCTCCATGGGCACGGTACGCAGATCGATCCCGGTCATTTCCGACATGGCTTCTCGATAGCCGGCCGAGCCAAGATCCCGCGCCAGCCGCAACCACGCTTCGCTCAGCTCCTGCGGGAAGGCAATCGCGTTGGTGCCCATGCCCACCAGGGCGCGGGCCTCGTAGTCATAGTTTTTTTCGCCACCATATCCGCTCACGGTCTTGAAATGATCGTGGGGAAAGGATGCCGCCAACGCCGTTGCATCCTCGGCCGAATACAGGCCGTCAATTTGCGCCCATGAGTACGGGTGAGCTTTGAGCGCCGCACGCGTGAGACGAGAGATATCTAGCATTGTCTGTTCCTGTTCGCTGTCAGGTTTCTGATACCACGGGCGATGGAACGCAGTGGCGCGGTCATTCGGAACGAATTGGAATTCTGCAGCTCAAGCATCCTGGCGTCACTGAGGGCCAACTGCTGGCTGAGCTGGACTATCCGATGTTGCTGGGCCAGGTCCTGCGCAGCGAGGTCTGGCGCCGGCTCGATGATGCCCGGCTCCGGTACGATGTGGCTTGCCGTCGACTGAACCGCCAACGGTTCATGTCCCTGGACGGCGGCTTCGAGCAGATTGGGCAGGTGCTGCATAAACGCGCCCAATGCAGGTTGGGATGAGGTTTTACCCTGGCGAATGATCGTCGCGACCCGATCCCAGTGCTCGACCAACCGATCCGCCGCCTCGAGCGCCGCCGGCGATGGACGGGTCTTGCCGACGCGCGAAACGAACCATTGCGGGTCGATCGTCCCAGCCTCCGGCAAGGCATGAAGCGAGTCGAACCCCGCCAGTGCCGTGTACTTGCCCGTGGTCAGGTCCGCCGAGCAAAACACCGGGACGCCAAACGCCA
This sequence comes from Pseudomonas sp. R4-84, assembly GCF_054130985.1. NCBI lineage: Bacteria > Pseudomonadati > Pseudomonadota > Gammaproteobacteria > Pseudomonadales > Pseudomonadaceae > Pseudomonas > Pseudomonas sp. R4-84. The sequence goes on from NZ_CP096390.1 coordinate 3,156,758, forward strand.
GGGCGGTGATCGCCAAGTGGTAGCTATGGCCGATCACCGCTTGCGCCTGGCTGATAATCTCTGCCATCAGCAACGGTTCTGGCCAGACCGCCAAGGTAATGGCCCCGGGCAGGCGCGCGGCAATGACGGACGGATCGTCACCCAACACCGGACCTATCGGCACCACCAGGAACTGATAATCCTGGAACGCCTCGGGGTGGTCTTCGAACAGTTTTACGAAGGACTCCACCACGTGGATGGCGTGGATCACGATATAGGGCCCCGTCAGCCCAGCGCTCTCGCGCAGGCGAATGAATTCAGCGCAGGGCTGCTGCTCGTCGATCAAGCGGGGCAAGCCGAACGCGGTATCGGGCAGCACCTCGATCTCGGCGCGCTGGGTGAGCGCGCCAAGGGTGTCGCGCGTCAGTGCATCACGAACCCTCACGTACTGGCTTTGCTCCAGGGCCATCGTCAACAATGGCCTGGCCCAATCGGGGACACCGTTGCAGTGCATCCCGGGGGCGTTCCAGATCACCGGAATCGCGTGCTGCAGCGCGATCAGCGCAGGCGTCAGCCAATAGCCGGTCGGGTGATGAATATCGGGCGTTGTCGGACCATAGCCGTGGGCAACGACTTTATCGAATCGAATCAGGAAACCGCCGCCGATCAAGACGCCATCCAGGCGGGCCGCGACATGGGGAAGCTCCGTCAGCGACGATACCGCGTAGGGCCACTCAGGTGGTTTTTTTTCATGGTAGGAAAACCGATGCAGCTCGACTCGACCCAAGCGCCGGGCCAACTCCGCCTCGGCAATGATCGGAAACAGCAGGTCGCCGTAATTCTCGACATCAAAAGTGCCACATATAGCAACCTGCCATGTGTGCTCGTCCGGGTGTTCCGTCATCGTTTCCTCTCCTTGAGTCCGACAAGCCTCGGCAAGCGTCTCAACCGCTCGCGAGCCGACCCGCTGCAATCCCAGGTCGACCATGCCCAGAAAATTCCTGTGGTTTGGCAACATATCGAACGCTAATGGCGCGACCTGTTTCTCGATCAACTGCGAGGTCTCTTCCGTGGCGCCGTGCAACAGCTTGAGGGTGACATGATAGCGTCCCTCGGCGAGGTTGGCCGGGAAGCGCACCGTGATCGCCGACCGCCGCCAGCCGTTTTCGGCCGGGCCCGGTGACAGCGCGAAGTTGCCGCCGCCAATCACCAGCAGCCTTGCCTCCTGGACAGTGAAACTGATGTTGGGTTGCGTGATCGATTCATGCAGCACCACCTCGACGCGAATCTCGATGTCATCGCCATACAGGTAACTGGAGCAAGGCTGTTGGGTATTGGTGAAGCAGGCAGCGCTGATGTGCCCCTCTTCGGTCCCGAAGGCGATCCCCTCCTGGCCACCCATGAACGGCTTGCGCGTCACCTGTGTGGCACCGCCACTGGCCCAGCGCCGTTGCTCATCACGCATGTCGAGCAAGTGCAACTCGGCCATTTCATCGGGCGATCCGCTGGCGACGACCCGCCCGCCGCGCAGATAGATCACCCGGTGGCAGAAGCGCTTGACCATGCTCATGTCATGGGAGACGAACAGCAGCGTCGTGCCTTTGGCCGCCAGCTCTTCGAGCCGATTCAGGCATTTGAATTGAAAGGATGCATCGCCGACGGAAAGAGCCTCATCGACGATCAGGATCTCCGGCTCCACACAAACCGAAACGGCGAAAGCGAGCCTCACCAGCATCCCGCTGGAGTAGATCTTGGTGGGCTGGTCGATAAAGTCGCCGATGTTGGCGAAGGCGATGATGTCTTCGAACCGAGCGTCGATCTCCGCGCGACTCAAGCCCAGCACCGCCGCATTCACATAGACGTTTTCGCGGCCGGTGAACTCCGGGTTGAAACCGGACCCCAGCTCAAGCAACGCCGCAATCCGGCCATGCCCGCGGACGCTTCCCCGGGTCGGCGTCAACGTTCCGCAGATCAGTTGCAACAGGGTGGATTTGCCACTGCCGTTACGGCCGATGATGCCGACGGTCTCCCCCTTGGCGATGGTCAGGGAAACATCGTCCAGGGCCCAGAACTCGCGGTAGAAACGCTTCCTGCCGCGCACCAGCATCTGCAACAGACGGTCCTTGGGCGCCTCGTAAATCTGATAACACTTGCTCAGGTTCTCGGCACTGATGGCCACTTCAAACGACATCGGCAAAACCCTTCCATGAATCACGACCCTATTGCGGCGCTACTGAATCCGTCCTTCGCTGGGTGCTACGAATGAGTTAAGCACAGATGGAATAAAAAACTTTGAATGAAGCCGATTTGGTCTAACCTTCATGAGACCCAACCCAAGGAGCAATTGATATTGTCTTGAGGACCAAGCACCCATGCAGTCGTTCAGTATTTCTCCTGCCGCCATGATCAAGAGCGTCTTGATCAATCGGATCCTGATCTACGTGTTGATCCGCCGGGAAGTGACCGGTCGTTACAAAGGTTCGATGCTCGGTATCCTTTGGTCGTTCTTCACGCCGGTTTTCATGCTCGTGGTCTATACCTTCGTGTTCAGTGTCGTCTTCAAGGCTCGGTGGTCCGGCGGCGGCGAATCCAAAAGTGAATTTGCCCTGGTGCTGTTCGCCGGCCTGCTGGTTTTCAACCTGTTCTCCGAATGCCTGACCCGCGCGCCGGGCCTGGTGCTGGCCAATACCAATTACGTCAAGAAGATCGTGTTCCCATTGGAAACCCTGCCCCTCGTATCGCTCGGCGCAGCGCTGTTCCACATGGCTATCAGCGTGCTGGCATGGCTGCTTTTTTATGTGCTTCTGTTCGGCCTTCCCCCGATAACCGCGCTGCTGCTGCCACTGGTGCTGTTGCCGCTGATATTGCTGACGCTGGGTATCTCCTGGTTTCTCGCCTCGATAAGCGTTTACCTGCGCGATATCGGCCAGTTCATCGGCATCGTCGTCACCGCGATGCTGTTCCTGTCGCCGATCTTCTACCCTCGCTCGACGCTTCCGCAAAACTACCAGGTCGCCTTGCAGGCAAACCCGCTGACGCTGCCGGTGGAGATGGTTCGCGACGTGTTGTTCTGGGGCAGGCCGCCGCAATGGGAACAATGGGCCACTTACTCGGTAGTCGCCGTGCTGATTGCCTGCGTCGGGTTTGCGTGGTTCCAGAGGACACGCAAAGGCTTCGCCGATGTCATTTGAGCGGGTTGGCGTGGCGCGCTGCCCAGCAACCGCTATGATGATTCGTGGCGCGACTGGAGACTGGGCGCGGCTGGTAATTGAAGTCGACGACGATCCTGAAACACTTGGGGTGCGTTGCCGTAATGACCAAAGGACTCGAAAAACGCATGGACCAGATCAACCGTCTTGTTGATTGCATTGACCAACTGTCTCGCTCAACACAATCCAGATCCATTGAAGCCCAGCAGTTGGTCAAGGAAATCGAGAACCGAGATCGGCTTATCAGACAACTGCGTCTTGGTTCACAAGCGCTTCGCACACGCCTGGCGCTTCAGGAAGGCAAGACCGGGCGCTTGCGTGAGCAACTGCGAGTGGCCGAGCAGCGCCTCAAAGAAACCGAGGCACTGCTGCGGACAAAACACAGCGAGGCGGTCGCGCTTTCCGATTGGGCGGTGGACCTGCGCGCCCAGTTGGCGGCGAAACAGGCTGAGCTGTTCAAGCTTTCGGACTGGGGCAACGCCATCGAACGCGCCCCCCTGCGTTATTCCATACGCAAGCAGCTTTATCGGATATCGCGCCGGGTCTATGCCTGGTTGCCCCTCACCGCGCACCAGAAAAGCAAGCTGGCGCATCGGCTTCGAAGCTGGTTGAAACGCCCCAAGGCGACGCCGGGCGAGCCCGCGACAGCCACCAGCCTGATCCCGCTGCAATCGCTGCCACCGCCCGTAGACCTAGCCGTACCGTCGAGCCACGGCCAGCCCACGATTTTGATGTTCGGGGTGATCGACTGGCACTTTCGCATCCAGCGTCCGCAAAACCTGGCCAAGGAGCTGGCCAGGGCCGGACAGACCACTTTTTATATTTCCAACAACTTCATCGACGATGATGCCCCGGGCTTCGAAGCAGAACCCTTGGCAGGCTCCGACCGGCTGTTCCAGATCCGTTTCAAGGTGCGCGGCGCGCCGCCCATCTATCACGCCCCACCGTCCGCCGCCGCGATCCATCAGTTGTGCCAAGGCCTGGCGATGCTGCTGGAATCGGCGAATGTCGGCGCCGTGGATTGCATCGTCCAGCACGCCTACTGGTTCCCCATGGCGAGGCGTGTCCCCAACGCCACGCTGGTCTATGACTGCATGGACCACCACGAAGGCTTCGGCAATGTCGCCCAGGAATTGCTCGACCTTGAGATCGCCTTGATGCGCAGGGCGGACCTGTTGGTGGCGACCTCCGACTGGATCGAACAACACGGCAAACGGGAAAACCGCAACGTCAAGGTGATCCGCAACGCCTGCGAGTTCAGCTTCTTCAGGCAGCGTCCCGACAAGGTCTATGAGGACACCGCGAACAGGAAGATCATCGGCTATTACGGCGTCATTGCCGAATGGTTCGATCTGGACCTGGTCAAGCAAGTCGCCCGGACGTTTGCGCAACACTTGATCCTGTTGATCGGCAGCGACACCGTCCAGGCAAGGAAATACTTCAAATCCTGCCCGAACGTGGTCTTTGAAGGCGAAGTCCCCTATGCCTCCCTGCCCTACTACCTGCACGCCATGGACGTGTGCCTGCTTCCGTTCAAGGTCATGCCGCTGACCCTCGCCACCAACCCGGTCAAGGTCTATGAGTACCTGAGTGCGGGCAAACCGGTGGTGTCGGTAAAACTCCCGGAGTTGAGCCAGTTCGGCGAACTGGTCTGGACGGTTGAACAGCCAACGCAGTTCATCTCGGCCGTCCGCAACGTCCTGGATGCGCTGCCAGAGGCCGGCGCCACGCGACAGGCGCGCCAATCCTTTGCCCAGGGCCAGACTTGGCAGCATCGAGCCGCCAGCCTGCGCCAGGCCATCGCGACGTTGCCATTGCCCAAGGTCAGCGTCGTGGTGTTGACCTACAACAACCTCGAACTGACCAAGGCCTGCCTCGACAGCCTGCTGACCCAAAGCCAATACCCGAACCTTGAGATCATCGTCGTCGACAATCACTCCAGCGACGAGACCCCGAGCTACCTCACGGCCTGGGCCGACGGCCATCCTGACCGGATCGTCATCCTGAACTCCGAGAACAAGGGGTTCGCCGCCGGCAACAACCTGGGCCTCGCGGCGGCCACTGGCGATTATCTGGCCATCCTGAACAACGACACAGTCGTCACCGCCGGCTGGGTCAGGGGCTTGATCCGCCATCTGCGCGACAACAAGGAAATCGGCATCATCGGCCCGATCACCAACAACATCGGCAATGAAGCCAAGGTCGGCACCCACTATGAACGAATAGAGGACATGCCCGCCGAAGCCGCGCGACTGACCCGCGCCCGCATGGGCGAGTGGTTCGAAATCAACACTCTGGCGTTTTTCTGCGTGATGCTTCCACGCTCGACCTACGAGCAGATAGGCGGTCTCTGCGAAGAATATGGCCTGGGGTTCTTCGAGGATGACGATTACTGCCGCCGCGTGCAGCGCCGTGGCATGCGTGCGGCCTGTGCCGAAGACGTCTTTGTCCACCATCACCTGTCCGCCTCGTTCAACGCCTTGGGTGCCAGTAAAAAACAGGCACTTTTCGAGAAGAACCGGGCGATCTACGAGAGCAAGTGGGGCACCTGGGTCCCCCACAGGTACCGAGATGCATAGCAGACGTTGGCTCGTAATTGCTTACTCAAGAAGTCAGAGGAATCTATGGCGAGGGAGCTTGCTCCCGCTGGGCTGTGCGGCAGTCCCTTTTCATGAGTGCTTCGCACTCAAGCGAGAGCAAGCTCCCTCGCCACGGATTTTGGGCAGCCCTGAATGAGTAACGTTGTCCCTTCAGCCGAGACGATATTTTGCCGAGATACAGCCTGAAATACGCAATGGTGTTGGTGGTTCTGTTGGCCAGTGCGGCGGTAGGCGCGTACGGTTTTTCGACGCTTGAGCTGGCGCCCATGAACAGCGCCACCCGGACGATATTGCTGTCGGTGGCAAGCCTGGCCGCCCTCACCGTCTTCACTCGCAAGTCACCGTTTATCCTCTGCCTGGGTTTGCTGGGGTGCTTGTCCGTCATTTGTGGGCAGGCAGGGCCGGTGATCGTCGTCGCGGTCTTCGGTTTGTCCGCTGCTGTGCTCGGCAGGTGGATGCTCAGCCGGCACCTTGCGACCGATTGGAGCGTCCACCTGCTGGTGGGAGCGGGTACGCTCGGGACGCTCACGGGCTTGGCGGCCTATTGGCCGATCAATTACCCCGGACTGTATGGCGCGCTGCTGTCATTGCCGCTTTTACTGGGGCACAAACATGCCATGTCGATAGGTCGCGAACTGCTGGGGCACATCCAGGCCTTCCGCACGGCACAAACCTCTATCCAAACGGCGCTCGACGTACTGATCTGCGGCTTCGCCTGCCTCTACGTCTTGGTGGCCTTCATGCCGGAGGTCGGTCACGACGCATTGGCCATGCACCTCTTCGTTCCATCACAACTGGCGCAGCGGCATCAATGGTCGTTCGACGCGAGCACCTATGTCTGGGCGGTCATGCCGATGCTGGCTGACTGGATCTACAGCATTGTCTATCTGCTCGCCGGCGAAACGGCGTCACGCTTGAGCAACAGTGCATTCACGTTGTTGGTGGCCTGGCAGATCCACAACATGACGCTCTGGGCCGGAGGCTCTGCCTCCAGTGCCCGCTGGGCAAGCCTGATTTTTCTCTCGACGCCTCTCGCCTTTGCCGAGAGCAGCAGCCTGCACATCGAGTCGGCATGGACCGCCTTCCTGCTGGCCGGGACCCTGGCGATCCTGAAGGTCTCAAGCTTCACACCCAAGCCTGGGGATCGCTTGTCGCAATTGCTCCTGGCCGGCCTCCTGCTTGGCTTCGCCATGGCGGCCAAGGCCGTGACCCTGAGCGTCCTGCCGGTCCTGCTGGTGGTTCTCTTGTGGCAGTACAAGGCCTGGGCCATCCAAGGCATCGTCAAAACGCTGCTGCTGGGCAGCGCCGGCCTGATACTGGCCGGTGCGACCCCTTACGTCTCGGCCGGGTATTTGACTGGCAATCCGGTGTTTCCGTTTTTCAATGCCATTTTCCATTCGCCGCTCTGGCCGAACATCAACTTCGAGCCGCCAGCCACTTTCGGCACTGGGATGACCTGGGACACCCTCTATCGAATGGTCTTCGACTCGCCCGAGTTCATTGAGGGGCGAGTCGGAGCGGCAGGCTTCCAGTGGCTGTTGCTGCCCACGGCCGCCCTCGCCGTGCTGTTGAGCGGCAGCCGCCAAGCCCTGTGCATTCTCCTGGTGGGTGCTGGCGCGATGTTCATGACGTTTCAATCGACGGCTTATCTGCGTTACGTGTTCCCCTCTTTCGCGCTGTTCTCGGTGATCCTCGCGCTGCCGTTTTCCCACGACAAGACCTTCCCACGCAGCCTCGCCATCGGGGCCGGTGTCTTGTTGATCCTGACCAATACCCGTTTCATCCAGGCCGCGACTTACTACGGCGAAATCAAACCCTCTGCATTGTTGAGCCAGGCAGGTCGAGAGAGGTATCTGCAGGAACGCTTGCCCATCCGGAAAATGGTCGACACCGTCAACGCCTTGAACACCAGCTATCAGCCCGTGGCGGTCTTTGCGGCTCCGTTGATGGCGGGCCTGCGCAGCGATGCCCTTTACGCGTCTTGGTACAACCTGAAATGGAAAGGTGAGTTCGAGACAGCGACGTCTCCATCGGAAGTTGCACGGCGCTTGCGCCAGCGCCAGGTCAACTGGTTGATCATCGACCTCAAGTCAGTTCCCCAGGCGCGACTCGATCTTCTGCGCAATGTGTCCACGTCATACGCCCGACTGGGTGACCTGGACCTGCGCAAACTCAACGTTTCGCACGTCGAGCACCTGCTCAACCCGGCGCTGTCCAGCCTCGAGGGATGGAACCTGACATCGCCTTCGAGCTATGACCCGTCGCGCAAGATCCTCACGGTAGACGTGAAGACGCCGGCAACACAGCGGGTCGAAGTGACACCAGGGCTGACGTACATCAACGGCGTGTCTGCGCGCTGCGCAACGACAGCCACCACGGGAAGAATCCAGGCCAATTGGATGGATGCCAAAGGTGACTTCATTGCCGCCAGCATCGAGACGTTTGAATGCACCGAGCAATGGGAGACCCATGAGATGAATGTCGTTGCCCCCGCGAATGCCACGTCCGTGATCATTTATGCGTCCGGCCATACCGACACTCCCCTGGAGTTCAAGTCACTCTCATTCAGGCAATAACGGGCGATATCGATGAATTCAAAAACAGCGCTTTTCACGGACGAACAACGCGTCGCCGTCGTCATCCCCAGCTATCGGGTCACCGCGCACATCCTCGGCGTCATAGACGCCATAGGGCCGGAGGTGTGGCGCATCTATGTCATCGACGATGCCTGCCCGGACGATTCAGGCGCGCACGTACTGGCGTCCTGTAACGACCCTCGGGTCAAGGTGCTGCCCCACCAGGTCAACAAAGGCGTGGGTGGCGCGGTCATGACCGGCTACCGGGCCGCCCTCGCCGACGGTGCGAGCATCATCGTCAAAGTCGACGGCGACGGCCAGATGGACCCGGCCCTGATACCGCTGTTCATCGAGCCGATCCTCGCCGGTGAAGCCGACTACACCAAGGGCAACCGGTTTTTCAATCTGGAGGAAGTCCAGTCGATGCCGCGGCTTCGCCTGTTTGGCAACGCCATATTGTCGCTGATGGCCAAACTGTCGACGGGTTACTGGGACCTGTTCGACCCCACCAACGGCTACACGGCGATTCACCGCGACGTCGCCAGGCTGTTGCCCCTGGACAAGGTCAGCGAGCGCTATTTCTTCGAGACGGACATCCTGTTCCGCCTGAACACCGTGCGCGCCGTGGTGGTGGATATTCCAATGGAGGCCCGATACGGCGACGAAGTCAGCCACCTCAAGATCTCGAAAATCATTGGCGAGTTCCTGTTCAAACATCTGCGCAACTTCACCAAGCGCGTGCTCTATAACTACTACTTGCGCGACATGTCCCTGGCTTCGATCGAGTTGCCGATCGGGATCCTGATGTTCTTGTTCGGCATCCTCTTCGGCGGTTACCACTGGTTCGATTCGGCGCAGAACGGCGTTGCGACACCCGCCGGAACCGTGATGCTCAGCGCATTGCCCATGCTCATGGGGTTGCAATTGATCATGGCGTTCCTCGGTTACGACATCGCCTCGGTGCCTAGCAGGCCACGACATTCCAGGCGTAGTAAAGCCACATCACTGCGGGAAGAAAACTCATTAAAGCGCTAAGGGATTTTTTATCGGACCCGTCGCTCAAGGCACTGGATGTCGATGGCATCGAGCGCCTTGATCTTCACGGCAAAGTACTGGCGCGCAAGCGGATGCTGCGCGAAGTGTTCGTGGAGTTCCACCACACGTTTCATCGCCTGGCAGCGCGCTACTTCAGAGTCGAGGGCCTTGAAGTGGAATTGGGCGCCGGCATCGCGCCCATGCGCGACTCATACCCCGAGGTACTGGCCACCGACGTTGTCTGCACCGAACAACTGGACATGGCACTGAATGCCGAGGCCATGAGCCTGGACGATCAATCGGTCAGAGCCTTTTACGGCCAAAACTGTTTTCACCATTTTCCTCATCCCGATCGGTTTTTCACCGAGTTGCAAAGGACCCTCAAGATTGGCGGCGGCGTCATTTTGATCGAGCCCTTCCACGGTCCCTTTGCCGCGTTTCTCTACAAGCGCCTGTTCAAGTCGGAAGGGTTCGACCGGCACTTCCCGTCCTGGGAAACGCCGTCGACCGGCCCCATGAACGGCGCCAACCAGGCCCTGAGCTACATCATCTTCGTACGCGACAGGCAAGCATTCGAACGCAAGTACCCTGGCCTGGAAATCGTCCATCAGGAGATATGCGGCAATTACCTGCGCTATTTGATTTCCGGCGGCCTGAACTTCCGCCAGTTATTGCCTGACGCACTGATCCCCGCGCTCAAAGTCATGGAGAAACTACTGCATCCGTTGCGACGGCTACTGGCGCTGCATCACATTGTGGTGCTCAGGAGATCGTCTTGACCTTTATCAAGTACGGCGCCATCCAACTCATCGCCTATGCCTTGGACATGGGCGCTTTCGTGCTGTTGGTCGCGCTATTCGAAGATCACCCCATCCTGGCCAACATCGCTGGCAAAGGCATCGCCGGCGTGTTCGCGTTTTTCTTGCATCGGCACTTCACGTTCCAGTCGTCCCATGGCAGCGCCAAGGCCCAAGCGGTGCGTTATTTCTCTTTGCTGGCGATCAATATCCCGGTCGCTTCGGCGCTGTTCAGCGTGGGGCTGTATTTCGTCGACAGCCCTGCCCCGGTGAAATTTGTCTGCGACGTGGTCTGCGTGGCCTTGACCTATTGGATCAGCAAACTGTTCGTTTTTCATTCCAATACGCGCACGCCCGCTGACCGAGCCGAGGGCATTTGAGGCATGAAACTGGTGATCACCGGCGCGACTGGCTACATCGGACAACGTTTGTCAGCCCTTGCGGCGGCAAGCGGGCACGAGGTCATTTGCGCCACCCGCCGGCCGTGCGCCGCCGCTCATGCCTGGCTTCCCTATGACCTGCGGGGCCCGGCCCCCGAATGCCCCGCCGGTACCCAGGCGCTGATCCACCTGGCTACCGACACTGCCCACACCGACCCGGACGAAGAACTCAGAGCGGCCCAGGCGCTGATTCGTTGTGCCCGACAAGGCTCGGCCAAGTTTGTTTTCATTTCCAGTCAAACCGCCGAGGCCGCGGCTCCCAGCGTTTATGGCCGGACGAAATGGCGCATTGAACAAGACGTGCTCGCCGCCGGCGGCACCGTGGTCCGCCCCGGCCAAGTCTATGGCGGGCCCGAACGTGGGCTCTTCGGCCTGTTGTGCGGGCTGGTTCGCCGAAGCCCGTTCATACCGGTCCTCCTGCCGGCGCCTCGGGTGCAACCCATTCATGTCGACGACCTCGCGGCCTCCATTCTGGCCGTTGTCGAGCGGGACGACATTCGTGCCGAAATCCTTAACCTGGGCGCCGCGCGACCGATTACCTTTGGCCACTTCCTGATGTCGATCGCGACGCACCGGGTCCGTGCCACGCGCCTGCCCATCCCCGTACCGGTGGCATTGCTCAGGCTGTTGCGCCGGTCACTGGGACAATCCTTGAGTATGAAACTGGGCCTGACGCGAATTTTCTCCCTGGTCCAGCTGCCACCCATGGACAGCGAGCACTCCCTGCAAGAAATAGGCATCCGGTTGCGTCCCCTTGCCCATGGCATGCACCGCTCCGGCCATGGACAACGTCGGGGCCTTCTCCGGGAAGCCGGGGTGCTCTTGAGTTATCTGCTCAAACGGCCCCCGCCAACAAGCTTGGTCATTCGCTACGCCAGGGCACTGGAGCACGCTGGCAAAACCCGACCTGCCGTCCACTCCCGCTTGTTGATGCGCTGGCCTATTCTACTGGCCCTGCTGGACGACCCTGGCCCCCAGCAGTCATCCGATGGCCAGGAGCTGGCCTGGCGCCTGCAGGTGGCACTGGGTATCGCCGAAGCCAGCCCCCGGGGCGCGCAGGTGTTTCTCGGCGCCCAGCCACCGGGCCGACTGGTCGGGACGCTGGTTGCGCTGGGCGTGGCCGTGCTCAAGGCCCTGGCGTGGAAACTGGCGGCGCTGGCGTGCCGTCCCCTTGCCCGCCAACTGCTGCGTGAAAGTGAAGCCCACCGTGACGCCTGAATTCGATGTGATCATCGTCGGCAGTGGCCCGGCCGGGACTTCGGCTGCCTACCCGTTGGTCAAGGCGGGCCTGAAGGTCCTCATGGTCGATGCCCAGGCCGACATCGGCTCACCGGTACTACCGAGTCGCCCATTCCTCGACGCACGGGCAAACGACGAGCATCAATGGAAATGGATGATCGGCGAAAACTTCCACGCCCTGAACCAACAGGAGGCTGTGTCGCCCAAGCTGAAGACACCGACCCACGCCCATGTCTTCGATGGATTCAGCGCCGGCAACCGCATCGAGACCGACCACTTCATCGGCGTCGGCTCACTGGCAACGGGTGGCCTGTCCAATGCCTGGGGCTGCGGCGTGGCGACGCTTGGCGCCAGCGACTTTGCCGGGCTGCCCATCGATTATTCCGAGATGCAGGCGTCCTACGAAACGGTCGCGCGCCGGATCGGTATCAGTGGCCGAATCGACGATGACCTGTCGAGCTACTTCGGCCTCGATGAGTGGTCGCAACCGCCCCTGCCGCTGGACGCTTTGCACCAACGCTTGCTCGATCGATACGCGCGGCGCCGACCGGCGTTTCCTGAACTGGGGTTTCGCCTCGGCCGCTCCAGGGTTGCCGTGCTGAGCCAGCCCCTGGACGAGCGCAGGGCTTGCGACTTGTCTGGAAACTGTTTGTGGGGCTGTCACAACCAGGCCCTGTACAGCGCCTCGCAAGAGTTGGGAAAGCTCAAGCAGTACCCCGGCTTCCAGCATATCCAGGGCTTTCTGGTGGACGACCTGCTGAGGCAGGACGGTTCATGGGTGATCAGTGATCGTCGTTCCGCCCGGCGTTTCTGCGCAACACGCCTGCTGCTGGCGGCGGGCACCCTGGCCTCGACCCGGCTCGCCCTCAAGCGCCTGAACCATTTGGCCCCGATACCATTGCTCTCATCGCCAACGGCGGCCTTTGTGCTATGGCTGCCCAGAATGCTCGGCACTCCAAGGGGGCCGACCTTTGGCCTGGGGCAGCTTTCGTTCGCCCTTGAGCTTTCGGCCAATGCCACGGCCTTTGGCTCGACGTTCAGCACCACAGGCTTGCCGATGAGCGAGTTCGTCAGCCGGATACCCCTGGACAAACGCCACAGCATCGAACTGCTGAAGAACCTGCTCAGCGCCTGCCTGGTGGGGAACCTTTTCCTGCCGGGGCACTTGTCCCACAACACAGCGCGCTTGCGCCCCGATGGTTCGTTGAGCGTCACCGGCCAAATCCACCCCGAGCTGCCCCGGCTCATGAAGGCTGCCGAAGCAAAGCTGCGGCGGATCTACTGGAAAATGGGCGCGCTGTTGATGCCCATGAGCTTCACCCCCGGCGGGCCCGGGGCCGATATTCATTACGCGGGAACCCTGCCCATGCACTCGGTGCCCAAGATCGGACAGACCGATAACCTGGGCGAAGTCGCGGGCCTTGGCGGCGTGCATATTGTCGACGGGGCCTGCCTGCCCAGCCTGACGGAAAAATCCCACACGCTGACGCTCATGGCCAACGCGGACCGGATAGCCCGCTCACTTGCCACAACGATAGGAAATCAGAAGGCATGACTCGTAAGGTACTTTGCATCGTCGGTACGCGCCCGGAAGCGATCAAGATGGCTCCCGTGATCAAGGCGCTGCAAGCCGAAAGGAATATCGTTTGCCGGGTGCTAGCCACCGCCCAGCACCGAGCCCTGTTGGACCAGGTACTGGAGGGCTTCGCAATCACAGCCGACCTGGACCTGGACATCATGCGGCCCGATCAGTCATTGGCAACATTGACCTCACGCTTGCTGCTTGAACTCGACGGCGTGCTGCAGTCGGAAAAGCCGGATGTCGTGCTGGCGCAAGGCGACACGACCACGGTCATGTCCGCCGCACTGGCGTGTTTCTACTTGCGCATTCCCTTTGGCCATGTCGAAGCGGGCCTGCGGACCGGGGACATCTTCAATCCGTTCCCCGAAGAAGCCAACCGGGTGATCGCCGGCAAACTGACCCGCTGGCATTTCGCGCCAACCCAGCGCGCCGTCGACAACCTGCTATGCGAAGGCGTCGACGCCAGCGCCGTCACCCTGACGGGCAACACCGTGATCGATGCCTTGCTGATGACCGCGGCACAGGACTGCGACTTGGACGTCCCAGTGGACCCCGGCAAACGCCTGGTACTGGTCACCTCCCATCGCCGGGAGAACTTCGGCGAGCCGTTCCAGGATATCTGCCAGGCCCTCAAGCGCCTGGCCGAACGCAATCCAGGCATTCAAATACTCTATCCCGTCCACCCCAATCCAAACGTCAAGGATGTCGCGCACCGCCTGCTCGGCCAGACCCCGAACATCCTCCTCTGCGCACCTTTGGACTACGCGCCGTTCATCGCGGCCATGAAGCGCTCGTACTTGATCATCAGTGATTCGGGGGGCGTGCAGGAAGAAGCCCCGGCCCTGGGCAAACCGGTGCTGGTGCTGCGAGAGGAAACCGAGCGCCCGGAGGCGGTCGACCTCGGCGTGGTCAAGCTGGTGGGCGCCAACCGGACCACCATCGTCGAACAGGCACAGCGCCTGCTCGATGATCCCCAGGCCTATCAGAGCATGGCACGCGGGGTTTCTCCCTATGGCGACGGCAAGGCCGCAGCCCGCATCGTCGAAGTCTTGAGGCAGCACTTGCAGTCATGCGGATGATCTACCTGTCGCCGGTGCCATGGGCCAGCTTCAGCCAGCGCCCCCATCACTTCGTCGACTGGTATCACCACCGGACCGGGGCAACGGTGCTTTGGATCGATCCGTATCCGACGCGCTTGCCAACACTCGATGATTTCAGGCGCAAGCCACCTGTTGCCAACCCGCAAAACACCAACGCCCCTGCCTGGTTGCGGGTCTGCAAACCCCACAGTCTTCCCATCGAACCCCTTCCCGGCTCGGCGCTGGTGCTCAAGCGGCTGTGGCGCAACCTGTTCAGGGAGGTCATGGCATTTTCCGCAGAAAAGCCTTGCATGATGTGTATTGCAAAGCCTTCGGAACTGGCCTTGCAACTGTTGGCGCGCATACCCGCAAGCCGTGCCGTCTACGATGCCATGGACGATTTTCCGGCCTTCTACCAGGGCCTGTCACGCAGGTCGATGGCACGTCGCCAGACGCAGCTCATCCAACGGGTGGATAAAGTGCTGGCATCGTCCAGCCCCCTTCGCGACAAGCTCCTGGGCATGACCGACCAGATAGAACTGGCCCTCAACGCCTGCGACATGCAGCGACTGGCACCGGTCGAAAGCCTCGACCTGGGCCCCAAACAACAAGTGATCGGCTACGTCGGCACGCTGGGTCGTTGGTTCGATTGGGATCTGGTGATCGCGCTCGCCCAGGCCAATCCTGGAAACCGGATCAAACTGATCGGCCCTCTGTTCACTCCACCGCGTCGCGTCTTGCCCGCCAACATCGAACTATTCCCCGAGTGTTCCCATGCCGGTGCGATCGCCGCCATGGCCACGTTTTCGGTGGGTTTGATCCCGTTCAAGCTCAACCGCCTGACCGCTTCGGTCGACCCGATCAAATACTACGAGTACCGCGCCCTCGGCCTGCCCGTCCTCACAACCCGCTTCGGTGAAATGGCCTTGCGAGACAAGGAACCGGGGGTCTGGATCTTGGATGAAGACACGGACCTGCGAAAAGCCGCCACTGAAGCGCTTGCCAGTCGAAGCGACCGATCAGCCATTCAACAGTTTCGTGAGGCGCATCGTTGGGCGGGCCGTTTTTCTTCGATAAACCTCACCGGTTGCGCATTGGAAACGCCGCAAGCACCCTAAATGATCCGACTGTTACTGCCCTAAAGCCGTCGACCGCCACCGCCCAGGGGCAGTCTCCCTGACCCGTCAATACGCGAAGCCCTGCCCCAGCTCACTTTCCATCCACTCCAGGAAACGCCGGACGCGGGGGAAGCTCGACTGGGCTTTCGGGAATACCAGGTGGTGGGCAGCCACAGGCGCGCTGAGCGCCTCGGGCGCCACCTCGACCAGGCTGCCGCTCGCCAGATATTTTTGCGCCAGCAATGTGCTTTCCAAGGCGAAGCCCAATCCATGACTGGCGGCCTCCAGCGACATGTACGACCGATCGAAACTCAAGGCGTAAGGCTTCTCCGGGCGCGCCAGGCCATGTTGCGCAAACCATTGCGGCCATTTGAGCAAAGTGGCTTCGGACAGCACCAGGTCGCAATTCAATAAATCGGACGCGCTGCGGATCGGACATTGTGCGAGCAGTTTCGGCGAAGCCAATACCGCGAAGGTTTCGTTCTGGACGGTGCGCACTTCATAACTGGGCCAGTTTGCAGTGCCGTGGCGGATGTCCACGTCAATCTTGTCCCGACTGAAATGCAGCGATTCGTAGGAGCACGAAAGGTTGATTTGGATGTCAGGGTTGCAGGCGCGGAACGCTTCCAGCCTCGGCATCAACCACAACAACCCGAAGCTGGGCGCCGAGTGCAGACGCAAACAGTCCAGGCTCACGTCGCTGGCCGCGCGCTCGGTGGCGACGGCCAGGCTATGGAGGATCCCTGAAACCTCCTTCAGGTATTGCTCTCCCACGGGCGTGAGCGTTACGCCTCGCGCGGCACGCACAAACAACTGCCGGCCAATCATCGCTTCAAGTTTCGCCAATTGATGGCTGACCGCGGAGGGCGTCAGGTCCAGCACTTCCGCTGCCCTGGCGACGTTGCTGAACCGGGCCGCCTGCTCAAAAGCCTGAATGGCTTTCAGCGGTGGGAGAATCAAGGGTGCATCGGCGTCGGTACGCATGGCAGATCACTCGACAATAGCTCTAATGATTGTTGAGCTTCGCCGTGAAACCTTCCAACCGCAAGCAAACGAGCGCTGAATTTTTTTCAGCACTGAATGACTTTTAGGCCATTGCTCAGCCAGGGGACCAAGACGAAGCTAAGTCATCGGTTTTTTCCGAATCGACCCAATAAAAACAAATACGAGGTATCTCCCCATGCTTCTCCAAGGCAAAGTCGCGATCATTACTGGCGCCGCATCCGCCCGTGGCATTGGCCGCGCCACCGCTACGACGTTCGCGCAGCACGGCGCCCGCGTCGTGATTCTGGACCTGGACGAATCCGCCGCACGCGATGCCGCCAACGCTCTGGGCGAAGGCCATCTCGGCCTTGCGGCCAATGTCGCCGATGAAGCGCAGGTCCAACGGGCCGTCTCACGGGCCATCGAACATTTCGGCCGCATCGACATTCTCGTCAACAACGCTGGCATCACCCAACCCCTCAAAACCCTCGACATTCGCGGGTCGGACTACGACAAGGTATTGGACGTCAGCCTGCGCGGCACCTTGCTCATGTCGCAGGCGGTGATCCCGCTGATGCGCGAGCAGCAAGGCGGCAGCATCGTCTGCATGTCTTCGGTGTCTGCCCAACGTGGTGGCGGCATCTTTGGTGGGCCGCACTACAGCGCCGCAAAGGCCGGTGTGCTGGGCCTGGCCAAGGCAATGGCCCGCGAATTGGGTCCGGACAAGGTGCGGGTCAATTCCATCGCCCCGGGCCTGATCCACACCGACATCACCGGCGGCCTCATGCAGGATGAGCGTCGCCACGCCATCATCGACGGCATTCCGTTAGGTCGCCTAGGCGAGGCCCAGGACGTCGCGAACGCGGCCCTGTTCCTGGCCAGCGATTTATCCTCGTACCTGACTGGCATCACCTTGGATGTGAACGGCGGAATGCTGATTCACTGATGTATCTGGGCGGGCCAGTGCGGCCCGTGCGGTTCTGGATCGAAGACCCCTGCCGGGCTGTTTGCCTGGCGGTCAATAAAAACAAGAGATCAGGCCATCATGACTACTTTGTCGCTCGAAGCGGTTTCGACCGTGCGCTCCAATGCCTACCGGAAAACGGCCTGGCGGCTGATGCCCTTCCTGATGCTGTGCTATTTGTGCGCCTATCTGGATCGGGTCAACGTCGGCTTTGCCAAGCTGCAGATGATGAACGACCTGGCGCTCAGCGAAACCGTCTACGGACTGGGCGCGGGGATGTTTTTCATCGGCTACTTCCTCTGCGAAGTACCCAGCAACGTCATCCTGCACAAGGTCGGCGCTCGCGTCTGGATCGCGCGAATCATGATCACCTGGGGCATCATTTCCGCGCTGTTCGCCTTCGTTGAGACCGCTTGGCAGTTCTATGCCTTGCGCTTTCTGCTCGGGGTCGCCGAAGCAGGGCTGGCACCGGGTTTGCTGCTGTACCTCACCTACTGGTTCCCGTCCTACCGGCGTGCGCGCATGACCGTGCTCTGGTTTATCGCCATCCCGTTGTCGGGCATGGTGGGCGGCCCGCTGTCGGGCTGGATCATGAACCATTTCGCCGGCGTGCACGGCTGGGCCGGTTGGCAGTGGATGTTCGTGCTCGAGGCCATTCCCACCGTCGTTGTCGGGTTGCTGGTGCTGAGTTACCTCAAGGATGGCGTGCATCAGGCCCATTGGCTGGACGACGAAGAGAAAGCGCTGGTCAGCCGTGAGCTGGCCGAGGACAACCAGCAGAAGGTCACCCATGCCTCGGTGGGCGAGTTCGTCCGGGACCGCCGCCTGTGGCTGTTGGCCGGTATTTACTTCTGCGTGGTCATGGGCCAATACGCCATTACTTTCTGGCTGCCGACGCTGGTGCGCAACGCCGGGGTTTCCAATCCGCTGCACATTGGTTTCCTGACCAGCCTGCCCTACCTTTGCGCGATTGCGGCCATGTTGTTGATCGGCCGCAGCGGCGACAAACACCGCGAGCGACGCTGGCACCTGATTGCACCAATGATTGCCGGTGCCATCGGCCTGACGCTCGCCGCGCTGCTGGGAGGCAACATCTTATTGTCCATCCTGAGCCTGTGCCTGGCGGCGTCCGGCATCCTGTCCGCCTCCTCGATGTTCTGGATGCTGCCCACGACCCTGCTCGGCGGGGTGTCCGCCGCCGCAGGCATCGCGGCGGTCAACAGCTTCGCCAACCTCGCCGGCTTCTGCTCGCCCTACCTGATTGGTTGGATCACCACGCAAACCGGCTCCAGCGCCATCGGCATGTACCTGATCACCGGCGTACTGCTGGGCGGCGCCTCGTTGGTGCTGCGCATTCCTGCCGCCCTGGTCAATCGTTAAGTCACCGGAGTTCCACCATGACTCGCTCGCTTTCACCTGCTTCAACCCTGTCCCTGGCCGACCGCGCCCACAACATTCGTCATCACGCGCTGCGCATGGGGCAGGTGCAAGGCCAAGGCTATGTCGGCCAGGCCCTGGGCGCCGCCGACCTGCTGGCGGTCGCGTACTTCCACGCCATGAGCTTTCGACCCCATGACCCTGAGTGGGAGCAACGTGACCGCTTCTATCTCTCCATCGGCCACTACGCGATTGCGTTGTACGCGGCATTGATCGAGGCCCAGATCGTTCCGCTCGATGAGTTGGAAACCTACGGCGCGGACGACAGCCGGCTGCCCATGTCGGGCATGGCGGCGTACACGCCGGGCATGGAAATAACCGGAGGCTCCCTCGGCCAAGGGCTGGGCATCGCGGTAGGCGCCTGCCTGGGCCTCAAGCGCAAAGGCTCGTCGGCTTTCGTCTACAACCTGCTATCGGACGGCGAATTGAACGAAGGCTCGACCTGGGAAGCGGTGATGTCCGCTTCGCACTGGAAGCTCGACAACCTGATCGCAATCGTCGACGTCAACAACCAGCAGGCCGATGGATACTCCAGCGAGATCCTCTCGTTCGAGCCGATCGTTGACCGCTGGCAAGCGTTTGGCTGGTTCACCCAGCGCGTCGACGGCAACGACCTGGACGCCTTGGTGACGGCCTTCGATGCCGCGCGCAACCACTCCTCCAGCGTGCCTCGGGTGATCATTTGCGATACACGCATGGGCAAGGGTGTGCCGTTCCTGGAGAACCGCGAAAAGACCCATTTCATCCGCGTCGAAGAACACGAGTGGGACCTGGCGCTGAACAACCTCGAAGAAGGAAGACACTCATGAGCAACGCCGCCAATACATCGAACGCGAAAATCGAGCCGGGCAAAAAACGCCTGACCACTTCGGCGATGATTGCCTCGATCGCGGCCGAGGGCCAAGCGACGAAACCTGCGCCATTCGGCCATGCACTGGCCGCATTGGCGGACCAGCGCCAGGACATCGTCGGGCTGTCCGCCGACCTGTCCAAATACACCGACCTGCACATCTTCGCCAAGGCCCATCCGGACCGTTTCTACCAGATGGGCATGGCTGAGCAATTGCTGATGAGCGCTGCGGCGGGCATGGCCCGGGAAGGTTTCGTGCCGTTTGCCACGACCTATGCGGTGTTCGCTTCCCGTCGGGCCTACGATTTCATCTGCATGGCAATTGCCGAGGAAAACCTCAACGTCAAGATCGTCTGTGGCTTGCCGGGTCTCACCACCGGTTATGGTCCGAGCCACCAGGCCACCGACGACCTGGCGATATTTCGCGCCATGCCCAACCTGATGATTGTCGATCCCTGTGACGCGCTGGAAATCGAACAGGCCGTGCCCGCCATCGCCGCCCACCAAGGCCCGGTCTACATGCGTTTGTTGCGCGGTAACGTACCCTTGGTGCTGGACGAATACGGCTACACGTTCGAGATCGGCAAGGCCAAGACCCTGCGCACCGGCAACGACGTGCTGATCATTTCCACTGGGCTGATGACGATGCGTGCCTTGGAAGCCGCCAAGCAACTGCAGGCAGACGGCGTCGATGTCGCGGTATTGCACATGCCGACCATCAAGCCGCTGGATGAACATACCCTGCTTGCCGAGGCCAGAAAGCCGGGACGATTGGTGGTGACCGCAGAAAACAGCTCCATCATCGGCGGGCTGGGCGAAGCGGTTGCCGGGGTCCTGCTGCGCAACGGGGTGACGCCGACGTTCAGACAAATTGCATTGCCAGACGCCTTCCTCGACGCAGGCGCGCTGCCGACACTGCATGATCGCTACGGCATTTCCACCCAGGCCGTTTGCGCGCAAATCAAAGCCTGGCTTTAACAGCAAACCGCCGGGTATCGGCGACGGGTACCCGGCGGCTCCAAGCAAAGGGGAGCGAAACCTGATGTCTGATGAATGGCTCGATCCCATATTCCGCGGTCTTGTGGCCTCGGGTGCGGAACAATGGTCGGTGGGCACGCTACCGGCCATCCGCGCCCGAGTACATTCGACCTTCAAACCCGAGCACCGCGCGCGATGCGAAGTGCGGTGGATTCCAGGCACCGATGACGAACGCCTGCGCCTGTGCGTCTACCGGCCGGAAGGCCTCGAGCCTGATGCGAACCTGCCGGCGATCCTGTCTATCCATGGCGGTGGCTTCGTACTCGGAAGCCCCGAAATGGCCGATGACTTTCTGGCCGACCTGGCCGACGAGTCAGGTGCGTACATCGTTGCAGTGGATTATCGACTGGCGCCCCAATATCCCTTTCCAGCGCCCCTCGACGACTGTTACAGCGCCCTCGCCTGGCTGTTCGAAAACAGCCAGGACCTGGGCCTGGATCCCCGACGCATTGCGGTCATGGGTCATAGCGCCGGTGGCGGGCTGGCCGCCGCATTGGCCATCATGGCTCGCGACAAAGCGCGGTATCCGATCGTCGGCCAGGTGCTCGTCTATCCCATGCTCGATCACCGCACAGGCTCGACGCAATCACCCTACCCGAGCCGCGACACAGACACATTCAGTTGGCTGCCGGAGCCCAATCAGTTCTGCTGGCAGTGCCTTCGCGGGGGCGCCCCCCTGGACGACGATCGTGTGGGTCTGTTCTCACCGGCGCTGCAACCAGACCTGCGTAACCTGCCACCGACGTTCATTTCGGTCGGTTCTCAAGATTTGTTCCTCGAGGAGGACGTCGATTTTGCAATGAGGCTGATTCGCGCAGGCGTTGCCACCGAACTTCATGTCTATCCCGGCGCGCCCCATATGTTCGACCAGGTGCCAGGGCGCATTGCGGATCAAGCGTCCCGCGACATCGTCCGGGCGCTGAGCGTTTTTCTGAGGATGAGGTGAATCGGATCCGGACCTTCAACCCAACGATGAAAACTTACGCGCCAGCGTCTATGGTAGATACTTGCAACGGCGGCCATCGTCCAATAACAAGATCGCCGTGAAGCCCCTTCGCGGGATTCACGCCTGATGGAGCATTTCATGACCCTGCATAGCGCGCAGCCTATCCCGAGCGAACTGGCAGCCTTCGTCAACGATCATTTTTCCGGACGCGGCCTGAAGCCCGATGGCGTCATCGCCCAGTCCTGGTACCGCAGCGTCGTGGAGCACCGGCTCGACCCTGGCGCGGCGAGCCGCAAGAACATCCTCAGCGCCGAGGACATCCGGCGTCATCAGGAACAGCACCAGCAATATCTTTCCATCGCCAGCCAAGGCGTCAGCGGTCTGGCCCGGCGCGTGGTGCCCGCCGGTTTTGCCGTGCTGCTGAGCGACGAGCGCGGCATTACCCTGGATTCCCGACTGCCCGACCAGCACGACATCTATACGCAGTCCGGGCTGGTGGTGGGTGCGCAGTGGGAGGAATCGGTGGTGGGGACCAATGGCATCGGCACCACGCTGGCAGCCGCGCAGCCGTTGATCATTCATCGGGAGGAGCATTTCCTGGCGTCCAATTTCAGCCTGAGCTGTTCGGTGGCGCCCATTTTCGATGCCCAAGGCCTGTTGCGCGGTTGCCTCAATGCGACCTGCATGAACAGCGCAGGCCCCCGGGAAAGCCAATACCTGACGCTGCAACTGGTGATCATGTATGCGCGTCTGATCGAGAACGCACATTTTCGCCAGAGCTACCGCGACCGCTTGACCTTGTCCCTCAAGCCCCTGGATGAAATCGCCGACCTGGCCAACGAGCAATTGCTGGCGCTCGATGAAAACGGCCGCGTCATCGGGGCCAACCGTGCGGCATTTGTCGCCCTGGAGCTGGCTCAGGGGCCGCGGTTGCTGGGCACGCCCATCGATCGCCTGCTTCCCACCACAATGGACGAATTGCTGAAACTCACCAATGGCGGCGCCCAGGGCGTGCGTTTGCGTGGCCTTCGCGATGAAGCGCTGCTGGAGGTCGGCCTGCGGATTCCATCCCAACAGCACCGCCCGCGCCCCATCGCCCGCCCTGCCCTTGACGCTCACCCGGAGCTGCAACAACTTGCCGGCCTCGACCCTCAACTGCAACAGAGCGTGCGGCGGGTGCGCAAGGTGATCGACAAAGGCATCCCTATTTTGATTACCGGCGAAACCGGCACCGGCAAGGAAGCTTTCGCCCGAGCCATCCACCAGGCCAGCCATCGTCGCGCAGGACCTTTCGTTGCGCTCAATTGCGCGGCGATCCCGGAGACGCTGATCGAAAGCGAACTGTTCGGCTATCGCGCCGGCAGTTTTACCGGCGCCAACCGAAAAGGCATGAAGGGCAAGTTGGAGCTGGCGAACGGCGGCACGCTGTTTCTCGATGAGATTGGCGACATGCCCGCCCATTTGCAAACCCGCTTGCTGAGGGTACTGGCGGAGCGGGAAATCGCGCCGCTGGGGGCTGAAGTGCCGGTGACGCTGGACGTCCAGGTCATCTCGGCGACTCACCAGGACCTGCCCACGATGATCGGCGAGAAGCGCTTTCGCGAAGATTTGTTCTATCGCCTCGCCGGCATGAACCTGGCGCTGCCCGCCTTGCGCGAACGCAGTGATCGCGCCGCGCTGATCGATCAATTACTCGCGACTCAGGACGAAACTCGCGAGCTACGGCTGAACGCGGACGCCCGCCAATGCCTGCTCGACTATCAGTGGCCTGGCAATATCCGCCAATTACTCAACGCCCTGCGTTACGCGGTAGCCCTGGCCGAAGACGGGGTCATCGACTTGGACTGCTTGCCCAGCGAAGTGCTGGCGCCACGGCGGCTGTCATTGCCCAACAACACCACACCGTTGTCCGGCAAGCTGGGCGAACAGTTGGGCGACGAAGAGGCCCGCCGCTTGCTGGCGACCTTGCGTCAGCATCGTTGGAACATCAGCGCCGCCGCTACCGAACTGGGCATCTCTCGCTCCACGCTGTACCGCAAGATGAAAAAGCACGGCGTCGTCGCGCCCAACGACCAGTTCTGATATGCCCATGAAAATGCCGGCGCCCTTGCGGGTGCCGGCATTTTTTGCCGTCCGATCAGACCTGGATGTAAACCACATGGGTATGGGTGTATTCATACAAGCCGTGCTTGCCGTCCGCGCCGCCAATACCAGACTTGCGCGCCCCCGCATGGAAGCCCTGCATCGCTTCGAAGTTTTCTCGATTGATGTAGGTCTCACCGAAATCGAGCTCATGGCTGGCGCGCATGGCCGCGCTCAGGCTGCGGGTGTAGATCGATGAAGTCAGGCCGTATTCGCTGTCATTGGCCAGGGCAATGGCTTCGTCCAGGTCGTCGACAATCTGGATCGGCAGTACCGGGCCGAAGATCTCCTGGCGCATGATCGCCATCTCGCCGCCGCACCCGGCCAGCACCGTCGGCTGATAGTGAAAACCCTGGCCCTTGTCGGCCACCGCGCCGCCCGTGACCACTTCGGCCCCCTCTCCCTTCGCGACCGTGACCATTCGCGCAACCTTGTCCAGGGCCGCCTGGTTGATCAGCGGCCCCATGTCCAGATTGTCCTCGGCCAGCGGGTCGCCGTAGCGGGTCGCGGCCATCGAGGCAGCAATCTGCTCGATGAACCGATCGGCGACCTTGCGCTCGACGTACACCCGTTCGGCGCAATTGCAGACTTGCCCTGTGTTGATCACCCGCGAAGCCGTGATGGCCTTGACCGCGAGGTCCAGGTCGGCGTCCGCCAGCACGATAGCCGGCGCCTTGCCACCGAGCTCCAGGTTGAGTTTGGTGATGTTTGGCGCTGCCGCCGCCATGATTCGCGAGCCGGTGCCGACGCTGCCGGTGAAGCTGATCAAGTCGATGCCGGCATGACGGGTCAAGTCATGCCCCACGGTCGCCCCCGTGCCGCTGACAACGTTGAACACACCGGCCGGCAGGTCGGTCTCAGCCACCAGGCGAGCAAACTCGAAGCAATTGATGGGGGTTTCTTCGCTGGGCTTGATCACGATGGTATTGCCGGTCACCAGCGCCGGGGCCATTTTGCGAGCAATCAGGAAGAACGGGAAATTCCACGGCAGAATCCCGGCCACTACGCCCAGGGGCTTGCGCAGCAGGAAGATGCTTTCGCCGGCACGGTCGCTGGTCAGCACCTCTCCCTCAAGGCGCCGCGCCCACTCGGCCATGTAG
Organism: Pseudomonas sp. R4-84; assembly: GCF_054130985.1. Taxonomy (NCBI): domain Bacteria; kingdom Pseudomonadati; phylum Pseudomonadota; class Gammaproteobacteria; order Pseudomonadales; family Pseudomonadaceae; genus Pseudomonas; species Pseudomonas sp. R4-84. The sequence goes on from NZ_CP096390.1 coordinate 3,181,873, forward strand.
TCCAGGTAATCGGCGGTGAAGTTGACTTCCACCCGCGCCAATCCCAGCACTTTGCCCTGCTCGGCGGTGATGATATGGGCGAGGCGTTCGGCGTTGTCGCGCACTTTCGTGGCGATTTTTCGCAAGTAACCGGCGCGCTCGATGGCCGGACGAGCTGCCCAGCTTTTTTGCGCCTTGCGCGCTGCGGCAATGGCCGCTTCGACTTGCTCGCCACTGGCTTCGGGGACCCGTGCGAGCAAACGGCCGTTGGCCGGGTTGCGCACTTCGATGCTTGGGTCGCTGGGAACAAAAGCGTTGGCGATGAAGTTCTGGTAATCGGTGATCTCGGTCATGTGCTTGCTCTCGCGTCAGGGTCGAAACAATGCGGGGGCGCTCATTTGGCGGTGAAGGTCTTCCAGACCCCGCCTTCTTGCTGCAGGTCGTGGGCGCGCTTGATCAGGTATTGGTGGATCTGCTCCACCTGTTCCGGCGTGAAGGCGTCGGCAAAGGACGGCATGCCGTCCGGCACTCGGCCGCCGTAGAGAATGCCGAGGAACATCTGGTGCTTTTCCGCCGTCAGCTTGCGCAGGTCCGGCAGCACACCGCCGCTGACCGCGTGGATGCCGTGGCACTGAGAACAGTAGCCGTCGTACAGCTTGCCGCCGGCCTCCACTGCCGCCAGGTCGCCGGTCAGGGGTGGCGGTTTCGGGGCGTCGGCGAGCGGCGCCGGCTCGTTGAGTTTCGCGGTGCCGCCCAATTTATAGGTCAACACCTGGGAGAACGGCCGAACCCCGGCGCGTAGGGACAAGGCTCCGGCGAATGTCGAGAAGGCACCGCCCCAACCGGCCATGAACGTCACGTACTGTTCACCGTCCACGCTGTAGGTAATCGGCGCCGCCATCACACCGCTGGCCGCCGGCTGCTCCCAGAGTTTCTTGCCGCTGTCGGCAGCGTAGGCGATCACACGGCCGTCGGCGCTGCCCTCGAACACCAGGTTGCCGGCGGTACTCAAAGTGCCGCCGTTGAAGATCGTCACATAGGGCACTTCCCAGGCCGGTTGCTGCTTGACCGGGTCCCAGGCAATCAGTTTGCCTGACCAGCCCTTGGCCATTTCCAACAGCCCATCGGCGTCCTCCGGCATCATCCCGGTACGCAGGCCCAGTTGATACATACTCTTGAACGGGTTGCGCTTCGGCGCCTCGGGGATGTGCTCGTAATAGGCGGACATGATGTGCGCGGGGATATACACAAGCCCGGTGTTCGGGTTGTAGGACATCGGCTGCCAGTCATGGGCGCCCCAGAACGCCGGCGTGACCAGTTTACGTTTGCCGTCCTTCCAGTACGCGGCATTCTCGTCATCGACGATGGGCCGGCCCGTCTTCATGTCCATGCCCTTGGTCCAGCTCTGGGGCACGATGCCCTTGGCGGACAGCAGCTCACCCGTGGCGCGGTCGATCACGTAGAAAAAACCGTTCTTCGGCGCTTGCATCAGCACCTTGCGCGGCTTTCCGTCGATCGGCAGCTCCGCAAGGATCATGTGCTGGGTAGCGGTGTAGTCCCAGGCGTCACCCGGCGTGGTCTGGTAGTGCCAGGCGTATTCCCCCGTATCGGCATTGACCGCGACGATGGACGACAGGAACAGATTGTCGCCCTTGGCCTGGCTCCGCCATTTCGGGTCCCACAACGAACCATTGCCCACGCCGATGTACAGCAGGTTCAGATCCGGGTCGAACGCAAACGAGTCCCAGGCCGTGCCGCCACCGCCTTGGGCCACATAGGCGTCGCCGTGCCAGGTCTTGGCGGCGATTTCCATGGCCTTGTCTTCGGGCGGCAGCTTGGGGTCACCCGGCACCGTGAAGAAGCGCCAGGCCTGCTTGCCGGTCTCGGCGTCATAGGCGGTGACATAACCGCGTACGCCGAACTCGGCGCCGCCATTGCCGATCACCACTTTGCCGTTGACCACGCGCGGCGCACCGGTGATGGTGTAGCTGCGCGAGTGATCGGCACGGGTGTCCACCGACCACGCCCGCTGGCCGGTCTTGGCGTCGATGGCCTCCAGGCGACCATCGAGCACGCCCACGTAAACCTTGCCCTTCCACACCGCGACGCCCCGGTTGACCGCATCGCAACAGGCCTCGCCGGCGCGGTTGCGGTCGGACTTGGGGTCGTACTTCCAGATCAAACTGCCGTCGCGGGCGTCCAGGGCGTAGACCACCGAGAACGGGCCGGTGGTGTACATCACGCCGTCGACCACGATAGGCGTGGCCTCGACACCGCGATCCAGGTCCAGCTTGTAGCTCCAGGCGAGCCCCAACTGGTCGACGTTCTGGTCGCTGATCTTGTTCAACGGGCTGTAGCGTTGTTCGTCGTAGGTGCGACCGGTGCTCATCCAGTTACCGGGCTCCTGGTCGGCGGCAATGATGCGCTTGCCGTCGACATTCGCCGGCATGTCCTGGGCCCAGCTCGGAGCAGTATTGAGGGTAAGCGCCAGCACGACATATAGCGCCTTGAGGGGAGCGCGAAGGGGCGCGTTCCGAGAAGCAGTAGGCACGGCGAGGCCAATCTGTGTCATGGGAGGACTCCTGATTCTTATTAGTAGCGAAGCCATTGCGCTGCGCACTCAGGCAGGAGCAACCCCCATGCCACCGTCGGGAAATGCTCTGCAAGCCCCGTTCTACGGGGGCTGCGCTTGGTGTGGCGGGTTGCGAAGACGTGCGACAGTTGTCGCATTCACCGTGACAGCTGTGCCAGACGTGCGCCAGGTTGCACACGATTCGTGAAGAAAGCGGTCACACGCTGTGCCTTAGCACCTTGGCGCGAGGGGCCTAGAATAAAAGCCACCATCAGCAGGAGAGCCAAGCGATGTTCGCCTCATTTGAATCGGGCCGATGCCAAGTCAACGGCATTACCGTCAACTACCGCAAAGGTGGGAGCGGCCAAGGTCTGCTCTTGCTCCACGGGCATCCCCAGACCCACGTCATGTGGCACAAAGTCGCCGAACCCCTGGCGGAGCATTTCACCGTGATCGCGGCGGATCTTCGCGGCTACGGTGACAGCGACAAACCGGCAGGCGACGCAGAACACGTCGCCTACTCCAAGCGGCAAATGGCCCTGGACGGGCTCGAGCTCATGCGCGCGCTGGGGTTCGTTAAGTTTGACGTATTGGCGCATGACCGAGGCGCACGCGTGGCCCATCGCATGGCGATGGATCACCCGGATGCAGTGAAGCGCTTGATCACGCTGGACATCGCTCCGACATTGGCGATGTACGAGCAAACCAACGAAGCGTTTGCCCGCGCCTATTGGCACTGGTTTTTCCTGATTCGCCCGGCCCCGTTTCCCGAAACGCTCATCGAGGCCGATCCGGAGCTCTATCTGCGCAGCGTCATGGGCACTCGCAGCGCTGGCATGGCGCCTTTCACTGATTCAGCATTGGCCGAATACCTGCGCTGCCTGTCACTCCCTGGCGCAGCTCATGGTGTTTGTGAAGACTACCGGGCAAGCGCCAGCATCGATCTGGAGCACGACAAGAGCGACCGACAAGCCGGCCGAAAACTCTCAGTGCCATTGTTGGCCCTGTGGGGAGCGGACGGCGTCGTGGGCCGTTGCTTCGATCCGCTGGGGGAATGGCAAAAAGTCGCGACCGATGTGCGAGGGAAAGCGCTACCGTCGGGGCATTACATAGCGGAAGAAGCGCCGAAGCTTTTGCTGGACGAGGTGCTTGGATTTTTGCTCCCTTCGATCCCCCGAGGCCGGTAATTTACAGGCGGCAACCGTTCCTACAACGCCTGCCGGCAAATTCCTGGACACTGGGGCCCAATCCATCATCACCTTGCCTGTGCATTCCGCCCTGGACGCCGTCGGCTTGACCGCAGCCTTCGCAACGGCGTTGGGAAATGCGGGCATCAGTTGCAACGTCATCGCGGCTTACTACCACGACCACTTCGTGGGGCGGGAAGATGAAAAGCCATCCATTAGCGCTCCCGCCAGCCACTGCCTCTACACCCACCCCTCAAGCCGCAACGTGGCGCGCACCAGGCGTTGTTCTTCGTTTTCGATTTCCTTGAGGTTTTCGCAAATGCTCTGGATGTGGGCGATGGCCGCCTTGCGTGCCTGCTCCGGCAGGCGTCCGGTCACGGCGTTGTAGAGCCGGGCGTGTTGGCGGTCGATCTGGCGCTTCTGCGGTTCGCGGTGGTAGAGGTTGTTGACCGAGGCAAACACTGAGCTGAGCAGCAAGTCCGTCAGCGAACGCAAGGTCTGCACCAGCACCGGGTTATGTGAGGCCTCGCAGATCGCCAAGTGAAACGCATGGTCGAGCCGGGCGTGGACGCTGGCTTCCAGGGGGCGGCTATGGGCGTCGAGCATGGCCTCGTAGCTGCGGGTAATCAGTACGAAGTCAGCCTCGGTCCCGCGCAGGGCCGCCAAGCGCGCCGATTCGCCCTCAAGCAGGCTGCGCACTTCAAACAAGTCGTAGAGTGTGCGTGGCTGCGAGCTGAACAGGTGCATCAGCGGCGACGCCAAGCCATGCCCAGCCAGGTCGGCCACGAAGGACCCCTTGCCCTGCTCGGTCTTGATGATTCCGCGGGCGCGCAACAGCTTCAAGCCCTCGCGAAGCGCAGTCCGGGAGACGCCGAGTTTTTCTGTCAACCGGCGCTCCGAAGGCAACAATTGCCCGGTCTTGAGTACGCCATCGACAATCAGGCGTTCGATGCGCTCACAGACGACGTCGGCGACCTGCGGGTTGCGGCTCGTTTCCACGCTTTCCATCGAATCTCCCACTGGTATGACCAGATTCAGACCAATGTAATCGTCCGTTCGGACATGCTGATAAGCCATTGCCCTATAAGGCTTTTACCCTATAGCCCATGAGAACCCGCCCAAAGAACTGGTTCGACCAGCTGAACACCCCATAGACAGTAGAACGCGTCGGCCTAATGATGCAAGTCAGCCGTATCGGAACAGACCTCTAATAAAAACAACCGAGTGTCGCCTACGAACGATGAATATTCTCTACGACGAACGCGTCGACGGCGCCCTGCCTGACGTCGACAAAAACGCGCTGCTGCAGGCCTTGCAAACCCAGTTGCCCGACCTGGAAATCCTGCATCAGCGCGAGGAGCTCAAGCCGTACGAATGCGACGGACTCTCCGCTTACCGCACCACGCCCATGCTGGTGGTGCTGCCGCGCCACATCGAAGAGGTCCAGGGCGTGCTGCGGCTCTGTCATGAGCGCAAGGTCCCCGTCGTTGCCCGTGGCGCCGGCACTGGTTTGTCCGGCGGTGCGCTGCCGCTGGAAAAAGGCGTTTTGCTGATAATGGCGCGCTTCAACAACATCCTGCACATCGACCCTGCCGCCCGCACCGCACGGGTCCAGCCGGGGGTGCGTAATCTGGCGATTTCCCAGGCGGCCGCGCCGTTCGGCTTGTACTACGCGCCGGACCCCTCCTCCCAGATCGCCTGCTCGATCGGTGGCAATGTCGCGGAGAACGCCGGTGGCGTGCATTGCCTCAAGTACGGGCTGACCGTCCACAACCTGTTGAAGGTGGACATTCTCACCGTCGACGGCGAACACCTGACGTTAGGGTCGCAAACCCTCGACTCACCCGGGTTCGATCTGCTGGCGTTGTTCACCGGTTCCGAAGGCATGCTCGGGGTGATCACCGAGGTCACAGTCAAACTGCTGCCCAAACCGCAAACGGCCAAAGTCCTGCTGGCGGCCTTCGACTCGGTTGAAAAGGCCGGCCGCGCCGTGGGCGACATCATTGCCGCCGGCATCATCCCGGGCGGCCTGGAAATGATGGACAACCTGGCCATCCGCGCCGCCGAGGACTTCATTCACGCCGGCTATCCGGTAGACGCCCAAGCCATCCTGTTGTGTGAGCTCGACGGCGTGGAGGCCGACGTCCACGACGACTGCGATCGCGTGCGCCAGGTATTGCAGCAGGCCGGCGCCACCGAAGTGCGCCAGGCTCGCGACGAGGCCGAGCGCGTGCGTTTCTGGGCTGGACGCAAGAATGCGTTTCCTGCGGTGGGACGCCTCTCGCCGGATTACTACTGCATGGACGGGACCATACCGCGCCGGGAACTGCCCGGAGTGCTTCGCGCCATCGCGGCGTTATCGGCCGAACATGGCCTGCGGGTGGCCAACGTTTTTCACGCGGGCGACGGCAACATGCATCCGCTGATCCTCTTCGATGCCAATCAACCGGGTGAGCTCGATCGCGCCGAAGCCCTGGGCGGCAAGATCCTCGAACTGTGCGTAAAAGTCGGTGGCAGCATCACCGGGGAACACGGCGTGGGCCGGGAAAAGATCAACCAGATGTGCGCGCAGTTCAACAGCGACGAATTGACCGTGTTCCACGCCGTCAAAGCCGCATTCGATCCGAGCGGCCTGCTCAACCCTGGCAAGAACATTCCAACGCTGCATCGCTGCGCCGAGTTTGGCGCCATGCACGTCCACATGGGTCAGGTGCCCTTCCCTGAACTGGAGCGTTTCTGATGGGCAGCGAACATGATTTCGACGACAGCGCAGCGCTGCTGCAGCAGGTCAACCAGGCGCTGGAAAGCGCCACCGCGCTGCGCATCCAAGGCTCCAACAGCAAAGCGTCACTTGGACGCAGCGTCGCCGGTGAGGTCCTCGACACGCGCTCGCACCGAGGCATCGTCAGCTACGATCCGACGGAACTGGTGATCACCGTTCGCTGCGGTACGCCACTGGCTCATCTTTGCGAGGTGCTGGACGCGGCGCAGCAAATGCTGCCTTGCGAACCGCCCTCCTTCGGCGAGAACGCCACCGTGGGCGGCATGATTGCCTGCGGGCTCTCAGGGCCCCGGCGCCCCTGGTCTGGGTCGGTGCGCGACTTCATTCTCGGCACACGGGTCATCACCGGTCACGGTAAACACCTGCGCTTCGGTGGCGAAGTCATGAAAAACGTCGCCGGCTACGATCTGTCGCGCTTGATGGCCGGCAGCTACGGCGCGCTGGGCGTGGTGACCGAAGTGTCCCTCAAGGTCCTGCCAAAACCGCGGCAAACGTTGAGCATCAGCCTGGAAATGGACGCCGCCCGGGCTTTGTTGCGCCTCGCGGAATGGGGCCAGCAACCACTGCCCATCAGCGCGGCGTGCCACGATGGCGAGCGCCTGCACCTGCGGCTCGAAGGTGGCGAAGGCTCGGTCGCCGCGGCCCGCGACCGTCTGGGCGGCGAGTGGCTGGACTCTTCGTACTGGCAGGATCTGAATGAACACCGGTTGAGCTTCTTCGATGAGGACCGCCCCCTTTGGCGCCTCGCCGTGCCCAATGGCACGCCTCGACTGCCCTTGCCGGGCGTTCAGTTGATCGATTGGGGCGGCGCCCAGCGCTGGCTCAAATCCGCTGCCGAAGCGCCCTTTATCCGCTCGCTCGTCGAACAAGCCGGAGGGCATGCCACCTGCTACACGCCTGGCGTGACCGACACCCCCTTCCAGCCGCTGCCCGACGCGCTGATGCGCTACCACCGGAACTTGAAGCAACAACTCGACCCGCGTGGCATCTTCAACCCCGGTCGCCTGTACGCGGAGCTCTGAACCATGCAGACCAACTTGAGCGACAACGCCCGCCAACTGCCTCGCGCCGAAGAAGCCGAACGGATTCTGCGAAGTTGCGTGCACTGCGGCTTTTGCAATGCCACCTGCCCGACCTACCAATTGCTGGGCGATGAACTGGACGGCCCGAGGGGGCGCATCTACCTGATCAAGCAGGTGCTCGAAGGCAACGAAGTGACCCGCAAGACCCAGGAACACCTTGACCGTTGCCTGTCATGCCGCAACTGCGAAACCACCTGCCCCTCTGGCGTCGATTATCACAATTTGCTGGACATCGGTCGGGCGGTGGTGGATGCGGCAGTCCCGCGCTCACCCGGCCAACGGCTGTTGCGCGAGGGATTGCGCGGCGTGCTGCCCAATCCAGGATTGTTCAAAGGGCTGGTGAGCAGTGGCCAGGTTTTCCGTGCCGTGCTGCCCAATGCACTGCAAGCCAAACTGCCTCGCAACACTCATCGGGCAAAGCCACGACCGACCCTGCGCCATGATCGGCAAGTGCTCATGCTCGAAGGCTGCGTGCAACCGAGCCTGTCGCCCAATACCAATGCCGCCGCCGCCCGGGTACTGGACCGGCTGGGAATCAGTGTCACCCCGATTCGCGAGGCCGGCTGCTGCGGTGCGCTGGATTACCACCTGGATGCCCAGGCCGCCGGCCTCGATCGAGCCCGACGTAACATCGACGCGTGGTGGCCGGCCGTCGAAAGCGGTGCCGAGGCCATTGTGCAAACCGCCAGCGGCTGCGGCGCCTTCGTCAAGGATTACGGGCATCTGCTCAGCACCGACCCAGCGTATGCCGACAAGGCCGCAAGGGTCAGTGCGTTGTCCAAGGACCTGGTCGAAGTACTGCGTGACGAGCCACTGGACAAGCTCGGCGTACACAGCGATCAGCGCCTGGCCTTCCACTGCCCCTGCACCTTGCAGCACGCGCAAAGGCTTGGGGGAGCGGTTGAAGCCATCCTCGAGAAGCTCGGATTCAACCTCACGCCGGTGCCCGACAGTCACTTGTGCTGCGGCTCGGCGGGCACCTATTCGCTGACCCAACCTGCACTGTCCCGGCAACTGCGGGACAACAAGCTCAATGCGCTGGAAAGCGGACACCCCGAGATCATCGCCACCGCCAATATCGGCTGCCAGTCCCACCTCGACGGTGCTGGCCGAACCTCGGTCCGGCACTGGATAGAATTGGTCGAAGCCGCGATGCCTTGACCGAGCACTGGGATTCAACAGGCGTCGCGGCCCGCTTGTATTCAACCCCCGGTCACACTGCAGCAGCCGCAACCACCCTGGAACGCCAGGCAAAAGCCAGCACCATCAGCAACCCCAGGGCCGCCATCGCTGCTCCGGCCAGGGAGATCGCCGGATAACCCAACCCCGCGTTGATCACCGCGCCTCCCAGCGCCGCGCCAATCGCGTTGCCCAGGTTGAAGGCACCGATGTTTACCGCAGACGCCAGGTTAGGCGCGTCCTTGGCGGCTTCCATCACGCGCATCTGCAAAGGCGGCACCAAGGCAAAGCTGGCGATACCCCAGATCAGGATGGCTACCGCGGCCGGCAGCGGCCAGCGCATCAGCACGGTAAACGCCAGCAGGACAACAATCAGTATGCTCAGCGATACGATCAGCGTGCGGTCTATCGAGCGATCGGCGGCCTTGCCGCCCCACATATTGCCCAACGTCAGCCCGACACCGAACAACACCAACATCGCGGTGATGAAAGAGGTGCGAGCATGGGTCTCGCTGCTCAGGATCGGGGCGATATAGGTGAAGACGGTGAACATCGCACCTGAACCGACAACGGTCAGGGCCAATGCCCCCAACACCGGGCCACGGCCCAGCACCCGGATTTCCGCCAACACACCGATGCTTTGCGGCGTCGGCACGTTGGGCAGGGCGAACCACAGCGCGGCCATCGCCGCCATGCCCAGGCCAGTAATGCCCCAGAATGCCGTGCGCCAGCCGAACAGTTCGCCAAACCAGGCGGCCAGCGGCACACCGCCGATGGTTGCCAGGGTCAGGCCCATGAACATGGCCGCGACCGCTCCGGCACGTTTCTGCGGCGCGACCACGCTGGCAGCGACAATAGAGCCAACGCCAAAGAACGCTCCGTGATTCAGTGAGGTGACCACCCGGGCGATCATGAGGCTGTAGTAGTCGGTCGCCAGCGCTGACATCAGGTTTCCGAGGGTGAAAATCGCCATGAGCCCGATCAGCAGATAACGTCGGGGAATCCTGCCGGTGGTCAGGGTCATCAACGGCGCGCCGAGCAGTACGCCGAGGGCGTAAGCACTGACCAGCAGGCCGGCGGAGGGAATGGAAACGCCAAGATCCGCAGCGATGCCCGGCAACATGCCCATCGGCGCGAACTCGGTAACGCCGATGCCAAAGGCACCAATGGCGAGTGCAACAAGCGGTGGATTGATACGCATGGAAGTCTCCTCATCTATGTCGCAAATGCTACGATGCGGACTTTCAAGGCGGTAGATAGCCTTTCTGGCATACACCTTTGCGTGCGGAGCACAAATGGACTTCAACGGCAGATCAGGGGAAATGGCTGTGTTCGCCACGGTGGCGCAGGAAGGCAGCCTGTCGGCCGCCGCGCGCGTATTGGGGCTGACGCCCTCGGCGGTCAGCCGGACCATCGCGCGGACCGAACAGCGTCTGGGCACCCGCCTGCTGTTGCGCACCACGCGGGCGATCACCTTCACGGCCGAAGGCGAGGCTTACCTGCGCGGCGCTCGGCGGATCCTGGCCGACATGGCCGAGGTCGAAGAAGCCGTCGCCGACCAGGGCGTGCCCCGGGGCCGCTTGCGCGTCAGTGCCGCCCTCGGCCATGGGCGGCAAGCCATCGTTCCCTTGGTGGCGGCCTTCAGCGCCCGCTACCCGAACATCGTCGTCGACCTCACCCTCGGCGACGAAGTGGTCGACATCCTCGGCGGCCAGGCCGACGTCGCGGTGCGGTTTGGCCACTTGCCCGACAGCCCACTGACCGCGCGCCGGATCGGCGACACCGGCCAGGTGGTGGTGGCTTCGCCCGCCTATCTAGAGCGCCATGGCACACCCCAGGAACCGGAAGACCTGCTGCAACACAACTGCCTGCGCTTCAATTTCCGTCGCGCCGAACCCAACTGGCCGTTCATCCGCGACGGCGAAGAATTTTCCCTGAAAGTCACCGGCAACATCGAATGCAGCAGCGGCGAGGCGCTGGCACAACTCGCGCGTGTGGGCGCCGGCATCGCCCGTATCGGCGAGTTCACCGTGGCCGAAGATTTGCGACGCGGCGATCTGGTACCGCTACTAGGTGCCTGGAACCCCGGGGACCGGGAACCGATCCACGCAGTTTTTGTTGGCGGGACGGCAATGCCAGCGCGGGTGCGGGTATTCGTCGATTTTCTGCTGGAGCATCATCGACTGTGAGCGTAGCCCGGCGGACCAGGCGGCCTAGCGTCCGAACATTCGCACCAGAACGTCGCCTTCCCCGCCACGCCGCCGATGGATCAGCACCATGGCGACGTGGCCGATGATCAGTAGCAGCAGCAACCAACCCAACCAGCTATGCAGGAGGTTCGCGGGCAACATCATCCATTCGACTTTTTCATCGAAACCCGGCATCAACGGAATGCCCAACGGTGAAAAAGCCCGCCCGGAGCCGTATTGCCGGACCAGTGCGATCAGCGGAATGATGATGACCAGGGCATACATCGCCAGGTGTCCCAGTGTCGCTGCGATGCTCAGGGACGCGGGCCTATGGCCGCGATTGTGCAAGGACCAGCACGCCCGCAGTATCACCAGAAGTATCAATACGAACCCGAGTGTCTTGTGGGTGCCCCACAAAAATTTCTCGACGGCCGTGTCCTCCAGTAGAAGATGGGAAAACGCCGTAGCAAATTGCCACGCAAGCAAGGCGGCCATTGACCAGTGCAGGAAACGACTGACTGTTCCGTAGCGAACATGGCTGTCGTGTAGTTGCCAGTTTGATGAAGTCATCGTGCAAGCCCAGTGAGTGATCAGCCCAATGATAGATCATGCTGTCGGGTGACGAGCCGTCCTACGGCCGTACCCTGCCGCAATCAAGCTGCTAGGCTGTAGCCTCGCGTTCCTGCCTGCACTGCCCCGGCTAGTTTGGCTTCGCAACGGTAGGCACGGTCATCCGAGCAAAGACATACAGCAGCATGCCCACCAGGATGAGTGCCCCGCCGCGCAGCCAAGTGCCCATGTCTTGCTGACTCAGCAATACGAGACAAGACAGGATGGCTAGCACGGGTACCCACGTAGGCGTCTGATAATGCTCTTCTGCGACCTTGTCCTTGCGTAACACCAGCACCGCTATGTTGGTGCTGAGGAAAACGAACAGTAAAAGCAGAACCACGGTTTGCGCCAGGGTAGCCAAGGTCCCCGTGAGCGTCAGTGCGATTGCTACGAGGGTCGTTGCGACAATGGCCGCCCACGGCGTGCGCCGGTGGGGCAGTACCTTTTCCAGGAAGTCTGGCAAGAGGCCTAGATTTGCCATCCCATACGTGAGACGACTGGCCATGATCATGGTCAGCAGCGCCCCGTTGGCCACTGCGATGAGCGCGATGAACGCGAACAGGCGAGGCGGAATATCTAGCCCGGACGCACGGACCACCTCAAGTAACGGCGCCGAGGTCGCGAGCAGTTTCTCCGTGGACAGTACTGACGAGGCTGCGACCCCAACGGCCATGTAAACGACGCCCGCGGTTATCAGCGCCGCAAACAAGGCGCGGGGGTATACCTTGCGGACGTCCTTGATCTCTTCCGCGAGGTTGGCGGAAGTCTCAAAACCCACGAACGAATAGAACGCGAGCAACGCAGCGCCCAGGACGGCGAGCATCGGGCTGACTCCAGGCTTGAATTCCAGCGACCTTGCGAGTTGCGCTTCGCCAGAACTGAAGAAACTCCCCGCCGCGACGATGACCAGGATCAGCCCCGACAGCTCGATCACGGTCATCACCATATTCGCCCCCAGGGATTCCTTGATCCCTCTGGCATTCAACAGCGCGATGACCAACAAGAAAATCAGGGCTGCGACGTGGGCGGGTACTTCAATGAACGCTGCAAGGTAGTCCCCCGCGAAAGCCAGCGAGAGACCGGCAGCGCTTGTCACCGCCGCGGCGAGCATGCAAAAACCGACCAGGAACGATATCAACGGTGACTTGAAAGCCTTTTCGGCAAATACCGACGCTGCGCCCGCGTGAGGGTATTTCGAGACCAGTTCGGCATACGAACCCGCCGTCAGCATTGCGAACAATAACGCGATCAACAACGGCACCCAGATCGCGCCGCCGACTTCCCCTGCGATGGTACCCGCCAGCGCATAAACGCCAGCGCCCAGCACATCGCCAAGTATGAACAGAAACAGCATCGGCCCCGTGACAGCGCGACGCAAAGAGGTCTTGGATTGGGACGTGTTTACTTTCATTGAAGGCTCTGTCACAGATGTGAATGCGCGAAAGCGTCATGCCTGCGCACAACGTCTGCACCAGTGGAATGAATTCGTAGGGTAAAAGTTCACTAAATCACCCGTGCCCTACTTAGCCCATAGCCAAACGAACGGTTATCCATCCAATGCCAACTAGCCGTGCCGTTTGCTACCCAGCACCAAAGCAACACCCCCCAGCACGGCGACGGATGCCAACACCATCCTTACGCTCAGGCTTTCACCCAGAAATACGATACCCGCCAGCGAAGCCAGGATGGGCACGCTCAACTGCACGGTCGCGGCTTGAAACGCCGCAAGATGACGCACCGCGACATACCAGACCGCGTAGCCGACGCCTGACGCCAGCGCGCCGGAAAGAACCGCATAAAACACACCCAGCGCATCCCAACGCAGTGTTGAGAGAAACGGCAAGCTTGCCACCAGGACCAGGGGAATCGACCTCAGGAAATTGCCGGTTGTGGTCGCCAGCGGATCGGCGACAGTTTTGCCAAGCAGCGAGTAGATTCCCCATGCCAGCCCCGATAACAGCATCGTAAGCGCGCTAGCGGGGTCGGGAGCGGCTGCGCCTGGCAGCAGCAGACTGACCAGGCCAGCCATCGCCAACAAAAACCCAACGATTGCCCGCGTATGCATCCGTTCGCCTTTGAACAAGCCGAACAGAACCATGCTCAGTTGAACCGCGCCAAACAACAACAGCGCCCCCGTCCCGGTCTCCAAATGACGGTACGCGAAGGAAAAAGCAAAGACGTAAACGAACAAGGCTGCGGCGCCCTTCCAACTGCCTTTGGTTAGGGTTGAGGACCGCCTCATGAGGCACATCAGCCCTAACACCGAGGCCCCGCTGACCAGCCGGACAACGCTGAAGCTCGCGGCATCGATATCAGTATGCTTAAGCGCCAGGCGGCACAGCAATGAGTTAGCGGCGAAGGCGAACAGGGCGAAACAGGTCATCGCTACCAATCTGGCCGATGCTGACGAGTTGGACGCCAGTGTGGGGTGTTTGCTTATTGTCATGGTCGATCCCAATGCCCAGGCAGGCTCTTAGAACGTTCGACGCCACCGCGCCCGTTGAAATAGGTTCAACTACGCTGGGCTTATAAACGTCTCTGTACCGATCGGTCAATACAACTATCTTCCTACGCCCCTCGGATGAGCTTCCCCCGTTTGTATCCTTCAACGCGCACGCATGGGTATGATTGCCGCTCAACCGGTTGGAAATGGCCCATGGGAAAAAAGAACGCCGTCGTCGCTGCCGAACCTGCTGAAACCAGCACCAAGGAGCGGATACTGAAAGTCGCTGCGCAATTGTTTTCGACGCGCGGGTTTCACGCGACCGGCATGGCTGAGTTGGAAAAAGCCACCGGCCTGGCTCGAGGCGCGCTGTATTACCACATCGGCAGCAAGGAAGAGCTCCTGTTCGAGATCACCAGCCGGTACTTGCGGGTGCTCATCGCTGAGGGCACGCCTCTGTGCGAGAGTGACCTGCCCGCGGAGGATAAATTTCGCCAGTTCTCGGCCATTGTGATGCGCACGATCGTCACTCACCTGGCCGAGATGACGGTATGTTTCCGGGAGGTGTATTCCGTCATTGGCGAGCGCCAGACCGAGTTGCTCGACCTGCACCGGCAGTATGAAAAGCTCTGGTCGCAAATCCTCAAGGCCGGCGTGAACGAGGGGACCTTCCGTACAGCTGACGCGTTGGCCGTCAAGGCTATCCTTGGCATACACCATTACAGCTACTTGTGGATCAAGCCCGGCGGCCCGCGCTCGCCGGAATCCATCGCGACGTTTTTCTGCGACACCCTCCTGCCCGGACTGAAGGTTGAGCAAGGCGGTTCCCTGTAGGTCGGACTGTTGAAAAGCCCACTGACGGATCAAAAAATGTAGAATCCGCTCGCCAAAAAACCGTTCCTTCGCATCGTTGCTGTGCGCGATGGGCCACGGGCAAATCGCCGGCTTGCGATTGAACGGTTTGGACGGCGGACTGCTTTGCTCTACAGGCCGCGGTGCATATTCAAATCCACTGGGTCATCACGAGGATGACAGCTGGAAGTGCCAGTCCTGCCAGCATGGTCTGGCAAGCGATGATCCCAGCCATAAGGGGGGCATCCCCTCCTAACTGCCTTGCCATGATGTAGGAGGACGAGGCCGTGGGCAGTGCTTGGAACAGAAGTGCTGCAACCGCGGCCTTTCCTTCAAGTCCGAATAGGTGGCACGCCCAAAGTGTCACCAGCGGCATGATTAAAAACTTGGTCAGCGACGAGTAACCAACCGGACGCCACCATTGCCTGATGCTTGCGAACTCAAGCGCAGCACCCACGCAGAGCAATCCGAGCGGTAGTGACATTTGTCCCAAGGCTTTGAGCATCGGCTCAATGCCCACAGGTAATCCCCAGCCCGAGAATTGGATCAATCCGCCGGCGAAGCACGCAAGTATCAGCGGGTTCAGTGCCAACTGTTTGAGGACTTTGCCCAATGGCATCCTGCCGCCTGAGCCGTACTTTGCGAAGACCAATACACACAAAATGTTCACACTGGGCACGATGGCCGCGTTCGCGACCGCGGCCAGGGCTATACCCTGCACACCGAACAAGCCCGCAGCTGCCGACACACCCACGTAATTATTGAAACGTATCCCCCCCTGAAAAACCGAAGTGAACGCAGCATCGTCCGTGGTGATCAGCGATCTGGCGCTCAACAACATTAGCGATACCACAACAGTCGAGAATACGAGCACCGAAACCATGCTTTGAAACGGCACGCCATCAAGGTTGGCGGTCGCCAGTCCGTGAAAGAAAAGAGAAGGCAACAACACGTAATACGCCAAGCGCTCTGCCTGCGCCCAAAAAGTATCCGCCAAAAACTGACGATGCTTGAGCCACGCGCCCAGCACGATCAAAAGCGCGATCGGCAACAAGGCAGTCAGCAAGGAGAGGGTCATGCGCGCGCCTTGATTTTCTGTGCCAACGGTTCGCATTCCGCAATCCGTCGGCTCATCAGCGGCATGTCTACGGTAGGTCTACTGATCATGGCGCCCCCAAAACTTAATGACTGAGGACCACGATAAGAGGTCGAACTCCAAAATAAAAACGTTTTAAACTTCAGCGATCAACAAGTATTACTCATGGTTAATCGGGCAAGACATGGGCTTTCACCGCGTTCGCCAGCGCTGCCGCCAGTCGCGCAAGCGGACGATCTTCGCGCTCCAGCAATACCACACGCCTGGTTTTTTGAGGGATGCCGAACGGTTGAACGGCCAGTGTTTTCAAGCTTATGACTTGATGCCGGGAGAGCGGAACGATCGATACGCCCAACCCGCTTGAGACCATCTTGATAATCGCATCCTGGCTATCCAGCTCCATGCTGGTCTCCACACGCAGCCGCATAGCGCGAAGCTCTCGCTCAATGGTTCGACCTGCCCAGGCGCGACGATCGAATCGAATGAACGGCTGGCTTTTGAGTAGAAGCTTCAAGTCCTCATGCGCGTGTGATACCGGCGCGATGATCCAGAACCCTTCCTCGTAAAGTACCGTGCTTGCCAGGCCGTAAGGGTGTGGCTTTACCGGTTCGGTGGTGATCGCAACGTCAAGCTCGCCCGCCTCTACGCGCGTGGCCAATTCGGCGGACATTCCCGACGCAACAGTGATGCGCAGGTGAGGATGTTCGGCACGCAATGCCGACAGCGCGAGAGGCAGCACGCTCGCCAGCGCTGTATGAATGGCACCGATTCTAAGCCTGCCGCGCAACTCAGTGTCGCCTCCAATCTCGGACGAGATGCCGTCGTATAAGGCTAGAATTTCTCGCGCGCGCTCAACGGCAATATGCCCAGCATCCGTCAGCACCGGCAACCGCCGTGAGCGATCAAACAGGAGTGTATCGAAATCTTCCTCCAATGACCGGACGTGAAGGCTGATCGCTGACTGGGTCAAATGCACGGCGTCCGCGGCCCTAACAAAAGAACCGTATTGGGCAATGGCAAGCAGCGTTCGAAGTGCGCGTAGAGACATAGCCATTAATCCTGCAGATTGATGGCCGAGCTTGTCATAAAGGGATCAAGCATCAAGGGCAGGTTTCGCTGCTATTACCATGATCTCAACCAGCACCTCGGGTCGCGCCAGACTTGCCTGAACAGTGGCCCGTGCAGGAGCGCAGTCGGTTGGAAGCCAAGCATCCCACACTGAGTTCATCGCCGCGAAATCACGATCAATGTCTTTAAGCCAGATCTGTGCGCTCAAAAGCTGGCCCTTGTCGCTGCCCGCCAACGCCAACAAGGCTTCGATTTTGGCCAGCACCTGCTGCGTCTGCTCTTCGATGCCAGCCTGTAGATCAGTAGGTACCTGGCCGGAGAGGTAAAGCAGATCGCCGTGACTAACCACACCGGACATCCGCGCGTTGCTCTGAAAACGTTCAATCGTTGCCATCGGTTTTAATCCATGAACTGGGAATATTAAAGGTCGGGCCGTCAACCAGCCGAACCATACGCTGGGCACCACCAAATGCCAAGGTTATGCCCAGCGCAGCTGGATTGACATCCAAGCGGGCCTTTCATGCCAACGCCTTAGGCCCGGAACAGCCAGGTTTGCGTTTTCACGCCAGCGAGTCAGCCACTCCGATCAGTTGAAAGACCTCCTCTTGCGGGGGCTCGGCGAAGATGATGTTCAAGTCACGGTAACCGGAGTGATCCCCGACCAGGCTCAACTCGAATCGAGCCCCTGATGCGTCGGCTTCGTAGCTCTTCAAGTAAGTCAGGTTCTTGGCTTGATTGACAACCACATCCAAGGTGCCGTTGTACCCATTGCCGAGTCGGGTAAAGCCCAAGGCGGACACATCGATCGTGTCTTCACCCGTGGTGTAGTCCATCAGGCGGTCAGTGTGGTTTTCGGTGGCGGTACGGTAGCTGTCGCTCAGCAGGTCGAAGCGGAACACGTCGTTGTTGCCGCCACCGACCAATTGGTCCCGGCCTTCTGCGCCAATCAATACGTCATTGCCTAACGCTCCATAGAGGCGATCATCGCCCGCGTGCCCTTCGATGATTTCGCCTCGGGCGTTGCCTTGTAAACGATCGTCCCCTTCGGTGCCCACCAACCTGGCTTGCTGGAACAGGACGTTGGTTTCATCCAGCGTTTGGCCCAGATTACCCTCGAAGACGACTTCGAAGCGTTCCCCATCCGCGTTGGCCTCGAAACTCTTGAGGTAGGTCCGCGTCCCGCTTTCATTGACGCGTATCGCCAGCGTTCCGTCATAGCCATTGCCCAGCCCGAGAAAGCCCAGGGATGAGAGATCGAGGGTATCGGTGCTGGGGTCGAAGTCGGTGATTCGGTCGCTATGGGCGGTGGTTGCGGTTCGGTAACTGTCTGCGATTGACTCGTAACGGAACGTATCGGCACCGGCCCCGCCCGTCAGCAGGTCACGACCTTCCTGGCCATCGAGCAGATCGTTACCGGCTCCGCCAGAGATCGCATCGTCGAATGACGCGGTACCGGGCAAGAAATCATCATCGCGGCCACCGTCGACGTGGTGATAGCCGTCGTCGGGATTGCCAAAGCTGTGGTCCAGGCTACCGTCGGGGTTCAACTGAACCAGGGAGGCCAGGTAGCCGTCCGCGCTTGTACCTTGGCTTGCGCCAATCAATACCTTGCCGTTGGCCAGCACAATCATGTCGGCGATCGCAAAAGGAGCGTTTTGCGAGCCCCAACTCACCTTACCCTGGTCACCGAAGCTGCTGTCGAGCGAGCCGTCGGCGTTGAGTCGGGTGACGGTCGCCACGCCCCCCGAGGCGCCCGCCAGCAGGATTTTGCCGTCATCCTGGATGACGAGGGCATCCGCATGAACATCCAGGGCCAGGCTGCCCCCGTTCGCGAAGCCGCTATCCAGGGTACCGTCCGGGTTGAGGCGGGTCAGGGTATCTTGCCCTGTGACCAATACTTTCCCGTCTTCCTGCAGCGAAACGTCGATCGTGCCGCCGGGGTGAATGCCGACGGACGCTGGCAGGTGCAAGACCCCTGCCTCTGCGAAAGACGGGATCAAGGCCCCCGTCGCGTCGAAGCGGGCGATATAGATCTCCCCGGAGGGATACCCCGCGCTTGCGAAAAAGCTTCCGTCGCGTTGCACGGAGAACGACGCTTGCTGGCCTAAATTGTCATTCCAATAAAAAGGCACGATCGCGGTGCCGCCATTCCCGAAACTCGTATCCAGGCTGCCGTCCGCCAAGGTGCGACTTACCCCCGATACCCAGGCGCCGCCGACTTGCACGTACTGCGCCACCAGGTAACCGCCTCCCGGCTGCACCGCGGCATTACCGCCGTCCTCGATATCGAGCGACACAGGAAGAAGCGATTTACCGTCTCCACTGAAGCTGCGGTCCAGGCTACCGTCGGCATTGAACCGGACCAGGCTACCGGTGAAGCCCGAGTCCTCTTCGCCTCCCAATCCCAGGCGACTATAAGCGCCCAGCCAGATAGCACCGTCCGGATCGACCGTGATACCTGCGACAGTGTCCGAGCCCCATAAGGTGGTGGCAACCATGCCTGTGTTCCGCGCCGCTGCAGCGGCGGGCGAAATGTCCTGACTCATGTCCATGTCTCCTGTAGCTATTAGGCGCCAAAAACTATAGACATGGGTCAGTCAGGTTGCCACTTTTCATCCCTCAACCGCCTATCAAGGGCATCGGCGAACCGGGCGCTCCCAGTTCCTCTACGCTGATTTCACGCATGCGGAACTTCTGCACCTTACCGCTGACGGTCATCGGAAAATTGTCAACGAACTTGAAGTGGCGTGGCGTCTTGAAATGAGCGATCCGGCCCTTGCAGTAATCGCGCAGCTCTTCAGCGCTTGCCTGGTGTCCCTCGTGCAGCCTGATCCAAGCAACGATCTCTTCCCCATAGACTTTGTCCGGAACACCGATGACCTGAACGTCTGCCACCGAAGGATGGCTGAAGAAGAACTCCTCTATTTCGCGCGGGTAGACGTTCTCGCCCCCTCGAATGATCATGTCCTTATTGCGCCCGATGATCTTCAGATAACCCTCGTCGTCCATGATTGCCAGGTCGCCGGTGTGCATCCAGCCCGCATCGTCGATGGCCTGCGCGGTCGCCTGCGGGTTGTTCCAGTAGCCCAGCATCACGCTGTAGCCGCGAGTACACAGTTCGCCAATCTGACCGCGAGGAACGACCCGGTTCTGTTCGTCGATGACCTTGCTTTCCAAGTGCGGCTGGGTGCGGCCGACACGGGTGACTCGGTGTTCGATATCGTCGTCCGGCCCGGTCTGGGTGGAGACCGGGCTGGTTTCGGTCATGCCGTAGGCGATCTGCATCTCCTTGAGGTGCAGGTCTTCGATCACCCGCTTCATGACTTCGATCGGGCAGGTGGAGCCGGCCATGATGCCCGTTTGCAGATGACTCAAATCCAATGACTGGCGCTGCGGGTGGTCGAGCATCGCGATGAACATGGTCGGCACGCCATACACGCCGGTCGCTTTTTCCTGTGCGGCGGCCCGCAAGGTCTCCAGAGGATCGAACGCCGCACTGGGGTAGATCATTGTCGTTCCGTGGGTGACACAACCCAGGTTACCCATGACCATGCCGAAGCAGTGATACAACGGCACCGGTATTACCAGCCGGTCTTGCTCGCTGAGCTTCAGGCTTTCACCGACCATAAAGCCGTTATTCAGGATGTTGTAATGGCTGAGGGTGGCGCCTTTAGGGAATCCGGTGGTCCCCGAGGTGTACTGGATGTTGACCGGATCGTCGAACTGCAATTGTTCGCCGCGTTCGCGCAATTGCTCCGGAGCCACTCGTTCCGTCAGGTCTCGCAACCCCTCCCATGACAACATACCGGCGGCTGGCGCATCGCCAAGGCTGATCACGCCCCGCAACTCAGGCAACCGGCCACTTTGCAGTGCGCCTACGGCGCAGCGTTGGAGTTCGGGCAGCAGCTCATGAAGCATCGCGTGGTAGTTGGAGGTCTTGAACGAATCGGCACAAATCAGCCAGCAGCACCCCGACTGCTTGAGGGTGTATTCAAGCTCGGTCAGGCGGTAGGCCGGATTGATGTTCACCAACACCGCTCCCACCTTGGCGGTTGCGAATTGGGCAATGCACCATTGCGCGCAGTTCGGCGACCAGATGCCGACCCGTTCACCGGCCTTGAGGCCCAGCGCGAGCAATCCTCGTGCGCAACAGTCCACCTCCTCGGCCAACTGTGCCCAGGTGTAGCGCAGCCCTTGATGCCGTACGACCAACGCTTCGCGATCGCAGAATCGTTCCACCGCTCGGTCGAACGCCGCGCCAATGGTCATCGCCAGCAAGGGTGTGGTTTGCGGTCCACGGGTGTAACTGGGGACACTCATATCTGTTCTCTCTGTACGATCCAAATGTGGTCCGGGGTTTCAACCACGGCGCTTTGTTGAATGGCTTGCCCTCTTTGTTTTTAACGCGTGAATATCTGCGCCGTGGTAATCGCCATATCACCGCCGGGCAATTTGATGTTGCCGATCTGCTTCAAACTGTCGGCGTCGAACACCGCTACGTCGTTGAAGGTACCCGCCAGGTAAATCTTGCTGCCGGCCTTGTTGAACGAAATGCAGTAAAAGGAATGGTCCAGCGTGGCGGCCTGAAGCAGTTTTTTCTGCTTGATGTCGTACTTGGCCAGACGGTTGAGTACACCGAACATCAGGTTCGGGTCCTTGGGCGAACGCATGCCACTGAAATAGATCTCCGTCAGAGGGCCGAAGTCGGTGGTTTCGGTCTTGCCGGTTTTCAGGTCGATGCTGAACAACCCATAGAGGTATTCGGCGGTGGCCGGGTCCTGCTGCTTGTCCTTGAATTTCGCGGCGGTATAGAGCAGCGAAAAATCATGGCGGTACGTTTGCTGGTTCCACACATAAAGCACGTCCGGCGCGCTGTAGTTTTCACGCTTCCAATGACGACTGGGGATCAGCACGTCGAATTTGCCGGTGTTCACGTTGACCTTGTAGACATCCGCTCCCGCCACATACAGCGTGCCATCGTCACCGCTTTGCATGATGGTCAGCTGCCGCGGAGCCGGAAAACTGCGAACAGGTTTGGCGTTCATGCCGGCATCGGTGGCGTACACATCGAGCCGGGGTTGCTGTACTTCGTAACGGTCGTTGAGCATCAACGTCGGGTTGGCGATGGCAAAGAGTTCCTTGCCGTCGTGGCTCACAGTAAAAGCGAACATGGATTTCGCTTTCTCCCCCGGTTTCTGGGTGATGCTGGCGTGAAAGACCTGTTTGCAGCTGTCCAGCTCAACACCGTAAATATCCGCGTAATGGTTGTTCAACACGTAGGCGGTCTTGCGATCCGGCGACAGTTGCACGGTGCCGGGACCGAAGGCGTCCGGCATCTTGCAGGTCTTGAACAGGCTGTCGGTGGCCAGGTCGATCACGTGCAGGTTGTTCGGATAATTGGTGGTCACCATGTACTCGTGACCGCTTTGCAGTGCGGTGTTTTCATCGGCCAGGACATCGAATGAGATAACGCCCAGGACACCGAACGCGGCCAAGCCGCAGGCTTTGATGCATTGCATGCTGGAATCCTTCTTCATGACCGATCACTTGTCTTTAGGAAAAACGGTGCCGAGGTTGCGCCAGTTTTCGTTGGACGCCTGGGCATCCTTGTTCCAGTCCGGATAGGTGCTCATCATGTCCGGCACCTGGGCCGGCCACCAGCAGGGGTCGGAGCAACCATACAGGTCGGCTTCCATCGGCTGGCACAGCGACGACACGCCGCCGAACGCGTCGATTTCCCAACCAGGATCGGTGGTCGAGGCGCAGCCGGCGACGGAGCTCATCGCCACCACTTCTTCGATTCGGTTCTCGGCCGCGGCCTGATCGAGTTTCTGGGCTTTGTTGTTGATTGCCTTGAGATGTTTCATATCAGTGAGCCTTGCGCGGAGTGATGTAACTGCTGATGAACGCAGGGTTGTGAGCCATGATCCGGGTGTAGACCTCGATGCCGAAGTCGACCCAGTCACGCATCAGTTCGCAGTAGTGGTAGGTCGGATGAGTCGGGTCGCCGTATCGGGCGTAGCTCTCGTGGTAGCAGCCGCCGGAGCAGAGATTGCGGATCTGGCAGTCTTCACAGCCAGTATTGGTACGGTCGAGCCGCTGGGACAGGAAGTCATTCAACTCGACCTGTTTCACCCCGCTGTGAACGTTGCCGAACGTCGGCAGGCTCGAACCGGTAAAGCGGTGGCACAGGTTCAATTCGCCCTTGTGATCCACCGCCAGCATCTTCAGGCCCGCGCCGCACGGCAGGGCTTTCTTGTGGCCTTCATGGATGTCGGTGATCAACTGGTGCAGGTTGGAGAACCCGATGTTGCGGTGCACCAGTGCCGCTTCCAGGTAACGACGACCGAGCTTTTTCATGTTGGCGAAGACCTCGATCAGTTCGTCGCTGGACAGGTTGAAGCTGCTGATATCACCGGACGTCACCGGAGCAAAACCGACCTCGGCAAATCCCAGTTCGTTGAACAGGTGATCCCAGATGGTCTCTACATCGGTAACGCCAGTGGTCAGGGTCACCCGCGCCCCCACTGGACGGCTGCTGTAACGCGACAACAGCATCTCGGCCTTGCGCCGCACCACGTCATACGTGCCCTGCCCACCCACCGTGATGCGATTGCGATCATGCACGGTCTTCGGCCCGTCGATACTCACCGAGAGCCCGAAGCGGTGGGCGTTGAGATAATCCACGGTGTCTTCGGTGAGCAGCGTGGCGTTGGTGGTCATGACGAACTCGACGAACTTGCCCGCCTCGGCAAACCGCTTTTCACAGTAGTCGACCATATACTCGATCAGCTTGCGGTTGCTCAGCGGCTCTCCCCCGAAGAACACCACAGTGAAACGCTCTTCATCGGGGGATTCGCGCAGCAGCATTTCTACCGAAGCGACCGCCGTTTCGACGTCCATCTTCTTGCCCGCAGAGGGCTTGTCGAGGTCTTCTTTGTAGCAGTAGGTACAGCTCAGATTGCAGCCCGTGTTGACGTTGAGCACCACGGTATTGATTGCGGTGCGCTCCACCCGTTTGGTACCGATGTCCGGCGACAGCGGTGAGCCGTCGCTGACCAGTTCCAGGGAAATCAGCTCACGCAGGGTTTCGGTGATTTCTTCGCCGTTGAAGCGTGCGGCCAAGCGCTGGATCAGGTCGTCCGATGAGCAGCCGGGGCCGCGCAAGGTATCGATGATGGTGCCCGTCAGCTCATCGCTGGCGAACAGCGAGCTGCTGGGAATGTGGAACAGCATGCGGTCGGCGTCGACATGCACTTCGTGCAGATTGCGTTCGACCAGATTCAAAATAGCGCCCATTGCAAACCTCCTGTGCAAGCCCCGATTCACGAGGCCTGCGGTCATTCCGAAAAGTGTCTGGAACCGCTACAAACAGCCAACTTATGGAATGGGTGGATTGTTCCAGCGTTGCACGGTGACGATCATGTGGCCTTCGCCGGTCAGGGATTTCCCTGCGTCGTCGACGGCGGCGATCACCTTGAGATTGCCGGCATTGTTGGTGGACATCTTGCGCTGCGGGTTCGGCCCGGCATCGCCTGGGGTGAACACACCGGTATCGGCCTGCATGGTGCCGGCAAACTTGACGTCTTCATCCTCTTTGGCACGGTCATCGAAAGCCTCGACCTTCCATTGCGCAGGGAATACGCCGATGCGATAGGGCTTGCCGTCAGCGCCCTTGCCCCAGGCTTCGGCATCGAAACGGCCCTGGACTTTTGGCGTCGAACCACCGCCCTCGCCGATCCGCGCCACTGAGAATTCGGGCACGACTTTGACTTCAGCGATCTTGCTATAGACCGACAGTGTCGGGCCTTTCAGCGTGCCGAGCGTGACGTTGCGCAGGCCCGGTTGCGCATTGGCAGCGGCCTTGATCTTGACTCGCAGGCGCTCCGGACTTTGCTCAAGCACCTGAACCACTTCCACGCCTTTGCCAAAATCCGGTTTGCCGGTCAGGCCGCTGCCGATCAGGGTAACTTCGGTTTCGCTGCCCGCCTTCAGATACCCCGGCTGCACGGCCAGCAAATGGTTGGAGCCCTGTTTGGCGGCGACAAAGTCCAGGCCCCGCTCGTCGTGCTCGGCCTCGAACATCCGACCCTGCATGGCGTTGCCCTGGGCGGCGAACACCTGACGCATGACTACGCCATCGATGGTCACGTTGCCGCGCCATTCGTAACCGGTATAGAGAATCGCACTGCCATTGCCGTTGAACGGGCTGCCGTCGGCATACTGACCTTTGACGTTGACCTTGAACGTGTCGCTGCCACCGGCAGTCACGCTCATGACGCCAGCCAGTTCGCCTTTACCCGGCAGGTGCCCGCTGAAGCTCCAGTCGCCGACCAGCGCCTCGGCTTTCGGCGCGCTTTCCACCCATTTCTTCCAGGCCGGGTTGTCCAGCGAATAACGCTTGGCCAGCAGCGGCACCATCTCTTTGCGGGCCAGATCGAACCAATCGCGGTCGCGGGACAGGGCCTGGTATTCGAGGGACGGCCATTGGCCGAGGTGGAAGTTCACCAGGCGCTCCCATTCCTGGGCAGGTCGACGCTGCAGGGCAACCCGCGCACCGGAGTGACAGCGGCCACACATCTGGCTGGTCTGGTCGTCGAACTTCTCGACGGTATTGAGCCGTCGCTCCAAGGCATAACGCACACCATCGGTCTCACTGGGCGCCAGGCCTTGGGTGTCAGCCAGGTATTTGACGAGGGTCCGGCGATCGTCATCGCTGATCTGCACACCATGCATGACCTGCATCCGGGCAATACTCATCAGCCAGCCTTCCGGCGTTTTGCGCTGGTGGCTGATACGGCTCAGGGCGTTATCGGCTTCGGGGATGTGACAGCCCTGACAGGTTTCCCTGAGGATGGTCTGGGCGTCGCGAGCTGCCAGGCTGTAAGGCGAATGCAGCGCTACACAGGCCGCCACGGTCAACAGACTGGCGCTCAGGCCTGATCGGAGTTTTCTCTTCATCAACGTCGAACCTCCCACGGTGCTTTCTTATTTTTGTGGCTTATCGTTTTTATGGTTTCTGCCGTCGGCGACAAGCCGCTGACGGAGGCAAGAGAAACGTCTGCGATGAGCAATACACGGAGCGTGCCAGCTTGACGAACGGCATCTAAATCAATGAGTTATAGGAGTATCTTGGCTTTTCTACGCATCAGAACGAGATGACCTGCGTCTTATATCGCGACAGCCGTTGCAGTCTGAGACAAGCATAGGTGCCCCCGGCTGGAATACTTCATGGCCAGCGGCAATGTTCAAGTACAAACGCAATGGCTCGCCGTCTCACCGATGTCGCGATTTGCGACAAAACCACTGGGTGCCGTTTTCTCCTTTTATCGCTCAACCCCCGCCAACAAAGGGCCTTGGCCCGTTCCCGGTACTTGGCACAGCCATTGCCAACCTTGGAGAGATCCACGTTCTCACGCACAACAAGAGGTCTCATCATGCCCCTGCCTAATCTGCTTCCCGCCACCTCGGCCTTCGTCCAACGCGCCCCACGCATGCTCATCGGCGGCGACTGGGTCGAGGCCGCGGACGGCCAGACCATGCCCCTGCACAACCCGGCCACGGGCGAAGTGTTATGCGTGGTGCCACGGGCCACGCCCGAGGATGTCGACCGTGCAGTGCTCGCCGCCCGTCAGGCGTTCGACGATTCGGCCTGGACCCGCACCCGCCCTCGGGAACGGCAGAACCTGCTGTGGAAACTCGCCGACCTGATGCAGCGCGACGCCGAACTGCTGGCGCAACTCGAATGCCTGAACAACGGTAAGAGCGCGGCGGTGGCGCAAGTGATGGACGTGCAGCTGTCTATCGATTTCCTGCGCTACATGGCCGGTTGGGCCACCAAGATCGAAGGTTCCAGCGTTGACGTGTCGCTGCCGCTGATGCCCAACGATCAATTTCACAGTTTCATTCGTCGCGAAGCGGTGGGCGTGGTCGGGGCCATCGTCGCCTGGAATTTCCCGCTGCTGCTGGCTTGCTGGAAACTCGGTCCGGCCCTGGCCACCGGTTGCACCGTCGTGCTCAAACCTGCCGACGAAACACCGTTGACCGCGCTGAAGCTCGCCGAACTGGTGCTGGAAGCCGGTTACCCCGAAGGCGTGTTCAATGTGGTCACCGGCACCGGTGTCACGGCGGGCTCCGCCCTGACTCATAACCCGTTGGTGGACAAGCTGACGTTCACCGGCTCCACCGCCGTGGGCAAGCAGATCGGCAAGATCGCCATGGAATCCATGACCCGGGTCACCTTGGAGCTGGGCGGCAAATCCCCAACCATTGTGATGGCCGACGCCGACTTGAAGACCGCCGCAGCGGGCGCCGCCAGCGCGATCTTCTTCAACCAGGGCCAGGTCTGCTGCGCCGGGTCCCGGCTGTATGTGCAACGCAAGCATTTCGACAATGTGGTGGCGGACATCGCCGACATCGCCAATGCGATGAAACTGGGCAACGGCCTGGACCCCAGTGTCGCAATGGGCCCGCTCATTTCCGCGCGTCAACAGGAGCGGGTTTATGGTTACATCGAAAAAGGTCGGGAAAGCGGCGCGACCATCGCTTGCGGCGGTGAGCAATTCGGCCCAGGCTTCTTCGTCAAGCCCACGGTGATTGTGGATGTCGATCAGCGGCATTCATTGGTACAAGAGGAAATCTTCGGCCCGGTGCTGGTGGCGATTCCGTTCGATGACGAAGCCGATGCGCTGCGCCTGGCCAATGACAGCCCTTATGGCCTTGGGGCGAGTATCTGGTCGAATGACTTGGCCGCGGTGCACCGGATGATTCCGCGGATCAAGTCGGGCTCGGTGTGGGTCAACTGCCACAGCGCCCTGGACCCGGCATTGCCGTTTGGCGGCTACAAGATGTCGGGGGTCGGGCGTGAAATGGGGTATGCGGCGATCGAGCATTACACCGAGTTGAAGTCGGTGTTGATCAAGTTGTGATTGGCGGCGTTCTTTAAACCGCTATCGCGAGCAGGCTCGCTCCCACAGTGGATATTCGGTCGACGCAAAACCATTGTGGGAGCGAGCTTGCTCGCGATAGGCCAGCCCAGGCAGCCCAATGTCAGGGCTTGAACCCCTGCCCCGACAACCAGCTCCGAACCATCCTCCCCTGCTCCACCGTCAACCCCTCCAACACGCGCTCGGCTGGCTCGCTGCGCAACCGTCGCACCAAGGGTGCCAACTCCACGCCTTGCAGATGCCAGATACCGAGCGGCTGATCCGCCGTGATCACCACCTCGGCCTCCTCCACGAAGCCATCGCGCAATACCGGTGCCCGCTCAACCCTCAACGTGGCGTAATCCACCTCGGCGTGGGCGACTTCAGCATCCGGCCACTGACGCCGCGCCAGCCAGAACGGCTGGTCCGGCCAACGCTGCTCATCGGCATAAAAATCCCGCCCGATGCGCGCGAAACGCAAAAACAGCTGCTCGACCCGCCGCTGATGAAAACGCTGCGCCAGCAACGCCCGCTCAGGTTTGCGCAACAGCGTGTTGACCACCGCAGGCGCCTGCAACGCCGAAGACAACGACTGAAAAATGCCATTACCCGACAGTGGATCGACCGCCATGGCCGCGTCCCCTACCCGAATCCAGTTATCGCCACAGACGTGGGGACACAAAATCGCCGTGCTGCTGCGGGCATGCAAATGCAGTCCGGTTTCCGGTTCACTCCCGAAAAACTCCCGGGCCAATGGCGAATCCTGGCGGCGCTGACGGCAGTGATCGAGCAGCAGCGCCTTACCCGGCAACCCGGCACTGGCCACGTCCACCGTCCATTGCCAGTAACACTGGCCGTCAGCCCGACGCGCCATCCAGGCCCAGCCGTCCCCAAGGCTTTCCACGGCACTGCCGGTGATACCCGACGCGCCTCGCCAGCGATTGAGCAAACTGACGGTCTCCGGCCCCCGCAGGCCTTTGCCAAGGGCCGGTGCCTGACGTCCGCGAGCGTCCACCAGAAAATCCGCGAGCAGCGCTTCGCGCCCTTGCAGTTCGATTCGATGCCCCGAAGCGTGCGACTGCACCGTCAGCACTCGGCCGTCGATCAACTCGACGCCGGCCAGCCGCAAATCCTCGCGCAAGCCTCGATCGAAGCTCGGACGGTCCAGCAAAAACTCAATGTTCTGCGCATGCCGCTGACCGTTCCAGGACACCTGCCGTTGGGAAGGCTGCGCCGCGTCCGTCAACGCCTGATGCAGCCCCGCGCCCCGCAACGCATCCAGCACCCGTGCCGAAACCCCTTCCAGCGCCGCGAAGCGCCGCCACTCGCTGACCAGCGTTACAGGGTAGCCGAGCCGCCGCAGCCCCAGGGCCACCGCAGCCCCCGCAGGCCCCGCGCCGAGAATCACAATCGGCTTCATGGGCCGACGCGCCGTTCAGGGCCGTGATAACAGGCGTTTCTTTGCAGCCATTCGACAATTTGCGCGTTGCTCGCCTCGGGATTTTCAACGAGAAAACTCGCAATGTGTCCGCTCAATGCCGCACAGCCCAGGCTTGCACCCGACTGCCCCGGGTGGGTGCCGTGAACACACGCGGCGAAATCTGCCTGGGCGCTGTCGAGCCACGACCATTGCTGTTCGGTACAACGCGCATCGCCAGTCACCCGTAGCACTTGCGGATAATTCGCTGGGAACACCCCTTCGCCTTGGGCCGGGCTGGACGCACACAGCAAAACACCCCGCGCCACCGCCGCGGCACAGGCCTCACGCAACAGGCTGCGATCCTGCCGAAGACCGAGGCTCAGGTTGATCACCCGCACGTCCTGCGCCACCAGCCAATCGATAGCGGCAGCGATCTGCAAGGCGCTGGTGATGCCTCGCTGGTCGAACACCTGGGCGATGCAAAAAACCGCCGCCGGCGCTCGTCGGCCGATGGCCTCGATTACCGCGCTGCCATGACCCAGCGGATCGTCGCGTAAATCGCTTTCGGCCAGTCCATCCTCCAGCAGCGAGAACCGTCGACCGGCAATCACCCGCACTCGTTGCGCGGCTGAATGACCGCTGTCCACCACCCCAATCCGCAGCTCAGGTTTCATGCTGCACCGATTTTGACGTGAGCACGCCGTCCAGCAGTTCAAAGCGCAGATCGGCATCGGCCAGGGTCGACGGACGATGGCTGATCAGAATCCGCGTGCGCCCGGCGAACAGCCGATCGATGGCCTCGATCACTTCGCGCTCGGTGGCTTCGTCGACCGCCGACGTCGCTTCGTCCAGCACCAGGATCAACGGATCCTGCAACAGCGCCCTGGCGATGGCGATGCGCTGTTTCTGTCCGCCGGACAACTGTTGGCCACGCTCGCTCAAAGGGCTGTCGAGACCTTCGGGCAGTGACTCGATGAGGCTATCGAGCTGAGCCAGTCGCGCCACTTCGGCGATGGCCTGGCGGCTGGCGTCCGGGACGGCATAGGCCAGGTTGTCCGCAAGGCTGCCGCGAAACAGCACGATGTCCTGACTGACCACGGCAATGCGCCGACGCAGCTGGAACAGGTCCAGTTCCCGCAGATCGACCTCCCCCAGCAAAACCCGGCCGGATTGCGGATCATGGTGCCGTTGCAGCAGATCGATCAGGGTTGATTTACCGACACCGGAGCCGCCGCTCAAGGCGACTTTCAAACCGTAGGGAATTTGCGCTTCAACGCCACGCAGGGTCGTCGCGCGACCGGGATGGCTGAAGTGCACGTTGTCGAAACGCAAATCGCCAGAAACCGGCATCGGTTTGGGTGTAACCGGAGTGAGGACGGTTGGCTCTTCACCGCGCAGTTCCATGACCCGCCCAAGGCTCACGGTCATCCGCTGAACCGCGACATAGAGCCCGAGCAGGCTCTGGACCGGGCCCACCGCCATTCCAAGATAGGTCGAAAAGGCGATCAGCGCGCCCAACTGCCAAGTCCCTTGCACCACCCAGTAACCGCCAATCAAAAATACACAGGCCCGCGACAACGACGTCAGGGTGCCGGGCACCGCCTGTGTGAAGAACTCAGTCACTTGCAAGCGCAAGAGCTGGCTCATGTACCCCTGGCCCAACGTTTCCAGGCGCCGTGCTTCGCGCCGTTGCTGGCCGGCGGACTGGATGAATTTCATCACCGGCAAGGTCTCGACCATGAATGAGGACATGTCCGCCGAACACTCGCGCAACTGCCGGACATCGCGCTCGACCTTACGGCGCATCCAGCGTAGCCAGAGCACGTCGATCGGAATCAGTACCAGGGCCAGCAACGAGAGTTTCCACGACAAGGTCACCAGCATCGCCACGGCGACCACCAGACCGATCACGCTCGACACCGCGGAGAACAGCGAGTCCACGGCGAAACGCTGGATCTCCGCGACATCACCATCGAGGCGCGACATCAGATCGCCGATTCGCCGCTGGCCGTAGAAACCCGGCGAGAGCGTCTGCAAATGCCGATAAAGGTCATCGCGCAGGGCAAACAGAATCCGTCCGGACAATCGCGTGTGCAGATATCGATTCACGCCCGACAGTGCCGTGCCCAGCAACCCGGCGGCCATCATCAACCCGGCGATCAGCACCAGCATCGTAAAGTTGCGCGCCAACAGACCATCGTCGATCAGCAGCTTGGTCAGCCAAGGTTGCACCAATACCAACGCCGAGGCGCAGGCCGACAGCCCGAGCAGCCCGGCAATCGCCAGCCGGTGCGGACGCACGAAGCCGTAGAGCCAGCGCAACGCCGCTTGCTGGGCCGCAGGGTTCTGGCTGTCGATCAGCCGAACGATCAAACGCAGCATCACGAGCGCAGCTGTTTAAGCTTGCGATACAGGGTCGCGCGGCTGATGCCCAGGGCTTCGGCGGCGGCCGGGACATTACCTTGGTGCGTGTCCAGGGACTGACGAATCAATTCCAGTTCATGCTCTCGAATACTGCCACTTGGAGGGCGCTCGCCGGCGGTGAGCTCATCGAGCGTGCTGTCGGGCAAATGGTCGAGGGTTAACACAGTCTCCCCCGGTTCACGCATGGCCAGCGCGGTGCGCAGGACCATTTCCAGCTGGCGGATGTTGCCCGGCCAGTGATAGCCGCCGAGCAACCGGTTCAAATCGTCATGCAGGACTACCGTCGGCGCATCGAGCTTGGCCAGCAAACGGTCGACCAGGCCAGTGAAGTCGTCGCGCTCGCGCAGGGCCGGGAGCATCACGCTGATGCCGTTGATTCGGTAGAACAGATCCTCGCGAAAGTGTTTGTCTTCCACCAGACGCTTGAGGTCGCGATGCGTGGCGCAGATCAGCGCGATGTCGATGTCTTGCTCTTCGCCAGCGCCCAGCGGCGCGACTTTGCGGTCTTGCAATACCCTGAGTAAACGGGCCTGCAAGGCCAGCGGCATGTCGCCGATTTCATCCAGAAACAACGTGCCGCCATGGGCCTGCTGCAGGCGCCCGACCATGCCGCCCCGGCGCGACCCGGTAAAGGCACCCTCGCGATAGCCAAACAGCTCCGACTCGATCAGGCCTTCAGGGATTGCCGCGCAGTTCACCGCCACGAAAGGTTTGTCGCAGCGCGCTCCAGCCATATGCAGCGCTCGGGCGATGACTTCCTTACCGGTGCCCGTTTCACCCTGCAGCAACACCGGTAATTCATTGGCCAGACCCTGACGAGCCATGCGCAGCGCCCGGGCATAACGGGTGTTGTTGCCGGCCAGGGATTCTAGATCGGGTTGTGGTTTAGCGCTTTTAGCTGGGGTGCGCGATACCGTGCTGACGTTGATCGAGCGCTGCGGTGCGCGCAGGGCTTTGTAGAAAAATTCACCCTTGGCGGTTTGCAGGCTGCCGACGCCGCCCTGATGCAGACGCGATAACAGCTGCAGGCCATCGACACCCAGGAAATCTTCACAGCGCCGCCCCACGAGCGCCGAACGATCGGCGTGAAGCAACTGACACGCCTGGGCGCTGACCGCGAGAATCTGCCCCCCGAGACTCACCGCGAGCAAGCCCTGCCAAGGGGATTCGAGGTACTGCCGACGGCTGTGGAAGGCGAGAACGATCTGGTCCGGGTAACAGGCATTGAACACGCGACTTTCGATCTGGCTGACGGCCATGGTCAGCAACGCGGTGCTGTCGTGAACACGGCCGAGCGGGCCTTCGCGGGTCAGGTCAAGGACGCCGAGGATGTCGCCCTGCGGGCAATGGATAGGCACCGAGGTGCAGGAAAAATCAGTCAGACGGTCAAGGTAATGTTCGCCGCAATCGATCATCGTCGGTCGGGCTTCCACCAGTGCGGTACCCAGGGCGTTGGTGCCGCGCACCGCTTCGCTCCAGCAAGCCCCCAGCGTGATGTCTTGCAGGCCACTGCCTTTGAAACGGTCGGCGTGCCCTTCGGCTGCAAGGATGGTGGCGTCGGAATTGGCGAGGATGATGAGCCCTTCCTTGCCCTGGCGTTCGGCCAGATAATCGATGGCCGGCATCGCCGCATCGATCAACAAGCGATTGCTCTGCAGCAGCACATCAAGGCTGGCGTTCGACTCCAACGCCAGTTCTTGCTTGGCATTGAAATGCACGCCATGGCTGAGGCTGCGCCGCCACGACGCATCGATTTCCGCACGCAATACGCCATCGGGGACGGTGCCTTCGAGGTGCAGCTTTTCCCGGGCCAGCCGTGCTTCGCGATGAAGTTTGGGATGAGTTGTTTTTATCAGCATCAGCAAGCGCTCCGGATCGGTCCGCCCTGCGCCCTTCTGAGTTCAGCGCTTTGTTGCCATCTTTACGTTAACGTCAGGGCATTGGCAAGTGCCTTACGGCGTTTGTGCTTGATCCGAGGCGGGGTGCTCGCTTCTCGGTCGCTCCTCCTCGCATTGAATACGCAGGGCACTGGTTCGGTGATATCAAGACCAGCTGCACCTCATCCTCGGTTCCGGATTTGCGGATCAAGGACCGTTCGAACTGCTAAGGCTGCGCATTAAGTTGTCGCTTCCAAAACTGCGACTACACTCGGTCTTGCTGGCCAAGAAGGATCGACGGCAGCGTGAGTTTTCGTTGGTCCCGTTGAATTATCTGAGACAAGGAGCAGTCATGACTTCGCTAGACTCAATTGAGCAAAGACAAATCAATCTTACCCACGCGTACGTGGTGAACAATGCGGCGTTGGCTTCGCCGGATTGGCAAAACATGAAGAAGCCTTCGCCGACCCAGGTCAAAGACAACATTCTTACGCGCCTTAACGGCTCCAAGTTTGGCGGCGGCTATGACGTAGCCTGGGGACCCGCCCTGGTCCCGGATGGCGAGCATGTGGCCCACATCACGGTGGTGTTGGTCGGCGGGCAGGACAAAAACGACATTGTGGTGGTGACGAGTGGAACCCTCGCCGATTCGGTCAAGGATCAGATAGATGATCTTGATATTTCTTCAATGGTGCCGCTGCAGAGCCTCATCAAGAACTGCCCGGTGCCGGCACACCTGGCGCAGGGAACTGCGGAAGGTGTAAAGGCGATATTGGGTCAGGAATCGACAATCGGTTTCCAGGGCACACTTTGCGATTTTCTGGCGGAACAGCGCAGTGGGGCAACGATCCGGTTGGTCGGGCATAGCCTCGGCGGTGCCTTGATGTCGGTTCTTGCGCTTTATTTGAAAGATAAATTCTCGAACTTTAATTTCCGTTGCGAAACAATTGCTGCACCAACGGCCGGCGACGGTGTTTTTGCAAGCTATTTCAATAAGCAAATGGCCGGCAATGCGCTACGCATCTACAACACGCTGGATGTCGTTCCGATGGCCTGGTGCGCAACCTCTCTCGACTTCTCCTTGACGCTTTATGAGCCGACCAATGTCATCGATGAAAAAATGAAGGGACTGGTTTGCTCCAATATCGATACCGTCACCCGTAATAACTCCAACTACACGCAATGGGGCATGGGCGGCGCAAACATGGAGCTGCGGCTCTGTGGAGAACTTCAATCCCCGTGCCCTAGCTATGAAGCGCAATCGGGCTACCAGCACATCTACGAATACATGACGCTGCTGGGGCTGCAGCTGGGTGATATCCCGATGCCGGCGCCGTCTGGCAGCTAGCGCGCAGCCTCGTCGACCAGGTGTTCGACCTGCAATTGTCGGCACCTGTTCGGCAATTCACAGAATTGCAATTCGCCTTTTTGTCGCCCGCTTTTTTTCAACCCGCAAGCACTCTCGAACCTACGCGGACGGCACCCACTAACGTTACTTGGTGTCCGCGCATGGGATGACTCGTTTAACCACGCTTGCGATAGACATGCCTTGGATCAAAATTGAAAATATCACCACCATGTAGGTGAGTGAAACGACAATATCCCGCGCGCCTCCGGCTGGCAGTGACAGCGCCAAGGCTACCGATATGCCCCCTCGCAAACCTCCCCAGGTCAAAACACGCCATGAACCGCTGGGTAAACGAAAGCGTCTTCCAAGCGCAGCAATAGGAACGCCTACCGTAAGCAATCGAGACAGCAAGGTAAGTGCTATTACCGCCAGCCCGGTGACGATCAAGGAGTTCGAGAACTGGATGAGAACCACCTCCAGGCCGATCAGTACGAACAAAACGGCGTTCAAGATCTCGTCTATCAACTCCCAGAACATGTCCACATGTTTTTCAGTCTGCTCGGACATTGCGTAGGATCGTCCCTGGTTTCCGACGATAAGCCCGATGACTACCATCGCCAGGGGGCCGGACACATGAAGATGGTTCGCCAGCGCGTACCCACCTAGCACCGCAGCCAATGTGATCAAGATTTCTTCCTGGTAGCTGTCGATGCTTTTCAGCATCAAATAGGCTAGATATCCAATGGCTGCGCCTAGAAGCACGCCGCCACCGGCCTCTGTCAGAAGCAACTTCGATGCGCCCAACGCCGACGGTGCTTCGCCACTGGCTATCATCGCCACAATGAGTGAAAACAGCACAACACTGACTCCGTCGTTGAACAGTGATTCGCCCGCTATCACCAGTTCGACGCTTTTGGGAGCCCCGGCGGACTTCAGGATACCCATGACCGCTATGGGATCCGTGGGAGAAATCAGGGCACCGAATACCAGGCAGTAGGCAAGGGGAAGTTCCAGAGACGTTAGTGACAGAAGTAGCCACAGCCCATAGCCAATCAACAATGTGGAGGCTGTTGTACCTACTAGTGCCAGAGAAGCCACCTGCCACCGGTAAGAACGCAGCTGCGAAAGATCGACGTGCAACGCTCCAGCGAACA
This sequence comes from Pseudomonas sp. R4-84, assembly GCF_054130985.1. NCBI lineage: Bacteria > Pseudomonadati > Pseudomonadota > Gammaproteobacteria > Pseudomonadales > Pseudomonadaceae > Pseudomonas > Pseudomonas sp. R4-84. The sequence continues at coordinate 3,218,062 of NZ_CP096390.1, forward strand.
GTAGTAAGGAAAGCATCCCCTGCATGAGCAGTTCGGAAAAATCGATGGATTCCACCAACGATTGCTCAAGCGTGTGGAGTGCATGAAAACCCATCGCATCCAACGCCATATTCAGCACAGAGAGGCCCAGCGCAATGCCCATGACACCAATCGCTGGCGGCAGCCCAACATAACGGCGATTGAGGAAGGCAAGAACCGCCGTGATACTCACAAAGACAGCAACGATATCCAGCATTCGATAATGGCCCTGGTTGATACGGTGCACTACGCTTTCGACAATCCGGGTACTTTCATATTTATCTTGCGCCAGAAGGCTTCAGAGAAGCTGTATGCCGAGAAAGCAATCAATCCGAAGGCCATCACCATCAAAACCAACCATCCAGTGGGCAAACCCTGAAGTGCGTCGAGGGCTTCCTTCATACCGGGGGGATCCATGGCTTGATAGGCCGAGCCGCTAAAGGCCAACAGCAATGCAATCTCTATAAAGACGACGCCACGTGCGATCAGGCCAAACCGAGACACCGGGCGGACGTACCGCATGACGTCTTCGTCAGCCTCGAAATACTTTTCAAACGATGCCTTCCAGCCCTTGTAAATGTGAGCAATTCCAACGCCAAGCGGAATGAGAGCAAGCAGATACACCAATAGGTTGGAATGCTTCCAGGACAATAGATGCGCCAGCCAATCTGTGTTCTGTTCTCCTGAGTTGCCAGAGCTACCCACTCCGCTTACAAGTAGGCCTAACGCAAAAAATGCCAGAGCACCATTGACCACCCCCCCCGCAAAAAGACCGGTGCGAATTATCAGTCCCTTGAGATTTTTGCCGTGGTGGTCGACATCACGGGTAGCTTGCAGAACACGCCAAGCCGAAAATGCGAGCAAACCCGCCACGACGATTCCCACTAAAAAATAGCCAAACGGCTGGCCCAATAAGGCTTCCAGGCTTTTCTGGCTATCTTTCGGCTTTGTCGAATCTTGTGCCGCAAGCAATGCGAAGATACCGATGATGAGGTAAATCACACCTCGCGCGGCGTACCCTCCGCGTGCTAGGACAATAAGGCTTTGGTGCGCTGACATTGGCTGCTTTCCCGAAAGTAGTACAGGAACAGACTCGTCTGGCTGGAAGGGGTTCTATCGTTAAATTCACGACGGTTGTCAGCAGTCGCTCACTTGCCATTTCCGGGTATCGGCCACATCAGGCGCGAAGCCGGCAGGTATGAGTGGGTACCCGTCCAATACCGCAATCGCGACTAATACCGTAGGCCTGGATCGCAATTGATCCAGAACGAAATACATGGCTCCCCGCTACGCGGGGCCATAGGCTCGCGACGACTAGGTTGGCGTCATCAACGCGCGAATTTACTTCAACGCAGCTACCACGGCATCGAAGAACACCATCGGGTCGATCGGCTCTTTGTCAACCGGCTTGGGTTGGGCACCGAAGGTGACAATCACCACGTTATTGGCAGGGTTGAGGTAGATGTTCTGGCCCTGGATACCGACCGCCGCATAGGCGCCGTCTTTCACCGACGGCTCGGTCCACGCCGTCCACCACATGTAGCCGTAGTCCAGGGTCTTACCGCCTTTGAGGGTGGTCGGCAGCGTCGCCTCCTTGACCCAACCTTCGGGCAGAATCGATGTGCCATTGATCTTGCCGCCGTTCATGAAAAACAGCCCGAAGCGTCCATAATCACGCAGCGTGGCGCTGATACCGCTGCCACCGATTTCCACGCCGTCAGGCGAATCGAGCCACCACCGGGCATCACTTTCCATACCGAACGGCTGCCAGATCTTCTGCGATAGATAATCGGCCAGTGGCATCTTCACAGCGCCACGGACGATCTCGCCGAGTACCTGCGTTTCGCCAGTGCTGTACGTGTTGGCCGTGCCGGGCTCGGCCGCTCGCGGCAAACTTGCCATCAAGGCCATGGCAGAACGCGGTTTCTGCGAAATCTGCGCTTTGAGTAGCGCGCGACGATCGGACGCCGGATCGGTGTAGGTTTCGTTCCACTTCACGCCCGAAGACATCATCAGCACGTCGCGCACGGTCACCCCTTCGTAGGCGCTGCCCTTGAGCTCGGGAACGTAATCCACCACTTGCGCGTCAAGGCTCTTGATAAGGCCGTCTTTGATCGCTGCAGCCGCCAGCGTGGAGGTGATGGATTTGGCTATCGACATCGACATCCATCGGGTTTTCTCCGTGTTGCCACGCTGATAGGTCTCGAACACGATCTTGCCGTCCTTGAGCACGAGCATCGCCGTAATGCTGTCCAGTGCGACAAAGTCATACAGGTCGTACTTTTTGTCCCCGACAGTGAACCGAACGTTGGGCAACTGTTTGTCTGATTTGGGCAGTGCATACGGGTGATCGCCGGCCTTGATCCTGTGGGTGGGGAACAGCCGGTCTATGTTGCGGTAGGTACTGACCGCCAGATCGGGGAGCATGGCGCCGTCATAGATCTGCTCCACCGTGCCAATCGGCTCCTTGGCGTGGGGATAATCCTCAGCCCATGCGCCCGAGGTGATACCCGCAGCGAGCAGACCCAGTGAGAGAAGCAGCGAGCGACCAGGCGCAGTCGCAGTCGCACGAAAAATCGCGGATGAGTGCATAACCGATCCTTTTTTTGTTTTGCTATTCACGCATGTTAAAAAACGCGGCCGCTTGAACCATAGTCTACTCATTGGAATCGCGCCCAAGCTGAAGGACGACACTCATCGCTTCTCGTCAGGTATAAACAACTGCGCGCCACTGAACGGTGAATATGTCGAGAATGACCGCCAATGAGGTGATTGAGCAGCTCAACGGGGCCAAGATCGCGTTGTTAGATGTTAGAACGTTCACCGCCTCGGCGCAGTCCGATGCTGTGTCTTTGCTCGGATGACCCGCCTCATGACGAACGCACTGGTTTTTTTCGCGACCCTTATCGGTATGGAGGGTTTTGCGTTTCTCGCCCACAAATATGTGATGCACGGCTGGGGCTGGGGCTGGCACCGCTCCCATCATGAGCCCCGCACCGGCTGGTTCGAGAAAAACGACCTGTACGCGATCGCGTTTGCGCTGTTCGCCATCGTACTGATCACGCTTGGCACCCAGGGCATGCACCCGCTGGAATGGATAGGGGCCGGGATGACGGCTTACGGTTTCCTGTACTTTCTGGCCCATGATGGGCTAGTCCACAAACGCTGGCCATTGAAGTACGTCCCCCGCACCGGCTATCTCAAGCGTCTGTATCAAGCGCATTTGATGCACCATGCCGTGTCGGGCAAGGACCGCTGTGTCTCATTCGGTTTTCTCTATGCCCCACCTACCGCGGTGCTTCGGGTTCAGTTGCGCGATCTGCATGGCGGACCTCTTCGCAAGAATGATCCGGGCGCTGCCACAGGCTCGGCAGACGCTCAGGCCAGTGACGCCCGCGAGCAGTAACGGCGCGGCACAGGCCGCCGAGCACATGCCGCAACTTGTCGACCTTCGAGGTCGACACCCGCGTATCCCAGGCATGCTCGCCCCGCCTTGAGACCTTGATGCCAATTTGCCGATAGACACCCGACGCAGTCGCCACCGCCCACGCGGAGCGCCACGGCAATGCCCTTAATCCCGCCTCGGCACTGGCGTAAAAAGGCTCGGCCAGCTGCACCAGCCGTTGCGCGAGGATGGCCAGACCGGGCCGATGCTGATCGTCGGCAAGTGACGCCTCGGGGATCGAAAGCTCATCCAGCCAGTCTCGTGGCAGATAGCACCGGCCGACGGCAGCGTCTTCGACGATATCCCGGGCAATGTTGGTCAATTGAAACGCCATGCCCAGGTCGCAGGCGCGGTCCAATGTCTTTTGGTCGCTGACGCCCATGACCTGAGCCATCATCAGCCCGACGACCCCGGCCACGTGGTAGCAGTAGTCCAAGGTGTCGTTTACGCTCTGATAGCGGCGCTGGTGTACATCCATCGCAAAACCCGCCAGGTGCTCCAGGGCATAACGCTCCTGAATGCGATGTTTGACCACCACCTCTCTGAACGCAGCGAAGGCTTCGTGCTGCACAGGCAACCCGGCGTACACCGCCCGAGTCTGAGCGGTAAGGTCGGCAAGGCGCCGTTCAATGTCAAACTGGTTCAACACGGTCGCCGAATGCCCCGCCTCCTGACCATCTATCACGTCATCGCAATGCCGGCACCACGCATAGAGCATCATGGCGCTGGCCCGGGTCGAGGGGTCGAACAAGCGCGAGGCCGCGGCAAAGCTCTTCGAGCCCACAGCAATGCTGCGTTCGGCATGCTCCAGCAGGACTTGGTCCTGGTTAGCATCGCGATTCATGAGTGCAGATCCTCAAGCATCAAACCTGCCGTGGCCTTGGCCGAGCCGATGACACCGGGGACGCCCGCACCGGGGTGAGTGCCCGCGCCCACCAGGTAAACGTTGCCAAGGCTCGCGTCGCGGTTATGGGGCCGGAACCAGGCACTCTGCCAAAGGACAGGTTCAAGTGAAAACGCCGAACCCAAATGTGCGTTCAACTCACTGCGAAAATCATTCGGGTTGAAAATCCGACTGGTCACCAAATCTTCCCGCAAGCCAGGCATGTAGTGTTTTTCCAGATACGCGAAAATCCGATCACGGTAGCGTGGCCCCTCCACCTCCCAGTCGATAGGCGCGTTACCCAGATGAGGAACCGGCGAGAGCACGTAGTGGCTGGAGCAGCCCGGCGGGGCGAGACTCGGATCCGTGATGCAGGGCGCATGCAGGTAGAGCGAGAAATCCTCAGCCAGCTCAGCGCCATTGAATATTTCTTGAATCAATGACCGGTAGCGCGGCCCGAAGCAGACCGTGTGGTGTCGAAGCTGAGATTGCGGCCGCTTGAGGCCGAAATGGATGACGAACAGCGAGTTGCTGAAACGCTTGCCTTTGAGGCGCGCGCTTTCCTTGATGCCACGGGCATGGCCGCCCAGAAGTTGCTCATAGGTATGCACCACGTCCGCATTGGAAGCGACGCAGTCGGCATTCAGCAAGCGACCGTTTTTCAAGCGCACGCCGCTGGCCCTGCCCGCTTGCACCTCGATGCTGGCGACGTCGGCATTGAGCTCGAGACGCCCGCCGAGGTCTTCGAAAAACCTCACCAGCCCCTGCACTAGCGCCCCCGTCCCTCCCTTGGGAAACCACACGCCCCATTCGCGTTCCAGTGCATGGATCAAGGTGTAGATCGATGAGGTGGAAAACGGATTTCCGCCCACCAGCAGGGAGTGAAACGAAAACGCCTGGCGCAGTTTTTCGTCTTCGATAAATTCGGAAACCATCGAGTAGACACTGCGCCACGCCTGCAGCCGAGCCAGCTGCGGCCCGGCCTTGACCATGTCCCGAAACGACAAAAACGGCACGGCGCCCAGCTTGAGATAACCCTCGCGAAAAACCGCCTTGGAGTACGCCAGAAACCGCTGGTAGCCTTCAACATCCTTGGGGTTGAGCCTGGAGATATTGCGGTCCAGCTCGGCCTGATCGTTGGCATAGTCAAACTGCGTACCGTCCTCCCAGCACAAGCGATAGAACGGCGAGACCGGCAGCATCTCGACGTAGTCACGCATGGATCTGCCGGCCGCTGTGAACAATTCCTCGATGGCCGTGGGATCGGTAATCACCGTCGGCCCGGCATCGAAAGTGAATCCCTCGTCGTGATACACATAGGCGCGGCCGCCGGGCTTGTCGCGTTTTTCCAGCAAGGTGGTTTGCACGCCCGCCGCCTGCAGCCGGATCGCCAGTGCCAGGCCACCAAAGCCTGCGCCAATCACAATCGCGCTTTTCCCCTGGGTCATGCTTGATCCTTGTAATGCCGAGGCAGGCAGCGACGTGCAGCGTGCAGGGCCTCATTGATGGGAACAGGCGGCTTGCCGATCAGCACTCTAAGCTTGTCCTGCAGCGTGCTGTCGCCCGAATAGAAACGCCTGATCAGCCCCTCGGGCAGACCATAAAAACGTTGCATCACCCGCCAGCGGTCCTGGGGTTTGCCTGCCAGGAACAGCATGCGATTAAGCAAACGGTAAAACCCCTGGCGCCGCCACGCCTGTTCAGCGAATGCGCGAATGCCAAGGTATAAGGCGTCCGCCTGCAGGTTCTGCTGGCGGGCGACCCAGTCCGCCAGTTGCACCGCCTGGGGCAACGAATAACCTGTTGTGCAATGGCAAAGACCGGCCCGCAAACCGGAACGCGGCTGGCCGGGCGCCTCGCGCCAGAAGCCGGAAAAGTCGCCTGCCAGGGTGATCGGCAACACGCCTTGCTCTTCGCGAAGGCAGCGGGCAATGATCCATCCGCGATCTTGCACATAATCACGGACGTGCTGGCGCAGTTGTTCTGAAGAAAAGCTCTGGCGGTCAACGTAGTGGGTGTCCTCCACCAGCACCGTGTCGGCTGAAAACGGCAAGACGTAGACGAAACGATAGCCCTGCCCTTGAGCCACCCGGGCGTCCATGATGATCGGCACGTCCAGCCCATGAGGGGCCTGTAGCTGCAGCACCTGACCCAGGAACGCCTGTTGGCCCAGCACCAGATGTTCGCTGTGCTGGACGCCACGCCCGTCGATGACGGCTTTGGCCCACAGCTGTTCGCCGTCCTCCAGCAACAGCGAAGTCGGGGTGATCTGTTCGATCCGCTGTGACACACGCAACCCTGCCCGCCCCCCGTCACTGAGCGCCGGTTCGATCACTTGGGCAAAGCGTTCGGAGGTGATGCTGGCATAACCGCTGTTCAGCCGTCGCGAACGCCCCGGGAAATGCACCTCGTAGGCAGGCCAGGTTTGCACCACCAAGGGCCTGATCCATTGATGCTGCTCGGCCGTCAAGTCCGAGTCGTGAAAGGACCAGGTATGGTTACCACCGATCCGGGCCTGCTCTTCAACGCACAGCACCTGTAACTCAGGGCGCAACTGCTTGAGCCGCCAGGCGATCAGCCCATTGGCCAGCCCACCACCGGCGAGGATCAGGTCATAGTTCATGCCACCGCCTGCGTCAGCACGGGTTCGCCGCTACGCACCGCCGCCTCAACGATGTCCGCCGCTTTGCTGGCGCCACCGGCGCGCTGCAACTCAGCCGCCATCCGCTGCAAGGGCTCTCGTGGCAGAACAAGCAGCCGGGCCAGCCCATCAGCAATGGTGGCGGCGCCCGCCCAGCGGTTCAGCTTCAGGCCCAGGTCTCGGTAGCTGACACGCGCAGCCACCCCCGGCTGGTCAAAACCGATGGGCATGACGAGCATCGGCGTAGTGGTGGCTATGGCATCCATCACGGTGTTGAGTCCTCCATGGGTCACGACCACATCGGCGTGTTCAAGCACCGCTTGCTGGGGGGCGAACGCAGTGACCCAGGTCGCGCCACAGTTGAGAAGCATGCGTTCCTGAACCGAATCAAGCCTGCCGCAATGGGCGACCAACAATTGCGCATCCAGGCGGCGGCAAGCCTTTGCAATCTGCCGGAACATACCCAGGCGCCCGCCCTGCAAGGTACCCAGGCTGGCGAAGACAAAGGGTCGATTTTTATCAATCTGCCACTCGAAGGTTTCATTGCCTGGCGAAGGTTGCCCCGTACCCGAAAAAGGCAGGCGCAACGGTCCGACTGCGTGGAAATGCGCGGGCTGCTGCAAACGGGGAAAATCAAATCCCGCAAGGGTCTGACTGATGTGGGCAAGCGGAGAAAGGCATTCATGCAGCGCATCGCGAGGCACGATGGCAAGCCGTCGACATGCACCCCGCAATACGTCTCTGAGCGGTCGCATCAGCCAATCGTAGACCTGCTGGCTACCGGCGTACATGCGTAGGCTACGTTCGTCGCGACCGTAGGCAAACGGCATCACCGGCAGCGGCAAGCCTGGCTCGCGGTTGACCGGCAACGCGCAAGCCACCGAGACATAAGGTAGCCCCAAGGCCTCGGCGACCAGCCCACCGGCAGCTTCCATCTGATCGCAGAGCAGTGCATCGACCTGCTCGTAAGCCAGCGCCGCGGGTAATTCATTACACAGCATGTTTGTGGTTGCACACATATCGGCAATAACCCGCCGCAAGGTCAGCGGGTTATTAGAGCTGGCCGCGCGCTGCAACACAGCGTCCAGGCTCCCCGGTGGATGGCTGCTAGCAGCCATCGCATGAAAACCGATGCGCGGATCACCCAGCCAACGGCGCGCGTCGGCCTGCTGGAAGAACGTGACCTGATGCCCACGATTCAACAGCTCTACCGCCAGCGCCTGAAAGGCCTGGAAGTGGCTATGGAACGCCGGGGTCACCACGCCGAAATGGCTCATGTGCGATGAACCGATGGCAGTAATCGGGCTTGACGCAATGCCGCCAGATCTCCGGAACCGGTGCAGAAACAGGCAATGCGCAGCTGCTTGATGACGATGTCGAAATGCTCGATGACCGACGCTGTCGACACCGTCGCATCGCGCAGCACTCCGGCCGCCTGCCCTACCAGGTCGGCCCCCAGACACAGCGCCTTGGCCGCATCCACGCCGTTGCGAATGCCGCCGGATGCAATCAGCGTCATGCCGGGCAATGCCTCACGCACGCTGATCAGGCTGGTGGACGTCGTTATACCCCAATCGGCAAACGCCATTGCCACCTCGTGATCGGCGGGGCTGCTGGCGCGTTCAGCCTCTACCGCTGCCCAACTGGTGCCGCCGCTGCCTGCCACATCGATCACGCTGACCCCGACTCCAGCCAGGGCCACCGCCACCGATGCCGATATACCCGCCCCGACCTCCTTGACGATCACCGGCACGCCGAGACTTTGCACCGTCAGCCCGATGGCATCCAGCACGCCTCGCCAATCCCGATCACCTTCGGCCTGAACGGCTTCCTGCAACGGGTTCAGATGAATGATCAAAGCGTTGGCCTGCAAAGTCTCCACGGCGCGGCGCGCCAACTCCTGGCCATCCTTTTCCAATAACTGTGCCGCGCCGATATTTCCCAGTAACGGGATGTCGGGCGCCAGCCGCCGCAGCTCACGGGTCAAGCCCTGATCGTTGCCACTGCGCAGACCGACGCGCTGCGAACCTACGCCCATGGCGATGCCAAGCTCCTGGGCGGCCTCAGCCAGATGGCGGTTAATCGCCGAAGAACGCTGCGCCCCGCCGGTCATGGAACTGATCAGCAAGGGCGCTCTGAGGGGGATCCCAACCAGCGCGCTGGCAAGGTCAATGTCGTTCAGATTCAGCTCGGGCAACGCGCAATGCTCGAACTGAAAGGCATCCAGCCCGTTGCCGCCACCCTGTCGTGGGTTATGGCTCACACCACGGCCGTCCAGCACGATATTGAGATGATCATCCTTTCTCCGACTTAAGGGATGCTCGGTCATGAAAGCTCCAATTCGGTTGAATCATTTCGCGGCGCGCGTGGTCATTTTGTTGAGTGGCGTTATACAAGCTTAGGCCGATCGTACAACTTGTGTGCAACGCTGACTGATAATTGAGGCACTGGTTATTCAAAGTGGTTCAGAGTTTGAGGCCCATCACGTGAACCACCAGAAAGCAGATCACCCTTCACAACTGCCCTTAAAGCAAAGGTCAAGACCGATGACCATCGAGCCTGACGCAACCGTCGAATATGGGTTTAGCGAACGTTTGGAAGATGTGCGCGCGGCTATTGAGCAGCGTCTGGACCAACTGCTGCCGAGCAGCAGCGACGAGCGCGACCTTGTCGCGCTGGCCATGCGTGACTCCACGCTGGCGCCCGGCAAGCGGATGCGGCCGATTCTGTTGATACTGGCTGCACAAGGCTTGGGGCACGGTGGTGATCAGGCACTGGAATTGGGCTGCGCCGTGGAATTGATCCACGCAGCGTCACTGGTTCTGGACGACATGCCGTGCATGGACAACGCCCGATTGCGCCGTGGGCAGCCGACCGTGCACCTGAAGTTTGGCGAAGACGTGGCGATTCTTGCCGCCGTTGCCCTCCTCAGCCGCGCATTCGGGGTGGCCGCCGGGATTACCGATCTGGCACCCGCAATCCGCATGCAATTGGTGGAGGTCATGGCCAATACCGTTGGCATGCAGGGTCTGGTCAAGGGTCAGTTCAAGGATCTGCGTGACGGCCAGAAAAACCGCCCCCCCGAGGAAATTGCACTGACCAACAACCTCAAGACGGGGGTACTGTTTAGCGCGATCATGGACATGGCCTGGCTGATCAGTGGTGCCAAAGCTCACACACGCCCGATCTTGCAGGACTTTGCCGTTGAGCTGGGTCAGGCGTTCCAAATGTATGATGACCTTTTGGATCGTTGTCCGGACAGCAATAAGGACCAGGGCAAGGACGAGGGCAAGTCGACGTTCGTTGCGCTTTACGGCGAGCAAAAAGTCCGCGAACAGCTAGAGGCTCATCTAATGAGCGCCGAAAGCCATTTGCGAGAAGTTTTCGGGCCCTCGCAAATGATCATCTGGTATGTGCGGATGATCTTCGAGAAAGCGGTGCGACAACGTGGCGCAAGGCTGTAGGGCCTACTTGGCCTGCTCGGCGATTGCTTGTTTCAACTTTTCGGCATCGGCAAAACGCTGCTCATTGACGACCGCGCCATTGTTCAAGGCGAGCCACTGAACGGTGTCCCGGTCGCCGCCATAGTGGGTGGCAACCCTGCCGTCCTGGTCGAGCATAATTCTGTATTTGGCCGAACGCATGGCCGGTACTGCCACCAGTTTGATCATGGAAGGCATCTTCTCGATATCGGCCAGGTACACAATGTGGCGCGCTTCCAGATAGCCCTCCGGGTGACCCTCCATCGCCGCATCCACTAACTTGGCGGCCGACATACTGCGCGCTATCAACAGCACCTGAGCGCTGTCGTTCAAGGTATACGCCTTCTCGTTCTGATCCAGCAGGGTCCACTTCATCGCGGGCTGGTTCAGATCTTTGGGTTGATCCAAATCTTTTGATTGGGCTGACTCCTGCGCCAACACGTGGAAGTTCAGTAGTGCACCGATCAGCAGGATCATAAGCCGCATGGTTTCGTACCTTATTCGAGGAAAGTCACGGAGTGAAACGCTGACGCCATCCTACGTCAGCCTGGCTGTCGCGCTCTAGCGCATTAATGCTTTTGTTGCCTGACCTGCTCGCAAGCGCGTTGCCACGGGGGCGCCGGGCCGAGGATGGCGATGCTGCGCCCTTAGAGCAGCGCAATGCTGTAGCTGACAAACACCCGGTTATGATCCTGGTCACGGGCGGCTTCGCTATTGGATTTACCGTTACGCCAGCCGAAGCCAACCCCTTTGAGCGCTCCCGACTGAATGACATAGTCCAGAAAGATATCCCTCTCCCATTCTTTCTGATCGTCACCGGATCTCGTCTTGATGTTGTCACCGGAGAGGTACATGACCGAGGCTTTCAGGCCCGGGACACCCAGGGCGGCGAAGTCATAGGCATACTGACCGAATACTGTGCGCTCCCCTGCACGGGTGAAACTCTGGATCAGACGATCTGTGTGCAGGTACAAGGAGCTGCCTGCTGCGCCTTTATCTATCAGGCCACCCTGATTGAGCTGGGTGAAGCTGCTACCGTCCGAGACGCTTTGGTAACCCGCCGTCATCGCATGAGCGCCGATGCTGTAGATCAATGCAGCACTCCAGAGACGATTGTCGATAACGCCATCTCCGTTTTTGGTGTAACCGCTGATTCGGTAGCCCGATGTACCGGAACTGTTTTCCCCTGACGCGTCAGTCCTGAAGTAACGCAGGTCGGTTTTCAACGATTGACTGTCCGAGAACGCGAGGGTGTGCGTCAGTCCGAAAAACTGTTGGTTATAGTAGTTTTCGAGCTGGGCATAGTAGTACTGAGCCGTCAGGTCCTTGGTGACTTTCCAGTCACCCCCGGCGAAGGCGAACTGGTTGCTTTGACGTGTACCGCCCATAGCGGCGAGCCCCGTCTGATCCGTTGAGGCACGACCGGTTGCCCGTTCAATTCGCCCACCCGTCAGGGTCAAGTCCTTGAACTCGCTCGAAGTCATCTGGCCGCCCTCGAAGGTTTGTGGAAGCACCCGTCCATCGTTGGCGACCAGAATCGGAAGTTTCGGAATCAAGGTGCCGTAGCGCAGTTCGGTCCTGGACATTTTGACCTTCGCGGTCAGTCCCAGCCGGCTCCACTCGTCGACGGCGCGGTTGTCACTGTCCGAGGGAATCATCGAGCTGCCAACGTGACGTCCCTTGCCACTGTCCAGGGTGACGCCCAGCAACCCAAGGGCATCAACACCAAAACCAACGGCGCCCTCGGTATAACCCGACTTGAAGTCCAGCATGAAGCCCTGCGCCCACTCTTCGGTTTTTGAAGGGGCAGCGACACCATCGCGGTTGTCGTTATTGAAGTAGAAGCTCCTCATGCCCAAGGTGGCTTTGCTATCACTTAGAAAGTCGGCAAACGCCTGGCCACTGAGGGCGATGCTGCCAGACACCAACGTTGCAGTTATTTTTTTCAGGCTCACTTATAACGCTCCGATTCTTATTTTTAGTAGGTGATGGAAGCGACTACGACCTAGCCATTCGAAGCCAAACGGACAATGGCATCGCGACTGCCTGCCTGCTCACGAAGTACAAACTTTTGGATTTTCCCGGTTGCGGTTTTCGGCAACACCGTAAAGACCACTCTGCGCGGACATTTGAATCGAGCCAGACGTGCTTGGCAGAACTCCATTATTTCTGCTTCGGTGGGAGGCTCGACACCCGTTCTCAGCTCGACAAACGCGCACGGTACTTCACCCCATTTGTCATCCGGCTGAGCGACTACAGCGGCATACAGAACAGACGGGTGACAGTGGATCGCCTCCTCGATCTCTACAGACGAAATATTTTCCCCACCGGAGATAATCACGTCTTTGCACCGGTCGGTAATCTGGACGTAGCCGTCAGGGTGCACGACGGCGACATCACCCGTATGAAACCAACCGCCTTCGAATGCTTTTCGGGTTGCACTGTCATTCTTCAGATAACCCATCATTACGGTGTTGCCCCTGAGCAGCAGCTCACCCGTTGTCTGGCCATCTTTTGCGACTGGCCGCATCGTATCGGCGTCAGCCACCATCAGACCTTCGAAGGCGGCTGCACGAGCCCCTTGGCGTACTCGCATAGCGCCTTGCTCACCGGGCGTTAAATCGTCCCAGCCGTCTTGCCAGACGCAGCTGATCGGCGTACCGGACACTTCGGTAATTCCGTACACGTGGTCCACGTCGAAGCCTCGTGAAACAACTGCGTTGAGTATGCTGGCCGGAGGTGGAGAACCAGCAGTCAACACTCGAACCGGCGTCTTGAGCGCGGGGCGGTCTTCGGCGTTGGCAATCATGGCCATGACAATCGGCGCCGCACAGAAGTGATCGACACCGTGGTTATCGATCGCATCGAACACCGTCTCTGCGCACACTTTTCTCAGGCAGACGTGCGTGCCGGCCACAGCCGTGATCGCCCAGGTAAAACACCATCCGTTGGCGTGGAACATCGGCAATGTCCACAGGTAACGAGGCGCCCGCGTGAGCGGCCAGTTGGTCATCTGCAGCAGACTCATGAGGTAGGTGCCACGATGGCTCGCGACCACGCCCTTTGGATCACCGGTTGTTCCGGAGGTGTAGTTGAGTGCTATCGGCTGCCACTCGTCATCCGGCCAGACGCCTTCGAAATCAGGGCTGCCGCTGCGGATGAAGGTTTCGTAGTCAATGTCTGCGACACTCGCGCAAAATGGCGCCAGGTGATCATTGATATCAATCACCATCGGGGGATGTTCGAGGAGTGCCAATGCAGCCTCCGCAAGCGCAGCAAACTCTCGATCCACCAGCAGCAACTTGCATTCGCCATGACGCAGAATGAATGCCACACCTTCGGCATCGAGGCGGTAGTTGACCGCATTGAGTACCGCGCCGCTGAGGGGGACCCCGAAATGCGCTTCGAGCATGGCAGGAGTATTAGGAGACAGAATTGAAACGGTGTCCCCTGCTCCCAGGCCTTTTTCGCAAAGTGCCGAGGCAAGTCGATAGCAGCGTTCGCGGGTTTCACGCCAGGTTCGTTGCAGTTCGCCATGCACCACCGCTACCCGATCCGGGTGCACAAGGGCTGCCCGATCCAGAAAACCAAGTGGCGTCAGGGGCAGATAGTTGGCCTTGCAGCGATCAAGCCCACTTTCATAAGCACCAGGAGTCATGATGTTGTTTCCTTATTATTGTGATGAAAAGTGCAGAACGCGCTCACCGGCTCCCGATCAGTGACCAAGGTGTTCTCGATGCTGCTCTCGTCGGCGTATCCAAGGCTCATTCCGCAAACCAGCATTTGATCCGAGGGAATCGCAAGGGCTTGCGAAATGACCTGGTGATATTTCAAAAAAGCGGCTTGTGGGCAGGTGTGCAGATGCCTTCCACGCGCAGCGACCATCACGGCCTGTAGAAACATGCCGTAGTCAAGAAGGCTGCCTTCCTTCAACACCCGATCCATGGTGAAGATCAGGCCGACGGGAGCGTCGAAGAACTGGTAATTGCGGCCGTGTTGCGCATGCATCCGCTGCTTGTCTCCCTTTTCAATGCCCAGCAGCCCATAGAGCTCCCACCCGACCTGCCTTCTCCGATCCACGTAGGGTGAAGTCCACTCGCGTGGGTAATAGTCATAGGCATCTTCAAGGTCGTTGCTCTGTGATGGATCGTTGTCAATTTCCGCGATGGCGCATGAAAGACGAGCCTTTGCTTCTCCAGTGACGACATGCACGCGCCAAGGCTGCATGTTCACCCCCGTAGCGCAGAACCGAGCGACATCAAGGATCGCCTCAATGTCTTCGCGCGGTACGGGAGTGGGCAAAAAAGCCCGAATACTGCGCCGCGAAGCGATCGCCCAATCAACCGTTTGAGCAAGCAGTTCAGACGGTATGGGCGGTTTGGATAAGCGATTCATTTTCATGCATTCAATTCCACGGATTCAGCTACAGACGGGGGCATCCATCAGTTCGACAGGGCCGGGGATTTTCTGACTTGGGTAGAGTCGGCGCGTGACTGATTGATCAGGGTTACGGCGACAGCGCCAATGAGGCCAGCCAGGCTGATGGCCATGAAGTTTTTCTCGAGCGCAAGGTTCAACGACACCAACCAGCCAATCAGGACAGGGGCGACGATTGCGCCTATTCGTCCCACACCAGACGCGAAACCCACGCCGGTTGAACGAATCGATGACGGGTAGAAATCGCCGGCGTACGCATACGCCAGCAATTGAGTTCCCAGGGTCGATGCGCCGACGATGAACACCACTGGAAACAGCAACGACGTTGAACGCATATAACCCAAAACGGTGAGTGCTATCGCACCGACGATATAGAAGCAGACCAATACGTGCTTGATGTTCAGCTTGTCGCTCAACCACCCTCCGCCTATTGCACCGGCGATGGCTCCCAAGTTGAAAACAATCACAAAATTCAACGCAGAACCCAGGCTGAATCCAGCCATCGCCATCAGCTTGGTTAGCCAGGAGTTAAGGGCTAGACCATGAACAGGCCCGTCATGAACGCGGCCCAGATCATTAAAGTGCTGAAGCCCCGCCCCTCCCTGAATAAGTTACGAACCGGTGCTTGCTGCTTATCCAGGATCGTGGCGTTTCCAGTCATCAGCGTGTTTTCGTCGATAACGAGAGCAGGGTCCAGTTTACGAGCGATCGCTCGCAGTTCGTCCTGACGTCCGGTCTTGAGCAGGTAGCCGATGGATTCAGGCATGGTCTTCAGGATCAGGGGAATAAGCACCACGGGCAGCAACGCCACATAAAACACCCATTGCCATCCATGACTCTCGATCAGTTGCTTACCCGTCAGCGCGACCAGGATTCCGCCCACGGAGTACCCCGCGAAAACCAGGGTGACCAGCCGAGTACGCAGTTTGAGTGGAGAAAATTCACCCATCTGAGCGGTGCAGATAGGCAGTACGCCGCCGATGCCAAGGCCGGCGATGAAGCGGGCTACGCTGAAGCTGATCGGGTCACTGGTGAGGCCTGCCGCCGCCGTGAAAATACTGAACAAGGCCACGCAGATGGCGATCATCCTGGGACGCCCGATACGATCGGCTAGCGTGCCAAGAAAAATGGCGCCCAGCATCGTTCCGAAGAGCGCAGAGCCCGCCATGACGCCGGCGCTGGTTGGATCGACGTTCATGTCCTTCATGATCGCCGGCAGGGCTGCACCGACGACAGCAAGGTCATAGCCATCGATGATCAGAATGAGCACACACCAAAACAGGATGAGCCCATGGAAGCGGTTGAACTTTGATTCAACCGCGAGTGTATAGACGTTTACCGGCTGCATATCGCGTCTCCTTCGATCTTGTTTTTGTTTGTGAAGTGCGAAGAGTTATTGGCTCGCTTGACAGGCGATGCCAGGGCTACCTGCAGCGCATCGTAGGAGTTGCCTTTGCGGCGGCCTATGCCCGACGGCATCGTTGTACGTGACCGTTTTGGACACTCGTGACTTACCCGCCACGCCCGGGATGACCCTGGTCTGTTGAGGTTTTGGTGGATGAAACGAGTTGCAGATCACAGGAGGTAATCTGGCGGGGACGCAGTGCTTTTGTATAAGCGCAAGAAACGCTTTTAAATCTCGCCCGATTCGTCAGCATTGGAGCGGCGGTAAGCGCCGGGACTCACGCCCGTCCACTTTTTGAATGCACGATGAAAGGCACTGCTTTCCTGGAAACCCGTGAGGGCAGCCACTTCAGTCACGGTCATATTCGGCTGGCACAACAGATTGATCGCCATGTCACGGCGCAGATTGTCTTTCAAACGCTGATAACTGACCCCCTCGGCCTGCAGTCTTCGCTGGAGCGTCGAATAAGACATGCACAGCGTGCTTGCCATCTTGTCCAGCTCTGGCCATTGCTCCGGATCGAGGCCTCTCAATCTGAGGCGGATCTGGGCGCTGATGCTGTCCTCGTTACGATATTTCACCAGCAGACTGGCAGGCGACTCCTTCAAGAACGCCGATAGACTGGCTTTGTTTTGCGCGACTTTGAGGCTTAGAAAACTGCGCTCGAAACGAATCATCGTCGCTGGCGCACCAAACTGAATGTCTTCACAGAAGCGCATCCGATAGTCGCTATCGTCGAGTGGTCGATTCGGGCTGAAGCAGAGCTCTTTAATGTGAATGCGTCTGTTACCCAACCAGCAGAGCAGTCCATGGACCAGGATCAGCCATGTTCCATAACTAAAGAGACGACGTTCAATGCCGTTGTCATGGATAACGATGACGGCGCAGTCGCCATCAAAACTCAGCTCACCGTGAATATCGTCCAGTACGAGACGCAAAAATTTCAGAATCCGTCGCAACGCTTGCTCTAACGACTCGCAGTCAATCGACGACTGGCACATCAATCGGAAGCTGCCCCGTCGCATGGGATGGCTATCGATTGCGAAAAACTCATCGTCGAGCAGATCCGAGAGCGCGACCCACAGCTGAGAAAATGCTGCAGCCGAAACCCTGGCTTGGGGGGAAGTGAGGAGTACAGGGTCGATACGTGCTTGCTGCAGTGCAAGGGAGGTGTCCAGCTGGCGACGCAACGCGCCCTCCAGGGCCTCATGCACCAATCCGATTGAAGTCGTTCCTTTATCCTGGATGAGCACGCCCTCTCCCCTCTGCCGGTGGTTGCCTGCTGACTTGATGCTGACTTGTGAATCTCTTCGGCAGTCCTGCCTTGGGCAACCTGACGAGCCTGAACGCTTTCTACGTTCCGACTTCTCGACATGATCTGTCAACCCGAAGGTTTTGTTATCAACAAGCGCATGGGCCCTCTTCCCAGGCTTTAATGGCGGGTCTTGATAGTTGTCCAAAACATTCAACCACGCCGAGGCTTTTGGACATTGTCCAGGCCGTCGCCCACCGACACTATCGGCCGGCAACCTTCGGTTACGTTGAGTCTGACGCTACAGAATCCAGGAGTTACCGTGACAGAGAAAGAGCTGTACTGGGAAGACTTCACGCCAGGTAGCCTCTGGACGGCCAAGCAATCTGCGCCTATTACAACGCAGGCGATCATTGCCTTTGCCGCAGAGTACGATCCTCTCGATATTCACATAGATCCTGACCTTGCCCGTTCGAGTCCGCTTGGCGTGCACTGTGCCAGTGCAGTGCAAACCTTCGGTATTTCGCAGCGGCTTATGTGCGACGCCTTGCTGCTTCAAACCAATGTTGTGGCGGGTGGCAAGATCGATGGTTTCAGGATGGTTGCTCCGGTGGTGCCCGGAGACACGCTCAAGCTATCCGTTCAAGTCGTTCGATCATTCATTCATGCGTCAAATCATCAACGGGGCTGGGTCGTGTTTAAAGTCGATGTCACCACCCATTCCGGAAAAACCGTGCTTGTTTATGAGGTGGCCGTATTGATATTGCGAAGGGGCGACCGACCTTATTGCAGAAGGCATCGATTGTTCCGTGCGGCTCGGTGATCTGGATGATTCGAGCCTGGTTGCCAAACGTATCGGCGAGGTTGCTTTGGTGACCTGCGCGGCTCCCGCCTACGTAAAGAAACATGGTTTACCAGCCACGCTGGATGATCTGCAGGCGCACCTGGCTGTCAACTTCATGGTTGAACAGCGCCGCCAGATCATGCCCTGGCGGTTCAGGGGCAACGGTAAAATTATCAGTGTGAAGATGCGCAGCGGCATCGTCGTCGACAACGCAGAGGCATTGCTTTACTGCGCATTGGCGGGGATTGGGATGGTGCAGGGGCTGCGCCCGGCGCTGCAGCGATACATCGATAGCGGACGTCTGGTGGAAGTTCTGCCGGATGTTCCAGTCGAGCCGAAAACCGTTTCCGTGTTGTTTCCGGATCGCCGTCATCTATCACCCAATGTGCGGGTATTTGTCGAATGGGTGAGTGCATTGTTCCAAGAGAAAAGGCATTAGCGCGGCCTCATTGGTGTTGGCCTGATTAACAGTCCCACCTTCCTCTGCTCGCCCCCAAGGCGAATGACTCGCGGCTCGGACCGAACATTTTCAGGTGCCACAACCGGACGAACATCAGGCGATTTTTTCCGGTGAGCATCGTTGGATTTCGCGCGTAGCAACCGCTGGCGCGTAACGATGAAAATCGAACGCCCTTGCTTTTCGTCCCGCACAATTATGGCCAAGTTGACGGTACCCGCGTATAGCGGGCACCGCTTCCCATAGGGGACGAAGGCTTACACGCCAGCTTACCAGCTGTAACTCACTTTGGCGGTAATCTCGCGACCCGGGTTGTAGAAGTTCGCTGTGCCGGAACCGACCACGTGCTGCTCATCCAGCAGGTTGCTGACGTTCACCGCAAGGTCGGTGCCCTTGGCGATCTCGTAGTTGAACGCGGCGTCGAACAGCGTGGCGCCATCGCTTTTGCCGGAGTTGGCTGCATCGAAGTAATAAGAGCCGACGTAGCGCGCGCCCAAGCCAACGCTGACATCAGTGCCGGGCACGTCGTAATAACTCCAGAGCGAAGCGGAATGCTTGGGTGCCGTGGTGAACTCATTACCCTTCAGGGAGCTGCCGTCGTACAACGAACCGCGCAGTACCTCGGACTCCATATAGGAGTAGCCACCAATCAGGCTGAGGTTCTGCGTCACCTGCGCCTTGGCCTCCAGGTCGAGGCCACGCGCCCGCGATTCGCCCACCGTCTGTTGCTCGATGATGCCGCTCGGCAGCACCACGGCGATGGTGACGTTTTCCTGGGTCAAGTCATAAACGGCTGCGGAGAACAGTGCGTCCATCCCCATCGGCGCATACTTCACGCCCACTTCGTACTGCCTGCCGGTCTGCGGTGTTACGCCAACCTGAGGCGGCGAGACGGACTCCACCATGCTCACATAGGTGGACACCTCATCGTTGACGATATAGGTCAACGCACCTCGGTAGGAGGTTTCGGAGAAGTTGTCTCTCTCGGTGGATTGCAAGCCTTTGCTGGTAAGGTCCATCGAATCGTTGCGCATACCGGCGGTGACGATGAAACGCTCGTAGAACGATAGGTTCTGCTGAAGAAATACGGCCTTGGTGGTCGCGTCTCGCTTGTTGACCGCATACGGGGTGATAGAGCGTGAAACGCCAGTAAACACGGGATTTGCAACGTCAATCGGGGTCGTCAGGGCGTAGACCGAGCTTTCCTTGGTAGTCGAATCGAGGTATTCCACGCCCACCAGGCTGCTGCTGTCGATGTTCTCGAAGCGGGCATCGTATTGCAGCATCAGGTTGCCGTTGAACTGGTCGGCCTCACTGTCCGTTCCAAACAAGTACCGGTCAACGGTAGTACCGACACGCGCGGCGCTGTCGCTGATGTAAACGTAGCCAAAATCATCGGTCAATTTGCTGTAACGCAGATTGCTGCGCAATACGAAGCCGTTGTCGAAGTCATGGGTGACGTTACCGCTGAGGCTGGTGCGCTCGACATCGTGAAAGTTGTAGCTCGGCTCACCATAAAACTTGCTGCGGTCGTATTCCTTGTCCAGCGGATAGCCGCCACTGTTGGGCGAACTTTCGGTTTTCAGATAGTCCAGAATCACGGTGGCTGACGTGTAATCCGTGGGCGCCCAGGTGAGGCCACCCATCAGCAACTGGTTGTCGTCCTGTGAGTGATCGTATTCGCGGTCGCTGTTTTGGCCTTTGGCAGTAAAGCGGCCAGCCAAGGTTTTCTCGTCGTTCAGCGCATCCCCCACATCGATGCCTGTCTCGACATGGTCAAACGAACCGTAGGTCACATAGCCTTGGCCAAACTGCTCAAAGCGCGGCTGTTTGGTCACGAAATTCACCGAACCGCCCGGGTCCGCTGGGCCAAACAGCGTGGAGTTGGCGCCACGCAAAATCTCTATGCGTTCGTAAGCGAATGGATCTTCGCGTACGCCGCGCATCGAACTCAGGGTCAAGCCGTCACGGTAGGTGGTGGCCTGGAAGCCCCGGATCTGGAAATAGTCGTTGCGGTCATCCGTACCATAGAAGTCACTGACCACACCGGGCGTGTATTGCAGCGCCTCTTCCGTGGTGCTGACGCTGCGTTGTTCCATTTCTTTGTTGGTAACAACCGACACCGATGCCGGCGTATTGAGAATGCTGGTTGCCACCTTGCCGCCCACCCAGAGTTCCTTTGCGACAACCGAGTTGGCGTCGTCGTCGGCACTGACCCTGACCTTGGCATTGATGATGAGGGGCGCAAGGCGATAGTCCTCGACGGACGTTGTGTCGAGCTCCAGCGGGCCGGCGGGCGTAGGCTGAGGGAACAGTAGATAGGCATTCGGGCCTTGCTGTTGGATTTGCAATTCGCTTCCCTGTAGCAAGGATGACAGCGCTGCCGACGTATCGAGCGTGCCATTCACGCCAGCAGTGGTGCGGTTCGCTACACTCGACGCGTCGAAGGAAAGGCTGATGCCAGCCTCGCGCGCAAAGCGGTCAAGCGCCGGCGCCAGCGGGCCGGCAGCGATGTTCCACTGCTTGACCTGATTGCTGTGGTCAGCGCTCGGCGTTTGCGCCAGCGATGGCAAGGCGTAGCTGCTTACGATCAGCCCCAAAATCGCACCGTGCAAGGCACGACTTAATGGATGGCGCTGGGAAACAGGGGACGAACTCATATTCTCGCTCCAAGAAAGGACATCGGCAGACAGGCCTGTATTCCGGCCTTTCTTAGAGGTCGAACGAGAATGAGAATACACCTCATTATTTTTTTCAGGTGACACAAAGTTCTGATGGGCTTAGGTGGCAGCGGTCACGGTCACCCAATAACGGGTCCGATAATCAACGTGCAAATGCAGTGACTGCGCGATCAATGCCAGGACCTGATCGTTGTCGGCGAGTTGGAAGGTGCCGGAAACGCGACGATCCGCGACCTCGTCGGCGCAGCGCAGTACACCGGGGCGATAGCGCGACAACTCCACGATGAAATCATCGAGGCGCATATTGCGCGCACTGATCACCCCGTCACCCCAGCTCCATAGATCAAGGCCGTTGCCTTTGAACATTCGGGCCCCACTTGATGTGAACAGCAGCTGATTTCCTGCCTGAACACTGCGGCTGGCAGGCGTTTGACTGGAGCCGGGGAAAACCGTGACTGATCCTTCCTGAGCCGCGACCAGCGTGCCATCGTCGAACTCGCGTGCCAGAAAGCGGGAACTCTGAGCGCGCATGATCCCGTCACGTGATTGCACCCAGAACGGTCGCGCTCGAGGCGAGTGTTGATCCGCGCCGACATTCACGATGATTTCACCACGTCGCAGGATTATCAGACGTCGCTGGGCGTCGAAATCGCTGTCGACGGCGCTATCGCTATTGAGTTGGATTAGGCTGCCATCATCGAGTTGGAAGCGCCGTTGCTCGCCGGTACTGCTGCGCTGCTGCGCAAGCATGGCGGGTACGGGTGTGTAGTCCCGGCCGAGCCAGGCTGCAGTGCCAACAGTCGCCAATATGCCCAGGAGTTTCAGGCTTTCCCGCCGCCGCATTCCATGATTGGTCCCATTAAGGGTTTGCCGGGCCAGTTGAGCTGGCACGCCTGCGAATTCATCCCCAAGCGCTTCCACGCGCTGCCACGCCAACACGTGCTCCGGGCACTGCTGCAGCCAGTGCTCAAATGTGCGCTGTGTTTGCTCATCTGGCTGATCGAAGCGCAGGCGCACCTGCCAGTAGATCGCCTGGTCGACAACGGCCGGATCCAGCGTCTGGGACTCACGCCTCGACATAACGCAAGCGATAACAGTGTTGCAGGGCGGTGGCCAGATCGCGTTCCACCGTCGCACGGGAAACACCCAACTTTTCGGCTATTTGTGCGCAGGTCAAGCCGTCGAGCCGGGCAAATAAAAACGCCTGGCGAACTCTCGGTTTAAGCATATCGAGCATGCGATCTATCCGCTCGAGCGTATCGAGAATCAGCAGTCGGCTTTCTTCCGAGGGAACCTCGTGTTGAGGCAGTAACGCGACGCTCTCCAGGTAGGCACGTTCGAGTTCGCGACGGCGATACTGATCAATCATCAACCCGCGGGCGATACTGCTCAAATAGGCGCGTGGTTCACGCAAGGGGCTGGGCTGACGGGATTTGAGCAGGCGTACGAAGGTGTCCTGCGCCAAATCTGCTGCGTTATCACGACATCCAATGCGTCGGATTAGCCAGCCGTGCAACCACGAGTGGTGGGTTCGATAGAGCAGCCCTAGATCTGCAGTACCTAGTGGTTCATCGCTGCGCATCGGAATCCCGGCAAATACATGATTGATAATTAATCGCATTCTACTCATGCGGTAGGCCTGAGGCAAATACGTGGTGCTTAGTGTCTGCTTTGGGCGAACGCTATCATTCTGTAGAGGCTGCGAGGGAACGCCAGGCACGCAGATGATCATCAGGACGGTGCCCAATCAACAAGCAAGTGGCGATCTATAGGTTGTGGTGTGACTGGCCCCATAAATGTTATGTTATTACATCTTTATGGGAGAGTTCATTTTGAAACATCACGTTCCGCTGCTGACAGGATTCACCCTCGGGCTACTTGGACAACCTATTTCAGCCGCACAACCTCTGACGCTGGACGCGTTGACTATCACCGGATCCACCGTGGAGGAGCGTGCCGATGGTCCAGTGCAAGGTTATCGAGCAACGCGTTCGAGCACAGCTACTCGCACCGACTCCGACATTCGCGATACCCCGCAAAGCATCGATGTAATACCCGCCCAGGTGATCAAGGACCTCAACACCACGCGAATCGACCGCGCCCTGGATTTCGCAGGCGGTGTCTCACGACAGAACAACTTTGGCGGACTAACTTTTCTCAACTACAGCGTCCGTGGTTTTACCACCGGCGAACTCTACAAGAACGGCTTTGCCATCAACCGTGGCAGCTACAGCGCGCCGGACACTTCCAATATCGAACGTATCGAAGTGCTCAAAGGCCCGGCTGCAAGTCTCTACGGTCGAGGCGATCCCGGCGGCCTGGTCAATATCGTGACCAAGCGTCCGCAGGCTGAGGCGTTCAGCAACCTGAACATCAGCGCCGGCACCTGGGACCGTTACCGCAGCAGCCTCGACGTCAACTCGCCACTCGACAGCGAGGGCAACCTGCTGGCACGAGTAAACATGGCCATCGAAGACAATGGCAGTTTTCGCGATCACGTCGACAGTCAACGACGGATCATCAGTCCGTCGTTGAGCTGGCAGATTTCACCAGACACCCGCCTGATGCTCGACACCGAGTTCTCCCGTACCGAATCGGTGTTCGACCGCGGCATTCCGGCAGTCAATGGTGAGCTTGGCTCGGTCAAGCGGTCGACCTTCATGGGTGAGCCCAACGATGGCCAGATACGCAACGACAACCAGACCATTGATCTGGCGCTGGAACATTATTTGAACGACAACTGGAAGGTTCGCCTGGCCAATCACTACACGCAGGGCACGCTCAATGGCGCGAGCTCGGAACCTCAAGCATTGGTCGGCACCACCATCACGCGTTTCTATCGCGAGCGTGACTTTGGATGGAACGACAACATCACCCAGGCCGAGCTACATGGCAACTTCGAACTGGCCGGCTGGCAGCATCAGACGCTGGCGGGACTGGAGTATGAAAACTACCGCAACAGCCAGAAGTATCCCCAGAGCGCCACGCTTGCAAGCTATGGCTTGGATATCTACAACCCCGTTTATGGTCAGCCCAAGCCGGCCCTGACCCGCGCCAACGATTTCCACGAGCACACCGAGAGCTACGCGCTCAATTTGCAAGACCAGATCGCCTTTACCGATCGTCTGCGCGGATTGATCGGCGTGCGCCTGGAGCGCATCGAGCAGACTTCGCTGAATCGCACGACAGCTGTCAGCAACAGCCAGGAAAAAGACGTCGCCACTCCACGCGTTGGGCTGCTTTACCAATTAGCACCACAGGTCGGCGTATTCGCCAACGCGTCCACGTCTTTCAAGCCCAATACCATCGGCACGCAAGGCCAGGTCTATAAACCGGAAAAAGGCCTGGGTTATGAAACCGGTTTAAAACTGGACCTGTTCGACAGCCGTATTGGCGCGACCATCGCTCTGTTTCACATCGACAAGGAAAACGTCGTGACGACCGACGCGCTCGGTGAAAGTGTCGCAGCCGGTGAGGCTCGCAGCCAGGGCCTGGATCTGCAGTTCAGCGGCCAGATCACCGATGCCCTGCGTGTTATCGGTGCTTATGCCTACATCGACGCCGAGGTGACCAAAGGCGACTCCGCGCTACCCAAAGGCAGCGACCTGTTAGGCATCGCCCGCAACAGCGGTAGCCTGATGGGTGTTTATGAGTTTCAGGACGGCGCCTTGCGTGGATCGGACATGGGCGCAGCCTTCAACTATGTAGGCGAACGCTCAGGCCAGGCTGGCAGTAGCTTCAAACTGCCGTCGTATAGCACTGTCGATCTGCTCGCGCACTACAAAGCCAGCGAAGACGTTACGCTCGGGCTGAATCTGAACAATCTGTTCGATCGCAAGTACTACGAACGATCCTATAACAGTGCCTGGGTCCTGCCCGGAGAGCCGCGTAACCTCAGTGTGAGTCTGAGCCTCGACCTCTGACAGTGATCGCCAAGGTCGCAATGCATTCACCGCTCGTGCGCCAGGAATCGATTTTCAGGAGCGCCTGCTGAGAGGCCTCCTCGACACCTTCGGCAACCAGGGTCAACCGAAGGCTATGAGCCATGGAGATAATCGCCATGACCAGTTCCGCGCTGTCGCGGTTGTGTTCGATGTCGTTGATAAACGAGCGGTGGATCTTGAGCGTTTCGATGGGCAGGCGACTCAAGTAGCTGAGGGCCGAATAGCCGGTGCCAAAACATCAACCAGCTTCAGTTCCACCGTGAATTCTCCCGTCGGATGTTCCACCGATAACTGTGGATCAGCGCAGACGGGTACCGTTGCCAAAGGAAAGCGGCTGGGCTAATGAGGTAGCTGTCCATATGCCTACACAGAACGTGAGGCCTCTGCAGGGCTACGGTGTCCGTCTCCGCTCAATCATCGGCATCAGAGGCCAAGGAAAGCGGCTGAATCAGATGCGAGCCCTGATTGCGAACATTTCCGACATCCTTGCCAACCTTGTACCAATGAAAGTCTGTTGCTGGTCGACAATGCTCCATCGCTAATTCGCGCGCTCGGTCAGGTGGCGTGTCGGGATCAATCCATTCACGAGCATGCTCAGGCGCCATGCGTCCGCACATGCTGTCACCCGTCGAATAGTGCTGCTTATGACATTGACCGCAAGCGATGCAAATCGTTAACTGTATATATGTACAGTTAATCCCTTTAAGGCTTGCACCATGAGCATCACCATCCTGGGCCTGTTGGCTACCGGCGGCGAGAAGCTGCCTCTTTATTCATTCAAGGTGCCTGCGGGCTTCCCTTCGCCCGCTGCTGACCACATCGAAAAGCACATTTCCCTGGATGAGCTCTTCGATGTACGAGCTCCCCACGTCTATCTCGTGAGGATCGATGGCGACAGCATGCAGGGCGCGGGGATCTATTCGGGGGATATGGTGGTGGTTGATCGAAGCATAGATCCGATCAGTGGGGACATCGTTATAGCTGCGCTTAACTCCGAGCCACTGCTCAAGCGTCTGCATTTGCGCGACAACGCCGTAATACTTCTGTCGGAAAATCCCAAGTATCCGGCAAGGCACGTGATGGAAGGCGACGAACTCATGATTTGGGGTGTAGTGAAATACAGCGTCCGCGATCATGACAACACGTGAACCTGTCTTCGCCCTGATTGACTGCAACTCGTTTTACGCCAGCTGCGAGCGCGTCTTCAGACCTGACCTCGCGAAGACACCTATTGTGGTGCTGTCCAACAACGATGGCTGTGTAATTGCGCGTAGCTACGACGCAAAACCTTTCGTAAAGATGGGCCAGCCGTACTTCCAAATCAAAGATCATCTACGTCGGCATGGGGTTGTGGCGTTCAGCAGTAATTACGCTCTGTACGGCGACATGAGCGAGCGTGTCATGACGATCATTGAATCGTTAGTACCGACGCTTGAGGTCTACAGCATTGATGAGGCGTTCGCCGACCTCACCGGTATCCCAGGTGATTTATCTGCGTTTGGCCGGCACATGCGTTCTACCCTTCTCAAACGCACTGGCATTCCTGTCGGGGTTGGAATCGCCCACACCAAGACGCTGGCCAAGCTTGCCAACCATACCGCCAAGCGGCTGCTGGATATCACGGGCGGCGTAGTGGATCTCTGTGATCCCTTCAAACGGGATTGGACGCTGCGCAACACTGATGTCGGCGAGGTCTGGGGCATCGGCAGGCGCATGAAGGCGCATCTGGAAACAATGGGGATCCAGACCGCGATGGACTTGGCCAAAGCCGACCCGTGGATGCTTCGTCAAAAATTCAGCGTGGTGATCGAGAAAACCGCTCGCGAACTTGCCGGCACCCCATGTTTGGAGTTGAGTGAGGCTGATCCACCCAAGCAGGAGATTTGTTGTAGCAGGATGTTCGGCACGCGGCTCACCGAGATTGAGCCAATCAAGGAAGCTGTCGCTACCTACACACAACGCGCGGCGGAAAAGCTCCGAGCTCAAGGCTCGCTGTGCAAGAAAATCCGCGTGAACATTAGAACCGGCATGTTCAACCCTCAGGAAGCGAAGTATGCGAACGGGGCGTTGGTCGCATTGCCTTACCCGACCAACGACGTGCGGCTCATGACCAAGGCCGCAACCGAAGCGGTAAACCGTCTATTCCGGCCTGGCTTCAAGTACAGCAAAGCAGAAGTTTTGCTGATGGATCTGCGCCAGCCTGGCGAATTCACTGATGATCTGTTCGCTCATTCTCAACCCGTCATGGCTGATAAGGTGATGAGTGTTTTGGATGAAATCAATGGTCGATGGGGAAAGGGGGTTATTCGGATAGCGAGTGTGCCTGCAGCGCCTGGTTGGGCAATGCGTCGAGAGCTGATGAGTCAGAGCTATACGACGAAGCTTGATCAGTTGTGGACGGTGAAAGCCCGCTAGCGAGGACGCGTTCGGCATCTGCTGCTTAAAAAATGCGCCTCCTATGCCGACTACTTACGGCCCAGAGTGTGTAAAAACACAACTACGCTCAAAAGCCCTGTATCGAATTTTTTCGTTGTACGTGGAAGCCGCGCACGGCTTTGAACTGAATGATGACCGTCCCCTGCCTCAACATTCGCAACGGAATGCAGATGATCGATGTTCCCGCCGTTTTGACAGTCTTTTTGGTTTACCTGGCCGGTGTCGTTATTTCAGGGCCAAATTTCGTTGCAGTAGTCCACAAAGCGGTAGCTGCTACGCGGTCAGGAGTTTTGGCCTTGGCAGTCATTCATCCAAGGGGTCGTTACGAACATTGGCAATCCTAAATCCATGGTCACCCACGTTTCACCCAGCACGTTTTTGTCGATGCTGGCAGTCGTAGTGGTGGTTTCGATGACTGGTATTCTTCGATGCCGTGGTAGCTGCGTTGGAGTAAATCCGCGCCCCGGATGACGTTAGTCTTCGCGGCGCGGAACGACGACAACTGCGGGAGCAACGAAGATCGACGCTGTTCCGTCGGATAATTGCAGGTCTCCGTACGCGTACGGCGCGAGGCTTCATTACAGATCTGGCTGCGTACAGCACCGGCTCAATTAGAGCGCATTGAGACAGGCAGCTTTCGGCTAAAAGCGGACGGTCGATTATTATCGAACGCGCACGTTAAGCCTGATTCTGTGCCAGAAGGAATTCTGGATGGGGAACTGAGTATGTCTTTGCTAAGAGCGCCTGGGCTTCTTTTAGGGCAAGGCGCCACCTTCCTCTCTTCTTGGACTGATGAGCAAACCTCATGAACCCTTGCCGATCTACCCGTCTAGTCTCCACTCGTGAGCTGGCTTACTGTTTCCCCAACGCAAACGTCGGGAGATCGAAATGCACAAGCGCACACTCGGAAACAGTTCACTCGAAGTGTCAGCCCTGGGCTTGGGTTGCATGGGCTTGAGCCATGGCTACGGCCCGGCGACTGACACGCAACAAGCCATTACGCTGATCCGTTCGGCGGTTGACCGAGGCGTTACGTTCTTCGATACCGCCGAGGTTTACGGCCCGTACCTGAACGAGCAAGTGGTGGGTGAGGCATTGGCGCCAGTTCGCGACAAAGTGGTTATCGCCACCAAGTTCGGCTTCACCTTCGGTGCCGACAATAAGCAGCAGATTCTAAATAGTCGCCCTGAGCACATTCGACTCGCCGTCGAAGGCTCATTGCGCCGACTTAAGACCGATTTCATTGATTTGCTTTACCAGCATCGGGTTGACCCGGACGTACCGATTGAAGACGTCGCAGGTGTAGTGAGAGATCTGATTGGCGAAGGCAAGGTCAAGCATTTCGGCCTGTCGGAAGCCGGTGCGCAAACCATTCGCCGTGCACATGCGGTACAGCCAGTCACGGCGCTGCAAAGCGAATACTCATTGTGGTGGCGTGAGCCTGAGCAGGAAATCCTGCCGACGCTCAAGGATCTGGGGATCGGCTTCGTGCCTTTCAGTCCACTGGGCAAGGGTTTTCTCACCGGCACAGTAGCGGCCGACGCCACATACGGTAGCGACGATTTTCGTAGCATCGTGCCGCGCTTCAGCCAGTCAGCACTACAAGCCAATCAAGGGTTGGTGGTGTTGATCCGCCAGATAGCCGCGCAAAAAAAAGCGACACCGGCGCAGATTGCGTTGGCCTGGTTGCTCGCGCAGGCGCCGTGGATTGTGCCGATTCCCGGGACGACCAAATTGCATCGCCTGGAAGAAAACCTTGGCGGCGCGGACGTCATCCTCGACGCGGCCGAACTCCAGTCCATTGACACCGCACTGGCGCAGATCCGCATCGAAGGCGAGCGTTATCCCGAGGCCCTCAAGGCGCGCGTCGGGCGATGAACAACGATCACGATCCTCTACGGCGCACGGTCATCGCCGCACTGGCGAGCGCCCCGTTGCTGTCATTCGCCGACACGCAAACCGCCAGCGAAATACCACGTTCAGGCTCGCGAATTCTGGTGGCGTACTTTTCCCGCTCCGGCAATACCCGCGTGGTCGCCGGGCTCATCCAGCGCCGATTGGGTGCCGACCTGTTCGAGATCCGTCCGGCCAAAGCCTATCCCGAGGACTACCTGCAAACCGTGGAGCAGGCGCGTCAGGAGCGCGACAGCCGCTTCGAGCCCGAGCTGGAAAGCAAGGTTCACGCTATGAGCGACTACGACACGATTTATCTTGGCTTTCCGATCTGGGGTGAGACCACCCCGCCTATCGTGCGTACTTTTCTGAGCGCCCACGACCTGACTGGTAAAACCCTCATCCCCTTCACCACCCACGGTGGTTACGGCTTGGGCAATAGCCGCAGCGTCCTAGAAAGGCACGCGCCCAAGACTAAGGTGATGGAAGGTTTTGTGATGGAGGGTGAGCAAGAGCGCAAGACCATGGAGCGCGTGAATGGCTGGCTGAGCGACCACCCTCTCAAGCGCTGACCGATTTCTGGATTGGAGAAGCACCATGAAAACACGCACTTTGGGCAACGGCCTGGAAGTTTCCGCATTGGGCCTCGGCTGCATGAGCATGACCTCCGCCTACGGCCCGGCCGCCGACAAACCGAGCATGATCAAGCTGATTCGCTCGGCCCATGAGCAAGGCATCACTTTGTTCGACACCGCCGAGGCGTATGGCCCATTCGCGAATGAAGAGTTGTTGGGCGAGGCCTTGCAACCGATCCGTGAACAGGTGGTCATCGCCAGCAAATTCGGTTTCGATATTGACCTGGTCACCGGCGCACGAGCCGGCGGCACCAATAGCCGACCTGAGCATATCCGCGCCTTGGCAGAGGCGTCGTTGAAGCGTTTGCGCACTGATCGCATCGACCTGTTTTATCAGCATCGCGTTGATCCGCAAGTGCCGATTGAAGATGTGGCCGGAACCGTCAAGGAGCTGATCGCCGAGGGCAAGCTCAAGCATTTCGGCCTGTCCGAGGCCGGTGTGCAAACCATCCGCCGGGCACACGCCGTGCAACCGCTAACAGCGGTGCAGAGCGAGTATTCGCTTTTCTGGCGTGGCCGAGAGCATGAACTGCTTGGCGTACTGGAGGAACTGGGTATCGGCTTCGTGCCGTTCAGTCCACTCGGCGCGGGCTTCCTCACGGGGCAGATCGATGAGAACACCCAGTTTGACGTCAGCGACTTCCGCAATTTGGTCCCGCGTTTTTCACCTGAAGCGCGCAAGGCCAACCTGGCGTTGGTCGGCGTGGTGAAGGCCGTTGCCAAGCGCAAGCAGGCGACGCCTGCACAAGTCGCACTCGCCTGGTTGCTGGCGCAGAAACCATGGATCGTGCCGATCCCGGGCACGACCAAACAACACCGACTGGAAGAGAACCTGGGCGCGGTCGAACTGGAACTGACCGGCGACGATCTGCGTGTGATCAATGAGCAGATGGCGCAGATCCAGGTGCGGGGTGAACGTTTGCCGAAATCGGCGCTGAAAATGACCGGGCTCTGAGCCTTGCCACCGCTGCTCCGGGCTTGGAGCAGCTTCACTGTCTGACAGGAGTTCATTCGATGAACCGGTTGATCGCACCGCTTGTTGCCTTGTCGCTGTTGAGCGCAGAAACCCAGGCCGCCAGCGAAATCCGCATCATCCAGAACGGCGCCCAGCCCTCGATCAAGGGCGCCGCTGAAAACTTCACCGGCGCGGTACGCGTTGATGGCCTGTTCAAGGGTGATCTGCCGGCGCGCATCGGCGGCGGCACGGTGACCTTCGAACCCGGTGCGCGCACCGCCTGGCATAGCCATCCGTTGGGGCAAACGCTGATCGTCACCGCCGGGGTAGGCTACGTGCAGCAAGAAGGCGGGCCGCGACAGGAAATCCATCCGGGCGATATTGTCTGGATTCCGCCGCACACCCGTCATTGGCATGGTGCCACCGCCAGTAACGGCATGACCCACATCGCGATTGCAGAAGCCGAGGACGGCAAGACCGTGACTTGGGCAGAGAAAGTCTCGGAGGCGCAATACGCCGGCAAAATGAAGTTACCGAATGTGTCGAAACCGTAGCGCAGCTCCTTCGCGTTGAGCCATCAAAACTCCTCAAGCCCCCGTATTTGTGCGGCAACGCCAGGTTTCAGCGGCAATCGTAAAAACGACTCATGAGTTTTGCTCAGGAGTCCTTGCGCAATATCGGGGTTAATCACCACAACCGTCCTCCGTACGATCCAGCGATACCGCAGTGATCCGCAATGGACGGAGCTTTTCACGATGACCACAGACGCAAGCAAGGTCCGACCCCATCCTGCGCTAATGGCGCTCTGTCTGAGCCTTGGGGTGATGTTCAGTGCTACCACTCCAGCCGCCGAGGCATCGCAAACCATGACCCGCACACAAGCCAGCGCAGAAACGCTGTCGAGCAAACAACAGGCGATTCCCCTGATCGCAGCGTTCATGGCGACCAGTGACATGCCCTCACTCAACGCAGCGCTCAACGAAGGTCTCGATGCCGGCTTGACCATCAGTGAGACCCGGGAAATTCTGGTGCAGCTCTATGCCTACGTCGGCTTTCCGCGCAGCCTCAACGCCCTGAACGAACAGATGACGGTGGTGCAGATGCGCAAGCAACGTGGCATTGAGGATGCACCGGGGCGTGAGCCAAGCCGTGCCACTCCAACCGGTGATGATCTGCTGGCGGCCGGCACGGCAAATCAAACGAAGATTTCCGGTTCCCCGGTCAAAGGCCCGGTGTTCGAGTTCGCTCCGGTGATCAACCGGTTTCTGCAAACCCATCTGTTTGGCGACATCTTCGAGCGCGACAACCTCGACTGGCAAAGCCGCGAACTGGCCACCGTCGGGGCGCTGGCGGCGACGCCGGGTGTGGAATCGCAATTGCGCTCGCACATGCTGGCGAGTCTGCGCGTCGGGCTCAGCGCAGCGCAGACTCGCCAAGTCATCGAGCAGTTGAAAAAGCACGGCGATGCACAGACCGCCGTGCGTGCAGATACGGCGCTGACCCAGGCCCTTGAAGCTTCGGGGAAATAACATGAAACATGCAAAACGCTTGTTCAGCATCACCCTGCTCAGCCTGTTGGCAGCCTGCGCGAACCAGCCCGATGGTTCAGGCCCTTTACTGATTCAGGCGCAAGGCAGCTTCGCCGCCGGTGGAACGATGACCACTGCGCCGGGCACGTTCAACCCGCGCAAGCCGATGGCTCCGGATGGCCAGACCTATCACGGTGACCATGCCTATACCTTCTACCAAATCCCGATCGATGCCCGGAAACTACCCATCGTCATGTGGCATGGCGCAGGCCAGTTCTCCAAGACCTGGGAAACCACCGCCGACGGCCGCGAAGGCTTCCAGAACATTTTCCTGCGCCGCCATTTCGGTGTGTACCTGATCGACCAGCCGCGACGTGGCAATGCCGGCCGCAGCATGGTCGAGGCGACGGTCAAACCGACGCCGGACGAACAACTGTGGTTCAACCAGTTTCGCATCGGCTTGTGGCCCAACTATTTCAACGGTGTGCAAGTAGGCAAGGATGCACAGACGCGCGAGCAATTCTTCCGGGCAATGACACCGAACACCGGGCCGTTCGACATGGGTGTGGTGTCTGATGGTGCGTCGGCGGTCTTCGACAAAATCGGCCCCGGCATTCTGTTCACGCACTCGCAAGGTGGCGGGCCGGGTTGGCTGACCGCGATCAAGAATGACAAGGTGAAGGCCATTGTCGCCTTCGAGCCGGGCAGCAGCTTTGTCTTCCCGCAGGGTCAGGTGCCCGCGCCGATCCCCAGTGCCTTCGACACGGTGCAGGGTGCGGCCGTGCCGATTGATCAGTTCATGGCGCTCACGCGCGTTCCGATCCTGATCCTCTACGGCGACAACATCCCGGAGCAAGCCGTTGACCTGCCCGCTCAGGACAGTTGGCGCGCACGGCTGAAGATGGCCCGGCTTTGGCGCGATGCCGTCAACCAGCGCGGCGGTGACGTAAGGCTGATCCATTTGCCGGAGATCGGCATCAAGGGCAATACCCACTTCCCCATGTCCGATTTGAACAACGTGCGGATCGCGGATCTGGTGTCGAGTTTCTTAAAAGAAAAGCACCTGGACTAACCAGGGCTCACATCCACTTTTTCCAACTGCCCTTCTTTTGATTGCTCAGGAGTTTCAAGTGATAAACACCTTTATGAAAGCCACGCTTATGTCGGCGCTGGTTGGCCTTTCTGCGGGCGAAGCCGGCGCGGCGGACTACAAAAAAAACCCGCTCACACTGGCTTACGACGGCGCCATTACCAGAAACGAACCGGGCAAGGTCAGCATCCATCCGGTCAGCTACAAGCTCAACGGCCTGGACATCGCGGCCAACGTTTACACCCCGGCCAACTACGATGCGAAGAAGGTCTACCCGACCGTTGTGGTCGCGCATCCGAACGGTGGCGTCAAAGAGCAGGTCGCTGGTCTTTACGCCCAGCGCCTGGCCGAACAGGGCTACATCACGATCACCGCCGATGCGGCCTACCAGGGCGCAAGTGGCGGACAGCCTCGCAGCATCGACAAGCCGGCGTATCGCATCGAAGACATCCATGGCATGGCAGACTTCATCAGCCAATATGCGGGGGTCGATAGCACGCGCCTGGGCCTGCTCGGGATCTGCGGCGGCGGTGGCTATTCGTTGGCCGCCGCGCAAACCGACAAACGCTTCAAATCGCTGGCAACCATTAGCATGTTCAACTCCGGTCGGGTGCGTCGCAACGGCTACAACGACTCGCAACTGGACAGCGTTCAGCAACGCCTGCAACAGGCTTCCGCTGCGCGCGCTCAGGAGGCGGCCGGCGGTGCTGTGTTTTATTCGGGTGACGCCAACCTCACCGACGAGCAGATCGCCAAGCTGCCCTTCGAGCTGTATCGCCAGGGCTACGAGTACTACTGGAAAACCCACGCGCACCCGAACTCAACGTTCAAGTACACCACCAGCAGCCTGTTGGACCTGATGCGTTTTGACGCGACCAATCAGATCGAGTTGATCAATCAGCCATTGCTGATGATCGCCGGCAGCAAGGCTGACAGCCTGTACATGACCCAGGATGCATTTCCCAAGGCCACCGGCACCAAGGACAAGGAATTGCTCATCATCGACGGCGCCACCCACATCGAAACCTACTGGGTTCCGCGTTATGTCGACGCGGCAATGGGCAAGCTGACAACGTTCTACGCACGAACCCTTTGATGGGCTGTTCGGGGATCGCGTATCGATGCGGAACCTGCTTACATGGAATAATTACGCGATCCCCATGAGAGGCTCTCATCGATGTCACGCGCCAATCTCAACGATCTGCAAGCCTTCGTGATCATTACCCGCGAAGGCAGCTTCACCCGCGCTGCGGCACAGCTGGGCGTCTCCCAGTCTGCGCTAAGCCATACTCTACGTGCCCTTGAGACGCGACTCGGGGTTCGTCTGCTGACCCGAACCACCCGTAGCGTATCCCCTACCGAAGCAGGACAACGGTTATATCAATCCATGGCGCCGAGGTTCGAAGAGATTGAACTCGAACTGGCAGCGGTCAGCGAGTTTCGTGACACCCCGGCAGGGAACGTGCGGATTCAAGCGTCCGAACATGCAGCCAACAATATTCTATGGCCCAAGTTGCTGAAGGTGCTTCCCGACTATCCGGACATCAAGGTCGAAATCACCGTCGACTACGCACTCTCCGACATCGTCGCGCAGCGCTATGACGCAGGGGTACGGCTTGGGGACCAAGTGGCCAAGGACATGATTGCCGTTCCTATCGGGCCGTCCTTGCGCATCGCGGTCGTGGGCTCACCCGAGTATTTCAAACAGCGCCCAGTGCCAAAGGTGCCGGGTGATCTGGCCGCACACAATTGCATCAATCTGCGCCTGCCCACCCATGGAAGCCTGATGCAATGGGATTTTGAAAAGGATGGTCATGAACTCAAGGCGCGCGTTGAAGGACAATGGACGTTCAACAGCAGCGTGCCGATTCTGCGTGCCGCCGTTGCGGGATGTGGGTTGGGTTTCCTTCCGGAAGATATGGTTGCCAAGGAGATTACCGAGGGAAGCCTTGTGCGAGTGTTGGAAGATTGGTGCCAACCCTTTGCCGGTTACCATCTCTATTACCCGAATCGCCGTGAACATTCATCTGCGTTTGGCGTTGTAGTTGAAGCGTTGCTATACAAGCGCTGAGTCATCGACCATCAAGCCGTCTCAATTTTTACCCCCGCCTCACAAGCCCGCGGTTAAGCATATGCTTTGGATCGATTGCAGTAGTGGACGAACGGCCGCAATGGGCCGATTGCGGCCGTTCGTGAAACGCATCAATTGGCTACTGGCTGAACATCCCGGTGCGAATGCTCACGTGCCTGATTACGCGGCATCGGAGTAAAATTGACTCAACGTAACGGCTCGCCCTCTTTGTGTCGTAGGTGCGTGCAAACCCCATCACCCGTTCAGGAAGTTTGGCTCGCATGATCCCCGTTGCACTGCCCTCCGCCGAACTACTGCTTTACCTTGCCTTTTTCGTCGCCACGACGCTTTTCTGGTTCGGGTGGACGATAAGGCTGGTGGTTCGATATATCAAAGGTCGCTGGCGCCGCCCTCTCCTCCTGCCTTACATGCTTGTCACCGCGTGTGCGCTTTTTACCCTGTGGCAGTCCGCGGCTTTTTATGTGCAGATGCGCAGCTATGAACGGGAGAGAGAGGCAAGTTATCGCCCGGAACTAGTAGAGCCGATGCGCCTTGGCCAGATCGACATGCCCAAAGGCACAAAACTCGAATTAGCCGTTGCGGATCATCGGGAATCCTTCAAACGAGCCGTGTTTCCAAGCCCTGTGCGCATGCTCGATATGGATGCCGTCGAAGTAGCCCGCTACATCGCGATTCAAACCAACGAAAAATACGAAACGGTGGGCTTCACGCCAGAGAACATGCGGCTAACCGGCCACGGCACGACGATGCAGATCGGCTGGCGGTGCAATGCGCTGCAACCGGTGGAGTTTGAGCTCAAGCCAGATGGCGGCGTATCGAGGTTCAGCACCTGTACGCTTGCTGATGGCAATGTAGTCGATGGCATCACCTTGCCCGAAGGCACCTCGCTCCGGGCTTCGACCGGCAATGTCTATGCCGATGGGTTTGTAGACTCTGGCCGGTGGGTTCTCCATATGCCGGAAGGCGTACCCGTGCGTATCGATAATTTCGAGCTTGCGGATGCCAGTATTGCGCTCGACGCAGAGCGAAGGCTCTATGAAGTCAGAAGTGCGGTGCTTTCGAGCGTTGCCACACTCGCAGGGCGCCGTTATGCGGCGGCAAGCGCTATCCGCTTCAATCCGCTCCATATCCGGGAAGACTATGCGGGTGCCTGGTTGATAACCCCACCGCCGAGCCCCGACGGCTCACAGCCGGTAGCGCCTAAGACCATCGTGCAGCGCAGAGACGGAAAGGTGTTGGCCACACTTACTGACTAAACTCGCGATCGATTAACTGAATGGTTGGCCCAGCATGTGCCGGTCCCCTTGCCGGGGGTGCCGAAAGGCAGAGCCGACAGCAACAGGTGCAAACCACTTGGTCCTTCTTCACTGCGAGGGCTGGTTGGCCCTGAGCAGGTGCGCCAGTTTTCCCGCAGCACTTTTTACCTGGGCGCGGGTGAGCGCGGCAAAGCCCAAGACAAACGCTGGTCCTGGTTGAAGGTTGTGACAAGAATGGCGAAGCGGTTGCAGCTGCAGCCCGACCTGTTTCGCTGCTTCGACTAGCTGGTTTTCGTTTTGGTCTGCAGTCAGCCAGAGAATCAAATGAAAACCCGCGTGTTCACCGCTAATGCGATAGCGCCCCGGCGCCTGGGTGCGCAAGGTATCCAGCATGATATCGCGCAGGATCTGGTATTCCTGCCGGGCGCGGCGTAGATGGCGTAGAAACGCGGGGCCGCGCATAAATGCCGCTAGGCCCAGTTGTTCAGAGATTCCCACGCTGCGTCCCACCGTGTGCCACAGGAGGAGAATCTGACTATGCAGTTGCGGCGGCGCGAGCAGATAACCGAGTCGAAGGTTGGAAAACAGCGCCTGGTTAAAACTCCCGCAGTACACGACCCGCTGCATGGCATCGATGGATTTGAGCGCGGGCAACGGAGCGCTGTGGTAGTTGAATTCGCTGTCGTAATCGTCCTCGATGATCCAGCCGTTGTTCCGCTGCGCCCAGTTGAGCAATTCCAGGCGGCGGGTGGCTGACATGATTACCCCGAGTGGCGACTGATGCGCCGGGGTGACATAAGCCAGGCGACAGTTAACCGAGTCTGAGAGGGCGCGCAGATCAACACCTTGCTCATCGATGGGGGCATACAGCAGCGATGCTCCCGCCTCGGCAAAAATGCGGTGCACGGCCGGGTAGCCTGGGTCTTCCACGCACACCTTGTCGCCAGGTTGCAGTACGCACCGCGCCACCAGGTCGATGGCATGGCGGATACCGTTAGTGATCAGTACGTGTTCGACCTGACAATCGATACCGCGGTGGTTGCGCAGGTACCGTGCGACCTGTTCCCGTAGCGCCCAGGCGCCTTCGGGCTCTGCGCTACACATCTGCTCGGGCGTCATCGCAGCCATGGCACGTTGCAAATGGGCCGCCCATTCAGCGGGTGCAATCAACAGCGGATTGGCCAGTCGAGCAACAAATGGCACACCTACCTGAGCGCGATTTTCGGCTTTCGATCCGGCCGACGTGGGGGGGGGCTTGGTGGATTTTTTCGGTGTGGGTGGTGTGGCGCGCGGTGCACTCACCGCTTTGAGGTAGCTGTCGGGGATAACTGCACTCACGTGGCTGCCCGAGCCGACTCGGCGAAGGATGTAGCCTTCGAGCTGTAATCGCTCGAACACGGTTTCCAGCGTGCCGCGGGCAATTCGCCAGCGCAGCGCAAGCTCTCGGGTGGACGGCAGTCGATCGCCCGCGCGCAGCAGGCCATTCAGGATCGCTTCACGTATGGCCAAGTAAGCCCGCTCCTGTTTCGTCGTGGCGTTACCTTCTGGAGGCAGGGGCAGGTCCATCGCAACGGGGGTTTTACCTTTCATAATGGTCCATTTAAAGATTGCTTTAATGGCTCTATTGAGTGAACCACTCGCGCCGTAGTGTAGCGCCGTCTTCGCAATGGATACGTCTGAGGTCGCCAATGTCACCTGCCGATTATTGGTTGTTTGCGTTTATCGCTGTGGCTCAGGTGGGCTCGCCGGGGCCGTCGACGATCTTTCTAATTAACAACGCCCTGGTTTACGGCCCAGGGCGGGCCATCTGGATTCTCACCGGCGACTTGCTGGCCATCGCGGTGCTCGCCAGTTGTTCACTGCTGGGCATCGACGCATTGCTGAGGGCCAATCCCGGCGTGTTTATGGCGATCAAACTGGCGGGTGCCGGGTATCTGGTCTGGCTCGGCTTCCAGCAACTGCACCTGGCGCGCCACAGCGTGGTCACACCAATTGCCGGCGCGCCGAATGAGCGCTGGTCGACGCTGTGGGGAAAATCGTTTGTGGTGGGCATCAGCAACCCCAAGGCGATTCTGTTTTTTTCGTCCTTGCTGCCGCAGTTTGTCGGCAATCCTGAGCACGCCAATCTCGGCTCGCTGCTGGGCCTGATTGCGCTCTTCGTGCTGATCAAATTCATGGTCTCGGCGACCTACGCGTTAACCGCTAAAAAAATGGCTGACCGGCTGGCCAAGCCGGGCGCGGCGACCTGGGGCAAGCGAATCACCGGCGGAGTATTGGTGATGTTCGGCCTGGTAATGGCAACCGCTGCCTTCGAGTGAGCCCCCTTGAAACTCACCTGTGTGTGACGTGGATATCAGCGCTCTGGCGATTCGGCAATTTGCGCAGCCTGGTCGCAATACTCAATCAGCAGTTCGTTGAGCACCCTGATTTTTCGCGCAGGGTGCTGGCTTGGTGGCCGAACTACATATGCGGCAGCTGGAGGCGGCGGATACCGCGTGATGATCGCCACCAGTGCGCGGCTGGCAGAACGCTCAGTGGTGAACAGTCCGGCAACCAGGCGATGCCGATTCCGGCCAGGTTGGCAGCAATGGCCCTGCGTTCCTTTTTCTGCGACACAGCTAACCGTTTGGCGCTACTACCCGAAGGTAAAGGGGTCCTGCACAGTGCGCTAAGCAGCGTCGCTCAAAGGCGCGCTGTGCGAACACTGACTCCGCTAACAATCCCGCTGACCAAGCGGCAACAAGAGGATGTATTTATGGCTTCGCGTAACGGTCTTGCTTCGCTTCTTCGCCCCGAAGACTCCGTGTTGGTGCTGATCGACCACCAGCCTTTCCAGCTCACCAATTTGAACAGCCACGATCCGCACGCAGCGGTCAACTGCGCGACAGCACTGGCGAAGGCGGCGAAGGCATTTAACGTCCCTACCATTCTGACCAGTGTGATCGGTGAGCGCGGCGGTTGGATCTTTCCGCAAATCACTGATGTTTTCCCCGGCCAGGAAGTGATTGACCGAACCCTGATCAACACCTGGGAAGACAAGAAGGTGGTGGATGCGGTTAAAGCGACCGGTCGCAAGCAATTGATCATCGCTGGCCTGTGGACTGAAGTCTGCGTCGCCATGCCCGCAATTCAGGCGCTGGGCGAAGGCTGGGACGTGACCGTGGTGACCGATGCGTGCGGGGGCGTTTCGGTTGAGGCCCATCAGGTCGCCATCCAGCGCATGATCGGAGCAGGGGCAAATGTCATGACATGGTTGGCAGTCAT
Organism: Pseudomonas sp. R4-84; assembly: GCF_054130985.1. Taxonomy (NCBI): domain Bacteria; kingdom Pseudomonadati; phylum Pseudomonadota; class Gammaproteobacteria; order Pseudomonadales; family Pseudomonadaceae; genus Pseudomonas; species Pseudomonas sp. R4-84. The sequence goes on from NZ_CP096390.1 coordinate 3,258,701, forward strand.
GGCTGAATGGCAGCGCGACTGGGCACGCCTCGATACGGCGGGCGCGGTAACCGAAGTGCTTCAACAGCACGCCGCCGGTAGCGGCATTGCGTACCTGTGGGAGCAGCAGTTGCTCAACACCCCGGTACCGGTCGAAGGCTGATCCAGCTGGGATGAAGGACTAGCCAGGCGCCGCTCCGTCAGGGGGACTCCCGCCTTCATTCCCGCTTTCTACATATCGAATACCTGATGGCTTGGGGCTCGTGCAACCGACCCGATCTCCCCATTAACCCTGATAAAAGGAACCGTGCGATATCGACGGGCGTTTCTGATTGGCGATCCTTCAACGGTCGGCAGCCAAATGCTGCATGCCTGTGAAACGCTGGGTGGCGTAGCGCGAGCTACCTTCCTGATGAGTACCGCGTCGCTCGACACGGCGGGAATGAAACGTTCGATCGAACTATTGGGCAGCGAAGTCGCATCGGTTATCCGCGCGCTGCCCGCTGCACAGGCAGGAGAACGACCATGATTGAGATGATCATCCAGCAGCGGCGCCGCAACCTTGGTGGCGGCGTTGAAATCGGCCGCGTGCTGCCGTTCGCCAAACAGCGGATGGTTGGCCCGTTTATTTTTTTCGACCATATAGGGCCGCTCGACCTGGCGCCTGAAGTCGGGCGCAGCGCTGATGTTCGCCCGCATCCTCACATCGGTCTCGCGACCGTGACCTACTTGTTTGACGGCGAGGTCATGCACCGTGACAGCCTCGGCCACCAGCAGGTAGTTCGGCCCAAGGAAGTTAACTGGATGACCGCCGGAAGCGGCATCACCCACAGCGAACGCTTCGAGCGCGCACAGGCGCAGGGTGATCATTTGCACGGCATCCAGGCGTGGGTTGCGCTGCCAACCGAGAAAGAAGAAATCGCCCCGAGCTTCTTCCACTACGCCGGCGACGATTTGCCGAAATGGGACGAAGCCGGTGTGACGAGGCAGCTTATTGCGGGAAGCGCCTATGGTCTGACTGCCGGCGCCGAAACCCACTCACCGCTGTTCTACGCCCATTTGGAAATGTTGCCCGGTGCGACCGCCGAAATTCCGTACGGGCACCCGGAGCGCGCGCTGTATGTTGCGGCCGGCACGGTCGAGCTGGGTGGCGCCCGGCACGAGGCAGCCCGCATGCTGGTACTCGGCGCCAACGCTTCGCGCGTTCGAGCCCTGGAGCGTTCCACGGTGATGGTTCTGGGCGGCGAGCCTGTCGGCAAGCGGTATCTGTACTGGAATTTTGTGTCCTCGTCAGAGACCCGACTCGCCCAGGCGGCTGCCGACTGGAAGGGGGGAAGAATGAAACTTCCAGATGCCGATGACGCTGAATTTATCCCGCTTCCGGACGAGCTGAAGCCGCCGCGCTTACCGTCTGAAAAAGCGGCTTTCTCGACGGCGATAGCGCGGACTGATTTCACCTGACCGCGCTGCCATGCTGCGGCTGCATTGATCAAATCACAAAACCTCACTTTGGCTTTACCAAATGATCAATCAGGCTGTCGGCGCAAAACTCCGGCGCCACTGTCTGCCGGTGTAAATATAGTCAGTATATTGTTGATAATTAACCATTTTTTTAGATCTTATGACGATGGCATAGCCCTTGCTCTCCCGCTGACTGTCGCATTGCCTCGCGGTTTGGATTACCACAAATCGCCAAATGGCAGTGAGAACGAAGAACGGATATCGACTGGAGTTTGGTAAACGCCATTGGATAAGGCCTGCATCGATAAATCACGGGGCTTTTCGGCAGCCCCCTGAACTGGCCCGGACAGTGGTACTTGCGGCTACCGGGACGGGCAGCGTTCTGCTCACGCAGCGACGCATAACGCCGCTTTCGCATCGGTCTACCTATAAAGGAAATCCGCCATGTCCAATAAGTTCTTAGAAGTACTGACCCCGCAAAACAGCCAGGTCATTTTCATCGACCAGCAGCCACAAATGGCCTTTGGTGTGCAGTCGATAGATCGACAGGTGTTGAAAAACAACGTGGTGGGGTTGGCCAAAGCTGCTAAAGCGTTCGGCATACCTACGACCATCACTACGGTGGAAACCGAAAGTTTCTCGGGCAATACATACCCTGAATTGCTGGCGGTTTATCCGGAGAACAAAATTCTCGAGCGCAGTTCGATGAACTCTTGGGACGACCAAAACGTTCGTGACGCCTTGGCAAAATCCGCCAGTGCCGGCCGCAAAAAGATCGTCGTATCCGGCCTGTGGACCGAGGTCTGCAACACCACCTTCGCACTGTCCTGTCTGCGTGACACGGACTATGAAATCTACATGGTTGCCGACGCCTCGGGTGGCACCTCGGTTGACGCACACAATTACGCCATGGACCGCATGGTTCAGGCCGGTATCGTGCCGGTGACGTGGCAACAGGTGCTGCTCGAATGGCAGCGCGATTGGGCGCGCAAAGAGACCTACGAGGCCGTGATGGCGATCGTTCAGGAACATTCCGGCGCCTACGGCATGGGCGTGGATTATGCCTACACCATGGTGCACAAGGCGCCAGAGCGTGTGCAGCACGGCGAGCACATCGGTCCAAACCCAGCCAGGTAAGCGTGCAGTGAAAGAGCTATCGCGCGCCGTTAAGGCGATAGCTCTCCCCCATCGCCGTTATTGTCCAGAACACGAGGTGGAGCATGAAAATGTATGCATTGTCCCTGGCCGCCGGCCTGCTTGTTGGTGTCGTCTACAGCCTGCTGAGCGTGCGCTCACCCGCACCGCCGCTAGTGGCTTTGGTCGGGCTGCTTGGAATTCTGGTCGGTGAACAGATCATCCCGATAGGCAAGCAGATGCTATGTGGAGCAGCGTTCAGCGCGGCCTGTGACAAAACGCACGCCTTGAGTCATGTACTGGGTCAGTTGCCTGGTCGAGCTGCGCAGCAGCAGGAGCAGCAGGTGCAAGAGTCCAAGCAGACGTGAGCAATCAGTTCTGGCGTTCACCTATTTCCAGAAGCAACTGGAAACGGGCTTCGTATTTGTGAGGACCACAACCTATGACATCGCGCCGAAAGTTTCTCGGGACCGCCTCCACGCTCGCGTTGGGTGGCGTCTTTGGGCACAACGCTTTTTCCGAAACGCTTAGAAAGGAAAGGCCCACTATGAGCGACTCCATTCCCGAAATCATTTTCCGCAATGGTGAGATCACTACATTGGATCGCACCAACCCGGTCGCCAACGCCGTAGCAATTAAAGACGGCAAGTTTCTGGCAGTAGGTTCAGACCAGGAAGTCATGGCGCTGGCTGGTTCAGCTACAAAAATTGTCGACCTCAAGCGGCGTTGCGTACTGCCCGGCTTAGTCGACAATCATATCCACATGATCCGCGGCGGCCTTAACTACAACCTGGAATTGCGCTGGGACGGAGTGCGTTCGTTGGCTGACGCGATGGACATGCTCAAGCGTCAGGTGGCTAACACGCCAGCACCGCAATGGGTCCGCGTGGTCGGTGGCTTTACCGAACACCAGTTCGTTGAAAAGCGCTTGCCCACCATTGCCGAGATCAATGCTATCGCGCCCGATACGCCTGTATTCCTGCTGCATCTCTATGACCGGGCCTTGCTCAATGGCGCGGCCTTGCGTGCGGTTGGCTACACCCGCGACACACCCGAGCCACCCGGCGGGCAAATTTTTCACGATGCCAATGGCGCCCCGACTGGCCTGCTGTTGGCCACGCCCAACGCGACGATTCTTTACGCCACGTTGGCCAAGGGGCCGAAGCTGCCCTTCGACTATCAGATCAACTCCACCCGCCATTTCATGCGTGAACTCAATCGCTTGGGTGTGACAGGGGTTATTGATGCGGGCGGCGGTTTCCAAAACTACCCCGACGATTACGCAGTGATTCAGAAGTTGGACAACGAAGGTCAGATGACGGTCAGGCTGGCTTACAACCTGTTCACCCAGAAACCCAAGGAAGAAAAGGAGGATTTCCTCAAGTGGACCTCCAGCGTCAAGTACAAGCAGGGTAACGACTACTTCCGTCACAACGGCGCGGGTGAAATGTTGGTGTTCTCCGCAGCTGACTTCGAGGATTTCCGCCAGCCGCGGCCGGACCTTCCGCCCGAGATGGAAGGCGACCTGGAAGAGGTTGTACGCATCCTCGCGCAGAACCGATGGCCGTGGCGGTTGCATGCCACCTACGACGAAACCATCACTCGTTCGCTGGATGTATTTGAGAAAGTTAACCAGGACATCCCCCTGGCAGGCATCAATTGGTTCTTTGATCATGCCGAAACGATCTCGGACAAATCGATCGACCGGATCGCTGCACTCGGTGGTGGCATTGCCGTGCAGCATCGCATGGCCTATCAGGGCGAGTATTTTGTCGAGCGCTACGGCGCCCGTGCCGCAGAGGCAACGCCCCCCGTGGCGCGCATGCTGGAAAAAGGCGTGAAAGTGTCAGCGGGCACCGACGCCACCCGCGTCGCCTCTTACAACCCTTGGGTTTCGCTGTCTTGGATGGTCACCGGTAAGACGGTGGGCGGTCTGAACCTGTATCCCCAACGCAACCTCCTCGATCGCGAAACCGCGTTGCGCATGTGGACAGAGAACGTCGCCTGGTTCTCTAACGAGGAGGGCAAACGCGGCCGCATCCAAATTGGTCACTTTGCGGACCTGATTGTGCCGAGCAAAGACTACTTCGCCGTACCTGAAGACGAGATTTCTTTTCTCACCGCTGATCTGACCGTGGTGGGGGGGCGCGTGGTCTACGGTGCGGGCCCTTTCGCCCCGCTTGACAACAACCCGCTACCACCCGCCATGCCCGACTGGTCCCCAACGCGTACTTTCAAAGGTTATGGCGCCTGGGGCGATCCAGAGGGTGCGGGCAAAAACTCGTTGTCGCCGACGCGCGCCCACCTCGCCGCTTCGTGCGGGTGTGCAAGCTTTTGCGGCCTGCACGGGCACGACCATGCCGGTGCATGGGGCTCCAATGCTCCGGTATCGGACCCCCGAAGTTTCTTTGGTGCACTGGGCTGCTCCTGTTGGGCCGTGTAAGAAGAGCCACCGTTGTGACGGAGGTGTCGCGCTGCGGTTGCATCGCTGTAAAAGGGGACTGCATGTTCCCCTTTGTGCGACACAGTAAGGCATTTTTTAAGGCTACAAACGCGGGAACTGCAACCCTACTATCCGCTCCGTCGGCGCGCTTGCCCAACCTTGGTGACGGCGGGCGACCCAATAACTGTTAAGCACAAAGGTGAGTAATGATCGATTTGAACGGCAAACGTGCGCTGGTGACGGGAGGTGCTCGCGGGATCGGCGCTGCAATCGCAGTGGCGCTGGCGGAGAACGGCGCCGATGTTGCGTTCACCTACCAGCACTCGATGCAAAAAGCTGAGTCCGTGGTCAAGTCCATCGAAGAAAAAGGCTCCCGCGCAATTGCTATTCAAGCCGACAGTGCCAACCCAGAAGCCATTGAAGGCGCTGTCGGGCAGGCCGTCTCGGCGCTCGGTGGCCTCGATATTCTCGTTAACAGCGCGGCGATCGGCTTAAGCGGAATGATCGTTGACATCAACGTGGACGACTATCAAGCGCTGATGGACATCAACGTACGAGGCCCCGTTCTGTTTGCCAAGGCGGTTATCCCGCATCTGTCCGCTGGCGGACGAATCATCTCAATTGGCTCGGGATTGGCTGAGCGAGTGCCGTTTCCGGGCGTCACCGCCTATGCGATGTCGAAGTCGGCGCTGCTCTCCTTTACCCGCGGCCTGTCCCGCGAACTTGGCCCCCGTGGTATCACCGTAAACCTTGTTCAGCCGGGGTCGATCGACACCGACGCAAACCCAGCAGATGGTCCTGGGGCCGATTTCCAGCGAAGCCTGTCGTCCCTGGGGCGTTTTGGCGAGCCTCATGAAGTAGCGAGCGCGGTGGTCTTCCTGGCGAGTCCTGCCGCGAGCCTGGTGACCGGCTCCATCCTGACCGTGGACGGCGGGGCGATCGCTTAACCTTCCGCATCCAGAAAGGCTGCTCACGGCAGTCGCCTAGCTCGGTCTGCTGGTCAGGGGCTGAGGCACACTTGAGGCCGCTTGCAGAGGCGGGAAGCATTGGATATTGAAGACCTTCAAACCTTTATCGAGGTTGCTGATGCGGGCGGCGTATCGCCTGCGGCGCGGCGCCTGGGTGTCACGAAATCCATCATAAGCCGCACGCTCCTGCGGCTAGAGACCCGGCTGGGCGTTCAGTTAATTGCCAGAACCACCCGGGGTGCCGCAGTTACTGAAGCAGGAGCGGCCTTCCGGGAGTACGCCTCGCGCATCGTCACCGAGTTCGACGCCGCCAAGGAAGCCGTTATTCCGGCTGGAGACCTTCGAGGCCGCTTGCGAATCGCAGCCCCCATCTCATTTGGCCCGACGCATATTGCTCCCGTACTTGCGGAAATGGGGCGGCGTCACCCTCAACTTCATATTTATACGAGCTACAGCGATCGAATCGTGGACCTGATCGGCGAGGGATACGACTGCGCTATTCGGGTAGGACATCTACAGAGTTCCAATTTCATCGCTAAGCGTGTGGGCAGCATTCACGGCAAGCTCGTAGCCAGCCCTGACTACGTAAAAGCACATGGGGCGCCAGAGGCCCCCCATGAGCTTTTCGAACATGAATCCCTGATGCAGGGCGTGGAAGCCTGGCGGTTTATGGATGGCGAAAAAACCATCACGATCAATCCACAGGGCCGCTTCAAGGCCGACAATCCTGTCGCGCTCGCTGCGGCAGCCGTCTCCGGCCTGGGCCTGGGGTACCTCTCTGATAGCGTGATTGATGAGCACATCAAAACCGGCGCTCTGGTGCCCGTAATGCTCAGGTACCCCCCCATGCGAGCTGGCATTTACATTGTTCGACCGCACAGCCAATACCCGACGCGAAAAGTACGGGTGCTGACAGACATGCTGGTCGAGTGGTTCGCAAACGCAGGCTAGCGCCCCTCCACCCAAGCGATTATTCGATGCAGCCGATCAGTTTGCTTTGTGCTGGTATTGTGAAAGCAAGTTGCGCTCGGGCAGGCCGTCTAACAGCGTGCAAGTCAATTTCCTTTGGACTTTGAGTATGAACAAGCTATCTGAAATGCAGGCTTTAGTGGCAGTAGGGGACACGGGGAGTATTTCCGAGGCCGCTCGTCGTTTGGGCACGGCTAAGTCGATGGTTTCTGAGCGCATCCAGCAATTGGAAAAACGCCTAGGTTGCATCCTGCTAGAACGTGGCCGGCAGACTCGCCTGACCGAATCTGGTGAGGTCTTTTACCGTCATTGCACCAGGATCCTTGCCGATATTGAAGATGCCGAAAACGCAGTGCTGACTTCTCAGTCGATTGTTCGAGGGAGTTTACGCATCGCTGTTCCGATGGCGTTCGGTATGCGATATCTGACCCCAATGTTGGCGTCTTTTGCCGAGCAATACCCCGACTTGAACCTGGACGTTGAGTTCGACGACCGCCGCGTCAACTTGCAGGAAGAGGGTTTTGATGCGGCGGTACGCATTGGCGAATTACCGGACTCTTCGCTGATCGCCAAAATCATTACGCCTAACCGCCATATCATCTGTGGCAGCCCCGGCTATCTAAGTAGGCATGGCACGCCTCAGATACCCCAAGACTTGGCTCAGCATTTCGCCATGCTCTACGTTAATCGCGAACCACATGGCATGTGGACGCTGCCGGTGAACGACACATTGCAATCATTTCGCGTGCGCTGCCGAATGCGTACTAACTGCGGCCATCAGTTGATGGAGGCGGCAAAGACCGGTCTAGGGCTCGCTATATTGCCCACATTTCTGGCCGCCGAGGCAATCGTAGCCGGGGAATTGGTGGAAGTGCTGGAACCTTATGCCCCTCGAGGAGGAAACATTTCTATCGTTTATCGTCAGTCGCAAAAAGCCTCGTCCAAGCTCCACGCGCTGAGCAACTTCCTTAGCGAAGCGATCGGCGATCCGCCAATTTGGGAGCGGATGCTAGCGGTCAGTTCGCAAGCGCAGTATTGAGTCGTTCGAGAAAAACGAAACACCGAACCGGTTTTTCCAGGCTTATGGTCGGGCACTCCACGACTTATCCTTTTTAATGCTCAGCGCTTCAACGGTCTGGTCCGGTGAGAAGGTGAATGCCCAGGGTTTGCGCCCCGCTGTCGGCATAATTACTAACGCCTTGGTCAGGGCTTTGATGTTCTGCGTGCGCCCTGTGCGCCTTGGCGGCTTTGCTTTGCCAGGTCCGCCCGACTCTACCGGTCCCATTGGCTAGAATCGAGCGACGGCATGATCGCTCTTTTCAGTCCTCTCATTAGGCGCAAAAAATAAACCGACATCAATCGAGGCGTCATTCAATGGTTGCGAGTTACAAGCCGGGGCTCACGTATTCCGGCTTTCAGGACCTGAGCGAGCAGATCCGGTTTCAAAGCACAGAAGGCAAGATCTGGTTTGGCGAACAGAGAATGCTGCTGATGCAAGTGTCGGCGATGGCTAACTTGCGCCGTGAACTCATGAATACGCTCGGGATCGAGCGCGCGAAGGGTTTTTTCCTCAGGCTTGGCTACCAATCGGGCCTCAAAGATGCCGAAATGGCGCACAAGCTTAGGCCAGACAGTCCGCAGTTGGAGATGTTTCTGGTTGGTCCGCAGTTGCACTCTCTGAAGGGCATGGTCAACGCGAAACCCATTCAGCTTGAGGTTGATCAGGAGACCGGCCACTTCTACTGCGAACTTGAATGGATTGACTCATTTGAAGTCGAGACCTGTCTGACCGAGGTGGGGCTGATGGAGGAGCCGGTTTGCTGGTCCTTGTTGGGCTATGCATGCGCGTACAGCTCTTCGTTCATGAAGCGGGAAATCATCATCCAGGAAACAAGTTGCCGCGGATGCGGGGATGAGCGCTGCATCATCATTGGAAAGCCCGCTGAGGAATGGGAGAACGCTGCGCAGTTCAGACGTTACTTTCAAGCCGACCCCATCATCGAGGAACTGTATGAACTGCAATCGCAGATCAGCTCACTGCGCACGAGTCTCGCGAAGCAGGAAGGTCATTACTACGGCATAGGTCGCTCGCCTGCTTACCTTAAGGTATGCAGGATGATCGACAAGGCAGCCAAGGGCAGGATTTCGGTTTTGCTGCTCGGAGAAACGGGTGTCGGCAAAGAGGTTATCGCCCGGAGCGTGCACCTTCGAAGCGAGCGTGCCGAGCAAGCATTTGTAGCGGTGAACTGTGCTGCCATTCCGCAGGATCTGATTGAAGCCGAGTTGTTTGGCGTCGAAAAAGGCGCGTATACCGGCGCCAATCAGACCCGCCCGGGGCGCTTCGAACGCGCCCACGGCGGTACCATTTTTCTGGACGAGGTGGTGGAACTAACGCCCAGAGCGCAGGCGACCCTGCTGCGGGTGTTACAAGAGGGTGAGTTCGAACGGGTGGGAGACTCTCGGACTCGCAGGATCGATGTGCGAGTCATAGCGGCCACCAATGAAAGCCTCGCCGACGCAGTCGAGGCGGGTCGATTTCGCGCTGATCTGTATTACCGCCTGAATGTGTTTCCGGTACAGGTTCCGCCCTTGCGCGAACGGCTTGAGGACCTGCCGCTGCTGGTCGAGCACTTTCTAAGCAAATTTCACCTGCAGTACCACAAGCGCACGCTGGGTCTGTCGGACAAGGCTCTGGAACTGTGCCTTCAATACGCCTGGCCCGGGAATATCCGCGAATTGGAGAATGTGCTCGAACGTGGTGTCATCCTGACCGACAGCAATGAAACCATAGGACAAGAGGCGCTCTTTGCCGTCTTCCCGAAGGCGAGCAATCAGCTCGGTGACCGTATCAACGCCGACGGCGCGCTCGTCCAGGCCACCGACGCGCAAAGCGCCGCCGATTGGATCACGCAGATCTTCGAAATGAACGTAAGCCTGGAGGCTGTGGAAGAACAGCTGATGCGACGCGCAATGGAACTTGCTCAACAAAACGTTTCGCAAGCCGCTCGCATTTTAGGCCTGAGCCGCCCTGCACTGGCTTACCGGCTGAGAAAAAACGGCATCCTCGACGACGGACGCGCCGACTGACTGGCATCGGCCGCCCTTACAGGCGGCTCTGACAATGGTGATCCTCCAGCCGGAGGTAACTTCTCGTCATTTATCAAATCCGCAATGGCTCACCATGCCTTGATCAAATAATTAATCCAGAACGCCGGATACGCGCCATGCTCCATTCTGATTTTTATTATCCTATTGATATGTAAGGCATTTATATAGGGTTCATGGCCATGGCATAGCCTTTGCTCTAGTACTGCCAGCCGCATTTATACAGTCCCGTATAGAGCGGCACCGCAATGGTAGTCAAAACGGAGAAGGCTCATGAACACCTATAAAATTAAGTCGCTCGCTGCAGCAATTACGCTTGCCACGTGCATTTTCACTCTCACGCCTGCAGCGGCACAGTCGACTAGCGAAGCGCAGTCTGCCGCTTCACTTTCGGTTGTCATGGAATTCCTGGCCAACACGGCGCCCGACAAAGTTGAAGCTGCTGCAAAGAGACTTGCGGCTCCAGACGCAACCTATGTCTCGCTCAACTTCGAGAATCCGGAACTGCAAAAAATCATGCCATGGACCGGCACTAACAAGGGTCCAACAGCTTTTAGCTCGCTATTCATGCAGGTCTCGGATTACTGGAAGATCGAAGACTTCACCGTCACTACCAAAATCGCATCCGGCGAGGATGTTGCGATCTTCGGTAAGTTCACTTACCGCTCCGTGGCGGTCAACCACGTGTTCACCTCACCGTTTTCCATACACGCCAAGGTTCGTGACGGAAAGATGACCTACTTCCAGTTCATGGAAGACACCTACGCGTCTGCCAGTTCGTTCCGGCAGTCTGGTTCGTGGACCGTAAAGACATCAAAGAACGCCGCCCCCTTCACGGTAGGGGCCCACTGACGCCCTCCATCACGGGGTTGAACACTTGCGGACAGATTGGCCGCAGAACCAGTTCGCTTCTGCCGGCAGATGGCTCCCAGCTGCATGGCAGCTTATGGCGCGTTTCTATCTGTATGCGACATGCGACTGGACTTGATGCCGTTTGAGCAAGGCCTTGCTGACACTTCGCAACAGACAAGATTTGAGAGTTAGTCATGAATATTGATACCCCGCACACGTCCAGGCATGCGTTGAATTGGGTCGGCGGCGAGTGGGTGGGCTCGGATACGATCCGTGGGTCCATCAATCCTGCCACTTACGAGCTTATCGGCACCTATGCCGAAGGGGGGAGTGAAACCGCTGCGGCGTGCATCGTCGCGGCGAAACGCGCAATGCGCGAGACCGATTGGGTACACGACCGCAAGCTGCGTGCGCGTGTGCTCGACAACCTAGCAGACGCTTTCGAACGTAATCGGGGCGCGCTCATCAAGATCCTCTGCGCCGAAAACGGCAAGATTCAACGCGAGGCCGGCTTCGAGGTCGACCTTTGCGCCCCGTCACTACGCTATTTTGCCGGGATCGTGCGCACTGATGCCGGGCGGGTCGTGGACTCAAAGCCGGGCAGAATCGCGCTTGTGATGCGTCAGGCGATGGGCGTGGCGGGGATCATTGTCCCTTGGAATTCCCCGATAATTCTGACGGTACGATCGCTCGCACCTGCCTTGGCGGCCGGGTGTGCGGTAATCATTAAGCTGCCGGGCAAAAGCGCGCAGATCGCCGCAACCCTTTCCAATATCTTCGCCAACATAACGGATCTGCCCCGCGGCGTGATCAATATGTTCACCGACGAGACAGGCGAGGGAGCCAAGCATCTAGTCGCCTCTCCCGAGGTGCCGGTCATCAGTTTCACGGGTAGCACAGCGACCGGAAAAGCGATCGCGCTAAGCGCTGCACCGCACTTCAAGCGCATTGGACTCGAACTCGGCGGAAAGACCCCTTCGATCATTTTTAACGATACCGATCTCGACCTCGCGCTGCCCGCACTCCAGACGTCGGTGACCATGTTCGCAGGGCAGTTCTGCGTGACTGGCCAACGGGTCATCGTGCAGGAAGGGATCGCCGACGAGTTTCGCGAACGCTTCGCCAAGCGCCTGCGCTCGGTACAGGTCGGGCCTGCGGCGGACCTGTCGAGCGATATGGGCCCGATGATCGACCGCGAGAATGTCGAACGCGTCGATAAAATCGTCGAGCGCGCCATTGCGGACGGCGCCGACGTCATTGTGCGAGGCGGGCCTGTCACCGAGGGCTTGCTGTCGAAAGGCGCGTTCTTTCGCCCGACATTTCTGGAGGTCACCGATTCAACGATGCCAGTAGTCCAGGAAGAGACTTTCGGGCCGGTCGTCACTATGCAGAGGTTTGCTACGGAACAGGAGGCCGTCGCGTTGGCAAACGACAGCATCTATGGCTTGGGGGCCAGTATCTGGACGCGCGATCTCTCCAAGGCGCTGCGGATCGCGCCCAGGATCGAAGCGGGCATGGTGTGGATCAATGAATGGGGAGCACTCGGCGAAGACACGGAGGAAGGCGGTTCCAAGCACTCGGGGATCGGCCGTTTGAATGGTGTGGCGGCGATTGAGGACTTCACCGAACTCCGAACGATCACACTCAACCCAGGGCTAATGAACGTCTAGGAGCGGGCAGCTTTGTTCAAACACACTGAAGACAGGTTTATTCCGCCGCTCAAGTCGTCCGCTGCTGGCCGATTGCTGCCACTGAATCTCAGCAAGTACTCTCTCGGCTTACCGCCCTTTGGTTTCCACCCCTTCCGCTGCTACGCTATTGAGTCCTCGATTGGAGTCGAAACAGGCCCACCGAATATTCACTTTCTGATGTTCTCGAGCGGCTGTACCAAAATCAGCTCGCCTTGGAGGCCGCAGTGATGGAACTGACCTTGAAGGTAGAAGACCAAGGTGCAACGGAGATTGGTGCTAACGTCCGAGGTGCACTTCAAACCATCGGAGAGAACGCCGGACACATCAAGCAGGGCTTGGCTAAGCTGAGAGCCCAGGGTCACTGATTTGACGGCCCATGCGATGGCGAGCTTGGCGGCTGTCTTTCGCGCAAAGCACAAAGACTGACATGACGAATATGCAGATTTCCCGCGCGCTGCGCGGCGAAATCGTGAAGATATTGGCGCTCTCAACCTCCCGTTATGAAAGGTGGCGCACCTTGATAATCCTGCCCGAAGCTACCTTATGCTTGGGCTTGGCCATCCGAATAACCGTGTGCGGACCATCGGCCGTTGTTTCAACGAGCATGCCATCTCTGATTTCCATCACACTGAGTCCGGCCGCCAGCGTATTGATATAAGCAGCTTTGATCGCGCCTTTCACCATGGCTGGAATTTTCTCTTCCAGCCGGCTCACCAGCTCATCACTTAACATCTGGTTGACGTCCATAACGAGCTCCGCATTCTAAGCCAGAACGGAACCACCCATCGTTATTGCTGCGCTCTGTGGCAAGCACAGCCCCTTCTTTGGGATGTACGCGAGACGTGTCTGGCCGTCAACACCACATAAAACTTGTACGGAAATTACCATTAATACCCCCATAAAAACTCGCCGTCTTCGGCAAGATCTAATGACTGAGGAATGGCAATTCCAGCCTCAGAGAGCGGATCCCAGGGGCCACTGTTCGGTCATTTTGACTCAGCTTTTTCCCGCGATGATAACGACCCCAATCCGCTCTGCCAGATTGAGCACCGTGTCGAACACAGTCGAGTCGCCGGTCAAGCTGCGTGACGCCCCCTGCGGATCGAGTGCGCCGTCAGGAATCCGGTCACCAAAGAGCACCACCGCACGTGCCGAATCATCTTGTCGCGACACCCAAGACAGCCCTTGGGCATCTGGACACCGACGGTGGATTGCCTCGGCCCATTTGCGCGTCGCAGGATATTGATCTTTCTCAGTATCGATCAATTGTTTGCGCGTGATGCCTAGTTTCCGTAGGGGCACGCTGGACAGATCAACCAACTGCAGCGGATGGCTAACCTGGACGGCAGAATGCACCTGTCCAGTCAGCTTGCCTTTGTCGAAGCTCTTAAACCCAGCCGTATGGGGAACGTCGTGGAAGACGGTCTCCATCAAGGCGCAATCGACTGTCGTGCCGCCATACAAGGTGGGAATCGCCCGCCCCTGATCATCCTGGATCGGGCTGAAGCGTGCGTTGCCATGCACACCAGGATTGAATTGATCAGGCTGATACTTATCCTGGTGCACACGATGAAGCACATCGCCGTTGACGATCACGGTGAAAGTGACGTGCAACGTAGCCGCAGGCATTGGGGTAACGGACGCCGCCAAATCTGTGGGAGACGTCGCCCTACCCTCACTGGACTCGGTACGCTGCTTAGCCATGGACAACGCCCTGGATTTCATCCTGTGCGGCAGCAATCACCCGATCAGGCGCCGATGCCAACAGGTCCTGAGGTCTTTTGCCGCCCAGAAAACTATTATCGGAGCGAAACCAGTAAGCCATCCCCCAGCCGTCCTTGTGGCCAGCGAAAGCCTCAATGACTTTGGCTAATGCCTTGAACGGCCGATAACTCGCATCCGGATCCAAGCCGTAACCAGGGAAATAGTCGACCCCACCGTGATTGATGGCAAATATCTGCCCCTGCTTTTTCCATTTGTTGGGCTGGGCACTCGGGTTTCGGGTACTCAACTGGGCCACCTGCGCGATATCCGCGGCGGTCAGCCAATCACCGCTTTCCAATACCACTTTGCGGGCTTGGACCAGCATTGCCGCTTCCTTGAGCAGTCGAGGCGAAGGCGGCTTTCGCGTCACAAACACCTCGGCCAGGCGCTCGAGCGACTTAGGGTCCTGACGCTCCTGCAGCACCTCATACATCGACGAAGCCACATTGGCGAAGTTTTCCGCCAAGGCCTCAAATACATTGAGGTTGACCTGATCGAAAGACACGACCAGCACTCGATCCGCATGCGAGCGGCTCAAGCTAGCCCGAGCCTCCTTCGGCGTACCGACCAACGTGGAGACGCCCGACTGCTCTGTAACGCTCATGGAAATCTCCTCTCCAGTTATCTACGTTATCTAATCCTAGCATAGTTGTGATAACCCTAGCTCTAGCCTAAGCTCCATTCATCCGGATGCATAGGTAGGTTTGAGTGGAGCACACCATGCCGTCGATCAGCACGGTGACTCTGGGACGAAAAGCCTAAGGATACGATCTTGGCTTTTTCAGTTATGCGAGCGAGCTCAAGACCAGCAATGGTGGACCGAGAGTTGGCATAAACCAGTTCAGCACTGCTTGAATTCCCAGCAGTCCACGACGTCAGATCGGGCGGTCCCGCCCCTACCTCCCTAGGGCTGAAGATCTGCATCACATCGTCCTAAGAAGGTGTTTTCTCGGCCAACAGTTTGGCATTGCGCTCAAGGCGTCGCTGATCGCGGGGATCGATTCCCTTCGCGACCAGCGCCCTGGCGATATCACGCAGCGCGCAAGCATCGCGCAGACCTATTTCAGGATAAGTACCTAGCGAAATACGAGTCTGCTTGCCCGCCCCAAAAAAAAGCGGAAGTTCCAGCTCTTGGTGCCGTTCGTATTCACGAAAAGCGCGAGGCCATCAAAGTCAGGAAGGGTATAGTTTTTGGCGCGAGGTTTGGCGTGCCGGACCGCCATACTGGCAAGAACCATCGCACTAATTCCACTCATATGGATGAAAGAGTGTTGTAAAGTATTCAGAGTGCCAAGCAGCTCTAAAAACTGACTTACCAAGCGTCGAACTGATGCACATAAAAAATGTACTAAAAAATCGTGGATATTGATGTATCAGGATGGATTTTACTGAAAAAAAAAGAGACCGAAGTCTCTTTCTTTGGTTTCTACATACTTCAATGGAAGTCTATAGAAAAATATTTGGAGCGGGAAACGAGACTCGTATCAGGTGTCCGACTCATTGAAATTTATAGGGTTTCTTTTCTTGCCGAAGCAGGAAAAGACTTAATTCTGGACTTGTTTTTGGGGTGTTTCAAGGACCAAGAAGGCGGGATTCCGGGCTGTGCCATTTCCTTCTACCTATAGCTAGTTGGGCGGAAAGCGTTCGGTCTGGACAGTTACTCACGGCGCAGTGGTCGTTCTGGCCACAGGTTCTTATGCGGTACGGTAGTTACCGCGAACTGATCGATATCGGGGAAACAGCAATTAGGTTTGAAACCACTGAACCAACCGGGACCAGCGGCTTTCGTTAGTGGAACCGGGCAGTGGATGTATGCCTGGCGATAAAATGCTGGACGATCCGCGCCAGGCCAAGGGGATCTTCGGCGGGCATCAGGTGCCCACCAGGCAACGAATACAGATACCCGTGGAGCAATTGCCGGTGCAAGGCAATACTGACCGTCGTTGGGATCAACCGGTCATCCCTGCCAACGATGACCGCAGTCGGACACTGGAGCTGCCGTGCCTGCGACGACACGTCCAATGCACGATTGAGTTTCATCTGGGCGGCAACACCCGGCCAATGGACCCGTTGGTAAAAGTCATATATGCACGTGGCCACCTGAACGGCGGACAGGGTTCCCAGCCAAGAAATGGAGAAGCCGCGCGTCACAATTTCGGCCGCCAGTTTCCTTGGATGATCCTCGAGCAGCCGTTGCCAATAGTCGAAGGTCCGGCGCACTTGCGGCTCAAGGCCATTGTCGAAAGGCGCAATCAAGGTCAGCGAATGCACCTGCCGCGCCATCAGCCTCGCCACTTCCACAGCCAACGCGGCACCTAATGAATAGCCGACCAGATGAAACCTCTCCACGACGCAATCCCGAATCCGCCCGGCGATCAGCTTGCCCAGGTCTTCGAGCGTTTTCTCAACCGTGCTCCACTGGTCCAACCGCGACAGGTCAACAGCCAGGAGTCGGTATTCGCCGTCCAGATAACCAGCGAATCTTCCCCACGTGGAGAGCGGACTCCCTGCGGTACCGTGAATCAGCACCAGACAGGCCTGCCCTTCTGAATTCAACTCTACCAACTCCAACACTTGCGCACCTTCCCAGGACTGACTCCGATCCGATCGTCAGGCGACCGACATCAGCCGCAGCAGCTCGTAATGGCGCCATGCTCGCAATATTTCGAACCGGTGCCAGAAGGCTACGGATGCGTCGTACCGAAATCCTCAGGGCATGCAGCGCATCTGGATCAGTGCACGCCTCCAAACGAGCCAGGGCATGGTAGAGGGAGACTTGTAGCTTAATAATTTCACCGACGTACCTGCTAACAAAGGACATAAGCATCTTCCTGTCATCAATGTTCGCTAAAGACTAGCAACAAACGGCGCTGACAACATTTTCGTATTATTTCGGCTTGATACATGGATTTAACTGCTGAAAAACGGTACCAAATCCTCAGCTGTCAGCGATCAATGCCTATGGCCCAGGAAACAAGCGTCAGGTTCATTCATCTCAACGTCACCACTGGATGTAAAGCTGGTCTCAACCAACATGCCAGGGCGCTGGGAACGAAGGACTGCCAATGAGACTTGCCACGTACAACGTCGAAAACCTCTTCAATCGCGCCGCGGTAATGAACCTTGAGGGATGGGGAAAGGGTAAACCGACGTTGGAGCGCTTCGCAAAATTCAATGCCTTGCTGGGCCAACAAGCCTATTCAGCAGCAGATAAGCGGCTCATGGTGCGTTTGCTGGATGAGCTGGGGCTTAGCCGCTCAGACCAGGGGCCCTTCACCCTGCTTCGGCAAAATCGCGGCAGCTTGGTCAAACGATCCCGCAGCGGGGAAATAACAATTGTCGCCAATGGGCGATCCGATTGGGTCGGCTCGCTGGAGCTAATTCAGGCGCCTGTTGACGAAGAAGCCATGCGCAACACTGCCAGGGTCATGATTGATCTGAAAGCCGATGTACTGGCGGTGGTGGAAGCGGAAAGCAGGCCTGCGCTACGCGACTTCAACACTGAGATCATTGGTGGGTTAGGCGGTGATGCGTTCAGCCACGTGATGCTGATTGATGGCAATGACGAGCGCGGTATTGATGTCGGCGTGGCCACGCGCGCAGGCTTTCCAATCGGAACCATGCGCAGCCATGTGGATGATCGTCTGGACGCAGGCCCCCTGATTTTTTCGAGGGATTGCCCAGAGTTTCATCTTTCGATGCCATCCGGCCTTCGGTTGGTATTGTTAGTCAATCACTTCAAAAGCAAAGGCTACGGCAGTCTCTCTGACTCGGCCAAAAGAAGATTTGCCCAAGCCAGTCGAGTGAAGGAGATCTATAACTCGCTGATTGAACAAGGCGAACAACATATCGCCGTTGTTGGTGACTTGAACGACACGCCGGGCAGCGACGCATTGAAGCCGCTCCTTGCGGATACGACGCTGAAGGACGCATTCACTCACAAGCGTTTCGATGACGGCGGTTATCCTGGAACGTACGGCTCGTGCACAGCCGCCAATAAAATTGATTATCTACTGCTGTCGCCGGAGCTCTTTCTGAAAGTAAAAGCTGGTGGGGTTTACCGCAAGGGAATGTGGCCAGGTTCAAGACCGGTACGCTGGGAGACCTACCCGGAAATCATCAAGAAAGAAAATGCGGGGTCCGACCATGCTGCTGTGTGGGTGGACCTAGATATTTAAGCAATTTGGAGCTAACCGCTAACTAGCTGTTCGACTTCGCAGCCTCTATTCTTTGCACCTGAGATCTGTCCCGCTCCAGACATTCAGATTTAGACGAGATCATCGCGGTTGATTTTATTCGTCCCCTACACCAGATTTGACAGTTAGATTGGCTCATGGCCCCCACTCAGAGTGGAGGTGGCGCTTTTGCAAGCGCCACCTCCACTCTATTTGCACCTTCTTGAGTTGTGTCTTCTATAGAGCTTTCTCGGCGTTAAAACCGTCGAAGTTCTCGAAGACGCCCATGAAGCCAGGAACAGTCGACTCGCGTGCCCAGTCACGCTGGAGCTCGCAGTACATCTGCACGCGGCTGATGAGTTTCGCGCCTGCCTGCTCGATTCTGCGCAGGGCCGCTTCGTGCGCGGCGGGCGAGGTGCCGCCGACCGCGTCGACCGGCACATAGACCTCGTAACCTTCCTGAATCGCATCCAGTACCGGGAAGGTCAGGCAGGCTTCGGTCCAGAGCGCGGTCATGATGAGTTTGCGGCGGCCGAGCGCTTTCACTGCCTGCTTGAACTCGATGTCCTCCCAGCTGTTGATGGTCGTGCGGTCATAAGTCGGCAGTTGGCCGAGTACGTCCTGCAGCTGTTGAATTGGCGGCTTGTTACGGCCGGTACCGACGTTGACCGTTGAGTGAATGATCGGGAGGTTGTAGTTGACGGCTGCCTTGGCAACGCTGGTGATGTTGAAAACCAGCTCGTCGCGAGGCATCGAGCGGATCGAGGAAACCTGAATCGGCTGATAATCGATGATGATCAGCGCCGAATTTTCGGGGGTCAGGAGGTGGTCGGTATGGGGATTGCGGATCGTCTCGCTTGTCATGTGTAGTCCCTGTTCTCAGTTGTGATGCACGCATGTCGGAGGGCCAGTGCATGCTCGGGTGGCCGGGCGCGACGGTGACGACGCGTCTACTGATATTGTTAGTGGATTGGTTTTTCCGGGAAACGTACGCCAGCGGCGACGTTGCCCGGAGCAAGGATTATGCTGTTGCGAATTTTGCCGCAGTAGTAGCATCCCGAGGCTAGCTGTGTCGCACAAAGGGGAACGCCGATTTGGATATCGAAGAGCTGCAAACATTCGTCGAAGTGGCCGATGCGGGAGGGGTTTCGCCAGCAGCGCTGCGGCTTGGCGTGTCCAAGTCGATCGTCAGTCGCCGGCTCGCTCGGCTTGAGGCGGAACTAGGCATCCAACTGCTTGCACGGACCACTCGCGGGGCTGCCGTTACTGAAGCGGGGGCGACGTTTCGAGACTATGCAGCCAGGGTCTGCGCCGAGATTGAGGTGGCCAAGGAAACGATCCTGCCGCAGGGCCCCCTTCGCGGCCGCTTGCGCGTTGCGGCGCCGTTGTCCTTTGGTCCCACTCATTTCGCGCCTATGCTCGCGGAAATGGCGCGCCGCCACCCCGAACTCCATATCCAGACCTGCTACAGCGATCGCTTCGTTGACCTCATTGCCGAGGGTTTCGATTGTGGGATACGCGTCGGTTACCTTCCGGACTCCAATCTGATCGCAAGGCGTATCGGCCCGATCTACACGAAACTCGTCGCCAGTCCAAGCTATATAAAAGCGCATGGGGCACCCGAGTCACCGGAGGAACTCGCCACGCACGAGGCGCTCATGCAGGGCACCGAAGCGTGGCAATTCATGGATGGCGATAAGATCATCACGGTTCGTCCCCAGGGGCGCTTCAAGGCGGACAACGGCATAGCGATCGTGGCTGCCGCGTCCGCAGGGCTCGGCGTCGCGTACCTTCCGGACTGCCTGACCTACGAGCATGTGACCTCAGGGGCGCTGGTGCCGATCATGACCCGGTTCCCACCGCCACCGGCGGGCGCCTATGTGGTCCGTCCGCCAGGTCAGCATCCGGCACGGAAGATACGGATGCTTGCAGAGCTGCTGATCGAATCGTTTGGACAGTCTCCGCACTTTGCGGGGCCTGCTCGTATTTGATGCGCAGCAAACTCACCACTGGCCGTCCAGGTCATTTCAAGCTATTGAGCTACGTTGGTCATAAGCCGACTGTCTATCGGTATCGGTCGATTAGCAAAAGGGTCGTAACGAGTCCGATCAACGCGCCATGGACAACCTTAATGAGCGGCGGAGTCGGTAACGACATTCTGGTCGAAATAGAGGACGCCTTGGCATGCTTACTACCAGGTTGCACGGTCAAAATGTGTCCTTTGCGCCGACGGTACTGCCTCACTCTCGGTGGCCGGTGAGACCGGGGAGTCATTCGCAGTGGTGGGACTGGTGAGAAGCGACTATCGAGGGGAACCTGGATTAAAAAGCCTCGCCAAACACATCTTTGGAGACATCCCGCTAGCCCGACAGGCTTGAAAACTCACAGAGCGCAGCCGCTTGGCAATCTCAGCAATCAATCCAGCATGACCATCCCACCGCAACAAAAAGCCCGCCACTCTAGTGGTGCCCGGCCTCCGACCTGTGGAGCAGTTCGACAAACTGGGCAGTTAGCTTGTGGTTAGGCGCCAGGTTAATCAGGGGCAGGCACCGCTCATGTGACTCTCTCATCTTGACCGAGCTACTCAGGTAAACCGGAAGCACCGGCAGCCCTACATCGATCAACTCCTCGACCGTCGTACGATGAAACCCAGCTGTGTTCGAATATTGATTGATGACAATGCCTTCAACGACCAGTGACTCATTATGGTCAGCTTTGAGCTCTTCAACCTGGGCCATTACCTGATAGAGGGCATGGCGGGCGAAAGTGTCGCAGTCAATGGGATCAGAACAGCATCGGACGCAATCAGAGCGCTGAAGGTATAGAAATTCATCGCGGGCGGCGTATCTATGTAGATACGGTCGTAATCCTGTGCAAGCTCTTCCAGCAGTCGACGACATTTGTTGATTTTGAATTTTGCTTCAAGCTTTTGCTGTAGGTCCGCTAGCTCGCTGCTGGCAGCGATAATGTGCAAATTGTCATGGACAGTCTCAAAAATACGAACGCGATTATTCTTGGCTGCCAGCCCTGAAGACAGTGTTTGTTTGAAGAAATCAGCAATGCCGACCGGCGCATCGTCGCCAGTCAAGCCAGTTAAGTAATGAGTGGTATTGGCCTGTGCATCAAGATCGAGCGTCATCGCCACCTGCCAGTGGAAGGTGTGCAGTTTCACCCTGAGAGCATCCTGACCGAAAACGGCCTGGACCTGTTTCGCAGTTTCATCAAGTGTTACGTGCACCAGTGATCCGCCAGAAGGGGCGCACTCCCCTTCTTTTCCGTACTCCAGCTGTTTCATTCCCGCTATAACAAGAGCGACTCGTTTATGGACGAACACAACTCCCCCGTCTGCAGCCGGAACCAGGCCGGGCGTACCGCACCGCTGACCGCCTTCATGAGTCTCGCCAAAGATGCTAACCGTTGCGATTGGGAGCGCCTGCTGAACAAAGTGCTGCGTCAGCTCGGCTTCGGCAGCTACCTCATCAGCCTGGGACCGGCAGCACCGAGGGATACCGACCCTCTCGCCGGCCTCATCACCAACCTTTCCCAAACGCTGGCTGGAACACTATCGCGGTGACGGGTTGATCGAGATCGACCCGATACTCAGGCACTGTCGACGCGAACTGCTACCTTTTTTCTGGGACAGCGAGCGCAGGCGCGCCCGTGGACGTTCCCGGCACTTCTGGCAACAACGCGAGCAACACGGCCTGCGCAGCGGCCTGAGCATCCCGCTGCGCTACGAGCTGCTCAGGGGAATACTGAGTGTGGCTTTCGATGACACCCAGATCACGGAACAGGAGGGCTTTTCCAACCCTGCCGTTTATCAACTGTTCATGCTCATCCCCTACCTGCTCGCCGGAATGCGCCATCAGCTGTAGGTTCCTGCCCAACCCTGCCAGGACCTCACGCCCAAGGAGTTGGACTGCCTGTATTGGGCCAGCGTCGGCAAGACCACTTGGGAGATTAGCCACATCCTGACCTGTTCCGAGCGCACCATCGACTTCCACCTGCTCAATGCCCGACGCAAGCTGGGTTCGGTGAGTCGCCAACAGGCCGTCAATGCTGCAGTGGCCTGCGGGCTGGTCATGCCGACAGTTGCCCCACCGGTTAACAGACGCCAGAAATGATAACCCTCGGCCTCGTAGGACTCCCGATCCAGGACAGCCTTGACATCAATCACACACGCCCCGGGCAATAACTTGGTGCGCATTTGCTGCAATGAGGTGCGCCGATAGGCCTCATGCGGCACAGCCACGATCAGCGCATCGCCTGCGGGCAGCTGTTCCCCAACTGCTCAATGCGCAGTCGTACTGACACATGACCGTCGCCGGGTCGGCCAGTGGGTCATTCACATGGACGTTGACGCCATAGGCTCGCAATTCGACGATGATGTCGTGAACCTTCGAATTGCGCACATCTGCGCAATTTTCCTTGAACGTGATTCCCATCACATTGATCGTCGAGCCCTTCACCACACGGTTGGAGGAGATCAGCAGCTTGATGGTTTTCTCGACGATCCACTTGCCCATGCCATCATTGATTCGCCGCCCGGCAAGGATCACCTGGGGATGGTAATCAAAAGCATCTTAAACCTGCGGATGGCCGCCACTCGCCAGACACCTGGGCTACTTCTTCGGGAACCGCAGCGACCCCACAATACCATTCGGCACATGCTAGCAAACAACGTCTCGGAGTCGTATGGATTGATCGGTTGGCAGTCGCCACACGGCTTGCGACCCCTGTTCTCGACAGAAATGACCGGACGCGGATACAACCGAGACTGGATCGAGCGCCCGCTGGCTCACGTCGACATCAGCTTCATCCGCGACGTGCACAACCACGCAGCCTACTTGAGTTCGCACCGCACGTTGAGGTCTACGGGATGCGGCTCGACGTGGCGAAGGTGATCAGCATGACATCGACCAAGGCGAGCTGTGACGTGATGCCAGCACAGATGAACTATGAGGATTCCAGCGGGGACCTGAAAATCCTTGAGTACCGGACCGCTGGTATCGGTTGCCGGGGCCAGAACTGAGCACGGACCGAGCGGGCAGGACTTACGCTGGTAAAAAGCCGGGTTGAAGCGTCAATTCCGGCGATTGATCGCCTGGTTACCGGCTTTCATGACTCGTGGAGTACGATGAGGATTGATAGCTTAGGCAGGAGAGCCCAATGACTGAATCAGCGCGCACCACGGTAAAGTGCCTTGATCCCGGCGATGGCTCCGGCGATGTGATTGTGGAATTACCCGACGATATTCTGCGCGAGCTCGGGCTCACGACGGGCGACAGACTCTTCATCGAGCTCATCAATGGCGATATCGTACTCAAGCCAGTCCGCGAGTGCCGTGAATCTGATTAGCTGCCCTTTGCAAGCGCTCTGTCTCGTCATGTTGAGCTGATGAAGCCTTTCCAGCGGGGGTACAAAGGACGGCGTCAGCCTACCGCCGTCCTCATGGTCGGCGCGTTATTTGGCTGGATAGTTGGCTACTACTTGGTCCTCGCCGCTTTTGGTTAAACCAATGACTTGGTAGGCGTGGCTTACGCCATCAACCTCCATGCCTGGGGATCCAGCTGGCATTCTCGGTACGGCGATCCCGACCAGATCGTTCCGCCCCCTGAGATCTCGAATCTGCTCAGCTGGCACGTGACCTTCAACAAACTTTCCGTCAATCACGGCTGTGTGGCAGGACGCTAACCGTGGCGCTACGCCCAGCTTCTGTTTCACTGCGCTCATGTCCGTCTCAACATGGTCGGTCACTTTGAAACCATCGGCTTCCAGGTGCGCGATCCATTTCTTGCAGCAACCGCAGTTCGCGTCTCGGTGAACGTCGATGGACAATGGCTCGGCAGCGTAGGCCGCCGAGGTCACCAGCAGCCCAGCGATAGCGGCTAGACGAACGAGTATCCGGTTAGTTGGCAGGAGTGTGTTCCTTACCGTCTTTGTGAACATGCGTCTTTGGCGACGATTGCGGGTGGGCATCCGGATGGGCTTCGGCCGCATTGTGGTCACCGTGATGATCTGCCGCTTGAGCGGGGCCTGCGGGTGCAGCTCCATGGTCGTGAGATGCCTGGGCATGATCGTCGTCTGCCGCTTCGTCGTGATCGCCATGCTCGGCATTACCGCTTACGCCGTGCTGACCCTCATGGTTATGCATATCGCTTTCACCGCCGCCGTGCTGGTGGCCACCGCTCGTGGCCACCAAAGCCTTGTACTGCTCCGGATTCATTTGGGGCAGTTGATCCAGGAACGCGACGATTCCCCAGACGTACTCGTCACCCATGCTCTTGCCCCAAGCGGGCATGCCGGTGGCTTTGATACCGTGTTTGATCGTCCAGAATGCGGCGGCCGGATCGCCTCCGACACCCACCTTGGTGAGGTCAGGTGGCGACGGGTATAGCGCTTGGCTTAGTTCAGTCTTCTCAACGCCTGGGGCGAGGTGGCACCCAATGCACATGGCGTTGTAGTTGCCTGCTCCTGCCTTGATCAACGCGGCGTCCTTGAGGTCAGGCACTTCAATGTCTCGCGCTCGAACCTCTATCGACCGGTCGCGAGCCATGGCGAGAAACGAATGAACAGCCGGAAAGTGAGGATCATCGGCTCCGACATTCACCAAGCCGAAATACGCCGTGCCCAAAACCGCAGCACTTCCGACAGCACCGGCCACGAGCAGCGTTGCAATTGTTCTTTTCATGTTGGAATTCTCAGAACCACATCCGGATACCGGCAACGAAGCGTGCCTCATTAACATCTCCACCCTCGTCTCGGATGAAGTCAGCGGTGTTGCCGTAGGAGCGGCTCCAGGTCACGCCTATATACGGGGCAAACTGGCGGATAATTTCATACCGTAGACGCAGCCCGACTTCGGTATTGGCCAGACCCGAGCCAACACCGCGCTCAGGATCGTTCTTGCCATAGAAGTTCGCCTCGGCCGTGGGCTGCAAAATTAAGCGATTGGTCAGCAGGATGTCGTATTCTCCCTCAAGACGCGCAGCAGTCTGGCCGTTCTCGCCGATGAACGCCGTGGCTTCGGCCTCGAAGTCATACAAGGCCATGCCCTGAATACCAAAGGCTGCCCAGGTCTGGGGTGATTCCGGTTTGAAATCCTGACGGACTCCGGCGACCACATCCCACCAGGGACTGACCGCGCGCCCGTACAGCAATTGCAGCTCAGCGTCTTCGGTTAACCCATTTGTGCGCTCGCCTTCCGAACGAACCCAGAGTCGATTGATGTCGCCGCCTATCCAGCCTGATGCGTCCCAGGCCAGGGTGCTGCCCTCATCGGAGTCCTGGTATTCGAGCTGGTCCAACAGGAAGAAGCTATTGATTCCGCTGTCGTGCACCTGGTGGCCACCCAAAGGCGGAAAGGCTGCCTCGCGGTCGGCATCAGTGAGCACTGGAATCGGCGTGCGGCTCGTTGTGGTTGGAGAAGTCGCTGAACCATGGTTCATCTGGGAATGGTCCATGCCCTTCATCGAACCGTGATCCATGCCCTTCATGTTTCCATGGTCCATCTTGCTATGGTCCACCGGGCTGGATTTGCTCTGGCTTTGAGCATGCCCCATCTGGCTGTGATCAACAGGGGCAGTCTGTTTCTGCTGTTTGCTAACCACCATCTTGCTGTGATCCATCGCCGGCATCGCTTCGGACGGAGCAGCATCCATTTGCATGGAACCGTGCCCCATTTTCGAATGATCCATGCCCGAGTGATCCATTTCTTCAGCGGCGAAGCTGGGCGTTACGCCCAGCATGCCGATTGAAACAGTCAGGGCCAGCAGCGAAGGCCGCCCAAAGCTATTGGCCATCTTTCCCTGCCTTAGCTTTGTCGCTGCCATGCGATTCCATCATTTTGTCGTGGTCCATGCCTTCCATCGAGCCATGGTCCATCCCCTTCATCGAGCCGTGATCCATACCTTCCATGGAACCATGGTCCATGCCTTCATGGTTCATCCCCTGGCCCTGCTTGTCCTGCGAGCCTTTGGCTTTGCCTGCCTCGGTGGATTTCTGGGAGTGCTGATCATGGTTGTCGCTGGACCACGACGCCGGGGCATAAACAGCCAGCATGCCTACCATCGCAGCAGAAAAGAAAAAGGCGCTTCGTTTCATTGGTTTGCTCATCTCAGATCTCCAGTTCATTCGTCCACACGGACTTCTCGGAACATGCCCATTTCCATGTGGAACAGTAGGTGACAGTGATAGGCCCAACGTCCCAAGGCACCTGCGGTGACGCGATAGCTTCGTTTTGAGCCAGGTGGCATGTCGATAGTGTGCTTGCGAACCATGAAGTTGCCGTTCTCGTCCTCCAGATCACTCCACATACCGTGGAGATGGATGGGGTGAGTCATCATGGTGTCGTTGACCAAGGTGATGCGAAGACGCTCGCCATATTTCAATCGCAGCGGTTCAGCGTCGGAGAATTTGATACCGTCGAACGACCACGCGAACTTCTCCATGTGGCCGGTAAGGTGCAGTTCGATTGTGCGTCCAGGCTCTCGACCATCGGGATCGATGAAGGTGCTCCGCAAATCGGCGTAGGTCAGTACTCGGCGCCCGTTGTTGCGCAGGCCGATTCCCGGATCGTTCAGCTTCGGGGTCGGCGACATGGTCTGCATATCGACCAACGGGTTGTTGGTCTCGGAAGCTGGATGGCTCTGCATTGCACCGCTCATGCCGGCCATGCCCTCATGACCCATCCCAGCCATCTTGCTGTGATCCATGCCGGCCATGCTGCCATGGTCCAGCCCAGCCATCTTGCTATGGTCCATGCCAGCCATGCTGCCGTGATCCATTCCGCCCATGCTGCCGTGGTCCATGCCCATGTCGCTCATAGCGATGATCGGGCGCGGATCTACCTCCGGCACGGGCGCTTGCAAGCCTTCACGAACTGCCAGGGTGCCTCGGGAGTACCCGGTACGGTCCATGGACTGCGCGAAGATCGTATAGGCCTGCTCGTTTTCAGGTTCGACGATGACATCGTAGGTTTCCGCAACGGCGATCCGAAACTCATCGACCGATACGGGTTTGACGTACTGGCCGTCGGCAGCCACAACCGTCATCTTGAGCCCAGGAATCCGGACATCGAAATAGGTCATGGCCGAGCCGTTGATAAAGCGCAGGCGGATTTTCTCGCCGGGCTTGAAGATTCCCGTCCAGTTGCCGTTCGGAGCCTGGCCGTTCATGAGGTAGGTGTAGGTATACCCGCTCACATCAGCGAGGTCGGTGGGGCTCATCTTCATTTCAGCCCACATCTTCCGATCCGCTACAGCGGCCGACCAGCCTTTCTCGCTCACATCGTCAACGAAGTCGCCAACTGTGCGCTTGTGGAAGTTGTAGTAGTCGGATTGCTTCTTGAGTTTGGAGAGCACCTGCGCCGGGTCTTCATCCGTCCAATCGCTGAGCATGACGACGTAATCACGGTCATATACAAACGGCTCCGGATCCTTGGCATCGATCACCAAAGCCCCATAGACCCCGGACTGTTCTTGGAAGCCTGAGTGACTGTGATACCAGTAAGTACCGTTCTGGTGGACCTTGAACTTGTATTCGTACATGCCATCGGGAGCGATGCCGTGGAAGCTCAAGCCCGGCACACCGTCCATGTTGGCGGGCAAGATGATGCCGTGCCAGTGAATGGAGGTGTCCTGTTTCAACCGGTTGCGTACGCGCAGCGTCACGGTGTCGCCTTCGCGCCATCGCAGGATCGGCCCTGGCACTGAGCCGTTGATGGCCATGGCCGTACGAGCTGCACCCGTGATGTTGACGGGCAGCTCACCGATGTACAGATCGAAGTCCGTGCCGCTCAGCACGTTCGGTTGGCCAGGGCTGGTCACGGCCCAGACCGGCGCGCGCCACATGCCGAGCCCACCCAGAAGTCCGGTAGCGGCCAGGCCTTTGACGAAAGATCGTCTCGTGGTTTTGCTTTGCATGCCGTTGCGTCCAGTCAGGTAGATCGCTGATATCCAGGCTGCTCGATGGCGCAGCCCTTGGGTTCATTGGAGCTCTCACCAGTCTCGTAGACTTTCGCCACTGCGCGAGGCTGATGAGAGGCCGTAGTCTGAAACTGCCATAATTCAGATTCCGGGGTAATTACATTTTCTGTAAGCTCGGATCAGCAGTTTTCGTGGCCCGCGTGCTTACTGGGCTGGGCGGCGACTGGCGCCTGCTCTTTCTTCTCCTGCGCAACCTGGTAGGCCTGCATGGAGCTTTGGCGAGCCGCTTCCATCCGCGCAAAAGCCCGGTCCGCGCCGCCCTCTGCCAGGGCGATGCCTGCCATGCCGAAGGTAACGACCATCAAAATTGCTTTGACCATGTTCATCTGGAGATCCTCAGTGGGTTCTGCGCCTCATGGCGTCAGGTACAGGGTCAAGTTAGCCTCGCGGTGCTGTCAGAAAACTGATCTCGACATTACTTTTCCGTCAGCTTCTGGTGGGGCGTCTTTTTTCCTGCAAACTAGAGATGCACCCCGCATGGATGAGAGCAGATGAAATTACTCGTAGCCGAAGATGAGCCGAAAACCGGTGTCTACCTCCAGCAAGGCCTGACAGAAGCTGGCTTCACCGTTGACCGGGTGATGACAGGCACTGACGCCCTGCAACAGGCACAGAGCGAAGCGTATGACTTGCTGATCCTCGACGTGATGATGCCGGGGCTCGACGGCTGGGAGGTCCTGCGCAAGATCCGTGCAGCGGGTCAGGATGTGCCGGTCCTTTTCTTGACGGCCCGAGACGGCGTAGACGACCGCGTGAAAGGTTTGGAGCTGGGCGCTGATGATTACCTGGTGAAGCCCTTTGCGTTCTCGGAGCTGCTGGCTCGGGTTCGCACGTTGCTGCGCAGAGGCAACGGTGGTTCTGCTCAAACCACCATGAAGATGGCAGACCTTGAGGTAGACCTGCTCAAGCGTCGAGCTACGCGAAACGGCAAGCGGATCGACCTTACTGCGAAGGAGTTTTCCCTGTTGGAGCTGCTCATGCGCCGACGCGGCGAGGTGCTCCCCAAGTCGCTGATCGCTTCTCAGGTCTGGGACATGAATTTCGACAGTGACACCAACGTGATCGAGGTCGCGATTCGTCGACTGCGGGCCAAGATTGATGACGACTTCGCGCCAAAGCTCATCCATACCGCCCGAGGCATGGGCTACATGATGGATGTGTCCGAGTGATGCGACCGCAATCATCGCTCGTCAAGCGACTGACCCTGATGTTCATGTTCGCGGTGACTGCTGTCCTGATGGTTGCTGGCGTGGCTTTCTATGGACTCAGCCAGCACCATTTCCGGATGCTAGATGAGCAGGCGCTTTCCGAAAAGCTGGAGTCAACGCGTCATATCCTGTCCATCTCAGCAGCGCGAGGCGGGCTAGACGATCAGGAGCAGCAGCTGCGGGCATTGCTCGGCGCACATCAAGATCTGTCGGTGAAAATCACCAAGGCTGACGGAACGGTCCTTTTTTCAGACCCCAAAGCCTCCCAAATTCCTCAGGGGTTCGAGCAGGCGCATCGGGGTGCGGTCTGGGAATGGCAGGATGAATCGCAGAACTTCCGCGGCATTACCGCCCAGCTGACCATGACAGGCGAGCCTGAACCAGTGACTGCCGTGCTGATGCTCAATGTCACCACTCACGCCCATTTCTTTGTCACCCTGCAATGGTGGTTCGGCATCGGCTTGGTGATCAGCGCGATTGTGAGCGCAGGCTTGGGCTGGGTCGTGGCCAAGAGTGGGCTTCGGCCTGTTGGGCAAATCACCAAAGTG
The DNA here is from genome assembly GCF_054130985.1 of Pseudomonas sp. R4-84. Classification (NCBI taxonomy): domain Bacteria; kingdom Pseudomonadati; phylum Pseudomonadota; class Gammaproteobacteria; order Pseudomonadales; family Pseudomonadaceae; genus Pseudomonas; species Pseudomonas sp. R4-84. The sequence goes on from NZ_CP096390.1 coordinate 3,288,984, forward strand.
GCGACCGGGATGTCGGCAAGATCACTCCGCGAGCGCATTCCCCTGGAGCCCGTACCGCTAGAGCTTCAGGAGCTCATCCTGTCTTTCAACGGGATGCTGGGACGATTGGAGGATGCATTCGTTCGGTTGTCCAACTTCTCTGCCGATATCGCTCACGAGTTGAGAACGCCGGTCAGCAACCTACTGACCCATACCGAAGTGGTGCTCACCAAGAAGCGTGGCCTGGATGCCTATGAGGAAAACCTCTATTCGAACCTTGAAGACCTCAAGCGCATGTCGCGCATGATCGACGACATGCTTTTCCTCGCCAAGGCGGATAACGGTCTGATCGTGCCTGAGCAGATTGATGTGGAGCTCTCCGAGCTCGTATCCAAGCTGTTCGAGTACTATCAGTTCCTGGCTGAGGACCGTGGCATTCAGCTGACCCTCAAAGGTCGTGGCAAGGTTCGTGGCGATCGCCTGATGATTGACCGAGCGCTTTCCAACCTTTTATCGAACGCGTTGCGCTACACCCCGGAAGGCAATGAGATATCAGTGCAGATCGAGCAAACACCTGAAACCGTGACGCTTTCCGTGCGTAACAGCGGGGTAACCATCGATCCCCAGCACATTGCCAAGATCTTCGACCGGTTCTATCGAGCAGATCCAGCCAGGCGAGAAGGCGGGCCGAGCAATGCTGGCCTGGGTCTGTCGATAACACGCTCCATCATTGAGGCTCACAGCGGACGAATCTGGTGTACTTCGTCGGAGGGTGTCACAACTTTTCTCATCAGCCTCCAAGCCTCCAAGCGGTTGGTCGGTGCAGCCCCAACCCCTTAATGCTGAATTCAAGAATACATCTTGTAATGCCTGCCTTGTGCGCTGGCCTGAGAATACTGCGCATGAGCCTGCCTGGAAGAAACAGGACGTATCAATGATGGCCGACTGCATCAAGGCGGACAGGGATTGCGCAGAGATGTGCAAGCTTGCGGCTACCTTGATGGCACGAGAAAGCATACTCGCCAAAGCCCATTGTGCGCTGTGCGCCAGGATTTTCCGCGCTTCCGGGGAGGAGTGCGGTGAGCATAAGGCAGACCACTGTCAGCATTGCGCAGAGGCCTGGATGGCCTATGCAGCATCCTGCGAAGCAATGGCTGCGTAGGCGTATTTCGCCCAGGAGACGGGTAGACCGCTCATGACGAGCATGCGCTCTGGCGGAGCCTAGCTTGGGCAGCTAGCTAACCAACGGCGCTGCCTTATGGATATTGTTACAAAGAAGCCCGCCTCGGCGGCGGGCTATCAGATGTCTCCAAGGGAAGGCTGTAGGCCAACAAGTCTCGGAGCAAGCACTCGTAGGATACGCCTCTTGGCTCACACCTACCAGCCAGCTTCGGCGGAAGCGTCCTGCGTTCTGACGGCACTGGAAGCGGCTTATGTAGGCCCCGTCAATTGGCAGGGTAATCCGCCAAGACAAGGCTGGCTGATTATTTCCAGGCGGTATGCCCTCAGGCAGCTGTTCCTCCACCGAGGCAATCTCGGCGTACAACGCCCGCGCCACCGGGTCGGCGAATAGTGGGCCGATGTTCATATAGTAATCGTGGGTCTGGTATTCCGCGCCGGTAATCAGCGCGGCATGGATTTTGGTGATCAGTGCGGCGCTGTCCTTCTGATAGTTGTCTCGAAGGTCATCGCCGGGGGCGCTGCTCGCTGGTGGGCCGGCCGGGCACGATGTCCGTGTAGCCTTGCAGGATGTTATTGGCGTCCTTGCCTTCCAGGCGATCAAGCATCGCGGCGTAACGGTAGAGGTGGTCGAAATCTTCCAGCAAACCGAAGCGGTATGTCTGCGCCTGGTAAGGATCCGGCTCGTTCTGGGCCACCGCGGCGGTGACTTCGATGGCGACCTGTTCGTAGGCCACGGTGGTTTCCAGGGGGGAATGATCCGCCGACAGCAACCAGTTGATGGCCGTCATCTGATGGTGTTCGGCACGCCTGACCTGAGCCAGGGGCAGTTGCAGCTCCTTGTGGAAACGCGCACCGAAATGCTTGAGGCGCAGGGCGTCGGACTCGACGCCGTTCATCAATATCACCCGCACACGGGTGAACGCATCGTCGTCCAGTTTGCTGATCGGTTTGCCGGCCAGCTCACGCCAGGTAAAGGTCTGCTTGTCGAGGGGAGTCCCTTTGTTATCCAGCAGATTATCGATTTTGGTCATGGGTCGATCTCCTTCATCAGAGGCCACGCGAAGCACCGTCGAAGCAACGGCGCTGGGGCACAAAACGAACGACCCTGGAGAAATGCGCAGCTCTCCACGCAGACGATGAGCGGTCGCATAAGTGGATGAAATGCCGCTTGATTTTCCGCTCATCAGGTCGGGACAAGGATTTTCGAACCAAGGGCTGGCGCGCCGGCTCGGAGCTACATAACATCGCCGCAACCGACTCAAGACGACTGGTTTTTTGCGGCTTCAACGGCGGGGTGTAGTCAATATCTGCCTGGGAGTTTTCGCGATGTGTGAATGTTTCGTTCAGCCTGTCTCTTCCAAGGATTCCCTGGCGTTCTTTGCCCAGCGCGAGCCCTTCAGTGCCAACTCATCAAGCTTGTCCGCCGACAGTCTTCACGCCGCGGCGGCGCCCGCGCTGCATGAGCGACAAAGCGTGATCAAGCCGAACATGCAGGTCAGCGCCATACGCAACCGTGGCGGGCGGCTGGAGTGCATCAAGGTGCGCTGGGGGTGGTCGCCTGTCTGGTCGATGGGCACGATGCCGCCGCTGACCCACCTGCCCTTGCACCTGGTGATGCGCTCCAAGGTCTTTGACCGGGTCAAGCGCGATGGCAGAGTCTTGATAGCGGTCGATGGTTGGTATGAAGCGTCAGAACCTGACGTGACTGTACCGTCCCGCCGCCTCAGCTATACGACCTCCCGCCAATCGTCACCGATATTCCTTGCGGCCCTAGCCCAGGCCAGTGAAACGCCAAATGGTTGCGATGGCCTTGCCCTAGTGACCTACGGCGAGATTGTCAGCGAGCAGCAAAGAGTGCTGGCCTTTACCCGCGAAGATGCGTTGGTATGGCTCCAGCCCGACTTACAATGGGGGCAAGCGCAGCAGATCGCCATGCATATTGCGATTGCCGAACCGCAGCTTGAACACTTATTGACAACTGAGCGACGGGCCCTAGGAAGGCGAGGATGACCGCTATATGGTGTTGTAAACATCTCTATAAGGAAGGACTTTTATCCGAAATTGTTTACAAATTTCTGACGGTCCACTGCATCGCGTTCGAGCCGTCGTCACATACCGCAACCGCCACCGCAACAATTCTGGAACGCAGGAAAAAGTCACCGCCGTCGGCAGCCCTAGCAATCCATTGCCGCTCCGGCCACGGAATCAACGATGACTCAATTTTCCGTTGGCTACCGCGCCGACCATCGATAGCTTTGCCGGGTTTGTAGGCCTGTTGTTCATCGCCAAGGCTGGATTAGGTATGCACCTCGGCGCCTACGTCCAGCCTCGTCAGACGGATTGAATTAAAAGCCCTCCAAGTACTCAGTAACTCCTCACCGGGAGAAATAACGATGCCCTCAGCCATGCTGTACATCATCGATTACGAAATACATGGAGTGCCGAAGTCTTTCATCATTCGCTTAGACATCATGAATAACGCTGAGGCATGGCATTGGGCGAGTTGCGATGCGGGCGTGGGCCGGATTCCGAAGTTCGGTCGAGAAAAGGTCAGGCGTGTCAGTAAGCCCCTCGCGGAGCGTTTAGGCATTTCCAATGTTCGCTGGCGCTTGTCGGGCGCAGAACCTTTCAAGCCCGCCGCCTACGTCCCACCAAGGTATTAGCTCCTTCATGAAGAGGGTGGTCCTTAAGCTGATTCGCGACCGCGCTCCACCATAAAGCGTCTGGTATCTGAAGGACCTTCTGACTCCTTTGTCGACGCAACGGAAGGGGGGTACCGAAGGATTGCGGCCGCATAAATGGTCGATGCTGAGCGGCCTCATGACGATGATCTGCCATGAAGATCCGAGTCTCGTATTACATCATTCAGAGCTAAGGGTCTCTGACTTAGCGGTGCATACAAAACACTGTTTGATTGTCAGCATCGTCTCGATGCGGGCAGAAGCACTTCCCCTACCCGCCCAAGCCCCTAAACAAATGCTTGAGCTACTCGATTGGTGCTTTTTCAAGTTAACGAACTCAGCGAGTCAGGCAGGAAGAGTACTCCTCCTGGTCCCCAAAACAGGCGGTCCACTCAAAATCTATGCTTTAATCGTGCCATTTGCTCTGCTAGTTAAGCTTAACAACGGTAGGCACGGTAAGCCGGGTAAACACATACAGCAGCACACCCACTAAAACAAGTGCCCCGCCTCGCAGCCAAGTGCCCATGTTTTGCTGACTCAGCAATACGAGGCAAGACAGGATCGCCAGCCAGGGTACCCAGGTGGGAACCTGAAAATGTTCTTCTGCAACCTTGTCCTTGCGTAACACCAGCACGGCCACGTTGGTGCTGAGGAACACAAACAGTAAAAGCAGCACCACGGTTTGCGCCAAGGTCGCCAACGTTCCTGTCAGCGTCAGTGCGATGGCGACGAGCGTCATGGCAATAATGGCCGCCCATCGTGTGCGCCTGTGCGGCAGGACCCGTCCCAGGACATCTGGCAACAGCCCCAGATTTGCCATCCCATAGGTGAGTCGACTGGCCATGATCATGGTCAGCAGCGCTCCGTTGGCCACCGCGATGAGCGCGATAAAGGCGAACAGGCGAGGCGAAATGTCGAGCCCGGAAGCCCGAACCACCTCGAGTAATGGAGCTGAGGTCGCGAGCAGTTTCTCCGTTGGCAATACTGAGGACGCGGCGACCCCAACAGCCATGTAAACCACCCCTGCGGTAATCAGCGCCGCGATCAACGCCCGTGGGTATACCTTGCGAACATCCTTGATCTCTTCCGCGAGATTGGCGGACGTCTCAAAACCCACGAACGAATAGAATGCGAGCAACGCAGCGCCCAATACCGCCAGCATCGGACTGACCCCTGGCTTGAACTCCAGCGCCCTTGCCAGTTCAGCTTCGCCAGAACTGAAAAAGTAACCCGCAGCAACGATGACCAATATCAGCCCTGACAGCTTGATCACGGTCATCAGCAGATTCGCCCCCAGCGATTCCTTGATCCCTCGTGGGTTCAACAGGGCAATGACCAACAAAAAGATCAGCGCAGCAACGTGGGGTGATACCTCGATGAATGCGCCAAGATAGTCCCCCGCGAAGGCCAGCGAGAGACGGCAGCGCTGGTCACCGCCGCGGCGAGCATGCAAAAACCGACCAGGAACGATATCAGCGGTGACTTGAAAGCCTTTTCGGCAGACACCGACGCCGCGCCCGCGTGAGGGTATTTCGAGACCAGTTCGGCGTACGAACCTGCCGTCAACATTGCGAAAAACAACGCGATCAACAACGGCACCCAGATCGCCCCGCCTACCTCTCCGGCGATGGTACCCGCCAGCGCATAAACGCCAGCGCCCAGTACATCGCCCAGGATGAACAGAAACAGCATCGGCCCCGTGACGGCGCGGCGCAAAGAGGGCTTGGGTTGTGACGGGTTTACTGTCATTGAAGGCTCTGCCAGGGGATATTTTTCCGCAAGATTCATCCGAGCGTCATGCCCTGGCATAACCTCTGAGGAGTGGAAAAATTCGCAGGGTAAAAGTTCACTTAATCGCCGATGGAGGTGGGGCACAAGAGTGGATTAGCTCGCGAACCGCCAGTCTCAAAGGCTCAAAATCCTCAAGTGGCACAAGCGGCAGCGCTTTCGGTCGGCCAGTCACTTTGACGGTGCCACGCGGGTACGGGATTAAAACGCAAATGCTCGATAAAGAAGCCTCGGAATGCGCTCCGACTACTGCAAAGTAAGCGTAATGAAAGCAGGTGGTAGCGCCATGGCTTTGTCCGTTTGCACTCGAATCCATTTAAGGACGAGTCGGGCAATTACTGCCACATAAGTGGATGCCAACTTGATGTGCGTGATGTGAGCGATGCGTAGGCTGACTGCTTACGGTCAGTCTCGACGTTTAGCTCTTTGAGAACACCCTATAGCCGCGAAGACGCAGCCTGGTATCCAAAAGCCAGGATTGCCGGTGCCTAAGCCTACGGCAAGTAGCGAGATGCCTATTGGGAGCATGATGCGTTCTCCATAACCGAACAATCCATTCATAACTGATCTAAATTTAGCATAGGCCCATCGCAATAGTGGAAGAAACCGTCATTTTTGCAGGAACCATGAGACTCATCAGATCGCTAAGATGAGTAAAAAACGTAGATATCTCCCATGCAAGATGAGATGGCTGGACGGTTACTGTATTTTGCCCTAACGCCAACTTTGCTTTTTCCATTTGTTTGACAGGACGCTCGGGTTGCGGGTACTGAACTGCGACACCTTTGCGGTGTCTGCGGCAGTCAACCAGTCATCGCTGGTGCTTCTGATCGGGCGACGAGCAGCGATCAGCCTGCTGCATCCCATCGAAACTTCTAGCGCTCATGCTTCACCAGAGGCCAGCATTCAACTCTGTTTTTCCCCAACCGCTTGGCTGCGTAAAGCGCTGAGTCAGCCGCCTTCAAAAGAGAGCCTTGGTCCAACCCGCTGGTTTCTGTAGAAGCGACCCCGAACGAAGCAGTCACTGTGAATGTCTGACCGTGATCCGTAAGACTCAACCCTTCAAGAGATGCTCGTATGAGCTCAGCACGTGACGTAGCGCTCTCTGAGGGACATTCTGGAAGAATCACAATCAGTTCCTCTCCGCCAAATCGACACGCGATGTCTGACGACCTCAACGATCGCAAAAGCAAAGCGGAAACCGCACGAAGCACAGTGTCGCCTGCTGGATGGCCATAGGAGTCATTCAGATGTTTGAAGTTATCGAGGTCTAGCATGACGACACTCAGGGCTGACCCGTTGCGCTCAGAGCGCGCCAGCTCCCGCTTTAGCGCCTCGTCCATGAACCGCCGATTATACAGCCCTGTCAGCGGATCCTTGATGGACTGAGTCTCCAATACTTGGCGCATCCGGCCATTCGCCAACGCCAGAGCCGTTTGTTCCGCCACAGCCTCAGCAATCTGTAACCGCTCTTCGGACAGGTCCTGCAGTCCAACCTGACGGATATGCAACAGACCCAGAATCTCGCCATAAGCCATTAAGGGCAAACAGCAATCGGTCACTTGGTCGGTGCCCGACGCCGCTGGGTAATGGCGACAGGAAAGATCGTGATGATGCTCAGTCAAATGCCATCGCCCTCGCCTGATTGCCCAACAATCCTTTGGGCTGAGCATGACATCAGCATTCTTCCCTTCAGCTTGGCCCCACGACGCCGCTTGCTGAAGGACATCCGCCGAATTGCGATAGAGAAAGAACTCCCCTTCACTCGCAGGTATTAATCGCTGACAGTACGTGCTGGCTAGTTGCAGCGTTTCCGTTTGAGTCAACTCCGTCTGCGCCAACCTCGCCATCTCAGCGAGAAGGCCTATCTCCCCGTTGCGCCGCTCCAACTGCTCCAGGCTCTGGCTCAGTTGATCGCTGACAAGGATGGCCGCTGCGGCGGACTCCGATTGACGTCGGATGCTACGTCGCATGGATGTATAGATAAAGCGACCCAAGCCCAAGGTCACGATAAAACTTACGATGGAAACCGCGACGGCCCAGCGGATGTTGCTCAAGAGTTGACGTTCGAGCGCCGCCAGTTCCTCTGCTTCGTCACTGATTAGTTCCGCACTGATGGTGCGCACCGTGTCCATCAGGGCTTTACCACCGCCAGCAGCAATCTCCGTCACTGCCGCGTCATTTCCGTGGGGGCTTACCAGCTTCACCACACGATCCAAATGCGCCATTTTCATTTCAGCGTGGCGGATGAATTCTTCAACGCGCCCAACCTCTTCCGCTGGATCGCCTTGATAGGATTCGCGCAGGCTCTTTAGGGCCGGAGGCAGTTGGGATATGGCGATATAGTATGGTTGTAGAAAGACTTCCTTTTCCGTCAACACGTAACCGCGCTCACCGGTCTCAGCATCCACCAACAAGCTCTGAACGTTGCGAATACGATCTATCTGGGCCTCGACAACGTTACGCTCCAGGCGCGTCTCATTTGTCCAGAACAACGTGGTGGGACTCACGGCCGCGGTGACGGCCATAACAATACTCGCGGCAGCGGTAGCGATGAGAAGGCTTGCTTTACGATCAGGCATTAACGATTACGCTCTTGGGGACCAATGATGTCGACATGCTAGAGAAAACGGCAGGAGGCAGAGGCAGTTAATAGGTTATGGCACCCAATAATAAGGCAACTAACCGCTATCGCCACGTGTCGGGGAAGCTAGGAGATTGCGCTAAGAAGCTCCCATTGAATCCTTGAGGCACCACTCATCAGATTTAGACGCTGGACGAGGTACTACCTCGCTACGAGGTTAAAGGGCCGGGGCCAGCATGCGCTGTTCCACCCAAGGGGCGCCCCGCACGGCACAATCCGTCGGCACAATCCCGAACTACCTTCTCGCAGACAAAACGGATTATAGGCAAATGAACGAGAGAAATCTGTGGCATTGGGCGGGACATGTGAGGGGGAACCCGGCTTGAGATCGCACCACCACCCCAATTATCGCGGTGCCTACTTTCGAGATCTCGATGGCAACAAGCTGTGCGTCTGCTGTCATGACTCGTTGCCGACTGGTTCGTGGCACCACGGGCAAAAGCCTTTATAACCGTTGCGCCCGGCCTCCACCACCTGAGTCAAATTGGCCGTCAGTAAGTCCAATAAAACAGCGACCTTGGGCAGCGCCTCACGGCTTTGCAAGATTGATCGCCATCCCATCAGTTGCCGACTGGGGCAGTACTTCGACTAATGTTCCTTCGTCCAATTGCCGTTGGACCAACCAGGACGGCAACTGGACGATACCGCAGCCCGCCAACACCGCAACCACCAAGCCCTCGGCATCGCCCACCACCAGCGTTGGAGCCACCAGCATCCTGGCCGTTTCGCCCCTGTGGCGCCCGGCGAAATTCCAAGGGCTGACATTTCCCGCCATCCGTAGGCGATGCACCGGTGCTGTTCCAGATCAAGGTCCGTCAGGGGGTGCCATGCCTGGCGAGATGCGCAGGTGATGCGCAGAAAATATGCCATTCGCTACCCAGATACCGATGCCCCACCGTGTCCGGCCATACCTCTGCGCCGCCCAAACGGATAGCGATGTCCACATCTTCCTGTACGGCGTCGATGAAACTGTCGGAGAACGAAATGTGCGGGACCAATTGCGGGTATCGCTCCAGGCAGCGCAAGACGACAGGCAGTACCTGGGAACGGCCGAAAGCACCGGGAAGGTCGATCCGGCCCCTGCCACGGGGCTCGGCGTTTTCAGCCTGTAGCGACAGCTCGGCTTCTTCGAGGTCGGCAAGCACGCTTGTGCATGTGCGAAAAAGGGCCCCCTCTGCATCGGTAAGCGAAACACGTCGGGTCGTACGGTCGAACAGTCGGACGCCGAGCCGGCTTTCCAGGCGAGCAACGCTTTTACTGATGGCAGAACCCGTGAGGCTCATCCGTTCAGCAGCAGCCTTGAAGCTGCCGGATTCAGCGACGCAGACGAATACATCGATGCCCTTCAATCGTTCGGAGGAAAACATGGACATCCTTGATTCATGACACGCTGACCAACATCGGTTATGCCGTTGGGCCGTTTCTGGGGGCGGGCATGGCCAAGCTGGACATCAGCTTGCCATTCCTGTTGTCCGGCATGCTGGGCGCCGGATTCTGCCTGGTCTATTTCGTCTGGGGCGACAGAGGCCTGACGGTCGTTGATGTGAGATACAAACCTGTGCCTTTCCTGGCCGTAGGCAAGCTTCTGCTCCGGGATTACCGCTTAGTGTGCTTCACCCTCGGCGGTCTGCTCAGCGCGGTGGTCTCCGGCCAGTTCACGGCCTATCTCTCACAGTACCTGGTGGTCACGACATTAGCAGAGTCCACCTATCGCACCATCAGCGCCATTGTGACGACCAATGCGCTGATGGTGATCAGCCTGGAATACGCCATTGGCCGAAGAGTCTCTCAACATCTGAACTTGTGGCTGGCGGCGGGGCTGAGTCTGTTCATCCTTGGGTTGGCCGGCTTTGTCCTGGCCGATACCCTCGTGCTCTGGGTGATTGCCATGGCGGTGTTCACGCTCGGAGAGATCATCGTCTTCCCCGCTGAATACATGTTCATTGACAACATCGCGCCCGACCACTTTCGAGGCATGTACTACGCTGCGCAAAATCTTGGCAACCTCGGCGCCGCCTCCGGACCGGTGCTGTGTGCCCTGGTATTGGCGACAACCGCCTCACTGCATCTTCTACATGCTCGCCCTCTTCATTGCTGCCGGTGGCGTGTTTTATTTCCTGGGGGCTTGGAGGCTGGTCGACTCGCCGGCCAAGACGTAACGCACGGCTTGTCACGGGCCGGTAAATAACGACCGGACGGGGCGCTAAAGAGAGCAAGATTGGCGGAGCGTATTGTGCCCGTTGGCCTCATGCTGGGTCCTCTCCAGGGGAAAGACCATGACCGACACACAAACAGATGGTTGCTGCGGTGTGAATTGCCCGACACTCAGGAGCTGAGATTATTCCTGATGAGCAATGCCGCGGACGTCAAAGTCGTGTCGCCCGCACCCCTTCTCTGTCATATCCGCGAGCAACTCGATACAGCGCTCCAGCCTGATGAACTCCTGCAACACCCGTTCATCGGCGCGCCGAATCATGTGGCGGGGTAATCCTAGGGAAACTCCGGGCGATAGGCGTCTTCGAGCAACAGCCGCCAGGCTTTCAGTTCATTTTCAAGTAGGTTTCACTCACGGGGTTGTCCTTTAAAGTTCGAGCCAGTGGTCCCAACCCGGATAAACTAGGGTGGCGCCAGGTGGTAAGCAAGGCTCAGCTCACTTACGCAAGAAGATCTTGCTTTTTGAAGTTGCGCACCGGCCAGGTGCGTTTCCTCCTGTTCCAGGGCATGGCCGAAGCGCTTGGCGATCAGTGGATGGGCCCCCTTCTGAACCAGTTCGATCAGCAACTCCCAAGCGGCGTTGTCCTCTAGCTCGATTGTCGGGATCGCGCTCATCGATTGGGACACGGTCGTGCGTGGGGCGGTCAATACTTGCAGCACGCCCACGACCTTGACGCCCGCCACCATCCGAATCCATTTGCATTAAGCAAAAATTGCGTCCATAAACGTAAGTTTCGAGAAACTAAAAGGCGCTCCTCTCTTACCAATCAAAGGCCGGATGACACGCGAGGACGATCATGAGAAATAACGCCATTATTTCCGCTTGGCATGAAGCCACCGAGCGCACCAACGAGCTGTTTCGAGAGGCCGATCGTCTCAACGCGATTGCTTATGAACTGCTAACCCATGCCACAGATTCGTCTGAAGCCATGATCGCGTTTCAAAACGCGCGCGCAGCAGCGGATGCGAAAAGCCTTGAAGGCAAAAAAGCCTGGGACCAGGCGAGGGCCGTATTTCGGAAGAAACACTGATCGCTAGTCGCGCATCAATCGAACGCTCACCCATTTGTGAGGAGCTAAAACCTTTGATCATGGTGCGGCTCGTAATCTTGCGTTTCGCTTTTAGAGAGGGAGGTGTGTATCTATGCAACTCGATAGCCACTGTCGGAATATTATCGTTATTGGGGCTTCCGCCGGTGGAGTCGAAGCATTAAGGAGTCTATTTCGCTCCCTACCCTCTGACTTGCCAGCGGCTTTTTTGGTAGTGCTACATATTCCTCCGCACTCGCCGAGTGAGCTAGGAAGGATACTTGCTCGTGAAACCAGCATGAAGGTCATTTCGGTACAAGCCAATCAACCGCTCAAAACCTCAACCGTCTACGTCGCCAGCGCTGATCACCATCTGCTTGTGACGAAGGAGGGGGTCCGCCTTACTCGCGGACCGAAGGAATGCAGAGTTCGTCCGGCTATCGATGTACTCTTTCGCTCAGCGTCGGTGGCTTATGACTCTAGGGTGATCGGAGTGATACTGACCGGAGCGCTGGACGACGGAACAGCGGGACTTTGGGCGATAAAGGACAAAAACGGTACGGCACTCGTGCAGGATCCTTCTGAAGCTACTTATGAATCCATGCCCCGTAGTGCAATAGAGCACGTCGAAACAGACTTTGTAGGCACGCTCACTGAGCTGGCGAATCAGATAGCAATGCGGGTTAGATTGCCGATCAAGCAACTGGCCACAAGGCCCTTAAACGAGCGCCATCTGATCGAGACGAGCATCAGTGAAAAGGGCAACGGCTTGGAAGCTGGGGTCATGAGTATAGGGAATATTTCGAGCTATACATGCCCCGATTGTCATGGAGTTTTGGTGCAGATAGAAGAAGGATCGATTGTCAGGTTTCGCTGCCATACGGGCCATGCGTTTTCGATCAAGACCCTAATCGCTGAAGTTAACGCCGCGATTGATACCGGGCTCTGGGACGCGCTCAGGGCGGTTGAAGAAAGAATTATGCTGCTTCGTCAAATGGGCGACCTGGCAGAAGCGCAAGGTTCTAAGAAAGATGCCGAGCGTTCCCGTTCCCAAGCCAAGGACGCAGAAAACCGTTTGAAGCCGCTCCGCGAGCTTGTACTAGACCCAGACTTTTTTCGCACCAGTTGAGTGACGCAATCAATCAGCACCCTCAGGGGGATCAGCGACGATTGCTCCTAGCGCACTTGGACACCCATTCCATGAACACTTGGACAGCGATTCCACGCTGACTTGGACACTCATTCCACGGCCACTTGGACACTGATTCCACGAGCATTTGGACAGTAATTTTCTACTGACCCATCCCACGCTCAGGCAGGCAGCAACGCAGGACTATTCATTACCATCGACCTCTTTTATCGAAGCAAAGAGGTCGTCGTGGAGCGTTTATCCATGCGTAAAATCCGAGAGGTACTACGCCTAAAGTTCGACGCCGGCCTGTCCGTGCGAAAAATTGCTACCAGCCTGCGCATCAGCAGCGGCAGTGCCGGTAATTACCTGCACCGCTTTAACGCTTGTGGGCTGGCTTGGCCAACGACGTTGTCGGACGCCGAACTGGAACGTTGCTTGTTCCAGCCAGCACCGACGGTTCCCAATGATCAACGGCCGATGCCTGATTGGGCTTGGGCACACGCCGAACTCCGCCGGCCCGGCGTCACCCTGGCCTTGCTCTGGCAAGAGTATCGGCTCAGCCACCCACAAGGCTTTCAATACAGCTGGTTCTGCGAGCACTACCGTCTTTGGGCCGCCAAGATCGACGTGGTCATGCGCCAGGAACATCGTGCCGGTGAAAAGCTGTTTGTCGATTACGCCGGCCAGACTGCTCCGATCATCGACCGGAGCACCGGCGAGATCCGTCAGGCCCAGATCTTCGTTGCAGTCCTGGGCGCCTCCAGCTACACCTTCGCCGAGGCCACCTGGTCGCAAAAACTGCCTGACTGGCTGGGCTCGCACGCCCGTTGCTTCGCTTTTTTCGGCGGCACTACACAGATCCTGGTGCCCGATAATCTGCGCAGCGGCGTCACCAAGGCGCATCGCTACGAACCTGATATCAACCCCAGTTACCGCGACTTGGCCGAGCATTACGGCGTAGCCGTATTGCCTGCTCGCTCGCGTAAGCCGAGGGATAAAGCCAAGGTTGAAGTCGGCGTGCAAGTGGTTGAGCGCTGGATCCTGGCTGTGCTGCGCAACCGCCAGTTCTTCTCGCTGAGCGAACTCAATACGGCCATCGGTCTGCTGCTGGATCGCCTCAATCATAAGCCCTTCAAAAAGCTGCCCGGCTCACGCCGGTCAGCCTTCGAGACCCTCGACCAACCGGCACTGCAAGCGCTGCCGGAACATCCATACGTCTACGCCGAGTGGAAAAAGGTACGTGTCCACATCGATTACCACGTCGAGGTCGACGGCCACTTCTACTCGGTGCCGTACCAACTGGTGAAGCACCAACTCGAAGTGCGGCTGACCGCACAAACCGTCGAATGCTTCCACGCCAACCAGCGCGTGGCCAGCCACCTGCGCTCGCCACACAAAGGCCGCCACACCACCCAAGCCGAGCACATGCCCAAGAGCCACCGCGAACATGCCGAGTGGACGCCGCAGCGACTGATCCGCTGGGCAGAACAGAACGGCCCGAACACGGCCGGCGTCATCGCCTACATCCTCGAACGCCGAATCCATCCGCAGCACGGCTTCCGCGCCTGCCTGGGCATCTTGCGCCTGAGCAAACAGCATGGCGAAGAGCGACTGGAAGCCGCTTGCCAGCGTGCGCTGGCACTGGGCGCATGCAGCTACAAAAGCCTCGAATCGATCCTGCGCCAAGGACTGGAACGACTGCCGCTGGCCCAGCAAAACCTGCCGTTACTGCCCGAAGAACATATCAATCTGCGCGGCCCTGGTTACTACCACTGACTGAAAAAGGAGCACAAACATGCTGCCCAATCCGACACTCGACAAGCTGCAAACCCTGCGCCTGCACGGCATGGTCAAGGCGCTGAACGAGCAACACGCGACGCCCGACATCAACGACCTCAGCTTCGACGAACGCCTTGGCCTGATGGTTGATCGCGAACTGACCGAGCGTGAAGATGCTCACCTGACCACCCGCCTCAAAGCCGCGCGACTGCGCCACAACGCTTGCCTGGAAGACATCGACTACCGCAGCCCGCGCGGCCTAGACAAGTCTCTGATCCTGCAACTGGGCAGCGGCCAATGGCTACGCGACGGCCTGAACTTGATCATCGGCGGCCCGACTGGCGTGGGCAAAACCTGGCTCGCCTGCGCGCTGGCTCACAAAGCTTGCCGCGACGGTTATAGCGTGCGCTACCTGCGTCTGCCGCGCTTGATGGAAGAGCTGGGCCTGGCCCACGGCGACGGCCGCTTCGCCAAGCTGATGGCCGGCTACGCCAAGACCGACTTGCTGATCCTGGACGACTGGGGTCTGGCACCGTTTACCGCTGCACAACGGCGCGACATGCTCGAGCTGCTGGACGACCGCTACGGGAACCGCTCGACACTGGTGACCAGCCAAATGCCGGTGGACAAATGGCATGCGCTGATCGGCGATCCGACCCTGGGCGATGCGATCCTCGACCGGTTGGTACACAACGCTTATCGGATCGAACTGAAGGGCGAATCGATGCGCAGGCGCACAACGAAATTGACGGCGGCAGAGACTTCAGACTAACAATGCAAGCCTGCGTCGCTGCGCTCCGACTGCCTGTCCAAGTGGATGTGGATCAGATGTCCAAGTGCGAGTGGAACGACTGTCCAAATGATCGTGGGCTGGGTGTCCAAGTGTCGTGGAATCCGCACTAGCTGATCGCTGCCCACCAGAGCGACTCCCTAGAACTGTCGTAGCCGATCGCATCTGTAATCGCCTTTGCACTGTGCCAGGTTTCCATAGCCAATACCTGCAACGCGAAGCCTCGCGCAACCTCATCCGGACACTCAAGTAATACGCTCTGAGCGATGCCCAGCACCCCGCGGTGATTAGCTTGTATACCAAAGTGACCGGAAAAGACCTCTTTCAGTATATAGCGAGCACTGGTACCGATATCGCCGCAGACCACGCCGACGGCAGCAATGACCAAGCCGAAGCCGGATGTTTTGGAGGTGAGTGTGCAATGGTCGCCGTTTCACCACGAAGTCTCGGGGCCATCGAAGGTGGTGGCTTGGCCGCCGGTGGCGCTGCGTTGGGGCTGCTGGGCGGTGTTTTGACCTCTCACAGGTTGCGAGGAATAAATGCATGGCTTCCCTTGGTATGATCGATTCGATGCAGAGATTAAGCAAAGGGCGCCGGAAACGCGCTTAGTATCCCGACGGAAGGAAAAAGCCTCCGCAAAAAAGCACAAAACTGCTCCGCTCGGCCTCCTGCTGCCGCCGCCGGCTAACTTTTAGCTCCGGTTGAGGTTCTAAAGACGTGCAACCTAAATTTGAAACCGGCCGACCACATGGCCTATCGATATGTTGGGTAATCAATGCAGCCATACACACCCGCGCACCAGATTATTGTCATAGGCGCTTCCACTGGCGGGCTTCAAGCACTTCGGGAACTCCTAGGCCATTTCCCAAACGATCTCAACGCGTCAGTTTTCATTACCATGCACATCGGGGGAAACGCCAGTTCGTTACCGCATATCCTTGCCAAAGACACCTCTCTAGGGATCGGCTTCGCGGAGCCACACGAAAAGATCATAAATGGGCGCATCTACGTCGCGCCGCCTGATCGTCATCTTCTAATTGAAAACGACGTCATTCAGGTTGTTCGAAGCGCCAAGGAAAATCATGCCCGACCGGCAATTGACCCCATGTTTCGCTCCGCAGCCATCAGCCACCGAAACATGGTAATTGGCGTCATTCTCACTGGCGAAATGGATGACGGGATCGTTGGACTGCAAGCGGTGAAGGTGTATGGGGGGTTAGCATTGGTACAGGACCCGGCCACCGCCGAGGCGCCCTCTATGCCGGAGAGCGCACTTCGCCATGTAGAAGTTGATGCCTGCCGATCCGTAGCGGAACTAGGGAAGATAATCGTTCAGACAGTCCAAGAGCGTGCTGCGGTGGGCACAGCACTGTCTATGCATTCTCGCATTGAGCCATTCGCCACCGAGAATGAGCTCACCTTCGATTTGAGCGCGGGAGCCCCAAACGCTGTATCTCAGGTAGGCGCCGCATCAGGAATGTCTTGCCCCGAATGCGGGGGCGCACTGTGGGAGATAGGGGCTTCGCCACCGCGGTATCGTTGCCATACCGGTCATAGCTACACCGCTGCAGCGCTGTTCCAATCCCAGAACAAGACAATGGAAGATGCTCTTTGGGTGGCCATACGAGCGCTGCATGAAAAGCAAACGCTGCTGGACCAGCTGGCGGAGCGCAGCAAATGCAACGGGCGCAGCAAGGCGGTGGACGAATACGAGCTTGCGAGAGAGGAGCTTAATTCACACAGCGCCGTTCTACGGGAGCTAATCGCGAACCTACGCTGACTGAATGTCGTCATTGTAGGGAAGCTCCTATCACAAGACATCGATTTGGACGATTAACTGCTGGACGCTGTGGATTAAGCCTGGCAGATAGGTGCGCATTAAAATCTGGCTCACGATGCCACGGTATTTTGGAATCAATCGTCGAACGCGAAGTACTATTATCTTAGACCTTTACAGCTCAGTGTCCTGGCTAAGGCATTTTTATATCCTGCGGACTCATGAAACTGCGCTTGGGATTTGCCAGCCCGCTTAGCTCCATACAACGCTTCATCGGCCTTACCCAATGCGTCAGCGAAGTCGCCCTCGGCCCACAGTGCTCCCCCGATGCTACAGCCTACCCTGATCACCTCGCCTGCTAGCGGGACCGGTTCCGCGAGCTTTGTAATGATGCGTTGAGCTGCGCTCTGCACGTTTGTCAGTGATTCGCCCGCCCTCAACCGCAGCAGCAGCACGAACTCGTCACCGCCGTGGCGTACCGCAATGTCGCCATCGCGCACCGTTGCTAAGAGCCGTAGCCCAACAGCATGAAGCAGGGCATCCCCAACGGCATGTCCAAAACGATCGTTCACTGGTTTGAAACCATCCAGATCCAGGCATAACACGCCAAAAGCAGGACGCTGACCAGGCTCACTTTCTATATTCTTGACGTAGTTTTCCAACGCGGCGCGATTAGGCAAACCTGTCACCGTATCACGATAGGCTACCCCTTTGATGAGCGCCAATTGCCCCTTCTTTTGCGTCAGGCTTTCAACCAAGTGTCGAATGACCATGCTCAGCTTTTCTACTTCAATACTCCCCTTCACCAGCGGAATGTCTACATCGGCCCCTTCGGAGAGAAGCGTAGCAGCCTCAGCTATTCGGTTTAGCGGTCCAGTGATGACACCAGCCACAAACCATCCAATCACAGCAAAAGCGATGGACAACATGCTCCCCCAAAGCAGTATTTCTGCGCGGAGTCCGTTTGCCTCAGCAAAGGCGACTTCTGCCGGCTGACGCGTTACAACGGTCCAGCCCAAACCAGGGTAACCATCAAGTCCTTTGCTTTCAGCCGATCCCACCACATAGGTTTTTCCATCCTGCCATTTATTCACTGACCATCGGATCTCACTGTTATGAGCTATGCCGGCCTCACTTGGCTTGCCGATCAGGTGCTTGGGGCCGAGCAGGACATTCCCGTCTTTGCTAACGACCAGAAACTCTAAACCCGGAAGGCTATTTTTCAGAGGCTCGAACATGGTTCGGCCTATTTCTGCGGCCCATTGCCAGGAAAGGTGGGTGGCCAGTACGCCGATAAAGCGTCCGGCTTTATCCTGTACCGGCATGCTGATGTCGACAAACTTCATTGCTTCCCCCGAAGGGTTGGGCAAAAGCTTTGCAAGCATTACCGCTTCGTGTACGTCGCCGACAAACGTCTTGTCCTGCCCTTCCATGAAGACTGGCCGATGCGCAATGCTGACGCCCTCAAGCAAACGACCGGTCGAAGCAACGACCGTTCCTTGAGCGTTAGTGAGTCCAATCCATGAATAGCTCGGGAATTGGGCGTTGAGGTGGTTGAGCAGACTTCTTGCTTCACCTACGTTAGCAGGGTTGCGCAGTGCCTCCAGCGCACTCAAGACGCCGAGTTCCTTGGAGCGGCTGTACATGTCACGATCAAGGCGGTCAATCATCGAGGCGGCATATTCAACGAGCTGATGTCCTGTCTGTTCTTTGTGCCGGGAAATGGCGGAGGCGCCAATGACACTACCGAAAATGCAAGTGATGACTAGCACGGCGAGGGCCACTACAATCGCGAATTTTGCCCGTAAGCTCTTAAAGGGAAGAAGCTGCATGATAGGTAGGCCCAGTCGATTAAACGCCTACGATCCCTGGCATCCTTGCAGGGTTATCGGCCAGCAGCGCCCTTGCTTTAACCATTACAGGTGGCCTCCTTTGCATAGGTCCTAGATTAAGGAGCGCATCGCCAGAAGGTTTTAGGGTTCGGGCTGTGGCGAATCTTGGATCGCAAGCGTTGGCGAGGGTTACCAATATTACTAATTCCACAGCCCTTTTTGCGTACTTGACTACTCAAAACCCGCCCACCTACAAGCGGATGCCGGGCCTATGTGAACGCCGAGATTCTTCGCGACAGTGCGGCTGGTGGAGTAAACGAGCCGAGGCATGGTAGACAGATTGAGCGTACACTGTCGTATCAACCATTCGTCTGCGCAAGGCCAGCTATGACCGCTAACTGGGAAGCGCTACCACAAATCGATGGCGAAATTGTGGTCGTAGAAGACGATTCAACTCTGCGTGCGCTTACAAAGCAAATCGTAGAAGAAATAGGCGCGAAGACAGTAGCATTTGAGACCGCCGATCAAGCGTTGGTTTATCTGCTGCAATCAAGACAGCCTTGTAGCCTTGCAATTGTTGATTACGGGTTACCGGGTCAGATCAATGGAATGGAATTTATACGGATGATCAGAAACAAATGGCCATCAACAAAAACAATACTCATGTCCGGCTATGAGCTGATGCCAGAAACCGTTCCTTCTCCGACGATTTATCTGCAAAAGCCGTGGTCAATGAAAGACCTAACCAAATCTATAACTGATCTACTTCACCCCGGTTACCCAACAGCAGAACGGACACATCCTTTTCAAAATCATTAGTTTCAACTCGTTTGTATCCACCCGGTACACTGCTGAGAAGTATTATTAAGGCAATCTCGACATCATCAGCTGCGCCATGTCCGAATTCAGGCTAAGCCCATTTAGCATGACTACTGCTTAATAGTTCCCCAATCGCATGTGCGCATAAATTATGGACATCAAGGCCCATTTTTCCCGCCAGGCAATTACCGATAGAGGGGCTTGCTGCTTATTAAAACAATCCGAACCAGACATATTCGGCGCCGCCAGATACAAGCCGCCGGATTGAAATTCATCGATTCTGAAGGGCAGTCCTACCTGAAGCGAGTTATCTGGAACGTCCGCTTCTGGCCCAGGCTGTGTGAAAACCCCAAGTAAAAAACACGCCCGCGCTTCTATGTGAAAGCTGAAATTTGTCCGCAGGTCCACAGGCTTAGATTCATGCAGGCGCGCGATTTGTGGACCGACTTCAAGGTTTCAATGGGTGTTGATGGTTTTTACACAGCCTGGGCCGAAAGCTGCCGTCGACGCAGCTCGCCGCTTAGCCCTCGCACGTATGCCTTGTCTCGGATACTGCATGAACATACAGTTTCAAGTAAGCGCCCCATGAGTTGCGAACAAGCCAACGCGCTGAAAATCCAGCAATGGTGCGATACGCTCGACAATCACAACTTCCTGTTATAGAACCCTGAGGCGTATCGGTCCAGTCTGCATTATCTGTACGCCAATTGCAGGGCCAACCGGATGAAAGTGCTGATGCAAGACGGCGTGGGTATCTGGCTTGCTGCGCGACGACTGAACCAGCATCTGGCTCGCTACGAGCCCATGGACATACGTGCCGGCACCGAAACTGCTCCGGCAGGAGTGGTGGCAGTGTTCGGTGCGGCGCAGCCGCACTGTGCCTATCTATTCACCAATCGCTGCGCCAGTCAGTGGAAAGTTCTGGTGCATGACGGAGCGAGTATCCGGCTCGTGGCGAGGAGGCTGAACCAAGGCAGTGTCACAGGCTAGATTATTTGGCACGGCTCGAAAGTCGAACTCGACAGCGAGCAAGTTCACCCCTTGTTGCGCCAGGCGTGAAGAAAACTCACCGCGCTAACGCCTTGGCCTCAACGTGGGCGCACTGGTGGGAACAATCCTACTACTACGACAATGGCCAGCCCACGAAATATGTTTATGCTATTCAGGATTCCACAACCGCATCGGCAAGCTATTATGCACTGCCGTCGCGCAGACAGCAGCTTGGCCTATGGCAACGCTGATCTGCTTGAGCGAATCGACCACATCACCCACTGCATACAGGCCGGAAACAGACGTGCCCTGATGGGAATCAACACGCAGAGCTCCTTCCTCATTAGCCTCGGCGCCAAGCTGCATTGCCAAGTCAGAGCAGACATGCGATCCCAAGGACGGGTAGACGACGTCGAAGCATAGCGATTCGCCATTGCAGGTCGCCACTTGCACTTGCCTGTTGATGATCTCAATCTGCGTAACTCGGTCGCGTACTATTTTTATTCCCGCATCACGGGCTGTGGCAATCGCGTCCTCACAGCCATGAACATCTTCGTTTACAAGCACTGTCACCCGATCAGTAAAGCTGCGGAGAAACAACGCATGTTTTACTGCGCACTGCGCCTCCCCGTAGACCGCGACGCTGTCACCGTTCACCTCGTATCCGTCGCAGATCGGGCATAACCGGATAATCGCTTGTGCGACTGCATCGTGGGGCCGCTCCATATGCGGAAGCGTGTCAACGATACCGGTAGCAAGTACGACTCTGCGAGCGGTCACAGATCTTTCATTTATTTGAGCTATGAACCCGGTGCTATTCTTTATTAGAGATTCTATTCGCCCGTCTTCAATTCGCGCGCCGTAACGCTTAGCTTGCTCGCGCAGGCGCGCAAGCAGCTCGCTGCCAGAGATGCCAGGTGGGAAGCCAGGATAGTTATGAGATACCGGGATCAAGCTCGCACGGCTTGGCCCGCCGTCCGCAACGAGTACCTTTCGGTGAAACCGACCCAGGTACACAGCTGTCGTCAACCCAGCTGGCCCGGCACCAATGACCAGACAATCGAGATCTCCCTGCCCTGGCCCGGCTGTATCAGGCCGAGCGGATATTGGAGTGTGCACATCTATTTCCGGAGACATGATCTTTCCCGCAGCGCATAGATCAGTAGAGACCTGAAGATTGAGATGGAAATTCACCAGATAGATAAGCGGTCGCTTATACCGATGGCTTTGTGCAAATAGGACGTTTCTGCCAGGGTTAGTCGCCGACTCATTGCTGGATTGAACTCCGTTATCGCTCGCCCCCTCAATAGGCTCCCGGGCAACGCTCCGTCGGAAGCTAGCCCAAGGAGCGCCCCCGGTTAAACCGCCTACAGTCTGTTTCCAGATATCGGCAATCCAGGCGTAGCGGAATGCTGACGGTCGACAGCACAATGGCAGCACATTGTGGCGCCACCATTCTGCTGCCAGGTCATTTCGGCCCGGACATTGGTCGCGGTAGGGACGGCAGTTACCTGCCGCCCCCCGCACAGATCCGTACGTGCGGAACTACCGCATACGGCTCTTGCCTCGGGTGTGTGACGCGAAGCGATCCTCAGGGTAAGGATGTGCATTTCTGGGTCTAGGTATGTAGAGGCCAGCAAGGCGTTCGTAGCGTGACCATTGAAGGCGATTACGCTGGCTGCGACGTTAGAGGGCTTGCCGCCCTAGACGGCATACCGCCAGACGAAAACCACCCCGGCGTAACAGATTTCCCGGCACCGCGTGGTAATTGAAGTAACCACTTACCACCCGAGTGAGCCATTGCCCTTGAGCCCGGATGGGTTCATGTCGTCGGCGCTTCAGCTCATCCCGAATAGCCAGCAGCGTTGCACGCCTTCGCTTCTTGACCGTCAGCCGCAGTATTTGAAACCCACCACTCCTGTTGGTACTACAGCGGTGTGTGAAGCCCAGGAAATCAAACGGCTCCGGTTTTCCTAAACCTCGCTTCCTACGATTTCTCGCAGCAAAACGACCAAACTCAATCAGCCGTGTCTTCGAGGCGTTGAGGGATACCGAACCTGGCCAAGCGTTCCTGCAACTGCACCAGAAACTGCTGTGCCTGCCATTGCGTCCTGAAACCCACCACGCTGTCGTCCGCTTAGCGCACAACGATCACATCGCCAGGGTCATGCGCTGGCGCCACTGCCTTGCCCGTAGATCCAGCACGAAGTGAAGATAGATATTCGCCAGCAACGGCGATATCACTGCGCCTTGGGGCGTCCCCTTGGTCGCAGCCACCCTACGGCCATCCTCCATTACTCCCGCCTGAAGCCATTGCAGATGAGCCCGAGAATGCGTCGGTCTGCAATCCGGTGTCCTAGAAACATCAACATCCATTCATGGTCGATCTCATCAAAGAACGACGTGATATCCGCATCCAATATCGAGTTCACGTTCTGGCCCTTGAGCGCGACCGTCAACGCATCCAGCGCATCGTGCTGGCTACGGCCCAAACCCGTACGAGAACCCAGAAAGTCCTCTTCATAGATCGCATTCAGAAGGGTAACGACTGCCTGCTGTACGATCTTGTCCTCCAGAGAGGCAACGCCCAGCGGACGCTGCCTGCCGTCGGCTTTGGGGATATAGACCCGCCGCGACAGCGTTGCCCGATAGGCTCCACTGTGGAGCCTTGCGTGCATATCGGTCACCCGCTGGAGAAGACCTTCCTCATAAAAATGCTAGTGCCAATAAGATGGAGCCTACCAGCGCGACCGATTGATAGACATATGACCACCACGGAGCAAATACATGTTCGTATGAACCATCTGCCAGGCGGTTGCGAGGATCATTGAAAAACAAACTAGGAGAATGAAACCTATCAGCGAAAGGGACAACGCTTTAGGCGTCAGCTTTGCTGAGATCGGTAAGAAGAGCGTCATTTGTGCGTCGTCAAATTGGCGGTGGGTCTGGCGGAGCTATTTTCGTACCGATCAGCGGGAACACAACGTCAAAGCAATCACGCGCGAACCAAGGACCTTCCGGCATACTAATCGCGACTTAGGATGCGATTAGGGCTCGGGCATTGCTACGCGAGCTAGTATCGTCATGCCCGATGAAGGTGGGCTCCAGCAGGAGATCATGTACAGACTGTACACGTCTTTTGGTGGCGGCCGTTATTAGGCTGGCAGGCTACACTCGATGGTGGGGAATCAGCAGGACAATTTATTGGCCGCTACATCCTCATGAGAAAGAGTACCTATCCCCCCGAGCAGGAGAGAAAATGATGTCAGACGATATCGTCCAGTACAGAGACATCGTCGTCATCGGCGGGTCAGAGGGAAGTATTGAGCCATTGAAAGAAATTCTCGCGGGTTTGCCACCGAAATTTCCCGCCGCAATTTTGATCGTTTTGCATACTCACTCTTCAAGCCTGAAGATGATGGCCGCCATTCTTCAGCGATCCTCATCTATGCCGATAGCTTATGGCGCGAATGGCGACGCTATTCTGCCTAGCCGTATATATCTGGCTCCGCCAGACAAACACCTTGAGGTTTCGGCACCTGGCTTGGTTTTTTTAAGTGACGGACCGAAAGTGAATTTTTGTAGGCCAGCAGTTGATCGTCTCTTTCAGACCGCCGCTGAAGTCTTCGGCCCCCGAGTGATCAGTGTGATCCTATCCGGCAACGGGGCTGACGGAGCAGACGGAGCGATTGCGGTTGGGGCGGTGGGTGGTTTGAACCTCGTGCAAGATCCAAGCGATGCTGACGTAGCGAGTATGCCTGTTGAAGCCATCGTTAAGGATCACCCGGACGTCTTAGTCAAAGTGAAAGCATTAGCAACCGTTCTGATTCACGCAGTTAGGCGTTCTTCGGGCCGGTCAGCCCTGGATAAGGCGTCTGCCACTGTGCGCCCCATCTAAGATTCCCAATTCATTTGAATTTTTCCCAGCCTGATGACTCCGTTAGATATGAGCAAATGGAGCCACTCATGGACAACAACCTGTTCGTCATCGCCTACAAACTTCACGGCGAACCAAAATCCTTCATCATCCGCAGCAAAACGATGCGAAACGTAGAGGCCTGGCACTGGGCAAGCTGCGATGTCGGCATTGCCCCCATCCCCAAGCCAGGCCGTCCGCCAATGAAGATGGTCTCAAAGCCTCAAGCTGAGAAGTACGGCGTCACTGATGTCACATGGCGAGCGAGCGGAGCTCAGTAGCTCCAGGCTTCAATCCTGGCGCTATCTGGGAACATCAATCCATTTGGCGGTCAGCCATGTCTAAACTAGGCAGACGCCTAGTTTGTTAAGCATTGTGGGAGCTTGCCTCATCATGCTGAATGCGTTCCTGTTTCTGTTAACTAGCAAATGCGCTCCGAATCGCAGGTCTGGCGATTGAGTGCACCGCTATCCCTTGGCCGTTCTAAATCAACAGAGGCAATGATGTCACCCTTCGATCTACAGCGAATGTTGATAGATGAGTTCCCATTGCCATTCTTGTTAGAGGTTGGCTTCAGAGCAACCTTTGCCTTTCTCGCTGTTTTTCTATTCTTAAAATCAAGTGGTAGGCGGGGCATAAGGCAGCTATCACTCTTTGAGCTAGTCGTCATTCTGACCTTGGGCTCCGCTGCCGGGGACGTGTCCTTCTACCATGACGTCCCGCTGTTGCCGGTAGCAGTGGTTTTTCTAACGCTCCTGCTTCTCTATCGCACTACCGTACTGATCATGACGAAGAGCAAAAAATTTGAAGCGTGGATTGATGGCTTGCCTGTGACTGTCATCATCGAAGGCCAATACGAGCTCAAATCGTTAGAAAAGCTGAACATTTCATCGAGCGAGCTGCTGATGGAGTTGCGGCAACAAGGCGTTGAACACCTAGGCCAGGTGAGACTGGGGCTAATGGAGACTGACGGCGATATCAGCCTTTATTTTTACGATCATGAGGACCTACGCCCTGGGTTATCCGTTCTGCCTGTGGAACATCGCCCGGAGTTCAAAATAGCACCTATTTCCGCGCTCTATTGCTGTGTGAATTGCGGTTTCGCGAAGCATCTCCAGGAAGAGCAAGGCGGCCATTGCTTCCGATGCGACCATGACATATGGTCTACCGCGTTAAGCAGTCCAAGATGTAGGTGATGGTATTGAGATCAATACCACCCTCACCACTTCCACTTGGGATAGGTGTACGGCGAGAAAAAATCAAGGAGCGCCAGTCAAACCAGCGCCTGAAACTGGTTCAGGCGGCTCGCGGAAAAATCGAGAACCGAAAGAGCCCGCAGCGCTCCTTTGTATTCAACACCTAGTCACTTGGTCAGCCAAGACTCAACGGTGTCTGAGCCGTATTCAGCCTTCCACTCTTTCAAGCCTTTGTGATTGCCACCTTTCGTTTCAATGATCTCGCCTGTGTGCGGGTTTTTATAGGCCTTCACCTGGCGAACTTTCCGCGTGCCAGATTTTAGAGTCGCCGCTGCAGCGCGACGTCCCCCCTGTGGATCAAGCAGATTGATCACGTCTTTCAGACTGTAGCTGTATTTTTCTAGCAAATCGCGGAGCTTCGTTTCAAATTCAATTTCTTTCTTAAGCCCAGCATCGCCTTTGAGGGCTTCAAGTGCTTGGAGCTGTTCAGCGAGGTGCTTCTCGAGCTGGCGAAATTCTGCGAGTTTGGACATGGTAGGTCTCGTTTTTGATGGGTAACTTAGAGTGTATTGCAGATCTGGAGCTCGCGCTCGGCTTGCAGGCGGGTATGAAAAATTATGGCTCGGCAACCGTTATGGTTGAGTCATCACTCAAGCCAATTGGTTTCTAATGCCGCTGACGCATTCCAAAACACACCAGCGCGTCCCTGTCCGAATTCCAGTGCATCGCGTTCCACTGATGCGCTCAGTCACGCCCCTTCATCATGCGCACAAAGGTTGCAACCGATCACCTAATGGCGCGCGACTGGATAGCCATCCCCAGGCCAGGTATCGCTTGAGGCAGCACAGGCCACAAAGCTTCTCTCCGCCGTCAGCGCCTGGACTCATGTCATGTTTGAGACTTGCCAGAACCACCAACGCAAACGAAAAACAGTTTCATTCAACGCGTTCTGTTTACAGCGTGTCCGAGCGGCCAACCAACCAGCTTTTCAATTGGTTCTCGTAGCGGCATTTCCCCTGCAAAGATAGCGCTGTGTCTTTCCACAATGGGAGTGCAACCTTGAGCGTTAAGGTGCTTGAAATTGGCACGCATGCGCTCTACATCAAACTTCTTACCTAGGTAATGTTTTAACAAGCGACGGCTGATTTTGTAATGACCACAAGCGACGCAGATGATGTCGTCCCAATCACCGTATAGGCCTTTTCGATACGCATCGCCCCAACAGATCCAGCAGCCACACTTCAGTACTTTACCCTCCCGTTGCTTAGATAGATTTTTTGGAAACGGATTGGGTTCCTTCGGGAAGCATGCACGCAGCACCATTCGTCGCCTAACCCAGGTGCTTAACGGCGCAGGGCCCTGGGAGAGCGCTACAAGCTAAAGGATCATAGGAAACCCTACCTCGCCTAATAGGGTCGATGAGAATAGAGGGCGATACGCCCCAGCCCAGCGAAGGGCAAACTTGCGTGTACGGAGTATAGAATGTCCAGCGAACCTTTCGACTTGCCAGTCGGGGCGGTACGCCCTGCCGAGAAAATACTCAAAGAGATCGAGACTGCCGGATCGATGATCCTAGCGGTGAAAAACGGCGCAAAAGCTCATGGGTTTGTGATTGGCCTAAGGTGTGCTGGAGCTATCACAGAGGAACAAGCCGATGTGATTCTGAGTCGGTTTGACCACGCAACAGAGAGCAGGCTCAGAGAGTTGACGCTTTACACTAAATAAAATTCTTCCTGAAGATTAAGAACCGTAGCGGCCACGCAAGCTTGAACCATTGGCTGTCCTACCCTTACTGGGGCCAACACCGTATGATGCATCCTGCGGAGGATTCAGCCGCTCGTCCGACCTAGCTACCGTATCCGTGATCTATTGTTTGGAGTGGAAAGCCTCGTTAGGAGTGACGATGTTCGAAGGTTTCCAGCTAAAAATGATTGACTTGCCTGAGGCGACATTACGCGTTCGCTATGGTGGCTCGGGCCCGCCGTTATTGTTACTTCATGGGCACCCGCGTACGCACACGACTTGGCATAGGGTTGCACCGCTGCTCGCCAGTTCTTTTACGGTGGTCTGTCCCGATTTGAGAGGGTTCGGCAAGTCCAGCCGGCCTGCGCCCCCCAATGACTACGAAGCTCATTCAAAGAGAGCGAAAGGGCGAGACTGCGTTGCCCTCATGGATAGCCTTGGGTTCGATAAGTTTTACCTAGCGGGTCATGATCGAGGTAGCTACGCTGCTTTCCGCTCAGCGTTAGACCACCCGTCACGCGTGCTAAAACTGGCAATCCTAGACGGTGTGCCTATCTTGGAGGCTCTTGAGCGATGTGACGCGCGGTTCGCATCCAAATGGTGGCACTGGTTTTTCTATGCTCAGCCCGACAAGCCAGAGAGGGCAATCCTCGCGGATCCAAAGGGTTGGTATGGGGGTTGCTCAGAAACTATGGGACGGGAAAATTACGAGGATTTTCAGGCTGCGATTCACGATCATGAAACTGTTATTGGAATGCTCGGTGACTACCGCGCGGGTATCGAGCTGGACTACCTGCATGATCGGGAAGACCGTGAGGCTGGTCGAAAACTTCAATGTCCGCTCCATGTTATTTGGTCGTTAAGGGATGACCTAGAGGACCTGTACGGCGATGTAGTTGCAGTTTGGGAGCCATGGGCAGAACTGAAAGTCACCGGAGAAGGTATCGACTGCGGTCACCACATTGCTGAAGAAGCTCCGGTCGAGTTGGCTCGTGCACTGAAGGCATTTTTCACCGAGCGATGACCATCGCGACGCCGTTAATGACCGCTTCGGTCTGGAAACAGCTCAGCGTGAATGTCGCATTTGGCCGATCGCTGTCTTTAGACCCTGCAATACTCGCTAGCCCGCACTGACCTTTGGTTTCTGTCCCTTACGCTGCTACGCTTTCGACTCCTTGATTGGAGTCGAGATGATGCCCACCGAATACTCCCTTTCTGATGTTCTTGAGCGGCTTTACCAAAATCAGCTCGCCTTGGAGGCCGCGGTAATGGAGCTGACCTTGAAGGTAGAAGGCCAAGGTGCGACAGACACCGGCGATAATGTCCGCGGTGCGCTGCAAATGATCGGAGAGAACGCCGGACATATCAAACAGGGCTTGGCTAAGTTGAAAGCCCAGGGGCATTGATTTAACGGACCCCATGCGATAGCGAGCTTGGCGGCCATCTTCCGCGCACAGCACAAAGACTGACATTACGAATGTCAGATTTCCCGCGCGTTGCGCGGCGACATCGTGAAGATACGGGCGCTCTCGCCGCTCGTTATGAAAAGCGGCGCACCTTGATAATCCTGCCCGAAGCTACCTTATGCTTGGGCTTGGCCACTCTAATAACCGTGTGCTGACCATCGGCCGTTGTTTCAACTAGCACGCCATCACGGACCTCCATCACACTGAGTCCGGCCGCCAGCATATTGATATAAGCGGCATGAATTGCGCCCTTCGCCATGATTGGAATTTTTTCTTCCAGCCGGCTCACAAGTTCATCATTCAACGGTTGGTTGGCGATCATAACGAGCTCCGTGTCCAAGGCCAGCGCGGAGCCAGCCATCGTGTCATTTCTGAGTTCAGGGACAAGCACCGCCCTTCCTTGGGATGCACGCAAGACGTATTTGGCCGTCGACGCTGCATAAACTTTCTACGGAACCCCCGACACCCCACAGAAGCCCGCCCTCCTCAGCGAGTTCTAATGAATGGCAGTTCCGGCTTCAGAGAGTGAATTTTAGGGGTACTGTTCGGCCATTTTGACTCAGCTTTTTCCCGCGATGATAACGACCCCAATCCGCTCTGCCAGATTGAGCACCGCGTCGAACACAGTCGAGTCGCCGGTCAAGCAGCGTGACGCCCCCTGCGGATGGAGTGCGCCGTCAGGAACCCGGTCACCAAAGAGCACCACCGCACGTGCCGAATCGTCTTGTCGCGACACCCAAGACAGCCCTTGGGCATCTGGACACTGACGGTGAATTGCCTCGGCCCATTTGCGCGGCGCAGGGTATTGATCTTTCTCAGTGTCGATCAGTTGTTTGCGCGTGATGCCCAGTTTCCGCAGGGGCACGCTG
This sequence comes from Pseudomonas sp. R4-84, assembly GCF_054130985.1. NCBI lineage: Bacteria > Pseudomonadati > Pseudomonadota > Gammaproteobacteria > Pseudomonadales > Pseudomonadaceae > Pseudomonas > Pseudomonas sp. R4-84. The sequence continues at coordinate 3,318,809 of NZ_CP096390.1, forward strand.
GACAGATCAACCAGGTGCAGCGGTTGGCTAACCTGGACGGCAGTATGCACCTGTCCAGTCAGCTTGCCTTTGTCGAAGCTCTTAAACCCAGCCGTATGGGGAACGTCGTGGAAGACGGTCTCCATCAAGGCGCATTCGACTGTCGTGCCTCCATACAAGGTGGGAATCGCCCGCCCCTGATTATCCTGGATCGGGCTGAAGCGTGCATTGCCGTGCACACCAGGATTGAATTGATCAGGCTGATACTTATCCTGGTGTACACGATGAAGCACATCGCCTTTGGCGATCACGGTAAGTGACGTGCAACGTAGCCGCAGGCACTGGGGTAACGGACGCCGCCAAATCCGTGGGAGGCATCGCCCTACCCTCACTGGACTCGGTACGCTGCTTAGCCATGGACAATGCCCTGGATCTCATCCAGTGCGGCAGCAATCACCCGATCAGGCGCCGATGCCAACAGGTCCTGGGGCCTTTTACCCCCCAGAAAACTGTTATCTGAACGGAACCAGTAAGCCATACCCCAGCCGTCCTTGTGGCCAGCGAAAGCCTCAATGACTTTGGCTAATGGCTTGAACGGCCGATAGCCCGCATCCGGATCCAAGCCGTAACCCGGGAAATAATCGACCCCACCGTGACTGATGGCAAAGATCTGCCCCTGCTTTTTCCATTTGTTGGGCTGAGCACTCGGGTTTCGGGTACTTAATTGTGCCACCTGGGCGATGTCCGCGGCGGTCAGCCAATCACCGCTTTCCAACACCGCTTTGCGGGCCTGTACCAGCATTGCCGCTTCCTTGAGCAGGCGAGGCGACGGCGGCTTACGCGTCACAAACACCTCGGCCAGTCGCTCCAGCGACTTCGGATCCTGACGCTCCTGCAGCACCTCATACATTGAGGAGGCCACATTGGCGAAATTCTCCGCCAACACCTCAAATACGCTGAGGTTGACCTGATCGAAGGACACGACCAGCACTCGGTCCGCATGCGAACGGCTCAAGCTGGCCCGAGCCTCCTTAGGCGTACCGATCAAGGTGGAGACGCCCGATTGCTCTGTAACGCTCATGGAAATCTCCTCATCAGTTATCTACGCTATCTAATCCTAGCATAGTCTTGATAACCCTAGCTCTGCCCTGCCCCCGCTCATCCGGATGTAGCTTTTCCGACAGCGCCCAGCCCACGATCCGACGCGTACAAAGATCTAGGACGACAGCCAGGTAATGCCACTTTCCTTGCGCCCAAATGTAGGTGATATCGCCGCACCAGACTTGATTGGGCGCTGGCACGTCGAACTCGCGGTTCAATGTGTTCGGGATATCCAGTCTTTCTACTGTTGCTCGTTTGTAGGCATGGGAGCCGGGTTGTTTGCTGACTAAATCAAGCTCGCGCATCAAGCTGCGCACTTTGAATCGACCGATCTGCTCACCGTCTTCACGCATCAGCGACAGAATGCTGCGACTGCCCGCAGAGCTGCGACTTTGCGAGAACAGCTCACTGACGCGACTACGCAATCGAAGCCGTTCAACATCGGGCGTGCGGCACCGCAGGCGCTGGGCGTAGTAACACGAGCGGGTGACGTCAAACACCTTGCACAGCCAATCAACCGGTTCATGGGCGCTCAACTGGTCAATCAGCGCGAACGCTCGTGATCTTCCGACATCAAGAGCGCGGTAGCCTTTTTTAATATGGATTTCTCTCGCTCAAGCCGAGCGATCCGGGCCTCCAGCTCCTGAATTTTTTGCTGTTCCGGCGTCAGCGCCTTGCTCTGCGGGGTGATGCCTTTATGTTCTTTCTGAATCTGGTCAACCCAGCGGCGCAATGCTGACTCACCAATGCCGAGTGAACGGCTGGCTTCGATGTAGCTGTAGTTTTGTTTGAGCACGAGGTCGGCAGCCTCGCGCTTGAATTCAGGAGTAAAGGAGCGGCGTTGTTTGGTCATCTGACACCTCGATCTGGCGAGCATTCTCGCCTAAATGAGTGTCCGGAATCATTAGACCACTACAGGACATGAGCGATACCGACAACCGGATCGAGGAAACGAATCTGATCGATGACGATCTGTTCATTGAATTTCCGCGCATTGACGCTCGTTTCGAAACGGTTCGGCACCGCTATGTTTGGTGGCTGCGCAAGGATTTCCGTCGCCCTTCGGTTCCACGAACGACTTGATGTCGCGCGTCATGGCGCGCAGGCCGACCAGCGCAGGCTGGCGAAAGCCACGCTTGAATAATTGAGTCGTTAACGAACCACTGCTGCACGTGGCGAGCTTGGCCAGGACTTCATCACTGACTTCAACCCGCTTGCCAGAAGCGCTTTCATGAGCGTCAGCGTAGGTGTGGATGGTGGACATTCTTATTGGTTCTCCAAACGATACGGCATCTGATGAGCAGCCCGGCATTCCCACTATGTGGAACTAAACCCGTAATCTGCTCCGCTGAGTTCGATTCTATGGCGGAAAACCGAATGAAAAAGCAGCAGAATGGGTGACCAACCAGAGCAGTTCCAAAAGGTGGGAATATTCGATGAAGACCGGGGATGGCACGGGCGCACTGGAAAAAGCCTTGGATGTCTTGCAAGCCGTTGGCGCAACTCCCAACGGCATCAGCCAAACGCAATGGCCGCTCAGGTTCAATTGCCACGCACAACGATGTACCGAATGCTCGCCACACTGGTGGAGCGCGGCATGATTCGGCGCGACCCTACACGCAAGGTCTACCGGCTGGGCTTCAACTATCTGGAGATGGTACGTAACGCTTACCTGGAGCCGGACCTTGTGGCGGCCGCCAGCGCAGAGCTTCGTGCATTGCGTGACCTCACAGGCGAAACCTCTTACCTGGCTGTACTGGACGGTAACCAGGTGTTGTCGCTTGAGCGTTGCGATGGCGCCCACACCCTGCGCTCTGCGGCCAGCCTCGGCCAGGGCAAGCCTGTCTACTGCACCGGTCAGGGCAAAGCCATCCTTTCGGCGCTGGTACCCGGCGCCCGTGATGACATTCTCAAGGGACTGGTGCTGGAGCCGCTGACACCGCTGACGATCACCGATCGCCGGCGCTTGTTGGCCGAATTGCAGATCACCCGTACTCGCGGCTACGCGCTGGATGATGAAGAGATACGACTAGGAGTGCGTTGCGTCGCCGCCCCGATCATCGATAAGCACGGCAACGTGCGCGGTGCGCTGAGCGTCGCCGGGCCGGCCTATCGACTCACCTTGGAGCGTTTGACGTTGCTCGGTCCGGAGCTGGCAGATGCCGCGCGACGGGTCGGCGAACAGCTGCGGGGTGAGCCCTCAGCACACCCGACCAGCGCTACGAACGTGGTGCCCGGGCCATGGGCTTTCCATGGTGCCTTCCCACGCTGGCACGCCGAGCAAAAACGGCTTTATGGGGCGGACACCCTTGCACCGGCGATACATTGCTGGGACGGTCGCAGCAGCCGCATTCTGAGCCGACTGGACTTCCCCGTGCGCGCCATCAGCAAGGGGCCGGCATCGACCGGCGTAAAACCGAATGCCACGAGTAGCTCATGAACGCGACGCTTACTTGACTGGTCGATTCGGGCGCCGGACATAGTCGTACCATAAGAATAAGGTTGAACATATCCGGCGGTCCGGTAGCGTCAACTTAGCACGCCAGCTAATTCGATCAAGGAATATATTCTATTATGCTTATTTCTCAGAGGAATAAGATAAAAGCAGGAATCCCTACCCTTTCGCCTTGATCGCATAGAGGCCTGCGGCAATCACCAAACACGTCCCACGAAGCTCCAGGTGTCCGGAAGCTCGCCAAATACGAACAAGCCTATCAACGTGGCAAACACCAGAAGCGTGTAGTTGAAAGGCTGGAGCGTGGCCGCCGTCGCGTATCTCAACGCTTGGATAAGTAAAAGCTGGGCCACTACGCCTGTTATCGAAAACACCGGTGCCTGGTCGAAAGATGACCACCGTACCCGTGAAACCGATCGCGGCAGTAATCCATCGGCAAACGCCGACGTATTCCCCCAAGAATGAAAGTCGGGGTCATCAAGGGGAACACTGCGTACAGGGCATGCATTTCAGTCATCCCCAGGTAGCGCAGCCCTAATCCAAACAGAGCGATTTCACTGACCCCGATCAGCGCACGGATGATCTGGAGAAAAGGGTGCTGGTTTCGACACGCCATTCGTAAGCATCCGTGATAAACGCCATAACCGACGGCAGAAGCCGGAACACCCAATAACGCACCATGACGAGTTGCGCGATAGGGAGATCCTGGACAAGCACCTTGGTGAATCCGCCCTGGCCTGCAAAGATCAGCATCGACAGAAGGCACACGATGATTTCAAGTTTAGGCTTGGAAACATCGTAATGACGCAGGGCGCTTTCCAACTGGCTGCTCATGAATTTCCCATGTTTAGTGTCTGCGCTCACGACATCATTATTCACGCCCGGCACGCCATTCGCGCAAACGTAAATCCGCTTTCGCGCCAATGCTCAGAAATGGCTGGGCAGGAAGATTTTTGGGCGAGTCATAATTGGAGAAAATCTCAACCAACTGCGAGTCCAGCCTCACGACTGCCTCAGCCGCCGCAATCCCGGCAGCCGTCGATTTCGAAGCCCCGAGGCCGTTGCACGCACAAGCGGCGAATAATCCAGGCTCGATCTCGCCAAAAATCGGCACGCTGTTCCAGGTCAAGGCCATCGGACCGCCCCATCGATATTGCATCTTCACGCCTGCGAGGCCGGGGAAGCGATCAGCGAACTTGCCATCGTGCACGCGTCCCGCACTGCGTACATGGCCTTCATTGATTTCCAGCCCGGCGTGATAGGAGTAACGCGAACGGATCAGAATGCGATCACCCTCAGCGCCACTCACCCGGCGCACAGTCGTGCCCATGGGCAGCGCCGGCGTGGCCGCCCAGTCTCGTTTCCCGCTCAAGCGTCGTGGGTCAAAAGGCTCCGACATCGACGCATAGGTAAAGACATGCAGCAGTTGCCCGGCAAACAGACCAAAACTCTGTGCATGGCCATTGTTGGCCAAAATGATGTGTTTGGCCGTTACCGTGCCCTTGGACGTTTGCAGTGACCAGCCTCCCGGCTGTTTGTCGAAGGACCGGACCGCAGAGTTCTCATACAGCGTTACCGGATTGCGCAGACTGTCTGCAACCGCTCGTATGTAGGCCGCTGGCTGCACCATCACCGTACCGGGCATGTAGAGCCCGGAGGTGTAGAGTCGGCTGCCAGTCACCCCATGAATGCCTTTGGCATCCATGAGTTCATGGGGCTCATCGAGCCCTTGCAGTTGTCGGGCATACGCCTTGATGTGAGCATCACCTTTCTGGCTGATGGCCACACTGTAGCGACCGCACGGGTCAATGATATCGCGCCCCCAGCCATACTCCTGCGCCATTTCCGTGGCCAGGCCGATCGCCGTCCGATAAAGCGTGATGTCCCGTCGGGCCCGGTCGGTTGATGAGCCCCCGAAATCTTCCGAGCTGACCTCATGAGGCAAATCAATGATGAAGCCTGAGTTGCGCCCTGTGGCACCCTCTGCGACAACTCCGGCTTCCAGTATCGCAACCCGCAGCGTCGGATCCAGCTGAGACAACCGACGCGCGGCCGAGAGGCCGGCAAAGCCGGCACCGATGATTGCAACGTCAGCGGTCACTACCCCCTCCAGTGGGAGGGTCGGTACGCGCTCAGGAAGCATGGCCACCCAGGCGGAAAGACTGCTGTTTTTTGGAAATTTAGTGGCCACGTACATGACTTGCTCCCAGGATCGTCAGGCGAGTTCGGACTCGAGAGCGATCAAAGGCTCAAGGGCTGTCTTAAGCACGGCGATCTTCTCAGCAGGCAGACGCGCCAACGGTCGGCGAGGATTACCCGCGCCATAGCCGGTGATCTCGGCACCGGCATACACCGATTGCACGTAATCACCCTGCCAGATCAACGACATCGCCGGCTCGATCGCCCGCCAGATCTCCCGGGCACGGGCCCAGTCCTGCCCCATGGCGGCCTTCACTACCGCCACACAAGAATGCGGCGCCATGTTCGCCCCGCCCCAGATCAGGCCCGCCGCACCGGCAAAGAGCGCGTAGGGCACCAGGGGGTCGGCACCGTTCATGGTCGGTAGGCCAGTACGGATCAGCGACGCCTGCGCGGCGAGATCGCCGCTGCTGTCCTTGACCGATACGAAGTTCGGAATTTCGCTCAACTGGCGAAACAGATCGGGAGTCACTTCGACGCCCACCGCCTGTGGCACGTTGTAGCCGATGATGAGCAGCCCGGCTTCGGACACCGTGGAGTAGAAGTCAACGATGCCCTGGTCGTCGGTTGGGCCTTCGAAAAACGGTGGGAGCACCATGACGCCATCGGCTCCACATTCGGCAGCATGGCGGGTGCGCTCCACCACCTCGTCGACCAATAACGCAGAGGTCTGCACGATGACGCGAGCGCGCCCATTGATGACTTTGGCGCCGAAGGCAACCAATTGCCTGGATTCTTCCTTGCTCAGGTACACATGCATGCCGGTCCCGGAACTCAGGACAAAACCCTGCACGCCGGCAACCAGGTAGCGCTCAAGCAATGTCTCGAAACGCAGATAGTCGATCTTGCCTTGGGCATCGAAAGGCGTAGTAACGGCCAGGTTGATGCCGGAAAAAGCGAATGCGGACATTGAATCAAGCCCCTTCTTCATCGCTGGAGAGATCCAGCCAAATGGTTTTCAACTGGGTGTACTGATCGTGGGCATGCAGCGAGTTGTCGCGGCCACCAAAACCTGATTGTTTGTAACCGCCGAAGGGTGTGGTGATGTCACCTTCTCCAAACGAGTTGATGGTCACTGTCCCGGCCTTGAGGGCGCGGGCGACACGCATCGCTCGCTTGCCGTTGTCCGTGAACACCGAGGCGGCGAGTCCGTAGTCCGTGTCGTTGGCCACTGCCACCGCTTCTTGGAGGCTGGTGACGGTGATTACCGTGAGGATTGGGCCGAAGATTTCTTCGCGCGCAGGTCTCGCGTCATTGCTTGAGGCCTCGATGATGGTTGGGTGTACATACCGGCCCTGGCTGGTCTGCCCACCGAAGAGCACCGGCTCACCCTGACCCAGGTAGGAGCTGACCTTGCTGAAATGTTCGGTGGACACCAACGGGCCAACGCGGTTGGCCGGATCGAGTGGATCACCCACATGCCAGTCGCTGGCGAAATGCTTGATGCGCTCGACCAGGGCGTGCTTGATGTCCTCATGCACGATCAATCGAGAGATGGCGGAGCAGTTCTCCCCCATGTTCCAGAACGCACCATTCACGATGTGCGAGGCAACACTGTCCAGATCACTGACATCGTCCAGGACGATGCAAGGATTCTTTCCACCCATCTCCAGCACCACTTCCTTGAGATTGGTCTCGGCGGAGTATTTCAGGAAGCGACGCCCGGTATCTGTCGAGCCCGTGAAAGAGATGACGTCGATATCAGGGTGACGGCCAATGGGCTCACCGACCTCAGCCCCGCCGCCGGTCACGACGTTGAAGACCCCGGCGGGGATGCCAGCTTCCAAGGCCAACTGAGCAACGCGCAGGGTCGTCAACGGGGTTTCTTCCGCCGGCTTGACCACCAAGGAGCAACCCGCAGCCAGCGACGGGCCTATTTTCCAGGCCAGCATCAACAGCGGAAAGTTCCAAGGCAAGACCAGGCCAACCACGCCGATCGCCTCACGGACAACCAGCGCGAGATGCCCATCGGACGCCGGTGACACCTGGTCATAGATCTTGTCGATGGCCTCGCCGTGCCAGCGCAGGCAATTAATGGTTTCCGGCACATCGACTGTCTGGCAATCGAAAATGGTCTTGCCGCTGTCCAGGCTTTCCATCACCGCGAGTTCCACTGCGTTTTCTTCAATCAACGTCGCCAGGCGCAAGATTGCCTGCTTACGCGCACTGGGATGACGCTGTGACCAACGACCATCATTGAAAGCGGCCCGCGCCGCAGTGACGGCCACGTCCACATCGGCTGACGAACAAGCGGCCACATCGGCGAGGTGCTCGCCATTGGCGGGATTGACCGTGCTAAACGTTGCGCCGGAAAGTGCCGAACGTATTTCACCATCGATCACAGCCTTGTTTGGCAAGGTCAGTTGCCGAGCAATCGACTGGTATTCTTCTGTTGTTTTCAACTGAGTCATTTTTGATCTTCCCGCGCACGTGTTTTTTGAGCGATAGAGTTCCCGGCAACGTCAGTTACCGAATCGGCACAAAGGGGCAATAGTTGCTGGTTAGAATGCTGGTTAGATTCGACATCGAATAACCGGCGCCCAGTGGAAACTGAATTTCCTAGCAGCGAATACGACAGGAACCGCGCCGATATCAACCAGCACTCGCATTTGTTCGATCAGGGAATAGTGGTCATTCCTTCACCTTGAGATACGCGTTACGTTCTTGGCTCTCAAGGTGAAAGAATAAAGACAGGCGGGAACGGCACACAGCGACTTTTATGTGGAGCAACTGATGATCTGCGGTTATGTACGGGCTTCGTCCGGCTCCTCGAACGCGCCCCTGTCGAACTGTGCCAGGAGCCAGTCACGCAGCTTACAGCAGCTTGCATCGCGCGCTTTGTCTTCATTGAAGTTCAAATAGTGAAGGGTTTCCTTATGCACCAGTTTTTCCTCGATCGGGCAGTGTGGGTTAACAAGTCTAAGATTGTAATTTTCTTGTTCGCAATCTCAGTTCTTACCGGTTCGTCCGCTGATTGATCTGGTGCGGAAGCAACGCGAATGTTGCTGAACGATGGAATGTATTTTTCGATCGGATCGGTTAGTTTTAATTTCCCCTGTTCCTGGAGTTGCATGACTGCTATCGCTGTGACAGTTTTAGTCATTGAACCAAGCGGAATCAAAGCATCTTGGGGCATTTGGATCTTGTTATCTTTATCCATATAGCCGAAGGCCTTGATGTACTTACTCTGGTCGTTCGAAACGACGACAATGGCACCTGCAATTTTGCCGTCCCTCACAGTCTTAGTGAAGTATTTTTCGATGGCCGCAGGGCGTTGATTTTGAGAGAGGGTACTGTTTGGAATTGCATGCGCCAGATTCGTGAGCATAATTACTGCCGCGCTGACCAGCACTTTGATCTTGAGTTTTTTTATAGTCATTTTATGCCTGATTACCTCTCGATAGGGTGGGCTTTATGCGAGCGCCACACAACGAATCTAGAGCAAGCGCCATCATTTGACTAAGTCAAATCTTACTGCTGTGTCGCGTATAGATAAGGACTGAGAATATAAACCTATTGAATCGCTCTACAGCGGGTGTTAGCTAGCGCCCGCCGTAGAATAGACATCGATTTTATGAGTCGATGTTCGTGCGCGGCCCAATCTTCTAAGCGTCAGCATGACGTGAGGGTGTACCACATTGGGTCACGCTAACAGACGTGCATTCAATAATGGTGCTCAAATGGGTGAGCACCTGCTGCACCATGCTTCATGCCTGAGCAACCTGTTGCCAAGTCCCATACCACTGCCAGCCATAGCACGGTGGTAGCTTACTGAACACCTCAGCAGGACCTGGCAAATGGAATGATTCTCATGGGGCCGGCTCACTTTCAACACATCCTGCGATCCAGCTGCGGAGCGGCTGCTTCATTTGCATGAACAATGGGTATCTACCGAGCAAGAGATGTGGGCTAAAGTACATCCCTCATCAAAGCTACCAAATCGCTGACGGCCCAAGGTTTCTGCAAATATCGGGTTGGGCTAGGCACTGTTTCCGGTAGAAATGGATACCCTGATGTGAGTATCGAACCTATGGCAGGCCATTTCCCCCTTACCATCCGGATGAAATCCATACCATTGATTTGCCCAGGAACACCGTAGTCAACAATCACAAGGCAACATTGGACTTGAGATTGAAGAAGGTAAATCAGTGCGTCATCGGCTGATCCGAAAGCGACAGTTCTTGCTCCGACATCTTCCAAGATTTCGACCATGATCAAACGCAGCGTTTCATCATCCTCGACGATCAACACTTCGCCTTCAAAGCCGATCTCTATCCAATTTGTGATCATAGTCTGTCCCTGCCTGAACCGGCTTTCAGAAGCAGTCACCACAAGCGAATATTCCCTTATATCGCGATTCCACTACGATCACGTAACGCTTAGCTAAGCGTAGCTCACTCAACTTTTGCTGCGTCGGTTCCTACGCTTCTCGTGCAGAAAGACGGTCGTACAGCCAGAACCAAGAAAGCAGAGCGGTGGATATGGCTATTAATCATCGACAGGACACCTGCCACAGCTGATCCAGCTTGGTCGTGTAGCTCTGGCTCATCAGCTCCCGGCGCATGGCCCATTCAGGATTTGCAGGCACGCAGGCTGAACGCAGCGTCCCCCTGCCCCATCGCCCGTTGATCTGATCCAGCACTGCCATCAGCTTCGTGGCGTCGGTAGGCTGAGTGGTGGCAAACAGGTCGTCCGTATACTCCCCTTGCTGACGAAGGTTCATCAACAGCACCTCAGCCTTGCTGTACTTGAAGCCTGGCCGGAAAACGCGGTCAAGCGCGCCCACCGCAGCATTGGTCAGTAACCGCACATCGTCGGTGGGGTACGGCAGGTCAATCAACACGCCATTGGCATACTTCGCTTCCTCCGGATTGAACATGCCAGTGCGGATGCTGACGCGGATCTTCTTGCACAGCGACTTTTGCGCCCTGAGTTTTTCCGAGGCCCGCATCGTATAGGTGGCCACAGCCTCCTTGATCGGTGCTAGGTCCGTGAGCCGCTTACCAAACATTCGGCTACAGCAAATCTCCTGCTTTTGCGGGTCCGGCTCGTCCAGCTCCAGGCACGGCGTGCCGGCCAGCTCCCGGGCGGTCTTCTCGATCACCACGCTGAATTTTTTGCGAAGCGTCCACGGGTCGGCCTTCGCCAGGTCCATCGCGGTCTTGATGCCCATGGTGTCCAAGTGAAGTTTCATCTTGCGACCGACTCCCCAGACCTCGGACACGTCGGTGTTGCGCAGCACCCAGTCGCGCTTGAAAGGGTCGCAAATGTCGACCACGCCGCCCGTTTGCACTTGGAGCCGCTTGGCCGTGTGATTCGCCAGCTTTGCCAGGGTTTTCGTGTGAGCGATCCCGACCCCAACCGGGATGCCGGTGCAGCGCAGTACCTGGCTGCGGATCTTTCGCCCGAGGGCATCCCGGCCGTCGATGCCGGTGAGATCCGCGAAGGCTTCGTCGATGCTGTAAACCTCGACGGCCGGCACCATCGATTCAATGAGGGTCATCACGCGTTCGCTCATGTCACCGTAGAGCGCGTAATTCGACGAGAACGGGACGATGCCGTGCCTCTGCAGCTTGTGCTTGATCTGGAAATACGGCTCGCCCATTTTCACGTAGGACTTGGCGTCGTAGCTGCGAGCGATCACACACCCGTCGTTGTTGCTCAGTACCACAATGGGGACGCGGGCCAGGTCCGGACGGAACACTCTTTCGCAACTGGCGTAGAAGCTGTTGCAGTCGATCAGGGCGAAAACCGGCTGGGCTTTAGACATGGCTGCGCACGCTGCAGGTGATGACGCCCCAGATAACCAGCTCGTCGCCCTCGAGCACGTATCTCGGTGGATATTTTGGGTTCTCGGACAGGAGAATCACCTCCTTTCCACGAATGCACAGGCGTTTGCACACGGGTTCGTTGTTCAGCAGCGCCACGACGATGTGGCCGTGCGCAGGTTCCATCGCACGATCCACAACGGCTATGTCCCCTTCAAAGATCCCAGCGCCCTGCATGCTCTCCCCGGCGATGGATACCAGGTAGACATGTGGGGCGCGAATATTCAGAACCTCATCCAATGAGATGTGCGCTTCGATGTGGTCCGCCGCCGGAGACGGAAAGCCGGCGGGCACTCGAAACGAACACAAGGGCAGCTTCAAGCCACCCTCAGCAATAGGGCCCAAAATCGAAAAGCTCATGACGGATCACTTCCAGAAACCTGTACAGATATACAGTTAACGTTGTACAAGTTTTGCGGTCAATTTCTTGTAAGAATATTCGGACAGATGGCTGAGCAGGCCCACGCTGATACAGGTCACGGTCGTGCGCCGCTTACCTGTGCTTCGTAGACGGATCGCCCGCTGGACTACGCTGACGTTAACCAGAGGACTGAGCATGCCGAACGCCATGGTCAGTACCGTGGGCGATCAGCCCTTAGGACGCTATAACGGCTTACCCTCGAATCAGTTCGCACTCCTCCAACGTTCTACACGCCGATATGGTGCGTTGGGGCTCGAAGCCGCATTGGGCGAAGGATAGAACCCCGGTGAATGCTAGGGTCGAGAAAGTTGCGCACGGTCCTTACTACAAGTCGAACTGGCCGCACCGAGCACTGGCTCCAATCAACAGTTGGTTGGAATGGGTGGATGAAGGCGGGCCAAAAAAGCAGCCGTATTTGATCCGCCCAAAGGACCTAGCGCCGATTTTGTGCGCTGCCATCGATCAGTACCCGACGGGAGCCTGGGAGCCACTGGAGCATGACGGCTTCGTGATCATCACCGCTGACAGCCAGGGAGGCATCGTGAAAATCCATGATCGCTGCCCTGTGGCGCTGAATGCGGAACTGGAGCGGGAATGGATCGACCCCGCCACACCCACAGAGCGCGCCGAACAAATTGTGCTGCTGCAGGGCGAACCTAGCGAGGTCTTCGAGTGGTTCTGGGTTGACCAGGCCGTGGGGAATGTTCGCAATCAGGGGGCAGCCCTGATCCAATCGGTTTCCTTATTCGATCCACAGAAATAGTGTTATTTACACTTTTCGTGTAACACCTGCCCTGCGAAACTTATTCCTACACATAGGCTACCGCACCCAATAAAATCGGGCACTTCAACAAAATTAGAATTTCGTGGAACAACATAGTACGAAATCTTAACCGAAAAATAGAGCAGGAGATCTACACGTAAAGTGTTGTTAACAGCTTATGAAACTACACTATTGAATCTCCTCTACCACCGGACATCTTTGCCCTAGGGCTAAAGGCGTATACACCCTCACACCAGCGAAGCCGCTCTGCTTTTAGGAGGGCTCAAGGTGTATGTCGTCGTCTCATTTAATTATTTCTTAAAACATCCGTTGACGACCGAGCCGATAAACATTTAGTTTATTAACAGCCCTACCCAACGCCCACAAACACCGCGCCTATCAGCGTGGCGAGTTTCTTTGCGAGAAGAAGAAATGAACATAGTTATTTTATTGACGGCGACTGTTGTATTGCTTATCAGGATCTCTGAGCTGCTAGAACGATGGGGCATTGGTTGCCCAGGCTTCTTTTTTTTGATTTCAAACGGGAACTGACAGTCTGCTCCCCTAGACTTGAGCGGGTCAGCCCGGGCGATAGAGGAAATGCCGCTGCTGAGAAGCCCCCTCAGAACAAGCCTCCTAGCGCTGCCGGCTCCCAATTCATGATCACCAGTTCACCGCTGAGCTAGGCCTTGCCGGGCTTCTTTTTCCAGCTGCTGACCGTATCGCCAGCCTTGGACCGCCCAGGCGATGGCCGCCGAAGCGGCGACTAAAACGCACGGTAGAAGGCCGGCAACCAACACGCGGTATTGCAGCGGAATCAGGTCGACTAGACGCATAACACCGTCGGCAGGCCTCGACTACAGTTCCGTGCCAAGCAGTACTCAAGCAAGCGGTGACACCCATTTGTCACCGCGCTAGGACAGCAACTCAGCTTGGGCTCAGGGCGCTGCAAACGATCCGCACAGTCGCGTCGAAATTCTCCGGTGTGAGCACATCGATTGGCGCACGCCTCTTCAGTCGCTCATAAGGCTCACAGACCGCCCGATAAAGCCTCCACACATCGACATCCGGAAATCGCGCTAACGCCGCAAGCACCAACTTGTGCCGCAGTGGATCAAGCTGCCAATCGGGAATGCGCTGACCACGATTCCCCAGGCTAAGGGAAAGCAGACGCCGAGCCTTGATATCACGGTTGATCTGATCTCGGGATTTGCCAGCCAATTTAGCAAAAACCAGTAACGGCAAATTACTAGCGGCCTCATAAATGGCAAGCATCTCGGCACGTTCTCGCTGGATGTCAGACACGTGAGATTGATGCGGCTTTTCAGTCGGGACCGGGTGAGGTACGACAGGCAACTGATGCAACATAATAAGAGCTGGTTCGTTACTAACCGAAGCCTTGGGCACCGAGACGGTTGCCTTTGGAAAGGTTTCGTTATACTGAATGGGATTCGTGTTCGCGTTTTCCAACGACGGCAGCGAAGCTGCCCCCTCCAATCGGATAGTAAGCGGAGAGCTTGCCGCTTTCAGCTGGCCCTGCCCCCACAGATCCAGACGGTTCGCCCAATCCTGCATCATGGTCCGACGCTGCTCGACATACTCCGCATGATTGTAGGCTGCACTCACCTTGTCCGGATCCGCATGAGAAAGCTGAGCATCAACCCACACCTTCGGGTATCCGATCTCGTTCAGTGCCGTCGAGATCGTCGCCCTCATCCCATGACCGGTGAGTTGATCAGCATACCCCATCCGGCGTAGCGCACCATTCAACGTGTTCTCGCTGATACGCTTGCTCAGATCGCTCCGATGCGCAAACAAGTAGCGCTGCGCGGGAACAACCTGGTCCAGCAAATGACGCACAATCTCCAGCGCCTGAACCGACAGCGGCACGATATAAGGCGGTACATTTTGGGTCTGCTTACCTGGCTTTCGCATCGCTAACTGGAGTTGTTTCACCACTTCCGCCGGTATGACCCACAAGCGCTTCTCCAGATCGAACTGGTCGGGTGTCGCCAATCGCAATTCGCCCGTGCGGACACCGGTCAGCAGCAACAACCGAAGGCCAAGCCTAGTTTGGCTGGCGCCACCGTAGTTTCGAAGAGCAGCCATCAATGCAGGGAGCTCGTCCATACGAAGGAATGGATTGTGCGTAACCGGAGGTTTGGGGAGTGCGACAACGTCGAGGTCTGACGCTGGATTGTGCTCCAGCCCCTCGATCTTCACCAGCGCATAGCGGAACAATTGGTTAAACCAGGTCCGGCATTTTTCGGCTGTCGTTAAGGCCTTGCGCTGTTCGATCCTGCTCAATAAATCCAGCAGATCGTGACGATTAATATCGTAGATGGACCGCCCGCCCAGGGTGGGCAAGACGTCTTTATTGAAGATTCGCAAGATCTGCGAGAGCGTGCTTTGACGCCCTTCCTTCAGGCTCAGCCTGCGGAACTCCACCCACTGATTGAACACAGCCTCGAAGGTGTGCTCCGCCGCAAAACGAACAGCACGACGCTGCTGCTTACGGTGCTCATAGGGATTGATGCCTTGGGCGACCAAGGCACGCGCTTCGTCACGTCGAGTACGGGCTTCTTTGAGGCTGATTTGCGGATAACTACCCAGAGACATGCGCTTCTGCACGCCCGCCCAGTAGTATCTGAAACGCCAGATTTTCCCGCCGCGGGCGGTCACGTTGAGCGCGAGCCCATCCGTGTCGCCTATCGTGTAGTCATTGCCGGTGATTCGGGCTTGCCGAACGGTGGTATCCGAGAGTGCCATAGCGAGCTCCTGAACAGAGTCAGGGCCAGATGCTCGTCTCGCTATCCAAGCTGCTCCAGCAAAAAACCGATTCAGTGCACATCTAAATCCAAGATCCTCATTCGGGACTTAAATCGGGACTTAAAAGCACTGGATGGAGCTGGATTTCAGTGGTTCCCGCTGGAACAAAAAAAGGGCCTAAAGGCCCTTATTTCAATCACTTACAGAATTCAGTGGAACTCTGTAGCGCAATATTTGGAGCGGGAAACGAGACTCGAACTCGCGACCCCGACCTTGGCAAGGTCGTGCTCTACCAACTGAGCTATTCCCGCGTCTTGGTGTGGCGCATTCTATAGAATCCAAACACGCCGTCAACCCTTTGATTCAAAAAAGTTTATTTCGGATGTACGTCAGTCCGCAGGTGCGGCCAGGCGGCGCGCAGGTATTGGACCATCGACCATAGCGTCAGCCCAGCGGACACCAGCAGCAAGGCATAACCCAACAGCACCCAAAAACTGAAATCCGAGGGGTTGGCCAGCAGAATCACCAGGGCCAGCATCTGCGCGGCGGTTTTCCATTTTCCGAGGTTCGACACGGCTACCTGGGCGCGGGCGCCCAGCTCGGCCATCCACTCACGCAGCGCCGATACGACAATTTCTCGCCCGATGATCACCGCCGCCGGCAGGGTCAGCCAGAGGTTGCCGTGTTCCTGCACCAGCAGCACCAGGGCCACCGCGACCATCAGTTTGTCGGCCACTGGGTCTAGGAACGCGCCGAACGGCGTGCTCTGCTCCAGGCGGCGAGCCAGGTAGCCGTCGAGCCAGTCCGTCGCGGCTGCGAAGGCAAAGACCGAGGCGGAGGCCACGTAGCTCCAGTGGTACGGCAAATAGAACAGCAATATGAAGATCGGGATGAGCAGGACGCGTAGAACGGTAATCAGGTTTGGGATATTCATCGGCACAACTGGCTACGAGGTTGACGGGCATTCTACTCGCTATGCAGGTTTGCATAAATCGACTCTGCGAGCTTTTTACTGATACCGGGTGCTTTGGCTATCTCCTCGATGCTGGCACGAGACAGTTCCTGCAATCCACCAAAATGTTTCAATAGATCGCGCCGGCGCGTCGGCCCGACCCCTGCCACGCCTTCCAGCGTGGAGGTGCGGCGGGTCTTGCCTCGGCGGGCACGGTGGCCGGTGATAGCGAAACGGTGGGCTTCGTCGCGGATCTGCTGGATCAGGTGTAGCGCCGGCGAATCCCCTTTCAACGTGAACTCGTGGGCCGCGTCGTTCAGGTACAACGTCTCGAAACCGGCCTTTCGCGTCGCGCCTTTGGCCACGCCGAGCAGGATCAGGTCAGGAACGGCCAGCTCGTTGAGGACGTCCCGGGCCATGGACAACTGGCCCTTGCCGCCGTCTACCAGAAGGACGTCCGGCAACTTGCCCTCCCCGTCCTTTATCTTGCTGAAACGCCGCATCAATGCCTGATGCATGGCGGCATAGTCATCGCCAGGGGTAACGCCTTCGATGTTGTAGCGACGGTAATCGGACTTGATCGGACCTTCCGGGCCGAAAACCACGCAGGAGGCTACCGTTGCCTCGCCGCTGGAGTGGCTGATGTCATAACACTCCAGCCGTTGCGGCGGCTCGTCCAGGTGGAGGACATCGGCCAGGGCATCGAACCGCGCCGCGACGTGCTGACGGTTGGCCAAGCGTGCGCCAAGGGCCTGTTCGGCGTTGGTCACGGCCAGTTGCTGCCAGCGCGCACGGGTGCCACGCACACGGTGGCTGATGGTCAGTTCGCGACCGCGAAGCTTTTCGATGGCTTCGATCAAGGCCGGAAAGTCCTCATGAACCACGTTGACGATTAACTCGCTGGGCAAGTCGCGTTCCGGACTGCTGATGTAGTACTGGCCCAGGAAAGCGGCCATGACTTCGGAGACGTCTTCCTCGATCCCTACTTGGGGGAAGAAGTTCTTGCTGCCCAAAACCCGGCCGCCCCGCACGTTGATCAAATGCACACAGGCGCCGCCCGGGTTGATGAACGCGGCCACGATATCGACGTCGCCGCTGCCGCCTTCCATGCTTTGCTGGTCCTGAACCCGGCGCAGCAGCCCGATCTGGTCGCGAAGCTCAGCGGCGCGTTCGAATTCGAGATTGATCGAGGCCTCTTCCATGGCGGCCGACAGCTCATCGGTCAGCGCATTGCTACGCCCCTCCAGGAACATGACCGAGTGACGCACGTCTTCGGCGTAGACCTCGGGCTCCACCAGGCCGACACAGGGCGCCTTGCAGCGTTTGATCTGGTGTTGCAGGCAGGGCCGGGTGCGGTTCTTGTAGTAGCTGTCTTCGCATTGGCGTACGAAAAAGGTTTTCTGCAACAGGCTCAGGCTTTCACGGATGGCCCCGGCACTGGGGTAAGGACCGAAATATCGGCCCTTGGCCTTCTTGGCTCCGCGATGAATGCTCAGGCGCGGAAACGCCCCGTCGGACAGAAACACGTATGGATAGGATTTGTCGTCGCGCAGCAGAATGTTGTACGGCGGCCGCCATTCCTTGATCAGCGTCTGCTCAAGCAGCAACGCCTCGGTTTCATTGGCGGTGATGGTGGTTTCGATCTGCGCGATGCGACCCACCAGCGCGGCCGTCTTCGGTGCCAGGCCAGTCTTGCGGAAGTAGCTGGCCAGGCGCTTCTTGAGGTTTTTGGCCTTACCGACATAAAGCAGGCGCGCGTCGCTGTCGAACATGCGGTACACGCCGGGGCGGCCGCTGCACGTGGACAGGAAAGCACTTGGATCAAACTGTTCGGTCATTATCAGGCGCTGGCGTCGACCATGCCATGACGCACCGCCAGCAGCGTCAACTCGACGTCACTGCTGATCGAAAGCTTTTCGAAGATACGGTAACGGTAGGTATTGACGGTTTTGGGCGACAGGCACAATTTGTCGGAAATAATCTGGACCTTCTGGCAGCCGACGATCATCAGCGCAATCTGGATTTCTCGCTCGGACAGCGCATCGAAGGGCGAATCGTTGGTCGGCTGGAAAGACTTGATCGCCAATTGCTGGGCGATTTGCGGGCTGATGTAGCGTTGTCCGGCAAATACCAGGCGGATGGCCTGGACCATCTCGTTCAAGCCAGCGCCCTTGGTGAGATAGCCCGCCGCCCCCGCTTGAAGCAGCCGGGTGGGAAACGGGTCTTCTTCACAGACGGTCACCGCGACGACCTTAATGTCCGGATGGCTACGCAACAGTTTTCGCGTGGCTTCAAGACCACCGATGCCCGGCATCTTGACGTCCATCAGCACCACGTCGGGTTTCAATTCACGCGCCTTGATCAGGGATTCTTCCCCGGATTCGGCCTGGCCAACCACCTGCAGGCCATCGATGTCAGCCAGCATTCGTGTTATGCCCGTACGGACGAGATCATGGTCGTCGACCACTAACACCCTAATCAAGCAGACACCTCACGATTTGGTCTTGTATGGGTTGCCCACACCTTAGCAAAAAGCACTCGGCAGACCTAGCGCAAACGGGCAGATAAAAGTTACAACAAATCTTCAGATCCAATATCCGACGCCTCAAGCCTAAGCGTCTCGCTGCATCCTCAGGAAACATTCATCCTCACCGACCACCCGCAGCCCCATGCGTTCATAGAGACCGCGGGCCGGGTTGTCCTTGAAAACGGTGAGCCGCAACGCCGGTCGATGCTCATTTGCCACCATCGTCCAGACCTGTCCGATCGCCCAGGTTCCGGCACCCTGCCGACGAAACGCCTCATCGATCTGCAACTCCCGAATGTACAAGGCGCGAGCATCACGACTGAGACTGACGAAACCCAGCGCCTGTTCATTGCGCTGAAGAATCCAGTTCTGGCGGATGACCCAGGCCAGATCGAACGCTTCGTCCTGCCACAGCAAATCATGGCGAAGGTAATAGGGAAGCATATTGCTGCAAGTCAATTGACGTGCGAATTCAACGTCACCGACTTCAGCCGGGCGCCATACAAAACTCATTGAAACCTCGTCACAATGCCACGGGCTCACCCGCCCAACGACCGTCGTCGCGGCGAGCGATGACCAACAGCTCTTCCACGCCTGGGGCCGCTGCCATTAGCGTGCCATCCGGGTCATTGTCGACTTCGGTGATTGAAATTGGCACAACGCTGGAGTTTGTCATAAAGCCCGTCGGATTCAAGCGATGGGGTTGTTATTAAAAGGCCATAGCATTTTCTTATTGAACGGCCGCCCCGCGCTCTTGTAAGCTCCAGATCATTCATCGGAGACACAGCATGTCCAGCGCCCTTTCACCGCTTCAACCTACCAGCGCCTCGCGCTCGGTTGCGGCTGCCTGGGCGAACGACGTGCCAACTTCGGTCAGCTTTTATTTTGGGTATTGGTTTAGCCACTGGCGCGCCTGATACCCAACCGGCGCCCATTTTAAACGGGTCGCCTTCCAGAGTTTTCCAAACCCCCGGTCGGCCTCCCGACCGGGGGTTTTGTTTTTCAGGCCCCAGACATACGCAGCATCACACCACTTGAGGATCGAACCATGAACTACGCCACTTATTACCGTTACGACAGTTTTTCCGCCTGGCGATTTACCAGCCACCGCTCGGGACAGCCTGCCGCCTCCGATCGGTCACCTATCGGTGGCATGCCAACGTTGCGGGCCATTACGGCCAATTGTCGAACACCCAACTAGGGCCGGCGCGGGAACGAACCCGCTGCTCGCCCAGGAAGCCAGATCATGAATTCGTCCGTCTTCGCTTTGCCGCTGTCCACGCTCAGCCCTGCCAATGAAACCTTGACCCTGCGCCTGCCAAGCGCGTTGCAACTCAAGCAACAACTGCCGCTAGACAGCGTATTGAGCCAACAAGTTGGCGCCCATCGCCAGGCCATCCGCGCCATCCTCGGCGGCGAGGATTCCCGCCTGCTGGTCATCGTCGGCCCCTGCTCCATCCACGACCCGAAATCCGCGCTCGAATACGCCGCCAACCTGGCTCGCCTTGCCCGGGAAGTCAGCGACAGCATGCTGTTGGTGATGCGCGCCTACGTGGAAAAGCCCCGCACCACCGTGGGCTGGAAAGGCCTGGCCTACGACCCCCATCTCGATGGCAGCGACGACATGGCCACCGGCCTCGAGCTGTCGCGGGAGTTGATGCGTGAGATGCTCCGACTCGGCCTGCCCGTGGCCACCGAGCTGTTGCAGCCGATGGCCGCCGGTTACTTCGACGACCTGCTTAGCTGGGTCGCCATTGGTGCGCGCACCACTGAATCGCAGATTCACCGGGAAATGGCCAGCGGTCTGGGCATGCCGGTCGGTTTCAAGAACGGCACCGACGGCGGGGTTGGCATCGCCTGCGATGCCATGCGCTCCGCGGCGCACCCCCATCGACATTTCGGCGTCGACAGCCAAGGGCATCCGGCGATCATCCAGACCCAAGGCAACCCTGATACGCACCTGGTCCTGCGCGGCGGCCACCGCGGCCCGAACTACGATCGCCAAAGCGTGGCGCAGATTCACGCCGACCTCGCCCGCCTCAACATCCCGGCCCGCGTCCTGGTCGATTGCAGTCACGCCAACAGTGGCAAGGATCCGCTGCGCCAGCCCCAAGTGTTCGAGGACGTGCTGCAACAGCGCTTGCAAGGCAACAAGGCCCTGATCGGCATGATGCTCGAAAGCCACCTCTTCGAAGGCTGCCAACCGTTGGGGCCGGCGATGCGCTACGGCGTGTCGGTGACCGATGGATGCCTTGGCTGGGAGTCCACCGAGCAGTTGCTGCGCCAGGCTCATCGCAGGTTGCGATTGGGCGTCTGAGTTTTGGACCCGTTCATGCCGTGGCGCGGGAGCTGGCTCCCTTTTGCCACGGTTTTTTTCATTGCGGATCCTTCGTTACGGCCTGGCGCGAACTTCAATGGTGATCTCCGGCGAGCGCTGGCTTACATCATCCAGACGCTCAACCTGATAGAACAGGCGGACCGATTGGCCGCCCTGCTCCTGCCAATAGGCAATCGGCACCGTGAAGACAACTGGCTGGCCGGCCGTGGCCTCGGTGATTTCCCGCTCCTGGGCATCCGAGTAGCTGCCGTCGCATTGCAACCAGACCCGTTCGCCCGCCTCCAGCCCTACGCCGTCGATCACCACCGTCGCTGCGTCATGGAGCCCGTCGACATCCAGTTCACCCTCCATCAACTCCAATACCCTCGGCGCCACCAGCGCTGGGCGTACCAGAGGACCGATCCAGACGGACAGCGGCTCGGCTCGACGTATCGAATGTCCGCGCCTGACGACATAGGCCACGGTCAACGAGTGCCCGATATGGGAAGCGATGTCTCCATGATCGATCCAGAACGATACTTTTTCGCCCACTGCATGAGCCTCTATGTCCAGCACATCCCGCCACAATGGCTTGGAGTCGCGGCTGGCCAGAAGGATCAGTCGATCACCGGCCGCCATTCGCGAATAAGGCCGCACGGTCATCGTCGTGCCTTCAGGCACCCGCCCCGGATCAAGGTGCCCACCCACCGCATCATTGGCGATGGGTGGCAGCAGCAGCGGCGCCACGTCGCCAATTTGCAGCTGAAGGGCCTGTGAGGCCAATGCGGTCGGCAACTGCTTGCCAATGACCCGGTACGAAATGTCCAGCGAGCCGCCGTCGAGTTCGGCGATATGCGGTTCGCGTACAACAAAGACAAGCTCGCGCCCGACCTGCCGCTCCGTGACGAACCGGCGAATTTGATGGTGGTACTGCTCGCCTTCGTTATTGAGCCCGCGCCAATACAACATCAGCTCGTCGCCACAGGACATGAGCGGGTACGGCTTGACGGTGATGACGGCCTTGCTCCAGGCAGGGTCGACGATGCCTTCGCGGGCCCTCGCCAGCAAAGGCGCGGGCAGCTTTCGCGATGGAGGCCGGCTTTTTCGTACAGTTGATTCAATGGTCATTTCCAGGCTCCAGTCCCTTGGAAAGGGGCACCGCTTCCATAGCGACACCGGATGAAACCATTAGAACTCTCCGGCCCGGGACGCGCAGCCAGACGAGGCGACAAGTTGCGTGGTCTCTCGCTCCTTGAGATGTGGCTTGAAGGGCAATCGGTTATCGGAAGCGTCCGAAACCGCAGGAGCCGCCTGGCTTTTGAGGAAAATTTCTCGCGCTTTCTATTCCTGTTTCCGCAGCTAGTAACGGTTTGGTCCTACACCGCTCACTAACGGCCTGGATTAGAGTGGTGCCGCAAACTCAACATGAACCTCTTCGAAAAAGGTACGAACATGCAACGGAATGCAACCACCCGCTTTCCCATCCTTTTGGTACATGGTTTGTTCGGGTTCGACAGGGTCGGCCCGCTCGAACTTTTTCACGACGTCAGACAGGCGTTGTGCAATGCCGGCGCCCGGGTATTCGTCCCGTACGTGTCGGCCACCCACTCCAACGAAGCGCGCGGCGAACAGTTGCTGGCTCAGATGGACCGGGTTCTCGAAGGAACCGGGGCCGCGAAGGTCAACCTTATCGGCCACGGGCAGGGCGCGTTGGCCGCTCGTTATGCCGCCGCCCTGGCGCCCGGCAGTGTCGCCTCGGTCACCTCCGTCAGCGGCCCCAACCAAGGGTCGGAACTCGCTGACTTCCTGCGCAAGGCCCTCACGCCTGGTCGTTTGCCGGAACACGTGGCGAACCGGGTCGCCACGCTTTTCGCCGATTTCATTTCACTGCTCAGTGGCCAGGCACAGCTTCCGCAAAACGCTATTGCAGCGCTGGCGGCGCTGACTACCGAAGGCGTAGGCGCATTCAATGACAGGTATCCGCAAGGCTTGCCCCGACATTGGGGCGGCAACGGGCCGCAATTGGTTAACGGCGTGCGGTATTACTCTTGGAGTGGCACGGTGCAGGAAACCGTGAAACAAGCCGGCAATAGCGCGCCCGATCCGTTGCATGACTTCTGCCGCGCTTTTTCCGAATATTTCACCACCGAGGCGGGACAGAACGATGGCATCGTCGGACGCTTCAGCTCCCACCTGGGCAAGGTGATCCGCTCCGACTACCCAATGGATCACTTGGACACCCTCAACCAGGGCGCTGACGGAGGCTGGCGCAAGGGAAACGATCCGATGGAGCTCTACGTGAAACATGCAGAACGCTTGCGGATCGTCGGACTCTGACGCAATTTTGGCAACAACCGCGGACTGATTCCGGTAGGCTGGGCGTTTTACGACACTGAAAGGAAGTACCTCCATGGCCAAAGCCACTGCCCGCCACATCCTGGTTTCCAGCGAAGACAAGTGCAACGAACTCAAGGCCCAGATTGAAGCTGGCGCTGATTTTGCTGAAGTCGCCAAAACCAACTCCACATGCCCATCCAGCCGTCAGGGCGGCGACCTGGGCTCGTTCGGCCCGGGCCAGATGGTCAAGGAGTTCGACACCGTGGTGTTCAGCGCTCCGATCAATGTGGTTCAAGGCCCGGTCAAGACCCAGTTCGGCTATCACCTGCTGGAAGTAACCAGCCGCCAGGACTGATTTCGGTTTATCGACACGACGGTCCGCCT
The DNA here is from genome assembly GCF_054130985.1 of Pseudomonas sp. R4-84. Taxonomy (NCBI): domain Bacteria; kingdom Pseudomonadati; phylum Pseudomonadota; class Gammaproteobacteria; order Pseudomonadales; family Pseudomonadaceae; genus Pseudomonas; species Pseudomonas sp. R4-84. The sequence goes on from NZ_CP096390.1 coordinate 3,342,841, forward strand.
TAGGGCGGGCTGTCATGCTTGAGCCATGCGAAGGGCTGGCGATCAGCGCGTCCCTCGCGTACAAATCGCACTCATCGATCACCCGGCTTTAAGGCTGACAATGCGACTGGCTTTTCCCTCCTGGCTGTTCACTGCCGTGGTGCTGCTGACGGGCGCCGCAGGCGTGAATGCCGCCCCCCAACATGCCCTGACCGTTTATGGCGAACCGGCCAAGTACGCCGAAGGCTTCGCCCATTTTGCCTACGCCAATCCCCAGGCCCCCAAGGGCGGGACGATGCGCCGCTCGGCCGTGGAGATCGGCCATTTCGACCATGTGCTGCCTTATATCGACAAAGGCATCGGCGTCAGCCAGGTCGACGGCATGCTCTATTCGCCGCTGGCCCAACGCTCCCTGGACGAACCCTATACCGTCTACGGCCTTGTCGCCGAAAAAATGGAACGCGCCGAAGATGGCCTGTCCCTGCGCTTCTACCTCAATCCCAAGGCGCGTTTCGCCGATGGCAAGCCCATCACCGCGCAAGACGTGCGCTACAGCTTCGACCTGCTGATGACCCAGGGCAGCCTGCGCTATCGCACGCAGTTCGCCGCCGTCAAAGGTGTCGAGGTGGAATCGGAACGAACCGTTCGCTTCGACTTCAAGAATAACGAAAGCCGCACCCTGCCCCTGGACATCGCCACCTTGCCGGTTTTTCCCGAGCACTGGTGGAAGAGTCGCGACTTCGCCAACGGCGGCGGTTACGAGGCGCCCCTGGGCAGCGGACCGTACAGGGTGAGCAAGGTCGACTCGGGCCGCAGCATCACCTTCGAGCGCAACGCCGACTGGTGGGGCAAGGACCTGCCGGTCAGCCGCGGGCTCTACAACTTCGACCACTTCAGTATCGAATACTTCGGCGACACCGACGTGGCCCGGCAGGTCTTGCGTGGCGGCGCCTACGATTACAACCGCGAGTTCTCCGCCACGGGCTTTTCCATCGGCTACGACAGCCCGGCCCTGCGCGACGGTCGGCTGCAAAAAGCCCACCTTGCCACCGAGGCGCCCCAGCCGGCCCAGGGTTTTGTGTTCAATCTGCAACGGCCACAATTCCAGGACCGCCGCGTACGCCAGGCGCTGGCCATGCTCTGGGACTTCGAGTGGAGCAATCGCCAGATGATGCGCAACCTCTATGTGCGCCAGCAGAGCTTTTTTTCCAACACCGACCTCGCCGCCCGGGAGCTCCCCGACGCGGGGGAACTGGCGATTCTCGAACCGCTGCGCGGCAAAGTACCGCAAGAGGTGTTCACCCAGGTGTTCCAAGCGCCGAAGACCAACGGCAGCGGGGTCATCCGCGACAAGCAATTGCAGGCCCTGGCGCTATTGGAACAGGCCGGCTGGAAACCTGAAGGCGACCGCCTGGTCAATGCCGAAGGCGAGCCACTGAGCTTCACGTTCCTGGTCACGCAAAACGGAATAGACCGCTTGTTGTTGCCTTACAAGCGCACCCTCGCACAGATCGGCGTCGACATGCACATCCGGCGCATCGACTCGTCCCAGTACGTCAATCGCCTGATGAGCCGCGACTACGACATGATCATTACCGGCTACCCGGTCAGCACTTCGCCGGGCACGGAGCTTTACAATTATTTCGGCTCGGCGGCGGCCAACGACCCGGGAGCCAACAACTACATGGCCTTGCAGAATCCTGCCGTGGACGCCCTCATCGATGGCCTGGTCAAAGCCAGCACCCAGGACGACATGCTCCGCCATGCCCATGCGCTGGACCGGGTGCTGCAATGGAACTACTACTGGATTCCCAACTATTACCCGCCAGGCAGCTCGACGGTCTGGTGGAATCGCTTCGGCATGCCGAAAGTCCAGGCGAGCAATGACGAAGCCATCGAGAGCTGGTGGGAAGTCAGCACCGCGCCACTGACCAACGAACAGATGACCGCCGAACGCATCAAGCGTGGCTCGCCTGGAGGGCATCACTGATGTGGGCTTACATTGCGCGGCGCTTGCTGCTGATCATTCCCACGCTGGTGATCATCCTGCTGGTGAACTTCGTGATCGTCCAGGCCGCGCCAGGCGGGCCGGTGGAGCAGGCGATCGCTCACCTGCAGGGCATCGGCGGCGCCAGCGTCGGCAGCTCGGGCAATGCCATGACCGGTAGCTCCCGCGCCAGCCGAGGCCTGGATCCGCAATTGATCAAGGACATCGAAAAACAGTACGGCTTCGACAAGCCCGCCCATGAACGCTTGTGGCTGATGCTCACCAGCTACGCCCGCCTGGACTTCGGCAAAAGCTTCTTCCGCGGTGCCACGGTCACCGACCTGATTCTGGAAAAAATGCCGGTGACCATCTCCCTCGGGCTCTGGGCGACGCTGATCACCTACCTCGTGTCGATTCCCCTGGGGATTCGCAAGGCGGTACACCACGGTTCGGCATTCGATGTCTGGAGCAGCACCGCAATCATTATCGGCTACGCCATGCCGGCGTTCCTGTTCGCGATGTTCCTGATCGTGATCTTCGCTGGCGGCACCTCGCTCAATTGGTTCCCGGTGCGCGGGCTCGTCTCGGACAACTTCGAGTCCCTTTCGACGCTGGGCAAGGTCGCCGACTATTTCTGGCACCTGGTGCTGCCCGTCACGTCGTTGGTCATCGGCGGCTTCGCTACCCTGACGATCCTGACCAAGAACTCGTTCCTCAACGAAATCACCCGCCAATACGTGGTCACGGCGCGAGCCAAGGGGATGAGTGAACGACGCGTGCTGTATGGACACGTGTTTCGCAATGCCATGCTACTGGTGGTGTCGGGCATTCCCCAGGCGTTCATCAGCGTGTTCTTCGCCGGTTCTTTGCTGATCGAGGTGATCTTCTCCCTCGACGGCCTGGGACGCATGAGCTATGAGGCCGCCGTGTCCCGGGACTATCCAGTGGTGTTCGGCTCGCTGTTCATCTTCACGTTGTTCGGCCTGCTGATCAAACTCATCGGCGATCTTTGCTACACCCTGGTGGACCCGCGCATCGACTTCGCCGCGAGGAACGCCTGATGTTCAAGTTATCGCCCCTGGGGCGGCGGCGTTTCGAACGCTTCAGGAAAAACCGTCGCGGCTGGTGGTCGCTGTGGCTGTTCATCGGGCTTTTCGTCTTGACCCTGGGTGGGGAATTGATCGCCAATGACAAGCCCTTGGTGGTGAGCTACCAAGGCTCGTTGTATTTCCCGGTGTTCAAGCGCTACACCGAACAGCAGTTCGGCGGTCAATTGCCGTTCCAGGCTGACTATCGCAGCAGCTATGTGCAGGACCTGATTCACCAGGGCAACGGCTGGCTGCTGTTTCCGCCTATTCCTTTCAGCGACGACACGCCCAACTATGACCTTGAGCGGCCGGCCCCAAGCCCGCCGTCGAGCGTGAACTGGCTGGGCACCGACGACCAGGCACGGGACGTGATGGCACGCGTCATATTCGGCGCGCGGGTGTCGATCCTGTTCGCCCTGGCGCTGACCGCCATCAGCGCGCTGATCGGCATCGCCGCCGGTGCCCTGCAAGGTTACTACGGCGGCTGGGTGGACCTGCTGGGGCAACGCCTGCTAGAAGTCTGGTCCGGTTTGCCGGTGCTTTACCTGCTGATCATCCTGTCGGGTTTCGTCGAGCCTAACTTCTGGTGGCTGCTGGGTATCATGGCGCTGTTCTCCTGGCTCGCGCTGGTGGACGTGGTGCGTGCCGAATTCCTGCGCGGGCGCAACCTCGAATACGTGAAAGCCGCGCGGGCGCTGGGCCTGACCGACCGCAAGGTCATCGTGAGGCACATACTGCCCAATGCCATGAACGCCACCCTGAGCTACCTGCCGTTCATTCTCACCGGGGCGATCTCCACCCTGACAGCGCTGGATTTCCTGGGATTCGGCATGCCGGCCGGCAGCGCATCCCTGGGTGAGCTGATCGCGCAGGGCAAGCAGAACCTGCAAGCGCCGTGGCTGGGGCTGACGGCGTTTTTTACTTTGGCGCTGATTCTTTCTCTGTTGGTGTTTATCGGCGAAGCGTTGCGAGACGCGTTCGACCCTCGGTCATGAGCGGAACCTTTAGATGAGCGAAAACCTGATCGAAATCCGTGACCTGAGCGTGGCCTTCAACGGCCAGACGGTGGTGCGCAACCTGTGCCTGGACATCCGCCAAGGCGAATGCCTGGCGCTGGTGGGCGAGTCGGGCTCCGGCAAGTCGGTGACGGCCCATTCCATCCTGCAACTGCTGCCGGAAACCGGCACGCGCACCACCGGCAGCATTTGCTATCGCGGCGAAGAACTGGTGGGTGCCGAGGCCAAGACGCTACGGGAACTGCGCGGCAATCGGATCGCAATGATCTTCCAGGAGCCGATGACTTCGCTGAATCCGCTGCACAGCGTCGAAAAGCAGATCGGCGAAACACTGATGTTGCATCGCGGCCTGGGCGGCAAGGCCGCGCGCCAGCGCATCCTGGAATTGCTGGCCCTGGTCGGCATCCAGAAACCCGCCGAACGACTCAAGGCCTATCCGCACCAGCTATCGGGCGGCCAGCGCCAGCGCGTCATGATCGCCATGGCCCTGGCCTGCGAGCCGGAGCTTCTGATCGCCGACGAACCGACCACCGCCCTGGACGTAACGGTGCAGCGCAAGATCCTGCTGCTGCTCAAATCGTTGCAGCAGCGCCTGGGCATGTCCCTGCTGCTGATCAGCCACGACCTCAACCTGGTGCGCAGCATCGCGCAGCGGGTTTGCGTAATGAAAGCCGGGGAAATTGTCGAGCAGGCCCCCTGCGAAACCTTGTTCAGCGCCCCGCGCCACCCTTATAGCTGCGAACTGCTGAACGCTGAACCGGAAGGCGAAGCCCTGCCCCGGGACGAACGCGAAGACGTCCTGCAAGTGCAGGAACTGCGCGTCAGCTTTCCCCTCGGTGGCGGATTCTTCCGGCGCAAGCAGTACCTGCAAGCCGTGGACGGCATCAGCCTGAATATCCAGCGTGGCAAGACCCTGGGCATCGTCGGCGAATCCGGTTCCGGCAAATCCACTCTCGGCCAGGCCATCCTGCGGCTGATAGAGTCCGAAGGCAGCATTCGCTTCCAGGGCCAGGCGCTTGATCATCTGTCGCATAAAGAGCTTCGGCCATGGCGCAAGCAGATGCAGATCGTCTTCCAGGACCCGTTCGGCAGCCTCAGCCCGCGAATGTCAGTGCAACAGATCATCAGTGAAGGCCTGGAAGTCCACAGCCGGTCCAGTGCCGAGCAATGCGAAGCCCAGGTGATCCAGGCGCTCAAGGAGGTCGGCCTCGACCCGCAGAGCCGGCATCGCTACCCCCACGAGTTTTCCGGTGGGCAGCGCCAACGCATCGCCATTGCCCGGGCATTGGTGCTCAAGCCCGCCCTGATCCTGCTTGACGAACCTACGTCCGCCCTCGACCGCACCGTGCAAAAGCAGGTGGTCGCCCTGCTCCGCCAGCTCCAGGAAAAATACGGCCTGACCTACCTGTTCATCAGTCACGACCTGGCGGTGGTCCGCGCCCTGGCCCACGACATGATCGTGATCAAGGACGGCAAGGTGGTCGAGCAAGGCCCCAGCCATGATGTGTTCGATTCACCCCAGCACCCGTATACCAAGGAGTTGTTGGCGGCGGCGCATCCAGAGTGGGCATAATGCGGCGCATGGCGTAGCTTCGTGTCGCGCCCATCGCGAGCAAGCTCGCTCCCACATTGGCCGGTGTTGCACTGAAGGCCAAATGTGGGGGCGAGCTTGCTCGCGATGGGGGCCTGACAAGCAACACACAACCCGGATCCGATCATGAACTCCACCGAAAGCCTCAAGGATTACAAGCGCGTGCGTACGCTGGCGATCCGCTCGTTGTTCGAAATCATCGAGCAGTCCAGCGAAGGCACGGTGATCGTCGACCGCGATGCAAACATCGTCTGGATGAACGAGCGCTACGCTCGTCGCTTCGGCCTGAATTCGGCGCAAGAGGCCATCGGCCGGGCTTGCGAAAGCGTCATTCCGGGCAGCTTGTTGCGAGAGGTGGTGCGTACCGGGCGGCCGATCCTGCTGGACATGCAGGACACGCCCAAGGAACCGCTGGTGGTGATGCGCCTGCCGATCCATGACAGCGCCGGCGCGGTGATCGGCGCCATCGGTTTTGCCCTGTTCGACGAGTTGCGCAGCCTGTCGCCGATGCTCAAGCGCTACCTGAGCATGCAGGAAGAACTGGCCTCTACCCGCTCGCTGTTGCGGGCACGGCAGACCAAGTACAACTTTGCCCATTTCATCGGCACCAGCGCTGCGGGACTCGAGGTCAAGCGCCGTGCCCGGCGCAGCGCCAGCACCGACTCCCCGGTGTTGCTCCTCGGCGAAACCGGCACCGGCAAGGAGCTTCTGGCCCAGGCGATTCACGGTGCTTCGCCGCGTGCGCACAAGGCGTTTGTCAGCATCAACAGCGCCGCCATCCCCGAATCCTTGCTGGAAGCCGAATTCTTCGGCACCGCGCCAGGCGCCTTCACCGGTGCCGACCGCAAGGGCCGCGCCGGCAAGCTGCAAATCGCCCAGGGCGGCACATTGTTCCTCGACGAAATCGGCGATATGCCGCTGCCCTTGCAAAGCAAACTGCTGCGCGTGTTGCAGGAAAAGGAATACGAACCGGTCGGCTCCAATGAAGTACTGCAAAGCGATGTTCGGGTGATTGCCGCGACCTCCACCAACCTGGAGGCGGCGATCCAGCGTGGCGAATTCCGGGCGGATCTGTATTACCGCCTCAATGTGCTGCCCATCCAGGTCCCGCCGCTGCGCGAACGCCTGGATGACCTGCCGGCCCTGAGCGAGGCGATCCTCGAAGAATTGCGCAGCCAGCACGAACTGAATCCCGACGCCCTCGACCTGCTGGGCCAGCACGCCTGGCCGGGCAACATCCGGGAGTTGCGCAACGTGCTGGAACGGGCCGCGCTGCTCAGCGACGACCTGATGCTCACCGCCGCCGACATTCGTGCCGCCATCGGTACTTTCACGCCGGTGGTACGCGCGGCGAGTCCGAGCCTCGAGCCGTTGCCCCAGGAAACCTTCAGCCAGGCCCGGGCCCGATTCGATCGACATTTGATCGAGACCACCCTCGCGCAATGCGGTGGGCGGGTGATTGAGGCAGCCGAGCGGTTGGGACTGGGGCGGTCGACGCTTTACAAGAAAATGGTGGCGCTGGGGATTGCTGAGTCTCAGTAGAGAGACTCAATTCTCCATATTTGGACATATGGTTTGGAGCGCTTCGCGCTCATCGCGAGCAGGCTCGCTCCCACAGGAACTGGCGTTCTCCCTGCCATCGTCGTTCACCTGTAGGAGCGAGCCTGCTCGCGATGAGGCCAGTAATTCCAACAAAAATCTCAAAACAGAGACGCACTTTCCCAGCTCACGTCGCCCACCTCAATAAATTCCTTACATTTCAATAAGTTAAACAACTGGCACAAAACTCGCTATAGCCCTCCCCACCGCATCACCCACAAAAATAACAATCCAGGAGACACACCATGAGTGTGATCATTGCCTTGGCAGCCCTCACGCTGCTGATGGTTGCCGCCTACCGTGGCTACAGCGTCATTCTTTTTGCCCCCATCGCCGCCCTCGGCGCGGTGTTGCTCACCGATCCGTCCGCCGTTGCCCCAGCCTTCACCGGGGTGTTCATGGACAAGATGGTCGGCTTCATCAAACTCTACTTCCCGGTGTTCCTGCTCGGCGCCGTGTTCGGCAAGCTGATCGAGCTGTCGGGGTTTTCCCGCTCCATCGTCGCGGCGGCGATTCGCCTGCTGGGCACGCGCCAGGCCATGCTGGTGATCGTGCTGGTGTGCGCGCTGCTCACCTATGGCGGCGTGTCGCTGTTCGTCGTGGTCTTTGCGGTTTATCCGTTCGCGGCCGAGATGTTCCGCCAGAGCAACATTCCCAAGCGGCTGATCCCGGCCACCATCGCCCTCGGCGCTTTTTCGTTCACGATGGACGCCCTGCCCGGCACGCCACAGATCCAGAACATCATCCCCAGCACCTTCTTCAATACCACTGCCTGGGCAGCGCCGTGGCTGGGGGTGATCGGTACGATATTCGTGTTCAGCTTCGGCATGCTGTTCTTGCAGCGCCAACGCAACAAGGCCCAGCGCACGGGCGAAGGCTACGGTACCGAGCTGCGCAACGAGCCGGAAACCGCCGAAGACATCAAGCTGCCCAACCCCTGGATCGCCGTTTCGCCATTGCTGGCGGTAGGGGTCATGAACCTGCTGTTCACCCAGTGGATCCCACAGTGGTACGGCAAGACCCATAGCCTGGCCCTGCCGGGCATGGCAGCGCCGGTGACCAGCGACATCGCCAAGCTCACGGCGATCTGGGCCGTGCAAGCGGCCTTGCTGGTGGGCATCGTCATGGTGCTGTTGTTCGGCTTCCGAGCCATTCGCAGCAAGCTGGCCGAAGGCAGCAAGAGCGCGGTGGGCGGTGCGTTGCTCGCGGCCATGAACACCGCGTCGGAATACGGTTTCGGTGCGGTGATCGCCTCCCTGCCGGGCTTCCTGGTGCTCGCCGACTGGCTCAAGAACATCCCCAATCCGCTGGTCAACGAAGCCGTGACCGTGACGCTGCTGGCGGGCATCACCGGGTCCGCGTCGGGTGGCATGAGCATCGCCCTGGCGGCGATGTCGCAAACCTTCATCAGCGCCGCCAACGCCGCCAACATTCCACTGGAAGTGCTGCACCGGGTAGCGGCCATGGCCAGCGGCGGCATGGACACCCTGCCCCACAACGGCGCGGTCATCACCTTGCTGGCGGTCACGGGCCTGACCCACCGTGAAGCCTACAAAGACATTTTCTGTATTACGCTGATCAAGACCCTCGCGGTGTTCTTCGTGATCGGTGTGTTTTACGCCACTGGCATTGTGTGAGGTTCCCATGACAACCACCCTTTCCGGCAAGACGGCCCTGGTCACCGGCTCAACCAGCGGCATCGGCCTGGGCATCGCCCTGAGCCTGGCCAAGGCCGGCGCCAACCTGATCCTCAACGGCTTTGGCGATGCTTCGGCGGTGGTCGCCGAAGTCGCTCGACACGGCGTCAAGGTCGGCCATCATCCGGCCGACGTCAGCGACCCCGCGCAGATCGCCGACATGCTCGCCTACGCCGAGCGCGAATTCGGCGGCGTCGACATCCTGGTGAACAATGCCGGCATCCAGCACGTGGCGGCCGTGGAGGATTTCCCGGTGGAGCGCTGGGACTCGATCATTGCGATCAACCTGTCCTCGGTGTTCCACGCCACCCGCCTGAGCCTTCCGGGCATGCGCGCCAAGGGCTGGGGACGGATCGTCAACATTGCCTCGGTGCATGGCCAGGTCGGTTCGGTGGGCAAGGCGGCGTACGTCGCGGCCAAGCACGGGGTGATCGGGTTGACCAAAGTAGTGGGCCTGGAGACTGCCGCCAGCAACGTCACGTGCAACGCCATCTGCCCGGGCTGGGTCCTGACGCCGCTGGTGCAGAAGCAGATCGACGACCGCATCGCCACGGGTGTGGACCCGCAACAGGCCCAGCATGATCTGCTGGCCGAGAAGCAACCGTCCCTGGAGTTCGTGACCCCGCCGCAGTTGGGTGAGCTGGTGCTGTTCCTGTGCAGTGAAGCGGGCAGCCAGGTGCGGGGCGCGGCGTGGAATATTGATGGTGGGTGGTTGGCTCAATAACGCCGCGTCGTCGAGCTTTTGTGGCGAGGGGGCTTGCTCCCGCTCGGCTGCGCAGCAGGCGCCTCTTGGGCCCGCTTCGCAGGCCAGCGGGAGCAAGCTCCCTCGCCACATCCGGCGCCTTGTGCTGAACTATTTGTAAGCCCCAAAACAAGAGGCAAACCATGTCCGACATCCTTTGGCACCCCAGCCCCGAACGCATCGCCCAGTCGCGAATGGACGCCTTTCGCCGGTTCGTCAACGAACGGCACTCGCTGCAACTCAACGACTACCCGACCCTGCATGCCTGGAGCACCGACCACCGCGAAGCCTTCTGGCAGGCCATCGTCGACTTCTTCGAGATCCGCTTCCATCAAGCGCCTGGCGCGGTGCTCGACGAAGGCCCGCAGATGCCCAGTGCCCGCTGGTTCCCAGGGGCGACGCTGAATTTCGCCGAACACTTGTTGCGTCGCCGCGACAGCGCCGTGGCAGTGGTCGCACTCGATGAAAACGGCGGCGAAGAAACGCTGACCTGGGCCGATCTCGCCGCCCATGTCGCCGGCCTGCAAAAAAGCCTGCAAGGCGCTGGCGTGACCCAGGGCGATCGGGTCGCCGCTTGCATGCCCAACACCTGGCAGACGCTGGTGTGCATGCTCGCCACCACCAGCCTGGGCGCCATCTGGTCATGTTCATCGCCGGATTTCGGCACCCAGGGCGTCATCGACCGGTTCGGTCAGATAGAACCCAAGGTCCTGATCACCTGCGCCGGCTATCGCTACGCCGGGAAAACCATCGACCAGCGGCCCAAGGTCAACGAAATACTCGAACGGCTACCGTCGCTGCAACAATTGATCGTACTGCCCTACGCCCAGCCCGACGTTCGCGTCGAAGATTTCAAGACCCCAGCCCGCGTGGCCCTGTGGGACGGTTTCTACCAATGCGGCGGCGAGCCGGTGTTCAACCCCGTGCCGTTCGATCACCCGCTGTACATTCTCTATTCCAGCGGCACCACCGGCGTGCCGAAGTGCATCGTCCACGGCACCGGTGGCGTGCTGCTGCAACATCTCAAGGAACATGGCCTGCACGTCGACCTGGGCCCCGAAGACCGGCTGTTCTACTACACCACCTGCGGCTGGATGATGTGGAATTGGCTGGTGTCGGCGCTGGCCGTGGGCAGCGCGGTTGTGCTCTATGACGGGTCGCCGTTCCACCCCAGCCCGGAACGCCTGCTCGACCTGATCGACCGACAAGGCATCAGCGTATTCGGCACCAGCCCCAAATACCTGGCCGCCCTGGAAAGCCAAGGCATCAAGCCACGCCAGACCCACGACCTGGGCAGCCTGAGGACGATCCTGTCCACGGGATCAGCCTTGGCGCCCCACAGTTACGATTATGTCTACCGCGACTTCAAGGCCGATGTTTGCCTGGCCTCGATGTCCGGCGGCACTGACATCGTGTCGTGCTTCGTCAACGGCAATCCGCTGGCCCCTGTGCGCCGCGGCGAGATGCAAGGCAAGAGCCTGGGCATGGCCGTGCAGGTATGGAACGAAGCCGGCGAAGCGGTGGTTGGCGAAAAAGGCGAACTGGTCTGCACCCGGCATTTCCCGGCGATGCCCATCGGGCTGTGGAATGATCCCCAGCGGGAGAAACTTCGCGCCTCCTATTTCAGCCAGTTCCCGGGCGTGTGGGCCCAGGGGGACTACGCCGAAGAGCTGCCCCACGGCGGCCTGCTGATCCACGGCCGCTCCGACGCGGTGCTCAACCCCGGTGGTGTGCGCATCGGCACGGCGGAAATCTATCGGCAGGTGGAAAAAGTCGAGGAAGTCCTGGACAGCGTTGCCGTCGGCCAGCAATGGCAGGGTGATGTGCGGGTGGTGCTGTTTGTGCGCCTGCGAGAGGGCTTGGTGCTGGACGACGCCTTGGAGCAGAAGATCCGCCAGGTCATCCGCGCCAACACTACACCGCGCCACGTGCCGGCGAAAATCCTCGCGGTCAACGATATCCCACGCACCATCAGCGGCAAGGTGGTGGAACTGGCGGTGCGCAACGTGGTGCATGGCGAGGCGGTAAAGAACACCGATGCACTGGCCAATCCCGAGGCGCTGGAGCAGTTTCGTGGGCGGGTGGAGCTTGCGACCTGATCTGAATGTTTTGCTGGGCTTGAGGGCCTCATCGCGGGCAAGCTCGCTCCCACAGGGGACCGTTTGCACCCAAATCCCTTGTGGTAGCGAGCCTGCTCGCGATGAACGATAACGCGGTCGCACTACAAACCGATCAGTCCATGAGCCCCCATTCCCCGCCCGCCGACGGCTCAGCCGGTGGCGCCGCTCCCGATTCGGCATGGAGCTTGAGCCGCAAGCGCAGATTGTTCGCAGAGTCGGCGTTCTTCAACGCCTCTTCTTCATCGATCGCCCCTTCCACCACCAGGTTGAACAGCGCCTGGTCGAACGTTTGCATCCCCAGTTCCTCGGATTTTTCCATGATGCCTTTGAGCTCGCCCAACTCGTTGCGACGGATCAGGTCGGCCACCGTGGGCGAGCCGAGCATCACCTCCACGGCCGCCCGCCGCTGGCCGGTGCGGGTGCGCACCAGCCGCTGGGAGACAAACGCCTTGAGGTTGTTGCCCAGATCCTGCAGCAGTTGCGGCCGGCGTTCTTCCGGGAAGAAATTGACCACCCGGTCCAGGGCCTGGTTGGCGTTATGGGCATGCAGGGTGGAAATCACCAGATGGCCGGTGTCGGCGAAGGCCAAGGCGTGTTCCATGGTCTCGCGGTCGCGTATTTCGCCGATCAGCACTACGTCCGGCGCCTGGCGCAGGGTGTTCTTGAGAGCGGCGTGGAAGCTGCGGGTATCCACACCGACTTCTCGCTGGTTGACGATGGATTTCTTGTGCCGGTGAATATATTCCACCGGGTCCTCGATGGTGATGATATGGCCGCTGCTGTTGCGGTTGCGGTAGTCGATCAGCGCCGCCAGTGATGTGGATTTGCCCGAGCCCGTGGCGCCGACGAACAGCATGAGCCCTTGTTTGTGCATGATGGTTTCGAGCAGCACCTTGGGCAGCTTCAGGTCTTCGAAACGCGGGATATCCAGCTTGACGTTGCGTATGACCATGGACACGTCATTGCGCTGTTTGAAGATGTTGACGCGAAACCGTCCGACACCGGCCAGGGAGATCGCCAGGTTCATTTCCAATTCCCGATCGAACTCAAGGCGCTGTTCGGCGTCCATCAATGACTCGGCAAGCCCAGCGATGTCGCCAACCTTGAACGCCTGGTTGCTCAGCGGCTTGAGCACACCTTCGAAACGCGCGCAGGGCGGCGCGCCGGTGGACATGTAGAGGTCGGAGCCGTCCTGGCTTGCCAGGACTCGCAGTAAAGGATCAATTTCCATGACTATAAAAACTTCCGCGAACTTCAATGGACACGCTGACCCGAGCCAGAAAAACTTCAGATCAACCCGCGCTTACCTTCTTCAGAGGATAGTAGAAGCCGCAGCATCGACATGACATCCAGGGATTCCCGTGATGAATGCAGTACCTGCCAGCAGCGACACACAGCAGTTGATCGCCCGTCTGGACTGGACTTCCAGCCCGCTGGGCGCCCAAGAAACCTGGCCCCCGAGCCTGCGCACCGCCGTGGACATCGTGGTCCATTCGCCCATGCCGATGGCCGTGCTGTGGGGGCCGCAGTTGATCCATCTGTACAACGACGCCTATGCGCGATTGGTCGGCGACAAGCACCCCAGGGCGTTTGGCCAGCCAACCCACACGGCCTGGCCCGAACTTCGCAGCGAAACCGAAGGGGTTTATCGCAGCGTGTTGCAGGGCCGGGTGCGCACCTGCCGCGATCAACGTTGGCGCATGCCATTTGGCGGCCGCCTCTGCGATGTCTGGCTGGACCTGACCTACAGCCCGATCCATGACGAAAACGCCAGCGTCGCCGGAATACTGATCACTGCCATCGAGACGGGCGAGCGGCGACGCCTGGCTCAGGAATTCGAACGGCGCTCCGAGGCCAGCCTCAAGGCCCAGCAGGAAAGCGAAGAACGCTTGCAACTGGCCTTGGCGGCCACCGATGCGTTGGGCACCTGGGACTGGGACATCGGCGAGGATCGCTTCATCGCCGATGCGCATTTTGCCCTCCTCCATGGCGTCGACCCGGCCCTGTCACGGCAATTGCCCATCAGCGCCTATCTCGAGGGCGTCCACCCGGAAGATCGGGCGATGGTTGCGCGCAGCATCAAGCACTGCATCACCCATGGCACCGAGTACGCCGAGGAGTATCGGCTGCAGCAGCCCCACGGCGAGCTGCGCTGGGTGTTCGTGCGTGGACGTTGCTACAAGGATCGCCATGGCCGGCCCAAGCGCTTTCTCGGCGCGGCGCTGGACCTGACCGAACGCAAGCGCACCGAACATGCCTTGCGCCAGAGCCAGACCGAGCTGCAACTGATCATCAACGCCATGCCGGTGCTGATCGGCTACGTCGACCGCGAGGAGCGTTTCCGGCTGAACAACAGTGCCTACCTGAATTGGTACGGGCTGACGCCGCAAGAGCTCTACGGCAAGACCATCCGTGAGGTCATCGGCGACGAGGCCTACGCCGCCCGAGCCGAACAGATCGCCGACGCCCTGGCGGGCAAGCCGTGCAGTTTCACCGTAGAGTCGCCCCACCGCGACGGCCGGCCGCGCCATGCGTTGATCAACTACCTGCCACGCCGTGGCGCCGACGGATCGGTGAACGGTTTTTACATTTTTGTCATCGACGAAACCGAGCGCAAGAAAACCGAGGAAGCCCTGCGCCACCTCAACGAAACGCTGGAAGAAAGGGTGATCGCCCGCACCCAGCAGCTAGCCGAGGCCAACCATCGACTGCAAAGCGAGATGTTCGAACGCGAACGCGCCGAAGAAGCCCTGCGCCATGCGCAGAAGATGGAAGCCGTGGGCCAACTCACCGGCGGCATCGCCCATGACTTCAACAACATGCTCACTGGCATCCTCGGCAGCCTCGACTTGATGCAGCGCTACATCGCCTCAGGTCGTGCCGCCGAGATCGGCCGTTTTACCGAAGCTGCGATTTCATCGGCCAACCGCGCCGCCGCCCTGACCCACCGCCTGCTGGCTTTTTCCCGACGCCAGTCACTGGACCGCAAGCCTCTGGATGCCAATACGCTGGTTCGCTCGCTTGAAGACCTGCTGAGCCGCACCACCGGCGATCACATTGTGCTGCGACTGCAACTGGCCGGCGAGTTGTGGCCGGTCAGCACCGATGCCAGCCAATTGGAAAACGCCTTGCTCAACCTGGTCATCAACGCCCGGGACGCGATGCCCGATGGCGGCGAGTTGAACATCGAGACCGCCAACGTCTACCTCGACGGCAGCGACATCAGCACGCTGGAGCCGGTGAAGGCCGGCGATTACGTGATGATCGCCGTGCGCGACAACGGCAGCGGCATGACCCCCGCCGTGTTGGCAAAGGCCTTCGATCCGTTTTTCACTACCAAGCCCATCGGCCAGGGCACCGGCCTGGGGCTGTCGATGATTTATGGTTTCGCCCAGCAATCTGGCGGTCACCTGAGCCTGGACAGTGTCCCGGGCCAAGGTACGCGCGTGCAGTTGTACCTGCCGCGCCTGCACGTCGCGCCGGCGGAACAGGCAACGGCACCGACTACCACCGACGCTCCGCCCGCCATCGCCGGCGAAACGGTGTTGCTGGTGGAGGACGAACCGGCGGTGCGCATGCTGGTGCTCGACCTGCTCGCCACCCTGGGCTACACCGCCCTCGAAGCCGAGGACGCCAAGCGGGCGCTGGTATTGCTCGAATCCGAGCAACGCATCGATCTGCTGGTGACCGACGTCGGTCTGCCGGGCATGAACGGCCGCCAGCTGGCGGAAATCGCCCGTCAGCACCGGCCCGGCTTGAAGGTGCTGTTCATGACCGGCTATGCGCAGAAAGCCGCCGAACGTCAAGGTTTCCTGGATCAGGGCATGGACATGGTCGCCAAGCCGTTTACCCTGGACCTGTTGGCCAACAAGATTCGGACGATGATCAACCATGACCACTGACTTGAGGCATAATCGCCGCCCTTTCGCCCCCTTCAGGTCTGTGCCGCAATGAAAGCCCAAGCCCGCCATATCCTGGTGAAAACCGCCGAAGAAGCCGAACAGCTCAAACAACGCATCGCCAAGGGCGAAGCGTTCGACGTGTTGGCAAAGAAATACTCCACCTGCCCCTCCGGCAAGCGCGGCGGCGACCTGGGTGAAGTGCGGCCCGGGCAAATGGTCGGCGCCATCGACGCGGTGATCTTCAAGAAACCACTGCGGGTGGTGCATGGGCCGATCAAGAGCAAGTTTGGCTATCACCTGGTGCAGGTGTTTTATAGGGATTGAAGCGATACCGAGCGCCTGTGGGAGCGAGCTTGCTCGCGAAGGCGTCAGGTCAGCTGCATTAATATTGACTGGCACACCGCAATCGCGAGCAAGCTCGCTCCCACAGGGTTTTGGCTGGCCAGATCATCTCGGTATCAATGCCCCCGGCACCTGGATCACCCGGCTCGCCAGCAAATGCCCGGCCTCGGCCGCCTCCGCCGGGCTGCCCCCCAGCAAGCGACTCGCCAGGTAGGCGGCGCTGAACGAGTCCCCCGCCGCTGTCGTATCCACCACGCGCTCTACCCGTTGGGCCGGCACGTCATAAGACCGGCCATCACAACGAATCAGGCACGCCTCGGCGCCGCGCTTGAGTACCACTTCCGGTGTCCCCAGTTGTTCATAGGCGATGAACACTGCGTCACTGTCGGCATGACCGAACAGTGATTGTTCGTCATCCACGGTCAGCAACGCCAGCTCCACATAGGGCAATACGCTGCGATAGGCCGCCCGGGCCGCCTCGACCGAGGCCCAGAGCCGTGGCCGGTAATTGTTGTCGAACACCACCTGCGCGCCCCGGCGCCGTGCCTCGATCAGGGTCTCGATGAGTTTGCGCCGGCCCTGCTCGCCAATCACCGCCAGGGTGATGCCGCTGAAATACAGCACGTCGTATCCGGGCAACGCTTCCAGGATCGGCACGGCGGCCGGCGTGGTGAAGCAATCCCGCACGGCAGCCTCGTTGCGCCAGTACAGGAAACGCCGCTCGCCCGCCGCATCGGTCTGGATGCAATACAGGCCCGGCAGACGACCGGGCAAACGCTGGACCCTTTCCAACCCGATGTTTTCCGAAGCCCAGCTCTGGCACATGGCATCGCTGAAAGAGTCATCGCCCAGGGCGGTGACGTAATCCACCGAGCCTTCGTCGCCCAACGCACGGGACAGATACACCGCAGTGTTCAGTGTGTCGCCGCCGAAGCTTTGCTGCAGGCTGCCGTCGGCGCGGTGTTGCAGTTCGATCATGCATTCGCCGATCAGGGCGATGCGGGGTTTAGTGTTGCTCATGGATGGTCCTGATGGTTCGGTGGTGTATTACGGACCGCTATCGCGAGCAAGCTCGCTCCCACAGGGATCGTGGGTGAATACTGGTTTTGTATCCACAACGAATCCAATGTGGGAGCGAGCCTGCTCGCGATAGCCGCGACTCGCTCTCAAGCCTTAGAAACAAGTCTCCATAAGCTCAACCACCCGCAACCCCTCATCCACCAGGCACCCCACCCGCCACTTGTCGAATGTCAGGCACGGGTGGGAGGTCCCGAACGCAATGATGTCCCCGACCCGCAGCTCGACCCCTGGCGCCACCGTCATGAACGCATGCTGGTCCATCACCGCCGTCACCTTGCAAGCGCTGACGTCGTCACCCGTCACCGAATCAGCCTCGGGTCTATAGCGCTTGAGCGGCACCGGCAGCCCGGCGTCGTAGGCCACGTCGCGCTTGCCCACGGCGATCACCGCGAAGCCCGGCTCTGGCATCGACTGCACGTGGGCCCAGACTTCCAGGGCCGGACGCAAGCCTTCGTGCAAATCGCTGCGCCGCTCCAGTACGCAGCACTGGGCCTCCTTGTAGATGCCATGGTCGTGGGCCACGTAACTGCCGGGGCGCAGCACGCTGAGGAAACGTCCCTGGGCGTTGCGGGCTTCGAAAGATTCAGCGATCAAGTCGTACCAGGCCGACCCCGAGGCGGTGATGATGGGTTTGTCGATGGCAAACGCGCCGCTGTCCTGCAACTGCATGGCCAGCCCCACCAGGGAAGCGGCGAATGCGCGGATGCCGCTGACGGCATGATCACCGTGGATGACCCCTTCATAGCCTTCGATGCCGGTCAATGCCAGTGCCGGTTGCGCTCCGATGGCCTCGGCCAGGGCCAGCACCTCGGCTTCGGTACGGCAACCGCAACGACCGCCGACGACGCCGTATTCGATCATCACGTTCAGCCGCACGCCGCGAGAAGCGAAATAAGCGCCGAGCTGGGCGACGTTGTCCGGATGATCGACCATGCAATGGAATTCGAACGCCGGGTCGGCCAGCAGATCGGCGATCAATGCCATGTTGGGCTTGCCGACCAATTGATTGGCCATCAGCACGCGCCGTACGCCATGGGCGTAGGCGGCACGGGTCTGCACCGCCGTGGCCAAAGTCAGGCCCCAGGCGCCGGCTTCGATCTGGCGACGAAACAACGCCGGGGTCATGCTGGTCTTGCCGTGGGGCGCCAGCTGCGCACCGCTGTCACTGACAAATTTCTGCATCCATCGGATGTTGTGCTCCAGGGCCTCGCGATGCAGCACCAGCGCCGGCAGGCTCACGTCCCGCAGCAAATGAGCGCCGATGGGCGCGGCGCCCTTCTCGACGCCCGCGTTAGTAATGGCAGAAGACATGTTCGAACTCCTCACACAGCCAAGGCTGTCTATTCGTTGATGCGACGGGCCAGGTGGTTGGCGCTTTCGATCAGCACCCGGCGGTAGTCAGCGTAATTGTTCTTGGCGTCAGCCCTCGGGGCGACGATGCACAGGGTCGCGATGGCCACGCCGTTGGGGTCTTTGACCGGTGCGGCGAAGCAGTGGGTGAAGGTGTCGGCAACGCTATCGAAGGAGAAAAATCCATCGATGCCGGCCTGGCGGATCTCTCCTAGAAACCGCTCCAGCGGCAGACGTTCGCCGTCCGGCAGGATGAAGTCATCGGGGTCGATCAGGTCGATGATCTGCTGGTCGCTCAGATGCGCCAGCAACAGGCGACCGGAGGCCGTCCAGGGGATCGGCGCGTTTTCACCGATGTCCGAAGAGATGCGAAAGTGCCGCTCGCCCTCCTTCATCAGCGCGACCGTGTATTTGCGCCCATTGAGCAGGCACATCTGCGCGGTTTCCCGGGTCTGCCGGACGATGTCCTGCAAGGCCTGGTCGGCTTCGCGGCTCAGGTCGAAATGCCGCAAATGCGCCTGGCCGAGAAAGTACAACTGGCGCCCCAGGTAGACATGGCCATCCTTGCCCACCGGCTCGAGGATGCGACGCTCCAGCAGCGACGCCACCAGCTCATAGACCGTGGACTTGGGGCTGCCGATGCCGCTGGCGATGTCGTTCGGGCGCAACGGCTGGCCGATCTCCTTGAGGAAATCGAGGATATCGAACGCCCGATCCAATCCCCGGGCCCGGCGTTTGATGGTGTCTTCGGTCATGTCTTTGGTTCCTGAAATTTCACCCATAATCGCATGTATCTTTATTGTGGCGAGGGAGCTTGCTCCCGCTCGGCTGCGCAGCGGTCGTAAAGAATGGGCCTGCTGCGCAGGCCAGCGGGAGCAAGCTCCCTCGCCACAGAAGTGAATTCGCCAGAAAATCGTGGTCAGGCCTTTTTCTTGTAGGCCACACAGTCGATCTCGACCTTGCAATCGACCATCATGCTCGCCTGCACACACGCCCGCGCCGGGGCGTGTTCCGGGCTGAAATACTCACCGAACACCTTGTTGAAGCTCCAGAAATCCCGCGGGTCTTCCAGCCAGACACCGCAGCGAACCACATCTTCCAGGCCATAACCGGCCTCTTGGAGAATGGCGATCAGGTTCTTCATGGTCTGGTGGGTCTGCTCGACGATACCGCCTACGATGATTTCGCCGTTCACTGCCGGCACCTGGCCGGACACGTGCAGCCAGCCATCGGCCTCCACGGCGCGGGCGAAGGGCCGTGGCTGGCCGCCGCCTGCGGTGCTGCCGGTGCCGTAACGGGTAATGCTCATGGATTTATCTCCTTGTTGAATGGAAGTTAAAAACGGGTGTTCTTGAGGAATTCCGCCAGGCGCGGCGATTGCGGTCGCTCGAACAATTGCTTCGGCGGCCCCTGCTCTTCGATGCGGCCCTGGTTCATGAAGACGATCTTGTCCGAGACTTCGAAGGCAAAGCGCATCTCGTGGGTCACCAGCAGCATGGTCATGCCGTCTTCGGCCAGGCCCTTGATCACGTTCAATACTTCGCCGACCAGTTCCGGATCCAGGGCCGAGGTCACTTCGTCGAACAGCATCAGGCTCGGGTTCATCGCAATCGCCCGGGCAATCGCCACGCGCTGCTGCTGACCGCCGGACAACTGACCGGGGAAGTGATCGCGCCGTTCCAGCAGGCCGACCCGCTCCAGCCATTTTTCGGCCAGGGCCACGGCTTCGTCCTTGGGCAGTTTTTTCACCTTGAGCAGGCCCAGGGTGACGTTCTGCAACGCGGTCAAATGCGGGAACAGGTTGAATTGCTGGAAGGCCATGCCGGTCATGGCCCGGTGCCGGGCGATGACTTTCTCGGGGTGGCGCACACGCTTGCCGTCCACCTCGTCATAGCCGATTGACTCGCCGTCGAGCATGATCCGGCCGCCCTGGAATTCTTCCAGCATGTTGACGCAACGCAGCAGCGTGGTCTTGCCCGAACCACTGGAGCCGATCAGCGTGACCACGTTGCCGCGCTGCATGCTCAGGTCAACGCCCTTGAGCACTTCCAGCGGGCCGTATTGTTTGCGCAGGCCACGAATGTCCAGCAACGGTTGGGCGTTGGAGAGGGAAATATCAGTCATGGCAAGGCCACCCGCTTTTCAATGTGCCGCCCGAGCAACTCGATGGCGTAATTGATGATGAAAAAGAGAAAACCGGCGAACAGGTAGAACTCCAGGGTCATGAACGTCCGGGCGATGATCTGCTGGGTGCTGAGCAGCAACTCGGCCACACCGATCACCGACAGCAGGGTCGAGGCCTTGACGATCTCGGTGGAGGAATTGACCCAGGTCGGCAGGATCTGCCGCAACGCCTGGGGCAACAGCACGTAGCCCAGCGCCTGCTGGAATGTCAGGCCAATGGCCTGGCTCGCTTCCATCTGCCCACGGGGCAACGCCTGCAGGGCGCCGCGCACGATCTCGGCCACGTGAGAGCCGCAGAACAGCGTCAGGCCCAGCACACCGGCCTGGAACGCACCGATCTGCCAGCCCAGGGCCGGCGCCATGTAGAAGCAAGCCAGCACCAGCACGAACACCGGTGTACCGCGGATCAAGTCGACATAGAAACGAAACGGCGCGCGCATCCAGACCCGCCCGTATGTCAGCGCCAACCCGGCGAAGAGACCGATCAATGTGCCCAACACAATCGCCAGCGCCGAGCATTGCACGCTGGTCAGGAAGCCACTCCACAAAGTGTCCCGGGCGACCCACAACTCGTGCAACCAACTGGGGGATTCGTACATGGGAAACTCCTAACGGCGGATCGCCAGACGCTGCTCGAAATAACGCAGCAGCATGGCAATGAGGTAACAGGCCGCGACATACAGGGCCGTGGTCACCAGCCAGGTTTCGATCACCCGGTAGCTCTCCACGTTGATCTTGCGGGCGTAATAGGTCAGCTCCGGCACGGCAATCGCCGCCGCCAGGGAGGTGTCCTTGAACAGCGAAATGAAGTTGTTCGACAGGGCCGGCAACACGTTGCGCAGCATCACCGGCACGGTGACGTAGGCCTTGACCTGCCACTCGCCCAGGCCGATCGCCAACCCTGCTTCGCGCTGGCCCTTGTGAATACTCAACAGCCCGCCGCGAAACACTTCGGTCAGGTAGGCCCCGGCGTACAGCGAGAGCGTGATAACGAACGACGGCAGCTTGTCCAGGCGAATGCCCAGGCTCGGCAAGGCGAAGTAGATCAACAGGATCAGCACCAGGATCGGCGTGTTGCGGATCACGGTGACGTACACCGAGGCCAACACCCGCAGCAAGCGATGCTTGCTGAGCAGCGCGAACGCCATCGCCAGGCCGATCACGCAACCGATGGCGATCGACACCAGCGCGAGGGAAAGCCCCAGGCCAAGCCCCGCCAGCAAGGTGTCGAAATCGCGCCAGACGGCGGCAAAATTCAACTGATAATTCATGGTCGGCAGTACCTTCGACGGTGCGCCCGCGAGGGGCGCCCCGGGCTCACAGGGTCATTTGAATTCAACAGGGAAACCGATCGCCGGAGACGGCAACTCAACGCCGAACCACTGCTTGAACGACGCCGCATAGGTGGGGAATTCCACACCGGTCATGGCCTCGTGCAGGGTGGTGTTGACGAAGTTCAGCCAGTCCTGGTCGCCGCGCTTGACCGCGCAGGCGTAGGTTTGCGGGCTCCAGGCGTAGGCCGGGCTGCGGTAGCGACCGGGGTTCTGCACCATCAGGTACTTGACCGAGGATTGGTCGGTGGCGGCGGCATCGGCGCGGCCGGAGTTCACCGCCTGGTACATCAGGTCGACGCTGTCGTATTGGTCGACCTTGGCCTTGGGCAGCGCCTGGTGGACCAGTTCTTCGGCGTAGACGTTTTGCAGCACCGCCACGGTGACGTCGTCATCGGCGGCCTTGAGGTCCTCGATTTCCTTGTACTTGCTGTTGGCCGGCAACAGCAGGCCCACCCCTTCGCGGTAGTACGGCAGCGTAAACGCCACTTGCTGGGCGCGGCTGGCGGTGACGGTGATGAACTGGCAACTCATGTCGACCTTGTCGGTCAGCAGGTTGGGAATCCGCGCATCGGATGATTGCACCACGAACTCGACTTTTTCCGGGTCATTGAACAGCCCCTTGGCGACCATCCGCGCGATGTCGATATCAAACCCCTGCAACTTGCCATCCGCTCCTTGGAAGTGCCACGGCGCATTGGTGCTGCCCGTGCCCACAATCAATTTCCCGCGTTGCAGCACGCTGTCCAGCTTGCTGTCGGCCGCCTGGGCGACACCCATGGCGGCCGTCGTGGCCGCGAAGAGAAAAACACACGCTTTGAACAAGGAAGGTCGGCGTTGCATGGCAAGCACTCCAGGGTGAGTTTATTCCGCTATACCGGAATGTGGTATGTAACAACGGAATAGACAGCAGAAAGTGTGCCACAGCCTTTCGATGCGGTGGAGTGAAAAATGGAACGTCAATGAAATCAGGAAGATAGAAATCCAGTGGATCGGACGGCGCAACCATGACCCGCTCGCGGCTGCTACCGATGGCTACGGCCGCTGGGTAACAAGGCCCCATTACGAAGCCTATCGGGGGCGCAATACACCCATCGCACCGAAACGGGGCCGCCACCTGTCAACTCTGACAGTAGCGTCGCCGGAACGTGTTGCTTATGGTCCTGGGCACGTCTCGACACAGGGAAGCCGCCATGAGCTCGCTCATCACTCACGTCAGCACTCAAAAGGACTACCGCACGGCGCTCAAGACCTGGCGCCCGGTGGTCTTTTATTTCGGCCATCCGCACTGCTACGCCTGCGGCATGGCCGACCCGCTGTTCTGCAAGGTTGCCGAGACCTTCGAGAATCGGGCCGTGATCTACAAACTGAGCACCGATCAATCGCCTCGGCACCCGGAAGTCACCGGCACGCCCACCGTGCTGTTCTATAAAGACGGAAAACTACAGCGCAAGCTCAAGGGCATCGGTGACCCGGCCTCATTCGTCCAGACCTTTACCGAGCTCGTCGGCCGGACCAGACCCAGGCGCTTGCCGACGCCACGGCGGCACGATTTGCGCTGGTTGCGCCAGCAACTCAAAACACTGTGCACCGCCCGCCGGGCCCCGGCACTTTTGCGGCTGCGGGCGACGCCTCGGTAGCGTCGGGCCTGCGAAGCGCCTTCGCTACGTTTTTGCAAAGTCAGCCCGGCATATTCAGCAGATTGTTCTTTGCCGAGCCAAACAACGGCACAACCCGCCAGGGCCGCTTTGGTAGTTTATCGGCATGCAACCACGACCTGCTGCCGGCAGTGTCATCACCGCTCTATGGGAGCCTGATGGATGACCAAACCCTCATATATTCCGCAAAATACCGGGCAGTTCTACATCGACGGTCATTGGCAATCGCCGACCCGGGGGACGACGCTGGCAGTCGTCAATCCGGCCACCGAAGAGGTGCTCGCCGAGGTTGCCCAAGGATCATCCGACGACGTTGACCGCGCCGTCGCGGCGGCAAAGGCGGCGATGCCCGGCTGGGCCGCGACCGCAGTGGCGGATCGCGCCCGAATCCTCGGGAAGATCCATGAACTGATGCTCGAACGCAAGGAAGCGCTGGCCCAGGTGCTGTGCCTGGAAATGGGCGCGGCAATCGGTTTCGCCCGATCCATGCAAGTGCCGCTGGCGGCCGAACACGTTCGTGTGGCGCGCGATGTGCTGTCCACTTATGCATTTCAGAAAATCGAGAACGGCACCGCCATCGTGCGCGAACCCATCGGCGTCTGCGGTTTGATCACGCCGTGGAACTGGCCGCTCTATCAGATCACCGCCAAGGTCGCCCCGGCGATCGCCGCCGGTTGCACCGTGGTGCTCAAGCCCAGCGAACTGTCGCCTTTGAGCGCCCTGCTGTTCGCCGAACTGGTGCATGACGCCGGCCTGCCGGCAGGCGTGTTCAACCTGGTCAACGGCGGCGGTGCCGAGGTCGGCGCGGCCATGGCGGCGCACCCCGACATCGACATGATTTCCATCACCGGCTCCAATCGCGCCGGCGCCCTGGTGGCCCAAGCCGCCGCCCCCACGGTCAAGCGGGTCACCCAAGAGCTGGGCGGCAAGTCGCCAAACGTGTTTCTGCCCGACGCCGACTTCGCCAAGGCCGTGCCGCCCGGCGTGATGTCGGCGTTGCGCAATGTCGGCCAGTCCTGCAGCGCGCCGACGCGGATGATCGTACCCAGGAACCGCCTGGCGGAAGTCGAGGCACTGGCGGCCGCCACGGCCAATGCCATCATCGTCGGTGACCCACGGTCGGAAGACACCGCGCTCGGCCCGATTGCCAACCAGGCCCAGTTCAAGCGCGTGCAGGCGATGATCGAAGCGGGCCTGGAGGAAGGGGCCAAGCTGATTTGCGGTGGGCCGGGACGCGTCGACGGTTTCACCAAAGGCTTCTACACCCGGCCAACCGTGTTCTCGCAAGTCGACAACGGCATGCGCATCGCCCAGGAAGAAATCTTCGGTCCGGTGCTGTGCATCACCCCGTACGACACGCTGGACGAAGCCGTCGCCATCGCCAACGACACCGTCTACGGGCTGGGCGCGCACGTTCAGGGCCGCGACCTTGACCAGGTACGCGCCGTGGCCAAGCGCATCCGTGCCGGGCAAGTGCTGCTGAACTATCCGACCTGGAACCCCATGGCCCCGTTCGGCGGTTACAAGCGCTCGGGCAACGGGCGCGAATACGGGGTCCATGGGTTCGAGGAGTATCTGGAGATCAAGGCGATTGTCGGGTTCGAGTAACCGCCTACTCTTCTGCCCGCCCCTTGCCCTCGCGATCACGCTCATACCGACGCGCCAACGCAAATGCCGGCAGCCAGGACTCGCGGCGCACGGTCCAGCATTCGTAGGTGGGCGTCAGTTGGTCGGGGGTATCGAGCGTGCCGAGGTGCACTTCGATCTCGTCGCCGCTGCGGGCGAACAGCGACGAGCCGCAATTGGGGCAGAAGAAGCGCCCGGCATAATCCCGGGGCTCGCCCGTGACGGTGACGGCGTCCTCGGGGAACACCGCCGCCGCAAAAAACAGTGCACCGTGATGCTTGCGGCAATCCAGGCAGTGGCAAAGGCCGACCCGGTATGGACGGCCAGACGCTTCAAGACGAACGTTGCCGCACAGGCA
This sequence comes from Pseudomonas sp. R4-84, assembly GCF_054130985.1. NCBI lineage: Bacteria > Pseudomonadati > Pseudomonadota > Gammaproteobacteria > Pseudomonadales > Pseudomonadaceae > Pseudomonas > Pseudomonas sp. R4-84. Next base: position 3,368,491 of record NZ_CP096390.1, read on the forward strand.
ACCGCCGGTGAATCGTTCCATCGCTGTTCTCCTCTGCGATCGAGAAAAATGTCATGACGCCTGCCGATCAAGGATAGGCGCATGCTGCGCCATCAGCTCCATCACCCAGTCAATGAACACCCGCAGCTTGGCACTGATGTGCCGGTTCGGCGGGTAGGCCACGTACATCGGCATCGACTCCAGGCGCCAATCTTCGAACAACGGGACCAACGTCCCCTGCGCCTGGTGAGTCCGCGACATATAGATGGGCAACCAGAGCACCCCCAGCCCCGCCAGGCCGGCGGCCAGGTAGGCGTTGCCATCGTCGATCGCCAGGGCGTAACGCCCCTTGATGCGCAGGTGCTCGTCCTGTCGGTGCATGGCATAAGGCAAGGCCTTGCCGGTGCGTGCCCACAGGAAACCGACGACGCGATGTTGGGAATCCTCCAGCTCACGCGGATGGACCGGGGTACCCAGACGCGCCAGGTAGCTTGGCGCGGCGAAGACCCCAAGGGCCAGGTCGCCGACGCGTCGGGCGATCAGCGATTGGTCCTTCAGTTCGCCGCCGCGAACCACGCAATCGACGTTTTCGTCGATTATGTCAACGATGCGGTCGCTGACGCCCATGTCGATCTGGATGTCGGGGTAACGCTCGTAGAACTCCGGCAGCGCCGGTATCAGGATCAGCGCCGCCAGTGGGCTCGGCACATCGACACGCAGCCGCCCGCGCGGCAGGGCCTGGGCGCCGGACAAGCTGGTCTCGGCGTCATCCAGGTCCGCCAACAGGCGAATCGCACGCTCATAGAAGGCCGCGCCGTCCGCCGTGACGTTGACCTTGCGTGTCGTGCGGTTGAGCAACTTGACTCGCAGCCGCGCTTCGAGCTGTTGCACCAGCTGGGTCACGGTGGTCTTGCTCATGTGCAGCGTCTCGGCGGCCTTGGTGAAACTGCCCGACTCCACCACACGCACAAACGCCTGCATCGCATCGAAACGGTCCATTTCCTGCCTCGGATTGTTTGGTTTCTACAAACAGTGATCGCCAAGGTTGCTCGTTTATCGCCCGGGCACAAGCCCCTAGAGTGACTTCATCGTTGAGTTCCGGCCGCTTTCGGCCATTGATGGAGAGATTCCCATGACCACCCGAGACGTTGTTTTCCCGCCCGGACGCCAGGCGCTTTACGAGCGCAACCGCTATTCGCCGGCGATTCGCTCCAATGGTTTGCTGTTCGTATCCGGACAGGTCGGCAGCCGCGAGGACGGCTCGCCCGAGCCCGTGCTGGAAGACCAGGTGCGCCGCGCCTTCACCAATCTTGCGGCCATACTCGCCGCCGCCGATTGCAGCTTTGACGACGTGATCGACGTCACGGTCTTCATGGTTGATCCCGAATCGATATTCGAACGGGTCTGGAGCGTGGTGCCCGAATTCTGGGGCCATGCGCCGCACCCAACGCTGACAGCGGTGGGTGTGACATGGCTGTATGGTTTCCAGTTCGAGATCAAGGTGATTGCCAGGTTGCCTGGACCCTCCCTGTAGCATCTGGCGTGTGGAGAGTCAGCGGTGAGTGTGTTGGCAGACCCTCCGCCATCGCGAGCAAGCTCGCTCCCACATTTGATGGGGTAACTTCAATTTTTCTGCCAGCACGGATCCCTGTGGGAGCGAGCTTGCTCGCGATGGCGGAGGGTCAGCTTGCATGGTTTTTACTGCCGACCGCAGGCTACCCCTTCACCGCCGCCTCGATCGCCGCGATGTCGATCTTGGTCATGTTCATCATGGCTTCGAAGGCGCGCTTGGCGGCGGCTTTGTCGGCGCTGGTGATCGCCTCGACCAGAACCCGGGGGCTGATCTGCCACGACACACCCCACTTGTCCTTGCACCAGCCGCAAGCGCTCGCCTGGCCGCCGTTGTCGATGATCGCGTTCCAGAGGCGATCCGTCTCGGCCTGGTCATCGGTTGCGACCTGGAAGGAGAAGGCTTCGTTGTGCTTGAACATCGCGCCGCCATTCAAGCCGATGCAGGGAATGCCGATCACCGTGAAATCCACCGTGATGACATCGCCCTGCTCGCCCGCCGGATAATCGCCCGGCGCATGGTGGATCGCGTTCACCGCACTGTCGGGAAACGTGCTTGCGTAGAACTCAGCTGCGTCCTGCGCGGTGCCGTCGTACCAGAGGCAAATCCTGTTCTTGTTGTTCATTGGGATTCTCCGAAAGGGACTGGACCATGAAGTCTAGCAGCCCCTTCCAGAGATGAATGCCCAAGGCTCAGGCAAACAGATCGACGCCCAGTTGGAACGCCACCCACAACGCCAGGCCGGTCGCGAACACCAGCGCGATGTTCTCGAACAGGTTGTTGCGGTATTCCTTGCCCAGCAGCGACTTCTGGTTGGACATGATCAGCAGGCCCAGGGAGATCACTGGCAGGCCGACGATGTTCAGTGCGTTGACACCGATGGTCAGGGTCACGAAGTCCGGCATGCCCGGCAGCGACCAGATCAGCGGCGTGACGAGGATGAACAGCATGAACCACTTGTGCATCGGGTCGCGGTGGAACTCCTTGCCATAGCGCTCGCGACGCTCAGGACGCACGTGCTGGAAGGCATCGGTGATCAGCATCGGGAATGCCGTGGTCTTGCCGGAAATGCTGGCGAACAGCGTGGCGAACACACCGACGAAGAACACATACCAACCGATCGAGCCGAAGAACATTTCCAGGGCCTTGCCCAGGTCGCCCAGGGTTTTCACCTCGATGCCATTAGGCCGCAGGATCTCGGCGCCGACGATCCAGATCGCCAGGTTGATGACGATCCCGACAAACACCGCAAACAACAGGTCGTTGCGCTGGATGCGCTTGTGCTCAGGGCCAACCCAGCCTTTCTGGCGCATGACATAAGGGTGGACGAAGTTGGCGATGGAACCCGCCACCGCGCCAATCACCGAGACCGCCACCAGCAGCGCACCGTGCACGCCTTCATCGGGTGGAATGCTGAAGCCGATGGTGCCTTTGACGATCCCGGCGACATCCGGGCCGGACATGACCGCCAAGGCGAGGAACGCCAGGGTCATGATCGCCAGCAACACCTTCATCACGCCCTCGATCATCGAGTAGATATTGCGCCCGACGAGCATCCACACTGCCAACACCACCGCCACCGAACACAGCAGCGGGTAGTCGGTCTTGAGCAGCATCGCCAAGGCCTCGCCGGCGCCCTTGATCATGTAGGCGTTCATCAGGTGCCCCATGAGCAGCGCATACACCAGCATGAACCAGGCGAAAAACGGATTGAGCTGGGCGTAACCCTGCAGGATGGTCATGCCCTGGTTATTGCACAGCTGGAAGCGGGCAATGATGTTGACGATCAGGTATCGGAGCAGCAAGGACACCGCCAGCACCCACATCATTGCGTAGCCGTAGTTCGCGCCGGCCACGGAAGATGTGATGAGATCGCCAGCGCCCAGCCATGACAGTACCGCGATGATACCTGGGCCAAGTAGCTTCAAGAGGCGTACGAAGCGGCTCTGCGCGGGGGCCACGGCCTGGCCTTCTGCGGAGGGAATGCTCGACATGGATGGAATCTCCGTTATTTTTTTTGTGAGGAACGGAAACAGTCGACCATATTTCGTACGACATCGTACAACCATAATTAAGCTGGAAGTATGTAAAAATGTTTCAACTCCCCGACATGGTTACACGCCGGGGAGATCGCGCATCGTCACGGCCCGTTGCCCCGCTCGCCATTGTTGATCATCCAGCGAATCATGCTCGCCAACGGCACGCGATAGTGCTGGGCTGCACACAGGCCCGGTTGCTGCGGGTCGTACCATTCGACGTAGCGGCTGAGCAGTACGTGCTGGCCGTCCTCGGCAAGCCGCAGTTCGAGCTCGCGGCAATGCAGCGAGCCTTGGTCAATGGTCTTCACCCGCCGATGCAGGACCAGCGCCTGGCTATTCATCGGCGCCACCGCGTTCCGGGCATTGCGGCTCGTCCTGGACGGCGCCCAGTTTGCCATCCGCGACGAAATCAGCACGTCGTTGCGCGATGGCGTCGCGCAGCGCCACGTAATAGTCCGGTCGCGCCTGCAACTGGTCGGTGAGCGGCAGCGCCTGCGCGCGTCCATCGACGACGCCGCCCACGGTCTTGATCGTACCCAGGGTCTGGACGGTATCGCTGTTGTCGCCGAAAGGGTCCACGACGAAGCTCACCACCTTGCCGGTCGCGTCCCTCAGGTTGGCAGTGCCCAGCAGCGGCAATTCCACGATCGGTCCGGGGGCGATATTCCAGACGCCAAACGTCTGGCCGAAATCCGATTCATGACGCGCGATGCCCATCTTGCCCGACACGTCGATCAGCCCGACGATGCCCACGGTGGTATTGATGACGAAGCGCCCAAGAGTCGTGACCGAACGCTGTCCATTGCCTTGCAGCAAATCGTTGATGAACACCTTGGGCTCACCGAAGTTGGCGACGAAGTTGTGTACGCCAGCCTGGAACATGTCCGGCAGTTTGCGATACCCACGGGCGACGGGGGCCAGGGCGTAATCGTCCACGGTACGGTTGAAGGCGAAGATGCCGCGGTTCACCGGTTCGGCCGGATCGTGCACCGCATAGGGAACACTTTCGCAACTGCCCGGCTTGGCGGTTGGCGTACTGCTGCAGCCGCTGGCGAGTACCGCCAGCGCGACGATGACGGTGGATCGGACAAACAGCGGCGCGGGTTTGAGGATCGACATGCGGGGCTATCTCGGGGAGGAATGGAGGGGTGCCTATGCCGGTTAAAAGCCAAACACCAAACCCGTGGCGAGGGAGCTTGCTCGCGCTGGGGCGCGAAGCGGCCCTAAAAAAGCGGTGAGCGCTTCGCACTCAAGCGCGAGCAAGCTCGCTCGCCACAGGTTCAGAATCGACTCTGGAGAGACCGACATCGACCCCATCCTGCCGCCGTTTTCTTGCCCGCAGATTTCCGGAATATTGCCCGCCGGCAGCTTTGTTTCCGGATTGAAATAAATGACGCAGGCCCGGATTGACCCTAGTATTGCACCCCGTATTCATTGCCCGACGTGACCACCGTGAGCCACTTATTACTGGTGGACGATGACCTCGAAGTCCTCGCCCTGCTGCGCAAATTCCTTGAGCAACATGGCTATAGCGTCGAAGTCGCCGCCGACGGCAACGCCCTGTGGCAAGCGGTGGAACGCCGGCAGCCGGACCTGATCATCCTCGACGTGATGTTGCCGGGCGATAACGGCCTGGTGCTGTGCCAGCGCCTGCGCAACGAGCACCGGGTCGGGATCATCATGCTCACCGCCATGGGTGAATTGAGCGACCGTGTCGTCGGCCTGGAAATGGGCGCCGACGACTACCTCACCAAGCCCTTCGATGCCCGAGAATTGCTGGCCCGGGTGCGCGCCGTCCTGCGGCGCACCGGCGAAGCCAGGGGCAGCCCGGGCGACCTCGCCCGGCCGACCCTGGAGTTCGAAGGCTGGCAACTGGACGTCACCCGTCGCGAATTGCGCTCGCCCGACAAGGTCATGATTCCGCTGTCTACCGGGGAATTCGAATTACTGCTGGTCTTCGCCGAACATCCACGCCGGGTGCTCACCCGCCAGCAACTGCTCGACCTGGCCCGTGGTGAGACCTTCGATGCGTTTGACCGAAGCATCGATGTCCAGGTCAGCCGTTTGCGGCGCAAATTGGAAAGCGACGTCACCGGTCCGTCGATGATCCGCACCGTTCGCAACAGTGGCTACCTGTTCAGTCCCCACGTGGTGAAGCGATGACCACCGGGCCCACGAAGGTCCATCGACCACGGGACACCGTGGCACGCTGGATCGCGCTGACCACAATGGTGGCGATGCTGACGTTGCTGGCGCTCAACGAACTGTTCAGCCTGTTGGCCGGCGCCTGGGCACGCCCTCCCCTGATGGAAACCGGCCTGATGGAAAAGGCCGCTGCGATTACCCGCATCATTGATTCGGTCAAGCCCGCACAACGACCCGACATTGCCGTGGCGGCCAGTGACGAGGCGTTCAGCGTCCAGTGGCTGCGGCGCTATGAAGATGCGCGGTTACCGGTGATCGACGACCCGGAGTTCAGCGAAGGCTCGGCATTCCTGCATCGGCAGTTGGGCAGGCCCGACGCACGGATCGACGCCTACGAACCAGGAGACTGGCCAGCCGATGACCCCGCCAGGCGCTACGCCGTAATCATCGAACTGTCCGACCGCTCCTGGGTAACCGTCTCTGTGACCTCGCGCAGCTGGGGCCTGGGAGAATGGGCCCGCAACCTGATCATCATCGCGCTGATCATGCTGTCGACACTGATCGTCGCCCTGATCGCCACGCGACACCTCGCCACACCGCTGGAGCGCTTTGCCGAGGGCGCCCGACGCTTTGGCGTGGACTTCCGGGCACCGCCGATCCCGGTCGTAGGTCCCTTCGAAATCCGCCAGGCGATCCTGGCGTTCAACGCCATGCAGGCCCAGCTCAAGCACTTCGTCCAGGACCGCACGCAGATGCTCGCCGCCATCTCCCACGACTTGCGAGCCCCCCTGACCCGCATGCGCCTGCGCGGCGAATTCATAGAGGACCCCGAACAGCAATCGAGGTTGTTCCGGGACGTCGACGAGATGCAGGCGATGGTCAACGCCGCCTTGGAATTCTTCCGCGACGAAGCGCGCCTGGAACACGCCACGGCGTTCGACCTGGCGGAACTGCTGCACACCGTCGTCGACGATTTCCGGGACGCTGGCACCGAAGTGTCCTTCGAAGGCGCCCAGCGGTTCGTGTATGTCGGCCGGCCCATCGGGATCAAGCGCGCGCTGAGCAACCTGATCGACAACGCGGCGAAATACGGCAGCGAACCGGGCGTGCGGTTGAAGTCCTTCGCCGACTGCGTCGAGATCCGCATCGTCGATCGCGGGCCGGGCATCGCGCTCCAATATCAGGAGCAAGTGTTCGCGCCGTTCTTTCGCATCGAAGGCTCGCGCAACAAGAACACCGGTGGCGTCGGGCTGGGCCTGTCGGCGGCACGGGCGACGGTACTGGAGCATGGCGGAACGCTGATGCTCAGGAACCGCAGGGACGGTGGTCTCGAGGTCAGGGTCTCGCTGCCGCTCAATTGACCTCGGCACGGCATTGCGGCGAACAATGTCCTAAACAACACGTGCCTTACTCGGTAGGATGTCCGGCCTTTTGACCTGGCCCTGTCGCGCGGAACCGCCCCGATGATCCTGATCGTTTACGCCCATCCCTACCCCGACCAATCGCGGGTCAACCAACAGATGCTCAAGCGCGCGTCCGACAACCCAGACGTGGTCATACGGTCTCTCTACGAGCTTTACCCAGACTTCAACATCGACGTCGAGGCCGAACAGCGCGCTGCCGAGCAGGCTGACCTGATTGTCCTCCAGCACCCGATGTACTGGTACGGCATGCCGCCTCTCTTGAAATTGTGGATCGATAAAGTGTTCACCCATGGCTGGGCCTATGGCAAAGGCGCCACGGCCCTCAACGGTAAGCGCCTGTTGTGGGCCGTGAGCACGGGTGGCGAACGGGAGCATTTCCAGATCGGCGCGTACCCGGACTTTTCCGCGCTGGCCCAGCCGCTCCATGCCACGGCGCTCTACTGCCACATGCGCTGGCTCGAGCCGGTCGCCGTGCACGGCGCCTACGCCGCCGAGTCCGACACTCAACGGGCACAAATCGAACACTACGGCGCACGCCTGGCCGCTTGGAAGGAAGATTGAAATGCAGACGCACAGCCTGATCGAGATGCTCATCTACCTGGCCTCGGCGACGCTGATCGTGCCGATTGCCGTGCGCTTCGGCCTGGGCCCGGTGCTGGGTTACCTGCTGGCCGGTTGCGTGATCGGCCCGTGGGGCCTCAAGCTCATCACCGATGTAAAAGCTATTTTGGAGTTCGCCGAAATCGGCGTCGTCCTGATGCTGTTCATCATTGGTCTTGAGCTCGACCCCAAGCGGTTATGGGCGCTGCGCAGGATGGTGTTCGGCGGCGGCGCCCTGCAGATGCTGGCCTGCGGCGGTGCAATCGCCGCGTTCTGCGCGGCCCTGGGGCTGAATTGGACGGCGGCGCTGCTGGTCGGCCTGACGTTGAGCCTGTCCTCAACCGCCATCGCCATGCAGGCGATGAGCGAACGCAACCTGACCGCTACCGCCGTCGGGCGCAGCAGCTTTGCGGTGCTGTTGTTCCAGGACATCGCGGCCATTCCCCTGGTCGCCATGATCCCGTTGTTGTCGGCCCACGGCCAAACCCCGTCAGGCATGGCCTTGGCGCTGTCGATCGTCAAAATTGTCGCCGCCATCAGCGTCGTCGTGCTGCTGGGGCGCTACGTGACGCGACCGCTGCTGCGCTTCGCCGCGCGCTCGGGCCTGCGGGAGATTTTCAGTGCGGTGGCGCTGTTCCTGGTGTTCGGTTTCGGCTTTCTTCTCGAAGAGGCCGGCCTGTCGATGGCCATGGGCGCGTTCCTCGCCGGCGTGCTGTTGGCGAGTTCCGAATACCGCCACGCCCTGGAAAGCGACATCGAGCCGTTCAAGGGCCTGCTGCTGGGGCTGTTCTTTATCGGCGTGGGCATGTCGATCGATTTCGGCACGCTGATCAACGCACCGCTGAAGGTCATCACCCTGACCCTGGGTTTCATCCTGATCAAACTGCTGGTGATCAAGACCGTCAGCCGCTTCCTGAACGTGCCCGCCGGCCAGCGCTCCTGGCAAGCGGTGCTGCTCGGCCAGGGCAGTGAATTCGCGTTCGTGGTGTTCGGCGCTGCAACGTTGGCCGGCATCCTCACCGACCAGTGGGGCAAAAGCCTGACGCTGGCGGTCGCCCTGTCCATGTGCCTGACGCCCTTGCTGATCCTGCTGCTGGACCGCGTGGCATCGGCCACCAAAAAGGACAACCAGCAATCCGATCTCGTCGACCAGCAGAATCCAAGGGTGATCATTGCCGGCTTCGGTCGTTTCGGGCAGATCGCCGGTCGCTTGCTGATGTCCTGCGGCGTTGAGGTGGTGGTTCTCGACCATGACCCCGACAACATCGAGACGCTGCGCAAGTTTGGCGTAAAAGTGTTCTACGGCGACGCCACGCGCCTCGATCTGCTCCACGCCGCCGGCGCGGCCCAGGCGAAGGTGCTGATCAATGCGATAGACGATCAGCAGGACAACCTGACGCTGACCCGAATGGCCCAGGAACACTTCCCCGGATTGAAACTGATCGTGCGGGCGCGGGACATGGCGCACCTGATCACCCTGCGGCAGTTGGGCGTGGAAAGCGCCGAGCGGGAGACCTTTGAAAGCGCGCTGTCATTGGGTCGACGCGCGCTGGTGCAGATGGGTGTCGGCGCATACGAGGCGCGCGAACGCGCCGACCAGTTCCGTCGTCTCAACCTGCAGATGCTCGAAGAAATCGTCGCCCAGCCGGAAGACGACCTCAAGTTCCGGCACGACGCCTACCGCCGCGCCAATGCGCTGCTCACGGAAATGTTCAACGAGGACCGCGCGCACCCGGTCGACAGCTGGCCGGACCATCACCGAAACGAGAAGGAGCAGGCGCGCAGCTGACGCGCCCCAGCTTCACACCCGCCCGAACTGGCGCCGATACTGCACCGGCGTCAGCCCTGTCAGCGTTTTGAACATCCGCTGCAGGTTGGAGCTGCTGCTGAAACCCAGCTCGGCGCCGATGCTGGCCAGGGGCAGCGACGTCAATGTCAGGCGTTCGCCCACCTGATTCAACTTGATGCACCGGGCATACGCGGCGACGGTCTGGCCGGTTGCGTCGCCAACCTTGCGCGCCAGCGTGCGCTCGGACATGGCAAGCCGACTCGCCAGCGCCTTGACCGTGATCTGCTCCGCCGGCATCTGCTCGATCAAGCCATGCAACCGGCGCAGCAATCCGTCGGGCTGCTGTATCAGCGCAATCCCCTGAAACGCCACGTGAGGGACGGCCGGGCGCGGCAACACCATCAGCCGGGTAATATCGCGCAGTGCATCGTGACTGACGTTACGTTCGATCAGGTGCTCGGCGATGGGCAGGTAACCGTTCACCCCCGACGCGGTGGCGGTTCGCTCGTTGAACACGCAGTTCTGTTCGCTCTGCCAGCGCACGTTGCCGTACTGCTCCTGCATCGACTGCGCCAACCACCAGGTGACTGTCGCGCCCTGCCCGTCCAATCGGCCACAGGCGGCCAGCAGACAGACCCCGGTGCAGTAGGCCCAGAGTTGCAAGCGCCGGGGGCGGTTTGACAGCGCTTTCAACAGCGGAGCCTGGCCGGCAAGCACACCCTTGACCTGTTCGGCCGATTCGGCCCAGAAACCAGGCACCATGAGCGCATCCAGGTCGGCCTCGCCCAACGACTTCTCAGCCTGAAGACCGATGCCATGGGCGCAGGTCACCGGGCCGGCTTGCAGCGCGACATAGGTCGCCTCGAACAGCACCCGACCACTGCGGCGGTTGGCCGCGTGCAGCAGATCGGCAAAGGCAAACAGGCCGGCAGGCATGCAACCGGGAAACAGCAACAAACCGACGCGGAGTTTTTTCGGCATGGCTCAAATTGAATCAAGGATGTCAGATCCAGCCATTATGCCCATCGCCCGGGATCGGCACCATGAAACGCTCGCCCAACAAGGAACGCTCCATGAAAATCCAACAGATCCGCAACGCCACGATCATCCTTGAGTTCGGCCCGTACCGCGTGCTCGTCGACCCCATGCTGGCCGGCAAAGGCGCCCTGCCGCCGCTTCGCCTGTTCGGCGCGACCCAGCGCAATCCGCTGGTGGAGCTGCCGGCGTCCACGGCAAGCGCTCTTGAAACCGTGACTCATTGTCTGATCACGCACTGCCAGAAAGGCCACTTCGATCATCTCGATCGGGCGGCGAAACACTGGCTGCGAGAACGCCAGATCCCGGTCATCTGCACGCCCCGCGACGCCGGGTACCTCGCCAGGCGAGGCTTGAACGTCCAACCGCTCGCCAACGATCACGAGCAACCCGGCGCGTTCCTGGGTGGCAGCATTCGGTCCGTCAAATGCACCCACGGACGGGGCCTGGTGGGCAAGCTGATGGAGCACGGCGTCGGCTACCTGATCGAGTTGCCCGACGAGCCCAGCGTCTACCTCACCGGCGACACCGTGCTCACCCCCACTGTGTGCGATTTCGTATTGCGCCATCAGCCGCAGGTCAGCGTCGTACCGGCAGGCGGGGCACGTTTCGATATCGGCGACGACATCATCATGGGCATGGAAGAAACCCTGGAATTCACCCGTCTGTCTCGTGGGACCGTGGTGGCCAATCACCTGGAAGCCATCAGCCATTGCCCGACGACACGAGAGGCACTGCGCGCTGCCGCCGAGCGGGCGGGGGTTGCGGAACGGCTGCTCATCCCGGACGACGGTCAGGCACTGGTCTTTTCGTCCCCCCAATGACCCGTCACGGTCATCGGCACGGCCTCTCGGGGCAACATGGGCAGGCGTTGGAAATCGACGGCCTTCACGTCCAAACGCCATTGTAGGTGCCGGCACAAATATTCAAACGTTGCCTGCATCAACGACAAGGTCAACGGCTCGCCAGGACAACGGTGGTAGGTGTACTCGCCGCCGCCCTGGCTGATGACCGATGTTTTCATCGGGCATTGGCCGAAACGTTCGGGCGAAAAACTGTCCGGCGCCTTCCAATGCGCCGCATCGCGGTTGCTGCCGAAAAGGTCCAGCAGCACCCGGGTGCCTTTGTCGAAACGATAGCCGCGCCATTCGAAGCTCTCGCGCACGAACGCGGCCACCATCGGAAAGAACGCATAGAAGCGCCGCGTTTCCTCGGCGAAGGCCCACGCCGCGCCTTCGTTGCGGGCGATGGAGGTGCGCCATCGCGGCTGTCGCTCCAGCTCGATCAGCCCGAACAACAGGAAGCGCCCCACCGCGACCACCGGGCGCAGAATGTTGAGCAGTTCGACGGCCGCTACCCGTGGCGCCAACAATTGCCCTTGCTCATCGCGATGCTGGGCAAGCTTGTGCAGAGGGGACTCCGGCAACGCAGGGTGGGCGCCTCGCCGGCAGTTTTCGATCCAGCGCGCGGCCTCGGCTTCGCAGGCCTTGCGCCTCCACCACGCGGCCGGCATGCGCCAATCCAGGCGACCGCTGCCGTCGATCAGCGAGGCCAACCGCCGGGTCAGCCGGTGCATTTGTTGGTCGCTCATCGTCGCAACGCCGGCCCATTCGCAGACCGACCGACACAACAGGGCCTCGATCCAAGGCAGGCATTCGAACGCCTCGCCCACTGGAAGTCTTGCCGTGGCCTCGCTCAAGCGAGCTTCATAAACCTGGGTCAAACGCTGGACGTTTTCCTTGTCCAGCAGTTCGAGGAACAATTGCTTGCGTCGCGCATGAGGGGCTCCGTCGAGCCCCTGGACCCCACCGGCCCCCAGCAGAATATTGCGCAGCGGCGCCGGCGTGGACGTGGGCGTTCGGACAAAGCGCCGCGCGTCGTAAAACAGCTCCGCCGCCTCCAGCCCGCTGAGGCAAAGCGTGCGCCGACCCAGCAGCCGGGTCTGGAAAACCGGGCTGCCATAGGCGGCGCACCGCTTGCGAATGAACGGGTAGCCCTCGCGTAAAAAAGCCCATGTCGAATCAGCCCAGCGATGGCCGGGAATACCAGGGTCTGCCATGACGAAATCCTTGCCTGACGACGATAAATCTGGGACATCGTCCGGCCGGAGCCTGTTCGATTTTTCAGGCACCAGGCACACCGCCGCGCGGCGCCTGTCGCTACAGCATGGCGTCAAGCTCGGCCAGCATCTGCGCGGGAATTCGCAGCTCACTTGCCGAGAGGTTTTCCTGCAGGTGCGCCACGGATGACGTACCGGGAATCAGCAACATATTCGGCGCACGTTGCAGCAGCCAGGCCAACGCGACGCCCAGCGGTGAAGCGTCCAGGCGCGCGGCGACATCCGACAGGGTTTGCGATTGCAGCGGCGTAAACCCACCCAGTGGGAAGAACGGCACGTAGGCGATGCCTTGCTTGCCCAGCTCTACAATCAGTTGTTCGTCGACGCGATGGGTCAGGTTGTAGTGATTCTGCACGCAGACCACCTTCGCAATGCCCTGGGCCTGCTTGACCTGGGACGCGGTGACGTTGCTCAAGCCCAGATGGCGGATCAGGCCCTGATGCTGCAACTCGGCCAGCGTCGAGAACTGTTCCTCGATGTCGTCATCGGCTGGCGAATGCAAATTGCCCCAGGCGCGCAGGTTGACCACCTCCAACACATCCACGCCAAGGTTGCGCAGGTTGTCATGGACAGCGCGGGTCAGCTCGGCCGGGCTGTGGGCCGGGTTCCATGACGCATCCGTACCCCGGACGGCGCCAACCTTGGTCACGATGACCAGGTCGTCGGCGTAAGGATGCAGCGCTTCACGGATCAGCCGGTTGGTGACATGGGGCCCGTAGAAGTCAGCGGTGTCGATATGGTTGACGCCCGCCGCCACCGCTTTGCGCAGCACGGCGATGGCCGCCGCCGGATCCTTGGGTGGCCCGAAAACCTGGGGGCCCGCCAGTTGCATCGCGCCGTAGCCCATGCGCTTGACCGTACGATCGCCCAGTTGAAAAGTCCCTGCGGTGTCTGCCCTGCTCATCTCGTACCCCTTGGATTAAATGTGCCTGGGCCGACTATAGGCGTTGACCACTCCGCTGATAATCAGGTGCAATCCGAACGGGCTGTACGGTGGAGAGAACAATGGCGACAGATATCCAGGACTTGCTGTCCTTCGTGGCGGTGGTGAACGCGGGCGGCTTTCGTGAAGGCGCGCGGATCAGCGGCAAATCCGCCTCCAGCCTCAGCGATGCCGTGCGACGCATCGAAAGCCGGCTCGGCGTGCGCCTGCTCAACCGCACCACCCGTAGCGTGGTGCCGACCGAGGCCGGCGCGCGGCTGATGGAACGCATCGTGCCGGCCTTGGGCGAGGTGGAATCCGCGCTGGACGTGGTCAACGATTTTCGTGATCGTCCCTCGGGCACCCTCAGGCTGAACGTACCGGTCAGCGCCGCCCGGCTGGTGCTGCCCGCGATCATCGCGCCGTTCCTCAAAAGCTACCCTGACATCCGCCTCGAAGTGGTCACCGAGGAAAGTTTCGTCGACATGCTCGCGGCCGGGTGTGACGCCGGCATTCGCTACGACGAACGCCTTGAGCAGGACATGATCGCCATTCCCATCGGCCCACGCTTGCAGCGCTTCGCCACCGCCGCCTCACCGGCATACCTCGACGCCCGTGGCCGACCCGAGCACCCGCGGGACCTGCTGCGGCACGCCTGCCTGGCCGGCAAGTTTCCCAGCGGGGCCCTGCCGCTCTGGGAGTACGAACGGGACGGGGAAACCATCAGCGTCGAGCCGAACGGCCCGTTGATCGTGCGCATCGGCGGCGCCATGGACCTGGCGGTGCAGGCGGCGGTGGATGGGATGGGCATCGTTCATTTGTTCGAGGACTGGCTGCGGCCACACCTGGACAGCGGCCTGCTCGAACCGGTACTCGAACCCTGGTGGCAGCATTTCACCGGGCCGTTCCTCTACTACCCCGGCCGCCGCTACCTACCCTCGCCGCTGCGGGCGTTCGTGGACTTTGTCAATCAGAACCGCGACTAATCCGCTTTGGGAGCGAGCCTGCTCGCGATGGCCGCAGTACATCCAACATCTCCACAAGCTGAACCACCGCTATCGCGAGCAGGGCTCGCTCCCACAAAAAGCCCTGCGCCGTGCCCGCATCCAACAAACAACACTGCCCTCCTGTGGGAGTGAGCTTGCTCGCGATGGCGGCCGCACATCCAACATCTCCATAAGCTGAACCACCGCTATCGCGAGCAAGCTCGCTCCCACAATAGGTCCTGCGGTGTGGCCAAATTCAACACACAACACTGCCCTCCCTGTGGGAGCGAGCCTGCTCGCGATGGCGGCGGCACATCCAACATCTCCATAAGCTGAACCACCGCTATCGCGAGCAAGCTCGCTCCCACAATAGGTTCTGCGGGATGGCCAAATTCAACAAACAACACTACCCCCCTGTGGGAGCGAGCCTGCTCGCGATGGCGGCGGCACGTCCAACATCTCTGCAAGCTGAACCACCGCTATCGCGAGCAGGGCTCGCTCCCACAATAGGTCCTGCGGTGTGGCCAAATTCAACACACAACACTGCCCCCCTGTGGGAGCGAGCTTGCTCGCGATGGCGGCCGCACATCCAACATCTCCATAAGCTGAACCACCGCTATCGAGAGCAAGCTCGCTCCCACAAAAGGTTCTGCGGGATGGCCAAATTCAACAAACAACACTGCCCCCTGTGGGAGCGAGCTTGCTCGCGATGGCGGCCGCACATCCAACATCTCCATAAGCTGAACCACCGCTATCGCGAGCAAGCTCGCTCCCACAATAGGTCCTGCGGTGTGGCCAGATTCAACACACAACACTGCCCCCCTGTGGGAGCGAGCTTGCTCGCGATGGCGGCGGCACATCCAACATCTCTGCAAGCTGAACCACCGCTATCGCGAGCAGGGCTCGCTCCTACAATAGGTCCTGCGGTGTGGCTAAATTCAACAAACAACACTGCCCCCCTGTGGGAGCGAGCCTGCTCGCGATGGCGGCGGCACATCCAACATCTCTGCAAGCTGAACCACCGCTATCGCGAGCAAGCTCGCTCCCACAAAAGGTTCTGCGGGATGGCCAAATTCAACAAACAACACTGCCCCCCTGTGGGAGCGAGCTTGCTCGCGATGGCGGCCGCACATCCAACATCTCCATAAGCTGAACCACCGCTATCGCGAGCAGGGCTCGCTCCCACAATAGGTTCTTCGGTGTGGCTAAATTCAACACACAACACTGCCCCCCTGTGGGAGCGAGCTTGCTCGCGATGGCGGCGGCACACCCAACATCTCCATAAGCTGAACCACCGCTATCGCGAGTGTGGCTAAATTCAACAAACAACACTGCCTTGCGGTGGCACATTTGAGGCGCTAGCGCTTGCCCAACTCCATTCCCTGGGCCTGCCACAGCGTTTGGAACGGCCCTGCGCGTTGGCGCAGTTCATCGGGCGCGCCGTCCTGGACGATTCTTCCGGCCTGCAGCACCAGGATCCGATCGAACCTTGCGACCGTCGACAACCGATGGGCCACTGCCAGTACGGTGCGGCCGCGCATCAGGTCGTCCAGGGCCATTTGCACCTTGGCTTCCGATTCCGTGTCCAGGGCCGAGGTGGCTTCGTCGAGGATCAGGATCGGCGCGTTTTTCAGGAACGCCCGCGCCAACCCCAGGCGCTGGCGCTGACCGCCCGACAGCATCACGCCGCGCTCACCCACCAGGGTATTGAACCCGTCAGGCAGGCCACGGATGAACTCTTCGCAATAGGCATGGCGGGCCGCGTCGATTACCTGTTCCTCGGTGGCATCGGGCTGACCATAGGCGATGTTCTCGTAGATGGTGCGATTGAACAGCGCCGGTTCCTGGGGCACCACGGCGATCTGTCTGCGCAGGCTGTCCTGGCTGACCGAGCGCACGTCCCGGTCATCGATCAGGATCACCCCGCTGCGCACATCGTCAAGGCGCTGGACCAGACTGACCAGCGTCGACTTGCCCGCCCCCGAAGGGCCGACAATGCCGACTTTCTGTCCGGCGGGAATATCGAGGAACAGGTGCTTGATCGCACCCCGACCGTCGGCGTAGCTGTAGCTGACGTCGATAAAGCGAATGTTGCCGCGCCCCGGCGCCAGTTCTGCCGGGGTGTCGCTGAGGGCGTGCGGCTGGACGATGATGCGCAGGGTCTCGGCGATCACGCCCATTTGCTGCGAAGTATCCACCAAAGCCAGGGCCAGGTCCCGCGAGCCGTGCAGGATGCGAAACGACAATGCACTGACCATCACCACATCGCCCGGGGTGATCTGCCCGTCCTGCCACAACAGGATCGACCAGCCGAGCATGCCGCCGGCCATGATCGACAGGCAGATGTCATGCAGGACCCGGGCTTTTTCAAGGTAGATCCAACTGCGGCGTTGAGCCTTGGCCTCGACACCTATCGCTTGCTCCAGTCGACGCCGTTCCCGATGCCGGGCGGAGAAAGCCTTGATCGTCCAGACGTTGGAAACCTGGTCCACCAGCTCGCCGCCGACGCGCGCGGCCTGGGACGCGAAGTCGATGTGGCGACTGCGGCCTCGCAGGCCCATCACTGTGATCAAGGTTGCCACCACGACCACGGCGCCAATCAACGCGATGCCCATGGAAAGTCGCACGGTGAACAACACCACCACGGCCCCGATGAAATCGACGCAAGGCGGGATGATTTTCCAGGCCAGCCCACCGTAGATGGACCCAGCCGCTGCGCCCGCCGAGGAAATCCGATTGGCCAGGGCCCCGGCAAAATGCTGGGAGAAATAGCGCATGGGATGGCCCGTCAGGTGATTGAACAGGTCGATGCGCAGGTCCGCGCAACTGGCGACCACCGTCCGACAACCCAGGTAGCCACCGGAGCGCCAGAACACGTTTTCAATCACGATTAAGGCAATGAACACTGTGAACGGCAGCCACACATGCCCGGCGGCCTCCCTGCCCTGGGCCATCGCGTCCACCAACAGCTTCATACCGAACTGCACCGCCACGGCGCAGCTCGCGGCGCCGATAATCAGCAAAAACAAGGTCGCGAAATGCCACGGCCTGAGGGTGACGTAGCGCCAGAGAAAAGCGATCGCCGTATTGGGCAACGGCAGCCCATGGGGTTGCTGGCTGTTCATGGCACTTGTGCCGTCGCCACGGGTGAGGCGAAGCGCGCCTGCAACGCGGTGATCGCCACCAGCAGCGGATGGAAGGACGCGCGGCTTCCCTCATTGTCGGCGTAACCGAACACACCGGTGGGACAGTAGCGGTCATCGTCCCAGCCCGGGTAATCGAGAAACGGATACCAACACATTCCCTCCATCGGAATTTTCCGCTCGATGGCCAGCGCCAATTGCTCGCCGATGTAGTTCAACCACGGAACACGGGCGGTGTCTTCGGCACCGGTTTCCGACAGTAGCATCGGCCTGCGGTAGCGCTGGTGGACCTCGCTGAGCATGCCCACCAACGGGCGATATTCGGGGCTGCCCGGCTCGATCCGATTGCCATGGAGGAACCACTGGTTATGGGGATAGAAGTTCACCCCGACGATATCCAGGTACTCCTCTCGTCCGCCCAGCCCCGGCCAGCTTCTGCCGGTCAGCAGGTCCCAGGCCTCGAACTGGGATTGTCGATACGCCTCGGCGGCCTCGATGTCCTCGGCTCGCCGAGTCGAGGACAGTACGTTGATCAGTGGATCGCACTGGACGAACCGCGCACCGGGCGTGACCTCTCGAATCGCTTCGATGGCCGCGATGCTTGCGCGCACCAACTGATGCTTGAGTTCAGTACCCCGACGCTGCGCGCCTGGGTTGAAATAACCGACGTCGCCGCCGGCCCAGCTCCAGAAAGAAATCTCATTGATCGGCGAGTAGAACGGGACCTCGATCCCCTCCTCGCGCATCAACCGCGCCACGGCGGCGCAGAAGCGGGCAAACCGCTCCACGAAAGCGGGGCGCCAGATGTCCAGGTCGTCGGGATAGCCGTAATGACACAAGTCCCATACCACTTGCACATCGCAACGCCGGGCGGCGCGCAGCATCGGCAGGAAGCTGCTCCAGTCGTAACGGCCCGGTTGCTGCTCGATCAGATGCCAGCGCAGGCCATCCCTGGCGCAACGGATGCCCAACCTGGCGAGCTGGCGATAATCCTCGCCTGCCCAGCGGTCGTGGCGAGTCGCCGCGAGCATGTCCAATCGGCGCCCATCGGCGCGGCGCTGGGTGGAGCACTCGTAGCCGGCCATCATGAAACTGCTGAAAATCCTGTCCTGCACGTTGCGGTCTCCTGTACGCGAAGGCGGAGCCAGGCATCAACCTGGCTCGACCTCATGGGCCTTCGCCTGAACACCCTCTTGCTCGGCGATACGCTGGTACAACGCGAGCGCCTGCCCTACCACCTGATCCATGTTGTAGTACTTGTAGGTGCCCAGCCGCCCGAGAAAAGTCACCCCCGGCGTTTCATCGGCCAACGCCTTGTACCGCTTGTACAACTCGGCATTCTCCGGACGCGGAACCGGGTAGTACGGGTCACCGTCGGAGCAGGGAAATTCGTAGGTCACGCTGGTGCGCGGGTGTTGCTGGCCGGTGAGGTGCTTGTACTCGGTGATACGCGTGTAGGGCACGGCCTCGTCCGGGTAATTGACCACCGCCACCGGCTGAAACTGCTCCTGATCCATGGTTTCGTGCTGGAAACGCAACGAGCGGTACGGCAGCCGACCGAAGCAGTGGTCGAAGTACTCATCGATGGGCCCGCAATAGACCAGTTCGCGATGTGGAATGCGCTGGCGCACAGCCCTGAAATCGGTGGACAGCAGCACATCGATGTTCGGATGGTCGAGCATGCGCTCGAACATTCGCGTGTAGCCGTGCAAGGGCATCATCTGGAACTGGTCGGTGAAATACCGATCGTCCGTGTTGGTGCGTGTCGGCACTCGCGAGGTCACCGATTTGTCCAGCTGCGAAGGGTCCAGGCCCCATTGTTTGCGGGTGTAGCCGCGAAAGAATTTCTCGTACAACTCCTGACCGATCTGGTTGATGACCACGTCCTCGGAGGTACGGATCGTCTCGACCGGCTCCGCCCGCTGCGCCAGGAACGCCTCGGCCTGGGCTTCATCCATGGACAAGCCGAACAGCGTGTTGAGGGTGGTCAGGTTGATCGGAATCGGCACCTGGTGGCCGTCGACCTGGGCCAGGACCCGATGTTCATAGGGCCGCCATTCGGTGAACCGCGACAGGTAATCGATAATGCGCTGGGCGTTGGTGTGGAAGATGTGCGGGCCGTAGCGATGGACCAGCACCCCCGCCTCGTCCAGATGGTCGTAGGCGTTGCCGCCAATGTGATCGCGACGATCGATCAGCAGGACGCGCTTGCCCAACCCATCGGCCAGTCGCTCGGCCAGTACGCTGCCGGCAAAACCGGCGCCGACGATCAGGTAGTCGTACGGCGTGGCATCGAGTGAGTTGTCCAGGGTCTCGAGGGTTATCGTTGGCATTCGATCTGCTCCTTCATCATTGCGCACGTCTTGTCCCAGGACATGCCGTCCAGGGCTTTATCGGCGTACTGCGCAATCACGCCTGGCTGGGTGCGCAGGTCCAGCGCGGCCTGGATCGCCTCGATGAATGCCTGGGGTGAATCAGCAATGGCGACGACGCCACTGCCGCCGTAGCCGTTGACGACATCACGGATCGGCGTGGACACCACCGGGCAACCGCCCGCCAGGTATTCGGGCGTCTTGGTGGGGCTGATGAAGCGCGTGGATTCGTTCAGGGCGAACGGCATCAACGCCACGTCCCAACCCGCCAGGTAAGCGGGCAACTCCTCATATTGCTTGGCGCCCAGATAATGAATATTAGGCGAGCGTGGCAATGTAGCCGGATCGATCTTGACCACTGGCCCGATCAGCACGATCTGCCACTCGGGGCGTTGGGCAGCCAGTTCCCCCACCAGGTCGATATCGAAACGCTCGTCGATGACCCCGAAGAACCCCAGCCGCGGATGAGCAATCGCGGCCTGGTCCGCCGGGTCCGGAATCGGCTGTCGGGCCGCGGCAAAGTGCGCGACATCAACGCTGCTGGGCATGGCGTGGACGTTGTCATGGTGCTGGCGTTTGGCCTCCCACAGGCTGTAGCCGCCGGTGAACACCACGTTGGCCTTTGCCATCAACCGCCGCTCCATTTCCACCAGCGCGGGCGGGGCGAACTTGAAGGCCGAGAGCTCGTCCATGCAATCGAAAATCACCACGTTGGCCTCCAGGTGATCGGTGAAGACCTGGCTCATGGGCGTGAGGTACCAGAGCATCAGCTCACTCGGCCAGTGTTGCGCCAGCCAGGCGTCCAGCAGCTCGCGCTGGGCATCGATCACCTGGGCTTCATCCAGCCCTTCCGGAAGCCTGGGCACCAGCACCGTCACGCCCTCGGCCACCCCATAGTGTTCCAGGTGCGCGGTCTGCCGCCCTTCGAAAATCGGCTCCTCGAAGAACAGAACGTCGTAGTCCCTGGCCAATCGCGACATCACGTGCTGGGGCCGTTGGTAGACGAAACCCCAGCGCAAATGTGACAGGCACAACAGCGTGGGTCGCAGGCTCGTGGTGGAAGCGGCGCTCTGCTTGGGGTGAAGTTGTTCTTGTTGATTCATGTGACGTTCCTTTTCTAGAGATCGATGCTGGGCCCACCGGAATCTGGCGCTGGCCGTCTGGCAAACAAGACCTGAAGACTCCCCTCGCGCTTGGCCTTGTGGACGTTGGAGAAAACCGGTTCCAAAGCCGTTCCAAAACTTGTTGAAGCCAGCCGACAAACTGCACGCACCGATCAGTCAACTGCTCTGAACTCCTGACGCACACCACCACACTCAACAGAACAGGCTGATGTCTCCCACGCGCACCACTGCCGAAGCGAGACCGCCGATCAACGCCGAGTGTCTCGCCCATGAGACATCAGGACAGGGACAACCGAGAGGGATTGAGTGATGATTCTGGTAACAGGTGGTGCGGGCTACATAGGTGCCCATGTGGCGGTCGAGTTGATGAACCAGGGCAACGGGGTGCTGATCCTGGACAATCTCTGCAACAGCTCCCGGGGGACACTGCAGCGCATTGCGGACGTGACAGGACGCGAGCCCGGTTTTGTCTATGCCGACGTGCGCAACCGACGGGCGCTGGATAACGTGTTCAAGGAATACCCCATCGAAGCCGTCGTTCACTGCGCCGGGCTCAAGGCCGTGGGTGAAAGCGTGCGCGAGCCGCTGCGGTATTTCGATACCAACGTCAGTGGCAGCGTGACGCTGTGCCAGGCCATGGCCGAAGCCGGGGTGTTCAACCTGGTGTTCAGTTCATCGGCGACGGTCTATGGCGATTGCCCACAGATGCCCATCGCCGAGACCTGCCCAACGGGACAGCCGACCAACCCTTATGGCCAGTCGAAGCTGATGGCCGAGCATGTCATGCGTTGCACCGCGAATTCGGACTCTCGTTGGTCCATCGGCCTGCTGCGCTATTTCAATCCCATCGGCGCCCATTGCTCCGGCCTACTGGGAGAGACGCCGACGCAGACGCCCAACAACCTTTTGCCGTACCTGTTGCAGGTAGCCAACGGTGAGCGGGAGGTGCTGCGGATATTCGGTTCCGACTACCCGACGCCGGACGGCACGGGGATCAGGGATTATGTCCATGTGGTAGACCTGGCCGAGGGACATCTGCGGGCGCTGGAGTTTTTGCGTGGGCAGACCGGTGTACACATCTGGAACCTGGGCACTGGGCGTGGTTATTCGGTGCTGGAGGTGGTCAGCGCGTTCGAGCGCGTGACCGGTGAGACGGTGCCGCTGGCCTTTGAGGCGCGTCGCCCGGGCGATATCGCCCGGTG
Source organism: Pseudomonas sp. R4-84 (assembly GCF_054130985.1). Lineage (NCBI taxonomy): Bacteria > Pseudomonadati > Pseudomonadota > Gammaproteobacteria > Pseudomonadales > Pseudomonadaceae > Pseudomonas > Pseudomonas sp. R4-84. The sequence continues at coordinate 3,390,940 of NZ_CP096390.1, forward strand.
CTGGGCCGACCCTGGCAAGGCCGCCGAACAACTGGGCTGGAGCGCCCGTCATGGGCTTGAGCGGATGCTGGAGGATGCCTGGCGCTGGCAGTGCCTGAACTTCCCCCGGGCCGAGCGCAAGGAGGTGGTCTGGCCGAGTGTTGAACAGGGATGAATCCAAATGGGGAGATCCAATGTGGGAGCGAGCCTGCTCCGTGCGGCGATCCGACGATGGCGGGGTTTCAGTGAAGGAATATGCTGGATGTACCGGCCTCATCGCGAGCAGGCTCGCTCCCACAGGGGGCAGTGTTGACGTCGGTTGCGCTGCTGCTGAAGGACGAGTGTGGGAGCGAGCCTGCTCGCGACGAGGCCCTCGCATTCAGCCACCAGGCAACCGCATCCCCTTCACATTCAAACAATCGCGCTGGTTCCTCGAAAGCATCTCCACGGTCTGCTGATACGCCTGATCGGCCGCATCTTTGAGCAGTTGCCAGTCCTCCAGGCTGATAAATTGATGCAACACCAATTCATCGGCGCGCCGAATCAGCGTGTCGCGATAATCCTCGGGAAAGTCCAGGCGATACGCGTCGTCTTCGAGCAAAAGCCGCCAGGCTTTCAATTCCATCTCAAGGTCGGTTTCACTCACGGGCGGTTGTCCTTTTGAAGTTCGAACCAGCGGCCCACCCCGGGTCAACCAGGGTGGAGCCAGTTACAAGCAAGCTCAGCTCACTTGCGCAAGCAGGTCTTGCTTGATGAAGTTGCGCACCGTGGCCAAGTGCGTTTCCTCCTGTTCCAGCGCATGGCCGAAGCGCTTGGCGATCAGCGGATGACCACCCTTGTGCGCCAGCTCGATCAGCAGTTCCCAAGCCGCGTTGTCTTCCAGTTCGATGGTCAGGATCGCGCTCATCGATTGCGAGACGGTTGTGCGTGGGTCAGTCAATACTTGCAGCACGCCCATGGCCTTGACGCCCGCCACGTCCGCGCAAGGCGTCATGGCCGTCGGGTCGCCGCCGAGGGTTTCGATGGCTTCGCGCACAATGTTCATGTGCTCCAGTTCCTCGGCCTGGATCTGACGCAAGGTTTCCACCAATGCTGGGTCGGCACCGGGCGCGGACGTGGCCTTGGCGACCATCGCCTCATACAGCCTCACGCCGGTGCGCTCGAAGGCCAGGCGTTCGCCGAGCTTGTCCAGCAACACTTCCGGCGCCTTGCCGATGGTCTTGTCCAACGCGGTCTTGACCATGCCTTTGACCGAGCCTGGCGCCGGCACCGAGCCTATCAGGTCGGCCTCGCGAATGGCGCGCTCGCGTTCGGCGGTGTAGTCGCTGATGTCGCCGGGCACGTCCGCCGGGAACAGTCGGGTGGCTTCCAGTTGGCGAGCCGTGTCCTCGGGAGACATCTGGGTGCCGGTACGATTCATGCCGATGGTGACTTGGCGTTCGCTCATTGCTGTTCTCCCACTGGGTTGAGTTCGGAGCCGGGCTTGAAGGTGTAGCCGGCCGAGGCGATGTTGGCGGGCACGCCTTCGCTGTTGAGCTGGGCGCGGTAGTCGAGGGACGCATGGCCTTCGCGCTCCTTGGGCACGTAGTCGATGCCATGGGCGCGCAGGTCGACTTCCCGGGACAACGTCTCGCGGACAAAATCGCGCTGGCTCTTGAAGGCAATCATGCGTGGCAGCGGACCGGCCAGGATTTCGGCGGGATCGCGCCGTTCGTGCTTCTTGAACAACTCGCAGGCCAGGTTCAAGTGGCCCAGTTCGTAGTCGAGGAAGCGTTCCCACATCGCTTTGATGCGCGGGTTTTCTTCCTGCTCGGCGCAACTGGCGTAGGTATAGACCTCCATTGCCTCATGCACCAGCCATTTCTCCATGAAGGATTCGCTAGGGTCCTGCAGCGAGCCGTACTGGGTGACGTGCTGTTCCTCCACCGAGGCAATCTCGGCGTACAACGCCCGTGCCACCGGGTCAGCGAACAGCGGGCCGATGTTCATGTAGTAATCGTGGGTCTGGTATTCCGCGCCGGTAATCAGCGCGGCATGGATTTTGGTGATCAGTGCGGCGCTGTCCTTCTGATAGTTGTCTCGAAGGTCATCGCCGGGGGCGCGGTGGTGCTCGCTGGTGGGCCGGCCGGGCACGATGTCCGTGTAGCCTTGCAGGATGTTATTGGCGTCCTTGCCTTCCAGGCGATCAAGCATCGCGGCGTAACGGTAGAGGTGGTCGAAATCTTCCAGCAAACCGAAGCGGTATGTCTGCGCCTGGTAAGGATCCGGCTCGTTCTGGGCCACCGCGGCGGTGACTTCGATGGCGACCTGTTCGTAGGCCACGGTGGTTTCCAAGGGGGAATGATCCGCCGACAGCAACCAGTTGATGGCCGTCATCTGATGGTGTTCGGCACGCCTGACCTGAGCCAGGGGCAGTTGCAGCTCCTTGTGGAAACGCGCACCGAAATGCTTGAGGCGCAGGGCGTCGGACTCGACGCCGTTCATCAATATCACCCGCACACGGGTGAACGCATCGTCGTCCAGTTTGCTGATCGGTTTGCCGGCCAGCTCACGCCAGGTAAAGGTCTGCTTGTCGAGGGGCGTCCCTTTGTTATCCAGCAGATTATCGATTTTGGTCATGGGTCGATCTCCTTCATCAGAGGCCACGCGAAGCACCGTCGAAGCAACGGCGCTGGGGCACAAAACGAACGACCCTGGAGAAATGCGCAGCTCTCCACGCAGACGATGAGCGGTCGCATAAGTGGATGAAATGCCGCTTGATTTTCCGCTCATCAGGTCGGGACAAGGATTTTCGAACCAAGGGCTGGCGCGCCGGCTCGGAGGTACATAACACCGCCGCAGCCCACCGCAAACGAAGCGGTCCCAGGGCTTTCACGGCGGGAGGTGTCGTACAAATCTGCCTGGAGTTTTCGCGATGTGTGAATGTTTCGTTCAGCCTGTTTCTTCCAAGGATTCCCTGGCGTTCTTTGCCCAGCGCGAGCCCTTCGGCGCCAACCAATCAAGCTTGTCCGCCGACAGCCTTCATGCCGCGGCGGCTCCCGCGCTTCATGACCGACAAAGCGTGATCAAGCCGAACATGCAGGTCAGCGCCATCCGCAACCGTGGCGGGCGCCTGGAAAGCATCAAGGTGCGCTGGGGGTGGTCGCCCGTCTGGTCGATGGGCACGATGCCGCCCTTGACCCACCTGCCCTTGCACCTGGTGATGCGCTCCAAAGTGTTTGACCGGATCAAGCGCGACGGCCGCGTCCTGGTAGCGGTGGACGGCTGGTATGAAGCCGCCTCGGACACCATCGCGCCCGCCCAGGCCAACCGCCTGAGCTATACGACTTCGCGGCAGTCGTCGCCCATCTTTCTCGCCGCCCTGGCCCAGGCCAGTGAAACGCCCAACGGTTGCGACGGGCTGGCCTTGGTGACTTATGGCGACATAGCCAATCAACAGCAGCGACTGCTGGCCTTCACTGGCGAAAACGCCCTCCAGTGGTTGCGCCCTGACCTGGATTGGGAACAGGCACGACACATGGCCGCACACGTGGCCGTCGACGAACCGCAACTGGAGCACGTGCTGACCGCCAAGCGGATGGTCCAGGGTCGCCGGTGACCGTTATCCGCCCCAGTTGCGGAAATCGCTGACAGCTCGATAATCGGCGCTAAACTGGCGGGCCAGTCGCTTTGAAGTGACTGGCCTTTTTTCTTTTACGAGCAAGAGACTTCCATGGCGAACCCAGACATCACGTTCACTCCCGACCCGGACACGGACTCCATCTCTTCGGACGTCGCCGGCTTCGGCGGCCTGCTGGTCTCCACGCAAATCCCCACCCGCGCCGACGGCAGCCTGGAACTGGGCGATATCACGGCGCAGAGCGAATGCACGTTGCAGGCACTCAAGACCGCGTTGGAACGCGCCGGCAGTTCCATGGACCGCGTGTTGCACCTGACCATCTACCTCACCGACATGGCCGACCGCGCGGCCTTCAACGAAGTCTACAAACGCTTTTTTGCCAAGCCCTGGCCCGTGCGCGCGGCTGTCGGCGTGGCGGCGTTGGCGGTTGAAGGGATGCGGGTGGAAGTGACGGCGATGGCGGCGAAGGGCTGAGCGGCACACCTCAAACAAGCGAGGTGCTTTTGTGGCGGGTTCTGTGTTAACCCATCTTTTCAGCCTACAGAGGGCTGTGTTTATTCGGTTGTAGGATCCTTCGGGTTCGGGCTACGTCGCCTTGCGCCCTTACCTACAACTACGCCAGAATCCGCCGGCTTGTGCGCCTTGGGGCCGGGCTTTACTGTTGCTCGGTCGCTGAACATCAGCGATCGGGTTTGGTAGCCCGGCTTCTACATGACGCACAGCTTCACTTTTGGGGTGCCCTTGCGCATCTGTATCAATGGTGGCCATGCGTAGGGCGTCTTCGGGCGCGCCGGTGTTCATGTGGACCGGTCTACCAACCTTCGTATGGCCGCCACCCTTCGTTTGGTAGCGAGGGCGAAAGCTTCTCTAAATTCCACATGAGAACTTCACTATGTTCAAAGTAACCCCCAACCCTCCCGACACCGATCCAGCCGACTCGAAAGACTTAGACGAAGCCGCCGACCGCGCCCTCGACTTCTACCTCAAGCCCAAGTCCAGCCAATCGAAAACTGACCCAGGCCGGCTGTTCACCGTGAATGAAGGCATCGACACCGAAGCCCTGCTCGCCAACCTCAGCGAAACCCTCGCCTCGGCCGATGCCATGATCAACGACCTGGCGTTCGACCTGGACGGCTCGCGACGACACGTTGCCCTGGGCATCCTGCAGTTGATCGAACTGGGCGCGATGCTCGCCAACCGCGCGCTGGAAAACGTCGAAGCGCGATAGCCCCCTCCCCCGAAACCCTGTGGGAGCGAGCCCGCTCGCGATGGCGGTGGCACAGTCAGCATTACTTCCAACTGACCCACCGCCATCGCGAGCAAGCTCGCTCCCACAATGGGTAGGCGGGGCCAACAGGTTCCAATCCCGTCCCCCGATCCCCGCCTATACTTCTCTGCCAATCCCCCCGGGGCCTGCGCTTCCAACAATAAAAAGCAGAGGTGGAACATGGTCTGGCAACAAGTCTACGATCCCTTCGGTAATGCGGTGCTGTCGACGTTCCTGGCGGCGGTCCCGGTGGTGGTGATGCTGGCGTCCCTGGCGTTCTTTCACGTCAAGGCACACCTGGCAGCGCTGTATGCCCTGGCCTCGGCGTTGCTCATCGCGATTTTCGCCTTCGGCATGCCCGCCGACATGGCCGGTTCAGCGGCGCTTTATGGCGCGGCCAACGGGCTGCTGCCCATCGGCTGGATCGTGCTCAACATTATCTTCCTGCACCGACTGACCACCGAGAACGGTTCGTTCAAGGTCCTGCAGGATTCCCTGGCGCGCATCACCGATGACCGCCGCTTGCAGTTGCTGTTGATCGCCTTTTGTTTCGGCGCGTTTTTCGAAGGCGCGGCGGGTTTTGGCACGCCGGTGGCGGTAACCGGGGCGATCCTGATCGGGCTGGGCTTTTCGCCGCTGGCCGCCTCGGGCCTGGCATTGATCGCCAACACCGCGCCAGTGGCCTTCGGCGCGCTGGGCACCCCAATCATTACACTGGCCAAAGTCACCGGGCTGGATGAGATGGAGCTGTCGATGATGGTCGGCCGGCAGCTGCCGTTCTTCTCGGTGATCGTACCGTTCTGGCTGATCTGGGCGTTCGCCGGCTGGCGCAAGATGCTAGAAGTATGGCCCGCAATCCTGGTGGCCGGGGTCAGCTTCGCTATTCCGCAGTTTCTGGTGTCGAACTACCACGGGCCGATGCTGGTGGACGTGATTGCCGCGCTGATATCCATGGCCTGCCTGGCCGGTTTTCTCAAAATCTGGAAACCGGCCACGATTCACACCTCGGCGGCGCTGACCGGCCGGCACGACGACTCGAAGATTGACGCCAGCGAACAACAAACACCAGTGGCCAGCGCCGCGTTTTCCAATGACGCTCGACCCGCCGTGCTGCGCGCCTGGATGCCGTGGATCATCCTCACGGTGTTCGTATTCGCCTGGGGCACCCAGGGCTTCAAGAACATTTTCGACACCCGCCCCGCCATCGACCCGCAGACGCAATCGGCCAGGCTCGACCCCCAAGGCAAGCCGATGCGCGAGGCGAATCCGATCTTCTCGCCGCTGTTGACCTTCGGCACCATCCACCAACAGATCGAAAAAGTCCCGCCCGTAGTGCCCCAGCCTAAAACCGAGGAAGCGGTCTACAAGTTCAACTGGTTCACCGCCACCGGCAGTGGCATCTTCCTGGCGGCAATCGTGGGAGGCTTGCTGATGGGTTATTCCATCCCGCAACTGGTGCGCCAATACCTGCGAACGCTCTGGGTGGTGCGCTATTCGCTGATCACCATCGTGGCGATGCTGGCGTTGGGTTTCCTCACGCGTTATTCGGGCCTGGACGCCACCATGGGCCTCGCGTTCGCCGCGACGGGCATCTTCTATCCGATGTTCGGCACCCTGCTGGGCTGGCTTGGCGTGGCGCTGACCGGTTCGGACACCGCTTCCAACGTGCTGTTCGGCGGTCTGCAGCGGGTCACGGCGGAACAGCTGGGGATCAGCCCGGTGCTGATGGCTGCCGCGAACAGTTCAGGCGGGGTGATGGGCAAGATGGTCGACGCCCAGTCGATCGTGGTCGCTTCCACCGCGACACGGTGGTACGGCCACGAAGGAGAAATCCTGCGCTACGTGTTTTTCCACTCGGTGGTACTGGCGATTCTGGTGGGCGGGTTGGTGACATTGCAGGCGTATGTGGCGCCGTTCAGTCACATGGTGGTGGGAGGACGCTGAAAGAGGAGGCATGATCGGGGGCTGTTGTGGCGAGGGGATTTATCCCCTCGCCATAGGTAAGCTCGCCTACCTTTAACGCTTGGGTTTACTGAACGTTCTTCAGCTTGACCACATCACCGGACACCGAAGTGGTGTAACCGGTCAGGACCCAGGCCCAGAACCAGTTTTCCTGGACTTGGGTGTTGATCATGGCGTCGCCGCCCTTGGCCTGGATCGCTGCGTTCTGGGCGCGCACGAAACGGTTGTTCTGGCGAATCGGGATCACGCCGAACAGCAGCAGGCCGGTGGCCTTGGCTTCGCTGTGACCGACGACGGTGTATTGGCTGCTGTCGTATTGCTGGGTCTTCATCGGGGTGCCGGTGCAACCCGCCAGGACCAGGCCGAACAGTGCGCAGGCGACAACTTTGCTGAGGTGGTTCATTTGACGCTCCATGGGAAAACGCCCGGGATCCATCTCTCGGGCGGCGCGTACTCTACCCGATCAGCAACAAAATGACACAGGATTACCTGCCCGGTTTTTCGGCCTGAGGGGCTTATCACAGAGCCATCCGTCAGGTACGCCTCCAGCGAAACACGCCCTCGTCGATAACATCAAGACTACGCCACGGAAGGCTGTTTTTTGTCTTGACGGCCGCCAGATAGCGGCCGGTCCCGTTGGAGGGTTTCATCATGATTGACGTGACGGTCTGGAGCGTCACCCTGCCGGTGCAAACGCCCGCGCAGGTCGTGGCGACCAAAGCCATGCCGAGTTTGAAAAACAAGTATTTCGACAATAACGGCCAGAGGATTGTCTTCTGGGCCCCCGTCACCGGCTCTCATACCGGTAACAGCGATTACCCGCGCTCAGAACTGCGGGAAACCAGCCGGGACGGGAAACACCGCAACTGGCGCTACAACAGTGGCGTCAACACCCTCAAGGGTGAATTGACGGTCAACCAGGTGCCTTCGGAAGGCCGTGTAGTGGTGGCGCAGATTCACGCCAAGAATGCGCCGACGCCGTTGTTGAAACTGGTTTACCGCTATGCAAAGGGCACCGGCAACATTGACGTGGAATACCGGGTCAAGCCCAAGGACAAGAAAAGCCCGGTGATCTACACCGTGCCCAAGGTGCCGTTGAACAAGTCCTTCTCCTATACGCTGCAGATGGACAAGCAAGGCCAGCTCTCGGTGCTGATCGGCAACAGTGGCAAAAAGGTGAAGCTCGACAAGTCCTGGTACGGCTACGACTTCTATTTCAAGGCCGGCGTCTACACGCTGGACAACAAGGGTTACTCCAACGAAGGCGGGAAAGTGACGTACACCAAGCTGAGCGTCAGTCACAAGTGACTGACGTTCTGCCCTTGCTCATGCCTCGGACGGTGCCACGACCCCTTGCCGACCACTGAAGGTCAGCAGGAAACACACGAATACCACCAGCGCAAAACCGGCCGGGAACAGCCAGATGCTTTTCCAATCGTGCCCGCCTGCCACGACAAAGTGATCGGTCACCTGCCCCGCCACCCAGAAACCGATCAACATCCCCACGCCATAGGTCGCCAGGGTTATCAAGCCCTGGGCCGAGCTGCGCAGGTGTTTGGGCGCCTTGGCGTCGGTGTAGATCTGCCCCGAGACAAAGAAGAAGTCGTAGCAGATGCCGTGCAGGGCGATGCCGATGAACAGCATGAATGCCAGCTCACCGTTATCGCCATAGGCAAACAACACGTAGCGCAACGCCCACGCCAGCATGCCCACCAGCAACGCCAACTTGATGCCGAAGCGCTGGATGAACAGCGGCAACAGCAGCATGAACAGCACCTCGGAGACTTGCCCGATGGCCATTTTCGCCGTCGGGTTGGTCATCCCGGTTTCGGCCAGGAACGGGTTGGCGTTCTGGTAATAAAACGCCAAGGGAATGCAGATCAGGATCGAGGCGATGAAGAACACCAGGTAGCTGCGATCCTTGAGCAGGCCCAACGCATCGAGCCCCAGGGACTGCTTGATGCCGCTGGTGCTCGCCTGCTCCTTGAGCGGTGCCGTGGCGGGCAGCGTGAAGCTGTAGAGCCCGAGGACCAGCGAAGCAACCGCGGCCATCAGGAAAGTATTGCGCAGGCCGCCCGCTGAGATCGACTCGCGCGAATCCCAGGCGAACGCATAGCTGATCACCACGCAGGCGAGGATCCAACCGAGGGTGCCCCAGACTCGAATCCGCGAGAATTCCAGCGCGGGGTCGCGCATCTGCCGGAAGGCCACGGAATTGACCAGGGCCAACGTCGGCATGTAGATCACCATATAAGCCAGCACGAACGGGTAGAACGCGCTGAAGTCCACCGCCGAATACAACCGGTACAACAAGACCGCGCCCACCAGGTGCAACACCGCCAGGATGCGCTCGGCGTTGAAGTAGCGATCGGCGATCAGGCCGATCACGAACGGCGCGATGATCGCGCCCCAGGACTGGGTGGCGAAGGCCCTGCCGACCTGCTCGCCGCTGGCGCCCAGGGTGTTGGACAGGAACGTGCCGAGGGTGACGAACCAGCCACCCCAGATAAAGAATTGCAGGAACATCATCGTGCTGAGGCGTGCGTACATCGTCGTCATGACCGTCACCGTCTTGTTGTTGTTTTTGTTGAAACAAAGTCGTGCGCTGCTGTTGCCGCCTGCTTTTGTGGCCTGCTTTTGTGGCCTGCTTTTGTGGGGAGGGAGCTTGCTCCCGCTCGGCCGGTCCAATGCTTCGGGCGCAGCAGTCGTAAAACCAGGCAACGCGGTCTGCCTGGAACATTGTATTTGGGGCGGCTTCGCCACCCAGCGGGAGCAAGCTCCCTCGTCACAAGGCTTCTGCGATCAGCCGTTACCCAGACAACCCCAACAACCGCCGATTGGATGCCCCATCCGCCGTGACCCCGGCGAAATCATCGAACGCCTTGGCCGTCCTGGTGATCATGTGCCGCTGGATAAACGCCGCGCCTTCGGCCGCCCCCTGTTGCGAATCCTTCAGGCAGCATTCCCATTCCAAAACCGCCCAGCCGTCGAAGCCGTATTGGGTCAGCTTGCTGAAAATCGCCTTGAAGTCGATCTGCCCATCGCCCAGGGAACGGAACCGGCCGGGGCGGTCCACCCAGCCCTGGTAGCCGCCATAGACACCGGAGCGGGCGTCAGGGCGGAATTCGGCGTCCTTGACGTGGAACATCCGGATGCGCCCGTGGTAGCGGTCGATAAAGCCCAGGTAGTCCATCTGTTGCAGCAGCAGGTGGCTGGGGTCGTAGAGAATGGCGGCCCGTGGGTGATGATCGACGGCTTGCAGGAAGCGCTCGAACGAGGCGCCGTCATGCAGGTCTTCGCCAGGGTGGATCTCGTAGCACAGGTCCACGCCGGCCGCGTCGAAGCAGTCGAGGATCGGCAGCCAGCGCCGGGCCAGTTCGGCGAAACCTTGCTCGACCAGTCCTTTGGGCCGCTGCGGCCACGGGTACATGTAGGGCCACAACAAAGCTCCGGAAAACGTCGCGTGGGCCTTCAGGCCCAGGCGCTGGCTGGCGCGAGCCGCCAGTTTCAATTGCTCGATGGCCCACTCGGTGCGCGCCTGGGGCTGGCCGCGCAGGTGGGCCGGGGCGAAGTCATCGAACAGCGCGTCGAACGCCGGATGCACCGCCACCAGTTGCCCTTGCAGGTGCGTCGACAACTCGCTGATCTCGACGCCGGCCGCCGCGCAGGTGGCCGTGAGTTCATCGCAATAATCCTGGCTCTCGGCGGCCCGGGCCAGGTCGATGTAACGCGTGCCCAGGGTCGGCAATTGGATGGCCTTGTAGCCTTGTGAGGCGGCCCATCGGGCGATGTCCGCCAGGGTATCGAACGGCGCTTCATCGGACATGAACTGCGCCAGGAAGATCGCCGGCCCGCGCAGGCCGCCTGGTGTGTGGTCGTGTGTAATCACAGCCGCGATTCTCCGGTTTCCAGCGCGGTCCACTTTGTGTCGCCCCGGTGATTGATGAGGGCCGCCTCGATAAACGCCATGCCGCGCAAACCGGTCTCGATGCCGGGTACGCCAGGAACGTCCGGCCCTTCCACCCGCGCCCGAATGGCCCGGGCAAAATCGCCGTACAGGTTGGCCATCGCCTCCAGATAACCCTCCGGATGCCCCGCCGGCAGACGCATGCGCTGAGTCGCCGCCTCGCACAGCCAAGGCTGGCCGACACCCCCGCGCAGAATGCGCAGCGGTTGGTCGAAGGCGCGGTAGATCAGGCTCGACGGCTCTTCCTGGCGCCATTGCAGCGCGCCCTTGTCGCCATAGACGCGGATCTTCAGCGGGTTTTCTTCGCCGGTGCAGACCTGGCTGGCCAGCAACACGCCGGTGGCGCCGTCCTTCATCTTGAAGAGCATCGCTGCGTCATCGTCCAACTGCCGCCCCGGAACATGGGTGCCCAGGTTGGCGCAGAGTTGCTGGATGGGTTGGTCCGCGACGAACTCCGCCAGGGAAAACGCATGGGTGCCAATGTCGCCGATGCAACCGCCCAACCCGGACTGGGCCGGATCATCGCGCCACTCGGCCTGCTTGTTGCCTTGGGCGGCGACGTCCTGGCTGAGCCAGCCTTGGGGGTACTCGACGAATACTTTGCGCACCTTGCCGATCAGGCCTGAGCGAACCATCTCACGGGCCTGCCAGACCATCGGATAACCCAGGTAGGTGTGGGCCAGGCCGTAGAGGCAACGACTGCCTTGCAACACGTCCTTGAGGGCCAATAACTGCTTGAGGTTCAGCGCGGCGGGTTTCTCGCTGAACACGTGGAAACCGGCTTTCAACGCTTGGCTGGCTATCGGTGCATGGAGGTGATTGGGCGTGACGATCACCAGCAATTCCATGCGTTGGTCCAGCGGCAGCAACGCTTCAGCATCGAGCATCTGCTGCCAGTCGTGGTAACAACGGGACGCGGCGAGCCCCAGGGCCGCACTGGTCTGTCGATTGTTGTGAGGGTCGCGGCTGAACGCGCCGCACACCAGCTCGAAACCGCCGTCCAGGCCCGCCGCCTGGCGATGGGCCTGGCCGATGAACGCGCCCTCCCCACCGCCAACGAAGCCCATTCTTATTCTGGGTGCTACAGGATTCATCGCGACTCTCTTCTGTCCGGATCGTTGATGTAACCGGTTACATCATGACGGGAATCTAGGCTCGGTTTTGCCCCGTGTCAAACCCCTTGCATCGCCGATGAGCGTTTGTCAGCTATCGAACCTGCGGTAAGCTCGCGGTCATGCCTGTTTTCAAGGCGCCGAATCGAGGTGAATTTGTCCAATATCCGTGAAGTGGCCCGGCTGGCCGGCGTGTCGGTGGCAACCGTGTCCAGAGCACTCAAGTCCCCGGAGCGGGTGCTGCCCCAGACGCGGGACAAGGTCAACGCAGCCGTGCTGCAAGCCGGTTATCGACCGAACCTGATGGCGGTGCAGTTTCGCTCCCGACGTACCGGCAACCTGGTGATCCTGGTGCCGAAAATCGCCAACACTTTTTTCGCCCGCGTCATCAGCGGTGCCCAACAAGCGGCGCAAGCGGCCGGTTATCGGCTGCTGCTGTGCGACACCCAGGGCCGCGAAGCCATCGAGCAGGAATTCGCTGCCCTGGTCTACGCCCATCAGGCGGACGGCGTGATCCAATTGCGCGCCGGCGACCCCTTCGTCTCCCTGCCTCCTGGCACCGACGCGCTACCGCTGGTCAACGCCTGCGAAGTGGTGAAGGACGCGCCCTACCCGACCATCAGCCTGGATAACCGCAGCGCGGCGCGCGCCATGACCGAGCACCTGATCGGGCTTGGCCACCGGCGCATCGGCATCATCAAAGGCCCGCGCAGCAGCCCTCTGACCCTGGACCGTGTGGCCGGTTACCAGGACGCCCTGCGCAACGCCGGTATCGCCCTTGCACCTGAACTGATCTGCCACGGGGATTTCACTCTCAAGGCCGGCTACGAAGGAGCCGGGACAATGCTCGCCTTGACCGAACGCCCCAGCGCGCTGTTCTGCGAGAACGACGAAATGGCCATCGGCGCGCTCAAGCGCATCAAGCAGACGGGGTTGCGGGTGCCCGAGGATATTTCCCTGGTGGGTTTTGACGACATTCCGTTTGCCGCGTATTGCGACCCGCCGTTGACGACCATCTCCCAACCGGCCGAAACCTTCGGCCAGAAAGCGGTGGACATGTTGATCGCCTTGATCGAGAACAAGCCCATCACCCAGCGACACGTGCGCCTACCGTTCGAGCTGACCGTGCGCGGCAGCAGCGCGGCCCCAGGCAGCCACTTTGTTTAATCCGACATACCGTTAACTGCCTATTCGCCATCAAGCACGTTTCGACTACAGTGGGGGGACTCTGCATAAAGCCATAACAAGACGGAGAGTTCCCAATGCGAGTCAACAAGCGCTTCACCTTCCTGGCCGCCGCCGCAGCCTTGGCGGTCACCACCGCCGCTCATGCGGCTCCACCGGTGTTCATCAACATCCTGACCGGGGGCACCAGCGGAGTGTATTACCCGATCGGGGTCGGGCTTTCTCAGATCTACAGCAGCGGCATCGAGGGCTCCAAAACGTCGGTCCAGGCCACCAAGGCGTCGGTGGAGAACCTCAACCTGCTGCAAGCCGGGCGCGGGGAGCTGGCGCTGGCCTTGGGCGACTCGGTCGCCGATGCGAAAAACGGCGTGGAGGATGCCGGCTTCAAGGCACCGCTCACCAAACTGCGAGCGATTGCGGGCGCCTACCCCAATTACATCCAGATCGTTGCCAGCGAGGAATCGGGGATCAAGACCCTGGCAGACCTCAAGGGCAAAACCGTCTCCGTGGGCGCGGCTAAATCCGGCACCGAACTCAACGCCCGGGCGATCTTCAAGGCGGCCGGCCTGACCTACAACGACATGAAGGTCCAATACCTGCCCTTCGCCGAGTCGGTCGACCTGATCAAGAACCGCCAACTGGACGCCACCCTGCAATCCTCTGGCCTGGGCATGGCGGCGATTCGTGACCTGGCGTCAACGATGAAGCTGAACTACGTGTCGATTCCCACCGACGTGGTGGAAAAAATCGGCAACCCGGCCTACCAGAGCGCGATGATCCCCGCCAACACCTACGACGGCCAGGCTGAGGCCGTGCCCACCGTGGCCATCACCAATATCCTGGTGACACACAAGGATGTCCCGGATGAGGTGGCCTACCAAATGACCAAGCTGATGTTCGACAACCTCACCCGCCTGAGCACCTCCCATTCAGCGGCCAAGGACATCTCGCTGAAGAACGCCGCGAAAAACCTGCCGATCGCCCTGCACCCCGGTGCCGAGCGCTACTACAAGGAAGTGGGCGCGCTATAGCCCCTGGACTGCAACGGCGCTCGGCGCCGTTGCAGCATTGCGTTTCGCATCCGCAAGTCGACAACAGGCAGGCATCTCATGAGTGAAGACCAGCACGGCATCGCCACGGACCCGCGGGACTGGCCCAAGACGCTGTTCTACGTGGCGTTGCTGTTTTCCATCTTTCAAATCATCACGGCAGCCTTCTCACCGGTTTCCAGCATTGTGTTGCGGGCGGTGCATGTGGGCTTTCTGCTGTGGGTGGTGTTTCTGAGCTACCCGGCCCACGGCAAGCAAAGGCCATGGCAACCCCTGGCCTGGGCGTTGGGGCTGGCGGGGATGGCCACGGCACTCTATCAATGGGTGTTCGAGGCCGACCTGATCCAGCGCTCCGGCGACCTGACGACTGCCGACATGGTCGTCGGCGTCGTCCTGATCGTGCTGGTGTTCGAGGCGGCACGGCGAGTGATGGGCATCGCGCTGCCGATCATCTGCGGCCTGTTCCTGGCCTATGGCCTGTTCGGCGAACACCTGCCAGGCGACCTGGCCCATCGCGGCTATGGCGTCGATCAGCTCGTCAACCAACTGTCCTTCGGCACCGAAGGGCTCTACGGCACGCCGACCTACGTATCGGCCACCTACATTTTCCTGTTCATCCTGTTTGGCGCCTTCCTGGAAAAGGCCGGCATGATCAAGCTGTTCACCGATTTCGCCATGGGCCTGTTCGGTCACAAGCTTGGCGGTCCGGCGAAGGTGTCGGTGGTGTCATCGGCGCTCATGGGCACCATCACCGGCTCGGGTATCGCCAACGTGGTGACGACCGGGCAGTTCACCATTCCGCTGATGAAACGCTTTGGCTACAAGGCGGCGTTCGCCGGCGGCGTGGAAGCGACGTCGAGCATGGGCAGCCAGATCATGCCGCCGGTGATGGGCGCGGTGGCGTTCATCATGGCCGAGACCATCAACGTGCCGTTCGTGGAAATCGCCAAGGCCGCGTTGATCCCGGCGTGCCTGTATTTCGGCTCGGTGTTCTGGATGGTACACCTGGAAGCCAAGCGCTCCGACCTCAAGGGCCTGCCCAAGGATCAATGCCCGAGCGCCTGGGGCGCGGTCAAGGAAAACTGGTTCCTGCTGATCCCGCTGGGGGTGCTGGTGTATCTGCTGTTTTCCGGACGCACGCCGTTGTTTTCCGGCATGGTCGGGCTGGCACTGACGGCCATCGTGATTCTCGGCTCGGCGATCATCCTCAAAGTCTCGAGCTACGCCTTGCGCTGCGCCTTCTGGGTCGCGCTGGGCATTCTGTGCGTCGGATTCTTCCGGATGGGCATCGGCATCGTGTTCGCGGTGATCGGCGTGCTGGTGGTGGCTTGCTGGTTCATGAAAGGCACTCGGGAAACCCTGGTCATCTGCCTGCACGCATTGGTGGATGGCGCTCGGCACGCCGTTCCGGTGGGGATCGCCTGCGCCTTGGTCGGCACCATCATCGCGGTGGTGTCGCTGACAGGCGTGGCGTCCACCTTCGCCGGTTACATCCTGGCGATCGGCAAGGACAACCTGTTCTTGTCGCTGCTGCTGACCATGCTCACTTGCCTGGTGCTGGGCATGGGCATCCCGACCATTCCGAACTACATCATCACCAGTTCGATTGCAGCGCCCGCGCTCCTGGAATTGGGCGTGCCGCTGATCGTGTCGCACATGTTCGTGTTCTATTTCGGCATCCTCGCCGACCTGACCCCGCCCGTGGCCCTGGCCTGCTTCGCCGCCGCGCCCATTGCCCGGGAAAGCGGGCTGAAAATCAGCTTCTGGGCGGTGCGCATCGCCCTCGCCGGCTTCGTCATTCCGTTCATGACGGTGTACAACCCGGCGCTGATGCTCCAGGGCGACAACCTGTGGATGACTGCCTACATGCTGGTCAAGACGTTGCTGGCAATCGGCCTATGGGGCATGGCGTCTACCGGTTACATGCAACAGAAAATGCCCATTTGGGAGCGTCTGATGTGCTTCGCCGCCGGTGCATTGCTGGTGGTTGCCCTGCCGCTGACCGATGAAATCGGCTTCGCCCTGGGTGCGCTGTTGATCGGGCAACACCTCTGGCGCGCCCGGCGTGTCGGGCGGGCCTTGGCGTGATTGGCTTGTGCCTGGGCCTGTCCGGCGTGGTCTGGGCGCAACTTGAACTCAGCGAGTTTACGTTGGCGTGGAATCACACCATCGAGAAGATCCGCTGGGAGGAGGACTACCGGGTCAGCGAACAGGGCCTGATCCTGGGTGAAGCCAGGGTCAAGGGCAATGGCGCCGGCATGGAAATTCCCGAAGGCGCACGCTTGGAGAACGGCAGCTGGCGATACCATCGCTCGCTGCCGCCCCTGCAACCGCTGAGGCTCGGCCGCGCCCCCCAGGCCGGGGATTATCAGCTGTGCGATGACGGCCATTGCCAGCCGATGGCCCATTGGCTGGGGCCGCCCGACGCGCAAAGACCAGCCGTGGAATTATGGAGCTGCCCGCTGTGATCAATCAGTCGCCGCTGATGGAGCGCCACGCCGCTTGCGCCAGTAGCGCCCGGTGAGCCTTCGGGCTGGAGGGCACCCGCCCCGCCAGCCATGCCCGGCAATAACTTTCAGACGCGCCGATGATCAACGAAAACATCAACTCGGCGGGATAGCGCTTGAGCGCCTCGCCCTGCTCTGCCGCGCTCAACCACTGCCAAAGCTGACCGTTGCGTGAGGTGTTGCGGCTGGCGAGTTCGTCCTTGAACGGTCCCTTGGTCACCGCAAAGCGCGCGTGATACTGGAAACGCGCCCATTCGGGTTGGCTGTCCACCCAATCGACGTAGCTATGGATCAACGCCTGCACGCCCTGCTCGGCGGTGGTTGCTTCGGACAGATATTGCTCGCGCAAACGCGCCTGATCGTCCAGGGCGGTGAAGAACAGCGCCGCCACCAAGCCTTCCTTGTTGCCGAAATGATGGTAGATGGCACCGACGCTGGTCTGGCATTCGGTGCGGATCATTTCAATGGTGGTTGCCTCGATGCCCTGCTCGTTGAACAGCGCCAGGGCCTTGCGAAAGATATCGCGCTTGAGTTCAGCCCTTCTGCCGGGGAAGGCGCGTTCGAGTAGATCTGCTGTTTCCATGCTTGGCATAACCGGTTTATTGGATGGGACCGGGCACTGGCTGCCCGTGACGAAGTGGGCACAGCTTGACAGATTCGCCGCCGACAGAATACCGTTCCGTTACAGAATATTATTCTGTATTAGAACACTAATCCGTAACCCCACTTGTCAGCGAGGCTTCACATGAATCAGGTTCTCGGTATGTTCAACAGCGCAGGTCCGGATGCTTTCAGCAAAATGGCCTGTCAGATGGCACCGTACTTTTCCACTATCAACCCGCTGGTCACAGAGTTGCGCCAGGGCGCGGCGACCGTGCAGGTGCCGTTTCGCAAGGAAATCACCAATCACCTGGGCACCGTCCACGCCATCGCCATGTGCAACGCCGCCGAGCTGGCCGCCGGCATGATGACCAACGTTTCCATCCCCGACGGCGCCCGGTGGATTCCTAAAGGCATGACCGTGCAATACCTGGCCAAGGCCAAGAGCGACGTGACGGCGGTCGCGAACGGCGACGAGGTGGACTGGCAGACCGAAGGCGACAAGGTCGTGCCGGTGGACATTCATGATGCGCAGGGCAAGAAAGTATTCACGGCGCAGATCACCATGAACGTGAAGTTGGGTTGAAATCGAGGGCGTCGGGGACGCCCTTTATCGATGAAAGCTAGATGTTCGTGGCGAGGGAGCTTGCTCCCGCTCGATTGCTCAGCAATCGCAATGGCAACTCAAGCCCCCAGCCAGTCATTGGTGGTGCCTGAGGGTCAGGCGAAGGTGGCTCCTCGGGTGTTCACGAACAGCGAGTACAGCGAGTGGCTGCCGGCCATGAACAGCCGGTTGCCTTCTCGCCCGCCGAAGCAGACGTTGGGGCAGCGTTCCGGCAACGAAATGTGCCCGATGGCCTTGCCCTCGGGATTGAATACCCGCACGCCGTCGAGTTTCTCCAGGTCGGCCTTTGGGTCGCCATTCCCGCCCCAACCGCACCAGAGGTTACCGCTCTCGTCGCACTTGATGCCGTCGATGGCCGCATAGTCGAGCCCTTCGATATGCTTGCGTCGCTCGCCCAGGGTGCCGTCGTCCTTGACCGTGATCGCCCAGACCAGACGGTTCGGCTTGGCCCGTCCTTCGACCACATAAAGGATTTTTTCATCCGGGGAAAAGCACAAGCCATTCGGCCCCGCCAAATCGTCGATCACCCGGCTGAGCTTGCCGGTCGCGCCGTCGATCCGGTACACCGCGTGGGGCTGCGCCGGGGTGACTTTATGCCCCTCATAGTTATTGCCGGTCTGGAACGGCGGGTCGGTGAACCAGATCGAGCCATCCCGCTTGCAGACGATGTCATTCGGCGAATTCAATGGCTTGCCGTCGAAACTGTCGGCCAGCACGGTGATGGTGCCGTTGTGTTCGGTACGGGTGATACGCCGCCCTTCGGTGGACGTGGTCGAGCCCTCACAGACTAGCAACCGTCCTTGGCGATCGCGGCACATGCCATTGGAGAAGTTCGAGTTCTCGCGGTACACCGACAAACCTCCGGTGACTTCGTCCCAACGCACGATGCGGTTGTTGGGGATGTCACTGACCAGCAGGTAACGACCGTCACCGATCCACACCGGCCCTTCCGCCCAGCGCAAGCCATCGGCGAGCCTCTCGACGCTGGCATTGAAGATGCGCAAGTCCATGAAGCTGGGGTCGAGGATATTGATCAGAGGGTCTGGATAGCGCTGGCTCAGAGGCGCGGCCTGGGCGAGCCCGGGAAGATTTCCCAGCGTCGCGGCGGCGGCCGAGACCACAAGGGATTTTTTCAGGAAAATCCGGCGCCCCTGATCGGCGGTTGCAGGTTGCGAAGCATCCATCGTACGTCTCCGTTAATTATTATTGGACGGGGAAGATTGTTTTACTCCCTGATAGGACATCGTACAAGGTGTTAAACACGGTGACATCATGGGACTTGCGGCCTGATCCTCGACGATGCGAAACCGCCTTGAACACGCCGGTATTACTGATCTGCACCGAATCAGGGTTTGCGCCAGGCTTGTTCGCTCCTGCCATATGGGGTAAAAATCCGACCCAGGTTGTACGACAACAAAATCAAAAAGCCCTTTGAAGGGCTTAATTCACTCCCCTTTGAGATGTCCTGCCATGACCCGCTCCACCGCCGCATCCAATACCCCTGTTCCCTTTCCCCGCCATATCGCCGTGCTTGTCCTGCTTTGCATGGGGTGCGCCTTTGCCGGCAACCATGTCGCCGCGCGGGCGGCGTTCGATGATGGCGCCGGCGTGCTGCTGGCGATCCTGCTGCGCTCGGGCGGAACGTTGCTGGTATTGGCGGCGATGGTGTTGTGGCAACGGCAAAGCCTTCGCTTGCCCGCCGGCGCCTGGCGCTGGCAGTTGCTGCTGGGCGTGCTGATCGGCGCCCAGAGCCTATGCCTGTATTCCGCCGTGGCCCGGGTTCCGGTGGCGCTGGCGCTATTGGTGGGCAACGTGTTCCCGATCCTCCTGGCCCTGTTGACTTGGGCCCTAGGCGGCCCGCGCCCCACCGCCCGGACGGCGGCACTGATGGGCATGATCCTGGTGGGTCTGGTGTTCGTGCTGGAAGTGCCGACGCGGTTGGCCTCCCAGGCAGACGTCGGCCCGCAGTGGTTGTTGGGGGTTGGCCTGGCCTTCTGCGCCGCGTGCGTCTTCGCTTGTGCGTTGTGGATCACCGATCACAAGTTGTCCCAAGTGCGCGGATCGGTGCGCAGCCTGCTGACGATTTTCATTGTGTTCAGCAGCGTCAACCTCGCCGGCCTGACCGGCGCCCTGCCCGGCGGCCTCGACCTGCCCGCCAGCAGCACCGGTTGGTTCGCGCTCGCCACCCTGGTGGTGCTTTATGGGACGGGGTTCATCGTTTTGTTCATGTGCGTGCCACGCCTGGACATGCCGCGCAACGCCCCGGTGATGAACATCGAGCCGCTGGCGACACTGTTGATCGGCTGGCTGGTACTGGACCAGATGCTCAACCCGGGGCAGATCCTGGGCGGCGCGATCGTGGTGACCGGCATCGTATTGCTGACCTGGCGCAAGGCCGAGCGGGTCAAGGCGCCGGTGGCTGCACACGATTGAACTGATTGACTGGCGCTCTAGTGCGTAGCAGGCCCAAAGAGTTTGGGCCCGCTGCGCGGTCCAGCGGGAGCAAGCTCCCTCGCCACGGGCGGGCTGTGCAGGTCGTTCAATCTCGAGCCGGCCGACGCACCGCCCTTACCTTGCCGCTGCCACCCCCGCCGCAGAAAAATCGGTCCGCGCCGTCGGACTCCAGCCCCGACACGCCGGTCCCCGGCGGCATCGTCACGCTTTCCAGTACTTGCGCCGTTTGCGGATCGATACGCCGCAATTCGCTATCGTCGTTTTCCCAGGTGCCATGCCACAGCTCGCCATCGACCCAAGTCACGCCCGTGACGAAACGGTTGGATTCGATCGTACGCACAATCCTGCCGTCGGCCGGATCGATCTGCAGGATCTTGCGCGCCTTGTACTGACCGACCCAGAGCGAACCTTCGGCCCAGGCCAGCCCGGAGTCATCGCCACTGTTGGGCGCCGGAATCGTCGCCAGTACCTGGCCAGTGCGCGGATCGATCTTGCGGATGCTGTCGCCGGCGATCTGGAACAGATGCTGGCCATCGAACGCGGTGCCGGCGTTCGCCGGGACGTCGAGGGTTTGCACGGTTTGGCCACTGGCGGGATCGTAGGCGTGAAGCTTTTCGCCCGAGGCGAACCAGACGCGCTCGCCGTCATGGCTCACGCCGTGGACGCAATCGACGCCAGGGAACGGGCCGTATTCACGCAGGATTTGTGCCTCTGAACGTTTCATCTCACATCGCCTCATCGGTGGGTGTGCTTGCATCCTAACCATCGAACGGCACTGCAGTGAGTAACAATACGGTCGCGAATCCGGGCATTGACGGTACTATCCAGCGCCGGGCCCGTGCGCGACCGAACGACTGCGCCTTGCCGCAAGCAGCCAGGTTTTCCAAGGCTCTTTGCACGCTGCGCTGGCTGGAGCCCAAGGCCAGCGCCAGGGCCGAACTGGACCAGGCTTCACCGTCCGCCAACAATGCCAGCACCGCCCCGTGGGGTTCCTCAACGACCCGCGCCAGGATCACGACTTCGTGAGCATGGTGTGGCGACAACCTGAAACCGCGCCGGGTTGCGACTACGCCAGCCATTGGGCGCAGCGCCTCTCGCAACCGTCCCATTTCAACCCGCAACCGGGCGCGATGGGTCTCGTCCGTCAATTTCAAACCAAAGGCTTGGGTCATGAGCGCTTCCCTCGACGCATCGCCGGGCCAGGCCTGGGCCAACCCACGGGCCAGGGCAAACAGCACCGGCCGCCGTACAAGCACGACCTGGACGCCCGCGCAGCGGATACCGAACCGGCAGGCATCTACAACCAGCGCCGGGCCGGCCAGCAGCGATTGCACCTCCTCCAGCACCAGCAAACGCTCTTCGCCTCGAGCGATCAGCCGGGCTGCGGGCGTACTCAGCATCCGCCAGGCGTTGTCGATTTCGCCGTTCAACGCGCTGATCCCTGTTTGTTGCGCGGCTTGCCCGGCCCGTTCCAAAGCCTCACGGGCGGTTTGCGCTTGTAGCCGCCGCATGGCAATTCCCGCGGCCACCAACTGGCACACCGCCCAGGACGCCAACGGCAGGCCGGCGGGCTCCAGGTCGATGAGCTTGAGTTGCGCCTCGTCGAGTCGACCGATCAGCAACAGGCGGCGGATCTCGATGATCCGTGCATGACCGGCGTTGGCCCGATCGCCGTGAGCTTCGAGCACCGTACGGGCGGCGTCGAGGCGTTTCGACGGCCAGGACAGGTCACGAGAGGCCAAGGCGATTTCACCTTCGGCCACGACACAGCGCGCCCGTGCCACGGCGTCCGTGGATCCGAAGGCCGTACCTGCCCGGCGCAACAGGCTCCTGGCTTTTTCCAGGTCCCCCAACTGCGCCATGGCGATGCCGCGGAGCGCGAGGGCCGGGGCATCATTGCGCAGGGCGACACGATTGAGCGCCGCCACCGGATCACCAGCCGCCAATGCGCGCGCCGCCGCGCCAATCGCCTCATCCACGGTCAATGACCTTCATGGCAAGGGCGCTCTCTTCCACTGACCCGCGCAGCCTGATCCCTCGTTGAACGGTCAATAGCCCAACGACAACCCCGTGTTGCGACGCGGGTCGTTGGCACCGTAGAAACGGTTCTTGCCCACCGGCTTGCCGCCCAACGACGGCGCGCCCACGAGGATCGCGGCGATGTGGTTGGGGTCCTGCGGCCCAGCAAACTTATGGCCCCAGCTTTCCAGCAACTTGAGGGTATCGGGGCTCGCCGCGAAGGTTTCCAGGTTGGTCTCCTCCGGCATCCACTGTTGATGGAAGCGCGGCGCGTCGACGGCTTCCTGCAAGTTCATGCCGTAGTCGATCACGTTGAGGATGGTCAGCAAAGTCGCCGTGATGATGCGGCTGCCGCCCGGCGTGCCGACAACCATCACGGTCTTGCCGTCCTTGGTGACGATGGTCGGGCTCATGGACGACAGCGGCGCCTTGCCGGGCGCGATGGCATTGGCCTCGCCCTGCACCAGGCCGTACATGTTGGGCACGCCGACCTTGGAGGTGAAGTCATCCATTTCATCGTTGAGGATCACCCCGGTCTTGCTCGCCATCACGCCGGCACCGAACCAGTCGTTGAGGGTGTAGGTGACGGAGACCGCGTTGCCCCATTGATCGACGATCGAATAATGGGTGGTGTTGCTGCCCTCGTGGGGCGCCACGCCGGGCTTGATCTTCTGGGAGTCGCCGGCTTTCTGCGGCTCGATGGCGGCGCGCAGTTTCGCGGCGTAATTCTTGTCCAGCAGATGATCGATGGGGTTCTGCACGAAGTCCGGGTCGCCCAGGTAGCTGTTGCGGTCGACATAGGCGTGACGCATGGCTTCGATCTGGTAGTGCATGCCTTGGGCCGAATGGAAACCCAGGTCTTTCATCGGATAGCCATCGAGGATGTTCATGATCTGGCAAAGCACCACGCCACCTGAACTGGGTGGCGGCGCGGAAATGATGTGATAGCCGCGATAGTCGCACTCGACCGGCGCCAGTTCACGGGTCTTGTACTTGTCCAGGTCGGCCTGGGTGATGATGCCTTTGTTGGCCTGGCTGGACGTCACCAGCGCATCGGCGACCCAGCCTTTATAGAAGCCGTCGGCACCCTTGTCGGAAATCTCCCGCAGGGTCCTGGCGAGGTCTTTCTGCACCAGCTTCTGGCCGACCTGCATCGGCTCGCCGTTGTGCAGGAAGATTGCGCCGGAATCGCGCGCATCTTTCTTGAAGACATCCGTGGCGGTTTCCAGCAGATCCACGTCGCCCTGTTCCAGGACAAAACCGTCCTCGGCGAACTTGATCGCCGGCGCGATCAATTCCGCCCGGGGTTTGCTGCCGTATTTTTTCAGCGCCAGTTCCATGCCAGACACGGTGCCGGGTACGCCTACCGCCAAATGGCCGCGCGTGCTGAGCTCGGGGATGACGTTGCCTGCCTTGTCCAGGTACATGTCGGCCGTGGCGGCCAGGGGGGCTTTTTCACGGAAATCCAGGAAGGTCTTGCGGCCGTCGGCCATCTGCAAGGTCATGAAACCGCCACCCCCCAGGTTACCCGCCGCGGGATAAACCACCGCCAGGGCGTAGCCCACCGCCACTGCCGCATCAACGGCATTGCCACCGTTCTTGAGCACATCGACGCCGACATGGGTCGCCAGGTGTTGGGCCGTCACCACCATGCCGTTCTCGGCGGCAACCGGGGCCTGGGACGCGGCGTGGGCAGTCAGACAGTAAAGGGAAA
This sequence comes from Pseudomonas sp. R4-84, assembly GCF_054130985.1. NCBI lineage: Bacteria > Pseudomonadati > Pseudomonadota > Gammaproteobacteria > Pseudomonadales > Pseudomonadaceae > Pseudomonas > Pseudomonas sp. R4-84. The sequence continues at coordinate 3,414,999 of NZ_CP096390.1, forward strand.
GCGAGGTGGCGACGAGGGTCCGGGCCAGGGATTGGAACTTCATGAGTCGGTCTCTTCTTGTTTTAGGGTCGGGATCGCTTCAAAAGCACACAGGAGTATGGCTCGGTTTAAACAATATGCTCGTTTCCTGTAGGCTCGCGTGCTTGATCATCCCCGCACAAGGACATCGCCGATGACGCTGCGAATCGACCGCACGGACGCTCCAACCGATGAAGAACGCCAGGCCATCCTCGCGCCGCTACGCGCCTATAACACCGCCCAGACCGGTGGAAGCGCACCGGAAGCGGTCGCCTGGCTGGTGCGCGACGAGCACGATGAAATCGTCGGCGGCCTGTATGGCCGGGTATTTTTTCGTTGGCTCTATATCGAATTACTGGTGGTGCCCGAACAGGCGCGCGGCGAGGGCACGGGCTCGGAATTGATGCGCATGGCCGAACAACTGGCCAGGGAAAAGGATTGCGTGGGCATCTGGCTCGACACCTTCGACTTCCAGGCTCCGGATTTCTATCGCAGACAGGGTTTCACCCAGTGCGGCCAGATCGATGACTATCCGCCGGGTCACCGGCGCTACTTTTTCCAGAAGCGCCTGGATCTCGAGAATTAAGCTCAACCTATGGGAGCGAGCCTGCTCGCGAAGGCAAACACCTCGGTTTATCGGCTTAGAGACACGTCGCCAACGCCGCCAACCGGCGCTTGGCGACAAAATCATCATGCTTGGCGTAATAATTCAGCGCCGTGCCCGTGGCGCTGGCTTGCAGATCCACAAACGACTCGGCCGATCGGGTGTACACCGTCGAGCCGCCTTGCTTGCCGGGCTGCAGATAGGCGCCGGCATCGACCCCGAACGCCGCTTCGTCTTCCCAGGCAAACTTCACGCATTGGGCGACGTTCTGTTCCGGCTTGTCCGAGGACAGGGTCTTGTAGGGGGCTTGGGTCCGGGCCTGCTCCATCGCCGAACCCGCGCAGCCGGCCAGCAGGGTTGCGGCCACGGCCACCATCAGCATTCGCATTGCATTCACTCTTCTGGAAAAAAACCGACTGTAGCACTGCGCCCCTCGTTGCCGTGCGCCATGATTGAAATTTGCGCGCGACAACGGCTATCTATTCACGCAACCTGTCAGATCATTGACCCAGGAGCGACCATGGCGACAACCGAACAGCAACACGAACGAGCCCTGCAGATTTTTCTCGAGCAACGCCCCGAGCTGCGCGACGAACTGGACAACCTCAACCCGCTGCTGGCCCAGGCCAAGGGCGAAACCGCCGCGCAGTACCGCGCCGAGCGGTTGCATGAAGCCTTCGAAGCCGAGGCCGAGAGCGCCGGATTGTTCGCCTGGGAACTGACGCTGCTGCTGACGACCGATTCAGCCGAGGACTACCAGGCCCAACGCATGGAAGTTCACAAGGAAGTGGCGGAGATGGCAGGAATGGAATGGCCGGAGTATTGCGAGCTGTATGGCCTCGAACTCTGAGGTTGAGGCTGTGGGCCAGGTGCTCACACATGCTCTGAGAATCGCCCCACCGCCCATAAAGCATTATCATGGCCGCAGTTTCGCTGATCGGGTCTGTCATGAAGTTCGCCATCGCGCTGTTTTCCGCCGCCCACGCGCCCTCCTCGCGCCGCGCCTTGCTGTTTGCCCAGGCAGCTTTGGCCGGTGGGCATGAGATCGTGCGGCTGTTTTTCTACCAGGACGGCGTCTACAACGCCGCCAACAGCGTCGTCACGCCCCAGGACGAGCAAGACCTGCCCCAGCAATGGCGCGCCTTCGTCAGCGAGCACCAGCTCGACGGCGTGGTGTGCATTGCGGCGGCGTTGCGCCGTGGCGTGCTTAACGAGGAAGAAGCCCAGCGTTACCAGCGTTCGGCGGCCAGTGTCCAAGCGCCGTGGGCGTTGTCCGGGCTGGGCCAGTTGCACGATGCGATCCAGGACGCCGACCGCTTGATCTGTTTTGGAGGCACATGATGGCCAAGTCTTTGTTGCTCATCAGCCGCCAGGCCCCCTGGTCCGGCCCCTGTGCACGGGAAGCGCTGGACATCGTGTTGGCCGGCGGCGCCTTCGACCTGCCCATCGGTCTGCTGTTTCTCGATGACGGCGTGTTCCAGCTCGCCGCCGGTCAGGATGCCAAGGCCGTCCGGCAAAAAGACTTGAGCGCCAACTTGCAGGCGTTGCCGATGTTTGGCGTCGAAGACCTGTTCGTCTGCGCCGACAGCGCCGCACAGCGCGGTCTCGCCGTCGATGCCCTGGCGCTGGACGACCTCAAAGCGCTGGGCGCTGCGGACATCGCCGCGCTCATTGACCGTTACGACCAGGTGATTACCCTCTGATGTCGACTTTGCATGTGTTGTCTCATTCCCCTTTCGGCGACAGCCGCCTCGCCAGTTGCCTGCGGATCCTGGGAAGCCAAGACGCGCTGCTGCTGTGCGGCGACGCAACGTATGCGCTGCGAACCGGTACCGTGCCGTTCGACACGCTGCGGGCCGGCGGCGCCAAGGTGTTCATCCTGGCCGAAGATGCACAGGCCCGCGCCCTGCCCATTCCGGACTGGGCCGAGGCCATCGATTATGCGGCCTTCGTCGAGCTCTCGATCCAGCACGACAAGGTCAACAGCTGGCTATGAAGACCCTGAACGTGGGCGAGCGCAGCATTGCGCTGGACAAGGATGGCTACCTGGCTGATCTCAATGAGTGGTCCGCCGACGTGGCCACGGCCCTGGCCACCGCCGAAGACATCAAGCTGAGCCCCGAACACTGGGAAATCCTCGAACTGCTGCGCGCGTTCTACGCTGAGTTCCAGTTGTCTCCGGCCACCCGCCCGCTGATCAAGTACACCGCGCTGAAACTGGGGGCGGACAAGGGCAACAGCCTGCACCTGAACCGATTGTTCAAAGGCACTCCCGCCAAACTCGCCGCCAAGCTGGCGGGCCTGCCCAAACCGACGAATTGCCTATGACCGACTTTCCAGCATTGACCCTCCAAACCCCTGCCGAACACCCGTTCGCCCAGTTCGTGCGCATCCTTGGCAAGGGCAAGCGCGGCGCCCGTAACCTCACCCGTGACGAAGCGCGGGAGGCCATGGGCATGGTGCTGGATGAGCGGGTCGAAGAAACCCAACTGGGCGCGTTCCTCATGCTGTTGCGGCACAAGGAGGAAAGCGCTGAGGAAATGGCGGGGTTTACCGACGCCCTGCGTCAGCGCCTGGTTATCCCGGCCATGGCGGTAGACCTCGACTGGCCAACCTACGCCGGAAAGAAGCGTCATCTGCCCTGGTATCTGTTGGCCGCCAAATGCCTCGGGCAAAACGGTATGCGAATCTTCATGCACGGCGGCGGCGCCCACACGGCGGGCCGGCTCTACACGGAACAGCTGCTGGATTTGCTGGCCATGCCCTTGTGCCGCGACTGGCAGCAGGTCGGCGCGGCGCTGGACAACGGCGGCCTGGCCTTCATGCCGCTGGTGGACTGGGCGCCGCAAATGCAGCGCATGATCGACCTGCGCAACACGCTGGGCTTGCGCTCGCCGATTCATTCCCTGGCGCGCATTCTCAACCCGTTGGGTGCGCGTTGCGGCCTGCAAAGCATCTTCCATCCCGGCTACCAGGCCGTGCATCGCGAGGCCAGCGGACTGCTGGGCGACACCAGCATCGTGATCAAGGGCGACGGCGGCGAGATCGAGATCAACCCCGACGCCGACAGCCATTTGTACGGCACCACCGGCGGCGCCAGTTGGGATGAAGAATGGCCGCGACTGTCCGAACAGCGCCACGTCAAGCCGGAGCGCCTCGACCCCGAGCATTTGAAAGCGGTATGGCGCGGTGACCTCGAGGACAGTTATCCGCAGCTGGCGCTGATCGCCACCATGGCCCTGGCCTTGCGCGGCTTGGGCCTTACCCGAGAAGCAGCGTTCGACAAGGCCCGGCAGTATTGGGATGCGCGCGATAGATCGATTTAGTCGATCATCGACGCCCAACCTTTGCGCTATTAGTTCGAACCTATCGGAATAGACTCGTCTCCAATGATTATTGAGAGAGGACGTTCAGATGGGTTTGTTGGTCGAGGGTCGCTGGCAGGACCAGTGGTATGAAAGCAAGGACGGCAGTTTCCAGCGTGAGCAGGCGCAACGCCGCGACTGGATCACCGCCGACGGCAAAAGCAGTTTCCCCGCCGAGGCCGGGCGCTACCACTTGTATGTCTCCCTGGCCTGCCCCTGGGCGCACCGCACGCTGATCTTTCGCAAGCTCAAGGGCCTGGAAGCGCTGATCGACGTTTCAGTGGTCAGCTATCTGATGCTGGAAAACGGCTGGACGTTCGACAAGACCCACGGCTCGACCGGCGACAAACTGGACAACCTGAGCTTCCTGCACCAGCGCTACACCGCCGACACGCCGGATTATACCGGCCGGGTGACCGTTCCGGCCTTGTGGGACAAACAGCAACGGCGCATCGTCAACAACGAATCGGCGGAAATCATCCGCATGTTCAACAGCGCGTTCGATGGCCTGACCGGCAACGACCTGGACCTGTATCCCGAGCACCTGCGCCACGAGATCGATGGGTTGAACGAGCGCATCTACCCAGCGGTGAACAACGGCGTATACCGTGCTGGGTTCGCGACGACCCAGGCCGCTTATGAAGAAGCCTTCGATCAACTGTTTGTCGAACTGGACCGAGTGGAAGCCTTGCTGCAAACCCGTCGCTACCTGGCGGGTGAATACCTGACCGAAGCGGATATCCGCTTGTTCACTACGATGATTCGTTTCGACGCGGTGTATTTCGGCCACTTCAAATGCAACCTACGCCGCATCGCCGATTACCCGAACCTGTCGAACTGGCTGCGCGAGCTGTATCAGTGGCCGGGCGTTGCCGAGACCGTAGACTTCACCCATATCCAGCGGCACTACTACGGCAGCCACAAGACCATCAACCCGAATGGGATCGTGCCCAAGGGGCCGGGGCAGGATTTCACGGTGGCCCACGATCGAGAGAGGTTGAGCGGGAAAGGGATTTGGCTTCGGGCTGAAAGCTGATCCGCAATCTTTATTGCCTCTGAAGGCCAATCGCGAGCAGGCTCGTTCCCATATTTGATTCGTGTTGAACCACAATCTGTGGCTGCACACAGCCCCCCTGTGGGAGCGAGCCTGCTCCGGGCGGCGTTCCGACGAAAGGGGGCGACGCGGTCCTCAGCCCTGCCCCTGAGCCCCTTCAAACCAAGCCAGCTTCTCGCGTAACTGCACCACTTCGCCAACAATCACCAACGTCGGCGCATGGACTTCATGCTCCGCCACCAGCCGTGGCAAGTCCGCCAACGTGCCGGTGAAAACGCGCTGGTTTGAAGTCGTGCCTTGCTGGATCAACGCCGCCGGCGTGTCCGCCGCGCGACCGTGCTTGATCAGCTCGTTGCAAATCACCGGCAGCCCCACCAAGCCCATGTAGAACACCAGCGTCTGTGCTGGCGAGACAAGATCGGCCCATGGCAAGTCGCTGGTGCCGTCCTTTAGATGACCGGTAATGAAGCGCACCGACTGGGCATAATCGCGATGGGTCAGCGGAATCCCGGCGTAGGCCGCGCAGCCACTGGCGGCAGTGATGCCTGGGACCACCTGGAACGGGATGCCATGGGCCGCCAGCTCTTCGATCTCTTCGCCACCACGACCGAAGATAAAAGGATCGCCGCCCTTCAACCGCACCACACGTTTACCTTGCCGGGCCAGGTCCACCAGTTGCTGGTTGATCTGGTCCTGGGGCACGGCGTGCTCGGAGCGGCGCTTGCCGACGTAGACCCGTTCGGCGTCGCGGCGGCACAGTTCGAGGATGGCCGGCGCCACCAGACGGTCGTACAGCACCACGTCCGCCTGTTGCATCAGGCGCAGGGCGCGGAACGTCAGCAGGTCGGGATCACCCGGCCCGGCGCCCACCAGATAGACCTCACCCGGCGCATTCGGCGCCTGGCCGTCGATCTTTTCCCGCAACAGCCGCTCGGCTTCGGCGCCCTGCCCGGCCAATTGGCGGTCGGCGATGGGGCCTTGGAACACTTCTTCCCAGAAGGCCCGCCGTTGCTGGACATCGGGAAACAAGCCTTTGACCTGATTGCGAAAGCGCGCCGCCAAACCGGCCAACTGCCCGTAGGTCGACGGAATCCAGGTTTCCAGCTTGGCGCGGATCAGCCGCGCCAGCACCGGCGCGTCGCCGCCGCTGGACACCGCGATCACCAGGGGCGAGCGATCGACGATCGCCGGGAAAATCACGCTGCACAGCGCCGGCGCGTCCACCACGTTGACCGGCACGCAGCGCTTGTGGGCGTCCGCCGAGACCTGGGCATTGAGCGGTTCGTCATCCGTGGCGGCGATGACCAGGCCACAACCGTCCAGGTCCGCTTCCACGTAGCCCCGCAGGACACATTCGCCGCCGCTGCCACCGACCAGTTCCCGCAACTGCGGTTCGATCTCGGGTGCGACCACCCGCAACAATGCGCCGGCATCGGCCAGCAGGCGAGACTTGCGCAAGGCAATCTCCCCGCCGCCAACCACCAGCACGCGGCTGCCGCGCAGGTTGTGGAACAGTGGCAAATAGTCCATTTAGCCGATGACCTCGATGCCGCCCATGTACGGTTTCAGCACCTCGGGCACACGGATCGAGCCGTCAGCCTGCTGGTAGTTCTCCAGCACCGCCACCAGCGTACGACCCACCGCCAGGCCGGAGCCGTTGAGGGTGTGGACCAGTTCCGGCTTGCCGGTTTCCGGGTTGCGGAAACGCGCCTGCATGCGGCGGGCCTGGAAGTCGCCACAGTTGGAGCACGACGAAATCTCGCGGTACTTGTCCTGGCTCGGGATCCAGACTTCCAAGTCATAGGTCTTGACCGCGCTGAAGCCCATGTCGCCGGTGCACAGCGCCAGGGTGCGATACGGCAACTCCAGCAGTTGCAGAATCTTTTCGGCGTTGGCGGTCAGGCTTTCCAGGGCTTCCATGGATTTGGACGGCTCGACGATCTGCACCATTTCGACCTTGTCGAATTGGTGCTGGCGAATCATGCCGCGGGTATCACGGCCCGACGCGCCGGCTTCGCTGCGGAAGCACGGCGTATGGGCAACGAACTTGATCGGCAGTTGCTTGGCATCGACGATTTCGCCCGCGACGATGTTGGTCAGCGACACTTCGGCAGTGGGGATCAGGTACAGGTCGGCTTCGCCGTCGCGACCGATCTTGAACAGGTCTTCCTCGAACTTTGGCAACTGGCCGGTGCCTTGCAGGGCCGGGGCCTGGACCAGGTACGGCGTGTAGGCCTCTTCGTAGCCGTGCTCGGTGACGTGCAGATTGATCATGAACTGCGCCAGCGCCCGATGCAGACGGGCGATCGGCCCGCGCAACAGGGCAAAACGCGCGCCCGACAACTTGGCGGCGGTTTCGAAGTCGAGCCAGCCGAATTTCTCGCCCAGGGCCACGTGGTCCTGCACGGGGAAATCGAAGGTTTTCGGCGTGCCCCAGCGGCGTACTTCGACGTTGCCGTCTTCGTCTTCACCGACCGGCACCGACTCGTGAGGCAGGTTCGGAATGCCCAACAGGATCGAATCCAACTCGGTCTGGATCGCGTCCAGCTCGACCTTGCCGGCGCTCAACTCGCCCGCCATGCGCTCGACATCGGCCATCAGCGGCGCGATGTCTTCGCCACGCTGCTTGGCCTGGCCGATGGACTTGGAGCGCGTGTTACGTTCTGCCTGCAGGGCCTCGGTGCGGGTCTGGACGGTCTTGCGCTGTTCTTCCAGCGCTTCGATGCGCGCGACGTCCAGGGCAAAGCCACGGGAAGCCAGGCGGTCCGCTACGTCCTGAAGGTTGCTACGTAACAGTTTGGAATCGAGCATGTCGGTCTCTCGTTATCAAAGTTTGGTCAAGGACAGGCCGGCCCAGGTGGCGAGCAGCCCGCCGAACACGCTGATGGCCGCATAGCCAAGGGCCAGCGGCACCTGCCCGCTTTCCAGCAGGCGCACCGTATCCAGTGAAAAAGATGAAAAAGTCGTCAGGCCGCCAAGAAAGCCGACCATCAACCCCGCGCGCACCTCGATGGGCACCTCGGGACGAATCAAAAACAGGCCGTAAAGAACGCCGATCAGCAGACAGCCCACGATATTAACGGCCAGCGTCGCGGTATAGAAGTGCCGCGGCCAATTTGCGCTGATCCAGTTGCCCGTGGCGAAACGCAACAACGTACCGGCAACGCCCCCAGCGGAGACTGCGAGAATCAAGGGGATCACGGTTTTCTCCGCTGTCGTGGACTCAATCGGTCCAGCTGGGCCAAATGGTTGAGCTTTTCGCCAATCTTCAACTCAAGGCCTCGAGGTACGGGCTGGTAGAAGCGCTGGGGTTCGAGTTCTTCGGGAAAATAGTCTTCGCCGGCGGCATAAGCGTCGGGCTCATCGTGGGCATAGCGGTATTCATCGCCATAACCTAACTGTTTCATGAGCTTGGTCGGTGCGTTGCGCAGGTGCAGCGGTACTTCGAGGGAGCCGTGTTCGGTGGCGCTGCGCATCGCGGCCTTGAAGCCCATGTACACGGCGTTGCTCTTCGGTGCGCAGGCCAGGTAAGTGATGGCCTGGGCCACGGCGAGCTCGCCCTCCGGGCTGCCGAGGCGCTCCTGCACGTCCCAGGCCGCCAGGCACAGGCTCAGGGCCCGAGGGTCGGCGTTGCCGATGTCCTCGCTGGCCATGCGCACCACCCGCCGGGCCAGGTACAGCGGATCGCAACCGCCGTCGATCATCCGCGCAAACCAGTACAGGGCACCGTCGGGATTGGAGCCGCGTACCGATTTGTGCAGGGCCGAGATCTGGTCGTAGAACGCCTCGCCGCCCTTGTCGAAACGTCGGCGGGTATCGCCCAGCAGGCTTTGCAGCAGCTCGACGCCGATCTCGCTGTTGTCTTCGGCCAGGTCCGAGGCGTTTTCCAGCAGGTTAAGCAAGCGCCGGCCATCGCCGTCGGCGGCGCTGAAGAGTATCTGGAAACCTTCATCGCTGAGGCTGAGCTGGCGCTTGCCCAAGCCCCGCTCTTCGGTCAGCGCGCGATGCACCAGCTTGCGCATCGCGGTTTCATCGAGGCTCTTGAGCACATAGACCCGCGCCCGCGACAGCAAGGCGTTGTTGAGTTCGAACGAAGGGTTTTCGGTGGTGGCGCCGATGAATATCAGCGTGCCGTCTTCCACATAGGGCAGGAAAGCGTCCTGCTGGGATTTGTTGAACCGGTGTACTTCGTCGACGAACAGGATGGTGCGCTTACCGTACTGGCCGGCCTGTTGCTTGGCGATTTCCACGGCCTGGCGGATCTCCTTGACCCCGGCCAGCACCGCCGAGACCGTTTCGAAATGCGCGTCAGAAACCTCCGCCAGCAGCCGCGCCAGGGTGGTCTTGCCCACGCCCGGCGGCCCCCAGAAAATCATCGAGTGCAAGGCACCCTGCTCCAGGGCTTCGCGCAGAGGCTTACCGCGAGCGAGCACGTGTTCCTGACCGACATACTCATCCAGGTTGGTCGCGCGCAAGCGGGCGGCCAATGGCTGGGCAATCGGGGCGCTTCGAAACAGGTCCATGATTACTACAAAACCTCCGCAGGGTCCTGTTGCCGATCAGTTAGTTGATTGAACACCACAATCCATTGTGGGAGCGAGCCTGCTCGCGATAGCGGTGGGTCAGTTACATCAATTCCAACTGATCCGCCGCCATCGCGAGCAGGCTCGCTCCCACAGGGCCATTGGGTTATTCCTGGATCACATCCGCACCCTTGGGGATGTCGAACTTGAACTTGGACGCGGCGATCGGCGTATTGGCCTTGACCCCGGTGAACAGGATGTTGGTGCGCTGGCCAACGCTGTCGATCAGCTGCATGTCGTTGACAAGGCCGTTGCGGAACGACAGGCGCAGGCTGTCGAACAGGCTGTCCTTGGTCTTGGGCTTGAGGGTGAAGTCGATCACCCCGCCGGCTTCCTTGGAGGTAATGTCGAAGCTCTGGCTGATCTCCGAGATGTCACCGGACAGCAGCAACGCTGGCGTCTGGGTCAGGCGCTGGTCAAGAGTCTTGATGGTCACCTGCTCCAGGTCCGGGTCCCACAGCGAGACTTTCTTGCCGTCGGAAACCATCAGTTGTTCGGCGGGAGCATCGGTGTGCCAATAGAACAGGCCAGGACGTTGAAGGGCCATTTCACCGGCGGTTTCCTGCAGCTGGGTGCCACTGCCGTCGAGGGTCAACTGGGAAAAACGCGCAGTCAGGGTCTGGGAGCCGCCCAGCAACTGGGTCAGGCGGGCCACGTCCTTTTCGCCGGCGTGGGCCGAAAAAGTAGACAAGGCCAGTACGGGCAACAGCAACATGCGAATCAGGCGCATGGGAGTCCTCATGAATTCGTGGGGTTCGAGCGACGCATCGTCACGTCGCCCGGGTAATCAGTCGCGCATCGGGCCAGGCGCGAGCACTTCGCGTGAACCGTTGGTGTTCATGGCCGTCACGACCCCAGCCATTTCCATGGCCTCGATCATGCGAGCGGCGCGGTTGTAGCCGATCTTCAGCTTGCGCTGCACGGCGGAAATCGAGGCACGGCGGCTTTCGAGCACGAACTGCACCGCTTCGTCATAAAGCGCGTCGGTCTCTGCATCATCATCACCGCCTCCACCGCTGCTGCCTTCAAAACCGCTGCCTGCTTCTTCGACACCGTTGAGGATGTCGTCGTTGTATTCAGGCGCGCCGCGCAATTTCCAGGCTTCCACCACGCGGTGTACTTCATCGTCGGAGACGAACGCGCCGTGGACACGGATCGGCAGGCTCGTGCCGGGCGGCATGTAGAGCATGTCACCGTGACCCAGCAATTGCTCGGCGCCGCCCTGGTCGATGATGGTCCGCGAGTCGATCTTGCTCGACACCTGGAACGCCATGCGGGTCGGGATGTTGGCCTTGATCAGGCCCGTGATCACGTCCACCGATGGTCGCTGCGTGGCGAGGATCAGGTGGATACCGGCCGCACGGGCCTTCTGGGCGATACGGGCGATCAGTTCTTCGACCTTCTTGCCGACGATCATCATCATGTCGGCGAATTCGTCCACCACCACGACGATGGTCGGCAGCTTATGCAGCAGCGGCGCTTCGTCGTGGATGCTTTCGCGGTGATACAGCGGGTCGCTCAGCGGTGTACCGGCTTCCTCGGCTTCCTTGACCTTGGCGTTGAAGCCCGACAGGTTGCGCACGCCCATCTTCGCCATCAGCTTGTAGCGGCGCTCCATCTCGGCAACGCTCCAGCGCAAGGCGTTGGCCGCGTCCTTCATGTCGGTGACCACCGGGCACAGCAGGTGCGGGATGCCTTCGTAGATCGACAATTCGAGCATCTTCGGGTCGATCATGATCAGCTTGGCGTCTTCCGGGCCGGACTTGAACAGGATCGAAAGGATCATCGCGTTCACGCCCACCGACTTACCGGAGCCGGTGGTACCGGCCACCAGCAGGTGGGGCATTTTCGCCAGGTCGGTGATGACCGGCTTGCCGCCGATGTCGTGACCCAAGGCCAAGGTGACCGGCGACTTGTGGTTGTCATATTCCGGCGTCGACAGTACTTCGGAGAAGCGCACAATCTGCCGGTCTTCGTTGGGAATCTCGATGCCCACGGTGGTCTTGCCGGGAATCACCTCCACCACCCGCACGCTGGTCACGGCCAGGGAGCGCGCCAGGTCCTTCGCCAGGTTGGCGATACGGCTGACCTTCACGCCGGCGGCCGGCTGGATTTCGTAACGGGTGATGACCGGGCCCGGGTGGATCGAATCCACCGAGACCTCCACACCGAACTCCTTGAGCTTGATTTCGAGCAAATGCCCGACGGCCGCCAAGGACTCGGGGGAATAGTTGAGCTGTTTCTTCTCGGCCGGGTCGAGGATCGAGATCGGCGGCAAGGTGCCTTCCACCGCGCTGTCGACGAACAGCGGTGCCTGTTTCTCTTTCTGCACGCGCTTGCTTTGCTCCGGCGGCTTGGCCGGGGCCATGGTGATGACCGGCGGCACCTGCTTTTCGCGCTCGGACATGTGCTTGCTCAGGGCCTGCTCGCGTTCGATCAGGCGCTCCTTGACCTTGGCCTGCTCGCGTTTGTCAGTCACCGTCGGCGCCACAACGTCATGGACGCGGTCGTCGACTTCACGCAGTTGCGCCACCAGTTGCTTGCGTTCGTTGCGCGCCGCCCACCAACGGTTCAGCGCGCCCTGGATCAATTCAATGAGGTCAAGGGTGATCTTGCCGGTGACGTCCATCACCTTGAACCACGACAGGTCGGTGAACACCGTCAGGCCAAACAGGAACAAGGCGATGAACAGCAGCGTGCTGCCCTGGATGTTCAGGGCATTGCGGGCCAGGTCGCCGAGGCTTTCACCCAGTGCGCCACCCGCCCCTGCGGGCAGGCCAGTGGGGGCGTGGAAATGAATATGGGCCAGCGCGGCTCCCGACAGCACCAGGAAGACCAGGCCGATCAGGCGCCAGGAGAACAGCCAGCCGCTCCACTGCCAGGGCTCATGGCGCTGGCGGAATATCTGGTACGTCTTGATCGCCAGCAGCAGCGGGAAGATATAGGCGAAATAGCCCAGCACCATGAACAGGATGTCGGCGCTGTAGGAACCGGCCGGACCGCCGAAATTCTGCACGTCTTCGATTTTGCTGTTGTGGCTCCAGCCCGGATCGTCCTTGCCGTAGGTCAGCAAGGCCATCATCAGGAACAGGCACAAGGCACCGATGGCGATCAACGCACCTTCCTTGAGCCGGTAGTGCAATTGTTGGCGCCAGAGCGGAACGACTGTCTTGGGTGCTGCGGTGGATTTCTTCAAAACGCTTCTTTTCCTGCGCCCAAGGCGCGTCCATCTGTTGAATGACTATGAAAAACTGCCCATGACGAGCAGGTAAAAAAAGTGAATGTGCCCAACCGGTACTACTTTTACCACTGTGGCATGCGTCCGGAAAACCACAGGAGTCGCTGAAGATTTGATCTTTCGCTCATCCTGCGTTCAAAACCCAAGCATTGTACGGGTTTGTCATGCCCAAGGCATTGCCCGCACGCTTGGCGACAGCATAGCCATGATCAGGGGGTCTTGGGCGCCAATTTGAGCATGCATTCTCTTTTGTGACAAAGGCTTATGAGGTGTTTTTATGAGCGAAGCGAAGCATTCACGCCTGATTATTCTCGGTTCCGGCCCTGCAGGGTACAGCGCTGCTGTCTATGCGGCCCGTGCCAACCTCAAACCCGTTGTCATCACCGGCATACAGGCCGGTGGCCAGCTCACCACCACGGTCGAAGTCGATAACTGGCCCGGCGACGTCGAAGGCCTGACCGGCCCCGTGCTGATGGAGCGCATGCAACGGCACGCCGAGCGCTTCGACACGCAGATCGTCTACGACCATATTCACACCGCCAAGTTGCAACAACGTCCGTTCGAATTGGTCGGTGACAGCGGCACCTACACCTGCGACGCACTGATCATCGCCACCGGCGCCTCAGCCCAGTACCTCGGCCTGCCGTCGGAGGAAACCTTCGCCGGCAAAGGTGTTTCAGCCTGCGCGACCTGCGATGGTTTTTTCTACCGAAACCAGGTGGTGGCGGTGGTCGGTGGCGGCAACACCGCCGTGGAAGAAGCCCTGTACCTGTCGAATATCGCCAAGGAGGTGCATTTGATTCACCGGCGGGACAAGTTGCGCTCGGAAAAGATCTTGCAAGACAAACTCTTCGAGAAAGCCGCCAATGGCAATATCCGTTTGCACTGGAACCAGAACCTGGACGAGGTCCTGGGCGATGCCAGCGGCGTGACCGGCGCGCGCCTGCGGCACAGCGAGACCGGTGAAACCAGCACGTTGTCCCTGGCCGGCGTCTTCATCGCCATCGGGCACAAACCCAATACCGACCTGTTCCAGGGCCAACTGACGATGCGCGATGGTTACCTGATCGTGCGCGGCGGCAGCGACGGCAATGCCACGGCCACCGACATCGAAGGCGTGTTTGCCGCTGGCGATGTGGCCGATCATGTCTATCGCCAGGCCATTACTTCGGCCGGCGCCGGCTGCATGGCCGCCCTGGACGCAGAGAAGTATCTCGATGACATCCCGGCCGTTTGACGGTTAACCTCTAGGCGGGCTCTGGCTTATCTGGAGTCCCGCCCTCCCCTTCTGCAAGCCCGGACAACGATGCTGACTTGGTTACAACGCAACACTTTCGATTTTCCGCCATTGGAAAAAGCCATGCGCGACCCCAACGGCCTGCTCGCCGCCGGCGGGGACCTGTCCGCCGACCGCTTGATCCAGGCCTATCGCCACGGCTGCTTTCCATGGTTCTCCGAAGGCCAGCCGATCCTGTGGTGGTCGCCGGACCCGCGCACGGTGCTGTTTCCCGACGAGCTGCATGTATCGCGCAGCCTGGGCAAGCTATTGCGCAAGCAGCGCTATGAAGTGACGTTCGACCGGGATTTCGCCGGAGTCATCCAGGCTTGCGCCGCGCCCCGGGATTATGCCGATGGCACCTGGATCACCGACGCCATGCAGACCGCCTATCTGGAACTGCACCGACGCGGCTTCGCCCATTCCGTGGAAGTCTGGGATCAAGGCACGCTGGTCGGCGGCCTGTATGGCTTGGCAATGGGTCAGTTGTTTTTTGGCGAGTCCATGTTCAGTCGCGCCGACAATGCGTCGAAATTCGGCTTCGCAACCCTGGTCCAACACCTCAAGGAGGCGGGTTTCGTCCTGATCGACTGCCAGATGCCCACCGAGCACTTGCATAGCCTGGGCGCGCGGCCGATTCCGCGAACCGAGTTCGCGGCTTACTTGAAGGCCCATCTGGACCAACCCAACCATGCCACCTGGGTTTGCTGAGCGATATTCGCGCTCCTGGCTTACACTTGAATTGAAGTTTATCCCGAGGGTTGATCATGACCGAGTTGGCGCGTTTGAAGTTTTATGCCACTCAACCTCACTCTTGCAGCTACCTGCCAGAGGAGCAGGCCACGACCCTGTTCCTCGATCCCAGCCAGCCCATGGATGTGCATGTCTATGCAGACCTGTCGGAGATGGGGTTTCGTCGCAGCGGCGATCACCTCTACCGGCCCCATTGCCAGCATTGCAATGCGTGCGTGCCGGCGCGCATTCCCGTGGCCCGCTTTACCCCGAACCGGCAGCAGAAGCGTATTTTCAAGCGCAACGCCGATTTGCAGGTGCGCCCGGCCAAACCGCAGTTCAGCGAAGAATATTTCGACCTGTACCAGCGCTACATCGAACAGCGCCACGCCGATGGCGACATGTACCCGCCCAGCCGGGACCAATTCTCGACCTTCCTGGTGCGCGACCTGCCGTTCTCGCGTTTCTATGAGTTCCGCCTCGACGGGCGGCTGGTGGCCATCGCCGTCACCGACCTGCTGCCCAACGGCCTGTCGGCGGTCTACACCTTTTATGAGCCCAACGAGGAAAAGCGCAGCCTGGGACGGTTCGCGATCCTTTGGCAGATCAACGAATGCCGGCGCCTGGGCCTGGAAGCGGTGTACCTGGGCTACTGGATCAAGAACTGCAAAAAAATGAACTACAAGACCCAATATCGGCCCATTGAATTGTTGATCAACCAGCGGTGGGTTGTCCTGAACTAGGGGCCGCTCGTAGTTTGCGCCTTATCCATGCGCCGCATTCATTGAGTTACTCCTAAGAACCCCTTGGCTTGCCCCCCCTTTTTCGGGCACAATGCACGCCGCTTTTGCCTGGCGCAGTTGCACCGGGCCATTCACTGGATACCGAGGGCTTTACTGCATGTCGAAAGAAGACAGCTTCGAAATGGAAGGCACTGTCGTCGACACCCTGCCCAACACCATGTTTCGTGTGGAGTTGGAAAATGGGCACGTCGTAACCGCGCATATCTCCGGCAAGATGCGCAAGAACTACATTCGTATTCTTACCGGTGACAAAGTGCGCGTCGAGCTGACGCCCTATGACTTGAGCAAAGGGCGCATCACTTACCGCGCTCGCTAACAAGTCAATACAAAACGCCCGGCTCATGTCGGGCGTTTTTGTTTGCCTGGGTTTTGCTCCAACCATCCACATTACACAGATCCTGTGGAAGCGAGCCTGCTCGCGATAGCGTCGTCACAGTCGGTATTGATGTTGACCGATCCTCCGCCATCGCGAGCAAGCTCGCTCCCACAAGGATTTGGGCTGGACAGCAAAAAGGCGCCTTTCGGCGCCTTTTTATTTTGCTGCAGCTAACGATCAAGCCATCTCGGCCGTGGTTTCGAAGTCGAAGGTCAGCTCGCCGTCCTTGATGTCGATGTGTACCACACCGCCATGCTCGGCCAGTTCGCCAAACAGGATCTCCTCGGCCAGCGGACGCTTGATCTTGTCCTGAATCAAGCGAGCCATCGGCCTTGCGCCCATCGTCACATCGTAACCACCTTCCGCCAGCCAGCTGCGCGCCGCATCGGTGACCTCCAACAGCACACGCTTGTCTTCGAGCTGCGCCTGGAGTTCGGTAAGGAACTTGTCCACCACGCTTTTGATGACCTCATGACTGAGGCGACCAAACTGGATAATGGTGTCCAGGCGGTTGCGGAATTCAGGCGTGAAGCTCTTCTTGATCACTTCCATCGCATCGGACGAGTGGTCCTGATGGGTGAAACCGATCGAAGCGCGCGCGGCGGTTTCGGCACCGGCGTTCGTGGTCATGATGATGATCACGTTGCGGAAATCCGCCTTGCGCCCGTTGTTATCGGTCAGCGTACCGTGGTCCATGACCTGCAGCAGCAGGTTGAAGACTTCCGGATGCGCCTTCTCGATCTCATCGAGCAACAGCACGCAGTGAGGCTGCTTGGTGATTGCCTCGGTCAAGAGACCACCCTGGTCGAAACCGACATAGCCTGGAGGCGCACCGATCAGACGCGATACGGTATGACGCTCCATGTACTCGGACATGTCGAAGCGCACCAACTCGATCCCCAGCGCCTTGGCCAACTGCCGCGCCGCCTCGGTCTTGCCGACACCGGTAGGCCCGGCGAACAGGAATGAACCGACCGGCTTGTCCGGCGACTTGAGCCCGGCGCGGGACAGTTTGATCGCGGTCGACAGCGAGTCGATGGCCGCATCCTGGCCGAACACCGTCAGCTTCAGGTCACGCTCCAGGTTACGCAGCAATTCCTTGTCGGAGCTGGTGACGTGTTTTGGCGGAATCCGCGCGATTTTCGCGACGATGTCCTCGACTTGCGGTACGTCGATGCGCTTGACTCGATTTTCCACCGGTTGCAGCCGCTGATAGGCGCCCGCCTCGTCGATGACATCGATGGCCTTGTCCGGCATGTGCCGATCGTTGATGTAGCGCGACGCCAGTTCGGCGGCAGCGCGCAATGCCTCGTCACTGTATTCGATGCTGTGGTGCAACTCGAAACGCCCTTTCAGGCCACGCAGGATACCGATGGTGTCTTCCACCGAAGGTTCCGACACGTCGACCTTCTGGAAACGCCGGGCCAATGCACGGTCCTTCTCGAAAATCCCACGGAATTCCTGGAACGTGGTCGAGCCGATGCAACGGATATCGCCCGAGGACAGCAGCGGCTTGAGCAGGTTGGAGGCATCCATCACGCCCCCCGACGCAGCACCGGCACCAATGATGGTGTGGATTTCGTCGATGAACAGGATCGCCTGCGGACGTTTTTTCAGTTCGCCGAGCAACGCCTTGAAGCGCTTCTCGAAATCGCCCCGGTATTTGGTACCGGCCAGCAAGGCACCCAGGTCGAGGGAATACACCACGCTGTTGGCCAGCAGGTCTGGCACCTGGTTATCGACGATGCGCTTGGCCAGGCCTTCGGCGATCGCGGTCTTGCCCACGCCCGCTTCGCCTACAAGCAATGGGTTGTTCTTGCGGCGCCGGGCCAGGATCTGCGCAACGCGCTCGACTTCCGCCTCGCGCCCGACCAGCGGGTCGATACGGCCCTGGCGAGCCAGTTCGTTCAGGTTGCTGGCATACGCGTCCAGCGGATTGCCTGATGAAGAAGACTCGCCGCCCTCGTCATCCTGCATGTCCTGCTCACCTTCGGAATGATCGCCATGCCCCGGCACTTTCGAGATGCCATGGGCGATGTAGTTGACGACATCGATACGCGCAACGCTCTGTTGCTTGAGCAGGAACACCGCTTGGCTTTCCTGCTCGCTGAAAATGGCAACCAGCACGTTGGCGCCGGTGACTTCGCGCTTGCCCGAGCTCTGCACATGAAAGACAGCACGCTGCAGCACACGCTGGAATCCCAGGGTTGGCTGGGTTTCGCGATCCTCGTCGTGGACGGGGATCAGTGGCGTGGTGGAGTCGATGAACTCCTGCAGGTCATGCTTGAGTTTGTCGAGGTTCGCGCCGCAGGCACGCAAAACGGTGGCGGCAGCCTCGTTATCCAATAGGGCCAACAGCAGGTGCTCGACGGTCATGAATTCATGACGCTTCGAACGAGCCTCCTTGAAGGCAAGATTGAGGGTGACTTCGAGCTCGCGGTTTAACATGGCTTCACCTCATACCCAAGTGGTCGGCGTTAACCGTCCTTCTCGATTTCACAGAGTAGCGGATGCTGGCTTTCCCGGGCGTACTGGTTGACCTGCATGGCCTTGGTCTCCGCAATGTCGCGGGTAAACACACCACATACTGCCCGTCCCTCTGTATGAACGGCCAGCATGACCTTGGTCGCCAGCTCGCGATTCAGGTTAAAAAACACCTCGAGCACTTCGACGACGAAATCCATCGGTGTGTAGTCATCGTTGAACAAAACCACCTTGTACATCGGTGGAGCCTGTAAAGCGGGCTTTGATTCCTGAACAGCAATGCCCGCTGAATCGTCATCATGTTGATCCGGGCGATCCTGATTGAATGTTAGTCGAATCTGGCTGATTGCATGCATGGAAAGAAAGGTTCGTTTAGTTGGCAAATACAGTGATGGGGCCGCTTGCGAGCGATTTCAACCGCTACCGCCCGATCACCTTGACTAACGGTGAATCGGTGTTACAACCAATAGAGCCCACCGTGGGTTAAAAAGGTCCGCAAAGTCAATCCGATTTCTTATTTGATCGACAGCGGATGATCAGGATGATACTCCGTTGCAGGGGTGTGTTGCAGAGGGAAAATGGTATGTCAGGTACCACCAGTATGCGAGTCAAGGGAAAGGTCAAGTGGTTCAACAACGCCAAGGGCTATGGTTTTATTATCCAAGACGGGAAGGACGAAGACCTCTTCGCTCACTACTCTGTAATCCAGATGGAAGGTTATAAAACCCTGAAGGCAGGTCAGCCGGTGACGTTCTGCATGATACAAGGGCCAAAGGGTACACATGCCGTTGAGATTTGCCCGGTTGCCGTGGACGTCGACCCCAACAGCACCGAGGCCAGCGTAAAGCCAGAACCGATCAAGGTCCGCCTCAAGCCGCGGGTAACCGAAGACCACTAGAGCCCGGCCCCAACCCATAAAAAATGCCCGGTTTCGATCACTCGAACCGGGCATTTTTGTGTTCAGGCTTCGCTTACATATGGGAAATCAGCGCATCGCCGAAACCGGAAGACGACACCAGCTTGGCACCGTCCATCAGGCGTTCGAAGTCATAGGTCACGGTCTTGGCCGAAATCGCGCCGTTGGTGCCCTTGATGATCAGGTCGGCCGCCTCGGTCCACCCCATGTGGCGCAGCATCATTTCCGCCGAGAGGATCAACGACCCCGGGTTGACCTGGTCCTTGCCCGCATATTTAGGCGCGGTGCCGTGGGTGGCCTCGAACATTGCCACGGTGTCGGACAGGTTGGCGCCCGGCGCGATACCGATACCGCCTACTTCAGCCGCCAGGGCATCGGAGAGGTAGTCGCCGTTGAGGTTCAGGGTCGCGATCACGTCGTATTCGGCCGGGCGCAGCAGGATCTGCTGGAGCATGGCGTCGGCGATGGCGTCCTTGACCACGACATTCTTCCCGGTCTTCGGATTCTTGAACTGCATCCACGGGCCGCCGTCGAGCAGGGTCGCGCCGAACTCTTCGGCCGCCACCTCGTAGGCCCATTCCTTGAAGGCACCTTCGGTGAACTTCATGATGTTGCCTTTGTGCACGATAGTCAGCGAATCGCGGTCATTGTCGACGACATATTGCAAGGCCTTGCGTGCCAGGCGCTTGGTGCCCTGCTTGGAGACCGGCTTGACGCCGATGCCGCAATCTTCGTCGAAACGGATCTTGGTGACGCCCATTTCCTCTTTGAGGAACTTGATCACCTTGGTGGCTTCGGCCGAACCGGCCTTCCACTCGATACCGGCGTAGATGTCCTCGGAGTTCTCGCGGAAGATGGTCATGTCCACATCGCCCGGTTTCTTGACCGGACTCGGGACGCCTTCAAACCAGCGCACCGGGCGAAGGCAGACATACAGGTCAAGCTGCTGGCGCAATGCAACGTTCAGCGAGCGGATACCGCCACCGACCGGCGTGGTCAGCGGGCCCTTGATGGAAACCACGTAATCCTTGACCGCGTCCAGGGTTTCCTGGGGTAGCCAGGTGTCCTGGTCGTAGACCTGGGTCGCTTTTTCGCCCGCATAAACTTCCATCCAGGAAATCTTGCGCTTGCCGCCGTAGGCCTTTTCGACCGCAGCGTCCACCACCTTGATCATGACCGGACTGATATCAACGCCAATGCCGTCGCCTTCAATGAAAGGGATGATCGGATTGTCGGGAACATTAAGAGAATGGTCTGCATTGACGGTGATTTTGTCACCGACGGCCGGAACCTGAATCTTTTGATACCCCATGCTGAACTCCATTGCTTGGATTGAACATCTGGCTGCGTTCGAGCGTACCCCAGTTGTATCGGCACGCAAACCCTACGTTCGGCCCATCCCCGGCAATTTAATCAAGTTCGCCGCGTACAAGCCTGAAAACCAAGGGAAAAGCGCCAAATTCGAGCATAGTCCAACTCCCCGGCCTGCGACGTTTAGACCAATGGACGTGTACGGAAGTCTATGAACCGTCGGCAGATCGCCAGCTACCTATGTATAATGCCGCCGCTGACCACAGGGTCACGACGGCTGACGGCTCTATCACGAGACTTTCCGCCACTTTAAAGCCGGACCGTTACCGCGGCCCGACCGCTTGACGCTCGACTGATGCACCCAACATCACCGCGAAGAAACCTCGACATTCGGCTCACGGATGACTTTGAACGAACGCGCTTACCCGGCGCCCCTCGAGTTTCTGCGCATGCTTTAGCAAAGAAGAGAGTTAATCCGAATATGCCCACCCGCTCGAAGATCATCTATACCTTCACCGACGAAGCGCCTGCCCTCGCCACCTATTCGCTGCTGCCGATCGTCGAAGCCTTCACTGCTTCGGCCGATATCGCCGTGGAGACCCGCGATATCTCCCTCGCAGGACGCATCCTGGCCAGCTTCCCCGAGCAACTGGGTGACCAAGCCGTAGCCGACCACCTCGCCGAATTGGGCGACCTGGCCGTCACGCCTGAAGCCAACATCATCAAGCTGCCGAACATCAGCGCCTCGGTGCCGCAACTGCAGGCCGCGATCAAGGAATTGCAGGCCCAGGGCTACGCACTGCCGGACTACCCGGAAACCGTGACCACCGACGCCGAGAAAGACGCTCGCGCCCGTTACGACAAGGTCAAGGGCAGCGCCGTGAACCCGGTCCTGCGCGAAGGCAACTCCGACCGCCGCGCGCCGCTGTCGGTCAAGAATTATGCTCGCAAGCACCCGCATAAAATGGGCGCCTGGGCTGCCGACTCCAAGTCCCACGTCGCTCACATGAGCGCCGGCGATTTCTATGGCAGCGAAAAAGCCGCCCTGATCGACGCCGCGGGCACCGTGAAGATCGAGCTGATCGCCAAGGACGGCACTGCCACCGTCCTCAAGGAAAAAACCACCGTACAAGCCGGTGAGATCCTCGATTGCGCCGTGATGAGCAAAAACGCCCTGCGCAACTTCATCGCCGCTGAAATCGAAGACGCCAAGCAGAAAGGCGTCCTGCTGTCGGTCCACCTGAAGGCGACCATGATGAAGGTCTCCGACCCGATCATGTTCGGTCAGATCGTCGCCGAGTACTATAAAGACGCGCTGGCCAAGCACGCCGAGGTGCTGGAGCAGATCGGCTTCAACCTGAACAACGGCATCGGCGACCTGTACGCGCGCATCAAGGCCCTGCCTGCCGAGCAGCAGGCCCAGATCGAAGCCGACATCCAGGCGGTCTACGCCGTTCGTCCGGCGCTGGCGATGGTCAACTCCGACAAGGGCATCACCAACCTGCACGTACCGAGCGACGTCATCGTCGACGCCTCGATGCCGGCCATGATCCGTGACTCCGGCAAGATGTGGGGCACCGACGGCCAACTGCACGACACCAAGGCTGTTATCCCGGATCGCTGCTACGCCACCATCTACCAAGCGGTGATCGAAGATTGCAAGCAACACGGCGCCTTCGACCCAACCACCATGGGCAGCGTGCCGAACGTTGGCCTGATGGCCAAGAAAGCCGAAGAGTATGGCTCCCACGACAAGACCTTCCAGATCAAGGCTGACGGTGTGGTTCGTGTTTCGGACAACAACGGTCAAACCCTGCTGGAGCAGACCGTTGAGGCTGGCGATATCTTCCGCATGTGCCAGACCAAGGACGCGCCGATCCAGGATTGGGTCAAGCTGGCCGTCAACCGTGCCCGCGCCAGCGCCACCCCGGCGATCTTCTGGCTCGACCCGATGCGCGCCCACGACGGCGTGATGATCGAGAAGGTCCAGGCCTACCTGAAGGACCACGACACCAGCGGCCTGGACATCCGCATCATGTCGCCTGTCGACGCGATGAAGTTCACCCTGGCTCGCACCCGCGAAGGCAAGGACACCATTTCGGTGACCGGCAACGTACTGCGCGACTACCTGACTGACCTGTTCCCGATCATGGAACTGGGCACCAGCGCCAAAATGCTGTCCATCGTGCCGCTGATGAACGGCGGTGGCCTGTTCGAAACCGGCGCCGGCGGCTCGGCACCCAAGCACGTGCAGCAACTGCTGGAAGAAAACTTCCTGCGCTGGGATTCCCTGGGCGAGTTCCTCGCCCTGGCCGCGTCCCTGGAACACCTGGGCGTGACCTACAACAACCCCAAGGCGCTGGTGCTGGCCAAGACCCTCGACCAGGCGACTGGTGAGTTCCTGGACCGCAACAAGTCGCCTTCGCGCAAGGTCGGCGGCATCGACAACCGCGGCAGCCACTTCTACCTGACCCTGTTCTGGGCCCAGGCACTGGCCGCTCAGGATGACGACGCAGCCCTCAAGGCGCAATTCACCACCCTGGCCAAGACCTTGACCGACAACGAAGAAAAAATCGTTGCCGAACTCAATGCCGTGCAAGGCAAGCCCGTGGACATCGGCGGCTACTACTTCGCCAACCCCGAGCTGACCAGCAAGGCCATGCGTCCAAGCGCCACCTTCAACGCGGCGATTGCTGCGCTGGTGTAAGGTTGTAAGCAAGCACCACAAACCCCGGCCTTGTGCCGGGGTTTGTGTTTCTGGCATATCCTATTTCCCTTGACAATATATTCCCCTGTGGGAGCGAGCTTGCTCGCGATTGCGATGTAGCATTCGACATTGATATTGACTGACCCACCGCTATCGCGAGCAAGCTCGCTCCCACAGAGGCCGGCATTCCAACCTGAAATCGAGGACTCCCCATGGACTGGAACCCCCACATCACCGTCGCCACCATTGTCGAAGACAACGGCCGCTTCTTGATGGTCGAGGAATCCAAGGGCGGGCGCGCCGTGCTCAACCAGCCCGCCGGCCACCTGGATCCGAACGAAACACTGATCGAGGCCGCCGTGCGCGAAACCCTAGAAGAAACCGGCTGGGACGTAGAGCCCACCAGCGTAACAGGCATCTATCTGTACACCGCCCCCAGCAACGGCGTGACCTACCAGCGGGTCTGCTTCGCCGCCAAGGCCCTGAAACTCCACCCCGAGTATCAACTGGACGATGGCATCCTAGGCGCCAAATGGCTGACCCGCGACGAATTGCTCGAGCAGCGCGACCGCTGGCGCAGCGAGCTCATCATCCGTTGCATCGACGATTACCTGGCCGGCCATCGCCATAGCCTGGAGCTTATCCGCCCTTCTCTTTAGCCTTGCGCGCCCGGGCCTGATAGAATCGCGTCCTTTTTCAAGACACTCATTGAATTCCTATGCGTGATCCAGCCTCTTCGAACACCCCAAAGCAACGCGTCATCGTCGGCATGTCCGGTGGCGTGGACTCTTCCGTTTCCGCCCTTCTGCTGATCGAGCAGGGTTATGAGGTGGAAGGCCTGTTCATGAAGAACTGGGAAGAAGACGACGGAACCGAATACTGCACCGCCATGGACGACCTGGCGGACGCCCAGGCCGTGTGCGACAAGATAGGCATCAAGCTGCACACCGCGAATTTCGCCGCCGAGTACTGGGACAACGTGTTCGAGCATTTCCTGGCCGAATACAAGGCCGGTCGCACACCGAACCCGGACATCCTCTGCAACCGCGAAATCAAGTTCAAGGCGTTCCTCGACTACGCCATGATGCTAGGCGCCGACCTGATCGCTACTGGCCACTACGTGCGCCGCCGCGACATCGACGGCCGTACCGAACTGCTCAAGGGCCTGGATCCGAACAAGGACCAGAGCTACTTCCTGCATGCCGTTGGCGGCGAGCAGATCGCCAAGACCCTGTTCCCGGTCGGCGAACTGGAAAAGCCCGAAGTACGCGCGATCGCCGAGAAGCACCAACTCGCCACCGCCAAGAAAAAGGACTCCACCGGGATCTGCTTCATTGGCGAGCGCCGTTTCAGCGACTTCCTCAAGCAATACCTGCCGGCGCAGCCGGGCGAGATCAAGACGACCGAAGGCGAGGTCATCGGCCGCCACCATGGCCTGATGTACCACACCATTGGCCAGCGCCAGGGCCTGGGCATCGGCGGGTTGAAGGACGCCGGCGAAGAGCCGTGGTACGTGCTGGTCAAGGACCTGGAGCACAACGAGCTGATCGTTGGCCAGGGTAACGACCACCCGTGGCTGTTCTCCGGTGCCCTGCTCGCCTCGGACATCTATTGGGTCAACCCGATCGACCTCAGTGAACCGCGCCGCCTGACGGCCAAGGTTCGCTATCGCCAGAGCGACCAGGCCTGCACCCTGGAAAAAACCGCCACAGGCTACCGCGCCACCTTCGATGACCCGCAGCGCGCGGTCACGCCCGGCCAGTCGGTGGTGTTCTACGACGGCGAAATCTGCCTGGGCGGCGGCGTGATCGAAGTCGCCGAGCCATGGAGCAGCAAGGCATGACGCCAATCCAGGAACAACTGACGGCGCTGGGCGGCGTCTTCCTGGCCGCCGTGCTGGTGGACCGGATCGCCAAGACCGGCCAGGCCACCGAGGCCGGCCTGGGCTGCATGCTCGGCAGCCTGCTGGTACGCGACCCCAAGGACACCCTGGAGGTCTACGGTGGCGACGACTTGAACCTGCGCGAAGGCTACCGCGCCTTGATCGGCGCCCTGGAGCGCGACCCCAGCGCCCTGCAACGCGAACCGCTGCGCTACGCCCTGTCGATGCTGGGCCTGGAGCGCCAGTTGGCCAAGCGTGACGACCTGCTGGAAACCATCGGCAATCGTTTGCCGCAGATCCAATCCCAGGTCGAGCATTTCGGCCCGTCCCACGAAAACGTGATCGCCGCATGCGGCGCGCTGTACCAGGACACCTTGAGCACGCTGCGCCAGCGCATCCAGGTGCATGGCGACATGCGCAACCTGCAGCAACCGAGCAACGCCTCGAAGATCCGCGCCCTGCTGCTCGCCGGGATCCGCTCGGCACGGCTGTGGCGGCAGCTGGGCGGCCATCGTTGGCAACTGGTGATCAGCCGACGCAAATTATTGAAAGAGCTTTACCCGTTGATGCGCAACGAATAAGTCGCCTCGACCTGCTTTTGTACCTCTTTACGCGTAACACGCCGGTCAGTTGGCGACGGACCGGCGCTGATTTTCATGTATGATACGCGCCCCATTTCGTTGCCCGACTGTCCGAGAACACCCCATGCAGCTCTCTTCGCTCACTGCGGTTTCCCCTGTAGACGGCCGCTACGCCGGCAAAACCCAGGCCCTGCGCCCTATTTTCAGCGAGTACGGCCTGATCCGTGCCCGTGTCCTGGTTGAAGTGCGCTGGCTCCAGCGCCTGGCCGCCCACCCTGGCATTGGTGAAGTTCCGGCCTTTTCCGCCGAAGCCAACGCAGTGCTGAACGCTCTGGCCGACAATTTCGCCCTGGAGCACGCTGAGCGCGTCAAAGAGATCGAGCGCACCACCAACCACGACGTCAAGGCCATCGAGTACCTGCTCAAGGAGCAGGCGGCCAAGCTGCCGGAACTGGCCAACGTCAGTGAGTTCATCCACTTCGCCTGCACCAGCGAGGACATCAACAACCTGTCCCACGCCCTGATGCTGCGCGAAGGCCGTGACGATGTGCTGCTGCCTCTGATGCGCCAGATCGCCCAGGCCATTCGCGAGCTGGCGATCCGCTTCGCCGACGTGCCGATGCTGTCGCGCACCCATGGTCAACCGGCTTCGCCGACCACCCTGGGCAAGGAGTTGGCAAACGTCGTCTACCGCCTGGAGCGCCAGATCACCCAGGTAGCCGCCGTGCCCCTGCTGGGCAAGATCAACGGCGCCGTGGGCAACTACAACGCCCACCTGTCGGCCTACCCGGACATCGACTGGGAAGCCAACGCCCGCGCCTTCATCGAAGACGAACTGGGTCTGAGCTTCAACCCGTACACCACCCAGATCGAACCGCACGACTACATCGCCGAGCTGTTCGATGCGATCGCACGCTTCAACACCATCCTGATCGACTTCGACCGCGATATCTGGGGCTACATCTCCCTGGGTTACTTCAAGCAGCGCACCATCGCCGGCGAGATCGGTTCCTCGACCATGCCGCACAAGGTCAACCCGATCGATTTCGAAAACTCCGAAGGCAACCTGGGCATCGCCAACGCGCTGTTCCAGCACCTGGCGAGTAAGCTGCCGATTTCCCGCTGGCAGCGCGACCTGACCGACTCCACCGTGCTGCGCAACCTGGGGGTAGGGTTTGCCCACAGCGTCATCGCCTACGAGGCCAGCCTCAAGGGCATCGGCAAGCTGGAACTGAACGAGCAGAAGATCGCCGCCGACCTGGACGCCTGCTGGGAAGTCCTGGCCGAGCCGATCCAGACCGTGATGCGTCGCTACAACATCGAAAACCCGTACGAGAAGCTCAAAGAGCTGACCCGTGGCAAGGGCATCAGCCCTGAAGCGCTGCAGACTTTCATCGATGGCCTGGACATGCCTGCCGAAGCCAAGGCCGAGCTGAAGAAGCTGACCCCGGCCAGCTACATCGGCAACGCGGCGGCACAAGCCAAGCGCATTTGACACATCGCTTTACCTTTGAGACGCCCGGCCGCGCCGGGCGTTTTTATTCGCGTCTGAAAAGTATATTTTTTCAATAGGTTACACATGAATCCTGATATTCCACTGCAACTCCTGGGCGGCATCACGGCACGGGAGTTCCTGCGCGATTACTGGCAGAAGAAACCCCTGCTGATCCGCCAGGCGATTCCTGACTTCGAAAGCCCGATCGATGCCGACGAACTGGCCGGCCTTGCGCTGGAAGAAGAGGTTGAATCGCGCCTGGTGATCGAGCACGGCGAGCGTCCCTGGGAGTTGCGTCGCGGCCCGTTCGCCGAAGATGAATTCAGCAAGCTGCCGGAGCGCGAGTGGACGCTGCTGGTGCAGGCGGTCGACCAGTTCGTCCCCGAAGTCAGCGAGTTGCTGGAGCATTTCCGCTTCCTGCCGAGCTGGCGCATCGACGACGTGATGATCAGCTTCGCCGCCCCGGGTGGCGGTGTCGGTCCGCACTTCGACAACTACGACGTTTTCCTGTTGCAAGGCCATGGCAAGCGCAACTGGAAGATCGGCCAGATGTGCGACTCCGAAAGCCCGCTGCTGCCCCATGCGGACCTGCGCATCCTCGCCGATTTCGAGGCCACCGACGAGTGGACCCTGGAACCCGGCGACATGCTCTACTTGCCACCGCGCCTGGCCCACTGCGGTGTCGCCGTGGATGACTGCATGACCTACTCGGTCGGCTTCCGAGCGCCGAGCGCGGCCGAAGTGCTCACCCACTTCACCGACTTCCTCAGCCAGTTCCTGCCGGACGAAGAGCGTTACACCGACGCCGACGCACGCCCCGTCGCGGACCCGCACCAGATCCAGCACGACGCCCTGGACCGCCTCAAAGGCCTTCTGGCCGAGCACATGAGCGATGAGCGCTTGCTGCTGACCTGGTTCGGCCAGTTCATGACCGAACCCCGCTACCCGGAACTGGTGGTGGGCCCGGAATTGGAAGAAGACGACTTGCTGGCTGGCCTGGAACAAGGCGCCGTGATCATCCGCAACCCGAGCGCGCGCCTGGCCTGGTCGGAAGTCGACGACGACCTGCTGCTGTTCGCCAGCGGCCAGAGCCGCTATCTGCCGGGCAAGCTGCGGGACCTGCTGAAGATGATCTGCGCCGCCGACGCGCTGCACATCGAAAACCTCGGCCCATGGCTGGACGATGAAGAAGGCCGCGGCCTTATCCACGAATTGGTCAAACAAGGCAGCCTGGGGTTCGCCGATGAATAAAATTCACGTTCGTGTCGCAGACTGGCAAAAGGATAACGCCGAGATCCGGCGCATTCGTGAAACGGTGTTCATTGCCGAGCAATCCGTACCCCCAGAGTTGGAGTGGGATTCGGATGACCAAGACGCCGTGCATTTCCTGGCCTTCGAAGGCGACTTCCCCATCGGTACCGCGCGGCTGCTGACTGACGGCCATATCGGTCGCGTCTCGGTCCTCAAGGACTGGCGCGGCCTGAAGGTCGGCGATGCGTTGATGCATGCAGTGATCGCCGAGGCCGAGAGACGCGGATTGCAACAGCAGATGCTCAGCGCCCAGGTCCATGCCACGCCGTTCTATGAGCGACTGGGGTTTGCGGTGGTCAGCGAGGAATTCCTCGAGGCCGGCATTCCCCATGTGGACATGGTGCGGCGCTCGGCCTGAAACCCCGGCGCGGCCATCGCGAGCAAGCTCACTCCCACAGGGCCAGCGGTGAACCTGTGAATCGCGTACACCCGCGGCCCCATGTGGGAGCGAGCTTGCTCGCGATGAGGCCCTAAAGCCATCCACAAAACGCCCCGCCATCCACCGATGCCGGGGCGTTTTGCCGTCTACCATTCAACTTGCCCCACCCGGGGCCGACAAACTGGCAATATCTAGCCTTTGTCTCGCGGAGAAATGGACATGTCCCTACGCACCTTGCTGACCACCCTGCTGCTCGGCTGCAGCCTGTCAGTCATGGCCGCTACCGAAATCGTACCGCTGAACTACCGCACCAGCGCGGATCTACTGCCGGTGGCACAGAATTTCCTCGGCAAGGATGGCCAGGTCAGCGCCTACGGCAACCAACTGATCGTGAATGCCGAACCGGGCAAGATCGAAGAACTCCGGCAATTCCTGGCGCAACTGGACACCGCTCCCAAGCGATTGCTGATCACCGTCGACACCAACGAGAACAACCTGCAAGGCGACCAGGGCTACTCGATCAACGGCGCCGCGCCCAGCCAGACGCGCATCATCAACCGCAGCACCGCCAGCCGTGAGGGCGGCGTGCAGCAGATCCAGGCCAGCGAAGGCCAGCCGGCGCTCATCCAGGTCGGTCAGAGCGTGCCATTCACCAGCAACCAGACCGACGGCTACGGTCGCATGCAAAGCCAGACCGAATACCGCAACGTCACCCAAGGTTTTTATGTCACCGCCAGTGTCACTGGCGAGACCGTTCACCTGAGTATCAGCACCAACCGTGACCGCATGAGCCAGGAACGTCCAGATGTAGTGAACGTGCAAAGCACCGACACAACCGTCAGCGGGCGCCTCGGCGAATGGATCACCCTCGCTGGGGTGAACCGCCAGACTCAAGCCGACAAACGAGGCCTGACCCGCAGCTACTCGACCCAAGGCCGGGATGACATGATTCTGCGGGTGAAGGTCGACACCCTGAACTGAAGCACCAAAAACTGACTGATGAGTCGTATTAGACCAAAGATGTAGTGCCTGAAAAAAAGCACTACAAAACGTTTGACGAGCCAAAAAACCGAAGGCATGATGGCCTCGCTCCCGCTAATCAGGGGCCCTGGCAAGGGCCTTCGGGTCGATGCTTGCAACCACCCTGCGAGCCGATTCGTGTCTGTACCGCCCACAAGGTGTGTTTGACGAGGTTGCGACTGGAACGAAGTTGTCCCGAGGGACGGAAGCGTAACTAGGTAACCCGGCATCACTCTGAGTTCGTATAAAGGCCCACGACGCCCGAATGCGCCCGCAGTTCGCCTCTACCTGCTCACTTTCCCCTCGAGCCCATCGTTCATCCCGTCGCCTCCCCGCCTGAACCGACTTGTACGCCAACCCCTGGTCGGCAGGAGCAGGAATTTTCCACCCCAGACCTATGCGACGAGGTTTATCTCCATGGCACTGACACGCGAACAGCAAATTGCAGCCCTTGAAAAAGACTGGGCTGAAAACCCGCGCTGGAAAGGCGTGAAGCGCAATTATTCCGCTGCTGACGTCGTCCGTCTGCGTGGTTCGGTTCAACCTGAACACACCTTTGCGAAAATGGGCGCCGAGAAGCTGTGGAACCTGGTCACCCAGGGCGCCAAGCCTTCCTTCCGCCCCGAGAAAGACTTCGTCAACTGCATGGGCGCCCTGACTGGCGGCCAGGCTGTGCAGCAAGTCAAGGCCGGTATCCAGGCGATCTACCTGTCGGGCTGGCAAGTGGCTGCGGACAACAACTCCGCCGAATCCATGTACCCTGACCAGTCGCTGTACCCAGTGGACTCGGTTCCAACCGTGGTCAAGCGCATCAACAACTCGTTCCGTCGCGCCGACCAGATCCAGTGGAAAGCCGGCAAGAACCCGGGCGACGAAGGCTACATCGACTACTTCGCACCTATCGTGGCTGATGCCGAAGCCGGTTTCGGCGGCGTACTGAACGCCTACGAACTGATGAAGAGCATGATCGAGGCAGGTGCCGCCGGCGTTCACTTCGAAGACCAATTGGCCTCGGTGAAGAAATGCGGCCACATGGGCGGCAAGGTACTGGTTCCTACCCAGGAAGCCGTACAGAAGCTGACCGCCGCTCGCCTGGCGGCCGACGTTGCTGGCGTACCGACCATCATCCTGGCCCGTACCGACGCGAACGCCGCTGACCTGCTGACCTCGGACTGCGACCCGTACGACCAGCCGTTCGTCACCGGCACCCGTACCCAGGAAGGCTTTTACAAAGTACGCGCTGGCCTCGACCAGGCCATCGCCCGCGGGCTGGCCTACGCCCCGTACGCCGACCTGATCTGGTGCGAAACCGCCAAGCCGGACCTGGACGAAGCCCGTCGCTTCGCCGAAGCGATCAAGAAGGAATACCCGGACCAACTGCTGTCGTACAACTGCTCGCCTTCCTTCAACTGGAAGAAGAACCTGGACGACGCGACCATCGCCAAGTTCCAGCGCGAACTGTCCGCGATGGGCTACAAGCACCAGTTCATCACCCTGGCCGGCATCCACAACATGTGGCACAGCATGTTCAACCTGGCGCACGACTACGCCCGCAACGACATGACCGCCTACGTGAAGCTGCAAGAGCAGGAATTCGCTGACGCCGCCAAAGGCTACACCTTTGTGGCCCACCAGCAGGAAGTCGGCACCGGCTACTTCGACGACATGACCACCGTGATCCAGGGCGGCACCTCGTCCGTAACCGCGCTGACCGGCTCGACCGAAGAAGAACAATTCCACTGATCCATCGAGCAAACGGCCCTTGCGGACCGAATAAAAG
Source organism: Pseudomonas sp. R4-84 (assembly GCF_054130985.1). Lineage (NCBI taxonomy): Bacteria > Pseudomonadati > Pseudomonadota > Gammaproteobacteria > Pseudomonadales > Pseudomonadaceae > Pseudomonas > Pseudomonas sp. R4-84. The sequence continues at coordinate 3,446,914 of NZ_CP096390.1, forward strand.
CTAACCGCAAAGCCGACGATCTGAAGCCCCGACTGGTTCGGGGCTTTTTTTTGCCTATGCTTTGGCAGCAATGTCGTCACATGAAAGGATTTTGTGGCGAGGGAGCTTGCTCCCGCTGGCTGCGCAGCAGCCTTTTTGTGAGCGCTTCGCACTCAAGCGGGAGCAAGCTCCCTCGCCACAGGGATCCAGACAAGCCTTAAGGAAGCGCCCCACAGGAAAAGCAAAAAAATTGATCGAACGCAGTATCGGGCAGTCAGAAAAAGAGTAAAACGGCCAGCGCTGACAACTGCCATCACGGCTATATAAGACAAGTTCTCAGTTGTTGCATCGACTACCTGCGGTGCCGCGCAGCCAAACAGTAATAATTATCATTTGAAGGCGCTTTCATTGTTACATATGAAACGAAATTCTTTTGAGGTATCAACAGCCAATCCCCATGGGGCCGGGGCTGCGGGACCGTGGAGACGTACTATGTCCTTATCCCAATAAATAATTTCGCCATTGGAATTTTACTTGCCCGGTGTTTAGCCATAAAATCACCGCGATTGATTGCTGCGACATATCGTCACTGCGTTATTTCTTTTTGAAGCTCAGAGACCTTTGCTCTCTGTTAAGGATTTCCAGCATGCCCGAAGCGACAGGACTCATGGCCCACAATTGGGGCTTTGCCATTTTCCTTCTGGGCGTCGTCGGCCTGTGTGCCTTCATGCTCGGCGTGTCGAGCCTGCTCGGGTCAAAAGCCTGGGGCCGCAGCAAGAATGAACCGTTCGAGTCCGGCATGCTGCCTACCGGTGGCGCCCGCTTGCGGCTCTCAGCCAAATTCTATCTGGTCGCGATGCTCTTCGTGATCTTCGATATCGAAGCCCTTTTTCTCTTTGCCTGGTCTGTGTCCGTCCGCGAAAGCGGCTGGACCGGATTCGTCGAAGCTCTCGTTTTCATAGCAATTCTGTTGGCAGGTCTTGTCTACCTTTACCGGGTGGGAGCTCTTGATTGGGCTCCGGAAGCTCGGCGCAAGCGGCAAGCGAAGCTGAAACAATGAGGCTTTGGCAATGCAATACAATCTCACCAGGATCGACCCCGATGCTCCTAACGAGCAATATCCGATCGGCAAGCGGGAAACCGTCGCCGATCCGTTAGAAGATCAAGTCCACAAGAACATCTTCATGGGCAAGCTCGAAGACGTGCTGAACAGCACGGTCAACTGGGGTCGCAAGAACTCCCTTTGGCCGTACAACTTCGGCCTTTCGTGCTGCTACGTGGAAATGACCACCGCCTTCACGGCGCCCCACGACATCGCGCGCTTTGGCGCCGAAGTGATCCGGGCATCGCCGCGCCAGGCGGATTTCATGGTTATCGCCGGTACGCCGTTCCTGAAAATGGCCCCCATCATCCAGCGCCTGTACGAACAGATGCTGGAACCCAAGTGGGTCATTTCCATGGGCGCCTGTGCCAACTCCGGCGGCATGTATGACATTTACTCCGTGGTCCAGGGGGTCGACAAATTCCTCCCCGTGGATGTCTACGTGCCCGGCTGCCCGCCCCGCCCCGAAGCGTTCCTGCAAGGCTTGATGCTGCTGCAGGAATCCATCGGCCAGGAGCGTCGCCCACTGTCCTGGGTCGTCGGTGATCAAGGCGTCTATCGCGCCGACATGCCGTCGCAAAAGGAACAGCGCCGCGAACAGCGAATCGCAGTCACGAATCTGCGCAGCCCCGACGAAGTCTGATCCAGCTCTGCTCTGTAGAAGAAACGAGAACCTGGCTTCATTCTTTACGTTGACCGAAAGCGATAAATAACCATGACTACAGGCAGTGCTCTGTACATCCCGCCTTACAAGGCAGACGACCAGGATGTGGTCGTCGAACTGAACAACCGTTTTGGCGCAGAGGCGTTCACGCTCCAGTCGACCCGCACCGGCATGCCGGTGCTTTGGGTTGCCCGCGCCAAGCTGATCGAAGTCCTGACCTTCCTGCGCAACCTGCCCAAGCCGTACGTCATGCTCTATGACCTGCATGGTGTGGACGAGCGTCTGCGCACCAAGCGCCAGGGCTTGCCTGGTGCCGACTTCACCGTGTTCTACCACCTGTTGTCGGTGGAGCGTAATAGTGACGTAATGATCAAGGTCGCCTTGTCCGAAAGCGACCTCAGCGTGCCGACCGTGACCGGCATCTGGCCGAACGCCAACTGGTACGAGCGTGAAGTCTGGGACATGTTCGGCATCGATTTCCCCGGCCACCCGCACCTGACGCGCATCATGATGCCGCCGACCTGGGAAGGTCACCCGCTGCGCAAGGACTTCCCGGCCCGTGCCACGGAGTTCGACCCGTACAGCCTGACCCTGGCCAAGCAGCAACTCGAAGAAGAGTCCGCGCGCTTCAAGCCTGAAGACTGGGGGATGAAGCGTTCCGGTGCCAACGAGGACTACATGTTCCTCAACCTGGGCCCGAACCACCCCTCGGCCCACGGTGCGTTCCGCATCATCCTGCAGCTGGACGGCGAAGAGATCGTCGATTGCGTTCCGGACATCGGCTACCACCACCGTGGCGCCGAGAAGATGGGTGAGCGCCAGTCCTGGCACAGCTACATCCCCTACACCGATCGCATCGACTACCTTGGCGGGGTAATGAACAACCTGCCGTACGTCCTGTCGGTGGAAAAACTGGCGGGCATCACGGTGCCGGACCGTGTCAACGTGATTCGCATCATGATGGCCGAGTTCTTCCGTATCACCAGCCACCTGCTGTTCTTGGGCACCTACATCCAGGACGTGGGCGCGATGACGCCGGTGTTCTTCACGTTCACCGACCGCCAGAAAGCCTACACCGTGATCGAAGCCGTCACCGGTTTCCGCCTGCACCCGGCCTGGTACCGCATCGGCGGCGTGGCCCACGACTTGCCGCGCGGCTGGGAAAAGCTGGTCAAGGATTTCGTCGAGTGGATGCCCAAGCGCCTGGACGAATACACCAAGGCCGCCCTGAAGAACAGCATCCTGCGCGGCCGAACCGAAGGCGTGGCCGCCTACAACACCAAGGAAGCGCTGGAATGGGGCGTTACCGGCCCGAACCTGCGCGCCACCGGCCTGGACTTCGACCTGCGCAAGGCGCGCCCGTATTCCGGCTACGAGAACTTCGAGTTCGAAGTCCCGCTGGCGACTCACGGTGACGCCTATGACCGCTGCATGGTTCGCGTCGAGGAAATGCGCCAGAGCGTCAAGATCATCGAGCAGTGCATGCGCAACATGCCGGAAGGCCCGTACAAGGCGGACCACCCGCTGACCACGCCGCCACCGAAAGAACGCACGCTGCAACACATCGAGACCCTGATCACCCACTTCCTGCAAGTTTCGTGGGGCCCGGTCATGCCGGCCAACGAATCCTTCCAGATGATCGAAGCGACCAAGGGCATCAACAGTTATTACCTGACGAGCGACGGCGGCACCATGAGCTACCGCACCCGGATTCGCACCCCAAGCTACCCGCACCTGCAGCAGATCCCTTCGGTGATCAAAGGCAGCATGGTCGCGGACTTGATCGCGTACCTGGGTAGTATCGATTTCGTTATGGCCGACGTGGACCGCTAAGCATGAACAGCACGCTTATCCAGACTGACCGTTTCGCCCTGAGCGAAACCGAGCGCTCGGCCATCGAGCACGAGCTGCATCACTACGAAGACCCGCGCGCGGCGTCGATCGAAGCCTTGAAGATCGTCCAGAAGGAACGTGGCTGGGTGCCTGACGGCGCACTCTACGCCATCGGCGAGATCCTCGGCATCCCGGCCAGCGACGTCGAAGGCGTCGCTACCTTCTACAGCCAGATTTTCCGCCAGCCCGTAGGCCGCCACATCATTCGCGTCTGCGACAGCATGGTCTGCTACATCGGCGGCCACGAATCGGTGGTCGGCGAGCTCCAGAGCAAGCTGGGCATCGGCCTGGGCCAGACCACCGCCGACGGCCGCTTCACCCTGCTGCCCGTGTGCTGCCTGGGCAACTGCGACAAGGCGCCGGCGCTGATGATCGATGACGACACCTTTGGTGACGTCAAGCCGGACGGCGTCGCCAAACTGCTGGAGGGCTACGTATGACCCTGACTTCCTTCGGGCCCGCCAACCGCATCCAGCGTTCGGCCGAAACCCATCCCCTGACGTGGCGTCTGCGTGACGACGGCGAAGCGGTATGGCTGGACGAATACCAGGCGAAGAACGGCTATGCCGCCGCGCGCAAGGCATTCGCCGACATGGCCGCCGATGACATCGTCCAGACCGTGAAGGACGCCGGCCTCAAGGGCCGTGGCGGCGCGGGCTTCCCCACCGGCGTGAAATGGGGCCTGATGCCAAAGGACGAGTCCATCAACATCCGCTACCTGCTGTGCAACGCGGACGAGATGGAACCCAACACCTGGAAAGACCGCATGCTGATGGAGCAACTGCCCCATCTGCTGATCGAAGGCATGCTGATCAGTGCCCGCGCGCTGAAGACCTACCGTGGCTACATCTTCCTGCGTGGCGAATACACCACCGCCGCCAAGCACCTGAACCGTGCCGTGGAAGAAGCCAAGGCCGCTGGCCTGCTGGGCAAGAACATCCTGGGCTCAGGCTTCGATTTCGAGCTGTTCGTCCACACCGGCGCCGGGCGTTACATCTGCGGTGAAGAAACCGCGCTGATCAACTCCCTGGAAGGCCGCCGCGCCAACCCACGCTCCAAGCCGCCCTTCCCCGCCGCCGTCGGCGTGTGGGGCAAGCCGACCTGCGTGAACAACGTCGAGACCCTGTGCAACGTGCCGGCGATCATCGCCGACGGCGTCGACTGGTACAAATCCCTGGCCCGTGACGGCAGTGAAGACATGGGCACCAAGCTCATGGGCTTCTCCGGCAAGGTCAAGAACCCTGGCCTGTGGGAACTGCCGTTCGGCGTCACCGCGCGCGAGCTGTTCGAGGATTACGCCGGCGGCATGCGCGACGGCTACAAGCTCAAGTGCTGGCAGCCCGGCGGCGCCGGCACCGGTTTCCTGTTGCCGGAACACCTGGACGCACAAATGTATGCCGGTGGCATCGCCAAGGTGGGCACCCGGATGGGTACCGGCCTGGCGATGGCGGTGGACGACAGCGTCAACATGGTTTCGCTTCTGCGCAACATGGAGCAGTTTTTCTCGCGCGAATCCTGCGGTTTCTGCACCCCTTGCCGCGACGGCCTGCCCTGGAGCGTCAAGCTCTTGATGGCCATCGAGAAAGGCCAAGGCCAACCCGGCGACATCGAGACCCTGCTGGGCCTGGTGGGTTTCCTCGGCCCAGGCAAGACCTTCTGTGCTCACGCACCGGGTGCCGTGGAGCCGTTGGGCAGCGCCATCAAATACTTCCGCCCTGAATTCGAGGCCGGCATCGTGCCAACCCGCGCGGACGATCTCAATCAGGTGGTCTCGCCGACCATGGTCGGCGCGTAACGACGCTTAAAAAGGCGAAGGGTCCGTGCCCTTCGCCTTTCGTTCGATGACGCCTCTTTACCGAGGCTGTTTGGATTCGGACGAACGACAAGATTCCATTAGCCACGCCCGCTGACACCGGGCCAACGAAGAACTTTGAACCATGGCCACTATCCACGTAGACGGCAAAGAGCTCGAAGTCGATGGCGCAGACAACCTGTTACAGGCATGTCTGTCGCTGGGCCTCGACATTCCTTATTTCTGCTGGCACCCCGCCCTTGGCAGCGTTGGCGCCTGTCGCCAGTGCGCGGTCAAGCAGTACACCGACGAGAACGACAAGCGTGGTCGGATCGTCATGTCCTGCATGACCCCCGCCACCGACGGCAGCTGGATCTCCATCGACGACGAAGAAGCGAAAGTGTTTCGCGCCAGCGTCGTCGAATGGTTGATGACCAACCACCCTCACGACTGCCCGGTCTGTGAGGAAGGCGGCCATTGCCACCTGCAAGACATGACCGTGATGACCGGCCACAACGAGCGCCGTTATCGCTTCACCAAGCGTACCCACCAGAACCAGGATCTCGGCCCGTTCATTTCCCACGAGATGAACCGCTGCATCGCCTGCTACCGTTGCGTGCGTTTCTACAAGGACTACGCCGGCGGCACCGACCTGGGCGTGTTCGGCGCCCACGACAACGTCTACTTCGGTCGCGTTGAAGACGGCACCCTCGAAAGCGAATTCTCCGGCAACCTCACCGAGGTCTGCCCGACCGGTGTGTTCACCGACAAGACCCACTCCGAGCGCTACAACCGCAAGTGGGACATGCAGTTCGCGCCAAGCATCTGCCACGGCTGCTCCAGCGGTTGCAACATCAGCCCGGGCGAGCGTTACGGCGAACTGCGCCGTATCGAAAACCGCTACAACGGTTCGGTGAACCAGTACTTCCTGTGCGACCGTGGCCGTTTCGGCTATGGCTACGTCAACCGCAAGGATCGCCCGCGCCAGCCGCTGCTCGCAAACGGCGCCAAGCTGAGCCTGGACGAAGCCCTGGACAAGGCCGCCGAGCTGCTGCGCGGACGCAACATCGTCGGCATCGGTTCGCCTCGCGCCAGCCTGGAAAGCAACTACGCCCTGCGTGAGCTGGTCGGCGCCGAGCACTTCTACAGTGGCATCGAGGCCGGCGAGCTGGAACGCATCCGCCTGGTGCTGCAAGTGCTCAAGGACAGCCCACTGCCCGTGCCGACGATGCGCGACATCGAAGACCACGACGCAGTGTTCGTCCTCGGCGAAGACCTGACCCAGACCGCCGCCCGCATGGCCCTCGCCCTGCGCCAGTCGGTCAAGGGCAAGGCCGAGGACATGGCCGACGCCATGCGCGTCCAGCCATGGCTCGACGCCGCCGTGAAGAACATCGGCCAGCACGCGCTGAACCCGCTGTTCATCGCCAGCCTCGCTGAAACCAAGCTCGACGACGTGGCCGAAGAATGCGTCCACGCCGCTCCGGACGATCTGGCGCGCATCGGTTTTGCCGTGGCCCACGCCCTGGATGCCAGCGCCCCGGCCGTCGACGGCCTGGACAGTGAAGCAGCCGCCCTCGCCCAGCGCATCGCCGACGCCCTGCTGGCCGCCAAGCGTCCGCTGATCATCGCCGGCACCTCCCTGGGTTCCAAGGCGCTGATCCAAGCCGCGGCCAACATCGCCAAGGCACTGAAGCTGCGCGAGAAAAATGGCTCCATCAGCCTGGTTGTACCTGAGGCCAACAGCCTCGGCCTGGCCATGCTTGGTGGCGAATCGGTCGACGCGGCGCTGCAAGCGGTGATCGACGGCAACGCCGACGCCATCGTCGTGCTGGAGAACGACCTGTTCACCCGCACCGACAATGCCAAGGTCGATGCCGCCCTGAGCGCCGCCAAGGTCGTGATCGTCGCCGACCATCAGAAAACAGCCACCACCGACCGCGCCGACCTGGTGCTGCCGGCGGCAAGCTTCGCCGAAGGCGACGGTACGCTGGTCAGCCAGGAAGGCCGCGCCCAGCGCTTCTTCCAGGTTTTCGACCCGCAATACCTGGACGCCAGCATTCTGGTCCACGAAGGCTGGCGCTGGCTGCACGCCCTGCGCGCCACCCTGCTGAACCAGCCGATCGACTGGACGCAACTGGACCACGTCACGGCCGCCGTTGCCTCGAGCACTGCGCAACTGGCCGGTGTGGTCGACGCCGCGCCGTCCGCCGCGTTCCGCATCAAGGGTTTGAAACTGGCTCGCGAACCGCTGCGCTACTCCGGTCGCACCGCGATGCGCGCCAATATCAGTGTCCACGAACCGCGTACTCCGCAGGACAAGGACACCGCGTTCGCCTTCTCCATGGAAGGTTACTCGGGCTCCGCCGAACCGCGCTCGCAAGTGCCGTTCGCCTGGTCGCCGGGCTGGAACTCGCCGCAGGCCTGGAACAAGTTCCAGGACGAAGTCGGCGGCCACCTGCGCGCCGGTGATCCGGGCACTCGCCTGATCGAAAGCCAGGGCGATGGCCTGGGCTGGTTCGCCAGCGTCCCACGTGCCTTCAACCCGGCACCGGGCACCTGGCAGGTCGTGCCGTTCCATCACCTGTTCGGTAGCGAAGAGAACTCTTCCAAGGCCGAGCCTGTGCAGGAGCGCATCCCGGCCGCCTACGTGTCGCTGGCCAAGTCCGAAGCCGATCGCCTGGGCGTCAACGACGGTGCCCTGCTGAGCCTGAACGTGGCTGGCCAGACCTTGCGTCTGCCGCTGCGCATCAATGAAGAACTGGGCGCCGGCCTGGTGGCCCTGCCGGCTGGCCTGGCGGGTATTCCACCGGCGATTTTCGGCAAAACCGTCGACGGTCTGCAGGAGGCAGCGCAATGAGCTGGTTCACCCCTGAAGTGATCGCCGTGATCCTGACGGTCCTCAAGGCCATCGTGGTCTTGCTGGCCGTGGTGGTCTGCGGCGCGTTGCTGAGCTTCGTCGAACGTCGCCTGCTGGGCTGGTGGCAGGACCGCTACGGTCCGAACCGCGTCGGCCCGTTCGGCATGTTCCAGATCGCCGCCGACATGGTGAAGATGTTCTTCAAGGAAGACTGGACGCCACCGTTCGCCGACAAGGTGATCTTCACCCTGGCACCGGTCGTGGCCATGAGCGCCTTGCTGATCGCCTTCGCGGTCATCCCGATCACCCCGACCTGGGGCGTGGCGGACCTGAACATCGGCCTGCTGTTCTTCTTCGCCATGGCCGGCCTGTCGGTGTACGCGGTGTTGTTCGCCGGTTGGTCGAGTAACAACAAGTTCGCCCTGCTCGGCAGCCTGCGGGCCTCGGCCCAGACCGTGTCCTATGAAGTGTTCATGGGCCTGTCGCTGATGGGCATCGTGATTCAGGCCGGCTCGTTCAACATGCGCGACATCGTCGAGTACCAGGCCCAGAACCTGTGGTTCATCATTCCGCAGTTCTTCGGCTTCTGTACGTTCTTCATCGCTGGCGTGGCCGTGACTCACCGTCACCCCTTCGACCAGCCGGAAGCGGAACAGGAACTGGCCGACGGTTACCACATTGAATATGCCGGCATGAAATGGGGCATGTTCTTCGTTGGCGAGTACATCGGCATCATCCTGATCTCGGCACTGCTGGTGACGCTGTTCTTCGGTGGCTGGCACGGTCCGTTCGGCATCCTGCCGCAACTGTCCTTCGTCTGGTTCGCCCTGAAGACCGCGTTTTTCATCATGCTGTTCGTTCTGTTGCGCGCCTCGATCCCGCGCCCACGCTACGACCAGGTGATGGATTTCAGCTGGAAATTCTGCCTGCCGCTGACCCTGATCAACATGCTGGTGACCGCTGCGATCGTTTTGATGAACGCGCCCGCGGCCGCGGTTCAGTGAGGATTTGACCCATGTTCAAATATATTGGCGACATCGTTAAGGGTACCGGTACCCAACTGCGAAGCCTGGTCATGATCTTCGGCCATGGCTTTCGCAAGCGCGACACCCTGCAATACCCGGAAGAACAGGTCTACCTGGCGCCGCGTTATCGCGGGCGCATCGTCCTGACCCGCGACCCTGACGGCGAAGAGCGCTGCGTGGCCTGCAACCTGTGCGCCGTGGCGTGCCCGGTAGGCTGCATCTCGCTGCAGAAAGCCGAGACCGAAGACGGTCGCTGGTACCCGGACTTCTTCCGCATCAACTTCTCGCGCTGCATCTTCTGCGGCTTGTGCGAGGAAGCGTGCCCGACCACCGCGATCCAGCTCACGCCGGATTTCGAAATGGCTGACTTCAAGCGTCAGGACCTGGTGTACGAGAAAGAAGACCTGCTGATTTCCGGTCCCGGTAAAAACCCTGATTACAACTTCTATCGTGTTGCAGGTATGGCCATTGCCGGTAAGCCGAAAGGCGCCGCGCAGAACGAAGCCGAACCGATCAACGTGAAGAGCTTGCTGCCTTAAGGAAGAAAGATGGAATTCGCTTTCTATTTCGCATCGGGTATCGCGGTGGTGTCCACGCTTCGTGTGGTCACCAACACCAACCCCGTGCACGCCCTGCTCTACCTGATCATTTCGCTGATCGCCGTGGCCATGACCTTCTTCGCCCTCGGCGCGCCGTTCGCCGGTGCCTTGGAAGTGATCGCTTACGCCGGCGCCATCATGGTGCTGTTCGTGTTCGTGGTAATGATGCTCAACCTCGGCCCAGCGGCGATCCAACAGGAACGCGCCTGGCTCAAGCCTGGCATCTGGGCGGGGCCGGTGATTCTCGCCGCCCTGCTGCTGGGAGAACTGCTGTATGTGCTGTTCGCCCACCAGAGCGGCCAGGCCATCGGCCACACCACCGTAGACGCCAAGGCCGTGGGCATCAGCCTGTTCGGCCCGTATCTGCTGGTGGTCGAACTCGCCTCGATGCTGCTGCTTGCCGCAGTCGTCACGGCGTTCCATTTGGGCCGTAATGAGGCGAAGGAGTAATCACATGCCTGCTATCCCTCTCGAGCATGGTCTGGCGGTTGCCGGCATCCTGTTCTGTCTCGGTCTGGTCGGCCTGATGGTCCGCCGCAACATTCTGTTCGTGCTGATGAGCCTGGAGGTGATGATGAATGCCTCCGCCCTGGCCTTCATCGTTGCGGGCGCTCGCTGGGCGCAACCGGATGGACAGATCATGTTCATCCTGGTGATCAGCCTGGCAGCCGCCGAGGCCAGTATTGGCCTGGCGATCCTGTTGCAGCTGTATCGCCGCTTCCACACTCTCGATATTGACGCTGCCAGCGAGATGCGCGGATGAACCTTCTTTTCCTGACTTTCATATTTCCCCTCATCGGTTTCCTGCTGCTGTCGTTCTCCCGTGGACGCTGGTCGGAAAACCTTTCGGCGCTGGTTGGCGTGGGCTCCATCGGCCTGTCTGCCATCGTTACCGCGTATGTGATCTGGCAATTCAACGTCGCCCCGCCGGAAGGTGGCGCGTACGTGCAGGTGCTGTGGCAGTGGATGGCGGTGGAAGGCTTCACGCCGAACTTCGCCCTTTACCTGGACGGCCTGTCGGTGACCATGCTCGGCGTGGTGGTCGGCGTGGGTTTCCTGATCCACCTGTTCGCCTCGTGGTACATGCGCGGTGAAGCCGGTTACTCGCGCTTCTTCGCCTACACCAACCTGTTCATCGCCAGCATGCTGTTCCTGGTGCTCGGCGATAACCTGTTGTTCCTGTACTTCGGCTGGGAAGGCGTGGGCCTGTGCTCGTACCTGTTGATCGGTTTCTACTACAGCAACCGCAACAACGGTAACGCCGCGCTCAAGGCCTTCATCGTGACCCGCATCGGCGACGTGTTCATGGCCATCGGCCTGTTCATCCTGTTCCAGCAGCTGGGCACGCTGAATATCCAGGAATTGCTGGTCAAGGCGCCCGAGCACTTCAAGGCCGGCGACTTCTGGATCGTCCTGGCGACCCTGATGCTGCTGGGCGGCGCTGTCGGCAAATCGGCGCAACTGCCGCTGCAGACCTGGTTGGCGGACGCGATGGCGGGCCCGACGCCGGTTTCGGCACTGATCCACGCCGCGACCATGGTGACCGCCGGTGTCTACCTGATCGCCCGTACCCACGGCCTGTTCGCCCTGGCGCCGGACATCCTGCACCTGGTCGGCCTGGTTGGCGGCGTGACCCTGGTGCTGGCCGGTTTTGCCGCGCTGGTACAGACCGACATCAAGCGCATCCTCGCCTACTCGACCATGAGCCAGATCGGCTACATGTTCCTGGCCCTGGGCGTCGGTGCCTGGGAAGGCGCGATCTTCCACCTGATGACCCACGCCTTCTTCAAGGCCCTGCTGTTCCTTGCCTCCGGTGCGGTGATCGTTGCCTGCCACCACGAGCAGAACATCTTCAAGATGGGCGGCCTGTGGAAGAAACTGCCGTTGGCCTATGCCAGCTTCATCGTGGGTGGCGCGGCCCTGGCGGCCCTGCCATTGGTCACCGCCGGCTTCTACTCCAAGGACGAGATCCTCTGGGAAGCGTTCGCCAGCGGTAACCAGGGTCTGCTTTATGCCGGCCTGGTGGGTGCGTTCATGACCTCGCTGTACACCTTCCGCCTGATCTTCATCGCATTCCACGGTGAAGCCAAGACCGAAGCCCACGCCGGCCACGGCATTGCCCACTGGCTGCCGCTGTCGGTGCTGATCGTGCTGTCGACCTTCGTCGGCGCCATGATCACCCCACCGCTGGCCGATGTGCTGCCGCAAAGCGTCGGCCATGCCGGCGGCGAAGCCAAGCACAGCCTTGAGATTGCCTCGGGCGCCATCGCCCTGGCGGGTATCCTGCTGGCTGCCCTGCTGTTCCTCGGCAAGCGTCGCTTCGTCACGGCCATCGCCAACAGCGGCATCGGGCGTTTCCTCTCGGCCTGGTGGTTCGCCGCCTGGGGCTTCGATTGGATCTACGACAAACTGTTCGTCAAGCCATACCTTGCGATCAGCCACATTCTGCGCAAAGACCCGCTCGACCAGACCATTGGCCTGATCCCGCGCATGGCAAAGGGTGGCCACACTGCCCTGAGCCGTACCGAGACCGGTCAACTGCGTTGGTATGCGGCTTCCATGGCGGCTGGCGCCGTGCTGGTTATCGGCGCCATCGTGCTGGTAGCGGTCTGATATGAACCTTGCGAACTTGCGAAAGGAAACGAGCCCGTCATGATTCTGCCCTGGCTAATCCTGATCCCCTTCATCGGCGGCCTGCTGTGCTGGATGGCGGAGCGTTCCAGCTCTACCCTCCCGCGCTGGATTGCGCTGCTGACCATGTCCCTGGAACTCGCGCTCGGCCTCTGGCTGTGGGCGACCGGCGACTATTCATTCGCACCGGCCCCTGGCGCCGATCCGACCTGGGCACTTGAATTCAAGCACGCCTGGATCGAGCGCTTCGGCATCAGCGTGCACCTGGCCCTCGACGGCCTGTCGCTGCTGATGATCCTGCTGACCGGCTTGCTGGGTATTCTCTCGGTGCTCTGCTCCTGGAAAGAGATCCAGCGTCACGTCGGTTTCTTCCACCTGAACCTGATGTGGATCCTGGGCGGTGTCGTCGGCGTGTTCCTGGCGCTGGACCTGTTCATGTTCTTTTTCTTCTGGGAAATGATGCTGGTGCCGATGTACTTCCTCATCGCGCTCTGGGGTCACAGTTCTTCGGACGGCAAGAAGACGCGGATCTACGCAGCGACCAAGTTCTTCATCTTCACCCAGGCTTCCGGCCTGATCATGTTGGTGGCGATCCTTGGCCTGGTCCTGGTGAACTTCAACAACACCGGCGTGATTACCTTCAACTACGCCGACCTGTTGAAAGTAGAGCTGTCGCGTACCACCGAGTACGTGCTGATGCTGGGCTTCTTCATCGCCTTCGCGGTGAAGCTGCCGGTGGTGCCATTCCACTCCTGGCTGCCCGACGCCCACGCCCAGGCGCCGACGGCCGGTTCCGTGGACCTGGCCGGTATCTTGTTGAAGACAGCGGCCTACGGCCTGCTGCGCTTTGCCTTGCCGCTGTTCCCGAACGCCTCGGCCGAGTTTGCGCCGATCGCCATGACCCTTGGCCTGATCGGTATTTTCTACGGTGCGTTCCTGGCCTTCGCTCAGACCGACATCAAGCGCCTGATCGCGTTCTCCAGCGTTTCGCACATGGGCTTCGTGCTGATCGGGATCTACTCCGGTAGCCAGTTGGCCCTGCAAGGCGCGGTGATCCAGATGCTGGCCCACGGCCTGTCGGCTGCGGCGCTGTTTATCCTCAGCGGCCAGTTGTACGAGCGCCTGCATACCCGGGACATGCGTGAAATGGGCGGCATCTGGTCGCGCATCGCCTACCTGCCGGCCATCAGCCTGTTCTTCGCAGCCGCTTCCCTGGGCCTGCCAGGCACCGGCAACTTCGTCGGCGAGTTCCTGATCCTGATCGGCTCGTTCGTCAGCGCGCCATGGATCACCGCGATTGCCACGTCCGGCCTGGTGTTCGGTTCGGTCTACTCGCTGATCATGATCCACCGCGCCTACTTCGGTCCGGCCAAGTCCGATGAAGTGCTGCGCGGCATGGACGGTCGCGAACTGATCATGGTGCTTGGCCTTGCGGTGCTGCTGGTTTACCTCGGCGTCTATCCGCAGCCATTCCTCGACACTTCCGCCGCCACGATGCATGGCGTGCAGCAGTGGCTCGGCACCGCCTTCTCTCAACTCGCTTCGGCCCGGTAAGAGCGCTATGGAATTCACGATTCAACACTTTATCGCGCTTGCGCCGCTGTTGATCACCAGCGCCACGATCATCGTGGTGATGCTGGCGATCGCCTGGCGCCGCAATCACGCACAAACCTTCCTGCTGTCGGTGGCGGGGCTGAACCTGGCCCTGCTGTCGATCCTGCCGGCCCTGAAAGTCGCGCCCCTGGCGGTCACGCCACTGATACAGATCGACAGCTTCGCCTGCCTGTATATGGCGCTGATCCTGGTCGCCACCCTCGCCTGCGTCACCCTCGCCCACGCCTATCTGGGTGATGGGGGTTCGGGTTACCCGGGCAACCGCGAAGAACTGTACCTGCTGATCCTGATGGCCGCCGCCGGTGGCCTGGTCCTGGTCAGCGCACAGCACCTGGCGAGCCTGTTCATCGGCCTGGAACTGCTGTCGGTGCCGGTCTATGGCCTGGTGGCCTACGCCTTCTTCAACAAGCGCTCCCTGGAAGCCGGCATCAAGTACATGGTGTTGTCGGCCGCCGGTTCCGCGTTCCTGTTGTTCGGCATGGCCCTGCTTTACGCTGAAGCCGGCACCCTGAGCTTCGTCGGTATCGGCCAGGCCCTGGCGGCCACCGGCCTGCCTAGCCCGATCGCTCAACTGGGCCTGGGCATGATGCTGATCGGCCTGGCGTTCAAGCTGTCGCTGGTTCCGTTCCACCTCTGGACCCCGGACGTCTACGAAGGCGCCCCGGCGCCCGTGGCGGCGTTCCTCGCCACCGCATCGAAGGTGGCGGTGTTCGCGGTCATGGTGCGTCTGTTCCAGATCTCGCCAGTGGCCAGCAGCGGCGTGTTGAGTAACGTGCTGACCATCATCGCCATCGCGTCGATCCTGTTCGGTAACCTGCTGGCGCTGACCCAGAGCAACCTCAAGCGTCTGCTGGGTTACTCGTCCATCGCCCACTTCGGCTACCTGCTGATCGCTCTGATCGCCAGCAAGGGCCTGGCCGTGGAAGCCATTGGCGTGTACCTGGTCACCTACGTGATCACCAGCCTCGGCGCTTTCGGCGTGATCACCCTGATGTCCTCGCCGTACAACGGCCGCGACGCCGATGCCCTGTACGAATACCGTGGCCTGTTCTGGCGCCGTCCGTACCTGACCGCCGTGCTGACCGTGATGATGCTGTCCCTGGCCGGCATCCCGCTGACCGCCGGCTTCATCGGCAAATTCTACATCATTGCCACCGGCGTCGAGGCTCACCAATGGTGGCTGGTCGGCTCCCTGGTGCTGGGCAGTGCCATCGGCGTGTTCTACTACCTGCGCGTCATGGTCACGCTGTACCTGATGGAACCGAACCTGCGTCGCCACGATGCCGAGTTGCACTGGGAACAAAAGGCAGGCGGCGTCATGCTGCTGGCCATCGCCGTATTGGCGTTCTTCCTGGGTGTATACCCGCAGCCGTTGCTGACCCTGGTTCAGCAGGCTGGTCTGACCGGCTGATAGCTGAAGCGTCATCGATGACAAAATGCCCGTATCGTGAGATGCGGGCATTTTTTTTGGGATGCAAGTTTGAATTTGGGAGAACCGTGGCGGGGAGCTTGCTCCCGCTCGATTCTGTAGGAGCTGGCTCCTACACAGCTTCTACCGGCGCAGCCCAGCGGGAGCAAGTTCTCTGTCACAGATGCCCTCCTGCAGAAGGGACTATGCTCAAGCGCTATTGTGCCTTTGAAGGAGATCCAGCGTTGAATGTGGATATTGATTGCATGGTCGTCGGCGCAGGCGTCGTCGGCCTGGCCGTGGCGCGGGAGATGGCGCAGGCCGGGCATGAAGTGCTGGTGATCGAAGCAGGCGATGCCATCGGCGCGGGTATCAGTTCGCGCAATTCGGAAGTGATCCATGCTGGGCTGTATTACCCGCCCGGCAGCCTCAAGGCGCAGCTGTGTGTCGAAGGCCGGCGACGACTGTATGACTACTGCGCCAGCCACGGCGTCCAGACTCGCCGGCTCGGCAAACTGATCGTGGCGAAGGATCAGGCACAACTGACCGAGCTTGAAAAGCTTCTGGCGCGCGGCCTGCTCAACGGCGTGGACGACCTGCGCCTGCTCGATAAAAAGCAGGCACAGGCGCTGGAGCCGGAGCTGGCCTGTGTTGGCGCGCTGTACTCGCCCTCTACCGGTATCGTCGACGCCCACGCCTTGATGTTGGCATTGCAGGGGGATGCCGAGGCGGCGGGCGCCAACGTGGTGTTTCGCACGCCCTTGCTAGAGGCTCGTGTTGTCGACGAGGGCTTCAGCCTGACATTGGGCGGCACCGCGCAGATGACGTTGTCGTGCCGCCGCCTGATCAACGCCGCCGGCCTCCAGACCCCTGCCCTCGCCCGCCGGATCGAGGGTCTGGCCCGGCAGTGGATTCCCGATGGTTACCTGTGCAAGGGCAACTACTTCCAACTGGCCGGGCGGGCACCATTCCGCCATTTGGTCTATCCGGCGCCAGAAGCCGCTGGCCTGGGCATTCATATGACGCTCGATCTGGCGGGCCAGGCGCGTTTCGGTCCTGACACCGAATGGGTCGAAGCAGAAGACTACCGAGTGGATCCGGCCCGGGCCGAAGCGTTCTACCAGGCCATTCGAAACTACTGGCCGGGCTTGCCCGACCGGAGCCTGCAACCCGCCTACAGCGGCATTCGCCCGAAAATCTCCGCCCCGGGGGAACCGGCCCGGGACTTTCTTATCAGCGCTGAAACCGAGCACAAGGTGCCGGGGCTGATCAACCTGTTCGGTATCGAATCCCCGGGGCTGACGTCCTGCCTGGCACTGGCGGAACGGGTCAGGCAATCGATCGACTACCGCTGACGGCCTTGGCAGCGCAAAGTGCAACGCGTTTTGATGGTGACTCTTGCAGCCTGCACGATAGCGAAACTGGCAAAAAACATAAGCCACTGATTTTTAAGTAGTTAATAAAGCGGCTCGGCTGGCACGACGGATGCACCTGTCATGTTACGTGGCGTCGGCGCTCGAAGCCGGCCCGCATCCGTGAATGACCGAGGAGCAGCACATGAACGCCATCGACCTGTTGAAAGCCGACCATGAACGCGTCAAAGCCATTCTCACTCAACTGAGTGAGTCCACTGATCGCGCGGTCAAGAAACGCACCGAGCTACTGGCGAAGCTGGAAATGGAAGTCACCATCCACACCCGCCTGGAAGAAGAAATCCTGTACCCGGCCTTCAAGCAGGAAGGCGGCAAGGAAGAAGCCGAGATGTATTACGAAGCCAAGGAAGAGCACCGCACCGTCGATTCGCTGGTGCTGCCCGACCTGAAAGCCACCGACCCTTCCCAGCCTGAATTCGCGGGCCGCGTCAAAGTGGTGAAAGAGCTGCTGGAGCACCACATCGAGGAAGAAGAGAAAGAAATGTTCCCTCAAGCCAAGAAGGTGCTGGGCAAGGCCAAGCTGGACGCCTTGGGCGAGCAGATGGAAACCATGAAAGCGCAGTACAAGAAAGAAATGAGCAGCGCCAACCTCGCCGCTTGATCCATGGCCGCGAACGCTTCAACCACCGATCGGGTTGAGGCGTCGCGGCCTTCATATCATCTGCTCGCGCAAGAATTCCACCAACGCCTGCACCGGTCGCGAAGCCTGGCGGTGTTGTGGATAGACCGCCGACAGCGTCAACGGCTCGGTTTCGAACCCCTCCAGCACCTTGACCAGGCGACCATCCTTTAGCGCATCGCCGACGATGAAGGTTGGCAGATACGTGATCCCCATCCCGGCAATTGCCGCGTCCCTGAGCAGGTCGCCGTTATTGGCCCGCATCCGTCCCACCACTTCCAGGACCAGCGGTTTGCCATGCCCCTCGAAACGCCACTGCACCTGACGGCTGTGTCCATAAGGCAAACAGTCGTGATTGCGCAGGTCTTCGGGTCGTATGGGTGTGCCTTTGTCTGACAGATAAGCCGGGCTGGCGCAGTACACGCGTTCGATGCTCGCGATGCGCCGGGCGATCAGCGTTGAATCCTCCAGCACGCCGATTCTCAGTGCCAGGTCATAGCCTTCCCCCAAAAGGTCAACCGAGCGGTCGCTCAGGTCCACCTCGACGCTGACATCCCGGTAGCGTTGCAAGAACAGCGGCAGCAGGCTACCCAGGTGCGCCACGGCGAATGACAACGGCGCGCTGAGCCGGATGGTCCCACGCGGCTCGCTGGTCTGGCCGCTGATACCCTGCTCCACTTGCTCGACTTCGCTGAGCAGGCGCAACGCCGCTTCGTAGTAGCGCTGGCCGAGCGGCGTGACATCCAGCCGACGGGTCGAGCGATTGAGCAGGCGCACCCCCAGGCGTTGCTCCAGCTCCATGAGCTTGCGGCTGACGAATTGCTTGGACAGCCCGAGCTTGTCCGCTGCGGCGGTGAAACTGCCCGACTCCATGACCTGGGCAAAGATGCGCATCTCTTCGAAGGGGTTCATTGTCATTCCGTGGGTGGACAGTCAGGGGGATGAGTTGGGCATTGTGGTCTTGGTGAGTCTGATTGCCTAGCTGTTGAATGTGCCGCCGCCATCGCGAGCAAGCTCGCTCCCACAATGTTCGAGTCGTCACAAAACCTGTGGGAGCGAGCTTGCTCGCGATGGCGGTGGGTCAGCTGCAAGGCTCTGATGCCGGGCACAAAAACGCCCGCACAGAGCGGGCGTCGTCAAGCATGGACTGCTTACTTGGCCGTCAGCGCCGAGTAGCTGTTCATCAGGTTGCGGTAGTTAGGAATGCGCTGGGACAACAGGTTGCCCAGGCCTTCGATGTCGTTGCGCCAGTCACGGTGCAGCTCACAGGCCACCGAGAACCAGTTCATCATCTGCGCACCGGCAGCGGTCATGCGTACCCAGGCGGCTTGTTGCACGGTTTCGTTGAAGGTACCCGAAGCGTCGGTGACGACGAACACGTCGAAACCTTCCGCCAAGGCCGACAAGGTCGGGAATGCCACGCAGACATCGGTCACCACGCCAGCGATGATCAATTGCTTGCGGCCAGTGGCCTTGATCGCCTTGACGAAGTCTTCGTTGTCCCAGGCGTTGATCTGGCCTGGACGCGGGATGTACGGCGCGTCCGGGAACATTTCCTTGAGCTCCGGCACGATCGGACCGTTGGGGCCTTGTTCGAAGCTGGTGGTCAGGATGGTCGGCAGTTCAAAGAACTTCGCCAGGTCGGCCAAGGCCAACACGTTGTTCTTGAACTCGTTGGGCGAGAAGTCCTGGACCAGGGAAATCAGACCGGTCTGGTGATCGACCAGCAGGACGACCGCGTCGTCTTTGTTCAGACGGTTGTAGGCGGGAACGTTGCTCATGGGGTGACTCCTTTGGGATGGATGTTGCGAAACCTTGTGGGAGCGAGCTTGCTCGCGATGGCGGAGTGTCAGGCGGCGGCGATGGTGAATGTTGCGACGCCATCGCGAGCAAGCTCGCTCCCACAGGAGAAAAGTGTTGTTACTTAGAAGGCAAAGCACGAACAGCCAAACGCGCCCCAGAAACCCTGGAAGTCGCTGACCGGGACGTTCGACAGGCGCGCCCGCTCGTGGCTATGGGAATGCACCGTGCAAGGACCGCTGCACTGGTGGACTTGCGCCTGCAAGGGCGATGTCGGGCGCCAGTGGCCCGGGACCTTGACCACCGGCGACCAGTCCGGCAACACCGGGACGCTCGCTGGGCCAAGTTTCTCGAAATCGCCAGCCGCGTAGACCACCTTGCCGTCCACCACCGTCAGCACCGATTCGATCCACTTGATGGCTTCTTCCTCGACGCTGAAGAAATCCGCGCTCAGGGCCGCCAGGTCCGCCAGTTGGCCGACCTTGATCTGGCCTTTCTTGCCCTGCTCCGACGAGAACCAGGCACTGCCGTGGGTAAACAGCTCCAGCGCGGTCAGGCGCGGCAGCCCTTCTTCATGCAATGACAGGCCGCCGACGGTGCGGCCGCTGACCATCCAGTACAACGAGGTCCACGGGTTGTAGCTGGAGACGCGAGTGGCGTCGGTGCCAGCGCCCACCGGCACGCCTTCGGCGAGCATCCGCTTGATCGGCGGTGTGGCTTCGGCGGCTTTGGCGCCGTAGCGATCGACAAAATATTCACCCTGGAAAGCCATGCGGTCCTGGATTGCGATACCGCCGCCCAGCGCCCGCACGCGTTCGATGTTTTTCGGCGTGATGGTCTCGGCGTGGTCGAAGAACCACGGCAGGCCGTTGAACGGAATGTCGCGGTTGACCTTCTCGAACACGTCGAGCATGCGGCTGATGGATTCGTCGTAGGTCGCGTGCAGGCGGAATGGCCAGCGCTGTTCCACCAGGTGACGCACCACTGGCTCCAGGTCCTGTTCCATGCCCGGCGGCAGGTCCGGGCGCGGTTCGAGGAAGTCTTCGAAGTCTGCCGCAGAGAACACCAGCATTTCGCCGGCGCCGTTGTGCCGCAAAAAGTCATCGCCCTGGTGCAGCTTGACGCTGCCGGTCCAGTTCTTGAAGTCGGTGAGTTCTTCCTTGGGCTTCTGGGTGAACAGGTTGTAGGCGATGCGCACCGTCAACTGTTGCTCGCGGGCCAACTGCTCGATGACTTCGTAGTCGTCCGGGTAGTTCTGGTAGCCGCCGCCGGCGTCGATGGCGCTGGTCAGGCCCAGGCGATTGAGCTCGCGCATGAACTGGCGCGTGGAGTTGACTTGGTACTCCAGCGGCAGTTTTGGCCCTTTCGCCAGCGTCGAATAAAGGATCATCGCGTTGGGGCGCGCCACCAGCATACCGGTGGGTTCCCCCCTGCTGTCACGCACGATTTCGCCACCCGGTGGGTTCGGCGTGTCACGGGTGTAGCCGGCCACGCGCAGCGCGGCGCGGTTGAGCAAGGCACGATCGTAGAGGTGCAACACGAACACGGGCGTATCGGGAGCGGCCTGGTTGAGTTCTTCCAGGGTCGGCATGCGTTTTTCGGCGAACTGGAATTCGTTCCAGCCGCCCACCACTCGGACCCATTGCGGGGTCGGCGTGCGATCAGCCTGGTCCTTGAGCATGCGCAAGGCATCGGCCAACGAGGGCACACCTTCCCAGCGCAGCTCCAGGTTGTAGTTCAAGCCACCACGGATCAGGTGCAGGTGCGAATCGTTGAGGCCGGGGATGACGGTGCGGCCCTTGAGGTCGATGACCTGGGTGCCGCTGCCACGCAGGGCCATGGCCTCGGCGTCGGTGCCCACGGCGACGAAGCGGCCCTGGCTGATGGCAACCGCGCTGGCGCGAGGCTTCTCACGGTCGACGGTGTGGAATTGGCCATTGAACAGAATCAGATCGGCGTTCATCGGGTTTCCTTGTGAATGGGAAGAAGCAAGGGACAGGCGCGGCCAGAAAGCGGCGGCGGCGCTGAGCAAGGATCCGGCGGCAAGCAACTGGCGGCGCAGTGGATCGGTTGGGTCGTCGTTATTGGCCATGGCCGGGCTCCAGGTGTTCGTGGGTTTTGGAGGATTCCAACCAGGGCGCGAACAACCGGGTCGCCAACGGCATGCACACGTACACCACCGAGAGCACGATGGTCACGGTGATAAGGAGCGTGGCGACCACGTAGTTGGACAGAAATGCGTTGAGCTGCAGCAGCGGGCCCCAGAGCAACGGCACCAGCAAGGTGTGCGGCAGGATGACCAGCAGCGTCACCACCGATTGCTTCCAGCGCGGTGGCGGCGTGGCGGCATCGGCCAGCGGGGCGAACCAGAATTCCTTATGGGAACCGACCTCGATCTTGTCGCCGTCGGCCAAGAGTGGCGCTGCCTCGGCCACCAATTCACGACGCTCGGAGGAATCCAGCCAGCGTTGCATGGCCTCGGTGGAGCGAAAACGCAGCACGCAGGTAAACAACGACAGTCCGTCCTGCTTGCCCCGCACAACGTCGACGCCCAAATGGCCCGGCCACTGGCCGGCCACGGTGACGATGCGCCGCAACCAGGCCTCATAGGCATCGTTCTGCCCGGCTTTGATCCGGTGCTTGACCACCAGGGTGACGATTTCATCGAAACCGGGTACCGCCGGGCTCGCGGTGGATCCGAGGGTTTGGGACTCAGGCATGACGCAGCACTCCAGCAAAGCGCGCGTTCATCGCCAAACGTCCAGGGCCGGCAATGAACACGCTGGTAAATATGATCAACAGCAACCAGCCGAACTGGCCTTCTTCCAGGCTCCACTGCGGATGCACGACCAGCAGCGCCACGGCCAGCAGGAACAGGATGGGCAGGCACGCCAACCGCACCAGCACGCCGGCCATGATCAGCAAGGGACACAGCACCTCGGCAAAAATCGCCAAGACCAGCGTGGTCGCCGCGCCGAGGTGGAACGGGTCTTCGATGCGGGTCAGCTCGGCGCTGTAATTCAGCAATTTCGGCAAGCCATGCACCCATAACAGGAACAGCGCGCCGCTCAGGCGCAGCAACAGCAGGCCAACGTCCTGCAAGCGGCTTTCGTCAGTGGTATTCATCGGTGGGCTCCGGCCGGGTCCGTCGAAGCGGCGGCCGGCAGCGGTTGGGACATGTGGGCCGCAATGCGCGAGCGCAGCCAGCGCTCGGCGGGGTCGTTGTCATGCACGCCGCTCCAGACCATCGACAACTCGGCGGCATTGATTTCGAACGGCGGATCTTCGGCGCGTAACGCGCACCCTTCCACCAGTGCGCAGGCGGCATAGTCCGGCACGGTGGCGATCAGCTCGGTGCCGGCCAGCAAGGCGCGCAGCCCGCTGAATTGCGGCACCGCCAGCACGACCTTGCGCGCCCGGCCGATGCGGGCCAGGTCCAGGTCGATGTTGCCGCTCAGGTCGCCGGAGAACGAAACCATCGCATGGGGCCGCGAGCAATATTCGTCCAGGGTCAACGGACCCGGGCGCTTGTCGCCACGCAAGACCTTGCAAGGAATGTCCCGCAGTTTCTTGCGCTTGGCGTTAGCAGGGAGATCGGTGGTGTAGCTGACGCCGACGCTGATCTCACCGCTGGCCAGCAGCGACGACATCAGCAGGAAATTGGCCCGGCGCACCACCACGATGATGCCCGGTGCTTCCTCGCGCAGTTGGCTCAGCAAGGGTGGAAACAGGCCGAATTCGGCATCGTCGGACAGACCGATGCGAAACACATCGCAACTGGTGGACGGGTCGAACGCCTTGGCCCGGCTGACCGCACCGGAAATCGTGTCCATGGCCGGCTGCAATTCCTGCAGGATCGCCAGGGCCCGAGGCGTCGGTTCCATGCCCCGGCCATGACGGATCAGCAGCGGGTCATCGAACAGATCCCGCAGCCGCCCAAGCGCCGCGCTCACCGCCGGCTGGCCCATGAACAGTTTTTCGGCAACGCGGGTCAGGTTCTTCTCGAACATCAGCGCCTCGAAGATCACCAGCAGGTTCATGTCGAGACGGCGTAGATCATTGCGGTTCATGGGTGTTGTTCCTGTTTTAACTGTGGGAGCGAGCCTGCTCGCGAAGAGGCCGGCACGGCAAATATCGATGCAAGCTGAGCCACCGCCTTCGCGAGCAGGCTCGCTCCCACAGGTCTTAGCTTGCTTGCGTCAGCCCTGGATGAACGCCAACAGGTCCGCGTTCAAGCGGTCCTTATGGGTATCGGTCAGGCCATGGGGCGCGCCTGGGTAAACCAGCAGCTGCGAGTTCTTGAGCAATTTGGCGGCCGCGATGCCGGCGGTTTCGATCGGCACGACTTGGTCGTCATCGCCATGGACCACCAGGGTCGGCACGTCGATGTTGCGCAGGTCGTCGGAAAGATCGGTCTCCGAGAACGCCTTGATGCAGTCGTAGGTGTTCTTGTGGCCGGCGAGCATGCCTTGCATCCAGAACCAGTCGATCATGCCTTGGGAGACCTTGGCGCCCGGACGGTTGGCGCCGAAAAACGCGCTGGCTACATCCTTGTATAGCTGAGAACGGTCGGCCAGGGAGGCCTGGCGGAAACCGTCGAAGACTTCGACAGGCAAGCCACCGGGGTTGGCCGCGGTCCTGAGCATCAGCGGCGTGACAGCCGAGATCAGGCCGAGCTTGGCGACGCGGGCGGCGCCGTGACGGCCGATGTAGCGGGCCACTTCGCCACCGCCGGTGGAGAAGCCGAGCAACACGGCGTTCTTCAGGTCCAGGCGTTCGATCAGCTCCGCCAGGTCGTCGGCGTAAGTGTCCATGTCATTGCCGTCCCACGGCTGGCTGGAACGCCCATGACCGCGACGGTCGTGGGCAATCACCCGGTAGCCATTGGACGCCAGGAACATCATCTGCGCCTCCCAACTGTCGGAGTTCAACGGCCAGCCGTGGCTGAAGACCACCGGTTGACCAGTACCCCAATCCTTGTAGTAGATCTCTGTGCCGTCGCGGGTGATGAATGTGCTCATGACATGACTCCTTGAGGTGGGTGGATTGCTCCATGGTCCGGTCAGGGGGTGTATGTGCGTGAGTTAAACGTTGTTAATTTTTTCGGGACGGTGGTGTTAAAAGCCCCAATGAAGATTGCTTTTGTAGGGGGGATTTGTATCTGCCGATGGCTCTGGATAAGGCTGTCCACCGTTGCGCTTGTCACAAAACCTGACGAATATGCTCAGGTACAGCCATCTCCAGGGAACAGAACAATGAGCGCGCCATGAGCCAGTACCTCAGCCTGCCCGTCGAAAAGACGCTGCATTTCGGCCCTTACCGGGTTCATCCCCGCCAGCGCCTGGTGCTGGAGGGCGGGCAGCCGTTGCGCCTGGGTCGGCGCGCGGTGGAGATTCTGTTGGTGCTGCTCGAACACGCAGGCCAAGTGGTGAGCAAGCAGCAACTGATCGCCCGTGTCTGGCCCAAGAGCGTGGTGGAAGACACCAACCTTCGGGTTCACGTGGCGGCGCTGCGCAAGGCGTTGGGCGATGGACAGGCAGGCCAGCGCTACATCGTCACCGTGGCGCAGCGCGGCTACAGCTTCGTCGCGCCGGTGACTTTCGAGTCGCCCGAGCCACTGGCACGTATCCCCCACCCTGCCCTGGCGCGCAACCTGCCGCCGCGCCGAACCCGGGTGATCGGGCGCCAGGGGCTGGTGGAAAGCCTGGTCGCCCAGCTGCCGCGAAAACGCTTCATCACCCTGGTCGGCAGCGGCGGCATCGGCAAGACCACCGTCGCGTTGCGGGTCGCCGAGCGGCTGATCGGCCATTACCGCGACGGCACGTATCTGCTGGACCTCGGCTCGCTCAATGACCCGGCCATGATCGCGCCCAACCTCTGCGCCCTGTTGGAGCTGTCGCCACAAGACGGCGAGCCCTTGGAAGCCGTCGTCCGGCCCTTGAAGGAACGGCATCTGCTGCTGGTGATCGATACTTGCGAACATCTGGTCGACGCCGTGGCCCTGCTCTGCGAGACGCTGCTGCGCGCCGCACCGCACTTGCATATCCTGGCCACCAGCCGCGAAGGCCTGCGCGCCGAAGGCGAACATGTGCAGCGCCTCGATTCACTGGCGATCCCACCCCGGGGGATGGTCATCGAAGGTTATCCGGCCCTGGAATATCCAGCGCTGCAACTGTTTGCTGAACGGGCGATGGCCAGCCAGGACGACTTCGAGCTGACCGACCATGAGGTGCCGCTGATCGTCGACATCTGCCAGCGCCTGGACGGCATTCCCCTTGCCATCGAACTGGCCGCTGCCCAGGTCGGGCACTTTGGGCTGGAGCAGTTGTGCCGGCAACTGCGAGACAGCGTCGCACTGCTCGACCATGACAAGCGTGCCAGCGCACCGCGACAACAGACCCTGCGCGCCACGCTGGACTGGAGCTTCGCGCTGCTCACTGCCTGCGAGCAGACCTGCCTGCGGCGCCTGGCGGTGTTCATGGGCAGTTTCAACCTCGCCTCGGCGGCGGCCGTCATCGTCGGCCAGCATGTCGCGCCCGACCAGGTGCTGGTATCGGTCAGCCAGTTGGTCGCCAAGTCGCTGCTCAACGTGGAGATCGGTGACGACGAGGTGCGCTACCGCCTGCTGGACACCACGCGCAGCTACGCGTTGGAAAAACTGCTGGAGACAGGCGAACTGGCCGCGAGCCAGGCGCGACACGCTGAACGTTGCCTGACGTTGATGGAACAGGCTGAAAAAGATTGGGAAACCACCCCGACGCAGCTTTGGATCGCGCGCTACGCGTCCTACCGAGACGACATCCGCGCGGCGTTGGACCGGGGGCTGGCTGCCCACGGCTCCCACGCCGTGGCGATCCGCTTGACGGCCCGTAGCCTGCCCCTCTGGCAGGAGCTGTCGCTGCTCAAGGAACATGGCCTTTACGTGAGCAAAGCCCGGGCCCTGCTGCACGGCACCGCCTCGCCATGCCCCAGGTTGACCCTTGCGCTGGAACTGGCCCATGCCAGTCTCAACTACCACACCGAGGGCGGCACGCCGGCCACGGTCGAGGCGTTCGTCACGGCCCGGCGCCTGGCCCGGCAGTGCCACGACCTGGCCGGTGAGCTGCGGGCCGTGTCCGGCCACATGGCCGTCAACCTCAGTTGCGGCCGCTACCAACAGGCGCTGGAACAATGCCAGGACTTCGACCGGCTGGGCCCCCCGGGCGACCCGGTGCTGTCCTTGAGCACCCAGCGCCTGCGGGTGCTGGCGTTGCATTTCATTGGCGACCAGGGCGCGGCGCGGCGCGATGCCGAACAGGTCATCCAGCGCCTGGCCCAGAACGGCCACCTGGGCCGCTTCACCTACGGTTTTGGCGTGCAGTACGAACAGAGCGTGGCGGCGCTGACGATCCTGGCGCGCATCCTCTGGCTGCAAGGGTTCGCCGATAAAGCCCGGCGCACCGCCAATCTCGCGCTGCAGATTGCCCTGCAGATCAATCACGGTCTTTCGATTTGTTACACGCTGGTGATCAGCGGTTGCTTGATCGCCCATTACACCGGCGAACATTCAATCGCACGGGAACGGCTCGGTATGTTGAAACACCAGGCCCGGAAGCATTCGGTGATGTTGTTCCATGAGTGGGCCTGCCAGTACGAGAACGCGTTCGATGGAGCGTCCCTGGAGGCCTGCCCGACCAAGAGCGGCTTGATGCAGGACATCGCCGTGACGCTGCGGGCGGATGCCGTGGGACCGGGTCAGATCGAACGCGCCCATAGCGGCGCCGCAGGCTGGTGCTGCGCCGAGATCCTGCGAGCCAGCGCCGAAGCCCTGTTGGCGCAGGATGACCCATCGGCCGACAAACAAGCCGAAGAGCAACTGCTCGCCGCCCTGGCCGTCGCCCGGCAGCAAGGCGCGCTGGCGTGGGAATTGCGCAGCGCCTTTTCCCTGGCGCGGCTGTGGCAACGGCGTGGCCAGGATAAGGCCGCCGCGGATCTGCTGCGCCCCGTCTATCGGCGTTTCAATGAGGGCTTCGACACGCCCGACCTAAAGCAAGCCGACGCGCTGCTTCGTACGCTGGATGGGCGCCTCGGGTCTTGACCGGGTTTGCCACGCCTGTTGCAGTGCGTAACGCCGATGCCAAAGCGGCAACTGCCCACTGTGATGCAGTTTCTCCAAAGCATAGGCGCGGGTGGTGCGCAGCAGATGGAAACGCGTCCCTTCGGCGCGTTGCTCAACCATCACCAATGATTGGATGACCAACCGCGACAACAACCAGGGCAATCGTCCCGCTTCCACTTCAGGGCAGCTGATCACCGCCAGGGCGGTCTTGAGGCTGAACCGTTCTTCGAACACCGCCAGGCGTTGGAACACCGTTCGCTCATCGTGGCTCAAGCGCTCGAAGCTCCAATCCAGGGCAGCTTCCAGGCTGCGGTGGCGAGGCACGGCGGTTCGACGTCCGTGGCTCAGCAGCGACAGACCATGGTCCAACTGCTCCAGGACCCCGGCCACGCCCAGCACATCGACTTGGGCCGCTGCCAGTTCCAGGGCAAGCGGCAACCCGTCGAGGCGCCGACAGATCTGCGCAAGGGCCGCCAGGTCGCGTTCTGCCGGCTGGAAACCCTGCTGGCGGGCGCCGACCCGCTCGACCAGCAACTGCACCGCCGGGCACCCCAGTACATAATCGGACTCATCGGCCGACGCCATCCCCAGACCGGACAGTTGCACGACATTTTCGTCGGCCAGGTTGAGGATTTCCCGACTGCTCACCAACAGCGATACGCCAGGCGCCCCTGCGCGCAACGTCAAGGCCAATTCCCGGCAGGTATCGATCAGTTGTTCACAACCGTCGAGCACCAGCAGTATCCGACGGGCTTGCAGCTGCTGGGCCAGGCAACCGTCCGCCAGGCCCAGGGCATGCTTAATCCGCAGCGCAACCTGCGCCGGGTCGCCGATGCCGGCCAGGTCGATAAACCAGGCGCCATCGGCAAAGTGCTCCAGCAACAGTTCCGCCACCCGCAACGCCACGGTGGTCTTGCCGATGCCACCCGGGCCGGTGACGGTGGTGAGGGATTGGCGCGGCACTTCCACCAACAGCCGGCCCAGGATCTTGTCGCGACCGATCACCGGGCTCAGCCGGGCGGGCAGATTGTGCCGTTCGGAGGGCTCCGCGCTCGATGACTCGCCCACGGATTCCAGGGTCAGGGGCACCGCAAAGCAGTAGCCCTGGCGAGGATGATTGAGGATGTAGCGATTGCCTTCGCGCGTCTCGCCGAAGGCCCGTCGCAGCGCGGCGATGTGCACCCGCAGATTGATGTCTTCGACCACGCTGTCGGGCCAGACCTGGTCGATCAGCGCTTGCTTGCTGACGAAAGCGCCGGCGTGCGCGACCAGTATCTGCAGGATGTCGAGGGCGCGACCGCCCAATGCCAGAGGTTGACCTTCGCGAGAGACCAGCCGCTGCTGTCGGTGAAAGACGAACGGGCCAAAGCACACCGTTGGCCCGGTGCAGGGTTTGACGAAACTGTTCATGAGCGATCCAGCGCCAGATGACCGGTCCAGGCATGTCGTTGCGAAGCGCCGCACGCGTCTGCCCTGGCTCTCGCGCATCCTTTCCAGAGGGTTCGCGGTAATCTTGGCAGCCCTGAGCCCGATAACAATGCTGGCACAGGCCCCATCACGGACATCACGGTGCCCTGGACGGACACCCGAGGCTCAACTGAACTGCTGGCGGTACTGGATCGGCGTCAGGCCAAGCTTTTCGCTGAACAGCTGACGCATGTGCCGCACGCTGCCAAAGCCACTGCGAAACGCCACGGTCTTGAGCGGCAAGTCGGTGGATTCGAGCAACTGACGCGCCCGATCGATGCGCGCCCCTTGAAGGAATTCCATGGGCGTCATCTTCACTTCGCGGACAAACAGCCGGGCAAAATGCCGGGTGCTCATGGCCGCGACCGCCGCCATGCGTTCCACGGTGAAGGGCTCCTCCAGATGCTCCATCACGTGGTTCTGCACCCGCGTGACCGCCGACTCCTGGGCCGCCACGGTCGCCACCAGCGGGCTGAACTGCGCTTGCCCGCCCTGGCGCTTCATCAGCACCAGCAGCACTTTGGCGACGTCCAGCGCGACTTTGCGGCCGTGGTCCTGGGCGACGATGGCCAAGGCCATGTCGATGCCGGCCGTGACACCGCCGGAGGTGATCAGCCGTCGGTCGCGCAAGAAGATTTTGTCGGTCTCGATCAATGCCTTGGGAAAACGCTGGATCAAGCGCTCGGTGTAGTGCCAGTGGGTGGTAACCCGGTGTCCATCGAGCAACCCCGCTTCGCCGAGCACAAACGCGCCGGTACAAATCGAGCCATAGCAGGTGGCCCTTGGCGCCGCCGCCCGCAACCATGTGTGCAAGCCCGGGTGCCGGTCGTTATAGGCACCGGGACCACCCGGCACGAGCAGTACGTCGTAGGCGGCCCAGGCCTGGTCGATATGGATATCGGCATGGACAGTCACACCGTTGGACGCCCGCAACGGGCCTCGCTCGGTGCCCAGGGTCAGCAACTGATAGTGCTGGTCGAGTGCAAGAAAACGGTTGGCGATGGAAAACACTTCAAGCGGCCCGGCCATGTCGAGCAGCAGGAAATCGGGGAACAGCACCATTGCTACGGTTTTCATGGGAAGACGCCAAGATCGAGAAGAACATGCCGGACCCTGTGGGAGCGAGCTTGTTCGCTTGCACAAGGATCATCGGTTGGCATTATGACCAAGCGAAGCGCCCGCTGCGAGATTGTCCACTCACAACGGACAGTATTTCCCTATTCACCTGCTTATTGAACAATCCGATAACCATTAACCTTCTTCTGAACCCGGCGAACGGCCACGGCCACCGCCCACTGAACCAGGAGAATTTCCATGCTGACCCTTCGCAAAGCTTCTGATCGCGGTATTGCCCGTCACGGCTGGCTGACGTCGTTCCACACCTTTTCGTTCGCCAGCTACCGCGACCTCAATCAACAGGGTTTTTCCGACCTGCTGGTGATCAACGACGACCGGGTCGCCGCCGCCAAAGGTTTCGGCCAGCACCCACACCGCGACATGGAGATTTTCTCCTACGTGCTCGAAGGGGCGCTGGAGCACAAGGACACCTTGGGCACCGGTTCGGTCATTCGCCCCGGTGATGTGCAATTGATGAGTGCTGGCAGTGGCGTAGCGCACAGTGAATTCAATCACAGCGCCGACGAGCCGGTGCATTTCCTGCAGATCTGGATCGTGCCCAACGTGGTGGGCGCCACGCCGCGCTACCAGCAGGAACATTTCAGTACCGAGCAGAAACGTGGCCGCCTGCAATTGATCATTTCGCCGGACGGGGCCCAGGGATCGCTCCACGTTCGCCAGGACGCGCGGGTTTATGCCGGGCTGTTCGATGGCCAGGAAAGCGC
The DNA here is from genome assembly GCF_054130985.1 of Pseudomonas sp. R4-84. Taxonomy (NCBI): domain Bacteria; kingdom Pseudomonadati; phylum Pseudomonadota; class Gammaproteobacteria; order Pseudomonadales; family Pseudomonadaceae; genus Pseudomonas; species Pseudomonas sp. R4-84. The sequence goes on from NZ_CP096390.1 coordinate 3,477,739, forward strand.
CACGCTGACGTTGGCTGCCGATCGCTATGCCTATGTCCACGTGGCCCGGGGCAGCGTAGAGCTCAATGGCGTGCCGTTGCACGAAGGCGATGGCGTGCGGGTGCGCCAGGAACAGGTACTGACGCTGGGCAATGGCCAGGATGCCGAAGTGCTGGTATTTGACCTGCGGCCGCAGGAACTGCCGCAAATGCCGTGAGGCCAGTGTGCGGGACATCCTGTGGGAGCGAGCTTGCTCGCTTCCACAGGTTCTCTTATCCAGCGTTATTCGTTTTCCTGGGAAAACGCCGCGACAATCTCATCGATCACCGCCCGCACCCGCGCCGTGTGGCGCAAGTCCGCGTGGGTCACCAGCCAGACCTCGTACGGCAGCGGTCGCGTGCGCTCAGGCCATAGGCGCACCAACCCGTCGCGTTCGCCCATGTACACCGGGATTTCCCCCACTCCGATACCCGCCGCAATCGAGCGACGCACCAACAGGCTCGAACTCAGGCTGGCAACGATCCGCCCGCGACTGACCGGCTCGGCAACCAGGGTAAAATCTTTTTGCGCCTGCAAATACGGCTGGTAGACAACCAGGTCATGGCCCTCGAACGCGCTGCCCGCCGTCGGCTCCCCATGGACATCGACATACTCGCGCGCCGCGAACAACCCCACCGGCCAGCGCGCGATCCGCCGCGCGATCAGGTCAGGGTTTTCTGGCCGGGTGTTGCGCACGGCAACGTCCGCTTCGCGCTTGACCAGGCTGATGATCTGCGTGGAGGCGTCCAACTGCACGCGCACGTCCGGGTGACGTTGATGCAGGCGGGCAATGGCCGGGATCAGGAAGTCGATCGCCAATGAATCAGTCGTGGCGACGCGCACGTTGCCCACCAGTCGATCGTCCAGTCCTTGTATCCGACGCTCCAGTTCCAGGGCCGACTGCTCCATTTTTTCCACGGACCTGAGCGCGGCCTCGCCCATTGACGTCAGGGCATAACCGTCGGGTGTGCGCAGAAACAGCGCGGCGCTCAGGGATTTCTCCAACGCGGCGATACGCCGGCCCACAGTCGCCTGGTCCACCCCCAGCACACGCGCCGCCCCTCGCAGGGTCGACTCCCGACACACCGCCAGGAATACCCGCGCATCGTCCCAATTCATCCGTCCTCCTATCGATGCATAATTGCATCGCTGCGCCGCGTAATCGCTGCATAAACGCAACAACGATAGCCGATATGCTGGGCGCCATAAACCTTCTATGGGATCGCTTCCATGCGTACATCATCCGCGGCGCTCGCTTCATCTTCCACGGGCATCTGGCTACCGATTTTCGCTGGCCTCTGTGCCAGCCTCGTCAGCATTGGCCTGGCGCGCTTCGCCTATACCCCCTTGATTCCGCCGCTGATCCAAGCGCATTGGTTCAGCCCCGGCGACGTGGTCTACCTCGGGGCCGCCAACCTTGTCGGATACCTGATCGGCGCCCTGCTCGGCCGGCCGATGGCCCGTCGACTGTCCCATAAAAACGCCTTGCGGCTGATGATGCTGGCCGTGACGGCGGCGTTTTTTGCCTGTGCCTTTCCTGTGTCCGTGGCTTGGTATTTCGCTTGGCGATTGCTGTCGGGCATCGCCGGCGGCGCGATCATGGTGCTGGTGGCGGCCACCGTGCTGCCCCATGTACCTGCCGCCCGCAGGGGGCTGGCCAGTGGCGCGATTTTCCTGGGCATCGGGCTGGGCATCGCCGGCTCCGGAACCCTTGTGCCGCCGCTGTTGAGCCTGGGCCTCGAAGCCACCTGGCTCGGGCTCGGCGTGCTGTCCCTGGTCCTGACCGGGCTGAGCTGGTTCGGCTGGCCGCAGGATCTGCCCCAGGCAGCCGTGAGCGTGAAACATGACACGCAAAAAGCACCCATGCCCCGCGCCGTCCATCAATTGTTTGCACAGTACGCATTCATGGCGGCGGGGTTGGTCCCGGCGATGGTGTTTTTGGTGGACTATGTCGCCCGCGGCCTCAAGGCCGGCGCCCATGTCGGTGCGCTGGTATGGGTGATGTACGGCTTGGGGGCGATTATCGGCCCGGTGACCTATGGCTTCCTGGCGGACCACCTGGGCGCGCGCAAAAGCATCCGATGGGTGCTGGCCGTGCAGGCGACAGCCCTTGTCTTGCTGGCGACCGCCCATTCATTCCTGGCGTTGGCGCTGCTGGCTGTGGTCATCGGTTCGTTCCCACCGGGTATCGTGCCGCTGGCCCTGGCCCGGGTGCATGAACTGGTACCGAACCATCATGGCCAGCAAGTCGCCTGGAGCCGGGCGACCGTTTCATTCGCCACATTTCAGGCGGTGGCGGGTTTTGCGTATTCGGCGCTGTTCAACGCCAGCGGCGGGCATCATGGGCTGCTGTTTTTGATTTCCGCAGGCGCAATTGTCGTCGCGTTGCTGGTGGACTATGTTCCTTCCATTGCGAGTTATGAATCAAAAGATTAAAGTTCCGCACGATCGTCGCCGCCCGACCAACGGTCAACTTTGTCATCATCTTGCAATGTTGACTCGGGCCGACAAGCCAAGCAGAATGATCTCACTTGGCCATCATTCTTTGTTGCAGGCCAATCACGGAAGAAAGAAATGAAAAGGATTGTTTCACTGGTCGCCGTCCTGACCGCTTACCCAGCCGCAGCGGACGTACATAAAATTCAGTACAGCTACGATGATTCGAATGCCGAATACGCCATCGTCTCGTTCGTTGAAAGTGGTTCGGCTGTACAGGCCACGGTAAAAAGAACCGGTGCCTATTTCACCAATTACACAAAGCTTGAACTTGATTGCGCCAGTCGCAATGTCCGTCACATGGGCATGTATAACAGCGTCGAGGGATTGGAAAAGGCTGATTTCGACCAGATGCAGGGCCGCATCGTCGAGGGCTCGATCGCTGACGAAGTGAGCAAGGTGCTCTGCAAAGGCACTACCCTGACCGCCTCGCAAATGGAAGAAGTGCCAATCGAAAATCTGCTGGACGACCAGGGCTGAACCAAAGCCGTTTCCTGGAAGCTTTCTGACATGGAATGTCTGCGCAGTTGATCGACGAGGCTCGCAACCGCTCGCCATCCGCCGCCTTAAGACTCTTTTATTTCTGCCCAGACAGAAAAAAAGCCAACCTGACCGATAGCTTGAACACCCGTCTTTCACGACGGGCGGGGAATTGCAATGCACGCAAGAAAGATCTTCGAACTCCTGATGTCGTCCCTGGCCTATGTGCTCATCTCCTTGCTTTGGTTCGCCTACGCCGTGCCGGGGATGGTCGAGCTCGACTCTGACTTCTCCCTAATAACGGCCGCCTGCGGCTCGATTATCTGGCTGTGCGCCACGGGTTGTATCGCCTTGTACTTCGTTCAGAAAATGCGTACCGCCTGACAAGGCTCACGGCGATATCTGCTTGCGTCCAAACGTCGAGCGATAGCTGCCAGGCGGTACGCCGAAAAAATCCCGGAAGCGTCGCTGGAAATGCGGTGAGCTGACGAAACCCGTCGCGACGGCGATCTCGGTGACGGAGCGGTTGGTCTGTTGGATCAGCTGGCGTGCACGGGTCAGGCGCAGCTCCAGGTAATAACGCGTCGGGGTCGCGCCGAGAAACCGGCAGAACCGCCGTTCAAGCTGGCGTTTGGAAACCTTGACGCACGCCGCCAGCTCATCGATCGTCAACGGCTCCTCGACGTTCTGCCACATCAGTTCCAGCGCCAGCTTGAGGCTTTCCGGCAGCGTCGGGTCCGTCTCGACGAAGATTGGCGGCAGGTCCGAGGCGTCATCCCCTGACTCATCGCAGCGAAGGATCTCTTCGATGGCTCCCACCAGCGTCTCCCCGCCCGTGCGGCGGATCAGTTGGAGCATCATGCGCAGCGAACTGTTGGCGCCCGCGCAACTGACCCGCTCACGGTCCACGACATAAGCGCGACTGGACACTTTCACGCCAGGGAACATCTCAGCCATCGTTGCGCGACTTTCCGGGTGGACCGCGCATTCGAAACCGTCGAGCAGGTTCGCCTCGGCCACGAAAAACACGCCATTCCACAACCCGCCCAACAACGCCCCGCAAGCCGCATTGGCGCGCAGCTTGCGCCGCAGTAATGGCGTACCCGCAAGCTTCACGCGAAAGCCGCCGGCGACAATCAGCACGTCCAGGTTGTCCGGCAACTGCGCCAGCTCAAGATCGGTTGAGATGACGATTCCCAGGTCGCTCGTCACCTGCCCGCCCGAAGCGCCTACGGTCAGCACTTCATACAGTGGCGTGTCGTTCATCAGGTTGGCGGTGACCAGTGCGTCCACCGCTCCGGTGAAGGACATCATCGAGAAGTTGTCCATCAGCACAAACGCGACGCGCACCGGCGCCTGGCTGACCGACGCAGTCCCTTGGGGCCGATAAGCCATGTTCTTGTTCTTGAGTACGCTTTCGAATGCGCTTGGCATGGGGCCTCGGATGCAGGAAGGCGATCTGGTGGGGAGCCGGCGCAAAGCCCGGAGCATGCCATCTTGCGGATTAACCGCAGCAACGGCTTGCGTTCCCGCGACATAACCATCGGCATTAACGACGTCCGACAAATGGTGCTCTCAAGGGAATACGACCTTGGTCGATAGCGTGGATGTAGGCATGGGCGCTTTCCGTTTCAGAGTTCGCAATGCTCACCGCTAATGTTTCCGCCGTTCCAATACCGATAAATACCCGCGGGAGAAGTCATGAATATCAAACAGAAGCTGACCTGGGCGTTCGCAACCATTGCCTGCCTCCCGGTTATCCTGGTGGCGGTGCTCGTGGTGATGAACCTGCGCGATGCGGCACAAGCCAACTTCCTGGACAGCAGCAGCCGCGAAATCCGCCAGATCGACAACGGCATGAAGCAGTTCTTCGACGGCATCATGCAGAACGTTGAATTCTTCGCCAAGGACCCGCGGATCGTCGCGGCCAAGGACCTGAAGAACTACTCCGGCGCTGATGCTGCGCAAATTCCTCTTACCGAGAACAACAAACAACTGCTGGATATCTTCGATCGGTTCGCCAAGAGCCACCCGACCACCGCCTACCTATCCCTGGGCCTGGCGGACGGTGGCTACGCCAGTTGGCCGGATGATCCGAAAATCTCCAACTACGACCCGCGCCAGCGCCCCTGGTACAAGGCTGCCGTTGCCGCGCCGGGCACCACCGTGAAGACCGATGCCTACTACTGGGCCCCCGACGACGTGTCGCTGATCGGCATCGTGCACACCGTCGCCGATGCCAGCGGCAAGCTGGTTGGCGTGGTGGGCCTGGACGTGTCGCTCAAGCAACTGACCGAACTGGTGAAGAACATCAAGCTGGGCGACAGTGGCTACCTGATGCTGGTGGAAGGCAGCGGCAACGTCTTGGTGGACCCCGCCGACGCCAAGCACAACTTCAAACCCTTGGCCGACCTCGGTCCCAACTACGCAGCATTGGCCAAGAGCAGCGATGGCGCTACCCAGATCGAGATCGACGGCGTGCCGTACATGGCCAACATCGTCACCTCTAAAAGCCTGGGCTGGCGGTTCATCGGCCTGATCAAGCGTGACGAGGTGATGGCCGAAGCCGCGAGCCTGACCTGGTTGATCGCTATCATCGCCGCCGCGCTGGCCGTGGTCTTCGCAATCGTCGGCGCCAGCTTCGCCAGCGTTATCGTCCGGCCGATCCGCGGCGTTGCCAACGGCCTGCAGGAAATCGCTGAAGGTGAAGGCGACCTCACCCGCCAACTCGCTGTACAGGGCAAGGATGAAACCGCCACCCTGGCAAGCTGGTTCAACCAGTTCCTGGGCATGATTGCGCAACTGGTTCAACGCATCGGCAGCGCCTCCTCCGACCTGCAAACCGCAGCGGCGGACACCCGCGACGTCGCACAGAACATGAACGAAGCCGCCGGGCGCCAGCGCCAGGCCGTGGAGCTGGTGAGCACCGCGTTCAATGAAATGGTCGCCACCGCCAACGAAGTGGCCCGCTCGTGCAGCCAGGCCGCCGTCAGCGCGGACACCGGTTATCGGGATGTACACGACGGCCAGCACCACATCGGCGAAGCCACGGGCAGCGTGTTGAGGCTCAGTGAAGAATTGCAGCAGTCGACCCAGACCATGCAGGCGCTGGAACAGGACAGCAAGAACATCAACACGATCCTGGACACCATTCGCTCGATCGCCGAACAGACCAACCTGCTGGCCCTCAACGCGGCGATTGAAGCCGCACGCGCCGGCGACCAAGGCCGCGGCTTTGCCGTGGTGGCCGACGAAGTACGCGCCCTGGCGCGGCGCACCGCTGACTCCACCGGCGAGATCGACAGCTTGCTCGGCAATCTCGCCCGGCGCACCCAGGAAGTGACGCAACAGATGCAGAACAGCCTGCACGTGTCGCAAACCAGCGTCGAGCGTATCCAGCAGGCCCGCGACAGCTTCGACAAGATCCGCACCTCGGTGGACTCGATCCGCGACCAGAACACGCAGATCGCCACCGCCGCGGAACAACAGCATCAAGTGGCCGAAGACATCAACCGGCACATCGCGCAGATCCACTCCGATGCGCAGCTGGTTGAAGAGTTTGCTCACACCGCACAAACCGGTTCGGGGCGTTTGACGGATATCTCCGGACAGCTCAAGGGCTTGGTGGGACGCTTCAAGTTCTAAACTGGGCTTAAGAGCACTGAAGATCAAATGTGGGAAGCCTGCTCGCGAAAGCGTCGTCACAATCAGCGAAGGAGCTGAACGTGCCGACCTCTTCGCGAGCAGGCTCGCTCCCACAGGATTATGGGTTTGATGGAATCACTACCCTTTTGCCTTGATCGCATACATCCCGCCGGCAATTACCAGACAGGCCCCTACGACTGTCCATGTGTCGGGCAGCTCGCCGAATACCAATAGGCCAATCAGCGTAGCGAATACCAGAAGAGAATAATTGAACGGTTGAAGTGTAGCTGCCGTTGCAACCTTCAGCGCCTGAAGCAATAACAGCTGGGCCACCACACCGGTCATGGAGAGCACGGCTATCAGGCCCCATTGCGCCGGGTTCGGTGCTACCCAACTTGGAAGACCCAACAAGGTAATCGCTATCGCGCCGAAAAAACCCATGTGAAGCATGTTCGTGGCGAACGAGTCTCCCCGGCTGATTCGACGGGTCAGCACGCTGAAGATGGCGAAACCCAGGGCAGACAACAGCGGAATCAGCGCCGCCAGTTCGAAAACACTGGAGCCGGGACGAAGGATAACCAGCGTCCCCGTGAAGCCAATGGCGGCGGCAACCCATCGACGCACGCCAATGAACTCCCCCAGGAACGCCCCCGCCAACGCCAGTGTCATCAAGGGGAATACCGCGTACAGGGCATGCATTTCAGCGAGTCCCAAATAGCGCAGCCCCAATCCGAACAAGGCGCTCTCACCCACGCCAATGAGCGCACGGATGATCTGCTGGTAGGGATGGCGGCTTCGGCACGCGGTCCACAGGCTGCCCTGATAGGCGCTATAACCGACAGCAAAAGCCAGGAACACCCAATAACGCACCATCACCAATTGTGCGATCGGAAGCTCCTTGACCAGCACTTTGGTGACCCCATCCTGAGCTGCAAAGATCAGCATGGACAGAAGGCAAAGGACGATACCTAAGCGCGGTCGCGGGGCGTCATGATCATGCACCGCGCGCACCTGCCTCGGTCGAGGCCGACTTCAACCTGACGGGCGGTTCCTCATCCGGTTTGATATCCCATGTCGTGACCGTCATCGCTCAGCCTCTGAATAGAACAAGGACTCATCCAGCAGCGCCCTTGGCTCTCGACCAAGGGCACCGGACTGCAACAGCTATCGGACAGCAACGGCCATCACTGGGCTGGTGTCGCGGACGCCGTCTGGCTGCCGAACATCGCTTCGAAACGCGGTTTGTTGGCTGCGTAATATTCTGCCACCACCTTGTCCGCCGAGCTGTCACGGGCGTCCGCCATCAACTTCTCAAGGTCCGCTTTCGGAATCTTGAAGTTGGCGAAGAATCGGGCCACATCAGGGTGCTCCGCGCTGAAACCTTTGCGTGCGACGGCGTGGATCTGCTCAGCGCCACCGAAAATCTGCTTCGGATCATCCAGGTAGCGCAGCGGCCATTTGGCGAACATCCAGTGCGGGCTCCAGGCGTTGACCAATGACCATTTGTCACGCTTGAGGTTGCGATCCAATTCACTCAGCATCCCGGACTCTGAAGAAGCGACCATCTTGTAGCCGTCGAGCTTGTATTGCTCGATGGCTTTTTCCGTCAGCTTGTACTGACCATTGCCCACTTCCGAAGTGAGGATCTTGCCGCCGAGTTTTTCCCGCACTTCAGGCTTGTTGAGGTCTTCGACGCTGGCGATCTCGCTGGTTGGAATGGAGGTGGGCACCGCCATGCCGATCCGGCCTTCGTACAGCACGCCGAGGTCTTCGAGCCTGTCCTTGTACTTGTCATAGAACGATTTGTGGGTGCTGGGCAGCCAGACCATCGGGATCAGGTCGATATTGCCGTTGGCCAGGGCCTGGAACTGGATGCCGATATCGGCGAGCACCAACTTGACCGGTTGCTTGAGGTGATCCTGCAACGCGGTGTTCGCCAGTTTCACCGCGATCTCCGTATCCGACCAGTTCACCCAGCCGATGCGGATGGGCGCGGGTTCATCGGCCTGAGCGATCAGACTGCCGCAGGCAAATGCAAGGCCTGCAAACCAGCCGATAAAATTTTTACTGGATAACGTCATCATGTGCATCTCCGCAGACTGTATTAATAGTTATTGGCAGGGCAGCAGAAGCATTCATTTTTCATCACGACCGCACGCGGCCATCCGGTGAGTTCTAGTTATCAAAATACAGGGACTTGTGTTTTCGGCCCTCCTCCGCCCTTTGGCGTTTCCAACCGCAATGACCGGCTGATTCACAGCGCTTTCTCGCGTGCCGGCAAAGCCTCGAACAAATCCGCCCTCAGCAGGTAATCCGCCCAGCCTCCAGACCGTTGGGGGCAAACCCTGAATCCACCGCTGCGCGGGAGGCACCCATCGCGCCACCACGCTGATGCAGGCGAGCGGCCGCACGTGCCGAATCCCCCTGTTTCGACTGGATGGTAATCCTGGTTTTCCTGCCACGCAAGAAAAATGTACACCTGTGTCTCACTCGTTGACACACATGAACATTCAACATACCGTTATGTCAAAACCCAGCCTGATGTTCTGTTCCCGGAGCAACACCATGTCCAGCGATCCTCTGCTGCAGCCCTACAAAATCAAGCATCTGACGCTCAAGAATCGGATCATGACCACCTCGCATGAGCCCGCGTATCCCGTCGATGGCATGCCGAAGGATCTGTACCGTGCCTATCATGTCGAGCGGGCGAAGGCCGGCGTGGCGCTGACCATGACTGCCGGCTCCGCTGCCGTTTCTCGGGATAGCCCGCCGGTATTCAACAACGTGCTGGCGTACAAGGACGAAGTGGTCAAATGGATGAAAGACCTGACCGATGAGTGCCACGAACACGGCGCGGCGGTGATGATCCAGCTCACCCACCTGGGACGCCGCACGCGCTGGGACAAGGCCGACTGGCTGCCGGTTGTCTCGCCGTCCCATCGCCGCGAAGCGTCCCACCGGGCGTTTCCGAAAAAGCTGGAAGACTGGGACATCGACCGCATCATCAAGGATTACGTCGATGCCGCCGAGCGCATGAAAGCCGCGGGGCTCGATGGCCTGGAGTTGCAGGCCTACGGGCACCTCATGGATCAATTCTGGTCGCCACTGACCAATGATCTTGATGGGCCCTACGGCGGTTCCCTGGAAAACCGAATGCGCTTTACCTTCGATGTGTTGCGCGGTATCCGCCAGCGTTGCGGCGAGGACTTCCTCCTTGGTGTGCGCTACACCGGCGACGAGGATCTTCCCGGCGGTTTCGGTTTCAGCGACGGCATCCAGATTTCCCACATGCTCAAGGACAGCGGCCTGGTGGATTTCCTAAACGTCGTGCGCGGTCATATCGATACCGATGCGGGCCTCACCGACGTGATACCGATCCAGGGCATGCGCAACTCGCCGCACCTGGATTTTGCCGGGGAAATCCGCTCGGCAACCGGTTTCCCGACCTTCCATGCGGCCAAGATTCCGGACGTCGCCACGGCGCGACACGCCATCGCCTCTGGCAAGGTGGACATGATCGGCATGACCCGCGCCCACATGACCGACCCGCACATCGTGCGCAAGATCATCGAAAAACGTGAAGAAGAAATCCGTCCTTGCGTTGGCGCCAACTACTGCCTGGACCGTATCTATCAGGGCGGCGCGGCGTACTGCATCCACAACGCCGCCACCGGCCGCGAAACCACCATGCCCCACGAGATTCCCAAGGCATCGGTCAAGCGCAAGGTGGTGGTGATTGGCACCGGCCCGGCGGGCCTGGAAGCAGCACGGGTGGCCGGCGAACGCGGCCATGACGTCACGGTGTTCGAAGTGGCGGATCAGCCCGGGGGGCAGATCCGCTTGACCGCGCAAAGCGAACGGCGGCGCGAGATGATCAGCATCATCGATTGGCGCATGACGCAGTGCGAACGGCTGGGCGTAAGGTTCCACTTCAACACCTGGGCCGAAGCCGAGACGGTCCTGGCCGAAGAACCGGATGTGGTGATCGTTGCCACAGGCGGCTTGCCCCATACCGAGGTGCTCAAGCTAGGCAATGAGCTGGTGGTGTCGACCTGGGACATCATCTGCGGCGATGTCAAGCCTGGTCAGAACGTGCTGATCTTCGATGACGCCGGCGACCACGCGGCGCTCCAGGCCGCCGAGGTCATCGCCAACAGCGGCGCGAAACTGGAGATCGTCACGCCGGACCGGTCGTTTTCGCCGGAGGTGATGGCGATGAACCTGGTGCCGTACATGCGCAGCCTGCAAGACCTGAACGTCACGTTCACGGTCACGTATCGGGTCGACTCGGTGGAGCGACGCGACGGGCAGCTGGTTGCCCACTTCGGTAGCGATTACGGCCAGGTGCACAAGCAGCGCGTGGTCGATCAGGTGGTGGTCAACCATGGCACCCTGCCGCTGGACGATCTGTACTTCGAACTGCGCCCATATTCGAGCAACAACGGCGCGGTCGAACAGCACAACCTGATCGCAGGGAACCCCCAGAACATCGTGACCAACCCCGAGGGCCGCTTCCAGTTGTTCCGGATCGGCGACGCGGTGTCGGCGCGTAATACCCACGCGGCCATCTATGATGCGCTGCGGCTGGTCAAGGACATCTGAAGTCGTGCCCAACATGATCTTTTCAATTGCTGAAAACTGAAGTGGGAGCGAGCTTGCTCCCGATAGCGGTGCCTCAGTCACAGGGATGTAGGACCGGCTGCCGTCATCGCGAGCAAGCTCGCTCCCATAAGGGTTCTGCGGATGCGGGACTCCTGGGGTCAGGCTTGAAGCCCTTTGCGCGCCACGGCGGCGCCCGCTTGCAATGCCCTTCCCACCTGCGCCTCGAAATGCCCCTGGGTCATCGATTGCAAGGCGGCGGCTGTCACGCCGCGGTAGGCAACCAGAGTATCGATCATTTGCTGGGCGTCGCGGGTGGCCAGCAACTGGCTGCTGTTGATCACGACATTGCTTGCGGCAAGCTGCGCAATCTCGCCGGGGATACCGGCTGCCATCGCCTGATTCACCAACGCTGTCATCAACAAGGCAGGAAAGGCCGGGCCGGTGCCCGAAAGCGCGGAGAGATAATCGATAAAGTCTTCCTGCTGGACCTCTGCAGCAGTGCCCACGCATTCGAACAACTGCTGAATGAGGGTCTTCGTCATCGGTTCCACCGCGCCAGCGCAATACCAAGGCGTAAAGGACTGCCCGATTTCCACCGCCGCGTTGGGCATCGCCCGTACGACCCTTGAGGCCAAGGTCCGTGCGGCGATTGCCTGCGCCGTGATCCCGGCCATCAATGAAATCACCGTCTTGCCCGATGCGTCGAGGGTCAGGCTGGCGAATTGCTCGGGTCTTACTGCGATGATGATGACGTCGCTGCGATCCGCCAGTGCCTGGTTATCGGTGACCAGGCAAACGCCTTGCTTCGCCAATGGATGGGCACCTGAGCGATTGGAAATAATCAGATTACCCGCCGGCAACCAGGCCTTCGCCAACACGGCCTTGGCAATCGCCGCGCCCAACCACCCCGTTCCGCCGACGATTCCCAGCGTCACTTCATTCATTTTTCAGCCGTTTCTTCAAAGGTTTCCATCAGCGGCACGAACACCCCTGGCTCTTTTTCGGCATAGCCGAATTTGCCATAAAACCGATCCAGCTCACGCTGCTTGGGCACCTTGCCGGTGAAAATGCTCACGTAATGCGGGATGCGCTGGAAGCGCACGGTGATCAGCTCGCCGGTGTTCATGGTGATGTAGCCGATCTGCGTCAGATAAATCGTCCGAGCCCGTGCGTCGGCCCCCTGGCTGTCGTAGCCGAAGCGCTTGAACATGCTCGCCAGGGCGCCCATACGTTGCTCGTCGACAATGGCGACCTGTTGCGCGACGTCTGCGGACTGGAGCGCCCAACTGCGCACCGCAAATTCAAACTGAGAATCGAACAATTGCGGATTGAGCCAACATTCAAAAACATTCAGGATCGCCTCGGAGATGCTCTCGGCGTAGCTTTCGCTTTGCCGGATCAAACCCCCGGTGTTGGTTTCGCGCCAGCGCGACAGCAAGGCCGCCAGCAACTGTTCGCGATCCTCGAAAAACCAATAGAAGCTGGTGCGTGACAAACCCAGGCGCTTGGCCAACGGCATGACCCGGACCGCATCGATGCCGGACTCCTTCAAAGCCTCATAGGCCGCTTCCAGCCACCCTTCGGGCGACCCTCGCCAACCCGCGTCTTGGGCCTTGCCACGCGCCTTTCCCACCTGGGGCATCTTGCATCCACCTTATTGAACATACGTAACGCGAATGTACTCGGATGCCCGCTAAATGTACACCTAAGTACATTTGATTGACGAGCCGCGCCCTCCTCTCCCCGAGGTCGCGAAAGGACCAATGAGCGCAAGTCATGGGTCGCCCAAAGTGTCGCCCTGGCCTGGTCGCGGTTGCTCGGCGATCACTTGCAGACGAGCAACCTGGTCCGTCCCACCCCAACCCTCTTACGCACCGATGCCAAGCTCTGCCTCCTGGGCCCGTTGGGCCGGACGTCTGAGCGGCAAAGTGTCAGGCGTTTTCGCGAACGGCTGATGACACATCTGGCCCAAACGAAGGATGTTTGATCGGTGGCGCCTCGACCCGTTTTTTATCAATCTGCTTAAAAAACCGGGCCTGCGGCCGATACCCATGACAAGAGCCCAGCGACTGGGTAGCTGGATGGCGGCGGGAACCGGTAATGACAGACATATATCTGCTGATAGCGAGCGGTACGGACCAGAGCGATGCGTACGTCCTGGGTTGGTTCGATGACCGAACCAAGGCCCGGGAAGTGGCCGAGCAGAAGGAATGGGAAGCTTATCGAGCCAGTCTGAAGGCGGAACACCCTTGGTCAAGCCATAAACCACTGGCACCGGACAAGACCGAATACCGGCGCTACTGGATCAAGACCGTTTCGAAATTCGAACACGTTTCCATCCCGAGGTCCCTCGCGGTGCACTGACAGCCCTGCCCCTCATAGCATCGATTCAGTGCGAAAATTTAACGAACCGCGCGCGCTCGCCAAGGGTCTAGAAAACTAAGCCCATCCGATGAGAGCGTTCCTATGTTGAAATTTCTTGGTGGTACCGTTGGGATCATTTTCCTGATCGGCCTGATCGTGGTCATTGCCTTGTTCAAGTTCATTTTCTGATCCGGCCAGCGGTAGCGCATTGCGCTACCGCTGGCTTTACACGGGTTCGGACGCGGGCAATAACGCCAGGATCCGATCACGGCAGACTTGCAGTATCTCATCCGCCAACGGAGCATCATCCGGACAGGCCCGCGACAGCATGACCGCGCCGACGGCCTGGGCGAACAGGTTGATCATCGCTGCCCGGCCCCCTTCTTCTGTCGACCCGAGCTTTTCTTCCAGTGCAGCCAGGGTGCCCTCCAATCCAGCGGCAAACGTGGTTTTCACCTCATCGTCCTGACGCGCCGCGTCGCCGCACAATGCCGCCATCGTGCAGCCGTTGCCCCGCGCATCGCGGTGCTCGCGCGAGACATACATGGCGAAAAAACCCGCGACATCCAGTTTGCTTGCGCTGGTCAATGAGCGCGAAAGACTGTCTGCGGCGGCTTCCGCCATCAGGTCGGCTTTCGAACCGAAATGCTTGTAGAAACCACCGTGGGTGAAGCCGGCGGCGGCCATCAGGTCCGCCACACCGATGCCGTCAAAGCCACGTTCACGAAACAGAACAGACGCCGTCTCGACGATATGTTGCCGGTTTGCCTGTGCCTGAGCCTTAGTCACTCTCATTTTTCATCACCTCGTACCGCTCGAATCATGCCTCGCATCATACATAGATGCCGACCATAATCAAATTCATTGACATCTTAGATTTCGGTCATCATCCTAACAACCAGCCCACACGCCCCCCCCTAAGCTCGATGTGGACCGCCAACGGCGGCGAAAAACCCCGCCGTTGATCGCACGTCTTAATCCCTGAAGAGATCGACACCATGACCACTCGCAAAACCGTCCTCATCACTGGCGCTTCCACCGGTATCGGCGCTGTCTATGCCAAGCGCTTTGCCCAACGCGGCCACGATCTCGTGCTGGTGGCCCGTGACAACGCCCGGCTGGAAGCATTGGCAACCGAGCTGCGCAACGAACACCATATTACCGTCGATGTGCTCCAGGCCGACCTCACCCAATCCGCTGACTTGAACCAGGTCGAAGCGCGCCTGCGAGATGACGACCGTATCGGCATCCTGATCAACAACGCGGGCGTGGCCCAATCCGGCAGTTTTATCGAACAGACCACCGACAGCGTCGCGCACCTGGTTTCGCTCAACACCACCGCGTTGGTACGGCTCGCCAGCGCCGTCGCTCCACGCCTGGCAAAGGCCGGCGACGGCGCGATCATCAATATTGGCTCGGTGGTCGGCTTGGCGCCGGAATTCGGCATGTCGGTATATGGCGCGACCAAGGCATTCGTGTTGTTCCTCTCCCAGGGGCTCAGCCTCGAACTCAACCCCAAGGGCGTCTACGTCCAAGCCGTCCTGCCGGCGGCTACCCGGACCGAAATCTGGGAACGCGCTGGCATCGACGTCAATACGCTGAGTGAAATCATGGAAGTGGGCGATCTGGTCGACGCGGCGCTGATCGGCTTCGATCGTCGCGAACCGGTGACCATTCCGCCACTGCAGGACGGCGCTCGCTGGGATGCGTTGCAGGCCGCGCGCCAAGGGTTGCTGGGGCAGATCAAGCAATCGGCGGTGGCTGAGCGGTACAAGGCCTGACGGTTCCAAGGTCACCGCTACGCCGCCGCGGTTCCCTCTATTGGTTAGCCAAATGGCGGTGAAGTGGATTAAGCGCTTTCCATGATCGCTGTTCACCCGCAGGATGTGCTCGGGCTCACCACACCTGGACTGGATCATGCCATTTGAGACTTGGTTGCTCTATCTGCTCACCTGCTGCGGCATTGCGGTAGCGCCAGGCCCCAATGCGTTGTTGGCGCTTACCCATGGGGCAATCCATGGAACCCGCAAGACGTTGTTCACTATCGCAGGCGGCGTACTCGGCTTTTCAGTCGTGCTTTCGCTTTGCGCATTGGGGCTGGGTGCGCTTATCCAGGCATCCGCCACTTGGTTCACAGCACTGAAGATCGTTGGCGGGCTCTACCTGATCTGGTTGGGCTTCGGTCTGTGGCGATCCCCACCCGTCAGTCTCGACGCGACGAGTATCGAAGGCTTTCGACGGTGGTCGCTGTTCCGCCAAGGCTTGGTATCGGCCATCTCCAATCCCAAGGCGCTGCTGCTGTTCACCGCGTTCATCCCGCCCTTCCTTGATCCGCACCGCAATATCATTGCGCAGACACTCACTATTGCGCTGACTTACGCCGTGGTCGAATTCATCGTTGAATACTTTGTCGCCAGCGCAGCTCACCGGGTCAGGCCTTGGCTGGCTCGAACCGGGCGCCGGTTCAACAAAGTCTGCGGTGGCTTTTTTGTGGCTTTTGGGGTGAGCTTGCCCATTCATAGCTGAATACCTGAACCGCAATCATTGCCTACCCATCGGACCATCGCGTAGAAAGCGCCCCCGACTCCAGGCCCTGGCTCTATCATGAGCTAACGTTCATGATTTGCTTTTGCGCCGAATCGCCGGGATACCTATACATGAGAGACCTGCCGCCGACCGCCACATTGCGTGCCTTTGAAGTCGCCACCCGACACCCCACGTTCACCGCGGCCGCGCAGGAGCTGCACGTGACGCAGAGCGCAGTCAGTCACCAGCTCAAGCACCTGGAGGCGCTTTGGGGGTTGCAGTTGTTCGAGCGCGGCAAGTCACTGACCCTCACGGCAGCGGGGGCTACGCTGGCGCCCATCGTGCGGGAATTTTTCATGAGCCTGGAAGCGACCCTGGGCGATCTGCGCGAGCAGAAAGGCAGGGTCAGGCTCGAAGTCAGCACCACGTATTCCTTCGCGCTGAAATGGCTGCTGCCGCGCTTGCCGGGGCTTTCCCGCCATTATCCGGAACTGTTGGTCGCGCTGGACACCACCGATAAGATCATCCATTTCTCCAACGCCCAAGCCGATGTTGCGATCCGGCTTGGCAAAGGCAACTATCCCGGCCTGTATTCGGAATTCCTGTTCGGCGAGCAGGTGTTTCCAGTGGCGAGCCCCGATCTGCTGCAGCGCTTGGGCATGCCACACAGCCCCGCCGAACTGCTGCATTACCCGCTGCTGACCCGTGACGGCGCCGAGCTGGTACCAAAATGGGAGGACTGGTTTCAGAAGGTTGGGTTGGAATTGTCGCCGCTCAAGGAGAGCGTCAGGTTCGGCGACACCAACATGACAGTGGAGGCCGCGTTGCTCGGCCAAGGTGTTGCCTTGGTGCGTAGCGGCCATGTTGAAACCGAGATCAGCGACGGCCGCCTGGTGCGGCTGTTCGATGTGCCGTTTGCATCACCGCTTGCCTATTATTTTGTCTGTCCCAAGGGCATCGAATCGCAACCGCACATCGTCAGCTTCCGCCAATGGCTGGCCAGCGAGGCGTTGAAGGTTCAACACGTCTACGACTGATACATGAGAATTTGCTCATGAACCAATGAGGAGACTTCTCTGTCGCCCGGCCGTCGCGCTGCCTAGAATGGCGACCATGCCTACCCATATCGTCCTGCTGGTCCTGTTCGCCGCGCTCCTGCATGCCAGCTGGAATGCCTTGCTGCGTGGCGGCGCCGATCGACTCTGGTCAATGACGGTCATGTGTATCGTCATCGCCATCGTCTGTGCCATCGCCGCGATATTCATGGTGCCACCGGCACCGGCCAGCTGGGGCTATGGGTTGCTTTCGGCGTTGCTGCACGTTGGCTACAACTTGTTTCTGGTGCGCAGCTACCGGGTCGGCGACCTGGGGCAGATCTATCCGATTTCCCGCGGATCGTCACCGGCGTTGATCACCCTGGGGGCGGCGATCTTTGCCGGAGAAAACATTACCCCCGGCGAGTTGCTCGGTATCGGCCTGGTGTCCGGCGGCATCATTTCCCTGGCCTTCCGTGGACGCAGCCTGTCGGTTCCCAGCCTGCCCTATGCGCTGGGAACGGGTTGCTTCATCGCGGCCTATAGCGTCGTTGACGGCATGGGCGCCAGGCTTTCGGGCGCGCCGCTCGCCTACACAGTGTGGATGTGCGCCGCGTGGGGTGTGCTGATGCCTCTCGTGTACATCGGCCTGCGCGACGCCCGCAGCTTATTCTCCGTCCGGCCCGGGATACTCGCCGCGTCGGTCGGCGGGCTGGTCTCGCTGATCGCCTATGCAATTGTCATCTACGCCATGAACGAAGCGCCTCTGGGCGCGGTATCGGCATTGCGCGAGACCAGCGTGTTGTTCGCGGTATTGATCGGCTACCTGTTTCTTGGCGAGACGCTCACCGCCCGCCGGGTCTTGGCGTGCACCGTGATCGCCAGCGGCACCTTCATCATCGGCTGACCCATCAACTGCCCAGGAGAATATTCCCAATGGCTGACATCCCGCAGGCGCCCTTGATCCTGATAACCGGTGGAAGCCGCGGCGTGGGTGCCGCCACCGCGCGGCTGGCCGCCGCACAAGGCTACAACGTCGCCATCAGCTATATCGCCAACGAGACCGCGGCACTGACCGTGGTGGCGGACGTGGAGGCATTGGGACGGCGCGCGCTGGCCATGCGCGCCGACAGCTCGGACCCCAAGCAGGTCGCCGATCTATTCGCAGCCATCGACTGCTCGTTCGGACGCATCGACGTCCTGGTCAATAACGCCGGGATGCTGTCGGCTCAGTCACGCCTGGAGGACCTCAGCTTCGAACGCATGCAGCGCATCTTCGCAGTCAATTCCATCGGCCCGATTCTCTGCGCCCAGCAGGCAGTGAAACGCATGTCCCACCGGCACAACGGCCCCGGCGGAGTCGTGATCAATATCTCCTCGGCATCGGCGCGCCTCGGCAGCCCCAATGAATACGTCGACTATGCGGCATCAAAGGGAGCATTGGAGACGTTCACTATCGGGTTCGCCAAAGAGGTGGCCCGAGAAGGCATACGCGTCAACTGCATCCGCCCCGGGCATATCTACACCGAAATGCATGCCAGCGGCGGCGAGCCGGGACGGGTCGATCGGGTCAAGGATTCCATCCCCATGGGGCGTGGCGGTCAGCCGGAGGAAGTGGCGCGGGCCATTCTATGGCTGGCCAGCGCGGAGGCGTCGTTTGTGACCGGGACATTTCTTGATGTGACGGGGGGCAAATGACGTGGATGGCCTCATTGGAACGAAGCCTGGAGGCCAGAGCCGGTCATGCCGCTGAAGCGGAATGACCGGAGGCCTTATCGATTATTTTTGCGCCAACAATGCCTTTCTCGCAGCCTTGTCTTGCTTCATTGCGGCGATTTCACGCTCGCAGGCCTCGACGTCGAAAGAGTTGTCCCACTTGGCAATGGCGATGGTGCCGATGCCGTTGCCAATGAGGTTGGTCACAGCCCGCGCTTCGTTCAGGAACCGGTCAATCCCCAAGAGCAAAACGAGGCCTACCAACGGGATGGAGTGGATGGTCGTGAGCGTTGCCGCCAATGTCACAAACCCAGCGCCCGCCACGCCAGCCGAGCCTTTGGACGTCAGCAGGAACACGCCAAGCAGGATCATTTGGTCCACGAAAGTCAGCGGCGTATTGGTGGCTTGGGCAATAAAAATGGCGGCCATGGTGAGATAGATACAAGTGCCGTCAGCGTTGAAGGTATATCCCGTAGGCAGCACCATCCCCACTACTGATTTTTTGCAGCCAAGCTTTTCAAGCTTCACCATCATTCGCGGCAACACAGCCTCGGTTGAACAGGTGCCCAGCGTGATGAGGATTTCATCCTTGAAATAACGCAAAAACTGCATCAGCGGCATGCCCGACCATCTCGCCACCGTACCCAGCACGACCATGATGAATATCAACGTCGTGACATAGAGCGCGACAAGCAGTTGTCCGAGTGAGAACAAGGTCCCAATTCCGTATTTGCCGATAGTGAATGCCATACCGGCCCCAGCACCAATCGGCGCCAAGCGCATGACCATCGCAACTATCTTGAAGAGGCCTTGCAAGAACAGGTCAATGGTGTTGATCAACGGCTTGCTGGTTTCGCCCATTTGAACCAGGGCAACTCCCATCAATACCGAAAGCAGGATGACCTGAAGCATGACGCCATTGGAGAACGCACCAATGAAAGTCTGCGGGATGATATTGAGGAAGAACTCAACGGTGCCGCCCTGTTCATTCGCAACTTGGCTGTATTTGCCAATAGCACTTGCATCAAGCGCGCTGGCATTGATGTTCATACCCACGCCAGGCTTCACGATGTTGACGACGATAAGACCGACAACCAGAGCAATGGTGGACAGGATTTCGAAGTAGATCAATGCCTTCACACCGATCCGACCGACTTCCTTGATGTTGCCCATCTTCGCTATGCCGACCACGACAGTGCCGAAAATAATGGGTGCCAATAGCATCTTTATCAGTTTGATGAAGCCATCGGCAAAGGGTTGGAGCTTGGCTCCAATATCAGGAACGAAGTAACCGATTGCTGCGCCGATCACGATACCGATCAGCACTTGCACGTACAGCTGGCTATACCAGCGGGACTTGGAATTTTCCACGGAAGCACCTCATTTTATTTTTGTGATGGGCTGTGGGCTGGCGCCGGTGGTCGGCGCCTGGTTCTGCGGCCTGCTCCCGCAGGCCGCAGCTTGAGGGTGATCAGCCTTCGCCCAGCTCACGCATGACTGCATACAAGGCAGACTTGGCTTCGAATCCCACACCCGGAATATCCGGCAGACCGACGTAGCCGTTTTCCACCTTGATCCCATCGGCGAACCCACCGAATGGCTGGAACACGTCTGGGTATGATTCGTTACCGCCCAGGTGCAGGCCGGCTGCGATGTTCAGGGACATCTGGTGACCGCCATGGGGCACTACGCGACGGGAAGACCAGCCCAGCTCTTCCATGACTTCAAGGGTGCGCAGGTATTCCACGAGGCCATAAGACAGTGCGCAGTCGAATTGGAGGAAGTCGCGATCGGGCCGCATGCCACCGTGGCGCAACAAGTTGCGAGCATCCTGGTGGGAGAACAGGTTTTCACCGGTGGCCATGGGCAATTCATAGTGGTTGGCCAGCTCAGCCTGCAATGCGTAGTCAAGCGGATCACCGACCTCTTCGTACCAGAAGAGGTTGTACTTTTTGATGGCTTCCGCGTAAGCGATACCCGTCTGAAGATCGAAGCGACCATTGGCGTCGACCGCCAATCGACGACCGTCCCCCACCACTTCAAGTACCGCTTCGATGCGACGGATGTCTTCGTCCAGTGGCACCGCACCGATCTTCATCTTGACCACATCGTAGCCACGATCCAGATAGCTCTGCATTTCCGCCTTGAGCTTTGTCTGATCCTTGCCAGGGTAGTAGTAGCCACCCGCTGCATAGACCCAGACCTTGTCATCCGCCACGCCATTGCGGTAGCGGTCAGCCAGCAGGCGATAGAGCGGTTTGCCTTCAATCTTGGCGACGGCATCCCATACGGCCATGTCGATGGTGCCAACTGCGACCGAGCGCTCTCCGTGTCCGCCTGGCTTCTCGTTAGTCATCAGGGTCTTCCAGATCGCGAACGGATCCAGGTTGTTGTTTGCATGATCGACAAGGGTGTCGGGCTCAGCTTCGGTGACACGCGCCAGGAAACGATCACGCATCAGGGCACCCTGGCCGTAGCGGCCATTGGAGTTGAAACCGTATCCGATCACGGGTTTGCCATCGCGAATCACATCCGTGACCACAGCGACGACCGAGCAGGTCATTTTGGAGAAGTCGATGTAGGCGTTGGCGATTGGGGACGCAATGGAAACGGTTTTTTCACGAATATCGACGATGCGCATGAGGGGTTCCTCTTGTTGTTTGTAGCCCCACGTTAGGCTTTGCGATCTTTCCCGCCCAATGCTATTAATGCCGCACCCTATGCACAGGAGGCATGGCCCTTGGAACTCGTTTGGCTCGAAGACCTTTCAGCACTCGCGGAATATGGGAGCTTTGTTCGGGCGGCTGAAGCGCGGCACGTCACTCAACCAGCGTTCAGTCGCAGAGTGCGCTCGTTGGAAAATTGGATGGGCGTACAGCTGTTCATCCGCACGCCCCATGGCGCGACGCTGACCGAAGCGGGGAGGCAAATATTGCCGAGCGCCCAGGAAGCCGCGCGGCGCTTGTACCGAATGCGCAACGAGGCTCAGGAAGTGGCGGGAATGGCCGCCAGATCATTGCAGTTCGCTGCAACCCATTCCCTGTCGTTTACCTTTTTCCCAAGATGGCTCCGCGGCGCAGAACACGGCGCCCCCATCGAGGCCGTGCAGTTGCATTCAGGTAGCATGGCCGTCTGTGAGCAAATGCTGATACACGGACAGGTTCAGTTTCTGCTCTGTCACCGCCATCCCGACGTTCCCCCGTTGCTGGCGCCTGACCAGTTCACGGGTAAGAAAGTTGGCGAAGACGTCCTGGTTCCCCTGGCGAGTGCTTCTGCCAACTTTGGCACCACCCCAGCGGCATTGCCCTACCTCGCCTACACCCATGAATCAGGATTGGGGCGCATCGTTGCTCATCGATTGCAGGGCAAGGAAGACTACCTCCACCTCAAGCCCCTCTTCAGCAGCCACCTCGCGGCGGTGCTGATGTCGATGGCACTGGAAAGCAAAGGAGTCGCATGGCTACCCAAAAGCCTCACCGAGCAGGAGATCCTGGACGGGCGCTTAGTCAGGGCATTGGACGAGAGTTGGGATATCCCACTGGAAATTCACCTGACCCGCCCGACGGCGCCACTTAGCCAATCCGCAGAAGAGTTCTGGTCCAGGGTGGGCGTCTAGGCTTATCACGCGTGGCCTGAGATTCATCTGAAGGCAATGGACACGGACCTGAAGCGCGCCAAGCTGATAGCCAGCGAAAACGGGATCAAATTCCCAGGGCCGCAATGAGGCGAGTCAACAACCAGGTGCGCCAGCGCCGAAGGCAAACATGGCTGGACATCCCAGCCAGCGGAATCGAGGGAGCAGGCCATGGCCGAAACACAGCAGCCGACGGCGGAAGCGCTCAAGCAGCGGCGAAGCGCGAGAAGGCAGCAGACACAGCTGCAAAGCTGGGCATCGAGAAGTTCACAGTTGAAGTGGCCGGCGTGTTCAAGGCCGACCTCAAGCAGGTGATGAAGGCCCACGGCATTGACAACCAGCAGGATATTCACCAGCGGCTGATGAAGAATTTGATCGGCGCGGACTTCGAAACGCAGGCTTGGATGCTGCAGAATGTCACGACACCCTATGAGATTCCAGAAAAGGCGTCGCGATCATTTTACGAAAAGAGCATGGCGGAGATTGCGGCCAATCCCGGCGATGGAATTATTTCGCCTTTGCCGACTTTGAAACCTCAATGTAGCGGTTGAATGGCGGATAAATCGAAGTGCTGTCTTCTACCTCGTACGAGGCGACAACTTCCCCGTCGGCGCTCAATTCATCGTATTGATAGATGTCTATGTCGTGGCCACGACGTGAACCTTTGGCCTCCATGCCCGTAGCTACCAGCCGATGCCCATCCGGGATTGGCATTTTTTCGAAGTGCGCTTCCATAGTTTCTCCTTGTCCCGGCCCCACGCCGGTCACCCCTAATACCCCAACCCAAACCAAAATGCCACTGGGCGCAGCATCAGGGCGGTTAGCGGCGCGGAACGTGCCGATCCACTCGCTCCCCGGTGCTCGTGTCGACAATGATCATGTCCCACCAGGTGTCACTGGGGGCGGTTGTAAGCTTGTATAAGCGACCAGCGACAAGATCAACGTCACGGAGCTTACGATTCAAAGAACTGGCAGTGCCTACCCAATACCTGAGTTCCAGTCGATGCCTACCCGCAGTGAGTCGATATTCTGTCTGGGTAGCGAGTGCAAAATTGGTTTTCCTGCCGTCAACACTGGCAATGAACAGTGATTTGTTGGTTAGGCCGATACGCGCAACGTCAGAATCCGGTAATCCTTCAGCTGCTTTTTCGGTGTATGAGATACAGCCACTGGTGGCAGTAATTACCAGGGCGATTGCTAAGGCTCGTAGCGCGCGCGCTTTCGACATATCTGCATCCAATCCATGTGGAATATTCGCAGCATTCAATCCTAATCAAAACCAAATTGCCACCACCGGTCACGGAGGGCGGCAATGCTACCAGGTGATCGCAACCAGGGTGCCTTGAGCAATGGCTGCTACGGAAGCAAAACCTGCGGCCACCTTGTTCCATTTAGTCTGCGCCTGCGCGGTAGCTACGAGATCAGTTTCAAAACCGCTTTCGTCGATCCATACCAAGTGACTCCCTGGAATTTTCGCAGGTATTTTTGCAATAGCGGACTTCGCCCAGCAGAAACAGGAAATTATCGAGCACGCGCAAAGCAATACGGTAAGACACAACTTAAGACTGTTCATTGAATACCTTAGTTTTCGAGTCTATTTACCCCACTTCAACGAATCACGCCAGCCGGCGTGGATCAGTCGCAGTCCAACTGCTCCGCAATCAGCCCCGCCGACTCCGTGTAGGCAGCAAGGTCAATGACCTGGCGAAGGAAAACAACCATCGCAAGCTTCTGGGTGCTGTCGGGTAACCCTACCCATTCAAGCATCGCCCTCGCGTCTTCCTATTGCCGCGAGCGCATCTACGTCGCTTTGCAGTCTCATGCCGACCTCCGGTCAGTGTGAGCTCTACAAGTCATAGCCATTAATTACGAATCACGCCAACCGATGAGGCCTGTCTATGCGCCTTTGAAGATTTTCTCGCGGTGGTATTTTAGAAAGGTCCGCTGGAGAGGATCAAAAGCACCAACATTTGGGGTCCCGGCCAATCCCCATGCCTGCGCGACGGAGCTTGCCTGTGCTGAAATCAGGACCCGCCCATCATCTGAAAAGGATATCCAACCCCTATCGAACAATTTATCTACGTGAGGGGATAGCAAGAGACCGTTACTGCCACTGAGGCGCTCCTCGTTATCAGAGTCTCTCCAAGGTTTGATATGACTTGCCACCAGAAACGCTAGGTTATCGACACCCGTGAGCCGGCATCGTTTTTCCTGTTGAGCTACCCGCATCCTGAAAATCCCTTGCCCTATCCTAGAGCGGACTAACTGCTGCTTTTCAGTTTCGGGGATATCAGAAGACCGGAGAACCTGTTCCTGGAGCGCGTTTTCTCCCTCAATCTCGACTTCATTAACGGTCTGGACTGCGGTCGGGTCGACTTCGCAGACCAAGCTGAGAATTAAATTGCCAAGCTCCTGCGATATACTCGCGAGATAGATTCCTTGGTTGCCATCCCCGTTTTTCTGAATTGGAGAATATTTCTCAGGGAGCAACGGCGCTATCCGATCAAGATAGTGTTTGGGACGTAGGGGTGTCTTCAGCGGCATCCATTCCACCGAAACCTGCCATCCGGAATGTCCCCAATACTCAGCTGCTTCCCAATGAGTTTTCGGAATGGGTGCATCGACATGGCCATGAGTCACGACACCAATAGACTTGATGACGCCGTTTGCATAGGAAATGATCCGGTCGCCGACTTTCGCCTTCGTAAGGTTCAAGTACCCCTCATTGGAGTCGCCATTCTTTTTTGTCTTGGGTGCCCAAATGTACCCGCCAGAGTATTCATCAAGGTGGGTTTGCTTATGGTTGACCCACCAATAACGATGCGCTGGCCTGGAAGGACTTTGGGAAGCACGACGAAATACCGCGATTTCATTTTCCCTATCAACCGAGCATTCCCACCCAGCAGAAATCCAAAGGTGGGCCCAAGTATGGCTGTCTTCGGTACGTGAGTTCGCCCACCAAGCGTCATGGTTCCTTGCGCTGGGTGGCAGGCCACTTACTAAGGAGTCGATGTGCGTAAATGTCAGCTCGACGGAGTCCTCTAACTGGGCTTTCAGATGATTTGCTAATGGCGCGTATTTGCTCATGCTCACCTCCTTGTCTGTAGTAGGAGCATATTGACATCACGTCGCGACCGCAACAGCGTCAGCCCGCCGCCAATGGCAGCTCTTGCAGGAGCCAACGACCCGTGGCGCGTTGAGGAACGGCAGGCAGTAGCGGCATAACTCAGGACCATGGAACGGCTGAAATATAGTCGGACAGCCAGGCGAAGGCGCGAAAAATCAGATCGACCAGGATCTGGTACATCAGCTCTTCAAGTGCTCGTTTCATGCAGTAGCGCTCCGGTGCAGGTATGAGTCGATGATGCCGTCACGACTCTTCGGTATGCGCACTTTGAAGCGACCGCCTTCACTGATCCTCTTGGGCTTTTTCCAACCTCCCACTCTACCGCCCGGGCATGCCCCGGCAAGGACATAGCCATGCCCGCAGAAAACCGAAACCACCCAGAAGACCACGCCGCCATTGAGCGCCTGCACCAGCAGCACGCCGAGCGATTCTCGGATCAGCTCATCGCTTTCCAGGACCAGGCCTATGCGATGGGTATGAATCGCGGCATGCAGCTGGCCAAGGGCGGCGTCACGCTCGCTGCCGCCCGCTCCAACCGCCTGTACCTGGCCGGGCCCATGACTGGCTTCGAAGACTTCAACTTCTCGGCCTTCAACGCGATGGACGCCGAGCTGCGCGCCCGGGGCTACGTCGTTGAGAACCCAGCAGAGCATGGCGTCGTCGAGGAAGCCGACTGGGCCGACTACATGGCCTATGACTTGACCCGCCTCGGCCTCTGCGGTCAGATCGCGGTGTTGCCCGGCTGGGAGAACTCTAAAGGCGCCCGGCTCGAAGTGCACATTGCCCGCGAGCTCGGCATGCGGGTTGTGAATGCCCTTGATCTGGTATCGAAGGTGAATGCCGCAGTACCAACATTTTCCGAGCTGATGTAAAAAGTACAGCTGTTATTTCAGACATTGTCTGGATCCCGACCAACATGCAGATCATTCGTACTGGAACAATTTTGACTGGCGAATACGCCGGTTGGACGATAGAAATTCAGGATGACCGCGCAGGTGAAACCGGAGGTTATTACCTGTTCCTGGTCCAGAACGAATCCAATGGTTTCGATTCTTGGTTTGAACTCATAGAGCAGCTGCAGCAACAGATTTCAGAACTCGACGTTCGCTGGAATTAGCGCCTCACTCTTTCGTTTCACCCCTCCCATCCCCCCTTCAAAGTCAGCCGCTATAGCGGCAAGGACGAAGTCATGTCTGAAGAAAATGTTTTGATCCAGTCGATGCCAGTTGAGCGTGACTCTACAGGGTGCTGGACACACCCGGCCTGGCCATCAACCGAAGACGACCTGATTCCGTACGCATGGTTTGACGCGCGCGGCCTGGAAGCTCGCGAACTGGCCTTCGAATACGACGCGCCAGAAGAGGTTCAGGCGTCTTGGCTCTCGGAGGGTATCGCCGACTGCGCGGCCTGGGACTCGACCGTTCCAGTCGGTGAAGGGTGGTTCATCTTCTCAATCCACGATACCGAGGACGGCCCGATCTGCGTGTGGGTAAGGCCGGTGACGCCATGACCGCTATCAAGGAACGGCCGATCCTGTTCTCGGCGCCGATGGTGCGCGCCATCCTGCAAGACCGGAAGACGGTGACGCGGCGGGTAATCAAGCCGCAACCGAACTGGGACGGAAAATGGTTCCAGTGGGACGGCCATGCGCCAAACAGTAAGGATGGCGCAGTTGGCGGGAATACCATCGAAGCCGCCGACCTCATGTGCTGGGGCTCACCTTATGGCAAGCCCGGCGACCGGCTGTGGGTGCGCGAAACCACCGAGGCGGACTACGCCAACGGCGCCGTCCTCTCGCGATATGCCGCCGACGGGGAGCCGGTCCTGTACGCCGGCTGCGGAGATCCCGAGTACAACGGTTCTGTTGCCCACTGGAATTATCCGCGAAAGTCCCGTCCGAGCATCCACATGCAGCGCTGGACAAGCCGCATCCTGCTGGAGATCACCGACGTGCGCGTCGAGCGTTTGCAGGACATCACCAATGAGCAGGCCCAGGCCGAGGGCTGTTTCTTCACCGACTACGGCCAGGCCTGCTTCCACGGCGGGCGGGGCATCCGTGACGCAACCGAGTGCGAATACCCGGCCAGCAAACACCAGCAGCGCCCAGGCTGGATGTGGGACAAGACGAACAGCCACGAACAGTGCCTCGACTCGGCGCGCAACGCCTTCGGCAACCTGTGGCAAAGCGTCGGCGGGGACTGGAATGCCAACCCCTGGGTCTGGGTCGTCGAGTTCAAGCGGGTGACGCCATGATCCTCCCCCTGCTCTACATGGCCCACCTGATATCAGCCTAACCCCTCACCACCTTCTGCCGCCACGCGCGGCATGGAGCACACCAATGAAGAAAGAGCTGATCAAGATCAGTGAATTCCAGCGCCGGCGCTGGGGTGAAAACGGCACACCACCCTGCCCCCAGGCGATCCGCAACTACATCCGCAACGGCCAGGTGCCCGGCGAGCAAATCGGCAAACTCTGGTACGTTGATTGGACAGCATTCAGCCGGTCGGACGGTAATGACTTGGTCGCAATGGTATTGAAAGGAGCTGCATGATGGTGCCACGGCCGCGCAACAAGGCGAACAAGAACCTCCCGCAGAACCTTTACTTCGATGCGCGGCGCTCGACTTATCGATATCGCCGCCCTACTGATGGCAAGTGGTTCCCGTTCGGCTCGGACCGGGTCAAAGCGATCGATGCAGCAAAGCAACTGAATTTGGAGTTCATGCGCGGCGCAGACCTAGTGGGCGCCGTGCTAGGCAGTTCATCCGCAACCTTTTCCGGATTTCTGGACCATTACGAAGCCAAGGTGCTTCCGCCGCGCGAGCTTGCCAAGGGCACCCTGGGCCTGTACGCAGTCCACTTCCGCCGCTTTCGAAAACACTTCGAAGGCAAGGCCGTGGATCTAATCACGATCCGCATGATCGCCGAAATGCTGGATGTGCTAACTCCGCGCACGGCAAATCAGTGCCGGGCGCTGCTGATCGACATCTTCAACCACGCAGCGGTCAAGGGCTTATGCCCGGATAACCCAGCGGCCAGCACCATCAACCGGATCGAGAAGAAGCAGCGCAAGCGGCACACCGTCGAGGTTCTGAAGGCCATTCGAGAAAAGTCGCCGGCCTGGCTGCAGAACGCAATCGATCAAGCGCTGATCACCGCGCAGCGGCGTACCGACATTCTGAACATGCGATTTGATGGGGTTCGGGAGGGTTATCTGTACGTGGTACAGCAGAAGACGGCCAAGGCCAGCGATGCTGCTTGGATTCGGTTCAAGGTGACCGAAGAACTTCAAGCCGTCATCAGCCGGTGCCGGGATGATATTGCTTCCCCGTACCTGGTCCACCGGCGCCCGGATCGCCTGAAACAGAAGCAAGCGCAGACGAAGGATCATTGGACACAGGTCGAAGAGCGGTATTTAACGCGAGCCTTCAAAGAGGCTCGGGAACTGGCAGGGTGTTACAAGGGGTGGAGGGAAGAAGAAATGCCGGGCTTCCACGAAGTGCGAGCGTTGTCGCTGCACCTGTACCAAAAAGCCGGCAAGGATGGCCAGACAATCGCCGGTCACGCCAGCGAGAGCATGACCAGGAACTACCAGAAGGATCACGCAGATATCGTGTGGTCGGAGGCAATCCCCGACCTGAATATCAGCGAAATCACGGGTTAGTTTTGCGCGAGTTTTGCGCAGGTTTTGCGCAGACACAAAAAAGCCGATCTATCTGATCGGCTTAAGTGTCTGATTTTTATCAGATAATATGGTCGGGACGGAGTGATTCGAACACTCGACCCCTAGCACCCCATGCTTGAAAACGGGTCAAAAGCCCAGCATTTATTGGCTCTCCTCACGGCGCTCGCTGCAAACAGTGCCCTACTGAGCCAAACAGGAATCAGCGAATCCCCGAAAAAGTCCCATCGCCTTTTTTGCACCGTCCTCCGGCGTCCTGCCGACCGAACACAATCCAAACCCTACAGCTCGTCGCCTCGCCCTCGCCCAGATCATCGCGCCTCGATTACTGTATATCCA
The DNA here is from genome assembly GCF_054130985.1 of Pseudomonas sp. R4-84. NCBI lineage: Bacteria > Pseudomonadati > Pseudomonadota > Gammaproteobacteria > Pseudomonadales > Pseudomonadaceae > Pseudomonas > Pseudomonas sp. R4-84. The sequence goes on from NZ_CP096390.1 coordinate 3,507,401, forward strand.
AACAGTATCAAGCAAGGCATGGTCATGGACCCGTATGAAATCGAAGACACCAGCGACTGGCTGGGTACCCCCACCCCCCTGGAAATGTACAAGCACTCTTGCCTCATGCTAGAGAACGAGGTGCAGGAGCTCACGACCCAGTTGCGCAAAGCGCGCCAGGACATTTTCGGTTTGATCGAAATGCACGCCGCTGAAGCCAAAGAATGCGCGAAGCTTCGAGCTAAGCTGAAGGCGGTGGAGAAGACTCTGAGCGACCATTATCTGGAGCACACGACCTTAACGAACGCGGCGAGGTCGAAGATAGCAGGCCAGAGCGCCTTGATTGCCGAGCTATACAATCGACTGAAAGTATATGAGGGCGACAGCCTTCCTGATGTGATACTCGGGCAATGAGTGAATCGGATCACCTGAGGGGTTTATATGTGCGGACGACTCTCCCAATACACCGGCATCCACGACTTCGTGGCTGTACTGAGCCTCATGCCCGACGCCCTGGTCAGCACAATTGGTGATCAGCCCCTGGGTCGGTACAACGGCGCGCCGTCGCAACAGCTTGCCCTACTCCACCAGGAAGACGAAACACTGCATGCTGACCTGGTGCGATGGGGCTGGCGCCCAGCTTGGGCCAAAGACCGCGCTGCACCTATCAACGCCCGGGTGGAGAAAGTGGCCCATGGCCCGTTCTACCGGCCGATCTGGCCGAACCGTGCCATAACGCCGATCAACAACTGGTTTGAATGGGTCGATGAGGGTGGCCCCAAGAAGCAGCCCTATCTGATCCGCCGAAGAGACCAGGCACCGGTCCTTTGCGCCTCCATCGGCCAGTTCCCCACCGGCGGCCGGGAGCCGGGCGAGCACGACGGCTTCGTCATCATCACCGCCGACAGCGCGGGCGGCATGGTCGACATCCACGACCGCCGCCCCGTGGTGCTGACGCCAGAGCTTGCCCGGGAATGGCTTGACCCGGTCACACCGAAGGAACGCGCAGAGCAAATAGCTCTGCACCAGGGCGAACCGGCTGAGGCTTTCGAGTGGTTTAAGGTGGATCGCGCTATCGGCAATGTTCGCAACCAGGGCCCGGAGCTGATCAGGCCTATCGCCGACTCACTTCTTTAGCGTAGGCCTGGCACGCCCGCAGCGCGATCAGCCCCCGGTCGCCGGCGTCGGTGATGGCGATAATTCGTTGAGCATGCGCTGGGTCAAGTTGGGCTCTTGCTCTTCCATGAACCACGCCGCTGGCGCTGGGGGTGGCAGGCATTGGGCTGCAACTGGCTGGATCCTCGGTAAGGAGGACTGACAGCCGGACATCAGCAGTGGCAAGGCGATCGCGCAGACGATCTTGATCACGCCGGGCATTGCTCAGCTCCTTATAGTGGGTTTGTTCGCTAGCCGACAGCTGCTGCTCCAGGGCCAGGCGCTTGACTTGCTCTGCCTGGGCCTGGGCGGCGGCCGCGCTGCTGATCTTGTCCAGGTCGGACTGGTGCAGTCCCGCCTGCTCAGCCAGCCGACCGCCATACCGCCAATCCTGGATCTTCCATGTCGCGCTCATAGCCAGGATCAACGCCAAGGCCACGGCCGCAATCATCAGCTTCAGCGAGGTCGTACTCATGCCAGCACCGCCTGAGCCTTTTTCCAAAGAGCCAGTCGATCGGCCAGCCCGTTGAGCCCACCATTAATTCGGCGGGTGATTCTTTCGAACTCGCCGGCATCCGCAAGGGTGTTCAGCCCGCGAGTTGACCAGAACCACGCAGCCGACATAGCCGCATGCTCGGGCTGCTCTAGCAGCTCAGGTTGATTGATCAGGTCAAGGGCCAGCGCTTCACCGCACTCCGCGTAATTGGCTCGGCCGGTGACTTGGATCAGGCCTCGCCCCCGATACTTCGACCCATCGCCCTTTTCCGTATTGCCAAGATCGGAACGCCCTTCGTACCTGGCCTGTTGCGCGGTCGGGCCCCATATCTCACGCACCCACAGCAACTGACCAGACTCGTGGCCGACCTGGGCGATAAAGGCGGCCACACGCTGGCGGCCAATAATCTGGTACCGGCCCATAGCTGTGTTGAGGGCAGGCGCAAAAACGCCGGCTTTGGCGCCGGCGTTCGGGAGGATCTGCAGCAACTGCTGCGCGGTAACTGGCATGGCTTTCTCCGGGCCAAAAAACCCGCGCTAGGCGGGCATAGTGCCACCCCGTATGATGTACCGGGTCCGACACAATCAATGGAATGGAAACTCACTTTGTCTCGTATCACTCCTGACCAATCGCAGCAGCTGGATTCCATCCGGGCGCTGTCTGCACTGGTGGTGCTGCTCGGCCACACAAACCAAACGATCCTGTTGCCGACGCTAAAAGCAGGCTCGGTTTTCGTTGGCTTCTTCACTCAACTTTCAGTGATGGTGTTCTTCGTGCTCAGCGGCTTCCTCATCGGGAAGTCGGTCTGCAACAACATCGCAAAGAATCAAGGCTTCAGCATCAAGCAGTACGCGAGAGACAGAGCACTTAGGCTTTATCCGCCCCTGGTTGCGGCAATGATCCTGATTGCTCTGTTGGCTGCCCTCGCCCCGTTATTTTTCCCTTCCGGAACTCAACAACTGTTGACGATACCTGGCGCGAAATTCGTGAGAACCGAGTTCACAGCAGTCGCTAAACAGTTGTTCGGCGCATTGGCGTTTCTCAACGAGTTCAAAACCACAACACCAACCGCAAACGGCCCTTTATGGAGTTTGTCGATTGAGGCTTGGTATTACGTAGTTGCTGCCGCCTTATTTTTGTGGCCTTCGCGGAAGGCAGCGGCAATCGCTCTTTTGGTAATCACGATCATTATCACGCGTAAGAACCAGCTGTTTTATATGTTGGCTCCCATATGGTTCTCTGGGTTCGCCCTGGCGTTCCTGCACCAGCGCACACCGCAAATGAACAACAGGCTATTCGGTTGGTTGTTTGTGTTGCTTACCGCCGCCGTTGCCCTGGCAGTCGCTCTTGTTCTGTTCGCGGAGCCTCTCGGCAACGGCATATGGTTGGATCGAATGAATCACTTCCGGTTGATTTCTGGCCTGTGGTTCGCTTCCTTCATGGCCCTTATCATGGGTGGCGGCGCGCGATTCCCTGTACTATTCCACAAGCAAGCCGGGTACTCCTACACTCTTTACGTTATCCACTTCCCCATAATGCTGTTCATCCTCGGCGCTACTCAGCAATATATTTATGGATCAGTGACGAACTCTGTAATCGTCGGCGCGCTAACCATTGTCTTCTCAATCGCAGCTGCCAAATTAATCGCCCACTACGCTGAGAACAAAAAGCTTCTCCGTTCGCTTGCCCTGAACACCAAGAGACTGGTTACCTCAAAATGATTGATTTAAAAAGCATCACTTTTGCCTTAACAATACTGCTGCCTGCTATCGCATCAGCAGATGATTACACTATTGACAAAACAAAATCAGGCGTCGAGTACGGATATCACCAAGGCGAACCGAACGGTCCGCTTCTGATAGTTATTACGACCGACATAAAGGAATCAATGACCAATACTTACAGCCCTATTGGAAAGATTTTGGCCGCCAAGGGCTATAGCGTAGCGGCTGTTGATGTTCCATGCCACGGCAAGGACACAAGCAAAAAAGAAGGAACTGGTTTGGAATGTTGGCGAGCCAGAGCAGACAAAACCAGCGGCAACATTTTCGAGAGCTATATAAACAATCTAAACTCTGTGCTCGGCGATGTAGCAAACAAACATAAAGCTCGCCTAGCGAACGTCACCGTCCTCGGCGTATCTCGTGGCGGATACATCGCAATGAAGGCGGCTGCCGAAATACCGGGTATCGATACCGTAATCGCCATGGCTCCCGTAACCGATGTATTCCGCTTGCGAGAGTTCGATAATTCCAAAGCCAATAAATCGGTATACAGCCTGACACCTTATTACCAGGCCCTTTCGAAGAAACACCTATTTATCCAGATCAACAATGATGACGACAGGGTTGGAACTACGGAAACCTTGTCCTTGGTTTCCGGAATAACGAAGGCGGGGAACCCAGACGCCGTGGATCTGACTGCAATCGTGACACCAAAGAAAGGGCACTCAACGAGCGAGCATGACATAGCCGCTGCGTGGGCCCTGGCACAGCAACAGCGGGCGACCACAACGGACAAGCAAATGTCTGCCCCTAAGTAGCAACGGTGCCTTCCGGAGGCAACCATATCTTCTGCGAAAAGTCCCATCGGCAAGACATGCTATCGGGAGCCGATCCAACCTCCACTCCCGCGGGGTAAGGATGCGGTGACTCTGGCAACAACTCCCCTCCCATGGCACCTAGATAGGTGCCTTGGTCATTTACAAAGAATTTCAGTTCTCCACTCATCCGATCACCCTCGCAGTAAACCGCCAGTTTGAAGCCGTGGCACCAAACCGAAAGCCAGTGGTTTTGGTTGGCAACAGCATTGCTACAGAACCGATTCCAAAAGTAACTTGAGTGGTCGTTTCTCCGTACCAGAATATTCCGACCGAGATGTCTGTTCCTGAAGAATTCTGATACCAGTTCCCACGATGAATCACGTCTCCGGGCGACCAGCCACCTTCGGCAGTAAGGCAAACAAAGCTGAACTCAACCATGAACGGAATTACGCCGAGGTTGTGGTTGAAAACTGCTTGAGCACCTGGAGTAATAGGATATGGTCCTGAGACAACTCCGGATATTTTTGTCTGCAAACCGCTGGGAACTACTGCACGTATGGTATCGGTACCCGCTGTAGTTTCTGCACTTGTCGCAAGCTCGACAACACCCTGAGCAGTGGTACTTGCCTGGCCTGGCGTGATGGTAGACCAAGCACGCCAAGCGCCAGTGCCAAACACTGTGGTCCTGTTCCACAGTACCCCAGAAGAGTCAGCAAGAATCTGCGCACGACCTAGGGAACTGTTGCGCTCCAAATGCAGCAATGTTCCTAGCAATCCAGTCGACGGCAGGGTTCCGCCAGTCCCTGACGAAACGGTATACACGCCTGATGCGGTGATGGTGTCTGCATTTTCAGCATTCGGCCCAATTCCGCCGAGACCAAAGTCGCCAATCCGAGCAAGTCTCCCAGCCGTGGCGTCAAGCGTTGAGGCGGTCGCAGCCGACGCTAGCCCAGCTGGAGTCACGGCGCGAACAGCATCGGCCCCCGCTTGCGTCTCGGCAGATGTTGCCAGCTCGACGATGCCCTTTACGGTTGTCGATGCATCCGGAGGGTTTGGCGCAAGGCTGCCGATAATAGTCGTCAGGGCGCTGTAATACTGAGACGCACCTACCGAGTCAACGGCGCCATTCGCAACAAGACCGGCAGCACTCAAGAGCGATTGAAAGAAGCCTTCCTTGTCGTTCGCCCAGTCTTTTTCGAGATACGATCCGTCCTTTGCGTCAGGAGTTGTTCTGTTTTTAAACGACCCTTGAGGGTAGCCGGCGGTTGGGTTGCTGAATCGACCCGGGTAGCGCTCGTTAAGCTTCAACGACATGTTAAGCCCCTATATATCCTGCAAATTCTGCGTCTTCGTCACCGAACTCAGCATCTACATCGCCGAACTCGACCATTTCGAATCCCTCAAGGAACCCGTTGAATCTCACTGCCTGCGGCTTCGGGACCAGCCCTGCGTTGAGTAGCGCAAACCGCTCCAGATTGGTGATCTGCCCGTAAAACTCGATGCTGAACGACATATCTTCGCCGTCGGTTACGCGCAGAACTTCGGCGTTCGGAACCAGAAAATTCATCCCGTCCAGGATGTTCTCTATGGTGGCGTCGCCGTTGTTCTTGATGATCTTGGCCTTGATGACCAGGCGGTAAAGTTCGTCCGATAGCTGTCCGTCTTGATCAATCGTCAGGGCGCTGAACATGGCCTCGTCATCACCAAACTCATCGCCGTCAGTCAGGTCGAACAGCCCAGGGTCCATCGGTATCGAGCCGACAAAACTGCGAGCAACAACGACGATGCGACCAAGCACGCTCAGCTGTTCACCGCTTGCGTTGTCGATGTCGTAGCTTTTTCGGACCGCCTCCGCCGCGTCCTCGATACTCCCGCCCAGCGTCCTTGCGATCTGGTACCAGTCCACCGCCTTGGGCTTGTCTCTGTACTGCGCGTAGATGCGGTCTGGGATGTTCATCAGGTGATCACCACGGTGATGTTGCTCTCGGTCCACCGGGACATCTGGTTGTAGGCAATCGTCACGTTGGCCGAGCCGCCGTTGAGCAGGAGGAGTGTCACGTAGCTGTTGCCATAGGCGCCGATGACTTTGTTGATTGGGGTGAACATGCTGCTGTACGGCACGCTTTCCCCGATATCGAACCCGCTGATCTTGAAGCCGATGTCAGCCGGGATCAGGTCGCCGGCGGCGTATTCCATCACCGCCTCCTTGATGAGCTGGTCCGCGTTCGGTGGCAGGGTCCCGTCATTTGCTACGTTGATGACAGTGATCATGTCCACGTAAATAGGACGGCTCGCCCGGATCAGCTTCTGGTTGGTCGGATATTTCGGCGACGTGACCAGCACCTCGAACGGCGTACCAGCCTGATAAAGCAATGCTCCGGGGTTTTTCTTGAGATAAATCGCCATGGCGACATCGTCGTCGGTTCCGCCATCGATCACAGGGGCGATCGAATGGGCGGGAAGCCCATGCGGGTTGTCGGCAGTGACGGCCGCGCTATTGGTGTCGTTCTCGTAGACCTTGACGCGCCGAACCCCGGAGACCCCGAACAGCTCGCCAATCATCGAGTCGATCTGGTTGTTGCCAGGCCGGCCGACTGCCGTTGCGCGCGTAACGCGGAGCTGTTCATCCCGTTGGGCGTCAGTGCCGGGGGTGGCTGGGTCGGCGTTGTTCACCGACGCCAGGCCGGCCACCACGTCCACGATGCGAGTGATGGTGTCTGCGTCTGCCTGGGTTGGACCTGCGACGGTGCAGGTTGCATTGACCGTGGCCGACCCCGAGCCATCTGCCGTGACGGTTTGATCTGTCGACCAGCGACTGCCAGTGACGACCGACTCGAACCGGTTCCCCTTCAAAATCACGGTGCCTGGGGTAGCCGTAAGCGTCAGCTCTACACTCGAGCGCGACCCGCTGGAGCGGATGGTGCCGGTCAGTGAGCAAATAATGTCGAGGTCGTTGCCCTTGGCCTTGTTCGGGTCTTTCGAGTTGTACGCACGCTGCAGCGTTTCATCCAGGGCGTAGAAGATCTCGGCGTCATGCGCCATCTTCAGGCCGTCGGGCGTGGATGGATCGAGGTTCCAGAGCGGATCAATGTCCACGTAGAACTGACGTTCCTGGGCGAACCACTCGTTCTGCGTCTGTAGCACGTAGCCGGTCGAAGTCAGGCTAGCCATTCAGTGTTACCTCGTCCGTGCCGAACTCAGTGAGTATTCCAGCGGTCACGCTGTAGCGGCGGGTGGTGATGTCGAAATCGGCGGAGAAGCTGGTGAGGCGGATCACGCCGGGCGTGTTGGCGATGCGCGCCCTCAATGCGGCCTCGGCGGCAGACAAGTTGGTGAACTTGCCGAGGATCTGCTCGTACCACGGCGTGCCGTCGGTGATGTCGCGGAAGTACTCGCCCAGGAACAGGCGGAGCCTGGTCATTACCGTCTGGGCGATCTCTTCTTTGCCGCTGATGAACTGTTGGCCGCGCGTCACGATGTCGCCGTTTTCGTCCAGTCTGCGAACGGTCATGTCACTGGTGCTCCACTTGTTCCGGATCCAGGCGTAACGCCGGACGTCCTGTGATTTTTCAGGGAAATACCGGTGGCCGTAATCACGTCGCCGTCCGGTGTGATCTTCAGCCCGTTGATCAGGAACGACCCGTCAGCCAGCAGTTGAAACATGCCGGCGCCGTTCTGCATAAGGGTTGTGCCGTCGGCCAGAACATCGAACTTGGCTACCCCGTTATCCATGGAGATGCTGTTGTCGTTCTTCAGCCAAACGAATTGAGTGCCAGCCCGGTTTCTAAGGCGCACGCCGTTGTTCTGGAAGGCCGGCAACGCGTTTGGGCGTGACCTGAACCCTGGCAGGAACATGGCGTCCTGCAGGTTGTGGAAGCGACCAATGGGATTGGCCGCCACCCCGCCGCTTTGCACCCAGCCGTCAATGCAGCGCTGGGAGAACAGAATGTCACCCTCGCACCCAGGATCAATTTGATACTCGACGCAGTAATCGCCGCCTGGGAAATAAACTGGCGTCTCGATTATTGGCTTGAGCATGAACTCGGCATCATTGATGTCTACCCTGACGATACCGACCTGGACCTGGGCAAGCTGGGTAACCGGGTCAAAGGTCAGGATGTGCCCGGGAATTGAGGTGTGCACCCCTTTCATCAGCTCACGGAAAGCGTCGCGGATCAGCCTCGCCTGCTTTGCGCGGCCTTCTGGTTCCATCATTCAGCCACCCCCGCCGCGCCGGAGGCGGCGGCATCATTCAATAATTAGGTTTTCCGCTCGCCACACATCACCATTGAGGTCGCCCTTCATGATTGCTGTGTAGTAATGGCGGAGGATTTGACCGGATTCGCCTTGCACCTCGACGTAGCTGTCGATAGCGTACTGGCACGGCCCGAGCTCGCGAATGTTGACGCCGGCGGTCTTGTATGGCGGGAACTTCGCCGTGGCTGGGTTTGCGACCTTAGCGCGGACAAACCTTCCCGACATCACGTAGGCCGTGGCGCTGTAGCACTTCGTCGCCGCTGGCGCTTCCTGGTTGGCATCCGCTCCGAGCGCGCTCGCACTGGCAGAAAACACCAGGACGATAGCTGCCCCGCCGAACAACAAACCTCTTCCTCTTTTCATGATCACCACACCTTGATTGATGACCTGACATTTATCAGGTCAACGGCATCGGGGTCTAGCGGACAAACTGCTGACCACGCATATAGGAGGTGTTCACGGAGGCCACGGCCTCGCCACGGGTGATGAATCCGTTGTGGTTCACGTCAAGACCTGAGTTCGCCGCATACTCACGCTGATACGGGCCTGAATCACGCTCCCACATCACATACGAGTCCGGACGCCCAACAGCCACAGGCCATAGGACAGCCAGGTAAGCATCACCCAGGTTGCGGATGCGTCCAGAATACGGCTGAAAGTAGGACTCGACGAAATCAAGCTGGCGAACCGCTGTCATCCGCGCAAGCTGCGCAGTAGACGTGCCCAGGCCTCGCGCTGTGGACTCGATGAACTGGATCAGGCCCGTTGCCGTGCTTCCCGGGTTGCGGGCCGCAGGGCTGAAGGTGTAGCCAGTTTCGAACCCCATCACAGCCATGAGCCAATTCGGGTCCATGGACAGTCGGTCGGCAATCTCCCGCACCTTGACGCGGAACGCCTGGTCAACCCTGGCGCCCCAAATCAGCTTCCCGTTTTCTTTGGTGGCCGTCTCCGTTGCCATTGGCGTGGTGCCCGCGCGGAGCCCGTCGATTTCGGTACGCCACAGGTCACTATGCGAATCGCCTGCGTGCTTCATGGCGAAGATGTTGTATTCGCCATTAGCCGTGGCATCGCCGCTCAGCTCGGAAACGAACAGGTTGCCAGTGTTAAAGGTGGCGAACTCGCTCTGTACGTTTATCCTCCCATTGGCTCGGAGCGATGGGTTCAGCTGGACGGCAACGAACACGCCGAGACCGTCGGGCCCGCGCGAAACCTCTGGGATACCGATCATTCCGCTGAACTGATCTACCTGGACCAATGAGGTGGTGCGCGGCATGTTTGGTTTCGTGACGATGATACGACCCCGATCTTGCATCCATTCGAATTTGTAGGCGTAAGCCAGAGTGTTCATTGCTGCGGGAATGTCGCCATCTACAACCAGGCCCGACGATAGAGGCTTGGCGTCGGCGAATTGCGTGTTATCCATCTCGATCGGCAGGGGCCACGCAGCAGCCAGGGCGCGGATAACCTCTTCTACTCTTGTCCCTACGCCGAACGACAGCTGAGAGGAAGATCGGTCAACAGCAGGCTGTCCCGATTTGCATATCAAGCGGGTGATTATCTCCGGCGCTCCAGGCTCACGCTCACGCAACACGTTCGTCACAAACCCGGTAAACACCGCATCGACGTTGTCGTCATAGCCAGCGCGCAACACGATGCTGGATCGTTGAGCGATCTGTGAGCCCTTGTTCATGTTGTAAAGTCGGATATCTGCAAAAGAAATTGCATTCTGCGGCGCGATATCGATATTGAACTGGACGCGGAACTGGCGGCGCCCCGACTGCGGGCTGATATAGGGCTGGCCGTTGATATCAATCGACCAAACACGCTCTCTCATATTTCCACCAGTGGGGGAATCCAAACGAGGAAGTTCTCTACGCCGAGGTTGTCCAGCGTGACGTCGTTACCGGTGAAGACCATCTGACCGATGCCGGTGCGATAGCTCTGGATGATGTCGCTGCCAGGCTCAAGCATTGCGCCGGGCACAATCCGGCTGCCATCGCGCAGAAGGTTCATCGACCAGGCCGGCTCGTCGAGGTACGACACATAGTCGACCTCAAAGGCGATCAGGTTGTCACCGAGCTGGACCGAAAATCGCTGGTGGGCATTCGCGGCGCCTGGGAGGAGCGGGATCACAAGCATTAAACCACCCCATCAATTATGTTGTTCACAGCACTCGAAACAGCCTCGTTCGCCTCCTTGGCGATTGCTTGGCCCTTTTCAATTGCCCGAGCCAGCGCGCTCTTAGATGGATCTCCATCCCGCAATTGAGGCAGTGAGCACTCGGTATCACGGACTATCCGGTCAAGACTGATTACTTCTTGAAGCTCGGCGACGAATTCCAGGCCTCCCTCGTTGCGCGGCTCCTTGGTCCTCGACAGGCGGGTGATAGCCATGTTCTTGAGCAAGATGTCCCCGGCGTCAATGTCGAAGGGATCGTATGACCTCATGAGCCACAGCAGGAAGTCGAGCGTCGTGCTCGCTCTGGTCTCGTCGCTACCGGCCAGGAAGCCAGCCGACAGGCCGGCCACGGTCGAAACAATTGGGTTGTCCGTCAGGTTGGATAGCGCGCCGCCCAAGAAGTCCGTCAGCTGAACCTTCACCGGGTTGTTGCTGATTGCTCCGGTCATCACCCACTTGAATGGATTCAAGATGCGGTGGTCCGCAATCCTGACGCCCGACTCAATCGGAACAGAGGTGATAGTCACCGTAGCCTCGAACGTATCCTCCAGCACCGCGTCGAACGAGTAGCCGGCAATGGTCGGCGCCTGGCGCGTGAAGATATTGATGATGCTCAAGGCTATCGCTCCGTGGTGGTCTTCAGGTCGCTCAGGGTTTCGTAGTTCTGCCGCTCGTTGACCTGCATGATTTTTGTCTCCAGCGCCTGGCCGTCGAGCTGAAGCGTCACGCCAAGCTGGTTCTCAACCTTGATCGGCGCGCGACTCAGTGCTCCGGCCAGGGCCTCAGCGGTAGCCTGGCGGTCCTCTTCTGGAGTTGACGAGGCTTCCGGCGGCAGGCTGTCCGACGCAGACCGGTCGCGGTGGTTGAGGTAGTCGATATCGTCCTGGGAGCGAATAACCTGGCCGCTGTATGTTTGCGGCTCTTCCTCCGCTGGTGGCGGGGTGTATGTCGGACTTTCACCTCCGAACAGCAGCTCCATAGGCCCCTTGATCCGATCAAGACCGGTTGCGCTCTTCAGCAGCTCATCGAAGCCGCGAGAGGCCTCGCCGTACCCGGGCACGTATTCGTCGAGCGTCCTGTTGAGCACGTTCGCACCGATTGCGCTGCCCGTTATCGCGACACCCGCCGTCCCTGCCTTGCTTACTGCCCCGCCAACCGTCCCGAGACCAAGCTTTGCGGCTGCCGCCCCCGTGAGGGCCGCCGTCGCCGAACCGCCCAGCGCCGCAGTGGCTCCGGCATTGTCGGCCGCATAATCAACGGCTTTGCTGATTTCTGGCCGGTACTCTTTGAGAAAGTTATTAACTGCGTCTCCAGCACCGACCAGGCTCGGCAGAAACTTATCTGCCAGCTCATTCTTGATGCCCTCGATGATCAGGCCAAACTCGCTGGAGTTCTCGGCCAGCTTCCTTGCGTCATCGGTCAGTTGGTCGACGCTGCCAGTCAGCCCGCTGGCGCGCTTCATGGTGTCGTCGAGCTTTTCCACGCCACCGGCCAGCGAGCGAAACGCCGCATCCGAGAGGCCCAGGGAGCTCTGAACGACCGAGCGCTGGCCCTCATCCAGGTTCGGAATCATGGCCGACAGCGCGCGCATGAACTCTTCGCCGGTCTGCGTCTCGTAAAGCGTGCTCACGTCCAGGCCGGCCATTGCCAGATCATTGATCGGCCCGGCATCGCCCTTGAGGCGCAAGTTGTTCTGGATCTCCTCGAAGCGCTGCAGGGTATCCAGCGCGTCAGCCGCATCACCCCCCATCAGCTTGATGGCGTTGCCGTAGTTGTACACGGCGGCCTGGGATGTGCGCAGGTTCTGCGTAGACATCGCCAGCTTATCCACGCGCCCGGCCACGCCGACAATCGAGCCGGCGGCCGCACCGAAGGCGCCAACCAGTGCCGCCGAAATACTCAGCGCTCCGGACTTGATACCGTTGAGGCTGGCGTTGATCTTCTTGTCGCCCGCCTCAAGGGCCTTTGTGTCATAGCCGATGCCGATCAGGAACGACTTCAGGACTTTGCTAGCCATTCTTCACAGCCTCGTATTGATCCCACAGTTCGTCCATGGCTTGGTTGAAGCGCTCGACGTCCGCTATGGAGAGTGTTCCGTCAGCGAGTTGCGACCAGGTGCAGAGCGGCGGGCAGATGCCCACGACCCCAACACATGGCCGCATGAGGAACCAATTTACTGAACTGCGCTTGCCGCCTCGTCCTGCCGAGCGTCTTTTGCGGCGCTTGGCAGCCAGTCGAAAAAATCGGAGAGATTCCAGCGCAGCAGCTCGGCGAGGAGCTGGTTGTAGTGGACCATCCGACCGCCGAAGTCGACGACGGTGACCGGGCGCTCCGTGCCGTTGATGAAGACGCGAGTCATGAGCACCTGCGCGACCTGAGCCTTCACGTCCTGACGCATCGACATGAACATCATGGAGAGGACGTTGCTGTCCACCTCCACGCTGGCCTGGGCCGCAGTGGCGAATCGCTCCAGCACGGCGGCGGACAGCAGGGACATCAGGCGGTCCTGATCGACAGCGCTTGCCATGGCGGCGTTGTACAGCGCGCCGCCGACGGTGAATTGTTTCACGCTCATCTATCAGCCCCTTGTCGCTTCCCAGATGTTGAACTGCATCGTGAACTGGTCGTCCGTGATGGTTGAACCGGCCCGGCCGCGCTGGCCATCGTTCACGATCACCCCTTCCGAGCCCAGGGCTGTTTCCAGCGTGCCGATCTGGGTAAAGGTCAGCGTGACGTTGGCGTTGGAGTTGAGCAGGCCCTGCACGTAAGCAGAGTCTGCCGAGCCGGGATTGAGGAAGATATTCACCTCCCGGCCCGGGTTGATGCGGTCGAGGCGGATTGCGTTGCCGCCCTGCCCTCGGCGCAACTGGCTTCGGGCATCGATCGGCGCGTCCGTGAATGGGGTTGCGGTGTCACCCCAGTCCTGGATCTGCCGGCCATTGATGGTGACAACGCAAAGGTCTGTCGAAAAATTACTCAGGCTCATGGGTCACCTATTAATAAACGTCGAGATCGACGTCGACAATGTGGATAGCGCCGGCACGGAACAGGCGTATTCGCAGCGGGGCCGACTTGCGGGCGTTGCGATCAGCTTCCGACAAGTCGAGGATGTCTTCCGGCTGAGTCAGGATCTCGAAGCCAGCGGTGTACTTCTCGAGACCGTCGTCCGGGTCGATGTAGTTGCGCGGGCCCAGGTAGCCGTTGTTGATGAACTGCTGCATGGTCGCCCGGGCAGCGCCGATCAAAACAGCCTGGCCGACCGGGGTCTGGGCAAGCTTGGTGGTCTGGTTGGCGACAGCGTTGTAGAGCGCCGTGGTCAGGAAGTTCACGCACGCGTCGAGGTTCACTACGTCGTCGATGAATTCGCCGTAGGTGCTGTGCGTGGTGGTGTTCAGCCAGCGCCCAGAATCGATCGAGCCCTGGTTGTCCACGACGGTGTAGAACGTCGCTTTCTTCGTGGCGCTCTGCATCGCGGTATAGGCGGTGCCGTCCAGCGACTCCGCAGGTACGCCCGGCGATTTCTTGAATTCGCCGGTGATGGTCGACCGGTCAGCGCTGTAGTTCACCGCGGCGAAGTGCTTGGCCAGCGCCGAGCCGGAATAGGCGTCAGTCGCGTGCGCAGCGGTGTAGACGTGGCGGAAGCCGGCCGTGGTCAGCTGGGTGGCGATGTCGTCAACGTCGCTCGGGTCGCGGATCTCAACGACCGACGCGCCGGCCTGGTTGTCGATGAACATGCTGGTGCTGTCTTCGCACCATTGGGCGATCGCCAGAACGTCCGCCTTCACGGCCAGAATCGGCGCGGTCCACATGGTCCAGTACCACCAGAGCATGTTGCGGGCCTTGTTCAGGGTCGCGACGCGCGTTGCGTCGGCGGTCGCTGCGCCCCAGACCTTCAGCTCGCGGGTGGCGGGAATGCCGCCGAGCCAGCGTTGAGCGGCCTTGTAAGTCTCGGTGGTGTCGGCGAAGTCTTCCGCCAGCGCAGGCAGCGAGAAGTACGTCCGGTACGTGTCAGCGACGAAGCCAGCCGGCAGTTCGGTTTCAGGGGCGAACAGCATGGCGCTGGCAAAGTTCGCATTGCCCAGGCCTGCCGGGCTGATCCGGGCATTAATCCGGATGATGTTGGTAGCTGGATAGCTCACTGTGCTAGCTCCAATGGGTTTATGTAGGGTCGACTTCGACGGTGAAGGTCTGGAGGACCTCGGCTTTCTCGTTCTCCAGCGCAACGGTGGCGCTGAGAATGTTGTTGACGACCGGCAGGCTGCTGGTCTCGTACATCAGGCGCAGGGTGATCTGCGCCCGCTGCTCGAAGTTGGCCGATTGCAGGCTGGTGAGGTTGTTCACGCCGTCGGCGCTGTTCCAGCCGATCTTGGCCTTGAACAGCATGATGCTGATGTCGGGTCGCTTGTTGGCCTGCTTGAGGCGCTCGGCGTACATCAGGGCCTCGCCGCGGTAGAAGTTCACGCTGCACGAACACATGATCTGCGCCCGCACTTCGAACTCAACCAGGTCGCCCGGGATATCGCGCGAGGTTACGTTTGCCTGGCCGCGCTCGCCAACATACTGCCTCGGCGTGATCGTTGCGTACGCGCCCTCTGGCGCTGGCATGCTGCCCGGTCCGGCTTGGTCGGCCAGGATGCACTCAGGCACCCCGGTCGCCAGCATCACGATGGGCCGCAGCTTCGCGAAAAATTCTTCATTGGTCATCGATGCGCACCACGACTACCTTGCAGTAGTTCCGCCAGTACCGGTTGTCACACATGGTTGCCTTCCATTGCTGACCGATGAATTCCCATGTCCCGGTCTGATCGATGCCCTGCATATCGCCCTGGTTGATGTAGATCCGCCGGACGTCGGTGATGCGCTCCCCGGCTTGCCGGATGAAATCCACCTCCCGGTCGCTGGCAGGCTGGATGTTCACGATGTAGGGGGTCGTCACCGCTGCGCCAGGAACCCAAATACCATCGACGAAGCCGCCGCCGGATGTTGTTCGCGAGGCGGCGACACTGACAAACACGTCATCAATGTGGCCCTGCATGTTCAGGCTCATTCAAGACCCTCCGTTACCGGCCCGACCGATACCTTGTGCGTGACTGATTGGCGCATGGCGCCGGAGTCAATGAGCGGGTTGCTGCTACCTTTCTTGCGGATGGTCGAAGCGGCGTTGGGCGGGGTTTTCAGTTCGGTCATGTAGACCTTCGCCGCGGCCGCAGCCACTACGCCGACCGTGTCGAGGATTTGATCCATCGACTGCCCCGCCTCCATGCCGTCTTGAATGGTCAGCAGCACCTCGGGCGTAGCGCTTGCAACTCCGGGCTCAAGCCAGGGCCGAGCCGGGATGTCGATCGTATGCGCCTGGGTCACGCCAAGCTCCATGTAACCGGCGCCCTTCTTCAGGAACCGGACCTCATCGCGGTCGGCTGCGGCCTTGCTGGCGTATCCGTAGGAGGTGCCACCCGGGTGCTTGATCTCGGCGCCGAACTCATGAGTCGCGCCCAAGCCGGCCATGGTGATATCGCCCGATTCAACGTTGCCGGCCTCCTCATGGATGCCGACCGTGACGACCTTGTCCGACTTCAGGGCATTCAGCTCTTTCGTGAGCTCGTCTTGCAGCTCTTGGAAGCCTTGGATGTCGAGGGTGATCATCAGACCGCCTTGGCGCCCATCCCGGCGCGCTTCTTGAGCCGATAGAACTGCTGGCCGTAGTTGGTGTAGGTGAGCCAGTCGGTACCGGCGTCCATCATCGCGGGCACGCGATAGCCTATTGACTCATCGCCGACCGACTTCTGGGCCACGTTGAGGCGGGCTTCCGAGTTCGGCGTGCCGTCGGCGCCGAGCGCCCCGAAGTTCGTCGACAGCCAGTGCGCGGCGTAGTACTTCATGCCGCGCCATTTGAAGTTACAGCAGGTAAGCTCAAGCGCCCCCCAGCGGGAGGAGCCAGTTTCGGTATCCGCCTCGCAAAGCGCTTCGGCGAGCATGGCGTCAGGCCATTTGGTCGCATCGACGAACGCCTTCATCAGCGGATCGGCGCGAAAGGCCGCGATCATTTCCGGAGTGATTTGCATGCGTTCACCTTGAATGAGTGGGCGCCACGCGCCCGGGTGTTACTCGGCCTTGGCGGCCTTTGCGATTTCTTCAAGCAGTCGCGCTTTGCCCCAGGTCTTGTTGACCTTCACGCCGGCGCGGCCGGCCTGCTCGCGCAAAGCCTCGATGTCGTCGCCTCCGTCGTCTTCAGCATCCAGCTCGTCATCGCCAACGCGGCGCAGGTCGCCGTTTTGCAGCAGGGCTTTGACGAAATCGATCTTCGCCACGGCGTCAGGCACTTCCACCGCTGGGTTTTCGCCTGGCAGGATCTTGTAGGAGGCTTTCTCGCCATCAACCAGGTGGTGGATGGTGATCAGTCGTGCTGCTTCGTTCTTCAGGAACATGTCGAATCCTCGCCCGGAGTCATTGGCCGCCGCCCCGGGCATAGCGGAGGCGGCCATGGATCAGGTGGTTAGAACTGGTCGCGGTACGCGCCCGAGAACGGGTAGCGGAATTCAACGCCGCTGATCTTGTACTCGCACGGCACCTTGACCGACAGGTTGTGCATCTGCGGGGCCAGGGAGCGCCACGGGATCGGAACCTGCATTGCCAGGTTTTCGTCGTTCAGCTCGTAGGCCATCATCCGGTCCTTGTTGCCATTGGATACGCCTGCGGCGGCGAGCTGGGCAGCAGACAGCTGAAGCCGCTGAAACACGCGCAGCGGCTGGCCGGTCAGACCGGTGTAGACGTTGTTTTCCTTCAGATACTGCAGAACGGTGGTGTTCGGCAGCTCTTTCGACATCGGCATGCTGTTGATCTTCCTCCAGCGAGCCGAGTCCAGCACCAGCACGTTCGGCACGTGCACGGTAGCCGAGTTGGTCCAGATGTCGCCCAGGAAGTCATCGACATCCTCGACGATCTGCATGCCGGTGGTGGCAGCGTCAAACCAGTTCAGAGTCGAGTTCGACAGGGCCAGGTTCGGGTTGTTGAACGCGCCGGTCATGCCGCGGGCTTCATCGCCGAAGTACGCAATGCGTTGGGTGTGCTCCTGGGCACCACGGAAGGCTGCGCGCGCCTTGGTGGTGTCCAGAGGGATGCGCAGCTGCTGGGACTTGCGCAGCTCGTCCAGGCTGTAGTCGTACATGTTGCCCGCGTAGCCGATGGGCACGGACGACTTGTTGGCCGACAGCGCCACGTTCGGCAGGTCGTCGGCACTGGAGCCGATGAATTTACCGATGGTGACGGCGTCATAGCTGATGTAATCCCAGCTATCAGCCCACTCCGGCAGATCGGTTTGTACCGGGATCAGTTCGTCATAGTTGATCGCGGCATACTTGGCTTCGTATACGCGCGACTCCAGGCTGGCCAACTGGCTGATGTAGAACGCCAGGCCGTCATCGACGGTCGGCAGACCATCATTGAACGCCACTTGCTCAACATCGCGACCGATCTGGTACGCAATCGCTGCGTCGATGGCCACGACAATTTTCTTAAGCTTCATATCGATCAGCCCCCGATCTTCAGAGAAATTTTCGCCAGGACACCGGCACCGGCGGTGCTGACCCACTTGGCGTTCGGAATCAGCACGGCCAAGGTTGCGGCAGCGCCAACCTCATTGGAGAACTGGCCCTGGTTGGTGCCGGTACCATCGCCGACGACCAGATAGACCGGGTCATCCTTGGTAACAGCCACGCGAGCGTGGACCCAGATAGGTGCTACGGTCTCGACCGACATGTCGCGCTTGGCTACGGCTCCGAACACTTCGTTCGTGGCGTAAGCGCGGTTCAGCTCACGCTTGACGACGCCGATGAACTGATCAGCGGTCGATGCGGCATCCGGCAACTTGGCGCCGTCGTCACCATCGCTCACCACGCCGAGTCCGAAACGGATGTTGGAGGTGCCCTTGTTGACTTTGGAAACGGCGTTCGACAGCTCGCCGTCGGCGACCATGCCCGCGTATGCGACGCCGTGGTTGATTGCGTTACCACCGAGAACTGGCATGGTTAAGCTCCTTTCTGGGTTTGTTTGTGAGCGTTGCCCAGCTTCTGCTTGTGCAGCTGGTATGGAGTCGGCTGGGCGTCGGTGGTCGCGGTGGTGGTCGCGGTGGTGGTCGCGCCATCCTTCGCCAACTGGGTCAGCTGGGCCAGGAGAGTCGCGGCGTCGCTGGAAGGCTTCATCTTCGGTTTGCCTTCTTCGTCCCTGTCGTCTTCGTCGTCGTCCTTCTCAGACTCAGCATCGAAGGCGGCCTCAACGTAGCCGGCGGACTTGTCCGACCAGTCACGCTTCGGCAGGGCCACGGCCAGGGCGGCGCGCTTGATCTCGATAACGTCCAGGCTGTCGCAGGTGAAGCCGTCGCCGGCGACCTTGCGGGCCAGTGCATGAGTGCTGGAAATCGCGGTGACGCGAGCCTGGATAGCCTCGTCGCTCGAAGCTTTCACGGCCTCGGCCAGCTTTTCAGTGGCAGAGTCAGCGGCAGCCTGGGCCTTATCAGCCTTGGTTTCCGCATCAGTGGCACGCTTCAACAGTCGGTCGAACGAGTCGGCGACCACTTGGGCGTTCGCAGGATCAGCAACATCAACGCTGCGCCCGCTATCGGTGGTGATAAGTACAGGCATTGTGTTGCCTCCTGGGTTGTGGTCAAAAACGCGGGCATTGGCGCCCGCCCTTGCTCTGTCAACGATTGCAACGTGGTTGATTCGGATTTCACGCTGGATGAAGTCGTACGCCTGGCCGTCTTCGGTGACGCCCGGCGTTTCGTCATAGATCGCGGTGTACCCGGCAGATATTTCGCACTTGCCGGCATTGATGTCGGTGATGGTCTTCTGGTCTTTCACAATCAGGTCGGCAGCGACAAACTCACCGTCTGGTCGTCCAGGCCCGCGCACAACGCCGACGGCGACGCCTTTGTAGGTCAGAGCCGTGACCAGCTCTTTCGGGTGGTCGTTGGTGATGTCGCTGGCGTCGTAGGTGCTCAGCGACTCCGGCGCGAAAACCTCTTCTGGCGGCCGATACACACGAACGATTCGATTGGGGTCGCCATCGAGGCCAAGCTCGCGCGCCAGGTACTCCTGAATCCCGGTGCGGGCTACCCGGCCCGGGACCTTAAGGAAGCCCTCGTCGGTGTACTCTCGCTGGGTGATGCGATACCCAGCCCGGTCGAAAACCGTGCACTTCATGTTGCGGCCTCGCGGAGTGGATGAATCAGTTGAAAACGCCAGGCGCTGTCTTGCCTGCGTCTTGGTTGGCCTTGACCTCGCGGGCGCTCACTGGGCGCGCGATGCATCGGCACTGGTAGTCAGAGCCGGGTTTGATCGGCTTGCCGTCAGAACTCAGCGGCAAGTTGTCCCAGCGGTAGATCCCTTTGCCGTAGGCGGTGACCTTGTTGGCGATCTCCGAATGGCGGTGCCGGACGCGGCTGTCGTCGGAGTCGATCCACTGGAAGTACTCGAAGCCGGCGTTCTTCTGCTGCTTCTCGGCAAGCTCGCCTTGAATCTTCGATGTCTGGTCGCGGGCGATCATCTTGGCGCGGCGCCGGGTGACGCCGAACTGCTCCTGCAACGCCTTCTCGATGAAGCCGGGCCGCATGCCGGAGCGCATGTTCGCCATCACCAGCGTCTGCACCTCTTCCAGGTACTTGGTCGGAATGGACTTGATGAGCTGGGCGTTCTGCTGAGCTGATGCCTTGAGGTAGTCCTGCATGACGCTGGAGCCGCTGAACACGTCGATACCGGCTGACTTGCCCAAGTCTCGTTCGGACTTCTTGAGCGACGACTGGACGAAATCGGCAGCTAACCGATTAGCACCAGAGCCGACCCGCTCCGACTGCCACTTCTGCATCAGGCGGGACATGGCGCTCAGGATCAGGTCCGACCAAGCGTCAGCGGTTGCTACGGCGTCCTGCGTGTACTCCGGCGCAAGCTGGCGAATCAGCGGCATCACCTCCTTGGCAATGTCCGCTTTGACCTGCTTCACAAGCCGCTGCAGCTTGGCGTTGTACTGGATGCCGATCATGTCCATGGTCATTCAACCTTGTCGTCGTCATCCACCGGATCGTTGAACATGGTCAGGTCCTCATCAGCCTCCAGCGCTTCGATCTTCTCGTCGTCGAACTGGTAGAGCTCCTCGGCCTGCAACCGGCGCATGATCTGGCTTGGCAGCACGATCCCGGCGTCCTTGTACAGGATGTCGGTCTCGGCTTTAGCCTTGTTCGCGGTAGCGATCTCGACCAGGTCAGGCTGTTGGAATGGGTTCCAGACGTAGTTGAAGTCATCGAGCCAGCGGCCGGTCGCCGAGCGCACCAGCACTTCGTCGAGCTGGCGCAGGCCCGGGTCGATCTGCGTCAACCGCTTCGAGGACAGCGAGTTGAAGTAGTTGTCCATGTCCCCCTCGCCAGTGGCGTTGAGGCCTTTGGCGGAGGTGCCGAACAGGCGGGTGAGCGGGATGTCCGCCGCACCGCTGATCCAGGTCATGAGCAGGTCGAGCACCGGAGCAACCCCGGATAGGTCCAAGGTCTTGCGGTCGTAGGTCTCTTCACCATCCAGCAGCGCCAGATTGATAGAGGACTTCATCATGCTGAACAGGGCGTAACGCGCCGTGATGGCGTCGTCCTGATCGCTTGCCAGCTCATCCGAGAGGCCTTCGCGCTTGATGATGTCGACGTTCGCTTCCTGCATCAGCTCGGCAATGCCGTCCTTGCTGGCGACGATGTCCATCACGTCATCCATGCACTTGCGCAGCTCTGAGTCGCCCCAGCCCTGTGTCTGTGCGCGCTGGCGGCGTGGCAACTTGGCACCGGCGAACCGGGCGAAGTGCGTCCAGTGGATCTGTTGAGCGCCGGCGGCGATGGTGTAGAACTCCGGCTGCAAGTAGTTCGCAGCCAGGATGTTGGTTTGGTTCAGGTCCATCGCCGTCATGTCGAAGCGGTCGATGACCAGCAGGCGGTAAAGGTCGCCCTTCTTGATCTTCTCCGGCTTGAGCGGCTTGGTCAGGTCCTGATTGGTCAGCATGAGGATGCCAGCGCCACCGTACAGGCGCGCCCAGCTTGTTGCCTCGCTGACCATGGCCGGCAGGTTCAACCGGTCTTCCTCGGCCCGGATCACGTCCGCGTCATCGCACTTGAGGGTGCGCCACTCGCGGGTCATGTCCTCGGCGGGGTAGTCCACGATCGCCCGGGCAAGCCAACTGGTCTGATATGCCGCGTCGAGCTGCTGGAAATCGTTGAGGAACCCGTACTGGAACTGGTTGTGTGAGCGCTTGGCCTTTTCAGTACCCAGCCCCGACACGACGTTCACCAGGCCGTCGGCGGTGTTCTTCGTGCCGGTGTTGTACTCAACCAGGGCCCGAGTGAGGGCCTTGCCCAGCTTTTTGTTGGCTGGCACTAAGCCCTTCTTGCTCATGGAGTCACCGATTTGTTTAGAGGAGGTCGCGAATAGGTCTTCCGTTTGCCACCAGGTGCGGACATGCACCCATCACGAACGCATCAGCCAAGTTTGGGGACGCGACACTGCGCCGAGCCAGCTCGTCCTTGGTCTCGACCATATCCAGGCCGCGCTTGCTGTAGCGCTTGCGTGGCGTGGACAGTTCGAGCTTGAGTTGCTCGATCTTCCGCAGGTCACCGGAAATACTGATCAGATCGGACGCCTTGAACTTGTGCCCCTTGGTGACCGCGTTGAACGTGTTGCGCATGCGGTCGGCCACATCCTGCCAGGCCTGAGCCTTCAGGTTCTCGAACTTGTCCTTGTTCTTGATCTTCGGCGCGTATTCCTTTTCGGGATTGACGATGGCGCCGGCGGCGTTGAACTTGAAGTACCCGCCATGGATGCGTGCAGCCTTCAGGGTCGAGCCAACGTGCGCACCGTTACCGATGCTGTCGTAGATCAGCCTGCCACCCTTGACGTGAGACCAGGCACGCATGGCTGATTCGTTCAGCTCATCCTCGCCAGCCTTCCAGTCATCCATGTCGTAGCAGATGGCCCCATCAAACAGGGCGCATGCATTGCTATCGTCGCCACTGTCCGCCACGTCGTACCCAACAGCCTTGGCGCCGGACAAGCTCATGCCCAGCTTCAGGTGCGCGTTAACGCAAGCTTCGATCCAGGAGAACTTGATGACAGCCGCATCATCGTTGGTGCGTGGCTGGCCGAGGTAGATGTGGTTATACGACTCCTCATCCGCCTCTTTCAGCCGCTCGGCCTTGGCGCGCGCGGTGTCGGATAGGAACGGGTTGTCGGCGTAGTTGATGTGCTTGATGACGCAATCGTCACCCAGCAGCCTTGGCAGCTTCGCCTGAACGAAGTCCGTCATCAGGTCCGGGTTCCACAGGATCCAGATTTCGGAACCTTGCTTCCGGATGGTCGGGTCGATGACTGACCACTGGTCCTCGGTCAGGCCTTCGCCCTCCTCAATCCAGCAGATATCGACGCCTTCAGTACCCTTGATGTCGTTCAGGTTCCGGGCGATGCCGTAGAACAGGAACTCCGAGCCGGTCTTGCGGTGTTTGATCGACGAAACGCCGATATCAAACTCGTCCGTCCAGCCGGCCTGCTCAATCTTTTCCTTGATGACCGTGTATACCGAGTCGGCGATACGGTTCTGGAACTGGCGAATGCAAAGAAACTTCACCGTGTAGTTGCGAGCCAGGAAGGCAGCCATGCCGCCCGCGTCTTGGGTCTTTGATGAGAACCGCCCACCCTTCAGAAGCTTGTACGGCTTCCTGATCCGCCAAAACTCACGAAGGTTCGGGTTAAGCTGGTACATCGCCAGTGTAGAAGTCGTCGAGCGACTTCCCTTTGGGGCTCATGCTGCCGTCGCTGCTGGTGTGGTCGTGCTTCTGTGCCGACTCCCAGCCCTGCATGCGGGCGAGCTGCTGAATCGCGCTCAGGCGGTCGTACATTTCGATCTTCGGCCCGAACTTGGTCATAGTCACGGACTTGATGGTCGCCGCCGCCACTTCCGGGATCTCGACACTGTCCTTCATGCGCCAGATGGTTTCGCTGACCGGACCCTCAGGGCCATCGATCTCGCGCTGATCGAACTCAAGGATGTCCGTTATGGATGTCTCGGCAATCAAGCTGAGGCGTTCCAGGGCGCGCTGACGGGTCATCACTGAGTCAGTGACAGCCGATTGGTTGAGTTCTGCAAGCCTTGCCGCAATCTTGCCGTTATCTAACACATCCTTGGCCTTGCGGTTGATCGTGGCCGGCTTCATATCGTTTGCTGTGTATGCCTGCCTGTAAGCCTCACTGGCGTTACCCGTCTTCAGGTAGGCCAAGCAGAAGGCCTCCTGCTTTGGGGTCAATGCCATTTGGCTATCTCCAGTGTCGCGACACATTTTGTTGATGCGCGAAACGTGTCGCGCCCTACCTCTTCTTCTCGCAGCCCATGCAGTGCTCGCAGTTCAAGTGCCGACAGATCCAGGCCTTGACCCGTTGCCAGTAGGTGACCATGAACAGATGACGGATGCCGGCCAGCGCCAGGGCGATGTGAAGGGTCAGCCCAGCAGTGGTCGGGCCGAATAGGAAGCTGTTGTGCCCAGTGGCGACCACGTAGGCGCTGATGGCGATCGTCGAATAGATCAGCTTCCCAAGGATGCCGTCCTTCACTTTCCCGCTCACCACGCACCAGGACGCCCACAAGGCAATCATGCCGCAGGCGATGGAGTTGATCAGTTCAAGATTCATGGTGGATTGCCTCCCCCGAACCGCTGGCGGATGAACGCCCAGAGGTCAGCGGCTTTGATGGCCCGGGTGATGGCGGCGATAAGCGATCCGCCGAAGGTCCCCAGGAGGAAGCCCACACCGGCAACACTGCGCGGCTCGACCACTCCGAAATAGGAACTGATCAGGCCTGTCAGGTAATGGGCGCAGACAGCACCCGAGAAAATGAAGATGGCCCAGGCCTTTCGGTCTACCAGGTCGTCTCGGTGCCAGAAGCTGGCGGCGATCGCACCAATCAATCCAGCAAATGCCCAGTCGAGCTTTTCGAACAGGCGATGAAGTAATTCCATGCGCTCGACTCCGACTGTGCATGTATGGAAGAAAAAAGGCCGGTGTGATCGGCCAAGCGCTGGGGAGCAGCGGCGAAGTTGAATCAGCTCCAGCAGCACTCCCAGCTCGGAGCTATGGGTGTGGGGAGCCGAAAACGAAAAAGCCCCTGCAAGTGCAGAGGCCCTGAATAGGTGCGCAGTCTTTCCCGCTGTCTGCCGAAGGCCTTCGCAGCGTCGACGCCCTATTGCATCGATCTCGCCGCTCAAGTCTCGCGCCACCCGGAAAGCATGTGAGGTCAAGGTGCGCGGGCTGCCGGTGTTATTTCCGTACGCCGTACTGTCCGGCTAATCGGCGTCCAGGTTATCCGTGAGGCCGCCCTGGCAGCGGTAAATCGCGAACAATAAAAAACCCGGCACAATGGCCGGGTTTCTTTAGTGATTTGAGTAAGTTGCCATAGGCAAAACTCTAACAGTGGCGTTACGGTATCACCAGCCGCACGGGAACGCAATAGGCCCTCAAGCGGCCTCGCGCATTTCGTAAATTACCGCCGCAATCGGACTCAACGCTCTCCGGTCCAGATCCTCGCAGCACTCGAAGATCAACTGCAGCACGCCGCCCCAATCCCGCTCCCAGTTGCACGACTCCAGGCGCACTTCGTAGACCTGCCACATCCAGGCCCGGAACTTCTCGGCGTTGGCGAGCGGGTCCTCATTGGCAGACTGGCCGCCCTGGTGCATGTGGCGGTACCGGCGTAGCACCCCCTTCACCACGTACTCCAGCTTCTCGCGCTTGGCCGCGGTCATCCGTGGTGACCGGCTTTGCACCAGCAGAAACACCACCTCTTCCGCTGCTTCCCGGATGTCGTCGCACTGGGCGGCGGCGTACATGTAATCCCCGAACACGCGGATCTGCGGGTGAAGCCGGGCGATTGCGGACTGGATGTGACCGGCCAGGGCGCCATGGACGGCATGGTTGGCCGTTGGCCCGCGCTCCGTGTTCTGCACCACCACGCCGAGCTGGACGACATCGGAGGCCTGACCCGGGGCCGGGTTGTAATTGCAGTCATGCCAAGCCTGGCGCGCTGAGTTGATTTTCATGCTGCGTGGCCCCTCTTCAGTTCGCGGGTCTTGGCCCGGTATTCGGCGGTCATCGCCTTCAGCTGTTCGATGGTGTACTTCTTGGCCTCATGAGGCCCTTCAAGCCACTCGACTGCCTCGGCGCCGATGCGCTTCACCAGCTCAATGCGGTAGTTCACGATGTCGCCGGACTTGTGGTTGTTGCACGGGGCACATTGGCGCCATACGTTGAGCGGTTCGAACCTGAGTTCTGGGTTGCCGCCGACGGTCCGGTAGTGCCCGGCGTGCCATTGGCCGTTGTGATGCCTTCCGCAGCTCACACACGGCAGCCCGACGTCCCTCTCGCGGATCCAGGCGTTGAAAGCGGTCTGGGCGTCCTTCAGATGCTGGGCGCGCGACTTGATCTTCTCCTTGCGTACCTTGATCTCTCGGCGCTCGACCTGGGCCAGGGACTTGCGGGCCTTCTCCTGGTTCGCCTGGTTGGTGGCAGCATCGGCAATTGCGCAGGTTGGGCTGCATACGGCCTGGCCCAGGCGCTGCGGGACGAATGCGGCCCTGCATTCGGCGACTCGGCATCTTTTGGCGCGCGGCTGCTTTGCAGTGAGGCTCATGCCGCCACCTCGCTCAGCAGATCGGAGAACACCACGCCCTGGCCGGTGAAGTACGCAGCCATGCGGTCTGTGTATTGGATGCCCTGGGCGCGATTGAACAGGCTGGTCACCGGGAATCCGTCCGGGCCGAACAGCTTGTGCTCGCCCATCAAGGCCAGCTTCTCCTCGTAAGGGAGGTGGCGCATGACCCGGTACCACGCCGCCTGGAACCCTGAATCCTCGTTGAGCAGGATCTGCACACCGAAGTGCAGCTTGCAGTAGCGGCGGGCGTCGGCCGGATCGCCGATTGGCGTCATTTCGGAGATCCGCTTGTACATCGCGAACCACAGCGCGTTCTGGTCGAGCGTGCGGTCCTTGCCCGGGCGCAGGGAGACCACCACGAACTTCTTGTCGCGGAACATAGCACTGAGCCGGGTGATGGCCTCGGAGAGCTTGGCCTGGCAGTTGACGGAGATTTTGTCAGTCATGGCGAGCCCTCCCCTCAGCCAGGAAATCACGGAGGTCTTTCTCAATGCCCAAGTGATCCAGGTAGGTGGCGGCGAGCACGGCCGGAACCGCGGCGAACATAAAGTTATCGACCACCAGCATCACAAGACCAATGAGGATCAGGCTGACCGCGGCGAGAATCACACTGAGAATGCTGAATACGTTCATGACTGCTCTCCCTGGCCCATGGCGGCGCGGGCGGCGTCGACATTGAGCGATTCACCAGGTCGCACGTCGTCCCAATGGGCAAGCAATGGCCGCAACGCATTGCGCAACGCCTCCACCTCAGCCTTCAGCTCAGCATTCACCTGCTCGTAGGCTTGGTAGCCGGTTTTTAGGCCGGCGACTTCGGCCTTGAGCTGAGTCTCCATGTCGTGTGCGAGCCTGAGCATTTCGCTTTGTCGATCGCACTGGCCGCGCCACATATCGCGGTTGTTGGTGAGTTGCTGGTTCTCGGCGATCAGGGCCAGGAAGACCTTGGGGCCTACCTCTTCCTCAAACTTAATTTCTGCCGCATGCCATGCGTCGTAATCTTCGTTGCTACAGTCCTCACGGATTTGCAGCTCGCGCTTTGCAACAAGATCCTCGGCAAGACGCTTCGGTTCGTCGTACTGGCTCATGGCTTTCTCCCCGCGCAGTCGTTACACCCTGGGCGGCATATCCACTCTGGCTGTGGATCACCTTCGAAACGCTCGACGCGCTCAACGGTGTCGCCGCGCTTGATGTATGCAGCTACGCACTTGGCGGTGTCCTTCTCCTGGCCTTTGTCATCCCAGCAGGATGCAGAGACCTTTCCGCACGCCCGGCGGGCCAGATACATGAAGCCCAGCGACTTGCGTTCAGCAGTCTTCACCTCTACGAATTCGCTCATACCCGCTTCTCCTGCGCTTTATCGACGTACATCAACCGCTCCAACCGCTGAGCTGCCTGGCCGGCAAGGTTCATGGCGTCCGCCTCGTCAATGACTGGGATGCACACGAAGTGGATGCCGTGCTTGACCAGGGTGTTGGCTACCTCAAGGGCTTGGCGTAGCTGTACTGGGGATGCTCGTTTCATGTCCGTTGCTCCCGCGATTTCCTTCCAAATTTCGCCATCAACTGAGCCCGCGCTGCTGCGCCGCTGCATGGGATGGCCTGGACTTCCAGCAGGCGCGCCTGGCGGTGGCTGGCGTATTCCTCGGCGCGCTCCAGCTCGGTCTTCTGGCTGTCGTGGCCGATGCCAACGGCGATGTCTTCCAGCGGCTTCCCTTGCATCAGCATGCGGATGGTGATGTCGTAGGCCCTGTCGAACACCTTGCTGGCCTTCTCGGGGATCAGGTCGCCCAGGTTGTGCATCTCGCATTGCAGCGCGGCGTGACGCACGGCTGGGTGCGACCAGGTGCGATTCCCGAACCGACTCGGGTGGGCGTTTACCAGCGCCTCGCGGAACGCCTTGTCGTGCGGCGGAATCCCGAGCATCTCCGGTGTCGGCTGACAGAGCTTGATGAACTTGCCAACGCTCGGCGCGAAGTCCGTGCCCAGCGAGCGGCAGCGCTCGATGCCGAAGCGGATCTGCTCCAGGGTATTGATCTCGGCGACGATGAACGCCTTGATCCAGCTGCGCTTGGCAGTGCTCAACGCGGCATCGGTCGGCCATGCCTGCTTCCAGGCCGGGAAGATGGCCTGCAGCTCCTTGAACAAGGCATTGACGACGTCCACCGTGCCCGGCGGCAGAGTCTTTGGCATGACTGGCAGCGCTGGAGGCTTGTACCCTGCCATTGCGCTGGGAAGGTCCTCGGTCGCGCCTGCGGCCTTCATGAGCTGCGCAGCGCTTCGCGGCGGCTTTGGCTTGTTGCTCATAGCGCGTCCTCGAGATTGTCAGCCCAGGTCTGATCGTCGAAGTCGGGGCCATTGGCCTGTCGACGCCCAGGGAACGGGTGGACGTTGTTGGCCGTGGCCGTGTCGCGCTTCACCCACTTGACCAGCAGGCTGACCCAGGACGCTTGCGTCTCGATGCGGCCGGATGCCGAGTAGTGGCAGACGAAGGCGGCGGTGGCGTCGGCGGTGAATGCGGCCACCGGGATTGCCATTCGGAACGCGTATGCCTTCAGCAGCTTCTCGTCGGGCACCCAGTCAAGGGTCATCTCGGTTGGCGCTTTTGGGTCGGCGGGATTTTCCTGCTCCTCGCGTAGAGTGTTGTGTTGATCTTCTCCTATTCCCTTCCCTTCCCTTACGGGGTCGATTGGTCGGCGACTGGTCGACGACTCCTCGGCGAATTGTCGACGACCGCTCTCCGACTGTTCGTCGAATTCAGAAGGAGGGGCCGGGTATTTGAAGTTCTTTTTCTCGATCTTCTGGTGCTTCCAGCCACGGACATGCAGGTAGTTTTTGCCATCGATCCAGTAGCTTAGGGTTAGGTTGGCGCCTTCTAACTCACCCAGCAGGCCACTGACCTCCTCGACGGTGATGTCGTCGCCAGGGAAGACCAGAGCCTTGATGGTCCTGGCCGACAGCGGGTGGTTTCCGCCGTCGTCGCAGAAGTTCCAGATACCTATGAACAACAGCCGAGCCAGCGGGCGGCAGGACATGACCTGCTCGCTCGACCAGAACTCGGGTTTGACGGTGCGTATGCGAGCCATCACGCGGCCCCCTTGAATGCTTTGTCGTGAGTGAACAGGCCGTCCCAGGTCTTCTTCATGGGCAACTCGCCGGCCAGGTACAGGTCGTACAGCCGGGCGGCACCCTTCTTCAGCAGAACGGGCGTGTAGGAGATGAAGGCGTCCTTACCGTGCGGGGTGACTTCGTGCTGGTGCTCGGTCATGTACTTGTCGCGGGCATAGGAAGCCACGCGCAGGCGCAGGCCGGTCTTGCTCTCGTTGTAGAGCCAGTTCCGGGTCTCCAGGTACTTGCCAACCTGCATGACGTTGACCCCATTCAGACCCTTGCAGAACTGGGTATGGGTCATGCCTTCCTTGAACAGGTTTTCCATGGAGTGGATTTTCACGGCCTGCTGATGATTCTCGACGCGCAGTACTGCTGTCTGTTCGATCTGGTCGGCGTAAAGCCTCAGCGCTTCGGCGTAGGACGGCATGGCAACAGGTTGGACGGCCTGCGCCTCCAGTTCATGCCAGCGGCGAATCACAGTCATCCGCATAGCGGCGCTGTAGCCGGTAAGCAGGCAATCGGTATGTTCGCGGTCAAGCAGGTATTCGGTCTGCTCGCGGTTCAGTGGGTCGAGATAGATGCATCCAAAGTTGGATGCATCCTCGCCAAGATCTTTCAGCATGGTGAGAACGTCGCGCTTCACATGGAAGTGAGCCTTCCCGGTCAGCTCGGCTATCTCTCGCGATGACATGGTTTTTCGCGACACGTTTTCAGATCCGGCTAAACGTGTCGCGACATTGGCCGGGGTATTGATCGTTTGGTTGGATTGGTGCATGATTTGCTCCACAACGCGTTTTAAGAGAGCCGGGTCACTACCCCGGCTTTTTTTCGTCCTGAATTTGGCAGAGGCCCTCTGGATTACCCCGAAGAGTCCCTGCCCGAGGCCCTCATTGGGGTCACCAGCTGAAGGACAGGCGCCTTCTTCCGTCCAACTTCGGAAAGCGCGCCACAGGCAATGGCGGTTTCCGTCATTTCGTTGATCGCACGGCTGAAGCTCCAGCCGTTCACGCGCATCAGTTCCTCCACTCGCTGTCGAGTCCGCGGAGGCAGCCTTTCAAGCTCTACGGTCATTTGGCCCTCCAAAGGGGCTTCAGCCCGCGATATCTTCTTGTTTGTCCTGCATCAGTTCCTCGATCACGCCGTTGGCTACGGCCCACTCGATGATTTCGTACAGGTAGGTCGCGTGCTGCATGCGGGTCTTGGTTGCGGCTTTACGCAGAATCCGATCAAGCACCGGTTCGAATCGAACCTTCACCGGAATGGCGCGCTTTTGATTGGGGTCCATGTACATGCTGGGTTTTCTCCTAGTGGATGAATGGGTTTAAGCGGCGGATTTCTGAGACGGAAACGGACGCTGCTCCTGGGCCTGAAAGCTGCCGTCGGGCAATTCCAGGACGCGGATGTCCCGTTTCGCGATTAGCGCTTTGTGAATTGCCGGGGCAGTGACACGAAGAAGCCTTGCGGCTTCGGACTGCCCTTTTTCAGCAACAAACTTGTCGAGGGGGGTCTCGTTCATGATCAAGCCTCGGTTGTAGATGAGGCTGATATTAACCATCTGTTAATTTTTAATCAATACCGATGGTTTCTTCTTATTTTTAACCGTTGGTATACATTCGCGCGATGACGAAGAAACGAATCCTGCCCCCTGACCGCCTGGCCGAGTGCGAAGCCGCGCACGCCCTGTTCCTCTCGAAGAAGAACGAGCTGAAGCTAAGTCAGAAGAAAATCGCCGATGCGGCCGGCATGACGCCTGCTGCGGTGAACCTTTATTTCAAGGGGATCAACCCGCTGAACGCCCAGTTCGCGGCAGTTCTGGCTCGCATGATTCAAGAGCCAGTGGAAGCGTTCAGTCCGCGCCTGGCGAAAGAGATTCGAAATATGACCAGCGCTCCGGTTGCAAAGTCGGACGTCGCCACCGACTCGATCGGCGGGACGGCTGCCGATGCTGTTCGGGAAATGCTGAGTCGGAGCGGGAAAAATATTTCCGAGGACGCGCGCAGGCGGTTGCTTGCTGTGGCTCAGGCTGAAGATGGCGGTGGGGTAATCGAGCTGGACTTCTACAGCCCAGGCGCTGTCGGTGATGAGGTATGGATCGCCCACTACGACGTCCGTGCCGCCATGGGCGGAGGACAGATTCCGCACGACTATCCCGAGATGCTCCAGGACGTCCGGGTTAGCCCGCAGCATCTACGCGAGATGGGTGTCGAGTTCAAAGAGCACTTTCACCTCAAGATGGTGACGGGGTGGGGCCAGTCCATGGCGCCAACCATCAAGCACCGTGACCCGCTGCTCGTCGACATCAGCATTCGGGAGTTCGTTGGGGATGGAATTTACATGTTCACCTGGGACGACCACCTGTACATCAAGCGGCTCCAGTGGGTCGGTGATGATCAGCTCAGCATGATCTCGGACAACGGTCTTCACCCGCCCCGGACGATCCGTGCGGACGAAACCTACATCCAGGCGCGGGTGCTGCTGGTATGGAATGCCAACCTGGTATAGAGCCATGACCCTCACCAAACCCAATCAAGACCTGCGTCGCGACCTCGAGGGCATCGCCTCCGACCTCAAGTGGTCAGCCGTCGAGCTGATGCGAATCGCTGAGCGATTGAGCCTGGCCGGCAACGAGGCTGACGGCCAGGCCATACGAGATAAAATACTCGACCGCGTATCCTGATCAAAGCTCGGCCCAGCGCCGGGCTTCTCGCTTCTGGTCAACCGAGAGGGATATAGCTGTCAACGGAAAAGCTGCCCATCACTCGATAAATATTCCAGCATGCCCATCCATAGAGCCCATAGGAAATAGCCACCAGAGTCAGCGACGTATAACGCAATGCATTGCCTGCACGATCTTCCCAGCAGTTATGCGGTTTACCCATCCCGTCGTGATAGAGCCCCTGAGAAAGATACGTGGACCCGCTGGCGATAACAGCCAAGACCACGCCGCAAGCCAACACAAACACTGTCAAGCCCAACAGTTCAAGGCCAGCTGTATTGAGAGCCTTCCACGCTGAACTGGCGAACGCCAATAACGCCGCCGCAGCGCCTCCCCCGACAAGAATGCTCGATTTCAGTGCGGCCTGACCTGAATCTATAACCGTCCTGAACATTGCCTGTCGATCTTGGAACGCATGCTCAGTGGCCTGTCTCTGGAATTCGTTGTTTGCCTCGGTCAGCGGAGATAGCTTTTCAACGTGCGCGCGTAAAGCAGCCATGTACATCTCCAGGCTTTCGATGGATACCTCTTTAAGGTCTCTGCTTTTTGCGTCTTTGACTTGCTCGGCGAGCGCGTCAATTACCTCGTTAGCTTCCATTTCTCACACTCTGGATAAAAAGCCATTCTACCCTTCCCCACCCAGCCAATGGTGGCTGTACACTGCGAATGGTAAAGTGCTCGCTCAATTACGGGAGGGACACCATGCTCTTGAAAACCAGCACTCTGCTTGCTGCATTGACGATTGCCTTGACCGGATGCGTAGCACCACAGCAAAAGTCGCCAGCCGCCGCCCCCGCTAAAGCGCCGCACGCTTTCAAACCTATCAAGTTTGAGCATGACATCAAGGCGCCTGAGGCAACCAATTTTGCGCGGCAGCTAGATATCCCAATCTTCCAGTGCGAGCTCGAAGCCGTAACCGGAAGCTACGCTGTCAGGTATGGAAACCGCCAGGGCATCGCAGAATACAGTCAGTCACTGCTCGACTGTAATAAGCATGCGAGGGCTGAGAGCGATGCGGCCGTTGCCAGACTGAGATCTGCAAAAGTTCCGGCTAAGCAGGCCGAACTCGCCAAGGAGCTATACGCCAAATGGTCGGCCTATCTTACGACCATGAGCCCGTACAGTCCGCCCGACGTCCGAGCCAAGTCAGAGTATCGGTCGGCTAAGGAAGCGCTAGCGACGGAAGTCAAATTCTCCCAGTGATTATCTAGCAGGCTCCGAAGCCCGCCGCTGAGCGGGCTTTTTGCTGCTTGTCAGAAAGGCGCTACCTCATCTTCCTCCTCGATAACTTCAACTGCACGCTCCTCATCGGCGCACGCCTCCCACCTCAGGGTCACCGTTTCATCGTCGTTGAACGTCATGTCTATGCCGTCCGTTTCGGATAACACGCCCATTACCTCCTCCCATTCCCGGTCTCCGTCCGTGTCCAGGCGATGAATCGTCACCCGACGCTGTAGCTGCGCGATTGGGCTATTGATCATCTCTGAAACCCTTAGGCCGAGCCGCCCGATACCGGTTTTCTCGTACCGTCCCTGCCCTTCCTGTTTTTTTTGTGTCCTCATAATCACCCACCTGTTAACTGTACATCCATCCAGTATTAAGCGAAGCATATCGCACGCCTTCGAAAAATAAATTAACCATCGGTATTGACGTAAAAATATACCGATGGTTAACTACATCCATCGAGACGCCACAGCGACTCGCCAGGGCCTCAACAGACCCGCCGCTCTTTAACAACCAGCGCCATGAACGACTACCCGGCCAGTCCGGTTAGGTCACTCCCGGCTCCATCGGTGGGAGGTCAGTAAACCGATGAACAAAACCGCACTTGCCTCTACCGGCGACCGGCGATCCGACAGGCCCGAAAGCCTGCCAACGCGCAGCCCACTGCGACGGCGGACGAGGTGTTGACCGAACTGAGTGAATGACCTGGTAAGCGGGTGCGGAGAAACACGGAATTTTTCACTGATGCACCTGGGCGATCGGGTGCATTGGGAAAACAACCGGAGGATGCCGAAGTGATGAAGTTGAGCGGATGCGAGATCGAAGAGCGTGACCTTATCCGGAGCGCCATTCGAAACCTCAAGGGCCCCAGCAAATACCGAACCAAGCATGGGCAATATCGCTGGGCGCTTGTGCGTGATGCGTTCGGTGTTGGTTCTGGCGTTGCCGCCGCGCTTTGCCGTGAGTTCGGATTTGATCCCGAGGAAATGATCCGCTCATGAGGTTCCGAGCAACAAACAGATGGCCCCCTGCTGTTTCAGGTCGGCCATCTGGCTTTACAAATGCCTCTCACACCCCCGGGAGGTATTTGAAAGCCAACAACCTGGAGGGCGCGACATGCCCAAGTACATGCTCGACTACATCCGGCTCTGCCGGGAGTGCAGCCTTGATCTGCGCACCATCGGCAACATGCGCAGCATCGTGATCCCAGCCCTGCAGCGTGAAGCGACAGCGATTCGCGGTGCGGTGAGCGAGTTCGCCGGGGCCTTCCCTGAGCTTGAGCAAGACGCCGAGCTTCTGGAGTCAGCCATACGTGCCGGTATCCAGCGCTGCGCCCCACAGCCAACACAGCAAGAGCTTTTCGCAGCATGAAGCATCACCTCTGCCCATTCACTGAGTGGGCAGACGGATGCGGACGAAACTGCGGCCTATAACCGCCCACCTGCATCACCGCAACAAACGGCAGGGGCCCGAATCCTTACCCTACCTGCCGGGGATAAATTGGATTCTGCCCGCACATGCGGACCCACTTCGCTCCCACAAAGCCCACCACAATGAAAACGTTCTAAACCGGGTGTTACAGGACGGAATCAGCTCAAAAACGGCGATTCCCCCACCACCTCGCTCCCACAGCCCGACCAATCCCGCATGCACATGACACCGCGCCCCACGGCAACCAGCGGAAGGATCGTGTGCAGCCGGAATTTGTTGGATCAACCAGATGGAGAGAGTCATGGAATCAAAGCACACGCCGGGGCCATGGTTCGTCCAGGACGATCATGGCAGGCGCTATATCGAGACTTACGGCAATGACGACACCATTGCGGAGATCCATCGGCGCAGGAACAAAGGCAGCGTCTACAGCTGCGCAGAGGCTGGCGCCAATGCGAGCCTGATTATCGCTGCTCCGGATCTGCTTGCCGCGCTTAAGTATGTTACTGAAAACGAGGAGCAGCGCGTTTTCGAGGCCTGGTTGCAACGCACGACGCCGAGCGGCGATTGCGATTCAGTCCATTCGCAGTGGCTTGAAAGCAGTGACTACGAGGACTTCTGTTCGGCGTGGGAAAAGCAGATCTCCGCCATCGCCAAAGCCACCGCCTAACCCCAAACACTGGAGGTCGCCATGACCGTCACGACTGAACAGGCTGAAGTGTTCCGTGGCGGTGGCCGCCGGTGGTTCAGCCTCCGGGCCGCATGCCGCGCCGAAGCCGCCGCCCTACTCCGCAAGCATTGTGATTGCGACTACTGCGACCACGAAGGCTGGGGCCGCGAGCATTTGCCCTGCCGCCTGCACCACCCCGACCGCTACCCCCGAATCATCAAGCGCCTCACCGACGGCTATGTGCGCCGCTACCGAGCGCTTAACCAGAGGACAAAGCCATGAACGCCGCACTGAAGATTTGTCAGGCCATGCACGACGCGCAGTTGCCTCCGATGGTGAGCGAGAGCCCTCGGGAGGTTGCTCGGGCTGAGTGGCTGTGCAACGCGGTCGAGCAGCTTGTCCGGTTCGGCGGTGACGTTTCGTTCCAGCGCCGGATGCGCAAGCCGCAGGGCGTGACCCAGGTGCAGCTCGCGCTGGCTATCGATGAGTTCGCAAACGGCAGACTTGCCGACGGCGAAGTTGGCACGCCGGCGCTCGGGTTCCTGCTCATGGCGGTCGAGCGCGGCCAGGTCGACAAGACGGCTGCCGCCGAGCTCAAGGGCCCCAGCGAACACCCCTTCGGCAAGCTCGGCGAAATCGCACAGGCCCTACTTGAGCCCTTGGCCGATGACGCACTGATCGCCCAGGCAGAGGACGACGAACTGTGAAAAATCCACTCGCAACATCCCGCCTGGATCTGGAGATCGCAAAAATGGCCCGGTCCTGTACGCCAATCCCTGACCGCACCTACCTGATGGGGATGATCGAAATGGCCGAGTTCGCCGAGTTGATCCCGCGCCATGAAGCAAACACATACCGCGACAAGCTGGACTTGAAGTTCTGCGAGCGCAACGACCACCTCAAGAGGGTTTCGGCATGACCACTCCAATATATAAGTCCCTGGTTGACGAACAGGTCGACGACCTGGATGGAATTTTGAAGCGCCCGCGTGAAACCCTCGTCTGCCAACTGGAGTGCCCGGTAAAGGGCGATTGGCGCCCAACTTGTCGCGATAACGCAGCCTTCATGGAAGGCGATTGGGCTGTCGATCCTCGCGGCAGGCTGGTGGAGCAATGAAAGCCCTCGCCTGGATCTTCGCCTCCGCCCTACTCATCACCATGCTGGCCTACACCGTAGTACAGGAGCGCTCCAAGGCTTGCTCGGTCACTCAGATATCGCAGGTGCTGCGGTGACAGCCCGTCAGCGCGCCAGGCGCTTCCTGATCTGACGCGGGTCGTTCTCGGCCATCACCTTCTGGACTTTCATGATGCTGCTAAGCGCCCTCGCCGATCGCATCACCTCCTGACTCACACCTTCAAGCGCTGCGCGCGTCGCGGCAAGGATTCCCCGTGGACAACTGGATCAAAGTTAGCGACAGGCTGCCCGAGCTGAAAGATGACTCCGTACTGGCCTACGCCGACGGAACCTCGCCGCACGCTGAACGCCATGCATGGCCGAAAGGCGGCATAGATATGGTTCACATCCAAGACTACTTCGGTGATGTGACCTGTGGCCTGGACGAGGCAGGAACCCAGCTCTACACGAAAATGTACCTGAGCCGGGGCGTGACGCACTGGCAGCCACTCCCAGCCCCTCCAGCCGAATAACCCTTCCACAGCGCCCCTCTCCGGTGGCGCGGAGAAATAGTCATGTCCGATAAAAACATGAAGATCTGGGAGAAGGTCGAAAAGACCGATACCCGATACACCAAAGACGCCAAGGTCGGCGGCCAGCAAATCACCAGCCTGAACGGCACGGCCATGATCATGAAGGCCACCGAGGTTTTCGGTCCTGTTGGCATCGGTTTCGGCTGGAAAGTGACAGAGGAGCGATTCGACAAGGGCGCCGAGATGTTCGTCGGCGAAGGCGACAAGCGCGCCAGCCTGGGCTTCGAGCTGAACCACACGGTGAAAATCCTGTTCTGGTTCAAGATCGACGGCGAACGCGGCGAGCTGGAGCAGTACGGCTGCACGCCCTACCTCTACAAATCGAAGTTCGGCACCACCACGGACGGCGAGGCGCCGAAAAAGTCCCTCACCGACGCAATCAAAAAGTCCCTTTCGATGCTCGGTTTCAGCGCTGACGTGTTCCTGGGCATGTTCGACGATCGCGATTACGTCCAGCAGCGCCAGGAAGAGGAAGCGATCGAGCAGGCGGTCGACAAGGACGCCGAAATCGCCAAGCAGCAGCAGGATCGCCTCGACTACATCAAGTCAGTCATCGACACCATGCAAGGCGCTCAGACCCCGCACGAATTGAAGAAGATCCACGACGTAGCCGTCCGCCAGCTCACGCTGCGCAAGGACGAGAAAGGCGCCGCCCGGATTTCCCTTGAGTGGAAAAAACTCTCTGAGCCGAAACAGGAGACAGCAGCATGACCCAACTCTACGCACTCACCGGCAAGCTGGCCGAGCTTCAAGGCATGGCTGACACCGACGACGAGGGCCTGAAAGAGGCCCTGCAATACGCCATGGATGAGATTCAGGGCGAATTCGAGGTGAAGGCCGACAACATCGTCATGCTGCGCCGGAACATCGAAAGCGACGTGACGGCTATCGACAACGAGATCGAGCGCCTGGCCGAGCTCAAGCGCGTGAAGACCAACAGCGTGGCGCAGATCAGCGATTACCTGCGCCGGAATATGGAGGCCGCCGGCCTCAAGTCCATCAAGCGCCCGCTGTTCACCATCACCCTGGCTCAGGGCAAGGAGAAGGTCATTGTCGACAACGAGGATGCAGTGCCGGACGAGCTGACCGCTGTGAAAACCAGTATCGCGCCAGACAAGAATGCGATCGCCGCCAAGCTCAAAGAGATCCGCGATCACAACGAGGCAGTTCGCAAGCGCATGGCCGCCGGCGAAGACGCCGAGCATGAGCTACTGCCCGAACCCACCTGGGCCCACCTTGAGCGCGGTGATAGCGCGATTCGCATTAAGTGAGGGCGTCATGATCAGCCTTGAACTGAGCAGCATCCAACAGAAAGACAATGACCGCGCCTGGCTGGCCCAGGCCATGGACGGATATCTGGCCCAGGGCCGGGTCATCGACGTGATCCCCACAAGCCGGAGCCTGTTCAATCCCGGCCCGTTCAACAGCGAGGTGATTGCGCCGTCGGCGGCCAGCGAGAAATCCCCAGCCCAGCGAAACTTCGCGATCCGCGCAGCCCGGGAGGCCAAGAAGAAGGCTTACGAGGCCGGGATTGCCAAGAAGCTTGCCGGCTGCTACGAAAAAGGCGTGGTGGCGGCAGCCAAGGAACTGCACATCACTACACGGCGGGCCAACATGATCGCGGAAGCCTACGGCATCACGTTTGCCAGTCGCGGGTCGGCGGCATCGCTTAAGGCGGAGCTGGTTCTTGTCCCTGAGATTCGAAGGATGATGCTTGAGGGCCTAACCCAGGACCAAATGAGCGCCAAGTTGGGTATCAGCCGGATGACGCTGAGGCGCATTGCCCGGCAGAACGGCTTGAGGTTCCGCTGCGCGTCTGCCCGGGCAAAGGACCTCGCCCTCGTCGAGCGCATCAAGGCCATCCGGGATATCGGCTGCACCCGGGCGGCCTGCGCCAGGAAGCTGGAGATCAACGCAAAGGTTCTGCTGCGACTGATCGCCGAGTACAAAATTGACTTTCCCGTCCAAAGGGAAGCGCGGGAGGCAGCATGAGCAA
Source organism: Pseudomonas sp. R4-84 (assembly GCF_054130985.1). Taxonomy (NCBI): domain Bacteria; kingdom Pseudomonadati; phylum Pseudomonadota; class Gammaproteobacteria; order Pseudomonadales; family Pseudomonadaceae; genus Pseudomonas; species Pseudomonas sp. R4-84. The sequence continues at coordinate 3,546,572 of NZ_CP096390.1, forward strand.
GGTCCGCAAGCCCAACAACATCAAGGCCAGGGTTGAGCGCTCCTGCCGCTCTCTGGTGCGCACCAACCACGTCGCCGTGGTCAACATCGACCCCAGCGGCCGGCAGGGAATGATCAACTACAAGTCGCTCAAGAACATCGCGCCCGGGAAAATCGGCCAGGCCGTGTGCGAGATCCCTCACCGCTGGACGATTTACCTCAGCGCCTTGTGCGACGACCACGCCGGCAAGCGTTACCTTAAGTCCGTCGAGGTAGCGCCTGACGGCATGTATCTCTCCGACCACCTGGAGGAAGTCATCGAGCACTGCTACCGCGAGATCCGAGACAGCGCCAACCCGATGCACCTGGTGGCGTCAGGATGGATTGCGATTCCGGACGTAGTGTCGCTCGAAGAGGCACAGGCCTACCGGATATTCGAAGCGGTCGGCGCCTGGCACCAGGTGAAGGTCGCAGCGTGAGACGTTTCCGCACCCAACAACGCAAACGACAGACCTGGTTGGCACTGCCGACCAGTGGAATAACGGAGGTCTGCCATGGCTGCAGCTCAGAAAGACCGGTCAGCAAAGACCGCGGCGAAGCGAAAGAGCCGCGGCGAAGAGGAGTTGCGGATGCACACGCTGGCCGGCACCCGCCAAGCACTTGCCGATCTGATGGACTGGCACGGTATTGAGGAACAGGGCGAGGCCATGACGCTGATGATTCACCATCTGCATGGCCTGGGCCCGGCTGGATCTGCGCAGTTCCTTTCGGCTCCGCGACACGAAACCTGCTTGAGCAAGTATGTGTTGAAAGATTTTCGGCTGCAAAGCCTGCTGATGATTCGCAAAGACGGCGGCGACGAAATAATCGACCCAGAACAGCTGGAGCATCGCAATGAGCGGAAAATTTCGAGAATCTGTTGATCTTGTGACTCAGAATAGCTTGAAGGAGCGAATGGAATATGACCCTGAAACCGGCATATTCAAGTGGCTGATTCCGCCGCTTCGCTCATCTGCGGGGGATGTCGCCGGTAGACCGAACACCAATGGATATCTTGAGGCCTGGCTGTTCGGTAAGCGCTATTTACTCCACCGCCTTGCATTTCTGTACATGGATGGCGACCACCCAGCCTCTGAAATAGACCATATAGACGGCTGCCGCACAAATAACGCGTGGTCAAATCTAAGAAGGGTTTCTAACGCTGAAAATTCCAGAAATCTGAAGATATTTTCCAACAATAAAAGCGGTGCTTCTGGCGTTCATTACGACAGGAGTACTGGCGAGTGGGTTGCATCTATCCGATCCGGCGGAAAGCTAATCCGCATCGGCAGCTACGGACTGAAGTTCTTTGCTAAGCAGGCAAGGCTGGCGGCTGAGAAGAAGTACGGCTACCACGAAAATCACGGAAAAAGATAAATCACCAACCGCGAATCCCTTCGCATCTGCCACGACGAATAACCCCTACCCCACGCTGCGCATCCGGTCACGGAGGGCGGCGCCTGACTGGAGATAATCCATGGACGATCAGTTCTACCTTCAAGACAGCCGCAGTCACGCGTACGTGGGCGATGGCCTGTCGTTCTGGGGATTCGGCGGCTCCGGATACGTCACCGACCTGGATAAGGCTCAGGTCTTCACCAAGGACGGCGCCTGCGATCACCGCGACACCGACATCCCGTGGCCTAAGGCCTATGTCGATGCCAGGGCGCGCGTCGGTGTTGACTGCCAGCATGTGACGTTGAGCGAAGCCCTGGACCAGTTCCCGGGCGCGCCTGAGTTCTACATCCAAAAGCCGCAGTGCTGGAACGGTAACAACCTCATCTGGTTGAAGCCTGACGGACAGTTCTCCAGCGACCTTCGCAAGGCTGCTGTTGTGCCGGCCAGCGAAACAATTCAGATGATCGGCCGACTCGGCCAGTCAGGCGCCGTCGTGTGGCCCAAGCCATACATCGACAAGTTCGCGCGCCGCCTGGTCGAGCGCGACGACGTCAACATCAAGGAGGCTCTGCGCGGCACCGGTATCAAGCTGGTCAAGCCTAAGCTGCCACGCATGATGATGTTCAACTGCGACGGTTGTGGTCGCTTCATAAGTGACGCGCAGCGCTACCGGGAAGACTGCCAGAACTGCGGAACAAGCAACATGCCCTGATCCGGCCTCATGCCGGGCCATCAACCAATAGCCCACAAACTCGAATCACGCCAACCGGCGAGGCGAAGCCATGCACTCAAATAAAATAGCGATCTTCCTCTGCGACCTTACCGGCGTGATGGCCGCGCCATGGGTTGAGGCTGGTTACGAAGTCATATTGATTGACCCACAACACCCTGCTGGTGTGCATCGTGATGGGAGGATAACCAAGGTCGGCCACATCATTGACCATCCTGAAGCGTGGCGCGTTCTGAGGGCGGCGATCACTACTGGGCGCGTTGCCTTTGTTGCAGGATTCCCGCCGTGCACCGACCTGGCTGTCAGCGGTGCTCGCTGGTTTGAGGCAAAGCGCAAGGCCGACCCCGCGGTTCAGTTCAAGGCAATGCATGTCGTTTGGCAATGCCAGATCATCGGCGAGCTATCAGGCGCTCCGTGGTTTGCCGAGAATCCAGTAAGCCAGATCAGCAGCTTCTGGCGAAAGCCGGACCATACGTTCAGCCCTGAGCACTTCACTGGTTTCTGCCCGAACGACAACTACACAAAGAAGACCTGCCTCTGGACTGGGGGGGGTTCTCGATGCCTGAGCAGTTCAAGGACATGAGCCTTGGCCCGCCGGACGACCGCATCCATAAATGCCCTCCCAGTGCCGAGCGCGCCAACATCCGCAGCGCTACGCCAGAGGGTTTTGCCCGAGCGGTATTCATCGCTAACAGCCCGCACCAAGTTGCCAGCGTACAAGCTGCCTGACCGGAGATAACCGTATGCCTACCCCCCCCTCCGCATCAAGCGGACTGATCTATCGGGCGCACGCATCCGCCGACGCGTCCTGCGGGCGTTTAAATCAAGCTTCCGCCTAAAAGGCGGCCCCATCGAATCAGCCTGGCTGTGCACGCCCGGCACGCTGGTTTTCAAGCTTGGCGAATGGCGAGGCCACTACAACGCCAAGAACGAATGGGTGGCTCTATGACCCCTCATGAATTCATCGAAAAGAACGTGCATGACGAGTTGCGCAAGCTGAAGTTTCCCGAGGGGATCTGCTTCAGCGTTGCCCGCGATTCGGTCGACTACTACCGCCAGCGCAGCATGTTCAGCAAGAGCGTTGTGCTGGATGTCTTGGCTTGGTCGAAGAAGCGCGCCAAAGAACTCTCACGCTAACCCACTCCACCGCCCGGGCATGCCCCGGCAAAGAGCCCCAATGATCTGGTTCTTGATAGGCGTGCTCGCCCTCAACGCGGCTGTTCCCTATGCCGCCTACAGATTCAGCGTTAAGCCCCAGGAGGGTGTATGGAAAGCGTGAAGCGTTACTCAGTAGCCGGAAAGTCGGCCCTGCACGAAACAACGGACGGCGAATGGATATATGGGGAAGACTTCGACCGCGTGTCCGCCGAGAACCTGGCCCTACAGCAGCGCCTCACAGTGCAGGATCAGCGGGTTGATGAGCTGGAAACTGAGCGCAACAAATATCGTGACGCCACGCTCCGGTCTTGCCACCTGGTTGCTGTCCGTACCGTGCTTTTGCGCTCAGCTCTTGAGTACGTGAATGACGACGACCTGGCGGATGAAATACGCGCCGCCCTCAAACCAACGGCCGAGGCTGAAAGCCATGAGTAAATTCTTCTGGATACTGCGCGCCTATTTCCACATGCAGAACCGCGCCGGCTTTGCGCGCTGGGATATGTGTGAGTCGCTATACGAAACCTACGCCATCGAATGGGAGATGTCTCCCTCAGATGCCGTTGATGAAGACATGAGCTATTGGGGAGATTGAGCCATGAGCAACAACATACCCTTGTGGCCGTGCCCCTTCTGCGGCTGCACCGTGCAAGCCATAACAGGCTTTGATTATGTTCGGATCAAAGGAGACCATGCCGGTAGCTGCGTATTTGTTGATGACGATCCCATCATCGCTGATGCTGCTGAGTGGAATACCCGCGCCGCCCTGGCTGAAGTGGCTGAAGTGACTCAGGGGCAGCGCGAGCCGGTGGCGGTGGCTCTGCCTCCAAAGCGCGAAACTCAGCCATTCAGGACTATTGATCGCGGCAGTGACAACTACACCGCCGGCTGGAACGCATACGCAAACGAGCTGAAACGCCTCAACCCCTCTCTGTAACCCCTCCCCCTTCAAAGTCAGCCGCTATAGCGGCAAGGACGAGCCATGAGTCAAATAAAGGAACGACCGATCCTGTTCTCGGCACCGATGGTGCGCGCCATCCTGGAAGATCGGAAGACGGTCACGCGGCGGCCGGTGAAAGGCACTGCGCTGAAATGGCTGGAAGAATTCGTTCCGGAGTTCGTTGTGCACTCAGCGAACGGACTTTGCCCGTACGGCAATACCGGCGACCGGCTGTGGGTGCGCGAGACCACGGAGGTGGACGAGAAAACCAGCGCAGCGGTCAGACTGGCTCGCTACTCCGCGGACGGTCAGCCAGTAATTTATCGCCACCCCGAAGGCGACGAATACGACGGCTCGGTCGCTCACTGGGACTACCCGCGCCGCTCTCGGCCCTCCATTCACATGCCGCGCTGGGCCAGCCGCATCCTGCTGGAGATCACCGCCGTCCGCGTCGAGCGGTTGCAGTGCATCACAGCAGACCAGGCCAAGGCCGAAGGCGTGCAAGGGTTGCCGCGTTGCCGGAGTTTGTATCCAGACGATGATTATCTGTTCCCGTTCAAGGATCTATGGCTATCCATCAACGGCGCCGAGTCGTGGAACGCCAACCCATGGGTTTGGTGCGTTTCTTTTCGGAGGGTCGAGCCATGATCCTCCCCCTGCTCTACATGGCCCACCTGATATACAGGGGGACGAGGCCATGACGTGCATTCGGATCGAGCATGGTTTCATCTGCATGTCGCCGCTGCACAAGCTGCGGTTATCCGATGGAAGCCGAGTGTTCATGGTCTGGCACAACTACCTCGGCCCAACCTTTTACCGTGATCGCGAAGAGTGCCGCGAGATAGAGGATTGGTTCGACAATCCACTGATCTGCAATGCGCTCGACTGGTTCTGTAAACGAGGTCACCGCTCCTAACCCCCAATCCACCTACAGCCTGCCGGTGAACGGCGGGCGGAGCTATGTCATGAACAAAGCGGACGCAAAACGCATTGCGGAAACTATCACCATCGACCAGTTGGAAACCATGTTTGAGCGTGCCAAGACCGGGATCACCAACTGGGAGCAAGTCAGCGCCGTGAATCCCGGAATGACCAAGGGTACGGCATGGAACATTTTGAGCGCCGGGCTCAAGTCAGTCGGCGGCCCTCGCACAAGAGCTCTCGCCATCACCAACATGATTTGGGAGTTTGGCGACTTTCTGGATGATTCGCTAAAACCGGCCAAAAAGAAACGCCAGCCAGCAGCCGCGCCGTATCACCAGCAGCCGAATTTCTGAAACCACCTTCTGCCGCCACGCGCGGCATGGAGCACACCGTGACCATCACGAAGATCATCAAAGGCCCACACCGCTTTGCGGGCATGTGGTGGGTGGTCGCCGACTGCGGCGGCATCAAGCAGCACATGTCCTTCCGCACCGAACAACAGGCACGCCAGATTTCCGTGGGCCAGGACAGCGTGACCATTCATTAAACGTCTGCCGCCGAGCGCGGCGCGGAGCAAGACATGGCAAATGCCACAGTGGCAAAAGCAACCAGCATTCCGCCGCGGTTCATCCGGTTTATGGATGCGCCCGGCTACCTCGGCATGTGCCGGGACGAATTCAACAAAACGGTCAGGCCCAACGTCCGCGAATTCCCTATAGGGAAACAAGGCGTGGCGTTCGACCGAATCGAGCTTGACCAGTGGGCTGACGCCTACGTCGAGAGCAAGTCGATTGAAAAGGCAGCGAATCAGGACAACAATCGCCCCCGCAGCGAGTGCCGTGGCGAGCCAACAGGAGGTAAACCATGGCGAGAAAAGCGATCTCCGGCCTCTACCAGAAAGGTGGAGTCTGGCAAATCGACAAAGTTTTCCGAGGCGAGCGACTTCGAGAAAGCACTGGCACTAGTGACCGGCAAGAAGCCGAGCAGTACCTGATTCACCGCCTGGAGCAGCTTCGGCAGCAAAAGGTATATGGCGTGCGCCGGGTGCGCACATGGGACGAGGCCGCAACAAAGTTCCTGATCGACCACAAGGATCAGCCTTCGATCAAGCTGACTGCGCACCACCTGAAGCAGCTGCACCCTTATCTCAAGGATCTGCCATTGACGCACATCGATGACCAGGCGCTTGAGCCGTTCGTGAGAGATCGCTTGAAAGGGATGGTCCTGCCGTGCGGCAAGCAATTGAAGCCGGTAGCGCCCAGGACGATCAATATCTCGATCGAGCGAGTGATACGTGTGCTTTCGCTTTGCGTGAGGAAATGGAGGGATGAGGAGCGCAGGCCCTGGCTGGACTCGGTTCCGATGCTGACCAGGTTGGACCTGAAGAAAAAGGTTCGCGAGCCCTACCCAATGACATGGGGAGAACAATCGATACTCTTCGGGGAGTTGCCGGCTCACCTGCAGACGATGGCCCTGTTCAAAGTGAACACGGGTTGCCGCGAGCAAGAGGTCTGCAAGTTGAGGTGGGATTGGGAGATTCCGGTGCCAGAGCTTGGCACCAGCGTGTTCCTTATACCGTCCGACTTCGGGGGCAGGAACGAGCGGTCAGGCGTGAAAAATGGTGATGAGCGGCTGGTCGTGCTCAACAACGTGGCGAAGTCGATCATTGATAAGCAGCGGGGCCTGAGCAAGGAATGGGTTTTCCCTTACAACGGAACTGCAATGCATCGCATGAACGACTCGGCCTGGAAGAAGGCGCGGGTGAGAGCGGCGAAACTCTGGCAGGAGGAAAACCTTCGCCCCGCTCACCCTGGGTATGCATCCATAAGGGTGCATGACTTGAAGCACACATTTGGCCGTCGCCTTCGGGCGGCAGGTGTCACGCAGGAAGACCGTAAGGCTTTGCTGGGGCACAAGAACGGCAGCATCACCAGTCACTACTCGGGGGCCGAGCTAGGACATCTGATTGAGGCTGCGAATATGGTATCAGCTACCGACTCTCGAGGACCGGTGCTGACAATCTTGAAGAGGAAAACTGGATGAAGTCCCGAAAAACTCCCCACCAATGAAAAAGCCCAACTGGCTAGAGTTGGGCTAAGTCATTGAATAATATGGTCGGGACGGAGTGATTCGAACACTCGACCCCTAGCACCCCATGCTAGTGCGCTACCGGACTGCGCTACGCCCCGACTAGGCGTGAATCTTGTTCCGCTCTCAACGGAACGCTCAGGAATATATCGCAAGCTTTTGAAAACTGGAAGTATTTAAAAGCAGAAATTTATTTCTTGAGCACCACCAGTACATCTTCGAGCTCGGCGATCATCTGGCGGATCATCTGTTTGTACTGGGTTGTATCGTCCTTGGCCTCGTCACCGGAGAGGCGCAGGCGCGCTCCGCCGATGGTGAACCCCTGGTCGTACAGCAGCGCGCGAATCTGCCGGATCATCAGCACGTCCTGGCGCTGATAATACCGTCGGTTTCCGCGGCGCTTGACCGGATTGAGTTGAGGAAACTCCTGCTCCCAATAGCGCAGCACGTGCGGTTTAACCGCACACAGCTCGCTGACTTCACCAATGGTGAAGTAGCGTTTGCCCGGGATGACGGGTAGTTCGTCGTTATGACTTGGTTCCAGCATAAGCCTCAACTCGGGCCTTCAACTTCTGCCCTGGACGAAAGGTGACCACACGGCGAGCCGTGATCGGGATTTCTTCTCCCGTTTTCGGATTGCGGCCAGGCCGCTGGCGTTTGTCCCGAAGGTCGAAATTGCCGAATCCGGACAATTTGACCTGCTCGTTGTCTTCGAGAGCGTGCCTGATTTCTTCGAAAAACAGTTCGACCAATTCTTTGGCCTCCCGTTTATTCAGGCCCAACTCCTCATACAGACGTTCCGCCATCTCAGCTTTCGTCAGAGCCCCCATACGTCACTTCCTTAACGTGGCGTTCAACCTGTGTTCGAGCGAGGTGAGGATATTCTGCGTTGCGGTATTCACCTCATCGTCATTAAGAGTGCGCGATGGATGCTGCCAGGTCAAGCCGACTGCAAGGCTTTTTCTATGCGGATCAATGCCTTTACCTTGATACACGTCAAATAGCCTGAGGTCCGTCAGCCATTCGCCTGCATTTTCACGGATTACTGCCAGTACGGCACTGGATGCAACGCCGACATCGGCTATCAAGGCAAGGTCGCGACGCACTTCAGGAAAGCGCGATAACTCCTGGAATTTCGGCATTTTTCCTTGGGCGACTTCAGCCAGGACCAGCTCGAAAACGTAGACTGGACGATCAAGACCCAGCGTCTTCGACAACTCAGGGTGGATCGCGCCGACATAACCGACTTCACGACCGTCTCGCTCGATGCGCGCGGTCTGACCCGGGTGCAGCGCCGGATGCTTGCCAGGCACGAAGGTGAACGCGCCGAGCGCACCGGCAAAGCCCAGCACCGCTTCCACGTCGGCCTTGACGTCGAAGAAATCCACGCCATCACGACCTTGGGCCCAGCCTTCCGGCAGGCGGCTGCCGCAAACGACACCGGCCAGCATTGGCTCTTGCTTCAGGCCGTCCAACTGACCGACAAAACGCAGGCCGCTTTCGAACAGGCGTACGCGGTCCTGCTGGCGATTCAGGTTGTGCTGGAGCGACTTGATCAGGCCCGGCCACAGGGACGAGCGCATCGCGGCCATGTCATTGGAGATCGGGTTGGCCAACAGCAGTGGCTCAACACCTGGGCTGAACAATTCGAACTGACGCGGATCGATGAAACTGTAGGTGATCGCTTCCTGATACCCACGAGCCACCAGCAGGCGACGCAGCTCCGGCAGGTCACTGCGGGCCTCTGCCTTGGCTTGCGGGGCCAGGCGAGCCTGGGGATAGCGGACCGGCAGGCGATTGTAGCCGTACAAGCGGGCCAGCTCTTCGATCAGGTCGACTTCCAGGCTGATATCGAAGCGATGGCTCGGCACTTCGACCTGCCACTGCCCTTCCCCCTCGGCCCGGACGGTCAGGCCCAAGGCGTTGAGCAGACGCTCGACTTCGGCCGAGTCCATTTCCATGCCGAGCATCTGGGTGATGCGCTGGGCACGCAGCGTCACTGGCGCGATCTTCGGCAGGTGCTGTTCGCTCACGGTTTCGATGATCGGGCCGGCTTCGCCACCGGTGATTTCCAGCAGCAGGCCAGTGGCGCGCTCCATGGCTTCACGGGCCAGTTGCCAATCCACGCCACGCTCATAGCGGTGCGAGGCGTCAGTGTGCAGGCCGTAGGAACGAGCCTTGCCGGCGACGGCGATCTGGTCGAAGAAGGCGCTTTCAAGGAATACATCACGGGTGGTGGCGGAGACGCCACTGTGCTCGCCGCCCATCACGCCTGCAATCGCCAGGGCGCGGGTATGGTCGGCAATCACCAGCGTATCGCTGCGCAAGGCCACTTCCTGACCATCGAGCAGCACCAGCTTTTCACCTTCTTCAGCCATGCGCACGCGGATGCCGCCGTTGATTTCGGCGAGATCGAATGCGTGCAGCGGCTGACCCAGCTCAAGCATTACATAGTTGGTAATGTCGACAGCCGCGTCGATGCTGCGCACGTCGGAGCGTCGCAGGCGCTCGACCATCCACAGCGGAGTCGGCTTGGACAGGTCGACATTGCGGATCACGCGGCCCAGGTAACGCGGGCATGCGCTCGGCGCCAAGACTTCGATCGGACGGACTTCGTCATGCACGGCCGGGACACTCGCAACCACCGGGCGAGTGACCGGGGTGGCGTACAACGCGCCGACTTCACGGGCCAGGCCAGCCACTGACAGGCAGTCGCCACGGTTCGGCGTCAGGTCGACTTCGATGCTCGCATCGTCCAGGCCCAGGTATTCACGAAAATCCTTGCCGACCGGCGCATCCGCCGGCAATTCCATCAGGCCGTCGTTGCCTTCGCCAACCTGCAATTCGGCTTGGGAGCACAACATGCCGTTGGACTCGACACCGCGCAGCTTGGCTTTCTTGATCTTGAAGTCACCCGGCAGTTCTGCGCCGATCATGGCAAACGGGATCTTCAGGCCGGGACGCACGTTTGGTGCACCGCACACGACCTGGAACGTTTCCCCGCCACTGCTGACCTGGCAAACCCGCAGCTTGTCCGCGTCAGGGTGTTGTTCGGTGCTCAGCACCTCCCCCACCACCACGCCACTGAATGCGCCGGCGGCCGGCGTCACGCTATCGACCTCAAGACCGGCCATCGACAGGCGAGCAACCAGCTCGTCCTGGCTTACCTGCGGGCTAACCCAGCCGCGCAGCCATTGTTCACTGAATTTCATCCTGCTCTCCTAAAGGTTCGTTACGACTAGCGAAATTGCGCGAGGAACCGCAAGTCGTTGTCGAAGAACAGACGCAAGTCGTTCACGCCGTAACGCAGCATGGCCAAGCGTTCCACGCCCATGCCGAAGGCAAAGCCCGAGAATTCTTCCGGATCGATCCCGGACATGCGCAGCACGTTCGGGTGAACCATGCCGCAACCCATGACTTCCAGCCAGCCCGTCTGCTTGCAGACGCGGCAGCCCTTGCCGCTGCACATCACGCATTCCATGTCGACTTCGGCCGATGGCTCAGTGAACGGGAAATACGAAGGGCGGAAGCGCACGGCCAGTTCTTTTTCGAAGAACACCCGCAGGAACTCTTCGATAGTCCCTTTCAGGTCAGCGAAATTGATGTCGCGATCCACCAGCAGGCCTTCGACCTGATGGAACATCGGCGAATGGGTGATATCGGAGTCGCTACGGTACACACGGCCTGGGCAGACGATGCGGATCGGCGGCTGCTGCGATTCCATGGTGCGGACCTGTACCGGAGAGGTATGGGTGCGCAACAACATGTTCGCATTGAAATAGAAGGTGTCATGCATCGACCGGGCCGGGTGGTGGCCTGGGATGTTGAGCGCCTCGAAGTTGTGGTAGTCGTCTTCGACCTCAGGACCCTCGGCAATGCCGTAGCCGATATGGGTGAAGAACTGCTCGATGCGTTCCAGCGTCCGGGTCACCGGATGCAGGCCACCGGAAGTCTGGCCACGGCCAGGCAGGGTCACGTCGATGGATTCGGCCGCGAGCTTGGCCGCCAGGTCCGCCTCCTCGAACAGCGCCTTGCGCGCATTGAGGACTTCTGTGACACGTTCCTTGGCGACGTTGATCAGCGCACCAACCTGCGGACGCTCTTCGGCCGGCAGGTTCCCCAGGGTCTTCATCACCTGAGTCAACTCGCCTTTCTTGCCAAGGTAGTGAACCCGGATTTGCTCCAGGGCATTGATATCTTCAGCGCTTTGCACAGCCTCTAGTGCTTGAGCGACCAGCGCGTCCAGGTTTTCCATGTACAGACTCCAGATACAAAATAGGGGAAGAGCTTTAAGGCTCTTCCCCTATTTATGACGTTTGGCACCCGGGCCCACAGAGGTGAGCCCCGGTGACTGCCGGGGGTACTTAAGCCAAGGTGGCTTTAGCTTTCTCGACAATCGCAGCAAACGCCGCTTTTTCGTTCACTGCCAGATCAGCCAGAACCTTACGGTCGATCTCGATGGACGCTTTTTTCAGGCCGGCGATGAAACGGCTGTAGGACAGACCGTAGGTACGAGCACCAGCGTTGATACGAGCGATCCACAGAGCGCGGAACTGACGTTTTTTCTGACGACGGTCACGGTAGGCGTATTGGCCTGCCTTGATTACGGCTTGCTTGGCAACACGGAATACGCGGGAACGCGCACCGTAGTAGCCTTTAGCAAGTTTCATAATTTTCTTGTGACGCTTACGGGCAATGACGCCACGCTTTACACGAGCCATGAGTTACTTCCTCTATTCTTGATCCAAAAATTAACGAAGGCGCAGCATGCGCTCGACTTTTGCCACGTCAGACGGATGCAGCAAGCTGCTACCGCGCAGTTGACGCTTACGCTTGGTCGACATTTTGGTCAGGATGTGGCTCTTGAAAGCGTGCTTGTGCTTGATGCCGTTAGCAGTTTTCAGAAACCGCTTAGCAGCACCACTTTTAGTTTTCATCTTTGGCATGTTCGGATACTCCGCATTCAGTTGATAAACATAATCGCAAGGCCTGCCGTGCCCTGGTGATTACTTCTTCTTTTTCGGGGCGATGACCATGATCAGCTGGCGTCCTTCCATCTTAGGATGCTGTTCGACCGAACCGTACTCGAGCAGGTCTTGTTCAACCCGCTTGAGGAGTTCCATCCCCAGCTCCTGGTGGGCCATCTCACGGCCGCGGAATCGCAAGGATACCTTGGCCCTGTCCCCGTCACTCAGGAAACGTACCAGGTTGCGCAGTTTTACCTGGTAATCCCCTTCCTCCGTCCCTGGACGAAACTTGATTTCTTTTACCTGAATCTGCTTCTGGTTTTTCTTCGCCGCGGCAATCTGCTTCTTCTTCTCGAAGATCGACTTGCCGTAGTCCATCACCCGGCAAACGGGTGGGACTGCGTCCGCGGAAATTTCCACCAGATCAAGCTTGGCTTCTTCAGCAATACGAAGCGCTTCATCAATCGAGACGATGCCAATCTGCTCGCCATCAGCGCCAATTAACCGAACCTCGCGTGCCGAGATATTCTCGTTGATCGGGGCTTTCGGTGCAGCTCGTTTATCTTGTCTCATTTCACGCTTAATAATAATTACTCCGAATCTGGGCGACCACGCCGGGAAACCGCTTGCGCGAGAAACTCGGCGAATTCGGCGACGGGCATCGAGCCCAGGTCAGCACCTTCACGAGTACGCACAGCGACAGTCTGCATCTCGACCTCCCGATCTCCAATAACCAAGAGAAAGGGAACCTTGAGCAAAGTATGCTCGCGGATTTTAAAGCCGATCTTTTCATTTCTCAAGTCGGACTTGGCACGAAATCCGCTTTGATTGAGAGTTTTTTCGACTTCGGCGGCAAAATCTGCCTGTTTATCAGTGATATTCATGATCACTGCCTGGGTCGGCGCCAGCCACGCGGGGAACGCACCCTCGTAATGCTCGATCAGGATCCCGACGAAACGCTCGAAGGAACCGAGGATCGCGCGGTGAAGCATGACCGGGTGCTTGCGGCTGTTGTCTTCGGACACATATTCAGCGCCCAGACGGATCGGCAGGTTGAAATCGAGCTGCAAGGTACCACATTGCCAGACGCGGCCAAGGCAATCTTTCAACGAGAATTCAATCTTCGGACCGTAGAATGCGCCCTCGCCCGGCTGCAGCTCGTACGCAAGCCCCGCGCTGTCGAGGGCGGCGGCCAGGGCGGCCTCGGCGCGATCCCACAGCTCGTCGGAACCGACGCGTTTTTCCGGACGAGTGGACAGCTTCATTTCAACTTCGGTGAAGCCGAAGTCCCGGTAGACGTCCATGGTCAGCTTGATGAACGCGGCGGATTCAGCCTGCATCTGCTCTTCAGTGCAGAAAATGTGCGCGTCGTCCTGAGTGAATGCCCGCACGCGCATGATGCCGTGCAGCGCACCCGATGGCTCGTTACGGTGGCAAGCACCGAACTCGGCCAGGCGCATCGGCAGCTCGCGATAGCTCTTCAGGCCCTGGTTGAATACCTGCACGTGGCACGGGCAGTTCATTGGCTTGATGGCGTAGTCGCGGTTTTCCGACTGGGTGGTGAACATGTTGTCGGCGTAGTTGGCCCAATGCCCGGATTTCTCCCAGAGGCTGCGGTCGACCACTTGCGGCGTCTTGATTTCGAGGTAACCGTTCTCACGCTGGACCTGGCGCATGTACTGTTCTAGCACCTGGTACAGAGTCCAGCCGTTCGGGTGCCAGAACACCATGCCCGGGGATTCTTCCTGGGTATGGAAGAGGCCCAGGCGCTTGCCGATCTTGCGGTGATCGCGCTTCTCAGCCTCTTCGATACGCTGGATGTAGGCCGCCAGCTGCTTCTTGTCCGCCCAGGCCGTGCCGTAGACGCGCTGCAACTGTTCGTTCTTCGCGTCGCCACGCCAGTAGGCGCCGGACAGCTTGGTCAGCTTGAAGGATTTCAGGAAACGCGTGTTCGGCACGTGCGGGCCGCGGCACATGTCGACGTATTCTTCGTGGTAGTACAGGCCCATGGCCTGCTCGTCCGGCATGTCTTCCACCAGACGCAGCTTGTAGTCCTCGCCACGGGCCTTGAAGACTTCGATGACTTCGGCGCGCGGGGTGACTTTCTTGATGACGTCGTAATCTTTCTCGATCAGCTGCTGCATGCGCTGCTCGATCGCGGCCATGTCGTCCGGGGTAAAAGGACGCTCGAAGGCGATGTCGTAATAGAAGCCTTCGTCGATGACCGGCCCGATGACCATCTTCGCGCTCGGATACAGCTGCTTGACCGCATGACCGACCAGGTGCGCGCAGGAGTGACGAATGATCTCCAGCCCCTCTTCATCCTTGGGCGTGATGATTTGCAGCGTGGCATCGCTGTCGATGACATCGCTGGCGTCGACCAGTTTGCCGTTGACCTTGCCGGCCAGGGTGGCCTTGGCCAGGCCCGCGCCAATGGATGCGGCGACCTCGGCTACGGAAACCGGGTGGTCGAATGAACGTTGACTGCCGTCGGGAAGAGTAATAGTTGGCATGGCGCCTCCTCTCCTAGTGGTGACCCCTACCAAAGGTCACGTGGGTTGGGATGAGCCAGTACAAGATCCAGTCCAGGCCATTCAATGACGAACGCCTGCCTTACAGCGGCAGGAGCCTTGCGGCCAACCGGGAAAACCGAACCAGAGTGACTGGGATTCAAATCAGGGTTAATCGAACATTTGCCGCCGCCGGGACCTGTCGTCACCGGAGCCTGAAAATACCCGAGCCCGGCATGCTAACACAGATGAACGGTCATCGCCGCGCTCGCGTTGAAGCGAACGTAAAAGCGGGGCTTTTATGCCAAAGTGCTGAACTGAAGCGCCCGCAACCCCTCAGATACCAAGACATCGACCCGAAAGGAGCATCTCAGCATGCGTCTGAATACGTTATTCGCAGTAGTCGCCCCCCTCGCCCTGCTGCTCCCGATTGCCGCCCATGCCGACTGGCCAAAGGGCGAGCGCGAAAAATACATGGCCCAGTGCACCCAGGCGGCAACGCCACAGATCGGCGCGGCAGCGGCCAAGTCACACTGCGCCTGTGGCGCCGACGCCATCAAATCCTATCCGGCCAGTGATATACAGGCTCTGATGGACAACAAGGCCACCCCTGAACTGCAACAGAAAGCCCTCGGCCAGATCGCCAAATGCAAGGCGAATCCGCCTGCGAAAAAATGACGGTTTGGGCGTCAGGAAGGCGCCCGACAGGGGTAAAAAGGCTTGAATAAGCGCTTTTTCCTACGATTTTTGCAGGTTTTTCAGCTTTTTTTATCGTCTTTACGTTCGGCTGAAAGCCTTTGAAACCGGGGCTTCCAGCCCGTTCAGACGGTAAAGAAAACACGACTGATTGGCAAACAGCTCGTCCGGGGGGCTCCCAAATCGAACATTTCGACTATGATACCCGGGTGTGCCCAGTTGGCCTGAGCAGCACAGTACACTGAAAATATATGTTTCTTGGAGATACACCATGTCTAATCGCCAAACCGGCACCGTTAAATGGTTCAACGATGAAAAAGGCTTCGGCTTCATCACTCCTCAAGGTGGCGGTGACGACCTGTTCGTACACTTCAAAGCTATCGAAAGCGACGGTTTCAAAAGCCTGAAAGAAGGCCAGACTGTTTCCTTCGTGGCTGAGAAAGGCCAAAAGGGTATGCAAGCTGCACAAGTTCGCCCAGAGTAATTTCCCGGCGCGCTAAAAAAACCCCGTCCATGTGACGGGGTTTTTTATGGTCAGCTTAAAACCAATCAGCCGCAATTGACCCGGTTGACCACCAGGTTGGCATCGGTATTGAGGTTCAAGCGATCGGAGCGGTACTCAAGCGTCACCATGTCGTTGGGCTTGAGAATACGGGCGTTTTGCGCGCCGGAACGGCTCCGCGCCTGCTCCAGCAACTGGGGCGAGGCCTGCTTGCCGATCGCGAACTCGGCAGCCTTCGCCTCGCAGCGACTATGCCCGGTTTCGGCCGTCACGGGATCAGGGGTCGATTCAGAGGTGCTGCTGCAACCGCTCAAGAGCGCAGCGGCCAGCAAAGTACTCAGTGACGCGAGCTTCCAAGGCATGAAGCCTCCTTTTTCAGTGAAATAGCAGAGAGCGTGCGACAACCCAAACGAAACTTGGTTTCAACGCCAAGGCCATCATGGTGCCCTCATCTGGAAAAACGGCAGTTTGCCTGAGCCCTGCCCAGCTGTTCACCGCTCAATCGTGACTGAATATGAATGGCGCTCAGTAGATGTCGATGTAATCGAAGGGCGGGTTCGGCCAGTTGTCTTTCAATGCATTGTAGATTTGCATCACCCAGACCTCATCGCTCGCCGCAACGTTTCCGACATACCCCGAACCCTTCGCCCAGGTTTCAAGCCGAAACAACAAACCTGCGATGTCGGCACCGCCTACGACACCCGAGGAAAGATAGGCAATGCCAGCCTTGGTCACACGCAACTGGGTATGTTCGTCATCACTGGCGGACGCGAGCAAATCACGCACGGCCTCAAGGGTGAACGCCTCAGGATCCTTCAAATCGATCTGCACGTAGGAGCCCCCGGGAAAAATAAAAAACCGAGTGTCGCACAGTGCTCGCCTGATGCCTAAGTCGCACTGCCAAACCCACTCCAAAAATGCTTAACTCAGCCTACAGATTTCCCAACCTGCGAGCCCCCGACATGAGCACCGTCAGCATCGAAGCCACCATCAATGCAAAATGGGCGCAGGGCCACAGCTCGTACAGCCCAGGCAGCCCGGAAGAACTGGCGATCCTCAGCATCGAGTTGCTGGTGAAAGAACTCGGGACGCAGGCCGCGCAGAACTTCGTCAAGCAAGCGTTCGAGCGCTATCCGAGCATCATCGAGACAACTGTATAAGGTTCCCGCAGGCAAACGCCTGCGGGGTTGCCTTGAGATGCGTTACTTGAGCCGCGCCAATCGCTCGGTCAGCAGATCGAAGAACCCCTGGGCATCGCCATCCTTCACCCAAAAAGCGTTTTTTGGCGCTTTCAGGCCGTCGTACCAATCGACGACGGTCTGGCCGAAAGTCGGGCCTTCACGGCTGTCCACCACAAGGTTGACCGCACGCCCGCTAAACAGCTGCGGCTTGAGAAGGTAGGCGACCACGGTTGCATCGTGCACCGGCCCGCCCGTCATGCCGTAGTGCTCCATGTCGCCCTTGACGTATTCGTTGAGAATACCGCCGACCAACTTGCTCGCGTTGTTGTTCAGCGCAGCGATCTGCTTCAGGCGCGCATCGCTGGTGAGGATTTTGTGGGTCACGTCCAAGGGCAGGTAGGTCAGCTTCACACCGCTTTTGGCGACGATCTCCGCCGCCTGAGGATCGGCATACAAATTGAATTCGGCCACCGGCGTGATATTGCCGCCGTTGAAGTGCGCGCCACCCATGATCACCACCTCCTTGATCCCCTGAACGATCCCGGGCTCCTGGACCAGCGCCAAGGCCAGGTTCGTCTGCGGGCCGAGCATGGCAATGGTGATGCTGTGGGGCTTGGCCGCCTTAAGCGTGTCGATCAGGTAATTGACGGCATTGCCCTCAGCCAAGCCTTTCTTCGGCTCGTGCACCGTGACACCCGACAAACCCTCCTTGCCGTGGATGTTTTCCGCGTAGATGGGCGTGCGCATCAACGGTTTCGGCGCGCCGGCATAGACCGGCACCTCTTCGCGACCCGCCCACTCACGGGCCAGGCGCGCATTGCGGGAAGTCTTGTCCAGGCGCACGTTCCCCGCCACGGTGGTCAACGCGCGAACCTGCAACTCCTCGGGGGATGCCAGCGCGAACAACAGCGCAACCACATCATCGGCGCCCGGATCGGTGTCGATGATCAAGTCGATCTTCTCTGCCGCCTGGGCGCTTGTAGCCGTGATGAATGACAAAAGCAGCAGACTCCGCAACAGTTGATGCATTTTTTGAGCATAGCGGTGCATGGCGCACTCCTTGTGCAGGTTGTGAATATCTAGAACGTGACGCCTGCGATCAGCACCACGTTGCAGTACGGTGAGCATTCTCCGGTGCGAATGACCGCCCTCGCCTCGCGAGTAAGCACCTTGAACTGCTCATGGCTGACCAACGCCCGCGCGCCTAAGACGCCTTCGGCGTGCAGCGCCTCTAACGTCGCCAGGGCTGACGGTTGCTTGTCGATAATTTCCTGCGCCAATACATGGCTTTCGACCTGCATCTCGCTGAGCAGCACGTTCAAGGTACTGACAAAATCGGGGACGCCATGGGTCAACGCAAGGTCGATCAGTTCGACGTGTGACGGCACCGGCAGCCCGGCATCACCGATCACCACCTTGTCGCCATGCCCAAGGGAAGCGACCAGGCGTGACAGGGCGATGTTCAACAAAGGAGTCTTTTTCATGATTCGAACGCCTGAACTTCCGACAATGCAGGAATAGAGGGCTGGGCGCCCGCGCGAGTGACCGACAGCGCAGCGGCGACCTGCCCGAAACGAATGGCCTCGACTTCGTCCTTACCGTTCGCCAGGGCCGCCGCGAAACCGCCGACGAACGTATCGCCTGCCGCGGTGGTGTCAACCGCCTTGACCCGCGGCGCGGGGAAGTGTTCGAAGCTCGCTCCGTTGGCGAACAGCAACCCTTGGGCACCCAGCGTTACGATGACCTTGCCGGCACCCGCCGCGAGCAACTGCGTCGCGGCGGCTTCGGCGGTCTCCAGGGAATCCACGGCCAGGCCACTGAGGACCATCGCTTCGCTTTCGTTGGGGATCAGGTAGTCGACGTAGGCGTACCAGTCGCCCGGCAGGGCATGGGAGGCCGGCGCCGGATTGAGAATGACGATCTTGCCAAGCTCATGGCCGCGCTTGAGCGCATGCCCTACGGTGGCGTCCGGCACTTCCAGTTGGCAGATAATGACATCGGCGCCCTGCAGCACCGCATCAAAACTATCGAGGACGCCGGGCGTCAGCTCACCATTGGCGCCGGCAACGATGACGATCGCGTTCTGGCTGTTGTCATCGACCACGATCAGCGCCACGCCACTGGAGCCCTCCACCACGCTGACCGCCTGGCAATCGATGCCCTCGGCGAGCAGCGCGCCACGCAACTGCTGTCCATAGGCGTCATTGCCGACGCAACCGACCATGGACACTTGCGCACCCAGGCGCGCGGCGGCCACCGCCTGGTTGGCGCCCTTGCCCCCCGGGATGGTGGAAAACGACTCGCCAATCAGGGTTTCCCCACCACGAGGCAGACGCGGCGCACGCGTCACCAGGTCCATGTTCAGGCTGCCTATCACCACTACTTTTGCTGGCATACATCATTACTCATCAATTCGGTTCAGCGGTATTGGGCGAATGTACCGGGCACCGGTGCAGTCGATTCTCGCAAGACAATGCTGGGCGTCACGATCCGCTGGTCAGTGGCAAGCCCCGGCGTTGCGATGCGCCGCAGCAGCACCTCGGCCGCCATCTCGCCCAGGTCCAGGATCGACTGCCCCACAGTGGTCAGCGCCGGGTAGACATAACGGCTCATCTGAATATCGTCGAAACCGATGATCGACAGCTCACTGGGCACGCGCACATTGCGTTCGGCGGCGGCGCGCAATGCACCGATGCCGATCATGTCGTTGGCCGCGAAAATCGCGCTGGGCGGCCGTTGCCCAAGCAATTGGGCCGCCGCTCGGTAACCGCCGATGCTGGTGAAATCGCTCTCGAGCATGCGCTCGACGGGCAGCTCGATCCCCGCTTCCTTCAGCGCACGGCAATAACCCGCCAGGCGCATCTGTGCCACGCTGGTGTCCGCCGGCCCGCCAATGAAGGCAATGTCGCGATGGCCCAGGTCCAGCAGATGCCGGGTGGCCAGGTACGCGCCGTATTCATGGTCGATACGGACCAGGTCCGCATCGACGCCATCGAGGCCACGGTCAACGATCACCATGGGCGTGCGCACGTTGGTCAGGCCCTCAGCCAGGCCGACATCGCCCCCGGCCGACGCCACGATCAATCCATCGATACGTTTTTCCAGCAGCACCCGCAGATAACTGCGCTGCTTGTCCGGGTTGTCGTCGGAATTGCATAGGATCACGCAGTAGCCATTGCGCTCGCAGTAATCCTCGATCCCCCGAGCCAGCTCGGCAAAGTACGGGTTGAGGCTGTTGGGCACCAGCAGGCCAATGGTGGCCGTGGTCTTGGCCTTGAGCGAGCGCGCCACGGCGCTGGGCACATAGTCCAACCGTTCGATGGCGGCCTCGACCTTGCGCCGCACCTCGTCACTGACCGGCCGCGTCTTGTTCACCACATGGGACACGGTTGTGTAGGAAATCCCGGCAAGCGCCGCCACATCCTTGATCGTCGCCATGGTTCAAGCCCGCCGACTGGCGCGCTGGCTGCGGTACGTATCGAGCACCACTGCAATCACGATCACCGCGCCGGTGATGATGCGTTTGGTCGGCTCGGTCGCGCCGATCTGGGCCAGGCCTGCCGCCAGCACCGAAATGATCAGCACGCCGAAAAAGGTGCTGATGACCGAGCCGCGCCCGCCCATCAGGCTGGTGCCGCCGATGACCACGGCGGCGATGACTTGCAGCTCGAGCCCCGAGCCTGCGTTGGGGTCCGCCGCTTCCAGGCGAGAAATCTGGAACAGCGCCGCAACACCGGCCAACAAGCCCATCAGGCTGAACACCAGGATCTTGTAGGGCTTGGGGTTGATGCCGGCCAAGCGCACGGCTTCTTCATTGGTGCCGATGCCAATCAGGTAGCGCCCGAACACCGTGCGGGTCAACACCGCTTGGGCAACGAAGATCACCAGTAAGGCGATGATGAACGAAGGCGAAATACCGAAGGCAATCGGATTGGACAGCCAGGCGAAGGAGTCGCCGATATAGGCGGTCCGCGAGCCGGTCATCTGGTACGCCAGGCCCCTGGCCATTTCCAGCACACCCAGCGAAACGATGAACGACGGGATACGCCATGCCACGGTAATCGAACCGGTGACCGTGCCCGCCAATGCCGCCACGGCCATGCCAAGCAAGGCCGATGGCCAGACGCTCCAGCCCCAGCCCAGCACCGCCACGCTGACCGTCGAAGCCGCCAACGCCAGCACCGAGCCCACCGATAAATCGATGCCGCCGATGATCAGGATAAAGGTCATGCCGACCGCCAGCACCATGAGATCGGGGATCTGGTTGGCGAGGGTGCTGAAAGTGTCGTAGGAAAGAAAGTGGCTGCTCAGGACCGAGAACAGCGCGACCATGGCGAGCAAGGCGCCAGCCAGGCCCAGGTAAGTGCCCAGACCATAAAAGTTGCCATTGGATTTGCCGACGGCAGGTGCGGTTTTCATGAGAGATCCCTAGGCGCCGCTTCGTTGAGCAGCGCATCACGTTTCTGGTAGCCGGCGAACGCGGCGGCAAGCAAGTCATCCTGGGTCCAGCTGTCGCGCTCGAATGTGTCGATCAGGCGCCCGGCGGAAAGCACACCGATCCGGTCACAAATCAACATCAGTTCCCGCAGGTCACTGGAGACCACGACCAGCGCCTTGCCCTGGCGAGTCAGTTCACCCAGCAACGCATAAATATCGAACTTG
This sequence comes from Pseudomonas sp. R4-84, assembly GCF_054130985.1. Classification (NCBI taxonomy): domain Bacteria; kingdom Pseudomonadati; phylum Pseudomonadota; class Gammaproteobacteria; order Pseudomonadales; family Pseudomonadaceae; genus Pseudomonas; species Pseudomonas sp. R4-84. Next base: position 3,568,342 of record NZ_CP096390.1, read on the forward strand.
GCGCCGACGTCGATGCCACGGGTCGGCTCGTCGAACAGCAGTACTGAGCAATCGCGTTCGAGCCAACGGCCGATCACCACTTTCTGTTGGTTGCCGCCAGACAATTCGGACACCAGCTGCGTCGGGCTGGAACTGCGGATGCGCATGGCGTCGATCTGCCGCTGCGCCAAGGCCTGCTCCGCGCTGCCATTGACCAGGCCCGCACTGGATATCTCCGGCATGTTGCCCAGCGCGATGTTGGCGGCGATGGATTGGCTCAACAGTAAGCCCTCGCCCTTGCGATCCTCGGTGATCAAGGCAATGCCGTGGGCCACCGCATCGGCCGGGGAACGGATGCTGACCACATTGGCTGGCGAGCCCAGTGCCACCGTACCGCTGTCGGCTACATCCGCGCCGAAGATCAACCGCAACAGCTCCGTGCGCCCTGCCCCGATCAGCCCGGAGATACCGAAGATTTCACCGCTGCGAACTTCGAACGACACATCGCGGACCTTGTCGGAACGGGTCAGGCCCTTCACGGTCAGCGCGGGGGCGCCGATCTGGCGCGGGCCCAGGTCGATATGCTCGCCCAGCTCCCGACCGACCATCAGCGTCACCAACTGCTCACTGTTGTAGTTGGCCATCGGCTCGACGCAGACCAGGTTGCCGTCGCGCAGCACCGCAATGCGCTGGGCCACCCGCGCCAGTTCCTCAAGGCGATGGGAGATATAAATGATCGAGACGCCGCGGGCCTGCAAGCGGGTGATCTGCTCGAAGAGCATTTCGACTTCGCGGGCCGTTAGCATCGCGGTCGGCTCATCGAGAATCAGCACATGGCAATCGCCGATCAGGTTGCGGGCGATCTCGACCATCTGCTGATGACCGATGCCCAGTTCACCGACCAGCGTGTCGGGATCGATTGCATCGAGCCCCACCTGGGCCATGGCGTCGATCGCCGCTTTGCGTAATTGCTTGCGACTGATCCAGCCGCCGTGGCTGGGCAGGTTGTCGAGGAACAGGTTCTCGGCCACGGAAAGAGTCGGCAGCAGGTTGAGTTCCTGCATCACCATGCGCACGCCCAGCTCTTCCGCCTGGGTCCGGCTGCCGGGACGGTAATCCTGCCCGTGGAACTGCATCTGCCCCGTCGTCGGCGTGACCAGCCCACCGATGATCTTGGACAAGGTACTTTTGCCGGCGCCATTTTCACCGGTCAACGCCAGCACTTCACCGCGCATCAACGTCAGGTTGATATCGCTCAGTACCGGCTGGGCATAGGTCTTGCCGATACCGCTGACGCACAGGACAGCGTTCGGGTCGCGAACGGACATAACAAACTCTCCAATGCGCCCACCCGGACGGGCGAGCGCCGTTGTGTCGCCAGGATTACTGCTTGGTCACCAGCTCGACCGGAGTTTCGATAACGCCGTTGGCGCCGCTGTCGACTTTTTCGCCCTTGAGCATTTTCAATGCGGTCTCGATGCCGAACACCGCCTGCTTGGCAGCGAACTGGTCGGCGGTGGCCAGGACACGGCCGTCCTTGAGCATCGGCTTGATGGCGTTGATGTTGTCGTAGCCGACCACTTGCACCTTGCCCGCCTTGCCAGCCGCGCGCACGGCCGAGACCGCACCTACCGCCATGCTGTCGTTGCCGGCCAGCAGCGCCTTGATGTTCGGGTATTCGCTGAGCATCGACGAGGCAACCTGGTTGCCCTTGTTGATCTCCCAATCGCCCGATTGCAGGGAAACGACCTTGATCTGCGCGGCCTCCATCGCATCCTTGAAGCCCGCAGTACGCGCCTGGGCGTTGGTGGTGGTTGACACGCCTTCGATGATACCCACCTCGTCACCAGCCTTGAGCTCCTTGGCCAGGTATTCGCCCACCAGGCGAGCGCCCTTGCGGTTGTCAGGGCCTACGAAAGGCACCGTAATGTTCTTGCTCTTGACCACCGCTGGATCGAGTTGATTGTCGATGTTGATCACAGTGATGCCGGCATCGACGGCTTTCTTGATCACCGGAACCATGGCCTTGGAATCGGCAGGCGCGATGATCAGCGCGTCGACCTTGGACACGATCATCTGCTCGACGATGCGGATCTGGTTGGCGGTGTCGGTTTCATCCTTGATCCCGTTGGAGATCAGGTCGAAGTCGGCGGAGTGTTCTTTCTGATAAGCCTTGGCGCCATCCTCCATCGTCAGGAAGAATTCGTTGGCCAGGGATTTCATGACCAGGGCAACCTTGGGTTTTTCGGGAGTCTGGGCGAGCGCCGAGGAGAAAGGCAGCGCAGCGGATGCGGTCGCGAGCATGGCAACGGCGAGCAGGCGACCAGCGAATGGCAGCTTCATGGGTTCACTCCGATTTTATGATTATTGTGAGCAAAAATCGTCATACGACGACTGCGCAAACGTTTGCGTGGAATGAACTATGGTAAAGCATCGGCGTTTTGTCAACGCTCCGATTTTATCCGGAACATTGTGGATCAAGCCGTGGTGTTGACCAGCGTCCCAGAACTGGAATCCTTCGCCAATTCCTTGATCAAGCTGCCCGTGACTTCCTGCAGCGCACCGGTGGTATCGGCGATCTGTCCCTGGATGGCCATGACCGCGGCAGTCTTGGCTTCAGGCGTGGAATAAGGACGCGCCTGCGCAGCGGCGAGCTGCTGCTGTTGCTCACGCAGTTGCTGCTGTAGCTCTTGCATGCGCTTGAGCAGGACTTTCATGGCAATGCTTTGGGTGCTGTCGCTTTTTTTGGTCTTGCTCTCGGCGTCGGTATGCAGGTTCGCGCGCACCTTACCGGGCGCTTGCGTTTCGCCAAGGGCTTGGTCGGCAGCATCGGCGGTTGCCTCGCTCAAGGCATTCAACGTCGCTGCGGATTTACCGCCGATGGTGACGGCGGCGGCATTTGGAAAGCCGATTGAAAAGCTCATGTCTCGCTCCATGAATGAATTCCTACAAGGTAGATCGTCCATTGGCGCGTTTTCTTTAGCCTCACAACCCAACCTTCCTTCAGACCGTTCTGCTCCGGTTAACCGAACAGCAAACAGCTTGATGTTCGGAAATCCGGCCATGCATCCACCGAAGGGGCATCTCCTCAAATACACATCGTTTTGATTTTCAAGGCGTTAGAAGGTAGACCCACGCTTGCGCAGCAGTGGTACGGATCGTGCTCTGAGAGGAGTGCTCTCGGCATTCAGGTCTGCCAGAGCATCTAGATGAATCCTCATGACTAGAGAGAAAAATAATGACATCTGCCTTAAAGACTCTTGTTCCGGGCGCTTTGGCCCTCTTGCTGCTCCTGCCCAGCGCCCTTCAGGCGAAAGAAAACCCGGTTGAGCAAAAGCTCTCCAACGTCGTCATCCTCGCCACGGGCGGCACCATCGCCGGCGCCGGCGCGAGCTCCGCCAACAGCGCCACCTACCAGGCAGCCAAGGTCGGTATCGAACAACTGATCGCCGGCGTACCGGAGCTCAGCCGGTTGGCCAACGTGCGTGGCGAACAGGTGATGCAGATCGCATCGGAGAGCATCACCAACGAAAACCTTTTGCAACTGGGACGCCGTGTCGCCGAGCTGGCCGACAGCGAGGATGTCGACGGCATCGTCATCACCCACGGCACCGACACGCTGGAGGAGACCGCTTATTTCCTGAATCTTGTCGAGAAAACCGACAAACCGATCATAGTCGTCGGCTCGATGCGGCCCGGCACCGCAATGTCTGCCGATGGCATGCTCAATCTCTACAACGCCGTGGCGGTCGCCAGCAGCAAGCAAGCGCGCGGTAAGGGCGTACTGGTGACCATGAACGATGAAATCCAATCGGGCCGTGATGTGAGCAAGATGATCAACATCAAGACCGAGGCATTCAAAAGCCCGTGGGGCCCGCTGGGCATGGTGGTGGAAGGCAAATCCTACTGGTTCCGCCTGCCGGCCAAGCGTCACACCTCCGGCTCGGAGTTCGACATCAAGACCATCAAGAGCCTGCCGGACGTGGAAATTGCCTACTCCTACGGCAACGTCAGCGACACCGCGTACAAGGCCCTGGCCCAATCCGGCGCCAAGGCGATCATCCACGCCGGCACCGGCAACGGTTCGGTGTCTTCGCGCGTCGTTCCTTCGTTGCAGGCCTTGCGCAAGGAAGGCGTGCAGATCATTCGTTCGTCACACGCCAACGCAGGTGGTTTCGTACTGCGAAACGCCGAACAGCCTGACGACAAATACGACTGGGTCGTAGCCCACGACTTGAATCCTCAAAAGGCCCGTATCCTGGCAATGGTTGCCCTGACCAAGACCCAGGACAGCAAGGAGTTGCAGCGAATTTTCTGGGAATATTGATTTCCCCCGCCCGACCGAGACCGGTCGGGCACCGCTTTTTTCATCATCCGCCCCACGGGCCCATTACCAGGTCCGGTAAAAAATCACCTTCGTCCTACATCAAAATGAAAAAAGCGCTGTCAGACGATTTTCTTGAAATTTAAGCAGTTGCGTAAATGCCTACGGTTAAATACTGTATGCACGTACAGCTTAATAAGGATAATCCTGTGGCCATGCCCTCCGCTGCAACTACCCCCTTAGATTCCTATACACGACTCGGTCTACGGGTCTCGAAGATCATCAACGCGCCCACCGCACAAAATGCCAAGGCCGCTCTGATCTTTCGCCTGCCCGATGAGCCGGTGGAGGAATGGGAACGCCTGTTGGCAGAAATCGACGAGAACGACAACGTCACCCTCGCCTATCGCGACGATGGCGGCGTGCAGGTTTTCTGGGTTGTGCCGAAGGAAGATTGAGCTTGATGAATTTCCGCTGTCTGGTTTTATTGCTCGCCTTCGTTGCCATGGGCGCACAGGCTGGAGCGCCCCGTACCTTCAACGAAGCCAAGAAAGTCGCCTGGAAGCTCTATGCCCCCCAATCCACCGAGTTCTACTGCGGCTGCAAATACACCGGCAACCGCGTGAACCTCGCCGCCTGCGGTTATGTACCCCGCAAAAACGCCAGTCGCGCCGCCCGCATCGAGTGGGAACATATCGTTCCGGCCTGGCATATCGGTCATCAGCGTCAATGCTGGCAACAAGGTGGGCGCAAGAACTGCACTCGCTACGACCCGGTCTACCAACGGGCCGAGGCCGACCTTCACAACCTGGTGCCCAGCATTGGCGAGGTCAATGGCGATCGCAGCAACTTCAGCTTCGGCTGGTTGCCGGTGCAGAAGGGCCAATACGGCTCGTGCCTGACCCAGGTGGACTTCAAGGCCAAAAAAGTCATGCCCCGCCCTTCCATCCGCGGGATGATCGCCAGGACCTATTTTTACATGAGCAAACAATATGGCCTGCGGCTCTCCAAACAGGACCGGCGCCTGTACGAAGCCTGGGACAAGACCTACCCGGTGCAAGCGTGGGAGCGCCAGCGCAACCAGAGCGTGGCATGCGTGATGGGGCGTGGAAACGAATTCGTCGGACCGGTGGACCTGAAGGCCTGCGGCTGACCTGGCCTATACGAACGGCACAGCTCAACTGTGGGAGCGAGCTCGCGACGGCGGTGGACCCGCAACTTTGGCGCTGACTGGCAATGGGCTCTATCGCGAGCAAGCTCGCTCCCACAGGTTTGGTTTTGTCTGATTATCGTGCTGGCGGAAAGTCCACGACCAAGGTCTCGATGTTGCGCTTCTTGGCTCGTACCAGCGCAGCATTGATCTGCTCCTGTTTCGCCTGAGCTTCAGCCTCGGAACCCAACGGCCCGACCAGGACCCGATCCTTGCCATTTTCCCTGACGACACTGGACATGAAGCTGTGCTCGATCAGCCAGCCCGTCAGGTCGCTGACGGCCTGGGGCGTCTGGCCTCGCACCTCGACAGCCCACTGCGGCGCCGCGACTGCCGGCGTGGAGGTCGCCGCCGGCTTCGGCTTGGGTGCTTCGACGTCGCGCCCTTCCCCACATCCCGCCAGCGCCAGTACCGCAATTACCCAAGCCAATTTACGCACAACGATTCCCCCGCAAGACATGAAGCGAGGATTTTAGCATCCAGTTTCGCCGGAAACGCCCTAAACAGTGCGCAAAACACGAGAATCCTCTCCAACGTCTCTGTATAGTCGCACCCTGGGAATTAATGCAGCATCTGCACGTCAGAAAGAGGCACCCACATTGTGACACTTAGCACTAATCTATAAGCAGTACCGACATCTGCACTGTCTGAATCAGGTGCCCTATAAAGCAATCAAGGAGAACACCATGCTGATACTCACCCGCAAAGTCGGTGAAAGCATAAACATTGGTGACGACATCACGATCACCATTCTGGGCGTTAGCGGCCAACAGGTCCGGATCGGCATCAACGCCCCGAAAAACGTTGCGGTGCATCGCGAAGAAATTTATCAGCGCATCCAGGCCGGCCTCACTGCCCCTGACAAACCGCAAACGCCCTGAGCCCTGCCGCAGTCCGCAGCCAGCCCGTTTGCATCGCCGCAATGGCTGGCTAAAGATGCATGCCGACCGAGCCGCACCCTGTCCAATCCCGCCTTGTAAATCCAATCAACCCGGAACCGATACTACTGGCATGCCCCACACCATGGCTGTCAGACGTTTCGTTTTAAGGGCGATGAAGCAGGCGCTAGCGCCGGTCAGCCCAAGCGCACGCCACGGGTCATGCCGAAGGTCAGCACCGCCCAGAACTCGAAGGCAAACGCCAGCAGATGGGTGGCCGCGAGAGATCAGCGGAAAAGCATGGGAAGGCTCCCGTCAGGGATGTCGAGCGATCGGTCAGAATCAATTGAAATGCAAAAAACTGTGGGAGCGAGCTTGCTCGCTCCCACAGTGGGTATTGCGCGTTCTAAGAGATGTTAGTCCGCCAAACGCCAGGTCGTCCCGCCCTTCCCGTCTTCCAGCACCACGCCCATGGCAGTGAGCTGGTCGCGGATGCGGTCGGATTCGGCCCAGTCCTTGTTGGCCCGCGCCGCGAGCCGTGCTTGAATCAGCGCGTCGACCTCGGCAGCGTCGACGCGGCCTTCGGCTCCGGCCTGCAGGAAGTCATCGGCTTCGAGCTGCAACACACCCAGAACGCTGGCCAGTTCCTTCAAGCGCGCCGCCAAGCCGGCCGCCGCATCGAGATCGCTCTCGCGCAGGCGGTTGATCTCACGCACCATCTCGAACAGCACCGCGCACGCTTCCGGCGTGCCGAAGTCATCGTTCATCACTTCGGTAAACCGTGCCACGAACGCTTCACCACCGGCGGGTGGCACGCTCGGCAGGCCTTTCAACGCATGGTAGAAACGCTCCAGGGCGCCCTTGGCATCCTTGAGGTTATCTTCCGAATAGTTGATGGCGCTGCGGTAGTGGCTCGACACCAGCAGGTAACGCACGACTTCCGGATGGTACTTATCGAGCACGTCGCGGATGGTGAAGAAGTTGTTCAAGGATTTGGACATCTTCTCGCCATTGATGCGAATCATGCCGCAATGCATCCAGGCATTGGCGTAGGTCTTGCCGGTGGCCGCTTCACTCTGGGCGATTTCGTTTTCGTGGTGCGGAAATTCCAGGTCGCTGCCGCCGCCATGAATGTCGAAAGTCTCGCCCAGGCAGCAGGTGGACATCACCGAGCATTCGATGTGCCAGCCCGGACGCCCGGCGCCCCATGGCGACTCCCAGCTCGGCTCGCCCGGCTTGGCGCCTTTCCACAGCACGAAGTCCAGCGGGTCTTCCTTCGACTCGTCGACTTCGATGCGTGCGCCGATGCGCAAATCTTCGATCTTCTTGCGCGAAAGCTTCCCGTAGCCCATGAACTTGGCGACGCGGTAGTACACGTCGCCATTGCCCGGTGCGTAGGCATAGCCCTTGTCGATCAAGGTCTGGATCATCGCCAGCATGCCCGGGATGTGATCGGTGGCACGGGGCTCCAGGTCCGGCTTCTGGATATTGAGGCGTGCCTCGTCCTCGTGCATGGCCTTGATCATGCGCTCGGTCAGCGCATCGAACGCTTCACCATTCTCGTTGGCGCGATTGATGATCTTGTCGTCGATGTCGGTGATGTTGCGCACGTAGGTCAGGTCGTAGCCGCTGAAACGCAACCAGCGGGTCACCAGGTCAAAGGCGACCATGCTGCGGCCGTGACCCAGGTGGCAATAGTCGTACACGGTCATGCCGCAGACGTACATGCGCACCTTGTTGCCATCCAGCGGCTTGAAGACTTCTTTGCTCTTGGTGAGCGTGTTGTAGATCGTAAGCACAGGGTTTCCCTTAAGACTTGATCACTGACCCCAGGAGTCGCGCAAGGTCACGGTACGGTTGAACACCGGAGCACCGGGTTTCGAGTCCTTGATATCCGCGCAGAAGTAACCTTCGCGCTCGAACTGGAAACGGTCTTCCGGCTGTGCGTTGCCCAGCGAAGGCTCGGCACGACAACCAGTGAGTACTTGCAAGGAGTCAGGGTTGATGTTGTCCAGGAAGCTGGCGCTGTCTTCGGCCTTCTCCGGGTTCGGCGAACGGAACAGGCGATCGTACAGGCGCACTTCGCACTCGACGCTCGCGGCGGCCGGCACCCAGTGGATCACGCCCTTGACCTTGCGACCTTCCGGGTTCTTGCCCAGGGTGTCGGGATCATAGGAGCAACGCAGCTCGACGATATTGCCGTCGGCGTCCTTGATGGCCTCATCGGCGCGGATCACGTAGCTGCCACGCAGGCGCACTTCGCCGGCAGGTTCCAGGCGCTTGTAGCCTTTGGGCGGCTCTTCCATGAAGTCTTCACGGTCGATGTAGATTTCCCGGGCGAACGGCAGGACGCGTACGCCCATGTCTTCCTTCGGGTGGCACGGCAGTTCGAGGTTCTCGACCTGGCCTTCCGGGTAATTGGTGATGACGACTTTCAGCGGACGCAACACGCACATGGCGCGCGGCGCGCTGTGGTCGAGGTCGTCACGGATGCTGAATTCCAGCATGCCGAAGTCCACCACGCCGTCGGAACGGTTGGTGCCGATCATCTCGCAGAAATTGCGGATCGACTTCGGCGTGTAGCCACGACGGCGGAAGCCCGACAACGTCGACATGCGTGGGTCATCCCAACCGTTGACGTGCTTTTCGTCCACCAGTTGCTTGAGCTTGCGCTTGCTGGTGATGGTGTAGTTCAGGTTCAGGCGGCTGAATTCGTACTGGCGCGGGTTGGCCGGCACCGGCAGGTGCTCCAGGAACCATTCGTACAGCGGACGGTGGCTTTCGAATTCCAGCGTGCAGATCGAGTGCGTGATGCCTTCGATGGCGTCCGACTGGCCGTGGGTGAAGTCATAGTTCGGATAGATGCACCATTTGTCGCCCGTCTGGTGGTGATGGGCATGACGGATGCGGTACATGATCGGGTCGCGCAGGTTCATGTTCGGCGAGGCCATGTCGATCTTGGCGCGCAGCACGCGGGCGCCGTCCGGGAACTCACCGGCGCGCATGCGGGCGAACAGGTCCAGGTTCTCTTCCACGCTGCGGTCGCGGAACGGGCTGTTCTTACCCGGTTCGGTCAGGCTGCCACGGTATTCCTTGGCCTGCTCCGGGGTCAGGTCGCACACGTAGGCGTTGCCGGACTTGATCAGCTCGACCGCCCAGTCATGCAACTGGTCGAAATACTGCGAGGCATAGCGCACTTCGCCCGCCCATTCGAAACCCAGCCACTTGACGTCGCTCTTGATCGCGTCGATGTATTCCTGGTCTTCCTTGGCCGGGTTGGTGTCATCGAAACGCAAGTGCGTGACGCCACCGAACTCCTCGGCGAGGCCGAAGTTCACGCAGATGGATTTGGCGTGACCGATGTGCAGGTAGCCGTTGGGCTCCGGCGGGAAGCGGGTGACGATCTGCGTATGCTTACCCGAATCCAGGTCCGCCTGGATGATCGGGCGCAGGAAATTGACCGGCACGGCCGGGCCGGTCTTGGAATTCGAGGTAGGGTCGACAGTGGGCTTGCTCATAGGATCCTTGAACATACAAGTGCGCGGCCAGGTGCGGCCTGATAAATCAAAGCCCGTATCATAGCCGATGCTGTCAAGCACCTGACAGGCCGAGCCGGCAAACGATTGAATTTAATCGATGACCCGATGAAAAACAGCCTCGAAATTCGTGCATGGCACGCTAAACTGCCCAACCTGGCGATTGCGGCCAGACCGGTTGCGGGCGCCCGCGCCCCCCAAACCCACGAATTCCTTGAAGAGTAGTAATCATGACCCAAGTCAAACTGACCACCAACCATGGCGACATCGTCCTGGAACTGAACGCCGAGAAGGCACCGATCACCGTTGCCAACTTCGTCGAATACGTCAAGGCCGGCCACTACGAAAACACCGTTTTCCACCGTGTCATCGGCAACTTCATGATCCAGGGCGGTGGTTTCGAACCGGGCATGAAGGAAAAGAAAGACAAGCGCCCAAGCATCCAGAACGAAGCCGACAACGGTCTTTCCAACGACAAATACACCGTCGCCATGGCCCGCACCATGGAGCCGCATTCGGCCTCCGCGCAGTTCTTCATCAACGTGGCCGACAACAGCTTCCTGAACCACAGCGGCAAGAACGTCCAGGGCTGGGGCTATGCGGTATTCGGTAAAGTCACCGCTGGCACCGATGTGGTCGACAAGATCAAAGGCGTGTCCACCACCTCCAAGGCCGGTCATCAGGACGTCCCGGCAGAAGACGTGATCATCGAGAAAGCCGAGATCATTGAGTGATATTGCTGATTTCAGACTTGCATCTGGAAGAGGAGCGCCCGGACATCACCCGGGCGTTTCTGGATCTGCTCGCCACACGCGCCCGTGCGGCGCAAGCGTTGTACATCCTGGGCGACTTTTTCGAAGCCTGGATCGGCGACGATGCCATGACGCCGTTCCAGCGTTCCATCTGCCAGGCCCTGCGCAAATTGAGCGACAGCGGCACGGCCATTTTCCTCATGCACGGCAATCGCGACTTCATGCTCGGGCAGGCGTTCTGCAAAGCGGCTGGCTGCACCTTGCTCAAGGATCCGAGCGTCGTGCAGTTCAACGGTGAACCTGTATTGCTGATGCACGGCGACAGCCTCTGCACGCGGGATATCGGCTATATGAAGCTGCGCCGCTGGCTGCGCAACCCGGTCACGCTGTTCATCCTGCGCCACCTGCCACTGGGCAGCCGCCAGAAACTGGCGCGCAAACTACGCAGCGAAAGCCGCACGCAGACGCGGATGAAAGCCAACGACATCGTCGACGTCACGCCCGAAGAGATTCCGCTGATCATGCAGCAGTACGGCGTGAAGACCCTGGTCCACGGCCACACCCACCGCCCCGCCATACATAAGCTGCAACTGGGCGAACACGCAGCGAGACGCATCGTGCTGGGGGATTGGGACAAGCAAGGGTGGGCGTTGCAGGTAGATGAACAAGGGTTTGCGTTGGCGCCGTTCGGGTTTGCCCCGCCGCCACAACTGCCGGCACCCGACGCAATCCCCGATCCAATATAAATCCCCTGTGGGAGCGAGCTTGCTCGCGATAGCGGTGTATCAGCCAACGAAAATGTTGGATATGAGTCCGCAATCGCGAGCAAGCTCGCTCCCACATTGAAACTGCATTACCCAGTCAATGCCCTGCCGAAGCAGGCCCCGCCTTCGCCGTGAACGGCGGTTTCGCCAGCCACACCAGCAGGATCAACCCCATGAATGCCCAGCCCAGCAACGTGAAGTAATCCACGGTGGAGAGCATGTACGCCTGGCTGGTGAGGATCTGGTCGAGCTGGGCATAGACCGGCGTGCTCGCCCCGCCGAGCTGGTTGATTGTCTCGCGCGTGGCCGGCTCGAAGGTGCTGATGCTTTCGCTCAGGTACGCGTGGTGCTGGTCGGCCCGACGGATCCAGATCCATGTGGTCAAGGATGCGGCGAAGCTGCCGCCCAGGGTCCGCAGGAACGTCGCCAGCCCCGCGCCATCGGCGATCTGGTGAGGCGGCAGGTCGGACATGAGGATGCTCAAGGTCGGCATGAAAAACAGCGCCACTCCGATGCCCATGAACAACTGCACCAGGGCGATGTGCTGGAAATCCACTTCGTTGGTGAACCCGGCGCGCATGAAGCAACTCAGGCCAATCGCCAGGAAGGCCAGCCCGGCCAACAGGCGCAGGTCGAACTTGTGGGCGTATTTGCCGACGAAGGGCGACATCAACACCGGCAGGATACCGATCGGCGCTACCGCCAGGCCGGCCCATGTGGCCGTATAGCCCATCTGGGTCTGCAGCCATTGCGGCAGGATCAGGTTGATGCCGAAGAAACCGGCGTAACCGCCCACCAGCACAATGGTGCCGATGCGAAAGTTGCGATAGGCGAACAGCCGCAGGTTGACCACCGGGTGGCCGTCAGTCATTTCCCAGATCACGAACACCGCGAGGGCGATCACCGAAATCAGTGCGCCAATGATGATGAAGTTCGACTCGAACCAATCCAGGTCATTGCCCTTGTCGAGAATCACCTGCAACGCGCCGACACCAATGATCAGCGTGATCAAGCCGACATAGTCCATCGGCTGGCGGCTGGTGACCACCGGCCGCGCCTTGAGCTGCTGGCGCACGACCATCACCGCGAAGATGCCGATGGGCACGTTGATGAAGAAAATCCAAGGCCAGCTATAGCTGTCGGTGATCCAGCCGCCGAGGATCGGCCCGGCGATCGGCGCCACCACCGTGACCATCGCCAGCAACGCCAGGGCCATGCCACGCCTGGCCGGTGGGTACACGGCGATCAGCAAGGTCTGGGTCATCGGATACAACGGCCCGGCCACCAGCCCTTGAAGCACACGAAAGCCGATCAGCTCAGGCATCGATGTCGAGATTCCGCACAGGAACGAGGCCAGGACGAACAACATCGTTGCCCACAGAAACAGCTTCACCTCGCCAAACCGCCGGCTCAACCAGCCAGTCAATGGCAGCGCGATGGCGTTGCTCACCGCGAACGAAGTGATCACCCAAGTGCCCTGTTCCGAGCTCACGCCCAGGTTGCCGGAAATGGTCGGCAAGGCGACGTTGGCGATGGTGGTGTCGAGCACCTGCATGAACGTCGCCAGCGACAACCCGATGGTGCTGAGCAACAGGCTGGGCGGCGTGAAGGACGCGTTATTGCTCATTGCGAGAATCCTATGAAGCGGTGGTGGTGAAATCGAAGCAAAAACCCGCCAGGACCGTGATGCTGTCACTGTCACTTAAGGCCTTTGACAGACACGTGGCGAGGGAGCTTGCTCCCGCTGGGCCGCGAAGCGGCCCCAAAACCTGTCGAGCACGCAACATCAGACACACCGCTTCCACCGGTTTACGACTGCTTCGCAGCCGAGCGGGAGCAAGCTCCCTCGCCACAGGGTTGGCGGCGCTGCTTCAGCGCTGCGCGGTCTTGCCCGCCGCCGCGCTGTTTTCATGAATCAGGCGCGTGATCATCGCGTCGGCGTCGGCCAGCTGGCGGTCGTAGACCTGGGTGCTGAACGTGGCTTTTTGCGGTGGCTGCTGGGCCAGAACCGGCCCGCTCTGGTCATGCAGGTTGACGTCGACCTGGGTCGACAGCCCCACCCGCAGCGGATGCTTGGCCAACTCTTGGGCATTGATATGAATGCGCACCGGCACCCGCTGGACGATCTTGATCCAGTTGCCGGTGGCGTTCTGTGCCGGCAGCAAGGCGAATGCGCTGCCGGTCCCGGCGCCCAGGCTGTCGACCGTGCCGCTGTACTTCACATCGCTGCCATACAGATCGGTCTCGATGTCCACCGGTTGGCCGATGCGCATGTCGCGCAGTTGGGTTTCCTTGAAGTTGGCGTCGATCCACAATTGGTCCAGCGGGATCACGGCCATCAACGCGGTGCCCGGTTGCACCCGTTGGCCGAGCTGAACGGTGCGTTTGGCGACGTAACCGGTCACTGGCGCGATCAAGGTGCTGCGAGCATTGGTCAAGAACGCCTGGCGCAGTTGCGCGGCGGCCGCTTGCACGTCGGGATGGGACGACACCACGGTGTCATCCACCAAGGCGCTGGTGGTCTTGAGCTGCTGCCGGGCATTGGCCAGGGCGTTCTGCGCCGAGGTCAGGTCATCCCGGGCATGGGACAGTTCTTCCTGGGAAATCGCCCCGCCCGCCGCCAGGTTCTTGCGTCGGTTGTAGTTCTCCTGGGCCTTCTGCACTTCGGCTTCTTGCGCATGGACTTGCGCCTTCATGCCATCGACATTGCTGTACAAGCCGCGCACCTGGCGCACGGTACGGGCCAGGTTGGCCTGGGCACTTTGCAGCGCAACTTCGGCATCGTTCGGGTCGAACTGCACCAGCACCTGGCCTTCGCGCACCAGGTCGCCGTCATCGGCGCCGATGCTTATCACGGTCCCGGTGACCTGCGGGGTGATTTCCACGACGTTGCCGTTGACGTAGGCATCGTCGGTGCTTTCGCTCCAGCGCCCATACAGTTCGTGCCAGGCCCAGACGCCCAGGCCACCGAGAATGACGATCACGGCCAGGGCGAGCAGCATGACCTTGCGTTTGCGTGGGTTGCCGGTGTCCTGTGGCGTTTGTTGCGTTGTTTCGGCAGTTGCCATGACAAATACCTCGAATCAGTGAGCCGGCGCGGTGGCGGCCGGTGCGGCCGAAGCCACGGTTTGGGTGTCGAAGCCGCCGCCCAGGGCCTGCATCAGTTGGATCGACAAATCAATCTGCTCGGCATTGAGCGTTGCCAGTTGGCGCTGGGCCTGGAGCAACTGCTGCTCGATGCTCAACACGTCCAGGTAATTGCCGATGCCGGAGCCGTAGCGCTGGACCACGGTGTCATAGGAGTTCTGTGCGATATCCACGGCGTGCTGCTGGGCGCCGATCTGCCGGCCGATGTCACGCAACTGATTGATGGTGTCGCTGACATCGCCAAGTGCCGCGACCAGGCTCTTGTTGTATTGCGCCACCGCCAGGTCGTAGTCGGCGTCCCGGGCGTCCAGGTCCGCCCGCAAACGTCCACCGTCGAAAATCGGCAGCGACACCGTCGGCGCCACGTTGAAGAAGCGACTCGCTGAACCAAACATCGCGTCACCCAGCAGCGATTGCACCCCGGCCGCCGCGCTCAGGTTGAGGTTGGGGTAGAAGTTCGTCTTGCCGGCCTCAATGTTCTTGCTAGCCGCCTCCACCCGCCACCGCGCGGCGACCAGGTCCGGACGACGGCCCAGCAACTCGGCAGGCAGGTTCGACGGCAAGGCGACCGCGCTGGCCTGCAACACGTGGGGCCGGGCGATTTCGTTGCCACGATCCGGCCCTTTGCCCAGCAGCACCGCCAAGGCGATCTTGGCGCTTTGCAAACGTTTCTCCGCGTCGATCAATGTGGCATCGGCGCTGGCCTCCAGGCTTTCGGTCTGCTGGAACTGATATTCGCTGTCGATCCCGGCGCTGAGTCGGCGCTTGCCCAGGTCGAGCATTTGCCGCGTGCGCTTGAGGTCTTCGTTGGCCAGGTCATAAATGATATGGGCCTGGCCCAAGTCGCTGTAGGCCCGGGCCACGTCAGCGGCCAGGGTCAGCTGTGCGGCCTGGCGGTCAATCTCGGCGGCGCGGGCCTGGCCGAGGGCAGCTTCCCAGGCAGCGCGCTGGCCACCCCACAAATCGAAGTCGTAGTTGAAATCCACGCTCAGCGAACGCAAGGTGCTGTAGGCGCCGCCCTGCCCTTGCGGGTCCTGGTCGCGAGCCAGGCGCGAACGGCTCACGCTGCCGCTGGCGTCCAGGGATGGCAGACGCGCGGCATTGGCGGCGTAGGCAGCGGCGCTGGCCTGGTGAACACGGGCGCTGGCGATCTGCATGTCAGGGCTGTCACGCAGCGCTTCGCGGATCAGGCTATCGAGTTGCGGATCGCCGAGGCTCTTCCACCAATCGCTTTTGGGCCACGAGGCCGGCGACAACGTGACGCCAGTCAGCGATTGTCCCGCCTGGAGGCTTTTGGCCTCGAGGCTGACACCTTCGGTATTCAGGCCACTGTAGCTGGCACAACCGGCCAGGCTCATGGCCAACAGCACCAGGCTCAGGCCGGTACGCAAGGTTTGACGCTTCATTTTTCCCCCAATCGCAGGACGGTGAAGGGATCACCGGCGGCGAGCAGTATTTTCTTGAGGATGTTCTCGAGGGTTTGCAGCTCCTCGCGGCTGATGGCACCGGCCAGTTGATTCATGGCGTCGGCCCCGATGAATGGCAGGCGGTCAGCCAGCGCTTGGCCGGCCTCGGTCAACACCAGGCGGACCTGACGTCGGTCCTGGGCCGAGCGTTGGCGAACCAGGAAGCTCTTCTGCTCCAGGCGGTCGAGCATTCGTGTCATCGAGCCGCTGTCCAGCGACAGGTAACGACACAGCTCCACCGGCGTGTCGATGCCGTGCTGGGCCATGATGATCAGCACCTTGAACTGCGCGGCAGTGATGCCGACGGGCTCCATGTGCGTGTCGATGATCCGATCCTTGAGCATCGCGGCACGGCCGAGCAGCATGCCGAGATGGCAATTGTGGAATTCGTCTGGGGTGAAATGCTTCATCTGACCACCTTTTGCTGCCTAGGCAGTGAATGTATGACGAGATGTTACTGCCTAGGCAGCAAATGTCAAACAAATAGTTAGTTAGCTACGCATGAACACGCAAGGTGTAGGAAGGTGACCCTATGTGGGAGCGAGCTTGCTCGCGATAGCGGTGTATCAGTCAACGAACATGCTGAATCTGATGGCGCTATCGCGAGCAAGCTCGCTCCCACAAGGGGATTCTGTTTTTTGGGAAGGAATCAGAAATCGCGCTTGTAGAAGATATCCAGCGAACTGGCGACGCCGCTCGCGGCTTCGAGGTAGACCTTTTTGCTCAGCTTGTAGCGCAACGCGATGGTATTGGCCGGTTCGAACACACCCACGCCGTAGCGCAGGCTGAGTTTTTCCGACAGGTTGCCGCTGGCGACCACGCTGGTGTCGTTGCCACTGCCTTGGGTGTCGAGCTGGAAATCTTCGATCCCCAGATTGTTGGCCAGGCTGGTGGTCACTCCGGAGCTGCCCATCAAGCCCAGGCCCAGCGCTGCCTGGGCGAGCATGTTGTTGTCCTCCCCCGTGGTGCTCAACGGCCGGCCCAGCACCAGGTAGGACAACGCCTGCTCCTGGCTCATGGCCGGCTCCGAGAAAATCTGCGTGGCTGGCTGTTCGGCGCTGCCGCTCAGGCGGATGCCGGCGATCACATCGTCGGTCTGGCGGATCGCCTCGATGTCCAGGTAGGGCTGGTCAATCGGCCCGGCGAACAACAATCGCGCCCGACGCACCGTCAGCCGTTGCCCATAGGCTCGGTATTTGCCGTCGTTGAGCCACAGCTCGCCGCGTGTGTCCATGTTGTCGCCGATGTGGACCTGCCCTTGCACATTGGCCGTCAGGCCGAAACCTGAGAAGGCGAGTTTTTCCTGGCCGACGATCACGTCGATGTCCATCGCCATGGCCATCGGCACCTCGCCCTGTTCGGTCTGGTGGCCGACGATCACCGTGTCATCCGAGACCTTGACCGTAGACGGCGGCAGCTCGCGTATGGTGATCTCGCCCTTGGGCACCAGGACCTTGCCCGCAATCGAAAGCCGTTCCCCTTGCATCGTGATGTTCAGGTCTGGCGCGACATCCAGCACCGCGTAAGGCTCGACGGTGACCGGCAGCTGCGAGCCCTTGAGCGCCAGGTCCAGGGTCAGGGCCTCGCCCCAGCCGATGTTCCCCGTCAGTCGGCCTTGCCCGCTCTTGCCACTTTTCCAATCACCATCGAGCCGTACGGTTTCGCCAGCGATCATCGCTCGCATTTGCAGGGCTTCGAGGCTGACCGGCAGCTCCGGGCCGGACACTTCGCCGTCACTGAGCACGAGGTTGCCGTTGACCTGGGGCGCGAGCAAGCCACCGGACAGCGTGCCGCTGCCGTTCAAACGACCGGTCAGGGTTTCCACCATCGGCACGAACGGCCGGGCTACCGACAGGTCCAGACCGCTCAGCCGGAAGGTGCCGCTCAACGGTTTGCTGGCTGGCAACGGATTGATTCGCGCCTGAAGCGTCAGTTCACCCAGCCTCTCGCCGACGAAATTGACGTCCGTATCGATGCGCGTGGGCGTCAGGCGGCTGTTGAGCGTCAGGGTCTGATAGGGGAAATCCAACCATTGCCCCTTGCCCTGCTCTTTGTCTCGAATCCGTAACGTACCGCCGCTGGCATCCACTAACACTCGACCGCTTGGGCCGCTGGCCGGCAAGTCCAATTGCAGGTCGGCATTGAGCCGGCCCTGCCAGCCGAAGTCCTTGGGCATCCACTGGGCCAGGCTTTCGATGGGGAATTGCTTGAGGTGATAGCGCAGCTTCGGCTCCGGCATCAGGCGCTGATCCTCGCCGCAGAGGCTGGCCGGGCCGGATCGCCAACAGTGAGCACCGAAGTTCAGCGTGCCGTTGGCCAGGCGCTCCAATTTGGCCGACGCCTGCAAGCGCCAGGTTTGCCCGCCGACTTGTACATCGCCCTTGGCAAGGCGTCCGCGCCAGTTGCCTTGGTCGAGCGAACCATCAAGAGCCAAGTTGGTTTCCAACTGGGGCCCTTGCAGGTCGAGATTGAGCCTCTGTTGCTTGATGTCGCCCTGTCCGCTGACCGTCAACACGCCCAGCGATGTTTCGCCGGCCCGGATGCCGCTTGCCTTCAGGTCGACCTTGCCCCGCTGCGCACTGTCGAGCGTCGCGTCCAGGTTCAGGCTTTGCAGGCGGTTGTCCTGAAAAGCCAACTGCGTGCCTTGCACACCGAGCTTGCCTTGGGGCGCCTTGAGCGTTCCGGCCAGGTCGACGCGTCCGGAGACTTGGCCACGCAATTGCGGCCAGAGTTGGGCCAGCCGTGACAGTTTGATGTCGATCTGACCGCTGAGCTTCTGTTGCAGGCTTGCGGTGCCGTTGATGCGATTGTCGCCCAGACGAATGTCCAGGGCGCCGAGGTTCCATTGCTCGCCTGCACCGTTGGCCTTGGCCTGGAACAGCGCCGGTTGGCCGCGCAGCTTGCCCTTGAGGTCCAGGTCCGCGTCGAGTTCGAGGCGGTCGTTTTTCATCGCGCCTTTACTGCGCAACGGCCCGGCCAGCGTGCCGGGAAGCTCGCCAAGCCAATACGCCGGGTTGATGGCCGACAATTGCAGCGCCGTATCCCAAGCGATGCCGTCGGCAAATTGCAGGCTCAAGTGCCCCTCGGCCTTGCCCTCCCCGGCGGCGACCTTGAGCTGCGGCAGGTGGATTTGCGTCAGGTCGCCACTGAACGGGCTGTCGAGGCTGAACGCCCCGGCCGGACCGTCCAACGCTGCCTGGAAGTTGCCGAGGTATTGGCCATCGGTGTACGAGACCTCGCCATTGAAACTGCGCAGCGTGACTTGCGGTTCTTCGATCAGCGGATAGAGGCGATGCCAGGGGAAATCCAGCCAAGCCACTTCCGCTTCGGCGCTCAGGCCCTCGCGCCAATCCAAGCGTCCGGTGAGCTTGAGGCTTTGCTGGTCGCCGGCCTCAAGATCAAGGCCGGCGATCTGCGCACCGTTGGCGTCCACCTTGCCCTGCAACAGCAACGCCACCGGTTTTTTTTCGGCGCGAAGGCTCGCCTTGCCATGCAACTGGTAACCCTTTTTCAGGTCGCCTTCGCCGGTCAATTCCACCTGGTCGAGCAGCAGCGTGTCCGGTAAATCGGCGCTGGCCTTGAAGCCATCGGCAGTGATGCGCACCTTGGCCGGCAGGTTATCCGCCAGGGGTTGCAGCTCCCCGGTCAGGCGGCCTTGCAGATAGCCGCTGCTGTCGGCGGCCAGATTGAGGGTCTTGAGCAACTCGCCATCGACTTTCAGATCCAGCGCCCAAGGCGTCGCACCCGGTGCCGGCAACGTCAGCTGGCCCGCGGCACTCAGCGGCCAATCACCATGCGGCTGCAACAGGCCGGAGAGTTTCAGGCTCAGTTCGTCGCGTTGCAGTTGCACCGAGTCGATCTGCAAACCCTCGGCGGTCCAGTGCGCCGCCAGTTGCAGGCCTTTGAGTTGCTCGCTGCCGTTGAACGACAGGCTGCCCACCTGGACGTCGCCCAGCTCGATCGCCAGGGGCAAGTCCAGGTCCGGCAGGCTGATCGGACCGCTGCTCGGCTCGTCGGAAGAGGCCGGCAGTTGCACCGCAACGTTGTTGGCCTTGAGCTGATCGATGCACAGGGTCATGCGCAGCAGGCACGACGGCGACCAGGCGAAGATCGGCTGATGAAGCTCCACCCGGCTGGCGTCCTGCTGCCACAGCACCCGGTCGGCACTCCACTGCCCGCCCAACCGTCCCTGGAAATTCTCCACGGTCAGGCCCGGCACCAGGCCGAGTGCCCAGCGGCTTCCGAACGCTGTGCCCAACACGATGCTCGACACGAGCACGAGCGTCGCCAGCAACCCGCCGAGGGCCAGCAACGTTATCTTCAAACCGCGATTCACAACTCTGGCCCCATGGAAA
The DNA here is from genome assembly GCF_054130985.1 of Pseudomonas sp. R4-84. NCBI lineage: Bacteria > Pseudomonadati > Pseudomonadota > Gammaproteobacteria > Pseudomonadales > Pseudomonadaceae > Pseudomonas > Pseudomonas sp. R4-84. Next base: position 3,588,753 of record NZ_CP096390.1, read on the forward strand.
AGTGCAATCGAATGCCGCCGTCGTCGTCCAGCGCGTGGGCCAGGTCGAGGCGGATCGGGCCGACCGGCGACACCCAGCGCACGCCGACGCCGACGCCGGTCTTCAGGCTCGGCAGCTCGAGACTGTTGAAAGAGTTGCCCTGATCAACAAAGGTTGCGACCCGCCATTTTTCCGCGACTGAATACTGATACTCGAGGCTGCCGGCCACCATGTAGCGGCCGCCGATACGGTCGCCCTCGGAGTTCTCCGGCGACAGGCTCTGGTAGTCGTAGCCGCGCACGCTCTGGTCGCCGCCGGCAAAGAACCGTAGGGACGGCGGAATCGATTTGTAGCCATTGGTGGCGCTGCCGCCAATCTGGGCGCGCGCCAGCAGGCGATGCTTGTCGAACACGGTGGTCAGGCCCTTGACCATGGCGGTGCCGTACAAAAGGTTATTGTCCGACCCCAACCCCTCCTTGGCGACCTTGGTGTCAAATTGCAGCCGATAGCCATTGTGCGGGTCGATACGGTTATCGCTGCGCAGGTACGAATAGCTCACACCCGGCATCAGCAACGTGCTCAGGCCCGAATCGTCACCGAGACGGTACTCCTCGCGCTGCCATTTGAGCGACACCACCCGCTGCCAGCCGCTGGGCAACTTGCTGTGCCATTCCGGCCCGACGGTCAGCAGTTTGCTGAGGGTGTCGGTGCCGGCCAGTTCTTCATATTGATAGCCGCCGGCGTAGCGCAGCTTGTCGGTCAGCGGCGGGTCCAGCGGCACGTCATACCAGAGGCCGACGTTCTGCCGGGGCGCCGAGACTTCCGCTTCCCAGCCGTAGCTGTGCCCCTGCGGGTTGACCCAGTGACGCGTCCAGTTGGCCTTGGCCCGTGGCCCGACGTCAGTGGAGAAACCCAGGCCCAGGCCCATGGTGCGCGGCTTGCGAGTATCGAGTTTGACCGCCACCGGGATCACGTTGTCAGTGGCCGCGGTGGGTGCTGCATCGACGCGAACACCTTCGAAATAGCCGCTCGATTGCAAAGCCTGGTTGAGTTCGGCAATGAGCTCGGAGTCGTAGGGCGCGCCCGCCTTGAACGGCACCATGCGTTGCAGCAGGTCTTCGTCGAAGGGCGTGTCGCCTTCGAAACTGACCGGCCCCAGGGCGTAGCGCTGGCCGCTGTCGTAGATCAACTCGATGTCGGCAATACCGGCCTGCGGATCCACGCGCAACGTCTGGCTGACGAAGCGTCCGCTGAAAAAACCATAGCGCGAGGCCTGGTTCTGGATCGTCCGCTTGGCGTCTTCATATCGACCGTGATTGAGCACAGCGCCTGGCTTGAGGCCCGCGCCGCCGGGCACGCGAAACCCCTCGAGCGATGACGCTGGGCCGTCGATGCGGATCGTGACATGACGCAAGTGCACCGGCTCGCCGGGGTCGATGGTCAGGATCAGGCGCGGCGCCTTGCCCGCCTTGACCTCGCTGTCGATCTGCGGCTGGTAGTAGCCCAGCGCCTGGGCCGCTTTGCGCGCCTGCTCTTCGGCGCCGCGACTGAAGCGCAGCAACGCTTCCTCATCACGGTCGCCCACACCACCGATGTAGCCTTCTATGTTGGCCTTGAGTTCATCATTGGACGGTTTGACCCGCACATCCAATTCACTTTGTGCCAGCGCCACGCAGCTGAGAGACAGCAAGAGCGCGCCACCGGTCATTCGTCCTGGGAAGTTCATGGCGCGGATGCTATCACGAGGTTGGGAGCCTGATAGAGCCAGACGACTCCCAAAAGTTCGTCTGATTAAGCCGTCGCGCTCCGCAGAACCTGCGGGTTCGCATGAAAGAACACATGCTCGCGGATCGGTCCTACGGCGACTTCGCCAATTTCCTCGTAACCCTGGCGTTTATAAAATTCGAGGTAACGGGAATTACCCGTGTCCAGCACCACGCCTTGGGAATGCTCGTCCACGGCGCACCAGTTATGCACTGCTTCGAGTAACTGCTCACCGTAGTGTTTGCCCTGGAATTGCGGATGAACCCCCAACAACGGCAATACGTGCACCGCCTCCGACGGCAGGCAGGCCAGCACCGCGGCGTGGTACTCCAAGTACCGCCGGGTACAGCGAAATCCGGTGCTCAAGACCATGCGCAGGCGCCAGGCCCAGCTTTCGGTAATGCCCAGGCGGCGCTGCGGTGGGGCAATCAGCGCGATGCCGATCAAGCGATCGTCCACCAACAGACCGATCGCCGGCAGATCCTGGAAGAAATGCTGTTTGACCAGCTCTCGCACGGTCGCCCGCACCCGCTGCTCGTAACCGGGACGCTCGGACTCGAACAGGTAGCTGAAGGTCGGCTCGTGGCGATAAGCCTGATACAGCAATGAACGCGCTTCGCGGGAATAACCGCTGTCGAGCATGTGGATATCAGCAGTGGCGGTTTCGGGCATGGCGTTGCGTCTCCTGGGCGGGCTCGGTGAGGCCCTGCTCTTATTGACTACGAACCCGGCAGGGTTGCGATCGTTCCTACATGCCAAGGACATTAGCAGTGCATTTGTCCTACTGCCACGCTGGCTCCGCTCCCACATGTCAGCTAGCATCGCAGTTTTGCCAGGACAGCCGACCATGAAGATCGTCTCCTTCAACATCAACGGCCTGCGAGCCCGTCCCCATCAGTTGGCGGCACTGATCGACAAGCACCAGCCGGACGTGATCGGGTTGCAGGAAACCAAGGTCCACGATGAACAGTTCCCACTGGCCGAGGTGCAAGCCCTCGGTTATCACGTGCACTACCACGGGCAAAAAGGCCATTACGGTGTCGCCCTGCTCTCTCGCCAGCCTCCGCTGAGCTTGCACAAAGGCTTCGAGACCGACGACGAAGACGCCCAGCGGCGCTTCATCTGGGGCACGTTTGCCGATGCCAACGGTGTGCCGGTGACCATCATGAACGGCTATTTCCCACAAGGTGAAAGCCGCGATCACCCCACCAAATTCCCGGCCAAGGAGCGCTTCTACAGCGACTTGCAACAACTGCTGGAAGCCCGCTTCAGCAACGACCAACCGGTCGTGGTGATGGGCGACGTGAACATTTCCCCCGAGGATTGCGACATCGGCATCGGCCCGGACAACATGAAGCGCTGGTTGAAGACCGGCAAATGCAGCTTCCTGCCGGAAGAGCGCGAATGGATGGCTCGCCTGAAGAACTGGGGCCTGGTGGACAGCTTCCGCCACTTGAACCCGGACGTCACCGACCGCTTCAGTTGGTTTGACTATCGCAGCCGTGGTTTCGAAGACGAACCCAAGCGCGGCCTGCGCATCGACCTGATCCTGGCGTCCCAGGGCCTGCTGCCACGGGTCAAGGACGCCGGCGTGGACTATGAACTGCGGGGCATGGAAAAGCCGTCGGACCATGCGCCGATCTGGTTGGAATTGAACTGAATCCCAGCCTTCGGAATCCCTCCAAAGGCTGCCCTGTGGGAGCGAGCTTGCTCGCGATAGCGGTTTATCTGCCACATCAATACTGACTGTGCTGCCGTCATCGCGAGCAGGCTCGCTGCCACAGTTGCTGCGCCGGTTATTGGCCGGCGTCGCACCGCTGTCATCTTTCAGTAACCCGACTGACTTAATCTTCCGGCATTTCCCAAGGTCAGAAGGTGGCCGGCATGCGGCTGTGCGTTGTGTTTTTCCTGGGCCTCTGGCTGCCGTGCGTGGCATGGGCCGGCCGTTTGCCCATTCCTGAACACGGCCCCGCCCTGCGCCTGCAGGGCTCCAACACCATTGGCGCGGCGTTGGGGCCGGCCCTGGTCCGAGGCCTGATGGAAGACCAGGGATTGCTCAAGGTCAGCACTGAAATTACCGGCCGCGACAACGAGCAACGCATCGTCGGACAAACCGCCGAAGGCCAGCGAGTCTCAGTCGAGATCGCCGCCCACGGCTCCAGCACCGGATTCACCGCCCTCAAGCAAGCCAACGCCGACCTGGCCGCCTCTTCCCGGCCGGTCAAGGACAGCGAACTGCACGACCTGGCGGCCCTTGGAGACCTGAAAAGTCCTACCGCCGAGCAAGTCATCGCCATCGACGGCCTGGCGATCATTCTTCATCCACAAAACCCGTTGCGACAGCTCGACACCCGGCAACTGGCGCGCATTTTCAGTGGCGAGGCGAAAACCTGGGAAGCCGTGGGCAGTGTCGGCGGGGCAATCCACCTGTATGCGCGGGACGAGCAGTCCGGGACCTACGATACCTTCAAGGAACTGGTACTCAACCGACAAGGGAAAAAGCTGGATCCTACAGCTCGGCGCTTCGAATCCAGTGAGCAGTTGTCGGACGCTGTCAGCCAGGACCCGCAGGGTATCGGTTTTATCGGTTTGCCCTACGTAAGGCAGGCCAAGCCCCTGGCAATTGTCGACGGCGATTCCCAGCCGATGTTGCCGCTGAACAACCTGATTGCCACCGAGGACTATCCCCTGTCGCGACGATTGTTCTTTTACCTACCCCCTCTGCAGAGCAATCCCTGGGCCGAGGCTCTGGTCGATTTCACCCAAAGCGAACAGGGCCAGGCCATCGTTGCAGCGAACGGGTTCATTGCACAGACCGTACAAGCGATGTCCGTCACCCCCAACGCGCTGATGCCAGAGGGTTATCAGGCCCTGAGCCGCCATGCCCAGCGCTTGACGGTGAATTTTCGTTTCGAAGAAGGCAGTGCCAGCCTGGACAACAAGGCCCAACAAGACCTGGGCCGCGTACTCGATTACATCAAGCAGCACGGCAAGGCCGACCGGCGCGTGACCCTGGTAGGTTTCGGCGATCTCAAGGACGACCCGGCGCGAGCCGACCTGCTGTCCAGGCTTCGGGCCATGGCGGTGCGGCGCGAACTGGTCAAATACGGCGTGACCTTGCGCGAGGTACGCGGATTCGGCGCGTTGATGCCGGTGGCGGCCAACAGCGAAGACGAAGGAAGGGTCCGGAATCGGCGGGTGGAGGTTTGGGTATATTAAACGCCACAATCAAAAAGCGAACTCGGTTTTGTGGCGAGGAGCTTGCTCCCGTTCGGCTGCGCAGCAGTCGTTGAACGGCCGACGTGGTGTTCCTGATCACCACGCCAGCCCCTTTTGGGGCCGCTGCGCAGCGGGAGCAAGCTCCCTTGCCGCAAAAGCCAGTGCGCTACCGCCGGCCGACTCGACCACTGACGCTTTCAACGTTCTCCATGAATCTTGGCTATACATGAAAAAGGAGATTCGCTGGCCGACATCGCGTGTTTCACAGCAAACCCGCCCCGTCGTCGCGGTATCCCCAGGTTTGAGCTTCACTTACGTAATGACGCCGCCGACTCAGGAGGCGGGTCGAATCCACCATGACCCATGGAGGTAAAGACATGCGGGTGTTGTGGGTGGTCCTCGCCGTGTTCATCGTCTGGAGCTGGCTGACGTATCCAGGCATCGGACATGTGTTGTACGACCTGGGTATGGCCTTGGAAGCGCGCCTTTATCGGCTGCACAAAATCACCGTGCCCATCAGCGAAATGACCGTGTCGACCTGGCAAGGCGGGCCTTACGAAGCCTCCGGCAGCATCCTGATGTTGCATGGCTATAGCGCCGACAAGAACCTGTGGCTGCGCTTCGCCCGGCACTTCGTCAACCAGTACCGGGTAGTCATACCAGACTTGGCCGGCCATGGCGAAACCGGCTTCAAGGCCGGCGGCGGCTACGACATCCCGACCCAGGCCCGGCGAGTCATCGAACTGCTCGATGCCTGCGGCCTGGACAAGGTCCACGTGATCGGCAACTCCATGGGCGGCCACCTTGCGGCGTGGCTGGCGGCGACTTCGCCTGAACGAGTGCTGACCCTCGCGCTGATCGACCCGGCCGGCGTCACTGCTCCCGAGCCCAGCGACATGGAGCGTCACCTGGCCGCCGGCCACAACCCGTTTCTGGTCCATTCCCGGGATGATTTTGCGCCCTTCTATGCCATGACCATGGCATCCCCGCCGTGGCTGCCCAGCGTTGTACTCGCGGCGTTGGCCCAGCGTTACGAGCAGCGCCGGGAGGAATTGGCGGAGATTTTCGTCGACTTGCGCGCCAGCCCGGCGATGGAGCCTCGCCTGGACGATATCCGCGCACCGTCATTACTGCTATGGGGACGCAAGGACCGGCTGATCGACGTCAGCAGTGTGCCGGTGTGGAGCAAGGGCATCGCCGACCTGCGAGTGGAAATCTGGGAAGGCGTGGGGCACATGCCCATGGTTGAAAAACCCGGCAAGACCGCGGCGCTGTATCGGGACTTTCTTGAGGGATTAGGGCAGTGAGGAAGATGCAGGGCTGAAATGAGCCACCAATCAGTCCTTGGCAGAATGAAGTCCTGAAGATTCTTCGTTTGCCGGCACTGGCGAAGGCTGCGATCTTTCGTCCAACTTTCCCACAGCCCTCGCCAGGAATCCTTACGATGAGCTTCGTCAGCCCCGACTTGATCCGCCAACGCTTCTCCAAGGCGATGTCCGACATGTACCGCGACGAGGTCCCGTTGTATGGGGCATTGATGAACCTCGTGGAGCAAACCAACGCCCAGGCACTGGCCAACGACCCATCACTGGCCGAGCACCTGAGCAGCACCGGCGAACTTCAACGCCTGGACATGGAACGCCATGGCGCGATCCGCGTCGGCACCGCCTCGGAACTGGCGATGCTGGGCCGGCTGTTCGCGGTCATGGGCATGCAGCCGGTGGGTTACTACGACCTGACGCCGGCTGGGGTGCCGGTGCACTCAACGGCCTTCCGCGCCGTTCATGAAAAGTCGCTGCAAATAAGCCCGTTCCGAGTATTTACGTCGCTGTTGCGCCTGGAATTGATCGAAAACAGCGAACTGCGGACCTTTGCCGAGTCGGTGCTGGCCAGACGGAAAATCTTCACCCCGGGCGCCCTTGAACTGATCGATCTGGCCGAACGCCAGGGCGGCCTGACGCAACCCCAGGCTGACGATTTTGTCCTGCAAGCGCTGGAGACTTTTCGCTGGCACCACAGCGCCACCGTTACTGCCGATCAATACCGACAACTCAGCGCCCAGCATCGCCTGATCGCCGATGTCGTGGCGTTCAAGGGGCCGCACATCAACCACCTCACACCGCGGACGCTGGACATCGACGTCGTCCAGGCCCAGATGCCGCTGCATGGCATCACGCCCAAAGCGGTGGTCGAGGGGCCACCGCGTCGTCGGTGCCCGATCCTGCTGCGCCAGACCAGCTTCAAGGCGCTCGATGAGCCCGTCGCGTTCACTGATCAACCCCAATCCCAGGGCAGCCACAGCGCCCGTTTCGGGGAAATCGAACAACGTGGCGCGGCTCTTACGCCAAAAGGACGGGCGCTCTACGACCAACTGTTGAATGCTGCGCGGGATGCCTTGGGCGAATTTCCCAATGAAGCCAATGCCGAACGCTACAACGCGCTGATGGCCGAACACTTTGCTCAGTTTCCCGATGATCACCAATCATTGCGCCGACAGGCGCTGGCTTACTTCCGCTATTTGGTGACGCCGGCGGGGCTTGCCGCCAAAGGCGCGATGGAACCGAATGTCTCGCTGGAACGCCTGTTGGAACAGGGCTATCTGCGCGCCGAACCGCTGGTCTACGAAGATTTCCTGCCGGTCAGCGCCGCCGGGATATTCCAGTCGAACCTTGGCGACGCCGCCCAGAGTCACTACGCAGGGCAATCCAATCGACAAGCGTTCGAAACTGCACTGGGACGGCCGGCCATCGATGAGTTGGGGTTGTACGCCCAGACACAAAAGCGCTCCCTCGAGGAATGCCTGTTGGCGTTGGGCGCTCAGCAAGCGAGCCACGAATAAAGAGCAGGAAATGGCACAACAGCTCATCGGCCATGCCCTGTCGTTGCTGTTCGTTGCCCGAGGCAGGCGCCCTGCGCTGCGTGGGCAATGGAACGTGGAGCGCGGTGCAACCTTCTGCGTGAATTTCGCGACTTTGCCGCTACACCCAATCGCAGAACACCTACAACCTATTGATTTTTAAACATTTTATAAAGATGGCATAGCTCTTGATAACGGTCAGCCGCCTCGGGACGATTCCCGCCCCGGCATCCCGTTATCCAGGAAGGAGAGCATCCATTGGCTACCCCCGCTTACATGTCCATCGAAGGCACCAAACAAGGTCTGATCACCGCCGGAGCGTTCACCGCCGACTCGGTGGGCAATACCTATCAGGAAGGTCATGAAGACCAGATCATGGTGCAGGGTTTCCAGCACCAGGTGACTATCCCCCGCGACCCTCAGTCCGGGCAGCCAACCGGCCAGCGCATACACAAACCCTTGGTCATCACCAAGGTGTTCGACAAGGCCTCGCCGCTGCTCCAGGCAGCCCTGACCAGCGGCGAACGCCTGACGAAAGTCGAAATCCAGTGGTATCGCACCTCGGCCGCGGGCACCCAGGAACACTACTACACCACCACTCTGGAAGACGCGATCATCGTTGATATGAACGACTACATGCTTAATTGCCAGGACCCTGGCAACAGCCACTTCACCCATCTGGAGGACGTCCATTTCACCTACCGCAAGATCACTTGGACCCACGAGGTGAGCGGCACTTCGGGCTCCGATGACTGGCGCACCCCCGTCACAAGCTAAGCCTCACGGGTGTTCGCCCAGTGCGACGGCCTCGGCATTCCATGCACTGGTAAAGAGCCTGGCACTGGGCGAACGCAAACAATGATAGTGGAGCTTGCGAGGGATGTGCGTGAGCCAGGCTTAAATTATTCTTCATGAGGATGGCAAGGCAGCCTGCTCCCGGCAGCGTTATTTGCGCCTTGCTGTTTTCTGCGCGTCGGTTTCCTGCGCATCGGGGTTGCCCTGCTGCTGTTCGCGCTTGGCCGGGTCGTTGGGCCGCAAAGCGTCGTTGTCACGCTCCACTTCACCGGGCAAGGCCGGGGCGTCGGGGTTCTGCTGGGTTTGATCATGGCTGGACTTCATCACGAACTCCTTGGGTTGGCTTGAAAGGTATCAAGCGTCGGGGTCTGCCATTTCCTCCGCAACGTTGGCATCTGGCGAGCGTTGGTGGAGCTCCTCGGCCTTGGTTTTCAAATCTTGCCACCGGTCCAGGTCAATCTCTCCCAGGCCGAACAGGTCGTCGGCGAGCCGCATCAGCTCGGTGAAATGAGCATCAGGCGACTCCTGCCAATAGGCCTTGTCGTCGAATAGCCGCTGCCAGTTGGCCAGCGACGGTTGTTTGATGTCATCGCTCATGACGGACTCCCGCGAGGCATTCATAGGTATGAGGGGCGATGAACGCAGGGAGTTCCGACGAATCAATACCCCGTCATTTCCAAATAACCGGTGCCACCATGGCTGCCGCTCAGTTGCACCGGCCCCTCCCAATACGGGATGCGAAGGTTCATCCAGGCATTGGGGTTCAGGGCTCGCGTGGTGATATCGAATTGCTTGCCGGGAATCCTGATTGACCAGCTCACTGGCATGGGCCTTCCCGCAACCTCGGCGGTGTCCAGCGGTGTGAGGCTGATTTGGTTGGCGGCCAGTGTCGTCGCCTGGCCTTGGGCGTCAATCCAGGTGCCGGTGAGGTACGGCTCACCGTCCTTGTGGCGCATGCGGTAGAGCATCACGTGCTCGCCTTTGTCCAGGTGCAAGGAAAACCAGTCCCACCCGGTCTGGTTTTCCGTCAGGGGCTGGCTGCTCCATTCCCGGTCGAGCCAGGCCGGGCCACCGACCTGATAGCGCTGGCCATCGATTTCCAAGTGACCACCGGCTCGAAAAAACGGTTGGCTGTAATAGTACGAGGCCTGGCCTTGCTCGGATTTCTGACTGAAGCCTTGGTTGCCCTGCAGCACCAGTGGACGGCTCGACGTCAGCCGCAGGTCGTAGCTGAAGCGCGGCCCGCGCGCCTGCAACTGCATGTCTGCGAGCGGGTCCGGGCCAGCGGCTTGAGTACCGAATCGCCAGTCATCGATCCAGGCCTCGAAGGGCGTGGTACGCACCCCGGCCTGCCCCACTCCACCCCGGGCGTAGCGCTCGGCGGCGTGATGGACGGTGGCGGACGTGACGGCGGCATGGCCGAGCCAGATCGTCTGGTTGCGCCAACCGCTGGCCGGAGGCGCGGCATCCAGGGCGCTGCGGAACAGCGTCCACTGCACACCGAAATCCCGCCCCTCGACGTCCTTGAGATTGGCAGTGACGTACCACCACTCGATGCGAAAGCCTTCATGCGCACCATGATCGGCTGGAAAGCTGAACACGCGCCCAGGTACCACCGGCGTAAAGGCGACAGCCTCGGTACCCAGCCCTGCAAAGCCCTTGTCCGGAGGCGTTGCGTTGTCACAACCGCCGAGCAGCGCCAGCAACACCAGGCCGATTCTAATCCTCATGGGCGAAAGTCCTCAGCAGGTCCGCCGGTCGCGTGCGGTACAACGCATAGAGCGGCCAGGCCGATGCCAGCAGCGTGGCGAACATCGCCAGGCCCAACAACTGCGCCAACTGCATCGGAAAGATGCGCAATGGCAGGCGCCAACCAAAGGCCTGGACATTGATGACCGCGTCCAGGCACCAGGCCAGGGCAATGCCCAGCGGCAGGGCCAGCAGCAGCGTCAGCAACGCCAGCAGCCAGGTCTGCCCGAGGTTGAGCAGCATCAATTGCCGCCGCGTGATTCCCAATGCCCATAACGGCGCCAACTGACTGAGGCGACTCTGGCTCTGGGTCAGCAGGCTGATGAACAGCGCAACGCCAGCCACCGCCAGCGTCAAGCTGTTAAGCGCCGCCGTGGCGGCAAAGGTGCGTTCGAACACTTGGGTAGACCAGCCCTTGAGTCGAGCCTGATCGACAATGCGGTTGTCATCCAGGTTGAAGCGGTCTTGCAACGCCGCCAGCATCGGGGGAATCGCCGACGGCTCGATACGCAGATTGAAGCGATTGGGTGCGAGCTGCGGCCAATGCGCCCGTAAATGTTCGGCGTTGATGAGCACATGGCCCTTGGGGTTGCCGTAGTCGGCATAAATCCCGACAACCCTTGGGGTCCAGGGCCCTTGCGGGGTCGGCAAGTTCAAGCGGTCGCCGATCCGCACCTTCAGGCGCCGAGCCAGTTGTTCGCTGAGCATCAGCGTGTCGGCTGTTGCCAGTTGCTGCCAGGCTTGGTCACCGGCGGACTCCAGCAACGGCCAGTGCTGGCGATAGGAGGAGTGATCGATGATGCCGTAGATGTCCGTCGGCCAACCTTGCAACGGCATCGACACCTGCCAGTTGGGCAACACGGCGGTGATCGTGGGTTGCTGGTTGAGCCAGTCGTGCAGTTCGGCCGCCTGGGCCGGCGTTTGCGGGTTGATGTACAGCTCGGCGGTCAGTCGCTGCTCGAGCCAGTCACTGAACGTCTGGCGAAACCCCGACGTCATGCTGCCAGCGCCGATGTTCGCCGCCAACGCCAGTAGCAGCGCCATCAGCGCCAGGCTCAACGTCGGCAGTTGTTGACGGCAATCGGCGAGGAACCATTGGCCGAGCACCGAACGGCTGCGGCGCAGCAGTCCGTTCAATACGACGTTGAGCAACACCGGCAAGGCCAACGCCGCGCCCAGCAACAATGCGGCCATCAGGACAAAACCGCTCGCCAGGCTGTCGCCCCAGGCAAGCGCCAACGCCGCGACCAGCGCCGCCAACAGCGCCACCCCACCTTGGCGCCGCAACCAACGCGCATGGGCCTGGTGCCAGGCCTGGGGATTGGCCAGGGCCAACAACGGCAGGCGAGCGGCGCGCAACAGGCTCTGGGCGCCGGCCAGTACAGCGCCGAGCAGGCCCAGGCCGATACCGCCCAACCACCACCAGGGACTGAGGTTCAGTTGTCCGGGGACTTCGGCGCCGTACAAACCTCGCAGGCTCGCCGCTACATCAGGCAACAACAGGCTGGCCAGCCAATAACCACTGAGCACGCCGGCGATCCCGCCCAGCAGGGCCAGTGCGCCCAGTTCCAGCGCCAGGCTGGTGATCAGCACCCGCGCGCTGACGCCGCAGGCCCGCAGGGTCCGCAGCAGGCCGCGGCGTTGCTCCAGGGCCAGGCCAATGGCGGCATGGACGATGAACAGGCCCACCACGAAGGACAAAAACCCCAGTGCGTCGAGATTCAAGTGGAAGCTTTCGGTCAGGCGCGACAGGTTGTTTTCGTCCTCGGCGCGCTTGAATTGCAACAGCCCGTTGAAGGCCTCGGGCAAGGCGGCGGTGTAGGTGCTGGGCAGTACCAATCGTGAAAGCTGGTCCGGCATCTGAAGTAGCGCTTGAGCAAAACCGATGTCCATCAGCAGCACGCCCGGGGCCATGTCCGGCTGCACGTGCAAGGGTGGCAGGGCCTGGCCATCAACGGTGCGGGGGCGGTCGCCTTCCTTCAACCCCAGGGCCTGCAATGTCTGCGGTGCAATCCAGGTGTGGCCGGCACCTGTGAAAAATTCCACCACCTCGGCAATCTCCCGCGCCTGCCCCGCCACAGCCGAACCCGGCGGCAGCGACACCGGGTCGATCCCCATCAGTTGCAGGCGTTGGTCTTCGTGCCCCTGGAGCGTCACTCGCGCCTGCAACACCGGCGACACCGGCCAGCCCTGGCGGCGCAGGTCGATGAACCATTGCTGCGCGAACGTGCCACCGCCGGGGGCGCTCAAGCTGGCCTGGGGTTCGCCGCCGATCAACTGACTGGCCCGGGCGTAGCTGTCGCGGGCCTGACTGTTCAACGCCTGCACACCGGTCAGCAGGCTGGTGGCGAGCCAAAGCCCGGTCAATACACTGAAAAACTGCACCGGGTGCCGGCGCCAATGGCTGAGCAGCGCCTTGAGAGTCTGGCGAACGATCATCACCCCTGGGTCGCCTCTGCCAGGCGCCCGCCCTGCAATACCACCCGATGGGCCAGGCGCGCCGCTACCCGCTGGCTATGGGTGACCATCAACAGGCTGGTCGGGCTGCCGTCGAGCAGTTCCAGCAACAGCTTCAGCACTTCGTCGCTGGTGGCTTCGTCCAGATTGCCAGTGGGTTCGTCGGCCAACAGTAACGGCGGACGTGACGCCAGCGCCCTGCCCAGGGCGACCCGTTGTTGCTGCCCGCCGGAAAGCTGCTCGGGATAACGCCGCAGCAGTTGCGACAGCCCGAGCCGCTGCACCAGATGCGTTTGCCAGGCCGCGTCGAAACGCCCACACAGGCGCGCCTGGAACGCCAGGTTGTCTTCCACCTGCAAGCTGCTGATCAGGTTGAACTGCTGGAACACCAGGCCGATTTCCGTGCGCCGCCAATTCGCCAACTCATGTTCACTCATGCCGTCGAGCCGATACCCGCCGCTGCGAATACTGCCGCGATCGACCTTGTCCAGGCCGGCAACCAGGTGCAACAAGGTGCTCTTGCCACTGCCCGATTCGCCCATCAGCGCCAAGCTGCTGCCGGGGGGCAAGGTCAGGTCGATGCCTTGCAACACCGGCAAAAGACCTTGGGGGGTTGGGTAGCTTTTGAATACTTCTCGAACTTCAAGCATTGAAAGGCTCATTGGGTAAAACCATTGGCTCTCAGGATAGCGGAATCGAGGGCCACGGCCATTGGCCGACGTCATCGGCAGTTTCCGTTACCACTGGTCGCCACCCCTGCCTGACGCGCCGGATAATCTTGCGCTTCGTCAACTTTCTGCTATTGATCAATAACTAACGCGCGCCGTTAAAGGCTGTCGGCGCAATCGTCATTAACATGACGCATCAAGGATTTCTCCTTTCACGGACGATCGCCGCCATGCCTCACACCCAATATCGCCCCGATATCGATGGTCTTCGCGCTGTTGCGGTGATCGCCGTGTTTATCCATCACCTCAACGCCAGCCTCTTACCAGGCGGCTTCGTCGGGGTGGACATTTTTTTCGTCATCTCGGGGTTCCTCATCACGTCCCAGGTGTTCAGCGAGATCCAACAAAACACCTTCTCCATGAAGCGTTTTTATCAGCGGCGCATCAACCGCATCGTACCGGCGCTGACGACGGTGGTGGTGGCGAGCGTGATCGCCGGGATCTTCGTCCTGTCTCCGGTCGACCTGACCCGACTGAACATCAGCGCGCTGTCCTCCCTGCTCGGTGTTTCGAATATCTATATCTGGATGAAGTACGGAAATTATTTCGCGGCGGACGCCAGCGAAGCCCCACTTCTGCATACCTGGTCACTGGGCATCGAAGAACAGTTCTACCTACTCTGGCCGCTGCTGATGCTGATGCTGTGTCGATGGGCACCCCGCTACTTGCTGCCGCTGGTGTGCATCGGCGTTGTCGTGACGGTTGGCGTTTCGCAGTACGCCACGACCCTCGTTCCCTCTGCCTCTTACTATCTGCTGCCCACACGTTTTTTCGAACTGCTGCTGGGGGCGACGTTGGCGATTTATCTCGCGCAGCCACGTACGTTCAGTGACGGGGTGGGCCGGATCTGGGCGCTGGCGGGAGCCGGATCGATTGCCTATTCGTTGTTTGCACTGAGTCCGGAAACAACCTTTCCCGGCCTCAATGCGCTTATACCTTGCCTGGGGGCGGCACTGTTGATCCTCGCTGGCAGCGGCGGAACACGCTCGCGCTGGCTGACCAACCGGCCGATGGTATTTGTTGGTCTGATTTCCTACTCGCTTTACCTCTGGCATTGGCCCTTGATTGCGTACCTGAGATATCTGGATATCAACATCACGCTCCCGCTGGGGCTGGGCCTGATGGCAGTGGCGACGCTACTGGCCTGGGGTTCCTGGCATTTTGTCGAAGTCCCCTTTCGACGAACCGGGGCGCTGTTGCCGTTCACCCGCGCATTTGGCCGTCGGTTCATGGTTCCAGCGTTGGGGCTGGCCGTGCTGGCTGTACTGAGCGTGCAATGGCAGGGGTTCCCGCAGCGTTTCGTACCGCAGGTGTCGATCCTTGAAGCGATGAGCCTGACCGAACCGAACAAACTGCGTGAGCGCTGCCACATGCCCAATGCGCGCTACAACGCCGCGCCCGATCCGGCGTGCCACCTCGGGGCACGCAAGGCGCAGATCGACGGCGTGATGGTCGGAGACTCTTTCGCCAACCATTTCACCGGCATGGTCGATGTCCTGGCCGAACCCAACGGCATCGCCTTGATGGATTACACCCTCGACAAGTGCCCACCCATCTTCGGCCACGCCGCCGAGATGTCGGCGGGTTACGGGGCACGCTGCGTGGCGCGCAATGAGCAGGTGTTGCAGTTGATCGAGCGGAACCGGTATCCCTACGTAGTGCTCGCCGGCGCCTGGCCCCGGGACCCGGCAGCAGGAGCCGTCATCGAGGCAAGCATCCGGCAAGTGGCGGACCGGACCGGCCAAGTCATCGTCGTTCTCAGCAATCAGCCAATCGACAACGCCGCGACGTGCCCGGTGCGCCGCTTGATGTTCGCTCCTCTTCGGCAGTGTTCAACGCGGCTGGACGCCGCGGCGCCCTATTGGACGCAGATACGCGCCAGGCTGCCCCAGGTGCGCTTCATCGATCCCAACCAGGTGATTTGCCCGGCCGGCCTGTGCAGCCCGATCATCGACGGACAACTGCTCTACCGGGATGACGCGCACTTGAACGATGTCGGCTCGCGTTTCATTGGCCGCGCGCTCCGCGACCTGGGCTTCACGCTGCTGTACGACCCAGCGCCAACCACGCCGATTGCTACCACCCGATAGGCGCTCGCTCAATGCCCCGCCGCCATCTCGGTCTGGGCCGGTTTCGGTATGACGATGTTGCCCAGATCGATGTGCTTCCAGGCTGGCTTGGCACCCAGCCGCGCGTTGAAGCGGTAGTTGAACGTGAAGTCGTCCTCGGTGGGTTGGCTCAGGGGTTTTCCATAGCGCGCCACGACCGCCGCCGGGTCGTAGCCCATCAATTCAAGCAGCGTCGCAAAGATGTTGTAGTGGCTGGAACGATCCTTGTTTTGCGCCCAGGCGCCGCGCCAGTCCAAGGTGCGCAGCTGGCTGCCCTGGATAACCACCAAAGGCACCAGCCCCTCCTCCTCCACCGGGTCGCCGCCGCAATGCGTATTGAGCCCGGGATTGCCACGCTCGTGCAGATCCTGGCCATGATCGGAGGTATAGATCAGCACCGCATTCTGAAGATTGCCTTGACGCAACAGGCGCCGGAAGAACTCGCCGACGTTCCATAGGAGCGTGTTCTGGTACGCATTGCGATACAGCAACCAGTCATATTGCTGGCCGTTGAAGCCGTCGCGCTGGCCGGTGTCGGCCACGTCCTGGAACCGTCCCCGGGGCAAGGCCGGACGGTGTTTCATGAATTCGTCGGGGTATTTGTCGTGGACCGGAAAATGCGCCCCTACTTTATTCACCACCACCAGTTCGGCCCGGTCATTGCCCAAGAGCTCGATCAACTGCGCCGCGGCTGCCATGTCGCGGTCCAGCACACGGACCTGGTCGAATTGGATGAATTGGTCGATGTCTTGTTTTTCCTGTTCGGTCATCAGGTTCTGCAAGTTGCCGCCGGTGCGCTGGGCATCGATATAGACGGTATGCAAGCCCGCGACATGGGCGTACTGCCAGATTGACGGCTGCGTGCTGTTGATACGCACGTAATCAGCCCGCGTACCGCCATAACGCAGGGTGATATTGGTGTCGGCGCTGCAATTGGCGATGGAAGCGGCATAACCGTAATTGAAGATGTCCACCCCAGGCGGCGGGGTCTTGAGGCCGCTGTTCACACCGAACGGGGTGTTGATATCGAGGTAGTTGCCACCGATGCTTTCGTCGATGATCAACACGATATCGTGCTCGATCGCAGGAGAACGGCGAGCCAAGCTGACAGGCTCGCGGACGCCGACGGTGTCGTGCAGCGCCTCGTAGGCAAACAGGTTCAGATAGGCCAGCGGCGTATACATCACTGGTAGACCACGGGCGCCCTCACCCGCCCTTGCGAACAGCACACCACTGAGCAGCAATACCCCGAGCAACGGCGCGGCGACCGGTACATAACCGGGCAATGGTAAACGCCGCCGAGGCTTCAGCCCGATGCCCAACAGCAGCAACAGGCCGCCCGCCATCGCGCTGAGAATCACCTCTCGATACTGATAAGCCGCCTCCTGGATAAAGCCACCCGAATACACCAGCGACACGAACTGGCTGTAGGTCAGGTAACTGTCGGTGACCCGGGTATACACCTCGAAGAACACCGCCGAGACAAACAGTGCCAAGGCAAACAGATGCCGCACCAACGTCTGGCGGATGTAGGCGCTCATCCACAACGCAAGCACCAGCACAAGGAACATCGCACCGAACAGCACCGTTGCAAAACCAAGACCCAGCGCAGCGAGACGCTCCAGGTAATAGTCATGCCCCCTGAAAAGGTACAGCAACAGCAGCAGTTCCTTGAGGTATCGGGTCATGTTTTTCTCGGCGGTGGCGCGGCGGATGGAAGGTTCGTTTTCTGCACACTAGCAGCGGGATTTCAAAGCGCAAGAAAGAGACTGATCGGTCGCAGCGTCAAAAAAAAGTTACCTCAAAAGTGACACCTTTGACGCATCAAAAACATAAAAATCTATGGATATATACCGTTCATCGGTTACTTAAACGTCTCCAGAGCCCTTTAAAAATGGCGCTTTTCCAAGTCAGTCAATGACTTGATATCAAAAAGCCCTAATCCGTCGAGATTTGCCAACACTGACAACTGTCATTTTGCTGACACGTTTTTTTGAAGCTGCGCTATACCCTCTAAACAGTTTCATCCGAGTTACATCAACCGGTTTGCGAGGCGCGCCTAGAATGGACGTGAGCGTATTTGGCACGGGGTATGTGGGGCTGATTCAGGCAGCGGCATTGGCCGACGTCGGGCACCGCGTCCTGTGCGTCGATATCGACCCGAACAAGATCCGTCAACTGCAACAAGCCGTACCGCCCATCAGTGAGCCTGGGCTGTCCGTATTGCTGGAAGACAACATCAAGGCCGGCCGGCTTTTGTTCAGTTGCCAGGCCAGCGATGCGGTCAACCATGGCGAGTTGATTTTTATTGCCGTCGGCACGCCAGCCGACGAAGACGGCTCGGCGGACCTGAGCCATGTGCTGGCGGTGACCCGCCAGATCGCCGACTTCATGGACAGTGACCGCACCCTGATCATCAAGTCGACCGTACCGGTCGGAACAGCCGATAAAGTCGCGGAGTGCGCCCGCCAGGCGCTGGCTCGTCGGGGCCTTAAACAGCTGAATGTGCGTGTGGTATCCAACCCGGAGTTCCTCAAGGAAGGCAGCGCTCTCGCCGATTGCATGCGCCCGGACCGCATCATCATCGGCGCCAGCGATCAACTGGCGCGGGATCAGATGGGCGAGCTCTACGCGCCGTTCTGCCGCAACCACGAAAAACTGATGTTCATGGACAACCGCAGCGCGGAGCTGACCAAGTACGCCGCCAACGCCATGCTCGCCACCCGCATCAGTTTCATGAACGAACTGGCCAACCTCACCGAACGCCTGGGCGCCGACATCGAAGCCGTGCGCAAAGGCATCGGCTCGGACCCACGCATCGGCTATCACTTCATCTATCCGGGCTGCGGCTTCGGCGGCTCGTGCTTCCCCAAGGACCTGCGCGCCCTGCTGCACACGGCCGAACAGAGCGGCATGCCGCTGCGCCTGCTGCGCAGCGTCACCGATGTGAACGACAGCCAGCGGCACATCCTTTTCGAGAAGCTGGCGCAGCAATTTCCGGACGGCTTGGCCGGCAAGTCGATTGCCATCTGGGGCCTGGCCTTCAAGCCCAACACCGACGACATGCGCGAAGCCCCGAGCCGCTACCTGATGGAAGCCCTCTGGCGCGAAGGCGCGCGCGTGCAGGCCTACGACCCGGAAGCCATGTCCGAATGCCGGCGCCTGTACGGTTATCGCAAAGACCTGAACCTGTGCGCCACCCGCGATGACACGCTTGAGGACACCGATGCCCTGGTGATTTGCACTGAGTGGAAGAATTTTCGCGTGGTGGATTTCGACCTGCTGGCGAGCAAGCTGCGCGCCCGGGTCATCATCGATGGCCGCAACCTCTACAACCCCGAGCACCTGGCTGCCGCCGGGCTGCTGTACCGTGGCATCGGCTTGCGCCACACCGTGCCCAGCGCCCCGGGGCCACAAGCGTGAACGTCCTGGTGACCGGCGCCGCCGGATTCATCGGAGCCCACTGCGTCTTGCGGTTGATGCGCGATGGCCATCACGTGTACGGGCTGGACAACTTCAACGATTACTACGACCCGCAGCTCAAGCACGACCGCGTGGCGTGGGTGCGTGACCAGGTCGGCGCATTTCCCTTGGCGCGTATCGACCTGACCGACGCCTCGGCGATCGACGGACTGTTCCAGAGCCATCGCCCGGAGGTGGTGATCCACCTCGCCGCCCAGGCCGGCGTGCGCTATTCGCTGGACAATCCCCGCGCCTATGTCGACAGCAACCTCGCCGGGTTTCTGAACATTCTCGAAAGTTGCCGCCGTCATCCGGTCAAGCACCTGATCTACGCCTCTTCCAGTTCGGTGTACGGCGCCAACCAGCGCACGCCCTATTCGGTACGGGACGGCGTCGATCATCCGCTGTCGTTGTATGCGGCAACAAAGAAGGCCAACGAATCGATGGCCCACAGCTACAGCCATCTGTTCGGGATCCCGTGCACCGGCCTGCGCTTTTTTACCGTGTACGGCCCGTGGGGCCGGCCAGACATGTCGCCGATCCAGTTCGCCACGGCCATCGCGCAAAACCAAGTGTTGCGGCTGTTCAACCATGGTGAGCACGAACGCGACTTCACCTACATCGACGACATCGTCGAGAGCATCGCCCGGTTGATCGAACGTGCGCCGCAGCCAACGCCCCACTGGGATCGCGAGCAACCGGACCCGGCCACCAGCCTGGCGCCATGGCGCATCTACAACATCGGCGGACAGCACCCGGTGGCGTTGCGAACCTACGTGGCGCTGCTGGAAAAACATCTGGGCCGCACCGCCCGGATCGAGCTGCTGCCCCTGCAACCGGGGGACGTGCTCAACACCTGCGCCGATGCCAGCGACCTGGCCCGGGCCACCGGTTTCCAACCGTGCATTGCACTGGATGACGGCCTGGGTCGCTTCGTCGACTGGTTCCTCGATTACTACGCGCAACCCATCGTTCACACGCCGCTTGCGGCCGTACCTCAGCGGAGGAGTCTATGACCCGACATGAACAAGACATTCCGATCAGCACCTCCGGACGCGACAAACGTGTCGACCCCGAGCATCGCCGACGCCTGGATGCCGCCATCCACCGCCAGGGCCGTGGCTGGCTCACCGGTCGGGACGGTGGTCGGCCCTGGACGGTTTCGCGGACCAATCGGGTCGTGGCTTGCCTCGGCGCGCTGGCGATCCTGGTACTGCTCACCCCGCTGCTGCTGGGTCTGGCATTGCTGATCAAGTTTTCCAGCCCTGGCCCGGTTTTTTTCGTGCAGAAACGCACCGGTTATCGCGGGCGCGTGTTCGGCATGTACAAGTTTCGCACCATGGTCGTCGATGCCGAGGCCCTGAAAGAGTCGCTGCGCCACCTCAACAAGCACGGCGCCGACGCCATCGACTTCAAGATCGACAACGACCCGCGCATTACCCCGATCGGCAGGTTCCTGCGACGCAGCAGCCTCGATGAACTGCCGAACCTGATCAATGTAGTGACCGGCGACATGCGCCTGGTAGGCCCGCGGCCCACCTCGTTCAACGCCTATCGCTACAAGGACAACCATTTGGTGCGCCTGAGCATCTACCCCGGCCTGACCGGCCTGTGGCAGATCTCCGGGCGCAGCAATATCGACTTCGACCAGCGCGTGGAACTGGACCTCAGCTACATCGCCGAGCAGAGCCTGCTGTTGGATCTGAAGATCCTGATGATTACCCCCTTCAAAGTGTTCAGCGGCCACGGAGCGAGTTAAATGGACGGTTCGACGAATATCCTGACCATAGCCAGCCCGAGCGAGACCAACCTGACCTCGACCGTGCTCGACCCGGATCTGCGGATCCTTCTCATGACAGCGGCCAACACCGGCACCGGCACGAGCACCAGCGCCATGGCGCTGTCCGCCCAGCTGGCGCAGATGAGCAATGGCCGGGTGTTGCTGGTGGACGCCAGCCAGTCGCCGCGCAACCTCAGCCAGCAGCTCTCGCTGCAAAAAGAGCGCGGCTTCAGCGACCTGTTGTTCAACAGCCTGTCCCCACCGTTGTTGCAGGACTGCGTAGTACAGGTGTCGAGCCTGCCCTTCGACGTGCTGCCCCACGGCCGCCTCGGCCACAACGCCGAACGCCTGAGCCCCGAGCGATTGCGCCCGCTGTTCCGGCAACTGGCGGCGCAGTACCGCTTCGTGGTGATCGACGCCGACGCGGTGTATTCGGCCACCGACACGCTGGTGATCAGCACCCAGGTGGACGGCGTGGTGCTGGTGGTGCGCGGCGAAGACACCCGCTGGGAAGTGGCCCAGGCCACCCGACAAAGGTTGGCCCAGGCCGGCGCGAAAGTGGTCGGCAGCGTGTTCAACCGCCGCAAGTACTACATGCCCAAATGGCTCTACAACAACCTGTAAGCCTGCAAAAGGATGACGAGATGAACGCTAGAATGCTTGTCCTGCTGTTGCTGCCGCTTGCCGGTTGCTCCAGCAACACCGATACCCGCTCGATGCCGGTGCAGATCCTCACCGCGGCGCCGGCCAATGCCCAGGCCACCGACATGCCCAAGGTCGAGCAGACCTTGCGGCCCCAGGATGTGCTGGACGTGATATTTCACATCGGCACCACCTCTTCCCAGGCTTATCGCGTGCAGCCGGGCGACCAGGTTGCCCTGAACTTCACCGCCGCCAGCCAGCTCAACGGCACGCAACAGGTGATGCCCGACGGCAGTATCGAACTGCCGGGCGCCAACACCTCGGTGAAAGTCGGCGGCCTGACCACCGACGAGGCGCGCCTGGCGGTGCAGCGCGCCTATGACCAGAAGATGTTGTTCCAGCCCAATCGCAACCAATTGACCGTACTGGTGACGAGCCCGCTCTCCGGCGAGACGAAGCTGCGCAACACCCTGACCCACCCTGGCACGGGCATGAGCCGGGAGATCACCGTGGGCAGGGATGGCTACGCCAGCTTCCCGGAAATTGGCGCCGTGCCTTTGCAAGGCATGACCGTCAGCCAGCTGGAGACTTTCCTCAACGAGCGCTACGCCCAACTGCCCGGCCACATGACGGTGGACGTGCTGCTCAAGTCCACCGCCGGCAACGAAATCTATGTCCTCGGCGAAGTGGCCCAGCCCGGCTCCTACCCGATCCGCCGGCCGATCTCGGTACTCGAGGCCCTGACACTGGCCAGGGGCACGAACGTCAAGGCCCGGCTCGACTCCGTGGTGATCATGCGCCGCAACGGCAATCAGGTCGAAGCCCGCCACTACGACGTGGAGAAAGCCTTGAGCGGCGACGCGTCGCAGATCGCCTATCTGCAACCGGAAGACATGCTGTTCGTGCCCAAGACCAAGCTTGCAAGTGCCGGTGAACTGGCCAGGCAATTGGCCGATGTGGTGCTGTTCCAGGGCACGGGGTTGAGCTTCGGCTACCGCGTCGACAACAAAGGCAGCGACAACTGAGACTCAGGTGACCGACATGAACCCCAAGGAAAATTATCTGCACGAGTTTTTCAGGATCTTCTTCGCCAACAAGCAGTGGGTGAAGCGCATCTTCCTGGTTTTCGCCGTGATCGCTCTGGTGTTGCCGTTGATGCTCAAGCAGAGTTTCGACATCACCGCCCAAGTGATCGTCCAGTCGAAAAAACTCTCCCAAGGCGACGCCACTACCTCGTTGAATCAGGAAAACGCGACTTTCATTCCGCCGTCCCTGGCGGACATGGAAACCGAGAGCAACATCCTGCGCTCACCGGCGTTGATTCGCGAAACCATCAAGACCCTGCGCGACCAGGGTGAATACACCCCGAGCCCAGGGGCCCTCAATAAATGGGTGAGCGAACCGCTCAAGCGCTACATCACCCAGCCACTGCGTGAATACGTCATCAATCCGCTGCGCGACGGCCTCGGGCTGGAAGTCGATCCGGTACGCGACACGATGCTCGATACCCTCACCGACGAGGCCATCGCGAACCTGAAAATCGAGACCCTGCCCGGCTCGAACGTCATCTCCATCATCTACAGCTTCGGCGATCCCGCCCAGGGCACCCGGTTCGTCGCGCAGCTGCTGGAAAACTACCTCACCGGCCGCCAGGACCTGCAATCGATCGAATTGCCCCAGACCTTCTACGAGCAGAAAAAAGTCCAATACCAGACGCGCCTAGACGGTCTGGAAGGCACCCGGCTCGGCCTGCTCGAAGGCGTCGGTTCCTCCGATCCCAAGGAAGAAATCACGTTTCGCCTGAACGCCATCAATACCGAAGAACAGGCCCTGAACCTGTACCAGGATCGCCTGCTGCAAAGCCAACGCTGGCTCGATTACCTCAAGACCAGCCTGGCAGCGGCGAACAGCTCGCGGTTCAACGACTACACGTTCCCGTTCACCTTCACCACGACCGTGGACAACATCGCCTTCGAGGACCGGGAAATCAGGCAACTGGGTGAACAGCTGACCAGCCAGGTCAGCCGCTACATGAACGACCTGGCGATCTTCCAGCCCAGCAGCGAACCGATGCTGCTGGCCCGCGAACAGATCATGCGCACACGCCAGCAGTTCCTCAAAGTGGTGAACAACCGCATCCAGGAACGCACCACCGACCTGGCCGTCGTCAGCTCGGTGATCAACCAGAAGGTCGAGCGCATCGCGGCCTTCAAGGAACGCATCCACCAGTTACAGGAAACCCAGAGCAAGCTGCGGCAGATGGACACCGAGATCAACGCACTCCACGCGGCGTTCTCCACCTATGCCCAACGGTTCGCCGAAGCCAGTTCCGCGCGCTCGCTGGACAATGACCTGTCCAACGCCCGTGTCCTGAGCCCCCCGTTCGAACCCACCGCCGCGGTATTCCCCAAGCCGATGCTGATTATCCCGTTCGGCTTGTTCTGCGGCCTGCTGCTGGCGATCGCTCTGGTCTACGTGCGTGAGTTCTTCGACCATCGCTTCAAGCATCCTGCGCAAATCAGCCAGCAACTGGACCTGCCGGTCTTGCTGGTGATCAATGAGCAGTCGCCCGAACAGGTCAATCCGCACCGCAACTGGAGCCTGCCAAGCCTTGTCCATTGGGTGAAAAATTGAACGCGCCGTTCGGCCCGTCCCACCGCAGCAGCCCCCTGTCGATCATTCATCTGCTCGACAGCGGCGGCTTCTATGGGGCCGAGCGGATGCTGCTCGATCATTGCCTGGCGACACCGGGGCAGCACCAAGTGCTGTTCCTGGCGGCGCCGCCGACCTTGATCACGCGGTTTCGCCAGGCCGGGGTGGATTGCCGACACTGCGCCAGCTTGGGCGAATTGTTGCAGCATCTGCGGCAACGTCGCGCGGACCGGCCGCTGATCAACACCCACAACTTCAAAGGCTTGCTGTTCGGCTGGGCCGCGGCCACGCTGTTGCGCCTGCCCCTGGTGATTACCCAGCACGGCTTCACGCCGCGCAGCACCAAGCAGCGTTTCTACACCTGGTTGAGCCTGCAACTGTGCCGCACCGCGCCGGTCAAGCGCGTAGTCTGCGTCGCCGAAAGCATCGCGGCATTGCACCGCAAGGCCAGCGTCAAGGCGGACAAGCTCGACGTCATTCCCAACGGTTTGCCGGCCGTCACGACACCGCTGCCCCATCGCGACGACAGGCAGCGCTGGCGGGTCGGGTACGTGGGTCGCTTGAGCAGCGAGAAAGGCCCTGACCTGTTCCTCGACGCGATGATCCCGCTCTGCCAGCGCCATGGTTCGCTGCATGCGGTCATGCTCGGCGACGGTCCGGAACGCCAGCCGCTGCTCAAGCGCATCGCCGACGCGGGGTTGCCGACGCGCATCGAGTTGCCCGGTTATCAAACCGACATGAATGATTGGTGGAGCCGCCTCGACGCGTTGGTGATCAGCTCACGCACCGAAGGCACGCCGATGATCCTGCTCGAAGCCATGCAAGCCGGGGTGCCGGTGGTGGCGTTTGGCGTCGGCGGCATTCCCGACATCCTGCAGGACCGCCACAACGGCCTGCTGGCCACGCCGGCCGACAGCGACGAATTGGCCCGCCAGATCGAAACGCTGTTCAGCGAACCGCCCCTGGCGCGGATCCTCGCCGACAACGCCCGGCGCACCCAACGCGACCGCTACGATCTGCGCACGCTGGCCGAACGCTGGTCGCAACTTTATATCCGCACGGCACGGGAGGCTCGACCATGATCGTCCCGCTCTCGATCATCAGTTTGCTGGGGCTGGTCTGCCTGGCATTGCTGGCCAGTCCTTATCCGTTCCTGGCGCCCGGCGCGGTGTTCGGCCTGGTCGGCGTCGCCGTGCTGTACCGCAAGCCCGGCTGGGGCCTGCTGGGCATCGCCGCGCTGGTGCCATTCGAAGGGCTGTTCAAGGAAAACGGATTGTCGGGCAGCAAGTTCTTTGGCCTGGCGCTGATCCTGATCCTGGCACTGCAACTGGCCCTGCACCAGATTCCGGCGACGCGCCTGCGCAGCAATATCTGGAAGCCGCTGGTCGGCTTCATGGCGCTGTATGGCCTGAGCCTGCTGCTGTCGGAAAACATGGACCTGTCCCAGACCCATCTGCGGGAACTGACGGTAGGGCTGATTCTGTTCGTGATCACCTTGTTGATCGGACGCGAGCTGAACCTGGACCTGTTTGCCCGCTTGATGACCGTGAGCGTGTCCACCACGTGCGTACTCGCGATGTTCTCGGCCAAATACCAGGACCAGGGCCGCGCGTCCGGACTGCTGGAAGACCCGAACTCCTTTGCGCTGCTGATCGCGTTCACCATACCGCTGGCCTTGTTGCTGGTACTGCGCAGCCCGAACCTGTTGCACCGGCTGTTCTGGGGCGGCGGTTTCATCCTGCTGCTGGGCGGCATGACCAAGACCGAATCGCGTTCCGGGCTGGTGGTGTTGCTGCTCAGCCTGATGATCGGCTTGTACCACTACCGCGCGCAGCTACCGCGGATTCGTCCACGGCACCTGGGCTTCGCCATGCTCGGGCTGGCACTGATGATTCCCCTGGCGATCGCGGTGATGCCCGCCGGCTACGTGGCACGCATCCAATCGTTGAGCATCCTCAGCGCCGGCGCCAGCGCTCACAAGGATGAATCCCTGGGCCGCCGCGCCTCCTACATCCTGGTGGGCAGCCAGATGATCCGCGAGAACCCCATCCTCGGTTCAGGGCCCGGGACGTTTCCCCTGCACTACGCGCCGACCGG
The DNA here is from genome assembly GCF_054130985.1 of Pseudomonas sp. R4-84. NCBI lineage: Bacteria > Pseudomonadati > Pseudomonadota > Gammaproteobacteria > Pseudomonadales > Pseudomonadaceae > Pseudomonas > Pseudomonas sp. R4-84. Next base: position 3,615,042 of record NZ_CP096390.1, read on the forward strand.
TTATGCCAAGGCCTTCTCGGCCAACCGCAAACTGGGCGACCTGTACCGTCGCGCTCACAACACCTACCTGGAAATATTCAGCGAGATCGGCGTACCGGGCGGGTTGATGTTTGTCGGCATGATCGGTCTTGGCCTCTACAACCTGGTGCGCGCGCGCCAACTTTGGCTCCAGCGTCGGGACTGGGCACAGGCCGACCTGCTCACACATTTGGGGATGAGTTTCCTGGCGCTGGCCTTGTTCCTGATGTTTCTCAGCGCGCCGAACCACAAGTTGCTGTGGATCATGCTCGCCTTGACCAGTGTGTTGCGCTACGACGCCGAGCAATCCGCGCCACGGGAGGCCCGCCCATGAGCCGCGTCAGTATCGTCATCCCGATGTTCAACGAGGCCCGCCACATCGGCCGCACCCTGCTGGCCGCGCAGCAAGCTGCTCGCCAGGCGCAACTGGAATGCGAACTGATCGTGGTCGACAACGGCTCGGACGATCATGGGCCGCGCATCGCCAATGAACTGGGCGCCCGGGTGCTGATTGTGCCCGGCGTCCACATCGGCGCCTTGCGCAACCGTGGCGCGGCGGTTGCCAGCGGTGAGTGGCTGGCATTCATCGACGCAGACATGGAAATGCCCGCCGACTGGCTGAAGCTGCTCGTCGAAATGGAGGGCCGTCAGGGCGATGTGTTGGGACTGGACCTGGACACGCCCCGACACGCGCCTTGGTTCGCCCAGGCCTGGCAACGCCGCAGCCAACGTCCGGGCGCCCGTCCGCTGCATCGAGTGCAGTGGCTGCCCAGCGCCAATCTGTTGATGCGCCGCCGTTGGTTCGAACAGGTCGGCGGCTTCGACGAGACCCTGCGTACCGGTGAAGACAAGGATTTTTCTCTGCGCTTGCGCCAAGCCGGTGCGCAGTTGTTGCTGGTGAACGAAAGCCTGGCCCTGCATTGGGGTTACGAAGGCAGCTGGCGCGAATGGATGACCAAGGAGCTGTGGCGCCAGGGCAGCCATTGGCAGTTGCTGCGCAGCCATGGGCCGAGCCTGCGCTTGCTGCGCTTTCCCGCCTTGTCCGTTGGCGCCTGGGGCCTGGATCTGCTGACGCTCACCGCCCTGCTCCAGGGCCAGGTGCGCCTGGGGTTGACGCTACTGCTCATCAGCACATTGCCGGCCTTGTTTCTCAGCCTGCGCCAGAGCCAGCGCGACCCGCGCCTGGGGTTGCAACTGTGGGCCTTGCACGGGGTGCGCCTGCACCTGACCGGCGCCGCGTTGCTGCTCAATCTTTTTCAATGGAACGTCAGGAGACCCGCCCGTGGCTGAATTCATCTATTGGTCTTGCCTGTTGCTGCCGGTGTACGCCTACCTCGGCTACCCCGTGCTGTTGACCTTGCTGACACCGTTGTTTCCGCTACGGCGCTATGGCAAGCCCCTGCCGATGGACGTCAGCATTGTCATCGCCGCCCACAACGAGGCACGGCACATCGAAGCGAAATTGCGCACGCTGTTGGCCCAGGATTATCCGGCACGCTCGCTGCAAATCATCTTGGCCAGCGACGGTTCCACCGACGACACGGTGGCCTGTGCGCGCAAAATCGGCGACTCACGCATCACCGTGCTCGACCTGCCACGCCAGGGCAAGGCCGCCGCCCTCAATACCGGCGTGGCCCATAGCTACGGCGAGATCCTGGTGTTCACCGATGCCGACAACCAATGGGCCCACGACACCCTCGGCCACCTGCTGGCGCCGCTGGGCGATCCCGAAGTGGGCGCCTGTGCCGGGCACATGGTCATCCCCGTGCCCGGCAAGGGCCTGAGCCTCGGCGACAGTCTGTATCGGCACTACGAAGGGTGGCTGCGCCGGGTGGAAAGCCGCACTGGCTGCATGGTCTCGGCCGACGGCGCCTTGCTGGCCTTGCGCAGGGCTTTGTTCCAGCCGATTCCGGCCCAGGTCAACGATGATTTTTTCCTCAGCACCTGCGCGCCGGCAGCCGGCAAATCCATTGTTTATGCACCCAAAGCGAGGGTGACCGACCAGGGCGTGGACGAAGCCGACAAGCAGTTTCGTCGTCGTCAGCGCGTCACTGTCGGCGGATTGCAGAGCCTGGCCCAGCGCCGGGAACTGCTCAACCCGCTGCGCCATGGGCTTTACGCCATTGGCCTGATCAGCCACAAATTGATCCGCCGCCTGGCGCCGGTGCTGCTGTTGCCGTTGCTGCTGAGCAACGCCTGGCTGTGGAATGACCATCCGTTCTATCGCCTGACGCTGGTGGCGCAACTGCTCGGTTATGCCACAGCGCTGATCGGCTTGCTCGACGCAGGCCACCGCTTGCCTCGGCCATTTCGGTTGGCCGCGTTCGTGCTGGTAACACTGGCCGGCATGAGCATCGGGCTCTGGCAATTCCTGCGAGGCCAGCGCTACAGCCAATGGAACCCCGAGCAGAACCGCTAAGGAGTGTGGCCGATGTCGATCAAACATGTTTTCAAGCGCACCGGCGGCTGGCTGTACCTGAACACGTCCATGGGTCGCCATCCATTGCGTGGCGCCGGCGTCATTCTGATGTTGCACCGGGTATTGAACAACGACCGCGCCGCCGAGCTGCCCCACCGCAACGAGCTGTGCGTGGGGCCCGAAGCGTTCGAACACCTGTTGATCTGGTTGCAACGGCATTTTGAATGCGTGCCCTTGATGACCTTGCTGCTGGCCGACCCGGAAAGCGTTCCCGACCGTCCTCGGGTGGCCCTGACGTTCGATGATGGCTGGCGTGACAACGCCATGAACGCCTTTCCCCTGCTGCGTCAGTACCAGGTGCCGGCGAGTATTTTCCTGTCCACCGATTTCGTCGGCAGTCGCCAGCATTTCTGGTGGGAAAGCATCGGCGAAACCCTGTGGGGCAGCCACGGGCAAGTGGCGCGGCATTCGCTGATCGAGCACTTGCAGCACGTCGGCCGGCCATTGCCGGTGCTGCTCGACGACATCGACGACGAGCGCCGCAGCCTGGCGCTGCTGCATTACCTGCAAAGCCTCAAGACGCTCGAACCAAGCACTTTGAGCGACCTCACCGAAGCCTGCCCGCAAGGCTCGCAACCCCAGGCGCTGGATTGGCCCCAGGTGCGTATGCTTGAAGATTCCGGGCTGATTCGCTTCGGCCCCCATGGCGCCAGCCACGCGATTCTGACCGGGCTGGACGATCAGCGCCTGCATGAAGAACTGACCCGCAGTTGGACCGCGCTGGAAAATGGCTGCGCCCAGCCGCTGCCGGTGTATTGCTACCCCAACGGTGACAATGATGTGCGCGTGCGCGAGCAGGTGGCGGCCCACGGTTTTCCGTTCGCCCTGGGCACCGAGGCCGGGCTGTATCGCCACGACGGCGACCCGTTGAACCTGCCGCGTTTCGGCGTCAGCCAGCGCAACGCCCATCACCCTGAATTGCTCGCCTGGCGCATTCGCCGAGGAGCCCGTCCATGAGCCGTGCACACTATCTCAAGCATTTGGCGCTAAGCATGGGCACGCGCCTGGCGATGATCGGCCTGCGGCTGTTGCGCAATGTGTTGCTGGCACGAATCCTGGGGCCCAGCGAACGCGGACTGTTCGCGCTGCTCAGCACCCTGCCCGACCTGATCAGCGCCGCCACCAGTGGAGGCCTCAATTCCGCGGTGGGTTACCAGGCGGCGCAGCAGCGCTCCATGGGTCTGTTGCTTTGCCAGGTGTTGGTTTTCGGGTGTCTGCTGGCCGGGTTGCTGACACTGTTGGTGGTGGCGCTGGCGCGTGAGTTCGGCGCTGAGCTGGACATCACCGCGCAGCTGGGATTGCTGGCTTGGCTGTTGTTGCTGGCCGTCCCCCTGACGGTGCTCAAGAGCGGCCTGCTGACATTGCACAATGCTTCCGGCGGCGTAGGCGCGTTCAATGCGCTGCGACTGATGGAATCCCTGGCGCCGTTGCTGCTGTTTGTAGCGCTGTTCTGGATGTGGCAAGACACGGCGCTGGAGGCGGCGCTGATCAGTTGGCTGGCGGGCCTGAGCCTGGTGGTGCTGGCCGGCTGGATGTGGTTGCGGCGCGATCATGTGGTCACCCTGCGCTGGGATCGCACCGGCCAGAACGAACTGTTGCGTTATGGCGCCCGTAGTCATCCGGACCTGTTGTTCCAGCAAGTGATGCTGCGCTCGGATTTTTTGTTCATTGGCGCATTGCTGGGCAGCACGGCGCTGGGTCACTACGCCATGGCCAGCGCCGCGGCCGAACTGCTGCTGATCGTGCCCGAAGCGGTCACCACGCCGCTGATGAAACGCCTGCTCCAGCAAGACACCGACATGCAGCGCCTGACCCCGCTGGCCTTGCGCCTGACTGCTACGGTGATGCTCGGTGCCTGCCTGGGCATGGCGCTGATTGGCGAATGGCTGATCATCACCCTGTTCGGCGCCGCCTATCAACCGGCGTACCCGGCGCTGTTGGCGTTGCTGCCGGGATTGTTCGGTCTGTGCTACGCCAGCATCTTGCGCCTGGACCTGCTGGGCAAGAACCGTCCCGGCACCGTTTCACTGCTGATGGGCGTGGGCGCGCTGCTGAATCTGGCCCTGAACCTGATCCTGATCCCGCGCTACGGCATCGTCGGCGCTGCCGCCGCTTCCTCGATCGCCTACCTGGGCGTGACCTTGGCGCTGCTGACAATGTACTGCCGTCTCAGCGGTGTGGCGCTGTGGCAGACACTGATCATCCTGCCCAGCGATTTGCTGCCGATGCGCCAGATGTTGTTGGGGAAATCCGCGTGAATATCGTCGCCCGCCAGACCGCCATCGCGAGCAAGCTCGCTCCCACAGGCGCCGGTTGCGTCCAGCCGAGTTCCCCTGTGGGAGCGAGCTTGCTCGCGATGGCGGTGGGTCAGCTTGCTGTGATGATGAAGCTAACCGCCTCTTCGCGAGAAGGCTGGCTCCCACAGAGGAAAATGGCCGCGGGTCTATGTCTTCTGGTATTGGCCACCTCGGCCCATGGCGCGTCCATGCACTGGACCAACATCCGCGACGGCAGCCTGTATCTGCAAACCGATCGCCCGGACCAAGTGACCGTCCGCTGGGTTCCGGCCTGGCAGGCCGAGGCCAATACCGAACACCTGTATCTGCTCAACGGACAAGGCCGGTTAGTGGGTGAGCGCCTGGTCAAGGCTGCCCAAGTGCGCGGCGAGCAGCAATGGCCGCTGTTGCCCGGGGCGGCCAGCTATCGGTTGGAGATCCCCGGCTACAGTTTCCGGCGCTATACGGTCGAACACGATGCCCGCACCCGCGCGCTGTTCGCCCCGGCCAAAGTGCACTTCAGCTCGGAAACACACGATGGTGATGAGCTTTATTTCAAAGTCGCAGCCGGCGAACAGGCTGTGCTGGCCGGCAAATTCCACGGCGGCGTGCGTGCGCTGCAAGCCCGGCGCGTTGCCGATGGCAAGCAGGTGCAACTGAACCTCAAGCCCTACCGGGCCTATTGGCAATTCGACACAGTGGCCCTGCCGGTGGCGGACGCGGACCAGGTCTGGCGCCTGCATCTGCAAGGCAACGGCAAGGCGGCGTTCTGGCTGGACGGCACCGCCAACCTGTTCGCCCAGGACCCGGCGCAACTGCAGCCGCTGCGCCAGGATCCGGGGCGAACCCACCTGACGCTTCACGCCGATGTACTCGGCACGACTCCAAAGCTGGGGATGTCCCTGCCCTACGTACTGCCTCCGCCCTCCAGCTACGCCGTGCTCGATGCGCTCAACCCCCGGGCGGCCAGCTATTACAGCCTCGTCGATGTCACGGCGGCCAAGGCCGATCATGAGGACGCGTTTCGACGTCTGTACCAGGATCGCTTTGGCATCACCCAAGACATCACTCTGCTCGCCGGCAGCCAGCGCAGGGCCGATCTGCAAGCCGACCGGACCAGCGGCAACGGCCTGCAAGCCTGGCTCGAATCGACCCGCGCCCTGGGCGGCAAAGGCATCCACTATCTCAGCTTTGCCGATGAGCCGAACCTCAACTATCCCGACTTCGACAGTTTCCAGCAGGTGTTCCAAAGCCTGTCCGCCCAGGTCCGCGCCAACCCTGCCAACAGCCGCGCCGGCGTCCGCATCGCCATACCGGCCAGTTCGCGGTTCACCAACGGTCCGTTGGCCGAGAACGCCGCAGACAAACGTGGCATCGACTGGGCACGACGGCTGCTGGAAACATCGAGCGCCCAGATCGACGCCCTGGCCTGGCATGAATGGATGATCCGCGACCTGCTGGCGACCCGCGTCTATCGCAACAGTGTTCGTCGGGCCGCCAACCTGGTGGGACTGGACAACCAGGGCCGGCCGCGCAAAGCCTTGCTGCTGGACCAGACCAATATGTCCAGCGGATCAAGCCTCAGCCCTTACGACCAGGAAACCCATTACGCCGCCCTGTGGTGGACGTCGGTGGCCATCAACGCCTCGGCCGACGGCTGGCTGGACATGCTCAACTGGTTCATGTCCGCCGACGAACCGGAGTACCCCAAGGGCATGGTGCGGATACTGGACAACCAACGCTTCGAGCTCAAGCCGGTGGGGTTGGTCCAGCAATTCATCCAACAGCATTGGCTCGGCCAGGTGCTGCGTCTGGACAACGATGCGTTTGAGGTCGATGCACTGGCCATGGCCAACGGCCTGGAGCGCAGCCTGCTTGGCGTGAACAAAAGCGTCCGGGCCCATCAAGTCAGCCTCGACGGCATGACCTGTCCGCAGCCCGGCGCTGCCCTGGTTTATTTCGGCCCGGACAACATCAGCCGCAACGTTCCATTCGAATGCAAAGCCGGCCAACTCGGTTTCCTTTTGCCAGGCGAAACCGTTTTCGCCCTGAGCTGGACGGCCTCTGTTTTTCCTCAACCCGCCACCCGTCAGGAGGCACCATGAAAGCTCTGCAAAAATTGCGCGACCGCATTCAGAAAAAAGGCTTGCGCTCGGTTATCAAACTGCTGGTACGCCGCTTCGTGTTCTTCCATTCGCGACTGGTATGGCTCGAACACGATGTAAGGATCCCGCTCAAACCGCATAACCTGCGGCCCTACCCACCGGTGCGCCGCGAGTTCATCACCGTCAGCAATGCCGATGCCTTCGCCACGCATTTCGGCGACCGTGTCGAAACCATGCGCGAGTTGGCAGCCGAAGGCTATACAGGGTTCATGTACCTGGATGACAAGGGCAACACCGTGGGTTTTGCCTGGGCGAGCACGCGAGACTATTTCGATCGCCATTTCTATCGCTGCTGGTTTCCGGTCAAGCCCGGTGAATACTTTCAGTTCGGTGGAGAGATGACCCGTGCCTACTGGGGTTCGCAGCTGTCGGCGGATGTCCAGGCGGACGTTTGGAAAGTCATGGCTGACCAGGGGTGCAACAAGATGGTCGATGTCTGCGACCTGGAAAACACCCCGGCGATCAAGATGCATATACGCATGGAGTTCGTGGAGCGTGGGCAGATCACCCATGTGTACTGCCTGTTTGGACGCTTTCGGTTTTTCCGCGATACGTTCTACACCGGCTCGGTACTGGACGCCTTCCGTAAACCGGCTCGGCCGGTTGCATCGACTGCGACGGCTTGATGCTCATGGCGATCCGGTTCCAATGGTATGGCTCTCTGAGCGCGGCGGATTTCCCTGTAACGGCTTTTGAACAGCTGCGCGCACAGGTGACCGACGCAACGCCGTTCAACACCTTGGCCTGGCTGCAAGCATCGGAGTTCGCGCTGTTGCCCGACCAGCAGTTGCATGTGCTGCTGGGCTGGCAGGACCAGGACCTGCTGCTGTGCCTGCCATTGATCAGCGGACAGGAGCGTGTCGGCGGCCTGCGGTTCCGGGTCTTGCATCACCTGGGTTACCCCTTGGCCGACCGTATCGCCTTACTGGCGCGCCTGGACGCCGACGGCATGGGCCAGGCGCTGACGCAGATCCGCCAGTATTTACCGCATGCGCTGCTGCAATTGAACGAAGTGGTCGAGCCGGTGGGCGAGCAAAGCGTGCTCAGTGCATGGATGGCGATGAGCTCCACCGGGGAGCGGCGGCTCAGTTGCCGGGTTCCGGTGCACTTGATCAGTGCCAGCGATCACCAGGAAATTTCCGGCGACCCACGCTACAAGTTGCGCCGGGCGCGCAAGCGAATCGCCGCGTGTGGTGCACAAATTCGCCGCATCACGCCGGACGCCATCGGCATGGGGCCGCTGCTGCGGACCCTTGCCGAGGTGGAGGCCGCCAGCTGGAAAGGCGAGGAAGGCGTCGGCATTTTCGCCGACCCCAGGCGTCGGCAATGGATGAACCATGCCTTCACCGCCCTCGCCGCCCAAGGCCTGGTGCGGGTGGTGACGCTGGAGCTGAACGGCGAATGCATCAGCTATCGCCTGGGCCTGCTGGATCAAGGGCGACTATACGACTACAACCTGGCGTTCCTGCCACAGCACGCCGACCTGGGCAGCGGCCGCGTATTACTCGAGGAATGGATTCGCTGGGGGCTGGACGACAACTGGCGGTGGATCGACGCTTCACGGGTCAGCCTGGAAAATTCGAGCCATCAACTGCACGAACGCATGACCGGACAACTGGAACATTGGCGTTGGAGTTTCTATTCCTGGCAGCCCGATGGCCTGCTCATGGGATTCGCCTTGCGGCTATGGAAAAGCCTGAAGCCTTGGCTAGGCAAGCGCCGGGCCAGACCGACCGCGACGACGGCCTCGTCCTCTTCCAAGCGCCAGGAAAACACACATGCCTCGCCAAGTGATCATCAACGCTGACGATTTCGGACTCAGCCTCAGTGAAAACGAACTGATCCTGCGGGCGTTCGAAGCAGGCGTCATCAGCTCCGCCACCGCCATGGCCAACATGCCGGCCTTCGACCAGGCCTGTGAACTGTCCCGACACCCGTTGCTTGAAGGACGCATCGGGTTGCATTTCAATCTCAGCTACGGACCGCCACTAAGCCAGGCAATCAGGGCGCGACGGAGGTTTTGCAATGCCAACGGCGAATTCGACCTCAACCTGTCACGCTACTGCCTGCACTTGGGAGCAGCCGATCTGGCAGCGGTGCAAGCAGAACTTCAGGCGCAATGGCAGCATTGCCTGGACCGCGGCCTGCGCCCCAGCCACCTGGACTCGCATCAACACGTGCATAACATCTGGCCCGTCGGAGAACTGGTGGCACGCTTCGCAGCGCGACAAGGCGTGCCTATGCGCCTGGCACGCAACCTCGGCCCCAACCTGAGCGTGCCCAAGCGCATCTTCAAGACGCTGCTCAACCATCGTCTGCGCCAGCTCTGCGGCGCAACCGCCGATTACGTCTGCACCCCGGCGGACCTGCACCACGCCGCACCGCCGGTCCATGGCTCGCTGGAAGTGATTGTCCATCCACTGGAACTGGACGGGGATTTTGGCGATGCCAGCCTGGCGCCTGGCAATTCATTGACCCAAGTGCTTCAGCGGCGCCTGGCGGGGGTGCCAAAGGTCGGGTATGGCGAGAATGGCCGCAGGTTGGCGCTGGTTGAATTTGGGGATGTGCACTGAAGGGGCACGTGGCGAGGGAGTTTGCTCCCTCGCCACGGAGGGGCGTGTGTCAGTGGTGCAGGCTTGCCCGCGCCAGCGAGGCGCGGCGATCGATGGCTTCGCGCAGTCGACGTTTTTGCTCCTCCCATACGTCGGCGTCGACCCGGGCCGAACGCATCAATGCGAGCATCGCTTGCTTGGCGTTGACGTATTCAGCCCATGCATCCCGAGCCTTGAGCCGGAGTCGTTCTTCATCGCTCATGTCCATGCGCCGCAGGGCCAAGGCGCATTCGTCCTTGATCAAGGGGCCCAGGGTCGTCTGGATCTTGTGCGGTGCCTTGAAACCTGCCGTACCGGCGACGATTTCCCGCGCCCGGCCCAAGCCCCACTCCAACGCCTGGCACAGCGGCTCGCGCATGCTCCGGTCATGGAATTGCTCGACCCAAACGGCGCCGTTCGGACGATAGACACAGACGAAGACCTGCGTGACGGACTGGTGATTGATCCTCGCCTGGACCTCGACATGGGTGCCGTCGTCGAGGATTTCTTCATGGTTGCGGCCCGGCAGCCGACTGTTCACCCAAAGCCAATACTGTGCGCTTCTACGTCGCATCCCGTCGCCCTCCCCTAAGGAACAGGCAGTAAGGCACACGGGTGGAGTAATTTCCAGTTGCGCAAAGGGCCCTCCGGACGAATGACAGGCTTGCCTAGCGGTCGAGCTTTTTCTCCACTTGAGCCACCTCGTCCTGCAGTTTTTCGGCATCCTGCTCGTGGCTTTTGATCGACTTGGGCGTGATGGTCTTATCCACCTTGTCGGTCGCCGGATCGGGGTGGTGAACGTCGCGCTCCACCACTGGCACCGGGGCGCCGGTGGCATCCTTGGCGGGTGCATGATTGTCGGCTTGGGTTTGTCCTTTGGAATGTTCGTTCGTCATGGCGTCGTCCTCGGTAAGGATGGATATTGAGTTTCGAGTGGGACGAAACGGCGAGAGTTCGATCGGCTTGCACTCGCCCTCCCAAGGCAGAGCGAGGCATCCAGTGGCAAGTTGTCCGAAACTCCTGCGCGCCCCTGCGCGAATCTGCTAAAAGGCAACTTCTGTTACCCGTAGCGAATCGCATCGATGCCTTCTTTATTCTCTCGTCTCAAACAGCGCTGGCTGGCCTGGTCGTTCATGGTCGCGATAGTGGCCGGTTTGCCGGTGGGCTGTGCAGTGTTGCAACACAAGGAGCGCGAGCTGGTGTTTCGCATCGAGCCGGGGACGGCGAGCTGGTTCAGTGGCCTTCCCAGCGGTGTGCAGGAATTCGATCTCAAGCCCAAGCAGCTCAGGGCCGGGGAAAACATTCACGGCTGGTGGTGGCCGGCCGAACGCAAGGACGCGCCGGCCATCCTGTACCTGCACGGCGTGCGCTGGAACCTGACGGGCCAGTTGTTTCGCATCCAGCAGCTGAGGGCCTTGGGCTATTCGGTGCTGGCGATCGATTACCGTGGCTTCGGCAAAAGCCAGGGCGACCTGCCATCGGAATCCAGTGTCTACGAGGACGCGCGAATCGCCTGGGAGCGCCTCGAAACGCTGCAACCGGACCCGGCCTTGCGGCTGATCTACGGTCATTCACTGGGCGGTGCCGTCGCGGTTGATCTCGCTGCGGATCTGGCTCAGAAAGCCGCGAGCAGTGGCAGCGCCGTACCGGCCAGGGGCCTGGTGATCGAATCCACGTTTACGTCGTTGGGTGATGTCGCCACCGCGATGGCGGACACATCCTTGCCGGTGCGCTGGTTGCTGTCGCAGAAGTTCGATTCCATCGACAAGATCGGCCAGATCAACATGCCGCTGCTGATTGTCCATGGCGCCGCCGACCGCTACGTACCGCCGCGTTTCAGCGAGCAGTTGTTCAACGCCGCCCGTGAACCCAAGCGTTTGCTGTTGGTGCCAGGAGCCACGCACAACAACAGCATGAGCCTGGCGGGCCGCACGTATCGCCAGGCGCTGGATGCGTTGATGAAACCCCAGCCAACACCGGTGGCCAAACACGCTCAAGCAAGCGCCGCCAAGGCGGGTTGATGCGCAAATCCCACGGGGGATTGGTTTTGAGTTCAAACTCGCGAAAAAAACGGCACCTTTCGGTGCCGTTTTTTCATTGCCGTGCAGCGTTATTTACGCGCCGCTTCCCACGATTTCAGCAGCTCGGTGTAGCTCACGGTTTCACCTTTAGGCTTCTCGTTCGCCAGTTTCGGCTTCGGTGCGCCCGGCTGATCGAACCAGTATTGCGCGTCGCGCTCAGGGTTCATCTTAGGTGCGCAGGTGGCTTGAGCCTTGGAGCGTTCCAGACGCGTCATGATCGCGTCCTGGTCCTTGGCCAAGCCATCGAGGGCTTGTTGTGGAGTTTTCTCGCCGCTGGCCGCTTCGGCGATGTGGCTCCACCACAACTGCGCCAGGCGTGGGTAATCCGGCACGTTGGTCCCGGTCGGCGACCATTGCACGCGGGCCGGGCTGCGGTAGAACTCCACCAGGCCACCGAGCTTCGGCGCCAGGTCGGTCATCGCTTGGGAGTTGATGTCCGATTCGCGAATCGGCGTCAGGCCAACGATCGTCTTTTTCAGCGACACGGTCTTGGAGGTTACGAACTGTGCATAGAGCCAGGCCGCGAGGCGCTGTTTCTCAGGCGTGGACTTCATGAACGTCCAGGAACCCACGTCCTGATAGCCCAGCTTCATGCCCTCTTCCCAATACGGACCGCGTGGCGAAGGCGCCATGCGCCATTTCGGCGTGCCGTCGGCGTTCACCACCGGCAGGCCCGGCTTGGTCATGTCGGCCGTGAAAGCGGTGTACCAGAAAATCTGCTGGGCGATGTTGCCCTGGGACGGCACCGGGCCGGATTCGGAGAAGGTCATGCCCGCCGCTTCCGGTGGCGCGTACTTCTTCATCCAGTCCACGTACTTGGTGGTGGCGAACACGGCCGCGGGGCCGTTGGTGTCCCCGCCACGGGTCACGCTGGAGCCCACTGGATGGCAGTCCTCGACGCGGATACCCCACTCGTCCACTGGCAAACCGTTGGGCAGGCCCTTGTCGCCGCCGCCGGCCATGGAGAACCAGGCATCGGTGAAGCGCCAGCCCAGGGACGGGTCTTTCTTGCCGTAGTCCATGTGGCCGTAGACGCGCTTGCCGTCGATCTCCTTGACGTCCTCGGAGAAGAACTTGGCGATGTCTTCATAAGCCGACCAGTTCACTGGCACACCGAGCTCGTAGCCGTACTTTTCCTTGAACTTGGCCTTCAGGTCCGCACGCTCGAACCAGTCGGCGCGGAACCAGTACAGGTTGGCGAACTGCTGGTCCGGCAGTTGATAGACCTTGCCGTCCGGCGCGGTGGTGAAGGAAATGCCGATGAAGTCCTTCAGGTCCAAGGTTGGCGAAGTGAAATTCTTGCCTTCGTTGGCCATCAGGTCGGTGATCGACTCGGTCTTGCCGTAGCGAAAGTGCGTACCGATCAGGTCCGAGTCGTTGACCCAGCCGTCATAGATATTCTTGTCCGATTGCATCTGGGTCTGCAGCTTCTCCACCACGTCGCCTTCCTGCAGCAGGTCGTGGGTCAGCTGGATCCCGGTGATTTCGTTGAAGGCCTTGGCCAGCACCTTGGATTCATACTCGTGGGTGGCGATGGTTTCCGACACCACGTTGATTTTCATCCCGCGAAACGGCTCGGCCGCCTTGATGAACCACTTCAACTCTTCGAGCTGCTGCTCGGCTGTCAGCGTCGACGGCTTGAATTCACTGCCGATCCATTTTTTAGCGGCGTCTTCATAGGCGTCGGCCCAGGCCGTAGCGCTCAGCCCGCTGAGTGCCAGCGCGGCTGCCAATGAAACGCTATGTCGCAGCTTATTGTTTTTATCGAACATAGAGACCTCCTGTTTGGGTTTAAGAGCCTGATCGTCGAGCGACTAGCCCCACCGCATCACTGCCAACAGCCACACCAAAGACAACGCGAACGCTATCCAGATGCTCCAGTCGGTGGCGCCGATCACCAGCAGATGCAGGTAGGCGCTACCGAGAAGACCGATAAACAACCGATCGCCACGGGTGGTGGCAATCGGCAGGAAACCACGCCGAGGGATACTCGGCGAACGCAGTTCCCATGTGGTCATGCCTATCAACAACAAGGCGATGACACCAAAAAACGCCGCCGTCGGGACGGTCCAGTTCATCCATTCCATCATCGACTCCTCAGACCCGGCCCAGGGCAAAGCCCTTGGCCACATGGTTGCGAACGAACCAGATCACCAGCATGCCCGGCAGGATGGTCAACACCCCCGCCGCCGCCAGCACGCCCCAGTCGATACCCGACGCCGACACCGTGCGCGTCATGACCGCCGCGATCGGCTTGGCATTGACCGAGGTGAGCGTGCGCGCGAGCAACAGTTCGACCCAGGAAAACATGAAGCAGAAAAACGCCGTGACACCGATGCCGGAGCCGATCAACGGGATGAAGATCTTGACGAAGAACTTGGGGAAACTGTAGCCGTCAATGTAGGCGGTCTCGTCAATTTCTTTTGGCACCCCGGACATGAACCCTTCGAGGATCCACACCGCCAGCGGCACGTTGAACAAGCAGTGAGCCAGGGCCACGGCGATATGGGTGTCGAACAGGCCGATGGACGAATACAGCTGGAAGAACGGCAACAGGAACACCGCCGGTGGCGCCATGCGGTTGGTCAGCAGCCAGAAGAACAGGTGCTTGTCCCCCAGGAACCGATAGCGGGAAAACGCATAGGCCGCCGGCAACGCAACGCCCAGGGAAATCACCGTGTTCAGGCTCACGTAGTACAGCGAGTTGAGGTAACCGGTGTACCAGCTCGGATCGGTGAAGATCACCTTGTAGTTCTGGAAGGTGAAATCCTGCGGCCACAGGGACAGGCCGCCGAGGATCTCGGTGTTGCTCTTGAACGACATGTTCAGCAGCCAGTAGATGGGCACCAGCAGGAACAGGATGTAGATCAGCAGTGGAATCAGCTTTCTCTTGCTCATTTCGCGGGCCTCAACGGTTGGCGTCGGCGTGCGTCATGGCGGTATAGAACAGCCAGGACACCAACAGAATGATCAGGAAGTACACCAGGGAAAACGCCGCCGCCGGGCCCAGGTCGAATTGACCGATGGCCATCTGCGTCAGGGTCTGGCTGAGGAACGTGGTAGCGTTGCCCGGCCCGCCGCCGGTGAGGACGAACGGCTCGGTGTAGATCATGAAGCTGTCCATGAAGCGCAGCATCACGGCGATCAGCAGCACGCTTTTCATCTTCGGCAGCTGGATGTGCCGGAACACCGCCCAGTTGGACGCCCGGTCGATCCGTGCCGCCTGATAATAGACGTCGGGAATTGCCCGTAGCCCCGAATAGCACAGCAGCGCCACCAGCGACGTCCAATGCCAGACGTCCATCACCAACACGGTGACCCAGGCATCCATGGTGTTGGCCGCGTAGTTATAGTTAATGCCCAGCCCATTGAGCGTGGAGCCCAGCAAGCCGATGTCGGCGCGGCCGAAAATCTGCCAGATGGTGCCGACCACGTTCCACGGAATCAGCAGCGGAATCGCCAGAATGATCAGCACCAGGGACGACCACTTGCCTTTGGTCGGCATGGTCAGGGCAATGGCGATACCCAGGGGAATTTCAATCAGCAGCACGCACGCCGAGTAGATGAACTGGCGCAACAGCGAATCGTGCAGCCGTGGATCGAGCAGCACCTGCTTGTACCAGTCGGCGCCGACGAAATATCGGCTGGACTGGTCGAAGATGTCCTGCACCGAATAGTTGACCACGGTCATCATCGGGATCACGGCACTGAAGGCCACCAGCAGGAACACCGGCAACACCAGCCACCAGGCCTTGTTGTTCTGCACCTTGTTCATGGCTGCACCTCGCCCACCGGTTCAAGCAAATATTCATCGGCATAGACCATCAGCCATTGGCCCGGAAAACTGATGTACGCCGTGCCTTCCGGCACCGGCTTGTCTTCGGCCAGACGCACTTTCAGCGGAGCGCCATCGAGGTTGAGGGTCAAGATCTTGTAGGTGCCCAGGTCTTCGACGTGGACCACGTCAGCGCGCATCGCGTCGTCGTAAGGGCCATCCCAGACGTGGACGAACTCCGGACGGATGCCGACCTTCAGGCTTTTGCCCTCGGCTTCGGCGACACGCCGTTGCAAGGTTTGCGACAGGGGCAAATGGGTCGACCCGAAGCCAACGCCACCGGGCTGCGCCGTGACCTCTATCAGGTTCATTCCCGGGCTGCCGATGAAGTAGCCGACGAAGGTGTGGCTCGGGCGCTCGAACAAGTCCCGGGGTGTGCCGAACTGCACGATCTGCCCGCCGTACATCACGGCGATCTTGTCGGCAAACGTCGAGGCCTCCAACTGGTCGTGGGTGACGTAGACCATGGTGATGTTGAACTGCTCGTGGATCTGCTTGAGCTTGCGCCGAAGTTTCCATTTCAGGTGCGGGTCGATCACCGTCAGCGGCTCGTCGAACAGAATTGCCGACACATCGTCGCGCACCAACCCACGGCCCATCGAGACTTTCTGTTTCTCGTCGGCGGTGAGGTTGCGGGCCTTTTTATCCAACAGGTTCTGCAGGTCCAGGACCTCGGCGATTTCCTGCACCTTGGTGTGGATCCGCGCCTCGGCCATGCCCTGGTTGCGCAGCGGGAATGCCAGGTTGTCGAACACCGTCATGGTGTCGTAGACCACCGGAAACTGGAACACCTGGGCGATGTTGCGCCGCTCCGGGGACAGTTCGTTGACGACTTTGCTGTCGAACATCACTTGCCCTTCGGAAGGGCTGAGCAAGCCGGAAATGATGTTGAGCAAGGTGGACTTGCCGCAGCCCGAAGGCCCGAGCAGCGCATAGGCACCGCCCTGCTCCCAGATGTGGTTCATCTCGCGGATCGCGTAGTCCTCGGGGCTCGCCGGGGTGCTGGTGTAGCTGTGGGCGAGGTTCTGCAAACGAATTTCGGCCATCAGGCAACCCTCGCAATACGCTGACCCGGGGCTTGGACCAGCTTGCCCTCGGCGTCGAAGACAAACAGTTTGTGGGTCGGAATGTAGATGCGGATCGGCGCGTCCACGTCGTATTCATGCACCCCCGGCAAATGCAGCACCAGCAGGAAATGTTCGTTGCGCACGTGCAGGAATGTCTCCGAGCCGCTGATCTCGGCCACCTCGACGGTCACCGCCAGTTCAAGGTCATCGTCGTTGCTCGGCACCAGGGAAATATGGCTGGGGCGCACGCCGAAACGGAACTCGCCCTCGCCCACCGGGCGCAGGTCGACGTTCAGCGGGAAATGCACGAAATTGGCGAAGCTGACCTCATTGCCGGCGATACGCCCCGGCATGAGGTTGATCGGTGGTTCGGAAAACAGTTCGGCGGCCAGCACGGTTTGTGGCTGGTGATAGACCGAAGAAGACTTGCCGCTCTGGATCACCCGGCCTTCGTGAAGAATGGTGGTGGTGCCGCCCAAGGCCAGCGCTTCGTTAGGCTCGGTGGTGGCGTAGACGGCGATGGTATGACGGGCCTCGAACAGCTCGCGCATTTCCTGGCGCAGCTCTTCGCGCAACTTGTAGTCCAGGTTCACCAGCGGCTCGTCGAACAGGATCAACTCGGCGTCCTTGACCAGGGCCCGCGCCATGGCCGTGCGCTGCTGCTGGCCTCCGGACAATTCCAGAGGATGGCGCTTGAGGAATTTCTCGATCCGCAGCATTTTCGCGGTTTCCAGGACCTTGCCCTGGATGATCTCCTCGGCCACGCCTGCCTGGCGCAACGGCGAGGCGATATTCTCGAAAACGGTCATGGTCGGGTAATTGATGAATTGCTGGTAGACCATCGACACGTTGCGCAACCGCACCGGGCGCTGGGTGACGTCGACGCCGTTCATCAGGATGCGGCCGCTGTCGGGCTTGTCCAGCCCGGCCATCAAGCGCATGAGGCTGGTCTTGCCGGACAGCGTGCGGCCCAGCAAAACGTTGAAGGATCCGGGTTCGAAATTCAGATTGGCATCGTCGATCCAGGTCTGGCCTTCGACGGTGCGACAGATGTGCTCAAGCTTTAATGACATGGCTCGGCCTTTTTATTATTTGGAGTCAAGCGACCCAAGTAAGAAAGCGAAAGCCGTGCCAGAAATCATAAGTCACTGATCAGGCTGGTATTTCGTTTGATCCACTGAAAAAAGACGTTTACTGATGAACACAAGTGAACAACCATGAATGAACAACTGAACAACCAGTCGGTTGACAATGAACAATTTTGAACAACACTCAATGAACGCTTTCGGCTAGCCTGCCATGCCCTTGTGGGAGCGAGCTTGCTCGCTCCCACAAGGGCCGAACACCTATGTGGTGTTTGGGCCTGCCCCAGCACAAGGACTCTGTGCGAGACTTGCCACAACAATAAAAACAGCACCTGCGAGAGTGCCCCATGGCCGCACCTGCTCCTGCCTTGTCCCACGAGGCCATCATCCAGGCTTCCTGGTCCCGTTGCCGTGCCTTTGGCCTGAACCACCAGAGCGTGCCCGCGTTCGACCAACTGCCGGCCGAAGGTATTGCCCAGTTGTTGGAGAGCCAGCATTCACTGGTGCAGACCACTCACCAGGAAGTGCTGCCGTACTACGAGAACATCCTGAGCAACTCCAATTGCCTGATCATGCTGGCCGATAATCAAGGACAGGTCCTGACGTCCTGGGGCACCCAGCGCTTCATCGAACCGAAACTGGCCCATGGCTTCAGCGCCGGGGCGAGCTGGATGGAGCGCTGCACCGGGACCAACGCGATCGGCACAGCATTGGCCTGCGAGCAGGCCGTTCACATTGAACACGATGAACACTTCCTCAAGGCCAACCGGTTCATGACCGGCTCCGCCGCCCCGATCTTCGATGCCGAGCGCAAGGTCATCGCCGTGCTGGACGTCTCCAGCGACAGCTACCTGCCGCCCTCCCATACCCTGGGCATGGTCAAGATGATGAGCCAGACCGTGGAAAATCGGCTGATCCTCAACCTGTTTCGCGGTGAACATTTCCAGCTGACGTTCAACACCGGCCTGAACAACCTCGACAGCCAATGGGCCGGGCTGCTGATCTTCGATGAAAGCGGCCAAGTGCTCTCGGCCAACCGCCGCGCCGACAACTTGTTGGGCCTGAGCCTGTCGCGGGTGAGCATTGAAAGCCTGTTCAAGGTCTCGCTGATGGAATTACTGAACCAGCCCGACGGCCTGCCGTTCGCCTTGCAGGCCTCCGGACGTAATCGGTTCCAGTGTGTGCTCAGGCGACCGAAACAGGTTTCGGTCAAGCCGCGCATCTTCGCCGAACCGGCGCCCTCGCCCACGCCAGCACCGGCCAATACCGGCATCAGCCTCAACTCGCTGCACTTCGGCGACAGCCGCGTGGAAAAAGCCGTGCGGCAGGCCGAGCGTTTGCTGGAAAAAGATATTCCGCTGCTGATCCACGGCGAGACCGGTGTCGGCAAGGAAGTGTTCGTCAAGGCTCTGCACCAGGCCAGCTCGCGCTGCCAACAGCCGTTCATTGCGGTCAACTGCGCGGCCATTCCAGCGGAGCTGGTGGAATCGGAACTGTTCGGGTATGAAAAAGGCGCCTTCACCGGCGCCAATCAAAAAGGCAGCATCGGCCTGATCCGCAAAGCGGATCGCGGCACGTTGTTCCTCGACGAGATCGGTGACATGCCCCTGCCGACCCAGGCCAGGCTGTTGCGGGTCCTGCAGGAACGTTGCGTGCAACCGGTGGGCAGCGCCGAGCTGTTCCCGGTGGACATTCGCATCATCTCCGCCACCAACCGTTCGTTGCGTGAACAGGTGCAACTGGGCCGTTTTCGTGAGGACCTGTACTACCGCATCGGCGGCCTGACCCTCGAACTGCCGCCCCTGCGCGAACGCAGCGACAAGCAGGCGCTGTTCAAACGCCTTTGGGAACATCACCGCGAACCGACCCAATGGGCCGGCCTGAGCCGTGAAGTGACGGATTTATTCGAGCGGCATCCTTGGCCCGGCAACCTGCGGCAAGTCAGCAGCGTGCTGCAAGTCGCCTTGGCGATGGCCGAGGAACAACCGATCCGCCCAGAGCACCTGCCCGACGATTTTTTTGTCGACCTGGACATGGAGCCGGTGGAAACGCCCGAACCACTGACGGTGGACCTCAACGATGCTGAAGACTTGAACCGCCAGTTGCAGGCCGTGGGCGGGAATATTTCGCATCTGGCGAGACGGCTGGGAGTCAGCCGCAATACCTTGTACAAACGCCTGCGGCAGCTGGAAAGCCGATACAAATCCTGTGGGAGCAAGCTCACTCCCGCAGGGGGAAATGCGCTACCCGAGAACACCTGGAAAAAATGTGGGAGCGAGCCTGCTCGCGAAGGCGTCGGGTCAGCCAACCTCAATGCTGAATGACACACCGCTTTCGCGAGCAGGCTCGCTCCCACAGGTTTCATTTCCTAACTGGAAGCTCCGGCTCAGTCGAACGCACCGTTGAGCACTTCATAAATGATGCCAGTGGCAATCGCCACCAGGATCAGGTCCGAGCCGACCTGCTGCCATTCATAACCGTCATAGTGCGGCAAGCGTCCCAACAGCCGGCCATCGAGCTTCTTCGCAATGCCGGGAGGCACCGGCTTGCCTCGGGCCAGGTTTTTCTGAATGCCCGGCGGCAATGCCGGGCTGGGGCTCCAATAATCGCGATAACCGCCAATCACACCCAGGATGCCGCCACGATCGATGCTGGGGCCGTTATGCCAATCGCCACCACCTTGGTTGCCCTTGTTCCCAGGATTCCCTTGCCGCCCCTTGTTGCCTTGCCCGCCCTTGCCTCCTTGCCCTTGACCGGGACCTTGATCAAATTGAGCGTTTCCCTTGCCGTTTCCCGGGTCCGCGACAACAATGCCAGGGCTGGCCGCCAGGGCGAAACAGGTCACTGCGGCAATCAACGAGCGCGATTTGAACATGGCAGTTCTCTCGAAGAAGGGACATCCCCTGTAAAGATATAGAGACTGACGGTGATATTAGTTCCATATCACGCTGCGCGTCGCTTGCCTGGACCGGACAACCCCTGAACACCGCAATCAAGGAGCTTCATGCGCAAGGATTACCTGGCTTTTTTCGTCTCGATGTTCCTCTCGCGGTTGGCCGATCAGATCTTGCTGTTCATCGTCCCGCTGATTGTCTTCCAGACCACCAACAGCGTCTCCTGGGCGGGCCTGGCGTTCTTTGTCGAATCCTTGCCACGCTACCTGGCGTTCCCGATCTGCGGCGCGCTGTGCGACAAGTTTCCGCCGATTCGCATCCTGCACATCAGCCAGGTCTATCGCGCCGCAGCCTGCGGCGTCGCAGTCGTGCTCTATGGCGTCTTTGGCGGTGTCTACTGGATCGTGGCCCTGTCGGCCCTCTGTGGCGTGTTGACTACCCAAGGCATTATGGCCCGCGAAGTGGTCATGCCTTACATCTTCAAGCACTACACCTACACCAAGACGCTGTCCTATTCGCAAATCGCCGACCAGACCGGGTTGGTACTGGGCCCGCTGGTCGCAGCGCTGCTGCTTGAAGTGTGGGCGTGGCACTGGGTGCTGCTGGCGATCGCCGGACTGTTCCTGCTGGCAGACCTGGCCATGTTGTACTGGCAACGCACCAGCTCGGTCACCCTTGAGTCCTTCGAGCAACACCACGACCTCTGGTTGAACCCACTGCGCATTGCCCTGGGTCACATCCGCAACTTGGCGGAACTGAAAAAAGTCATCAGCCTGGCGGTGGGCGTCAACCTGATCATCGGCGTCACCCTCGCCACGTCGGCGGCCATGGTCATCGGCCACTATGGCGCCGGAAAAGATGATTACGCCGGGTTGCAGGCGGCCGGTGCCGTGACCACCATCGTCATCCTGTTTCTCCTGGCCCGGGTCACCTTGCCTTTGAAACTTCTCGGCGCCCTCTCCTACACGCTGATTGCCGTCGGCGCTTTCATCACCGCGCTCAGCCCGAACATCTGGGGCTACGTCGTCGGTTTCCTGCTGATCGTCGGTTTCGACAAGATGTTCAACGTCTACATGCGCAGCATCCGTCAGCAGGTCATTCCCCCACAGGACTTTGGCAAGACCGTCGGCGTGATTACGCTGCTCAACAACCTGTCGCAACCGTTCGCGGGCTTGCTCGTCGCGGTGTTGGCGGCACCGGTTGGGACGCAGGAGGTGATTGTGCTGCTGGCGGTGGTCACCAGCCTGATCGGCGTCGGTGTGGTCGTGATGAATAGGCAATCAGCACAGGGGACAAGCGTCTACCGCACCGATTCAGATTAACCCCGCCGGAGCCTCGGCTTGTATTATCAGTGACTTATTCTTGAGGCATGGTTGCATCGTTGCCAGCGTCGATGCGCGTCTACCCACCATTCGTCACCTGTTAAATGTTGGAATCTACAGGCGGCCATGTCTGGCTCAGGGTTTGCACTGGCCTGTCTCAGCAGCCAAGAACGACATGATTCTGACGCGGCAGCACATTTATCAATGCTTGGTCAGCAAACGGAGATGTACCGTGTCAACTCTCAACGAAATCGCAGCGAACCACGCGAGAATGGCAAAGTTAAAGGAAGAAGAGTCGATGCGGTTGAGTGCGCTTCAGGGACAGGTGGTGGGAAGTTTTGAAATTCCGCCCATCGAGGCGCCACAGGAGATGTCGCTGCACTTCATGACGGGTATACAGGATCACTCGTTCGGGGAAGCGGCTGCGCTGAGTTTTTGACTGTTGACAGGGCGGAGTCGCCCGTTTGTAAGCGGGCGACTCGGCCGTTCAAAACTGTCTGGCTAAAGCCGCTGCAAGTATGCCGGCTGCAATTGCCGGCAGCGGTTTTTTCAGTGTCAGCATGACGATTGCCGTGGCCAGCAAAGCCAGGCGTGCGCCGTTGTCACCTTTAACCGCCAGCGGAGCCAGCACCGCCACCAACACCGAGCCGGACATGGCCGTGATGAACTGCTGCACCCGATAGTTGATCGGCACGAACGACATCACGAAAACACCGCCCCACCGAGTGGCCAAGGTTACTGCGGCCATGATCAAGATGACAAGCAAGGTGCCATAACCCGCCGTTTCAATGTTCATTGTTGTTTCTCCATCCACACTGCGCCCAGAACGCCCCCCGCCAGAGCACCCACCACGACATGGCTGTTAGCCGGCAAATACCAGTAGGCCAATAGCGATGAGCATGCCGCCACGGTCCAGATGATGAACATGCGCAGGTTCTTCTTCCCACCCACGACCATCGCCAACAAGAAACAGCCCATCACCATATCGAGCCCGAAACTGACCGGGTTCTCGATGACGCTGCCAAAATGAAGTCCCAGCCAACTTCCCAGGATCCAAGTGATCCAGAGTGCAATGCCGCCACCGAATAAAATCCCCAGTCCCGGCTTGCCCCGGTTGAACGCCTGCATCGCCATGGCCCAGTTGGCGTCCGAAACAACCAACATGACACCGTATCGTTTGGCAACGGGTAGCTCCCGTAACCACGGATAAAGCGTCGCGCCCATCAACAAATGCCGGGCGTTGATGGCGAAAACAGTGATCATCAGCGGAACGACCGGCACTTGCTGGCCCCACAGATCCAGCGCGGCAAATTGAGAAGCGCCGGCAAAAACCAGCGTGCTCATGAGCACGGCTGACGTGTCACTCAGGCCCGTTTGTGCGGCCGCCAGGCCGAAAGCAACACCGAACACGACGACAAAAAGAGAGATGGGGATCAGTTGCTTGAAACCGTCGTAAACTTGCTTCAGCGTCAGCTCATACAGATGGGATTGATCGTTCGACAAAACATCGCCTCTTCTGGTTTTCCACGGTGTAAAACCGGGAGTATGAGGCTGATTCTGTATGCCGAGAACTTTTTAGCGGGCAATCCAGCAAATCAATAGAGTGAAGCCCGTCACAGACCAGGCGACCGCACAAGCGGCCAGTGCGGAATGTTCCACACCTCCAGCCTTAAAGCGGCAAAATGGGCGCCTCTGAAGTTTCACGTGCGTTTTCGACAAATAGACCAAAGCAGCCAATGTTCTAAACCAGAGCACAGGATTTCTTGGAAGAAAGAAAAATTAATTATGGAAACAGGAACCTTGAAAATGAGCACGACTGAACAAGTACAAAGCACTGGTAAATACAGCACCAAGTGGCAGGAACGCTTCGACTTCTTTAACACCTACGGTGCGCCAAGCGACTCGCGCTACAAGGAAGCCTTCAAGGCGCTGCCTGGCTTCAAGAAAAAAATACTGATCAATGCAAACGTGATCGCATTTTTCTTCGGCCCTATCTACCTGTTCGTCCTGGGCCTCTGGAAGAAGAACCTGGCCCTGCTGGGTATTTTCCTGGCGATTAACATCGCCTTGAGCGTCATTTTCTCCATCATTGGGATGGAGTTTCCGCGGCCGTTGAGCACGGGTCTGAGCATCGCCATGTCGATGATGTATGCGCTGATGACCAACTACGCGTACTACCTCAAGGAAGTGAAAGGCGAGCAAGGCTGGAACCCGTTCAAAGGCATGCGTCTCTGAATGCAGGCTTGGGTCTCAAGAGCCCGCACCTCGTTATGAGTGTGCGGGCTCTTTGTTTCCGAGTCGTGGAAATTTGGGCAATTTTATTGCGCAGATAGCGCCTCCCAATTGTCTACCCCATGTCGCCTGGCGATACCAGGCCTTACATAGGGAACTCGACAATGGCAGATGACCTGAGCAACCGCGGGCCGCAGGACAGGAACCGCATCAACATTACCGAAGCTTGGGAGTTGAAGTACTGGGCGAATGAGTTCGACGTGACTGAAGAAGTACTCAAGGCAGCGGTGAAGGCTGCTGGGCCGATGGTGGCCGATGTTCGCGAACAACTTAAAAAATGATGCATTGGCCCTACGGTGCTCCGTAGGGCATGCGTTGGCTACATATTGAGTCTGGTTAACACGAGTCACTTTAAACCACAGGCTGATGCCCAACCATGCGCCAATCACCGGCGTGAGGATCAGCGTCAAGCCGCCTTCAAATCCAAGGAAATGCAGCAACCGCCGCTGCCAGTTGCGATGGCGGCTGGGTTGGCGGCGCTCCCACTCCGGACTACCTCTCCTACAGAAAACCGAGACCGAACGAAACTCAATCGGTGGCCTTATCAACGGCCAAAGCAACCAGCGCAAACGGCAACAGGGCGATGACGAACACAGTCATCCCGACGGCCCCGTAGGCATCGTGGATCTTATCGCCCAGGCTTCGTTTCGAGGGAGCGGCGACGGTGTCCACGGACACGATCAGGGCATAACGATAGGTTTGGGATTGATCATACCGGTCAACATTGCATGGCGTGGTGCTCAAGCTGACATAACGATCACCCGTCACTGGCGTACGGTCTTCGTGACTGGCAAGGAGCTGCTTCAACTGGGCGACCTGCACCTCAAATTCAGCCTCACATTCAGGCTGACTGACAAAAGCACGACTCGCCTTCGTAATGAGATCTGGGCGAATCTGATGATCGAGGAAGACCTCGTAGGTATCGCCTTGCTCATCGACGCGCTTGTAAATCTTGGAGCCCGTGAGCGACTCGCCTCCGGTCCCGGAAAGCGCCTTGAACTCATCGCTGGAAAGCGGTTGACCCAAGGTATAACCGTAAATCTGGGGCGCTTTAAACGGTTCCTTTACAGCTTGTGAGGCGCACCCGGCAGATGACGCAATAATCGAAAGACTCAGTGCGGTACAGAGCGTCCTGTTCATGTCTCTTCCTTGAGTTGCGTGGGTGATCCGGGTTCCGGCGTGAAAGATTATCGGAAATAGACAGCGACCGCCGCTATTGAAGGCTTTTTCATACGCGCTGGCGTAGAAAGCAGAAACCGCAAGAACGATCAAATGTTCTCCCCATGCATTTGATAACGTCGCTTCAGCATTCATCGAGATCGTCATGCTGAGTATCGAGAGGGCCCGGAGGTACATCGGATTGGAGCTGGGATCCCAAAGACCAGGTAGCGGCAATTCGTGTAGTTGTACGGCATTAACGGTCCTCATTCCGAATAGACATCGGAACACATGGTTTGCCCATTCAAACGGCCCATTCATGGCCCTTTTACACGACGCTATCAGATCACGGACGTCCCTTGTTTATGCTTCTCACGACCTGGATCGCCACGGTGGGAGAGCCCCTTCGAAAAGTGAAAAAGCTCGATGCACGAAACGGTTGAAACGAGCGGCATCACGCCGCAGCCCCGCCTGTTGCCCCCCGATCAGGCACAGGTGGGCTACCTGCCCCATCACTTCTGCTTCGCCTGGCCTATGGGCCAAGCGACGACATGTCCGTATCGCGAAGTCCAATCGTCGTGTGTCTACACGCTGCTGAAACTCGGCCACCAACGGATCGTGCAGCGACCAGGCTCGGATGGAGACTTCCCGCCCAGGTTGTTTCTCAGCGGCAATATTCAAATAGCGTTTCAAGATTTCGCCCGCGCTACGACCCTGGGCCGCAAAAGCGAGCATGCGCTCCGTGTAGTCTTCTTCCCAAGCGGCCAGCAAGGTGCGGACAAAATCATCGCGATTGCGGAAATGGTGATAGAACGATCCGCGGGTCACATTCAAACGGCGCGATAGACTCTCGGCTGACACGCCAATATGCCCTGTCTGATCGAGGGCCTCGAAACCTGCCGCGATCCAATGGTGACGCGTTAGTTTTTCCATTCGTTATTTCACTCCCTATTTAGCACCATACAGACCTGTATGGCGCGCAACCGATAGATACCCTGCGAACACCAGCAAAGATGGCCGTTGCGTTTTGCACGCCAGCACTTTTCATGGAGCTCGCCTTGAAGAAAATCGTCCTGGTTGCTTTCGACCAATTCACCGATATCGACCTATTCCTGATGTGGGACATCTTAGGCCGCAACACCGAGGACTGGCACGTCCGAATATTGGGTTCCAGCCCTGTCGTACGATCGGCGCATGGCCTGCCTGTTTCGGTGCACGGTCCGCTTTCCGAGGCCAATAATGCCGACGCGGTATTGTTCGCCAGCGGCAAGGAAGGAATACCCGCCGCACTGGCCTCCCCGGATTTCCTACCGTCGTTTGAACTTGACCCGAAACGCCAGCGAATCGGCTCCATCTGCGCCGGCGCTTTCATTCTCCAACGGCTTGGGCTGCTCAGCGGCCGAGCAACGACACACCCGGATGCACGATCGGGCTTGCAAGCCCTGGGACTTGAGCCCGTGGACCAGCCTCTTGTATGCCAGGGCAACGTCGCAACCGCTGGCGGATGCCTTTCGGCGCTCTATCTGGTGGGATGGTTGGTTGAGTCCTGGTTCGATGCCGACAAGCGCCGCGCGACGCTGCTCCCTGTCCTGCCCGCCGGGCAGCAGGCGCTGTATGATGCGCTGATCGGGCTCAGTATCCGACAAGGAGAAGTGGCCACCTCCCAACAAGAAACGCGACAAGGCATGTCATCTAATTGGTAGTTAGCACTCAGGAAGAGATCTCCGATGCCCCGAGAATTTGAGCTCATTATGTCCGTGCCCGTCCCCTCGAGGTCCGGCGTCACCCACCTTTACAAGTCGACGAACCTGGCGGACGCTTTTGCGATTCGCCTCCCTGCGGGCACATCCAGCGATCCAGAGGTGCTCGCCCGATTCATCCTTTCCCACCAGCCATCCTGGATCGGATGGCTCATGAAAGTCCGAGACACTGTCGTTGCCCGTTTTGGGCTCAAGACAGCGAGGCATTTGGCAACACTTGCTCATCGGATTCAAATCTTCAAGGTCTACAGCACCGACCAGACTGAAATCGTGCTGGGAGAGGACGACAAGCACCTCGACTTCCGCATATCGATCCTGTGCTCTGGAGAGGTAGAGCAGGAAGGTAGTCGCCAACTGGTTTTCTCAACCGTGGTCCAGTGTCACAACCGTCTGGGCCGGGCCTATATCTTCGTGATTGCGCCATTTCATCGCTTGGTTGTTAAGGCGAGCCTGCGCCGTGCAGCGCGCATTGGTTGGCCTTTGGCTGCCTGAGCCGCGACACCACAAACCCCGTGGCGAGGGAGCTTGCTCCCGCTGGGTGGCGAAGCCGCCCCAAAAAGGGATGGCGAAAGACTAGGAACAGACCAGGGTTTTGAGCTAAGAAATTGGCAAAGGGGATTCATACGGCGCGAATGCCAGGATCATGTATCGGTCTTCGTAAAGCTCGCCCTGTACGTAGACTAAAGCGGCATCCAACTGCGGCCGCTTCATGTCGCATTTTCTTTAGGCTTGCCGATCGGAAGCCCTGAACTTTTGGGGTGGTAGAGCGATATGAATATGGCGAAGTTGGCCGGATCGAGCCGCTGCCGGCTCGTGATATCGCTGATCACACCCCATGTAACTGGGAAGTGTCTGACCTTTGCTAATCATGCAGACGGTAAAAACTTTAATTATCCGGTCTTAGTGCAAAAGGATGGGCTGCGAGTACCAACTCGATATCAGCCCGCAATTCAGGATGGATTTCGACTCGAATAACCACTATCCGACTTGATCGATCAGACGCTGTGTGTTGCGGGTCGCCAGGGTGGGCCTGATTAGCGCGCTTGAGGACATTTTCAGAAATCCTACGTCGCAGTTTTACAGCAGCGGCAAAAAAATCCGTCCCCTTTTCCCTTCCTCGTCGGCCATTGGTGTGCCCTCTCGCTCATTGATATGGGGTTGGGCAGACCATGGCGCTGGCACTTCAATCAGAACGCGGTTCGTCCCCCTGCACATCCCCCAATCTCACCTCGCGTATACCGCCGTCTGCAATGAACCGAACCACGACACCCTCTCCCCGCGTCAAGGCAAGAACATGATCGATCAACTCGCCTTGGCTGTCCGCTTGGCGGATCGGTTTGTAGCCATGGGATTTATAAAGTGTCCAACGGTCGTTCTCGAACTCGATCCTGTACACATCCACTGCCGAGCACTCCGATTGTGCGTTTTTCGGTAGATGCGCGACAGTGCTGGGGTGTTCCGGCCATGTGCTGAGCGGACTGCGCCGTAGATCCCTGATCTGACTGCGCCGAAAGTGGCACATCGAACACTCGATCAAATATCAACTGAAAACCCAGCGAATAAAAAAAGAAAAACACAAATAATCCAAGATTCGTCACCAGCGCCAACCACAGGCCGATACCCAACCAGGCTCCAATTACCGGCGTCAGAATCAGGGTCAAGCCGCCCTCGAACCCAAGGGAATGAAGCAGTCGGCGCCGCCAGTTGCGATGGCGGTTGGGTTGACGACGCTCCCACCATTCGAACAGGCCGTTGAAAAGCATGTTCCAGCCCAGCGCAACGGCGGAAATCACCAAGGACAGCAGGGTTGAATAGCCCATTCCCTGCTCATAGATAAGCGCGAGGGATGGCGCGACAAAAAGCACACCACCGGCCTCATAGAGCACGGCCTGAAGAATTTTGCGAGAGGCGCCTTGCATCGATTGTCTCCACGAATGGCGGAAGGGAACCACAGCCTGGCAAGTTGAGCGCCGGCCCACAATTGAGCTAAATTGAGCCTCGCTCAACCTGAGTAACTTCCCCGCCCATGTTCGCCAAACTGCCCCTTACCGCCTTGCGCGGCTTCGAATCCGCCGCACGGCTGGGCAGCTTCAAGGCGGCGGCCCAGGAACTGAACGTCAGCCCGGCGGCGATCTCCCATCAGGTCAAAAGCCTTGAAGCGTTTCTCGGCGTGCGACTGTTCGAGCGTTCCAGTCAAAATGTGCGGCTGAGCGCGGACGGCGAACGCCTCCAGCCCTACATGCACCGCGCGCTGCTCGATATCCAACATGGCCTGCAAACGCTATCGCCATCATGTACCGCACAATCGCTGGTGGTGAGCACAACGCCAGCGTTCGCCAGCCTGTGGCTGATACCTCGGCTCGGAGATTTTCATCGAAGACATCCTGAGATCGACCTCAGGCTGCACAGCAGCAACGACGTGATCGACCTGCGACGTGACGCCGGCATCGACCTGGCGATCCGCGCCCTCTTCACCTCGGATCCTCAACTGCTCGAGCAACCTCTACTGGAAGAATATTTCGGCGCGTATTGCCACCCCGACTGGCAACCACCCGCAGCGGGCTCGCCCATCGAACTGATTGACGTCCCCTGGCTGAGCAGCACAAACGTCACGGTGGACTGGGCTGCATGGTGCGCCAAGTCCGGCACCCTGGGTTGGCTGCAAAACGCGCGCCTGCGCCGCTATGACGAGGAACAGCACGCTCTGCAGGCAGCGGTCGCCGGGCATGGGCTGGTGCTTGCCAGTAATGTGCTGGTTGCGGAAGCGGTTGCACGCGGGCAACTGGTTGGTTATCAGCCCGAGATTCGCTTGGCGGGTGCGCGATATACGGTGGTGTGCGTACCGGGGCGGGAGCGGCAGGTTGAGGTGAGGGCTTTCAGTGAGTGGGTGTTGGGGCAGAATGTTGGTTGAGTCGGAACGCACGATGAAAGGAGCTATTGGCGGGTAAAGCCTGAACCAATGGGCGGACGAGGTGTTTGAACGAGCGACTCACGCCTGACGATAAAACAAAGTAGCCCGGCATCACATCAGGCCTTCAATGGAGCACTCTACGGCTTTCCCCAATTCTTATACGATCAAGGGCGCGGTTTAACGCATCCAGAGCCTTTAACAGCGCCTGTGCTTCAGCTTCCCGGCCATCTCCCCACAGGCGCTCAGCCATCTTGTTGAGCGCCTGGATAGATCGCTCGATTTCGGCAGCGCTTGCTGTCGTTTTGTTATCCGGCTGTTTCTTTGGCATGTTCATGGACGCTTCTTTCAGGGTGGTTCGAGGCCTTTTGCGTTGCGGCCTATACCACCTGCTAGCCGAAAGCGCGCATAAGCCTCGAAGAGCGCGCCACTCAAGCCCAGATGGCCGTCTCTGTGTTGATCTCGGCGACAGAAGTAGCATTAAACTGCCGCTGACGGTGAAGGTCATCGCGCATTTTAGAATAATCGAACTTCTTGTTCTCCAACTCTTTGAGCACAAGACTTGAAATTTTGTAGGTGCCGCAGTCACCGCAGTCGACAAGCTCTCCACTTTGATCCGCTTCGGACCGCTTCGCTTCCATCGCGCACAGATAGCACTTCATGACTGATCTCCTGTTCAATGATGTTTAGGAGATCGTCTCGTAATGGCGGAAGTTTCAACTGGCTGACCTTCGCTCAGTGACTACGCCAAATCAATCGTCCACCCGTCAGATGATAAAAACCCGGCTCCGTGGCCGGGTTCCATGGAATCATCAGCATCCGCTGTAGCTTACTTCGCACCGCCGTTGCCACGATTCGTCTGGGCATCCTGGTCGGATCCGGGGTTCCCAGGCGGGGGATTCCAATCCTCTGGCCTCTCGCCAGTGCCCTGCTTTGGCTCAGACTCAGCCTGATCAAGACCAGAACCATGTCCTTTGCCTGTATCAGGCGCTTCCTCACTTGGCCCTGGGTATGGCGCTTCCGGACCGTTATTGTCAATCACCATAATCTCTCTCCTGTCTGCGGCGCAGTTCTGCGCATACATTTGAGAGGGCTTGCTTGGGCAGGAAGTGCTATGTCTGCGACGAGCGGATGAGCGATCAGGCCAGGACACCTCCGCTCAACTTCTTTCTGTTGCTCGCCAAGCGGCATGCCTTGGGCCCGCATCCTGGAAGAGGTCGTTCGGAAAAGGGGAAGGCTCGATATAGGAGACTGTTGAGGCAAGCGGCATTACGCCGCAGCCCTGCCTGCTGTCCTAATAAACGCTCTATGATGCCTTGACCGGGCTCAGTATCCGCCAAGGACAACCCATCCCCGTGGCGAGGGAGCCTGTTTCCGCTGGGGCGTATTCATACTCTTCCTTGAACTAGCCAAAAACGGCTTCAGCGCAGCTAAATAAATCGGCCCACGTTCCCGTATTCAGCACGTGAAAAATACATTACACCGGCTACACCACCCTTCAGCTGCGCTCCGGTTCATTGGAAAACGCAAGAGAGGATGACTCGTATCGGCAACCGTCAGGATTAGCGAGAACTTTATGTATCTGCGCCGAATTTCGTCGGCTGGAACGCTCATGCCTGCCCCATCGACTATTTGAAGAACTCCGCCTGTCACCCTGCTGTCGATCCGTTGCCACTCAAAATGCCAGCCCGTCACCCACATGAAGTCTCGAATTTGATAATCGCCGGCGGTGCTTTGGCATTGAGCGAGTTTTTTGTTAGAGACGTCAAAGACGAAAAACAGGGGGCTGGGATAGCCGAGCAGCTGAGTATCGTCCAGGCTCAAGCCTTCTTTTAAATTGATGGATGCTACAAGTGCTTTTGCTCGTCTCTTGCGCCGTATCAGATACCCTGTGGCGAGGAAAAAAATAGAAAAAGAAGCCAGCAAGAGCTGACGGCCTTCGACTGTAAGCTTATCGGGCGAAAACCGTATCATGCCCCACAAGAGTCCTATCGTCGTAAGCCCGGACACCCAAGTGGCGGGGATCACTATCCTGCGGAATATGGCTATTTGCCGTCTGCTCATTCGTTAGTCGCCGGAAAAATACATCCACCCCTACGCAATAGCGTCTTCACCTCTTCGATCGCCTGTACGGGATTTAGGCTCAACTGTTCAAAAAGCCTGGAGCCCGGGCGCACGTACGATTGCGAATAGTGCTTGGCGCTCCACATGACGATGTTGAGCAGATTCCCTCCTCCGATTTTAGGAATTGGCCGTAGGTCTTTTTCCCAGTGAAGACGATGTCGCGGATGATCCCCGGCCAACTCACATGTCGTCAAGGCGTTCAATACCCTGTCCGGCCACGTCCTTGCGAAGAATGAACGTCTGGACGCGTTTATCGCGACGGACGATGCGAACCCCAAGGCGCTCGTTTCAGCCCTTCTCACGAGCCTCGGCCTGCGTCCGTTGGATGTCGGTGGCTTGCAAGTGGCCCAGTCGCTGGAGTGGCTTGGACTGATGATGATCGGCTTGGCAAAGAACGGTGCTGGAAGCTGGGATATCGCTATGAATGTGGATATTGGGGTCAGGTCGGCATCGGAACCAGCGGTTACATGGCGGCCATTCGCGCCATCAAGGCTCATGTCATAGATGATGAAGAAGCCTCAACTACCTGAGGTAGAGGAGCACTAATGATTAAGGAGGGGTCCAGGCTACGAATCCTGTTCTCGATATGGTAGGCCCCCCTCTCGGTGTAGCGTAAGAAACAGCGACCGCAAATAGAGCACTCAGAAATCTTGCATAGATTGTAGGGAAAGTAGAGCGGTGCAATCGGAGCATCCAACGACCAGTAATTAGTATTGCTCGGATGATACTCGATGAGTGTCATTTCTTCCTCCACGTCATACATGAGCGTACCAATATCGACTAATAACGTCTCCGGCAGGGAAATCAGAGGACTTTCCCACCCTACCAGTGCCTTTTTCGTGCAAATGCAGACGTCACGAACGGAATGGGAGCGTTCTGCTAGTGCATAAAGCTCTGAATGACTTAGATATTTGAGAGTATTCAAGCTCGACCCTTTCCTAGCAATGGTTCAAAAAGCCAACGGCTACTTATTACTCAGCGACGGTGATTTCGAGAGGCCAAATGTGCTCCAGGCTGTGCAAACCAGTGCGGTTAGAGTCATGATTATTAATACGCTCCACCCTGGCAGATAACTATGAGACAAGTCCTTCAGGAAACCCAATGCGGGTGGCATTATGACAATCGCAACTTGATTTATCGCCATGGCTAAACCTAATGCGAATCCAGTCTTATCCGGTGGTGCAGAATCAGCAACGTAGGCTACCCAAGGACCATACCAGCCAAAACCGAAGAATCCGAGCCAGCCGACTAATACGCTCAACATCCAGAAAGAACGCATAGGAGCCCAAGCGAGAATGATCAAGCCAAAAATAACTGCGAGCATACAGATCAACACAGGGAAATAGCGGCCCGATCTACAGCGATCACTCCATGCAGCCAAGATGATACGCCCCGCTATGCCCGCTCCCTGGGCAATCAACAGCAATGTGGCAGCGGCAGTGATGCTCAAATCGAGCAAATCATAAAGATAAAGTGCGGTGAATATCAAAATCCCATACTGGACCGAAATAAGGCTAACCCCCGAGAACATAATATTCTTCATCGCAGGATCGTTTAGCATGGATAATCTCGAAGCCAAAACTGCTTTTAATTGCTTTCCTTCAGCTTTCACCGGCGGGGGCTTGTTAGCATTGGCAGACCGATAAAAACTTAAAAAAGTCAGAGCTCCAAACAGCGCAACAAGTCCCCCCGCTAAAAAGGAGTACTGCCACCCCCAATGGGTGGCAATGTAGGGGAGTATCGCCGCTGAAAGCGCACCACCCAAAGGCAAGCCAGCCTGGCGGATACCCATAGCAAATCCTAACTGGCTTTTTGGAAACCAGCTAGAAACGGATTTGCTGCCGCCAGGTTGCGCGGTGCTGTAGCCAGCACCGACCACAATCAAAAACATAAGCAATGACAGGTAACTGCTAGCAAGCGTTGATGCGCAAAGTGCAACCGCAACGATTAACGTTCCCACACCTACAACTTTGCGCTCTTCAAATCTGTCCAACAACTCCCCAGCAACTAGCAAGCCGAGAATGGGGACTAACTGTGCAGCTGAGACCAATAATCCTATTTGCATCGTGGACAGGTTCCAATCCTGCTGGATGAAAATAGCAATAGCACCGATACCTTGTACAAAGAAACAGGCGCTCGCTTGGGCCACCGTGGCGATCAGAAGAATAACCCAGCGATAACTGGCTTTTGGGTGCACACCGTTTACATCAGTCATTGAAAAGCTCCGGCATTTTCTGGTACGCCGAGAGGCCTTTGACGTTGTGCTGTGAGATGTTCATCCCTGACAATATCGAGCCCCATACGGTTGATGATAACTTCTGGATTAAGCTCTGGCGCCACACCATTATAGCTCATCTCTTCAAGCACATACTCCATAAGCTGTCGGTTATCACACATATGCACCTCTCCCTCCGTGCCTACACCATAGGGTGTATCTTCCATGCCTACACGCAAGATATCTACGCCACTTCCGGGTTGGCAGGCGTACGTGGCAAGCCGTCTTAAAGCGCACATCTTGGTTCCTTTCCGCAGGCCAATATCCATCTCTTGGTAATGCAAATGAGCTTGCTGGGGAATAATCGCAGCGCCGACGGTGATAGTTATCTTACGCTTCTTAATATCCGGATTGGAAATATCAGACTCCAGACTCTTGGCCACCTCTATTATGTTGCAAAACTCTTCATATGATGACGGAAACGGAAGGCGGCTGGAAAAACCAAATAACAGAATTATATTTAGCTGACCAGAACTGCCCAGCTGAAGAGATGGGTGTTCAATGGCAAACCGAGTCATGCCGTAGCTCCGGGCAAGTTGTACCCATTCGACTTCATGGAACAGCCCTAGTTGCCGGCGAGCCGAAATCGCATTCTTATATACTTGGAATTGTATTGACGGTGAAGTACTACCGTAGTCAGCCCCCTTACTCGTGGAGTTTGTTTCCATGGTCGCCTGTACAACACGGGCAGACGGCACGTATTTTTTTATATCGTCAAGAAAAGCAGAGCTGTACATATATTCAAAGTCGAGTTTTTGCGTTTTCTTTTCCAACTCACATATGATCTGCAGTTCTATCGCGGCTTGGATGGTGACGAAATGAGCTCCGCCGAAATGTAAAGGCAAAGCACATTGGCTAACCCGTTCCCATTCCCCTAAAGCCCTGATGTTTTCTTGAACCTCTTTACCGTTGCGACTAGCCCCGAAGCTCAATAGAATGTCTTTGCAGGAGCGCTGTACATTTCGGCTCACCGCCTGATAGATATCATTATCGGTGGTTTGCTCCTGCGTGATTGGGTTTCGAGCATGATAGTGATAGTAACGGCACCCGAGATCATGAAGTTCGATCGCTTCGTTAACGATGGCGTCTTGGCCTCCCTTAATAGTCATGCCTGTACAAATAGAGTCGAGAAGCTGATCCCCAGTAAGATAATGGTTGCGAGGCGTAAATTTTGCGCCCGTGGATGCGCACCCTAAGATAAGAGTGTTCTGTGGATTATTCATATTACTTCCCTGTCAAATGGCCAGATACCCTCTAATCGACTGTGCCGGTAGGCTGACTAGTACCTTGTCAGTATCGGCGTCGGCTGGGCCTTGACGTTTTATCAGTTTGCCACTTTCGCACGTTGCGGATTAAGCAAGGTTTTTTGATAAAACCTCATGCCAGAGGGTTTTTTTTGACTTTCAGACCCTGGGTTGCGCATGTCATGATACGACCACCAAAAAATTGCGAGATCAGCAACATGACGGATTTTCGGACCTTAAAGGATTTTATTGTGCTGGCCCGCGTTCGAAGCTTTTCCCAAGCCTCGATACATTGCAATGTAACAACCTCTGGCTTGAGCCGTAGGATCACCGCTTTAGAGGAATGGTTAGGTGCTTCGTTGTTTGATCGTGCACGTCACCAGCTAGAGCTTACCGATGCGGGTGCCGAGTTCCATATCGCTGCTGTCGAAATTGTAGAGCTGTTAGAAAAAACGAGAAACTCGGTTATCCGTACCCAAGAGAAGTTCAAGCGGCAAATTTCTATTGTTGCGCCACATATCATGTCGAGAGCGTTTTTTCCGGCTTGGTTGCCGAGGGCGAGCAAGCAGTTAGAGGCCACTCGTTTTTCCATAGACTTCGCCAATCTTCCTGAATGTTTCAAGCAACTAACCAATCGCTCAGTGGATTTTGTCGTCGCTTTTGATGACAAACATAATGGCATTAACGAACATCTTAATAAAACATTACCACTAGGGGAACTCGAATGCTTGAAAATTGGCCGCGAGTGGCTAGTTCCTGTGAGCGCACCTAATTTGCTAGGAGAACCTCTAAATAGCCTTGGTTCACCTAGAGGTGAAATCTCATATCTTCATTACCGCCAGGATTGCTCTTTAAGTTGGGCGCTTGAAAAAATGTTAAAAGTCGCTCCAAACTTACCAGCACTTCGTAAAATTCATGATAGCTCTCTGGCCGATGGTCTTCGTTCTATGGCGATAACCGGATTAGGCGTTGCATGGCTTCCTTTGGAGATCGTTCGGAACGATCTGGAAAGGAAAGATTTGGTTCGGGCGGGCACTGCCGATTTTGATATAGCGTTAGAAATTAATATTTATCGTCGCAAAGAAAAGCTTGGCGCGAATGCTGAGATCTTATGGGACAATCTAAGTAGCATGACAAATGATTCCAGATTTACCGTAGCGAGCCCCGGCACCTCGTACACTTCACTAAGCTAGCCAATTCCTATACGCCATTTATAAGATCAATCATCGCGCCATAAAAACGAAAAGCTGATCCACAGGTCATTAGCTGTGTCAGCACCAAGCCTATATGCGAAATGATTGCCCAGGCAAAAGCTACCGTCCCTGAAGAGCCGTTTTGAGCTTGAAGCGGCTCTTTGGTAGCTTCAGCTGCCGGCCCACCAGGGCGAGCGCCATCAGAGGTGCCAAAAACGAGTTCATAGGTCAAACCTGACTCGAGAAATGATGCTCGCCCATCCAAGAACCCTCAGCGTCTCTCGTCGACTTGCCAGTGCTAACCTCAGCCTAATTAGATTAAAGACTCCAGCATTGATCTCAACCGCGCGAGCGCCGGCATTCATCGATTTTCTTGTCGATACGTTTGGCGGTGAGCCGTTCTGGGGGATTTCGGCAGCCGGCTGAGCTCGTCAGTTTTTGCAAACCACCTGCGGAGGCGCTGCAGGCTCTAACTTTCGGGGGATCACAATTGAAGTACCAGGCAAAGTGGTAACTTCGAGAACCGCTAACACGCAGAGAAGCGCTTGCTCGCCATCTTTGTTTGGCCTGGTGCCCACCCCGACAAAAGGGGTCGGATTTATTTTCTAGCCGTGCAGCCGTTGATCCAAGCTAATCGATTAATAGCGACTCGTAATGCAGCGAAGCTAAAATAAATCTGTAGTCTTTTCTGTCGTCCCCTTTCTGCCTTTTTCTGTGTCCCTTTTTCTCCAAACCTAACTGTCAAGCAGATCCCGATCCCAGAATGGCTCACCGCCAAACGTATCGACAAGAAAGTCGATGAATGCCCGCGCTCGCGCGGTTTGATTACGCATTGACGGATGCACCGCATACATTGCGATTGGTGGTCGCATATATTGCGCGAGCACAATAGAAAGCGCTCCGCGCCGTACCGCGTCATGGGCGATGAAGGTTGGAAGTACCGCTACGCCAAGCCCTGCGATGGCCGCTTCGCGAATGGCATCGCCGTTGGCGAAGTCGAGCCGGCTGGTCACTGATGGCACGACGTTGCCGGTGAATTTCCAATAGTGAGCGTCCTCGACATTAGAATAAGTCACGCCCGGAAAGCGCGACAATTCAACGGGACTTTGCGGTGTCCCGAGGCGCTCTAGAAGTGCCGGACTGGCGACGCACACGTGCCGGATGGTAACGAGCCGCCGAGCCACGAGAGATGAGTCTGGAAGCCGCGCGATGCGGATCGCGAGATCGAAGCCGTTGCGTATCAGATCGACCGTTCGATCATCGGTGTCGATGGAGACCGAGACTGCGGGATGGCGGTTCAGAAACTGGCCTATTGCCGGTGCCAGGCAGTGCGCTGTGAATGAGACCGGAGCGGCGATACGGATACGCCCCCTCAACGCCTTGCTTGCGCTCGAAGCGGCTTCCTCGGCCTCTTCAAGCCCCGCAAGCAACTCGACGGCGCGATCATGAAAATCACGGCCCGCTTCCGTGAGCTGGACACGGCGCGTCGTCCGGTCAAATAGCCGCGCCCCAAGCCTGTCCTCGAGGTCCCGAACTCGGCGACTCACCGCCGACTTGACGATGCCGAGGCGTTCCGCGCCCGCAGCAAACCCGCCGGCTGAGACGACAGCAACAAACGCCCGCATATCTTCGAATCGGTCAGCCATTGGCGGATTGTGCGGGCCGCAGCATCAGGAATCAACTGACAGCCCGTTTATTGAATACTTCCCGATTGTGCTCCAAACGAGAACAGTCAATCCTTGGATTGGTAGTTTTTCGAGAACTGGAACTGGCGTACTTTTGCCGCAGTTCGATTTCTGCCGTCGCAAGGCACGTCGGGCAATTCACGATTCAGGGGGCTTCGTTGTTTGCCCTCGGTCAGACCGTTACGTCCACTGCTAGCGCCATATTCCTAGGACTCTCATGCCACATCCGAACGTCGCCGCGAACACCACTTCTCGACTCGCCCAAGCGGGCGCTTTGGCGTACATCATCTGGGCTCTGCTACACGTCAATGCCGCTTGGTCCATCTATCAGCTCGGCCAATCCATGGCTGAAGGCATGCCTCGGGGGCGCGTGCTGCAGGACGCCTGGAATCTCTTCTGGCTTTCAATTATCGCGCTCATCGTCGCAGTCGTCTTGAACTGGCGTAACGACGTTCGCGGGTGGTGGATCAACCTCTTGGTCATCAGCGTGGTCGATCTCGGTTTCATCTTTTACATGCTCTTTCCCGGCTATGTTTCGATGTGGCCCGGCCTGTCGGGCCCACTGTTCTGGGTTCTGGGGCTCGCACTGTCGAGCCTGGGGCTATACCGCCCGATGCGCCCCGCATAAAGCCTCGCTTTACCTGATCGCTACACCCTGAGCCGCACGGATCCAAACCGCGACCCGCCCCTTAAAAAAGCTAAAGCACTCCAAGGCATTCGACATATGTATGTCGAGTTTGGACCGGCTTCGCCTAAAGAAAACAGGCATGAGCTGATCTTCCATTTCACCCAACAAGGATAGCTATCCATGACAAGCGAAACGATGCGTAATCCACATACCGACCATCTCATCACGCCTCAGAACTCAGCACTTCTGATCATTGATTATCAGCCGATTCAGGTCTCCTCCATCCGCTCGATGCCGCGCGAGGAATTGGTCTTTAACATCACCAGCCTTGCAAAAGCGGCGGTGAGTTATGGCGTTCCAGTCGTTCATACGACGGTGAATGTCTCGTCCGGCCTCAACAAACCACCGATTGAGCAATTGCAGGACGTCCTCGGTCACCTTCCGATCTACGACCGCACCACCGTGAATGCTTGGGAAGATGTCGAATTCAAACAGGCTGTTAAAGCGCTCGGACGTCGCAAACTTATCGTGACCGCGCTGTGGACAGAGGTGTGCTTGGCGTTCCCTGCGCTTGATGCGCTTCTGGAAGGCTACGAAGTATATGTCCCCGTGGACGCAGTGGGCGGTACCTCGGTGGCGGCCCACGAGGCTGGGCTCCGTCGTATTGAGCAAGCCGGCGGCAAGATGACCAGCCGCGTCCAGTTGTACTGCGAGTTCCAGCGCGATTGGGCTCGTAAGGAAACCGTCCCGGGCTTCATGGAAGTTTTCCAAAGTTATGACGGGTTCAACCCGGAGAAACCCGTCGCAAAAGGCGCCAACTAAGAACGGCCTCACCTTCGGGTGGACAGTAGCGGCGGCTCGAGCAGCCGCCGCTACCCTGTGTCGAGGAAATCCAAGAGCCAGTCCTCCATCGCCCCGTCCCCCCAACGTACTGCAAACAATAGTTAAAAACGGAGAACGCACATGACCATGTCTGAGACCAATTTGTCACCTGACGCTTCGACTGCTAACGCTGTGGCGGCACCGTCCACTAGCGAAGCGAAGGCTGCTGCTGCGCTATCGGTAGTCATGGAATTTCTGGCCAATACCGCGCCCGATAAGGTTGAAGCCGCTGCAGCGAAGCTGGCAGCTCCGGACGCAACTTACGTTTCTCTCAACTTCGACAATCCAGAATTAAAAAAAATCATGCCCTGGACCGGAACTAACAAGGGCCCGAAAGCCTTTAGTTCCTTATTCATGCAGGTATCGGATTATTGGAAGATTGAAGACTTCACCATCAGCACTAAAATGGCATCCGGTGAGGATGTTGCAGTTTTCGGCAAGTTCACCTACCGATCCGTGGCAGTGGGACACGTATTCACATCGCCGTTTTCCATCCATGCCAAGGTACGTGACGGCAAGATGATTTATTTCCAGTTTATGGAAGATACCTATGCATCGGCGA
The DNA here is from genome assembly GCF_054130985.1 of Pseudomonas sp. R4-84. Taxonomy (NCBI): domain Bacteria; kingdom Pseudomonadati; phylum Pseudomonadota; class Gammaproteobacteria; order Pseudomonadales; family Pseudomonadaceae; genus Pseudomonas; species Pseudomonas sp. R4-84. The sequence goes on from NZ_CP096390.1 coordinate 3,655,566, forward strand.
GTTCGTTCAGACAGTCGGGTTCGTGGATGGTAAAGACATCAGCGGATTCAGCCCCTTTTTCGGTGAAGGCAGATTAATCATCCGCGAGCACGCGAAAACCATATGATAGGAAAAGCGGGACATGGGCCGAGTTTATCTTCTAGCCGGCTCCTGATCCAACCAAGCGAATCCATTTGACGGAACTCACAGCGCAGCGAAAGTAAATCTGTCCCCTTTTTCGTCTTTTTTCCTAGGGGGATTTCGGCAGCCGGCTGAGCTCGTCAGTTTTTGCAAACCACCTGCGGAGGCGATGCAGGCTCCAACTTTCGGGGAATCACAATTGAAGTACCAGGCAAAGTGGTAACTTCGAGAACCGCTAACACGCAGAGAAGCGCTTGCTCGCCATCTTTGTTTGGCCTGGTGCCCACCCCAACCAAAGCCTCGTAATCCTTCCCTGGCTCCAGCTTATAAACGAGTGCCTGGCCACCGCAGGACCAGTAAGTGCTGCCATTGCCACCTATGGTCGCGCCCAGGGTCGCAAGTTGAAATGGAAGGTCAGTCCTGACGCGATACTCGGCTACGACCTCTTTGTATGCCCCTTCGCCCATCCGAATGGCAGGGATGTACTGGGCAAGAGTAGGCGAAACTCGTTTCGGCATGCCAATGCTTGCCGAATTAAGAGGGTACTGCGGATAGTTGATGTTCGCCGTCCCGTCACGCCCGAAACGTCCGGCTTGAGCCATCTTGTGCCGGGTAGCAGGAGCACAACTGCCAACGATGCTATCGCCGTACACATCGGAGTTGGTGATGACACGAACACGCGCAATTGCCTCGGATTGAGCAGGCTCTTCGTATGGAACTGAAGGAATTCCAGAACAACCCGCAAGTACGACACCAAAAAGCGTTACGAGAGTGACAACTCGCATGACCATATCCCTATGTATTCGAAGTTCGCTGATTGGAAAGGGAACAAACCCAGCCGTAAAGAGCGGCAACAAAAAAGGGCCCACCTTTCGGTGAGCCCTTCTAGACCGCCCAGCAGAGCGGATTTTGTTTGGTAGGCGCGATTGGACTCGAACCAACGACCCCCACCATGTCAAGGTGACCGTACCTCCATACTAACCTATTGATTTGAAAAGAAAAACTTTCGTCTAATGCACTGCGAAAAATGGCTATAGACCCCTTTTAAAATCAATAAGTTAGCGTTGTATATTCCTACAGTATTTTCCTCCCTCGGTCCAACTGGCCCCCATCCCCATGCGCTGCTAATCTGACCCATGAGCCAGGAGCTGCCGATGCCAAATCACGACCTAATCCCTTCGCTGCTACACAAAATCAATGAAAATCAGCTTGCCCTGGAGGCAGCCATTCTTGAACTGTCCAACTGGGTGGAGGCGCGCGGCTCAGTTGAAGTTGCCGACAACGTACGGGGGGCTCTAGACACGATCGAAATGAATGAAGAGTTCATCAAGATGGCGCTCGCGGTTCTAATGACGCCTGAATGATCGCTTTCGGCCGATTTTGTTGGAAAAGTCGGTCTGCCCAAACTGCTGCTTAGGGGAAAAAAGCCTTTTTTCGCTGCTGCGTGAAATCCGAGTCCTGGAGCGTCTGCCAAAAATAAAAAATCAATCTCGGAAGCGTACTTTCCTGATGCGCAAACCATAGGCGACTTTTTCAACACAATCGGCCAATCGAGGCCGTTCCGCACGAAGATTGCCTCCTGTCACATTGCGCTCGCTAGCGGCTACCAGATATCGCCTGCATGCGTTCAGACCTATGACCAGAATTCCTGGCTCAAGGCAATACGCCTCCAGCCATAAGCAGCTGAGGAACAGCAGCTTTGATTCAACGAAGATATGCGCCAGAGCTGGTTTTTTTGTCAAGCAGATGCTCTGCGGCCAGCTTCATGAAACAGGCAGCATTGAGGAAAAGGAGAAGTAATTGGACTATCGAGGCTCAGCGCAACTAGCTCTCATAGATTTTCCCTGTGTCAAATGCCAGCGCAACAGCAATTCTTTCCTTCAGTTCTTCTTGCGAAAACGGCTTTTGCAATACGGGCCGCAAGGCAAACTCGCCCTGGAGTGCGGCGCGACCGTATCCCGAACTAAAGAGGAAGGGAATTTCGCGGTCGCGTAAAATCTCGGCGACGGGGAAGACTAACTGGCCGGCCAGGTTTACATCCAGCATCGCCAAATCCACCTCAATCGAGCGAGCGACGTCGCACGCCTTCCCGAGTTGGGCAACGGACGCAACGACCACGCATCCGAAGTCCTCCAACATATCCTCGATCAACATGGCGACTGCGCCCTCATCCTCGACAACGAGCACCCTGATTCCATTTAAAGCGTTCACAGGTAGTTCGCTCCGATAGGGAATGAGATGCGGCTAAACATCCCTGCAGCAAGAAACGGGAACTCAATCCTTTTGTCCTGACGACGCTCTATACAACGCGTCATCAAACGCAACCCCAAACCATGCCGCGTTAATTCAAAAACTTCACCCAGAATTACACCGTCACAGCTGAAGCCGTGCAGGCATACCGTACCGTTGTTGAAGGAATCTTTCGAATCGGTGTCTTTACACACCAGCTCCTGCGTCACGGCATGAAGCGCGGAGGCGTCCTGCAAATAATCGATCACTTCTTATTTTGCCATGCCTATCTTCGAATGCGCGCATATTAACCATAGCCACCAGCCGCGTGTCGTCTGGACCTCTAAATTTACTGCCAACATGCCTAGATTCAACGCAGTTTAGAGCACCGTTGCCACCGGGTCTTCGTCAGCCGGGAGCGGCGCCCCTTCCGGCAAGAGCAGCTATACGAGCCGCGGTCACGATCTCCATTACGCCTGAGTCCGAGCACACTGCGCCACAGCCGAGGCACCTCCGTGATGTATCTGAGGATCCAGCCGTCGCTGTCGCACGAATAGACGGCGCGAGGAAACGTATCGAGCGTGTGCTAATCAAGATTAGCATGTCGTACTCCTGAGCGCTTCGGGAAACTCTTGGAAACCGAAAGCGCATGACATCAGCTCTTCAAGCAAGTTATCAACGTTGACGCCTAGTCACACATGGTGTGCTCCGGATCCCCAGCCTGCGAGCTGCGGGTCTCATTCTAGATTTTAGTAGGAGACTGGTCGCAGGGAAACAATAGGAGTGAGTCGTGTTGACTATTCATTCCTGGTATCGGTTTCATACGCTGGTTTCCGGGGCGCCCCTACAAGCTAAACATCCTTGTGTCTGGGCCACTCCCGCGAGCGAATCTGACGCTATCGGGCTACGGTGCGAGCGTCCTGCTGGTACAACCGCCCAAACAGGTTATCTGCCAGCGCCTTTGATCGTGTTGGAGGAACAAGCTATCGGTGCGGTAGAAAATTACCCAGGTCGCTGGGGTACGTACAGCCGCCGCGATAATCTACACCCGACCCCGTGGCCAAACCCGTACCACAAAGGCCAGCGTCTATATCAATAGCCCCTCGCGGACGAGTGCTCGATGAACTTAATAAATGACCTATCGACCCTGCCTATATACACTCCGAGGGACTTGGTCATTACCTTGTCTGGAAATGCACATGGATCTTAAACATCGCAACAACCTGAACGTGATGGGCGAAGGTCCAGCCACGCTGATTTTTTCCCATGGTTTCGGCTGCGACCAAACCATGTGGCGTTATCTCATAGGCCATTTCGTAGACCATTTCAGGATCGTCGTGTACGACCTCGTCGGCGCCGGCCGGTCAGACATCAGCGCGTATGACCGGACAAAGTACAACTCGCTGGACGGATACGCCTTAGACCTTAACGAAATCATTGACCAGTTCGCCATCGGGCCAGTGATTCTGGTAGGCCATTCAGTAAGCGCGATGATTGACGTCTTAGCTGACCGGCAAGTACCCGGTCGCATCGCTGCTCATATCATGGTGGGCCCATCTCCATGCTATATCGACTCCGACAATTATGTGGGTGGGTTCACGCTCGAAGACATCCAATCACTCCTCGACACTCTAGATGACAACTACCTCGGCTGGTCTAGCAATATGGCACCGGTCATCATGGGTGCGCCTGGGCAGCCCGAGTTAGGCGCTGAGCTAACTAATAGCTTCTGCCGTACCGACCCTGAGATCGCCAAGCACTTCGCAAGAGTGACCTTCATGTCGGACAACAGAGGAGACGTTGCTGGCTTGGCTACGCCGACCCTGATCCTTCAGTCTACCGACGACCTGATCGCTCCCATTGCCGTCGGCGATTATTTACGCGACACCATGCCCAACAGCACGCTCGTCCTAGTGGATAATGTGGGTCATTGCCCTCACATGAGCGCGCCGGGCGCCTGCGCTGATGCCATAGGAAGCTTTGTACAGCCTTGGAAAGGGTTAAATGCACGGTAAGCCTCCACTGCTCGACCCGCAAAGACTCTATGAAGAGGCGCCATGCGGGCTGGTAGTGACGACAGAGGACGGGGCCATACTGCGCTCCAACCTTACGTTCAGGCACTGTATCGGTTTCAGCGCACAAGAGCTTCGGAACAAGCGCTTTCAAGATCTGCTCACAATGGGCGGGCGCATCTTTCATCAGACGCACTGGGCGCCACTGATGAAGTTGCAAGGCTCTGTCGCCGAGGTGAAACTCGACCTGCTGCATCGTGATCGGAGCAAAGTCACGATGCTCGTGAACGGGATCAGGCGCGACGGGACCAACGGTGTAGAGCACGAACTTGCACTCTTCACATTGTATGATCGAGACAAGTATGAAAGGGAGTTAATTAAAGCCCGGAGGCTCGCCGAAGAGCTACTGCAGCAGAAAACGGCTGCCGAAACGGAGCTCCGTCTGGCTCAAGCGGAACTGAGCAGGGCTTTCGAGAAAGCCCAGCAACGTGCATCATTTGCCGAGCAAATGGTCGCAATAGTAAGCCACGACCTGAAAAATCCACTGACGGCAATCAAAATGGGCACCGACGCGCTCGCACGCGGCGAGAGCCTCCCTAAGAAAATCAAGATACTCGGCTACGTAATGCAGTCAGCTAACCGTGCAGAACGCTTGATCGCGGACCTGTTGGATTTGGCCCTGGCCAGGGTCGGACAAGGAATCATCGTCTCTCCTCGTGCCGTGGATTTTCATGATCTTATCCGCCGAAGCGTCGAGGAACTGCGCGTTGCGTTTCCCAACGCCAAACTTGTTCACCACGCAAATGGGACAGGCTCTGCGCAGCTTGACGCGGACCGAGTACACCAACTCCTCGGTAACCTTATTGGGAACAGCGTGACCTATGGTGACCTGGAGCGGCCGATCACGATTACTTCAACTGTGGATGATGACACTGCCCATGTATCGGTAAAAAACTATGGTGTTCCAATTGCGCCATCACTGATGACCCGATTATTCGAGCCGATGATCCGAGGCGCGGACCCCGAAGATGGCGTACGCAGCGTCGGTCTTGGGTTGTTTATAGTCCGTGAAATCGCCAAGGCACATGGCGGCCGGGTATCGGTCAGCTCCGATGATAAGGACGGCACTTCATTCACTGTCGCCTTTCCGCTCAATTAAGCTGCACCCTCCCGCAACTTGACCGCCTCCTAGCCCTGCTTGGTTTACCTCCGCGCTGTCCTGCTGTACTGCAGCTTAGCTGTCCACGTTCAAGGACGATAGGACAATGGTGCCATGGCATTGGCTGCTTTCCCGAAAGTAATGCAGGAACAGACTGGTCTGGTTGGAGGGGATTGTATCGTTAAATTCAAGGCCGCAGCCCTGCCCCTACAGAGTCGCTCATTGATCGCGGAGGCGACAGGCAGCTCCTGGCCAAAAGCGGACCTTTAAGACTTGTGGATTCTGGGCGAATCCAGTCATCCGCATACGCCTGAAATTGGTCGATTAAACTCTTTCCCAGTTGCTTGCTATCTAAATCTTGAAGGGGGCCAAATTCCTGCGCCTGTTAGATTCTGGAACCTTCGTTTTTCCGAGAATTCTTCCTGCATCCTTCGCAGGTGAAAGCCCAAATACCTTCGTATAGTCTCGACTAAACTGCGTTGGGCTTTCGTAGCCCACCTCGAAAGCTGCCGCCATGACGCTCTTGCCGCTGGCTACCATGAGCATCCGCGCCTGAAGTAAGCGCACTCGTTTTTGATACTGCAATGGACTCAACGTCGTCACCGCTTTGAAGTGGCGATGGAAGGCCGAGACGCTCATTGCCGCTTTCTGAGCCAAGCTTTCCACCCTGATCGGCTCCGCAAAATCTCGACGGATCCATTGAATGGCTGTGTTCACTCTGGCCATGGCGGTATCGGGCGCTGCGATCTCTCGCAGCATCCAGCCGTGGGGGCCTTGCAGCACGCGAAACAGTATCTCGCGTTCATAAGCAGGCGCCAGGGCTGCGATAGCTTCCGGGTTGCCCATCAATCGCAACATGCGCCCCCATGCGTCCATTAATTCGGTCGTAACGGCCGCCACCGAAAAGCCCGGGTCGCTTTCATGGCGGCTGACAGGTTTGGGCAGGTCAGCCAGCAAGGTTGATAACACGGTGGGATCAAGCGTGAGGCTTATGGCCAGATAGGGTTCGCCCGTTGCCGCAGGGTGCACTGCGCCCACCGCAGGCAACTGAATCGACATGACGAAATAGGTCGCAGGGTCGTATCGCAGCGTGCGGTCGCCCACGGTCATGGTTTTGCTGCCCTGCAGAATCAAGTTGATCATCGGGTCATAGACTGCCGCCAACATATGCTCGGGGATTTTGCCTTGGACCATAGCGACGCGGGGAATGCCAGTCTCTGTGCGGCGGTTTTCGGCCTTGGCGGCGAGGATGCGGAGTTCGTTAAGTTGTTCGTTCATGCTGGCCATGCTGAATGTCACAGCAGGAGCAACGCAAGCAAAAAGTAGAAACAGGCAGATTTCGAGTAGGAACGGCTGCGTCCGCAGTGACCAGCGCCCTTAATGTGGAGGCTCATTCAATCAATCAAGGAGTACGTCATGGGCGTTATCGTCATTACCGGAGGCAGTCGAGGGATCGGTGCGAGTGCAGCAGAACACGCCGCCCGGTGCGGTATGGGTGTCATTCTTACGTACAACCAGCATCCGGACGATGCGGATGATGTGGTGCGACGCATTGAACGAGCGGGCGGCAAGGGCGTTGCGCTTAATCTCGACGTGGCGGATGTAGAAAGTTTCAAAAGGTTCCGCGATGCCATCCTGTTAGTGCTCCGGGAGACATGGAGCACAAGCACCCTCTCAGGTTTAGTTAATAACGCCGGCTACGGCCTGTTCAACCCGCTGGCGTCGGTCAGCGAGGCTCAGTTTGATGGTCTTTTCAAAGTCCATCTGAAAGGCCCTTTCTTCCTGACGCAGACCTTGCTGCCATTACTGGAGGAGAACGCCAGCATCGTCAATCTGACCAGCGCTACTACACGCGTGGCCACCACCGGGGTGGCGCCGTATGCGGCGTTCAAAGGTGGACTGGAAGTGCTCACGCGCTACATGGCCAAAGAGTTCGGTGATCGGCGCATACGTGTCAATGCGGTTTCACCTGGGGCGATTCGAACCGAGTTAGGTGGCGGGCTCAATGATGAGTTTGAGGCGATGCTGGCTGAGCAAACGGCGCTAGGCAGAGTCGGTGAGCCCGAAGATGTGGCCCGCGTCATTGCCATGTTGCTGTCCCAAGACGGGGCCTGGATCAATGCCCAGACCATCGAAGTCGCGGGCGGCTACATCATCTGAACGATCGGGAGACGTTGCCATGCTGGATCATATTTTTCTGTCTGTGAGTGACATTGAGCGCTCTATCCGTTTCTACGAAGCTACGTTGGCGCCGCTGGGTATCACCGCGCGCTTGGACTACGATGGCAAGGACGGTCCGCCTGGGCATCCGGACCTGAAAGGTTTCGGCGCCAAGGGCCGGATGTTTTTCTGGCTGCGTCAGGGTGAAGTCGAAGGCCGAGCGGTACATGTCGGTTTCGTCGCAGACAGTAAAGCTCAGGTTGCGGCGGCCTATGCGGCAGCGTTGGCTCAGGGCGCCGTCGATCAAGGCGCACCGGGGGCGCGTCTGCACTACGACCCCAACTACTACGCGGCCAATGTTCTGGATCCTGACGGATACAGCCTGGAATTCGTTTACAAGAACTGGCAGCACGCCCAATGAAGAAATTGATGATTTATGGCGCAACCGGCTATGTCGGGCGTATGGCGACCGACTATGCAGTGGCGCAGGGACTGGACGTTGTCATCGCCGGGCGCAGCCACGACAAGCTGCGCGCTCTGGCCGTGCAGCTGGACGTTCCTTATCGCGTGTTTACCCCTGATGCCCCGACGACAGGATCCCTGGAAGGCATTGGCGTGCTGGTGAACTTTGCAGGACCCTTCGCGCGGACAGCCGACGCCTTAATGCGGCTCTGCATCAACGCTGGAGTCGACTATTTGGATATCACGGCCGAGATCAATGTATATCGGTTGGCCGAGCAATTGGGTGATGAGGCGGCTGGGTCAGGGGTCATGCTTCTGCCTGGCGTCGGCTGGGACGTAGTGCCGACCGACTGTCTGGCGGTGCATGTCGCTCGCCGGTCTAAAAATCCGCAGTCGTTAAATATTGCACTACAGGTCGCGGGCTCCATGTCACGTGGGTCAGCACTGAGTGTTAGCGAAATTGTTGGAGCGGGGCTGCTGGCCCGGATTGATGGAGCGCTTCTTTCAACTCCCGATGCGCAACCGCGACACTTCGATTTTGGCGACGGCCAGGAGCTGTGCGTACCTTTGTCGTTCGGTGATTTGGTCACCGGCTGGCACTCCACCGGCATTCCCAATATTGCAATATTTGTACATTTTTCCGGTGATCCATTACCTGACGGAGATCTTTCAAAAATTCCCGAGGGGCCGAACGCGCAACAGCGCGAAGCTCATCGCGCTCGGGCAGTGGCCGAGGTGACTGGCGCTGACGGCACTGTGGCACGTTCAGTGATCGAAACCGCCAACGGTTACACCTATACGCCGATTGCTGCCATGGAGGCGGCACGCCAAGTATTGAACGGCGTGCGACGACCGGGTTTTGAGACGCCGGCAAAGCTGCTGGGGGGCTCATTCGCCGAGAGCATCGGCGGTACGACCATCACTGATTACTGATTGATCGGACGATAGTGCAGATGTTGTTTACTCAGGATTCCACTGCGCTGTCGTCTGCCTCGAACTCATGGGCAAGCAACCTGCCGGCAATCCGTGCGACGTTCACCAAGCGCTCGCTGGACATCCCACTGCATGCCGCTGCAGACAGCCCCCGCAGGGTGACCAGGATGTAGTCAGCCCGGGTCTGCGCAGCGTCCGGGCAGACTTGGTCCAGATACCGGCGGATCGCCTGGATTCCAGCGTCGCCGAATTTCTCCGCCATGTTTCGAGCGACCGGATCGTCCGCACGCAGGCCTTCGGTGATCAGGCAACCACGCAAAGCGCTATCTCGCCCGTACTGCTGCGCAGCGGCAATCAGCAGCGAGGTTAGCGCTTCGGCAGGAGGTCGATCCGGTGCCAGCAGTCTGTCCATTGGCAGCGCGTTTTCTGCGGCATAGCGATGCATTGCTCGTTCGAACAGTTCGGCCTTGCTTCCATAGGCGGCGTAAAAGCTCGGCGGCTTGATATTCATTGCCTCGGTCAGGTCGGTCAGGCTGACAGCGTCGTATCCACGCTGGTGAAATAGTGCTTGTGCGATGGCTATCCCTTGCTCCCGGTCAAAGGCGGAACGGCGCTGTCTGGGTTTTTCGTTCATGGCTATTTCTCTAGGTGACACGCCACTGTAGTGATCGCTACATGCAAGTTCAACCGCTTCGGTTGTACCTTTTATTTAGTAGTCACTAAATAACTTGCAGAGGACGTCCTCTCTATGTAGTGTTCACTACATATTCGACAGTTGAGGTTCAACACATGCAATTCAAAAACAAGGTTGTGCTGGTTACTGGCGGTTCTTCGGGCCTCGGCTTCGCAATCGCCGAAGCATTCGTCAGCCAGGGTGCGGATCTGATCATTACCGGGCGCCGCCAGCCTCAGCTAGACGAAGCAGCAAGTCGCCTCGGTGGGAATGTTTCTGCGGTGCGGACTGATATCTCGGACCCAGCCTCCCTAGGGGAACTGTTCAAGCATATCGGTGCGGTCCACGGTCGTATCGATGTATTGATCGCTAATGCCGGGATGGGTGAAATCGAGCCTCTAGGTGCAATCACCGAAGCGGGCTTCGATCGGGTGTTCGCGACCAATGTCAAAGGCACCACCTTTACGGTTCAGGGGGCGTTACCGCTGATGAGCGAGGGGAGCAGCGTTGTCATTATCGGCTCGACTTCTTCGATCAACCCTGGACCTGGTATGAGCGTGTACGGAGCAACCAAGGCCGCACTACGCGCGTTGGTGAGGAGCTGGATTCTCGACATTAAAGGATCGGGTGTACGCATTAACTTACTCAGCCCCGGGCCGGTGGACACCCCGTCCCTACGGGCCGTGCTTGGTGAAAATGCGCCACAGGTAATCGACTTGCTAAATGAGAAGAGCACCCTCGGCCGGATCGGCCAGGCACACGAGATCGGCCAAGCTGCGCTCTTTCTGGCGAGCGAGGCGTCGAGCTATGTCAATGGTGCCGAGCTGTTCGCCGACGGTGGAGCTTCTCAGGTTTGAACGTACATGGATCGGTCGACTCGCCAAATGCTGACCTTCCGCTGAACGACGACAATGCCTTAACTGACAATCCGCAACGGGAAATATCATTCGCTTATAGATGACGAGCGCAACCATCCCGCCGAGTGAATCGGGGGATGCAAGGAGTACCAAATGAGAAAGTTTGCTGGATCAGTAATCGATCATGTGGGCATTAATGTCTCGGACATTTTGCATGCTCGCGCCTTTTACGAACGGTCGCTCGAGCCGTTAGGGATCACATTGCTAATGAGCATCGAGACGGACCATCCGCATTCGACGCCTCGCAGACTGGGGTTCGGCTCCGCAGGCAAGCCATTCCTGTGGCTGCACGATGCTCCAGTTCCCAGCTACGGGGCTCATATCGCGCTGATGGCGCAGAGTCATGGGGCCGTCGACGCATTCCATGCGGCTGCCATCGCCGTTGGCGGACAGGACAATGGCGCACCAGGGATCAGGCCTCAGTACCACTCCGATTATTACGCGGCCTATGTACTGGGCCCTGACGGAGTGAATCTGGAGTGTGTTTGCCAACGGACGCCTTAGTTACCTGGGCTTTCATCAGGACCTGTCGGGTGGCATTCTTCGCCAGCTTTTCAACCACATCGAGCGGTTAGCCATGGACGTTTTCACAGGATTGAATGCGTTCCTCTTTAGCCGTGGAGCAATTCTTATAACAGATAGCAGCGCCAACTCAAGATGTCTCGTCGCACGGCTGCAATCCTGAGGCTGCTCCTCTAGCCTGGTGCTAAATGGCTGCTCCTGGCCCGAAAGCTGCCGTCGACGCGCTCGTCGCCTAGCCCTCGTAAGTATTGCCTTGCCTTGGATACTGTATGCACATACAGAACCGAGCAAGCGACCTCCCATGAATTTTGAACAAGCCAAAGCGCTGGGAATCAAGCAATGGCGCGATACGCTCGATGATCACGACTTCCGGTCACAGAAGCCCGAGGCGTATCGGTCCAGCCTGCTTTCGGCAAGCGCAAGGCTGGCCGAGGAGCGGTTGATTGATCGAGACGAACAGTTTGGCATGGATGAACTAGCGAACTTCGCATACTGGCTCGCAGTAGAAGAGCTGCAATCGACGACGGTCCTGTATCACAGCGCGTCTCAATACGACGTCGTCGCGCGAGACGGCTCCTCAAACCTTGGCACGATTCATCAATCAACCTTTTTGGAAAAAAGCGAGGGCGGCTGCATCCGCCCCTACGACGGAAATGTGTATCGCCAAGGTGGAGAGTTGAAGCTGATTTATAGCGCGGCGCCAACCACGGGCGTGATTGAGAGGTTTGTCCTTACCTTGGATGATGGTCGCCAGTTTGACTTGGTTGAGACAGCCAGAATGATCTTGGGAGTTGTCTATACGCCCGTTGAAGATCCAGACGTCTACCGGTGGCTTGTCGATGCCCTGCAAATCGCGCGCGAAAATCGAAATTTAGTGCTAATGGAAACGCTTAGGCCGTTTGCGGAACTGGCAAGGTTCGTCCTGTGTTCATCGTGCTTGGATCGGTTTGGCGAGCGCGACAATTGCCTATCTTGCAACGGCTTAGGGTTCGTCGAAAGACCGAAATGCCCAGGTAAACTTCCCTTGGAGCGTCGAGGTCCACTGGAAATAACCAGCGAACCCGGGGTGCAAGATGTGCGGCGGAGTTGAGGCAGCGGACAAAAATAGAGCGTATGAACGGGTCAGGGTGTATTTCCCGAACCCCAAGGCAGCAATTCCCGTGGTACTGCAGGACGGGACGGATCTTGGCTGGGTGCGATGGGGGCGCCGTCGAGAGGAGAAAGGCACAGGCCCATCAGGTGGGTGGGCAAAACTAGAGACGGTGGAACGAGGGGGATGGGAAAAGTATCACCCGCAGCGAGCGCTGGGACTTGTGCAGCGATACATGGAGAAAGATGCGAATCGCGTGTCGCACTGGTTCGATATGAACGAGGGCTTTGGGCTTGAATGCCTAATATTAGGTGAAGGCGATGCTCGGCGCGTGTACATAGTCACCACTTCCCCTCCTCCGGAATATGCATTCATACACGACCGCTGGCCGATGATCGGGCGGATTCCCGGCGGCACCGGCTGACCCCAGAGAGAAACGGCGCCACCATATTACTAACGGTTTTTCTGGCTTATCCTCTGGTCCCTACGAACCCGAGGCTGCGCCATGGATAGACTAAGTAGGGCTGAAATAGAGGATGCCTTGGGACGCTTGCTACCAGGTAGCATGGTCAAATGTGTTTTATGGGGTGACGGTACTGCCTCTCTTACGGTAACAGGTGAAACCGGAGAATCATTTGCAGTGGTGGGTCTGGTGAGAAGTGACTATCGAGGGGAAGCCGGATTGAAAAACCTCGCTACGCATATCTTTGGGGACATTCAGCTAGCCCGACAGGGCTTGAAAACCCACAGAGCACAACCACTGGGAAATATTGGCAATCAATTGAGCATCACCACCCCACCGCAATACAAAGCCCGCCACTAGGCGGGTTTCTGTTTTTGGTTGCTAACACTCGTTCGATTAATCCTTGATGGACCGGGCGTACAACGCTAGAGCTTTCTCAACAAGCCTGCGCCATTCTGCGTAATCGATTATCCCCTTCTGCCTATATTCGTTCAGCAATTCGGAGGAGAAGATCGTACTGTTTTTCAGCATCGGGACGGCTATCCGGCCGCCTGAGGAGCCCTCTCCATGCACTCAACGCCTGCTCCTTATCCAGCTCAGCCATCGTCCTTACCTCCCAAACATCATCACGTTGTTGAGCCTAGCGTCACGGCAACGTTCCAATTTATGGGATAGGCTATGGGAATTCGGCCTTAGCTCCGGTAGGGCAGCAAGCTGTAGGCTACCGTCCGTCGGTAACCAAAGCGTGGATCCCATTACCGGTCCATCGAGGGGGACCTAAAAGGAGATAACCTTGAAGACTGAACAGCGTTTGCAACAAAAAGTCCTGCGATATGCGGAGGCGGAAATCCACAGCATTTTGATCGGTCACGGATCCGCGCTGTTCCACTATCACCAGTTGATCATGATGCTCAACGGTTACGTTCACTGCGACATCATCAGTCAGCGCGAGGCAGATGCAATCACAGCTGATGCCAAAATGGCACTGGATAATTCTCTGCGTCATTGATCATATTGCGTGAGCTCTTTCAAATATGCCTGGCAAGCAGCAAGCTTCATTATTGCTCCGTCTCCATCGTCGGTAATGGAGATAATTCGTTGAGCATGCGCTCGGTCAAGTTGGGCTCTTGTTCCTCCATGAATCCTGCCGACGGCGCCGCGGCATGTCGACATTCATGACCGGCACCCCGTCGTGATCCACGCAGAAACCGCCCGTGGTGGCTTGACTCAGCTACGCCGCAGGAGGGCGCGGAGCAGATTGTGCTGCACAAGGGCGAACCGGCCGAAGCCTTCGAGTGGCTCAAGGTTAGCCACGTTATCGGCAACGCGCGCAACCAAGGGGGCCGAGCTAGCTCGCCCTGTCGCCGGTTTACCCATCTGACACTCGTCCCCAAAACACCCAATCGATCAACCTTGGCTCTAGCAGCGACTACGCTACAAAAGGCTTGATGGCCTGCAGCCTATTTCAAGGAAGATCAAAATGAGAGTCGCCACCTTTTTTCTAACTTCTTGCCTATCGTTCCCTTCAGCTGCAGGTATGCAGCTGGATTACAAATGGTCGTATGATGATGATTCAGAGTACTCCATCATTTCCTCTGTTGAGACCGGGCCTACCGTCCAGGCAGTTATTCGCCGCGTAGGCTCTTACTTTACCTCCTACACCATGATCGAGATCGACTGCACTACTAGGTACGTACGCCAAATGGGATACCACAGCAGCGTTGTAGGTGCTCAAGCTGCTAAGTACGACCTTCACAGCCGCTTTATCGAGGGGATGCTTGCCCACAAAGTACACGCGGTGCTGTGCAGAAGCTCACCTATGACGGAGGAACACTTAACAAACCTACCTGCCGAATAGGTCCCACCTAGTCGTCAGTGATATTAACCTGTTACCGACATGCTAAAACTGCTGCGACAAGCTCCCGCTCATAGCCCATGCGCTGCCGGCGCTCAGCCAGCAGCGCCCGGACTTTCACCTCGAGCGAGTCGGACTTCTTAAGCCCATCAGTTGCCCAGAGCGGTGCCGCCACCTCCTCGGTCTTGCATGGCACCTGCACGGGAATCTCCACCCGGACCGTTCGAATCTCAGGCTCACGACCGGCGCATCCCGCCAGCGCCAGCACACCAATCAGCAGCATCGCCTTCATAAGCCAAGCTCCCGATCGATGATGGATTCAGCCGCGGTGCACTGGGCGCCGCCGGTTCGCTCCTGCAGGAGGCGATTGGCTACCGCGTAGTCTGGCTGGGCCTCTTCCCTGGCCTTATCCTGCGCCAATGCGGCATTTCGCTCCCGCAACTCACCCGCCAGAACAAGCTCGCCCAGCTTCCGGCCTTGCTCGCCGGCCAACGACTCTAGGTTGTCACGGGCCAGAGTGGCCCGGGATAGGTCTTTGTTCGATGCGTCCAGCAGTGGCCTATAGTGGGCAGCAGCCAGCCACCCACCGAACCCCGCTCCTACGGAGAACAGCAGCAACGCCAGCGCGCCCAGGACCAACAACTTCAGCGTGGCGGGACTCATGGCACATCCTTGAAAAAGATGTGGTGCCGGAGGCGGAAAGTCTGGGTGGCGTCCTTGGCCCAGATCGGAGGATTCGGCAACGTGGTCGCGTAATAGTGGGTCGCGCCATTGGTGATATCAGGCTCCGCGCCGGAGATCACCAGATCCGCCGCCCGCTGTGCCTGGGCGAACTGCTTCGGCGGGATTGGCTTGGCTCCGCTCAAATAGGGATAGTTCGGGTCGTTCTTGTTCCAGCAACTGAACTGGTAGGGTTTCAGGCAAACCCCTGCATAGCCCTCTCCCCACCAGGAGCGGTCCTTGCGATCATTCACGCGATTGCGGATTACGCAGCCCACGGCAACCTGGCCGGCCAGCCCCTCCCCGCGGGCTTCGGCCCACAGCGTGCGCGCGAGGATGTCGCGATCCTTTTCTGTTGTAGTCATTTACATTTCTCCAGGCAAAAAAAATCCCGCTCTCGGCGGGCTTGGAATTGGGTTGAGCGAGATGAACGAGTTAGAAGCCGGTAACGTCTGCGACCATAATCACGGGCATTGGCCCAATCGGTGAATTGGCAGGCGGGCTGGTTGTCGGCGGCCCTTGATTCGCTAGAAGCCCCGACGTGACAGTTCCACCTGACACCCTGACCGACCGAATCATCACCATGAACGCGAGATTTTGTCCTACCTGATTCTGGCGATATCGCGTGTCATAGTTGCTGATCCCACAGGCGTAGGTACGGCCAATCACGACCGGCAATGAGAACGACTGCGTGTCCGAACTGGTTTCATACACTGCGGAAATCCTGAGGATTTTGTTGTTCGAGTCGAAGGTGAGGTTTCCTGCCGAGTCAAAAAGCTGCAAGCCACAACGCGACGGGACAACAGGAGCATCGCCAAAGCAGTAGCACACGACGCTGTCGGCAGTATTCGACCAGAACTCGTAATCAGCGCTGCTGGCAGTAAGAACAACGCTCCTAACTGCAATGGACGATGAAGCCGCCGTCTCACCGAAGAGGACAAACTTGGTTGCCTTGGGCAGGCTTAAAGCAGCCCTATAAATGGTCGAGCCACGGGTCCAACCATATATAGTGAATTTGCCCAAAAACGAAACCGTCAGGACATCTGAATCGATCTGAAGGGTGTTGGTGTCCCTGAATACCTGAAGCCCTATTGGCATCTACCTAACTCCATAGAAAACCTGGCACCCGACCCTAGGGACATTCGCAGTGGTGCCCTGCCCCCTGAAGTCGGAAAAGCTCCACGAAATGGTGGTCCCATTAATGGTGATGAATGGCACGCAAACAACCGTGGTGTCACCTCCACCTACCCCTTTTGCAGAGAAAAACCATGGGCTTCCCCCTGCAAACCCAGGCACAAAAACAGAACCATTTGCCGTTCCGGTGAAAAACGATCCTAGGTATCGCCCCGTGATCGTGTCGGTTGTGAAGGACACCGAGCCGTCAGCATTGTAAACCTCTAATCCTGCTGGCATCACCAGATCCCCAGACGCACTCGAAGCTGCCCTGCCTGATCGAAGACCTGAACAACTTGGTTATTGATCGTGAGCTTGCCTCCACCCGAGACCGCTCCATTGAACTCAATTCCCCCCGTCTTGCTGAGCCTCCAACCCGACACCCCAGGGACATAGTTGGTTGATTGAATGGTGTCGCCGATCTTCGCATTGGTGATTGATCCGTCTTGAATAAACGCCGCCTTGATGTAAGCGGTGTTGTTCTGCACCACGAACGGATAGAAGACCTCCGAAGCGTTGGGATCGACTATCGCGAAGCGGCTGGCTGCGATGAGGACTTGGCTGGTGATGATTCCTTCGTCGTTTTCTACTCCAACCCCGATCCCGGCAAGGTAGGGTTTCCCATCAACAGTAAGCTGGGTCTTGATGCTGTACATCGCGGCAAGCTCGCTCTTGAGAGCGTCGATCTCTATCTGGGCGCCGCCGGAATCGATTTTCTCGAGCAAGTGCTTGCTGAGCTGGGTTTCCGTGATCTTATCGTTCAGGTAGTCCAGGATTGGCCCTGCGTCAGCCGACGACTGTCCAAAGACTGGGCCGAAGAAAGCGCCCATATTTCCGACCCGATCAACCAGGCGTGCCCAGAAGAAATAGGTTTTTCCGGGAGCGAGTCCCATGATGGTCAAGTCAGTTTGTGGGTAGGTGTAGTCACCGAATTTGGTGGCATCTACGATCTGGTTGGTTTCGCTATACCAGATCTCCGTCCGTTGCAGATCCGCAGTGCTTACGCCCTGAGGAATCTCCCACTTCAGTTTGATACCGAACACGATCGACTCGGCAATGAACGAGGAGACTTCAGGCGGAGGCGTAGTTTTTCCGTTCAGCACCGTCTCCGCAGAGGTTGCGAAAACAGAGCCGATATCGAGCGAGTTGATCGCTCGCACCTTCGCCGTGTACCTCCCGGCATAGATCCCGCTGACGTCAATTGATGTCGTCCCGGTACGGCCTGCAAAGATCCAATCACCTTCATCCTTGCGCCAATACACCTCATAAGCGATTGCCGCTTCTGGCCTCTCCCAGGTAATTGTCATGACGCTGATCGCGCTACCCTGATCGACGAAATGGTCGTTACTGAGTGTCACGTTCGTTGGCGGCTTCTGAACGCTTGGGGGAACGACGCTGATTGGTGGACGCTCGATACGGCTGCCGTTGTCGATTGCACCGTATTTGCTCGAGTTGTGCCGTACAGCATTGATGGTGAACTTGATTTCCGTGTCCGAAAAATCTTCCGCTACGGACATCACCCGAAACTGTTGCACCGCCAAGGCAGGTGAGTCGATTGCCCACATGGAGTGAAGCGGTGGCAACGCCTCGAGGCTTTCCGACAGCACAACTTGTTGTACCTCAGCCGGAAAACCCGTGGTATCAAAAGTGATGTTGCCGTTGTCCCACGTGATGCCGGAGCTGTCCCAAGTCAGGGGATAGCCAACGGACTTGATGGCTCGAGAGACAGCCTTACCGTTGGGCATAATCAGGGTGATGGTGTCGCCCGGAAAGGCGGTTACATCCGCGTCGAGCACGAGAGTGTCGAGCGTTGAAGAACGTAGCCGGCCACCGATTCGGCGTCCAGCCCTGTCGTTATCCGCGATGCGGATAATCTGACCAGGCCGCGCCAAGGTGCCATCCAAGCCAACGGAGAAGCTGACGCTCTCCGTCTCCAGGCGGTTAGTAAGCAATGCCCATTTACCAACGCGCTGCGCCTGAGCCTGAGACGTGCATCCGGTAGCTGTGATTTCGGTTTGTTGGATGCCGTAACGAGCGATTCCGGGCTGGTCGTCTACGTACTCAACCTTCTGCCGATAAAAATCCGAAGGATCGTTCCAGCTCACCAGCGCAACGGTATAGCGCGTCTTCTTGGCAGATCCGGCGTAGTTGAATTTCCCGTCGATGACGTTGGCATTCGAGTAGGTATAAACAGGATCCTCTGGTATATCGGCCACGGCCATGACGGAACCAGCAGCCCAGTACGCCATCCCACGGAACGCTGTCGCCAGATCCTGGAGCACGCGCAGCGCATCAGCGCGAACCGAAAGGTACAGATTGCAGGTGAAACGCGGCTCGGTGCCGCCCTTCCCGTCGGGGATTGGCTGATCGCAATACTGACCGATCCGATACAGCTCCCATTTATCCACCTGCCCCGCGTTCAGCAGATGGCCGAGCCCATAGCGGAAATGCAGCAGTAAGTCGTAAAAAATCCAGGCAGGATTATCTGTCCAGGCGCTTTTAAAGGTGCCATCCCAGACTCCCGTGTAGGTGCGCGTCTCTGGGTCATAGTTGCTTGGAACCTTGATGATGCGGCCATACAAATCGAACGAGCGAGTCGGAATCGATTGAAACTGCGACGCATCGAATTGCAGGCCGACGATGGCCGAACCTGGGTATCTCAGCTTCGCGTCGATGATCTCTGTAATTGCCTCAACGTTGGTGGTGTCTGATATCGCGGAGCTGGTGGCATTGGCCGTCAGACGGATCACGCGCACGGTCCAGCCGCTGGTCGCGCTAGGAAGATCGACGCGGTGTGATCGTTCGTATTTTGTCGATGTCTTTCCGCTGAAAGCCGCGTCTAGCACGGACACAAAGGGACCGCCGTCGGTGGACAGCTCAATCCTGTATCGGACCGTGTATCCGTTGGTGTCGCCATTTGTGGTGTTTGTCCGTGCAAGACGTGGAGTGGAAAGTCTGATCCGGACTGCCGAGAGTTGAAGATTGGTTACCGCGCGCACCCAAGGCTGGTCGGAGCGGAGCTCAACACCGACGGCAATTTCGCTCTCCACCGCGGGGAAGCCCGAGATGTGTAGTTGATCTTGACTGCCGGTTCGCACCTCTTGGCTGACGCCGCTGAAGTTCAGCGTTCCATCCGGGTTTGCCAGCGGTGTTTCATCAAGAAAAATGGACTGCATGCCGTTCACCAAGCCTCGAATCTCACCTTCACTCACCAGGTCGAGAATTCGCGCGAAAGCGGTGCTTTGCAGGTTGTCCGGAGCCTCAACGGAAGGACGCGGCTTCGACTCACCACCCTTGCGTCCGGCTATGGCTAGCTGGGTCATGACTTTCCTTTGGGCGAAAAAAAGCCCGCTCAATGGCGGGCCTCGTGATGGATGCTTCGGTTACATCTGGTCTTCGGAGTAAATACCCGCGCTGATCACGGCGCTGCCGACAATCATGCGGCCATACAGCAGCGGGACAGGGTTGCCTTGGACGCTGGTATTAACCGGGCCGTTGAAGCTATAACTGGGTCGGTTGTTTGGGCTGTCTTGGGTGCCCAGACCTTTTGCCTGGGGACTGAGCATTTGCATCACCCCACCGGCAACCATGGCAATGCCGACCGGCAGAAGCGGGCTGTAGACGAGGCCAACCACGATAAGTACGGCACCGATTATGGTTTGTAGCGCCCCGGCACGCTTTGAACCCTCAATAACTGGAACGATTCGGATGACATCCCTCCCCGTAGGCTTTCCGAGGTCGTCCTCTCCAATGTTCCTATTGCCATTAAAAATGGCAAAACGAAGGCCCTTATCCTTGCTCTCAAGCATAAATTTTTCGAAACCAGCAAACTGCTTGAAATAACCGATGATGTCGCGCCAGCCTGCTCCGGTCGTAATACGGTGCTCGCGCTTGCCAGTGATTTCAGCTAACTGCTTGGACACAATCACCGTTTGCATCTTCTCAAGCAACTGCGACATTTTTCCTCCGAACGAAAAAAACAGCCCAAGGCGGCTTTTATTATTGCGTGGTGAGTGATACATCCATGCTCATCATTTAGTCTTTGAATATCCTGAACTGCCGCTCCTTATGGTGGAGTCAAGTTCATTCAGGCCGCTTCCGCAGGACGATGCCGAGACAATATATGGTCACCTAGAGCCACACGGAATTACGCGGTCTCGCCTGAGCCGGTTTCTGCAGCTCGGCGTCCGTTGATGTTCACAGGAGTCTTACAGCCAGTGCTAACGCAGCCCTCACCGTGCGTCACTACCAACACAGATTTACCACCAAAGGGCGTCCTGAAATGCGAAAAAGCTTAGACGGCGGCACCGGATCGGCTTCGGTTGATCGGAGTCTGCCTGCTAGCGCAGGCAGACAAGACGACCTAACGGAGCATTAGGGCTAATTTCATTTCTCCTTCATAGAAAGACACGCCCTAGCACTATGGCACGAGCGGAGAAACAATCTCATCGGTGATTACTAGAGGGTCGTAATAGGAATTCGGACTGAACGTGAAATAAGCTGCACGCTTAGTATTTTTATTTAAGAGATTGTCACCTTTGTTAGGCCAAGAAGGATAGAGGGCCTCAGGGTCAGGTTTTCCGAAAATTTTGGTCAGATATTTTTCTCCAGAAACATAACTAGCCTTAGTTCCGGGAATGATGACCGCACTGTAGAAAACGCCATTAAAGAAACAGAGGGTTGCCTTATTTACCGGTTCCGCGCTGAATAAGCCAGTAAGGCCCTCTCCTTCGTAGCATACGTCTAGACCGTTCGCCTTAACTTTTTTCAGCGGCGATGGAACGTCAGAATATTTGCGGCCCAACTCGTACCCTAGCAGCTTTACCGAAGGAGTTCGATCTACGGGGATATCAAGATCGCCGACAATGAATTTGTATTGACGAGTCCCAACTCCCTGCAACTCCACTTCTATAAACAATTTTTTTGCGATCGAAACTGACCCGGCGAACGCCACTACCTGTGATGGGATCAGTTGTTTGCCATCTGTCGTCGCGAAAAGCTCCTCGGTGATTTTTCCCTCGTCAAATTTGACATTCACGTTACAAAAGGAGTTGTCGGCGGCGGGGCACCCCTCAGTTCGACCACTATTCAAGTTAAACACTACACCCGGCTTTCCATCTTTATCATCTAAAACCATTAAAGTAACGCTAGGTCCGTCGCCAGCCAGAGGGGATGATGTTTGGCTGAAGACTATAGTGCTTGTGCCACGCATTTCGTCTTTGATTTCTGACTTCATCCATTCCGCATGGGCAAGAGATGCAATCATCGACCCCAACCCCAAAATAACCGACAGCAACGTTGCGCCTCTGTTCATCAATACCACTCCTGTGAAAGATGGCACCAAGATATCACCGGTTGGCCGGTGTACGAATCCCAGCACCGCAACGAATCGCGATGTAGTAACGCGATGCTTCGCTCACATGATTGGAAGATGAAGCGAAATGCCAAGCTATTTGACAGCTCACGAAAAATTTGCAATCAACCCGGGCAGGTGGGTCGATGACCTTTAACCATGTCCTGCCATGGCCCACCATAAACGATGACCTCGTTAGGATTTCAGGGCTGTTTTAGCAAAGGTTTTGCGTCCCGGTGACGCCAGTAACCAACGGTGACTTCAGACCAGTACCCGCCGTACACATCCCGCTTGCTGTCGCGGTTGTAGAGGTGATGAAGAATCGATCCGGGCGCCGGGTAGTGCTCTGGCTCACTCCTCAGCACACCGTCGGCCAGGTATATCCCCGCATGGTTGGGCACCGGTGAACGGATCTGCATCAACACGATGTCGCCATGTTGCGGTACGGGTATTTTTTCGAAGCCCGCCGCGGGCAAATTTTCGAGGTAGAGATTGCCGCCCTTATCCCACCAACCGTCTTCCCGCTCATAGCTGCCAAGATCGATACCCATCTCACGACGGTAAAAATCCAGGATGATGCTGAGACAATCATGCACACCGTGCACAAACTTGCGGCCAATCAGAGGTGCCTGATACCCAACCGGCGCGAAGCTCATCAAATTCCCAGCTCGCACTACACCGTCATCGCCTTTTCGCACTTCGAGAATGTGCCAGGGCAAGCCCGACGCTTCGCAGCAGACGCGATCAGCCTCACTCGGTGTGGCAGGATAATCGGGATGGCTGTGTACCACCGCGAAAATGTCGCCCCTGTCTTCAGCGGCTGCGTAATCCTCAGGCGCCAAGCGGAAATGCTCGTTCGGCGTCGAGGCGATGTTGCGGCATGGAACGTAGATCTCTTTCCGACCTACCCTCACCAACAGCCCACACGCCTCGCGCGGATACTCGTCGATGGCGTGTGCCTCGATTGCCGCTCTGTTTGCTTTGTTCATAGATCATGTCCGGAGCAGCCCCGCAGCGGGGAAAGAGCCATATGGGAGGGGGTTATTTTCGCCGAAACGTAGCTTGCAGCTAGTCAAGCGACCGCCGCACTTATCCTTGGCTGCGTCAGTGACGATGACATCGTTCTCGTCGGCAACGGGTGACCCGTTGTAGCCGCAATACGGACCTCGGTAGCCGCCACAGGAAAGCCACCAGCACACGTTGGCTACGATCTGTCTCCGAGGTAGTTGGACTCCAGCGAAATCCAGGGCCGTCGCCAGTTCGAACTGGACAACTTCGTTGTCCTCGGCAGCCTTGCGCTCGACATACCAAATATCTGGTGGAAGTTCTTCCTCTGGGTCCGCTTCGGGCTGCCCATCGAGATACTTGCCCAGGGTTCGATGGCGAATCAGTTTCGCGCCGACGAGATCTTCGAAATACAAAACCAGCGCAGTGATAAAGCCGTCAACGTTGCCCACGGAAAGAGTCGGCGTCGGTTGCGTCCCCTGCCCCGTCATTTCGAAGCCTTCAGCTTTAATCGGCCAAGGCGAATACTCTTTGCCCTGCCAAAATATTGAGGATTGCTGTGGGTAACCATGGAAGCGGTACAGCTCGGCGCCCAGCATCGTTGCATCGAGCTCAAAAAGCTCCACCCAAGCGCCAGGCTCCAGCGTCTGGATATCAGCCGTAATCGGCATGGAGTGTCCTCAGAAAAAATTAAAATCAGGCGAGTGGAGATCAGATGGGCCGTTTTGGGCGCTTTGCTTCGTCTGGGAAATCAGGGTGCCCTTCCTTCCAGGCTCTGAGCGCGATTCGATAGTCCCGCCATTGCCGATCTGTCCCAGGCAAGGCGGCAGGGTCAGAGTCTTCAAGCATCACGAGCTGTTCGGCCACGACGACCATCTCAGAGGATGCCCAATCCGCTTCCCTTTTCATCTGGATTTCCAGCAACGTTCTATCGGAGATTACCCACTCGCCTTTCTCCGATGCGGTGTAAAGCAGGGTCTTCTCATCATCGGGACGCTGACCATTCATTTGAATCCAACCATTAGGGCAGTCCCCACCCACCTGTTGAAAATTGCTGCCAATCTCAGCGTAAACGCACAAGGTCATGCATGGACTCTCCAGACTTTTAAGCGACAAGTTGCGGACGTTGCAAAGCGCCATCACAGAGCCATCACAGAGCCATTACCACGGAGCGCTCTGGATCAGTCAGGTTCAAGCCCATCGCTTAAGAAATTCATAGAATCGGTGTAGGTTGCCAGATCGATGATCTCCCGGAGAAAGACGACAAGCGCGAGCTTCTGACCGTCATCTGGCAATCCTAACCATTCCAGCATCGCTCTTGCATCCTCCTCGATAGCCGCGAGCGCATCTACGTCGCTTTGCAGTCTCATGTCGGCCTCCGGCCAGTGTGAGCTCGGATACGTAATTGCTTTTATTTACGAACCACGCCAGCCAGATCGCAACCACCTTGAACATGTCGATCAAGCGCGTCCGGTCGTACGTAGTACTAACCTGCCTGATCTCTTAGCTGCGATAGCCGGCCGGATATTTCCAGCATGCGTCCGCATGTCATCGCGAGGGCTTGATCAAGGATTCGTTGCCTTTCCCGCTCGACGCACTTTGGGCAGCGCTTGGGAGCGCTGACTGGAGCTTTAAACCACCGTTCATCCGGTAGCGCGATATACACGCAGCTGCAGCTTGCACACGTTTCCAGCTCTTGAGGCGTGGACATGGTCTGCTCCCTAAGATGATTCATCCCTTCATGAAATGCCTAAGGCGGTTCCAGAACTATGGGTACACGTTCCCTCAATTCTCCGCCAAGGTGAACCACCGCTCATCCGAACCGCGGTGATTCAGACAATCACAGCGCCCCATTAATCATCAATAAACACGTCTGCCGCTAGGCGCGGCATGGAGCATCATCATGGCAAAAATCATTGCCCAAATGACAGTAAAGCTCCCTCGCCTCATGGAGGTGAGCGAGTACAGAAAACTACGGTACGCAGGCGGCAAACCCAGCGTGCAGCAACTCAAAAGGTGGATTGAAGAAGGGGAAGTGATCGGGGAGATCAAGGGCGGGATGTACTTTGTAGACCTGCAAGCAGCAGTCATGGGAGCAAACGACCCGCTGCTCGCGCAGATGACGGAGATTGGTTGATGGCTGCTCGGCCACGCATATTGAAAAACAGGAAGTTGCCGCCGAATCTCTACCCCAACGGAAAATATTGGCGGTACCGCAATCCCATCACCGGCCTGGTAACAAGCATCAACCGCCCTCTGGAGGAAGCAATAAAACTAGCGCGTGCGGCGAATCTGAAGCTGTCGGCGCTGGTTGTAGACGACGGCGCGCTACTCACCGTCTTGACTGGCGAGCGTCTGCCGACGATCAACATCCTATTGCAGCGTTTCCAGGACGAATGGCTTAAGGAAAAAGGCTACGCAGCTCGCACACTGGAGGAGATCAAGTTCAAGCTTCAGCGGTATCAGCGAGACCTTGGCGAACGCCTGATTGGACAATTGGACGTGCTTGCCATGGCTGAATACCTGGACCAGTTCAGCAACAACGCCTACACGAAGCACCGCGGTCTCTGGGTACAGATATTCGCTTTTGCCGTGGCGAAAGGCCTTGCAGAGCGAAATGTGGCCGAGCTAACCCTGGTGAAAAAGGAGGCGGAGAAGAAGCGACAACGTCACACCCTCGACGGGCTGAAAACCATAATCAACGCCGCAACTACACCTCCATGGTTAAAGCGCGCCATCCGCCTAGCGCTGACTAGCCTCCAGCGGCGCGAGGACATCGTGACCTGGCAGAAATCAGCCGCCAACATAGATGAAAACACGCTGACCGTTTCGCCCGGAAAAACTCAGGGTTACAGCAATCCGGTTCACCTCAAAATCAAGATGGGGGCCGCCCTACGCGAGGTTGTAGGAGAGTGCCTACGCTCACCCGTAGCTTCCCCCTACCTGATCCATTACAAGCCCAAGGCGAGGCGCAGGGAGCAGATCAATGCGAAGGATCACTGGACCTCTGTGACGCCGGATTACCTGACCAAGGAATTCAGCAAGGCCAGGGACGAGGCGCACGCCTATGACTATATGCCAGCAGGAGAGCGCCCTACTTTTCACGAGATTCGCGCTTTAGGCGCGTGGCTCTATGAGCAGCAGAACTTCCCCCAGGAATACATCCAGGCGCTGCTTGGTCATGCAGACGAAAAGATGACGAAGCACTACCAAAAGGGACACGGCGAGCAGACGATTGAATACGTCGAGGTGGGTGCCGAATTGGCGTTGTGAGGTGGGGTTTTGCAAAAGTTTTGAAAAAGTTTTGAAAATCGCGCTCAACAAAAAAGGGCCCACCTTTCGGTGAGCCCTTCTAGACCGCCCAGCAGAGCGGATTTTGTTTGGTAGGCGCGATTGGACTCGAACCAACGACCCCCACCATGTCAAGGTGGTGCTCTAACCAACTGAGCTACGTGCCTGCTGTGAGGCGGCATTCTACGGAATTCCAAAGGGGTGTCAACACCTTTTTTTCACCTAAGCCTATGAATATGCAAAATATTTAATTGCGCCGAGGCGACAAGGATTTTGTGGTGGCTGGCGGCGGATTTTTATCTCGGGTAGGATCGCTGCATTCGTAAAAAATATAAAACAGAGGTTCCAGAATGGCGAACACATCCTACCCAGCGTCCTATTACGCCGCATCGGCCAATGCGACGCCGTCGCGCCCTGCCCTGCAGGATGATGTCGAAACCGATGTCTGCGTGATCGGTGCGGGTTACACGGGGTTGTCTTCCGCGCTGTTTCTGCTGGAGCACGGTTTTAAAGTGACGATCGTCGAGGCGGCGAAGGTCGGCTTCGGCGCTTCGGGTCGCAACGGTGGGCAGATCGTCAACAGCTACAGCCGCGACATTGATGTGATCGAGCGCAGCGTCGGTCCACAGCAAGCGCAGTTGCTCGGCAACATGGCGTTCGAGGGTGGGCGGATCATTCGTGAACGGGTGGCGAAATATCAAATTCAGTGCGATCTGAAGGAAGGCGGTGTATTCGCGGCCCTCACCGCTAAACAGATGGGTCATCTGGAGTCGCAGAAGCGTTTATGGGAGCGTTTCGGTCATACACAGCTGGAGTTGCTGGATCAGCGGCGTATTCGCGAGGTAGTGGCTTGTGAGGAGTATGTCGGCGGCATGTTGGATATGAGCGGTGGGCATATCCACCCGCTCAATCTGGCGTTGGGCGAAGCGGCAGCGGTGGAGTCACTGGGTGGTGTGATCTACGAGCAGTCGCCGGCGGTGCGCATCGAGCGCGGTGCCAGTCCGGTCGTGCATACGCCGCAGGGCAAGGTCAGGGCCAAATTCATTATCGTGGCGGGCAATGCTTACCTGGGCAATCTGGTGCCGGAGTTGGCGGCCAAGTCGATGCCTTGCGGTACGCAGGTGATCGCCACTGAGCCGCTGGGGGACGAGTTGGCCCATCGCCTGCTGCCTCAGGATTACTGCGTCGAAGATTGCAACTACCTGCTCGACTACTACCGGCTGACGGGTGACAAGCGCCTGATTTTCGGTGGTGGCGTGGTGTATGGCGCAAGGGATCCGGCCAACATTGAAGCGATCATTCGGCCGAAGATGCTCAAAGCGTTCCCGCAGCTCAAGGATGTGAAGATCGATTACGCCTGGACCGGAAATTTCCTACTGACTCTGTCGCGTCTTCCGCAAGTCGGGCGGCTGGGGGATAACATTTATTATTCCCAAGGCTGCAGTGGTCATGGCGTGACGTATACGCATTTGGCGGGCAAGGTACTGGCAGAGGCATTGCGAGGGCAAGCAGAGCGTTTTGACGCGTTTGCGGACCTGCCGCACTACCCCTTCCCCGGCGGTCAATTGCTGCGCACCCCGTTTGCAGCGATGGGGGCTTGGTATTACGGGTTGCGGGATCGGTTGGGGTTCTGAAGCGGCCGACACAGGGCTGCTTTGCAGCCCAGCGGGAGCAAGCTCCCTCGCCACGGTTGTAGGCCCAATACTGTTCAGCCAGACACAAAAAACCCCGGTCTTTCGACCAGGGTCTTTGCTATCGATTGGAAGAAGCTCTTCAGCTTTCTTCTTAGCTTCAAGGCGTTCAGTGGGCCTCGAAGCAGATATGGCGCAGCGGACGGGACTCGAACCCGCGACCCCCGGCGTGACAGGCCGGTATTCTAACCGACTGAACTACCGCTGCGTATCGCTGTGGACTTGCGTCCATTTAACTCGTTTGATCCAAACCCGCGGGCTTGGATCTCGAACCAGGCGAACCTGCTTCGGAAAATATGGCGCAGCGGACGGGACTCGAACCCGCGACCCCCGGCGTGACAGGCCGGTATTCTAACCGACTGAACTACCGCTGCGCGTCGGTGGATGCTTTTGACAGCTTCCATCTTGCTTTCGCAAGACTCTCAAGAAACATGGTGGGTGATGACGGGATCGAACCGCCGACATTCTGCTTGTAAGGCAGACGCTCTCCCGGCTGAGCTAATCACCCTTTGCTGCGTTGAGGCCGCGAAATTTACGCAGGTACCGAAGCTAAGTCAATAGCAGGGTTGGATTTTTTTCAGAAACAGTTTCAAGCGACAAGTGCCAAGCTACAAGTAAAGCACCGGACCCGCACCACGCTGCTTGCAGCTTGAAACTTGCCGCTTGCAGCTGCTCCTTACTCATAAATCATTTTCTTGGTCATGCCGCCATCCACCACGAACTCCTGCCCCGTGACAAAACCGGCGTTGCGCGAAAGCAGCCATGCCACCATCGCCGCCACGTCCTCCACCGTACCCACCCTGCCCGCCGGATGCTGGGCGTGATCGGCATCGGTGAGCGGCTGCGCTCGACGTTGCGATGGGTCTCGCGCGTCGATCCAACCAGGGCTGACGGCGTTGACCCGAATCTCCGGCCCTAGACTGATCGCCAGGGCATGAGTCAGGGCCAGCAAGCCTCCTTTGCTGGCCGCATAGGCCTCGGTGTCCGGTTCCGACTGCGCGGCGCGGGTCGAGGCCAGGTTGACAATGGCCCCGTTGTGGGCACGCAGGTAAGGCGCGCAGTGCTTGGCCAGCAGCATCGGCCCACCCAGGTTCACCGCCAAGACCCGGTTCCAATGCGCCAGGTCCAGGCTTTCCAGGGTGATGTTGTGCGGGTCGGCGATGGCGGCGTTGCACACCAGCGCGTCGAGCCGCCCGAACTGGCCGAGCACTTCAGCGATAGCGGTGGCAACCTGGGCCTCGTCCGACACATCCATGGCGATGAACCAGGCATTGTCACCCAAGGTCTTCGCCACCTTGGAACCGCGCTCGCGGTCCAGGTCGGTGAGAACCACCTGCCAACCTTCACAGATCAGCCAGGCGGCAATCCCAAGGCCGATACCCCGCGCGGCGCCCGTCACCAGGGCTACCCGGCCATGAGTACCGCTCGGCGGCGTAGCCAGCTCGATCACAAGGCCGCCAACCCGCGGGCCAGGTCGGCTTGCAGGTCCGCCACGTCTTCCAGGCCGACCGCCACGCGGATCAGGCTGTCACGGATATCCGCCGACTCACGCTCCTGGGGCGACAGGCGACCGTGGGAGGTGGTGCTCGGGTGGGTAATGGTGGTTTTGCTGTCACCGAGGTTGGCGGTGATGGAGATCAACCGGGTCGCGTCGATGAAACGCCAGGCGCCCTCCTTGCCGCCCTTGACCTCGAAGCTCACCACCGCGCCGAAACCGCGCTGCTGACGCAAGGCCAGTTCGTGTTGCGGATGGCTCTTGAGGCCGGCGTAATGCACTTTCTCGATACCGTCCTGCTGCTCCAGCCACTCGGCCAGGGCCTGGGCATTGGCGCAATGAGCCTTCATCCGTAGGCCGAGGGTTTCCAGGCCTTTGAGGAAGATCCAAGCATTGAACGGGCTGAGGGTCGGCCCAGCGGTGCGCAAGAAGCCCACGACCTCTTTCATTTGCTCGCCACGACCAGCAACGACACCGCCCATGCAACGACCTTGGCCGTCAATGAACTTGGTGGCCGAATGCACCACCACGTCCGCGCCCAGCTTGAGCGGCTGTTGCAGCGCCGGTGTGCAGAAGCAGTTGTCGACCACCAACATGGCGCCCTTGGCATGGGCGATTTCCGCCAGCGCGGCGATGTCCACCAGCTCAGCAAGCGGATTGGACGGCGACTCGACGAAAAGCAGCTTGGTATTGGCCTTGATCGCGGCATCCCAACCGGACAGGTCCGCCAGGGGCACGTAATCGACTTCCACGCCGAAACGCTTGAAGTACTTTTCGAACAGGCTGATGGTCGAGCCGAAAACGCTGCGCGACACCAGTACATGGTCGCCAGCGCTGCAGAAGCTCATCACCACCGCCATGATCGCGGCCATGCCGGTAGCGGTCGCCACGGCCTGCTCGGCGCCTTCCAGGGCGGCGATACGCTCCTCGAAAGCCCGCACGGTCGGGTTGGTGTAACGCGAGTAGACGTTGCCCGGCACTTCCCCGGCAAAGCGCGCCGCGGCATCGGCGGCCGTGCGGAACACGTAGCTGGAGGTGAAGAACATCGGATCGCCATGTTCGGCTTCCGGTGTACGGTGCTGGCCCGCGCGAACCGCCAGGGTATCGAACGCTACGCCTTCAAGGTCGCTGTCCAGCCGACCGGCATCCCAATCCTGACTCATGCTGCCACTCCTGTAATCGGTTAAACGCAAACCGGCCCCTCGGGGCCGGTTCGTGACTCAGTTGTTGTACAGATCGATGATCGCGCTGACCGCCTGCGTCTTGGCCTTGGACGCGTCGTTACGCGCATTCTCGATCCGATTCAGGTAGGCCTCGTCGATGTCGCCGGTGACGTACTTGCCGTCGAATACCGCACAATCGAACTGCTCGATCTTGATCTTGCCGCCACCCACCGCTTCGATGAGGTCCGGCAAGTCCTGGTAGATCAGCCAGTCGGCGCCAATCAGGTCGGCCACTTCCTGGGTCGTGCGGTTATGAGCGATCAGCTCATGGGCACTCGGCATATCGATGCCGTAGACGTTCGGGTAGCGCACGGCCGGGGCCGCCGAGCAGAAGTAGACATTCTTGGCGCCGGCTTCGCGGGCCATCTGGATGATCTGCTTGCAGGTGGTACCGCGTACGATGGAATCGTCCACCAGCATCACGTTCTTGCCGCGGAATTCCAGTTCAATGGCGTTGAGCTTCTGGCGTACGGATTTTTTCCGTGCAGCCTGGCCCGGCATGATGAAGGTGCGGCCAATGTAGCGGTTCTTCACGAAGCCTTCGCGGAACTTCACGCCCAAATGGTTCGCCAGCTCCAGGGCCGCGGTGCGGCTGGTGTCCGGGATCGGGATGACCACGTCGATGTCATGGTCCGGACGCTCGCGCAAGATCTTGTCGGCGAGCTTCTCGCCCATGCGCAGGCGCGCCTTGTAGACCGAGATACCGTCAATGATCGAGTCCGGACGGGCCAGGTAGACGTGCTCGAAGATACACGGCGTCAGGCTCGGGTTGGTCGCGCACTGGCGGGTGAACAACTTGCCGTCTTCAGTGATGTAGACCGCTTCGCCCGGGGCCAGGTCGCGAATCAGGGTGAAACCAAGCACGTCCAGGGACACGCTCTCGGAGGCGATCATGTACTCGACGCCTTCGTCGGTGTGACGCTGGCCGAACACGATCGGACGAATACCGTGCGGGTCGCGGAAACCGACGATGCCGTAGCCGGTGATCATCGCCACCACCGAGTAGCCACCCACGCAACGGTTGTGCACGTCGGTCACGGCGGCGAACACGTCTTCTTCGGTCGGCTGCAGCTTGCCGCGCTGGGCCAGCTCGTGAGCGAAGACGTTGAGCATCACTTCCGAGTCGGAACTGGTGTTGACGTGGCGCAAGTCAGATTCGTAGATCTCCTTGGCCAGTTGCTCGACATTGGTCAGGTTGCCGTTGTGCGCCAACGTGATGCCGTACGGCGAGTTGACATAGAACGGCTGGGCTTCGGCCGAAGTCGAGCTACCCGCTGTCGGGTAACGCACATGGCCGATACCCATATGCCCGACGAGGCGCTGCATGTGACGCTGATGGAACACGTCGCGCACCAGGCCATTGTCCTTGCGCAGGAATAACCGGCCGTCATGGCTGGTCACGATACCGGCAGCGTCCTGGCCGCGGTGCTGGAGCACGGTTAGCGCGTCATACAGCGCCTGATTGACGTTCGACTTACCGACGATACCGACGATGCCACACATGCGACGCAACCCCTACTTAATGGATCTGAACTGAACAACACTCACTGCGGCGTTTTGGCCATCGGCAAGAGCTGTTCCTTGAACGGTATTTCAGCGGGTACGCTGATACCGCTGGCAAGCCACTGACTGCTCCAACCCAGGATCAGGTTCTTGGACCAGTCTGCGACCAATAGAAATTGTGGCACGAGCCGGGACTCCTGCCACCACGTATCCTGCTGTACCGGACCCAGGCTCAACAGCCCGACGGCCACGACCACCAGCAAGGCGCCACGCGCCGCGCCGAAAGCCATGCCCAGGAACCGGTCCGTCCCGGAAAGCCCGGTGACGCGAATCAGTTCGCCGATCAGATAATTGATCATTGCGCCCACCAGCAAGGTGGCGATAAACAAGATGGCACAGCCCGCGATCACGCGGGCCGAGGGTGTTTCGATGTATCCGGCGAGGTACTGGGACAGCGAGCCACCAAACATCCAGGCCACGACTCCCGCGATGATCCAGGTCAGCAGCGAGAGCGCTTCCTTGACGAAGCCGCGACTCAGACTGATCAATGCGGAGATGGCGACGATCGCAACGATCGCCCAGTCAACCCAGGTAAATGGCACGGTGCAGCCTACAGACGGATAAGGCGGCGCATTTTAGCAGAGCGCAGGGCTGTCGGTAAGCTGCGTGATTCAAATCGGCTAAATGGCTGTCAACCGCGCTCTGGCTGGAAGCGAACCACAAAACCCTTGAGGTTCTGCTGGCGATTGAGCAAGTCGCGCAGGCGGTCGGCCTCGGCACGCTCGATCAACGGACCGACAAAGACCCGATTCTTGCCATCGGCGGAACGGATATAGGCGTTGTAGCCCTGGCTGCGCAGGCTTTTCTGCAGTTTTTCCGCGCTCTCGCGACTGGTCAGGCTGGCCAGTTGCACCGACCAGCTCACCGACAGGCCGTTGGCATCGACGCGGCTCTGGGTGGTGTCTGGCTTGGGGGCAGCGGTGATCGGCTGGCTTGGCGCCGGTTTGATCGCCGGCGTCGCCGGGATGGGCGTTGGTGCTACAGCAGGCTTGGCGGGTGCCGCCGGGGCAGGCGCGGCAGCGGCAGATGCGGGCGCTGTCGGCGTGGACCCGACCGGCGCGGTAGGCGCGGCGGATTGTTCAGCCAATTCCGCGTCGCTCGGCACCGGCTCCTGGGGCAGTGCCTGCGGCTCGGGCACTGGCACGGGCTCGACTTGCACGGGTGGCACCGCAGGCGCTTGGGGCGCGGCCGGCGCATCAACCGTGACCTGGCGCTGCTCGTCCTGCCGGGAAAACAGCATCGGCAGGAAAATCACCGCCAGGGCCACCAACACCAGGGCCCCGACCATGCGCTGCTTGTAAGCCTTATCCAGCAATGCCATCTGCAGCTTCCTCCGTGGAGCGCCGGGCCAACCATTGAAGGGCCTCGGCAACGCAATAAAATGATCCGAACAACAGAATCTCGTCGTCTGCCGTCGCCAGGGCGCACTGCCCTTCCAGCGCGTCGGCCACGCTGCCATAAGCTTCCACCGAAGCGCCACGATGCTGCAACACCGCCTGCAACTCGCTGACCGGACGCGAACGCGGCGAATCCAGTGGCGTCACGGCCCAGTGCTGGACACTAGCACCCAACGCATCGACAACGCCATCCAGGTCCTTGTCCGACAGCAGGCCAAACACCGCCAGCCGCTTGCCCACCACGGGTCGACGCGCCAGGCGTTCAGCCAGGTACTGCGCCGCGTGGGGGTTGTGACCGACATCCAAGAGCACGTTGAGGCGCTTGCCTTGCCAATCGATCGAGCGGCGATCAAGACGACCGACAACGCGAGTCGCCTGCAGTGCCTGGATAATCCGTCCGGTGTCCCACGGCAGCCCGAGCAGCAGGTAGGCCTGCAGTGCCAGCGCGGCATTCTCCATTGGCAAGTCCAGCTGCGGCAGGTCACGCAGCTCCACCGGGTTGCCCCGAGCATCGCTGCCATGCCATTGCCAGTGCCGCTCCGTCATGGCCAGGTCGAAGTCCCGCCCGCGTAGGAAGAACGGGCAGCCCAGCTCGCGCACTTTATCCAGCAACGGTTGCGGCGGATCGAGGTCGCCGCAGAGTGCCGGCGCGCCCTGGCGAAAAATGCCGGCCTTCTCGAAAGCCACGGACTCGCGGGTATCGCCCAGGTAATCGGCGTGATCCACGCCAATACTGGTGACCAGCGCGATGTCCGCGTCCACGAGATTGACGGTATCCAGGCGACCACCCAGGCCGACTTCCAGCACGACCGCATCCAGGCCGGCACGGGCGAACAGCCAGAACGCCGCGAGCGTGCCCATCTCGAAATAGGTCAGGGAAGTCTCGCCCCGCCCGGCTTCCACCGCCGCGAAGGCTTCACACAGATCGGCGTCGGAAGCTTCGACACCGTTGACCTGCACCCGCTCGTTGTAGTGCAGCAGGTGCGGCGAACTGTAGACGCCGACACTTAATCCCTGGGCCCGCAGCAGCGAGGCCAGAAAGGCGCAGGTCGACCCCTTGCCGTTGGTGCCGGTAACCGTGATGACCCGAGGCGCCGGCTTGGCCAGTCCCATGCGGGACGCTACCGCTTGCGAGCGCTCCAGCCCCATGTCGATGGCCGATGGATGCAACTGCTCGAGGTAGGCAAGCCAGTCGCCCAGGGTACGTTCGGTCATAGGCCAGCAGGCGCCGGCGGAACCACGATCGGCTCGATTGGCGTGGCGACGAAGGTCGGCGTCGGCAGGCCCATCAGTTGCGCCAGCAGATTACCCAGGCGCGGACGCAGCTCCTGGCGGTGAATGATCATGTCGATCGCGCCATGTTCCAGCAGGAATTCGCTGCGCTGGAAACCTTCCGGCAGCTTTTCACGCACGGTCTGCTCGATCACACGCGGACCGGCGAAGCCGATCAGGGCTTTCGGCTCGCCGACGATGACGTCGCCCAGCATCGCCAGACTGGCGGAAACACCGCCGTAGACCGGATCGGTCAGCACCGAGATGAACGGAATGCCTTCTTCACGCAAGCGCGCCAGTACCGCGGAGGTCTTGGCCATTTGCATCAGCGAGATCAGGGCCTCCTGCATCCGCGCGCCACCGGAGGCGGCGAAGCAGATCATCGGGCACCGGTTTTCCAGGGCGTAGTTGGCGGCGCGAACGAAGCGCTCGCCGACGATGGCGCCCATGGAACCGCCCATGAACGAGAATTCAAAGGCCGACACCACCACCGGCATGCCCAACAGGGTGCCGCTCATGGAAACCAGGGCGTCTTTTTCACCGGTCTGCTTCTGGGCAGCGGTCAGGCGATCCTTGTATTTCTTGCCGTCGCGGAATTTAAGGCGGTCCACGGGCTCCAGGTCGGCACCCAGCTCAACACGGCCTTCGGCGTCCAGGAAGATATCGATACGGGCACGCGCGCCGATGCGCATGTGGTGGTTGCACTTGGGGCAAACGTCCAGGGTCTTTTCCAGCTCGGGACGGTACAGCACCGCTTCGCAGGATGGACATTTGTGCCACAGACCTTCAGGCACCGAGCTTTTCTTCACCTCGGAACGCATGATCGAAGGGATCAGTTTGTCTACCAACCAGTTGCTCATGCTTCTTTCTCCAGTACCGGCGGCCCGAACGCTCTGGTTCGCGGCCCCGCGTATGCCCTTGAGCTCAAATTCATTGTGCGGCGAGGAACGAGGATCGTCGCGGTCAGTGCGAAACATGACCTGCGCCCAGCCCAACCATCCCCCGCCATCCCGGCAACCGCTGCACTGCGATTGCCACTACGCTATCGGCCCACCCGTAGGCGGCGCCTGCCTGCTTTGAACAGTGCAGGTATGGACGGCGGCAGTCTGCCAGCCGTCACATTGACGACTGGCCGCTGCGCACAGCCGCCATGAATGCCCGGATCTTCGCCGGGTCCTTGATGCCCCTGGCCTGCTCCACCCCGCCACTGACGTCCACCGCGTAGGGTCGAACCTGGGCGATGGCGTCAGCCACGTTGTCCGCCGTCAGGCCACCGGCGAGGATGATCGGCTTGTCCAGGCCCTGCGGCACCAACGTCCAGTCGAACGCTTCACCGGTCCCTCCCGGAACGCCCTCCACGTAGGTGTCCAGCAAGATACCGCTGGCCCCGGAAAAGGCTTTGCAACTGGCGGCGATGTCGTCGCCGGCCTTGACCCGCAACGCCTTGATGTACGGTCGATGCCAACCCTCGCAATCGGCGGGTGTCTCGTCGCCATGGAACTGCAGGAAGGCCAGCGGCACCGCATCGAGGATTTCGCCCAGCTCGCAACGACTCGCATTGACGAACAGGCCGACCGGCGTGACGAAGGGTGGCAACGCCTGAATGATCGCTCGTGCCTGCTGCACCGTCACCGCCCGTGGGCTCTTGGCGTAGAACACGAGGCCGATGGCGTCCGCACCGGCGTCGACCGCCGCCAAGGCGTCTTCGACTCGGGTGATTCCGCATATCTTGCTGCGAACGACCGACATGGTGGATAAAACCTCAGGCAAATCCGTGGAAGTCCCGGATGGTAACAAATGCAGCGGAGGGCGTCAGCCGTCGAGTTCCGAGAAACCCGTGAGGAAATGTGGCCCGATGTAACGCTCAGGCAACTCGAATTCGTCGTGATATTCAACCTGGACCAGGTACAGGCCAAACGGGTGCGCGGTCACGCCTCCCGAGCGGCGAATGCGGCTTTCGAGCACTTCCTTGACCCATTCCACCGGCCGCTCACCCGCGCCGATGGTCATCAGCACACCGGCGATGTTGCGCACCATGTGGTGCAGAAAGGCGCTGGCGCGGATATCAAGCACGATCATCTTGCCGTGACGGGTCACGCGCAGATGATGCAGTTCCTTGATCGGCGACTTGGCCTGGCACTGCCCCGCGCGAAAAGCGCTGAAATCATGAACGCCGACCAGGTATTGCGCGGCCTCGGCCATACGCTCGACATCCAGCGGACGGTGGTTCCAGGTGATTTCTTCATTCAGGTGCGCTGGGCGGATCTGATCGTTGTAGATCACGTAGCGATAGCGCCGGGCGATGGCCTTGAAGCGCGCATGGAAATGCGCGGGCATCGCCTTTGCCCAACTGACGCTGACATCGTGCGGCAGGTTGATATTGGCCCCCATCACCCAAGCCTTCATCGAGCGCTCGACTTGGGTGTCAAAATGCACCACCTGGCCGCAGGCATGCACGCCGGCGTCGGTTCGTCCGGCGCAATGCAGCGACACGGGGGAATCGGCGACTTTGGACAGCGCGTCTTCAAGGGTTTCCTGCACCGTTAATACGCCGGAGGCCTGACGCTGCCAGCCGCGATAGCGCGAGCCTTTGTATTCAACGCCCAAGGCGATTCGGAAAAAGCCGTCGGCCGCCATTTCGGCGGCCGGGTTGTCTATGTTTGCCAAGGAATTACAGCCTGCTGAGGTACGCAAAGGCGGGCATTATAAAGCCGGCTGGGCGGGATGCTAGTGCAACAGGTGGGCACTGTGGGGAATGGACTGGCGCCATCGCGAGCAAGCTCGCTCCCACAGGGTTCTCGGGTGCTCATGGATTCTGCGCTCACCGCGAATCCTTGTGGGAGCGAGCTTGCTCGCGATGGCGCCAGCCCAGACGTTACAAAAGGCCTGCAAACAAAAACGGCAGCCCTCCCCGGCTGCCGTTTTTGTTTAACCGCTGACTCACGCCAGGCGCGACAACATCTCCTTCGCTTCGCTCTTCTGCGTGGCATCGCCTTCACTGAGCACTTCGCCGAGGATATCCCGGGCGCCGTCATTGTCGCCCATGTCGATGTAGGCCTGGGCCAGATCGAGCTTGGTTGCCACTTCGTCGGTGCCGCTGAGGAAATCGAAGTCCGGCTCGTCGTCGGCAGTCGCCAGGGCGTCTTCAGCAGTGAAGGTTGGCTGGCCTATGCTGTCGGACAGGCGATCCAGCTCGGCGTTGACATCGTCCAGCTCGGACTCGAAAGCATCCTTAGGCTGATCGTGGGCGTCCATCTCGTCGGCCAGGGACAGATCGAAATCCGCCGGCAGTTCAAGATCGTCGGCCGGCGTGTCATCCAACGCGGGCGTTTCGGCCGCTGGAATATCCAACCCCTTGAGATCGTCGTCCAGGTCCAGCAGGAAGTCTTCATCCGCCAAGGCGGGTGCCGGAGAGTCCGCGCCCAGGTCCAGATCGAACTCCGACAGATCGTCGAGGCTTTCGTTGGCCTCGGTCTGTTGCTTGAGCACCGATTCAAAACTCAGGTCATCGTCTTGCGGAAACGCATCCAGTTCGGCAAGCGGCTCGGGGGCTGGCGCGACCGGAGAGGTGTCCATGTCCTCCAGGCTCAGATCAAAAGCGCTGTCGAGCTCGTCGTCGGTCGGCGATTTGTCTTCCAACAGCTCCTTGACGTACTGGGCATCCAACTCAGCGGCGACGGCTGCCGCAGCCAGGCCTGCACCGGCGGCGACCGCCATGGCCGGGAAACGGCTCTTGAGCTGTTCGACCTGGGCGTAATTGTCGCCATTGGCGACCAACTGCCGCTCCTGGGCGACAAAGGCGTCGCGGTCGCCCTGCTGGCCGTAGACTTCCATCAGCTTCAAGCGCAGGTCGCTGCGCTGGGGCTCGGCCTTGATGCCTTGTTCAAGCAGGTCGGCGGCCTGATTCAAGCGACCACGATCGATGTGCGACTGAGCCTGGGGCAGCACGTCGTCCGAACGCTCCGCGGCCGGTGCTACCAGCGGTGCGGCTATGGGGGGCGTGACGACCACGGGCGCAACCACCGGGGCAGGCCTAGGGGCTGGCGCGGGGGCTGGCTTGGGTTCGAGCTTTACGCTGGGTGGTGGTACTTCAATGCCCTCGAAGCTGCTCGGGGGCAGATCGAGCTCCGGGGAGAAGTCGGCCTCCTCCTCGAGGGCTCGGGCCATGCGCAGATGTTTCTCGGCTTCCTGCTGGGCCTTGCGGCGGCGAGCGAGCAGCAGGAGCAGCAGCAAGAGGAGCAACGCACCGCCGCCAATCAGGCCCAGCAGGATCGGATTGGTCAGCAGGTCGTTGTATTTTTTCTCGTCGGCTGCGGCCGGCGCCGGTTCAACCGGCGGGGTCGCTTCCGGGGTGGCCTGGGGTGCCGGGGCGGCGGACGGTGCTTGTGCCGCTGGCGCGGGGGTCAGTTCCGCCGACATCGCCGGGGTGGCTTCGCCAGTGGGCGGGACCGCGACGCCTTCGGCCTGCATTTTCGCCAGTTGGTTGTTCTTCAGCTCGATCAGGCGCTGCAGTTTGTCCAGCTGGCTCTGAAGATCGGCCATGCGGCTCTTCAGTTCTTCATTGTCGCGACGAGCCGAATCGAGGCTTTCCTGAGTCACGGCAAGTTGGTTACTCAGGGCCTGGGCATCACCGGCTGCGCCTTTGCCTTTGGCACCCGCTTTCGCCGACTCGGCGGAAACCAGGCTCAGGTTATCGCGAGCCGCGCCCTGGGCCGGTGCGTTATCGCCACCGCCACGCCGGGTGGCGTCCACCTGCTGGCGTCCGTTACCCGCCCCGCTCCGACGCCCCTGGCGCCAGGCGGCGTTTTGAGCGGCCACTTCGGCAATGGCCTGGGGCTGCGGCAATGCCGTGCTTTGCACCGGATCGGGCAGGCGCAACACCTGGCCGGTCTTGAGCAGGTTGATGTTGCCGTCGATGAATGCGTTCGGGTTCAACGCCTGGATCGCCAGCATCGTTTGCTGCACCGAACCACCGTTGCGCACCTTGGCGGCGATTTCCCATAGGGTATCGCGCGGCGTCGTGGTGTATTGGGACGGCTTGGTAGCCCCGGTGACCGGCGAAGACACCACCTGGGACGGCTTCGCCCGAGCGGCGTCGGCGGCCTGCGGCGAGAACTTAGACGGATCGAGCAGTACGCTGTAGTCGCGCAGCAAGCGGCCGTTGGGCCACATCACCTGCACGAGGAACTTGACCATCGGTTCGGTCAGCGGCCGGCTGGAAGTCACCCGCAGGACACTCTTGCCGTTGGCGTTGATCACCGGTGTGAAGCTCAATTCATTGAGAAAGGCTTGGCGGTCAATGCCCGCCTTGGCGAATTCTTCAGGTGGGGCCAGGCTCGGCACCACCTCGGCGGCGGTCAGTTGCTGGACATCGAGCAGTTCGATCTCGGCCACCAGAGGCTGGTTCGGCGGCGACTTGAGGGTCAATTCCCCCAGCCCGAGCGCTTGCGCCATACCGGAGGACAGCGCCGAGGCGGCCGCTATTGCTAACACCAGTTTGCGAACTTGAACCATAGCCTCTTCCTTTGTTTGAACATTCCTCGGCCAGCGAGAAGGTGTTGATGCCGCTGCCGTAAGGCATTGCGCGCAGCCCCAAGCGACGGTGCGCGCGATCGTTTCACTCATGCCCGAGGCAGTCCCCGGGAGGGAGGTTCGCCTTCAGCACTCTGGCCAAGCATAGCGCCCAGCTAGAACCATTCGACAAATTGTTGCCAAGTATCTTTTACAGCAGGTCTTTTATCAACAACTCAGCCACCTGCACCGCGTTGAGCGCCGCGCCCTTGCGCACGTTATCCGACGTCAGCCACATATTCAGCTCCGACGGATCATCGATGCCGCCGCGCACGCGGCCGATATAGACCACATCCTGCCCCACCGCATCACCCACCGGCGTCGGATAATCACCCGCCTCCACCAGCTCGATGCCGGGGGCCGCTTCCAGGGCGGCGTTGACCTTCGCCAGGTCGACGGGACCGGCAGACTCCACGGTCACGCTAAAGCTATCGCCAAAAAACACCGGGGCTTGAATGCAAGTCGCGGAAATCTTTAACAAAGGTTGCTCCAGCACTTGGCGCAGCTCACTCACCAGTCGCTTTTCCAGTGGGGTATGGCCCTGCGCATCGGGACTACCCACTTGGGCCAACAGGTTGAACGCCATCTGCCGGTCGAAGAACGTCGGTTCGAGCGGACGGGCGTTGAGCAATTCCGCCGTCTGGCGCGCCAGTTCAGTGACCGCAACGCGGCCTTGGGCCGATACGGCGAGGCTGGCAGTCAGGCTCACGCGCTGGATATCCAGGCATTGGCGCAACGGTGCCAAGGCAACGGCCAGGACCGTCGCCGAGGGGCTGGGGCTGCTGACCTGCACGGGCCTGGACAGGTTCGCCAGCAGGTGCGGGTTGGCCTCCGGTACGATCTGCGGCGCCTGTTCGGCCGGCAGCGCACCGGACAGGTCGATCAGCGCGCAGCCGGCCGCCGTGGCGCGCGGAGCGAAGCTCAGAGTGACCGCCGGCCCCGCCGCGAAAAACGCCAGTTGGACTTTGCTGAAATCGAACTCATCGACCTCGCGCACCCGCACGTTTTTACTCCGGAACATCACCGAGCTGCCCGCTGACTCGCTGCTGGCCAACAGGTGCAGGTTGCCGATCGGGAAGTCGCGCTCTTCAAGAATCTGGACGAGGGTTTCGCCGACAGTACCGGTGGCGCCGATCACGGCAATATCAAAGGACTGGCTCATG
Source organism: Pseudomonas sp. R4-84 (assembly GCF_054130985.1). Lineage (NCBI taxonomy): Bacteria > Pseudomonadati > Pseudomonadota > Gammaproteobacteria > Pseudomonadales > Pseudomonadaceae > Pseudomonas > Pseudomonas sp. R4-84. The sequence continues at coordinate 3,697,078 of NZ_CP096390.1, forward strand.
GGTCTACCTCAGGTAAAACGTGGGGAGCGGCACTTTACCGGGTGGTGGGTGGGCAGGCAATTGGCGGGAAGTTTGTGGTGACCGTGGCGGCCCCTTCGCGAGCAGGCTCGCTCCCACATTGGATCTTCAGTGAACACAAAACCTGTGGAAGCGAGCCTGCTCGTGAAGGGGCCGGTCCAGACACCCAAAAACTGCCCCAATAAAAAACCCGCACCTCTTACAAGGCGCGGGTTCTTTCACAGCGACAATCGATCAACGCTCGAGCAAAATCCGCAGCATGCGGCGCAGCGGTTCGGCCGCGCCCCACAACAGTTGGTCGCCAACGGTGAAGGCACCGACGAACTGCGAGCCCATGTTCAGTTTGCGCAAGCGGCCCACTGGCACGTTCAGGGTGCCGTTGACCTTGGTCGGGCTCAGCTCCTGCATGCTGGTTTCACGGTTGTTCGGCACCAGCTTGACCCACGGGTTGTGCTGGCTGATCAAGCCTTCGATGTCGGCGATCGGCACGTCTTTGTTCAGCTTGATGGTCAGCGCCTGGCTGTGGCAACGCATGGCGCCGATGCGCACGCAGATGCCGTCCACCGGGATCGGGCTCTTGAAGCGGCCCAGGATCTTGTTGGTCTCGGCCTGGGCCTTCCATTCTTCACGGCTCTGGCCGTTCGGCAGTTCCTTGTCGATCCAAGGGATCAGGCTGCCGGCCAGCGGCACGCCGAAATTCTCGGTCGGGTAGGCATCGCTGCGCATCGCTTCGGCGACCTTGCGGTCGATGTCCAGGATGGCACTGGCCGGATTCGCCAGCTCGTCAGCCACGGCGCCGTGAGTCACGCCCATTTGCTTGATCAGCTCGCGCATGTGCTGCGCGCCGCCACCGGAGGCTGCCTGATAGGTCATGGCGCTCATCCACTCCACCAGGCCCGCTTCGAACAGGCCGCCCAGACCCATCAGCATCAGGCTGACGGTGCAGTTGCCGCCGATGTAGTTCTTGGTGCCCGCATCCAGCTGCTGGTCGATGACCTTGCGGTTGACCGGGTCGAGGATGATCACCGCGTCGTCCTGCATGCGCAGGCTGGAAGCGGCATCGATCCAGTAACCCTGCCAGCCGGCTTCACGCAGTTTCGGGAAGACTTCGCTGGTGTAGTCGCCGCCCTGGCAGGTCAAAATCACGTCGAGGGTCTTGAGCTCGTCGATGCTGTAGGCATCCTTGAGCGCACCGGTGTCCTTGCCCACGGACGGGCCCTGGCCACCCACGTTGGAAGTGGTGAAGAACACCGGCTCAATGAGATCGAAATCCTGCTCTTCCAGCATTCGCTGCATGAGCACGGAACCGACCATGCCGCGCCAACCGATCAGACCTACACGTTTCATCGCAACTACACCTATACAAAAGTGGGCCACCGTCGAGGCGGTGGGCCCGAAAGATTACAGATTCCGCAGCGCGGCGACTACTGCATCGCCCATTTGCTGCGTACCGACTTTGGTACAGCCTTGCGACCAGATATCACCGGTGCGCAAGCCTTGGTCCAGGACCACGCTGACGGCTTTTTCGATCGCGTCGGCGGCATCGTTCAAGTTGAAGCTGTAGCGCAGCATCATCGACACCGACAGGATGGTCGCCAACGGGTTGGCAATGCCCTGCCCGGCGATGTCCGGCGCCGAACCGTGGCACGGCTCGTACATGCCCTTGTTGTTGGCGTCCAGGGAGGCCGACGGCAGCATGCCGATGGAACCGGTGAGCATTGACGCTTCGTCGGACAGGATGTCGCCGAACATGTTGTCGGTGACGATCACGTCGAACTGCTTCGGCGCACGCACCAGTTGCATCGCCGCGTTGTCGACGTACATGTGGCTCAGTTCGATGTCCGGGTAATCCTTGGCCACCTGCTCGACCACTTCGCGCCACAGTTGGCTGGAAGCCAGCACGTTGGCCTTGTCCACCGAGCACAGTTTCTTGCCCCGCACGCGAGCCATGTCGAAGCCGACCCGGGCGATACGGCGGATTTCGCTTTCGCTGTATGGTAGGGTGTCGTAGGCCTGGCGCTCGCCATTCTCCAGCTCACGGGTGCCGCGCGGGGCGCCGAAGTAGATACCGCCGGTCAGTTCGCGGACGATGAGGATGTCCAGGCCCGAGACGATTTCCGGCTTCAGGCTCGACGCGTCGGCCAGTTGCGGATAAAGGATCGCCGGACGCAGGTTGCCAAACAGACCCAGTTGCGCACGAATCTTCAGAAGGCCGCGCTCCGGGCGGATGTCGCGTTCGATCTTGTCCCATTTCGGGCCGCCCACGGCGCCCAGCAGCACGGCATCGGCGGCACGGGCACGGTCCAGGGTTTCATCGGCCAGGGGTACGCCGTGCTTGTCGATGGCCGCGCCACCGATGACGTCGTGGCTGAGTTCGAAGCCCAGGCCGTACTTGTCGTTCGCCAACTCCAGGACCTTGACCGCCTCGGCCATGATTTCCGGGCCGATGCCGTCACCTGGGAGAATCAGAATCTGTTTGCTCATGCTTTCCTCGTTTGTTCGGTTTTCGGCACAACCCCTGGGGCCGACCGGTGAAAATCTTATCGCTCGGCCCACAGCACCAGCACATCTGTACTGAACGAACCATCGGCCTCAATCTGAAAATATTCACGCACTTCGTCGCCCATCGAACGCTGCAGCTCAAGAATCGCCGCACGCATCACCTCGGGGGTGCGCATGCGCTCGACCCAGGACTGGTACTCCAGGCGCAGGCGCTGGCGCGACGTGCTGCGAGTGTGCAGCCCCGCTTCGCTGACCTGGCGCAACCATTCGGCGGCCGAATAGTCGCGCACATGGCTGGTGTCGCGCAGCACTTCGATGCTTTGCAGGTAGGTGTCCAGTAACGGCGTGCCAGGCGACAGGATATCGATGAACGCTACCACCCCGCCCGGCTTGAGCACCCGGCGCACTTCCCGCAATGCCAGGCCGAGGTCGCTCCAATGATGCGCCGAATAGCGGCTGAACACGAAGTCGAACTCAGCGTCGGCGAACGGCAACCGCTCGGCGGCGCCACGGACCGTGCTGATATTGCCCAGGCCACGCTCGGCAGCCGCCGCCGTCACCACGTCGAGCATCTGCTGGGACAGATCGTACGCCACCACCTCACCGGCCAGCGGCGCCACGTGGAAACTCACATGGCCGGCGCCGCAACCCAGGTCCAGCACACGGGCATCGCCACGACCGGCCAGCTCGGCCTGTAGCAGGGCGAACTCGGTGCCCTGGGCGTGCACGGCACTGCTCAGGTAGGCCGAGGCCTGTTCACCGAATTGCTTTTGGACGACTTGGCTGTGGGCGGTGCTGGTCATGTGTGGCTTCCTTTTGGGTGTTGTGTTGCCTGGGTGGGCCTCATCGCGAGCAAGCTCGCTCCCACAGGGATTTTGGGTGTTCACAAACACCTGTGGGAGCGAGCTTGCTCGCGATGAGGCCGGTACTGCCTACATCAATCCATCAAGCATCGCGAAACAACCAAGGCTGGCTCGCCCGATGCTTGGCCTCGAACGCGGCAATTGCCTCGCCGTCCTGCAAGGTCAGGCCGATGTCATCCAGGCCATTGAGCAGGCAATGCTTGCGAAACGCATCGATCTCGAAACCCAGCACCTTGCCGTCGGGACGGGTCACCGTCTGCGCGGCCAGGTCGATCTGCAATTGATAACCAGGATTGGCCTCGACCTGCTGGAACAGCTCGTCCACTTCGGCATCGCTGAGGATGATCGGCAGCAGGCCGTTCTTGAAGCTGTTGTTGAAGAAAATGTCGGCGTAACTCGGCGCGATGATGCTGCGGAAACCGTACTCTTCCAGGGCCCACGGCGCGTGCTCGCGGCTCGAGCCGCAGCCGAAGTTCTCACGGGCCAGCAACACGCTTGCGCCTTGGTAGCGCTCGGCGTTGAGCACGAAGTCCTTGTTCAGCGGACGCTTGGAGTTGTCCTGGTACGGCTGGCCGACATCCAGGTAGCGCCATTCGTCGAACAGGTTCGGGCCGAAGCCGGTGCGCTTGATGGATTTCAAGAATTGCTTGGGGATGATCTGGTCGGTGTCGACATTGGCACGATCCAAAGGCGCGACAAGACCGGTGTGCTGGGTAAAAGCTTTCATGCTGCGCTCCTTCAGATCAATTCGCGGACGTCGACGAAACGGCCGTTGACAGCTGCTGCAGCGGCCATCGCCGGGCTAACCAGGTGCGTACGACCACCGGCACCCTGACGGCCTTCGAAATTTCGGTTGGACGTCGAGGCGCAATGCTCGCCCGACTCCAGGCGGTCCGGGTTCATTGCCAGGCACATCGAGCAACCCGGCTCGCGCCATTCGAAACCGGCTTCGAGGAAAATCTTGTCCAGCCCTTCCGCTTCGGCCTGGGCCTTCACCAGGCCCGAGCCCGGCACCACGATGGCCTGTTTGATGGTCGAGGCGACCTTGCGGCCCTTGGCGATGACCGCCGCGGCGCGCAGGTCCTCAATCCGCGAGTTGGTGCAGGAGCCGATGAAAACACGGTCGAGCTGAATGTCGGTGATCGCCTGGTTGGCGCTCAAGCCCATGTACTTCAAGGCACGGACAATGGAGTCGCGCTTGACCAGGTCCGTTTCCTTGGCCGGATCCGGCACGTTCTGGTCCACTGCCAGGACCATTTCCGGCGAAGTGCCCCAGCTGACTTGCGGCTTGATCTGCGTCGCATCGAGCTCGACCACAGTGTCGAATTTGGCGTCCGGGTCAGAGACCAGGTCTTTCCAGGCTTCGACCGCCATGTCCCACTCCGCGCCTTTTGGCGAGAACGGACGGCCCTTGACGTATTCGACGGTTTTTTCATCGGCGGCCACCAACCCGACGCGCGCGCCGGCTTCGATGGACATGTTGCAGATGGTCATGCGGCCCTCGACGGACAAGTCGCGGATCGCGCTGCCGGCGAACTCGATGGCATGGCCGTTACCGCCAGCGGTACCGATCTTGCCGATCACGGCCAGGACGATGTCCTTGGCGGTCACGCCGAACGGCAACTTGCCCTCGACGCGCACCAGCATGTTTTTCATTTTCTTGGCGACCAGGCACTGGGTGGCCAGCACGTGCTCGACCTCGGAAGTGCCGATGCCGTGGGCCAAGGCGCCGAATGCGCCGTGGGTCGAGGTATGGGAGTCACCGCAGACCACGGTCATGCCGGGCAAGGTCGCGCCTTGCTCCGGGCCGATGACGTGGACGATGCCCTGGCGCACGTCGTTCATCTTGAATTCAACGATGCCGTATTCATCACAGTTGTCGTCGAGGGTCTGGACTTGAAGACGCGAGACCTGGTCGGCAATGGCTTCGATGCCGCCCTTGCGCTCCGGGGTGGTCGGTACGTTGTGGTCCGGGGTGGCGATGTTGGCATCGATGCGCCAAGGCTTGCGCCCAGCCAGGCGCAGGCCTTCAAAGGCTTGCGGCGAAGTCACTTCATGGATGATGTGACGGTCGATGTAGATCAGCGCCGAGCCATCGTCGCGCTGCTTGACCAAATGCGAATCCCAGAGCTTGTCGTAGAGCGTTTTGCCGGCCATCACACGGTTTCCTCATCAGCTTGTTTCTATGCCCTGGGTCTTGAGTGAGTAAATGACCCCTTGGCTTGTGAGGCTGATGTTATGAGGCTACATTAAATAACTCAAATTCATATTTTTCATGCTTTGCATAACCAACAGGAATTCGACCGGTACGGCCATGGACTTAGCCAACCTCAACGCCTTTATTGCCATCGCCGAGACCGGCAGTTTCTCCGGAGCCGGCGAGCGCCTGCACCTCACCCAGCCCGCTATCAGCAAGCGTATTGCCGGGCTGGAACAACAGCTCAATGTGCGCCTCTTCGACCGGCTGGGCCGTGAAATCGGCCTGACCGAAGCCGGCCGGGCGCTGCTGCCCCGGGCCTATCAGATTCTCAACGTGCTCGACGACACCCGCCGCGCCCTGACCAATCTGACCGGCGAAGTGACCGGGCGGCTGACCCTCGCCACCAGTCACCACATCGGCTTGCATCGCCTGCCCTCCTTATTAAGGGAATTCACCCGACGCTACCCACAGGTGGCATTGGATATTCAGTTCCTTGATTCGGAAGTGGCCTACGAGGAAATCCTTCACGGTCGCGCGGAACTCGCTGTCATCACCCTCGCCCCCGAGCCCCACGCACTGGTAAGGGCCAAGCCGGTGTGGGATGACCCGCTGGATTTCGTCGTAGCGCCGGAACATGTGCTGCTGGAAAACGGCGCAGTGAGCCTGGCGGACATCGCCTTGCATCCGGCGGTGTTCCCTGGCGGCAATACCTTCACCCATCACATCGTCCAGCGACTGTTCGAAGCCCAAGGCCTGACCCCGAACATCGCCATGAGCACGAATTATCTGGAAACCATAAAGATGATGGTCTCCATCGGCCTGGCCTGGAGCGTCCTGCCGCGCACCATGCTCGACGAACAGGTGGCGCGCATTCCTTTGCCGGGCATACAGCTCAGTCGCCAGCTAGGCTATATCGTGCACACCGAACGGACGCTGTCGAATGCAGCACGGGCTTTCATGGCTCTACTGGACGCACAAATCGATCTGCCAGGGACAAGGGCATAAGTTGTGCTACTCCTATAGGGCCACTACGCCTGTGCATCACACCCACCCGCCCAAGGCCCGCTAGAGAATGCCCAAACCCGCCGACCATCTTCCGCCCCTGCCGCGTATCCAGGCGCTCGACCCGAAGCGGTCCGAGCAAAGCTGGGACAGCGCGCCACAGCTGCTGGCCGCCCTGAACGGAGCGCGGCTGGGGGCCTGGTCGTGGGACATCGATACCGGGCAGATCAGTTGGTCCCGAGGCACCCAGGCACTGTTCGGCTTCGATCCGCGCCAACCGTTACCCGCCGACGTGGACTACCTCGATCTGTTGCTGCCCGAGGACCGGGCCCGGGCCATGCGCGCGTTTCACGCGGCGGTGGCCGGCGCACCGCTCGAGCAGGCCATGCACCACCGAATCGTCTGGCCCGACGGCAGCCTGCATTGGCTGGAAATCAGCGGCAGCGTATTGCCCGACAAACATGGCCGTCCACGCATGATCGGGGTCATTCGCGAGATCACCCACCAGCGCGAACGGGAACAGGCGCTGCGCAGCTCGGAAAAACGCTTCGCCACGCTTTTTCATCTTTGCCCGAACATGGTCTTGCTGACCCGCCAGGAGGACGGCCTGATCAGCGAAGCCAACCAGTATTTCGAAAGCCTGTTCGGCTGGCCGGTTCACGATGTGATTGGCCGCACCACTCTGGAACTGGGCCTGTGGGTCGACCCCAGGCAACGGGCGAAGCTGGTGGAGGCGACCAAGGCCAAAGGCGAACTGGTGAGCATGGAAGTGGAGTTCCGGGCCAGTAATGGCCAGGTCCACAACGGCATCCTCAGCGCGCAGAAAGTCGAACTCGAAGGCCAACCGTACCTGCTGAGCACGTTCCTCGATACCACCGAGCGCAAACTCGCCGAACAGGCCCTCAAGGACAGCCAGGAACGCCTGGACCTGGCCCTCGACTCGGCGCAACTGGGCACCTGGGACTGGCACATTCCCAGCGGCATGCTCTACGGTTCGGCCCGGGCCGCGCAGCTCCATGGCCTGGAGCCCAAAGCCTTTCATGAATCGTTCGACGCATTTTTCGAGGGCGTACCCACCGAAGAACGCAACAACATGCGCAACGCCTACCGCAGCCTGCGCGAAGGCCCGGCGGGCAACTATCAATTGACCTATCGCGTGCAGCTGCCGGACGGCAGCTCACGCTATCTGGAGAGCCGCGCCCGCCTCTACCGCGACGACGACGGCAGCCCCTTGCGCATGGCCGGCACTTTGCTCGACATCACCGATCAGGTGGAGCGCGAACAGAGCCTGGCGGCATCGGAAGAAAAATTCGCCACACTGTTCCAGGTCAGCCCCGACCCGATCTGCGTGACCCACCAGGACGATGGCAGATTCCTGGAAATCAACTCCAGCTTCACCCAGACCTTCGGCTGGGCGGCCAGCGACGTCATCGGCCGCAGCGCCGACGAGATTGGTCTGTGGGACGCGTCCGGCAGCAGCCTGCAACGCATCGAACGGGTGATCCGCGAGCAATCGCTGAGCAATGTCGCCATCGTCGTCCACCACAAGAACGGCCAGCCGCTGACCTGCGTGATTTCCAGCCGGCAGATCCACGTCGGCAACCAGCCCTGCATCGTCACCACCCTGCGGGACATCACCCAGCAGCAGCGTTCCGAGGCGGCGCTCAAGGCCAGCGAGGAAAAATTCGCCAAGGCTTTCCACTCCAGCCCTGACGCCATCACCATCACTGAATGCGAAAGCGGCCGCTACCTTGAGGTCAACGACGGTTTCTGCCGCCTCACTGGCTATCGCGCCGACGAAGTGGTCGGCCACACAGTGTACGAAGTCGGCATCTGGGCCGAGGAAAAACAACGCACGGCGCTGCTGGCAGAGCTACAGCTCAAGGGCCGGGTCGTTCATCAGGAAATGCTCGGGCGCAACAAGCGTGGGGAAATCCTCACGGTGGAAGTGTCGGTGGAACCCATCACGCTCAACGAGACCGCCTGTCTGCTGCTGACAGCCCGGGACGTCAGCCTGCTGCGCAACGCCGAAGCGCAGATCCGCCACCTGGCCTATCACGACCCACTCACCAACCTGCCCAACCGGGCGTTGTTGATGGACCGCTTGAGCCAGCAGATCGCCTTGCTCAAGCGCCACAGCCTTCGCGGAGCCCTGCTGTTCCTCGACCTGGACCACTTCAAGCACATCAATGACTCCCTCGGCCATCCGGTGGGCGATACGGTGCTGAAGATCATCACCGCACGCCTCGAAGCCAGCGTGCGCCTCGAAGACACCGTGGCGCGGCTGGGTGGCGACGAGTTCGTGGTACTGCTCAGCGGCCTCGAAGGCACACGGGCCGCAGTCAGCGAACAGGTACAGAACCTGGCCGACACCCTGCGTGACCTGCTCTCGGAACCGATGTTCCTGGACGGCCAACGGCTTCAAGTTACCCCCAGCATTGGCATGGCGCTGATTCCGGACCACGGCTCCACCCCGACCGACCTGCTCAAGCGCGCCGACATTGCCCTCTACCGCGCCAAGGACTCGGGGCGCAACACGTCGCAGATGTTCCACGCCACCATGCAAAAAGCCGCGAGCGAGCGACTGCGCATGGAAACCGACTTGCGCCAGGCCCTGGCTCGCAACGAGTTCAGTTTGCATTTCCAGCCCCAGATCGATGCCCGGGACAACCGCATCATCGGCGCCGAAGCCCTGGTCCGTTGGAATCATCCGGACCTGGGTGCGCAGTCGCCCAACGAGTTCATCAAGGTGCTGGAAGACAGCGGCTTGATCCTGGAGGTCGGGACCTGGATCCTCGATGAAGCCTGCAACGGCTTCAAGCAGTTGATCGCCAAGGGCAAGGTCGATCCGCAGCGCTTCAAATTGTGCGTCAACATCAGCCCACGGCAGTTTCGCCAGAGTGATTTCGTCGAACGCATCGAAAGCAGCCTCTCCCGTCACGGCCTGCCCTATTGCGTGCTCAAACTGGAAATCACCGAAGGCATCGTAATCCAGAACCTGGACGACACCATCGGCAAGATGCGTCGCCTCAAGAAACTGGGCGTGAGCTTCGCCATGGATGATTTCGGCACGGGATACTCGTCGCTGACGTACCTCAAACGCCTACCGGTCGACACGTTGAAAATCGATCAATCCTTCGTGCGGGACGCCACCAGCGACCCCAACGACGCCGAAATCATCCGCGCCATCGTGGCCATGGCCCGTAGCCTGAACCTGGAAATGATCGCCGAAGGGGTGGAGACGCTGGAACAATTGCAGTTCCTGCAGGGGCTCGATTGTCATTTGTACCAGGGTTACCTGCACAGCCGGCCGTTGCCGCTGGAGGCGTTTGAGCGGTTGTTGCCCTAATTCTGAACCGCAATACAAGACGGGCTTTTGTGGCGAGGGGATTTATCCCCGCTGGGTTGCGAAGCAGCCCCAAAAAAGAACAGACGACGCTGTTTAGCCTGACACGCCGAGGCGACGGCTTTTAGGGCTGCTTCGCAGCCCAGCGGGGATAAATCCCCTCGCCACGATTAATCTTCCACCGATCTCAAAAATGAAGAAGGGCGCCATTCGGCGCCCTTCTTCAATTGCGATGGATCAATTCTCCAGCGCGGGTTTTTGCTGCGCACCGTTGATCGGGATGCGCTTGGCTTTCGCCTCTTCCGGTACCACGCGCAACAGGTCGATGCTCAACAGACCGTTGCTCAGGCCGGCGGCCTTGATCTCGATATGATCCGCCAACCGGAAGGACAGCTTGAACGCCCGCTGGGCGATGCCTTGGTGCAGGTAGGTCACGCTGTCGTTGCTGGCCTCGCGCTTGCCGCCGCTGATGGTCAGCACACCTTTTTCCACTTGCAGGTCCAGGTCTTCTTCCCGGAACCCGGCAGCGGCGACTACGATGCGGTATTCGTCATCGCCGTGTTTTTCCACGTTGTAGGGTGGATAACTGCTGCCCGGTTCGTTGCGCAGTGCGGTTTCGAACAGGTCGTTGAAACGGTCGAAGCCCACCGAGGAACGGAACAGAGGGGCCAGCGAAAATGCAGTACTCATGATTCAAATCTCCTGAAAGTTCAGCAAGGTTTTTTGTCTCCGCGACCCGAATTCGGCATCGCGTACCCCCTATCTAGGGTCCGCCAAAAACTTTTCAAGAGCTTTTCCTGAGATTTTTTTCAGGCCGCTTCGGTGCGCTGCACACCCAATAAATGGCCCACCGCATCCAGTTCCGTTTCTCGCCGTAGCGCGCCGAACAACTCCACGGCTTCGGGGTAATTGCGGGTCAGCATGGCCAGCCATTGCTTCAAGCGACCCGGCGCCTGGCGAGGGGTCAATTGCTCCACCACCTGTACCCAGAAATCCTGGAGCATCGGTTGCAGGTCGGCCCAAGACATCTCGATAACCTCTTCACCCGCCCGGGCGGCGGCGATCTGCCGCGCCAGGTCGGGACGGGAGACCAGTCCACGGCCAAGCATGATGTCTTCGACACCGCTGATTTCCCGGCACCGACGCCAGTCATCGACGCACCAGATATCGCCGTTGGCGAACACCGGCACCTTGACCACTTCCTGGACGCGGGGAATCCACTCCCAGTGGGCCGGTGGCTTATAGCCGTCGACCTTGGTCCGCGCATGCACGACGATGTGCGCCGCGCCGCCCTCGGCCAGCGCCGTGGCGCAGACCAGCGCGCCGTCCGGGCTGTCGAAACCCAGGCGCATCTTCGCCGTAACCGGAATGTGCTTGGGCACCGCACGACGGACATGTTCCACGATTTCGTTGAGCAGCTCTGGCTCCTTGAGCAACACCGCCCCGCCCCGTGACTTGTTCACTGTCTTGGCCGGGCAACCGAAATTCAAGTCGATCACCTCGGAGCCCAGCTCGCAGGCCAGCGCCGCGTTTTCCGCCAGGCATACCGGGTCGGAACCGAGCAACTGCACACGCAGGGGCACACCCGCCGCTGTCTGGGCACCGGTCAACAGTTCAGGGGCAAGCTTATGGAAATAGGCCGGCGTGAGCAGACGGTCGTTGACGCGAATGAACTCGGTGACGCACCAGTCGATACCGCCAACACGGGTCAGGACGTCCCGCAGGATGTTGTCGACCAACCCCTCCATGGGCGCCAAGGCAATTTGCATGGGAAACACACTCAACGAAAAAACGTGCGGCAGTTTAGCGGATTTCCTTCACAAAATCGGAATTCACCACGAATCACTGTGGGAGCGAGCCTGCTCGCAATGGCGGTGTATCAGCTTGGGAAGATGCTGGATGTGCCGCCGCCATCGCGAGCAAGCTCGCTCCCACACCGACTACAAGGCGCCCACAAAACCGGAATCCACCACCAAACCCTGTGGGAGCGAGCCTGCTCGCGATGGCGGTGGGTCAGTCTATAAAGAGGCCAGATGAATTCAGCGCCACGCCATAACCTTCGATGAACTCCGGCGGCATGCGCTTGGGCCGGCCGGTAGACAGTTCGATGCAGACGAAAGTGGTCTGGGCCCGCAGCAATGTGGTGTTATCACTGGGACGGACCAGCTGGAAATGCCGGGTCATTTTCAGGCGCTGGTCCCAGTCGACGATCCAGGTCCCCAACTGCAATTCGTCGCCCTCGTAGGCGGCCGCCAGATAATCGATTTCATGCCGCACCACCGCCATGGCCCGATCCAGTCGCCGGTATTCCACCAGATCCAGGCCCAGGCGCTGGGAATGCCGCCACGCGCAACGCTCCAGCCAGGTGACGTACACCGCGTTGTTGGCGTGGCCTAGCCCATCGATATCTTCTGGATTGACCTGAAGATCAATAATGAACGGCGTTGCCCGATCCCAGCCCATGCCCCTCTCCCGGTCGAATTTGGATCGGGGCAGTGTAACGGAAGCTCAAGCCGATTGCCGCGCTTGCAAGCTGCGCCCCGCCAGCAGTGATAACACGCCATCAATGACACGGGGATCGGCCAGGACTCGCTGGTGTCCACCCTCGGACAACCGCAGCAAGCGACTGTCGAACCAGGCTTCATGGATCAGTTGCGATTCCCTGACCGAAACCGACGTATCGTCCTCGGCATGGACTATCAACCCTGGAATATCCAGCTGGTATTGCGCAACATCCATCTTCGAAGCCTGCATGCCCACATCCTGCTCCACCTGGCGAATGAAAGCCGAGCGGGCCCTGGCGGGCATTCCCATCATCCGGGCGAACCCACGCAGCACGCCGAGGATCCGCGCAGGCGCGGCGATGCTGACCAGCGTCTCGGTCCGCAAGCCCAACTGGACCGCCAGCATGGCACTGGCGCCACCCATGGAGTGACCGATCACCGCTTGCAGCGGTGGCAATTCAGCTGCGGCTTCGAGCATCGCCCGGGCAAACAACAGGACGTTGGCTTCGTGGCCCGGCGAGCGACCATGGGCCGGTCCGTCCAGCGCCACCACGGTATAACCGGCATCCACCAGCGCGGTTATCAAGGCCGCGAACTGCGTCGGCCGTCCTTCCCAGCCATGCATCAGCAGGACCGCCGGGCCTTTGCCCCAGCGCAAGGCAGACAGGCCGAAACGCAAGGTAATGCGCTCGGACGAGGCAAGCAATGGCAATTCCCAGGCCCTCGGTGGCAGGTTGCGTGGACTCATGAAGACCCTGCGCATTTTCTTCGCCACCAGGCGCGGTGCTATCCAACCAAGGGTGCCATTGACGCCACGAATCCAGCTCAACCTGTCCATGCTCATCTCCAGGGCTTGCGCCTTAGCTCAGCGCACCGCCGACTTGGCGGCGCGCAGCAAACGATCCGATAACTCACCCGGGCCCAATGCCCGTGCCAGCGCCAGGCCGCCGACCATCAAGGCAATGTCAGCCAGGGCTTTGTCCGCGTCTTCGGGGCTGGCGGCCAATTGCGCGACCATCAGCTCGACATGCTCATTGAGCACCTCACGAAATGCATCCGGCAGCCGCCCGAGCTCGCCGACCGATGCCGGAATCGGACACGCCTGCTCGGTTGAATCGCGGTGCTTGCGCGACAAGTAGAAGGCCGCGACCAAGGCGCGCCGTTCTTCACCCGTCAGCTCGGCATCCATGTCGGCGATCAAGCCACGGCGGCGGTTCAGCAACTGCTTGAACGCCTCCAGCATCAAGGCGTCCTTGCTTTCGAAATGAGCGTAGAAACCACCCACCGTTAGCCCGGCCGCCCCCATCACCTCGCCCACGCTCGGCTCGGCCGGCCCGCGCTGGATCAGCGCATCGCTGGCGGCCTTGAGAATGCGTTCGCGGGTCTGTGCTTTTTTATCGCTCATCGTTGCCTCCGAATATTACGATTGAAATATTATTCTCATAATAAATTTTCGCAAGCGAAATGTTGACCGCCGGTCAGAAGTATTTTCAGGAGAATAGGAAATTGGCTGAACGCCAGGCAAACAAAAGGGCCATTCAAGAATTGAATGACCCTTATAAAATCCCGCAGAGCGGGTAATCGTGGCGTCCCCTAGGGGACTCGAACCCCTGTTACCGCCGTGAAAGGGCGGTGTCCTAGGCCACTAGACGAAGGGGACACAAACCTTCTTACTTGATCAGCGCTGAGAACTGATCGATTCAAGGCCGGAGTGGCCAGACCTTGAACCTGAGATTGGTGGAGCTAGACGGGATCGAACCGTCGACCTCTTGCATGCCATGCAAGCGCTCTCCCAGCTGAGCTATAGCCCCGGATTTTTCGCCTCGCGGCGGAGCGACATCTTGCAACATCGCTTCTGTAAAACTGGCGTCCCCTAGGGGACTCGAACCCCTGTTACCGCCGTGAAAGGGCGGTGTCCTAGGCCACTAGACGAAGGGGACGCAAACCCTTCTATACAATTGATCAACGCTGAGAGTTGATCGCTTCAAGGCCGGTGTGGCCAGGCCTTGAAGTGTAAATTGGTGGAGCTAGACGGGATCGAACCGTCGACCTCTTGCATGCCATGCAAGCGCTCTCCCAGCTGAGCTATAGCCCCTCATCGCTGAGGACGGGGCGAATCTTAAGGGCGTATCGGAGGGCTGTCAAATTTATTTTCAAAGAATTTGAAAATTTTTTGCCGGGATAACAATCACTTACCGACAAACCCCGGAAAACCGGGGCATGCCCTCCTCCATCAGCCGCTTAAGCGATCGCGCCCAGCAGCTTTTCCCACTCCTTGTTCTCCTTCTTGGACACGCCACCGAGCAGATCGATGGCCTGGCGCAGGCGGAAACGGGTCAGGTCCGGCCCGAGGATTTCCATGGCATCGAGCACCGACACCGAGCTCGCCTGGCCAGTAATGGCGGCAAACATCAGCGGCATTGCGTCGCGCAGTTTCAACTCCAGGGATTCGACCACTGCCTGAATCGTCGCGGTGATGCTGTCCTTTTCCCACTGGCGCAGGCTTTCGAGCTTCCAGAGGATCAATTGCATCAACTGCCGCACCTGGTCGCCCGAAAGCTTCTTGGATTCGAACAGCTTCGCATCGGGGGTCACGCCACCGGCAAAGAAGAACCCGGCCAATGGCGCGATCTGGCTGAACGTCTCGACCCTGCCCTGCACGTGCGGGGCAATCTTCATCATGTATTCAGGGTTGAACGCCCACTTCTGCACGCGCGCGGCGAACTCTTCCACAGGCAGGTCGCGCAGCCATTGGCCGTTGAGCCAGGACAATTTCTCGACGTCGAAGATCGGCCCGCCCAGGGAAACACGCGAAAGGTCGAAGTGTTCGACCATTTCCTGCAGCGAGAACTTCTCGCGCTCATCGGGCATCGACCAGCCCATGCGCCCCAGGTAGTTGAGCATCGCCTCGGGCATGAAGCCCATGCGCTCGTAGAAGGTCACCGAGGTCGGGTTCTTGCGCTTGGACAGCTTGCTCTTGTCCGGATTGCGTAGCAGCGGCATGTAGCACAACTGCGGTTGCTCCCAGCCGAAGTACTCGTAAAGCAGGATCAGTTTCGGCGCCGACGGCAGCCACTCCTCACCGCGCAGGACGTGGGTGATGCCCATCAGGTGGTCGTCGACCACGTTGGCCAGGAAGTACGTCGGCAGGCCGTCGGTCTTCATCAGCACTTGCATGTCCATGCGGTCCCATGGGATCTCGACATCGCCACGCAGCATGTCCGGCACCACGCAGACGCCCTCGGTCGGCACCTTCATGCGGATCACATGGGGCTCGCCAGCGGCCAGGCGACGGGCGACTTCTTCCTTGGACAGCAGCAGCGCGCGACCGTCATAGCGCGGGGTTTCGCCACGGGCGATCTGCTCGGCGCGCATCTGGTCGAGCTCTTCGGCGGTGCAGAAACAAGGGAATGCGTGCCCCATGTCCACCAGTTGCTGACAGTACTGCTTGTAGATCTCGCCGCGCTCGCTCTGGCGATACGGGCCATGCGGGCCGCCAACATCCGGGCCTTCGCTCCAGTCGATGCCGAGCCAGCGAAGGGCGTCGAAAATCTGCTGTTCCGACTCGCGGGTCGAGCGCAACTGATCGGTGTCCTCGATCCGCAGGATGAACTCACCACCGTGCTGCTTGGCAAAGCAATAGTTGAACAAGGCGATGTAAGCGGTGCCGACATGGGGATCGCCAGTGGGCGAAGGCGCGATGCGGGTACGGACGGTGGTCATGGCATGTCTCGGAAAGAAGATAAAAGCGAAGATCAAACAGGGGGCGAATGGTAACAGGCGATGGTGGGCGGGCTCCAGTGAGAGGCCGATTTGAGTAAAGCCTGCCAGACCGAGTCGCCCTCATCGCGAGCAGGCTCGCTCCCACAGGAAACCGAGTTGTCTGGACTGGATGCGGTCCACTGAGGGAGCGAGCCTGCTCCGGGCGGCGTTCCGACGATGAGGCCTTCGAAGCCACTGCAAGAGTCAGACAGTCAGCAACCGCTCGCGCAACTTGCCTATCTCATCGCGCAACTGCGCCGCGGCCTCGAACTCCAGGTCGCGGGCCAGTTGGTACATCTTCTCTTCCAATTGCCGGATACGCTTGGTGATTTCGCTCGGCGAGCGCAGTTCGGCTTCGTAGCGAGCGCTTTCCTCGGCGGCTTTGGCCATGCCCTTGCGTTTCTTGCTGCGCGAGCCAGGCACCGTGGCGCCTTCCATGATATCGGCGACGTCCTTGAACACGCCTTTAGGCGTAATGCCATTGGCCAGGTTGAAGGCGATCTGCTTGTCGCGGCGGCGCTCGGTCTCGCCGATAGCCCGCTCCATGGACCCGGTGATGCGATCGGCGTACAAAATCGCACGGCCGTTGAGGTTTCGCGCCGCGCGACCGATGGTCTGGATCAACGAGCGCTCGGAGCGCAGGAAACCTTCCTTGTCAGCGTCGAGGATCGCCACCAGCGACACCTCCGGCATGTCCAGACCCTCGCGCAGCAGGTTGATGCCCACCAACACGTCGAAAGTGCCCAGGCGCAGGTCGCGGATGATCTCGACCCGCTCCACCGTGTCGATGTCCGAGTGCAGGTAACGCACCCGCACGCCATGGTCGGCCAGGTAATCTGTGAGGTCTTCGGCCATGCGCTTGGTGAGCGTGGTGACCAGCACCCGCTCTTCCAAGGCCACGCGTTTCGTGATTTCCGACAGCAAATCATCGACCTGGGTCAGTGCCGGGCGCACCTCGACCTGCGGGTCCACCAGCCCCGTCGGCCGCACCACTTGCTCGACCACGCGACCGGCATGCTCGGCCTCGTAATTGCCAGGAGTGGCCGAGACGAAAATCGTCTGCGGGCTGACGCTTTCCCATTCGTCGAAACGCATCGGCCGGTTATCCAGGGCCGAGGGCAGGCGGAAACCATATTCCACCAGGGTTTCCTTGCGCGAACGGTCGCCTTTGTACATGGCGCCAACTTGCGGCACGCTGACGTGGGACTCGTCGATCACCAGCAGGGCGTCAGGCGGCAGGTAGTCGTACAAAGTGGGTGGCGGTGCGCCCGCCGGACGGCCCGAGAGGTAGCGCGAGTAGTTCTCGATGCCGTTGCAGTAACCCAATTCCAGGATCATTTCCAGGTCGAAGCGGGTCCGCTGCTCCAGGCGTTGGGCCTCCACCAGCTTGTTGTTCGAACGCAGGTATTCCAGGCGTTCTTGCAGCTCGGCCTTGATCCCCTCGATGGCGCCCAGCAAGGTTTCCCGTGGCGTTACGTAGTGGCTCTTGGGATAGAAGGTGAAGCGCGGCATCTTGCGGATCACTTCGCCGGTCAGCGGATCGAAGGCCGAGATGCTTTCCACTTCGTCGTCGAACAGCTCGATGCGGATCGCTTCCAGGTCCGACTCTGCCGGGTAGATGTCGATCACATCACCCCGCACCCGGAACGTCGCCCGGGCAAAATCCATGTCGTTGCGGGTGTACTGCAAATCCGCCAGGCGCCGGAGCAAGGCGCGCTGGTCGAGCTTATCGCCCCGATCCACGTGCAGCACCATCTTCAAGTACGTTTCCGGGCTGCCCAAGCCATAGATGCACGACACCGTGGTGACGATGATCGCGTCCTTGCGCTCGAGCAACGCCTTGGTCGCCGACAGCCGCATCTGCTCGATGTGGTCGTTGATCGAGGCGTCCTTTTCGATGAAGGTGTCCGACGACGGCACATACGCTTCGGGCTGGTAGTAGTCGTAGTAGGAAACGAAGTATTCCACCGCGTTGTTCGGAAAAAATGCCTTGAACTCGCCGTACAACTGCGCCGCCAGCGTCTTGTTCGGCGCCAGCACCAGCGTCGGGCGCTGCACCTGGGCGATCACGTTGGCGATGCTGAAAGTCTTGCCCGAGCCGGTCACACCCAGCAACGTCTGGTGCGCCAGCCCGGCCTCGATGCCTTCGACCATCAGGCGGATGGCTTCCGGCTGATCGCCGGCGGGCTGGAAGCGGGTGACTAGCTGGAATTCAGACATAACATAACCCCTGGGTTCACTCCTGTCGGCCAGCCGACGGGAACGAGGAAGACCGAATTGACTGACGTCGGCCGATGAAAAAGCTGGAATTCACACAATGTGGAGGTGAATGCCTTCGCTTTCAAGACGAGCGTCCTACACGCCTTGCAGACTTTGACGCGGCGAAGGGACTAACGGTCGAAAAAAAACGAAAATACTTACGGTAAAGACCGATTAGCCTGTCGCCCTGCCCGGTGATGGCCTCTATACTAGCTCCCCGTTTGTGCACCGCTCTAGTGCATCCGGCTGGAGCGCGACACGTCCCCTCATTCTCCATTCAGAGCCGCGCACTAATGAGCCTGTTTTCCGCTGTCGAATTGGCACCACGCGACCCCATCCTGGGCCTCAACGAAGCTTTCAACGCCGACACCCGTACCAACAAGGTCAACCTGGGCGTAGGTGTTTACTGCAACGAGGAAGGGCGCATTCCATTGCTGCGCGCCGTGGTTGAAGCCGAGACGATTCGCGTGGCTCAGCACGTGTCCCGTGGCTACCTGCCGATCGACGGCATCGCCGCCTATGACCAGGCGGTCCAGACCCTGCTGTTCGGCAAGGACTCCCCGCTGATCGCTTCGGGCCGCGTCATCACCACCCAGGCCGTGGGCGGCACTGGCGCGCTGAAGATCGGCGCCGACTTCCTCAAGCAACTGCTGCCAGACGCGGTCGTGGCCATTAGCGACCCAAGCTGGGAAAACCACCGCGCCCTGTTCGAAACCGCCGGTTTCCCAGTACAGAACTATCGCTACTACGACGCCGCCACCCACGACGTGAACCGCAGCGGCCTGCTGGAAGACCTCAACGCCCTGCCCGACCGCTCGATCGTTGTGCTGCACGCCTGCTGCCACAACCCGACCGGCGTGGACCTGAGCCCCGAGGACTGGAAAAACGTGCTGGCCGTGGTCAAGGCCAAGAACCACGTGCCGTTCCTGGACATGGCCTACCAGGGCTTTGGCAAGGGTATTGATGAAGACGCCGCGGCGGTGCGCCTGTTCGCCGAGTCGGGCCTGACCTTCTTCGCCTCCAGTTCGTTCTCCAAGTCGTTCTCGCTGTATGGCGAGCGCGTCGGCGCCTTGTCGATCGTCAGCGAGTCGAAGGAAGAAAGTGCCCGCGTCCTGTCCCAGGTCAAGCGCGTGATCCGCACCAACTACTCCAACCCGCCAACCCACGGCGCCAGCATCGTCGCCGCCGTGCTCAACAGCCCTGAGTTGCGGGCCCAGTGGGAAGAAGAACTGGCCGAGATGCGCCTGCGCATCCGCGGCATGCGCGACCAGATGGTGGACATGCTGGCCAAGGCCGCGCCGCACCACGACTTCAGCTTCGTCGCCCGCCAGAGCGGGATGTTCTCCTACTCCGGCCTGACCGTTGAACAAGTGACGCGCCTGCGCAACGAGTTCGGCATCTATGCCCTGGACACCGGCCGCATCTGCGTGGCCGCGCTGAACCAGAACAACATCGATGCGGTAACCAAGGCCATCGTCCAGGTGATCTGACACCCCGGCGCTGGATGAAAAGCGGGAAGCCATCGAGCTTCCCGTTTTTTTGGGTGCCCCCTGTGGCCAGGGATTTATCCCCTCGCCACAATGGTCAGCGTCCGGCCGGTAATGTGTGGAGCAGTAACATTTGCTACCTGAACACCTCAACCACGAAAATCCCGCCCAATCATCAACCCAAGCTTGACTTCTCTTTTCCAATCAGTAACATACGCGTCATTCCGCGATAGCTCAGTTGGTAGAGCAAGTGACTGTTAATCACTGGGTCCCTGGTTCGAGTCCAGGTCGTGGAGCCAGACAGCAAAAATCAAAGCCCTTGAATCGAAAGATTCAGGGGCTTTTTTATGGGCGCCTTTCGGCGGTCAGAGCCCGCTGATGGCCGTAGCGCGCCTGTCTGAGGTCGCTACCAGAACAATAATTTGGCGCCAATGCGGCATCATGGTCTGAATCCTGCTTTGTTTTTCCCAATCCCAAGCTGTCACCTGAGCGTCATGGCCGTGCCGCAAACTGTCCCGGTCCGCCATTGCAGCTTCATAACAACAAGGACGAAGCCATGCCAACACAAAACCCTCACCGCATCGTGGGACTGTGCACCTCGAGCAAGGTGTACAACGCACTGACCGAGCTCAAGCACCTGGAAGGCCACCGCAGCGCCAAGTTCCTCTCGCTGCTCGCGGAGAGCCTGGTCCGCAAGGGCCTGCTCAACGAGCAGGAAGTGGTGCACATGCTGGACCTGGTGGTCGATTGAGCGGCATCGATTCCTACTATTGAAGCCGTTGATTTTTCCCCATCCTTCATGAGACGTAAGGTAGCCCCATCGATTGATGGAGGTTTCCCATGCCCAAGGTTCAAATCATGTCTGTCGTTGGCAGCGCCGTCCCCGCCCCGCTCAGGGAACGAGGCCTGCTGGCTTGCTGGTATCTGGTGCAGGACGGTGTGACCATCAGCGGCCCGCTGACTTCACTGCCCGCTGCCCAGGCCATGTCGCAACGCATCGGTCCCTATCTGCTGCGCGCCTAAGGCAATTGCACCCGAGGCGTATTTTCGACGAACAACGCCCAGCACGACAGGAACAGTGCCGCGATCAACGGGCCGATGACAAAGCCATTCAGGCCAAACACCGCCAGCCCGCCCAGTGTCGAGACCAGGACCATGTAGTCGGGCATCTTGGTGTCCTTGCCCACCAGGATCGGCCGCAGGAAGTTATCCACCAGGCCGATCACGAATACACCGAACAGGGTCAGCACGACGCCCTGCCAGATCGCCCCCGACAGCAGGAAATACACCGCCACCGGCGCCCAGACGATGCCCGCTCCCACGGCTGGCAGCAGCGACAGGAACGCCATCAGCACCGCCCAGGGCAGCACTGTCGGAATGCCAAGCACCCAAAAGATCAAGCCGCCCAGTGCGCCCTGGGTAATCGCTACCAACAGGTTGCCTTTCACCGTCGCCCGCACCACCCGGTTGAATTTCAACTGCAGGCGGCGCTTCTGGTGCTCCGCCAATGGCACGGCAAAGCGAACCTTGCGCACCAGTTCCGGACCGTCGCGCAGGAAAAAGAACAGCAGGTAGAGCATCACGAAAAAGCTCACCAGGAATTGGAACGTCCCCTGGCCGAAACTGAACGCCTGGGTGGCGAAGAATTCGCTGCCCTGCATCGCGCTCTTGACGATCTTGTCCCGCAACCCGCTCAGGTTGCCCAGGCCAAAACGGTCCAGCAGGTGCTGGAAGTACGGGGGCAATGCTTCCTTGAAGCGGGCCAGGTAATCGGCAACGTCCAGCTCGCCACTTTCCAGGCTCTTGTAGAGTGCCGCGCCTTCCTGGACCAGCAAGGTGCTGATGACGATGACCGGCAAGACAGCGATCAGCATGCAACTGGTCAGGGTCAGCAGCGTCGTGAGGTTGCGCGGCCAGTTGAGTTTCAATTGCAGCCGCCGCTGCAGCGGCGCGAAGACGATGCCCAGGATGACGGCCCAGAACACCGCTCCGTAGAACGGCAGCAGGATCCAGACGAAGGCGATGCTGACCAGGATCAGCAGCAACATCTGTGATTTGTTTTGGAGGTTCTTGCGGTTCATTTGCTTTCCATGTCCTTGGCAGATACACATTAGTCCGCCAGGACTCGCCGGAGTGCCGTCGCGTCTGCTGCGCGCCATGAACCCAAATCAACACCGCCTGGCCGGACGTGGCCTACCCCGCCGCTTTTCGACCGACATTGCGGTGGATGTGCCGTTCGGCGTGTTGATACAGGGTGCGCGAGCCATAGCCCAGGCACTGATCCGGCTATGCAGGCGGCGAAGAACAACTGTGGGAGCTCGCTTGCTCGCTCCCACAGGATGACCGACAGAAACTGCCGAAGGCTGCGATCCTCCGCTTCCGATAGGGCCTGGCAAGCCAGGCGGCACATCTGGATCGAAAGCGAAAGATCGCAGCCTTCGGCAGCTCCTGCTGCCCGGATCAGATCCGGAACTGCCCCACCAGCTTGCCCAGGCGCTGGCCCAGGTCGGCCAGGCTGCGGGAGGTCTGGGCGCCGAGTTGGGTTTCGTCGGCAACGCTGTCCACGGCCACGGCGATCTGGTGAACGCTGCGGTTGATTTCTTCGGCTACCGCGGTCTGTTCTTCGGCGGCACTGGCGATCTGGGCGTTCATCGAGTTGATGGTGCCGATCAGCTGCGCCATGGTGTCCAGTGAAGCCCCAGCCTCATTGGCCCGTTCCGACGTGCCATCGCCGGCCTCACTGGAACGGCGCATCGCTTCCACCGCCGCATGGGTGCCGGACTGCAACCGGTCGATCATCCCCTGAATTTCCTGGGTGCTTTGCTGGGTCCGGCTGGCCAGGGCGCGGACCTCATCGGCGACCACCGCAAAACCGCGTCCCGCTTCGCCGGCCCGCGCGGCCTCGATGGCGGCGTTAAGGGCCAGCAGGTTTGTCTGCTCGGCGATCGAACGAATCACTCCCAGGACACTGACGATCGAGGCCACGTCCTGTTGCAGGCTGTCCAAGGACACGCCGCTGCTGCGGATATCGTTCACCAACGCATGGATCTGCTGGATACTGCCGGCCACCACGCGCTTGGCCGACTGGCCTTCTTCGTCGGTCTGCTGGGCCGCGACGGCGGCGCCCTGGGCACTGCGGGCGACTTCCTGGGCGGCGGAGGACATCTCGTTGATCGCGGTGGCGACCTGGTCGGTTTCGTGGCGCTGGCGTTCCATGGCCTGCTCTGAACGCTGGGCTTGCTCGGAGACTTGCGTCACCAGCCCGGTCAGCTGCGAGGTCATGTCGGTGATCTGCCGCACCAGGCCGTGGATCTTGTCGACGAAACGGTTGAACGAACCGGCCAGTTGGCCCAGTTCATCCTGGCTGGTAATCGCCAGGCGCCGGGTCAGGTCGCCCTCTCCCGCCGCGATGTCGTCGAGGTTGTCCTTCATCAGGTGCAACGGACGCAGGATGGTGTTGGCGAGCACCAGGCCCACCACCGCGATCACCAGCAACACCACGGCGGCAATCCCGATGATGCTGAGGATCACGCCTTGCAGCCGATCGTGGACCTTGGCTTCCACCAACGCCACCTGACCTTCGATGCCATCCAGATTCACCGAGCTGCCCACCGCCAGGTCCCACTTGGACAAGTATTCGGTGTAGCCGAGCTTCGGCACCAGGTCTTTGCTGCCCGGCAGCGGCGAGCTGTATTCGAGGTAATGCGTGCCGTCCTTGGCGACTTTCACCAGGTCACGGTTGACGTAGACACCGTTCGGATCGCGGTTGTCCTTGAAACTCTTGCCCACACCATCAGGGCTGTTGGCCTTGAACAGACGAATGGTCTCGGAGTCGTAGCCGAAGAAATAGCCGTCCTTGCCGTAGCTGATATTGGACAGCAACTTGATCGCCTGGGCACGCGCCTCGTTATCGCCGGGCGCGGCGGCATCGTAGAGCGGCTTGATGGCCGTCAGCCCGACCGCGACATAATTCTGTAGGGTGGCCTTGGCCTCGCTGAGCAGGCGCTCGCGGGTTTGCTGGACTTCTTTGCTGGCCTGTTCCTTCAAGATGAACGCAGTGGTCAGGCTGATGATCACGGCGGACAGCAATACCGGCAGTATTGCCAGGGACAGGACTTTAGCCTTCAAGCTCAGGCGCATGCTGTTCACTCTTGTAGGTTTTATGGTGTGGTTAGCTGGGTTAACGGCAGCCCACGGCAAAACTGTAGGACAAGGTGAACAGTCAGTTGGCAGGGTCGCTGAATTCAAGGGCCCCATCGCGAGCAAGCTCGCTTCCACAGGAAAATGCGATCCATTGTGGGAGCGAGCCTGCTCGCGATGAAGGCAACGCGGTCTTGGCCTACAACACCATCGCCGCCACCCAACCAAACACCAGCAACGGCAGGTTGTAATGGATGAAGGTCGGAACCACGGTGTCCCAGATGTGGTGATGCTGGCCGTCGATGTTCAGGCCGGAGGTCGGGCCCAGCGTCGAGTCCGAGGCAGGCGAGCCGGCATCGCCCAAGGCGCCGGCGGTGCCGACGATGCAGACGATCGCCAGCGGGCTGAAACCCAGTTGCAGGCACAGCGGCACAAAGATAGTCGCCAGGATCGGCACCGTGGAGAACGACGAGCCGATGCCCATGGTCACCAACAATCCCACCAGCAACATCAGCAATGCGCCGACGCCCTTGTTGTGGCCGATCCAGGCCGCCGAGGTTTCAACCAGGCTCTGGACTTCACCGGTGGCCTTCATCACCTCGGCGAACCCCGACGCGGCGATCATGATGAAGCCGATCATCGCCATCATCTTCATGCCTTCGGTGAACAGGTCATCGGTCTCGCGCCAACGCACCACACCCGAGACAGAAAAGATCAGGAAGCCGGCCAGGGCGCCGATGATCATCGAGTCGAGCAGCAGCTGGATGGCAAAGGCCGCCGCGATCGCCAACCCCGCCACCAACAGGCTGAGCGGGTTATAGCGCACCGCCACCTGCTCGGCGCGAGCGATTTTCTTCAGGTCATAGACGCGTTTCTTGCGATAGGTGATAAACGACAGCGCCAGGCCAAACACCATGCCCAGCGCCGGGATGCCCATGGCGTGGGTGATGTTGATGCCGCTGACGTCCACGCCACTTCTCGCGACGTTGGCCAACAGGATTTCGTTAAGGAAAATATTGCCGAAGCCCACCGGCAGGAACATATAGGGCGTGATCAGGCCGAAGGTCATGACGCAGGCGATCAACCGGCGGTCCATCTGCAACTTGGTCAGTACATATAAAAGTGGCGGCACCAGCAGCGGGATGAAGGCGATGTGGATCGGCAGGATATTCTGTGAAGCGACCGCGACGGTACCCAGCAGGCCGATCAGCACCCACTTGACGCCCGTGCCGCCGGCGGCGTCCTGGCGGTCGACCATGGCCAGGGCTTTGTCGGCCAAGGCGTGAGCCATGCCGGACTTGGCGATCGCCACGGCGAAAGCACCCAGCAATGCGTAGGACAGCGCCACCGTAGCGCCGCCACCCAGGCCTGCATTGAACGCCTTGAGCGTCGCCTCGATCCCCAGGCCGCCCGTCAGGCCGCCCACCAATGCGCCGACGATCAGCGCGATCACCACATGCACGCGGGACAGGCTGAGCACCAGCATGACGCCAACCGCCGCAATTACTGCATTTATCATCGTTACCTCAAAGCACAGCGATGGAAAGCCACCGGACAAAAAGGTCGCGACTTTGCAGGAAGCGGCGGCAAGCTGCAAGGGTCATGCGGCGGGTTTCGCATTCACTGCCGATCCAGTGTGGGAGCGAGCTTGCTCGCGATGGCGGTGGGTCAGTTGATATTCATTTGGCTGAACTGACGCTATCGCAAGCAAGCTCGCTCCCCCAGGGCTCAGCGGCACCATTAGCGTGTTTCAGCGCTTGGGCAAGTCGATCACGACCTTCAAGCCGCCCCACTCGCTGTCACCCAGCGCCAGCGTCCCGCCCCAGGTGTCGACGATGTCGCGCACGATGCCCAGCCCCAGGCCGTGGCCGTCGGTTTGCTCATCCAACCGCGTGCCTCGGCTGAATACCTGGTCGCGGCGCTCCGCGGGGATGCCCGGCCCATCGTCTTCCACCACTAGGCTGAAGCCCTCGACCGTCTCGCTCACGCTCAGGCGCACTTCGGCGTCAGCCCATTTGCACGCGTTGTCCAGCAGGTTGCCCAGCAGTTCCAGCAGGTCTTCACGATCCCAAGGCAGGTGCAAGCCGGGCGGCCCGACGTAGGCCAGATGCAGATGCTCGCCATGGATCATGTTCAGCGTCGCCAGCAATCCCGGCAGTTCGGCGTCGCAGTCCAGGTGCGCCCCGGGCAACGCATCACCGGACAACCGGGCGCGATTGAGTTCGCGGTTCAAGCGCTGGCGAACCTGCTCCAGTTGTTCGAGCAGCAACTTGCGCAGTTCCGGATAAGGGTCGAGCTTTTCGTTCGACGCCAGGCTTTGCAGCACCGCCAGCGGGGTCTTCAAGGCATGGCCCAGGTTGCCCAGGGCGTTGCGTGAGCGCTTGAGGCTGTCTTCGGTGTGGGCCAGCAGATGGTTGATCTGCGCCACCAGTGGCTCCAGCTCCCTGGGCACTTGCTCATCGAGCTGCGAGCGCTGCCCGCGTTGCAACTGGGCAATCTGCTCCCGAGCCTTTTCCAACGGACGCAACGCGCGATGTACCGTGAGGCGCTGGAGTAACAGGATCAGCAGCAACCCGGCCAGGCCGAGCCCCAAGCCGACCTGCTGCATCCTCAGGAAGCTGTCGCGCACGGGCGTGTAGTCCTGGGCCACGCTGATGGAAATTGCCTGGCCCAAGCGCCGATAGTCGGTGCGCAGTACCAGCAGCCTCTGGCCTTCGGGGCCCAGTTGCAGATTGCTGTGCAGGCCCGGATGGTCGAGCCGGGGCAGTTCCTGGTCCCACAGGGAGCGGGAGCGCCAATGCTCGTTGGCGAAATCGATGCGGAAATAGTGCCCGGAAAACGGCCGCAGATACGCCGGTGACAAGCGCCGCTCGTCCAACTGCAAACCTTGCGGGCCACGGACCAAAGCTACCAACAGGTTCTCGCTGTCGTTACGCAGCCCCGCTTCCAGATAACGCTGCAAGCCTAGTTCGAACAGCCACAGGCTGGTCTGCGCCAGGACGAGGCCGACCACGACCATCACACCGATCAGCCCAAGGCTCAGGCGCCGTTGGATGGATCTCACTGCGTCTGCCCGCCGAACAGGTATCCCTGGCCGCGACGGGTTTCGATCACGCTGCGCCCCAGCTTGCGCCGCAAGTGGTTGACGTGGACTTCCAGCACATTGGAATCGCGCTCGGTTTCTCCGTCATACAGGTGCTCGGCGAGATGACTCTTGGAGAGGATTTGCTCGGGGTGCAACATGAAATAGCGCAACAAGCGGAACTCGGCGGCGGTCAGCTGGATCTCCGCTCCGTCACGAATCACGCACTGGCGCCCTTCATCCAGGTGCAACCCGGCCGCCTGGAGCGTCGGTTGATTGGCCTGGCCGTGGGAACGACGCAGCAGCGCCTGGATGCGCAAGTGCAGTTCTTCGGGGTGAAAGGGCTTGGTCAGGTAATCATCGGCCCCGGCCTTGAGCCCTTCGATGCGCTCGGCCCAGGAGCCGCGGGCGGTGAGGATCAACACCGGCGTGGCCAGGCCACCGGCTCGCCATTGCGTCAGCACCTCAAGCCCAGGAACGCCCGGCAGGCCCAGGTCCAGAATGATCAGGTCGTAGGGCTCGCTGCTGCCCTGATAGATCGCATCACGACCATCGGCCAGCCAATCCACCGCATAACCCTGCCGCGCAAGCCCGGCCATCAGCTCATCGGCCAGGGGAACGTGGTCTTCCACCAGGAGCAGGCGCATCAGTCTTCCTTATCTTTGAGTAAACGGCCGGTAGCGGCCTCCAGGTCCAGTTCGCGCACTACGCCGTCGGTATCCAGCAGCTCGACTTCATAAATATAGACGCCGTGCTTTTCCTCCAGCTCGGCCTCCAGCAACTTGGCGCCAGGATGGCGGTCCAGCGCTTGTTGGAGCAATTGCTCCAGCGGCAGGATCACGCCCTGTTGGCGCAGTTGCAGGGCCTCGTCCTGGTCCAGGTCCCGGGCCATGGCGAGTGAACAGAACGCCAGCAGCGCCAGCGCCCAGCGGCTGCGGGCGCGTAAACTAAGCTTCATTACGTATCCTGATGATTCTTGAGCACCTTGCCGCTGACGGCGTCGAGTTCCAGTTCCCATTCGATGCCATCCGCATCGCGCAGGTCCACCTTGTAACGGTACTTGCCGTATTCATCTTCCAGCTCTGAATCAATCACGGTGCCGTCAGGGTGTTCGGCCAGGGCCGCTTCGTTGAGCTTGTCAAAAGGCAGGATGGTACCAGCGTCCACCAGCTTTTTGATCTCATGGCGATGGAGATCTCGTGCTTGAGCCAGGCCAGCGCCAAAGGCCATGAGCGTCACGAGAATAAAGGCAGTCAGGCGGTTCACGGATTATCTCCTTCTTATAATCTTCACCGGGAAACTTTATCGGGGTGAACTTAACTGAAACTGAATTGCCATCATTGGACACACATCAATTGAGAGCGAGCTTGCTGGCAGCAGCGGTCTTTGCGTTGCCATCGATGCAACTGGGCTGACGCTATCGTGAGCAAGCTCGTTCCTACGGGGTTTTGTGTCGTTATAATTCATCGCTTGCCAGTATCAGAGACCGGTATGACCGCCATCCATATCAAATTCCCAGCCCTCACCGTCAAGGCCGGCTCCCGCGCCTTCAAGCGTATCCGCGAGGCGGGCCTCAAGGCCGCCGATGTTGGCATCCTGCCGGGTGCCGCCGGTGGCCCGAAAGCCTTGGGCATCCAGGGATTGGACCTGGCCCTGTTCGGCGAATGGCTCCCCGCCGCGCCGCGAGAGCGGTCGTTGATCGGGGCTTCGGTTGGCTCCTGGCGCTTTGCCAGCGCCTGTCTGCCGAACGCCGCCGAGGGTATCCGGCGCCTGGGCACTTTGTATAACGAACAGAGCTTCGCCAAAGGCGTGACCATGGCCGGCGTCAGCCAAAGCTCCCAGCGCATGCTCGACGACCTGCTGGAAGGCCGGGACCTGACGATCCTCGATAACCCGCTCTACCGGCTCAATATCATGGTGGTCAAGAGCCACGGCTTGCTGGCACTGGACCACCGTGGCCGGCTGGGCCTGGGCTTGTCGTCGGTGATTGCCGACAACTTGCGGGGCCGCGCACGCTTGTCGCGGCATTTTGAGCGGCTGATCGTACACGATCCTCGGTTGGCGCCTCCGCTGAATCCGCTGACAGACTTCCCGTCGCGCTTCGTGCCGCTGACCGCCGATAACCTGCGCCAGGCGTTGCTGGCGTCGGGCTCGATCCCGATGGTAATGGAAGGCGTGCGCGACCTCCCCGGCGCCGGCGCCGGCACCTACCGCGACGGCGGTCTGCTGGACTATCACCTCGACCTGCCCTACAGCGGCGACGACATAGTCCTCTATCCACACTTCACCGATCGGGTCATTCCCGGCTGGTTCGACAAGGGCCTGCCATGGCGCAGGGGCAACGCCGAACGCCTCCAGAACGTGCTGTTGCTCGCGCCATCGCGCGAATACCTGGCTCGCCTGCCCTACGGCAAACTGCCGGATCGCAACGACTTCAAGCGCTTCATGGGCGATGACCCGAGCCGCCGTAAATACTGGCGCACGGCGATGGACGAAAGCCGCCGGCTCGGCGATGAGTTCCTTGAACTGACGGCCAACGGTGGATGGGGCGAGCGTTTGCTGACCCTTTAGTCAGCATGCTCGCGCATCACACGGATCAACCTGATAAACTCCGCCGCCTGCCTCGCGACCGCTACCTTAAAGAGCCTGAACCTGTGGAAATCTTCAAAGAATTCACCTTCGAATCCGCCCACCGCCTACCCCACGTACCCGAAGGCCACAAGTGCGGCCGTCTTCACGGTCACTCGTTCAAGGTGGCTATCCACCTCAGCGGTGACATCGACCCGCACACGGGCTGGATTCGCGACTTCTCGGAAATCAAGGCGATCTTCAAGCCGCTCTACGAGCGCCTGGACCACAACTACCTCAACGACATTCCTGGCTTGGAAAACCCGACCAGCGAAGTCCTGGCCAAGTGGATCTGGAATGAGTTGAAGCCGCTGCTGCCGGAACTCAGCGCCATTCGCATCCACGAGACCTGCACCAGCGGCTGCATCTATCACGGGGAGTAACCAAACCTGCTGTGGCGAGGGAGCTGCAGCTTTTGTGTCTATGCTCTCTGGCTTAAACATGCCAAGAGGATACGATCATGACTCACTGGCCGCTGGATCAGGTCTACCAGTTCAACGGACACCCCGTCCGCTACGCCATCCACGGCGACGGCCCGCCGCTGGTGTTTGTCCACGGCACGCCCTTTTCTTCCCATGTGTGGCACCGCATCGCCCCGCTCTTCTTCGCCACGCACAAAGTGCATTACTTCGACCTGCTGGGTTATGGCCAATCTGCGCAACCGGACGCCGACGTGTCCCTGGGCGTGCAGAACACACTGCTTGCCCAATTGCTGGAACACTGGAACCTGGAACGTCCAGACGTAGTGGCCCATGACTTTGGCGGCGCCACCGCGCTGCGTACACATCTGCTCGATGGCAAGGATTACCGAAGCCTGACCCTGATCGACCCGGTGGCCCTGTCGCCCTGGGGTTCGCCTTTCGTCCAGCATGTGCGCCAGCATGAAGCGGCGTTCAGCGGCCTGCCCGATTACATTCAGCGCGCCATCGTGCCGACCTATGTCCGCGGCGCGATGAAACGAGACATCTCCGACGCAGAACTGGCGCCCTACGTGAAGCCGTGGCTTGGCGATCCGGGCCAGGCGGCCTTCTACCGGCAGATTGCGCAGATGGACGAGCGCTACACCCGTGAGGTCGAAGGGCTGTACCCCAGCGTACGCTGCCCGACCCAGATATTGTGGGGTGAAGATGACCAGTGGATCCCCATCGAGCGTGGCCGCGCGCTGCACAAGATGATTCCGGGGGCGCTGTTTCAGGCCGTGCCGAACGCTGGACATCTGGTTCAGGAGGATGCGCCGGAAGCCATCGTCGCGGCGGTGTTGCGGTTCTTAGGGCCGCTTTCCCCTACCTGAAATCTTTATGGTGTGGGAGCGAGCTTGCTCGCGATAGCGATTCGTCAGTTGATGGGAATGTGGCTGACCTGACGCTATCGCGAGCAAGCTCGCTCCCACACGGCCCCTCCGTGTTCCAACGTGAACCATCCCTGCACCACTTTTGTTCCTCGAAACCCACCCAACCCAACGGGATTGTCTATAAATAACCGGCGATCGCTCGCTTGGCACGGCCGCTGCACGCTTGCGCTTTTTCTCTCTCCGCAAGGACCCGCCACATGACCCAGAACGATCCCGGTAATGACTACCCCTTGAGTGAAGTCCCGATGAGCGCACGCAAGGGCCTGGCTTCCACGGCCATGGTGCTGCTGGGCTTTACGTTTTTCACCGCCACCATGTTTGCCGGTGGCAAGCTGGGCGTGGCGTTCGGTTTCGCGGACATGCTCGGCGTCATCGTCATCGGCAATCTGTTGCTGGGCCTTTATGCCGCAGGCCTGGGTTACATCGCGTTCAAGAGCGGGCTCAATTCAGTGTTGATGGGCCGCCTCTGTTTTGGCGAAGTAGGCAGCAAGCTCAGCGATCTGATCCTGGGCTTTACCCAGATCGGTTGGTACGCCTGGGGCACGGCCACCGCTGCGGTGGTGCTGGGCAAGTATTTCGAGTTGGGCCAGGGCACGGTGCTGGGGCTGATGGTGCTGTTCGGCCTGGGATTCTGCGCCACGGCTTATATCGGCTATCGCGGGCTGGAGATCCTGTCGTACATCGCCGTGCCGGCCATGCTGTTGTTGCTGATGCTCTCGATGTGGGTCGCGACGCAGAAGGTCGGCGGCCTCGATGGCCTGCTGGCGGTTGTGCCAACGGGTAATCTGGATTGGTCTACGGCAATCACCCTGGTTTTCGGCACGTTCGTCAGCGGCGCCACGCAGGCGACCAACTGGACACGTTTTTCCCGCTCGGCGAAGGTCGCGGTGCTGGCGAGCCTGATCGGCTTTTTCCTGGGCAATGGCCTGATGGTGTTGATCGGCGCATACGGTGCCATCGTCTACCAGCAGCCCGACGTCGTCGAAGTTCTGTTGTTGCAGGGCTTCGCCATGGCGGCGATGGCGATGCTGCTGCTCAATATCTGGAGCACCCAGGACAACACCATCTACAACTTCGCCGTGGCCGGTTGCAACCTGCTGCGCACTCGCCGACGCAGGGCGGTCACGCTGGTCGGCGCCGCGATCGGCACCCTGTTGGCGTTGCTGGGCATGTACGATTTGCTGGTGCCTTACCTGATCCTGCTCGGCACCGTGATTCCACCGATTGGCGGGGTCATCATGGCCGACTTCTTCTTCCGCTGGCGTGGGCGCTATCCTCGCTTGGCGCAGGCGCAACTGCCTGCGTTCAATTGGCCTGGGCTGGGTGCCTATGCCGTCGGCACCGTTGCGGCGTTCAACTCGCCATGGATCGCACCGCTGGTAGGAATCGCCACCGGCGCGCTAACGTATGTGCTATTGATCGGCGTAACAGGCACTCGCACCGCTGACGCGCCCCTACAAGACCTCTAAAGGATTCGCCTGATGCACATCATCAACGCCCGCCTGCGCAACCGCGAAGGCTTGCATGAATTGCACCTGGAAAACGGCCTGATCGCCAGCATCGCCCGCCAGACCGAAGCCCCCAGCCTGGGCCCCGAAGACATTGATGCCGGAGGCAACCTGGTGGTGCCGCCTTTCGTCGAGCCGCACATACACCTGGACGCCACACTGACCGCCGGTGAACCGCGCTGGAACATGAGCGGCACGCTGTTCGAGGGCATCGAATGCTGGGGCGAACGCAAGGCCACCATCACCCAAGAAGACACCAAGACCCGCGCCAAGAAGACTCTCCAGGCCCTGGCCGCCCATGGCATCCAACACGTGCGCACCCACGTCGACGTGACCGATCCGGCGCTCACGGCGCTCAAGGCAATGCTCGAAGTGCGCGAGGAAAGCCGCCATCTGGTCGACATGCAAATCGTCGCGTTCCCCCAGGAGGGCATCGAGTCCTACCGCAACGGCCGCGAGCTGATGGAAGAAGCGATCCGCATGGGCGCCGACGTGGTGGGGGGCATTCCGCATTTCGAATACACCCGCGACCAGGGTGTCAGTTCGGTGAAGTTCCTGATGGACCTGGCCGAGCGCACCGGCTGCCTGGTGGACGTGCATTGTGATGAAACCGACGACCCGCACTCGCGCTTCCTCGAAGTGCTCGCCGAAGAAGCGCGCAGTCGCGACATGGGCGCGCGGGTGACCGCCAGCCATACCACGGCGATGGGCTCCTACGACAACGCTTACTGCGCCAAGCTGTTCCGCCTGCTCGGCCACTCTGGAATCAGCTTCGTATCGTGCCCGACTGAAAGCATCCATTTGCAAGGACGCTTCGACAACTTCCCCAAGCGTCGCGGCGTCACCCGGGTCAATGAACTGCTCGAAGCCGGAATGAATGTGTGTTTCGGCCAGGATTCGATCGTCGATCCATGGTACCCGCTGGGCAATGGCAACATCTTGCGCGTGCTCGAAGCCGGGCTACACATCTGCCATATGCTCGGCTATCGCAACCTGCAAAGCGCCCTGGACCTGGTCACCGACAACAGTGCCAAGGCCATGGCCCTGGGCGAGCGCTACGGGCTGGAGCCTGGGCGTCCGGCGAACCTGCTGGTCCTTTCTGCCGACAGCGACTACGAAGTGATCCGCAGCCAGGGCCTGCCGCTTTACTCGATTCGCAAAGGCGAAGTGCTGATGAAGCGGCAGATGCCGGTGGTAGAGTTCGGGCCGCAGTTGACCTGAAATCCCCTATACCTGTGGAAGCGAGCCTGCTCGCGATAGGGGGCTGTCGGTTGATATCTATGCGGCTGAGCTGACGCCATCGCGAGCAGGCTCGCTCCCACAGTGGCTTGGTGTGATACCTGAAATCTGCGCCCGCTGGAGATCTACTGTGGGAGCGAGCTTGCTCGCGATAGGGGGCTGTCGGTTGATATCTATGCGGCTGAGTTGACGCCATCGCGAGCAGGCTCGCTCCCACAGGGGATTGGTGTGATACCTGAAATCTGCGCCCGCTGGAGATCTACTGTGGGAGCGAGCCTGCTCGCGATAGGGGGCTGTCAGTTGATATCTATGCGGCTGAGCTGACGCCATCGCGAGCAAGCTCGCTCCCACAGGGGATTGGTGTGATACCTGAAATCTGCGCCCGCTGGAGATCTACTGTGGGAGCGAGCCTGCTCGCGATTGGGGCCTGTCAGTTGATGTCTATGTGACTGAGCTGACGCCATCGCGAGCCTGCTCGCGATAGGGGTCTGTCAGTTGATATCTATGTGACTGAGCTGACGCCATCGCGAGCAGGCTCGCTCCCACAGGGGATTGGTGTGATACCTGAAATCCGCGCCCGCTGGAGATCTACTGTGGGAGCGAGCTTGCTCGCGAAGACGTCATCGACCGCGCCGCGCCAAACAACCTGACCCGCACCAGCTCGCCTGCCTCTTCCTCCAGCAGGATCGGCGCCGTACCGCCGGGCATCACCACCCTCACCACCCCCGCCCTCACCCACCCCAACCGCCAGGCGGCACTGGCCACGGCGCTGGCGCTGGTGCCTGATGACGCGGTAGGGCCTTCGCCCCGCTCGAACACCCGCGCCGCGACTTGCCCTTCGCCCGCGCGCCACGCCCATTGCAGATTGATCCCCGCCGGACAAGGATCGCCCGCCCCGCCGGGGGTGGCATAGGCAATGGCGGTCAGGCTCTGCGACAGCATCGGCGCGCGCATCTGTGAAAGACTCGGCAATGCCTCCACGTCATCGACCAACGTCACGCAGTGGGGGTTGCCGATACGCACGAACTGGCTATTGCCCCACGCCGGATCCAACGCATGAAGCGCAGGCACCCGGCTTGTTTCGCACCGGCCGGACGTCACTTTTTCCACCCCTTGGGCAGCGACGGCACGGGGTCCGAACAGCGGTTTGCCCAGATCCAGCCAGAACCCTTGCACGCCTTCGAACTCGGCGGCGCGAACCGTCGTTTGCAACGGTGAGACACCTTCGGGTTTGTCGTGATGGACCCTTAGCAAAAAGTCCATGTCCTCCGGCAGCAGACCTCGCTCTTGCAGGGCCAGGGAAAAAATCGTCAAGCCATTGCCGCTGCGCTCGGCCAGCGTTCCATCGGTATTAACGATCAACACATCGAATGGCGGCTCGTCCTGGAACGGGCCAATCAGCAGGCCATCACTGCGATGGGCCTTGGCGTCCGGCGGCGCTTCGCCTGGCGCCCATGCGCAAAAAGCCTGCACCGCGGCACAACTCCAGGCTTGGCGCGTTCGCGCTGCCTGGACGGCAGACGGCGGAAGATCGATCCCCTCGGCACGGATTTGCTGCGGGGAAACGACTCCATAAACATTGCCGCGTGCGTCGTAGAACTGTGCCATGCGTCGGTCCGGAATAAGCCTGGGGAAGTCGCTACTCTAGGCCAATCCACCGACCGAGCACACACGGATATAGCATCAATAACCCTGTCATCGGTTCTGCACATCCTCCAGCGCCAATCGGATCTGCCGATGGAAATGCTGCAATGCCGGTTCGGTACACGCAAAACACCGGGGCGTCACCTGTAAGGTCCGACAGGTGCGACTTGGCTGGCTAGCTCGTAACGTAGGCAAGTCACGCCCGGACAAGGACTCATCATGAAAGACAAGCGCACCTCAACGCCCATGGCAGAGCTCTACAGCGAAGGCCGAAAACACTTCATCGAACTGGTACCCGACGGCGGCGCGCGACTCGACGCGTTGTTCCACACTGCTCCGGCGCTTGGCGAACTCGCCGTCGGTGTGGTGTACGGTCATTTGCAGAGTCGTCCCGGCCTCGACCCGCGCCTGCGAGAAGGCGCAACGCTGGCCGCCATCGTGGCGGCCGGAATGGTCGGTCCTCCCCTTAGCGTGCATTTGAAAACCGGGCTCGCATCAGGGTTGGCGCCGGGAGAGATGATTGAGCTGGTGGTACAGGCCTCGGCGTTCGCGGGTTTTCCGCGAGCCGTCTCCGCGGCCGATCAGCTCAATCGGTTGTTTGCAGAAGCGGGCCTCGCCTCGCCACCGCCGCCCACGCCCCGGGAAGTGACGCTGGACTTTTGCGAGCGGGTGCGCAAGGGCCGTCCGCCCATCCCGGTCCAACCTCAGATCAAGCGGTTGCTGCGCAAAGCCCTACGCTTGTCGGTTCATGGAACGTCGGCCCGGAATGTGGTCGTCGAATGCTTCGATGCAGAATCCGACTTCCCCACCGCCCTGGTGTATTTCGAGGTGGAGGCTGACCATGTGATCAGCCTCAGGTTGTATCACGCGCGATGACTCGCGCGGGTTCCGACAGGACACGTCCAGTGCCTTGGCACGTTGGGGTCGCGGTGCGGTCAGTGGATATGCAAGCATAGGCGCCTCCCTGCCCGCTTGACCGCACCGCACGAACGCCAAGGACGATTCATGACCGCTATCACCCCTCCACCTACCTTTGTTCCAGGGCGCCTGGAGCAGATGTCCACCCGTGTCGCCTACCTCATCGCCGGAATCGGCATCGCCGCGTGGGCACCGCTGGTGCCTTATGCCAAGGTGCGGGCGAACCTCGACGAAGGCACCCTCGGGTTGCTGCTGCTATGCCTTGGAGTCGGATCGATCCTGGCGATGCCGATTTCCGGCGCGCTGGCGACACGGTTCGGTTGCCGTCGAGTACTCAGTGGCGGCACGCTTCTGGTCTGCCTGGCGCTGCCATTGCTGGCGACCATGAGTTCCTTGCCGTGGCTGGTGGCGGCGTTGTTCCTGTTTGGCGCCGGGCTCGGCACCGTGGACTCGACGGTGAACCTGCAAGCGGTCATCGTCGAGCGCGCCAGCGGCAAGACCATGATGTCGGGTTTCCACGGCATGTTCAGCCTCGGCGGGATCATTGGCGCCGCCGGTGTGAGCGCCCTGCTCGGCCTGGGACTTTCGCCGCTGGCGGCGACGCTTGTCGTCAATGGCGTGCTGTTGGTGGCGCTGTTCAAGGCAGCGCCGCACCTGCTGCCCTATGGCAGTGAAAGTGCTGGGCCGGCGTTTGCCATTCCCCACGGCGTGGTGCTGTTTATCGGCATCCTGTGCTTTATCGTGTTCCTGGCCGAAGGCGCGGTGCTGGATTGGAGCGCCGTGTTCCTGACCGCTGAACGCGCAGTGGATACCGCCTATGCCGGGCTGGGTTACGCCGCGTTTGCCTTGACCATGACCATTGGCCGGCTGACGGGCGATTCGGTGGTGCATCGACTGGGGGCCAAGCGGGTGATCATTTACGGCGCAACGATGGCCGCCGCGGGATTTCTGATGGCGACCGTCGCGCCCATGTGGCAAGCCGCGCTGCTGGGTTATGCATTGGTCGGTGCCGGGTGTTCCAACATCGTGCCGGTGCTGTACACCGCCGTTGGTAAACAGACGCTGATGCCCGAAGCCATCGCCGTGCCGGCCATTACCACCATCGGTTATGCCGGCATTCTCGCAGGGCCGGCATTGATCGGCTTCGTCGCCCATGGCAGCAGCCTGGGCATCGCGTTCGGCTTGATTGCGCTATCGCTGGTGGCGGTGGCGTTTAGCGGTAAGGTGTTGAAAGTCTGAAGCCTTGAGACGTCCCCGTGGCGAGGGAGCTTGCTCCCGCTCGGCTGCGAAGCAGTCGTAAACCGGTGAATGCGCTGTGCCAGAGGCTTCGCATTCGAACGAGCCTGCTCGCGATGGCGTCGGGTCAGTCGACATCGAGGGATGACTGACAATCTGCCATCGCGACCAAGCTCTCACAGGGCGCGGCTTACGTCACGTATCGGTCAGAACCGGCACACCGCGGCTGCCCCGGTGTCGGTCGGCATGACATGCTCGGGCGGCACCACGACCACTTCACCGCCTTGACGCGTCACCGCGAGGATCAGTTCGTCCAGCACATCCGGAGCCTGTTCATCGCCCGTCTCGTCGATGATCAACCGGCCTTTGTCCGGGTCCAGCTGGCCGGGAACCTGGCGCTCCGCCTCCACCAGCAACATCGCGACACGGCCCTCCCAAGCGGCCTTGGCGATGTCGGCCAGCTTGTCCAGGGCGCGTCCCTGGCCGACCGCGACGCCATAGCGATTCAGGCTATCGACCACTTGGTCGGCGTGACTGTGGGCCATGAGCTTGGCGCATTGGACCCGCAACTCTTCGACGCTCAACCGCGAAGGATCGCCCTCGATACCCTGCGTCAGCAGGTGCTGGTTATGACTGACGGCACGGAACACTGCCTGGTTTTCCGGCAAGGCCACCAGGATCATCGGCAGGCCCGAAGGCTGCGAGTGATGTTGCAGGATGGCTTTGTCCACCGCGCGGAAAAACCGTTCGCGATCCAGGTTGATCTCGTCCTGCTTACCGCCACCGGCGGACTCATGCATCATCGCATCGCCACGCTCGCCGCTGCGGCTGAAACCATTGGGGAAGCCCTGCTGGTCACCCGACGTCAGCTCATCGCCCAACGCCTCGTTCTGGTTGCGCGGGACCGGTTCGGCCAGCTCGATTTTCTCCAACTGCTCGCTGGAACCTTCATACAACCAGATCTCGTTGCGGGTCAGGCACAACGCCTGGTAACGCTCGGTGGACTGCACCAGGCGCAACAACGGCTTGAGATAAGGATGGCTGTTGGCGAACGCGCATTCCGGCAAGCGCTGGCTCACCGAAACGACTTTGAAATAGTCACGGGCACCGAACACCGCGATGCCGTCGCGGTTGGAATTCCAGAAACCCTGGTCCTCCACCAAGGCCAGGAACGGAGCCAGCAACGGCGCGCAGTCCATGCCAGGGTGCTGTTGTTCAAGTTGGGTTTGCAGGTCACGCACCAGGTTCTTGTAGCGGATCGGGTCCTGGCTACGCTCGGGGAATGTGCGATGGGTGGGCATGTACAACGAAAGGCTCGGCTGTTCGTCGAACGCCAGGAGCTCGGCCAGCACCTGCCGGCTGAAGGGTTGATGAGCGGTCATGATCGTCTCCTTTATTCTTTACCACGAGCCTCTTGGTTTTCGAGGAAGTCCTCCTCCAGCATGGCGTCCACCATCTCCGGCGGCGCCTCATCGACGGGTGCGGTCACGCGGCCCATCGATTCGACGGCGGGGTTGAGCTTGCCGATCTGATGATCGAGCGCGTGCAGCATTTTCTCGGCAGCGCCCTCCACGGCCAGCTCCAGGCTCTCGGCTTTGTGACTGACCGACAACGATGAATGGCCCTGTACGCGTGCCTCGATCTGGCAACGCTTGTCGGCGGCACCGCCCTTCTGGGCATTTTCATCACTGACGTGAATCTCGACGCGGGCCAACTGATCTTCGAAACGCTGCAACGCGTCCACCACCGTACTGCCAACCCATTCCTGCAAACGGGCACTGCCTTCAATATGGTTGCTGTTGACTTGAACTTGCATGATCGACTCCTTTGCAAAAGACGGCTGACGCCGCCTGTTGTAGGTAGAAGAAGATCAAACGGGCGAAGTTCCCGGCGCGGGATGACTGGAGCCTGAGAGGCTGTTGATTACCCTTTGTGGGAGCCGGTATTACCTCGCCTTTCAGACCTCCGGCATTTTCGGAAGCCCACCGCCAAGCGGTTCCAACCGTTGATGGCGTTGATCGCCACGGTCAGGTCGACCATTTCCTTGGGCGTAAAGTGCTCGTTCAGCAGCTCGTAGTCGGCGTCGGGCGCATGGGTCTCGCTCAGGCGCGTCAGGGCTTCGGTCCAAGCCAGCGCGGCGCGTTCACGGCCGGTGAAAAACGGCGCCTCGCGCCAGGCGGTCACGGCATACAGGCGCCGCTCGGTCTCGCCGTCCTTGCGCGCATCGGCGGTGTGCATATCGATGCAGAACGCGCAGCCATTGATTTGCGAAGCGCGCAGCTTCACCAGCTCGATCAGGGACTTTTCAAGGCCCAATCTGGAGACCGCGTTCTCCAGGGCCAGCATGGCTTTGTAGGCATCAGGGGAAGCGGCATAAAAATCGATACGCGGTTGCATGGGGGAACTCCTGAACAATTGGGTGTGGCGCTACGTTAGCCCTGCACTGGCGCAGGACAAATAGCCAATTGTGGGGAAGTTCGAGTGACCAATGAAGCGTCGTTGCCTGCCGGTGGAGATAGGTCAGGCCCGGCTGCGCAACCATTGCAGAAAGCGCTTCTTGGCGACCGGCTTGGGTATGTCACGGGTCAGGTTCTGAGCCAGGTGGATGCGTACGTCCAACAGGTTTTTCTTGGCGTCGCCGATGTCACGACGGGCCTCGAGACAGGGTTTGAGGTAACTGTTCTCGATGCGATACAGGGTGCAGAACGTCTTCGCGGTGAAACTCGCCAACGCCGCTTGCTCGGCGACGACCCCGGCTTCGCCGATAACTTCACCCGGCCCCATGCGCCCGCCCTCGATGGGCTGGCCATTACGCATGAGGCTCGCGCTGACCACGCCGGACTCGATGATGAACAGGTGGTCGCTGACCTCTCCGGCCGCCAGGATCACGTCGCCGGCGCGGAACGTCTGCAGGGTCATGTTCTGGCTGAACGTGTCTTTCTCGTCCGGGCGCAGCGTGGAAAAGATGCTGGAGCTTTCCAGCAATGCCCGAGGACGCGACACCGCCACGGCCGCCGCGCTTTCGCCAGTGGACAGCAGACTCACGCCCGATGCATGCAGATGCCGGAACGCCAGATCGAACAGTTGATTGCGGACTTCGCGTTTTTGCCCCATCGAGGCCACAAAACCGCTGATCTCGTATTCCGCTCCGGCGCTGCCGGCGCTCTTGAGCGTGACGCTGGGCGCCGGGCTGGCGAGCAGCGCCCGGCAGCCGATCATTGCCCGCTCCAGCGCTTCGATCACTTTTTGTGGGCGCGCATGCGGGCTGATCTGGAGGCTGATGGACAAGCCATGCATGTCGCTGGGACGGCTGAAGTTGACGATCTTGGCTTTCGCCGCCAAGGAATTGGGAATCACCGCCATGCTGCCCTGGGAGGTCTGCAATCGCGTGGCCCGCCAGTCGATGTCGGTGACCCGGCCCTCGGTGCCGTCGATGGAAATCCAGTCATCGACTTGATAGGGCTTGGTGGTGTTGAGCACGATGCCGGAAAACACATCGCTGAGGGTGCTCTGCAAGGCCAGGCCGACGATGATCGCCATTGCGCCGGACGTCGCGAGCACGCCCTTTACCGGCAGATCCAACACATAAGCCAGCGCCGCGATGACAGCGACCAGGAAAATCACCGCCCCCAGTAGATCCTGCAACAGCCGTCCCGTATGGCCGACCCGTTGCATCATGACCGCGCCGATCATCACCGTCAGGGTTCGCGCGGCGAACAACCACCACGCAATCTGCAGGCCGGTCGCCGCCAGGTGCCGAGGTACGTCGTCGACCCACTGTGCGGTCTGCATGGGGTTGAGGCCTTCGTTGAACAGCAGCATGCTGAACAACATGAAAATCGCCAGTCGCACGCCGATTTTCCAGTAGGTCCGTTCGGCACTGACCAGCCGCCACGCCAGCAAATCGAGCACGAGCAATGCCAGGGCACACAGCAGCGGATGGTCGGTGATCGGGGCGAGCATCGGGACAGCTCCAGGAAGGCGATTGGCGAAGATTGGCACAGATTCAAGCGGCTGTAGAGATCACCCCCACAATGGATTCGCGTTGCTGCTTGACTAGCCATCCATCCGGCCGAAGCGCCCGGAATGGAAATCCTCGAAGGCCCGGTGGATTTCCTGCTCACTGTTCATC
The DNA here is from genome assembly GCF_054130985.1 of Pseudomonas sp. R4-84. Lineage (NCBI taxonomy): Bacteria > Pseudomonadati > Pseudomonadota > Gammaproteobacteria > Pseudomonadales > Pseudomonadaceae > Pseudomonas > Pseudomonas sp. R4-84. Next base: position 3,738,899 of record NZ_CP096390.1, read on the forward strand.
ACGAACGGACCATGGCCGACGATGGGCTCATCGATCGGCTCGCCACTGAGCAACAGCAGTACCGCGTCGTTGTTGGCTTGCACGCTCAACTGGTCGCCTACCCGATCAAACAGTGCCAGTTGCCCGGCTTCGACCCGTTCGCGGCCGTTGGCCTGGATCGAACCTCGCAGCACGACCAACGCGCTGCTGTGGCCGTCATGCAGGTCCAGGGTCAGCTCTTTTCCGGCGTTCAGGCGGATATCCCAGACGTCGATGGGTGTAAAGGTTTTCGCCGGGCCTTGGTGCCCCTCGAAGCGCCCGGCGATTACCCGCACGCTGCCGGCCGCGTCTTCTAGCGTGATGTTCGGAATGTCCTGCTTGAGAAGGGTCTGGTAGCCGGCCGGCGCCATCTTGTCCTTGGCTGGCAGGTTGACCCATAACTGGACCATCTCCATGAAGCCACCCTGCCGGGCGAACGCTTCGGAGTGAAATTCCTCATGGATGATTCCTGAGGCAGCGGTCATCCACTGCACGTCGCCGGGGCCGATCTTGCCGCCACTGCCGGTAGAGTCGCGGTGCTCCAGTTCGCCCTGGTAGACGATGGTCACGGTTTCGAAACCCCGATGAGGATGCTGGCCGACGCCACGCCGCTCGGTGGTGGGCGTGAATTCGCTGGGGCCGGCGTGGTCCAGCAGCAGGAACGGGCTGATGTGCTTGCCCAGGTTGTCGTAGGAAAACAGCGTACGGACCGGGAAGCCGTCGCCAACCCAATGCGGCCTTGGACTGGTATAGAGGCCTATGATCTTTTTCAAGCTGCGTCTCCAAATCAAAGGTTGAGATTCGATGGACACAGCTTAAAACCCATACCAATAACGCACCAGACTGCAAAAACCGGCCTTAGCGTTCTACCTATGGAACGACGATCGACACTGCAAGGGCGAACTCGGTTCTGACGCTCAAAGCTGATTGCGCTTGGCAAATTCCGACAGGCCCACCAGGGAACTCAAGCCGAGCTTTTCCAGCAAACGGGTCTTGTAGGTGCTGACTGTCTTCGGGCTGAGGAACAAAGTCTCGGCGATGTCCTTGCCACGCATGCCCATCGCCAGCATCCGCAGGATGGACAGCTCCCGGGTGGAAAGACTCTCGAGTGCTTTCTGCTCAGAACGTTGTTGAAAGTCCAGCCTGACGGACATCTGCGGAAAATAGGAATAGCCGGACTTCAAGGCGTGGATGGCCTTTATCAGCTCCTTCAGGTCACTTTTCTTGGTCACGAACCCCCTGGCCCCGGCAGAAATGCAGCGGTTGCAGAAATGCTGGGCATCCTGGGAGGTGAACACCAGCACAGCGCAACCGGGAAATTGGCCGGTGATCCAGACAAGCAGGTCCAGGCCATCGAAACCATTCATGACCAGGTCCAGGATCACCACGTCCGGGATATCCTGCTTGATACATGCCCGCGCATCGGCCACGCCGCTGACATCAGTGACCTGGCTGAATCCCTCGTTCTGGCATACAAGCCGCAGCGCCCCCCGGATGACGGGGTGATCGTCCACAATCAATACGTTTTTCAAGGCAACTCCCCGGGGACAATGCAAACGGCGCCGACGCCATGACCGCATCGACGGTGACACAAATGGCTGACCCAGCCACCTGTAAGATCTGACAGTGCGGACTAACGGTGCCGTCAGGTTCCGTGACGCTGTCCGACGGTGCGAGCCCAGGACGGAACCGGCTCGTTGGCCGCTGGATCGACGCTTTTCATCAAGCGCTGCACGGAAATCGCATCGGGCAGTCGGGCGTTGCTTACCTGGAGAAAAGGCTGGCGAGTCGCCGGGGTGCCCTGCTGGGCGTTGTAGATCAAAGCATGACGAACCAGAGGGTTGTCGAGGAAGAATCCGGGCAGGTCCAAGGCGTCATCCGCCACGCTGGCATTGACGATGACCAGGTCGAACGGCTCACAGCCGCAGTCCACCAACGTCAGGAGTTCATGCACGTCGCTCACCGGAGCGATGCGGAAATAGCCTTGGTGATTAAACAGGCGTTCTAGTTGCAGTCGATGATAATGCTCAGGATCGGCAATCATGATGCGTAGAGCTTTATTTGGCATGGCAGGCATTCCAATGGCAACGCGGCAGGTACGAACCGGCTCGGGAACGTTAAGTCGCGTCAGGCTAGAGGAAGGTCTTTAGGCACGCTGTAGGACAAATCTCAAAAACAGGAAGAAAAATCGCCTGTCGACCTGCGGCAGTGTGCGTTTTCTATCAATGCCGGTCGCGCGTAGGGTCGATGGCGCCGGCGTTGCCTTGCGCAACGGGCTTGCTTGTCATGTAAGCCTGGAGCCGCCCAGTCAGGTGCTCCATCGCCTCGTGCAACTCATCCGCCGCAGCAGCGAGCGATGACGTTTCGCCCGCGCGGCAGGCGTTTTCCAGTATTTCGCAAGCGGCAATCAAGCGCTGTGCCTGGATCAACCTGGCCCCGCCCTTGATCCGATGCGCCAGATCGGACAGCCCGGACACGTCATGGCGCGAAAACAATGTCTGCAACCGCGCCTTGTCCTGTCCATTGCTGTCGATCAGTTCCAGCAACAGGCCCTGGGTGGAAACCCAGTCGCCGCCAGTCAGTTGTTCCAGGCTGGTCAGGTCGAAGTCTGCGTCAGCAACACGCGGTTCCACCGCACCGTTGGGCACGACCGATGCCAGACGCGCGTTCAATTGGTTCAAGCCGATGGGTTTGAACAGACAATCGTCCATTCCCGCCGCAAGGCAACGGGCCTTTTCCTCGGGCTGGGCATTGGCCGTGAAGCCGAGAATCGTGGTCGGCGCCAGGCCTCGGTCCCGCTCGTCGTCGCGAATGGCGCGGGCCAATTCATAACCGCTCATCCGCGGCATGTTGCAATCGGTGATGACGGCGTCGAACTGCCCGGCGCGCCACGCCCGCAACCCCTCGGCACCGTCTTCGGCCTCCCGCAGCCGGTGGCCCAGGTAGTTGATTTGCTGGACCAGCAACAACCGGTTGGCCGGGTAATCATCGACCACCAGGATGTTCAACGGCCGTGCGGGCATCACCGCCTCGGTCTGCACCACCGGCGCTTCGCCCACCGTTTCAAGCAATGGCAACTCCAGGCGGATCTCGACCTGCGTACCCTGTCCCGGCACGCTATCGAGCAGCAATGTGCCGCCCATCATGCCGCATAAGGTGCGGCTGATGACCAGCCCCAACCCCGAACCGCTGCGCGCCGCCTGGGTGCTGTCGCCGACTTGAGCGAAGGGGCTGAACAAGCGTTGCTGGTCGTGGACTGAAATTCCGCGGCCGGTGTCTTCAACCCGCAGACGGATGGCCAGGCGCTGCCCTCCCTTTCCCGGTTCGGCTCGCAGCACCAGGCGCACGTGGCCCTGCTCGGTGAACTTGATGGCATTGCTCAGCAAGTTCGAGAGCACCTGCTTGAAGCGCATCGGGTCGATCAATACGTCCTGATTGCTCGCCGCGTCCACATCCAGTCGCAGGTTCAATTGTTTTTGCCGGGCCAGGCCCTCGAACATCCTCGCCACGGCCTCGACCATCGTACGCAGGTTGGCGCGCTCAGGTGTCAGCGACAGCCGCCCCGACTCAATACGGGAGATGTCGAGAATGTCGCCGATCAAATCCAACAAGCCTTGGGCGGCGCTCGACGCGACTTCAAGGGCGGCCCGGTCCATGACGCCTTGCTCGGCTTTTTTCAGCGCCATTTCCAGCATGCCGATCACGGCGTTCATCGGCGTGCGGATTTCGTGGCTCATGGTCGCCAGGAACGTGGTCTTGGCCCGGTTGGCATCATCGGCGCTGGCCTTGGCCACGCGCAATTGCTCGAGCAGGCGCCGCAGGTAGACAACCCAGCCCAATGCCAGCAGCAACAGCAGCGCGGCGATGGCGAAACCCTGGACAATCGCGGTGCGATGGCGCAGCCAGTAGCTATCATCGATTACCACTTCACTGCGCCAACGGTTGGTCAGCTCATCCATTTCCTCGGGGGAAATACTCAGCAGCGCCTTGTCCAGGATCGAATAGAGCTGCGCTGCGTCATGACTGGTCGCCAGCGCGACGCGGGCGGGCACCGTGCCGACGGTGCTGGTGACTTGCAGCTTCTCGCGGTACTGGCGAGAGATCATGTAGCGAGCGCTGATCAGCGAACTGATCGCGCCGTCCGCCGCGCCTGTGGCGACCATGGACATGGCCTCGGCCAGGTTCTGCGCCGGCACCAACTGCACCGTGGGAAACTGCTCCAGCAGGTATTCGCGCAGCATGTTCCCGCGCACCAGCGCCAGCCGTTTGCCGGCCATCCGATCCATCGTCAGCGAGTCATTCGCCTTGACCGGCACCACCAGCACGAAGGGGTTCGTCAGGTACGGACGGGTAAAGCGCAACTCATCTTCGAGTTCCGCGCTGGGAATCGCGGTTGCCAGAACGTCGGCCTTGCCGCTGGTGATCCTGCCGACCAGGTCATCCACCGAATCGCCATGCTGGATGTCGAATTTCAGGCCGGTGCGCAAGCTGATCCTGGCCAGCACATCGGCCCCGATGCCGCGGAGTTGGCCGTGCTCATCGAAAAACGTCAACGGCAGGAAATTTTCGCTGACAGCCACCTTGATTCGCGGATGGGCATCGAGCCAGCGCTGTTCATTCACACTGAAATGCAACGCCTGCTGGCCCGGCACGCTTGCCCCGCCGGCATTCCAACGCCGCAGGATGCCCATGCGTTCGCCGATGGGGATGGCCTGTAACGCGGCATTGACGATGCGCAACAGCTGCTTGTTGCCACGACTGACCGCGAAGGCGAACGGTTGCACTTCCATGCGGGAAAGATCCACCAGCTGGACATTGTTCAGGTAGTTCTTGCTGATCAGGTAGTGGGCGCTGATCGAATCCCCCAGGTAGACGTCGGCCTGGCCGAACGCCACGGCGCCGATGGCGCTCAAGGTCGAGGGAAACAACTGCAAAGTGGCGTCGGGATAAAAAGCCTCGACCTTGTCCGGGGGCAAGTAGTGATACAGCATCGCCACCCGTTTGCCCGCCAGGTCCGCGGGCAGTTCCTCGCCGGCATCGACCCTGGCCACCAGCGTAGGAATGTCATCGGCATAGGCCTGGGACATCGCCAGCCCCGGATCGCTGGCCTCGAAGCCATTGGCGGTGCCAAGCACATCGATTTCCCCGCTGCGCAGGGCCTGGAGCGATGCATCCCGCGAGGCGTACCGCTGCACCCGCACCTCGACGTGCAACAACTGCCCCATCAACCGGGCGTAGTCAGCGGTCAAGCCTTCGTAATCGTTGCCATTGCCGGTGATGCTGAACGGCGGATAATCCGGTGCCGAGGTGCCCAGCAGCAACGTGCCCTTGCGCCGCAGCCAGGCCCAGTCGGCTTCGTCCAGGCTCACCGAATAATCGCTCACAGTGGATCGTCCGAGCACCTGCAGCGACTCGGGTTTAGCGCCCACCTGTGGCGCCATACAGGATAGACCCAGCCATATCGCCGCCAGGCCCGTGCGCAGCAACGGCATCATTCGATCAGGTTTCGCTTGGCGAAATCGGCCCGGAACGCTACTTCAGCGACCGGCTGATCGGTTCGGACTGCCAATGCGAGGGAACAGCGAACCGTTTACGTTCCTCCCAGGGCTACCGAGAGGGACGTAAGATGAGTGTAGGAAGTTTCTCAAGAATTTCCTGAGGAATGTGCAAGCTCGGTGAGACTTAAGCCGTGGCCAGCTTCAGGTCTCGCACCGAATGCCCCTGGCCACGATGCCTTGCGTGCTCATAGAGCGAGCCGGCGATCTCATCGGCGCGCACCGGCAGGATCGAAAGCAATGTGTCGCTCAGGCCATGGCTGGCCTGGCAGAAGCCCTGCATATAGATCGCGGCCTTGCAGCGCTCATCGGTGATCAGCTTGTAGTTGCGATCCACCTCGAAATCCCCCAGGTATTGCGCCAGCGGCTCCAGCAAGGTGCGATGCATCTGGCGTTCGTAGCCGGTGGCGAGCACCACCGCGTCATAGCAGCGCACCGTCAGCTCGCCGGTGGCGTTGTTACGCACCGCCAGCTCCACGCCCGCGTCGGTGGCCGTGGCTTTCTCAATGGTGGTGAGGGTGCGGAACGCATGACGGGCGATGCCAGAGACTTTCTGGCGGTAAAAAATCCCGTAGATGCGTTCGATCAAATCGATGTCCACCACCGAATAGTTGGTGTTGTGGTACTCGTTGACCAGGCGCTCGCGCTCGCTGTGGGGTTGCTGGAACACCAAGTCGGTGAACTCCGGCGAGAACACTTCGTTGACGAACGGGCTGTCATCCGCCGGCTTGAGGGCCGAGCCCCGCAGAATCATGTCGACCTGCACCGACGGGAAGCTGTCGTTGAGGTCGATGAAAGCCTCCGCCGCGCTCTGTCCGCCGCCGATGATGGCGACCTTCATCGGCTGACCGCTCACGCAGGCCTGGTTCGCCATGCGCGCCAGGTACTGCGAATGATGGAATACCCGGGCGTCGTTCTTGAACGACTTGAACGCATCGGGGATGCGCGGCGTGCCACCGGCGCTGACCACCAAAGAGCGCGTGGCGCGGACCAGCTCTTCGCCCTGGGCACCGCGGGAAATTACCCGCAGTGCTTCGACCTGCTGGTCACGCAGCACCGGCTCGATGCGCAGCACTTCTTCGCCATAGCGGCTCTGCTCGGTGAAGTGCCCGGCCACCCAGCGCAGGTAGTCGTTGAACTCCATGCGGCACGGATAGAAGGTGCCGAGGTTGATAAAATCCACCAGGCGGCCGTGGTGCTTGAGGTAGTTGACGAACGAGTACGGGCTGGTGGGATTGCGCAGGGTCACCAGGTCCTTGAGGAAGGAAATCTGCAGTTCGCTCTGGGTCACCAGGGTGTTGCCGTGCCAACGATAATCGGCCTGTTTGTCGAGGAACAGCACGTCCAGTTCACCCTGGACCGGCCCTCGTTCCTGTAGCGCGATGGCCAGCGCCAGGTTCGAAGGGCCGAAGCCAATGCCGATCAAGTCGTGAACGATGGGCGATGCAATTGCCTGTGTCATGTCCAGTGTCCTCTGGAAAAGTCCCTCAACAGGGCGCGGAAAGCCTGGGGAACCGGCCGGCATTTCAAGCGCCGGCGAGTCGTCTGTTGAGTGGAACGAGGACAATGAAAAAAAATTTACCGCCGTGCGACCGGCGAGGGACGAATCAGGTCGCGTCCCACTGCCGCACACGAACGCGGCAATGCTTCATGGCGTTGACGATGTGTTTCTCCACCAACGCCCTGGAAATGCCCAGGCGCTCGGCGATTTGCGGGTGGGACAGGCCTTCGAGCTTGCGCAGCAGAAAGCTCTCGCGGCACATCGGTGGCAGCTCGGCCAGGGCGCGTTGCAGCATGTCCAGGCGCTGGCCATGGTCGAGGCTGGTGTGGGGCGATGGCGTGAAGAAGCGTTCTTCACTGTCCAGGACATCGAGGGACTCGACCTGGCGCAAGGTGTTGCGCCGATGCCCGTCGATCACCAGGTTCAACGCGGTGCGATAAAGGAACGCACGGGGTTGCTCGATGGGCGTATCGCTGGCGCGCTCCAGCACCCGCACATAAGCGTCATGCACCACGTCTTCGGCCGCCTGGCGGTTGCCTAGCCTGGCGTTCAGGAAACACACCAGTTCGCGATAGTAGTTTTCCAACATGACTCCCGTGCGCAATGACTGCGACAGCTATCCCTGTGCCCCCCCGGCATGCCTGAAACGGACATGGCACGATGGTGGCAGATTCAATTGCGTAATTTATAGTAATTCTCATATAGATTTAAAGCTTTGGTTTGTATCAGGGCTCAATCGTTCAGGTCATCGGGCATCGGAACCCGCATTTGTGGCGAGGGAGCTTGCTCCCGCTGGCCTGAGCAGCAGGCCCAGGGCAGACGACACATTTCAGGAGAGAACTCAGGTTTTGGGGCCGCTTCGCGGCCCAGCGGGAGCAAGCTCCCTCGCCACGGGGTGGGTGCCGTTCAAGCGCTACCATGGGTTCCCCTCGTTAAATTCCCGCCCACAACGCTCGTTTACCAGAACAGCCACCCGTCCCGGCCTTCCGTGCGATGGGCCCGATATCACCGGCCGGAACCCTGCATGAAACGTCCCCGCCCTACCCGACGCGCCTGGCTTCTCACCTTCGCCCTGCTTCCGGCCGTGGCTTTCGCTGCGTGGCAAGTGGTTGTGCCGGACCGCGTGCCGCTCGACACCGTCCCGGTCACCCGTGGCGACATCGAAAACAGCGTAACGGCCCTGGGCACCTTGCAGCCCCGGCGCTACGTGGACGTCGGCGCCCAGGCGTCCGGGCAGATCCAGAAGATCCACGTCGAAGCCGGCGACGAAGTGACTGAAGGCCAGCTACTGGTGGAAATCGACCCCTCCACGCAAAAAGCCAGGCTCGACGCCGGGCGGTTTTCCATCGAGAACCTCAAGGCCCAGCTTCAGGAACAGCGCGCCCAGCACGACCTGGCGCAGCAGAAATTCCGTCGCCAGCAACAGCTCAAGGCCGGCGGCGCCACCCGCGAAGAAGATGTGCAGACCGCCCAGGCCGAGGTGCGCGCGACCCAGGCGCGCATCGACATGTTTCAGGCCCAGATCCGCCAGGCCCAGGCCAGCCTGCGCAGCGACGAGGCGGAACTGGGCTATACGCGCATTTATGCGCCGATGGGCGGCACCGTGGTCGCGGTCGGCGCCCGGGAAGGTCAGACCCTCAACGCCCAGCAGCAGACGCCGTTGATCCTGCGCATCGCCCGGTTGTCGCCGATGACGGTCTGGGCCGAAGTCTCGGAAGCCGACATCGGCCACGTCAAGCCGGGCATGACCGCTTACTTCACCACCCTGGCCGGCGGCAGTCGCCGCTGGAGCAGCACCGTTCGCCAGATCCTCCCCGTGCCGCCGCGCCCATTGGAAGCCAGCCAGGGCGGCAGCCCCACTGGCGGCCGCAGCGGCAGCGAGCGGGTGGTGCTTTATACCGTGCTACTCGACGTGGACAACGCCGACCGCGCCTTGATGGCCGACATGACCGCACAAGTGTTTTTTGTCGCCGCCCAGGCCAAGGACGTGCTGACCGTGCCCATCGCCGCCTTGCAAGAGGCCGACCAGGTACGCGTGCTCGCCGACAATGGTGATGTCCAGCCGCGCACCGTCCGTACGGGCGTCAGCGATCGCCTGCGCACCCAGGTCCTCGACGGCTTGAGCGAAGGCGAGCGCGTGCTGATCGGCCCATCCAGCGCAAGCGGAGGCTGAGTGGACACGCCCCTGATCGAACTGCGGGACATTCGCAAGGCCTATGGCGGCGGCGACAGCCCCCGGGTGGAAGTGCTGCGCGGCATCGACCTGTCCATTCATGCCGGTGAGTTCCTGGCGATTGTCGGGGCGTCCGGCTCCGGCAAATCGACCTTGATGAACATCCTAGGCTGCCTCGACCGTCCTACCAGTGGCGAGTACCGCTTTGCCGGCGAAGACGTCGCCGGCCTGGGCAGCGACGAACTGGCCTGGCTGCGGCGCGAAGCATTTGGCTTCGTGTTCCAGGGCTACCATTTGATTGCTTCCGGCACCGCCCAGGAAAACGTCGAGATGCCGGCAATCTATGCCGGCACCTCCGCCGCCGAGCGCCACGCCCGGGCCAGCGCCCTGCTCGACCGCCTCGGCCTGGCCAGCCGCACCGGCAACCGCCCCCATCAACTCTCCGGCGGGCAGCAGCAACGAGTGTCGATTGCCCGGGCCTTGATGAATGGCGGCCACATCATCCTCGCCGACGAGCCCACCGGCGCCCTCGACAGCCAGAGCGGGATTGAGGTGATGGCGTTGCTCGACGAACTGGCGAGCCAGGGGCACGTGGTGATCCTGATCACCCACGACCGTGAAGTGGCGGCCCGGGCCAAGCGCATCATCGAGATCCGCGACGGTTTGATCATCAGCGACAGCGCTACCGCCGCACCGCAGGCCAATCCGAACGCCTTGCACGCCGTGGACCTGCGCCAACGCCTGAGTGCCGGCAGCGAACACAACGGCGCCTGGAAAGGCGAGCTGGTGGACGCGGTGCAGGCCGCATGGCGGGTAATGTGGATCAATCGCTTTCGCACCGCCCTGACCCTACTCGGCATCGTCATCGGCGTGGCCTCGGTGGTGGTCATGCTGGCCGTGGGCGAAGGCAGCAAGCGCCAGGTCATGGCCCAGATGGGCGCCTTCGGCTCGAACATCATCTACCTCAACGGCACGGCCCCCAACCCGCGCGCCGCCAAGGGCATCATCAGCGAACAGGACATTGCCGCCCTCGCTGCCCTGCCCGAAGTGCAACGCATCATGCCGGTCAACGGCAAGAACGCCAGCGTGCGGTTCGGCAACCTCGACCACACCAGCTACGTGGGCGGCAACGACACCCACTTCCCGATCATCTTCAATTGGCCAGTGGCCGAGGGCGCCTACTTTAGCGACGCCGATGAACGAGGCGCCGCGGCAGTGGCGGTGATCGGCCACAAGGTCCGGCAAAAACTGCTCAAGGACGTCGCCGACCCCATCGGCCGTTACATCCTGATCGAGAACGTGCCGTTCCAGGTGGTCGGCGTACTCGCGGAAAAAGGCGCCAGCTCCGGGGATTCGGATGCCGACAATCGCATCGCCATCCCTTATTCCGCCGCCAGCGTTCGGCTGTTCGGCACCCGTCATCCCGAGTACGTGGTGATCGCCGCCCGGGATGCGGGCAAGGTCAAGGAGGCCGAGCAGGCGGTCTCCCGTACCCTGTCGCGCCTGCACGACGGCAAGCGGGATTTCGAGCTGACCAACAACGCCGCGATGATCCAGGCCGAAGCTCGCACCCAAGGCACGCTGTCTTTGATGCTCGGGGCCATTGCGGCGATCTCTCTGCTGGTGGGTGGCATTGGCGTGATGAACATCATGCTCATGACCGTGCGCGAACGGACCCGGGAGATCGGCATCCGCATGGCCACTGGCGCCCGCCAGCGGGACATCCTGCGCCAGTTTCTCACCGAAGCGGTGATGCTCTCGGTGGTCGGCGGGCTGGCCGGTATCGGCCTGGCCCTGCTGGTGGGCGGCGGCCTGCTGCTGGGCAAGATCGCCGTGGCCTTCGAATGGCTGGCGGTGTTCGGCGCCTTCGGCTGCGCCCTGGTCACCGGCGTCGTCTTCGGTTTCATGCCCGCCCGCAAGGCCGCCCGCCTCGACCCGGTCGCGGCCCTCACCAGTGAATGAACCCCTCCTTATGAAAGCGCACCTGACTCTCCTGGCCGCCAGCCTGATGCTGGTGGCCTGCGCCACGCCGGTGTCGGCACCGGACAGCGGCATCCAACCGCCCGAAGCCTGGCAGAGCCTCGATACGCCCGGTGTCCGAGCGGATAACCAACAATGGTGGACGCAGTTCGGCAGCCCGTCATTGAACCGCTTGATCGAACAGGCGCGCCGGGACAGCCACGACCTGGCCGCCGCGATGGCTCGGGTTCGCCAGGCCCAGGCCAGCGCGGTGATCGCCGGCGCGCCGTTGCTGCCGGAAATCACCGCCGGGCTCAACGGCAATCGCCAGGAATTGCTGCGGGGCCAGGGCTATAGCCAGCTGGACGTGGATCGGGACAACCGCACCATCGATTACTACGACGCCAACCTCAGCGCCACTTATGAGCTGGATTTCTGGGGCGGTAAACGGGCGGCCCGGGACAGTGCGCTGAGCACGTTGTCGGCCAGCCAATCCGACCGCGCGACCGTGGAGCTGACCCTGCTCAGCGGCGTCGCCAACAGCTACACCCAGGCGTTGTCCCTGCGCGAGCAACAGCGCATCGCCGAGTTGAACCTGGGCAACGCCCGCAATGTGCTGGACCTGGTGCAGACTCGCTACGACGCGGGCAGCGCCACGGCCCTGGAACTGTCTCAACAAAAGAGCCTGGTGGCGGCCCAGGAACGCCGCCTGCCGCAAGTGCAGCAACAGGCCCGCGAGGCATTGATCACCCTCGCGGCATTGTTGGGCGAACCGGTGCAATCGCTGCAACTCGACGATGAACCATTCGACGCATTGCGCTGGCCCGCCATCGATGCCGGCGTGCCCAGCGACCTGCTGCTGCGCCGCCCCGACATCGCCGCCGCCGAAGCGCGCCTTGCCGCCGCCCAGGCCGACATCACTGTCGCCCGCGCCGCCATGCTGCCCTCCGCCACCCTCGGCCTGAGCCTGGCCACCGGCGCCGACATCGCCGACCAGTTGCTGCGCAACAACGTCTACAACCTCGGCGCCGGGCTGGCCGCGCCAATCTTCAACAATGGTCGCCTGAAGGCTGAGCGAGCCCGGGCTACCGCGCGCCAGGAAGAACTGTTGGAGGCCTACCGCGCCGCCATCATCAACGGCTTCGCCGACGTCGAAAAAGCCCTGAACGGCATCCATGGCCTGGACCGCCAACGGCAATGGCAAAGCGAAGAACTGCACCAGGCCCAGACTGCCTTCGACATTGCCCAACGCCGCTACCAGGCCGGCGCTGAAGATTTACTCACGGTACTGGAAACCCAACGTACCCTCTTCGCCGCCCAGGACATGAACGTGCAGTTGCGACTGGCGCGGGTGCAGGCGAGCGTGACGTTGTACAAGGCGTTGGGTGGGGGTTGGCGGGTGAAGCAGATCTGAAGAGGAGTACCATCGTGGCGAGGGAGCTTGCTCCCTCGCCACAAAAGCAGTCATTGCACACGGCCCCAGGTTCGGTCGGTTCGAGCCTGGGCTCACACCACCTTGGCCTTGAGATTGCGCGCATACCAAGGCCTGCGCGGCACGCGGCGAAACAGTTGAGCCAGCTTGTCGTCATCACTGCCAAACGTAATACGCAACGCCAACTTCATGGTTTCCGGATCCATCTCCACCGAACGCCCAACCTGCAAACCCGGCGTGGTGCTGCAGCCATGGGTGTCCGGGCCGAGCCAGGGGTCGGCGATTTCGACCCAGCGGCCCGGGGCGAACCAGGGCACGCCGTTGACTTCGAGCCGGCTCACTTCTCCCGGATGAAAACGTTCGTGGGCGCGAAACCAGTCTTCGAGGCGATCGTCGATCCAGCCGTGAAAGGCCCAGAACACCGGGTTTACGTGGGAGGAAAACGGATCGCCGAGAAAGTCGTTTTCCGGTTCGAACCAGCGTTGGGCGAAGTCGGCCTGGTCACGGGCGAATGGCACCGGATGGCCGTTAGACGGATCTCGCGGCACCGAGGCCCAGCGCATATGCAGCCAGTCATGCAGCCCCAATTCCACTTCCGAACCGAACTGGCCCAGGGTCAGTTTGGATAAATAGCGCGGGTCGCGGTAACGGGATTCCCAGACCTGGAAATTGCTGTGATAGGTCTCGGCGGTCTTGATGTCGCTGACCCATCGGGCGTATTGCTCGTCACCACGGGCGAGCCACGTTGGTGGCAGTGCCGTCCCGTCGACGTTGTCGAAATACCGGGCAAAGCCCAGGCGATCACGCTCCAACTCGGGTTGCGGCAATGGAAAACGTGGCCATGACGGCAACGGCTGGAAAGAACGCGCCGTGCCGAGCATATGCCGGTGCATGAAGAAGAAATCCACGCCCGAGCCGTTGCGATCTTTGCGCGGCCCGCGAGCATCACGTTCGTTGTCCCGCGGCCCGGGTTGCCAGCCGATGCCACGCAGGGCGTCGCGCTTGTCTTCGTCGAGGGTGTGCCATTTGTCTCGCGTGGCATGCCAGAGTTGATGGAACAGCCGGTGCTCGGGCGACACCAGCCAGTCCAGCAACTTCGGGCTCAGCGGCATACGTTCCCGGGCTTCGGGGAACCGCTGTTTGACGGCGACGAACTGATTGTCGAGCTCCGGCAACGCCAACGGGCGATCCAACCGCAACACCCGGCCGCTGAGGGTGGCCGTGCCGGCGTTGCCGAAACCGGCCCAGACTTCGTCCAGGGTCATGATGAATTCGTAGTCTGGCGTGCCATGCCCGGCACCGATCAATCGCCAGCTCAATTGCTTCGGGTCGCTGCCGGCCAAGTCGCCCAGCACCCGATAACGCGGTTCATCTCCACCGCGCAGGCGTTCGGCGATGTCGAGGTAACCCACCAGGCCACGGCCCTTGTGGGCGATGTCGAGAAACATCTCCAGATTGTCGCCCGGCAAGCCGTCGAGGCCGGCATCGCGCCCGCTGAAACGGATCGTCCAGATTCCCCGCAACGTGTTCGCCCGCCGCTGTCCGGCGACGTCCGCCACATCGAAGGAAGCTTCGCCGGGTGTGATGGTCGGGTCCGGCCGGGTCAGTTCGCGATGCCCGTAGTACACCGCAGGCACGGCGGCACCGGTCAGCGCCAGGCCTGCCATGAACCATCGTCGAGAAATCGTCATTGCCTTACCTGTGTTCGCCCTGGTGGGCTTTATCCAAGCTAGAACGATGGGCGGCCTGACAAATTTATAGAGGCTGTAAGGGCCTCATCGCGAGCAAGCTCGCTCCCACAGGGGATCGCATTCCAAATGTGGGAGCCAGCCTGCTCGCGATGGCGGCGCTGAGAACACCTAAATTTCCTGCCCGATCACTCGTTCCCCCCAGATAGCAAAGGCCCCCGCGCCTGTCCTTCCAAGGCGAACCAGACTGAGATCGGCAATGACAACACCACGTTCGAAAAAGGCTCTTTTCACCGGCGTGCCCCTGGCCCTGGCGCTGGTCGTCGGGGCTGGCGTCGCGGCCTGGGACCATTGGTGGCGGGACAACCCCGGCTACTCGGTCAAGGTGATGAAAGAAGCGCGCGAGCTGCACGAACGCCTGCTGTCCTTCGACAGCCACATCACCGTGCCGCTGGATTTCGGCACCGCCGGCAACGAAGCGGACAAGGACGGCGAGGGCCAGTTCGACCTGGTGAAAGCCAATCGCGGCCGCCTCTCCGGCGCCGCGCTGACGATCTTCGGCTGGCCCGAACTGTGGAACGGGCCCAACGCGCCACACAAGCCCACCGCCGGGTTCGTCGAGGAAGCGCGCAACCAGCAAGAGGTGCGCTACAAGATCATCACCGGCATGGTCCGGGACTTCCCCAACCAGGTCGCCATCGCCTACACCCCGGACGATTTCCGGCGCCTGCATGGCGAAGGCAAGTTCGCGATTTTCATCAGCATGCTCAACGCGTATCCCCTGGGCCACGACCTGAACCTGCTGGACCTGTGGACGGCGCGGGGCATGCGTATGTTCGGCTTCAGCTACATTGGCAACAACGACTGGGCCGACTCCTCGCGCCCGCTGCCGTTCTTCAACGACTCGCCCGACGCCCTCGGCGGCCTGTCGGACATCGGCAAGCAAGCAGTGACACGTCTGAACGACCTGGGCGTGATCATCGATGTGTCGCAGATGTCGACCCAGGCTTTGGAGCAAGTCGCGCAACTGAGCCGCACGCCGTTGGTGGCGTCCCACTCCGCGCCACGGGCGATGGTGGACATCCCGCGTAACCTCAGCGACAAGGAAATGCAGCTGATCAAGGCCAGCGGCGGCGTCGTGCAGATCGTTGGTTTTTCCCAGTACCTGCGCCCGCTGACGCAAAAAACCCAGGGCAAACTTAATGCCCTGCGCGAGCGCTTCGACCTGCCACCGCTGCCCAACCTGGCGATGGCCTTGATGCCCGGCGACCCGATCATCGCCGCATGGCCGGAACAGAAGTTCGGCGAATACGCCGGCCAGCTCTACGGCATTCTCGAAGAGGAACCCAAGGCCAGCCTCAAGGATTTGGGCGATGCCATCGACTATGCCGTGCGCAAGATCGGCATCGACCACGTCGGCATCAGTTCGGACTTCAACGAAGGTGGCGGCGTGAAAGGCTGGGAGAACGTCAGCGACATCCGCAACGTCACCGCCGAACTGCTGACCCGCGGTTACTCCGAAGCCGACATCGCCAAGCTGTGGGGCGGCAATTTCCTGCGGGTCTGGGATCAGGTGCAGAAAGCCGCCCGCCCTGCCATCGCCTCGGCGAAGAAGGCCCCTCAGCCATGATCGAGCGTCGCGCCTTCCTCAAGCACGCCGGGATTGTCGCCGCCGGCCTGCCATTGGCCGCAAACCTGCCTTCGAGTGCCGTAGCCGACTCACCGCCGCCGCTGTCCCGGGACAAATGGGCGCAGCTGCGCTCGCTGTTCAACCAGGACCCGAACTACCTACACTTCTCCAATTTCCTGGTCACCACCCACCCGCGCCCGGTGCGCGAGGCCATCGAGCGGCACCGCGCCGCCCTGGATAAAAACCCCGGGCTGCTGATGGACTGGGACTTGGGCGTCACCGAAGCGCGCGAGGAAAACGTGCGGACCTGGGCCGGTCGCTACCTGCAAGCGAACCCGAAGCAGATCGCCCTCACCGGCAGCACCACCGAAGGCCTGGCGATGATTTACGGCGGGGTCCATGTCCGGCCCGACCAGGAAATCCTCACCACCGCCCACGAACACTACGCCACCCACACCATTCTCGATCTGCGCAAGCAACGGGACGGAACACGGGTGCGCAAGATCAAGCTGTTCGAGAACGCCCATGGCGTCAGCGAGGCGCAAATCCTCACGGCCATCGACCGCAACATCCGTCCCGAAACCCGCGTGCTGGGCATGACGTGGGTGCACTCAGGCAGCGGCGTCAAGCTGCCCATCGGCAAGATCGGCGCCCTGGTGGACAAGCACAACCAGGGCCGCAGCGATGAACAGCGCATCGTGTACGTGGTGGACGGCGTGCACGGTTTCGGCGTCGAGGATTTGAGTTTCCCGGCGATGAATTGCGACTTTTTCATCGCCGGCACCCACAAGTGGATGTTCGGCCCACGGGGCACCGGCGTGGTGTGCAGCCGCAGCGAAGAGGTCAGGTACGTCACGCCGATCATCCCGACCTTCTCCGAAGCCACGGCGTTTTCCACCACCATGACCCCGGGCGGCTACCACGCCTTCGAGCATCGCTGGGCGGCGGACGAAGCGTTCAAGCTGCACCTGCAACTGGGCAAGGCCGAGGTGCAGGCGCGTATCCGCGCGCTCAACACTTACCTGAAAAAACACCTGCTCGCGTTGCCGCGGATCGAGCTGGTGACGCCGCTGAGCCCAGAACTGTCCGCCGGCTTCACTTTCTTCCGGGTCAAGGATCGCAAGAGCGACGAGATCGCCGCCTACCTGATGCAAAACCGCGTGGTCGCCGATGCCGTGCACCGCGATGCCGGACCGGTGATCCGCACCGCGCCGGGGCTGCTCAATACCGAAGCCGAGATTGATCGCTTCCTGGCGCTGTTGGGCAAAACACTCTGATGACTGATCGAGAGCAATCGATGAACCGCTTTTTATTGAAGACACTCCCGGCGTTGGCCCTCGCCGCCCTGCTGCCCTCCGATGCCCAGGCCTCGCAACCGGGCCAGGTGTTTCGCGACTGCAAGGACTGCCCGGAAATGGTCGTGCTGCCCAACGGCACCTTCCAGATGGGCACCCCGGAAGACGAAGTGGGCCGCGAGCCCGACGAAGGCCCGCTGCACCCGGTGACGTTCGCCAGGCCCGTTGCGATCAGCCGTTTCCAGGTGCTCAAGGGTGAATGGTTCGCCTACCTGCGCGATACCGGCTACGTGATGCCCGACGGCGACAACCGCCCCGGCCGCGCGTGCCAGGCCGGCGTGCCGGACTACCAGGGCAGCGACCCGCGCAAGCAATACACCGACCGGCACCCGGCGGTGTGCATGAACTTCCAAGAGGCTACTGCCTACGTGGCGTGGCTTTCGAAGAAGACCGGCAAGCCGTACCGACTCGTCAGTGAATCCCTGCGCGAATACGCCGCACGTGGTGGCAGCACCGGCCCATTCCCCTTCCCGTTCGACGAAGGCAAGGACTACAGCATCGCCCAGCACGCCAATACCTATGGCGCCGCCGACGGCTTCAACTTCACAGCGCCGGCCGGCAGCTTCGCGCCCAACGCCTTTGGCGTGTACGACATGCACGGTAACGTCTACGAATGGACCGCCGATTGTTTCAACGAAAACTACACCGATGCGCCGAGCGACGGCAGCGCCGCGCTGATGGGCAACTGCAAGGTGCGACGCATCCGCGGTAACGACTGGGGCGAAGCGCCGGTTTTTTCCCGTTCGGGCAATCGCAATGCGGTGTTTTCCGATGCCCGCGGTGACTGGCTGGGGTTTCGGGTCGCCCGGGATATGTAGCTCAACCGGACCATCTGAAGATCCGCTTTTTGTGGCGAGGGAGCTTGCTCCCGCTGGGCTGCGAAGCGGCCCCTAGATTTTGCGGTCGCTGCGCAACCGAGCGGGAGCAAGCTCCCTCGCCACAATAATGTGTGTCAGGAGACTCTGGTTAAATCCCCTTCCCCTCCAATCGTTCCATAGGTGGGCGCGCCCCAACCGGCGTGCCGCTGTCCTCCAGCCCTTGCGGTGAAAGCCCGCGATGGCCTTTGCCTTTTTTTCATCTAGCAGGGAAACCTCATGAGCCAACCAAAACGCGGGGTGATCGCTGAGCTGTTCATTCTGCTCAAACCCTTCCGGCTGATTGTCGCAGGCTCCATTCTCCTGGGCATGCTGGGTGGCTTGAGCATCACGGCCCTGCTGGCAACCATCAACGGGGCCTTGAACGCCGAAACGGGGCCCACCCCCCAAGTGTTGGCGACCTTCGCCGGCCTGTGCGTGGCAGCGCTGCTGACCTCGATCCTGTCGGACATCGGCACCAACCACGTCGGCCAGAACATCATCGCCAGCCTGCGCAAATCCCTCGGCCAGAAAGTCCTGCTGGCGCCCATCGAGCAGATCGAGCGGTTCCGCAGTCATCGGCTGATCCCGATCCTGACCCACGACGTCAACATGGTCAGCAACTTCGCGTTTTCCTTCGCACCGCTGGCGATTGCCTTTACCGTCACCCTCGGTTGCCTGGGCTACCTGGCCTACCTGTCGTTGCCGATGTTTGCGCTGCTGTTGGTGGCGCTGGTGATCGGCACGGTCACCCAGTACGTGGCGCGCGCTCGTGGCATTCGTGGTTTCGAAGCCGCCCGCGAGGCCGAAGACGCCCTGCAAAAGCACTACAGCGCCATCGTCGCGGGCGCCAAGGAGCTGCGCATCCACCGCCCGCGCCGCCAGCGCATGTTCAGCCAGCGCATCGAAGCCACCGCCGAGCAGATCTGCGACACCAACATCCGCGCGGTCAATACCTTCGTGGTCGCCAAGACCTTCGGCTCGATGCTTTTTTTCGTGGTCATCGGCCTGGTCCTGGCGCTGCAATCGCTGTGGCTGGGCACCGACAAAGCGGTGCTCAGCGGTTTCGTGCTGGTGTTGCTGTACATGAAGGGGCCGTTGGAATACCTGGTGATGACGTTGCCGGTGATCAGCCGCGCCAACATCGCCTTCAAGCGCATTGCCGAATTGGCCGAGCAGTTTTCCTCGCCGGAACCGCACCTGCTGCTCAACGACAAAAGCGTCCCCAAGCCGACAATTCAGCGGCTCGAATTGCGTGACGTGCATTATGCCTTCCCCGCGGTCGACGGCACCCAGCCCTTCGCCCTTGGACCGGTCAACCTGACCATCGCCCAGGGCGACATTGTGTTTATCGTCGGTGAGAACGGCGGCGGCAAGACCACGCTGATCAAATTGCTGCTGGGCCTTTATGCGCCCCAGGGCGGCGAAATTCTCCTGGATGGCGAGCCGGTATCGGCGGCGCGACGTGACGATTATCGCCAGCTTTTCACCACCATCTTCGCCGACTATTACTTGTTCGATGAACTGGTGCAGGGCGATCAAAACGTACCCGGGGATGCCAACCGCTACCTGGATCGCCTGGAGATCGCCCATAAAGTCAGCATTCGCGACGGCGCTTTCAGCACCACCGATCTTTCCACCGGGCAGCGCAAGCGCCTGGCCCTGCTCAATGCCTGGCTGGAAGAACGTCCCGTGCTGGTCTTCGACGAATGGGCCGCCGACCAGGACCCGGTGTTCCGGCGCGTGTTCTACACCGAACTGCTGCCGGAGCTGAAGGCCCTGGGCAAAACCATCATCGTCATTTCCCACGACGATCGTTACTTCGACATCGCCGATCAACTGGTGCGAATGCAGGCCGGCCGGGTGGTGAGTGAAAAGGTCCCGGCAGCCTTCGCCTGAGCCTGCCCGACGCCAATGCTGTTTTACCGCGAGAACACCATGAACGAACTGCTAGATGATGATCTGTTGGCGCTGTTGCTCGATGAGGTCGCCGATGACAGGCACGCCCTGGCCAGCCGCGGCAGGCTGGATCGCGCGCCCCTGTCTTTCGCCCAGCAACGCTTGTGGCTGGAGCAGCAGCGGGACCCGACCCGTTCGGCCTACAACCTGCCACGGGCCTTGCGCCTGAGCGGCGAACTGAACGCCGATGCCTTGGAAGACGCCCTGAACCGCGTCATTGATCGACACGACATCCTGCGCACCGCGTTCATTGAAATCGACGGCGCCGCCATTCAGGTAATCGAGCGCAGCGCCTGCCTGACCCTGCATCGCGAAGACCTTGCCGGGCTCGACCAGCCGGCACTTTCGCAGCGCATCGAGCAACACGCCCGGCAACCGTTCGATCTCACCCAGGCGCCGCTGATACGGGCCACGTTGCTGAGATTGAGCCGTACCGAACATGTGCTGCTGCTCAACATGCATCACATCGTTTCCGATGCGTGGTCCAATACTATCCTCATGCAGGACATGACCCAGGCGTACGGCCGGGCGGTGCTGGGTGATTCGTCTGCGCTGCCACCGTTACCGATGCAATACGCCGATTACGCGATCCACCAGCGCGGCGACTATCTGCAAAGCGCTGCCCGCCTGCGCAGTGGCGAATACTGGAGCGAGTACCTGGGCCGCGACTTGCCCACCCTGGAGTTGCCCCAGGACTTTCCACGCAACACAAGCCAACAACACAGGGCCGGTCGCGTGCACGTATCGCTGGCGCCGTCGTCGGCGCGAGCACTGGACGCTTTTTGCCAACGCCAGGGGCTCACGCCGTTCGTGGTGGCGCTGGGTGCGTGGCAATTGCTGCTGGCCCGCTACAGCCGCCAGGACGATTTTGCCGTCGGTGTCCCCAACGCCAATCGCAACAGCCATGAAAGCCAGGCGTTGGTGGGATTTTTCGTCAGCAGCCAGGTGTACCGGGCGCGGATCGACTCGAGCCGCAGCGCATTGGATTACCTACGAGCGCTGCGCGGCCAATCCCTCGCCGCGCTGGAGCATGCCGATTACCCGCTGGAACTGATCCAGGATCAATTGGGCGCCAACCCGTTGTTCAAGGTCCTGTTCAACTGGCGCACCGGGTCACGGACGGCATCACTGCCAAGCCTGGATCTACTGACGCTGGAGTTCCTCGACACCGGTGAAGGCCAGGCCAAGTTCGATGTGTCACTGGATGTCGACTATTCACAGCAGCAGATACTCGCGACGTTCGAGTACAGCCGTGACCTGTACCGCGCGGACACCATCGAGCGCATGGCCGAGCATTGGCAGAATCTATTGCGGGGGCTGATCGAGACGCCCGAACGCGCCCTCGGCGAATTGCAATTATTGAGCGCCGAAGAACGGCGGCTGACCCTGGACGACTGGAACCGCCAACCCACCCGGCTGCATAGCG
This sequence comes from Pseudomonas sp. R4-84, assembly GCF_054130985.1. Lineage (NCBI taxonomy): Bacteria > Pseudomonadati > Pseudomonadota > Gammaproteobacteria > Pseudomonadales > Pseudomonadaceae > Pseudomonas > Pseudomonas sp. R4-84. The sequence goes on from NZ_CP096390.1 coordinate 3,760,449, forward strand.
AAGAATGCCTGCATCGCATGATCGAAACCCATGCCGCCAACACAGGTGAGGCGATAGCGCTAACGTTCGACGGGCAGCACATGAGCTATGCCGAGCTTAACCGCCACGCTAACCGATTGGCCCATCGATTGATCGAGCAAGGCGTCGGCCCCGATGTGCTGGTGGGCATCGCCGTCGAGCGGACACCGCAAATGATCATCGGCCTGCTGGCGATTCTCAAGGCCGGTGGCGCCTACGTGCCGCTGGACCCGGCCTACCCGGCCGACCGACTGGCCTACATGATCCAGGACAGCGGCGTCGGGCAGATCCTGACTCAGGCCCATCTGCTTGAATCGCTGGCGTTGCCGGCCGACATCGACTGCCTGCTGCTGAACACGAGCGATGCCGACAACGCCTGGCCTGAGCACAATCCCGATGTGCCAATGGATCCGCACAACCTGGCGTATGTGATCTACACCTCCGGTTCGACCGGCAAGCCCAAAGGCGCGCTGCTCGCGCACCACAACGTCAACCGCCTGTTCCAGGCCACTGAACAGTGGTTCGGTTTCGACCACCGGGACGTGTGGTGCCTGTTTCATTCCTATGCCTTCGATTTTTCCGTGTGGGAGATTTTTGGCGCGCTGCTGCACGGGGGGCGGCTGGTCATCGTGTCCCACGCCGTGAGCCGGTCGCCCGAGGATTTCTACGCCCTGCTCTGCCAGGAAAAAGTCACGGTGCTCAACCAGACGCCTTCGGCGTTCAAGTCGTTGCTGCGAGTTGCATGTGAGCCTGGACAGCCCCTCAGCCACCGGTTGCGGCAGGTGATTTTCGGCGGCGAAGCAGTTGATGTGCACAGTCTGCGTCCTTGGTTCGAACGTTTCGGCGATCAGGCGCCACAATTGATCAACATGTATGGCATCACCGAAACCACCGTCCATGTCACCTGGCGACCACTGTCGATGGCGGACTTGCACGGCGAAGCCGCGAGCCCCATCGGCGAGCCCATCGTCGACCTGTCCTGGTATCTGCTCGATGCGCACCTGAACCCGGTGCCCAAGGGGTGCAGCGGTGAGCTGTATATTGGGCGCGCCGGCCTGGCCCGTGGTTATCACCAGCGTGCCGACCTCACCGCCAGCCGTTTCATTCCCGACCCGTTCGACCCATCGCCAGGTGGACGCCTGTACCGCACCGGGGACCTGGCCCGCTACCTCAGCGACGGCAGCATTGAATACATCGGGCGCCTGGATCACCAGGTCAAGATCCGCGGCTTCCGCATTGAACTGGGCGAGATCCAGGCGCGCCTGCAAGTACTGCCGGGCGTGCGCGAGGGCGTGGTGCTGACCCACGACGGCCCGGGCGGCCTGCAACTGATCGCCTACGTCATCCCGACACAACCGGCCACGGCCGAACTGCGGAATAACCTGCTGATCGCGCTCAAGGCGCATCTGCCGGATTACATGGTGCCCAGCCATCTGTTGTTCATCGATCACCTGCCGCTCAACGCCAACGGCAAGCTCGACCGCAAGGCCTTGCCCGAACCCGACGCCACGCTTCGCCATTCGAACCACGTGGCGCCCCGCACGCAGTTGGAGCAAGCGTTGGCGCAACTCTGGCAGCAGTCCCTCAAAGCCGAGCGCGTGGGTATCAGCGACAGTTTCTTTGAACTGGGCGGGCATTCGATCCTGGCGATCGAGCTGATCGCCAAGCTCAAGGCGAACCTGAACATCACCGTGCGTCTGCAAGAGTTGCTGGCCAACCCGACCATCGCCGAGTTGGCCCTGTTCATCTCACAGAAACACCGTGAACAGACGCAATGCCTCGTTGCCCTGAATAACGCGCCCGCCAGCGCACCGCAGCTGTTTTGCCTGCACCCCAGCGGCGGCATCGTGTTCTGCTACCAACCGCTGGCGCGCAAACTGCAAAACCGGGCGCGCACTGTCGGCGTCATGCACCGCGGCTTCAGCGAACCCCATGCAGGCCCCGAGGCCTGGCAGGAGATGATTGCCGACTACAGCAAGGAAATCGTCAGGGCCCAACCTGAAGGTCCGTATTACTTGATGGGCTGGTCCCTCGGCGGCGCGATCGCGTTCGACATCGCGGCGATGCTGGAAAGCCAGGGGCACACGGTTGATTTCCTCGGGTTGGTGGACAGCACGATTCCAGAACACCTGTATCCCTCAGGGCTGCCGCGTCATCGGCATCTGGCGGGTAATGAAAAAGACGATGCGGCCTCCCAGGATCTACTTGAAGCAATTCAATACTTCGACTTGCTGTTCCCTTCGCTGACGGAGCGCACGGCGGCTTATCGACGGGAGCGACCGGACAGTTCGGTCACGGCGTTCCATGAGTGGGCAGCCGGACAGATCGAGCCTGAGCGAGGCGACCTGTTGTCGATCGTGCAGAGCGTCAAGGAAGAGGTCATGAATGCCCAGGCGTTCTCGGTGCATGATCGGTTGCTGGAGGCATTTGCGGGATTCACTTTCAAGCCTGTGAGGGTTCGACCGAGCTGCTGGTGGACACAGGCGGAGAAAACCCCGCAAGAGACGGCTTTTTGCGAGGCACTGGTTCGAGAGCATAGCTTGACGGGGGCGTTGCGGTGTTCGGTGCAGTCTCCGCTGGGTCATCGCAGCATGATTTTTGATGAGGGGTTGCTTGGGGAGCTGGTCGAGGTTTTTCTGGCCAGTACGGTAGAGAAGCTTTCTTGAGCAAAAAATGACCCTGTGGCGAGGGAGCTTGCTCCCGCTCGGCTGCGCAGCAGACGCCGCTTTTCAGTTCAGGAACTCTGGGGTCGCTTCGCGGCCCAGCGGGAGCAAGCTCCCTCGCCACGGGGGGCTGCGGTGCTGCGGCTAGCGTGGAGGCTGGGGCAGCTCGATGTCATCCAGTGCCCGATTGGCCAGTCGTGCAACTCCATTCAGAAGTGGAGTTCACCATTTCTGCGACCAAGCAGAGGGTGGCGAACTGTACGCAGGTTGGTCGACCAGGGAATCGAACCCGGCAGGGCCGAAGCCCTCCCACGCACAGTCAGCCATAAGGCAGACAGCCGCTCGCGCGGCTGAAAGTGCGCCATTCTAACCCCGGGCGACCAAACCCGGTCGCTGATTTTGCAGCGACGGACAAAGCCTATCCCCATCGCTTCCGAACCACCAACCGACACGATCGTCAGAAATGTCCGGCTCGCCACATTTTTTGTAGGACACAGGTTCCTGTGGCGAGGGAGCTTGCTCCCGCTCGGCTGCGCAGCAGACGCCGTTTTTCAGTTCAGGAACTCTGGGATCGCTTCGCAACCCAGCGGGAGCAAGCTCCTTCGCCACGGGGGTTTGCGTTTTCAGCGAAATTAATCCCATAAAAAAACCGACCCGCGTAAGTGGGTCGGTTTTTTTTCTTTGCAGGCAATCAGAACTGCGGCGTGTACTTCACTGTGAACATCAGATTACGCGGATCGCCAAAGTTGTTGTTGCCATTGAGTTGGTTGTAAGCCGGCGTTATGTAGGTCTTGTCGAACAGGTTGTTGGCATTGACCGCCAGATCGATCTCAGACGTCAACTTGTAGCCGACACGGGCGTTCCATACGGTGTAGCCCGGGATTTCACGGTCATAGTCGTAAACCAGCGTGTGGCTTTGGGTGGTGAAGCCCAGGCCGGTGCTGACACGGCTCCAATCGCCGGTGAACTGGTAGTTGCCCCACACGCGCAACATGTGTTTTGGCGTCCAGGTGCTGAAAACCTTGCCTTCCTTACTGTCGATACCGTCCGTGTCTTCCAGGTACTTCGTCGTGTTATAGGTGTAGCCCGCGAACAACTGCAAGTTGTCTACCACTTCACCGCTGATTTCGGCCTCGATGCCTTGGCTGCGCACTTTCCCGGAGGCAGAAGAGCAGTTCACCCCAGTGCAGCTAGGGATGTTGACGGCGCGGTTTTCGTGGTCGTAGCGGAACACAGCCAAGGAGGTATTGACCCGTCCATCCATCAACTCGCCCTTGAGGCCGACTTCGTAGTTTTTGCCAACAATGGGCTTGAGTACCGAACCACTGGGATCGACGTTGGTCTGCGGTTGGAACACGTCGGTATAGCTGGCGTAAACCGCCCACTCACGGCTCAGGTCATAGACGACACCGGCATAGGGCGTGACCACGCCGGTTTCGGTTGAGTAGCTTGGCGTGTTGCGTGTAATTCCGGCTGCGAGTTCATTTTTCGACTTGTAGCTGAAGTCGTACCAGCTGACCCGGGAACCCAGGATCAGTGTCAGGTCATCCACCGGCTTGACGCGCCAGGTGCCGTATATGCCTTTCTGGCGCACGTCGTACTTGCTGAGGACGCCCATGCCACCCGCAGCGATCAAACTGTCGTAGCTGATGTCCGGGCGGTCATTGTCAAGGTCGAAGATCGAGTCGCTGGTGCTGTTGAAGGTACGGGCATATTTATCATCCGTCTCCAATTGGGAGAAGTTGCCACCCAGCATGACCTCCTGTTCCATCGACAAGGCTTCGAACTTGCCGGTCAGGTTCATGTCGAGACCGGCCTTGGTAGACTGGAAGTCGGTCAGGAAGTCGGCATATTGCACGCCACTGCCATCGGGCAAGAGACCACCGTTTCTTTGGACGCGCTGGTTCTTCGCCTGGTTGTCCTCAGTCATGTACACGCCCCCCACCTTGAACGCCCAATCCTCATTGAAGCGATGCTCCAGATCGGCATAGTAGGTGGTGACATCGATTTCCGACCGGTTCCAACGCGCGCCGGTGTAGGTGGAGCGCGACACGTCCGGCATCGAGCCATCGGCGTAGCGCGGCAAACCACGAATGTTGCCGCGCGATTCGCCATTGGATTGGCTGACCGCCAAGCCCAGGGTGGTGTCTTCGCTCAGGTCGATGTCCAACGAGCCGTACAGCGAGTGGGTTTTGGTCCACGCGTGGTCGATGAATGAGTTGCTCTGGTCTTCGTCGGCAACGATACGGCCGCGGATGTTGCCAGCGTCGTTCAGCGGACCGCCAGCGTCCAGCTGCAAGCCGTAGTGGTCCCAGGAACCGGCCTTGCCCGTCAGGGTCACGGTCGGTGTGCTCTGGCCACGCTTGCGCACCAGGTTGACAGCGCCGCCGGGGCTGCCGGTACCTTGCAGCAAGCCGGACGCGCCACGAAGGATCTCCAGGCGGTCGTAGAAAATCAGGTCCTGGGTCGCCCAGTTGCCCAGCGAGTAGGTATTACGCGGGATCGGCACACCGTCGTACTGCCAATCGTCGATCTGGAAACCGCGCGACGACAGGATCATGCCCTGCCCCACGCCCTGCAGGCCGACAATGCCGGTGGTCTGGTTGACGGCGTCCTTGAGGTTGACCAGGTTCTGGTCATCCATCTGCTTGCGCGTCATCACGGTGATCGACTGGGGAATTTCCTTGAGGGTGTGGGTGCCCTTGCCGATCGTCACGGCGTTGCTGGTGTACGAGTTGCTGCCTTCGGTCGTTGCAGCCAACTGTTCGGCGTTGATGGTCGTTGCGCCCAGTTCCAGGCCCGCGGGGGAGCCCTTCACCAATATCAGGGTGTTGCCCTCGAGGCTGTAGCGCACGCCGGTGCCCTTGAGCAATTCGGTGATGGCCGCCTGCGGGCTCATCTTGCCGCTGACGCGGTTGCTTTTCAGGCCGGCCAACTCGTCGACGTTGTAGATCATTTGTTGGTTGGTTTGCTGGCCGAACGCTTGCAGCGCCTGCGGCAGCGGTTGCGCTGGGATGTTGACACTGACGTCTTCGGCCATCACCTGGGTGCTCAACGGCAACACACAGACCAGACCCAAGCCCGTCAACACCCGCCGCGAACGCAGGCAGCGGGACATGACAAGTGCCTTGAACAGCGGTTTCAACTCATGAATTGCCGACATCGTGCTCTCTTATTGATAGAAGTGAAAAGCCCATGGGGCCGAAGGGCCTGCCGTTCGCCAGCGCGGATTACCTGCTGACCGACCCCTCCCCGGGCACGGTCATCCGGCTGAACGACAGCGACATGTTTTCTGGACACAACCGGCGCCTGGGCTGCCTTGCCCGAGCCGATTCGCCCGCATTCCTTAGTAAGACGAAGCACCTTGGAAAAACCGGAATGAGTTTATTTATCATTTGCACGAAAGTTACAAAAAAGGCCGACGCGTGCTGGCGTCGGCCTTTTGTTGGTTGAGCATCGTTCCCAGGGTTTCGCGTGGGAACGCCGCCAGGGACCCTCTGCATTGCGTTTCTCTCAGATCAACGACCCTGCGCCGCTTTGGCCGCCTGCTGTTGCCGAGCCTGTTCGGTCAGTCGAGCCTTTTCTTCGGGACTCATCGCCTCCAAGCGCAGGCGGGCCTGGGCGATTTTCTCCAGTTGTCCCGGGCTGTTCTCCTCCGCCCGCAAGGCCGTCGCCAGCGACGCCACGGTCGGATGATCGAAGACCAGTCCCGGATGGATGTCGCACTGCAACAGCTTGCGAATACCGGCCACCAACTTGATCACCAGCAGCGAGTGACCGCCGGCCGCGAAGAAGTCGCGATCGATGCCCAACCGTTCGAGCCCAAGCAATTGGGCCATGCGCGCAGCGAGCAATTGTTCGAGTCCATCACGGGGTGCGACGCCCTCTTCATCGCTCGTCGCGACGGCCAAGTGCTGCAACGCCTGGCGATCGATCTTACCGTTGGCCAGCCGTGGAAAGCGTTCGATCAGGTGCCAATGCTGCGGCACCATCACGCCGGGCAAGCGTGCGCTCAGCTCGGCGCGCACGGTGTCCAGCACATCCGTAGGCAAGCCTTGCGCTGCCACGATAAATGCCAGCAAACCTTGCTCGGCCGAGGTGGCTGGCACCACCAGCGCCTCGGTTACTTGTGGCAGGCGCAGCAGCTGGGCTTCGATTTCCGCCAGTTCGATACGAAAGCCCCGCACCTTGACCTGCTGATCGCGCCGCCCCTGCAGTTGAATGCCGCCGTCCGGGCGATAACGCGCCAGGTCACCCGTGCGGTAGAGGCGCTGCGCCGGATCGAACGGGCTCTGGATGAACGTTTGTCCATCGGCCCCGGCGTTCAGATAACCCCGGCACAGTTGCGCCCCGCCCAAGTACAACTCACCCGGCACGCCCACCGGTGCCAGGCGTAAATCAGCATCCAGGATATAAACCTGATTGTTGCCCAGCACCTGGGTCAGCGCCGAACAATCCTCAGCGGCACCCTCCAGCGACACCGGATGGATCATTACCCCGACCGTGGCTTCCGTCGGCCCGTAGTGGTTGAACACTCGGCAATCGCTACGCAACCGAGCGATGCGCTCGATCAATGTCGGCGCAATCGGCTCACCGCCGAGCACCAGGGTACGCGGCAATGTCGCCTGCTCGCTGTCGAGCAATGCCGCGAGGTGCGATGGCACGATTTTCAGGCAATCGATCTGTTGCCGCCGCATGAACGTGGCAAACAACGCGCCGTCCTGCATCTGCTCGTCACTGGCAACGTGCAGCGTCGCGCCATTGAACAGCGCGCCAAACAGCGCCGTGTTGCCCAGGTCCGCCGCCACGGTGGAGCTGAAGGCGACATGTGTGCACTGATCCAGCGCCAACGCCTGGCTGGCCTGGGCGGTGTAGTTGAGCAATTGCCGATGCTCGATCACCACGCCTTTGGGCACACCGGTGGAGCCGGACGTAAACAACACATAGGCGATGTCGTTGCCCTTGGTCGCCAGCGCCGGCAAGGGCTCGCTCGACGGACTCAGCCCGGCCAACGTCAGCACGTTACATGGCGGGTCCTGCCACGCCGGCAGGTGCGCCGCATCGGTGACCACCACTGCGGCGCCCGCCTGCTCCAACATCAACGCCTGACGGGCCTGGGGCCATTGGATATCCAGCGGCAGATAGACCGCACCGATGCGCCATGCCGCCAGCATCGCGATCACCAGATCCGCCGAGCGCGGCAAGGCCAGGGCGACGATCGAGCCCTTACTCAGGCCTTGCTCTTGGAGGCCGAGGGCCACGCGTTCGACCTGCTCATTCAACTGGCCGTAGCTCAAGGACTGGTGGGCGTCGGTCAGCGCGATGGCCTCCGGCGTCCGTAGCGCCAGGTCCGCGATGCGTTGCGGCAGATAGCGGTTATCGCTCAATACTTGCATCGGCGGGTTGATCGCGCGCAAGCGCTGTTCCTCGCTGCGGCCCAGCAGGTTGAGCTGCGCGAGCGGCGTTTGCGCATCCGCCAGGATAGAGGCCAGCAGCACGTCGTATTGTTCCAACACGGTGCTGGCGGTGGCTTTCGAATAACGAGCGTCGGCGTATTGCAGGTCGATCGCGGCAAGCTGCTGGGCATCCTCCAATCGAACCTGCAGCAGTAGCTCAAGCGGATCGGTCCGGACAGGCAAAGACTCCTGCCACTTCAAACCGGCGTCGCTGTGGACGAAACTTGCTCGACCGATCGCGAAACCATAGGCCGGATACGCCGCGTAAGGTGCCAGTTCCGGCACCCAATATTCCTGCCAGGTGCGATGCGCCTCAAGGCCCGCCGCCAACTGCATCAGCCACTCACTGAACGGCGCGTTGGGGGGCAACGGCACGCAAAGCGGCAGGGTCTTCTCGAACACGCCAATGGCGCTGGCGAAGTAGTCATAATCGCTGCGGCTGTCGTGACGCACGCCCACCAGTGCCTGGTCGGAACCGCTCAGGCGTCCCAGCAGCACCCACCATGCGCCCTGTAATAACGTCTCCAACGGTTGCCCGAGCTCATCGGCCAAGCGCTGCAAAGCATCGCGCCGGACCGGTTCCAGCTCCAATGAAACACGGGCATCGACGGTCCCGCTGCCGGCGCGGCGTGCCGCCAGCCATGGCGTGTCGATCTGCGCCTGCAATCCTTGCAGATGTTGCTGCCAATAGGTTCGCGCGGTGGCGGCATCTTCATCCAGGACCACTTCGCTGCGCCATTCCAGGTACTGGGCGAACTCTCCCGGCGCTTCGTCTTCCGAGCACTGGCCCGCATACGCTTGCCGTACCTGTCCAAGCAGCAGGTTCATCGATGGCGCATCGGCACTGTAGCGGGCGATGCCCAGCAGCAGTTGCCATTGCCGTGGCGCCAAACGATAAAGCACCGCCTGGACGCCAGCCGATTCGCCGACCACGAACGCCCGGCCGAGGGTTTCGTTGACCTGTGCCTGGACCTCTGCAACGGGCTGTTCGCTTGCGTTTATCGTCAGCGGGAAGCGCCCGGCCTGGGCAACCTGACGCAAGCCGTGGAAACCTGCGACCTTGACCAACCGCGCCAGCAGCATCGGCTGCTGCGTCGCCAGCCTGTCGAAAGCGCCCTGCAATCGCTGCGGGTCAAGGTCGCCGTCGATAGCCACGCTTACCCAACGCAAGGCCTCGCCAGTGGTCACCGTGCCCGACAATTGCTCAAGGACCCGTTGCTGCTCGGGCGCCAGGGCGAAACCCGCGTCCTGCACGTCCATCATCACCTCGTTCATGCTCCGGTTTCCTCGGTACTGAATACGCCCCGGGCGGATTGCCCGACGGTCGCGGGCCGTTGCAGGCTGGCGTGGTCGTACATATCACCCATGGCGACCACGATCTTGCGTGGCCCTTCGAACGGGTCGCGGGCATGGGCCACCAGCATGTTGTCCAGCAGGATCACATCGCCTTTGCGCCAGTCGAAACGCACCGCGCAGGCTTCGTACAACTCACCGATACGCGCCATCACCTCGTCTTCGATCGGTGTGCCGTCGCCGTAGTAGACATGCCGGGGCATGCGGTCCAGGCCGTACATCGACAACAGGTCCTGGCGCACGTCCGGCTCCAGCCAATGGATGTGATGCAACTGCACTTGGTTGAAGAAAGATTTTTCCCCGGTGATCGGGTGCGTGATGATTGCCGGCCCTGGCGTACGGGTTTGCAATTCATCGTTATCGAGCCAACGCCACTGGATGCCGCCGGCCCGGCAACGGGCCTCCACTTCGCGGCGATCCTCGGTCTTGAAGAAGTGCTGCCACGACACGTCGAGTTTGTCGGTGAAGGTGCGTACGTAGAGCAGCCCCTTGTCCTCGAATTTTTCGCGCAGGTCCGCCGGCAGTTTTTCGTACATCAGGCGGCAGTCCACCACCGGGGTCGCGCCGCCCACGGGCGCCGCTTGCTCGCAATAGAACATCTGCTTGCGCGGCCAGCGATCCTGGTGGGAGCTCTCGTTGTGGAACAGGATCATCTTGCGTTCCGGGTATGGCGTGGAACGGTAGGTGTTCTTGCCGCCTTCCTTTTTCGGCAAATCGCCGTACTGGCCGTACAACCCCGGTTGAATCGCTTCGGCGAACGCTTCGAAACCCTGGATGCCGTCCAGCTCGAAACCACGGAAGAGGATGCCAGCGTGTTCGGCCAGCTTTCGCTCGATCAATGGCCGGTTCTGCCGGATCCACTCGATAACGTCGAGGTGCGGGTCGCCGGGCTCCAGCATCAATGGGAACCGCTGTGGCGCCGCCACCAGGGATTCACGCACCAGCGCCGGACGCGGCCGCGCGGCCGGTGTCGCCGATCGCTTGAGGAACTTGCCCAGTTTGTCGGCCTTGGGCCCCGGGACGTTGGCAGGCGTGGCGGCTGTCGCCACGTTGTCGACTGGCATGCTGATAGCTCCCAATTGAATATCCTGATCAGCGACGATCTGTTCCAACAGGGTCGTCCAGGCCCCGATCAGGTACCGGACGCGCCCATGTCCGAACAAGCGTGTGGCGAACTGCCAATTACCGCGCAATTGCCCTTCTTCTTCGTCAACGAACAATGCCATGTCGAATTTAGAATGGTTCTGCAGCGCTGGCAGGAACTCCACGCTCAAGCCCGCCATGGAGCGCGTGCGCACCGGCACGTTGTTCATCACGAACAGCACCTGGAGCAACGGGTTCATGCCTTTGTGACGAGGCACGCCCGAGGCATCGACGATCTGGTCGAGCGGCAAGTCCTGATGCTCCAGCGCGCCGAGCAAGTCGTCCTGGGTCTGGGCCAGGAACCGCGTGAACGTCATGCCCGCATCGAAGCGCGAGCGCAGCGGCAATACGTTGACGAAGAAGCCGATCAAGCGCTCCAGCTCCGGTTGCTCGCGCCCCGCCACGTCAGCGCCCACCACCAGATCCTGCGCGGCGCAGAGGCGATGCAACAACACTTGGAACGAGGCCAGCAGCGTGCTGTACAGCGTGACGCCGGCTTCGCTCGATAACTGCCGCAATGCCGCGCTGAGTCCGGCAGACAGTTCGAACTGCAACGCATCGCCCTCATACGACGAGGTCTGCCCGCGAGGGTTGTCCAGCGGCAGGTCGAGACGCCCGTTGTAGCCATCGAGCCGTTGCTTCCAATAGTCGGCCTGGCGCGCCAGAACGCCTTGCTCTTCCAACGCCTGTTGCCAGAGGGCGAAGTCATGGTATTGGACCTCCAGCGGCGCCAGCGGCATCGGTTCATGGCGCGAAGCGGCTTCGTAGATCTGCACCAGTTCGTTGATCAACAGCCCCATCGACCAGCCATCGGAAATGATGTGGTGCATGGCGTACAACAACACGTGTTCGGTGGGGTTCAGGCGCAGGATTCGCCCACGCAGCAGCGGCGCCTGCTCCAAGTCGATCGGCGTGCGAGCATTGTCCAGCGTCGCCTGGGCCACCTGTTCCAGCTGGGCACCGGGCGATAGATCGCAGAGATCGACCAGCGGGAAATCCAACCGGACTTCGTCGGCAATCAGCGCCAGCGGATCGCCTTCGTCGTCCTGGACGTACGCGGTGCGCAGTACAGCGTGACGGCGCGTCACTTCGGCAAAACTGCTCATCAGGCGTTCGACCGATAACTCGCCGCACAAGCGCAGGGCCATGGGCATGCCATACGCGGAAGTGCCACCGGACAGCTGCTCGGCGATCCACAACCGCCGTTGCACCAGCGACAGCGGAGCCGATTGCCTTGGCCCGTGGGCCTTGAGCCGGACCTTGCTGGAGTCGCCGGCGCGCACGCTTGCATCACCGGTCCCGCTCATCAGCGCCGCCAATGCGCTGAGGCGTGGATGATCGAACAGATCACGCAAGCTCAGCGGATAGCCCGTGAGTTTGCGCAGCCGAGAGATGGCCTGGGTCGCCAGCAATGAGTGACCGCCGCGCTCGAAGAAATGATCGTTGCGACCGACCTGGTCCACTTCCAGGACTTCGCGCCAGACGTCGGCGATCTGTTGCTCCAGTTCGCTTGCGGGTGGCGCGTAACCGTTTTGCGTCGCCCCGGTTTCCACACCCGGCAACGCCTTGCGGTCAAGCTTGCCGTTGGGGGTCAACGGCAGGTGATCGAGGAACAGCCAGTGCGCCGGGATCATGTAGTCGGGCAGATGCTCCTTGAGGCGGGCCTTGAGTGGATCGCGCAGGGTGTCGGCGTCCAGCAAGGCCACCACGTAGGCGACGAGTTGCTGCCCTCCCGGCCCTTCCTGGGCCAGCACCGCCACCTCCTTGACCTCGGGCTGTTGCAGCAGTCGCGCCTCGATTTCCCCCAGCTCGATACGGAAACCACGGATCTTCACCTGATGGTCGATGCGGCCCTGGTATTCGAGCGCACCGTCGTCGCGATAACGGCACAGGTCGCCGGTGCGGTACAGGCGTTCGCCGGTGGTGGAGAACGGGTTGGGCACGTATTTTTCGGCGGTCATCGCCGCGCGGCCAAGGTAACCCCGGGTGATGCCCGCGCCGCTCAGGTACAGCTCAGCCGACACGCCCTGGGGGACCGGTTGCAGGTTGGCGTCCAGCAGGTAGCTGGCGGTGTGCTTGAGTGGGCGACCGATGTTGGCCGTGCCACCTTGGGTGCGGCGGGTCCAGGTTGAGTAAGTGGTGTCTTCCGATGGGCCGTACAAATCGTAGACATGCTCAACACCTCCACCAACCTGGTAGAGGGCATCCACCAGGCTCTGCTTTAGCGGCTCACCGGCCAGGTTGATGATGCGCACGCTCTGCGGGATATCCCCACTGCGCTGCAACGCCGCGATGGCCGAGGGCACGGTGTTGATCAGGCGCACCTGGTCGCGGGCCGGCAGGTGCGGCAGTTCCAGGGCATTGCGAGCGATGATCAGCGAACCGCCGTTGGCCAGGGTCACGAACAGCTCCCACACCGACAGGTCGAAGCACACCGAGGTGGAGGCGAGTACGCCTTGGATGTCGTCGCGGCTGTAGACGGTTTTCGACCAGTCGATCAGCGCCAGAACGTTGCGGTGGGCGATGGCCACGCCTTTGGGTTTACCGGTGGAACCGGAGGTGTAGATGACGTAGGCGAGGTTATCTGGTGTGAGCGCTGTGTCCGGTGTTTTTAAGGGATATGAGGTCAATTCAACCCGATCCAGCATCAGCACTTCGGTTCCAGCCGGAACGGTCAACGTCTGCGCCACAGCCTGCTCGGTCAACAGCACCTTCGCCCGGCTGTCGTCGAGCATGTAGGCCACGCGTTCGGCCGGGTAATCCGGGTCAAGCGGCACGTACGCGCCGCCAGCCTTGAGCACCGCCAGCAAGGCGATCAGCAGTTGCTCGGAGCGCGGCATCGCCACGCCCACGCGCACTTCCGGGCCGACGCCCAGCTCGATCAGTTTATGGGCCAGACGATTGGCGCGGCCGTCGAGTTCGCTGTAGCTCAGGCGAATATCATTGAACGTCACCGCCAAGGCGTCCGGGGTGTTTTCCGCTTGGCGGGCAATCAATTGATGGATGCATAGGTCTTGCTCGAACGGCGCATCCACCGGATTCCAGTCATGAATCAGGCGCTGGTGTTCATCGAATTCCAGCATCGACAGCTCACCCAACGGGCGCTCGCCATTAGCCGTCATCTGTCCGAGCAACTGAGCCAAATGCCCCGCCAACCGCTCCACGGTAACCGCCGAGAAACTCGCCTGCTGATAACTCATGTGCACCGATAACTGCCGCTCCAGCCCCACCAACAGCGTCAACGGATAGTTGGTCTGCTCCTGAGTGATCGGCGAACCAAAGCGCAAACCGTCCGGTGCGCCCTGCTCCAAGGCCTCGGCGATCGGGTAGTTCTCGAACACCAACAAACTGTCGAACAACGCGTCGCCGCCCTGCCCGGCCCAGCGCTGGATGTCCAGCAACGCGGTGTGCTCGAACTCGCGCAAGGCGAGGTTCTGCGCTTGCACCGCTTGCAGCCAGCTGTCCAAAGACTGCTCGGCCCGAGGGCTGGCGATCACCGGCAAGGTGTTGATGAACAAACCGATCTGCTGCTCGATGCCAGGCAGGTCCGCCGGACGACCGGCCACCGTCGCACCGAAGGCAACCGTTTCCCGACCGGTGTAGCGTTGCAACAGCAGCAACCACGCCGCCTGCACAAGCGTGTTCACCGTGACTTTCGAGGCACGCGCGAAGGCTTCCAGGCGACGGGTCAGGGCTTCGTCCAGCACCTGCACATGATCGCCATAACCAACACCAGCGTCCGTGGGTTTGGCCACCGCGTCAGCCAGCCGCGTCGGCGCCTCCAGGCGTTTCAGCAAAGGTTTCCAGAACGCTTCGCTGACCGCCGCGTCCTGGCGTTGCAGCCAGGCGATGTAGTCCCGATAACGACCGCCCGATACGGCGACGGACTGCCCGCTGTAGCGTTGCAGCACTTCGCCAAGCAGTTGCGAATTGCTCCAGCCGTCCATGAGGATGTGATGGCAGGTGTAGATCAGGTGATAACGATCGTCCGCCACGCGCACGACCACCAACCGCAACAACGGCGCCGCGTCCAGGGCAAACCCTTGTTGGCGCTGGGCCGTTGCGAGGTTTTCCAGATAGTGAGCCAGGTCCGCATTTGCGCGCCCGTCCTCAAGCTGCAACACAACGTCGACGCGCTTGTACACCACCTGCAATGCATGCTTGAAATCGCCGTCCCAGACAAACCCGCTGCGCAGCACGTCATGGGTATCCGTGGCCGCCTGCCAGGCCAGGCGGAAGCGTTCGACGTCCAGCCCTTGGACCTCCACGCGCATCTGGTTGATGTAGTGGCCGGCCTGTTGCTCGTACAGCGTGTGAAACAGCATGCCCTGCTGCATCGGCGACAGCGGATAAAGGTCCTCCACCTCTCGCGCCACCAGCGGCAACGCGTCCAATTGCTCCTGGTTCAGCCCGGCGAGGGGGAAGTCCGACGGCGTGAAGCCGTGGCGTTCGGTCTGGCAACAGTGGTCGATCAGCGCCCGCAATTCCCGAGCGTAATCCTCTGCCAGCGCCTGGATCGTCGCTTCGTCGAACATCTGCGTGCTGAAGCTCCAATCGATGCTCAACTCGCCGGCATAGACGCTGCCATTGAGTGTCAACCAGTTATCCAGCGGTGCCAATGGACTCTGCGCCGCGCCCGCCGATTCGCTGGCCGGGACAAACAGCCCATTGGCCGCTTCGTTGAAGCCGCTGTCGAACTGCCCCAAGTAATTGAAGGTGATGCGCGGCACCGGCAGTGCCGCGAGGGCACGACGCGTCGGTTCATCGCCCAGATAACGCAGCACGCCGAAGCCAAGCCCTTTGTCGGGGATCGCCCGCAGTTGCTCCTTGATCGCCTTGATCGAGCCTTCGGCGGTCGCCGTCGGGGTCAGACGCACCGGGAACAGGCTGGTGAGCCAACCCACGCTGCGGCTCAGGTCCACATCATCGAAGAGGGCCTCGCGGCCATGGCCTTCCAACTGGATCAAGGTCGACGCCTGGGAAGTCCAGCGGCCGATCACCCGGGCCAGCGCCGTCAATAGCAGGTCGTTGACCTGGGTGCGATAGACCGCCGGGGCTTGCTGCAACAATCGTTGTGTCAGTGCTTTGTCCAGCCGCGTCTGGACTTGCGCCCCATGACACCTACGCAAATCACCGTGGGGGTAGTCGCAAGGCAGGTCGGGGCGAGCGCCGTCCAGTTGCGCCTGCCAGTAAGCGACTTGGCCTTGCAACGCCGCACTGCTGGCATGGGCATGCAACCGTTGCGCCCAAGTCTGTGCAGACGTGGTCTTGGCCGGTAACGTCGGCATCTGGCCGGCCTGCAATTGGTCGTATGCCTGTTGCAAATCTTCCAGCAGCACCCGCCAGGACACGCCGTCCACCACCAGGTGATGAATCACCAACAACAACCGCTGGCTGCCATCAGCCAAGGTCGCCAGGACACCGCGCAGCAGCGCGCCACTGCCCGGTTCAAGACTGCGCTGGGCGTGTTCGGCCAGGCGTTCGAGGGCCGGCGCGTCGGGAACCTCGGCGGCCCACAACAGCGGCGAGCGTTGCCACAACGCACGGTGATCGGCCAGGGTGTTATGGCGAGCGATCCAGGCGCCATCCTCATGGGCGAAGGCCAGGCGCAACGCATCGTGATGTTCGGCCACGGCCTGCAACGCCTGCTCCAGATGCCCGGCGTGCACCGGCCGCACGCTTTTGAGCAGTACCGACTGGTTCCAGTGATGGGGCTCGGCCATGGCCTGCTCGAAAAACAACTGCTGGAACGGCAGCAGCAGCGCCTCGCCCGTCACCGGGCCCTGGTCGATGACCGGCCCGCCGTCTCCCGTTGTCGCCACGCCGGCCAAACCCTGGATGGTCTGGTGCAGGAACAGGTCCTTGGGGCTCAAATGAAGGCCGGCCTGCCGGGCCCGGCTCACCACCTGAATGGAGATGATCGAATCGCCGCCCAGTTCGAAGAAATTGTCGGTCACACCCACGCGCTCGCGTCCAAGCACGCTTTGCCAGATATCGACCAGCGTCTGCTGCTGCGCCGTCATGGCTGCGATGTAGGCCTGGGGATGGGCGCTCGGCTCGGCCTTGGGCAGTGCCTTGCGCTCGAGCTTGCCGTTGGGGCTGACCGGCATTTTTTCCAGCCACACCCAGTGTTGCGGCACCATGTAGTCGGGCAAGGATTGGCTCAGATGTTCCCTGAGGCGTGCTTGCAGCGCCTGGCGAACGGCGCCATCGGCGGCGAGCAGCTCGGCGCGCGCCGGCACCAGATAAGCCACCAGCAGCGTGCCGTCCTGGGCCAGGACCACGGTTTCGCGCACGGCATCGTGTTCGGCCAGGCGCGCTTCGATTTCACCCAACTCGATGCGCAGGCCACGGATCTTCACTTGATGGTCGATCCGCCCGGCGTATTCGATCACGCCGTCGGGGCGATAGCGCGCCAGATCGCCGGTCCGATACAAGCGCTGACCATGGCCGAACGGCCCGGTGACGAAGCGCTCGGCGGTCAACGCCGCGCGTCGGTGGTAACCCCGCGCCAGCCCTTCGCCCGCCAGATACAACTCGCCGATCACCCCCACCGGAACCGGCGACAATTCATCGTCGAGGATGTAGGTGCCGAGGTTGGCGATCGGTTGGCCGATGGGCACGCTGTCGCGGCCCTCCTCGACACAGGTCCAGTGAGTGACGTCGATGGCCGCCTCGGTCGGGCCGTAGAGGTTGTACAGGTTGGCGTTCGGCAATTTGGCGAACACCTGCTGCTGGGCATCCACCGGCAGCGCTTCGCCGCTGCAGACGATCCGCTTCAAACCGGTGCATTCGGCCACGCGCGGGTCCTGCATAAACGCCTGGAGCATTGACGGCACGAAGTGCAGCGTGGTGATGCCCTGGGCCGTGATCAAGTCGATCAACTGCGCCGGGTCACGGTGGGCGCCCGGCGCGGCCACCACCAGCGTCGAACCGGTCAGCAGCGGCCAGAAGAACTCCCACACCGACACGTCGAAACTGAACGGTGTCTTTTGCAGCACGCTGTCCGAGGCATCGAGGCCATACGCCTGTTGCATCCAGCACAGCCGGTTGACCAGGGCGCGATGGCGATTGCCCGCACCCTTGGGCTTGCCGGTGGAGCCGGAGGTGTAGATCACGTAAGCCAGGTTTTCGCCGTGGACTTCGACGCCTGGATTGCCGACGCGGTTGGCATACAAGCCGTCATCGGGCAGGTCCAGCACCAGGCTGCGCAGCCCTACCGGAATCGGTAAGGAATCGATTAAATGTCGCTGAGTCAGCAGCAAGCCGATGCCGCTGTCGTCGAACATGTAGGCCAGGCGATCGCGCGGATATTCGGGGTCCAGGGGCACGTAGGCGCCGCCGGCCTTGAGGATCGCCAACAGCCCCAGCACCATCTCCACGGAACGCTCCACGGCGATGCCCACCAGCACGTCGGGGCCGACGCCCTGGTCGATCAACCGATGGGCCAAACGGTTGGCCCGGGCGTTGAGTTCACGGTAGCTCAGGCGCTGCTCGCCGAAGACCAGCGCAGGCGCGTCCGGGGTCCGGCGCACTTGCTCCTCGATCAGGCTTTGCACGCTGCGGTCGAGCGGGTAATGCTGCGCCGTCGCGTTCCAGTCGCTGAGCATGTGCCGGCGCTCGTCCTCATCCAACAGCGCCCACTGCACCACCGGGCGATGCAGGTCTTGCACCAGCTCGTGCAACAGGTTGAGCCAATGCCGGGCCATGCGCTCGATGGTCGCCGGCTCGAACAGATCCGTCGCATAGGTCAGGGCCGCGTGCAAGCCCTGCGGGCCCTCGACCGTGTCCAGGCTCAGGTCGAATTGCGCGGTACGCTGCGTCCAGCCCAGGGGCTCGACGCAAAGGTCCGGCAAGGCATTGGCGAACGCCGAATCGGTTTCGTTGCGGTGGTTGAACATTGCCTGGAACAACGGGCTGTGGCTGAGGTTGCGCTGCGGCTGCAAAGCATCCACCAGTTGCTCGAAAGGCAGGTCCTGGTGCATCTGCGCGGCCAGGGCCGTCTGCTTGAGCTGCTGCAACAGAGCGGCGCCGGTCAGCCCATTGTGAAACTCGCTGCGCAGGACCTGAGTGTTGACGAAGAAACCAATCAGTCGCTCGGTTTCCAGTCGTTGACGGTTGGCGATCGGCACGCCGACGCGGATGTCGGCCTGGCCGCTGTAGCGGTGCAGCAGCGCCTGGAAAGAGCCGAGCAACAGCACGAACAGCGTGACGTTTTCCCGTCGGGCCAGGGCCTTGAGGTTCGCGCTCAAGGCAGCGTCCAGCCTGATCGGCAGGCGTGCGCCGCGCAGGCTTTGCTGCGCCGGGCGTGGACGGTCGGTGGGCAGTTCCAGCAGCGGTTGCTCACCGCCCAGTTGCCCGGACCAATAGGCCAATTGGCGATCCCGCTCACCGGCCGCCATCCATTGCCGCTGCCAGACGGCGTAGTCGGCGTATTGCACCGCCAATGGCGGCAGATGCGCTTGCTGGCCTTGGGCGAAGGCCGAATACAGGCTCATCAGGTCATCGACCATCACCTGCAAGGACCAGCCATCGGAGACGATGTGATGCAGCGTCAGCACCAGGATGTGATCCTGCTCATCCACCTCCAGCAGTGCCACGCGCAGCAATGAATCAGTCAACAGATCGAAGGGGCGCTGTGTCTGCTGTTCGACAAAGGCCTGGATCTCATCCTCTTTCAGGCGCTGCTCGACGAAGTCGACCTCACCCTGCTCGCGAATGACTTGGCAGGTGCGCCCACCCTCTTCGACGAATACAGTGCGCAAACTTTCGTGACGCGCCACCAGCGCGGCGAAACTCTCGCGCAGCGCATCCTTGTCCAGCGTGCCGCGCATCCGCAGGGCCGTGGGGATGTTGTAGGCGGCGCTGTCCGGGTCCATTTTCCACAGGAACCATTGGCGTTCCTGGGCAAACGACAGCGGCAGTGGCGCATCGCGAGGCACCGGCACCATTGCCGGAGCCTGTTCGCCTGGCGTGGCCTCGAAGGCTGCGACAAACGCCTGCAAGGTGCTGTGTTCGAACAGGCTGCGCAGCGGCACCTCGATGCCCAGCACCCGACGGATTCGCGAGACCACTTGGGTCACTAGCAGCGAATGCCCGCCCAATTCGAAGAAGTTGTCCTCCAGGCCCACGCGCTCAAGCTTGAGCACGTCCTGCCAGATCGCCGCGACTTGTTGCTCGACCTCACTGCGAGGCGCCACGTAGGCCTGTTGCAGATCGCTGGCGTCGGGCGCCGGCAAGGCCTTGCGATCGATCTTGCCATTGGGTGTCAGTGGCAATCGGGCCAGGAACAACAGGTGCGCCGGGACCATGTAGTCCGGCAACTGCGCCTTGAGGGCTGCCTTGAGCGCGACGCGCAACGGCGCATCGGGCTCCGGCACCGCGCCGCTGGCAGGCACGACGTAGCCCACCAGTTGCGCACCGGTCGGGCCCTCGTGGGCGACCACCACGGTTTCGCGCACGCTGTCCTGGGCCAGCAGCGCGGCTTCGATTTCCCCGAGTTCGATGCGCAGGCCGCGGATCTTCACCTGATGGTCGATGCGGCCGAGGTATTCGACCACGCCTTCGGGGCGATAGCGGGTCAGGTCGCCGGTGCGGTACAGCCGTTCGCCGGCGGTGGAAAACGGGTCCGGTACGAAGCGTTCGGCGGTCAGCCCCGGGCGCTGGAAATAACCACGGGCAAGGCCGGCGCCGCCGATCAGCAGCTCACCCGGCGCGCCGGGCGGATTGAGGGTCAGGTCGCCGCCGACGACGTACAGCGCGGTATTGTCCAGCGGCTGGCCAAGGAACGGCCGGTCGCGCTCGGGGCTCAATGGATGCGCGGCCGACCAGATGGTGGTTTCGGTAGGGCCATAGAGGTTCCAGAGCTTTGGCGAAAGCGCCAGCAGTCGCTGCGCCAGTTCCTGGGGCAAGGCTTCGCCGCCGCACAGGAATGTCCGGCCGGCGAGCACCGATGCCCGCTCATGGTCGAGCAGCATGCGCCAGCTCGACGGCGTGGCTTGCAGCACGCTGATGTCGTGATGCTCGACCAGCGCCAGCACCGCTTGCGGATCCTGATGCACGTTCTGCCCGGTCAGGACGATGCTGGCCCCGGCGCAGAGCGGCCCGTAGATTTCCAGGCCGAAAATATCGAAGGAAAAGGTCGTCAGCGACAACATGCGATCGCTGGCCGCGAGCCCCGGCTGGGCGATCATGCTGGTGATGAAATTGCTCAGCGCACCATGGCGCACCATCACGCCCTTGGGCTTGCCGGTGGAGCCGGAGGTGTAGATGACGTAGGCCAGGTGCTCGCCGGTCGGCGATACGGCCGGGCAGGTTTTCGGAGCCTCTTGCAGCGCGGCGTCCCGCTGATCGAGCAGCAGGGTCCGGAGCGTCGACGGGATCGGCAATCGCGCCTGCAAACGGGCCTGGGTCAGCAGCAACCCGATGCCGCTGTCTTCGATCATGTAGGCCAGGCGATCCTCGGGATACGCCGGGTCCAGCGGTACGTAGGCGCCGCCGGCCTTGAGGATCGCCAGCAGGCCGACAATCATCTCAATGCTGCGCTCCACCGCGATGCCCACCAGCTCGCCGGGGGACACGCCCAGATCAATCAAGCGGTGGGCCAGTTGATTGGCGCGGGCGTCCAATTGCCGGTAGCTCAGGGATTGTCCGTCCACGGTCAGTGCCAGTGCGTCGGGGTTCTGCTGCGCCTGTTCAGCGATGCGCTGGTGCACGCACACGGCTCCGGCGCCGTGGTCGGCGACGCGCAGCCATTGCTGTTGCGTGAATCGCTGTTGCGCCGGGTCGAGCAGCGGCAGTTCGCCGACCCGCTGGCGGGGTGCATCGACAATGCCTTGCACCAGGTTTTGCCAATGCGCGGCCAGGCGCTCGATGGTCTGCGGTTCGAAGAGGTCGGTGGCGTAGGTCAGCTCCGCGGCGATGCCCTGCTCGGTTTCGTAGGTACCAAGGGTCAAGTCGAACTGGGCGGTGCGCCCTTCCCACGTCAGGTCCTCGACGCGCAGTTGCGGCAGGTGCGTCTGCCGGCGACCCGTAGCATCGGCGTTCTGGTGGTTGAACATCACCTGGAAGATCGGGCTGTGGCTGAGGCTGCGCTCTGGTTGCAGGGCTTCGATCAGTTGCTCGAACGGCAGGTCCTGATGGGCCTGGGCCGCCATGGCCGCTTGCTTGACCTGGGCGAGCAAGCCATCGAATGGCTGCTGCCCATCGACGTGGGCGTTAAGCACCTGGGTATTGACGAAAAAGCCGATCAGCCCTTCGGTCTCGACCCGGTTGCGGTTCGCCGTCGGCACGCCGACGCGGATCTGCGGCTGGCCGCTGTAGCGGTGCAGCAACGCCTGGAACGAGGTGAGCAAAACCATGAACAGGCTGGCGCCTTCTCGCTGGGCCAGTTGTTTCAGCGAGGCAGCCAGCTCCGGCGCCAGTGTCAAATCCAGCCGCGCGCCACGAAGGCTTTGCACCGGGGGACGCGGATGATCGAACGGCAGCTCCAGCACCGGTTGCTCGTCGCCCAGGGTCTGCACCCAATAGGCCAACTGGCGCTCACGTTCGCCGGCTTCCAGCCAATGGCGCTGCCAGATGGCGTAGTCGGCGTATTGCACCGGCAGCTCCGGCAATACAAGCGGCTGGCCGTCTGTGTCGGCGGCGTAACAGCGCACCAGTTCGTCTACCAACACGCGCATCGACCAGCCATCGGCAATGATGTGGTGCTGGATCAGCACCAGCACGTGGTCGTCCTCGGCGACTTTCAACAGCGAAACCCGCAGCAACGGCCCCTGGCGCAAATCGAACGGACGCGAGGTTTCGCCTTCGACGTATGCCTTGATGCGCGCGTCCTCGCTGATCGGTGAACCAGCAGGCAGCGCCTCGACAGCGATGCTCAGGGGCATCTGCCGGTGGATAACCTGAACGGCTTGCTCGCCGTGCTCGCTGAACGTGGTGCGCAAGCTTTCGTGGCGCTCGACCAAAGCGTTGAAGCTGCGTTCCAGCGCCGGCACGTCCAATCGTCCTTTGAGACGCAGGGCGCTGGGGATGTGATAGGCCGAACTGTGCGGCTCCATTTGCCAGAGGAACCACTGACGCTCCTGGGCGTAGGACAGCGGGATATGCTCGAACCCGGAACGCACCTTGGGGATCGGCAGGTTGGCCGGCGAGACGCCCTCTTCCAGCATCTTCTCAAGGTACAGCCTGCGTTTGTCCAGCGGCAGAGTGATAAAGCGCTTGGCGACCCTCAAAGCAACACTCTTGTCCATCAGACTTCCTCCATTTCATCAAGCAGGGCGTCCAGCTTGTTCAGTTTCTCTTCATTGATTGGCCCGTCCGTGCTGTCGAGTCGGGCGACGAAATCCTGCAGGACGGGGTGCTGGAACAGCAGTTGCGGGGTCAGGCTCAACCCCAGTTCGAGGGTCATGCGCGAGACGGCGGTGACCGCCAGCAGCGAGTGGCCGCCCAACTCGAAGAAGTGATCGTTCAGGCCCACGCGCTCGACGGTGAGCACCTGGGCCCAGATCGCCGCAACTTGCTGTTCCAGTTCGCTGATCGGTGCTTGGTATGCGTTTTGCGATCGCCCGGCCTCGATGCCCGGCAACGCCTTGCGGTCAAGCTTGCCGTTGGGGGTCAGCGGCAGGTGATCGAGGAACAGCCAGTGCGCCGGGATCATGTAGTCGGGCAGATGCTCCTTGAGGCGGGCCTTGAGTGGATCGCGCAGGGTGTCGGCGTCCAGCGAGGCCACCACGTAGGCGACGAGTTGCTGCCCGCCCGGCCCTTCCTGGGCCAGCACCGCCACCTCCTTGACCTCGGGCTGTTGCAGCAGTCGTGCCTCGATTTCCCCCAGCTCGATACGGAAGCCGCGGATCTTCACCTGATGGTCGATGCGGCCCTGGTATTCGAGCGCACCGTCGTCGCGATAACGGCACAGGTCGCCGGTGCGGTACAGGCGTTCGCCGGTGGTGGAGAACGGGTTGGGCACGTATTTTTCGGCGGTCATCGCCGCGCGGCCAAGGTAACCCCGGGTGATGCCCGCGCCGCTCAGGTACAGCTCAGCCGACACGCCTTGGGGGACCGGTTGCAGGTTGGCGTCCAACAGGTAGCTGGCGGTGTGCTTGAGTGGGCGACCGATATTGGCCGTGCCACCTTGGGTGCGGCGGGTCCAGGTTGAGTAAGTCGTGTCTTCCGATGGGCCGTACAAATCGTAGACATGCTCAACACCTCCACCAACCTGGTAGAGGGCATCCACCAGGCTTTGCTTCAGCGGCTCACCGGCCAGATTGATGATGCGCACGCTCTGCGGGATATCCCCACTGCGCTGCAACGCCGCGATGGCCGAGGGCACGGTGTTGATCAGGCGCACCTGGTCGCGGGCCGGCAGGTGCGGCAGTTCCAGGGCATTGCGAGCGATGATCAGCGAACCGCCGTTGGCCAGGGTCACGAACAGCTCCCACACCGACAGGTCGAAACACACCGAGGTCGAGGCCAGCACGCCTTGGATGTCGTCGCGGCTGTAGACGGTTTTCGACCAGTCGATCAGCGCCAGAACGTTGCGGTGGGCGATGGCCACGCCTTTAGGTTTGCCGGTGGAACCGGAGGTGTAGATGACGTAGGCGAGGTTGTCCGGTGTGACCGCTGTGTCCGGCGCTTTCAAGGGATATGAGGTCAACTCAACCCGATCCAGCATCAGCACTTCGGTTCCAGCCGGAACGGTCAACGTCTGCGCCACAGCCTGCTCGGTCAACAGCACCTTCGCCCGGCTGTCGTCGAGCATGTAGGCCACGCGTTCGGCCGGGTAATCCGGGTCAAGCGGCACGTACGCGCCGCCAGCCTTGAGCACCGCCAGCAAGGCGATCAGCAGTTGCTCGGAGCGCGGCATCGCCACGCCCACGCGCACTTCCGGGCCGACGCCCAGCTCGATCAGTTTATGGGCCAGACGATTGGCGCGGCCGTCGAGTTCGCTGTAGCTCAGGCGAATATCATTGAACGTCACCGCCAAGGCGTCCGGGGTGTTTTCCGCTTGGCGGGCAATCAATTGATGGATGCATAGGTCTTGCTCGAACGGCGCATCCACCGGATTCCAGTCATGGGTCAGGCGCTGGTGTTCATCGAATTCCAGCATCGACAGTTCACCCAAGCACAGCTCGCCATTAGCCGTCATCTGTCCGAGCAACTGAGCCAGATGCGCCGCCAACCGCTCCACGGTAACCGCCGAGAAACTCGCCCGCTGATAACTCATGTGCACCGACAACTGCCGCTCCAACCCCACCAACAGCGTCAACGGATAGTTGGTCTGCTCCTGGGTGATCGGCGAACCAAAACGCAAACCATCCGGTGCGCCCTGCTCCAAGGCCTCGGCGATCGGGTAGTTCTCGAACACCAACAAACTGTCGAACAGCGCGTCGCCGCCCTGCCCGGCCCAGCGCTGGATGTCCAGCAACGCGGTGTGCTCGAACTCGCGCAAGGCGAGGTTCTGCGCTTGCACCGCTTGCAGCCAGCTGTCCAAAGACTGCTCGGCCCGAGGGCTGGCGATCACCGGCAAGGTGTTGATGAACAAACCGATCTGCTGCTCGATGCCAGGCAGGTCCGCCGGACGACCGGCCACCGTCGCACCGAAGGCAACCGTTTCCCGACCGGTGTAGCGCTGCAACAGCAGCAACCACGCCGCCTGCACAAGCGTGTTCACCGTGACTTTCGAGGCACGCGCGAAGGCTTCCAGGCGACGGGTCAGGGCTTCGTCCAGCACCTGCACATGATCGCCATAACCAACACCAGCGTCCGTTGGTTTGGCCACCGCGTCAGCCAGCCGCGTCGGCGCCTCCAGGCGTTGCAGCAAAGGTTTCCAGAACGCTTCGCTGAGCGCCGCGTCCTGGCGTTGCAGCCAGGCGATGTAGTCCCGATAACGACCGCCCGATACGGCAACGGACTGCCCGCTGTAGCATTGCAGCACTTCGCCGAGCAACTGCGAATTGCTCCAGCCGTCCATGAGGATGTGATGGTGGCTGTAGATCAGGTGATAACGCTGCTCGTCGAGACGCACGATCATCAGCCGCATCAGGGCCGGCGCACTCAAGTGAAGTTGCTGGCGTTCGGCATCGGCCAGGGCCCGCAGGGTCTGGTCAGGCGATAACTCACCGCGCAGATCCTGCACGTTGTAAGGCAGTTGCAGGTACTTGCTGACCACTTGCACCGGCGCCGGCAAATCACCCTGCCAGACAAACCGCGTGCGCAGGATGTCATGGGCATCCACCGCCGCTTGCCAGGCCTGGCGGAAGCGTTCCGGGTCCAGCCCTTCGACGTCCAGGCGCAGTTGGTTGATGTAGTCGCCGCTCGCGTCGCCATACACACCATGGAACAGCATGCCTTGTTGCATCGGTGACAACGGATACAGGTCGACGATCTGCGCTGGAGGCAGCGCCAGTCCGTCCAGTTGCTGCTGGTTCAGGCTCGCCAGCGGGAAGTCCGACGGCGTCACGCCGCTGTGCTCGCCCCGGCAGCAATGCTCGATCAGCCGCTGCAGTTCCATCCCATAATCGTCGGCCAGCGCCTGGATGGTGGACTCGTTGAACTGCTCGCGGCTGAAGGTCCAGCCCAGGTCCAGTTCGCCGCCGAACACCTGGCCGTTCAAGGCCAGCGCATTGGACAGCGGTGCTTCGGCGTCCAGCTCATCGCCGGCGGCTTCGTGGGCCGGCACGAACAAAGCGCCGTCGGCTTCGTTGAAGCTGGCGTCGAACTGGCCCAGGTAGTTGAAGGTCAGGCTGGGCGTCGGCAGCCCGGCCAGGATCGCCCGCGTCGCGTCATCCGCCAGATGGGCCAGGGCGCCGAAACCGAGGCCCTTGTCGGGCATCGCCCGCAGTTGCTCCTTGATCTGCTTGAGGCAATCGCCCAAGTCCGCCCGAGGCGTGAGCCGCGCCGGGTACAGGCTGGTGAACCAGCCGACGGTGCGAGTCAGATCGACGTCGTCGAACAAGGCTTCGCGGCCATGGCCTTCAAGCTGGATCAGCGCACTGTCGCTGCCGGTCCAGCGCACCATCACCCGCGCCAGCGCGGTGAGCAGCAGGTCGTTGACCTGGGTGCGATAAGCCTTGGGCGCGTCTTGCAGCAGTTGCCGGGTCAGCGTGGCGTCGAGTCGTGTGCGCACCGTCACGGCCAGGCGGTTCTGCTGGCCGCCTGCCGGGTTATCCATCGGCAACGAGGCATCGACGTCTTCGAGCTGGGCTTGCCAGAACGCCAGTTCCTGCGCCAGCCGGTTGCTGCCGGCATGCGCTTGCAGGCGCTCGGCCCAGGCCTGCGCGGAGGTGGTCTTCAGCGGCAGTCGCAGCGCCGCACCGCTGGACAACTGACGATAGGCGCTTTGCAGGTCCTCGAACAGGATTCGCCACGACACGCCGTCGATCACCAAGTGGTGCACCGCCAGCAACAACCGCTGGGTACCATCGCCCAGCGTCGCCAGGACTGCCCGCAGCAACGGCCCATCTTGCAGGTCCAGGCTGCGTTGGGCCTCATTGGCGATGCCTTGCAAGGCCTGCGCATCAGGTGCGTCCATAGTCCAGAGCAGGTCTTGGCATTGAATGTCGGCGAGACGGTAAACCGCCCTCCAGCCTTCGGCCTGCTCGGTGAAGCTCAAGCGCAGGCCATCATGATGCTCTAACAACGCATTCAAAGCCTGGTTCAAAACCGATGCATCCAGGCGTTCGGTCGCCTTGAGCATCACCGCCTGGTTCCAGTGATGACGCTGCGGTATCGCCTGTTCGAAGAACACCCGCTGCACCGGCAACAGCGCCAGTTCACCGGTCACCGGACCCTGATCGATGACTTGGGCGGCGTCACCCTGGCGAACCACGGTCGCGAGTGTTTCCAGGGTCTGGTGCTGGAACAGGTCCTTGGGCGTGAAGTGCATACCGGCCTGGCGGGCGCGGCTGACCAACTGGATCGAGACGATGGAATCGCCGCCCAGTTCGAAGAAATTATCCCGCAGGCCCACGCGTTCAAGCTTGAGCACGTCCTGCCAGATCGCCGCCAGTTGCTGTTCCAGCGCAGTGCGCGGCGCCAGGTAGGCGTGTTGCGATTGGCTGGCGTCGGGCTTGGGCAGGTTCTTGCGGTCGAGCTTGCCGTTGGGGGTCAGTGGCAGGCATTCGAGCAGCAGCAGATAGGCCGGAATCATGTGCGCCGGCAACGTCGCCTTGAGCTGCTCACGCAAGTGCTCGGCGAAGTCTTCACGGGCAGGTTCTGCCGCCACCACATAGGCGACCAGACGCTTGCCGCTGCCGGCGGTGCCTTCCTGGGCCACGACCACCGCTTCGCGCACGCCATCGAGGGCTTGCAGACGGGCTTCGATTTCACCGAGTTCGATGCGGAAACCACGGATCTTCACTTGGTTGTCGATGCGGTCCAGGTAATCGAAAGTGCCGTCGGCGCGCTGGCGCACCAGGTCTCCGGTGCGATACAGCAAGCCGCCGGCGCTGAACGGGTCGGCGACAAAACGCTCGGCGGTCAGCCCCGGTCGGTTCAGGTAACCGCGAGCCAATCCCGTGCCGCCCAGATACAGCTCACCGGCCATGCCTTGGGGCAACAGGTTAAGGTCGGCATCGAGCACGTAGGCACTGCGGTCGCCGATGCGGCTGCCGATGGGCGCGTAGGCAGCGCCACAACACGCCTCGCGACCGGCCTTCCAGATCAGCGGCGTGACCACCGTTTCGGTCGGACCGTAACCGTTGATGATGTACTCAGGACGCAAGGCGCGCTTGACCCGCTCGAAACTGGCGTTGGGCACCGCGTCGCCGCCGAAGCAATAGATGCGCACCTTCGGCGGGTTGCCTTCACGCTCGGCGTGCTCGGCCAGTTGTTGCAGGTACACCGGCGGGAACGCCACCACCGTCACACCGTGCTCGTGCATGGCGTTGTAGGTTTGCTCCGGGGTCCAAAGGCTGTCGTCGCGAATCAGCAGCGACGCACCGTGGGTCAGGCTGGTGAGCCAGCGCTCGTGGGCGCCGTCGAACGCGAACGACATGAAATGGAATTCGCAATCGCTGTCGCGCATTTCATAACGCTCGCCAATGGCCTGGCAGTGCATCGCCAGCGGACCGTGGGCCACGCTGACACCCTTGGGGTTGCCAGTGGAACCGGAGGTGTAGATCACGTAGGCCAGGTTGTGCGGGTCGGGTTGGACGTTGGGCGCGCTGGTCGGCAGTTCGCGCAGATCGATACGGTCCAGCTCCAGCAACGGCAACGACTCATCCACGGGCAACTGGGCCGATACCGAGGAATCGCTGACCAGCAGCGCCAACCCGGCGTCCTTCATCAAATAAGCCAGGCGTTCGCGGGGATAGCTGACGTCCAACGGCACGTAGGCAGCGCCGGCCTTGAGCACCGCCAACAGCGTGACGATCACCTCTTCGCTGCGCGGCAGGGCCACGCCGACTCGGGTTTCCGGGCCGACGCCGCGGCTGATCAAGGCGTAGGCCAGTTGGTTCGCGCGCCGATCGATCTCGCCGTAGCTGACGTGTCGGTCGTTGAAAATCACCGCCGTGCGTTGCGGGCGCTCGGCGGCCAGCGCGGCGATGCGCTGGTGCACGGGGATGTTTACCGGGTACGGCTGCGGGTGGTTGTCGGCCTGTTGGCGCGTGTGTTCGGCGCCGTTGGCCAGGGCGATTTCACCCAGATTGCGTCCGGCGTCCTGGCTGAATTGCTCAAGCAGATGCAGCAGATGAGTGCCGATGTGATCAATCATCTCGTCGGCGAACTGCCGACGCTCGTAACTGAAGTGCAGCGCCAATTGTTCGCCGAGGGTAACCGCCACGCTCAGTGCGTAATGCGTCTGCTCACGGTTGGCAACGTCGCCGAATGTGACATCGCTGGCAGTGCCTTGCTGCAAAGCCTGGGCAATCGGATAGTTTTCGAATACCAAGAGGTTGTCGAACAGCGCCTCGCCGCCCTGCCCGGCCCAACGCTGGATGTCCGCCAGCGGCGTGTGTTCGAACTCCCGCAGGCTCAGGTTCTGGTCCTGCACCGTTTGCAGCCACTGGCCGACCGTCTGGTCCGGACGCGGGCTGCCGATGACCGGCAAGGTGTTGATGAACAGGCCGACCTGCTGCTCGATCCCCGGCAGATCCGCCGGGCGACCGGCAACCGTCGCGCCAAACGTCACGGTCGGGTGCCCGGTATAGCGTTGCAGCAACAGCAGCCAAGCCGCTTGCACCAGCGTGTTGAGGGTGATTTTCTGCTGGCGGGCAAACGACTCCAGTGCCTGGGTGCGCGGCATGTCGAGGGTCAGGAAATGATCGCCGTGACCGCTCTCGCCGCTGTCCGAGGCCGCGCGGGCGAGTCGGGTCGGCTCTTGCAACGGGGCCAGCTGTGCGCTCCAGAAATCCTGGCTGAGCTGGCCGTCCTGGCGTTGCAGCCAAGCGATGTAGTCGCGATAACGCCCAACAGTGCTGGCCGGGGCGCGGCCGTTGTAGCGCTGCATCACCTCGCCGAGCAACTGCGAGTTGCTCCAGCCATCCATCAGGATGTGGTGATGGGTGTAGATCAAATGCCATTGCGCCGCTCCGGTCTGCACCAGCACCAGGCGCAACAGCGGCGCCTGGCTCAAGTCGAAACCTTGGGCACGCTCGGCCTCGGCCAACGCGGCGAGGGCGTGGGCCGGGTCGGCATGCTCGCGCCAGTCCAGCACCGTGAACGGCAACTGCACCTGCTTGTGAACGATCTGCAGCGGTTGCGGCCATTCACCTTCCCAGACGAAGCCGCTGCGCAAAACATCCTGCGCCGCGACAGTGGCCTGCCACGCCGCACGGAAGCGCTCGGCATCCAGGCCTTGCACGTCCACCCGCAATTGATTGACGTATTCGCCGGCCGCCTGCTCGTACAACGTGTGGAACAACAAGCCCTGCTGCATCGGCGACAGCGGATAGACATCATCCAACTGACCGGCCGCCACTGGCAGATGATCGAGTTGCGATTGGGTGATCCGCGCCAGCGGAAAGTCCGACGGCGTGGCTTGCGGTTCCGCCAGGTTGACGCAATGGTCGATCAGCGCCTTGAGCTCGACGGCGTATTGATCGGCCAGTTGCTGCACGGTCGTGCTGTCGAACATGTCACGGCTGAAGCCCCAGCTCATCGCCAGCTCGCCGCCATGCACCTGCCCTTCCACCGTCAGCCAGTTGGCCAGCGGTGCCGTCGGGTCCTGGGCGACGCCACTGCCTTCGCCGGACGGCAGGAACAGCGCCGCCTCATCGAACTGGCGGTCGAACTGGCCGAGGTAATTGAAAGTGATGCGCGCAGGCGCCAGATCCGTCCATTGAGCTTGCACCGACGGCGCTGCCAGATGACGCAGCACGCCGTAGCCCAGGCCCTTGTCCGGGACGCTGCGCAGTTGCTCCTTGATGGTCTTGATCGAGTCGCCGATGTCCTCGGTGGCTGTCAGCTTGACCGGGAACAGACTGGTCAGCCAACCCACCGTGCGGGTCAGGTCGATGTCATCGAAAAGGTCTTCGCGGCCATGACCTTCGAGCTCGATCAATGTGCTTGGCTGCCCGCTCCAACGGCTGATGGTGCGAGTCAGCGCGGTGAGTAGCAGGTCGTTGACCTGGGTGCGATAGGCAGCGGGCGCCTGTTGCAGCAGTTGCCGGGTCAGTTCGGCCTCCAGGCGCCATTGGATTTTCTCGCCGTGGATGTTTTGCAAGCTGCCCTGCGGGCGTTCGCATGGCAGGTCCCACGCGGCCTCGTGCTGGTTTTTCCAATAGGCCGACTGGTCATCGAAGCGCGATGCTTCGGCCCTCAGACGCGCCGTCCAACTCTGGAAGGCGCTGGTCTTGGCCGGCAACGTAACGCCGCCACCCGCCGCCAGTTGTTCGTAGGCCTGCTGCAAATCTTCCAGCAGCACGCGCCATGACACGCCGTCCACCACCAAGTGATGGATGACCAGCGCCAGGCGCTGGCTGCCGTCGGCCAGGTTCACCAGCATGGCGCGCACCAGTGGCCCGTCTTGCAGGTCCAGGCTGCGCTGCGCCTCGTCGCACAGCGCATTCAGGTGCTCGATGGATCGGGCATCGCGTTGCCACAGGTCGGCGCTTTGCAAAAGCGCGGCATGGCTCTGCCGCCAACCGTCGGAGTCTTCGACGAAGCGCAGGCGCAAGGCGTCGTGGTGGTTGATGACGCAGGTCAGCGCCGCGTCGAGCCATTGTGCATTCAGCGGTTCGCGTGGGGTCAGTAACAGCGATTGGTTCCAGTGTTCGCGGGCCTGCATCGCCTGGGCGAAAAACTGCTGCTGGATCGGCCCGAGCATGGCATCGCCAGTGACCGGACCTTGGTCCAGAGCGCTGTGGTTGTCGTGGCGGGCGACCAGCGCCAGGCTGCGCACGGTCTGGTACTGGAACAGGTCGCGGGGATGAATATGCACCCCGACCTGTCGTGCGCGGCTCACCACTTGGATGGAAATGATCGAATCGCCGCCCAGTTCGAAGAAGTTGTCTTCGAGACCGACGCGCTCAACGCCAAGCACGCTCTGCCAGATTTCAGCCAAGACGGTTTGCAGTGCATCTTGCGGGGCGATGAATGTTTGCCGGGGCGCGGCGTCGGGTTGTGGCAAGGCCTTGCGATCGAGCTTACCGTTGGCGGTCACGGGCAGGCCGGCCAATGGCATCAGGTAGGTCGGCACCATGTATTCCGGCAGGCCGGCGAGCAGCCAGGCCTTGAGGTCCTGTTGCCACTGCTCGTGCGGGTCGCCGTTTTCCAGCACCAGGTAGCCCACCAGATGCTTGCCGTCCTGCACCAGTACCACGGCCTCGCGCACCAGTGGATGTTGCACGAGACGGGCTTCGATTTCCCCCAGTTCGATGCGCAGGCCGCGCAGCTTGACCTGATGATCGAGACGGCCAAGGTATTCGATCACACCGTCGGCGCGCTGGCGTACGCGGTCGCCGGTGCGGTACAGGCGCGCGCCGTCATGGAACGGGCACGGCACGAAACGCTCGGCGGTCAGCGTCGGACGCTGGTGATAACTGCGCGCCAGCCCCGCCCCGCCCAGGTACAACTCGCCCGCCACGCCCCACGGAACCGGCGACAGATCGGCGTCGAGCACATGGGTACGCAGGTTGGCGATGGGCTGGCCGATCGGTACGCAATCGGCGCCCTCATCTACGCAAGTCCAATGGGTCACGTCGATGGCCGCTTCGGTCGGGCCGTACAGGTTGTAGAGCGCTGCGTCCGGTAGTTTGGCGAAGACCTGCTGCTGCGCATCCAGCGGCAAGGCTTCACCACTGCAGACGATACGCTTCAAGCTTTCGCAGGATTCCACGCCAGGTTCATGGATGAAGGCCTGCAGCATCGACGGCACGAAGTGCAGCGTGCTGATGCGATGACGGTTGATGCTATCGATCAGTTGCCGCGGATCACGATGGGCACCGGGCGCGGCAATCACCAAGCGTGCTCCGGTCATCAGCGGCCAGAAGAACTCCCACACCGACACGTCGAAACTGAACGGGGTTTTCTGCAACACCGCATCGCTGCCATCCAGGCGATACGCCTGTTGCATCCAGCACAAGCGATTGACCAGTGCCGCGTGGCTGTTGCCCGCGCCCTTGGGTTTGCCGGTGGAACCAGAGGTGTAGATCACGTAAGCCAAGTTCAGCGGGTCGACCGCGACGTCGGGTCGACTGTCGCTGTAACCGTCGAGCCAACCGTCCGGTTGGTCGAGCGCGATGACCTCGATCCCCTCGGTCGGCAGCCCCGCCGACAGCACGCGCTGGGTCAGCAGCAAGCCGATGCCGCTGTCCTCGATCATGTAGGCCAGGCGATCCTGCGGATATTCCGGATCCAGCGGCACGTAGGCACCGCCGGCCTTGTGGATCGCCAGCAGGCCAAGCACCATCTCAACCGAACGCTCGATGCAGATGCCCACCAAGCTGTCCGCTCGTACACCGCGTCCGCGCAGCAGATGGGCCAGACGGTTGGTGCGGGCATCGAGCTGGGCATAGGTCAGGCTCTGGTCGCCAAACATCAGCGCCTGAGCGTGCGGAGTGCACGCCACCTGGGCTTCGATCAACTGATGCATGCACAGCTCGGTCGGGTAGCGTTGGGCCGTGGCGTTCCAGTCATAAACCAGAGTGGCGTGCTCGTCGGCATCAAGCAGCGCCAGCTCCCCGACACGCCGGGACGGATCGGCAATCATCGCCGTGAGCAATCTCAGCCAATGCCGCGCCATGCGCGCGACGGTCAGCGCCTCGAACAGGTCCTCGGAATAAGTCAGCGCGGCGCGCAACGTGCCTGCTTTTTCGTAAGTGTCCAGGGTCAAGTCGAATTGGGTGGTGCGGGTCTGCCACTCGATCATGTCCAGTTCCAGCCCGGACGCCGTTCGGATCGTGGTGACATCCGCCACTTGGGGCTGATGGTTGTACATCACCTGGAACAGCGGCGTATGGCTGAGGCTGCGCTCCAGTTTCAATGCCTCGACCAGGCGCTCGAAAGGCAGGTCCTGGTGGGCCTGGGCACCGAGCGCGGTCTCCTTGACCCGGCGCAGCAACTCGTCGACCCGGGTCTGGCCTTCCAATTCGGTGCGCAGCACCTGGGTGTTGACGAAGAAACCGATCAGGCCTTCGATTTCATCGCGGTTGCGGTTGGCAATCGGCACGCCCACGCGGATGTCGGACTGGCCGCTGTAGCGATGCAACAGCACGTTGAACGCGCCGAGCAGCAGCATGAACAGCGTGACGCCCTGCTGCTGGGCCGTGCTGCGCAGTTGCTCCGCCAACCCCGGCTCGATGGCGAATTCATAACGGCTGCCGCGATAGCTTGGCATGGCCGGGCGCGAATGGTCGGTGGGCAATTCCAGCACCGGATGCTCATCACCCAACTGGGCCTGCCAGTACGCCAGTTGTCGGCCCTGCTCACCGGCCTCCAGCCAACGGCGCTGCCACAGCGCGTAGTCGCTGTACTGGATCGGCAAATCGGCCAGTTGCGGCGGCACGCCGGCTTCGTGGGCGTCGTAGCAGCGGATGAACTCTTCGATCAGCACGTTCATCGACCAGCCATCGGAGACGATGTGGTGCAGGGTCAACAGCAGTACGTGCTCCTGCGCATCGAGCTTGAGCAACTCGACCCGCAGCAAGGGGCCGCTGGACAGGTCGAAGGGCCGCATCGATTGTGCTTGCGCAGCCTGGCGCACCGCTTGCTCGCGATTGCCTGCCGGCAAGCCGCAGAGGTCCTGATGCTCGATCAGCAGCGGCGCATCGGTCGCCACTTGCAAGAGGCTGTCGTCGGCCTGGCGCCGGAACACCGTGCGCAGGGTTTCATGACGCGCCACCAAACTGGCAAAAGCCTGCTCCAGCGACGACAGGCTCAACGCGCCCTTGAGCCGCACCGCCCCGGGCAGGTTGTAGGCGCCGCTTTCGGGATCCAACTGCCAGAGAAACCACATGCGCTGCTGGGCATAGGACAGGGCCTGGCGATCCTCGGCTTCGACGCCTTGGGGAATGGGAAAGCTGCTGAAATCCACGCCCTCCTTGTCCAGCGCCGCCAGGAACATCTGGCGCTTGTCCAAAGGCAACCCGATAAACCGGCGAGCAAGTTTCAAGGCGTTTTCAGCATTCATTTCTGGGTATCCGGGATCAGTGGGCACAAGGCACAAAGGCATGTCGTCCCTATGAAACGAATGCAAACCGGAAAAATTAGCGATTGGGAACAAGTGTCAGGAAGGAAGAAAACCGTGGCGAGGGAGCTTGCTCCCGCTCGGCTGCGCAGCAGTCGTAAACCGGCTGATGCAGTCTGCCTGGGTTAATGCGCCATTCTTTTTGAGGCGGCCCGGCCGCCCAGCGGGAGCAAGCTCCCTAGGTCACGAAAGCGGGTCTTTAACGGGTTATGCGCTGATCGCCAACCCATGCCGCCGATGATGCACGCTCAACTGATCCTTGATCAGCCGCAGCACCTTGGCCTCGTGCTCGTGGATGAAGAAATGCCCGCCGGCCAGCATGTCTACCGAAAAGCTGCCCGTGGTTTCCTGGCGCCAGCCCATCAGTTGCGCCGTGGTGGCCTTGTCGGCGGTGCCGCCGAGCACGTGCACCGGGCATTTGAGCAACGGTCGCTGCCGCGGCTGAAAACGTCCGCACAGCAAAAAATCGGCCCGCAGGATCGGCAGGGTCAGGGCCATCAGTTCTTCATTGGCCAGGATCTCCTCGCTCGTGCCGTTGAGGGTGCGCAGTTGCACGATCAACTCAGCGTCGGTCTTTGCCGTGGCAAAATCGCGATCGTAGTCGGCTCGCATCGTCGGCGCGGCGGTGCCGGATGCAAACAGCGCCACCGGTTCCGGGCTGCCGAGTTCACGCAGGGCATGGGCGATTTCACAGGCCAACAGCGCACCCAGGCTGTGACCGAACAAGGCGTACGGCGCCTGGAGCGTCGGGTAAAGCTCCCGCGCCAGTTGCATCGCCAACGGGCCCATCTCGGTGTGCAGCGGCTCGTCGAAGCGCGCCCCGCGTCCCGGCAACTCCACTGGTTGCACGTGCAGCCATTGCGGCAATTTGCGCCGCCACCGGCTGTACACCATTGCGCTGGCGCCGGAATAAGGCAGGCACAGCAGGGTCAGTTGGGTCACTGCGGTTTTCTCCGATCGTTCGAGTCAAAAGGATAACGAGGCCGGGCCGTAAAAAATTAGTCGCCGGCCTCTCCCCTGGATGCGTCTTATACTGCAAACCCCATGGTTCTGGTCTGCCCAAGGAGAACACAATGAGCTGGTCCGCCCAACAATATGTCGCTTTCGAACAGGAACGCACCCGCCCGTCCCGCGATCTGCTGGCGGCGATCCCGCCGGTACAGGCGCGCCAGGTGATCGACCTGGGCTGCGGCCCCGGAAACTCCACCGAACTGTTGGTGGACCACTTCCCCGGCGCGACGGTGCGTGGCCTGGACAGTTCCGCCGACATGGTCGAAGCCGCCCGCAAGCGCTTGCCCGGCGTGACATTCGACACGGCAGACATCGGCCACTGGAATGAAAGCGGCCCCTTCGAGGTGATCTTCGCCAACGCCGTGCTGCAATGGCTGCCGGACCACGCCACCCTACTGCCGTCACTGGTGGACAAACTCGCGCCAGGTGGCAGCCTGGCGATCCAGATGCCCGACACGCTGCATCAGCCGTCCCACCGCTTGATGCGGGAGATTGCGGCCAACGGCCCCTGGGCCAGCCAACTGGCCGGGGCCGCTGATTCTCGGACCGAGGTGGAGGACGCCAGCACCTATTATTCGATCCTCAAGCCCCATTGCAGCCGGGTCGATGTGTGGCGCACCACCTATCATCATCCACTGGCCGGTGGCGCTTCGGGCATCGTGGAATGGTTCAAGGGCAGCGGCTTGCGCCCGTTTCTCGAACCGTTGGACGAGACGCAACGCGAGCTATACCTGACGCAATACCTCAAGGCTGTCGAACAGGCCTACCCGACCCTGGACGATGGTTCGGTCCTGCTGCCGTTTCCACGGGTCTTCATCGTCGCGACACGCTAGGGCGGCGATTGGCGTCACAGGCTAAATTTTCGGTCACGGCCCTCGTTACCTGCTAGACCGAAAACCCGCAAGAGTGACCGCCGTGGACCTGCAAACCATCCTGGGCAAGCTGTTCGCCAATGCCGGCGCCGTTGGTATCGAAGGCGTCTTCCAGTTCGTGTTCGGCCCGCACCAGGCGTACTGGTCCGAGGTCAAGGCCACCAGCCGCACCCAGGCCGGGCGCCACGCCAGCCCCGACGTCACCATCGAAGTGGCGGAAAAGGACTTCCTCGGGATCATGGCCGGCCTGGCCAATGTCGAGGAACTGTTCGCCAGCGGCCGCCTGAAAATCGGCGGCAACATGGGCCTGGCGACGTTGCTGCCACAGATCATCGACCATGCGCGCCATGGCAGCCGCCCGGTGGAAAAGGTCGACATGAACAAGCGCTACCCCACCCCGTCGCGCTTCAGCGAAAAGCTCACCGCCAGCCTGCCAACCCAACACAGCGTGGAACGTCGGCCGTGCAGCGGGTTGTCAGTCCAGGAATTCAAGGCGCGCTATCTGCCCCATGGCATCCCGGTGGTCATCAGCGATGCGCTGCAGGACTGGCCCTTGTTCAAGCTCAGCCGGGAAGAAACCCTGGTGCATTTTGCCGAGCTGCAAGGCATCACCCGCCACGGCGACTACGTCAAGAAAACCTTTTCAACGGAGCGGGATTTTCGCTCCACCTCCATGGCCGATTTCATCGCCTCCCTCGACAACCCGGTGACCACGGCCGCCAACGGCGAGCCGCCGGCGTACATGGGCAACAACATTCTGCCGGCGCAGTTGATGGAGTTGATCAAATACCCGCCCTACTTCGACGCTTCGCTGTTCATCCCGCCACGTATCTGGATCGGTCCCAAGGGCACCCTCACCCCACTGCACCGCGACGACACCGATAACCTGTTCGCGCAGGTCTGGGGCCAGAAAACCTTCACCCTCGCCGCGCCCCACCACCGCGAAGCCCTGGGCACCTGGTCGACCGCGCCCCAAGGCGGGCTGGACGGCTGCGACTTCAATCCCGACGCGCCGGACTATGCACGTTTCCCCAGCGCCCGGGACGTGACGTTCCTGCGGGCCACACTGGAGGCCGGTGACCTGCTGTTCTTGCCGGAAGGCTGGTTTCATCAAGTGGAATCGGTGTCCACATCGCTGTCAGTCAATTTCTGGGTGAATTCGGGACGGGGTTGGTAGCGGTCGAACTTGCACTCGTGGCGAGGGAATGTGTACGGCAAACCTGTCGCTTACCTCTGCTGGCGATAACTTTGCACCGCCGCCCCCAGCACCACCGCCCCGGCCGCAATCGCCAGCCAGAACCCACTGCGCGCGCCGAACGTATCCACCAGCCACCCCGAACCGGCCGCGCCGATCGCCACGCCGATGCTCAGGCCAGTCACCAGCCAGGTCAGGCCTTCGGTCAGCCGGGCTGGCGGCACGATGCGCTCCACCAAGGCCATGGCGACGATCAGCGTCGGCGCAAAAAATAAACCGGCAACGAACACCGCCAGGGACAATCCGAGGATATTGCTCGCCAACAACAGCGGCAGCGTGGTGACCGCGGTCGCCACGCCGCCATACAGGAACAACCGCGGCAGAGGCAGCTTGGAGCGCAGCGCGCCGAACGCCAGCCCGGCCAGGCACGAGCCGATGGCGTAGACCGACAGCACGATGCTCGCCGCCGCCGGTTGCCCCTGCTGCTGGGCGAACGCCACGCTGACCACATCCACCACCCCGACAATGACGCCCATGGCGACCATCAACAACAGCAGCAAAAGCACATCCCCTGAACCAATGATCGAGCCCTGATGATGGGCCTGGTGCGGATGCACCGGCGGCTCGGTCCCACGTTGCAGCACAAACGCGGTCACGCCGATCGCCAGCAGCAGCACCGAGGCCAGGGGCCCCGCTTCCGGGAACGCCACCACGCACAACCCCACCGACAGCGGCGGCCCAACAATAAAACAGACCTCGTCGAGCACCGACTCCAGCGCATAAGCGGTGCGCAGTTGCGGCTGGCCGCGATACACCTCGGTCCAGCGCGCTCGGACCATCGCCGACATACTGGGCATACAACCGGCCAGGGCAGCGAACAGGAACAGCGTCCAATGGGGCGCCTGCAATCGCGTACACAGCAGTAGCATCAACAGCGCCCCGCCCCCCAGCAACGCCGCCGCCGGCAAGACCCGTCCCTGGCCGAAACGGTCCACCAGCCGCGACACCTGAGGCGCGCAGAACGCGGTCGCCAAGGCAAACGTCGCCGCCACCGCGCCGGCCAGACCATAGCCGCCCTTGAGCTGCGAAAGCATGGTGATCACGCCGATGCCGGTCATGGATATCGGCATGCGCGCGATCATCCCCGCCAGCACGAAGCCGCGGCTGCCAGGGGCAGTGAATAATTCACGATAGGGGTTTGCCATGGGACACGGTCTCAACAAGGGTCTGCAACTTGCCATAAACGACCGGGACGGGCAAAGCGTAAAACTGTGGGTGAAATGTGAAGACTGTTTCCTGCAAATGAACTCTCGGCACCTGGCGCCAGTCAGCAAGTAAGGCCCTCAGTTCAAGGTGCTACCCATGCAGATTTCCCTCGCCCGACAAGTTGCCCTGGTCACTGGCGCCAGCTCTGGCATCGGCGCCGGCTCCGCCCGGGCATTGGCGGCGGCCGGTGCCGCCGTGGTGCTCAACTACCATTCCAGTGCAGGCCCGGCCGAAGACCTGGCCCGCGAGATTAACGACAGCGGCGGCCGCGCCATCGCCCTCGGCGCCGATGTATCGAAGGAGCAGGATGTCGAACGCTTGTTCGCCCAGACCCTCGACGCCTTCGGCACGCTGGACATCCTGGTCGCCAACTCCGGCCTGCAAAAGGACGCCGCCGCCGTGGACCTGACCCTGGACGACTGGAACACCGTCATCAACGTCAATCTCACCGGCCAATTCCTCTGCGCCCGCGCCGCCCTGCGAATCTTCAACCGCCAGGGCATTCGCCAGGGCGTGTCCCGGGCCGCCGGCAAGATTATCCACATGAGCTCGGTGCATCAGCGCATCCCCTGGGCCGGTCATGTCAACTATGCGGCATCCAAGGGCGGCATCGACCAGCTCATGCAGACCCTGGCCCAGGAAACCAGCCACCAGCGCATCCGCATCAACAGCATCGCCCCCGGCGCCATCCGCACGGCCATCAATCGGGAGGCCATGGCAGGCGACAATGAGGACAAAATCCTCGAGCTCATCCCCTACGGTCGGGTCGGCGATGTGGAGGATGTCGCCAATGCGGTGGTCTGGCTGGCATCGGACTTGTCCGATTATGTCGTGGGCACCACGCTGTTCATCGACGGTGGAATGAGCCTCTATCCGGGGTTCCGCGGCAATGGTTGATCATGACGAACCGCAAAGCCCCATCGAGAACCACGGCATCATTGGCGACATGCGCACCGCCGCGCTGGTCAACGATCGAGGCAGCGTGGATTTTTTCTGCTGGCCGGAATTCGACAGCCCGTCGATCTTCTGCTCGCTGTTGGACACTCCCGAGGCCGGCATCTTTCAACTCGCGCCGATCTTGCCGGACGCCCGTCGCCAGCAGATCTACCTGCCCGACACCAACGTCCTGCAGACCCGCTGGCTGAGCGACGGCGTGGTGGTGGAAATCACCGATTTGCTGCCCATCGGCGACAGCGAGGATGACCTGCCGGTGCTGATGCGTCGGGTGCGCATGACCGTCGGCAGCGCGACGTTTCGCATGCGTTGCGCGGTGCGCCATGATTATTCCCGCGCCGCGACCACGGCGCGCCAGGAGGGCGATCACGTCATTTTCGAGGCAACGCAACAACCGAGCCTGCGCCTGTGCGCCGACCAGCCCCTGACGCTGGACGGCCAGGCGGCAGTGACGGAGTTCACCCTGGAGCAAGGCCAGACCGCTGAGTTCCTGCTGGGCAGCATCGACGACCCTCGGCTGGTGGACGATACCAGTGCCCTTTGCCTGGAACGAACCCTGGCGTTCTGGCGCGGCTGGATCAGCCAATCGAACTACCGCGGCCGCTGGCGGGAAATGGTCAACCGTTCCGCCCTGGCGCTGAAACTCCTGACATCGCGCAAACAGGGCGCCATCCTCGCCGCCGCCACCTTCGGCCTGCCGGAATCACGTGGCGGCGAGCGCAACTGGGATTATCGCTACACCTGGATCCGCGACGCCTCGTTTACCGTCTACGCCTTCATGCGCCTGGGCTTTGTCGACGAAGCCAACGCTTACATGCGCTGGCTGCGTGGCCGAGTCAGCGATTGTCGCGACCAACCGACCAAACTCAACATCCTCTACGGCCTGGACGGTCGGCTTGAATTGCCCGAAACCGAACTGACGCACCTGAGCGGCTACGGCAACGCGCAGCCGGTGCGTATCGGCAACCTGGCCTACCAGCAGGTGCAGCTGGACATCTTCGGCGAGCTGATGGACGCGGTGTACCTGGTCAACAAATACGGCGAAGCCATCTCCCACCAGGGCTGGAAACACACTGTCGATGTGGTGGATCAGGTATGCACGATCTGGCGGGACGCGGATGTCGGCATCTGGGAAATGCGCGGCGACAAGCAACATTTCCTGCACTCGCGCTTGATGTGCTGGGTGGCCGTGGACCGCGCCATCCGCCTGGCGAGCAAACGCTCCCTGCCCGCCCCGTTCGCCCGTTGGGATGAAACCCGCCAGGCCATCTACGAAGACATCTGGACGAACTTCTGGAGCGACGAACATCAGCACTTCGTCCAGTGCCTGGGCAGCACCGCCCTGGACGGCTCGATGCTGCTGATGCCGCTGGTGCGCTTCGTCAGCGCCCGCGACCCGCGCTGGTTGTCGACGCTGGACGCCATCGAAAAAGACCTGGTGCGAGACGGCATGGTCTATCGCTACCGCACCGACGACAACCCCATTGATGGCCTCAGCGGCACCGAAGGTTCGTTCGTGGCCTGCTCATTCTGGTACGTCGAATGCCTGGCCCGCGCCGGCCGGGTTGAAAAAGCCCAACTGGAATTCGAACAGCTGCTGCGCTACGCCAATCCGCTGGGCCTGTATGCCGAGGAGTTCGACAGCCACGGTTATCATCTCGGCAACCTGCCCCAGGCCTTGAGCCATTTGGCGCTGATCAGCGCGGCGAGCTTTTTGGATCGCAAGTTGAGCGGGGAGAAAAATCACTGGCAGCCGTGAGCTGCGGTTATGACCAATGACGATTCCGTGGCGAGGGAGCTTGCTCCCTCGCCACGTTGGATTCCAACAAAGCTGAACGCATTTCGCTGGCTGCAGGTTGCCAGTCCTCCAACCCTCTCCTAAGATCGATGCACTCACGGGTGCAGCGGAGCTGCCCGATAAAACCCGATTCAAGGACCTGACATGACGCACATCAAACGCTCCATTACCACCGAGCCCCGAACAGGGCTGACCCGGGAAGAACTCTGGGACGACCACGACAAAGGCTTGATCAAATGCTGGGAAATCGGCCGCGACCGGGCGGCGAGGTTTCCGGAACTGGCTCAACGCTGCCGGGACGGTGAACTGCCGGTGCTGGGCTGGAAAGGCGGGGTCAGCCGCAGTCTGAAGAAAACCGCCAAATTCGGTTGTCTCAAGTACCTGGCCCAATGGCAGGGCCTGCGCGGGGAGGACCTGGACATCGACCTGGCCCAGGAACGAACCCTGACCTGCTCCAGCACGAACATGATCGTGACGTTCACACCGGAGCGGGCCAAATACGTGAACCAGGAGCCCGCCTGACAACAATCGAGCGATGCCGGAGGCAGATATGACAACTGCGCCCAAGGTCAATTTCGCGGTGACGCCACTGCTGCGCATCGCCTATGAAGAACATGGACCCGCCAGCGGCGAGCCAATCATCCTGCTCCACGGTTTCCCCTACGACCCGCGCGCCTTCGACGAGGTGGCCCCGGTCCTGGCCCAACGCGGCTATCGGGTCATCGTGCCCTACCTGCGCGGCTATGGCCCGACCCGGTTCAACAATCCCGCCATCGCCCGCTCCGGCCAACAGGCGGCACTGGCCCAGGACCTGCTGGACCTGATGGACGCGCTCGACATTCCCCGAGCCGCGCTGTGCGGTTATGACTGGGGTGGCCGCGCCGCGTGCATCGTCGCTGCCTTGTGGCCCGAGCGCGCCCGTTGCCTGGTAACGGGCGATGGCTACAATCTGCAGGACATTCCCCATTCAACCCAGCCGCTGAGCCCCGAAGATGAATACCGTCTGTGGTACCAGTATTACTTCCACACCGCCCGGGGCGTCGAAGGCCTGACGCAGAATCGGCGTGAATTGTGCCGATTGCTCTGGCGCCTCTGGTCGCCAACCTGGAAACGCGGCGCCGAGCTGTACCCTCTTAGCG
Organism: Pseudomonas sp. R4-84; assembly: GCF_054130985.1. Lineage (NCBI taxonomy): Bacteria > Pseudomonadati > Pseudomonadota > Gammaproteobacteria > Pseudomonadales > Pseudomonadaceae > Pseudomonas > Pseudomonas sp. R4-84. The sequence continues at coordinate 3,803,945 of NZ_CP096390.1, forward strand.
CACCGTCATTCGACAATCCGGACTTCGTCGAAGTGACGATCCACTCCTACCGCCATCGTTTCATGTACGCGCCGGGGGATCCGACGCTCGAGTGGATGGAGGAAAAACTGACAGAGCAACCTGTCATCAGCGTGCCGAGTATTTCCCTGTGCGGCGGCGATGACGGTGTGGGGCCTGCGACGGAGGACGATGAAGATACAGGCCACTTCAGCGGGTTCTATGAACGCCGCGTACTGCCCGGCGTCGGCCACAACATTCCTCAGGAAGCACCCGAGGCCACGGTCAAGGCGTTGCTTGATCTGCTTGGGCACTGAACCGCTCCCGATAAGCCTGGGGTGTCACGCCCACAGCTCGCAAAAAGCTGCGGCGAAGGGTTTCTTCGCTGCCGAAGCCACATTGCAGGGCGACGCGCTTGACCGGCACCGCACTGTCGGCAAGCAGACGGCGAGCGGTCTCCACGCGGATCAGTTCCACGGCGCGGGCCGGGGTCTGGCCGGTCTCGGCGCGGTAATGGCGGACAAAACTGCGCTCACTCATGCCCGCCTCGGCAGCCAGGCTCGACAGGCCCAGGTCCCGCGTCAGGTTCTCGGCGATCCAGGCGTGCAATTTGTCGAAGCGACCGCCCTGCTTTTGTAGCGCCAGGGTGGCGCTGAACTGCGATTGCCCGCCGGGGCGCTTGAGGAAAACCACCAGATGCCGAGCCACCTCCAAGGCCATCGCCCGGCCCAAGTCCTCTTCGACCAACGCCAATGCCAGGTCAATCCCGGCCGTGACCCCGGCCGACGTCCAGACAGGACCATCCTTGATGAAAATCGGATTGGGTTCGACCCGCAGTTGCGGATGTTGCTGGGCCAACTGTTCACAGCGGGTCCAGTGAGTCGCCACCCGGCGCCCATCCAGCCAGCCACTGGCCGCCAACAGGAATGCTCCGGTACACACTGACGCGACCCGTCGCGAGCGCATTCCTTGATGTTTGACCCAGGCCACCAGGGCTGGATCCTCGGCGGCTTCGTACACGCCCCAACCGCCCGCGATCAACAAGGTGTCGCTGACGGCGTTGGGAAGCGGCTCGGCCATCAGCGCCAACCCCGCCGACGACATCACTGCCCCGCCACCGGCAGCGACCACGGTCGGCGCGTACGGCGCCGGCAGACCCTGCCCACGAACAAGATCGTTGGCCGATGCAAATACTTGCAGGGGGCCGGTGACATCGAGCACCTGCACATTGGCGAAGGCCAGCACATGAATGGATTTCGGTGTATTTGGCATATTGGCGTGATTCGTGGGCTTATTGGCGAATACGCCAGATCCTACGAGCCTACAGTAAAACCGTCTACCCCTCGGCCATCATCCAAAGGAGCAAGCCACATGACGTTGCAGATCGGTTTTCTGTTGTTCCCTCAGGTCCAGCAACTGGACCTCACCGGCCCTTACGATGTACTGGCCTCGTTGCCGGATGTAAAAGTGCACCTGATCTGGAAAGACCTGGCGCCAGTCAATTCCAGCACCGGGCTGGTCTTGCTGCCGACCACCACATTTGAGGACTGCCCGAGGCTCGACGTGATCTGCGTCCCCGGCGGCAGTGGCGTCGGTCCACTGATGGAAGACGAGCAGACCCTGTCCTTCATCAAACGCCAGGCGGCCCATGCCAAATATGTCACCTCGGTGTGCACAGGTTCGCTGGTGCTTGGTGCGGCGGGATTGTTGCGTGGCAAGCGCGCCACCACCCACTGGGCCTTCCACAGTTTGCTGCAGCCCCTGGGCGCGACGCCGGTCAAGGACCGCGTAGTACGAGACGGTAACCTGCTCACCGGGGGCGGCATCACGGCAGGCATCGATTTTGCCCTGACCTTGGCGGCGGAGCTGTTCGATCGAGACACCGCGGAACTGGTCCAGCTGCAACTCGAATACGCTCCCGCACCGCCGTTCGCCTCAGGGTGTCCGGACACGGCGCCGACGAAAGTATTGGAAGAAGCCAACCGGCGTTCGGCAGAGTCTTTGCGGGTACGTTCGCAGATCACTCACCGGGCTGCGGCGCGGTTGGAAAAGGTGTAGCGGGAGGTTGAGCCAGGTAAGCGAGCGTTACCTGGCTGGAGCCGATGCTGGATCGATTCGCCTCAGTAAGGGCTTGCCGTCGGCCGCACCACCAGTTCGCTGACGTCGACGTCCGCCGGTTGTTCGATGGCGTAGGCAATCGCCCGGGCGATGGCCTCGGCGGGTATGGCGATCCGACGGAACTCACGCATCTCGGCGCGTCCGCCTTCATCGGAAATGCTTTCGGCCAACTCCGACTCGGTGACGCCGGGGGAAATCACGGTCACGCGAACATCCCCACCGACTTCCTGACGCAAGCCTTCGGAAATCGCCCGCACGGCATACTTCGTGGCGCAGTACACCGCGGCAGTCGGGCTGACTGCGTAGGCACCGATGGAAGCAATGTTGATGAATTGGCCGCTGCGCTGACGCTGCATCAGTGGCAGGCGGGCAGCGATACCGTGGAGCACCCCGCGGATGTTGACGTCGATCATGCGATCCCACTCATCGACTTTCAATGCCTCGAGTTTGGAGAGGGGCATGACCCCGGCGTTATTGACGATCACATCGAGTCGGCCGAATTTTTCGACGGCGAAATCGATCAGGCTCTGCACGTCATCGCGACGGCTCACATCCACGGCTTTGCAAGCAGCCCGTTGGCCGGCGGCCTCAAGCTCCTGCACGAGTGCCTGCAAACGTTCCTCGCGCCGGGCGCCCAATACGACGCAAGCCCCCCGGGCAGCCAGCAAGCGTGCCGCCGCCTCACCAATCCCGCTGCTGGCGCCAGTAATGACCACGACTTTGTTTTGAATACCGGACATGATGAATCCCTCGTCTGGATGTGTTGGCTCCCGGTGGAGCGTTTTGACAGGTCCAGATTAGGGATTCGTTCTGCGCTTCGTTTAGCCGGATTCTCCTGCGCATTTGCACGATCCTGTAACGATAGCGCCTCTGGTCGTCGCAGTTGCAATCGGCTTTACTAGCGCGATCCATTCAATTGGCCAGGGAGATTGATCGGCATGTCGGTATCCACGTCCATCACCATCACGCCTGATAACCGCATAGACGTGCGTCGCGCCGAACTGGCGAACCTGATGAAGCGCTTCGCACCGGAATTTGGTGTCCACGCCACGGCTATTGAAGCGTTGCACCTGATCCGCTGCGACCAACCCACAGAAGCCCTGCACGTCGTGCACAAGCCGGGGCTCTGTGTGATTGTGCAGGGTCGCAAAGAAGTCACGCTGGCCCACGAGCGCTATGTCTACGACCCTCTCAATTACCTGGTGGTCTCGGTAACGCTGCCGCTGGCCGGCCAAGTGATCGTGGCCAGTCCAGAGCAACCGTACCTGTGCATTCGCCTGGACATTGAGCCGGCCCAGATCTGTCGGCTGATTGCCGATGCCAACCCCATCGGTTTGCCGGCTGAAAGAACTGACCGCGGATTATTCCTGGACCGAATTGACGAACCCCTGCTCGACGCTATGCTGCGTTTGCTGCGGCTGCTCGACAGTCCGGACGACATCGCGACACTTGCGCCCTTGGCCCAGCAGGAGATTTTCTATCGACTGTTGCGCGGTGCCCAAGGCCGGCGCCTGCATGAAATCGCAATTCCTGACACCCAGACCCACCGCATCAGCCGAGCCATCGAGTGGCTCAATAGCCATTACGCCGAGCCATTGAGCATCGAGAGTCTGGCGCAAATGATCAATCTCAGCCCTTCGGCGCTGCATCATCGCTTCAAAGCCGTGACCGCCATGAGCCCGCTGCAATATCAGAAACAGCTGCGCCTGCAGGAAGCCCGACGATTGTTGTTGGCCGAGAACTGCGACGTTTCGTCAATTGGCTACAAGATGGGCTATGAAAGCCCTTCTCAATTCAGTCGGGAATACAGCCGCCTATTCGGCGCCTCGCCGAGCAAGGACATCGCTCGTCTGCGGGCGATGGCATTACAGGCCAGCAGCGCCTGATCCGGCATGCAAAACCCGACGCCAGGCCTGACGGAATATCTTTCTCGCAGACGAAAAAAAACCCGCCTAAGCGGGTTTTTCCAAGACCATTACGACTCCCTGTCGATAGCTATCCTTGCAAGGTCGATCATCCCTGATCCTGAGCACTCCCTGTGCTTCAGTGGATGAGCAAAGATTACGCGTCGGATCCAAAGTGAAATAGAGGATATAACTACCAAGCCGTGTAAGACATTCGCTATACCCTTCCTTCCGAAAACCCTTAGTCAATCGGGCATCGGATCGATAAAGGCTCTGAAGCCATATCATGCCTTGCTCAGGAATTCCTCGATGTTGGCCATTTGCTCATCCCAACCCCGACTATCCATTCGAAAGGCCTTGAGTCGACGTGCTTCAGGAATACCGTTGAATCCCGACTCCACCACTTTCAACAACGTCCCCCCCTTAAAGTCTTCGAGTTCGAACTCCACCTGAGTCTCGGACTCTTGGGAGTAATCCGTCTGTGGCTCGATAGCGTAGGGATGCCAGCGAAACGAAAACACCCGCTCGGGCTCGACACGCTCCACCATCACATCCCAAACGAGGTGTTCGTAGCCCGGATAAGTAATCTGCCCTTGGGTGCGCTCTCCGGCGACAAACCGTTTCCCGTCGAGATTCACACCAAACCATTGACCGAAGGTCTCAGCATCGGCCAGTGCGCGCCAAACCTGCGAACGGGGCGCCTTCAATAAGATCTTTCTTTCGATACGGTCAGGTAAATGCATGGGTCACCTCCTTGTTCAACACTAGGCTTGTAAGACCACGAGGCCAACCGGAAAGTTGTGTCAGCGCATTGTTTGGGTACACTCCCTCCGGCAGTTTTACCCGTCAAGAGAGATTGATAATGTCCAAACGCTTGCTGCTGCCCCTTATTCCGCTGCTGTTCGTCAGCCCCGTCCAAGCTGGTGATTGCGCAAACGCCACGACCCAGGGCGAGTTGAACCAGTGCGCAGCCCAGGAAAACAGGGCCGCCGATAAAGAGTTGAACCGCTTGTACCAAAAAATCACAGCGCGCCTGAAGGATAACGCTGCGGCCAAACAATTGTTGGTCAAGGCACAGCGCGCCTGGATTGACTTCCGTGACGCTGAATGTAGCTTTTCGGCGTCCGGTGTCGAAGGCGGAAGCGTCCATCCCATGATCCACAATGAGTGCATCACGACGCTGACCAAGGCGCGGATTGACGCGTTCAACACCTATCTCAGCTGCAAAGAAGGGGACCTGAGCTGTCCGGTGCCTGAAGCTTGATTGAGGACAATGAGAGGGATGACAAGCCATCCGGTTTTTATCCAAGCGCAAAAACAAAACCCCTACCTGCATCAGCAGATAGGGGTTTCGGAATTTAATCTTGACGATGACCTACTCTCACATGGGGAAACCCCACACTACCATCGGCGATGCATCGTTTCACTTCTGAGTTCGGGATGGGATCAGGTGGTTCCAATGCTCTATGGTCGTCAAGAAATTCGGTAGCCAGCGCGTGCCTTACGGTCACGTTCCAGCGAATGGGTATGTGATAGCGTGTTGCTTGTGAGTATCTCGAACTTTCGGTTCGTTTCGTCTTCACAACACCGCAATCTGGCCTCTTTCGAGTCTACAAATTGCTTGGGTGTTATATGGTCAAGCCTCACGGGCAATTAGTACAGGTTAGCTCAACGCCTCACAGCGCTTACACACCCTGCCTATCAACGTCGTAGTCTTCGACGGCCCTTCAGGGAGCTCAAGGCTCCAGTGAGATCTCATCTTGAGGCAAGTTTCCCGCTTAGATGCTTTCAGCGGTTATCTTTTCCGAACATAGCTACCCGGCAATGCCACTGGCGTGACAACCGGAACACCAGAGGTTCGTCCACTCCGGTCCTCTCGTACTAGGAGCAGCCCCTCTCAAATCTCAAACGTCCACGGCAGATAGGGACCGAACTGTCTCACGACGTTCTAAACCCAGCTCGCGTACCACTTTAAATGGCGAACAGCCATACCCTTGGGACCGGCTTCAGCCCCAGGATGTGATGAGCCGACATCGA
>NZ_CP096390.1:3815000-5646552 GCF_054130985.1 Pseudomonas sp. R4-84
CAAGGAATTTTCCGTTTCGACTGCGCCGGAAGTGGGGCGAATTATAGACATCCAGAATTTGCCGTCAACCGTTATTTTTTCCTTTCTTTATCTTTCCGGCTGAACGGGTCCAAACCCGCCTGATATATAGACTGCGCCGCTTGAAATGCGCACTATATTGCTCAAACCCGTTTCTCTTGCCCTTTTATTGGATGACACCCCGTAATGACTCCAGCCAATCGCAACCTGGTTTCTTCTTTATTCCCGGTTGCCTTGCTAATAATCGCGATGGCCTCGATCCAGTCTGGCGCGGCTCTTGCCAAAAGCATGTTCCCGGTAGTGGGCGCGCAAGGAACCACGACCCTGCGCCTTATCTTCGCCAGCATCATCATGTTGTTATTGCTACGCCCTTGGCGCGCCAAGCTCACCGCTCAATCCCTGCGCACGGTGATGGTCTACGGGATGGCGCTCGGCGGCATGAACTTCCTCTTCTATATGTCTCTTCGTAGCGTTCCACTGGGCATTGCCGTGGCACTGGAATTCACCGGCCCGCTGGCGGTTGCAATCTACGCCTCGCGTCGGGCGATCGATTTCCTTTGGATCGCCTTGGCAGTGATCGGATTGCTGCTATTGATACCTACCGGGGCAGCCGACACCGGCATCGACTTGGTAGGTGCCGGTTACGCCCTGGGCGCAGGCGTGTGTTGGGCGCTATACATTCTGTTTGGCCAGAAGGCCGGCGCGGACAATGGCGTTCAGACCGCAGCATTGGGAGTCATGATAGCGGCTCTGTTTGTCGCCCCTATTGGTATTGTGCACGCCGGTGCCGCGCTGCTGACGCCGAGTCTGATTCCGGTCGCCATCGGGGTCGCCATCCTGTCCACAGCCCTGCCTTATACCCTGGAGATGATTTCCCTGACCCGGATTCCAGCCCGCACTTTCGGGACGCTAATGAGCGTCGAGCCCGCGATCGGCGCCCTGTCGGGATTTATCTTCCTTCAGGAATACCTGTCGCTGGCGCAGTGGGCCGCCATCACCTGCATCGTCCTTGCATCAGTCGGCGCGACACTGACGATGGGCGATACCGCAAAGCCCGCCATCGCAGCAGATTGAGCAGTTTTTATATAGCTCTGGTATTTACCGCACATTTAGGCCATGTTTAGCCCCGTAACCTAATGCCAGGCATGGATTTTTTTATACAGGACGTCATGAACGCTTCAAGCGAAAGCGAACACAGCCGTACGTAGACACAAGATCCACGACGGCATAAGGACGGGAATGAAACGAATCTTGATCTTGATCGCCGTGCTGGCAGTTGCGGGCTGCGCGGCGACATCGAAAACCGAAATGAAACGCGGTAAAAAGGGCCTTCACATCAATTGCTCCGGTCTGACTTCATCCTGGGACCAATGCGCCGCCACGGCGGCCAATTCATGCGCCCCCAAGAACTACAAGGTGATCGCCAAATCCGGTGATGCCGTCGAGGAACCGGGTGACTATCCCTTCGGGCTCAACCCCGCCGGGTATACCAGCCGCAGCATGATCGTCATCTGCAAATAATCAGCGGATCAGTCAAAGGGTCGGTCGGCGATTCGACGACTGATTTCCTCACGGCTGGATTTGAGGACATCGCGCTGAATCTCAGGCGATGCCAACATGCGTGCCACCACCAATGCCCCGACACATTGTGACAGGACCGCCCATGCCAGGCTGTCACTTCCCATTATCCGCGCCCAGCCTTCATGCAACCGGCAGATCCAAGTCTGTGCCGCCTCCCGTACCTGAATATCCGAGCGCGCGATCTCTGCCCCCAACACGGGCAAGGCACACCCCACCTCCGGTTGCTCCACATGGCTCATGCTCAAGTACTGCTTGAGACAACGCTCCAGTTTCGTTGAGTCCATGATCCCATCGCCACTCAAGCGGTCCAGGCTGTGGGCCAGCTCTCGTTCGACAATCGCCCTGAAAAGCTCATCCTTGGATGAGAAATGGCTATAGAACGCGCCGCCGCTCAACCCGATCGCCTTCATCAGGCCATCAACGCCCACCGTTGCAAATCCGGATTTCTTAGCGGAGATAGCGCTGCTGGCGAGCAGTTTTTCGCGAGTTTCCATCTTGTGGTTGGCTGAATAACGCATCGTCCTGCCTCTGAATGCACACCTTGACGTTGGCCGGATCTTAACATAACGTCCGTTTAGTTAACGATCGTTTAGCAATGGGACGGACTATGAATAACAAGAAGGTCGTACTGGTTGTGGGTGCTGGCGATGCCACCGGCGGGGCAATAGCCAGGCGTTTCGCCCGGGAGGGTTTCGTTGCCTGCGTCACGCGTCGAAGTGCCGACAAGCTTGAGCCGTTAGTTAACAGCATTCGGGACGAGGGAGGTGATGCTCACGGTTTCGCCTGCGATGCGCGCAACGAAGATGAAGTCATCGGGCTGATCGAGCAAATTGAAGTACAGATCGGACCGATCGAAGCTTTCATATTCAACATTGGCGCCAATGTGCCCTGCAGCATTCTGGAAGAGACCGCGCGCAAGTATTTCAAGATCTGGGAGATGGCTTGCTTCTCCGGCTTTCTCAATGCTCGGGAAGTGGCCAAGCGCATGGTCAAGCGCCAGCGCGGGACAATCCTGTTTACCGGAGCCACGGCCGGATTGCGCGGAGCGTCAGGGTTCGCCGCGTTTGCCGGGGCCAAGCATGGCGTGCGAGCGTTGGCGCAAAGCATGGCGCGCGAACTGGGCCCGATGAACGTCCATGTCGCTCACGTAATAGTGGACGGCGCCATCGACACGGCCTTCATTCGCGACAACTTCCCGGAAAAATATGCCACCAAGGACGAAGACGGCATTCTCGATCCGGAACACATTGCTGAAAATTACTGGTATTTGCATACCCAGCCCCGCGATGCCTGGACATTCGAGCTGGATCTACGCCCCTGGAGCGAACGCTGGTAAGCCTTCCCTTCATAACAAAAAAGAGCAGCCCATGAGCAAATCCGTAGAGTTTTTCTTCGATCTCGGCAGCCCCACCACCTACTTGGCCTACACGCAGTTACCTGCGCTTTGTGCACAAGCGGACAGTGAGCTGATCTACCGCCCGATGTTGCTGGGGGGTGTCTTCAAGGCAACCGGCAACGCATCGCCTGTTACCGTACCGGCCAAAGGGCCTTATCTGTTCAAGGATCTGAATCGCTTTGCTATCCGTTATGGCGTTGAGTTCAAGCTCAACCCCTACTTCCCAATCAACACGTTGCTGTTGATGCGCGCCGTAACCGGGATGCAATTGCGCCACCCAGACCGATTCGAGACCTTTATCGATTGCCTGTTCCGCGCCCTTTGGATTGACGCCCGAAATCTCAACGATCCAGCGACAGTTGCGGCGGTTCTGGAAGACGGCGGTTTTGATCCTGGGTATGTACTGGCCTTGACCTCTGATCAACAGGTCAAGGACCAGCTCAAAAACTCCACCGAAGAAGCGATCCGCAGAGGCGTGTTTGGCGCGCCGAGCATGTTTGTAGGCAACGAGCTGTTCTTCGGCCAGGATCGGCTGGACTTCGTCCGTGAAGCCCTAGCCTGACCTTTTTGCATCAGATCGCCGCTGTCCGGGTGTTCAGCCATTGCAGCGCATCGCCTTGCAGCAATGGGCTCAACCGACGCTGAACCTCGGCGTGGTAGGCGTTGAACCAGTCCCTTTCATCCTGGGTCAGCAACGCTGGCTCAAGGCAACGGGTATCGATCGGGCACAGCGTCAGGGTTTCGAAGGACAGGAACTCACCGAACTCGCTACTGCCTGCCTCGCGGTTGAGGACCAGGTTCTCGATGCGCACACCCCAGCGACCCGGGCGATAAGTGCCCGGTTCGATGGACGTGATCATACCCGGCTGCATCGCGGTTTGTGGCGCGGCAGCGGCTTGATAGGCAATGACTTGTGGCCCCTCGTGCACGTTCAGGAAATAACCGACGCCATGGCCAGTCCCATGACCGTAATCCACCTGCTCGGCCCAGATTGGCGCGCGGGCGATGGCATCGAGCAAAGGCGATAGGATGCCCCGGGGAAATTTGGCCCGCGATAACGCGATCACACCTTTGAGGACTCGGGTGCAATCACGCTTCTGCTCCGGCGTTGGCGTTCCGACCGGTACCATGCGTGTGATGTCCGTGGTACCGCCGAGATACTGGCCACCCGAATCGATCAACAACAGGCCATCGCCTTCGATAACGGCGTGCGCTTCTTCCGTGGCGTGGTAGTGGGGCATTGCGCCATTTGCATTGAAGGCCGCGATGGTATTGAAGCTCAGGGAGACGAAATCCGGCCGGCGTTTGCGTGCCGCGGTCAGATGTTCATCGATAGTCAGCTCGGTGATGCGCTCGCGGCCCCAGGCGCTTTCCAGCCAGGCGAAGAATTCGCAGAGCGCCGCACCGTCCTGTTCCATTGCCTGGCGGATATGCTCGGCATCCGCCGAGGTTTTGCGGGATTTGGCCAGGGTCGTGGGGTTGAGACCTTCGACCAGCTTGACGCCACTGTCCAGGTTATCCAGCAAGCCGACCGTGACCCGCGCCGGATCGATCTGCAGGCTCGCACCGCTTGGCACTTCACGCAGCGCGGCCGCGGCTTCGCTGTAATCGCGCAGCGTCACGCCATCCTGTTCAAGAGTGGCACGCAATGGCGCACCGACTTTGTCCAAGGCTACGAACAACGTCGCCTGTTGTTGGCCAATCAACGCGAAGGAGACAAACACCGGGTTGAACGACACATCCGCGCCACGCAAATTGAACAGCCAGGCAATGTCATCCAGGGTCGCAATGAAATGCCAATCGGCACCGCGTTCCTTGAGGGATTCGCGCAGTTTGGCAAGCTTCTCTACACGACTCACCGTGGCTTGGGGTGGCAGGTGGGCGTAGACGGGCTGATCCGGAAGGGCTGGACGATCGGTCCAGATCTTATGCAGCAGGTCGACGTCGGTACGCAACCGCGCGCCGCGCGATTCAAGCTTACTGCTCAGCGTGCGGGCCGACGCAACGGCCATGACTGCACCGTCGACCGCCACAACACCACCCTCGGGTGTTTGTTCACCCAGCCAGTCCAATGGGCCGGGCTGACCTGGCATGAGCTTGACCAACTCGATCCCACTGCCCTCCAGTTCCTTCGTGGCCTGTTCCCAGTATCGACTGTCGGCCCAGACCCCGGCGAATTCCCCCGTCACGATCAAGGTGCCGACCGATCCATGGAAGCCGGACAACCACTGACGCCCTTGCCAATAGCCTGGCAGATATTCGGACAGATGCGGATCGGCCGACGGGACCAGCAGCGCATGAACGCCCTCCTCGCTCATCAACTGGCGAATTCGGGCCAGGCGCTGGGGCACCTCTCCTGGGGTCAAAGGCTCGGTACTCATTATTACTCCTGCTAATCGATTTTATTGTTCGTTGCAAAAGGTCGGTCGGTTCAAGGGGGCGTCGCCCAAAACGCCGGCGCAGCAGCGCAGGCTTCCTTGATAACCCGCACCGCCTCATCAATATCCTGTTCGCTGGTGAAACGCCCCAGGCTCAAGCGGATAGTCCGCCCGGCCGCACGTGCATCATGCCCCAGGGCCAGCAGGACATGGGATGGGCTGTTCTGCGCTGAATTGCAGGCCGAAGTAGCCGAAAATGCAATCGACGCACCCAATGTCGCCGAGTTGAATTCACCTTCGTTGAACGTCAGGCTCAACGTGTGGGGAATACGGCAGCTCGCACTGCCATTGATACATACACCGGGTAATGCCAACAGCGGCTCGAGCAAACGATTGCGCAACCGGGCGATCTGGGCAAGCTCCTGGTCGAACGACTGCGCCGCCAGCTCGAACGCAGCGCCCATGGCTGCAATCTGATGGGTCGCCAGGGTGCCGGAGCGCAAACCACCTTCGTGGCCTCCGCCATGAATCTGTGCCGATACCCGAGGCCGCGCACGGTCGCCAACGTATAGCGCGCCGATACCCTTGGGTCCGTAGATCTTATGCGCGGAAAAGGACATCAGGTCCACCGGCCACCGGGCCAGGTCGATGCCCACCTTTCCCGCCCCTTGGGCGGCGTCCATGTGGAACAGCGCGCCGTGCTCGCGAACGATCTCACCGATGGCAACGGCGTCGTTGACGGTTCCCAACTCATTGTTCACCAGCATCAGCGACACGAGGAACGTGTCTTCGCGCAGGGCCTCGCGAACCGCGCGTGCAGTGATCAGGCCATCGGCGTCTGGCGCCAGCCAAGTCACCTCGACGCCACTTTCCTCTAGTTGCCTGACCGTATCGAGAACCGCCTTGTGTTCGATCAGGCTGGTAATGACATGCCCACCACCGGCACCGCGCGCCTGCGCCACGCCCTTCAAGGCCAGGTTATTGGATTCGGTGGCACCGGAGGTCCAGATGATTTGATCGGCTCGAGCGCCAACCAACCGGGCCACCTGCTGGCGTGCCTGCTCCACGGTTTGTCGTGCCTCCTGGCCGAACGCATGGGAGCTGGAGGCTGGGTTGCCAAAGTTACCGTCGAAGCCCAGGCATTGGATCATGACCTGGATAACCCGCTCATCCACCGGCGTGGTGGCGGCGTAATCGAAATACAAAGGACGCTTATTCATAAGGAAACTCGCAGAGCCGGTTCCAAGACCAGGGTGCCCTCGTTGGATTCGAGACAAGCATTACCTGATCAAGACCTTTAAAGAAGTCGGACTTCATTTATAAGTGCGTAGGAACGCTCCTGGAACAGCGAGCTTAGCAGGCATCGCGCCGAAGCTCAGCCCTCACTCATGCTTTCGAGCAACAACGGATACAGCGACGCGACCAACAGCAACGCCATGCCCCAGTTGAACAGGCGCAACCATCGACGATCACGCAACAGGTTTCGCAACAGGCTGCCACAAACGACCCAAAGGCTGACGCTTGGCAGATTGATCAAGGCAAACACCGCCGCGATCACTACCACATTGAAAAAGTAGCCTTGCAGCGGTGTATAGGTGCTGATTGCACCGATGGCCATGATCCAGGCCTTGGGGTTGACCCATTGGAACGCCGCCGCGCCCCAGTAACCGATCGGCTTGTTGTTGCCCGTTGAGCTGTCCGAGACCGGGCCGGAATGGGCGATTTTCCATGCCAGGTACATGAGATACGCCGCGCCTATGTAGCGCAGCACGGTGTACAGCAATGGATAAGTCTGGAACACCGCGCCCAGGCCAAGGCCCACCGCCAGCACCAGGGAAAAGAAGCCGCAGGTGATGCCCAGCATGTGAGGGATCGTACGGCTGAAACCGAAATTGACACCCGAGGCCAGCAACATGGTGTTGTTGGGGCCTGGTGTGATCGAGGTCACCAGGGCAAACAGGGCGAAGCCCAGCAGCAGGTCAAGCGAGAGCGTCATGGCAGGTCAATCCGTTGGGGCAGTCAAATGATGACCCTACCCCACGTCCCGGCACGCGCCCATGGACAGTTAGGCAAAACTTCGAGCGGTACAGTCCTTCAGCTTGGTCGGCCAGGCAGTTGAACGGTCCGTTCGGCATTCATTTCGCCACGCTCGTCGAAACCGGTATTTTTCTGCGACGGTCCCAGCAATTCGGCTTTCTTCGCGTGATACTCCTCAAAAGAAAGGCCTCGGCGATTCAGCGCTTCGAGGGCCAGCTCACGAGTTTCCTCAGCTGTGTAAGGACGCAGCTCCGGAGACGACGAGGCGCAACCGCTCAATACGGTGACGGCCAACAGTAGCAAGACAGCAAGGATACGGTTCATGGCGGGCGTCCAATGTTCTGTAGTGGGGCGATGAACAAAGGCTACCCGCCAGCATGGAACGGCAAAAATCAACGGTTTCGATAGTGGGTATCGCCCTCTCGTATCTCTCGTTGCGCTTGGCTAACCCAGGGGCAATGCAGAGCGCCGTCCAGGCTGCGCTCGATAATGCGCAGTACCTGAAATGAGCCGAACGTCACCGCTTTGGCCCGATGCTTGTGAACCAGCCACCAGAAATACCCCTCGCCATCTGAAATGACGATTCCTATTAACCTCCACAAGGAGCTCACCCTTGGCCAAGTCGCCGCTCGCAGCAGCGTAGCGGTCACGGCGCTGCACTTCTATGAGTCCAAGGGCCTGATCAAAAGCACCCGCAACCAGGGCAATCAGCGTCGCTACCCTCGGGAAGTGCTACGGCGGGTGGCGCTGATCAAATTCGCCCAGCGCCTGGGCATTCCCTTGGCGGAGATTGGCGAGGCGCTGAAGAATCTGCCGGAGGATCGCGCCCCGACAGCAGCCGACTGGCAGACCTTGTCGGCGCAGTGGAGCCGGAATCTGGATGAGCGCATCAATCAACTGATCGCTCTGCGCGACCGACTGAACGGCTGCATCGGTTGTGTGTGATCGTCCGGGAGCTTGATGGCTCGCCACCCAAACACCAAACCACGCTTATCGCTAACGCGAAACATTTTCTTTCAACTTACTCTTCAGGATTTGAGTGTCTCGTTCGTCTTAATTAGATGCAGCAGGCCGCGTCGGCAAAAGCCACGGCCTGCTTTTCCAGGGTTCAGGCCGTTGCGAAGCCCGCGACACGGAACCTTCCATCGAATCAAGACGTTCAATCATGTCGAAGAAGTCCCGCTCCAAACTCTGGTTTCTCGTTCATAGCTGGTTGGCGTTGCCCATCTGGTTTTTTGTCCTGATCGTCTGCGTCACCGGCACTCTGGCGGTGGTCAGCCAGGAGATCGTCTGGCTGGTCAATCCTGAGATGCGCGCCAGCAAGCCCAGCGATGACGCCCCGTTGCTCAGCTATGACCAGGTCATGGCCGCCATCAAGCAAGCCCAGCCGCTGACACAAGTGCAAAGTATCGTGCGTCCGGATGAGTCGCATTTTGCCCTTGAAGCCAAAGTCACCTACCCCGACGGCCGCCCGGACACCGTCTACGTCAATCCCTACAGCGGCGTCATCCAGGGATCGGCCCCGGCGTTCAATTTCAGGGCTTTTACCCGCGCCCTGCATGGATGGTGGCTGGTGCCGTTCACCAACGGCTACAGCTGGGGCTGGTACCTGGTGTCTCTCCTCGGCCTGCCGATGCTGGCATCACTGGTTACCGGGCTTGTCGTCTACAAACGCTTCTGGAAAGGTTTCCTGCGCCCGACCTTGCGCATCCGCCACGGCGCGCGGATTTTCTGGGGCGATTTCCATCGGCTCAGCGGTATCTGGTCGATCTGGTTCATCGCGGTCATTTCCGTGACCGGCACCTGGTTCCTGATCGAAGCCACACTGGCCGACAACGGCATCTCCATCTCCAGCGCGCCGGTCGTCCCGGTCGTGGCTCGTGAAAGCGTTCCACTGTCAGCCGATGGTATTGCTCCACCACGATTGAACCTGGACCGAGCCATCGAGATCGCCCGGCAGCAAATCCCGGGGTTGGACGCGAGTTTTGTCAGCCTACCCGGCAATGCCTACAGCCACGTCGAAATCGGCGGGCGCGGCTGGTATCCATTGATGTTCCAGACCGCGACCATCAATCCCTACAGCGGCGAGGTGGACGCCACGCGATTGTTGGCGGACCGCACGCCCCTGGAGTTCGTCACCGAATCCATGCGGCCATTGCACACCGGGGACTTCGGCGGCCTCTGGATCAAGCTCATCTGGTTTTTCTTCGGTCTGATCCTGAGCATGATGGTCCTCAGTGGGTTGCTGATCTGGACCAAACGCACCGCCCTGGCCACTGCCAACGCCGTCAAGCGCAGCCAGAAGCCTGCCCGGCCCGCCCGGATCGCCCCCCCATTGCAACCCTCCCTCCACCGTGACTCGCCGGAGGGCAGCCTGTGAATCCGTCCACCACAACCCAGCCACCCTCTCGCCTGGGCCGGTTCTGGCATAAATGGCGTTTCCATCTCAATGTGCTATTGCTGCTGATTCCCCTGGGCTTCATGCCCAAGTATTTCTCGGAAGCTGCGTTGTTCCGTGGCGACGGCGGGCTCGGAGAGCGGGAAGTCGGTGAGATCCAGGTCGGGCCGTGGAGCTTGCGCCTGGCGGAATTTCGCAACGAAGCCCCTCGTACCCAGGGTCCCGCCGGCCCCATGAAGCACTTCAATGCCGCGCTGTGCCAACGCTGCATCAGCCAGGTGAAAGCCACCTATCTGCGCATTGGCAAGCCCCGCAGCCTGCGGGCCGCCGGGGTGATTTTCTTTGGCTCGCCCTATCGCATGGGCGCGTTGTTGCCAGTCCCGCCGAAGACCCAGCCCGATGCCGAACTGTGGATAACCCTCGAGGGTTGGGACGGTTCGATGCACCAGGCCTCGATTCCACTGAACCAGGCCTCCCCGGCCACCGTTGCCTGGCTGAAAACCCAAGGAGCCCGACCATGACCCTCCGCGCCTTCCTCAACAGCATGGCATTGCTCCTTTGCGCAAGCTTGAGCACCAGCGCACTGGCCCATAACCCGATGTGCGAGTGCAAGGCCATCGACGCCGAGCAGATCCAATGCACCGGCGGTTTTTCCGACGGCAGCGGTGCACCCGGAGTGACGCTGGACGTGATTGGCTATGACGAAACCATCCTCGTACCCGGCAAGCTCGGCGCCGACCTCAACGCTGACCTTCAAGAAACCGGACGCCGAGTTCTACGTACTTTTCGACGCCGGCCCCGGGCACGTCGTGGAAATCGACCAAGCCGACATCGAGGCCCCATGAGCACACCTACCCACCACGTCGTTCGCCCCGCTGGCGCGGGCCACGAAACCCTTTATGTCTTGCTGCTGTGCCTGATCATCGTATTGGGAGCCGGGTCGGTGGTGGCCTGGCATGGCGAAACCCAGGACGTCACTCACGTGCAAAGCAACCAGTTGGATGCCCGTCGCGACCTCAGCGCCGCCGAGCAAGGCATCTATGCCGACCTGCGGGTCACGCTGGACGAGATCCGCATTCTGCGCGAAAGCGAGCTAGCCCTTCCCGGCCCGCAAGCGTTGGCGGACGAAGGTTTTGCCCCGTTCGCCCAAGATGCCAGTTCTGTCACCCGCGGCGGCCACGCCTGGCAACTGCTGGGTGAAAAAGCCTACTTTGGCGCGAGTGCTACCCCGTCAATCGCAGGCTCCTTTCTGATGCGCATCAGCGAAACATCCGGCGCGCCCCCGGACATCTGGCTCAACCGCAGCAATCCTGCGACCGCCCCTGCCGTGTTGGACGACGCTGCTTTGTCCGCATCCGGCTGGCAACAGATCGTCGCGCAATTCGATGCCGGCGTGACCCGCCAGCACCGGCATTGACCCCTCGCCCTCATCCAAGAGAAGACCGCTTGCCCATGTCTATCGCCTCTCCACGCCGCCCGTTCCTGCGCCTGCTGTTGCTTGGCCTGCTGGCCTGCCTGCTCGCCCCGATGGCCAGCGCCGAAACATCCAAGCGCCTGCGCATCGGCATCACCTTGCACCCTTACTACAGTTACGTGGCGAACATCGTCGGTGACAAGGCCGAAGTGGTGCCGTTGATCCCGGCCGGATTCAATCCCCACGCCTATGAACCCAGGGCCGAAGACATCAAGCGCATCAGCGGTCTGGATGTGATCGTGCTCAACGGCGTCGGCCATGACGATTTTGCCGACCGCATGATCGCCGCCAGCGAAACACCAGACGTGAAGGTCATCGAAGCCAACGAAAACGTGCCCTTGCTGGCCGCCACCGGCACTGCCGCCAGGGGCGCGGGCAAAGTCGTCAACCCGCATACGTTCCTGTCCATCAGCGCGTCCATTGCCCAGGTCAGCAACATCGCCCGGGAGCTGGGCAAGCTCGACCCCGATAACGCCAAGACCTACATTCAAAACGCTCGCGCCTACGGCAAGCGCCTGCGGCAGATGCGTGCCGACGCCCTGGCCAAGCTGACCCAGGCGCCGAACGCCGAGTTGCAGGTCGCGACTGTACATGCCGCCTACGATTACCTGCTGCGCGAGTTCGGCCTGGAAGTGACCGCCGTGGTCGAGCCGGCCCACGGTATCGAGCCGAGCCCCAGCCAGTTGAAAAAGACCATCGATCAGTTGCGCGAACTGGATGTGAAAGTGATCTTTTCGGAGATGGATTTTCCCTCCACCTACGTCGACACAATCCAACGTGAATCAGGCGTAAAGCTGTACCCGCTTTCGCACATTTCCTACGGTGAATACAGCGCCGAGAAATACGAAAAGGAGATGACCGGCAACCTCGACACCGTGGTCCGGGCGATCCAGGAGTCCGGCGCATGACCGTGCAGCAAACCCTTATCCAGCCAAAGGCCGGCCCGCTGATCGAGTTCATCGACATCAGCCTCGAGCTGGGGCGCACCACGATTCTCGACAACGTGGGCTTGCAGATACAACCTGGCAGCGTCCATGCCCTGGTCGGCCCCAACGGCGGCGGCAAGAGTTCCCTGATCAAGACCCTGCTCGGACAAATGCCGCACAAGGGGCGCCTGAGCTTGCAGTGGCCAGGTGAGCCCGGCGTCATCGGCTATGTGCCCCAGGCCCTTGAGTTCGATCGTGGCCTGCCCATGACGGTGGACGATTTCATGGCGGCGATGTGTCAACGGCGCCCGGCCTTTCTCGGCTTGAGCAAGCATTACAGCGGTGCCATCGGCCAGGCCCTGGAGCGGGTCGGCATGCAGGATAAGCGCAAGCGCCGGATGGGCGCGCTGTCCGGCGGTGAGCGCCAGCGGGTACTGCTCGCCCAGGGCTTGATCCCTTCACCGCAACTGCTGGTCTTGGACGAACCGATGTCAGCCCTCGACGAGGCCGGCATCCAGGTGTTCGAGCGGTTGCTGCAGGACTGGCGCCAGGCCGGGATCACCGTGCTGTGGATCGAGCATGACCTGGAAGCCGTCGGGCGGCTGGCCGACCGGGTCACGGGCCTCAATCGCCGGGTACTGTTCGACGGCCCGCCACGCCAGACCCTGACCCCGGAGCGACTGCTCACGCTGTTTTCCACCCATCCACGCACCAACGGGAGCGCGGCCTGATGAGTTACGAAGCCTTTCGCTTGATGGTCCAGGGCTGGGCCTCGTCCGGCTATCTGCCCGAAGCGCTGGCCTATGGGTTTGTGGTCAACGCATTGTTGGCCGGGTTGTTGATCGGCCCGGTGCTTGGCGGCCTCGGTACGCTGGTGGTGGTCAAGCGCTTCGCGTTTTTTTCCGAAGCCGTGGGCCATGCGGCGCTGACTGGCGTGGCCGTCGGCATCCTGCTCGGCGAACCCTACACCGGGCCGTACGGAAGCCTGTTCGGCTATTGCCTGCTGTTCGGCATCCTGCTCAATTACCTGCGCAACCGAACCGGCCTGTCACCGGACACCCTGATCGGCGTCTTCCTTTCGGTGTCCCTGGCCCTGGGTGCAAGCCTGCTGTTGATCCTGGCGGGCAAGATCAACGTACACATCTTGGAGAACGTGCTGTTCGGTTCCGTGCTGACGGTCAACGGCAACGACCTGCTGGTGCTGGCGGTGGTCGGTTCACTGGTGATGGCGCTGGCGTTGCCACTGTACAACCGCATCATGCTCGCCAGCTTCAATCCGCAACTGGCGGCGGTGCGCGGGGTGGCGGTCAAGGCCCTGGACTACCTGTTCGTGATCTTGGTGACATTGATTACCGTGGCGGCGGTGAAAGTCATTGGCGCCATTCTGGTGGGGGCGCTGCTGGTAATCCCGGCGGCTGCCGCGCGCCTGCTCAGCCAATCGTTGAAAGGCTTCTTCTGGTGTTCGGTACTGATCGCCACCGTCAGCACGTTGTGCGGGATTCTCGCGCCGATCGTCTTCGACCTGCCGATCCCGTCCGGTGCCGCGATCATTCTGGTGGCCGGCATCGCCTTCGCCCTGAGCGCCATCGCCCGTGGCGTCGTCCCCAGCCTCAAAGGGAATCTTGGATAAATGGTTTTTTCATTGCGACAACTGACCCTGGCCGTCGCGTTGTGCGGCGTGGCCGTCACTTCATCATTCGCCGCCGAAAAGGTCCGTCTGCTGGCGTCGTTGCCGGTCACCTACGGGTTGGGCGAGGCCTTGCTCAAGGGCACCGAGGTCAGCCTGGAGCGGGCCGCGCCCGCCAATCTGCCTGGCACCCGTCAGAATGCCTATTTCAGCGGCCGTGGCGCGCCGGCCCTGGGCAAACTGGCCAGTGATGCCGATGCCGTGATCGGCCTGCGCTCGTTATGGCCGGACGATCCGCTGTACCCCATGGCCCGACGCAGCAACATCCGCATCGTCGAAGTCGACGCGGCCCGCCCGGTGGACGGCGCCCTGCCCGGTATCGCCGTGCAACCGGGGATGGCTGACGGTTTGGCGAGCCAGCCATGGATGGCCAGCCCCAACCTGGGGCGGATGGCCGACGTGATCGCCGCCGACCTGGTGCGCCTGGCCCCAAACGACAAAGCGAAAATCGACGCCAACCTGGCGGCCCTCAAGCAACGCCTGCTCAAGCTCAGCGCCGACAGCGAAAAACGTCTCGCCAGTGCCGATAACCTGAGCGTAGTCAGCCTGAGTGAGCATTTTGGTTACTTGATCAGCGGGTTGAATCTGGATGGCATCAGTACTGACGCCCGGCCCGACGCCGAGTGGACGCCCGAGGCCTTGAAGCAATTGACCACAACGTTGAAAGACAATGACGTGGCGCTGGTGCTGCATCATCGCCAGCCGTCGGAAGCTGTGAAAGCGGCCATTACCGAGGGCGGCAGTCAGTTGCTGGTACTGAGCACCGATGGCGCCGACCCGGTGGCGGAGCTGGAAACTAATGTGGGGGTGGTCGTCACGGCACTGATGGGAGGCTAACCACAGCCACGGTGGGAGCGAGCCTGCTCGCGAGAAGCGGTGTGTCAACCAACATAGATGCTGGATGTGCCGGCCTCATCGCGAGCAGGCTCGCTCCCACAGGTTTTGGGTTATGTCTGAAGGAACCCGTTAAAAAACATCCCCGGGCACCCGCACGAACCCTTCCATCAATACCCGCGCGCTGCGGCTCATGATGGCTTTTTTCACAGTCCATTCGCCGTCGACCTGGCTGGCCTCGGCGCCGACACGCAAGGTGCCGGACGGGTGGCCGAAACGCACGGCGTTGCGCTCGATACCGCCGGCGGCCAGATTCACCAG
This sequence comes from Pseudomonas sp. R4-84, assembly GCF_054130985.1. Classification (NCBI taxonomy): domain Bacteria; kingdom Pseudomonadati; phylum Pseudomonadota; class Gammaproteobacteria; order Pseudomonadales; family Pseudomonadaceae; genus Pseudomonas; species Pseudomonas sp. R4-84. The sequence goes on from NZ_CP096390.1 coordinate 3,830,051, forward strand.
GGTGCCGGAAATCGCGGCGGCGGTGCCGATGGCGACGGCGGCGGTGCCCATCATGGCGTGGTGCAGCTTGCCCATGGACAACGCCCGCACTAGCAAATCGACGTCGCCCGCCGCCACGGCTTTCCCGCTGGACGAAAGGTAATCCGCTGGCGGCGCGACAAACGCGACTTTGGGGGTGTGCTGGCGCTGAGCCGCTTCGTCCAGATGCTTGATCAACCCCATGCGCAAGGCACCGTGGGCGCGGATGGTTTCGAACATCGCCAGCGCCTTCGGATCGCCGTTGATGGCGCCCTGCAATTCAGTACCGGTGTACCCGATATCCCGGGCATTGATGAAAATCGTCGGGATGCCTGCGTTGATCAGCGTCGCCTTCAAGGTACCAACACCGGGCACTTCCAAGTCGTCCACCAAGTTCCCGGTTGGGAACATCGAGCCGCCATCGCCCTCCTCCTCGGCAGCCGGGTCCATGAACTCCAGCTGTACTTCAGCCGCCGGAAAGGTCACGCCGTCGAGTTCGAAGTCGCCGGTTTCCTGCACCGCGCCGTCGGTGATCGGCACATGGGCGATGATGGTCTTGCCGATGTTGGCCTGCCAGATCCGCACCACGGCCACACCGTTTTGCGGAATCCGGGCCGGCTCCACCAAGCCACTGCTGATGGCAAACGACCCCACCGCCGCCGACAGGTTGCCGCAGTTGCCGCTCCAGTCCACGAAAGGCTTGTCGATGGACACCTGGCCGAACAGATAGTCGACATCGTGGTCGGCCCGGGTGCTCTTGGACAGGATTACCGTCTTGCTGGTGCTGGACGTCGCGCCGCCCATGCCATCGATCTGTTTTTCGTACGGGTCGGGGCTGCCGATCACCCGCAGCAACAGGGCATCCCGGACCGGGCCAGGGACTCGGGCGGCTTCGGGCAGGTCTAGCAGGCTGAAGAACACGCCTTTGCTGGTGCCGCCACGCATGTAAGTCGCGGGGATCTTGATTTGAGGCGAGTGAGCCATGTGCTCCAACTCCTTAAAAACGGGCGGCCGGAAAAACCGGCCACCCAGGCGATTTAAACGGCCACCGCCGACTCGAGGAAGTCCTGGGCGAAACGTTGCAACACGCCCCCGGCTTCGTAGATCGACACTTCCTCGGCGGTATCGAGGCGGCAGGTCACCGGCACTTCGACGCGGTCGCCGTTCTTGCGGGTGATGACCAACGTCAACGTCGCGCGCGGGGTGCGCTCGCCGATCACGTCGTATATTTCGCTGCCGTCGATGCCCAAGGTCTTGCGATCTGTACCGGGCTTGAACTCCAGCGGCAACACGCCCATGCCCACCAAATTAGTGCGATGGATGCGCTCGAAGCCTTCGGCAACGATCGCCTCGACACCGGCCAGACGCACCCCCTTGGCCGCCCAGTCCCGCGACGATCCCTGGCCGTAGTCGGCGCCAGCGACGATGATCAACGGCTGCTTGCGTTCCATGTAGGTCTCGATGGCTTCCCACATGCGCATGACCTTGCCTTCCGGCTCGACCCGGGCCAGGGAGCCCTGCTTGACCTTGCCGTTTTCAACGACCATTTCGTTGAACAGTTTCGGGTTGGCGAAGGTCGCGCGCTGCGCGGTCAGGTGGTCGCCGCGGTGGGTCGCGTAAGAGTTGAAGTCCTCTTCCGGCAGGCCCATTTTCGCCAGGTACTCACCGGCGGCGCTGTCCAACATGATGGCGTTGGATGGCGACAGGTGATCGGTGGTGATGTTGTCCGGCAGCACCGCCAGCGGGCGCATGCCCTGCAGCGGCCGCGCACCGGCCAATGCACCTTCCCAATAAGGCGGGCGACGGATGTAGGTGCTTTGCGGGCGCCAGTCGTACAGCGGCGTGACTTTCGGGCCGGTGTCTTCCTGGATGGCGAACATCGGGATGTAGACCTGGCGGAACTGCTCCGGCTTCACCGCCGCCTTGACCACGGCTTCGATTTCTTCGTCGCTTGGCCAGATGTCCTTGAGGCGGATTTCGCGACCGTCCACCACGCCCAGCACATCCTTCTCAATGTCGAAGCGAATGGTCCCGGCGATGGCATAAGCAACCACCAGCGGCGGCGAGGCCAAAAACGCCTGCTTGGCGTACGGGTGGATACGCCCGTCGAAGTTGCGGTTGCCCGACAGCACGGCGGTGGCGTACAGGTCGCGGTCGATGATTTCCTGTTGGATCACCGGGTCTAACGCGCCGGACATGCCGTTGCACGTGGTGCAGGCAAACGCCACCACACCGAAGCCCAGCTTCTCGAGCTCGGGCGTAAGGCCGGCTTCATCCAGGTACAGCGCCACGGTTTTAGAGCCCGGTGCCAGGGATGACTTGACCCACGGCTTGCGGGCCAGGCCCAGGCGGTTGGCGTTGCGCGCCAGCAGGCCTGCGGCGATCACGTTGCGCGGGTTGCTGGTGTTGGTGCAACTGGTGATCGCGGCGATGATCACCGCGCCGTCGGGCATTTGCCCAGGCACGTCGTCCCACTGGCCGGAGATGCCTTTGGCGGCCAGATCCGACACCGCGACACGGGCGTGGGGGTTGCTCGGGCCGGCCATGTTGCGCACGACCGAAGAAAGATCGAACGTCAGGCCACGCTCGTATTGCGCGCCCTTGAGGCTGTCTGCCCACAGGCCAATGGTCTTGGCGTAGTGTTCGACCAGCTGCACTTGCTGGTCTTCGCGCCCAGTGAGCTTCAGGTAGTCGATCGTCTGCTGATCGATATGGAACATTGCCGCCGTGGCGCCGTATTCAGGGGCCATGTTGGAGATGGTCGCCCGGTCGCCCAAGGTCAGCGCGCTGGCGCCTTCGCCGTAAAACTCCAGCCATGCGCCCACGACTTTTTGTTTACGCAGGAATTCAGTCAGCGCCAGCACCATGTCGGTGGCGGTGATGCCCGGTTGCAGCTTGCCGGTCAGCTCGACGCCGACAATTTCCGGCAAGCGCATCCACGAGGCGCGGCCAAGCATGACGCTTTCCGCTTCCAAGCCACCAACGCCGATGGCAATCACGCCCAGTGCATCGACGTGGGGCGTGTGGCTGTCGGTGCCGACGCACGTGTCCGGGAAGGCCACGCCGTACCGCTGCTGGATCACCGGCGACATTTTCTCCAGGTTGATCTGGTGCATGATCCCGTTGCCCGGCGGAATCACATCGACGTTCTTGAAAGCTTTCTTGGTCCAGTTGATGAAGTGAAAGCGGTCTTCGTTGCGACGGTCTTCGATGGCGCGGTTCTTGGCGAAGGCCTGGGGATCGAAACCGGCGCTCTCGACCGCCAGGGAGTGGTCGACGATCAGTTGGGTCGGCACCACCGGGTTGACTTGCGCCGGGTCGCCGCCCTGCTGGGCAATGGCGTCGCGCAAACCGGCCAAGTCCACCAGGGCGGTCTGGCCGAGAATGTCATGGCACACCACCCGCGCCGGAAACCATGGGAAGTCCAGGTCGCGCTTGCGCTCGATCAGTTGCAGCAGCGATTCACGCAGCGTGGCCGGGTCGCAGCGGCGCACGAGATTCTCCGCCAATACGCGAGAGGTGTACGGCAAGCCATCGTAGGCGCCGGGGCGGATGGCCTCCACGGCCGCGCGAACATCGAAATAATCCAGCGAAGTGCCAGGCAGCGGTTTGCGAAATTCTGTGTTCATCGTCAGGACTCGGGTCACGGTGGTTTCAGAAGGGTTGGCGCAGCTACTGAAGTGAACATGTTCCCTTGTGGGGGCGAGCCTGCTCGCGATTGCGGTGTGTCAGCCAACATTGATGCTGCTGACCCGACGCTATCGCGAGCAGGCTCGCTCCCACAGGGTTGTGGGTTTATCCAGTTCCCCAGTTCCTGCGGCTAGCCCTCCAGCTCAGCGTTGTTCGATTGGCACGAACTTGCGCTGTTCGACGCCGGTGTATTCGGCGCTCGGTCGGATGATGCGGTTGTTGGCGCGTTGTTCGAACACGTGGGCGGCCCAGCCGGTCAGGCGCGAGCAGACGAAGATCGGCGTGAACAGCTTGGTCGGGATGCCCATGAAGTGGTACGCCGAGGCATGGTAGAAATCGGCGTTGGGAAACAGTTTCTTCTGCTCCCACATGGTCTTGTCGATGGCTTCGGAAACCGGGAACAGCACCGTGTCGCCCACTTCATCGGCAAGTTTTTTCGACCATCCCTTGATGACCTCGTTGCGCGGGTCGTTGTCCTTATAGATCGCGTGGCCGAAGCCCATGATCTTGTCCTTGCGCGCCAGCATGCCGAGGGTGCCTTCGATGGCATCCTGGGGTGAGCTGAAGCGCTCGATCATTTCCATCGCCGCCTCGTTGGCGCCGCCATGCAACGGGCCGCGCAACGAGCCGATGGCGGCCGTGATGCAAGAGAACAGGTCCGACAGCGTGGAGGCGCAGACGCGGGCGGTGAAGGTCGAGGCGTTGAATTCGTGCTCGGCGTAGAGAATCAGCGACACGTTCATCACCTTGATGTGCAGCTCGCTCGGCTTCTTACCGTGCAATAGATGCAGGAAGTGGCCGCCAATGGACACTTCGTCAGTTACGCATTCGATGCGCTGACCTTCGTGGCTGAAGCGATACCAGTAGCACATGATCGCCGGGAACGCCGCGAGCAGGCGGTCGGTCTTGTCGTGCTGTTGGGAGAAATCCTGCTCGGGCTCAAGGTTGCCGAGAAACGAGCAACCGGTGCGCATCACGTCCATCGGGTGGGCGTCGGCGGGAATGCGCTCCAGCACTTCTTTCAAGGCTTGGGGCAAGTCGCGCAATTGGCGCAATTTACCGGTGTAGGCGTCCAGCTGTGCCTGGGTCGGCAGCTCGCCGTACAGCAGCAGGTAGGCCACTTCTTCAAATTGCGCATCCGCCGCCAGGTCGCGGACGTCGTAGCCGCGATAGGTCAGCCCGGCGCCCGACTGGCCTACGGTGGATAGGGCAGTTTGCCCAGCTACCTGGCCACGGAGCCCGGCGCCACTGAGTACTTTTGCTTCGGCCATGTTCTGTCTCCATTTTCTTGAATTTGTAGGGAGTCGCGCCTTACTTCTTCGCCGCGAACAGCGCATCGAGCTTCTGCTCGAAGGTGTGGTAGTCGATGCGATCGTAAAGCTCCATTCGGGTCTGCATGGTGTCGATGACATTCTGTTGCGTGCCGTCGCGACGGATGGCGGTGTAGACGTTTTCGGCCGCCTTGTTCATGGCCCGGAAGGCCGACAGCGGGTAGAGCACCAGGGACACGTCGGCCCCGGCGAGTTGTTCGGTGGTGTAGAGCGGGGTCGCGCCGAATTCGGTGATGTTGGCCAGGATCGGCGCTTTCACGCGGCTGGCGAACAGCTTGTACATTTCAAGTTCGGTGATGGCTTCGGGGAAAATCATGTCGGCGCCGGCCTCGATGCATGCGGCGGCGCGGTCCAGGGCCGATTCCAAGCCTTCCACTGCCAGGGCGTCGGTACGGGCCATGATCACGAAGCTGTCATCGGTGCGGGCATCGACGGCGGCCTTGATGCGGTCGACCATTTCCAGCTGCGAGACGATTTCCTTGTTCGGACGATGGCCGCAACGCTTGGCGCCGACCTGGTCCTCGATATGAATCGCCGCCGCGCCAAACTTGATCATCGACTTGACCGTGCGCGCCACGTTGAACGCCGAGGAACCGAAACCGGTGTCCACGTCCACCAGCAACGGCAAGTCGCAAACATCGGTGATGCGGCGCACGTCGGTCAGCACGTCATCCAGGCCGGTGATGCCCAGGTCCGGCACGCCGAGAGAGCCGGCTGCCACGCCGCCACCCGATAGGTAGATCGCCTTGAAACCGGCGCGCTTGGCCAGCAGCGCGTGGTTGGCGTTGATCGTGCCGACCACTTGCAGCGGATGCTCGCTGGCGACCGCATCGCGGAATCGCTGGCCTGGAGTGCTGTTGCTCATGACTCACCTCGTTCAGTGGCGGCGCTGTCCTGGAAATGACGCGCAATGTTGCGTTTGGACGCGCCGATGTGCCGGCGCATCAATAATTCAGCCAGTTCGCCGTCACGGTCGGCGATGGCATCGAGAATCCGATGGTGCTCGGCAAAAGCCTGGCGCGGACGGTTGGGCGTGGTGGAGAACTGGATGCGGTACATGCGCACCAGTTGGTACAACTCGCCGCAGAGCATCTGCGTCAGGGTGCGATTGCCGCTGCCCTGGATAATCCGATAGTGGAAGTCGAAGTCGCCTTCCTGCTGGTAATAGCCGACACCGGCCTGGAACGCCGCATCGCGCTCGTGGGTTTCCAGGACCCGGCGCAGTTCGTCGATTTCCTCCAGGGTCATGCGCTGCGCCGCGAGGCGACAGGCCATGCCCTCCAGGGACTCGCGAATTTCATAGAGTTCCAGCAGCTCGGCATGGCTCAGCGAGACCACTCGTGCCCCGACATGGGGGATGCGCACCAGCAGGCGCTGGCCTTCGAGGCGATGGATCGCCTCGCGCAGCGGCCCACGGCTGATGCCGTAGGTACGGGCCAGTTCGGGCTCGGAGATCTTGCTGCCCGGGGCGATCTCGCCCTTGACGATGGCAGCCTGGATGCGTCGAAAAACGTTCTCGGACAAGGTCTCGACATCGTCTTGGACGAGGACCGGCGTTTCGAGCTGATCGAGCATATTGTCGACACCTTGAAAATCAATACGGCAAAAACTAAACGTATAACCCTCAAACGTCAAAGCAAAAAACCATATTGTCGACAATCGTCTAATAACGCGTGCTGACATAACTTGCCGCTTCGAAGTATCGTAGCCCCCGGCCAGCGGTGGCGTCAGAAAACCACCGTGCTAGAATGCCGCCGCATTTGCCACTCTTCTATATAGAGAAGGCACCTAGGGAGCTTGTGCAGTAATGCCAGGGCCTGAACCGAAAACGGAACGCTGCGCACCAGGATTTATGACACTCAAGCCCTTATCCGCTGCCTTTTGCTTCATGTGCCTGCCCGGGCTCGCCGCGGCGGGGGAAAAAACCGTGTACGGCCTCAACGAATATGCGGCGCTGCAGGGCATTGACCTGGAGGTTGCCGCCAAGCTGGACACCGGTGCCAAGACGGCCTCGCTCAGTGCCCGCGACATCAAGCGCTTCAAGCGCAACGGCGAATCCTGGGTGCGCTTTTACCTGGCGATCGACGCCGCCCATTCGCACCCCATCGAACGCCCGCTGGCCCGAGTCAGCAAGATCAAGCGCCGCGCCGGTGACTACGACCCCGAAGAAGGCAAGAAGTACACGGCCCGGCCGGTCATCGAACTGGACATCTGCATGGGCTCGGCCCTGCGCAGCATCGAAGTGAACCTGACCGACCGCAGCGCCTTTCAATACCCGTTGCTGATCGGCTCCGAGGCGCTTAAACGCTTCGACGCGCTGGTCGACCCCAGTCTCAAATACGCAGCCGGCAAACCCGCCTGCGCCAATGCCGCTCACACCGCAGAGTAATTCCAATGCGCTCCCTTACCCTCCATTTGAAAATGCTGATCGCCATCCTGGTGGTGCTGGGCCTGTCGGTAACGGCCTATCAGATTTTCGTGCTCGGCATCCCGGTGACCGAAGACGCCACCGATGATCTCTGGAATATCGATGCCAAGGTCGAATTCGTGCCCAACGCCAAGGATCCGGTGAAGATCCAGATGTTCGTGCCCCCCTTGAGCCGCGACTATGTGAGCCTCAACGAGAGCTTCATTTCCAATAATTACGGCGTGGCGGTGAACCGGGTCGACGGCAACCGCAAGGTGACGTGGTCGGCCCGTCGCACCAAGGGCAACCAGACCCTCTATTACCGCTTGGTGCTGACCAAGCGCTACAGCGCCGAGAAAACCAAGGTCAAGGGCCCTACCTTCCGCGACAGCATTGCCGTCGAAGGGCCGGAAAAACTCGCCGCCGAAGCACTGCTCGCGCCGATCCGCCAGCATTCGGCCGACGTCGAGACCTTCATCAGCGAAGCGATCAAGCGGGTCAACAACCTCAATGACGACAACGTCAAGCTGTTGCTGGCCGGTGATCCTTCGTCGGCCAACAAGGCACGCATCGTCGAATTGGTGCTGTCCATTGCCCACGTGCCGGTGGAAAAGGTCCACACCATCCGCCTGGTGGCTGACCAACCGCAGACACCCGAGCTGTGGCTGCGCAGTTTCAACGGCACCGATTGGCTGTATTTCAACCCGGATACCGGCGAGCAAGGCCTGCCCACCGACCGTTTGCTGTGGTGGACCGGCGATGAGAACCTGATCACCGTCGATGGCGGCAAGAAAGCCACCGTCACCTTCAGCATGAACAACAGCGAAATGAACGCCATTCGCCTGGCCAAGCTGACGGATGAGAACACCGACGCCAACTTCCTCGAATATTCCCTGTACGGCCTGCCGCTGCAGACCCAGCAAACCTTCATGATCATGGTGATGATCCCGATTGGCGTGCTGGTGATCCTGGTGCTGCGCAACCTGATCGGCCTGCAAACCCTGGGGACCTTCACCCCGGTGTTGATCGCCCTCGCCTTCCGCGAAACCCAACTGGGTTTCGGCATCATACTGTTCACGGTGATCACCACGCTGGGCCTGTCGCTGCGTTCGTACCTGGAGCACCTCAAGCTGCAGATGCTGCCGAGGCTCTCGGTGGTGCTGACGTTCGTGGTGGTGCTGATCGCCGCCATCAGCCTGTTCAGCCATAAGTTGGGCCTGGAACGCGGCTTGTCAGTGGCGCTGTTCCCGATGGTGATCCTGACCATGACCATCGAACGCCTGTCCATCACTTGGGAAGAACGCGGCGCCGGCCACGCGATGAAAGTCGCCATCGGCACCTTGTTCGCCGCGTCGCTGGCGCACCTGATCATGAGTGTTCCTGAGCTGGTGTACTTCGTGTTCACCTTCCCGGCGATCCTGCTGATTCTGGTGGGCTTCATGCTGGCCATGGGTCGCTATCGCGGCTACCGCCTGACCGAGCTGGTTCGGTTCAAGGCCTTCGTCAAGGCTGACTCCTGATGTTCGGCCTCTGGAAGACCTGGAAAGCCCTGGAAGCCCGGGGCATCATGGGCATCAACCGGCGTAACGCCGACTACGTGCTCAAGTACAACAAGCGCAGCCTGTACCCCATCGTCGATGACAAGATCATCACCAAGGAACGGGCTATCGCCGCCGGCATTCATGTGCCGGAGCTGTACGGGGTGATCTCCACCGAGAAGGAAATCGACAAGCTCGACGAGATCATCGGCGGGCGCACCGACTTCGTGATCAAGCCGGCCCAGGGCGCCGGCGGCGATGGCATCATCGTCATCGCCGATCGCTTCGAAGGCCGCTACCGCACCGTGTCCGGCAAGATCATCAGCCACGAGGAAATCGAGCACCACGTCTCGAGCATCCTCACCGGCCTGTATTCCTTGGGTGGGCACCGTGACCGGGCTCTGATCGAGTACCGCGTGACGCCGGACCAGATCTTCAAGAGCATCAGCTACGAAGGCGTGCCGGACATCCGCATCATCGTGTTGATGGGCTACCCGGTGATGGCCATGCTGCGCTTGCCGACCCGTCAGTCCGGCGGCAAGGCCAACCTGCACCAGGGCGCCATCGGCGTCGGCGTCGACCTCGCCACCGGCCTCACCCTGCGCGGCACCTGGCTGAACAACATCATCACCAAGCACCCCGACACCACCAACGCGGTGGATGGCGTGCAGTTGCCCTACTGGGACGGCTTCATGAAACTGGCCGCCGGTTGCTATGAACTGTGCGGGCTGGGCTACATCGGCGTAGACATGGTGCTGGACCAGGAAAAAGGACCGTTGATCCTCGAACTGAACGCCCGCCCCGGGCTGAACATCCAGATTGCCAACGACTGCGGGCTGACCCTGCGCACCCATGCCGTGGAAGCACGCCTGGAAGAGCTCAAGGCCTGCGGCGTGATCGAAACCGTGGAAGAGCGCGTGGCGTTTGCCCAGGAATTGTTTGGGCACATTCCGCCGGTTGAGGGGTGAAGCTGAGGATGAAAACCGAAGCTGAAGGTTGAACCCTGTGGCGAGGGAGCTTGCTCCCGCTGGGTTGCGCAGCAACCCCAAAGCCCAGCACCTCGGTGTATCAGAATGATCGCGCTCAACTGCCCAGGGGGCCGCTTCGCAGCCCAGCGGGAGCAAGCTCCTTCGCCACGGGTCTCATTGAAGCTTCAGACCTGTTCAATACCGACATCCCTCTAGGAGCAATTCCTACAGGGGATTACAATCGCCACCCCGCCTGAACGGCCGACCCACCCCGCCCATGCCAACCTGCTTCGTACACTCGCTGCCCTACCGCGCCAACCCCGCCGATTATTTCGCGGCGATCCGCCATGCCCCGGGAAGCGTGCTGCTCGACAGCGGCCGGCCGAGCGCCGAGCGGGGGCGTTATGACCTGCTCAGTGCCTGGCCGCTGGAACAACTGGCGGTGCTGCCGGATGAAAGCGGTGGCCATTTCCTACAGCGTCTTCGGATGCATCTAACGCAGCTGGGCCACGCAGAGCTACCTGGCACGATGCAATTGCCCTTCGCTGGCGGCCTGATTGGCTACTTGAGCTACGACTTCGGCCGACACCTCGAAGCACTGCCGTCCCATGCACACGATGACCTGCAACTGCCCGACGCACGTTTCGGCCTGTACGACTGGGCATTGATTACCGATCACCAGGCCGTTACCAGCCAACTGGTTTTCCATCCCCATTGCGGCGAAAGTGAACGCCAACGTTTGATTGAACTGTTCAGCCAGCCGCTCGCGGCGCCTGCCAAGGCGTTCAGTCTTGAGGGCCCGATGGCGCCCGACCTCAGCGCTGAAGCCTATAAGCAGGCATTCGAACGTATCCAGGCGTATATCCAGGCCGGCGATTGTTATCAGGTCAACTTTGCCCAGCGCTTTCGCGCCCGGTGCCAGGGCGATGCGTGGGCCGCTTACCAGGCGCTGCGGGCGGCCTGCCCGACGCCTTTTTCCGGTTTCCAGAGCCTGCCGGAGGGCGGCGCGGTACTGAGCCTGTCGCCGGAGCGTTTCGTCAAGGTCAGCGAAGGCCACGTCGAAACCCGCCCGATCAAGGGCACCCGACCCCGCGGCACAACGCCCGAGGAAGACACGGCCCACGCCGCCGAACTGCTGGCCAGCCCCAAGGACCGAGCGGAAAACCTGATGATTGTCGACCTGCTGCGCAATGACCTGGGCCGCACGTGCCGCATCGGCTCGGTGCGAGTGCCGGAGCTGTTCAGCCTGGAAAGTTATCCGAACGTGCATCACCTGGTCAGCAGCGTGACCGGCGAACTGGCGGATGACAAGGACGCCTTGGACCTGATCGCTGGTAGCTTTCCCGGCGGCTCGATCACCGGCGCGCCGAAAATCCGCGCCATGCAGATCATCGACGAACTCGAACCGACCCGACGCGGGTTGTATTGCGGCTCGCTGCTGTATCTGGATGTGCGCGGGGAAATGGACAGCTCGATCGCCATCCGCAGTTTGTTGGTCAAGGATGGACAGGTGTGTTGCTGGGGCGGTGGTGGGATTGTCGCGGATTCAGATTGGCAGGCGGAATATCAGGAGTCGATGACCAAGGTGAAGGTCCTGCTGGAAACCTTGCAGAACCTGTGAACCCTGTGGGAGCGAGCCTGCTCGCGAAGGCGGTGGTTCAGCCAGCATTGATGTTGACTGACAAACCGCTTCGCGAGCAGGCTCGCTCCCACATTGAGAAGTGTTACAGGCCGAGGGGGCGGTTCGAAGCCTTGATGAATTCCTGCTTCAACTCGGCAAACGTATGCACCGCCGGGAATTGCGGAAACTCGCGGATGACGTTTTCAGGCGCATGGAACAGAATCCCAGCGTCGGCTTCGCCCAGCATAGTGGTGTCATTGTAGGAATCTCCCGCCGCGATCACCCGATAGTAAAGGCTCTTGAAGGCAAGGACCGACTGACGCTTGGGATCTTTCTGACGCAGCTGATAGCCAGTCACTCGCCCGCCGTCGTCGGTGATCAAACGATGGCAGAGCAGCGTCGGGAAACCCAGCTGACGCATCAGCGGTTGGGAGAACTCGTAAAAGGTGTCGGAAAGAATCACCACCTGGAACCGCTCCCGCAGCCAGTCGACGAATTCGATGGCGCCGTCCAGCGGCTGGAGGGTGGCGATGACTTCCTGGATATCGGAGAGCTTGAGACCATGCTCGTCAAGGATGCGCAACCGTTGCTTCATCAGCACGTCGTAGTCGGGAATGTCCCGAGTGGTTGCCCTGAGGGATTCAATCCCGGTTTTTTCAGCGAAGGCGATCCAGATCTCCGGGACCAGCACACCTTCCAGGTCGAGACAGGCAATTTCCACAAGACACTCCCATTTTTTTGATGTTTATCGGTTGAGCGAACAAAAGGCTTGCCGACTCTAGCCATTCGACGAAGCCCGCGCAACGCACAGGAGCGCGCCAGCCCCCGTTGCTTTTGTTACCATCAGCCCCATATAGAGCGCCCAGCGCCACCGACCTGTAGGAAACCGCCCTGATGAGCCCATCGTTTGACGTCGTGGAACTCGCCACGACCTATGCCAACAAGTCCCCCCAAGACATCCTCAAGCTGGCCTTCGCCGAATTCGGCGATGACCTGTGGATATCCTTCAGCGGCGCCGAAGACGTGGTGCTGGTGGACATGGCCTGGAAACTGAACAAGAACGTCAAGGTGTTCAGCCTCGACACCGGCCGCCTGCATCCGGAAACCTATCGTTTCATCGACCAGGTCCGCGACCACTACAAGATCGACATCGAATTGATCTCGCCCGACCATACGAAACTGGACCCTTTCGTTAAGCAAAAAGGCCTGTTCAGTTTCTATAAGGACGGCCATGGCGAATGCTGCGGCATCCGCAAGATCGAGCCGTTGCGGCGTAAACTGACCGACGTGCGCGCCTGGGCCACCGGCCAGCGCCGCGATCAGAGCCCTGGCACCCGCAGCCAGGTGGCGGTGCTGGAAATCGACACGGCATTCTCTACGCCCGAGCGCACGCTGTATAAGTTCAACCCGCTGTCGCAGATGACCAGCGAGGAAGTCTGGGGTTATATCCGCATGCTCGAGCTGCCTTATAACAGCCTGCACGAACGCGGTTTTATCAGCATCGGCTGCGAGCCATGCACCCGCCCCGTCCTGCCGAACCAACATGAGCGCGAGGGCCGCTGGTGGTGGGAGGAAGCCACGCAGAAAGAATGCGGGCTGCACGCCGGCAATATTATCGCCAAATCCAAGACTGTTTAGCCCTTCCTCATTTTCTGTACACAAAAATGTCACTTCAGGTGCCATTTTTGTGTGCATGCCCCGCTTGAATGCCCCTAAAAGTTACACCGACTCTAAAACCCTACCTGCTGCCTCCCCCCGCTTGACGCTAGCGTTGAAAATAAATACCTGTTCGAACGGTCAAATTTTACCTTCGATATTTCAGGCGGTTACTTGCAATTCATAACAAACCGAAATCAACGACCCATTCGTTAGATCCTGAAGTGGCATATATCTGGCTTAAGACGACCAGTGTTTTGTATACAAAGACAAAACAAAATACACACACTTTTCGATCCGCAAGCCTGAAGCGCCCTATCCCGTACAGGCTGCAGATGCCCCGTAACCAATGATGCTCGCCGCCGCGACGAAGATCTGCCGAGCCTCGCGCTCATGCACAGTCACCGTGGCCCGAGACTCTGGAGCCTGCCGGAATGCGTACAAGTCTTTCTAATAACATCGCGCTGGATCTGCCCTCCCCAACCACTGCGCTCGAAGAACGAGCAGCAGCTCCTCTCGCCTTGAGCCCCAGATTGCATAACAAGGATTTAGCGCCAACCAAGGCCGAAGGCCGGCGCTGGGGTCGCTACAGCATCTTTGCCCTGTGGACCAACGACGTACACAACATCGCCAACTATTCATTCGCCATCGGCCTTTATGCCCTGGGCCTGGGCGGCTGGCAGATCCTGCTGTCCCTGGGGATCGGCGCGGCATTGGTGTATGGCTTCATGAACCTGTCCGGCTACATGGGGCAGAAAACTGGAGTACCTTTTCCCGTCATCAGCCGGATCAGTTTCGGTATCCACGGCGCGCAGATTCCTGCGCTGATCAGGGCCGTTATCGCCATCGCCTGGTTTGGTATTCAGACGTACCTGGCTTCAGTGGTATTTCGCGTGTTGTTGACCGCTGTCCACCCTGGGTTCGCCGAGTACGACCAGAACTCCATCCTCGGGCTGTCGAGCCTGGGTTGGGTGTGCTTCGTGGCCATCTGGTTCGTGCAACTGGTGATCCTGGCCTACGGCATGGAGATGGTCCGGCGCTACGAAGGCTTCGCCGGGCCGGTAATTCTGGTGACGGTCGCGGCACTTGCCGGTTGGATGTATCTGCAGGCCGACGCAACCATTGCCTGGTCGATCCGCGAGCCCCTGACCGGAGGCGAGATGTGGCGCAACATATTGGCGGGCGGAGCGCTGTGGCTGGCGATCTATGGCACGCTCATTTTGAATTTCTGCGATTTCGCCCGCTCGTCGCCGTGCCGCCGAACCATCGTCGTAGGAAACTTCTGGGGCTTGCCGGTGAACATTCTGGTGTTTGCCGCCATTACCATCCTGTTGTGCGGTGCGCAGTTCCAGATCAACGGCCAGATCATCGAAAGCCCGACCCAGGTCATCGCCTCGATTCCCAATACGTTCTTCCTGGTGCTTGGCTGCCTGGCCTTTTTGATCGTCACCGTGGCGGTGAACATCATGGCCAACTTCGTCGCCCCGGCGTTCGTGCTCAGCAACCTGGCGCCCAAGTACCTGACCTTCCGCCGCGCGGGGTTGATCAGCGCCGCCATTGCCGTGCTGATCCTGCCGTGGAATCTCTATAACAGCCCGCTGGTGATCGTGTATTTCCTGTCCGGCCTCGGCGCCCTGCTCGGGCCGCTGTATGGCGTGATCATGGTCGACTACTGGCTGCTGCGAAAAGGCCGCATCAACGTGCCGCAACTGTACAGCGAGGACCCAAATGGTGCGTATTTCTACAGCAACGGGGTCAACCTGCGGGCGGTGGCGGCGTTCATTCCAGCGGCACTGATCGCGATTGTCCTGGCGCTGGTGCCCGGCTTTGACAGCATTTCACCGTTTTCCTGGCTGATTGGCGCTTCGATTGCAGGGTTGTTGTACCTGATCATCGCCAAGCGCGAGCCGCACTACGAGGACGTAAGCGGAGAATCCATCGCTGTGGATAACGTCAGCCATTAATCCATGGAAATGGCTCGTCAGGTACGGGCCTCCTGTTTTTCGTTCAAAAGGAATAGCTCATGCGAATTCTAGTGGTCAACGTCAACACCACCGATTCCATCACCCAGGCCATTGCCCGACAAGCCCAGGCCGTCGCCGCGCCGGGTACCGAGATCATTGGGCTCACGCCGCATTTCGGTGCCGATTCCATCGAAGGCAACTTCGAGAGCTACCTGGCGGCCATCGCCGTCATGGACCGGGTGATGTCCTATGACCAACCCTTCGATGCGGTAATCCAGGCCGGCTACGGCGAGCATGGTCGCGAGGGCTTGCAGGAGTTGCTCGACGTGCCGGTGGTGGACATCACCAACGCTGGCGCCAGCACCGCCATGTTCCTGGGCCACGCTTACTCGGTCGTCACGACGCTCGACCGCACAGTGCCGCTGATCGAAGATCGCCTCAAACTCTCCGGCCTGTTCGATCGCTGCGCCTCGGTGCGGGCCAGCGGCCTTGCGGTATTGGAGCTTGAAGAGGACCCGCAACGGGCGGTGGAAGCGATCGTGCAGCAGGCCGAACTGGCGGTCAGGCAGGACAAGGCGGAAGTGATCTGCCTGGGCTGCGGCGGCATGGCCGGGCTCGATGAGCAGATCCGCCAGCGCACCGGCGTGCCGGTGGTCGACGGGGTGACCGCGGCCGTGACGATTGCCGAATCGCTGGTGCGGCTGGGGTTGTCCACCTCTAAGGTGCGCACCTACGCGACACCTCGGCCGAAGAACATCATCGGCTGGCCGGGGCGGTTTGGGCGGTGAGTGTGCGGCTCTAGACCGTGGCGCGCTCCCACATGGATTCCAGCTGCCACACAAACTGTGATACTGCGAAATCCTATGGGAGCGAACTTGCTCGCGACTGGAGCCAACTCGGTCAACGTCCAAATCAGACCGCGCTAAACCGCCGAGCCAACCCCTGTTCGCCAAACTGCTCAATGATGAAGTCCACGAACGCCCGAGTCTTGCCTGGCAACAGTTTATGCTCAGCGTAATAGATGGAAATGTTGCCATCATCGACGTACCAGTCCGGCAGGACCCGTTGCACGGCGCCGCTGTCGAGGAAGGGAAGAGCTACTGGCATGCTGACCAGACCGATGCCCAACCCCTGAGCCGCGGCGGCGCAATCGGCCTCTGAATCACTCATTGTCATGCCGGGTTTAAGCATGAGCGGGCTATGTTGTTGGTCGCGGCTGGTCAATTGCCATGAACGGACACGCCCGGTTTGGGGCGAGCGAATAAGAATGCCTCGATGGTGCGCCAGATCCCCGGGCTCGATGATCTCTGGATATTTCTGCAAATAATCGCCTGACGCAACCAGCACCCGGTGGGCCACGGCCAATTTTCGAGCAACGACGCCCTGAGGCAACTCAAAACCGCCGCCGATAGCCGCGTCGAAGCCCTGGCCGATCAAGTCCACCTGCCGGTTATCGAAATGCCAATCCGGACTGATCGCCGGGTACCTGCGCAGCAATTCCCCCAACAACGGCACGACATACAACCGCCCGAACGCCGTGCCCATGCTCACTTTCAGCGTTCCCGCCGGTTGTCCGCCGGCGCTGGCCAGGTTGGCGACGGCATTCTGGATGGTGTTGAAACTGCTGCCAACTTCTCCTAGAAACAACAGGCCGGCTTCGGTCAGCCTCAAGCTGCGGGTGCTGCGCTGGAACAGGCGCACCCCCATCCGCGCCTCCAACTTGGCGACGCTTTTACCCACCGCTGCCGGGGTCACGCCCAAACGTCGTGCCGCCTCGGCAAAGCTGCCGACTTCGGCGCTGCGAACAAAACATTCGATACTGCTGAAACTCTCCATGGCGCCCACTACCAACTTTGGGTTTACACAGACTATATCAACGAAGGTCTACCCAGCCGATAGCCTAGTCTTGATACTCGCCCCATCACCGCGGCACCTCGCCCCGGCACCTTCTGGAGAACATCATGAATACCCAAGCACTGAACGGCAAAGTCGCATTGGTCCAAGGCGGTTCCCGTGGCATCGGCGCCGCCATCGTCAAGCGCCTGGCTGCGGAAGGCGCGGCAGTCGCCTTTACCTACGTCAGCTCTGGCGCAAAATCCGAAGAACTGCAGAACAGCATCACCGCAGCGGGCGGCAAGGCCCTGGCCATCAAGGCTGACAGCGCCGACGCCGACGCCGTGCGCAACGCCGTCGCCGCCACCGTCGAGGCTTTTGGCCGCCTGGATATCCTCGTCAACAATGCCGGCGTGCTGGCAATGGCGCCGCTGGATGAGTTCAAGCTGGAAGATTTCGACCAGACCCTGGCCGTCAACGTGCGCAGTGTGTTCGTCGCCACCCAGGCCGCCGCGCGGCACATGGGCGAAGGTGGCCGGGTCATCAACATCGGCAGCACCAACGCCGATCGCATGCCCTTCGCTGGAGGCGCCACGTACGCCATGAGTAAATCCGCGCTGGTAGGCCTGACCAAAGGCCTGGCCCGTGACCTAGGCCCAAGGGGCATCACCGTCAACAACGTGCAGCCCGGCCCGGTGGACACTGACATGAACCCGGCCGACAGCGACTTTGCCTCCAGCCTGATAGACCTCATGGCGGTTGGCCGTTACGGCACGTCGGAAGAAATCGCCAGCTTCGTTGCCTACCTCGCGGGCCCGGAAGCTGCCTATATCACCGGGGCCAGCCTGACCATCGACGGCGGTTTCGGCGCCTGATCCGAGGCAACCCGCAGGGCTGCACAGCAGCCCTTTCGCATCAAGCCCATTCCAGTTCCGGCAAACCGCACAGGCTTGGCTGGAACAGTTTGAGTGATCGGATGATCGCATCGGCGTGGGCGTACTTTTCGTCGGCCATGGCCGAATCCGGAATAGCGATGGCGGTCATGCCCGCCGCTTTCGCCGCCGTGACGCCGAACGGGGAATCCTCGAAGACCAGGCAATCGCGAGGATCGACGCCCAGGCGTCGGGCCGCGGTGAGGAAGATATCCGGAGCGGGCTTGGCCGCACCCACTTCCGGATCATCTGCGGTCACGATGCAGTCGAACAACGCGAACCAGTCCCGATGCAGGGTGGTTTTCAGCTCGAACGATGGGCGAGCCGAACTCGTCCCTACCGCAATCGGGATGTGGTGAGCCTTCAAATGCCGCACCAGCTCCTCAGCGCCAGGCATCCCCATGGCATGAGGAAAACGCTCGCGCATCAAGGGTTCGCGAATGGTCAGGAATTCTTGGGGGGTGATTGGCAACTCCAGCGCCTGGACAACGTAGTTGGCCAGGTCCGTGGCGCCACGCCCGATGATGTTCTGCTTGACGCTCCAGTCGAACGTGCGCCCGTAGCGCTCGGCAATGATGGACGTGACTTCGGTATAGATGCCTTCGGTGTCCAGCAGCAAGCCATCCATGTCGAAAATCACGGCCTTGATCGGGCCAAACTTTTTCAGCGGTGCATTCATCGCATCTGATCCGTTATCAACTCAGCATTTCAGGGATGGCTCAGGTGCGCCCGGCGCAACGTATTCGCCTTAAAGGATTCAGCAGAATAACGAGGCGCGCTCGATACAGGCAATGGGAAATTTTATTAGGACGGTGACGGGGGATTGGCAACTGCAACCCCCCGTCACGAACAGTTGGGATGATCGACGGGAACGTGCGTCAGCTGCCGGAACCACCTGAGCCGGAGCCCGACCCGCCGCCGCTTGAGCTACCGCCGCTACCGCTGCTGCTGCCGGTCCCACTGCTTGAGCCGGAACCGCCGCCCATCGTGCTGCCGCCGCTGGTGGAACCGCTACCGGTTCCCGGGCTGGTGCTGCTGCCGCTGGCATCACCACCGTTGCCTCCACCCACGGAGCCGGGTGGCAGGGCGTTGCCGGTGGTGTCGGTGGTGGATCCCGCATCCATCTGCGTCGAAGGCGGCATGCCTCCCTTGTCCACGGGCGCGTTGTCCGACGATTGGGCGAAAGCCGCCAGCGAACTGGTGCAGAGGACTCCGGCGAATGCCAGAGCCGTCAGGTTTGACTTCATCATGGTCAATCTCCTTTTCAGATGATTACTTCATGTCAGGCAACCCTGGCGCGCCGATGGTGCCGCGAAATCGACGGGCGGATCACGATCAGCTGGGCGTGCCCGAAGCGTCGTCACCGGCGATGTCCGGATCGTCCGGCGTCGCCTCGACATCCTGATCATCGCTTGGCACCTGCTCGACTCCAGTGTCGTCGTCATCAGGGGGTCGCTGGTCGCGGCTTAGCGGGTCGGTGGGTGAACGCAGCGGATATTCCGGCGTCTCGTCGTCGGGTACGGGCGTATCAGCAGTCATGGTAACCTCCTGGTATTTGCAATAAGCGCAAGCAAGACGGACTTATTTGTAGGACTCATCCTCAGCCTGAGCATCTTCATCGTCGATCAAGGGAACCTGAGCATCATCCATCAGGGAACCAGGGTCTTCGTTACCCGGATCGTTGACGCCCGGATCGTTGATGAAGGGAACACCCGACGGGCCCTTTTCTTCCTTGCCTTCAGTTTCCGGCGTCATGACACACCTCCAATCACACGTGAATGTATGAATTCGAGGCGATAGAAAGCTAATCGTTCCGGGTAAATGCCCATAAGAAAAAACCGGCGCTGGGCCGGTATTTTCAATGCGTGGATTCGCTCAGCGATGCTTTTTCTTGTGCTTGTGCTTGTGCTTCTTGCCGCCCGAGTGTCCATCATTATCGTTGGACAGGTTGCTGCCCAGCGCACCGCCTGCCGCCCCACCAATGCCCGCGCCGATGGTGGATCCGGTCGATCCGCCCAAGCGGTTGCCAACGATCGAGCCACCCGCCGAACCCAGCCCACCACCGATGGCTGCTTCCGTACGGCTGCCCTTGCGCGCGCCCACCGCACTACCGGCCGCACCGCCGACACCCGCGCCAATCGCGGCGCCAGTGCTGCCGCCCATCTGTTGGCCAACCACATTACCCAACACACCGCCCAGACCACCGCCAACCGCAGCAGTACCGTCGCCAGCGGCCATCGCGCCCTGAGCGAGGACAAGCCCAAGCGCCAAGGTGGACAAAGTCAAACGCATGATAAAAACCTCAAGAATGCCGCATCGGGGGAAAAGGCCGGCGCGCGCGGGCGCGAGTGTACGCCAAACCGCGACAGCCATGGCGGTTGGACCACAAGCAAGGGGGTAGTTTTATGACAGGCAAAAAAAAGCCCGCTGGGGAAACGGGCAGGTACTGCTTTCTAACGGATGAGCTGAGACTACGCGACCGACTGTGAAAGAAACGTGAAAGCAAATCTCTGTAGGAAAAAAATGAAAAATCTCAGGAAACGTCCCGTTTTTACGAAACGAACGGGCGAAAAAAAGCCCCATTCGATGACGGGGCTGCGCTGACGATTATTTCCTGACGGGTATTCGGGGCAGGAATTTGGCTTTTTCCCCTCGCTGTACCTTGGATACTCTCGTCTTGATGGACTTGATCGGCTCGTCGCCGAAATCCGATCGATAGGCCGACTGACCACACTGTAGACCTTCGTTGACCGGATACGCGGCGCCATTTTCCTCGCTGTACTGTGCTCCCATCGCATTTCCCCTTTTGACGAAGCCGATACCGGCAACAACGATTGCCTATAAATATCGACTTTCACGTCAGTGAGACTAGCGGGTCATCAACAGACTGCCTGTCCGCAACCCGCCCTGACCGACGAACGGAACCCACTGTTTCAAAAAGGAAACACTCACTCCGCGCCCAGTATGGTGCGGCTCAGAACCCTGGAGACCTGATCAGCCGAATAAGGTTTGGACAGAAACTCGAAACCTTCATGTCCGCTTCGAGCCAGCTCCTCGCTGTAACCAGACGTCAACACCACCGGCAGCTCCGGGCGACGCTTGTGCAATTCCCTCGCCAGGGCGATTCCGCTGATGCCGGGCATGACGACATCGGAGAATACGGCGTCGAACCTCGTCGCATCCTGGCCAATCATCTCCAACGCCTGCTCGGCATTGGTCGCCCAGGCCGTTTCGTATCCCAGGTCTTGCAGGATCTGGTTGGCGAAACGCCCCACTTCCAAGTTGTCTTCCACGATCAATACCCGACGCCGGCCCTTCTCCAGCACCATAGGCGTGGTTTCCTCGCGTTTGGGCGCCTGGACTCCTTCTGGTTCGACTTCCGGAAGATACAGCGTAAAGACGGTGCCCTTACCGACGACGGTGGAAACATCGACGTTGCCTCCCGACTGCTTGGCGAAACCAAATACCTGGGACAACCCCAGCCCCGTGCCCTTGCCCACTTCCTTGGTGGTGAAGAACGGTTCGAAAATATGCTCGAGTATTTGCGGGTCGATTCCCGTCCCGGTGTCCTCCAGGGCGATGGCGGCGAAGGCCTGCCCTGCCCCGGCATGGCCTCGGATCGGCGGCATGCTGTGCCCACAATCGAGCCTCAACCACAACGTTCCCTGGCCGTTCATGGCATCCCGGGCGTTCAAGGCCATGTTGATCAGCGCCGTCTCGAACTGGCTCAGATCCGCGCGGATGTAGCAAGGCTGTTCACACAATTGGACCTTGACGTGGATGCGCGCCCCCGTGACCGTTTCCAGCATGTCCCCCAGGCTCTGGACTTGCTTGCCCACGTCGATGATTTCCGGCTTCAACGGCTGTCGCCGTGCAAACGCGAGTAACTGGCTGGTCAGCTTCGAAGCCCGCTCCACCGTTTCGGAAACCGCGACCATGTAGCGCTGCCGGCGCTCGTCGGACAGGTTGGGCATGCGCAGGAAGTCGACCGAGGACCGGATGATGGTCAGCAGGTTGTTGAAGTCATGGGCCACGCCACCGGTGAGCTGGCCGATGGCTTCGAGCTTTTGCGACTGGCGAAGCGCCGCTTCGGTCTGTTGCAGCCGCGTCGTGCGCTCCTCGACCCGTTGTTCCAGGGTCGCGTTCAGTTCGGCCAGTGCCGCCAGGCCTTCACGCACCGCGGCGTCCGCACGGGCGCGTTCGATGTGGGCCCAGCAGCGCTCGGTGACCTCCATCAGCAACGTCAGGTCGTTCGACGTCCAGGTTCTCGGTGTTTTGTCATGGATCGCCATCAGCGCCGTCAAGCGACCATCCTTGATCAGCGGGACGCAAATGGTGGCCGCGATGCCTATCGACTGGAACGCAGCCGCTTCCTCAGGCGCCAGCTCCGTCAGGTTGTCGTTGATCACCAATGGCTTGCCGGCCCGCAGATTGGTGACCGCCAACCGGCCGAAATCCAGCAGACGGTAATGCCCGATGATGCTGGGCGAACCAGCCCTCGCCCAATCGCCACGAATCGTGAAGCCATCCTCGTCCTCATCCATATCGGCATAGGCGCAGTTGGACAGGTTGAGGTGCGCCGCGAGAATGCGCGCGGTGGTCGCCATGATCGCCTGCGGATCCGTGGCATTGGCCACGGCACTGCCAATGGCATCGAGCACCGCCAGGCGTTGGGTCATGAGCACCGTGGAAGTCGTCTCGGTGACCGTGTCCAGCATACCCACGACCTTGCCGAACTGATCCCGGATGGGGCTGTAGCAGAACGTGAAAAAAGCTTTCTCGGGGCCACCGCCACGTTCGATGACCAATGGAAAATTCTCGATATAGGTCGCTTGTCCCTCGAAGGCCGCGCCCACGATCGGCCCGATATCGCTCCAGGCTTCCTGCCAAACCTGATCGAACGGACGGCCCAATGCTTCGGGTTTGCTACCGAGGATGGGCAAGAACGCATCGTTGTACAGCATGACCAGCTCGGGGCCCCAGACGATTGCTTGGGGAAAATGGGACGCAAAGCTCAGCGCCACGGTGGTCTTGAGCACATCTGGCCATTTTTCGAAGGGTCCGAGGGAGGTGTCGTTCCAATCGTGACGGCGCACCCTTTCAGCCATTTCTCCATAGCTCTGGAGCCAATCTGTCATTGCGTTCGATCCTTCTGGCACGCCAATACCCAGCGAGGGGAAAAGCTTGTGACCCCAGGCAGGGCCGTATTATCCCGCGCGGGGTAGGAAAGTGCGATTGGATTGTGGGATGTGTCGGGCTGCAATTACCCAACAAATGACGATTCTCGACCGAAAGGCTACAGCAACGTCCTACAAACCAACGAAAGTGGCGGGCTTTCGCCTCCTCTGGCGACCAGTACGCATCGTCGGATCAAGGCGATGCAGCGACTCGAAAAGATGTGGATCATGGGGCTAAAGATCGGCTTGCAGGCGCCGATAAAACAGGCGCACTTGGTATTTGCCATACCCGCCCGAGACATGGAGACGAAGGCGCAAGCGGACGAGACTGCGATAACGCAGGTGTCCGACGAAACAGGCGAAGGACATATAGATAAGAAAAAAAATCAGGGGCGAAACGGTGAAGAACACCAAACCCAGAAGTGATGTATCTCCAGTATCACGCAACAGGTTTTTCGCCCTTGAACAACGAATGCTATTCGACGGCGCGGCGGCGGTCATCGCCGATACTGCGGTCGTGGCACGTAGCGGCGCCGAAGATGCTTCCGTCGCGATTAGCGGCATCAGCGTCAGCGACACCGATAGCGCAACACAACACGTCACCTTGAATGCCAGCCATGGCACGCTGAACCTGGCCAGTACCAATGGCCTCACCGGCTTGACCGGCAATGGCGGCGCCAGCATCAGTTTCAGCGGCTCGCTGGCAGACATCAACGCCGCCTTGAACGGCATGTCGTTCCGGGGCGACAGCAACTTCAATGGTGCTGCCTCGTTTACGTTGACCAGCGACGACGGCAGCAATACCACCAGCAAAACCATCGACATCAACCTGACCCCGGTCAATGACGCACCGACGATTTCCGGCAGTGGCCCGGCGTTGCAGGTGGACGAAGGCGGGACGGCGAATTTCTCGCCGGCCACCAGCTCCCCCGACGGCAAGGGCTTCACCCAAAGCAACCTGGGCATGACCGATGTCGATAACGTGCAGCAACAGGTCATCATCAAGCTCACCTCCCTGGCGAGCAATGGCACCTTGTTGCTCAACGGTAAGGAGCTAGGGGTAGGGTCGAGTTTTTCCATCGACCAGATCGCCAACCTCAGCTATCGCCACAATGGCGACCAGGTCATCAATCCCGCGGGCCTCACCGACAGTTTCACCATTACCATCGATGACGGCGCCGGCGGCGTCGTTCACGACCACAACGTGCAGGTTCACGTCAATCCGGTGAACCAGGCGCCGACATCGAGCGGCACCATCACGATCATCGAGGGCGAGCAAAGCGTCAACCTGACCGACAACGGCAACCTGGTCAGCCCGATCGGCACGCCCCGTGGCAC
This sequence comes from Pseudomonas sp. R4-84, assembly GCF_054130985.1. Taxonomy (NCBI): domain Bacteria; kingdom Pseudomonadati; phylum Pseudomonadota; class Gammaproteobacteria; order Pseudomonadales; family Pseudomonadaceae; genus Pseudomonas; species Pseudomonas sp. R4-84. The sequence goes on from NZ_CP096390.1 coordinate 3,854,524, forward strand.
GATCCAGATCGGCGATCCCGATCAATCCCCGGGTGTCGACTTCACCTATACGCTCAACTCCCTGCCGACCCACGGTACGTTGCGCTATGACGGCGTGGTGATCACCGACAGCAGCTTCGTCATCCTGGACCTCTCCAAGCTCACCTACAGCCACGACGGCAGCGAAGCCAGCGGGGCCGGCGCCACCGATAGCTTCTTGCTCAATGTCACCGATGATGGCGGCGGCACCGGTGTGCCCAAGACGTCGACGTTGACCGTCGATCTCACCATCCTGCCCAACAACGACGATCCGGTCCTGGATCACAGCATCGACCAGAACCTGAATCCTGGGGAAACGATTCGCGTCGTCACCAACGCCATGCTGCAGGTCACCGACAACGACTCCTTCGATTCCAGCCTCAGGTATACGCTCACCGCCGTGCCCGACAGAAACGTCGGTTATTTCACGCTCAACGGTGGGTTGCTGGTGGTGGGATCGAGCTTTACCCAGGCCGACATCAACGCAGGCAACGTGGTCTATCACGTTCGGGCCTATACCGGCACGGCGCGAACCGACAGCATGAGTTTTACCGTCAAGGACGGCGGCGTACGCCTGTATCCAAGCGCGCGCGATGGCGGTATCTACGACACCGACGCGGCCAACAGCTCGTTGACGGTCAAGACGTTCAACGTCCACGTGCCGGCCGAGCCATCGACGTTGCCGGGGGCACTGCCGGCCGACCCCGCGCCTAACCAGGCGCCCGTCAGCGGTGGCGACAAAACCGCGACGATCGACGAAGCCGCCAGCTACACGCTGACGACCGCCGACCTCAACGCCACGGATGACTTCACCTCCGCCGACGGTTTGACGTACCGGGTGCTGGTCACGCCGGGCAGCGGCACATTGCTGCTCGACGGTGTGGCGATTGGTGCGTTCGGCACCTTCACCCAGGCCGACGTGGACGCTGGACGCGTTACGTTCCAGCACAGCGGCGACGAACACTTTGTCGACAACTTCCAATTCTCGGTTTCCGACGGGACGCTGACCACCGCGACCGAAAATTTCAGCCTCAGTATCGTGCCGAAAAACGACACACCGACCGCCACCAATGACGATCGGGTATTCACGGCCGAAGGCGGCACCGTCACCATTACCAACGGCAACATCGTGGTCGCCGATACCGACAGACAAGCCGATGCCAGCGGCGGCACCCAATACGCCACGAGCAACGACGTCATCCTGCAGATCAGCGCGCTGCCACAATTCGGCCACCTGACGCTTGGCGGCGTGACCGTGACGTTGAATCAGACCGTGACCTCGGCACAATTGGCCGCGGGCGACCTGAAGTACGTCCATGACGGCAGCGAAAACTTTACTGACAGTTTTTCCGTCGTGCCCGTTGACGACCAGGGCGTGGCCGTCGGAGCGGGTACCAACCAATCCAGCACCGGCTCGGCTTTGGTGGTGCCGATCACCATATCACCGGTCAACGATGCGCCCGCGTTCAATTCCAAATCCCAACTGGTCGCCGGTGAAGCGGGCGCCATCCACGAAGGGGAATCGGCAGTGATCGGGGGTGCATCGGGTTATGCCAATGCCGATGGATCCGGGACGATAAATGGCTCGGTGGGCGGCGCGCACCTTGTGTACGGCGATGACGATAACTCCAGCCTACAGCGCCAATACCGGCTCACCGCTATTCCGGAGCATGGCAGGTTGATGCTCAACGGCGGCGTCCTCGGGCTCGGCTCGGTCTTCACCCAAGCCGACCTGGACGCCAATCGCGTCACTTATCAACATGACGGCAGTGAAACCAGCAACGACTCATTTTCCTACATCGTCAGTGACGGTGATTTCAGCGCCAACGACAGTGGCTCATTCGCCCAGGGCGTCACCGCCACGGCATCGACCTACAACATCGAAATTCTGCCGACCAACGACAAGCCAACGGTGTCTGCCCCCAACAACCCGGTCAATATCGACAGCACCGTCGCTGGCAACAATCCGGTGGGCGGCTTCACGGTGGGCGATCTCGATGACTTGAGCGGCGTCGGCACGCAGGATTCGGTGCAAGTCATCGTGCGGCTGACCCAGACCGACGGCACCGCTTTCACGGCGGGCGAGTATGCGGGCGTCACCCTCTCCGTCGGCCTGGGCGGCGGCGCTACCCGAGACGCCGATAAAGACGGCAATGGCGATTACCTGGTCCTTCGCGGCACCCGGGCCGAAGTCAACGCGGCGCTGGCGACCCTGACCGCCAGCGTCAACGACCCCAGCAACGAGGACCATCAATACCGCATCCAGGTCGTGGTCGATGATCGGCTGCGTGACGCCGGCGGCAACCTGACGACGGGGGCCAATGGCGGCAGCGAAAACCAGGCGGCCACCCCCGGCGGCAACGGGCAGCCGATCTCCGCCGTTGAATTCGATGGATACACCGACAGCGTCACCGGCACCGACCTCAACCTGGCACAGGCCAGCGTGTTGGTCCGCGTGTCGACAATCAACAGCCTGCCCAGCGTGGGCATCCCGGCGTCCCAACTGATCAACGAAGATCGCTCGACCGCCGTCACCGGCATCTCGGTGGTCGATACCGAGTCCACGGCCCTCGACGTTCCGGTCTCCGTGACGGTCAGCGTGCCATCGGGCCAAGGCATACTGGGGATTGGCGGCGCGGGTACGCAGACCACCATCACCCTGCCGTCAGGGCGAACCGTGAGCATCAGTGGCGATAACAGCAACAGCGTCACCCTGATCGGTCGGGCGGACGATATCCAGTCGCTGCTCAACGCCGCCGGCACTGGCTTGACTTACACCAGCGCAGCCCACGCCAACCACGACTACAACGGTGCCGCTGCTGGCGACGTTACGCTCAGCGTGCAAATGAACGAAGGCACCGCCGCCATCGGTGGTGACGTGGGCAGTGGCAGCGTTGCGTCGCCCGCCCAGACCAGCGAACTGGCAATCACCCTGCAAGCGACCAACGACGCCCCTACCGTAACGGCAGGCAGCGGTAGCCTGGCGATAGGCCAAAGCGGCGCAGCGGTGGCCGTGCCGGGGTTCTCGGTCTCGGATCGAGACTACAACGACGGTGGGGGCATCAGCGCACCGTCAGGCGAGAGCGCTTCGCCGGAACAGGACTTCACTCAGGTCACCGTGCGCCTGACCGATGCCAATGGCGTGCCGCTGAGCCAAGCGAGCTACACCGACATCATTCTCGGCTCCACCAGCTCGCCCACGGAAGATCACACCAGCTTCGAAATCGATGACACCTACTCCGGCACGGACAGTGCATTGGTCATCCGCGGCAGCCTGGCCAACGTCAATGCTTACCTCGCGGGTTTGCAGGTTACCCTCAGCGGCACCCTTGCCAACACCGACACCAGCTACAGGGTGCAGGTGATTGCCGACGACCGCATTCGCAACGTTGCCACCGGCGTGCTGGACGCCAGTGGTCTGGCCAACGGCGGCTTGAATCCGTCCGGTGCTTCGACCGCCGTGGTCCCCGCCACCGTTATCGATCCCTACGCGGCGTTGCCTGGCTCGCTCACGCTCAATATGGGCAGCAACACGCGGACGCTGTTTGTTTCCAGCCTCAACGACCCGACCCAGGTTACCGCCAGCGATGTCACCGTCAGGGAAGGCTCGGCGACCCTCAACCTGACCGGCAGCGTGGGTGGGTTCACCATCAGTGACCCGGACGCCAACGGTGCCAATACGTTCTCGGCCACCGTACACGTCAGCCAGGGGGTGATTTCCGGCGTGGGCGGCAGTGGTGGTTCGATCAGCGGTGTGGGCAGCGATACGGTGACGATCAGCGGGGCCACCCAAGCCGAAGTCAACGCTCGCCTTCAGGCCCTGACGATTACTTACCCGACGGCCACGGGCGCGCCGGCAGGCAGCGACTACACGGGCAACTTCACGGTGACGGTTTCCGTCAACGATGGCGGCAGCACCGGGCAGCGTCCTGGAGCGTTGACCGGCGACACCGACGATGCCAACCAGAACCCGGGCGATTTCGACTACGCCGACGGCACCACCGCCGCGCTGATCACCACCCGCACGATCAATGTAACCGTGCTGCCGGTCAACGATGCGCCTTTGGCCTCGGGCCTCGACAGCTCGCAAACCGTGACCAAGGGCGGCAACCCCGTTCGTCTGGATGGCGACGGCAATGTGGCCGTCAGCGACCTCGAACTGGATGTGAGTGCTGACAAATGGCAGGGCGCGACGCTGACCATCAACCGTCAGGGCGGCGGCAATGCCGATGATGTCTTTGGCCTTTTCGACAGCGATGCGGGGGACGATGCGGTCGGTGTTCAGGTCAACGGCAGCGACCTGCTCGTCGACGGGGTGGTCGTGGGCAGCATCAGCAATGCCTCGGGCACGCTGCAAGTCACCTTCAACGCCGATGCCGACGGTTCAGTGGTCGGCAAAGTGATGGGCGCCGTCACCTACAGCAACACCAACGCCTCGACATCGGCCAGCGCCGACGTAGCCGTCGACTTCGTGCTCAACGACCAGAACCCGAACACCACCGACAGCGGCACTGCCGGCAGCGGCCAGGACCAAGGCGCCGAAGGGCGGAAAATCGCGACGCAAACCATCACCATCCACCTCAACACCGCGCCGGTGGCCGTGGACGATGGCCTGCAAACCGTCCAGCAAGGCGATCCGGCCAGCGGCAATGTCCTGCCCAATGACAGCGACCCGGACGGCAACCCTTTGAGTGTCACCGGGTTCACCGTCGCGGGGGTCGTCGGCACGTTCAATCCTGGCGATACCGCCACCATTGCCGGCGTCGGCACCCTGACGCTCAATGCCAACGGCAGCTACTTGTTTACACCAGCGCCATCCTTCCACGGCGATGTGCCGGTGGTGACCTACAGCATCACCGATGGCACGGGCGGCGCCGACACCGCCGACCTCACCATCCGGGTCAACGCCCCACCGGTTGCGGTGGACGATGGTCTGCAAACCGTCCAGCAAGGCGATCCGGCCAGCGGCAATGTCCTGCCCAATGACAGCGACCCGGACGGCAACCCCCTGAGTGTCGGCGGGTTCACCGTGGCGGGGGTAGTCGGCAGTTTCAATCCTGGCGATACCGCAACCATTGCCGGTGTCGGCACCCTGACGCTCAACGCCGACGGCAGCTACCTCTTCACGCCGATCCCCACCTACCACGGCGATGTACCGGTGGTGACCTACAGCATCACCGACGGCGTGGGCGGTACCGACAGCGCCGACCTGACGATTCGGGTCAACGCGCCGCCAGTAGCGGTAGACGATGGGCTGCAAACCGTCCAGCAGGGCACGCCGGCCAGCGGCAACGTCCTGCCCAACGACAGTGATCCGGAAGGTCATCCGCTGAGCGTCGCCGGGTTTACCGTCGCGGGGGTTGCGGGCACTTTCAATCCTGGCGATACCGCAACCATTACCGGTGTCGGCACCCTGACGCTCAACGCCGACGGCAGTTACCTCTTCACGCCGGTTGCGACCTTCCACGGCGATGTGCCGGTGGTGACCTACAGCATCACCGACGGCGCGGGCGGTACCGACAATGCCGACCTGACCATCCGGGTCAATTCCACGCCTGTCGCCAACGATGACGGGGTGTTGCTCACAGACCGCGACACGCCCATCCAATCCATACCGGTGTTGGCCAACGACACCGATCCGAGCGGCCATCCGCTCACCGTCACCCACGCCCAGAGCGCTGACGGCAGCGTTACGATCAACCCAGACGGAACCCTGGATTTCACCCCGGCACCCGGCGTCACGGGCGATGTCACGATCACCTACGTGATCAGCGATGGCGTGGGTGGCAGCGACACCGCCCAAGTGCGCATCCATATCAATGAGCCGCCCGTGGCCGTCAACGACGGCGTTCATAGCGCGCCCCAAGGAGACCCGATCAGGGGCAGCGTGCTCGGCAACGACAGCGACCCCGAGAACGATGCGATTCATGTGGTCGATTTCACCGTGGATGGCGTGACCGGCACCTTCGCGGCCGGCGACAGCGTGGCAATCCCAGGCGTCGGCACGATTAGGCTCGACCTCGATGGCCGCTTCGTATTTACACCGAACGCCAATTATCTCGGCGCGGTGCCGACCATCGATTATCGGATCACCGACGACCATGGCGGCTTCGCAACGGCGCAATTGAGGCTGCGCATGGACTCCTCGACATTGCCGCTGCCGCCCACGTCCGATGTCTCGACGGATCGGAACGCGCCCACCGGCGACGTTCTGCGTCATGAATACCCGGATTGGCAGCTTGATTCGTTGAGCGTACGGCGCGACATGGTGCCGGGCTTGTTCGTCACGCTTCCGGTGATGGATTCGCAAATCCAGGCCGATGAACGACTCGACCCGCTGCGCTCCGGCTATGCCGAAGCCTACAGCGGCGAAATACGTTCGGAGTCGATCGGGATCGGCCTCGGTTTCGTTCCTAACCTGCACGTCACGCTGGCGGTACAGGATTCGCAAAAAACCGTCGATTACCAGGAAGGTTCGCTCAAATTCAAGGACAGCCTGTATTTCACCGGTGGCCATAGCTTGTTCGGCGATTTCGATGCCTTGCAGCCTGTGGCTGAAGAGCCTTCGGCAAGAGAAGTCAAGCCCAGCCCGCCGTCTGATCAGCCCAAGGCGGCCGTTTCCTTCAGTGACCAAATCAGCCAGGCCGCCAAACAGCGCCAGCCTCATTCGTCCACTCAAGTCGAACGGCTACCGGCGCCCCAGCGCAAAGGTTGACCCAACGTCCTCTACTTTCCTTATAAAAACGGTAATCACATGTCTTTGATGGAAAAAAATCGTTCAGTACTGGGCGCAGGCTGGGTCGCGGCCATGGTTATCGGCCTGGCAGGCTGCTCCGTTGCGCCGAAGCCGTTGCAACAAGATGAAATTCACCAACGAGTGGCCGGTGACCAGCTCCAGCTTTACGCCGACCAGGAACCGATCAAGGGGCCATTGACCTTCGCCGACGCGCTGGCACGCTCGCTCAAATACAACCTCGACTATCGCCTGAAGTTGATGGAATCGGCTCTGGCGGCGGGCCTGCATGACGTTTCACGTTACGACATGCTTCCCAAGATGCTGGTCTCGGCTGGCTACACGTCGCGCAACAACGAGTCGGGTGGTACGAGCGTCGGCATTGAAACCAACACGGTTTCGTTGATCCCCTCTTCCTCCGTCGAGCGTAACCGGACACTGGCCAACGCTGAGTTTTCCTGGAACCTGCTGGACTTTGGCGTCAGCTACTACCGCGCCAAGCAGAGTGCCGACCAATACCTGATCGCCGAGGAGCGACGCCGACGCGTGATGCAAACGGTCCTGCAGGACTTGCGCACCTCCTACTGGCGCGCCCTGGGCGCCCAGCGTCTTGAAAGCCAGGCCGACGAGCTGCTGAACCGTGTACGTCTGGCGCTGGGCAAATCACGGGAGGCCGAGGTACAGGGTCTGCTACCGCCGGCACAGGCGTTGGCTTACCAAAGCGCCCTGCTGGACGCGACCACTTTGCTCAACGCTCGCCGCCAGGATCTGGAATTCGCCAAACGCGAATTGGCCGCGCTGATGAGCATTCCACCGGGCACCCAATTCACGCTGGCTGAGGAAAGCGAGCCCTCGCTGCCTGGCGTCCCGGTCGACATGGCCAAACTTGAGGAAATCGCCTTACAGGCGCGTCCTGAGCTGCGTGAGGAAGACTATCGCAAGCGCATTTCGGCGGACGAAGCGCGACGCCAATTGCTGGCACTGCTGCCCAGCCTTGGAATCAACATCAACGATCAGTACGACTCCAACAAATATCTCTATAACAGCAACTGGGTCGACAGCGGCGTACAGGTCAGCGCCAACCTGTTCAAGCTGGCGGCCATCCCGGCCACGCAAAAAGCCAGCGCCTCCCAGGAAAAAACCGACAACGCGCGCCGCCTTGCGCTCTCGATGGCCGTGCTGACACAAGTGCGCATCTCGGTGGAGCGCTACAAGCTCGCCTTGGTCGATTACGACCTGGCCGACCAGTCGAGCCAGGTCGATCAACGCATGGCCAAGTTCGCCCGCGCTTCGGTGTCGTCCCGCACCGATTCCGAGCTTGAAGTCATTCGCACCGAAACCCGCGCCCTGCTCGCACAGTTCCAGCGATACTCGGCCTACGCCACGGCGCAGACCGCTTTCGGGCGCATCTACAACTCCTTGGGCCTGGACGTGCTACCCGAAGACGTGCGCGACGCCAGCGACTTGCAGCAACTCTCGCAACAACTGCAGGAAAGCCTGAGCCGTTCAGAACGCCAGGCGTTCACGACGGCGATCGGAGAGTTGCCTTCGCAGCAACCGCTGGCGGTACGCCTGGAATACTCAGGCGATGCTCGGGCAGCCAATGACATGCTCGAAGTGGCTCGCCAAGCATTGAAACGCAACCAGTTCGTGCTTGCCGAAAACAACCAGCCCGGGCCTACGCTGATCATGCAACTGCGTATCGCCAACATTCAGGATGGTATCCGTCGCGGTGAATGGAGCGTCAGCCTGCGCCGTGCCGACGGAAGCGTGGCAGGCACCAGTCACTACCAGAGCACGTTGCGCGCCCAGCCGGACAGAGATTCCTTGAACGCATTCTGCGAAGCCGCCACGGTCGCTGAAGTGCCGAATTTGCGCGCGTGGTTGAAATCGGGCCCAACACAGGTGGCCTCGAAATGAAGATCCGATCACGTTGTGTTTCTCTTTCTGTGATCGGCGGTTCGTTGCTCGGCCTGGTCGTGTCAGCGCAACCGGCATGGGCACAAAGCGAAACCGATGCCGGCGTACGCGTGCTGCTGGTGGCCGACCAGGAAACCACCCTGGCGAGCCAGCTGGTGGGGCGGGTACGCGCGGTCAACGCGTCGCTGGGATCGACGTTCAGCAAGGGTGACGTGCTCGTCAGTTTCGACTGCGACGAACAGGTCGCTCGCCTGAAGATGGCCCAGGCCGACCTGAGCTCCGCCCGTGAAACCCATGACGCCAAGCTGCGCTTGCAAGGGTTGCAGTCCGCCGGCGAGGTGGAAGTTTCGCTGGCCGCCAGTGCCGCAGAGAAAGCCGCTGCCCAGGTGGCCCAGTACCGGGCCCAGCAACAACAATGCAATGTGCTCGCACCGTTCGACGGGCGCGTGGTCAAGGTCCAGGTCAAAGCCTTTCAGGGCGTCAACCTGGGCCAACCACTGCTCGACATCATCAGCAAAGGGCCATTGAAGGTACGTGTGAATGTACCTTCCAAATGGTTGGTCTGGCTCAAGCCCGACCTGCCCTTCCAGGTTGATTTGGGTGAGACCGGCAAACGTTATCCCGCCAAAGTCAGCGCCATCAACGGCCAGGTCGACGCCGTCAGCCAGACCATCGAGCTTGAAGGGGTGATCGAAGGCCGGCCCGTCGATCTGCTCGCCGGCATGAGTGGCACTGCGCTGTTCGAAGCGCCGCAATGAACGCCCAAGCCAATACAGCGCCCAACCCGGTCGCGGTGCTGCTGCATCTTGAGCAGCGCGCACAAGAAGCGCGCAGTACCGCCGAGCTGGGTTTTGTGATGGTCAACGAAACGTGGCAACTTTTGCGTTATCGCCAAGGCTATGTATTTGTCAGCGATGTGCTGGGCAAGCCCTCGCTGAGCAACGTTTCCAGCTTGGCGGTGCTGCCTGAAGAGACACCGTTTACCGTCTGGCTCAAGAGGCTGGCCCAGCATCTCTGGACGCAGCCCGCGGTATCGGCCGAATCGACACCAGCCACCGTCTTGCATCTGTTGCGAGCCCGGGACCTTCCCGAAAGCTTCGCCGAGGGCTGGACCGAATGGATGCCGATGCATCTGCTGTGCGTACCGCTACCGCCTCGCGATCATTCACGTCGTGGCATGTTGCTGCTTGCCTGCGATACCGAGCCGGACGAACATACCCAGGCCCTGCTCGCCAGACTGGGGCAAACCTATGCCTACTGCCTCGCGGCGCTGACCAACAAACGCCCCACGCTCGGCGCCCGCTGGCAAGTCTGGCGACAGCGCCCGTGGCGTTTATTGGCGTTGGGGACGGCCATGGCCCTGGCGTGCCTGGTGCCGGTCCGACTGAGCGCCCTGGCACCGGCCGAGATCGAAGCCCATAACGCGATGGCCATCGCCTCCCCGCAAGATGGCGTGGTGCACGAGTTCCTGGTGCAGCCCAACCAGATGGTGCAAAAGGATCAACCGCTGTTCAGCCTCGACGACACGACCCTGCGCAATCGCCGCGCCGTTGCCCGGCAAGCGCTGGAAGTCGCCCGGTCCGAAGCGCTGCTCGCCGCGCAAAAAGCCTTCGAAAGCGCACAGAGCAAGGGCGAGCTGGCCGCGCTCAATGGGCAAGTGCAGGAGAAACAGGCCGAGGTCGCTTGGCTCGACGAAATGCTTGAGCGCAATGTGGTCCGAGCGCCACGCGACGGCATCGCGATATTTGGCGACACCAATGATTGGATCGGCAAGCCCGTGGTCACTGGCGAGCGCATCATCCAGCTGGCCGACCCGCAAGATGCGGGGGTGCTGGTCTGGCTCCCGGTGGCCAATGCCATCAACCTCGATACCGGTTCTGAAATTCGTCTGTTCCTGCACGTTGCGCCGCTATCGCCCTTGACCGCCAGCCTGATCCAGACCAGCTACCAGGCCACCCTTTCGCCAGACAACATTCCCTCGTATCGCATTCGGGGGCAGTTCCAGGGTGATGCCAGCCAGTTGGCGCGGATCGGCCTCAAGGGCACCGCCAAGCTGTATGGCGAATCGGTACCGCTGATCTATTACGTCATGCGCCGTCCGTTGGCCGCCCTGCGTGAATGGAGCGGGCTGTGAGCGAACTGGACCTGGCGACTCTGCTGTCGGGCTCATCGGCCGGATCGACATTGCAAGACCCAGACGTACATCTTCCCGAACACCTGCCCGCGGTGCGCGAAGACTTGCGCCTGATTCCCGCGGCCACGCAACGCGATGGCTCGCCAGCCTGGATGATCCAGGACCCGGTCGGTAACCGGTTCTTCAACATCGGCTGGCTGGAGTTCGAGATCCTGTCACGCTGGTCCCTGGGTAGCCCGACCCGCTTGCTCGAGGCGCTCGCGGCCGAAACGCCCCTGAACGTCAGCCGAGCGGAACTGGCGGCCTTGTTGGCGTTTCTGAGCCGCCATCAGTTATTGCATGTCAGCGACGTCACCGGTACCCGACGCCTGGAAGAGATGGCCCGGCAAGGCAAGCACACCGGTTGGCAATGGTTGCTTCACAATTACCTGTTCATGCGCGTGCCGCTCTGGCGTCCGCAGCGCCTGTTAGAAAAAACCCTGCCCTGGGTCGCGCCACTGTTCAGCCGGACCTTTCTGGTGTGCATCGCCCTCGCCATCGTGCTGGGCCTGTTCTTCGTCGAACAGCAATGGGATGTGTTCGTTGCCAGCTTCCAGCAAAGCCTGTCACCGCAAGGCCTGGTCGGTTATCTGGTAGCCCTGGCGATTACCAAGTGCCTTCACGAGCTCGGCCATGCCTATACGGCTACGCGCTACGGCGTGCGCGTCGCGCACATGGGCGTGGCGTTCCTGGTGCTATGGCCGGTGCTCTACACCGATACCAGCGAATCCTGGAAGCTCGCCGACCGCCGTCAACGCTTTCACATCGCCGGTGCCGGCATTCTCGTGGAGCTGCTGGTTGCCGGAGTTTCGACGCTAGGTTGGGCCTTGTGCGAAAACCCAATGCTCAAGAGCGGGCTGTTCTTCCTGGCGACCACCAGTTGGATGATTTCATTGGCCCTCAATGCCAGCCCCTTCATGCGCTTTGATGGGTATTTTTTGCTGTCGGACTGGCTCGACCTGCCCAACCTCCACGAGCGCTCGGGTGCCTTGGCGCAAGCCTGGATGCGCCGTCGCCTGTTGTCCTGGGACGAACCCGATCCGGAAGTCGTAGCGCCGCGCCTGCGTGGTTTTCTCATTGCCTTTGCCATCGTCACCCGTATCTATCGCCTGGTAGTGTTTCTCGGCATCGCCGTCGCCGTGTATTACCTGTTTTTCAAGGCGCTGGGTATCTTGTTGTTCCTAGTCGAAATTGCATGGTTCGTCGTCATGCCTATCCAGCGTGAACTCAAGGTCTGGTGGGGTCGTCGCAAGGAGATCCCCACGCGGCGAGGTCGCCTGCTTTTGCTCGGGCCAGGCGCGCTGATGCTATTGGCCGCCTTGCCGTGGAGCACCCAGGTGCAGGCGCCCGCCTGGCTGCATGCAGAGGTTCAATACACGCTCTATAGTCCCTTGCCGTCCCGGCTGGTGGAGATGCCTCTCGCCGGGCAACCGATCGAAGCCGGTTCAACCTTGGTCGTTCTGGATTCCCCGGTCATACGCGACAAGGCCGAACGGTCTCACAAAGCGACCCTCGCCTTGCGCGCGCAGCTTGCCGGGCTCCCCGGAACTGCCGATGGGGCCGAAAAATATGCCTCGATTGCCAGCCAGCTCAACCGTCAGCAAGCCGAGTCCGCCGCCCAGGCGGCCGAGTTGCAACGCCTGACATTGCGCGCCCCGATGGCCGGAGTGCTCATCGACATCGACCCCGCCGTGCAGCCCGGCGTCTGGGTCAAGCCCAATCAGCCGCTGGGCGTCTTGGTCAGCCCCGATAGCTGGACGGTGGAAGCATTCGTTCGCCAGCAAGACCTCTCGCGCGTGGCCGTTGGCGCTCGCGCGCGCTTTTATGCACAGGGAGGCAGCGGCACGACGCTTGAGGGAGAAGTGATCGGCATTGACGATTCACGCACCCAGAACGTCCCGCATCTCATGCTGAGCACGACCTACGGCGGTCCCATCGCCGTCTCCGCAAAACAGGACCGGAACCTGCAGATCCGTGATGCCCTTTACCGGGTGAGAATACGTTTGGACGCCCCTCCCGCCCAGATGATGATGCGCCTGGGCAACGTGTCCATCGAGGGGGCCCGCATCAGCCCGGTTGCAGAGCTGTTCACCGATGCGTTGTCGATTCTGATCAGGGAAAGCGGGTTCTGACGGGGGCTTTCACCTGCTCCCCCGTGCGAGGAAGCTTGCTCCCGCTGGGCCGCTCCGACGCCTCGGGAGCAGCGGCCCCTTTTCTGTGAGCGCTTCGCACTCAAGCGGGAGCGAGCTCCCTCGCCACGGGTGCATCGTCGGCTCAAGGCTTGAGCACCACCTTCACGCAGCCGTCTTTTTTGTCCCGGAAGGTGTTGTACATTTGCGGGCCGTCTTGAAGGCTCACGGTATGAGTGATGACGAAGCTTGGATCGATCTGCCCCTCCTGGATGCGCCGGAGCAGGTCGTCGGTCCAGCGGTTCACGTGGGTCTGCCCCATCTTGAAAGTCAGGCCCTTGTTCATGGCCGCGCCGAACGGGATCTTGTCGATCAAGCCGCCATACACACCGGGGATGGACAACGTGCCAGCGGGGCGGCACACATACATCATCTCCCGCAGCACGTGGGGGCGGTCTGACTCCAGCATCACCGCTTGCTTGACCCGATCGTAGATGGAATCGAACGAACGGGTCGCGTGGGATTCCATGCCTACCGCGTCGATGCATTTCTCTGGGCCCTTGCCGCCCGTCAGCTCGGCCAAGCGGTCCAGCACACTTTCGTCATCGAAGTTGATGGTGATGGCGCCCCCGGCCTTGGCCATGGCCAGGCGCTCGGGCACGTTGTCGATGCACACCACCTGCTTGGCTCCCAGGATCACCGCGCTGCGCACCGTGAACTGTCCTACCGGACCGGCGCCCCAGATGGCCACGGTGTCGGTGGGCTGGATATCGCATTGCACGGCCGCCTGCCAACCGGTGGGGAATATATCCCCTAGAAACAGCACTTGCTCATCGGTCAGGCCGTCCGGAATCACCACCGGGGTAAAGTCCGCATAAGGCACCCGCACGTACTCGGCCTGGCCGCCAGGATAGCCGCCAGTCAGATGGGTATAACCGAACAGCCCGGCAGTGGTGTGGCCGAAGGCCTTGTCGGCCAGGTCCTTGTTGCGGTTGCTGCGCTCGCAGACCGAGAAGTTACCCCGACGGCATTGATCGCATTCACCACAGCAAATCGTAAAGGGCACCACCACGCGATCGCCAATTTTCAGTTTCTTGTTGGCCGAACCCACTTCGACTACTTCACCCATGAACTCATGGCCCATGATGTCGCCATGCTTCATGCCGGGCATGAAGCCATCGTACAAGTGCAGGTCCGAGCCGCAGATGGCGCACGAGGTGACCTTGATAATGGCGTCACGTGGGTCTTCTATGGTGGGGTCGGGCAGATGATCATCACAGCGGATATCTTTTTTTCCATGCCAGCGTAACGCTTTCATCTTGGTACACCTCCTGAACAGGGTCGGTGCGCCAGCCATGAACATTCTCGTTATGCGCACCTACTGATGTTTTCGGTCGGAGGAAAACGCGACAAGTTCAAAGCATGTCTGCACACATCGGTAAAACGCGATAGACGGTTGCGCCGTCGCTCGGGTTATCAAGCGGCTCTTCCCTCCGCTCACCCCAGACTCATTGCCCCCGAAAAACTTGCCTCCACCGGTCCGATAAGAAAGACCGCGCCCACGCCATCCCATCGCACCGTCACGCTTCCACCATCACATTCAACCTCAACGGTGCTGTCCAACAAACCACGACGGATGCCGTTGACGACCGCACCACATGAGCAAGAACCTGACCCCAGCGCGATCCCGGCACCACGCTCCCAGATGCGTAGACGAATATGCCTTCGATCAATGATCTGGACGAAATGAACGTTGGTCTTGAGCGCAAATAACGCATTGGTTTCGATAGCGGGACCCACCGTGGCGATATCAACGCTGGCCAGGTCTTCGACAAAATAGGTGCAGTGGGGATTGCCCATGCTGCAAGCGGCTGGGCTGCCAGCCAGTGGCAAGTCAGCGGTGTCCGCTGCTTGCGCCAGCGGGATGTCCGACCAGCCAAAAAGCGGTACGCCCATGTCAACGGAAATATCGCCGGCTGGGGTGCGTTCGCAAGTCAGTAGACCCCGGTTGGTCCGCAGCATCAGAGAACCCACATTCGCTTCGCGCATGAGCAGGTCCGCCGTCCCCCGCGTCGCGCTGCCACAAACATCCAGCGCCGAGCCATCCGCATTCCAGAAGACCACCCGCGCAGCAGCATCGTCGCAATCGAGCAGTACCGCGAGTTGGTTGAAGCCAATACCCCGGTTGCGGTCGCCCATTCGCTGGGCCAGCGCACCTGTCACCGGATTGGCCGAGTTTCGCGAATCGACAATAACGAAGTCATCGCCGTTGGCATGCATCTTGTGGAAGTTAAGCGGCATGGATTGATCCTGGTCTTGCGACAACTTGCCCTGCGCGAGGTCGGACGAGCATCTAGGGTTTGTATGAAATTCGATGCATTAGATCGTTGAGCATATAGGTGTCCAGAAAGGCGGTCACTTCGATGATTTGCCCATCCTTGAGCGTCATGTGCCACAGGTAAGTGTTTTTATAGGGCTTGTGATCAAGTGCCGTGGCTGTGCCGTTCCAAAGAACAACCACGACGTCGTTCTCGGCAATGATGCTTTGCACCGTTGGCACAATCGGCGTAGCCAGCCGAGCAGTGATCGGGCGCACGGCTTGGGCCAACTCAGCCTTGCTGGTGTAGACGCCTGACACCGGGCTTGTGCCGGCCACGGTCCATTTGGCATCCGGCGCCAGCAGGTCGAAGACCGTGCCGTTGCCCTCCTGCCAATTCGCGAAAGCCTGGCGAACCAGATCCGTATTGGTACGTTGAATATTTTCCGAAGCCCAGCCGTTGCCCGCTGAGAATATAAAAGAAAGTGCAAGCACTTGGGCTTGCCAAGCCAAACTCATCCACCGGGTCATGATGTTCTCCCACAGCCATTAAATTCCAATAGAACCTTAACGGCATACGGGGAGAGGTCTTTGCTCGATACTGCAGTGGGGTTGCCTGATGCTGTTTGGCGCTGAGCTATCACGTGGATACCGCCATCAACGCCGTACAACGTCCTCGTAGAAACCCTGCGCTGCCAGATTCTTGTCCTTCGCCTCCAACATAATGTCGAACCGGTCCAGAAACCTGAGGGCGTACTGGTTCGTCCAGCGATTCCACATCTGCGCGCTGTGGCCGTACAGGTCACGCTTGGACACGACCCTCAACAAGGCATCCATCTCAAGCTTACCGTCGGCATCGAAACCCAACGCCTGAAGCCGCTCCGGGGGTTGGGAGTAATGCATGGTGGGCCGCACGCCGCGCCAACTGTCGATGACGCGATCGACTCGTGGGGAATCCGGAGCGATGTAATCGTTCTCGTTGATCCAACAATGATGAATATCCAGCACGATGGGTGCGAGGTCGGCAAGTTCCAGACAATCATCCAGGCCGTAGGTCTTTTCCTCGTTTTCGAAGGTAATGCAATTGCGCGCCGCCTCCGACAACCGTGGCCAGACCGAACGTATCCCCTCGCCCCCCAGCCGCCCGGCAATGTGCACGTTGCATTTGAAATCCTGGAAATGCCGACCAAAGCCCATCATCCGGATCATGTCGGCGTGGTACTCGAACTCGGCGAGGCTGTTCTCCACCACCGGCGGTTTATCCGAACCGAGCACGCAGTATTGCCCAGGGTGAAAGGACAGGCGGATATCCGCTGAACGCGCCAGGTCCCCGATCGCGCCAAAGCGCTCTTCCAGTTGGGCTTGGATGGCAGGGTCCTGATAGAACGCGCTCACCTTCGGATGACTGTAGAACGGCAATAGATCGCTACTCAGCCGAAGCATGCGCAGGGTCGGGGGAAGCTCGGCGACGTAGGCGATAAGGCGTAACTGCGCGTCGAGATTGTGCGTGATGATTTCCAACAGCTTGTCGCGGGCGACCTGTGGGGAGACGCTGTCCATCCAGCGCAACGTTGTGGTGCGCGGATTGAAGGGGGCTTCGATTGTCTTTAGCGCGGCCGCCGAGAGGCCGCGATCAGGGTGCCGGTATTGGCAGGCGAAGCCAATGCGGGGGTGGGTCATGGGGAGTCCTGGCCGTTGAGTCTGTGTTGGCGGTAGACATCCTGGCGGCCGAGTCGTCGTTTTTGATTGGTCGTTGAAACAGCTTTCCTCGGAAAGTATTCGAGATCAGGCAGTGGCAGCCAGAACGGAAGCGTGGGCTGGTCCCACATTGTTCCCATACCGCCCCTTTTCCAGACGCCAAAAACCACAAACCCCCGATTTTCTCCAGGAAAATCAGGGGTTTGTGTTTGTAGAATGTGGCGGTGAAGGAGAGATTCGAACTCTCGATACAGTTTCCTGTATACACACTTTCCAGGCGTGCTCCTTAAGCCACTCGGACACTTCACCGTGTCTCGGCAAACTGTTCAGTCTGTCGAGGCGCGCTAATGTAGTCGAAAGCCTTGGCGATGGCAAAGGTTTTTTTCAGAATTTTCATGTGCTTAAGGCAGGCCAGCATTTCAAACGGGTCGGGGCATGGCAAACCGGCCAAACTTCGGCTTTGTCCGCAGGCCCGCTTATAGAAGCAAGCGCGGCCCATCGGGCGGGCGAGGCCGTTTGAAAGGGGCGGGGCTGACCGGTGAGTCAGTCACGGCGCTTTACCTGGCCTGCGACGGTGGGTAACGTCTGCTGACTTCTCATACAAGGAATAGCGTCATGAGCGACCTGATTGCCTACCATCTCGAAGACGGTATCGCGACCCTGACCTTGAACAACGGAAAGGTCAATGCCATTTCGCCTGATGTGATTGCCGCGTTCAACGCTGCGTTGGACCAGGCAGTGGCCGATCGCGCGGTGGTGATCATTACCGGGCAGCCGGGGATTCTGTCGGGCGGGTACGATTTGAAAGTGATGACCGCAGGTCCCAAGGAAGCGGTGAGCCTGGTGGCGTCCGGTTCGACCCTGGCTCGCCGCCTGTTGTCGCACCCCTTCCCTGTCATTGTCGCTTGCCCGGGGCATGCGGTCGCCAAGGGAGCGTTCCTGTTGTTGTCGGCGGATTACCGCATTGGTGTCGAAGGGCCGTTCACGATCGGCCTGAACGAGGTGCAGATCGGCATGACCATGCACCATGCCGGTATCGAGCTGGCCCGGGATCGGTTGCGCAAGTCGGCATTCCACCGCTCGGTCATCAATGGCGAGATGTTCAATCCCCAGAGCGCCGTGGATGCGGGCTTCCTCGATAAGGTGGTGTCGGCGGACGAATTGCAATCTACGGCGTTGGAAGCGGCGCGTCAGTTGAAAAAGATCAATATGACCGCCCACAAAAACACCAAGCTTAAGGTTCGCAAGTCGCTGCTGGATGCGTTGGACAGCGCGATATTGCTGGACCAGGAATACATGGGCTGAACCCTGGCTGAAGTGAGGTTCCGACACGTGCGGCTTAAAACCCGGCGACCGCTCTAAGCCGCTTCTTACGCGCCATTTCGAAACATCAGCTTAAACATCGCCCATCTCCTACCTCTATAGGGGCAATTGCTGAAAACAGTGCACATCCGTACACTGCGCCACCTTTTGTCCCTGTGGGGCCTGTTGATGTTGTTTGCACTGCGTATGTCTTTGATGGGCCTGCACTTTATCCTGGCGGGTGTGTTGGGGGTGATTCTGGGTGTGTGTCGCCCGTTCAACCCTGACAACAGCCGTCTGTGCGCCAGGCTGTATGCGGTACCCGCGATGTGGATCCTGCGCCTGCGGGTCAAGGCCGAAGTCGACACACTGGCGAATAAAGCCCAGAGCAGCGTGATCATCGCCAATCATCAATCCAACTATGATCTGTTTGTCTTCGGCAATGTGGTACCGCGTCGTACCGTGTGCATCGGCAAGAAGAGCCTGAAATGGGTACCGCTGTTCGGTCAATTGTTCTGGCTGGCGGGCAACGTGTTGATTGATCGGGGCAATGCAATCAAGGCCCGCAAGTCGATGCTGACCACCACCCACACCCTCCAGCATGAAGACACCTCGATCTGGGTGTTTCCGGAAGGCACACGCAACTTGGGCGCTGAATTGCTGCCGTTCAAGAAAGGCGCGTTCCAGATGGCGATTGCTGCTGGAGTGCCGATCATCCCAGTCTGTGTGAGCACTTATATCAAGCATATGCAGCTCAATCGTTGGCGCAGTGGTGACATTCTCATACGCTCCCTGCCGGCAATTCCCACGGCGGGCCTGAGCATGGACGACATGCCTCGCCTTATCGCTCAATGTCGTGAGCAGATGCGCGAGTGCATCGAGACGATGGACCGGCAGTTGCAGCCCATGTGAACAAGAAACCCGCCCCTACGGCGGGTTTTCTTTTACGCGAACTTCGCGAATTTCGCTGACTCTCAATCAGCGTGGCGCGCTAAGCTGGACGCTGCCCCCACTGCCAATTTCCAAGAAGAAGCGAACCACATCATGGGTAGAGTTGTTGCTGCTGCGGTTTACAGCGCCGGTAAGAAAGTCACCAATATCACCCTCGATGAAGGCAGCGCCTGGGCGGCGAAGCCCGGACACTTCGTGTGGATCGGCCTCGAAGAGCCCAGCACCCAGGAACTGACCAACCTGCAGCGCCAGTTCAACCTGCATGAGCTGGCGATTGAAGACGCGATGGAGAAGCACAGCCGGCCCAAGCTGGAAACGTTCGGCGATGCGCTGTTCATCGTCACGTATTCGCCGGTGCGCAAGGACGGCAAGCTGCAGTTCATCGAAACCCATATCTTCGCCGGCAAGGGCTACATCATTACCGCCCGCAACGGTCACTCGGCCTCCTACGCCCATGTCCGACAACGCTGTGAGGCACGTCCTATCCTGCTGGAGCACGGGGAGGATTTCGTCCTTTATGCAATCCTCGATTTCGTCATTGAAAATTACCTGCCGGTGGGCGAAGCCATTCATGCCGAGATCGATGAACTGGAGCGCAACGTGCTATGCAGCGCCCTGAATGAGCGGGACATCCAGAACCTGCACAGTTTGCGCCGCGACGTGCTGCGCCTGCGTCGCTATGCGGCGCCGATGGTGGAAATCAGCGAAGAACTGCAGCGCCTGGATTTCCCCTTCATCGACAAGAACATGAGCCCCTATTTCCGCGACGTGCAGATCCACGTCACACGGCAGATGGAAGACTTGGCGACCCTGGCGGACATTGCCAGCCAGACGATTGAAATCGGCGTGCTGCTCGAAGCCTCGCGCCAGAGCGTGGTGCAACGCAAGTTCGCCGCCTGGGCGGCAATCCTGGCGTTTCCGACGGCGGTGGCCGGCATCTACGGGATGAACTTCGAAAACATGCCGGAGCTGACCTGGCACTATGGATATTTCCTGGTGCTCGGGTTCATCGGGGTTGGATGTACCGCGTTGTGGGCAAGTTTCAAGCGGTCGGGGTGGTTGTAGGATTTTTCGACGGGATTTGCGTAGCCTTCTTCGCGAGCAGCTTCCCACCGTTGATCAGCAGTGAACCGCTGATCAACGGTGGCATGCCCGAGTAGTCAGCCCTGGGCGGCATCGGCTTGGGGTTTATGGGCGACGAAACGCATCATCCACTCCGCTACCGTCGTACCGTGATGTTCCTGTTCCAGGCTCGCCACGCCCTGGCTGTAGATCTTCTCACCGAGGTGTTGCTGGCGAATCTCCAACAAGGCCCGGGAATAGTCGTGGATGAATTCCGGATGGCCCTGGAAGCACAGGACTTGATCATTGATGTGATAAGCCGCGTACGGGCAGAAATCGCTCGAGGCTATGACGGTGGCATTTTCCGGGAGCTCGGTGACTTGATCCTGATGGCTGATCAACAAGGTCAGCTCCTCCTTCACCGGGCTCATCCAGGGGGCCTTGGCCGCGAGTTTGTAGCGATGGGTGCCCACCCCCCAACCCTGGCTGGCGCGCTCGGTCTTGCCGCCCAACAGCAGTGCCAGCAATTGATGGCCGAAGCAGACGCCTAGCAGCTTGTCGCCACGCTGGTAGCGGTCCAGGAGATAAGTCTTGAGCGTCTGTATCCACGGATCGGTCCCGAAGGAGTCCGCCTTGCTGCCGGTCACCAGATAAGCGTCGAATTGTTCATCGACGCTTGGATACTGCCCTTCCACCACGTTGTACACGACAAATTCTGCCGCAATGGGCTGCTGCGAAAACAGGCGCTGGAACATCTGCCCGTAACCCTGATACTGGTCGACCAGTTCTGGACGCAGGATATCGGTTTCCAGAATGCAGATGCGTAGCGACATAAAAAATACCTGACACGATGATGGGAATATTGCACACCCCAGAGCCTGCCCTGAAACACCGTCCCAAGGCAAGCCCCCCGCGCATAGTCAGAACAGTGCTTGAGCGGCGGCCTTTTCCAGCAACAGTGCCGGGGGTGAAAAACGTTCGCCGTATTGCTCGGCCAAGTACTGGCTGCGGGCGATAAACGCCTGCAAACCGTACTGGTTGATAAACTGCAACGCCCCGCCCGTCCAGACCGCGAATCCGATGCCGAAGACCGAGCCAATATTGGCGTCCGCCGTCGAGGTGACAACGCCTTCCTCGACGCAACGAACGGTTTCCAGGGCCTGGATGAACAGCAGGCGATCACGGATATCCTGGGCTGGAATCTGCCCCGCGGGTTTGTCGAAACGCGCCTTGAGCCCCGGCCAGAGATATTTCTGCCCTTGGGTTGGGTACTCATAGAAACCGGCTCCGGCCGCTTTACCTGGCCGTTTGTATTCTTCGAGCAGCAGATCGATCACAGCGAATGCGGGGTGCTCAGTCGGAGCTTTCCCCTCTGCTCGCAAGTCTTTGGCAGTCTGCGTGCGGATATGCCTCATCAGGCTGAGTGAAACTTCGTCGGAGACAGCCAGCGGCCCGACTGGCATCCCGGCCTTGCGTGCCTCGGTTTCGATCATCGGCGCGCTCACGCCTTCGCCGAGCATCGCGATGCCTTCGTGGGTAAAGGTGCCGAACACCCGCGAAGTGAAAAACCCACGACTGTCGTTGACGACAATCGGCGTCTTGTCGATTTGCCGGACGAAATCGAAGCCACGGGCAAGCGTTTCGTCAGAGGTGCGGGCACCCTTGATGATCTCGACCAAGGGCATTTTTTCCACTGGACTGAAGAAATGCAGCCCGATGAATTTGCCCTCGTCCGGCACCGCCATCGCCAGGCCGGTGATGGGCAAGGTCGAAGTATTGGACGCAATCACCGCGTCCGGCCCGGCCACTGCTTGGGCTGCGGCCGTCACGCTGGCTTTAAGGACGCGGTCTTCGAATACGGCCTCGATGACCAGGTCGCAGCCGACCAGGTCCGCATCGCTGTCGGTCGGCTGGATCCTCGCCAGGATGGCGTCGCGCTGTTGCGCGGTGAGTAGGCCATGGACGACTTTCTTGTCCAGCAGCAACGCCGCGCGGGACTTACCCTTTTGCGCTGCGTCCAGGTCAATTTCCTTGAGTACCACGTCGATGCCGGCCGCAGCACTGACATAGGCGATACCCGCGCCCATCATCCCGGCGCCGAGCACAGCGACTTTTTTCGTCAGAAAAGGCGCAAAACCCTGCGGGCGAGAACCTCCGGCCCTGATCTCGTTGAGTTGGAACCAGAACGTACCGATCAGGTTTTTCGCCACCTGGCCAGTCGTCAGCTCGGTGAAGTATCGGGTTTCGATCAACTGCGCCGCATCGAAGCCTACCTGCGCGCCTTCCACCGCCGCACAGAGGATCTTTTCCGGTGCGGGCAGGCAGCCCTGGGTCTTGCTGCGCAGAATCGAAGGCGCGATCGCCAGCATCTGGGCGACCGCCGGGGCGGACGGCGTGCCCCCAGGGATCCGATAGCCCTTCATGTCCCACGGCTGGGCCACGCTCGGGTTAGCGAGAATCCAGGCCCGGGCCTTGTCCAGCAGCTCGTCGCGATCCGTCGCCAGCTCATCGATCAAACCAGCCAGCAGCGCTTGTTGCGGACGAACCCTGGTGCCTTCGAGCAAATACGGCAATGCCTTCTCCAAGCCCAGCAAGCGCACCATCCGCACCACACCGCCGCCGCCCGGCAACAGGCCAAGGGTGACTTCCGGCAGGCCGATCAACACCGAGGGATGGTCCAGCGCCACCCGATGATGGCAGGCCAGGCAGATTTCCCAGCCGCCGCCCAGGGCCGCACCGTTGATAGCGGCGACCACCGGTTTGCCGAGGGTCTCCA
Organism: Pseudomonas sp. R4-84; assembly: GCF_054130985.1. Taxonomy (NCBI): domain Bacteria; kingdom Pseudomonadati; phylum Pseudomonadota; class Gammaproteobacteria; order Pseudomonadales; family Pseudomonadaceae; genus Pseudomonas; species Pseudomonas sp. R4-84. Next base: position 3,877,603 of record NZ_CP096390.1, read on the forward strand.
ATGCGCGCAGCTGCGCCTTGATCTCGGACACCGTTTCGTAAAAGGCCTGGGCCTGGGATTTGTCGACCTGGACCAACTCGTTCAGGTCGCCGCCTGCAAAAAACGTCTTTTTGGCCGAAGTGATGATCACGCCGGCGATCGAGTCTTTTTCGGCGATCAGGCGAGCAACGCAGGCGCCCATGGCCTCGCGGTATATCGCGTTCATGGTGTTGGCCGCCTGCCCCGGCATGTCCAGGGTCAGCACGACGATCCGGTCCGGGCCGGTTTCGAAACGAATGGCATGGGTCATGAAAAGTGTTCCTTCAAAATCGGGGCTCAGAGGCGTTCGATAAGGGTGGCGATGCCCATGCCGCCGCCGACACACAGTGTCGCCAGGCCATAGCGCAGGTGACGCGCCTCCAACTCATCGAGCAGCGTGCCAAGGATTGCGCAACCGGTGGCGCCCAACGGATGGCCCATGGCGATCGAGCCGCCGTTGACGTTGACCTTGGCGGGATCGATGGCCATGTCCTTGATGAACTTGAGCACTACCGAGGCAAAGGCTTCGTTGACTTCGAACAGGTCGATGTCCTCGACCCGCAGGCCAGCTTTGGCCAATACCTTGCGGGTGGCCGGGGCCGGACCGGTGAGCATGATGGTCGGCTCGCTGCTGGTGACGGCAGTGGCAACAATCCGCGCCCGGGGTTGCAAGCCCAGCTCGCGACCTTTGGCCGGGGAGCCAATGAGCATCAGCGCGGCGCCATCGACGATGCCCGAGCTATTGCCCGGCGTGTGCACATGATTGATCCGCTCCACATGGCTATAGACGCGCAATGCCGTGGCGTCGAAGCCCATCTGGCCCATCGCTTCGAAGCTTGGCCGTAGTTTGCCCAGGCCTTCGAGCGTCGAGTCGGCGCGGATGAATTCGTCATGGTCCAGCAGCACGATGCCATTCTGGTCCCGTACTGCCACCAGGGATTTATCGAACGAACCGTTCTCCCGTGCTCGCGCGGCTTTTTGCTGGGATTGCAACGCAAAGGCATCGATGTCCTCGCGACTGAAACCTTCGAGGGTGGCAATCAGGTCGGCGCCGATGCCCTGGGGAACGAAATGGCCGTGCAGATTGGATTGCGGGTCCAGCGCCCATGCGCCGCCATCGCTGCCCATAGGCACACGGGACATGGACTCGACGCCCCCCGCCACTACGAGGTCTTCGAAACCGGAACGAACCTTCATCGCGGCCAGGTTCACCGCTTCCAAACCCGAAGCGCAAAAGCGGTTGAGCTGAACGCCGGGCACGCTGACGTCCCAGTCAGCCACCAGGGCGGCGGTCTTCGCGATGTCGGCACCTTGATCGCCGATCGGCGTCACGCAGCCGAGCACAATGTCGTCCACCTGGCTGGTGTCCAGGCTCATGCGCTGACGCAACGCCGTCAACAGGCCACCGACCAGGTTCACCGGCTTGACGGTGTGCAGGGCGCCGTCAGCTTTTCCCTTACCGCGAGGCGTGCGTAATGCGTCAAAAATCATAGCTTCGGTCATGACATCCTCAAACCGCGATCGGCTTTTACAAACACCTCTAACCTTAAGCCCAGCGGCGGCGGATTCAATGACCTCAGTGCTCAACGACATTGACAGGCACGCTCAGACGAACGGTAGCGAGCTATCGGATTAACCGTTTCAGGTAAGCAAGCTGTCTAGCAAAAGGGCCCGCAAGCAGCTGGCAATAGGCCTCATGCTGTTTTGATAACTTGGACCCATAAACTGATACTAATTGGGTCTAAGCGAAGCCGGCTGCGGCCCCTAATGTAAACCTTGTACAAGTAAGTCGTCGGGTTTTGCCGAGGCGCTTGTCAGACAGGAAGTGCAACGCCAGCCGTCACGGAGTAATGCAGGCTGGCCTCAGGAAATAACAAAAAGGCGGGTCAGCCATGTTCAAACATACGAAAGTTCGTCAAGCCGGACTCATTCTCTTCGCCACAACGCTGCTGTTGATCTTGCCGAACATCACTAAAGTGATCGGCTGACCCAGACGCGCGATGTCCGCTTTATTACAGTCGTTTCGCTAAATAAATGTGAGAGGGTTGATTGTTCCGGCAACGGTGGCTGTGCCAACCTTTGCGCTTCCCTCTCGACATGGACGGCGATTCACTTGAAAGCACTAATTGTCCTCGGGGCACTGCTGATCAGCGGCCCTCTGTACGCGGCGCAGCTCACGCTGGAGCTGGGCGCGGGTACCCGCACCTGGCAGACTGAAGAGCTACTCAAGCATCCCGACGTTCAAACAATTCAGATCAACGAAGACGTTTCCTACAAGAAACCCATGAGCTATCGCGCCGTGCCGTTGACCTCGCTATTGACCGGGGTGCAACCGAACGATCATCTGCAAGCCGTAGCCCTGGACGGTTTCGCAGCTGAACTGCCCGCGGCGCCATTACTCAATGCACACGGCGCCCGCGCGTGGCTGGCGATCGAGGACCCGACCAAACCCTGGCCGGCGTTGGGGGAAGGCAAGCAAAGCGCCGGTCCTTTCTATCTGATCTGGACCGATCCTCAAGCGGGCCATATCAGCCCCGAGCAATGGCCCTATGCGCTGGCAAGCATCAAGCGCCTGTCGCCAGTGGCCGATCGCTTCCCCGCCCTGCTGCCCTCGCCCACCCTGGCCAAAAACGATCCGGTCAACAAAGGCTTCGAGTTGTTTCAGAAAAACTGTTTGGCTTGCCATCGACTCAACGGCGCGGGTGATGCGCAGTTCGGACCGGACCTGAACATTCCCTTCAACCCTACGGAATACTTCTCGAAAGATTTCCTCAAACGTTACATCCGTGCCCCTCAAAGCTTGCGCCACTGGCCACAGGGTAAAATGCCGGGATTCTCCGCAGCGGTGTTGCCGGATTCTGAGCTTGACCTGTTGGTGGGGTATTTGAAGCACATGGCGGGACGCAAGCAGCCGTTGAAGCCGTAGGCGCGTTCCTTCGCCGCAAAGCCCGTTACCATTGGGCGTTGTGGCGGATCGCAGACCGACTGTGGGAGCAAGCTTGCTCGCGATGACGACAGAAAATCGATCAGCACCCAACATGAAAACGGCCGACACAAAGGTCAGCCGTTGCTGGATGCATAAAACATTCAGGCCTGCAGGCGACGGATCTCCTGCTTGACGCCCCACCCTTCGATAACGCCACCCAAGGGCTCGACCACGGCCTCGAAGTTCAACTCGAAATCGCCGATGTCATCATAAGTGGCGTACATCACCCGGCTCAGTTCGAGCGACCAGGCTCCATCGTCCCGCGCGCTGATCTGCGCATTCAGCGATTCCCCCCTGAATTGGCCTGCCGCCCTGCGCGCCCGTTCCTCGTCGGGGAAAATGGCATAGAACTCGATGGGATGAAATTGGGAGAAATCGAAACCGCCTTCTTTCATGCGGCGCAGCACACTGGCGCTGATGTCTTCTTGATAGGCTGTGCTCATGAAACGTCCTCCTCAGACCGATGGATAGACTTTCCGTCTTCCCGTGCGTGCAACCGCTGGTTACAAGCAGTACGGCATCAACTGGCCGTCGGGACACAAGCATGTAGCTGACAAGACCGGACCTTGGCGATCCTTTCGCTGATCTCGGTTGCAGAGTAGCTTCAAGTCATCGCCACTGCCAAGCGGGACCGAACAATGAATTTCATGAAATCGGTTTAATGCTGATGATTTCAATGCTGTTTTGGGTCTTGAGGCTTTTGAGCGTAGGGTCTTGCGTGCGACCTTCCAGGTCGTTGAGATCAAGCTTGGCGGGCACGGGGAGCAGTCTCTGGCGGATCAATTGGGCGGCCTGTTCCATTGTGGGCTCCTGGTCGTAATCGAACTGCTCGGCGACGGCTTCGCCGTGATCATCAACGAAAGTGATTTCCCACTTCTGCATCGGTGTCTCCTCGATCAATACATGGCCGGGCTTACGTCTATCTCGACATTGATGGCGAAACAATCGTTCCGCTGAGTTCGCTGACGGCACCAATGAAAAAACCGCCTCGTGGGCGGTTTCTTCATCGCGGCCTACCGATTATTTTTCGGCGCGCTCTTTCAGCGCTTTCAGCGTATTGAACGGCGCGTCCACCACGAACTTGTTAGCCAGCCAGGACGGTACATCACCCCCCGGCTCGGTGTGGACTTGGTAAGTCACTTCGATCTGGTTCGCCGCCTTGGGGGTGAACTTCCAGAAGCCTTCGACCTGCGTCACGCGCACAAAGCCTTTCTCTTCCGGCAGATAGGTAGGCACGCCCTTGAGTTTGCGAGTGAGGCTGCCATCAGCTTCTTCAACGGTAGTGACTTCCAGCACGGAGTCGCGGGCCGTGACCGGCCACGGCGTATTGAATTGGGTGTACGTCCAGCTCTTGTCGCCCTCGTGCTTGAGCAACTTCTGGCTCTTGCATTCATGGATCCATCCACACGCATCCGCAACGTCTTCCTGCAGGGCCCGCAGTTTGGCCATGGTGGTTTTCATGACGGTCACGCCGCGATAGGCCTTGTACTTCGAGCCAGCGACCTCACTCAGCGACACCTGGATACCTTCCTTTTCCTTGGCGACTTGCCAGTCTTCTGCCTGGGCGGTAGCTGTTGCCAACAGGACGGTCAATCCACACAACACAGCCATACGATGCAGCGAACCCATAATTGTTTTCCTTATCGTCCAAGTTCGTTCATGTCGTTTCCGATCGTTGTCCCACTACGCCGCCGTGACCTGCTCCCACCAGCCAATCAATCGAATGGCTTCTTCGCTGCTATTGCCGCAGACCTCAAGGTCCGCCTCAAACGCCGAACACACCGCCGGGCGTTCAGGGTGGCCGAAGATCAGGCAGAGATTACCGGCCGACAACTGCACGCAACGTTCTCCCGCCGGCTTGCCTTGGGGCATGCCAGGGATGGGAGAACTGATGGAAGGGGCGATGCAACAGGCGCCACAGCCTTCACGGCACTTCATGACGACAGGATCCTCACGACAAGTAATGATTGGTAACAGGACACAGGGTAACGGCTAAAACAGCCGTTTGAAATCGCCGTCCGGGGTTTTTTTCGTAGTGGGTGGAGTGACCCGGCAGTCAGCGACGAACAGCAGCATTGCATGGCCTTATTGCTTGAATTCGAATTCCAGTGCCGCGCCTTCCACTTCGTTGCGCTCCTGATTGCGCAAGGGCAGCTGCATCTCGTTGCTCAGCAGACGGCCGTTGAGCTGGAATGGGCCGGGCTTTTCCCCAAACATGGACGGCAACAGTGGCTCACGCTTGGGCAGGGGCACCTTGCCGGGTGGCTGCAACTGATCGACCATATCGTGTGGCAGGCTCAGGTCCAGCCTGGCCGGTGGTAAAGGGGTCTTGGCGACTTCGCGGGCCGATTTGCTCTTGGAGGCAATGGGGGCGCGCTTTTTCTTTGCGGCGGCCGTTTTGGCGGGCGTCTTTTTGACAGTCTTCTTTATCTCGGCGGTTTTCTTCGCGGTGGGCTTGGCGGCGCTGGCGGCCGGTTTCTCTTGGGCCGAAGCTGCCATGGCACTCCCCATGTCGAGGACACTCAACAGGCCGATCAAAACCCACGCAGCAGGAACAATGGCTTTCATAGACACGACGACACCTACGGCAGAGATGTCCATGCTCGCCCGATATTGAGGCGCTGACAAGCACATCGGGCCAAGCCGCTGATTTCTATAAAAACCCGCTGGCGGTCTCCTGGCACAACTGGGTCGCCAGCAACCCCAGGGTCATCAACGCACGCTCTGCCTCGCGATTCCAGGGTATGCCGCAATTCAGGCGGATGCAGTGGTTGAATTGCTCGGTATTACTGAAAATCAACCCGGGGGCGATGCTGATGCCCTGTTGCAGCGCGCGGACGTGCAGTTCCTGGGTGTTGACCCGCCCCGGCAGGCTGACCCAAAGAATGAACCCACCGGTGGGACGACTCATCTGCGTGCCTTCCGGAAAGTGCTGTTGCACCGCCAATTGAAAAGCGCTGAGGTTCTTGCGGTACTCCTGGCGAATGTAGCGCAAGTGCCGGTCATAGCCGCCATTCTCCAGGTAAGCCGCGATCCCCATCTGAGTGACGCTGCACGCCGAATGGGTGCTGAACGTCTGGAGTCGCTGGATCTCCTGCTGGAACTTGCCGGCGATCATCCAGCCAATCCGAACGCCGGGCGAAAGGGTCTTGGAGAAACTCGAACAGTAGATCACCCGATCCAAGCGATCGTAGGCCTTCAATGCCTTGGTCCGGCCCTGTTCGAACATCAGTTCGCCATAGATATCGTCCTCGACGATCTGGATATCGAAATCCGATGCCAGGCGCAGCAGTTGTTTTTGCCGCTCTTCGGGCATCGTGCCACCCAGGGGATTGCTCAGGCGCGTGGTCAGGACCAGCGCCTTGATCGACCATTGGTTGGCCGCCAATTGCAAGGCTTCAAGGCTCATGCCAGTGACCGGGTCGCTGGGGATCTCGATGACCTTCAGGCCCAGCAGATCCGCCAGTTGCAGCAGCCCGTAGTAAGTGGGCGACTCGGCGGCGATCAAATCCCCGGGACGCGTCAGCACGCGCAAGGACATCTGCAGGGCGTCGACGCAGCCATGGGTGATGACGACCTCGGAAGGATCCACCACCACGCCGGCGTCACGCATGCGGATCGCGACTTGGCGGCGCAACGGCTCGAAGCCGGGACTGAACATGTAGCTGAACGCCCGCGGGCTGTGGAAACGCGTGACCTTGGCTAACTGCTGATGCAACGCCCGCACGGGCAGATAATCAACGCTCGGCACCGCCGCGCCCAGCGGAAACACCCCTTCGCGGCGCGACTCGACCAACACCTGTTGGATAATGCTGCTGCGCGTCACCAGTCCGGGGCGCTCGACCCGGGCAATGTCCGGCGTCGGCGCGGTCAACGCCGGCGTCTGGTGCACGTAATAGCCCGATTGCGGCCGCGCGCGAATCAGCCCCTGGTCTTCAAGGTTCGCATAGGCCTGGAGGACGGTGGCATGGCTGACGTTGAGCTGCGAACTCATCTTGCGCACCGAAGGCACGCGTTCACCCGGCTGATACACCCCACGCCGGATGTCTTCCGCCAACTGTTGCGCAATACGTTGATAGAGCAGGAGGTTGGTCATGACGCAGTACTCGATTTCGCAGGCGTTTTATTCTTGTCGGAAATTCTACCGGCACAGTTTAGAAGTGTACTGGGACAGTTGCCAGATTACTCGACAGTACAGTGGGTTGACAGCCCCAACTGTACTCATCCCCAAACATCAGGCGAAAAAAAAACCCGGCGCCTCGAAGGGGCCGGGTTTTCCAATGACGCCGTCCTCAACGGGCGGCGCCGAGCTGGCCCTCGTCATCGGAGAATACGATTTCAACGCGACGGTTCTGCGCCCGGCCACGCTCGGTTGCGTTGACGTCCACCGGGTATTGATCGCCGTAGCCTTCGACCTGGATGCGCTTTTCGTCAATGCCAAGGTCCACCAGCACGTCCGCCACGGCCTGAGCGCGGTCGCGGGACAGCTTGAGGTTTTCCTGCTTGCCGCCGGTGCTGTCCGTGTAGCCCTCGATGCGCACCACGCGCTTGGGATTGAGTTGCAGGAACTGCACGATCTTGAGCACCACGCGATTGGCCGAGTTTTTCAGCTCGGCTTCGCCGGTATCGAACAGCACATCCCCGAGGGTCATCACCAGGCCGCGATCGGTCTGGGTGGTCGCCATCGCCATGATCTGCTCTTCAAGCCACTTGCCCTGCTGCTGGACACTCAGCAGCTTGGATTCGCGCAGGGCCAGCTGCAGGCGCTGGCGCTCCAGCTCGAGCTTCGTCGCGCGCTCTTCGTTGAGCACCTGGTTGCTGTGCTCACGGGCAATCTGACTGTAGCGCTGACTCAAGTAGGCGTAATGCTGCACGTCCTCACCGCTGCCCCAGTAGCTGGACAAGCGATCGGCGCGGGCCAGGGATTCGCCGGCCCGGATCACGTCCCGGGGCGCCGCACGCAGCACGTTGGCATCTTCCTTGACCTTCTGGAAGTCATCGCTGGCCTTTTCCAGCGCCACCTCGCTGCGCTGTCCGGCGCAACCGTACAGACTGGCCAGCCCCGCGAGGACCAGGCCGCCCAATACTTGGGAGTGCTTCATTGGGCATCCTCCCTCAGCTGTTTGCGCAAGCGCTTGATGCGAGTGTCGAGCACGTTCAATTGCTCCTGGCTCTTGAGCGTCAGCACCTTCGCTTCGGCCAGACGTGCATCCAACTCGGCCTGTTCAGCGCGCATGCGCGCCTTTTTATAGGATTCATCGGCCATGTTGGATTTGGCGCGCGTGAATTTTTCTTCAGCCAGTTTCAATTCGGGTACTTCGTCGGTGGTGGCACCCACCGCACGCGCTTGCTCAATGGCCTGTTCAGTCAGGCGGATCTGTTCATTCGGCGCTGGATCGGCTGCGCAACCCGCCAGAGCCAGAACGGCCAGGGCAGCGAAAAGAGGTCGAATAGTCACTAATATTCCCTACTGTTTGGGGGCGCTGACGGGGGACTTCAACTGTGCTCTCCAACGCTCCAGATTGCGCTGCAACACAGCCTCCGCCAGGCCAGACGCGGCCAATTCTGTCATCTTTTGCGCCAGCTGTCCGCGTAACCATGGGTCATTGCAGGCGGAGTTATGAGAAAGCGCGAGGAACAAGCCCGGCTTGTCCACCGCTTGCGGCGCGGCTTGCAAGTCATTAGCCATCCCTAGCGTCTGCGCCATCGCCAGGCCCGAGTAGCGCCCCGCCAGTACATATTCCACTTCACCCAGGAGCAGTTTCTGAAAGGCCTGGGTCAGGTTGGGCGTACGGGTCACGGTTAGATTCTGCTCAGCGAAAAGGCCAAATCCTTGTGTCATGCGAGCCTTTTCCGACAAGGCGCCGTTATGCCCGTGAAGATCCTCCGGTCGCTCGACCACCAGCGTCGAATCCTTGCGTGTCCAGACCAGGTAATCGTTCTCCAGCAGTGGCGGGTGCACGTAATCCAAGGCTTGCAACCCAGTCGTGGTCAGCGGGGCATCGGTGAGCAGGTCCATGCGTCCGCTGCGCACTTCGTCCAAGGCCTGGGCGCGTTTGCCGGCGTAGAGCAATTCGATCTTGATCCCCAGCGCCTGCGCCACCTGCGCCAGCAGGTCGGCCCCGGCACCGATCAAATGCTTGGGATCCTGGGGATCTTGCCAAAGATAAGGCGGCGCATCGGGGCTGCCAGTAGCGATCAGGCGCTCGCATTTGCCAGCGGCGGCAGACAGCCCTGGCGCGCACGCCAACGCCCAGAACAACGACGAGCAAGCCAAACGGCGAAGATCCATGGCACTAAGCGCTCCGGAAACAGAAATAAAAAACCCGGCCAAAAGGCCGGGCTCTTTATAAGTGAAGATGCCGGATTAGACCAGCTTCTCCAGCTCAGGGATGGCTTCGAACAGGTCCGCCACCAGGCCGTAGTCGGCCACTTGGAAGATTGGCGCTTCTTCGTCCTTGTTGATCGCAACGATCACCTTGGAGTCCTTCATGCCGGCCAAGTGTTGGATCGCGCCGGAGATACCGACGGCGATGTACAGCTGTGGTGCAACGATCTTGCCGGTCTGGCCGACCTGCATGTCGTTGGGAACGAAACCGGCGTCGACCGCTGCGCGGGATGCGCCAACGGCAGCGCCCAGCTTGTCAGCCAAGGCGTACAAGTGCTTGAAGTTGTCACCGTTCTGCATGCCGCGGCCGCCGGAAACGACGATCTTGGCGGCGGTCAGCTCAGGACGATCGGACTTGGCCAGCTCTTCGTTGACGAAGCTGGAAATGCCCTTGTCGTGGGCAGCGCCCACGGCTTCAACGGCAGCCGAACCACCTTCGGCGGCAACCGGGTCGAAACCGGTGGCGCGAACGGTGATGACCTTGATCGCAGCGGTCGATTGCACGGTGGCGATGGCGTTGCCAGCGTAGATCGGACGCTTGAAGGTGTCGGCGCTTTCTACCGAAATGATTTCGGAGATCTGGTCGACGTCCAATGCAGCAGCTACGCGAGGCAGGATGTTCTTGCCGTTCGATGTCGCGGCCGCCAGGATGTGGCTGTAGCCACTGCCCAGCTCAGCTACCAATGGAGCAACGTTTTCCGGCAGTTGGTGCGCATAGGCAGCATTATCGGCGTTCAGGACTTTGCTCACGCCAGCGATCTTGGCGGCGGCTTCGGCAACGGCGCCAGCGCCCTGCCCGGCCACCAGGACGTGGACATCGCCACCGATTTTGGCGGCGGCAGCAACGGTGTTCAGCGTGGCCGGAGCCAGCGCCTTGTTATCGTGTTCGGCGATTACCAAGATAGTCATATCAGATTACCTTCGCTTCGTTTTTCAGTTTCTCGACCAGTTCAGCCACCGACTTGACCTTGATGCCGGCGCTGCGTGCAGTCGGCGCTTCGACTTTCAGGGTCTTGTTCGTGGAGGCGGTGGAAACGCCCAAAGCGTCAGGAGTCAGCACTTCAAGCGGCTTCTTCTTGGCTTTCATGATGTTTGGCAGGGACGCGTAACGCGGCTCGTTCAAACGCAGGTCGGTGGTGACGATGGCCGGCAGTTTCAGGGAAACTGTCTGCGCGCCGCCGTCGATTTCGCGAGTCACGGCAACGCTGTCGCCCGACACTTCGACTTTCGACGCGAAGGTGCCCTGGCCGTAGCCGCTCAACGCAGCGAGCATCTGGCCGGTCTGGTTGTTGTCGCTGTCGATGGCCTGCTTGCCGAGGATCACCAGCTGTGGCTGTTCCTTGTCAACTACGGCTTTCAACAGCTTGGCAACGGCCAGGGAAGTCAGGTCTTCGGCGGATTCGACGAGGATGGCGCGATCGGCACCCAGCGCGAGCGCGGTGCGCAGTTGTTCCTGGGCGGTGGTCGGGCCGATGGAAACGACGACGATCTCAGTCGCCACGCCTTTTTCTTTCAGGCGTACGGCTTCTTCTACGGCGATTTCGCAGAAAGGGTTCATCGACATCTTGACGTTGGCGAGGTCGACGCCGGAGTTGTCCGCCTTGACGCGAACCTTGACGTTATAGTCGACCACTCGTTTGACAGCTACAAGAACCTTCATGGATTCCTCGTTACTCTCCGGTGAAAAGAAAGTCGCCTGGGCGAACCTGGCGGTTGATGATCATGGGCGCAAGGGCACCTCTAAAAACGCCGGCATGAACCACACATGACCTTTGCTCACGGGAGTGAAGACCATTCGTCAGTGATGACCGATGAGTCATTCATTATCGCGGCGTGTAAACTGCGCGTCCGAACCGCGCAACTCGTCACTTTGTGCTGCCTTCGCCCTGTCTTTAGAGGTGCTCTTGGAACCAACAGTCAGCCTACGGCGAGCGCAAAACCGCCCGTATCTTGACCGGAACGTCTATTCCGGTCAATACGGCAAAATGGTCAGTCATAAGCCGTACGTCAGTGATTTATCTGGGCTGCGGCAATTTCAAACAAACGTTTGTATTGGACCCTGAGAGTGGTGTAGATATAATGCGCCGCTTAAGAGAGAAGCGCGGGTCATCCATTGTCGCTTTCGTCGCTTCGCGAAGGAAACAACGGATGCAACGTCAAACCTCCAATTAGAAAAAACTGTTGAGCCTTGAGTAGGAGATAGCCTGTGGAACGCGAATACATGGAATTCGACGTGGTCATCGTCGGTGCCGGCCCCGCTGGCCTGTCTGCCGCTTGCCGACTGAAACAGAAGGCCGCCGAAGCCGGTAAGGAAATCAGCGTCTGCGTGGTCGAAAAAGGCTCCGAAGTCGGCGCGCACATCCTCTCCGGCGCGGTGTTCGAACCGCGCGCCCTGAACGAACTGTTTCCGGATTGGAAAGAGCTCGGCGCTCCGTTGAACACGCCGGTCAAGCGCGATGACATTTATGTCCTGAGAAACGCCGAGACCGCGAGCAAAATCCCTGACTTCTTTGTGCCCAAGACCATGCACAACGAAGGCAACTATATTATTTCCCTTGGCAATCTTTGCCGTTGGCTGGCCCAGCAGGCCGAGAACCTGGGCGTGGAAATCTACCCGGGCTTCGCCGCCCAGGAAGCGTTGTTCGACGAAAACGGCGTCGTCCGCGGGATCATCACCGGCGACCTTGGTGTCGACCGCGAAGGCAATCCGAAAGAAGGCCTCTACACCCCTGGAATGGAGTTGCGCGGCAAGTACACGCTGTTCGCCGAAGGCTGCCGTGGCCACATTGGCAAGCAATTGATCAAGCGCTTCAACCTGGACAGCGAAGCCGACACCCAGCACTACGGCATCGGCCTGAAGGAAATCTGGGAAATCGACCCGGCCAAGCATCAACCAGGCTTGGTGGTGCACACCGCCGGCTGGCCGCTGGACATCATGGGCACCGAAAATACCGGCGGCTCTTTCCTTTATCACCTGGAAAACAACCAAGTGGTCGTCGGCTTGATCGTCGACCTGTCCTACAGCAACACCTTCCTGTCACCATTCGACGAGTTCCAGCGCCTCAAGCATCACCCTGTGCTCAAGCAGTATCTGGAAGGCGGCAAGCGCGTCAGTTACGGCGCTCGCGCGATCGCCAAGGGCGGCCTGAACTCGCTGCCCAAGATGGTCTTCAAGGGCGGCGCGCTGATCGGTTGCGACCTCGGCACCCTGAACTTCGCCAAGATCAAGGGCAGTCACACCGCCATGAAATCCGGCATGCTCGCTGCCGAAGCCGTGGCTGATCGCCTGTTCGCCGAGTCCGAAGGCGGCGATGAACTGACGGCCTATGTCAACAGTTTCAAGAACAGCTGGCTGTATGAAGAGCTGTTCGCCAGCCGCAACTTCGGCGCGGCGATCCACAAGTACGGTGCGATCATCGGCGGCGGTTTCAACTGGCTCGACCAGAACATTTTCGGCGGCAAGATTCCGTTCACGCTGCGCGACACCAAGCCAGATTATGCTTGCCTGAAACCTGCGGCCGAATGCAAGAAGATCGACTACCCGAAGCCGGACGGCAAGATCAGCTTCGACAAGCTCAGCTCGGTGTTCATCTCCGGTACCAACCATGAAGAAGAGCAGCCTTGCCACCTGAAGCTGACCGACCCGAGCATCCCGATCAGCAAGAACCTGCCGCTGTACGACGAACCGGCCCAGCGCTACTGCCCGGCCGGCGTTTATGAAGTGATCACCAAGGAAGATGGCGAGAAGCGCTTCCAGATCAACGCCCAGAACTGCGTTCACTGCAAGACCTGCGACATCAAGGACCCTGCACAGAACATCACCTGGGTCACGCCGGAAGGCGCCGGCGGACCGACTTACCCGAACATGTAAGCCGGAACGCTGAACATCGAGGCTCCCGCAATGGGGGCCTTTTTGTTGCCCGCGATTCCGGGAAACACACCGAACCAAAGTGGGAGCGAGCCTGCTCGCGAAATGGTGTCTCAGTCGACATGTGTGTTGAATGATAAACCGCTTTCGCGAGCAGGCTCGCTCCCACAGGGTTCCCTGCACAATTCAGGCGGCGCGTTCGTCCCCTGGGTTGCGCTCGAAGTAACGCTTGTACTCCCGGCTGAATTGCGACGGGCTCTGATACCCCACCTGGTGCGCGACCTGGGCCACGCTCATGCCCTCGCAGAGCAGCAGCCGCTGGGCCTTGAGTAGGCGCAATCGCTTGAGGTACTGCACCGGCGATAGCAACGTGCTGCGTTTGAAATGCTCGTGAAAGGTCGAAGCACTCATGTTCGCGCGACTGGCCAGGATCTCGACGTTCAACGGCTCGGTGAAGTGCGCATGCAAATGGCCCAGGGCAGCGGCAATCCGGGCGAACTGGCCCTGTTGTTCCACCAACGCCCGCAGCACATCGGCCTGGGGTCCGCGCAACGCGACGAACAGCAGCTCCCGCAGCCGCGCCTGGCCCATGACCTGGCATTCCAACGGGTCGTGCAAGCAGCGCAACAAGCGCTCGACACACCCACGCATGGCGTCATCGAGCACTGCGCAAGTCATGGACTCCGGCGTCTGAGGCGGCAGATTCCGCCCCGGCATCAACCCCATGGCCAGCACCAGGTCGCCCAGCATCGCCCGATCGATCGCAACGGAAATTCCATACAGCGGAGCATTGGGCATGGCGTAGGTTTCGCATTCGAACGGCACCGGCAGGGCCTGGATCAGATAATGCCCCGCGCCATATTCCATTGTGCGGGGCCCCAGGTACGCCAGTTTGCTGCCCTGGGCAATGATCACCAGGCTCGGTTCGTAGAGCTGCGGGCCACGAGCGACGTCCTGGCTGGCGCGAAGCGCGTGCACCCCTGGCAGTCGCGTAGGAACAAAACCGTCGTGGGTCGCCAAAGGTTCTATCAGCGAAACCAGCGTGGCGTTGGCATCGAGATGACGGGTCAGCAGCATGAGCGAAAACTTCACGAAGAAAGGGATGAAAACATCATCGCAGGTCTGGCGCCACATGGAATCGAATCCTGGCCAACGCCGTAGGATTAGGCATGACAGGCGTAGGAATCGCCATCGCCACCGGCCGCCCTGCCTCCCAGAATGAACCCCTCACCGTTCAATGATAGCGAGGTCCATCATGTACACAGCCATCGGCTATGCCGCCCAATCGGCCACCACGCCCCTCGCCCCCATGAAGTTCGAGCGCCGCAGCCCGCGTGCGGACGATGTGGCGATCGAAATTCTCTACTGCGGCGTCTGCCACTCCGACATCCATCAGGCCCGGAACGAATGGGGCATCGCCGTCTATCCGCTGATGCCCGGCCACGAAATCATCGGCAAAGTCACCGCCGTGGGGGCGAATGTCACCCATCACAAGGTCGGCGACCTGGTAGGCGTAGGCTGCATGGTCGACTCCTGCCGCGAATGCGAAGCTTGCCGTGCCGATCTGGAACAATACTGCCTGGAAGGCATGACCCAGACCTACGCCAGCCCGGACCACGTGAGCGGCGGCCACACCATGGGTGGCTATTCCGACAGCATCGTGGTCAGCCAGCATTTCGTACTGCGCGTCCCTCAGACACTCGACCCGGCCAGCGCCGCGCCGCTGCTCTGCGCAGGCATCACCACCTACTCTCCCCTCAAGCATTATGGCGTGAAGGCCGGAGACAAGGTCGGCGTGCTGGGGATGGGTGGCCTGGGCCACATGGGCATCAAGTTCGCCAAGGCCATGGGCGCGGAAGTGACGTTGTTCACTCGCTCGGCGAGCAAGGCAGAAGAAGCCCGTCGCCAAGGCGCGGACCATGTGATCGTGTCCACCGACGCCGAACAGATGGCGGCCGCCGCCGGACGTTTCAACTTCCTGCTGGACACCATTCCGGTGCAGCACGACCTCAATCCCTACCTCGATACGCTGCATTTCAACGGCGTGCACATCATCGTCGGCCTGGTCGAGCCGGTCGACCCACCCGTACACGCGGCAAAGCTGATCCTGGGTCGCCGAGTGTTGGCCGGCTCGCTGATTGGCGGCATCGCCGAAACCCAGGAAATGCTGGATTTCTGCGCAAAACATAACATCAGCTGCGACATTGAAATGCTCGACATCCGCCAGATCAACGAGGCCTACAGCCGCATGATCGCCGGGGATGTGAAGTACCGCTTCGTCATCGACATGGCGACGCTCAAGGCCTGACGTTCGTCAAACCTTGGCACCCAGTTCCGCCGACAGCCGGGCTGTGACCCCTTTGACCAGGGGAATCAGCTCGGCCATCTTTTCCAAAGGCATGTACGGCACCGTGCTGGCGATGCTGATACCGGCGACGATGCGCTTGCCGGCGTCACGGATCGGCGCCGCCACACAGCGGATCGACGGTTCGTTGTCCTCCAGGTCGAAGGCATAGCCCCCCGCCACATACTCCACCATCCGTTGCTGGAACTG
The DNA here is from genome assembly GCF_054130985.1 of Pseudomonas sp. R4-84. Taxonomy (NCBI): domain Bacteria; kingdom Pseudomonadati; phylum Pseudomonadota; class Gammaproteobacteria; order Pseudomonadales; family Pseudomonadaceae; genus Pseudomonas; species Pseudomonas sp. R4-84. The sequence goes on from NZ_CP096390.1 coordinate 3,893,417, forward strand.
TTCCCAGGATTGCTCCTGGTGCTGGGGCCAGAATTGATTCTTCCCACCCGCAGGCAGGCTGATTTCGTACAGCCGCTTCCATTGTTCCTGGGCATCATCGAGCATCAGCGCCTTGCCGATCCCTGTCCGCGCCAACGGCATGCGATGGCCCACGCGCGAACGCATTTCCGGCCCGTTACGCCCCGGATTTTTCAGCAGATACAAGACTTCGTCGCCCTCGCGAATCGCCAGGTGAACGGTGTCCCCGGTGAGCGCCGACAACTCGTCCAGGTACGGCCCCGCCAGGCTCACCAGTGGCAACTCTTCCCGAGCCTGGAAACCCAGCTCGATCAACTTCGGCCCCAGCAGGTAACCCACTTGCGGCACCACGCGCAGGTAACGTTCGTCCACCAGGCAACTGGCCAGGCGGTGGGTGGTGCTGCGGGTGGTGCCGATCAGCCGGGCGATTTCCTTCAAGTCGCGAGCACCGCTGGCGACCGCCTGGACCACGCCCAGGCCGCGCAGCAAGGTCTGCGTGCCAGTAGGAGCGGCATCCTTGATGATTTTTGGATCGTCTTGCTGCATATCCGGCCTTCAACAGTGCGGGGAACGGGCGGCATTATGGTCGCCCGCCCCGTCGGACTACAACTCGATGCGCTCGACCTTCCCGACCAGCAGGATGTAGGACAGCGCCCCGGCCAATGCCAATACGGCGATATAGGTAATGGCCGGGGCAAACGAATCACCGCTGGCAAGGAAGCCGATGACAATCGGCGTGGCGATGGCCGCCAGATTACCGATGAGATTGAACACCCCGCCGGTCAAACCGAGCAACCGCGCCGGTGCCAAAGTGGAAACCAGTGACCACGTGATCGACGCCAGGCCATTGCCGAAGAACGCCAGGGCCAGGAAGGCGATCACCAGGGGCGTCGACTCCACGAAGTTGGCGCCGATGATCGAGGTGGAAATCAGCAGCCCGCCAATGATCGGCAGCTTGCGCGCAAAACCCACCGTGGCGCCTCGGCGGATCAGCCAGTCCGAGAAGAAGCCGGAACACAGCACGCCGACGAATGCCGCAAGGAACGGCAACGACGCCAGCAAGCCGGACTTGATGAAGTCCATGCCGCGATACTTCACCAGGTAGGTCGGGAACCACGTCAGGAAAAACCACAGCGTGGAGTTGAGGCAGAACTGCCCCAGGTAGATACCCCATAACTTGCGTTGGGTCAGGACGATGCCCAGGTCGCTCCAGCTGAATTTGGCCTTGGCCTTGGCGGTATCGGCCTGGATGTCCACCAGCCCTCCACCCTCACGGATCAACTCGATTTCCGCGGCATTGGCGCCCTTGAAATCCCGAGGCTCGCGATATACCGCATACCAGATCACCGCCCAGAGAATGCCCACCGCGCCCGTGGCGACAAACACCATGTGCCAACCAAACGCGTGTTGCAGCCACGCCAGCACCGGAGTCAAAAATGCGAGCCCAACGAACTGCCCGGAGGTATAGAAACCAATGGCCGTGGCCCGCTCGCGCTCGGGAAACCAAGTGGTGACCACGCGGCTGTTGATCGGATAAGCCGGCGCTTCCAGAGCACCGACGGCCATGCGCAGCACGAACAGCGCGATGAAACTGGCGGCAACACCGAGCATCACCGTGGCCGCCGACCACAGCAACAACGCCACGCTATACAGGATGCGCGGCGGCACCCGGTCCACCAGCCAGCCGCCGGGGATCTGCATGGCGGCGTAGGTCCAGCCGAACGCCGAGAAAATCAGCCCGACGTGGATCGGGTCGATGCCCAGGTCGCTGGTCAATGCGGGGGCCGCGATCGAGAGATTGCTGCGGTCCAGGTAGTTGATCACCACCGTGATGAACAGCAACACCATGATGAAAAAACGCTTGCGGCTGGGCGTCACCGACGACGCCTGCGCGCTCAGGGTGTGCGCTTGCATGTGAGGTGCCTCTTTTTATGTTTATTGAGGAAACGGGCGCATCGAAGAAGATCTCCCTGCTTGCGAAGATCAAATTGTGGGAGCGAGCTTGCTCCCACAGGGTCAGGCGTGACTCACCATTCGGCAAAACTGCCATCGGCATGGCGCCAGATCGGGTTGCGCCAGCGATGGCCAATGGCCGCGCGCTCGATGACGTATTCCTCATTGATCTCGATACCCAGGCCAGGACCGTTCGGAATTTTTACGAAGCCTTGGTCATAGTCGAACACTCGCGGGTCCTTGATGTAGTCCAGCAAGTCATTGCTTTCGTTGTAATGGATGCCCAGGCTCTGCTCCTGGATAAACGCGTTGTAGCAAGCCGCGTCCAGTTGCAGGCACGCCGCCAGGGCGATCGGACCCAACGGGCAATGCAGTGCCAGCGCCACATCGTAGGCCTCGGCCATGTTGGCGATCTTGCGGGTTTCGGTGATGCCGCCGGCGTGGGACGCATCCGGCTGGATGATGTCCACATAGCCTTCGCTGAGCACCCGCTTGAAATCCCATCGCGAGAACAACCGCTCGCCCAGGGCAATCGGGGTGCTGGTCAGCGGCGCCAGTTCCTTGAGGGCTTCGTAGTTTTCGCTGAGCACCGGTTCTTCAATGAACATCAGCTTGAAGGGGTCGAGCTCCTTCATCAGAACCTTGGCCATTGGCTTGTGCACACGGCCGTGGAAATCCACGCCAATGCCGACGTTCGGCCCGACCGCGTCGCGCACCGCTGCCACGTTGGCCAGGGCCAGGTCGACTTTTTCGAAGGTATCGAGGAACTGCAGTTCTTCGGTGCCGTTCATCTTCACCGCCGTGAAGCCGCGTCCCACCGCCTCTTTCGCCGCTCGGGCGGTGTCCGCCGGCCGGTCGCCGCCGATCCATGAATAGACACGGATCTTGTCCCGCACCTGGCCGCCCAACAGATCGCTGACCGACACACCCAGGGCCTTGCCCTTGATGTCCCACAACGCTTGGTCGATACCGGCCAGGGCGCTCATGTGGACGGCCCCGCCGCGGTAGAAGCCACCGCGATAGAGCACGGTCCAGATGTCTTCGATGTTGCGTGGGTCTTTGCCGATCAGGTAGTCGGACAATTCTTCAACCGCAGCCGCCACTGTGTGGGCACGGCCTTCGACCACGGGTTCGCCCCAACCGGTCACGCCCTCATCGGTCTCGACCTTGAGGAAGCACCAGCGCGGCGGAACGATAAACGTGGTCAGCTTGGTGATTTTCATCTTGTTGTCTCTCTTGTCAGATGCAGCGCTCGGAGCGCTGGAAAAGTCTTCAGTTCAAGGCATTCCATGCGGCCACATAGGCCTTGGCGCGCACCGCCACTTGATCTGCTGTCAGGCCCGGCTTGAACAACCCGGAACCCAGGCCGAAACCCTTGACGCCGGCTTCGACGAACACCGCCATGTTGTCCGGCGTAATCCCGCCCACCGGCACCAGCACGGTCCCGGCCGGTAAAACCGCCAGCCAGGCCTTGACCACCGCCGGGCCCATTTGCTCGGCGGGGAACATCTTCAGCACATGAGCGCCCTCGGCCAGCGCGGCGAAAGCTTCGGTCGGCGTGGCGACGCCGGGCGACAGGTACAGCCCCGCCGCTTTTGCCGCCCGCAAGACCTTCGGGTCACTGTGAGGCATGACGATCACCTGGCCACCGGCGGCCTTGACCTGCTCCACCTGCTCCGGGGTCAGCACGGTACCCGCGCCGATCAGGCAATCGGCGGGCAAGGTACTGCGCAGGATGCGGATACTTTCGTACGGTTCGGGGGAATTGAGCGGCACTTCGATGACTCGAAATCCCTCGCTATACAGGACTTCGCCGATAGATGCCGCCTCCTCGGGGCGCAGGCCGCGAAGAATCGCGATCAGCCCGTTGTGCGCCAATGCTTGTTTGAGCATGTCAGGTCTCCAGTCAGGTTTAACGCGACGCGGTGGGTCCGAGCAGCCCGGCCGCCAAGGCCAGTTGCCACAAACCGCGTTCGGTGGCCTGTTCGGCCAGGATCACGCGGGCGAAACCGCAGGCGTCGAGGGCCCGCTGGTAACGGGCGCAGAGTTGAGAATTGCCAATCAGCACGACCGTCGGCAGGTGAACGCTGTTGCGCCGTTGACGTTGCACGGCGGCCAGGGCCGTCAACTCATGGCCGATCAGCACACCCGACAGGTAATCGGCCTGGGCGCTCGCGCCGAGCTCGCCGGTCAGGCCCAGGCTGCGGGCGCTGAACACGGTGGACAGCGGGCCAATCTGCCCATCCGACGACAGCGCCACCTGCACGCCGCGATCGAAAGCCACGCCATCGAACGCCGCGCCGCGCTGCTGGGTGCGGCCGAGAATGCTGTGGTCGCTGAGCACGGCGAAGATCTCGCCGGTCATGAAGGTGTCGAAATGGACGATGCAGCCTTCGGCCGCCTCCACCCATTTCGAATGGCTGCCCGGCAAGCCGATCAGCACCGCTTCGTTGGGCAAGCCAGGCAACGCACCGAGCACCTGGGTTTCTTCGCCGCGCATCACATTGGGCAGTCGGGAGCGTTGGATTACCCCTGGCACGATGTGAACATCAACACCGCGAAGGCTCCGGATAATTTGTAGGGAATGTCCGAGATTGGCGACGTTTGCCGGCGTGTCGCAGTAAGGCGCTTCCCGCCAACCTTGGGCGCTGCCCACCATGCCGCAGGCGATGACGGGCAAGCCTGGCTGCGCATCGAGCCAATCGCCGCAGGCTTCATCGAAGGCCAGCTCAAAACCGTCGATGCAGACCTGGCCCGCTATCGTCCGCGGCCCGGACGGCAACTGCATGATCCCCGACGACAGCGAACGCTGTTCGAGCACCTCGCCTCCCGCGGCTAGTTTGTAAGCCCGTAATGAGGTCGTTCCCCAATCGAGCGCGATCAATTGCGCCTGCATCCGCTTCACCTGTTTTGTTTATTGGGCAGTGAGTGACGCGGACTATAAACCCGGACGCAGGAAAATCTCAATATATAAATATCTCTCCCACATATTGGGATATCAATTCTATCGTGAAGGCATCGCCATCCACCCAAGACCCTGCTACGTTTCTGACCGGACGCCAAACAACTTAGGGAAAAAGTGATGGGACAATTGTTGAAGATCCTCGGCCGCACTTCCTCGATTAACGTCAGAAAGGTCTTGTGGACTTGCCAGGAACTGGAAATCTCCTACGAACGCGAAGACTGGGGCATAGGCTTCGCGTCGACCCATGACCCGGCGTTCCTGGCATTGAATCCCAACGCCCAGGTGCCGGTGATTGTCGACGAGAGCGGCGTGCTCTGGGAGTCGAACACCATTTGCCGCTATCTGGTGGGCAAGCACGGGCGCAGCGACCTGCTGCCTGTCGGGCCTGCCGCACGGGCGCGTGTAGAGCAGTGGATGGATTGGCAAGCCACCGAGCTCAATCCGTCGTGGGGCGATGCGTTTTACGGACTGGTGCGCAAGCACCCGGATTTCCAGGACCCACAACTCATCGCCGCCGGCGTCAAAGGCTGGAATGAGAAGATGGGCTTGCTGGAACAACAGCTGGACCACACCGGCGCCTACGTAGCCGGTGCGGACTTTTCCCTCGCAGACGTACTCATTGGCCTATCCGTACACCGCTGGCGGCAGACGCCCATGGAGCGCCCGGACTATCCAGCCGTGGCCGCTTACTGCACGCGACTCCAACAGCGACCCGGGTTTACCCAGTGGGCGTCCGACGCGTACTCATGAACGTCAGTTGCCGTTAGCGAAGTCCCGGAGCACCTTGCCATCCATCCGGTAGCGCACCCACTCTTCCTGCGGTTGCGCGCCGAGGGATTTGTAGAAGTCGATGGCCGGGGTGTTCCAGTCCAGCACGCTCCACTCGAAGCGACCACAATCGTTGTCGCAGGCTATCTTCGCCAGATGTCGCAATAAGGTTTTGCCCGCCCCGCCACCGCGCTGTTCAGGCGTGATGTACAAGTCTTCCAAGTACAGGCAATTACTGCCCAACCAAGTGGAATAGCTGAAGAAAAACACCGCAAACCCGATCGGCACGCCATCGCGCAGGCAGATCAAGCCGTGGGCGGTGGCGCCTTCGCTGAACAGGCTGCGCTCGATGTCGGCCACGCTGGCGATGACTTCGTGGCGAGCTTTTTCGTAATCGGCCAACTCAGTGATGAAAGCAAGGATTTGCGGCGCATCGCTGGGCTGCGCGGGACGGATCTCGATGGACATGAACAGGCCTTGTCGCCAATTGAAAGCATCATACTAAGCCGCTCTGCGGCGCTCGTCACATCTTCTAAAGACACCCCCCATAGCGCCGTTCGTCGCCCCTGCGGCACCAACCCCTCTCCAGCGCGGCCAAAAATCTGGCAAGCATTTCAAAAAATGGAGGCGACACCATGATCTATTCAAGGCTGACTGCACTCACATTCGCCACGCTGCTGTCTTCGGCGGCTTTCGCGGCCACGACCAGTGGCACCGGACCGACCGACCCGGTTCAGGCACCCAACTCGCCGGCCACCCAAGGTTTGCCCAAACTGAACACCGATGGCACGGGCGGCACCTTGAACAATGGCCAGCCGCCTGCCACAGGCACCGATCCGCGGGTCCAAGGCAACGACACGGGCCGCCAAGGCGGGATGAACACACCTGACTCCACTGCGCCCGACAATGCCGATACTGGCGTGGGTTCGAAAACCACAACCGGAGGTTCAGGCTCTGAAGGTGGTGGGGCCTCCAGTCAATAACTTCTACCCAGCCATTGAGGAGGACCGTTCCCATGCCTCGTGGAAGCAAAGACAAGTACACCGATGAGCAGAAGCGCAAGGCCGAGCACATCGAAGACAGCTATGAGCAAAAAGGTGTGTCGGAAGGCGAGGCCGAGGCTCGGGCCTGGGCCACGGTGAACAAGCAATCGGGAGGCGGCGAACGCTCTGGTGGATCCGGCAAGAAGAAACCCGCCGAAGCCAAGCAATCCGACCGCAAGGAGTCGGCCCGGCGCGCCGCCAAGAGCCGCGAAGGCCAGCCGCGCACCAGCAAAGCCTCCCATGAGGCCCAGACCGTGGACAGCTTGATGAAAGAAGCCCGGGCAAAAAATATTCCCGGACGCTCGAAGATGCGCAAGCAGGAACTGGTCGAGGCGTTGCGCAAGGCGGGGTAGAGCGAAAACTGTGGGAGCGGGCCTGCTCGCGAATGCGGTGGGTCAGCTAAGGAAGTGTCGGATGTGCCGACGCCTTCGCGAGCAGGCTCGCTCCCACAGGTTTTTGTGCCTGGCTCAGGACTTCGGACAGTGCAGAGCCAGTGTGGGAGCGAGCCTGCTCCGGGCGGCGATCCGACGATGGCGGCAGGTCAGCCTCCAATAATCTTCAACGCTGTTTCAACCTGTCAATCACCACCGCCAGCAGCAGGATCGAGCCGCGGATGACGTACTGGTAGAACGTATCGATGTTCTTCAGGTTCATCGCGTTCTCGATGATCGCCAGGATCAGCACGCCGGCGATGACATGGCGAATCATGCCGATGCCGCCGCTCAACGAAACGCCACCCAGAACACAAGCAGAGATCACGGTCAGTTCGAAACCCTGGCCGATCATCGGCTGGCCCGAGGTCATGCGCGACGCCAGGATGACGCCTGCCAGCGCACCAATCACACCGTGCACGGCGAAGATGATGATCTTGGTGCGATCAACGTTAACGCCTGCCAGCAATGCCGCTTCCTGGTTGCCGCCGATGGCCATGGTGTTGCGCCCATAAGTGGTGTAGTTCAGCAGCCAGCCGAAGAACAGAAAGCAGGCAATGGTGATCAGGATCGGCACCGGCACACCGAACATCTGGCCGTTACCAAAGACGAAAAACGATTCTTCCGACACCCCCACCGCCTTGCCGTTGGCAAAGATGTAGGCCAGGCCGCGTACGATCTGCATGGTCGCCAGCGTGGTAATCAGCGCATTGACCCGCAGTTTCGCGATGACGATGCCGTTGATCAGGCCGACAATCAGCCCCATCACCAACGCCGCGCTCACGCCGAGAAATACGCTATTGGTGTCACGCATCACGACGGCCGCGACGACGCCGGCGCAGGCAATCACCGAACCCACCGACAGGTCGAAATGCCCGGACGCCAGGCAATACAGCATGGTGCATGCCGCGATGCCGGTGGTGGAAATCGCCAGGCCCAGGCCGCGCATGTTCAGCGGCGACAGGAAGTTGTCGATCATCAGGGTGCAGAGCACGAAGATGCCGATGGCCGCCAGCAGCATGACCCAGTCGTCGAGGAAGCGGCGCAGGTCCAGGGGTTTGCGCGCCGTTGGCAGTGCATTGTTTTGGATGGTCATGATTTACCTCTCAGTTCGCCGCGTCGGCAACGCGTTGGCGCGGCAGCGCCAGTTGCAGCAGGTTGGATTCGTCGGCCTGGTCACGCGGCAACTCGCCGCGCATGGCCCCTTCGCACAGCACCAGGATCCGGTCGGAAATGCCCATCACTTCCATCAAGTCACTGGACACCACAATCACCGCGATGCCATCGGCCGCCAGGTTGTGGATAATCTGGTAGATCTCGGCCTTGGCGCCGATGTCGATGCCTCGCGTCGGCTCGTCAAGCAGCAGGACTTTCATCGGCATGGAAAGCCAGCGTCCCAGGATTGCTTTCTGCTGGTTACCGCCGGACAAGTACATGATTTTCTGGCTCGCCGCCGGGGTCTTCACTTTGAGCGACTTGATCTGCTTGTCGGCATTGCCCCGCTCCCACTCGCCACGCAACAGGCAGCCGAGCGCGGAATGAGCCGGACGGGCGCTGATGTTGATGTTCTCGGCCACGCTGCCCAACGGAATGATGCCCTCCTTCTTGCGATCTTCCGGACAGAGCAGCACACCAGCGGCGATGGCATCCCGGGGGGAACGCAGTTTCAATTCCTTGCCGTGCAGGACCAGGCTGCCCTCGCTCTGACGTTCCAGGCCACTGAGCAAACGCAGCAGCTCGGTACGACCGGCGCCGACCAGCCCGAACAAGCCGAGGATCTCGCCCTTGTGTACATGGAAACTCACCGGTTCGCGCAAGCCCGGCCCGAGCAGGCCTTTCACCTGCAACGCCACATCGCCGCGCTCGCGGGGGCGGTAGTCATAAATGTCTTGGATATCGCGACCGACCATGCACGTGACCAACTGATCGTGGGTCAGCTCGCTCATGTTCTCGAAGGTGCGGACATAACGACCGTCCTTGAAGACCGTCACCGCGTCACAGATGCGGAACACCTCCTCCATGCGGTGGCTGACGTACAGCACCACTTTGCCCTCGTCCCGAAGGCGGGCAATGATCGTCATCAAACGGTCGATTTCCCGGGCCGACAGGCTGCTGGTCGGTTCGTCGAAGGCAATGACGTGGGCGCCACGGGACAAGGCCTTGGCGATTTCCACCAACTGGCGCTGGCCAAGGGACAGACGACCGACTTTTTCCTGCGGGTCGATTTCGTCCGCCAGCCCTTTGAGCAATGTCAACGCCTGCTGACGCAGTACGCCGCGATTGACGAGGCCGAAACGCGCCGGCAAATGACCGAGGAACAGGTTCTCCGCGACGGTCATTTCCGGCACCAGGTGCAATTCCTGGTGAATCACCGCCACACCGCTGGCGATGCTGTCGGCGGTGCCTTTGAAGGCCATCGTCTGCTCGCCGATCTGCAAGTCGCCGCTGCTCGGGATGTAGGCGCCCCCGAGGATTTTCAGCAACGTGGACTTGCCCGCGCCGTTCTCGCCCATCAAGGCATGCACCTGCCCCGGATGAGCAACGAAACTGATATTGGCCAGCGCCTGCACGCCAGGAAAGGACTTGCCGATCCCGTTGAATCGCAAGCTGCCGCCGATGTTGTGTTGCCGTGTCGCTGTTTGCGCTTGCATAACCACCTCGAACTCACAGAGATCAAGCGACCCTGCCACTCATGTGGCCAGGGCCGCTTTTGAATCAACCGGCCGTCAGTTCCACAGGCCGATCTTTTCCAGCTCTTGCTTGAAGTTCTCCCGGGTGATCAGCGTCACCTCGTCCATGGCGGTGTACTTCGGCGGTTCCTTGCCGGTGGTGATCCACTCGTACATCATTTCTGCGGTCTTGTAGCCTTCGATGTGCGGGCTTGGCAACATCGAACCGAAGAAGCCGCTGTCCGGTTTCTTCAACTCGCCGATGGCGTCGGTGCCGTTGATGCCGATGCCGATCACGTTGGCCGCCTTGAAGCCGGCTGCTTCGGTGGCGCGCACGCCGCCCAGCACGGTGTTGTCGTTCATACCGCCGATGATCAGGTTTTTCGCAGCGCTTGGCAGCTTCACCAGCGCCGAGTTGGTGGAGTCCATGCTGCCGGGGACGTCGAGGGTCTTGAGCGCCGCAAACAGAATGTGGTCTTCCGGCATCCCGGCTTTCTTCAAGGCATCGACCGAACCGTCGGTGCGCTTCTTGCCGGTGTCCAGTTCGTTGAAGGTGTTGATCACCGCGTAGGTGTCTTTCCAGTCCCAGTTACGCTTTTTCGCCTCGGCGGCCATCGCGGCGCCCTGCTTCTGGCCCACCTCGAAGGCCGCCATGCCCAGGTATGGCACGTCCTCCATGAACTTGCCTTTGGCGTCGACGAAACGGTCGTCGACGGCGATCACCTTGAGATCGTTAAGCTTGGCCTTGGCCATGATGGCTGGGCCGAGAGACACGTCCGGCGGGCAGATCACGAAGCCCTTGGCACCGTTGGCGGCAAGGCTGTCGATGGCCGAAAGGGTTTTTTCGCCATCGGGCACGGCGATTTTGATCAACTCGAAGCCTTTGTCCTTGCTCGCCTTCTCGGCGAAAGCCCACTCGGTCTGGAACCAGGGCTCCTCCGCCTGCTTGACCAGGAAACCGATTTTTACCGGATCCGCTGCCAGCAGGCTGCTGCTAAGGCTGACCGCGGTCACCGCCAGGGCGGCACGACACAGGGAACGGATCCCACGACGATATTTCATAGCTGACTCCTTGTTTTTTTTATTGAAAGCCAAACGTCCAGGGATCTGCTCCACATGGGTGGAATTGCGCAGGCTGGCCGGTCAAATCGTGTTACTGCACAAGCATAGGTGTAAATAGTCATATCGTATGATGATTGGATTACAGGCGAAGTTTCCCTCCGCAATCCAAGAATGTTCAGTCGTGGTACATGACCGAACGCCCACCATCGATGGTGATGCATGAGGCATTGATGAACGGTGCTTCGTCACTGGCCAGGAATACGGCCGTCATTGCCACTTCAATCGGCTGCCCGATGCGCCGTGGCGGGTGCAGGTCCAGCGCGCGCTGGCGTTCGGCCTGGGGATCGGCAAAGCCGTTCCAGTAGTCGACGTTCAGTTGAGTCTCGATGTAGCCCGGCGCAATGGCATTCACCCGCACGCCCTTGGGTGCGTACTCGATGCCCAGGGCACGGGTCAGGCCCAGCAGGCCATGTTTGGCTACGGGGTATGGGAAACAACCGGGAATGATGTGGGACGAATGGGTCGACGCGATGTTGATGATGCTGCCCACGCCCTGTTCGATCATCTGTGGCAACACCGCCTTGCAACCGTACCAAGCGCCATCCAGGTCGATGGCAAAGCAACGGCGCCAGTCCTCTTCGGTCATTTCCAGCGGATCGCGGAACACGTTGATGCCTGCGCAGTTCACCAGCACGTCGATGCGACCATGCAACTCGACCGCCCGGCGGGCCATGACGTGCAAATCCTGTTGGTTCGAGACATCAACCTTCAGCGCTTGGACATCCGCACCCTGTCGACGCCAATGGGCGGCGACGGTTTCGACCTTTTCCCCCTGGATGTCGCTGATGACCAGCCGGGCCTGTTGCGAAGCGAACGCGGCGACAATGGCCTCGCCGATGCCCTGGGCAGCGCCGGTCAACAGCACGACCTTGTCTTTAAGGCGTTCGCCCTTCACGGGCTCAGGCACCGGCGGCAAGCAAAGCGCTTCAGCCATGGACGGGGCCTCCAGTGCAAACACACGACAAAAACCGGACACCCAACGATGGCCGGTTCAAAAGCTGTGGGCTCAACACTGATTCGCGAACACCGCCGAGGCGTTCCGGGAAAAAACGATGCATCACTTCACCTGTTTTGTTTTTTTAAGTGTGAGTGCGTATTGCTGATGGAGCCGACTATAAACCCGACCGCCAAATAATCTCAATATATATATTTACATCCCATATTTTGGGATTTACCCCGCGAACCGTGTACAAGCCACGCCCGGCACATCGACGCGCATCGATAGCACCGCCCCGTCCAATGGGTGATTGAGGGGACTTTGCGCACTGGTGATATACAAAGTCCGTAGGTCTTCACCACCGAATACACAACTGGTAGGGCGACTGACCGGCAATTCGATCACCTGATCGACGTGACCCTCCGGATGCAACCGCAGCAGGCTACTGCCGTCCCAACGGGCATTCCAGATATAGCCCCGCGCATCCATCGCCGAACCATCCGGCCCGCCACGGGAATGGGGTCCGAACCAGACTTCGGCGGGCGCGAGTTTTCCATCGGGGTAAATGAAGTGCCGATAAAGGGTCCCGTCCAGGCTCTCGCCGAAATAGACGGTCGTGCCATCAGGGCTCCACAACAATGTGTTGGGGATGCCCAAGCCACGCAACAGCGGCATCACGCGGCCATCGCCGCCGACACGAAACAGCCCACCGGAGCGCTGCTCGATGGGCAAGTCTTCGCCATCTTCCCCGATGTTGTTCTGCATGGTGCCCAGCCAGAGCTGGCCCAACGCATCGCAGCGGGCTTCGTTGGCGCGATTGCCCGGCTGGGGATCGGCCATGCACAGCAACTTCAGGCGCGGTTCCAGTCCTGGGGAGTCCAGGTCCAACCGGTAAACGCCACTGCTCAACGTCACCAAGGCATCGCCGCTCTGGGTCGGGATGAATGCAGAGACGTGCTCAGGCATCTGCCAGATCTGCACGTTCTTGCCAATCAGCCGCAACGCCTGCTTGCCGGCAATATCGACCCAATACAGCGCCTGGGTCGGCTCGTCCCAAAAAGGCCCCTCGCCCAGCTTCGCCCGATGCTCCGTCACAGCCGTCCACTTCATTTAAAACCTCCTGTTCCCGAGTTTCCCGGCGTTGTCTGTTCGACCGGCCATGACATTGGGGTAAAAACGCTTGATGGCCAGGTCTGCGTTATCGATCAGCGTCATGCAGGCCCAGACGCCTCGCGTCGCGTCCCGAGCGGCGATGGCTTCGGCGATGTCCTTGTGGATCGGCAGCGTGCGGCGCAGTTCGTCCGGGTCGGCGGCCGACACCTCGAACGAAACCGCCAACAACGCTCCGAGGGCTGGGACCATTTGTTCGATGAATTGATTGTGGCTGGCCGCGAGGATGCATTCGTGGAAGAACTGGTCGGCGCGGTTGTAATCCGCACCGCTGTCCACCGCCCGCTCAAGCGCATGATAGGCCAGGCGGATCGCCTGCACCTGGTCGGCCGTCGCCCGTTCACAGGCCCAGCGCACGGCCATCGGTTCGATGGTGCGGCGCAGGTCCAGCAGATCGTCGACAAAATTCTCCGGCAAGCCGCTGCGCGACAGCCAGCCCACCACTTGTGGATCAAAGAGGTTCCAGCGGCGCACCGGCAATACCCGCGTGCCGACCTTCGGCCCGACTTCCAGCATGCCTTTGGCCACCAAGGTTTTGATGGCTTCGCGAATCACCGTGCGGCTGACGCCCAGTTGCTCGCCCAGATCCGCCTCGACCTTGATGGTTTGCCCAGGCTTGACCTGGCCGGCGGCGATCCAGCCCCCCAGCCAATCGACGGTCGACGCGTGAAAACTGCTGGACATGAGCACCCCGTGGGCATTTCTTGTTAGGTGCCCACGCTAATCATCATACGATTGGGTGTCAATTTGAATTTTTGGCGCCTTGTGAAAGCGAGCAAGTTCGCTCCTACAGAAAAATCAGGGCTCCAGGCCGATGGGGAAAAACTCGCCACCACTCCAGACGCCCAACCAGCGCTGCCCATCTATCTCACGGCTGACCGCAAGCTCCACCAATTGATAGAACACATTGCGATGAATCAGCGCTTCGAGATTGCTGCGCACATGAATGTAAGGCGCCGGTTCCTGGGTCTGGGGATCGATCATCACCCGCATCGGATGTTCCGGGCCGGCTTCGGTGACTTCCTCGACATTGGTGGTAAAGCGCAACAACTGCCCTTCCCCCTCTCCTTCGACCTCCAGGGTCACGGCCACGAACGGCGCGTCATCGACCTTGATGCCGACTTTTTCCACAGGGGTAATCAGAAAGTAATCATCGCCGTCGCGGCGAATGATGGTGGAGAACAGCTTGACCATCGGCTTGCGTCCGATGGGGGTGCCCAGGTAGTACCAAGTGCCATCCCGGGCGATGCGCATGTCGATGTCGCCGCAGAAGTCAGGGTTCCACAAGTGGACCGGCGGCAGGCCTTTGGTCTTGGGGATCTGCCCCAGCAGGTCATTGGCTTTTTGCGGTCCGCTCATGGTGCCCCCTTCTGTTTATTCGTTGCTCATCCCCAACAAGCTGCGGGCGTACTCACGCAACGGCGCGGCGATGAGGTCTTGTGGCTGCTTGTCGTGCAACGTCAGCAAACCGCCACGACTCTTGATGCGTGCAGTATCAATCAAATACTGGGTGCTGGTCTCGATCAACATGATTTGAATCACACTGGTGTCGACACCCAGGCGATCCACCGCCTCTTCATCCAGCCATTCGTCGGTGTTGCCGATGCGGTTGTCCGCCTTGGCAAATCGGGTGTAGAGCAAATAGTGGGCACCGGCGGCACGCGCTTCACCCATCGCCTGATCGAGGCCTTCCGGGACCCTGGCGCGACGAACCATCGGGAAATATTCGATGAATCCATTGAAGGCTTCTTCAGCCACGACGTTGGGTCGCGGATAGGCGCTACCTGGCGGAGCAAAAGCGCCCTGAGCGATGTAGATGAAGGAATCCGGCTGGATGCGCAGGTTGTTTACACGGCGGCTGTCGCTATGGTCCAGCAGGCCGGCATCGCTCATGTGATAACGAACGCCCTCCCCCATATCGCTGACATTCATGCAGCCACCAAGCGTCAAAACGGTCAGCAGCAAAAACAGGCTACGCATCCTATCCTCCAAAAACCGGTGACGGAAAACCGGCGAATGGCCGTGGGATGCAGCTTTTGCGCCAGCTTGCAGGGTATGCGCCTTGGAATACCTGTGGCGAGGGAGCTTGCTCCCGCTGGGCCGGTCCGACGCTTCGGCGTAGCGGCCCCTTTGCACGTTGCGACTGCTTCGCAGCCGAGCGGGAGCAAGCTACCTCGCCAGGAGAAGCCAGTCAGCCGCCAATGATTTTCATGATGGTCGCGCCACCCGAGAACGCTACTTCCTGCTTGTCTCCCAACGCCTTGACCAGCAAGCGCTGGAGCGCCGGCAACGCCTGGTGTCGGGGCTTGTCCAGCAGATCGCCGACGTAATGACGGTTGCTCGACGACAGGCAGCCGTGCAGCCAGCCAGTGGAAGACAACCGCAGTCGCGAACAGGTTCGGCAGAACGGCACGCTTTCGTTGGCGATCACGCCAAAGTGCCCGAGCCCGGGAATTTCATAGCGCACAGCCGTGGCATCGACGGGAGCGTCGGCTTGCAGATATTCGTATTGGTCGCCAATCAGGCCCAGCAGTTGCTGAAGGCTGACGAATTGCTGAAGGAACGCATTGGAATCCTTGGCCAGGTGCCCCATGCGCATCAACTCGATGAAGCGCAACTCATAGCCACGTTCCAGGCAGTATTCAAGCAACGGCATCACCTGATCGAGGTTCTGCCCGCGCAGCGGCACCATGTTGACCTTGATCTTCAGGCCCGCCGCCCGGGCCTGCTCCATGCCATCGAGCACAGTCGCCAGGTCTCCTCCGCGGGCTATGCTGCGAAAGGCAGCGGCGTCCAGAGTGTCGAGGGAAACGTTGATCCGGCGGATACCGGCATTCATTAGCAGGGGCAGCTTCCTGGCCAGCAACTGGCCGTTGGTGGTCAGGCTGATGTCCTCAAGGCCCATCTGCCCTACCGCTGTCATGAAGCTCTCAAGCTTGGGGCTGACCAGCGGCTCGCCACCCGTGATGCGCAACCGCTCGATTCCAGCCGCTTCGATCAGATACGCCACGCCTCGCGCCATGGCCTCGGCCGACAGTTCATCCTGCGCAGCCACCAGCCGCTTGCCATCAGGCACGCAGTAGGTACAGGCGTAATTGCAGGCTGAAGTCAGGCTGATCCGCAAATTGCGAAAACGCCTGCCTTGACGGTCAACGATCATGGATCACTCCGGCGAAAGAAGAATCGAGCCCGTGAAAATTGACCTAGAAATCAAGTTTTCGCAAGACCCAAGCCCGAGTATATTCCTGGGGCACTGCGCCATGTAAGCGGACATGGCGCAATTAAGCAGCTGAATGCCTCAACTGCTCGGCGTATCCGTGTCGCGCTTGCGCTTGTTTCCCATGCGCACACCGATATCCATCAGGAATTGGAAGAAGCCTTCCTGGTCTTCCAGCACATTGCTCCAGAACGGCGAGTGGTACAGCGCCACCGCGCCGTGCACCAGCGCCCAGGCAGCGCAGTAATGGAAATACGGCGGGACGTCTTCAAGCTTGCCTTCGCTGATCCGGCCCTTGATCAGCAAGGTCAGGCGATCGAAATTCGAGGCGCGGATCTTGTGCAGCTCCTCGACCATTTCCGGCACCTGGTTGCCCTTGACCACCTTTTCTTCCAGGCGATCGAACAAGCGGTAACGCTGCGGGTCGCGCATGCGGAACTCGAAGTACGCTCGGGACAGCGCTTCCTTGTCCTTGTCGACATCGGCCGAATGCAACAGCTCGTTCAAATCCCGCTCGTAATCGAGCATCAGCCGCAGGTAGATCTCAGCCTTGGACTTGAAGTGTTTGTAAATCGTGCCTTTGCCGATACCCACGGCATCCGCAATCATCTCGACGGTGACGCTGTCTTCACCCTGATCGAGGAACAACTTGAGCGCGGTGTCGAGAATTTCCTGCTCGCGGCGACGAAACTCACGGACCTTACGAGGTTCTTTGTGCATAAGAAAAAGGTCTGAAGGGTCAAAATTCGAAGCCGGGTATTATGCCTAACTTACGCAAAAATGCACGGATCATCCGCGCACGGCCACAGTTCTTCACAAAACGGTGCGACCCCAGCTCCTCAGTTGGTAAGCGCGGACCCGCCTGGGCAGGCTTTGCCGGCAATGAGAACTTATCCGAAGCGAACGTATTCCAAATTTGTTTAAAAACGACCTCGGTCAAACTGGACTCATCGCCAGACTGATCAATACTTGAACTGTCGGCACGACATCTCCCCCAAGTGACGCGCCGATAAAGGTGCCAACGGACCGCGTGCCTTTGTTTTACTCCTAATGGTCTTAACCCGGATTCACCCCCCAGAACCCGGGTTTTTTTTGCCTCGATTTCAGGCTCTTGCCGTACGGACCCGAGCCAACGGGAACAGCCGCTTGAAATTTTCGGTGGTTTGCTCCGCGAACCGGTCGTACGGTTCCCCCCGCAGCATCGCCAGGTATTCGGCAACCTCCCGGACATACTGCGGAAGGTTGGGCTTGCCACGATAAGGGATGGGCGCCAGATAAGGCGAGTCGGTTTCCACCAACAAACGATCGGCTGGCACTTTGCTTGCGACGTCGCGCAGGGCGTCGGCATTACGGAACGTGACGATGCCGGACAAGGAAATGTAATAACCCATGTCCAGGGCAGCCTTGGCCATATCCCAATCCTCGGTGAAGCAATGAAGCACACCGGCGTGGGGCAGCGCCGCGTCCCGCAGCAATGCCAAGGTATCGGCCCGCGCGCCACGGGTATGGATGATCACCGGCTTACCGGTCTGCCTGGCGGCCTCCAAGTGCAACCGGAACGACGCCTGCTGGACGTCGGCGGCCTCCGGCTCGTAGTGATAGTCGAGCCCGGTCTCGCCGATAGCCACGACTCGCGGATGATCGAGTTCGTGCAACAGCCAATCCAGGGCCGGCGTGGCATCGGGCTGCACATCCAGTGGGTGGATGCCCACCGAACAATCGACGTCTTCGTATCGTTCAGCCAGGCGCTTGACGTCGGCGGCGTTGTCGGCGCTGACACCGATGCAGAGGAAATGCCCCACCCCTCGCTGGCGCGCCGCATCCAAGGCGGCGTCGAGGGATCCGCCATGGGCGGCGAGGTCAAGGCGATCGAGGTGGCAATGAGAGTCTACGAGCATAAAGGGCCAGGCTACATCGTATGAGTGGGACGGTCGGACTTGAGCGTTCCGGCCAGGTGGGTTTCGATCTGGTTGCGAGCCGAGTTGTCGCCTTCGTTGAACTGCACGCCAACGCCGGCGGCCCGGTTGCCCTGGGCGCCTTTGGGAGTCATCCAGATCACCTTGCCGGCGACCGGGATTTTTTCCGGTTCGTCCATCAGGCTCAACAGCATGAACACCTCGTCGCCCAGGCGATAATTCTTGTTGGTGGGAATGAACAGGCCGCCGTTTTTGATAAACGGCATGTAGGCCGCGTAGAGCACCGACTTGTCCTTGATGGTCAGGGACAGAATGCCGTTGCGTGGTCCGGGACTGACAGGTTCGTTCATGCTGGTCTCCGCTGCGATTGAGCTGAGTCTAGTGCCTCTGTCAGGTACGACCAGGCAAACTCGCCCATTGCACCAACAGCGCCTCCAACAGCAATACGCGATTGAGGTTGGCCTTGCTCAACACCTTCTGACGTTGGGCAAGAATCCAGTCCTGGATGTTCAAGATTTTGTCCTGGCTGCTTTTTTGCGCCAGGTATTGGATGACTTTACGCATGTCGGTCAATCCGAGGCCGGCTTCGTCCTCGGTAAGCTGATAACGCAGGATCAGGCTCGACCAATCGCAGAACCAGTCAAACAACAGCAACAGGGGAATGGCGTTCCAGCCTTCGGCCAGTTGCGTTGGAGATTGTTGCTGCTTGAGCAGCTTCTTCACGCCGTCCACCACCAACGCCCGCTGCTCGCGCACGCCTTGGGCCTGCAGGCTGACGGCCGCCAGCGGCGAACCGGCGGCCAGGGTCAGCAGTTCGCCACGTTCCTCATCGGTGCTGTCAGGCATGGCCTGGGCGAGCCATTGCAAACTCATCGCCTGGCTGGGCAGCGGGCAGGCCTGCTGCACGCAGCGGCTCTTGATGGTCGGCAGCAAACGGCTCGGCTGATGACTGACCAGCAACAGGACGGTATCGCCGGAAGGCTCTTCGAGGCTCTTGAGCAAAGCGTTGGCGGCGTTGATGTTCATTGACTCAACCGGCTCGACCAGCACGACTTTGCGCCCGCCCATTTGCGAGGTCTGGACCACGAAGCTGACCAAGTCACGGACCTGGTCGACCTTGATCGCTTTGTCCGCTTCTTCAGGTTCCAGCACATAATTGTCCGGATGACTGCCAGCCTTGAGCAGCAGGCACGATTTGCATTCCCCGCAGGCATTCGTGGCCGTCGGGGCCTGGCACAAAAGGCTCGCCATCAGGCGCTCGGCCAACGCCCGCTTGCCGATACCGGCCGGGCCATGCAACAGGTACGCGTGGGCATGCTGCGTGCGGCCGGCCAGTTGCTGCCAGAGACCGTCCTGCCAGGGATAGGCTTCAGCCACGGGCACGCTCCAGCAACCCGGGCAACACCGCATCCAGCGATTGCTGGACCTGGGTCAACGGCTGCGCGGCATCGATCAACAGGTAACGCGTCGGATCGGCCTTGGCGCGCTCGATGAAGGCGTTGCGCACGGCATTGAAGAACGTTGCCCCTTCAAGCTCGAAGCGATCCAGCCTGCCACGAGCGCTGGCCCGCGCCAGGCCGATTTCCACCGGCAGGTCGAAAACCAGGGTCAGGTCCGGCCGCAGGTCGCCCTGGACAAACGTTTCCAGCGCAGCGATACGCTCGACGGACAAGCCTCGGCCACCGCCCTGGTAGGCGTAAGTCGAATCGGTGAAGCGGTCACAAAGCACCACGGCTCCTCGGGCCAGCGCCGGTCGAATCACTTCGGCCAGGTGCTGCGCCCTGGCAGCGAACACCAACAACAACTCAGCGTCAGGGTTCATGACTTCTTCAAGGGGCGCCAGCAACACCTCGCGAATCCGCTCGGCCAGCGGCGTACCGCCCGGCTCGCGGGTCAAGACCACCTCGATGCCGGCGGCCTGGAGGCGTCCGGCGAGGTATTCGCGGTTGGTGCTCTTGCCGGCGCCTTCCGGGCCTTCCAGCGTGATAAACAAACCAGTCACGGGGCGATCCTTAGTCAAAGTCATTGCGGGTTCGGTGGCTCACTGGCATCCGGTTCGGGGGCCGGATCCTGAGGCGGCACCTGGGACCCGTCTTGCGGCGCGGTATCAGGTGACGCGGCGGGAATCGGCGCCGAATCTTCAGGTGTGGCCGGGGCCGGGCTGGAGCGGTAGTCGGCGCGACGTTTGAGCTGGTATTCACGCACCGCATTGTTGTGCGACTCCAGATCATCGGAAAACACATGGCTGCCGTCGCCCCGCGCAACAAAGTAAAGGCTGTTGCCGTCGGCCGGGTTCAATGCTGCGTGAATCGCCTCGCGCCCGACCATCGCGATAGGCGTAGGCGGCAGGCCCGGCACCAGGTAGGTGTTGTAGGGATTGGGTTCTTTCAGATGGGATCGGGTGAGCTTGCCGGTGTAGCGCTCCCCCAGGCCGTAGATCACAGTGGGATCGGTCTGCAGCAGCATGCCCAGGCGCAGGCGCCGCACGAACACCCCGGCAATCTGACCCCGTTCCTGGGGCACACCGGTTTCCTTTTCTATCAGCGAAGCCATGATCAATGCTTGATAGGGTTGGGTGTAGGGCACGTCGGCGGCCCGTTGCGCCCATTCCTTGGCAAGCACATCATCGAGCCGCTCGTAGGCTTTCTTCAGCAGGTCGGCATCCGATGTACCGCGCACGAATCGGTAGGTGTCCGGAAAGAACCGACCCTCCGGAAATACGCCGGAATGGCCAAGGCGATCCATGACCTGGCTATCACTCAGGCCGGCGAGCGTCTGCTCGAGCTTTTCATCCTTGGCCAACGCCGCGCGCACCTGGCGAAAGTTCCAGCCCTCCACCAGCGTCACGCTGTACTGCACCACTTCACCGCGCTTCCAGACGCCGATCAGGCCTTCCATCGTCATGCCCGGCACCATCCGGTATTCACCAGTGTGCAACGGCTGGCCGGCAAGATTGAAACGCCAATAGACGCGCAGCCAGAACGCATCCTTGATCAGGCCATCGGCTTCGAGACGATTGAGGGTTCCGGTCGGCGTGGTCCCATTGGGCACATCCAGCAACTCTTCCTGGGTGATGTTCAACGGCTGCTGCAGCGCCGAATGAATTTTCCAGGCCGAAGCGCCCAACAACAGCCCTGCCAGAACCAGTCCGGTCTCCAGCAACAACAAGAATTTACGTCTCACGAATCAAGCATCCAATAGCGCACGGGCAAGGGCCTGCAGTTTACGGGTGAGCGGGCCAACGGGCCAGCGCGCCGAACCGCACCCGCGTACCGGCCACACGCCATAAACGCTGTTGCAGACCATGACTTCATCGGCCTGGTGCAGCTGTTCGAGGCTGATGTCGGTGATTTGCGTGGCGATGCCTTGGGACTTGGCTTGAAACAATAATTCGGCGCGCATCACACCGGCCACGCCACAACGACTCAGGTCCGCTGTGAACAGAACGCCATTGCGCACCAGGAACAGGTTGCTGAAGACGCCTTCGATCACCCGTCCGGACGTATCAAGCATCAATCCCTCGGCATGCTCGATGTCGCGCCACTCGGCGCGGGCCAGCACTTGCTCCAGGCGATTGAGGTGCTTGAGGCCGGCGAGCAAGGGCTGTTCGGACAAACGCACGGTGCAGGGGAACATTTGGATGCCTTGTTCGGCATGGGTGGTGGGATAAGCAGCCGGCGGGCTTCCTTGCAGAATACGCCTGGCCGGACTCGACGGATCGGCCGCATAACCACGCAGGCTGTTGCCCCGGGTCACGATGAGTTTCAGCACGCCATTGCCCAGGCGCTGGGCATAGGCGCTCAGCTCAGCACACAGCACGCTCAAGTCGACGTTGAACGCCAGACGCTGGCAACCGGCCTCCAGACGCTGCAGGTGGCGCTCCAGCAGTACAGGTGCGCCATTGCGCACGGCGATGGTCTCGAACAGCCCATCGCCATAAGCCAGGCCGCGATCTTTCAGCGACAGGACGTCTGCCGGCTGACCGTCGACCCAGCTTTCCATCAACCGGCGAACCGGCGGAACACCAGCGATCCGTTGGTTCCGCCAAAGCCGAAGGAGTTGGACAACACCACATCGATGTCCATGCTGCGGGCCGTATGCGGCACGAAGTCAAGGTCGCAACCTTCGTCCGGCTCATCGAGGTTGATGGTCGGCGGCGCGGTCTGGCTATTGATCGCCAGTACGCTGAAGATGGCTTCCACCGCCCCCGCCGCACCCAACAAGTGACCGGTCATGGACTTGGTGGAACTGACGGCCAGCTTGTAGGCGTGCTCGCCAAACACCGTCTTGATCGCCTGGGCTTCCGCGAGGTCACCCGCCGGGGTCGAAGTGCCGTGGGCGTTGATGTACTGGACCTGCTCGCCATTGATCTTCGCATCACGCAAGGCATTGGCAATGCAGCGGGCAGCACCAGCGCCATCGGCCGGTGGCGACGTCATGTGGTACGCATCGCCGCTGGTACCAAAGCCGATCAGCTCGGCATAAATGGTCGCACCGCGAGCTTTGGCGTGCTCCAACTCTTCGAGCACCAGCGCACCGGCGCCATCGGACAGCACGAAGCCGTCGCGGCCCTTGTCCCAAGGCCGGCTGGCCCGTGCAGGCTCATCGTTGCGGGTCGACAGCGCGCGGGAGGCGCCGAAACCGCCCATGCCCAGACCGCAGGCCGCCATTTCGGCGCCGCCGGCGATCATCACGTCGGCTTCGTCGTACATGATGTTGCGCGCGGCCATGCCGATGCAGTGGGTGCCGGTGGTGCACGCCGTGGCGATGGCATAGTTAGGGCCCTGTGCACCGAGGTGGATGGACAGGAAACCGGAAATCATATTGATGATCGAGCCCGGCACGAAGAACGGAGAAATCCGTCGCGGCCCCGAATCATGCAGCGTGCGGCTGGTTTCTTCGATATTGGTCAAGCCACCAATACCTGAACCCATTGCCACGCCGATGCGCTCGCGGTTGGCGTCGGTGACTTCCAGGCCGGCGTTACGCACTGCCTGAAAACCGGCAGCCAAGCCGTATTGAATGAACAGGTCAAGCTTGCGAGCTTCCTTGACCGACAGGTATTCCTCGACATTGAAGCCCTTTACCGAGCCGCCAAAACGGGTGGAATAGGCAGAAAGGTCGGTGTGTTCGATCAGACCAATGCCACTACGGCCAGCCAGAATGCCCTGCCAGCTGCTCGGCACATCCGTGCCCAGTGGCGACAACATACCCATACCGGTGACTACGACGCGTCTACGCGACACAGCACTCTCCTTTTTCAAATGACGACTTTGCATCAGGCCTAAAGAAAAAACCGCACGCCGTGATGGCAGTGCGGTTTTTCCATGACAGCTAGCGACGACTGAATACGATTACGCCTGGTGGCTGGTAACGTAGTCGATAGCAGCTTGTACAGTAGTGATCTTTTCAGCTTCTTCGTCAGGAATCTCGGTCTCGAATTCCTCTTCCAGAGCCATCACCAGCTCAACGGTGTCAAGGGAGTCGGCACCCAGGTCTTCAACGAAGGAAGCGGTGTTCACAACTTCTTCTTCTTTAACGCCCAGTTGCTCGGCAACGATTTTCTTGACGCGCTCTTCGATGGTGCTCATACCTTGTTTTCACTCCTAATGGACAAATTCAGGCAGCTGGCCGGTGGGTAAGTGTATAGAAAGACTTTTCGGTTTTTCAACCGAAAGCTTCACTCCTCGAACCTGGGGCCCGCCGCCTATAAATAGATTGCAGCTTTATAACGGATTTTAGACAGCTCGTATGACATTTTTTTGAAGCAATCCGTCACATTTAACTCATGTACATCCCGCCGTTCACCGGGATTGTAGCCCCAGTCACGTATGCCGCACCGTCCGAAGCAAGAAAAGCGACCACGGACGCGATTTCTTGAGCTTGCCCCAGACGACCCAGCGGAATCTGTGTCAACAAGGCTTCACGCTGCGCTTCCGGCAGTTCACGGGTCATGTCGGTGTCGATGAAACCCGGTGCGACCGAGTTTACCGTAATCGAGCGCGAACCGACTTCTCGTGCCAGCGCACGGCTGAAACCTTCCAGACCGGCCTTCGCTGCAGCATAGTTTACTTGGCCTGCGTTGCCCATGGCACCCACAACCGAGCCGATACTGATAATTCGGCCCCAACGAGCCTTGGTCATGCCACGCAGGACGCCCTTGGACAGCCGGTACAGGCTGTTCAAGTTGGTATCGACCACGTCGAACCACTCGTCATCTTTCATGCGCATCATCAGGTTATCGCGGGTGATACCGGCATTGTTGACCAGGATCGCCGGCGCGCCGAACTGCTCCTGAATGCTGGACAATACCGCCGCAACAGACTCATCGCTGGTCACGTTGAGCTCAAGACCGGTGCCCTGGATGCCGTTTTCCTTCAAGGTGGCGGCGATACGCTCGGCGCCCGAAGCGGACGTCGCGGTGCCGACAACGATGGCGCCTTGGCGACCCAGTTCCAGGGCGATGGCCTGGCCGATGCCGCGGCTTGCACCGGTCACCAGTGCAACTTTACCTTGCAGACTCATGCAAGCTTCTCCTGTTCAGGCTTGCGCTGCGCGAGCGGCAGCGAAAGCGTCTGGGGTGTTGAGGTTGGAAGTGGACACGCCTTCGGCGCAGCGCTTGTTCAGGCCTGCCAGCACTTTGCCAGGACCGCACTCGACCAGTTCGGTCGCACCCTTGGCTGCCAGCGTCTGGACCGATTCAACCCAACGAACCGGCTTGTAGAGCTGCTCCAGCAGGTCGCGCTTGAGGGTTTCCAGGTCTGCTGCGACGTTGGCGCTGACGTTCTGCACCACGGGAATCTGCGGAGCCTGCCAGTCGATGGCGGCGATGGACTCGGCAAAACGCTCGGCGGCTGGACGCATCAGCTCGCAATGCGACGGCACGCTGACCGGCAACGGCATGGCGCGCTTGGCACCACGGGCCTTGCAACCCTCGATGGCGCGCTCGACGGCGGCCTTGGCCCCCGCGATGACCACCTGGCCCGGGGAGTTGAAGTTGACCGCACTGACCACATCACCCTGAGCCGCTTCGGCACAAGCTGCCAACACGTCGGCGTCTTCCAGGCCGAGGATCGCGGCCATGCCGCCCTGCCCGGCCGGAACGGCTTCCTGCATCAATTGGCCACGACGTTCCACCAGCTTCACCGCGTCGCCGAGACTCAGGCTACCCGCAGCCACCAGGGCGCTGTATTCGCCCAGGCTGTGACCGGCGACAAACGCCGGGCGCGCGCCGCCCTCGGCCAACCATAGGCGCCACAGCGCAACGGAGGCCGTCAGGATTGCCGGCTGGGTTTTATCGGTTTGATTGAGTTGCTCTTCCGGCCCTTGCTGGGTCAGTGCCCACAAGTCGTAGCCGAGTGCATCGGATGCTTCTTTGAATGTTTCGAGGATCAGCGGGTATTGCGCGCCCAGCTCGGCCAGCATGCCGAGGGACTGCGAGCCCTGCCCTGGAAAGACGAATGCGAGGGAAGCAGACATGAAAACAAAGCCCCTAATGATCTTGTCGTCAAAAATTGACGCCCCTGGGGGCGCTAGGAAACTGACAGTTGGATGACGGCTTGAACCGACCGGTCACATTTAAGCATTGTCGGACGAAAACGCCTAAGTTAACAAATCCTCGAGGCGCCCATGAAGGCGTTCCGGCAGGTTTTCCTGGATCTCGATCACCGCCCGGTTGATGGCGCTTTGAAACCCCTGCACCCCGGCCGAACCATGGCTCTTGATCACGATACCTTGCAGCCCCAGGAAACTTGCACCATTGTGCCGCGCCGGCGCCAGGTCCGCCTGCAACCGACGCATCAACGGCAGCGCGAGCGCACCCACCACCCGCGAGGCCAAACTCTGCTTGAACAACGCCTCGATGCGCTGCCCGATCATGGTGGCCAATCCCTCGCTGGACTTGAGCAGGATATTGCCAACAAAGCCGTCACACACCACCACATCGGCCTCGCCGCGATACAAGCCATCGCCTTCGACGAATCCGATGTAATTGATGCCCGGTGCATTTTGTAACAAAGTCGCCGCCAGCTTGACCTGCTGGTTGCCCTTGATCTCTTCGGTGCCAATGTTCAGCAGCGCCACGCGAGGACGCGCAATGCCAAGGGTCTGCGCCGCAACCGAACCCATCACGGCGAATTGCAGCAGGTGCTCGGCGCTGCAATCGACATTCGCGCCCAGATCAAGCAATTGGCAGAACCCGCGCTGGGTCGGGATCGCCGCCACCATTGCCGGACGATCGATGCCCGGCAACGTTTTGAGCACGTAGCGCGACAGCGCCATCAGCGCCCCGGTATTGCCTGCACTGACGCACGCCTGGACCTTGCCATCGCGCAACAACTCCAGGGCCACCCGCATCGACGCGTCAGGCTTGCCGCGCAGGGCCTGGGCTGGCTTTTCGTCCATGGCGATGACTTCGGACGCGGGCATGATCGACAGGCGCGCGCGATCCGCAGCCGATTGGCCGCCGAGCAGTTCTTCTAGCAGGGAGGGTTGACCGACGAGGGTCAGGTGCAGCGAGGGCGTGGCACGCAGGCAAGCAAGGCTGGCCTGGACAATGCTGCGGGGACCGAAGTCCCCGCCCATTGCGTCAATCGCGATGACTTGAGCGGACAAGTGATTACTCGTCAGCGCCCTTGTCGATCACTTTACGGCCACGGTATACGCCTTCTGGCGATACGTGGTGACGCAGGTGAACTTCACCAGTGGTTTTTTCTACAGACAGGGTGCTAGCCTCGAGAGCGTCGTGCGAACGGCGCATGTCACGGGCAGAGCGGGATTTTTTGTTCTGCTGAACAGCCATAATTGATTAACTCCTAAACGTTTGGGTCACGCTTTAACTGCGCCAATACACTGAACGGGTTGGACCGCGTTACCTCGTCCTCGCTCGGTTCGGGCTCATCTGCTCCCGCCGGCTGCTGGCATTCTTCCGGATGATGAGCAGGCACAATGGGCAAGGCGAGCAAAAGCTCCTCCTCGATCAGTGACTGCAGATCCAAAGGATCTTCGCCCAGTTCCAGCACGTCATAACCTTTCGGCAACGACTGGGTATTCGCACCCTCCTTCACCACCGCGTAACTGCATTCGCTGTGGATCGGCAGGGTGACCAGCTCAAGACAACGCTGGCAAACCATTTTGACTTCAGTGTCGATAAAGCTGTGGATTACCACAGATTTACGTTCATCTCGTTCAAAAACGAATTTGGCCTGGACCGTACCGACATCGTCGGAAAGCGGGTCGCAGAGTCTCTTCAAATCGGCCAGCAGCAGTTCACCTTGGAGGGTGGTGCCACGATCAGCCAATTTGCGCGGGTCAACGTGAGGTGGAATCGGGTCATTCAACATAGGCGCAGCATTATAGGGATGCACCGGGCCATGTCAAAGGAAATTCAGCCCTGTCCGTCACTTGCGTGCCTGGCTAGAATCCTTCCCTGCCCATCGGAGATAGCCATGCTGCCCTTATTACTCGCTTCAAGCTCGGTTTACCGCCGGGAACTGCTGGCCCGCCTGGGGCTGCCATTCGTCTGCAGTTCGCCGGACATCGACGAAAACCGTCACGCCGACGAACCTGCGGCCCAACTGGTAAAGCGCCTGGCCCGGGAGAAAGCCCTGGCACTCGCCGACAGCCACCCAGGCCACCTGATCATCGGCTCGGATCAGGTCGCCGTGCTCGGCGACCGCATTCTGGGCAAGCCTCACACATTCGAAAATGCCCGCGAGCAACTGATGGCCGCCAGCGGCGCCAGAGTGACATTCCTGACCGGCCTGGCCCTGCTTAACAGCCAGACCGGCAGATGCCAGGTCGACTGCGTACCCTTCACCGTGAATATGCGGGCATTGGATCAAGCTCGCGTAGAGCGCTATCTGCGCGCCGAGCAGCCGTACGACTGCGCCGGCAGCTTCAAGGCCGAAGGCCTGGGCGTGAGCCTGTTCCAGAGCACCGAAGGCCCGGACGCCACAAGCCTGATCGGCCTACCGCTGATTCGCCTTGTGGATATGTTGCTAGCTGAGGGCGTGCAGGTTCCCTGAAACCCCAGACAACCCATTTGTTGCGAGGGACCCCGCCAACCAGAGCCCCAGGAGCCTAGCGCAACGCCGGCCCCTGGAAGCCCATCCACATCGCCAAGTGCTCAGCGATGCTCGCCCCCAACTTCTTGGAGAAGCGATCGAACGGCGATTCTTCGATAGTGAAATCCACCAGGTCTTTCTGACCGATTACATCCCGAGCCACGGAGCTGGCACTGCCCAGGCCATCGATCAAGCCCAGCGGCAGAGCCTGCTCGCCAGACCAGACCAGCCCGGAAAAAAGCTCCGGATGCTCCTTGTCTTTCAAACGCTCGCCCCGACCCTTCTTGACGCTGGCGATGAATTGCTTGTGAGTGGTGTCCAGCACGCCTTGCCAGAATGCGGTTTCCTCCGGCTTTTGCGGCTGGAACGGATCAAGAAACGATTTATGCTCGCCTGAGGTGTAGACCCGCCGCTCCACGCCCAGCTTCTCCATGGTGCCGACAAACCCGTAGCCGGCCGCCGTTACACCAATGGAGCCTACCAGGCTGGCCTTGTCGGCGTAGATCTGGTCCGCCGCACTGGCGATGTAGTAGGCCCCGGACGCACCGAGATCGGCGATCACCGCGTAGACCTTGATGTCTGGATGCAACCCGCGCAACCGAACGATTTCGTCATAGACGTAACCCGACTGAACCGGGCTACCGCCCGGGCTGTTGATGCGCAACACCACACCCTTGACCTTTGGATCCTCGAACGCCGCCCGCAGGCTGCCGACAATATTGTCCGCGCTTGCAGGTTCCTTGTCGGCGATCATGCCTTCGATGTCGATCAGCGCCGTATAAGCCGAGCCGCTCACGGCCCCCTTCTCTATGCTCATCAGCGGCGTAAACAGCATTAGCGCGACAAAGAGATAGATGAACGTCAGCAGCTTGAAGAAAATCCCCCAGCGACGGGACCGGCGCTGCTCCTGGACGCTAGCCAGCAACGTCTTTTCCAGCAGCTTCCAGCTTTTATCGTCACCGCTCTCGGCGCTCGCCTTGGCCGGTGCCTTCCATTCATCCGTCATGCATGTATCTCCATCAGAACTTAATCGGCACGCTGGCTCAACCAAGCGTGCAATTGCGCAAAATGGTCGATCGCCAGGCACGGCTCGAAGGCCTTGAGCGCCTCGATCGTCTGCGCGCCATAGCTGACAGCCACCGACCCCATGCCTGCGTTACGGGCCATTTGCAGGTCGAACGATGAGTCGCCGACCATCAGCGCCTGGCCAGCGGACACATTGCAATGAGCCAGGATCTGCTCAAGCATCAGTGGATGTGGCTTGCTCGCCGTTTCATCCGCGGCACGGGTGATATCGAAATAATCTTCCCAACCATGCGCCTTCAATACCCGATCCAGCCCACGCCTGGCCTTGCCGGTCGCGACCGCCAGCCGATACCCCTCCTCCCGCAAGGCCCCGAGGGTTTGCACCACGCCGTCAAACAGCGGCGAAGGCTCGGCTTCCAGGGCAATGTAGTGATCGGCGTAGTGCTGGCGAAAAACGATCAGCTCTTGATCATCGATTTCCGGGTACAGGCTTCGAATCGCCTCCGGCAAGCCGAGACCGATGATGCCTTTTACCGCGAAATCATCCCGCCGGGGAAACCCCGTGCGATCCGACGCAACGTGCATCGCATCCACGATCCGACCGATGGAGTTCGCCAGAGTGCCATCCCAATCGAATATGAGCAGCTTGTAGTCAGGATGCACTCAACCGCTCCACGGTCTTGGCCCACATGTCATCCACGGGAGCCTGCAGCTTCAGCTCGCCGCCGTCAGGCAACGGCACCGTCAACATATAGGCATGGAGAAACAGGCGCTTGCCGCCCAAGTCACGGATCTCCTTGGTGAAATCGTCATCGCCGTATTTGCTGTCGCCGGCGATGCAGTGCCCGGCATGCAGAGTGTGCACGCGGATCTGGTGGGTACGCCCGGTGACCGGCTTGGCCTCCACCATGGTGGCAAAGTCGCCGAAGCGTCGAAGCACCTTGAATACGGTCAGCGCTTCCTTGCCTTCCTCGTTGACCTCCACCATGCGCTCGCCTGAACGCAGGTTACTCTTGAGCAACGGGGCGCGGACCTGCTTGACAGAGGTCTCCCAGCGGCCACGCACCAACGCCATGTAGCGCTTGTCGACGCCATCGCCGCGCAATTGCTCGTGCAGGTGGCGCAGCATGCTGCGCTTCTTTGCGATCATCAGCAGGCCGGAGGTGTCGCGGTCGAGACGATGGACCAACTCCAATTCCTTGGCGTCCGGACGCAACTGACGAAAGGCTTCGATCACACCGAAATTAAGGCCGCTGCCGCCATGGACCGCAATTCCCGCAGGCTTGTTGACCACGATCAGGGCCTTGTCTTCGAAGACGATGGCAGCCTCCAGGCGTTGCAACAGGCCCTGGGCCAAAGGCACCGGCTCGTCACGTTCCGGCACGCGAACCGGTGGTACACGCACGACATCACCGGCCTGCAGCTTGTATTCGGGCTTGATCCGACCTTTGTTCACCCGCACTTCGCCTTTGCGCAAAATGCGATAGATCAAGGTCTTGGGCACACCTTTGAGCCGGGCAAGGAGAAAATTATCGATTCGTTGGCCGGCATATTCCGGCGAGACCTCGAGCAGTTGAACGCCAGGGGTCGAAGGGGCAGTAGTCGTCATGGCGGCGATCATAACAATTTTTTATGGAATTGAAGCACTTAATCATTGCTGCTATAGTCGCGAACGCCGCCAAAAGTGGCTGGACAGCGGACTAACGGTCAAAAACCGGCCCTGACCAACGCAATTCACGAGGACGAGAGGCCGTCCTACGGGGTTCTTGCTACGTAACGGCAGAGTTTGCAGGTGCAACGAGCGCAGGTGACATGAGGCCTGAAATACGCCGCAAAGCAGAGTTCTGACTCGCCTTGCGCGCCACATTCACGGCCAGTTCACAAAGTGCAGTCACCCGGGAACGACCCCGAGCGAGAGCTTCGGAAACAACGCCTAAATTAGCCATGATGCGTGACTTCCCCTTTCGGAGCTCACGGTAAATGCCAACCCGCTGCGGATTCTGCGCGCGGCAGCACCCGAACTATCAGGGATACGTGTAGGGTGGAGATGTACAACCGTCGGACTGTGTAGCACTAGGCTTATATTTAGACGCTTCATCTCGTCCACAGGCGCCGGTTGATTCCTCCTCCTGACTGAGTGCTTGAGTACCAGCAAGCAGGACGCGTCCGTCGCGACTTCGCCATCATTGGGTCGAACTCGCTGGACACTGGAATGGCCCCGCCATTTCCAGGACGCACCTGACACCGACCGTGAGAAGTCGTGTGTGCCGAACGCCGTTTCCGGCAGCCCGGAAACCGACGGTACTACATGAAAAGAATGCTGATTAACGCAACTCAACCCGAAGAGTTGCGTGTTGCACTGGTAGACGGCCAGCGCCTCTACGACCTGGATATCGAATCCGGTGCACGCGAGCAAAAGAAGGCCAATATCTATAAAGGCCGGATTACTCGCATCGAACCAAGCCTTGAGGCTGCCTTTGTCGATTTCGGCTCCGAGCGCCATGGCTTCCTGCCCCTCAAAGAAATCTCCCGCGAATACTTCAAGAAAGCCCCTGAAGGCCGCGTCAACATCAAGGACGTGCTGAGCGAAGGCCAGGAAGTCATCGTCCAGGTTGAAAAAGAAGAACGTGGCAACAAGGGCGCCGCCCTGACCACCTTCATCAGCCTCGCTGGCCGTTACCTGGTCCTGATGCCGAACAACCCACGCGCCGGCGGCATCTCCCGCCGCATCGAGGGCGAAGAGCGCAACGAACTGCGTGAAGCCCTCAACGGCCTGGTAGCCCCCGCCGACATGGGTCTGATCGTGCGCACTGCCGGCCTGGGCCGCAGCAGCGAAGAAATGCAGTGGGACCTCGACTACCTGCTGCAACTGTGGACCGCCATCAAAGAAGCATCGCTGGATCGCTCCGCGCCGTTCCTGATCTACCAGGAAAGCAACGTGATCATCCGCGCCATCCGCGATTACCTGCGCCAGGACATCGGCGAAGTATTGATCGACAGCGTCGAAGCCCAGGACGAAGCCCTGACCTTCATTCGCCAGGTGATGCCGCAGTACGCCAGCAAGATCAAGCTCTACGAAGACAGCGTTCCGCTGTTCAACCGCTTCCAGATCGAAAGCCAGATCGAGACCGCCTTCCAGCGCGTCGTCGAGCTGCCGTCCGGCGGTTCCATCGTCATCGATCCGACCGAAGCCCTGGTGTCCATCGACATCAACTCGGCGCGCGCCACCAAAGGCAGCGACATCGAAGAGACAGCCCTGCAGACCAACCTTGAAGCCGCCGAGGAAATCGCCCGTCAGTTGCGCCTGCGCGACATCGGCGGCCTGATCGTCATCGACTTCATCGACATGACCCCGGCCAAGAACCAGCGCGCCGTGGAAGAAAAAGTCCGTGAATGCCTGGAAGCCGATCGCGCCCGCGTACAGGTCGGCCGTATCTCGCGCTTCGGCCTGCTGGAAATGTCCCGTCAGCGCCTGCGTCCATCCCTGGGCGAAAGCAGCGGCATCGTTTGCCCACGCTGCAGCGGCACCGGCATCATTCGTGACGTTGAATCGCTGTCCCTGGCGATCCTGCGCCTGATCGAAGAAGAAGCCCTGAAGGACCGCACCGCCGAAGTTCGCGCCCAGGTGCCGATCCCGGTCGCTGCGTTCCTGCTCAACGAAAAACGCAACTCGATCACCAAGATCGAACTGCGCACCCGCGCCCGCATCGTGATCCTGCCGAACGATCATCTCGAGACGCCGCACTTCGAAGTGCAGCGCCTGCGTGATGACAGCCCGGAAGCCCACACCAACCAGTCCAGCTACGAAATCGCCGCTGCCGCTGCCGAAGTGGAAGACATCCAGCCGGCCGCCGCCACTCGCACCCTGGTTCGCCAGGAGGCAGCGGTCAAGACCGCTCCGGCCCGCGCCAACGCTCCGGTTCCGACCGAAGTGACCGCTCCGGTTGCCGCCCCTGCCGCCGCCCCGGAACCGAGCCTGTTCAAAGGCCTGGTGAAGTCGCTGGTCAGCCTGTTCGCCACCAAGGAAGAGCCGGCTGCCCCGACCGTCGTCGCCAAGCCCGCCGCTTCCGAGCGTCCGGCCCGCAACGAAGAACGCCGCAACGGTCGCCAGCAGACCCGCAACCGCAACGGTCGTCGCGACGAAGAGCGCAAGCCGCGCGAAGAACGTGCCCCGCGTGAAGAGCGTGCGCCACGTGAGCCGCGTGAAGAGCGCCAACCTCGCGAAGCCCGTGAGGAAGCGCCGGCCGTAGCCCGCGAAGAGCGCGCACCGCGTCCGCCGCGTGAAGAACGCCAACCGCGTGCGCCGCGTGAAGACCGCAAGCCTCGCGGCGAGCGTGAAGAACGCGTTCGCGAACTGCGAGAGCCATTGGATGCGGCCCCGGCCGTTGCCGCCGCCGTCGCTGAAGAGCGTCCGGCTCGCCAGCCTCGTGAAGAGCGCGCACCGCGTCCTCCACGCGAGGAACGCCAGCCACGCGCCGAGCAGGCAGCCGCCGCTTCCAGCGAAGAAGAAGTGCTGAACACCGAAGAGCAGTTGCAGGAAGACGGCCAGGACACCGCCGAAGGCGATCGTCCACGCCGCCGCTCCCGTGGCCAGCGTCGTCGCAGCAACCGTCGTGAGCGTCAGCGCGACGCCAATGGCAACGTGATCGAAGGTTCTGAAGAATCCGAATCCACCGAGAACGCCGAAACGCCAAGCGCTGCTGACCTGGCCGCTGGCCTGGCGGTCACTGCGGCAGTTGCCAGCAGCGCGATCAGCGCCCCGGCCGAAGCCCAGGCAAACGAGCAGGCTGAACGTGCCACCGCTGCGGTGGAAAACGCGCCGGTTGAAGCGCCTGTGGTCGAATCCTCTGCCCCGGTGGAAGCTACCGCTTCACCTGAAGTGGAACTCGCACCGGCATCCGAAGCCCAGCCTGAAGTTGAAGTCGCCGCCGAGCCTGCGCCGATCGTCGAAGCACCCGTTGTTGCTGCCGAGCCGGTTGTCGAAGCACCGATCGAGGAAAAGGCGCCAGAGCCTGCCCGCGAAGAGCAGACTGCGTTCAACTGGACTGCGGAGCCAGCCGCAACGGCCGCCGTTGTCGAGCCTGAGCCGACGCCAGAGCCGGTGAAAGCGGCCGAGCCAGAAGTGGTCGAACCTGCTCCAGTGGTCGAAGCGCCCGTGGTTGTCGAAGCACCGGCCCCGGTTGAAGAGCCTGCCCCTGTCAGCGCCTTGACTCCGAACGGTCGCGCTCCAAACGATCCGCGCGAAGTGCGTCGCCGCAAGCGTGAAGCCGAGCGTCTGCAGAAGGAAGCCGAACAAGCTGCCGCTGCCGCCGCCCAAGCCCCTGCTGCCGAGCCCGCTCCGGCCGTGGAAGAAGTCGCCGAGGCAGCTCCTGCCCCGGTCGCCGAAACCCCGGTTGAACCGGCTCCGACGTTTGACGAACCTCAGCACACCGCTGAAGAAGTCGCACCGCGTCACACTGAAGCGCTGGAAAAAGAGCACGAGCCTAAACCTCACGCTTAATCCCACCGCCCAGTAAAAAAGCCCCGCCTGGTGATGCCAGGCGGGGCTTTTTCATGCACGCAGATATACAAACACATCCCTCTCGCGATGGCGCCGGCTCAGCCTGTAACCATGGTGAATGCCAGACCGCTATCGCGAGCAAGCTCGCTCCCACAGGGGATTCGGGGCCAGGCACAGGATTTATATCCACTGAAGATCCAATGTGGGAGCGAGCTTGCTCGCGATGGCGCCGGCTCAGCTTGCAACCATGGTGAATGCCAGACCGCTATCGCGAGCAGGCTCGCTCCCACAGGGGATTCGGGCCGGCTTCAGGATTTATATCCACTGAAGATCCAATGTGGGAGCGGGCTTGCTCGCGATGGCGCCGGCTCAGCTTGCAACCAGGGTGAATGCCAGACCGCTATCGCGAGCAGGCTCGCTCCCACAGGGGATTCGGGCCGGCTTCAGGACTTATATCCACTGAAGATCCAATGTGGGAGCGAGCCTGCTCGCGATGGCGCCGGCTCAGCTTGCAACCATGGTGAATGGCAGACCGCTATCGCGAGCAGGCTCGCTCCCACAGGGGATTCGGGCCGGCTTTAGGATTTATATCCACTGAAGATCCAATGTGGGAGCGAGCTTGCTCGCGATGGCGCCGGCTCAGCTTGCAACCAGGGTGAATGCAAGAACGCTATCGCGAGCAGGCTCGCTCCCACAGGAGATTCGGGCCGGCTTCAGAATTTATATCCACTGAGGATCCAATGTGGGAGCGAGCTTGCTCGCGATGGCGCCGGCTCAGCTTGCACCCATGGGGAATGCTAGACCGCTATCGCGAGCAAGCTCGCTTGTATGGTAGGGCTTGAAGGGAGGAGGAGGGACAAGGCTCGATTCTGACTGTTCGCGCAGTACAGACCGTGGGAGATTTCACCCCTCCTCCTTTCACCCAAGCGCCGATAAAGAATGCATCTGGCCTAGACCGACGATAGGAACAAGCCTGCGCCTCTGGGTGAACCCTTCAAGTGTTCAAACCTTAGCGCGGAGGATTTTCAATGGCAATGCCGGTTTCTGTCGCAAAGCCGATCGTGGGGGTTGATGTCGCCAAAGATGAGTTGGTGATTTATCACGCAGAAACAGATCGACTGGAAGCGATCCCCAACACCAAAGCTGCGATCAAGAAGTGGCTCAAGGAATTGCCTGCGCCAGTGGATGTCGCCATCGAGGCCACCAATATCTATCACCAGGACTTCGCCGACCTGGCTTATGCGCAGGGCTGTGTGATCTACATGATCGGCGGCTACGAACTCAGCCATTACCGCAAAGGTGTGAAAGTTCGCGCCAAAACCGATGCGCTGGATGCTCGGTTGTTGGCTCGCTACTTGAACAACGAAGGCCACCAGTTGCACCCGTGGACCCCGCCATCGCCCCTGTATTGCCGGCTTATAAGCCTTTTCCGGCGCCGGGCAGCCTTGGTTCAGGCGCGTGTCAGCCTCAAGCAAAGTTGGTCGAACGAACCGTTGCTCAAAACGGCCTTTGAGAACCAGATAAAGGCCATGCAGCGACTGGAAATCTTGCTTGAGAAAACAATCCAGACGCAATTGGATGCAGCCGGTCTGGGCAGTCAGCTCAAGCGCTGCATGAAAGTCGAAGGAATCGGGCTGTTGAGCGGTGCGCGTTTACTTACGTCGTTTCAGCGTGGAGATTTCAGAAATGCCGATGCCTTCATCGCTTTTCTAGGGCTGGACCTGCGCATATCGGACTCGGGAAAAAAGAAGGGACGCCGCTGCCTGTCTAAGCGAGGTGACCCGGAGGCGCGCCGATTGATGCACAACGCCGCGATGTCGGCGAGCCGCACAGCGGCGTGGAAGGGTTTTTATGGGGCTCTGCGGGCTCGAGGGCTAAGCACAACCGAAGCATTAGTGGCACTGGCCCGCAAGCTTGCCCGAGTGGTATTCGCTCTGTTGAAGAACCAGAGCGAATACTTACCAAAAGGCATCTAAGGGCTAGCCATGCACCATAGAATCTCCCACAGGGGATTCGGGCCGGCTTCAGGACTTATATCCACTGAAGATCCAATGTGGGAGCGAGCTTGCTGGCGATGGCGCCGGCTCAGCTTGCAACCATGGTG
Source organism: Pseudomonas sp. R4-84 (assembly GCF_054130985.1). Taxonomy (NCBI): domain Bacteria; kingdom Pseudomonadati; phylum Pseudomonadota; class Gammaproteobacteria; order Pseudomonadales; family Pseudomonadaceae; genus Pseudomonas; species Pseudomonas sp. R4-84. The sequence continues at coordinate 3,930,320 of NZ_CP096390.1, forward strand.
AATGGCAGACCGCTATCGCGAGCAGGCTCGCTCCCACAGGGGATTCGGGCCGGCTTCAGGATTTATATCCACTGAAGATCCAATGTGGGAGCGGGCTTGCTCGCGATGGCGCCGGCTCAGCTTGCAACCAGGGTGAATGCCAGACCGCTATCGCGAGCAGGCTCGCTCCCACAGGAGATTCGGGCCGGCCTCAGGATTTATATCCACTGAAGATCCAATGTGGGAGCGAGCCTGCTCGCGATGGCGCCGGCTCAGCTTGCACCCATGGTGGATGCCAGACGGCTATCGCGAGCAGGCTCGCTCCCACAGGAGATTCGGGCCAGGCGCAGGATTTATATCCACTAAAGCTCCCACACGGGATGTGCAGCCGACACCAGTCATGGTCCATCGTCGACGGTTTATTTGAAGGCCAGCGCCTCTGGCACATCGACATCCCAGGTTACGCCAGGGTCGTCCACCGGAACCTCAAGCACTTGCGCTCCGGTAAACAGCGCCTTGGCACCAAAATCCCCTGTCAGTGCCATCAGTTTCGGCCCGAACCCACGACCAAATCCCACCGGGTGTCCGTACTCACCGGTGAGGACCGGCACGCTGATGCCCTCCTCGCTAATTACCGCGGCCACTTGCTCGATGCTCGACGGTAGGATGAAAGGCATATCGCCCAGCATAATCAGCCAGCCATCGGCATCCGGGCAGGCCTGGACACCCGCGGCAATGCTATCCCCCAGGCCGGGGGAGTTCAGTTCCACGATATCGCAGCCATAGGCCTGGGCCATGCGAATGGCTTGCGGCCGGTCGTTGTTCACCACCAGAACGCGCCGTTCCAAGGATGCCGGCAGGTTGACCAACACATGCTCGATTACCGATCTGACGGCGCCGTCACGCCCCGTGCAGTCGGCCAGCAACTTATCCTTGTCCGCGCCGGCTACCTGACGAAAGCGACTGCCCGATCCCGCCGCCAGGATGATCACGCCAATCGACTTTTCCATACGCCCTCCTCGTCCACGGCCTACAACGTTTTTTTCTGCCGCAGTTCCACGCCATTTTTGATGGCCACGATTTCAGCCAACAGCGACAAAGCGATCTCCGCCGGCGTGTGGCTGCCAATGTGCAGGCCGATTGGTCCATGCAAGCGTCCGATCGCCTCTGCGGACAAGCCTAGCTGAGCCAGGTTATCTCGGCGCTTCTGGCTGTTGACCCGCGAGCCCAGGGCGCCGACGTAAAAGGCCTTGGAATCCAGGGCGGTGAGCAGTGCCATGTCGTCCAGGCGCGGATCATGGGTCAGGGCCACGATCGCCGTGCGTTCGTCGGTCTGGATGTCCAGAACCGCTTCGTCGGGCATGCCGGTAACGAAGCGGCCATGCTGTTCTTCCCAACCGTAGACAAACTCCTTGCGCGGATCGCAGATCAGCACCTCGAAATCCAGCAATCGGGCCATTTCCGCCACGTAACGGGACAGTTGCCCAGCGCCGATCAACAGCAACCGCCAACGTGGGCCATAAATGGCTCGCAGCAGCTGCCCGTCGAACACCAGGGCGTCGGTTTTGCTCGCCGGCGCCAGAGTCACATTGCCACTGGCGATCGTCAGCTCCCGGGCGACGATTTCATGGGCCTCGCATCGCTCAAGCAATTCGGCGACCCAGGCAGGATCGCCGACCCGCTCTTCGGTCAGGCGCAACGTACCGCCACACGGCAGGCCGAAGCGCGCTGCCTCTTCGCGGGTGACGCCGTAGGTGATGAGTTGCACCGGCGGACCGTCCTCGGGAATACGGCCGTCGTGCAGCCGGGCGATCAGGTCATCCTCGACACAACCGCCCGATACCGAACCGATCACCACGCCGTCCTCGCGCAGGGCCAACATGGCCCCCGGAGGTCTGGGCGCGGTGCCCCAGGTCTGAACCACGGTGAACAACACCACCCGCTGCCCAGCGCGGCGCCATTCCAAGACGCTGCGCAATACGTTCAGGTCAACGCTGTCCATCAGGCTTTGGCCTGTTGCCAGCCTTGCAGCTGATAACGCACGGGCAGATTGCGGATACGCTTGCCAGTGGCAGCGAAGATCGCGTTGCACAAGGCCGGCGCAATGGGCGGCACGCCCGGTTCGCCAACACCGCCCAACGGCACCTCGCCCGGCGGAGTAACCAGATGCACCGCCACTTCCTTGGGCGCCAGGGACATTCGCGCCACTTCGTACATATGGAAATTGTCCTGCTGCACCTTGCCATCCTTGAAGCTGATCTCGCCGACCATCGCATTGCCCAGCCCCATGACGCAGGCACCTTCGAACTGCGAGCGGATGCGCTCAGGGTTGATCTGCGGGCCGCAGTCCACGGCGATGTCCGCCTTGTGCACGATCACCGTGCCGTCGTCCTTGACCTCGATTTCGATCGCCGCCGCCACATAAGTGACGAAGCTGTAGTGCACCGCCAATCCCAATCCCCACCCCTTGGGTAGCTCACGTCCCCAACCGGCGGCCTTCGCGGCGGTTTCCAGCACGGTACGGATCCGCGCCGTGTCGATGGGATAACGCTCGGGGGATTCGCCGTAGTTCCAACCGTCATTCAGGGAATTCGGATCGATCTTGCGGTCCGGGCCCAGCAACTTGAGGTGGTATTTCAGCGGATCCTGGCCGGCCTTGTGGGCCAGTTCGTCGATGAAACTCTGGATCGCGAAGCCATGGGGAATGTTCGAGACCGAGCGATACCAGCCAACCCGGGTATGGGCCACCGCCTCGGGGTTTTCCAGGCGCATGTTGGGAATGGCGTAGGCCATGTTCGTCACGCCCATGCCCACTTCGAATGGTGCTTCATGGGTCATGCCGGGCGCGAACAGCGCGGTGATGGTCGGGGCCACGGTGCGGTGCAGCCAAGCGGAGGGCATGCCGTTCTTGTCCAGGCCGGCCTTCAGGTATTCAGCCGATACCGTATGGAAATACGAGTGATGGATATCGTCCTCGCGGGTCCATTGCACCCGTACGGCCTGGCCGGGAAATTCCTTGGCGAGGACAGCCGCTTCGACGACGAAGTCGGGTTTCGACTTGCGTCCGAAACCGCCGCCCAGCAGCGTGATGTTCACCGTGACCTTTTCGAAAGGAATGCCCAGGCGCTCGGCCACGCGTTCACGGGTCACCTGCGGTGCCTGGCTGGGTGCCCAGGCCTCGCATTCACCGTCCTTGAACCGGGCGACGGCCACCATCGGTTCCATGGGCGACTGGGACAGGTGCGGCAGGTAATACGACGCGTCAAGAGTTGAATCAGCCTGGGTCAGCGCACCGTCGAGATCGCCGGTGCTGCGCAGGACTTTTCCGGGCTTGAGGGCGGCCGCTTCCAGTTCCCCGCGGTAGGCAATGGAGTCATAACCAGCGTTCGGGCCATCGTCCCACTGGATCTTCAGTGCATCGCGGCCCTTGATCGCCGCCCAAGTGTTCTTCGCCACCACGGCGACGCCGCCCAGGGGTTGGAACTCGGAAGGCAACGGGCGCCCTTCGATCTGCAGCACTTTGACCACACCAGGTACTTTCAGCGCTGCGCTGCTATCCACGGACTTGACCTTGCCGCCATAGACCGGCGGACGGGCCACGACGGCGTAGAGCATTCCGTCGAAATGCACATCGGCGCCAAAGACCGCACGACCGTTGACGATGTCTGCGCCATCGATGGCGCGGCTCGCTTGCTTGCCGATGTAGCGGAACTCCGAGGGCTGCTTGAGGCGTAGGCTGTCGCGAGCCGGTACCGGCAAGGCACTGGCGGCGGCAGCCAGCTCGCCATAACCCAACTCGCGCCCTGAAGGTTCATGCACCACTTTGTGCAGCTGTGCACGGCATTCTTGCGCCGGCACCTTCCACTGCGCAGCGGCGGCGAGTTCGAGCATGGTCCGGGCCGCGGCACCGCAACGACGCATCGGCTCGTACCAGTGACGCATGCTGCGTGAACCGTCGGTGTCCTGGTTGCCGAAACGCGCCTCGTCCGCCGGCGCCTGCCGGACCTTGACGAGCGCCCAGTCGGCATCCAGTTCGTCGGCCACTACCATGCTCAGGCTGGTACGCACGCCCTGGCCCATTTCCGAACGGTTGCAGATCACTGTCACGCTGCCGTCGGCGGCGATACTGACGTACACCTTCGGATCATCGACCGCGCCATGGGGCATGCCCTCGGCGCCGAACTTCTTCTCTTCGGCAAAGGCATCCGGCAGGCCCCAAGTGGCGGCCAGGACCAGCACGCCGGTGGCGCTGGCGCCCTTGAGAAATCCACGACGGCTGAGGTTGCTCAGCGCGAAATCAGCGGGCAAGCGGCTCATGCCTTGGCCTCCTTCAAGTGAGTGGAAGCCTGGCGGATCGCGGTCTTGATCCGGTTATACGTACCGCAGCGGCAGATGTTGCCAGCCATGGCTTCTTCGATCTGCTCGTCGCTGGGGTTGGGGTTGGTCTTGAGCAACGCGGTGGCGGACATGATTTGCCCGCCCTGGCAATAGCCGCATTGGGCGACGGCGGTATCCAGCCAGGCCTTCTGCACGACCTGCCCGACCGGATCGACGTGAAGCGCGTCGATGGTGCTGATGTTCTGGCCTTTCACTGAGCCGATCGGCGTGATGCAACTGCGCGCCGGGGCGCCGTCGATGTGGATGGTGCAGGCGCCGCACAGGCCCATGCCGCAGCCGAACTTGGTGCCGTTATAGCCGGCCACGTCTCGGATCGCCCATAGCAGAGGCATGTCCTCGGTCACATCCAGTGAGTGATCTTTTCCATTGAGTTTCAGGGTAATCATGGGCACGCCCGCATCGTTATCGAGTTATGAGGGTCGAGCCATCTGCCGTTGGGTTATCGGTTCGGTATCGCAGATTGGCTCAGGCTAATCGGGCTCTTCGTTGCGCATACGCAAGCAAGCGTCTGCACCGGGCCTTGGGACGCGAATGCTCGCATCATCAGCCAGTTAAATTAACCCAGGAACACGCAAAACGCCCTGCACAATCCTGCACAAATCACATTGTGCGGGCGGTGCAGGGCGTTTTTCCTGACGCGATTGCGAGGGCTATCAATACCGATTAGGTTCCATTTCCAGCTCGACCTGGAAACGCTCGGCGATGTCTTTCTGAATCCGTCGAGCCAGATCCAGCAGCTCCAGCCCCGTGGCATTGCCATAGTTGACCAACACCAGCGCCTGCAACTTATGCACTCCGGCGTCGCCTTCGCGGAACCCTTTCCAACCGGCCCGCTCGATCAGCCAGCCGGCGGCGATTTTCATCTGCCCACCAGCCTGTGGATAAGCCACCAGGTCGGGGTATTGCGCCTTGAGATGCGCCACGTGAGCGGCCGGCACCAATGGATTCTTGAAAAAACTCCCGGCGTTGCCGAGTACGGCGGGGTCTGGGAGTTTCTCGCTGCGGATGCTGCAGATCGCCCGGCTGACATCGGCAGGCGTCGCCTGGTCGATGCCTTGTTCGGTCAAGCGCTGGCGCACCGGGCCGTATTCCAGGTGCAAATGCGCGATACGGCTGAGGGCAAAGCGCACCCGCAGGATCAACCAGCGGTCCGGCTGCTGCTTGAACAGGCTGTCGCGGTAGGCGAAGGCGCATTCGTCGACGGTGAAATCGCGCAGCTCGCCGGTGTAGCGATCCAACGCGGTGAGGCCGGCGAAAACATCCTTTATTTCCACACCGTAGGCACCGATGTTCTGCATCGGCGCCGCCCCCACCGTACCGGGAATCAGACTGAGGTTTTCCAGGCCCGACCAACCTTGCGCCAGCGTGTGCTGGACAAACGGATGCCACGGCTCCCCGGCCTCGGCCTCGATCACCACCCGCTCGCCGTCATCGACGAGCAAGCGAATCCCCCGGCTGGCCATGCGTAACACGAGCGCGTTGATGTCGCCGGTCAGCAACAGGTTGCTGCCGCCGCCAATGACCAGCAGCGGCACGTCGTGGCCAGCGGCATAGGCCAAGGCTTCCCGAACATCCGTATCGCTGTGGGCTTCGGCGAACAGCCGGGCGCCGACATCCACGCCGAAGCTGTTGTACGGCTTGAGGCTGACGCCCGTCTGGACTTGCAAGGTCATAACCGCCCCTTCAATTCGATCACCAGACGATCCGTGGCGCGCTCGATCAGATCCAGCACCTGCTCGAAACCTTGCTCACCGTCGTAGTAAGGGTCAGGCACGTCATCGAGTTCGGCTTCGTAGCGACGCAGGAAAAGGTCCAGCTCTGCTCGGGCATTGGCCGGTTGCAAGACCTTGAGGTTGCGCAGGTTGCTGCTGTCCATCGCCAGGATCAGGTCATAGGTGGCGAAATCGGCGCGGGTCACCTGCCGGGCTCGCTGGGCCGATAAATCGTAGCCGCGACGCAGGGCCGCGGCCATGCTGCGTTTGTCCGGCGCTTTACCGACATGCCAGTCGCCGGTGCCGGCGGAAGCGACTTCCACCTGCTCTTGCAGCCCGGCTTCGCGCAATTTGTGGCGCAAGATACCTTCGGCTGTGGGCGACCGGCAGATATTGCCAAGACAGACGAACAGAACCCGCATCAAGCCTCCAGCAGGCGACGAACGCGCTCAAGGTCTTCGGGGGTATCCACCCCGGTCGGAGGCGCGATCAAGGCATCGGCGACGTGGATCCGCACGCCATGCCACAATGCGCGCAGTTGCTCCAGGGCCTCAGTATTTTCCAGCCAGCACGGCCCCCAGGCGACGAAGTCCTGGAGGAAACCGGCGCGGTAGGCATAGATGCCGATATGGCGGCGGTAAGGCACGCCGTCGGGCAGCACGTCGCGGCTCTGCGCGAAGGCCTCCCGGGCCCAGGGCAAGGTGGCGCGACTGAACGTGAGCGCGAGGCCGTTGAGGTCGCTGACCACTTTGACCACATTGGGGTTGAACAGCGTCGGCACGTCCTCGATCGGCTCGGCCAGGGTGGCCATGCGCGCCTCGGGATGGGCCGCCAGGTTCGCGGCCACCTGGTCGATGACACTTGGCGGTATCAATGGCTCGTCGCCCTGCACGTTGACGACGATGGCATCGGGCGCCAGCCCGAGCTTCGCGGCCACTTCCGCCAGGCGATCAGTACCAGAGTTGTGGTCCTCGCGCGTCATCACCACCTCGGCGCCAAAGCCCTCGCACGCCTCAACGATGCGCGCATCGTCCGTCGCGACCACTACGCGCTGGGCGCTGCTCTTGCTGGCCTGTTCCCAGACATGCTGGATCATCGGCTTGCCGGCGATCAACAACAACGGCTTGCCAGGCAGGCGCGTCGAGGCGAAGCGCGACGGAATGACGACGGTAAAGGCTGTGGTCATTTATCCAGGCGCTCATCGGTGGTCAGGGTGCGGGCTTCGCTCTCGAGCATCACCGGGATGCCGTCGCGAATCGGATAGGCCAGGCCGGCGCCCTTGCTGATCAGCTCGGTCTTGTCGGCGCTGAGCTTGAGCGGGCCTTTGCAGACCGGGCAAGCCAGGATATCGAGCAGTTTGGTGTCCATGAAAAATCCCCTGGAAAAACGTTTAAGGCAAGAGCCGATCCGGCAACAGGCGCATCAGCTGCGTATCGAACCAGGCCGCGAAGGCCGGCGAAGGTGCTGCGTCCACCGCCAGGTACCACCAGTCGGGCGCGGCGAAGGCACGGCACTTGACCGCGTCCTTTTCCGTCATGACCACCGGCAGGGACGGCGTAAAACTCAACGCCTGGGCACTGTATTCGGCATGATCGGCAAACCCGTGCGGTATTGGCCGCCAGTGTAGCGTTTCAAGGGTCGTGAAGAAACGCTGCGGATTGCCGATGCCGGCCACGGCGTGCAGGGCCTGGCCGGGTGGAAAATGATCGAGGGGGCGCCGTTCGCCGCTGGCCAGGTTGACCAGCAGGGTGGGTTGGAGCTGGAAGGCGAAGCCGTCCTCGCGATCAGCGCTGGCGCCGTTGAACAGTACGGCGTCGACCGATTGCAGGCGCTCGGCCGGCTCGCGCAGCGGACCGGCAGGCAGGCAACGCCGGTTGCCCAGGCCCCGGGCATTGTCGATCAATACCAGTTCAAGGTCCCGCGCCAGGCGATAATGCTGCATGCCATCGTCGGACAGGATCAGATCCAGCGGCTCGGTTTCCAACAAAGCCCGGACAGCGCGACTGCGATCGGGATCGATCATCAATGGCACGCCGGTGCGCTGGACGATCAGCAGCGGCTCGTCGCCCGCGACGTCGGCGCCCTGGTCCGCCGCGACCCGCCAGGGAACTTGCGGCGGCTTGGCGCCGTAGCCCCGGCTGACCACGCCGACCCGCAGGCCACTGCGCCGGCAATGCTCGATCATCCACAGAATCAGCGGCGTCTTGCCAGTGCCGCCAACGGTGATATTGCCAACCACGATCAGCGGCACGGGCGGCTGGTAGACCTCACCCTCGCCTGCCAGGAAACGCTCGCGTTTGCCGACCACGACGCGTCGGTACAGCCATTCAAGTGGCCGCAGTAGCGCGAGGGCGGGATGCCCTTCATACCAGGCGGCAAGCAATCGATCGGACATGGCCATCAGGGTGCGGGCGCCGCCTCGACGGTGGTCATGCGCAGATGGCTGAAGCCGAGCTTGCCGGCGGCGTCCATGGCGGTGATGACCGATTGATGAGGCGTCTTGCCGTCGGCGCTGATGGAGAGTGGCAGGCTGGTATCGCCGCCGGACTCCCTCTGCAGGGCCTCGATCAGGCTCGCCAGGTCACTTTTGGGCAACAGATTGTTGTTGACCGAGAACGTCCCTTCGGCGCTGATGGTGACCTCCAGGTTCTTCAGTTGCTGGTCTTCGGCCGGCGAGCCACTGACGGCCTGCGGCAATTCGACCTTGAGCTGGGTCTCCCGGGTAAACGTGGTGGTCACGACGAAAAACAGCAGCAGGATGAATACCACGTCGATCAGCGACGCGAGATTGATCTCGATGTTTTCCCGAGGTTTGCGGCGGAATTTCACTTCTTGCCCCCGGCCAGGTCCACATCGCGGTCGCCCTGCACCACCTCGACCAACTTGATGGCTTCCTGCTCCATGCCCACCACCAACTCATCGACGCGACGTTGCAGAAAACGATGGAAAAATACCGAGGGGATTCCCACCATCAAACCGGCTGCGGTGGTGATCAACGCCTTGGAAATGCCACCGGCCAGCACCGATGCATTGGTTGTCATGCCGGTCCCGGTAAATGCACTGAAAATATCGATCATGCCCAGCACCGTGCCCAGCAATCCCAGCAACGGGGCCATGGCGGCAATGGTTCCCAAGGCATTGAGATAGCGCTCCAACTCATGGATGACCCGGGCAGCCGCCTCTTCGATGCACTCCTTCATGATCTCGCGGCCATGCTTGGAGTTCGCCAGGCCCGCCGCAAGGATTTCGCCCAGCGGCGAACTGGCACGCAACTCCTTGAGCTTGTCCTTGTTCAACTGCTTGTCCTTGATCCAGACCCAGACCTGCCCGAGCAGATGCTCCGGGGTCACGCGGCTGACCCGCAGGGTCCACAGGCGTTCGGCAACGATTCCCAATGCCGCGATGGAACTCAGAATGATCGGCAACATCATCCAGCCGCCGGATTTGACCAATTCCCACACAGTGACTGCCCCCTCGAAAAAGTGCGCCACTTTATCATACAGACGCGCGGTGCAGACCCGTGCCGCCGACAACACGACCATGACTGACGAGCTGGGTCAATGTTCTGTCCAAGCCCCCGCGGCCAGCCGGTCACGCCAGTAACGCCGAACACCTGCCTGGGTGCGCGCCGGCGCGAAGGCGCCCAGTTGCAGACGAATGGCGCCCTGCTCGGCGCTGTCGAAAATCGACAGGCCCAACCTCCTGTATCGCTCGATCACCCAGGGGTGCGGATGGCCGAACGCGTTGCTCCGCCCCCTGGATATCAACACCGAATGAGGTTTGAGCCGCGCCAGCAGCGCCATCGACGATGAGCTGCGGCTGCCATGGTGCGGTGCCGCCAGCCATTGGATCGGTCCCGGCAAGGGACCTTCGAGCAAGGCGCGCTCGGCGTGGGTATCGATGTCGCCGGTCAACAGCAGTCGCTCCTCGCCCGCCATGATCAGCAAGACACAGGATTTCTGATTGCTTTCGACAGCTGAATCCCAGCGCCAGAGCTCGAACCTGACCCCGTCCCATGCCCAGCTCTCGCCGCTATCGCATGAACCCGCCTGCAAATCCCCGGGCAGCGCTTGCGGATCACCGCTGATGACCCGAGTCGTTGGCAATCGGTTGCGCACGGCCTGGGCTCCGCCGGCGTGATCGGCATCGGCGTGGCTAAGCAACAGAAGGTCGATCTTTTCCACACCAAGCTTGTGCAAGGTCGGCACGACCACGCGCTCGCCTGAATCCGCCTCGCCAAAGCGCGGCCCTGCGTCGTAGAGCAAGGTGTGCCGATGGGTGCGCACCAGGATCGCCAACCCCTGGCCGACGTCCAATTGCCAGACTTCCGCTTGGCCCGGAGGCACTTCGTCCCTGGGAGGAAAAACCATCAGCAACAACATCGGCCATCCGAGGAGGCGTAGGGGCACGCCCTCGGGCAGCAACAACAGCAGAGCACCGGTCGCTGCAATGCACCACGCCCACAGCGGTATGGCGAGAGGCACCCAGGCCGGCACTTGCCCGGCAGCCAAGCCGAGCCCATTGAACAGCAGATCGAGCAGCCCGCCGGCGATCCAGAGCAGGCTTTCACCGACGAAGGGGACCGGCAACAACGCCGTGCCAAGCAGTGCCGAGGGCAACACCAACAGGCTGATCCAGGGTACCGCCAGCAGGTTGATCAAAGGACCGCTGAGGCTGACCGGCAGTCCCAGGATCAATAACAGCGGGCACAGCCCCAGGGCAATGAACCACTGGGCGCGGGTCCACGTCTGCCACCAGCGCCACGGCCCCAGGCGACCGCCAACAGTGAACATCAATATCGCCACCGCAGCGAACGACAACCAGAAGCCTGGCCGCAGGCTGGCCAGCGGATCCAGCACCAGCACCCCGACGAACGCCGCCATCCAGGCCCACCAGGGTTGAGCCTGGCGGAAACGCAAGCGCCACAACAGCACCAGGCCAATCATTGCGCAGGCCCGTCGCACCGGCACATCGAACCCGGCGAGCAGGCCGTACCCCAGGGCCGCGGCAAATGCCAGGGCGCACGCCCAGGGCAACCACGGCAAACGCGCCGGCCAGACGCCATAACGCGCCGCCCCCGCCACCAGCAGATAGACCAGGCCGGCAAGCAGGCCAATATGCTGCCCGGAAATCACCAGCAGATGGACGGTGCCGGTGTCTTGCAGCACCCGCCATTCTTCGCGGCTCAACCCGGCGCCGTCGCCGAGGATCAACGCCAGCAGCGCACCGGAACGGCCCTGGGCATCGACCTTTGCCAGTGCCTGGCGCACCCCATCGCGCCAGGCGCCCTTGGCCGGTTGTAGCAGCGAACCATCCTTGACGGTGCCGGTCGCACCGATCCCCCTGCTCAACAGCCAGGCCTCATAGTCGAAGCCATGGGGATTGAGCAACCCCGCGGGTCGCTTGAGTTTCACCGCCAGGCGCCACGTCTCTCCACTACTGACCAGCGGCCCGCCATACCAGGCCAGGCGCATCGACGCCGGCAAACGCGTACGCCGGGAATGCGCATCGGCGAGCTCGAAACGCACGACGCCATCACCCTGTTGCGGCAAACCGACGACCCGCCCCTCGACCCAGCGAGTCTCACCCTCCAGCGCGACGGACAACCGATCGTCCAATGCGAGCTGTGCGCAAAAACAGGCCCAGGCCAGCCCGATGAAGAACAAGCCTGCCCAGTACGTACGGGTCGGCAACACCAACAACGCCGCCACAGTCATGGCTGCAATCAACCAGGACGGCGGCAAGGCCGGTAGAAAAATCGGGGCCAGCAGCCCCAGTGCAAGCGCGACCATTGCCGTGCGCATAAGCCCATCCTTGAGAGTTCCCTCTCCAGGCTTAGACGCTCAATGGCACCCTGCGCGTTATCAATTGTCACAAAGTCTGAATCTGTCAGTCGTAGAATCCGGACATACTTGCGGCCTGACTGCTGTGATCCGACCGAGAAGCCTTATGCCCCGGCGCCTATTCAAACGTTACATGCCTGACCCAGCGAGCATTCGGGAACACAAATCCTTACGCTTTCTCGGTACGCTGCTGCACGACCCCAACCTTTGGCACCTCAATCGCCATTCGGTCGCCCGGGCGATGGCCGTCGGCCTGTTCGCCGCTTTCTTGCCCATTCCCCTGCAAATGCTGCTGGCCGCGGCGCTGGCCATCACGGTTCGCGGCAACATTCCGATTGCCGTGAGCCTGGTCTGGCTGACCAACCCCATCACCATGCCGGCGGTGTTCTTCTGCACTTATCAAACCGGCGCCTGGCTGATGGATGTGCCAGCCCGGACGTTGCCGGACGAATTGACCTGGGAGTGGATCACCCACCAGCTGGCGACGTTGTGGCAGCCGTTTCTGTTGGGTTCGGTGGTGACTGGGTTGGTGCTTGGGGCGCTGGCATATTTCGTGACGATGGCGTACTGGCGCTGGTGGGTTACCAGACAATGGAGGCGGCGCAAGCGGAGTCGGATGTGATGATTTTGGGGTGTGTGTATTCACGCACCCCAAAAAAACGAAGAACCCAAGACAATCTCAGGTACGCATTCCCCGCCCACTCACCAGCAACCGCGCGCACCCCACGTAAAGCACCACGGTCGCCACCAGCATGAAGGTGATCGCGATACTGATGCGAATGTCCGACACCCCAAGGATCCCGTAGCGAAACGCGTTGACCATATGCAACACCGGGTTGGCCAGCGATACGGTCTGCCAGAACGGGGGCAGCAAGGAGATCGAATAGAACACCCCACCCAGGTAGGTCAGCGGCGTCAGTACGAAGGTCGGGATGATGGAGATGTCGTCGAAGTTGCGCGCAAACACGGCATTGATGAAACCCAGCAGCGAAAAGATCGTAGCCGTCAGCACCACCACCAGGATCGTCACGCCCAGGTGATGCACCTGCAGGTCGGTGAAGAACAGCGACAGCAGGGTCACGATCAGGCCCACCGCCAATCCTCGCAACACACCGCCCAAGGCAAACCCGATCAGGATCGTATGGGGCGAAACCGGTGAGACCATCAGTTCTTCGATCGAACGCTGGAATTTGCTGCCGAAGAAACTCGACACGACGTTGCCGTAGGAGTTGGTGATCACCGACATCATGATCAGCCCCGGCACGATGTAGTCCATGTACGTAAAGCCGCCCATGTCGCCGATCTGCCGGCCGATCAGGTTACCGAAGATCACAAAGTACAAAACCATCGTGATGGCCGGGGGCAGCAAGGTCTGCGGCCAGATCCGCATGAAGCGTCGGACTTCGCGATAAACGATCGTATTGAGGGCGATCAGGTTGGGGCGCAGTTCCGAACTCATACCGCCACCTTCGCCAGGTTTTTTTCCACCAGGGACACGAACAACTCCTCAAGGCGATTGGTCTTGTTGCGCAGGCTCAGCACTTCGATGTTTTGCAGGGCCAGCTGGGTGAACAGCCCGGTAATGCCGACGGATTTGTCGACCTGGACTTCCAGGGTGTGGCCGTCCAGCAGCCGGGCCGGATAGCCTACGAGCTGAGGGGTGACGCTCAAGTCATGCTTGAGATCCAGCAAAAAGGTTTCCACGTGCAATTGGCTCAGCAACTGCCGCATGCTGGTGTTCTCGACGATAGTGCCGTGGTCGATGATGCCGATATTGCGGCACAGCTGCTCGGCTTCTTCCAGATAATGCGTCGTGAGGATAATGGTGATGCCTTTCTGGTTCAGCTCGGTCAGGAAGGTCCACATCGAACGGCGCAGTTCGATGTCCACGCCCGCGGTCGGTTCATCGAGGATCAGCAGGCGCGGTTCATGCACCAGCGCGCGCGCAATCATCAAACGTCGCTTCATGCCACCGGACAACGAACGGGACGGCACGTCGCGCTTGTCCCACAAGCCCAGTTGGGTCAGGTACTGTTCGGCGCGCTCGTTGGCAATCTTCGGTGGGATGCCGTAGTAGCCGGCCTGGGTCACGACGATGTCGAAGGTCTTTTCGAACTGGTTGAAATTGAATTCCTGAGGCACCACGCCGATGCAGCGCTTGAGCGCGGCGGGCGCGCGGTCCAGGTCGTGGCCGAAGACATTGACCGTGCCGCTGGTCTTGTTCACCAGAGTGGAAAGAATGCCGATGGTCGTGGATTTTCCTGCCCCGTTCGGGCCAAGCAAGGCGAAGAAATCACCTTCGGCGACGTCCAGATCGATACCACTCAGGGCCTGGAAACCGTTGCCGTAGGTTTTGGTTAACTGCCGTATGGACAGAGCGGAACTCATATCGGATTACGCACCAAGAAGGGGAAGAAGAACACTAGATAAGGGCGCACGGCGAGCAATGCAACCATGGCGCACGAAGGCAATGGTGCGTGGCGTCGCCGCACAAGTACAGTGAAGTGTGTCGATAGTAACTATTAAGTCAACGCGGTCATGACAGCTTTCTGATAGGCCGAACGCTGCCTGAGCCGTGCATACCAGGCTTGGAGGTTCGGCAGCGCGGCGCGCTCTATGGGCATCTCGAACCAGGCATAAATGAAACTGCCGAGGGGAATGTCGCCCATGCCGATTTCATCACCGCCAAGGTAAGGCTGTTCGGCCAGGGCCTGGTCGACCATCGCCAGCAGGTCGTCGCACTCCTTGATCGCCGCCTTGATGGCAACCCAGTCCTGCTGCTCGGGCGGGGTGCGCAGGACGCCCCAGAATACCGTGCGAAACGGGGCCGCGAAGCTGGACGTGGTCCAGTCCATCCACTTCTCTGCCTTGGCCCGGGCCTGGACATCGTCGGGGTACCAAGCCGAACCCGATGCATGACGAGCGGCCAGGTAGCGAACGATGGTATTCGACTCCCAGAGCACGAAGCCTTCGTCTTCCAGCATCGGAACCCGACCGTTGGGGTTCTTGGCGCGGTACTGCGGCGTGTCCACCACACCGAAGGCCCCGCCGGCATCGATGGCCTCGTAGGCCAGTCCCAGTTCCTCGGCACACCACAACGCCTTTCGAACATTCGATGAGTTCTTCCGGCCCCAAATCTTCAGCATCTCGGCTTCCTCAAAGGATAAATGCCGCAGCAGCATACGCCGGATGAGGAACGGCTCAAATCATTACCCGCCACGGAGCCGACGCGCGCTGTCGACCCAGCCGGGGCCGACACGGCATTTGCGCCAAACAATGGCGTTTTCTCACGCTGGCAACGAACGATTTCCCACGGTTGTTGCCAACCAGACTGGCGCGATACGTCGAGGGTTTCCCACGAAATCAATCACATCGCGCCGACTGCCGGTTTTGCAGGGGCCGTCTAAGCTCTGAAGGTCGGTTTTGCCTTGGTTCACGGAGGATCACTTATGCTGTTGTTGTGGATACTGGTTCTGGTCGTCGGGGTAGCCTGGCTGGCGCATCGTCGCACCGCCCCGCTACCGGCGCTGGGCATCGTCGCCGTCTACTTGCTGGTGATGGGCACCGCCAGCCATGCACCCGGCTGGCTGATGCTCGTTCTCTGGCTGGTGCTCGCCGCCATCGCGGCACCGCTGCTGCTACCGGACCTGCGCCGCAAATACTTCAGCGCGCCGATGTTCGACTGGTTCCAGAAAACCCTGCCGCCCATGTCCCAGACCGAGCGCGACGCCATCGACGCTGGCACGGTATGGTGGGATGGCGAGCTTTTCAGTGGACGGCCAGACTGGGACACGCTGCTGGCTTACCCCAAGGTTCGTCTGACCGACGAGGAGCAGGCGTTCCTCGACGGCCCTACCGAAGCGCTTTGTGCGATGGTCAGCGACTGGCAGATCGGCCAGGCGATGGACCTGCCGCCCGAAGCGTGGGCACACATCAAGGAGCATGGTTTTTTCGCCCTGATCATTCCCAAGGAATACGGTGGCAAGGGGTTCTCCGCCTATGCCCACTCCCAGGTGGCAATGAAGCTCGCCACCCGCAGCGGCGACCTGGCTTCCACCGTCATGGTCCCCAATTCCCTCGGCCCCGCGGAACTGTTGCTGCATTACGGCACCGACGAACAACGCAACCATTACCTGCCGCGACTGGCCCGTGGCGACGACATCCCCTGCTTCGCGCTGACCGGCCCACTGGCCGGGTCCGACGCCGGGGCGATGCCCGACACCGGGATCATCTGCAAAGGCGAGTGGCAAGGCGAGGAAACCCTTGGCCTGCGCCTGAACTGGGAAAAGCGCTACATCACCCTAGGCCCGGTCGCCACCCTCCTCGGCCTGGCCTTCAAGGCCTATGACCCGGACCACTTGCTGGGCGACGAAGAAGACCTGGGAATCAGCCTGGCGCTGATCCCCACCGACACGCCCGGCGTTCAGATCGGCCGTCGCCATCTGCCCCTCGGCGCCGCCTTCATGAACGGGCCGAACTGGGGCAAGGATGTCTTCATCCCGCTGGACTTTCTGATCGGCGGCCAGGCCATGCTCGGCAAGGGCTGGATGATGCTGATGAACTGCCTGTCGGTCGGGCGCTCGATTTCATTGCCCGCGGTCGGTACCGGCGCGGCGAAGTTCACCAGCCTGGTCACCGGCCAGTACACCCAGGTGCGTGAACAATTCAACGTGCCGTTGTCGGCCTTCGAAGGCATCCAGGAAGCCATGGCGCGCATCGGTGGCAATGCCTGGCTGATGGACGCCGCGCGCATGCTGACGGCCAACGCGGTGGACCTCGGCGAAAAACCTTCGGTGCTGTCGGCGATCCTCAAGTACCACCTGACCGAACGTGGCCGCGAATGCATCAGCCACGCCATGGACGTTCACGGCGGCAAAGGCATCATCATGGGTCCTAACAACTACCTGGGACGCAGTTGGCAAGGCGCGCCGATTTTCATCACGGTCGAAGGCGCGAATATCCTGTCGCGCAACCTGATGATCTTCGGCCAGGGTGCCATCCGCTGCCATCCGTTCGTGCTCAAGGAAATGGCCCTGGCCACCCGCGAGGACAAAGACCAGGCATTGCTCGAATTCGACGCACTGCTGCTCAAGCACATCGGTTTCGCGGTCAGCAATGCCGCCAGTACCTTGGTGCTGAATCTCGGCCTGGGGCATTTCGATAACGTGCCAGGCAACGCCTTGAGCCAAGGCTATTTCCGCGCCCTCAACCGGCAAGCGGCGGCATTTGCCTTGCTGGCGGACCTGAGCATGATGTTGCTGGGTGGTGAGCTCAAGCGCCGCGAGCGCTTGTCTGCCCGATTGGGTGATGTGTTGAGCAACCTTTACCTGGCCTCGGCTGCACTCAAGCGCTACCACGATCTCGATTCGCCGGATCATATGGCGCCACTGTTCCAGTGGGCCATGGAAGAAAGCCTGGGTCAGTCGGAGCGGGCGTTGGACGAGCTGCTGGCCAACTTCCCAAGCCGGCTGCTGGGCTGCCTGTTGCGTGTGGTGGTGTTTCCTTTCGGCCGGCGTCATAAAGGTCCGAGCGACCGGCTCGATGCCGAGGTGGCAGCGGTTATCGGTCGCGCCAAGGGCGATCCGACTTTGGAGGAGTTGCTTCAAGGCTGCTATCGCCCACAGTCACAGGATGATCCTGTCGGTGCGCTGCAATACGCCGCCGACCTGCTGGCCACCGCCCATCCACTGCACAAGAAGTTGCACTCGGCACTGAAGCAGGGTCAGCTCGACCCGGCACCTGGAGAGCCCCTTATCGATGCAGCGCTCGAAGCGGGCGTGCTGAATGCAACTGAAGCGCAGACCCTGCGAGCCGCTGAAACGGCACGCCGCAAGGTCATCGACGTGGACGACTTCGACCCGCAAGCGCTGACGCTCACTGAGGACAAAGTCCGTTGATCCGGACGACCAGCATGTAAAAGCGGGCGCAGGCGCTTTATACTCCTGCGCCCGTTTTGCTCTTGAGGACTTATCTCGTGTCCAACGTCGTTGCCGATCACCTCGTCTTGCTTGACCACTTGCGCAGCATCCTGGTCGCCGTGGGTGAGGCCGAACAGGTGCCCGAAGAAAGCCATGCGCTGTTTCTGGAACGCTTTGATGATTTGCGCGCGCAGTTGCCGGTCGATCCGATCGAAAGCCAATACCTGGGCCAGGACCTCTTGTGCCAAGTGATCGTCCGATATCCACAGATTGCCCACTTGGTGCCTCGCGACCTGCTGTGGTACTTCGGCGGCGATTGCCTTCACTACATGCCCGACGAAGAAATCAACCTGTACCAGGCCTTGGAGGAACGTCGGTTCGAAGCTGAGCAGAACGACGAGCCCTTCGATTGGAACCAGGAAAAACAATTGCTGGCGATGTCGGACCAGGACAGCAAACACTGATCGCAGCCAGTAAAAAAAAGGCCCGCACGGCTTACACCTTGCGGGCTTTTTCTTTGCTGTGGAGCAGCGCAACCCAGCCCGATCGCTGAGTCATCGCGGCTCGCGACCGCCTGGAGGGCTAGGAGACTTTTTATAGGCGCATAAAAAAACGCCGCTCGAATGAGCGGCGTTTTTTTGAATTTGGAGCGGGAAACGAGACTCGAACTCGCGACCCCGACCTTGGCAAGGTCGTGCTCTACCAACTGAGCTATTCCCGCAAATGGCGTCCCCTAGGGGACTCGAACCCCTGTTACCGCCGTGAAAGGGCGGTGTCCTAGGCCACTAGACGAAGGGGACACACTAACTGGAACACATGGTGTGTATTCCAGTGCCCAAATCCGCATCCTAAGATGTCGGCTCTGGCTTCACTCAGCCCTGCCCGAAAGCAACGCTGTTTAAAATTGGAGCGGGAAACGAGACTCGAACTCGCGACCCCGACCTTGGCAAGGTCGTGCTCTACCAACTGAGCTATTCCCGCATTGGCGTCCCCTAGGGGACTCGAACCCCTGTTACCGCCGTGAAAGGGCGGTGTCCTAGGCCACTAGACGAAGGGGACACACGTACAACATTCACTGCTTATCGCGTTTGGCTAGGTGCTTTACGCTGTAAGTGGCGCGCATTCTATGGATGGATTGGAGGGTCGTCAACCCCCAGATATAAATTTATTTAAATCAATGACTTCCCCCGCTTTGAAGCGGCTTCGCGAATTTTGTCCGCCCGGTCTCTGACGCCTATATTCTGTCACCCGCCAAGGCGCTATAGTCGCACCAGGCAAATAGTGGCAATGTGCATCTACTACGCTGTAGGCCCTATAAACAGCACGACGCCCGTCTAATCGCGTCGCTCGGGCCTATGCGCTTAAAAGCCAAGCCACTACACTCATGACATGCGTTCCCCATTAAAGAGGTCTTACCGGTGACACCACTCATGATCACCCTGCTCGTCGTAGCCGGGATCGCACTGTTGATCGCCATTGGCTACATGAACCATGTGGTGGAAAACAACAAGCTGGAAAAGGCCCGCACCAAGGTCGAGCTCAACGACCGCCTGCGTCGTTGTGGCGAGCTCACCGAAACCTTCCCCGGCCAGTTGATGACCCCTGCCCTGAAGCTGTTGATCACGCGTCTTGAGCTGAACGTCTGCCAGCGCCTGCTGAATCTCGACAAGTCCAACGCTCAGGTCAAGGCACGCCTGGACGAACTGACTGCACTGGCCGCCCAGGGTGAATCGATTCCGGTCAACAACCCGCCGGCGCCGATCCAGACCGAAGCGAAGGCCAAGGATGTTCGGTTCCTGCTCGAGGCCTTGCACGGCCAGATCACCCGCGCGGCCCAGGACGGTTTCCTACCGCCCAACGAGGCCAAGCGCTGGGTTCGCGAGGTCCGGCACATTCTGGTGCTGCTGCACATCGAATTCTTCAACAACCTCGGCCAGCAGGCGCTGCAGCAGGAACAGCCTGGGCAGGCTCGCCTGGCGTTCGAGCGTGGTGTCCAGTATTTGCGCAAGCAGCAGGAACCGCAGGTCTATGCTGAACAGCTGGCTTATCTGGAAAAGCTTCTGGCTCGGGCCAATGCCCAGGTCCTGGCGAGCACTCAGCCTGTGGAGGGTGAGGTGAACCAGTTGACCGAGGGGTTGAAGGAAGACGAAGCGAACGACGAGTGGAAGAAAAAGAAGGTCTACGACTGAGGCTGGGATGCGGAGCGGGATGGGGTGAGAAGGTTGGAACGTGCTGGCCTCTTCGCGGACAAGCCCGCTCCTACAGGATTTGCGGCGACATGAACCTTGTGTTCACCGGACATCCCACGTGGGGGCCAGCTTGCTGGCGATAGTGGCAGCAACAGCTCCCCAACTCACAACTTGAAATGCCCCACCATTCCTTTCAACTCAACGCCCAACTGCGCCAGTTCAACGCTGGAGGCAGCATTACCCTGCATGGCCACGGATGATTGATCGGCGCTGGCGCGGATGCTGGTGACGCTGCGGTTGATTTCTTCGGCCACGGAGCTTTGTTGTTCGGCGGCCGCTGCGATCTGCTGGTTCATTTGCTGGATCAACGACACCGCCGCCGCGATGCTGCCTAGCGCGCTTTCGGTCTGCAATGCATCGCTGACCGCCATTTTTACCAGCTCGCCACTGCTCTGGATTTGCTGTACGGACGCTTGAGCAGCAGAGCGTAGCGCGCTGACCAGGCGCTCGATTTCCTCGGTGGACTGTTGCGTGCGCCTGGCCAGGGCCCGCACTTCATCGGCCACCACCGCAAACCCCCTGCCCTGTTCGCCAGCCCGCGCCGCCTCGATAGCTGCGTTGAGCGCCAACAGATTGGTTTGCTCGGCGACACTCTTGATCACGCTCAGCACGGTGCCGATGTTTTGTATCTCGGCGCTCAGGCTTTCGATGCTGGTGCTCGCCATGGTCGCCGAGTCAGCCAGTTGCTCGATACGGACCATGCTCTGGCGCACGACCTGCTGGCCGCTTTCGACTTTATCATCAGCCGTTTGGGCCGCTTGCGCCGCCTCCTCCGCATTGCGGGCTACATCGTGAACCGTGGCAGTCATCTGGTTCATCGCCGTGGCCACTTGCTCGGTTTCTTCCTTCTGGCTGCTGACTTCCAGGTTGGTCTGTTCAGTGACGGACGACAGCGACTGGGCGGAGCTGGCCAGTTGGTCGATGCCAGCCTGCAAACCGCTGACGATACTGCTCAAGCCGGCACCCATCTGTTGCATCGCCAACATCAGCTGGCCAATCTCATCCCGGCGCATCACTTCGACCTTGGCGCTCAGGTCCCCGGCGGCGATCCGCTGGGCGACACGGATCACACTGCGCAGCGGGGCGACGATCAACCGGGTAATCACCCAGGCCGCGATCAATCCAACCAGCAGCGCCAAAGCCGACGAGCCGATGATCATCAACGAATTTTTCTTAAGTTCCGCCTGCATGGCACTGTCTTCGGCGCTGTAGGCCTGGTCGACCCGCGCCATCACCTGATCGGCGCGCTCATGCAATTGCTGGTAGACGATCTTTTCCTTGGTCAGCAGCGCGGTGTATTCCGCAAGTTGCTGGTTGAACCCGCCGATGTGCCCGGCGACCTCGTTGAGTACGGTCTGGTAACCCGGGTCCTTGACCGCGCCCTTGAGCGCTTCCGCCAACTTCATGGCCTGCTCGGCCTGTTCGATATTGCCCTGCCCGGCAGCCTCATCACTGCCTTTACGGCTTTGGTCCAACCGAACGCGCGCTTCGTTCATCGACTGCAGCATAAGTCGCGACACTTCGCTGACCTGGTTGGCCTGCTCGATGAACTCTGCACCCTCCTTGCCCTCGGAATCCTTCAAGGTATAGGCGCCATCATCGGCGAGTCCGGCCTGCAATACATCCAGGTTGTTGGCGACACTGGACACCGACCAGCTGGCCATTTCCAGCGCCAGGTCCTTGCTCTGGCTCAGCCCGACGAACTCATCGAAGGCCTTGCGATACGCCGTCAGCGCCTGCTCCACCTCATTCATCACCGCCGCATTGCCGTCTGACCGTGTCCTGAGGTCGTTCGCCAGGGCCAGCAAGCCATCGACCCCCTGTCGCAGGGCATCGGCGGACTTGGGGTCTGAACGCAAGGCAAATTCCTGCTCCAGCAGCCGGACCTTGAGCAACCGGCTGTTGAGGGATGACATCTGCTTCAAGCCGTCGAAGCGATGACTGATGGTTTGCAGGGACCAGACGCCAATGGCCGCCACTACTGCGGTAAGCAGCAGCACCAGGACAAAGCCGATACCCAATTTCTTTGCCATACCCAGGTTGGCAAAACGTCCTTGCACGGCCGAAATCATTGCGCCCAGTCCTCTGCCGGTGTGTGTTGATTGCAGATTCGCAACGAGACGCCCCGCAACACAAGATGCTGGCGTCGGAATAATGGCAAAAAGCTACAGCCGCGTCGTTTTCAGGACATTTGAGGTCGATCCAGAGCCGTGGCCCGGAAGAAAGCCAAGGCCCTGGGATCCCGGGCATAGGCGACGTTGACCCGCAGCCAATCCGTCTCGGCACCCGATGGGCTGAACGCCGTGCGGGATGACAACTGAATGCCGCACCGCCTGGCCAGACGCTGTACCTCAGCATAGTCACACAGCGGCGGACGCGCCCAGATGAACAGGCCTCCCGCCGGTTTGCCGAATACTTTCCAGTCGGCATCCTCCAAAAGCTGCAACGCCACCGCCATGTCGGCATTGAGGCGCTGGCGCTGGCGCTGGACCAGCTTGCGATAGGCGCCATTGGCCAGGAGGCTGGCCAGCACGGACTCGGCGAATCGGGAACCGCCCCGGCAAGTGATCTCCTTGATCTCGCCCAGACGCGCGATGACGGAGGGCGCCGCCACCATGAACCCAACGCGTAAAGAGCTGCTCAAGGTCTTGGAGAAGCTGCCCAGGTAGACCACGTCGGTATCCAGCGCCGCCAATCGGGCCCGCGTTGGCCCCTGGAAATCGGCGTAGACATCATCTTCGATGACCAGCATCGCGTGCTCTTGCGCCAGTTGCAGCAGACGCTGGGCCACCGCCGGCGCCAGGCTGCTGCCGGTTGGGTTGTGGCAGGCGCTGTTGACGAAAATAGCGCTGGGTCGATGAACCGCCAGCAGGCGTTGAAGGGCGTCGACGTCCGGGCCACGGGGTGTCCTGGGCAGCTCGATCATGTCTATCTTGTGCAGCCTGAGCAGGTCGAACAGCTTCGAGTAACCGGGGCTCTCCACCACCACGCAGCAGCCCGGTCGCAGAAGCGTGCGCACGATCAGGTCGAGCCCGTGGGTAGCGCCCAGGGTGGTCAGGATGCGTTTTTCATCGGCATCGATATCGAACTGTTTCAATCGCCTGGACAGCTGCTCACGCAGGGCTGGCAGTCCCAGTGGCGTGCTGTAGTTGAACAACCCCGCCATGTCAGTGCGAGTCACCTGACGTATCGCATACCCCAGGTCATCACTTTCGCGCCAGCTTTCAGGCAGCCCGCCGCCGCCCAGCTTCAGCGCTTGATACATAACGCCTGCCGGGGCGTCATGATCGGCCAATACACCTTGCAGCCAGCCATGGGCCAAGGCTTCTTCCGTTGCGCAAGCGGCCGGAGCCACGACAAAACTCGAACCGTGGCGCGACGCCAGCAAGCCCTGGGCGACCAAACGCTGGCAGGCTTCATGGACGCTCGCCTGACTCAGCAGGTTCTCCCGTGCCAGCTGGCGGATCGATGGCAGGCGAGTCCCCGGCTCCACCGCGCCCTGTCGAATCCAGCAGGCCAACGCATCGACAATTTGCTGCACGACGGGCACCAGGGCCTGCCGGTCGATTCTCAACTCCATGAGTAACCAAGCTCCTAAGCGTTTGTTTTATTTCCACAAACAGTTAAGCACAGGGCGATGCTGGGCGATGTAAGAGAACACGCAAAAACGGCTGATTCTCATTTCTTGAAATACAATGGCAAAACCATCAGGGGAACCTTTGCCCTCCAAAGAAAAACCCGCAACCAGTGCGGGCTTTGTCCTGCAGCGAGAAAAGCGCTTGTCGGTATCAGATTGCCGTAGCCCCCCCATCCACCGCCAACGCCTGGCCCGTAGTGAATGCCGCGCCGTCGCAGCACAAATACAACACGGCGCTGGCGATTTCCTCGACCTTGCCGATTCTGCCCACCGGATGCATCGAGTTGGCGTATTCGCCTTTTCTCGGGTCCGCCTCATAGGCCCGACGGAACATGTCTGTATCGATCACCGCCGGGCACACCGCATTAACGCGGATTTTCTTCTTGGCATATTCAATCGCCGCAGACTTGGTCAAGCCGATCACCGCATGCTTGGACGCCGCGTAGATGCTCATCTTTGGCGCCGCCCCAAGCCCTGCCACCGAGGCCGTATTGACGATCGCGCCGCCGCCCTGGGCAAGCAGCAAGGGCAGTTGGTATTTCATGCACAACCAGACGCCTTTAACGTTGACGCCCATGATCGCGTCGAACTCATCCAGCGTCCCGTCAGCCAGTTTGCCCTTTTCGATTTCGATGCCCGCGTTATTGAATGCGTAATCGAGGCGACCGTAGGCGCCGATGACTTCATTCATGAGATTTTGCACGTCGCTGTCCAGTGTCACGTCGCAGCGCACGAACACAGCCTCGCCACCCGCATCGCGAATCAACTGCACCGTGCCTTCGCCACCCGCGACGTCCAGGTCGGCGACGACTACCTTCAGGTGCTGTGCTGCGAACGCCTGGGCCGTGGCGCGACCAATGCCCGCCGCGCCGCCCGTCACCACGGCAACCTGTCCGGAAAACGTCATGCTCATCGTCAATGCCTCGAAGAATTACCGTTGTCGCTGCAATATAGCCATCCATCGCTTCGGTGCGGCAGCACTATCCAACCGCCGGTTGGCGTCGCATGAACGCCAGTGATAACGATACCCGGCGGATTATCACTGGGTTGGATCGATGTGCATTCGCTGTATCGGCAAACCTTGCAGCGAAGGCTCCAAGCGTCTATCAACAAGGCTTCATTCATCTTAAGTGCCTGTCATGACCGCCCTGACCAACCGCCAGTTCCTGCTCGCCAAACGCCCGGTGGGCGCCGCTACCCGTGAGACGTTCACTTATCAACAAGTCCCGGTCGGCGAGCCGGCACCCGGCCAGATCCTGGTCAAGAACGAGTACCTGTCCCTGGACCCGGCCATGCGTGGCTGGATGAATGAGGGAAAATCGTACATCCCGCCGGTCGGCATTGGTGAGGTCATGCGCGCCTTGGGCGTAGGCCAGGTCGTCGCCTCGAATAACCCCGGATACGCGGTAGGCGACTACGTGAACGGTGCCTTGGGTGTGCAGGATTATTTCCTCGGCGAGCCGCGAGGCTTCTACAAAGTCGATCCGAAACTGGCGCCGCTGCCACGTTATCTGTCAGCGCTGGGCATGACGGGCATGACCGCCTATTTCGCTCTGTTGGATGTCGGCGCACCGAAGGCCGGCGAAACCGTGGTCCTGTCCGGTGCCGCCGGGGCGGTAGGCAGCATTGCCGGGCAAATTGCCAAGATCAAAGGCTGTCGCGTGGTCGGCATCGCTGGCGGCGCCGACAAATGCAAATTCCTGATCGATGAGCTGGGCTTCGACGGTGCCATCGATTACAAGAGTGAAGACGTTCACGCCGGCCTGAAGCGCGAATGCCCCAAAGGCGTGGATGTGTATTTCGATAACGTTGGCGGCGACATTCTCGATGCGGTGCTCAGCCGTTTGAACCTCAAGGCCCGCGTGGTGATCTGCGGCGCCATCAGCCAATACAACAACAAAGAAGCGGTCAAGGGCCCGGCCAACTACCTGTCGCTGTTGGTCAACCGCGCGCGGATGGAAGGGTTCGTGGTCATGGACTATGCCTCGCAGTTCGCCGCCGCCGGGCAGGAAATGGCCGGCTGGATGGCCAAGGGGCAGCTCAAGAGCAAGGAAGACATCGTCGAAGGGCTGGAGACATTCCCCGAGACGCTGACCAAATTGTTCAGTGGTGAGAATTTTGGGAAGTTGGTGTTGAAGGTCTGAGGCACATCACTGTGAGTGGCCGACGCAAAACAACTGTGGGAGCAAGCTCGCTCCCACAGGGACCCGCGTAGTTGGGTCAGGCCAGCTCCGCCACTACCGCCGCCAGCGCCTTGGCCGGATCGGCTGCCTGGCTGATCGGCCGGCCGATCACCAGGTAGTCGGAGCCAGCGTCCAGTGCCTGGCGCGGGGTCAGGATGCGGCGCTGGTCGTCCTGGGCACTGCCCGCCGGGCGAATGCCCGGGGTCACCAGTTGCAACGAGGGGTGGGCCGTTTTCAGGGCGTTGGCCTCCAGGGCCGAGCAAACCAGGCCGTCCATTCCCGCCTTTTGCGCCAGCGCCGCCAGGCGCAGCACTTGCTCCTGGGGCTCGATGTCCAGGCCGATGCCCGCCAGGTCTTCACGCTCCATGCTGGTCAGCACGGTCACGCCGATCAGCAACGGCTTGGGGCCGTTGCGCTGGTCCAGCACTTCACGACAGGCAGCCATCATGCGCAGGCCACCGGAGCAATGCACATTGACCATCCACACGCCCATTTCCGCAGCGGCCTTGACGGCCATGGCGGTGGTATTGGGGATATCGTGGAACTTGAGGTCCAGGAACACTTCGAAACCCTTGTCCCGCAAGGTTCCGACGATTTCCGACGCGCAGCTGGTGAACAGCTCCTTGCCGACCTTGACCCGGCAGAGCTTGGGGTCCAACTGGTCGGCCAGCTTCAGGGCGGCGTCACGGGTAGGAAAATCCAGGGCGACGATGATAGGCGTCTGGCAGGCGGACATGGATGAGCTCTCAGGCAAGTCGAAATCGGCGCGCATTGTAGCGGAACCAGCGCCCTAGCGGGACCCGATGATCGGCAAATCATTGATCGGCCCTACCGTCATGTGTGTCAACGCCGATACATTCATGACATGCGCATAACACGACGGAACGCTACCCTCAGCCGCCGAACGCCGCTCTTTCAACGCTTCACGGCCCACCGCCGCGAAGCTTATGCTCACCCCACACCCCCGCCGCCTTCTTTCGGTTGGCAGCCCCAATGGCAGATGATGCATCTCATGCAGTACACCCCTGAAGCAAATTCTGGCGATCAGAAAGTGTCCGACGACGACAGGCGCTGGAGCACCCGCGCGCTGATCGTCGATGACGACGTACCGATCCGCGAGCTGCTGATCGACTACCTGGGCCGCTTCGGCATTCGCGCCAGTGGCGTAACCGATGGCGCGGCCATGCGCCAGGCGATGCAGGCCGAACACTTCGACGTGATCGTGCTGGACCTGATGCTGCCGGGCGAAGACGGCTTGCAACTGTGCCGCTGGCTGCGCGCCGAGTCGAATATTCCAATCCTGATGCTGACGGCCCGCTGCGAACCCACCGACCGCATCATCGGCCTGGAGTTGGGCGCGGATGATTACATGGCCAAACCTTTTGAACCCCGGGAGCTGGTGGCGCGAATCCAGACCATCCTGCGCCGGGTGCGCGACGATCGCAGCGAGCAGCGCGCCAACATTCGCTTCGATAGCTGGCGGCTCAACAGCGTGCTGCGCCAACTGGTTTCCGCCAACGGGCTGGTAGTGCCCCTCTCCAACGCAGAATTCCGCCTGTTGTGGGTGTTCATCGAGCGACCACGCCGAGTGCTCAGCCGTGAACAATTGCTGGACGCCGCGCGCGGTCGCTCGATCGAGGCCTTCGACCGCAGTATCGATCTGCTGGTCTCGCGCTTGCGCCAGAAACTGGGGGACGATCCGAAGGCTCCGCAGTTGATCAAGACCGTGCGCGGTGAAGGCTACCTGTTCGATGCGCGGGATATCGGTTGATGCGCCTGCGCTTCGATTCCCTGTTTGGCCGCCTGTTCGGCGTGCTGCTGGTGGCGATCGTGCTGGCGCACCTGCTGGCCTTCGCCTGGTTTTTTCATTACGACAAGCCACCTCCCGGGCCGCCCCCGGAATTTTCCCATCAAACCGCAGGTCCCTCGCACTCCGGCCCGCCACCCGGCCCACGCCCCCGGTTTGGCGGGCCTGTGGTGCCCCTGACGTTTCAATTTGTGTTCCTGATCGTTGCGGCCTGGTACGGCGCCAAGCTGTTGACTCGGCCCATCCAGCGACTGAGCGACGCCGCCCAACGGCTGAGCGAGGACCTCCATAGCCCGCCATTGGAAGAGAACGGTCCGCGGGAGGCCCGCCAAGCCGCCCATACGTTCAACCTGATGCAACAACGGATCCGAGAGCAGGTGCAGCAACGCTCGCGCATGCTTGGCGCGGTATCCCATGATCTGCGCACCCCACTTGCGCGACTCAAACTGCGCCTGGAGCAGATCAACGACCCCCGGTTGCAGGATCAGATGCGTCAAGACCTGGACGATATGATCGGCATGCTCGACGCGACCCTGACCTATCTCCACGAACAACGCACCAGCGAAGCGTTGCAATGGATGGACGTGCAGGCGCTGGTTGAATCATTAAGCGAAAACGCCCAGGACCACGGCGCCAATGTGCATGCC
Source organism: Pseudomonas sp. R4-84 (assembly GCF_054130985.1). NCBI lineage: Bacteria > Pseudomonadati > Pseudomonadota > Gammaproteobacteria > Pseudomonadales > Pseudomonadaceae > Pseudomonas > Pseudomonas sp. R4-84. Next base: position 3,958,693 of record NZ_CP096390.1, read on the forward strand.
AGCGGTACCTGCGCGCCCTTGCGGGTGCAACCGATGGCACTGCGTTCATGCATCAACAACCTCATCGACAATGCCGTGCGTTACGCGGGCGACGCATCGATCGTGCTGGACGATCAGCAGCACCAGTTGCTGATCCGGGTGATTGACCACGGCCCCGGCATCGCGGCGGACAAGCGCGAAGCGGTATTCGAGCCATTCTTTCGCCTGGAGGGTTCGCGCAACCGCAACTCGGGAGGCGTCGGCCTGGGCATGACCATCGCCCGGGAGGCCGCCGAACGCCTGGGCGGGCACTTGAGCCTGGAGGAAACACCCGGCGGCGGGTTGACGGCGGTGATTCGCGTGCCCCGCGTGGCCTGAACCGCTGCGTTACCGCGCCTGGCTCTTGCTCCAATCCGTCAGCAAGCTGTACGCCACCGCCAGCAGGGTCGGACCGATGAACAACCCGATGAAACCGAACGCGATCAAGCCACCGAACACCCCGAGCAACACGATCACCAACGGCAGGTTTCCACCACGACTGATCAGGTAGGGCTTGAGCACGTTGTCCACGCCACTGATGATGAACGTGCCCCAGATACCCAGGAACACCGCCATCCCATACTCGCCCTTCCACGCCAGCCAGGCCGTGGCGGGTATCCAGACCAGCGGCGGCCCCATGGGAATCAGGCTGAGCAGGAAGGTGACGATACCCAGTACCAGCGCACCCGGCACCCCGGCGATCAAAAAGCCGATCAGCGCCAGTACCGCCTGAGCCGCGGCGGTACCGATCACCCCGTTGACCACTCGCTGCACCGTGCCGGCCACCAATTCGACATAGTACCCGGCACGATCACCGATCAGCCGCTCCAGCAGCCCCTGGACAAACGCCGCCAATCGCGGGCCGTCCCGGTAGAAAAAGAACACGAACACGATGCTCAGGGTCAGCTCGAGGATTCCGCCGCCGATCTGCGCGCTACGGGCCAGCAACCAGTTGCCGACACGTCCCAGGTAGGGCTTGATGGACACCATCATCGCCGCGCCCTGCTGGTCGATGCTGTTCCAGAGCGTTACCAGGCGCCCGCCCACCAGCGGTACGCCGGCGAGCCAGTCGGGGGCTTCGGGCAGGCCATCGACCTGCACATCCCTGACAAAGGCCGTGGCATCGCGCACATGATCGGCGAGATTGAAGCCCAGCCACACCAGCGGCACCGCCACCAGCAACATCCAGCCGACCGTCAGCAAGGCCGCCGCCAAGGATTCGCGACCGTTGACCCAACGGGTCAGCAGGCGCATCAGTGGCCAACTGGCAAAAGCGAGCACAGCCCCCCAGAACAGCGCCGACCAGAACGGAGCCATCACCCAGAGGCTGGCCCCGAACAACACCAGGAGCAGTATTTGCACCAACAGCCGATCGTTATTGAGCATGTAAGGTCTCGAGAAATGAACAAGGCCGGGCTAGGACGACACGCGCGTTTGCCACGTCAGCTTATCGCAACAGCTCCAGGTGCAAGCCCGCCGTGTTACCGCCGGCCGCTTCCATTCTTGCCGCCCGGACGCCCTGCTCGACCAGCGCCTGGCGCCACGCCTCGGCGTGTGGGCCGGCGACGCTGACCCGAAGGCCGGTGTCCAGGTTCAAGGCCCGAGACAACAGGCGTAGCCAGGCTTCCTCCGGTTCGCCGGCAAGACGCGGCAAGTCCAGCACGCCGGTGTCCTTGAGCTGGCGCAACAACGTGGCAGAAGTCGGCAGCACATCCCCCAGGGGCGCGCTCGCTTCGAACTGCTCGACATGCAGGTAGGCCTTGCGGTTGCCACGGGTGATGGCATACAGCGCGATCAGCGTGTTGTCCGCCGGCGGCGCCAGGCGCAGCAACAGGTAGGCCTGGCCATTGTCGGCGCCATAGAGCTTGGCATTGCCGAACACTTCGTTGGCCCACAGGCTGCTTTCGCCACAATCGCGGGCCTGGCACCAGAACAGCAGCTCCGCGCCCTGTTTCTGCAAGGCTTCGCGGGCGGCGGTGAACGCTTGTGTGGCGGTATGTTCCGGCGGCAGTTCGTAGGTCACCGAGGTGGCGTTGCCACGGGCATCGACCTGCCCGTCGAAACGCAGTTGGCCGCTGATCTTGCGAATCGACCCCATGGGGTAGATACGCTCAAGGTCGCTGGTTTGCCGATAATCGACGATTTGCGCGTCGGGCATGCGCGGCACGCGTTCCAGATCCCGGCTGCCGGGTACATCGGCAGCCAGGGATAGCGGGCTGAAACCGGCCAGTGCCAGCAGGACGAATGAACGAATGGATAGTTTCATTGGATCGGCTTGGCCTGGGTCCGCGCGACGCAAAGGCGTTCATCAATGCACAACAAGGCAAGTGAATGGATATCTGTCATGGTTGGCTCCCTTTCAACCCGCCCAGCCTCGACACTTGCCCGGCGCAAGTCAAGAAACGCTGAAGAACCGATTGAAACAGTCTGCTACAAGAGCGGCACCGACCTCGTCGTTCAGGTGCAGATGATGGCCGCCAGGTAACTGTTCATGACTGAAGGGTAGACGCTCCAGCAATTCGGGGTGCTGGGCAAGCATGCCGTCGGCCGCGACTACCAAGTGCGCGGGGCAAGCGACCCGCGCGACGAAGGCCATGGCCTGTTCGTCGGTCAGGCGCAGCGGCGAGGGCAGGGTCAGGCGATTGTCGGTGCGCCAGGTGAACCCTCCCGGCACCGGCATCAAGCCGCGCTGGGCCAGTAGCTCGGCGGCTTCGCGACTGACTGCCACCAGTCCCTTCATACGCGCTTCGATGGCCCGGTCGAGGGTTTTGTAGACGGGTTTGCGTTTTTGCTGCAAATCCAGTTGCGCTTGCAGGGCCATGCCCATGCGCTCGGCCGCATTGTCGCCTTTCGCTGTAGGAGGAATCACCCCATCGATCAATGCCAAGTGACTGATCCGCTCCGGCAAGGCACCGGTCAGGACCAGCGAGACAATGGCCCCCATGGAATGCCCCAGCAGCCCGAATTGCTTCAAGCCCAGTTGCTCGGCTACTTGCAGCACATCGTGGGCATAATCCCACAGGGCATAGCCGGCGCCGGGCGGACGGTGCCCGGAATGTCCGTGACCGGCCATGTCCAAGGCAATCACCCGTACGCCCTGGAGCATAGGCGCCAGCCGGGCGAAGCTGTTGGCGTTGTCCAGCCAGCCATGCAGGGCAATCACCGGCCGGCCATCTTCCGGCCCGAACAAATGGGCCGCCAACTCGATGTGGGGCAGGCTCAGGCGAATTTCTTCGACGACGCTCATGGGCTACGACCCTGCCAGCGCTGCAGCAGGCCCTTGAGCAAGTTGGCCGTGTCCTGGGGATATTCGAGTGGAAACATGTGACCACCCGGCATGGTCAAGGATTCGCCCAAGGGCATGCGGCTCACGGATCGGGCGTGATGACGCATCACCACCCGACTCTGTCGGCCCCGCACTACCGCCAACGGGATGTCGAGCTTTCGAGCCCTCCCGGGGCTGGTGTGCGGCACGCCTCGGTAGATGCTGATTTCCGTGGCCGGGTCGAAGCGCAGCCGCAACCGATCACCAACCGGCTGCAAGCCATGTTGCAGGTACGCTTCGAAGCACTCCGGGTCGAAACCGCGAAACAACGTCTTGCCGGCAAAATATTCCCGCGCCGACGCCAGGTCGTTGAATTCTTCCCGCCGCCCCAGGGTTCGCCCGGCCGGCGTCAAGCGATCGATGAAGCCCAGGCGCTTGGCGGCAAGAATCAGCCAGCGGTCGGCGCGGGTCAGGACCGGGGAATCGAGCATGACCACACCACGATACAACTGCGGGCAGCGCAACGCCGCATGCAAATGCAGTACGCCGCCCAGAGAATGCCCGACGCCCCACACTGGCTGCGATTGCCGCTCAAGGTGGTGAATCAGTTCGTCCACCAGATTGTTCCAATTGTCGTCGACTGGGAATCGCGGGTCATGGCCGTGCAGTTCGAGGTGGGAAACCTCGTACTGCGGCGCCAGCGCGGCAAACAACTTACCGTAGGTGGCGGAGGGGAAACCATTGGCGTGGGCGAAAAACACCTGTTGCGACATATTGGCCGATCCATTGCGAGAACTGCGACCGATTTTGCGCAGAACCTGATGGTGCGGCAATGACCGGAACTGACAGGAATGATGACAGCAACATTGAGCCTCGAGCTGCAAGCTACAAGTAAAAGCGGGACTGCTTAGCTTGTAACATCTCTTAGCGCGCCGGCGGCTGCTCACCCAATGGAACCACCGCCATGGTCAGGCGCGATACGCAGTTGACCTTGCCGTCATCATTGACCAGGCGGATGTCCCAGACCTGGGTGGTGCGGCCCAGGTGAACCATCCGGGCCGTCGCGGTTACTCGCCCGCTGCGCACGCCACGCAAGTGGTTGGCGTTGATTTCCAGGCCGACGCAGTAGAACTTGCTCGTGTCGACGCACAGATAGGCCGCCATGGAGCCGACTGTCTCGGCCAGCACCACGGACGCGCCGCCGTGCAACAGGCCGAACGGTTGATGGGTACGATGATCGACCACCATGCTCGCGGTCAGGGATTCGTCGTCGAAAGATTCGAAACGGATATCCAGCACTTCGCTGATGGTGTTCTTACCGGCCGCGTTCAGTTGTTCAATATTGGGGGTGGTGCGCCACAGACTCATCGCTGCCCTTCCTTTGTGTTTTTGTTTTGTCTTGGGACGGTTGTTCTCAGGGGTGCCTGAGGCTCTTGAGTTTCATCGAACCGGCCAGCGGCAGGTCGCCCTCCAGCTCGGCCAGGCCTGCCGTCGATACTTGTTCCGGTTGCTGCAGATGACCGTGCTGCAAAAGCCCCAGCAAGCTGCCCACCAGTGGGTTATGGCTGACCAGCAGCACGTTGTCTTGATCATCCAGGTGTTTCAATACCTCGGCCGGACGGGTTTCCGGCGTGAGCCAATCAACCGTGACCAACTCCGGCTCGAACCCCAGCGCCTCGCGAACCAATTGCGCGGTCTGTTGGGCACGTACATAGGGGCTGGCAAAAATGGCCCGCAAGGGCTCGCCCATCAACCGACCGGCGCTGAGCAAGACTTCCTCGCGGCCATGGATGGTCAGCACCCGTTCAGGGTCGGGACGAACACCGTGGGGCTCGGCCTCGCCATGACGCAACACCCACAATTTCATAGCTTCGGCTCCTCGTCCCGGGCGGGATGCGGTGCCGGTGCAACGGTGTGGGGCGTTTCACCTTCCGGTGTGCGTGGGGTTGGCCAGTCGGCGAATGGCCAAGGCTTCTGGTCGCTATGGAAAGTGCCGAAGCGACCGATCTGCGCCAGGAACTGGCTCAGGCTGTCGCCAAAATTCATCAGGCTGGCACTCGGTGCGCCGTAGATCAGCCGGTAGATCAATTGCACCAGCACCACGGCGCCGAGGATCAATTGCGCCACCTGCCAGACCAGCAGGTAAATCACCATCCACAGCACTCGCAGCAGGATGGATTCGTATTGCGGCTGCCCTTTCGGATCGTTCATGGTTCGCTCCTGCTTGCGGTCAACGGAATCAGTTGAAACCGCTGGTGGAAATGAAATCGACGTCGGTCTTGGGTTCACCACGCATCAACAGTTCGATCACCTGCTCCAGCGTGCGCCCTTCGAACAGAATCGCATGCAGACCGGCGACCAGCGGCATGTACACGCCGGCTTCCTGGGACTTGGCCTTGAGCACCTTGAGGGTGTTGACCCCTTCGGCCACTTCGCCCAGGCGCGAGACGGCCTCGTCCAGGCTCAGGCCTTGGCCGAGTGCGAAACCGACCTGATAGTTGCGGCTCTTGGGCGAGGAACAGGTGACGATCAGATCGCCCACGCCGGCCAGGCCGAGGAAGGTCATCGGGTTGGCGCCCTGGCTCACGGCGAAACGGGTCATTTCCGCCAGGGCCCGAGTGATCAGCATGCTCTTGGTGTTCTCGCCCATGCCCAGGGCGACCGCCATGCCGGCGATGATCGCATAGACGTTCTTCAGCGCACCGCCCAGCTCCACGCCGAAACGATCCGCGCTGGCATAGACCCGGAAGGTGCGGCCATGCAGCGCGGCCTGGACCTGCTGGCACAGCTCTTCATCTTCGCTGGCGACGACGGTGGCGGTCAGGGCGTGTTCGGCAATCTCCCGCGCCAGGTTAGGCCCGGATATCACGCCGATTCGCGCCTTGGGGGCGATGTCCGCAAGAATCTCGCTCATCAGCTTGAACGTTTGCGCCTCGATGCCTTTGGTCAGGCTCACCAGCAATTTGCCGCTCAAGCGCTCGGCGTGCGGTGCCAGCACCGAACGCAGGGCGCTAGAGGGCAAGGCGACAAAAAACAGATCGCTATTTTGGAGCGTGGCCTGCAAATCGGTCACCGGCTCGACTTCGGGGCGGACCTTGATGCCTTTGAGATAACGCGGATTTTCCCGGTTGACCCGGATGGCCTCGGCCTGCTCCGGGTCACGCATCCACTGGCGCACCGCGTGGCCATTCTCCGCCAGCAGGTTAGCCACGGCGGTGCCGAAACTCCCGCCTCCCAGGACCGCAATCGGGCGCTGTTCAGTCATATGCAATCCGCTCTTCCATACCAAGTGGCAATGCCGGGCATTATACGGAGCAGCCAGAGCGCGACCAGCCCCGTCCGCAATTACCCATCGCTGTAGGAAGCTGACCACCAATTCCTAGGAAAATGCTGTCAACGTGAATGGAAAAGTCGTTCGGCTCGGTTAACATGCCCGCCATCCTTCTTCTATCCAAAGGCTGTGCCGTGTTCGTTGGCCCCACCCGTCCAGGCTCATCACTGCTATTGGCGCTGATCATCAGCCCGCCAGCGGTGGCCGACGACTTGTTCGTGGACAACCAGCCCCTCCCCCAGGTATTGACCGCCACGCGCCTGAAGCAGTCGCCGGCGGCGGTACCGGGCAGCATGACCGTGCTGGACCGTGAATTGATCAAGGCCAGCGGCGCTCGGGACATCAGCGAATTGTTGCGCCTGGTGCCAGGCATGATGGTCGGCAACATCAGCGGCAACCAGCCCACCGCCAACTACCACGGCACCAGTGCCAGTGAAGCGCGGCGCATGCAAGTGCTGATCGATGGTCGCTCGGTGTACCGGGCCGGCCTTGCGACGGTGGACTGGAGCGATATACCGGTCGCCATGGAAGACATCGAGCGGATCGAAGTCTTTCGCGGCCCCAACACCGTCAGCTATGGCGCCAATGCACTGATGGCGGTCGTCAACATCATCACCCGCGCCCCGGCCGACAGCCACGGCACCCGTTTCAAGGTTACCCGAGGCCAGAACGGCATCAGCGATTGGTACGCCAGCCAGGGCACAGGTTGGGAAGACGGTGACATGCGATTGTCGCTGTCCGGCCAGCAAGACGACGGTTTTGACAGCAACCGCAACGGGGCCGACTACCGCGACAGCCGTCGCCTGAACCGCTTCAACCTGTCCGTCAGCCAAACCCTGGATGAATACCAGAGCATTGACTGGCAGTTGAATGCCAAGGAAGGGACCAACCAGCGGCCCTACACCTACCGTCCGGTGTTCGCCGGGATTACCGAAGCTGGGGATAACTCCGACGTCAGCGCCAAGGATTACGCCGCTTCGCTGCGCTGGAACCTGGACCTGAATCCTAACCACAGCCTTTATATCCAGGGTTCGATGCAGCATTGGGATCGCCAGCAGACTTGGCGCGCCTGCGATGCCGAGGTGTCGTTCAGCCCGCAATTGACCGATCTGTGGCAGCTCAACCCCAACTATGCCGAGAAGCTGGCGCGCAATATTCCCAGTTTCCTGAATACCGGGGTCCCCGCCGGCACGGCCCAGGAACAGGCACTGGCCAATCAAGTGCTCGATCAATGGCGAAACGGTGCTTCCCGGACACTGTGTGGCGATATCGACCAGAGCGCCCGGGAGTCGCGCTACGACCTTGAGGTTCAGGACACCCTCAGTCTTTCCGACAGCCTGCGGCTGGTCACCGGCGTGAATTATCGTTACGACCGGGCCGATTCGCAGACGTACTTCAACGGCACCCTGGACGACACCACCTACCGTTTGTTCGGCCAGCTCGAATGGCGGGCCAGCGAACACTGGTTGTTGCAGGGCGGCGCGATGTTCGAGGACGCACGCTTGACGGGCAGCTCGCTGACCCCTCGGATGGCAATCAACTACCTGATCACCCCGCGACACGGCCTCCGGGCGGTCTATTCCGAGGCGGTGCGCTCGCCGGACATGTTCGAGAACAACGTCAACTGGAGTTATCAAGTCACCAATCTACGGCCGGCCGCCTTTGGTCAGGACAGCGCCCGTTATTTCGTTCGAACGCGCGGCCCTGGCAACTTGGATCAGGAGCACATGCGCTCGCGTGAGCTTGGCTACAACGGTTATTTCATGGATTTGGGCCTGGCGGTGGACGTGAAGCTGTTCCACGACCAAATCACCGGAATGATCAGCGAACCATTGCGCAACAACCAGTACATTGCCAGCAACAGCAACGAATCGCAGTTCACCGGCGCCGAAACCCAATTCAATTGGCGGATGACAGCGGCCGACCGGCTGCGCCTGACCTACGCCTATGTCGATGCGCTGGCCAGCAACCCCCTCGACGAACAGCTGACCGCCCGCAACAGCGGTTCGGCCGGCTGGCTGCGCGATTGGGGCCGGGGCTGGAACAGCGCGGTTTTCTATTACGCCGCCGACGCCCTCAACGGTTACCGCTACGAACGGATCGACACCCGCCTCGCCCGGCGCATTCCCCTGGGCAAAGCCAGCCTGGAAGTCTCGGGGACCCTGCAGCAACGCCTCGATGACCAGCCGACCACGTTCGTCGACAACCGCTACGATTCCCGCCATGTGGTGTATTTCAGCGCGGAGTTGTCCTTCTAGATGTCCCGGTGCCAACCCTGCACGACGCCCTTTCGTGGCCGCCTGTGGTGGTTACTGTGCCTGGCATTTGCCGGCCTGCTGGTCACGCTCGAGGCTCGGGCCGCCGAGGTCCTGTTGACAGGCGTCCAGGACAGCCCCGGCGTGCAGTCATTCACCCAGGCCTTGCAGGCCCGGCGTCCCCAGGACCGCGTGCGATTCACCCCATTGGCCAACCTGCCGGCGCCGGATCGGTTGCCGGATGACGTGCGCCTGATCCTGCTCGACCCGCCGAGCCTCGACTGGCGCCTGCAAACGCCTCGCGGGCCGGCCACTCTGGTGCTGCGGATCAGCCGTCAGCAAGCCCGGGAACGCCTGGGTGACGGGACGCCCGGACACCTGAGCCTGCTCTGGAGCGATCCACCGATGGGCCGGCAGTTGCGCCTGATTCGTCAGGTCCTGCCACAAGTACGGCGGGTCGGCGTCCTGTACGACAGGCACAGCGAGTTCCTGCTCAAGGACCTTCAGCAGGCAGCGTTGCCGCTGGGCCTGCAAATCGTCAGCGAACGCTGGGACGACATCAACGACAGCCGCCCTTTGCAAAACCTGCTGGGCCAAAGCGATGTCTTGCTGGGCCTCGACGACCCCGACCTTTATAACCCCAAGACCGTGAAGAACCTGTTGCTGAGCAGTTACGCCCGGCAACGCGCGCTGATCGGGCCAAGCGCCGCCTTCGTCAAGGCCGGCAGCCTGGCCAGCACCTACAGCGACCAGGAAGACTGGCTGGCGATTCTCGACGAATTGCTGGACCGCCCCGCCGCCACGTGGCCGCGCAGCCTGTATCCGCCCCGCTTCAAAGTCTTGAGCAATCAACAGGTCGCTCGCTCGTTGGGGATCGAACCGATTGACGTCGAATCCGTCGCTACGCAGCTGGCAGAAGGAGAACACCGTCCATGACCTTGCGTCGCCGCTGGGATATCAATACCCGTACCCAGCTCATCGCCCTGGGGCCGGCACTGCTGCTGACGGTGCTGTTGATCAGCTTCTTCACCTTCGTGCGAATCCAGGACCTGCGCCAGGAACTCAACCACACCGGGCAGCTGATCGCCAACCAACTCGCTCCAGCCGCGGAGTATGGCGTCATATCCGGTAACAATGACGTGCTGGAAAGCCTGCTGACGGCCACGCTCGCCACGCCTCATGTGCGCTTTTTGGAAGTCCAGGACCGCACCGAGCGGGTTCTCGTGTACGTGGAACAACCGTCGCAAACCCGCAACCATTCCCAGCAGGTCGAAGTATTCCAGGCCCCCGTTCGCCTGCAGCGCATTGCCCTCAACAATGATTTCCTGCAAGGCAACAGTCCGCCCATCGAGGCGGCCGGCGAGGATTACCTGGGCCGCGTCATTGTCGGCATGTCCAGCGACGCCTTCAGCCAGCGGCAACAGGAGATCCTGCTCAAGGCAGCGGTCCTGGCCCTGTTTGCGCTGCTGTTCACGTTTCTGGTGGCGCGCCGCCTGGCAGCGAGCCTGTCGCAGCCGATTCGCGACATCGGCCATGCGGTCAAGGCCATCCAGCAGGGTGATTACAGCAGGCCCTTGCCTATTGTCGACGACGGGGAATTGGGCGCCCTGTCGCGGCACATCAACAACCTGGCCGCGGGCCTCGAACAAGCAAGCCGCGAACAGCACCAGGCCATGGCTCAATTGATCAAGACCCGGGAGGAAGCAGAAAAGGCCAACAGCGCCAAGTCGGAATTCCTGGCGATGATGAGCCACGAACTGCGCACGCCCATGAATGGCGTATTGGGCATGCTGCAATTGCTGGAAACCACCCATATGACCGATGAGCAGCATGAATACACCGCGCTGGCATCGGAATCCACCGAGCACCTGTTGAAGGTCATCAACGACATTCTCGACTTCTCGCGCATCGAGCGTTCGGCGCTGGAGCTGGAGCACATCCCGTTCAACCTGGCCGAGCTGGTGGGCAGTTGCGCGCAGTCGTTCCAGCACAGCGCCGCGCAGCGCAAGCTGGGCCTGGACCTGCTGGTCCCCGATGACATGAAGCCGCTGCAGGTACAAGGCGACCCGACGCGGATCCGGCAAATCCTGGTGAACCTGATCGGCAACGCGTTGAAATTCACCGACCAGGGCCGCGTTACGGTGCAGTGTCAGTGGCAGGCCCTTGATCACGAATTGCTGTGGTTCACCTGCACCGTGCGCGACAGCGGCATTGGCATCCCGGCCGAAAGCCTGGAGCGCATGTTCGACGCCTTCCAGCAGGCCGACAGTTCCATTTCAAGACGCTACGGCGGCACGGGCCTCGGCCTGCCGATCGCCCGCACCCTGGCCGAACGCATGGGCGGCACGCTGCGGGCCCAGAGCCAGGAAGGCCAGGGCTCGGTGTTTACCCTGGAAATCCCGCTGGCCCTGTCGCGCCTGGCGCCACCGACCCTGCCCCCACGCCTGCCCGGCGGCGGTAGCAACGGAGAAGGCCGCAATGTCTTGTTGGTGGAAGACAATCCGGTTAACCAGACGGTGATCGAAGCGATGCTGCGCAGCCTCGGCTTCAAGGTCAGCGTCGCCACCGATGGCGCCCAGGCCGTACGTAGCGCCGAGAGCCTGATTTTCGAAGCGATCCTGATGGACTGCCGGTTGCCGGTCATCGACGGTTACGAAGCCACGCGGCAGATCCGCCAGTTGCCCGGCTGCACCGACGTGCCCATCATCGCCCTGACCGCCAATGCACTGCAGGGTGATCGCGAAGCGTGCCTGGCAGCGGGCATGAACGATTACCTGGCCAAACCCTTCAAACGAATCGACTTGCAGCAGATTCTGCAACGCTGGGTCGGGTAAATGCAGGGCTTAGGACTATCTGCGACTGGCGTGAAAGGCGAAAGTGCGGCAGTCTTAAGCACCCGGCCACGCCTCGATCGGGGAAGGAATAACTATTTCAGTGCACAGGTGTACATTGATTTTCCCGTGTGCTGTGACTTTCACTACAACGCAATAGTCTATGAGTAGGCTGCCGACTCGAGGCATGAACGCTTCGATCGGTCGGGAAGATTTGCCCCACCCTGCCGCATGGGACTATTGAGGAGCTCGCATGACCAAACAAAACGCCTTTACTCGGGAAGATCTGCTGCGCTGCAGTCGCGGTGAGCTGTTCGGCCCAGGTAACGCGCAACTGCCCGCCCCGAACATGCTGATGGTGGATCGCATCACCCATATCAGCGATGAGGGTGGCAAGTACGGCAAAGGTGAATTGGTCGCCGAGCTGGATATCACTCCGGACCTGTGGTTCTTCGCCTGCCATTTCGAAGGCGATCCGGTGATGCCCGGCTGCCTGGGCCTGGATGCCATGTGGCAACTGGTCGGCTTCTTCCTCGGCTGGCAAGGCCTGCCGGGTCGCGGCCGCGCCCTGGGTTCGGGCGAAGTGAAGTTCTTCGGTCAGGTACTGCCGACTGCGAAGAAGATCACCTATAACATCCATATCAAACGCGTCCTCAAGGGCAAGCTGAACATGGCCATCGCCGATGGTTCGGTGGCTGTCGACGGTCGCGAGATCTACACCGCCGAAGGCCTCCGGGTTGGCGTTTTCACTTCCACTGACAACTTCTAAGGGTTATCCGCATGCGCCGCGTCGTTATCACTGGTCTGGGCATCGTTTCGTGCCTGGGCAATGACAAAGAGACCGTCTCCGCTAACCTGCGTGCAAGTCGCCCTGGCATCCGGTTCAATCCGGAATATGCCGAAATGGGTCTGCGTAGCCAGGTTTCCGGCTCCATTGACCTGAACCTCGAAGAGCTGATCGATCGCAAGATCTACCGTTTCGTCGGCCACGCAGCGGCTTATGCCTACCTGGCCATGAAAGACGCCATCGCTGACTCCGGCCTGACCGAAGAACAGGTCTCCAACGTACGGACCGGCCTCGTAGCAGGTTCCGGCGGCGCCTCCACCTTGAACCAGATGGAAGCGCTGGACATCCTGCGCGAAAAAGGCGTCAAGCGTGTCGGCCCGTACCGCGTCACGCGGACCATGAGCAGCACCGTTTCGGCCTGCCTGGCCACGCCGTTCAAGATCAAGGGCCTGAACTACTCCATCGCTTCCGCCTGCGCCACCAGTGCCCATTGCATCGGTACCGCCATGGAACAGATCCAGATGGGCAAGCAGGACATCGTGTTCGCCGGTGGCGGTGAAGAAGAACATTGGAGCCAGTCGTTCCTGTTCGACGCCATGGGCGCCCTGTCCAGCAAGCGCAACGACGCGCCGGAAAAAGCCTCCCGTGCCTACGACGCCGACCGTGACGGTTTCGTCATCGCCGGCGGTGGTGGCATGGTCGTGGTCGAGGAGCTGGAACACGCCCTTGCCCGTGGCGCGAAGATCTACGCGGAAATCGTCGGCTACGGCGCCACCTCCGACGGCTATGACATGGTCGCACCGAGCGGTGAAGGTGCCGTGCGCTGCATGCAGATGGCCATGTCCACCGTCGATGCACCGATCGACTACCTGAACACCCACGGCACCTCGACCCCGGTCGGCGACGTCGCGGAAATGAAGGGTGTGCGCGAAGTGTTCGGCGACAAGGCCCCGGCCATCAGCTCCACCAAGAGCCTGTCGGGTCACTCCCTGGGCGCCGCCGGCGTTCACGAAGCGATCTACTGCATGCTGATGATGGAAGGCAACTTCATGGCCGGTTCCGCCAACATCGACGAACTGGATCCGGAAGTGGCCGACCTGCCTATCCTGACCCAGACTCGCGAGAACGCCACCATCAACACCGTGATGAGCAACAGCTTCGGCTTCGGTGGCACCAACGCTACCCTGGTGATGAAGCGCTGGCAGGGCAAGTAAGCCCCGCTACTACGCCACACAAAAAAACGCCCCGACTGGTTCGGGGCGTTTTTTTGTCCGGCGGATTGCCTAAATTCCTTGTGGGAGCGAGCCTGCTCGCGAAAGCGGAGTATCAAGCAACAACGCTCTGACTGTCATACCGCCTTCGCGAGCAGGCTCGCTCCCACACTTTGATCTGTGCAAATGAAGTTTCAGCGCACGACAAACCGTTGCTGCGTCAACAGCCGATCCCCCTGGAACACCATGAACCGCCACTCCCCCGGCACCACTTCGTGGCTTTCGGTAAATTCATAGGCCATGACGTCCTGAGGCGCGCCGGGCACCAGTTTCTGGATGACTTCGAATTTGTCGTGGCGTACGCCATCGGGTGTGCGGATACCGGGGGTGAAGTACAACAGGGTCAACGGCTGGTCGTCAGCGACCTTGCCCGCCAATTGATAGCGCATGCCGAACTTGGTGCCCAGCTTGGCCGGAACACTTTCGGTCTGGCGGATCTGCTCATTGCTGCGACGCAAGACCCGCTCGCCCGATTGCAACTCGGCCTTCGGCCCTTCGAATACCCCATATTCCACCGGGCCTTCGACACGAACTTCCGCCTGGGCCAGGCCGCAGGTCAACAACAGCGCGAGCAGTGCGCTTGAACGGGTGAGGTGCATGGTGCGCTCCTTGATTGAGATGAGCGCGAGGGTATGACGCGGGGGTGACAGGCTGATGACAAAGCGGTGTTCACCAGGCCAGCTAAAGCCCGCATACAGGGTTGACCTGTGGCGAGGGAGCCTGCTCCCTCGCGACAAGAGCGAGCTCAGCGGGTGACTGAGCGCGGCAACACGGCCAGAAAGTTGTCTCGCGCCACCTTCCGCGCCACATCCTCAGGCAAGGCATCCAGGAACGGATCGAAGCTGTGCAACTCCTTACCCAATTTGTTGAATCGTCCTACCACGTCCGATCCCACCATGAACCGCTCCGGGAAGCGCTCCACCAGTTTCAACCATTCATCCCGGGGCTTGCCCGCCTCATCCAGTAGATACGGCGTGAGCATGCTCCAGGACAGGTCGATGAAAAGATTGGGATAAGACTCCAGCATCCGCGTCAAGGTCGGCAGCAGAAAATCCAGCCGGGTCTGGTGCCGGTGAATCTCCATGCTCGTGCCGGCATGGGCCCAGATGAACCGTGTGTGTGGATGGTTGCGCAGCGGTTCTTCGATTTCTGCCAGGTACAGCGGATTTCTCTCACGCTTGGACGTGATGTTGGAATGCAGCATCACGGGCAGATCATTCTCCGCCGCCAGGTGATAGATGCGCGTCATGGCTTCGTTGTTGGCGCGCGGCGTGTCGCCGGAGGTCAGCGCCGTCAGGTCGTCATGACGGGTGAACACTTCGCCGATGCCTTGCCACAGCCCCGGATAGAGATCGAGCATGCGTTGGATATGCGCATCGGAGTTCTTGTCATTGGGGTTGAAGCCCGACAGGAATGGATGGAAATGCTGGCGTTGCTCAGCGGGGAGCTTGGACACCGCGGCAGCGACAATCACATCGGTGGCGCTGTACCAATAGGCGTCCGCATCGTCACCGGCGTAGTAACGCGGTCGCTTGGGTTCGTCTTCGTGCCATTTCTTCGCCACGGGCACGCCGGAAATCATCACATGCTCGATGCGATTGTCCGCCATGGCCTTGAGGAGCTTGGCCATGCCGGCGGTTTCCTGGAAGAAATCGACGTAATGCAGGTGCGCATCACTGTAGGCATATTCGCGAGCCGAGGCGGTGCTGCACGTAACGGCCAGCAGGCAGGCGAACATCAAACGGATCGAGGGCACGGGCATTCTCCATAGGCCATGAGCAGCATAGACCCCAGCCGTCCCGCCTGGGTTCAAGCCGGCGCTGCCGTCCGTTGCAACCTCGGGTTATGCTCTGCCCATCCGTCGTTCAACCTGGAAGACACCATGACCGCTCCCCTCATCGTTCGTCCCCGCGCAGAAGACGTGGAAGGCCAGCCGATTCTTCGGCCCTTGCCGTCCGCTAAATGCCGCAGCGTCGGACCTTTCGTGTTTTTCGACCATATGCTGCAAACGTCCTACCCGGCCGGTCGAGGCATGAACATTCGCCAACATCCACACATCGGTCTGTCCACCCTCACCTACTTGTTCGAGGGCCAGATCCAGCATAAGGACAGCCTGGGTTCCGATCAGGTGGTAAACGCCGGGGATGTCAGTTGGATGACCGCCGGCAGCGCCATTGCCCATGTCGAGAGGACACCAAAAGCGTTGTTGGAGAGCGGCTTCGTGCTGCATGGGCTGCAAATCTGGCTGGCCTCGCCCAAGTCTCACGAGGAAGGTCCGGGGCACTACAGCCATCATCCGGCACAGAGCCTGCCGGTCAGTGAGAACCTGGGGGTGAGCATCCGCATGATCGCCGGGTCAGGCTTTTGCCTGGAATCGCCGGTGCCGGTGCTGTCTCCTACGCTTTATGCCGAACTGAACCTGCAGACCGCAACGACGCTGCTGATTCCCACGGAACATGAAGAACGCGCACTGTACATCCTGGACGGCGAGGCGCAGTTGGACGGTGAGCCGCTTGAGCCCCATTCGCTGGCGATATTGCCTGCCGGGGAAGAAATGACGCTGTCTGCCGACACCGAGTGCCATGCCGTGCTGTTCGGCGGTGCGCCCTTGGATGGGCCACGGCGGATGAATTGGAATTTCGTCTCCAGCGACCCGGCCCGCATAGACGAAGCCCGCCGACGCTGGGCGGCCGGGGACTGGCCAACCGTACCAGGGGAAAGCGAGCGGATCGAGTTGCCCTGATTCAAGGGTTGCCTGTCAGGCAGACATCGCGAGCAAGCTCGCGCCCTCACTGAATCGGTGCGGTTCACAAATGCCGAGAACAACTTGATCCAATGTGGAAGCGAGCTTGCTCGCGATGGCTTTGTACCAGACAAAAGAGATCCGGGCCCGACGTCAGCCCTTGAACACTTCATCCAGCAGGTTATGCATCGAGCGGAACGCCCGTCCGGCGACCTTGGCGTCGTATATCATCTTGCCAGGCACATTGGCCTGCGGGTCGGTGAACGAGTGCACCGCACCGCCGTAGCTCAGCAATTGCCAATCCACCCCAGCCGCGTTCATTTCATCTTCGAAGGCCGGCAGCTGTTCCTTTGGCACCAGCGGGTCGGAGGCGCCGTGCAGGACCAATACCGCCCCCTCGATGTTCTGCGCATCAACCGGGTTCGGCGTATCCAGGGTGCCGTGGAATGAGATCGTCGCTTTCAGGGGTGCGCCAGTGCGAGCCAACTCCAAGGCGCAGCATCCCCCAAAGCAAAAACCAAAAGCGGCCAGCTTCGCCGTGTCGACCTTCGCTTGGTCCTGGCTCTGCAGTTGCTCGAACGCTGCCTGCATGCGCTTGCGCAACAACGCCCGGTCGTTCTTGAGCGGCATCATCGCCGCTCCCGCCTCATCGGCATTGCTCGGGCGCACTGTTTGCCCGTAAAGGTCGGCAATCAGCACCACATATCCGTTTGCCGCCACAGACCTGGCGATCTCCTCGGCCCCCGCCCCAACACCCATCCAGTTCGGCGCCATCAGCAAACCCGGACGTGGGCCCTGTTGATTGACGTCGAAGGCCAGGCGCCCCTCATAACTTTGACCATCGACCTGATAGACCAGCGAACGAACCGTAACCTGACTCATGACGGACTCCTCTTTGACTGAACACCAGAAATGACAAAACCCGCCGAAGCGGGTTTTGTCTCACTTGATCAAGCTGACAGTTCAACCAACAGCTTGTTCAGGCGACGTACATACGCAGCCGGGTCTTTCAAGCTGTCGCCAGCCGCCAGGGCCGCCTGGTCGAAGAGAATGTGCGACAGGTCGCCGAAACGCTCTTCGTTCTGCTCGTTGTCGAGCTTCTCCACCAGCGGGTGGGCCGGGTTGAATTCAAAGATCGGCTTGGAGTCCGGGACTTTCTGTCCGCTGGCTTCGAGGATCTGGCGCATCTGCAAACCGAGGTCTTGCTCACCGATGGCCAGGATCGCCGGAGAATCGGTCAAGCGGTGGGAAACCCGCACTTCGCTGACGGCTTCGCCCAAGGCAGTCTTGATCCGCTCGACCAGGCCTTCTTTGCTCTTGGCGACTTCTTCGGCAGCTTTCTTGTCTTCTTCCGAATCCAGGTTGCCAAGGTCGAGATCGCCACGGGCCACGTCGACGAAGCTCTTGCCGTCGAACTCGTTGAGGTAGCTCATCAGCCACTCGTCGATGCGATCGGTCAGCAGCAGCACTTCGATGCCTTTCTTGCGGAAGACTTCCAGGTGCGGGCTGTTCTTGACCTGTGCATAAGTCTCGCCGGTCAGGTAGTAGATCTTGTCCTGTCCTTCCTTGGCGCGAGCCAGGTAGTCGGCTAGGCCAACGATCTGTTCACCATCCTCACCCTGGGTCGAGGCAAAGCGCAGCAGGCCAGCGATCTTCTCTTTGTTGGCGAAGTCTTCGGCCGGACCTTCTTTCATGACCTGGCCGAAGTTTTTCCAGAAGCTCTTGTACTGCTCGGGCTCGTTCTTCGCCAGTTTCTCCAGCATGTCCAGCACGCGCTTGGTCAGCGCCGACTTCATGGAGTCGATGATCGGATCTTTCTGCAGGATTTCCCGCGAAACGTTCAGCGACAGGTCATTGGAATCCACCACACCCTTGATGAAGCGCAGGTAAAGCGGCAGGAACGATTCGGCCTGGTCCATTACGAACACGCGCTGCACGTAAAGCTTCAGGCCACGTGGCGCTTCGCGCTGGTACAGGTCGAACGGCGCGCGGGCCGGCACGTACAGCAGCGAGTTGTATTCCAGCTTGCCTTCGACCTTGTTATGGCTCCAGCTCAGCGGATTTTCGTAATCGTGGGCGATGTGCTTGTAGAACTCCTGGTATTCCTCGTCCTTTACCTCGGTGCGCGGACGGGTCCACAAGGCACTGGCGCGGTTGACGGTTTCCCATTCCACTTCGGGCTTTTCTTCGCCTTCGGCAGCGGTGGCTTCCTTCGGCAGCTCGATCGGCAGCGCGATGTGGTCGGAGTACTTCTTGATGATGTTGCGCAGGCGCCAGCCATCGGCGAACTCGTCTTCGCCAGACTTGAGGTGCAGGACGATGCGGGTGCCGCGATCGGCCTTGTCGATGGTCGCGACCTCAAACTCGCCCTCGCCCTTGGAGGACCAGTGCACGCCTTCGCTCGGGGCGAGGCCGGCACGGCGGCTGAACACTTCAACGTGATCGGCAACGATGAACGCGGAATAGAATCCGACGCCGAACTGACCGATCAGGTGGGAATCCTTCTTCTGGTCGCCAGACAGGTTTTTCATGAAATCGGCGGTGCCGGACTTGGCGATGGTGCCCAAGTGCGTGATCACCTCGTCGCGGCTCATGCCGATACCGTTGTCTTCGAGGGTGACGGTCTTGGCGTCCTTGTCGAAGCTCACACGGATTTTCAGCTCGGCGCCGCCCTCCAGCAGTTCTGGCTTGGACAGCGCTTCGAAACGTAATTTGTCGACAGCGTCGGAGGCGTTCGAAATCAGCTCGCGGAGGAAAATTTCCTTATTCGAATACAGCGAGTGAATCATCAGGTGCAGCAGTTGCTTCACCTCGGTCTGGAAGCCCAGGGTTTCCTTTTGAGTTTCCACGCTCATGGTCATCAAACTCCAAGTGGATGGTGGTGTCCGCCTCGCAGAGAATGGCGGCGGGATGTCCACAAGGTGGGGGCAACGTTGATGATTTCAAGGGCCGCTCGGCCTGGAGGGCGCCGGGATCTTGAAATGGGCACGGGCGGTGGCAATGGGTTCGGCTTCGGACTCTTGCCAGGCCGTGACCGCCACGTTGGCCACGCGCCGCCCTTGGCGCCAGACCTGGCACCGGGCAAAGGTGTCGCGGAACTGCCCGGCACGCAGGTAATCCAGGGAAAAATCGATGATCTTCGGCACACCGGTCGCACGGGTGGCAATCAGCAGATGAACGGCGGCCGACAGCTCCATGAATCCGGCGATGACCCCGCCGTGGATAGCGGGCAGTAAAGGGTTACCGATGTTGTCTTTATTGGCCGGCAGGCGAAACAGCAGATCATCACCCTGGCGGGTGCATTCGACGCCGATGAGCCGCGCATAGGGAATCGAAGCCAGCAGCATCGCGACGTCACCCTGCTCGCAAGCCTGGCGCAGTTGCACCTCGGTAAGATCGGTCATGGTGTCAGCGCGGCAGCCGTGGGGCCGCCTCCCTTGAGTCCTCGGGCGTTGTCGCCCAGGCGCATGAAAGTACCCACAACGTGGGCAATGGGCTGCTCGGGATCATCCTGATAGGCAAATCCCCGGCTGAAAATCACATCCGGCGTCACCCGATAGCATTGGGCGAAACCATAGATGGCCTTGTTGGGCCTGGCAGCGTGCATGTAGTCGATGCGCAGGTCCAATGTCGGGCAGACTTCGAATTGCGGCAGTACACATAAGGTCGACATGCCGCAGGCGGTGTCCATCAATGAAGTCAGCGCTCCGCCATGGACAATGCCCGTCAGGGGATTGCCGACAAGATGCGCGCTGTAGGGCAACTCCAGCGTCAACCCATCGCGACTGGCGCTGTGCAGTTTGATGCCCAGCACGTGGCAATGCCTGAGCGCCGATAAAAAGCGGGTCGCGCGCTCAAAAACGGGATCTTCAGCCATTGACCGATAACTCCTTCAGGGACTTTCAGGTGCACCCGGCAAAGTTCCATCGGTGTGCAAAGTTATATATCTAACGAGCGAGAGGAACTTAACCCTGAGGGCACGGTTCAAAAGGCCAGTAGTTATATCCATAAGGAGAAACACCCCATGCGTAAGACTTTAGCTATTGCCTTGATGTTGGCCGCCTCTCTCGGTCTCGCTGCCTGCGATAAAAAATCCGAGGACAAGGCTCAAGATGCCCAACAACACGCTGAACAAGCTCAGCAAGACATGAACAAAGCACAGGATAAAGTGAACGACGCGGCGAAAGAAAACGCCGAAGCCGCCAAAGATCAGGCTGAATCGAACAATGCCGCGCAACAGGAACAAACCCCTGCCGACGCGCCTAAAACCAACTGATACGGTTTTAGCAGTAAAAGAAAACCCGCCTGGTGCGGGTTTTCTTTTGCCTGCGATTCAACCAGTCACGCCGTCAGGCGGTTTCCTTGCCGGTTTCGGGCGCTGGTGCCTCGGTAGGCGTATAGACCATGACGTCCAGCACGTCCGAATGGAACTCGCGCTGATACAACACAAAGACCACGCCGGCGCTCATCAACATGAACAACCACGGGCTGACGAACCAGGCCAACATGGTCATGCCGAAATAATAGGAACGCAAACCGAAGTTGAACTGGTTGGCCGCCATGGAAATAACCCGCGCCGCCCTCGAAGCAAAGGCCTTGCGCTCAAGCTCGGACACGTGCCGCTCACCGATCATCGGCGCCGACCCCACCAGGACGGCGGCGAAATTGTATTGGCGCATGCACCAGCTGAACGTGAAGAACGCATAGACGAACACCAACGCCAGACACAGCAGCTTCACTTCCGCCATGCCTTGGGAGGCCTGCTGCACCAGCGGCAGGTCAGCCAGCAACGAAACCGCTCGATCAGACGCTCCGAGCACCGTCAGGATACCCGCCAGGATAATCAACGTACTGGAGGCAAAAAACGACGCGTTGCGCTCCAGGTTGCCGATCACGCTGGCGTCGGCGATGCGGTTGTCGCGCAGCAACATGCGTCGCATCCAGTCTTCACGGTACAAATGCATAACGCTGGCCAGGCATGCCGTGTCGCGAGCCTTCCAAGAGGCATACCGGGTATAACCGGCCCAGCAGATGACGAACCATACCGCGGCCAGAAGATGGATCAGGTTGGCTTGGATGAATGACATGCAATTCCCTGTGGCAGAAACAAAATCGGTGGCAATAGTATCAGCGAACCCTGTGGGAGACACCGCGGGCAAAAAAATGCCCCGTATCGACTGATACGGGGCATTTCGGTCTTATCGGTGAGCTGCAGCGAGACGCTTAAGCCAAGGCTTCGCTGCGCTTGCCCAGCAACCGATCGCACACCACAGCGACCGCCAGGGTCATGACCGAAGGCACCAGCCACGCCAGGCCTTGCTCGCTCAACGGCAGATGGGCCAGTTGCGCCGGCATCCAATCCGCCAGCCCTGCCCCCTTGAGCGCATCGATCAAGCCGAACAGGAACGACACCAGCATGACCGGGCCGACAATCCGACCTTGCTCGTGCCAGAAATCCTTGCAGAAGCTCAGGGCCACCAGCGCGATACAAGGTGGATAGATCGCAGTCAGGACCGGGATCGAGAAGGCAATCAGCTTGGTCAGGCCCAGGTTGGACACCAGCAGCGAAAATGCCGCGAGGATGATCACCAAGGTCTTGTAGGACAGCGGCAGTACACGGCTGAAGTACTCGGCGCAGGCGCAGGTCAGGCCGACGGCGGTCACCAGGCATGCCAGGGAAATCAACACCGCAAGGAAGCCGCTGCCCAGGCTGCCGAAGGTGTGCTGTACGTAGGCGTGCAACACAGCGGCGCCGTTGGTCGCGCCCACCGCCACTTCGTGGCTACCGGAGCCCAGGCGGAACAGGCTGACATAAACCAGCGCCAGCCCCACACCGGCAATCAGCCCGGCGATGATGGCGTAACGGGTGATCAAGGCCGGCGACTCGACGCCCCGAGAACGGATGGCGTTGACGATAACAATGCCGAACACCAGAGCGCCAAGGGTATCCATGGTCAGGTAACCATTGATGAAGCCTTGGGAAAACGGAGCCGCCACGTACTCGGGTGTCGCCACGCCGATATCGCCTGCGGGCAGGGCAAACGCAGCGATGCCGAGCACGGCCAGGGCGATGATTTTCAGCGGGGCGAGAAAGCGCCCGACGGTATCGAGCAGGCGTCCTGGATAGAGCGAAATGAAGAACACCAGCAGGAAGTACACCGCGCTATAGAGAAACAGCGCCAACGGACTTTCGCCGGTCAGCGGCGCCAGGCCTACTTCAAACGATACGGTGGCGGTTCGGGGCGTGGCGAACAGCGGGCCGACCGCCAGGTAGCAAACTGCCGCCAGCAAGCCACCGGCAATCTTGCCGATTGGGCTGCTCAACGCGTCCATCGCGCCACCGACTTTCGCCAGCGCAACGACGGTGATCACCGGCAACCCAACCGCAGTGATCAGGAAGCCCAACGCCGCCATCCAGACATGAGGCCCGGACTGCAAACCAACGATAGGCGGGAAGATGATATTGCCGGCCCCGACGAACAGGGCAAATGTCATGAAACCAAGCGCCAGGATGTCCTGACCTTTCAACACTTTCATTAAGGAAACCACACTACTGAATCGGAATTTAGAGAGGGATTTCCCTGAAGGGTGAGGGAAATGCTGCCGACCCGTATGGGATCGACCCGTTGAGCGCATCGCCGCCTTGTGGGCCGCGGTCGCAAAATTGGCCGCCAGACTAACGAATTTGGCGGAAAAACGCACTGTTACAGGGCGAACTATCCGATACACGACGTTTCTGTGTCGCGTTTACGTATCTATTTTTCCAGCTAACCGGGTTCGCACAAGGGCAAACGCGACCCAATGCCAGAAACGACAAAGGCCACCCGAAGGTGGCCTTTGTTGCTGAAACAAAAAAGTCAGCCGAAGCTTACTTCTTCATTTCCCAGCCAGTCAGCTCGGCCAAGGCCTTGCCGATGTCTGCCAGCGAACGCACGGTTTTCACGCCTGCGTCTTGCAGCGCAGCGAACTTCTCGTCTGCAGTGCCTTTGCCGCCAGAGATGATTGCGCCAGCATGGCCCATGCGCTTGCCCGGAGGAGCAGTCACACCCGCGATGTAGGAAACAACCGGCTTGGTCACGTTGGCCTTGATGTAGGCAGCGGCTTCTTCTTCAGCGGAACCGCCGATCTCACCGATCATGACGATCGCTTCGGTCTTCGGGTCTTCCTGGAACAGCTTCAGGATGTCGATGAAGTTGGAGCCTGGGATCGGGTCACCGCCGATGCCGACGCAAGTCGACTGACCGAAACCGGCGTCAGTGGTCTGCTTCACGGCTTCGTAAGTCAGGGTACCGGAACGGGAAACGATACCGACCTTGCCTGGCAAGTGAATGTGACCTGGCATGATGCCGATCTTGCATTCGCCTGGAGTGATCACGCCTGGGCAGTTAGGGCCGATCAGGGTGATACCCAGTTCGTCGCACTTGACCTTGGCTTCCAGCATGTCGATGGTCGGGATGCCTTCGGTGATGCAAACGATCAGCTTGATGCCGCCGAACGCTGCTTCAAGGATGGAGTCCTTGCAGAAAGGAGCTGGAACGTAGATCACGCTGGCGGTGGCGCCAGTGGCCGCTACGGCGTCTTTCACGGTGTTGAAGACAGGCAGGCCCAGGTGTTCGGTGCCGCCCTTGCCCGGAGTTACGCCGCCAACCATCTGGGTGCCGTACTCGATGGCTTGCTGGGTGTGGAAACTACCTTGCGAACCGGTAATGCCCTGGCAGATAACCTTGGTGTCTTTGTTGATCAGGACGCTCATTATTTGCCCTCCGCAGCTTTAACGACTTGTTGAGCAGCGTCGGTCAGGCTGGTAGCAGCGATGATGTTCAAACCGCTTTCTGCCAGTACTTTAGCGCCCAGCTCAGCGTTGTTGCCTTCGAGGCGAACAACAACCGGGATTTTCACGCCGACTTCTTTCACGGCGCCGATGATGCCTTCGGCAATCATGTCGCAACGAACGATGCCGCCGAAGATGTTGACCAGTACTGCAGCGACGTTGGTGTCGGACAGGATGATCTTGAACGCTTCGGTAACGCGTTCCTTGGTAGCACCGCCGCCCACGTCGAGGAAGTTGGCTGGCTTGCCGCCGTGCAGGTTGACGATGTCCATGGTACCCATGGCCAGGCCGGCACCGTTGACCATGCAGCCGATGTTGCCTTCCAGGGCTACGTAGTTCAGTTCGAACTTGGCAGCGTGCGCTTCGCGCGGATCGTCTTGCGACGGATCGTGGAAAGTCTTCAGCTTAGGCTGACGGTACATGGCGTTGGCGTCGATGTTGATCTTGGCATCGAGGCAGTGCAGATCGCCGTCGGCCTTGATCACCAGCGGGTTCACTTCCAGCAGTGCCAGGTCGTGGTCCTGGAACAGCTTGGCCAGGCCTACGAAGATCTTGGCGAACTGAGTGACCTGCTTACCTTCCAGGCCCAGCTGGAATGCCAGCTCGCGACCCTGGAACGGCTGTGCGCCAACCAGTGGATCGATGGTGGCCTTGAGGATTTTCTCAGGGGTGTCGTGAGCGATTTTCTCGATGTCCACGCCACCTTCGGTGGAAGCCATGAACACGATGCGGCGGCTCGAACGGTCAACGACAGCGCCCAGGTACAGCTCTTTAGCGATATCAGTGCACGATTCAACCAGGATCTTGGTGACTGGCTGACCGTTGGCGTCGGTCTGGTAGGTCACCAGACGCTTGCCCAGCCACTGCTGTGCGAAGGCTTTGGCGTCTTCTTTGCTGCGAACCAGCTTGACGCCGCCCGCTTTACCGCGACCACCGGCGTGAACCTGGGCTTTGACGACCCATTCGCTGCCGCCGATTTTGTCGCAAGCTTCTGCTGCCGCTTCCGGGGTGTCTACAGCGTAGCCGGTGGATACTGGCAGGCCGTACTCAGCGAACAGCTGCTTACCCTGATACTCGTGAAGATTCATGCTTATTACCGTCTTCGTTAGGTACTGCGCATTCGGTGCTGCACCGTTGTGGTGCCGCACCACCTGTGACTGCTGCTTGCGTAGCGTTCCGGTCAACCGGTGCTGCTACGCAAGACTGCGTCCAGCGGACATTCCGCGGTGAGTCTTGCGCGCAAGGCTCACGACGGGCCGATACCGCCGTGGTTTCTTATTATCTATTAACGCTTCTTGCGGTTGGCCACGTGGATGGCGCCGCCATTCACAGCCAGGGCCGCTTCGTGCAAGGCTTCGGACAGGGTCGGATGGGAGAAGACCATCATGCCCAGGTCCTCGGCGCTGGTGCCGAATTCCATACCGATCGCGCCTTGCTGGACCAGCTCGGCAGCGCTTGGGCCGATGACGTGAACGCCCAATACGCGATCCGTCTTGGCATCGGCGATGACTTTCACGAAACCACCGGTATCGTTGGCTGCCATGGCACGGCCACTGGCGGCGAACGGGAAGGTGCCGACGTTAACTTCAACGCCTTCGGCTTTCAAGGCCTGCTCGGTTTTACCAACCCATGCGATTTCCGGGTGGGTGTAGATAACCGATGGGATCAGGTCGTAGTTCATCTGGGCCTTGTGGCCCTTGATGCGCTCGACGACCATGATGCCTTCTTCGGAAGCCTTGTGGGCCAGCATCATGCCGCGAACCACGTCGCCGATGGCGAAGACGCCCGGTACGGCGGTTGCGCAATGGTCATCGACCGCGATGAAACCACGCTCGTCGATTTCCACGCCGCAATCGGCGGACAGCAGGTCGGTGGTCACTGGACGACGGCCGACGGCCACGATCAGCTTGTCAAAGGTGATGGTCTGTTCGCCGTTGGCGTCGGTGTAGTTCACCACGACTTCGTCGCCGTTGACCTTGGAGCCGGTCACGCGGGCGCCCAGTTTGATGTCCAGGCCTTGCTTGGTCAGGGTCTTCAGCGCTTCCTTGGAAACCGCGGCGTCAGCGGCCATCAGGAAGGTGTCGAGGGCTTCGAGCACGGTCACTTCAGCGCCCAGGC
This sequence comes from Pseudomonas sp. R4-84, assembly GCF_054130985.1. Classification (NCBI taxonomy): domain Bacteria; kingdom Pseudomonadati; phylum Pseudomonadota; class Gammaproteobacteria; order Pseudomonadales; family Pseudomonadaceae; genus Pseudomonas; species Pseudomonas sp. R4-84. The sequence continues at coordinate 3,985,143 of NZ_CP096390.1, forward strand.
GCGACCATACCGAACCCAGCTCGAGGCCGATCACGCCAGCGCCGATCACGCCCAGGCGTTTTGGCACGGTCTGGAATTCCAGGGCGCCGGTGGAATCGACAATCACATTCTGGTCGACTGGAGCAGGCGGGATATCGATCGGACGCGAGCCTGGCGCCAGGATGACGTTTTCGGCTTCGATCACTTCAACCGAGCCGTCCGGCTTGGTCACTTCGACTTTCTTGCCCAGCAGCAGTTTGCCGTGGCCTTCGATGGAGGTCACGCCGTTGGCCTTGAACAGGGTGGCGACACCGCTGGTCAGGTTCTTGACGATGCCAGCCTTGCGGCCAACCATCGCGGCGACGTCCATTTTCACTTCACCGGTAGAGATACCGTGAACGTTGAAGCTTTCTTTCGCTTCCTTGTATTTCCAGGAGCTGTCCAGCAGCGCCTTGGAAGGAATGCAACCGACGTTCAGGCAAGTACCGCCCAAGGCCTGTTTGCCTTCCTTGTCGGTGTATTTCTCGATGCAGGCAGTGGTAAGGCCCAGTTGCGCAGCCTTGATGGCCGCTACGTAGCCACCAGGGCCCGCACCAATCACTACCACGTCGAATTTCTGAGTCATGAGTCATTCCTTTTCGAATCAAACCGGACGATCACTTGTGATGACCGTCGAGGGACGAAACCGGTTGTTTCAGCAAGAGGCCGGTCGACAGACCGGCCCTCGCGGCGAAAATCAGATATCCAGCAGCAGACGAGCCGGGTCTTCAAGCAGGTTCTTGATGGTTACCAGGAACGTCACGGCTTCTTTGCCGTCGATCAGGCGGTGATCGTAGGACAGAGCCAGGTACATCATCGGACGAATCACGACCTGACCGTTGATCGCCATCGGACGCTGCAGGATGTTGTGCATGCCCAGGATAGCCGCTTGCGGCGGGTTGACGATCGGGGTCGACATCATCGAACCGAATGTACCACCGTTGGTGATGGTGAACGTACCGCCGGTCATCTCTTCGATGGACAGCTTGCCGTCACGGGCCTTCTTGCCGAAGGTAGCGATGCCGCCTTCGATTTCGGCCAGGCTCATCAGCTCGGCGTTGCGCAGGACCGGAACCACCAGGCCACGGTCGCTGGAGACCGCAACACCGATGTCGGCGTAGCCGTGGTAGACGATGTCGGAACCGTCGATCGACGCGTTGACGGCCGGGAAGCGTTTCAGCGCTTCGGTGGCAGCCTTGACGAAGAACGACATGAAGCCCAGGCGTACGCCGTTGTGGGACTTCTCGAACAGGTCCTTGTACTTAGAACGCAGGGCCATGACTTCGGTCATGTCGACTTCGTTGAACGTGGTCAGCATCGCCATGTTCGACTGGGCTTCAACCAGGCGCTCGGCGACCTTGGCACGCAGGCGGGTCATCGGAACGCGTTTTTCGACGCGGTCACCGGCAGCGAACACTGGCGCGGAAGCGGCAGGCGCGGCTGGCTTGGCCGGGGCAGCGGCTGGAGCGGCTTTCTTGGCGGCAACGGCGGCAACCACATCTTCCTTGGTCACGCGACCGCCTTTGCCGGTACCGGCAACGGAAGCGATGTTGATGCCGTTTTCTTCAGCCAGCTTGCGAGCGGCCGGAGCGGCGACTGGATCGTCTTCGCCCGAGGCAGCAGGCGCGTCGGCTTGAGCAGCAGCCGGTGCGGCAGCGGCGGCTGGAGCGGCGGCGGCAGCACCGCCCTCTTCGATGGAGCCCAGGACTTCAGCGGACAGCACGGTGTCGCCTTCGTTCTTGACGATAGCGCCCAGGACGCCGTCAGCTTCGGCCAGTACTTCCAACACGACCTTGTCGGTTTCGATGTCGACGATCAGTTCGTCGCGCTTGACCGCGTCGCCCGGTTTTTTGTGCCAGGTGGCAATGGTGCCATCGGCAACCGATTCCGGGAAAGTGGGGGCTTTGATCTCGATAGCCATTATCTGTGGTTCCTTAAATTCGGTTTCAGGTGCGCGAAGGCATTAAACGGTAAAGGCATCTTGCAGCAGTTTTTCCTGCTGCTCGGCGTGCATCGATGCATAACCACAAGCAGGTGCGGCAGACGCATCACGGCCGGCATATTCAAGGCCCAGGGCCTTGTTATGGTTGCCGATGCTGCGACGCAGGTGATGCTGGCTGCTGTACCACGCGCCTTGGTTCATCGGTTCTTCCTGACACCACACCACATGGGTGAGGTTGGTGTAAGGCGCGATGGCCTCCATCAGGTCCTCTTCCGGGAACGGGTAAAGCTGCTCGATACGCACGATGGCGATGTCTTCGCGGCCTTCGGCACGACGTTTTTCCAGCAGGTCGTAGTAGACCTTGCCGCTGCACAGGATCAGGCGGGTCACCTTCGCTGCGTCCAGGGTATCGATTTCCGAAATGACGGTCTGGAACGAGCCTTCGGCCAGGTCTTCGAGCGTGGAAATCGCCAGTTTGTGACGCAGCAACGACTTCGGTGTCAGCACGATCAGCGGCTTGCGCAGCGGACGGATGACCTGACGACGCAGCAGGTGGTAGATCTGCGCCGGGGTCGTTGGTACGCAAACCTGGACGTTGTGCTCGGCGCACAGTTGCAGGTAACGCTCCAGACGTGCCGAAGAGTGCTCCGGCCCCTGCCCTTCATAACCGTGTGGCAACAGCATGGTCAGGCCGCAGAGACGACCCCACTTGTGCTCGCCGCTGGTGATGAACTGGTCGACAACCACCTGGGCACCGTTGGCGAAGTCGCCGAACTGGGCTTCCCAGATCACCAGCGCATTCGGCTCGGTGGTGGAATAGCCATATTCGAACGCCAGGACGGCTTCTTCGGACAGCAGCGAATCGTACAGGTCGAAACGTGGCTGGCCCTTGTACAGGTGTTGCAGCGGGATGTAGGTGCTGGCGTCTTTCTGGTTGTGCAGCGCCGCGTGACGGTGCGAGAAAGTGCCGCGGCCTACGTCCTGGCCGGTGATGCGAATCGGGTGACCTTCGAACGCCAGGGTCGCGTACGCCATGGTTTCGGCGTAACCCCAGTTGATCGGCAGGCCGCCGGCTTGCATCTTTTGCCGGTCTTCGTAGATCTTCGCGACCTGACGCTGGACCACAAAGCCTTCCGGGATTTCCAGCAGCTTGGCGGACAGTTCCTGCAAGGTCTTGAGATCGAAGCGCGTGTCGTGACGAGCGGTCCAGGCGTGGCCCAGGTAAGGACGCCAGTCCACGAACAGTTCCTTGTTCGGTTCCTTGACCAGGCTCTTCACAACGTGCAGGCCGTTATCCAGGGCGTTGCGATATTCATCGACTTTTTCCTGGACGCGCTCGGCATCCAGCACACCGCTCTGGGTCAGGCGCTCGGCGTACAGCTCACGGGTGGTGCGCTGCTTGGCGATCTGCTGGTACATCAGCGGCTGGGTGCCGCTTGGCTCGTCGGCCTCGTTGTGGCCGCGACGACGGTAGCAGACCAGGTCGATCACCACGTCGCGCTTGTACTGCATGCGGTAGTCGATGGCCAGTTGGGTCACGAACAGCACGGCTTCCGGGTCATCGCCATTCACATGGAGAATCGGCGCCTGGATCATTTTCGCGACGTCGGTTGCGTACTCGGTGGAACGCGAGTCCAGCGGGTTGCTGATGGTGAAACCGACCTGATTGTTGATGACGATGTGAACCGTACCACCGGTCTTGAAACCGCGGGTCTGGGACATCTGGAAGGTTTCCATGACCACGCCTTGACCGGCGAATGCCGCGTCACCGTGGATGGAAATTGGCAATACCTTCTCACCGGTCGGATCGTTGCGACGATCCTGGCGCGCACGGACGGAACCCTCGACCACCGGGGAAACGATTTCCAGGTGGGACGGGTTGAACGCCATGGCCAGGTGGACTTCGCCACCTGTGGTCATCACGTTGGACGAGAAGCCCTGGTGATACTTCACGTCACCGGAACCCAGCTCGACCTTCTTCTTGCCTTCGAACTCGTCGAACAGCTCGCGTGGGTTCTTGCCGAAGGTGTTGACCAGTACGTTCAGGCGGCCACGGTGGGCCATGCCGATGACGACTTCCTTGGTGCCGTAGGAACCGGAGCGCTGGATCAGCTCGTCCAGCATCGGAATCAGGCTTTCGCCGCCTTCCAGGCCGAAACGCTTGGTGCCTGGGTATTTGGTGCCCAGGTATTTTTCCAAGCCTTCACCGGCGGTGACGCGCTCGAGCAAGTGGCTCTTGATGTCGGCGGAGTACGTCGGACGGCCACGAACGCTTTCCAGACGCTGCTGGAACCACTGGCGCTGCTCGGAATCGGTGATGTGCGTGAATTCAGCGCCGATGGTGCGGCAATATGTCTGCTGCAACGCTTCGTGAATTTCGCGTAGGCTCGCTTCCTCTTTGCCGATGAACAGGTCGCCGGCACGGAAGGTCGTATCAAGATCGGCATTGGTCAAGCCGTAATGAGTGATCGACAGGTCTGCAGGAGCAGGACGCTGCCACAGCCCCAGCGGGTCCAGCTGGGCTGCCTGGTGGCCACGCATCCGGTAGGCCTGGATCAGTCGCAGCACTTCAACTTGCTTCTTCTCATGCTCGGAGCTCACGCTGCCGGCGGAAACCGGTTGAGCGCGGCGCTGGTTCTTTGCCAGCAGCACGAAATGATCGCGAATCGTCGAGTGCGAAACATCGGTGGCAGAGTTACCGTCAGCCGGCAACTTCTGAAAGTAGGTGCGCCATTCTTCTGGCACAGCGTTAGGGTCGTGCAGGTAGAGCTCGTAGAGCTCTTCCACATAGGCAGCGTTACCACCGGAGAGGTGGGCACTGTTCCACATGCGCTGCATCACGCTTTCTTGCATGCTTGGTCACCCTCGATTAGGGGAACACCACCGGCGAAAACACCGAGCAAACTTGCAGAAGTCCGAGTGCAGCGACTAAAACAAGCCACTTAGGATCACGCTGATAGTCCGGGTACCAGCCCGGATGCCCCTGCTTGTCTCATTTCTTCAAAATAAGAACGACCGCTTTGTGAGCGGCTGTTCTGGTTATAGCCAGGACGTGGGTTGAAGCCCACGCCCTCGCCTCTACGGGTACAGCGGTTCTACGGGTACAGCAGCTGAATCACACGCCGTTTTGCAGCAGCATGTTACGTACGTGACCGATGGCCTTAGTCGGGTTCAGGCCTTTCGGGCAGACGTTGACGCAGTTCATGATCCCGCGGCAGCGGAATACGCTGAACGGGTCATCCAGTGCGGCCAGACGCTCGGACGTCTTGGTGTCACGGCTGTCTGCCAGGAAGCGGTACGCTTGCAGCAGGGCGGCCGGGCCCAGGAATTTGTCCGGGTTCCACCAGAAGGATGGGCACGAGGTCGAGCAGCAAGCGCACAGGATGCACTCGTACAGACCGTCGAGCTTTTCACGCTCTTCAGGGGACTGCAGACGCTCGATGGCCGGAGCCGGCGTGTCGTTCTGCAGGAATGGCTTCACCTTCTCGTATTGCTTGTAGAAGATGCTCATATCGACGACCAGGTCACGGATGACCGGCAAACCTGGCAGCGGACGAACGATCAGCTTGTTGCCCTTGACCACGGCCGACAGCGGCGTGATGCAGGCCAGGCCGTTCTTGCCGTTGATGTTCATGCCATCGGAGCCACAAACGCCCTCGCGGCACGAGCGACGATAGGAAAAACCTTCGTCCTGCTCTTTGATCAAGGCCAGCACGTCCAGCACCATCAGGTCTTTACCACCGGTATCGACCTGGAAGTCCTGCATGAACGGCGCGGCGTCCTGATCAGGGTTGTAGCGATAAACACTGACTTGCAACATAGCGGTCACCCTTAATAAGTCCGGACTTTTGGTTCGAAAGTCGGAACAGTCTTCGGCGAGAAGTTCACGGCACGCTTGGCGACGCGTTTTTCACCTGGGAAGTACAAGGTGTGGCACAGCCAGTTTTCGTCGTCACGGTCTTCGAAGTCTTCGCGGGCGTGGGCACCACGGGACTCTTTGCGCACTTCTGCGGCGATGGCGGTGGCTTCGGCCACTTCCAGCAGGTTCTGCAGCTCCAGCGCTTCGATACGCGCAGTGTTGAACGCCTGCGACTTATCGTTGATCTTCACGTTGGCGATTCGTTCACGCAATTGTGCGAGCTGGGCGATACCCTTCTGCATGTACTCGCCGGTACGGAACACACCGAAGTAGTTCTGCATGCAGCTTTGCAGCTCGCGGCGCAGGGTGGCGACGTCTTCGCCTTCGGTGCGCTCGTTGAGGCCAGCCAGACGCTTGAGGGCCACGTCGATGTCGGTGTCGCTGGCGTCGCGGTATTCGATACCGTCGGTCAGCGCTTTTTCCAGGTGCAGGCCGGCAGCGCGGCCGAACACCACCAGGTCGAGCAGCGAGTTGCCGCCCAGGCGGTTGGCACCGTGTACCGATACGCAAGCCACTTCACCCACGGCGAACAAGCCAGGGATGATTTCGTCCACGCCTTCGGCGTTCTGAGTGATTGCCTGGCCATGAATGTTGGTGGCAACGCCGCCCATCATATAGTGGCACGTTGGAACCACTGGAACCGGCGCAACGACTGGGTCGACGTGAGCGAAGGTCTTCGACAGCTCGCAGATACCCGGCAGGCGGCTGTGCAGCACTTCCTCGCCAAGGTGGTCGAGCTTGAGCATCACGTGGTCGCCATTCGGGCCACAGCCGTTGCCGGCGATGATCTCTTTAACCATCGAACGAGCCACGACGTCGCGACCGGCAAGGTCCTTGGCGTTCGGAGCATAACGCTCCATGAAACGCTCGCCGTGCTTGTTGATCAGGTAACCGCCTTCACCACGGCAGCCTTCGGTGACCAGTACACCAGCGCCGGCGATGCCGGTCGGGTGGAACTGCCACATTTCGATGTCTTGCACCGGCACGCCAGCACGCAGGGCCATGCCAACGCCGTCACCGGTGTTGATCAGGGCGTTGGTGGTGGAGGCGTAGATACGGCCTGCACCGCCGGTCGCCAATACGGTGGCTTTCGAGCGGATGTAGGTGGTTTCGCCGGTTTCGATGCAGATCGCGATCACACCGACGAACGCGCCGTCCTGGTTTTTCACCAGGTCAACGGCGTAGTACTCGTTCAGGAACGTGGTGCCGGCTTTCAGGTTGCCCTGATAAAGGGTGTGCAGCAGAGCGTGACCGGTACGGTCGGACGCCGCGCAAGTACGCGCAGCCTGGCCGCCCTTGCCGTAGTCCTTGGACTGGCCACCGAACGGACGCTGGTAGATGCGGCCGGTTTCGGTACGCGAGAACGGCAGGCCCATGTGGTCCAGCTCGAACACAGCGGCCGGGCCTTCTTGACACATATATTCGATAGCGTCCTGGTCACCGATGTAGTCGGAACCCTTGACGGTATCGTACATGTGCCAACGCCAGTCATCGTTCGGGTCGGCCGAAGCGATGGCGCAGGTGATGCCACCCTGGGCGGACACGGTATGCGAACGGGTCGGGAAAACCTTGGTGATCACGGCAGTCTTGTGACCGCCCTGTGCCAGTTGCAGCGCAGCGCGCATGCCGGCACCGCCACCACCAATGATGATGGCGTCGAAAGAAATCGTTGGAATGTTAGCCATGAATCAGATACCCCAGAGAATCTGCACACCCCAGACGAAGTAAGCGAACATCGCAACGCCGCATACTGCCTGGAAGAGGAAACGTACGGCAGTCGCCGACTTGCCGAACGCCATCTGCGTCAGGTAGTCGGTCGCGATGGTCCACATGCCGACCCAGGCGTGGGCGCCCAGTGCGACAAGTGCCAGCAGACTGAAGATACGCATCCAGTTGTTTGCAAACAGTTCATGCCATTGGGCGTAGCCCAGGCCGGGGTTGGCGACTACATATCCAATCAGAAAGATGAAATAAGCCGCGAGAACGACCGCAGACACACGCTGCGCCATCCAGTCATACAGGCCAGAACGCGAGAGGTTCGTGACGTTGGTTACCATATCCAGACTCCTGCCAGAACGATTACCACCACCGAAACGGCGATAACGATTTTCGAGCCCAGCTTGCCGCCTTCCAGCGTCTCACCGATGCCCATGTCCATGATCAAGTGGCGCACACCGGCGACCAAGTGATACAGCAAGGCGGACAGGATGCCCCAAATCACTAGCTTGGCTAGCGGACTGGTCAGACACGCTTTCACCTGACCGAAGCCTTCTTCCGAATCGAGCGACTTGTCCAATGCATAAAGCATGATGGCCAGGCTGACGAAGAGGATGACACCGGAAATACGGTGAAGAATGGACGTGTAAGCAGTGACTGGGAGTTTGATGGTCCTTAGGTCTAGGTTTACAGGTCGTTGGCTTTTCACGGCTTTTTTTTCACACTGAAGAGCCCCTAACAATCAGGGCAAAGTTGTTGGGGCGCGCACTGGTCAGGTACTCACCACCCAGGGAGTGACGACCCCCAAGAAAGCAGGCCCAAAAGCCCCTGGCGGTCGGTGGCCGAGTATAGACAGTTAGGCTACTAATGACAACGCGTTCACCTTCCCCTAATAGCGCATTGCACATATGAGGCAAAAGGCGTAAACGGCAGGCAATTTCGCGGAAAAAGTCCGGTTAAAGCCTTCTGGAGCAAGACTTTAGGCAAATTGACATTCGGATTTATCTCACTATAGTGGTGCGGGCCCTGCGTGGGGGGTCTGTCTGATGATTCCAAGCATTAATAGGAGGCCACATGGCTGACAAAAAAGCGCAGTTGATCATCGAGGGCGCAGCCCCCGTCGAGCTGCCCATTTTAACCGGCACCGTTGGTCCCGATGTAATCGACGTACGGGGCCTGACGGCCACGGGCCGTTTCACCTTTGACCCAGGTTTCATGTCGACCGCCTCGTGCGAATCGAAAATCACCTATATCGACGGCGACAACGGCATCCTGCTGCACCGCGGCTACCCGATCGAGCAACTGGCTGAAAAATCGGACTACCTGGAAACCTGCTACCTGCTGCTCAACGGCGAATTGCCGACCGCAGAGCAAAAGGCCCAGTTCGTCAGCACCGTGAAGAACCACACCATGGTTCATGAACAGTTGAAGACCTTCTTCAACGGCTTCCGTCGCGATGCCCACCCGATGGCCGTCATGTGCGGCGTTGTCGGTGCCCTCTCGGCCTTCTACCACGACTCCCTGGACATCAATAACCCCCAGCATCGCGAAATCTCCGCGATCCGCCTGGTGGCGAAGATGCCGACCCTGGCAGCCATGGTCTACAAGTACTCCATGGGCCAGCCCATGATGTACCCGCGCAACGACCTGACCTATGCAGAGAACTTCCTGCATATGATGTTCAACACCCCGTGCGAGATCAAACCGATCAGCCCGGTGCTCGCCAAGGCCATGGACCGGATCTTCATCCTCCACGCCGACCACGAGCAGAACGCCTCCACGTCCACCGTGCGCCTGGCCGGTTCGTCGGGTGCCAACCCGTTCGCCTGTATCGCCGCCGGTATCGCCGCGCTCTGGGGCCCTGCCCACGGCGGTGCGAACGAAGCGGTACTGACCATGCTCGATGAAATCGGCGATGTCTCCAACATCGACAAGTTCATCGCCAAGGCCAAGGACAAGAACGATCCGTTCAAGCTGATGGGCTTCGGTCACCGGGTCTACAAGAACCGCGACCCACGCGCCACCGTCATGAAGCAGACCTGCGACGAAGTGCTCAAGGAACTGGGGATCAAGAACGATCCGCAACTCGAACTGGCCATGCGCCTGGAAGAGATCGCCCTGACCGACCCGTACTTCATCGAGCGCTCGCTGTACCCGAACGTCGACTTCTACTCGGGGATCATCCTCAAGGCGATCGGCATTCCAACCAGCATGTTCACCGTGATCTTCGCCCTGGCGCGGACCGTCGGCTGGATCTCTCACTGGAAGGAAATGCTCTCCAGCCCGTACAAGATCGGCCGCCCACGCCAGCTGTACACCGGCTACGAGTCGCGTGACATCACCAAGCTGGAAGACCGCAAGTAAGACCTGCCTTGCGATAGGTCCCAAGCTGCACTGAAACAGCCCCCGCTTCTTATATAAGAGCGGGGGCTGTTTTGTTTATGCCTCTTTTAATCTGATCCGGTAACTGCATTGGCAGACCCGGCGCCATCGCGAGCAAGCTCGCTCCCGCAGGATGAACGTGCTCCAGTGTGGGAGCGAGCTTGCTCGCGATGGGGGCAGGCCTGCCTTCCATAAACCTTACACAAAAAAATACCCCAGCCTCTCGACCGGGGTATTTCTTCAAGCACTTACCTCTGCATCAGTGGTTCACCGCCCCACTCGCCCCCAGGCCAGTCTGCGAACGCACGAACTGCGGGAAGAACAGCGCCCGCTCGTTGACGCCTTCGGCCGACTTGTCGGTAACGGAGAAGAACCAGATGCCAACGAACGCGATGATCATCGAGAACAGCGCAGGGTATTCGTACGGGAAGATCGCCTTCTCGTGACCCATGATCTGTACCCAGATGGTCGGGCCGAGCACCATCAGGCCCACGGCACTGATCAGGCCCAGCCAGCCACCGACCATGGCGCCACGGGTGGTCAGCTTCTTCCAGTACATCGAAAGCAGCAGCACCGGGAAGTTGCAGCTTGCCGCGATGGAGAACGCCAGGCCCACCATGAACGCGATGTTCTGCTTCTCGAACAGGATGCCCAGGCCGATCGCCAGCACTGCCAGGGCAATGGTGGTGATCTTCGAGACGCGAATCTCGTCCTTCTCGTTGGCCTTGCCCTTCTTGATCACGCTGGCATACAGGTCATGGGACACCGCCGAAGCACCGGCCAGGGTCAGGCCCGCTACCACCGCCAGGATGGTCGCGAACGCCACCGCCGAAATGAAGCCCAGGAAGATGCTGCCGCCAACCGCGTTGGACAGGTGCACCGCCGCCATGTTGTTGCCGCCCAGCAAGGCACCTGCCGCGTCCTTGAAGGCCGGGTTGGTGCTGACCAGCAGGATCGCGCCGAAGCCGATGATGAAGGTCAGGATGTAGAAGTAGCCGATGAAGCCAGTGGCATACAGCACGCTCTTGCGAGCTTCCTTGGCGTCGCTCACGGTGAAGAAGCGCATCAGGATGTGCGGCAGGCCAGCGGTACCGAACATCAGCGCCAGGCCAAGGGAGAAGGCCGAGATCGGATCCTTCACCAAGCCGCCGGGGCTCATGATCGCCTCGCCTTTAGGGTGAACCTTGACTGCTTCGGCGAAGAGCATGTTGAAATCGAAGTTGACGTGCTTCATCACCATCAGGGCCATGAACGACGCACCCGACAGCAACAGCACCGCCTTGATGATCTGCACCCAGGTCGTCGCCAGCATGCCGCCGAACAGTACATAGAGGCACATCAGGATGCCGACCAGGATCACCGCAACGTGGTAGTCCAGGCCGAACAGCAGCTGGATCAGCTTGCCGGCACCGACCATTTGCGCGATCAGGTAGAACGCCACCACCACCAGCGAGCCGCTGGCGGACAAGGTGCGGATCTGGGTTTGCCCGAGGCGATAGGACGCCACGTCGGCAAAAGTGTATTTACCCAGGTTACGCAGGCGCTCTGCGATCAGGAACAGGATGATTGGCCAGCCCACCAGGAAGCCGATGGAGTAGATCAGGCCATCGTAGCCGGAGGTGAATACCAGTGCGGAAATCCCAAGGAAGGACGCCGCCGACATGTAGTCGCCCGCAATCGCCAGGCCGTTCTGAAAGCCGGTGATCTTGCCGCCGGCCGCATAGTAGTCGGCCGCCGAGTTGTTTTTCTTGGAAGCCCAGTAGGTGATGTACAGGGTCGCGCCCACGAAGGCCACGAACATCAAGATAGCCGGGACGTTGAGGGGTTGTCTCTGCACGGCGCCGGTCAGGGCGTCAGCCGCCCAGGCACCCGGTGCAAATGCTGCAATGCTCAAAAGAGCCAGTAGACGCCGGATCATTGCTGAGCCTCCTTGAGAATCGCATTGTTCAGGTCGTCGAATTCGCCGTTGGCGCGTCGCACGTAGATGCCGGTCAGGACGAAGGCCGACAGAATCAAGCCAACCCCGATAGGGATACCCCAGGTGATGGTCGACTCGGGCGACATCTTGGCCCCGAGAATATGCGGCCCATAGGCGATCAGAAGAATGAAGCCGGAATACAGCCCTAGCATGATCGCCGAGAGAATCCAGGCGAACTTCTCTCGCTTTTTCACCAGCTCCTTGAAGCGCGGGCTGTTTTGAATCGAGAGGTAAATGCTGTCGTTCATTGTTTTTATCCTCGCAGCACAGATTTATTTGGTACCGCTCTACTCTATGCGGCTGAAGGCCAGGTTCCAGACGACCTTAGTATTAGAACGACATGACGGTTGCGCCAGTTTTCCGCACATTTCCATACTCACCCTCCTGTGGGAGCGAGCTTGCTCGCGATAGCGGTGTGTCTGCTTGCATCTCTGTTGAATGTTGCGTCGTCATCGCGAGCAAGCTCGCTCCCACAGTGTTTTGAGGAGAATCCAGGAATCGCGGGCACAAAAAAGCCGCATGACACAACGTCATGCGGCTTTTGGAACAGTCAAACCAGGCCGATTACTTGCCGGTCCACTCCTTCACGCGGTCCGGGTGCTTGGCGACCCAATCCTTGGCGGCGGCGTCCGGCTTGGCGCCTTCCTGGATCGCCAGCATGACTTCGCCGATTTCGTCTTTCGAGGCCCACTGGAACTTCTTCAGGAATTCGGCCACTTCTGGCGCCTTGGTGCCCAATTCCTTGCTGCCGATGCTGTTCACGGTTTCAGCCGCGCCGTAGACGCCTTTCGGGTCGTCCAGGAAGCGCAGTTTCCACTTGGCGAACATCCAGTGCGGCACCCAACCGGTGACGGCGATGGACTCGTTCTTTTTCTCGGCACGGGTCAGCTCGGCGATCATGCCGGCGCCGGAACTGGCCTTGAGTTGATAGCCGGTCAGGTCGTAGTCCTTGATGGCCTGGTCGGTCTTGAGCATTACGCCTGAACCGGCGTCGATGCCAACGATGCGCTTCTTGAAGGAGTCATCGGTCTTCAGGTCTTCGAGCGACTTGGCCTTGACATACTCCGGTACGATCAGGCCGATCTTCGCGTCCTTGAAGTTGGGACCGTAGTCGACGACCTGGTCTTTGTTCTTCGTCCAGTAATCGCCGTGGGTCACCGGCAGCCAGGCCGACAGCATCGCATCGAGCTTGCCGGTGGCAACGCCCTGCCACATGATCCCGGTCGCGACAGCCTGCAACTTCACATCGTAGCCAAGTTTTTGCTTGATCACTTCGGCGGCCACGTGAGTGGTCGCAACGCTGTCGGACCAACCGTCAACGTAGCCAATGCTCAGGGTTTTGGTTTCGGCGCTGGCCAAGGTGGAGCTGATCGCCAGTACCAGTGCGGCACCTGCGCCCAAGAGTCGTCGCATCTTCATCGTTACTTCCCCGAAAGTGCTGCGCCCGGCGGATGCCGAGCGGCTTCAACGTATTGTTATGGTGCCCAGCGCCCCCATCACGCTCGCCTGCAAACCGCTCCGAACGCCAGTGGAGTACTGACCGACTGATCATCAACCTGCGCCGATCTGGAACCTGCTCTGTCTGCGACGCCGAAGCAGCGAGAAACGACATCAGAAAGCCAGCAACCCATCTAACCGGTTTAGCAGGGTCATTTTCGCCCAAACTTTGCATGCCAGTACCAGGAAGCTGGCGGCTCCACTAGCCGCCTCCACGCTCCAACGTGTATTGTCCCGCTACTGTCGCGCCTCGCACGCGCTTGTTTTGCAGCCGTCATGGCACTTGGCTTCACTTCGATGGTCATAGGCTGCGAACCTCATTCGGCACCTTCCTCTAAGGGATCCAGTCATGCTCCGTTCCTTGCGCTTCGCTGCCCTCCTCGGCGGCCTTATCCTGAGTGCGTCCGCGCTGGCGGTGGATGTCGACGCCGCCAGCTATGGCTACCCCCTGACCAACCCGTTCGAGGCGACGATCGCGACAACGCCGCCAGACCTTAGACCGGAACTGCCGCTGAACGAAGACATCGACCAGGCGGACTACAACGTCACCCTGCGCCCCGAACGGGAGTTCATCCTGCCGGACAATTTCTGGCCGGTGAAAAGCCTCACCTACCGCATGGCCACCCAGGACAAACCGGCGCCGCTGATCTTCCTGATCGCCGGCACCGGCGCGCGGTATGACAGCACGCTCAACGAATACCTCAAGCGCCTCTATTACAAGGCCGGTTACCACGTGGTGCAGCTGTCTTCGCCCACCAGCTTCGACTTCATGAGCGCCGCTTCGCGCTTCGCCACACCGGGCATCACCAAGGAAGATGCCGAAGACATGTATCGAGTGATGCAGGCCGTGCGCGCGCAAAATCCAAAAGTGCCCGTGACCGAGTACTACCTGACCGGCTACAGCCTCGGCGCACTGGACGCAGCGTTCGTCGCGCACCTGGACGAAACCCGACGCAGCTTCAACTTCAAGAAAGTGTTGCTGCTCAACCCACCGGTGAACCTCTATACCTCGATCACCAACCTGGACAAGCTGGTCCAGACCGAGGTCAAGGGCATCAACAGCACCACCACGTTCTATGAACTGGTCCTGAACAAGCTGACCCGCTACTTCCAGCAAAAAGGCTACATCGACCTCAACGATGCGCTGCTCTACGATTTTCAGCAGTCCAAGCAGCACTTGAGCAACGAGCAGATGGCGATGCTGATCGGCACGTCGTTCCGTTTCTCGGCGGCCGACATCGCCTTTACTTCGGATTTGATCAATCGTCGCGGCCTCATCACCCCGCCCAAGTTTCCGATCACCGAGAGCACCAGCCTGACGCCATTCCTCAAGCGCGCGCTGCAATGCGACTTCGATTGTTATCTCACCGAGCAGGTGATCCCGATGTGGCGAGCACGCACTGACGGCGGCAGCCTGCTGCAACTGGTTGACCAGGTCAGTCTCTATGCACTGAAGGATTACTTGCAGGCCAGCCCGAAGATCGCGGTCATGCACAACGCCGACGATGTGATCCTCGGCCCGGGTGACCTGGGCTTCCTGCGCAAGACCTTTGGTGATCGCCTGACGGTCTACCCGCTGGGCGGCCATTGCGGCAACCTTAACTATCGCGTCAACAGCGACGCCATGCTGGAGTTCTTCCGTGGCTAAATACCTCCTGCTGATCGCCGCGTTAATGAGCGCGGGCATGGTCCACGCCGATAACAGCAAGGCCGACGCGCCTGTGGTGGTGGACTCGGACGGCTTCAAGGAGCCGCTGACCAAACTCAAGTTCAACCCGGGCCTGGATCAACGGGAATTCGAACGCTCGACGCTCAACGCGCTGAACGTCTACGACCCATTGGAATCCTGGAACCGACGCGTCTACCACTTCAATTACCGCTTCGACCAGTGGGTGTTCCTGCCCGTGGTCGACGGCTATCGCTACATCACCCCAAGCTTTGTGCGCACCGGGGTCAGCAATTTCTTCAATAACCTGGGGGACGTGCCGAACCTGATGAACAGCCTGCTGCAATTCAAGGGCAAGCGTTCGATGGAAACCACGGCGCGGCTGCTACTCAACACCACCGTCGGCATCGCCGGCCTGTGGGACCCGGCCACCGCCATGGGCCTGCCGCGCCAGAGCGAAGACTTCGGCCAGACCCTTGGCTTCTACGGCGTACCGGGCGGTGCGTACTTCGTCCTGCCGATCTTCGGCCCTTCGAACCTGCGCGACACGTCGGGCTTGTTGGTGGACTACACGGCGGAATCGGCGATCAACTTCCTCAACGTGTCGGAGGTCAGCTCCAACCACCCGGAACTGTTGTTGCTGCGCGGCGTGGACAGGCGCTACCAGACGAGCTTCCGCTACGGCCAGCTGAATTCGCCGTTCGAGTATGAAAAGGTGCGGTACGTGTATACCGAGTCGCGGAAGTTGCAGATCGCCGAGTAACGTTCGGAGACCGCAAAACCACTGTGGGAGCGAGCTTGCTCGCGATAGCAGTCTGTCAGGCAACATTAATGTTGGATGTCAGACCGTCATCGCGAGCAAGCTCGCTCCCACAGTTGTAATGCGTTGGCAGACTCAGCCTTTCAGCGCTTTCCAGATTTTGCCCACGACGAGCACACCCGCCAACACCATCGCCCCCGCGACAATTCCCGCCACCGCATTGAGCAGCATTGGCACGATGAACCCGGCGCCACCGGCACTCGCGGCAACGCCTTCGATCCAGTGATGCACCGCCGGCACGCCATGGGTGAGGATCCCGCCGCCCACCAGGAACATCGCTGCCGTGCCGATCACCGACAGGCTTTTCATCATGTAAGGCGCTGCGCGCAGGATCGCCCCGCCAATGCTCTTGGCGGCCTGCCCTGGCTTCTGGGTCAGCCACAAGCCCAGGTCATCGAGCTTGACGATTCCCGCCACCAGGCCGTAGACGCCGACGGTCATGACAATGGCGATGCCCGACAGCACGATCACCTGCTGGGTCAACGGCGCATCGGCAACAGTGCCGAGAGTAATGGCGATGATCTCCGCCGAGAGGATGAAGTCGGTACGCACCGCGCCCTTGATCTTGTCCTTTTCGAAGGCGACCAGATCGACCGCTGGATCCGCCACCGCCTCGACCAGTTGCGCGTGTTCGGCCCGGTCCTCGGACTTGCTGTGAAGGAATTTGTGGGCGAGTTTTTCGAACCCTTCGAAACACAGGTAGGCGCCGCCGACCATCAACAGCGGCGTCACCAGCCAAGGGACGAAGGCACTGATGGCCAGCGCCGACGGCACCAGGATCAGCTTGTTGATAAAGGATCCCTTCGCCACCGCCCAGACCACTGGCAGCTCCCGCTCGGCACGCACGCCTGACACCTGCTGGGCATTGAGCGCCAGGTCATCGCCCAGCACGCCGGCGGTTTTCTTGGCGGCCATCTTGGTCATCAATGCCACATCGTCGAGCACGGTAGCGATGTCGTCGATCAAAACCAGCAAACTGCTTCCAGCCATGGGGGGCTCCTTGAACAAATAATGCTGCGAAGCATAGCGCGAGCCGCGCATCCTAGGGGCATTCTTGAGCGTCGCGCGAGGCCGGTGCTACCATGCGCAACCGCCAGAACCGGCAAGGAAACCCAGGGTTTATGAGCACTATCCGCGAGCGCAACAAAGAACTGATCCTGCGTGCCGCCAGCGAAGAATTTGCCGACAAGGGCTTCGCCGCGACCAAAACCAGCGACATCGCGGCCAAGGCGGGCCTGCCCAAACCCAACGTCTACTACTATTTCAAGTCCAAGGAAAACCTCTATCGTGAGGTCCTGGAAAGCATCATCGAACCCATCCTCCAAGCCTCGACACCGTTCAACGCCGATGGCGAGCCGGGCGAAGTGCTGAGCCACTACATCCGCTCCAAGATCCGTATCTCACGCGACCTGCCCTTCGCCTCGAAAGTCTTCGCCAGCGAAATCATGCACGGCGCCCCGCACCTGAGCACGGACCTGGTGGAACAGCTCAACGCCCAGGCCCGGCACAACATCGACTGCATCCAGACCTGGATCGACCGCGGCCAGATCGCCCCCCTCGACCCCAACCACCTGATGTTCAGCATCTGGGCCGCCACCCAGACCTACGCCGATTTCGACTGGCAGATCAGCGCCGTGACCGGCAAGGCCAAGCTGGATGAAGCGGATTACGAAGCGGCGGCGCAGACGATTATCCGGTTGGTTTTGAAGGGGTGTGAGCTGAACTGATAGACCGAGCTGCCCTCATCGCGAGCAAGCTCGCTCCCACACGGGATTTTCGGTATTCAGACTTTGTGTGACCAACATCAAGCCCTGTGGGAGCGAGCTCGCTCGCGATGAACGCAACTCGATTTCCAGTCAAAGCCAAATGGCATCCCAGAGCGGATAGTCACCAAGCCTTTTCACCAGCCCTGCCCGCAGCGGATTTGCGACCACATAACGCGCCATAATTATCAACTCTTCCTCCCGCCGCAGTGCCCGATCATGGTAGCCCGGCTGCCAAAGGCTGCCCCTGGACTCTGTGGCCCTGTTCACTGCCTGAGCACTCAAGGACTTGGTTTTTTGCATCAATTGCTGCAACGAGCTTTGCTGCAATTGAACCAGCCAATGGAAATGATCAGGCATGACGACCCAAGCCAATGTCTTCGCCCATTTTTTATCCTGAGCGCACCGAAACTGTTTAACGACCAGTCGGCCTAAGGCAACATTTTGGAAAACAGGCTTTCGTTCAGCGGTGTTAGTAGTCAGTAAATAGATTCGATTCAACTCACCGTAGCGACCGGTGCGCAAGCGATGTGAAGCAGGTAAACCAGGCATTCCTTGCCTCTCCAATGATCAAGTCACTAAAGGGTAGGCCAGCGTACGTTGAATGCCGGGCAAACTTTTAGCTGGATGTGTCTGCAGGATCGCCATCGCGAGCAAGCTCGCTCCCACAGGGGATTTGCAGGTTCATAAATAATGTGTCCAACATCAAACCCTGCTCGCGATGGCGCCAGTCCATTCACCCCATCATCAAGCAACCATCCCGGCATCCGCTTTCAACGCCGAAGCCTCCACCGCCTTCACCGCCACCTGCTCGTCCACATCCGAAACATCCCCGCTGATTCCCATCGCCCCCAGCACCTTCCCGGCCTGATCCCTGATCAACACCCCGCCCGGGGCCGGCACGATGTTGCTTTGGCCCAAGCCATTCAAAGCAGCAAAGAACGCTGGGCGTTGCTGGGCGTCCTGGGCGAGAAGCCGCGAGCCTTTGCCCAGGGCGATGGCCCCCCAGGCCTTGCCGATGGCGATCTGCGGGCGAAGCAGGCTGGCGCCGTCTTCGCGTTGCAAGGCAACCAGGTGCCCGCCGCTGTCCAGGACCGCGACGGTCAGGGGTGCGGCGCTTATTTCACGACCGATGGCAAGGGCTTGCCCAGCCAGGTCGAGGGCGATTTTCAAAGTCAGAGCGCTCATGGGTGCTGTCCTTCTTTTGTCATGGGAAAGCCTCGGCTTCACTTTGCAGCAAAACCGAACCTCACAAATAGAACACAACACGTTATGTTTTTGTATACAATAATTTCCGCAAACCAACCTTATTCAGCAAAGAGCCGCTATAAACCAGCTAGGCCGACGAATGAAACAGCTGCTTGAGGAAAGGGATTGACCTGCGCCATCCGCCGTGAATAAACTCTTCGCACAGCCACTTGTATACAATTACAAAACGTAAGAGGCACAAAATAATGAGCAAAATGAGAGCAATCGAAGCCGCCGTTCTGGTGATGCGCCGTGAAGGCGTGGACACCGCCTTCGGCATCCCGGGTGCTGCGATCAACCCGCTGTACTCCGCCCTGCAGAAGGTGGGTGGCATCGATCACGTCCTTGCTCGCCACGTTGAAGGTGCCTCGCACATGGCCGAGGGCTACACCCGGACTAAGGCCGGCAACATCGGCGTGTGCATCGGCACCTCGGGCCCGGCTGGTACGGACATGGTGACCGGCCTCTACAGCGCGTCGGCCGACTCGATTCCGATCCTGTGCATCACCGGACAAGCGCCCCGCGCCCGGATGCACAAGGAAGACTTCCAGGCTGTGGATATCACCAGCATCGTCAAGCCAGTGACCAAGTGGGCCACCACTGTTCTGGAACCCGGCCAGGTGCCGTATGCCTTCCAGAAGGCTTTTTATGAAATGCGCTCCGGCCGTCCCGGCCCGGTGCTGATCGACCTGCCGTTCGACGTACAGATGGC
This sequence comes from Pseudomonas sp. R4-84, assembly GCF_054130985.1. Lineage (NCBI taxonomy): Bacteria > Pseudomonadati > Pseudomonadota > Gammaproteobacteria > Pseudomonadales > Pseudomonadaceae > Pseudomonas > Pseudomonas sp. R4-84. Next base: position 4,004,804 of record NZ_CP096390.1, read on the forward strand.
CGAGATCGAATTCGACATCGACGCCTACCAGCCGCTGCCCCTGGCCAAACCCGCGGCCAACCGCGTGCAGATCGAGAAAGCCCTGGCAATGCTCAATCAGGCCGAGCGCCCCTTGCTGGTGGCCGGTGGCGGCATCATCAACGCCGATGCCAGCGACCTCCTGGTGGAATTCGCCGAGCTGACCGGCATCCCGGTCATTCCTACGTTGATGGGCTGGGGCACCATCCCCGATGATCACCCGTTGATGGTCGGCATGGTCGGCCTGCAGACCTCGCATCGCTATGGCAACGCTACGTTGCTCAAGTCTGACGTCGTGCTGGGCGTCGGCAACCGCTGGGCCAACCGTCACACCGGTTCGGTGGATGTCTACACCGAAGGCCGCACGTTCATTCACGTCGACATCGAACCCACCCAGATCGGCCGTGTATTCACCCCCGACCTGGGCATCGTCTCCGACGCCGCTTCGGCCCTGACTGTGTTTATCGAGGTGGCCCGTGAATGGCAAGCGGCCGGCAAGCTGAAGAACCGCACCGCCTGGCTGCAGGACTGCCAGCAACGCAAGGCCAGCCTGCAACGCAAGACCCACTTCGACAACGTGCCGGTCAAGCCGCAGCGTGTCTACGAGGAAATGAACCAGGTGTTCGGCAAGGACACCTGCTACGTCAGCACCATCGGCCTGTCGCAGATCGCCGGGGCGCAGTTTCTTCACGTCTACAAGCCACGCCATTGGATCAACTGCGGCCAGGCCGGTCCCTTGGGCTGGACCATCCCAGCCGCCCTGGGAGTGGTCAAGGCCGATCCGAACCGCAAAGTCGTAGCGCTGTCGGGCGACTATGATTTCCAGTTCATGATCGAAGAATTGGCGGTGGGCGCGCAGTTCAAGCTGCCGTACATCCATGTCGTGGTGAACAATTCCTACCTGGGCTTGATCCGCCAGGCCCAGCGCGGTTTCGACATGGACTACTGCGTGCAGCTGTCGTTCGACAACCTCAATGCCCCGGAACTCAACGGCTATGGCGTTGACCACATCGCCGTCGCCGAAGGCCTGGGCTGCAAGGCTCTGCGAGTGTTCGAACCGTCTGGCATCCAGCCGGCACTGCGCAAGGCTCAGGAAATGATTGAGGAATTCAAGGTGCCGGTGATCGTCGAGATCATTCTGGAACGCGTGACCAACATTTCCATGGGCACCGAGATCAACGCCGTCAATGAATTTGAAGACCTGGCGCTGGTAGGCAACGATGCACCTACGGCCATCTCATTGCTCGACTGACCGAGTGGCCCCCTTGTGGGAGCGAGTAAGCTCGCTCCCACAAGGGGGCCTGCCAACTATCCACAGGAGACAACCATGCCGCGTTTCGCCGCCAACCTGTCCATGCTGTTCACCGAACAGGATTTTCTCGCCCGTTTCGAAGCGGCCGCCAAGGCCGGTTTCAGTGGAGTCGAATACCTGTTCCCCTACGATTACAGCTCTGCCGAACTCAAGGCCCTGCTCGACGCCAACGGCCTGACCCAGGTGCTGTTCAACCTGCCGGCCGGCAATTGGGCAGACGGTGAGCGCGGCATTGCTTGCCTGCCGGACCGAGTCGAAGAGTTCCGCGCCGGGGTCGACCTGGCGATCGCCTACGCAAAAGTGTTGGGCAATACCCAGGTCAATTGCCTGGCCGGGATTCGTCCACAGAAGTGCGACGAGGCACTGGCGGAAAAAACCTTCGTCGCCAACCTCAAATACGCCGCCGAAAAGCTGCAAGGCGAAGGCATCAAGTTGGTCATGGAAGCCATCAATACCCGCGACATCCCGGGCTTCTACCTGAACAACACGGCCCAGGCCCTGTCGATCCGCGAGCAGGTGGGCAGCGCCAATCTGTTCCTGCAGTACGACATCTACCACATGCAAATCATGGAAGGCGACCTGGCCAGGACGCTGTCGGCGCACCTGGGCGAGATCAACCATGTGCAATTGGCGGACAACCCGGGCCGCAACGAGCCGGGCACCGGCGAGATCAACTACCGCTTCCTGTTCGAACACCTGGATCGCATCGGCTACCAGGGTTGGATCGGCTGCGAATACAAGCCGCTGTCCACTACCGAAGCGGGACTGGGCTGGCTGAAAACCCATAACGCAATCTGACTGGCGAGAGCTCGTGTGGCGAGGGAGCTTGCTCCCGCTCGGCTGCGAAGCAGACGCATGTTTTTTCACCGATGGATTTCTGGGGCCGCTTCGCGGCCCAGCGGGAGCAAGCTCCCTCGCCACAGAGTCCGTGGGCACTTTAATAAGAGAGGATTTTTCTCATGGCTAAAATCGGATTCATCGGCACCGGCATCATGGGCCACCCAATGGCTCTCAACCTGCAAAAAGCCGGTCACAGCCTGTTCCTGACCCAACACCACGACGCCGCCCCGGCCGATCTCGTGGCCGGTGGCGCGGTGGCATTGGCCAATCCTCGGGAAGTCGCCCAGGAAGCCGAATTCATCATCGTCATGGTCCCGGACACGCCACAGGTCGAGGACGTGCTGTTTCGCGCCGATGGCGTCGCGGCCGGCGTGGGTGCGGGCAAGGTAGTGATCGACATGAGCTCGATCTCGCCGACCGCCACCAAGACCTTCGCGGCGAAAATCAATGAAAGGGGCGCGCAGTACCTTGACGCCCCGGTGTCTGGCGGCGAAGTCGGCGCCAAGGCCGCGACCCTCAGCATCATGGTCGGTGGCGACAACGCTGCCTTCGAACGAGCCCTGCCGCTGTTCCAGGCCATGGGCAAGAACATCACCCTGGTCGGTGGCAACGGCGACGGCCAGACCGCCAAAGTGGCGAATCAGATCATCGTTGCCCTGAACATCCAGGCCGTGGCCGAAGCCCTGTTGTTCGCCTCGAAAAACGGTGCCGACCCCGCCAAGGTCCGTGAAGCGCTGATGGGTGGTTTCGCTTCGTCGAAGATCCTCGAAGTCCATGGCGAGCGCATGATCAAGGGCACTTTCGACCCGGGCTTCCGCATCAGCCTGCACCAGAAGGACCTGAACCTGGCCCTGCAAGGCGCCAAGGAACTGAACATCAACCTGCCCAACACCGCCAACGCCCAGCAAGTGTTCAGCACCTGCGCGGCCATCGGCGGCAGCAACTGGGACCACTCGGCGTTGATCAAAGGGCTGGAGCATATGGCGAACTTCTCGATTCGCGACAACTGACACTCGAACAACCCTGTGGGAGCGAGCTTGCTCGCGATAGCGGTCGTTCAGTCAGCATCATTGTTGGTTCTGAAATAGCCATCGCGAGCAAGCTCGCTCCCACAGGAGTCTGCGTTGCCCTCAAATAACAAGAATCTCGGGAGCCCGCCATGTCGGTCGATCCGCAACAACTGCTGCGCGAGCTGTTTGCCACAGCCATCGACGCGGCTCATCCGCAGCAAGTCCTCGAACAATACCTGCCCAGCGACCGCAGCGGCCGAGTGATCGTCATCGGGGCCGGTAAGGCGGCGGCGGCCATGGCGCAAGTGGTCGAGCGTTGCTGGCAAGGCGAGGTCAGCGGCCTGGTGGTGACCCGCTACGGCCATGGCGCGCCCTGCCAGAAAATCGAAGTGGTCGAAGCCGCTCACCCGGTGCCGGACGCCGCGGGCCTGGAAGTGGCCGGACGGGTGCTCGAACTCGTCAGCAACCTCAATGAAGACGACCGGGTGATTTTCCTGCTGTCCGGCGGGGGCTCGGCGTTGCTGGCCTTGCCAGCGGCCGGCATCACCCTGGCCGACAAACAATCGATCAACAAAGCCTTGCTCAAATCCGGCGCCACCATTGGTGAGATGAATTGCGTGCGCAAACACCTCTCGGCCATCAAAGGCGGACGCCTGGGCAAGACCTGCTGGCCGGCGACGGTGTACACCTATGCGATTTCCGATGTGCCCGGCGATCTCGCCACGGTCATCGCGTCCGGCCCCACCGTGGCCGACCCCAGCACCTCGGCCGAGGCCCTGGCGATTCTCAAGCGCTACAACATTGAAGTGCCGGCCTCGGTACGCACCTGGCTGCAAAGCCCGGAATCGGAAACCGTCAAACCCGCAGACCCAAGCCTGGCCCGCAGTCATTTCCAACTGATCGCTCGCCCCCAGCAATCCTTGGAAGCCGCAGCCGTGAAGGCGCGCCAGGCTGGTTTCAGCCCATTGATCCTCGGTGACCTGGAAGGCGAATCCCGGGAGGTGGCAAAGGTCCATGCCGGCATCGCCCGGCAAATCGCCCTGCACGGCCAACCGTTGGCGGCGCCGTGCGTGATCCTTTCCGGCGGCGAAACCACCGTCACCGTGCGCGGCAACGGCCGTGGCGGGCGCAACGCCGAATTCCTGCTGAGCCTGACCGACAGCCTCAAGGGCCATCCCGGCATCTATGCGCTGGCCGGCGACACCGATGGCATCGACGGCTCCGAGGACAATGCCGGCGCCCTCATGACGCCTGACAGTTATCGCCGCGCCGCCGAGCTGGGCCTCAACGCCAGCGACGAGTTGGACAACAATAACGGCTACGGCTACTTCGCCGCGTTGGACGCGCTGATCGTCACCGAACCGACCCGCACCAACGTGAACGACTTTCGCGCCATCCTGATCCTCGAGACCCCAAAAAATGACGCCTGATAAAAAGGTCAAGATCCTCGCGACCCTCGGCCCTGCCACCCGTGGCATCGATGACATCCGCGAACTGGTGCAGGCCGGTGTGAACATCTTTCGCCTGAACTTCAGCCACGGTGATCACGCCGACCACGCCCAGCGCTATCAGTGGATTCGCGAAGTCGAGCAGCAGCTCAATTATCCGCTGGGCATCCTGATGGACTTGCAGGGCCCGAAACTGCGGGTCGGCAAATTCGCCGACGGCAAGGTGCTGCTGCAACGGGGCCAGGCCCTTCGACTGGACCTGGACCCGACGCCGGGCGATCAACGCCGGGTGAACCTGCCCCACCCAGAGATTATCGCGGCGTTGAAGCCTGGCATGGACTTGTTGCTGGACGACGGCAAGCTGCGCCTGCGGGTAACCACCCAGCATGCCGACGCCATCGACACCGAGGTGCTCAACGGCGGCGAACTCTCGGACCGCAAGGGCGTGAACGTGCCCCAGGCGGTGCTTGACCTGAGCCCGCTGACCGCCAAGGACCGCCGCGACTTGAGCTTCGGCCTGGAGCTGGGCATGGACTGGGTGGCGCTGTCGTTCGTGCAGCGCCCCGAGGACATCCGCGAAGCCCGCGCGCTGATCGGCGACAAGGCGTTCCTGATGGCCAAGATCGAGAAACCCTCGGCCGTCGCCCAGTTGCGCGAGATTGCCGAACTGAGCGACGCGATCATGGTGGCCCGTGGTGATCTCGGCGTCGAGGTGCCGGCCGAGAGCGTGCCGCAGATCCAGAAAAACATCATCGGCACCTGCCGTGCCCTGGGCAAACCGGTGGTGGTGGCGACACAGATGCTGGAGTCGATGCGGTTCTCCCCGGCGCCGACCCGCGCCGAAGTCACCGACGTCGCCAACGCCGTGGCCGAAGGTGCCGATGCGGTGATGCTGTCGGCGGAAACCGCCTCTGGCGATTACCCCCTCGAAGCCGTGCAGATGATGAGCAAGATCATCCGCCAGGTGGAAAACGGCCCCGACTACCAGGCGCAACTGGACGTCAGCCGGCCGAAAGCCGAGGCAACAGTGTCGGACGCCATCAGTTGCGCGATTCGCCGGGTCAGCAACGTCCTGCCGGTGGCGGTGCTGGTGAATTACAGCGAGTCGGGCAGCTCCAGCCTGCGGGCCGCACGGGAACGGCCGACAGTGCCGATCCTCAACCTCACGCCGAACCTGCAGGCCGCTCGCCGCCTGACCGTGGCCTGGGGCGTGCATTCGGTGGTCAACGATCGGCTGCGGCAGGTGGATGAAGTGTGTTCCACGGCGCTGGAAATCGCCCAGGCCCAAGGCATGGCCCAGCGTGGCGACACCTTGCTGATCACGGCGGGCGTGCCGTTCGGACAGCCGGGGTCCACCAACTCACTGCGCATTGAGACGCTGCTCTAGCGTCTGTACTGGCCCTATCGCGAGCAAGCTCGCTCCCACACTGGATTTGCGGCGATCACAAGCCCCCTGTGGGAGCGAGCTTGCTCGCGATGAAGGCGACTCGGTCCCTCTGACATCACCTATCATGCCCAACCCCCACTGCCCCGACTGGGCCACCGCCCTGCTTAACGGCTTCAGCCAGATTTTTCTCCAGCGCCATCCGCTGTGCGGCTTGCTGTGCCTGTTGGCCATCCTGCTCACCGCACCCACCTTGCTCGGCGGTGCGCTGCTGGGCGGCGTGGCTGGATTGCTGACGGCGCAACGACGCGGCTATACCAAGGAAGATCGACAAGCTGGCCTCTTCAGCTACAACGGCATCCTGCTGGGATTGCTGTTGAGCCTGGCCCTGCCGTGGTCGGTGTTGCTGCCACCGTTGATCATCGCCGGTGGCGGCCTCGGTGCGATGCTGACCCAACAATGGCTCAAGCGAACCACCGGCCCTCGCTGCTTGCCCGCCTACACCGCGCCCTTCGTGGGGATGGGCTGGTTGTTGCTGGGTTTCCCCCCGCCATCGCCCTCACCCGCGGCGCTGGACATGACGTTACCCGATCTGTTGACGGCCCCTTTGATCGGGCTGGGCCAGGTCATGTTTCTCGACCACCCTTTGGCCGGAGCGCTGATCGCGATCGGCCTGTTGATCGCCAATCGCCGCGCCGCTGGCTGGGCGCTGTTCGGCTCCGTCGTCGGCCTTGGGTTCGCCTGGCTACAACACGACAGTAGCCTCGCCCTGTCCGGATTGGGCGGCTATAACCCGGCGCTGGTGGCCGTGGCCCTGGGTCAACGGGCCCGTGGACCATGGAAGCCGCTGACGGGCATTTTACTGGCGGTCTTTCTCACGCCGGGCTTCGCCGCCCTGGGCCTGGCCCCACTGACAGCGCCATTCATCCTCGCCTGCTGGCTGGTTCACTCAACAGAGCGGCTCTGGCACCAGGCCATCCTTGATAACGAGCCTTGCGCTTTGCGGGGCAATCGCCCTAGGCTTCGCTGATCATCGATTCAGGCGAAGGTTATGGACAGCAGCAACAACTGGCGTGAACGCCTCTACGTGATCATTTTCCAGACCGACACCGTGGCCGGCCGGCGCTTCGACAGCACGCTGCTGCTGATCATCCTTGCCAGCCTGGTGATCGTGATGCTCGACAGCATCGACAGCGTGCACAAGAACTACGCGGCCCTGCTGGCCTACATCGAATGGGGCTTTACCTTCATCTTTCTCGTCGAGTACGTCCTGCGCCTGTACTGCTCGCCGAAACCGCTGCGCTATGCGTTCAGTTTCTATGGATTGGTGGACCTGCTGGCAATCGTGCCGGGCATCCTGGCGCTGTACTACAGCGATGCCCAATACCTGTTGATCGTGCGGATCATTCGCATGCTGCGGATCTTCCGGGTGCTCAAGCTCAGCCCGTACCTCAAGCAAGCCAACTACCTGATGGCGGCGCTACGGGGCAGCAAGCAGAAGATCATCGTGTTCCTCGTCAGCGTCTCGACCCTAGTGACCGTATTCGGCACGCTGATGTACGTCATCGAGGGCCCCGAGCACGGTTTCACCAGCATTCCCAAGGGCATCTATTGGGCTATCGTGACATTGACCACCGTAGGATTTGGCGACATCGTGCCCAAGACACCCCTGGGCCAAGTGGTGTCATCGCTGGTGATGATCACCGGTTACTCGATCATCGCCGTGCCCACGGGTATTTTTACGGCTGAACTCGCCACGGCCATGCGGGGCGACCAGCTCAAGCACGATTGCCCGGTGTGCAGCAAAAACAACCATGAACATGGCGCTGCTTTCTGCTCTCGTTGCGGTAATGCGCTTTTCAAGAAAACGGAATAAGCAAAGTACTTTTAAATTCTTGAAGGCCTATAGACTTGCCATTAGTGTGCTGGCTACTCGCCCGCCTCCCCCTATAAAAAGGAATTCGCAGTGAAGAACTTCTTTGGCGCCTCCCTTCTCGCCGCCGGCCTGACCTTCGGCAGCCTGGCCAACGCCGCCCCAACCCTGCTGAACGTTTCCTACGACGTGATGCGCGATTTCTACAAGGACTACAACGCTGCGTTCCAGAAGCACTGGCAAGCCGAGCACAAAGAGAACATCACCGTGCAGATGTCCTTCGGCGGCTCCAGCAAGCAGGCGCGTTCGGTGATCGATGGGCTGCCTGCGGATGTCATCACCATGAACATGGCCACCGACATCAATGCCTTGGCGGACAACGGCAAGCTGGTTCCGGAAAACTGGGTCACTCGTTTGCCGAACAACAGCGCGCCGTTCACCTCGGCCACGGTCTTCATCGTGCGCAAGGGCAACCCGAAAGCGCTCAAAGATTGGCCTGATCTGCTCAAGGACGGCGTGCAGGTGATCGTGCCCAACCCGAAAACCTCCGGCAATGGTCGGTACACCTACCTGTCGGCGTGGGGTTACGTGCTCAAGAACGGCGGCGACGAGAACAAGGCCAAGGATTTCGTCGGCAAGCTGTTCAAACAAGCCCCCGTGCTGGACACCGGCGGCCGCGCCGCGACGACGACCTTCATGACCAACCAGATTGGCGACGTGTTGGTGACCTTTGAAAACGAAGCGGAAATGATCGCCCGCGAGTTTGGCCGCGACCAGTTCGAAGTGGTCTACCCAAGCGTGTCCGCCGAAGCCGAGCCGCCAGTGAGCGTCGTGGATAAAGTGGTCGAGAAAAAAGGCTCCCGCGAAGCCGCCGAGGCGTACCTCAAATACCTGTGGTCACCCGAAGGCCAGGAAATTGCCGCCGCCAACTACCTGCGTCCGCGGGATCCGGCCGTGCTGGCCAAATACACCGACCGCTTCCCGAAAGTTGATTTCCTGTCGGTGGAGAAAACCTTCGGTGACTGGCGCACCGTGCAGAAGACTCACTTCAATGACGGTGGGGTTTTCGATCAGATCTATAGCGGACAGTAAGACTCGACTCACATAAACACCGCCTGTCAGCCAAGCCCCATCCTGTGGGAGCGAGCTTGCTCGCGATACGGTCTGTCTGCATCAACGATGCTGAATAAGCAGCCGCTATCGCGAGCAAGCTCGCTCCCACAGGAATTTGATGGCCATCATTAATCCCGGGCATGACTGATATCAGCCGCAAAGCCTGTTCCAGAGCCCTGCAACTCTTTAGCCTCACGCCATCCTTTCAATCGATCGACGAGATTGCCATGAGTGCTCATCCCTCCTCGCCCGGCGTCACCCTGACCCGCGGCATGGTCCTGCTGTTCGCCTTCTGCTGCGGCGCCATCGTCGCCAACATCTACTACGCCCAACCCATCATCGAACTGATCGCTCCCGACGTCGGCCTGTCCAGCACCATGGCCAGCCTGATCGTCTCGCTGACCCAGATCGGTTATGCCCTGGGCCTGTTTTTCCTGGTGCCATTGGGCGATCTGCTGGAAAACCGGCGCTTGATGATCCTCACCACCGTGGTCGCGATAGCCAGCCTACTGGGTGCGGCCTTCACCGATCAGCCGAATGTGTTCCTGCTGGTCTCGCTACTGGTTGGCTTCAGTTCTGTCTCGGTGCAAGTGCTGATTCCACTGGCAGCGCACCTGGCACCCGAGGAATCCCGGGGACGGGTTGTCGGTGGGATCATGGGCGGCCTGTTGCTTGGAATTCTGCTGGCGCGGCCGATCTCCAGCGTCGTCGCCGATCATTTCGGCTGGCGGGCGATGTTCATGATCGCCGCCGTGCTGATGGCGGCCATCAGCATCGTCCTGGCGCTGACCGTGCCCAAGCGCCAGCCCGATCACAGCGCTTCCTACGGCCAGCTGCTGGGATCGCTCGGCACCTTGTTGCGCCAACAACCGCAGTTGCGTCAACGGGCGTTCTACCAGGCTTGCATGTTCGCCACGTTCAGCCTGTTCTGGACCGCCGCGCCCTTGGAGCTGGCGCGCAACCATGGTCTCACCCAGACGGAGATCGCCTTGTTCGCCCTGGTCGGCGCCATCGGTGCCATAGCCGCACCCATAGCCGGGCGCCTGGCGGATGCCGGTCACACCCGCGTCGCTTCGCTGCTGGCGATGCTGTTCGCCAGCTTGAGTTTCCTGCCCGCCTTCATTCACCCGGCCTACAGCGTGATTGGCCTGGCGGTGACCGGCGTGGTCCTGGATTTCTGCGTACAGATGAACATGGTCCTGGGCCAACGCACCATCTACGCCCTCGACGCCAAAAGTCGCAGCCGACTGAACGCGCTGTACATGACCAGCATCTTCGTCGGCGGTGCGTTCGGTTCGTCCATCGCCAGTGCGGTATACGAACACGGCGGCTGGCTGTGGGTGGTGATCGTCGGCAGCGCCTTCCCGCTGCTGGCTTTGCTGCGTTTCTTGAGCGCTTCGCAGAAGGCCTCGTTGGCGACAGCCTGATAACGGCACGCAAATAAAAATGCCCGACAGGTCATGACCTGTCGGGCATTTTTTTATCGGGCGGTCAGACCCGCACGTTGCCACGCGGCCCGGCAATCGCCCAGATGATCAGGCCCAACACCGGCAGCAGCAGGATCAGCAGTACCCAAAGGACTTTCGCCCCGGTGCCCGCGCCACTCTTGAGTACGTTGATGATCGCCCAGATATCGAGCGCCAGGATAATCAGGCCAATCAGGCCGTTGAAAGTGGAACCCATGGTGTCGCTCCCGAATGGTGATATGCCCATTTAGGATAGCGGCCCCTGGGCAAGGGTTCCGTTTTATTGCTTCAGACGTGAACCGCGACCTTGAGCGCTTCCAAGGACGGTGCCGCGGCGATGCCCACCTCGGCGCACAACTCCAGCACGCGCGGCACGTCGTTGCCGTACACCAGCACCATCTGCAATTCATCGTCGAGCAACTGGCTGAAATTCATCAGCACGTAGCCACCGTTTTCCTTGTTCAGGCTGCTCATCTGGATCTGGATGCGGTTGAGTGCGGTCAGGGCTTCAGTCTTGGCCAGTTGCTTGGGCTTGAGGTTGAACGCGACGCCGGGGCCGAACGAGGCGACGATCTGCTCGAACAACTCGACGTAGGTATCCGCCTGGAACAACACGGTATCGGGCAAGCTGCCCACCACCACCCACTCGCCCAGCGCGATGGGGAAAGTGTCGTCGTAATTGATGTCCGGGTTGGCCGCCAGGAACGCCACCGGGTCGGCGTAGGCCTGGGCCGCCTCATCGGCAATCTTCTCGATGTCCGCCTCGCCCAGGCAGCCGGAGCTGATTTTGCTGATGAGTTCGATGAGTACGGCTTTCATGGGCGGATCCTGTGGCGATGTGTTTTTTTCGGGCGCGAAGGATAGCGCATCCCCCACTCCCTTTGGCGAGGTCAGCCCAACAACTTCTCCAATTGCGCCGTGGTGTCCACCGCGCCCATGGTCCTGGCCGCGTCCAGTGCCGAGACGCCGTTGGCATCCTTGGCCTTCGGGTCGGCGCCTTTGCCGATCAGGTAATCGACGATTTCGACTCGGTTGAACATCGCCGCCATCATCAATGCCGTGCGACCGTCGAACGAGGAGCCTTCCACTTGCGCGCCACCGTCCACCAGGGCTGAAACCACCGCAAGGTCACCCTTGAACGCTGCACCGGCAATGGGACTCTGACCGTTGTCGTTGCGGATTTCCGGATCGGCCTTGTGTTCCAGCAAGACTTTTACCGTCTCGACATGCCCATGGTACGCGGCCAGCATCAGCAAGGTATCGCCCTTGTGATTGCGCAAGTTCGGCGGCAAGCCCTTGCTCAGCAGCGCGGCCATCATCGCGGCGTCGCCCTGGCGGGCAACGTTGAAGACCTGCTCGGCAAATTCCGCTGCTTCTTCCGGGGTCATCTGGCGGCTTGTATCAGACATGGGAAAACTCCATCAGGCTCATCACAAAGCCGCTAGTTTCCCGAGGGACTCCGGGGCTGTCATCCCTTTTTTCTCTGCGATACTCATAGCCAGAATCAATAGCGGTACTGTCCCCCTTGGATGCGCATCGCCAATTGCCGGTCCACGGGCACATAGGTCGAGGTCTCGGGCAGCCAGGCGTAGATCGGCTCATCGCCTGTCTGGCACGGGTCGAAAGCCTCGGTCTTGAGACGGGTTTTGCGGTATTTGAAGGTGCCGGTGGTGTCCATCTTCACCTTGATGCGCAAGAACAGCGGTACCGCGTAGGCGGGCAGTTTGCACTGGAGAAACCGCAGCAGTTCATTGAAGTCCAGGGTCGCCAGGGATTCGGCCGGTGTGATCGCGGCCATGCCGGCGCGACCATTGGTGCCGTTGATCTCGACGCCATAGGCCACCGCCTCGGCAACCTGCGGATGCTGCAGCAACACGTTCTCGACTTCCGTGGTGGAGACGTTTTCGCCTTTCCAGCGGTAGGTGTCGCCGAGACGATCGACGAACTGCCCGTGGCCGAAACCGATGTTGCGCAGCAAATCACCGGTGTTGAAATAACGGTCGCCCGGGACGAAAACGTCCCGGTGGATGGTTTTCTCGGTCTTCGCCGGATCGGTATAGCCATCCAGCGGCGCCTTTTCGTCGATGCGCGCCAATAGCAGGCCCGGTTCGCCCTTGGGGACTTTTTGCATGCGGCCTTGCAGGTTGCGCAAGGGCGCGCCGCTGTCGTGATCGTATTGCACGAGCTCCCAGGCCATCAGTGAAAACCCGACCGTATTGTCGAAGTTCAGGATGTTGGTAAACCCGATGTTGCCGTCGCTGGCCGCGTAAAGCTCACAGATGTGGTCAACGCCGAAACGTGTCTTGAACGCCGCCCAGGCGCCAGGGCGCAGGCCATTGCCGATCATTTTCGTCACGCGGTGCTGCCGGTCCGTGATGCTGGCAGGCTGATCGACCAGGTAACGGCACAGCTCACCGACGTAACCCAGGGTCGTCGCTCGATACTTTCTCACGTCGCTCCAGAACTGGCTGGCGCTGAACTTGCGGCGGATCGCGAATCCCGAGGCACCGCAGATCGCCGCGCCCCAGCACACACATAACCCGGTGGCGTGATACAGCGGCAGCGTGCAATAGACGATGTCGTCGGGCTGCATGTCCAAGGCGATCAGGCCGAAACTGGTGGATGTGCGCATCCAGCGGCCGTGGCGGAACACCCCCGCCTTCGGTAGCCCCGTGGTGCCGGAGGTGTAGAGATAGAAACAGGGATCGTTGAAAAACACCTGCTGGCTGCTGGCCGGGTTGGCGCCGGGGTATTGCTGGCTTGTGCCCATCAGGTCGACAAATCCGGACGGCGCCGAGGAGGCATCCTGGTCCGCCACCCACCACGTTCGAGCATCCGGTAGCGCGGTTCGACCGCGCACATCGTTGAACACCGCGACCCGCTCATCCCCGACCACCACCGCAACAGGCGCGACCAATGCGAGGCTGTGGACCAGTGCATCCCCCGTTTGCGAGGTGTTGATCATCGCGCTGACCGCGCCGACTTTGGCCACTGCCAGCACCGTGATCAGCAATTGTGGACGGTTCTCGATGAAAATCGCTACGCAGTCGCCCTTCGCGACGCCTCGCGCCAACAAGCAATGGGCGATGCGATTGGCCTGCTCGTTGACCTGTGCATAACTCAGCACCGTATCGCCACACAGTAGCGCCGGGCCTTGGGGGTTGCGTAGCGTGGCTTGTTCGAAGCACCAACCCAGGCCGCAGGGCTGCGCGGGGTCCTGGACGTTGGCGAGTTTCATGCCTTTGACAATGCGGGGAACAGCTCTGGCGATGGCGGGCAACTTGCGCAACATCATGCCCCAGGTAATAGCGTCGCTGGGTGTACGACTCATGGGTGATCCTTCCCCGGCCGACCTTATGGGTCGCGGTTCTTGTGTGGGGTTATGCGAAATCTGGATCGAAAGTACGCCAGCGATTCCAAGGCTGTACACGCGGTTTTTGCAATGTTTTGTATCCGCTGCATGGAACAGGCGAAGCGTGAGCGCGGGGACACGGTTTGGTTCCAAAAATAATTGTCGGACCACGCAAAATGCAGGATGCACGATGGCCGTTCATGCAACTTGCACGAAAGCAAAAATATAGGTATTTATTAAGTTATTGTTTTAAAAGGATTTTTTAACAAATCAAATACTGGCACAGACACTGCAACTACCCCTCCACGGTTTGCCATACCATGGAGCAATGAACGATGAACATGATTCAAGAGAAGTTTGCATCGCTGTTTTCCAACTACGAAGTCACCACCCAGGCACGCCCGGATGGCGGGATCCTGCTGACCTTGCGCAACAGCGACGGCAAACTGTTCAAACGCACGATTTCCTATGCGCAATTGCACGCCGGGGACCAGTTGTCCTGGGCCATCAGTGCCATTCGCCGCGATTTGGCTGAACAAGCCAGCGAATTGCCGCCTGTGGCGATGCTGCAAAGCCAGCATCGTTTCGCGCTACCGACCTATCACAGCGCCTGACACGCTGTGCCGGGATCAGGCCTGGAGCTTATGGCTCCATGGCCTGATTTTTTTGTCCGCCGTTCAAGCGCCGAACCGGGACGGATCGATTCGAGCAAAACTTTCAACGGTTTCGTGCCCGGACAGGTCGCCCCCGTCACGCGCCAGGCCACACGTGGCCATCCCGGCGCCACGGGCCGCGTCCAGTTCCTGGACGATATCCGACAGAAACAGGATTTCCCCCGGCGCGACACCCACCGCCTCGCTGATCCGCTGGTAGGACTGCACGTCCCGCTTGGGCCCCGAGGTCGTGTCGAAATAACCGCTGAACAGCGACGACAAGTCACCGGCTTCGGAGCAACCGAAAATCAACTTTTGCGCCTGGATCGAGCCCGAGGAATACACAAACAACCGGTAGCCTTGCTGATGCCAATGTTTCAGCGCATCCACCGCATCCGGATAAACGTGACCTTTCAATTGCCCGGCCTCGTAGCCCTGCTCCCAGACCATGCCTTGCAACGCCTTGAGCGGCGTAGCCTTGCGGTCCTCGGCGATCCAGCCCAAGAGGATCGCGATAACCCGTTCGATATCAGCGTCCGGCTCGCCACTGTCCCGACGCACAGCGTCCAACTGTTGAGCAACGTCGGCGCGCCCGGCGTTGTGGCGGATAAAGTCCGGCAGGTGCTCGGCGGCATAGGGAAACAGCACGTCGAAGACAAAACTCACCGCGCTGGTGGTGCCCTCGATATCGGTGAGGATGGCTTTGATCGTCACGACGTCAGTCCTCCAGGCGCGGGAAGCGGCTGGCGATGTCATCGCCGGTGAATTTCGCGACCCAGCCTTCCGGGTTGTTGAACAGGCGAATGGCGACAAAATGCGGGTGCTCGCCCATGTCGAACCAGTGCGGGGTACCGGCGGGCACCGAGATCAGGTCGTTCTTCTCGCACAGGACCGCGTAGACGTAATCGTCGATGTGCAAGGTAAACAGGCCACGACCGGCGACGAAAAATCGCACCTCGTCCTCGCCATGCCGGTGTTCATCAAGAAACTTGGCCCTCAGTTCGGCTTTCTGCGGATGGTCGCTGTTGAGGCTGATGACGTCGACCGTGACGTAGCCGCGCTCGGTCATCAATTGGTCGATCTGGGACTTGTAGGCGGCGATCACTTCTTCCGGGCTGGCGCCGGGCTGGATTTTCGTCGCGGCTTCCCAACGGTCGAACCGCACGCCCTTTTCGGCCAGGGTCGAGGCGATGTCCTCGAAGTGGGTCAGTACCTTGTTCGGAATCTCTGGACTTGAGACGTGGTAGACGGACAGGCTGCTCATGGCAATGGCTCCAGCAATTATCGGTTCAGGAGTGCGCGGGTCTTGAGTTCGCACTCGAACAGGAATTCGAACGCTTCGATCTGGCGCAGCGCATCGTTCATGCCCGCCCCCCAGGTGTACAGGCCGTGGCCACGGATCAGGTAGCCGGCGCAATCGGGATGCGCGTCCAGCCAGGGTTGGACCTTGGCGGCCAGGCGCGCGATGTCCTGGTCGTTGTCGAAAATCGGCACGCGGACCCGGGACTCATGGGTCGTGACGCCGCTGAAGGCTTTTTGCAGTTCATAGTCTTCAAAGTCAATGAACGCTTCGCCGGTCAGGCGCGACAGCACCGTGGCGTTTACCGAGTGGGTATGCAGCACCGCGCCGATCTGTGGGCGCCAGCGATACAGCTGGGTGTGCAGCAAGGTTTCAGCCGACGGTTTCTTGCCCGGCTCCAGGCTGTTGCCATCCAGGTCGGTGGCGAGCACATCGTCGATGCCCAACTGCCCTTTGTGCTTGCCCGACACGGTGAGCAAGGCTTGGTCGGGCGCTAAACGGGTCGAATAATTGCTGCTGGTGGCCGGGGACCAACCGCGACCGTACAAAAAACGCCCGGCGTCGATGATCTGCTGAGCGAGCTGTTCACGGGTAAGGCTCATGGCCTGTCCTCTTGCATGCGTGTGGCAATGATAACGGCTGCAGCGAAGGCTGCGAGGCTGGCGATGTTGAATGTCCAACCGGCGCCCATGGCGTTCCAGCTATAGCCGGAGTACAACGCCCCCAGCGCTCCACCGGTGCCGGCCAGCGCGGCGTACAGCGCCTGGCCCTGACCTTGTTGGCGCGGGCCGAAACTACGTTGCACGAAATGGATGGCAGCGGCGTGAAAGCTGCCGAACGTCGCGGCGTGGAGCACCTGGGCAAACAACAACACCCAGAGGAATTCGGCCAGCGAGCCGAGCAGCAACCAGCGCAGCGCCGCCAACAGGAAACTGACCATCAGCACCCGACGCACGGAATACCGCGCCAGGATCCGGCTCATGAACAGGAACACCAACACTTCGGCCACGACGCCGACGGCCCAGAGCACGCCGATCAATCCACGGCTGTAGCCCAGGCGCTCCAGGTGCAGCGTCAGGAAGGTGTAATACGGCCCGTGGCTCATTTGCATCAGGCCGACGCAGGCATAAAACGCCAGCACCCCTGGGTTGCGCAACTGCCGCAGGAATCCGTCCCCGGCCACCCGCGGCCCCTGCACCGGCTGAGCGTTGGGCACCCAGAAGCTGCTCAGCACGATGCCACCCATGATCAAGGCCAGGGCCACCGGATAAATGTCCAGGCTCAGCCATTGGAACAGGCGGCCGAGCACAACGACCGTGATGATGAACCCGATGGAGCCCCACAGGCGGATCTGGCTGTAGCGCGAGGCTTGTCCGCTCAAGTGAGCCAGGGTGATGACTTCGAACTGCGGCAGCACCGCGTGCCAGAAGAATGCATGCAGCGCCATGACCATCGCCAGCCAGGCATAGCTTTTGTCGATGAAGATCAGGAAGAAGCTCAGCAGCGTGCAGATCGCGCCGAACCGCACGATCGCCAGGCGCCGGCCCGTGTAGTCCCCCAGCCAACCCCAGAGATTCGGCGCCACGCAGCGCATCAGCATGGGGATCGCCACCAGCTCGCCGATGCGTGCCGCGTTGAACCCCAGGTGATCGAAGTACAGCGCCAGGAACGGCGCGGTCGAACCGAGCAACGCGAAATAGAACAGGTAGAAACTGGAAAGCCGCCAGTACGGCAACGCCGCCATGGTCGTCAGGCCACGGCGGTCGGCAGGCCAGCCATCAAAGCTGACCCAGCACCGGGGTGCCGACGTGAACGTCGGCATTCTGGCCGCGATGGCGCAACAGATGATCCATCAGCACGATGGCCATCATCGCTTCGGCGATCGGCGTGGCGCGGATGCCCACGCACGGATCATGGCGGCCCTTGGTGATGACGTCCACCGGGTTGCCATGGATATCGATGGAGCGCCCCGGCGTGGTGATGCTGGACGTCGGCTTCAAGGCCAGGTGCGCGACGATCGGCTGGCCCGACGAGATGCCGCCGAGAATCCCACCGGCGTTATTGCTCAGGAAACCTTGTGGCGTCAGTTCGTCACGGTGTTCGGTGCCGCGCTGGGCGACGCAGGCGAAACCGGCGCCGATTTCCACGCCCTTCACCGCGTTGATGCTCATCAGCGCGTGGGCCAGCTCGGCGTCGAGACGGTCAAAGATCGGCTCGCCAAGGCCAGGCATCACGCCTTCGGCGACCACGGTGATCTTCGCGCCAACCGAATCCTGGTCCCGGCGCAGCTGGTCCATGTAGGCCTCCAGCTCCGGCACCTTGTCCGGGTCGGGGCTGAAGAAGGCATTCTGTTCGACCGAGTCCCAGGTCTTGAACGGAATTTCGATCGGGCCCAGTTGGCTCATGTAGCCGCGGATGACGATGCCCTGGCTGGCCAGGTATTTCTTGGCGATCGCCCCGGCCGCCACGCGCATCGCGGTTTCCCGGGCCGAGCTGCGCCCGCCGCCGCGGTAGTCGCGCTCGCCGTATTTGTGGTGGTAGGTGTAGTCGGCGTGAGCCGGGCGGAACAGGTCCTTGATGGCCGAGTAGTCCTTGGACTTCTGGTCGGTGTTACGGATCAGCAGGCCAATGGCACAGCCGGTGGTGCGCCCCTCGAAGACGCCGGAAAGGATTTCGACCTCATCGGCTTCCTGGCGCTGGGTGGTGTGGCGGCTGGTGCCGGGCTTGCGGCGGTCCAGGTCACGCTGAAGGTCGTCCAGGGAAATCTCCAGGCCCGGCGGGCAGCCGTCGACAATGGCGACCAACGCCGGGCCATGGCTTTCGCCCGCGGTGGTGACGGTGAACAGCTTGCCGTAGGTATTGCCGGACATGCAGGGTGCTCCGAGAAATCGCTGAGAAATCGAGATGGGCGCCAGTATACGCAGGCTCCCCGAGTAGTTCATCCTCGAACCTTATCAGTGCCCGCCAGTCCAACCGGCACCTTCGCAACTCATGGCGTCATGATGTTAAAACTGTTTGTGTTGAGCCTTACCCTCTTCACGGGCCTGGTCTGCGGCGTCGCCCAGGCCACCGTCCTGCAACGTCCCATCAGCCTCGACACCGGCAACGGTGAACTTTTCGGCTCCCTGCTGCTGCCAAAGTCCGACACGCCGGTGCCCGTCGTCCTGTTCATTTCTGGCTCAGGCCCTACGGATCGTGACGGAAACAACCCCGAAGGCGGGCGCAATGACAGCCTCAAGCGCCTGGCCTGGGTGTTGGCCCGGCAGAACATCGCCAGCGTGCGCTACGACAAGCGCGGGGTGGCCGCCAGCCTCGCCGCCACACCGGACGAACGCAACCTGAGCGTCGAAGCCTACGTAGCCGACGCCGTGGCCTGGAGCCACAAGCTGGCCGCCGATCCTCGCCTGGGCCCACTGATCCTGCTGGGCCACAGCGAAGGGGCGCTGATCGCAAGCCTCGCCGCGCCCCAGGCCAACGCGGCGGCGGTCATCTCGGTGGCCGGCAGCGCGCGCCCCATCGACGAGGTCTTGCGCCAGCAACTCAGCGCCCGCCTGCCACCGCCGCTGATGCTGCGCAGCAACGAGTTGCTCGACAGCCTCAAGGCCGGCCGTCCCGACCCGAATGTTCCTGCGCAACTGCAGGTCATCTTTCGCCCCAGCGTGCAGCCTTACTTGATCTCGCTGTTCCGCCAGGATCCGGCCCAGGCCTTCGCAGCCCTGAAAATGCCGGCGCTGATCATCCAGGGCAGCCACGATATCCAGGTCAGCGTCGACGATGCCCGGCAATTGAAAGTGGCCAAGCCCGACGCCGAACTGGCGCTGATCAAGGGCATGAACCATGTGATGCGCATCGTGCCCAACGACGTCAAGCGGCAACTGGCCTCCTACAAGGATCCGAACCTGCCCCTGGCGGCGGAGCTCAGTGCCCACATCCTGAGTTTTATTGGCACGTTGGCCGCCCGTTAAGCGCGTTTGGTGGCCTATAGCCCTCTAGTCTTGGCAAATCCGGCCGATAAACCGGTGTCGGACAGCGCAATGGCTGCCGACAAGCCGGCCTGGACAGGATTTTTGCCGTTATGACTGAGACTCAGACTTCTCCCGACATCGCCGCCGAAGCGGCCGCGCCAGCAGGCCCATCGGCGCCCGAGCTGCCTTGGACGGACGTTGAGGCCGAACATCACAAGATGCTTCGGCTGGCCCCGCTCAAGACCGATCGCGCCACCGGTGCGCGGCCGCTGCGGTTTGTCGAGTTCAGCTATGCCGAGCGCCATAGCAAGGAACGCAGCTTGCTGCGCATGAGCATTCAGTTGCCCGGCCAGCGAGTGCGCAAGGAACAGAATCACCTCGACGTGTGGGCCGACCACGTCGAGAAACGCCTGTTCTTCTCGCCCGACAGCTTGCAAGTCGAGCCCTTGAACCGGGGCATTGGCCGCTTCCTCGCCGCCCAGGGCATCACTTGGGCCAAGAAGCGTTGGTCGACCTATCGGGTTGACGGCACTGACCTGAACAATAAGGACGCGCTGAACGAAGACACCCGCTTGCGTCGTGATCACTTCCTCAAAGCCCACGGCTTCGAAGTGGTCTACGCCGATGCCCAACACCTCAAGGGCAGCGTCAAGCAAGTCCAGGTTGGCGAGCTGCTGGGCGACTGGAACACCGAGAAGCTGCAGTTCGTCGAGATTCTCGAAGCCGCGCAGATGCTGCAACAGGCCGAGCAGAATCTGGCGGAGCAGGAAGTCAAGCTGCAGAAGCAGGAAGAGAAGGTCAATAAGTTCAAGCGTGAAGACACGGGCCTGCGCTTCACCATCACCTGCCTGGTGGCGTTTGCGATGTTCCAGGCCGGATTGCTAATCTGGATTGCTACGCGGCATTGATGGCTGCTCAGAAGTGTCTGACGCAACTCCCGTGGCGAGGGGATTTATCCCCTCGCCACGAACGCGGTCGCCAACACAGCCAGCGTCAAACCCGCGAAGCGAACAACGCCTGGTGCTCACGGCACTGCTCGGCGCTGAGCATGAACACGCCGTGCCCACCGCGCTCGAACTCCAGCCAGGCGAAGTCGACTTCTGGATAAAGCGCCTCGACATGAACCTGGCTGTTGCCCACTTCGACGATCAACAATCCTTTGTCCGTCAGATGATCGGCCGCCTCGGCGAGCATCCGGCGTACCAGGTTCAAACCGTCGTCGCCACAGGCCAGGCCCAGCTCAGGCTCGTGCTGGTATTCCTGGGGCATGTCGGCGAAATCTTCCGCGTCGACGTAGGGCGGGTTCGACACGATCAGGTCGAAACGTTGCCCAGGAAGCCCATCGAAACCATCGCCCTGGACGGTAAACACCCGTTCGTCCACACCGTGGCGCTCGATGTTCTGGTTGGCGACTTCCAGCGCTTCGAACGACAGGTCGGCCAACACCACCTCGGCCTCGGGGAACTCGTAGGCGCAGGCAATCCCGATGCAACCGGAGCCGGTACACAAGTCGAGGATTCGCGCGGGCTCCTGGCCCAGCCAAGGCTCGAAGCGTTTTTCGATCAACTCGCCAATGGGCGAACGCGGAATCAGCACGCGTTCGTCGACGATGAACGACATGCCGCAGAACCAGGCCTCGCCCAACAGGTAAGCGGCCGGAATGCGCTCAGCGATACGTCGGCGCAGCAGACGCTGCACATGCACCAACTCCTCGTCTTCTAGACGGCAGTCCAGGTAGCTGTCAGCAATTTCCCAGGGCAGGTGCAACGCGCCCAGGACTAGCTGGCGCGCTTCGTCCCAGGCGTTGTCGGTGCCATGGCCAAAGAACAGATCCTCCCCATGGAAACGGCTGACGGCCCAACGGATATGGTCGCGCAGGGTACGAAGGCGGGAAGTGATCACGGCGGCAAACTCCAGGAAAATCGACGGGCGAGTCTACCAGCCAAACGCATGCCTACCCAAACGCGCTCCAAGGACGACAGTAAATATCGCTGCAATCGTAGGATCCTTCCGTTTTCCGTCAACCCTATTGAACAAGATGTCTATCTTGACAAGGCTGTAGGCCAGCAACGACGGTGCTTGTGATGGAAGCGATTCACAGAACCGCTCCGCCAGAGGACAATGTCGCAAAAGCCCCACTCGAAGGAGCCCCAGAATGTCCGTTCCAAAAACGATGTTTCAACTCAGCGGCCGCGGTTACGCAGCGGCCAACCTGAGTCAAGCGACCCTGATCATCATCGATGCCCAGAAAGAATACCTCGCCGGCCCCCTCGCCCTGAGCGGCATGGATGCGGCGGTCGCGAACATCAAGCAATTGCTCGGCGCTGCCCGCGCCGCCGGCCGGCCGATCGTACATGTGCGCCACCTGGGCACCCATGGCGGGCTGTTCGATCCACAGGGTGAGCGCGGCGAATTCATTCCGGGCCTTGAACCCCAGGGCGACGAAACCGTGATCGAAAAACTGCTGCCGAGCGCTTTCCACGGCACTGACCTGAAGAAGCGCCTGGAGGACCTCGGTCCCCTGGACCTGATCGTCTGTGGTTTCATGAGCCACTCCAGCGTCAGCACCACGGTGCGGGCAGCCAAGAACCTGGGCTTTCGTTGCACCCTGGTCGAGGACGCCTGCGCCACTCGTGATCTGCCGCACAAGGGCGGCGTACTCAGCGCCGATCACGTACACCAGACCGAAATGGCGATCATGGCAGACAACTTCGCCACGCTGGCCTTGACCCACGATTTCACCTGATAGCGCTCGATGAGCGGCCTGCTGCGCCGCTCATCCGCAAAAGCCTCTCATTTGCTTCAATTACTGGAGTATCAGGAACAACCCGAACATCTTCCGGTCGAAGGGCCGATACCCATTGAGGAAGGTCGGAATGAAGATATCCGATGGTTTTGACGCACGTCGCTTGCGGCCCAAGGGCCCGAGCAACTGGCGATTTCGTATCGGCGCGGGGATCGCGGCCCTGCTGGCGACGCTCGGCGTGCTACTGGCGATGGCTGGCGCCGCAAGCCTGCTTGGCCGCCCGCCCGCACTGGGCGAGCTGAACGCCACACCGCTGGGTTCGGCGGTCATCCTGGCAATCGGACTGCTGGTACTGCTGTTGGGCATCTGGCTCTGGCGGCGCTGCCGCCGTCGCGCCCGCCAATCCCTGGAGCTGGCCATGGCTCCGCATCTGATGAAAAAACACGACTGATCCGCCATCCGACGTTTTGTCGCGCCCTAATCCCCGGGAGTTGGGTAAACTGGCCGGCCTTCGCGGAGGCTGACATGCAAGACGACGACTTTTCCCTGTTCAAAAGTGCGATCCAGGGCGTAAAACCAATCAAACACGATCGCGCCGAAACGGGCAAACCCAAGGCCGATCGCGCACAAATCGCCAAGCTGCGCCAAGCCGCCACCGTGCGCACCGACGCGACGACCGTGGATGGCTTGTCCGATCAGTTCGTCATCGACGTCGGCCCCGAAGATGAATTGATGTGGGCGCGCGACGGCGTTCAGGAAAGCCAGATGCGCAAGCTGAAGGTAGGCCAGATCCCCTTCGAAGGCAGCCTCGACCTGCACGGCATGACCGTCGAAAAAGCCCGAGAGACCCTCTGGGCCTTCCTGGCCGAAGCCACCAGATTCGAAATCCGCTGCGTACGCGTCACCCACGGCAAAGCCGTGCGGCTGGACGGCAAGCGCCCCATGATCAAGAGCCACGTCAACACCTGGCTGCGCCAGCACCCGCAAGTGCTCGGCTTCACCTCCTGCCAGGCGAAGCACGGCGGCGCCGGTGCGGTCTACGTGATGCTCAAGCGCACCATGATGGAAGGCCGCGACGAGTAACCGCTCGATTGCCGAGCTTGCAGCGCCGTGCCCGCCACCGTACCCTTGCCCTTTGCGTAAAATCCCACAGGTAGTTTCATGTCTCTGGAACAGAATTACACCGCGATTCTCGGCCAATTGGGCGAGGACGTTTCCCGCGAGGGCCTGCTCGACACGCCCAAGCGCGCTGCCAAGGCCATGCAGTACCTTTGCCGCGGTTATGAACAGACCCTGGAAGAAGTCACCAACGGTGCCTTGTTCAGCTCCGACAACAGCGAGATGGTGCTGGTCAAGGACATCGAGTTGTACTCGCTGTGCGAACACCATTTGCTTCCGTTTATCGGCAAGGCCCATGTGGCCTACATCCCAAGCGGCAAGGTATTGGGCCTGTCGAAGGTCGCGCGCATCGTCGATATGTACGCCCGTCGCCTGCAGATCCAGGAAAACCTCAGTCGCCAGATCGCCGATGCGGTCCAGCAGGTGACCGGTGCCCTGGGCGTGGCGGTGGTGATCGAGGCCAAGCACATGTGCATGATGATGCGCGGTGTGGAAAAGCAGAACTCGTCGATGATCACTTCAGTGATGCTGGGCGAATTCCGCGAAAATGCGGCGACCCGCATGGAATTCCTAAGCCTGATCAAATAAAAAAGTCGTTCGAAGAAAACCGGCATTGATCGCCGGTTTTTTTTCGCCTGCGAAAAATCAGGTAAGCTGCGCGCCCTCTTCTTCCCTGCCGTGAGGCTATAACGTGATCGTCAAAGCGCTTCGAGTTGGCCTGGGCCAGCTCATCATCCTTATCGATTTCATCACCCGCCCCGGCAAGAAACAGCGCCCGGCCGACGCCCAGGCGCAAGTCGACCAGGCCGCTCGCAGCCTGACCCTGTATCAATTTCATGCCTGCCCCTTCTGCGTGAAGACTCGCCGGACCCTGCGTCGCCTGAACGTACCGGTGGCCTTGCGCGATGCCAAGAACAACGAGCAGGATCGCCAGACGCTGCTGGAACAGGGCGGCAGGATCAAGGTGCCGTGCCTGCGCATTGAAGAAAATGGCGAGACCACCTGGATGTATGAATCCAAGGTGATCATTGATTATCTGGATAAGCGGTTTTCGGCGGTCTGATTGTTTTGTGGTGAGCTTCAAGGCCTCATCGCGAGCAAGCTCGCTCTCACAGAAGGCTGGTGCTGATTACAAATCTGCAATCATGCACGGTCCCCTGTGGGAACGAGCTTGCTCGCGATGGGGTCGGCCCATCCACTGGATATTTCAAGCTGCCCTGGCCGCCAACGCCCCCCGTACCACCCCCGCCAACCGCTTCAACCCTTCATCCAGTCGCGCCGGATCGATGTGGCTGAAGTTCAAGCGCAAGTGGCCAGGATGCTTGTCAGGCTCAGGGAAAAACGGTTCCCCTGGCATGAACGCCACGTCAGCCGCCAGCGCTGCGGCGAGCAAGGTGCGGGTGTCCAGCGGTTGCTTGAGCGTCAGCCAGAAAAATAGCCCACCCTGGGGCGTGTTCCAATCGGCGATGTCGGCAAAGTGCCTTTGCAATGCAGCCTCGAAGCGGTCGCGCCGATCCCGATAGAAATCCCTCAACTCCTGCATATGGCGGCGATATTGCTCGGTGCCAATCCACTGCAGCGCCTGCCATTGGCCGATGCGATTGGTGTGCAGGTCCGCCGACTGCTTGAGCCGCAACAGGTGCGGGAACAGGTCTGGACTGGCGATCAGGTAACCCACGCGCAGCCCCGGCAGCAGGGTTTTCGACACGGTGCCGGTGTAGATCCAACTGGCCGTTTTCAAGCGACTGGCGATTGGCGTGGCGCTGCCACCGTCGAAGGTCAGTTCGCGATAGGGTTCGTCTTCGACCAGGGTCACGCCGAATTCATCCAGCAGCGCCGCCACGGCATCGCGCTTGGCCTCGCTGTAGCGTACCGCCGATGGATTCTGGAACGTCGGGATCAGGTAGATGAACGCCGGGCGATGCCGCTCCAGGCGCGCCCGCAGTTGCTCCAGGTCCGGGCCGTCCGCCTCAAGGGGGACGGTGATGCAGTCGGCGCCGAACAGTTGGAAGATCTGCAAGGCCGCCAGGTAGGTAGGTGCCTCGAGCATCACCTCGGTGCCGACGTCGATGTACAACTTCGCCGTCAGGTCGAGGGTTTGCTGGGAACCGCTGACCACCAAAACCTGGCTCGCCTCACAAGCCAGCCCTAACGACCGCGCCTGCGCCGCCAACGCTTCGCGCAGGGCCGGCTCACCTTCGCTCATGCCGTATTGCCCCATGGACAACGGCATCGCCGCCCACTCCACTTTTGGCAACATGGCTTCGGCCGGCAGGCCACCGGCGAACGACATCACTTTCGGGCGCTGCGCCGCGACGAGGATTTCGCGGATAAGAGAACTTTTGAGGCGCGAGACACGTTCGGAAAAAGCCATGGGGTCACCTGTAGCGAAGCATTGGAAATATAAGTCAAACTGCTTGACTGAAATTACCCCGCTCTTTCTGGAAACGTCAATATGCTTGACCTTAAAAACCCCACCTCCCAGCAAATGGCCATGGAAGCATTCTTCTTTGGTTACCAGGCTTTCACCGCCAAGGCCGATGAAATGCTCGAACGCCGGGGCTTGAGCCGAGTGCATCAACGCATCGTCTTTTTCATCGCCCGTTACCCATCCTTGAGCGTCAAGGAGTTGCTGGCGCTGTTGGGCGTGACCAAACAGGCGTTGAACATGCCATTGCGGCAATTGATGGAAATGCATCTGGTCAACAGCGTCGCGTCCGAGGCCGACAAGCGCAAACGATTGTTGGAGCTGACCGCCGAGGGCCAGCGATTCGAACAGGCGCTGCGCCGCGAACAAGTGAAATTGCTGGAGCGGGTGTTTGCCGAGGCCGGGGAAGCGGCGGTGGATGGCTGGCTGGCGGTGAACCTAGCCTTGGGTAAATCTGGCGAGTGAAAGCGTTTGATCCAACGCTATCGCGAGCAAACTCGCTCTCATAGCGTTCAGCGGTGACCACAAATCTCGCATTCATCACAGCCCACTGTGGGAGCGAGCTCGCTCGCGATAGCGTCCGCACAAGGGATATATCCCTATCGCTCGAAATTTCGTCAACAAAACAGAAAACATTATTTGCTTTATTTGTATACAAAAGCATAATTCGCTTCGTGCGAGTTCCTGACCAACAAGTCAACTACTACGCCAGCCTTACCTGCCTCAATGCCTCGCCGCCACCCTCAGGGGGCGTGCGGTGCCGGAAATAACAATAAAACTCTTGAGGAGTACTCGCTGTGGAAAGCCGCAAACCCGAAGCCCAGACCTTGGATCTTTCGCCGCCATCACGCAGTGGCTGGCTGGAGCGCATCTTCAAACTCAGCTTGCATGGCACCACGGTGAAGACCGAGTTGATTGCCGGTCTGACGACTTTCATCACCATGGCCTACATCATTTTCGTCAACCCCAACATCATGGCCGACGCGGGCATCGATCATGGCGCCGCGTTCGTCGCCACCTGCATTGCCGCCGCCCTGGGTTGCCTGCTGATGGGCCTCTACGCGAACTGGCCGGTGGGCCTCGCGCCGGGCATGGGATTAAACGCCTTTTTCACTTACACCGTGGTCGGCACCATGGGCTACAACTGGGAAACCGCCTTGGGCGCGGTGTTTATTTCCGGCGTGCTGTTCATGTTCCTGACCTTGTCACGAGTGCGTGAATGGCTGCTCAACAGTATCCCGGTGAGCCTGCGCTACGCGATGGGCGCGGGGGTCGGGCTGTTTCTCGGGCTGATCGGCCTGAAGACCGCCGGCATCATCGTCGACAGCCCCGCCACGCTGATCAAGCTGGGCTCGCTGCATGAACCGGGACCGCTGCTGGCTGCCGTATGCTTCCTGATGATTGCCGTGCTGAGCTACCACCGCGTGTTCGGCGCGATCCTCATCAGCATCATCGCCGTGACCCTGGCCGGTTGGGGCCTGGGGCTGGTGCAATACAACGGCGTGATGTCCACGCCGCCCAGCCTGGCACCGACCTGGATGGCCATGGACGTGGCCGGTGTATTCAACGTCAGCATGATCAGCGTGGTGCTGGCTTTCCTGTTCGTACATATGTTCGATACCGCCGGGACGCTGATGGGCGTGGCCCAGCGCGCCGGCCTAGTGAAACCGGATGGCAAGATCGAAAACCTGTCCAAGGCGTTGAAGGCGGACAGCGCCTCCAGCGTGTTCGGCGCCATGGTCGGCGTGCCGCCCGTGACCAGCTACGTGGAAAGCGCCGCCGGAGTCGCGGCCGGTGGCCGCACGGGGCTTACCGCAGTCACGGTCGGTGTGCTGTTCATCGCCGCCATGTTCTTCGCGCCGCTGGCCGGGATGATCCCTGCTTATGCGACAGCCGGCGCCCTGATCTATGTCGCCATGCTGATGATGGGTGGCATGGCCCATATCGAATGGGACGAAGCGACCGACAGCATTCCAGCGATCGTCACCGCCATCATGATGCCTCTGACGTTCTCGGTCGCCGATGGCATCGCGCTCGGCTTCATCACTTACGTCGTGCTCAAGGCTGGCACCGGTAAACACAAGGAAATATCCGTCAGTCTCTGGGTGCTTTGTGCGATCTTTATCGCCAAGTTCATCTTCTTGTAAGCGGCACGAGCCTTACCCGCCTCACCCTGTCGGGTGGGGCTTTTGTACGTCAGGAGCAAAGCAATGAATCTGGAAACCTGGTTGTTGTTCAGTGGTGCCGCGTTGGTGGTAATCCTTATCCCCGGCCCGTTATCGTTACTGATGATCAGCAACAGCCTGAACTACGGCTTGCGCCGATCCTACCCGGCTTTCCTTGGTGGAGTGGTGGCATCGATCTGCTTGTTGAGTGCGTCGGCGCTGGGGCTCGGTGCCCTGTTGCTGGCGTCGGAGCAGTTGTTCAGCGCCTTGAAAATCGTCGGCGCGCTGTACCTGTTCTACCTCGCCTGGCAGAGCTGGCAGCAATCGCGCCAGCCTTCCCAGGGTGCCGAGGTACCTCAAGCCGCCCCCATTCCGCGTTTCCGCGCGCTGTTCGGCCGTGCGTTCGTACTCGGCGCGAGCAACCCGAAGGACATCCTTTTCTTCGCGGCATTCCTGCCGCAATTCCTGAGTGCCGAGCAGCCGTTCTTGCCGCAACTGCTGGTGATGATCGCCACTTGGACCGTGCTCGACCTGCTCTGCAAGCTGGCGTATGGCCTCGGTGCCCATGGCGCTGCCCGCTATCTGCGCACGGGCAAGGGCCAGAGCTGGTTCAACCGGGTCAGCGCCGGGTTGTTCAGCGGGGCCGGGGCGGCTTCCTTGCTGAGCCGCTGAGAAAAAAATCTTCGCGAGCAGGCTCGCTCCCACAGTTGAAACGCATCCGATTGTGGAAGCGAGCTTGCTCGCGATAAGGCCCTCGCCTATTTGATAGGCGAAAAAAAGCCCGCAGTGTGAGCGGGCTAAAAACCAAAGAAGCTCTATGCGCAGTCGCTTCCAGGGCAAGGCAGCTGCTTGGGGGCTCAGCTGCCTCGATAGGTTGAATAGGCGTAGGGCGAAATCAGCAACGGCACATGGTAATGCTCCTGCTCTTGCGAAATGCCAAAGCGCAGCACCACCACATCCAGGAACGCCGGCTCGGACAGTTGCACGCCACGGGCGCGGTAGTAATCGCCGGCGTGGAATTGGATCTGGTAGACCCCGCTGCGGTAGTCGTCTCCTTGCAGCAGTGGTGCGTCACAACGGCCATCGCTGTTGGTCACTGCACTGGCAACCCGTTGCAGTTCGGAACCTTCGACGCGATACAGTTCGATCTTGATCGCGCTGCCTGGACAGCCGTGTGCGGCATCTAAAACGTGTGTAGTCAGACGTCCCATCGATTGTGCGTGCCCGGATGCGGAACAGCCAGGCACGGCGCCTCCTGAGTCAGTTGAAAGACAAGCCGCACCATTTCGAAGCACGAAAGATCACGGCAGTGAGCGAATTAAGACACTTTAAAGCTGAATTGTACACATTAAAAACAGATATCTGCTTCACTTCGCCAACCACGGCAATCGTCATTTGTTTTTACCCCAACCCCAGGCATATAAGGGCTTATGCAACATTAGCTGACTGGGTAGGCAAGTTTCTTGCAGCACCGATACGGCAACGTTGGCGGTAAAAAATGCAAAAAACAGGCTTACAAGTCGACGACAAAGTTGTATACAATCAGTCCATCGTCGTGACGCCAGCCCGATATCCATCGCCAGGGCGCCACCTACATGGTTCGAACAAGAAGGAAGACTGCAGTGAGCGCTGACTACCCACGCGACCTGATCGGTTACGGCAGTAACCCTCCCCATCCCCAATGGCCGGGCAATGCCCGCATCGCCCTCTCCTTCGTACTCAACTATGAGGAAGGTGGCGAGCGCAACGTGTTGCATGGCGACAAGGAGTCCGAAGCGTTCCTTTCGGAGATGGTCGCGGCGCAACCGCTGCAGGGCGAGCGCAACATGAGCATGGAGTCGCTGTACGAGTATGGCAGCCGCGCAGGGGTCTGGCGGATCCTCAAGCTTTTCAAGGAGTTCGATATACCACTGACCATCTTCGCCGTGGCCATGGCTGCCCAGCGCCATCCGGACGTGATTCGCGCGATGGTCGCCGCCGGCCACGAAATCTGCAGCCATGGCTATCGCTGGATTGATTACCAATATATGGACGAGGCCCAGGAACGCGAGCACATGCTCGAAGCGATCCGCATCCTCACCGAAATCACTGGCGAGCGTCCGCTGGGCTGGTACACCGGCCGCACCGGCCCGAACACCCGCCGGCTAGTGATGGAAGAAGGCGGCTTCCTCTACGACAGCGACACCTACGACGACGACCTGCCCTACTGGGAGCCAAACAACCCCACCGGCAAGGCGCACCTGGTCATCCCTTACACCCTGGACACCAATGACATGCGCTTCACCCAAGTGCAGGGTTTCAACAAGGGCGACGATTTCTTCCAGTACCTCAAGGACGCTTTCGACGTGTTGTATGCCGAAGGCGCCGAAGCGCCGAAGATGCTTTCCATCGGCCTGCATTGCCGCCTGATCGGCCGCCCCGCGCGCCTGGCCTCCCTCAAACGTTTCCTCGAATACGTCAAGGGTCATGAGCAGGTGTGGTTCAGTCGCCGCGTCGACATCGCTCGCCATTGGCAGCAGACCCATCCGTATCAGGGAGCGTCCAAATGACCGCTTTCCAAACCCTCAAGCCTTCCACCTTGAGCCGCGAAGCGTTCGTCAAAGCCTTCGCTGACATTTACGAACATTCGCCATGGGTGGCCGAAAAGGCTTTCGACCTGGGCCAGGACCCTTCGATCGACGAGATCGAGACCCTGCACCAGCGCATGAGCGACATCCTGTTGAGTGCCGATCACGCCAGCCAACTGGCCCTGATCAACGCTCACCCGGACCTGGCCGGCAAAGCCGCCGTCCAGGGACAACTGACCGAAGCCAGCACCAACGAACAGGCTGGCGCCGGTATCCACCAATGCACGGCCGAAGAGTTCCAGCGCTTCACCGAGCTGAACGAGGCCTATAAAGCCAAGTTCAAGTTTCCCTTCATCATGGCGGTAAAAGGCAGCAACCGGCACCAGATCCTCGCCGCGTTCGAGACGCGCATCCACCACTCGGCAGACGCCGAATTCAAATGCGCGCTGGCAGAGATCAACAAGATCGCGTTGTTCCGATTACTGACCCTTTAGCGAGCGGCTCCTGAAGACAGGTCCTGCAAGCATCCCCAGCCAACTTATCAAAGGCAGACAAGAAGAATGAAAGCTTACGCCGTACCGTTCGAAAAGTTCGTCAACCTGGCCGACGCCCGCCTGGGCACCAAGATCATCTCGGTCACCGACGACTGGTTCGCCGACGCCAACCGCCTGTTCCAGCCGACCCCGGCCGTGTGGAAGGAGGGCGTGTTCGATGACAACGGCAAGTGGATGGATGGCTGGGAGTCGCGCCGCAAGCGCTTCGAAGGCTACGACAGCGCGGTGATCCGCCTGGGCGTGCCGGGCTCGATCAAGGGCGTGGACATCGACACTTCATTCTTCACCGGCAACTACCCGCCATCGGCTTCCCTGGAAGCCTGCTTCCTGGCCGAAGGCGAGCCGGACGAAAACACCCAATGGACTGAAGTGCTGTCGGCCGTCGAGCTGCAAGGCAACAGTCACCACTACCACGAAATCAGCGACGAGCAAGCCTTCAGCCATCTGCGCTTCAACATTTATCCGGATGGCGGCGTGGCTCGCCTGCGGGTCTATGGTGTTCCGTATCGCGACTGGTCCGCCGTGGGCGACAACGAACAGATTGACCTGGCCGCCGCCCTCAATGGCGGGCGCGCCCTGGCCTGCTCCGACGAGCACTTCGGCCGCATGAGCAACATTCTCAACCCGGGCCGCGGCATCAACATGGGCGATGGCTGGGAAACCGCCCGTCGTCGCACGCCTGGCAATGACTGGGTAATCGTCGCCCTGGGCCATGCCGGTATCGTTGAACAAGTTGTCGTCGACACCCTGCACTTCAAGGGCAATTACCCGGACAGCTGCTCGATCCAGGGCGCGTTCGTCAAAGGTGGCACCGACAGCCAGATCGAAACCCAATCGCTGTTCTGGCGCGAGCTGCTGCCGAGCCAGAAGCTGGAAATGCACGCCGAACACACCTTCGCCGAACAGATCAAGGCGCTGGGGCCAATCACCCATATCCGCCTGAACGTGTTCCCGGATGGTGGCGTGAGTCGCCTGCGGGTGCTTGGCAAGGTCGCTAAATAGCGGTGAAGCCAATCGCGAGCAGGGCTCGCTCCCACAGGGTATGCGGTCAAATGTGGGAGCGAGCCTGCTCGCGATAGCAATAGAACAGACAACAATGAATTCAAGGTAAAGAAGACCAGCATGCGCACTCTCAAGATCGAACCGTTGACCAAAGAAGCCTTCGCCCCGTTCGGTGACGTGATCGAAACCGACGGCAGCGATCACTTCATGATCAACAACGGTTCGACCATGCGCTTTCATCGCCTGGCGACGGTGGAAACCGCCACGCCGGACGACAAGGCGATCATCAGCATCTTCCGCGCCGACGCGCTGGAGATGCCACTGACCGTGCGCATGCTGGAGCGCCATCCGCTGGGCAGCCAGGCCTTCATTCCGCTGCTCGGCAACCCCTTTCTGATCGTGGTCGCGCCACTTGGCGATGCACCTGTATCAGGCTTGGTCCGCGCCTTCGTCACCAACGGCAGGCAGGGCATCAATTACCATCGCGGCGTCTGGCACCACCCGGTGCTGACGATCGAAAAGCGGGATGACTTCCTGGTGGTTGATCGCAGTGGCACAGGCAATAACTGCGATGAGCATTTTTTCAAAGAGGATGAGTTTTTGATCCT
Source organism: Pseudomonas sp. R4-84 (assembly GCF_054130985.1). Classification (NCBI taxonomy): domain Bacteria; kingdom Pseudomonadati; phylum Pseudomonadota; class Gammaproteobacteria; order Pseudomonadales; family Pseudomonadaceae; genus Pseudomonas; species Pseudomonas sp. R4-84. Next base: position 4,037,727 of record NZ_CP096390.1, read on the forward strand.
CGCCCCCCACCAATAAGAGAAGGTCCGATCACGCGAAAACAAGCGTGACGGGCGAGAGGTAAAGACTGTGGAAGCACATATGCTGGAATGGCTGAACCTGAGCATTCGCTGGGTTCATATGATCACTGGCGTAGCCTGGATCGGCGCGTCGTTCTACTTCGTCTGGCTGGAAAACAACCTCAATCGCGTCAACCCCAAGAGCGGCCTGGCCGGCGACTTGTGGGCCATCCACGGTGGCGGTATCTATCACCTGGAAAAATACAAACTCGCACCACCGGCCATGCCGGACAACCTGCACTGGTTCAAGTGGGAAGCCTACTTCACCTGGATGTCGGGCATCGCGCTGTTGTGCGTGGTGTTCTATTGGAACCCGACCGTCTACCTGCTGGCCCCCGGCAGCAGCCTGAGCGGCCCTGAAGGCGTCGCCCTGGGCCTCGGCTCGTTGTTGGTCGGCTGGTTCATCTATTCCTTTCTCTGCGATTCGGCCCTGGGCAAGCGCCCCGCCCTGCTCGGCCTGATTCTGTTCGTGCTGTTGATCGCCGCGGCCTATGGCTTCAGCAAGGTGTTCAGCGGTCGCGGCGCCTACCTGCATGTCGGTGCCGTCATCGGTACGATCATGGTCGGCAACGTGTTCCGCATCATCATGCCGGCCCAGCGTGCGCTGGTGGCGGCTATCGCCGAGAACCGCACCCCCGACCCGGCGCTGCCGGCCAAAGGCCTGTTGCGTTCGCGCCACAACAACTACTTCACCCTGCCGGTGCTGTTCATCATGATCAGCAACCACTTCCCAAGCACCTACGGCAGCCAATACAACTGGCTGATCCTGGCGGGTATCGCAGTGGCGGCGGTGTTGGTGCGGCATTACTTCAACACGCGTCATGACAGCAATCGGTTTGCCTGGACGTTGCCGGTGGGCGCCTTGGCGATGATCTGCCTGGCTTATGTCACCGGTCCCAAGCCGATGCCTGGCGCGCCGGAAGTCGCGAAGGTGCCCGGCGTGATCGAGTATCAGCCACTGCCGGAGACGGCGGTGGGCGGCGGCGCCAAACCCGCAGTACCAGCGCAGGCGCCCGCGCCTGCCCAGGCTTCCAATGCCCAGGGCCCGTCATTCGATAAAGTCCACAGCGTGATCCAGGAACGCTGCTCGGTCTGCCATTCGGCCAAGCCCACCAGCCCGCTGTTCAGCGCGGCGCCGGGCGGGGTGATGTTCGATACGCCACAGCAGATCCAGCAAGAAGCCGCGCGCATCCAGGCCCAGGCCGTGACCACCCAGATCATGCCACTGGGCAATATCACCCAGATGACCCAGCAGGAGCGCGATCTGATTGGCGCCTGGATCACCCAAGGTGCACGGACCAACTAGTCCACCCGAGCAAGCCTCGATCCACAGCAATACCGCTGACGGGCAGGCCGGCACACGCCGGTCGCCCGTCAGCGGCCGCCTGCGCCTCAACAATAACAACAAGAGGAAAGCACCCCATGCACACGTTCCACACTCACGCCCCGCATCCGTTGCCCATGCGCTGTCGCTACGCACTTGAGCCCCTCCATGCAAGCCCGTATCCTGCGCGGCCGTTCGAATCCGGACGTCTCCAAATAACAATCGGATCCTGACCGACGCCGCTGTTTTCAGCTCTTGTCACAAACAAAAAGCTGACCGAACGGATGTTTATCCGTAGAAAAAGCGCCACACCAGAGCGCTGGCGACAAGAAACGCGATACCACTTACCTTTGGGAGCAAACCGAATGAAACGCACGTGCACCAACCTGATCGTTGCGGGATCTTTGTTGGCAGGGGGACAGGCCGTGGCAGGCGACCTGCTCCAATGGCAGAGCAACAGCCTGAGCTACCTGTATGGCAAGGATTTCCAGATCAACCCACGCATCCAGCAGACCGTGACGTTCGAGCACGCCGATGCGTGGAAATACGGCGACAACTTTTTCTTCCTCGACCGGATCTTCTACAACGGCCAGGACGACAGCCAGTCTGGCCCGAATACCTATTACGGCGAGTTCAGCCCACGCTTGTCGTTCGGCAAGATTTTTGACCAGAAGCTCGAACTGGGTCCGATCAAGGACGTGCTGCTGGCGATGACCTATGAGTTTGGCGAAGGCGACAACGAGTCTTACCTGATCGGCCCGGGTTTCGACCTGGCCATTCCCGGTTTCGATTATTTCCAGCTGAATTTCTACAACCGCCAGACCGAAGGCTCGCGTGCCGGCGACAACGTCTGGCAGATCACACCGGCCTGGGCCTACACCGTGCCCGTGGGGTCGTCCGATATCCTGATCGATGGTTTCATCGACTGGGTCGTGGACAACGACACCAACTCAAAGGGCACCTACCACGCCAACCTGCACATCGTCCCGCAGATCAAATATGACTTGGGCAAGGCCTTGAAACTGGGCGCCAAGCAACTGTATGTCGGTGTGGAATACGACTACTGGAAAAACAAATACGCGATCGAAGACAGCGGTAGTTTCAAGACCAACCAGAGCAATACCAGTTTCTTGCTGAAGTACCATTTCTGATCGACCAAGGCTCGCTGCCACAGTGATTCCCGGAGCGGACACCCGCTCAGCATCCACAGGGAATTCCTTGTGGGAGCGAGCCTGCTCGCGATGGCGTCAGACCCGCTACCCCTGAGCCAAGCCCAGGAACCGGCTCAACGCCTCACGCTGCGCCAACGCATCCTGGCGCCCCAGCTCGATCAACTCGCCGCAGTACCCCGCCTCGAACAGCAGATAGCTCAACACCCCAGCCCCGCTGGTCTTGGTCGCGCCCGGCCCGCGCAGGAACACCCGCAACGCACGGGGCAGTTCCTGGCGATGACGGGCGGCGATCTCGTCGATCGGTTGGCTTGGCGAAATCACCAACACCTCCACCGGTGCCGCACCGAGGGTATGGGCAGGCACGCCCTCGGGCAGGAGGTGACTGAACTGGTTGAGGCGCCCAAGCAACTCGATGTCGCTTTCCAGGCTGTCGATGAACGTGCTGTTGAGCATGTGTCCGCCGATCTGCGCCAGGGTGGGTTGCTGGCCGGTGTAGCTGCGCTCCTGGGGCGTTTGCCCACCCGCGCCGCGGGGGTTGCCACTGACGCCGATGACCAACACACGATTGGCCCCCAGGTGCAGGGCTGGACTGATCGGCGCCGATTGGCGCACCGCGCCGTCGCCGAAGTACTGGGGGCCGATCTTGACCGGTGCGAACAGCAAGGGGATCGCGGAACTGGCCAGCAGATGCTCCACCGACAACTGCGTCGGGACACCGATGCGCCGGTGCCGCAACCAGGCATCTATAGTGCCGCGACCTTGATAGAACGTCACCGCCTGTCCGGACTCGTAGCCGAACGCGGTCACCGCCACCGCTCGCAGCTGGTGCTCGGCGATCGCCTGCTCGATACCCGACGCATGGAATTGTGCCCGGAGCAATTCGCGCAACGGTGAACTGTCGACCAGCGCCACCGGCAACTTGGCCCCCAGGCCCAACAGGCTGTGCGTGATGAAACGCGTCGCCTGGACGAGCACGCCACGCCAATCGCTGCGCATCACCTGGTGGCTGCGCACCGCTTGCCAGAACGCCGTCAGCCGCTCGATGGCGCTTTTGAAATCCATCGCACCGCTTGCCAGGCTGACCGCGTTGATCGCGCCAGCCGACGTGCCGACGATCACCGGGAACGGGTTGTCTGCGCCGTCTGGCAATAACTCGGCGATGGCCGCCAATACGCCCACCTGATATGCCGCTCGAGCCCCGCCGCCGGAAAGAATCAAACCTGTTACCGGTTCAGCTGGGGTCATCGCGTTGCTCCGTGCTCAGTCAATTAGGCTACATTTCAACCGCGTTTTTCGTACAACTTCGGCTCACCCGGCGGACGGGTCTTGAAGCGCCGATGGGCCCAGAGATATTGCCCGGGGCATTGGCTGACCGATTTTTCTACCCACTGGTTGATGCGAGTGCAATCGGCTTCCTCGGTCTCCCCCGGAAAATCCTCCAGCGGCGCCTGGATCACCAGACGATAGCCGCTGCCATCAGCCAGACGCTCCTGGACGAACGGCACGACCAGTGCCTTGCCCAAGCGCGCAAATTTGCTGGTGGCGGTGACCGTCGCCGCCTGGATGCCGAACAATGGCACGAATACACTTTGCTTGGCGCCGTAGTCCTGGTCCGGTGCATACCATATCGCCCGGCCCGCGCGCAGCAACTTGAGCATGCCGCGCACATCATCGCGTTCCACCGCGAGGGAATCGAGGTTGTGCCGTTCGCGACCGCGGCGCTGGATATAGTCGAACAACGGGTTCTTGTGCTCGCGGTACATGCCATCGATGGTGTGCTGTTGGCCCAACAACGCCGCGCCGATTTCCAGCGTGGTGAAATGCAGCGCCATCAGGATCACACCCCGGCCCTCGCGCTGGGCCTGCTTGAGATGCTCCAACCCTTCGACATGGGCCAGCTTCGCCAGGCGCGAACGCGACCACCACCAGCTCATGGCCATTTCGAAGAACGCGATGCCGGTGGAGGCGAAGTTTTCCTTGAGCAAGCGCTTGCGCTCAGCGGCGGACTTCTCGGGAAAACACAGTTCCAGGTTGCGACTGGCGATGCGCCGCCGGTCGCCGGCCACCCGGTACATCAGCGCGCCCAGCGCCCGGCCGATCCGCAGCAGCAACGGATACGGCAACTGAACGATCAGCCACAACAGCCCCAGGCCGCACCACAGCAGCCAGAAACGCGGATGAAAAAATGCAGCTCGAAGACGCGGGCGATCCATTACAGCTTCCACAAAGACTTGGGCCGCGCATTCTACATTGTTCGACCCGGGTTGCGGCTGACGGGCGATCTCGTTATAAGTCTCGGCACTTTTAGTGACAAGTCGTTGTACGCCGACCATGAGCCAAACCGAACCGCTAGACCAAGATCCCGTGTTCCAGCTGAAGGGCAGCATGCTCGCCATTACGGTGCTGGAACTGGCCCGTAACGACCTGGAAGGTCTTGACCGGCAGTTGGCGGCGAAAGTCGCCCAGGCCCCGAATTTTTTCAGCAATGCCCCCCTGGTACTGGCACTGGACAAGCTGCCTGCCGGCGAAGGTTCAGTGGACTTGCCTGGCCTGATGCGCGTCTGCCGCCAACACGGCCTGCGCACGCTGGCGATCCGCGCCAGCCGCATCGAAGACATCGCCGCCGCCATCGCCATTGACATCCCGGTGCTACCGCCTTCCGGTGCTCGTGAGCGGGTGCTGGAACTGAGCCCGGCCGAACCGAAGAAACCCGAGAAACCAGCAGAGCCCACCGTCAAGCCAACCCGTGTGATCACCACGCCGGTACGCGGCGGACAGCAGATTTATGCCCAGGGTGGCGATCTGGTCGTCGTGTCCTCGGTCAGTCCGGGCGCGGAACTTCTGGCCGATGGCAACATCCATGTATACGGCCCGATGCGCGGCCGTGCGCTGGCCGGTGTCAAGGGCGACACCAAGGCAAGGATCTTCTGTCAGCAGTTGAGCGCCGAACTGGTCTCCATCGCCGGGCATTACAAGGTTTCCGAGGATTTGCGTCGCGACCCGTTGTGGGGGGCTGGCGTCCAGGTCAGCCTGTCGGGCGACGTGTTGAACATCATTCGGCTTTAACGGATACTGCCGCATTTTCCAAGCATCTCTAAAACGTAGCGAAAACAGCTTAACGACGTAGGAAAAAGGATCAGGCAGTGTTTACCAGAAGTAGACCCGGCCCAATGTCCTATTCCAGCCAAGCCTGTGCAGTTGCAGCAGTTTTCCAGAGATGTTTTTCAGGGGCTGACAAAGTCCTTTTTCCTTAGGGGTGAAACACCTTGGCCAAGATTCTCGTGGTTACATCCGGCAAGGGTGGTGTGGGTAAGACCACCACCAGCGCCGCTATCGGTACCGGCCTCGCCTTGCGCGGCCACAAAACAGTCATCGTCGACTTCGACGTCGGCCTGCGTAACCTCGACCTGATCATGGGTTGCGAGCGTCGCGTGGTCTATGACTTCGTCAACGTGGTCAATGGCGAAGCGAACCTGCAACAAGCCCTGATCAAGGACAAGCGCCTTGAGAACCTGTACGTGCTGGCCGCGAGCCAGACCCGCGACAAAGACGCGCTGACCCAGGAAGGCGTGGAAAAGGTGCTGATGCAGCTCAAGGAAGACTTCGAATTCGTGGTCTGCGACTCCCCGGCCGGTATCGAAAAAGGTGCCCACCTGGCCATGTACTTCGCTGACGAAGCGATCGTCGTGACCAACCCGGAAGTGTCGTCGGTGCGTGACTCCGACCGCATGCTGGGCCTTCTGGCGAGCAAGTCCCGTCGCGCCGAGCAGGGCGAAGAGCCGATCAAGGAACACTTGCTTCTGACCCGCTACAACCCTCAGCGCGTCAGCGACGGCGAAATGCTCGGCGTCGAGGACGTCAAGGAAATCCTGGCGGTCACCCTGCTGGGCGTGATTCCAGAATCCCAAGCGGTACTCAAGGCCTCGAACTCCGGCGTGCCGGTCATTCTTGACGACCAGAGCGACGCTGGCCAGGCGTACAGCGATGCAGTCGATCGTCTACTGGGCAAAACCGTCGAACATCGATTCCTCGACGTCACGAAGAAAGGTTTCTTCGAGCGCCTGTTTGGAGGTAGGTAATGAACCTTTTTGACTTCTTTCGTGCCAACAAAAAGCCAAGTACCGCCTCGGTCGCGAAAGAGCGTCTACAGATCATCGTGGCGCACGAACGCGGCCAACGCAGCACCCCTGACTACCTGCCGGCCTTGCAGAAGGAACTGGTGGAAGTGATCCGCAAATACGTCAACATCGGCAACGATGACGTGCATGTGGCGCTCGAAAGCCAGGGCAGCTGCTCGATTCTGGAACTCAATATCACCCTGCCGGATCGCTGATCGACCCTGCGGGGAGCCACGGCGGCTCGGGCCCTCTCCTCTCCCCCTGGGACTGGAGAAGGGCCCGAGCCGCCGTTGCCGTTTGTTACGAGACTGTTTAATGCCCCTGTCCAACATCCGCATCCTCCACCAGGACGCCGCCGTACTTGTGGTCGACAAGCCGACCCTGCTCCTGTCCGTGCCTGGCCGGGCGGACGACAATAAAGATTGCCTGATCACTCGCCTGCAGGAAAACGGCTATCCGGAAGCGCGAATCGTGCACCGGCTCGACTGGGAAACCTCCGGCATCATCCTGCTGGCCCGCGATCCGGATACCCATCGCGAACTGTCCCGCCAGTTTCATGACCGCGAAACCGAAAAAGCCTACACCGCGTTGTGCTGGGGCCAGCCCGAGCTGGACAGTGGCAGCATCGATCTGCCCTTGCGCTACGACCCACCGACCAAGCCCCGTCACGTCGTGGACCATGAGCACGGCAAGCATGCCCTGACGTTCTGGCGTGTACTCGAACGTTGCGGCGACTGGTGTCGGGTCGAACTGACGCCTATCACCGGACGCTCACATCAGTTGCGCGTGCACATGCTGTCCATCGGTCATCCGTTGCTGGGCGACGGACTCTATGCCCATCCGCAGGCATTGGCGGCCTGGCCGCGCCTGTGCCTGCACGCCAGCATGCTCAGCTTTACCCATCCGCAAAGCGGCGAGCGCTTGCGCTTCGAGTGCCCGGCACCGTTCTGAACAAGGGATCAAACGAAGTCAAGCCTTCTGGCGATACGCGCCAGAGGCCTCGACCGGGACACCGTGTGTAGGAAAAGTCTTCACATTCAATGGAATATGCCTAAGATGGTGGCATTTAGCCAAGGCCAGGACGCCCGTGCCAGATTCTCCACCGCTTCAGCAAGACTACCGTTATACCTTCCGCTTCTTGAATACGGATTTACATCTACGGGACGAACCTTGTCATCGCACCGAGCAAGCGCTGCGCCAGCTCATCATCAATCGCCGCAAGCGCGCGGTGACCAGGGCGACGGCAATCATTGCGGGCAGCAAACAGGCTTTGTTTGCCAAGGTCCAGCGCCTGGGCAGTTGGCGAAGCAAAGTACGCGTCACATTGGGCACCCCCCAGCGCAACGGGCGCTTTGACTGGCCACTGGAAGAGCTGCAGAACACGCTGCTGGCCCAGCATCGCGGCGTCCGGATGCCGACGCTCCAGGGGTTTGGCTACACCAGGAGTGGATTAGGCCTGGCCCAGGACTACTTCCTGATCACCGAGTTGCTGGAGGATTACACCGACGGCGCAAAATGGCTGGCGGAACATCCCGGACAGATCGAAACATTCACCCACAAAGCCTTCGAACTGCTGGATTCCCTGACAAGCAGGAACATAAGCCACATGGATTTCTGGGCTGGCAATCTCATGCACCCGGCTGATCCACAACGTCCGCTGATGGCGATCGATTTCGAGAACTGTTTTTCCCGGCCGACGCCGTTTCACAGCGAAACACTCGGCTTCCAGCTCGGGTTCCTGTACCACCGTGAAATCTACCGGTACATCACCGAAGCACGGTACGACAGCCTGGTCGAGGAATACCTCGATCGCAAGCCAACGGTCTCGATGGAAAACTTCAACAAGGTGTATCAGGTCAGCAAGCACTGCCACCTGGGCCGCAAGGAGCGCCGAGAAGTGTTCCTGCAAGGCCGGCTCCTGCTTGACTGAGCCATTCGGGGTGCGGCATTGGCCCTGCTATGTCGCTGCCCGATGGGGTAAACTCGCGCCATTGCTGTCTGGAGTTATTTATGCGCGCAGAGTTGAACCAGGGCCTGATCGACTTCCTCAAGGCCTCCCCTACCCCGTTCCATGCTACCGCCAGCCTTGCCCAGCGCCTGGAGGCGGCGGGTTACCAGCGTCTCGATGAGCGCGAAACCTGGGCCACCGAGGCCAACGGTCGCTATTACGTCACGCGCAACGATTCCTCGATCATCGCTTTCAAACTGGGCCGCAACTCTGCGCTACACGACGGCATCCGCCTGGTCGGCGCCCACACCGACAGCCCTTGCCTGCGGGTCAAGCCCCAGCCGGAACTGCAACGTCAGGGGTTCTGGCAACTGGGCGTGGAAGTGTACGGCGGCGCACTGCTGGCGCCGTGGTTCGACCGCGACTTGTCGCTGGCCGGCCGCGTGACCTTCCGCCGTGACGGCAAGGTCGAGAGTCAGCTGATCGATTTCAAGGCGCCGATCGCCACGATTCCAAACCTGGCCATTCATCTCAACCGTGAAGCCAACCAAGGCTGGGCGATCAATCCGCAGAACGAGCTGCCGCCGATCCTCGCCCAGTTTGCTGGCGACGAACGCGTCGACTTCCGCGCCGTGCTCACTGACCAGTTGGCCCGGGAACACGGCTTGAACGCCGACGTGGTGCTCGATTACGAGCTGAGCTTCTATGACACCCAAAGCGCAGCGGTCATCGGTTTGCATGGTGATTTCATCACCGGCGCGCGACTGGACAACCTGCTCTCCTGCTATGCCGGCCTGCAAGCCTTGCTGACCGCCGACACCGAAGAAACCTGCGTGCTGGTGTGCAACGACCACGAAGAGGTCGGTTCTACTTCGGCGTGTGGCGCGGACGGCCCGATGCTCGAACAGACCCTGCGCCGTCTGCTGCCCGACGGTGAAGATTTCGTACGCACCATTCAGAAATCCCTGCTGGTCTCCGCAGACAACGCCCACGGCGTACACCCCAACTATGCCGACAAGCACGACGCCAATCATGGCCCCAAGCTAAACGCCGGCCCGGTGATCAAGGTCAACACCAACCAGCGCTACGCCACCAACAGCGAAACCGCCGGCTTCTTCCGCCACCTGTGCATGGCCGAAGAAGTACCGGTGCAGAGTTTCGTGGTGCGCAGCGACATGGGTTGCGGCTCGACCATCGGCCCGATCACCGCCAGTCAACTGGGTGTGCGCACCGTGGACATTGGCCTGCCGACCTTTGCCATGCATTCGATCCGCGAACTGTGCGGTAGCCAAGACCTGGCGCACCTGGTGAAAGTGCTGAGCGCGTTCTACGCTTCTCGCGAGTTGCCATAAAACCTTCGTGGCGAGGGAGCTTGCTCCCGCTGGGTGGCGCAGCCACCCCAAACCGGTTTTGCCAGTGCTGCGCACTGGAGCGGGAGCAAGCTCCCTCGCCACAAGGGTATCCAGCGAAAGGTCTGGATAACTCATGACACACCTCACCACACCCCAAGCAAACCCGAACTAGACTGACCTTATCCCTCCCGACAAGGCCGTCGCAATGATCTCCATGTCCTCGTTCAACGCCATGCTCGTGCCCATCATCGCCGGCATGATCCTGCTGGCCATTGGCTTCAACTTCCGAGACAAAAATGTCGGGGTGTTCGCCATGTGGATCGGCATGTTGCTGATCCTTATCACAGTGCTGTTCAGGATTATGGCGAAGCTCAACGAGTCCTCCTGAATACGCCTTAGGCGGGTTGTTCCGGCACGTCCACGCCAACGTGGATCGCGTCGTGCCGCCAGAACTCCAAGTCACAATCGATCAGCCGTTGGTGCTGGTCATAATTGACCCGGGCAATCCGCAGCCCGGGGCTGCCGACCGACACTTTCAGCGCCGCCGCGGCCTCGGGTTGCAGCGAGGTAGGCACGATGTCGAATTTCACCCGGCCGTAATGCAAGTCGTAATGGCGGGCGTACAGCTCGGTCATGGACTGGTTGAGATCGAACGCGAGAATGTCCGGAAAGTACGACGGGTTCAGATAATGCTCCACATAAAGCACCAGTCTTTCATCGATACGCCGGGTGCGACAGATCTGGATGACGCTGGACAGCGCCGGCAGTTGAAGCCAGGCGCAGATTGCCGCCGAGGCGGGTTGCAAGCGGGCCGATATGACTTCGGTGCGCGGCACCCGGCCTTGAGCGGCAACCATCGCGTGGAAATGGCTGCGCTGCATCAGGTTGTAGGCCAGCCGCGGTGGCGAAACGAACCAGCCCCGACGTTCCTCGCGGTAAATCTGCCCTTGGGCTTCCAACTGCAACAATGCCTCGCGCACGGTAATCCGAGTGGTGCCGAACAATTCGCTGAGTTTGCGCTCGGCTGGCAATTTGTTGCCGGCCGCCAGCAAGCCGTGGTCGATCTGCTCTTGCAGAACTTGTCCGATGGATGTCACCGCTTTGGTTGCCTCAACGCGCATCAACGTTACCTATCTGGACTAGACCAGCACTGTTTCGGGGCGGGATCTTTGCCGCTTCGATCCGTATCGCATGCCTGCAAGCCTAGGCGCTGAGCATGACTGAGAGATGACACAACCGCTGAACGGTCTATTTGCTGGCTTGCAATTAAACGGCCAAGTCCTTGCAGATCAGTTGTTTACTCATGGTCTACGCTTATGACGCAGCGACCCTCCGTGAGCCCGACGATTGCTGGCGCGCTTGCAGTCGACATCAAAATGTCATGGGAGACACCTACATTGGCTCAGGTATTGCTGACCTAGACCAACACAACCGCAATCGCAGCGTTGAAAACGCCCATAGGAGCTTCGGATGAAACAGCTTTTCCTGGCATCACTGTTAGGCTCGACCATTGCCATGTGCACCGCCGCCATGGCCGCTGATACCGATCTGAAAACACTGGAAGCCGCTGCGAAAGCGGAAGGCGCCGTAAACAGCGTCGGCATGCCCGATGACTGGGCGAACTGGAAAGGCACCTGGGACGACCTGGCCAAGCTCTATGGCTTGAAGCACATCGACACCGACATGAGCTCCGCCCAGGAAATCGCCAAATTCGCGGCCGAGAAAGACAACGCCAGCGCCGACATCGGCGACGTCGGTGCCGCTTTCGGCCCGATTGCGGTCAAGCAGGGCGTGGTCCAGCCCTACAAGCCAAGCACCTGGGAGCAAGTGCCGGACTGGGCCAAGGATAAGGACGGCAACTGGGCCCTGGCCTACACCGGCACCATTGCCTTCATCGTCAACAAGAAGCTGCTGCATGGCTCCGACGTCCCGACCAAATGGGCCGACCTGAAAACCGGTAAATACAAAGTCTCGATTGGTGACGTGAGCACCGCCGCCCAGGCGGCGAACGGTGTGCTGGCCGCGGCCCTGGCAAACGGTGGCGACGAGAAAAACATCAAGCCCGCGCTGTTGATGTTCGCCGAGATTGCCAAGCAAGGGCGCCTGTCCATGGCCAACCCGACCATTGCCACTATGGAAAAAGGTGAGGTCGAAGTCGGCGTGGTCTGGGATTTCAACGGCCTGAGCTACAAGGCCAAGATGGCCAACCCGGATGACTACGTCGTGTTGATCCCGTCCGACGGCTCGGTGATCTCCGGCTACACCACCATCATCAACAAATACGCCAAGCACCCGAACGCCGCCAAGCTGACCCGCGAATACATCTTCAGCGACGCCGGCCAGATCAACCTCGCCAAGGGCAACGCCCGCCCGATTCGCGCCGAGCACCTGAAACTGCCGGAAGAGGTCCAGGCCAAGCTGCTGCCGAACGAGCAGTACAAAGGCGTGACCCCGATCAAGGATGCGGATGCGTGGGAGAAGACCTCCAAGGCACTGCCGCAGCAGTGGAACGAAGAAGTCATCGTCGAGATGAAGTGAGGCGCTAGCTTCCACTCCCGGATCACCGCTGATCCATTGTGGGAGCGAGCTTGCTCGCGATGAGGGAGTGTCAGTCGACATGAATATTGGCTGACACACCGCAATCGCGAGCAGGCTCGCTCCCACATTGGACGCTTGGTGAACCCGGTTTTTTGGTTCTTGCCCGGAGTCCCGGTCCCCATGAAGCACAACGTCATCCTGGTGGTGCTCGACGGTCTCAACTACGAGGTCGCCCGGCATGCCATGGGACATTTGCAGGCGTATGTCGGCGCAGGACGCGCGGCGCTCTACAAACTGGAATGTGAATTGCCCGCACTGTCCCGCCCGCTCTATGAATGCATACTCACCGGCGTCGTGCCTATCGACAGCGGGATCGTGCACAACAACGTCTCGCGCCTGTCGAACCAGCGCAGCATTTTCCATTACGCCACCGAGGCCGGCCTGAGCACGGCGGCCGCTGCCTACCATTGGGTCAGCGAGCTCTATAACGTTTCGCCCTTCGTTGCCGGTCGCGACCGCCATACACATAACCCCGACCTGCCGATCCAATACGGCCATTTCTACTGGAACGACCACTACCCCGATTCCCACCTGTTCGCTGATGCCGAACACCTGCGGCAGCGCTACTTGCCGAATTTTCTGTTGGTGCATCCGATGAACATCGACGATGCCGGCCACAAGCACGGCCTCGACACTGCGCAATACCGCAACAGTGCCCGCTCGGCCGACATCAACATGGCCGTCTACCTGCAAGCCTGGCTCGACGCCGGTTACCAAGTGCTGGTGACGTCCGACCATGGCATGAACAACGATCGCTCCCACAACGGGCTGCTGGCGGAAGAACGGGAAGTGCCGCTGTTTGTCCTCGGGGATGGTTTCAGCCTGAACGCCGACGCGGCTCCCCTGCAAACCGAACTGTGCGGCACGATTTGCCAATTGCTTGGCATCGCCCACGACAAACCCTTTTGCCAGGAGTTGCTCAAGTGAACGCCATGACGCGCGGCAAATGGCTGGCAGCGTTGTGCCTGGTGCCCTTCGCGATATTCTTCATCGTCTTCCAGATCGCCCCGCTGCTCTGGGTGCTGGTCAACAGCCTGGAATCGGAAGAGTTCGGCTGGGGCCTGGCCAACTTCAGCAAGATCTTCAGTTCGAAGTTTTATCGGCAAGCGATCCAGCACAGCCTGGAAATCAGCTTCTGGTCCAGCGTGTTCGGCATCGTTATCGCCGTGCTCGGCAGCTACTCCCTGCGTCGGGTGGATTCGCGGCTGCGCAACTTCGTCAACGCATTCGCCAACATGACCAGCAACTTCGCCGGCGTGCCCCTGGCATTCGCCTTCATCATCTTGCTGGGGTTCAACGGCAGTATCACGATCATGCTCAAGCAGGCGGGCATCATCGAGGATTTCAACCTGTACTCGAAAACCGGGTTGATCATTCTCTATACCTATTTCCAGATTCCCCTGGGCGTACTGCTGCTTTACCCGGCGTTCGACGCGCTGCGTGAAGACTGGCGTGAGTCCGCCGCCCTGTTGGGCGCCAGCGGCTGGCAGTTCTGGCGGCACATCGGCTTGCCGGTGCTGACCCCGGCGCTGCTGGGCACGTTCGTGATCCTGCTGGCGAACGCTCTCGGCGCCTACGCGACGGTCTATGCATTGACCACCGGCAACTTCAACGTCCTGCCGATTCGCATCGCCGCCATGGTCTCCGGCGACATTTCCCTCGACCCGAACATGGCCAGTGCATTGGCCGTGGTGCTGGTGGCGCTGATGACTCTGGTAACCATCGTCCATCAATTGCTGCTCAAGAGGAGCTACCATGTCTCGCGCTGAATCGGGCTCCGTCGGGCTCTATCATCGAGCGGTGGTGTACCTGCTGTTCGCCATTCTGTTGCTGCCCCTGGTCGGGACACTGGTCTACTCCATCGCTAGCAGCTGGTCGGCCACCGTGTTACCCAGCGGCTTTACCTTCAAATGGTACGTGCAGTTGTGGAGCGATCCGCGCTTTCTCCATGCTTTCGGCCAATCGCTGGTCGTCTGTGTGGGGGCGCTGGTGCTCTCGGTGGTGCTGATCCTGCCGCTGCTGTTCGTGGTGCATTACCACTTTCCCAAGCTCGATGCGCTGATGAACATCCTCATCCTGCTCCCCTTCGCGGTGCCGCCGGTGGTGTCGTCGGTGGGGCTGTTGCAACTCTATGGTTCCGGGCCTCTGGCGATGGTTGGCACGCCGTGGATCCTGATCGGTTGCTATTTCACCGTCGCCCTGCCGTTCATGTACCGAGCAATCACCAACAACCTGCAAGCCATCAACCTGCGTGACCTGATGGACGCTGCCCAACTGCTCGGCGCCAGTACTTTCCAGGCCGCCCTGCTGGTGGTGCTGCCGAACCTGCGCAAGGGCCTGATGGTGGCGCTGTTGCTGTCCTTCTCGTTCCTGTTCGGCGAGTTCGTGTTCGCCAACATCCTCGTCGGCACCCGCTATGAAACCCTGCAGGTGTACCTGAACAACATGCGCAACAGCAGCGGCCACTTCACCAGTGCGCTGGTGATTTCCTACTTTTTCTTCGTACTGGTCCTGACCTGGGCGGCCAACATCTTGAACAAGGACAAAAGCCAATGAGCTACGTCAGCGTCCAACACTTGCAGAAAAGCTACGCCGGCACGTCGGTGTTCAGCGACATCAATTGCGAAATCCAGAAGGGCGAATTCGTCACCCTTCTCGGCCCCTCGGGCTGCGGCAAGTCCACATTGTTGCGCTGCATTGCCGGCCTGACGGCGGTGGATGACGGCAAGATCCTGCTGGACGGCCAGGACATCGTCCCGTTGAGCCCGCAGAAGCGTGGGATCGGCATGGTCTTCCAGAGCTACGCCTTGTTCCCGAACATGACCGTGGAACAGAACGTCGCCTTCGGCCTGCGCATGCAAAAGGTTGATGCCTCGGACAGCCGTCAGCGTGTACTGGAGATCCTGCGTCTGGTGGAGTTGCATGATTTTGCAGCGCGCTATCCCCACCAGCTTTCAGGAGGCCAATGCCAGCGTGTCGCCCTTGCCCGCTCCCTGGTGACCCGGCCGCGCCTGTTGCTGCTGGACGAACCCCTCTCGGCCCTCGACGCACGGATTCGCAAACACCTGCGTGAACAGATCCGACAGATCCAGCGCGAACTGGGCTTGACCACGATCTTCGTCACACACGATCAGGAAGAAGCCCTGACCATGTCTGACCGGATTTTCCTAATGAACCAGGGAAAGATCGTACAGAGCGGCGATGCCGAGACCCTTTACACTGCGCCAGTCGACGTCTTTGCCGCCGGCTTCATCGGCAACTACAACCTGCTGGACGCCGACAGCGCCACGAAGCTGCTGCAACGCCCAGTGAACGGTCGCATCGCCATTCGCCCGGAAGCCATCGAACTGAGTCGCAATGGAGAGCCCGATGCACTGATCCGCAACCACAGCCTGCTGGGCAATGTCATCCGCTACCGGGTCGAGGCCCGTGGCGTGGAGCTGGTGGTCGATGTGCTCAACCGTTCGGCCGCCGACCTGCATCCTGACGGTGCGCGGTTGGCACTTTCCATCGATCCGTCGGCGCTGTGTGAGGTAGCCTGACGGCCTTGTTGATTTTTGAAGCTGATCTTGAGAAGGAAAACGCGCTGATGGCCCTGGCAATTTTTGATCTGGACGAAACCCTGATCCACGGCGACTGCGCCACCCTCTGGAGCGAACAGATGGGGCGCCTGGGTTGGGTCGATCCCGAGTCGTTCATGCGTCGCAACAACGAGCTGATGGATGCCTACAGCCACGGCAAATTGCGCATGGAAGAGTACATGGACTTCAGCCTGGAACCGATGATCGGCCGCACGCCCGAAGAGATCGAGCACCTGGTGACACCGTGGGTGGAAGATTTCATCGAGCCGATCATCTTCAGCGACGCCACCAAGGCCATCGCCGAACACCGCAAGGCCGGCGACCGGATCCTGGTGATCTCGGCTTCGGGCACGCACCTGGTCAAGCCGATTGCCGACCGCCTTGGCATCGATGAGATCCTGGCGATCGACCTCGAAGTGGCCCATGGGGTGTACAGCGGCAAGACCGTGGGCACCCTGTCCTACCGTGAGGGCAAGATTTCCCGCTTGCTGGATTGGCTGGATGCCGAGGAAGAGAACCTCGAAGGCGCCAGTTTTTACTCCGATTCGCGCAATGACCTGCCGTTGCTGTTGCGGGTGGATTACCCGCATGTGGTGAATCCGGACCCGGTATTGAAAGCTCACGCTGAGTTGGCTGGTTGGCCAATCCATACCTGGAAGTAACCCCTCTTACTTGTGGGGGCGAGCTTGCTCGCGAAGATGGCGGCACAGCCAGCATCTGTACCAGCTGACACACCGCCATCGCGAGCAAGATCGCTCCCACGGGTTCAGCCCTGGCCCAGCAGCAGCCACAGGCCCCAGCCGAGCAACAACAGACCGCAGATGCGACTGAGCCAGAGTCCTTGGGGCAGGTTTTTCTCCAGCAGGATGAAGGCACCCATCATTGCCATCCAGAACAGGTTCATCACGCCAACGACGAACAGCAGGCCCATCAGCGCCCAGCAGCAGCCCAGGCAGTACGCCCCGTGGGCCAGGCCCATGCGCCAGCCGCCGAGCACGTTGGGGCGCCAGTAGCTGAGAAGAAAATGCAACGGCCCGCGACAATGCTCAAGGCAGGCCGCCTTGCCGGGCAGCCACTGGTAGACGCCCGCGACCAGCAGCAGGCCAGCCGCCAGCGAGGTGCTGCTGCTGCGCATCGCAGGACTGAGCAAGGCCAATTGTTCGAGCGCCCACTGCAACGCCGTGGCGCCCAGGGCGAAACCGACCCAGACCAGAACATACGCGCTACAGAACAGCAGCAGGGCGAAGTGTCGTTGCGGCGACGGCATGCGCTTGCGCAGCATCTGCTGGTAGATCAGCAGCATGGGCAACGCGCTGGGCAGCATCATGCCGAGCATCATCACCACCCACATCGTGAACATCACCAGAGCATCGGCCAGGCTCCAGGGCATGACCATGCCTGCCATGGCCACATCCGCCATCGCGCCCGGCGCGCCCATGTCGCGGGACATGCGCAGCAGCATCAGCCAGGCCAGGGCGATCAGCACAAGCAGGCAGAACAGGAACAGCAGCTGCTCGCCGGACAGTCGCTTACCGGGCGTTACGGCTTGGGGTTCTGCCATCGCTACGGCTCTATGCCGTGGCCGGTGAAATGCACATGGGCGAGGTGGCTATGGCTGCCTCGGGATTGCAGCTTGAGGGCTGTATGCGTCTGGTAGCTGCCGCTGGCGACTTCAGCTTCATGGAACTCGAAGCCGTCGGGCAGGGACAGGCGGACGCGATGGGGGGAGCCGTCGATCGGGCTGCGGATCGGCTCGCCGCTGGCCTGGAGCACGCCTGGAATGTCCAGGTGCGCCAAGCGCTGATCGACATCGATGGACAGGGTGATGGGCACGAACTGCGGTTCGAACGCTTCAGTCATGGTGCTGCTGAACACTTGGAACACGTTGGCCCCGGGGTCACTCTCCAGGCCAGAGAGGATGGTCAACAGGGCCTGGCGTTGCGCCTCATCGGCGCGTTCATCGATGAACACCTGGCAACTACCGTTGCCCTCATGGATAGCGCCTGGCCAAGCGAAGGTGGCGGCCCAGCACAAGCCGTCCAGCGTGACTTGATTGAAATCCCCGCGCTCCACTCGCATCGATGCCACTGCCTGGCAGTGGCCATGGGTCGGTGGCGCATTGAACTGACAAGGGCAGCCCCAGTTGCAGTTGCAGGCTATGAACTCGACGCCCTGCATGCGCCATTCGGCGATGGCCATGATCACCCTCTTCACCTGCTGGTGAAATGAAAGCCGCGGTTACCCCATCCCCTCATTGACTAACGCTAGCAGGGCGCGGGCATCGGATACGAATCACCGACCAAAGGTCTGCTTGAATTGTTCGTCGATCAAAAGTGATAAGTGAGTACCGGCCTGTGTATTACGGCAAAAAAACAAACCTGTGGGAGCGAGCTTGCTCGCGATGGCCGTCGAGCATTCAATAGCTTTGTTGACTGTCACACCGCTATCGCGAGCAAGTTCGCTCCCACAAGGTCTGTATCAGCTCAAGCTTTCATCGACCACCAGCACCAGTTTTCCGGACACCTGGTTGGTCGCTAGTTCCGCAAACGCCGCTTCGGCATCGGTGACCGCAAACGTCCGGGCCAACTGGGGGTTCAAGCGTTTATCAGCGAACAACGGCCATACTTGCTGCCCCAATTCGCTGATCAAGTCAGCCTTGAACTGATCGTTGCGACTGCGCAGGGTCGAACCCAGCAGTTGGATGCGCTTGCCCAGCACCTGGGCCAGGTCGAGTTCGGTCGTGCGGCCGCCCATGAGGCCGATCAGCACCCAGCGGCCGTCAACTGACAAAAGTTTCACGTTGAGGCCGGCGTAGTTCGCGCCGACCGGATCGAGAATGACGTCGAAGGGCGCGAAGTCGTTCAGGCTGTTGATATCGTCGGTACGAACCACGCCGCCCTGGGCCCCCAATGCTTCGCAATAGGCCAGGCGATCCGCCGAACCGACGCTGACCCAGCACGGGTTGCCAAACGCCTTGCAGAGCTGGATCGCCGCCGAACCGACGCCACTGGCGCCGGCATGCAGCAACACTTTTTCGCCTGGCCGCAGGCCGGCAAGCTGGAACAGATTCAGCCACGCGGTGCCGTAGACCTCAGGCAGCGCGGCCGCTTCGGCCATCGACAGGCCTTCCGGCACGGGCAAGACATGGCGGCCATCGACCACTACCTCTTCGGCCATTCCCCCGCCAGCCAGCAACGCGCAGACGCGGTCACCGACCTGCCAGGAAGAGCCCGGCCCGACTTCACTGATCACTCCCGAACATTCCAGCCCCAACACCTGGCTCGCGCCGGATGGCGGTGGATAATGCCCGGCTTTTTGCAGCAAATCGGCCCGATTCAGGCCGGCGGCAGCCACGCGGATGCGAACTTGGCCCGCATCGCAGGCCGGACTTGGCTCATCTGCCCATACCACTTGGCCTTCAACGCCTTGCAATGCTTTCACGGTGCCTCCATAGTGAGTCTCGACTGGGCCCGCTGCTATAACGCCGGGCTTTCTTGCATTATGCGCCCGGGCCACATGGAACCGGCGACTTCAAAGACGGCCTAATATGCGTTATCAATTGTCCCTGCGTCGAATCAGCATGAAGCACTTGTTCCCCAGTACTGCACTTGCCCTCTTCATTGGCCTCGGCGTTTCGACGCTTTCGAGCACTGCGCTCGCGGCCAACAGCTGGGACAAGCTTCAGCCCGATCGCGACGAGGTGATCGCCAGCCTTAACGTCGTTGAGTTGCTCAAGCGTCATCACTACAGCAAGCCGCCGCTCGATGACGCGCGCTCTGTCATCATCTATGACAGCTACCTGAAGCTGCTTGATCCGTCGCGCAGCTATTTCCTGGCCAGTGACATTGCCGAATTCGACAAGTGGAAGACTCAATTCGACGACTTCCTCAAAAGCGGCGACCTGAACGCCGGGTTCATTATCTACAAGCGCTACCTGGACCGCGTCAAGGCACGCCTGGATTACGCCCTTGCCGAATTGAACAAGGGTGTCGACAAAATCGATTTCAATGCCAAGGAAACCTTGCTGGTCGACCGCAAGGACGCGCCTTGGCTCAAAAGTACGGCCGAACTCGACGACCTGTGGCGCAAACGCGTCAAGGACGAAGTGCTGCGCATGAAGATCGCCGGAAAGGATCCCAAGCAGATCCAGGAAACCCTGACCAAGCGCTACAAGAACCAATTGGCGCGTCTGGATCAGACCCGGGCCGAGGATATCTTCCAGGCCTACATCAATACCTTTGCAATGTCCTACGACCCGCATACCAATTATCTGTCGCCGGATAACGCGGAGAACTTCGACATCAACATGAGCCTGTCCCTGGAAGGCATCGGTGCGGTCCTGCAAAGCGACAACGACCAGGTCAAAATCGTGCGCCTGGTGCCCGCGGGCCCGGCGGACAAGACCAAGCAGGTCGGTCCGGCGGACAAGATCATTGGTGTCGCCCAAGGCAACAAGGAAATGGTCGACGTGGTCGGCTGGCGCCTGGATGAAGTGGTCAAGCTGATCCGTGGCCCGAAAGGCTCGGTGGTCCGCCTGGAGGTCATTCCGGCCAGCAATGCGCCAAATGACCAGACCAGCAAAGTCGTGTCCATCACCCGTGAAGCAGTGAAGCTGGAAGAACAGGCCGCGAAGAAATCGGTCCTGAAACTCAAGCAGGACGGCAAGGACTACAAGCTCGGCATCATCGAGATCCCGGCGTTCTACCTGGACTTCAAGGCTTTCCGCGCCGGAGATCCGGACTACAAGAGCACCACGCGCGACGTCAAGAAGCTGCTGACCGAACTGCAAAAGGAAAAGGTCGACGGCGTCGTCATCGATTTGCGCAACAACGGCGGCGGCTCGCTGCAGGAAGCCACCGAATTGACCAGCCTGTTCATCGACAAAGGCCCGACCGTGCTCGTGCGCAATGCCGATGGCCGGGTCGATGTGCTGGAAGATGAGAATCCGGGCGCATTCTACAAAGGCCCGATGGCCTTGCTGGTCAATCGACTGTCCGCTTCGGCCTCGGAGATTTTCGCCGGTGCCATGCAGGACTACCACCGCGCCTTGATCATCGGCGGCCAGACTTTCGGCAAGGGCACCGTGCAGACCATCCAGCCGTTGAACCACGGCGAACTGAAACTGACCCTGGCGAAGTTCTACCGTGTTTCCGGCCAGAGCACTCAGCATCAGGGCGTGCTGCCTGATATCGATTACCCGTCGATCATCGACACCAAGGAAATCGGTGAAAGCGCCCTGCCCGAAGCCATGCCGTGGGACACCATCCGTCCCGCGATCAAGCCGGCCGTGGACCCATTCAAGCCATTCCTGGCCCAGCTCAAGTCCGAACATGACACCCGCACCGCCCAGGACGCTGAATTCGTGTTCATTCGCGACAAGCTGGCCTTGGCGCAAAAATTGATGACCGAAAAAACCGTCACGCTCAATGAAGCCGACCGCCGCGCACAGCATGCCGACATCGAGGCCAAGCAACTGGCGATGGAAAACCTGCGTCGCAAGGCCAAGGGCGAAGAGCCGCTCAAAGAGCTGAAGAAAGAAGACGAAGACCTGATCACCGAGCCGGAAAAGACCAAGCCGGAAGATGATGCCTACCTGAGTGAAACCGGGCGAATCCTTTTAGATTACCTGAAACTCAACACGGCGGTCGCCAAGCACTGAGATGATGGCCATTTAATGGTGATGCTCGTCGGAGTGTCATCAAACTGACATCAGTCTGTCGTGAAATACAGGACCGGGCGCGCCCCAGCAGGGGTTGCGCCCCGTCCTTTTTTTATCGCCAGAGACTGCCATGACCACGATAGAACAGCTGGGTGCCTTGAGCTCGATCCTGAGTCAAAGCGGTTTGCACAGTCTGTTCCAACCCATCGTATGCCTCTCCGAACGACGCATCCTGGGTTACGAAGCGTTGACTCGCGGCCCGTCCAACAGCCCCTTGCACTCCCCTGTCGCATTACTGTCGGTGGCTCGCCAGGCCGGGCGACTCAGCGAACTGGAGCTGGCCTGCCGTCGCAGCGCCTGCCAGCGCTTCAATGAGCAAAAACTGCCGGGCAAGCTG
Source organism: Pseudomonas sp. R4-84 (assembly GCF_054130985.1). Classification (NCBI taxonomy): domain Bacteria; kingdom Pseudomonadati; phylum Pseudomonadota; class Gammaproteobacteria; order Pseudomonadales; family Pseudomonadaceae; genus Pseudomonas; species Pseudomonas sp. R4-84. Next base: position 4,059,933 of record NZ_CP096390.1, read on the forward strand.
TTTCTCAACGTCTCGCCCGAATCCCTGCTTGAATCGGCACACCAGACCGGTCGTACGTTGCAGTTGTTGCAGGACTTCGGCATCCCGCCCAGCCAGGTCGTCATCGAACTGACCGAACAAACCCCGATCGATGATTTCCAGCTCCTGCAAACCGCTCTGCATCATTATCGGGCGATGGGTTTTTCCATTGCGCTGGACGACCTTGGCGCCGGTTATTCAAGCCTGCGGCTCTGGTCGGAACTGCGCCCCGATTACGTGAAGATCGACCGGCACTTCATCGATGGCATTCACCAGGACGCGCTTAAGCGAGAATTCGTGGGTTCCATCCTGAAAATCGCCCAGGCATCACGGGCCCAAGTGATCGCCGAAGGAATAGAACTGCCGGAAGAACTGGCCGTGCTGATCGAGATGGGCGTCGATCTGGTCCAGGGTTATCTGCTTGCCCGGCCCCAGGAACACCCGTGCCAGGATGCCAAAGCGCTGATGCCCCGGCAGGACAGCGGGGTGGTGCCCCTGGGCGATGAAGTGAGCGACCTCGGCGCCCTGCTCAACGAACAACCGGCGGTGGCCCACGACACCCCGACGGCGGCAGTCCTGGATGCGTTCCGCCGCCAGGCCAACCTCAACTCCCTGGCAGTGTTGGATGACCGTGGCCAGCCGTGCGGCATCGTCCATCGTCATTCGCTCTCGGACGCGCTGCTCAAACCCTTCGCCACCGACCTCTTCGCGCGCAAGCCCATCAGCCGCCTGATGAGCGACGACTTCCTCGCGGTGGAACTCAACCAATCGTTGCAACAAGTCAGCCGCCTGATCACCAGCCGCGCCCGACAACGCATCGAAGAAGATTTCATCATCACCCTCAATGGCAGCTACATGGGATTGGGGCGCGTGATCGACGTGCTCAAGCTCATCACCGAACTGAAGATCCAACAGGCCCGCTACGCCAACCCGCTGACCTTGCTGCCCGGCAACGTGCCGATCCAACAATGCCTTACCCGCTTGCTGCAGCAGCGTCAGGAGTCGGTAATCTGCTACGTCGACATCGACAGCTTCAAACCCTTCAACGACATCTACGGCTACGGTCGCGGGGACGAAGTCCTACTGTGCCTGGCGCAATGCCTGAACGAACGCATCGACCCCAGCCGCGACTTCGTCGGCCACATCGGCGGTGACGACTTCCTACTGGTCCTCGGCCCGGATGATTGGCGCAAACGCCTGACCCAATTATTGAAAGACTTCCAGAACCACTGCCGCCGCTTCTACCGGCCCGAGCACTTGGAGGCTGGTTGTTTTACTGCGCTGAACCGACAGGGGGTGCGGCAGGAATTTGCGTTGCTGTCGCTGTCGATTGGGGTGGTGCACCTGCGCTCGGAGGCTTGTGCGGGGCTGGATGCCAGTCAGCTGGCCGAACTCGCTTCCCAGGCTAAGCACCATGCCAAGGAGATTGTTGGGGGGAGTTTGTATTTGATAGATGGCGGGGTTGAACGGGTGACCGAGGTGGAGTTGGGGTTGTTGGTTTGATGGCCGCGCGAGGTAGTTAAACCCACCCCGTGGCGAGGGAGCTTGCTCCCGCTGGGCTGCACAGCAGCCCCGTTGGCCAAGGGATGACTGGGGCGAAGCACGGCTCCGGCCTTTAGCTGATCTCTTGCGGGAGCGAGCCTGCTCGCGATAGCGGTTTATCGGTCAGAATCAACTCAATTCGATTCACCTGATCCTATTGCAAATGTCCTAAATTTTAATTTTATTTAGCGTGTTTGCTAATACTTCTTCCAGCTCCTCCCAGTTCTTAGCGTTTTCACAACTTACTGGAGCGTCCCAGTCAGATTTTGATATCAGAAGGACTCTAAAATGACCATCCTGACAAAACTCCGGGTACCAACCGATATCTAAAATTTGATCCAAAGGGAAGCTGGCTTGAAACAGGTCCTCTTTCAGGTCATCTATAAGCAGCGATGGTTCCATGGCTTGATTTAAATGCGAAATATCATCAAATGTTATTTTTCCGCCAAGCTCGCTTATTTTCTGAGTGTTCATCGATTACTTCTTCTTGGTGTATTTTTTAAACGATTCTTCGGATATGGGGTGACCATGAATTGTGCGAGCGCTCAATTCGACTCTCATATAGGGAGTTTCTTTGCCGTCGTTTGCTCCGACCGTTCGTCCCAGATCCATAACTTTCCATGGCTTCCCATTATTAACACTTTGTCCGTTTGCAAAAACATAACGCTCCAGTGCTTCAATATCAGTACCCGGTAAATATCTGGCTGCACCACCGTTGGCAGTAGATTTCACGACGGCGGGCCAAGGCGCTTTTGGAGAAACATGCTTGTTACCGTGATTTGTCCATTCGACATCTGGAAGCTTGGGTGCACCTTCGTTGACACTCGTTGTGTGTCCAGGAGCTTGATCGCCCTGTCCAGGAGTGCACTTACCTTTTCCCGGGCAATCCACCAACCCCAACGGATCCACCCACCCCGTCGGGTTCAGGGTGTACCGGTACCCATTCAACCCACCCGCCAGCTTGCTCGGGTCGAGCGTCAAATACCGCCCCGTCTCCGGATTGTAGTACCGGTGCCGGTTGTAATGCAGGCCGCTTTCCCGGTCGTGGTATTGCCCCTGAAAGCGCAGCGGTTGTTCCAGGCGCTTGCCGTCGCCGTGGCGCAGTTCGGTGAGTTTGCCGTAGCCGTTGTAGCGCGCGGCCCAGACGACTTCGCCTTGGTGGCTGGTCAGTTCCTGAGGGGTGCCGAGGTGGTCGAGGTGGTAGTAGAACGGCGTGGCTTTTTCCGGGCCTGCGCCTTCCAGCAGGGCCAGGGGGCGGAAGGTGCCGGGCTCATAGACGTAGCTCTGGTAGTGACGGTCGCTGCTTTCAGCGATGACCTGGTCGCCCTGCCAGATGAATTCCGTGGTAAGGCCGTCCACGGTCTTTTCGATGCGTCGGCCGAAGGCGTCGTAGCGGTAGGAGGTTTCGCTTTCGTCGGGGGTGGTGACGCCGATGAGCCGATGTTGGCTGTCGTAGCGGTATTGCGTGACGAGGCACTGGGCATGGCCGCGGCGTTCGCGGACCAGGTTGCCGTAGGCGTCGTAGTCATAGTGACGATCACCCTCCATCAGCAGGCGGTTGCCCTTGAGGGTGGTCGGGCCGGGACGGTCGTTGAACAACACATTGCCGGCCGGGTCGTGGGAAAAGTGTTCCGGGGGTTGGCTGTGGGCGTAGTCGATGCGCACCAGGCGATCCAGCGCGTCGTACTGGTAGCCGCGTCGGTTTCGCGTGTCGGAAAGCGCGGCGAGGTTGCCGTTGGCGCTGTAGGAATAGTCACGCCAGAACAGTTGTTTTTGCTGGCTTTGCCACACGGTCTGGGCCTTGAGGCGACCCTGTTCGTCGTAGCTGTAGTCGCTGAGCAACTGGCCCTGCTGGCGCTGGCGTTCGCGGCCGCCCTTGAAGCGGTGTTCGGTCAGGCACGTGCCGTTGAGGTCGATGGCGATCAGCGCCCCGCCTCGCAGGTGGCGGTAATCCAGGGTGCTGCGATCGGGCAGGCGGCAATGGACCAGCCGGCCGACATCGTCGTAGCGATAATGCAGGCTCGCCCAACCCTGGTGTTCGGCGACGAGGCGGTCCTGGTTGTCGTATTCGTAGGCCAGCGGCCAATGGCCGTCTTCAACGCTGATCAGTCGCCCGAGGGCGTCGTAGCCGTACTCGACCGTGGCACCGTCGGGCAAGGTCTTGCGCAGCAGGCGGCCGGCGGTGTCGCGTTGGTAGGCGGTGATCCGCTGGCTGCCGTCGGCGCCGAATTCGGTCTTTTCCAGCAGGTGGCCGTTGAGGTCGTAGGCGTAGCCGGTGCGCTGGCCGTCGAAGCCGGTTTCCTGTCGGATCAGTCCGTTGGGCGTGTAGTCCAGCTGATACTTTTCGCCGGATTCGTTCTCGATTTCGGTCAGCAACAGCCGCGCCGAGTCGTAGCGGTACTTCAGTTCGCTGCCGTCGGGGTTGAGGCGGCGGCTGACCAGGTGCAGATCGTCGGCGTATTCGTAGCGGGTGATGCGCCCCAGTTCGTCCCGTTCCGCGGTGACCTTGCCGTAGGCGTTGTAGGTCCATGCACGGGTCGCGCCGGTGGGCAGGGTGGTCTGTAGCAAGCGGCCCACGGCGTCCCATTGGTAATGGGTGATGGCGCCGCGTTCGTCTTGACGGGTCAGCAGGCGGCCCAGGGCGTCGTAGGTAAAAACTCGCTGGCCGTCGTCCGGCAGGATTTCTTCCGTCAGTTGGCCCAACGGGTTTCGCACAAAATGATGGGCACCGCCGTCCGGGTAGCTGATGGTGTTCAGTTGCCCCTGGTCGTCGTAGTGATACCAAGTGCTTTGGCGAGCCGGGTCGACGACTTCGATGATGTCGCCCTGGGCATTGCGCCAGTAGGTCCACACGGCCTTGCCGCGGGTCCGGGCGTGCAGGAAACCGTTTCGGTATTCGTAGGACGTGGGCTCGCCTTCCGGCGGAATCAGCGCCACCAGCCGTCCGACTTCGTCGTAGCGGTATTCGGTGACGGCGCCCAGCGGGTCTTGCTCGGCGATCAGCCGGCCCTGTTCGTCATAAGCCTTGAGGTGTTCGCCGCCGGCGGGATCGACCTGGCGCACCAGCCGCGCGTGGTCGTCGTGGACATACACGTCCTGGCTGCCATCGATATGCCGGACCGTGACGCTGCCGTCGTCGCCCCAGGTGTAGCGGCTGTCCATCTGCGCGAACGAGGCCCAATGCCGGACACAGCGCGCCGCCGGGCCGAGGCCTTGCCACTCCCAGTAGAAACTCGCGCCCCCGGCCAGTTGCCGCTGGAGGATGACGTGCTGGTCGTCGTAGTCGTAGCGCTCGCTCTCGCCGGCGGCGTTGGTCGCTTCGATGAGGCGCGAACGCGCATCGTAGCGGTAGGTCACCAGGGTCTGTTCGGTGCGCCAGGCTTCGTCGAGGGTCAGCGCCGGGTGGAAGCTCTGATACTCGATGGCGACCAGATGCCGATGCTCATAGCGCAAACGCAAACAGCGGCCGGCACCGTTGTCCAGGCGGCTGATGTCGCCGTAGATGTTGCGTTGGACGGTCAGGCGGTTGTCGTACCGATCGCTCAGGGCCGTCAGATGGCCGTCGCGAAAATGTAGGAAAGGAGCGTCTTCGCCGGGCTGGGCGACGATCAATTCGTCCGGCTCGTTGCTCAGGTAAATCGCCGCGCGGGCCAGGCTGTTGTGGATGGCGGGGCGTTGCAGGCTGGGCCGGGGAAACGTGGTGCGGCGGTTTTCCTGGTCGATCCAGGTCACCTGCTCGCCGTCGATCAACAGGCGATGGGCCAGGGCATGGGTCCATCCGCGGCCGAGCCCGATGTCCAGGTCGGCGGCGCTGGTGCGGTAGAGGCGGGTGAAGACGAAGGGCAAGCGGCCGTCGAGGGTGCCGTCTTCGAGGGTGAGCAGCTCTTCGCCGGTGACCATGGACACCGGGCAACCGTCGGTGCGGGTCTGGGCGGCGCTGTCGGCGGGGTCGCCGTTGGGGTTTTTCGATTGGGCGGGGGCGTCGTCGTGGTGTTCTTGCTTTTTAAGCGTGGTGTTGCGCTGCGCATCCCAGCGCAACTGCATGCGTCCCTTCTTTACGCCGGCGGCAATGCCCCGCGCGGCCACAGCCTTGTAGCGGTCAACGTAGCCCATGAAGCCGTTCACCAGCTCGAAAATGGCACTGATAAAACGTTTCACGGCATCCAGCAGACGAGCACCGTGCCGGCCCAGGCGCATCGAGAGATAAGCAATGCCCGCGCCTGCCCCGACGAAGGTCAGCACCACGCCGATCAACAGGTCAATGACCAACTGCACGACCACTGTGGATAACACCGTCGCCGTGTCGCCCACCAGTTCACTGGGGGGCAGCATGTCCAGCCAGAGACTGGCGGTGCGCACCAACAAGCACAGCGCCGCTTCGTCGCTGGCGAGCAATTGCAGCCTCGCCATGACCAGCGGCGCCGACTCGGCAAGCTGGGCCAGCTCGGCTGCGCTGCTGCCCAACCGTTCGCCGAACCGGGAGGGATCCTTGAGGATGTCCGACAGCAAACTGATGCTGTCCCACACGCCTTCGATCGCCGCCCAACCGCCGGCGAGCAAGCCATTGCCCACCGCTGCCGCCGAAGTCGCCAATGACTGCTGGGCCCACAGCGGCTTGAAGCCCTGCCACTCGCCGCGAAGCCAGTCCGTCAGATCATTCGTCAGGCCGTCGTAGGAAGAAAACAGCTCATCGATTCGCTTGGGGGACACTTCGCCCTGGACACGCACCCGGTAAGACCGCCCCGCCTCGCCCTTGAAGCGACCCACGCCCTGAGCATCCAGCGTGACCGGCGTGGCCTCGCCCGTGTCCACCGCCACCACATCCACCACGATATCGCCCAGCGGGATGTCGTACACGGACTCGAGCTTGCTCTCGATCGTCATGATCCCGCCTTGCGGGCACTGGGCGACGACGGATAGAAAGTCCCTGTCCCGGACGTCGACTGCCGTGGTGCTTTGGCCGAAACGAATCAGTCGTTCCATGCCCATCAGCGAAGGCAGGTCGGCCGCTTGGCTGACGCGATCCGCAGCCCGGCTATACCAACGTTCAAGCTGCTCGCGATAAAGCGAAAGGGTGTCCTGGAAGCTGTCGAGTTCAGCCTCGATGCGGCGCGCCTGATCCATCAGCGCATGGCTCGATCAAGAACCGGCAGGAGAAAACGATCGGGCATGGGCAAGCGTCTCGCAAGAAATCGGAGCGCGAGACTTTGCCGGGGACGGCTTGGGAAATAAGTCAGATAAGGAGGCGGAGCGCGTAGGACAATTCTTTGATTAGCCCCGCAGGGCAATCCCCCTCAGAACGGGGGAATAAAGACTGAGGAAACTAAGGTTCCTGGCCCTTGAGCGACTTGAGCTTTATTTCAGCCAGTGGGTGCCCAGCCTTTGCGGCCAAGGTCCACCAGCGAGCCGCTTCCACCGGATCCGGCGCGCCAGTGGTGCTGCCGGCAAGGCTGATGACACCGAGCTGGTATGCGGCTTTGCCATCGCCGGCAAGTGCGGCGAGGCGCAGCAAGCGAATGCCCTCTTCCCGGGCGCCCAGCCCTTGGCCACGAAATGTCAGGATGTGCCCGTAGAAACTCTGGGCGCCAACGTCGCCCAGGTTCGCCATGCGTGCGAACTGACCTTCGAGCCAGGCCCAGCCACGCGGCTGTCGAACGAACCATGGCCAATGAAACAACCGGCGCGCGAGCCAATAACCAGCCCGGGCCTTGATACGCCAGAGCACTAGGCTTCCGCCGATTCGGGATATTCGTACTCGAACACCCGGACCACTTCCGAAGCATGCCAGGACGCGGCGGCTACGCCGTCGGAAGGACCGGAAAAGCGCCCAAGACGCTCGACGCATTCGAAAAATCCAGTACGCGGCAGCCGGCTGGCGCCTTGGCTGATGACCAGCGAACTGCGCAGCGGTTGTTCGGCGCGGGCGTCCAGCGCGGCCAGGTGTTCAAGCGCTGCGGTCAAGGTCTGCATGGCCGGGCTGGGGAGTTGCAAGCGTTCCAGCAAGGCGCGATAGGTCAACAAATGGCGCTGGCGCCGCGCCTGGTCCAACTCACCCAACAACCCGTCCCAATGTTGCCGACTGATGCGTACACTCACGATTCATCCCTCCAACCCGGCACCGTCAGTTCCCAGGCCAGACTGCGCTTGATAGCGGCGTCGGGCTGACGCTCACCACTCTCGATCATGGCCAGATAAGACGGGCTGATGCCTACCGTGCGGGCCAACGCCTCGATGGCGATGCCCTTCCCTTCGCGCAGACTGCGCAATTGATCCAGACCAGGGAGAACCTGGCCGGGTGCCGCCGCAGGCTGGACGTCTGCCTCGCGCGGCGGAGCTTGTTTAATGCCTGCTGCCTTCAATAACGACTGGTACTGATCCCACGGTAAAACCGCGTACTCGGGCTCTCCGTCGCGTGTGATTACTTGAATATCCATGACTACCCCGTAGGACAACAACACTTAGCGAGTCAGCTTTTTTCCTAGGAAGTGTAATCCTAAATAGCGGCTAAGGTCGCGGGGGCGATGATCTTCTGAAGGGATAGGGCTGGATCAGATCTTTTTCGGGCGTTGGAGCTGAAGTTGTTCCGGGGTATCGGGAAGTCTTTCCACCAACGCGAGCTTCTCGGGTGACTGCCGGTCTCGCCAGGCACGGAAGGCGCTCAGTTCGTCGTCGAGTGTCTTCATGATCCACGCCAGCACGGCGATGTCGTCGAACATGCCGAGCATGGGCAGCAAGTCCGGAATCGCGTCCAAGGGACTCAGGAAGTACATGAGCCCGGCCACTATCGAAAGCAACGACTTGGCGCTGACTGCCCGGTATTCACCACGCCAGTAAGCCAGGCACAACGCCTGAAGCAAGCGCAGGTCGTCCTTGAGCTTGCCTAGCCGCCCTCCTTCACGCGCGCCCTTGCTGGCGACGGCAAACAGTAATGTCGGCAATCGGCCGCGGGCCAAAAGCCGTCCCGCCAGGGGCAGAAATCTCGTGAAATTCCACGGCGCCTTCATTTCTTCTCCCACTGAAATGTTATCCACACAAATTGTGGATAACCTTGTGAACAGAGCTGCATTTCACCGCTGAAGCCCACGGTTCATAAGGGCTCGGCTTAGATCGGGCGTTTTTTACTCACATAAAAAAACCCAATATTTCATTGACTTGATTGGCCGACTGGGTCTAGCACGACGCCTGTATTGCCTATGACTGTGGTCGCTGCCGGGCGTTCGGTTTTTTTGCTCATTTGCCGAAAGCCGAATGCAACAACGCCCCGCATGAGCGAGGCGTTGTCTTTATAGCAGACGCGATTACTTGGCTGCGTCTTCTTTTGCCGGGTCCTTGATGGCCAGCAGCTCCAGGTCGAACACCAGGACCGAGTTGGCAGGGATCGCCGGGCTCGGGCTCTGGGCGCCGTACGCCAGGTCACTTGGGATGTACAGCTTGTACTTCTCACCGACGTGCATTAATTGCAGGCCTTCGACCCAACCTGGGATCACACCGCTGACCGGCAGGTCAATCGGGCTACCACGCTCCACGGAACTGTCGAAGACAGTACCGTTGGTCAGCTTGCCGGTGTAGTGAACGGTCACCACGTCGGTCGGCTTGGGCTGCGCGCCGTCGGCTTTCTTGACGACTTCATATTGCAGGCCCGAAGCGGTGGTGGTCACGCCGGCCTTCTTGCCATTTTCTTCGAGGAATTTCTTGCCAGCCGCAGCCGACTCTTCGCTCATCTTGGCCATGCGCTCTTCGGCACGTTTTTGCAGTGCGGCAAAGGCCTCGACCAACTCTTCGTCTTTCAGCTTCTGTTCTTTCTTGCCGACGGCATCTTCGATGCCCTGGGCCACTGCTTTGGAGTCCAGGTCATCCATACCTTCCTGAGCCAGGCTCTTGCCCATGTTCAGGCCGATACCGTAGGAAGCTTTCTGCGCCGGGGTTTTCAGCTCTACGCTGGTCTGCGAGTCGCAACCCGCCAGTACCAGGCCAACCAGGGCAACCGCCGCCGCCAACCGATGCTGTTTCATGCTATTTCCTTGTTCATGCGCCTAAAGGGCAATCGAGTAAAGCCGCGAGCTTATCAGGCGGCCACGACCAATGGCTACCGGCATGTGAGCCGCAAAGTGATGATAAGTTCAGGCCGGCAAACGCTTTTTAATCCTGGGCAGATGAAGCATCTGTCATCTATTACGAACCGGGACAAATAGCCGCCCCGCCGCCAGCCCAGGGTAATGGCCACTTGCCGGCCAAGCGGCACTGAGGCATAAGGGCATATCAAAAAAAACAAGGACGTTACCGTGCGCCTCCTCTCTCGCATTCTTTTGCTGATCCTCACACTGCTGGTCGTCGCCGCGGCCGTGGTGCTTTATTACGTCGCCAACCCGCGCCTGCCCGCCTATACACCTGTCGAACAGGTGCATTACCTGGAGCAATGGAGCCCCGCCGAGCGCCAAACCTACTACTTCACGCCCCAGGGCACCCAGGTCAAAGGCCTGCGCTATGACTGGTTCACCGCCTTGGAACTTCCTTTTTCGCAACAGCGCTTCGCTTCGCCGGAGTACTTGGCGCGCTTCGGTTTCCTCGTCGATCCGGCGCAGAAGGCCACGCCGGAAAACCCCGGCAACCTGCCGGTAGGCTTCACGCGGCACCAAAATGCCAGCAACAGCGAGCAATATCTGGACATCACCTGCGCGGCCTGCCACACCGGCGAATTGCGCTTCAAGGGCCAAGCGATACGGATCGACGGCGGTTCAGCCCAGCACGTGTTGCCATCGACTGTTCCGACACTGCGCGGAGGTAGTTTCGGACAGGCATTGGTCGCGAGTCTCGCCTCGACTTACTACAACCCATGGAAATTCGAACGCTTCGCCCGCCAGGTGTTGGGCAACGACTACGACGCCCGCCATGAAGAGTTGCGCAAGGCGTTCAAGGTGTCCCTGAACACTTTTCTGCGCACGGCCTGGAACGACACCCACCGCGGCCTCTACCCTACCGAGGAAGGCCCTGGCCGTACCGACGCCTTCGGCCGTATCGCCAATGCAAGCTTTGGCGATGCCATCTCGGCAGAAAACTACCGGGTCGCCAACGCGCCGGTGGATTACCCGCAATTATGGGAAATGTGGACATTCGACTGGGTGCAATGGAACGGCTCGGCCCAGCAACCGATGGCCCGCAATGTCGGCGAAGCGTTGGGCGTCGGTGCCACGTTGAGCTTCTTCGACGCCCAGGGCAAACCGTTACAGGGCGACGCACGCTATCCATCCAGCGTACGCGTGCGCGACCTGAACAAGATCGAAGAAACCCTGCAACTGCTCAAGCCCCCAGCGTGGCCGGAAGCATTGCTGGGCTCGATCGACAAGCCGTTGGCCGCAAAAGGCCGGGCGCTGTTTACCGAAAACTGTGCCGGCTGCCATGTGCCCAAGGTTATCCAGGGCCCCGACAGACCGGTCCAGCAATTGCACATGCTGCCGGTGAAAGTGATCGGCACCGACCCCGGCACTGCGAACAATATCGCCGACCACCGTTTCAATCTGACCAGTCTGCAATGGGATCCGGCCGAACTGGCGAAGCTGGATGTACAACTGCACCCGACCCCGACAGAGCCACTGGACCTTAGCCGGGTCTCGGTCGCCAAGGGCCTGGCCTATGTCACGGCATTCGTCGAAAACCGCGCCTATCGCGACGCCGGCGTCACGCCAGCCGAGCGCCCGGCCCTGGATGGTTTTGGCCTGCCCATCGGCGTGCGTGAACTGCGCGCCTACAAAGCGCGACCGCTGGCGGGCGTCTGGGCCACCCCGCCCTTCCTGCACAACGGCTCCGTGCCAACCCTCTATCAATTGTTGTCGCCCCAGGCTGAGCGGGCCACCACCTTCTATAAAGGCAGCTTCGAGTACGATCCGCGACACCTGGGCTATCGCACGGAGGCCTTTGCCAATGGATTTCTCTTCGATACGCGGGTCACTGGCAATCACAACAGCGGCCATGAGTTCCGCGCGGGCGAGCGAGGCAATGGCGTTATCGGTCGCTTGCTGCAACCGCAAGAGCGCTGGGCCTTGCTGGAGTATTTAAAGGTGCTCGGCGGGCCACTGGAGTCGCAACTGTAATGACGAACCCCACAGGTAAAAGGATGTTTGCATGCTGATCACGCTCTGGCTGCGCCTCGGCGCCTTTTTGGGCAAGACGCTTCTATGGCTGCTGGGCATCGGGCTGCTCGGCTGGGCCCTGGCTGCCGCTTGGTTCGCCTGGCAACACAGCGGACCGGTCCCGGACAAGGAACAGATACCGCCCGACGAAAGCGCCATGACCCAGGACATCATCCAGACCGCCATCCGCATCGTCGACCAGCACCGCGAAGGTACCCGCTACCTGCGCGATGCCCATGCCAAAGCCCACGGTTGCGTCATGGCCGAAGTCCAGGTGCCCAGTGACCTGCCTGCGCCATTGCGCCAGGGTGTGTTCGCTGAACCGGGCAGGACCTGGCAGGCAACGATCCGCCTCTCCAATGGCAACGCTTATCCCCAGTTCGATAGCCTGCGCGATGCGCGGGGGATGGCGATCAAACTGCGGGACGTGCCCGGCAAGCAACTGCTGGCTGATCGGCAATCACAGGGCGAGCAGGATTTCGTGATGTTCAATCATCCGAATTTCTTCGTCAGTGATGTCGCCGAGTACCGTCAGAACGTGGCCGCGCAAGCCGATGGAAAAAAGGCAATGGCGTTCTTTCCAAGCCTGGACCCACGCACTTGGCAGATCCGCCATCTGTTTATCGCCCTGGCGACACTTTCGCCGCCTCCGGCAAGCCCGACCCAGACCACCTATTTTTCGGTTTCGCCTTACAAGTTCGGCGAAGTCAATGCCAAGTTTCGCGTCACGCCGGATGCAGACAGTTGCCCAGGCTACACCTTGCCGCCCCAAAACCAGGATCTGCCGAATTTCTTGCGTAGCGCGCTGAATCAGCAGTTATCCACCGATCGCGTGCCGGCCTGTTTTGTCTTGCAGATCCAGCACCAGGACCCGAGCAAATACATGCCGATCGAAGACACCAGTATTGAATGGAAGGAAAGCGATGCGCCGTTCGAAACGGTGGCGCGGATCAAGGTTCCGGCACAGGATTTCGATACGCCCAAGCTGAACCTGGCGTGTGACAACCAGTCTTTCAACCCGTGGTTTGGCATCGAGGCCCATCGACCCATTGGTGGGATCAACCGTTTGCGCAAGGCGGTGTACGAGGCGGTCAGCGATTACCGCCACAGCCGGAACGCTGAGCAGTAGCAAGGGGCCAAATGACAGGCAACAAAAAGCCCGCTCAATGAGCGGGCTTTTTGGTTAGCACTTGGCGTTCAGTGTTCCAAGTGCCGAATATGGCGCAGCGGACGGGACTCGAACCCGCGACCCCCGGCGTGACAGGCCGGTATTCTAACCGACTGAACTACCGCTGCGCGTAACATTGAAAGTTTGGTGGGTGATGACGGGATCGAACCGCCGACATTCTGCTTGTAAGGCAGACGCTCTCCCAGCTGAGCTAATCACCCTTCACTTTCGATGCGGGGCGCATTCTCTCACAGTTTTTTATAACGTGCTGATTTAATTGGTAAATTCAGCAAAAAAAATGTGATTCACACGCACCGCGGGAACTGCAAACAGCAAAAAGCCCGCGTTAGCGGGCTTTCTGTGGTGACCTGGCGTTCAGTGTTCCAGGTAACCGAATATGGCGCAGCGGACGGGACTCGAACCCGCGACCCCCGGCGTGACAGGCCGGTATTCTAACCGACTGAACTACCGCTGCGCGTAACACTGGAAGCGAATGGTGGGTGATGACGGGATCGAACCGCCGACATTCTGCTTGTAAGGCAGACGCTCTCCCGGCTGAGCTAATCACCCTTCACTTTCGGTGTGGCGCGCATTCTACGGAGCACTCCCCGACCTGGCAAGCACTTTTTAAATTAATTTTTTCAGGTCTTCCAAAGGCTTAGCGAAGGGTTGGCCTATGACGCCGCGAAGAGAATAATGCCCCCCTTTGTATAAAGGAGAGACTCACCCCATGTGGTTCAAGAACCTGCTTATCTATCGCCTGACCCAAGATCTGCCTTTTGATGCCGAGGCGTTGGAAACTGCACTGGCGAGCAAACTGGCGCGCCCCTGTGCAAGCCAGGAGTTGACCACTTACGGTTTCGTCGCGCCATTTGGCAAAGGCGAAGACGCCCCCCTGGTGCACGTCAGCCAGGACTTCCTGTTGATCGCCGCACGCAAGGAAGAACGCATCCTGCCGGGCAGCGTCGTGCGCGACGCGGTCAAGGAAAAGGTCGAAGAGATCGAAGCCGAGCAAATGCGCAAGGTCTATAAAAAGGAACGGGACCAGATCAAGGATGAAATCATCCAGGCGTTCCTGCCTCGTGCGTTTATCCGACGCTCGTCTACCTTTGCCGCCATCGCGCCGAAACAGGGCCTGATTCTGGTCAACTCCGCCAGCCCGAAACGTGCCGAAGACCTGCTCTCCACCCTGCGCGAAGTCATCGGCTCACTGCCGGTACGCCCACTCACAGTGAAGACAGCGCCTACCGCGATCATGACCGACTGGGTCAAGACGCAGAAAGCCGCGGACGATTTCTACGTGCTGGACGAATGTGAGCTGCGCGATACCCATGAAGACGGTGGCATCGTCCGTTGCAAGCGCCAGGACCTGACCAGTGACGAGATCCAACTGCACTTGAACACCGGCAAGGTGGTGACGCAGCTGTCGCTGGCCTGGCAGGACAAGCTGTCCTTCGTGCTCGACGACAAGATGGTGGTCAAGCGCCTCAAGTTCGAAGACCTGTTGCAGGACCAGGCGGAGCAGGATGGCGGCGATGAAGCCCTCGGCCAACTGGATGCCAGCTTTACCCTCATGATGCTGACGTTCGGCGAATTCCTGCCGGCGTTGGTTGAAGCGCTGGGTGGGGAAGAGATTCCGCAGGGGATCTAAGAAGTAACGATTGCCCTGTGGGAGCGAGCCTGCTCGCGATAGCGGTATGACAGCCACCGAGGTGTTGACTGACACGCCGCTATCGCGAGCAGGCTCGCTCCCACATTAGTATTTGGTGTTCTTAATAATAAGGATCAGGTCATGCGTGCGTTGGCTGCGTTAAGCCGCTTTGTCGGCAATACATTCGCTTATTGGGTGCTGTTCTTTGCGGTGCTGGCGTTCATGCAACCGCAATGGTTCGTCGATTTGAAAGTCGCCATCGTGCCACTGCTGGGACTGGTGATGTTCGGCATGGGCCTGGCACTCAAGCTGGAAGACTTCGCCGAAGTGGCTCGTCGTCCAGGACGCGTGGCCCTGGGCGTGATTGCCCAGTTCGTGATCATGCCGGGCACCGCGTGGCTGCTCTGCCAAGCGTTCAGCCTGCCGCCGGAAATCGCCGTTGGGGTCATTCTGGTGGGTTGCTGCCCGAGTGGAACCTCGTCCAACGTCATGACCTGGCTCGCACGCGGTGACCTGGCGCTGGCCGTGGCGATTTCCGCCATCACCACCCTGCTTGCCCCTTTGCTGACCCCGGCGCTGATCTGGCTGCTGGCGTCGGCCTGGTTGCCGGTGTCGTTCTCCGCCTTGTTCTGGTCGATCCTGCAAATCGTGTTGCTACCCATTGCCTTGGGCATCGTTGCCCAGCGCTTGTTGGGTGCGCGGGTACGTCACGCCGTAGAAGTCCTGCCGCTGGTATCGGTGGTCAGTATCGTGATCATCGTCGCCGCCGTGGTGGCGGCCAGCCAGGCGAAAATCGCCGAATCCGGCCTGTTGATCATGGCTATCGTCATCCTGCATAACAGCTTCGGTTATCTGCTGGGGTATTTCACCGGTCGGCTGTTTGGATTGCCACTGGCCCAGCGCAAAACCTTGTCCCTGGAAGTAGGCATGCAGAACTCCGGCCTAGGCGCGGCATTGGCCAGTGCGCACTTCTCGCCGCTGGCGGCGGTGCCCAGCGCTTTGTTCAGCGTCTGGCACAACATCTCCGGCGCCCTGCTCTCGACCTGGTTCCGTCGCATGAGCGAAAAGCAGGACAGAGAAGAGCTCTCCCGGCAGACGGCGGACTGATAGGCGGACTTGACCGAACAGTCAGCATTGGGCATTCTGGCGCCCGATGCGGGGACGACCCTGCGCGCCATAGCGTTTTTGTCCGGGGACGACCCCATCCATCGATGAGGTGTGTGATGTCCTGGATCATTCTGTTTTTTGCCGGCCTGTTCGAAGTCGGCTGGGCTGTCGGCCTTAAGTACACCGACGGTTTCAGCCGCCCGCTTCCTACCGCATTGACCATCGCGGCCATGGCGATCAGCCTTGGCCTGCTGGGCCTTGCCATGAAGGAACTGCCGCTGGGTACGGCCTACGCAATCTGGACCGGGGTCGGTGCAGTAGGCACGGTGATCGCCGGGATCATTCTGTTTGGTGAATCGATGGCACTGATCCGATTGGCCAGCGTCGCGTTGATCATTGCCGGGCTGATCGGACTCAAGGCCAGCGCTTAAGCCTCCACCGCCTTCGCGAGCAGGCTCGCTCCCACAGTCGACCGAGTGAATGCGGTCCATTGTGGGAGCGAGCCTGCTCGCGAAGAAGCCCGCAAAATCACAGCTATTACCTGACAGCCCCACGCAACTCGCCCACCAACGCCTGCAACTTCGCAGGCTCAGCCGACTCGACCGCTACCGCCGTCCCCGCCACCAAGGTCACGCGCGACCAGAACCGACGGAACATCCCTTTACCCGGGTCGCGACTGAAGAAACTCCCCCACAACCCCTGCAACGCCAGCGGAATCACCGGCACCGGCGTTTCCTGAAGGATGCGCGTCAAGCCGCTCCTGAATTCATTGATCTCACCGTCGGCGGTCAACTTTCCTTCAGGGAAGATGCACACCAGCTCGCCGTTTTCCAAATATTGGGCGATGCGGCTGAAGGCCTTTTCGTAGATATGAATATCTTCCTGGCGTCCGGCAATCGGAATCGTCCCAGCGGTTCGAAAGATAAAGTTCAGGACCGGCAGGTTGTAGATCTTGTAGTACATCACGAAGCGAATCGGCCGACGCACCGCACCGCCAATCAGCAAGGCATCGACAAACGACACGTGATTGCACACCAGCAGCGCGGCACCCTCATCGGGAATCGCCTCCAGGTTGCGATGCTCCACACGGTACATGGAATGGCTGAGCAGCCAGATCATGAAGCGCATGCTGAACTCGGGGACGATCTTGAAGATGTAGGCGTTGACGCCAATGTTCAGCAGCGACACCACTAAAAACAGCTGGGGGATCGACAGCTTGGCCAGGCTCAGCAGGACGATGGAAACGATCGCCGAGACCACCATGAACAAGGCGTTGAGAATATTGTTGGCGGCGATCACCCGCGCCCGCTCGTTCTCAACGGTACGCGACTGGATCAGCGCATACAGCGGCACGATGTAGAAGCCGCCAAAGATACCCAGGCCGAGGATATCGATCAGGACCAGCCAGGCGTGGCCAAACCCGAGAATCTGCAGCCAGCCATGGCCGTCGGCGTTGTCGGGGATTCCACCGGAGTGCCACCACAGCAGCAGGCCGAACACCGTCAGCCCGAACGAACCGAACGGCACCAGGCCGATTTCCACTTTGCGCCCTGACAGTCTTTCGCAGAGCATCGAACCCAGGGCAATCCCTACTGAAAAAACCGTGAGAATCAGGGTCACCACGGTTTCGTCGCCGTGCATCCATTCCTTGGCGTACGCGGGAATCTGCGTCAGGTAGATCGCCCCGACGAACCAGAACCAAGAGTTGCCGACAATGGAGCGGGACACCGCCGGAGTCTGCCCGAGGCCCAGCTTCAAGGTCGCCCACGATTGGCTGAAAATATTCCAGTTCAAGCGCATCTGCGGCGAGGCCGCCGCCGCCCGTGGGATGCCGCGACTGGCGAGGTAACCGGCCACGGCAATGCCGACAATGGCCACCGACACCACCGGCGCGTAGTGCGCCGAAGACATCATGATCCCCGCACCGATGGTCCCCGCCAGGATGGCCAGGAACGTACCCATTTCCACCAGGCCATTGCCACCGACCAGTTCGTCTTCGCGCAGGGCTTGCGGCAGGATCGAATATTTCACCGGCCCGAACAACGCCGAGTGGGTGCCCATGGCGAACAGCGCCACCAGCATCAGCCACAGGTGATCGAACAGGAAACCCACCGCGCCGACCGCCATGATCGCGATTTCGCCCAGCTTGATCAGGCGGATCAAGGCGTCCTTGGCGAACTTCTCCCCAAACTGCCCCGCCAGCGCCGAGAACAGGAAGAACGGCAGAATGAACAGCAGCGCGCAAAGGTTGACCCAGATCGAGCGGTCGCCCTCGATGGCCAGTTTGTAGAGGATGGCGAGGATCAATGATTGCTTGAAGACGTTGTCGTTGAACGCGCCAAGGGACTGCGTAACGAAGAACGGCAGGAAGCGCCGCGTGCGAAGCAAGGTGAACTGTGAAGGGTGACTCATCTTCCATGTTCCTGAGTGGCGTGGACGCTTATTGGAATGACGCTTTTTCGATCCAGGCCACACATTACCTGTCTTTGGCGATTATTTCCCCAGCACTTCCTGTGTCCTGTTTCGCAAATACGTTTCTTTTTGGCGAGTGGCTGTTGTCGTCAGGCAGGGCGTAGCAAAGAGTCATAGCCCGTTATGGCGAGGAGCGGCAACGCTGCATGACGACAACAGACGCAGTCAAGAAGGAGCAGTATTTGAGGTACAGGACACTAGGCACGGCGACACAAACAACTCGCCATGCCAGGCGCCGACCAGCGTGCGCCAGCTGACGATCATCCACATCACCACCAGCAGCGCCACCAGCCCGCAGCCGAACACGCTGAAGAAATCCAGGTCCAGAAGGCTTGCCAGCTTCAGCGTCGTCAGCGCATACACGCCCAAGGGAAAGGTGAAGCCCCACCAGCCGAGGTTGAACGGGATGCCTTCACGCAAATAGCGCGCGGTGATCAATAGCGCCATCAACATCCACCAGAATCCGAAGCCCCACAGGGTGATACCGGCGACCAACCCCAGGCCCGATGCAACCTCGCCCACGCCCGGCAGGCCATTGGCGGCAAGAATCACCGGCGCATCGCCGCCCAGCACCAACATGCCCAGTGCGCCGGTGCCGATGGGGCCGAGGGCCAGCCAGCTCGAAGCGGCCATGTTCTCGTGGGGCAGTTTGTGCAAGGCCATGCGCAACAGCAGGATGGTCAGAATGCTGAACGCCACCGGTAGGGAAAATGCCCAGAGTATGTAGCTGGTGACCAATATGATCAGTTGCGAATGCACGTCAGCCAAGTGCGGCGCCAGCAGGCCACCGCTGACGGCGGCGACTTCGGCGGCCACCACGGGCAACAGCCACACGGCGGTCATCTGGTCGATGCGGTGTTCCTGGCGGGTGAACATCAGGAACGGAATCAGCACACCGCAGGCCAGCGACATCGCCACGTCAGTCCACCACAACGCCTCGACCAGCGACAACACGCCCTCGCCCCAGCGCGGTACGCCGAACACCAGGAAACCGTTGATGATCGTTGCCAGCCCCATCGGGATCGTGCCGAAGAACATCGACACGGTTGAATGCCCGAAAATCCGCCGGGCCTCGTCGAAGAACAGCACCCAGCGAGCAGTGTAGAGCCCGGTGAACAGGGCAAACAGGACGATATTGAACAGCCACAATCCTTGCGCAATCGCATATACGCCAGGGTTGGCCCCAGGCAGTTGTGCCAGGGCCAACGCCAGCACACCGGTGCCCATGGTCGCGGCAAACCAGTTCGGCGTGAATTGGCGGACGACTTCCAATGGCCCCGGCAAATGGCTCAGCGGTCGAAAACGGTTTTCAGCAAAGCAGGTCATGATCACTCCTCTCCTCGGATGAGGTGGAGCTATGCTAGAACCGGATCGAATATCTATATAACGGGTAATTTCTCTATATCTATTCTGTTCTATAGATAAGCAATCATGGCCGAATCCCGTCCGCCAGCGGCCGTGCGGGTTCACGCAACAAACCCACCAGCGCGCCGGCGGCCATGACAATCAACACCGCGCCGTAGCCGTCCGTGGTCGGAATCAGGCCGAAAATACGGGTCAGATTCCCCGCCAGCAACGATGGCAGGCTGAAGGCCAGATAGCTGAGCACATAGAACGCCGACATCAAGCCAGCCCGCTCGTGGGGCAAGGCCAAGGGCATGATGCTGCGCAGCGCGCCGATGAATCCCGCGCCGAAACCGCTGCCGGTCACCAGCGTGCCGATGAAAAACAACGGCAGGCTGGCCGCGTGTACGGCCATCAACACCAGGGCCAGGCCAAGCACCAGCAGCGTCGCGCCAAGACGCAGCATCATTTGCGCGGCGCGGTTACGCAACATGTAGATCGACAATGCGCCGCTGAGTGTCAGCACGGCCACCAGCGAGCCGCCGATCAGGTTCGATGTCGAACCGGTGGCGGCTCGAACCAGGGACGGCGCCAGGGACAGATAGAAACCACCGACCGCCCAGGCCGCCAGGTCCAGCGGCAGGATCAGCCACAACGCGCGCCGGGCCTGGACCGGCACATGCAAGGTGGGGCGCAACGACCGCCAGGCCCCGGGCTGCGGGCTAACGCTTTCGGCCAGGCGCCAGAGATAAACCGCCTGGACCAGAAACAACGCCAGCAGCAGCCAATAAGTCAGTTGCAGCGGCATCGGCGCAAATTCTGCCAGCAGGCCACACCCCATCGCGCCACACGCCATGCCCAGCAGGGGCGCAACGCTGGTGACCAGGGGGCCTTGCTGGCGATCGAAGTCCAGCAACGCGGCGCCCAGCACACTGGTGGCCATGCCGGTGGCGAAGCCTTGTATCAGTCGCGCGCCCATCAACCAGCCCACACTGTCGGCATTGATGAATAGCAGCATCGCCAGCATGTTGAGCAATAATGCCGCGAAGATCACCGGTCTGCGACCGAGGTAATCGGACAACGAGCCGACGACCAGCAAGGCCGCCAACAGACTGAACGCATACACACCGAAGATCAGCGTGAGGATCGCCGGGGAGAACTGCAGATGTTCCTGGTAGAGGTGATACAACGGCGTCGGCGCGCTGGAGGCCGCCAGAAAACCGAGCAAGGTGATCGCCAGGAAGATGAGACTGGCGCGGGTCGAAGCTGGACGAGACATGGGCACGCTCCACGAGGAGATTCATAAAAGCTAATTTTTTGCTTTTGCGGAGTGTGCTACCGGCATGCGCTTAAAGCAAATTCTTTGTGTTAAGGTCCGATGCATGGCTATTAAAGAAGGTTTACGCCCCGGCGGCAGAAGTGCCCGGGTTCAGGAGTCGATTCACTCGGCGGTACGCGCCCTGCTCCAGGAGCAGGACCGCGCCACCTTGACCGTGCCGCAAATCGCCGCGCGCGCCGGGGTCACGCCGTCCACCATCTACCGGCGCTGGGGCGATCTGCCGGCGCTGTTGGCCGACGTTGCCATCGCGCGCATGCGCCCGGACAGCGAGCCGGCCAACACCGGCAGCCTGCGCGGCGACCTGCGCGCCTGGGCCGAGCAATACCTCGACGAGATGAGTTCAGAACCTGGCCGCAATATGATGCGTGACATCCAGGCTTGCGCCACGCCGGGGTATTGCGTGGGCATTATCAGCGGCCAGTTGCAGATCATCCTGGATCGTTATCCCGACGAGCCGAACCCGGGTATCGAGCGACTGGTGAATGTGATCGTGGCGCCGACGGTATTTCGAATCCTCTTCGCCACTGCGCCGCTGGAGGTCGAGGAGCTGTATCGGTTGGTGGATATGGCGATGGATCAGTGAAAATGCCATCGCGAGCAAGCTCGCTCCCACATTGGACTTCGGTGTGCCACAAATCTTGTATTCGATAAATAGCCATTGTGGGAGCGAGCTTGCTCGCGATGAGGCCGGCAACATCGCTGCATAAAAAAATCCCACCCGCGACACCCCGCCACGCCTCGACCTTGGTCGACACTGACGAACCCGAGCTGGCGTGCGAGACTGTCTTGCCGGGCCCAAGCCCGGGGGTATTTGTCTGGGAGTTTCCATGTCGCTGTCCAGCGGGCTGATCGCCGTTGTCGCCCTGGCCTATATGGCCATCATGTTTGCCATCGCCTTTTACGGCGACCGACGCAGCACACCGCTGCCACCACGTGTGCGCGCGTGGGTCTACAGCCTGTCGCTGGCGGTGTATTGCACCAGCTGGACGTTTTTCGGCGCCGTGGGCCAGGCCGCCGAACAGCTCTGGTCATTCCTGCCGATCTACCTCGGGCCGATCCTGCTGCTGGTACTGGCGCCGTGGGTCTTGCAGAAGATGGTGATGATCAGCAAGCAGGAGAACATCACCTCCATCGCCGACTTCATCGCCGCCCGCTACGGCAAATCCCAATCACTGGCAGTGGTGGTCGCCCTGATCTGCCTGGTCGGCGTGCTGCCTTACATTGCCTTGCAGCTCAAGGGTATCGTGCTCGGCGTGAACCTGTTGATCGGCGCCGGTGCCGACGCCATGGGCACCCGAGCGCAGGATACTGCGTTGATCGTCTCGCTGATCCTGGCGCTGTTCACCATCGTCTTCGGCACTCGCAACCTCGACGCCACCGAGCACCACCGCGGCATGGTGCTGGCGATTGCCTTTGAATCGCTGGTCAAGCTGTTCGCCTTCCTGGCGGTTGGCGCGTTCGTCACGTTTGGCCTTTATGACGGCTTCGACGACCTGTTCAACCAGGCGATGCTCGCGCCACGGTTGGAGCAGTATTGGAAGGAGACCATCAACTGGCCGTCCATGGTGGTGCAAACCGGCGTGGCGATGATGGCGATCATCTGCCTGCCACGGCAGTTCCACGTCACCGTGGTGGAGAACATCGAACCCCAGGACCTGCGCCTGGCCAAATGGGTGTTCCCCGCCTACCTGGCCCTGGCCGCCCTGTTCGTGGTGCCGATCGCCCTCGCCGGGCAAATGATGCTGCCCAGCTCGGTACTGCCGGATTCGTTCGTCATCAGCCTGCCACTCGCCCAGGCCCATCCGGCGCTGGCGGTGCTGGCCTTCATCGGCGGCGCCTCGGCCGCCACCGGCATGGTCATCGTGGCGAGTGTCGCCCTGTCGACCATGGTCTCCAACGACATGCTGCTGCCATGGCTATTGCGCCGCAACAACGCCGAGCGGCCTTTCGAAGTGTTCCGCCAATGGATGCTGTCGGTACGCCGGGTGAGCATCGTTGCGATTCTCCTATTGGCTTATGTCAGCTACCGGCTGCTGGGTTCGACCGCGAGCCTGGCCACCATCGGCCAGATCGCCTTCGCCGCCGTGACGCAACTGGCACCCGCCATGATCGGCGCGCTGTACTGGAAACAGGCGAATCGACGCGGCGTGTTCGCCGGCCTCGCCATGGGCATATTCCTGTGGTTCTACACGCTGGTGCTGCCGATCGCCGCCCATAGCCTGGGCTGGTCACTGAGCAGCTTCCCCGGCCTGGCCTGGCTGCATGGCAATCCGCTGGATCTGCCGATCACGCCGCTGACCCAAGGTGTCGTCCTGTCCCTGGCGGGCAATTTCATATTGTTCGCCTGGGTTTCGGTCCTGTCGCGCACACGCGTGTCGGAGCATTGGCAGGCTGGACGCTTCATCGGTCAGGAGATCAGCGCCCGACCCAATCCTCGCTCGATGCTGGCGGTCCAGATCGAGGATCTGTTGCAGCTGGCGGCCCGCTTCGTCGGCGAAGAACGGGCGCGCCAGAGCTTCATTCGCTTTGCCTATCGCCAAGGCAAAGGCTTCAACCCGAGCCAGAACGCCGACAGCGAATGGATCGCCCATACCGAGCGGCTGCTGGCCGGTGTACTCGGCGCGTCGTCGACGCGAGCCGTGGTGAAAGCGGCCATCGAAGGCCGCGAGATGCAACTGGAAGACGTCGTGCGGATCGCCGACGAAGCGTCCGAAGTGCTGCAATTCAACCGAGCGCTGCTGCAAGGCGCCATCGAAAACATCACCCAGGGCATCAGCGTGGTCGACCAGTCCCTCAGGCTGGTGGCCTGGAACCGTCGATACCTGGAACTGTTCAACTACCCCGACGGCTTGATCAGCGTCGGTCGGCCGATCGCCGACATCATCCGCTACAACGCCGAGCGCGGCCTTTGTGGCCCGGGCGAGGCCGAAGTCCATGTCGCCCGGCGCCTGCACTGGATGCGCCAAGGCCGCGCGCACACCTCGGAACGCCTGTTCCCCAACGGCCGTGTGATCGAGCTGATCGGCAACCCGATGCCCGGCGGCGGTTTCGTCATGAGTTTCACGGACATCACTGCTTACCGCGAAGCCGAACAGGCCTTGACCGAAGCCAACGAAGGGCTGGAACAGCGGGTGGCCGAACGCACCCGCGAACTGTCGCAACTCAACCTCGCGCTGACCGAAGCCAAGAGCACGGCCGAAGCCGCGTACCAGTCCAAGACCCGCTTCCTGGCCGCCGTCAGCCATGACTTGATGCAGCCTCTCAACGCCGCGCGCCTGTTCTCCGCCGCGCTTTCCCATCAGCACGACGGCTTGCCGAGCGAAGCCCGGCAGTTGGTACAACATTTGGACAGCTCGTTGCGCTCGGCCGAGGACTTGATCACGGACCTGCTGGACATCTCCCGATTGGAAAACGGAAAGATCAACCCCGACCGCAAGCCGTTTGTCCTCAATGATCTATTCGATACCCTCGGCGCCGAGTTCACCGTGCTGGCTCGAGAGCAAGGCTTGAAATTCCGGGTTCGCGGTTCGCGGCTGCGGGTCGACAGCGACATCAAGCTGCTGCGCCGCGTGCTGCAGAACTTCCTCACCAATGCCTTCCGCTACGCCAAGGGCCCGGTGCTGCTAGGCGTGCGCCGGGGCAACGGCGAGCTGTGTCTGGAGGTCTGGGACCGCGGGCCGGGGATCGCCGAAGACAAGCTGCAAGTCATCTTCGAAGAATTCAAACGCCTGGACAGCCATCAGACCCGGGCCGAAAAAGGCCTCGGCCTCGGCCTGGCAATTGCCGATGGACTGTGTCGCGTGCTCGGCCATACCTTGCGCGTGCGTTCCTGGCCAGGGCGCGGCAGCGTGTTCAGCGTCAGCGTGCCATTGGCCAGTAGCCAAGCCGTCGAGCCCACTGTCGTGATCGAAGCCAACGGCCATTTGCCCAGCGGCGCACAGGTGCTGTGTGTCGATAACGAAGACAGCATCCTGATCGGCATGAACAGCCTGCTGACCCGCTGGGGGTGCCGCGTATGGACGGCGCGCAATCGTGAAGAATGCGAGCGCTGGCTCGCCCAGGGCGGCCGGCCGCAACTGGCGCTGGTGGATTTTCACCTGGACGACGGCGAAACCGGGACCGAACTGATGGCCTGGTTGCGCACGCGCATGGGCGAGCCGGTGCCCGGAGTGGTGATCAGTGCCGATGGCCGGCCCGAGACCGTGGCCCAGGTGCATGCGGCGGGATTGGATTACTTGGCCAAGCCGGTGAAGCCGGCGGCGTTGAGGGCGTTGTTGAGCCGGCACTTGCCGTTGTAATAGGGGAAAAAGTAAACCCCTGTGGCAAGGGAGCAAGCTCTCTCGCCACAGGGGTCCGGTGCAAACCTTGTAGGCTACTGACCCCGGCTTTCTTCGCCGGTCTCCTCTGGCAACCCATCCACGTCCGCCATCGCCCGTTCAAGCAACTCCGTAGGCAAGCTCTTGCTCGCCCTGGCGCCGAGCAGTTTCAACTGCTCGCTGCGGCTGACCAGGTTGCCGCGCCCTTCCGTCAGCTTATTGCGTGCGGCGCTGTAGGCTTTGTCCAACTGCTGCAAGCGACTACCGATTTCGTCCAGGTCCTGGATAAACAGGACGAACTTGTCATACAGCCACCCCGCGCGTTCGGCGATTTCCCGGGCGTTCTGGCTCTGGCGCTCTTGCTTCCACAAGCTGTCGATCACCCGCAGCGTCGCCAGCAGCGTGGTCGGGCTGACGATCACGATGTTGCGGTCGAAAGCTTCCTGGAACAGGTTCGGCTCGGCTTGCAAGGCTGCGGAAAATGCCGCTTCGATCGGCACGAACAGCAAGACGAAATCCAGGCTGTGCAGACCGTCCAGACGCTTGTAGTCCTTGCCGGCCAAGCCTTTGACGTGGGCTCGCAATGACACGACGTGCTGCTTGAGAGCCAACTGGCCGATGGCATTGTCTTCGGCCGCCACATATTGCTGGTAGGCCGTGAGGCTGACCTTCGAATCGACCACCACCTGCTTGTCGCCGGGCAGATAAATCAATACGTCCGGCTGGAACCGTTCGCCATCCGGCCCCTTGAGACTGACCTGGGTCTGGTATTCGCGGCCCTTCTCCAAGCCGGCATGTTCCAGGACCCGCTCGAGGATCAACTCGCCCCAGTTGCCCTGGGTCTTCTGGCCCTTGAGCGCACGAGTCAGGTTGGTGGCTTCATCGCTCAGGCGCAGGTTCAGCTGTTGCAGGCGCTCCAGTTCCTTGCCCAGGGAAAATCGCTCCCGGGCCTCGGCCTGGTAGCTTTCCTCGACGCGTTTTTCAAAGGACTGGATGCGTTCCTTCAGTGGGTCGAGCAACTGACCCAGGCGCTGCTGGCTGGTTTCGGCGAAACGCTGTTCACGCTCGTCGAAGATTTTTCCCGCGAGCTCGGCGAACTGGGCCCGCAATGCGTCCCGCGAGCCTTGAAGATCGTCCAGGCGCTGCTGATGGCTCTCCTGCTGTTCGCGCAATTCGGCCTGCAACGAAGCAGCCTGGGCATCCAGGCGTCGCAATTCAGCTTCCTTATTGGCACGCTCCAGGTTCCAGGCATGCGCCGCGTCCCTTGCGTTGTCACGCTCGATCTGCAGCAGTTCGACCTCGCGACACGCAGCCGCAAGCTCGGCTTGCCTGGCGGCATTGGCCTGGCCCAAGTCACTGATTTCGTCGCGGCAGGCATCTAGCTGGGCATTCAACCCATCGTGTGCCATGTGGGCGGTCGCCAGGCGTTCTTCCATCAACGCCAGCTCGGTCTGTGCCGCGCTTGCCTGGCGTTGCAGGTGCCAGGCCAATGCCAACAGCGGCACCGCAGCGCCTGCCAGGCCAAGCAACAGGCTGGTCAAATCCATCGCCATGACAATTCCCGCGCAAGAGATAAAGCCCGAAGGTTAACCAAGCAACCCGGCGTTGCCCAGCTCAGTCTTCGATCTCGCCCAATGCCTGGCGGGCACGATGATCGCCGGCCCGCGCGGCCTGGCGCAGCAGGTCCTGGCCAATACGCCGGTCCCGTGCATTGCCGCATTCGCGGCACATCAGCTGACCGAGGCGACTCTGTGCGGCCACCACGCCTTCGCGCGCCGGTTGTTTGAGCAGGCGTCCAGCCAGGTGCTTGACGCTGGGACGCTCTCCCAGGCTCGGGCTGTCCAGCAGCCACTCGGCAACTCGCATCGATATGCGCTTGGGAGGGGTAACACCTGAGGGTACGGAGGTAACAGGATTTGATACTGAGCGAAACTTCATAACGCACTACGGGACAGATCGGAAGGCGCGCCACTCTACTCCTTTTTTCGTACGGGTAAAGTCGAAAAAAACCGGCACGCCCGTTCTAGAGCAAGCGCTTGGGACAATCCACAGAAGCTGTGGATAACTCAGTGGACAACCTACCCTGAACTCGCCGCAAGCCCTATGGAACGGGGCCTGCGCTCAAACTGTCGATTTTTTCACCAGTAAAAAAAAGCGATGTTTTTCATTGACTTAAATTTTGGATGCAGGCACCCGCCCCGGATTGTTCAAAGATGACAATACGGTGACAGCGGCCCATAGGAGTGTGTACAAGTAACAGCTGAAGTGGTTATATCGCTGCGCTTTTTTGACGCATCTGGCGCTCAAGACCCTGTGGAAAAGCCCCGATCCCAGACTTTTACACGCTACCCGCTTTCGCGCCCCAGCGGCAGCACCGGCATTTTTCTGACCAACGGCCTTCCCTAACGCGGCTTGATTCGATAGTATCCGCGGCGTTAGTACCAAGCTGAAAGTCAATTCCGGGTCGGAAACATCTCAGCGGTCAGCTATCCCCACGGGAAGCCTGCCGAAAAAGAGACCGCCCCCCTCGATGGTTTCCAGGTAATGCTCGCGCTGCGCACTTCGAACGAATCCGAAGCTGCCGCCAGGCTCATTATTCTGACCGAACCAACCTGCAAATTGATCAGGATCTTCACCCCGGGCCCAGAACCTTTGCCCTCGATGTGTTGCCTGCCCTCCTAAGTACCTACCTGCCAGCCCAAGCGCGCCCTTTTATAGCGCTCAAACTGGCTGCTTTGTTCCAGTCGGGTTCTTCGTTCGACCAATGGTGGTCGACGTTACTGGAACGTTTTAACGTTGCACGGTTCTTAATCGTGTCATTTGTAGGAACACCCATAACATGTCTAATCAAATCCAGACACAGGATGCCATCCGCACCCTAACCAACGCCTTTGCTCCAATGAACTGCCTGATCATGGCCGCTCGCAAAGGCTGCTTCAGCTTCACGCTGGTCAATGAACACGGCATCGCCCGTCACAGCGAACGCTTGTATCCCGACCAGTACTCCAGCGCAGAACCGCTGCAGGCGGTCATCGAGCGTACCCGTCAGGCACTCGTTGCCTGACACGCCAGGACACTGAAGCATCCAAGGCCCCGCCCAAAACGCGGGGCTTTTTATTGCCCGGCATTTCTCGATAAAGCGCAACGGTTTAAGTACAAACAGCTATAACGGTCATAACCGTTCGATGAACATGGTTTAAAAACAGGCCTTTACAGCGCAGATATGACACTACACTTCAACTCGAGCGGCATGATCCGCTTCGGCGGAGCCTGATCCGATCCACCCGCTGCCAAGCCCACACCGTCAGGCTCCGCCCATTTCCCGTTTCGAGGATTTTATGGGTATCGCTGCCAGCGAACTGTGTCGTTATGTGATCCGCCCGACGCTCCTTTACCTGGGGAGCCACAGCACAACGGCGGAAAACCTGTTGCTGGGGATCGCCGCCAGTCAATCAGGCCTGGGCGCCGCGTTGCACGATCGTCGTGGGCACGGCTTGTACCGCATCACTGAACCGCGCCATCAAGCCCTGTGGGACGATTACCTGGCGATGGGTCCGGAACGAGCCAGCCTGGTGCGAGGCCTGGCGAGCCAGCATGCTTTCCTGAGCGGCCCTCATCAGGAATTGACCGTCAATTTGCGCTACGCCACGGCCATCGCTTGGTTGCTGGTGGAGGAACACGCCACCCCGCTTCCCGATTCAAACGATTTGCTCGCCATGGCCCGCATCTGGCGCCAGGTTTTTCATCCCACTGGTCGCCTGCGGGACTTCACCTGCGCGTGGCAAAACTGTGTTTCACCCTTGAACCAGGTCGCTTGCTGAATGGAAAAAAGGAAACTTCCTACAACTGCGACGATTTTGGTCGGATTGTCCTACAAAACCCCTCTAAATCAAGCCATACAAGCTATAGCGCTTGGGCAAAAATGTTGGTAATTTTCGCCCCGGTGATCACCTGGAGTTCTAACAATGAAAAAAATGATGCTCAAAACCACCCTTGGCCTTGCCGTTACCTTGGCATCCACCCAAATTTTCGCCAGTGGCTTTGCCTTGAACGAACAAAGCATCAGTGGCATGGGTACTGGCTTCGCGGGTCGTTCTTCTTCTGCCGATGATGCGAGCACCGTGTTTGGCAACCCTGCTGGCATGTCGCGCCTCAAGCGCCAACAAGTCACCGGCGGCTTCGCCGTCATCGACGCATCCACCGACATCAACGATGCCAGCGGCACCCAGTCCGGTACGAACGATGGCGACATGGTCCCGTTCACCGGCGTTCCGATGGGCTACTACGTCAAGCCAATCGACGATCAATGGGCATTCGGCCTGGGCGTCTACGCCCCCTTCGGCCTGATCACCGACTACGAAAGCAGCTTCCAGGGCCGCAATTTCGGCAGCAAGAGCGAAGTGAAGGTCGTGACCTTCCAGCCAACCATCAGCTACGCCTTCAATGACAAGGTGTCGATCGGTTTTGGCCCGACTATCAACCGGATTTCGGGTTCATTAGAGTCGTCTCTGGACGTCACTGGGTTCTCTTCCAACGGCGACGTGAAGATCAAGGGCGATGACATCGGCTATGGCTATAACATCGGTTTGCTGGTCCAGGCCACCGATACCACCCGCGTCGGCCTCACCTACCACTCCAAGGTTAAATACAAGCTGGATGGTCATACAGAAGTGAGCCCAGGCGGCACCCCCGCGTTTCCTGGTGTTCTCATCGGTGCTCGTTATGACGCCTCCCTCGACATCACTACCCCAGAATCGGTCGATTTCTCGGTAACCCAGGAAATCAACGATGCCTGGACTGTCTATGCCGGTAGTACCTGGACTCGCTGGAGCCGCCTGAAAGACATCACCGTGAACAACGACATCACCGGCGGCGGCGCATTGAACCCAACCCTCTTCGGCACCATCACCGAAGAACAGAACTGGCACGACACCTGGGCCTACGCCATCGGTACCTCCTACCAGTTGAACAAGCAATGGGTACTGCGCACCGGCCTGTCCTTCGACCAGTCGCCGACCAACAACGCCGACCGTTCGCCTCGCATTCCTACCGGCGACCGGACCATCTTCAGCCTGGGTGCCGGCTGGAGCCCAACCGACGACCTGACCATCGACGTGGCCTATTCCTATCTCAAGGAAGAAAAAGTCAACGTCAACAGAGCCAACGCCCTGGGCCAGGCTTACAACGCTGAATACGAAAACAGCGCCAACGGCTTCGGCGTCGGCGCAACCTACCGCTTCTGATGATCCACGGCGAGCAGGCATAAACAGCCGGTCGCCACCTGAAGCAAAAAAAAGCCCCGCTCTCTGTAAAGAAAGCGGGGCTTTTTCGTGGTTGAGGATCAGGGTTTGGAAGCGATAGCCGTCTCCACCGCCTTGATGAAATCAGGATCGTCGGGTTTTATCCGACTGGAAAAGCTGCCAACCACCTTGCCCTGGCGATCCACGACGTATTTGTAGAAATTCCATTTCGGCGCGCTGGACTGTTCGGCCAGGTGCTTGAACAAGGGAATGGCATCCGCGCCCCGTACCGGTTGCGGTTCGGTCATGGTAAAGGTCACACCATAGTTGACGTAGCAAACCTTGGCGGTCTCCGCGCCGTCCTTGGATTCCTGCTTGAAGTCGTTGGACGGCACGCCCAGCACTTCCAACCCTTCACTTTTATAGCGCTGATTAAGCGCCTCGAGCCCTTTGAATTGTGGAGCGAACCCACAGAAGCTGGCCGTGTTGACCACCACCAAGGGTTTGCCAGCGAAACGCTGGCACAAATCGACGGTTTCCTTGGCCCGCAGCTTGGGCAGCGAACCCTCCAAGAGTGACGGGCATTCAGCCGCCCATACATGCCCGGTCATAGCCAGCAACAGGGTGGGAACAGCAAACCAACGCATCATGTCGGATTTTCCTTGTAAGCCTGTCAGACCACGACGTTACTCCGCGCGCCCGATGCCGTCCACACGTCAGCAGCTGCCCATGCCCAGCTGCATCAAAGCCAACCCGCCCTGGCGCCAGCCCCACCAGGCGACCGCCAGCAGCGCGGCGGCGCCGGCTGCGATCAACCATGGGCCGACGCGGCTCATGCCGCACCCGCCTGGGCTTGCAGGCGGGCAACCGGGCGCTCACGCACCGGCCAGTTCAACGCAGCCGCGAGCAGGCTGAGCAAAATCGACACCTGCCAGATCAAGTCGTAGCTGCCCGTGCGGTCGTACACGACGCCGCCCAGCCAACCACCGAGGAACGAGCCCAACTGGTGGAAAAGGAACACGATCCCACCCAGCATCGAGAGATTTCGTACACCGAACAACGTGGCGACCGTCCCGTTGGTCAATGGCACCGTCGATAACCAGAGAAAACCCATCGCCATGCCGAACAGATAAGCCGTGGTCGTCGTCACCGGCAACCACAGGAACACGCCGATCACCACCGCCCGCACCAGGTACAGGCCAGTCAGCAGGCGCGGCTTGGACATGCGCCCGCCCAACCAGCCGGCGGTGTAGGTGCCGAAGATATTGAACAGCCCGACCAGCGCCAACACGGTGGTGCCGACGCTGGCCGGCAGGTGCTGGTCCACCAGATAGGCCGGCAGATGCACGCCGATGAACACCACCTGGAAACCGCAGACAAAAAAACCGACCGCCAACAGCCAGAAACCGGAATGACTGCACGCCTCGCGCAACGCTTCGGACAAGGTCTGCTCGTTGCCGCTCAGGGGTGCCGGTGCATCCTTGAGCATACTGACCAAGGGCACGATCAGCGCCACCAGCAGGCCCAGCGCCAACAGCGCCGCGGACCAGCCGAGCCAACCAATCAGCCCCAGCGTGCCCGGCAACATCGCGAACTGGCCAAACGAGCCGGCCGCACTGGCGATACCCATGCCCAGGCTGCGTTTCTCTGGCGGCACGGCCCGCCCAACCACACCAAGGATTACCGAGAACGAAGTGCCGGACAGGCCGATGCCGATCAACAGGCCGGCGCTCAACGACAGCGACCAGGACGAGTCGGCCATGCCCATGAAGACCAGGCCGACCGCATACAGGACACCACCGATCAACACCACTTTTGCCGCACCGAAGCGATCCGCCAGGGCGCCCGTGAAAGGCTGCGCCAGGCCCCAGATCAGGTTCTGCAAAGCGATGGCGAAGGCAAACACCTCCCGGCCCCAGCCGAATTCGGCGCTCATCGGCGCCAGGAACAACCCGAAGCCATGCCGCACGCCCAGGGACAACGCCAGGATCAGCGCACTGCCCACCAGGACCCAACCACAGGTACGCCACATCGATGTCATTCTTATTCTCCGGTCGCGGGTATATACCCACTTATCATCGGACGAACCGGCGTCACGCCAACTCATCCAGCAAGGCCAGCAAGGTCGCGCGCTTTTCGGCACCGAGCTTGTCGATCAATTTCTGTTGTGCCGCTTCCCAGGCCGGCAATGCCGCCGCCAACCGGGCATTTCCCGCCTCGGTGAGCACAACGATGCGGTTGCGCAAATCGTCGCCCTCAGCCAACTTCACCAACCCCTCGCCTTCCAGCACCCGTAGGTTGCGCCCTAGGGTGCTGCGGTCCAGGCCCATGGCCTCGGCCAGGGACGAAATGCTCGGCTGGTCCAGGCGCGCCAGGTTATTGAGCAAAGAATACTGGGCAACGTTGATCCCGAAGCCATCGAGAGCGCCGTCGTAGTACCTGCTGACGCCACGCGCGGCGCGACGCAGGTTGATGCACAGACATTGGGAAGGAAGCATGATGCGTGTATATACCCGCGACTAAATGAATGCAAATTTAAATGAGGCCCTGACCGCCGACAAGCCGGAATTCAGCTCAAGGCCAACGCCACCAGAACCGCCATTTCAAGCAATTCCAGCAAGGCGCCCGCGGTGTCGCCGGTGCATCCCTGCAGCCTGCGCAGCATGATGTGACGCAAACCGATAAATACCAGCACGGCGACCGCCAACGTCCACAGCCCCGCCCATCCCATCACCAGCACGCACCCCAGCGCTCCGGCCGACAACACCTGCCAGCCCGAGCGGCGCGGCAAATGTTCGGCCAACGCTTGGCCCAGCCCACCGGCACGCACATACGGCGTGGTGAGGAACAACCCCAGCAAGGCGCTACGCCCCAGCACCGGCACAACGAGCAAGGCCAACGCATCCCCCTGCTCGATCAACGCCACCAGCGCGGTCCATTTGAGCAGCAACACCAGCACCAGCGTGACCACGGCGATCGGCCCGCTGCGTGGATCCTTCATTATCAGCAACGTACGCTCACGATCGCCGAAACCGCCGAGCCAGGCATCGGCGCTGTCGGCCAGGCCGTCCAGGTGCAGCCCGCCGCTGAGCAGCACCCACGCCATCAGTAGCAGCGCGGCATGCAGCATCACCGGCGCGCCCGCCAACAGCGCATCGAGCAACCACAGCAAACCGCCGAACAACAGCCCCACCACGGGATAGAACAACAGCGAACGCCCCAGCTCGCGGGGCTCAGGCATGCCCGGCAAGCGAATCGGCAAGCTGCTGAGAAATTGCAGGGCGATCCAGAAGGGCAACATGCTCAGCCAGCCTCTCTAAGCACGGGGCCGGAGGACACCGCCAGGGAAAACAGCGCACCATGGCCGACTTCGACATTCAGTAATTGCTCGCGTGGCAACCCCCGGGCCTGGGCCAGTAGCAAGCGCATCACGCCGCCATGACTGACCAGCAACACGCGCTGACCGGCATATGCGAGGTGCAAGCGCTCGACCGCCGCCAGCACCCGCGCCGAAAACGCTAATACCGGCTCACCTCCGGGAGGTGTGAAGGCGTAAGGATCGGCCCAAAAGCGACCGAGGGCCTCGGCGTCGGTCTCCATCAATGCCGCCGCGCTGCGACCTTCCCAGGCGCCGAAATGCAACTCTTGCAAGTCTTTGTCCGCCTGCACCGGAACGCCAAGCCGGGCGCCAAGTTGTTCGGCGAAACGGGCGCATCGCTGCAATGGCGAGCACACCAGGCGATCCCACGGCCCGCCTTGGGCGACCGCCTCGTGCATCTGCTCCCAGCCCCTGGCCGTCAGGGCGTCGTCGAGGCTGCCGCGCAAGCCGCCGCCCAGCTCGGTTTCACCGTGACGCAGCAGGTCCAGGCGCAAGGTCATGCCGGGCGATCCGCCACGGCCGCTTCGGCAAACGTCGCCATCTGCCCGTGAAGGTCACAGGCCAGGCGCAACAACGGCACCGCCAGCGCCGCGCCACTGCCCTCGCCCAGGCGCAAGCCCAAGTCCAGCAGCGGTTCGGCGCCGAGGGTTTCCAACACGTGCCGGTGACCCGGCTCGGCACCGCGATGACCGAACAGCAGCCATGGGCAACATCCGGGATTGAGCCGCACCGCCACCAGCGCCGCTACGCTGCAGATAAACCCATCCACCAGCACGGCGACGCCCTGCTGAGCGCAGGCCAGGTACGCACCGACCAACGCCGCGATTTCGAAACCGCCGAGGTTGAACAATGTCTGCAACGGGTCGCCGCTCGCACCACCGTGCAACGCCAGGGCCCGCTCGATCACCTGGGCCTTGCGGCTGATACCTGCCGCGTCCAAGCCCGTGCCCGGCCCGACCAGGTGCGTCACCGGGCAGTCGAGCAAGGCACAGGCCAGGGCACTGGCGGCAGTGGTATTACCGATGCCCATCTCGCCGCCGATGAACAATTGCGTTCCAGCCGCGACCGCGCGCGCCACGCTGTCGCGTCCGGCTTGCAGGGCCTGTTCGCCTTGCGCCAGGGTCATCGCCGGCCCCCGGACGAAATTCGCCGTGCCAGGACCCAGGTTCAAATGGCGCACGCCGTGCAAATTCAGCGAAGGCGTTACAGTGCCCAGGTCGATCACTTCCAGGGACGCGCCCAATTGCCGCGTCAGAACGCTGATGGCCGCGCCGCCGTTGACGAAGTTGAGCAACATCTGCCCGGTGACTTCCTGGGGATACGCCGAGACACCTTCGGCCACGACGCCATGATCACCGGCAAAAATCGCAACCCACAACCGGTCGAGGTTCGGTTTGACCTGCCCTTGCAGGCCCGCCATTTGCACCGCCACCGATTCCAGCCGCCCCAGGGAGCCGGCCGGTTTGGTCAGCTGTTGCTGACGGGCCGCGGCCTGTTCCAGCGCTTGGGTATCGACGGGCTTGCACGGGTCCAGCCACCAGCGGTGATTCATAACGCAGTTCCTTTAAGGGTCAGGGGCAAGCCGGCGACGGTGAACACGACGCGCTGACAACGTTCGGCCAGGGCTTGATGCAGCCAACCGGCTTCATCGACATAACGACGGGTCAACTCCCCCAGCGGCACGACGCCCATGCCGGTCTCGTTGCTGACGAATATGACCTCGCCGGGAAGCGCACTGATGCAGTCCAGCAGCGCTTCACGCTCGGCGACCAGCCGGTCGGCGTCATCAAGCATCAGCAGGTTGGTGAGCCAGAGCGTCAGGCAATCCACCAACAGGCATTGATCATGCGCGGCGTTTTCTTCCAGCACCCGCGCCAGCGCCAACGGTTCCTCCACCAGCGCCCATTCGGCCGGGCGCCGGGCGCGGTGCTGGGCGACACGCTCGTTCATTTCGCCGTCCAGGGGTTGGCTGGTGGCGATGTAAGTCACCGGCAAGCCTGTGCTCGCGGCGAGTTTTTCGGCCAGGCGACTCTTGCCCGAGCGGGCGCCGCCGAGGATCAGTTGGAGCATGTTCATACCCTTTCAAAATAGGCGGTGTGGGTGCCGGCCCCTTCGCGAGCAGGCCCGCTCCCACAGGATCTCTGTGCGCCGCAAGACCAATGCGGGAGCGAGCCTGCTCGCGACGACGCCAGCCCAGCCACCCTAGATCCCACAGAGCTCACGCAGCAGCCCGGTGTCCAGATGCCGCTCCACCAAATCCGCCAACCGTTCGATATCTCGCTCGCGCAAGCCGTGGTAATCCACCGTCTGTACGTCCTTCAGACCCGACCAACGCAGCAATGCACTGCTGGCTGCCGGCGACTCAAAGAGCCCATGCAGATAAGTACCAAAAATCTGTCCATCGCGGCTCTGGGCGCCATCGCAACGGCCATCGTCCAAGCGCACCGCCGCATGTTCCAGGGCCGCGCCGACGGTGACGCCCGCATGGATTTCGTAGCCGCTGACCTCGGCGTCTTCCAGGGTCAGTCGCCCGCGGACGTTGCGCAGTTGCTTTTCGCGCTCCAGGGTCGTTTCGAAATCCAACAAGCCCAACCCAGCGCTGGAACCTGCCACGCCTTCCAGCCCGAGCGGATCGTGGACCTGCTGGCCGAGCATCTGCAAACCGCCGCAGATACCCAATAACTTGCCGCCGTAGCGCAAGTGGCGCTGGATGGCCGTTTCCCAGCCATTAGCCCGCAGGTAGGCCAAATCGCTGCGCACGCTTTTGGACCCGGGCAGGATAATCAGGTCGGCAGGCGGGATGGCCTGGCCAGGGCCAATGAATTGCAGGTCGACCTGCGGATGCAGGCGCAGCGGGTCGAAATCGGTGTGGTTGCTGATGCGCGGCAGCACCGGCACCACCACCTTGAGCACCTGTTCAGCCTTGTCGGCCTGGCGCTGGTCGAGGCCATCCTCGGCCTCCAGGTGCAGGTCCATTACATACGGCAACACGCCGATCACCGGTTTGCCAGTGCGCGTTTCCAACCAATCCAGCCCCGGCTGCAGCAAGGCGATATCACCGCGAAAACGATTGATGATGAAACCCTTTACCCGCGCCTGCTCGCTGGGCGAAAGCAACTCCAGTGTGCCGACCAGATGGGCGAATACCCCGCCACGATTGATGTCGGCGATCAGCAGCACTGGGCAGTCCACCGCCTCGGCAAAGCCCATATTGGCGATGTCCCCGGCCCGCAGGTTGATCTCCGCCGGCGATCCCGCGCCTTCCACCATGACGACCGGGTATGTCGCGCTCAAGCGCGCGTGGGAGGCCAGTACCGCTTGCATCGCGATGGCTTTGTAATCGTGATAGGCCACCGCGTTCATGGTGGTCACGGCACGGCCATGGATGATGACCTGTGCGCCCGTATCGCTGTTGGGCTTGAGCAGCACCGGATTCATGTCGGTATGGGGCTCGAGGCCACTGGCCTGTGCCTGAACAGCCTGGGCCCGGCCGATTTCGCCACCGTCGGCAGTCACCGCGCTGTTGAGCGCCATGTTCTGCGGCTTGAACGGCACCACCCTCACACCCTGGCGCGTAACCCAACGGCAGAGCGCCGTGACCAAGGTACTTTTGCCGGCATCGGAGGTGGTGCCCTGCACCATCAAGGTTGTCATCGAATGTCCTTGGCGTAGGCCTCGAAAGCCTGCTCGAGGCGCAGGAACCCGGCATCATCGGCGGGCAACCCGAAACGCAGGCTGCTGGTGTGGGTGAACAGGCGCAGCAGAATGCCGCGATGGGCCATGAATTCATACAGGGCCTGGGCGTGCGGGGTGACCAGCCACTGGAACAATGCGCAGCCGCCCTGGGGCTTGAAGCCGAAGCGTTGCAGCGTCGATGCCAGGCGTTGGCTGGTTTCTTCGCAGCGCTGTCGTTGACGAACCTGGGCCTCGGTATCCAGAAGACACGCCTCGCCCAGGACCCGGGTCGGCCCGCTCACCGCCCAGGGTCCGACTTGCTCGGCGAGCAGCTTGAGCAAACGCCGCTCCGCCAGGACAAACCCCAGGCGAACCCCGGCCAGGCCAAAGAACTTGCCAAACGATCGCAATACAATCAGCCCGACCTGATGGGCGTGGGCGCTGAGGCTCAGATGCGGTGTCATGTCCATGAACGCTTCATCCACCACCAGCCAGCCACCGCGCTGGGCCAACCGTGCGTGCCAATTCAGCAAGCGTTCGGGGCTCAGGCTCAGGCCCGTGGGGTTGTTCGGATTGACCACCACCAGCACGTCGAGGCTGTCGAGGAAAAAATCGACTTCCGTCTCCAGCACTTCGCGCACGATGTACCCGCTGCGGCGCCAGGCTTCGGCGTGCTCGGCGTAACAGGGCGACAAAACACCCACCTTGCCGGCCCGGCGCAGGCGCGGCAACAGCTGGATGGCCATCTGCGAACCGGCCACCGGCAACACGTGCGTCGCTTCGTAATAATCGCAGGCGGCCTGCTCCAATCCATCTTCGGCCTCGGGCAGGCGCGCCCAGGCCCGCAGCGGGATCGGCGGAACGTCGAACGGCCAGGGCGCCAGGCCGCTGGACAGGTCGAGCCAGTCGGCCTCGGCAATGCCATATTGCCGGGAAGCCTTGCGCAGTCGTCCACCATGCTCAAGCATAAAACTCGGCTCCGAGGCAGAGAATCAGCAGCCACAACCATACGCCGCGTTGCACCAATTGCCAGCCGCGATCAATGGAATCGGCACTGGCCGGCACGCCTTCGCCCAAGGACGGACGTTGGTGCAGCTCGCCGTGGTAGATCGCCGCGCCGCCCAGTTCCACGCCCAGCGCTCCGGCGCCGGCGGCCATCACCGGCCCGGCATTGGGGCTGTCCCAGGTTGGCCCCTGGGTGCGCCAACATCTGAACGCCAGTCGGGTCTTGCCGAGCAACGCGTAGGTCAGGGCCACCAGGCGCGCGGGAATATAGTTGAGCATGTCGTCGATCTTTGCCGCCGCCCAGCCAAAACGTTCGAAGCGCTCGTTGCGATAACCCCACATGGCGTCGAGGGTATTGCTCAACCGATACAACACCACGCCAGGCGCGCCAGCCACCGCGAACCAGAACAAGGCGGCGAACACCGCGTCGCTGCCGTTTTCCAACACCGACTCGGTGGCGGCGCGGGCCACGGCGTTTTCATCCAACTCGGCGGTTTCGCGGCTGACCAGATAACTCACCCGCTGGCGTGCCTCGTCCAGATCGCCACTGCGCAACGCCCGGGCCACTGGCTCGACATGTTCACCAAGGCTGCGCAAGCCGAGGGCGCAATACAACGCGAGAATGTCCACCAGCCACCCTACCAGGGGCGCCCAGGACAAGGCTGTGGCCAGCAACGTCAAGGGCAGCACGGCGATGATCCACGCCGTGACACCGTGACTGCGCCAGCCCCGTCCACCGGAGTTGAAACGCTGTTCGATACGATTGGCAAGACGGCCGAACGCGACCAGAGGATGCCAGCGCCGGGGCTCGCCCAGCAACGCATCCAGCGCCACCGCGGCGGCACTGAGCAACGCTACGCTCATGGACGCACTCCCCAGCGATTTTCATAAATCAGTTCCTCGAGCGGCCGCGGTTTCGCCCAGCCTTCCAAGGCGAGCATGGGCGCTGGATAAAAGCCCTCGACCGGCCCCAGGCACAGGATCGCCAGGGGTTTTGCGCCTTCCGGCAGGCCCAACAGATCGGCCAGGGCCTGGGGCTCGAACAACGACACCCAGCCCATCCCCAGCCCTTCGACGCGGGCCGCCAGCCACAGATTCTGGATCGCGCAGGACAGCGAGGCCAAGTCCATTTCCGGCAAGGTCCGGCGACCGAAAATGTGCCGCTCGCGGTCGTCCATCAACGCGGCCACCAGCACTTCGGCGCAGTCGTGGATACCTTCCACCTTGAGCTTCATGAATTCATCACTACGCTCGCCCAGGGCTTCAGCGGTGCGAATGCGCTCTTCTTCCACCAGGTTCTGGATTTCACCGCGCAAGGCGCGATCGCTGATGCGCAGAAACCGCCACGGCTGCATCAGCCCGACGCTAGGCGCCTGGTGCGCGGCTTCGAGCAGGCGGCGCAGCAATTGCGGCTCGACGCTGCCGCCGATGAAATGACGCATGTCTCGGCGTTCGGCGATGGCGCGGTAGACGGCCTCGCGTTCTGCTTGGGAAAAAGTGCTGTCTGTCATGGCCGATTCGCGAGCAGGCTCGCTCCCACACTGGCAGGCATCGTACTGGAGGTCACACCATCCCCTGTGGGAGCGAGCCTGTTCGCGAAGGCTGCTTCTCGGTCCGGCGCAAACAAAGCGGCAATCGCCCTCGGATTGGACGGAAAATAAAAATGCACGTACGACGCCGTCATCCGCCCTTGTCGGAAAACCGCCTCCGCCCCTCGCCCGCCATTGGGGCTATGCCCACGGGCAATCGGCTCAAGCGTGGTGCTGGTCAAGGAATGATGATAGGTATGCCCGCGCAGGTTGCCTTCCGGCAGATCCACCGATTGCAGCGCGAGGGCCGCCAAGCGTTTTTGCATCTGCGCATCGCCGCTCAACATACCCACCAGTTCGGCGCGCGTGCCGTCGACGTCGGTGAGTGAATCAAGCAGATATAGCATGCCGCCGCATTCGGCGAGCAAGGGTTTATCGGATGCATGGTGGGCGCGGATCGCCGCCAGCATGGGCGCGTTTTGCGCCAGGGCAACGTGGTGCAGCTCGGGATATCCACCGGGTAGATAGAGGCTGTCCGCCTCGGGTAATTGGGTGTCGTGGATCGGCGAAAAGAAACTCAACTGCGCGCCCATGGCTTGCAGCAGATCGAGGCTGGCGCCATAAGTAAAGGCAAATGCCTCATCACGGGCCACGGCGATGCGGACGCCGTCGAGCCACCGCTCAACGGCCGTCAGTTCCGGCGCCGCGAACTCCACCGAAGGCGGCAATGCCACTTCACAACTGCCCGCCAGCGCCTCGGCGGCGGCATCGAGACGCACGTCCAGGTCATTCAATTCGCTGGCCTGCACCAGGCCAAGATGGCGGCTCGGCAGCTCGATGCCGGTTTCCCGCGAAAGCGCGCCGTACCAGCGCAAGCCTTCAGTCAGGCTCCCTTCGAGCAATTGCGCGTGGCGCAAGGTGCCGACCCGATTGGCCAAGACCCCGGCGAAGGGCAAATCCGGCTGATACCGTGCCAGGCCCAAGGCCAAGGCACCGAATGTCTGGGCCATGGCCGTGCCATCGATAACCGCCAGCACCGGCACGCCGAAATGCCGGGCCAGGTCGGCGCTAGACGGTGTGCCGTCGAACAGCCCCATCACGCCTTCAATCAAAATCAGGTCCGCTTCTGCGGCGGCTTCCCACAACAACCGGCGACTTTCCTGCTCTCCGACCATCCACATGTCCAACTGATAGACCGGCGCGCCACTGGCTCGCTCAAGGATCATTGGATCGAGGAAGTCGGGACCACACTTGAACACGCGCACCTTGCGCCCCTGGTTGCGGTGCAACCGGGCCAGAGCCGCGGTGACGGTGGTCTTGCCCTGGCCTGAAGCCGGGGCGGCAATCAAGACCGCCGGGCAATGGCGGCTGGCGGTCGACACTCGGCTCACAGTTCGACGCCTTTCTGCGCCTTTATCCCGGCCTGGAAAGCGTGCTTGATCATGCCCATTTCGGTCACGGTGTCGGCCAGCTCGATCATCTCGGGCTTGGCGCCGCGGCCTGTCACGATCACATGTTGCATGGGCGGACGAGCCTGCAGATCACTCAAGACCTGATCCAGGTCGAGGT
Organism: Pseudomonas sp. R4-84; assembly: GCF_054130985.1. Taxonomy (NCBI): domain Bacteria; kingdom Pseudomonadati; phylum Pseudomonadota; class Gammaproteobacteria; order Pseudomonadales; family Pseudomonadaceae; genus Pseudomonas; species Pseudomonas sp. R4-84. Next base: position 4,101,414 of record NZ_CP096390.1, read on the forward strand.
AACCGTGCTTGAGGGCGATGTTCAGTTCGTCGAGCACCACCAGCCCAATGGACGGGTCGCTGAGCAACTCACGGGACACCGCCCACGCGGCTTCGGCGGCGGCAATGTCGCGCTGGCGATCCTGGGTTTCCCAGGTAAAGCCCTCTCCCATGACATGGAAGCGCACCTGCTCCGGGAAGCGGCGGAAAAACAGCTCCTCGCCGGTGCTGTTGCGACCCTTGATGAATTGCACCACGCCACATTGCATGCCGTGCCCCATGGCCCGGGCCAGCATGCCGAACGCAGAACTGCTCTTGCCCTTGCCGTTGCCGGTCAGCACCAGCAGAAGGCCGCACTCGTTGGGCGAATTGGCGATGCGCTCGTCAATCACGGCTTTCTTGCGCAGCATGCGCGCCAGGTGGCGTTCGTCGCGATCGGGCGTGTCGGTCATGGGGGAGCTCTCCGTTGGGACTGGATAACGGCGGGCGGGCATAAAAAAGGACGGCAACGAGCCTGGCATCGCCCACCGTGATGCCGTTGGATGAATCAGGCCGGTCTCCGGGCTCATGAGCGGCGTAACGCCTGGCTGTGCGCCTTCCCATGTCATGCGACACAGTGGCCTATACGCAGCCTTGACTCATTTACCGTTGCGGGGGCAGCGCCGGGTTTGTGTGCACGCACCGGCTTCCCTGTTTCACCCTATCGGCCATTGCCATAGAGCACCTGAAACAAGCCGCGAAGGTTAGAGGGTTGGGGGTTGAGCGTCAATTAAAGCCGCGATGGGCAGCGCAATGGATATTGGCCGGAATCAATAAGCTGACGTCAATCTTGTGTGATCCTGCGGCAAGTGATATCAAAGAGATACTACGACCCGATATCACAAGAACAAGAGGGCAAATGCGATGCAAGGCATGATCATCAGCAATCCGAAACTGGAATTCCTGCGCCCGGTGCTGGAACGCTGGTTCGATTGTATCGACCGCTACAACGCCGTGCGCGGCGATAACGACACACCCTATTGGCACAATGAAAAAGCCAATCTCGGTCTGCTGTCGGCCGCAGCCTGGATGGCGGAGATGGTCACGCTGCAGGACGCAGCGACTCGCAAGCAGAATGAAGAAGGCGAACGTAATGTCAGCGCCGATCTGTTGATTGCCAGCAGCGATGAACGCGCCTACATCCAGAGCACGCAGCGCTGGCCGAAGGTCAACAACCTGAACCTGACCCAACCGTTGCTGGAAGCCACCAGCGACGCCAAGCGGATCAGCTACGCCAGCGACCTGAAACTGGGTTGCCTGTTCATCGCCCCGCAAAAAGCCCAGCAAAGCGCGACGCCAGAAGAGTTGCAGGACATGATCGATGACCTGCAAAAGGAAAACACCTGCGCCGTGGCCTGGTACTTCCCTTATGCCTACCGCAAGTTGCGCAACGAGGCCGGACACTATCACCCAGGGGTCGCGGTGCTGTTCAAGCAGGCTCATGGTTGATTGTGGCAGCGAGCCTGCTCGCTAGACGGGGGAACAATCCGCATCTCACTGCCAGGTTGACCTGCTTTCGCGAGCAGGCTCGCTCCCACAGGAAAATCGTTTGCCAGGCGGGCGGCCCCACCGTTGAACCATCCCACGTCTACGCTTCTCTATGAGTAATCACATGCACTCATAGGGAAGTCCGCATGCTCAAGCCAAATCACCTGTTGATCGCCGCCCTTGCTACAGGGCTTGTCGCTTGCGGCGAGTCGTCGACATTGCAGGTTTCCGACGGCATCGGCCCGTCACCGAAACTGCCCGAGCCGAACAAGACCCTGATGCCCACGGTGAACATCGCTGAAGCCATCGGATGGCCGGACGGCGCCAAGCCAACCCCGGCCCCAGGCCTGAAGGTGGTTGCCTTTGCCGAAGGCCTGGATCATCCGCGCTGGCTTTACGTGCTACCCAACGGCGATGTATTGGTGGCCGAAACCAACGCTCCCCCCAAGCCCGACGATACCCAAGGCATTCGTGGCTGGGTCATGAAGAAAGTCATGGACCGCGCCGGCGCTGGCGTCCCCAGCCCCAATCGCATCACCCTGCTGCGGGACGCCAATCACGACGGCGTCGCCGAAACCCGGACGATTTTCCTGGAAAACCTCAACTCCCCGTTCGGCATGACGCTGGTGGGCAATGACCTCTATGTGGCCGACACCGACCGGTTGATCCGTTTCCCTTACAAGGAAGGCGATACGCAAATAAAGGCGCAACCCACCAAGGTTGTCGATTTGCCCGGCGGCCCCCTCAACCACCACTGGACCAAGAACGTCATTGCCAGCCGGGACGGTAGCAAGTTGTACGTCACGACCGGCTCCAACAGCAACGTCGCGGAAAATGGCATGGACGCGGAAGAAGGCCGCGCGGCCATCTGGGAGGTGGATCGGGCCACCGGCAGTCACCGCATCTTCGCCTCAGGGCTGCGCAACCCCAACGGCCTGGCCTGGGAGCCTCGCAGCGGCGCCCTGTGGACGGCGGTCAACGAACGGGATGAGATCGGCAGCGACTTGGTGCCGGACTACATCACCTCGGTGAAGGACGGCGGCTTTTATGGCTGGCCGTACAGCTACTACGGGCAGAACATCGACGTGCGCGTCGAGCCGCAAAATCCCGAACTTGTGGCCAAGGCCATTGCTCCCGACTATGCCGTCGGCCCTCATACGGCTTCATTGGGCCTGACCTTCGCCGAAGGCGGCACATTGCCCGCGCCGTTTACAGAAGGCGCCTTCATCGGGCAACACGGCTCCTGGAACCGCAAGCCCCACAGTGGCTACAAAGTAATCTTCGTCCCGTTCAATGCCGGCAAACCCGTGGGCCAGCCCGTGGACGTGCTGACCGGTTTCCTCAACGCAGACGAAAAAGCCCAGGGGCGGCCGGTGGGCGTGGTGATCGATAAACAAGGTGGGTTGTTGGTGGCTGATGACGTAGGGAACAAGATCTGGCGGGTATCGAAAAATTAACGCTCAAACCGATCCCCGTGGCGAGGGAGCAAGCTCCTCGCCACAAGAGCGATCCAGCGTCGCAAAAAATCAATCGTCAGGGTCAGGGATTACGCGCCAGATGTTCCGGTTGCAACACCCGCTTGGCACCGAGGTAGGCCTTCTGCCAATAGGCCTTGGACAGACTGTCGAGCTTTACCGTGCCGCCAGTGGCCGGTGCGTGGACGAAACGTCCCTCCCCTACATAAATCCCGGCATGGCTGACCTGGGATCCACCATTGGTGGCGAAGAACACCAGGTCGCCCGTCTGCAACGCATCTTTGCCGACCTCTGGCGCGCGCATGCTGATCATTTCGCGGGTGGAACGCGGCAAAGAGATCCCGGCAGCGTCACGGTACACATAGCCGATCAAACCGCTGCAATCGAAACCTGAGTCCGGCGTGTTGCCACCCCAACGATAGGGCGTCCCCACCAAGCCCAGCGCACGGAAAAGCACGTCTTCAGCGGCGGGAGAAAAAGTCTGGGAGGGCGCGAATACCACTGGAGCCCGCACTGGCGCGGGCGGTGGGGTGCGACTGGCGCAGGCGCTGAGCAGCGCGGCAAGAACAATCAGAACGAGGCGGGCCGACGTCGACATATGCGGAACAATCCTGATCTGGATGCGGCTTTTCTGCCGTGGAGATGGAAACAAATCCGCCCGCGTAGTACGCAGGCGGATTGCCATCAATCAATGATCTAGGATTCTAGCGGCTATGGGACAAACTTCAAGTAAGACTTTAAGTTTGCCCTACAAACTGTGCGCTTACTTGCGAGCCGTGACCACGGTCGGTGCCATGGCAAGGGCACGCTTGGCTTCGATGAAGGTCTTGCTCCAGTAGCTGTCGCCCAGGCTGTCGATTCGCACCCCACCGCTGCGGCGGCTGCTGGAGTGGATGAACTGGTTGTCGCCCAGGTAGATACCGGCGTGACTGACCCGACCGCGACGACCATTGGTGCTGAAAAACAGCAGGTCGCCGGGCTCAAGCTGGTTGCGAGCAACCAGCGGGGCATTCACGTTGATCATTTCGCGGGTGGAACGGGGCAGGTTCATGCCCGCCTCTTCACGAAACAGGTAACCGATGAAGCCACTGCAATCGAAGCCGGCCTCGGAGGTACCGCCAAAACGGTAACGAGTGCCAATCAAGGACATGCCGCGTTCCAGGATGCTGTCCGCCAGCACCGGAAGCTGATAAGGCTTGCTGCCGGCGAAGTCTGCCAGCTCTTTATCGGAGGCCACTTCTTCCTGGAACGCAACGGAGGAAGATTGGGCAGTTACAGAACTCTTGACTTGGGGTTGCTGCGCTTGCTGGGACACTGGAGAGTGGGCAGCGCAACCGAACAACAGGGTAACGAGTGCGAGAGGCACGAGGGGTGCGAAGCGACTGAGCATGGGCACGACCGTGGCTGAAGTAGTAAAGATGGCGAGACTATGCCTTCTATCAACCTCATTTGCAAATTCAATCGATGCAAATGTGACTTCTCGGTTTTTCGTTTACATCTAAGCGCTTAAGCCCATTTTGAACGGTGCCGAGGGAGCTTGCTCCCGCTGGGCCGGTCCGACGCCTCGGGCGCAGCGGCCCCTTTTGTGAGCGCTTCGCTCAAGCGGAAGCAAGCTCCCTCGCCACAAAAGATCTCGTCCAAGAAATTTTCACCACCCCAAGGTTTCTTTCAAAAAAGGAATCGTCAGCTTGCGCTGGGCCTGGAGCGATGCCTGGTCGAGGCGTTCGAGCAATTCGAACAATGCGCTCATGCTGCGCGTGCCGCGGGTGAGGATGAAATGACCAACCTCGTCGGTCAGGTGCAGGCCACGTCGCGAAGCACGCAGTTGTAATGCCCGTAGCTTGTCCTCATCGGAAAGCGCACGCATCTGGAAAATCAGCGCCAGGGTCAGGCGCGATTTCAGGTCCGCCAGCTTCACCGGCAATTCCCGTGGCGAGGTCGATGCGGCGATCAACAGGCGTCGGCCGCTGTCGCGCAGTCGGTTGAACAAATGAAACAGCGCCTCTTCCCAGTCCGCCTTGCCGGCCACGGCCTGCAGGTCATCCAGGCAGACCAGTTCGTACTGCTCGAGGTTGTCGAGGATTTCAACGCCGCGATCCATCAGTTCCGCCAACGGCAGGTAGACAGCCGGCTCGCCCAACTGCTCGAACCGCAAGCAGGCGGCCTGCAAAAGGTGCGTGCGCCCTACTCCGTCCTTGCCCCACAGGTAGATCAGGCTTTCGGTCCAGCCAGCGTCGGCTTCGCAAAGCCGCTCGACATAGCCGAGTGCAGCGGCATTGGCGCCTGGGTAGTAGTTGATAAAGGTGGCGTCATCACGCAGACGCACACCAAGGGGCAGCTGAATCGGTTTCATGCTGACTGAACGGCTCCAAAGGAACCATTAGTGGCCTCTGTGTAAAGTTTGCAAAGTTTATACCCGTGACGCAGACCGCACAATGCGCCGGACCACGAGCAAAATCAAAGGTTTGCAGCGACAAGGGAGCGAAGCGTCAGTTTCCCTGACGTCCCGCCCTGGATTAAACCTACAGTTCGGGGTCTTCAACGCCGCTGTAGATGTCCGAATCCTTGTACAGATCGTGCATATGCCGCACCAGCACCATGATCACCGCCGCCACCGGCAGCGCCAGCAGGATCCCGGTAAAGCCGAACAGCTCGCCCCCCGCCAGGATCGCAAAGATCACCGCCACTGGATGCAAGCCAATGCGATCACCCACCAGCAACGGCGTCAGCACCATGCCTTCCAGGGCCTGCCCGACCATGAACACCGCCACGATACCAACCATGGGATACAGGTCCCCGCCAAACTGGAAGAGTCCGGCGATCAACGCCGCGCCAATTCCAATGACGAAGCCCATGTAGGGCACGATGGCCGCCAATCCGGCGATCATGCCAATCAGCAACCCCAGTTCCAGCCCTACCAGCATCAACCCCGCCGCATAAATAAAGCCCAGCGCGACCATGACCAGCAGTTGCCCGCGCACGAACGCCCCCAACACTTCATGGCATTCGCCGGTGAGCGTCATGATGCGTTCTTCACGGTGACGCGGCAGCAGGCTGCGGATCTTGGCCATCATCAGGTCCCAGTCGCGCAGCAGATAGAACGCTACCACCGGAATGAGCACCAGATTCGCCAGCCAGCCGATCAACGCCAGGCTCGAAGCCGTGGCCTGGCTCAACACCACACCGACAATATCGGTGGTCTGTCCCATATGTTCGCTGATGGCCGCCTTGACCTTGTCGAACTTCCAGAAGCCATCGGCCAGCCCCAATTTCGACTGCACCCAAGGCACCGCGGTGTGTTGCAGCCAATCAAGCATCTGCGGCGCCAGCTCATACAGGCGCAACAGTTGCTTGGCGAGCATGGGGATCAATATCAGCAACAGGGCACTGACGATCAAGGTGAACAGCGCGAACACCGCCACCACGCCCCACGTCCTGGACAAGCCGAGTTTTTCCAGGCGATCCACCACCGGATCGAACAGATAGGCCAACAGCAGCGCAACCAGGAACGGCGTGAGAATCGGGTGCAGCAAGTAGATAAACGCAATCAGCAGGGCGACCCCACCCAACCAGAACCAACGCCGCGTATCGCCCATGAACCACTCCTGACTCTATAAAGGAAGAAATCCTACCAGCGAAACCGCAGGTTCGGGGTCGGCGCCGGTGTTGGCTGCGCGGGCGAGATTGTTCCATCGGCAGCAGGCTGAGCCACGGGCGGCGGCGCGACAACCTCACCGGCGGGTACTTCCTGGAGTTTCGCCAAGGCCAGTTGTGCCTTCAACTGCTCGGCGCTGCCATTGACCTTGTAGACGATCACGTCGCCTTCGACCCGCTGCAACTGCCCACCGAACGGTTCGAGCAACCGCCCTAGCGCCGCGTAACGTTCGAGGTTCATGCCCTGCACTTCGAGCAATTGTTCCGTCGCCACCCCCGGCTTGGCCACGAAGCGCGGCGCCAAGCGCTGGCTCACCGCCAACATCACGGCGTCGGCCAGTGCGGCAGAATCGCCGCCCTGGGCACTGCCCTGCTCGCGCTGGTCGCCCAGCCACAGGCGCCACGTCGCTTGCCACTGCCCACCCTCTTCCTTGGCGTGGACCGCCAGCAACGCGTCGGAACCATAACGCTCCGACACCTCGCGCAACGGCGCCGGGTCGTTGCCTTCAAGGTTCGGCGCAGTGGCGACAATCTGCTCGCTCAAGTCCGCCAGCGGCAGGTGCAGCGGCAAGCCCCGGTACTGGGCAGCGCGGCGCAACGGCGTGGCGCTGGCCTGTCCATCCCCCACCAGGCTGGAACCTTCTACCGAGTCGTTGAGCCACCAGCCCAGGATCGAGGGGCGATTCGCGCCCCACAGCGACAACCCCGCCGAACGCAACGCCCGGTCGGTGCTGGCGGGATCGAAATCCACCTGCAGACTTTCCGGCGGGCCGGCGTCGTAGCCATATTGAAGAATGATTTGTTGCGGGTCCTTGCGGATCGCCGCCAGGCCAGGGTTCTGCGCGGCCTTGGTGTCGCCGGTCAGGCGCAGCACCAGGGTATCCAGCGCTCGCAAGGTTGCCTGGTTACGCTCGTCCGGTGCCTGGCTGCTGACCGGTTCACGTACCTGATAAAGGTTGTTGAGGGTTTCGGCATGGCTCGCCAGGCTGATCAGCGACAGGCAGCCAACAGACAAGAGTTTGAACAAACGCATGGAAAATTCCCGGACAAAACGGCTGGCACCGGCCGTGTGGAGAAGACTGAGCATGGCTGTGACACGGCGCCCGGCAAAACATTCAGCCGCCCGAGGCAAGTTTCGACACCGTCACAACCACAGTCGCTTACCGCTACACCTTATACAGACGCGCCGTGCAGTACCAACAGAAGAAATATCGGTTTTTTTGGCGGATATGACCCTGCCCGTCGGCGCGAGGATGGCCGCTGCCCCACAAGCCTGATAAAATCGCGCGCCTTCGCAGACCGGCAATGGCTGGGCATCCGGAATTATCGTACATCGGTTATCCAAGGGCCCCGGCGATCGGTCGTTACCCAGAATTCCCCCCTTTAAAGGCCTGGATCATGAGCAAGCAACCTTCCCTGAGCTACAAGGACGCCGGTGTGGACATCGACGCCGGTGAAGCATTGGTCGAACGCATCAAGAGCGTCGCCAAGCGCACTGCGCGCCCGGAAGTCATGGGCGGCCTGGGCGGTTTCGGCGCCCTCTGCGAGATCCCGGCCGGCTACAAGCAACCGGTACTGGTCTCGGGCACCGACGGCGTCGGCACCAAGCTGCGCCTGGCCCTGAACCTGAACAAGCACGACAGCATCGGCATCGACCTGGTGGCCATGTGCGTGAACGACCTGGTGGTCTGCGGCGCCGAGCCGCTGTTTTTCCTCGATTACTACGCCACCGGCAAACTGAACGTCGACACCGCTGCCCAGGTCGTGACCGGCATCGGCGCCGGCTGTGAGCTGTCCGGCTGCTCCCTGGTGGGCGGCGAAACCGCTGAAATGCCTGGCATGTATGAAGGCGAAGACTACGACCTGGCCGGTTTCTGCGTAGGCGTCGTGGAAAAAGCCGAAATCATCGACGGCTCGAAAGTTGCCGCCGGCGATGCCCTGCTTGCCTTGCCTTCCTCCGGCCCGCACTCCAACGGCTACTCGCTGATCCGCAAGATCATCGAAGTCTCGGGCGCGGACATCGAGAACACCCAGCTCGACGGCAAGCCGCTGGCCGACCTGCTGATGGCCCCGACCCGCATCTACGTCAAGCCGCTGCTCAAGCTGATCAAGGACACCGGCGCCGTCAAGGCCATGGCCCACATCACCGGTGGTGGCCTGTTGGACAACATCCCGCGCGTGCTGCCAAAAGGCGCCCAGGCCGTGGTCGACGTGGCGAGCTGGACCCGCCCGGCGGTATTCGACTGGCTGCAGGAAAAAGGCAACGTCGACGAAACCGAAATGCACCGCGTGTTGAACTGCGGCGTGGGCATGGTCATCTGCGTGGCCCAGGAGCACGTCGAGACTGCCCTGAACGTGCTGCGTGACGCAGGCGAACAGCCTTGGGTCATCGGCCAGATCGCCACCGCGGCCGAAGGCGCTGCGCAAGTCGAGCTGCAAAACCTTAAGGCACACTGATGTCCGCAACCTGTGACGTGGTGGTGCTGCTGTCCGGCACCGGCAGTAACTTGCAGGCCCTGATCGACAGCACGCGGACCGGCGACAGCCCGGTCCGTATCCGCGCGGTGATTTCCAACCGCGCTGATGCCTACGGCCTGCAACGTGCCACGGACGCAGGGATCGATACCCGCGTCCTGGATCACAAGGCATACGAAGGCCGCGAAGCCTTCGATGCCGCGTTGATCGAACAGATCGACGCCTTCAATCCGCAACTGGTGGTATTGGCCGGTTTCATGCGCATCCTCAGCGCCGGCTTCGTGCGTCATTACCAAGGCCGCCTGTTCAATATCCATCCTTCGCTGCTGCCCAAATACAAAGGGTTACACACTCACCAGCGGGCGCTGGAGGCCGGAGACACGGAGCATGGCTGCTCGGTGCACTTCGTCACCGAGGAACTCGATGGCGGACCACTGGTCGTACAGGCAGTAATACCGGTAGAGTTGCACGACACGCCGCAAAGCCTGGCGCAACGGGTCCATGCCCGCGAGCACCAGATCTACCCGATGGCTGTGCGTTGGTTTGCCGAAGGCCGGCTGGCCCTCGATGATCGGGGAGCCTCACTGGACGGCCAGTTGCTCGCCGCCAGCGGCCATTTGATTCGATACTAGGAGATTTTATGCGTCGCGCCCTGCTCTTCGCTTGCGCTCTGCTTGCCCTGCCCCTGGCACAAGCGGCAGACCTTCAACCGTTCTCCGCCAGCTACACCGCCGACTGGAAGCAGTTGCCCATGAGCGGCACCGCCGAACGCAGCCTGACCAAAGAGGCCAACGGCATCTGGAAGCTGAGCTTCAAGGCTTCGATGATGATCGCCAGCCTGACCGAAGAAAGCACCCTGACCCTGGACAAGGACACTCTCCTGCCACAGTCCTACCACTTCGAGCGCGGTGGTCTGGGCAAGGCAAAGAAGGCTGATCTGGACTTCGACTGGAACACCAAGATGGTCACCGGCACCGATCGCGGTGACGCGGTCAAGATCCCGCTGAACCGGGGCATGGTCGACAAATCCACTTATCAGCTCGCCCTTCAGCATGACGTCGCGGCCGGCAAGAAAAGCATGAGCTACCAGGTCGTTGATGATGGCGAAGTCGATACCTATGACTTCCGCGTGCTGGGCTCGGAGAAAGTCGACACCAAGGCCGGCCAGATCGACGCGATCAAGGTCGAGCGCGTGCGCGACCCGACACAGAGCAAGCGCATCACCGTGCTTTGGTTCGCCAAGGATTGGGACTATCTGCTGGTACGCCTGCAACAGGTCGAGACCGACGGCAAGGAGTACAACATCATGCTCCAGGACGGCACGGTCAACGGCAAGGCTGTGAAAGGCAGCTGATCCACATCAACAACACGAAGCCCCGCATACGCGGGGCTTTTTTTTGTTCGCTATTCCAAGCCCACCACCTGCCCCTGTGGGAGCGAGCCTGCTTGACGACATGAAAACTTCTTCATGAAAAACCACCTGCGACCGAATGCCGCGCACCGCCTGGCCTCCAGGATCGTTGCACTTTCCATGAAAACTTCTTAACGAACCGAGGGATTTACCTAGCACGCTATCAAAATCTATAACAAAACCCTGCACACGCCTTGCTGCAGATAACAGAGATTGGAGCTTGCAAGATGACTGTGAAAGTGACTGAACGCGACGACGCCCACATGTCCCACGAAGGCATTGCCGCCGGCATCCGGATCTGGGATGTGCATCAACAGGATTTGCTGGTGGGGATGTTCCACTCCGAAACGGACGCACACAGCTATAAGGCCGAGCTGGAGCGAGAGGAACTGCAGCGCTTGCGTGAGACCGCGCAATCCTGAAAAACAACATATACCCTAATGTGGGAGCGAGCCTGCTCGCGAAAGCAGTGTGTCAGCCAATACTGTTTGACTGATGTACCGCTTTCGCGAGCAGGCTCGCTCCCACAGGTCGTCCACAGGTCTTGCGATCAGTTCATTCTCACCACATCAAATCATCAGGAATCTGATAAGCCGCGTACGGATCATCGGCATCGACTTCTTCAGTCTGGGTGTTGAGCTGGACGATGCGCTTGGGATCGCGCTCCTGGATTTTAAGCGCCGCTTCACGCGGGATCACTTCATAGCCGCCGGCGTGGTGGACGATCGCCAGGGAGCCGCTGCTCAGCTTGTTGCGCATCAGCGCGTTGACCGAAATGCGCTTGACCTTCTTGTCATCGACAAAGTTGTAGTAGTCGTCAGTGGTCAGCTTTGGCAGGCGCGAGACTTCAATCAATTGCTTGATCTGCGCCGCACGGGCTTTCTGCTCGGCCTTTTCCTGCTGCTGACGGTTGAGCTCCTGGTCGCGCTTGACCTTTTCGGCCATGGCTTCCTGAGCCGCCCGCTGCTGGGAATCATCCAGTTCGACCTGGCCTTTGTGGGCCAGGCGCTGCTGTTTCTGTTTCTCTTTGCCGACCTGCTTGGCCTGCTTTTGGTTGACCAGCCCTGCTTTGAGTAACTGGTCGCGAAGGGAAAGGCTCATGGTGCTTACTCACTTAGGCAACGGCCTCAGCCGCAGCTGGGCAAATTCTTTTCCTGACGTTTGGCTTCGCCCCACAAGGCGTCCAACTCTTCGAGGGTGCAATCTTCCATGGGACGACGGGTGTCGCGCAATGCCTGTTCGATAAATCGGAACCGTCGCTCGAACTTTGCGTTGGCGCCACGCAGGGCAGTCTCGGGATCGACCTTGAGGTGTCGCGCCAGGTTGACCACGCTGAACAACAGGTCACCCACCTCGTCATTGATGGCAGCCGGATCATTGTCCGCCATGGCTTCGAGCACTTCGTCCAGCTCCTCGCGAACCTTGTCCAGTACCGGCAACGGCCCCGGCCAGTCGAACCCCACCTGTGCGGCACGCTTCTGCAACTTTGCCGAACGGGACAAGGCCGGCAGCGCCGCTGGCACATCGTCGAGCAGCGACAATTGCTCGGGCGCCGACGTCTTTTCAGCTCGCTCCTGTGCCTTGATTTCCTCCCAGCGCTGCTTCACCTGCTCTTCGCTCAGGCGCGGAATATCCACGGGCGCATACAACTCACCGGTGGGAAACACGTGGGGATGGCGACGGATCAGCTTGCGGGTGATGCTGTCGACCACGCCGGCGAATTCGAAACGGTTCTCCTCCCGGGCCAACTGGCTGTAATACACCACTTGGAACAGCAGGTCGCCCAACTCACCCTGCAAATGATCAAGATCGCCACGCTCGATCGCGTCAGCCACTTCATACGCTTCTTCCAGGGTATGGGGAACGATGGTGGCGTATGTTTGCTTGATGTCCCAGGGGCAACCGTACTGCGGGTCCCGCAGGCGGTTCATCAGGTGGAGCAGGTCTTCGAGGCTGTACATCAATCCGTCCCGTCACAAAAAAACATGTGGGAGCGAGCTCCCACATCAACCAAGACAACCAGCGATCAGCCCGGCGTCCGATTACGCCGGGTCTCGATGATGTTCGGCAACTGAGAAATCCGCCCCAGCAACCGCCCCAACGCGTCCAACCCCGGAATCTCGATGGTCAGGGACATCAGCGCGGTGTTGTCTTCCTTGTTCGAGCGGGTATTCACCGCGAGCACGTTGATGCGCTCGTTGAGCAATACCTGGGACACGTCACGCAGCAAGCCGGAACGGTCGTAGGCGCGGATGACGATGTCCACCGGATAAGTGAGCACCGGCACCGGGCCCCAGCTGACCTGGATGATCCGTTCCGGTTCGCGACCCGCCAATTGCAGCACTGACGCACAGTCCTGGCGGTGGATACTCACGCCGCGACCCTGGGTGATGTAGCCGACGATCGCATCCCCCGGCAGCGGCTGGCAGCAACCGGCCATCTGGGTCATCAGGTTGCCGACGCCCTGGATCTGGATGTCGCCGCGTTTGCCCGGCTTGTAGCCGGTGGCCTTGCGCGGAATCAGCTCCAGTTGCTCGTTGCCCCGCTCCGGCTCCACCAGCTGCTGGGCCAGGTTGACCAGTTGCGCAAGGCGCAGGTCGCCGGCACCAAGGGCGGCGAACATGTCCTCGGCGGTCTTCATGTTGGCCTTTTCGGCCAGCTTGTCGAAGTCCACCTGCGGCAGGCCCAGGCGACTCAGCTCGCGCTCGAGCAAGGTCTTGCCGGCGGCGACGTTCTGGTCGCGGGCTTGCAACTTGAACCAATGGACGATTTTCGCCCGTGCCCGCGAGGTGGTGATGTAGCCCAGGTTCGGGTTCAACCAGTCGCGGCTCGGCGTGCCGTGCTTGCTGGTAATGATCTCGACCTGCTCACCGGTTTGCAGGCTGTAGTTGAGCGGCACGATCCGCCCGTTGATCTTGGCGCCACGGCAGTTGTGGCCGATCTCGGTGTGCACCCGGTAGGCGAAATCCAGCGGCGTCGCGCCTTTGGGCAAGTCGATGGCATGGCCGTCAGGCGTGAAGATGTAGACCCGGTCCGGTTCGATATCGACCCGCAATTGCTCGGCGAGGCCGCCGATGTCGCCCAGTTCCTCGTGCCATTCCAGCACTTGGCGCAGCCAGGAGATTTTTTCTTCGTAATGGTTGGAGCCGGACTTGACGTCGGTGCCCTTGTATTTCCAGTGGGCACAGACCCCCAGCTCTGCTTCCTCGTGCATGGCGTGGGTGCGGATCTGCACTTCCAGCACCTTGCCCTCCGGGCCGATCACGGCGGTGTGCAACGAGCGGTAGCCGTTTTCCTTGGGGTTGGCGATGTAGTCGTCGAATTCCTTCGGGATGTGCCGCCACAACGTGTGGACGATACCCAGCGCGGTGTAGCAGTCGCGCATTTCAGGGACCAGCACGCGAACGGCGCGAACGTCGTAGATCTGGCTGAATTCCAGGCCCTTGCGCTGCATCTTTCGCCAAATGGAATAGATATGCTTGGCCCGGCCGCTGATATCGGCTTCCACGCCGGTGGCCTGCAGCTCTTCGCGCAACTGGGTCATGACGTCGGTGATGAAGCGTTCGCGATCCAGGCGTCGCTCGTGCAGCAACTTGGCGATCTGCTTGTACTGGTCGGGCTCCAGGTAGCGGAAGGACAAATCCTCCAGCTCCCACTTGATGTGACCGATACCCAGGCGATGAGCCAGCGGCGCGTAGATGTCGAATACTTCCCGGGCAACGCGATTGCGCTTCTCGTCGTCGGCGGATTTCACGGCGCGGATCGCGCAGGTACGCTCGGCGAGCTTGATCAGCGCGACACGCACGTCGTCGACCATGGCAACGAGCATCTTGCGCAGGTTTTCCACCTGGCCCTGGGTGCCCAGCACCATGGACTGCCGCGGGCTGAGGCTGGCGCTGATTGCCGCCATGCGCAGCACACCGTCGATCAGCTTGGCGACCACGGTGCCGAAGCGCTGGCTGACGACCGGCAGTTGGATCTGCCCTTCGCGCACGCCGCGGTACAGCACCGCGGCGACCAGCGAATCCTGGTCCAGCTTGAGGTCGGCGAGGATCTCGGCGATCTCCAGGCCCGTCTGGAAACTCGAGGTGCCTTCGGACCACAGGTTCTTCGCCGCATTGTGTTGCTGCTCCGCCTCGCGAGCGAACTCGCAAGCGGCCTTCAAGGCTTCGCGATCCAGTGCCGTGTCGATACTGACCGCGTGATCGAGCCAAGCCTCGAGATTGATACTGCCGTCAGTGTTGATCGGCTGGTGTGCTCTCACCTGTACCATCTTTACTTACCTTCCCTACGACGCAGATTCAATGCGTCAACATCGCTGACCTTCGTTGCCCGTGTTTCCGCCCAGGGCCGTGGCGGAGTGCACGAACGGGTCAGTCGGACAAGCCATCCTGGCTCGCTTCAAATAACGCCATGGCCTCGACATGCGCCGTCTGAGGAAACATATCGAGAATCCCGGCACGTTTTAACCGGTAGCCCTGCTTGATCAATTCGACCGTGTCCCGCGCCAAAGTTGCCGGGTTGCACGATACATAAACCAACCGTCTGGCACCCAGGGATGCCAGCTTGCGCACCACCTCGAAAGCACCGTCACGGGGTGGGTCCAAGAGTACCGCAGAAAAGCCTTCGCCGATCCATTCGGCACCCGCCAACGGCTG
Organism: Pseudomonas sp. R4-84; assembly: GCF_054130985.1. Classification (NCBI taxonomy): domain Bacteria; kingdom Pseudomonadati; phylum Pseudomonadota; class Gammaproteobacteria; order Pseudomonadales; family Pseudomonadaceae; genus Pseudomonas; species Pseudomonas sp. R4-84. Next base: position 4,116,592 of record NZ_CP096390.1, read on the forward strand.
GGATAAATCGGCCTGAAAAAAAGCAGTGTTATGCAAATTGTTGCTGACGGCGTTGGCCGCGGCACGGTCGACCATGGTTTGCACGCCTTCCACCGCCACCACCTCGCGCACGCTTTTGGCCAGTGGCAAGGCAAAGTTGCCCAGGCCGCAGAACAGGTCCAGCACCCGCTCTTCGGAGCGAGGCGCTAGCCATTGCAAGGCCTGGGCGACCATCGCTTCGTTGACGGCGGCGTTTACCTGGATGAAATCCCCTGGCCGGTAAGCCAGGTCCAGGTCCCAGGTTTCCAGGCAATAGCCCAGGGAGCGTCCCGGATCGACCGGTTGCGGCTCGCCTTCGCCATGCAGCCACAGTTGGGCTTCGTGGAACGCACAAAAATCCTTGAGGATCGTCAGGTCGGCTTCCGACAGTGGCGCCATATGCCGCAACAGCAGCGCGAGGGACGAGCCGGCGAACAATTCCACATGGCCCAGCGCCTGGGGCTTGCCCAGGCGACGAAGCATCTGGGGCAAGCGGCTCATGATCGGTTGCAAGGGCTGTACCAGCACCGGACATTGGTCGATGGCGACAATGTCCTGGCTGCCGACGGCACGCAAACCCACTTCGAGCTTCTTCGCTTTCTGATCCCAACGCACTGCCACGCGGGCTCGACGCCGGTAGCCAAACTCCGGCCCGCTCAAGGGCTCGGCCCATTCTTGCGGCTCAACGCCCGCCACCCGTGACAGCTGCTCGGCGAGCATGCGCTGTTTAAGGGCGAGTTGTTCGTTGTGGGGCAGATGCTGCACGCTGCATCCACCGCAGCGACCGGCATGGACACACGGCGCGGCACGACGCAGCTCGCTGGGCGAAAACACCCGTTCAGTGCGGGCCTCGACCACCTTGCCGTGGGCACCGAGCACCCGCGCCTCGACTTCTTCACCGGCCAGGGCGCCGATGACAAACCAGGTGCGCCCGTCGACAAACGCAATGCCCCGGCCATCGTTGGCCAGGCGTTCGATGGTCAAGCGCTGCTTTTTACCGGTGGGCACTTGCGGGGCCCGGCTTCCGCCGCTGGGCTGGAAGCGCAAGCCTCTTTCTTGCTTGGCCATCAGTTGGGCGCGTCGAAAATGCCGGTCGACAGGTAACGGTCGCCACGGTCGCAGATGATCGCGACGATCACCGCATTCTCAACTTCCCGGGACAGGCGCAGCATGCCCGCCACGGCACCGCCCGAAGACACGCCGCAGAAGATGCCTTCTTCTCGCGCCAGGCGCCGGGTCACGTCCTCGGCTTCGCTCTGGGCCATGTCGATGATGCGGTCCACGCGGTCGGCCTGGTAGATCTTCGGCAGATACTCTTCGGGCCAGCGGCGGATGCCGGGGATGGCCGAGCCTTCCATTGGTTGCAGGCCAACGATCTGTACGTTCGGGTTCTGTTCTTTCAAATAGCGCGACGTGCCCATGATGGTGCCGGTGGTGCCCATCGAGCTGACGAAATGGGTGATCGTGCCGTCGGTCTGGCGCCAGATCTCAGGGCCGGTGGTGGTGTAGTGGGCTTCTGGATTGTCGCCGTTGGCGAACTGATCCAACACTTTGCCACGCCCCTCGGCCTGCATGCGTTCGGCCAAGTCCCGGGCGCCCTCCATGCCTTCTTCCTGGGTTACCAGGATCAATTCGGCGCCATAGGCTGTCATCGCGGCCTTACGCTCGGCGCTGGAATTGTCGGGCATGATCAGGATCATCTTGTAGCCCTTGATCGCCGCCGCCATCGCCAGGGCGATGCCGGTATTGCCGGACGTCGCCTCGATCAGCGTATCGCCGGGCTGGATCTGGCCCCGCAATTCGCCGCGGGTGATCATCGACAGCGCCGGTCGGTCCTTGACCGAACCCGCCGGGTTATTCCCTTCGAGCTTGAGCAAAAGCGTATTGCTGGTCGCGCCAGGCAGGCGCTGCAGGCGAACCAGCGGAGTGTTGCCGACGCAATCGGCGATGGTTGGGTACTGCAAAGTCATGGCGTATTCGCAATCCGGGCTGCGGGGGCGCCTATCATACCGGCAAACCGGGCGAGGCCATATCACGCAAAGTGAGGGGGTTATGGCTTATGGGAATAAGCCTTTAGGAATCGGTGCAGTCCCGTGGCGAGGGAGCTTGCTCCCGCTGAGTGGCAAAGCCGCCCCAATCGGGACTTCGCGGTATTTCAGACCGTTTGTAAGGGGCCACTTCGCGCCCCAGCGGGAACAAGCTCTCTCGCCACGTCGGCGGTGTGCGGCTCAACGGCCAGCAGCCGCAGATTCAAGCGCAACCCTTTCACGCCATTGTGCGCCCACACCCGCCCGCCTTGGCGCTCCACCGCGTTGCGAGCGATGCTCAACCCCAATCCAAACCCGCCGTTCCCTGGCCGGGAGCCATCCAGGCGGATGAACGGATCAAAGATGCGGTTGAGATCCTGCTCGGCCACGCCGCCGCCTTCATCTTCCAGCCACAGCAGCCAGAACCCATCCTCACGCCGACCATCCAGGCGCACAATGCCGCCGGGCGGTGAATGGCGAATAGCGTTACGCAGGATGTTTTCCAAGGCCTGAGCCAAAGTATTGAGGTTGCCTTGCACCCAGCAGCTGGCGTCGACGGCGCATTGCAACTGGCTCGCCGGCCAGCCGGTTTCGTAGCAGGCGTTTTCGGTGAGCATTTCCCACAGCGCCTGGACCTGGATCGCCTCGGCGGGCAACGGCGCCCGGTCGGTATCGAGCCAGGCCAGTTGCAAGGTGTCTTCGACCAGCCCCTGCATGCAGTCGACTTCCCGGGCGACGCGCTCGCGCAGGCGAATCAGGTCCTGCTCACTGTCGCCCGCCACCTGCAAGCGACTCAAGGGCGTGCGCAATTCATGGGACAGGTCTCGCAGCAGTTGCTGTTGCAGGGCGACGGTGGATTGGAGGCGTTCGGACATTTGATCGAAAGCGCGGCCCAGTTCGCCCAGTTCGTCGGCGCGATCGGTGGTACGGGCAGGCAGGCGCACGTTCAACTGATCGGCGCGCCAGGCATTGGCCTGTTCGCGCAGCTGATTGAGCGGCACCACCAGCAAGCGATACAGCCCGACACACAGCAGCAGGGTAAACAGCCCAGGAATGACACCGTTGGTGATCACGCGCCAGAACACTCGATAACGTCCCGGCAGGAAACGCTCGGGCAGTTCGATCACCAGGCTGCCGATGGATGGATTCTCTGGGAAAGGCACCCGCAACCACGGCCGTCCCTTTTTGTGGATGGGCCAATCGAGGCCGCGCAGAAAGGTGAGGCGCTCGATTTCCCTGTCCGTGAGCGGGTGTTCGCTCAGTGACTGCAAGTCACCGCCAATGACCCCTACCCAGCTCGCTTCACGATATTGCATAGCGTAGACCCATTGATCGACGCCCGCGCTTCCATCGGTCAGCCACGCCTGCTCAGCTTCGGCGGCGTAACGCGTGAGGGTGCCGCGGGCTTCGTCCGACAGGAACTGATTGCGCACTTCCATGTAGCGCCCCCAGGACCAGCTCAGCCAGATCATCAGCAAGCAGAACGCTACCAGCAGGCATGCCAGCTTCCAGAACAGCGAGTGCCTGCCGGGCAGGTCAGACCATTTCATCGACAACACTCAAGACATAGCCTTTGCCCCACACCGTGCGCAATTCGCGCTGGGTATAGCCGATGGCCTTGAGCTTGCGGCGTATCTGGCTGACATGCATGTCCAGGCTGCGATCGTGGGGGGCGTAACCGCGCTGTAACACGTGCTGGTACAGGAAGGCCTTGCTCAACACTTCTTCGCCGCTGCGGTGCAGCACGTCCAGCAAGCGATATTCGCTGCGCGTCAACCCCGCCCATTGTCCCTGGACCTGCACATCGCTGCGCTCTTCGTCGAAACCCAGATCCTGGCTCTGGCGCAGGATCGCCACCTGGGCCGGACGTCGGTCCAGCGCGACTCGCCGCAGGATGGCCTCGATGCGCACCCGTAGCTCCACCATGCTGAAGGGCTTGGGCAAGTAGTCGTCAGCACCAAGGCGAAAGCCACTGATGCGATCCGCTTCGGCGCCCAGCGCGGACATCAGCAACACCGGCGTCGCCTGGCGCTTGCGCAAATGCGTCAACACCGCGAGACCGTCCAGGCCGGGCAGCAGGATGTCCATCAACACGACGTCAAAAGCCTGCCGGCAGGCGATATCCAGGCCTTCCTGGCCGTTCTGGCACCAAGTGACGTCGAACCCGCTGCGGCCCAGATGCTCATGAACATAAGCACCCAGTACGGGGTCGTCTTCTATGGAAAGGATACGGGGCGGCACGGCGGCGTGGGGGCTCATCAGTTTCTGCAAATAATTCTCAGTTGAGCAATTATTCAAGATCGCTTCCCTACAGGCAACCGCCGCGTATCGCCCCGCTCAATCCTGGCAGCGACGCGGATGCACGGCGACATGAATTTTACGGAGAAGGCTCGCCTGCAAATCGCTACACTGCGCAGGTGTTGCGTGCCGGATGCGCGCAAAGCTCAATCAGACCGCTGGATGCAGGAGACAAGGTGTGCTCAAGAAACTGGGAATCAAAGGCCGTGTGCTGTTGCTGACCCTGTTGCCAACCAGCCTGATGGCGCTGGTTCTGGGCGGCTATTTCACCTGGATGCAGCAATCGGACCTGCATGCCCAACTGCTGCAAAGGGGCGAAATGATCGCCGAACAGCTGGCGCCGCTGGTCGCCCCCGCCCTTAGCCGCCAAGACACCGAACTGCTGGAGCGCATCGCCACCCAGTCCCTCGAGCAAGCCGATGTCCGGGCCGTGACCTTCCTGGCCCCCGACCGCGCTCCGCTGGCCCACGCCGGCCCGACCATGCTCAACCGGGCACCGGAAGGCAACAGCAGTCAACTGCTGCAACGCACCGGCAACGACGCCACCCGCTACCTGCTGCCGGTGTTCGGCAAGCACCGCAACCTGGCCGGCGAACTGATCCCCGAAGAGGCCGACCGCCTGCTGGGCTGGGTCGAGCTGGAGTTGTCCCACAGCGGCATGTTGCTGCGCGGTTACCGCAGCCTGTTCGCCAGCCTGCTTCTGATCGCCGCCGGGCTGGGATGCACCGGGCTATTGGCCTTGCGCATGGGCCGCACCATCAACCGTCCGCTGAGCCAGATCAAGCAGGCCGTGGCGCAGCTCAAGGATGGGCACCTGGAAACCCGCCTGCCACCGCTGGGCAGTCAAGAGCTGGATGAATTGGCGTCGGGCATCAATCGCATGGCCGGGACCTTGCAGAACGCCCAGGAGGAATTGCAACACAGCATCGACCAGGCCACCGAAGACGTGCGCCAGAACCTGGAAACCATCGAGATCCAGAACATCGAGCTGGACCTGGCCCGCAAGGAAGCCCTGGAAGCGAGCCGGATCAAATCCGAGTTCCTGGCGAACATGAGCCATGAGATTCGCACGCCGCTCAACGGCATCCTGGGTTTCACCCATCTATTGCAGAAAAGCGAACTGACCCCGCGCCAGCTCGACTACCTGGGCACCATCGAAAAATCCGCCGACAGCCTGCTGGGCATCATCAACGAAATCCTCGACTTCTCGAAGATCGAGGCCGGCAAGCTGGTGCTCGACAGCATCCCGTTCAACTTGCGGGACCTGTTGCAGGACACCCTGACCATCCTCGCCCCCGCCGCCCATGCCAAGCAATTGGAATTGGTGAGCCTGGTCTACCGGGACACGCCGCTGTCGCTGGTGGGCGACCCGCTGCGTCTCAAGCAGATCCTCACCAACCTGGTGAGCAACGCCATCAAGTTCACCCGGGAAGGCACCATCGTCGCCCGCGCGATGCTCGAAGACGAGCACGAAGACAGCGTGCAGCTGCGCATCAGCATCCAGGACACCGGTATCGGCCTGTCCAGCCAGGACGTTCGCGCGTTGTTCCAGGCGTTCAGCCAGGCCGACAACTCCTTGTCCCGGCAACCCGGCGGCACCGGGCTGGGCCTGGTGATTTCCAAGCGGCTGGTGGAACAGATGGGCGGCGAGATCGGCGTGGACAGCACGCCAGGCGAAGGCTCGGAGTTCTGGATCAGCCTGCGCCTGCCCAAGACCCGCGATGACGCCGAGGATCTCCCCGGCCCGCCGTTGCTGGGCCGGCGGGTGGCCGTCCTGGAAAATCACGAGTTGGCGCGCCAGGCTTTGCAGCACCAGCTCGAAGACTGTGGCCTGCAAGTCACGCCGTTCAACACGCTGGAGAACCTGACCAACGGAGTCACGGTTGCTCACCAGACCGAACAGGCCATCGACCTGGCGGTGCTCGGCATCACCAGCAACGACATGCCACCCGAGCGCTTGAACCAGCACATCTGGGACTTGGAACACCTGGGCTGCAAAGTCCTCGTGCTGTGCCCTACCACCGAACAAACGCTGTACCACCTCTCCGTCCCGAACCCCCACAGCCAATTGCAGGCCAAGCCGGCCTGCACGCGTAAGTTGCGGCGGTCGCTTTCCGACCTGGTCAACCCCCGCCCAACGCGCAACGAACCCAATGAACCGGTGGCCAGCCGAGCGCCAAAAGTGCTGTGCGTGGACGACAACCCGGCGAACCTGCTGTTGGTGCAAACCCTGCTGGAGGACCTGGGCGCCCGGGTGCTGGCGGTGGAAAGCGGGTACGCCGCGGTCGAGGCGGTGCAACAGGAAACCTTCGACCTGGTCCTGATGGATGTGCAGATGCCCGGCATGGACGGTCGCCAGAGCACCGAGGCGATCCGCCAATGGGAAAGTGAGCGGCATTGCACACCGCTGCCGATCGTTGCCCTCACTGCCCACGCCATGGCCAACGAAAAACGCGCCCTGCTGCAAAGCGGCATGGATGACTACCTGACCAAGCCCATCAGCGAGCGGCAGCTGGCCCAGGTCGTGCTCAAATGGACCGGCCTGGCCTTGCGCAACCAGGTGCCGGACCGGGGCGCGGACGCCCATCGCAGCGGTGAGCTGCTGGTGCTCGATCATGAAGAAGGCCTGCGCCTGGCCGCCGGCAAGGCCGACTTGGCGGCGGATATGCTGGCGATGCTGCTGGCATCCCTCGAAGCCGACCGGGAGGCGATTCGCCAGGCCAGCGAAGCCAACGATCACAATGCCCTGATCGAGCGGGTCCACCGCCTGCACGGTGCCACGCGCTACTGCGGCGTACCGCAACTGCGCGCGGCCTGCCAGCGCAGCGAAACCCTGCTCAAGCAGAAGGATCCGAAGGCCGCGGCGGCCCTGGAAGACCTGGAGCTGGCCATCAATCGCCTGGCCAGCGAGGCTCGCATCAGTGCCTGACCCACGAAGCGTTGGCCGCCATCGCCACGACCACACTGGATAACATCGCAGCCTGGGCCGCCGGCGCGCCGCAAAACCTGATAGATAGCTGACTCGCTCCCAGAGTGAATGGAGTTTCGTCGGCCAACCTTTCATCGAGTCCATGCCCCAGCCATGCCCCGTGCTAGCATGTCGCGCCTATTTGGAGGACCCATGGCCGAACACGATTTTCGCTACACCCTGATGAACCCGCAGCACACCTTGACCGAGGTCCGCGCCCTGGCGCCAGGCCGTTACCAGGTCACTGGCAATGGCGGTTCGATCCAGGCCAACGACGTATTGCTCGTGACCCTCAAGGGCAGCAAGGACCTGTCCATGCGCCTGACCGTGGACACCGTTCGCCATCTGCTCAAGCCAATGGGCCAGTGGACCGCCATGACTACCGGCCCGGTATTCGGCGAACTGGCGATCCACACCTGGCAGGTCAATTGCGACCGCTGCACCAAGGAACTGAGCTTCGAATTCGCCGTCGATGCCAAGCTCGGCACCAAGGCCCAGAAACCGGCCGCCACCGCGCGCATTGCCGAGTTGGGCTGGCAGACGGTCGGCGAGAAGCATCTGTGCCCCCAATGCCAGGAAGCCGCTTGATGAAACGCCTGTTCCTGGCCACGCTGGTCGGCGCTGGCCTGATGGGTTGCGCCGCCGATCCGGTGCAGCTGCAGCAAAACCGCAGCTATATTCTTGAATGGATCGGTGAGCGGCCATTGATGGACTACAGCCACCTGACCATCACCCTCGGCGATGATGGCCGGGCCTATGGCAATGCCGGCTGCAACCATTGGTTTGCGCCCTACACCCTGGAAGGCGACCGGCTGAGTTTCGGCAAGATCGGCAGCACCCGCAAACTCTGCCCCCCGGCAGTGATGGAGCAGGAGACGCGATTCTTGCAGGCGCTACAGAAAGTCGAACGCTGGGATGTTTCCCCCATCGAACAGATGCGTTTCTGGCCCGCCCAGGGCAAGCCGCTGCGCTGGTGGTTGGAGGAAGGCTGAGGCCTTGCCTGACCAGGCACTGGCGAGGGACTTGCTCCCTCGCCACTGAACCCCGCTATTTCAGCGCCTGCAACGCCTCCAGCTTCGCCATCACCGCCGCCGCCGTCTGCTCCCCAAGCAATTGCTCACGCACCTTGCCCTGGTTATCGATGATGTAGGTCACCGGCAATCCTTCGCTGCGAGGGATATCGAAGAATTCGGCCGGGTCCTGGGCCAATACGCTGAAGCGAATCCCCATTTTTTCGCTGGCGCTCCTGAGCTCTTCACCCTGTACCTGATCGAAGTTGACACCGAACACGCCCACGTTTCGACCCTTGAGCTGCTCGGCGAGCGCGTTGAATTCCGGAATTTCAGTGCGGCAGGGTGCGCACCATTCGGCCCAGTAATTGAGCACCACCCATTGTTTGTCCAACCGCTTCGAAGCGATCGGCTGGCCGTTCTGGTCCACCCCATAATCGTTTCCACAGCCGGCGAGCAATAGAATGCCGAAAAAAGCCAGTGCCGCCGCCAATCGCCTTGTCATGTGCCAATCCTTGTCTGAAATGTGAACGCTGGCCGCCCATCACGTGCTAGGCGCCGCGCTGCACAGTAGAATAGCCGCCACCTTACGCAAGATGCGACCTGCTCATGACTGATCTGACGCTTTATCACAACCCGCGCTGCTCCAAATCCCGCGGTGCGCTGGAACTGTTGGAGGCCCGCGGCCTGACGCCCACCGTCATCCGTTATCTGGAAACCCCGCTCGACGCCGCGCAGCTCAAGGGCTTGCTGGGCAAGCTTGGCATCAGCGCGCGGCAATTGCTGCGCACCGGCGAGGACGAGTACAAGGCGCTGGACCTGGCCAACGAGAACCTGCGCGAGAACGATCTGATCGCTGCCATCGTCGCCCATCCAAAGCTCATGGAACGGCCGATCCTCGAAGCCGGCGACAAAGCCGTGATCGGCCGTCCGCCGGAAAAGATTCTGGAGATCCTGCCGTGAGCGCGCCGTACATCCTGGTGTTGTATTACAGCCGCAGCGGCTCTACCAACGAAATGGCCCGGCAGATTGCCCGGGGCGTCGAGCAGGCCGGCCTGGAAGCGAGGTTGCGTACGGTGCCGGCGATCTCCGCCGAGTGCGAGGCGGTGTCGCCGGACATTCCGGAACAAGGCCCGCTGTACGCCACGCTCGATGACCTGAAAAATTGCGCCGGCCTGGCCCTCGGCAGCCCGACCCGTTTCGGCAACATGGCCGCGCCGCTGAAATACTTCCTCGACGGCACCAGCAACCTTTGGCTCACCGGAGCCCTCGTCGGCAAGCCGGCCGGCGTGTTTACCTCCACCGCGAGCCTGCATGGCGGCCAGGAAACCACCTTGTTATCGATGATGCTGCCACTGCTGCATCACGGCATGCTGATCACCGGCCTGCCTTACAGCGAGTCGGCCTTGATCGATACCCAGGGCGGCGGTACGCCCTACGGGCCGAGCCACCATGCTGGCGCCGATGGCAAAAGCGGCTTGAACGAACACGAAGTTGCCTTGTGCCGCGCCTTGGGGTTGCGCCTGGCGAAAACCGCCCTGTTGCTGGAGAACGGCCGTGGCTAAGAAGCCGAAAATCCTGCCGCCCATCCAATGGCTGGAGCCACGCGTACGCATCGCCCGCGCCGTCAGCCTGCTGTGCTTTTTCGGCTTGGTGGGGTTGCTCAGCGCGTATTACTTGCTCATTGCCGACCTGCACGGCGCGCGCCCGTGGGTGATCTTGCTGATCGAATTGGTGCCCCTGCTGATCCTCGCGCCGGGCATGCTCAGCGGCAGCGCCCGCGGGCATTCCTGGATGTGTTTCGTGGTCAATCTGTATTTCATCAAGGGCGCCCTGGCCGCCTACGATCCGAACCGGCATGTGTTCGGCTTGCTGGAAATGGCAGCGAGCGTGGCGGTGTTCTGCTCGGCGTTGCTGTACGTACGCTGGCGGTTTCAGTTGAACCGGCGGTTGGCTGGCGAAGGCGATATCGCCGTCGCCTGATACGCCGCCTTCGCGAGCAGGGCTCGCTCCCACAGTGGACTTGTAAACGCTGAAAATCCCCTGTGAAAGCGAGCTTGCTCCGGGCGGCGATCCGACGATGGCCGCAACCCGGTCTCAATGATTCACGGTATAAGCCAGCATCATCGAAATCTGCGACATCGGCCGCCCGCCACTCTCTTCATGCCACTGATTGAAAGCTGCCTGCACCGTCGCAAGATCCCGCAGGCTCGTGGGGGCTTTGTCGATGATGTCTTGGGCATTGAGCGCCGCTACCACGTCATAACTGGGCACGAATGTGTCCTTGCCCATCATCCGCAGGAAACGCGGTGCCGACAGGCCGCCCAGTTGATGGCCGTGTTTCTTCAGATAAGTCCACAGGCCCACGACATCAGTCACAGGCCAGTCGGCGACCAGCGCCCCAAAGCTGCCCTTTTCGTGGGCCACGTCCAGGATCAACTGCGCGTTGCGCGGCACGCTCTTGAGCTTGCCCAGGTGGCGAATGATCCGCGCGTCCTGCATCAGCCGCTCCAGGTGCTCGGCGCCCATCAGCACGACTTTCTCCGGATCAAATTTGAAGAACACCTCTTCAAACGCCGGCCACTTGGCGTCCACCAGGCTGTGCTTGAGCCCGGCGCGAAACACCCGCAGGGCCATGGTCGAGAGGTAGCGGTCGTCGCTGATCTTGCGCAGTTGCGCCGGGGTCTTGGGTACAGGCAGGTGGGCTTCCAGTTCAGCCGCCGAACCGAAGCGGTTCAGACAATACTCGTGCAGCCACTTGTAATCGCGCATGCCCTCTCCTGGTATTGAAAAAGAAACGGCGCTCGCAAGCGCCGTGGATAAAACCGGTTGGCAACCTTACAGGTTCACCACATTGACGAACCGCGGCGTGGCGTTTTCGTCGATGCGCAGGTTGGTGAAGTCGAACAGGTTGCGGTCCGCCAGTTGCGACGGGATGACGTTCTGCAAGCCGCGGAAAATGCTCTCGGTACGGCCCGGAGTCTTGCGCTCCCATTCCTGGAGCATTTCCTTGACCACCTGGCGCTGCAGGTTTTCCTGGGAGCCGCACAGGTTGCACGGGATGATCGGGAATTGCTTGAAATCCGAATAGGCCTGGATGTCCTTCTCGTTGCAATACGCCAACGGGCGAATCACCACGTTGCGCCCATCGTCGGCCCGCAGCTTGGGTGGCATGGCCTTGAGCGAGCCGTTGTAGAACATGTTGAGGAAAAAGGTCTCGACGATGTCGTCGCGGTGGTGACCCAGGGCCATTTTGGTCGCGCCAATCTCGTCGGCGAAGGTGTAGAGCGTTCCGCGGCGCAAGCGTGAGCACAGCGAACAAGTGGTCTTGCCTTCGGGAATCAGTTCCTTGACCACCGAATAGGTGTCTTTCTCGACGATGTGGTACTCGACGCCCAGCGACTCGAGGTAGGCCGGCAGCACATGTTCCGGGAACCCAGGCTGCTTCTGGTCCATGTTGACCGCGACGATGTCGAACTTGATCGGTGCAACCTTCTGTAAATGCATCAGCACGTCGAGCAAGGTGTAGCTGTCCTTGCCGCCGGACAGGCAGACCATGACCTTGTCGCCGTCCTCGATCATGTTGTAGTCGGCGACCGCCTCACCGGCCAGGCGGCGCAGGCGCTTTTGCAGTTTGTTCTGGTTGACCGTAAGAGTGCCCATGACGCGAAATCCGTGAGGTGTGACGAAAGGCCGGCATTTTACGCAAAAAACTGGCTGTCGGCGAAGGCTGACGACAGGTGCCTTTATGGCGAGGGGATTTATCCCCGTCGGGTTGCGCAACCCTGCGCACAGACCTAACGGCGATTAGCGTTCCCGGCTACAGCGCGATTTGCTCTAAGCGCCCCATCCCCTTGAGGGCCACTCCTTCCTATACTGCGGCATAAGGTCGCACACACTTACAGACCTTTACTTACCTGGCCAATTGGCCCGTAGGCGCTCCGTTGGGGGGCGATGGCAATAACAAAGGAGTGACTGACTATGATCCATCATGTCGTGGGGCTCTTTACCCACCCTGATCAAGAATGGAAGGAAATCCGTGGCGATCAGGAGGAAAGCATCAGCCACATGTACCTCACCCACACGCTGATCCTGGCGGCCATCCCGGCGGTATCGGCGTTCATCGGTACCACGCAGGTAGGATGGGTCATCGGCAATCGTCCACCGGTCATGCTCACCCAGGAAAGCGCCCTGTGGATGACCATCATGTCTTACCTGGCCATGTTGGGCGGCGTGGCGGTGATGGGAGCGTTCATCCACTGGATGGCTCGCACCTATGACGCCAACCCGAGCCTGGCTCGCTGCGTCGCGTTCGCCACCTATACCGCGACACCGCTGTTCATCGGCGGCCTGGCGGCGCTCTATCCCCACATGTGGCTGGGGATGATCGTCGGGACCGCGGCGATCTGCTACACGGTCTACCTGTTGTACGTAGGGCTGCCGACCTTCATGAACATCCCTCAGGACGAAGGTTTCCTGTTTTCCAGTTCGGTGCTGGCCGTGGGTTTGGTGGTGCTGGTGGCAATCATGGCGTTCACGGTGATTGTCTGGGGGCTGGGCGTGGGCCCGGTCTATACCAATTGAAGGATTATTGAAGGATTAAGGCTCTCCAACCAAAATCGATCTGCCACCACAGGCCGCCGCAAGGCGGCCTTCCTCTGTGCGTGGTTCTGCCTGGGGACGACCGCTGGGCGCCTCAACGATTCGCAACGGCCAACGCTTGCGGCATACTCGGCTTTCTGGAGACCCGTAAAGCATGCTCGAGCAACTCAATACCCGCGTCGAAGAGTGTTATCAACAAGCTGAATCCTTTTTCAAACGTCCTTTCAAACGTCCGGTGGTCAGCCTCAAGTTGCGCGGCCAAAAGGCCGGTGTCGCGCACCTTCATGAAAATCTGCTGCGCTTCAATCCACAGCTGTACCAGGAGAACGCCGAGGATTTCCTCAAGCAGACGGTGGCCCATGAGGTCGCGCACCTGATCGCCCACCAACTGTTTGGCGACCGTATCCAGGCCCATGGAGAGGAATGGCAACTGATCATGCGTGGGGTCTACGAACTGCCACCCAACCGTTGCCACACCTACGAGATCAAACGCCGTACCGCAACCCGGTACATCTACAAATGCCCTTGCGACGGCAGCGACTTCCCATTCACAGCGCAACGCCACCGCCTGGTGCGCCAGGGGCGGCGGTACTTGTGCCGTAGCTGCCGCAATACTTTGGTGTTCAGTGGGGAGACGCGGGTCGAGTAGCTGTTTTTTGTAGTGTCCAGGCTGACGCCTTCGCGAGCAGGCTCGCTCCCACGCTGGATTTTCGGCGTCCACAAGTGGGAGCGAGCCTGCTCGCGATGAGGCCAGAAAGGACGCTACACAACGACCCTGTCATCACGCAGCCGGGCAATCCGCTCCTCACTGAACCCCAACTCCCCCAACACCTGGTCCGTGTGCGCTCCCAGCCTCGCGCCGATATGCCGAGGCTCGGGCAGTCCTTCGGAAAACTTCAACGGACAGGCCATCTGCGCCTGAGTCGAACCATCCTCTCGGGGCACCTGCTTGACCAATTCCCGAGCCTGCAATTGCGCATGCCCCACGGCCTCCTCCAGGCTCAGCACCGGCTCGACGCAGGCGTCGACCCTCGCGAACAAGCGGCACAGCTCGTCGAAGTCGTGTTTCTCGAACTCGGCTTGCAGTGCCAGTTTGAGGGCCTGTTGCTGTTCAAGCTTGGGCGATAGCCCCTGGACCGCCAGTTCCGGCCGCCCCAGCGTCTCGCAAAGGGCCTGCATGAAGACCGGCTCCAGGCTGCCCACCGACATCCATCGCCCGTCGCGTGTACGGTAATAGTCATAGAAGCTGCCGCCGTTGAGCACATGATTCTCCCACCCAGGCGTCACATCGCAGGCCAGGTAACCGGCGCCAGCCAGTGCGTTCAGGCTGAAGACGCAATCGGTCATGCTCACGTCCAAGTGTTGCCCCTGCCCGGTCTGCTGACGTGCAATCACCGCGGCCAACAGCCCGATCACCCCGTGCAAAGAGCCGCCGGCGATGTCGGCCACTTGCATCCCCATCGGCAACGGCCCGCTGCCGACACGCCCGGTGTGGCTCGCCAGACCCGCCAATGCCAGGTAGTTGATGTCATGACCGGCACGCGCCTGATAGGGGCCGGTCTGGCCGTAGCCGGTAATCGACACATAGATCAGCCGCGGATTGATCGCCTTCAGGGCTTCATACCCCAACCCCAATCGCTCCATCACGCCGGGACGGAACTGCTCGATCAGGATGTCATGGTCGTCCAACAGTCGCTTGATGATTTCCAGCGCCGCCGGTTGCTTGAGGTCCAGGGCCAGGCTGCGCTTGTTGCGGTTGAGGTAGGCATGGCTGGCCGAGACGTCCTGGTCATGGGGCGGCAGAATCCGCAACAGATCCGGACGGTCCGGCGACTCGATCCGCAGCACCTCGGCGCCCATGTCTGCCAGCAACAGCGAGGCGAACGGCCCCGGCAGCAGGGTCGAGAAATCCAGTACCTTGAGCGATGCCAGTGGGCCTTGCATGGAAAATCTCCGCTTCGGATGTGCATCCAAGACTAGGCAGGGGCTTGCGTTGAGGCAATTACCAAGCGTGTCGTTTAGGCTGACAAATCCGCTCAATCCAGAGGGCCGTCGTGGCGAGGGAGCTTGCTCCCGCTGGGCTGCGCAGCAGCCCCTTGCGTATTACACGAAGCCCCTCAGTGGCAGGTACATCCTGGGGTCGCTCCGCAACCCAGCGGGAGCAAGCTCCCTCGCCACAAAAAGCACTTCACCCGGAAAGCACGGCCCAACAAAAAACCCGCCGAAGCGGGTTTCTTGTTACGGGCTGAAGCTTACTTGGTTGGCAGCGCGGTTTCGGCCGTTGCAACCGCGTCGTCGTCTTCACGCACGTCGGAGATACCGCGACCACCGGAGGCCAGTTCGGTCTGCAACTGGTCTTCGTCCAGCTCCTTGACCCACTTGGCGACCACGATCGTGGCAACGGCGTTGCCCACCAGGTTGGTCAGGGCACGGGCTTCGGACATGAAGCGGTCGATACCCAGGATCAGCGCCAGGCCAGCCACAGGCAGATGGCCCACGGCCGACAGGGTTGCCGCCAGCACGATGAAACCACTACCGGTCACGCCGGCAGCGCCTTTGGACGACAGCAGCAGGACCAGCAACAGAGTGATCTGATGCGTGATGTCCATTGGAGTGTCGGTGGCCTGGGCGATGAACACCGCGGCCATGGTCAGGTAGATCGAAGTACCGTCGAGGTTGAACGAGTAGCCAGTCGGGATCACCAGACCCACCACGGATTTCTTGGCACCCAGGCGCTCCATCTTGATCAGCATGCGCGGCAGGGCCGATTCCGAGGAGGAGGTACCCAGCACGATCAGCAGTTCTTCACGGATGTAGCGAATCAGCTTGACCACGCTGAAGCCGTGGGCGCGGCAGATGGCGCCCAGCACCACCAGCACGAAGACCACGCAGGTGATGTAGAAGCAGATCATCAGCTGGCCCAGTTGCACCAGCGAACCGACACCGTAGGCGCCGATGGTGAAGGCCATGGCGCCGAACGCACCGATCGGGGCCAGCTTCATGATCATGTTGATGATGATGAACATCACGTGGGCGAAACGGTCGATGAAGTCCAGCACCGGCTTGCCATAAGAACCCAGGCGATGCAGGGCGAAACCGAAGAGCACCGAGAACATCAGCACTTGCAGGATGTCACCGTTGGCGAACGCGCCGACGATAGTGTTAGGGATCACGTTGAGAATGAAGGCAACGATGCTCTGGTCTTTACCGGCATTGATGAAGCCGGCGATCTTGCTGGTGTCCAGGGTCGTTACGTCGATGTGCATGCCGTTGCCCGGTTGCACGACGTTGACCACGACCAGGCCGATCAGCAGGGCAATGGTAGAGACGATTTCAAAATACAGCAGCGCGTAGCCGCCGGTCTTGCCGACCGACTTCATGTTCTGCATGCCGCCGATACCACTGACGACGGTACAGAAGATGATCGGGGCGATGACCATCTTGATCAACTTGATGAACCCGTCACCGAACGGCTTGAGGGCAACGCCCGTCTGCGGATAGAAGTGGCCGAGCAAAATGCCGATGGCAATGGCTACGATCACCTGGAAATACAGGGATTTGTACAAGGGCTGACGAGTCGTCATGGCAAACCTTCCTCAAGAGTCCCGTATGACAACATCCACCTGTTGTCCACGACACCTCAATTGCGAACCCTCCTGCACTGGAGGGATTTGTTTTGTCGGCTGCACGGGGCAGACCTGCACAGGACATCGCAAGGCCCGTGCCATTTTTAAGAAATGCCCTACAACCCGCGTCCCATAACGTTTTTGTTTATTCATCGTCGATTAAACAGGTGGTGAAGGATGGCGGATTCCCGCCAAGACTCGATTTCTCACTCCTGGATTTGGCGGATATCCGCCTTGTCCAGCGCAGACGCCCTGCTACCATCGCTCGCCTAACGGACGGATCTATGCCTCATGCGCCAACGCACAATTGCCAGCCATTTCGCCCGCGCAGCCCTGGGTGGCGCGCGCCGGCAAGGCTTTGACTATTCGTCGCTGCTGCAACAGCTGGGCATCAGCCCGGAGTTGCTCGACGAGCCGCGGGCACGCATCGCGCCCGAGCAGTTCGCCCGCCTGTTGCAGGCGCTGTGGGTGGCGTTGGGGGACGAATACCTGGGATTCGGCAGCGCCCCGAGTAAACCGGGGACGTTTGCCATGATGTGTCACACGTTGATCCACTGTCGGACCCTGGGCAAAGCCCTGCAACGCGGCCTGTTGTTCTACAGCCTGTTTCCCGATGCGCCGAGCCTGATCCTGGAGAGCGAAGGCGACCGGGTACGGTTGACCCTGGACGAGTCGACGCTACGCGACCCTGATCACTTCCTGGCGGAAAGCCTGCTGGTCATCTGGCATCGCCTCGGCAGTTGGCTGATCGGCCAACGGATCGGCCTGGAACAGGCCACCTTCAGCTACGCCAAGCCCAGCCACGGCGCAGAATACGACCTGCTGTTCCCTTGCCCGCTGGTCTTCGAGGCCCGACGCAGCAGCTTGTTGTTCCATGGTCGCTACCTGGAAATGCCCTTGCTGCAGGACGAGCGAACCCTCAAGCATTTTCTCGAACGCTCCCCCGCCGACCTGCTGTCGCGCCCAGACGACGGCCACAGCCTGACCAGCCAACTGCGCCGCCTCCTCAGCCGCGACACGGCGCGCTGGCCCGACCTGGACACCGTCGCCGCACACCTGCACATCAGCGCCCAGACGCTGCGCCGGCACCTTCGCGAAGAAGGCACCAGCTTTCAGGAGCTCAAGGATCAGTTGCGGCGGGATATCGCCATCTACCATTTGGGCCGGGCGGATCTGTCGTTGCAGCAGATTGCCGAACAGTTGGGATTCTCCGAGCCGTCGGCGTTTCATCGGGCGTTCAAGAAGTGGACCGGGGTGACGCCGGGGGCTTATCGGGAGTTGGAAAACTGATGGGGGATATCCCACTTCTGTGGTGTGCTGCCCTGTGGCGAGGGGATTTATCCCCGCTGGGCTGCGAAGCGGCCCCCTGCATTCTGTCTGACACACCACCGCCACCCATTTGGGGCTACTGCGTAGCCCAGCGGGGATAAATCCCCTCGCCACAGGGGCTCGCGACACACTGAAACGCCACTCAAACCACCGGAAAAAGAATCCGAAACGCCGCGCCGCCTAACTCCGAATCCCCCAGGGTCAATCGCGCGCCGTAGCTTTCGATGATGTCCTTGACCACCGCCAACCCGATTCCCTGCCCCGGATGCTGGCGATCCAATCGCTCGCCCCGTTGGAGAATCCGCGCACGCTGGTCCGGTGGCACACCCGGGCCGTCGTCCTCGACGCTCAACTCCGTACCGCCGAGGGTCTGGTGCATGCTGACCCGAACCTCCCCCAGGCATAGCCGATAAGCGTTCTCCAAAAGGTTGCCGAGCATCTCCAGGAGGGCGCCCTGTTCGATCGGCACCTGGCCCTGCTCAGGCAGATCGAAATCGACCCGAACGCGCTTGTCGCGATAGACCTTGTCGAGGGTGTCGCACAGGCTTTGCAGCACTGGACGCAAGGGCACCTGGTGCCGCACCAGACCGCTTTTACGCAGGCTGGCGCGCTGCAACTGATAGCCGATCTGCTGGCTCATGCGTTCGATCTGGGTTTGCAGCACCCACGCCTGTCCACGGTCCTGGGGGCGCCGGGCCATGTCTTCGCTGACACCTTGCAACACCGCCAGCGGGGTCTTCAGGCTGTGAGCCAGGTCATCGAGGGAGTCCCGATAACGGCTGCGCTGCTCGCGCTCGCTGTGCAACAGGCGGTTGAGGGAGCCGGTCAGGCGCAACAGTTCGCGGGGGTGGGCGGAGCTGAGGCTTTCGCGGGTGCCTGCTTCGATTTCATCCAGCTCCTGGCTCAGGCGCCGCAAGGCGCGCAACCCCCAGGTCAGGCCGATCCACAACAGCGCCAGCAATACCGCCAGGGCAGCGCCAAACCCCAGATAAAGATTGTCCCGCAGTCCTTGCAAGGTGACCTCATAGTCGCGCACCGGCTGCAGGGTAACGATACTGAACGCCGCGCTCTGGCCGCCCAACAACTTGACCTCGACGTCATAGACGAAGAACTCCTGGCCGTTATCCTCGCGGATACGCGCGAACTGGTTGCCCTGCCCGTCGTAGCGCGGCACGTAATTGATGCGCTCTTCCTGGGTCGCCTTCGAACGCCAGACCAGGCGTCCGTCGCGATCATAGATGTAGCCCAACAGCCGGGCATCGGCGAGGTTGTAGCGTTCGTCGGGCAATTGCGCCGGCATCTTCAGTCGATTGTTTTCCACCCGGGCGGCGGAAATCAGCGTGGTCACATCCGACGCCAGGCGTTGCTCGATGGATTCCTGCAACGCCAGACTGAACGCGCCTTGCATCGCCAGCAGCAACGCCAGCATGAACAACACCGCCAGGGTCATGGCGGCCAGCATCAAGCGCAGCCGCAGAGAACGAATCACTGGCAGCGCTCGTTGAACAGGTAACCCAGGCCCCGCACGGTGTCGATCGGCTTGAAGCCGGCCGGGGCTTCCAGTTTGCGGCGCAAGCGGCCCACCAACACTTCGATGACATTGGGATCGCGCTCGTCGTCATCCGGGTACAGCTGCTCCATCAAGCGGTCCTTGGCGACGACCTGCTGGTGATGGCGCATCAGGTATTCGAGGATGCGGTATTCGTAGGCCGTCAGCGCCAGCGGTTCTTCATCGAGGGACGCCTGCTTGCGGTTGAGGTCGAGCAGCAATGGCCCGGCGACGATGGTCGACTGGGTGAAACCGCTGGAGCGGCGCAGCAGGGCGTTGAGCCGGGCCTCCAGCTCTTCGAACTGGAACGGCTTGACCACATAGTCGTCGGCCCCGGCGGCGAGGCCTTCGACCTTGTCCTGCCAGTTGCCGCGGGCGGTCAGGATCAGGATCGGGAAGGACTTGTCCTGGGAACGCAGGCGGCGAATCAGTTCCAGGCCGCTGATACCCGGCAGGCCCAGGTCGATCACCGCCAGGTCATGATTGAACTCGCGGACCTGATACAAGGCCTCTTCGGCATTGGCCACGGCCTGCACCACATGGCCGCTGTCGGTGAGACGGGTTTGCAGGTGATGACGCAACAGCGCTTCGTCTTCGACAACCAATAGTTTCATGGGCCTCTCCCAGGCGATTCAAGACAGCAGGTATCGAACAAGGCGCCGGGTCGTCTTGGGCCGACCCGGCTGCACGTCTCCATTGCCTGCCGCCTAGAACGTGTAGTTCGCGGACAGGTAAGTCTGGGCGCTGCTGGTCAGGTCCAGGGAGCCGACCTTCGCGCCCCCGTGCGGGCTCATCTCAGTGCTGGCATTGCTGCGCAGGTAACGGTACCCCAGTTCCACCGAGGTGTTTTGCGAAATTTGTTGCAGGACGCCGCCCTGCAAGCCAACGGCGTAGCCGATGTCGGTGTCGCGGCTGAAGCCCGGGGAGTCCTGGGTCAACTTGGTCAGCCCCGCCGTGCCACCGCCGAACAATTTGGTGCTGCTGGTCACTGGATAAAACACATCGTAGCTACCCAGCAGGTTTTCCTGGCGCAGCTTGATGCCGTTGTGGCTGCCCGACACGTTGTCATAGGTGGCGTAGTAGCGGCCTTGATCGTTCTGCCGGCCCAGGCGCAGGCCGTAGGTGGTGTCCTTGCCAATGACGCCATCGGCGTTCGGATTGCCCAGGTTCCGGTCCAGCGCGTTGGATTTCTTGACCTTGTCACTGGTCTGGCCGAGGGTCAGGCTGGCGAAATTGTCATCGGCAGGGGCCATGGCGGTGGCACCCAATACAGTGAATGCAAGCAGCAGTTTTTTCATATGAGTCATGATCAGTTCCTTTTGAAGCAAGGGTTGTGTGAAGTCGCCGCCACGATAGCCATTGCTCCCTGAACCCTCCTTGAACGTTCTCTGAACCTGGGCTGAATGAATCGGCTAGTCTGTGTGCACCCACTTTTTTAAGGAGATCGATCATGCGCAGATTGCTTGCCGTTGTACTTCTGGCCTTGAGCAGCGCCAGCCACGCCGCCATCCAGACCCAGGAGATTCCCTACACCAGTGCCGACGGCACGAAGCTGATCGGCTATTACGCCTACGACGACGCGGTCAAGGGCCCGCGCCCGGGCGTGGTGGTGGTGCATGAATGGTGGGGACTGAATGATTACGCCAAGCGCCGCGCCCGCGACCTTGCCGGCCTGGGCTACAGCGCCCTGGCGATCGACATGTACGGTGACGGCAAGAATACCGAGCACCCCAAGGACGCCCTGGCCTTCATGCAGGCCGCGCTCAAGGACGGCAAGGCGGCCAGCGCGCGGTTCCAGGCCGGGCTCGACCTGCTGAAGAAACAACCTCAGACCGATCCGGACAAACTTGCCGCCATCGGCTATTGCTTCGGTGGCAAGGTGGTGCTGGACGCCGCTCGCCAGGGCGTCCCATTGGCTGGCGTGGTGAGTTTCCATGGCGCCCTCGTCACCCAAACCCCGGCCACCCCAGGCAGTGTCAAAGCCAAGATCCTGGTGGAGCACGGCGCGCTGGACAGCATGGTCACCGAAGACAACGTGACCGCGTTCAAGAGCGAGATGGACAAGGCCGGCGCCGACTATAAGTTCGTCAGCCTCGACGGCGCCAAGCACGGCTTCAGCAACCCCGACGCCGACCGTCTGAGCCACGGCGAACATGGCGGGCCGGACATCGGCTACAACAAGGAAGCCGATGAGAAGTCATGGGCGGACATGCAGAAGTTCTTCAAGAAGATTTTCTGACACATACCGTTCTTGTGGCGAGGGAGCTTGCTCCCGCTCGACTGCGTAGCGGTCGCCTACAATCTTGGGGCCGCTTCGCAGCCCAGCGGGAGCAAGCTCCCTCGCCACAAGAGCATCCGGCTCTCAGCCTCTCCCACTACCCAGCCTCAAGCCAACCCGGCAAAATGCCGGGCATGAACCCACTCCCCGCCCTGCCCGCCTGCTGCTCGCCTCTGGATGAACAGTGGCTGCTGCCCGATGCCCTGGCCGATACGGTGCTGCTCAGTACGCGTTTCGATCCGCTGCTGCTCGTCGCCGCCGATTTCCCCAACAGCGCTATCGAGCCGCCAGCGAGCATCCAGCGCTCGGTGGCCAAGCGCCAGGCGGAGTTCCTCGCCGGGCGAGTCTGCGCCCGGGCGGCCTTGCATCGGCTTGATGGAATCGCCTGTATTCCCGCCATCGGCGAAGACCGCGCGCCGGTGTGGCCCGCCCATGTCAGCGGTTCGATCACCCACAGTACCGGCCGGGCGGCCGCCATTGTCGCGCAGAAGCAGCGTTGGCACGGGCTGGGCATGGACCTGGAAAACCTGCTCGACCCCGAACGCGCCGAGCGCCTGGCGGGCGAGATCCTCACGCCTGCGGAACTGCTGCGCATGGCGACCGTCTCGCGCGATGATCGTGCGCTGCTGGTTACGCTGACCTTCTCGGTCAAGGAAAGCCTGTTCAAGGCGCTGTACCCGATCGTTGGGCAACGTTTCTATTTCGAACATGCCGAGGTGCTGGAGTGGTCCCATGATGGGCAGGTGCGGCTGCGACTACTGACCGATCTTTCGCCCGAGTGGCGCCATGGCAGTGAGTTGCAAGGGCAGTTCGGGGTGAAGGATGGGCAGTTGTTGAGCCTGGTGGGGATCGAGGCCTGAGACCTCCAGTGCCTGCTCGCGAAGGGGCGGCATAGGCGCCGCACCTTTCAGGACCGATCCTGATGCCTCGGCCAACTCAAGCTGAAACACGCCCCGCCCAGGCTTTTGCTCTTGTTGATCAAGGCCCGGCCGTCATGCCAATGAATGATCCGGCGCACGATCGACAGCCCCAATCCATGGCCACCCGAGGCGCGGGCCCGGCTGTCGTCCAGGCGCAGGAACGGCTTGAATACCCGTTCCCACGCGGCCTCCGGCACCCCCGGCCCGTCATCCTCGACGTCGACCCGGCAGCGCAACTGGCCCACCTGGTAACTCACTGTCACCCGTGATCGGGCATGGCGCATGGCGTTGCCCACCAGATTCTGCAGGGCGCGATGCAGGAAGCGCGGCTCAGCCTCGACCCAGGCGTCGTCGCAATCGGCGGCCGACAGGCACAGGCCACGCTCCACCGTGATCCCGGCGCGTAAAGGTCCCAGTTCTTCTATGACCTGATTGACCAGCGCATCCAGATCCACCCGCTGGAAGTTCAACGCCGGCGACCCCTGCTCCAGGCGCGCATACGTCAGCATTTCATCCACCAACCGATCCAGGTCTTCGATGTCGTGGTCCATGCCCGCCAGGTATTTGTCCCGGGCCTCGGGCGTGCTGGCGCTGCCGAGCATTTCCAGGCCGAAGCGCAGGCGCGCCACAGGCGTGCGCAATTCGTGGGACACCGCGCGCACCAGCTCCCGCTGGATCGCCAACAACTGCTGCAAGTGCTCGGCCATTGCATTGAACGCAGCGGCCAGACGCCCCACCGAGTCAGCGTCCCTGGCCGGCACGCGGGTCTCCAGGCTGCCCTGGGCAATCTGGGTGGCGGCCGATTCCAGGCCGCGCAGCCGTCGCTCCAACTGGCGTACCAGCAGGTAGACGATCAAACCGATCAGGCTCAAGCCCAGCGCCGCGATCAGCACCAGCCATTCGGGCGGGTACGGATTCATCTGGTACAAGGGGCCGATTTCCAGGACCCACGGCGTGCCAACCATCCCGGCGAATACCCGGATCGAGTCGCCGCCCTTGCCCAGGGCCATCACCGTATCGCCCTCGGACACCCGACGACGCTGGTCTTCGTCCATGTCCGCCTGGTCGACGGTCATCAGGCGCAGGTCGAAACCGAAGCCCTTTTCCTGTTTGAGTTGTGCAAGCCGCTCGGGCTGCTCGGCCACCGGGTAACGCACCAGTTCGTCGGCCAGTAAATAGATTGTCGCCCGGGCCAATTGCTCACTGATCTGGCGAACCTCCCCTACCAATGTCAACTGCTCGCCGTCGCTGACCAGCCGATAGACCTTCGCCGCGTGGGGGCCGGTCTGTTCCACCAGGACCTGCCCGCGCAGCACGCGGGTGCGCTGGCCCAGGTCGAGGTCGGCCTGGCTGAGCGCCTGCAGTTCCAGCGGGATGCCCAGCAGGCGCGCCCACACCGCCAGGGCACGACGGCGCTCCGTGCCGTTCATCGGCCGCAGATTATCGGCCATCAAGGAAAACGTGCCATGGGCCAGGCGCTCGCGGTACTGCTCGGCACGCGTCTGGTTGAGCTGATGCAGCGCCAGTACGCCAAGTACCGCGACCAACACCAGGGCCGCGCACATGCCGCCATAGATGCGCAGGAAGATCGAGTTCACGGAGCGGCGTCTACGCAAGCTTCGGGAACGAACAGGTAGCCTTTGCTGCGAATGGTCTTGATCAACCGTGGATGGTCGGGGTCGTCACCGATCTTGGGGCGGATGCGCGAGATGCGCACGTCGATGGAGCGGTCCTGGCCGTCATAGCCGATCCCGCGCAGGGCAGTGAAGATTTCCTCGCGAGACAGGATGCGCCCGGCATTGGACACCAGCAGCCACAGCAGGTCGAATTCGGCGCTGGTCAGCTCGATCCCCTTGTCCTGCAACCAGGCCTCGCGCAAGGCGTCGTCGACCACCAGCGGCCCGAACTCCAGGCGGCGCGGTTTCTGCGGCACGGACGGCTCCGGCTCGCTGCGCCGCAACAGGGCCTGGATGCGCGCCAGCAACAGGCGTGGCCGCACTGGCTTGCAGACATAGTCATCAGCCCCAAGGTCCAGGCCCTGGATCTGGTCGGTGTCGTCGGTACGCGCCGTCAGCATGAGGATCGGGCCGTCGTAGTGCTCGCGCACTTTGCGGCAGATGCTCAGGCCGTCTTCGCCGGGCAGCATCAGGTCGAGGATCACCAGGTCCGGCTGCTCGTCGATGATCCGCTGCGCCGCGACGGCGCCGTTGCCCTCGATGGCGACGCGAAGGCCATTGCTTTCCAGGTATTCGCGGGTCAGCTCGGCCAGACGCTGGTCATCCTCGACGATCAATATCTGCCAGGCTTCTTGTTCCACTGGGGGGCCTCTTATTGTTGTGGGGGCACATGGAACTCTGTGGGAGCGAGCTTGCTCGCGATGGCGGTGGGTCAGCCAGCATCACCGTTACCGGTCCGACGCTATCGCGAGCAAGCTCGCTCCCACAATGCCCACCGCCCCTCCATCGTTTGTCATGTTAAAGGAGGATAAACACGCCCATGCACCGGCCGATTGTATAAACGCGGCTTGCGCAGAAAACAAGCGGACAAATGCGTTCGGTCGGGCTGGATTTGTGTGGTAACGTCCGCGCCCGCAAAAAACTCCGGCCGGTTTTCGAGTCGTCAGAATCGTTGAAAAAAGGCTCGCTCCAGCTAGGTCGCGGCCTACAGAGGAGTTCCTCGTTTCGCACACAAATTACGCACAGGCTTATCCACAGGCAGCACGTTGATTCATGTCCGAAAACGCATTATCTTGTAGCCCGCCGCGTAAAAAACCCTACATGTAGGGTTTTCGGCCAAAAACCAAACACAAGTCGGATAGAGAATTCAAGCGCTTTTCTCGCCTCTGTCCTTCTGCAACACCGCTGTTTCACAAGTCCAGACCGCCCCTGCGGATGGCAACCGTTTCCAAGGTCGAAAACGACCGGAACGGTACGGGTGTTGCAGTCCTTTGCTGCCACCTTGATAAACCAGGTTCCGAGCCCAGGCTCGCGATCCAAGAACTTCGGATGGACGCGACGCCGCAGGCCCGCGCCCTACTGTCCCGAAGTTGTTATACCCGGCGCCAGTCGGTTGTAGTGCTTCAGGACGGAACGGTGGGCACCGTGATGGTGCCCAAATAAACATAGAGAACGTGGAGACACCCATGCACACCGACACAACTCGCGAGAACCCGCAGGGCACCGCGCCGCTGGCCGCCGATTCGAGCCCGGATCTGTCCGCCACCGCGCCGGGCCAACTGCGCGTGATCAAGCGTAACGGCACTGTCGTTCCCTACACCGATGACAAGATCACCGTCGCCATCACCAAAGCGTTCCTCGCAGTTGAGGGCGGCACCGCTGCCGCCTCGTCGCGAATCCACGACACCGTCGCCCGCCTGACCGAACAGGTCACCGCGACCTTCAAGCGTCGCATGCCTTCGGGCGGCACCATCCACATCGAAGAAATCCAGGACCAGGTCGAACTGGCACTGATGCGTGCCGGCGAGCAGAAAGTGGCTCGCGACTACGTGATCTACCGTGACTCCCGCGCCAAGGAGCGCGCCACCCGCGCGCCGGCCGACGCGCCGGTCCAGGCTCACCCTTCGATCCGCATCGCACGCGCCGACGGCAGCCTCGCGCCGCTGGACATGGGCCGCCTGAACACCATCGTCACCGAGGCCTGCGAAGGTCTGGAAGAAGTCGATGGCGACCTGATCCAGCGCGAAACCCTGAAGAACCTCTATGACGGCGTCGCCCTCAAGGACGTCAACACCGCCCTGGTGATGACCGCGCGGACCCTGGTGGAACGCGAGCCGAACTACTCGTTCGTGACCGCGCGCCTGCTGATGGACACCCTGCGCGCCGAAGGCCTGAGCTTCCTGGAAGTCGCCGAGAGCGCGACCCACCACGAAATGGCCGACCTGTACGCCAAGGCCCTGCCGGCCTATGTCGCCAAGGGTATCGAGTACGAGTTGCTGAACCCTGTCCTGGCCGAATTCGACCTGGAAAAACTCGGCAAGGCGATCAACCACGAGCGTGACCAGCAATTCACCTACCTGGGCCTGCAAACCCTTTACGACCGTTACTTCATCCACAAGGATGGCGTGCGCTTCGAACTGCCGCAGGTCTTCTTCATGCGTGTGGCCATGGGCCTGGCGATCGAAGAGAAGCAGCGTGAAGACCGTGCGATCGAGTTCTACAACCTGTTGTCGTCCTTCGACTACATGGCCTCGACCCCGACCCTGTTCAACGCCGGCACCCTGCGTCCACAGCTGTCGAGTTGCTACCTGACCACCGTGCCGGACGACCTGTCGGGCATCTACGGCGCAATCCACGACAACGCCATGCTGTCCAAATTCGCCGGTGGCCTGGGCAACGACTGGACCCCCGTCCGCGCATTGGGCTCGTACATCAAGGGCACCAACGGCAAATCCCAGGGCGTCGTGCCGTTTCTCAAAGTGGTCAACGACACCGCCGTTGCGGTCAACCAGGGCGGCAAGCGCAAGGGCGCGGTCTGTGCCTACCTGGAAACCTGGCACATGGACATCGAAGAGTTCATCGAGCTGCGCAAGAACACAGGTGATGATCGTCGTCGTACCCACGACATGAACACCGCCAACTGGATCCCTGACCTGTTCATGAAGCGCGTCTTCGATGACGGCAAGTGGACCCTGTTCTCGCCGTCCGAAGTGCCGGACCTGCATGACCTGACCGGCAAGGCCTTCGAAGAGCGCTACGAGTACTACGAAGCCCTGACCGAGTACAACAAGATCAAGCTGTTCAAAGTCGTCCAGGCCAAAGACCTGTGGCGCAAGATGCTCTCGATGCTGTTCGAAACCGGCCACCCATGGCTGACCTTCAAGGACCCGTGCAACCTGCGCAGCCCGCAGCAGCACGTGGGCGTGGTCCACAGCTCGAACCTGTGCACCGAGATCACCCTGAACACCAACAAGGACGAGATCGCGGTCTGCAACCTGGGCTCGATCAACCTGCCGAACCACATCGTCGACGGCAAGCTGGACACCGCCAAGCTGCAACGCACCGTGAACACCGCCGTGCGCATGCTCGACAACGTGATCGACATCAACTACTACTCGGTGCCGCAAGCGAAGAACTCCAACTTCAAGCACCGTCCGGTCGGCCTGGGCATCATGGGCTTCCAGGACGCGCTGTACCTGCAGCACATCCCGTACGGTTCGGACGCTGCGGTCGAGTTCGCCGACAAGTCCATGGAAGCGGTCAGCTACTACGCGATCCAGGCTTCCTGCGACCTGGCCGACGAGCGCGGTTCGTACGAGACGTTCCAGGGTTCGCTGTGGTCCCAGGGCATCCTGCCGCTGGACTCGCAACAGATCCTGATCGCCCAGCGCGGCGAGAAGTACATCGACGTGGATCTGAAGGAAACCCTGGACTGGGCACCGGTTCGCGCCCGTGTGCAGAAAGGCATCCGTAACTCCAACATCATGGCCATCGCACCGACCGCCACCATCGCCAACATCACTGGCGTGTCGCAGTCGATCGAACCGACCTACCAGAACCTGTACGTGAAATCGAACCTGTCGGGCGAATTCACCGTGATCAACCCGTACCTGGTTCGCGACCTCAAGGCCCGCGGCCTGTGGGACTCGGTCATGATCAACGACTTGAAGTACTACGACGGTTCGGTGCAGCAGATCGAGCGCATCCCGCAAGAGCTCAAAGCGCTCTATGCGACCGCGTTCGAAGTGGACACCAAGTGGATCGTAGACGCCGCCAGCCGTCGCCAGAAGTGGATCGACCAGGCTCAGTCGCTGAACCTGTACATCGCCGGCGCCTCGGGCAAGAAGCTGGACGTGACCTACCGCATGGCTTGGTACCGTGGCCTGAAAACGACTTACTACCTCCGTGCCTTGGCCGCCACCAGCACCGAGAAGTCGACCATCAACACCGGCAAGCTGAACGCGGTTTCCGCTGGCGGCAACCACGGTGATGACTCAGTCCTGGCTGCTCCAGCAGGACCTGCGCCAGTGCCAAAAGCCTGCGCGATCGACGAGCCGGATTGCGAAGCTTGCCAATAAGCTGAGCGGGTGGGCGCGTAAAGGCGCCCGCTGAAAGAAGCCCCCGATAGACCGCTGGTTTATCGGGGGTTTTCTTTTGCCTGGCGAAAAGTAGGCGCCTGGGCCTGCCTCTTCGCGAGCCTGCTCGCGAAGAGGCAGGCCCAAACAATACAAAACTGAAGCTCATGAAAAAGCCCCTCTTTCGAGGGGCTCCTTGTGCAGCTTTCAAGCGACCTTCGGCATCAAGCCATCTGAATGATGGTCTGCATGATGGTGCTCTGGGTAGAGATGGTCTTGGCGTTCGCCTGGTAGTTGCTCTGCGCCTTGATCAGCTCGACCAGTTCGTTGGTCAGGTTGACGTTGGACTCCTCCAGGGAGTTGGAGACGATCGACCCCAGGGTGCCGGTCTGTGGAGCATCGTAGCCCGGGATACCCGAGGCGAACGTTTCCTTCCAGCTGGTGCCGCCTACTGGCTGCAGGCCTTGCTCGTTGGTGAAGCTGGCAAGGGCGATCTGGCCGATCGGCTTGGTCTGGTTGTTGCTGAAGTTGGCGAGCATCACACCGCTGCCATCGATGGTCAGGTTGGTGATCTGGCCGGTGGCGTAGCCGTTCTGGGCAGGAATCGAACGAGCGGTGTCGGCGTTGAACTGAGTGGTGTTGCCCATCGAAATCGTGATGGTCGGTGCGCTGGCGGCGCCGTTGGCGGTCCAGGTTCCGTTGGTCACGGTGCCCGGAACCCAGCCGGTCAACACCAGATCGCTGTTAACGGTCGCTGGCGGAGTGGTGACCGTGGTCAACTTGCCGCTCGAATCGAAGTTCATGGTCGAAGGAACAGGCGCGGTCGCACCGGTCGTGGTCGGCAAGCTGCCATCGAGGTTACGACCATCGATCAAGGTATAGACGTTCCAGGTATTGGAGCCTGTCTTGACCATGTATTGGTCCATCGAGTGCTGGTTACCCTGGGTGTCGTAGATCGGGGTGGTGAACTGCTTGGTAAAGGTCGCCGTGTCAGCCGGGTTGAACGCGGCAGTGATCGGCGTCGCCGTCGAGTTCAGGTTGATGGTCGACGAAACCAGGCTGGTGGCTTGCGGCGGCAGGTTCGAGGTGTCGATGCGCAGGTCGGTCAGGATACCGTTGAGGATCTTGCCGTTGGCATCCACGCCATAGCCCTGCAAACGAGCCGTGCCATCGCTGTTGGTGACGTAGCCTTCCTTGTCGGTCTTGAAAGTACCGGCACGGGTGTAGCTCAGGGAGCCGTCGTTGCTCAGGACAAAGAAGCCCTGGCCCTGGATCCCCATGTCCAGCACGTTGCCGGTGTTGTTCACGTCACCCTGGCCGAACTGCTGAGAAACGTTGGCCAGGCGCACGCCGTTGCCGACGGTCTTGCTGCCCGAACCCAGCTTGGTGGCCGAGTAGACGTCTTCGAATTCCGCGCGGGACGATTTGAAACCGGTGGTCGCCACGTTGGCGATGTTGTTGCCGGTCACGTCCAGCTGTTTGTTGGCTGCATAGAGACCGCTAAGGCCGATGTTGAAAGACATGTTGACTCCTTTTGCCGGTTAGTCGGCTCTACATACCAATAGTTTGTACTTTGGACAGGGCGATGCTGCCCAGCCCGGCCAGGTTGAGCATCAGCTCACCGCCCGTCTGGCTGATCGTCACGCTGCTGACCGTGGCCGGCAGGTTGGTGATCAGCGACGTGGCCTTGCCATCGATGGTGGTCGAGGCCGCGAAGGTGTACGTGCCCGACTCTACCGTCGTGCCCGCGTCGTTCTTGCCGTCCCAGATGAAGGCAGAGTTGCCCGACTTCTGGCTGCCCAAATCGATGGTGCGGACGGTCTTGCCATCCTTGTCCATGATCTTGACGGTGAGGGAGGACACCGCCGCCGGAACCACCACGGTGCCGTTGAGGCTCTTGGAGGTGTCGACCACGGCCTTGTCACCCGGAGCGATCACCGAGCGGCCGACCAGGGACGAAGCCTGCAACGCTTGTGACGAGTTGTAGTTGCCGGCAATGCCGCTCACGGTTTCGTTGAGCGTGGTGATGCCTTCCAGGCTGCTGAATTGCGCCAGTTGGGCCACGAACTCACCGTTGTCCTGGGGTTCCAGCGGGTTCTGGTTTTTCAGCTGGGTCACGAGCAGTTGCAGGAACGCATCCTTGCCCAATTCCTGGTTGCCACTCGCCGCATTGGTCGCCGCACCCAGGCCATCGGCCTTGGTATTGGTCTTGACCGAGGAGTTGGCCAGAATCTCGTTGAGGCTCAAACCGCCTGTTGTATTGGTGACGCTCATATGAATCGCCCCTTATCACTGACCGAGGGTCAGGACCTTCTGCATCATGGTTTTGGCGGTGTTCATCATTTCGACGTTGGTCTGGAACGAACGACTGGCGGAAATCATGTCGGCCATTTCTTCGACGACGTTGACGTTCGGGTAATAGACATAACCCTTGGCGTCCGCGGCCGGATGGTTTGGCTCGTAACGTGCTTCGAGGTTGCTCTGGTCTTCAACGACGCCCAGCACCTGTACGCCCTGCCCCGCCGCGTCCTGGTCCTGGAACAGCGAATCGCTGCCGCCGGATTGGCCACCCTGGAACATGGTGGCGAACACCGGGTGACGGGCGCGGTAGGTCTGGTCGATGCTTGACGAAACGGTCTCGGCGTTGGCGATGTTACTGGCGACGGTGTTCAGGCGAGTGGTCTGGGCACTCATGGCACTGCCGGCGATGTTGAAAACGCTCGCGATCGACATGACTTACTCTCCACGCAGGGCCGATACCAGCCCTTTGAATTTACTGTTGAGCAGGGTGAAGCTGGCCTGGAAGTTCACGGAGTTTTCCGCGTAGTTGGACTGTTCCAGTTGAGCGTCCACGGTGTTCTGGTCGACCGAGGGCTGCATCGGCGTGCGATACATCAACGATTCGTCGCCGCTGCCTACGCCTTCGGCTTCGATATGACGGCTGTTGGTCATGTTCAAGGCGAAGTGGCCGTTCTTGGTCTTCTCGTTCTGCTCGGCGAGTACCTTGGAAAAGTCCAGGTCACGGGCCTTGTAGTTCGGCGTGTCGGCGTTGGCGATGTTGTTGGCCAGGACTTCGGCACGCTGGGCGCGGAAGCTCAGGGCCTGTTCGTGGATACCGAGCGCTTTATCGAAGCTGATGCTCATGTCGGAAACCTTTGGGTGACCAGAATGTACGTACGAAGGCTTTAGCAAGCGCCGTGCCACTTTCCGAAACCCCGTAAACCGGGGCTTTGCGGGCAACGGCAAAGCGGCAATGCCAGAAAAGCGGCAATCGGTTTCCGCCGCATGCCGCTTTTCTGCCGCTTTCGCAAGATGAATGCATTCCATTGTGGGAGCGAGCCTGCTCGCGAAAGCGGTGTGTCAGTCCGCATCGACATCGCCTGGAATATTGCTTTCGCGAGCAGGCTCGCTCCCACAGGGGCAGCAGCGACCGATAAAAAAAGGGAGCCCCGTGGGGCTCCCTTTTTTTTAACCCAAACCAATCACTTCGCCTGGTAAATGATCCCCGGGCTGCACTGGACCATCTGGTAATGGTCCGGCAAGCCGTTCAACGCCTCGGACGCACCCAGGAACAGATAACCACCCGGTTTCAGGGTGCTGTGGATGCGCGTCAGGATGTCCTTCTTCACCTCAGCGGAGAAGTAGATCAACACGTTGCGGCAGAACACGATGTCGAACTTGCCCAGGCTGGCGTAACTGTCCAGCAAGTTGAACGAGCGAAACTCCACGCGGCTCTTGATGGGCGCCTTGACCACCCATTTGCCCGGTCCCTTGGCGTCGAAATAACGTTGCAGGCGATCGGGCGACAGGCCGCGGCCGATGGCCAGGCTGTCGTACTCGCCGGTCTTGCAGTTGTTGAGCATGGTCCCGGACAGGTCGGTGGCGACGATCTGCACGCCGCCTTTCAACTGGCCAATGTTGGTGCGCTCGAACTCATCAATGGACATCGACAAGGAATACGGTTCCTGCCCCGACGAACAGGCCGCCGACCAGATCCGCAGGCGCTGGCCCGGGCTGGCCTTGATGGCCGCCGGCAATACCTTGTTCTTCAATACCTCAAAGGGATAGGTGTCACGAAACCACAGGGTTTCGTTGGTGGTCATGGCGTCCACGACCATCTCGCGCAAGCCACTGCGCGGCTGGGTCTGGATACGCTGAACCAACTCGCCCAATGACTTGATGCCCTGTTGTTCCATCAACTTATTGAGACGGCTCGACACCAGGTACTGCTTGTTTTCACCAAGCAAGATGCCACAGGCTTTTTCCAGGAAGACCCGGAACTGTTCGAAATCCAAATTACCCGTAGACAAAATACCGCCTC
The DNA here is from genome assembly GCF_054130985.1 of Pseudomonas sp. R4-84. Lineage (NCBI taxonomy): Bacteria > Pseudomonadati > Pseudomonadota > Gammaproteobacteria > Pseudomonadales > Pseudomonadaceae > Pseudomonas > Pseudomonas sp. R4-84. The sequence goes on from NZ_CP096390.1 coordinate 4,149,569, forward strand.
TTTTCACTGTATTGACTTGCCGGGCGCACAACGCGCCCGACCTTTAGCCTGCTGACTTGATTCGCTCGACGACTCGGGAAGCGAGGTCATCGGGCCGGAACTTGGCCAGGAAGTCATCGGCGCCGACCTTCTTGACCATTGCCTGGTTGAACACCCCAGACAACGAAGTATGCAAGATGATGTGCAGCTTTTGCATGCGCGGGTCGCTGCGGATTTCCGATGTCAGCGTGTAGCCGTCCATCTCCGGCATCTCGATGTCGGAGATCATCATCAGGAACTCCTCTTCCGGCTTCTTGCCTTCGTCGACCAGATTGCGCAGGTAATCCAGCGCTTGCCGCCCATCGTTCAGCGCAATCACTTCGACGCCGACCGTTTGCAGGCAACGCGTGACCTGCTTACGGGCCACCGAGGAATCGTCGACGGTCAGCACCCGCAGGGAAACCGCCTTGTGCTGGGTCTCGGCATCTATCACGCCAACGGAAATCGTTTCCGGGGTCGGCGCCACTTCGGCGAGGATTTTCTCGACGTCGATGATTTCCACCAACTGGTTATCGACCCGGGTCACCGCCGTGAGGTAGTGGTCGCGGCCTGTCCCTTTGGGTGGTGGATGGATCTCTTCCCAGTTCATGTTGACGATGCGCTCCACCGATCGCACCAGGAACCCTTGGGTCTTGGTGTTGTACTCGGTGATGATCACAAACGGATTGCTCTGGTCCAGCAGTCGGCCGGAACCGGTCGCCATCGCCAGGTCGAGAATCGGGATGGTCGCTCCCCGGATATTCGCCACACCGCACACGACGGGACTGGATTTCGGCATCAGGGTCAGCTTGGGGCATTGCAGCACCTCGCGAACCTTGAACACGTTGATCCCATACAATTGTCGGCCGTCGAGACGGAACAACAACAGCTCCAGGCGATTCTGACCCACCAGCTGTGTGCGCTGGTTTACCGAATCCATCACTCCCGCCATGCCCTGACTCCTACCTAACGCTAATGTGTCCGACGCGCATTCATCACTAAACGGCACGGGGCTTGCTATTGAACCGGCATGAACGCACAAACGACATTTTCTCGACGCCTGACCACTCACTGCCGCCACTGGCTCGGTGCACTGCTGGCTGCCTGCCTGCTCGCTTCGGGCGGTCCTGCCCTTGGTGCCGCTGCGGTAACCTTGCCTGATCTCCTTATCGGCGTCACTCAGGGCTTTCTTGAGTTCACCGTAGAAGACTATCTGGCAACCAGTCAAACCGAAGGTCGCTACGAGATTGAAGTCAACCAGCTCGACCCGCGCCTGCGGATGCCGATGTGCGACAAGGAATTGACTGCCTCGCTGGAGAGCCCGGCCAGGCCCCTGGGCCGCGTCACGGTGAAGGTTCGTTGCGATAGCGCCGCGCCCTGGACGGTGTTCGTGCCCGCTCAAGTGCGCCTGTACCGGGAAATTGTCACCACCACTCGCCCACTCAAGCGGGCCGGGATCGTCGAGCCGCAGGACGTGGTCCTGCGTGAGCGCGACGTCAGCCAGATCAGCCAGGGTTTCCTGACCTCCGTCGATGAGGCCATTGGGCAGAAACTTGTCCGACCAATGGTCGCCGACCAGGTAGTGACCCAGGTGCATCTGGAACAGGCCGAGGTGGTTCGCAAGGGCGATCAGGTGGTCATCACCGCTCGCAGCGGCACCCTGGCCGTGCGGATGCCCGGCGAGGCCCTGGCCAACGGTGGCATGCGCGAACAGATTCGGGTGAAAAACCTCAATTCCCAACGGGTCATCAAGGCACAGGTGATAGCGCCTGGCCAGGTGGAAGTGGCTATGTAAGAGGCTGTAAGGAGGGTAGACAGGCTGGCGCTTGACCTTGGTGTTCCCTAGACTGTGCCTTGTACGAAGGCAAGCGCGGACGTGCGCTCGTTCATTTGAAAAATGAGCCTAAAGTTTTTTTGGGGATGGCCGAAAACATGGCAAGCGTCCAAATACCCAGAGGTTTTTTACCATGGTCATCGATTTCAATCGTTTAAACAGCTCCTCGCCCCTGACAGGCACTGCGCGCACCAGCGCCAGCAAGGAAACCGTCGAAACCGACAAATCCAAGCCAGCCGACCAGGCCGCCACTGTCAGCAACGGGGAATCGGTACACCTCAGCAATGAGGCTCAACAGTTGCAGAAGGTCACTGACAAGCTGCGCGATCAACCTGTCGTCGACAACGCCCGCGTGGCCGCGTTGAAAGCAGCAATCGCCGATGGCAGCTATCAAGTCGACAGCAACCGTGTAGCCAGCAAGCTGCTCAACTTCGAAGCCCAGCGCTAGGCCCCCGCCTGCGCCAGGCTTTTGGACGCTTAAGACCCAAGGCCAGCCATGCACGACACTCATTTATTGCAACTGATCATCGACGACTTTGCTCCAGCGCAACAATTGTTGGAGCTGTTGCAGACCGAAGCCCTGGCATTGCACGGGCGGGACATGCCCCTGCTGGAAAATATTCTGGCGCAAAAGCAGGCATTGATCATTTTGCTCGACCAGCATGGCCGCAAGCGCAGCGAAATCCTCGCCAGCCTCAACCTGCCCGCCAATAACAGTGGCCTTGAGCAATTGGCCAGCCAATCGTCGATCGGCGATCAGCTGTTGTCGCAAAGCGCCGTGCTCAACGACCTGCTCAACCAGTGTCAGGCCGCCAATGCTCGAAACGGCCAGTCTATCCTGATGCAACAGGCCGCCACCGCCAATCAGTTGCGTATTCTCAATGGCGGCGAAATCCCGACGCTCTATGACGCTCGCGGCTCGACCGCGAAAATGGTCAAGCACCGCCCGCTTAGCCAGGCATGAAGCGAACGATGCCGGAGCACTATCAACGCGCGATACATGCTGGCAAAATGCTGGCTCTTTGTAGTCGTATTTTGCCTGGAGATTGACCCACCGTGTTCAATGCCTCAAACGCGGATGATGCTCCGCAGCCGCCCAAGGTCCTCGCCACCCCTCTGGAAATCTCCGGCAATCTGCGGATGCTGCAAGACAGTCACGACCCGCTGATCATCACCTTCCACGAGCGCAGCCAGCGGTTCCAGAGTTACCTGGTGGATGTCGATCGCGAAACCAACACCATCGCCCTGGACGAAATGATTCCTCGGGACGGTGAACGTTTCCTACTGGCCGGCGAGCCGTTTCGCGTCGAGGGTTTCCATGACGGCGTGCGCATCGCGTGGGAGGGCAACGGCCCATTGACCATTCAGGAATCGAGCGATGGCCGCTGCTATCGCGGCGCCTTGCCTGAAGAAGTGGTTTATCACCAGCGCCGCAACGCCTTCCGGGCCGCATTGAAACTGGCGCAACTGGTGAACGTGGAGTTGGGTGGCGACAAGCTCAAATCACCGGTGAATGGCAAGCTGCTGGATATTTCCGCAACCGGCTGCAAGCTGCGCTTCGATGGCGATATCACTGAACGGCTGCAGCTGGGCCAGGTTTACGAGCGCTTCATCGCCGCCCTACCGTTTGGCAGCATGACCGCGCCGGTGGAACTACGGTACCTGCATTTCGAAGAGCGGATCAACACCACGTTCGCAGGCGTGCGCTTCCATAACATCAGCGGCCTGGTACAACGCCAGGTGGAACGCTTCGTGTATCAATTGCAGCGTGAAGCCCGTCGGTTCGATAAAGACGACTTCTGATTTCCGGCGCGCTATAAAAAAACGGGCAATCCCTTTGCAAGGATTGCCCGTTTTTTTTATGCCGGTCTCAGGGCCTGGCCTGAGTGAAATCGGACGGTGGCAGTTCGTCGTCGGCGCCTTCGGTGACCGGCTCCAATTCAGGTTGAGGCTCGGGCTCGACGTCCGGATTGGGCGAGGCCTGCATCTGCTCCTGCACCACTTGCTCGTCGACCCGCGGATCGAGGCACGCCACCAAGGGTGAACTGGTCATGTTGTCCGGCATGGCCACGTGATGCAGCGGCGCGTCGTCGACCTGGTGCAGGTTGGTGACCGCTTTCGGCCGGATCCGCCATACCAGCAGCAACGCAAACAGGGCGAAAAAGCCATAGAGCATCTGGCTGCCGTACAGCTTCATCAGCACCCCGGCCACCAACGGGCCGATGCTGGCGCCCACGCCGTAGGTCACTAACAGCATCGCGGTGAGCGACACCCGGCGATCACCCTCGACGTGGTCATTGGAAAACGCGACCGCCAGCGGGTACAGGCAAAACTGCACCAACGAACAGCAGAAACCAGCGATGAACAATACTTCCAGCGGCGCCTTCGACAGGATGGCCAGCGGCAAGGCACACACCACCAGGGCCAGTGCGAAGCAGCGGATCAACAGGGCCCGATCGTAACGATCCGACAGCCAACCCAGCGGCCATTGCACCAGCAGGCCGGCAAAGATGCAGCAGCCCATGAACAAGCCGACCTGCTCGGTACTCAGGCCCTGCTGGGAGGCGTACAGCGGTGCCAGCCCGTAGAAGGAGCCGACGATCAGCCCGGAGCCCAACACCGTGGTCAACGATTGCGGTACGCGCTTGATAAAGAAGCGCGGCTCCATCGGCGCCGGATGCAACGGCGCCGGGTGAATCCGCCGGGTCAATGCCACTGGCACCAGGCACAGGGCGAAACACAACGCCACCAACATCAGCAATTCAAGGCCCAGGGCCGGATGCATGACCAGGATCAGTTGGCCCAGCACCAGCCCCAGGTAGGAAGCAATCATATAGCCGCTGAACACTACCCCGCGTTGCTTGGCATCGGCCTGCTCGTTGAGCCAGCTTTCGATAACCATGTACTGGCACATCATGCCCAGGCCGACAATCATCCGCAGCACGATCCAGGCCGGCAGCCAGTTCACCAGGCCATGGCCCAATACCGCCGCACCGACGATCCCGGCGCAAGCCGAATAGGCGCGAATATGCCCGACGCGGCCAATCAGCCGGTGGCCGATCTTGCCGCCCAGCACCAGGCCGAAATAGTTCGCCGCCATCAGCGCACCGACCCACAGGCTGTCCACGTTGTCGGCGGCCAGGCGCAGGGCCAGGTAAGTACTCAGAAGGCCTGAGCCGATGAGCATCATCAGCGAGGCGAAATAAAGCGCTCGAAAAGGTTTCCAGATTTGGCGCATCGGCGTTCCGAGCGGCTCCTTGAGGTAAGTAAGGGCTATCTTTGGAAGATAGCCCGAATGCGACGGTTCGTTATGCCTGGGCCGCCAAAACGCGCCGCTCCCAGGGCGTGATTTCGTCAAAGAAACTGGTCAGTTCCAGGGTTTTGGAGGCAACGTAACCTTCGATGAACTCGCTACCGAACAGTTCCTTCGCCAAGTGGCTACGCTTGAGACGTTCAAGCGCTGCATGCAAGGTACATGGCAAAGACAGATTCTCCGGCACCTCGAACTCGCCCTGGATCGCGGCAGCCGGTTCCAGGCGATTCTCGATGCCATGGAGCCCCGCCGCCAGACTGGCGGCAATCGCCAGGTAAGGGTTGGCATCGGCTCCCGGCAAGCGGTTCTCGACCCGCCGGGCTACCGGCGCACTCGCAGGAATGCGCAGCCCGGCCGAACGATTGTCATGGGACCAACAGGCATTGTTTGGCGACGCGAATGGATGGCAGAGGCGGTGGTAGGAATTCACGTTTGGCGCGAACAGCGCGGTGAAATCCGCCATGCCGGCCTGCTGCCCGCCAATGAAGTGCCGGAACGTCGCGGTCGGCTCGCCCGCATCGTCGCTGAATACATTGCGACCGCTGCCCAACTCGACGATGCTCTGGTGAATGTGCATCGAACTGCCCGGCGTTCGCGCCAGCGGCTTGGCCATGCAGACCACCGTCAGGCCATGCTTGAGGGCCACCTCCTTGAGCAAATGCTTGAACAGGAACGTCTGGTCGGCCAACAGCAGAGCATCGCCGTGGAGCAGATTGATTTCAAACTGGCTGACGCCCATTTCATGCATGAACGTGTCGCGCGGCAGGCCTAGCGCCGCCATGCATTCATAGACTTCGGTGAAGAACGGTCGCAGGCCGTTGTTGGAACTGATACTGAACGCCGATTGGCCATCTTCGCGACGACCATCCAGGCCCATCGGCGGCAGGAATGGCTGGGAAGGATCCGGGTTGGGCGCGAACACAAAAAACTCCAGCTCCGTCGCCACTACCGGCGCTAGCCCGAGCGCCGCATATCGAGCGATCACGGCCTTGAGCTGACCACGCGTCGACAGAGGTGAGCTTTCGCCGCTGAGCTCATCGGCGTCGCAGATCGCCAAGGCGCGCGGCGGATGGCTCCACGGCAGCCGGTGGATCTGCTGTGGATCGGCCACCAACGCCAGGTCGCCGTCGTCACTGCCGTAAAAGCGCGCTGGCGGATATCCGCCCATGATGCATTGCAGCAGCACACCGCGCGCCATCTGCAACCGCCGGCCTTCAAGGAAGCCCTCGGCGCTCATTACCTTGCCCCTGGGTACGCCATTCAAATCCGGCGTGACACATTCAATCTCATCAATGCCCGTCAATCGCTGTGCGAGTGAACACTGGCCATCGGTCGTCATGACGCAATCCTTGTTATGTGCGAGCCGCGAACGGCAACCCGTACAAAATAGGCTCCGGCTGTTCGGAATATCAAGCATCCCGAGACAATAAACATCTGACGGGGATATGGACAGCTCAGGGCAGGTAAAGCCTGAACACCCCACCGCCCAGCACACCGCCATTGGCAATCTCGGTATGCCCGCTCAAGCCGCCACGCTGATGCAACCCGGCGATCCTGGCGGCGAAATACAGGCCAAGGCCGGTGCTGCCGCTGCTGTGGTTGATGCCCTGCACATACTCGGCCTGGCGCTCAATCATTTCGGCCGGGTAGCCTTCGCCGTCGTCATTGATGGTCAGCACCAATTGCCCAGCCTCGTCGCTCACGCTGATCAACAACGCCTGGCGCGCGTGGCGAATGGCATTGTTGATCATGTTGTCGAGCACCGACGCGATCAGCTCACGGTCGAAGAAACCCAGCGGGCTCAGCGGATCGACCTCATAGGTGGCCATGATCCCGCGACTGCGGAACACGTCCTGATGGCCGGCCAACTGCGCTTCGATGAAGTCATCCAGTTCGTGGTAGGCCGGATGCAGCGGCAATTGATTCACGCCCAGCTTGTACAACCCGAGCAACTGCACCAGCAGCCCATTGAGATGGGCAAACTCGAACTCCATCACGCCCTGCTCCGAGGTCTGCCGCGCAGGTCCCGGCAGGCGCTCGAGCCATTGCGTATGAGCCTGCATGAGCAGGGTCAGGGAGTTTTTCATGTCATGCACGGTAGACGCGATCACCGTGGAGAAATCGAGAGCTTGTTCGCTGTCATTCATCGCCAAATGCCTTGCTTCGCAGTTTCTGATAACGCGCAAAACGCGCATCGGTGTCGGGCATCATGCCCACCAGTTTCAGGCAGGCACGGCATTCCTGCAGCAGCTGCGATTCAACACTGGTATCGGTGCCGTGCAGCAGGGATTGCGCCATGTTCAGGGCAATACTGATGTTCTTCGGCTGCAGCTTCAGTGCACGCCGGAACAATTCCCGCGCCTCAGGCAACGCGCCGGTCTTGTAGACACGCACGCCTTCGCGATTCAGCTCGGCGGCGGCGTTGCCCTGGTTAAGGATATTCGGGTCGTCGGTGAGCTTGGCAATGCCCTGCATCACGGTCGGATCATCGCCATAGATCTCCGCGCAGTTCTTGAGCATCGATTCGCCGGCGCTGGTCTGGCCGAGCATCTGTAGCTGCTTGGCCACCAGCAGCGCGGCTTCGGCACTCATGAACTGTTCCATGCCGTCGAGACGCTGCAAGGCTTGCTCGGTGAGCTTTTCGGCGGTTTCGGCATCATTGAGCAACAGGCTCGTTGCTTTCATCAGCCGCGCCCGGACCTGCAGGCCCGGATCGCTGGGGTTATCTTTCGCCACCGCGCTAAGCGTGGTGTTGATTTCCAGCCTCGTCCGGGTGTCCAGGCCCTTCTCGCTGCCCTTGCTGATCAAGGCATGGGCCAGGCCAAGGTTGCTCTCCGGATCCTTGAATCGCGATTGCGCCCCCTGCCCGACCGCCTGGCGATAGGCTTTTGACGCGGTCTCGTAATCCTCGTTGGTCATCGCCAGCTTGCCCAGCAGCGACTGCCGACGCACCGCCAACGGCGACAACCGCACCGCTTCCTCCAATACGTTCTGGGCCTGCTTCGTGTCGCCTTCAGCCACCAACACGTCGGCCATGCCGTCGTACAGGGCCGGCATCATCGGAAAGACTTTCAGGGCTTTTTCATAGACAGCCTTGGCTTCGCCTATCTGCCCGCGCTTGAACAACAACTTTCCCAACCCCGCGTACGCCCACGGCAACGGGCGATCCGCGATGATGGAGTTGTACAACCGCTCAAGGGCCTCGTTCTGATTCAGGTCGCGCAGCGCATCGGCCCGATAACGCAGGCACAGTGGGCCGTAGCGCGGGTCCTGCTTGCACAGGGCGATGCAAGCATTGAGCACTTCCATCGGCTTGCCACGATCGAGCGCCTGCAGGATCGGTTTGAGCAACGTTTTGCGCTGCTCCAGGCGCTCCAACCGCTGGGCCAGGCCGGAGCGATTGAATGGTTTGGTCAGGTACGCATCCGGCTCATGTTCCAGGGCGCTGAGCACCATGGCCTGGCTGGTCTCGGCGGTCACCATGAGAAACACGCTCTCATGGCTGATCAACTTCTCGACCATCAGGTCTTCCAGCACCTGCTGGCCGTTCTTGCGCCCGTCGCCCAGGTGATAATCCTGCAAGATGAAGTCATAACGCTTCTGCGAACACATGCGCAGCGCCACTTCACCGGTATCGGCGGTGTCCACGTCCTTGACGCCCAACTCCCGCAACATCGACCGGACGGAGCTGCGGAAATCCGAGAAATCATCGACGATCAGAAAACTTTTTTGGTGGTACGCCAGCATCGAGGATGTCCAGGCAAATAAGAAAATGAACTCAATGGCAAAACAAACGAAACACCGCCTCACGGCCGGCAAAGCGCGCAGATGATAGACAGCCGCGACGCATACCGCGAGCCGTTCCAGGACGCCGGGACGTCAGGAAAGGAGACTCATCGGGTTATCGGCCGCAAACGGGGTTCCGTTAGAAGATCGTGGGGACTTGCAGGGCTGCGGGATAATAATGGTGTCCCAGGGCAGGTTCGAACTGCCAACCTTCCCCTTAGGAGGGGGATGCTCTATCCAATTGAGCTACTGAGACACGGGTCGACCACGAGAAACGCGGTGCGTTGGACGGCGAGCATGTTAACGGCCACTCTCGCGTTTGTCATGTCGTCGCTGCCTATTAAGTGTAGGCAAATAGTACGACCCTTACGCCACGCCAAGGGAAGGCCGCCCAAATATGGCGCCATTCATCTATCCACAGCCCCCGGGCCTAGTAAATCGGCCTTTTGCCACTATCCTATACGTAACTAGAAAGGCAGACGTTTAGTTGCGTATCGGTTATCCGCCCAACGGTATGGCACAACGACACGATGCAGTGGTCACAAAATGCGGAACCTGTGTGTTTTTCAAACCAGTCCGCATTTTTTGAGAAGAGTACTGGCATAACGCCTTTACCCGGATCAGAATTTGTCACAGAATTGGCGCCAATGATCTGGCAATTTTGAGGCATGATGCGGCCTCTTAACATTCAGGTTGAACATTTGGCAACGGGCCTTGTCCTATCGACATCCTGCGGCCAATCCCCAGAACCGCTCCCCTGAACTAACCGGTTAAATAAATATGCGCCCATTGAAACAGGCAATTTATTCCAGCCGTACGGCTGACAAGTTCGTCGTGCGTCTGCCAGACGGAATGCGGGAACGCATTGCCGAGGTGGCTCGTAATCATCACCGCAGCATGAACTCTGAAATCATCGCGCGCCTTGAGCAAAGCCTGATTCAGGAAGGTGCGTTGGGTGAAGAATTGAGCATGCGCCTGGACAGCCCGGAGCTGTCGCTGCATGAGCGCGAGTTGCTTCAACGCTTCCGACAACTCTCCCATCGCCAGCAGAACGCCCTCGTTTCGCTGATTGCTCATGATGCCGAAATGGCCGCTGACGCGTCCTGATCGTGTCCAGGGTAATAAAGCCAGCTTAACGCTGGCTTTTTTTTCGCCCGGCGTTTGGCGACCAGGGGAGGCGGGGAAACCATCGCCCAGAAAAAAACCCGCCAGCCAGGCGGGCTTCTTGATAAGCCACTCAGAGCAGGAAAATCGTCGCCAAGCCCAGGAAGATGAAAAACCCGCCGCTGTCCGTCATGGCGGTGATCATCACGCTCGCACCCATTGCTGGGTCGCGCCCCAGGCGCGCCAGGGTCATGGGGATCAAGACGCCCATCAGCGCGGCCAACAGCAGATTGAGCGTCATCGCCGCAGTCATGACCACGCCCAGCGACCAGCTGCCATACAGCAAGTACGCCACGACCCCGATCACCCCTCCCCAGATGACGCCATTGATCAACGCAACGGCCAGTTCCTTGCGCATCAAACGCGATGTATTGCCGGTACTGACCTGGTCCAATGCCATGGCGCGGACAATCATGGTGATGGTCTGGTTGCCGGAGTTACCTCCGATACCGGCAACGATGGGCATCAACGCCGCCAGTGCGACCAGCTTTTCGATGGAGCCTTCGAACAGGCCGATGACGCGGGACGCGACAAAAGCCGTGATCAGATTGATCGCCAGCCAGGCCCAACGGTTACGCAAGGACTTCCAGACCGAGGCGAAAATGTCCTCCTCTTCCCGCAGACCCGCCATGCTGAGGACTTCGCTTTCGCTTTCCTCACGGATCAAGTCCACCATTTCGTCGATGGTGAGACGGCCGATCAGCTTGCCGTTCTTGTCCACCACCGGCGCAGAAATCAGGTCGTAACGTTCGAATGCCTGGGCCGCATCGTAGGCGTTTTCGTCAGGATGGAAGCTCACAGGGTCGCTGGCCATCACCTCGGCCACTTGCTTCTCCGGATCGTTGACCAAAAGACGCTTGATAGGCAGAACGCCTTTGAGCACGCCGTCATAATCGACCACGAAGAGTTTGTCGGTATGGCCCGGCAATTCCTTGAGTCGCCGCAGATAGCGCAAAACCACTTCAAGGCTGACGTCCTCGCGGATCGTCACCATCTCGAAGTCCATCAGCGCACCGACCTGCTCCTCGTCATAGGACAATGCCGAACGCACACGCTCGCGCTGTTGACCATCAAGAGCTTCCATCAGCTCATGGACAACGTCGCGTGGCAATTCGGGAGCAAGGTCGGCGAGCTCGTCGGCGTCCATCTCCTTGGCCGCTGCGAGAAGCTCATGGTCATCCATGTCTGCGATCAGGGTTTCACGAACCGAGTCGGACACTTCGAGCAGGATGTCGCCGTCGCGATCGGCCTGGACCAATTGCCAGACGGTCAGACGCTCTTCCAGCGGCAAGGCTTCAAGGATGTAGGCAACGTCGGCCGAGTGCAGATCATCGAGCTTACGTTGCAACTCGACGAGATTCTGCCGATGTACCAGGTTCTCGACCCGATCGGAATGCGGACCTTCCTGGCGATGCGTGAGGTCTTCCACGACGCGCTGGCGATGCAACAGCTCAACGACTTGAGCGAGGCGATCCTGAAGACTTTCCTGCGTTTTTTTTACTTCTATTTCAGTCATAGGCGAACTCCACTCCCAGCAGTGGAGCACGCCGGAAGGATCAATCAGTTAATTCATGATTGGCAAAAAGAGATATTGAGTAACTACTGGGTAAGTCCATGAAGATATTCCAAAGCCCCGGCGGGGCTGACGGGCGCAATCATACACCGCTTGGCGCCGTAACACGTTAAAAAATCATGGCAAGAACAAGTGCTTGCGAGACAAACCTGAACACAGGCTGAACGTCTGTTTCTACGACGACTTATCCTGAAAAGAAAACACAGCCCCAGGGAGAAATGTCACAGCTATCCTTTTTTATTTACCGTCAAGGAGGACGGCAGCATGCCCGTAAGCCGCTATCTGTTTCTGCTCGCCACCCTGCCCTGCCTGCCTCTCTGGGCTGCCGATCACGTTGTGCACCGCTGCGAAAACAGTGCTGGGAAAATCACGTTCACAACCCTCAGTTGCGAGCCGGGAGAAACCCTGACAATGCAGCAGGTTCATACATACAGCCCGCCCCCTATCGAGCCGATGCTGCCCGAAGCCGAAGGTCGGCAAACATCCAGCAACAAAACCAGACGCAAGGAACCGACCATTGTTGGCCAACTCGAGGACAGCTGTGGAAACCAGATCAACACCAACCAGCGCCGCGAAGCCATCCTGAAGCGACGAATCGTTGTAGGCATGAGCGAACAAGACGTCGTCAGCGCGCTTGGCAAACCGGATACGATCAAGGTTCGAAATTCGAGCACTCGGTACACCTACAAGACACAGAAAGGTCGGAGCGCAGAGGTCGTGTTCGACGAGAAGGGATGCGTGAAAGGCAAATCGTAGACAGCAAAAAGCCCGCGTTAAACGCGGGCTTCTTGGTGTATGGTGCACTCGACAGGATTCGAACCTGTGACCGCTCGGTTCGTAGCCGAGTACTCTATCCAGCTGAGCTACGAGTGCAAGTTGTGGTTTTATACCAGATCACAACTGGTTGAAGCCAAGTTATTTGCATTGCTGCAAGCAACTCTTAAATGGTGCACTCGACAGGATTCGAACCTGTGACCGCTCGGTTCGTAGCCGAGTACTCTATCCAGCTGAGCTACGAGTGCATTTGTTGCCGCGCATTATAGGTCGCCGAATCTTTTTGTAAAGCGCTTTTTTCAGTAATTTCAATCACTTACCGATCAAGCAAGATAACAGCGCACTAAACGAATAATGGCGGAGAACGGGGGATTCGAACCCCCGACACCCTTTTGAGGTGTACTCCCTTAGCAGGGGAGCGCCTTCGGCCACTCGGCCAGCTCTCCGCAACACGGGGCGTATATTAACCACCTTCATCCCCGTTTGCAAACATAAAAATCGATAAAAATTAATGGCTTGGTTCGTCGTCCTTCTCTTTCTTGATACGCAGGTAGATTTCCTCCCGGTGCACAGCGACCTCCTTCGGCGCATTGACGCCGATACGCACTTGGTTTCCTTTGACGCCGAGCACGGTCACGGTGATTTCGCCATCGCCAATAATCAGGCTCTCTGCGCACCGACGGGTCAGAATCAGCATACGTTTCTCCTCACGCGATTCAGTTCAGGAACAACAGTCTGCAAAAAAAGGGCATGGGTCCTACAACCGAAACGCTCGCGGCCCACAGGCCTAGTATTGACCAGCGGGTGCAAAAGAACAGTTTTGGAACATGCCATTCAGAAAAACAAAGGGCGCGGTCGAAGCCGCGCCCTCAGGCAACGCCTTACTCGCCCTGTCGGGCTGCGGCGTCGAGTTCAAAAGCCGTGTGCAGGGCGCGCACGGCGAGTTCCAGGTACTTCTCCTCGATCACCACGGAAACCTTGATTTCCGAGGTGGAGATCATCTGGATATTGATGCTTTCCTTGGCCAGGGACTCGAACATGCGACTCGCCACGCCCGCGTGGGAGCGCATGCCAACACCAACGATCGAGACCTTGGCAATCTTGGTATCGCCCACCACTTCCCGGGCGCCAATCTCGTCGGCCGTCTTCTTCAGCACGGCTTCGGCGGACTGGTAGTCGTTGCGGTGCACGGTAAAGGTGAAGTCGGTGGTGTTATCGTGCGCAACGTTCTGCACGATCATGTCGACTTCAATGTTGGCGGCACTGATCGGCCCCAGAATCTTGAAGGCCACGCCGGGAGTGTCTGGCACGCCACGGATGGTCAGCTTGGCTTCATCGCGGTTGAAAGCGATGCCGGAAATGATCGGCTGTTCCATGGATTCCTCTTCATCAATAGTAATGAGGGTGCCCGGACCCTCCTTGAAGCTGTGCAGGACGCGCAGCGGAACGTTGTACTTGCCGGCGAATTCAACCGCGCGGATCTGCAATACCTTGGAACCGAGGCTGGCCATTTCCAGCATCTCTTCGAAGGTAATCTTGTCCAGGCGCTGAGCCACGGGCACAACCCGTGGGTCGGTGGTATAGACGCCATCCACATCGGTGTAGATCTGGCACTCGTCAGCCTTGAGGGCTGCTGCCAGCGCGACACCAGTGGTATCGGAACCGCCACGACCAAGGGTGGTGATGTTGCCGTGCTCATCCACGCCCTGGAAACCGGCGACAACCACGACACGACCGGCCTTCAGGTCACCACGAATTTTCTGATCGTCGATCTGCAGGATACGCGCTTTGTTATGCGCGCTGTCCGTCAGGATACGGACTTGGTTACCGGTGTAGGACACCGCCGGCACGCCACGCTTGATCAGCGCCATGGCCAGCAAGGCGATGGTCACCTGCTCACCAGTGGAAACGATCACATCCAGCTCGCGGGGGACCGGTTGCTGGTCGCCGCTGATTTGCTTGGCCAGATCGATCAGACGGTTGGTCTCGCCGCTCATTGCCGACAGCACGACCACCAGGTCATCGCCAGCGTCACGGAATTTCTTAACCTTGTCGGCGACTTGTTCGATTCTCTCGACGGTGCCGACCGAGGTGCCTCCAAATTTCTGTACGATCAAAGCCATTTCAAAGCCGCCTCTGCCCGTGAAGGGCGCCCAAATAATCACTCAACAGCGGCCGGGTCCGCCTTGGCGAACCCGGGGCGCCGCCTTAAATACCCTGCTCTACAAATGCAACGGTCTGGGCCAATGCCGCGTCCAGGGCGCCGGCATCGGTACCGCCGCCTTGCGCCATGTCTGGACGACCTCCGCCCTTCCCGCCCACTGCCGCAGCGGCCTGCTTCATCAAATCACCGGCTTTGAGTTGGCCAGTCAGGTCTTTGGTCACGCCTGCGACGAGAACCACCTTTTCCTCATGGACACCGCCGAGCAGGATCACTGCGCGGCCGAGTTTGTTTTTCAGTTGATCGACCAGCGCCAACAAGGCCTTGCCGTCTTGGCCGTCGAGACGCGCGGCCAGCACTTTCACGCCCTTGACGTCCACGGCCTGGGCCGACAGATCGTCGCCCGCGGCGCTGGCGGCCTTGGCCTGCAACTGCTCGAGTTGCTTTTCCAGCGCGCGGTTGCGCTCCAGCACGGCCGACAGCTTGTCGATCAGGTTGTCGCGGCTGCCCTTGATCAGGCTGGCCGCTTCCTTGAGTTGTTCTTCCGCCGCGTTGAGGTACGCCAGCGCCGCTGCGCCAGTGACGGCCTCGATACGTCGCACGCCGGAGGCCACGCCGCCTTCGCTGATGATCTTCAGCAGGCCGATGTCGCCGGTGCGATTGGCATGGATGCCACCGCACAGCTCAACGGAGAAGTCGCCCATGCTCAGTACACGGACACTGTCGCCATACTTCTCGCCGAACAGCGCCATCGCGCCCTTGCGCTTGGCGGTCTCGATATCGGTTTCTTCGGTTTCTACCGGTGAGTTCTTGCGGATCTGCGCGTTGACAATGTCTTCCAGCGCCTTGATCTGCTCAGGCTTGATGGCTTCGAAGTGGCTGAAGTCGAAGCGCAGGCGCTGGCTGTCCACCAAGGAGCCTTTCTGCTGGACATGCTCGCCCAGCACCTGGCGCAACGCTGCGTGCAGCAAGTGCGTGGCGGAGTGGTTCAGGGAAGTCGCGTGGCGAACCTCGGCATCGACATGAGCGGCCACTGGGGCGGCGATCATC
Source organism: Pseudomonas sp. R4-84 (assembly GCF_054130985.1). Classification (NCBI taxonomy): domain Bacteria; kingdom Pseudomonadati; phylum Pseudomonadota; class Gammaproteobacteria; order Pseudomonadales; family Pseudomonadaceae; genus Pseudomonas; species Pseudomonas sp. R4-84. The sequence continues at coordinate 4,165,242 of NZ_CP096390.1, forward strand.
AGGCTGCCGGAAGCCAGCACGCCGTGGTGCAGGAAGGCACCGCCGGTCTTGGTGGTATCGCGTACATCGAAGCGCGAGTTGCCCGCCTGCAGGTAACCGCTGTCGCCGATCTGGCCGCCGGATTCGGCGTAGAACGGTGTCTTGTCCAGCACGATCACGCCTTCCTGGCCTTCGCTCAGGATGTCGACCGACTGCCCATCCTTATAGATGGCGACGATCTTGGCCGAACCGGTGGTCGCGGCGTAGCCGGTGAACTCCGTCGCCACGTCAACCTTGACCACGCTGTTGTAGTCCATGCCGAAGGAGCTCGCGGAGCGCGCACGCACACGCTGGGCTTCCATCTCGCGCTCGAAACCTTCCTCGTCGAGGGTAAGGTTGCGTTCGCGGGCGATGTCGCCAGTCAGGTCCATCGGGAAGCCGTAGGTGTCGTACAGTTTGAACACCACATCGCCCGGGACCACGTTGCCCTTGAGTTCGGCCAGGTCCTGCTCGAGGATCTTCAGGCCTTGCTCCAGGGTCTTGGCGAACTGCTCTTCTTCGCCCTTTAGCACGCGCTCGATATGCGCCTGTTGGGTCTTGAGTTCCGGGAAGGCTTCGCCCATCTCGGCCACCAGCGCCCCGACGATCTGATAGAAAAAACTGCCCTTGGCGCCCAGCTTGTTGCCGTGGCGGCAGGCGCGGCGGATGATCCGGCGCAGCACATAACCGCGGCCTTCGTTGGAAGGCAGTACACCGTCGGCAATCAGGAAGCCGCAGGAACGGATGTGGTCAGCGACTACTTTCAGCGAAGCCTGGTTGTCGTTGGTGCAGCCGATGGCCTTGGCCGACGCGCTCAGCAGGCTCTGGAACAGGTCGATTTCGTAGTTGGAGTGAACGTGCTGCAGCACCGCGCTGATCCGCTCCAGGCCCATGCCGGTGTCCACCGACGGTGCTGGCAGCGGATGCAACACGCCATCGGCGGTGCGGTTGAACTGCATGAAGACGTTGTTCCAGATTTCGATATAGCGGTCACCGTCTTCTTCCGGCGAGCCCGGTGGGCCACCCCAGATGTCGGCGCCGTGATCGTAGAAGATCTCGGTGCAAGGGCCGCATGGGCCGGTGTCACCCATGGTCCAGAAGTTATCCGACGCGTAGGGCGCACCCTTGTTGTCGCCGATGCGCACCATGCGCTCAGCCGGGACACCGACGTCCTTGGTCCAGATGTCATAGGCTTCGTCGTCGGTGGCATAGACCGTTACCCAAAGTTTTTCCTTGGGCAGGTTCAGCCATTTGTCAGACGTGAGGAACGTCCAGGCAAAAGTAATGGCGTCACGCTTGAAATAATCACCGAAGCTGAAGTTGCCCAGCATCTCGAAGAACGTGTGGTGACGAGCGGTATAGCCGACGTTTTCCAGGTCGTTGTGCTTGCCGCCGGCGCGCACGCACTTCTGGCTGCTCACCGCACGGGTGTAGGCACGTTTTTCCTGGCCCAGGAAGCAGTCCTTGAACTGGTTCATCCCCGCGTTGGTGAACAGCAGGGTCGGGTCGTTGCCCGGAATCAAAGAGCTGGAGGCTACTCGGGTGTGGCCTTGCTCTTCGAAGAAGCGAAGGAAGGCTTCACGGATTTCTGCGCTTTTCATTAGGTTCTTCCACGGAGGCTGCGGCCAAAGGCCTGTGCAAAACGTCAACAGACGGAGCAACGGCAAAGGGCCGCATTATATCGGCCCTTCGCGTGGGGTACAGCGTGTTTATGCGATAGAAACTATCAATTACCCCGGTTCCCGGGTCATTGGCGGGAAAATTCGACGAAAGTGGTGATCACGTGATCGATTTGCGCCGCACTCACGTCCATGTGCGTCACCATTCGCAGCCGTGAAGCCGCGCTGAGCTTGACGCCCCGCTCATCGGCAAACGCCTTGATCGCCTCGGCCCGCTCACCCATTTGCACGTAGACCATGTTGGTATGCACCGGCTCGACCTCGTAGCCCGCCGCGCGTATGCCTTCGGCGAGCCTCTGAGCATTGGCGTGGTCATCAGCCAGGCGCTGGACGTTATGGTCCAGGGCATACAGCCCCGCCGCAGCGAGGATTCCGGCCTGGCGCATCCCCCCGCCAACCATTTTGCGCAGCCGGCGGGCCTTGCCGATCAACTCGACCGTGCCACACAGGACCGAGCCCACCGGAGCACCCAGCCCCTTGGACAGGCACACCGACACCGAATCGAAATGTTGGGTGATTTCCCGGGCATCGACATTCAGCTTGACGGCGGCGTTGTACAACCGTGCCCCGTCCAGATGAAGGGCAAGCCCATGCTCCTGGGTAAAGCGCCGGGCTCGGGCCAGGTAATCCAGCGGCAGCACCTTGCCCTGCATGGTGTTTTCCAGGGCTAGCAGTCGTGTGCGGGCAAAGTGGAAATCGTCGGGCTTGATCGCCGCCGCGACGTGCGCCAGGTCTAACGAGCCATCCGCCTGCACTTCGAGAGGTTGCGGCTGGATCGAACCAAGCACCGCCGCGCCGCCGCCCTCGTATTTGTAGGTGTGGGCTTGCTGGCCGACGATATATTCGTCGCCGCGCTCGCAATGGGCCATCAACCCCAGCAGATTGCTCATGGTGCCTGAGGGCACGAACAGTGCCGCGGCAAAACCCAAGCGCTCGGCGAGCTCGGCTTCGAGACGGTTGACAGTCGGGTCTTCGCCATACACATCGTCGCCGGTCGGCGCGCTGGCCATGGCATCCAGCATGCCGGCGGAGGGTTGGGTGACCGTGTCGCTGCGAAGATCGATAACACTCATGAATCTGGCCTCGGGTTCTGGTGGGGAAAATTCCCTTTCTAAGGGCAATTACTGCGGGCATGGCGCGGAATAATCAAGCCCAGGACCACACGAACCATCCAAATCACCTGTGGTAGCGAGCTTGCTCGCGATGGCGGCAGTACGTCCACATCGATGCAAGCTGAACCACCGCTATCGCGAGCAAGCTCGCTCCCACAGGGGCTTATGTGTTAAAAATCCTCCGCCATCACAAAATGTGTCGGCAAAACGTTCTCAGGGCGGGGTGCAATTCCCCACCGGCGGTAATTGCGCGCAATGCGCATAGCCCGCGAGCGCTTGGCACTACACGGCTTTCGCGGTGCAGCGGCAAGGTCAGCAGACCCGGTGTGATCCCGGGGCCGACGGTTATAGTCCGGATGAAGAGAGAACGGGATCGACACCCAAGGGCCGACTGCGACTCTGCGCGCGGCGTACCCTCGAATCCCCTTCGATTCATGACGCCCTGTTTTTTACACAAACAGGAACCAGAACATGCAACCCACCGCAATCGACAGCAAGACCAAAACCCATCCGGGCGAGCGCGTCGCGTTCATCCAGGCCTGCTGGCACAAGGAAATCGTCGACCAGAGCCGCAAAGGCTTCGTCGCCGAAATGATCAGCCAGGGCTACCAGGAAAGCGACATCGACTTCTTCGAAGTCGGCGGTGCCTTTGAAATCCCACTCCACGCCAAGTTGCTGGCCAAATCCGGCCGTTACGCCGGTATCGTCGCTGCCGGCCTGGTGGTGGATGGCGGGATCTACCGCCACGAGTTTGTCGCCCAATCGGTCATCAGCGGCCTGATGCAGGTCCAGCTGGAAACCGAGGTACCGGTGTTCTCGGTCGTGTTGACGCCGCATCACTTCCATGCAGGCGAAGAACACCAGAAGTTTTTCTTCGAGCACTTCGTACACAAGGGTCAGGAAGCGGCGAAGACGTGTGCCGATACGCTGCATAAGACTCGGGCGTTGCGTCGCAGTGAGCAGCGGGCGGTAGCGGTTTAAAAGCCGCTAAAAAACCTGTGGGAGCGAGCTTGCTCGCGATAGCGGTGCTCCAGCCGACATCCTTGTGGCTGACACTCAGCTATCGCGAGCAAGCTCGCTCCCACAGGGGTTCAGCGGCGTGCGTGAGATTTGGGTCAGACCAAACCTTCATCCGTCGCTGGCACGATCAGGATGCCGGCCCGCAAACCATTCTTCACCTTGGGGTTCGGGAAGATGATCCGGGCGCCCTCTTCTTCGATCACCCAGCGGGTCTGGGCGATGTCTTCGGCCAGCACATAGCCTTTATCCAGCTCCGAGAAATTCTCGATGTCCGCGGGCAGATTCAGGCGGAAGCTGTCGCTGTGCTTGATGATTTCCCGCGCCACGCTGAACAGTTGCAGGCCGTCCAGGCTGTCCTCCAGCTCGGGCTCATTGCCTTCGATGATCTGCTGCAGACGGGTTTCCAGCAAGTTGACGTTGACGCCGTCGTTTTGCCCGAACGGCCGGGCCTTGCCCAGTTCCAGGGTGAAGGACTCGGCACCGAGCTGGTCGTAGGTGTAGGCGCTGAATACGATGGAGGGCTTGTTCTGCAGCAACACCGCTTCCATGCCCGCCGCGCGCAGGCGCGCCAGCTCACGGCGTGAGTGCTGGCGGCCTTCTTTCCAGGGGTACAGGGCGAACTGCTCGATCTTCGAGCCGCGAATGGCGGTGTGCAGGTCGTAGTGCAGACGGCTGCGGTCCGGCACGCTGAAAAAACTTGCGGCCAGGCGCTCCAGCTCACAGGCGCGCAACGCCTCGGGCCCGCCACTCAACTCATGGCGACCATTGAACAGCCGGTTGACGTCCTGCTCGACAAAGCGCTCGCCGCGACGGATTGCCTCGGGATTTCCGAACAGGAACAGAATGCGCGCCCGGGGCTTCAGGTCGCCACGGGCAATGTCATGCAACAGCCGGTCAAGCAATTCGATCGGCGCGGTTTCGTTGCCGTGGATACCCGCCGACAGCAGCAGGTCCAGGCCATTATCCCGGGCTTCGGGCGGCTTGACCTCCAGCGCGCCCTCGCTCAGCCAGCGCATCCGTACGCCTTCGACAGTCAGTTGAGTCTTCTCCGCCGGTTCACGGCCGGCGAGGGTCAGTTCAAGCAGTTTGCCGAGGGCGAGCATAATGCGGTTTCCTTAATGGTCGTGGCCGCAATCCGGGCCATGGACATGGTCATCGTCGCCGACGTCCGCCGGTTCCATTTCCAGTTGCAGGCTGACCAGGTTGGTCGCCAACGGACGCAACAGCAGGTTGGCGTATTCCTCGTCTCCTTCCTCCACGTCGACGCCGATCAGCAACTGACCACGGCCGTCCTGCTGGATCCACAGTTCCTTGCCCTGCCACATCACCGCGACGCGGGTGCAGGAGGTTTCCAGTTGCGTGCCGTCGGTGTCTTCAAGAATCAGCTGCAGGGTATCGCTCATGTTTTTACATTCTCGTCTGGGGATAAGGCAACGCGCCCTGCTTTGACTGTAGTCAGGTCGCGCGCGCTTTCAATTGATCTGGAAAGGATAGACCGAGCCAAGTTTAAGGATTTGTGTCAGCTCATCCAGGGCCGACCGGCATTCAAGCAGCAACTGCGGGTCCGCCAGGTCGTTTTCGGCCATGCGGTCGCGGTAGTGGCGCTCGACCCACTGGGTCAGCGAATCGTACAGCGGCGCGGTCATGATAACCCCTGGGTTGACGGCGGCCAGCTCGGTTTCGTTCAACGCCACGCGCAACCGCAGGCACGCCGGGCCGCCACCGTTCTGCATGCTTTGCTTGAGGTCGAAGACCTTCACTTCCCGGATGACCCCGCCAGAACCCGTCAGGCCTTGCAGGTACTGCCAGACGCGTTCGTTGCTGCGGCACTCTTCCGGCACGATCAACAGCATCGAGCCATCGGGACGCGAAAGCAATTGGCTGTTGAATAAGTAGGAACGCACCGCGTCATCCACGGTGACCGCCGAACGCGGTACACACACCGACTGAAATTTCCCACCAACCTTGGCGAGTTTGTTGCTCAGCTCGGCCAGCATCTTGTCGGTCTCGAGGAACGCATCCTCGTGATAGAACAACACCTCGCCATTGCCCACTGCGATCACGTCGTTGTGGAAAACCCCCTGGTCGATCACCGCCGGGTTCTGCTGGGCGTAGACCACGCCCTCTTCGCTCAAGCCGTGCAGGCGGGCGACGGCGCGGGACGCTTCGAGGGTCTGGCGCGCCGGGTATTTCTGTGGCGAAGGGAAACGGCTGTCGAATGCACTGCGACCGAACACGAAGAACTCGACACCGGCTTCGCCATAGGCGCGACAGAAACGCGTGTGGTTGGCCGCGCCTTCGTCGCCGAACTGTGCCACCGCCGGCAATGCGGCGTGGTGGGCGAAGTGTTGCGCGTTGGCAAACATCGCCCCCAGCACACGACTGGTGGTCGGGTGTTCGATGCTGCGGTGGTATTTGCAGTTGAGGTTGGCGGCGGTGAAATGCACGCGACCGTCAGCCGTGTCGGCGCTCGGGCTGACGGTGGCGGCATTGGCTACCCACATGCTCGAGGCCGAGCAACTGGCAACGAGCAGCGGCATGGCTTCTTTGGCTGCCTGCTGGATGACCTGGGCATCGCTGCCGGCAAAGCCCAGCCGGCGCAAAGCCGCTACGTCCGGGCGCTCCTGCGGCGCCAGCACCCCTTGCTGGAACCCCATGTCCATCAGCGCTTTCATTTTCGCCAGGCCTTGCAATGCCGCTTCCTTGGGGTTGGAAGATTGCTGGCTGTTGCTCTGGGAGGCGACGTTGCCGTAGGAAAGCCCGCCGTAGTTATGGGTCGGCCCCACCAGACCGTCAAAGTTGACTTCATAGGATTTCATCAGCGAGGCTCCACGAGAATCTGTTTTTATAGGCATCAGTAAAGACCGCAGTGCGGGCTTCGTCGGATCGCCGCCCGGAGCAGGCTCGCTCCCACAATGGATTGTGCAAATCCCTGTGAGAGCGAGCCTGCTCGCGAAACGGACTACACCATTTTTACGCCAGGCGTCAGGCTCGCCGGCATGACCAGGCTCGGCGTTTCCAGGGAAGCCACCGGATACGCGCAATAATCCGCCGCGTAATAAGCGCTGGCGCGGTGGTTGCCCGAGGCACCAACGCCGCCGAACGGCGCGCTGCTGGCGGCGCCGGTCAGTTGTTTGTTCCAGTTGACGATACCGGCGCGGCTTTGCAGCCAGAACTGCTCGTAGCGTTCCTGGGAATCCGAAAGCAAGCCGGCGGCCAGGCCATATTGAGTATTGTTGGCTTCGCTGATCGCGCCCGCGAAATCCTTGTAGCGAATGACCTGCAGCAACGGCCCGAACAATTCCTCGTCGGGGCGCTCGGCCACGGCAGTGACATCGAGGATCCCTGGCGTCAACAACGCAGCCTGGGGTTGCGGCTGGGTCATGGCCAACAGCGGCACGGCGCCCTTGCCCAGTAAATGGTTTTGCGCATCCATCAGAGCCTTCGCGGCGGCAAGGGAAACCACCGAGCCCATGAACGGCGCCGGTTGCTGGTCGAAGGCCCCGACGTCGAGGGTCGAGCTGACCTGCACCAGGCGCGCCAGCAAGGCATCGCCCCAGGCGCCTTCCGGCACCAGCAAGCGGCGCGCGCAGGTGCAGCGCTGGCCGGCGGAAATGAATGCGGACTGGATGATGGTGTACACCGCCGCATCGACGTCGGCCACCTCATCGACCACCAACGGATTGTTGCCACCCATTTCCAGGGCGAGGATCTTGTCCGGGCGACCGGAGAATTGTTGGTGCAGAAGATTGCCGGTACGGCTGGACCCGGTGAAGAACAGCCCGTCGATCCCTGGTTCCGCCGCCAGGGCAATACCGGTTTCCCGCGCGCCTTGCAGCAGGTTCAACACGCCTGCTGGCAGGCCCGCCTCCTCCCAGCACTTGACCGTCAGCTCGGCGACTTTCGGCGTCAGCTCACTGGGCTTGAACAACACGCAATTGCCCGCCAACAGCGCAGGCACAATGTGCCCGTTGGGCAAGTGACCAGGGAAGTTGTAAGGACCGAACACCGCCACCACACCGTGGGGCTTGTGGCGCAGCACGGCGGTAGCGTCGCCCAGAGGGCCGCTTTTCTCGCCGGTGCGCTCGCGGTAGCTCTGCACTGAGATGGCGACTTTGTTGATCATGCTGGTGACTTCGGTGGCGGCTTCCCACAAGGGCTTGCCGGTTTCCTCACCAATGCAACGGGCCAATTCGTCAGCGTGCGTCTTCAGGGTGTCGGCGAACGCTTCCAACACCTGGATGCGCTCATCCAGCGAGCGTCGCGCCCAGTCCGGGAATGCCTGGCGCGCCGCCTGCACGGCGGACTCCACCTGCGCCGCCGTCGCGCCTTTTCCAGACCACAGCACTTGCTGGGTCACCGGGTTCAACGACTCAAAGACGTCGCCCTGGCCTTCCAGCCAACTTCCAGCGATGTACAACGATTTCATTATTTCGACTCCCGAGCGGCAGACAACGCCACGGCACGCACCTGGTCGCCAGCGTTGAGTTGAAGACGTTTGGCGGTCAGTGGATCGACCACCAGGGTGCCCGCGGCGAAACGCGCCGGCGCCGCCGTGATGCGGCAGTCCTGGCATTTGCGGTTATGAATGAGAAATGGCGTGGCGTCATCGCCGGGCGTGCCAACGGCCAGAACCAGCGCCTGGCTGTCGCGGATCGCGCGGATCTTGCCGGTCTCGCACTCGATGGCCGGGCCAGCGTCGAAGATGTCGACGTAGCCCTGGTAACTGAATCCTTCGCTCTTGAGCATCGACAGCGCCGGCTCGGTGTCGGGATGGACCTGGCCGATCACGGCCCGGGCGTCCTCGGACAAGAAGCAGGTGTACAGCGGGAACTTGGGCATCAGCTCGGCGATGAACGCTTTGTTACCGACCCCGGTCAGGTAGTCGGCCTGGCTGAACTCCATCTTGAAGAAGTGCCGGCCCAGGCTTTCCCAGAACGGCGAGCGCCCGTTGTCGTCGGACATGCCGCGCATCTCGGCAATGATCTTGTTGCCGAACAGCTGTGGGAATTCGGCGATGAACAGCAGCCGCGCCTTCGCCAGCATCCGGCCATTGAGGCCATTGCGGTAGTCCGCGTGGAGGAACAGCGAGCACAGCTCGGAATTGCCTGTCAGGTCGTTGGCCAGGAACAACGTCGGGATCTCCCGATAGATGTTCAGCTCTTGGGAAGCACTGACTGTCAGGCCAACCCGGAAGTTGTACCAAGGCTCACGCAACCCCACGGCGCCTGCGATGGCGGAAATACCCACCACGCGACCGTCATCGTCTTCGAGCACGAACAGGTAGTCCGCGTCGCCACGCCCAGCTTCGCCGCGAAAGGTCTTTTCGGCCCAGCCAACCCGATGGGCCAGACGCTCTTCATTGGCCGGCAAGGTGGTCAGGCCGGTGCCGGTACTGCGGGCCAGGGCGATCAGAGCGGGTAAATCGCTGCTGCGTACGGGACGAACGATCATGCTATCTCCTCGAACGGGCCGCTCATGCCACCCGCGAAAACTGCTGTTTAAACCGCTACCAGGCGCACGCTGGCGCCTTCGCCAACACCCAGGGCTTCGGCTGCTTCCATGTCCAGCGTCACAGGTTTGCCTGGCGCGTAGTCGAGGTCGAGCAACACGGCGCGGTAATCCTGGAGTTGGGCATTGGCCACCAGGTACTGCCGACCGGCGCCCTTGACGGTTTCGCCGATCTTCACCGGCACCACGCGGCTCTGGGCGATCGAGCGGATCCCCGAGACGCGAGCGTGCAGGGTCGGGCCGCCGTCAAAAATGTCGATGTAGTGATCGGTCTCGAAACCCTCGCGCATCAGGATGTCGAAGGTGATCTGCGCGCGCGGGTGGACCTGGCCCATGGCTTCCTGGGCGGCATCCGGCAACAGCGGCACGTAGATCGGGTAATGCGGCATCAGCTCGGCGAGGAAGGTCCGGCTTTTCAACCCGCACAGGCGCTCGGCTGCGGCATAGTTGAGGTCGAAGAAGTTGCGACCGATGGCGTCCCAGAATGGCGAGTCGCCGTTTTCGTCGCTATAGCCGACGATCTCGGTCACCACCGAATCGGCGAAACGCTCCGGGTGGCTGGCGACAAACAGCAGACGCCCGCGCGAGTTCAGCTCCGACCACGGCGAACCCACCAGTTCCGGGACCACGTAGAAGCTGGTCAGCAAGCTATTGCCGGTCAGGTCGTGGCACTGGGAGAGTACGTGGATCTTGTTGTGGATCTTCAGCTCACGGGAAGCGTGGACGAAGGTCTCGTTGCGGAAGCTGTAGAACGGTTCGGAATAACCCGCCGAAGCGACAATGGCCGAACAGCCGGCCAATCTGCCGGTGGCAGTGTCTTCGAGAACGAAGAAATAACTTTCTTCACCATTGAAGCTGACTTCGGCGGCAAACGAGGCCTCGCTTGCGGCGATCTTGTCGCTCAAGCGTTCCACGTCATCCGGCAAGGAAGTGACACCGATCGGGCTGTCCGCAGCCAGACGCTGTACCTCGCCCAGATCAGCCATTTGCGCGGGGCGCATCACCAGCATGGTGTCACTCCTTAACTTGAAATAAAGGGTTCGACCGTAAGATCGATACACAGAAAAAAACTAAACGAATACCCTGGCCCATGACTACATTTGCGGCGGTCTTCGATTTTTCAGCCACTGCAAGACTCCTGTGGGAGCGAGCTTGCTCGCGATAGCGGTGTGTCAGTCACTTTGATACTGGCTCATCCGCCGCCATCGCGAGCAAGCTCGCTCCCACAAGGGATCCAGTCCAGCTTCAGCCTTGGGTCAACTTCACCGCGGCCCGCTCGAAGCGGTCCAGGCCGGCGTCGATGTCGGCGTCTTCCACCACCAGGCTCGGAGCGAAGCGGATCACGTCCGGGCCGGCTTGCAGGATCATCAGGCCTTCCTGTTCGGCGGCGTTGAAGATGTCCTTGGCCTTGCCCTTCCAGGCGTCGTTCAGCACGCAACCGATCAGCAGACCCAGGCCACGCACTTGGGTGAACAGGCCGTACTTCTCGCCGATCTGCAACAGCCGGGTCTTGAATTTGTCGTGCTTGGCCTTGACGCCATTGAGCACTTCAGGGGTATTGACCACATCGATTACCGCTTCGGCCACCGCGCAGGCCAGCGGGTTGCCGCCGTAGGTGGTGCCGTGGGTGCCGACGACAAGGTGCTTGGCCAGCGCTTCGGTGGTGAGCATCGCCGCGATCGGGAAACCGCCGCCCAGGCTCTTGGCGCTGGTGAGGATGTCCGGGACCACGCCGTAATGCATGTAGGCGAACAGCTCGCCGCTACGGCCCATGCCGGTCTGCACTTCGTCGAAAACCAGCAGTGCGTTGTGTGCATCGCACAGTTCACGGGCGCCCTGCAGGTAGGCCAACTCGGCCGGCAACACACCGCCCTCGCCTTGGATGGGTTCCAGCACCACAGCGCAGGTCTTGTCCGAGACCGCCGCTTTCAGAGCCGCCAGGTCGTTGTAAGGAACGTGGGTGATGCCCGTGATTTTAGGGCCGAAACCATCGGAGTACTTCGACTGTCCGCCTACGTTGACGGTGAACAGCGTCCGGCCGTGGAAACTGTTGAGCGCGGCGATGATTTCATATTTTTCGCTGCCGAACCGATCGAACCCGACCCGGCGGGCCAGCTTGAAAGCGGCCTCGTTGGCTTCGGCGCCGGAGTTGCAGAAGAATGCGCGCTCGGCGAAGGTCGCATCGACCAGTTTATGCGCCAGGCGCAGGGCTGGCTCGTTGGTGAACACGTTCGATACGTGCCACAGCTTATTGGCCTGCTCGGTCAGTGCACCGACCAGCGCCGGGTGGGCATGGCCCAGTACGTTGACCGCGATACCGCCCGCAAAGTCGATCAGCTCGCGACCGGACTGGTCCCACACGCGCGAACCGGCACCACGCACAGGAATGAAGGCTGCAGGTGCATAGTTGGGAACCATCACCTGGTCGAAATCGGCGCGTTGTACCGCGGCTTGCTCAACGGACATCGGAGTCTCCTGAAGAGGAACACCCGCCTGGAACTGGCGAGCTTGGTAAGGATTGTAAGGACAGTTTTCAGCCCGGCCTTGCCGCCAAGCGACAACTTCTTATAGCGCCAACCCACGTTTTGCGCGGGTTTACGGCAATGCGACAAATAGCGTCGCAATGGCGCAGTTTAAACGTTGCCGGTGTATTTGAGGCACCTGCATCCACATTTCCGCTGCCAGGCACAAAACACCTGTGGGAGCGATCTTGCTCGCGATGGCGCAGTGTCAGTCACCTTCAGCATTGACTGACACTCCGTCATCGCGAGCAAGCTCGCTCCCACAGGTTTTGTGTTGACCGCTCTATCCGCAGTCTTACCATTTAGCCGCGCTCGGACGGCACCGAGGACAATTCGAACGGGCTGCTGCTACGCCGCTGGTTGCGATCTTCCCGCGGCGTCGCGCCGAAGAAGTTGCGGTAGGCGCTGGAGAAGTGTGGCCCCGAGGAGAAACCACAGGACAGGCCGATCTGGATGATGGATTTGCTGGTCTGCATCAACATCTGCCGAGCCTTGTTCAGGCGCAGCTCCAGGTAATACTGGCTCGGCACGCGATTGAGGTACTGCTTGAAGATCCGCTCCAGCTGCCGGCGGGACACGCACACATGTTGGGCGATCTCGTCGGTGGTCAACGGCTCTTCGATGTTGGCTTCCATCAACAGCACGGCCTGGGTGAGCTTCGGATGACTGGAACCCAAGCGGTTCTGCAACGGAATACGCTGGCGCTCGCCGCCTTCACGGATGCGCTCGACCACCAGTTCTTCCGACACCGCGCCAGCCAGTTCGGCGCCGTGGTCCCGGGCCAGCACCGCCAACAGCAGATCAAGCACCGACATGCCGCCGCAAGCGCTCAGGCGATCGCGGTCCCAATCAAACAAATGGCTGGTGGCGATGACCTTGGGGAAGCGCTCGGAGAAGTCATCTTGCCAGCGCCAGTGAACGGCAGCTCGATAGCCATCGAGCAAACCCAACTGCGCCAGCGGATAGACGCCAGCGGACAAACCGCCGATGACGCAACCCGCGCGCACCAATTGCTTGAGGGCGCTGCTCAGCGGCGAGGCCAGCGTCGTTGGTGGCTCGTCGGCCACCAGAAACAGTTTCTGAAGACCTTCGAGCTTGCCGACCCAGGATTCACCGGGTAACTGCCAAGCGCCCTCGGCCGGTGGCTCGGCTTGCAGGAACGACAATTCGTAGACCACGTCCGGATGCACGCGCTGGGCGACACGCAAGGCCTCCTCGGCCAGCGCCAGCGTCAAGGCTTTAGTGCTGGGCCAAATCAGGAAACCTATTCGATGGGCAGTCATGGCGGGCAATCCGAAGCGAAAACAGTGTTAAAGCCGAAAGCGGCTGCAACCAAACTAGACCATCTGGCGCATGGCGCGCAGCATGATCCAATCCGGTGCGTAACGGGAGCGATTACTTGAGGCTGCCCGACAGAAATTGTTGCAGGCGCTCCGATTGCGGGTTGACCAGCACTTCCCGTGGGTTGCCGCTTTCTTCAACGATGCCTTTGTGCAGGAATACCAACTGGTTCGACACTTCGCGGGCAAAGCCCATTTCATGAGTCACCACCACCATGGTCCGGCCTTCCTGCGCCAACGCCTGCATCACTTTGAGCACGTCGCCCACCAATTCAGGGTCGAGGGCCGAAGTCGGTTCATCGAACAGCATCACCTCCGGCTCCATCGCCAGGGCCCGGGCGATCGCCACGCGCTGCTGCTCGCCGCCGGACATGTGGCCTGGGTAGGCGTCCTTGCGATGGGCCACGCCGACCTTGTTCAGGTAGTGCTCGGCCTTCTCCCGCGCTTCGGCCTTGGCCACGCCCAATACATGCACCGGCGCTTCCATGATGTTTTCCAGGGCGGTCATGTGGGACCACAAGTTGAAGTGCTGGAACACCATCGACAACCGCGAACGCATGCGCTGCAGTTGCTTTGGGTCCGCGGCCTTCATGGCGCCGTCCTTGCCTGCTACGAGCTTCAACTCTTCGTTGTTGAGCAATATCTTGCCGGCATGGGGTTGCTCAAGCAGGTTGATGCAACGCAGGAAGGTACTCTTGCCGGAGCCACTGGAGCCGATGATGCTGATCACATCGCCGGCGGCGGCTTTCAAGGACACGCCCTTGAGCACTTCGTGACTGCCATAGCGTTTATGCAGGTCTTGGACTTCAAGCTTGTACATGCGGTCGGTTCTCACAAAACGTCAATCGTTGAGCAGTCGATCGGATCGATGCGTTATCAGTGCTTGCGCGGGGCCAGGTAACCCAGCCAGCGGCGCTCGGCCAGCTTGAACAGGCGCACCAGGATGAAGGTCAGGCACAGGTAGAACACGCCGGCCGTGATGTAGGCCTCGAACGGCAAGTAGTACTGCGCATTCACCGTGCGCGCGGCACCAGTGATGTCGATCAAGGTGACGATGGACGCGAGACTGGTGGTCTGCAGCATCATGATCACTTCGTTGCTGTATTGCGGCAGCGCCCGGCGCAGGGCCGAGGGCAGCAGGATCCGGCGATACAGCTTGTAGCGCGACATACCCATCGCCTTGGCCGCCTCGATCTCACCGTTGGGCGTGGCCCGCAGGCTGCCGGCGATGATTTCGGCGGTGTAGGCGCTGGTATTGATGGCGAACGCCAGGCACGCACAGAACGTCGCGCTGGACAGCCACGGCCAGAGGAAGCTTTCGCGCACGACGGCGAACTGCGCCAGCCCGTAATAGATCAGGAACAACTGCACCAGCATCGGCGTGCCGCGAATCACATAGGTGTAGAGCCACGCCGTCATGTTGACGACCGGCTGCTTGGACACCCGCATCAGCCCCAGGGGCAGCGCCGCCAACAGGCCGAAGAACAGCGACAAGGCCAACAGCTTCAGGGTGGTCAGCAAGCCGTTGAAGTACAGCGGCAAGGCTTCAATGATGACGTTGTAGTCGAAGATCATAGATCAGCCGCCCTTACGCCTACCGAGTAGCGCTTCTCAAGGTGACGCAATGCCAGCAACGAAACGCTGGTGATCACCAGGTACATCGCCGCCACTGCGAGGAAGAAGGTGAAAGGCTCGCGGGTGGCATCCGCCGCCTGCTTGGCCTTGAACATCATGTCTTGCAGGCCCACCACGGAAATCAGCGCGGTGGCCTTGGTCAGTACCAACCAGTTGTTGGTGAAGCCCGGGATCGCCAGTCGGATCATCTGCGGCACCATCACCCGGAAAAACACCTGGAACCCACTCATGCCGTACGCCATGCCCGCCTCCGCCTGACCCTTGGGGATGGCCATGAACGCGCCGCGGAAGGTTTCCGACAGGTACGCGCCGAAGATGAAACCCAGGGTGCCGATACCGGCCGCCAGCGGATTCAGGTCGATGTAGTCGTCATAGCCAAGCATCGGCGCCACACGGTTGAGCAAGTCCTGGCCGCCGTAGAAAATCAGCAGGATCAACACCAGGTCCGGAATGCCGCGGATTACCGTCGAATACAGGTCGCCCAGCCACGCCAGCCAACGGACCGGCGAGAGGCGCAGCGCGACACCAATCAACCCCAGGACGATGGCCAGGGCCATGGACGACAAGGCGAGCTGAAGCGTCAACCATGCGCCATCGAGGATGACAGCCCCGTAGCCTTTCAACATGATTCAGGTCCTCGAAAGTGGGATGAAAAAATGGCGCAAACCGCAGAAATCCTGTTGCTTGCGCCATTTCGCCGCAGTGGCGGGACGTGTTACTTGCCGTAGATGTCGAAGGCGAAGTATTTATCCTGGATCTGCTTGTACTTGCCGTTCTCGCGAATGGCAGCGATTGCAGTGTTGATCTTGTCTTTCAACGCGTCACCCTTGCGAACCGCGATACCCACGCCGTCACCGAAGTATTTGACATCGGTGAAGGCCGGGCCAACAAACGCAAAGCCTTTGCCCGCGTCAGTCTTCAGGAAACCGTCATCCAACAGCGTGGCGTCGGCCACGGTGCCGTCGAGGCGACCAGCGGAGACGTCCAGGTAGATCTCGTTCTGCGAACCGTACGGCTTGATCTCGGCACCCAGCGGGGCCAGGACTTCACGTGCGAAACGCTCGTGAATCGAACCGCGCTGCACGCCAATATTCTTGCCCTTGAGCTCGGCCAGGCCGTCGCTGACCTGGGTGCCGGCCTTCATCACCAGACGGGCCGGGGTGTTGTAGTACTTGTTGGTGAAATCAACGGATTTCTTGCGATCTTCAGTGATCGACATCGACGACAGGATCGCGTCGATCTTGCGTACCTTGAGCGCCGGAATCAGGCCGTCGAACTCTTGCTCGACCCACACGCACTTGACCTTCATCTCTTCACACAGCGCATTGCCGATGTCGTAGTCGAAGCCGACGATGCTGCCGTCCGGAGCCTTGGAGGCAAACGGAGGGTAAGCGGCTTCGATACCGATTTTCAGGGGCTTCTCATCAGCGAAGGTCGGCAGGGACAGCACGGACAGTGCCAGGGCGCCAAGCAGCACAAGTTTCTTCATCTTGGGACTCCATCGGTAAAGGGCGAAAACGGCAGAGTGAGCAACAGCCCAATATGCGAATGGGTGGAACGAACTTTGGTGCTGCGTCCGACAAGCGCGCATTTTATTCAACGCAGGCCACGACGAGCGAGTGATCGGCATTCTAACGACAGGCCCGAAGCCGATATTTCTTCAATGCGACAACAAATTACAGAAGCACCGAGAAAGCTGTTCGAGCACATTGACAGCCCCGCAAATACATGCAAGAGCAAAGGAAAGGGAACCGATCCATGCTGCAAATAGCGGGCCCATTATTGGCAAACCCTTCTAATCCGGCAAGCACAGCGTGTCGGCTTGTTTTTCGAGATGCGTGAAAACGCCCTGCAACGGGGCTTGGCGTTTCACATCGCCCCGTTGTGGCGCCTTTGGTTACACATTTCGAAACGTCGGTAACGTTCCGACGCTTCTTACATTGAACGCCGATATTTATTCATCCACCAAACCCGTGGCGAGGGAGCTTGCTCCCGCTGGGCTGCGCAGCAGCCCCAAAAGCCAGGCACCGCGTTTGTTCAGGCATACCGCATTGACCGGTTTACGACTGCTGCGCAGCCGAGCGGGAGCAAGCTCCCTCGCCACAAAGGCACCACACTTCAAGCCCACCCTGCGCGCCCATAAAAAAACCCCGCCCGGCAAATACCGGGCGGGGCTCTTGGGTACTACATGCGACCGTCAGGCGACGTTCATGGTCTTGTGCGTCTCGATCAGGTGCGCCACCACACCCGGATCGGCCAGGGTGGAAATATCACCCAAACCGTCGTATTCCGCCGTGGCAATCTTGCGCAGAATGCGACGCATGATCTTGCCGGAACGGGTCTTCGGTAGGCCCGGCGCCCACTGAATGACATCCGGCGAGGCAATCGGACCGATCTCCTTGCGCACCCAGTTCTTCAGTTCCAGGCGCAGGGCCTCGCTGGTCTCTTCGCCGGCATTGAGGGTGACGTAGACATAAATGCCCTGCCCCTTGATGTCATGCGGCACACCCACGACCGCCGCTTCGGCGACTTTCGGGTGGGCGACCATTGCGCTCTCGATCTCGGCGGTGCCCATGCGGTGACCCGACACGTTGAGTACGTCATCCACCCGGCCGGTGATCCAGTAGTAGCCGTCCTCGTCGCGACGCGCACCGTCGCCGGTGAAATACATGCCGCTGAAGGTCTTGAAATAGGTATCGACAAAACGGTCATGGTCGCCGTACAGGGTACGCGCCTGGCCTGGCCACGAATCGAGGATCACCAGGTTGCCTTCGGCAGCGCCTTCGACCAGGTTGCCGAGGTTGTCCACCAGTGCCGGCACCACACCGAAGAACGGCCGAGTCGCGGAACCTGGCTTCAGCGCCGTAGCGCCTGGCAACGGGCTGATCAGCACACCGCCCGTTTCGGTCTGCCACCATGTATCGACGATCGGGCAACGCTCCTTGCCGACATTCTTGTGGTACCAATCCCACGCTTCCGGGTTGATTGGCTCGCCCACCGAACCCAGCAGACGCAGGCTGCTGCCATCGGCGCCTTCGACGGCGGCGGTGCCAGAGGCCATCATCGCGCGAATGGCGGTAGGCGCGGTGTAGAGAATATTGACCTTGTGCTTGTCGATCACCTTGGCCACCCGGGTGATGTCCGGGTAGTTCGGCACGCCTTCGAACAGCACCGTGGTCGCGCCGTTGGCCAGCGGGCCATAGACGATGTAGCTGTGGCCGGTGACCCAGCCCACGTCGGCGGTGCACCAGTAGATCTCGCCTGGCTTGTAGTCGAACACCCGCTCATGGGTCAGCGCGGCGTACAACAAGTAGCCAGCCGTGGTGTGCTGCACGCCCTTGGGCTTGCCGGTGGAACCGGAGGTGTAGAGGATGAACAGGGCCTCTTCGGCGCCCATTTCCTTCGGCGCGCATACGGTGCCGGCGACCTTCATCAGGTCCTCGTACCAGATGTCGCGGTGCTGGTTCCACTTGATGTTGCCCGCCGTGCGCTTGCACACGATGACTTTCTGGATGCTGCTGGTTTCCGGGTTGGTCAGCGCATCGTCGACGTTCGCCTTGAGCGGGATTTTCTTGCCAGCACGAATGCCTTCGTCGGCGGTGATCACCACTTTGGATTTGCAGTCGATGATCCGGCCGGCCAGTGCTTCAGGAGAGAAGCCGCCGAACACCACCGAGTGAATCGCACCGATGCGGGTACAGGCCAGCATCGCGACCACGGCCTCGGGGATCATCGGCATGTAGATGGTCACCACGTCGCCACGATGCACGTCCTGCCCGCGCAAGGCGTTGGCGAACTTGCAGACTTCTTCGTGCAGCTCGCGATAGGTGATATTGCGGCTCTCGGAAGGATCGTCGCCTTCCCAGATGATCGCGACTTGATCGCCGCGCTCGGCCAGGTGTCGGTCGAGGCAGTTATAGGAAACGTTCAAGGTGCCATCGGCAAACCACTTGATGTCGACATGGTGGTCGTCGAAAGAAGTCTGCTTCACCGTGGTGAAAGGCTTGATCCAATCGAGGCGCTTGGCCTGCTCGCGCCAGAAGCCGTCCGGGTTGACGACCGACTGCTGGTACATGGCCTTGTAGGTCGCCTCGTCAGTCAGCGTATTGGCCGCTACCTCGGGACGAACGGGATACACAGAAGCCGCACTCATCTTTCTTACCTCGGTGACAATAGTTGTTTTTGTATGATCCCGTTGTAGCCCGGGGCGGGCCTATAGAACCATTCGACGATGGTAGTAACAAGTCCCTACAAAATGTCGGTACTAACTGGCAAACGCACTTGAAGATATCTTCATGTGGCGAGCAAGCCTGCTCGCGAAGGCGCTGGGTCAGCCATCATCGATCCAACGAAAAGTCAGCCGATTGTTACCAGATCAACCAACAGTGTTTATCAAAACCGAGTCTGTTTGCCCCCGCCCCCAACTTCTAAAATCCACCTCGCCAACCGGCAAACACGATTGACGCAACACAGCCCCCACGAAGGCCGTTGATCCAACTTCCAAAACTCGCTCCACACGCAGCCCCAAAAAGGCTGCGTGCCCCCACTCGACCTCAACAAAGGTGAAATACAGATGAAAGCTTTATGGGTTCTGGTCCTCGGCAGCCTCTGCACCACCGCGATGGCTGACGAAACCCCGACCGATCTCGCGCAGCAAAAACCGGCTATCGAGGAGTACACCTACTCCAGCCACTTGGACATTGCCAAGGTCCTTTCCATGAGCACGATCCCGAACGTTTGCGAAGTGGTCCCGGCAACAATGGAATACGAAGACTCCAAGGGCCAACGCCACATCCTGCGCTACCGCGTCCTGGGCAACGGTTGTTCCGACAGCTGATCACAACCAGCAATCCCACGGCCCGATACCGATCGGGCCTGGTTGTGTCTGGAGCCACCAAAAAGCGCCAGAAAACACAACATGTAGTGCAAAACGGCAAAAATCGATCATTTTGTGATCAAAAAAAGTCGTCGCCCTATCCATGCGAAAAAAAACTTCAGCGGCCAAAGCCTTGTAAACCCGCGCTCCCATGCGGATACGCCCCTCACCACCCCTCCCGTGAGCTATTTCGCCGCACCACGTAGGCAAAAAAGTCCTTATAATGCCGCCTTAAACGGGCCTGCAATATTCCCTTACAGGGATCACGCCAGCCTGGAGCCAACGCAGGGGGCAATCGCCTTCCCGCTCTACCGCCGCTCCGGAATGACCCGTACATTTTTCTGTTTATTGCCTGCGTCAGCTGCTGCAACAAACGATTTTTCAAGATCCACCGCGGCCAGTAGGCCTTATCGGGCATCTGGCCCTCACGCAGGAGACGACACGTCATGCTGAGCTGGGACGAATTCGACAAAGAAGACGGCGAAGTTGCCGTAAAAGGCGCCAACGCCGGCCACGCTTCTGAAGCCAACATGGACCGCCTCGACAGCGCCGGCGGTGCCGCCGCCCTCGAAGCCCGCGCCGTGACGGCCAGCGACTCGGCCGCGATCATTCGCGCCAAGGCGGCCCTCGACAAACTCGACGTCGCCGAAGGCCTCGCCGAACTCGAAGGCGCCTCCGCCCGTGTCGCCGTCGATGAAAAGCGCATGATCAACTGCCGCGCCGACCTCAACCAGCTCGTGCCATTCAAATACGACTGGGCCTGGCAGAAGTACCTGGACGGCTGCGCAAACCACTGGATGCCGCAAGAAGTCAACATGACCGCCGACATCGCCCTCTGGAAAAACCCGGAAGGCCTGACCGACGACGAACGCCGCATCGTAATGCGCAACCTGGGCTTCTTCTCCACCGCCGACTCCCTGGTTGCCAACAACCTGGTCCTGGCCGTGTACCGCCTGATCACCAACCCGGAATGCCGCCAGTACATCCTGCGCCAGGCGTTTGAAGAGGCGATCCACACCCACGCCTACCAGTACTGCATCGAATCGCTGGCCATGGATGAAGGCGAAATCTTCAACATGTACCACGAGATCCCATCGGTCGCGAAGAAAGCCGCCTGGGGCCTGAAATACACCCGTTCGATCTCCGATCCGAAGTTCGAAACCGGCACCCCGGAAACCGACAAAGAGCTGCTGCGCAACCTGATCGCCTACTACTGCGTTCTGGAAGGCATCTTCTTCTATTGCGGCTTCACCCAGATCCTGTCCATGGGCCGCCGCAACAAAATGACCGGCGTCGCCGAGCAGTTCCAGTACATCCTGCGCGACGAATCCATGCACCTGAACTTCGGCATCGACGTGATCAACCAGATCAAAATCGAAAACCCACACCTGTGGGACGCCGAGATGAAGGAAGAAGCGACCCAGATGATCCTGCAAGGGACCCAACTGGAAATCGAATACGCCCGCGACACCATGCCTCGCGGCGTGCTGGGCATGAACGCGGCGATGATGGAGGACTACCTCAAGTTCATCGCTAACCGTCGTCTGTCGCAGATTGGCTTGAAGGAAGAGTATCCAGGAACGACCAACCCGTTCCCTTGGATGAGCGAGATCATGGACTTGAAGAAAGAGAAGAACTTCTTTGAGACGCGCGTGATTGAGTATCAAACGGGTGGGGCTTTGAGCTGGGATTGATTCGAAAGGAAAATCCTAGGCTGCATGCGTCACTGAAAACCCCGTGAAAGCGGGGTTTTTTACATTCAAAACCAGGCTTGGTTCAGCGCCTCCGATTTGGGGCGCTTGATGAGCAAGCACCTCGATGAGCGCATGACCCGAAAGCTTGATCCTGTCCAGCGCCGGATCATGCTCGTGCATGTCCACGGCTTGACCGAAGAGCATCTGATGCTGAGCGAGTCGGGCGTCTAGCGTTACTGGTTTATCACTAGTGCCCTGAGTATCGATTGCTGCGTGAGTGGATCACGCATCAGGTGGTGCCTACCCTGCGGGATGAACGCTACTCCCATAAGGTGGAACGGCCTAAATTGAGCGTGTTGGATTGGCCGAGGATGTCGCTCTGCATGCTGCACTGGCAGGATGAGCCATGGATTCGCTTGCGGGATATGCCGGCGGTGCTGGTGGATGATCCGTTTAGTCAGCATGAATCCTGGTGGCGGAAAGCTTCTCGGATTTTGCGAGGGTTTTGAGTATTCAATCATTAGCTGACGTCCGTGTTCGGGCGGCGGTTTTTTTGTTGGGAATATTGAATTGGGGCTGCTGCGCAGCCCAGCGGGAGCAAGCTCCCTCGCCACGGGTGTAGGCTCTGAGAGCTTCAGCGTCTGTTGATAGAAAAGAATTGATGGGGATATGTAATGACGAAAAAGATAAGAAGTGAGGCCTTCGAGTCGATTCACAGCTCGGCCGAAGCGCTGCTGAAAATCGGCGCTATCAACGAGGTCACCATGCGAGAGTTCGACGAGGCGTGCATGGCTGAGGTATCTGCTGAAATCTCAGATCAAGAGGATTTACCTACAGTCAGAGCCGGCACTCAAAACCCTTGAGGATGTCCTCAGGGGTGCGGTCGAAATCCGCCGGCATCCGAATCTACCCCTTTAACCGCCCAGGCTTGCGCGCCTGCGGTGTATCGACATGAGGCAGCAGATCCAGATAAGGCTTGCCGGCCTTGGTGATCACCACTCTGTCGCCCTGCCATGCACGCGCACCCAGCTGTAAGAGCTGGGACCTCGCTTCGTGCAGGGTTACTTGAACCTGTTCGCTCATACACCGTCTTCGCTCATTCGCCTGGGCCATTCTCGCCACCCTTTACCTTTTTAGTGGCTCTGAGAGTAGCAACTCTACCGGGCTGCTCTTTGGACTTTCGTTTAGGGTTGGCGCCGCGAGCGGGCGCTTTGGGGTCCGGTTTTTGCGGTCGGGGTGGCGGCGTGTAAAGAGGTACAGCAGCCATCACCCCCAAGCGCAGTCCAAACTTTCTCAGGATCGCGTCGAGGGTGCTGATGCTCGGATTACCCTTGTCCTTTTCGATCTGGTAGAGAGCCTTTGTCGACATCTTGCACATAACTGCGAAGGTCTCTTGGTCGAGACCAGTAACCTCAAGTCTCAGCCGGCGAATAGAGGTTCCCAGGGGTTGGGTCCCTGTCACATGTTGCATGACGATGTCGTCAATGATCGCCCTGCGTCGTTCACCCGTGTTTTCTTTCATCGCAATTCTATTTGTTGTTTCGGCAATATAATGCCGGTTATCCGGAAGGTCAGGCCATAACCGGTATTATGATACCGATTACGTCAATCTGGGACCGGAAAAGGGGCCGCTTCGCAGCCCAGCGGGAGCATGCTCCCTCGCCACGGGTTGATGTCAGGGCACAGGTGGGCGGCAGGCTTGATGGTTGGGTTGGGTTTGGGAATCGCGAGCAGGCTCGCTCCCACAGGAGTTCTTTGGTGGGTTGAAACTTTGGGTGCAGCCCGCCACGTCCTTCGGTATTAATACACTTCCTCTCACGGACCCGAGCCCCGATGAAATTCGATACCGCCTATTGCCTCAGCCTCGATGCCAAGCTTTCGATCTATGACGTTCGGGATCTGAATTTCGACGAGACCATGGCATTCGACTCGGCCAAGGAGCGCTTTCAGTGCCCCAACGAGGCCTGTCGGGCGGCGTTTGATGAGGGGAATCGACTAACGACGTTCAACGCCAAGAACGTCAATTTCATCCGCACGCCGCATTTCAAGAACCAGCCCGCTACCCGGCATATCGAAGGCTGCCCTTATGTCAGTCCGAAAATGCCAGGGCAGGAGGCGGAAAGCGTTGAGGCAGATGACGACCGCGAGGAGCATTTTCCGTCGGAGTTGTTACTGACTCGGCGTCAGTACGTGCGCAAGCCGTCCGCCCCGTCTGACAACGTTGAAGCGAATCGGCCTACGGTCTCATCCGTATCTTCCCACGGTGATAACGATCATTCCGCGCAGGATTCAACACCGGACAAAACCAGTGTCTTCGCCCACCCGGTGGAATGTTTCGTTTCGAATTTCGATAACAAGGACCTGCTCAAGCGCATGCCGTTGAAGATTGGCGAGCACACGGCGCCCTACGGATCGTTCTTCAAGAAGATCGAGTATTTGCAGGACAATAAGGGCTTGATTTACTGGGGCAAGATCAAGGAGATAAAGGATTACACCCTGAGCTTTCGCATCGACTTCGAAGCAAAGGTCTGGTTCAAGCAGCCGGACGAGGCGAAGAAGAAGCCTTACTCGGTCAACGTTTACCTGAGCAAGAAGCTGATCGACAACTACCGCAAGCGCAAGGCGTTCCTGGCAGAGATCAAGCACGCCATCGACAGTGATGCGCCGTTGTATTGCTTCTTTTATGGCGTCACGCCCGAGTTGAGGCAGGTGCCGAGCAAGAAGAACCCCGAAGAAACGTTCGGGGTGTTCAGTGCCAATATCGACAACCTGGATCACTTCATTATTCGGGAAGCGCCGGGGTTGGCTGAAGACTGATCCGGCTGAAGGCCCGTACGAGCCTGCGTAAACCCATTGCCCTGGACCTGGGCTATGACAGCCCAGCGGCGTTTTCCACCATGTTTCGCCGGACGCTCGGCCATGCTCCGAGCACCTGGCTGGAGATGACCGCCGGTCATTGATCAAAAAAATGAGATTGATCGGGACTCAAAACAACTGTACAAAAACACAGTATTTTCGAATCCCATAGCTTTGGAGCACCCCATGGCCTCTCTCGCAATCAAAACCACCCTGGAACGCATCGCTGTCTATCAATTCACCCCCGCCCACAGTGCGCAGGCCCGAGCCATGCTGGGCTGGAGTGTCGAGGAGCTGTCCCGGCAATCCGGTGTATCGGTCCAGGCTATCAGCCGCTTCGAGGCTGGTGGCGAGTTGCTCGATGTGACCCGCTTGGCCCTGGCCTTTCGCCTGGAGGCCGAAGGCCTGGTGTTCTTCCCCGGCTTCGCACCGGGGCGCGGCATGAACATCAAGGGTGCGACGCCGGACCCGATGGGGCGGCCTGATTACGCGATGATCGAATAACACCGTTTGTGCAAGTGCTAGGCGATACCCGCTTGGTCCTGGTACGCCGAGGGTTCCACATCCAGCCACCAGGCACGGCCACGTTGCGGTTGCGTCAGGGTGAAGGCTTCGCCCATTTGCGGCGTGGTGATACAAACGTTGCGTTCCCCGGCCAGGGCCAGGATGCGATTGAAAGGCTCGTACCAGGCATGCATCGCCAGGTCGAATGTGCCGTTGTGGATTGGCAGTAGCCAACGACCCTTGAGATCGATATGGGCCTGCAAGGTCTGCTCCGGCTGCATATGGACATGGGGCCAATCCACGTTATAGGCGCCGGTTTCCATCAGCGTCAGGTCAAAAGGGCCGTATTGCTCGCCGATGCGCTTGAAACCTTCGAAGTAACCGGTGTCGCCGCTAAAGAAGATTCGCGTGTCGCCATCGATTATTACCCATGAGGCCCACAAGGTGCTGTTGCTGTCGAACAGGCCTCGACCGGAAAAATGTTGGGAAGGCGTGGCGATGAAATCGATACCGTCCACCTCGGTGCCCTGCCACCAGTCCAACTGGCGCACCTTGCCGGCTTCGACGCCCCATTTGACCAGAGTGTCGCCCACGCCCAGGGGCGCCAGGAAATGACGGGTCTTGGCCGCCAGCTTGAGAATGGCTTGATGGTCGAGGTGGTCGTAATGATCGTGGGACAGGATCACCGCTTCGATCGGCGGCAATTCTTCCAGGCTGATGGGCGGTTGATGAAAACGCTTCGGGCCGGCCCATTGCACGGGTGAAGCACGCTCGGAGAACACCGGGTCGGTCAGCCAGAACTTGTCCCGCAGCTTGAGCAGCACCGTGGAATGACCGAGGCGGAAGGCGCTGTGATTCGGCGCGGCCAGCAGCGCGGCTCGACTCAACGGTTGTACATCGATGGCGCCCGCAGGACGGGTGGAGCGGGGCTTGTGGAAAATCATGTTCCAGATGATGCGCAGGGTCGTGCCAAATCCTTCACGCGGCGTGAAGGCATGGTTGCGATATTTGCCCTGGTCTTGCCGCGAGGACTCATGGGCAGGAGGATGGTTGGTCGAACAAGAGGGATGGGGCATGGTGCGATAACTCCAAGGGCGTCCGCACGTATGCGCTTCGCCGTTGCGGGACGCTGAATGGCCGTTGCATGTACGCTCAGCCGCCTTATTCAAAACTACACCACTCGGTGTAGTTTCCAGATTGCATGAATCGAAAGAGCAAGTAAACTACCGAGTGTAATTTTCCTTTGCCGACGAACTGCCCATGACCGCACCGCAGCGCCTTACCGAGCGAAAACGCGAAGCCATTCTCCAGGCCGCGATTGCTGAATTCCGCAACAGCGGTTTCGAAATCACCAGCATGGACAAGATCGCGGCGACGGCAGGCGTGTCGAAGCGCACGGTGTACAACCACTTTCCAAGCAAGGAAGAACTGTTTGCCGAAATCCTGAATCGGTTATGGAACAGCATCACCGCAGAACAGGACATGCCCTACAGCCCGCAAACGCCGCTACGGGAGCAGCTTCAAACGTTGCTGCAAGCCAAACTGCAATTGCTGGCGAACGAGAATTTTCTCGACCTGGCGCGCATCGCCATCGCCGCAACCATTCATTCCCCGGAGCGAGCCCAGGACATGGTGTCGCGCATGGGGCAGCGCGAGGAAGGCCTGGCTGCCTGGATTCGCCAAGCCCAGGCCGATGGCCGCTTGAAACCCGTGGAGCCGGCATTTGCCGCCCAACAGATGCACGGGTTGCTCAAGACGTTTGCGTTCTGGCCACAGGTGTCGATGGGGCAACCGAGCCTGACCCAGGAGGAACAAACCCACGTGATCGAATCGGCCCTCGACATGTTCCTGAATCGGTACCAAGCCTGAACCTCAGCCCCACCGCAAATTGCGCCCCAATTCATCGAACAAGGTCACCACCGAGCGCAGGGCCCGGCAGTCCGGTCGGGTCAGGAGCCACAAAGCCGTGTCATAGCCCTTCAACGGTTCGCCAAGTGGGATCAGTCCTTTATCTTCATTGATCAGAAAGTCAGGCAGTGCCGCAATCCCCAGACCTGCCCTCACCAGTTCGGTGACCGACAGCATGCTGTTGCAGCGATAGGCAGGCACTACGCCGGGTAGATGCTGGCGCCGCCAGGCCACCGTGGGGTGGTCGGGGAGGAAATCATCCGGCGCGATCCAGGTCATGGCGGCCAGGTCATCTGCATTCGCCGCGCGAAGATACGTAGCGCCGGCGCATACCCGGTAAGCCACATGGCCCAGGTTGCGACCGACCAGGTGTTCCGGCGGTGTACGGGTCAGTCGCAACGCAATGTCGGCATCGCGGCGGCTGAGGTTGGCGAAGTCGTTCGAAGTGCTCAACTCAAGACTCAACGCCGGATAAGCGGGCATGAAACGCGCCAGCGCCGGCAGCAACAACGTTTGCAGGACTGAGTCGCTGCAGGTCAGGCGTACCGTCCCGCTGATCACCTCACCGCCCTGCTCCACGCCCACTCGCGCCGCCTCCAACGCCTGCTCGGCGCGCTCGGCTTGTTCGGCCAACGCCTGGGCCAGGCTCGTGGGCAAATATCCAGAGCGGCTTTTTTCAAACAAGGGCAGGCCCAAGGCCGCCTCCAGCCGACGTACCGAACGAAACACCGTGGACACGTCCACCTGCAGGAGGCGAGCGGCCCGGGACAGCGAGCCGCCACGGACCAGCGCGAGGATCAGGGATAGATCGGGGTAGTCCAGACGATAGTGCGCCGCTGCATTGATCACTTGGGTAAACGCCAATATTGATTGCGTGAACGCCAATCTATAGTGGCCACCAGGAATCAACAAGCGGCGAGCCTCCCATGGATAAACAACGTCCTTTAAACATCGCCCTGATCGGCGATCACGACCCTCAAATCACCGCTCACCGGGCGATCCCCCTCGCACTCGAGCTCGCGGGCAAGCAAACCAGCCATGAAATCCGGTTTCAATGGCTGGGAACGTCGCACATCACCAACACCGCCGTGCTGGAGGATTTCGACGGTGTCTGGTGCGTACCCGGCAGCCCGTACCAACATGAAGAAGGGGCCTTACGGGCCATTCGTTTTGCCCGCGAACAGCATCGGCCTTTCCTCGGCACCTGCGGCGGTTTTCAACATGCGGTGCTGGACTACGCCCGCAACGTGATGGGCTGGGCCGACGCCGTCCACGGCGAAACTTCTCCCGAAGCTGAACGGGCACTGTTGACGCCGCTGAGCTGTGCGCTGGTGGAAACCTTCGACAGCCTTCAACTCGATGCGGAGTCGTTGATTGCCAAGGCTTACGGCCGCCGGACGGTATCGGAGGGCTACCATTGCCGTTTCGGCGTCAACCCGGATTTGGAAAAGGATTTGTTGAATCAGCGGCTGCACGCCGTTGCCCGGGATTCGGACGGCGGCCTGCGAGCGGTTGAACTTCAAGGCCATCCGTTTTTTGTCGCGACGCTGTTCCAGCCTGAACGCGCAGCATTGGAAGGCCGCGTGCCTCCGCTGGTAAGCGCGTTTGTCGAAGCCTGCGCGGAGCAAACGCCATGAGCGCCCATTATTACGCCGTGATTTTCACTTCCCTGCGTACCGTCGCAGACCAAGGCTACGCCGAAGCCGCCGAGCACATGTTGAACCTTGTCCAGGAGCAACCCGGATTTCTCGGCATCGAATCAGCCCGTGGCGACGACGGCCTGGGAATTACCGTGTCCTATTGGCGCGATGAAGCTGCAATCCTGGCGTGGAAGCAGCATCCCGAACACAGCGCGATCCGTGAGCGAGGCCGCGCGACCTGGTATGCCCATTGCCAGACGAGGGTGTGCAAAGTCGAACGGGACTATGCCTTCCAACGCCAGACTTGATATCGGCCTCAAAACCAGTGGGGGCGAGCTTGCGATGGCGGTGTGTCAGTCACGATGATGCTGGCTGATCCACCGCTATCGCGAGCAGGCTCGCTCCCACACTATTCCCCGGGGTGCACGCAGTCATTGGTCAGTACCAATTCCTAGTGGGAGCGAGCTTGCTCGCGATGGCGGTGTGTCAGTCACGATGATGCTGGCTGGTCCACCGCTATCGCGAGCAAGCTCGCTCCCACACACTATTCCCGGTGGTCACACCTTCGTTGTTGAGCACCAATTCCTAGTGGGAGCGAGCTTGCTCGCGATGGCGGTGTGTCAGTCACGATGATGCTGGCTGATCCACCGCTATCGCGAGCAGGCTCGCTCCCACACACTATTCCCGGTGGTCACACCTTCGTTGTTGAGCACCAATTCCTAGTGGGAGCGAGCTTGCTCGCGATGGCGGTGTGTCAGTCACGATGATGCTGGCTGATCCATCGCTATCGCGAGCAGGCTCGCTCCCACACTATTCCCCGGGGTGCACGCAGTCATTGGTCAGTACCAATTCCTAGTGGGAGCGAGCCTGCTCGCGATGGCGGTGTGCCGGGTCACGATGATGCTGGCTGATCCATCGCTATCGCGAGCAGGCTCGCTCCCACACCATTCCCCGGGGTGCACGCAGTCATTGGTCAGTACCAATTCCTAGTGGGAGCGAGCTTGCTCGCGATGGCGGCGTGCCGGGTCATGATGATGCTGGCTGGTCCACCGCTATCGCGAGCAAGCTCGCTCCCACACTATTCCCCGGTGGTCACACCTTCGTTGTTGAGCACCAATTCCTTGTGGGAGCGAGCCTGCTCGCGATGGCGGCGTGCCGGTCACGATGATGCTGGCAGATCCACCGCTATTGTGAGCTAGTGGCGTGGGAAAAATCTGCTTTACGCAGGTCAATGTCGGTATGGCGATAGCGTCCGCAGCGTTCAGTTGTTAAAAGAGAGGTTTACAGAAACCTGCGAAAGGATCTCGAGCATGCCCCTCACCTTTACTCGTAGCGCCCTGATGTTGAGCCTGTTGCTCGGACTCGGTCCGACACATGCCGCCGAGGCGCCGCAACCCAAAGCCCTGGCGAACCGTCAGGGCATTCCACATCCAGCAGTCATCGCCCATCGCGGCGCATCGTTCGACGCACCGGAATCCACCGCCGCCGCCTACAAGTTGGCCCGCGACCTGGGTGCCGACTACCTTGAGCTCGACCTGCAACGCAGCAAGGACGGCGTTCTGTTCGTCTTGCACGACGACAGCCTGCTGCGCACCACCGATGTCGCGACCAAGTTTCCAGAACGCAAGGACAGCACCGCCAACGCCTTCACCATGGCCGAACTCAAGACGCTGGACGCCGGCAGCTGGTTCAACGCGGCCTACCCGGACCGTGCGCGGCCTTCCTTCGTGGGCTTGAAAATCCTTACGCTGGACGAAGTCATCAACATCGCCGAGGGCAACCCTCAGCAAAAGCCAGGGCTGTACATCGAGACCAAGGAGCCCAAGCTGTTTCCCGGCATCGAGCGCGACCTGAAGGATAAATTGCAGGACCGAGGCTGGCTGAGCCCATCCGGCTCCAAGCTGGCCAAGCGCGCCCTCGGCGTGGGCCAGGGCAAAGGCAAAGTGGTCTTGCAGACCTTCGAGAAAAGCAGCCTGGAACTGCTGCACAAGGAAATGCCGAAGGTTCCGAAAATCCTGCTGCTGTGGGTGGGCGAAGGCAACATCGAGCCTAAATCCAAAATGACGTTCGGCGAGTCCGGTGAAACCGACAAAGCCGTGTACTACGCCAAGCAAGAGCCCAAGGACAAGGCCGAGTTCGAGCAATGGGTCCAGTACGCCAAGACCCACGGCGCCATCGGCACCGGCCCTTCGGCGGCGTTGACCCATGGCGGCAGCCAGAGCTATGCGGACCTGGTGAAACCGTGGATGAACCAGTACACCCACGACCAGGGTTTGCTGGTACATGTCTACACCGTGGATGAGCCGGTGGACTTCAAGAAAGTGATGGATGCCGGCGTGGATGGCATTTTCACCAATCGGGCCAGTGAGTTGCTCAAGTACTTCAAGCGTCCCGAAACAGGAACCGTGGCGCAACTACTGAAGAAGAACGGTTACTGAGCGAGTGCTGGATCAGGGCATTTAACAAAGTTTTTCGAATTAAGGATGAATTAAGTTGCCAGAGATAATCTGAACCCACTTAAACGACTCACCCTTTGACGACACCAAGGAAATACAACATGAAAACTTTGACTGCCCTGTTCACCGCTGCTGCCCTGACCCTCACCGCTGGCCTTGCCCAGGCTGATGTTCGCGTCGACCAGATTCCTCAATTGGTAAAGGAAGGCAAGATCAAATCCCTGGAATCGATGAATGCCGAAGCCCTGAAGTTGCACCCGGGCGCGACCATCACCGATACCGATTTGGATAATCACTTCAACGGCTACGAATATGAAGTGGAACTGCGCGACGCCAAAGGTCAAGAATGGGATGTAGACTTTGACGCCACCACTGGTAAAGTTCTGAGCAACAAGCAAGATAATTAATCAGCCGCGAAAAGAGCCGCCCAACTTTCAAGTTGCGCGGCTTTTTCACGTACGTATGTAAAGCTGTGCCAGGCCGGGACGCCACAGCCCAACCGT
The DNA here is from genome assembly GCF_054130985.1 of Pseudomonas sp. R4-84. NCBI lineage: Bacteria > Pseudomonadati > Pseudomonadota > Gammaproteobacteria > Pseudomonadales > Pseudomonadaceae > Pseudomonas > Pseudomonas sp. R4-84. The sequence goes on from NZ_CP096390.1 coordinate 4,196,516, forward strand.
CACAAAACCTTCAAAAATCCCTGCAATGATGCCGCTCAAGTGAACCTGTCGCCGCGACGGGCACTCCCCGTCAGCGAGCCTCAATGAACCACAGCATCGACCAAAGCCATCGCGACCCGGATCTGTTCGGCCTGCTCTACGGATTCAGCTTCCGCCCCGGCGAGCGCGGGCGAGAGATCGGTTCGGCCCAGGCCCTGCAAAGCCTGCAGCAACCCCAGGATCCTGATGAATTCCTCTGGTTGCACTTGAACCTTGCCCACGCCGCGTGCGAGCGCTGGATGAAAAATCACCTGGCCTTGCCCCAAGAGTTCTTCGAAGCCTTGCACGAAGGCTCGCGCTCGACCCGCATCGAGCACGTGGATTCGGCCTTGCTCGCGGTGGTGAACGACGTCATATTCAACCTCAGCAACATGGTGTCTTCGGATGTGTCCACGTTATGGGTTTGCGTGAGCAGTCGGCTGATCGTCAGCGCACGGTTGCAGCCCTTGCACTCGGTCGACAAGCTGCGCTCATCGGTAAAGGCCGGGGAAAGCTTTCGCTCGCCACTGGAATTGCTCGTGCATTTGCTGCGCGACCAGGGCGAGGTACTGACCCAGATCGTGCGCAAGACCAGCCTCAGCGTCGACCAGATCGAGGACCAGTTGCTGTCTTCGCGGGTCTCGACCAACCGCGCCGAACTGGGCAGCCAACGCCGGGTGCTGGTGCGCCTGCAACGCCTGTTGGCGCTGGAACCGGGGTCGTTGCTGCGGCTGCTCAATCGCCCGCCGCAATGGTTGCAGAAAGAAGACGTCAAGGAGCTGCGCAAATCCACCGAGGAGTTCGCCCTGATCATCAACGACCTCACCGCGTTGGGCGAGCGGATCAAGCTGTTGCAGGAAGAAATCGCCGCCAACCTCAACGAACAAAGCAACCGCACACTGTTCACCCTGACGGTGGTCACGGTGCTGGCACTGCCGATCAACATCATCGCCGGTTTCTTCGGCATGAATGTCGGTGGCGTGCCGCTGGCGAGCGACCCCGAGGGTTTCTGGATCCTGGTGGCGCTGGTCGTCACCTTCACACTGTTCGCCGGCCGCTGGGCGTTTCGCAAGCGGCGCGATTATTGAACCTGGTCCTCTGCGCCCCGTATTAATTTGTGGCGAGGGAGCTTGCTCCCGCTCGGCTGCGCAGCAGTCGTAAAAGCTGTCGCACCGCGCTGAATGGCTTTGGGGCAGCTGCGCAGCCCAGCGGGAGCAAGCTCCCTCGCCACGGGTGTTACCAAGCCCTATTCAAAACAGATCAATGCCATCAGGCACTCAACCGCGCCGTCACTTCGTTCAGTTGGCCCGACAACCCTTGCAAATCCCGACTGGCCGCTTCGGTACGCTGGACGTTATCCAGGTTGGTGCTGGCGATACAGGTGATTTCAGTCAGGTTGCGCGAGATGTCCTCAGCCACGGAGGTCTGCTCTTCGGCCGCCGTGGCAATCTGGCGGTTCATGTCGCGAATCGCTTCGACGGCCTGGGTAATGCGTTCGAGCATTTCGCCGGCCTGGGTCACTTGCTCGACACTTTCCTCGCTGCGCGACTGCCCGCTTTCAATGGCCTGGGCCGCGTCCACCGCACCGGTTTGGACCGTCTGGATGATCTGGTTGATCTCGATGATGGACGCCGCCGTACGCTGGGCCAGGCTGCGCACCTCATCGGCCACCACCGCAAAACCGCGCCCGGCTTCACCGGCCCGGGCCGCTTCGATGGCGGCGTTGAGGGCCAGCAGGTTGGTCTGTTCGGCGATCCCGCGAATCACTTCCAGCACCTTGCCGATGCGCCCGCTGTCGGTTTCCAGGCGACGGATCACCGTGGCGGTGTTCGCAATCTCGCCGCGCATCTGGGTGATGGTGTGGATGGTGCCGTGCATGACCTTCTCGCCCAACTGTGCCGAGTGATCGGCATCATCGGCCGCCCGCGCCGCGTCGGCGGCATGGCGGGCGACTTCCTGGGCGGTAGCGGACATTTCATTCATCGCGGTCGCCACTTGATCGGTGCGTTCGAATTGCTCGCTGGTGCCCTGGCTCATCAGGCTGGCGATGGCGTTGAGCTCGCCGCTGGCGCTGTCCAGCTCCGTGGCGCTGCGTTGCAGGCGGTTGAAGGTTTCAGCGAGGAAGTCACGCAGCGTATTTGCCGCGAGGGCCAGGTCGCCCAGTTCATCTTGACGCGTGCTCGACACACGCTCGGCGAAACGCCCACGGCTCAGTTGAGTCACGTATTCGATGAGGTTACGGATTGGCTGCACCAGGTTGCGGTTGACCAGCCAGAGACTCAGCATGCCGACCAGCAAAGCCGAGACCAGCATGATCACGGTGCCCAGCAGGATCGTGCGATCAGCACCGGCACTGATCAGCGCCGATTGCTCATTGCCCAATTTATGCAGCTCCACCACCAACTCGCTCATCTGGTCACTGGCGGCACGGTCGAAGCCCTTGACCGCCGCATCCCCCGCCGCGGCGTCTGCGCCAGAGGCGACAAACGCATCACGGCCTTTTTGATAGGCGGCGCCCAGTTGTGCGTGCTCGCTTTGCAGACGTTCGATGCGTGTCCTGATCGGTGCCGGAACACCGTCATGCTTGATCAACTCACCCAAAAGGTTCTGGACATCGCGCTGGCGATCGTCGAACTCCTTCCAGTATTTTTCCAACTCTGCCGGCTGCTTGCCGCGCAACAGAACGTTTTTCCACTCCTGGACCTGCACCTTGAATTGCAGGTTGGCCTCGTCGATCAACTGCGAGGCGCGCAAAGGGCCATCGATGAGGTTTCGATAATTGTGGATGCCATCGGAAAGGAAGTGAAAGGACGCCAGGGCGATCAACAGCATCGCCAGCAGGCTGCCGCTCAGGAGAGCCAGAATCTGGGCTCTCAGGGATTTTTGTACAAACATGGAATCGATCTCTTCGAATAAAAGGACGTCCATGTCCTGGGTCTGCTCTCGCAACTGCATGTGCAGAATTCCTAGACGAGATCGGCTTGAATGCCTTGTTCTTGAGCCTCGCCGACCACCGGTAGCAAGCTTGCTTTCGCTGGCTGGACATGACCTGTCCAGACAAGCCCATCGGTCGCTCCATCTGAATTTAAAAGTCTTTTTGTCATTTCCACTGGGGTATCCTGCCCAGGCTTTTTAAAAGCGCGGATCTACCAGATCTATCCAACAGACTTTGCGAGGAGCGCGATATGCACGAGATTCCTAATCTCCCCTTCCCTAGCCTGCACGAACCTGAGCAGACGACCCCGCTACAAGCCGGAGGGCAACCCGCCTCCCAGCAAACCGAGCCGCAGCAAGCCACTGAACGCCGTCAGGCCGACAGCGAAGACTGATCCACCCGCACCACCAGACTGTGTGGAAAGCGCTAAGATGCGCTTTCCACACCGCCTGAACCCGAGCCCCACCATGACCGACGAAACTTCCTCCTTCAGCCCGGCCCAGGCCAGCGTGTTGATCGGCACCGCCGAAAAAATGGTCGAGATCTGGACCCGCCTCTCTCCCGAGAAACAGGCCGCCCTGCTGGCGCGGTTCGGCACGCAGGAAAATGCCTTGGCGGCACTTGTCACCACGCACCTGGTCGCTGGCAAGACCACACCTGAATCTCCGTCCGGCAAATAGTTTTACTTTTCCACGCTCCATCCTGTCGGTCGCCGTTATCATAAGCAGCCTATCTATCCTGCTGCCCCGTGGACCTTCCCCCATGCCAGATTCCCAGCGCCCCATGGCGGTCACGCTGCAAGTCGTTTCCATTGTCCTGTTTACCTTCATCGGCTATCTGAACATCGGCATTCCGTTGGCCGTGTTGCCCGGATTCGTCCACGGTGAGCTGGGATTCGGCGCGGTGATCGCCGGGCTGGTGATCAGCGTCCAGTATTTGGCTACTCTGCTCAGCCGTCCTTATGCGGGACGCATCATCGACAACCTCGGCAGCAAGCGCGCTGTCATGTTCGGCCTGGCCGGGTGTGGTTTGAGCGGCGTGTTCATGCTGGTTTCTGCCTGGACCGCCGGCATGCCGGTCCTGAGCCTGACCAGCCTGTTGATCGGTCGCCTGGTGCTGGGCAGCGCGGAAAGCCTGGTGGGCTCGGGCTCGATTGGCTGGGGCATCGGCCGGGTCGGCGCGGCGAATACCGCCAAGGTCATCTCGTGGAACGGCATCGCCAGCTACGGCGCGCTGGCGATCGGCGCGCCGTTGGGGGTTTGGCTGGTGAAATCCCTGGGGCTTTGGAGCATGGGCGTCAGCATCCTCCTGTTGGCCGTGCTCGGGCTGGCGTTGGCCTGGCCAAAAACCGCGGCCCCCATCGTCGTCGGCGAACGCCTTCCGTTCATGCATGTGCTGGGGCGAGTATTGCCCCACGGCTGCGGCCTGGCCCTGGGCTCCATCGGTTTCGGCACCATCGCCACCTTCATTACCCTGTATTACGCCACGCAGCATTGGGACAACGCGGTGCTGTGCCTGAGCCTGTTCGGTGCCTGCTTCATTGGTGCGCGCCTGCTGTTCGGCAATTTGATCAACCGCCTCGGCGGGTTCAGGGTCGCGATCGCCTGCCTGTCGGTGGAAACCCTGGGCTTGTTGCTGTTGTGGCTGGCGCCGGATGCGCAGTGGGCCCTGGCAGGCGCGGCGTTGAGCGGTTTCGGCTTTTCCCTGGTGTTCCCGGCGTTGGGCGTGGAAGCGGTCAATCTGGTGCCGGCCTCGAGCCGTGGAGCCGCGGTGGGGGCTTATTCGCTGTTCATCGATTTGTCGCTGGGCATCACCGGACCACTGGCCGGGGCAATCGCCGCCGGTTTCGGCTTTGCCTCGATTTTCCTGTTCGCTGCGCTGGCGGCCCTGGGTGGGCTGGGCCTGAGCGTCTACCTGTACCGGCAGGCCCCTCGCTACCGCGAAGAGCGGGAGAAGAACTAGAAATCCACCTTGCCGCGTCCGGCCTTGATCGAGCCGCGTTTGGTCTTGGATTCGAGGCGACGCTTTTTCGAGCCCAGGGTCGGTTTGGTCGGACGGCGTTTCTTTTCGATCTTGGTAGCGCTGAGGATCAGTTCGACAAGGCGCTCCAGTGCGTCCGCCCGGTTCTGTTCCTGCGTGCGGTACTGCTGGGCCTTGATGATCAACACCCCGTCGCTGGTAATGCGACTGTCGCGCAGGGCCAGCAGCCGTTCCTTGTAGAACTCGGGCAACGACGAGGCCGGAATATCGAACCGCAGGTGCACGGCGCTGGAAACCTTGTTGACGTTCTGCCCACCGGCGCCCTGGGCGCGAATGGCCGTCAGCTCGATCTCGGCGTCCGGGATGTGCACGGTATTGGAGATGACAAGCATGGAAAGTGTCCGGTGTCAGGGCCCACAGGATACCGCGAATTCCCAAGGCAACACCTGATCCCTGCCAGATACAACAAACCCGGCACTCGGCCGGGTTTGTCTTCTTTCAGCAGTGCTTACTTGGCGGCAGCCGCCACAGCGAGCTCATGCCGAGCCTCGCGCTTGTTCTTGATCACATAGCACACCCACATGAACACCACCCACACCGGAATCGCGTAGACCGAGATCTGAATGCCAGGGATGAGCAACATCACGCCGAGGATGAACACCACGAAAGCCAGGCAGACGTAGTTGCCATACGGATACCACAACGCCTTGAACAAAGGCGCCTGGCCAGTCTGGTTCATGTGCTGGCGGAACTTGAAGTGCGAGTAGCTGATCATTGCCCAGTTGATCACCAGCGTGGCGACCACCAACGACATCAACAACTCCAGCGCATGCTGCGGGATCAGGTAGTTCAGCAGAACCGCCACCAGCGTGATCGCCGCCGAAGCCAGGATCGAACGCACCGGCACGCCCCGCTTGTCGATTTTCGCCAGCGCCTTGGGCGCATCGCCCTGCTCGGCCATGCCCAGCAACATGCGGCTGTTGCAGTAGGTGCCGCTGTTGTACACCGACAGTGCAGCGGTCAGCACTACGAAGTTGAGGATGTGCGCCGCGGTGTCGCTGCCCAGCATCGAGAACACCTGCACGAACGGGCTGCCGCTGTAGGCGTCGCCCGAGGCGTTGAGCGTGGTCAGCAGGCTGTCCCATGGCGTCAGGGACAACAGCACCACCAAGGCACCGATGTAGAAGATCAGGATCCGGTAGATCACCTGGTTGATGGCCTTGGGGATCACGGTTCTCGGCTTGTCGGCTTCAGCCGCGGTGAACCCGAGCATCTCCAGGCCGCCGAAGGAGAACATGATGATCGCCATCGCCATGACCAGCCCGCTCACGCCATTGGGGAAGAACCCTCCGTGGGACCAGAGGTTGGTCACCGACGCTTGCGGGCCGCCGTGACCGCTCACCAGCAGATAGCTACCCAGGGCAATCATGCCGACAATCGCCACGACCTTGATGATCGCGAACCAGAACTCGGCCTCGCCGAAGACCTTGACGTTGGCCAGGTTGATCGCATTGATCAGGATGAAAAACGCCGCCGCCGACGCCCAGGTCGGGATATCCGGGGCCCAATAATGGATGTACTTGCCGACCGCGGTCAGCTCGGACATGCCCACCAGGATATACAGAATCCAGCAATTCCAACCCGACAGGAACCCGGCGAAACCGCCCCAGTATTTGTGGGCGAAATGGCTGAAGGAGCCGGCCACCGGCTCTTCGACGATCATTTCGCCCAACTGGCGCATGATCATGAAGGCGATGAAGCCGCAGATGGCATAGCCGAGGATCATCGACGGGCCGGCTGATTTCAGCACCCCCGCCGAGCCGAGGAACAAGCCGGTGCCGATCGCGCCACCAAGGGCGATCAGTTGAATGTGGCGATTTTTCAGGCCGCGTTTCAGCTCGCCCGAATGCGAGTTTTGTCCACTCATGAAAAGGGTCTCACGCAAGGTTTGATGATGTTCGTTAGACGTTGCCGCTCGAATCGGATCTCAAGCAGCGCCGATCAAACCCCAGCGCAGGCACCAGGAATTCAGCGTTTTCACAACGGTCATGCGTCACCTGTTTGTTTTTATCTGTGACGAAATCGAACCCGACACGCTTGTGGCGTGGCGGAATGAACAAGGCGGATAACCTTGAAAATGCGTGGGTACGCGAAGGGTCACAGTAAAACGCGGCGCATTGTACACCGCTGACCCCCTGCTGCCAGACATCACCGGATCAGCGTGTCGTTTGCCGGGATCGCACGGGGCCGCCTCGAACGTGTCGGGCGGCTGCGAAAAGATGTCCGGGCTCTTGCGAGCCGTTGATGTGAGCGATGCAAAAAGCGTCACCACAGAAGAATGGAAACGGAGCTACGGCGTTCATTGCGCCTCCTTTTTGTTATTCGCCTGCACGACAGGCATGGGACGCATCTCACCCTTGAATCGCCCGTGAAACAAGCGGCCCGGCGCCTTTCGAAATAGGAACGACAAGCCGACGCGGAAGTTTTTTCTTACAGCTGGGAGAAGCCCCGGGCATTGCCAGCGAGACGGGCAATACCCGTAAGCATTTCTTTACAAGCCGTAACGCAAACCTTCCGTTCAGGAGGTTTTCAGAAGCTGACTGCAAATTGACGGTAGATAGCTACCTAACCAAAAAAGAATGCCAGTCGGCTGTTTTGCAAGGGGTAAACCGGGTCGCAGAAAATGGAACAAAAAGTTCAAACGAAAAAAATAAAATAATTTTTTGCATTCCAAAAAACCGTCGACTAGGTTTTCAGCCACTTGCCAAGGCATCTTGCCGGCGAGTTTTTGCGGTGCCGATTCCGCCGGGCATGGCTCGCCGGATCGGCCCGCGTTTTCCGCAAAAGTCATCTAGGAGATTCACTATGCAAGCACTGGACAAAGACTTGGAAACCGAACTGCAACTGGACGAATGGTTCGAGGCACCGACCCATGAAGCCGCCGTTGAAATGATGCAAGCCGACGCCGTCGTTCCGTTCGGCACGGCGATGTGGCCTCTGTAAGCGATACCCGGCGGAGCTGATCCGGCCGGTCGGCTCCGCCACTTGCTGTCAGGACGCCAAATCAATCGTCAGGGAAGAATAAGCATGGACACACAACGAGCCATCTCACATTTCCTTTACTACCTCGAACATCATCCCGCCCTGGCCGGTATCCAGTCCGCCAAGGTCTTGCTCGGCCACACCGCAGACTACGAAGCGCTGGTCGCCAGCATTTCCGAACAGGCCGGCGCCTCGCCGTTCCGGTTCAGCACCATGCGCCTGGATCTTGAAACCACCGAGCGGCTGTCCCAAGCCATTGCCGACAGCGATCTGTACATTTTCTTCTACGACTCATCCACCCTTCCCAACCCGCGCCCCGATGGCCCGGACTTCGTCCGCGCATTGCAGGGCGTGATGGCGGATAACTGGAAGAAATCGCTGCTGTTCAAGGACTACGGCGAGTACTTCCATGACACCTTCAGCGTTATTCCCCAGCGCATCGCCGGGCTCAACAGCCACCTGATCCGCCGCATGTCCCAGGCCACCACGTTGAGCTTCGAGGACCACCATGGATCGTATTTCGACACCCCACTGAACAGTGTCAAGAAGTGGACGGACATCAACGGCGTCGGCAACTACGACCTTGCGCCTGGTGAAATCGCCACCCACAGCGACACCATCAATGGCCGTGTGAAGTTCGTCGGGACCTTCCTCAGCACGATCCCATTCGCCCGCAAATACGGCGTGCTGCAATCGCCATTGGAGCTGTGGATCGAAGATTCCACGATCCAGAAAATCGCCACCGATGTCCCAGGCCTGGAACACGATTTCAACCGGTACCTGGACGCCAATCCTTCCAACCGGCGCATCGAGGAACTGGGGATCGGCACCAACGAAGGGGTCAAGAGCCTGTACGCCCGCAATGCCGGTTTCGAGGAGCGCCATTGCGGCTTGCACCTGGGCCTCGGTGGCGGGGCCAAGGGTAGCCATCATCTGGATCTGATTTTCGAAGGCGGTGTGCTGGCGCTGGATAACGAGCCGATGTTCGACGGGCGGTTTGTGCTTTAGGCTGAAATTGATCGTGGGGGCTGCTGGCGCCATCGCGAGCAAGCTTGCTGCCGCAGTTGATCATCAGTGAACCATGGGGCTGTGCTCGACGCGGTCCTTGTGGGAGCGAGCCTGCTCGGAAAGGCTGACTCAAAGGCATCACATCACTAAAAGCCAGGCAAAAAAAACGCCAACCCAACGGTTGGCGTTTTTCCTTGCAGCTAAAAGCCAGAAGCCCGCAGCTGTTTTACTCCGGCTTACGACGCCCAAACCCCGGACGCTGTCCCGAACCCGCCGGCGCACCACGACGCTTGCCCGACGGTGCATCGCGATCGGCCAGGATGATGCCCGGACGCTTTTTCGGCGCAGGCTTGGCCGGACGCTTGGTGTCGGCCGGGCGATCCGCGACGGGCGTACCACGGCCAGCCGGGGCGCGGCCTTCGCCACGCTCGGTACGACCGTTGGCCGGACGCGGTGCGCGAGGACCACGCTCGCCGTCCTGGCGAGGTGCTGGCTTGCGCGCCGGGCGCTCGCCTTCGATCTGCGGCTCGCGGGAAGGACGCGGGCCGGTCGCTACGCCGTCGGCCGCCGGGCGCAGCGTACGCACGCGCTCGGTCTTGCCCATCGGACGCGAGGATTTGCGCTGCATCCGCTCCAGCTTATCCTTGCTCTTGGCGGTCATCTGCGGCATCGCCACAGGCTTGAGTCCCACTTCGGCCGCCAGGATGTCGACTTCCTGTTGGGTCATTTCACGCCAGCGACCCATCGGCAGGTCGGAGTTGAGGAACACCGGGCCGAAACGCACGCGCTTCAGGCGGCTGACCACCAGTCCCTGGGATTCCCACAGCCGCCGCACCTCACGGTTGCGACCTTCCATCACCACGCAGTGGTACCAATGGTTGAAACCTTCACCGCCCGGCGCCTGCTTGATGTCGGTGAAACGCGCGGGACCGTCTTCCAGCACGACGCCGGCCTTGAGGCGCTCGATCATCTCGTCGTCGACTTCGCCACGCACACGCACGGCGTATTCGCGGTCCATTTCGTAGGAAGGGTGCATCAGACGGTTCGCCAGCTCACCGTCAGTAGTGAACATCAGCAAACCGGTGGTGTTGATGTCCAGGCGGCCGATGTTGATCCAGCGGCCTTCCTTGGGGCGGGGCATCTTGTCGAACACGGTCGGACGGCCTTCCGGGTCGTCACGGGTGCAGATTTCGCCGTCGGGTTTGTTGTACATGATCACGCGGCGCACCGTTTCGGCGGCCTCTTCACGCTTGATCACCTTGCCATCGATGGTGATGGCGTCGTGCATGTCGACGCGCAGGCCCAAGGTGGCGTCTTTGCCATTGACCTTGATGCGGCCCTGGGTGATCCACGCTTCCACGTCACGGCGCGAACCGACGCCGATGCGGGCAAGGACCTTCTGCAGCTTTTCGCCTGCTGGGCCGATTTCCTGACTGTCGTTCTGGTCTAGGTCGTTCATTTCTGGGCACCTCCCGGTGTGGTCGAGCCAGGCTTGGCCTGGCACTTGAAAACAGGTCGTTCGGCGAAGGGATCGCCAAAGGGTCGCGAATCATACGCTCGTTGAGGTGATTGCGCATCAGAGACTAGCTGATCTGAATGCACGCAGCGTTTTTTCCGCTGATCGGTGGTGTGCAGGTTGGTGGAGTCTCATCGCTCCCACAGGGTGACAGCGGTGTGTCAGTCGATAGATTCAATCCTCAAACTGACGCCGTTCGTTTTCGATCGCTTCAGCCAGGGCGCGGGCTTCGGCCTCCTCCTCGCTCAGTTCGGGTTCCGGCGGCGCAAGGGCGGCGACGGCGGCCAGCAGTTTTTCCCGGGCCTCGGCAACGCCGAGAATGTCCCCTTGAGGTTCTGGCTGCGGCGCGTGCTCGGTTTCACTCAACAGCGGCGTCGGTTCATCCGTCTCCTCTTCAGGGGCCGGACCTTCACGCAGCAGGTCATCGAAGTCGGTCTTCAGGCCCTCCTCCATGCTGTCCAGTTCCAGGAGCAACGAATGGAAACTGGTCTCTTCCTTCGGTTCCTCCGGCTCGGCACTGGCATCGGCCAATTCCTGCAGGCCCTGGGGCACTGGAGCATCGTCGAATTCCAGCATCGGCTCGGGTTCCAGCTCACGCAATTCGGCCAGCGGCGGCAAGTCGTCGAGGTTCTTCAGGTTGAAATGATCGAGAAAAGCCTTGGTGGTGGCGAACATTGCCGGCTTGCCCGGCACGTCGCGATAGCCGACGACGCGGATCCACTCGCGCTCCAGCAACGTCTTGACGATGTTGCTGTTAACCGCCACGCCGCGCACGTCCTCGATCTCGCCGCGCGTGATCGGTTGGCGATAGGCGATCAGCGCCATGGTTTCTAGCAGCGCCCGGGAATAACGCTGAGGCCGCTCTTCCCACAGGCGCCCTACCCACGGGGCAAATTTCTCACGGATTTGCAGGCGGTACCCGGACGCCACCTCCTTAAGCTCGAAAGCCCGACCCTCGCAGGATTTGCCCAACAGCGTCAGGGCTTTTTTGAACACGGCGGGCTCGGGCCGCTCGCCTTCTTCGAAGAGTTCGAACAGCCGCTCCATCGATTGCGGCTTTCCAGAGGCCAACAGGAAAGCTTCAAGCAACGGCGCCAGCTCGCGGGGTTCAGTCAGGTTCATTGATTTGCTCGTTATTCGGCTCGGGCTCGCACATGGATCGCTGCGAACGGCTCATTCTGCACCAGCTCGACCAAGGATTCCTTGACCAATTCCAGGACCGCCATAAACGTTACCACCACGCCCAGCCGCCCCTCTTCGGCGGTGAACAGCTCGACGAAGGGCACAAAACCGCCGCCCTTGAGCCGCTCCAGCACATCGCTCATGCGCTCGCGGGTGGACAGCGCCTCGCGGCTGACCTGGTGACTTTCAAACATATCGCCCCGGCGCAGAACCTCGGCCATGGACATCAACAACTCTTCGAGGCTGACGTCGGGCAACAACTTGCGCGCCCGCGCCTCGGGGGCATCGAGCTTGGGCACCACCACATCGCGCCCCACCCGGCTCAAGCCGTCGATGCCTTCGGCGGCCGCCTTGAAGCGTTCGTATTCCTGCAAGCGGCGGATCAGCTCGGCCCGGGGATCGTCTTCTTCCTCTTCGACCTCGGCCGAGCGCGGCAGCAGCATGCGTGACTTGATCTCGGCCAGCATCGCCGCCATCACCAGGTATTCCGCCGCCAGCTCCAGACGCACCGATTGCATCAACTCGACGTAACCCATGTACTGGCGGGTGATTTCCGCCACGGGAATGTCGAGGATATTGATGTTCTGTTTGCGGATCAGGTACAGCAGCAGGTCGAGCGGGCCTTCGAAGGCTTCAAGGAAAACCTCCAGCGCATCCGGCGGAATGTACAGGTCCAACGGCATTTCCATGACCGCCTGGCCGTAGACCATGGCGAACGGCAACTCCTGCTGCGCGCCGGCCTGGCTGTCTACGCTGTCGACAACCGTTTCCACCACCGACATTCAGGCCTCGACCATGAACGGCGTCGGATCACCGCAACCGACGCGCACCACTTGCGGCTCGCCGTCAGCCAGATTGATCACGGTGGACGCTTTCATGCCACCGGAACCGCCGTCGATGATCAGGTCGACCTGGTGTTCGAGCAACTGGCGAATCTCGTAGGGGTCGGTCAACGGATCGGTCTCGCCGGGCATGATCAGTGTCACGCTCATCAAGGGCTCACCCAGCTCCGCCAACAGCGCCAGGGCAATGGGATGGCTTGGCACCCGAAGGCCGATGGTGCGCTTTTTCGGGTGCAGCAGCAGCCGCGGGACTTCCCGCGTGGCATTGAGAATGAAGGTGTACGGTCCCGGTAAATGGGCCTTGAGCAAGCGGAAGGTGCCGGTATCGATCTTGGCGAACAACCCCAACTGTGAAAGATCGCTGCAGATGAGCGCGAAGTTGTGCTTGTCATCCAACTGACGCAGGCGTCTTACCCGCTCGACGGCGTTTTTATCGCCGATCTGGCAACCAATGGCGTAGGACGAGTCGGTGGGATAAACCACTACGCCACCGCTACGGATGATTTCCACCGCCTGTTTGATCAGGCGCGCTTGCGGGTTTTCCGGATGAATCTGGAAAAATTGACTCACGTGTTCTACCTGTTCAGACGTCAGCGATAACGGGATCATGTTTGAATCTACACCATAGTGGTGGCAGATCTTCCGGCAAGGGGCGGTATTCGCCAATCTCGGACCAGCCCCCCGGGCCATGGAAATCGCTGCCGGCGCTCACCAGCAGTCCAAACTCCCGGGCGAGGATCGCCAGGCTGCCGACCTGTTCGGCCGGCTGATGGCCATTGACCACTTCGATGGCATGGCCCCCTGCTTGAATATAGTCGGCTATCAGGCGCCGGCGTTTGCTGCGGGTGAAATCGTAGTGCCAGGGATGCGCCAGGCTGATCCAGGCTCCGGCGGCCCGCAGCGTCCCGACCGTTTCCTCGAGCGTCGGCCAATGCTGCTTGACGTCCCCCAGCTTGCCGGCCCCCAGCCATTTGCGAAAGGCTTCGGCGCGGTCCTTGACGAAACCTTCGCGCACCATCCAGTCGGCAAAATGTGGCCGGGCCGGCGCGTTGCCGCTATCGCCCAGCTCCTGCTGGATCTGCCGGGCGCCTTCCAGCGCACCGGGCATGCCCTTGAGGGCAAGCTTGCGGCTGATTTCTTCGGAACGCAGCCAACGACCGTCGCGCAGCTCGGCAATGGCCTGGACCAGGGACGGTGCGGTGACATCAAAACCGTAGCCCAGCACGTGGATGGTCGCCCCGCCCCAGGTACAGGACAATTCGACCCCGTTGACCAACTGCATGCCCAAGGCGGTCGCGGCGCTACGCGCCTCATCGAGGCCTTCCAGGGTATCGTGATCGGTCAGGGCCAGGACTCGCACGCCGTGCTCGTACGCCCGCGCCACCAGAACCGCAGGCGCCAGGGCGCCATCGGAGGCCGTGCTATGGCAGTGCAAATCAACATTCACGAGACTTTGTTACCTCAAATCAGCTGGCCCTATCGCGGCCAAGGATGTTTGTTATTATGCCGCCACATCCTGCTCCTGGCTGCCACTGTGAAACAATTCATCGATTTCATCCCGCTCCTGCTGTTTTTCATCGTCTACAAGCTTGATCCCCGAACCGTCGACATTGCCGGTCACTCCTTGACTGTAGGCGGTATCTACAGCGCCACCGCGGTGTTGATCATCAGCTCCCTGGTGGTCTACGGCGCGCTGTTCATCTCCCAGCGCAAGCTGGAGAAAAGCCAGTGGCTGACCCTGATTGCCTGCCTTGTATTCGGCAGCCTGACCTTGGCCTTCCACAGTGAGACCTTCCTTAAATGGAAAGCCCCGGTGGTCAACTGGCTGTTTGCCCTGGCCTTCATCGGCAGTCACTTCATCGGTGATCGCCTGTTGATCAAGCGCATCATGGGGCACGCCATCAACCTGCCAGAAGTGATCTGGACCCGCTTGAACATCGCCTGGATCGCATTCTTCCTGTTCTGCGGCGCCGCCAATCTGTTCGTTGCGTTCACGTTCCAGGCGTACTGGGTCGACTTCAAGGTCTTCGGCAGCCTGGGCATGACGTTGCTGTTCCTGATCGGCCAGGGGATCTACCTGTCCCGCCATCTGCACGATGCCGACCCCACCACGCCAAAAACCGAGGACTGACATGCTCTACGCAATCATTGCCACCGACGTTGCCGATTCCCTGGAAAAACGCCTGGCCGCCCGCCCCGAGCACCTGGAGCGCCTGCAAAAGCTCAAGGCCGAAGGTCGCGTCGTGCTGGCCGGGCCGCACCCTGCGGTGGACAGCAACGACCCAGGCGCCGCCGGTTTCACTGGCAGCCTGATCGTGGCGGAGTTCGACTCGCTGGCCGCCGCGCAAGCCTGGGCCGAGGCCGACCCGTTCGTGACGGCCGGCGTCTATGCCAATGTCATGGTCAAGCCGTTCAAGCAAGTCCTGCCGTAACCCTCCGGGCGCGATGAGCCGTCCTGGCTCATTGCGCTCATTTGCTCATTTGCTCATTGTTCTCGTCGGCCTGCCGACAACCTGTCTAATCAGCCTAATCTCGATTGGAATTCAGGAGTTGCAATGCGCAAAGGTCCGTTGTGCCTGTTGTTGGTCACGTTAGCGATCGGGGCGCCCGCCCACGGCGAGGAAAGCACGGAGGCCGCTCATTCGGCGCCCTTGTCCTTGAGCGCGGGTGGCCATATCACCGAACTGCAGCAACGCTTGAAAGACAGCGAGCGCATGCGTGAAGAACTGACTCAACAACTGCAGAACGCCAACGGCGAGCGCGAAACCGCGCTGGTGGGACGGCTGCGCCAGGAAAACCAGCGCCTGAGGCTGCAACTCAAGGAAGCCCAGGCCAACCCCCTGCCACGTCTGCTGACTGACCAACAGCAATGGTTCGTCATTGGCGCCGGGGTAGCGCTATTGGCCCTGCTCTGCGGTATCTTTGCCAGCGGTGGACGTAGACAACGTCGGCAATGGCTAAATTGAGTGAGTCATGAGCGAGCTGTTACTGATAGATGATGACCAGGAGCTGTGTGAGCTCCTTGGCAGTTGGCTGGGCCAGGAAGGTTTCCAGGTCCGTGCTTGCCACGATGGCCTGAGCGCCCGCAAGGCCCTGGCCGAAACCGCCCCGTCGGCGGTGGTGCTGGATGTAATGCTGCCCGACGGCAGCGGCCTGGAACTGCTCAAGCAACTGCGCAACGATCACCCGGAGCTGCCGGTGCTGATGCTCTCGGCCCGTGGCGAGCCGCTGGACCGCATCCTCGGCCTGGAGCTGGGCGCTGACGATTACCTGGCCAAGCCCTGCGACCCACGGGAATTGACCGCCCGCCTGCGGGCCGTGCTGCGCCGCAGCCATCCGGCGGCGGTTTCCAGCCAGATTGAACTGGGTGACCTGACCTTCAGCCCTGTGCGGGGGGTGGTCAACATCGATGAACAGGAACAAACCCTCACCGTATCTGAAAGCCGCCTGCTCGAAGCGTTGCTCAAGCAGCCGGGCGAGCCCCTGGACAAGCAGGAGCTGGCGCAGATCGCCCTGGGCCGCAAGCTGACCCTATACGACCGCAGCCTCGACATGCACGTAAGCAACCTGCGCAAGAAAATCGGCCCCCACCCCGACGGCAGGCCGCGCATCGTGGCCCTGCGTAGCCGGGGGTATTACTACAGCCTTTGAACACGGCTTGGACCAAGAGACATAGCTAACCCTGTGGCGAGGGAGCTTGCTCCCGCTCGGTTGCGCAGCAACCGCAAGATCTTTGGGGCCGCTTCGCCCGAAGCGTCGGACCGGCCCAGCGGGAGCAAGCTCCCTCGCCACGGGGATTGTGTTCAGACTCCGAGATTTGTCAGGTCTGCACAAAAACGTCTTTACCCAAGCTTTACCCACCCCTGACCGCCGCTGACCTTGATCTCCGTAATCTGCACATATCCGGAACTGACCGGGAATGAGACAAGGAGAGACACCATGCGCAAGACCCTTACCGCCCTGCTGTTCGCCGCTGCCCTGCCGACCGTCGCCATGGCCATGCCCGAAGGTCCAGGCCCGATGGGCCCGATGGATGGCCCGCGCCACGGCGGCCAGATGCACGATAAAGGCCCGTACAGCCAACTGGACCTGAGCCGTGAACAACGCCAGCAGATCCGCCAGATCATGGGCGAGCAACGCCACGAACAACGGGAACTGGTGGACAAATACCTGGCCAAGCTCTCGCCAGCCGACCAGAAAGCCATGAAAGATGAAATGGACGCTCGGCATCAGAAAGTCGATGCGCAGATCCGCGGTCTGTTGAAACCCGAGCAGCAAAAGGCGTTTGATGCGATCCAGAAAAAACGCGCCGAACGTCGGGCCGAATGGGCCGAATTCAAGGCCTGGAAAGCGCAACAGCCGCAAAAAGCGCAATAATGCACTGAAGCACCATCAGCCCAACGGCACATCGCCGTTGGGCTTTCTTTGTTTTCGAGGATAACTCCGTGCGTTCATTGTTCTGGCGCGTCCTGGCCAGCTTCTGGTTGGCCATCGCTCTGGTGGCGGGACTTTCGATTCTCTTGGGCCATATGTTGAACCAGGACGCCTGGATCCTCAGCCGCCATCCGGGCCTCAACACCCTGGCCGAAGAGTGGACGCAGACTTACGAAAGCCAGGGCGAAGATGCCGCCCAGGACATCCTCAAACAACGCAAGCGCGAGTATCACGTCGATGTCCAGGTGCTCAACGAAAGCGGCGACCCGGTGGTGCGCGGCACGTTCCCACATCGGGCCGCGGCCTTCGAGGCGCGACAGAACAACGACGAACGCCGCCTGCCCTGGCGGCGCCTGACCGACGAATTCACCAGCGCCAAGACCGGCGACACCTATCTGTTCATCTATCGCATTCCCCACCCCGAATTGGACGCCTGGCATCGCGACAGCCTGCTCTGGCCCCTCAGCGCCTTGGCGATTGCGCTGGTGGTGCTGACCCTGTTCAGCCTGCTGGTGACGCTTTCCATCACCCGGCCATTGAGCCGGCTGCGCGGCGCGGTGCACGATCTGGGACAAGCGACCTACCAGCAGAACAGCCTCGCCAAGCTGGCCAACCGACGGGACGAGTTCGGCGTGTTGGCCACCGATTTCAACCGCATGGGTGCGCGCCTGCAGAGCCTGATCGCCAGCCAGCGCCAATTGCTGCGCGACGTGTCCCATGAACTGCGCTCGCCCTTGGCCCGACTGCGCATCGCCCTGGCGCTGGCGGAGCGGGCCAGCCCCGAAGAGCGCGAAAAACTCTGGCCGCGCCTGACCCGCGAATGTGATCGCCTGGAAGCGCTGATCAGTGAAATCCTGGTTCTGGCGCGGGTCGATGCCGACAACGCCAGCGCCGAAGAAATTGATCTCAACGGTCTGCTGATCAACCTGCAAAAAGACGCCCAGATGGCTTCACCGGAGCAGATCGTGCAGCTGGAAACGGAACAGGGTCTGACCCTCAAGGGCTGGCCGACCATGATCGAGCGGGCCGTGGACAACCTGTTGCGCAATGCACAGCGCTTCAGTCCCAACGGGCAGCCCGTTGAAATGCGCGCGGTGCGCCAGGGGGAACGAATTCTTATCAGCGTGCGCGATCACGGGCCTGGCGTGGAGGCGGAGCATCTGGGCCAGTTGGGCGAACCGTTCTACCGCGCCCCCGGCCAGACCGCCGCCGGCCACGGCCTGGGCCTGGCGATCGCCCGCCGCGCCGCCGAACGCCATGGCGGCACGTTGGGACTGGCCAACCATCCCGAGGGCGGATTCATTGCGACGCTGGAATTGCCGTTGGTGCCAGGGGCGGTGGTCTCCCCTACAGAACAACAGTGAACCCGTGGCGAGGGAGCTTGCTCCCGCTCGGCTGCGCAGCAGTCGCAAACCGGTTGGCTGGATTTACCTGTTGCACCGCGGCGCCTGGTTTTGGGGCTGCTTCGCACCCCAGCGGGAGCAAGCTCCCTCGCCACAGGAAATCAAGTGCCCCCCGATCAAACCAAACGATAATTCCTCTTATTCAAACTGCCCCGCCCTGTTAGACTTTGCGCCCGCGTTTCACTCGTCCCGCAGGATTTCCGATGTTGTCGTTGCCTCTTCGCTTATGCGCTCTGTTCCTGGCCCTGGGCCTGAGTGCCTGCGATGACGCCCCGCGTTTCACCCAGGCCGAACCCGGCGAAGCCAAGTCCGGCGGCGGCGCGACGGTGCGCAAGGCTGATCAGAACGCGTTCTCCCTGCCTTCGGCCAACCTGCCCCCCTCGCGACGCGTGGATTTCAGCGTCGGTAACAGTTTCTTCCGCAGCCCGTGGGTGATTGCGCCCTCGACCACGACCGCCCGCGACGGCCTCGGACCGCTATTCAATACCAACGCCTGCCAGAATTGCCATATCAAGGATGGACGCGGCCATCCACCGGCAGCCGATGCGAGCAGCGCGGTATCGATGCTGGTGCGCCTGTCGATTCCTGACGCGCCCCCCTACGCCAAGGTCATCGAGCAGCTCGGCGTCGTGCCGGAGCCGGTCTATGGCGCGCAATTGCAAGACATGTCGGTTCCTGGCGTCGCGCCGGAGGGCAAGGTACGAGTCGACTACACCCCGGTGCCGGTGCGTTTTGCCGACGGCACCGTCGTGGAGCTGCGCAAGCCGGCCTTGCAGATCACTCGATTGGGTTATGGCCCGATGCACCCCGACACGCGTTTTTCGGCTCGCGTCGCCCCGCCCATGATCGGCCTGGGTTTGCTCGAGGCCATCCCTGAAGACGCCATCCTGGCGAATGCCCAGGCTCAGGCGCGGGAGAAAAACGGTATCGCCGGCCGTCCGAACATGGTCTGGGACGATGTCCAGCAAAAGGCCGTGCCGGGGAGGTTCGGCTGGAAGGCCGGCCAGCCGAACCTCAATCAACAGAACGTTCATGCGTTTTCCGGGGACATGGGCCTGACAACCAGTTTGCGGCCGTTCGACGATTGCACCGAGGCCCAGGCCGATTGCAAGCGCGCGCCCAACGGCAACGGCCCACAGGGCGAGCCGGAAGTCAGCGATAACATCCTGCGCCTGGTGTTGTTCTACAGTCGCAACCTCGCGGTGCCGGCCCGCCGCGATGTGGATTCGCCCCAGGTGCTGGCGGGCAAGAATCTGTTTTTCCAGGCGGGCTGCCAATCCTGCCACACCCCCAAATACACTACGTCCGCCAATGCTGCCGAACCGGAGCTGGCGAACCAGGTCATCCGCCCCTACACCGACCTGCTGCTGCACGACATGGGCGAAGGCCTGGCTGACAACCGCAGCGAGTTCAAGGCCAGCGGTCGTGACTGGCGGACCCCGCCGCTCTGGGGCATCGGCCTGACCGAGACCGTCAACGGCCATACCCAGTTCCTGCATGATGGTCGCGCCCGCAACCTGCTCGAAGCCGTGCTGTGGCATGGCGGCGAAGCCCAGGCGGCGCAGCGACAGGTTCTAGCATTCAATGCCGAGCAGCGCGCTGCGTTGTTGGCTTTCCTGAATTCTCTTTAAACTTGATTTCCGAAACGGGAGCCCGACATGTTCCGTCCCAAGCTGTTATTCACCAGTCTCGCCGCCATCGCCCTCGGCGCTTGCTCGCCCCAGGACCCGCAGGCGGTCACGTCGGCCGCCATTGCCAAGCAGGTGATCCTGCCGACCTACAGCCGCTGGGTCGAAGCTGACCGGCAGTTGGCGACCAGCGCCCTGGCGTTCTGCCAAGGCAAGGAAAACCTGGAAACCGCGCGCGCCGATTTCCTCAAGGCGCAAAAAGCCTGGGCAGAGCTGCAACCGCTGCTGATCGGTCCGCTGGCCGAGGGCAACCGCGCCTGGCAGGTGCAATTCTGGCCCGACAAGAAGAACCTGGTCGGTCGCCAGGTCGAGCAATTGGTCAACAGCCAGCCGCAGATCGACGCCGCCGGCCTGGCCAAGTCCAGCGTGGTCGTGCAAGGGCTTTCGGCCTATGAATACCTGTTGTTCGACGCGAAAATCGACATGGCCGACAGCGCTCAGAAAGCCAAGTACTGCCCGCTGCTTACCGCCATCGGCGAACGTCAGAAGCAACTGGCCGAAGAAATCCTGTCGGGCTGGAACAGCAACGACGGCATGCTCGCCCAGATGAGCAAGTTTCCCAACCAACGCTACGCCGATTCCCACGAAGCGATCGCCGATCTGCTACGGGTCCAGGTCACTGCGCTGGACACCCTGAAGAAAAAACTCGGTACGCCGATGGGCCGCCAGAGCAAGGGCGTGCCGCAACCATTCCAGGCCGACGCCTGGCGCAGCCAGTCTTCGTTGCAAGGGCTGGAAGCCAGCCTGAAAGCCGCCAGGACCGTGTGGGCCGGCGTCGACAACAAAGGCCTGCGCGGCCTGCTGCCAAGCGACCAGAAACCGCTGGCCGACAAAATCGACGCTGCCTACGACGCGTCGCTGAAGCTTTTCGCCGGCAGCCAACGTTCGCTGACCGAAATGCTTGGCGACGACGCCGGGCGCCAGCAACTCAACGAGTTGTACGACAGCCTCAACGTCGTCCACCGCCTGCATGAAGGCGAATTGGCCAAGGCGCTGGGCATTCAACTGGGCTTCAACGCCAACGACGGTGACTGATCATGTTTCGACGTCAGGCTCTGGCGCTCGGCAGCTTGCTGCTGGGCGCGGTTACCCTGGGCGGCTGGACGCTGTTCAAGCAAAAGGACAAGAGTCCGCTGCTGCTTTCGGCACGGGACGATGGTGAAGGCAATCACTTCGCCGTCGGCTATCGATTGGACGGCACCCGGGTGTTCGCCACCCAGGTCGGCCAGCGCTGCCATGACATCATCAATCACCCGACGCTGCCGATCGCGTTTTTCGTTGCCCGCCGTCCAGGCACCGAAAGCTATCTGATCGACCTGCGCGACGGCAGGCTGCTACAAACCATCGCCTCGCGGCCGAACCGGCATTTCTACGGCCATGCGGTGATCCACAAGGATGGCGAATGGTTGTACACCACGGAGAACGACACTCGCGATCCGGGCCGCGGCCTGCTGGGCATGTACCGCTTCGAAGGAGAGCGGCTGGTGCACAGCGGCGAAATTCCAACCCATGGCATCGGTCCTCATCAGGTGTCGTGGATGCCCGACGGCGAGACGCTGGTGGTGGCCAACGGCGGCATCCGCACCGAGGCCGAGAGCCGGGTCGAGATGAATCTCGATGCCATGGAACCCAGCCTGGTGCTGATGCAGCGCGACGGCACGTTGTTGAGCAAGGAAACCCTCCCTCAGCAAATGAACAGCGTGCGCCATTTGGGCATTGCCAGCGACGGGACCATCGTCTCCGGCCAGCAATTCATGGGGGCGGCCCACGAGCCGTCGGAACTGCTGGCGATCAAGCGCCCGGGCCAACCCTTCAAGGCGTTCCCGGTGCCCGAATACCAATTGCAAGCCATGGGGCACTACACCGCCAGCGTCGCCGTGCACAGCGAACTGCGCCTGGTGGCCCTGACGGCTCCACGGGGCAACCGCTTTTTCATTTGGGACCTGGACAGCGGCGAGGTTCGCCTGGACGCGCCTTTGCCGGATTGCGCCGGAGTCGGCGCGGTGGCCGACGGCTTCGTCGTGACGTCGGGCCAAGGGCGCTGCCGCTACTACGATTGCCGTCAATCACAACTGGTTGCAAAACCGCTGGACCTGCCGGCAGGGCTCTGGGACAACCATTTGCACCTGGCCTGAGCGAGGGAGCGAAGGGCGTCGGTGCAAGGCGCCCTGATTTTTCAGAACAATCCTACACCCCACCGACCCTAGAGCATCTGGAATACCCCGCGCACTCAGAGTAATGTGCCCGCCTATCTGTATTTTCTCTCAGCTCTTTTCCAAGGAAGTGGAACATGCTGCGACGCCGCATGCTGATCATGTTGGGTGTTGTCCTGCTGGTGGTGCTGTTGCTGGCAGGCTACAAGGCCTTCTCCATCTACCAGCAGATCCAGATGTTTTCTGCCCCGAAACCACCAGTCAGCGTTGCGGTGGCCAAGGCCACCGAGCAGCCCTGGCAGTCTCGCCTGCCCACCGTCGGCAGCCTCAAGGCCTCGCAAGGCGTTGACCTGAGCCTGGAAATTGCCGGGACGGTACAAAAGCTTCAGTTCGAATCGGGGCAGAAGGTCAAGGCCGGCCAACCGCTCCTGCAACTGGACACCGAAGTCGAAAGCGCCCTGCTGGAAACCGCCCAGGCGGACCTTGGCCTGTCGCAGCTGGATTTCGGCCGGGGCCGGCAACTGGTAGGCAGCCAGGCGATTTCCAAGGGTGAGTTCGACCGGCTCTCAGCCCAGTTGAAGAAAAACCAGGCCACGGTCAACCAGCTCAAGGCCTCGCTGGCAAAGAAACACATCGTCGCGCCGTTCAGCGGCACCATCGGCATTCGCCAGGTGGACATCGGCGATTACCTGGCCAGCGGCACGGTGATCGCCACCCTGCAGGACCTCAGCAGCCTGTATGTGGATTTCTATGTCCCGGAACAGTCGGTGCCTCGACTCGCCGTGGCCCAACCCGTCAATGTCAATGTCTCGGCCTACCCAGGCCAGACGTTCGTTGGCACCATCAGCGCCATCAATCCCAAGGTCGAGGACAGCACCCGCAACGTGCTGGTGCGCGCGACCCTCGCCAACCCCGACGGCAAGCTGCTGCCCGGCATGTTCGCCGACCTGCAGGTGATCCTGCCGGACGTGGCTGCCGGGATCGTCGTACCGGAAAGCGCCGTGACCTACACCCTCTACGGCAACTCCATGTACGTAGTGACTCAGAAGAAAGCCGCCGACGGCAATGTCGAGAAAGATGACAAGGGCCAGCCGGTCCTGATTGCCGAGCGCCGCTTCGTCGAAACGGGAGAGCGCCGGGACGGGCAAGTCCTGGTGACCAAGGGCCTGCAAAGTGGCGAGGAAGTGGTCATCGGCGGCCAGATCAAGCTGGACAACGGTACGCCCGTCGCCATCAGTGACGACAAGACCCTGACCGAACAGAACAGCTCGCCGCGCGCGGACTGATCAAGGAACCCCCATGGCTTTTACCGATCCGTTCATCCGCCGCCCGGTGCTCGCCACCGTGGTCAGCCTGTTGATCGTGCTGCTGGGCTTCCAGGCCTGGAGCAAACTGCCCCTGCGTCAGTATCCACAAATGGAAAACGCGCTGATCACGGTGACCACCGCCTATCCCGGCGCCAACGCCGAGACCATCCAGGGCTACATCACCCAGCCGATGCAACAGAGCCTGGCCAGTGCCGAGGGCATCGACTACATGACCTCGGTCAGTCGGCAGAATTTCTCGGTGATCTCGGTCTATGCCCGCATTGGCTCCAACAGCGACCGGCTCTTCACCGAACTGCTGGCCAAGGCCAACGAAGTCAAGAACCAGTTGCCCCAGGATGCCGAGGACCCGGTGCTCAGCCGTGAGGCTGCCGATGCCTCGGCGCTGATGTACATCAGTTTCTTCAGCAAGGAACTGAACAACCCGCAGATTACCGACTACCTGTCGCGGGTGATCCAGCCGAAGCTGGCGACACTGCCCGGCATGGCTGAAGCAGAGATCCTCGGCAACCAGGTCTTTGCCATGCGCTTGTGGCTGGACCCGGTCAAGCTCGCGGGCTTTGGCCTGACCGCCGCCGACGTGACCAACGCCGTGCGCCAGCACAACTTCGTCTCCGCCGCCGGCGAGGTGAAAGGCGAATACGTCGTCACCAGCATCAACGCCAACACCGAACTCAAGTCCGCCGAAGCCTTCGCAGGCATACCCCTCAAGACCGACGGTGACAGCCGCGTCTTGCTACAGGACGTGGCGCGGGTGGAGATGGGCGCCGAAAATTACGACACCATCAGTTCCTTTGGCGGCACGCCCTCGGTGTACATCGGCATCAAGGCCACGCCCGGCGCCAACCCGCTGGATGTGATCAAGGAAGTTCGCAAGATCATGCCGGAGATGGAAGCCCAGCTTCCGACCAACCTCAAGGCCGAGATCGCCTACGACGCCACGCTCTTCATCCAGGCCTCCATCGACGAGGTGGTAAAAACCCTGTTCGAGGCGGTCCTGATCGTCATTGTCGTGGTGTTCCTGTTCCTCGGCGCCTTGCGTTCGGTGCTCATCCCGGTGGTGACCATTCCCCTGTCGATGATCGGGGTCATGTTCTTCATGCAGTTGATGGGCTATTCCATGAACCTGCTGACACTGCTGGCCATGGTGTTGGCGATCGGCCTGGTGGTGGATGATGCCATCGTGGTGGTGGAGAACATCCATCGACATATGGAGGAAGGCAAGACCCCGTTCGACGCTGCCATAGAAGGCGCCCGGGAAATCGCCATGCCGGTGGTTTCGATGACCATTACGCTGGCGGCGGTTTACGCGCCTATCGGCCTGCTCGAAGGCCTGACGGGCGCGCTGTTCAAGGAGTTCGCCCTGACCTTGGCCGGGGCGGTGGTGATATCCGGCATCGTCGCCCTGACCCTGTCGCCGATGATGTGCGCGATGCTGCTGCGCCATGACCAGAATTCCTCGGGGCTGGCCCATCGGCTGGATGTAATCTTCGAACGCCTGAAGAACCGTTACCAGCGCATGCTTCATGCCACGCTCGAAACCAGGCCCGTGGTGCTGGTGTTTGCGGTGATCGTGCTGCTGTTGATCCCGGTATTGATCATGTTCACCAAATCCGAGCTGGCGCCAGACGAAGACCAGGGCATCATATTCATGATGGCCAATGCGCCAAAGACGACCAACCTCGATTACCTGAACGCCTATACCGATCACTTCATCACGATCTTCAAGGAATTCCCTGAGTACTATTCTTCCTTCCAGATCAACGGCTATAACGGCGTGCAGTCGGGCATTGGTGGCTTCCTGCTCAAGCCCTGGAATGAACGCAACCGCACCCAGATGGAGATCTTGCCGGAGGTCCAGGCCAAGCTGGAAAGCATCCCGGGCCTGCAGATCTTTGGCTTCAACCTGCCCTCGCTGCCGGGCACGGGCGAAGGGTTGCCCTTCGAGTTCGTCATCAATTCGCCGAAGGACTACACGACGCTTCTGCAAATTGCCGAGCGAGTCAAGAAACGGGCGCTGGAGTCCGGCAAGTTCGCATTCATGGACATTGATCTGGCTTTCGACAAGCCCGAGGTCGTGGTGGATATCGATCGGGCCAAGGCTGCCCAGATGGGTGTTTCCATGCAGGACCTGGGCGGAACCCTGGCGACGTTGCTGGGTGAGTCGGAG
Organism: Pseudomonas sp. R4-84; assembly: GCF_054130985.1. Classification (NCBI taxonomy): domain Bacteria; kingdom Pseudomonadati; phylum Pseudomonadota; class Gammaproteobacteria; order Pseudomonadales; family Pseudomonadaceae; genus Pseudomonas; species Pseudomonas sp. R4-84. The sequence continues at coordinate 4,222,212 of NZ_CP096390.1, forward strand.
ATCAACCGCTTTACCCTGGAAGGACGCAGCTACAAGGTAATAGCCCAGGTCGAACGACCGTTCCGGGACAATCCGGACTGGCTGAACAACTACTACGTCAAGAATGCCCAGGGTGAATCGCTCCCGCTCTCGACACTGATCAAGGTCAGCGACCAGGCACGACCGCGGCAACTGAACCAGTTCCAGCAGCTCAACGCCGTGACGATCTCGGGTTTCCCCACGGTGAGCATGGGCGAGGCCATCGAGACGGTCCGCCAGATCGCTCGCGAGGAAGCACCGGTGGGGTTCGCCTTCGACTACGCAGGGGCTTCACGCCAATTCGTACAAGAAGGCAGCGCGTTGTGGGGAACCTTCGCCCTGGCCCTGGCGATCATTTTCCTGGTGCTGGCGGCGCAGTTCGAAAGCTTCCGGGATCCGCTGGTAATCCTGGTGACGGTGCCCTTGTCAATCTGCGGCGCATTGATCCCGCTGTTCCTCGGCTGGTCGAGCATGAACATCTATACCCAGGTAGGCCTGGTGACGTTGATCGGGCTTATCAGCAAGCACGGCATCCTGATCGTCGAGTTCGCTAACCAGCTACGCAAGGAACAAGGGCTGAGCCCGCGCGAGGCCGTGGAACAAGCCGCATCGATTCGTCTGCGGCCAGTGTTGATGACCACTGCGGCGATGGTATTCGGCATGGTGCCGTTGATCCTGGCCACCGGTGCCGGGGCGGTGAGCCGCTTCGACATCGGCACAGTGATCGCCACGGGAATGTCGGTGGGTACCTTGTTCACACTGTTCGTATTGCCTTGCGTCTACACCTTGCTGGCAAAACCGCAGAAGCGGTAACACAGGCTGCCGGAACAATGCTGAGCTAAAAAAACAAAGGCCTCGCAAATGCGAGGCCTTTGTTTTAAGTCATGAAACTCAACTCTGCGGCTTCATGCCTTGAGACAGGCCAAACATGAACAACAGTAGATCGTTGTCCGGTTGGATCGCCTCGCTGGCCTTGGCAATCCGAGGCACAGGGCAATGGGCGCCCACCGTGGAGGCACTGAGAATCTGCGAGCGCGGCTGTTCCCATACCGCCACCGCCATTGACGTAACTGCCAGGGCTCCGATCAAGAACAAACCTCTAGCAATTTCTACTTTCATCGCTATAAACCTTTGATAGCGCTGCCAAACGCCGTTGTATAAAAGTAGACGAGTTTTTTCCAGTCGCCATCGTGGAACGACGAATGGCGCCGCAGCTGCCTCATGTCATGGGCGGCCGCGCTGCGGGCAGTCAGGCGTTGACGGCATTTTTCCAGGTCCAGCAGTGCGATTTCAGCCTTGGCCGACTCGCCCTCCCCGGTTACACGCACGAATACGTGCTTGATATAAAGACAGCCATGCTGCCATCGCCCTTTGTGCATGCGAGCCAGGTTTTCGGCCAACGCCTGGAGGATACGGTCATGCACCGCCTCGCCATGACGGTCGCGCCCACCCGCGGCGTACCATTGTTCGATTTCCTCGAAACCGTCCAACGCTTGGGTAACCAACAGCGCGCGCCATTTATGTACCGGGTCCCTCTGCGCACCGCAGAAAACCACCTGAGGCACCGTGACATTGAGTTCTGTCAGGGCCACCAAGGCTCGCTCTTCGCGCAAGACAGTCGGACGGCCGAAGGGGTGCAACAAGCTGCGGTAGATATGGCCGGTCTGGCGCTTGGAATAGAGCAATCCGTCGCCGTCGTTGATCCGTTGCACACCGCTTTCACCGCCCCGCCGCGTGTTGGGTTCCTCTACCCAGTCACCCCTTTGATTCCAAAAATGATCAAAGCAACTGCGAGAAGCCGCCGGGGCTTCTACTGCTTGTACAACCATGCCCATTACCCCTTGCGTAATACATAAACTCGCCACATGGCATAGAGCGGTAGGAAATCCAGTTGTTCCTGGATGCGGAAGCCAGCTTGTCGAAATTCGGCCTCCACTGTAGCAACCGGTAACACAAATCGGTTCTGGTAGTCTTTCTGCCCACGGGTTCGCTCAAGACGCTTGCGTTTCCAAGCCTTGAAATTGCCATCGACCCACAATGAAACGATGACGCTGTCGCGGCTGACACGCCCGAATTCACGCAGGATTGCCAGGCGATGCGCGGGTTCACCGATGTGGTGCAACAAACGCATGCAGAAAATGCTGTCAACGGCGTTATCAGGCAAGGCGATGTCGAACGCAGAAGTGTGCAAAGGTTGTACCCGTTTTACGACATCGGCGGGTTGGACGCTCATTGCGGTTTGCAGCATGGCTGCGGAATTGTCCGCGCCGATGATGACCCGGTTCGATTTCTCGGCCAACAAGGGCCAGAAACGTCCGGCGCCACAGGGAAGGTCCAGTACCAGGCCAGGGTCACCGGCCAGGGCCAAGGCGCGGCGCGCCAGTTGCTGGTCGCGCCGATTGGAGAGGCGGCGGCTGAACCCGCTGCGGTGTTTGTGGAAATATTGCCTGGCGTGTTGCTCGTCGTACTTTTCGGAAAAATCCAGCTTGATGGCTTTGGACATGGGGGCCCCTCCGTTATTGATGGGCCCAGCCTATGAACAGATGTGTCATCGCCTCGTGAAAAAACCGTCATGGATCTGAGCGAATCATTTCAAGGCTTTTCCGGGACGCACTTCAACCCTTTGGATTCAGCTCCACCTCGAAACGGCAACCGTTGGGCTCCATCGTACTGAGGCTCACTGTCCAGCCCTGGTCCTCGCAGATTCGCTGTACCAGCGAAAGGCCCAGCCCCAAGCCCTCGCCACGCTTTTCATTACCTCGCACGAATGGCTCGAACATCGCCTCGCGCTTCTCTTCGGGGATGCCCACGCCGCTGTCCTCGACCATGAACCCAGTGACCGTCAGGGAGACGCGGATAAACCCCTGGTCGGTGTAATGCAAGGCATTACGCAGCAAGTTGCCCATGACGGCGGTCAGGAATGTGGCGTTGTACAGCGTATCGGCCGTTTGCCCGGGCTCGAAGATCAACGTCAAACCTTTGGACTCGATTGGCGCGCGCCAGACACCGAGCAGGTTGTCCGCTACCTGTCCAAGGGTCGACCGAGGGGAGATTCCATTGTCTTCGCGCTGGGCCCGGGCAAGCATGAGGAAGGTCTGCACCAACTCACGCATCTCCTCACTGGCCCGGTTGATGCGTTCAACCTGGGTACGCCCCCGCTGGTCAAGCGCCGGGTTTTCCAACAGCAATTCGCAAGACGTGGCCAGGACCATCAACGGCGTGCGCAATTCATGGCTGACGTCGCTGGTGAACAAACGTTCACGGGTCAAGGCTTGGCGCAATCGGCCCAACGTAGCGTCGAACGCCACGGCCAGCTCGCCCACTTCGTCGGCGGCATAGTCCGGCGCGAGCGGCGGGGCAAGTCCAAGGAGCTGGTCGCGATGCCGCACTTGGCGGGCCAGACGCACCACAGGTGCCATCACTCGACGTGCCAGCACCCATCCGAGGAATACCGCCAGCGCCAGGCTGAGCACGAAGCCCACCAACACCACGGCGAACAGTACCCGTTCGCGTTCCTCGAAATCGCTCTGGTCTTGCAACAATACGTAATGGCGACCGTCAACGATTTCCACCATCGCGTGGTAGGACAGTTGCTCACGAAACACTTCATGAAACCCCCGATCCAGGTGACGCAGGTCCTTGGGCAACTCGAAGTCACCCGGACCGCCGCTGAAATAGAACAACTGATCGGGTTCAGGCCGATGGCTCCAGTCGGAGACGCTGTCCATCAGCAGCAGACGTTGCAGGTCACCGCCAAGGCCGGCGGAAATCAGTTTTTCCTCCACCAGGTGAACGGTTGCCACGATGCCCAGGGCAAATGCGCCCGCCACCAACGCGCTCATCAAGGCGAACGCGATGATGATCCGTTGGGCAAGGCTCTGCTTAAACTCCATCCCGGCCCTCGGCCAAGCGGTAACCGACGCCATGCACCGTGTGCAGCAGTGGTTTCTCGAACGGTTTGTCGATCACCTGGCGCAGTTGGTGGACGTGGCTGCGCAGGCTGTCGCTGTCCGGGCAATCATCGCCCCACAGGGCTTCTTCGAGGATTTCCCGGCGCAGCACGTGGGGGCTTTTCTGCATCAGTACCGCGAGCAACTTGAGGCCAACGGGGTTGAGCTTGAGCAACCGGCCCTCACGGGTCACTTCCAACGTGTCGAGGTCGTAGCTCAGGTCGCCGACCTGCAACGCGCGACGCCCGCCACCCTGGGCCCGACGCATCACCGCTTCGATCCGCGCGGCCAGCTCCGACAACGCAAAAGGCTTGACCAGGTAATCGTCAGCCCCGGACTTGAATCCCTGCAGGCGGTCGTCCAGTTGGTCCCGCGCGGTGAGCATGATCACCGGCGTATCACGCCGGGCGTCTTCACGCAGGCGCTTGCACAAGGTGTAGCCATCGATGCCTGGCAGCATGATGTCGAGCACGATCAGGTCGTAGTGCTCGGTCGCGGCCAGGTGCAAACCCGACAAACCATCCTGGGCACAATCGACGGTATAACCCTTGAGTCCCAGGTAATCGGCCAGGTTGGCCAGGATGTCGCGGTTGTCTTCGACCAATAGAATTCGCATGGGCATCTCTCCTGCACACGTAGGCAATCGTCGTGGCCCGCGCAGCTTAAGGCCAAGCGTGTTCCGCGGCTAGGGTTGTCTCGGCGGGGGTTGGGGCATTGACGAGTTTTTCACCCCGCATTCACGCCTGCCCAACGCGACGCGGACGAGACTGGGCGCAACCTGCTGCTCAAGAACATCCACAAAAGGTACTGTCCATGGTTTGCGCTAGCCTTCGCCCTGTTTCAAGGCCATTGAATTTCGGAATCGCGCTGGGGGTGCCTGTAGTTGTTGCGCTGATCCTGGTGGTGCTGGAACTGACTACGCTTGACATGGACCTTGCCAGGCTTTTTTACAGTGCGGCCGAGGGCGGATTCATCGGACGGCATAGTTTTTTTCTCGAAGACATCCTGCACGACCGGGCCAAGCAGATGGTCATCGTCTTCTGCATCCTGGCGGTCGCGGGGTTCATCGCTTCGTTTTTTGTCGATCGCCTCACACCGTTCAAGCGTGAACTCGGTTGCCTGGTCTTATCGCTAGCGCTGGCAACGGCGTTTGTCACGCCGCTGAAGGCCGTGACGGCGGTGCAGTGCCCTTGGAGCCTGAAGGAGTTTGGCGGCAAGGAAACCTACAGTGAATTGCTGAGCCCGCGCCCGGCCACTGACAAGCCCGGCCGTTGCTGGCCCGGCGGACATGCCGCAACGGGGTTCACGCTGTTTGCGCTGTTCTTCGTATTACGCGACCGCCGTCCCCGCCTGGCCCGTCAATCACTGGTATTTGCCTTCGCACTGGGCACCGTTTTCTCCGTGGGTCGGATGATGCAAGGGGCGCATTTTTTCTCCCATAACGTGTGGACAGCGGTGTTCTGTTGGCTGATCTGCCTGGGGTGTTACTACTTCGTGCTGTATCGACCGGCTGCCATGGCTGATCGCGCAGCGCTGAACCAACCCGCTAACGCCTGAGCATGGAATAACCCTGTGGGAGATTCTATGGTGCATGGCTAGCCCTTAGATGCCTTTTGGTAAGTATTCGCTCTGGTTCTTCAACAGAGCGAATACCACTCGGGCAAGCTTGCGGGCCAGTGCCACTAATGCTTCGGTTGTGCTTAGCCCTCGAGCCCGCAGAGCCCCATAAAAACCCTTCCACGCCGCTGTGCGGCTCGCCGACATCGCGGCGTTGTGCATCAATCGGCGCGCCTCCGGGTCACCTCGCTTAGACAGGCAGCGGCGTCCCTTCTTTTTTCCCGAGTCCGATATGCGCAGGTCCAGCCCTAGAAAAGCGATGAAGGCATCGGCATTTCTGAAATCTCCACGCTGAAACGACGTAAGTAAACGCGCACCGCTCAACAGCCCGATTCCTTCGACTTTCATGCAGCGCTTGAGCTGACTGCCCAGACCGGCTGCATCCAATTGCGTCTGGATTGTTTTCTCAAGCAAGATTTCCAGTCGCTGCATGGCCTTTATCTGGTTCTCAAAGGCCGTTTTGAGCAACGGTTCGTTCGACCAACTTTGCTTGAGGCTGACACGCGCCTGAACCAAGGCTGCCCGGCGCCGGAAAAGGCTTATAAGCCGGCAATACAGGGGCGATGGCGGGGTCCACGGGTGCAACTGGTGGCCTTCGTTGTTCAAGTAGCGAGCCAACAACCGAGCATCCAGCGCATCGGTTTTGGCGCGAACTTTCACACCTTTGCGGTAATGGCTGAGTTCGTAGCCGCCGATCATGTAGATCACACAGCCCTGCGCATAAGCCAGGTCGGCGAAGTCCTGGTGATAGATATTGGTGGCCTCGATGGCGACATCCACTGGCGCAGGCAATTCCTTGAGCCACTTCTTGATCGCAGCTTTGGTGTTGGGGATCGCTTCCAGTCGATCTGTTTCTGCGTGATAAATCACCAACTCATCTTTGGCGACATCAACCCCCACGATCGGCTTTGCGACAGAAACCGGCATTGCCATTGAAAATCCTCCGCGCTAAGGTTTGAACACTTGAAGGGTTCACCCAGAGGCGCAGGCTTGTTCCTATCGTCGGTCTAGGCCAGATGCATTCTTTATCGGCGCTTGGGTGAAAGGAGGAGGGGTGAAATCTCCCACGGTCTGTACTGCGCGAACAGTCAGAATCGAGCCTTGTCCCTCCTCCTCCCTTCAAGCCCTACCATACAAGCGAGCTTGCTCGCGATTGCGGTGTGTCAGTTTCCATATCTGGCACTGATGTACCGTCATCGCGAGCAAGCTCGCTCCCACAGGTCCCCCCAAGGAAAAATGCGCCCCCGCGCCAAAATCCAAGGCAATAAAAAACCCCGCTTGCTTTCGCAGGCGGGGTTTTTCGCTACAGGGGTAAGGCTGGCTTACATCATGCCGCCCATGCCACCCATGCCGCCCATGTCTGGCATGCCGCCGCCAGCTGGAGCGTCTTCCTTGATTTCAGCGATCATCGCCTCGGTGGTGATCATCAGGCTGGCAATCGACGAAGCCGCTTGCAGAGCCGAACGAGTCACTTTGGCTGGGTCCAGGATACCCATTTCGATCATGTCGCCATATTCGCCGGTAGCAGCGTTGTAACCGTAGTTACCCGAACCCTGCTTGACCTTGTCGACCACTACGCTTGGCTCGTCGCCGGAGTTCGCAACGATCTGACGCAGAGGTGCTTCGACAGCGCGACGCAGCAGTTGGATACCGACGTTCTGGTCGTCGTTGTCGCCTTTCAGCTCGCTGATGGCTTGCAGAGCACGAACCAGTGCCACGCCGCCGCCAGGTACCACGCCTTCTTCAACGGCTGCGCGGGTTGCGTGCAGGGCGTCTTCAACGCGGGCTTTCTTCTCTTTCATTTCAACTTCGGAACCGGCGCCAACCTTGATCACCGCAACGCCGCCGGACAGTTTGGCCAGACGCTCTTGCAGTTTTTCACGGTCGTAGTCGGACGAGGTCTCGGCCACTTGTGCACGGATCTGGGTCACACGAGCCTGGATGTCGGCATCGTTGCCAGCACCGTCGATCACGGTGGTGTTTTCCTTGGACAGGATCACGCGCTTGGCGTTACCCAGGTGCTCAAGGGTGGTGCTTTCCAGGCTCAGGCCGATCTCTTCGGAGATAACGGTACCGCCGGTCAGAACGGCGATGTCCTGCAGCATGGCCTTGCGACGGTCGCCGAAGCCTGGAGCCTTGACGGCTGCAACCTTGACGATGCCACGCATGTTGTTCACAACCAGAGTCGCCAGGGCTTCGCCTTCGACGTCTTCAGCCACGATCAGCAGTGGGCGGCCGGCTTTGGCAACGGCTTCCAGCACTGGCAGCATTTCGCGGATGTTGGAGATCTTCTTGTCGACCAGCAGGATCAGCGGGCTGTCCAGCTCGGCAACCATGGTATCTGGCTTGTTGACGAAGTACGGGGACAGGTAGCCACGGTCGAACTGCATGCCTTCTACAACCGACAGTTCGTTTTCCAGGCCCGAGCCTTCTTCAACGGTGATCACGCCTTCCTTGCCGACTTTTTCCATGGCTTCGGCAATGATGTCGCCGATGGAGTTGTCGGAGTTGGCGGAAATGGTACCAACCTGGGCGATCGCCTTGGAGTCAGCGCAAGGCTTGGCCAGACCCTTCAGTTCCTTGACGATGGCGATGGTCGCCTTGTCGATGCCGCGCTTGAGGTCCATCGGGTTCATGCCGGCAGCGACGGCTTTCAGGCCTTCGTTGACGATCGACTGGGCCAGTACGGTCGCGGTGGTGGTACCGTCACCAGCGTCATCGTTGGCACGGGAGGCAACGTCTTTGACCAGTTGCGCGCCCATGTTTTCGAAGCGGTCCTTGAGCTCGATTTCCTTGGCTACGGAAACGCCGTCCTTGGTGATGGTCGGAGCGCCGAAGCTCTTCTCGATGATCACGTTACGGCCTTTCGGGCCCAGGGTCGCTTTTACTGCGTCAGCCAGGACGTTGACACCGGCGAGCATTTTCTTGCGGGCGGAATCGCCGAATTTAACTTCTTTAGCAGCCATGATCGATATTCCTTAAATACTTTGTAGTAGCGGGAAAATGAGCGGGGAAATCAGCCTTCGAGAACAGCGAGGATTTCGTTCTCGCTCATGACCAACAGGTCTTCGCCGTCGACTTTCACAGTGTTGCTGCCGGAGTAAGGGCCAAACACAACCTTGTCACCCACTTTCACGGCCGGCGCACGTACTTCACCGTTTTCCAGTGCCTTGCCTGGACCTACAGCGAGAACTTCACCGTGGTTGGCTTTTTCAGCAGCCGAACCTGGCAGGACGATACCGCCAGCGGTTTTCTTCTCTTCTTCGCTGCGACGGATGACGACGCGGTCATGCAGAGGACGAAGCTTCATTGTCGATCTCTCCTAATTTTGGTTTTCATCGGCCGGTGTAGTCCCGGCGGGTTTAACAAAAGCCGGCGGAGCCGGGGTGCGGTTCGTCAAGCGAACCGCGGAAGTCTGTCCAGTGTCGCCACCGGAAACCTTGCGGTGACCCATACATAAGGGCGTGCAAGTCGATTACAAGGGGCGGCAATGAAAATTTTTGCTTTACGAAGGCTCAAACGGACACGGCACCCGAAGGTGCCGTGCTGCTCGATAGTTGCTTGGGAAAGTTGATTGAAGGGTCACTTGGGATCGCGATGTTCGAATTCGCCTTCGATCACGTTCGGCTCGCGACCTACGGGCTCCCTGGGGGCCGGGCCGCCCCGGGACTGAAGATCATCGGCGAACGCTCGCTGGCGCATCGCCTGCTCTTCGGCACGCTGGCGCATCTTGTTGGCGAGCAAGCGGCGGGTGAACGGCAACAACATGACCAGGCCCAGCACGTCGCTGATAAAACCAGGCAGGATCAACAGGCCGCCACCCAAGGCCAGCATCAGTCCTTCGAGCATGGTCTGCGCAGGCAGCTCGCCACGGTTCAGGCTTTCACGGGCACGCAACGCCGTGGCGAGGCCGGCGATGCGCAACACGAAGACCCCGAGCATCGAGCCGAGAATGACCAGCAACAGCGCCGGGAAAAACCCGATCGCACCGCTGACCTTGACGAATACGAACAGCTCCAACACCGGGAACAGCAGAAAGAGCAATAAAAATGGGCGCATCAAAGGGTTCCTCAACGCAAGAAGACCTTGCTATGAAAACCTAAATGACGTCGCCCTTTCGTGAATTCAAGCATCGACCTCGGCATTTTTTGGCCATTGCTCGGCGTGAGCCAGATAAACCAAGGCTTCGCGCACTTGTGTCGGCGTGTTGCAAGGGTTCGGAAACGCCAGCCAATACAGTCCTTGTCCGATGCGCAGGTGCATACCTTCGCTGTCGATGCCGACCAAACGCGCCGGTTCGTTTTTCGGCAGGCCGCTCAACTCCACGTAATGGGCGATGGCCTTGGCGTGATCAGCGTTCATATGGTCGATCATGCTGGTTTCAGCCTTGCCGGCGAACGGGTTGGAGAGGGTTACCTGATCGATCCAGTGAATGGCGCCGAAACCCCCGATGTAGCGATGGCGCACCGGATCGAGCACCCAGAAGTCGAAGTCATGGGCCTTGTGATAGTTCTGCGACTCGGGAAAGTAGCGGTAATAACGCTCGGCGGCGGCATCGATGGCAACGCTATCTGCGAGTTTACGGGCCTCGGCCAGGTAGGTCAGGCGCCCCACGGCCTGTACATCCTCAGCGCCCCGCTCGCCCACCAGCATGGAACACTTGGGGTCTTTTTGCAGGTTGTGAGTGTGCTGGGCGATACGGCTGATCAAGACCAGCGGCCGGCCCTGGTCGTCCAGGCAATAGGGGACCACGGAGCCGAACGGAAAGCCGGGCATGGATTTGGAATGGGTGGAAAGCACTCCACGGTACTCCTTGAGCAACAGTTCCCGGGCATGCTTGGCTGCTTCGACGCTCAATTTATGACTCCTTTAATGAAATCCGTCTAGAAAACGATCAGGCGAGTGGAGTAATGTTCCGACACCTCTGGACTGTCTCGCTTGCAGCCGGGCCAAACCCGCAAATCGAGCGCTACCTAAACAGTCCCTCCACCGCTGCGCCATCTGGACATGAGAATGCAACTCACTGACAAAGTAATCATTATCACTGGCGGTTGCCAGGGCCTGGGGCGTTCCATGGCCGAGTATTTCGCCGGCAAGGGCGCGAAGCTGGCGCTGGTCGACCTCAATCAGGAGAAACTCGACCAAGCGGTCGCCGCCTGCGCCGCCAAGGGCGTCGAGGCTCGCGCCTACTTGTGCAACGTCGCCAATGAAGACCAGGTGATCGACATGGTGGCCCGCGTTGCGCAGGACTTCGGCGCGATCCATGGGCTGATCAATAACGCTGGCATCCTGCGCGATGGCCTGTTGCTCAAGGTCAAGGACGGCGAAATGACCAAGATGAGCCTGGCCCAGTGGCAGGCCGTGATCGACGTGAACCTTACAGGTGTGTTCCTGTGCACCCGTGAAGTGGCGGCCAAGATGGTCGAGCTGAAGAACAGCGGCGCGATCATCAATATCTCGTCGATCTCCCGCGCCGGCAACATCGGCCAGACCAACTACTCGGCCGCCAAGGCCGGCGTGGCCGCTGCCACCGTGACCTGGGCCAAGGAACTGGCGCGCTACGGCATCCGTGTGGCGGGCATCGCACCGGGGTTCATCGAAACCGAAATGACCCTGGGCATGAAACCAGAGGCCTTGGAACGAATGACTTCGGTGATCCCGCTCAAGCGCATGGGCAAGCCTGAGGAGATCGCGCATTCGGCGGCCTACATCTTCGAAAACGACTACTACACCGGTCGGATCCTGGAGATGGATGGTGGAATGCGGATCTAAACCCACCGCCTAGCAAAATGTGGGAGCGAGCTTGCTCGCGATGGCGCCGGGTCAGCTTGCATCAATGTTGGATGTCAGACCGCTATCGCGAGCAGGCTCGCTCCCACAGTGGATAGGGTTTCACTCTATCAATCGTCGCTGACGGTGATGTTCGGCATCACAGGCGACGCGGCTTCCTGCAATACGATCCGCGCGCCGACGTGGCGAGCCAGCTCCTGGTAGACCATGGCGATCTGGCTGTCCGGTTCGGCGATGACGGTTGGCTTGCCACCGTCTGCCTGTTCGCGGATCACCATCGACAACGGCAGCGAGGCCAGCAGTTCGACGCCGTACTGGGTTGCCAGTTTTTCCCCACCGCCTTCACCGAACAGATGCTCGGCGTGCCCGCAGTTCGAGCAAATGTGCACGGCCATGTTCTCCACCACGCCCAGCACCGGGATGTTCACCTTGCGGAACATCTCCACGCCTTTTCGCGCATCCAGCAAGGCCAGGTCCTGGGGCGTGGTGACGATCACCGCGCCGGCCACCGGGACTTTCTGTGCCAGGGTCAGCTGAATATCGCCGGTGCCTGGCGGCATGTCGATGACCAGGTAATCCAGGTCGCCCCAGGCGGTTTGCGTGACCAACTGCAACAAGGCGCCGGACACCATCGGCCCGCGCCAGACCATGGGGGTGTTGTCATCGGTCAGGAACGCCATGGACATGACTTCCACGCCGTGTGACTGGATCGGCACGAACCATTTCTGATCTTTTATCTGTGGGCGAGTACCCTCGGCGATGCCAAACATGATGCCCTGGCTCGGACCATAGATATCCGCATCGAGAATCCCGACCTTCGCACCTTCACGGGCAAGCGCCAGCGCCAGGTTGGCGGCAGTGGTGGACTTGCCCACGCCGCCCTTGCCCGAGGCGACCGCGATGACATTCTTGACGTTCGCAAGTCCAGGCACTTGGGCCTGGGCCTTGTGAGCGGCAATGACGCTGGTCACTTCGACCTTGGCGGCCGTGACACCGTCCAGGCCCTCGATGGCCATTTGCAGCATTTGCGCCCAACCCTTCTTGAACAGATCGGCGGCGTAGCCGATTTCCAAATGGACAGTGACGCGATCGCCCTGGATATCGAGGGCCCGCACGCATCCGGCGCTGACCGGGTCCTGGTTCAGGTAAGGGTCGGTGTACTGGCGAAGGACGGCTTCCACCGCTGCGCGATTGACGGCGCTCATGGGCAACTCCGATAGCAAGACTTGAAAACAGGCCGCTATCCTACGCCGCACATGCTTTTGTGGCGACCCGATTACCATTCGAACGCTGACCTTCTTTGGCGAGGGGATTTATCCCCTCGCCAAAGGTTGGGCCTGTGCTCTCCAGCAATGCATCTGGAAACAGGCCCGTGGGGTGAAATATATTTCCCGGCGCTTTATAGTGGCCGACCTCCGTTTCATCAAGTAGCCGAGCCCCATGTCCGAGCCACGCAAGATCCTCGTCACCAGCGCCCTGCCCTACGCCAATGGTTCGATCCACCTTGGCCACATGCTGGAATACATCCAGACCGATATGTGGACGCGCTTCCAGAAACATCGCGGCAACCAATGCATTTATGTCTGCGCCGACGACGCCCACGGCTCGGCCATCATGTTGCGCGCGGAAAAAGAAGGCATCACCCCGGAACAACTGATCGCCAACGTCCAGGCTGAACACAGCGCCGACTTTGCCGAGTTCCTGGTGGACTTCGACAACTTCCACTCCACCCACGCCGAAGAAAACCGTGAGCTGTCGAGCCAGATCTACCTGAAGCTGCGTGACGCCGGGCATATTTCCACCCGGTCGGTGACCCAATATTTCGACCCGGAAAAGAAAATGTTCCTGGCCGACCGCTTCATCAAGGGCACCTGCCCGAAATGCGGCACCGAGGACCAGTACGGCGACAACTGCGAAAAATGCGGTGCCACCTACGCCCCGACCGACCTGAAAGACCCGAAATCGGCGATTTCCGGTGCAACTCCGGTGCTCAGGGACTCCCAGCATTTCTTCTTCAAGCTGCCGGATTTCCAGCAGATGCTGCAGACCTGGACCCGCAGCGGCACGCTGCAGGACGCGGTTGCCAACAAGCTCGCCGAGTGGCTCGACTCGGGCCTGCAGGAGTGGGACATTTCCCGCGATGCGCCGTACTTCGGCTTCGAGATCCCTGGCGAGCCAGGCAAGTATTTCTATGTGTGGCTGGACGCGCCCATTGGCTACATGGCGAGTTTCAAGAACCTCTGCGACCGCACCCCGGGGCTGGACTTCGACGCCTTCTGGGCCAAGGATTCCACCGCCGAGGTGTATCACTTCATCGGCAAGGACATCGTCAACTTCCACGCGCTGTTCTGGCCCGCCATGCTCGAAGGCGCCGGTTTCCGCAAACCGACCGGCATCAACGTCCACGGCTACCTGACCGTCAACGGCCAGAAGATGTCCAAGTCCCGCGGCACGTTCATCAAGGCGCGGACCTACCTGGACCACCTGTCGCCGGAATACCTGCGTTACTACTACGCCGCCAAGCTCGGCCGTGGCGTCGACGACCTGGACCTGAATCTCGAAGACTTCGTGCAGAAGGTCAACTCCGACCTGGTGGGCAAGGTCGTCAACATTGCCAGCCGTTGCGCCGGTTTCATCCACAAAGGCAACGCTGGCGTGCTGGTTGCCGGTAACGCCGCGCCGGAACTGACCGACGCCTTCCTCGCCGCCGCGCCAAGCATCGCTGATGCCTATGAGAGCCGCGACTTTGCACGCGCCATGCGCGAGATCATGGCCCTGGCCGACCGCGCCAACGCGTGGATCGCCGACAAGGCACCCTGGTCGTTGGCCAAGCAGGACGGCAAGCAGGATGAAGTCCAGGCGATCTGCGCCCTGGGCATCAACCTGTTCCGCCAACTGGTGATTTTCCTCAAGCCGGTGCTGCCGCTGCTGGCCGCCGATGCCGAAGCGTTCCTCAACGTCGCGCCCCTGTCCTGGAACGACCACCAGACCCTGCTGAGCGATCATCAGCTGAACGAGTTCAAGCCGCTGATGACCCGCATCGACGCGACCAAGGTGCAAGCGATGATCGACGCCTCCAAGGAAGACCTGGCCGCCAGCCAGACCGACACCGGCGGCCCGAGCGGCAACGGCGAACTGGCCAAGGACCCGCTGTCGCCTGAAATCGACTTCGACGCTTTCGCGGCGATCGACCTGCGCGTGGCGCTGATCGTCAAGGCTGAAGCGGTCGAAGGGGCCGACAAGCTGTTGCGCCTGACCTTGGACATCGGTGACGAGCAGCGCAACGTGTTCTCCGGCATCAAGAGCGCCTACCCTGACCCAGCCAAGCTTGAAGGCCGGCTGACGATGATGATCGCCAACCTCAAGCCACGCAAAATGCGTTTCGGTATTTCCGAGGGCATGGTGATGGCAGCGGGCCCCGGCGGCGAAGAGATTTACCTGCTGAGCCCCGATAGCGGCGCCAAGCCGGGCCAGCGGATCAAGTAACGCGACTGCACGCGGCACCGATCCCACAGTCGCTAACGAGTGACTGTGGGATTTTTCATATCTGGCTCGCCGTCACGGTGTGCCGGATAATGCCCATCCTGTCACAGGCCCTATCGCCCCATAGCCATGACCGAAATCCTCTTATCCCTGTTGAGCGCGGCCCTGATCAACAACCTGGTGTTGCATTGGCCGCTGGGCGTCGATCCGTTGCTGGCAGCCAAGGGTGGAAGCCAGGTGCATGCCCTGGGCCTGGCGACGGCGTGCCTGATGCTCTGTGTCGGGAGCGTGGGCTATCTGATCGACCAATGGTTGCTGGTCCCGGCCGGCCTGGCGTCAATGCGGCTCTTGCTATGGCTGCCCCTGAGTGTCTTGCTGATCAGGCCGGTGCTGGGGCTGCTGAGGCACTGGCTGCCCATGCTGCCGCTTGCTGGCTTGTGGCCGCTGCTACTCGGCAATGTCGGCATATTGGGCGTCACGCTGCTCAATAGCCGGGAGGCCACCGGCCTGGGCCACGCCATGTCCTTGAGCCTGGGTGGTGGACTGGGTTTCTGGCTGGTATTGAGCCTGTTCGAAGACTTGCGACAGCGAATCCACGACAACGATATTCCCATGCCCTTGCGGGGGCTGCCGATCCAACTGATCAGCGCCGGCCTGATGGCAGTGGCGTTTCTCGGATTGCGCGGGCTGGTCAAGACATGAACCTGATTCAACACATCGATGCCCTGCTTCCGCAAACTCAATGCGGCAAGTGCGGTCACCCCGGGTGCAAGCCCTATGCCGAAGGGATCGCCCAGGGTGAGCCGATCAACAAATGTCCGCCTGGCGGACGGGAAACCATCGCAGCCTTGGCCGAACTGATGCGGGTGCCGGCCTTGGAGCTGGACGCCAGTCGCGGCGCGGCACCGGCGCAAATCGCGTTTATCCGGGAAGCCGAATGCATCGGCTGCACCAAGTGCATCCAGGCCTGCCCGGTGGATGCGATTGTCGGCGCGGCAAAGCTGATGCACACCGTTCTCATCGACGAATGCACCGGCTGTGATCTTTGCGTGGCGCCTTGCCCGGTGGATTGCATCGAGATGCGGCCATTGCCGGTGGCGACGGTAACGCCGATCGTGGGAGGACTCGCCTCCAGCGACGAGGAGCGGCAAGCGCGAGCCGCCAAGCGCAATCACGCTCGTCAGCGTTTCGAGCAACGCAACGCGCGCTTGCGTCGTGAAGACGAGGCGCGCCAAGCCGAGCGCCTGGCCAGAATCCAGCGGAACGCCCAACCGGCCCGGGCGCAGCCACTCGATCCCGTGCAGGCAGCATTGGAGCGAGTGCGCGCGCAGAAAGCCGCCACTGCGGATGCCGCCCTGAAGAAAGCCAAGGTCGATTTGGCCATGAGTCGGGCACAGTTGCACAAGTCCTTGAGAGCGTTCGGCCATCCGCCGACCTACGAGCAACAGTCACGGCTGATCGTGCTGCAACGCCAGTTCGAAGCGGCAGAACAGGCATTGGCCCAACTGGAAAGCGCTGCGTCGCCCGCCACGCCGGCACCGGCACCGGTGCCGGCAAATGACGCCGAACTGAAGCGGGCCAAGATTCAGCTGGCGATGCGTCGCGCCGAACTCAGCAAGGCCCGGGCGACCGCTGCCTCTGCGGAGCAGCTTCAAGCATTGGAGCAAGCCGTCAAGGACGCCGAGCGGCAGGTGGATGTCCATGCCGCTCGCTGATCCGCTGGACGAACGGCTGCGCCAGGCGATGCGGCGTGTACTGCTGGCGACGTTGCCCGGCGTACTGGCCTCGATGTGGTTCTTTGGTTGGGGTGTGTTGCTGAACCTGTTGTTGTCCGGGCTGACCGCGCTGGCGGTCGAGGCGCTGATATTGCGTTTGCGGCGACGACCCATCAAGCCAGACCTGGGCGACGGCAGCGCATTGGTCAGTGCCACCTTGCTGGCCCTGGCCTTGCCAGCGTATTGCCCTTGGTGGCTGACCGTCACGGCGGTCGCCTGCGCCTTGTTGTTTGGCAAGCACCTTTGGGGTGGGGTCGGCAGCAATCCGTTCAATCCAGCAATGCTCGGGTATGCCCTGGTATTGATGGCGTTCCCCCAATACATGAGCCAATGGCCAACGACCCATGGCCTGGGCCTGATGGACGGTTTGCGCCTGGTCGCCGACATGGGCCAGCCCCCCGATGGCTGGGCCGGCGCCACCGCGTTGGACAGTTTGCGGGTCAACACCAGCCTGACCATCGACGAGCTGTTTGCCAGCGACCCGGCGTTCGGCCGCTGGGGCGGACACGGTGTGGAGTGGATCAACCTGGGGTTCCTTGCCGGCGGCCTGTTCCTGCTGCAACAACGGATTTTCACGTGGCACGCCCCAGTGGGCATGCTGGCCAGCCTGTTCACCGTCAGCCTGTTGTTCTGGAACGGTTCGGGCTCGGATTCCCACGGTTCGCCACTGTTTCATCTGCTGACCGGCGCAACCATGCTCGGCGCGTTTTTCATCGTGACCGAACCCGTGTCGGGCGCCAAAGCCCCGTTTGCCCGACTGTTGTTCGGCGTAGGCGCGGGGGTGCTGGTCTACGTGATCCGCACCTGGGGTGGGTTGCCGGACGGCATAGCGTTTGCGGTGTTGTTGATGAATCTCGGCGTGCCGGCCCTGGAGCGCTTCGTCGAGGCACGACAAAGGCGCCCGCTGACATGAAAAAAATCGCCAGCGTTGCGATCCTTGTGTCGCTTGGCGGCCTTGCCATCGGCGCCACGTACCTGGTGCAAACCGGTACCGCGGGGCGCATCGAGGCGCAGCGCCAAGCCATCGCCAACCGGACCTTGCTCGACATACTGCCGCCCGACCGTTACGACAATCAGCCGATGGCGCAACCGCTCATCGCGGCTCCGGTGGCGCTGCCCCGCAGCACATTGCTGGGCGCTTACCTGGCAACTCGCGACGCAGTGCCCAGCGCCGTGTTGCTAAGCAGCCAGGTACAGGGCTACGAGGGCAGCATCGAGCTACTGATCGCCGTGGATCCGACAGGACGCGTGTTGGGCGTAAAAACCCTGCGCCAGTCGGAAACTCCCGGCCTCGGCGCGGCGATAGCCGGCTGGCCGAATGCCTGGCTTCAAACCTTCGAGGGCAAGTCGAGCCAGGTGCCCGCCGATGAGAGTTGGGCGTTGAAAAAGGATCACGGCCAGTTCGACCAGTTGGCTGGCGCGACGGTCACATCCAGGGCGGTGCTCCAGGCTGTCCACGATGCGTTGCGTTACTTCGACGGGCATAAGACGCAGCTGACGGGAGCAATCAGTCATGAATAACTCCGTACCCTGGTCCCGCGGCCTCGTGCTCGTTCCTCTGGTGGGAGCCAGCGACTCGCTGGTGAATGCGCTGGTCCTGTGGCTCGCCTGGGTCTTGATCAGCCTCGCCCACGGCTCGACACTGGCATTGCTGGGGCCGCGCCTCACGGACCGCCAGCGACTCATCGCATCCTGCGTCGTGGCCGCCGCCATGACCGCCTGCGCCGACCTCCTCGTCCAGGCCTGGATGTTGGAGCGCCATGGCGCGCTGAGCATGTACACCGCATGGATCGCACTGAGCTGCGTGACCCTGGAACAATCCGCTGTCGTCGAGCGCCGCTGGATTGCTCACCTCAGGTTGGCGGCGCAGTTCGGCCTCTTGATCGTCAGCCTGGGCGCTTTGCGCGAGCTGATCGGCAGAGGCGTGCCAATGGCCCTGCTCGCTCCCGGCGGATTCATTCTGCTCGGTCTGCTGCTCGCCGCCTATCAAGCCTGGACAGGCACCAAACCCCGTTCGACCCAAGAGGAAACGCCGCGCCCATGAACGCCGCAAAACGTCTGGAAATCTTTCGTCGTTTTCATGAAGACAACCCCGAGCCAAAGACCGAACTGGCCTACTCTTCCCCTTTCGAGTTGCTGATCGCGGTGATTCTATCGGCCCAATCCACCGACGTCGGTGTCAACAAAGCCACGGCCAAGCTTTTTCCCGTAGCCAATACACCGCAGGCGATCCTTGCCTTGGGCGTCGAAGGGCTGTCCGAGTACATCAAGACGATCGGGCTTTTCAACAGCAAGGCGAAAAACGTGATCGAGACCTGTCGCCTGCTGATCGAGCGTCACGGCGGTGAGATTCCCCAGTCCCGCGAAGCGCTGGAAGCTCTTCCAGGTGTCGGTCGCAAGACCGCCAATGTGGTTCTCAATACCGCATTCCGTCAGTTGACGATGGCCGTCGACACCCACATTTTCCGCGTCAGTAACCGGACTGGGCTGGCGCCGGGCAAGAACGTGGTGGAAGTGGAAAAGAAGCTCATGAAATTCGTCCCCAAGGATTACCTTCTGGATTCACACCACTGGCTGATCCTGCATGGGCGTTACGTCTGCCTGGCCCGCAAGCCCCGTTGCGGGAGCTGCCGGATCGAAGACCTATGTGAATATAAGCACAAGACATCGGACGATTGATGCGCTATTGCTTTTACGCATCCGCCGATTGAAAAAATCTTTTTTACCCGCCGGTTGTTTATCGATATAAGGAGCGCCAATGGCAGTCTTAGCCTGGAGTCGACCCCATGAGTACTGGCAAAGAACAACTGGATGTAGTGGAAGACGATTTCGTCGCCGTTGAAGGTGACGATGCGGAACCTGTTGTCGTGGAAGTGGCAAAAACCAACCTGAGTAAACGCCGCACCATCGACAACCTGTTGGAAGAGCGTCGTCTCCAAAAGCAACTCGCCGATTACGATTTTGATCTCTGACACGTAAAAGCCTCCCAGATGGAGGCTTTTTACTGTACGCGTGCCCGATTCAGACCAGTCCATTTCGTTGTGCCAGTTCAATCAGGTCCACCAGCGAACGGGCATTGAGCTTCAACAACAAGCGGGTTTTGTAGGTGCTGACGGTCTTGTTGCTCAGGAACATCCCATCCGCGATCTCTTTGTTGGTCTTACCGCGAGCCAGTTGCTGCAGCACCATCATCTCTCGCCCGGACAAACGTTCCACCATATCCGACTCGCTGGCATTGCCAAGGCTTGAACGCACCGTGTGCAATGCCTGGTTGGGAAAATAGCTATAGCCCGACAGCACCGCTTTTATCGCACTCAACAGTTCGGTCAGGTCTTGCTGTTTGCATACATAGCCGGCGGCCCCCGTTTGCATGCAGCGCATCGAAAAATGTCCAGGGGCCTGGGAAGTCAGCACCAGCACTTTCAATGGCGAAGGATTGATGGTCAGGCGAGCGATAACCTCCAATCCATCCAACTTCGGAATTCCAATATCCAGAATAACGATGTCGGGCATTTGTTCCCGGGCAATCTGCAATGCATCGACGCCGTTATCCGTTTCGGCAATAACTTCATACCCATGACGCTCCATCAGCAAACGTACAGCAAGACGAATGACGGGATGATCATCCACGATCAGCACTTTATTCATGGGCAAATCCAACTTCGCTGTTCGAATTTTTAGAGCACGCACAATAGCCTAGTCATTTCTTCCTTGGCATGTCGTCCCCCCTTACCGCTCGCAGCGAAAGACGCAACCTACAAGCAACGCAGAAAAATCCTACAAATAACCTTCGAAATAATGTGCCATGAATTTTCCCGAGGGGTGCGAACGGCAATTCTCACGCGTCGAACACCCTATGAATAATGCGCCTTCTCGTCAAAAACCTGATTACCTGCCACCCACGGAAAAGCATTTCCCTCATAAAAAGTTACCGATTTATTTATAGACAAACCGCAAAAGTTTAGCTCGGAAGATTCAGTTTTCTGTATAAAAAAGACTCCACTTACCAGCACACGAAAGAGAACGCTGTCCGATCGCAGGATTATTCTAGCGGCCCGGCAATTTCATTTATTCGATCAACTCAAACAATCGAGCACACTATTACTTATGAGCACTCACCATGAAAAGATCATTAAGAACCATCGCCAACCCCCTGACACTGATCGCTGTATTCGCAACGATCTCCGAAACTTCCGCAGCTATTTCCTTGCCGTTTCTGGATGATGAAGAGCGAGAGTACTATGTATGGTTCCTCATCAGCTTCCCGTTTTACCTGTTATTTCTTTTCTTTATCACACTCAACTTCAACTACCGTTCCTTGTACTCGCCCTCGGATTTCCACAAAACCAAGCACTTCATAAGGGGTGCGGCTGAGTCATCCTGTCGCCGTAGACGTAGATCACGCCAAGGAAGCAAGGCTGATTTCCTGTCGCAGTCTTATCGATGGAATAAGTGCACGGCTCTGGACGATGCGTTCAAGCACACTTCATCCCACCCGTCGGTCGACATGTATTGGGCTAAGGATTCGGGACGGCGTCTTGAGGGCAAGACCATCATCGTCTTCGTTGTTTACAACGGGAACGGCGCAGGGACACTGCCGGATAAACAGGCGGGGTGAGCCATAAGGGAAACGGCTGCAGCGACACACGGGATGGGGAAATAACAGAAGACGGCCTGCCATGCGGCAGGCCGTTTTCGGATTGCATCAGAACAGCTTGCGACCCTTGTTCGCCGCGATGCGCATGCGCAGGGCGTTGAGCTTGATGAAGCCGGCCGCGTCGGCCTGGTTGTAGGCACCACCGTCTTCTTCAAAAGTGGCGATGTTGGCATCGAACAGCGAGTCGTCGGACTTGCGCCCGGTCACGATCACGTTGCCCTTGTACAGCTTCAGGCGCACGACACCGTTCACGTTGACCTGGGAGGCATCGATCATCTGTTGCAGCATCAGACGCTCAGGGCTCCACCAGTAGCCGGTGTAGATGAGGCTGGCGTACTTGGGCATCAACTCATCCTTCAAGTGAGCCACTTCGCGATCCAGGGTGATCGATTCGATCGCCCGGTGGGCGCGCAGCATGATGGTGCCGCCTGGGGTTTCGTAGCAACCACGGGACTTCATACCGACATAGCGGTTCTCGACGATGTCGAGGCGACCGATGCCGTGTTCGCCACCGATGCGGTTCAGGGTCGCCAGCACAGTGGCCGGGCTCATTTCCACGCCATCGAGCGCAACGATGTCGCCATTGCGATAGGTCAGTTCCAGGTATTGCGGGGTATCGGGAGCCTTCTCGGGGGAGACGGTCCAACGCCACATGTCTTCTTCGTGCTCGGTCCAGGTGTCTTCCAGCACGCCGCCTTCATAGGAGATGTGCAACAGGTTGGCATCCATCGAGTACGGAGATTTTTTCTTGCCATGACGCTCGATCGGGATCGCGTGCTTCTCGGCGTAGTCCATCAGCTTTTCACGGGACAGCAAGTCCCACTCGCGCCATGGAGCAATGACCTTCACGCCCGGCTTGAGGGCATAGGCACCCAGCTCGAAACGTACCTGGTCGTTGCCCTTGCCGGTCGCCCCATGGGAAATGGCATCGGCACCGGTTTCGTTGGCGATTTCGATCAAGCGCTTGGCAATCAGCGGACGGGCGATGGACGTGCCCAGCAGGTATTCGCCTTCGTAAACAGTGTTGGCGCGGAACATCGGGAAGACGAAGTCGCGGACGAATTCTTCGCGCAGGTCATCGATATAGATCTCTTTGACGCCCATGGCCTGGGCCTTGGCGCGTGCAGGCTCGACTTCCTCGCCCTGTCCCAGGTCAGCGGTGAAGGTCACCACTTCGCAGTTATATGTGTCCTGCAGCCACTTGAGGATCACCGAAGTGTCCAGGCCGCCGGAATACGCCAGAACGACCTTGTTTACGTCCGCCATGCCATCACTCCACGGGTTGTACGGAAAGCCGGCAAGTCTAACGTCCACCGCGGATAATTTACAGAGGCGCGACAGCTTATGACGACGAAGCGACAGATTATGTCAGCTGCGCGACGATCAGGGCGCGATCAGGAAGTGCGCGCAGTAGCCGCAGCAGGCGTAGCCGCCTTGGCCGGGGCCACTGGCGTCGCCGGCTTGCCCGGCGCGGCAGCGGGCGCCACGGCAGGCACCGCAGGCATTGTCGCAGGGGTTGGCGGCTGTGGGGCCGAGGCCGGTGCGGCGCCCCGCTCCAGTTTTACCAGCACACGACGGTTCTTGGCCCGATTGGCGGCGTTGGTATTGGGCACCAGCGGATAACGCTCGCCATGGAAGCGAACGGTAAACTGAGACTCCTGGAAGCCGTTGGCCTTGAAGAAGTCCTGGACGGCCAGGGCCCGGCGGCGCGACAGCTCGCGGTTGGTCAGGCGGTTGCCACTGTTGTCGGAGTGGCCGTCGAGTTCGACATGATTGACGCTCGGGTCAGCCTTGATGAAGTCGAGCATGACCTGCAACTGAGCCTTGGCCTGGGCGTCGAGCTCGATGCCTTCGCCGGGAAAACCGATCTGGGTTTGCTTGATCTGTTCGAAGTTCTTCGGCAACAGCTTCGCGACACAGCCCTGGTAATCGCTGAACGCCTTGTTGAAGCGCACGGGCAACAACCGGACTTCCGACACCCGCCCATCGTCGGTGTTACGCCGCACCACGGGGCTGCGACCTTCCATCAGCCCGCTGATCAAGCGGCCCGCCTGCACCTGGGAGCTGTTGAACAGCACATCGCCGCTACCGATCCTGACCGAGCCCAGGTTGATATCGCCTCGTCCTGGCTGCCAGGGCGCCGCCGCCGCCAGCAACGTCGCGGAGCCGCCACCGAGCATCGGGTTATAGGCCTTGAGCCGGAACGTGGCCTGCTCGCCCGCCTTGCGCACGAATTCGCCGCTGCCAAAATCGGTGATCGGCTGACTCAGCCGACACTCGAACTTATCGCCTTCGACCGTCCACTCAATGCTCTCCAGACGGGTCTGGAAAGTGAGCGCCATCGCAGGAAGGCTGGCAAACACACTGAGCAAGGCTAGATAACGCTGGCGCACGGGAGGCTCCACTGGCTTTTATACGGAAATCGAAAAACGCTGGGCATGCCGCTTGGCCTAGACACTGCACGCAATCGTGGCACACCTGAAGGGGCTATCGGTAACTTGCGGCAAAACTTGATAGCGGGTGCCCGGATCGGTCTTTTCCGGTAGCATTCGCCAGAGATTTACCCGCCTGGAAGCCCCCCATGTCCGACCGCCTGACCCTGCTGCGTCCCGACGACTGGCATATTCATCTTCGCGATGGTGCTGTGTTGACCCATACCGTCGCCGATGTCGCGCGCACTTTTGGCCGCGCCATCATCATGCCTAACCTGGTTCCGCCCGTGCGTAACGCTGCCGAGGCCGATGGCTATCGCCAGCGCATCCTGGCTGCACGCCCGGCTGGCAGCCGCTTCGAACCGCTGATGGTGCTTTACCTCACCGACCGCACCCAGCCCGAAGAAATACGCGAGGCCAAGGCCAGTGGTTTCGTCCACGCGGCCAAGTTGTACCCCGCCGGCGCCACCACCAACTCGGATTCCGGTGTCACCAGCATCGACAAGATCTTCCCTGCGCTGGAGGTCATGGCCGAAGTCGGCATGCCATTGTTGATCCATGGCGAGGTCACCCGGGGCGACGTCGATGTGTTCGACCGCGAGAAGATCTTCATCGACGAACACATGCGTCGCGTCGTCGAACGCTTCCCGACGCTAAAGGTGGTGTTCGAGCACATCACCACCGGCGATGCCGTGCAATTCGTCAACGAGGCCTCGGCCAACGTCGGCGCGACCATTACCGCACACCACCTGCTGTACAACCGCAACCACATGCTGGTGGGCGGGATCCGGCCGCATTTCTACTGCCTGCCGATCCTCAAGCGCAACACCCATCAGGAAGCCTTGCTGGACGCCGCCACCAGCGGCAGCGCCAAGTTCTTCCTGGGCACCGACTCGGCGCCCCACGCCCGTCACGCCAAGGAAGCCGCCTGCGGTTGCGCCGGCTGTTACACCGCCTACGCCGCCATCGAGATGTATGCCGAGGCATTCGAGCAGCGCAACGCCCTGGACAAGCTCGAAGGTTTCGCCAGCCTGCATGGCCCCCGCTTCTATGGCCTGCCGGTGAACACCGATCGTATTACCCTGGTTCGCGATGAGTGGACCGCCCCTGCCAGCCTGCCGTTTGGCGAGCAGACTGTCATCCCGCTGCGCGCCGGTGAAAAACTGCGCTGGCGCCTGCTGGAGGAAAACGCGTGAGTGAAGATCATTTCGATGACGAACTGGACGGCAACGGCGGCTCAGGCGGCCCGCGCCATCCAATGGCGGCTCGCTTCCGGGGTTATCTGCCGGTCGTGGTCGATGTAGAAACCGGCGGTTTCAACTCGGCCACCGATGCGCTGCTGGAAATCGCCGCGACGACCATCGGCATGGACGAGAAAGGCTTCGTCTTCCCCGACCACACCTATTTCTTCCGGGTCGAACCGTTCGAAGGCGCCAACATCGAAGCGGCTGCCCTGGAGTTCACCGGGATCAAGCTCGATCATCCGCTGCGCATGGCCGTCAGCGAAGAGACTGCGCTGACCGACATCTTCCGTGGTGTGCGCAAGGCGCTGAAGGCCAACGGTTGCAAGCGAGCGATCCTGGTTGGCCACAACAGCAGCTTCGACCTGGGCTTCCTCAATGCCGCCGTGGCGCGCCTGGACATGAAGCGCAACCCTTTCCATCCGTTCTCCAGCTTCGACACGGCCACCCTTGCGGGCCTGGCGTATGGCCAGACCGTGTTGGCCAAGGCGTGCCAGGCAGCCGACATCGATTTCGATGGCCGTGAAGCCCATTCGGCCCGCTACGACACCGAGAAAACCGCCGAGCTGTTTTGCGGCATCGTCAACCGGTGGAAGGAAATGGGTGGCTGGCAGGATTTCGACGACTGACATCAGCCTGGCTCTTTGTGGCGAGGGATCTGTGCTGCGCCAAGAAACGTCCATAAAAAAACCGGCCCATCGAGGGCCGGTTTTTTTTATGCATGGGTGCGCTTACAGCTTGTCGCTGTGCTCGCCCAGGTAGGCAGCTACGCCTTCAGGCGATGCGGTCATGCCCTTGTCGCCTTTTTTCCAGTTGGCCGGGCAGACTTCGCCATGCTCTTCGTGGAACTGCAGGGCGTCAACCAGACGGATCAGCTCTTCCATGTTACGTCCCAGCGGCAGGTCGTTGATGATCTGCGAACGGACCACGCCTTTGTCGTCGATCAGGAACGCGCCACGGAAGGCCACGCCGCCTTCGGACTCAACGTCGTAGGCCTTGGCGATTTCGTGCTTCATGTCGGCAGCCATGGTGTATTTCACCGGGCCAATGCCACCGGCATTGATGGCGGTGTTGCGCCAGGCGTTGTGGGTGAAGTGCGAGTCGATCGAAACGGCGACCACTTCAACGTTGCGCGCCTTGAAGTCGTCCATGCGGTGATCCAGTGCGATCAGCTCGGACGGGCAAACGAAAGTGAAGTCCAGCGGGTAGAAGAACACCAGGCCGTATTTGCCTTTGATGGCCGAGGACAGGGTGAAGCTGTCGACGATTTCGCCATTGCCGAGGACGGCGGGAACGGTGAAGTCAGGGGCTTGTTTGCCTACGAGTACGCTCATTGGATATCTCCTGGTGTAGTAACGTGAAAACAAGGTCCGCGCCAGCCTGCCACCCTCAGGCGACAGCCCTGTGACACGAACCCGCTTTGCAAGGACCGACCATCATACACCGCACGTTTGGCCTGTCCTCAACGGTTTTTTGGCGGCCCAGGAAATCCGATGCCCGCTTGATGGCAGGCGCTCGACACCGTTCGTCAACCAGCGCAGGAAACCACTTTGACAATCATTCTCGTTAACATTAAGATCCGTCTCAATTGAGTCACAACCAGCGACGGTTCTCACTTATGTATGTATGCCTCTGCACTGGCGTCACCGACGGACAAATCCGCGAAGCGATCTATGAGGGTTGCTGCAGCTACCGGGAAGTCCGCCAGGCCACCGGCGTAGCCAGCCAATGCGGCAAATGCGCCTGCCTCGCCAAGGAAGTGGTGCGTGAAACCCTCGCCAAAGTTCAGACCGCGCAAGCCTCGATCCCTTATCCGGCAGAATTTACGGCCGCATAAATCCAGATATTCAAAGAACCGGACTCAATGTCCGGTTTTTTTATGCCCGAAAATCAAATGCTTAGCTTCCAGACGCGGAACACAAACATTCTTATTCCGATTAATTTTCATTTATTATTCAATAACTTAGGTTTGACACTCGTAATAGCTCGGCTCAAACTCCGCCTTAATACACAGTTATCAGGGCAGGCCCTCATCATGAAAGGCGACATTACAGTCATCCAGCATCTCAACAAGATCCTTGCCAATGAGCTGGTCGCGATCAATCAGTACTTCTTGCATGCACGCATGTACGAGGATTGGGGCCTGAACAAGCTGGGCAAGCACGAGTACCACGAATCCATCGATGAAATGAAACATGCGGACAAGCTGATCAAGCGAATCCTCTTTCTCGAAGGCCTGCCGAACGTCCAGGACCTGGGCAAGCTGCACATCGGCGAACATACTCGTGAAATGCTCGAATGCGACCTGCGCATCGAGCGCACCGGCCACGCCGACCTGAAAGCCGCCATTGCCCATTGCGAAAGCGTTGGCGACTTCGGTAGCCGCGAACTGCTGGAAGACATCCTCGAATCCGAGGAAGAGCACATCGACTGGCTCGAAACCCAGCTGGGCCTGATCGACAAGATCGGTCTGGAAAATTACCTGCAATCGCAGATGGGCGAAGAATAAGCGCCCTCGAAAGCAAGCCATTAAAAAGCCCCGCCCTCTTTCGAGGCGCGGGGCTTTTTATTGCCTGGATGGCCAGGCTCCTACAGTACTGCGGTCGATCAGGCTTCGGACTTGTTAGCCGCCGCTGCTTCCACAGCTGCCTTGATCGTGGACTGCAACGAACCGTCGGCGGCCATCTCGGTCATGATGTCACTGCCGCCGATCAGCTCACCGCCAACCCACAACTGTGGGAAGGTTGGCCAGTTGGCATACTTGGGCAGGTTGGCGCGGATTTCCGGGTTCTGCAGGATGTCCACGTAGGCGAACTTCTCGCCACACGCCATCACCGCCTGAGCAGCCTTGGCCGAGAAGCCGCACTGTGGGGCGTTCGGCGAGCCTTTCATGTAGAGCAGGATGGTGTTGTTGGCAATCTGTTCTTTGATCGTTTCGATGATATCCACGGAGCACCTCGGCTTGAACTTTTGCGACTACAGATGTCGACACGGTGGCGCATTGTAACGGAAAGCCGAGCACCTTGCTCGGTCCGCCCCGGGGACAATTTTACGCAGCCGCCACCTTCACCGGAACACCGTTCAGCGCCGCGTTGCCGGATAACTCATCGAGCTGGCGCTCATCGGTCAGGTCGTTGGCGCTGGACCCAGGCTGTCCGCTGGCGATGGTCATCTGCACGCCAGGACGAGCATGCCCCCAACCGTGAGGAAGGCTGACCACGCCTTTCATCATGTCCGGGCTGCTCTGGACCTCCACTTCAATCACGCCGACCCGGGAGCTGACCTTCACGCGCTGCCCATCGACCAGCCCCCGGCTGGCAAGGTCTTGCGGATGCATCAGCAATTGATGACGCGGCTTGCCTTTCACCAGCCGGTGGAAATTATGCATCCATGAGTTATTGCTGCGCACATGGCGCCGGCCAATCATCAGCAACTCGTCCGCTGCCGGCGCTCGCAACGCGGCAAAGCGCGCCAGGTCGGCGAGGATGACGGCGGGCGCAGCCTGCACGCGGCCATTTTCGGTTTTCAACCGGGCCGTCAGATTGGGCTTGAGCGCTCCGAGATCGATACCGTGGGGATGATCGAACAGCGTTGCCAAGGACAACCTGTAGGGCGAAGCATCGCCATACATCCCGGCTCGCAGGCCGAAATCGATCATCTGCGCCGGCGGCATCGTCGGCTTGAGCTCCTTGCCGGTCCGGGCGGCAAAAGCCTTGGCCAGGCCGACAAAAATTTCCCAATCGTGCAGCGCTCCCTCGGGCTTGGGCAGGATGGCCCGGTTGAAGCGGCTGACGTTACGCACGGCGAACAGGTTGAACGTGGTGTCGTAATGATCATTTTCCAGGGCCGAGGTCGACGGCAGGATCAAGTCGGCGTAGCGCGTGGTTTCGTTGATGTACAAGTCGATGCTGACCATGAACTCAAGCCCATCCAGCGCTTGCTCGAGCTGCCGTCCGTTAGGCGTGGACAGCACGGGGTTGCCGGCCACGGTGACCAGCGCACGGATCTGCCCTTCGCCCTCGGTGAGCATTTCTTCAGCGAGGGTCGATACAGGCAACTCGCCCGCATATTCGGGACGCCCGGATACACGGCTTTGCCAGCGATTGAAATGCCCGCCCGAAGTGGTCGCCACCAAATCCACCGCTGGCTCGGTGCACAGTGCCCCGCCCACTCGATCGAGATTGCCGGTCACCAGGTTGATCACTTGGATCAGCCAGTGGCACAGCGTGCCGAAAGCCTGGGTCGAAACACCCATCCTGCCATAGCACACGGCCGACGGCGCGGCAGCGAAATCACGGGCCAATTGGCGGATCTGCGGGGCAGGCACCCCACAAAGCGGGCTCATGGCCTCTGCGGTGAAAGGTGCAACGGCCTGTCGGACCTCTTCGAGGCCGTCCACCGGCAAATGACTGTCACGCGTCAGTCCTTCGCTGAACAAGGTGCCAAGCAAGCCAAACAGCAGCGCGGCATCGCCGCCGGGGCGTACGAATACATGCTGGTCGGCGATGGCCGCCGTCTCGCTGCGCCGCGGATCAACCACCACCACCCGGCCGCCCCGGGACTGGATTGCCTTCAGCCGTTTCTCCACATCCGGCACGGTCATGATGCTGCCATTGGAAGCCAGCGGGTTACCCCCCAGGATCAGCATGAAATCGGTGTGATCGATGTCCGGTATCGGCAGCAGCAAGCCGTGACCGTACATCAAGTGACTGGTCAGGTGATGGGGCAATTGATCAACCGAAGTCGCCGAAAAGCGGCTGCGGGTTTTCAACAAGCCGAGGAAATAGTTGCTGTGAGTCATCAATCCATAGTTGTGCACGCTGGGGTTGCCCTGATAGACCCCCACCGCGTTCTGGCCGTGGCGCTCCTGGATCGCCGCAAGGCGTTCGGCCACCAAGGCAAAGGCGTCGTCCCAGGCGATGGGCTGCCACTCGCCGCCGACTCGTTGCATGGGCTGGCGCAGACGGTCCGGATCGTTCTGGATATCCTGCAACGCCACGGCCTTGGGGCAGATGTGCCCACGACTGAAACTGTCCAGCGGATCACCCTTGATCGAGGTGATCGCCAGGCCTTGGCCTTCGGTTTCGGTGGTTTCGAGAGTCAGGCCACAGATGGCCTCGCACAGATGGCACGCACGGTGATGGAGGGTCTTGGTCATGGCCAGCCTCTGTTTTATTCGTAGCGGGCACTTTGGGCCGCGGGAACAAAACTATGGCGCGGGATGCCCGGTAGCGCCAGCGACGTTCGTCCTGTGAATCGCCAGGCATCAGGCCCGCCGATGCGTCGCTGTCAAGGCTGCTCGGGAGGAGGCGCCAGCAGTTGGATCTCCTCGATGGTCTGCACTTCCTCCTGGGCCATGGGCACCCCGGTCAACTCGCCAATCAAGCGCCAGTGCTCATCGAGACCACCGCTGATCGTGGCCATCCGATCGATCATGCGGCGCCCCGCCGCCTTGGTCACTTCGTCATCGCTGCGCAGCAATTCGAATGACATGGACGTCACCGAAGCGGTCAGGTGGGTCAGGGTGCGTGCCGTCAGCCCCAACAGTTCCATCAGTCGTTGCTCTTTCGAATCCATTTCGGGGCTCCTGCGGCTAGGGGTTCATTTATAACCCAGGGTCCTGCATTAGGAAATATTTCACATTGGGCAACAGACCGACGACCCGGGCCAGCGGGTCAAAAACCGACCGCCAACCACCCGATGCCCGCCCTGCTCGATTGCCAAGCGACGCAACGCCAGTGTACAAATGAACCCGCTGCTGTCAGGAAACCGGCCTCAACCACGCCAATGCAACTCTGCATTGGCCTCGCTGAAATCCCTCATAACCGTAGCCCTATTGGTAAGACGCGACATTTAATGTCAATATCGCGCCTTTCCCCTATTTCGTCGCCCCGTGCGGCTTTTGCCGCAGGTCTCGCCCGTTTTTCCATGAAACAAGGCTCTGAGCATCTGCGGTTCGTTACAAAAAGGTAGTCAATCATGAGCGCAAGGCACTTTCTCTCCCTGATGGATTTCACGCCCGATGAGTTGCTCGCCGTGATCCGTCGAGGCGTTGAGCTCAAGGACCTGCGTAAACGCGGCGTACTGTTCGAGCCCTTGAAAAACCGTGTGCTGGGGATGATTTTCGAGAAGTCATCCACGCGCACGCGCATCTCTTTCGAAGCCGGCATGATCCAGCTTGGCGGCCAGGCGATTTTCCTGTCGCCCCGCGACACTCAACTGGGACGTGGCGAGCCGATCAGCGATTGCGCCATCGTCATGTCGAGCATGCTCGACGCCGTGATGATCCGTACCTTTGCCCACAGCACCCTCACCGAATTCGCCGCCTATTCCCGCGTGCCGGTGATCAACGGCCTATCCGACGATCTGCACCCTTGCCAGCTGTTGGCCGACATGCAGACCTTCCTCGAGCACCGCGGCTCGATCCAGGGCAAAACCGTTGCCTGGGTCGGCGATGGCAACAACATGTGCAACAGCTATATAGAAGCGTCGATGCAATTCGACTTCCAGCTACGGATCGCTTGCCCTGAAGGCTATGACCCGGATGCAGAACTGCTCGCCAAGGCCGGGGACCGGGTGTCGCTGGTCCGTGATCCGAAGCTGGCCGTGGCCGGCGCGCACCTGGTGAGCACCGACGTCTGGACCTCCATGGGCCAGGAAGAGGAAGCCGCCAAGCGCGTCAAGCTGTTCGCGCCGTTGCAGGTCACACGGGCCCTGCTCGACCTGGCGGACGCCGAGGTGCTGTTCATGCATTGCCTGCCCGCCCATCGCGGCGAGGAAATCAGCCTCGACCTGCTGGAAGACCCGCGATCCGTCGCTTGGGACCAGGCAGAAAACCGTCTCCACGCACAGAAGGCCCTGCTCGAATTCCTCGTCGAGCCGGCGTATCACCACGCATGAGTCACTCCTTGTTACTGAATCTGCATAACCTGGCCTGCGGGTACCAGGACCAGCGAGTCGTCCAGAACCTCAACCTGCACCTCAATGCGGGCGACATCGGCTGCTTGCTGGGCTCGTCCGGGTGCGGCAAGACCACGACCCTGCGGGCCATCGCCGGTTTCGAACCGGTACACGAAGGCGAGATCCAGTTGGCCGGGGAAATCATTTCCCGCGCGGGTTTCACCTTGGCCCCGGAAAAACGTCGCATCGGCATGGTATTCCAGGACTATGCACTGTTCCCGCACCTCAGCGTCGCCGAGAACATGGCATTCGGCATTCGTAAACACCCTGGCAAGAACCGTGTGGTCGAAGAGCTGCTGGAACTGGTCAACCTGAAGAACCTCGGTAAACGTTTTCCCCATGAGCTCTCCGGAGGCCAGCAACAACGCGTGGCGCTCGCCAGGGCATTGGCGCCCGAGCCGCAATTGCTGCTGCTCGACGAGCCCTTCTCCAACCTCGATGGCGAGCTGCGACGCAAGCTCAGCCATGAGGTGCGGGACATCCTCAAGGCTCGCGGCACCAGCGCGATTCTGGTGACCCATGACCAGGAAGAAGCCTTCGCCGTGAGTGATCATGTCGGCGTATTCCGGGAGGGTCGGCTGGAACAGTGGGATACGCCCTACAACCTTTACCACGAACCCCTGACGCCTTATGTCGCCAGCTTTATCGGCCAGGGCTATTTCATCCGAGGCCGGCTCGACAGCCCGGAATCAGTGCAGACCGAATTGGGGACGCTACGGGGAAACCGGGCCTATACCTGGCCCATCGGCAGCGCCGTGGATGTGCTGCTGCGCCCGGACGATATCGTCTACGCGCCTGACAGTCCGCTCACGGCTACCATCGTCGGTAAGACTTTTCTGGGCGCTTCGACCTTGTATCGCCTGCAATTGCCGACGGGTGCGCAACTGGAATCGATTTTCCCAAGCCACGCCGACCATCAGGTCGGGGCGACTATCGGTATTCGCGTGGCCGCCGAACACCTGGTGCTGTTCCAGGCCTCGGGCAGTACGGCAGCGCATTTGCCGTCGATCGACAGCGGCGTGCGACGGCATAGCGTCGCCAATTGACGCTACACCCTGTGGGAGCGAGCAAGCGCCCCCACAGAACCTCATTGACTTCAACCGACTGATAGAGTCCCGCTGGCCACCAACGTGGCATGCCCACCGATCTTCACCCGGTCACCTTCCAGCCGGCAGAACAATGCCCCTCCCCTGGCCGAGCATTGATACGCCGTCAGCCCGAGCTTGTTCAGCCGCTTGGACCAGTAGGGAATAAGGCTGCAATGAGTCGACCCGGTGACCGGATCCTCATTGATACCAATCGCCGGAGCAAAATAGCGCGAGACGAAATCGTGCTTGCTCCCCGGCGCGGTCACGATCGCGCCAGGCCATGGCAGTTTCGCCAGGGCCGCCATGTCCGGCTTGCATTCGAGCACCGCCTGCTCCGACTCCAATACCACGAACAATTCGTTGGAACTCAGCACATCCACCGCCTCGACACCCAAGGCACTCTGGACCGCCAGGGACGCGCCCAATTCAGCCGGCACGATGGCAGGGAAATCCAACCACAGCCGTTCGCCCTCGCGCGTGACGCTCAGCGCTCCGGATTTGCAGATGAAGTCCAGCCGCTCCACGGTTTCGTGATAGACCTCGAACAACACATAAGCGCTGGCCAACGTGGCATGACCACACAAGGGCACCTCGGTGGTCGGGGTGAACCAGCGGATATGCCAGTGCTGGTTTTCGCGCACCAAAAACGCGGTTTCAGCCAGGTTATGTTCGGCGGCAATCTTTTGCATCAGGTCATCGGCAAGCCAGGCATCGAGCCGATAGACCATCGCCGGGTTACCGCCAAAGGGCCGGTCACTGAACGCATCGACCTGATGAAACGCAAGCTGCATGGCACATCTCCTTTTTTATGATGCGTGAGCATGAGCTGCGCAGGCACCGTTTATCCAGTGACAGATCGACACAATTTTCGCCTTACACATTGAAGGGTTGGACGCCTGGACGGTTGGAAAGATTCATCCTGGCAGAGGCGCTTGCTCCTCACCCGCGGCCAATATCCGCAAACGCCGCTCCGGTATGCTCCGCCAGCAACGCGGGCGCCAACTCCACCTCCAGGCCTCGTCTTCCCGCGCTGACGAACACAGTGGGGAACGGCTGTGCGGATGAGTCGATAAACGTGCGCAGGCGCTTCTTCTGTCCCAGCGGACTGATGCCCCCCAGCAAATAACCTGTCGAACGCTGCGCGGCGGCTGGATCGGCCATCTCGACTTTCTTTACCCCGGCCGCATGGGCCAGCGCTTTGAGGTCCAGACTCCCGGCGACCGGCACCACCGCCACCAGCAATTCACCTTTCTCGCTCGCGGCCAACAGCGTCTTGAACACTCGCGCCGGTTCCAGAGCCAGTTTCTCTG
The DNA here is from genome assembly GCF_054130985.1 of Pseudomonas sp. R4-84. Taxonomy (NCBI): domain Bacteria; kingdom Pseudomonadati; phylum Pseudomonadota; class Gammaproteobacteria; order Pseudomonadales; family Pseudomonadaceae; genus Pseudomonas; species Pseudomonas sp. R4-84. The sequence continues at coordinate 4,256,533 of NZ_CP096390.1, forward strand.
CGGCTTCCAGACCATAGGACGCGGCCTTGGGGTCATGTTCGTAACTGTGAATACGATGTTCGGCACGCACTTTTTTCAGCAGATCCAATGCGGGGGTCATGACCGCTCCTGACAGGGAAACAACATAAAGAGTGGCGAGAATTCTAAGCGATCCCCAGGCAAAAGGCTGCGCAGACCGCCGATGTCGACGCCGCGCCACGCCGAAAAAATTCATTCATGGAACGAATAATCCCAATATGACCGACGGTTCACTTTCGACCTTTGACAGCGGCGTTTCTTGTCTATATTTTTTCGAAACTGAAAGCAGAAACGCGTGTCTCAAGCAACACCCCGAGCGCAGGATGGGGATCCGGCACTCGGCGAAAAGGCGACGACGGGTTGTTTTCCGCCGCGCAGGACAACAAAAAGAACCGAGGTTTGAATGACGACTGCTTTACAACAACCTTCGCTCTCCAGCCAATGCCTGGCGGAGTTCCTGGGTACGGCCCTGTTGATTTTTTTCGGCACCGGTTGCGTTGCAGCGCTCAAGGTCGCGGGCGCCAGTTTCGGCTTGTGGGAAATCAGCATCATCTGGGGCGTCGGTGTCAGCATGGCGATTTATCTCAGCGCGGGCATTTCCGGCGCACACCTGAACCCCGCCGTCAGCATCGCCCTGTGCATTTTCACTGACTTCGAAAAACGCAAACTGCCTTTCTATATCGTTTGCCAAGTGACCGGCGCGTTCTGCGGCGCACTGCTGGTCTACACGCTGTACAGCAATTTGTTCTTCGATTTCGAACAGTCCCGCCACATGATCCGGGGCACCGTGGCCAGCCTCGAACTGGCGTCGGTGTTCTCCACCTACCCCCACCCGGCACTGTCCACCGGCCAAGCTTTCCTGGTCGAGATGATCATCACCGCCATCCTGATGGGCGTGGTCATGTCCTTGACCGATGATAACAACGGCCTACCGCGCGGCCCGCTGGCGCCGCTGCTGATCGGCTTGCTGATCGCCGTGATCGGCAGTTCGATGGGGCCACTGACAGGTTTCGCGATGAACCCGGCGCGGGATTTCGGTCCGAAATTGATGACTTTCTTCGCTGGCTGGGGTGAAATTTCACTCACCGGGGCGCGTGACATTCCATACTTCCTCGTACCGATTTTTGCGCCGATCCTTGGCGCATGCCTGGGTGCTGCTGCTTATCGCGGGCTCATCGCTCGCCACCTGCCCAGCGCCGTGGTTGCTGCAAAGGAGCCAGAGCCGGCCATTGATGGCAAGCCCAGAACGTCCTGAAACAGTCGGCGCGGGCGCCTGTCATTCGAGCCCCCGCCCTGGCCTCTTCCTTAATTACGTTACCTAAGTCCCAAGGCAATCGACATGACCGACATTGAGAATAAGAACTACATCATTGCCCTCGACCAGGGCACGACCAGCTCACGTGCCATTATTTTCGACCGTGACGCCAACGTGGTCTGCACGGCCCAACGAGAATTCGTCCAGCATTACCCACAGCCAGGCTGGGTCGAACACGACCCGATGGAGATCTTCGCCACCCAGAGCGCGGTCATGGTCGAAGCGCTTGCCCAGGCCGGGCTGCATCACGACCAGGTCGCCGCCATCGGCATCACCAACCAGCGCGAAACCACGGTGGTCTGGGACAAGTCGACCGGCAGGCCGATCTACAACGCCATTGTCTGGCAATGTCGGCGCAGCACTGAAATCTGCCAGCAGCTCAAGCGTGACGGCCATGAGCAATACATCAGCGAAGCCACTGGCCTGGTCACCGATCCGTATTTCTCCGGCACCAAGCTCAAGTGGATCCTGGATAACGTCGAAGGGAGCCGCGAGCGCGCACGCAACGGCGAGTTGCTGTTCGGCACCGTGGACAGCTGGCTGATCTGGAAATTTACCGGCGGCAAGGTCCATGTCACCGACTACACCAACGCCTCGCGCACCATGCTTTTCAACATCCATACGCTTGAGTGGGACGCGAAGATGCTCGACATCCTCAACATCCCTCGGGAAATGCTGCCGGAGGTCAAATCGTCCTCACAAATCTACGGCCGCACCAAGAGCGGCATCGCCATCGGCGGTATCGCCGGTGACCAGCAGGCCGCCCTGTTCGGCCAGATGTGCGTGGAACCGGGCCAGGCGAAAAACACCTACGGCACCGGCTGTTTCCTGCTGATGAATACCGGTGACAAAGCGGTCAAATCCAATCACGGCATGCTCACCACCATCGCCTGCGGCCCTCGCGGTGAAGTGGCCTATGCCCTGGAAGGCGCAGTGTTCAATGGCGGGTCTACCGTTCAGTGGCTGCGCGATGAACTGAAGATCATCAACGATGCGCTCGACACCGAGTACTTCGCCAACAAGGTCAAGGACAGCAATGGGGTGTATCTGGTCCCGGCGTTCACTGGCCTGGGCGCGCCTTACTGGGACCCTTATGCCCGTGGCGCGCTGTTCGGCCTGACCCGTGGCGTGCGGGTCGACCATATTATCCGGGCCACGCTCGAATCCATCGCCTACCAGACCCGCGATCTGCTCGACGCCATGCAGCAAGACTCCGGCGAGCGCCTCAAGTCCTTGCGCGTAGACGGCGGCGCGGTGGCTAACAACTTCCTCATGCAATTCCAGGCGGATATCCTTGGCACCCAGGTCGAACGCCCAAAAATGCGCGAAACCACTGCCCTCGGTGCAGCGTACCTGGCCGGCCTGGCGTGCGGTTTCTGGAGCAGCCTGGAAGAACTGCGCGGCAAAGCGGTAATCGAGCGTGAGTTCGAACCGCAACTGGACGAGCAAGCCAAGGGAAAACTCTACGCCGGCTGGAAAAAAGCCGTCAGCCGCACCCGCGATTGGGAGCCCCACGAAGACGCCGAATAAGGCCCGCTAAAGTTCTGAAACTGGTCGGGAGGGGATTCCTGCGGCATCATGGGCAAATTTTGAATGGCAGCCCAAAGGAAGCCCCATGAATCTGCCTCCCCGCCAGCAACAAATCCTCGAACTGGTCCGCGAACGCGGCTATGTCAGCATCGAGGAAATGGCGCAATTATTCGTCGTCACCCCACAGACCATCCGCCGCGACATCAATCAATTGGCGGAAGCGAATCTGTTGCGCCGCTATCACGGCGGCGCGGCTTACGATTCAAGCGTGGAAAACACCGCCTACGCCATGCGCGCGGACCAGATGCGCGATGAGAAGCAACGCATCGCCGAAGCCATCGCCGCCCAGATTCCCGATCACGCGTCGCTGTTCATCAACATCGGCACCACCACCGAATCCATCGCCCGGGCGCTGCTCAATCACAACCACCTCAAAGTCATCACCAACAACCTGCACGTGGCGTCGATCCTCAGCGCAAAGGATGATTTCGAAGTCCTGATCGCCGGCGGCAATGTGCGACGCGACGGCGGCGTGGTTGGCCAGGCCAGTGTCGACTTCATCAGCCAGTTCAAGGTCGACTTCGCCCTGGTGGGCATCAGCGGCATCGATGAGGACGGAAGCCTGCTGGACTTCGATTACCAGGAAGTGCGGGTGTCCCAAGCCATCATCGCCAACGCTCGGCAGGTGCTGTTGGCAGCAGATTCCAGCAAATTCGGGCGCAACGCCATGGTCCGCCTGGGCCCGATCAGCCTGATCGATTGCCTGGTAACCGACCAGCAGCCCGTGCCAGCCCTGGCGCATCTGCTGACCCAGCACAAGATTCGATTGGAAGTGGTCTAGCTCCGCGCCCCATGCCCAGAACCCTGGTGGCGAGGGGGTCTATCCCCTCGCCACAGAAGCATTCCGCAATTCTCTTTTTGTTCGAAAATTTTCCTTTCGGCGGCACTCGATCAGTATTTTCAATCGAATCCAACTGGCCGTTGCCGTTTTTATGGGCTAGTATTTTTCGCAAATGAACATTAATGTTCGATTTCAAATATTTCGAAAAGAGCCCGAGGCCAGCCGATGCCCACTACCACCTTGCCTACGCCCCCTCTCGCAGAGATCTATGACATCGCCGTTATAGGCGGCGGCATCAATGGCGTGGGGATCGCTGCGGACGCGGCCGGTCGCGGCCTTTCGGTGTTCCTTTGCGAAAAGGACGACCTCGCCAGCCATACTTCTTCAGCCAGCAGCAAGCTGATACATGGCGGCCTGCGCTATCTCGAACATTATGAATTCCGCCTGGTGCGCGAAGCGCTGGCCGAGCGCGAAGTCCTCCTGGCCAAAGCCCCACACATCGTCAAGCAGATGCGCTTCGTGCTGCCCCATCGGCCGCACCTTCGCCCCGCCTGGATGATCCGCGCCGGCCTGTTCCTTTACGATCACCTGGGCAAGCGCGAGCAGCTCGCCGGCTCCAGGAGTTTGAAATTTGGCGCTGACAGCGTACTGAAAAGCGAAATCACCAAGGGCTTCGAATACTCGGACTGCTGGGTTGACGACGCCCGGCTGGTGGTACTCAACGCCATGGCGGCACGGGAAAAAGGCGCCCACGTCCATACCCGCACCCGCTGCGTCAGCGCCCGTCGCAGCAAGGGCCTGTGGCAGTTGCATCTGGAGCGTGCCGACGGCAGCCTGTTTTCGATCCAGGCCAAGGCCCTGGTGAACGCCGCCGGCCCGTGGGTGGCCAAGTTCATTCGTGACGACCTGAAGATGGAATCGCCTTACGGTATCCGCCTGATTCAGGGCAGCCACTTGATCGTTCCGAAACTCTACGAAGGCGAGCATGCGCATATACTCCAGAACGAGGACCAGCGCATTGTCTTCACTATCCCCTACCTGAACCAGTTCACCCTGATCGGCACGACAGATCGCGAATACACCGGCGATCCGGCGAAGGTCGCGATTACCGAAGGCGAAACCGATTACCTACTGAAAGTGGTCAACGCCCACTTCAAGAAACAGGTCAGCCGCGACGACATCCTGCACAGTTATTCCGGCGTCCGGCCGTTGTGCAACGACGAGTCCGACAACCCTTCCGCCGTAACCCGGGATTACACGCTGGCGCTTTCTGCCGCAGGTCAAGAGGCGCCACTGCTTTCGGTATTCGGTGGCAAGCTGACCACTTACCGCAAGCTGGCCGAATCGGCGATGGCGCAACTGGCGCCATACTTTACGCAGATGCGTCCAAGCTGGACCGCCCTGGCAACCTTGCCGGGGGGCGAAAACATGACGACCCCGCAGGCGCTGTGCTCGGCGATTCGCGACAAGTTCGACTGGCTGCCGACCGACATCGCCCGCCGCTGGGCCACCACGTACGGCAGCCGCACCTGGCGCATGCTCGAAGGCGTACACAACCTCGTCGACCTGGGCGAGCACATCGGCGCAGGCCTCTACACCCGAGAAGTCGATTACCTGTGCAGCGACGAGTGGGCCATCGATGCCCAGGACATCCTCTGGCGCCGCAGCAAGCTGGGCTTGTTTACCACCGCCGCCGAGCAGGACAAGCTCCAGCAGTATCTGCAAAAGGTCGAGCACAATCGGCGCAAGATTGAAGCGGCGTGACAGTACCCGCAAGACCAAAAGCCCCTGAATCTACGATCCAGGGGCTTTTTGCATTTTGGAACACACCGCCTATCCCACGGATTAGTGGGGCTCAAGCCATTCGGTTTTCCGAACACGACCCAGCGGTCAGTTCGGCAAACCGGATAAACAAAAGACCAAAAAGCTGAAACAAAACCTTAATTTCCTTTAAAAACAACATGATAGTGATAGGCCACTGGCCTGGCACGAGTCATGCTCTACACTCGTGGAGACGAACGCCTGTTACGCCAACACAACAGGAGCTTTCAGGCATTCGAAGCACTCAGGGCCGGTGAACCGGCCGAATACAAAAAAAACAATGTCGAGGAAACATCGATGCGCATCGTTCCCCATCTCCTGGGCGCAGCCGTTGCTGCCGCTCTGATCAGCACTCCGGTTTTCGCAGCCGAACTGACCGGCACGCTGAAAAAGATCAAAGAGTCCGGCGTCATCACGCTCGGCCACCGCGACGCCTCCATTCCGTTTTCCTATATCGCGGACGCTTCCGGCAAGCCCGTCGGCTACTCCCATGACATCCAGCTGCAAGTCGTCGAAGCCCTGAAAAAAGAGCTGGACGTGCCGAACCTGCAGGTCAAGTACAACCTGGTCACCTCGCAGACCCGCATCCCACTGGTGCAGAACGGCACCGTGGACCTGGAGTGCGGCTCCACCACCAACAACGTCGAGCGTCAGCAACAAGTCGCCTTCTCGGTTGGCATCTTCGAGATCGGCACCCGGCTGCTCTCCAAGAAAGATTCCAAATACAAGGATTTCGACGATCTCAAGGGCAAGAACGTCGTGACCACCGCCGGCACCACGTCCGAGCGCATCCTCAAGGCGATGAATGCCGACAAGCAAATGGGCATGAACGTCATCTCCGCCAAGGACCACGGCGAATCCTTCCAGATGCTGGAATCGGGCCGTGCCGTTGCGTTCATGATGGATGACGCCCTGCTGGCCGGCGAAGCCGCCAAGGCCAAGAGGGCGACCGACTGGGAAGTAACCGGTACTCCCCAATCCTACGAAATCTATGGCTGCATGATGCGTAAGGGCGACGAGCCGTTCAAAAAGGTTGTCGATGACGCCATTGTCGCCAGCTACAAGTCTGGCGAGATCAACAAGATCTACGACAAATGGTTCACCCAGCCTATCCCGCCTAAAAATCTGAACCTGAACTTCCCGATGAGCGACGAGCTCAAGGCTTTGATCGCCAACCCGACCGATAAAGCGGCTGACGATAAGAAATCCTGATTTCTGACTAACCTTACCTCCTGGAAGGGCTCGGCCCTTTCCAGGAGTGTGTCATTCCCTGCTGGAACCAAAGGAAACACTCGCAACGGTAAGTCGAGCCGTGAGTGTGTGCCCGATCCTCAAGATTGGGCGGGAAAGGATTTCCCCCTGCAGATACTTGTACATCGAACGATCTGAGGGGAGACCCTAATGAATTACAACTGGGACTGGGGCGTGTTCTTCAAGTCCACCGGCGTGGGCAGCGAGATTTATCTCGACTGGTACGTGGCCGGCCTGGGCTGGACCATCGCCATCGCCGTCGTCGCCTGGATCATTGCCCTGCTGCTGGGCTCGATCCTCGGTGTGATGCGTACCGTGCCGAACCGGCTGGTATCGGGCATCGCGACTTGCTACGTGGAACTCTTTCGTAACGTGCCACTGCTGGTTCAACTGTTCATCTGGTACTTCCTGGTGCCGGACCTGCTGCCCGCCGACATGCAGGAATGGTACAAGCAGGACCTGAACCCGACCACCTCGGCCTACCTGAGCGTTGTCGTGTGCCTGGGCCTGTTCACCGCCGCGCGGGTCTGCGAACAGGTGCGCACCGGCATCCAGGCGCTGCCGCGCGGCCAGGAATCCGCTGCCCGGGCCATGGGCTTCAAACTGCCGCAGATCTATTGGAACGTGCTGCTGCCCCAGGCTTACCGGATCATCATTCCGCCGCTCACCTCGGAATTCCTCAACGTCTTCAAGAACTCCTCCGTGGCGTCGTTGATCGGCCTGATGGAGCTGCTCGCGCAGACCAAGCAGACCGCCGAATTCTCGGCCAACCTGTTCGAAGCCTTTACCCTGGCGACGCTGATCTACTTCACGTTGAACATGAGCCTGATGCTGCTCATGCGCATGGTCGAGAAGAAAGTCGCGGTGCCCGGCCTGATCTCCGTGGGGGGTAAATAATGGAATTCGACTTCACAGGCATCATCCCGGCCATTCCCGGCTTGTGGAACGGCATGGTGATGACCCTCAAGCTGATGGCCCTGGGTGTCGTCGGTGGGATTATCCTGGGGACGATCCTGGCGCTGATGCGCCTGTCCCACAACAAGCTGATCTCCAACATCGCTGGCGCCTACGTCAACTATTTCCGCTCGATCCCGCTGCTGCTGGTCATCACCTGGTTCTACCTGGCGGTCCCGTTCGTGCTGCGCTGGATCACTGGCGAAGACACGCCGATCGGCGCGTTCGGCTCCTGCGTCGTGGCGTTCATGATGTTCGAGGCGGCGTACTTCTGCGAAATCGTCCGGGCCGGCGTGCAGTCGATCCCCAAGGGCCAGATGGGCGCGGCACAGGCACTGGGCATGAATTATGGCCAGGTCATGCGCCTGATCATCCTGCCCCAGGCGTTCCGCAAGATGACCCCGCTGTTGCTGCAACAGAGCATCATCCTGTTTCAGGACACCTCGCTGGTCTACACGGTCGGTCTGGTGGACTTCCTCAATGCTTCGCGAGCCAATGGCGACATCATCGGCCGCTCCAATGAGTTCCTGATCATCGCAGGTCTCGTGTACTTCACAATCAGCTTTGCCGCCTCGCTGCTGGTCAAGCGTCTGCAAAAAAGGTTCGCCGTATGATCTCTATCAAAAACATCAACAAGTGGTATGGGGACTTCCAGGTACTGACCAATTGCAGCACCGAGGTCAGCAAAGGCGAGGTTGTGGTGGTGTGCGGGCCGTCGGGTTCGGGCAAATCCACGCTGATCAAGTGCGTGAACGCCCTTGAGCCCTTCCAGAAAGGCGACATCGTGGTCGATGGCACGTCCATCGCCGACCCGAAGACCAACCTGCCGAAACTGCGTTCGCGGGTGGGCATGGTGTTCCAGCACTTCGAACTGTTCCCGCACCTGACCATCACCGAAAACCTGACCATCGCGCAGATCAAGGTGCTGGGCCGCAGCAAGGAAGAAGCCACCAAGAAAGGCCTGCAACTGCTAGAGCGCGTCGGTCTGTCGGCCCACGCCCACAAGCACCCGGGCCAGCTCTCCGGCGGCCAGCAGCAGCGCGTGGCGATCGCCCGTGCGCTGGCGATGGACCCGGTGGTAATGCTGTTCGACGAACCGACCTCGGCGCTTGACCCGGAAATGGTCAACGAAGTGCTCGACGTGATGGTGCAACTGGCCCACGAAGGCATGACCATGATGTGCGTGACCCACGAAATGGGCTTCGCCCGCAAAGTGGCGAACCGGGTGATCTTCATGGATCAGGGCCAGATCATCGAAGACTGCCCGAAAGAAGAGTTCTTCGGCGACATCAGCGCCCGCTCCGAACGTGCACAGCATTTCCTTGAGAAGATTCTGCAGCACTAAACAACACGCAATTCCCTGTGGGAGCGAGCTTGCTCGCGATAGCGGACTGTCAGTCAACATCATTGTCGACGGGTCAGCAGTCATCGCGAGCAAGCTCGCTCCCACAGGGTCCAGTGTTGGCTTGTCGATTTGTGTTGTGGTTGACCCAAGGCTTCTGTGATGAAATGCGACCCCACTCTTTATCGCGCCGCGCCGCCATCACTCGCCGTGAAACCCCGCCTGATCCGCCATCTGTTCCTGCCGCCGCTGGTCATTGCGTTGATGATCGGCCTGGGTTACCTCGGCTTCTGGATCAGCGAGCACTATGGCATTCGCGGCCTCGCCGAGAATGGCGAGCGTCAGTTGGAGCTGCACGCCCGCGCGGTGGAGAGCGAAATCAGCAAATACACCTATTTGCCCAGCCTGCTGGAACTTGAATCCAGCGTCTCGAAATTGCTCGACGACCCGACGCCCGAGCATCGCAAGACCGTCAACGAATACCTTGAGGGCCTGAACCGGCGCAGTCGCAGCCGGGCCATCTACGTCATGGACACCACCGGCCGCGTCATGGCCACCAGCAACTGGCGCGACGTCGACAGCTACCTGGGGGAAGACTTGTCTTTCCGCGCCTATTTCCAGAACGCCGTGCGCGGCCAGCCGGGGCGCTTCTATGGCATCGGCAGCACCAGCGGCGAACCCGGTTATTACCTGGCCCATGGCCTGGAGCAACAAGGCAAGATCATCGGCGTGGCCGTGGTCAAGGTCCGCCTCGAAGCCATGGAGGAGCGCTGGCAGCGGGCCCGCCTGGAAGCCTTCGTCAGCGATGAGAACGGCATCATCATCCTCTCCAGCGATCCGGCGCGGCGGCTCAAATCGGTGCGTCCGCTGAGCGACGAAACCAAGGAGCGCCTGGCCCGCAGCCTGCAGTATTACTGGTTCCCGCTCAACGAGCTGATCCCTCTGGCGCGGGAACGGCTGGCCGAGGGCATGGAGAAGCTGACTTTCCCCGCCAACACTGAAATCGCGGCTGACCAGCGCGCCACCAGCTACCTTTCCCAGACCCGGCCGCTGAGCGACACACCGTGGAATTTCACATTGCTGACCCCGCTCGAAGACCTGCGCCGCCAAGCGATCAACCAAGGCATCCTGGTGGCCGTGGCGTTTGCCCTGGTGGCTTTCCTGCTGATCGCCTGGAACGAACGTCGCAAAGTCATCGCCACCCGCCTCGCCGCTCGCGAAGCGTTGCAAGAGGCCAACAATCAGCTCGAACGTCGGATTACCGAACGCACCACCGACCTGCGGGCCAGCAACGAACGGCTCAAGGGCCAGATCCGCGAACGACGGCAGGCCGAAGAGACCTTGCGGCGCGCCCAGGACGAACTGGTGCAAGCCGGCAAGCTGGCGGCCATCGGCCAGATGTCCACCAGCATCGCCCATGAACTCAACCAGCCTTTGGCCGCCCTGCGCACCCTGTCGGGCAATACCGTGCGCTTTTTGGAAAGGGGCCAGCTGGATATCGCCAGCGCCAACCTCAGGACCATCAACGACCTGATCGATCGCATGGGTCGGATCACCGCCAGCCTGCGCGCCTTCGCCCGGCGCGGCGACGACAAGGGCCGGGCGAGCCTGGGCAAGGCTGTCGGGGCCGCGCTGCAATTGCTGGGCGCGCGCCTTGAAAAACTCGACATCCAGATCCACACGGCATTCGAAGACGTTCAGGTCCAGATCGACCAGACGCGCCTGGAACAGATCCTGGTGAACCTGATCGGCAATGCCCTTGACGCGATGCAGCTGCAACCCGCGCCGAAGCTGTGGCTCGAAGGCCAAGGCAGCGATGGCAAGTATCGCCTGCGGGTGCGGGATAATGGCCACGGCATCGACCCGGAGGCTCGCAAGCATCTGTTCGAACCGTTCTTCACCACCAAACCCGGCGAACAAGGCCTGGGCCTTGGCTTGACGCTTTCGGCAAGCCTGTGTGCCGCCGCCGGCGGACATTTGGGAGTCGAGCATCCGGAGGATGGTGGCACCACGTTTATCCTCAGTTTACCGTTGGTAAGCCTTTTACCTGCCGAGCCGCTATGAACAACGACCTGAGCGTATTGATCGTCGAAGACGACCCCCACGTCCTGCTGGGCTGCCAGCAGGCCTTGAGCCTGGAAGATATTCCCTGCATTGGCGTGGGCAGCGCCGAAGAGGCCCTTGAGCGGGTCGGCGATGATTTTGCCGGCATCGTCATCAGCGACATCCGCCTGCCGGGCATCGACGGCCTGGAACTGCTGACCCGCCTCAAAGCCCGGGACCGCAGCCTGCCGGTGGTGTTGATCACCGGCCACGGCGATATTTCCATGGCCGTAGGCGCGATGCAGAAAGGCGCCTACGATTTCATGGAAAAACCGTTCTCCCCCGAGCGCCTGGTGGACGTTGCACGCCGCGCCCTGGAACAGCGCAGCCTGGCCCGGGAAGTTTCTTCGCTGCGCAGGCAACTGGCCGAGCGTGATTCCCTGGAAGGCCGCATCATCGGCCGCTCGCCGGCCATGCAGCACCTGCGCGAGCTGATCGCCAACGTCGCCGACACCTCGGCCAACGTGTTGATCGAAGGCGAAACCGGCACCGGCAAGGAATTGGTCGCCCGTTGCCTGCATGATTTCAGCCGGCGTCACGACAAGCAGTTCGTCGCGCTGAACTGCGGTGGCCTGCCGGAGAACCTGTTCGAAAGCGAGATTTTCGGCCACGAGGCCAACGCTTTCACTGGCGCGGGTAAGCGCCGGATCGGCAAGATCGAGCACGCCGATGGCGGCACGCTGTTTCTCGATGAAGTAGAGAGCATGCCCCTGCCCTTGCAGATCAAGCTATTGCGCGTGTTGCAGGAACGCACCCTCGAACGCCTGGGGTCGAACCAGAGCGTGTCCGTGGATTGTCGGGTGATTGCCGCCACCAAGTCCGACCTGGACGAAATGGGTCGGACCGGGCAGTTCCGCAGCGACCTGTATTACCGCCTCAATGTGGTGACGCTGGAGCTGCCGCCCCTGCGGGAGCGGCGCGAAGACATCCTGCAACTGTTCGAACATTTTCTCCAGCAATCGTCCCTGCGCTTCGACCGTACCGTGCCGGAGCTGGACAACCACACTCTGTCGAACCTGATGAGCCACGATTGGCCGGGCAACGTGCGCGAGCTGCGCAACGTCGCCGAACGTTACGCCCTGGGCTTGCCGGCGTTCAAGAAAGCCGGCACCAGCACCGGCAGCCAAGGCCTGGCCTTCGCCGAAGCGGTTGAAGCCTTCGAGCGCAACCTGCTGGTGGATGCGTTGCAACGCAGCGGCGGCAACCTGACCCAGGCCAGCCAGGAACTGGGCATGGCCAAGACCACGCTCTTCGACAAAGTCAAAAAATATGGCTTGAGCCACTGACCTGGGACATGAACCTGTGGATCTTATTTTCAAGGCCGCGCTCGGCGCAGCCGTTGTCGTCATCCTGGCGATGCTCGCCAAGACCAAGAACTATTACATTGCCGGGCTGGTGCCGCTGTTTCCGACCTTTGCGCTGATTGCCCACTACATCGTCGGCAAGGGCCGCTCGGTGGATGACCTGAAGACCACCATCGTGTTCGGCATGTGGTCGATCATTCCGTATTTCGTCTATCTCGCGACGCTGTACGTGATGGTCGACCGGATGCGCCTCGAAGCGTCATTGGCCGTGGCTGCCGTCGCCTGGTTGATGGCGGCGACGGTGCTGGTCAGTGTCTGGGTGAGGATCCACGGGTGATTCGCTGCACGGATCGATGGCTCAATAGCCGACAGTGAACCGCGTCCGCGAAAACTGCGGCGCCTGGACCTCATCGATCATCGCAATGGCGTAGTCGGCGAAGCCGATCCAACTGCGCCCGGCGTTATCGAACAGCAAGTGATCCTTGCCGACGCGGAACTGGCCGGTGCGTTCGGTTTCGACGAACTCCGCCGAGGGCGAAAGGAAGGTCCAATCGAGGTCCTGCTCCTTTCCCAGCACGTCCAGGAACAACGCTCCGGCCGTGGCTTCGGCCAGGTATTCCTCCGGGAAGCCATTGCTGTCGATCACGCGGCTGTTATCCGGCAACAACAACGAACCGGCACCGCCCACAACCAGCAGGCGCTTGACTCCGGCGGCCTTCACCGGTGCGACAACCTTGTCGGCCGGAACCGTGGCGAAATGCGCGGCACTGATGACCACGTCGTGGCCTGCTACCGCTGCGGTCAGTGCCTCGCTGTCCAGTACGTCCAACTGCTTGCTGACCACTCCCGCCCGTGTGCCGATTTTTCCGGTGTTGCGGGCAATGGCCGTCACGCTGTGACCACGGCGCAAGGCTTCTTCCAGCAGTTGGCTGCCGGCCCGGCCTGTAGCGCCGATGATTGCGATGGTGCTCATGGGATTCTCCTATGGCTATTCGTAGTGATTACTTCAACGCGTTCTAGAACCATGAACACGTTCGTGGCGAGGGAGCTTGCTCCCGCTGGGCTGCGCAGCAGACCCAGTATTTTTGCGACTGCTTCGCAGCCGAGCGGGAGCAAGCTCCCTCGCCACAAAAGCGTCCAGATCAAAGTTCGGGTTTCACCACCTCATTTCGCCCTTCGCCACCTTGGCGCTCAGCTCCAGGGAACTGTCCTCCCCCAGCTGTGGATAGCGTAGTTTCATGGCGGCGATCAGTGCGGCGGAATTCTTGGCCTTGGCGGTTTCTTCGTCGAAGGCCTTGATGTAGTCGGCGGTGAAGCGCACTGGCGCCAGGGAACGAGCGCTTTGGCCCAGGTAATGGCCAGGGATGACAGTGGTCGGTTGCAGCTTTTGGATGTTATCCAGCGTCGCCAGCCAATCCTGGTGGGATTGCGGCGTCTGGGTATCGGCCATCCAGACGTGAATGTTCTCCGCCACCACCACACCTCCCACCACCGCCTTGATCGACGGAATCCACACGAAACTGCGGTCCGGCTGAGGGCCGTCAAGGCCGACGACCTGCAAGCGCTTGCCTTCCAGCGTCAAGCTGTCGCCCTTGAGCACTTGGGGCACCAGGGTCTTGGACGGCGCGTCGGTCTTCAGGATCGGCCCCCAATATTTCAACTTGCCATCGGCAGTGGCCTTGATGTGCTCCACGGTTGGCGCGGATGCGAGGACTTTGGCTTCCGGGAAAGCGGCTACCAGGGTTTGCAGGCCAAAATAGTAGTCGGGGTCGCCGTGGCTGATGTAGATCGTGGTCAACCGCTTGCCACTGGCGCGGATTTTTTCCACGACCTGCTCGGCCTGGGTTTTGCCAAATTGGGCGTCCACCAGGATCGCCTCGTGTTCACCGCTGACCAATACCGACGTCACCGGGAAAATCGCCGCCGCGCCGGGGTTGTAGACGTCGAGCGTCAAGTCGGCGGCCCAGGCCTGGGCCGTGATGGCCAGCGCTGCGGTCGCCAGCGACAAGCGTTTTAGAAGAGTGAAACCGGTCATGAGGTGCTCCGTTGTGCAATGGCCCGCAAGGGAATGAACGGAGCTTAGTTGCCAGACTCAGTACAAAAAATGCGATGCTGGGACATAGTTTGTTTCTAAAATCGGGCAGATCATGGATCGTCTACAAGCAATGCGAGTGTTCGTCACCGTGGTGGACCTGGGCAGCCAGTCGGCGGCGGCCGAGCACCTGGACCTGTCGCGGCCGGTGGTATCGCGCTATCTGGCGGAGCTGGAAGATTGGGTCGGTGCCCGGCTGATGCACCGCACCACGCGCAAGCTGAGCCTGACGGCCGCAGGCACGGAGACCCTGCCCCGCTGCCGGCAGATGCTGGAGCTGTGCGGCGACATGCAAGCGGCCGTCAGCACGCCCGAAGACGCGCCACGGGGCATGCTGCGCATCAGCGCCAGCCCCTCGTTCGGCCAGTCGCAATTGGCGAGTGCGATGGCCGAATACGTCCAGCGCTACCCGGGCGTGAGCGTTGACCTGCAAATGCTCGATCGCACCGTCAACCTGGTGGACGAACGCATCGACCTGGCGATCCGCATGAGCAACGATCTCGATCCGAACCTGATCGCCCGGCGTCTCACGGTCTGCCGTTCGGTCATCTGCGCCTCCCCCCGCTACCTGCGCGAACATTCGACACCGCAACGGGTGGAAGACCTGAGCCAGCACAACTGCCTGACCCATTCCTACGTAGGCAAAAGCCTCTGGCATTTCGAGCAGGACGGCGAACAGCTGTCGGTGCCGGTACAGGGCAACATCAGCGCCAACGAAGCCAGCACCTTGCTCCAGGCAACGATAGCCGGCGCCGGTGTGGCGATGCTGCCCAGCTACCAGGCCGGCCCTCATATCCAGAACGGCGAACTGGTGCGCCTGCTGCCCCACGCCGAACCGCGCCGGATGAACATGTATGCGGTGTATGCCTCACGCAAGCACATGCCCTCGGCGTTGCGCAGCCTGCTGGATTTTCTGGTGCTCAGGTTTCCCGAAACACCGGAGTGGGATGTGGGGTTGTAGCTACCTCTGCGGGAACCTTTGTGGGAGCGAGCTTGCTCGCGATAGCGGTGTAGTCAATAAAAGGGTGGCTGACACTCAGCCATCGCGAGCAAGCTCGCTCCCACAAGGGATCTCTGTACAGCCTTAAGCCTTGCGCCAGGATTTCACCATTAGCCCGCCCCAAGGCATACTTGCCACCCTCCGCATTCCAGAACCCAAAGCCGCCCCATGCGTATCCACGTCAGTTTCATCGACCGCGTCGGCATCACCCAGGAAGTCCTGGCCTTGCTTGGTGGGCGCAATCTCAACCTGGATGCGGTGGAAATGGTCCCGCCCAACGTCTACATCGACGCCCCGACTCTCAGCCCACAGGTGCTGGATGAGTTGCGCGAGGCGCTGTTCAGCGTGCGCGGCGTGCAGGCGGTCACGGTGGTGGACATCCTGCCGGGCCAGCGCCGGCACTTGCAGCTCGATGCCTTGCTCGCCGCCATGACCGACCCGGTGCTGGCCCTGGACAGCGCCGGCAAGGTGTTGCTCGCCAACCCGGCGCTGATCGCCCTGTACGGTCGCGAACCGGCCGGGGAAAGCGTCGCGGAGCTGTTCGATGACGCGGCGCTGCTGGACGCGCTGTTGGAAAACGGTTTTCGCTTGCCGCTGCGGGAAATCACCGTCAACGGCCAGACGCTGCTCCTCGACGCCACGCCCATCACCGATGCCGGGGCGCTGCTGACGCTCTACCAGCCCAACCGTATCGGCGAACGCCTGTCGGCGCTGCACCACGATCACGCCGAAGGCTTCGACGCGCTGCTGGGCGAATCCCCGGCGATACGCACCCTCAAGGCCCGCGCCCAACGGGTCGCGGCCCTGGATGCACCGCTGCTGATCCAAGGCGAGACGGGCACCGGCAAGGAACTGGTGGCCCGCGCCTGCCACGCCATCAGTGCCCGACACAGCGCACCGTTCCTGGCCCTCAACTGTGCGGCACTGCCAGAAAACCTGGCCGAAAGTGAACTGTTCGGCTACGCCCCGGGCGCCTTCACTGGCGCGCAACGGGGCGGCAAGCCCGGGCTGATGGAGCTGGCGAACCAGGGCACGGTATTCCTCGATGAAATCGGCGAAATGTCGCCGTACTTGCAAGCCAAGCTGCTGCGTTTCCTGAACGATGGCAGCTTCCGCCGGGTCGGCGGCGACCGGGAAATCAAGGTCAACGTGCGGATTCTCAGCGCGACCCACCGTAACCTGGAGAAAATGGTCAACGAAGGCTCTTTCCGCGAAGACTTGTTCTATCGCTTGAACGTGCTCAATGTCGAAGTCCCGCCGCTGCGTGAACGCGGCCAGGACATCCTGCTGCTGGCGCGGTATTTCATGCAGCAGGCCTGCGCGCAGATCCAGCGCCCGGTCTGCCGCCTGGCCCCTGGCACTTACCCGGCCTTGCTGGGCAACCGCTGGCCGGGCAACGTGCGGCAATTGCAGAACGTGATCTTCCGCGCCGCCGCCATCTGCGAAAGCAGCCTCGTGGATATCGGCGACCTGGACATCGCCGGCACCTCCGTGGCGCGTCAGGGCGACGTCGAAGTCGAAAGCCTGGAGCAGGCGGTGGAAAGCTTCGAGAAGCACCTGCTCGAAAGCCTCTACGCCAATTACCCTTCTACTCGCCAGCTCGCCAGCCGACTGCAGACCTCCCATACCGCAATTGCCCATCGGTTGCGCAAGTACGGGATTTCCGGGAAGCCGTAGCTTTACTCGGCTACCTGTGGGAGCGAGCCTGCTCGCGAAAGCGGTATATCAGCCAACATCATTATTGACTGAAAAACTGCTTTCGCGAGCAGGCTCGCTCCCACATTGGTCTGAGGCGTATTTGAAAGTTAGTCAAAAACGACCTCCATCTGTACTGAAAGCGCTACAGCGGAACGATATCGCTACACCCCGCGCTGACCGGCTCTGCGCAAGGCTTTGATCCCGCAACGATTTTTTCCAGGCGCCTAGCTGTAGCGTTTTCGCTACAGCTTGTAATAGCGAGCGCGCTGGAAAACCATCCAATGCATTGATAAACAAAGACTTTTAAACATTGGCCACGTTCTTGCTAAGGGTTTAACCATTCGGCCGGGCCAAGCCCCGCGCCTTTCTTCGCGTCCACCAGACGAGTCTGGCCCCAGGAGTTTCCATGAGCGAGTTGCGTTTCACTGAAGATCACGAATGGCTGCGCGCCGAAACCGACGGCAGCGTCACCGTAGGCATTACCGCTTTCGCGCAGAACGCGTTGGGCGACGTGGTTTTTGTGCAACTGCCTGAATTGCAGGCCTACGCCAAAGGCGACGAGGCCTCCACCGTTGAGTCCGTCAAGGCCGCCAGCGGCGTGTACATGCCACTGGACGGTGAAGTGCTGGAAGTGAATGAAGCACTCGGCGACAGCCCGGAGCTGGTCAACGAAGATCCGATGGGCGAAGGCTGGTTCTTCCGTTTTAAACCGACCGACGCCGATGCAGTGGCTAAGCTGTTGGATCAAGACGCCTACGACCGCCTGATCAAAGCCAACGCCGAAGCCTGAGGAGCGCACCATGACCGTTAATCTCGGCACCGCCAACGAATTCATCGCCCGCCACATCGGCCCGCGTGCAGGCGACGAGCAAGCCATGCTCGAACGCCTGGGCTACGACTCCCTGGAAGCCCTGAGCGCCAGCGTGATCCCGGAAAGCATCAAGGGCACCAGCGTCCTGGACATGGACGACGGCCAGAGCGAAGCCGATGCACTGGCCTCGATCAAGGCCATCGCCGGCAAGAACCAACTGTTCAAGACCTACATCGGCCAGGGCTACTACAACTGCCATACGCCGGCACCGATCCTGCGCAACCTGCTGGAAAATCCGGCCTGGTACACCGCCTACACCCCTTACCAGCCGGAAATCTCCCAGGGCCGTCTCGAAGCACTGCTGAACTTCCAGACCTTGATCAGCGACCTCACCGGCCTGCCGATCGCCAACGCCTCCCTGCTGGACGAAGCCACCGCCGCCGCCGAAGCCATGACCTTCTGCAAGCGCTTGAGCAAGAACAAGGGCAGCAATGCGTTCTTCGCCTCCGTGCACAGCCACCCGCAGACCCTCGACGTGCTGCGCACCCGTGCCGAGCCCCTGGGCATCGACGTGGTCGTGGGCGACGAGCGCGAACTGAGCGACGTCAGCAGCTTCTTCGGCGCACTCTTGCAGTACCCGGCCAGCAATGGCGACCTGTTCGACTACCGCGGGCTGACCGAACGCTTCCACGCCGCCAATGCCCTGGTGGCCGTGGCCGCCGACCTGCTGGCCCTGACCCTGCTGACCCCTCCGGGTGAGTTCGGTGCCGACGTTGCCATCGGCAGCGCCCAGCGCTTCGGCGTTCCCCTGGGTTTCGGCGGTCCGCACGCGGCCTTTTTCTCCACCAAGGATGCGTTCAAGCGCGACATGCCGGGCCGGCTGGTCGGCGTTTCCGTGGACCGTTTCGGCAAGCCGGCCTTGCGCCTGGCGATGCAGACCCGCGAGCAACACATCCGCCGCGAGAAAGCCACCAGCAACATCTGCACCGCCCAGGTTCTGCTCGCCAACATCGCCAGCATGTACGCTGTGTACCACGGTCCCAAGGGCCTGGTGCAAATTGCCAACCGCATCCATCACCTGACCGCGATCCTTGCCAAGGGGCTGGGCGCGCTGGGTCTGAAGGTCGAGCAAGAAAGCTTCTTCGACACCCTGACGCTCCACACTGGCGCGCAAACCGCCACGCTGCACGACAAGGCCCGCGCCCAGCGCATCAACCTGCGTGCAGTGGACGCCGAACGCCTGGGCCTGTCCCTGGACGAAACCACCAACCAGGCTGACATCGAAGCACTGTGGAGCCTGTTGGCCGACGGCAAGCCTCTGCCGGACTTCACCGCACTGGCTACCAGCATGCAAAGCCGCATCCCGGCCGAGCTGGTGCGCCAATCGGCGATCCTTAGCCACCCGGTGTTCAACCGCTACCACTCCGAAACCGAGCTGATGCGCTACCTGCGCAAGCTCGCCGACAAGGACCTGGCGCTGGATCGCACCATGATCCCGCTGGGTTCCTGCACCATGAAACTCAACGCCGCCAGCGAAATGATCCCGGTGACCTGGGCAGAGTTCGGCGCCCTGCACCCGTTCGCCCCGGCCGAGCAAAGCGCCGGCTATCAGCAACTGACCGACGAGCTCGAAGCCATGCTCTGCGCCGCCACCGGCTATGACGCGGTGTCGCTGCAACCCAACGCCGGTTCCCAGGGTGAATACGCCGGCCTGCTGGCGATCCGCGCCTATCACCAGAGCCGTGGCGAAGACCGTCGCGACATCTGCCTGATCCCGTCTTCGGCCCACGGCACCAACCCGGCCACCGCCAACATGGCCGGCATGCGCGTGGTCGTGACCGCCTGCGATGCCCGTGGCAACGTCGACATCGAAGACCTGCGGGCCAAGGCCATCGAGCACCGCGAGCACCTCGCCGCGCTGATGATCACCTACCCGTCCACCCACGGCGTGTTCGAGGAAGGCATCCGCGAGATTTGCGGCATCATTCATGACAACGGCGGCCAGGTGTACATCGACGGCGCCAACATGAACGCGATGGTCGGCCTCTGCGCCCCAGGCAAATTCGGCGGCGACGTCTCGCACCTGAACCTGCACAAGACCTTCTGCATTCCCCACGGCGGTGGCGGCCCGGGCGTCGGCCCGATTGGCGTCAAGTCGCACCTGGCGCCGTTCCTGCCAGGCCACGCCAACATGGAACGCAAGGAAGGCGCGGTGTGCGCGGCGCCGTTCGGCAGTGCGAGCATCCTGCCGATCACCTGGATGTACATCCGCATGATGGGCGGCGCGGGCCTCAAGCGCGCTTCACAGCTGGCGATTCTCAACGCCAACTACATCGCCCGTCGCCTGGAAGAGCATTATCCGGTGCTCTACTCCGGCAGCAACGGCCTGGTGGCCCACGAATGCATCCTCGACCTGCGCCCGCTCAAGGACAGCAGCGGCATCAGTGTCGATGACGTGGCCAAGCGCCTGATCGACTTCGGTTTCCACGCCCCGACCATGTCGTTCCCGGTGGCCGGCACGTTGATGATCGAGCCGACCGAAAGCGAATCCAAGGAAGAGCTGGACCGCTTCTGCGACGCCATGATCTGCATCCGCGAAGAAATCCGCGCGGTGGAAAACGGCAGCCTCGACAAAGACGACAACCCGCTGAAGAACGCCCCGCACACCGCGGCGGAACTCGTCGGCGACTGGACTCACCCCTACAGCCGCGAGCAGGCGGTGTACCCGGTGGCGTCGTTGATCGAAGGCAAATACTGGCCGCCAGTCGGTCGGGTCGACAACGTGTTCGGCGACCGCAACCTGGTCTGCGCCTGCCCGTCGATCGAAAGCTACGCTTGAGGTAAGTGGAGGGCGGTCCATCCGCCCTCCGAATCTTCCCCTGTGGGAGCGAGCTTGCTCGCGATAGCGTACTGTCAGTCGTCACTTGAGTGACTGTCACACCGCTATCGCGAGCAAGCTCGCTCCCACTAGGGCCTGAGTCACATCTTCAAAGTCGATCCCATAAAAAGAAACCGGAGAAACACCATGTCGTTAAGCGTGTTCGACCTGTTCAAGATCGGCATCGGTCCTTCCAGCTCCCACACGGTCGGTCCGATGCGTGCCGCGGCCCGTTTCGTCGAAGGGTTGCGTCGTGATGAGTTGCTCAATACCACTGCCAGCGTCAAAGTCGAGCTGTACGGCTCGCTCGGTGCCACCGGCAAGGGCCACGGCAGTGACAAGGCCGTGCTGCTGGGCCTGGAAGGCGAGCACCCGGACACCGTGGACACCGAAACAGTGACCGCCCGGCTCCAGGAGATCCGCAGCAGCGGTCGCCTGAACCTGCTCGGCGAACACACCATCGAATTCAATGAAAAACTGCACCTGGCGATGATCCGCAAACCGTTGGCCTACCACCCCAACGGTATGATCTTCCGCGCCTTCGACGCCGCCGGCCTGCAAGTGCGCAGCCGCGAGTACTACTCGGTGGGCGGCGGCTTCGTCGTGGATGAAGACGCCGCCGGCGCCGACCGTATCGTCGAAGATGCCACGCCCCTGACCTTCCCGTTCAAGAGCGCAAAAGATCTGCTGGCCCACTGCACCACCTACGGTCTGTCCATCAGCCAGGTCATGCTGACCAACGAAAGCGCCTGGCGCCCCGAAGCCGAGACCCGCGCCGGCCTGCTGAAGATCTGGCAGGTCATGCAGGATTGCGTGGCGGCGGGCTGTCGCAACGAGGGGATCTTGCCGGGCGGCCTCAAGGTCAAGCGCCGGGCTGCGGCGTTGCATCGCCAGTTGTGCAAGAACCCTGAAGCGGCCTTGCGCGATCCGCTGTCCGTGCTGGACTGGGTCAACCTGTATGCCCTGGCCGTCAACGAAGAAAACGCCTTCGGCGGCCGTGTCGTCACCGCGCCCACCAACGGTGCGGCGGGCATCATTCCGGCCGTGCTCCACTACTACATGCGCTTCATTCCCGGGGCCAACGAAGACGGCGTGGTGCGCTTCCTGCTGACCGCCGCCGCCATCGGCATCCTCTACAAGGAAAACGCCTCCATCTCCGGTGCTGAAGTCGGCTGCCAGGGTGAAGTTGGCGTGGCCTGCTCCATGGCCGCCGGTGCGCTTTGCGAAGTGCTGGGCGGTACCGTGCAACAAGTGGAAAACGCCGCCGAAATCGGCATGGAACACAACCTCGGGCTCACCTGCGACCCCATCGGTGGCCTCGTCCAGGTGCCCTGCATCGAACGCAATGCCATGGGCTCGGTAAAGGCCATCAATGCGGTGCGCATGGCCATGCGCGGCGATGGTCATCACTTCGTCTCCCTCGACAAAGTCATCCGCACCATGCGCCAGACCGGCGCCGACATGAAAAGCAAATACAAGGAGACCGCCCGCGGCGGTCTGGCGGTCAACATCATCGAATGCTGATGCGTGCCCCTTTCATTTTCCAGGAGCTGATATGTCCACCGAACAACTGTTGAAAACCCCGCTGCACGCGCTGCACCTCGAACTCGGCGCCCGCATGGTGCCATTCGCCGGCTACGACATGCCGGTGCAATACCCCTTGGGCGTGATGAAAGAACACCAGCACACCCGGGATCAGGCCGGGCTGTTCGATGTGTCCCACATGGGCCAGATCCGCCTGACCGGCGCGGGTGCGGCCAAGGCACTGGAGACGCTGGTGCCGGTGGACATCATCGACTTGCCCGTGGGCATGCAGCGCTACGCCATGTTCACCAACGACAACGGCGGCATCCTCGACGATTTGATGGTCGCGAACCTGGGCAATGATGAGCTGTTTTTGGTGGTCAACGCGGCGTGCAAGGATCAGGACCTGGCCCACCTGCAAGCGAACATCGGCGGTCAGTGCAGCATCGAGCCGCTGTTCGAAGCCCGCGCCCTGCTCGCGCTGCAAGGCCCAGCGGCCGTGACCGTGCTCGCGCGTCTGGCGCCGGAAGTGGCGAAGATGACCTTCATGCAGTTCCAGCGCGTCACTCTGCTGGGCGTGGATTGCTTTGTCAGCCGTTCGGGCTACACCGGTGAAGACGGTTTCGAGATTTCCGTGCCGGCCGCCGATGCGGAGAAACTCGCCCGCGCCCTGCTGGCCGAACCGGAAGTCGCCGCCATCGGCCTTGGCGCCCGTGATTCCCTGCGCCTGGAAGCGGGCCTGTGCCTCTACGGCCACGATATGAACACCGAGACCACACCCATTGAAGCCAGCCTGCTGTGGGCGATATCCAAGGTCCGCCGCGCCGATGGCGCGCGCGCCGGGGGCTTCCCCGGAGCGGAAACTGTTTTTGCCCAGCAACAGCAAGGCGTGAAGCGCAAACGTGTCGGCCTGCTGCCCCAAGAACGCACACCGGTGCGTGAAGGCGCGGAGATCGTCAACGAAGCCGGCGAGATCATCGGCACGGTTTGCAGCGGCGGGTTCGGGCCGACATTGGGCGGTCCATTGGCGATGGGTTATCTGGACAGCGCCTTCGTCGCCTTGGACACGCCGGTCTGGGCCATTGTGCGTGGGAAAAAAGTGCCTTTGCTTGTAAGCAAAATGCCATTCGTTCCGCAGCGCTACTACCGTGGTTGATTGGTTGTTTCTATAAGTAACGCGGTTTCGTTATACGTGCACTAATGTGTAACGCAACCGCCATAAAAAGGTGCATGTAGTGATATTCAACCGGGCTTATAACGCTAGGGAACTATCGGACTAGCCTTTTGAATAAGCCCCCTCCCGCAAAACATCTAAAACGCCAGCAAGCTGAGCAAATCCGGGGCCTTCAGGGGGGTTGTTTTTTCCTTGGAAGTTGGCGTAGAGTTTCGTCACTGTGTTTGCATGGGTCGCTTGGATCGTGACCTGGGCAGTAGCCTAAGAAGTTAGCTACAACCCGTTCGACGTCATCTTACTTTCCTGCAACCCAGCCCCAGTACTCTTTCGTCTGGAAAGAGGCTGTCATTAATTTAGCGTCAAGGAAATAAGAAAATGGCTGAACGTCAGAGCGGTACCGTCAAGTGGTTCAACGACGAAAAAGGTTTTGGTTTCATCACTCCTGAAAGCGGTCCGGATCTGTTCGTGCACTTCCGCGCCATCCAGGGCAACGGCTTCAAGAGCCTGAAAGAAGGCCAGAAAGTCACTTTCGTTGCCGTGCAAGGCCAGAAAGGCATGCAGGCTGACGAGGTTCAAGCCGAAGGCTAAGCTTTCGCAAACTAAAAAGCCCCTGATTGATATCAGGGGCTTTTTTATGGGCGTAAATCCGTAAAATGGCTTCTTTTTGGTTCGAGGCCGTCATGTCGAAACACGTGCTCACCCCACAGGGTGACTTCCCTCCCGCCGGCCTTGGCCGTCGCCTGGCTGCGATGTTCTATGATTTTTTGCTGTGCACGGCGCTGCTGATCGTCACCGGTGGCGTGTACAAGATGATCCAGATGATGATCATCGGCGAAGAAAAGATGCGTGCCCTTACCGACGCCGGCGCGCTGGATGGCGATCCGCTGCTGTCCACGGTGTTGCTGTTCGTGCTGTTCGGCTTCTTCGCCAAGTTCTGGACCCACAACGGCCAGACCCTGGGCATGCAGGTCTGGTGCATCCGCGTGCAGAACGCCGATGGCACGGCCATTAGCTTGTGGCAGGCGTTGTTGCGATTCGTGGTGTCGATTGCGTCATTGCTGCTGGTGGGGCTGGGCTTCATCTGGGCGCTGTTCGACAAGCGCAAGCGGGGCTGGCATGACATCTATTCGGATACGCAGTTGGTGCGGGTCCCGAAGAAGAGCAAATAGGAACGTACACAACCCCCGTGGCGAGGGAGCTTGCTCCCGCTCGGCTGCGCAGCAGTCGTAATCCAGCCAATGCGGTATGACTGAATAACCCCGCAGTGTCTCGTTTGGGGCTGCTTCGCAGCCCAGCGGGAGCAAGCTCCCTCGCCACAAAAAGCCTGGCAGGCCTCAAATCTGTTCAGCGTCAGGCATTACCCGCCAACTTCATTCGCGCCGCCTGGGTGAAGTCCAGCATGCGCTTGAGCGGGCGAATCGCCTGGGGGATCAATGCCGGGTCGACGAATATTTCGTTGCTGCCTTCCTTGAGCGCCTGGAGCGTGCGTTCCAGCGTGTTCATCGCCATCCATGGGCAGTGCGCGCAACTGCGGCATGCCGCGCCGTTGCCGGCGGTAGGGGCTTCGATGAAGACCTTGTCCGGGCACAGCTGCTGCATTTTGTAGAAAATGCCGCGGTCGGTGGCGACGATCAGCGTCTTGTTCGGCAAGCTCTGGGCGGCGGCAATCAACTGGCTGGTGGAACCCACGGCATCCGCCAGTTCGATCACCGACGTCGGTGACTCCGGGTGCACCAGGATGGCGGCGTCCGGGTACAGCGCCTTCATATCTTCCAACTGCTTGGACTTGAACTCTTCGTGGACGATGCAGGCGCCGTCCCAGAGCAACATGTCGGCGCCGGTCTTGCGCTGGATGTAAGTGCCCAAGTGCTTGTCCGGACCCCAGATGATCGTCTCACCGTTGTCCATCAGGCTCTCGACGATTTCCAGGGCACAGCTGGACGTCACCACCCAGTCCGCACGGGCCTTCACGGCCGCCGAAGTGTTGGCATACACCACCACGGTGCGCTCCGGATGCTGGTCGCAGAACGCCGAGAATTCATCCACTGGGCAACCCAGATCGAGGGAGCAAGTGGCTTCCAGAGTCGGCATCAGCACGCGTTTTTCTGGGTTGAGGATCTTGGCGGTCTCGCCCATGAACTTGACCCCGGCCACCACCACGGTCTTGGCCGGATGGGCGTTGCCAAAGCGGGCCATTTCCAGGGAGTCGGAGACACAGCCCCCAGTCTCCTCGGCCAGGGCCTGAATGACCGGGTCACAGTAGAAATGCGCAACCAGCACTGCGTCCTGAGCCTTGAGCTCGGCGGCAATGGCGGCGCGGTACCAGGCCTCTTGCTCGGCGGACAGCGGCTTGGGCTGCTTGGCATCGAGGTGAGCCTGGACCAGAAGGCGTTCGGAAATCTGCGTCATATTCGCAAGACCTATAGGCGCGTTTAGCGCGAAAGTCGAGTATACACCCGGCTCCGGACCACTCGGGTACCGCCGGGAAAGTGAGTGTCATCAGGCACGGGACAGCGTGAAGCCGGCAAGGCTACAGAATATCCCGCCGTTGCAAAAGATCATTTTGACCTGTGCCCCGGCAGACGACTTTGCGCCTGCGCCCGTGGTTCTGAGCGTGACGTATTTGATTATTCAATTCCTCCAGCCAGTTTTCAGTTTGCCGAGCCCAACGCGGCCGGGCCTAAATGGCGCTTTCTTCCCCGCCAAGGCCTTGTCATGGAAAACGTTCAAGCCTCAAATACCCGCGTATTCTGGCTGATGAGCAGCATCGTATGCGTGGCGCTGAATCTGCGCCCTTCGATGGCGGCGGTCGGGCCTTTGCTATCCGCCATTCGGGGCGAAGTGCCCCTGACGTTCAGCATGGCATCGTTGCTGACGATGTTGCCGGTCATGGCCATGGGCTTGGCAATGTTCCTGGGCGTGCGAGTCGCCCTGCGCATTGGCGAACACCGCACCATTGCCCTGTCGCTGGTAGTCATCGGCCTTGCCACGGTCTCGCGCCTGTACCTGGATAGCGCCGAAGCGCTGATCATCAGCGCCGTTTTGGCCGGCATCGGCATCGCCCTGATCCAGGCGGTGCTGCCAGCCCTGATCAAGTCGCGGCTTGGCGATAACGTCTCGTTGTTCATGGGGCTGTACGTCACGTCGATCATGGGTGGCGCGGCCATCGCGGCGTCATTTTCCCCGTTCGTCCTGGCGCAGACGGGCAGCTGGCGCATCGGCCTGGCGATCTGGGCATTGCTGGTGCTGGTCGCGCTGGGCTGCTGGCACGCTCAACGCTCGGTCGTCATGCCATTACCCAGAGCACCGGGACGACAACAGGGCTCGTTCTTTGCCAACCGCCGGGCTTGGCTGCTGGCCCTGTTCTTCGGCCTGGGCACCGCGTCCTATACGTGCGTACTGGCCTGGCTGGCGCCGTATTACCTGGAAAAAGGCTGGAGCGAACAGCAGGCCGGCCTGGTCTTGGGGTTCCTCACAGCGATGGAAGTGTTGTCCGGCCTGGTCACCCCGGCAATCGCCAACCGCAGCCAAGACAAACGCCCGATACTGACGGTACTGCTGACATTGATCATGGCTGGCTTCTGCGGCTTGATCCTCAGCCCGGATCGCTTCAGCCTGCTGTGGCCATGCTTGCTGGGGCTCGGTATCGGCGGTCTGTTCCCGATGAGCCTGATCGTCTCCCTCGACCACCTGGACGACCCGCGCCGGGCCGGCGCGTTGACGGCATTCGTGCAAGGCATCGGTTACCTGATCGCCGGCCTGTCGCCATTGATTGCCGGAGTGATCCGTGACCAATCGGGCAGTTTCGAATGGGCGTGGTGGTCGCTTGCGGTGGTGATGGGGCTGATGATCCTGATGGTGTTGCGCTTCAACCCCAGGCAATACGCGCGGCATATTGGCTAGTCGTCGCTGTCCTAGCAAAACATCTACCCTGCCGAAAGATAAACGGCCAAGGCTCCTGTATAAAGGAGGCCTTCGTGGGAACAGGAAGTTACGCAAGGATGGCGCCGAGACTAGCTGATGCTCATTAGTAACCTGCTTCGAAAGCTGGATATGCAAGACCTGATGGTGTTCGTCGCCGTGTTCGAACAGCGCAGCGTCGCCCAGGTTTCCGAAGCCCTGTGTGTCAGCCAGTCGACCGTCAGCTATTGCCTGAAAAAACTGCGCACCAGCTTCGAAGACGAACTGTTCACCGTGACACGCGCAGGCATGAGCCCCACTCAGAAGGCCATCGTCATGTATGGCCAGGTGCTGGGGGTGCTCAACACGATCAACCAATGCCACTCCGGCATCCAGCCATTCGATCCACGTCAGGAAGAGATCACATTCAACCTCTGCGCGCCGGAATACTTCGAACTCCTGATCCTTCCGAAGCTGGTCAAGCGCTTCATCGGCAACCGTGTTCCGGTGGTGATCAACACCACGAAGTTCCAGCGCGATATTCCGGTCGACGCGCTGAGGGACGATCGCTTCGATCTTGCAGTGGGTTTCGGCCCGCATTTCCATGGCGATGCCAACGGCCTGCAATCACGGGTACTGCTGACGGATGAGCTGGTGTGCGTGGTGGATAAACATTTCCCGGGCCCTGGGCAAGCGTTCAGCCTCGACGCATTTGTCGCGGGGCAGCATGTATTTCCGACCCCTTGGACATCCGACACCAACATGATCGATGGCTGGCTCGCTCGCCAGGGCTCCAGGCGACAGATCGTCGCGCGCGCCAACAGCTACGTGACAGCCTTGGCCCTGGTCACCGGAACCGACTATATCCTGACCCTGCCCAAACGCATCCAGGCATTGCTTTGCGACGACCAACGATTCGGCGAGCGCCAGCCGCCACCGGGGCTGCCGGGCTTTACGCTTGAGATGATGTGGAGCGAAAAAGCGAGCCAGGACAACCGGAACACCTGGCTGCGCCAGCAGGTCATGGACGTTTGCGCCGAGGTCGGCCAGCGCTGACCACCGCATCGATCCGACTTTCTCGCGGGCAAAAAAAAATCCGGAAATCCTCACTTTCGTGGGCCTTCCAGACTTTTAAAACTACAGAAAATGGTGGGTCGTGTGGGATTCGAACCTACGACCAATTGGTTAAAAGCCAACTGCTCTACCAACTGAGCTAACGACCCTCTGTGTGGTGGCGCGTATAATACTGATTTTTAAGGACTATTCAACACCTAATTTCAAAAAAATCAAAAATAAGGTGTTGGATCGCTCACACCCGCCGCAGCGAAGCCTTCGGCACGCAGCCGGCAGCTGTCGCACTTGCCGCAAGCGCGCCCTTGATCGTCGGCCTGATAGCACGAAACGGTAAGCCCATAGTCGACGCCAAGGCTCACGCCCGCCTTGACGATTTCGGCCTTGCTGAGGTTTTGCAGCGGCGCCAGGATGCGGAAACCCTGCCCCTCTACACCGGCCTTCGTCGCCAGGTTGGCCATGCGCTCGAACGCCTCGACGAACTCCGGTCGACAATCCGGATAACCGGAATAGTCCACCGCATTGACGCCGATGAAAATATCCCGCGCCTCCAGCACCTCGGCCCAGCCCAGCGCGAGGGACAGAAACACGGTGTTGCGCGCCGGCACGTACGTCACCGGGATACCTTCGCTCGGCGCTTCGGGAACGTCGATGGCGCTGTCGGTCAGGGCCGAACCGCCAATGCCGTTGAGGTTCAGGCCGATGACTTTGTGCTCGACCACGCCCAGATCCCGGGCGACCCGTTCAGCAGCCTGCAATTCTGCACGGTGGCGCTGGCCGTAATCGAAACTCATGGTGTAGCAGCGATAACCTTCGGCACGAGCCATGGCCACGACGGTTGCCGAGTCCAGGCCGCCCGACAGCAGGATGACCGCGCGTTTTTCAGCAGTGGTTGAATGTTCAGTCATGTCAGCGCCCCGGCTCGTCGTTCCAAAGATATTTATGCAACTGCAATTGCAGGCGCACCGGCAAATTGTCCGCCACCACCCAATCCGCCAGATCCCGCGCATTGAGGTCGTGATGACTTGGCGAAAACAGCACCTCGCCGGCTCGCTGGTCGAGTCCATGCTGGATCAGCTTGGACACCGCCCAGTCATAGTCTTCCCGGGAGCAGATGACAAACTTGACCTGGTCGTTGCGGGTCAACAGTTCAATGTTCTCGTAGCGGTTGCGATGGGCTTCCTTGGAACCAGGCGTCTTGAGGTCCACGACGCGACTGACGCGGGGATCGACCGCCGAGATATCCAGCGCACCGCTTGTTTCCAGGGAGACCTCATAGCCAGCGTCGCACAACTGCTTGAGCAAAGGGATGGCATTGGGCTGCGCCAATGGCTCGCCCCCAGTGACGCAAACATAGCGCGGACGGAAGCCGGCCACTTGTTCGAGAAGATCGTCGAGGGTTCGCATTGTGCCGCCGCTGAAGGCATAGGCGCTGTCGCAGTACTGGCAACGCAACGGGCAGCCGGTGAGGCGCACAAAAACAGTGGGCAGCCCGGCCGTTCGCGTTTCACCCTGCAAAGAGTAAAAAACTTCGGTAATTCTCAATGTGTCTTGCATAGTCGCCACGGGCGTAACAGCTAAACAGGCTGTCCGCCTCCGTCAGGCACTTCGAGGAACCCCGCCAACGCGTAGATCCCAGGAAGCGTGTTTCATAAAAAGGGCGTGAATTCTAACGAAAAAACCCGCGACAGGCGCGGGTTTCTTCAAAGTAGGTCAAACAGCCTTACATGCGTTGCAGATCACGCTGGGCCAACTGGGCGGCGGAAGTCCCCGGATACTGGGCCACCACCTGCTGCAGAATGCCCTTGACCTTGTCGGTGTGACCGAGGCGGCGTTCTACGTCAGCGAGCTTGTACAGCGAATCCGGCACCTTGGCGTGCTTGGGATACAGCTGCGAAACCTTGGCGAACGCCTGGCCGGCGCCTTGCAGGTCGCCCTTGGCCAGGTTCACTTCGCCCAGCCAGTATTGGGCGTTACCCGAATATTGACTGTTGGGGTATTTGCGCAGGAAAGCGGTAAAGGCCTGGCTGGCCTTGTCGAAATCCTTGGCCTTGATCAGGTCGAAGGCAGCATCGTAATAGAGCTTTTCCTTCGCCGGATCTGCCGGTTCGCCACCGGCTGCTGGTGCTGCTGGAGCGCTAGCCCCAGCGCCTGCGGCTGCACCGGGGGCGTTCAAGTCGCCACCGGCTGGAGAATTCTCAGGAGTCGCGGCAGGTGCAACGCCGCTTCCTATGCGCCGATCAAGATCCTGGTATCGCTCCAGGCTTTCCTGCTTCATGCGCGACACTTCATTTTGCAGAACTTCAATCGCGCCTTGTTGGCGTGACAGTTGATCCTGCATTTGCTGCAGTTGGTTGAACAGCTCGCCCTGTGCCGAGACAGGGGCCGAAACCCCTCCCCCGGCATAGGCGCCGTTCGTACCGTAACCCGCAGGCGGATAGCTGCTCCCGCTATTGTTATAGCCGGAGTCGTTATCGACCACAGGAACCGCAGCCCACGCCGCAAGCGGCGCGAGGCTGAGAGCCAGGACAGTTACAGCACGACGGCACGTTCGCATGACGAATTACTTACGCAGTTCGACGCGACGGTTTTGAGCCCAGGACTGCTCGTCGTTGCCGGTAGCAACTGGACGCTCTTCGCCGTAGGAAACCAGTTCCAGCTGAGCTGGGGAAACACCTTGCAGAACCAGGTAGCGTTGAACGGCTTTCGCACGACGCTCGCCCAGTGCCATGTTGTACTCACGAGTACCACGTTCGTCGGTGTTGCCTTCCAGAACAACGCGAGCGCCGTTACCTTTCAGGTCTTTGGCGTGAACGTCCAGAGCGCGCATGGCTTCTGGCTTCAGGTCCGAGCTGTCGTATTCGAAGTAGAAGGTGGTGATTGCGCGCAGAGCAGCTTCTTCGCTCAGGGAGCCGTCAACTGCACCAGTGTTAGCGCCGTAACCAGCGTTTGGATCAACAGCGCCTTCACCGGCGTTGTCGCCGCCTTTGGACGAGCAACCTACAGCTACAGCCATGGCCAGAGCCAGCGCAGCAAATTTACCAAACTTCAGCATTTCCATCGTGAAACTCCTAATGAACCCCAGTGTGTTAAGTAAAACGTATTGCGCCGCGTCAGTTCAGGTAAGGGGACCAGGACGGTTCTCTGACTTCGCCTTGAGCGGTAGGAAGCGGGAGCCTCACGCGTCCATTAATGGACACGAGCATCAAGACTCCCCGGCCCTGCTGGCGGGTGGCGTAGATTACCATGGTGCCGTTGGGCGCAACAGTAGGTGACTCGTCCAGAGTGCTATCAGTTAGGATTTTTACGCTACCGCGCTGCAAATCCTGGGCCGCCACCTTGAAATTGGTGAAACCGTCCTGGCGATGGATCATCACCAGAGTCTTTTCGTCCGCCGACAATTTAGGGTTGGCGTTGTAGTTGCCTACGAAAGTCACGCGCTCGGCACCACCGCCACCGGCGCTGGTCTTGTAGATCTGTGGCTTGCCACCGCGGTCGGAGGTGAAGTAGATGGTCGAACCATCCTTGCCCCAGAACGGTTCGGTGTTGATGCCAGGGCCATTGGTCACGCGCGAGATCGAGCGCGAAGCCAGGTTCATCACGTAGACGTCCGGGTTGCCGTCCTTGGACAGTACGAATGCCAGGCGCGAACCGTCCGGCGACCAGGCTGGCGCGCCGTTCAGGCCTTCGAAGTTGGTGATCTGCTCACGGCGACCGGTGTCGATGTGTTGCACGAAGATACGCGGACGCTTCTGCTCGAACGATACGTAGGCGATGCGCTTGCCATCGGGGGCAAAACGCGGCGACAGGATCGGCTCGCGCGATTGCAGCAAGGTCACCGCGCGCGCGCCGTCATAGTCGGAGCGTTGCAGGGTGTAGCGGGTGTTGTTCTCGGAGAAGCGCTCGGCCGTCACGTAAAGCATGCGGGTAGAGAACGCGCCCTTGATGCCGGTGAGTTTTTCGAACGACTGGTCGGAGATGTAGTGGGCCATGTCGCGCAGTTGGTCGACACTGCCCGATACGCTGCCGGTCAGCACTTGCTGCTCGGTGGCGACGTTGAACAAGGCGTACTGCACCTGCAGGCGACCGCCCGCCGGAACGATGCTGCCGACCATGATGTACTGGGCGCCCAGCGCCTTCCAGTCACGGTAGATGACTTCGCTGGCCTGGGTCGGCAGGCTGATCATGTTCTGCTTCGGAATCGGCGCGTAGTAACCGGAGTTACGCAGGTCGTTGCCGATGATCTCAGCCATGTCATCCGGCAAGACACTGCCGCCCTGCCAACCGAACGGAACGACGGCGATCGGCGTCGCCCGGTCGCTGCCGCTGGTGACCAGGATGTTCTTTTCCTCTGCTACCGCTATCCCTGCCAAGCAGCAGATAACGACGAGCATTGATCGAAGAAGGTTTCTCACAAGGCTAGATCCTCAGGTGTGAATGTCATCTTGAACGAACGATACGGAGCAAAATCGCTCGGCTTCATCCCTTGCATTTCCGTCAACCGCCCAATGTTCTTGACCGCCGCGACCGCCGAAGCGTCGAACGGACCATCGCCACTGGACTTGGCTACGCTGACCGAGGTAACCGTACCGTCGGGCAACATGCCGATTTGCAATACAACTGTCATGCCTTTGCGCGCCGAAGGTGGACGAGCCCAGCCTTCCGCCGCCCGGGCGCGAATCAGATCGTCGAAGCTACCGGCGACTTCATCGCCCTGCTCGTCGGCCAATGCCTGCTCGCGTTCCGGCGTGTCGGAAAGCAAATCTGCCAGGGCCTGGGCCTTTTTCTCTTCGGCGGATTTACGCGCTGCGTCCTGGGCCTTTTTCTTGGCGGCGTCGGCGGCGGCTTTCTTCTTCGCGTCTTCGGCGACTTTCTTCTTCGCCTCTTCAGCTTCAGCTTTCTTCTTGGCGTCCTCGGCCGCTTTTTTCTTCGCGTCCTCGACAATCTTTTTCTTCGCTTCTTCAGCGGCCGCTTTCTTGGCCTCTTCTTCAGCGGCTTTCTTGGCTTCTTCTTCGGCTTTCTTCTTGGCTATATCAGCCAATTGTTTCTCTTCTGCCTTCTTGGCCTCGGCGGCTTTCTTCGCGTCATCGGCTTTCTTGGCTTCGTCTGCCTTTTTAGCCTCGTCCGCTTTTTTTGCCTCATCGGCCTTTTTCGCTTCTTCGGCCTTTTGAGCAGCTTCCTCTTTCTTTTGTTCCGCTGCCCTTACGGCTTCCTGCTCGACCTTTTTCTGCTCCATCTGCTCGACTTCGGTCTGGCGCGCAGCGGATTTCTTCGCCTCGCCGGCAAGCTTCTGGTTGGTCTGCGTGGTGGCCTGGCTTTTTGACTTGAGCTGGTACAGGGTCGCCTGCACGATCGGCTTGGCCGGCGGCAGCTCCGGGGTCATGGCAAAGCTGACAAACAGCATGCCGAACACCAGCACATGCAGGCCGATTGCCAGAACACTGGGCCAGAAGTAGCTTTCCGAGGCGGACGGCTCTCGCTGTTGCTGCATCAGGGGGCCTCGGTGATCAAGCCAACATTACCGACCCCGGCTTTCTGCAGGCCGCCCATGGCGCCCATCACGGCGCCGTAGTCGACGGTCTTGTCGCCACGAATGAACACCTGCGTACGCTTGCCATTGCTGTTGCCGGCATTGATGATCTTGGTCACCGCGTCGGTCATCTGCGGCAAGGTCATGGCCCGGTCCTGCTGCTTCTCGGTGTCCACTTCACTGCCAAGATTCCAGTAGTAGGTCTTGTCAGCCTTGATCGAAATGGTCAGTACCTGGGTGTTGTTGTCCTGCGGCAAGGCTTCGCTGGAAACCTTGGGCAGATCGACCTTCACGCCCTGATTGAGCATGGGCGCGGTCACCATGAAGATGACCAGCAGCACCAGCATCACGTCGATGTAGGGCACCACGTTCATCTCGGCAACCGGCTTGCGCTTGTTTCGGGCTCGAGCGATTAAAGCCATCGGGAAATACCTGCTTATTCTTCGCTGGTGTGCACTTTGCGGTGCAGGATCGCCTGGAATTCATCGGCGAAGGTGTAGTAGCGGCTGGTCAGCGTTTCGCTGCGGGCAGCGAAACGGTTGTAGGCGATAACGGCCGGGATCGCCGCGAACAGGCCGATGGCGGTGGCGATCAGTGCCTCGGCGATGCCCGGGGCCACGGTGGCCAGGGTCGCTTGCTGGGCGGATGCCAGGCCACGGAAGGAGTTCATGATCCCCCAGACGGTACCGAACAGGCCGATATACGGGCTGACCGAACCGACGGTCGCCAGGAACGGCAAACCTTGTTCGAGCTTTTCTTCTTCGCGGGAGATGGCCACGCGCATCGCACGGGCCACGCCTTCCATCACCGCTTCAGGGTCGACGCCCGGTTGCTGGCGCAGACGGGAGAACTCCTTGAAGCCGGCGCGGAAGATCTGCTCGACGCCCGAATCCGGGTCCGGGTTGCTGCCGGCCTGGCGGTACAGCTTGGACAGGTCGATACCGGACCAGAAGCGCTCTTCGAAGCTCTCCAGGGCACGGCGACCGGCGCGCAGCATGTTGCTGCGCTGAAAAATCATGATCCATGAGGTCACCGATGCGGCTACCAGGGTCAGCATTACCAGTTGCACCACGACGCTGGCATTGCTGACCAGGCTCCACATGGAGGAATGGTCGACGACGTTAGCTTCCACGCTTTATCTCCTGCTCTGAGTGTGTACCCGCGCCGCTCACGCCGGCAAAGGCCGCGCGTAGAGCTTCGGGAATGGCCCGGGGTTTCAAACTATGGGTGCGCACACAGGCCACCAAAAACTGCCCTTCGCAGAGCAG
Source organism: Pseudomonas sp. R4-84 (assembly GCF_054130985.1). Classification (NCBI taxonomy): domain Bacteria; kingdom Pseudomonadati; phylum Pseudomonadota; class Gammaproteobacteria; order Pseudomonadales; family Pseudomonadaceae; genus Pseudomonas; species Pseudomonas sp. R4-84. The sequence continues at coordinate 4,291,958 of NZ_CP096390.1, forward strand.
CACATTATCCGCAGCGCGCCTGACCTGCTGCTTGAAGCGCAGGCTGACGCGGTTCAATTCGATGACATCGGCAGTCACCACAAGCTCGTCGTCCAGTCGCGCCGGCGCGTGGTAGCGCGCTTCGCTGGAATGCACGACGAATAACAGGTCCTCCCCTGCCAGCGCGGATTGGGCGAAACCCAGTTCCCGCAGCCGTTCGGTTCGAGCCCGTTCCATAAACTTGAGGTAATTGACGTAGTAAACGATGCCGCCGGCATCGGTGTCCTCGTAATAAACGCGACAGCGATGTACGAACGACTCCAGCCCGTTTTGCGCGCGCATACTCTAGTGCTTACTCCTCAGGTTGCCAATCCGGCCAGGCAACTGTTTTTTCATTCTCGAACGCATTGACGCTCCAGGCGTGGTCTGGGACAGCACGAACTGAAAAAAAGTCGTCGTACAGCGCGCGCTCAATCGTCTACCGCATCGAGGAACTCGTCTACCACCGGCATCTCCCCCATTCGTGTCGGGATGTTTAAGCCGAAGTGCAGATAAGCATGACGCGTCACCACGCGCCCGCGTGGGGTGCGCATGATATAGCCTTGTTGGATCAGGTAGGGTTCCAGCACGTCTTCAATGGTGTGACGCTCTTCGCTGATGGCGGCCGCCAGGCTGTCCACGCCCACTGGGCCACCGTCGAATTTCTCGATCATGGTCAACAGCAGGCGCCGGTCCTGATGATCGAAACCGCGCTCGTCGATGTCCAGCAGGTTCAAGGCTAGGTCCGCGATCGGCTTGGTGATGTGGCCCTTGGCCCGGACTTCGGCAAAGTCCCGGACCCGACGCAGCAGGCGGTTGGCGATACGCGGTGTACCCCGGGCGCGCCGGGCGACTTCGTACGCACCGTCCGGGTCCAGCGGTAACCCGAGGATGCCAGCCGAGCGGCTGACAATCGTTGCCAGGTCGGCGTTGCTGTAGAACTCCAGGCGCTGGACGATGCCGAAACGGTCCCGCAACGGATTGGTCAGCATGCCGGCGCGGGTGGTGGCGCCCACCAGGGTAAAAGGTGGCAAGTCGAGCTTGATGGAGCGCGCCGCAGGCCCCTCGCCGATCATGATGTCGAGCTGAAAATCTTCCATGGCCGGGTACAGCACTTCCTCGACGATCGGCGACAGCCGGTGGATTTCGTCGATGAACAGCACGTCATGGGGCTCCAGATTGGTCAGCAGCGCCGCAAGGTCGCCTGGCCGCTCGAGCACCGGCCCGGACGTGCTCTTGATCGACACGCCCATCTCCTGGGCAATGATATTGGCCAGGGTGGTCTTGCCCAGGCCCGGCGGGCCGAAGATCAGGGTGTGGTCCAGCGATTCGCTGCGCCCACGGGCTGCCTGGATGAACAGCTCCATCTGCTCGCGCACGGTCGGCTGGCCGATATAGTCGGCCAGGCTGACGGGGCGAATCGCGCGGTCCTGGACTTCCTCGCGGTCTCGGGGCGCGCCCGTGGCGGCAATCAGACGATCGGCTTCAATCACTTAAATCATTCCCTTCAGGGCGCGGCGAATCATGTCTTCGGTACTCAAGCCTTTTTCCTTGATCGCGGAGATCGCCTTGCTGGCTTCTTGAGGCTTGTAGCCCAGGGATATCAGCGCGGTGACCGCATCGTTTTCAGCACTGGCTGCCGGTGCGGGCGCATCCGGCTGGTTCGGAACGAGCGCGAACATTGCCGGCACCGCCTCCCAGGCCTTGAAGCGGTCCTTGAGCTCCACCAACAGGCGCTCGGCGGTTTTCTTGCCGACCCCTGGCACCTTGGTCAAGGCCGAGGTGTCCTGGGACTGCACGCAACGAATCAGCTCGTCGACTTCCAGGCTCGACATCAAGGCCAGGGCCAGTTTCGGGCCAACACCATTGAGACGGATCAACTCGCGGAAGAAATCGCGCTCGCGTTTGCCGACGAAGCCATAGAGTAACTGCGCATCCTCGCGCACGACCAGATGAGTGTGCAGCGTCAGCGGCTCACCGACCGACGGCAAGCGATACAGCGTGGTCATCGGCACCTCGAGCTCATAGCCCAGGCCGTTTACATCCAGAATCAGGTGCGGCGGCTGTTTTTCAGCCAGGGTGCCGCGCAAGCGTCCAATCACGTTTCAGATCCTTGGGCGTTGGCCAGCCACTGGCTGGCGAATAACAACACGAGCAGAAGGCCGACGACACAGGCGCAATTCGCTCGGGCTCATGAATGAAGCGCTGATGCTATCAGAGACGCAGGCGCCCGCCACGACTGCGTGCGGTTCCCAGGCCATGGGGCAACAGGCTGGAACGGGTGTGGGCATGGCAAATGGCAATGGCCAGGGCGTCAGAGGCGTCTATCTGCGGCTTGCTGACCAGTTTCAACAAGTGCATCACCATCATCTGCACCTGCTCCTTGTTCGCCGCGCCAGTGCCGACGACCGCCTGCTTGACCTGGGTCGCCGTGTATTCGGCAATCTCCAGGCTTTCCTCGGCGCCCGCCACAATGGCCGCCCCCCGGGCCTGCCCCAACTTCAGGGCGGAGTCGGCATTGCGGGCCATGAAAACCTTTTCGATGCCCATCGTCACCGGACCGTAGGTCTGGATGACTTCGCGCACGCCGCGATAAACAATCTGCAAGCGCTCGTGCAGCTCGCCCGCGCCGGTGCGGATGCAACCAGAGGCGACGTACACGCAGCCGCGACCGGTGTCGCGAACCACGCCATAGCCGGTGATGCGCGAACCAGGGTCGATACCAAGGATTAAAGTCATAACGCCTGCGGTTTGAAGGGGGTTACCTGGGCCTGTGGGAGCGAGCTTGCTCGCGATGGCGTCGGGTCAGCAAACATAGCGTTGGGTGATCTACCGCTATCGCGAGCAAGCTCGCTCCCACATTGACGATCGTGCAGTTACAACGAACCTATCAGCCGAGTTGTTCAGCCACCGACTCAGGAATATCAGCGTTGGAATAAACGTTCTGCACGTCATCCAGGTCTTCCAGCATGTCGATCAGCTTGAGCACTTTCTCGGCGCCTTCCAGGTCGAGTTCGGCGCTGGTGGTCGGTTGCATCACGATTTCCGCGTCGGCAGGCTTGAAACCGGCCGCCTCAAGGGCGTTGCGCACGGCATAGAAGCTGGCGAACGACGTGAACACGTCGAACGAACCGTCCTCGTGACCGACCACATCATCGGCATCGGCCTCCAAGGCCGCTTCGGTCAGGGCATCCTCATCAATACCCGGCGCGAAGCTGATCTGCCCCTTGCGCTCGAACAGATAAGCCACCGAACCGTCAGTGCCCAGGTTGCCGCCGCATTTGCTGAATGCGTGGCGCACGGCCGCGGCGGTGCGGTTGCGGTTGTCGGTCATGCATTCGACCATCACCGCCACGCCGCCCGGGCCGTAGCCTTCATAAGTCAGCTCCTCGACATTGTCGGCCTCGGTCGCACCGGCGCCACGGGCGATCGCTCGGTCGATGATGTCGCGACTCATGTTCGCGCCCAAGGCCTTGTCCAATGCCAGGCGCAAGCGCGGGTTGGAGCCCGGATCGCCGCCACCCTGGCGGGCCGCGACTGTCAATTCACGGATCCACTTGGTGAAGATCTTGCCTCTCTTGGCATCCTGACGTTCTTTGCGGTGCTTGATGTTCGCCCACTTGGAATGACCTGCCATAACTCGCTCCGGTTTTTCTCTGGAACATTGCCCGCCCCCGCGCATGCGCGGTAGCCGACAAGCAAAAATATCGACCCCAATGAAAAGGCGCATCCGAAGATGCGCCCTCTCAAGAGCCAGCCTTACTCAGCCTTTGGCTGTTCACGCAGACGAATGTGCAACTCGCGCAATGCCTTGGCATCCACGACGCCAGGCGCCTGGGTCATGACATCCGCCGCGCTCTGGGTTTTCGGGAACGCGATGACTTCGCGGATCGACTGGGCGCCGGTCATCAGCATCACCAGGCGATCCAGACCGAAGGCCAGGCCACCATGAGGCGGCGCGCCGTACTTCAAGGCGTCCAGCAGGAAGCCGAACTTCTCTTCCTGTTCCGCTTCATCGATACCCAACAGGCGGAACACGGCCTGCTGCATTTCCTTGCGGTGGATACGGATCGAACCGCCACCCAGCTCGGTGCCGTTAAGGACCATGTCGTAGGCACGCGACAGGGCGGTGGCCGGGTTGGCCTCCAGCTCTTGTGGCGAGCACTTCGGCGCGGTGAACGGGTGGTGCAGCGCGGAGAAGCTGCCGTCGTCGTTTTCTTCGAACATCGGGAAATCAACGACCCACAGCGGAGCCCACTCGCAGGTCAGCAGCTTCAGGTCGTGACCCAGCTTGATGCGCAATGCGCCCAAGGCTTCGCTGACGATCTTGGCCTTGTCGGCGCCGAAGAACACGATGTCGCCATCGACCGCGCCCACGCGATCGAGGATCACGTTGAGGTTGTCCTGCGGGATATTTTTCACGATCGGCGATTGCAGGCCATCGACACCCGCCGCGCGCTCGTTGACCTTGATGTAGGCCAGGCCCTTGGCACCGTAGATGCCGACGAACTTGGTGTAGTCGTCGATCTGCTTGCGCGGCATGCTCGCGCCACCGGGAACGCGCAGGGCAGCGATACGGCATTTCGGATCGTTGGCCGGGCCGCTGAATACCTTGAACTCCACTTCCTTGAGCTGATCGGCCACGTCCACCAGCTCCAGCGGGATACGCAGGTCTGGCTTGTCGGAACCGTAGCGGCGCATGGCTTCTTCGAAGGTCATGTGCGGGAAATCGCCGAATTCCAGGTCCAGCACTTCCTTGAACAGGTTGCGGATCATGCCTTCGGTCAGGCCCATGATGTCTTTTTCATCGAGAAAGCTGGTCTCGATGTCGATCTGGGTGAACTCAGGCTGACGGTCGGCACGCAGGTCTTCGTCGCGGAAGCACTTGGCGATCTGGTAGTAGCGATCGAACCCGGCCACCATCAGCAGTTGCTTGAACAGCTGTGGCGATTGCGGCAAGGCGAAGAAGCTGCCGGGGTGGGTACGGCTCGGCACCAGGTAATCGCGGGCGCCTTCCGGCGTGGCGCGGGTCAGGATCGGCGTCTCGACGTCGAGGAAGCCGTTCTCGTCCAGGTAACGACGGATGCTGGTGGTCATGCGCGAACGCAGGCGCAGCTTCTCGGCCATTTCCGGACGACGCAGGTCGATGAAACGATAGCGCAGGCGGGTTTCCTCGCCTACGTCGGAATATTCGTTTAGCGGGAACGGCGGGGTTTCCGCCTCGTTGAGCACTTCCAGCTCGTAGCCCAGCACTTCGATCATGCCGGACGCCATGTTGGCGTTGCCAGCGCCAGCCGGGCGCAGGCGCACCTTGCCGGTGATCTTGACGACGTATTCGCTGCGCACGCGGTCGGCGGTGGCGAAGGTTTCGGCGCGGTCAGGATCGAACACTACCTGGGCCAGGCCTTCACGATCACGGATATCGAGGAAAATCACCCCGCCATGGTCACGGCGACGATGGACCCATCCGCAAAGAGTAACTTCCTGACCTTCCAGGCTTTCGTTCAGTTGGCCGCAATAATGGCTGCGCATCATGGTAGTGGTTTCACTTCTCGTAATTCGAAATTCGGTTGGAGGCCCTGCCCGTGCAAGAACCCGCGCGTGTTCAACTCAGTCAGCCTTGTCGCCACCGGCCAGGTTCTTCTTGGCGCCGGTCTTGAAGTCGGTTTCATACCAGCCCGTGCCGCCGAGGCGGAAACCAGGCATGGACAGCATCTTTTTCAGCTCCGGCGCCTGGCAGGCGGGGCAATCGACCAGCGGTGCCGCGCTGATTTTTTGAATGGCTTCCATCTGATGACCACAGGAAGCACATTGATAGTCGTACATCGGCATGGGGGTTGTCTCGGCGATCAGGTTATTCACGCAAAGCCCGGCTTTGCGGCAAAGAGCGGGATTATATCCATTAAATGCGGCCTGTGCAGCCGTAAGACCGCACAGTCATTGCCGATAATATCGTTCAGCCAAGACCTGGATCACTCCCGTGCATTTCCTTCAGGCTGTGAACCACGCAGACAACGCGCACCAGCCCGCTGAAATTACGCACGCCGCCATGACGCAGGTGGACCTCCCTGTCCACATGGGACAGCAAGGTGCTGACGGAGCAGCTGTTGAGCTGCGCCAGGTCACCGAGAATATCCCAATAGACCTGCTCCAGCCGCAGGCAGGTGGCGAATCCGTTGAGTCGGATGGAGCGGGCCAGCGGCCGCGCCAGTTGCATGTCAAAACCACTGACGAACGGGTCGATCTTCACGGACTGCGGTCGTCCGCGCACACTTTCCCTGGGGTCTTTTCCTTGGATCATACCGTTGACACTCCTTTGCCATACGAACCTCAGTCGGAACAACCGATCTGTGGTGCTATGGAAGCTCAACTGGATCGCCAGTTCCAGATGACTTTTTGACCATCAACGTAGGACAAGCCAACAGGGCGCTGGCGATGAATCATGCGTTCCTACACGCAGTGGCGGGCGATGACGCCAACGGCAGCACCATCGCCGGCCCGGGGCTTAGCGATCTTCCAGCAACGAACGCAACATCCACGCGGTTTTTTCGTGAACCTGCATACGCTGCGTCAACAGGTCGGCGGTGGGCTCGTCGCTGACCTTGTCCAATAAAGGAAAGATACCGCGAGCGGTGCGCGTCACCGCTTCCTGCCCCTCGACCAATTGCCGGATCATATCCTCTGCCGCCGGTACGCCCTCTTCCTCCTTGATGGAAGACAAACGCGCATACACCGAATAAGCGCCAGGCGCCGGGAAGCCGAGCGCACGGATTCGCTCGGCGATCGAATCCACCGCCAGCGCCAGCTCGTTGTATTGTTCTTCGAACATCAGGTGCAAGGTGCGGAACATCGGCCCGGTAACGTTCCAGTGGAAGTTGTGGGTCTTGAGGTACAGCACGTAGGTGTCCGACAGCAGCCGCGAAAGTCCGTCGACGATGGACTTGCGATCTTCTTCGCTGATACCGATATCAATTGCCATGGTTGATCTCCTGACGATGGTGAATTCACTCTAGCGGGTGTCGCCGTCGATAGCCTGCGACAAATCGCCAGCCATCCTGAACCGACAAGCCGGGACGTCGGACGGTTCCGGCAAGACGGTGAAAATTCAACATCCATTGCCCGTCGCCGGCAAGCGTCCCTCCCATGCCCCTGGCCGACGAACAGCGTGCCGCGCCTCTGTAACACGTTTGAGAAGGCCCCGGCTTTGCTGTTAAATAGGCAGTGTGTCGCTACGCCTATTTTTCCGGGCGTCGCGCATAGGCTGATCCGGGTGCGTGTTCCTACGCCTCTCATTTCTGGAGCGAACCGCCCCCGACCAGCTCTTCCTTGTGATCTGTCTTAACCGTGAGCCAATCAAAATGTTGAAAATCGTCCACTTGCTAATGGGCGCAGCTGCCCTGCTGCTGTCCTTCATCCCTAGCCTGGGTTCCGAAGCCACACCTTACCTGCAACATCCCGACGCGCTGTACCTGGCCTTTTTCGGCCTGCTCAACCTGACCCTGGCACCCGTCATCCCTTACTGGAACAAAGGTCCACGTCATCAACTGCAAAACCTTGTCAGCGGCTTGCTGGTACTGGCTGTTGCCTTGCAAACCCTGTCCTTGCTGGCGCCCATGCCGGAAATCGGTGGCCAACCCGCCATCCTGTCCAGCCTGGCCGCGGCATTGCTCGCTGTCTTGCTGCACCTGGCCGTCAGCTTCTACAAGAAGTCGTCGCCAGCGGCCGCATCACAGAACTACGACATGTCCAACCGCGATACCGGCACCGTGAAGTGGTTCAACACTTCCAAGGGGTTCGGCTTCATTTCCCGCGACTCCGGCGATGACATTTTTGTGCATTTCCGGGCCATTCGTGGCGAAGGCCACCGCGTTCTGGTCGAAGGCCAACGCGTGGAGTTCTCGGTGATGCATCGCGACAAGGGCCTACAGGCCGAAGACGTGATCGCCGCGCTGCCGCGCCGCTGATCCGGGCGTAAAAAAACCGCGACGCAGCCTGGCTGCTCGCGGTTTTTTATCGACTGCCGTTCGGACCGATCAGTAATGCGGCGGTGGCGCGTCTTCCTCGAAGGATTCGAACTGCCCGGCCATTTCCTCCTGGCGCTTGAGTAGCGCCGCCATCTGCAGCTGCAAACGCTCAACGACTCGTTGCTGCTCCACCAGCACGTCATTCAATGCCTGGATAGTGTCATCCTGAAACGCCAGGCGGCTTTCCAGGTCTGTTACGCGCTCTTCAAGATTCATGGTCTCAGCCCTCCAGAAACTTGAAATCATCGGTCAACACCGCTCGCAACCGTTCGCGGATGGCCGCTACCTGCCCGGCATCATAAGGCTGGGCCGGGTGCTTGCCCCAGACCGGCGCCGGCCAGGCGGCATCCTCTCGCTTGCGTACGATCACATGCATGTGCAATTGACTGACGACGTTACCCAAGGTTGCAACATTCAGCTTGTCGGCATCGAACGAGTCCTTGAGCGTTTCAGCCAGTGCCGTGGTTTCTTTCCACAACTGCGATTGATCAGCGTCATCCAATTGAAACAATTCACTGATATTTTCCCGTCGCGGCACGAGGATGAACCACGGGTAGTTCGAGTCATTGGACAAGAGCAAGCGGCACAGCGGGAAATCGCCGATGGGCAATGTGTCTTGTTGCAATCGTGGATCTAAGGCAAACACCGGCGTACTCCTCGCTCGTTGATCGATGGCCCGATGCGACGCCCTTCGGGCTGCCACCGGACGCAGGCCGCCAGCATACCTGTGAACGGCGCAACGTTCACTGCGCACCAATACCGGGCGCCCGGAATCGTAAAAGCGCATTTTGCAGCTAGCTGGCACAAGCGCTGTTCTCTTTTCGTCCAGCGTTGAGAATTTTTGCACCAAAACAGCACAATGCGTCTACGCTTTGTGATCGTGGCATCCGTGTTTTACCCACTGACGGGGTGAACCGGTAACGTTTTTGGTTGTCCCGCGAGGTTTATCGGCTTCAAACATGTCAGCTGCCCAGCAGTCAACCCCATTTAAAACAAGGCCTTTGGAGCCCGGTTTCATGAGGTTTCGCCGCAACCGCAGCTAAAATGTGAAAAAAATGTGAACGAAAACCGGGTTTGTGCATGCTTGTTGCATTCATGCCCATATCGCCTACAGGGCATCGCCGGACGCGAAACCTGCAGGCATGAGAATTAAAGTGGCAAGGCTGCCCTCAGGAGCTTCAAGCGTTGTACTTATGGACTCTTTACGCCGATGGTGGAAAAAAGAGCAACTTGAAGTTGTCTTCCACCTACCTCGGAGCAGCTGAATTACGACATGGATCGAGCCATTGGCGACATGGTCGTAAAGAAGCTGAAAGGTTGAATGGGCAAGTATCGCCAAAGAATGTCGGCGTGATATAAGTTTGCGCCGACACAAAAAGAAAGAGCCGCCCAGATAATAAAACAGGTGGGACGGCAGTACTCTTAAAACCAAAGGAGCAAATCACGATGCGCGTGATGAAGTGGAGCATGATCGCACTGGCCGTTGCTGCAGCAGCCAGTACTCAAATGGCTACGGCCGCACCTTTCGTAAGTGACCAGTCTGAAGCCAAAGGCTTTGTCGAAGACGCAAAGTTCGACTTGCTGCTGCGCAACTATTACTTCAACCGTGATAACAAAAACGGTGGCAACGACCAGAAAGACTGGACCCAGGGTATCTGGGGCAACCTCAGCTCCGGCTACACCCAAGGTACTGTTGGCGTCGGCGTCGATGCATTCGGTTACCTGGCGTTGAAACTGGACGGTGGCGACGGCACCGGCGGCACCGGCAACATGAGCCGCGACGCCGATGGCGATGTAAACGACAGCCAGGGCAAGGCCGGCGCAGCGATCAAATTCCGCGTCTCCAAGACCGAGCTGAAAGTCGGTGACATGCAGCCAAGCACTGCTCCAGTGTTTGCCGTTGGCGGTTCCCGTATCCTTCCTCAAACTGCCAGCGGTTTCCAACTGCAGAGCAGCGAAGTCAAAGACCTTGACCTCGAAGCCGGTCACTTCTACTCGGGTACCAGCCAGGATCGTAACTCCCGCAATGGCGGCCTGTACGCAACCTACGCTGGCGTCGAAGCCAACACCATCGACTACCTGGGCGGCAAATACGCGATCAGCGACAACCTGAGCGCATCGCTGTACGGCGCCAAGCTGGAAGACATCTGGAACCAGTACTACGCCAACCTGAACTACACCATCCCAATGGGTGGCGATCAGTCGTTGAACCTGGACGGTAACATCTACCGCACCACCGATGCCGGCAGCGCCGAAGCCGGTGACATCAGCAACACGACGTTCTCCCTGGCAGCTGCTTTCTCGTTCCTGAAAGCACACACCATCACCGTGGCCTTCCAGAAGGTCAACGGCGACACGCCGTTCGACTACATCGGCGTGGGCAAGAACAACCGCGGCGGCGACTCGATCTTCCTCGCCAACTCCATCCAGTACTCCGACTTCAACGCGCCTAACGAGAAATCTGCCCAGATCCGTTATGACCTGAAAATGGCTGAGTACGGCGTTCCTGGTCTGAGCTTCATGACCCGCTACGTTAAGGGTTGGGACATTGATGGTACCGATCTGCCTGCTAACAGCGTATACCGCGACGAGGACGGCAACCCTCTGTACGGCAATAACGGCAAGCACAACGAAACCAACTTCGAAGCCAAGTACGTTGTCCAGTCTGGCCCAGCGAAAGACCTCTCCTTCCGCATTCGTCAAGCTTGGCACTACGCTAACGAAGACGAAGGCGAAGGCGACGTGAAAGAGTTCCGCCTGATCGTCGACTACCCGATTTCGGTTCTGTAATTGCCGAAAGTCAGTTTGCGGTAATCAAAAAAAGGCCCATCTTCGGATGGGCCTTTTTTATGCTCGCTACTTTTGGATGCCTGGTCGGGTCCGACAAGCGAAGCGGTTACGCCGACGTGGATTCATGAACCATCCGAATCACCCGCTGCGGAAACGGAATATCAATGCCCGCCTCCTTCAAGCGGTCCCGCGCCTGTTCGTTAAGCATGAACATCACGTTCCAGTAATCCGCGGTCTTGACCCAGATACGCAGGGAAACCGTGATCGAGCTATCGCCCAAGGTCGAAATCACCGCTTCTGGCGCAGGATCAGCCAATACGCGCTCGTCCTTGGCCAACTCCAGCAATACTTCCCGAGCCTTTTGCAGGTCGGCCTGATAATCCACGCCCACGTCGAACACGACTTTGCGGGTGGGCTGGCGATTGGTGTTGGTGATGATGCCGTTCGACAGGTTGCCGTTCGGCACGATAACTGTCTTGTTGTCACCGGTACGCAGCACCGTGTGGAATATCTGGATACTGTCGACCGTGCCGGCCACGCCTTGGGCTTCGATCCAATCGCCAATGCGGAACGGACGGAACAGCAAAATCAGCACGCCGCCGGCGAAGTTCGCCAGGCTGCCCTGCAAGGCCAGGCCAATCGCCAGGCCTGCCGCACCAATGGCCGCTACGAACGACGTGGTTTCCACGCCAATCATCGACGCGACGCTGACGATCAGCAATATCTTGAGGATGATGTTTGCCAGAGTACCGATGAACCCTTGCAAGGCGAGGTCGGCGTTGCGCAAAGCCAAAAGCGCCCCGAGTTTCTGCGTAACCTTGTTGATCAGCCACCAACCGATGGCCAGGGTAACGATTGCCAGCAGTACACGACTGCCGTACTCCATGATCATCGGTATCCAAGCCTGGGAAGCCTTGACCAGGTGGTCCACTTCAGCGTTCAAGTCCATCGTGTTCTCCTTTTTCCCGTTGCACGCAACACCCGTGCAAACACTGTGTGGCCAAACATCGCCTCCGCTGGTTACCCAGCAGCGCCTTTTTGATGGGTCGCTGCCTTACCGGCGGGAGCAGCATCTGGCCACTGTCATTGCGAACAGCCTGGTGTCAGTCGCGGAAGTTATTGAACTGTAGCGGCATGCCGAACTCCTTGCCGCGCAGCGCGGCGATGGCTTCCTGCAAGTCGTCACGCTTCTTGCCGGTCACCCGCACCTGCTCGCCCTGGATGGCGGCCTGGACCTTGAGCTTGGCGTCCTTGATGTGGGCAACGATCTTCTTTGCCAGTTCCTTGTCGATGCCTTCCTTGAGCACGGCTTCCTGCTTCATCAGCTTGCCCGACGCGTAGGCGTCCTTGACTTCAAGGCACTGCACATCGATCTTGCGCTTGACCAGCGCCAGCTTGAGGATTTCGATCATCGCCTCGAGCTGGAAGTCGGCCTCGGCGGTCAGGTTGACAGTCAGATCCTTTTCCTTGAACTCGAAGCTGCCCTTGCCCTTGAGGTCATACCGACGGTCGAGTTCCTTGACGGCGTTTTCAACGGCGTTGGTGACTTCGTGCTTGTCCAGTTCGGATACCACGTCGAATGACGGCATGTAGTGTTCTCCAAATAAAAAGGCGCGCTCATGACAAAGGCGCGCACTTGGCTTGTGGTTAAAATCGGGCTCATTATAACGGGTCTTTTCCCGCCGTTACCGCGAGCCCTTCAGATGCCTGCGCCAAACCGAGTAAAAAACTGATGTCCACCACCTGGCATGTCCTGGGAGCCGGCAGCCTCGGCACGTTATGGGCGACGCGCCTGGCCCGGGCCGGCCTGCCGGTGCGGCTGGTGCTGCGCAATGAAAAGCGGTTGCAGGCTTACCGCGAGGCCGGCGGCCTGACCTTGGTGGAACAAGGCCAGGCGCAGTGTTACCCGGTGCCCGGCGAAACCGCGCAAGGCACCGAGCCTATTCAGCGGCTGCTCCTGGCGTGCAAGGCCTACGACGCGGAAGCAGCCGTGGCTTCGATTGCCCATCGACTGGGCGCCGAGGCGGAACTGATCCTGTTGCAGAACGGCCTCGGCAGCCAGGACGCCGTGGCGAACCGCGTGCCCCAGGCCCGCTGCATCAGCGCTTCCAGCACCGAAGGCGCGTTTCGCGATGGCGATTGGCGCGTGGTGTTCGCCGGCCACGGCTTCACCTGGCTGGGCGATCCGGCCCAGCCGGTGGCACCGGTCTGGCTGGATGACTTGGCCGCCGCCGGCATCCCCCATGAATGGAGCGCCGATATCCTCACCCGCCTTTGGCGCAAACTGGCCCTCAACTGTGCGATCAACCCACTCACGGTACTGCACCATTGCAAGAACGGTGGCCTGCAGGACCACCGCTGCGAAGTGGCGACCCTTTGCGCCGAACTCACCGACCTGCTTGAACGCTGCGGCCAGCCTGCAGCGGCCGAAGACTTGCAGACGGAAGTCGAACGGGTGATCCAGGCCACCGCCGCCAATTATTCCTCGATGTACCAGGACGTCGCCAACCAGCGGCGCACCGAAATCAGCTACCTGCTCGGCCATGCCTGCGCGGTCGCCCAGCGGCATGGCGTGGCGGTGCCGCATCTCGGACAAATGCGCGAGCGACTGATCGCCCACCTGCACAACCTTGGATTGCCCAGCGACTGAGCAGCGGCTACGCTGGCCCTCGTGTTCCTTGTTAGCGACGAGTCCGATGCCATTGCGCCAGCGCCTTGAAAATCTACCGGTCGGCCAGAAACTGCTGGCGGCCCTGTTGGTGTTGTTGACCACCGTTTTGCTGGTGGCCAACCTGACCTTCATCAGCGCGGCCTATTACATTTCCCAGGAAAGCATGGCCCCCCAGGCGTTGCAGACCATTGGCCGGCTGGTGGCCAACCCGAGCCTGATCGCCGACGCGCTGCAATCGCCGCAAAGCGCCCAACGCCTGCTTGATGAGCTCAACAGCTACGCCCCGCTGCGAGCAGCGGCACTCTACGATGGACAAGGCGAACGGCTGGCCCAGCTGCAACAGGGCGAAAAACTCAGGCTGCCGGAACATTTCCGCCACATGCAAACCTGGCAGGCCGGCGAGTTCCGCAGCAACCAGGTCATTACCCTGCCCCGTCCCGGCACCACGCCGGGCCATCTCTTGTTGGTCGCCAGCAGCGAATTGCCCACCGCGTTCTACACCGGCACGTTGACCGCCAGCCTCGGCATCCTCATCTTCAGCGTGCTGCTGTGGCTGGTCATTGCCCAGCAGATCAAGCGGCTGATCACCCAACCGATCCACCAGCTCGAAGAGTTGTCGCGCCAGGTGACCCGCGAGGAAAACTATTCCCTGCGCGCCGCCCGGGGCAACCACGACGAAATCGGCAGCCTGGCCGAGGCGTTCAACACCATGCTGTCGCGCATCGAAGCCCGCGAACAGCAACTCAAGCGAGCCCGTGACGATTCCCAGGCCGCCTATGACCAGGCCCAGGGGCTGGCGGAGGAAACCCGCCACACCAACCGCAAGCTGGAACTGGAAGTCCAGGTGCGCAGCAAGATCGAGAAAAAACTCACCGGCTTCCAGAACTACCTCAACAGCATCATCGACTCCATGCCGTCGGCCCTGATCGCCCTCGACGAACAGCTCTACGTCACCCAATGGAACCAGGAAGCCAGCGCGCTCTCCGGCACACGATTGGACGAAGCGCTGAACCAGCCGATCTTCCTCGCCTTCGAACCGCTCAAGCCCTATCTGCCACAGCTCAAGCAGACGGTCGAACAGCACACGGTGGCCAAGATCGAACGTGTCACCTGGACCAAGGACGACGAAGCCCGGCACTACGCCCTCACGTTCTATCCGTTGATGGGCGGTGCCGGGCGGGGCGTGGTGATCCGTATCGATGACATTACCCAGCGCTTGTCGCTGGAAGAAATGATGGTGCAATCGGAGAAGATGCTCTCGGTCGGTGGCCTCGCGGCGGGCATGGCCCATGAGATCAATAATCCGCTTGGAGCGATCCTGCACAACGTGCAGAACATCCGCCGACGCCTGTCGGCGGAACTGCCGAAGAACCTCGAACAGGCCGAGCAGTTGGGCATCGAGTTGCCGGTGATCTACCGTTACCTGGAGAGCCGGGAAATCCCGCAACTGCTCGACGGCATCCAGCAGGCCGGTGCCCGGGCCGCGAAGATCGTCACCCACATGCTCAGCTTCAGTCGACGCAGCACCCGGCAGATGGCCCCCTGCGACTTGCCCGCTTTGATCGACCAGGCCGTCGAGATTGCCGGCAACGATTTCGACCTGGCGATCGGTTTCGACTTCAAGGGCCAGGCCATCATCCGTCAGTTCGACCCGAACCTGGGGCCGGTGCCCGGCACCGCCAACGAACTGGAACAGGTGTTGCTCAACCTGCTGAAAAACGCTGCCCAGGCCATCCATCAGCGCCAGGACGACGGCGAGCCCGGCCGTATTATCCTGCGTACCCGGCTGAATCCACCGTGGGCGGAAATCCAGGTCGAGGACAATGGCATCGGCATGAGCGAGAACGTGCGCAAACGCACCTTCGAACCGTTCTTTACCACCAAGGAAATCGGCCAGGGCACGGGCCTCGGGCTGTCGGTCTCGTATTTCATCATCACCAACAACCACAAGGGCCAGATGGAAGTGCAATCCGCGCCAGGCCAGGGCACTTGCTTCACCCTGCGCCTGCCGCTGGCGGGCACTTCGATCGTGGCCCAGGAACACAAGCAAGTGGAGCGCTGAACAATGGGTTTTCGCCTGTCGAAGATTTACACCCGCACCGGTGACAAAGGTGAAACCGGGCTGGGGGATGGTCGCCGCGTGGCGAAGGACCACCCGCGGGTCGAGGCGATCGGCGAAGTGGATACGTTGAACAGCCAGTTGGGCCTGTTGCTGGCCGGTCTGGCCGAGGAAACGGCCCGGCATCCCGCGCTGGAAGACGTCATCACGGTGTTGGCGCCATGTCAGCACCGCTTGTTCGACCTGGGCGGTGAATTGGCGATGCCCGCCTATCAAGCGCTTAACGTGGCGGAAGTCGAACGGCTGGAAGCGGCGATTGACAGATGGAACGAGGAATTGGGTCCGCTGGAGAACTTCATCCTACCCGGCGGCTCGACGCTGATCGCCCAAGCCCACGTCTGCCGAAGCATGGCCCGCAGCGCCGAGCGTCGTTGCCAGCAATTGAACGCAGTGGAGCCGCTGGCCGGGCCGGGGCTGGCCTACATCAATCGGTTGTCGGATCTGTTGTTCGTGGCCGCGCGGCTCATTGCCCGGCGCCAAGGGGTGGCTGAGGTACTTTGGGAGGCGGCGGCCAAGCCTGGAAGCTGATCTGTCAGTCTGCCATCGCGAGCAAGCTCGCTCCCACAGGGGTTTTGTGACCGCCAAAAATCCAATGTGGGAGCAAGCTTGCTCGCGATGGCGTCAGTTGTTGCACCACACTCTCACGCCTCAGGCCAAAACGCCCGAATCCCCGCCACGCCCTGAGCCCCGGCGTCCCATGCCTTTTGCCGCTCATCCGGCCCTACTCCGCCCAACAGGTAGACCGGCCTGTCGAAGCCCTCGATCAACCGCGCCGCTTCGTCCCATCCCAGCGGCTTGGCATCGGGATGGGTCTGGGTCGGCTGCACCGGCGAGAGCGTCACGAAATCCACGTCCATCTGCTGCGCCAGGGACAGCTCTTCTGCGTTATGGCACGAGGCTGCCAGCCAGCGATCCTTGCCGAACGGTCGACCGGCCGCCGCATGCTTGCGCAGTTGTGCGGCGGTGATGTGCCAGCCGGCCGACGGGAAATCCCCCAGCCATTCGAACGGCCCCTTGAGCATCAGCTGGGCCTTGCCGGCACACAGCCCCACCGCGTCCACCGCCAGATCACGGTATTGCGGATCGTAGCCGTTGGGCGCGCGCAGTTGGACCAGCTTGATCCCACCCCCGATCGCCTTCTGCAAGCCGCGCAGCAAGGCCGGCGTTTCGAGGCCTTCGGGCGTAATCAGGTACTCGCCGGGCAAACGGGCCGCCGCGACGATCGGCTGATTGGCCGCCGGAAATTCATAATTCGTCAACTCACGAGCCGTCACCCAGGCCAACGGCTGGCCTTCGGCACCGTGGGGCTCGCCACTGAACGCCGAGACTTCCCAGACGTCCAGCAACACCTGCTTATCCGGGTAGTCATGACGCACCTTGATCAGCGGCCGAGCGGCGCCGACAACGATGCCCAATTCTTCATGAAGCTCCCGTGCCAGGGCGATCTCGACGGATTCATCCGCCTCGACCTTGCCGCCAGGAAACTCCCACAGGCCACCTTGGTGCTGGGTATCGGCCCGCCGGGCGATCAGGATTCTGCTGGCGGCATCGCGAATGACCGCCGCCGCTACGTGGATTCGTTTCACCGCGCTATTCCTCAGCGTTGATGGAGTCGGTTCCGGCCCATCGCGAGCAAGCTCGCTCCCACACGAACGACACTGTTGCCCTGTGGGAGCGAGCTTGCTCGCGATAGGAGCGCCTCGGTATTAAGTCCGATACTCAGCGTTGATCTTTACGTACTCGTGGGACAGGTCAGTGGTCCAGATGGTTTCGCTGCAATCACCCCGTCCCAGCTCGATGCGGATAGTGATCTCTTCCTGCTGCATCACGGCCGCGCCCTGGGCTTCGGTGTAGGTTGCGGCGCGGGCGCCCTGGCTGGCGATGCACACTTCGCCAAGGAACACGTCGATCTTGCTCACGTCCAGCTCAGGCACGCCGGCACGGCCGACAGCGGCGAGGATACGGCCCCAGTTCGGGTCGGAGGCGAACAATGCGGTCTTGATCAGTGGCGAGTGCGCCACGGTGTAGCCGACGTCCAGACATTCCTGGTGATTGCCCCCGCCGTTGACCTGCACGGTCACGAACTTGGTCGCGCCTTCGCCGTCACGGACGATGGCCTGGGCCACTTCCATGCACACTTCGAACACCGCCTGCTTGAGGGCCATGAACAGCGGGCCGCTGGCCTCGGTGATCTGCGGCAGGTTGGCCTTGCCAGTGGCGATCAGCATGCAGCAGTCATTGGTAGACGTGTCGCCGTCGATGGTGATGCGGTTGAACGACTTGTTGGCGCCGTCGAGCATCAGGTCTTGCAGCACCTGGCGCGAAACCTTGGCGTCGGTGGCGATGTAGCCGAGCATGGTCGCCATGTTCGGGCGGATCATGCCGGCGCCTTTGCTGATGCCGGTGACCGTGACGGTGACGCCGTCGTGCTGGAACTGGCGGCTCGCGCCCTTGGGCAGGGTGTCAGTGGTCATGATGCCGGTGGCGGCGGCGGCCCAGTTGTTTTCCGAGAGGTCATCAAGGGCGGCTTGCAACGCGCCTTCGATTTTCTCCACCGGCAGTGGTTCGCCGATTACACCGGTGGAGTAAGGCAGTACCTGGTTGGCGTCGACGCCCGTCAGTTCAGCCAGCTTGGCGCAGGTGCGCTCGGCAGCGGCCAGGCCTGACGCGCCGGTGCCGGCATTGGCGTTACCGGTGTTGGTCAGCAGGTAACGCACCGGTCCCTGCACGCGTTGCTTGGCCAGGATCACCGGCGCGGCGCAGAACGCATTGAGGGTAAACACGCCCGCGACCGTCGAACCCTCGGCGCAACGCATCACCACCACATCCTTGCGCCCGGGGCGCTTGATGCCCGCCGAGGCGATACCGAGTTCAAAACCGGCAACCGGGTGCAACGTTGGCAACGGACCAAGACCAACAGCCATGAATGCGCTCCTTAATAGATAAATCGACGCCGTCTTCATCGAAACGGCGAATCAAATGGCAAAACGCCGCGACAGGGGTTACCTGTCGCGGCGCGGGTCGTTCAGCGTTGAAACGGGATTATTGAATCTGCCCGTGGCAATGCTTGTATTTCTTGCCCGAGCCGCAATAGCACAGCTCGTTACGGCCTAGCTTCTGCTCGTTGCGCACCGGCGTGGTGGCCAGTGCAACATCCACGTCGACTCCTTCTTCCATCGCCTGGGCCACTTCCAGCCCTGGCGCTTCGGCGTGTTCGAACTGCATGCGGGCAGCCAAGGCTTCGGCTTCCTGGCGCAGGCGAGCTTCTTCTTCAACCGGGTCTTCGCGGCGAACCTGAACGTGGGACAGCACACGAATCGAGTCGCGCTTGATGGAATCCAGCAGCTCGGAAAACAGCGTGAAGGACTCGCGCTTGTATTCCTGCTTCGGGTTCTTCTGGGCGTAGCCGCGCAAGTGAATACCGTGGCGCAGGTGATCCATGGTCGACAAGTGGTCTTTCCACAGGTCGTCCAGCACGCGCAGCACGATCTGCTTCTCGAAAGAACGCAGCGCCTCGGCGCCGGCCTGGTCTTCTTTTTCGTTGTACGCGGCGATCAGTTCGGCCAGCAGCTTCTCGCGCAGGGTTTCCTCGTACAGGTGGTCGTCTTCGTCGAGCCACTGCTGGATCGGCAACGACACGCCAAAATCGCTGCGCAGGGAGGCTTCCAACCCAGCGACGTCCCACTGTTCCGGCAACGATTGCGGCGGGATGTGGGCGCTGATGGTCGCGTCGAGTACTTCACGACGGAAATCGGCGATGGTTTCGCCAATGTCGTCGGCGGCCAACAAGCTGTTGCGCATGTGATAGATCACTTTACGCTGCTCGTTGTTGACGTCGTCGAACTCCAGCAATTGCTTGCGGATATCGAAGTTGCGGCCTTCGACCTTGCGCTGGGCCTTTTCGATGGCGTTGGTCACCATGCGGTGCTCGATCGCCTCGCCTGGCTGCATGCCCAGGGCCTTCATGAAGTTCTTCACCCGGTCAGAGGCGAAGATGCGCATCAGGCTGTCTTCCAACGACAGGTAGAAGCGGCTGGAGCCTGCGTCACCCTGGCGACCGGCACGGCCACGCAGCTGGTTGTCGATACGGCGGGATTCGTGACGCTCGGAAGCGATCACCTGCAAGCCGCCGGATTCGAGCACTTGCTGGTGACGCTTCTGCCAGTCGGCCTTGATCTGCGCGATCTGCTCGGGGGTCGGGTTTTCCAGGGAAGCGACTTCCACTTCCCAGTTGCCGCCCAGCAGGATGTCGGTACCACGGCCGGCCATGTTGGTGGCGATGGTCAACGCACCCGGGCGACCGGCCTGGGCGATGATCTCGGCTTCCTTCTCGTGGAACTTGGCGTTCAGGACCTTGTGCTCGATGCCTTCCTTGGTGAGCAGGTTGGACATGTGCTCGGAGGTCTCGATGGTGGCGGTGCCCACCAGGATAGGACGGCCCTGGGCCATGCCTTCCTTGATGTCATTGATGATCGCCGCGTATTTCTCTTCGGCGGTCAGAAACACCAGGTCGTTGTAGTCTTTGCGCGCCAGCGGCTTGTTCGGCGGAATCACCACCACTTGCAGGCCGTAGATCTGGTGGAATTCGAACGCTTCGGTGTCAGCGGTACCGGTCATGCCGGACAGCTTGTTGTACAGGCGGAAGTAGTTCTGGAAGGTGGTCGAGGCCAGGGTCTGGCTCTCGGCCTGGATGTTCAGGCCCTCCTTGGCTTCGATGGCCTGGTGCAGGCCTTCGGACAAGCGACGGCCCGGCATGGTGCGGCCGGTGTGTTCGTCCACCAGCACGACCTGGCCGTCCTGCACGATGTATTCGACATTGCGGTGGAAAAGCTTGTGGGCGCGCAAGCCGGCATAGACGTGGGTCAGCAGGCCCAGGTTATGGGCCGAGTACAGGCTTTCGCCTTCTGCCAGCAGGCCGACGCGGGTCAGCATCTCTTCGATGAACTGGTGGCCGGATTCGTTGAGCTCGACCTGGCGGGTCTTCTCGTCGACGGTGTAGTGACCGGCCTGAGTGACTTCGCCCTCGACTTCTTCCACGTGCAGCTTGAGCTGTGGGATCAACTTGTTGATCTCGATGTACAGCTTGGAGCTGTCCTCGGCCTGACCGGAAATGATCAGCGGGGTACGGGCTTCGTCGATGAGGATGGAGTCGACTTCGTCGATGACGGCAAAGTTGAGTTCACGCTGGAATTTTTCTTCCATGCTGAACGCCATGTTGTCGCGCAGGTAATCGAAGCCGAATTCGTTGTTGGTGCCGTAGGTGATGTCCGAGGCGTAGGCGGCGCGTTTCTCTTCCGGCGGCTGGAACGGCGTGACGACGCCGACGGTCAGGCCGAGGAACTCGTAGAGCGGGCGCATCCAGTTGGCGTCGCGGCGGGCCAGGTAATCGTTGACCGTGACCACGTGTACGCCCTTGCCGGACAATGCATTGAGATACACCGCCAGGGTCGCCACGAGGGTCTTGCCCTCACCGGTACGCATTTCGGCGATCTTGCCTTCGTGCAAGGTCATGCCGCCGATCAACTGGACGTCGAAGTGACGCATGCCCATGACCCGCTTGCCGGCTTCGCGGCAGACCGCAAAGGCTTCGGGCAGGATCTGGTCAAGGGTCTCACCCTTGGCGATGCGGTCCTTGAATTCGGCGGTCTTGGCGCGTAACTGATCGTCCGAAAGGGCCACCATTTGCTCTTCGAAGGCATTGACGATCTGTACCGTCTTGAGCATGCGCTTGACTTCACGCTCATTCTTGCTTCCAAAAAGTTTCTTTAACAAAGGCGCAAACATATCGGCAGGATCTTCCACACTAAAGGGATGGAGGGCGGCCCCGTGAGTCGCCCGTGCAGCCCTCATGGCCGCATGCGAACGAGCATTCTACCCGGAAACGATGGTGAGGAAAGTGGCGTTATTCCACGATGCTGGCACAGCGCTGTGACGGGGCCTCCCTAAAATAAGGGCTTTTGCGCGAACTTCAACCCACAAAGCGCATAAGTTACTTATTGATTGTGTGGGATAAAAGCCGCTGGGCGACAGGGCGGCGGGGCGACCGGTGCTTCTGCTACCATGGCGCCTCTGTCATTTTGCGGTATTCAACCATGGCCTTCCGCCCTCTTCCAGCCAAGGCGCCCGCCGTTCTGCTGCGCGAAGCCAAGCCGCTGAAAGCCATTTTCGGCCACGCCAGGCGCCTCGGTCATCTGCAACGGCTGGTGGACAGCCAGTTGCAGCCCGCCGCGCGTGAGCATTGCCACGTAGCGTCCTGGCGCGAAGGCAGCTTGTTGCTGATCGTCACTGACGGCCATTGGGCCACGCGCCTGCGCTACCAACAGAAGCGCCTGCTGCGTCAATTGCAGGCATTCGATGAATTCGCCAACCTGACGCGGATCCTGTTCAAGGTCCAGCCGCCGACCGTACAGGCCGGCGCCAAGGGACATACCCTGGACCTGTCCACCGACGCGGCCGCGACCATCCAGGCCACCGCCGAGGGCATCAGCGACCCTAACCTGAAGGCGGCGCTGGAGCGGTTGGCGGCACATGCGCGGCCCAAGGATTGAGATTTCTGGCGCCTGTTAGATAGCTATCGCGAGCAAGCTCGCTCCCACAGGGGATCTAGGCGAACACAAATTTTGTATCTGGCAGAAACCTACTGTGGGAGCGAGCTTGCTCGCGATGGGGCGACTCGGTCTCGACTACCGCCGCTTGCTGCCCCCAAGCAGCGACCCCATCAACCCCCGCACCAACTGCCGGCCCAGTTGATTGGCCGCTTGGCGCATCGCTGATTTCAAGGCCTGGCCCGCCGCGGTGCCAAGGAACTCCCCGGCCTTTTCGGTAAAGCTTGGCTCTTCAGCGGTGGGCTTGCCCGGTGTCGCTTCGGCTTGTGGTTCCAGCCCCTTGCGGCCCATCAGCACTTCATAGGCCGACTCGCGATCAATAGGCTTGTCGTAACGTCCCTGCAACGGTGAACCGGCAATCAACCCGGCCCGCTCGGCCTCGCTCAGCGGCCCGATACGCGACTGCGGCGGCGCCACCAGCACGCGTTGGACGATTTCCGGCGTGCCTTTTTCTTGCAGAGTGCCGACCAGGGCTTCACCGATGCCCAGTTCGGTGAGTACCGCCAAGGCATCGAATTGCGGGTTCGGTCGGAAACCCTCCGCCACCGCCCGCAAGGACTTTTGTTCCTTGGCGGTAAAAGCCCTCAGGCCGTGCTGGATGCGCAATCCCAACTGTGCCAGCACATCGTCCGGCAGATCCCCCGGCGACTGGGTCACGAAATACACCCCGACGCCCTTGGAGCGGATCAGTCGCACCACTTGTTCCAGGCGATCCTGCAGCGCCTTGGGCGTGCCGGCAAACAACAGGTGCGCCTCGTCGAAGAACAGCGCGAGCAAGGGTTTGTCCGCGTCGCCGCGCTCGGGCAGTTGTTCGAACAGCTCGGCCAGCAGCCACAGCAGGAATGTCGCGTAGACCTTAGGGGCTTCATGGACCAGTCGGCTGGCGTCCAGCAGATGAATACGGCCGCGACCATCGCTGGCCGGTTGCAGAATGTCCTCCAACTGCAACGCCGGCTCACCGAACAAGGCGTCGGCCCCTTGCTGTTCCAGCGTGGACAAGCGTCGCATCAGCGCCTGGCTGGAACCCGTGGTCATCAAGGCGGCATCGTCCCCTAGCAATTCGGGGTTGTCCTTGAGGTGGTTGAGCAGCGCCTTCAAGTCCTTGAGGTCCAGCAGCAACAGGCCTTCCCGATCAGCGACCTTGAACGCCGCGTACAACGCCGATTGCTGGCTGTCCGTCAGTTCCAAAAGGCTGCCGAGCAACAACGGGCCCATTTCACTCAAGGTAGTGCGCAGCGGATGGCCCGATTGGCCGTGAATGTCCCACAGCGTCACCGGATAAGCCTGGGGCTTGTGGCCAAGCCAAGGCATGCCGGCGATACGCTCGGCGATCTTGCCCTGGGGAGCGCCGGCAGCACCGAGGCCGCACAAGTCGCCCTTGATGTCTGCCGCGAAGACGGCCACGCCGGCATCGCTGAACATCTCGGCCAGGCGCTGCAAAGTAACGGTCTTGCCCGTGCCGGTGGCACCCGCCACCAGTCCATGGCGGTTCGCCAGGCGCATGGCCTGGGCGACAGGTTGGCCGGCAAGGTCGGCCCCGATGATCAGTTGCGATGAGTCAGGCATTTCGTCACCCGTGGTGTTTGCGATATGACGCCATTTTGCGCGCTTATATAAAAGCATGCCTGGGCATTAAGGCGTTGGCAGCAGGAATAATAGCTGCGAATCAGGGCGGGCCCTATCGCGAGCAAGCTCGCACAGGGTTGTGGTACGCACAGGTC
The DNA here is from genome assembly GCF_054130985.1 of Pseudomonas sp. R4-84. Classification (NCBI taxonomy): domain Bacteria; kingdom Pseudomonadati; phylum Pseudomonadota; class Gammaproteobacteria; order Pseudomonadales; family Pseudomonadaceae; genus Pseudomonas; species Pseudomonas sp. R4-84. The sequence continues at coordinate 4,315,906 of NZ_CP096390.1, forward strand.
CCATGTGGCAGCGAGCTTGCTCGCGATGAGGCCCTGTCAAACCCAGCAATACTCCACTGACAACCCGCCCTCACAACCCCAACCGAACATCTATTCTTACTAAAGGTCAACACAGGAGAACACAGACCGGAGGGACGTTCATCGTGCATATAGCGGACATAACCATGTTCTACGCCCCCGCCAGCGGTGGCGTGCGCACTTATCTGGATGCCAAGCACCGGCGCCTGGGCAATCGGCCCGGTATCCGCCATAGCCTCTTGATTCCTGGCGCTCACCTGAGTGAGCAGGACGGAATCTATAAAGTTCCAGCCCCTCCGCTCCCCTTTGGCAAGGGTTATCGCTTCCCGCTTCGCCTGGCGCCCTGGCGTAATGTCCTGCGCGACTTGCAGCCTGATCTCATTGAAGTAGGCGATCCCTATCTCACCGCCTGGGCGGCCCTTGATGCCCGGCGCCAGCTCGATGTGCCTGTCATCGGTTTTTATCACTCAGACTTGCCGCTGCTGGTCAGCAACCGCATGGGAAGCTGGTTCACGCCCAACATCGAGGCCTACGTCAGCAAGTTGTACGGCAACTTCGACCGAGTCCTGGCCCCCAGCCAGGTCATGGCCGACAAACTGACCGGGCTGGGCGTCAAGAACGTCTATGTACAGCCCTTGGGCGTAGACCTCCAGACCTTCAACCCCGCCGCCCGCGACCCCGAATTGCGGGCGGAGCTGGGCATCGCCGAAGACGCGCGATTGCTGATCTTCGCCGGTCGCGGCTCCAAGGAAAAAAACCTGCCGGTGCTGCTCAAGTGCATGAAACGCCTGGGCGAGCGCTACCACTTGTTGTTGGTCGGTTCTTCGATGCCCGCCCTGGTGCCGGACAATGTCACCGTCATCGACGAATTCTGCCCGGCGCCCCAGGTCGCCCGGCTGATGGCCAGCGCCGACGCGTTGCTACATGCTGGCGACCAGGAAACCTTTGGCCTGGTGATCCTCGAAGCGATGGCCAGCGGCATCCCGGTGGTAGCGGTCGCCGCAGGCGCGTTCAGCGAAATCGTCCAGGAGGACTGCGGTCTGCTGTGCACACCTGACAATCCGCAGGCCATGGCTAATGCCGTTCGACAGCTGTTCGCCGAAGGTTGCGAGCAACGTGGCGCCAGGGCTCGGCGACACGTAGAGCGTCATTACGCCTGGGACACGGTGGTCAATAGCCTGTTGGGCCATTACTACAGTGTGCTCGGCGCAGAGATGCCGCTGCTGGCCAATGGTTGAGGCGACGTCGATGGCAATGAATCCCACCCCCAGCCTGCTGTTGGTGCTCCATGACGTCGCGCCCCAGACCTGGCCCGACTACCAGCCCTTCGTTGAAGCCGTCGACGCCCTTGGCCAGGTGCCGATGACCTGGCTGGTGGTGCCGGATTTCCATCATGCCAATGCGCTGGACGATCACCCCGGCTTCAGGCGCTTGCTGGACGGCCGGGTCGAGCGCGGCGATGAATTGGTCTTGCACGGTTACTACCATTGCGACGACGGCCCGCCCGCCCTTCATCCCAAGGACTTTTTCATGCGGCGGGTCTACACCCACGAAGGCGAGTTCTATGGATTGTCCGAAGAGGCCGCCCTCGCTCGCCTACGAGCCGGTATCGAAATCTTCCAGCGGTACCAATGGCCGCTCCAAGGTTTCGTCGCGCCCGCCTGGCTGATGAGCGAAGGCACCCGGCAAGCCTTGCGCCAGCTGCCTCTGAGCTACACCAGCGATACCCAACACCTTTACCGTTTGCCCGAGTTCACCCAGATCGATGCGCCGGGCCTGGTCTGGAGCGCGCGCAGCGCCTGGCGCCGGGGCCTGTCGAAAATCATCAGCGACCAGCGCGAACAGCGCTGGCGCCAGGCACCTGTGATTCGCCTGGGGCTGCACCCGGTGGACATGCGCCACGGTTTTTCCCGGGATTATTGGCTACGCACCCTGCAGCGCCTGCTTGAGGACGGACGTGTGCCGATGACCAAGGCCGGCTGGCTGGCAACCCAGGGCCTGCGGGTCAGTAACGCCGCATGAAGCGATTGATCTGGCTGGTCGCCGCCCTGCTCATCGCGCTTGTGGTGCCGATGCTGGTGGGCGGTGGGGAAATGTGGTCGCGGGTGCAGCGCTTTCCGTTGTCGCTGCTGTTGGTCATGCTCGGCATGATTGTGCTGTGCTGGGCGCTGAACTCGATGCGCCTGCGTTTGCTGCTGGGCGAGCACCGTGGGCGCATCGGCGCGGTCAAAAGCATGGGCGTGGTGATGTCCACCGAGTTCGCCATGTGCGCGACGCCCGGCGGCAGCGGCGGCCCCTTGACGCTGATGGCCCTGCTGGCGCGCAACGGCGTGCGCCCGGCCCATGGCAGCGCCGTATTCGCGATGGATCAGTTGAGCGATCTGCTGTTTTTCCTGTGTGCCTTGCTGGGCATCCTGTTCTACGCGCTGTTCCAGAACCTCAGCCAGCGCATGGAATGGATGCTGGCGTTGAGCGCGATTTCGATGTTCGGCGGCCTGGCCTGCTGCGCCCTGGTCGCGCGCTACCATCGCCGGCTGATTCTGCTGGGTGCCCGAGTGCTGCGCCACCTACGGGTGAAAACCAGCACTCGCCGGCGTTGGGGACGCAAGATCCTCAATTTCCTGGCGGCGTTCACCGATACGTTGAAGTTGCCCCGAATGACACTTTTCCAAGTGTTCGGCCTGACCTGCCTGCACTGGGTGCTGCGCTACAGCGTGCTTTATCTGGCATTGAAAGGGCTGGGGGCGGATTTGCAATGGGCGTGGAGTTTCCTGATCCAGATGCTCTCTCTGAGCGCGGGGCAGTTCAGCCTGCTGCCGGGCGGCGCCGGAGCGGCGGAGTTGACCTCGGCGGCGCTACTGGCGCCCATGGTAGGAAAATCCACCGCGGCGGCGGCGATTCTGATCTGGCGAGCGGTGACCTATTACTTCTATCTGCTGGCCGGAGGGCCAGTGTTTGTCCTGATGGTCGGGCGACCATTGATCAAGAAGCTGATCAGGCTCAGGCAGGCCTGACCCTTTATTGATTGGGTTCGGAGTCGCCCTGAGGCTTGTCGTTCAGCTCGTCCCAGAGCTTCGCGGCGTCGGGAAACTCAGTGCCGTCCTCGGGGCTCAACGCGTCGGGATCGTAGCGGCTCAGGCAGCCCTCGCCCACGGTGGGCGGAGCTTTGGCGGTGGCTTTGTCCAAGGGATCGGTCATGGTCCACGCCCTCTCAAGGCTAATCGCGGCGAGGGAGCTTGCTCCCTCACCGGGTTCTGCGTTGGATCAGAATACGACGGTCTTGTTGCCGTGTACCAACACGCGGTCTTCCAGGTGATAACGCAAGCCGCGCGCCAGCACCATCTTCTCCACGTCGCGACCGAATCGCACCATGTCTTCAATGCTGTCGCTGTGGCTGACACGCACCACGTCCTGCTCGATGATCGGGCCGGCGTCCAGCTCTTCGGTCACGTAGTGGCACGTTGCGCCGATCAGTTTCACGCCGCGCATCGATGCCTGGTGGTACGGCTTCGCGCCGACGAAAGACGGCAGGAAGCTGTGGTGGATATTGATGACCTTGTGCGCGTATTCGCTGCACAGCGATGGCGGCAGGATTTGCATGTAGCGGGCCAGCACCACCACTTCAGCGTCATGCTGCTTGACCAGCCGCGAGACTTCAGCGAACGCCGGCTGCTTGTCCTGCGGATTGACGGGGACGTGGTAATAAGGAATGCCGTGCCACTCCACCATGCTGCGCAAGTCGTCATGGTTGGAAATGACGCACGCGATGTCGCAATCCAGCTCATCGCTGTGCCAGCGGTGCAGCAAGTCAGCCAGGCAATGAGACTCGCGGCTGGCCATCAGCACCACGCGCTTTTTCTGCGCGGTATCGGTGATACGCCAATCCATCGAGAACTCTTCAGCAATCGGGGCGAATGCCTCGCGAAAGGCTTCGAGGCCAAAGGGCAGCGAGTCGGCGCGGATCTCGTGGCGCATGAAGAACCAGCCACTTTGGTTGTCCGAGTGATGGCTCGCTTCAGTGATCCAGCCATTATGGGACGCCAGAAAGTTACTGACTTTAGCAACGATACCGACGCGGTCCGGGCAAGCGATCACCAGCCGAAAAGTGCGCATGAGGGGAACTCCAGAACTTCGCAAAAAGGCGGCCATTCTAGCCATTGCGTAGCAAAACTGCAGTATCGATCGCACACCCTGCCCGCCCGGGACCACCGAGGCTGCGCGCGACGTGGCCTGTGGCTGCGCCGCAATTGTGTGAACGGATATGAAGACAGCATCGAGTATTTATTTGCGATGCCCATTTCCATGGCACCCGCACTATTTAACTAAATAAACACGGCTTAAATGTTTACTTGATGAAACTGTCTGATTACTATTGCTTCACTGTCTCCTTGTCACCAGCGTCCTACATAAGGTAGTCCCCATGTCTCTGATCACCGAATACAACGCCACAAAACAAGCTATTGAAGAATTGCAACAACGTCTGGCCGACCTCTCCAAAGACGACAAACTGCAAAAAGAATTGGAATTCGAAGGCAAACTGCGCACGCTGATGGGCGAATATTCCAAGTCCCTGCGCGATATCATTGCCCTGCTGGATCCAGAAGCCAAGTCGGGTAAAGCACCCCGCGGCGCGGTAAAAACGACCGGCACCAAACGTGCTCGTAAAGTTAAGCAATACAAAAACCCGCACAATGGCGAAGTCATCGAAACAAAAGGTGGCAACCACAAGACGTTGAAAGAGTGGAAAGCCAAGTGGGGCGGTGACGTGGTAGAAGGCTGGGCAACCCTGCTGGGCTAAGCCTCGCCAGCGGCGCCGCGCGTTAAGAGGTGGAGCCTACAAGCAGAAACGCCAGCGATTGCTGGCGTTTTTTTATGCCTGGGTTTTTACCCTGGCTTTCAATAGCTGCGTGGCAGTTTAGAGGCTAAAACGTTTGCGCAATTGTTGGCTGTAGCCCTGCCATTGCATCAGCACATCGCGCTGCAACGGCGAAGATAGGTCCATCCATTCTGTCATCGCCTCATCAAAATTGCTCAGCGTATTCGGCGCGCCCCATTCAGGCAAAGACAGGCGTTGCTGGCAAAAAAGTGTCCAACGCTGTTGTTCCGCTGGATCCAAGGTCTCTGGAAAGTTGCGCGCACGATATCGAAACAATAATTCCGGCAGGCGTTCATCATCGAATGGCCACTGCTGTTGGGCCAAATCAGACGGATCCGCCATGCGAACTTGTTCACATAAACGGCGATCACGATCACCGAGAAACCCTGCATATAATTGCTGCTCGGGATCTTCGCTGGCAGTGAAGTCTTCTTGCCCGTAAATAGCCTGGAGTTTGTCTTGCCAGACGTGTTGTGCGTCACTTAGCCGCAGCGCCCGCTGATGCACGCCCTCCATGTCCAGCTGCAGCCGTAGTTGGTCCTCGGCGCGCAAGACAGCCAGCGGCGCAACCACCGGGCATTTGTTGATGTGGATGAGTTTAAGGGGGACCGGCAGCTCACCGTCGAGCAAGTCTTCGCGGCGGGTGTACAACCGCTGGCGCAAAAGCTGCGCGTCATGGTCAAGCAAGCCCTGGGGGTCCAGGTGTAAGTCACAAACGATCAAGGCGTTGCGGTTCTTCGGGTGCCAGGCCAGCGGCAGCACCACGCCAATGTAGTTTCGCGCCGCCGAGAAGCGCCCGGATATATGCACCATCGGCTGCAACAGGCGGATCTGGTCCATCACCTTCTGCTTGCCGCGCAACTGGAACAACCAGTCGTAGAGCCGGGGTTGTTTTTCGCGGATCAACCGGGCCAGGGCGATGGTCGCGCGCACGTCCGACAGCGCGTCATGGGCCTGGCCATGGTCGATGCCGTTGGCGGCCGTCAGGCGTTCGAGCTTGAGGGTGACGCGGCCATCCTCCTGCGGCCAGACGATGCCCTCGGGGCGCAGCGCATAGGCGGCGCGCACCAGGTCGATGAGGTCCCAGCGGCTATTGCCGCCCTGCCATTCCCGAGCGTACGGATCGAAGAAATTGCGATACAGGCTGTAGCGAGTCATTTCGTCGTCGAAGCGCAAGGTGTTGTAGCCGGCACCACAGGTCCCAGGCGCAGCCAATTGCGCATGGACGCGTGTCATGAAGTCGGCTTCGCTCAAGCCCTTTTCCGCCAGGCACGCGGGCGTAATGCCGGTGATGGCGCAGGCCGCCGGGTGGGGCAGGATGTCATCGCTGGGCCGGCAATACAGGTTCACCGGCTCGGCGATTTCGTTGAGGTCGAAATCGGTACGTATTCCCGCCACCTGCAAGGGGCGGTCGCACCGTGGGTTGATGCCGGTGGTTTCGTAGTCGTACCAGAAGATGGAAGTCACGGGGTGTTCCTGGGCTGAGGACTGGCGAAGTCTAGGCGTTCGTACCCTGCGCCCGCCAGCCTTCGCGCCTTTAATCCTGTTGCAGGCCATGAAATGACATACACGGCCATATCGTGCGCCCGCCCGAAGACTGATAGGCTCTGTACGAAATGTATCCGCACTCGCCCATACTGCGTTGAAACGGGGCTCGGAATGCTCATGTACTCCAGTACATTCCACTTCCTCGCCCCGTTTCGCCTTGTCTGGCCTTCGCGCGAACACATTCATACAGACCCTAGCATCTGCGCCGAGATCGAACGTTCGAACGGCCATCACAGGTTGCCCATGCTCGAGACACCAGCACTGCAAAGGAACGCGCCGCTGTCGCCGCCACTGGACACGCGTTACCAGGTCGAAACGCCCGAAGGCATCGACCTGCCACTGCGCCCGGCGGGGCTGATGCCTCGTGCGCTGGCCTTCGCCATCGACCTGGTGATACGCGGGCTGGTGCTCGGCCTGTTCTTTGTCGTCCTGGCGTTCTTCGGCGAACTGGGGATCGGCCTGGGCTCGATCCTGCTGTTCATCGTCAGCTGGTGGTACATGGTGTTGTTCGAGGTGCTGAACCAGGGCCGCTCCCCCGGCAAGCAGATCATGGGGTTGCGCGTGGTGCAGGATGATGGTCGGCCGATCGGCTGGTCTGCCTCGTTGATCCGCAACCTGCTGCGCTTCGTCGACATGCTGCCGTTCGGCTACACCTTTGGAGCGCTCTGCTGCCTGCAACACCCGACCTTCAAGCGCTTGGGCGACCTGGCCGCTGGCACGCTGGTGGTTTATCGCGAGCAACCGGTCAAGCGTCCCGAATTGCCAATGGCCCGGCCGCTACGCCCGCCCTTTGCCCTGGCACTGGTGGAACAACGCGCCGTGCTGGGTTTCGCCGAGCGCCAGGCACAATTGTCCGACGCCAGGGTCACCGAACTGGCGGCAATCCTGGCCGCGCCATTGAAGGTGCACCCCACCGGGGCCGTGGCTGAACTCAATGGCATCGCCCGCGGCCTGTTGGGGCCGACATGAAGCAAAGCCTGTTCGAAAGCCGCCACCAAGGGGAATGGGAACACCTGTCCCGCCTGCTCGACCAACTGGAGCGCCGCCGCAACGTCCCCCAGAGCAGCGACTTTCCCCACGCCTATCGACAGCTCTGCCAACACCTGGCGCTGGCCCAGGCCCGGGGCTACAGCAGCTTGCTGGTGGACGCCTTGCAGCAACTGGCGCTGCGCGGACACCAGCAACTCTACCGGGACCGCAGCCACCCCTCGACCGGCCTGGCGACTTTTATCCTGGCCGGCTTCCCCCGCCTGGTGCGCGAACAATGGCGATTCGTCCTGGCGGCGGGCCTGATGTTCATCGGCAGCCTCGTCGGCGTCGGCTTGCTGGTGTACCTGTTCCCCGAGCTGGTCTACAGCCTGCTGAGCGTCGAGGAAGTCAGCCAGATCCGCGGTATGTACGACCCGGCGGCGGGGCACCTGGGGCGCTCGATCGAGCGGGCCGCCAGCGAGGATTGGGTGATGTTCGGCTACTACATCATGCACAACATCGGGATTGCCTTTCAGACATTCGCCAGTGGTTTGCTGTTCGGCCTGGGCAGCGCGTTCTTCCTGTTCTTCAATGGCCTGACCATTGGCGCGGTGGCCGGGCACCTGACCCAGATCGGCTCGGGCGGGACGTTCTGGTCGTTCGTCATTGGCCATGGCGCTTTCGAGTTGACTGCCATCACCCTGGCCGGTGCCGCGGGCCTGCAACTGGGCTGGGCGCTGATCGCGCCGGGACGCCTCACGCGGGGCGAAGCCTTGCGACTGGCCGCCGGCAAAAGCGTGCTGATCATCGCCGGGGTGATCCTCTTCCTGCTCATTGCAGCGTTCGTCGAGGCCTATTGGTCCTCCAGCGCCGCGACACCCTCCACCAAATACACCATCGGCGCGCTACTGTGGCTGCTGGTGATCGGTTACCTGCTGTTCGCCGGGCGAGGCCAGCATGCGCCTGAGTGACGTCACGGTAGCGATCCGCCCACGCACCACCTGGGAAGCCATGGACCTCGGCGTACTGATGACCCAGCAGCACCGGCGGTTGCTGATGGCCAGCTGGGCCATCGTCACACTGCCGGTGTATGCGCTACTGACCTTGTTGCTGTGGGACTCGCCCTCCTTGGTGGTGTTTATATTCTGGTGGCTGAAACCGGCCTTCGAACGCCTGCCCCTGTACATCTTGTCCAAGGCGCTGTTTGGCGAGACGCCGACCTTGAAACAGGCCTTGCGCCAATGGCCGACGCTGCTCAAGCCACAATTGCTGGCCAGCCTGACCTGGCGCCGGCTGAGCCTGAGCCGCAGCTTCCTGATGCCCGTCGTGCAACTCGAAGGGCTCGCCGGCGAGGCACGAGAGCAGCGCTTGCGCGTGCTGCTGCAACGCAACGGCGGCGCCGCGCAATGGTTGACCATCCTCGGCGTGCACCTGGAGACCGTCTTGTGGTTCGGCCTGATGGCCCTGTTCTATCTATTCGTGCCGCAACAAGTCGAACTGGAATGGGACTGGCAAACCCTGATCGCCGTCGCCGAACACGATTGGCTGTGGCTCGAACACCTGCTCAATGTCCTCTATCCGCTGCTGCTGATTGTCTGGGAGCCGATCTACGTCGCCTGCGGCTTCAGCCTCTACCTGAATCGACGCACCCTGCTGGAAGCCTGGGACATCGAGCTGGTGTTCCGCCGCCTGCGCCAACGCCTGGGCACCGTAGCGCCTGCCCTGGCGCTGCTCGCCCTGACCCTCCTGCCGCTGGCGCCACCCGCATGGGCCGATGACAACAGCAACGCACCCCAGAGCCCTCGCCTGCTCAACCAACCCGTCACCAGCCAAGCCTCTCGCGAGCGCATCAAGGCGATCCTCGACGCACCCCCTTTCAAGAATCCGGAAACCGTGACGCGCTATCGATTCGGCAAAGAAGCCACCGAATCGGCCGAAACCGATGAAGCCCCCGGCTGGCTGAAATCGATGTTCAACTGGAGCGCCAAACGCTTCGAAACGATCGCTGCGCTGATCCAGGCGCTGCTCTGGGCCACGCTGGTGGGCGCGATCGTCTGGCTGGCCTGGCACTATCGTGAACGGCTCAAGGCGCTCGCCAACTACCGGCCAACGAAACGCCTGCCGGCGGAGCGCCCCGCGCCGGCACGCATGTTTGGCCTGGATATCCGCGAAGAGAGCTTGCCGAACGATGTCGCGGCCAGCGCCGAGCAGTTGTGGTCCGACGCGCCACGCGAGGCGTTGGGCCTGTTGTACCGAGCGCTGCTCAGCCGTTTGCACCATGAGTTCAACATGCCCCTCAAGCCGGCCGACACCGAAGGCCAGGTGTTGCAACGGGTTGAACAGCTCCAGCACGAACCGCTGATGGCCTTCAGCAGGCACCTGACCCTGCATTGGCAGAACATTGCCTATGGACACCGCCCTCCGCCCGCCCATCTGCAACAGCAGTTGTGCAATGGCTGGCGCGAATTGTTCGGCCCCGGAGCGTCCCGATGAGCCAGCGCACGGGGTGGGTGATCGGCGCAGTCGGTGCCGCGTTGACCTGTGCGTTGGCGGTGTACCTGTACCTCAAGGCCGTGCCCTATCAGGAAACCATCGAGCACGGCCCCTCCCCCGAAGCCCAGGCCAACCCGTACCTGGCCGCCGAACGATTCTTACGCCAGCAAGGCATCAATGTTGAACACGCCAACAGCCTGGACGTGCTGCCCACGCTCGAACCGCACCAACGCAGCCTGTTGCTGTTGGGCGAACGCAGCAACATGACGCCACGGGAAGTCGACCAGTTGATGAACTGGACCCGCGCCGGCGGGCGCCTGCTGTTCGTCGCCGAGGCCTTGTGGGACGACAGCACGAACAGCAGCGGCGACCTGCTGCTGGACCGCGTGCGCCTGCGCCAACTTTTGAGCAAGGACCTCAAGGCACCGGAGCCGGAGCTGATCAAGGATCCCTACCCCGAATTGACCAAACTGTACCTGGAAGACGAAGAGGCGCCGGCCTACATCGGCTTCGACACCGACTTTCACCTCGAAGACCCGCTGAACCTCGCCCAGGCCTGGGCCAACAGCGCGGCGGCGACTCACCTGATGCAACTGAGTCACGGTCTGGGCACGATCACCGTGCTGACCGACGCCGAGCTGTGGAAGAACGACCAGATCGACCAGTACGACAACGCCTGGCTGCTCTGGTACCTGAGCGCCGATAACGACGTCACGCTGCTGTTCAATACCGACCACGACAACCTGCTGACCCTGCTGCTGCGCTACTTCCCTCAGGCCATCGTGGCGCTGCTGGCCTTGATCGCCCTTTGGCTGTGGCGGTCGGCGGTGCGCCATGGCCCGCTGCAACAACCGGCGCCCAAGGCGCGACGCCAACTGCAAGAACACCTGCAAGCCAGCGCCGCCTTCCAGTTGCGCCACAACGGCCAGCAACACCTGTTGCACAGCCTGCAACAGGACGTGCTGCGCCGGGCGCGCCAGCTTCATCCGGGTTTCGAACAACTGGTGGTCGCCGAACAATGGCAAGTGCTAGCTCGTCTGACGCGCCAACCCACGCGAACCATCAGCCAGGCCCTCAGCCCCCGGCCGAAACAACGCCTGTCCAGCGCCGACTTCTGCCGTCAGGTCGGCCTTTTGCAAACCCTCAGGAATGCCTTATAAACCGTTAGGAGAACGCCAGAATTGACGACTGAACAGAACGAGCCCTCAGACAACCAGGCCCACGCCGCCCAGCAACGCCAGCGCGCCAGTCAACTGGCCCAGGCGATCCGCACCGAGCTGCACAAGGCCGTGGTCGGCCAGGCAGCCGTGATCGATGATGTGCTCACGGCGCTGATCGCCGGCGGTCATGTCCTGCTCGAAGGCGTTCCCGGGCTGGGCAAGACGTTGCTGGTGCGCGCCCTGGCCCGCTGTTTTGGCGGGGAGTTCGCGCGTATCCAGTTCACCCCGGACTTGATGCCCAGCGACGTCACCGGCCATGCGGTGTACGACCTGCAGAGCGAGCAGTTCAAGTTGCGCAAGGGGCCGGTGTTCACCCACCTGCTGCTCGCCGACGAGATCAACCGCGCGCCGGCCAAGACCCAGGCGGCGTTGCTCGAAGCCATGCAGGAGCGCCAGGTCACCCTCGAAGGCCGCGCGCTGCCGATCGCCCAGCCATTCATGGTGCTCGCGACCCAGAACCCGATCGAACAGGAAGGCACCTACCCGTTGCCGGAGGCCGAGCTCGACCGTTTCATGCTCAAGGTGCGCATGGACTACCCCGACGCCGATCAGGAATTGAACATGGTGCGCCAGGTCAGCCGCTCGACCCGCGCCGACATGCTCGACGTCCAGCCGTTGCGCACGGTGTTGCAAGCCAAGGACGTGCAAGCGCTGCAACGCATCGCCAGCGAGCTGCCGATGGACGACCAGGTGCTCGACTACGCCGTGCGCCTGGCCCGCGCCACCCGCACCTGGCCTGGCCTGACCCTGGGGGCCGGGCCTCGGGCTTCGATTGCCCTGGTGCGTTGCGCCCGCGCGCGCGCGATGTTGCGCGGCGGCGAATTCGTGGTGCCGGACGACATCAAGGGCTGCGCCCTGGCCGTGCTGCGCCACCGCGTACGGCTGGCGCCGGAGCTGGACATCGAAGGGCTTTCGGTGGACCAGGTGCTGAGGCAGTTGCTCGATCAAGTGTCGGCGCCAAGGTTGTGAATTTGTCTCGGACCGAAGTGCTCTGCGTGGCGAGGGAGCTTGCTCCCGCTGGAGGCGCAGCCTCCCCTTGCGGTGTGTCCGTCAAATCCAGGGGGCCGCTTCGCAGCCCAGCGGGAGCAAGCTCCCTCGCCACGGGAAAGTCGCGACCATGAAACCCTCCCGCCTGCTGCTCGCCTGGCTCGCGATCCTGCTGACCGTCGGCATTGTGCTGGGCGCATTGCGCGCGCTGGGCATCGCGGTGCCCTCGACTTTGCTGTCGATCCACTGGGGCTTGCTGTTAGCGCTGCTGGCCCTGTCGATACTCGACGCGGTGCGCGTCCGGCGCCTGCCCTCGCCCGGAGTCCAACGCCATTTGCCCGGCAGCCTGGCCCTGGGCCGATGGAGTGAAGTGCGCCTGGACATCCGCCACGACCTGCCCCAGCCATTGGAAATCGAGATTTTCGATCACGTGCCCAATGGCCTGGACTTCGAACAACTGCCTGTTTCAGCACAACTACAACCCGGCCAGCTCACCCAGCTCGGCTACCGCGTCCGCCCGCTCAAGCGCGGGCACTTCACCTTCGAACATTGCGAAATCAACCTGCCCAGCCCAATGGGCCTGTGGAGCGATAAACGCCTGATCGACGCGCTCGACAGCACCCGCGTCTACCCGGACTTCGCCCGTCTGTACGACGGCGAACTGCTGGCGGTGGACAACTGGCTCAGCCAGCTCGGCATCCGCCAGCGGCAACGCCGCGGCCAAGGCCAGGAGTTCCATCAATTGCGCGAATTCCGCGAAGGCGACAGCCTGCGCCAGATCGACTGGAAAGCCACCGCCCGCCACCGCACGCCCATCGCCCGGGAATACGAAGACGAACGCGATCAGCAAATCATCTTCATGCTCGACTGCGGCCGGCGCATGCGCAGCCAGGACGGCGAGTTGTCGCATTTCGACCACGCCCTCAACGCCTGCCTGCTGCTCAGCTACACCGCCCTGCGCCAGGGCGATGCGGTGGGCCTGAGCACTTTTGCCAGCGAACAGCCGCGCTACCTCGCCCCGGTCAAGGGCACCGATCAACTCAACGTGTTGCTCAACAGCGTCTACGACCTGGACAGCAGCCAACACCCCGCCGACTACCAGGCCGCCGTCACCCAACTGCTCGCCCGGCAGAAACGCCGGGCTCTGGTAGTGCTGGTGACCAACCTGCGGGACGAGGACGACGAAGAACTGCTGGCCGCCGTCAAACGCCTGGGCCAACGCCATCGCGTGCTGGTGGCAAGCCTGCGCGAAGAAGCCCTCGACCGCCTGCGCCAAGCGCCGGTGCACACCGTGTCTGACGCGCTGGCTTATTGCGGGACGGTGGAATATTTGAGTGCGCGGGCGACGTTGCATGAACGGTTGAGTGCCCATGGGATGGCGGTGTTGCAAGCTCGGCCCGGGGAGTTGGGGGCCGAGCTGGTGACGTTGTATCTGGGGTGGAAGAAGGGTGGGAATTTATAGGCAACAGACGGTTCAGTCGCCATAAAAAACAAAGCACTGTCCCGGTAGCCGTTGCCCAAAGCCAATGGAAGTGATCGAACATAACGTCAGATCTTACTCAAGACACTGCCAGAAATTGGGGGAGACGGGGAAATCTCTCTGAATAAGGGCATCAAGAATTGCAACGCAAACGAATAGTCTCGCACCGTGTTGGTTGAAACAGTCCACCTCAACGGACTGCTCCCCCGCTCCATTACCAAAAGTTCTCCCAACGGCGGATCAAACACCAGGTTCTCGGACTCACTCCCCCGCACGTATTTAAGACAGACCTGGGCATCCGGAGCACCCGCTAAAAAACTGTCGCCGTATTCCAGCTCTATCGTGATCTCGACGGGAGCGGATAGAGTGAGATGCGCATGGGGCCATTCTACAAAATGCCCCCCCACCAAAAGATTGAAGTGCCGAGGCCAAAAATTTTCGCTATTGACCGTTATCACCAGACTGGCTGATTCCCAACCAAACTCCCCTCGCACAGACGCACTGAGCGTGCAATCGCCGCTCCTTGGCGGTATCACAAAGGTAATCTGAGCCTTGCCCTGCGCATCCGTAACAACCGGTTCCAGCACGACACCTTTGAAAAACCAGTGCACCCGCACCCCTTCGACCAATTCACCGGTAGTGGCACTGACCACCACGGCCTCGGCGGTGATCTCTTCTCCCGGCTCACCTTCAAGCCTATCGCTGGTCAGGCTTTCAATCACACAGGGCTCGTTCACATAGTAATCGAACGTCACAACTTCGCTGCCCCCGGCGGAGCGGGCCGTCACACTGCCCGACCCGGCTGCCGTTGCGATGAAACTGATACGAGCCACGCCATAAAAGTTCGTCGTTGTGGCGGCAGACTCCATCGTTTCATCGGTGCCTTCCCATGACACCGGGACCCTTCTGGCCGGCTGTCCCGTCAAAGCACTGATCAAGGTAACTTCAAACGACAAGGTTTCGCCCCAGTCGGCGACCTTTCCTTCCTGACTGCTGCTCGCCAGGACCTCCGTCGGCTCTTGGCTCCCCAGGGAAAAAGCATTCAACGGCGAACGCGCCAACAAGCGCGAGGCCGATAGCTGCAAGTAGAACGCGGCGTCGGTCTGCCCACTGGAGAGGAAAACTGACAGCTCATCCTTGTCGTCCCAAGACCGCTCTATCCCCAAGCCCACCGGCTCGAACATCAATCCCGTCTCCAACTCGTGGGCGCCGCTCATCCCCAGCACCAGCCTTTGGTCGAGCAACGGACTGCCTTCAGGAACGCTGAGCGTCAATTCCGTTCTGTCCGGCAGACGAGGGAAGAATGTCTGATCCCCCCAAGGCCGTTCGCTTTTCGAAAAACTTCGCACCTTCAGGTCAAGCCAAGGATCTTCCTCATGGGCGTAAACGTTAAACGTGTGCTTGATCTCGCTCCCGTCATAAGGATTGCGCACCAACGCCTCGACCTCATGGTCTCCCCCCGACGATGGCTGATAGTTGTGTTGGGCAATGCCGTCCGCCGCGCTCAGGGAGGATTCGCCATCGTCCCAAACCACGCTGACACCGCTCGCTGGTTTGCCAGTGAATCCCGATACGTAGCGCAGGGCCAACCGCGCGCTTTCGTCGTTACTCAACACTGGATCAAACGCGACCTCATAAGGCGTATCGAGCCTGACCAGGTTGTGGCCCAGGTTCATCTCCAGAGCCGAGGGTTGGGCTAGCTCGCCAACGCCCAGGAGATTGATCGTCCAGCGATGCTGCGCGGCAATGCTCGCGCTGGTGAAATCGCAGTGAAAGCGCACGCCGCCAGCTGTCATGGCGGCAGGCTCCGACAACGGTGGGTTGATGATCCAGTCCGAGGGCAAGCTGGGCTCCACGGTGGTTTCGAGCAATAACCCATGCAAACCGCCTAGGTTATTCAGGGGTACGACCGTCAGGTCGTGGGTCGTGCCGATGCAGGGGTACAACGTGACATCGGCGTCCCAGTTTTGGGGCACCTGGTCGAAGAACAACTGGACCTCGGCACTCAAGTCGTCCGGAAGCAAACGAAACGCCAGGTCCAGCGCCTCCATATCGTCCGATATCACATGCAAATCAAACACGCCGCTGGTTTCTGCCACCGAAGCTTCGACGCTCCATTGCGCGCCAGCTTCGGTAATGGGAATCGGAATTTCCATATCGGCAATGACTATCGACTCTGCACTGGCCAAATCTTGCCAACGCAGGGAAACCTCTTTGCCGATCAGAGAACTATCGGCCTCGACCTTCAGATGCAATTGATACGTCTGCCCCATCCGGCAAACCACACCCGCGCCCACCCGCTCGACCGCAACTTCATCGAGCATGAAACTCGCCGTGCTCCATGCACTGGTCGGCAATGTCTCGATCGCAAACTCCTGCTCCAGCGCTGACTCGCCCTCTTTGGGATTGACCCGTGCCACCAGGGTGTAATCACCGTCTGTCGTAGGTCGATCGACCACGCTGGCCCAGCCGCTCGCGCCGGTATAGGTGCGCTGTATTCCTACAGAGGTTTCCCACTCCACCGGCACATCCGCGAGGGGCTCTTCACTTCGGTCCACCACTTGCAACATGCACCAGACGTAGTCTTGCTCATCCACCACCGGCACCCGGTTGGCTTCGCGGACGTCACCGATCTGGAGTTCAAGACCGTGGCGGGCCAACAACATGTGGTTTCGTACCGAAGGCTCCTCCAAGTCGGCGCTGACAAGGCGCAATTGGAACTCCTCGTTCTTCCCTTCTGCGGAAACCAGAGTCCAGAATAATGAAGTTTCGATAGGCACTTCATGTTTAAAGTCAGGCGAGACCGTGACGCCCATCAACGCAGGGTCGCTACCGTCATACTCCAGCCAGACATCGCCCCCGAGCAAAGGGCTGTCGTGGGGAAATATCACCTCGATTTCATACGTTGCGCCACGCTCAGGTCGGCCAGGCTCTTTACCCCAAGGAAGTGGGGTGTCCCTATCGGGGAACTTGACCAGCACAGCCTTCAAGGGATCTTCGTCATGGGCTCGCACCGTGAATGCGTGCGCTGCATGACCTCCGGCATGGAAGAGACTGTCAACGCGGGCCTCTATCTCATGCGTGCCCCCGATAGTGGGAGCGAACACGAATTCGGCGTAGCCGGCGGCATTGGTTTGGCTGATACCAAGCTCCTCCTCACCCAACATCCAGGACACCGGATGATTTTGCATGGCCCCGCCGAGGTAATACGATTTCACATAAACGCCAATCGTGACCGACTGATCATGCTCGATCACTGGTTGGTGGGCCGGTTCCCTAGCACTTTCTACCAGTAACCGATGGTGCCCCAGCGACACGGCAATCTCATAACGATCAGCGTGGTATTTGCTGTAAATCGATAGGTTGAACTGCAGCGTGTCATTACTGGTGGGCGTCGGACAGTCGGCCAGCCACACCTCGTCGATCGATTGGGTTTCATCCCAGTCTGGGTCCAAGACCACCATTTCCTCAGGGTTGTCCAGGCTCCACAGCAACACTTCGGTTCCAGCCCATGGGCTATCCGCCGCGAGCTCGAAGGATATTGGGTGGCTTCTATCGCCCGTCGCACCGTGACAAAGGTAAAGGGTGGGGTTGCCATTGACAGCGTGCACCTCGCCATCGTTGACGATGTGTGTGAGTTCAAGCGGTTCAAGTTCAAGGTGGAAATCGATCCGGGCGATGATGAGATCCGTGCTTTGTGTGGCCGTGGTATCACTCTTTATTTCAAATTCGAACTGGTCGCCTTGATCGACATCAAACTGTACCAGCGAGGTGCAGCGTGTCAGCTCCAGTGCCAGAGGTTCGCTATCGCCCACACGGCTGCCCGTCGGCGGCAGGGAGATTTCCAGGCAGTCCTCTGTGTCGATCCGACGTAGAGAAAAAGTACCGGCGGCATCGCCACGGTTTCCGTAGAGAAAGCTCAGTGTGTATTGCGCACCCGTCGCTTGCGTTGCAGGGGCACATACCTGTTGACGCAATGATGTCCCTTTCCAGAGAGAACAATAATAGATGCTCTGCCCCTCCCATTGGCCCAATTTCCTAGCAGGGGGATTGCCGAAGTTCCAATGCGCAGACGTCTCAAAATGCCCATTGAGGCAAATATTGGTCCGGGTGTTGATGGGTTCCTGGCTCATTTTTCACCTCTTGCGCGGGCGGTGTAGTCTTTCACGTACGTTTGGACTCGGCTGGAAAAGGCCGGCCCGCCCGTTTTGGCGGTGTACCGGATCTTCACGATGACATCAGTGAGGGCCTGCAACTGTTGTTCCGCCCGTGGTTGGTCTGCCCATGGGAAGGCCAGCGTCCATCGAGACACGGCCCCGGTGTTTTCAAAGGGGTTGCGCAACCCCTCCTCGGGTCTCAACGCAGCCATGCCGAAATCATCCACTCCGATGGAAATGGCCATGTGTTCACCGCTGCTAACGTTCAACAGTACGTCGGGGGGGGCAATCACGACGTCGTCTTCATAGAAATATTGCAACGACTGAAGCGAGGGATTGATGGCCGTCGCGCTGCTGACCTGTGTCAGCGTTGCACAGACATTTTCATGGGGACCGAGCAACGTCGGCAGGGTGACGTCCACCGCGCTGATCTGGCGGCAATAGTGGTTGTGATAATCACGGTCATACAGCAACTGAGACAGGCTGAAATTCAACACGCCGCTTTCGCGCAACTGTGCCAGTGCGCCGGCCCAATCATCAGCGTCGTCTTGATCGTAATCGTCGAACAATTGGCGCAGAGACACGGTTTTGACCAATTCGAGGCGTCGCTCGTAGCGCAACAGATAATCGGCTTCCATACGGAGCAAATCGAGCCGTAGCGCATCCCCGGCGGTCAAGCCGTAATGATTGTCCAGCCAGGCATCGGTGCGTATGTGGGAAAGGCCAAACTCCGCCGTCTCCAGCTGCAAGGCTGTTTGCGCGCTGAGGCACAAACTGACGACTTGATCATAGGCCTGATAATGGAACGTCTTGCATCGCCCCAGGTACCAGCGATACAACTCGACACTTGTAGTCCGGGTAAGCAGGAAGTCATAGAGCACCTGGGTCTGGGTATTGGTTTTTAGGATGTACTCCAGATTGGCTTGCGCCGCCGCGACCGCATGTTCCTGGGCGATGATATTGTCATCGATCATCACCAGCTCAGAGGCCGCCTGATCTCGCGCCAGGGCCCATTCTTCACGTCGCCGCCGGTAGCTTTCCGAGGTTGCATCCTTCTCGGCGTCGCTGCGCACCACGTCGGCCCCGATTTGAAACCCAAAAGCTACGGCTCTGGGAAGGCTGCCAAGCTGATGCCCGCCGTTGGCCAGGCCGAACACGTTGGGAAAAGCATCGATGACTGCCGCAGCCATGTGGAAACCCGTGCTTACCGCCGATAATGCCTTGGCGGAATCGAGGTCCGACATAACCTTGTATTCCGCACTGGAAATATTATCCAGATGCAGCTTCGCGTAGTGGGCGCGGCGCTGTTCCGTGATCGCGCGGCTGCTGTGCAACGCCGCCAGGCTGGCCCTTAGCTGAGCGAGGTTTTCCTCTTGCATGGCTACGGTGAAATCGCCCAGTTCGGTCAGGTGGCGTTGCTGCAACAATTCCAGGTCAACGCGGTCTTGCTGTTCCAACAAGCGCATCACTTGATTACCGCACTCTTGCAGATATTGCGTGGCCCGCATGGCCGCATCGAACAACACCCGCCAACGGAATGCTGCCACACGCAAAGGCCCGCCAATGGGCCTGACCGGACCAACACCTCCTGCCGCAAGATGACCGAGCAGATCGGAAGGATTGATCGTGCTGAACAGCTCGACAGACATCGGCCGGCCATCGATGGTCAGGTTATTGCGCAGGTTGTACATGCGTTGGGCCGGCAGGTCATAAAGCTGCAAGACTCGCTGGCTCACCGGCAAGCGGAAGCGCTCCGTACCGATCAAACCGTAGTCCTCGAAGAAGCGGGTCTTGACCGGTAGCCACCCTCGCTCCACCGTCACCTCGCGTTCAAACGCCTTGAGCGCGGCACTGTCTTGCAGCTCCTCGACCAGTTCATCCAAAGTGGCCGGCGTCCATTGGCTGAGAATGCGTGCATGCGGTGGTTCGCCCATCAGATTTTTCGCACGCAAATACTGCAGCTTCGCCGCAACCAGGCTGTCACGCGTCAACTGCCGGTACAGCCAGTCCCCCCAGGCCAGCAGGTTATCGACGTAGTCCAGATAGATCAGCATCTGATAATGCCGCGGAGTGGAATAGGCAATCGCATCCGGATCAGTCGGGCCGTTCGCTTCGCATCCCACCCCGGTTTCGTCGCTGTCCACACTCAATGGTCGGCAACGCCAATAGCGCCGTTTCGGGTCCGCCAAGCGACCGCCCGAAGCAGCGGGGGCCTGGGGATCGAATATGAAATGCAACCATTGCTGGCCTTCGACGAAACGGTCCTCATCCTTGAGCCGTGTCGCCACCAGATGAGGCAAATGAAAGAACAGTTCCCAGAAAAACAACCCATTGGCACCGTCGAACGGCCCGTTGGGCTCGTCTCCTCCGGGTATGGGCGGCTCATCCGGGAACTGGGTGTCCCAATCCAGCACTGCATCGATGGAGACATTGGAACGGGTCACCAACTCTGCGCCGATCAGCGTGTTCAGGCGTACATACTCAAGCGTCAGTTCCGGATCGGTGAGATGCAGGAACTGCGCGCCCCTAAGGTTAGTCTTGAGCACCTCAGGAAGAGGGGGCTCAGCGGGAGCGCCGTTCATGCTCAGCTCAAAGGTCTTTGAGCCCTCGCCCTCCGCTTCCACGGTAATGGTTGCCTTCACATTATCGAAATTGGTGTGTTGCACACAAAGCCAATCAAAAGACCAACCGCCATTCGTGGAGGCGTTCTTTTTTTGCGGAAGCGGGTCGTCTGCTGAGGTATCGCACACCGTTAACGTGAAGTCCTTGGATCCTCCCGTCCCACCCAAGGCCAGCAAAGGGAAGTGCCCTTGTATATAGAGGTGCTGATTGTTATCCGGCATCTGTTTCACAAACGCTTTAAGCGTCATTTTTTGCATCAGGGGGGTCGCATCCGATGAAACGCTTTCGGTCAGGCTGGGAAAGTCCGCCGGCGCGATCCGTTGCTGAAGTGTCTGAGGCTTCAAAAAGCGGACCATGGCCAGATAGTCCATGATCGGATTCTCATCGGGCACTTTTCGAAACAGCGCATCGCGGGTCTCATAGATTTCCACCGGATTAGCTTGTGATTCCTCCAAGCCTTCCATCGCATTGGTCAAATGCACCGCCAGCCGGCCCTTGGGGTACAGCGGGTCGTCGTCATCTCGCAACATCACCGCAATCAGCCGAAAGTTGACGCTGATGTCTTTATCCCATTGCGAAAGATGCAACTGGATGGGCGGCGACCATTGCCCGCCCAAGTTGATGAAGGACACCTTCAGTTCCAACTCATAGGGTTTTTGCAGCTGGTTACCGTCGAACAACGCCGGTCGCCACTCGGCCCAGACCAGGCACAAGCGCCCCCCCCAAAAGACCAGACGGCTGTCGAGGACTTGCACATCGGACTGAATGTCTACCGGTTTCCACTCACTCCAGGCAGCCGGGTTTATTGCCTTGGTGTCCTCCTCCAGCTGGACATCGGCCTTACGCCATAGGTAGCGATACGGGGCTATTCGCTCCCGGCCGACAAAGTAATAATCGGCACTGCGAGCATCGTGTCCATCGACATAACCATTGAGCACGTCGATATTGCATACGTCTTCGAAGGCGCGCAGGTACTGCTGAATGCCCAGTTGCACCGAGTCGGTGGTCAGGCGCGTCTGGTTGAGGTTGTTCTCAAGGGCCTTGAACAAGCTGGTCTTGCGAATACGCGCATAAGGGGTGATGTAATCCTCGGGCATACACTTGAGCAGCTGGCTCGCGGCCCATAGCGGGTATTGGCTGGCGATGTCCCAGTCTTTTAGGTCTTTGCGGTCGAATTCCCGGTTGATGTAGCCCGGTTCGAGCTTTTGATACACCGCATGTATGTATTGTTGAAAACAACTGGCCGCTTCGGCGACCTTGGAGGTCTTGACCTGATGGTTGTCCAAGGGGTCGGTACGCAGCCACTCCAGCAAGTCGTCTGCTGTTGTAATTCCCCCCGGAATATCTTTATTGGCTTCCTTGTCATCAATAGCCTTGATGCCTAAAGCAAATTCGATCAACGCGTCGCGACGCAACGCGGTAGCCCGGGTGACATTTTGCGTTGCCATATTCGTCTCCTAATAGATCGGCGTCGCTATTGTCGGGACGCCCACCGCAGTCGTTGATCGAACGTTGGTTCACTCTTTGAAATCGATGGGCAGGAACGGCAACCCAGCACCCCCGAGTTCGTAGTGAACCGTGGGGGCAACTGTCGCCGCTTCCAAGCTGGTAAACGTCACCTCTGTCAGCCCTTGCGCATTGGTTGAAACGTAGATGGGCAGCCCAGTCACTGGGGGGAGTCGCCACGTTACTGGTGCATTGACAATCGGGTTGCCCCGTCTATCGAGCAGTTGCGCTCGCAACGTCACGTCATTGCCGATTTTTTCTTCGGTGATGAGGAAGTCAGTTTCCACAATGTGAAATTCGATGCTGGCCGAGTCGTGCACCAAATTGATAATGACCCCCGGCTGTGGCTCGCGAGCATCGAGTCGATAGCTGATGACATCGCGCCCCATCGCAGTACCGGCACGCACGGTGACCCTGACTAGACCGTGCTCATTGGTCGTGGCGATCGGGGGCTCGACGGAGCACAGCTTGGCGCTAAAGTAGACATTGACGTTGCGCTGCGCCTCTCCTCCCTTGGTCACCGTGACGGTCAATTCCGTCGTTTGTCCGCTGTTGGCAACCAGCTCGGTGGGGCCTTCGATTGAACAGTCGACCGTCACCTCGTCGTTCACGGCGTCGATACCGTACAACGGCGATGACCGTTTTGGATCAGCCAGGACGGCCGCGACTTGCTCGGCCACGGTTTGATACGCCTCGAACCTTGCATCGGGGACCAGTGTGCCGAGCTTCAGCGTGGTCAAGGCATCGAGCGTGCTCTCAAGGCTGAACGCTCGTAGGCGCGTAAACAGATCGAAGTGCTCAAGATTGCGAATGTAGCCTTGCTTGGGGTTGACCCGAGCAGCGCAGGCGCGCACCTCTTCGACGCTCCAATCAAACAACTCGGCGAGTAATTGGGCGGTATGCTCCTGTACCAAACTGAGCCCGTGATTCGCCAAGTTATCAGGCAACTTGTTGACGAGCTCCAGATAGCTGAGCAACTGCGATTCGTCGGTCTGACTGAGCGCCACGGCTCGGTTGTAAACCGTCAAGTAATACAGCGCACTTGGCAGGAAGGGGCTGGTCCCGGGAACGTTTCCAACACCGTCGCCGATGTTCAGGTACAAGGCCAGAAACTCGGGACTCAACTTCAGCCTTTTCGCAACTTCACTGCGTTGTGCGAAGCCATCGAGCATACCGAGGAACGGATCGCCCGGCACATCCTCCTCTCGCGTAAATATCGCCGACGGATCGACTGTCGTGGTGCGACCCCAAATGTATGAAAGTACCCTGTGCACCGTTCCGCCCGACCAACTGAGTACCTGCAGGACCAAGGCCGATGCTAAACCGCTAAAGACGGCCAGGCCTTCCCGAACCACTGCCTGTTGGCCGGCACGACTGCTCAGTAACACGCCCAGGATTTTCTCGACGGTCTGCTGATTGCCCTGGCCGATCAGTTGACCGACAACCAACTCAACCTGCTCCCGCGCATAGGCTTCGTACGGCGACTCGTCGGTTTCGACCCTGTGGATAACCAGTCCATCCAGATCAGCCAGCCCCAGCAGGTAATTTGTCCATTGCCGCCCGTTGGACAACGGCACAACACCGGCCATGTGCAGCGCCGCCTCGGTAAACAGGGACGCCGAAAGCTGCGCACGGACCTGTTCGAAGAGGCGGCTCTGCACCTGCGAAGGCTCGGACGGATGGGGCACCGGCCTGACATGCTCTAGCGCCCAGGCTTCGTCCAGCTCACTGTCGGCACACCAACGGATCCATCCCTCCAAACGCTGGATCTGCGTCAGCGTATCCGGTGACTGCGACTGGGCATCTGTGTTGATGTATGGCTGTCCAGCCAGCGCACCATGCCAACTGTCGCCGCCCAGCAGATCCAGTACTTGCGCCGCCAAACTCGGAGCGACGCCCAATATCTGCGGCAGCCTCGCCATGCGGTAGAAGCTTGAAATTACAGCGAGGCTACGCTTGAGCCCGCCATGGGCGTGTTCAATCAACGGCGCCAGCGTGAGATAGGTCGCCAGGTCGATATTCAAGCCGCTGCAAATACGCACGACCGTGAAGGCGTCAGCTTCGTCGACCGGTACCAACTCGAACGTACTGTCGTCCAACACCAAGGGAGGGATCGCCAAGGTGTCCGGGTTGAACACCCGGTCAAATTGCGACAGCTCGGAACCGCGTCCGTAAATCGAAACGGCGTCCAGGACGGCTGCAAACTCTTCAGCCGTGCAGTGATAGCGTTCCCGTAACCGCTGAAACAGCCCCATGGCCAGAACCGTGTTGGATGTCATCCAATAGCTGGGCGCCGAGGTGTCTCTAGACGTAGGGTCTATCTCCGCGCGGATAATCGCACTGAGCAATGCATCGGTTTCGTGGCTGGGCAACTGCGTTGCGTTGTCCAAGCGGATTTTGCGATTGAGGCGATCGACCCTGTCCTCCGAGTAGTTGTGAATAAAATTGAATGGCTCGCTTGCGCCGTAGTTAATGCTCATTGTGTTCGCCGGCCCGTCATTGACGAACACCGAGCCTGCATGTCCAGGCGTCACCAGGTCATCTTCCCGTATCACATGCTCAGATACGGTTGTGGCGAACAACTCAACCGATAACAGAGCTTCCAATGCCGATTGATTGAGTTTGGTCCTTTGGTTGAAAAAATAAGCCTGGTTCAGATTCAGCGGTTCAAGACCCAGCAGCCCGAAATTGGCTTTATAGAACGCCTCCTTTTCATCGTTGGTGTCGTTGTCGTTTGGGAAATGGCGATCTTCCGTCAGGATCTCTCGCAAGCCAGGATTAAGTCGGGCAGATTGAATCAGCGCATTATCGGCTGTCGCTCCCCAAGGCAACTCTTCCCGCAGGAAATAAGGTGACACCGGATCACACATCTCCACGACCGTCCCCACGGACATGCCCAGATCCCGGGCAAACTCGTCCAGTGATGTCCAGGGGTGGTGATAGGGCAGTCCGTTAGGGTAGCGACGCTCGCTCAGCGCCCTGTCGATATCAGTGCTCTGCCCCAGGGAGTCCTTGATCGATGCTTCCAGCACCCCGCTGACCACTTCCACGGATGACACAACACCATGGACGGCCACCGGATCGATGCTCATACGGCCGAGGTCGACCCGTCGGGTGTAGAGGGGGTAAGCCTTTTCGGTAGGCCTAAAGCGTTGTTCAGACCAGTGTTTGAGCCATACCGTATAAGCCACCGGAGAATGGATGGCTTCGATCGCATCCCACGGGCACCTGGCGCCAAATTTTGGCTTGAAGACATCCGCATAGGTCGGCCCGTCGACCAATGCCAAGAGCCCCTGGCGCAAGTGCGCGGGTAGTGGTTCGTCAAGAACCAATTGGCTTTCGATGAAGCGGCGCAGCACCCAAGTAGCCAAACCGTTGAGACGCAGTGAGATGGCTTGGGCGTCTTCAATGTCAAGCTCATACTCGCTCACGAGCCCCATGATGCCTTTACGCGCCAGCGCACAAATTGATCCGCCGTCGTCAAGATACTGGTCAAGCGCAGCCAATTGTCGAGTGTTCTGCTCATCGGCCAGCGGTGCATAAAAACTCTTGGCAATGTCTACCGGTGAAGCCTTCATCGTAGTGCTTCCTTTCGATGGGGTACGAAAACCCTCCAGACCTTTTTCGGTGGTCTTGTAAGGGCTATTTGAAGGTCAAAGAGACGGCGCATCTACTGTCAGGTCTGACAGTAGATGCGCCTTATCACGACTAACCGATGTCCGGCGCGTCCTTGGCCTTCTCGACACGTAAGCTATCGCCCCAATCCGAATCGTCCTGCCGGGCCTTGAACCAATGAGGGCCGATGTTCAGCGTCACGGTAGGCGAAGCTGTCCATCGACTGTCGGTAACGGGAAGGTCTGCGACGACAATCTCATGGCTGTCATACCAGTGGGACAACTCAATGGTCTTGCCGGAGTCCCCCTCGCCTTCGAACAGCGGCGCACCCGCAAACCAGTGCCCGGCCGGCGGTGCCGTAAAGAGGGGTGCTTGGGAAAGCAACCGCACCGAATGCCCCTCGCTCCAACCGGAGTCATACCCGTCGCACTCCTGCCTTACGACCCAGCTATGCTGGCCGGCCGGTTTGTCGGCTTGCACCTGGAGCGACCAGGTGCGGTTCGCTTGCACCTGTGTGCGACCCAGCGGAGGATCGAGCGCATCGCTCCATGCCACCACGACCCAGTCGCCGGTAAAACCGAACCCGGAAATCGTCACCGTCGCGCCGGTGTGTTGTTGCAACGCTGGCGACTCGATCACAGGGATTGCCGGCACGGTGATGAACTCTCGGTCGAGGAAATCTGATTCCACCTCGCTGGCGCCAAAAATTTGCTTGGCGCGTAGGACATGCTTGCCCACTGGCAATGGGGACTTCACGTTGTACGCCCAGTAGCCGTTGTGACTCGCGGCGCTTGCCATCCCCAAATAGCAGCCGTCGAGCCACAACTCGACCTTTGCCGTATCGAGTTCGGATGCCTTTCGGGCATACCCATCGATAACAGAGCCTCGCGGCGCGTTGCCGCCGGGCTCGGGATGTTCGATGGTGGGTGGAAACAGGATCACCGTAAAGCCAACTTGCTGACTGCGAGGGGGGGACGGTAATAGGTTGTATTCCTGAACGGCTATCACCTGGCACGTACCAAATGGAAGATCCTGCGAGATAGTGACTGACCATTCGTTCGCTTCTACGGATGCCTGGCCTAGTTGCACCTCCGACACCGCGTCAAGCACGCGCATGATCGCCCCGGGCACCCCGCCGGTGCCGTGAACGACAGGGTTGTGGTCCACCTCCACATCGATGGGAGCCGTGATGACCGGCGTCAAGACGGCTACGTTGAAGCGCCTCTCGACCGGAACGGAGGTTTGCAGGTTAATGGTCTGCGTCACGCTGACCAGATAAGCGCCGGGCATGAAGGCCTCTGGCCGGGTGAAGGTCCAGTCTGTACCGTCAACGATCGCCGGATAGGGCGAATCGGGATCATCTTCAAAGCTGAGATTCACTTGCGCACCGGCCAGGCACGTACCGGAGAAGTTCGGTTCCAGACCGTTATCTCCCACATTTACCACGGGTGGCGGAGCAGGAAGGACCAAGGTAACTTCGACAGTCGGGAGCGATGGCACGCCCTTGAACACTTGACGGGCTTCAATTCCATAGCTCCCCGGAGGCCACGCAGCCGTTGGCGTATAGCTCCAGTTGACTCCATTGACACGGATTTCAGGGATCTCAGGCGTCACAGGTCCCGCGACGTGCAGCTCGATGTACGTAATATTGCTGTCCCAAGTTCTGCCGGTGCCGGAAAACACCGGCTTGCGATCCTGGCCGGGTTGAACATATAGCGTCGGTATCGGAACGGGGATCGTGACCGGCACGATGTCAGCCCAAT
This sequence comes from Pseudomonas sp. R4-84, assembly GCF_054130985.1. Lineage (NCBI taxonomy): Bacteria > Pseudomonadati > Pseudomonadota > Gammaproteobacteria > Pseudomonadales > Pseudomonadaceae > Pseudomonas > Pseudomonas sp. R4-84. Next base: position 4,343,160 of record NZ_CP096390.1, read on the forward strand.
CAGAATAAATCCGGCCGCCCGCCCCATCGGTAATACTTTGCCGGATGTGCATCCGGTAACTTTCGGGGGGTTGGTCGCGCCAATCGATCTGCCACGCACCCGAGGCTACGTCAGTATTATCCTGCGGTGTACCGTTACCCTGAATATGTAGGTCTACTCTGGCACCGTTGTACCCGGTGCCCGAAAAGCTAACCGTATTTTCGCTGGAGTAGTCCACTTGTATATCGGTCAGTTTTGGTGGCTTTATCTTGAATGCGACTGGATTGCTACGGTCCGATATATCAACTGAATCTTTTTTTAAGCTGACTACCAGTGACTCGCCTCCAGGCGTCACCCTAACCTCACAGCTCCATGCATCTGCTGTTACTCGGCCGTTCCCGACCTCCGTACTTTCATCACCCAGGTAACGATAAGCATGGATAAAGGTGCCTGGGACTCCACCGGTGCCTGACAAAGTAAAAGTCGTATTCTGGGGAACATCCCGATCTGGGCCTGTGATTACAGGAGTCCTGGCCCGAACATTCACAATGTGCCTTGGATGTAATTGCGACCCCACAGAGCCCATTTTTTGCTGAGCGCTGAGTTCATTGGTGCCCCAATTTAATGGCTGATTCAACTCACCAGACCAAGCTCCGCCTTGTACGTTTAAACCACCGCTGATCTCACCCCCGTCGGTGTAGCGCCTAATATAGACTTGCGCGCCGTCTGCACCACTACCGGAGAAACGGGGCGTTAAGGTGTTCACTATCGAACCATTGGCTGGGACGTCGATCACTGGTGGGGCAAAGCGGACTGCTACTACTGTATCCACCGACCAATCGGACCAGCGTCCAGCAATGTATTGGCTGCAAGTAATCCTGAACGAATCATTTAACGCAATCGGCTGGATCAGAGTCGTATCCCACCATCCATCACCCTTAACTGTTGCCTCATGGGCAATCGCACCTCCATTCGCCTGATGAATCCGGACCCTCTTCCCTATCACGCCCTGACCTTCAAGAGTAAAGCACGGTAAGACTTCTTGACCCTTTTGCGGCTTATGTATGGATGGTATTGGGCGAACATAATTTACTGTCGATTCGTTGTAAGCTGACGGATCGCCGCCCGCAGTATCGAAAGTATATCCAAACCCAATGACAACCGACGTAGACGTTGCCGCAATGCGCCCACCTCCATAGATGTTGTGCCATAAACCATCTTGCCGTGCATTGTCATTGGTAATTTCTGTCGGCCCCCAAGAGCCTTGGGCCTCGAAATACAACCTAATATTACCCTCGTGCCGGCCATTATTGCTAACCTTGTACGCTTCTGAGTAGCACTCCACAAAAAGACCTTCAGGGTCCCATATATACCGGACCCTAAGTTCAGCCGTCATACCACCATATCCCACCCCTATCACAACCGTATCCGATAAGGAGTTCGGCTCATCAGCGCCTTCCGACTCACTACGCACATTCGAATCGTTGAAAACTCCCTCGCCAACAACTGCGGGCCCATCGTCGTTAGAGAATGCCTCTGAAGTTTTCTCAGGGTCATGTTGTTCGGTATCGTCATCAATAACCATTTTTCATGCCTCTAGAAGCCTTATCGGATGGCGTATTCACTTCAGGAACAAATGAGAATTATCTAAGTGCTATGGAACGGTGGGCCTCGTTTTTTAACACCTGTCAAACCTGACAGTGCGGATGAACGGTCGCATCGCGCCATCCTTCTCATCGACTACACCACCTTGCGCAACGGACTACACATCCGCCAGAATCCGCCGGCTTGTGCGCCTTGGCCTTGCCCCGTAACGTGATTCGCGTCGCTGACCTCTCAGCGATCGGGTTTAGTCGCTCGGCTATGAAAAACGGTGTGCACAAGCGTCATCCAGTCGGGCCAAAGTCCTGCACTTGATGGTGGCTGTTCGCAGGGCGCCCTCGGGCGCGCCGGGCTTCGTTTTTCCACCGGTCGACTAACCTGCGTCCAGCCGCCACCCCTCGTTTAGTCGCGAAACGGGTGGCAGCCCCAATTACGGAAAAACGTTCATGATCAAACCGACCCCAAATCCCCCAAAATCCGCTCCCCGCAAAACCGTCGACGAGCAAAAACTCGACAAAGCCGCGAAAAAAGCCCTCGATCACTACCTGAAACCCAACCCCACCCAACCAGCCAAAAATCAACGACAACTGGACTGTTTCATCGTCGCCCCCGACGCCGACCCGGAAGGCTTGCTGGTACACAGCTACGAAACCTTCTGCTCGGTGAGCACGCTGATTCTGGATTTATCGGAAGAACTGGAAGGCGCCCCGCGCAACCTGGCGTTGGCGATTCATCAGATGGGCGAGATGGGAGTGTTGTTGCTGGAGAAGTTGTTGGATGGCGAGGCGAAGGTGCTGCGCTGATAGCAACGCGATACATCGGGCGATGAAGTCCCCGTGGCGAGGGAGCTTGCTCCCGCTGGACGCGAAGCGTCCCATGCGGTGTGTCAGTTGATAACCAGGGGGCTGCTACGCACCCCAGCGGGAGCAAGCTCCCTCGCCACGGGGTTATCGCAACGCGGTAGGGCTCACGCCGATTCTGGTAGCTGATAGAAGCTGAAGTACTGCCGCAATGCGCTCACCAGTTGTCCGTATTCAGGCGGTGCCCACTGCAGGCTGAAGCCCGCGTCGAAATGTTGCGGTGTCACGTCCTCGCGGCACCACAGGCAATGGGCTTTCAAACGGATCTGCTGCTGCGGTCCTTCCTCGGCGGGCAGTTTCAGGCGCAGGTCGAAATCCGCACCGACCATCAAGGGCAAATGGCTGATGAGCATCAGGCCGTTTTCCGAAACGTTGCCCAAAAAACCAATGGGTTTGCCGTTTATGCCGTTGAACACCTCAAGGAAATACGCCAGCTGATGTCGTGCAATCTGCCGCTCTTTGTACATGTCTTGTATCACTTTTTGAGTAGCCGATAACCCGGCCAATCCAGTGCTTCGGAACGGGCTCATCCCTGCCCGCTCTCCCCGACCCCGATGCCAGACACCCTCATACTGGCTGGCCAAATGCTACCGGTGACAGGTGACGCTTCGAAATTAGAGTTCTGGCTCTAGCCACGTTTTGTACAACTATAGTCCAAGCGCGAGCATCGGCCAGCCGGATTCGATACCAGTCATCGGTCGACAACTGGCTCGCGGAAGGGTTTCGAATAAATCAAATTCAGAACGACGTGGGACGGATCGCCGAGGCGCTGCGGGTGGGGTAATGACCGAGGCTCTGCAGGGTTTCGAGCCGTGCGCGGGCGCGGTAGGCGTACTCGCTGTTGGGGTATTGGGTGAGGATGAACTGGTAGGTTTGCGCCGCGTCGACGTAGAGCTTCTGCCGCTCCAGGCACTGGCCGCGCATCATCGAGACTTCCGGCTGCATGTAGCGACGGGCACGGCTGGCGCGGTCGACTTTGGACAGCTCGAGCATCACCTGCTCGCAGTTGCCCCGCTCATAGGCCTTGTAGGCCAGGTTCATGTGGTGGTTCATCGACCAACGGGTGCAGCCCGTGATACTCAGGGCCAGGGCAATAAAAAGCACGAATCGCATGGGGAGGTTCTCCTGTCTTGAGCTCTGTATCGACCTGGCGGGGAAAATCTTCAGCACGAAAAACCTCCACGGTGAACACGTGTGTGGCGAGGGAGCTTGCTCCCGCTGGGCTGCAGAGCAGCCCCGGATTTTTGCGGTCGCTACGCAACCGAGCGGGAGCAAGCTCCCTCGCCACAAGAGCGATGTTCGGCTTAAGCAGTTAAAGGCGCAAAAATTTTCAGGAATGTTCATTTCGAAAAAGAAACGAATAAGTAGTGCATATGAACAATGACTACACCCAAAGACCATAGTAGCCTTCGCTGGCGCTTGAACTTGAGGAGTCTTGCATGTCCGTCCGTCGCACCAAAATCGTCGCTACCCTTGGCCCGGCCAGTAACTCGCCGGAAGTTCTCGAACAGCTGATTCTGGCTGGCCTGGACGTTGCCCGTCTGAACTTCTCCCACGGCACCCCCGACGAGCACAAGGCTCGCGCCAAGCTGGTGCGTGACCTGGCCGCCAAGCACGGCCGTTTCGTTGCCCTGCTGGGCGACTTGCAAGGCCCGAAGATCCGTATCGCCAAATTCGCCAACAAGCGCATCGAGCTGAAGATCGGTGACAAATTCACCTTCTCCACCAGCCACCCGCTGACCGAAGGCAACCAGCAGGTAGTCGGCATCGACTACCCGGACCTGGTCAAGGATTGCGGCGTGGGCGACGAACTGCTGCTCGACGACGGTCGCGTGGTGATGCGCGTCGAAACCGCCACCGCCACTGAACTGAACTGCGTCGTGACCATCGGTGGCCCGCTGTCGGACCACAAAGGCATCAACCGTCGCGGCGGCGGCCTGACGGCACCGGCCCTGACCGATAAAGACAAGGCCGACATCAAGCTGGCCGCGGAAATGGAAGTCGACTACCTCGCCGTGTCCTTCCCCCGTGACGCAGCAGACATGGAATACGCCCGTCAACTGCGCGACGAAGCCGGCGGCACCGCCTGGCTGGTGGCCAAGATCGAACGCGCCGAAGCCGTGGCCGACGACGAGACGCTGGACGGCCTGATCAAGGCGTCCGACGCCGTGATGGTGGCCCGTGGCGACCTGGGCGTGGAGATCGGCGACGCCGAGCTGGTGGGCATCCAGAAGAAGATCATCCTGCACGCACGCCGCCACAACAAAGCGGTGATCGTCGCGACCCAGATGATGGAGTCGATGATCCAGAACCCGATGCCGACCCGCGCCGAAGTGTCCGACGTAGCCAACGCCGTGCTGGACTACACCGACGCGGTGATGCTGTCGGCCGAAAGCGCCGCCGGCCTCTACCCGCTCGAAGCGGTGCAGGCCATGGCGCGTATCTGCATCGGCGCCGAGAAGCACCCGACCGGCAAGACCTCCAGCCACCGCATCGGCAAGGAATTCACCCGCTGCGACGAAAGCATCGCCCTGGCGACCATGTACACGGCCAACCACTTCCCGGGCGTCAAGGCGATCATCGCCCTCACCGAGAGTGGCTACACGCCGCTGATCATGTCGCGTATCCGCTCCTCGGTGCCGATATACGCCTTCACCCCGCACCGCGAAGCCCAGGCGCGCGCCGCGATGTTCCGTGGTGTGTACACCATTCCGTTCGACCCGGCTTCGCTGGAGCCGCACGAAGTCAGCCAGAAAGCCATCGACGAACTGACCAAACGCGGCGTCGTGGAAAAAGGCGACTGGGTCATCCTGACCAAGGGCGACAGCTACCACACCACCGGCGGCACCAACGGGATGAAGATCCTGCACGTTGGCGACCCGATGGTTTGATGATCGGTTGCTGAACACAAAAAGCCCCGCCATGTGAATGGCGGGGCTTTTTTGGTTTTTGCTTTTGGACATTGGGTGTCTGGACGGGCGCTATCGCGAGCAGGCTCGCTCCCACAGGGGTTCTGTGCGCGCCGCGAATCCTATGTGGGAGCGAGCTTGCTCGCGATGGCGATCGGTCAGACGCCGCCATCGTCACGGGTAAGAAACACATCCGCCAACAACTGATTCCTCGGCAAACCCGCCAGGTACAAGCGCTTGGCAAACGCCTCGACCCAGCCAGGATGGCCGCAAACCAGCGCCTGGGTCTGGCGCGACGCCAGGCGCATCTTCGCGAGCGCCGCTGGCGCCTCGGCTGCGGTCAACAGTTCAATGCTCAGGTTTGAGTGCTTGGCCGCCAATGCCGCCAGGGGTTTGTCCAGATAATGCCCGGCGGCATCACGGGCCACATGAATAAGCCGAATCGTACCCTGATGCTGCTGGCGCAACGCTTCGCGCAAGATGCCGAACAGCGGCCCCAGGCCGGTGCCGGACGCCAGCAGCCACAGCGGTTTTTCATGCCAGTCGGGATCGTAATGCAACGCGCCGCCACGCAGTTCACCGAGGCGGATCGGGTCGCCGCTGATCAGGCGCCGAGCGGCGCCGATGAATTGACCGGGGACGTGGCAATCGAGGTGAAATTCCAGGAAGCGATCCTCTTCGGGCAGGCTCGCCAATGAGTAGGGTCGTGCGATGTCGCCAGCCCACAGCACCAGGTGTTGTCCGGCGCGATAGCGCAGCGGTCGCTCCGGGGTAATGCGCAGGCGCAGCACGTCGGAGCCCAGCCAATCCACCGCCGCCACTTTGGCGGCTTGGCCGTCGCTTTGTGGGTCGAAGGTGTGGATTTGCACGTCCTCCACCACCTGGCATTGGCACGCCAGTCGCCAGCCTTGATCACGCTGCGCCGGGGCCAGGGCATCGGGGCGACTGTCGCGCACGTCGCCGCTCAGGCATTGCACCAGGCACGCATGGCAACTGCCGGCGCGGCAACTGTAGGGCACGGCCACGCCTGCCTGGTTCAACGCATCCAGCAGGTTACTGCCCGCCGCCACCGACCATTGCCGGCCGGCGACTTTCAACTCAGGCATCGACGTTCTCCCAGGCGGCGGCACAACGGTTGCGGCCGTCTCGCTTGGCACGGTACAAGGCCTGGTCGGCGCGCTGCAAGGCGCTGTCCAGGTCATCGCCCATTTCCAGCATCGTCATGCCCACAGACAGGCTGAGAGTGCCCACCCGCAGGTCGGTCAATTCCACTTGGGTGAACGCCAGCCGCAAGCGCTCGCAACAGGCCGTCAGGCGCGCGGGGTCGCAGGCGGGCAGCAACATTACGAATTCTTCGCCACCGTAGCGGGCCAATACGTCGCCTTCACGCAGGCACGCCGTGGCGACACCGGCAAACGCCTGGAGCACCTGGTCGCCCGCCGCATGGCCGTGTAAATCGTTGATGCGCTTGAAATGGTCCAGGTCGATCAAGGCCAGGCCATGGGCGACGCCGGGCCTGAGGGTATTGAGTTCGCGACTCGCCAGGCGCAGGAAATGCCGGCGATTGAACAGGCCGGTCAGTTCGTCGGTGGCGACCAGGTCTTCGAGCTGGCGCATCATCCCGCGCAGGGTGTCCTGGTGCGCCTGCAAGGCAAACCGGCGCTGGCGCATGCGTTGGCGCGAGGTCTGGACATAGCGGGCATACAACACCAGCCACACCAGCACGATGAACAGCACGGACACTTGCAGACCGGCCAGCGTTGGATCGGGCAGCCGAAAGAAGTAACCGTCCCACAGCGTGATGCCGGTAAAGCTGATGAACACCAGCGTGGCGCAGCGCACAAAGGCCCGCCGCGTCAGGTGGAACAGCCCGAACAAGAGGATCAGCACATAGAACACCAGGAACACGCCGCGGGCCTGGTCCAGGTGCGCCATCATCCAGGTCTGCCAGCCCAGGCCGATCCAGACCTGTATTTCCGTCAGGCTGGGGTCGGCGAAGCGCAGGTTGCGATCGGTGATGAACAGCGCGAACAAACCAGCCTGGCACAGCACCACCAACAGCGTGCCGATGATGGCGCCACGCAACGAGTCGAGGTAATGGCCACTGAAAAACGCCAACCACAGCAACACCAGTGCCAGCGCATAAGTCGTGGCGGCCAGGGCGAAGCGTTTGAGCAAAAGACGTTGAATGGCGTTATGGGTCAATCGGTGACTCACCATGGAAAAGAGGAACTGATAGAGCTGTCCTACGCTACAGGCCAGACGCCACTTTAGTGGCGTGTTCGACAAATGACCATTCAATTCTGGCTCAGAAAAATGGCGTCAAAGCAATGGCCCAGATTGACGCATCGCCAGGCTTCGCCGATGCCCCCGTGGCGAGGGAGCTTGCTCCCGCTCGGTTGCGCAGCAACCGCAAAATCCGTGGCCGCTTCGCAGCCCTGCGGGAGCAAGCTCCCTCACACAGGTTTTCACTTTCCAACGGTTCAATCCGTCGTGATCACGAGCAACCTCGCCCCCACAGGCTTCCCTGCCTGCGATATACTGCCGCGCCTTTTTAGCGTCGCGCCAGCATGCCCGGCGTGCCTTAAGAGGTGCCGTCCGTCGACCGATGCACCCAAGCGGACGGCACCTTATTGAATGTTCCCGTCTTAGAGAGGAGCGCGACTCATGACCGTGATCAAGCAAGACGACCTGATTCAGAGCGTTGCCGACGCCCTGCAGTTCATTTCCTATTACCACCCCGTGGATTTCATCCAGGCGATGCACGAGGCCTACCTGCGCGAAGAATCGCCGGCGGCCCGTGACTCCATGGCGCAGATCCTGATCAACTCGCGCATGTGCGCCACCGGCCATCGGCCGATCTGCCAGGACACCGGCATCGTGACCGTGTTCGTGCGCGTGGGCATGGACGTGCGTTGGGATGGCGCGACCATGAGCCTGGACGACATGATCAACGAGGGCGTGCGTCGCGCCTACAACCTGCCGGAAAACGTCCTGCGCGCATCGATCCTCGCCGACCCGGCAGGCGCGCGCAAAAACACCAAGGACAACACCCCGGCGGTCATTCACTACTCCATCGTCCCGGGCAACACCGTGGAAGTGGACGTGGCGGCCAAAGGCGGCGGTTCCGAGAACAAGTCGAAGATGGCCATGCTCAACCCGTCCGACTCCATCGTCGACTGGGTCCTGAAGACCGTTCCGACCATGGGGGCCGGCTGGTGCCCACCGGGCATGCTCGGCATCGGCATCGGCGGCACCGCCGAGAAAGCCGCGGTGATGGCCAAGGAAGTGTTGATGGAATCCATCGACATCCACGAGCTCAAGGCCCGCGGCCCGCAAAACCGCATCGAAGAGATGCGCCTGGAGCTGTTCGAGAAGGTCAACCAGTTGGGCATCGGCGCCCAGGGCCTCGGCGGCCTGACCACCGTGCTTGACGTGAAGATCATGGACTACCCGACCCACGCCGCCTCCCTGCCGGTGTGCATGATCCCCAACTGCGCCGCCACCCGTCACGCCCACTTCGTGCTGGACGGCACTGGCCCGGCCTCGCTGGAAGCGCCACCGTTGGACGCCTACCCGGAAATCGTCTGGGAAGCCGGCCCGTCGGCACGTCGCGTGAACCTCGACACCCTGACCCCGGAAGACGTGCAAAGCTGGAAACCGGGCGAAACCGTGCTGCTCAACGGCAAGATGCTCACCGGTCGCGACGCGGCGCACAAGCGCATGGTCGAGATGCTGAACAAGGGTGAAACCCTGCCGGTGGACCTCAAGGGTCGCTTCATCTACTACGTCGGCCCGGTTGATCCGGTGGGCGACGAAGTGGTTGGCCCGGCCGGCCCGACCACGGCCACGCGGATGGACAAGTTCACCCGCCAGATCCTCGAACAAACCGGCCTGCTGGGCATGATCGGCAAATCCGAGCGCGGCCCGACCGCCATCGAAGCGATCAAGGACAACAAGGCCGTCTACCTGATGGCCGTTGGCGGTGCCGCTTATCTGGTGGCCCAGGCGATCAAGAAATCCAAAGTCCTGGCCTTCGCCGAACTGGGGATGGAAGCGATCTACGAGTTCGAGGTCAAGGACATGCCGGTGACTGTCGCCGTGGACAGCAAAGGCGAGTCGGTACACATCACAGGCCCGGCGATCTGGCAGCAGAAGATCAGCGAAAGCCTGGCGGTGGAAGTGCAGTAACACGCATTTTCTCGCGCTGAAGAAGGCCGGTGAGCGACACGCTCATCGGCCTTTTTTATAGCGCACAACAACCCCCTGTGGGAGCGAACCTGCTCGCGATGGCGGTGGGTCAGTTGGTGAAGATGTTGGCTGTGCCGCCGCTTTCGCGAGCAGGCTCGCTTCCACAAAGTCATTGAGCACACCATTCATCGGGTAAACCCACCGACCTGTCAGATCTGACAGGTTACACCCCTGCTCTCCCTTGGCATCCTCACCCTGGCCGGAAACAACCCCGGCCAGGGTCCAAGGGAATAACGACAAATGGCCGAACAAGCCCCCCTTCAAATCATCACGCCCACGATCGCCGGCAGTGCGTCAATCGCCACCTTCGGCAACAGCCTCGGCCCGGTCGGCACGCGGGGCGCCGCCTCCATCGAGTTGCCCCTGCCGATATCGAGCGCCCGTCACCTGACGCCGACGTTGGCCCTGCAGTACAACAGCCAGGGCGGCAACGGTGTATTCGGCATCGGCATGCAGCTGTCGATCCCCAACATCTGGCGCAAGACCAGCATAGGCGTCCCCCGTTACGGTGACGAGGATGTCATGGTCGGCCCCGACGGCGTGGACCGTTGGCCTGATCTCGAAAGTCAGACCAGCCGCAGAATCGGCGACGAGACCTTCGCGGTGACGCGGTATTTTCCGAGGATCGAGGGCACGTTCGATATCTACGAACTCTGGACATCCATCGAAAGCCAGCCGTTCTGGCGGGTGCAAGGCAGCAACGGCCACGTGTATTGCTATGGGAAAAGCCCGAACTCGCGCATTGCCGACCCGCAAGTCCCCTCGCGTATCGCCGAGTGGCTGCTGCTGGAAGAGGTCAGCCCCCTAGGCGAACACATCTATTACGAGTACCAGGCCGACCCCTGCCCCTCGCAAGGCCCTCACGACTACCGTGCCCAGCGTTACCTGCGGCGGGTGTGCTACGGCAACGCCACGGCCAGCGAAACCTTGTATTGCTTCGAAGATGAAGACCCGGCGAACCTCCCCTGGCACTTCCACTTGCTGTTCGATTATGGCCAACGCGCCCTCGGTCTGGATGAAAAACCCGCTTGGTCGGCCCTGGACGAAAACGCCTGGCAACTGCGCAGCGACCCGTTGCACGTGTATCGATATGGTTTCGAGGTGGGCACGCGGCGCCTCTGCCAGCAGGTGTTGATGTTCCATCAGTTCCCCGCCGAAACCCACAACGAACCCGCGCTGGTGCGCCGGCTGTTGTTGGAATACACCAGCACCCCCCTGTGCTACAGCCTGTTGACCGCCGCTCATTACCAGCACTGGGACGCCAGGGATCGGGTGGAATACACGCCCCCCGTAGAACTCCAATACAACGCGTTCGAGCCGAACCTGATACCCAAGGTTTTTTTTGCCCTGGAGAACATGCCCGCCCTGGAGGACAGCCGACGCTACCAGTGCGTCGATCTCTACGGCGAAGGCATTCCCGGCTTTTTATGCCGCTACAGCAACGGTTGGTACTACCGCGAGCCCGAGCGCGCCCCGGGTGAGGATCCAGACGAAGTCGGTTACACCCCGTGGACACTTCTGCCAAACATTCCAATCGCCGCCGACAACACGCCGGTGATGCAACTGCTGACTGATCTATGCGGCGATGGCCGCCTCAATTGGGTCATCGCCCAACCCGGCATGAATGGTTTCTACACGCTCAACCCGGACCGCAGTTGGTCGACGTTCAACGACTTCAAGCGCTTCCCCACGGAGTTCCTGCACCCTGCCGCGCAATTGGGCGATCTGACGGGCGACGGCCTGCGCTCCCTGGCGATGGTCGGCCCCAAAAGCGTGCGGCTGTACGCCAACCTCCGTCACCTCGGGTTCGCCTCCGGCGTGGACGTTCCCCACGAACCGGACAGCACCCTGCCATTGTTCAGCGATGATCGCAGCGAACTGGTGCTGTTCGCCAATATGCTTGGGAGCGACAGCACCGAGCTGTGCCGTATCCGCTGCAACGAAATCAAGTGCTGGCCAAACCTGGGCCATGGGCGTTTCGGCAAGGGCTTTGTGATGAGCGCGCTGCCCTTCACCTACACCGAGTTCAACGCCGAACGGGTGCGGATCGCCGACCTGGACGGTTCCGGCGCGCCGGCGCTGATCTACCTGCGCAGCGACTGTTTCGAAATCTACTTGAACCATGGCGGCAATTGCCTTGAACAGACACCCGTGCGGGTGCCCTGGCCGGAAGGAATGCGCTACGACAACCTCTGCCAGGTCACCCTGGCCGATCTGCAAGGTTTGGGCTGCGCCAGCCTGCTCCTGAGTATTCCCCATCACAGCGCGGACATGAAACCGCACCATTGGCGCTACGATTTCGTCGCGGCACGGCCCTACTTGCTCAACGCCACGAACAACAACATGGGCATGAGCAGCACCGTCGTCCACCGCAGCAGCGCGCAGTTCTGGCTGGACGAAAAAGCCCAGCGCGCGACGCGGGGCGAAGCGCTGGACTGCTATTTGCCCATGGCCTTGCCGCTGGTGGCCCGGCAACAACAGCTGGATGAAATAACCGGAAACTGCCTGACCCAGGGATTTACTTACTACGAAGGCGACTACGACAGCTATCACCGCGAATTCAGAGGGTTCGGCCGGTTGTATCAGCTCGACAGCGAGGTGCCTTCGGGTAATCGGGAAAGGGATTTCACCGCACCGGTACTGGTCAAGACCTGGTTCCACACCGGGCGTACCGTCGACCAGCTCCTCAGGGATTGTTTCGATGCCGACACCGACGCGCCGCCCCTGGGCCCCACGCTGCTGACCCGGCTTCATGAACAGGACAAAGCCGACGAAATCATCGTCCCCGACCCGGACACCGCTAGGGAAATGGCCTACGCCCTGGGCGGTCATGTACTGCGCAGCGAGACCCACCACGGCGAGTCGTCCGACTCCACCAAGCCCTACACCGTGTCCCAGCACCGCTATTTGTTGCGCCACCCCCATGACCACCATAAAAGTCTGCTGATACTGGCGCTGGAAACGGTCCTCCATCATTACGACGGTTTCATCAACGACCCCCAAGCCCTGCATACCGTCAACCTCGGATGGGACCTCTACGGCCAACTGGAACACGGTTTCGTTGTCCATTACGCCCGGCGCCTGAGCGCAGCGGACGAGCCGCCCTTTGAGGACGAGGACGAGAACAATTGGTGGCGTGACGCCCACGACGATCAGCAGCAGGTGTATCACCTGACCGAAAGCCTGGCCGCTTATAAACACCTTTTCGATGAAAATGGACCCCGGCAACGGCTCGGCCTACCCTGGCGCGCACGGACCAACGGGCTTCAGCTACCAAAAGGCCCGCTTCCAAACGGACTGAACCCGCAGCAGGTCAGCTACGAATGCTTGCTTGAACATTGCGATTCCGAGGAATGGAAAAGCGCCCGCGTGCTGATCGCCCTGGAAGAGCAAAGCTACCTGAGTGACGCACCGTTCCAAGCCTTGCGCGGTCCGTTGGAAGTGGCCGAATTCGACAAGCAGGCGCTGGAGGCCTACGACGTCGTGCCCGAACCGTTCGATATCCGCGAGCAACTGGAACTGGTCGGCTACGAGCCGATGAAACTGTTCCTGCCTGAAGACCCGGAGGAGGACGCAGCGCGGAACCTGTGGTCGAAAAAAGTCGGTTTCGCCACCTACCTGCCACTCGAAGGCTTTTTCCATATCAGCGCGTTACAGGAAACCCTGAGCCACGGCATCACGACGAGCGAATACGACGCCTATCAGTTGATGCCCATCGCCGTCACACTCCCGGACGGCTGCGCGACCCATATCGGGTACGACTACCATTCGCTGTTGCCCTGCCGGATCATCGACGCCAACGACAACGTTCACGAGGCGCTTTACGGTCCCGCCGGCCTGCCCTTGGGCGTCAGTTTCCATGGGACCGAGAACGGCATTCCCGCAGGTTTTTATCCCATCGATGACTATGAGCCACCCGATGATTTGTCGCCCGGCCACGCCATCGAGGACCCCGAAGCCACCCTGGGTGATATCGCCAGCGCAGCGCGCATCGACAACCTGAGCTGGATGGGCGAGCTCGATTTGTCGCTGGTCCTGCCGGCGCAGCGCGACGAATGGATCAATGCCCGATATGTGCTGCCCAGCGGCCATATCCGCGCTTCGGCGCGGGTGCGCCTGGCCCGGTTGAAAACCCGCACCGCCGGCGAAGCGCTGCTATGGGCGCTCATGCAGGCCACCGCCCGGGAGCCGGCCCACCGTGTCGTACTGAGTGCCGATCGCTACCCGGACGACCCCTTGCAGCAGATCCGCATCGCCCTGGGCGCCGTCGATGGATTCGGACGCGCTTTGCAAACCAAGCAACTGGTGGAGCCCGGCGTCGCCTACGCCGTCGCCGAGAACGGCTCGCTGCTGTTGGGCCCCGATGACAAACCGATACAGTACGAGGCCGACCCGCGCTGGCGCGTCAGCGAACGGGTCGAGTACAACAACAAGGGGCTGGTGACCCGTGTCTATCGCCCCTATTTCGCCGATGCCTGGCGCTACATCAACGACGCCTCGCTGCGCGAGCATGGCTATCATGACCAGCAGTTCTATGACCCACCCGGACGCCTGGTCAAGGTCATCAATGCCAAGGGGCACGAGGCCTGGCACGTTCATCATCCGTGGTACCAGTGTGATCACGATTACAACGACACGGAGCCGGGGGCCTGAGCAATGGGCCCAGTTCAGGTGTTCAACCGCCGAGGTGGGCCTGTCTGCAGAGAAGTCATGTATTGCAGTCATCCGTGACAAGTGAACCGCGAAACCAGACGACGTCCTCCATCCGAACCAGCCGAAACCAGTTTCCTGGCACGACGACCGGGCCTGTTTGGCGCACGCAAGCAACATGGTATGGTTCGGCCCCGACTTCTACCGGTTCGCGCCTGCATGCTGCCGACTCCCCGTACCTTGCGCCTGTTCCTTGCCATCGCCCTGATCCTCGTCGGCGCCGCCCTGGCCGCCACTCTGGCCGTGCGCCACGCTGAACGTGAGGCCCTGGAAGAAGACGCCAGCCGCGCGAGCCAGCAATTGGCGCTGTACGCCAACTCATTGCACACCTTGATCGAACGCTACCGCGCCCTGCCCGCCGTGCTGGCGCTGGACCCGCAGTTGCGTGACGCCCTCAAGGGGCCGGTCAGCGCGGCGCAACAGGATGCCTTGAACCGCAAGCTGGAAAAAATCAACGGTGCCGCGCAGTCCTCGACCCTGGAGCTGCTGGACCACACCGGCCTGGCGATCGCCGCCAGCAACTGGCAGTTGCCCAGCAGCTACGTCGGCCACAACTATGGCTTTCGTCCCTATTTCCTCCAGACCCGCACCCAAGGCACCGGGCGCTTCTATGCGGTGGGCGTGACCAGCGGCATCCCCGGCTATTTTCTGTCCAGCGCGGTCACTGGCGATAGCGGCGAGTTCCTCGGCGCGATGGTGGTGAAGCTCGAGTTTCCCGAGCTTGAGCGCGAATGGCGCCAGGGCAGCGACACCCTGTTGGTCAGTGATGCGCGCGGGGTCATTTTCATCGCCAATCGCCCCGGTTGGCGTTATCGCCATTTGCAACCCTTGACCGACAGCGACCGCGCCGAGCTCAAGGCCACGCGCCAGTACGACAAGCAACCGTTGCAACCCCTGGCCTTCGATCCGCTGCGACGCTTCGACGACAACAGCCACCTGACCCGCGTCGAGGCGCCCGAGGGTACGGCGCAGTACCTCTGGGAATCCCTGCCGTTGGCCGGCGAAGGCTGGACCCTGCATTTGCTGCGTCGACCACAGATCGCCTTCGAAGACCTGCGCAACGCCGGGCTCGCCGCCGCCGGGTTGTGGCTGGCGCTGGTGTTTCTGTTGCTGTTTCTGAACCAGCGTTGGCGCCTGGCGAAACTGCGCCAGCGCAGCCGCCAGGAACTCGAACGACTGGTGGACGAACGCACCCGAGAATTGCGCACCGCCCAGGACGGCCTGGTGCAATCGGCCAAGCTGGCGGCGCTGGGGCAGATGTCGGCGGCGCTGGCCCACGAGATCAACCAGCCGTTGACCGCCCAGCGCATGCAACTGGCAACCCTGCGCCTGCTGCTGGAGCACGGCCGCGTCGACGATGCCTATAAAGCCCTCAAGCCGGTGGACGACATGCTGACCCGCATGGCGGCCCTGACCGGCCACCTGAAGACCTTCGCCCGCAAGAGCCCCAGCGGCCTTCGCGAACGCCTTGACCTGGCGGCGGTAGTCGACCAGGCCCTGCAATTGCTCGACACGCGCCTGCGGGACGAAAACGTCAGTACCGTCTTGCACCTGACGCGTCCGGCGTGGGTGCGCGGCGATGCCATCCGTCTCGAACAGGTGTTGATCAACCTGCTGCGCAACGCCGTCGACGCCATGGTCGAACAGCCCCTCAAGCGCCTTGAAGTGCGCCTGCAAGCCGATGAACAACTGTGGCGCCTGACCGTCAGCGACAGCGGCACCGGGATCGCCGAAGAACATCTGGCCCAGGTGTTCGACCCGTTCTTCACCACCAAGGCGGTGGGGGATGGCCTCGGGCTGGGGCTCGCGGTTTCATTTGCGATCATCCACGAATCCGGCGGGCGGCTGATAGCGGACAATCATGACAACGGCGCGGTATTCTGCGTGACCTTGCCCATCGATCAGGAGGCGCAGCTGCATGCTTGATTCGGTCATAGTCGTCGATGACGAAAACAGCATCCGCACGGCCGTGGAGCAATGGCTGAGCCTGTCGGGGTTCCAAGTGCAGTTGTTCAGCCGTGCCGAAGACTGCCTGGCGCGGTTGCCGGACAACTTCGCTGGCGTGATCCTCAGCGACGTACGCATGCCCGGTCTCAGTGGTCTCCAGCTGCTTGCGCAAGTGCGCAAGCGCGACGCGGACCTGCCAGTGATCCTGTTGACCGGCCACGGCGACGTGCCGATGGCCGTGGAAGCCATGCGCGACGGCGCCTATGACTTTCTCGAAAAACCGTTCAGCCCCGAAGCGCTGCTAAGCAGCCTGCGTCGGGCCTTGGACAAGCGCTTCCTGGTATTGGAAAACCGTCGCCTGCACGAGCAGGCCGACGCTCGGGTCAGGCTCGACACCACGCTCCTGGGCGTCTCCCGCGCCTTGCAGAACCTGCGGCGCCAGGTGCTGGACCTGGCTACATTGCCGGTCAACGTGTTGATCCGTGGCGAAACCGGCAGTGGCAAGGAATTGGTCGCCCGCTGCCTGCACGACTTCGGCCCGAGAGCGAGCAAACCCTTCGTTGCGCTGAACTGCGCGGCGATCCCCGAACCGCTGTTCGAGGCTGAACTGTTCGGTCATGAAAGCGGCGCCTTTACCGGCGCCCAGGGCAAACGCATCGGCAAGCTCGAATACGCCGACGGCGGCACGCTGTTTCTCGATGAAATCGAAAGCATGCCGCTGGCCCAGCAGGCCAAGTTGCTGAGAGTCCTGCAAGAGAAGAAACTCGAACGCCTGGGTTCCAACCAGAGCATCCACGTGGACTTGCGCATCATCGCCGCGACCAAGCCGGACTTGCTGGACGAAGCCCGGGCCGGGCGATTTCGCGAGGACCTTGCCTACCGCTTGAACATCGCCGAACTGCGCCTGCCGCCCTTGCGTGAACGGCGCGAAGACATTCCATTGCTGTTCGAGCATTTCACACACGGCGCCGCCGAACGCCTCGGCCGTCCCGCCGTGCCCTTGAATGGCCCGCAACTGAGCCATCTGCTCAGCCACGATTGGCCGGGCAACGTGCGCGAACTGGCCAACGTCGCCGAACGCCAAGTGCTGGGACTCGACCAGCCGCCTGCCCTGGACACCGAACCGGGCCAGTCCCTCGCGGCTCAGCAGGAAGCGTTCGAAGCCCAATGCCTGCGCGCCGCGCTGACGCGGCATAAAGGCGACGTAAAAGCCGTGCTCGAGGAACTGCAACTGCCGCGCCGCACCTTCAATGAAAAGATGCAGCGGCATGGGTTGAGTCGGGAAATGTTCGTGCGGGACATCTAAGGAGGCGTGGCGGCTGGCCGCGAAGCCATCGCCAAGCCTTGCACGAACCTCCAGCGCCGTCGGCTAACCCGAGATCAGACGGGCAATCATGCGCTTGCGCCCCGCCACATCCAGCGCGCGATAGCTTTCCAACAACAGCTCTTCATCAGGCGCCAGTGCCGGCGCGGCCTGGACGCGCTCGCCCGTCAGGACGTATTGGACATCCACTCCGATAGCCGCCAGTTTTGCCACCAGATCGGCTGGACATTTCTGCCGCCCGGAGACGACTTCCTTCAAGCGCTGCGGGCTCGCTTCGCCCGCCCCACGGGAGGCGGCAGCCAGCGAAACACCACAGCGATCAATCTCTTCGCGCAGCCGAGCGTGGATATATTCCACCAAAACTATTGACATGGTGTGTATACCCCCCAAAATCGCCGACATAAACAACGGCCATCATTGCCTCACAGAGAATCGGCACCATGGCCGTGCTGAGACTGCGCGCACTCGGAATCCTGTCCATTTCGCAGTAACACGCACGCTGGGTGCATTGAGCATGAATCTACTCCGGAAATTTCCTACAGAAAATAGCGGAGAGTGAAAGTGACAAAAAAAACGAAAAAAAAGGGGCCCGAGGGTCGTTGTCCAGAGGCTGGCTTTGCTTGCCTGGCGCCGGTCCGGTCGAAGCAGGCCACCCGCACTCGGTGCATAAAAACAGTGACGGTCCATCTTCCTTGTTTGAGGTTTGAAATGCATTCGAATCAAACGTTTATCCATCGCTGGGCTGTCATGGGCAAGCTGGCGCTCATGGCGCTCGCCGTCACCCTGTCGTTTCCGGCAGCCGCGAACATGGTGGTCTACCCGATGAACAGCACCATCGGCGCCGAGCAGGACGGCATTGGCCAGATCCAGCTGCACTCCAAGTCCGACAAAGTGCAATACATCAAGGTCAGCGTCACCCAGATCCAACGTCCCGGCACGCCGGACGAACATGAAAGCCCGCTGTCGCCGGCCGATGCGCTGGGTATCGTCGTATCGCCGCAGCGCACGGTACTGGCCCCCGGCGCCAGCCGCACGGTGCGGATCATCGCCCAGTCGATGCCCACTGAGGAAACCGTCTACCGGGTCTATTTCGAACCGGTGGGAGCACCCGACCTGATAGATGAAGACGTCCTCGAACAATCCGGTGTGCAGCCCAGGGTCGGCGTAAACCTGATCTGGGGCGCCTTGGTGCGCCTGCTGCCCGATGAGCGCCGTACCAGCATCAAACTGCAACCCAAAGGCAACGAATTGCGCAACGACGGCACCCTGCGCGTCGGCGTATTGCAAGTGGGTCGGTGTACCGACGCAGCGGGCGAGAAGGACTGCATCTGGAATGACGTCAACCGCAGCCTGTATCCCGGCAGCACCCTGCCCGTCTCCGCCCCCGGCGCGAACGGTAACGTAATCGTACGTTTCGTGACCAGCGACGACAGGCGTCCGCGCACCCTCGCCATTCAGCCGTAACCCCAATTTTATTGATCCGAGCTACGTGCACCGCACGTGGTTGGGCCCCCGTTCACCCACAGCAAAAGAGGAACACCCATGAAACTGTTGAAATTCGCCCCATTGGCACTGGTCGCCCTGACCTCGCTGCCCGCCATGGCGGTGGAAAAAAACATCACCATCTACGCCAATGTCGACCCGACCCTGGAAATCCTCCAGTCGGACGGCCGCCCGCTCCCGGGCTCCATGGAGATGGCCTACCTGCCAGGTTCCGGACTCCAGCCGACTCGGTTGGGTACGCGGATCTACAGCAATGACACCGACAAGGACATGACCCTGCGACTGATCGCCAGTCCGGTCCTGGCCAACACGACCAACCCCGCCGCCACCGGCGTGCCCCTGAGTGTCAGGTACGGCGGACGCCCACTGAACACCACCGGTGTCACGCTGCCCGCCGTCGAACTGTTCCCTGGTGGTGACTCCTCTGGCGGTTCGGTCGAGCAACTCCTGGAAATCCAGCAGACCAACGCGGGTGCAATCACCAACGCGGGTCGCTACGAAGGCGTCGTCGCCCTGCTGTTGACCCAGCAACCTTAAGCACCGCCGGTTTTTCCTCCAAAGGGAGGTACGGCGTCGTCGTACTTCCCTTTTCCTTCGTCAAGGCCCTGTATGAAACGCCACTTCACCGCACTTTCCATCTCCCTGACCTGGGCGCTGGCCGATGCCGTATCGGTCGCGTCCACCGATCTGCCCCAGGTGCCGGCCGGTTTCGAGGCCCTGGTTGAAGGTCAGGTGGAACAACTTGAACTTCAATTGCTCAACCGTAATCTCGGCCTGCACCCTGTCGTGGTGCGACCTGGCCGTATCGAATTCCAACAGCCCGAACGAATCGCGGCCCTGCTGATCGAGGCAGGGGCTTCGGCGTCATCCGAAGAGTTGCTGCCGCTGCTGTCCGAACCGTTGCCCAGCAACAGCCAGTTGGCGTGCTCCTACGGCCTGGCCAGCGAAGCGAGCTGCGGTTACCTGGACACCGACGCGGTGGCAGTGATTCTCGACGAGGCCGGCGCGCGCCTGCAGATACTCATGCGCAAGGATTGGCTGCCGGCCAGCGATACGGCGGCGCTGCGCCTGCACACTCCGACCGAGGCCGCGAACGCCTTGGTCCATCGACAGAACATCAATATCGCCCAGGCCGACAGTTACCGCGCTCTGGGCGCCAGCGGCCTGGGCGCGGTAGGCCTGGGTGAAAGCAGCCATTTTGGCTTTACGTGGAACTACCAGGCCTATCAGAACAAGCGCGGCAGCGACAGCAGCCTGGAATTCAACAACGCCTATTACCGCCAGGATTTCGAGCGCGAACACTACGCCCAGGCCGGACGCATGGACATGAGCAACCTGTCCAGCGCCGAGGGCGGCAACTTCAGCTTCAGCCTGTTGCCCCTGGGGCGAATCGACGGTGCCCGAGTCGGCACCACCCTGGCCTACCTCAACCGCGAGGTGGTCGGCCAAGGCACGCCAATTTCGCTGATCCTGACCCAGCGCTCGCGCGTCGATGCGTTCCGTGGCGAAGAGCTGTTGTCGACGTCCTACCTGGATGCCGGCGTGCAGAATGTCGACACCCGGACCTTCCCCAACGGCAGCTATCCGGTGACCTTGCGGGTGATCGAAAACGGCCAGGTGACCCGCACCGAAACCGTGCCTTTCAGCCGTACCGACGGTAATGGCCTGGGTGACGACACCGTGCAATGGTTCCTGCAGGGCGGGCGCACGGCGGAAGATTCGCTTTATGAGCAGGATCCCTCCGCGGTGGCCCAGACCGGCCTGCGCATTCCGTTGCGCGATGACCTGGCGCTCACCAGCGCGATTACCTGGCTGGACACGACGTTCTACAACGAAAGCCGCCTGGATTGGGCCGGCACGCTGGGCGCCAGCAGCTGGTCGTTGTCAGGCGCCGTGCTGCGCGGCAACAACGGCGCGACCGGCAACAGCCAGCAGATGACCTTCACCCACGGAATCTCCTGGAGCGTGTACCGCTACTCGCTGAAGAGCCCGTCGTGCGAACACGATACCCGTGCCTACCAGCAGAGCGGCTGCAACGAATCATTGACCGCCAACGCCTCGTTGCCGCTGGCCGGTGGCACCCTCAGTGCCGGCTACAACTACAACCGCTACGCCCAGGTGAATCCGTTTTCCTACTGGAACGACTTTCCCGAAGAAGACGACCCCATCCGCGACCTGACCACCTCCACCTGGGCCAGGACTTTCCAGGTGGGCTTTTCTCGTGGACATGCCCTGGGCCCGTTCCAGCTCATCCATCGCGTCGGCGCGTTCCGCAATGCCAGCGGCAACCGCGAGAACGATCATGGCCTGTACCTGAGCCTGAGCCTGTCACATAACGAGCGCTCGCCCACCAGCGGCTATCGCCAGAGCAACGTCGGCCTGGATGCGCGCCGCGAGCAGAATGCCCCGGATAGCCTGCGCACCAGCCTGGGCCATACCCGTGCTTGGGACGGCGAACAGGGCAGGAACGAAGTGAGCACAGGGGTTGGTTACGACGACCTGGGCCGCTGGGACGCTGAACTGGCCGGACGGATCGAGCGCAACTGGGGCGAAAGCAGCCTGGCGGTGGCCCAGCGTGGCGGCGACCGACAAGACTCGCGACCTGGGTTCAGCGGCAACCACTCTTCGTCCCTGGCCCTGGGCCGCGAGGGCTTTTTCTGGGGCCAGGGCCAGGGCGGCACAGGCCCTGGCGCAGCGGTGGGAATCATCGCGGCGCCGGTGGAAAACGCCACGGGCGCGGCGGCCAAGGTCAGCGGCGGCTACGGTGCCCAGACCAGCATCGGCTTTGGTGAGAAGCGGCTGATCCCGGTCAACGGTTTCGAGGCCACGCACACCCGGATCAGCGACGCCGACGCCTCGCGCCAGAACCTCAGTTCGGTGAACGTCGGCAACGGCAACCGCGAGTGGTTCCTGCAACCGGGCAAGCTGGCGGTGCAACGGATCGAGTCCACTGTGAGCTACACCTACGTCGGCCGCTTGGTGGATACACAGGGAGAGCCACTGGTGCAGGCCGCCATTCTCAATGCATCGATGATGGAAACCGGCGAGGACGGCAGCTTCGTCGTCGACCTCAACCATCACCCCGACCCCTTGTTCGCCCTGGACCTCAACGGCGTACACGCCTGCACGGTACAAAGCCGCACCGCCCACAGCAGCCTGCGCCGGGTCGGCACTCTCACCTGTGAAAGCACCACCCTGGACGCCTTGCCCAAGGATCTGAACGATCCCGATCGCCTGGGTCGCTGGACCGCGCGCCGCAGCGCCGCGCTCTCGCCAGACAAAAGGAACCAGCCATGAGCGAAACCTTCATCCGTTGGAGCCGTCGCCTGTTAGCGCTGGTTTGCTCGGTTGCAACGCCACCGGTGCTTGCCGATGTTCATCCCAGCGATCATTACCAGATGGTGGCGCTCAATTACGACCGGGCGGCGCCACCTGGGGATCATTACCTCTGGAATAAGATGCTGCATGGCTGGCACGAGCAACCAGTCTCAGGAGTTGGTTATAAGACTATGCATTTGGTCTGCTTGTCCAATTCCGACCCTGCGACGGGTCAATGCCGCACAAGCAGTTACGGACAAACCGGTATTACCAACGTAGCGCTACGGTTTACCGAGCGCCGCAGTCGCTTGTCCACGGTACTGCATGTCAGAGGCTACCTCTCGCGCAGGACGAAACTTAACAACACCTGTGGCGGAGACTGGTTACCTTTCGATTACCTGATCACTTCAACGACAACATCGGACTGTCATGGCGTCAACGTCTCCAGCGGCACCGCCTCAACGCTTTGGATCCCCCAAACAGAGCTTGCCAAATTGCCCTCTGGAGGCATCTGGACCGCTCAGTTGGTCATGAAGCTCAAAACGTTCCACTCGCAACCCATCGGTAACGCCAAGACGTTTACGGTGGACTTCAAGCTCGACGTCACCGACCAGAACAACATGCAGATCTACCTGCCCGCCTACGGCATCAGCACGCCGCAGGTGGACCTCAACCTGCGCACTCGCCCGTTGAGCACTGCCCCGGGCGGTATCGTCTCCGGCCGGTCCGTGGTCGATGCCTGCCTCTACGACGGCTACAACGCCAACAGCCAAAGCTATGAAATCCGTGTCACCGGCACCAACCCCGTGCCCGGCATGGAGGGCCGCTTCTTCGTCCGCCATACGTCCGGCGGCAGCGGCGAGCGTGACCGCATCGAATACAAGGTGCGCACCCGCACCGCCAACCTCGGCGAGACGCAGCATGTGTCCGGGCAACCAGTGAGTTTCAACGGCATCAACAATGCGGAAATCCGCGCCGTGAAGCTGCCCAATGTGCCGTATCCAGTGGTGTGTACGCCCTGGCCCATCACCTTGGACACGCCGCCGTTCAATCAGATCGACAAGAACACCGGGCAGTACCGGGGGGAGCTGAAGTTGGAGTTTACGCCCTCAACCTCTTCGCCCTGAGGCATCAGTGGTGTCTGGACTGGCCTCATCGCGAGCAGGCTCGCTCCCACACTGGATTTGTGGATACCGGGCAAATGTGGGAGCGAGCTTGCTCGCGATGGGGCCGGTGGAGCCGCCGATTATTTCCATTCAACAATGCAGCCATAAGAGCCCGCAATGAACACATTTTTTACCCGTTGGGCCCGCCGGCTGAGCGCGCTCATCGTCGCAGTCACTCCGTTACCCGCCTTAGCGGGCGTGGTACCCAGCGACCACTACCAATCCGTTGTGCTCAACTTCGACCGTTCGGCGCCACCCGCCGATCACTACCTCTGGAATCGGATGGTCCACGGCTGGAGCGAACAGCACATACCGGGCGCCGGTTATACGAACATGCATTTTGTCTGCCTCTCCAGCACGGACCCGGCAACGGGCCAATGCCATACGTCGTCCTTTGGCAGGCTGGGCACCACCGAGATCCCGTTACGCTTCACCGAGCGGCGCAGCCGTCTTACCCATGTCCTTGTGGTCAAAGGCTATCTCCAGCGCAGGTATCCGCTCAATCTCTGCGGTGGGGTATGGGATGGCCGTCAATTCGTCCTGACCACCACATCACCCGTCTACTGCAATGAAGACGAAGATGACCTTACCCAGCGATCGGAGGGGACGGCCACGACGATGTGGGTGCCCCAGTCAGAATTCGCCAAACTGCCCACCGGAGGCATCTGGACCGCCAAGATGATCCTGAAACTCAAGCGGTACAATTCGCAACCGATCAGCGCGGCCAATACCTTTACGGTGGACTTCAAGCTTGACGTCACCGACCAGAACAACATGCAGATCTACCTGCCCGCCTACGGCATCAGCACGCCGCAGGTGGACCTCAACTTGCGTACTCGCCCGTTGAGCACCGCCCCGGGCGGCATCGTCTCCGGTCGGTCCGTGGTCGATGCCTGCCTCTACGACGGCTACAACGCCAACAGCCAGAGTTATGAAATCCGTGTCACCGGCACCAACCCCGTGCCCGGCATGGAGGGCCGCTTCTTCGTCCGCCACGCGTCCGGCGGCAGCGGCGAGCGTGACCGCATCGAATACAAGGTGCGCACCCGCACCGCCAACCTCGGCGAGACGCAGCATGTGTCCGGGCAACCAGTGAGTTTCAACGGCATCAACAATGCGGAAATCCGCGCCGTGAAGCTGCCCAATGTGCCGTATCCAGTGGTGTGTACGCCCTGGCCCATCACCTTGGACACGCCGCCGTTCAATCAGATCGACAAGAACACCGGGCAGTACCGGGGGGAGCTGAAGTTGGAATTTACGCCTTCGACTTCGTCGCCCTGATTTTTTGGTGCCAGGACTGGCCTCATCGCGAGCAGGCTCGCTCCCCACACTGGATTTGTGGATACCGGGCGAATGTGGGAGCGAGCCTGCTCGCGATGAGGCCAACCCATTTCTTGTTGATAAGCGGATCCCCGCGCACACCCCTGGCTGCAATAAGCGGATTTCCGCTCACTAAACAGCCACATCCCCTCTAGACCGGCCTTCTTCCACCTGGCACAGCTCCTGCTATAGCCCTGGCAGGCTGCGTTCCTACGCGCTCCACAAAAACAATTAAACGAAGGATCCTTCAATGGATAACTCAAACGCCCTTCCCATTGGGTCGGCTGCCGCGCCCGCCCGTGAAAGAACCACCGCCAGCCGGATCAAGTCGATCTTCAGTGGCTCGGTCGGCAACATGGTCGAGTGGTACGACTGGTACGTCTACGCCGCGTTCTCCTTGTACTTCGCCAAAGCCTTCTTCCCCAAGGGCGACACCACCGCCCAATTGCTCAACACCGCCGCGATCTTCGCCGTCGGCTTCCTGATGCGTCCCATCGGTGGCTGGCTGATGGGCCTGTACGCTGACCGCGCCGGTCGCAAACGCGCGTTGATGGCCTCGGTGTACTTGATGTGCTTTGGCTCGCTGATCATCGCCCTGAGCCCCGGTTACGAAACCATCGGCGTCGGCGCGCCGATCCTGCTGGTGTTCGCCCGCTTGCTCCAGGGCCTGTCGGTGGGTGGCGAGTACGGCACCTCGGCAACGTACCTGAGCGAGATGGCGACCAAGGAACGTCGCGGTTTCTTCTCCAGCTTCCAATACGTGACGCTGATTTCCGGACAGCTCATCGCCCTCGGCGTGCTGATCGTGCTGCAACAATTGCTGACCACCGAGCAGCTGTACGCCTGGGGCTGGCGCATCCCGTTCGCCATCGGCGCGCTGTGTGCAATCGTTGCGCTGTACCTGCGTCGCGGCATGGAAGAAACCGAGTCGTTCACCAAGAAGGAAAAGGCCAAGGAAAGCGCCATGCGCACCCTGATGCGCCACCCCAAGGAATTGTTGACCGTGGTCGGCCTGACCATGGGCGGCACCCTGGCCTTCTACACCTACACCACTTACATGCAGAAATACCTGGTGAACACGGTGGGCATGAGCATCTCCGACTCCACCACCATTTCCGCCGCCACGCTGTTCCTGTTCATGTGCCTGCAACCCGTCATCGGCGGGCTCTCGGACAAGATCGGTCGTCGGCCGATCCTGATTGCCTTCGGCATCCTCGGCACGCTGTTCACCGTGCCGATCCTCACCACCCTGCACACCATCGAGACCTGGTGGGGCGCGTTCTTCCTGATCATGGCCGCGCTGATCATCGTCAGCGGCTACACCTCGATCAACGCGGTGGTGAAAGCCGAGCTGTTCCCTACCGAAATCCGCGCCCTGGGCGTCGGCCTGCCCTACGCACTGACCGTGTCGATCTTCGGCGGCACCGCTGAATACATCGCGCTGTGGTTCAAGAGCATCGGCATGGAGACCGGCTACTACTGGTACGTGACGGCGTGCATCGCGGTTTCGCTGCTGGTGTACATCACCATGAAGGACACCCGCAAACACTCGCGGATCGTGACTGACTGACAGGCCAGTCGTACAAAAAAAGGGGCGAACCTGCACGGGTTCGCCCCTTTCGTCGTTCCGGGACGGCGTCATTTCCTACATTAATTTCCACTTAATGGCTGCACTCCACCCTCGCGCTTATCAACTATCGATGCTTGGAGTATGACCATGAAAACCAAACTGATCTTCGCCCTGACCCTCACCGCACTGGCCAGTAGCGCGTTCGCCGACGACGGCTTCGAGCGTACCGGCACGGCCGCTTTCATCGCCAGCAGCCATGAGCGCGCCGGTTCCGCCGTCGTTGCCAAGAAAGACGAGAACCACGCCATCGAGCCCACCGTGGCTGCCGACGGCTCCGACCCTAGCGATGCGGCGTCGACCAACTGATTCCAACCGGCAACACCAAGACCTGTGGGAGCGAGCAACCTCCCACAGGTTTTTTTGTGGTGCTGACAAAAGGGTCAGGGCGCTGCACTATCGTCGGATCCTTCTGACACGCACCGGACCTACATCCTTCATGCCCGACGACATTCACTACTACGAACCCGCCCAAGGCCATGGCCTGCCCCACGACCCGTTCAATGCCATTGTCGGCCCCCGGCCGATTGGCTGGATCTCTTCACAAGATGGCGAAGGCCGCCTGAACCTGGCGCCCTACAGTTTTTTCAACGCTTTCAACTACGTTCCGCCGATCATCGGCTTCTCCAGTGTCGGTCGCAAAGACAGCCTCAACAACATCGAACAGACCGGTGAATTTGCCTGGAACCTGGCCACGCGCCCACTGGCCGAGCAGATGAACCAGAGCTGCGCGATGGTCGCGCCGCAGGTCAACGAATTCGAGCTGGCGGGCCTGACGCCGGCGGCATCGCGGATCATCCAGGTGCCGCGCGTCGCCGAGAGCCCGGTGTCCTTCGAATGCAAGGTCACGCAGATCATCCAGTTGCAGCGAGCGGACAAGGCGCCTGTGCCGAGCTGGTTGATTCTGGGCGAAGTGGTCGCCGTTCACATCGCCAAGTGGCTGTTGAAGGACGGCGTCTACGACACCGCCGCCGCCGAGCCGATCTTGCGCGGCGGCGGGCCGGCGGATTACTTCCAGCTGGGGCCGGAGGCGTTGTTCAAGATGCATCGCCCGCGATAAGGATGGGCGGTGAGATCACTTGTGGCAATCCTTGAAATGCTGCTTACCAGACCAATCCGCCTTCGTCGTCGACACCCTTGAGGTGAGTCAACTGCTGGGCAGCCGCTTCATCGGCTTTGAAAGCGGTCTCGAAGGTCTGCTCTTCGAGCACTTTATTGAAACGCGGCTTCTCGGCACTGCCGATGGCCTTGGTGGCGATGGCTGCGTAGTAGCCGCCACCTTCCTTGGGAACAACAGCGGAAACAGCTTCAAAAGTTTCAAAGGCTTTGCGTGCCATACTTCGCATCCTGGCGGTGGGAAATGCCTGTCATTAAACCTTCAACCGGCCAGTTTGTGTACCTTCGCCATGCACCCTTCGGTCGCCTGGGCGGCGGACACTTCCCGAAAGGTGTGGAAGTCCAGGCTGCTGACCACCAGGTCTTGCACCAATTGGGCGAAGATCGCCATGGCCGGTGAGTTGAAATAAGCGTCCATCGCCTGTTGGTTGACCCACAGCCCGGACACCAGCCACAAATCGGCGTCGCATTGCGATTGTTGCAAGGCAAAGTGCAGGCAACCGGGCGCCTGGCGCGAAGGTACGATCAAGCTGCTGAGGCGTGCGCCCAATGGCTTGGAGCAACCGGCGCGGGCCCGGACAAAAGCCATGTGACTGACGGGGATCTGTGTAGTCATGTTCAACCCTCCCAGGTCATCCGTTGGCAGCCGGGGACAGGCTGCGACAGGATCAAAGGTTAAGCGCGCTGCCGCCAGCTTCGTTAGTCGATTCCTGCCGACTCATTGCACGATTCTGCGCCTGGGAATTCGCCCATCCGTGCCTGATGGGTGGGAATTGCCGGGAGTTGAAACAAAAGGTTTCAAGCAAGTTTCAGCCAGGCTGAACAGCCCTTCACGCCGCCGCCTTGCAGAATCAGGCAAGCTTTCAACAGGATGTGACTACCGCCATGCCTTGCACAAACATAAGCTTTGTCCTATCGCTCCCTTCGCCATGAGGATCCCGGCATGTCGCCACTCGATCACGCCCACGCCCCGCTGGACACGTACCTGGAACAGCAGCGCGCCGAGCTGGCGTCGATCATCGACCGCAACACCAGCGAGGACGGCAGCTACGCCACGGCCATCGGCTCGCTGAACCTGTCGCGCCACAGCCAGCCACACAAGTTTGCCCCGGTGCTGGCGCAACCGGCGCTGTGCATCATGGCCCAGGGCAGCAAGCAGGTGCGCCTGGCGGACGAATTTTTCAACTATGACCCGCTGCATTACCTGGTGGTCTCGGTCTCGATGCCATTGAGCGGTTGCATCGCCGACGTCTCGCCCGAGCAGCCGATCCTGGCGCTGCGCCTGGACATCGACCCGGCGGAAATCACCGCGCTGATCGCCGATGCCGGCCCCCTGGGCGTGCCGACTCGCCCGGCCGGCCGTGGCCTGTATGTGGAACGCCTGGACACGCCGATGCTCGACGCGGTGCTACGCCTGACGCGCCTGCTCGATACGCCAAAAGACATCGCCATGCTCGCGCCCCTGGTGCGCCGGGAAATCCTTTACCGCCTGCTACGCAGCCCGCAAGGCTATCGGTTGTATGAAATCGCCATTGCCAATAGCCAGAGCCATCGCATCAGCCAGGCGATCAAATGGCTCAACGGCCATTTCGAACAACCGTTGCGCATCGATGACCTCGCTCGGGAGGTCAACCTCAGCGTTTCGACCTTGCATCATCGGTTCAAGGCCATGACGGCCATGAGCCCATTGCAATACCAAAAACAATTGCGCTTGCAGGAGGCTCGACGGTTGATGCTGGCCGAAGGGCTGGAAGCGTCGGCGGCGGGGTATCGAGTGGGGTATGAAAGCCCGTCGCAGTTCAGCCGGGAGTACAGCCGCTTGTTTGGCGCGCCGCCGTTGCGGGATCTGGCGCGGTTGCGGATGACCGTCTGATCCTGGACTCGCACAGCATTCGCCGCCTCGGCTTCGCAGCCTTCAGACCGCCCGGATCACGTGTTTGATTTCCTGGAACGCGGCCAGTCCCCAAGGTCCCAATTCACGACCCAGGCTGCTCTGCTTGTAGCCGCCCCAAGCGGCCTGGGGGAAAATCACTTGCGGTGCGTTGATCCACACCAGCCCTGCCTGCAAGGCGTCGGCGACCTTCCCGGCCGCCTCGGCATCGCGGCTGACCACGCTCGCCACCAGGCCGAAACGGCTGTCATTGGCCAGGGCAATCGCCTCTTCCGGGTGGCCGAAACGACGCACGCACAACACCGGCCCGAAGATCTCCTCGCACCACAGCGAACTGTCGAGGGGCACATCGGTGAAGATCGTTGGCTGTAAAAAAAAGCCGCGTTGCAGATGCGCAGGTCGTTGACCGCCGCATACCAACGTTGCGCCGTCGCTCACGCCTCGATCGATGTGCCCGAGCACCCGTTGGTATTGCGCCTGGTTGACCAGCGCACCCATCTCCACGTCCGGGTCGAATGGATCGGCCACGCGGATCGCCTCGGCCCGCGCCTTGAGCCGTCGCACGAATACATCGGCCAGCTCATCGGCGACCAACACCCGAGTGGTGGCCGAACACATCTGCCCCGCGTTGAAGAAACCGCCGCCACAGGCCAGCTCCACCGCCAGGTCCAGGTCGGCGTCGGCCAGCACCAGCAAGGACGATTTGCCGCCCAGCTCCAGGCTCACGCCCTTCACGGTTTCCGCCGCCCGTTGCATCACTTGCACCCCCACCGCGTTGCTGCCGGTGAAGGAAATCTTCGCCACGCGCGGGTCGGACGCCAGCGGCGCCCCGACCGCCAACCCCGTGCCGCAGACCAGGTTGAACACGCCATCGGGCAAGCCGCATTCGGCGATAATCGAGGCCAGCGCCAGCTCCGGCAGCGGCGTGACTTCCGAAGGCTTGAGCACCACGCAGCAGCCGGCCAAGGCCGGGGCAAGTTTCCAGGCGGTGGTGACCATCGGGAAATTCCACGGCACGATCAAGCCGACCACCCCACAAGGTTCGCGGCGTAGACGTGCGCAGAAATCATCGCTGGGCAACGCCAGCGGACCGTCCTGACGAGCGTCCAGTTCTTCGGCCAAACCGGCGTAGTACTCGAAGGTCGCGACCACATCGTCGACGTCGATGGCCGCTTCGAACAACGGTTTGCCGTTGTTGCTCGATTGCAAATGCATCAGCCGCTCACGAGCATCCCGCACGCCGGCAGCAATACGCCGAAGCACCGCGCCGCGCTCGGCACCCGAGGTGTTTGACCATGGGCCAAAAGCCTGGGTAGCGGCCTCCAAGGCTTGATCCACGGCGGGTTTCTCGCCGCCGTAAACAGTGGTCAGCAGCGCCTCGGTCGCGGGGTTGATCACCCGCAGCGGTTGATCGCCCGCCAACCACTCGCCGTTGATGTACAGGCCGTCTTGCGTCGTCGGGAAATTCATTCCGCCACCTCCGCCATCCAGCGCGCCTGGTCAATCTCGAGCAACGTCGGCCCCTGGCGGTGACTGGCGGCCAGCAATGCGCTGCGCAGGGAATGCACGCCGTCGATCGTCTCGGCGCCGCACCCCAGGGCTTTGGCAACGCCGATGAAATCCGGCGTGTAGATGTCCACGCCCACCGGTTCGATGGCGCGGTTGACCATGTATTTCTTGATCTCTTCGTAGCCCTGGTTATTCCACAGCAGCACGATCACCGGCGTGCGCGCTTCCACCGCGCTGGCCAGTTCCGGCAGGGTGAACTGCAACCCACCGTCGCCGATCAGGCACACCACGGGCGGGCGGCCATGGCCGTTGTCGACACCACCCAGCCAGGCACCAATGGCCGCCGGCAACGCGTAGCCGAGGGTGCCGTAGCCGGTGGACGAATTGAACCAGCGGCGCGGGCGTTCGGGATTGAAGGTGAGGTTGCCGGTGTAGACCGGCTGGGTGGAATCGCCAACGAAAACCGCGTCGGGCAAGGCCTGCAATACCGTATCGAGGAACACCGTCTGGGCGCGGGTCGGGACGTCCCATTGCTGATCGAGTTCGGTCCGCAGCCGTTCGACACGAATCGCTCCCCAACTGTCGTCTCTCGCGCCGGGCACGCCGCGCTTCAACGCATCGAGCAATGCCCGCGCGGCACTTTGTGCGTCGGCCACCAGCGCCAGTCTTGGCGCGTAGTTGCGCACGGTCTGGTCGGGGTCGATGTCGATGCGCAACAACGCACCGGGAATCTCGAAGCCACCGGCAAAGGTGACGTCGTAATCGGTCTCGGCCAGCTCGGTGCCGATCGCCAGTACTACATCCGCTTCGGCCACCAGGGCACGGGTGGCCACCAGGCTCTGGGTGGAACCTATCAGCAACGGATGACGGGACGGCAGCAGGCCCTTGGCATTGATGGTCAGCGCCACGGGGGCGCCGAGGCGTTCGGCCAGTTCGGTCAATTCAGTCCCGGCGTCCAGCGCCCCCCCTCCGGCAAGCACCAACGGCCGCCGGGCCGTCGCCAGCAAGGCTGCCATTTGCTCCACAGCACTGGGCGCGGCCCCGGCGCGATTGATGCTCACTGGCGTGCTGGCGAGCAGGTCATCGGCTTGTTCAACGAGCACATCCAACGGAATCTCGATGTGCACCGGCCGCGGACGCCCGGCCTGGAACAAGGCAAAGGCCCGGGCCAGCACACCCGGCAATTCGGCGGCCGACATCAGCGTGTGGGAAAACGCCGCGACCCCGCCCACCAGCGCGCTCTGGTTCGGCAGCTCATGCAGCTTGCCGCGCCCACCGCCCAGCTGGCTGCGTGACTGTACGCTGGAGATCACCAGCATCGGAATCGAATCGGCATAGGCCAGGCCCATGGCAGTGGTGATGTTGGTCATGCCCGGGCCGGTGATGATGAAGCACACGCCCGGCTTGCCGCTGACACGGGCGTAGCCGTCGGCCATGAAACCGGCGCCCTGTTCATGGCGCGGCGTCACATGGCGGATGCTTGAACGGGCCAGCCCGCGATACAACTCCACGGTGTGTACGCCAGGAATGCCGAACACCTGCTCCACGCCATAGCCTTCCAGTAACTTGACCAATACTTCGCCGCACGTCGCCATTGCCATTGCCATTGCCTTTTTGTTGTCTTGAAAAGGACCCCGCACGACACCTGCGGGCCGCTTTTGCTCTGAGGGAATGGCGTTATTGGACGGCCAGCCCGTAGCGGCAACAATGGATAAAAAGTCATACTAGCCATGTCCTCACGTCATGGCTTGGATCCAGATGAAACGACTCCCACCGCTGCCGACGTTGCACACTTTCTTGATCACGGCCCAGTGCTGCAACTTCACTCGCGCCGCCGAACAGCTGCACATCACCCAGGGCGCGGTGAGCCGGCAGATCGCAGGGCTGGAGGATCATCTGGGTTATGCGTTGTTCCAGCGCCAGGCACGCGGGTTGAGCCTGACCGCCGAGGGCCAGGCGTGGCTGCCCCGGGTGCAGCAGGTGTTCGGCCTGATCGGCGAGGCGGTCGAGCAGATCGGCGAGAAGCGCCAGACCCTGAAGCTCAAGGCCCCGACCTGTGTGATGCGCTGGCTGCTGCCGCGCCTGTTGCAATGGCAGAAAGAGCGCCCGGACGTGCCGGTGGAGCTGACCACCACGGTCCGGCACGGCGTGGATTTCCAGCGTGAGGCATTCGACGCGGCGGTGGTTTACGGCCCGCCGCCCGACGCCTCGCTTGACTGCCTGCACTTGTTCGACGAGCAGCTTACACCGGTGTGCTCGCGCCCCTTGCTGGAAGGTCCGGTCCCGTTGAATTCACCCCTCGATCTGCAACAACACCTGCTGCTGCATCCCACCACCGACGAGCGCGACTGGAACGCCTGGCTGGCCGCGGCCGACGTGCGTTTGAGCAACGTCAGCAAAGGCCAGCATTTCGAAACCCTGGACCTGGCGATGTCCATGGCCTCCCAAGGCACCGGCGTGGCGATTGGCGACTGGTCGCTGATCGGCGAAGACCTCAGCGCCGGCCGGCTGGTGATGCCGTTCGAACTGAAGGTCAGGACCGGGCTGGGTTATCACTTGGTCTATCCGCGCCGGCCGCAGGTGTCGGGCCAGTTGCAGGAGCTAATGGACTGGTTGGTGGAGCAGGCCCAAGCACGGTAGTAGCGCCACAAAAGCCCCCCCCGGTGTCAGTTAGAGCACATTCGGCGCCTGCGCCGGCTCGATCTGCGCCCAGTGCGAGGTGTCTTCGCGGTGTTGCTGCAAATAGGGCAGCACCGCCCCCAGCAATGGTTCCTTGAAGGCCTCTTGAAAGCGATGGGCGAGGCCCGGGATCAGCTTCAACCGGCTGCCGCGAATATGCGCCGCGAGATGCACCCCATGCATTACGGGCAACAAGGGATCAGCGGTGCCGTGGACCACCAAGGTCGGCACCTGCAGCTGATTGAGCAGCGCCACCCGGCTTGGCTCGGCCATGATCGCCATGATCTGGCGCTTCACACCCTCGGGGTTGAAGGCCCGGTCGTAGGCCACCGCAGCCTGGTGCAGCAGAGCCTGTCGATCGTCGACCACCATCGGGCTGCCCAGCGCGGCCAGCAGGTCGGCCTGCTGTTCGAGCGCCACTTCACGATTCGGCGCACTGCGACGCGACAACAATTGCACCAGCGTTTCACTGGGCGCCGGCAAGCCCGCGGCGCCGGAGCTGGTCATGAGCAATGTCAGGCTCTCGACCCGCTGAGGCGCCATGGCGGCCATGTGCTGGGCGATCATCCCACCCATGCTGACGCCCAACACATGGAAGCTTTGCACCTGCAAGGCGTCCATCAAGCCCAGGCCATCGGCGGCCATGTCCGTCAACGAATAAGGCGCCGCCACGGGCAGGCCGAGCTTGTAGCGCAACGCCTCGAATGTCAGGTTGGCGCTGCCGGGCGCCTGGCGCCAGGTGGATAAACCGACGTCCCGGTTGTCGTAGCGGATCACCCGAAAACCCTGTTCGCACAGCGCCACCACCACTTCATCCGGCCAGTGAATCAACTGCCCACCCAAGCCCATCACCAGCAGCAACGCAGGGTCGGACGCCCGCCCGATGCTCTGGTACGCCAGGCTTACCTGATCCAAGTCGACCCGCTGGGTCGCGACATTGACATCACAACGAGAAGCCGCCAACGACGGCAAGCCGCACAACAAGGCGGCCAGGAAAATGAATACACGCATGAACAAACACCAAAACGCAGAACCCCAGTAGAGCGCGAGTCTGATGAAGTTCGTTCAAGCGCGCTGCCACAGTTGCGTGACAGTTTGATGAAGATTGCCGAGTGGTTGTGTGAAGCCATAGGCCGGCGATGGTTCAAGCCCATTGGCGACGCTGACCCAAAGGTTGTCGCCGAACCGTTCCTGGGCCGGGCGCAACTGCGCCAGCGCCTGCTCGAATTCGCAACGCCAGGCATCGCGGTCATTGACCAGGCCCACCGAGAGGATCTTGTAGGTCGGCAGGCGATCCAGCACCCGGCCCAGTTGGTCTGGGGCGGGCACGGCGTCGATGTGCAGGCCATCCACCGGCAGGCTAACCGCCAGGCCGAGGTTGTCGTCCAGGCCATTGAAGCAGGTCGCCACCAACTTTTTCAGCGGCGAGTACTGAAGGATGTGATAGGCCCGCTCGAAGGCGCTTCGCCAGGCCAGGGGCAGGTCGAGCGTGAGGATCGGTTCATCGATCTGCACCCACTCCACACCTTGGGCCTTGAGACGATTGAGGACGTCACCGTAGACCGGCAGCAGGCGCTCCAGCAGGTCGAGCTTGTCAATGTCGCCGTCATTGGCCTTGCCCTGCCAGAGGTACGTCAGCGGGCCGATGACTGCAGGCTTGACCCGATGGCCCTGGGCGTGGGCTTCGTCGATTTCGTCGAACAGCCGCTCCCAGCCCAGCGTACCTTTCCAATCAGCTTCCAGGTCGTTCAATTCGCGGTCGGCGCCGATGCGGGGAAAACCTTGGGTATGGGCCGGGGCCATGGGAATGTCCTCCTTGTAAAAGATGACGCCATTGTCGACAGCCAGCCCCACATGAGACAAACTCAATCTTTTCGTGTTGATCACAAGTTTTACTCATGGAGCAAATCCGGTGCTTGAACTCCGTCACCTCAAGACGCTGCACGCTCTGCGCGAAGCCGACAGCCTGGTCGAAGCCGCCGAACGCCTGCACCTGACCCAGTCCGCCCTCTCCCACCAGTTCAAGGAATTGGAAGAACGCCTGGGTATGCAGTTGTTCGTGCGCAAGACCAAACCGGTCCGTTTCACCAGCGCCGGCCTGCGCTTGCTGCAACTGGCCGACGCCACCCTGCCGTTGCTGCGCTGCGCCGAACGGGACATCGCGCGGCTCGCGGGCGGCACCGCCGGGCGTTTGCACATGGCCATCGAGTGTCACAGCTGCTTCCAGTGGTTGATGCCCACCATCGACCAGTTCCGCGATGCCTGGCCGGAAGTCGAGCTGGACCTGGCCTCGGGCTTCGCCTTCGCCCCACTGCCGGCCCTGGCCCGTGGCGACCTGGACCTGGTCGTCACCTCCGATCCCCTTGAACTGGCGGGCATCACCTACGTGCCGCTGTTCACCTACGAGGCGATGCTGGCGGTGGCCAACCAGCATCGGCTGGCGGGCAAGGCCTACATCGTGCCCGAAGACCTCATCAGCGAAACCCTGATCACGTATCCGGTGGAACGCGATCGCCTGGACATCTTCACCCGCTTCCTCGAACCGGCCGACATCGAACCGGCCCAGGTGCGCACGTCCGAGCTGACGGTGATGATGATGCAACTGGTCGCCAGTGGCCGTGGCGTCTGCGGCATGCCCCATTGGGCGCTGCATGAATACAGCTCACGGGGCTACGTGAAGGCCAAGCGGCTGGGGGAAAAAGGTTTGTTCGCCACGCTCTACGCGGCGGTGCGCACCGACATGCTCGACGCGCCGTATATGCGCGACTTTCTGCTGACGGCAAAAGACACGTCGTTTTCCACACTCGACGGTGTCAGCGCGGTGCGGTAATTGCCACAACGCTCCATCACTCAAATTTGCGGTGAGATCAGAGTTCAAGCCACATATGGATCTTGTCGAGGTACTCGTCCCCCACGCGAATCGCCATCGGCTCTAGGCCATACAACAGAAAGCCGCAGCGCTGGTAAAGCTCGATGGCCGGGTCGTTGCCGGCGGTGACGGTCAATTGCACAAGGCGCAGGAAGGGATGGCGACGGGCTTCGTCGAGGGCGGCCCGCATCAACTGTTCGCCGAGCCCGGCGTGACGATGGGCCTCGACGACGTACATGCCGAACAGCGTCGCCTTGTGCCGCGCCTTCAGCCGAGGCTCCAGGGCCAGGCCGACGATACCCACCAGCTCGTGCGCGATGAACGCGCCGAGGATCACTTCGAGCCGGCTGGTCAGGCGCGACTCCCACCAATTGATGGGCAGCGTCGCCCGTTCGCTGGCGCTGGAAGTGAAGGCCTGTGGATGGAATTCATAGGCCTGGAGCATCAGCTCCCGATAGCTCTGGGCGTCACCCGCCTTCAGCCGTCGGATGCTCACGCCGAACGCCGTTGCTCAAGCATCAACCGCAGGGCCAGCGCACCGAGCACGAAGCCCATGAAATACCGTTGCGCCGCCAGCCAGGTCGGGTTGTGGACGAACCATGAGGCGATGCCGGCGGCGAACAGTGCGATCAGCAGATTGACACTGAAACTGACGCTGATCTGGGTCAGCCCGAGGATGATGCTCTGGGTGAACAGTGAACCGTGCTCCGGGCTGATGAACTGCGGGAACACCGAGAGGTAGAACACCGCGATCTTCGGGTTCAGGGCGCTGGTGAGAAAGCCCATGGTGATCAGCTTGCGGGTCGAGTCCGCTGGCAATTGCTGGGCCTGGAACGGCGAGCGGGCGCCGGGTTTCACCGCTTGCCAGGCCAGCCACAGCAGGTACAGCGCACCGGCCCACTTGAGGACTTCATAGGCCATGGGCACCGCGAGGAACACCGCCGTCAGCCCCGCCGCCGCCGCGAACATGTGCACGAAGAACCCCGCCACCACGCCCAACAAAGAAGTGACGCCGGCCTTGCGCCCCTGACAGATCGAGCGGGAAATCAGGTAGATCATGTTCGGGCCGGGCGTGAGCACCATCAGCAACGCGGCGGCGGCGAAAATCAGCAGGTCCGGCAAGGGGATCATGAAGGCGTCGCTCCTTGAATCAGCAGGTCGAGAGGCAGTGGGTTCGATAAAACGGCAGGATCACTTCGCCTGTCAACGGCGCCAGCAGTAATTCGCTGTCGCGGCAAGGGTCGATCCAATGCACTTCTTCAATTTCGGCAGCCGGGGAAACCGCTGCATCGGTTTCCAGCAAAAACACCTCGGCCTGCACGATAAACCCCGGCTCATTGGCGGCCGGCGCGCTGAATTGCCCCAGATGACGGGCCTGGGCCGGATCGATCCTGAGCCCGAGTTCCTCGCCCAATTCCCGAGCCAGGGCCTGGATCGGTTGCTCATGGGCTTCGATCTTGCCGCCGGGTTGCATGAAGGCCTGGGTGCCGCGCTTGCGCACCAGCAGGGTCCGGCCGTCCGGGCCGATGAGCAGGGCGGCGGCGATGCGGATCAGAGGGGTGGTCATGTACAAAGGCCTCGGGCGGAAAATGCCGGGCAGGTTACAGATCAAAGCGGCGGGAGCAAAGCCTGGCGCCGGACTGAAAATCGACGCAGTCCCTCTGTGGGAGCGAGCTTGCTCGCGATTGCGGTATGTCGGTCGAGAAATATCCGACTGATACTCAGCTATCGCGAGCAAGCTCGCTTCCACAAGGGATAGCGGGTCTGTCAGACCCCGGTCACCCCAAAATAGGCTTCGGCGCCGAAGGATCCGCCTCCTCCTCTGGGATCTTGACGAACACGCTGTACCGCGCCCCTTCCATTGCTTCGAAGGCGATGAGCTTTTCGATCAGCGGGCCGCTCATGACTTTTCCGGCGTTGAGCAGCAGCATGCCATTGTCGGCATTGAGGTTGCGCGCCAGAACCATGCCTGCCTCCAGTTCACGAGTGCTGGTGACTTTCACGGTCGGGTCGGACAGCGTCACGTCTTCCAGGTATTCGCCACAGGCCTTGATGAAGTCTTCGACCATGTTCGGGTCGTACAGCTTGCCGGCGTATTTGCGGATGTAGACCAGCGCTTCGTCGCTGTTCATCTGCCGCTCCAGGATCAACCCGCGCTGCAACTCGATGAAATCCACCGCCAGTTTCAACAGGCGCGAGCCGAACGGAATCGCCTCGCCCTTCAAGTGATCGGGGAATCCGCTGCCGTCCCAACGTTCCTGGTGATGAAGGATGATCCGCGCCGCGTCCTTCATCGGGTCCAGGGTCATCAGCAGCGATTCGCTCTGCTTCGGATAGGCGCGGTACAGCTCCAGTTCGCTGTGATGCAGCATGTCCGCCGGCGTGACCATCATGTTATCGGTCCAGCTCAGCTTGCCGATGTTGTAGAGCGCGGCGGCCATGGTCAGGTCGCGGTCGGTGGACTCGTCGAGGAAATTGAGCCGGCTATAGACCCGGATGAGTTCGATGATCTGCCGGTTGGTCTGCTTGGCCTTGGGCAGGCGCAGGTTGGCGATCAGCGAAAACACCTCGGTGCCGGTCACGTAGCTGCGCTTGAGCTCTTCATAGGCCAGGTCGAGCATGTCGGCGGTCTGCTGCAGCTCGGCGGTCCGCGACGCCACGCGTTTTTCCAGGGTGGCGTTGAGGGTCTTGAGTTGCTGGTTCTGCTCACGATTCAGGGCTTCGAGGCGCTGACGCTCGCTCTCCGAATGCTGGTGGGCCAGGGCTTGGCGCAGGGCCTGCACCAACTCCTCGTCATTCCAGGGCTTGCTGAGGTAGCGGTAGAGCTGCCCCTCATTGATAGCCTTGGTCATCATGTCCACGTCGGCATAACCGGTGAGCAGGATGCGCAATGTCGAAGGATAAAGCTTGCGAATTTCCGCCAGCAGCGTGGCGCCGTCCATGTTGGGCATGCGCGCATCGGTCATCACCAGATCGACCGGCCGCTCCTTGAGAATTTCCAGGGCCTTGGCGCCACTGTCGGCCACCAGGATTTCGTACGGCTGGCTGCGCAACAGCCGACGCAGGCTGTTGAGGATCGATTCTTCGTCATCTACCAACAACACCGTCGGCTTTGTTGCCGGAACGCCCGGCGCTTGATCTTCCATTGGAACCCCCTCCTGTCATCGACAACCGTTCTACCTTAGCCCCAAAAAACAGGCTAGTAGATTGCGAAAATTTAGACACAATTCGCCATCACTCACCTCGCGCTTCCGACGAGCCGACTATGCTGTACCCCATGAAGGGCCAAGTACAGGCCGAATACTCATGCCAGCGAAAGGGATATCAGATGTACCCACGGTTCCGTAGTCAGCATCTCGACGGTGCACGGCCATGAGCCTGCCGATGGAAAGATCCAATCGGCGGATACTGATCGTTGATGACACGCCGACAATCCATGAGGATTTTCGAAAGATTCTCAGCCCCCACGCAGCGCCCGAAGACAGCCTGAGCAATGCTGAAGAAGCCTTGTTCGGCGCCCCCGTGGTGGTTTGCGCCCAGAGCTTCGAGCTCGAATCGGCGTTCCAGGGCATGGAAGCCCTGAACAAGGTCGAAACCGCCCTTGCCCAGGGCAAACCGTTCGCCATGGCTTTCATCGACATGCGCATGCCGCCGGGTTGGGACGGCCTGGAAACCATCGAGCGGCTGTGGCGCGCCGACCCCAAGTTGCAGGTGGCGTTGTGCACGGCCTACTCGGATTATTCCTGGGAGGACATCGCCGACCGTCTCGAGCTGGGCGACCGCCTGCTGATCCTGAAGAAACCTTTCGATGCGATCGAGATTCGCCAGATGGCGAGCACCTTGACCGTCAAATGGCAGATGACCGAAGACGCCGCGTTGAAAATGGACATGCTCGAACGGGCAGTGGAAGAACGCACCCGGGAGCTGGCCGACGCCAACATCATCGTGCAGAACAGCCCGACCATCCTTTATCGCCTGCGCGGCGAGCCGCCTTTTCCATTGATGTACATCTCCCACAACATCACCAAGTTCGGCCATGTCGCGGCGCGCCTGATCAGCTCGCCGGACTGGGCGCAAACCTTGATCCACCCCGACGACCAGGCCAAGGTCGACGAAGCCATGGTGCGCGTCCTGGACCGCGACACCGCGGGTGCCTCCATCGAATTTCGCATGCGCACTGGCGACGACACGTTCCGCTGGGTAGAGAACCGCTACATCCCGGTGCGCAACGAGCAAGGCCTGCTGCTGGAAGTCGAAGGCATCATCCTCGACATTACCGAGCGCAAGCTGGCCGAGGAAAAGATCGCCTTGCTGGCCCGCACCGATGGCCTGACCGGGCTCGCCAACCGCGCCACCATGATCGAGCGGCTGCACCAGGCCTTTGCGGCCGCCCGTCGGGGGGCGGCGCCCTTCGCAATGTTTTACCTGGACCTGGACCACTTCAAGCGGATCAACGACACCCTCGGGCACCCCATCGGTGACCTGCTGTTGCAACAAGTCGCAGCGCGGCTCAAGGGCTGCACCCGGGAAAACGACGTGGTGGCGCGCCTGGGTGGCGACGAATTCGCCATCCTGCAACTGGACGTCCACGAAGCGACCCACTGCGCCGCGCTGGCGGCCAAGATTCGCGACACGCTGATGGCGCCCTATTCCCTGGATGGCAACGACGTACGCATTTCCGTGAGCATCGGCATCAGCCTCTATTCCCCGCAGAGCCCAAGCGCCGACAGCCTGATGGCCCAATCCGACATGGCCCTGTACCGCTCCAAGGAAAAGGGCCGCAACCAGTATCACTTCCACAACGAGGAAATTAACCAGGAGGTCACGGATCGGGTCGCCCTCGCCAATGACCTGCGCCTGGCCATCGAAAACAACGAGTTGCACTTGCACTACCTGCCGGAAGTCGACCTTGGCACCGGCCGGATTCTCGGCATGGGCGTGCAGGTGCGCTGGAACCATCCCGCGCGCGGCTGGCTGGAACCGGCCGCCTTCATGCCGGCCGCGGAAAAAACCGGAATCATCATCGGCCTGGGCCATTGGGTCCTGGACCAGGCCTGCCAGCAGATGCGCCAATGGCGAGACCAGGGCATGGCGCCACCGGTGATCGCCATCGACCTGTCCCTGACCCAGCTCAAGACCGGCCCGGAACTGATCTACGACGTGCTGCGTACCACCGCGCGCTGGGAGCTGGCGCCCTGGGACCTGCGTTTCGACGTCACCGAAGCGACCCTGGCCCAGACCAAATGGACCCATAACGACGTGCTGCCACGCCTGTGC
Organism: Pseudomonas sp. R4-84; assembly: GCF_054130985.1. Classification (NCBI taxonomy): domain Bacteria; kingdom Pseudomonadati; phylum Pseudomonadota; class Gammaproteobacteria; order Pseudomonadales; family Pseudomonadaceae; genus Pseudomonas; species Pseudomonas sp. R4-84. The sequence goes on from NZ_CP096390.1 coordinate 4,385,017, forward strand.
GAGTTGGGCGTGCAGGTCGCCATCGACGATTTCGGCACCGAGTACTCATCCTTCGATTACCTCAAGACTTACCGCGTGAACCACCTCAAGCTCGCCCAGCGCTTCCTCGACAGCGCCAACGCCGATCCGGAGAACGCCACGACCCTGCGGGCCATCATCAACTTCGCCCGGGACGTGGGCATCGGCATCATCGCCGAAGGGGTCGAGACCCAGGAGCAACGCACGACGCTGATGTCCAGCGGCGGGTCGATACAAGCCCAGGGGCACTATTTCAGCACTGTGGTGGACAGTGAGCAGGCCGCCGCCCTGCTCAAGGCGGGCGCCATCGTTCCGGTGGCGGACCACTGGACCCGGCCGGCGAGCCAGCTATCGGAGAGCAGCCCATGAACCCCATGTCCGTTCCGGCAAACAGGCGCATCCTGGTGGTGGACGACACGCCCGCCATTCACCACGACTTTCGAAAGATCCTCAGCCCCAGTGCAGGCAACGATGACTCGCTGGACGACACCGAGAGCCTGTTGTTCGGCACGCCGCAGGTGAACCGGGTGCAATTCCAGATCGACTCGGCCTACCAGGGCGAGGAAGCGCTGGAACTGGTCAAGCGCGCCCAGGCCGAAGGCCAGCCCTATGCCCTGGTGTTCGCCGACATGCGCATGCCGCCCGGCTGGGACGGCCTGCAGACCATCGAACAACTGTGGAAAGCCGACCCGCGCCTGCAGATCGCCCTGTGCACCGCGCATTCGGATTACTCCTGGGAGACCATGTCGGAACGCATCGAATTCGACGATCAGTTGTTGATCCTCAAGAAGCCGTTCGACACCCTGGAAATCCGCCAGATGGCCAGCGCCATGACCTGGAAATGGCAATTGGCCCAGGACGCCGCACGCAAGATGCGCAGCCTGGAACGCACCATCGAAGAGCGGGTCCAGGAGCTGCTCAAGGTCTCCCACCTGCTGCAATATGACGTGCTCACCGAGCTGCCCAACAGCATGCTGCTCGGCGACCGCCTGACCCAGGCCTTGGCCCAGTGCCGCCGGCATGACCGACAGTTGGCGGTGATGTTCATCGGCCTGGACCGCTTCAAGCGCATCAACAATGCGCTGGGGCACCCGGTGGGCGACGAGATGCTCAAGCGCGTGGCGCGGGCGTTGGCGGCGGTGGTGCGCGAGTCCGACTCGGTGTTTCGCTACGGCTCCGATGAGTTCGTGGTGATCCTCGGCGACATCGCCGACCCACAATTGACCAAGGGCGTGGCGGAAAAGCTGCTGGGGGCCATCAACTCCCCGCACCCCATCGACGGTCACGACCTGACGGTGACAGCGAGCCTGGGCATCAGCGTGTATCCGGCCGATGGTTTCGATGCCGTGGCGCTGATCAAAAAGGCCGAGACGGCAATGCGCAACGTCAAGGAAAACGGCCCCAACGATTTCCGTTTTTTCACCGAGGACATGAATCGCCGCGCCCGTCAGCAGCAGACCATCGAATCTGGCTTGCGCCTGGCCTTGCAGCGTAAGGAGTTCGTGCTGCATTACCAGCCCAAGCTCGATCTGACGAGCGGTAAAGTGGTCGGTGCCGAGGCGTTGGTGCGCTGGAATCGCCCCGACCAGGGGCTCGTCTATCCGTCGGATTTCATCCCCGTGGCCGAGGACAGCGGCCTGATCGTCCCGCTGAGCCAGTGGGTACTCCAAGAGGCCTGCCAGCAGGCCTGTCGCTGGCAGGCCGAGGGCATGCGGCCGCTGTACCTGTCGGTCAATGTCTCGGCGATCGATTTCCGCCAGCGCGGTTTCGTCGATGGCATCGCACGCACCCTAAAGGAAACCGGTCTGGACCCGACACAGTTAGAACTGGAGATCACTGAAAGCGTGCTCATGCAGAACATCGACACCACCGTCGCCACGCTCAATGCCATCAAGCATCTGGGCATACGGCTGGCCATCGATGACTTCGGCACCGGCTATTCGAGCCTGAGCTACCTGCAGAAATTTCCGGTGGATGTGTTGAAGATCGACCAGTCGTTCGTCGGTGACCTGAGCATCGACAGCAACGACGCGAAACTGGTGAGCACCATCATCAGCCTGGGCAAGAGTTTGAACCTGCACATCATTGCCGAAGGCGTGGAAACCCGGGAGCAGCTGGAATTCCTCAAGATCCACCAGTGCGAGGAAGCCCAGGGCTACTACTTCAGCAAGGCCGTGGCACCGCAAGCCTTCAGCCAATGGATGGCTGAATGGGAACAACGCCCGAACCCGTTTTCGTGAGCGCCAGCGTCATAACCCCCTTGTTTCAAGGGACAGCATTTCAAAGGAAAGCACCCCATGGCGTCACACGGACTGATTCTGGCTCTCGGCCTGCTGGTGGGACTGAGCGTGACCGCTCGCGCCGAGCCATTGGACGAACCGCTCAAACCCCTGCCTCCCGCTCCCGCCCTGGACCCCAAGCGAGTCCAGTTGGGCCAGCGGCTGTTCAATGACCCACGGCTGTCGGTCAACAACACCCTGTCCTGCGCCAGTTGCCATCGCCTGGACAAGGGCGGCGCCGACGACAAAGCCTTATCCCTGGGTTTCGACGGCAAGCCAGTGGAGGTCAATACGCCCACGGTGTTCAATGCCAGCCTGAATTTCCACCAGTTCTGGGACGGTCGCGTCGACACCCTGGAAGAACAGGTGCATATCGTCGTCACCAGCCCCGGTGAAATGGGCAGTAACTGGGAAACGGTGGTCAAGCGCATCGCGGGCGATACGGGCTATGCCAGGGATTTTGCCGACGCGTACCCAGACGGCGTGACCCAACCCAATATCCAGGGGGCGCTTGCCGACTACGAGCGCACCCTGCGGACACCCAACTCGCGCTTCGATAAATACCTGCTAGGCGATACCGACATCCTCACGCCTCGGGAAAAGTTCGGCTACCAGCGCTTCAAGGAGTACGGCTGCATCGCTTGCCATCAAGGCGTGAACATCGGCGGCAATATGTTCCAGAAATTCGGCGTGATGGGCGACTACATTCAGGACCGGGGCAATCCGACCCGAGCCGACGAAGGACGCTTCAACGTCACCGGCGACGAAGCCGACCGCCAGGTCTTCAAGGTGCCGAGCCTGCGCAACGTGGCCGTCACCGCGCCGTATTTCCATGGAGGGTCGGCACAGACTCTGGAGCAGGCAGTAAAAGTGATGTTCAAGTATCAATTGGGCCGCGAACCCCTGAAGAACGATACCGAACTGATCGTCGAATTCCTCAAGACCCTCACCGGCGAATGGGAGGGCAAGCCGCTATGACACTCGCACGCCGCCTCGGCCTGGTTTTCATTGGTGTATTGCTGGCCTCGATCCTCCTGTTCATGTACATCCAATCGGGTGCCCAGCAAGCCGCCTCGCACATTGAATCCCGGGACCTGATCCGCCTGCTCAAGCAGCAGGACGGTATCTGGGACAACGAAGTGCTCAAGTCCCGGATCGCCCTGAGCCACAATTACGACCCGCTGGTCTCGCCATTGAGTGAAATGACGCGCCTGTGGCAGCGTCTCGATGCCATCGAGTCGGAGCCCGGCCGGCACGCGCCTACGCTCTGGTCATCCCAGCGCGACGAATACCTGAAGGCGATCAAGGAAAAAACCCGCCTGGTGGAACAGTTCAAGTCCCATAACGCGGTACTGCGCAACTCCCTGGCATTCCTGCCCACCGCCGAGGACGACATCCAGCGCCAGTTCACCCAACTGTCCGACGGTGAAAAACTGGAACTGCAAAACGTTGCCATCGACACCTACGACCTGCTGCTCAGCACGATGGAGTTCGCCCAGATCACCACCCGCGAGCAGGCCGCCGAAGTCTTGCTGGGCCTCAATCAACTGGACGTCAACAAAGAGCGGCTGCCGGCGGGGATCGTCAGCTCCGTCGACATCCTGGGCAGGCACATCGCGTTGATCTTGCGCGAGCAACCGTTGGTCAATCAGCTGTTGCACGACTTCGAGGCGGTCCCCCTGGCCGCACGCCTGGACACCATCACCAGCCTGCTGGAAAAAGATCAGGAAAAAGCGGCTGCCAAACATCAGCGCAACCACATTCTCTTGCTCTTGTTCGCCACCTTCCTGACGTTGATATTGATTTGGCTGGCGGTTCGGCTGGTGCGCAGTTTCGGCGAGATCAAGCGGGTCAACAGCGCCCTGCAAACCGCCAACGACGAGCTCGAACAACGGGTCGAGGAACGCACCCGCCAGCTCAAGGACACCCAGAGTGAACTGATGGACACTGCCCGCCAGGCCGGCATGGCGGAGATCGCCACCAACGTGCTGCACAACGTCGGCAACGTGCTCAACAGCGTGAACATTTCCGCCGACCTGGTCAGCCGAAAATTGCGCAGCAGCAAGGCCCTGGGCCTGGGCAAGGCGATGAACCTCATCAACGAGCACAGCCACGACCTGGGGCACTTCCTCACCGAGGACGAAAAAGGCAAGCTGCTACCCGGTTATCTCAACCAATTGGTGGAAGCCATCGCGACGGAACAACAAAGCCTGACCGACGAGCTTGCGCAACTGAGCAAGAGCGTCGACCACATCAAGGACATCGTTTCGACGCAGCAGTCCTACGCCGGCGCCAATAGCCTGATGGAGCCGCTGGTGGTCAGCGAACTGCTCGAGGACGCCCTGCGCATGAACTCAGGGGCCCTGACCCGCCACCATGTGACGGTGATCAAAGAGTACGGCGAAGTGCCACGGATCATGGGCGACAAACACCGCATGCTGCTGATCCTGATCAACCTGATCAGCAATGCCAAATACGCCATGGCGGGGGTTTCCAACCATGCGCGGAACATGACGCTCAAAGCCTGGGTCGTAGATCAAGAGCTGCAAATCAGCGTGAAGGACGAAGGCGAAGGAATCCCGGAGGAAAACATGACGCGCATCTTCGCCCACGGTTTTACCACCCGTAAGGACGGTCACGGGTTCGGCCTGCACAGTTGCGCACTGGCGGCCATTGAAATGAACGGCCACCTCACCGCGCACAGCGAGGGGCCAGGGACCGGGGCGACATTCGTATTGCAACTGCCCTTGAAACTCGCAGAAGGTGAGCCATGAATAGCCTGAGTAACCGGCGCATCCTCTTGATCGACGATACGCCAGCCATCCATGACGACTTCCGAAAGATCCTGACGCCCGAGGACGAGAGCAACGCTGATCTACAGGATATGGAAAGCGCGCTGTTCGGCGAAGCGCCGAAAGTGGCCGCCACCGTTTTCGAACTTGACTCCGCCTACGGTGGCCAGGAAGGCCTGGCCAAATTGCAGCAGGCGCTGGCCAAGGAGCATCCCTATGCCCTGGCCTTCGTCGACATGCGCATGCCCGAAGGCTGGGACGGCGCCAAGACCATCGAGGAACTGTGGAAAGTCGATCCGCAACTGCAAGTGGTGGTCTGCACCGCGTACTCGGATTATTCCTGGGATGAGCTGCTCGACCGTCTCAACGGCCACGATCGTCTGCTGATCCTGAAAAAGCCCTTCGACAACATCGAAGTTCAGCAGATGGCCAACACCTTGACCACCAAATGGGAAATGACCTCCCGCGCCCGTTTGAAAATGAACAAGCTCGAAGACCTGGTGGAACAACGCACCCTGGCGTTCAAACAGGCCAGCGAGTTGCTACAGATGGAAATCGACGAACGCAAGATGCTCGAGAGCCAGCTGGTGCAATCGGAAAAACTCGCCTCCCTGGGCCAACTGGCCGCCGGCGTGGCCCACGAGATCAACAACCCGATCGGCTTCATTTCCTCCAACCTCGGCGCCCTCGGCGGCTACTTCAGCAAACTGGAGGAAATGCTCCAGGCCTACGGCAGTGCCGAGCAAGCCATCGCCTCGCCGGAATTGGTGCTGAATTTGAAAAGCCTGCGCGAGCAGGTGGAGTTGGACTTCTTGGTGGAAGACATCCCGGTGCTGATCAAGGAATCCAAGGACGGCATCGCCCGCGTCGGGCAGATCGTCAAGGACCTCAAGGACTTTTCCCGCGTCGACTCCAGCCAGGAATGGCAGATGGCCAATTTGCAGCAAGGCATGGACTCGACCTTGAACATCGTCGCCAACGAGATCAAGTACAAGGCCGACGTGGTCAAGCAATACAGCCCGTTGCCGGAGGTCGAGTGCCTGCCGTCGCAAATCAACCAGGTGATCATGAACCTGATCGTCAATGCCGCCCAGGCCATCGGCCCGGAACGCGGCACCATCACCCTGCGCAACGGGGTGGAAGGCGACAACGTCTGGATCGAAGTCGCCGACAACGGCTCCGGCATCCCGCCGGAAACCCTGCAGAAAATCTTCGACCCGTTTTTCACCACCAAGCCCATCGGCCAAGGCACGGGACTTGGATTGTCGCTGTCCTACGGCATCGTGAAAAAACACAACGGCGACATCACGGTGAGCAGTGAAGTGGGGGTGGGAACGACCTTTCGGGTGGAGTTGCCGGTGCGGCAGATGAAATTGGCGGGGTGAGCGACCGCAGTTTCCAATTTCAGCGAGAGGGCTCTGTGGCGAGGGGATTTAGCGAAACGTCGCACCGCCCCGCTGGGCTGCGCAGCGGCCCCAAGAATTTCAGGGCCGCTTCGCGCCCCAGCGGGGATAAATCCCCTCGCCACAGGGTTCTTGTTGCCTGCCGTTTCACAGCAAGCGCAGAATCTCTGCTTCGCCCCACCCATCGCTCGCCCCCAAGGAACCCGCATGAGCCTGTCTTTGCTGAGCCGCTACGCCTTCTTCGCTGGCTGCGTGATCTTCACCCTCGCCAGCTTGCCGTTCCTGCAACATGACTGGCTCTGGCCGATTGCGCTGGTGACGGGGCTGCTGAGCCTGCTGGGGTTGTTCGACCTGCTGCAAACCCGCCATGCCGTGCGCCGCAACTATCCGATCCTGGGCAATATCCGTTACCTGGTCGAAGGCATCCGCCCGGAGATCCGCCAGTACCTGCTCGAATCCGACAGCGATGCCCTGCCCTTCTCCCGTGCCCAGCGCTCGCTGGTGTATTCACGGGCCAAGAACGAAAGCGCCGACAAACCGTTCGGCACCTTGATCGACGTCTACCAGGCCGGCTTCGAATTCATCGGCCACTCCATGCGCCCGGCGCCGTTGAGCGACCCCAGCGGCTTTCGCGTCACGGTCGGCGGCCCGCAATGCACCCAGCCCTATTCGGCCTCGGTGTTCAACATCTCGGCCATGAGCTTCGGCTCCTTGAGCGCGAATGCGATCCGGGCGTTGAACCAGGGCGCCAAGCTCGGCAACTTCGCCCATGACACCGGCGAAGGCAGCATCAGCCCCTACCACCGCGAACACGGCGGCGACCTGACCTGGGAATTGGGCAGCGGCTATTTCGGTTGCCGCACCAGCGACGGGCGCTTCGACCCGGAACGCTTCGCTGCCCAGGCCCGGAACCCGCAGGTGCGGATGATCGAAATCAAGATGAGCCAAGGCGCCAAGCCCGGCCACGGCGGGATCCTGCCCAAGCACAAGGTCACCCGGGAAATCGCCGAGACCCGTGGCATCCTCATGGGCGAGGACTGTGTTTCGCCGTCCCGCCACAGCGCGTTCTCCACGCCAATCGAGCTGATGCAGTTCGTCCAGCAATTGCGCGAGCTGTCTGGCGGCAAGCCGGTGGGCTTCAAGTTCTGCCTGGGGCATCCGTGGGAATTCATGGGCATCGCCAAGGCCATGCTGGAAACCGGCATCCTGCCCGACTTCATCGTAGTGGACGGCAAGGAAGGCGGCACCGGCGCGGCACCGGTTGAGTTCACCGACCACATCGGCGTGCCGCTGCGCGAAGGCCTGTTGTTCGTGCACAACACCCTGGTGGGGCTGAACCTGCGGGACAAGATCAAGCTCGGCGCCAGCGGCAAGATCGTCAGCGCCTTCGACATCGCCAGCGTCCTGGCCATCGGCGCCGACTGGGCCAACGCCGCTCGCGGCTTCATGTTCGCCATCGGTTGCATTCAGTCCCAAAGCTGCCACACCAACAAATGCCCCACCGGCGTCGCCACCCAGGACACCCTGCGCCAACGCGCCCTGGTCGTCCCGGACAAGGCCCAGCGGGTCTACAACTTCCACCGCAACACCCTCAAGGCCCTCGCCGAAATGCTCGCCGCCGCCGGCCTCGACCACCCCTCGCAATTGCAGCCCAAGCATCTGGTGCGGCGCATGTCGGCGACCGAGATCAAACTGTTTTCACAGCTGCATGTGTTCTTGAAACCGGGGGAATTGCTGACCGGTGAAGTGAACGGACAGTTCTATTCGCGGATGTGGCAACTGGCGCGGGCGGACAGTTTTGAGCCGCTGGAGGTGGTGGCTGCCTAGCTGAAGCGTTAAGACCCCCTTCCTCTGGGAGGGGTGAGGTTTTAAGGGTGTACAAAGAAGCCACCATTTCTCCCTCGAGAAAGGTACGGGTTTGCTTCCAATCATTTTCCAGTAGCGCCCTGAAAACTGTTGCAGTTTTAGGTCCTATCCACCAGACATTGCCTGTGCTGCATTTAAGTACATGCAAATTAGTGAAATAGTTCAATCGATCGCCTTCGGGAAACAAGGCGTATCCGCCACGGCCAGCAACGTTAAAGAACATACCGAGAGATGAGTCAATATAAAATTTTGGCCAAATTCCCGTCTCGTTGTAATAGGTGAACGGCAGGTACCAGATTAAGGATTCAAAGACTATTTCGTCGTTTGGCATCGCCTCTTTTTTGATTGCAGCCGCCAGCACGTCGAGCCTATAGCTCTTACGCAAATCGGTTCCGTTCATGCCATCGGTTTGTCGATATACCGACTGTAATCCTTGAACCTCAACTGCCACCATAATTATCACGACCAAGACTAGTATGGCAGTTCGTCGATTCGATATATCCAGAGCTGCAGCAACAATCAAAGGTAGCCCAACCGCTGCAAATGTCAGATATCGAGGAGCGAACACGGGGACAACCAGCGTTGCGATAGTCAAAAAAGTTGCTGGAATAAAAAAATAACCGACCATTAGACCGCTGATACGATGCAGGTGGTGTTCTTTCCAAATCAACATTCCCGCGCATGCAACAACAAACACCAATGGCATCGCACGCAACAGCAAGGACTGCGCTCCCCATGCATTCATAGAAGTGAACTGCCAAACAAGACTTAACACTGCCTCTCCTGTGACAGACGTGAGCCATACGCCCCCTGCCGACAGATGATCAACAAAATGAGGCAACCAAGGCACAAACAACACAACGATTGCACTGTTAACCAAAAGCCATGGCTGCATCGGCAACGCGGTTCCCGTCCCCGCACGGCCCGACCACCAGTAAAACCAATGAACAAGCACGCACAGTGCTGCGAAATAATGCGTATAGAACGCTGCTGTCATCAGCAACACATAAATAATCGGGAAGCGCTTCTTTTCCGGCTCTTTAACCCAGCACACCAATGCCACGGTTGCGCCCATCAGCCAGAATCCAAGCAGGGTGTACATGCGCGCTTCCTGGCTGTAACGAACCGAGATCGGCAGCAACGCCAATAACAACCCAGCCATCCAGGTTGCTCTTCGCGTGGCAACCAGGCTCATCAGCTTTATGCTCAGCAAAACCGTGCCTACGTCGGCTAGCACACTGAGCGACCTAACGGCCAAGACCCCGTCACCAAACAGAATCATCCAGCAGTGCAGCGCGAGGTAATAAAGCGGCGGGTGAATATCTCGTGCTGTAATAGACCAGATCTGCCACGGCTCATGCCTGGCAAGCAGAATGCTGAACGCTTCGTCGTACCAGATCGCCGGTGTTGTGATTCCGTAAAAACGTACGCACAGCGCAAGGACCACTACTGCTGCCAAGGTCGAGCCATCGGCGAATCGACTGGAAGGTCTACCTGAACGTACATGAAAGTCCGTCATCATTGATCATCCTCCAACTCGTGAACCCGCTCACGATTTTCTTGCACGCCCGACTCTCCCCGAACTATTTCGCTGATGACATACCTCGGCCGATGCTTGGTCTCAAGATAAATCCGCCCGATGTATTCCCCCAACACACCAATACCAATCAATTGCACCCCACCCAAAAACAAAATCGCCGTCATCAACGATGGATAACCGGGCACATCGTTTCCAAAGAGCAGCTTGTCCAGCACCATGTATACGGCATACACCAGCGATAAAAACGAGATACAACCACCCACATAAGTCCACAACCGCAACGGCACGGTACTGAACGACGTGATGCCTTCCAATGCCAGGTTCCACAACTTCCAACCATTGAATTTGCTGCTACCAGCGGCGCGGCCGGCGCGGTCGTATTCGACGATAACGGTGGTAAACCCCGCCCACGACAACACGCCTTTCATGAACAGTTGGTATTCGGGAAGGGTCTTGATGACGTCCACGACCTTGCGATCCATCAGCCGAAAATCGCCGACGTTCCGCTCGATATGGGGATAGGCGATTTGATCGAGCAAGCGATAGAACAGCGCAGCACATCCACGCTTCAGGTAACTGTCGGATGAACGATCACGACGCTTGGCCAGCACCACTTCGGCGCCCTTTTCCCATTCGGCAACAAGCTTGGGAATCACCTCGATGGGGTCTTGCAGGTCTACGTCGATGGGAATGACCACGTCCCCGCCGGCGTGTTCGATCCCGGCAAACAAGGCGGGCTCCTTGCCGAAGTTTCGGGAAAAATTGATCAACACGACCAGGTTATCGACCAGCGCGATGTCACGTGCAAGCGCATCCGTCTGGTCAGCGCTGCCATCGTTGATGAAGATGATCTCTACGCTGTAACCGGCCAACGCCGGGTGCTGACGGACACTCTTGTAGAACAGTCCCAGGGTCTGCTCTTCATTGAACACCGGAACAATCAGCGAGATCTTCATGGACGTTGCCCACGAAACACCACGAACCGGGAGAGGAGAAATCCGAACACCAGACTCAGCAGCGAAAATACCGCCACCGTCAGCAATCCATGGAGCCGCCAGCGGTCTCCCAGATAACCCACGGCATAACTGAGCGCTCCAATAACGCACAGGAAAGTGACATACCCCGTTACCGAGAGTTTGGCCTCGAAGGTATAGAGCGCATTGAGGTAATAGGAGAACGAAGCCGCCACGCAAAACGCAGCCAAATTACTGATCGACTGATCGAGACCGACCGCCACGCGCAGCACAAAGAATATTTGCCAATGAAGCAATGTATTGGCGAGGCCGACCAGTGAATAAGTAAAAAAAGTGCTCCATCTTGCTTTTCGGAATTCGTTCATGGCTGCTGAGAGGCACGAAGCGATTTGAACCGGAACAAGCTGTACCCCATCGCCAGGTTCAACAGGCAATAGAAAGCCACCGTCACCCATCCAGGTGAACCCAGGACATCTCCCATCGAGCCGACCGCGTAACTCAATGTCCCCATCAAACCATTGCACAGCAGATAGCTGCGCCACGACTCCCCGGGCCGGAAGATGTAAAGCCCACTCACATAAAACGAAAACACCGCAGCCACGCCGAACGCAGCCAAGTTGCTAGTTGCCTGGACCAGTCCAACGGCGTCATGCAACAGAAAAAAAACCTGGCCATGGATCAGTCCATTGACCAGTGCGATAACCATCAACGCAGAAGACCCGTTCATCTTGGTACCTTGCCACTCCCCTATTGGCGTGCGTCCAAGCTAGGCGACGGTTCTGCGGCGGTCTACTGTCAGATCTTACAGGTCGAGCACCGATTCCGACGGACGGTCAGGCTCACGCACAAAAAAACCCCGGTCGTCTGACCGGGGCTCTCGTTTATACCGTGCCTTATCTTACGACACCGAACGCACCGAACCCGGTGCCTCTGCTGTCGGCTGCAACTTGAAGGTATAGAACAGCACCGTCAGCAGCGCCAGGAACGCCGGGCCGATATACAGCGCCACGCGCGTATCGGGGAAGTACGCCATCAGGCCCACCACCAGCACCAGGAATGCCAGCGCAAGATAGGAGCTGACCGGGTAGAGCCACATGCGATATTTCAGCGTGGCACGCTCGGAAGCGCTCAGGCCTTTGCGGAACTTGAGCTGGGCCAGCAGGATCATGACCCAGGTCCAGATCGCGCCGAAAGTGGCGATGGAGGTCACCCAGACGAAGACCTTTTCCGGCACCAGGTAGTTGAGCAGCACCCCCAGCAGCAAGGCGACGATGGACAGCAGCAGTGCGCGGCGTGGCACGCCGTTGCTGGAGGTCTTGGCGAAACCGGCCGGGGCCTGGCCGTTTTGCGCCAGGCTGTAGAGCATGCGACCCGTGCTGAAGATTCCACCATTGCAGGACGACAGCGCGGCGGTGATCACCACGAAGTTGATGATGCCGGCGGCGGTCTTGATGCCCAGGCGCTCGAAGGTCATCACGAACGGGCTGCCCTGGGTGCCGATTTCGTTCCACGGGTAGATCGACAGGATCACGAACAACGCGCCGACGTAGAACAGCAGGATCCGCCAGAACACCGAGCCGATGGCGTTGGGGATGGTTTTCTGTGGGTTGCGTGCTTCACCGGCGGTCAGGCCGATCATTTCCACGCCCAGGTAGGCGAACATGACCATTTGCAGGGACATCAACACGCCGGACACGCCGTTGGGCATGAAACCGCCGTGGGTCCACAGATTGGAAATACCCAGTGCCACGCCGTCGTTGCCGAAACCGAAGGCGATGATGCCGACGCCGCCGATGACCATGGCGATGATGGTCACGATCTTGATCAGGGCGAACCAGAATTCGAATTCACCGAAGGCCTTGACGGCGATCAGGTTGATCGAGCCCATGCTGACCAATGCGGCCAGGGCCCAGATCCAGCGGGGCACGTCGGGGAACCAGATGCCCATGTACACCGCCACCGCGGTGATCTCGGCCACGCAGGTCACCAGCCACAGGAACCAGTAGTTCCAACCGGTCAGGAAACCGGCGAGCGGGCCGAGGTAATCCTGGGCGTAGCGGCTGAACGAACCGGCCACCGGGTTGTGCACGGCCATTTCGCCGAGGGCGCGCATGATCACCAGGATCGCCAGGCCACCGATGATGTAGGACAGCATGATCGCCGGCCCGGCCATCTCGATCGCCTTGGCCGAACCTAGGAACAGCCCGACACCGATGCAGGCGCCAAGCGCCATCAAGCGGATATGCCGCTCGCCGAGCTCACGTTTGAGCGGACCACCCTGCGCGGTCTCGCCATGGGGCAGAGGATTGCCGACTGGCATAGGGATACAACCTCGTCTTGTTATTGGATTGACCACCGAGTCTCCAAAGCCGCGGGCGGATGGGCCTGCGGGCATTGCCGAAACCGGGCCTCCCTTGTGGGCAGACCGTCCTGTAGGAAAATTCCTCAAGATCAGCGGGTCGTGCAGTATAAAAAGCTCGGAACAGAAAGTTTCACTATAAAAGCAGGTTAATTCAGGTAGTTCCTCAGCCAAAAATGACTTTCTGGAGAGGCATTATCTGGGCTGACGATCTTTGAGAAGCTGCGCCGAGTATTGCACAGTGATGGTGCAGCGTCATGCGCTGGCATGGGTCGATGGCTCTGGTTCAAGGCTTTCAGACCCAACCAGCCCGTGGCGAGGGAGCTTGCTCCCGCTGGGGGGCGAAGCCGCCCTCGCTTTTCAGCTTTCAACTGCAGGCGGCCGCTGCGCGACCGAGCGGGAGCAAGCTCCCTCGCCACGATGACTACGTTGTTTTCGGAAAAGTCGTTCAACCATCAACGCGCCGGGTCGGAACAAGCACGGCTACCGTTATGGTTAACTCAGCCAAAGGAAGCACGGAATGCATCCTCTACGTCCAAACTCTCATCGGCTACGTCATGGACGTTCATCAGAACCGGGGCGAGGTTATCTTGTCACCACGGTAATCCACCGACGCGTACCTATCTTCAAAGATTTTCAGCTAGGCCGTTTGCTGGTTGCAGAAATGCGTCTGGCTCATGAGCGATATCAGGTCAACTCGCTTGCCTGGGTTGTGATGCCGGACCACCTTCATTGGTTGGTGCAGCTGGAACAACCTCGACTGTCTGAAGTGATGCAAGAGGTCAAGTCTCGCAGCACCCTTGCGATCAATCGAGCCATGGGCCGGACGGGCGCCATCTGGCAAAACGGGTTCCACGACAGGGCAATCCGCGACAATCAGGATTTGCGGCCCTGCGCTCGCTACATTATCGCCAACCCCCTTCGCGCTGGCCTGGTAGATCGCATTGGCGATTACCCGCTCTGGGATGTCATTTGGCTCTGAGTGCTTTTGTGGCGAGGGAGCAAGCTCCCTCGCCACAGGAACCTCAGCGCTCATGATTTCGGTGTCCACAATTTCCCCTCCCCCCACGCCAACCACCGTCTAAGCTTCAAGCAAGTCCGATCAATCTGCGTGAATGGATCAGTCGACTATGGGCGCTTTGTGGCAAACCGATTCGAATAAACCTGTGGTCCCGACTGAACGTATGGAAGAAGCGCCTTTACCCAAAAAAACTCGCCGCGCCCGGCATGGCTGGCGGGCGTTCTGGTTGTTGTTGCTGATTATCGTGGTGGTGGTCGGCCTGGCCGTGGCCAAGGAGATGCGCACGTCCCGGTTCCAGGCCCAGGAGCTCAGCAAATACGCGGCGTCCCTGACCTATGCGGTGCAACCCGGCCCCAGCGACGCCATCGTCTACCCCGGTGCGGGCCCGTTCGATCAGCGATTGGGCTACAGCTCCCTGGGGGAATTCCTGCCTCGTTTGCTCAAGCGTGACTACGTGATCGAGGCCCAGGCGCGTTTTTCTCCGGCCTTGATGGATTATGTCGACAAAGGCCTGTTCGTGCCCTACGCGGAAAAGATCCAGGCTGGCTTGACCATTACCGATTGCCGCGCCGCGCCGGTCTATCAGTTCAAGTATCCGCAACAGCTTTACGCCAGTTTCGATGACATTCCTCCGGTCGTGGTGCAAAGCCTTTTGTTCATCGAGAACCGCTTCCTGCTCGACCCCAAGCAACCATTGGCCAACCCCGCGGTGGACTGGCCACGCTTCGGCATGGCGGCGTGGTCCCAGGTCGCCAAATTGTTGAGCCTGCCAGGGCAATCCGCCGGCGGCAGCACGCTCGCGACGCAGTTGGAGAAATACCGGCATTCCCCCGAGGGCCTGACCGTGTCGGGCGCGGAGAAGATCCGTCAGATGATTTCCGCTAGCGTGCGCGCCTATCAGGCCGGCCCGCAAACCCTCGAGGCCCGCCAACGGGTCATTCGTGACTACCTCAACAGCGTGCCGCTTTCCGCCGTGCCGGGGCATGGCGAGGTCCACGGCATGGCGGAAGGGCTGAGGGTCTGGTATGGCGCGGATTTCAGACGGGCCAACGAACGATTGTCCAGCACCGCCACCGACCCCAAGAGCCTTGCGGAAAAAGGCCTGGCCCTGCGGGAAATGTTGTCGTTGATGATCGCCCAGCGACGCCCGTCGCACTATCTCTCGAAGGGGCACGACGAACTCGCCCGTCTCACCGACAGCCACATCCGGCTGCTGGCCCAGAACGGCGTGATCGATGCCGCGCTGGCAGATGCCGCACTGGCCAGTAAGGTCAGCTACCGCGATTGGGTCCAGGACCCGACCGTCCAGCCTATCGAAACCAACAAGGGCATCAGTGCCGCCCGCAGTCGCATCGCCGCGCTGCTCAATCGTCCGCTGTACGACCTCGATCGCCTCGACCTCTCCGCCACCAGCACGTTGCAAAGCGATTTGCAGGCCCAGGCCACCGAGTACCTCAAGCGATTGGCCGACCCGGCATTCGCCGCCGAGATCGGCCTGATGGGAGAACGCCTGTTGACCCCCACCAGCACCACGCAGGTGCGCTACAGCTTCACCTTGCTGGAACTGACCCCGGACGGCTCGCGAGTGCGCATCCAGACCGACAGCACCGACCAACCCTTCGACATCAATGAGGGCAGCAAACTGGAACTGGGCTCCACCGCCAAGTTGCGGGTGCTGACCACGTACTTGCAGATCATCGCCGAACTCCACGAGCGTTATGCGCAACAGGCCCCGGCTGCCCTGAAAAAAACCGAGGTCGCCGACCAGGACCGCCTGTCCCGCTGGGCCGTGGACTACCTGATCGAAAACACCGACCGCAGCCTGCCGAAAATGCTCGAAGCGGCGCTGGATCGCACGTATTCAGCCAGCCCCGGCGAGGCGTTTTTCACCGGCGGCGGGCTGCACACTTTTCATAACTTTCGCAAGGAGGACGACGGTCGCAACCCCACGCTGCGCGACGCCTTGCGTGAATCCATCAACCTGCCTTTCATTCGCCTGATGCGCGACCTGGTGCGCTACGCCACCTACGCCGGCCCGAATAACAGTTCCGAACTGCTCAAGGACGACAAAGACCCGCGTCGCCAGGAATACCTCGCCCAGTTCGCCGATCGCGAAGGCACCTCATTCCTGCTCAGGTTCTGGAAGAAGTACCAGAAAAAGGACACCGGCCAGCGCCTCGAGACCTTCCTCGACGGCATGCGCCCCACCGCCATCCGCCTGGCCGCCGTGCACCGCTATTTCTTTCCCAGCGACAGCCAGGAAAGCTTCAACCGCTTCGTGCGCGCTCATCTGAAGTCGGCTAAGAGCGCTGAAAAACTCACCGATGAACGCCTGGAACGGCTCTACCAGAGCTACGGCCCCGGCGCCTATGACCTGCCGGACCAAGGCTTCATCGCCAAGGTCCATCCGTTGGACCTGTGGCTGATGGGCTATCTGTTGAACAACCCCGACGCTAAGTTCAGCCAGATCGTCAAGGCCAGCCGGTTCGAGCGCCAGGAAGTCTATAGCTGGTTATTCAAAAGCCGGCACAAGAGCGCTCGGGACAGCCGTATCCGCACCATGCTCGAAATCGAAGCGTTCCTGGATATTCACCAACGCTGGCAGAAGGTCGGCTACCCGTTCGACCATCTCGTGCCGTCCCTTGCCACCGCGATCGGCAGCTCTGGGGATCGCCCCGCCGCGCTTGCGGAGCTGGTGGGGACGATTCTCAACGACGGTGTCCGCCAGCCTGCGCTGCGGGTCGACAGCCTGCAGTTCGCCGTCGACACGCCTTATGAAACGCGAGTGGTCAGCGATCCGGACAACGGCAAGCGCGTAATGCCGGTCGAAGTGGCCCGTGCGTTGCGCGGTGCATTGTCCCAAGTGGTGGATGCCGGCACCGCGAAACGGGTGGCCGGCAGCTTCAAACTGGCCGATGGCACGCCACTGGCCATGGGCGGCAAGACGGGCACCGGCGACAACCGTATCGAAGCCGTCGGCTCCGGTGGACGGGTCATCAGCTCCAAGTCCATCAACCGCACCGCGACGTTCGTGTTCTACATCGGTGACAGCCATTTCGGCACGCTCACCGCTTACGTACCCGGCGTGTCGGCGCAGAACTTCAAGTTCACCTCCGCCTTGCCGGTCCAGGTGCTCAAAGGCATGGCGCCGTTTCTCTCTCCCTACCTGCAACCGGGCACGCATACCCAGTGCCAGCCGTTGGTGACGAGCCGTTAAGGGACGAGCGATACGCGACGTCCCGATCCCACACATTCCCGTCTCCATTCCCACACTCAACGCGTGCTCGTCACGCCGTTGGACAATCGGCTGCTCGTCGGATTTATCGAAAACAGGCGTGCACAAAAGAAAGATATATCTTAAGTTCTATCTTAAGAACCTTGGAGGACACACAAATGAGAGACCCGCATTTCCATCCCCACCGCGAACACGCCGCCCACGACGGCTTCGACAAACGCCCGCCAGGCCGCGAACGCGGCGGCCGGGGACCCAGGGTATTCGCCCCTGGGGACTTGAAGTTGCTGTTATTGGCGCTGATTGCCGAACAACCCTGCCATGGCTATGACCTGATCCGCCGGATCGAAAGCATGTTCGACGGCGCCTACAGCCCCAGCCCCGGCGTGATCTACCCAACGCTGACGTTCCTTGAAGAAAGCGAAATGATCAGCGGCGACGCCGATGGTGGGAAAAAACGCTACAGCGTGACCGATGCCGGACGTCTATCCCTTGAAGAGCAAGCCGTGGCGCTCGACGGCGTAAGGATGCGCATCGAAGTGAGCAAGCGTTCGCTGCGCGGCCAGGATCGGCCCGCTGAAATCCACGAAGCGGTCCATAACCTGCGCCACGCCCTGCAAATGCACCATGGCCGCTGGAGCCCGGATGAAATCCTGCGGGTACGCGACCTGCTCAACGACACCGCCAAAGCCATTGTCGACGGCCCTGGCCGTCCAACCGTTTCGGAGTAAAAGCATGACTGGAGTCGATCCAAACACCATCCACCGCGTCAGCCACGAGATCAAACGCCGCCGCCTGCAAGTGCTGCGGGTGGTCGACCTGACACCGCGCATGCGCCGCATTACCGTCGGCGGGCCGGAACTGGCCGGGTTCGTCAGCCTGGGCACCGACGATCACATAAAACTGTTGTTCCCCCAGAACGCCGAGGAACACGCAGCCCTGGAAAACTTCGCGCCCGGCGCGGGCAAGGCACAGGGTCCGATGCCAGAAATGCGCGACTACACCCCGCGCCGCTATGACCTGGACGCCCTGGAGCTGGACATCGATTTCGTGCTCCATGGCGACGGCCCCGCTTCGACCTGGGCGGCCCAGGCCGCGCCCGGCCAATACCTCAACATCGCCGGGCCACGGGGGTCGATGATTGTGCCGGACGTCTTCGACAGCTACCTGTTGATCGGCGACGAAACCGCCTTGCCCGCCATCGCTCGCCGTCTCGAAGGCCTTGCCCCCAACCGGAAGGCCTTGGTGGTAGTGGAAGTGGAAAATGGCGCCGAACAGCAGGTGCTCCACAGCCCCGCGCAGGTGCATGTGATCTGGGTATTGCGTGAGGGGCGCGAGGACAGCCTGCTACGTACCGTGCAGCAGTTGGAAATGCCCGGCGGCAAGCTGTACGCCTGGGTCGCGACCGAGAGCAAGGTGTCCCGGCAGATCCGTAAGGTATTGCTGGAAGAGAAAGGCCTGGACCAGGATTTTGTGAAGGCCGTGGGGTATTGGAATCTGGATGACAGTGAGGAAGATTGAGGGATGGCTTGCTGCTGAAGTAACCTTCTGACACTAATGGCCCTTGTGGCGAGGGAGCTTGCTCCCGCTGGCTGCGCAGCAGCCCCCCAAAAAACAGTCACCTCGATCTATCTGATCCACCGAGTTGTCAGGTTTTGGGTCTGCTTCGCAGCCCAGCGGGAGCAAGCTCCCTCGCCACAGGGGGCTTCGTTGTCCTTGAGGGTTCACCCGACATTCCATCCCCACCAGGTACCCGGTCCCATGCTTTTCCTGATCGCCTACATCGGCAGCGTCGTGCTGATCAACTTCGCATTTTCAGCCGCGCCGCACCTGGACATCATCTGGTCGGCCTGGGGGGGCCTGGTGTTTATCTTGCGGGACATGGTGCAGACCCGCTTCGGCCATGGCGCCATCGTGGCGATGCTGGTGGCGCTGGTGCTGTCCTACGTCACCTCCGACCCAACCATCGCCCTGGCCAGCGCCACGGCGTTTGCCGTCTCCGAGTGCATCGACTGGCTGGTGTTCACGGTCACCAAGCGTCCGCTGCATGACCGGTTGTGGATCAGTTCGGCACTGAGCATCCCTCTCGACACATTCATTTTCTTCGGCCTGATCGACGCCCTGACGCCCGCCGTGATAATCACCGCCCTGCTCTCGAAATTCGCCGGGGTCACGGCCGTCTGGCTGATCATGGCCTGGCGTTTGCGCAAACAGGCCGTCGCCGGCTGACGCGGTTCATGTAAAATGCCGCGCTTTCTCCCCATGGGAAGCTCGCCCGGCGCGCGCCCCCGATGATCCGCTCCTGTTTTGAGGACCTTCAGATGACCCGTATCGGAACTCCATTGTCGCCCACCGCGACCCGCGTTTTGTTGTGTGGCAGCGGTGAGCTGGGCAAGGAAGTGGTAATCGAACTGCAGCGACTGGGCGTTGAAGTGATTGCGGTGGATCGCTACGCCAACGCGCCGGCGATGCAAGTGGCCCATCGCAGCCACGTGATCAACATGCTCGACGGCGCCGCCCTGCGTGCGGTGATCGAGGCCGAGAAGCCGCACTACATCGTGCCGGAGATCGAAGCCATCGCCACCGCCACCCTGGTGGAGCTGGAAGCCGAAGGTTTCACGGTGATTCCTACGGCCCGCGCCGCGCAACTGACCATGAACCGTGAAGGCATCCGTCGCCTGGCCGCCGAAGAGCTGGGCCTGCCGACTTCCCCGTATTTCTTCGCCGACACCGTGGAAGACTACCGGAAGGCCGTCGAGACCCTGGGTTTCCCCTGCGTGGTCAAGCCGGTGATGAGTTCCTCGGGCAAGGGCCAGAGCCTGCTGCGCGGCGTTGAAGACGTGCAGAAAGCCTGGGACTACGCTCAGGAAGGCGGCCGCGCTGGCAAGGGCCGGGTGATCATCGAAGGCTTCATCGATTTCGATTACGAAATCACCCTGCTAACCGTGCGCCATGTTGGCGGTACCACGTTCTGCGCACCGGTCGGCCACCGTCAGGAAAAGGGCGACTACCAGGAATCCTGGCAGCCACAGGCCATGAGCCCGGCGGCGCTGGCCGAATCCGAGCGCGTCGCCAAGGCAGTGACCGAGGCCCTGGGTGGCCGCGGCCTGTTTGGCGTCGAGCTGTTCATCAAGGGCGACCAAGTGTGGTTCAGCGAAGTCTCCCCGCGCCCCCACGATACCGGCCTGGTCACGCTGATCTCCCAGGACCTGTCTCAGTTCGCCCTGCACGCCCGGGCCATCCTCGGCCTGCCGATTCCGTTGATCCGCCAGTTCGGCCCATCGGCTTCGGCGGTGATCCTCGTGGAAGGCCAATCGACCCAGACCGCGTTTGCCAACCTCGGCGCCGCCCTGAGCGAGCCGGACACGGCGCTGCGTCTGTTCGGCAAGCCGGAAGTCAACGGTCAGCGCCGCCTGGGCGTGGCCCTGGCCCGCGACGAATCCATCGAAGCCGCCCGCGCCAAGGCGACCCGGGCTTCCCAGGCCGTCAAGATCGAGTTGTAAAGGTCATACACAATACCCCTGTGGCGAGGGAGCTTGCTCCCGCTGGGACGGTCCGACGCCTCGGGCGAAGCGGCCCCCTGCTTTGCCGGCCATCACACCGTAGGGGGATGCTGACGCATCCAGCGGGAGCAAGCTCCCTCGCCACAAAAGCCGCTTATGTTCAGATTCCGGCAAAAAAAAAGGCGACACCCGCAAGGGTGTCGCCTTTTTCATGAGCGCCGGTAGGGCTTAATCCGGCAATTTGTAGGCGATCACATAGTCACCCTGCTTGGTGCCCAGGGAACCGTGCCCCCCTGCAACGACCAGCACGTATTGCTTACCGTCCTTGCCGGTGTAGGTCATCGGCGTGGTCTGAGCGCCAGCAGGCAGGCGGCCTTCCCACAGTTGCTTGCCGTTCTTCACGTCATAAGCGCGCAGGTACTGGTCAAGCGTGCCGCTGAGGAATGCCAGGCCACTGGCGGTGGTGAATGTGCCGCCCAGGCTTGGAACACCCATGCTCAGCGGGATCGGAACCGGCGAGCTGTCGCGCACCGTGCCGTTCTTGTGCATCCACAGGGTCTTGTTGTTGGTCAGGTCCACGGCCGCGACATAACCCCACGCAGGCGCCTGGCACGGCAGCCCCATGGGCGAGAGCAGGGCTTCGAGGATCACGCCATATGGCGCGCCTTTGTTTGGCTGCACGCCTTCGGTCTCGCTCTTGCGACCCGGGCCACCGGCCACTTCCGCCGCCGGTACCAACTTCGATTTAAACGCCATGTAGCTCGGGTTGACGAAGGCGATCTGGCGCACCGGATCGACAGAAATGCCGCCCCAGTCGAACACACCGAAGTTGCCGGGATAAACAATCGAGCCCTGCAACGAAGGCGGTGTGAACATACCGTCATAGCGCAGCGACTTGAAGTCGATCCGGCACAGCATCTGGTCGAACGGCGTGACGCCCCACATGTCCCGCTCCTTGAGGACCGGCGGCACGAAGTTCAGGTCGGACATCGGCTGGGTCGGCGAGGTGAAGTCGCCTTCCACCGCGCCTTGGGGCACTGGGACCTCCTTGATCGGCACGATCGGCTGGCCGTTGCTGCGGTCCAGCACGTAGATGCTGCCCTGCTTGGTCGATGCCAGCACAGCCGGCTTCACGCCTTCGGCGGTTTTCATGTCCATCAGGGTCGGTTGACCACCAACGTCCATGTCCCACAGATCGTGGTGAGTGAACTGGAAGTACCAGCGCACCTTGCCGGTGGCGATGTCCAGGGCGGTCAGGCCAGCGGCGTATTTTTCCGATTCAGGGGTACGGAAACCACCAAACTGGTCGGGGGTCTGGTTGCCCATCGGCAGGTAAAGCATGCCGAGTTTTTCATCGACGCTGAACATGGACCACATGTTCGGCGAGTTGCGGGTGTAGGTCTGGCCTTCGGCAATCGGCGTGGTGTCGTCCGGGTTGCCGCTGTCCCAGTTCCACACCAGCTTGCCGGTGTGCACGTCATAGGCGCGGATCACGCCGCTTGGCTCGTCGGTGGAGACGTTATCGGTGACATGGCCGCCGATAACGACCAAATTCTGGGTGACCGCCGGTGGCGAAGTGGAGTAGTAACCGCCGGCCGTGAAACCACCGATGTTGGCGCTCAAGTCGACCTGGCCTTTGTCGCCGAAGTCTTCGCACATCTTGCCGGTGTCGGCGTTGAGGGCGATCAGGCGGGTGTCGGCCGTCGGCAGGAAGATCCGCCGTGGGCAAACGGTGCTGGCCGGCGTAGTGCTGGCGGCGCCGGTCGGGCTCTGCTCGGCCGAGGCGTAGACGGCGTCATCGTGATAGCTCACGCCACGGCAGGTCATGTGGGCCCAGCCCTTGAAGTTTTCCGCGTTCTGCGTAGAAAGCTTCGGATCGAAGCGCCAGATTTCCTTGCCGGTTTCTGGCTCCAGAGCGATGACCTGGCTGTGGGGCGTGCACACATAAAGCATGCCGTTGACCTTCAGCGGGGTATTTTCCGCGGTGGTCTCGCCTGGGTCGTTCGGCCCTGGCAGGTCACCGGTGCGGAACGTCCAGGCTTCCTTCAGCTTGCTGACGTTTTCAGGGGTGATCTGCGCCAGTGGCGAATAACGGTCGCCATGGGCGCTGCGGCCGTAGGAGTTCCAATCCCCGTCCGGCATGGCTGGTGCGGTGTTGGTCACGCCCGGCACGCTGTCGCGGTCCAGTTGGCCCTTGATCTCACCAGGGTTGGTGAATTGGCTGGCGAGGGCGGCGATACCCGCGATGACAACGGCCGCACCCAGCGCTCGGGTGCCCATCGGCGATGCATCGGCGGTCAGCAACGGGCGCCGGAACCACGGCAGCAGCATGACGATGCCCAAGGCGAACAGCATGGCCAGGCGCGGCACCAATTGCCACCAATCCAGGCCCACTTCCCATAACGCCCACACCGTACTGGCGAATAAAACCAGCGCGTACATCCCCAGCGCTGCACGGCGCGCCAGAATCAGCAGTACACCAGTAATCGCCAGGCCGATGCCCGCCAGCAGATAATACAGCGAGCCGCCGAGCGTGCTCAGTTTGATCCCACCAGCCAACAAGGCCAGCCCCATCAATAGAAGCAGAATGCCGAGCAAGCTCGGTAGCAGACGGCTTCGACTCAAAGCACCCTCAGCGCTCATAGTGTGTATCTCCGTGACGTTTTAAAGAGTCCCGCGCAAGTAGTCACTTTAGATGACGATCTTGAGGGGGCATGGTTCAGTTGGAAAAAGGCAAATTCGATGACGCGGTCGCTGTGGGAACGGACTTGCTCGCGATCAAGGCGTGTCAGTCGACTCGAATGTTGAATGTGCAATCGCTATGGTGAGTAAGCTCGTTCCCACAGGAATTTACCAAGACAGCGCTGTCTCTCAGGATCGCGACATTCGGCATTCTTTAGACCTTTCAACAGGAGTAGCTGGACGCAGAGGCTCTGGTACGCCAGAAGAAGCGTTTCAGCAAGCGGCGCAAGGATAATGTCCTGTTACAAATAGCGAAAGCGCTTTTGTTGACATGGATCATCTCGAATTCGGTAACAGTGTGCCGGGGATACAAGCCCTGATAACGGCGGCACTTCCCCCCGCAGAGCGCCTCGGCTAAGGTGCGCGGCTTCACAGCTCATCATGCAAGGCTTGCCATGACCGAACCGAACAACAACCCACTGCACGGCGTGACCCTGGAGCAGATCCTCAATGCCCTGGTGCAGCACTACGAATGGTCAGGCCTGGCGGAACGCATCGACATCCGTTGCTTCAAGAGCGACCCGAGCATCAAGTCGAGCCTGACCTTCCTGCGCAAGACGCCATGGGCACGGGAGAAGGTCGAGCGCTTGTACGTCAAGTTGATGCGCACCAAGCGGCCTATCTGAACCATGAACGTGCGAACCGGTTTCGTGTCGATGCTGGCATTGCTCGGCTGGGTGGGATTGAGCATTCAGCTCTACCTGATCCTGCTGGGCCGATGGGAACTGGGCGCGAGCCTGTTGGGCGGCCTGGTCAACTTCTTCAGTTTCTTCACCGTATTGACCAATACCTTGGCCGCCGTGGTATTGACTTGGGAAGTGACCCGCCGTGAATCAGCGGTGAGGCGTTGGTTCCTGCGTCCAGCGGTACGCAGCGGCATCGCGGTGAGCATCGCCTTGGTCGGCCTGGCCTATAACGTATTGCTGCGCCATCTCTGGCAACCGGAAGGCTGGCAATTTATCGCCGACGAACTGCTGCACGACATCATGCCGGTGCTGTTCATCATCTATTGGGGGCTCTGGGTGCCCAAAGGCACGTTGCGCCTGGGCCACG
The DNA here is from genome assembly GCF_054130985.1 of Pseudomonas sp. R4-84. Lineage (NCBI taxonomy): Bacteria > Pseudomonadati > Pseudomonadota > Gammaproteobacteria > Pseudomonadales > Pseudomonadaceae > Pseudomonas > Pseudomonas sp. R4-84. Next base: position 4,409,799 of record NZ_CP096390.1, read on the forward strand.
TCGGGCTGTGGATGATTTACCCGCTGGTGTACTTCGCCTACATCCTGCTACGGGGTGATCTGCTGGCGGCCTATCCCTACCCTTTCATCGACGTGACGAGCCTGGGTTATCCACAGGTGTTCATCAATGCCGGGGGCGTGTTGGCCGGGTTTGTCGGGATTGCGCTGGGGGTGGTGGGGTTGGATCGGTGGTTGGGACGACGATCGATTAAAGCCTTGTGAGACGCCCCTGCGGAGAGGGAGCTTGCTCCCTCTCCGCAGGGATTTTGTATTCACAAGTGGACATCAACGCCTTGCCGGCAGCATCCACACCAATCCATTGGCCTTGGCCCGTTCATGACACAACGCCAGGACGCTGCGCCGTTCATCGTTGCTCATCTTGCGCCATTGAGTGATCTCGGAGACGGTGCGCTGGCAACCGGTGCAGACGTCGTCATCGTCCAGCGAGCAGATGTTTACGCAGGGCGACGGAATCGGGCGTTCAGGTGTGTTCATTGTTCCTGCTCGATCAGGTCGCGTGCGTAGCGCTGCGAGTTGTGAACGTAGTGCGCCGCACTGGCTTCGAGCATTTTTTTCTGGGCCTCGGTCAGTTCTCGCACGACCTTGCCCGGAGAGCCCATGACCAGCGAACCATCGGGTATTTCCTTGCCTTCGCCGATCAGCGAGTTGGCGCCGATGATGCAGTTCTTGCCGATCTTCGCGCCGTTGAGGATTACCGCGTTGATGCCGATCAGGCTGTAGTCCCCGACTGTGCAGCCGTGAAGCATGGCGTTGTGGCCGATGGTCACGCCAGTGCCGATGGTCAGCGGATAACCCATGTCGGTGTGCATCACCGTGCCGTCCTGTACGTTGCTGTCCTTGCCAATCAGGATCAATTCGTTGTCGCCACGCAACACCGCGTTGAACCAGACGTTGGCGCCCTCTTCGAGGCGGACCTTGCCCACCAGCGTGGCGTTGGGCGCGACCCAGCTCTGTGGGTGGGTTTCGACACGGGCATCGCCCAAGCGGTATTTCATGGGAATCCTCGGGGCATCAGGTGTTGATGAAAGTCTTGGGCGGCGTGTGCAGGTCGATGCCGGCGTCGTACAGCAGGTTGACCAACTCCACGATCATGATCGCCGTCAGCCCCCAGATCTTGTAGCCCTCGAAACGGTAGCTGGGCACGTACCAACTGCGGCCCTGGTAGTCGATGCGGTGGGTGTGCTCGCGCGGGTCCTTGCGGAAAAATTCCAACGGCACGCTGAACACGGCGGCGATCTCGGCGTCGTTGGCCTGGTATTCGACGTAATCCGGAATCACGCCGACGTAAGGCGTGACCTTGATACCGTGCAACGAGATCAGTGGACTGAGGGGACCAATCACCTCCACCAGGCCGGGGGGCAGGCCAATTTCCTCTTCGGCTTCGCGCAGGGCGGTGAAGATCAGGTCGGGGTCTTCCGGGTCTCGACGTCCACCGGGGAACGCCACTTCGCCGCCGTGGGTCGAGAGACCGCTGGCGCGCAGGGTCAGCACCAGCTCCGGTTCATCACTGCGCGTGATCGGCACCAGCACCGCCGCTTCAGGAAAACGCCGATCGGTCTCCAGATCGCGCGGCGTATGGTTGCTTACTCGATGCAGTAGCTCGTCCAGCATGAGACTTCTCGATTTATTCGCTGCCTAGCATCATGCACCAATCAGGCAAGCGGCCCAAGCCCCGGACCGCGTCATGTCGCGAAACGACAACTTGCCGATACCGGCCCGCACACGCCAAGATAGGCGCAGCCTTCAGGAATCCAAGCATGAAATTCTGCAGCCAGTGCGGTAACCCGGTGACCCAGCGCATACCCGAGGGCGACTCGCGCCTGCGTTTTGTCTGCGACACCTGCCACACCATTCATTACCAGAACCCCAATATCGTTGCCGGATGTGTACCGACCTGGGGCAGTAAAGTCCTGTTGTGCCGGCGCGCCATCGAGCCACGGCGTGGTTACTGGACCTTGCCGGCGGGCTTCATGGAAAACGGCGAAACCGTCGAGCAAGCCGCCGTGCGCGAAACCGCCGAGGAAGCCTGCGCCCGGGTGCGAAACCTGAGCATCTATACGCTGATCGACGTTCCGCACATCAGCCAAGTGCATGTGTTCTTCCGCGCCGAGCTGGTGGACGAGGATTTCGCCGCGGGCCCCGAAAGCCTGGAAGTGAAACTGTTCGAAGAAGCTGACATCCCGTGGGACGAGCTGGCTTTCCGCACCGTGGGCCGTACCCTAGAATACTTCTACGCTGACCGGCGGGCCGAGCAATACCCGGTGCGATCCGAGTCGATTCCGCCGCTGACTCAGCCTGCCAATACGTAGGTTCTGTACGAAATGTGTTCGCGCGAAGGCCAGACAAGGCGAAACGGGGCGAGGAAGCGCAGTGTACTGGAGTACATGAGCATTCCGAGCCTCGTTTCAACGCAGTATGGGCGAGTGCGGATACATTTCGTACAGAGCCCAGAAAATCCAATATAGCCGCGACACCTCTAGGGATATCGTTTCAATGCGCTGGTTGCTTGTGCTGTTCTGCTTGTCGTTCACCGCCATGTCCCAGGCCGCCGCCGTGGGAACCTACAACGGCAAAGTCATCGAAAAAGTCCTGGTGCTCAAGTCCGCCCATCAATTGCAATTGATCAACGACGGCAAGCCCCTCAAGACCTATCGCATCTCCTTGGGCAAGGGCGCCAAGAAAGGCCCCAAGTTGATCGAGGGCGACAAGCGCACCCCCGAAGGCTTTTACTGGATCGACTGGCGCAAGGTCAGCGACCGGTTCTACCTGTCCATGCACATTTCCTACCCCAACATCAGCGACGCCGCCCGCGCCCGCCGCGAAGGCGTGGAGCCGGGAGGCATGATCATGATTCATGGCACGCCGGACTCGGAGGAGAACCCTGAGCAGTTGTTCCACACCCTGGACTGGACCGACGGCTGCATCGCCATGCGCAATGTGGACATGCGTGAGGTGTGGAACCTTGTGCCGGATGGGACGATGATCGAGATTCGGCCGTAGCCCATTTTCTTGCGGCAAGAAGTTCCTGTGGATAAGCGCTCTTGTGGCGAGGGAGCTTGCTCCCGCTGGGACGGTCCGACGCCTCGGGCGCAGCAACCCCAAAGTAGTCAACTCGATCTGCCTGACACACCGCGCTGTCAGGTTTCAGGGCCGCTTCGCAGCCCAGCGGGAGCAAGCTCCCTCGCCACAGGGTTCGATGTCGATTGGCATATTTGTCAACGACACGAAACCACTGTGGGAGCTTGCTCGCGATGAAGATCAAGGCTCGTCCCGAGGCGGCCTGGTTCTGGGTGTTCGCGTTTCCCCTGTGGGAGCGAGCCTGCTCGCGATAGCGGTGGCTCAGTCAATGAGAATGTTGGATGTGCCGGCGGATATACACACAAAACGCACTACCACCGGTCGCCAGAAAAATAAATATCAAACTCCACAACCCGCCCTCCGTGCATACCACTGACCTTCAAAAACCCCATCCCAACGCTGTAATTCCACGCCCCACAAAAACCACCCTAATACCACTTAAATAACACCCGAATGAATACCCAGAAAACACAGGCCAGCCCTAGAAAAGCAGCGTTGACATGGTATTCAAGTGGTATTAGCTTCCACCCCAAGCCACCGAGCGACAACGCCCACAAAAAACCGCATCGGACACCCAGATGAACATCCAGACCCTGCGCCCCGACGACACCCAACCCACCCCGCTCTACCTGCAACTGGCCCGCAATCTGGAAGCCGCCATCCACGCTGGCCAGTGGAAAGCCGAACAAGCGATGCCGTCCGAGCGCAGCTTGAGCGAGCAATTGGGGATATCCCGGGTCACCGCGCGCAAGGCGCTGGAAGTGCTGTTCGAACAAGGCCTGATCCGCCGCAACCAAGGCTCGGGTACGTTCATCACCCCACGCCTGGAACAACCGCTCTCACGCCTTAGCGGTTTCAGCGAAATGCTCCGGCTCAAAGGCTTTGTGCCCGGCTCCCAATGGCTGGAGCGGGAGATCACCCCGCCAACCCATGAGGAATTGATACGCCTGGGCCTCTCGCCCACCGACAAAGTCGCCCGGCTCAAACGGCTGCGCAAGGCCGACGACACGGTCATGGCCATCGAGATGAGCACCCTGCCCGCATCGATCATTGCCAAGCCGCAGGCGGTGGGCGATTCGCTTTATGAATTCCTCGACAGCATCGGCAAACCGGTAGTGCGCGCCCTGCAACACATCCAGGCCATCAACGCCTCGGACGAATTCGCCGCCCTGGTGGGCATCGCCCCCGGCACCGCGATGCTGTTGATGACGCGGGTCGGCTACCTGGAAGACAACACGCCCATCGAAGTCACCGACACCTATTGCCGCAACGACTATTACGACTTCGTCGCAGAGTTGCGGCGCTAGACGACCCGAGAATCCCATGTCCGAAAACAACATCCTCACCGCCGACGGCTGGATACGCGGCCGCCTGATCCATGAACGCGGCAGGGTCGTGTCCATCGAAGGCCAGCCCTGCGACCCGACGAGCAACGACCTGCCCTACCTGCTGCCCGGCTTCATCGACCTGCATGTGCACGGCGGTGGCGGCAAGGACATCATGGAAGGCGCGGCGGCGTTCGAAACCATTGCCCGCACCCATGTGCGATTCGGCACAACGGCGTTGCTCGCCACGACGATGACGGCGCCGAGCGAAGAAATCTTCCGCGTACTCAAGGCCCTCGGTGAATTCTGCGAACAGCGGCCCAGCGGCAGCGCACGGGTGCTCGGTGTTCACCTGGAAGGCCCTTACATCAACCCCGGCAAACTCGGCGCCCAACCGAATTTCGCCCACACCGCCTTGATGGCCGAGGTGGAAACGTACCTGGCCCTGGCGCCGATCCGCGTGATCACCATTGCGCCGGAAATCGCCGGTCACGATGCCTTGATTCGCGCCCTCAGCGCTCGCGGCGTGCGCATGCAGATCGGCCATACCCTCGGCAGCTATGAAGAAGGCGTCGCGGCACTCGCGGCCGGGGCCAGCAGTTTTACCCATTTGTATAACGCCATGAGCCCACTGCATCACCGCGAGCCCGGCATCGTCGGTGCGGCGCTGGCCCATGCGCAATACGCCGAACTGATCCCGGATTTGCTTCACGTGCACCCCGGTGCGATGCGCGTGGCGTTGCGTTCGATCCCGTGCCTGTATTGCGTCACCGACTCCACCGCCGCCGCTGGCATGCCCGACGGCGAATACAAGCTGGGCAGCCACACCGTGACCAAATGCCTGGGCGGCGTGCGCCTGGCCGATGGCACCCTGGCCGGCAGCACCCTGACCATGGACCAGGCCCTGCGCAACCTGGTGAAAATCGGCCTGCCGATCGACGAAGCTTCCCGACGCCTGTCGCAATTTCCCGCCGACTACCTCGGCCTGCCCGAGCGCGGACGCCTGCAACCCGGCGCCTGGGCCGACTGTGTGCGTCTCGACCGAAACTTGAACCTGATCGACGTGATGGTCGAAGGAGAAGCCATTGACTTGCAAAATGCTTGAAGAGGCCCAGGCCTCAGCCGAAGCCGTCGAGCGCCAACTGCAGCGGCTGGACCCAACGCTGGAGGAAATCGCCGGACGCCTGCGTCGTCAACCGCCGCAAGTGGCGATGACCATCGCTCGGGGCAGTTCCGACCACGCCGCCAGTTATTTCGCCTACCTGACCATGCAGCAATTGGGCTTGCCGGTGGCGTCGCTGCCGATGTCGGTGGTGACCCTGCAACAGGCGCCTTTGAAGGTCAGTGGCCAGGTGGCGTTCGCGTTCTCCCAGTCGGGGCAGAGCCCGGACCTGGTCAACAGCCTGCGCCTGTTGCGCAAACGCGGCGCGTTGAGCGTTGCGATGGTCAACGCAGAGGATTCTCCGCTGGAGGCGGCGTGTGAATTCAGCGTGCCGTTGTGCGCCGGCGTCGAAAGCAGCGTTGCCGCCACCAAGAGTTTCATCGCTACCCTCAGCGCCAGCGCGCGTTTGGTGGCGCACTGGAAGGACGACGCCGAGTTGCTCGATGCCGGCGCTGCGCTGCCTGAAGGTTTGCGCGAGGCCGCAGGCCAGGACTGGGGCGCCGCCGTCGAAACGCTCCGTGATTGCCAGCGGCTCATGGTGATCGGCCGTGGCGCCGGGTTCGCCATCGCCCAGGAAGCGGCGCTCAAATTCAAGGAAACCTCGGCGATCCAGGCCGAGGCCTTCAGCAGCGCCGAGGTCCGCCACGGCCCGATGGCGCTGATCGATGAAAACTACCCGCTGTTGGTGTTCGCCCCGCGCGGTGCCGAGCAGGCCGGCGTGTTGGGTCTGGCCGCCGATATGCGTCAGCGCGGCGCCCGGGTTCTGCTGGCGGCTCCCGATGACATCGTCGAGCGCGACTTGACCTTGTCCCGCGCCGATCACCCGGCCCTGGACCCGATCCTGGCGATCCAGAGCTTTTATGGCATGGCTGCCCGGCTGGCCCTCGCCCGGGGCCTGGATCCGGACAAACCACGGCATTTGAGCAAGGTCACCCGGACCCATTGACCCGACGGCGTTCATGCAAGGCCTATGAAATTACACAGAGAGCGAGCCCATGCCCAACAACAATAAAGAGCTGACCCTCAGCGCCCCGCTCAGCGGCCCGGTGCTCACCCTCACCAACGTTCCGGACGCGGTATTCGCCAGCGGCGCCATGGGCGACGGGATCGCCATCGACCCGCTGAACGACACCCTCTACGCCCCCTGCGACGGCGAGGTGATCCACGTCGCTCGCACCGGCCACGCCGTGACCCTGCGGGCCGACAACGGCGCCGAATTGCTGCTGCACCTGGGGCTGGACACCGTCGAGTTGCAGGGCGACGGCTTTTTCATGCTGGTCAAGGAAGGCACGCGCGTCAGCAACGGGCAAGCGCTGCTGCGCTACGACCTGGACAAAGTGGCCCAGCGCTGCAAAAGCCTGGTCAGCCTGTTGGTCATCACCAATGGCGAACATTTCCAGGCACGGCCTATCACCCTGAAAGGGGTCAAGGTCGGCGAACCTCTGTTGCACGTCGTCGCCAGGGCGCCCGGTGCAGGACAGCTTGACGACCTGGACGTCGGCATCGAAGTGTCCGGCCAGATTCGCATCGCCCATCGAGGCGGCTTGCATGCGCGGCCGGCGGCCTTGGTTCGCCAGACCGCACGGGGATTCAAAAGCCGCTCGCAGTTAGACTTTGGGGGGCGGTCGGCGTCCTGTGACAGCGTCATGGGCATGATGGGCCTGGCGATCACCGAACAGGCCGAAGTGCATGTCAGCTGTCGCGGCAGCGATGCCGAAGCGGCGCTGCAAGCGCTGCTGGCGAGCTTGTCCACCGCTCTGGCCGAAGAGGCTCACAGCAGGGCGCCGCAGGTCCAGACAACCCGGCACGCCGCCGAAGAAGGCGTATTGCATGGCGTCTGCGCCGCGCCCGGCCTGGCGAGCGGACCGCTGGTTCGATTGGATGGCATTCAATTACCCAAAGATCCCGGCGGCCACAATGTCGAAGAACAACGCCAACGACTGCTCGATGCCCTGGCTCAAGTCAGTCAGGATATCCAGCTGACACTCGAAAACGCCAAGGCCCGGCGCCACGTCGATGAGCAAGCGATCTTCAGCGCTCATTTGGCGTTGCTGGAAGATCCGGCCCTGTTGGATGCCGCGTACCTGTCTATCGAGCAAGGGAGCGCGGCGGCCCACGCCTGGAGCCGGTCGATCGACGTACAGTGCCAAGTGCTGCGGCAATTGCAAAGCACGCTGCTGGCCGAGCGCGCCAATGATTTGCATGACCTGCGCCAGCGAGTCCTACGGGCGCTGCTGGGTGAGGCCTGGCAATTCGAGGTGCCGGCGGGCGCCATTGTCATCGCGCAGGAACTGACCCCGTCGGACCTGTTGCAACTCTGCGCCCAGGGCGTGGCAGGCGTATGCATGGCCGAGGGCGGCGCGACGTCCCACGTGGCGATCCTGGCTCGCGGCAAAGGCCTGCCCTGCCTGGTTGCGTTGGGCGATGCACTGCTTGAGCAGTTGCCCGGTCAACCGGTGGTGCTGGACGCCGACGGTGGCCGCCTCGAACTCACACCAAGCGCCGAGCGCCTGGCCCAGGTGCGGCAAGCACAAAGCCAACGCGCAGCGCTGCGGGCCCAGCAGCAAACCCTCGCCCACGCCCCGGCGCGAACCCTCGATGGCGTAGATGTCGAAGTCGCTGCCAACGTGGCCTCCAGCGCCGAAGCCGGCCAGGCCTCTGCCAACGGCGCCGATGGCGTTGGCCTGCTGCGCACTGAATTCCTTTTCGTCGACCGTCACACCGCCCCCGACGAACAAGAGCAGCGCCAGGCTTATCAAGCCGTGCTCGATGCCATGGGCGACAAGCCGGTGATCATCCGCACCATCGACGTCGGCGGCGACAAGCAATTGGACTACCTGCCGCTTCCGGCCGAAGCCAATCCGGTGCTCGGCCTGCGAGGCATTCGCCTGGGCCAGGTGCGCCCGGAACTGCTGGATCAACAATTGCGCGCGCTGTTGCAAATCCGTCCGTTGCATCGCTGCCGGATCCTGTTGCCGATGGTCACCGAGGTCGCCGAGCTGCTGCACATTCGCCAGCGCATTGACGTCCTGGGTGCGCAAATGGGCCTGGAGGAGCGTCCGCAGGTGGGCGTGATGATCGAAGTGCCAGCCGCCGCATTGCTCGCCGAGCAACTGGCCGAGCATGCGGACTTCTTGTCCATCGGCACCAACGACCTTTCCCAGTACACCCTCGCCATGGACCGCGACCACGCCGGTCTCGCCGCCCGCGTCGACGCCTTGCACCCCGCGCTGTTGCGGCTGATCGCCCAGACCTGTGCCGGCGCCGCCCGCCATGGGCGTTGGGCTGGCGTGTGCGGGGCCCTGGCCTCCGATCCCCTGGCGACACCGGTGCTGATCGGGCTGGGTGTACGGGAGCTGTCGGTCAGCCCGCCGCAGGTAGGCGAAATCAAGGACCGCGTGCGCCGCCTCGACACAGCGCAGTGCCGCCGCGTCAGTACCGATTTGCTGAACCTGCCCAGCGCCGCCGCCGTGCGCCAGGCCTGTCATCAACATTGGCCCCTGGGCTGAAACCGTCGCAGAACAATAAAAGGAGAGACGCCATGTACCAGCATTTCATCGAAGGGCTGCAGCGCCTCGGCAGGGCGCTGATGCTGCCGATCGCGATTTTGCCGATTGCCGGCCTGCTGCTGCGCCTGGGTGACACGGACCTGTTGAACATCGCGATCATCCACGATGCCGGCCAGGCGATCTTCGCCAACCTGGCGCTGATCTTCGCCATCGGCATCGCCGTGGGCTTCGCCCGGGACAATAACGGTACGGCCGGACTGGCCGGGGCCATCGGCTACCTGGTAATGGTCGCGACATTGAAAGTGCTCGACGCGACGATCAACATGGGCATGCTCGCCGGGATCGTCAGTGGGTTGTTGGCCGGCGGGCTGTACAACCGCTTCAAGGACATCAAGCTGCCGGAGTACCTGGCGTTTTTTGGGGGCCGGCGCTTCGTGCCGATTGTGACCGGTTTCAGCGCGGTGGGCCTTGGCGTGATGTTCGGCCTGATCTGGCCGCCGATCCAGCACGGCATCAACAGCTTCGGCGAGCTGTTGATGGCCAGCGGCAGCTTCGGCGCGTTCGTCTTCGGTGTGTTCAATCGACTGCTGATCGTCACTGGCCTGCACCACATCCTCAACAACATGGCGTGGTTCATTTTCGGCAGCTTCACTGACCCCGCCACCGGCGCCGTGGTTACCGGTGACCTGACCCGTTATTTCGCCGGCGACCCCAAGGGCGGCCAGTTCATGACCGGCATGTTCCCGGTGATGCTTTTCGGCCTACCCGCTGCGTGCCTGGCGATGTACCGCAATGCCCTGCCCCAGCGGCGCAAGGTCATGGGCGGGATTCTGTTGTCCATGGCGTTGACCTCGTTCCTGACCGGCGTCACCGAGCCGATCGAATTCGCTTTCATGTTCCTCGCGCCGTTGCTGTATCTGGTCCATGCGTTGCTCACCGGCCTGTCGATGGCGGTGACCAATCTGTTGGATATTCACCTGGGCTTTACCTTCTCGGGCGGTTTCATCGACATGGTCCTGGGCTGGGGCAAATCCACCAATGGGTGGCTGGTCGTACCGGTGGGCCTGGTCTATGGGGCGGTCTATTTCCTGGTGTTCGACTTCTGCATCCGCCGCTTCGACCTGAAGACGCCGGGACGTGAAGACGTGGCGATGGGCGAAAAGCCGATCATCGCCGAGAACCAACGTGCCGCCGCCTACATCCAGGCCCTGGGTGGCGCCGACAACTTGATTACCGTCGGCGCCTGCACCACGCGCTTGCGCCTGGACATGGTGGATCGCAACAAGGCCTGCGACACCCAGCTCAAGGCCCTTGGCGCCATGGCGGTGGTCCGCCCCGGCAATGGCGGCAGCTTGCAGGTGGTGGTGGGGCCGATGGCCGATAGCATTGCCGATGAGATTCGCTTGGCGTTGCCCTCTTCCGATCAGGCCGTCAGTACGCCCGCGAACGCCGTGGTCGAGCCGGCCTTAACGACAACTGTCCCGGAGGCCGAAGCACAGCAATGGCTCGATGCCCTGGGCGGTGGCAGGAATGTGTTGCAGCTCGATTGCGTGGCGATGAGCCGTTTGCGCGTGCGGTTGGCCGATGGCAAGGGGTTGTCGGAAAGCCAGCTCAAGGCGCTGGGTTGCCAGGGGGTCAGTTCGCTGGAGGATGGCGTTTGGCATTTGCTGCTGGGGGAGAAAGCACCGGGGTTGTGGCGGGCGTTGGAGGCGGTGGTGCCGAGTCGTCAGGCGGGTGTCAAAGCCTAGGCCTTCGCCGACTGTCTGGCCCCTGTGGCGAGGGGATTTATCCCCGCTGGGCTGCGCAGCAGCCCCCTAAGCAGCAACCCCATCTGCCTGACACACCGGGGAATCAGTATTTGGGGCTGCTGCGCAGCCCAGCGGGGATAAATCCCCTCGCCACAATAAAAAACCCGCTGATCCAATCAGCGGGTTTTTCATTTAAACGGGGAGGATCAGAAATCCTCCAACCGCCACACCTCATACGCCGGTGTCTCGTAGGGATGGCTCTGTCTCAATGCCTCCACCACGGGGCGAATCAGATCGTCGGCGACAACAAGCTCAACCTTCCATTCCTCGACCTGCTCGACCTGCCCCGCCTCGCCAATGAACGGCTGGCTGCCGTCCAACGGGCGAAACTGGCCCAGGCCCAGCACTTGCCAGGCGCAGTGGTCATAGTCGCCGATTCGCCCACCACCGGCAGCGAATACGGCGCTTTTGACCTCGTCCACGTGGCTGGCCGGGACGAAGAAACAGAGCTTGTACACCGCCTCAGTTCACCCAGACGCGCGCGTTGCGGAACATGCGCATCCATGGCGCGTCTTCGTTCCAGTCGTCCGAACGCCACGAGTTCTGCACCGCGCGGAACACCCGCTCCGGGTGCGGCATCATGATCGTGACGCGGCCGTCGCGGCTGGTCAGGCCGGTGATCCCGCGCGGCGAGCCGTTCGGGTTGGCCGGGTAGGTTTCGGTGACCTTGCCGTGGTTGTCGACAAAACGCAGCGACACACAACCGGACAGGTCGGCTTCAAGCAACGCTTCCTCGCTCTGGAACTCCGCATGGCCTTCACCGTGGGCGATGGCGATCGGCATGCGCGAACCGGCCATGCCCTGCAGGAAGATCGAGTTCGACTCCTGCACCTGGACCATCGCGACGCGGGCTTCGAACTGCTCGGAACGGTTACGCACGAAGTGCGGCCAGAACTCGCTGCCCGGGATCAGCTCGTGCAGGTTGGACATCATCTGGCAACCGTTGCACACACCGAGGGTGAAGCTGTCGTTGCGCTCGAAGAAGCCCTGGAACGCATCGCGGGCGCGGCTGTTGAACAGCGCCGACTTGGCCCAGCCTTCACCGGCGCCCAGCACGTCGCCGTAGGAGAAGCCGCCGCAGGCAACCATGCCTTTGAAATCGTTCAGGTCGACACGTCCGGCGAGGATGTCGCTCATGTGCACGTCGATCGCGCTGAAACCGGCGCGGTCGAACGCCGCCGCCATCTCCACCTGGCCGTTGACGCCCTGCTCGCGCAGGACCGCCACTTGCGGGCGAATGCCTTTCTTGATGTAAGGCGCGGCCACGTTTTCGTTGACGTCGAAGCTGAGCTTGGCGCTGAGGCCCGGATTGTCTTCTTCCAGCAGCGCGTCGAATTCCTGCTCGGCGCATTCGGCGTTGTCGCGCAGGCGCTGGATCTGGTAGCTGGTCTCGGCCCACTGGCGCTGCAACAAGCGACGCTGGCCTTCGAAGACGGTGTCGCCGTTGAAGGTGATATTGATGTGGGCGTTGTTGATCGGCTGGCCGATGACCGAGACGCACTCGGCCAGGCCGGCGGCGCTGAACTGGGCGAGGATGTCCGGGGTGGCGTCCTGGCGAACCTGGATCACCGCACCCAACTCTTCGTTGAACAGGATCGCCGGGATCTCACTGGCCGACTCGGCCACGCTGTCCAGGGTCAGGTTCAAGCCGCAGTGACCGGCGAAAGCCATTTCCATCACGGTGGTCAGCAAGCCGCCATCGGAACGGTCGTGGTAGGCCAACAGGTGACCGTCGGCGTTCAGGCCCTGGATCACGGCGAAGAACGCCTTCAGGTCTTCGGCATCGTCGACGTCCGGTGCTTGGGAGCCGAGCTTGCCGTGCACCTGGGCCAGGATCGAGGCGCCCATGCGGTTCTGGCCACGGCCCAGGTCGATCAGGATCAGATCGGTGGTGCCCTTGTCCATGCGCAGTTGCGGGGTCAGGGTCTGGCGGATGTCGGTGACCGGGGCGAAACCGGTCACGATCAGCGACAGTGGCGAGGTCACGCTCTTGTCCACGCCTTCGTCGTTCCAGCGCGTGGCCATGGACATGGAGTCCTTGCCCACCGGAATGGTGATGCCCAGTTCAGGGCACAGTTCCATGCCGACGGCCTTGACGGTGTCGTACAAGCGCGCGTCTTCACCGGGGTGACCGGCGGCGGACATCCAGTTGGCCGACAGCTTGATGTCGGAAATCTTGCCGATGCGCGAGGCCGCGATGTTGGTCAGGGTCTCACCGATCGCCATGCGGCCCGACGCCGGGGCGTCCAGCAGCGCCAGCGGCGTGCGCTCGCCCATGGCCATGGCTTCGCCAGTGTAGACGTCGAAGCTGGTGGCGGTCACGGCCACGTCGGCCACCGGCACCTGCCATGGGCCGACCATCTGATCACGTGCCACGAGGCCGGTGATGGTGCGGTCGCCGATGGTGATCAGGAAGCTCTTGCTCGCCACGGCCGGGTGATGCAGCACGCGCTCGATGGAATCGGCGATGTCGAGGGTGGACGGATCGAAATCGTCGCCCAGCTCGGTTTCGCGAACCGCCGAACGGTGCATGCGCGGGGCTTTGCCCAGCAGCACTTCCAGCGGCATGTCCACCGGACTGTTGCCAAAGTGGCTGTCGGTCACGGTCAGTTGCGGCTCGGCGGTGGCTTCACCCACCACGGCGAACGGGCAACGCTCGCGCTCGCAAATGGCCTGGAAGCGCTCGAAGTCAGCCGGGCCGACCGCCAGGACGTAACGCTCCTGGGATTCGTTGCTCCAGATTTCGTGCGGGGCCATGCCCGGCTCGTCGTTCGGAATGTTGCGCAATTCGAAGCGGCCACCACGGCCACCGTCGTTGACCAGTTCCGGGAAGGCGTTGGACAGGCCGCCCGCGCCGACGTCATGGATGAAGCTGATGGGGTTGCTCTCACCCAACTGCCAGCAACGGTCGATGACTTCCTGGCAACGGCGTTCCATCTCCGGGTTTTCCCGCTGGACCGACGCGAAATCCAGGTCGGCCGAGCTGGTGCCGGTGGCCATGGAGGAAGCCGCGCCGCCGCCCAGGCCGATCAGCATGGCCGGGCCGCCGAGGACGATCAGCTTGGAGCCGACCACGATCTCGCCTTTCTGCACGTGTTCGGCGCGGATGTTGCCCATGCCGCCAGCGAGCATGATCGGCTTGTGATAACCGCGAACCTCTTCACCGCGAGGGGTGGTGATGGACTGTTCGAAGGTACGGAAATAACCGGTCAGGGCCGGACGGCCGAATTCGTTGTTGAACGCCGCGCCGCCCAGTGGGCCTTCGATCATGATGTCGAGGGCGTTGACGATGCGCTCAGGCTTGCCGTACGGCTTTTCCCACGGCTGTTCGAAGCCAGGAATCTGCAGGTTCGACACGGTGAAGCCGGTCAGGCCGGCCTTGGGCTTGGCACCGCGACCGGTGGCGCCTTCGTCGCGGATCTCGCCACCGGAACCGGTGGACGCGCCCGGGAACGGGGCGATGGCGGTCGGGTGGTTGTGGGTCTCGACTTTCATCAGGATGTGCACCGGCTCCTGGACCGCACCGTACTGGCGGGTCTCGGGGTTCGGGTAGAAGCGACCGGCAACATTGCCGACGATCACCGCGGCGTTGTCCTTGTAGGCCGACAGCACACCTTCGTTGTGCATCTGGTAGGTGTTCTTGATCATGCCGAACAGGCTTTTTTCCTGGCTCTGGCCGTCAATGTCCCAACTGGCGTTGAAGATCTTGTGGCGGCAATGCTCGGAGTTGGCCTGGGCGAACATCATCAGTTCGATGTCGTGGGGGTTGCGCTTCAAGCCCTGGAACGCGTTGACCAGGTAATCGATCTCGTCTTCGGCCAGGGCCAGGCCCAGCTCGGCGTTGGCTTTTTCCAGCGCGGCGCGGCCACCGCCCAATACGTCGATGGCGGTCAGCGGCTTGGGTTCGGCGTGGCTGAACAGGCCGGCGGCCTGCTCCAGGTTGCCCAGTACGACCTGGGTCATGCGGTCATGCAGGCCTTCGGCGATCAGTTGGGCCTCGGCCTCGCTGAACTCACCGGCGACATAAAAAGCAATGCCGCGCTCCAGGCGCTGGATCTTCGACAGGCCGCAGTTGCGGGCAATGTCACTGGCCTTGCTCGACCACGGCGAAATGGTGCCGAAACGCGGCAACACCAGGAACAGGCGGCCGGTTGGCTCCTGGACTGGAACACTTGGGCCGTACTTCAGGAGGCGCGCGAGCACCTGCTGTTCGTCGCCAGTCAAACCGCCGGTAACTTCGGCGAAGTGAGCGAATTCAGCATACAAGCCACTGACAGCCGGTACTTTCTGGCTCAGTTGCTCAAGAAGTTTGCTGTGGCGAAAGGCAGAAAGGGCAGGAGCGCCGCGCAGGATCAACATCTTCGGGACAGCCTCGGGAAGGGGTGTGCTTTGAGGCCGTGCATTCTAGCCTAAACCGCTGCCAACGGCACCCGAAACGCTACGTCAGGTGCGAGCCGAACGTCGGTCGTGGCGCGGATAGCTTGATTACCCGGCCATCCGGCCCGCGCCACAGAGATATTTTTTATCCCTGCGGGGCCCTGCCGCGCGCCGGCCCGCTTGGCTTGCGGACACGTTTTGCAACCTCTATCAGACTGGCCTTTTGCTGTCGATATATGGCGGTCGAGGCCGTTTGCGTATACTGCGCAGATGTTTTCCCCAACGGCTTTGCGTCCGCGGTACGCCAGATGGCTGATCGCAACCGGACTCTTCCTGGTGCTTAGTGGCTGTGTTGAGAAACCCAACACACTGGAGCGCGTAAAGGAGGATGGCGTGCTGCGGGTCGTTACCCGGAACAGCCCCGCCACCTACTTCCAGGATCGCAGTGGTGAAACCGGCTTCGAATACGAGCTGGTGAAGCGTTTCGCCGAGGATTTGGGGGTCGAGCTGAAAATCGAGACCGCCGACAACCTCGACGACCTGTTCAGCCAGATCGGCAAGCCCAACGGCCCGGTGCTGGCCGCGGCAGGCCTGGTCAGCAGCGAACAGCGCAAAAAACAGGTTCGCTTTTCCAGCCCTTACCTGGAAGTCACCCCGCAGATCATCTATCGCAACGGTCAGTCGCGCCCCACCGACGCGGCGGCCCTGGCCGGCAAGAAGATCATGGTGCTCAAGGGCAGCTCCCATGCCGAACAATTGGCACAGCTGAAGCAGCAATATCCTGGGATCGAATACGAAGAATCCGACGCCGTTGAAGTCGTCGACCTGCTGCGCATGGTCGACGAGGGCCAGATCGACCTGACGCTGGTGGACTCCAACGAAGTGGCGATGAACCAGGTCTACTTCCCCAACGTGCGCGTGGCGTTCGACCTGGGCGACACCCGCAGCCAGAGCTGGGCAGTGGGCCCCGGCGAAGACAACAGCCTGCTCAATGAAATCAACGCCTACCTGAACAAGGTGCAGAAGAATGGCACGTTGCAGCGGTTGAAGGATCGCTACTACGGCCACGTTGACGTCCTCGGCTATATGGGCGCAACGACGTTTGCCCAGCACCTGCAGCAGCGGCTGCCCAAATACGAACAGCATTTCAAGACCTACGCCAAGAAGGAAAAAGTCGATTGGCGGTTGCTGGCTGCCATCGGCTATCAGGAATCGCTCTGGCAACCGACGGTGACCTCCAAGACCGGTGTGCGCGGCCTGATGATGCTGACCCAGAACACCGCCCAGGCCATGGGTGTATCCAACCGCCTCGATCCGAAGCAGAGCATCATGGGCGGCGCCAAGTACCTGGCCTATATGAAGGAACAACTGGATGAAAGCATCGAGGAACCGGACCGCACCTGGTTCGCCCTCGCCGCCTATAACGTGGGCAGTGGTCATCTGGACGACGCGCGCAAGCTCGCCGCCAAGGAAGGGCTGAACCCGAACAAGTGGCTGGATGTGAAAAAAATCCTGCCGCGCCTGTCCCAGAAGCAGTGGTACAGCAAGACCCGCTACGGCTACGCCCGGGGCGGGGAGCCGGTGCATTTCGTGGCGAACATCCGTCGCTACTACGACATCTTGACCTGGGTGACGCAGCCACAGCTCGAAGGCAACCAGGTGGCCGAGGGCAACC
Organism: Pseudomonas sp. R4-84; assembly: GCF_054130985.1. NCBI lineage: Bacteria > Pseudomonadati > Pseudomonadota > Gammaproteobacteria > Pseudomonadales > Pseudomonadaceae > Pseudomonas > Pseudomonas sp. R4-84. The sequence goes on from NZ_CP096390.1 coordinate 4,426,753, forward strand.
TGCACGTGCCGGGTGTCGACAAGAGCAAGCCGAGCCAGGAATCCCCGCAACTTTAAGGCATACCCCCTGTGGGAGCGAGCTTGCTCGCGATAGCAGACTGACAGTCAATATCGATGTTGGCTGTCAGGCCGTCATCGCGAGCAAGCTCGCTCCCACAGGGCTCGTAGTGATTTTAAGGCTTAGCGGCCGCCAGGATCAGCGCCTTCATTTCCGACACCGCTGACTTGAACCCGACAAACAACGCATGGGCCACCAGCGCATGGCCGATGTTCAGCTCGTTGATGCCCTTGATGGCGGCGACAGCTTCGACGTTGTGATAATGCAGGCCGTGGCCGGCGTTGACGATCAGGCCCTGGGCCAGGCCAAAGGTGACGCCGTCTGCCACCCGTTGCAGCTCATCGGCCACGTCCGTGGGGGTCTGGGCATCGGCGTAGCGCCCGGTGTGCAGCTCGATGGCCGGCGCGCCGACCCGCTTGGAGGCTTCGATCTGCCGCTCGTCGGCGTCGATGAACAGCGATACCTCGGTGCCCATCTTCGACAGCCGCTCCACCGCGGCCTTGATCCGCGCCTCCTGCCCCGCCACGTCCAGGCCGCCTTCGGTGGTCAGCTCCTGACGGGTTTCCGGGACCAGGCAGATGTGCGCAGGGCGGATGCGCTCGGCAAAGGCCATCATTTCTTCGGTCACGCCCATTTCGAAGTTCATGCGGGTTTGCAGCACATCCTTGAGCAGCAGCACATCGCGCTCCTGGATGTGGCGACGGTCCTCGCGCAGGTGCACGGTAATGCCATCGGCGCCCGCCTCTTCGGCATCCAGTGCGGCCTTGACCGGATCCGGGTAGCGAGTACCTCGGGCCTGGCGCAGGGTGGCGACATGGTCGATGTTCACGCCGAGAAGAATGCGATTGCTGGTGCTCACGAAAAGCGCTCCTGAATGGACAGAGATTCGGCCCACAGCATACGGGTAGATCAGGGCTTGCGAAACAGCTCGCGACTGACCAGCGGCCGGCCGCCCAAATGAACCGCCAGGGCTTGGCGCATCAAACGCTTGGCCGCCGCCAATGCACCGGGCGCGGTCCAGTCGGCCTCGGCCATGGCAAGAAGCTCAACGCCATTGAACAACCCGGGTTGCAACTGGTAGACCTGCTCCAGGCCCGCGTCCACCTGTAAGCGGTAGAGGCCGTCCGCCGCGATGGGTTGTCCGTGCAGGTCGGTGTCGAGGGAAAAACCGTAGCCCAGATCGTCCAGCAGGCGCCATTCGAAAGAGCGCAGCAATGGCTCCAGAGGGCGACCTTCGGCCAGGGCCAGCAGCGTGGCGGCATAGTGGTCGAAGACTTCAGGATGAGGATCCTCGGCGGGGAGCAGGCGGATCAGCAGTTCATTGAGGTACAAACCACTGAACAGCGCTTCGCCGTTGAGCCAGGCCGCGACGCCGTTGCTTTCCATGCGCCCGACATTCTTCAATTCGCCCCTGCCGCGAAACTCGACGTCCAATGGGACGAACGGCCGCGCCAGCGTCCCGGCCTTGCCCCGAGCCCCACGCAACACCGCTCTCAGCCGCCCTTGGGGCGTGAGGAAGTCCACCAGGGCGCTGCTTTCGCGGTAGGCGCGGCTGTGGAGGACATAGGCGGGTTGGGCGGTGGGTGTGTTGGGGGACATCGGGGGCCTGAATATCAACAAGACATCAATGGTTGAAGAAATCCTGTGGCGAGGGAGCTTGCTCCCGCTCGGCTGCGAAGCAGCCGTGAAACCAGGCCATACGATGGGTTTGGCTAGATGAGATCGCAGATCCGGGGGCTGCTTCGCAGCCCAGCGGGAGCAAGCTCCCTCGCCACAGAAGCTCGCTCCCACAGTGGCATTCATGTACTCACATTAACGATTACAGGTCGCCGTAACCCAGCGAACGCAACGCGCGCTCGTCATCGGACCAGCCGCCTTTCACCTTGACCCACAGGTTGAGCATGATCTTGGAGTCGAACAGCAGCTCCATGTCCTTGCGCGCCTCGGTGCCGATGCGCTTGATGCGCTCGCCCTTGTCGCCAATGATGATCTTCTTCTGGCCATCACGTTCGACGAGGATCAAGGCATGGATGTGCAGGGTCTTGCCCTGTTGCTTGAATTCCTCGATCTCCACCGTGATCTGGTACGGCAGCTCGGCGCCCATCTGGCGCATGATTTTCTCGCGCACCAGCTCGGCGGCGAGGAAACGGCTGCTGCGGTCGGTGATCTGGTCTTCAGGAAAGAAATGATCGTTTTCCGGCAGGTGCTCGGCGATCACCCGCTCCAGCGCGTCGAGGTTGTGACCGTGTTGGGCGGAGATCGGGATGATTTGCGCGTTCGGCAACTGTTCCTGCAACCAGGTCAGGTGCGGCATCAGCTCTGCCTTGTCTTCGATGCGGTCGGTCTTGTTCAGCGCCACGATCAAGGGACCGGTCACGTATTGGACGCGCTCGAGGACCATCTGGTCTTCTTCGGTCCACTTGGTGCGGTCGACCACGAAGATCACCACGTCAACGTCTTTCAACGCTGCCGAGGCAGTCTTGTTCATGTAGCGGTTCAGGGCCTTCTCACCGCCCTTGTGCATCCCCGGAGTATCGACGTAGATCGCCTGCACATCGCCTTCGGTCTTGATGCCCAGCATGTTGTGGCGCGTGGTCTGAGGCTTGCGCGAGGTGATCGCCAGCTTCTGGCCCAGGATGTGGTTCAGCAACGTGGACTTGCCCACGTTCGGCCGACCGACAATGGCGACATAGCCGCATCGGGTGACGGTTGTATCAGTCATTGCCATTCTCCACGCCCAAGGCGATCAGTGCTGCGGCGGCCGCTACCTGTTCGGCGATACGACGGCTCACGCCCTGGCCACGGCTTTTTTCATTCAATAAGACCACTTCGCATTCGACGAAAAAGGTTCGGCAATGCGGTTCCCCCTGGATATCCACCACTTCGTAGCGTGGCAGTTCGCAACTGCGCGATTGCAAAAATTCCTGCAAGCGGGTCTTGGGGTCCTTGTTGGTGTCCACCAGCGTCAGGCTGTCGATCTCGGAAGTCAGCCAGGCCAGCACGCGCTCGCGCGCCATTTCCATGCCCGAGTCCAGGTAGATCGCGCCAATCAATGCCTCCAGGGCGTCGGCGAGGATCGATTCGCGGCGGAAACCACCGCTTTTCAGTTCGCCGGAACCCAGGCGCAGGTACTCGCCCAAGTCGAAACCCCGGGCCAATACGGCCAGGGTCTCACCTTTCACGAGCCTTGCGCGCAAACGCGACAACTGGCCTTCGCGAGCCAGGGGAAAGCGTTCGAACAACGCCTCGCCGGCGACGAAATTGAGGATGGCATCGCCGAGGAATTCCAGGCGCTCGTTGTTGCGCCCGGCAAAACTGCGGTGAGTGAGGGCCAGGAGCATCAGCTCCTGATCCTTGAAGGTGTAGCCGAGCTGACGCTCGAGGCGGCTTAGAGAAACGCTCACGGTTTACCCACGCTGAGTTCGTGGCTGGATTCCACCGCCACGGCGGCAAAGCGCCGTTGGCTTGGGACAATTAACGCTGTGTTCAAAAATGACGTCCTGACTATCGTTGGCTTCATGCCTTCGGGCAGCCTTGTGGAGGCTCCAGAAATGCATTCGGCGCTGTGTTCAACAGCGCCGTGTGTGATTACTTGATCAACCCTACCCGCGAGAAGTTCGGCAGGTGGCTGAGTTTGGGTTCCGGCCAGCTCATCCAGACCGCAAAGGCCTTGCCGACAATATTGCGGTCGGGGACCATGCCCAACATGTCCTTGGGTATGTTCGGATCATCCCAGTAACGGCTGTCGTTGGAGTTGTCGCGGTTGTCGCCCATCATGAAATAGTGCCCGGCCGGCACGGTCCATGAATGGTCCGGCGTGGCGCGGTAGCGGCTCATTTCCTTGCGGATCTGGTGTTCTGCCTCGCCAAGTTTTTCCTTGTAGAGCTCGGCACTGCCCAGCGTGCCCGGTTCGGAACCGATCAACTGCTCGGCAACCAGCTCGCCATTGACGAACAAGCGCTTGTCGGCCGTATAGCGGATCTTGTCGCCCGGCAGACCCACCACACGCTTGATGTAGTTGACGTTCGGGTCGCTTGGGAAGCGGAACACCATCACGTCGCCGCGTTGCGGGTCGCCGATCTCGATGACCTTCTTGTCGATCACTGGCAGCCGGATCCCATAGGAAAACTTGTTCACCAGGATGAAGTCGCCCACATCCAGGGTGGGCTTCATCGAACCGGACGGAATCTGGAACGGCTCCACCAGGAACGAGCGCAGCACCAGCACGATGAACAGCACCGGGAAGAACGACTTGCCGTACTCGACAAGCAGCGGTTCCTTGTTGAGCTTTTCAATGACCACGCCGTCAGGCTGGCTGACACTGCCCTGATAAGAGGCAATGGCGGCCCGGCGCCGAGGCGCCAGGAACAACAGATCAAGCAACGCCAACAGGCCGCAGACAAACACGGCGATAACCAGCAACAGCGGGAAATTTAGCGACATAGGACCTAACTATCCAACCTGAGCACCGCGAGGAAGGCTTCCTGTGGAATTTCCACGTTGCCGACCTGCTTCATGCGTTTTTTACCGGCCTTCTGCTTTTCCAACAGCTTGCGCTTACGGCTGACGTCGCCGCCGTAGCATTTGGCCAATACGTTCTTTCTGAGTGCCTTGACGGTTGTACGCGCCACAATCTGCCCGCCAATGGCGGCCTGGATTGCCACATCGAACATCTGCCGCGGAATCAGTTCCTTCATCTTCTCGGTCAACGCACGACCTTTGTAGTGCGCGTTGTCGCGGTGCACGATCAATGCCAGGGCATCGACTTTTTCGCCGTTGATCAGCACATCCAGTTTCACCAGATTAGCCGATTGGTAACGATCGAAATGATAGTCCAGCGAAGCATAGCCGCGGCTGGTGGATTTCAGGCGATCGAAGAAGTCCAGCACCACTTCGTTCATCGGCAGGTCGTAGGTCACCTGGACCTGCGAGCCGAGGAACAGCATGTCGTGCTGCACGCCGCGCTTCTCGATGCACAGGGTAATGACGTTGCCCAGGTGCTCCTGAGGCACAAGGATGTTGGCCCTCACGATCGGCTCGCGCATGTCTTCGATGGCCGACAGGTCCGGCAGCTTGGACGGGTTGTCGACGTAGATAGTCTCGCCGTTCTTGAGCAGCAGCTCGAAGATTACCGTCGGCGCCGTGGTGATCAGGTCCAGGTCGTACTCGCGCTCCAGGCGCTCCTGGATGATTTCCATGTGCAGCATGCCGAGGAACCCGCAACGGAAGCCGAAGCCCAGGGCGTCGGAACTTTCCGGGGTGTACTGCAGGGACGAGTCGTTCAGGGTCAGCTTTTGCAGGGCTTCGCGGAAGTCTTCGAAGTCGTCGGAACTGACCGGGAACAGGCCGGCGTAGACCTGTGGCTGGATGCGTTTGAAGCCTGGCAGCACATCGACGTCGGGGGTGGAGCTCAAGGTCAGGGTATCGCCCACCGGCGCCCCATGAATGTCCTTGATGCCCGCGATGATGAAGCCCACTTCACCGGCCTTCAGGTCGGTGGTAGCGGTGTGTTTCGGGTTGAAGACACCGACGCTGTCCACCAGGTGGATCTTGCCGGTGGACTTGACCAGGATCTTGTCGCCCTTCTTCACGCGGCCATGGCGCACGCGAACCAGGGAAACCACGCCCAGGTAGTTGTCGAACCAGGAGTCGATGATCAACGCTTGCAGCGGATCTTCGATATTGCCGGTCGGCGCGGGAATGGTGGTGACGAGGCGCTCGAGCACTTCATCCACGCCCAGGCCGGTCTTGGCGCTGCACGTGACCGCGTCGGTGGCATCGATGCCGATGATTTTTTCGATTTCTTCTTTCACGCGGTCCGGATCGGCCTGTGGCAGGTCGATCTTGTTCAGCACCGGCATGACTTCCAGGCCCTGCTCGATGGCCGTGTAGCAGTTGGCGACCGACTGGGCCTCGACGCCCTGGCCGGCATCGACCACCAGCAACGCACCTTCACAGGCCGCCAGCGACCGGCTGACTTCATAGGTGAAGTCGACGTGGCCCGGGGTATCGATGAAGTTGAGCTGGTAGGTAATGCCGTCGCGAGCCTTGTAGTAAAGGGTAACGCTGTGGGCCTTGATGGTGATCCCGCGTTCACGCTCGAGGTCCATGGAGTCCAGGACCTGGGCTTCCATTTCACGCTCGGCCAGGCCGCCGCACATCTGGATGAAGCGATCAGCCAGCGTCGACTTGCCATGGTCAATGTGGGCGATGATGGAGAAATTGCGGATATGACTCAAATCACTCACGGATCAACACTCAAAAAGGCTGCAGGCATGGCCCGCCGAAAAATAGCCGGGAATTGTACCCGATACACCGCGCAAGCGTCACGCTCGCCTGTCGATGAGCATGTGTGGCGAGGATGCTTGCTCGCCACATCGAGCGTTGAATCAACCTGCCCGGCGCAACAGCCAGAGCCCGGCCAACGCGCAGACGCCGGCCGGCACCAGCACCGCGAACAATGGCGAGAAGCCGAACACCAGGCTCGATGGCCCGAGCAGATCCTGGGCAATGCGGAAAGTAAAGCCCACTAGCACACCGGTGAATACCCGTTGGCCAAGGGTCACGGAGCGCAGCGGACCGAAGATGAAGGAGATGGCCATCAACACCAGCGCAGCGGTCACCAGGGGTTGCAACACCTTGACCCAAAAAGCCAGCCAGTAGCGACCGTTGTTCAGGCCCTGGTCCGCCAGGTAATGGATGTACCCCCACAATCCGGTGATGGACAACGAGTCCGGCGCCATGACCACGGTGCTGAGCAGCTGCGGGCTGAGCGCCACGTCCCAGCGTTCCTGCGGTGCGGCGACGACTTCGGTGCGCTTGTCATGGAACAGCGTGGTGGTGACATCACTCAGTTGCCAGTGATCGTCGGCGAATTGGGCCCGCTTGGCGAAGCTGGAGGACAACATATGCCGCTGATCGTCGAAACGGTAGCGGGTCACGCCATACAAGGTTCCGTTGGGTTGGACCGAGTTGATATGGATGAACTCTTCGCCCTGGCGGTGCCACAGACCGTGCTTGGCGCTTTGCGCGTCACCGCCGCCCTGGGCCAGGGAGCGGTTGGCCTGGGCGGTATTCTCGGTGGCCGGGGCGACGTACTCGCCGATCAGCACACCTACCAGCATCAGCACCAGCATGGGTTTCATCACCGCCCAGACGATCCGACCGATGGACACGCCAGCGGCGCGCATGATGGTCAGTTCGCTGTTGCTCGCCAGGCTGCCCAGGCCGATCAGGCAGCCGATCAATGCGGCCATCGGCAGCATGTCGTACAAGCGGCGCGGCGCGGTCAGCAATACGTAGCTCGCCACGTCCAGCAGCGTATAGGTATCGCTGACATCGCCCATTTCATCAATGAACGCGAACAAGGTCGCCAGGCCAAGAATGATCCCCAATACGGCGAGGATCGCCATGAATACGCTGCTGCCGATGTAGCGATCGAGCTTAACCACGGGCCACCTCCAGCGCGCTGCGACGACTTGCGAGCTTCAGGCGCAGTGGCTCCCAGTACAGCAGCCCCAGGCCAATGGCCAGGAATATCGAATGCACCCACCACAGGCCCAGCGTCGGCGGGATCTTGCCTTTCTCCAGGGCGCTGCGGGCGGAAATCAGGATGGTCAGGTAAGCCATATACAAAAGAATCGCCGGCAACAACTTGAGGAAACGGCCTTGGCGCGGATTGACCCGCGACAGCGGAACCGCCATGAGCGTCACGATAAATACCAGCAGCGGCAGCGACAGGCGCCATTGCAGCTCGGTGCGGGCGCGGATGTCGTCGTTGCCCAGCAGGCTGGCCGTGGACATGGCGTCACGATCGGTGACTTCGTCGCTGGCCTCCGGCTTGGGTAGCAATACGCCGTAGGTGTCGTACTTGATCGCCCGGTAGTTGGCCTGGCCTGGCGTGCCATCGTAGCGATAGCCATTTTCAAGGATCAGGTAGCGGTTGCCGTCGGGGTTGATTTCCTGGCGACCTTTCTCAGCCACCAGCACGGAAATGCCCCGATCCTTCTTGGTGTCCGAAGACACATTCTTCTGGGTAATGAAGACGCCGCCCAGGTCGATGCGATCGTCCGAGAGTTGTTCGGTATAAGTGACCCGCGTCCCGTCCCGCAGGGCCTGGAAGCGCCCCGGTACCAAGGTGTCGAATTCGGTCATGGCGTCCTGCTGGTTGATCAACAGCTGGAACTGGTTGGCCCCCTGGGGCGACAGGCTCAGGCTCAGCCACGCGACCACCAGCGCCACGAGTGTTGCCGGGAACAAGGTGATGCGGAACAGCCGTTGCTGGCTCATGCCGGTGGCCGACAGCACGGTCATTTCGCTGTCCAGATACAAGCGCCCATAGGCCAGCAGGATGCCGAGGAACAGCCCCAGCGGCAGAATCAATTGCAGGAAGCCCGGCAGGCGGAACCCCATGATCAGGAACAGGGAGCCCGGGTCCAAGGCACCGGAGGCCGCCTGGGCGAGGTATTTGATGAAGCGCCCGCTCATGATGATGACCAGCAGCACGGCGCTGACGGCGCTCAGGGTCAACAGGACTTCGCGGGATAGGTAACGGAAGACGATCAAACCAGACACTCCAGGATTGTCAGGCTGGGCCTTGTACGAGAAGCGCCTGCGCGACTTTTCATACAAACCCTAAGGCGGCCAAACTAGCAAACGTATCGAGCCGGCCCACAACGCGAGCCGCCGAAAAAAGAGCCGCATTATCCTGTGATTGGAGGCGCCTGTCACTGCGCACGCTTTAAGCAGACGCTTCATGGCCAAAAAGTTAACGATTGCCAGGGTTGTCAGGCTCGGGCGCCGAGGTTCAAACTGCCGCCTTTGTCGCCGGTAAGCCCCGGCGCTTCTTTTTATAGAAGACAGCTGTTCAGCGCGCCAATGTCGTCGTGGCGCCTGGCCTCTTGACCATTGACTCAAGGATCCGGACATGGAACTGGTTGTAAAAAGCGTCAGCCCAGAAACGTTGAAGACCGCCACCCTGGTGGTTGCCGTGGGTGAAAACCGCAAGCTCGGTGTAGTTGCCAGCCAGCTCGACGCCCTGAGCGGCGGTGCAATCAACGCCGTGCTCAAGCGCGGCGACCTGGCCGGCAAGGTCGGCCAGAGCCTGTTGCTGCACAACCTGCCCAACCTCAAGGCCGACCGTGTGCTGCTGGTGGGCGTGGGCAAGGACGCCGAACTGGGCGACCGTCCGTTGCGCAAGATCATCGCCGGCGTGCTGGCCACCCTGAAAAACCTCGGTGGCGGCGACGCTGCACTGGCGCTGGACGAACTGATAGTCAAAGGCCGCGACAGCTACGGCAAGAATCGCCTGCTGGCCGAAACCCTGATTGACGGCGAGTACCAGTTCGACCGCTTCAAGAGCCAGAAAGCCGAACCGCGCGCCCTGAAGAAAATCACCCTGCTGACCATCAAGGCCGCCCAGGCCGAAGTCCAGCGCGCCGTGACCCATGCCACCGCGATTGCCAACGGCATGGCTTTCACCCGTGACCTGGGAAACCTGCCGCCGAACATCTGCCACCCGACTTTCATGGGCGAACAGGCCAAGGCGCTTGGCAAGGAATTCAAGGGTCTCAAGGTCGAGGTCTTCGACGAGAAGAAGATCAAGGACCTGGGCATGGGCTCGTTCTATGCCGTCGGCCAGGGCAGCGCCCAGCCGCCGCGCCTGATCGTCATGCAATACAACGGTGGCAAGAAATCCGAGAAGCCGTACGCGCTGGTCGGCAAGGGCATCACCTTCGACACCGGCGGCATCAGCCTCAAGCCCGGCGCCGGCATGGACGAAATGAAATATGACATGGGCGGTGCCGCCAGCGTGTTCGGCACCCTGCGCGCCGTGCTCGAACTGCAATTGCCGATCAACCTGGTGTGCATCCTCGCCTGCGCCGAGAACATGCCCAGCGGCACGGCGTCGCGCCCTGGCGACATCGTCACCACCATGAGCGGCCAGACTGTCGAAATCCTCAACACCGACGCTGAAGGCCGCTTGGTGCTGTGCGACGCCCTCACCTACTCCGAACGCTTCAAGCCGCAAGCGGTGATCGACATCGCCACTCTGACCGGCGCCTGCGTGGTTGCCTTGGGCGCCCATACCTCCGGCCTGCTGGGCAACAATGACGAGCTGATCGCCCAATTGCTGAGCGCCGGCCAGCAAGCCGACGACCGCGCCTGGCAACTGCCGTTGTTCGACGAGTACCAGGAACAGCTGGACAGCCCATTCGCCGACATCGCCAACATCGGCGGCCCGAAAGCCGGGACCATCACGGCGGCGTGCTTCCTGTCGCGCTTCACCAAGAACTTGAATTGGGCGCACCTGGACATCGCCGGCACGGCCTGGACCAGCGGCGGCAAGGACAAGGGCGCCACCGGCCGTCCGGTCCCCCTGTTGACCCAGTACCTGCTGGACCGCGCCAAAGCCTGACACTGATGATAGCCGGTACGTCGCCTTCGGGCGGCGCATCGGCGATCCAGGAACCGCAATGACCAAAGTCGATTTCTATATCCTGCCCAGCGCCGATCCCTCGGCGCGGCTGGATTTCGCCTGCAAACTCACCGAAAAGGCCTGGCGCATGGGCCATCGCATCTACCTGCATTGCAGCGATGCCGCCCAGCGTGACGACCTCGATGCGCGCTTGTGGGCGTTCAAGGGCGAGAGCTTCGTGCCCCATGGCCCTGCCGAAAACGAACCCGAGGGCTTGATCGTACTCGGGCTTGGGAATGACTGCGGGCAACACCACGACCTGCTAGTCAACCTCGACCTGAAAGTGCCGGCCTTCGCCCAGCGCTTCGCCCGCGTGGCGGAAGTGGTGGTGGAAGACCCGGCCATCCGGCAAGCCGCTCGGGAGAGTTTCCGTTTCTACCGTGAACAGGGCTATCCTCTGCAAGACCACCGTTTACAGCGACTCTGAGCCTACGATGGATACTCCAAAACCTTCGCAAAAACCCGCGCAACTGCTGGATGACCTCGAGTCGATCCGCCAACTGCTCGGCGATGACAACCTGCAACCGCCGCTGCTGACCGATACGGTGGAGCACGAGCCGGTGCATGACGAACAGATCCCGCTGCTGTTCGACCCGATCAACGGCCAGCCTGAACCCCAGCCAGCCATCAAGGCAGAACCGAAAGGCCCCGACGCCCTGCTACACCTGGACCGGGAACTTCGTGCCGCCGCGCAACTGATCATGCAAGACGTCATCGACGACTTCGCACCGCATATCGAGACCGAGATCAAGCGCCGGTTGGATGCGCGGATGGAGCGGTTGTTGAGCCAGTACGAATAGCGTCCTCCGCCTCATTGTGAACATCCTGTGGGAGCGAGCCTGCTCGCGATAGCGGGCTGTCAGTCACCATCGATGTTGAATGTGATGGCCTTATCGCGAGCAAGCTCGCGCCCACAGGGGTCAACTGTCTCCGCATTCATCGCAGCTTGTGGCTTGCACCAGCCCTGCCCGCTATACTTCCCGGCTTTTCCTGAATAAATGCCTATAGGGTCCCGCCGCGCATGGATAAGACCTACCAGCCGCACGCCATTGAAACTTCCTGGTACAACACCTGGGAGTCCGAGAATTATTTCGCTCCGCAAGGCGCGGGCGATTCCTACACCATCATGATCCCGCCGCCGAATGTCACCGGCAGCCTGCACATGGGCCACGGTTTCAACAACGCGATCATGGACGCCCTGATCCGTTTCCGTCGCATGCAAGGTCGTAATACGTTGTGGCAACCGGGCACCGACCACGCCGGTATCGCCACCCAGATGTTGGTGGAGCGCCGCCTCGAAGCCCAGGGCCAGAACCGTCATGACCTGGGTCGCGAAAAATTCCTGGAGAAAGTCTGGGAATGGAAAGAGGAGTCCGGCGGTAACATCACCCGCCAGATCCGCCGCCTCGGTTCGTCCGTGGACTGGAGCCGCGAGCGCTTCACCATGGACGACGGCCTCTCGGAAGCGGTGAAGGAAGCCTTCGTGCGCCTGCATGAAGACGGTCTGATTTACCGCGGCAAGCGCCTGGTCAACTGGGACACCAAGCTGCACACGGCGATTTCCGACCTCGAAGTGGAGAACCACGACGAGAAGGGTTTCCTGTGGAACCTGAAGTACCCGCTGGCCGACGGCGCCAAAACCGCCGAAGGCAAGGATTACCTGATCGTTGCCACTACCCGTCCGGAAACCATGCTCGGCGACGCTGCCGTGGCGGTGAACCCGAACGACGAGCGCTATAAGGCATTGATCGGCAAGTTTGTCGAGCTGCCGTTGGTGGGCCGTCGTATTCCGATCATCGGCGACGATTATTGCGACCCTGAATTCGGCACCGGTTGCGTGAAAATCACCCCGGCCCACGATTTCAACGACTACGAAGTCGGCAAGCGCCACAACCTGCCGCTGCTGAACATCTTCGACAAGAACGCCAATGTCTTGCCAGCAGCCCAGGTATTCAACCTCGATGGCACGCTGAACGAGAACGTCGACGGCCAGATTCCGGCCGAATACGCCGGCCTTGACCGCTTCGAGGCACGCAAACAGATCGTCGCAGCGTTCGATGCCGCCGGCCTGCTGGTGAGCGTCGATGATCACGCCCTGAAAGTCCCGAAAGGCGACCGTTCCGGCACCATCATCGAGCCGTGGCTGACCGATCAATGGTACGTGTCCACCAAGCCATTGGCCGAGCCGGCGATTGCCGCCGTGGAAGACGGCCGCATCCAGTTCGTGCCCAAGCAATACGAAAACATGTACTTCTCGTGGATGCGCGACATCCAGGATTGGTGCATCAGTCGTCAGCTGTGGTGGGGGCATCGCATCCCGGCCTGGTACGACGAGTCGGGCAAGGTCTACGTTGGCCGTGATGAAGCCGAAGTCCGCGCCAAGCACAACCTCGGCCCGGACGTTGCCCTGCAACAGGACAACGACGTGCTCGATACCTGGTTCAGCTCCGGCCTGTGGACCTTCTCCACCCTAGGCTGGCCGCAGCAGACCGAATTCCTGAAGAAATTCCACTCCACCGACGTGCTGGTCACCGGCTTCGACATCATTTTCTTCTGGGTCGCCCGGATGATCATGATGACCATGCACTTGATGAAAAACGAAGACGGTACCCCGCAGGTGCCGTTCAAGACCGTTTACGTCCATGGCCTGGTGCGCGACGGCCAGGGCCAGAAGATGTCCAAGTCCAAGGGCAACGTCCTGGATCCGCTGGACATCATCGACGGCATCGACTTGGAAACCCTGGTGCAGAAACGCACCTCCGGCCTGATGCAGCCAAAACTGGCGAAGAAGATCGAGAAAGCCACCCGCGAAGAGTTCGCGGACGGCATCGCCAGCTACGGCACCGATGCCCTGCGTTTCACTTTCTGTTCGCTGGCATCCACCGGCCGCGACATCAAGTTCGACATGGGCCGCGTCGAAGGCTATCGCAACTTCTGCAACAAGATCTGGAACGCCGCGCGTTACGTGTTGGATAAAGGCGAAGATTGCGGCCAGAACGGCGAAGCCTACGAGCTGACCCTGGCGGATCGCTGGATCATTTCCCAGCTGCAACGCACCGAAGCCGAAGTAACCCGCCAGCTCGACCAGTTCCGTTTCGACCTGGCGGCGCAAGCGCTGTACGAGTTCATCTGGAACCAGTATTGCGACTGGTACCTGGAACTGTCCAAGCCGGTTTTGTGGGACGAAAACGCTCCGGTCGAGCGCCAGCGCGGCACCCGTCGCACCTTGGTTCGGGTATTGGAAGTGGCCTTGCGCCTGGCGCATCCGTTCATGCCGTTCATCACCGAGGAAATCTGGCAGCGCGTCGCGCCGCTGGCTGGTGCACAGGGCAAGACGATCATGCTGCAACCGTGGCCGGTGGCCAACGAGAGCCGCATCGATCCGGCGGCCGAAGACGACATCGAGTGGCTGAAGACCTTCATGCTCGGCCTGCGCAACATCCGCGCCGAAATGAACATCGGCCCGGGCAAGCCGCTGACCCTGTTCCTCAAAAACGCCAGCGCCGAAGACCTGCGCCGCCTCAACGAGAACGAAGCGCTGCTCAAGAAGCTGGCGAAGCTTGAATCGGTGACCGTGCTGGCTGCCGGCGAAGAGGCGCCGCTGTCGGCCACCGCGTTGGTTGGCGAGATGGAAGTGCTGGTGCCGATGGCCGGGCTGATCGATAAGGCCGCCGAACTGGCGCGCCTGGACAAGGAAATCCTGCGCCTGAAGGGTGAAGTCCAGCGCGTTGGCGGCAAGCTGTCGAACGCCGGCTTTGTCGACAAGGCGCCGGCCGAAGTCATCGAGAAGGAACGGGCCAAGTTGGCCGAGGCTGAGCTGGCCCTGGGCAAGCTGGCCGAGCAACACGCGCGGATTTCCAGTCTGTAACGGTTGTTCGCAATGAAAAGGGAGGTCCAGCTGGACCTCCTTTTTTATGCCTGCCACTTTTCTTTCAGGATCGCCCCCTGTGGGAGCGAGCTTGCTCGCGATGGCGGCGGGTCAGCTTGCATCAGCGCTGGATGTGCCGCTGTCATCGCGAGCAAGCTCGCTCCCACATTTAACCCGCGCAGTCATCAAGAACGGACCAGATGTGGGACAATGCTCGCCACTTTTTGACCAGCCCCGAATCGACCCGCCCATGACCGCCCCTCGCACACCCAAGCCTGCCCGCCAGAAGCCCAAGCCTGCCACCGAGGCCAAGGCGCCACGGGAGAAAGCCAGCCTGCACCCGCGCAACCGCCACCAGGGCCGTTATGACTTTGCAGCGCTGATCAAGAGCACGCCCGAACTGGCGAGGTTCGTAATCATCAACCCCTACGGCAAGGAAAGCATCGATTTCGCCAGCCCTGAAGCCGTGCGGGTGTTCAACCGGGCGCTGCTCAAATCGTTTTACGGCATCGCGCATTGGGACATTCCCGCTGACTACCTGTGCCCGCCGGTGCCAGGGCGTGCGGACTATGTGCATTTTCTCGCCGATCTGCTCGCCAGCCACAACGAAGGTGAAATCCCCCGCGGGGCTGCGGTAAAGGTGCTGGATATCGGCACCGGCGCCAATTGCGTCTATCCGCTGATCGGCTACAGCGATTACCGCTGGCATTTCCTCGGCTCGGAGATCGATCCGACGGCGATTGCCTCGGCCAAGACGATCGTGCAGTCCAACGGGCTGACCAAGGCCATCCAGTTGCGCCAGCAAACCAACCGCAAGCAGATTCTGCTGGGCCTTCTGGAAAGCGCCGAACGCTTCGACCTGACGATGTGCAACCCACCGTTTCACGCCTCCCTGGAAGAAGCGACCAAGGGCAGCCAGCGCAAATGGCGCGCGCTGGGCAAAGCGGATCCGAAGCGCAAGTTACCGGTGCTGAACTTCGGCGGCCAGGCGGCGGAGTTGTGGTGCGAGGGCGGCGAGGCGCGGTTTGTCACGCAACTGATCAGCGAAAGCGCACAGGTGGCGGGCCAAGTGTTGTGGTTCAGCACCCTGGTATCGAAGGCGTCGAACCTGCCGGCCATCGAGACAGCGCTGAAAAAGGCGGGGGCCTTGCATAGTCAGGTGGTGGAAATGTCCCAGGGACAAAAACAGAGCCGCTTCGTGGCCTGGACCTTCCAGACCGAGGCACAGCAACAGGCTTGGGGCCAGTCGCGTTGGGTTCGCAAGGGCTGAGTGGAGCCACCCAATACAAAGTACTCGCAGTTGGGGCTGCTGCGCAGCCCAGCGGGAGCAAGCTCCCTCGCCACGGGTTGACTGCGACAGCATTGCCGTCTCACTGGTTTTTCCAAGGCAATAAAAAACCGTGCCCGGATCGCTCCGCGGCACGGTTTTTATCGGGCGGTCTTACTTGTTGACCGCGTCGGTCAGGCCTTTGGCCACAACCAGCTTGATCACTTTCTTGGCCGGGATTTCGATGGCTGCGCCAGTCGAAGGGTTGCGACCGGTACGGGCAGGACGCTCGGTGACTTTCAGCTTGCCAACGCCTGGCAAGGTCAGTTCGCCGCCGTTTTCCAGCTGATCGGCAACGACTTGGCCCAGTTGGTCCAGCAGAGCACGCACGGTAGCTTTAGGTGCGTCTACAGATTCAGCCAAATCAGCGATCAGTTGGTCTTTAGTAAGAGCCATGTAGTGTTCCTTCCCTATCAAATTCATATGGATTGCAGAGTGCAGTGTCAGCCATCGAGCCCGATCTGTCTGATCAGCCGCCCTCGGTCATCACCACGACGGATCGGGGTAATAGATGCCGAAATCCGGGTTTGGTTCGACCTGACAAATGCTGAATGCACGCTTAACGCAGTGACATCGCGTAAGACCGGGCAAAACTAGCACAACGCCTGTGAAATATCCGCCTCTACCTACCCATTTGGTCAGCTTTATTGCGCTAAATCGGTAAAAAAATGCTCGCAGGGTGTCGGAAGGGTCTGAAAGGGCCTTCGACGCGTTGCAAAACCAGTGATTGCGGTACACTGAGCCCTTTTTCGGGGAGCGCGCCCTCCTCTCTTTCACCAGCCGAGAAATCCATGCCGATCCGTCATTGCATCGTCCACCTGATCGACAAAAAACCCGACGGCACGCCTGCTGTGCTTCATGCCCGCGACTCTGAACTCGCCGAATCCACGGCCATCGAGAACATGCTCGCCGATCTCAACGAGAGCTATAACGCCAAGCAAGGCAAGGCCTGGGGATTTTTCCATGCCGAGTCCGGCGCGCATCCGTTCAGCGGCTGGCTGAAGGAGTACCTGGACGGCGGTAAGGACTTCACCGCCTTCAGTCGTGTGGCGGTGGAACACCTGCAAAAACTGATGGAAGAGTCCAACCTGTCGGTAGGCGGCCACGTGCTGTTTGCCCACTACCAACAGGGCATGACCGATTACCTGGCCATCGCCCTGCTGCACCACAGCGAAGGCGTGGCAGTCACCGACGAGCTGGACGTGACCCCGTCCCGCCACCTGGACCTGGGCCAGTTGCACCTGGCGGCGCGGATCAACGTGTCGGAATGGCAGAACAATAAGCAATCCAAACAGTACATCTCGTTCATCAAGGGCAAGAATGGCAAGAAAGTCTCGGAGTACTTCCGCGACTTCATCGGCTGCCAGGAAGGCGTCGACGGCCCCGGCGAGACCCGTACCCTGCTCAAGGCCTTCAGTGACTTCGTCGAAAGCGAGGACCTGCCGGAAGACGATGCCCGGGAAAAGACCAAGACCCTGGTGGACTACGCCAGCAGCCAGGCCAAGCTCGGTGAGCCGATGGGCCTGGAAGAACTGTCCGAACTGATCGATGAAGAGCGTCCGAAAGCCTTCTACGATCACATCCGAAACAAGGACTATGGCCTGTCGCCGGAGATCCCCGCCGATAAACGCACCCTCAACCAGTTCCGCCGCTTCACCGGGCGCGCCGAAGGCTTGTCCATCAGCTTCGAAGCGCACTTGCTGGGCTCGAAGATTGAGTATGACGAAGAGGCTGGGACGTTGATCATCAAGGGGTTGCCGACTTCGTTGACTGATCAGCTCAAGCGTCGTAATTGATATTCAGCACAGCCACTGAGTATCGCCTCAACAGCACGCCATCGATGCCCCGCGATGGCGTTGTTTAAATCCCCGTGAGCTGGAAAACGGTCGCCCAGAATACATGGACGCCGTTGGTCGGCACTGTCAAGTTCTACAGTATTATTACCTTTGATGCACCAGATAAGTTTATATGCGTCCAGCTGCCGCGCGGCTGGATGACCCCATGACCGAATAGTACGTGGAGCATATAAAAATGAAATCGAATCATCGTCGTCCAATCTTCCGTATGCAACAGGTAGCCCGTCTTGGCCTGTTAAGTTTAATGGTATCAATCTATGCCGAGTCAGCTTTTGCCGCCCCCTATACTTGTGTATACCTTACGATTCAAGGCGTACAACAAGGACCCCCTATTCAAATCAACGCAACTACGTACCCAGACGCCGTGAACCAAGCGAGAAATTTTTTTAGGACGCAGCCTTTTTTCAATGCTACGAGCAATTGGATTAGCTGCAGCCCTTGACCCACTCCCAACCAACGCCCAAAGCAACCGCTTTGGGCGTTTGGATAAACCTTATCTTCCCCTCGAACATCAAATCGGATTACAACCTGCCGCCACTGCCGCGTCATGGGAAACGTTGGATCTGAAGGGTTCCATATTCCACTCCGATTTATTGCGTGAGATAGTGAAGTGACAAGCCAGTTGGCGACGCATTCCACCGCCATCATTATTTACCCAGCGCGGATCGTCACCGTATCTTTTTACCAATTCTGCATACACCGCGTCTGTGCTTTGCGACGTGGCCATGCGGCCCCTGTCGGTAGGAACGACAGACAGGCTCCACTCGTCTTTCCGTGTGCCAGGGTCATAGCGCTTTATCCATTTGGCGTAGTTGATGTATCCGTCCATTGGATCGGCCATCTTGATGGCTTGGTCTGCCGCTTTGAAAACAAAACTGGCATCTTGGGCCCGGGTACCAGGCAACGTCATTGCAATAACAGGCACTAGAACTCTTGTTGTCGAATAATAATCCCTTTGATCATACTGGGCATCTGCCAACCCCCCCGGCAGGTAAAAGAAGGCTTTTATTGGCAACGTCTCAGGCCGGCTGACGTCCCACGCAGCCGTAGCCAACCTCATTTCATTTTGTTGATGAATGGTTCCGTTGTCACCCAGGCTCATTGCTTTGATGGCCTCGTTGAAAGAGACGGTCGCCTTTTCATTGGCATCGTCTTTTACATTGAAGCCGCACTGACTGAAATTACTGTGACCATCGGCCACTCTCTTTTCGTACCATTGCTGTGCTGTATAGATGCCCTGCCGATGGCAGAGGTCGCTGTTTGATTTGGCGCCTCGAGCGACGCCGCAGCCATTTTCAGCCCGAACGTCAGTTACACCGTCCACCGGAAACATGCATAAGACGGCAACTCTTTGCCTTCCCACAGGCGCAAACAACGGAGGAAATATAATAAAACCGTTATTCTCGTCGCGAACCAATCTTCTGAATTCCGCATCAGCTCTTAGGTAGGAAAATGAAAACCCTCCACTCGCGACAGCTGGGGGGCTAGGCGCCCAGGACTTATAGGCAGTAGAAGGAATTGTCGCCCGAAAAATAATACCGCTGCATAAGAAACCCGGCATAGAAGCTGTGCCGCAATTAACAGGCGTGTCGTTATAGAGCGTCTTCAATTCATAAGCGACCTGTGCCCCAGAAGTCTCCAATGCTTGGACCACTGAGGCAAATGACAGCGACAACCCAAAACCAGTTGATATCAGAGCTTGCGCTAAATATCTCATGTCAACCTCTCTTACTAAAGATTAAAACAAGAGCACCGCCAACTCTCTCAATAACGCGGCGCCACACGGGACGAATTCGCTAGGTATTATTGCAACCTGCTGCCACGGCTTTTTCATGGGTGGTATAAGGGCGAAATGGCTCAAGATTCCATACATCCTTTGTACGCACGGTAGAAATCAAACACACCAGTTGCCGGCGCATCCCTCCACCGTCCCGTTCTTTCCACTCGGCACTGTTGCCATAATTACGCAACATTTCACTGTAGAACGCCTCGGTTTGTCCGGCCCCGATTGATCTCCCGCAGTCCGTCGGAATGACCGATAGCGTCCAAGCCTGCGCATTCAAACCCGGGTCAAAACGTTTCTCCCAAGAAGCCGAATCGATATATCGTTTACAAACGACATCTCCCAGCGAGGCCTGGTCAGCACTACTGTATGTAAACGTTGCGTCTTGCCCCGGGGTGGCGGGGAAGGCCAGTTTAATAACGGGCACAAATCTCCCGCCATCGGCATAAAATGCTCGCTGGTCTTTTTTAGCGAATTCCACCCCCCCAGTCAAATAAAAAAACGCTTGTATTGGAAGTTGCTCAGCTAGCCCAGAAGGCCATGCTGCGATCCGTAGTTCGTTATTACTGCGACCAGCGTTGCCGAAGTTTTCGTCCTCTGTATATTTCATGGAACGAAGCGTCGCTTTAAATGCCTCGGCACCTTTTCCCTGTGGATTTGCCGCTACGTTAAATCCGCAGGCACGATAATGGGAGCTCCCATTATTTCGGTAATGCGTATTCCATTGCTCAGCGGTAGTTATGCCAAGGTTCTGACAGTAGTCTTCAACCTGAGGTGTTGACGTAAAGTCACCACAGCCGGCCGAAAGCCGGAGATGACTCCCGGCATCAACAGGAAACGCGCAAAGCACGCTGGCCCTGGTCATCGTGCTGACCGGCTTCAGGAACTCCGGATAAAGGATATAACCATTTTTATGGTTAGACGCCAGGGAGTTGAACTTCGCATCTTTCCGTAAGAATGAAAAAGACGTGCCGCCCTGAGCAGTTGATTGGGGGCTCGGATCCCAAGCCCTGTAGTTGTCGGAATATATCGTACCTCGCAGGATGACGCCCGAACATAAAAAGGAAGGTCTGCTGACTGCTCCGCAATCGGTCGTCAGATCGTTATAATTTCGCCTCAACTGATCTGCGACTTCAACGCCACGTTGCTCCGGAGTCGCGTAGGGCAATAGCGTTGCGCCGCATAACGTCAACCATGCGGAAGCCGCTGACACGATATATATATATTTCATAGCGCACCCGTTCTTTAACTTTCCACCCACAGTGAAACGCAGCGCTCAAGCGCCGCCCACTGTCGAAACTGACAGTTTTTAGAACTGATCCGCTATAAACGATGGGGGAAATCAAACAGAAAACGCTAGACGCGGCCCGTCCGTTGCGCTGGCCAATTAGGATTTTCTTCGACCGGCAGGCAATAACGGAATCCTGGAAACCGCTATTGCCTGGTCATGGAGTGGATTGAAGCTTCAAGCTGGATGGGAGGTGCTTCAGTTATGTGGACGAAAGACTGAAACCCATCCGCGGAAAATGCACATGCACTGCTCCGGCGCGCTCATCTTCGCGACGCAAGATCAGCTCCTCACTGCCTGCAAACAACAACTCCCCGGCCACCGGATCGACCCCATAGTCAGTCGCGGCGACCACTACCTGCTGCCCCACCACAAAGCCATTTGGCTCATTGAACAATTCATCCGGCAACGCTGCCGGCGTCGCGTTCCGGGCCACGTCCAACGCCTCTTCGGAGCTCATCTCTTTCGGCGCGCCATGACCGAAAACCCGACAGCCAAGCCGATACCGCAGGGTATTCGTCCACCAACGGCGAAGTGACGGGCGTGCCCTTGAGGAACCACAGCGGATGAGCCATGGCAAAGTCGGCAATCGAAGGATCACCCAGCAGGAAATCCCCCTCTTCGCGCTGCAACTGCTGCTCAAGCCGCGCCATGATCGCCGGCCATTGGTGCTTGGCCTGCTCGGCGGACAAGCGCGTGGCCGTGCCGCCACTGAACAGGCCAGCGCGGTCGCTGATGAACGCCTTGATCGCTTCAGGCGGCAACTTGGCAAAACGCACCGCCACCGACTCCGGCTGAAACACCAGACTCACCGCATGCTGGAATACCACCGAATCGGCCCACGCCGCAAAGGACGCCGCGATCATTTCACGACCTTCAGGGAACAGCGCCGGCGAGGCTTTTTCCTGCTCCAACCGACGGGCCATCAAGGCGGTGTCGCAATAGATATCCGCGCCGATTTGCAGGACCGGTGTCTTGCGGTAGCCGCCGGTGAGCGCGGTCAGGTCGGGCTTGGGCATCATCGGCGGGATGTTCACCGAGCGCCAGGCCAAGCCTTTATAACCCAGCAGCAGGCGGGCTTTTTCCGCGAAAGGAGATGTCGGGTAATGGTGAAGAATCAGCTCTGACATGAGATTCGCCAATGCAGGTAGGAAGTCCCGCACTTTAGCGCGCCAAGGAACAACAGCCTACCGGCGTGATGAAGGACTATCAGCGCGGTTGATCAAGAGCCGTTGCGCTGGCTACCAGGCATTCCTTGGCGCTCTTCCTGAGCTTCTTGATCAGCCGTTCCTGGCGCAGGGCCTCGCCCTGGTCGCGGCAGGCTTCGGTGTACACCAGCGCCACGGCCGGGCTGGAAAGAAAAAAGCGCGCGCCCTTGCCGCTTTGATGCTTGGCGAAGCGCCGCACCGGGTCATCGCTGATGCCGCAGTACAACGAGCCATTGGCGGCCCGCACCAGGTAGACGAACCAGGGCTTGCCCGGCTCGGTCGCCTCGGGCACGCACAGTTCGGAAGATTCGTTGGCGGTCGTCACGGATGTTCAACAAGCAGGTAGGAAACAAGCCGCGATCTTATCAGCGACTGGCCTGGAACGCCCGCAGCCCCTTGAGGGCCTGCGCCCTGACAGCGTTGCGCACCAGCGGCGTCCAGCCCAGCAAGAGACCCTTGGCGCCCAAAGCCTGGCGAGACCAGCGCCACAGATCGAAATTGTCGTGGTGCTCGCAGATCTTGTCATCGCGAAACACAAAGCGCGCCTGGATATCGTTGACCACGATATTGCCGGTCTGGCTGAACAGGTACGTTGCCACCCAATGGGCGCCGCCGCTGCGCTCGTCGCTGCGCACATTGTCGAACGTCAGGGAAAAATCCTTGGCCCGAGTGGTCAACATGCGCCACATGTCACCGGCATCGCGCCCGCGCAGTTCGCCGAACGCCGGATCGCTGAACACCACGTCATCGGTATAACAAGCGCTCATGGCCTCGGCATCCAAGCGTTGGAAGGCCTGGTAGAAACGGGAGATCAGGGCGTTATGGGCATCACTCATGGACAGGCTCCGGGAAACGGTTCGACAGGCCTGCACGATAATCCCCCGCCGCCGGGAAGACCATCGTCATTCGCCATGAAAATGATATCAATGAGGCTCGGTGACTCTTTCGCTGACCACGCCGACGTACAGAGCCCGACCGGCACCGATTCCCGCGATGATCGCCCCCAGGCCAATCACGCCGAAGATCCAGCCCAGAGCACTCCAGCCGCCAGTCCAGTCATGTACCACGCCCACCGCGAACGGCCCCAGGGACGCCAGCGTGTAACCAAAACCCTGGGCCATGCTCGAAAGGTTCGCGGCCACGTGGGCGTCGCGCGAGCGCAATACGATCAGGGTAAGGGCCAGGCTGAACGTCGCGCCCTGCCCCAACCCCAACAAGATCGCCCAGCCCCACAGGCCCTCGATAGGGGCATAGAGGCAACCGAACAGACCGCCGAGGGCCATGACCATCACAATCACGATGGCGAGCCGTTGGTCCTTGCCGCGCGTTGCCAGCCATGGCGCCGCCAGCGAGCTGATCAATTGCACGATCACCGAACCGGACAGCACCAGCCCGGCCTGGGTTGGCGTCAGGCCCCGGCCGATGAGAATCGACGGCAGCCAACCGAATACGATGTAGGCCAGGGAAGACTGCAACCCCATGTACAACGTCACCTGCCAGGCCAATGGATCACGCAGCAGACCGCGGACACGATAGGCCACGTTGTGAGCGCCGTGCTTGTGCCCCACTTGCGGTAACCAGAACACCGCGGCCAATAGCGCAGGCAGCATCCAGAAACCCAGGCCAAGCGACCAGCTATCGCCCATTCGTTCGCTCAAAGGCACCGTAGCCCCGGCCGCCATCGCGGCGCCCAGGCACAGCGCCATGGTGTAGACACCGGTCATGGCCCCAGCCTGTTTGGCGAAGTCGCGCTTGACGATGCCCGGCAGCAGCACGCCGATCACGCCAATGCTGGCACCTGCCAGGATGCTACCGGCGAACAGCCCGAACTGGCCGAACGAACTGCGCAGAATGATCCCGCCAGCCAACGTGAGCAAAATCCCCAACACGACGCGCTCTGCGCCAAAACGCCGAGCCAGAACCGGAGCCAGCGGTGCAAACAACCCCAGGCAAAGCACGGGCAGCGTAGTCAGCAGGCCCGCTTGGGCAGCCGACAGTCCAAGGCTTTTTGATACATCACTGAGCAGCGGCGCCATACTCGACAGAGCCGGACGCAGGTTCAGCGCCACCAAAATCAGCCCGAGCAACAACAGCCAGGGCCGGCGCACCAATGGATGGTTCTGCTGGGCTTGCTCATCGTCGGCTTCGGCGTCGATCAGCAGTTCTTCGAGTTCGGCGGCACGTTTGTGCGTCGTCGCGGTGGCGTGGTCAAGCGGGTCGCGGGACATGGAAAGCTCTGGTTCAGGGTTCATTGATCAACTGCCGGCAAAGGGCCTTGGCCCGCTCCGGCTCCTGTCGTTCGACGGCGTCGAGGATTTCGACATGCAGGTCGAACACGTGTTGATGGCGAGGAATGACGTTGAGGCTCTGGCGCAACTGCGCGCCGATCACGCTGGAAAAATAACGATAGAGCTCGCTGAGGGCCGGGTTATGCGCGGCATCCACCAGAAGCCGATGGAAAATCAGGTCGCAGGCGATGTAGTGCTCCAGGTCGCCGTGGTAATGCTCTGCGCTGGTTTTCAGCGCCTGGCGCAAGGCAGCCAAATCCGCCTCGGTGCGCCGCAGCGCCGCCAGGCCAATGGCCTCCACTTCCAGGATGTGCCGGGTTTCCCTCGCCTGCTCCAGTGAGCAGCGCGACAACGCCTTGAGCGTGTCCAGCGGATCGACCACCGCCCGCACATAGCTGCCGTCGCCCTGACGGATTTCGATCAACCCGGAAAACGCCAGCACGCGCATGGCTTCGCGCACGGTGTTGCGGCTGATGCCCAACTCGGCAACCAGCTCCGGCTCGGTGGGCAGGCGCTGGCCGACGACCCACACGCCGTCGCTGATGCGTTGGCGCAATTGCTCCAGGGCCTGATCGACCAACGAGCGCTTTATCAATGGAGAAATGTCGGACATGGGCTTCGCCTTTTCATCCAATCATGGGATGAATTTTCTGACATGTTAGTCAGCTTCGTGTAGGACAGCAACCGCCTACGTTTTATTGGAGGTAAAAGATCCTGAAATTTCGATTGGACATAATTACCCAATATGGGTAATTTCAGAAACAGGGCAAATGACTTCTTATGGAAAAGAGCACACCCCATTACGACCTGGCGGTGGTCAAGGTCGAGACTCGAAGGTTGGGAAGCAAGGCCTTCACGCTAAGTGCGCGGGAGGGCGGCAGAAGGATGTCGCTGAGTCTTCCCCAAATGCTGCGAATCGTTAAATTGCTCGCATACAGAATGCTGCACAAATCAATGACGACCTACGCCGATCACCGAATCTGGCAAGACGTCTATCACACATCATTTCAGGATCGGGAGATCTACATCAAAGTGTCCTATCGCCCCGGCGGTGGGCATCCGGTGATCTCCTTCAAGGAGAAAAACCAATGAAAACCCAGCAATGCGTCAGCTGCGGCACTCTCGAAGCGATGCATCACTTCCAAGGCCGTACATTTGCGGTCGACTATAAGCAGGTTACCCGGCAAGTATCCGACACCGCCGGATGGGAATGCCGGGTCTGCGGGGAAATCGAATTCGATCACGACACTGACAGTGCCGAGCGTTACTCCAAGGCCAGCGACCTGTTGCTCGAAGATTATGCGCTGGCCATAGGTGCGGAAATCAAACGCATCCGGCGCAAACTGCACCTCACGCAGAAAGACGCAGTGAAGCTGTTGTCGGGAGGCGGACACAACGCCTTCTCCCGCTATGAGCGCGGCGAAGTCGCCCCGGCTCAATCGCTGTTCGTGCTGATGCGGCTGCTTGATCGCCATCCGCATCTGATGGCTGAGGTCGTTGCGCTGAGTGACGGAGCCGATTTGCAGCGACTGCTGTCGAGTCGCCATGGGGAACGCGACACGGCGGATCTCTGACCTGCGGACAAAAATAAACCCGGACAAGTCCGGGTCTATTTCGCCGCCTGATCAGATCAATGCAGGATCTGGCTCAGGAACAGCTTGGTGCGGTCGTTCTGCGGGTTGTCGAAGAAGTCGTTCGGCGCGGCCTGTTCGACGATTTCACCCTTGTCCATGAAGATCACACGGTTCGCCACGGTACGGGCGAAGCCCATTTCGTGGGTTACGCAGAGCATGGTCATGCCGTCTTCGGCCAGGCCGATCATGGTGTCCAGAACCTCTTTCACCATTTCCGGGTCGAGGGCCGAAGTCGGCTCGTCGAACAACATGATTTTCGGCTTCATGCATAGGGCGCGGGCAATCGCCACGCGCTGTTGCTGACCACCGGAGAGCTGACCCGGGTATTTGTGCGCCTGCTCTGGAATGCGAACGCGCTCCAGATAGTGCATGGCGATTTCCTCGGCCTTGCGCTTGGGCATCTTGCGCACCCACATGGGCGCCAGGGTGCAATTCTGCAGAATGGTCAGGTGCGGGAACAGGTTAAAGTGCTGGAACACCATGCCGACTTCACGACGGATCGCTTCGATCTGCTTGAGGTCGTTGGTCAGCTCGACGCCGTCGACCACGATGCGACCCTGCTGGTGCTCTTCCAGGCGGTTGAGGCAGCGGATAGTCGTGGACTTGCCGGAACCCGACGGGCCGCACAGCACGATGCGCTCGCCCTGCTTGACGTTCAGGTTGATATCTTTCAACACGTGGAACTGGCCGTACCACTTGTTCACGCCCTGCATCTGAATAATGCCTTCAGGGCTCACAGGCTGTTTGATCGCTTCACTCATGAGTCAACTCCTAACGCTTGTGGCCAGTGTCCAGCTTGCGTTCCAAATGCATGGAATAGCGGGACATACCAAAACAGAAAATCCAGAACACCAGGGCGGCGAACACATAGCCTTCAGTGGCCATGCCCAGCCATTTCGGGTCGGCGGCAGCTTGTTTCACGCTGTTGAGCAGGTCGAACAGGCCGATGATGATCACCAGGCTCGTGTCCTTGAACAACGCGATAAACGTGTTGACGATCCCCGGGATCACCATTTTCAGGGCTTGCGGCAGAATCACCAGGCCCATGCTGCGCCAGTACCCCAGGCCCATCGCCGCGGCCGCTTCGTACTGCCCCTTGGGAATCGCTTGCAGGCCACCGCGAACCACTTCGGCCACGTAGGCCGACTGGAACAGGATCACGCCGATCAGCGCCCGCAGCAGCTTGTCGAAGTTCATGCCTTCAGGCAGGAACAACGGCAGCATGACCGAGGACATGAACAGCACTGTGATCAACGGCACGCCGCGCCAGAACTCGATGAACGTCACGCAGACCACGCGGATCGCCGGCAGGTTGGAGCGACGGCCAAGCGCAAGGACGATACCCAGCGGCAAGGCTCCGGCGATGCCGACGGTGGCAATCACCAGAGTCAGCATCAGGCCGCCCCACTGGCTGGTCGCCACGGTATCCAGGCCCAGCACGCCGCCGTGCAACAGGCACCAGGCGATGATCGGGTACAGCACGAGGAAGCTCAGGCCGTAGATCGCCTTGCGCGGGAAGCGCGAGATGAACAGTGGCGCCACGCCGATCACGGCCAGCCACACGGTCAGGTCCACGCGCCAGCGCAGGCCCGTCGGGTAATAGCCGTACATGAACTGGCCGAAACGCTGCTGGATGAACACCCAGCAAGCGCCTTCCTTGGTGCAGTCGGCCTGGGTGGTGCCGACCCAGTTGGCATCCAGGATCGTCCATTGCAGGATAGGCGGAATGATCAGGTAGATCAGGTAGAACGCAAACAACGTCAACAGCGTGTTGAGCCAGCTGGAGAACATGTTGGCGCGCATCCATGCCACCACGCCGATACTGCTGCTCGGCGGTGGCATGTCGGGTTTGAAAGTATGAGATGTCATGCGCGTTTCCTCACCGCTCGATCAGCGCAATGCGCTTGTTGTACCAGTTCATCAGCAAGGAAATGCTGATACTGATCGCCAGGTACACGCTCATGGTGATCGCAATCACCTCGATGGCCTGGCCGGTCTGGTTCAACACCGTGCCGGCAAACAGCGAAACCATTTCCGGGTAACCGATACCAGCCGCCAGGGAAGAGTTCTTCGCCAGGTTCAGGTATTGGCTGGTCAAGGGCGGAATGATTACACGCAGGGCTTGCGGGATGATGACTTTGCGCAAGGTCGGACCGTTGCGCAGCCCCAGGGAACGGGCCGCCTCGGTCTGGCCATGGCTGACCGACTTGATGCCCGAGCGCACGATCTCGGCGATGAACGCCGCGGTGTACACGGTCAAGGCCAGGGTCAACGCAAGCAGCTCCGGGATCAACACCCAGCCGCCGACGAAGTTGAAGCCCTTGAGCTGTGGCATTTCCCAATGCACAGGCGCCCCGAAGACCAAAGCGCAGATTGCCGGGATCACCAGGAACAGCGCCAGGCCGACCCAGAATTTGTGAAACGGCTCGCCCGTCGCTTCGAAGCGCTTGTTGGCCCAGCGCGTCATCAGCACGATCGCGACAATCGCCAGCACGATGCTGATCACGAACGGCCAGAACCCATCGGCCACCAGCGCCGCCGGCATGTTCAGGCCCCGGCTGCTGACGAAGAACGTGTCACCGAAATTGTGGGCAGCCCGTGGTCCCGGCATGGTCAGGAATACGGCGAAGTACCAGAACAGGATTTGCAACAGCGGTGGGATGTTACGGAAAACCTCCACATAGACGGTCGCCAGCTTGGAGATGATCCAGTTCTGCGACAAGCGTGCGACGCCGATGATGAACCCCAGGATGGTCGCCAGGATCACGCCAATGAAGGTCACCAGGAGGGTGTTGAGCAGACCGATGACAAAGACGCGGGCATAACTGTCCGCTTCGGTGTAGTCGATCAGATGTTGGGCGATGCCGAACCCGGCACTGCGCTCCAGAAAACCGAAACCGGACGTGATGCCCCGGTGTTCCAGGTTGGTTTGTGTGTTATCGAACAGAAACCAGCCCAGCGAGATGACCGCCACGATGGTGACGATCTGAAATACCCACGCACGCACTCGTGGATCGCTGAGGCTGAACCTCTGCTTAGGTGCGCCGATTGAATTTTGCATGAAGTGCCCCGCAAAGAATGGAACAGAACATCACCCGGTGGTTGGCCCACCGGGTGATAGAACCATCAGCGCACTGGTGGTGCGTATTGGATGCCGCCTGCGTTCCACAGAGCGTTCAGACCGCGATCGATTTGCAGCGGGGTGTCTTTGCCGAGGTTGCGCTCGAACATTTCGCCGTAGTTGCCGACTTGCTTGACGATCTGCACGACCCAGTCCTTAGGCAGCTTCAGGTCTTTACCGTATTCACCGTCAGCGCCCAGCATACGAGCGACGTCAGGGTTCTTGGTGGACTTGGCTTCGGCTTCGACGTTCTTCGAAGTCACGCCTGCTTCTTCGGCATTGAGCATGGCGAAGCCAGTCCAACGCACGATAGCCAGCCACTCGTCGTCGCCGTTACGCACGACCGGGCCCAGAGGCTCCTTGGAAATGGTTTCCGGCAGAACCACGTAGTCCTTTGGCGAGGCCAGCTTGCTGCGCTGGGCGAACAGCTGGGACTTGTCGGAGGTCAGCACGTCGCAACGACCGGATTCCAGCGACTTGGCGCTTTCATCGGAGGTGTCGAAGGTGATCGGGGTGTACTTCAGGCCGTTGGCGCGGAAGTAGTCGGATACGTTCAGTTCGGTGGTGGTACCGGCCTGGATGCAGATGGTTGCACCGTCCAGTTCTTTGGCGCTCTTGACGCCCAGTTTGCTGTTGGCCAGGAAACCGATGCCGTCATAGTAGGTGATGAAGCCAGGAAACTTCAGGCCCATGCCCGCATCACGGGAGCTGGTCATGGTGGAGTTGCGCGACAGCACGTCGATTTCGCCCGATTGCAGCGCGGTGAAGCGCTCCTTGGCGTTCAACTGGCTGAACTTGACCTTGGTCGCATCGCCAAATACCGCAGCGGCAACGGCACGGCAGAAGTCAGCGTCGATACCGACGATCTTGCCGGTGGAATCTGGCACCGAGAAGCCCGGCAAGCCATCACTTACACCACATTGCACAAAACCTTTCTTCTGCACGGCATCCAGGGTTGCACCCGCCTGAGCGAACCCGCTGACGCCGAGGACTGCTGCTGCAGTCACGACTGCCAGGGTGGATTTCAGTAACTTCATTCAAACCTCCAGTTTTGCTCTTGTTGTGTCGGAGCTTGAGCCCTGTCGCACCCTTTTGAGGCATTGCCGACCCCTGTTGGCTTTTTTTAGGGTCGACCGACGTCTGGGCCTTCGCTATGAGTCTATTAATGAGAGCGCCCATCAACAGCGGCCTGCTCACTTCTCACCAATCGGCCGAACGGGCTGTAGCCCTTCACGTTCGCGAAGCCCGTAGCGGCTATTGGCGAACATCCATCACCGGATTTCTGATATCCCATGCGTCGCGTCTAGCTGATAGTGTTACCGCGCAGCGTGAGAATCATCACTCAGCTACCCCATAGCAAAGCCCGTACCATACCGCTGCGCTTACCCCATACCGGGTACGTCAAGACAAAAAGTTGTAGCATTGCGACATGTAATTAACTGAGGCACCAAGCGCGCACCGTAACCATGCACTGATCGAGCGCGCCCGCACATTTTTGGAGCACACCATGACCGACCCCTTGATTCTCGAGCCTTCTGGCACCGCCGATGCCTGCATTATCTGGCTCCACGGCCTGGGCGCCGATCGCTACGACTTCATGCCGGTAGCCGAAATGTTGCAGCAAAGCCTGCTCACCACACGTTTCGTCCTGCCTCAAGCACCCACTCAGCCCGTCACCATCAATGGTGGCTATGCCATGCCAAGCTGGTACGACATCCGCGCCCTGAGCCCGGCTCGAGCCATTGACGAAGATCAACTCGAAACCTCGGCCCAGCGGGTCATCGACCTGATGGAAGCCCAGCGATCCAGCGGAATAGACGCTTCGCGAATCTTCCTCGCGGGTTTTTCCCAAGGTGGCGCGGTGGTCTATCACACCGCATTCGTCAAATGGCAGGGGCCCCTGGGGGGCGTTATCGCGCTGTCCACATATGCGCCAACTTTCAGCGAGGAATTGCAACTCTCTGCCAGCCAGCAGCGCATCCCGGTACTGGCGTTGCACGGACAATACGACGAGGTGGTGCTCAACCCGATGGGCCGGACGGCGAAAGAGTATCTGAAGCAGCATGGTGTCACCGTGACATGGCAGGAATACCCAATGGGCCACGAAGTGTTACCCGAGGAGATCCGCGACATCGGCGCCTGGCTGGATAAGCAGTTGCGCTAAGAGGCCTATCGCACGCCAGCGCTTTGATGAACACACTACGCCGCGCCCGTTTCTTGCATTACACTGGCCGGCGTACATTCCTTAACCAATCGATGAGATGACCGTGCTCAAAGCACTCAAGAAGATGTTCGGTAAAAGCGAGGCCGAGCAGCTCGCGCCTGTCGCCAGCGCGCCCCAGGCCCCGAACCGCGCCGATGCGCAGCAGTCGCGCCGGACCGCACCGCCGGTTGCGGAGGCGAAAACAACGCCGCCAACCGCCACCGCAGCCCAGCCTGTCGCGGCCCCCGCCCAGGAAAAGCCACGCAGCGAAGCGCCAAGGCCGCGCCGCGAACGCGCACCAAAACCGCCCGTCGTCGCCTGGAAGCTCGAGGACTTTGTCGTAGAGCCCCAGGAAGGCAAGACCCGCTTCCACGATTTCAAGCTCGCCCCTGAATTGATGCATGCCATCCAGGACCTGGGCTTCCCCTATTGCACGCCGATCCAGGCGCAGGTGCTCGGTTACACCCTCGCTGGCAAAGACGCCATCGGCCGTGCCCAGACCGGCACCGGCAAGACCGCCGCATTCCTGATTTCCATCATTACCCAATTGCTTCAGACCCCACCGCCCAAGGAACGCTATATGGGCGAACCGCGCGCGCTGATCATTGCGCCGACCCGCGAACTGGTGGTGCAAATCGCCAAGGACGCCGCCGACCTGACCAAGTACACCGGTCTGAACGTGATGACGTTCGTGGGCGGCATGGATTTCGACAAGCAGCTCAAGCACCTCGAAGCCCGCCACTGCGACATCCTCGTGGCCACGCCGGGCCGCCTGCTGGATTTCAACCAGCGCGGCGACGTGCACCTGGACATGGTCGAAGTGATGGTGCTGGACGAAGCCGACCGCATGCTCGACATGGGCTTCATTCCCCAGGTCCGCCAGATCATTCGCCAGACCCCGCCGAAAAGCGAACGCCAGACCCTGCTGTTCTCCGCCACCTTCACCGACGATGTGATGAACCTCGCCAAACAGTGGACGACTGACCCGGCCATCGTCGAGATCGAAGCCGAGAACGTCGCCAGTGAAAATGTGGAGCAGCACATCTACGCCGTCGCCGGTGCCGACAAGTACAAGCTGCTCTACAACCTGGTCAACGACAATGGCTGGGAGCGGGTGATGGTATTTGCCAACCGCAAGGACGAAGTGCGCCGCATCGAGGAACGCCTGGTGCGCGACGGCGTCAACGCCGCCCAGCTCTCGGGCGACGTGCCGCAGCACAAGCGGATCAAGACACTGGAAGGTTTCCGCGAAGGCAAAATCCGCGTGCTGGTCGCCACCGATGTGGCGGGTCGGGGCATTCACATCGACGGCATCAGCCATGTGATCAACTTCACCTTGCCTGAAGTACCGGACGACTATGTGCACCGCATTGGTCGCACGGGTCGTGCCGGGGCAGCAGGTGTATCGATCAGCTTTGCCGGCGAAGACGACTCTTACCAGTTGCCGTCGATCGAAGCGCTGCTGGGTCGCAAGATCAGTTGCGAGATGCCACCGACTCATCTGTTGCGGCCGGTTGAGCGCAAGCGGCCCTAACGTCGAGACGGACGCAACGCGTCCATTGAGGCATTCCCACGCAGCGCGTGGGAACGATCAGCGCAGCCAACACAGGCTGCGTTTTTTTTTGCCCGGGGATATTGCTCGTATAAACTAAAAGTCCATAATGGACAAATTAGTTTACTCGAGACACCCGGAGTCTACGATGTCCAATACGCCTCATGTCATGACCCAAGCCCAGGCCCGAGAACTGCTCGGGCACGTCGATGTGCTGGCAGTCCTGCGCAAGCTGTTCCGCGATCTTGCGGCCGGGCAAGCGGTGCAGCCGCCCCAGCAAAGGGTGGTGTTTCCCGAGGGCGCCGGGGACTTCATCAACTTCCTCGGTGTGCTGGCTCAAGACCAGGTCTATGGGGTCAAGACCTCGCCCTACATCGTGCGCGAGCAAGGGCCACTCATCACCGCCTGGACCTTGCTGATGTCGATGCAGAACGGCCAGCCGTTGATGCTGTGCGATGCCGCCGAGCTGACGACCGTCCGCACCGCCGCCGCCACCGCCGTCGCCATCGATGCCCTCGCCCCGCACAACGCCAGGCGCCTGGCGGTGATCGGCAGTGGCGCGGTGGCGCGCGCCCATGTGCAGTACGTCAAGGGACTGCGGGATTGGCAAGCCATCAGTCTCTATTCGCCAAGCCTGAAGGCCAAGTCGGCAGAACAACTTGCCTCGATAACAGGCCTGGACCCGCGCCTGCAAATCGCCGACACCCTTGAAGCGGCACTGCACGACGCCGATGTGGTGATGCTCTGCACCTCCTCCGCCCGGGCAGTGCTAGACCCGCAGACCCTCGGCAAACCGACGTTGATCACATCCATCAGCACCAATGCCCCGCGCGCGCATGAAGTACCGCCCCAGAGCCTCAACGACATGGATGTGTTCTGCGACTATCGTCAGACCACTCCGGGCTCGGCTGGCGAGATGTTGATCGCCGCTGAACAGCATGGCTGGGAGCCTTCAAGCATTGTGGGTGACTTGCCCGATCTGCTGAGCGAACGTGCGGCGCGACCAAACTATGAGCGCCATGTGTTTTTCCGTTCCATTGGGTTGGGGCTGGAGGATGTTGCGCTGGCGAATGCGCTTTACCAACTTCTCGACTGACACACCCATTTTCCCTTGTGGGAGCGAGCCTGCTCGCGAAAGCGGTTTATCAGATAAATACGCGTGACTGACACACCGCTTTCGCGAGCAGGCTCGCTCCCACAGGTTCACGGAAACTCCCGGCAATGTGCTCGACAGGAGAACTTTATGATCTCAGCAGACTTCATCATCATCGGCGGTGGCATCGCCGGTGCTTCCACCGGCTACTGGCTCGCACCCCACGGCCGGGTCATTGTGCTTGAACGCGAATCCCATCCGGCCTATCACTCCACCGGACGCTCGGCGGCGTTGTACACCGCAGCCTACGGCACCCCTCAGGTACGGGCATTGACCCAGGCCAGCCGGGATTTCTTCGACGCACCACCAGCCGGGTTCTGCGAACACCCGTTGCTCACCCCGCGCGGCGAAATGACGGTGGACTTCATCGGCGACCCGGCCGAGCTTGGTAACCAATACCTCAGCGCCAAGGCCACGGTGCCGCAAATGCAATTGCTCAGCGCCGAAGAGGCCTGCCTGCGCCTGCCGATCCTGCGACGGGAAAAAGTCCACGGCGCGATCTACGACCCCACGGCTTGCGATATCGATACCGATGCGCTGCACCAAGGCTATCTGCGCGGTATCCGTCGCAGCGGCGGTGAGGTACACACCGACAGCGAAGTGCTGGACTTGATCCGCGACGACCAAGGGCGATGGCAGGTCAGGACCGCCAGCCAGACGTTCTACGCGCCGGTGCTGATCAACGCGGCCGGCGCCTGGGCCGATCAAGTGGCCGAAATGGCCGGCGCGCGCAAGCTGGGCCTGCAACCCAAGCGGCGGGCGGCGTTCATTTTCGCCGGCCCCGAGGGGGTGGATATCCACGACTGGCCGATGCTGGTGAGCCTCGACGAATCCTTCTACATGAAGCCCGACGCTGGCATGTTTCTCGGCTCTCCGGCCAATGCCGACCCGGTCGAACCACACGACGTACAGCCCGAAGAGCTGGACATCGCCATGGGCATCTACCAGATCGAAGAGGCCACCACCCTGACCATTCGCCGTCCGACCCGCACCTGGGCCGGATTGCGTAGCTTCGTGCCTGACGGTGATCTGCTGGCCGGCTTCGACCCACAAGTACCCGGCCTTTTCTGGGTCGCGGCCCAGGGGGGCTATGGCATCCAGACCTCCCCTGCCATGGGCCAGGCAAGCGCGGCACTGGCGCGCGGTGAACCACTGCCTGAGCCTTTGACCCGTTTCGGCCTGAACGCCGCGATGCTATCGCCCACTCGCCTGGGTTGACCTTCGGTGAGGTGACGCATCGCCACGATTGCGGCACACTCCCCCGCGCCCCTGTTCCACGGGGCGCTGACCGTCTGGAGTCCTGTCATGAATGCCCCGCAAGCCAATCCGACACTCGATAACTTCCGCACTATCGCCGATGCCATCGCCACACTGTTCTACCCCCACGCGGAAGTGGTGTTGCATGACCTGCGCACCCAGAAGGTCGACTACATCGCCAATAACCTGTCCAAGCGCGAAATCGGCGATGACTCGTCCCTTGAAGACATGCTCAGTGAGGACGTCAGCGAACGTAACATCGGGCCGTACGAAAAACTGAACTGGGACGGACAGAAGATTCGCAGCCTCAGCAGCGTCCTGCGCGATGCAAACGGTCATCCGCTGGCGGTGCTGTGCATCAACCTGAATATTTCGCTGTTCGAGAATGCCAAGGCCGCGCTGGATCTGTTCCTGTCGCCAGGCAAATTGATTCCCCAGCCGGATTCACTGTTTCGTGATGACTGGCAGGAGCGGATCAACACTTTCCTGCACGCCTGGATGCGCGAGCGCCAACTGAGCCTGAACCTGCTGACCCGCGACCACAAACGCGAGCTGGTGTTGGCGCTGCATGCCGAAGGCGCGTTCAAGGGCAAGAGCGCGTCCAACTATGTGGCCAATGTGCTGAACATGGGGCGGGCGACGGTGTACAAGCATCTGAAGGAATTGAAGGGCTGAGGTTTTGAGTTGCCTGGCCTGACGCCATCGCGAGCAAGCTCGCTCCCCCATTGAATCGCATTGCACACATATCTCGTGCACGACACAAATCCTCTGTGGGAGCGAGCCTGCTCGCGAAGGCTATCGATCAATCGCCGTAGATATCCGACTTGAAATACTTGGCCTGGATTTTCTGATACTCGCCATTGGCCCGAATCCCATCGATGGCCTTGTTCAAATCCGCCACCAATTGGGTGTTGCCCTTGCGCACCGCAATCCCGGCGCCCTCGCCGACGTATTTCGGGTCCTTGAGCTCCGGCCCGACGAAGGCATAGCCCTTGCCACGAGGCATCGACAGGAAGTCTTCCAAAGGAATGGTGTCGGCAAAAATCGCATCCAGGCGACCCGACGCCAGGTCCATGTAGATTTCTTCGTTATTGCTGTAGCGCTTGACCGTAATGCCCTTGGGCTCAAAGACCTCCGTGGCGAAACGGTCCGTGGTGGTGGCGCGCTGCACGCCGACGGTCTTGCCCTTGAGGCTGGCGTACTGGTCATCGACCGACGCCCCTTCCTTCATGACCAGGCGCGATGAGGTGAAGTAATACTTGTGGGTAAAATCCACCGACTTCTTGCGCTCTTCGGTGATGGTCATGGACGACAGGGCCAAGTCGATCTTTTTCACTTTGAGCGACGGGATCAGCCCATCGAACTCACCCTCGACCCACTCGCACTTCACCTGCATCTGTGCGCACAAGGCATTGCCGATGTCGTAGTCAAACCCCTCGATTTTCCCCTCCGAGGTTTTCGAAGCAAAAGGCGGATAAGCCGCCTCGATACCGATGCGCAAGGTTTTATCGGCGGCGAACAGGCTACTGGAGGCCAACAGACTCAAGGCCAGACCAGTGATGAGGGGGAGCTTCTTCATAATCGTTCTCTCGCGGGTTGTTGTTGGTTTGGCAGAGAAAGGCAGGCGCGACTTATTTTGTACTTATAAATCCATACTGGACTTTAATGTACACATCGTCAATTGGGCAAACAGGCGAAAGTGATGGGAGGCTGCCGACCTCATCGCGAACAGGCTCGCTCCCACAGGGGGATCTGTGTCAGACACAAACATTGTGTGCAACGAAGCGCCACTGTGGGAGCGAGCTTGCTCGCGATGCGGGCATAAGTATTGCGAAGAAACGACGTGAACTACTGCTTCCAGCGATCCGCCGCCGCATGATCACTGTCCCGCCCTTCGACCCAGCGCGGGCCATCGACGGTGTTTTCTTTTTTCCAGAACGGCGCGCGGGTCTTGAGGTAGTCCATGACAAAGGCGCAGGCGTCGAACGCCGCCTGGCGGTGGGCGCTGGCGGCGCCGACAAAAACGATCGGCTCACCCGGCTCCAAGGCGCCGATGCGGTGCAGCACTTCAAGCTTGAGCAATGGCCAGCGCTGCTCGGCCTCGATGGCGATCTTGCCCAGCGCTTTCTCGGTCATGCCCGGATAATGCTCCAGGAACATCCCGGACACATCGAGGCCGTCATTGAAGTCGCGCACGTAGCCGACAAAACTGACCACAGCACCCACGCCGACATTGGCCGCGTGCATCGCGTTGACTTCGCTGCCCGGGTCGAACGGTTCCACCTGTACCCGAATCGCCATGGCTCAGCCTCCGGTCACGGTGGGAAAAAACGCCACCTCATCGCCGTCCGCCACTGGCTCGTCGAGTTGACAGAGATCCTCGTTGCGGGCACACATCAGGTTTTGCTCTTTCAGCACTTCGGCGCCGTCACGCTGCGCGAGCAAGGCGCGCACGTCGTCAATCGTGGCGAAACCGCCTTCCACCTTAACCGAGTCCACGCCGAGCGCTTCGCGGTAGCGAGCAAAAAACTTCACAGTGATTTTCATGATGCATCCGCCTGGAAATGACCACTCTTGCCGCCAAGCTTTTCCAGCACCCGCACGCCTTCGATGGTCATGCCCCGGTCCACGGCCTTGCACATGTCATAAATAGTCAGCGCGGCGACGCTGGCGGCGGTGAGCGCTTCCATTTCCACGCCGGTCTGCCCCGACAGTTTGCAACGGGCAACGATACGTACCCGGTCCTCGCCTTCGGCATTGAGCTCGACCTTGACGCCGGTGAGCATCAGCGGGTGGCAGAGCGGAATCAGGTCGCTGGTTTTCTTCGCAGCCTGGATGCCGGCGATGCGGGCAACGGCAAACACGTCGCCCTTGGGATGGCCGCCACTGACGATCATCCGCAGGGTATCGGGCAGCATTCGCACAAAGGCTTCAGCCGTGGCTTCACGGAACGTCACGGCCTTGTCGGTCACGTCGACCATATTGGCGCGACCTTGGGAATCGAGATGAGTCAGCACAGGGTTACTCCTGATCAGGAGCGTCGATTGTAAACCCGTGGGTCAGATTCTGGCAGGGCTGATTGTCGTGCCCGTAATTAGCAGACCACTGAAGATCCTTGGTGGGAGCGAGCCTGCTCGCGAAAGCGGTGCTTCAGATAAAAATATTTGGCTGGCACACCGCATTCGCGAGCAGGCTCGCTCCCACAGGGTTATGTGGTGCATGGAAGAACCGGGCGACGGTGAGGTCGCCCGGTTCGGCTGGTGTTACAGATGAGACTCAGCGTATTCGGCCAGGATCGAGCGCGGTACGCCTTGCAGGGTGATGTGGACCCCGTTGGGGAAGTCCTTGAAGCGTTCGGTCAGGTAGGTCAGCCCGGAGCTGGTCGCGGACAGGTATGGGGTGTCGATCTGTGCCAGGTTACCCAGGCACACCACTTTGGAACCGGCGCCGGCACGGGTGATGATGGTTTTCATCTGGTGCGGGGTCAGGTTCTGGCATTCGTCGATCAAGATCAGGCTTTGCTGGAAGCTGCGGCCTCGGATGTAGTTGAGGGATTTGAACTGTAACGGCACTTTGCTGAGGATGTAGTCGACGCTGCCATGGGTGCTTTCGTCATCCATGTGCAAGGCTTCGAGGTTGTCGGTAATCGCGCCCAGCCACGGCTCCATTTTTTCCGCTTCGGTGCCGGGCAAAAAGCCAATCTCCTGGTCCAGGCCCTGCACGCTGCGGGTAGCGATGATGCGCCGGTAACGCTTGCTGACCATGGTCTGCTCGATAGCAGCGGCCAGGGCCAGGATGGTCTTGCCGGAACCAGCCGCACCGGACAGGTTGACCAGGTGGATATCCGGATCGAGCAAGGCGAACAGCGCCAGGCTCTGGTAGATGTCACGAGGCTTGAGGCCCCACGCCTCCTGATGCAACAAGGGTTCCTGATGCAAGTCGAGGATCAGCAGTTTGTCGACCTGGATTTCCTTGATCCAGCCGACGAAGCCTTGTTCGTCGATGATGAATTCGTTGATGTGCACCGCCGGCAGATTGTCGATCAATTGCACCTGGTGCCACGTGCGGCCATGGTCCTGGCGGGTCTCGACCTTGCTCACGCGGTCCCAGAAAGAGCCGGTCATCGTGTGGTAGCCGTTGGGCAGCAGCGACACGTCGTCGACCAGCTGGTCGGTGCTGTAGTCCTCGGCCGCGATCCCGCAGGCGCGGGCCTTGAGGCGCATGTTGATGTCTTTGGTCACCAGCACCACGGCCTGATCCTTGTTGCGCGCGTGCAGGTCGATCAATTGGTTGATGATGATGTTGTCGTTAAGGTGTTCAGGCAGCACCAGGTTGGGTTCGGTGCGCTTGCTCATCAGGATCGAGAGCAGGCCCTTGGGGCCGCTTTTGCCACGTTGGATCGGTACGCCGAGTTCGACGTCCTCGGGAGAGGCGTCCCCCAGGGTCTTGTCGATCAGGCGGATCGCCTGGCGACATTCGGCCGCCACGCTGTGATGCCCACTCTTGAGCTTGTCCAGCTCTTCAAGGACGGTCATCGGGAGGGCTACGTGGTGTTCTTCGAAGTTCAGGAGCGCGTTTGGATCGTGGATCAATACGTTGGTATCGAGTACATAGAGGATTGGCTGGTTGGAGGAAGGGCTACGTCCGTGGTCATCCATACTCGGTCACCTATGTGGGGGCCATTCGACGCAATACCGTGACAGTGCTGCGCCTCGAGGTAGCCACCGAATTCACCCGCGAGGATTCAGGTGAACTGCACACAATCTGGGTCTTGGAA
This sequence comes from Pseudomonas sp. R4-84, assembly GCF_054130985.1. Taxonomy (NCBI): domain Bacteria; kingdom Pseudomonadati; phylum Pseudomonadota; class Gammaproteobacteria; order Pseudomonadales; family Pseudomonadaceae; genus Pseudomonas; species Pseudomonas sp. R4-84. The sequence continues at coordinate 4,466,602 of NZ_CP096390.1, forward strand.
GACGCCACCTGTGTTGCAGGTTTCGGCGGTCTGACTTCTTGATACTCCAAAACACATGACAGGAAAAAGCACTTTGACGCTTTTTTGAAGTTTATTTTTCAGAGTGACGAATAACCCTTGGCGTACCGCTGTCGCACCGTTAAAGTCGGAAGTCGGGTCGCACCGAATGCGTGCCAAAAAACCCACCCCGCCCAATGTTTCCGGGCCTTTCCCATCTTTCAGCGAAACGCGTCCTGACATTCCTCCCAGCCGATCCCGCTCTGCGCCGTTTGCGCTACGAGCCAGGGCAGTGCGATTTTCACCGCATCCTGCTTGGCGTTGAAGTTGATCACGCCATGGCGCCACAACAGCATCAAGGTCAGCGCCCGCTGGGCACTCTGTTCGGGCTTGAGGCGGTTGGTGCTGTCCTGAGGATCGATATCCCACAGCGCCACTTGCAGGCCCTGTGCCTGGAAGAATGATTGCGCATCGCCCCGGCGTTGGCCTTGGGGCGGGCGGAACAGCGGCACGAAATTCTCCGGCAGCTTGCCCTTGACCAGGTCGACACTGCGCCGCACCGAGTCTTGCCAATCCTGCCAATAGCTGTGAGAGCGAAACTCCCAGCCCTGCACACCGACGCATTGCCTGGAATAGAGGCTCTGCAGATCATTGACCGAGCGATCCGCCAGCCGCGCCTGGATATCCTTGCCGAGTACGAAGAACGTACCGTTCATGTTCGATTTTCGCAGGTATTCGGTCAGCCACGGGGTGTTATCCGGCGCGATATTGGCCCCGCTGTCGAAGGTCAGCAAGAACAGCCGGTCGTTCATCTGCTCGCCGTTGCGCTCGTAATCGCCGAAAAGCTCGATTTCACTGCTGACCTGGGGAAACAGCGCCGCCTTGCGCAACAGTTCGTCCCGATAGTGGGTATGGAAGGTCCGGCTCGGCTCGGCCCACTTGATGTAGTAGGAATTATCATCGAGTTGGAACCTGCCCGCTTCTTCTCGCAGGGTCGCCATGTTTTCCACCAGATAGCAGAAGGAGGCATCCAATTCACAGCTTCGCTGGGCAAAGTTGTAACTCGATAGCAGACGCTGCCACAGCCGTGTGCGCAGCGCGTCGACCGCCGCCATATTGACCGAGCGCAGCCCAAGGTACTGCTTGAGCGCCACTTCATCCATGGCATCGACGTCCAGCAATACCCGGGCGAACATCAGGATCTCGGCGCGCGAGGCAACATCGAACAGCGTCGGATTGGTGAGTTGCTCAGGCCAGGTGCTGCGGTCCAAGGTGGCGACGTCGTTGGGCGCGGCGATCGCAGCGAAACTCAACAACCAGGCCGACAATAGAAGGGCGATACGCAAAGGGGATGTCTCCATAACGAAACCCGCGCGGCATGATAGCTGATCCTTCTTGGAGAACCTGCCTTTGTGGCGAGGGAGCTTGCTTGCTCGCCACAAAGGCACCACCACCATCCATCCCCTATCACCCCAATAGCTGGAGTCCACCCGGACAACCCCCTAGAATCGCCGCACCCTCAAAGGAGACGTCTGCATGCTGATGGTGATTTCCCCCGCCAAGACCCTCGATTTCGAAACACCGCCGGCCATCGAGCGCTTCACCCTGCCGCAATACCTTGACCACTCCCAGGAGCTGGTCGAGCAACTACGCGAACTTTCGCCGGCCCAGATCAGCGAACTGATGCACGTTTCCGACAAGATCGGCGGCCTCAACGCAGCACGATTCGGCAGTTGGAACCCGGCGTTCACCCCCGCCAACGCCAAACAGGCATTGCTGGCCTTCAAAGGCGACGTCTATACCGGCCTCGATGCGCAAAGCCTCGGTGACGCCGATTTCGATTTCGCCCAACAGCACCTGCGCATGCTGTCCGGTTTATATGGCCTGCTGCGCCCCCTGGACCTGATGCAACCTTATCGCTTGGAGATGGGCACGAAACTGGCCAATGCCCGGGGCAAGGATCTTTACGCCTTCTGGGGCACCCGCATCAGCGAATGGTTGAACGAAGCCTTGGCCGAACAGGGTGACGACGTGTTGTTGAACCTGGCCTCCAATGAATACTTCTCGGCGGTTAAACGCAGTGCCCTGAAGGCACGGGTGATCGATACCGAATTCAAGGACCTCAAGAACGGCCAGTACAAGATCATCAGCTTCTACGCGAAAAAAGCCCGGGGCCTGATGAGCCGATTTGTCATCGAACAACGCATTAATAATCCCACTGCACTAAGGGAGTTTGATGTGCAGGGTTATCGCTACAACCCCGAACAATCCACCCCGGAAAAACTGGTCTTCTTGCGCGACCACGCCCCGCAATAACGCAATACCTCTTTCAGGCCCCGATAAGGGGCCTCGATCACTTCGCTAGATGTCATCCCGATTCCCCTCCCTACTTGCCACTTTCTTGGCGCCAATAAAACAAACACACACCGCGCTAACTTTTCTTTCACTCGACAAATGTCAGATTTTTCCGTAGTGGCACGGAAATTTTTCATCAGTAGTGGCACAAAACTATCTACCCCCCTCAACTCCCCGAAACTAAAGGCTAAAAACGCGAGTGCTATCACTATGAGGGCAGTGCCATCTAGGCAGATATTTCGAAAAATTTCGAAAATGGCGATGAGCGGATCGGAACTATGTCAAAACGCACGGCTCATACCACCCGTAACGATTCTCGCCGAGGATGTACGAGATAACTTACGTGGCACGTCGTCCGGAGTAACAGAGTTGTAACGACAACTTAGCGAAACGGTCGTCTAATTGGATCCACCCTGAAGGACGGGAGATAATGCACCATTAGTATCCCCTACAAGGCCAAGGCTGCGCCCCTATTAACGTGCTCCCCCGAGCGCACAAGCTTCTGATTTTGTGGGCTTTTTGCCAGGAGTCTGAAGTGAAGGATCTTTTGCACCGACGTCCCGCCAACGAGGACTGGCTGCATAACAGGGCAGGTCATAACAACTAGGCCGCTTTGCGCACAACTTGAGTGCAATTATTTAGACACTCGGAACTTTGTATGCCTGCACACGGCACTGTGGCGCCTGCATTCCACACTTCCGAGTGCACGATGACCGCTGAACACTATTAACTCCGGCCATTTAATGGCGTGAAAACAGAGGTAAATGCGATGCGCATTAGCATATTTGGTTTGGGTTACGTCGGTGCAGTATGTGCCGGTTGCCTGTCTGCACGGGGCCATGACGTAGTTGGCGTAGATGTCGCCAAAGACAAAATCGACATGATCAACGCGGGTAAATCCCCGATCGTTGAACCGGGTCTTGGCGAGCTGTTGGCGCAAGGCATTCAAACAGGTCGGTTGCGTGGTACTACCAACTTCGCCGAAGCAATTCGTGATACCGATCTGTCGATGATTTGCGTCGGCACGCCAAGTAAGAAGAATGGCGACCTGGAACTGAACTACATCGAAGCAGTGTGCCGTGAAATCGGTTTTGTACTGCGCGAGAAAACCACCCGCCATACCATCGTGGTCCGCAGTACCGTACTGCCAGGCACCGTGGCCAACGTCGTTATCCCGATCCTCGAAGATTGCTCCGGCAAGAAAGCCGGCGTTGATTTCGGCGTTGCGGTAAACCCTGAGTTCCTGCGCGAAAGCACCGCGATCAAGGATTACGACCAGCCGCCAATGACCGTCATCGGCGAGTTCGACAAAGCCTCGGGCGACGTCCTGCAATCGCTGTACGAAGAACTCGATGCGCCGATCATCCGCAAGGACATCGCCGTCGCCGAGATGATCAAGTACACCTGCAACGTGTGGCACGCCACCAAGGTCACCTTCGCCAACGAGATCGGCAACATCGCCAAGGCTGTCGGCGTCGATGGCCGTGAAGTAATGGACGTGGTCTGCCAGGACAAGGCCCTGAACCTGTCCCAGTACTACATGCGCCCAGGCTTCGCCTTCGGCGGCTCGTGCCTGCCCAAGGACGTGCGCGCCCTGACCTACCGTGCAGGCTCCCTGGACGTGGAAGCACCGCTGCTGAACTCGCTGATGCGCAGCAACGAATCCCAGGTGCAGAACGCATTCAACATCGTATCCAGCCATGACAAGCGCAAAGTCGCCCTGCTGGGCCTGAGCTTCAAGGCCGGCACCGATGACCTGCGTGAGAGCCCGCTGGTAGAGCTGGCGGAAATGCTGATCGGCAAGGGCTATGACCTGCGCATCTACGACAGCAACGTCGAATACGCCCGTGTCCACGGTGCGAACAAGGATTACATCGAGTCGAAGATCCCTCACGTCTCGTCCTTGCTCAACTCCGACTTCGACGCGGTGATCGACAGCTCCGACATCATCATCCTCGGCAACCGCGACGAGAAGTTCCGCGCGCTGACCGAGAACGTACCGGAAGGCAAGCAGGTCATCGACCTGGTTGGGTTCATGTCCAAGGCCACCTCTGCGAATGGCCGGACCGAAGGCATCTGCTGGTAAGTCTGTTAGCCGGCCGGGGCTCGCCCCGGCCGGCCTTTCGCCTGCCTTAACCCATCGGGCCGCCCCCAGGGCCCGCCCGAGATAGAGACGGATGCAGATTATGCACAGGCTAAAGCACGGCCTGCTTCAGGCCGCCGGTTGGCTGTTTTACTTGAGTTTACTGATGGGCATCGCCACGGCGTTGCCCACGTCCACGTTCGACGCCGAATCCAAGGACTTCATCTTCCTGATCGGCGCCGTGGGCATTTGGCGTTACTCCATGGGAGCAACGCATTTCGTGCGCGGCATGATCTTCCTGTACATCGTCTACCCACACCTGCGCCGCAAGGTTCGCAAGTTGGGCAAGGCGGCGGACCCGTCCCATGTGTACCTGATGGTGACCAGCTTTCGCATCGATGCGCTGACCACCGCCCAGGTCTATGGCTCGGTAATTCGCGAAGCCATCGAGTGCGGGCTGCCCACCACCGTGGTCTGCTCCATCGTGGAAATGTCCGACGAGTTGCTGGTCAAGAGCCTCTGGGCCCGCATGAACCCGCCCGAGCACGTCAAGCTGGACTTCGTGCGCATCCCTGGCACCGGCAAGCGTGACGGCCTGGCCTACGGCTTTCGCGCCATCTCCCGCCACCTGCCAGACGATCGCGCGGTGGTCGCGGTGATCGATGGCGACACCGTCCTCGCCGAGGGCGTGGTGCGCAAGACCGTACCGTGGTTCCAACTGTTCGGCAATGTCGGCGGCCTGACCACCAACGAATATTGCGAAGTACGCGGCGGCTACATCATGAGCGAGTGGCACAAGCTGCGTTTCGCCCAGCGTCACATCAACATGTGCTCCATGGCCCTGTCCAAGCGCGTGTTGACCATGACCGGACGCATGTCCGTATTCCGCGCGACCGTGGTCACCAACCCGGACTTCATCGCCGACGTGGAAAGCGACTCGCTGCAACACTGGCGCCTGGGCCGCTTCAAGTTCCTCACCGGCGATGACAAATCGAGTTGGTTCAGCCTGATGCGCCTGGGCTACGACACGTTCTACGTGCCAGACGCGGCCATCAACACGGTTGAGCATCCGCCGGAAAAAAGCTTCATCAAGGCGAGTCGCAAGTTGATGTTCCGTTGGTACGGCAACAACCTGCGGCAGAACTCCCGGGCCCTGGGCCTGGGTCTGCGGCGTCTGGGCCTGTTCACGTCGGTGGTGCTGTTCGACCAGCGCGTCTCGATGTGGACTTCGCTGCTGGGCTTGACCGTGGCGATCATCGCCAGCATCAAGTACGGCACCGCGTTCATTCTGGTGTACCTGCTGTGGATCGGCATCACGCGGCTGCTACTGACCCTGTTGCTGTCGTGCTCCGGACACCGGATCGGCCCGGCCTACCCGGCGATTCTCTATTACAACCAGATCGTCGGCGCGATGGTGAAGATCTATGTGTTCTTCCGCCTCGATCAACAGTCCTGGACCCGCCAGCCCACCCACCTGACCCGTGATCTCGCCAGCTTTCAACGTTGGTTCAACACCTGGTCGTCTCGGACCATGACCTTCTCCGCCGGCAGCATCTTTGTCGCCGTGCTGCTGACGATGGTCTGACCGAACTTGCCTGAATTAACTAGGAAATCGCCCCTATGAACACCGCCGTGAATGTCAACGTAGTGCATGAATCCGAAGCCCAACGCCAACACGCCCGGGTCAAAATCCCGGCCAAGTTGCGCTTCTTCGGCCCAGACCGTACGCCCATGGAAGTCAAGGTCCTGGACCTGTCGGCCGGTGGGCTGTGCTTCAACGCCGGCCAGATGCCGCTCAAGGTTGGCGAGACGTACAAGGCCCGCCTGCAGTTCGTGATCGACAACCTTGGCCTGGCCATGGACGTGGAGCTGCAAATCCGTTCCCACGACCGCCAGACCGGCCGCACCGGTTGCCAGTTCCAGAACCTGGAGCCGCGTGACATCTCGACACTGCGCCATATCATCACCTCGCACCTGGCCGGCGACATCGTGGGCGTCGGCGACGTGCTGGCGACGTTGCAACGCGACAACTTCACCAAGGCCCGCAAACAGAAAGATGACAACGGTGGCATGAGCGCCTTCGGCCGCCTGCGCGCCGTGACCTTCAGCCTGGGCATCTTCATTGTCGGCCTGGCGGCGTTCGGTTTCATCTTCAAGTCGGTATACGGCATGTACTTCGTCAGCCACGCCCAGGCCGGCATCGTCAACGTACCGGGCATGGCCATCACCATGCCGCGCGACGGCACCGTGCAGAGCCTGGTCAAGGCCGACGGCCTGGCCGCCAAAGGCGCTCCGCTGGCGACTTTCAGCACCAGCATGCTGGACGTACTCAAGGGTCACCTGGACGACAACCAGCTGCAGCCGGCCAAGGTTGAAGAGCTGTTCGGCAAGCAAATGACCGGCACCCTCACCTCGCCATGCGACTGCATCGTGGCCCAGCAACTGGTTTCCAACGGCCAGTACGCCAGCAAGGGCGACGTGATATTCCAACTGGTTCCACGTGGCGCCGAAGCCAACGTTGAAGCGCGTTTCTCCTATCGCCAGTTCGGCGATGTGCGCCCAGGTACACCGGTCAGCTTCCAGGTGGCCGGCGAAGACACCACCCGTACCGGCAAGATCGTCAGCAGCACCAGCCTGAAAAGCGCCGACCTGTCTTCCGATATCCGCGTGCTGATCCAGCCCGACGAAGCCCTCGACAGCGCGCTGGCCGGCCGTCCGGTAGAAGTCGTCAGCGATCGTGGCCCAAGCCTGAACTGGCTGATCGACAAAGCCATGGCCGTTGGTCTTTAAGTCGAGGATATGCCCGTGATCACTCCACAAAACAACAATGCGCCGCGTTCCCTGTGGGAGCGAGCTTGCTCGCGATGGGATCGACGCGGTCTGTCTGAGACTCCGAGCAGCCTGCATCGCGAGCAGGCTCGCTCCCACACAGGCTATGCGTTGTGTGCCTTGGCACTGGCCGTCAGCCTGGCCGGTTGCGCCGGCCTGCCCGACCAGCGCCTGGCCAACGAAGCCCTCAAGCGCGGCGACACGGCGTTGGCGCAGCAGAACTATCAGCAACTGGCGGACCTGGGCTACAGCGAGGCCCAGGTGGGCCTGGCCGATATCCAGGTGGACAGCCGCGACCCCGAGCAGATGAGAAAGGCCGAGGCGACCTACCGCGCCGCCGCCGATATCTCGCCGCGCGCCCAGGCTCGCCTGGGTCGCCTGCTGGTGGCCAAGCCCGGGTCCACCGAGGCTGAAAGACACGAAGCCGAAGGCCTGTTGAAAAAAGCCTTCGCCAACGGTGAAGGCAATACCTTGATCCCGCTGGCGATGCTGTACCTGCAATACCCCCACAGCTTCCCGAACGTCAACGCCCAGCAGCAGATCAGCCAATGGCGCAGCGCCGGCTACCCGGAAGCCGGCCTGGCGCAGATCCTGCTCTACCGCACCCAGGGCACGTACGACCAGCACCTGGACGAAGTGGAAAAGGTCTGCAAGGCCGCCCTGGCGACCACCGATATCTGCTACGTCGAATTGGCCACGGTCTACCAGAAACGCGGCCAGCCGGAACAACAGGCCGAGCTGATCAAGCAGATGCAAGCCGGTCACGCCCGCGGTGTGGTCTCGGCCCAGCGTGTAGACAGCGTCGCCCGCGTCCTGGCCGATCAGAGCCTGGGCAAGACCGACGAGAAAACCGCCCAGTCGTTGCTCGAAGGCATCGCCCCCGGCTACCCCGCTTCCTGGGTCAGCCTGGCGCAGCTGCTTTACGATTTCCCCGAGTTGGGTGACGTCGACAAGATGATGCAGTACCTGGAAAACGGCCGCGCCGCCGACCAGTCGCGCGCCGAGCTGTTGCTGGGCAAGCTGTATTACGAAGGCAAGTGGGTGCCCGCCGACGCCAAGGTCGCCGAGGCGCACTTCCAGAAAGCCGTGGGCCGTGAAGTGGCGGCCGATTATTACCTCGGCCAGATCTATCGCCGTGGTTATCTGGGCCAGGTGTACTCGCAAAAGGCTCTGGATCACCTGCTCAAGGCCGCCCGCAACGGCCAGAACAGCGCCGACTACGCCATTGCCCAGCTGTTCTCCCAAGGCAAGGGCACCAAGCCCAACCCGGTCAACGCTTACGTGTTCAGCCAGTTGGCCAAGGCACAAAACACCCCGCAGGCCACCGAGCTTGCCCAGACCCTCGAAGCACAATTACCGCCGGAACAACTTGCACAAGCGCAACGCCTGCTACAACAAGAGCAGGCCATTCGCGGCGCCATGAGCCCCGATACGCTGGAACTGCAAGCCCTAAAAGAAGATGACGGCGAGGAACCTCTATGAAGCTTTTGAAGCTCAACCCTTTTGTACAGGCTGGTATTGGCCTGTCGTTTGCCCTGCTGTGGTCCTGCCCGACCCTGGCGGCGCTGACCGAAAGCAAGAATTTCGGCCTGGAAGTGAAGATCACCGGCCAGTCCGAAGATGACCGCGACCTCGGCACCCAGAGCGGTGGCGACGTCAACGGTATCGGCCTGGACCTGCGCCCTTGGATCTATGGCGAAAGCGGTAACTGGAGCGGCTACGCCATGGCCCAGGCCGTGACATCCACCGACATCATTGAGACCGACACGCTGCAGCAGTCGGATGACGCGACCCAGCAAACCGACAGCGGTGATCGCGAAGCCAAAAAAAGCTACCTGGCAATGCGCGAATTCTGGATTGGCTACAGCGGCCTCACGCCTTATCCGGGCGAACTGTTGAAGTTCGGTCGCCAGCGCCTGCGCAACGACGACGGGCAATGGCGCGACACCAACATCGAGGCCCTGAACTGGACCTTCGACACCACCCTGCTGCGCGCCAACCTGGGCGTGGCCGAGCGTTTCAGCGAATACCGCACCGACCTCAAGGAACTGTCGCCCCAGGACGAGGATCGCCTGCACGTCTACGGTGACGTGGCGTACCAATGGATGCCAGGCCAATGGGCCGGGATCCGCGCGCACCACACCCATGACAACGGCAGCCTGGACTACCCGACCCCGGGCGAAGCCACCGACACCCTGGACAAGACCCAGAATGGTGACCTGACCTGGCTCGGCCTGGAAGCCAACAGCGATGCCTACAACTGGCGCAACACCAACACCGTCAATTACTGGGCAAGCATCACCGGCATGACCGGCGACCGCGACACCGTCAACCCGCTCGACGCCGACGGCACCCGCCCCGCGCAGCTCAAGCGCAGCGACGACGTTGACGGCTGGGCCACCGACCTGGGTATCCGCCTGCGTCTGGATCCGCAATGGCAAGTCGGTGCGGCCTACGCCCGCGCCAGCGAGGACTACGAGCAGAACGGCCTGCAGAGTAACCGCTCGAACTTCACCGGCACCCGCTCGCGCGTCCACCGTTTCGGCGAGGCCTTCCGTGGCGAAATGGCCAACACCCAGAGCGCCAGCCTGTTCGGCTCCTGGCAACTGCGCGACGAATACGACGCCAGCCTCGTGTACCACAAGTTCTGGCGCGTGGACGGCAACAAGGCGGTGGGCAGCAACGGCATCAATGCCGTGCAGAACAACACTGACGACGTGACCGGCGCCATCTTGTCCACCTCGACCCTGCCCCTGCGCGACGGCGAGAAGGACCTGGGCCAGGAAGTCGATCTGGTGGTCACCAAGTACTTCAAGCAAGGCCTGTTGCCGGCTGCGCTGAGTCAATCCATAGATGAGCCGTCGGCGCTGGTGCGCTTGCGTGGCGGCGTGTTCAAGCCAGGCGACGCCTACGGCAAAGAGGTCGATTCGTACATGCATCGTGCCTTTGTCGACGTGATCTGGCGCTTCTGATGCGAACGGCCATGGGAGTGCCCGATATGAACCGCTACCTCAGGAACAGCCAGGCGATGAAGGGTTCGATCAGCCTGTTGGCCGCAGCGATGCTGCTGGCCGGCTCATCGGCGTTCGCCAACGTTGAACCGGCGGTCAAGCCGGGCAACGTGGTCAAGGAGCTGCAACGAGCCAAGACCTACACCGTCAGCAGCGCGCCGACCGCGCCGCTGGAACTGGCCGCGCCAACCCTGCCCGACCTCAAGGGTTATACCGCCGAAGCGGTCGCGGCGAAGATCGTGCGCAGCAAGCCCGGCAAAGTCAGCGTGCGCCGGATGATGCAGGAAAACGCCTTGAAGGACTTCATCGGCGGCGACAACAAGATGGCCGAGTGGGTGGTGCGTCAGCACGGCATCCCGCAGGCCATCTTCATCGACGACGGTTACATGAACCTCAAGGACCTGGTCAAGAAAGTGCCCAAGCAGTACCTCAAGGAAACGTCGCCAGGGGTGTTCCTGGCGCGAATTCCGATTGTCGTGGGCGAAAAAGGCATCCTGGAAATCGACAAGCAGACCCAGGAACTACGCCTGTCCCAGGAGGGCGGCTCGTTCCTGGTCAACGATGGGCACATGTTCATCCGCGACACCAAGGTCACCGGCTGGCGCGAAAAGGACAACGGCCCCGCCACGTTCCGTTCGCCCAACGAGTTCCGTCCGTTCCTGCTGTCCTGGGGTGGTACCGAGACCTACATCGTCAACACCAAGATGGCCAGCTTCGGCTACGCCAACAGTAAGTCGTACGGCGTGAGTATTTCCCAGTACACGCCGAACATGGCCAAGGTCCTCAAGCGCCCGGAACCGACCGGCTGGATCATCGGTTCCGAGTTCTCGGACATGTGGTACGGCTTCTACTGCTACGAAACGGAAGACTTTGTGATCAAGGGCAACACCTACAAAGACAACATCGTCTACGGCATCGACCCCCACGACCGTTCCCATCGGCTGATCATTGCCGACAACACCGTTTACGGAACCAAGAAGAAGCACGGGATCATTATTTCCCGTGAGGTCAATGACAGCTTCATCTTCAACAACCGCAGCTACGACAACAAGCTCTCGGGCGTGGTGATCGACCGCAACAGTGTGAACAACGTGATCGCCTACAACGAGATCTACAAGAACCACACCGACGGCATCACGCTTTATGAGAGTGGTGACAACCTGTTGTGGGGCAACAAGGTGATCAGCAACCAGCGCCACGGCATCCGGATTCGTAACAGCGTAAACATCCGACTGTACGAAAACCTGTCCATGGCCAACGGCCTGACGGGTCTGTATGGCCACATCAAAGACCTGTCCGACACCGACCGGGACATCAAGCTCGACCCGTTCGACACCGAGGTGTCGCTGATCGTGGTCGGCGGCGAACTGGCCGGCAACGGCAGCGGCCCGCTGTCCATCGACTCGCCGTTGAGCGTCGAGCTGTACCGCGTGTCCATGCTTGCGCCGACCAAATCCAGCGGCATCAGCTTCACGGGGATCCTGGGCGAACGCCAGGACGAAATCCTCGACCTGCTGGTGCGCCAGCAAAAAGCCGTGCTGATCGACCCTGTTGAAAGCCAGACCGAATTGCGGGACTGAGGAATGACCTTTATGAACCCACGCATGATCAAACTTCTGGGCCTGTCCGCCCTGACCGCCGGCATTCTCGCCGCCGCAAGCGGCGCGCGCGCCGATGAAGTCAAAGCACCGACCTTTACCGCCGAACCTTGCTGCAACCTGTGCCCGGCCGCCCATGACGCGAAGAACTACACCACGCGCTACCAGCAGAACTTCACCACGCTGGTCCAGGCCCAGGGCGATTGGCTGTTCCGTACCCAGGAAGACCTGCGCACGGAGTTCAACACCACGCCGGCCGGCTACAAGCGCATGCAGCAGTTGCACGATGCGTTCAAGAAAAAAGGCGTAGAACTGGTGCTTGTCTACCAGCCGACCCGGGGCCTGGTGAACCGCAACAAGCTCAACCCGCAGGAAAAGGCCGCCTTCGACTACGAGAAGGCGCTGACCAACTACAAAAACATGCTCGGCCGTTTCGCCCAGATGGGTTACGTGGTGCCGGACCTGTCGCCGCTGACCAACGAAAACCTGCCCGAAACCCTGCCGGCCCATGATTTCTACTTCCGTGGCGACCAGCACTGGACCCCGTACGGCGCCCAGCGCACGGCGAAGATCGTGGCCGAGAAGGTCAAGCAGATCCCGGCATTCGCCGACATTCCCAAGCGTGAATTCGAGACCAAGAAGTCCGGCCGCATGGGCAAGACCGGCACCCTGCACAACATGGCCGGGCAACTGTGTGGCACCAGCTATGCGATCCAGTACATGGACCAGTTCACCACCGAGCCCAAGGGCGAGGCGGGCGATGGCGACCTGTTCGGCGATGCGGGCGACCCGCAAATCACGCTGGTGGGCACCAGTCACAGCGGCAAGAACTACAACTTCGCCGGGTTCCTGCAAGAAGCCATCGGCGCCGACATCCTCAACGTAGCCTTCCCGGGCGGCGGTTTCGAGGGTGCGATGATCCAGTACCTGGGCAGCGAAGAGTTCCAGAAGAACCCACCGAAGATCCTCATCTGGGAATTCTCGCCGCTGTATCGCCTGGACCAGGAAACCATCTACCGCCAGATGATGGCGCTGCTGGACAACAACGGTTGCGAAGGCAAGCCGGCATTGATGAGCAGCAAAGCCAAGCTCAAGCCGGGCAAGAACGAATTGATGGTCAACAGCAAGAATATGGACCTGCGTAACGGCAGTCACCAGATCGATATCCGCTTCGCCGACACCTCGGTGAAAACCTTGCAAGCCACCCTTTGGTACATGAATGGGCGCCACGAGGACATCAAGATCGAAAAACCGAACACCTCCGAAACCGACGGACGTTTCGCCTTCCAATTGCGCACCGACGAAGACTGGGCCTCGCAGAACCTGCTGGCTGTCGAAGTCCAGGGACCCGAAGCCGGTAAAGAACCACTGCAAATCGAAGCGAAAGTCTGCAAACGCAATGCATCTCCGCAAGCCGAGCAACAAACGGCTCAAATCGGACAATGAGGTCTCGTCTCATGACCAGAACCATGCGCACCCGAACGTTGAAAACGCTGCTGGCTCCGTCCCTGCTGACCCTGGCGATGTTCGCCGGGGCCACGCAGGCCGCGGCGCCACTGCGCCCGCCACAGGGCTACTTCGCACCGATTGAAAAGGTCAAGGAAGGCGACGGCGGCAAGGGCTGCGAGGCAGTGCCGACGCCATACACGGGCTCGCTGCAGTTTCGCAGCAAATACGAGGGCTCCGACAAAGCTCGCGCAACGCTGAACCTGCAATCGGAAAAAGCCTTCCGCGACAGCACCGCCGACATCACCAGGATCGAGCGCGGCGTGAGCAAACAAGTCATGCAGTTCATGCGCGACGGTCGTCCCGAGCAGCTTGAATGCACGCTGAACTGGCTGACCGCCTGGGCCAAGGCCGATGCGCTGATGTCCAAGGACTTCAACCACACCGGCAAGTCCATGCGCAAATGGGCCTTGGGCAGCATGGCTTCGGCCTATGTGCGCCTGAAGTTCTCCGAGTCGCGCCCGCTGGCGAACCATCAAGAACAGGCGCAACTGATCGAAGCCTGGTTCAGCAAGATGGCCGACCAGGTGGTCAGCGATTGGGACAACCTGCCGCTGGAGAAAATCAACAACCATTCGTACTGGGCCGCCTGGTCGGTCATGGCCACGTCCGTGGCGACCAACCGTCGCGACCTGTTCGACTGGGCCGTCAAGGAATACAAGGTCGGCGCCAACCAGGTTGATGCCGAGGGCTATCTGCCCAACGAACTCAAGCGCAAGCAACGCGCCCTGTCCTACCACAACTACGCCCTGCCACCGCTGGCGATGATCGCCAGCTTCGCCCAGGTCAACGGCGTGGACCTGCGCCAGGAAAACAACGGTGCCCTCAAGCGACTGGGTGAACGAGTGCTCGCCGGGGTGAAAGACCCGGACATCTTCGAAGAGAAAAACGGCGAAGAACAGGACATGAAGGATCTGAAGATCGATTCGAAATTCGCCTGGCTCGAACCGTTCTGCAGCCTCTACACCTGCTCCGAGGACGTGCTGGAACGCAAGCACGAAATGCAACCGTTCAAGACCTTCCGCCTCGGCGGGGACCTGACCCGGGTGTATGACCCTTCGCGGGAGAAAGGCGAGAAAGGAAGCTGACACTGGTCTCCCTGCCTGAAAGGGAACCCTGTGGGAGCGAGCTTGCTCGCGATGACGGCGGCACATGCGACTGCGATGCAAGCTGAACCACTGCTATCGCGAGCAAGCTCGCTCCCACAAGGGAAAGTGGTCTGTTTCAAATGCAATAACCCCCCGGTTTTCATGGGGGGGTTTGGGGGGGCTCTGGCCCTTGACTGTTGATTCAACAAGGAGAGATCGGGATGGTATTTTCATCCAATGTGTTCCTGTTCCTGTTCCTGCCGATCTTTCTCGGCTTGTACTACCTGAGCGGGCAACGCTATCGCAACCTGCTGCTGCTCATCGCCAGCTATGTGTTCTATGCCTGGTGGCGCGTGGACTTCCTGGCCCTTTTCGCCGGTGTCACCCTGTGGAACTACTGGATCGGCCTGAAAGTCGGTGCCGCCGGCGTGCGCACCAAGCCGGCCCAGCGCTGGCTGCTGCTCGGCGTGGGCGTGGACTTGGCCATCCTGGGCTACTTCAAGTACGCCAACTTCGGCGTGGACAGCCTCAACGCGATCATCACCAGCTTCGGGCTCAACCCGTTCATCCTGACCCACGTGCTGCTGCCGATCGGCATCTCGTTCTACATTTTCGAGTCCATCAGCTACATCATCGACGTGTATCGCGGTGATACGCCGGCCACGCGCAACCTGATCGACTTCGCGGCATTCGTGGCGATCTTTCCGCACTTGATCGCAGGCCCCGTGCTGCGTTTCCGTGACCTGGCCGATCAGTTCAACAACCGCACCCATACGCTGGACAAATTCTCCGAAGGCTGCACGCGCTTCATGCAGGGCTTCATCAAGAAAGTCTTCATCGCCGATACCCTGGCGGTGGTGGCGGACCACTGCTTCGCTCTGCAGAACCCGACCACGGGCGATGCCTGGCTTGGCGCCCTGGCGTACACGGCGCAGCTGTACTTCGACTTCTCCGGCTACAGCGACATGGCCATCGGTCTAGGCCTGATGATGGGTTTCCGCTTCATGGAAAACTTCAAGCAGCCCTACATCAGCCAATCGATCACCGAGTTCTGGCGTCGCTGGCACATCAGCCTGTCGACCTGGCTGCGCGATTACCTCTACATCACCCTGGGCGGTAACCGCAAAGGCACGCTGATGACCTATCGCAACCTGTTCCTGACCATGCTGCTCGGTGGTCTGTGGCACGGCGCGAACATCACCTACGTGATCTGGGGCGCGTGGCACGGGATCTGGCTGGCGATCGAAAAAGCCGTGGGCATCGACACCAACCCGCGCAGCATCAACCCGATCCGCTGGGCACTGACGTTCCTGCTGGTGGTGATGGGCTGGGTGATCTTCCGCGCCGAGAACCTGCACGTCGCCGGCCGCATGTACGGCGCGATGTTCAGCTTCAACGACTGGTCGCTGTCGGAACTGACCCGCGCCAACCTCACCGGTTTGCAGATCGCCACGCTGGCGGTGGCCTACATCACCCTCGCCTTCTTCGGCCTGCGGGACTTCTACACCAACCGTCCGCCGGTCAAGGCCAAGCCTGAGGTGAGCGCCGAAGCCAATGGCCCGGCCACCGCGCAACCGGGGCTGATCAAAGCCGTACCGGGCGACAACCCGTCGACCATCCATGAACCCGGCTACACCGTGGGCGTCGAAGCCCAGGTGCAACCGGCCTACTGGACCGTGGACTGGTCACGCTATGTGATGCGCGCCCTGGTACTGCTGTTGTTCATCGCCTCGATTCTCAAACTGTCGGCGCAAAGCTTCTCGCCGTTCCTTTACTTCCAGTTCTGAGGGATCCGGACATGACCCGCTCATTACGCATCTTCTACGTCGCGCTGTTTATGTTGATCCTGACGGCGCTGGGTATCTGGTCGATGCGCAGCTTCCTAGGCTTCAGCACCAACCCCGATGCGACCGTGCTCAACGGTCGCTGGGCCAAGGCCGTGGAAACGCACTACGACGATGAATTCCCGATCAAGCGCCTGGGCACCAACATCTGGGCCGCGCTGGACTACAAACTGTTCAACGAAGGCCGCAAGGGCGTGGTCCTGGGCCGCGACCAGTGGCTGTTCAGCGACGAAGAGTTCAACCCGATCGTCAACGAAGAGCAGAACCTGCAAGGCAACTACGCGCTGATCGAAGGCGTGCGCCAGAAGCTCAAGGAACAAGGCATCACCCTGGTCATGGCGATCGTGCCCGCCAAGGCGCGGCTGTATCCCGAGCACCTGGGTGAAGTGAAGCCGTCGAGCATCCACGCCAACCTGTACCAGGACTTCCACGCCCGCGTGGCGACGGACAAGATCCTCGCTCCTGATCTGCTCGGCCCGCTGCAACAGGCCAAGCAGAGCGGCCAGCAAGTGTTCCTGCGCACCGACACTCACTGGACGCCGGAAGGCGCGCAAATTGCCGCGGAACATCTGGCCAAAGCCATTGCCGAACGCACACCACTGAATGGCGAACCACAGCGTTTTGTCACCGAGCCTGCGGAGAAGATCATCCACAAGGGCGACCTGCGTCAGTTCCTGCCGCTCGATCCCCTGTTCGAAAACCTGATGCCGGCCCAGGAGCCGCTAGTCAAGCGCAACACCCGCGAAGCCGACGACCAGCCGGCCAGCGGTGACGCGTTGTTCGCCGATGCCCAGGTGCCCGTGGCGCTGATCGGCACCAGCTACAGCGCCAACCCCAACTGGAACTTCGTCGGTGCTCTCAAGCAAGCGCTGCACAGCGACGTCGTCAACTACGCCGAAGACGGCCATGGCCCGATTCTACCGATGCTCAGCTACCTCAAGAGCGACGCCTTCAAGAACAGCCCGCCACAGGTGCTGATCTGGGAGTTTCCTGAACGTTATCTGCCCGTGAACAACGAGATCGGCGACGCCGATCCGCAATGGGTCGCCGAACTCAAGCAAGCCGGCACCCGCCAACAGAACGTAGCTGCTAACACACAATCCGAGACGCCCGACCGGGCGCAAAACTGAAAGAGAGGTCCATCATGACTTTCAACACTACTCCTCGTCGTCTCGCTGCTCGCTCCTTCAAGGCCGTTGCCCTGGTCGCCAGCATGAGCGCCCTTTCCTTCTCAGCCTTCGCCGGTGACTCGGCCCTGTATGGCCCTGTCGCGCCGAAAGGCTCGAGCTTCGTGCGGGTCTACAACGCCAGCAACGCCGAAGTCAGCGCCACCGTCGGCAGCACTAACATCAGCGACGTCGCCCCCTTGGCCAGCAGTGACTTCAGCTTCATGCCTGGCGGCGACTACAGCGCCAAGGTAGGCAGCCAGACCGTACCGGTTAAACTGGCCTCCGATCACTATTACACCCTGGTCAACAACGCCAGCGGCCAGCCACAACTGATCGAAGAACCACCGTTCAAGAACAAGCAGAAATCCCTGGTCCGCGTACAGAACCTCAGCGACAAGAAGCTGACCCTCAAGACCGCCGACGGCAAGACCGACGTGGTTAAGGAGGTAGCGGCCAAGGGCCGTGGCGAACGTGAAATCAACCCGGTGAAAGTGTCCCTGGCTCTGTACGAAGGCGACAAGAAAGTCGGCGATGTGAAGCCAGTAGCCCTTGAGCGCGGCGAAGCGGCCGTACTGTACGTGACTGGTTCTGGCAGCAGCCTGTCGCCTGTCTGGGTCAAGCGCCCGGTGTCCACCCGCTGATGAGTTTTTCTGACTGACGCTTCACCTGTGGGAACGAGCAAGCTCGCTCCCACAGGACACAGGTGTCATTCGGATACGGAACAAAAACAAGAGAGTGAAACGACAGAACGCAGTAGCTCTAAAACCATTTTTGCTTCAAAGGAGTAACAAACATGATTCCGGTGATCTTGTCAGGTGGTAGTGGCTCACGTCTTTGGCCGCTTTCGCGCAAGCAATTCCCTAAACAGTTCCTGGCCCTGACCGGCGAACACACCCTGTTCCAACAGACCCTCGAGCGCCTGGTGTTCGAAGGCATGGACACGCCGATCGTGGTCTGCAACAAAGAGCACCGTTTCATCGTCAACGAGCAGCTGTCCGCCCAGAATCTGGAAGCCCAGCGCATCCTGATGGAACCGTTCGGTCGCAACACCGCGCCGGCCGTGGCTCTGACCGCGATGATGCTGGTCAACGAAGGCCGCGACGAACTGATGCTGGTACTGCCGGCGGACCACGTCATCGAGGATCAGAAAGCCCTGCAACGCGCATTGGCCCTGGCCACCGTGGCGGCCGAGCGTGGCGAAATGGTGCTGTTCGGCGTCCCGGCCACCAAGCCGGAAACCGGCTACGGCTACATCAAGTCGACCAACGACGCCTTGCTGCCTGAAGGCGTGAGCCGCGTGTCCCACTTCGTCGAAAAACCCGACGTCAAGCGCGCTACCGAGTTCGTCCAAGCCGGCGGTTACTTCTGGAACAGCGGCATGTTCCTGTTCCGCGCCAGTCGCTTCCTCGAAGAGCTGAAAAAACACGATCCGGACATCTACGACACCTGCCTGCTGACCCTTGAGCGCAGCGAGCAGACCGCCGACACCATCACCTTCGACGACGCCACCTTCGCCTGCTGCCCGGACAACTCCATCGACTACGCGGTAATGGAAAAAACCCAGCGCGCCTGCGTAGTGCCACTGTCGGCGGGCTGGAGCGACGTCGGTTGCTGGGCATCGCTGTGGGAAGTCAATGCCAAAGACACCAACGGCAACGTCACCAAGGGCGACGTCGTGGTCCAGGACAGCCGCAACTGCATGATCCACGGCAACGGCAAGCTGGTGTCGGTGATCGGCCTGGACAACATCGTTGTGGTCGAGACCAAGGACGCCATGATGATCGCCCACAAGGACAAGGTCCAAGGCGTCAAGCAGCTGGTCAACACCCTCAATGCCCAGGGCCGCACCGAAACCCAGAACCACTGCGAGGTCTATCGTCCGTGGGGTTCCTATGACTCGGTGGACATGGGCGGTCGCTTCCAGGTCAAGCACATCTCGGTCAAGCCGGGCGCGTGCCTGTCGCTGCAAATGCACCACCATCGCGCCGAACACTGGATCGTGGTCAGCGGCACCGCTGAAGTGACCTGCGACGAGAACGTGTTCCTGCTCACCGAAAACCAGTCGACCTACATCCCGATCGCGTCGGTTCACCGCCTGCGCAACCCGGGCAAGATCCCGCTGGAAATCATTGAAGTGCAGTCTGGTAGCTACCTGGGCGAAGACGACATCGAGCGCTTCGAAGATATCTACGGTCGTTCCACCCCACTGGAGCGCGGCGTGTCGGTGAAGACTATCGCCCAATAAGATCAGCAACGATCAGCCAGACAAGAAGCCCTCATCCAGCCCGCTGCGTCCCCTATCCGCAGTGGGTTGGGTGGGGGCTTTTTTTGCCTGGTCACATTCTCAGAGGTCTTCGATTCTGCTTGGCAAAGCCTTGCCATTTTGACATTGATGAAGCTGACAGTTTTTTCAGCTTCCCTGTTCGAAAGTACGCATTTTCCAGGTCGGTACGCGTTATATGGCCGGAGTCAATCATATATTTAGACATATTGCCGCCCCATTGCTGGTATTGATTGTTCACCCTTGTAAAATACTGGGTCTTGTAGACTCTACCGGGAAACATTTCAGTAAAAATTTCGTTGGCGAAATAGTCCGTTACGTACTCATCATAATTACCATAGTCCACATTCGTATCAGTTTCCGCCTGAAGACCTACATGTTCAAAGGAGGAAAAATGCAGACTTTCGTGAATAATGGTCGAAATAATTTTATCCGCATCAATCTGACCGTTATTCGAATAATCCGGTGCGTCCTCCACCATATAAATCCGCCCTTCGGGTGCCGTCCATGCGGGAGATCCAAATTCAAGATATTTTCCGTCTGGATTCATACGCCTATCCGCACTCATCAGTGTATTAAGTTGATGCTGTGAAACTTGCTCTAAGGCAATTACCTGTATTGGCAGCTTGAATCTATCGCTTATCCTCCTGGAAAGCTCAGTAAGATCCACATAATTTTCTACGTTCCACGAAGCTGTGGGCTCATAATCCCGCACCTCAGGAGGCGCTAAGTTAATGGGCGAAAATATCTCGCCCTGCTCCGGTGGACGAGCCATCGATAAAGCGGAGGACGCGCCTGCCCCAGGTGGGGGCGGAGGGCCCGGCGCTAAAGGCGGTGGCGGAGGAGGCCCCGGCGCAGAAGGCGGTTGGGAAATAAATGGCAGCAGATTGAACGCCGGAGGACCGGGTATGAACGACGCTTTACTTCCTTTATCACTCGCCGCCTCTTCCTTTATGCGCCCATCCGTATCCACAAATGTCAGCGGATTGTTTCCCACCATCGCGTATAGATTCAAACCGTCCACCGCCCCCGCCGGATCCGGATTAACCCAACGCTGCAACCACGGGACGTAATAACGAAAGCCATAGTAATAAAGCCCCGTCGCATCCCGCTCCTTGCCCGAATAACGAACCGTCTTGTACCCCACCTCGATCGCATTTTCACCAGCCGAATAGGCCGTCTCGCCAAAAGGATAATAATGCTCACGGCTGATGATCCGCCCATCAAGGGCGACCTCCAGGCCGACCGAGCCCAGATGATCGGCAACGCTGAACCGGTAAGCGTCGTTCTCTCCGGTCGGCGGCGTACTTTCCCAATGCAGGACCCGAACCTCGCTGAGCCCGCCCTGGGCGACGATCACTTGCAATGCCTCGCCCGTGCCGCTGTCGGCACGCAGTTCCAGCCCCGGCAGATATCGCACCTCGGCAGCCAGCGTGCGGGTGCCGGTCTGCAAGGTGCGAAGTTTGCGCGCCCGTTGTCCGCCGCCGTCGTAGACATACGCTTCGCTGTCGTTGAGCCCCGAGTCGCGCTCGATGGGCGTGACCGACCTCAACTGGTTGCGCAGATCCCAGGCCAGGAACCGACCGGCGTCCAGCTCCAGGCAATTGCCCTGTGCATCGAACGCGGCGGCGATTTCATCCTCGGTGGGCGGCACGCCGTTGCGGTAAGGCAGGCAGCGATTGCTGTGGCGAGCCGCTTTGATTTCCCGGCCATGGCTTTGGGCGCCGACGTGAGTCAGCTCCAAAAGGTTGCCGGCCTCGTCGTAGCGGTAGGCCTGTCGGTAATTGCTGACCGCCGCCGGGTCGTTGCGTCCTAGCGAGTCGGGGCCCTGGTTGACCGTTCCCGCCTCCCACCCCGTGGCTTCGATCAGTTGATAAAGACTGTCGTACGTGAAGCGGCTGATCGGATCGATGCGTTGGTTGGCGAAGTAGCGGATCGGCTGGGCCTGGTCTTCGATGCTCAGCACATTGCCCATCGGGTCGTAGTCGTAGCGCAAATGTTGCAGCACATGGTCGGCACGCATGGCTTGGCGTTCCGACAAGCGTCCGTCCTCTGGGTCATACGTGAGTGAAGTCAGCAAGCCGTTGCCGGCTGTTTCCTGCTCGATTTGTCCTTGGGCGTCGTAGCGAATGTCGCTCACCAACGCCTGCCAATCGTCTTGCCCCTCCAACAGCAATTGGCTGCCTGACAGCCGGCCATCGAGCGTAAGGCCTTGCCGTTGTCGATTGCCTCTGGCGTCGACCCGCTCCAGCACATCACCCAACGGCCCAACGCGCCACGTCGAAACGGCGCCGTCTCCCGGCTCCAGCAGGTGCTCGCGATCGCCCTCGGCTTCCGGCCAATCGGGCAGAGCCGCATCGAGGATGAAGCGGCGATCCTGCATGAGGTTTTGCCCGGTCAAGGCAAAGGATGCCAGTGACAAGGTGCCCGCCGTGTCGTCGTGGCGGATCAATTGCCCATACTGGTTGTGGGCTTGATCGCCCTGGCCCGGATAGCCATACGTCAGGCGTTCGGTACACCGGCGCGGCTGCCCGTCGCCTTGCTCGAATACGGCCACGGGACGCAACAGGTTGTCATGTATGACCTCACGCTGCGTGCCTCGTCCATCCCAACCCAGCAAGCCTTCGCCGGCGAGACCGGGCAGACCCGTCTGGATGCCCGCGTCGACGCTGTCTGCCTGCAGCGTAGTGCCGGACAGCGAATAAACCGCTGAAAGATTGGCGGGCGTCGATTCGCCCGTTTCCTGCAAGGCCCACAAGCGTGGATCCCACTGTTTCAACGTGTGCCCAGCCACGTCAAAGAGGCTGCGGTTGATGCGCCGCTGCGCGGGGCTATCCGCACGGCTGCGGCAATAGCCAATCGAACGAACCGGCAAGCTACGCGAGTCGACAGCGATTAACGTCGGCGTTCGATAATCCATGCCCATCAGCAGCAGCTCCGTAAAGTGCCAGGTAACCCGGCACATCTAACCAACGGTCGCGCAAGGCTGCCTACTGTCATGTATGACAGTGACGACGGACGGTGCAGGGCTGATGAATATCCATCGCCCGCGCCCTTCGGTAGGATGTGGCGATAGGAACGGAGGCTTCAACATGCTTATCGGCGTCGCGCTGGTCATCACCTGGCTCATCCTGCTATTGCGCTACCCGGCCAAGGCCTTGCCGGTTTCCCTGGCGGCGTTCGTCGGGCTGGGGCTGGTCGCGGCGTGGGTGCTTTGGCAGGAAAACCGCGAAACCCGGCAACTGGATCGCCTGGATGTGCGCATTGCCTATGCGCCTGAGCGCTGCCCTGCTAATCGTCCGCTGTCGTTGAGCCTGAAAAATGGCAACGACGTGCCGTTGACCGAGCTGCACTGGCGTATAGCGGCCTACGCGCCCGGCGACACCATCAACCTGGCCGAAAACGTCTACAGCTCACCCCGCTATCGCGGCCCTGGCGAACTGCAACCAGGCGCCGACTGGCAAGACTGCCTGCCGTTGCCGCCGTTGCGCCCCGGCTATCGCCCGCAAACCTTGGAGTTTCGTGCCGAGCGGTTGCAGGGTAGTTTTTCCAACTGATTCCATCACAACGTTACCCAAGGAAAGCGCCATGCCCGTTGCGTTGATCACCGGATGTTCCAGCGGCATCGGCCGCGCCCTCGCCGACGCGTTCAAGGCCGCCGGCTATCAGGTCTGGGCGAGTGCGCGCAAGGCCGAAGACGTGGCGCAGCTAAGCGCTGCCGGCTTCACAGCGGTGCAACTGGACGTCAACGACGGCCAGGCATTGGAGCAGTTGAGCGAGCGGATCAACCAGCAACACGGCGGCCTCGACGTGCTGGTGAACAATGCCGGCTATGGCGCCATGGGCCCGCTGCTGGACGGCGGCGTGCCGGCCATGCAGCGCCAGTTCGAAACCAACGTGTTCGCCATCGTCGGCGTGACCCGCGCATTGTTCCCCGTGCTGCGCCAGGCCAAGGGGTTGGTGGTCAATATCGGCAGCGTGTCCGGTGTGCTGGTCACTCCGTTCGCCGGCGCCTACTGCGCCTCCAAGGCAGCGGTACACGCCCTGAGCGATGCGTTGCGCATGGAACTGGCGCCGTTCGGCATCCGCGTGATGGAAGTCCAGCCCGGCGCCATCGCATCCAGCTTCGCCAAGAACGCCGGGCACGAGGCCGAACAGTTGATCAGTGAGCAATCGCCCTGGTGGCCGCTGCGCGACGGCATTCGTGCCCGCGCCAAGGCATCCCAGGACAACCCGACCCCGGCCAGCGAATTCGCCGCCGCGCTGCTCAAGGCTATCCAACAGCCCAAGCCACCCCGCCTGCTGCGCCTGGGCAATGGCAGTCGTGCATTGCCGCTGATGGCCGGCCTGCTGCCCAAGGGGTTGCTGGAGAAAGGCTTGATGAAGCGGTTCGGTTTGGGTCGGTTACTGTAATCGTTCCGGTCTTATTTGCCGTTGTGGCGAGGGAACTAGCGGTGACTGTATGGCTCCACCACCACGGTGCAGGTCATCCCCGCCGCCAGCAGCACGTCATCCGGCACTTCGTCCAGATGAATGCGCACCGGCACCCGTTGGGCCAGCCGTACCCAGTTGAACGTGGGGTTCACGTCGGCGATCAACTCACGGCTCTGGGGATTGTCGCGGTCGTAGATCCCCCGGGAAATACTTTCCACGTGGCCCTTGAGCACCTCGCCACTCATCAACTGCAATTGCGCGGAATCCCCGACCCGCACCTTGGGCAGCTTGGTCTCTTCGAAAAAGCCATAGACCCAGAACGAATTCATATCCACCACGGCCATTTTTGCCTCGCCGATGCGCGCGTAGTCGCCACGGTGCACGTTGAGGTTGGTGACGTATCCGTCCACCGCCGCGCGAACCTCGGTGCGGGCCAGGTTCAGCTCGGCCGCCTCCAGCTGCGCCTGGGCGTGCTGGTAGTCAGCCTGGGCTGAATCGGCGATGTTGCTGGCGTCGTCACGGTTCTCCCTTGAGATCACCAGGCTGTCCAGATCGGCGCGCCGATGGGCATTGACCTTGCGCATCTCCCAGGTGGCCTTGCGTGACGCCACCAGGGAGCGCGCCTGCTTCACCGCGATGCGGTAGTGCTCGGGGTCGATGCGCATCAACAGGTCGCCTTTTTTCACCAACTGATTGTCGCGCACCGGCACCTCGACCACCTCCCCGCTGACATCGGCAGCGACATTGATGATGTCGGCCCGTACCCGGCCGTCGCGGGTCCAGGGCGTGTTCATGTAATGCACCCACAATGTCCGGCCGATCCACAGCGCCAGGGCCACGATCAACAACGTCGCCAGCAGGCTGAAAAACTTTTTCATCGCATCGATCTCAACGGTAGACCGTCAGCGCCAGCGCGCCGAACAGACAAGTAAACAGACTCAGGCGCAGCAGCGCCGGGTGCCAGAAAAACCGGTACAGGTCCAACCCCGACAGGAACCGATCCAACGCCCAGGCCAGGCCGGCGGCGATAAAGAACATCAAGGTCATGGTGGGCATGTAGACGCCGTGGAAGGCGATTTCACGGGGCATGTTCAGGTTCCTGGGAAAGCGGCATGGCATGGCCGGCCAATGGCGATTGCGGGTCGAGCAAAGAGGTACGGATGAAGTGCAGGTAGCTTTTCACCCGGCGCAGGGCCGAGGTGTCGAAATGCGGGGCGAACGGTTCGTCGGTGGCCTGCACGCGGCTGATGGCGTGGTCCACCGCCACCAGGGCACGCTCCAGATTGTTCTGGCCGGGCTGGCGGAACAGCCGCACCAGCGCACGCCCCATCCCCCGAATCGCCTGGCGCCATGGCTGGCTCTCGGCGTAGGCCGGATGCACCGGTAGCGTCGCCTGCTCCTTGCGCAACTCGATGATGGCGTGGCCGATTTCCAGCACTACGAACATCCAGCGCAGCAAATCCCGTTGCACCCGGGGTTGCCCCGCCGCCAGTCCGTAGGCTTGGTGCAGCAAGTCCCGGCTGCGGCTCTCGAAACCCGAGGCCAAGCCCTTGAGCTTGCCGCTGATGGCGAACACCACCTGTTCGCGCAGGTCCTGTTCAAGCCGACGCCACAGCCAGCGGCTGTTGGGCGGCAGGATAATCGCGCCGGCGGCGGCACATACGAGCATGCCGAGGATCATCGCAATGTAATCGTTGATGAAGGTGTACGGGTTGTAGACCGTCAGGTTGTCCGGCACCGAGCCGGTGCAGAAAAAGATCAGCAACCCCAGCCCGACTCCGGCGTATTGCGGGCGGGAACTGAGGAACGAGCCCACGACGATCACCGGCGTCAGCATCACGCAGAGCAAGGGAAAACCGTCGATCAATGGAAAGACGAAAAACATTTCGACGAAGCCGATCAGCGCCCCTAACAACGTGCCGCAGGCCATCTGGAACGCCATGCGCTTGGGGTTCGGCGTGGCGGCGGACAGCCCGACGGTGGCAGCGGCAATCATCGTCATGGTCGCGCCGCTCGGCCAGGCGGTGGCGACCCAATAGCTGCCCAGCACCAAGAGGATGAACGCAGCGCGAAAACCGGAAGCGGCTGCCGCCAGCCCGTTGGTCTGCGACACGAAGGGCTCGTCCCAGCGTTCGCGTTCGTGGCGGTGGTCGGCCAGGGATGCGTGGGTCTGGGCGTAGCCGTGCAGGTCTTCGACAAACCGATATAACAGCTCGTAGGCGGTATGAAAATCCAACTGCTGCGCGTCACTGGGATCCGTCTCCAAAAACTGCGCGCGCAATCGACGGACCTGGGCCGGCAAGTCGGCCTTGTAGTCTGCCAACGCGGCCGCCAAGCGCGCCGCATCAGCATCAATCAAGGGCCGTGCGCTGAAACCGTCGAGCAGTTCGGCGAGGGTTTGCAATCCGGGCTCGATGGCGCTCGCCACCGAGTCCGCCGTGCCAGTGCGCAATCTTTCGAGCAATTGGTGCAAGGCGTTGAATCGGGTAGTGATGCCCATGAATTCGCTGTTCAAGCGACTGAGCCGGCCGTTGCGCCGGCGCATGTGCGGGTCTTCGAACACCGTCACGCTGCGCAGGCCCTCCAGGCCCACCGCTTCGGCGATGAAACCGACGTTACGCGCCTCGAATGCCTCGGGTTGGCTGCGCCCGCGCAAGCCGTCGGTGACGAACAGGGCGAACACACCAAAGCGCTGGTAAAGCGCGTTGCGCATGGCGGCACTGGCGGTTTGCGGCAGGATCGCGGCGCTGACCGCGGTGGAACAGAGGATCCCCAGGGAAATTTCCAACACCCGCCAGACCGCCGCCATGAAGGCACCCTCGGGATGGGCCAGGGCCGGCAGGCCGATCATCGCCGCGGTGTAGCCGGCCAGCACGAAACCATAGGCGCGAAAGTTGCGATAACGCGCCGCCCCCGCCGAACAGATGCCCACCCAGATCGCCAGGCACCCGAGGAACAGCTCGGTGTCCTGGGCGAACAAGGCGATCAACGCAACCATCACCGCCGAGCCGGCCAACGTGCCGAGCAAGCGATAGAAACTTTTGGCGAACACCTGCCCGCTCTGCGGTTGCATGACGATGAACACCGTGATCATCGCCGTGCGCGGCTGCGGCAGCTCCAGGCGCATCGCCAGCCACAACGTGAGGAACGCGGCCAGCAAGACCTTGAAGATGTAGACCCAGGTCACGCCGTCGCTGCGGGCCCAGTCGAAGAAACCACGGCGCCATTCGAGGCGATACAGCATGAGTAAATACGTCACGGAAGGAGCACTCAGCATCGTGGCGAGGGAGCTTGCTCGCGCTTGGGTGTGCAACACCCATGGGCGGAAACCGGGGCCGCTTCGCAGCCCAGCGGGAGCAAGCTCCCTCGCCATGGGCCATTGCTTGCAACAGGCATGTCACTGCCAGCCTCCAGCCCGCCGCCCAACGCGGTGACCAGATCGGCATGGGCACTCAGGCGCGCCGCCTCCACCCGTTGTTGCACCTGTTGTCGCTTGAACAACAGGCTTTGGGCATTGAGCACGTTGAGGTAATCGGTGAGCCCACGCTGGAACGCGATCAGCGCAATGTCATAGGTGCGCTGTGCCGCGGCAACGGACTCGGCGGCGAAAGCCTGTTGTTTGTCCATCGACTCGCGGCGGATCAACTGGTCGGAAATGCTCTTGAGTGCGTTCACCAACGTCTGGTTGTAGTGCGCCACGGCAATATCGTAGCCGGCGGTCGCCTCGCCCAATTGCGAACGCAGGCGACCGCCGTCGAAGATTGGCAACGAGATCGCCGGGCCGACGTTGTAGGTGAGTTTCTTGCCGGTCAGGAACTCCAGCGCCCCGCCGCCGGTGGCCATGTAGCCCAGGCTGCCTACCAGATCGACGTTGGGGTAAAAGCCGGCCCGGGCCACATCGATACCCCGTGCCTGGGCTGCCACTTGCCAGCGTCCGGCAACCACATCCGGGCGTTGACCGAGCAGTTCGGCGGGCAACGTGGACGGCAGCTTCAAGGCAGCACCCAAGGCCAGGGTCGGACGGTGCAAGCGCGCACCGTCTCCCGGTCCCTTTCCCGCCAGCGCGGCCAGTTGATTGCGGCTCAAGACGATAGCTTCGTCGAGGGCGTCGAGTTGACGATGGGTTTCGGGCAATGGCCCTTGGGCTTGGCTGACTTCGAAGTGCGTGCCGATGCCACCATCCAGGCGTTTCTGTGCGAGTTCGAGGATCTGCTCTTGCTGACCTAGGGTCGCAGCGACGATGTCGCGCTGGGCATAGTGCAGCGATAACTGGATATAGGCGCGCACGATGTTGTTCTGCAATTCCAACTGCGCCTGGCGCGCCTCGGCGACGCTGACATGGGCCAGGTCGACGGCCCGCTCGCTGGCATTGCGCTCGCGACCCCACAAGTCCAGGGCGTAGCTCAACCCCAGGGCGGCGTTATTGTCCCAAGTAGTGGTATCGGCCAGTTCGCCAGGGCCGTAGAACTGGTCGGTGGGCCAGTTGTGGCGCTTGAGTGTGGACTCGCCATTGATCTGCAGTGACTCGGCGGCCTCGGCGATTCCGGCCATGGCCCTGGCCTGGCGGACCCGCGCGGCGGCCATGGCCAGGCTCGGGTTGTCTGGCACGGCCAAATCGATCCAACGATCGAGTTGCGGGTCGCCATAGGCTTTCCACCACTGGCGGTTGGGCCAATGAGCGTCGTGGGCAGCCTCGCGAATCGCCTCGTCGGTCGCCAATTGGTCGGGCGACAACGCCTTGCCTTGCGGCGCAATTGCTCCCGTGCCGATGCAACCACTGATGGTTAACGTCAAAACCCAAACACTGAGAGTCTTCAGCTCTCTGCTGATGCAACGCGGCACAGGCGCAATATTCCTAAAGAAGGGGCTGACGACGGTCTGCGGATGACTGCAAGGCCTGTGGGAGCGAGCTTGCTCGCGATGGGGTCCTCGCATACAACACTGAAGTGAATGCACAGACGCCATCGCGAGCAAGCTCGCTCCCACAGGTCCTTGACACCAGATCGCTCTGCATTGGCAGCAATTCTAGGGACCGCCCCCGATAGCGATAAGCCGACCTTTCTGTGAATCTTTGTTACCGTAAACGCGATAATCAATAAGTAGGGTCCCGTCACGCTGTAACTTCATGTCACAATTTGACACCTCCCAAGAGAGCCCTCCATGGACACCTTGCAAAACATGCGTGCGTTCAGCTGTGTTGCCGAAGCCGGCAGCTTCACCGCCGCCGCCGCGCAGCTCGACACCACCACGGCCAATGTCTCGCGTGCGGTTTCCAACCTGGAAGCCCATCTGCAAACCCGCCTGCTCAATCGCACCACCCGACGCATCGCCCTGACCGAGGCCGGCAAGCGCTACTTGCTGCGTTGCGAGCAGATCCTGGCGTACGTCGAAGAAGCGGAAGCGGAGGCCAGCGACGCCCATGCGCGTCCGGCCGGGCAATTGAAAGTGCACACCATGACCGGCATCGGCCAGCATTTCGTGATCGACGCCATCGCCCGGTATCGCAAGACCCATCCGGATGTCACCTTCGACCTGACCCTGGCCAACCGCGTGCCGGACATCCTCGACGAGGGTTACGACGTCTCGATCGTGCTCGCCAGCGAACTGCCCGATTCAGGCTTCGTCTCCCAGCGCCTGGGAATCACCTACAGCATCGTCTGCGCATCGCCCGCCTACGTGAAGGCCAGCGGCTGCCCGCAGAAACCCGCCGACCTGCTCAACCATGCCTGCCTGCGCCTGGTCAGTCCGGTCATTCCGCTGGAGAAATGGGTGTTCGACGGCCCGGAAGGCCAGGAAATGGTCACCGTCAACAATTCACCGTTCCTGGTGAATTCCGCCGATGCCATGAAAACCGCCATCACCAGCGGCATGGGCGTGGGTGTACTGCCGGTGTATGCCGCCATCGAGGGTCTGCGCAACGGCACGCTGGTGCGGGTCATGCCCAACTACCGTTCCCAGGAACTGAACCTCTACGCCATCTACCCATCGCGCCAGTACCTGGATGCGAAGATCAAGACGTGGGTCGAGTACCTGAGGGGATCGTTGCCGGAGATTCTGGCGGCGCACCAGGCCGAATTGACGGCTTATGAATTGAGTGGAAGCCTGACGGGGCCACGGGTCGCGAACTGAATCCGCGACCGGCGCCGGGGGACAATATCAGCGTTTGCCCATCGAGCGACGCGTACCGGGAGGCGCGGCGCCGGGGGTCTTGGTATGGCCGTTCTTTGCGCCATTCTTGTACCAAGGCTGTTGCCCGGCCCCCTTGGCGGCCGCCAGTTCGCCGGGCTTGAAGGGAAACTTGAACGCCGGGATCGCCGGTTTTTCTTCAGCGCTGGAAACATCGCTGTCCGTCTGGGCAGACGGCTCGCCTTGCAAGCGTTCGTCCGCGGACGATGGTGTCGGGGAAGTCATGTAAGGCTCCGGGCGGGTATGCCGGGCTCGCTAGGTGAGCCGCGAAACGCAGCAGTATACCCGCCCGGAATCGCGGTGCCACGAAGCAGATTCCATGGCGGCGCTCCGTCCGACGGAAAACCGGGACGAAACTGACAGCCCTGACAGCTAGCCGTCACCTTCCTGACCGCCTCGCAACGCTATATAAGACAGATAGAAATCCCACCGTCCCGAACCGGCTCTTCGCATCCATGCACATTCAGAAAAAAACCGTCCTGCTCGTCGCGCTGTTGGTCGCCTTGGGCGCACTGGTCCTGTGGTTCTCGATGAAACCCGCCGCCACCAAACCTAGTGCTGCCAGCGCCGTACCGGTAAAGGTCGTGAGCGTGGTGGAAAAGGACGTGCCGCGCTTTGCCAGTGGGATCGGCACGGTGTTGTCGCTGCACAGCGTGGTGATCCGTCCGCAGGTCGACGGCATCCTTACCAGGCTGCTGGTCAAGGAAGGACAATTGGTCAAGAAAGGCGATCTGCTGGCAACCATCGACGACCGCTCCATCCGCGCCAGCCTCGACCAGGCCCGCGCCCAACTCGGCGAAAGCCAGGCACAACTGGCGGTGGCCCAGGTCAACCTCAAGCGCTACAAAGTGCTGAGTGTCGATGATGGCGTATCCAGGCAGACCTACGACCAGCAACAGGCGCTGGTCAACCAACTTAAGGCCACCGCCCAGGGTAACCAGGCGGCCATCGACTCGGCGCAGGTGCAACTGTCCTACACCCAAATCCGCTCGCCGGTGACTGGCCGTGTCGGCATTCGCAATGTGGATGAAGGCAATTTCCTGCGCACCAGCGACACCGAAGGGTTGTTCACCGTGACCCAGATCGACCCGATCGCCGTGGAGTTTTCCCTCCCGCAACAGATGCTTCCGACGCTGCAGCGACTGATCGCTGCCCCGGACCAGGCATTGGTCAAGGCCTACATCGGCGCCGACGGGGCCACCGGGCAATTGCTCGGCGAAGGCCGACTCAGCCTCATCGACAACCAGGTCAATACCAGCACCGGAACCCTGCGGGCCAAGGCCGAATTCAATAACGCCGCACAACGGTTGTGGCCGGGGCAGTTGGTCACGCTGAAAATCCAGACCGCCGTCGACAAGGGTGCGCTGGTGGTGCCGCCGACCGTCGTCCAGCGTGGGCTGGAGCAACCTTTCGTCTACCGGGTCAACGGCGACAAGGTGGAGAGCGTGCCGGTTGAAATGGTTTACCAGGACAGCGACATGCACATCATCAACGGCGTGAACGCGGGTGACCAACTGGTGAGCGACGGCCAGTCACGGCTCAAGCCAGGCGCCAGCGTCCAGGTGATCGGGGACCCGCCCGCCGTGGCGAAGACCGGGCAGGCGCAACCATGAAGGGGCGTGGTTCGGTATCGGCGTGGTGCATCGACCATCCCATCGCCACGGTGCTGTTGACGTTCGCCCTGGTGCTGCTGGGGCTCATCGCCTTTCCTCGCTTGCCTGTCGCGCCCTTGCCCGAAGCGGAATTCCCGACCATCCAGGTCAATGCGCAACTGCCCGGTGCCAGCCCCGAGACCATGGCTTCGTCGGTGGCGACCCCGCTGGAGGTGCAATTCAGCGCCATCCCCGGCATTACCCAAATGACCTCCAGCAGCGCGTTGGGCTCGACCAACCTGACCCTGCAATTCAGTCTCGACAAGAGCATCGACACCGCCGCCCAGGAAGTCCAGGCCGCCATCAACACCGCCGCTGGCAAGCTGCCCAACGACATGCCGAACCTGCCGACCTGGCGCAAGGTCAACCCGGCGGACAGCCCGGTGCTGATTTACAGCATCAGCTCCAACCTGATGCCCGGCACCGAACTGAGTGACTACGTCGAGACCCTGCTCGCCCGCCAGATCAGCCAGATCGATGGCGTCGGGCAAATCTACATCACCGGCCAGCAGCGCCCGGCGATCCGGGTCCAGGCCTCGGCCGACCGACTCGCGGCCATCGGCCTGACCTTGGCCGATGTTCGCCTATCCCTCCAGCAGGCCAGCCTCAACCTGGCCAAGGGTGCGCTGTACGGCGAGTCGAGCATCTCTACGCTGTCCACGAACGATCAGTTGTTCAAGCCCGAGGAATACGGTGAGCTGATCGTGGCCTACCGGGACGGGGCGCCGGTTCATCTCAACGACATCGCCAAAGTCGTCAACGGTTCGGAAAATGCCTACGTCCAGGCCTGGTCCGAGGATCAGCCCGGGGTCAACCTGGTCATCTTCCGCCAACCGGGGGCGAACATCGTCGAGACCGTCGACCGCATCCAGGCGGCGCTACCCACCCTGGAGGCCATGCTCCCCGCCGCAGTGCAGGTCAAGGTCATGATCGATCGCACCCAGACCATCCGCGCCTCGTTGCATGAAGTGGAAATCACCCTGCTGATCGCGGTGCTGCTGGTGGTGGCGGTGATGGCGCTGTTCCTGCGCCAGCTCTCGGCGACCCTGATCGTCTCGGCGGTGCTCGGGGTGTCGTTGATCGCCAGTTTCGCCCTGATGTACGTGATGGGCTTCAGCCTGAATAACCTGACCCTGGTGGCGATTGTCATCTCGGTGGGATTCGTGGTGGACGATGCCATCGTGGTGGTGGAGAACATCCACCGGCACCTGGAAGCCGGCGAGGGCATGCGCGAGGCGGCCATCAAGGGCGCCGGGGAAATCGGCTTCACCGTGGTGTCCATCAGCTTCTCGCTGGTGGCGGCATTCATTCCGCTCTTGTTCATGGGCGGCGTGGTCGGGCGCCTGTTCAAGGAGTTTGCCTTGACGGCTACCTCGACCATCCTGATTTCGGTGGTGGTGTCCTTGACCCTGGCGCCGACCCTGGCCGCCTTGTTCATGCGCGCGCCAAAGCACCCCGCTCACGCCCAACCGGGCTTCGGCGAACGCCTGCTGGGCTGGTATGAACGAGGCCTGCGCCGGGCCCTGGCTCACCAGAAGCTGATGATCGGTGTGTTCGGCCTGACCCTGGCGCTGGCGGTGGTGGGCTACGTGTTCATCCCCAAGGGCTTCTTTCCGGTACAGGACACGGGCCTGGTGCTCGGCACCAGCGAAGCCGCCGCCGACATCTCATTCCCGGACATGGTGGCCAAGCACAAGGCCCTGGCCGAGATCGTTGCCGCCGACCCGGCGGTGCAGACCTTCTCTCACTCCGTCGGTGTCTCGGGCAACAACCAGACCATCGCCAACGGCCGTTTCTGGATCGCCCTGAAGCCTCGGGGCGAGCGCGATGTATCAGCCAGCGGCTTCATCGATCGTATCCGACCCAAGTTGCTGAAGATTCCCGGCGTGGTGCTGTACCTGCGGGCCGGGCAGGACATCAACCTCAGTTCCGGCCCCAGTCGCGCCCAGTATCAGTACGTGCTCAAGAGCAACGACGGGCCGACCCTCAACGCCTGGACGCAGAAACTCACCGACAAGCTACGCAGCATTCCGGCGTTCCGCGACATCTCCAATGACCTGCAACTGGGCGGCAGCATCACCCACATCAACATCGACCGCAGTGCAGCGGCGCGCTTCGGCCTCACCGCCACGGATGTCGACCAGGCGCTGTATGACGCGTTCGGCCAGCGGCAGATCAACGAGTTCCAGACCGAGACCAACCAGTACAACGTGATTCTCGAACTCGACACACAACAGCGTGGCAAGGCCGAAAGCCTGGCGTATTTCTACCTGCGCTCGCCCCTGACCGGGGAGATGGTGCCGCTCTCCGCCCTCGCCCGCTTCGACGCTCCCACCAACGGCCCGTTGTCGATTGCCCACGATGGCATGTTCCCGGCCGCCAACCTGTCGTTCAACCTGGCACCAGGCGTGGCATTGGGGGATGCGGTGCGGCTGCTCGACCAGGCCAAGAACGAAATCGGCATGCCTGCGGCCATCACCGGCAATTTCCAGGGTGCGGCCCAAGCCTTCCAGAGTTCGCTGAAAAGCCAGCCATGGCTGATCCTCGCCGCCCTGGTGGCCGTCTATATCATCCTCGGCGTGCTCTACGAGAGTTTCGTGCATCCGTTGACCATTATCTCCACGCTGCCCTCGGCCGGCCTTGGCGCGCTGATCATGCTGTGGCTGCTGGGTCAGGATTTCTCGATCATGGCGTTGATTGGGCTGGTGCTGCTGATCGGGATCGTCAAGAAGAACGGGATCCTGATGATCGACTTCGCCATCGACGCCCAGCGAAACGGCGGGATGACGCCCCAGGATGCGATCTTCCAGGCCTGTATGACACGGTTCCGCCCCATCATCATGACCACCCTCGCCGCGCTGCTCGGTGCGCTGCCGCTGATGCTCGGCTATGGCGCCGGCGCAGAGCTGCGCCAGCCGTTGGGCATTGCCGTGGTCGGTGGCTTGCTGGTGAGCCAGGCGCTGACGTTGTTCACCACACCGGTCATATACTTGTGGCTTGAACGACTGTTACATCGACCCGCCCCTCGAAACGGCCCTGCGCCGACGGCGGCGCTGGCGAATACAGACTGAGGCCGGGCCATGCGCGTTCTGATCATCGAAGACGAAGAAAAAACCGCCGACTATTTGCACCGCGGCCTGACCGAACAAGGCTACATCGTGGACGTGGCGCGCGATGGCGTCGAAGGGCTGCACCTGGCCCTGGAAAGCGATTACGCAGTGATCGTGCTCGACGTCATGCTGCCAGGCCTGGACGGTTTTGGCGTGCTGCGTGCGCTGCGCGCCCGCAAGCAGACACCGGTCATCATGCTCACCGCCCGCGAACGGGTCGAGGACCGTATCAAGGGCCTGCGCGACGGGGCCGACGATTACTTGGGCAAACCGTTTTCCTTCCTCGAACTGGTGGCGCGCCTGCAAGCGCTGACCCGCCGCAGCAGCGCCCACGAGCCGGTGCAGGTGAGCATCGCCGATTTGTGGATCGACCTGATCAGCCGCAAGGCTACCCGCGCCGGGCAGCGCCTGGACCTCACCGCCAAGGAGTTTTCGCTGCTCAGCGTCCTCGCCCGTCGCCAGGGCGAAATCCTCTCGAAGACCGCCATTGCCGAGATGGTCTGGGACATCAACTTCGACAGCGACGCCAACGTCGTGGAAGTTGCGATCAAGCGCCTGCGGGCCAAGCTGGACGGTCCTTTCGAGCACAAGCTTCTGCACACCATCCGTGGGATGGGGTATGTGCTGGAGAATCGAGGTGAGTAACAGCATCGCGCTGCGCCTGAGCGGCCTCTTCACGCTGGTGGCGGCGTTGGTGTTCCTGTTGATTGGCGGTGCCCTGTACCAGCAGGTCGACAAAGGCCTGGGCCTGCTGCCGGAAGCGGAGCTCGACGCCCGCTACAGCGTGCTTGAATCCACCGTGGGTCGTTATGGCACGCCCGAGCATTGGGTGAAGATCAACAACAAGCTGCGGTTACTGGGGGAGGAAGACAAGCGCATCCATTTCTGGATCGTCAGCGGCGACCCGCGCTTTGAATATGGCAGCCCCGATTCTCGGATTCGCGCCGTCGCCCAGGGCCCCTTGGGCAAGCATGACCTGATGTTGCCCGACCGGCACTATCCAATGAAAGTCCTGGTGAGCCAGTTCCCCGCCAAGGACCAGCGCCCTCCCCTGCGATTCATGATCGGCATCGATACCGAGACGTTCTACCAGACCCAACACCACCTGCTGGTGGCCCTGGTGAGCCTGGCCTGTATCGGTGTGCTGCTGGCCTCGTTGCTGGGTTATTGGGTGGCGCGCATCGGGCTCAAGCCGCTCATCAAGTTATCGGACGAAGCCCAACGCCTGGCGCCACCCCGCCTTTGCGGGCGGCTGCGATTGTCTCCATTGCCACCGGAGCTCGGCCAGTTCGTCAGCTCGTTCAACGCCACTCTCGACCGGGTCGAGCAGGCTTACTCCCGGCTGGAATCATTCAACGCCGATGTTGCCCATGAACTGCGTTCGCCGTTGACCAACCTGATCGGCCAGACGCAAGTGGCGCTGACCCGAGGGCGCTCGGCGGAGCATTACTTCGAAGTGCTGCAATCGAACCTCGAAGAGCTGGAACGCTTGCGCTCCATCATCAACGACATGCTGTTCCTGGCCAGTGCTGACCAGGGCAGCAAGGCCACCAAGCTGATCACGACCTCCCTGGCCGACGAAGTGGCAACCACCCTCGACTACCTGGACTTCATCCTGGAAGACGCCCAGGTCGAGGTTCACGTCAGTGGCGACGCCCAGGCCACCATCGAAGTCGCCCACCTGCGAAGGGCCTTGATCAACCTGCTCAGCAACGCCGTCCAGCACACCGCGCCCGGCCAGGTTATCGCCGTGCGCATCGAAGCCATCGGCGATCAGATCACCCTCGCCGTCACCAACCCCGGCGCGCCCATCGATGGAGAGCACTTGCCGCGCCTGTTCGAGCGCTTCTATCGCGTCGACGCCTCCCGCAGCAACAGCGGCGCCAACCATGGATTGGGCCTGGCCATCGTCAAGGCCATTGCGCTGATGCATGGCGGCGACGTTTTCGTACACAGCGAGCGGGGCGCAAACACCTTCGGGATCCGTTTGCCGGCTTGAAATAAGCCACGATGTGGATTGCTCAATTCCGGTGTCACAAGCACAATCTTGCAAAAGGCCAGCATTGTTTGATGCCAGTCATCCGCGACTGTGGATGAGCAGCCTATGGGAAGGATCCCAGCCATATGACAATGCAGATCGGAATCATGAGCGCGAGCACTGCAACACCCGCCAATATCCCACTTCCAATACGTTCGGAACGGGTACTCGTCTTGGCCAGCTCGCTGGCTGTGATTGCCATCCTGAGTATCGTGACGTTCCTGCTGATCCGTGAACACGCCAGCGCCCAGCAGGCCGCGATCCGTGCGGCGAGCAACATCGTGCAACTGATCGACGCCGACGTGCTGCGCAATGTCGAACTCTATGACTTGTCATTGCAAGGTCTTGTCGCTGCCGCAAAGCGCGACGACCTGAATGATGTATCACCCACGATCCGTCATCTCGCTCTCTTCGACCGCGCCACCGCCGCGCCTTATAAAGGCGACATATTGCTGCTCGACAAGCGTGGTGATGTGATCGCCGATTCCGCCTCGATCCAGCCACGCAAAGGTAATTACGCCGACCGGGAGTATTTCCAGTCTCATCTCCAGGATCCACGCCCGGGCATGATGATCAGCCGGCCCTTCCGCGCCCGTAGCGAACCCCACGACTGGCGGATCAGCTTCAGTTATCGCTTGAACGACGAACGTGGCGAGTTCATGGGCGTGGCCGAAGCCGCGATGCGCTTGAATTACTTCAACCAACTGTTCAAGAGCCTGAACATCGGTCACGGCGGGACGGTCAACCTGGTCAGCCGCGACGGTATCCTGCTGGCGCAAGAACCGCAGTTGGCCGAAGACGTGATCGGCAAGGATTTCAGCAAACGGCCAAACTTCGTACGCATCCTGCGCGAAGGCGACGGCAGCTTCACAGGCCTATCCAGCGTTGACCAGACCCAGCGTCTGTATACCTTTTCCCAGGTGGGTGACTTGCCGCTGATCGTGGTGGTCGCGCTCTCTTCCCAAGAAGTCTTCGCCTCGTGGCAACGCACGGCGCTTCTGGTCAGTGGCGCCACTGGCGCGCTGTGCATCAGCCTGCTCTGGCTCACCTGGCTGCTGCGCCGGGAATTGAAACGCCGCCGCAACGCCGAATGGGAGTTGGCCAAGTTGGCGTCTGTCGATCCGCTGACCGGCCTGGCCAATCGTCGAACCCTGGACCACATGCTGCAACTGGAATGGCTGCGCGCCCAACGCTCCGGCCAGCCGTTGTCAGTCCTGATGATCGACGCGGACCACTTCAAGACATTCAACGATCGCCTCGGCCATCAACGCGGTGACGAGGCGTTGCGAAGCCTGGCTCAGTTGATTGGCGAGCATGTCCGTCGCCCCGCCGACCTGGCGGCGCGTTACGGTGGCGAGGAATTCTCGGTGGTACTGCCGGAAACCACGACGGCCGGGGCATTCACGACGGCGCAGAACATTCGCGAGGCCGTGGAACAGATGCCTGGCGAGATGCCCATGACCGTCAGTATCGGCATCGCCACCTGGGTCCAGGGGCCTTACAGCGAGTTGGAAGAATTGCTGTTCGCCGCCGACAAGGCGCTTTACCAGGCCAAGGCCAGCGGACGCAATCGGGTCGTCTGCGCGATGTAGATCTATCCTTCCGCCGCCCCGCGCCCATCCAAAAATATCCGCCCCGGCAGCGTAAACCCTCGCAACTTCAAAAGCGCCATCGGTCCGGCATCCAGTTCGGTGCGCAGGTGCCACGTCAGGCCCAGGCCATCGGGCGCCTTGAGCACCATGCGGTAGCGGCTGTCGCCATCGTCCAGCGCGGTGAACGTGGCCTGTTCCAGCAATCGGATCAGCCCCCAGGCGCCGGCGTAGTCGGCGAACAACCGTTCGCCGGTGTGGACGCTGGTCCACGTCAGGCTGACGCCGGGGTAGTCGCTGCGTCCCGGCCAGCCGAAGCGCTGCCAACGCTCCTTCTGGTTGAAGTAGTGGTGTTTCTCTCCGTTGAGGATGAAGGTGGTTTGCACCACATCGCGCACGCCTTTGCCGCTCAGTTCAAAACTCAAGCCCAGGCCGCCGTCGGTGTAGAGCACGTCGGCCAGATCGCTCAGTTGATTGACCGCCTCCAGGAATTGGGGATTGACGCGCAAACCGCGACCGTGGCGGGGATCGGCCACCCAGCGGTTGCCCTCCTTGCGCAACACGCCGCTCAACTGGCTGTGGAGAAAACGTTCGATGCGCCCCGTGTCGGCGCGGATCATTTGCCCCAGCATCGGCAACGAAGCATCGCTGGCCGTCGCGGCGAAGGGATAACGCCCGGTAAAGGCCGCGTTCCAATGCTCGACGATCGAACGCCGCCATTGGCTGTTGAGGCCCGCCGCCGACGGTTGCAGCACTCGCTGCCAAGCCTGTTCCAGCGGTTGCACGAACAGCGTTTCGCCCACGCCGGCCCATTGCGCACCGAGGCTGGCGGCCATCAGACGGCCATAGGACTGGGTATCGGTGAGGTCGATGCCCCTGCCCTGGAACACCGTCTGCGCCAGGGCCTGGGTCATTTCCATGGGGTCGCTGGCCGTGTTGATCTGTTGCAGTTTCAGGCGCACGCGGGTCACTTGGGTGAGGTAGGCCTGGAGGCTCAAATGGTCAGCGCCACCCTTGCCCAGCAAGGCCAACAACGGGCCGAACGTCGGATCCAGCGGGCCGCTCGGCAGGTCGGCCAGCGGGTCTATGGGCGGGGCCTTGTCCGGGCCGATGAGCTTGTGCGCGGACCTCATCAGCGAGTCGCCCAGGGCCGGGACGCGGGTGCCCGCTTGCCCTTGATAGGCCAGGGTATTGATCAACGCGAGCAACGGCGATTGGCGCACGTCGCTCATCAGCGTCAACTGGTCGATGACCTGTTCCAGGCTTTTGGGTTGATTGCCCCGCAGGCTGTTGAGAAACACCAGCCAGGCGCCCGCGTAGTCCTTGAAATAACGTTCGGTCAGGCGCGCCTTGAGCTCGCCGGGCGTCAAGCGCACATCGATGTCACCGGGGCGATCACTGAGCACCCAATCGATTTCTTCGCGGCGCGCCTGGGTGATGTCATCGATGGCCTGGCGCACCTGGCCCTCCCAGGCCTGGCGCGTGAACACTCCCGGCACGCTGGCCTTGCTGGAAAACAACCCGGCGGCTTCGGTGTCGCCCACCATCTGTTGCAGGCCCAGGGCTGGATAGTGCGGGGTGGCGTCGTCCAGCACCCGTTGATACAGGCTGGCCTCGGCGTTGCGTTGGCCCAATTGGTCGAGTAGCACCTGGCGCACCTGCGCCACCAACCGCGGGTCGGCCTCGATGCGCCAGTCCGGGTGCGCGGCCAGTTGCTCGGCGTAGAACTGCCACAGGTTCGGTGCGAGGGTCTGCCAGAGCCCTGGCGAAATTCCGTCACGCGTGGGTTCGGCGTGGCCCAGGGTCTTGACCAACAGGGGCGCCTCGGCTTTGTCCGGGCGCGCCATCATCAGGTAAGCCTTGAGCTGATCGTAGGCCATACGCGTGCGCTCAACGCGCTCGGGGCTGCCCGGCGCCAGCCTGACCAGCGCCTCCAGTTGCCCGCGCAACCTCGCCGCCGCCGGGTCGCGCACCAGGCGGTTATTGGCCTCGACATACCGGGGCCACAACAGTTCGAGCAAGGTTTCATTGCGGTTCAAGCCAAAGCGCTGGTACCACGGCGCACCGGACACGACACGGTGATCCAGGCGAGCCAGCACGTGGACGAGCGCTTCGAGCGCCAACAGTTGCTCCTCTTGGGTGGATGACTGTTGTAACGCCGTCGACAAGGCCTGCGCCTCGACGATCTGCGCCCGATTGCTCACAAAGGACAGCGCCATCCCCGCGCCCCACACCAGCGCCAGGCCCATGAACAGCCCATAGACGACTCGCGGCGCGCCCCACCCCAACCGCGCGCCGACGGCCTTGTCGCGCTGCACGCCGTGCCACGCCGGGTCCGGCCACCAGAAGTGCTCGCCGTCAGCGCTTTGCGTCACGCGCAGTGGCAGGCTGAACCACAACCCTCGCAGCATCACCCCCGGGTTGAACCCACTCAACGACGGCGCCAGCGCCTGCCGCCAACGGGCAATGCCCTCGGCCTGCAAATCCCGGGACAGGCGCAGCAGGAAATCGTGGTGCATCCGCTTCTTGATCTTCATCTGGGCAAAGCCCTGGCAACGCAACGGCCCGACCAGATCCTCCAGGCACGCCTCCAGCAGCGACGGCGTCACCTTGGCCGGCAACAGACAACCCACCGGCTGGCTCTCGCGCCCGTCCTGGGACCAGCCGCTCTCGCACACCTGCCACAAGTGCAACGGCAACCGTCGGCGTAGCCGCCGAGCCAGCCCCTGCAAGTGCCGCATGCCCTTGGCCAGCGCCACCGCATCGGTGCTTTGCGGTTTGTCCAGCGCCCAGACCACCCCGTCCAGCGCCCGCCAACGGCGCAAGGTGAGCCATGGGTTCAACAGTGGGGTTTGCAATTCTTCCTGGACGCTGCCGCCCCATAGCAGCACGGTTCGTTCGCCTTCGAGCCATTTCTTTTTCGCCAGCTCCGGGGCGATGGCGGCGATCTGGGTGGGCTCGCCGACGATGAGCAGCAGGCGGACCTTGTGGCGCCAGAGGGGGCCGTATTGGAAGTGG
Organism: Pseudomonas sp. R4-84; assembly: GCF_054130985.1. Taxonomy (NCBI): domain Bacteria; kingdom Pseudomonadati; phylum Pseudomonadota; class Gammaproteobacteria; order Pseudomonadales; family Pseudomonadaceae; genus Pseudomonas; species Pseudomonas sp. R4-84. The sequence continues at coordinate 4,508,390 of NZ_CP096390.1, forward strand.
AGGTTTTCGCGTAGCCTGGCCAGCTTCTCTTCGTCGTCTTTCAAATTCGGCTGTGGATTCAATCGGGACGCAGCGACGCTGCCAATGCCTCCCGGCGTGGACCGCTGCGCCTGGCGTACCGTCAAACGATCCCAGGCCAATAAAATCATCGGGCAGAACCAAAAGAGCGCAACCCATGTCCCCAGCCCCCACAACATCAATTGCTGGAACGCGACTGGCGGCAATTCCAGGTGATGGCCCGCCAAGCGATACAGCAGGCAACCGAGCAGCACCATGAATGTCATGACCAGCAGGTAGCCTGACCCCAACCCTATCAATGAGCCCTTGGGCTCGCCGTTATCCCTTGCCATGAGGTTTTGCCACTCCAATTGCCAATCGTTTGTCCGCATCCTGGCTCAGCCAGCCACAGGGCTGTCCGGCCTCCTTTGCATGCAACAACGCCAACGACATGCCGATAAACGGCGCCAGATGCGCCAACTCACCCCAGTGCGCTTCCAATTGATGCTCGATCGCCGACCAGCCGCCGGCCATGAAGGCTTGCTGGCTGGCCTGGTCCATGGCCAGACAGGTCGGAGGGGCTTGCAGCCCGGCATAACGCTGCATCTGTGCGCTGAGCTCAGCGGGGGGGTCGTCAGTCTCGCCCGATAGGTATTCACCACGATGCAACAGCTGCCGCCCTTGACGACTCACCACCCACAAAAAACCACCTTCGCCAGGTGGCGTTGCTGCTTCGGCGCCCTGCACCGAAACCACCCCGGCGCACAGCAGCCAGTCCTCGGCGTGACGGCATTCTTGATTGAATATGTCGATCAGTTCGTCCAGGTCCGCCAGGTCTTGCAACGGCAAGCACACCTTTGGCAGCTCGGTGCCGTGGCTGCCCAGCACCTTCTCGAAGGCAGCCAGTTCGATTTCGTCGCCCGCCCAGACAATCGCCCGCAACCTCGGCCACCGTTCCAATATTCCGGTTTGCTCAAAAACCAACCGAGCCAGGTGTTGCGCCAGCGCCGGAGCACGCTCGGCGGACTGGCTGAGTATCACCGGGCAATTCAATGACGGCACCGCAGCCTTGGATCGCGCCATGGGCGTCGGCAGCGGCGTGTCGTTCATCAGGCCCCGATAGTGGATTTGATCATCACCGGCCGGCCCCAACACCAGCACCTCTTCCACCGGCAACCCCAGGCTTCGCCAGCGCCACCAGCGCTGTGTGTCGTCGTCCTGGGTGCGGCGAAATACGTCGCGCCTGAACAAGCCGATCTGCCATGGCAACACCCGCAACGACAACGCCAGCGCCCAGCTCAAGGGCAACACAACGCTCCACAACCACAACGTCAGGCGTGGCTGATCTTCGGGCCAGAACGGCACCAGGATTGCCAGCTGGACAACCCACAGTAGCGGCAACGCCAGCCACCAGCGGCCCCAGCGCGGTTCCCTTGGCTGGGCGAACGGCGGATAACGCGGCGGGCGATTCATGGCTTCAACGATATAAACGACAGCGCCAAGGAGCTGACCAACGTACAACCGCAATCGCAGCGGTACCCGTCCAAGGCCAACAACTGCCCGTTGAAGCTGAACCCTCCCGCGCCTTGGGCGATGCGATTCTCGCCGTGCTTTTCGCAGCGGACCTTGTCCCCTACGCAGGACAGCGGCCGGCCGATCGCCAGGAAACGACCTTCGAGCACTTTGCCGCCGAAGGGGTGTAGAGAGTCGCCTAGGCGGATCACGGGCATCATGGCGCCACCTCCCCATCAAACTCCACCAGCACGCCGGCGAGCCGCAGCATCTCGTCGGTCCGATCGAGGCGCTGCAGATAGTCGTCCTGGGCGATCTGTTTCTTCTGCTCGATAACCACTTCACCGATATGGCGCGTCGGCTGCAAAATCTTTTCCGCCCCCGGCAGAAACGGCACTACCGCCCCGCTGACCTGGTCGATCACCTGATAACCAATGGTCGCCGCGCCCATACCGGCCGCCACGCCACCCACCCCGCCCAGCGTGCCGCTGCGCTTGATGCCATACACCGTGGCGCCCGCCAGCACCGCCACCCCCAGCATCCGCCCGGCCACCACCACCGGAGACAGGTCACGACTGTTCTCATTGCCGAAATAGGTCATGCGATAAAAGAAGTAGCCGGCCCATAGCTCACGGGATGCCAACTTGTCGTGCATGAACCAGGCCCGTGAGTCGTGGATGTGGTCATCGAACAACGCCACCAGCAGCGCCAGGCCAGGGTCCCGGCTGGGCCTGCCGAACCTGTCATCGAACAGTTGCTCGTAACGCAGCTCGCCTGCCGCCTTGATGCTGGCGTGGTCGCGCACCTCATCGTTCTCGTTGAGCAAATAGATCGTGTCGCGCATGACCACGTCCAGGACCGTACCGTACTTGCTGGTTTGTTTGCGTTCGATATCCAGATAGTCGTGCTTGAACTCAGTGGCGGCCTGGCTCAGTTGGGTCTGGTCGATCTGCGGTTCGTAGATCGGCGGGCCGGGATGATTCATCGCCGCCACGGGTTCTTTCTGGCGGTTCTTCAGCACGGTCCGTTTCTGGTCTTCATACTCGCTACGCTGTTGGTCCGTATCGTAGGCCGTGGCTTCCTGGGCCTCGGTGAAGAAAGGTTGATGCTTGTAGCTGTCGTCGTATCGATAGTGATCTTCAACCTGCTCGCGGTCATTGGCATAGCGGCCGATGCGCCAGCCGGTGATCCAGCCCAGTTGCTCGGCCAGGGTGTCTTCGACGGTGGTCGTGAGCAGCAAGGGGTGGTAGCCGTCAGTGGAAATGCTGCCCTGGTCCTCGGGCGAGGTCGTTTGCAGGGTCTGGTGGTGCCAGGCGTTGAAGCGTTCGATGACTTGAGGGCTTATATCGAATTCCTCTGCCACATCCAGCCCCAGCGCTCGCCAATGTTTCTGACTCCTCAGGCTGTCCGGCAGCACTGTTCCCGGTACCTGCAATGGCGCCCCGGCGGCGAAGGCCGCGGCATACAAATCGTGCAGGACGATCTGCGACACCAACTCATCCGTACCACCACGCGCCTTGCCCTGGTCGTTTTTCGGGTACCCACCGCCCACATCGGAGTGCACGCCGGGGTACACCACTTCATAGGTATTGGATGGGTAATTGCCATCCTCGTTACGAACCGAGTCCAGTGGGAAACAGGCACGTTGTTCGAAGGCCGCCACAAAGTGCCGGCAGCATTTGACGAAATCGGGAAATGTCTTCGCGTCCGGCAAGAGCTGGGTGTCATCGGCCCAGTCCATGTGCCCGGCAAAAAAAGGCGTGACATGGGCGATACCCACCGACGCCACGGTATCCAGCAGGCCGAGGAACTCGATGCTCACCGGCAGGCCCAGTAAAGTCTGTTCCGGTTTCTCGGCCTCATCCGGCGTGTCGAACAGCTGGCTCAGCCAGCTCACGAAAGTGCGCGCTTGCGCCGCGCCGCGGGAAAATCCATAGACGAAGAGCTTGACGCCCAGGACTTCGGGCCTGGCTTGACGGACATGGGTTTTCAGAGGTTCCAGCAGGCCCTGCATGACTTGGCGCCGCCGACCAGCGCCGAAGATGCTCATCATCGGGGCTTTGAAAGTGCTCATGGACTTGACCTTGGCCTTGGCGACGCTACGGTCGATCTCCTTCTTATTATCCAGCGCGAAAGACAATGCACTTGCGACTTGCACCAGGGCCCAGTTGATTCTGTCTTCGCCACCCGTGGCGTATCTCAGTCCATCCTCGCTGTAATCCAGTTCGCCAATCTCCGGAAAAGGGGTGCCTACGCCGGGCATGTAATAGGAGAAATAGCCACGCTCTTTCGCCGGAGTGCCTCTGAGTGACGCATGAAACAGCTTGGCAATATTACTGGGATGTCCTTCCTTGGTATCGTTGTCCTCGTTGTTGTTGGTCCCGTCAAAAAACAAGCTGATGTGCAAACTGTAGCAGCAGGCGGAGTGCCGCTTTTGCCCTCGGGCATTGCTCGTCCGACGAAAAGCATTTTTCTCTGCAGTCTGCTTATTGTAATTCTCGACCACGTTTCGCATCTCTACGGGTAGCCGCCCACCGACTGGAAAGATGGGGGGCGCCCAGGCCTTGGCTTGTGAATTATTATTTTTTTCTAGGGACATATAGCAGGCTCCTTCATTTGCTTTGGCTCTTTGATTGGGTTGTTCGGTGAACCGTACCCCCAGCAGGAAGTAGTGACCTTGATTTGATTACAAACTAGAAAATGAACCTTTAAGCCGCAGGAGTCCGTTCCCGACCATTCAGGGATCTCTACCGCAGCGCTATGCCGCTGATAATTAACTTTATGTTTCACCATAAAAGCTCGGAACTCATCGGTTCCTAAAGACGGCGCATTCGCAAAAGGATCCGGATCCACTTCCCACTCGATATAAGCCTTCAACCCTGGACGCCATTTGGTCGGCATAACGATGCAGCACGAGCTGCCCCCACCGCCGTGAGCTCTATAACCATTAACTGAAAACCAATTAATTGCGCCCAGGGTGTGGTTGACGGCAGCCAAGTTCCCTCCCGCCATCTCGTTATCCGCAGAAGAACACCCCAGCAGCATCAACCCCAGCAAGGCATAGAGCCCCTGCAACGCCCACCTCCTGGGCATCGACAACGGCAGCACTTCGTATGCCTTCGAATTAGTTTCTATTTCGGGCATACGGCAGGCTCCTTCATCCCAAGCGGTTCTTTAATAGGATTTTGGGGTGAACCGTACCCCCAGCAGGAAGTAGTGACCTTGATTTGATTGCAAACAAGAAAATGGACCTTCAAGCCGCAGGAGTCCGTTCCTGACCACTCCGGGATTTCTACCGTAGCGCTATGCCGCCGGTAGTTAGCCGAATGCTTGGCATATGCTTCGCGAAACACAATTGAGGTGACCGAAGGTAATTTTGCGTGTCGATTAGGATCCACCTCCCATTCAATATAAGCCTTCAACCCTGGACGCCATTTGGTCGGCATAATGATGCAACACGAACTGCCTCCTCCCCCGTCCGCCCTATATCCGTTAACCGATAACCAATTGATCGCATTCAACGTATGGTTAACGGCTTCTATATTCCCTCCCGCCATCTCGTTGTCCCCTGAAGAACACCCATGTAGCATCAATCCCAGCGAGGCATAGAGCCCCTGCGACGCCCACCTTCTGAGCACCGACAACGGCAGCACTTTGTAAGCCCTCGAATTAGTTTTTATTTCGGGCATACGGCAGGCTCCTTCATTTCAAGCGGTTCTTTAATAGGATTTTTGGGTGAGCCGTAGCCCCAACAGGAAGTAGTGACCTTAATTTGATTGCAAACTAAAAAATGGACCTTTAAGCCACAGGATTCCGTTCCCGGCCATTCCGGAATTTCTACCGTTGCGCTATGCCGTTGATAATTAATCTTGTGCTTTACCATAAAAACTCGAAATTCATCGGTTCCTAAAGGCGGTGCATCCGCAAAAGGATCAGGATCCACCTCCCATTCAATATAAGCCTTCAAACCTGGACGCCATTTGGTCGGCATAATGATGCAACACGAACTGCCTCCTCCCCCGTCCGCCCTATATCCGTTAACCGACAACCAATTGATCGCATTCAACGTATGGTTAACGGCTTCTATATTCCCTCCCGCCATCTCATTATCCGCAGAAGAACACCCATGCAACATCAACCCCAGCAGGGCACAAGAACCTCGCACTATCGATTTGCGGAACATCAACTGCCTCATGGAAAAGTCCTTTTTATCAACTTCCTAAAATCACGCAAAAAACCGCTTCGTCCGGAAGATTTTTTTGCATGCGATCCGTTATGCAGCAATAGCCACCGCGACCATTGCCGGTCCTCCTTGGAACTAAAAAGCGCAGTTGCGCACATACTCGCTGAGATCGTTGAAGTAATTCTCTTTGCCTGCCTTTACGACCAGCCGATATAACAACGCGAAACGCTGCTCCTGGCTTTCCTCAAGCTGATCAAATTGGCCGCTATCAAAAAGCTGCTGCGCATCGGAGATGCATCCGATCAGGTCGCATTGCTCATCACTCAGTTCGACGGTGGGCGGTATGTCGATGCGCCCCCGTGTCTGGCTGGCGCCCCGTCGCCATTGCGGCTGGCCGTCCCGATCCAGCCAGCTCCAGTAACTGACAGGGAGCAGGAATTGGAGGCGCTGTTGGTCGCTCAAGATGGAGGAGATCAACAGAGGGAAGATTCGCGGGTCGTAGTACCGCAACAAGCCTGGCTGCCCACCCCAGTTCATTTGGGACAAGGTTTGCAGGGCCAGGCTGAGCGCGTCGAAGGGCAACGGGGAGATCGCGACCAACAGCCGGGCATCGGCTGCACAGTGAGTCATGAGTTCTTCCAGCCAGGCTCGATGTTGCCAATGCGCCAGATCCAGCCGCATCAACAGCGGCGCTTGCTCCAGCAGGTTTTCCTCCGGTGTACCGGTAAACAACGAATGCCATGCTATCTCTGGCGTTATTTGTTTCAGGGCCGGGATAGCGCAGCTGTCCCAGTCGGACTGGTCCAGCAAAAGGTCCACTCGCTGTATGTCCGCAGTCACGCAGACGTGTTCTATCTGCTGTTGCCATTCGCTTGGCGCTGCCATGTATGTATTCCTTATTTCAGCTTTCACGCGGAAGAATTCCCACGGCGTTTTCGCGGGCCATCTCCAGGCATTCCTTGCACACCGATTGCGGCAAATCCGCCAGTGCAAAAGATTGCCCGGCAGGCAGTTCCCAGACGTGCTGCCCCTTGAGGTTCAGCTTGCCGGGGCTATGGATATCGATTGCGCCGGTCGGGGTAATCCGAATGAACCCACCCCCACACGCCAGGGTGAGGCCATTCTTCGCCGTCACCTGCACATGCCCCTGCACCGACTGCACGGTGATGTCCAGCTGGGCTTTCATGCCCAGCCCATCGCCGTGGGATTCGATGTCCAGGGGTCCTTTGCCGGAGACCAGGCGCAGGCCTTCCTGTTGGGCCAGCAGCGAGATGCCCTGGTTGGCGTGGGCCGACAGCCGCTTGGCGGCGGCGAGGTTGATTTCGTTGTGGCTTTGCAGGTACAGCGCGTCGCCGCTCTTGAGCAGCAGGCTGGCCGGGGTGACGGCGCCGATGCCCTGGGGGGCGCTGAGCAGGATGGCGGCAGCCGAAAGGTCTTTTGCGTCGGCCTGGAGTTGTTCCAAGCCGCGCAGGTCGGGTTCGCGGCTGTGGTGGGCCTGTGCGATGTCCTGCCATTCGGCCATCTGCTGTCTGGCACCTTCGACCTGGGCGGTGGCCGGGTCCATGGTGAGGACGTCGCCCTTGGCCTGGGTTTGCTCATCAGCACTGATAAACACCCCCTTGCCCGCACGAAGGGCGCCATGTCCATCGGTGCGCAACTCAAACCCTTCCCCCCGCTTCGTCTGCTCGGCATCCACCAGATGCCCCAGGTTCAACTGGCTCTTGCCGCTGTGCTCGGTGCTGAGCTTGATGTGCTCCTGCCCGCGGGTGTCGTCCATGCGTAGTTTGTTGTTGGTCGGGGTGCGCAGCACGTTGCGGCGCTCGTTGCGGGCGGTGACGGGGTCCGGGTGCCGGTCGTCGTGCAGGGCGTGGGCGATGTAGGGGCGGTCGGGGTCGCCGTGCTCGAAAGCCACCGCCACTTCGGTGCCGGCCTGCAGCGGGAAATGCAGGCCGTGGGTGTCGCCGCCGTAGGGTCGGGCCAGGCGCAGCCAGGCGCTTTCGCGGCCGGCTTGCCAGGTGTCGCGGTCGAACAGGAAGCGCACCTTGTAGCGGCCCTCGAAGTCGAGGTCAGCGTACGGCGGGTTGACTTCCGGGTGACTGACGCGGGCGGGAATGGTGCCGCTGATGCGCGGCTTGGGCGGCAGCGGTGGGCGAAAGCACACGGTTTCCGAGTAAGGAATCGCTTGGAAGGTGGCGATGAAGCTGCGGTCCCGGGCCGCTTCGGTGCGCAGGCTGACGATCACCGCGCCGAACTCGAAGGCCTGGGGCGCGCCGCCGGTGATTTCGAGCATCTGGGCCGGGGCCAGGGTAGCGCTGCTGGTGGTGCCGCTGAGGCGGGTCTGGTCGTTGAGGTAAAGTTCATGGCGCAGGCGCGCGTAGAAAAAACCACTTTCGCTTTGCAGGTCCTCGTCCAGGGCGTAGCGCTCGCCCAGCACCGTGTAAGGTTCGCCGTAGTGATAGGCCTCGCCGTAGGTGCCCTTGGCGCGGCGGGTATGGTCGACCTCGCCGTCGAGGAATGCGTAGGCCTCGCGATGGTGGTAGGCGCGAAAGTTGATGTTTTTTTCCACCACCTGGTGGGCGGTTTGCAGGTGCCAGACCGCGTCCTGCTCGCTGGCGCACAAGCCGGACGGCGGGCGACACGGCAATTTGACGCCGCGCTGGTAGTGCCGCTGGTCGTCGTGAAACTCCACCACGTCGATGCTCAGGCGGTCATCGCTGACCACCCGGTACCAGATGCCGACATCAGCCAGCAGGCGCTCGATGAAGGCCAGATCGCTTTCGTCGTATTGCATGACCTGTTCACGCCGGGGGTAGTCGCGCACCACATTGAAATAGAAATGCTGGCCCCGGAAATCATGGCGCGTACGCAGGATGTGTTCGACGATCTGCGGCACCGACTGGTGCTGGTAGATCCGAAACTGCTTGCCCCGCGCCAACAGCGCGAAACGCGGTTGCAACGTGATTTCGTAGCGGGCTTCGTCGTTGGAGCCGGACAGGCGCTTGAACGCCGTGATCGCGCCATTGAACGTGCGCAGCGGCTTGATCTCCGGCGGCGCGAAGCCCTTGGGCGTCGGCGGTGGCGGCAGCGGGTAAAGACTGAAGTAAGCATCCCGGTTGAGCAGGTCGGTGGCCACCAGGTCGCGCTCGGTGCAGGTGAATTCGATGCGGTAGTGGTAGGGCCGGCTCAGGTGCTCCTCGCCGGTGAAGGCCAGGACGTCGAGATGGGCTGTGAGGTCGCAGACGCTCAGGGTGTGGCGGCTGTGGTCGAAGAAGGTGGGCCGTTGATCAAGCATGTTGCCGATCCCCCCAGGCGTTTGCCGCCGCTTGTTCCAGGAGGGAACGTGACGGGGCAAAAACCGTGTCGGCGTCGCTTTGATTGAAATCGAGTTGGTGCTGTTCAGATCGGTCTGCTGGCATGACTTCCCTTGGTGCCCGCGTCTTGCGCGGGATTGGTTTTCAAGGGCATTCAGCGTGACTTACTTCAGAGGGTTGTTCCATCGAGTAACAACGGGTTCGGCGACGTTTGGGAAGCGTCCTATAGGGGAATATCGCAATCCCTTAGGAAATGACCCACACGGGCTTCATTGCCGCCATAAAAAAGGGCCACCCGAAGGCAGCCCTTAAAAAACTAGAGAGGTTTTTTGCTTACACGGCCGCGACAGGACGCATGTAAGAGATGGGTGCGGTGCTGGCGTCTTCGAACGTCACGACTTCCCAAGCATCTTTCTGCTCAATCAACTTGCGCAGCAGCTGGTTGTTCAGTGCGTGGCCGGACTTGAAGCCCTTGAACTCACCAATCAGGCTATTGCCCAGCAGGTAGAGGTCGCCGATTGCATCGAGGATCTTGTGCTTGACGAATTCGTCTTCATAACGAAGGCCGTCTTCGTTCAACACGCCATCGGAGTCGACCACGATCGCATTTTCAACGCTGCCGCCGAGTGCGAGGTTGTGCTTGCGCAGGTACTCGATGTCACTCATGAAACCGAAGGTACGGGCGCGGCTGACTTCTTTTACGAACGAAGTGCTGGAAAAGTCCACGCTTGCACTCTGGGTGCGGTCACGGAAAACCGGGTGATCGAAATCGATCTCGAAGCTCACCTTGAACCCTTCGAAAGGGACGAAAGTGGCGCGCTTGTCGCCGTCTTCCACTGTCACTTCCCGCAGGATGCGGATGAATTTTTTGGCCGCGTCCTGCTCTTCCAGGCCAGCCGATTGAATCAGGAATACGAAGGGTCCGGCACTGCCATCCATGATCGGGACTTCGGACGCGGAGAGCTCGACGTAGGCGTTATCGATGCCCAGGCCAGCCATGGCCGAGAGCAAATGCTCCACCGTGTCCACTTTGACGTCACCGTTGACCAGTGTGGTCGACATAGTGGTTTCACCGACGTTTTCCGCGCGAGCAGGAATCTGCACCACAGGGTCGAGGTCGGCACGACAAAACACGATGCCGGTGTCGACAGGCGCGGGCTTGAGGGTCAGGTAGACCTTCTCGCCGGAGTGCAGGCCGACACCTGTGGCACGGATAATATTCTTCAGGGTGCGTTGTTTAATCATGGCATGGGCCGCTTCAGCGCAAATTGCGAACTGGTATCAACAAAGGCTGGCGATGATAGCAGACCAGACCTTTGCTGAACACCAATCACCCGTATACCCCTGATACATTCCATCAATCGGCCTGACGACGCAGGAAAGCCGGGATGTCCAGGTAATCCAGATCATCTTGCGGATTCATCTTCGCGGCAGTCGCAGCACCGGCCTGGGCCTGGTTGCGCATGACGGTCGGACGGTCCAGGTCACGGTAGTTCACCGCAGGCGTTTCCTGACGAGCGGCAGCTGGCTGCTGTGGCTGCGAAGCCATGGCAGTCTGCACGGTGTTGTCGATCACCTTCATCGGCTTCTCGATTTTCGCGCCCAGGCCAGTGGCAACCACGGTCACGTGCAGCTCGTCCCGCATGTCCGGATCGATCACGGTGCCGACCTTGACCATCGCGTGGTCGGAAGCGAATGCCTCGATGATGCTACCCACGTCGGAGTACTCGCCCAAAGACAAGTCCGGACCGGCGGTGATGTTCACCAGGATGCCGCGGGCGCCCTGCAGGTTTACATCTTCCAGCAGCGGGTTGCGGATGGCCGCTTCGGTGGCTTCGCGAGCACGGTTCGGACCGCTGGCGCAGCCAGTGCCCATCATTGCCATGCCCATTTCGGACATCACGGTGCGCACGTCGGCAAAGTCGACGTTGATCATGCCTGGACGCTTGATGATGTCGGAGATACCGCGAACGGCACCGGCCAGTACATCGTCAGCCTTGGCGAAAGCCGACAGCAGGCTTGCGTCTTTACCCAGGATGGTCAGCAGCTTCTCGTTGGGGATGGTGATCAACGAGTCGACGCTTTCGCTCAGCGCGCGGATGCCTTCATCGGCGATCTGCATGCGCTTGCGGCCTTCGAACGGGAACGGACGGGTCACCACCGCAACGGTGAGGATGCCCATTTCCTTGGCCACTTCGGCAATGATCGGCGCTGCACCGGTACCGGTACCACCGCCCATGCCCGTGGTGATGAACACCATGTTGGTGCCGGCCAGGACTTCAGCGATGCGCTCGCGGTCTTCCAGGGCAGCCTGACGGCCAACCTCGGGATTCGCGCCGGCACCCAGGCCCTTGGTCACGCCGGTGCCCAGTTGAAGGATGGTCCGCGCGCCGATGTTTTTCAGCGCTTGAGCATCGGTGTTGGCGCAGATGAATTCGACGCCTTCGATGTTGCTCTTGACCATGTGGTTGACAGCGTTGCCGCCGCCACCGCCGACACCGATTACTTTGATAACCGGGCTAGCGGGGATGTTGTCTACGAGTTCGAACATGTTCCCTCTCCTTTCATTCTCTAGTTTTTTCGCCTACTGCGTTTTATTGCCGTCTTGCAACGCCGAGCCTGAAACCCGGCGCCTGAAGCTTGAATCTTTAGAAATTGCCTTTCACCCAGGCCTGGAGCCGCTCGAACAGCGGAGCCTTGGGCTCGTCGCTGCTGTAGCTATCGCGGCTGCCAATTCCCGAGAACGAGATCCCGTCGGATTGCTTCTGCAGGCCGTACATCAACAGGCCCACGCCGGTGGAATAGATCGGGTTGCGGACCACGTCGTCCAGCCCCTTGACGCCATGCGGCACGCCCAGGCGCACCGGCATGTGGAAAATCTCTTCGGCCAGCTCGACCGCGCCTTCCATCTTCGACGTACCGCCGGTCAGCACGATGCCGGCCGGGATCAGGTCTTCGTAGCCACTGCGACGCAGTTCGGCCTGGATCAGCGTGAACAACTCGTCGTAACGCGGCTCGACCACTTCGGCCAGGGCCTGGCGCGACAGTTCGCGCGGCGGACGGTCGCCGACGCTCGGCACCTTGATGGTTTCACCGGCACCGGCCAGTTTCGCCAGGGCGCAGGCGTAGCGGATCTTGATTTCCTCGGCGTACTGGGTCGGGGTGCGCAGCGCCATCGCGATGTCGTTGGTCACCTGATCGCCTGCAATCGGGATCACGGCCGTGTGGCGAATCGCGCCTTCGGTGAAGATCGCGATGTCGGTGGTGCCGCCGCCGATGTCCACCAGGCATACGCCCAGCTCTTTCTCGTCGTCGGTCAGCACCGAGTACGCCGAGGCCAGCTGCTCGAGGATGATGTCGTCGATTTCCAGGCCGCAGCGGCGCACGCATTTCTCGATGTTCTGCGCGGCGTTCACCGCACAGGTCACCACGTGGACCTTGGCTTCCAGGCGCACGCCCGACATGCCCAGGGGCTCGCGCACGCCTTCCTGGTTATCGATCACGTAGTCCTGCGGCAGGGTGTGCAGCACGCGCTGGTCGGCCGGAATCGCTACGGCCTGGGCCGCGTCGAGTACGCGCTCGAGGTCGGCGGAGCTGACTTCGCGATCACGAATCGCCACGATGCCGTGGGAGTTCAGGCTGCGGATGTGATTGCCCGCCACGCCGACGAACGCCGAGTGGATCCGGCAACCGGCCATCAGCTGCGCTTCTTCGATGGCGCGCTGGATCGATTGCACGGTGGACTCGATGTTCACCACCACGCCTTTTTTCAAGCCGCGGGACGGGTGTGTACCGATTCCGACGATGACCAGCGTGCCGTCGTCCGCGACCTCGCCTACCAGCGCAACCACCTTGGAAGTGCCGATATCCAGACCGACGATCATTTTCCCGCTTTGCACGTTTGCCATGGGTCCTGCCTCTTCTTAATTCTTCGCGACGGCGGGTTCGGCCGTCGTCGGCGCTACAGGTTCCCGCCAGCCAACAGCGAGGCCGTTGGCGTAGCGCAGATCGATGCGCGCAATGTTCGTAATCTGTTCTTTGAGCGTCTTGTCATAGATGGCGATGAAGCGGCGCATCTTTTCCACCAGGTTGCCGCGCCCGAGCAGCAGCTCGATGCCCGGCCCCGAGCTGCCCGCGCCAGTGGTCAGGAACCAGCTGCCGCGTTCACGCAATTCCAGGCGCGCGATGGAGAAGCCCAATGGCCGCAACATCTGGCTCAACACCTGGTATTGCTGCATCACTTGTTGCTGGGCCCGCTGTGGACCGAACAGTTGGGGCAAATGTTCATAATTGGCCAGTTCCCGTGGCGTAAACGCCTGGCCCTGGTTGTTCAACAGCGACTCGTCGCCCCAACGGGCCACCGGCAATTGCTCTTCCAGGCGGATCGACACCTGGTCCGGCCACACTCGCCGGACTTCGGCGTGGGCGATCCAGGGCATCTGCTCCAGTTCCGTGCGCATCCCCGCCAGGTCGATGGTGAAGAAGCTCGACGCGACGAACGGGGCAATCCGCTGCTGCACCGCCTGCTGGCTGATGTAGCTCAGGTCGCCCTGGACGTTGATCCGGGCAATCGGCCGGTCGGCATAAGGCAGCAACCGTTGCGCGCCTTCATACGTGCCGAACCCCAACGCCACCAGCAGCACCGGCCAGAACAGGCTCTTGAGAAAACCAAAATTGGCTTTCGGCAAGCGCGCCGACATCGGCTCTTTGGCCACCATTCGGCTGGCACCCCGCGGCACCGGCTTGCGACCGGGTGCGGATGGCTGATGACGAAGCGATGCGCCTTGCATGGCTTAACCTCTTGGCTCTTGATGGCCGACACTGGCAGCCAGGATCGCCAGCACCAGTTGCTGGAAATCCAGGCCGGCGGCACGCGCCGCCATCGGCACCAGGCTGTGATCGGTCATGCCGGGGGCGGTGTTGACTTCCAGGAACCAGAACTGCCCATCGGCGTCCTGCATCACGTCCGCTCGGCCCCAACCGGCGATGCCCAGCGCCTCACAAGCCTTGGCCGTGAGGTCCATCAGTTCTTTTTCCTTGGCGGCATCCAGCCCGCAGGGAATGCGGTACTGGGTGTCATTGGCGATGTATTTGGCGTCGTAGTCGTAGAACGTGTGGGGCGTGCCCAGGGCAATCGGGGGCAACACCTGATCACGCAGGGTGGCGATGGTGAACTCCGGACCGGTGATCCATTGCTCGACCAACACTTGCGAATCGTAGGAACTGGCGTCCTTCCAGGCTGCGGTCAACTCAGGCAGCGAATTCACTTTCGCCATGCCAATACTGGAACCTTCATGGGCCGGTTTGACGATCAAAGGAAAGCCCAGTTCCGTGGCCGCCGAAATACAATCGGCCTCGCTGGCGAGCACGGCGTGACGCGGCGTCGGAATGCCGAGGCTGTGCCAGACCTGCTTGGTGCGCAGCTTGTCCATCGCCAGGGCCGACGCGAGGATGCCGCTGCCGGTGTAGGGAATGCCCAGGCATTCGAGCAGCCCTTGCATGCTGCCGTCTTCGCCGCCGCGACCGTGGAGAATGATGAACGCACGGTCGATTTTTTCGCTCAGCAGGCGCTGCAGGAAATCGTCGCCCACGTCGATGCCGAAGGCGTCGACGCCAGCGCTCTGCAAGGCTTGCAACACGGCGTTACCGGACTTGAGGGACACCTCGCGCTCGGCACTCTTGCCGCCGAACAGCACGGCGACGCGGCCGAAGGCTTTCGGGTCAAGGGTCGAGGCCAGGTTGGCGTATGCAGCAGTCATTTCAGTTTCCCCTCGCTGGAGGCCACGATGGCTCCGGCGAATAACGGACTATTCAACAATTTCGGGGCCAGGCCACCGATGTCACCCGCGCCCTGGCACAGCAGGATGTCCCCAGCGCGCAGCAATGGCTTGACCAGCGGCGCGAGGTCCACGCCACGGTCGATGTAGATCGGGTCCAACTGGCCACGCTGGCGGATGCTGTGGCACAGCTGGCGGCTGTCGGCGCCGGGGATCGGCTCTTCGCCCGCCGGATAGACTTCCATCAACAGCAGCACGTTGGCATCGGCCAGGACCTGGACAAAATCGTCGTACAGGTCGCGGGTGCGGCTGTACCGGTGCGGTTGATAGACCATCACCAGACGCCGCTCCGGCCAGCCACCGCGCACGGCCTTGATCACCGCCGCGACTTCGGTCGGGTGGTGGCCGTAATCGTCCACCAGCATCACGTTACCGCCGTCCACCGGCAGCTCGCCGTAGACCTGAAAACGTCGGCCCACGCCCTGGAAGCCCGACAAGCCCTGGACGATGGCTTCGTCGCTGACGCCTTCGTCGCTGGCTATGCAGATGGTGGCCAAGGCATTGAGCACGTTGTGGTTGCCGGGCATGTTCACCGAGACGTCCAACGGCTCGCGGTCAGGACGCAACACGGTGAAGAAGGTCTGCATGCCCTTCTGGCGCACATTGATGGCGCGCACATCGGCTTCTTCCCCAAAGCCGTAGGTCACGGTTGGGCGCTTGATCAGTGGCAGGATTTCACGAACCACCGGGTCGTCCAGGCACACCACGGCCAAACCATAGAACGGCAGGTTGTGGAGGAACTCGACGAAGGTTTTCTTCAGCTTGTTGAAGTCGCCGTCGTAGGTCGCCATGTGGTCGGCGTCGATGTTGGTCACCACGGCCACCAGCGGTTGCAGGTGCAGGAAACTCGCATCGCTCTCGTCGGCTTCGGCGATCAGGTAGCGGCTGGTGCCCAGCTGGGCATTAGTGCCCGCGGCATTCAGGCGACCACCGATCACAAAGGTCGGGTCCAGGCCACCGGCGGCGAACACCGAGGCGATCAGGCTGGTGGTGGTGGTCTTGCCGTGGGTGCCGGCGACGGCGATGCCGTGGCGATAACGCATCAGCTCGGCCAGCATCTCGGCCCGTGGCACCACGGGAATACGACGTTCCAGGGCAGTGGCAACCTCCGGGTTGGAGGTGTTCACGGCGCTGGACACCACCAGCACGTCGGCATTGGCGGCGTTCTCGGCACGGTGGCCGATAAAGATCTGCGCACCGAACGATTCCAGGCGTTCGGTGACCGGGGAAGCCTTCAGGTCGGAACCCGAAACCTGGTAACCCAGGTTCAGCAACACCTCGGCGATCCCGCACATGCCCACGCCGCCGATACCGACGAAGTGGATGCGACGGATGCGGCGCATTTCCGGTTGTGGCATGGCTTTGCGATTCTCAACCATGGGCCACCTCCAGGCAGGTGTCGACCACTTGGGCCGTGGCATCAGGTTTGGCCAGGCGGCGCGCGGCGCGAGCCATGTCTTCGAGTGTTTGCGGCTGCATCAAGACCTCTGTCAGGCGCGCGGCAAGATCCGCGGCGCCAGTCGTTCTTTGCGGCATCAGGAAGGCAGCGCCTTCACGGGCCAAATAATCGGCGTTGCGAGTCTGGTGATCGTCGATGGCATGGGGCAAAGGCACCAGCATCGAGGGCAGACCGGCGGCAGCCAGTTCACTGATGGTCAGCGCGCCTGCGCGACAGACCACCAGGT
Organism: Pseudomonas sp. R4-84; assembly: GCF_054130985.1. Taxonomy (NCBI): domain Bacteria; kingdom Pseudomonadati; phylum Pseudomonadota; class Gammaproteobacteria; order Pseudomonadales; family Pseudomonadaceae; genus Pseudomonas; species Pseudomonas sp. R4-84. Next base: position 4,524,915 of record NZ_CP096390.1, read on the forward strand.
CGGCCCAGCCATAGGCCTGGGCCATGTCTTTGATGAAGGGCTGCACTTGCGCCTCGACGCCAGCGGCGCGATAGCGTTCGGCAGTCACTTCATCGTGGTTTTTGCCGGCCTGGTGAAACACTTCCGGCCGCAGTTCGGGGGCAACCTGCGACAGGGCTTCGGGCAGCAGCTTGTTCAACGGTTCGGCCCCCAGGCTTCCGCCCAGGACCAGCAAACGCGCCTTGCGTCCGGCCAGGGCCGGGCGCGGTGCAGCGAGGAACAGCTCCGTACGCACGGGATTACCCGTGGTGCGACGGCTGCCCGACAGGGTAAAGGTGTCCGGGAAGGCTTCACATACCCGGGCGGCCAACGGCACCAATAACCGATTGGCGGTACCGGCCACGGCATTCTGCTCGTGGACGATCACCGGCACACCGGCCAGTTTTGCCGCAACACCGCCGGGGCCGGTCACATAGCCACCAAAACCGACCACGCACACCGGCCGCAGCCGACGAATGATCGCCCGCGCCTGCCAGACCGACTTGAGCAGCATCAGCGGCGCCTTGAGCAGCGATAGCTTGCCTTTGCCCCGCAGGCCGCTGGCATTGATCCGGTGCAGCTCCAGGCCGGCAGCGGGCACCAACTCATTCTCGATGCCCCGTGGCGTACCCAGCCAATGCACGGTGTAGCCGCGCGCCTGGAACTCCCGGGCACAGGCCAGCGCCGGGAACACATGCCCGCCGGTACCGCCCGCCATAATCAGCACGTTAGCGCCCATGAGTCGGCTCCTCGGCGAAGTCGCTCTCCTGGAATTCCATCTCTTCGCTGCCCAAGTGGGTTCGGCTCTCCCATTCGATGCGCAGCAACAGGCCAAGACAGGCACAGCAGATCACCAGGGAGCTGCCGCCATAACTGAGGAACGGCAGCGTCAGGCCCTTGGTCGGCAACAGGCCGACGTTCACGCCGATGTTGATCAGGAACTGGCCGATCCACAGGAACGACAGGCCATACGCCACATACGCGGCGAAGAACTGCTTGGCCTTCTCGGCCCACAAGCCGATGTACATGCCGCGCACGCAGACGAACACGAACAGTGCAACGGTGCACAAGGAGCCCACGACGCCGAGTTCTTCGGCCAGTACCGAAAACACGAAGTCGGTATGCGCTTCCGGCAGATAGAACTGCTTCTGCACACTGTTGCCCAAGCCCACGCCCAGCCACTCGCCACGGCCGAAGGCGATCAAGGCCTGGGTCAATTGATAGCCGGAACCGAACTGGTCGGCCCACGGATCGGTAAACGTGATCAGGCGCGCCATTCGATACGGTTGTGCCTGCACCAGCACGGTCACCGCCGCCACGGCCAGCGCAACCATCAGGATGAAGCGGAACAGCCCGACCCCACCGAGAAACAGCATCGCCGCAGCCGCGCCCATCATCACTACCGTGGCGCCGAAGTCCGGCTCCATCAGCAACAGGCCCGCCATGGGCAGCAACACGATGAATGGCTTGAAGAAGCCCATCCAGCTTTCGCGCACTTCCTTCTGGCGACGCACCAGGTAACCGGCAAGGAAAATCACCACGAAGACCTTGGCGATTTCCGAAGGCTGGACGTTGAAAAAACTGAAGCCGATCCAGCGCATCGAGCCGTTGACCTCGCGGCCGATGCCCGGCACCAACACCATGACCAGCAGGCCGAAGGCCCCCAACAGCATCATCCAGCCCAAGCGTTGCCAAGTGGCGATCGGCACCATCATGGTCACGATGCAGGCACCCAGGCCGATCACCAGGTAAATCAGATGGCGGATCATGTGGTAAAGCGTGTTGCCCGACTGAACGGCAGCCACTTCCGACGACGCAGAGGTGATCATCACCAGGCCCAGGCCGAGCAATGCCAGGCAACCGGCGAGCATCGGGAAATCGAGGTCGATGCCACGGCCGGTGATCAGCGGCGACGGGTACGGCTTGATGATGTTCAGCAAGCTCATGCCAAGTCCTCCACGGCCTGGGCGAACTGGCGCCCGCGCTCTTCGTAGTTCTTGAACATGTCGAAACTGGCGCAGGCCGGCGACAACAGGACGGCATCGCCCGCTTGCGCGAGGGCGCGGCATTGCTGCACCGCCTCATCCAGCGAAGCGACACGAACCAGCGGCACCGCATCGCCCAACGCCTGGGCGATCAGTTCGCGGTCGCGGCCCATTAGCACCACGGCACGGCAATTGGCGGCCACGGGGCCGCGCAGGTCCTTGAAGTCGGCGCCCTTGCCGTCACCACCGGCGATCAGCACGAGCTTGCCGTCGATGTCCGCGCCCAGGCCTTCGATGGCCGCCAGCGCGGCACCGACATTGGTGGCCTTGGAATCGTTGTACCAGGCCACGCCATCCAGATCGCGCACCCATTGGCAGCGGTGTTCCAGCCCTGCGAACTGGCGCAAGGCCGAGAGCATTGCGTCGAACGGCAGACCGACCGCGTGGCCCAGGGCCAGCGCCGCAAGGGCATTGGCCTGGTTGTGGGCGCCGCGGATTTTCAACTCACGCACTGGCATCAGGTTCTGGAATTGGAAAGCGAGGTATTTTTCGCCGTTCTCTTCACGCAAGCCGAAGCCTTTGAAATCCGGAACACCCAAGCCGAAGGTCCAGCACGGCAGCCCTTCACCCATCAGCGGACGGGTCAACGCGTCCTGGCGGTTGAACACGACCTGGCGGGCGCCACGGAAAACCCGGTGCTTGGCCAGGTGATACGCCGGCAGGCCGCTGTAGCGGTCCATGTGGTCTTCGCTGATGTTGAGCACCGTCGCCACTTCGGCGCCGAGATGGTCGGTGGTCTCAAGCTGGAAGCTCGACAGTTCCATGACATACAGCTCGATGTCATCGCCGAGCAGGTCCAGGGCAGGGGTCCCCAGGTTGCCGCCCACGGCGACGCGCTTGCCGGCCGCCGCGGCCATTTCACCGACCAGAGTGGTCACGGTGCTTTTCGCGTTGGAGCCGGTGATGGCGACAATCGGCGCCTTCGCGTTGCGGGCGAACAGCTCGATGTCGCCGGACAGTTTCACGCCTCGGGCAGCCGCAGCCTGCAGCGCCGGAGTCGCCAGGGCCAGGCCGGGGCTCACGTAGAGCTCATCGGCGCGGCACAGGAACTCGACGTCCAGCTCGCCACAACGCACGTCCACCTGCGGATAGTCACGGCGCAGCGTGGCCAGCTCAGGCGGATTTTCCCGCGTATCGGCCACGGCAAACGACACGCCCCGGTTCGCCAGGAAGCGAACCAGGGACATGCCGCTCTTGCCGAGGCCGACAACGATGCGGAAGTGGTCAGAAGCGATCAGGGACACTCGTTCTACCTCAGCTTCAGGGTGGCAAGGCCGATCAGCACCAGAATCACGGTGATGATCCAGAAACGGACGATCACGCGCGGCTCGGGCCAGCCCTTGAGTTCAAAGTGGTGGTGGATCGGCGCCATGCGGAATACGCGGCGGCCGGTCAATTTAAAGGAAGCAACCTGAATGACGACTGACAGGGTCTCCATCACGAACACACCGCCCATGATGAACAGGACGATTTCCTGGCGAACGATGACGGCAATGGTGCCCAGGGCCGCGCCCAGCGCCAACGCGCCGACGTCACCCATGAAGACTTGCGCCGGGTAGGTGTTGAACCAAAGGAAACCGAGGCCGGCACCGATCAGCGCGCCGCAGAACACGATCAACTCGCCCGCGCCCGGTACATAAGGGATCAGCAGGTATTCGGCGAATTTCACGTTGCCCGACAGGTAGCAGAAGATCCCCAGCGCGCCGCCAACCATGACCGTCGGCATGATCGCCAGGCCGTCGAGGCCATCGGTGAGGTTGACCGCGTTGCTCGATCCAACGATGACCAGGTAGGTCAGCACGATGAAGCCAGCGCCCAGCGGGATGCTGTAGTCCTTGAGCATTGGCAGGATCAGGGTGGTTTCCACCGGCGAAGCGGCAGTCATATAAAGGAAGATCGCCGCGCCGAGGCCGAACACCGACTGCCAGAAATATTTCCAGCGGCTTGGCAGCCCACGGGAATTCTTCTCGATGACCTTGCGGTAGTCGTCTACCCAGCCGATGGCGCCGAAGAACAGGGTCACCAGCAACACGACCCAGACATAGCGGTTCGCCAGGTCGGCCCAGAGCAAGGTGCTGATGCCGATGGACGAGAGAATCAACGCGCCGCCCATGGTCGGGGTACCGGACTTGGACAGGTGCGATTGCGGACCGTCGTTGCGGACCGACTGGCCGATCTGCAGGTTCTGCAAGGTGCGGATCATCCACGGGCCCAGGAACAGCGACAACGACAGCGCGGTCAGCACACCCAGGATCCCGCGCAGGGTCAGGTACTGGAAGACCGCGAAGCCTTTGTGGAACTGTTGCAGGTACTCCGCTAGCAGCAGCAGCATTAATGTTTCTCCATACGGGTGCCGCACAAAGCCGCAACGATGTTTTCCATCGCCGCACTGCGTGAGCCCTTGATCAATAAGGTGGTGTTCGGGTCTTGCTCGGCACCCAGGGCCTGGATCAACTCGGCCTGGGTGGTGAAATGCTGTGCATGCTCGCCAAACGCCGATACCGCATGGGCCATCATCGGGCCAACGGCGTACAACGCATCGACCCTGCCGCGGGCATACGCGCCGACATCATGGTGGCCTTGCTGCGCCCACACACCCAATTCGCCGATATCGCCGAGCACCAGCACGGTGCGGCCGGAGAAACCGGCAAGGATGTCCACGGCCGCGCACATCGACGTCGGGTTAGCGTTGTAGGTGTCATCGATGACGCGCATGCCGTTGCTCGCCAGTTGGGCGACGGTGCGTCCCTTGACCGGTTGCACCGCGTTCAATCCCGCGGCGATGCCTGGCAACGAAACACCCAGGGCATGGGCGGCGGCGGCGGCGGCCAGGGCGTTGGCAACGTTATGGGTGCCGAGCAGGTTCAACTGCACGCGCTCGGCCCCGTCGGGGCTGTGGAGGTTGAAGGCCGGGCATCCGCGAGCATCGCGGTCCAGGTCGCTGGCGTAGAAGTTCGCGGCAAGGTTGCTCAAGGCAAAGGTCAGCACCTTGCGCTCGCCCGCCCGGGTTTTCCAGATTTCGAAGGCCTTGTCGTCGAGATTCAGCACGGCGACGCCATCGGCAGCCAACCCCTCGATGATCTCGCCCTTGGCCTCGACGATCTTTTCCGGGCCGCCGAACTCACCCACGTGGGCGGTCCCGGCGTTGTTGAGCACCGCCACGTGGGGCTTGGTCATGCCGACGGTGTAGGCAATCTCGCCGAGCCGCGAAGCACCGAGTTCGATGACGGCGGCGCTGTGCTCCGGCGCCAGCTCAAGCAGCGTCAGCGGTACACCGAGGTCGTTGTTCAGGTTGCCACGGGTCGCCAATACCGGGCCGCGCGTGCGCAGGATGCTGGCGAGCATTTCCTTGACCGTGGTCTTGCCGCTGGAGCCGGTGATGGCTGCGACCGGGTTGGTGAACGCCGCGCGATTCAACGCGCCGAGCTGGCCCAGGGCCTGGCGGGTGTCGCTGACCAGCAGTTGCGGCAGTGTGCTGTTGGTGACTTCGCGCTCGACCAACGCCGCGACCGCGCCTTTGCCAGCCACTTCGTTCAGATAATCGTGGCCGTCGAAACGCGGCCCGGCCAGGGCGACGAACAGTTGGCCCGGCGCAATCGCCCGGCTGTCGATGCTGACGCCGTTGAACGTGGCGTCCGCCGCGATCAGGCGCGCATTCAGGGCGTTGGTCAGCTCGCTGAGTTTCAAGGCCTTAAGCATGGGCCACCTCCCATGCGGTCAGGGCGTGATCGGCTTCCACCAAGTCGGAGAACGCATGGCGTTCGCCGTTGATTTCCTGATAGTCCTCGTGGCCCTTGCCGGCCAGGACGATGACGTCATCCGCCGAAGCACTGGCAATCAATTGCGCAATGGCCTGGCCGCGTCCGGCCACGAAAGTGACGTTATCCTGCCCCGAGAAACCGGCGCGAATATCGTCGAAGATCCGCGAGGGGTCTTCGCTGCGCGGGTTATCGTCAGTGACGAGTACTCCATCGGCCAGCCGCTCCACGACTTGCGCCATCAGCGGACGTTTGCCACGGTCACGGTCGCCGCCACAGCCGAACAGGCACAGCAGCCGACCCTTGGCGTGAGGACGCAGCGCCGTGAGGACTTTCTCCAGCGCGTCTGGCGTATGGGCGTAATCGACCACCACCAGCGGCTGGGTGCCTCCGCCCAAGCGCTGCATGCGCCCGGCCGGGCCCTCGAGTTTTGGCAATACCTTGAGAATTTCATCCAGCGCGTAGTCCAGCCCGAGCAAGGCCCCGATGGCGGCCAATACATTGCTCAGGTTGAAGCGGCCCAGCAACGTGCTGCGCAGATGGTGTTCGCCCTGGGGCGTGACCAACGTGGCACGAACGCCTTCGTCGTCGAACTGTGCGTGGCGTACATAAAGGTAGGCACCGGAATCTTCGAGGCTGTAGGTGATCAACCGCGACTCGCGACTCTCGGCGGCCAGCTGGCGGCCGAATTCGTCATCGACATTGATAACCCGGCATTTCAGGTTGTTCCAGGCAAACAGCTTGGCCTTGGCCTCGCCGTAGGCCTGCATCGTGCCGTGGTAGTCCAAGTGATCGCGGGACAGGTTGGTGAGCACGGCAACGTCGAAGGCCAACGCGGTGACGCGACCTTGATCGAGGCCATGGGAGGAAACCTCCATCGCGACGGCCTTGGCGCCAGCCTTCTTCAGGTCGGCCAGGGTCGCCTGCACGGCGATCGGGTTTGGCGTGGTGTGCAGCCCGCTCTTCAGCGCCCCGTGGAAACCGTTGCCCAGCGTCCCCACGATGCCACAATGCTGCCCGAGCAAGTCGAGCGCCTGTGCCACCAGTTGCGTCACGCTGGTCTTGCCGTTGGTGCCGGTCACGCCGATCAGGTTCAGGTGACGGCTCGGCTCGCCATAAAAACGCCCGGCGATATCCGACAACTGCGCCACCAGGCCCTTGACCGGAATCAGCGGGACATCGGTGATCGGCAGCACGGTCGCGCCGTTCACTTCATAGGCCACGGCAGCCGCACCGCGTTTCAAGGCATCAGCGATATGGTCGCGGCCATCAACTCGGGCGCCCGGCACCGCCAGGAACAGGTCCCCGGCACGCACGTCGCGACTGTCCAGCGCCAGCTCGCGAATCAGCAGGTCATGACCGGCATGGGCAAAAATCTTGTTCAGGCTCAGGGACATCAGCCACGCCCTCCGTCGGCTTTCAAGGGAACGACCGGGGCGGTACTCGCCTGCTGGGTCGGCGGCAGATTATCCGGAGTAATGTTCATCAGGCGCAGGGTGCCGGACATCACTTTGCTGAACACCGGCGCAGAGACCAGGCCACCGAAGTAGCCTGCCTTGCTCGGTTCGTCGATAACCACCACGATGGCGTAGCGCGGGTCGCTCATCGGACCGAAGCCGGCGAACAGCGAACGGTAGGAATTCTCGGCATAGCCCTTGGTACCCACGGACGTCTTGCGCGCCGTACCCGACTTGCCGGCAACATGGTAGGCGGGCACTTGGGCACGATAGACACCACGCGGCGCCTCGATCACCTGTTGCAGCATGCCTTGCATCGTCTTGGCGACGTCTTCCGGAATCACTTGGGTGGTTTGCGGCGCCTTGTCGGTCTTGACCAGGGTCAGCGGTGCGATCCGCCCATTGTTGGCCAGCGCCGAGAAGGCGTGGACAAGCTGGATCGCCGTCACCGAAACACCATAGCCATAGGACAACGTGGCGGTTTCGGCCTTGCGCCATTCACGGTAGTTGGGCAGGTTGCCGACGCGCTCGCCCGGGAAGCCCAGGCCGGTGTCCTGGCCGAGGCCGATTTTCTGGGCCAGGCGATAGATCGCTTCGCCACCGATATCGAAGGCGATCTTGCTCATGCCCACGTTACTGGAATTGATCAGGATGCCGGTCAGGTCGAGCACCGGGCCTTCAGTCTTGGACACGTCGCGAATGGTGTATTTGCCGATCTGCAACGTCCCCGGATACACCTCGACGGTGTCACCCGGTTTCCAGCGCCCGGTTTCCAGGGCGGCGGCCATGGACACGGCCTTCATGGTCGAACCCGGCTCGAAGACGTCGATCATTGCGCGGTTACGCATCATCGCCGGTTGCAGGTTACGGCGGTTGTTCGGGTTGTAGGTCGGCTGGTTGACCATGGCGAGGATCTCGCCGGTCTTGACGTCCATGATCACCAGGCTGCCGGCCTTGGCGCCGTTCTCGACGATGGCATTGCGCAGCTCGCGGTTGGCCAGGTATTGCAGGCGCAGGTCAATGGACAACGCCAAGGGCTTACCGGCCTTGGCGTTTTTAGTGACTTGGACATCCTTGATCAGCCTGCCGCGCCGATCCTTGATGACCTGGCGCTTGCCGGCAACCCCGGCCAGCCATTCGTCATAGGCCAGTTCGACACCTTCTCGGCCCCGGTCATCGATGTCGGTAAACCCGACCATGTGGGCGGTGACTTCTCCGGCCGGGTAGAAACGCCGGAACTCTTCGATGCCATAGACACCAGGTACTTTCAGGTCGAGCACACTCTGGCCTTGCTCGGGCGTCAACCCGCGCACCAGGTAGATGAATTCTTTATTGGCCTGGGCTTCAAGGCGCTCAGCCAAAGCCTTGGGATCCTGGCCGAGGGCGGCGGCCAACGCCGGCCACTTTTCCTTGGCCTGCTGCATTTCCTTGGCGTTGGCCCACAGAGTGGTCACCGGGGTGCTCACGGCCAGGGGTTCACCGTTGCGGTCAGTGATCAGGCCACGGTGGGCCGGGATCGGAATATGACGCACGCTGCGGGCATCGCCCTGCTCCTTGAGGAAGTCGCGGTCGACGACTTGCAGGTCGATGATGCGCCACGCGATCGCTGCGACCATGATCCCGAGCAAGCCCAGGACCAGACGGAACCGCCACGGGAACAGTGCCCCTTCGAGCTTCATCATGGCGCCACCATCTGCACTTCGGCGGCGCCGGGGATGCGCATCTTCAATTGTTCGGTGGCCAATACCTCGATACGGCTATGGGCGGTCCAGGTGCTCTGCTCCAGGATCAGCCGGCCCCACTCAGCCTGCGCCTTGTCGCGCACGCTCAGTTCGTTATAAAGGGTGTTGAGCAACTGGCGGTTCCAGTGCGCGCTGTAAGACACGGCGATGGCCGAGACGAGCACGCCGATGAACAGCAGCAGCATGAAAAAGCTGCCGCCCGGCAGGGGCTTGGCGAAGAGCTTGCTCACCGCAGCTTCTCCGCGACACGCATGACAGCACTACGGGCACGTGGGTTGGCCTTGAGTTCGGCCTCGGAGGCGAACTGCGCTTTGCCATGGATCTTGATTTTCGGTACGAAAGCCTCGAAACGCACCGGCAGGTTGCGCGGCAGGTTGTCGGCTTCGCCTTTGGTGAGTTTGCGCATGAACAACTTGACGATGCGGTCTTCCAGGGAGTGGAAGCTGATCACCACCAACCGGCCACCGATCTCCAGCGCCTCAAGGGCGGCCTCGAGGCCAGCCTCAAGATCACCCAACTCATTATTGACATGGATACGCAGGCCCTGGAAGGCGCGAGTCGCTGGGTTCTTGCCCTTCTCCCACGCAGGGTTGGCAACCTTCAGCACTTCGGCCAGGTCACCGGTGCGTTCGAATGGCTTGGTCTCGCGGCGCTCGACCACGGCTCGCGCCATGCGGCCGGAAAAGCGTTCCTCGCCGTATTCCTTGAAGACACGGGCGATTTCTTCGACGGGCGCGGTGTTGACGAACTCAGCGGCACTGATGCCGCGGGACGGATCCATGCGCATGTCCAGCGGGCCGTCATTGAGGAAACTGAAGCCACGTTCCGGGTCGTCCAGTTGCGGCGAGGACACGCCGAGGTCCAGCAGCACGCCGCTGATCTTGCCAGCCAAACCACGCTGCGCGACTTCCGAACCCAACTCGGCAAAGCTGCGCTGCACAACGACAAAGCGGCCGTCTTCGGCCGCCAGCGCTTGCCCGGTGGCAATCGCTTGAGGATCCTTGTCGAACCCCAGCAACCGGCCATCAGGTCCCAACTGGCTGAGGATCAATCGGCTGTGCCCGCCACGCCCGAACGTGCCATCCAGATAGCACCCATCAGGACGTACGGCGAGAGCCTCGACGGCTTCGTCAAGCAGTACGGTGATGTGGTTAAAGCCGCTATCAATAGTCACAGGATCAAATCACGCAGTTCATCAGGCATGGCGCCCGGTTGTTGAATAGCAGCAAGGTCGGCGGCAGAAACCGCATTCCAGGCATCTTCGTCCCACAGTTGGAACTTGTTCAGCTGGCCCACCAGCATCGCGCGCTTGTCCAGCTTGGCGTATTCGCGCAGGCGCGGCGGGACCAGAAAACGACCACTGCCGTCGAGCTCAAGATCAACGGCATTACCGATCAACAAGCGCTGCAAACGACGGTTTTCTTCACGTAGCGAAGGCAGTGCGCGCAGTTTGGTTTCGATGATTTCCCACTCATCCAGCGGGTAGACGCACAAACATGGGTCAACGGCGTCGATCGTGACGATCAACTGCCCCGAACTTCGCGAAACGAGCTCGTCACGATACCGGCTGGGCATGGCGAGCCGGCCTTTTGCATCGAGACTGATTGCGTTAGCTCCGCGAAACACGTCAGCGTTTCTCCACTTTTTGGCGTTTTACCTTCAAAAAAACCCACTTCATGCCACTTTCCGCCACTTGCGCACACTATAGGAATGCGCCCACCGCACCGTCAAGGCGCTGAATGAAGGAAAAGCCTTATAGATCGGAGATTTAGGAGCGTTTCAGGAGGGGCAACAAGAATCTGACGTAGGAAATTTCGCTCCAACCTGAGGCGGTACAGGGGACTGCGCGCACAAGTTAAAGTGATTTGTTAAGAGTAAGATTTTTTTGGTATTAGGAACTGCGTCTGCCAGCGATTCCGGCAGGGAGGGAAAAAGGTGGAGAGTCGATCTGTAAGCCGGGTTCTGTCTTGAACAGTCATTCGTCTACGATGGCCATCACTGGACATCTTTAGCAACCTACCCGGTCCCAGCGCGGGCCACGCCTTGGGACCCTATTTGGTCTTGCTCCAAGTGGGGTTTACCTAGCCACGAACTGTTGCCAGCCGTGCGGTGCGCTCTTACCGCACCTTTTCACCCTTACCGGCGCCGAAACGCTTAGGCGGTTATTTTCTGTGGCACTTTCCGTAGGCTCACGCCTCCCAGGCATTACCTGGCACTTCGCCCTATGGAGCCCGGACTTTCCTCCCCCCCCTAATTTTCATAGAGGGCAGCGACTGTCCGATCGACTCTCCGCCGCGAAGGTTAACGGTACAGCGCCTCAAGAACAAGCGCTAAAAGCCCGCAGCCAGCCGGGCATGGCGGTTTCATTGGTCCTTCTGCTTTTGCAGCGCGACCTGATACAGCACATTCTTGCGTTCGCCAGTGATCTGCGCGGCGAGGGCCGCCGCACGTTTCAATGGCATTTCCTCCAACAACAGATCCAGGACGCGCATCGCTTCGCCACTCACGGCGTCTTCGCTTTCCGGCGGCGTCCACCCGGCCACCAGTACAACGCATTCACCGCGCTGTTGGTTGCTGTCGCTTTCGACGAAACCTCGCAATTGCGCCAAGGGCAGCCCCTTGAGCGTCTCGAAGGTTTTCGTCAGTTCCCGCGCCAGCAACGCCTGGCGCTCGGGACCAAACACCAGCTCCATATCCTGGAGGCATTCAAGGATACGGTGCGGCGCTTCATAAAAGATCAATGTGCGCGGCTCTTCCTTTATAGCTTCCAGGCGCGCTCGTCGCCCCACCGCCTTGGCTGGCAGAAAGCCCTCGAAGATAAATCGATCCGACGGCAAGCCGGCCGCCGACAGCGCCGCGATCAACGCACAAGCCCCGGGTACTGGCACCACATTGATGCCGGCAGCACGAGCCTGGCGCACCAGGTGATAACCCGGATCGGAAATCAGCGGCGTGCCGGCATCGGAAATCAGCGCCACGTTATCGCCCGCCAGCAGCCGGGTGATAAAACGACTGCCCTCGTCCCGCTCGTTATGTTCATGACACGCCGCCAGCGGCGTGGAAATGCCGAAATGCTGCAGCAAGCGCTGGGAGTGACGGGTATCTTCAGCGGCAATAAGGGCGACGTCCTTCAGGATCTTCAGCGCACGGGCGCTGATATCGTCCAGGTTGCCAATAGGCGTCGCCACCACGAAAAGCGAGCCAGCAGCGGAATTCGAAGCACCTGGAGCAGTCAAAACGCACACCTCATGAGGGTAAAAACCGCCATTGTAGCGTGTGCCGCCATTCTCGGCCGGTCACATTAGCACTTGTGGCGAGGGAGCTTGCTCCCGCTCGGCTGCGCAGCAGCCGTAAAAATCTGACAGCCACATTCTGATGTACCGTGTTGAATGGTTTTGGGGCCGCTGCGCGGCCCAGCGGGAGCAAGCTCCCTCGCCACGGGGAATCGACACCCTCGGATTTATGCTGCGCCGCACTCTTTGAAATACCTAAATTGATCGATTCACACCACTAACATCGCGCCCCAGCCGCTGCTTGGGTACAATTCGACGCTAATTTGATCTCGTATCAGGAACACTTACATGATCGCTTGCCTGCGGCTGCTCTCCGCCCTCTGCCTCGCTGCCCTCCTGGCGGCTTGCGCCAGTTCGCCTTCGTCCAGCCTTGGCGAACTCCCACGGACCCCGGATGCCAGTATCGAGCAATTGCTCGAACAGGCCACCCAAAGCAAAAACCCGGAAAAAGCCGCCCTGCTGCGCCTGAGCGCCGCGGACCTGGCCTACCGCCAGGGCAATGCCGGCCAGTCCGCACAGATCCTGCAACAAGTGCCGCTGGAGCAACTCAAGCCCGGCCAGCAGATTTTCGCCAGCACGCTGTCAGCCGAACTGGCGATGACCCGCAACCAGCCCAAGGCAGCGCTGACGTCCCTGGGCCATCCAAGCCTGCAGCACCTGGGCGAAATGCCGGTGGAACAGCAAGTGCGCACCGGCACCGTGCGTGCTCGGGCCCTTGAAGCCGATGGCCAGACCCTGGCGGCCGCCAAGGAGCGGATCTTTATCGCGCCGTTGCTGGAAGGCGAAGCCGCGGCTAAAAACCACGAGGCGATCTGGTCGCTGATCGCTTCGCTGCCTACCGATCAACTGCAACCGACCACCACCGACGACCTCGGTGGCTGGTTGAGCCTGGCCAAGGCGGTGAAAACCGCCGGCACCCTGGAGCAACAACAGGCCGCCATCGACAGCTGGCGCGAACAAAACCCGAAACACCCAGCCGCGCTTCAATTGCCGACGCCACTGGTCAAGCTCAAGGAGCTGGCAAGCCAGCCGCTGAGCAAGATCGCCTTGCTGCTGCCGCAGAACGGCCCGCTGGCCTCGGTTGCCAAAGCCCTGCGCGAAGGGTTCATGGCTGCGCACTACCAGGCCCAACAGGCTGGACAGAAGCCGCCAAGCATTCAGGTCTATGACAGCGCCAGCCTGACTTCCATGGACGAGTTCTACCGCAAGGCCCAGGCCGACGGCGTACAACTGGTGGTCGGCCCGCTGGAAAAACCACTGGTCAAGCAGATCAGCCTTCGCCCGCAATTGCCGATTACCACCCTGGCATTGAACTACAGCGAGGGCGAACAGGGCCCACCCCAACTCTTCCAGTTCGGCTTGGCCCCGGAAGATGAAGCCCGCGAAGTATCCCGTCGTGCTCGCGCCGACGGCCTGCATCGCGCCGCCGCCATGGTGCCGAAAGGCGAATGGGGCGATCGGGTATTGAAAGCCTTCAGCCAGGACTGGCAGGCCAATGGCGGCACCATCGTTGCGATCGAGCGTGTCGACCAGCCTGTGCAACTGGCCCAGCAGATCGCCGACATGTTCCAGTTGCGCCAGAGCGAAGGTCGCGCCAAAAGCCTGCAAAGCACGGTGGGCACCGCAGTAGCGGCCCAGCCTTCGCGTCGCCAGGACATCGAGTTCATTTTCCTGGCATCGACTCCGCAGCAGGCCCAGCAGATCAAGCCGACCCTGAACTTCCAGTACGCCGGCGACGTGCCGGTCTATGCGACGTCTTCGGTATTCAGCGTCAGCGGCGACCAGAACCAATACAACGACATGAATGGCGTGCGTTTCTGTGAAACGCCATGGCTGCTCGACGCTAACGACCCACTGCGTCAGCAGGTCACTGCACAATGGCCGCAGGCCGGTGGCAGCCTGGGCCGACTGTATGCGATGGGTGCCGACGCCTATCGCCTCGCTCCACGCCTGGGCCAGCTCAAGGCACTTCCGGACAGCCGCATCGAAGGCCTGTCAGGCAGCCTGGCGATCTCGCCAACCCAACGCGTGCAACGTCAATTGCCGTGGGCCCAGTTCATCAATGGCCAGGTGCAGCGCCTGCCGGACACCCAGCGCTGATGCTTGACCGATCACACTTGCAAAGCGGAAAGAATGCCGAGGGCCAAGCCCTCGCGCATCTGCAACAACAAGGTCTGCGCCTGCTGGCACAGAACTGGTTGTGTAAACGCGGCGAGCTGGATCTGGTCATGCTTGACGGCGATACAGTAGTATTCGTCGAAGTCCGCTACAGAAAAAATACCCAATGGGGCGGCGCGATCGAGAGCATCGACGAGCGCAAGCGCCAGAAGCTGATTTTCGCCGCGCAGTACTTTCTGCAACGCGAGTCTCGCTGGGCCGATTACCCCTGCCGCTTCGACGTGGTCGCCATCGACAGCAACGCCGACCAGTTGAACTGGCTGCAGAACGCCTTCGACAGTTGAACGCCCAGCCTGGCCGGACACCTTCATTCAACTTTTTTGCTCTTTGCTTTGCGCGCCGCACATGCTTGTGCCGATAAGTCGCGCTACTTAAGGTCACACAGATGGACATGCAATCGCGAATCCGCCAGCTTTTTCAGGCCAGTATCGACACCAAGCAACAGGCGATGGACGTACTTGCACCGCACATCGAGCAAGCCAGCCAAGTGATGGTCAACGCCTTGCTCAACGAAGGCAAGATGCTCTCGTGTGGCAACGGCGGTTCGGCCGGCGATGCCCAGCACTTCTCATCGGAGCTGCTCAACCGCTTCGAACGCGAACGCCCGAGCCTGCCGGCCATCGCATTAACGACCGACAGCTCGACGATCACCTCGATCGCCAACGATTACAGCTACAACGAAGTGTTCTCCAAGCAGATCCGCGCCCTCGGCCAACCCGGCGATGTGCTTCTGGCGATCTCCACCAGCGGTAACTCGGCCAATATTATTCAAGCGATCCAGGCCGCACATGATCGCGAAATGATTGTCGTAGCATTGACCGGTCGCGACGGCGGCGGCATGGCATCCTTGCTCTTGCCCGAAGACGTCGAGATTCGCGTACCGGCCAATGTCACCGCACGTATTCAGGAAGTCCACCTGCTGGCGATCCATTGCCTTTGCGACTTGATCGACAGCCAACTGTTCGGGAGTGAAGAATGACCCCTAATCGCCTAGGCCTTCTGGCCCTGACCCTGTGCCTCGGCATCAGCGGCTGCACATCGGTGGTTAACGCCAGCCGGGAAAAGCCGATCGAAGATGACCGCGGCACCCGCACCTTCGGCAGCAAGATCGATGACTCCCTGATCGAAACCAAAGTCGGCGTGAACATCGCCAAGGCCGACCCGGACTTGGACAACAATTCGCACATCGTCGTCACCAGCTTCAACGGCGTCGTGCTGCTGGCCGGCCAGACGCCACGGGCCGACCTCAAGGCCAAGGCCGAGCAGGAGGCCAGCGCCGTGCAGCGGGTCAAGACCGTGCATAACGAATTGCAGGTCTTGCAGCCCTCTTCCCTGCTGGCGCGCCAGAACGATGCCTGGCTGACGACCAAGATCAAGACGCAGATGCTGACCGACGCCAGCATTCCAGGGTCGCGCATCAAGGTCGTGACCGAGAACGGGATTGTCTATCTGCTGGGGCTGCTGACCAAGCAGGAGGCTGCGCAGGCAACCAATTTGGTTCAGGGTGTCTCTGGGGTACAAAAGATTGTGAAGTTGTTTGAGTACATCGACTGATATAAATGCTCGCACAAGAACGGCGCTTTTCCTGGAAAGGAAAGCGCCGTTTTTTTATGCATCGTTGGGGGGGGGTGGGTCAGCGCGCCCGCTCGCTCTCGCTCTTGCTCTTGCTCTTGCTCTTGCTCTTGCTTTTGCTTTGGACTTTGATCTTCGACGCCCCGTTAACCACGATGGCCGAACGCAGGCATTGCGCAGTGGGCATCCCGGCATGGATGCCGGGATAGCCGCGCTGGGCCAGGGACGGCCCTTCGCGGCGGGCCCACGGAGCAAGGCCGGAGTGAGGGAACACCTCGCCTGGGCGAGGTGCCGAGTGGTGGGGCAAAGCCTTTTTGGTTACTTTTTTGGCGTCTGAAAAAAGTGACCCGCCGTAAGGGCGGAACCATAAGCAGCCGTTACCAAAGAAACGGATACACACACCACACTCAACCAAAAAAACGCCCGCATCTCGCGACACGGGCACTCTTCTCAACTAGCCGGCAAACTGCTAAACCCGCCAGTTATTTCACCACCTTCAAGCTCGGCCGCCCGCTAGGCCGCGGCGGTTCGTCATCCGGTGGCGGCATATCATCGTCCGCCTCGAATTCTTCTTCGCCCTCCAGCGGCACCTCCAGCTCGAATACCATGCCCTGGCCATTTTCCCGGGCATAAATCCCCAGTATCGAAGCAATCGGCACGTACAGCGTGTGCGGCACGCCGCCAAAACGCCCTTCGAAGCTGACCGCATCATTATCCATGTGCAGATGACGCACAGCGGCCGGCGATACGTTCAATACAATCTGCCCGTCATTGGCAAAACCCTGCGGCACCTGGACCGAGGGATACTCGGCATTGACCAGCATGTGCGGGGTGCAATCGTTGTCCACAATCCACTCATAGAGCGCGCGGACCAAATAAGGTCGACTGGAGTTCATAGCGGCTCCCTAAGCCTTAGCGCATGTCACGTTCGGCAGCAGACAGACTCGCCTGGAAAGCCTCACGCGCAAATTGGCGCTCCATATAATCAAGCAGCGGCTTGGCGGGCCGCGGCAGTTCGATACCCAGGATCGGCAAACGCCAGAGTATGGGCAATAGGCAGCAATCCACCAGACTTTGTTCCTCACTGAGGAAAAACGGCTTGTCGACAAACAGCGGCGACACGCCCGTCAGGCTTTCGCGCAATTCTTTACGCGCCACGACCCGTGCCGGTTCCTTGGTTCGCTGATCCAGGATCAGATCCACCAACCCGCACCAGTCACGCTGGATGCGATGGATGAGCAAGCGACTGTTGGCACGCGCGACGGGGTATACCGGCAGCAAAGGCGGATGCGGATAACGCTCATCCAGGTATTCCATCACCACGGTCGACTCCCACAAGGCCAGGTCACGATCGACCAGCGTTGGCAGGCTGCCGTAAGGGTTTACCTCGATCAGCTTCGGCGGCTGACGGCCCGCTTCAACGTAAATGATCTCGGCGCTGACACCCTTCTCGGCCAGTACGATGCGTACCCGGTGGGAATAGTGGTCGGCGGGGTCGGAGTAACAGGCCAACCGATTGGTCACGCCCATGGCGATCCTCCTCGCTTGTTGAAATTATCGAAAAACGGAAAAACGAGCGCGCCCAGAGGACGTCTCCCGTAACCACCTGGCCGACCAGGCTCGTTACACCTTCAGAGACGCCCTTGGGCGCGCACGATTAACAGCAACGGCTTACAGCTTTATCAATGCACGTCTTTCCAGTATTCACGCTTGAGCAGATAAGCGAATACGAAGAAGAACGCCAGGTACAGCAATACATACGTACCGATGCGCTGATGCTCCAGCTTCACCGGGTTGGCCGAGTAGGCCAGGAAGGTCACCAGGTTCTTGACCTTCTCATCAAACTGCTCAGGCGTCAGAGTGCCAGAGTTTGGCACGATGGTCAGCTGGTCGCAGGCCTCATGAGTCAAAGCCGTGCCGGTCAGCGGATCATATTGCTTCTTGCCGTCCTCGACGATCTGGACCTGCTTGCAGCCTACCACTTGGCGACCTTGCAAGCCGACCAGTACGTTCGGCATCCCGACGTTCGGGAAGACCTTGTTGTTCCAACCCAATGGGCGCGCAGGATCTTCGTAGAACGAGCGCAGGTAGCCGTAGAGCCAATCGGTACCCCGCACGCGGGCCACCAGGGTCAAGTCCGGCGGCGCGGCGCCAAACCATGACTTGGCGTCCGCAGGCTGCATGCCGATATTCATGTGATCGCCCAGCTTGGCGCCAGTGAACACAAGCTTTTCGAGCATCAGCTCGTGGGGGATGCCCAAGTCATCGGCCACGCGCTCGTAACGCTGGAATTTGGCGCTGTGGCAGCCCATGCAATAGTTGGCGAACGTACGAGCGCCGTCCTGCATGGCCGCCTTGTCGGAAACGTCGATGTCGACTTTTTCCAGTTCCGGACCACCGTGTTCAGCCGCAAAGGACAGTGCTGGCATGGCAGCAAGAATCAGTACAGCAAATAGTTTTTTCATCAGCCAGTCACCCTTTCCGGAACCGGTTTGGTCTTCTCGAGCCTGGTGTAGAAAGGCATCAGAATGAAGTAGGCGAAGTACAGGAATGTGCAGACCTGCGACAACAGCGTCCGGCCCGGTGTCGGCGCCAGTACGCCCAGCACGCCCAGGATCACGAACGAAATGCAGAACACCCAGAGCCAGATCTTGCTCAGCCAGCCTTTGTAACGCATCGACTTGACGGGGCTGCGGTCCAGCCACGGCAGGACGAACAGCACGGCAATGGCGGCGCCCATGGCGATGACGCCCAGCAGCTTGTCAGGAACAGCCCGCAAAATTGCGTAGAACGGCGTGAAGTACCAGACCGGAGCAATGTGCTCGGGGGTCTTGAAGGCGTTGGCCTGTTCGAAGTTCGGCTTCTCGAGGAAGTAACCGCCCATTTCCGGGAAGAAGAACACGATGGAGCAGAAGATGAACAGGAAGACCACCACGCCGACGATGTCTTTCACGGTGTAGTACGGGTGGAAGGCGATGCCATCCAGCGGTACGCCGTTTTCGTCCTTGTGCTTCTTGATGTCCACGCCGTCCGGGTTGTTCGAGCCCACTTCGTGCAGCGCCAGGATGTGCAGCACTACCAGGCCGAGGATCACGATCGGCAGGGCAACCACATGCAAAGCGAAGAAGCGGTTCAAGGTGATGCCCGAGATCAGGTAGTCACCGCGGATCCACTGGGTCAGGTCATCGCCGATGACCGGGATCGCACCGAACAGCGAGATGATCACCTGGGCACCCCAGTAGGACATCTGGCCCCACGGCAGCAGGTAGCCCATGAAGGCTTCAGCCATCAGCGCCAGGTAGATCAGCATGCCGAAGACCCACACCAGTTCGCGCGGCTTCTGGTATGAACCGTAAAGCAGGCCACGGAACATATGCAGGTAGACGACGATAAAGAACGCCGAAGCGCCGGTGGAGTGCAGCAGGCGCAGGATCGAGCCGTACTCGACGTCGCGCATGATGTATTCAACGGAGGCGAACGCCTCTTCTGCCGAGGGGGTGTAGCTCATCGTCAGCCAGACGCCGGTGACGATCTGGTTGACCAGGACGAGCAACGCCAAGGAGCCAAAGAAGTAGAAGAAGTTGAAGTTCTTCGGAGCGTAATACTTGCTGAGATGGTCTTCCCACATTTTGGTCGCGGGAAAGCGCGCATCAAACCAGTCCATTAATTTGCTCATCACGCTTTCTCCGTATCGACGCCAACGACAATGATGTCGTCCGACTCATAGGAATGCGGGGGAACTGGCAGGTTCAGGGGTGCGGGCTGCGATTTGTAGACGCGACCGGCCAGGTCATAGTGGGAGCCGTGGCATGGGCAGAAATAACCACCGACCCAGTCTTTACCCAGGTCGGCAGGGGCCACTTCGGGACGGAACGTTGGCGAGCAACCCAGGTGCGTGCAGATCCCGATCAGCAGCAGGACTTCCGGCTTGATCGAGCGCGTTTCAGGGTTGACGTATTCCGGTTGGACCGAGTTCTTGGAGGAGGGATCGGAGAGCTGGCCCTCGATCTTTTTCAGATTCCCCAGGATTTCCTCTGTACGGCGGACGATGAACACCGGCTGACCGCGCCATTCAGCAATCATCTGCTGGCCTGGCTCGATCTTGCTGACATTCACTTTCACCGGTGCACCTGCGGCTTTCGCCTTGGCGCTGGGAAACCATGACCCCACGAACGGGACCGCAGCCCCCACCGCTCCTGCAGCACCCACCACGGATGTGGCTGCTACCAGGAAGCGACGCCGGCCTGCATTCACGCCGTCATTGCTCATTCAGTCCTCTCCCATCAGCTTTGTGGCCTGTTAAATCAGGCGTCTACTAAGTAAAAATCTGAACTTATAAAAATTTTGCCGAATGGTAATGAAAACCCCCAATTCTGACAAGGTAATTACCAAGCGGCTAAACCGCCAAGCCTTGTAGTATAGGGGCTCTACGAATGTGGCAAGTTGTCACAGAGCATTTATTTCGCACATAAAAAAACGCCCAGCTCCGTGAGGAACTGGGCGCCTTTTGAACGCGGAAGCGAAATTAACGCTTCGAGTACTGCGGACGCTTACGCGCTTTACGCAGACCGACTTTCTTACGTTCAACTTCGCGAGCATCGCGAGTTACGAAGCCAGCTTTACGCAGGGCGCTGCGCAGAGTTTCGTCGTAATCCATCAGGGCGCGAGTGATGCCGTGGCGGATTGCGCCAGCCTGGCCACTTACACCACCACCGATAACGGTGACGTAGATGTCGAATTTTTCGACGGTCTCGGTCAGTTCCAGCGGCTGACGAACTACCATGCGGGCAGTTTCGCGGCCGAAGAAGTTATCCAGGGAGCGGTTGTTGATGGAGATGTTACCAGTGCCCGGACGCAGGAAAACGCGTGCGGTTGCAGTCTTGCGACGGCCAGTGCCGTAATTTTGAGTCGCCGACATAATGAACTATTCCGTTAAAACTTCAGTTCTTGGGGCTGCTGAGCAGTATGAGGGTGAGCAGCGCCCGCATAAACCTTCAGCTTACGATACATGTCGCGACCCAGCGGGTTCTTAGGCAGCATGCCTTTAACCGCGGTCTCGATCACGCGCTCAGGGGCTTTGGCGATCAGCTTTTCAAAGTTGATCGACTTGATGCCGCCAGGAAAACCGGAGTGGGAGTAGTACATTTTGTCAGTGGTTTTAGCGCCAGTAACACGTACTTGCTCGGCGTTGATTACGACGATGTAGTCGCCGGTGTCAACGTGAGGGGTGTACTCAGGCTTGTGCTTGCCACGCAGACGGCTCGCGATTTCGGTGGCCAGACGACCCAGGGTCTGACCAGCAGCGTCGACGACAAACCAGTCGCGCTTTACTGTTTCCGGTTTAGCAGTAAAAGTTTTCATTCTTTATAGCCTCAGGGGCCGCCCTGTAAATTAGACGGCGGATCTTACTGAATAGTGCGTACTTTGACAAGTCAAAGGCAGCCGGATACAGACGCTTTCGGGGGCTCGGGTCGGCGCGTCCGTTCAACGGCAAGATTCTTCGGCGGCGGCGCATCACTTCCACTGCAGAAAGAGGTGCGCAATTATGCAGATTGCGAAAAATATTTCAACCTGCTTTTATGATTGTTTTGCCCAAGGAGTCCCCGATGGACTATCGCAAGCTAGGCCGTACCGATCTGAATGTCAGCGCCCTGTGCCTCGGCACCATGACCTGGGGTGAGCAGAACAGCGAGGCCGAGGCATTCGCCCAAATCGAACGCGCCAAGGGTGCCGGCATCAATTTCATCGACACTGCCGAAATGTACCCCGTGCCGCCCAAGGCCGACACCTACGCGACTACCGAGCGCTACATCGGCAACTACTTCAAGAGCCGTGGCGACCGCGCCGACTGGATCCTGGCGAGCAAGATCGCCGGCCCAGGCAACACCATCGACTACATTCGCGACAAGAACCTCAAGCACAACCGCCGCCACATCGTCGAAGCACTGGACGCCAGCCTCAAGCGCCTGCAGACCGACTGGATCGACCTTTACCAACTCCACTGGCCGGAACGCAGCACCAATTTCTTTGGCCAACTGGGCTACACCCACAAGGCCGACGAAGATTTCACGCCCCTGGAGGAAACCCTCGAAGCCCTCGACGAGCAGGTCCGGGCCGGCAAGATCCGCCACATCGGCCTGTCCAACGAGACGCCGTGGGGCACCATGAAATTCCTCGCTTTGGCCGAGGCCCGTGGCTGGCCGCGCGCCGTGTCGATCCAGAACCCCTACAACCTGCTCAACCGCAGCTTTGAAATCGGCCTGGCCGAGGTTGCCATCCGCGAACAGTGCGGCCTGCTCGCTTATTCACCGCTGGCGTTCGGCTTCCTGTCGGGGAAATATGAAAACGGCGCGCGCCCCGCCAAAGGCCGCCTGACGCTGTACAGCCGCTTCATGCGCTACTTCAATCCGCAGTCGGAAGCCGCGTGCAGCCGCTATGTGGCCCTGGCCCGTGAGCACGGCCTGGACCCGGCGCAGATGGCGCTGGCGTTCGTCACCCAACAGCCATTCGTCACCAGCAACATCATTGGCGCCACCACGCTGGAGCAACTGGACAGCAACATCGCCAGCTTCGACTTGAAGCTGTCGGATGAAGTGCTGGCGGGGATCGAGGCGATTCACAAGGATCAGCCGAACCCGGCGCCTTGATTGACTCACAGGCCCAATCGCGAGCAGGCTCGCTCCCACACTGGCTTTAAGTTCGACCGCTAGATTGCGATCGACACAAACACCTGTGGGAGCGAGCCTGCTCGCGATAGCGGACTCAAGGCCACCCCCTTATCAAAGCGACCGCGCAATGATCTCCTTCATGATCTCATTGGTCCCGGCATAGATCCGCTGCACTCGCGCATCCGCCCATGCCCGGGCAACCGGGTATTCCCACATGAAACCGTAACCGCCATGCAGCTGTACGCATTCGTCCAGCACTTTGCATTGCAGATCGGTGCCCCAGTACTTGGCCATCGCCGCCGTCGGCACGTCGAGCTTGCCTTGCAGGTGAAGCTCCAGGCAACGGTCGACAAAGACCCGGCCAATCTGGATTTCGGTGGCCATTTCGGCGAGTTTGAAGCGGGTGTTCTGAAACTCGGCAATGGACTTGCCGAATGCCTTGCGGTCGCGGGTGTAGTCCAGTGTCCATTGCAGCGCCGCTTCGGCCGAAGCGAGGCCACCAATGGCGACGGTCAGGCGCTCCTGTGGCAGTTCCTGCATCAGGTAGGCGAACCCCATACCCGCCTGCCCCAACAGGTTCTCCTTCGGCACCCGCACGTCCTGGAAGAATAATTCGGACGTGTCCTGGGCTTTCATTCCGACTTTTTCCAGGCGCTTGCCTTTCTCGAAGCCGGGCGTCCCCGCTTCCACCAGGAACAGGCTGGTGCCCTTGGCGCCAGCCTTCGGGTCGGTCTTGGCGACTACGATGACCAGGTCCGCAAGGAAGCCGTTGGTGATGAATGTCTTGGAGCCGTTGATGACGTATTCATCGCCGTCCAACACCGCGGTGGTCTTCACCCCTTGCAAGTCGGAGCCCGCGCCCGGCTCGGTCATGGCAATGGCGGTCACCATTTCGCCGGATACCAGTTTCGGCAGATATTTATGTTTCAACGCCTCGCTGCCGTAATGAAGGATGTACGGCGCAACGATATCGGAGTGCAACGAGAAACCGATCCCGGTCAGCCCCAGGCGACCGATTTCCTCGATCACCACCGCGCTGTAGAGAAAATCCGCTTCCAGCCCACCGTAGGCCTCCGGAAGGTGCGAGCACAACATCCCCGCCTCCCCTGCCTTGTTCCAGAGTTCACGATCGATATGCCCCTGTTTTTCCCACTGGCTGTGGTACGGCACGGCTTCTTTTTCTAGGAAAGTTCGTACGCTGTCGCGAAACAATTCGTGCTCGGGACTGAACAGGGTTCTGGGGATCATGGCGCACCTTTGGTTATTGTTGGATGGCTTATCCGACAGAGCCTAAGCCTGCCGTGCACAACGGGACACTGGACACTTGCGCCAAAAAATAAGACGATCCAGCCGTTTGATGACCACTATCCCCTATAAAAATAAAGATGAATTATGTCCATGCACGTCTCCACGCCCTTGCGGCGCGTCAGCATCCTGGCCATCGACCGGGTTTTCGCTTCCACCCTCATGCAAGCCAAGGATTTTTTCCACCTGGCCAGCCTGCGCTATGGCAAACAATTGGGCCACGGCCTGACGCCGGCGTTTGAAACCCGCCTGGTCAGCCCCGATGGCCAACCGGTGAACAGCTTCAGCGATGTGATCATGCCGGTGGACGGCGGCCTGGAAAACACCGACGTCATCATCCTGCCGGCCTTCTGGGATGATTTCGCAACCCTCAGCCAACGTTACCCACAAGTCCTGCCGTGGCTGCGCGAACAACACGCGCGCGGCGCGGTGCTCTGCGGCGAAGCCACCGGGGTCTTCTGGCTGGCCGAGGCTGGGCTTCTCGACGGTAAGGAGGCCACCACTTATTGGCGCTTTTTCAATGCCTTCAAGGAACGTTTCCCCCAGGTCCACTTGAACCAGGACAAGCATTTGACCGACGCGGACAACTTGTTCTGCGCAGGTGGCACCACGTCGGCATGTGATCTGTATATCTATTTGATTGAGCGCTTCTGCGGCGCCAACGTCGCCCAAGCCGTGGCGCGGGACATTCTCTATGAAGTGCAACGTAGCTATTCACCAGGACGGATCGGCTTCGGCGGGCAGAAGCTGCATCAGGATGTGATCATCCTGCAGATCCAGCAGTGGCTCGAAGAGCACTTCGCCGACAAGTTCCGCTTCGAGGACGTCGCCCGCGAGCACGGCATGAGCATCCGCAATTTCATGCGTCGCTTCCAGACCGCCACGGGCGACAAGCCCCTGCATTACCTGCAACGGTTGCGGATCGAAACCGCCAAGGGCCTGCTGTCCGGCAGTCGAAAGAGCATCAAGACCATCAGTTATGAAGTGGGTTACGACGACGCGAGCTTTTTTGCGCGACTGTTCCGGCAACACACCGACCTGTCGCCGAACCAGTATCGGCAGCAGTTTCAGCAGGCGGCGTAGGCCGAGGCATTGGCGCCGATCCACTGTGGGAGCGAGCTTGCTCGCGATGGCGGTGGTTCAGCGACATGGATGTTGGCTGGAGCAAGCCCGTCCCACAGGGGCCGGTGGACAACAAGCAAATAAAAAGGCCTGCAATCGCAGGCCTTTTTTTATTTTCCGATCTCTTAAGGCTTATGCGCCCGCGACAGGAATTCGTGGGACTGCATTTCCAGCAAGCGACTCAGGGTCCGCTGGAACTCGAACGTCAGGCGCCCGCCCGTGTACAGGTCCTTGAGTTCGACTTCGGCCGAGATGATCAGCTTCACGTTGCGGTCGTAGAACTCATCAACCATGTTGATGAAACGCCGAGCGATGTCATCAGTGGTGACGCTCATCTGCTCGACGCCGCTGAGCAACACAGCGTGGAAGATCTTGCCCAGCTCGATGTAATCGTTCTGGCTACGAGGCCCGTCGCACAATTCGCGGAAGTCGAACCAGGCCACATCGTCACAGGTGCGGATGGCGCGGATTTCGCGATTCTCGATGATCAGCACATCGTTCTCGACCGCCTGGGTGCATTCCGGCGTGAGGGCGCGGAAGCTCTTGCGCAGGCTCTCTTCGGCGGCGGCATCCAGCGGGAAATGGAATAGCTCCGCTTGCTCGAGGTGACGCAGGCGATAGTCCACGCCGCTGTCGACGTTGACAACTTCGGTGTGTTCTTTGATCAGCTTGATGGCCGGCAGGAAACGCGCCCGTTGCAGGCCGTCCTTGTAGAGGCCATCGGGCACGATGTTCGAGGTGGCGACCAGGGTCACGCCGTTCTTGAACAGCTCTTCCATCAGCGTGCCCAGGATCATGGCATCGGTGATGTCGGAGACGAAGAATTCATCGAAGCAGATCACCCGGGTTTCGGCGGCGAAGCGCTTGGCGATGATGGTCAGCGGGTTCTTTTCGCCGCCCAGGGTTTTCATTTCTTCGTGCACGCGCTTCATGAAGCGGTGGAAGTGCGTCCGCGTCTTTTCCTTGAACGGCAGCGCTTCGAAGAAGGTGTCCACCAGGTAAGTCTTGCCACGGCCGACGCCGCCCCAGAAATACAGGCCCTTGACCGGCGCCTGGTCTTTCTTGCCGAACAGTTTGCCCAACAAGCCCGGCTTGTTGTTCGACGCGGCGATTAGGTCGTCGTACAGGCGCTGCAAGTGCCGCACGGCCGTTTCCTGGGCTGCGTCGTGAAAGAATTCCGGGCGTTTCAGATCAGCTTGATATCGTTCTAGGGGCGTCATATTCGTTAGCAAGGCAACAAAAACGGGCCGTCACTGTAGCGATGGCCCAGAAGAATGGCAATCGGCCCTTATTCGGGCCGATGGTCGGGTGACGTCTTCGCTTAGTCCTGGGCAGGCGTCAGGGCCACGCGCAACGCGTCGATGGCCGCATCCCGAGCGGTGCTGTCGGCGAACGCCGGGCTCTGGGCCACGCATGCACCGTCGAGCCAGACACCGAAACCCAAGTCGTCACTGCGTACGTCCAAGGGTTGGCCGGACTGCAACTGCTTGGTCACCTGCCCCGCTGTCTTGCCGTCGGCAAAGTTGTTGGAGAGCAACAGTTGCTCGCCATCGGCGGAAAGCAGGCGGAAGCGGAAACTCCCGTCCTCGTCGCGGAAGCTGACGAAACGCGCTGCCTTGGCTGCTTTCTTTTTGGTCTGGGTCGCCACTTGGACCTGGCTGACGAAGGAGCGCAGGCCGACGGCCTCCCGCAGCTCGTTGAGGAACGGTGTCGCCACGGCCCGGGCCTTGCTCGCGCCCAGTTGCAGGATGTCTTCGAGGTCCGATGGGCGCTCGATGAACTGGTGATAACGCTCGCGCGCTTCGCCCAGCTCGCTGTCGAGCAACTGGAACAGACGATTCTTGGCTTCGCCCCAACCCAGGCCCTGCAGCAGCTCGCTACGGAACTCGGCGGACTGTTCGGCAGTGGCGAACGCTTGGAACAAGGTGAACAAATGCGAGTTGTCCGGATCCTTGGCTTCGCCTGGCGCGCGGGAGTCAGTGACGATCCGCGAGATCGCATCCTTCATGTCCTTGGCGCTGCTGAACAACGGGATGGTGTTGTCATAGCTCTTGGACATCTTGCGGCCATCGAGCCCCGGCAACGTGGCGACGCTTTCCTCGATCAGTGCCTCGGGCATGGTGAAGAACTCCCTGCCCTTGCCGAACAGGTGGTTGAAGCGCTGGCCGATGTCGCGGGCCATTTCCACGTGCTGGATCTGGTCGCGACCGACCGGCACCTTGTGGGCGTTGAACATCAGGATGTCAGCCGCCATCAACACCGGGTAGCTGTACAGCCCCATGGTGATGCCGGCGTCCGGGTCTTCGCCGGCCTCGACGTTCTTGTCCACCGACGCCTTATAGGCGTGGGCACGGTTAAGCAGGCCCTTGGCGGCGACGCAGGTCAGCAGCCAGGTCAGCTCCGGAATTTCGGGAATGTCAGACTGGCGATAAAACGTCACGCGGTCCACATCCAGGCCACCGGCCAGCCAGGTGGCGGCGATTTCCAGGCGCGAGCGCTGGATGCGCATCGGGTCATCGCACTTGATCAGGGCGTGATAGTCAGCCAGGAAGTAGAACGAATCGGCATTGCTGTCGCGGCTGGCGAGGATCGCCGGACGGATGGCGCCGGCATAGTTGCCCAGATGCGGGGTGCCAGTAGTGGTGATGCCAGTCAGGATACGGGTACGCGTCGTCATGGATTATCGCTTGTCAGACTGCTGTCAATTCGAGAGGCGCGGCAAGAGCAGATCCTTGAGATCGGTCAGCTTGCCATGGAAAAAGTGTCCGCATTCTGCCACTTTCAGCAGCTCATGGGGGCGTTCGAGCGCCTCGGACCAGGTGTAAACCAGTTGCGGATCCACCACTTCGTCGGTTTCCGGCTGGATCACGGTCAACTCTCCCCCCTTCGGCAAAGGCGATTGCTCGTTCAGGCGCATCACCGCCGGGGCAACCATGAACAGGTGCTTGAGGGATTGACCCTGGGCTTCCAGGCGCCCGCCGAGGGTCGCGGCAACGAAGCCGCCGAAAGAGAAACCGAACAGGGTCAGCGGCAGGCCGGGGTGTTTTTCCAGCAGCCAGGCGGCTGCGGCCTGGGCGTCATCCACTTCGCCGGTACCCATGTCATGACTGCCGGCACTGGCGCCGACGCCACGATAATTGAAACGCAACGTAACCAGGCCGGCATCCCGAGCGGTGCGTTGCAGGGTCGACACCACTTTGTTGAGCATGGTCCCGCCCTGTACCGGGTTCGGGTGGCAGATCAGCGCCAGGCCGCGGGGAGCCTCGCTGTCCAGGTACAAGGCTTCCAGTTGGCCCACCGGGCCATCGATGACTACAGGGGTTTCGCGCATAAGCAAGGAAAGAACTCCGTGACCCCGAATAGGGTCGACTCGTCTAGCTAAAAGTCTGTGCCTGGCATGATTGCGATGTTCTTCGCGGTATACAGCGCAGGTCCGAGCCGTTAACGTAAAGCAAAGCCGTTTATAGAGGAAGGACTCGTGGAACACTCGCTCTTAGTTTGGCTGTTGCCGACTCTTGCCCTGGTTGCCGGTGTCGCCATTGGTTTCCTGATTGCCCGCCTGCTGCCCAACGCGGTGCCCAACAGCACCCAACGTCAGCTGGACGACATCCAGGAACGTTTCGACAGTTATCAGAATGAAGTGGTCACTCACTTCAACAGCACCGCCTCCCTGGTGAAAAAACTCACCCAGAGCTACCAGGAAGTCCAGGATCATCTGTCCGAGGGCGCCAACCGCCTGGCCCTTGACGAACAGACCCGCCAGCGCCTGCTCGCCGCCCTGCAAGCCGATGCGACGCAGAGCCCACGGGAACGCCTGACCCCACCGAAAGGGATCCAGGAACCGCCACGGGACTACGCCCCAAAGGCCCCGAATTCGCCCGGGATGCTCGATGAGCATTACGGTTTGAAGAAGTAATTTCCAAGCGACACCAAAAAGCCCGCCCGATCACAGATCGGGCGGGCTTTTTTTGGGTTCTATCTCCTCACTGCCATTTGATTCCCCTGTGGCGAGGGAGCTTGCTCCCGCTGTGTCGCGAAGCGGCCCCAAACCAGGCAACTCGGTGTGCCAGGAAAATCGAGTTCGCTGCTATAGGGCTGCCGCGCAGCCCAGCGGGAGCAAGCTCCCTCGCCACGGGGATTGGTGCCCTGAGGCATCTCAGTTAAGGCAACACTTCTTCCGCCACCTGATCGATAGCCGCTTTGGTGATGTCGACGATCAGGTCCGCATCCTCGCGAGTCAGGATCAATGGCGGGGCGAAACCCAGGATGTCGCCGTGGGGCATGGCGCGGGCGATCATGCCGCGCTCCAGGCAGGCCGCCGATACCTTGGGGCCTACCTTGAGGGCCGGGTCGAACGCCGTGCGCTGTTCGCGGTCGGCCATGAACTCCACCGCGGCCAGCATGCCGTCGCCGCGAACCTCCCCCACCAGCGGATGACCTTCCAGCGTTTCACGCAACCGACGGTTCAAGTAGCCGCCAACATTCTCGGCGTTGGCCGTGAGGTTTTCCCGCTCGAGGATGTCGAGGTTGGCCAACGCCGCCGCCGCGCAGATCGGATGCCCGGAATACGTCCAGCCATGGCCCATGGCGCCTTCGGCCTGGGAGGCTTTTTCAATCACGCTCCAGACCTTATCGCCGATGATCACCGCCGACAACGGTGCATAAGCACTGGTCAGCCCCTTGGCCGTAGTGATCAGGTCCGGCTTCATGCCGTAGCGCTGGCTGCCCATCTTCGAACCCAGGCGACCGAACGCGCAAACCACCTCGTCGGCAATCAACAGCACGTCGTATTTTTTCAGTACGGCCTGGATCGCCTCCCAGTAACCGGCGGGCGGGACAATGATGCCGCCAGTGCCCATCAGCGGTTCGCCGATGAGTGCCGCCACGGTGTCGGGGCCTTCGGCGAGGATCATTTTTTCCAGTTCATCGGCGCAATAACGCACGAACGTCGCTTCGTCCATCCCCGCCGGGGCCTTGCGATACCAATGCGGGCAAACGGTGTGCTTGATGCCCTCCGCCGGCAGGTCGAAATGTTGGTGAAAGGCGGGCAACCCGGTCAGGCTGCCGGTCATGATGCCCGAGCCATGGTAGCCACGGTCGCGGGAAATGATTTTCTTCTTTTGGGGCCGGCCCAGCACGTTGTTGTAATAACGCACCAGTTTGATCTGGGTTTCATTGGCATCGGAGCCGGACAAGCCGTAATAAACCTTCTTCATCCCCTCCGGCGCCCAGTCCATGATGCGGCTGGACAGCTCGATGATCGCCTCGCTCGAATGGCCGACATAGGTGTGGTAATAGGCCAGTTCCTTGGCCTGCTTGTAGATGGCATCGGCCACTTCGGTACGCCCGTAGCCGATATTCACGCAGTAGAGGCCGGCAAAGGCATCGATGAACTCGCGGCCTTCATGATCGCGAATGCGGATGCCCGACGCGCTCTTGATGATCCGCCCCTTGAGCGCGCCGCTGGCATGGTCATGGGCGTGGGTTGACGGGTGCATGAAATGCGCACGGTCTTGTTCGAACAGCGTGTTGAGTTCTTGGCTCATGCGGACTCTCCTGGGAACTGGCCTTGATGGTGCAGGCAAAAGTATTTGGTTTCGACAAAGGGCTCGAAGCCCTCGCTGCCACCCTCGCGACCGAGGCCCGAGGCTTTCATGCCACCGAAGGGGATCGGGTGGCCGGTGAACTTGACGCCGTTGACCGCAACCATGGCGTGGTCGAGACGGCGGATCAGTGGGTAAATGACATCCAGGCGGTTGGAGCAAATATAGGCGGCCAGTCCGTACTCGGTGTCGTTGGCCATTTCGATGGCTTCGTCCAAGGTGTCGAACGGCAGCACCCCGGCGATCGGCGCGAAGTTTTCTTCACGGTAGATGCGCATCTGCGGCGTGACATCGGCCAGCACGGTGGGTTGGTAGAACAACCCGCCCAAGGCATGGGCCTCGCCACCCACCAGGCGTTGAGCGCCCAACGCCAGGGCGTCGGCCACACGATCGGAGGTCGCATCGAACGCGGCCTGATGCATCAGCGGACCGACGTCCACTTCCTGTTCCTGCTGATCGACCATGGCCGGCCCGACCCGCAAGGCGCGCACCGCTGCGGCGAAGCGAGTGAGAAATGCCTGGTAGACCGGGCGCTGCACCATGATCCGGTTGGCCGCGCAACAATCCTGGCCCGACGTCTGGAATTTCGCCTCGACGGCAACTTTCACCGCCAGCGTCAGGTCGGCATCGGCGCAGACAATGAACGGCGCGTTGCCGCCCAGCTCCAACGCGACTTTCTTCACATCATGGGCCGCCGCTTGCAGCACCAGTTTGCCGACCCGGGTCGAGCCGGTAAAACTCACCGAGCGTACGCGGCGGTCCTTGACCAAGGTCTCCATGACCATTTGCGGCTCGCCCAACACCACGTTGAAAACTCCGGCGGGAAAGCCGGCCTCTTCGGCCAGTTGGGCCAGGGCCAGGGCTGAATACGGGGTTTCGTGGGCCGGTTTGATCACCACGGTGCAACCGGCAGCCAGCGCGGCGGCGGCCTTGCGGGTGATCATTGCCGAGGGGAAGTTCCACGGCGTGAGCAGCGCGCAGACGCCCACCGGTTCCTTGATCGTGCCCAGGTGCGCGTTGGGGATATGGCTGGGGATGTTCTGGCCGTAGAGGCGTCGGGCTTCTTCGGCGAACCAAGGGATAAAGCTGGCGGCATAGGCGATTTCGCCGCGGGACTCGGCCAACGGCTTGCCCTGCTCCAGGCTCAGGATGCGCGCCAGATCCTCGCGGTGCTCGGTGATCAACTGCGCCCAGCGCCGCAGCAACGCGCCACGGCTATCCAGGCCCTGTTCGCGCCACGCTGGGAATGCGCGATGCGCCGCGTCCACCGCCGCGACGATCTGCGGCGGGTCGAGCATCGGCACATGGCCGACGACCGTGCGGTTGGCCGGGTTGTGGACGGCGACGCTGTGGCCGCTGTCGCTGTGGACCCAATGGCCGTCGACGTAGCAAAGCGCTTTGAACAACAGCGGATGTTGGTAAGGCATGGCGTTCACTCCAGAGCGTGTGCGTGAACCCATGCTAGGGCAGCGACGCTTGGGTTTTCGGGTGTTTGAGCAGCGTCAGACCTTGGTTTTTTTCTGGAAAGAACCGGGCGTAAAGTGGTTTCTGCGGTGCTCAGGAGGACGATGCCAGCTCCGCCGGCAACGCACCGGCGGTCTTGATGGTCTTGGTGACGATGTAGGTGAAGTAGCGTTCGATGCCAAGGTCTTCGAGCAGCAATTGGTCGACGAAACGTTGATAGGCATCGACGTCGGGCGCCTGGATCATTGCCAGGTAATCCACCCCGCCGCCGGTGGCATAACAGAACGCAACTTCGGGCGCGGCGACCATGCGCTGTTCGAAACGACGCATGTCCTGGGCGGTGTGCCGGGCCAGGGAAATCTCCACCAACACTTGTTGACGCTTGAACACCGCGCCCCAATCGATCTGCGCCCGATAGCCAACGATCAGGCCCGCCGCTTCCAACTTGCGCACCCGCTCCCAGGCCGGCGTCACCGACAGGTTGATGGCTTCGGCCAGGCTCGACTTGGTGATCCGTCCGTCGTCGGCGAGGATTTGCAGGATCTTCAAGTCGTAGCGATCGAGCTTGTGCATGGGGCAGGGCTCTCCAGACAATTCAAATTTCACACCGTCCCTGTGGCGAGGGAGCTTGCTCCCGCTGGGCCGCGCAGCGGCCCCAATAGCAGCTTCGTAATCGCTCAGATCAAAAAGCGACGACTGCTTCGCAGCCGAGCGGGAGCAAGCTCCCTCGCCACAGTGTGTGTGTCAGTTGAGGTGCATTACGCCAATACATCCGCAATCACCACCAACGTATCGCCACACTGCACCAGCCCGGGAAAATGCCGGGCCGCGAGCAGGCCGCTGCGGGCGGCGCGGTATTCGACCGGGGCGACGCCGCTGCGGGTGGTGTCATGGATGCGCGCCACCACCTCGCCTCTGCTCACGTTTTCACCGAGGTCGCGGCACATCTCCAGCAAACCGTTGTGCTCGCTGGCGATGAAACAACTGGCGTCCGGCATGTCGAGCACCAACGACGGCTGTAACTCGATAGAGCCCCGCAGGATGCCGGCGTGGATCAGCACGTTGCGCACCCCACGCTCGGCAATCGCCACGCTGCGGGCGGTGGACGAACCGCCGCCGCCCAGCTCGGTGGTGACGAACACCTTGCCCTGAGACTCGGCGGCGGTGTCGTACATCGACCCTGCGTCCAGCTCCAGCATGCGCATGCAATACGGCGCGTTGAAGGCCAGCATCCCGGCCTCGCAGCGGGCCTGTTGCTGTTTGTCCGGCAAAACGTGGCAGGCGGCGAATGGCAGGAAATCCAGGGTCCGGCCACCGGAATGAATGTCCAGGACAATGTCGGCCAGGGGCAGCAAGGTGCGGTTGAAGTAGTCGGCGATTTTCTCCGTGACGGTGCCGTCTGGCCTACCGGGAAAGCTGCGGTTGAGGTTGCCCTTGTCGATGGGCGAAGTCCGGCGCCCGGCATGGAACGCCGGGGTGTTCATGAACGGCACGATGATCACGCGTCCGCTGATTTCATCGGCGGTCAATTGCTGGGCCAGTTTGCTCAGGGCCACCGGGCCTTCGTATTCATCGCCGTGGTTGCCACCACTGAGCAGCGCGGTCGGGCCGCTGCCGCGCTGGATCACGGTGATGGGAATCATCACCGCGCCCCAGGCCGAATCGTCCCGGGAATACGGCAGCTTGAGGAAGCCGTGTTGCACGCCTTCGCGGGTGAAATCCACCGTGGCGCTAATGGGGTTGATCGGCAATTCAGTCATGGGTCAGTCCTTCACGAACAATTGACGAGGCACATTGCACAGCGTCTCGACGCCAGTCTCGGTGATCAGGATGCTCTCGGTGATCTCCAGGCCCCAATCGTCCATCCACAGCCCGGGCATGAAGTGAAACGTCATGCCCGGTTGCAACACGCTGTTGTCGCCGGGACGCAGGCTCATGGTGCGCTCGCCCCAATCCGGCGGATAACTGATGCCGATGGGGTAGCCGCAACGGCTGTCCTTGTGGATGCCAAACTTCTCCAGCACCTTGAAAAACGCCACGGCGATGTCGCCCGTGGTGTTGCCCGGCTTGGCTGCGTCCAGGCCGGCGGCGATGCCCTCGACCACGGCTTTTTCACCGTCGAGGAAATGTTGCGGCGGCTTGCCCAGGTAAATGGTGCGCGACAGCGGGCAGTGGTAACGCTTGTAGCAACCGGCGATTTCAAAGAAGGTGCCGGCGCCCTTTTCGAACGGCGAATCGTCCCAGGTCAGGTGCGGCGCGCTGGCGTCGGCGCCGGTGGGCAGCAGCGGCACGATGGCCGGGTAGTCGCCGCCATGGCCGTCGGCACCGAGGATGCCGCTGCTGTAGATCTCGGCCACCAGTTCGTTCTTGCGCATGCCCGGCTCGATCCGTTCCAGGATCCGCCCATGCATGTTCTCGACGATGCGCGCGGCGATGCGCATGTAGGCGATTTCCTGAGGCGACTTGACGGCGCGCTGCCAGTTCACCAACCCCGCCGCATCCACCAGCGTCGCGTCGGGCAGATGCTTTTGCAGGGACAGGTAGGCGGCGGCGCTGAAGTAGTAGTTGTCCATCTCCACGCCGATGTTCAGGGCGCCCCAGCCACGGGCGATGATCACCTCGCGGGACAGATAGTCCATGGGGTGGCGCTCGCGGGACTGCACGTAGATGTCCGGGTAACCGACGATGTTGTCGGCCTGCATGAACACCGTGCGCCTGGCACCGTTGGCATCCTGGCCGCGACCGAACCACACGGGCTCGCCGTCCAGCGCCAGCAGCACGCACTGATGCACATAGAACGACCAACCGTCATAGCCGGTGAGCCAGGCCATGTTCGACGGATCGGTGACCAGCAACAGCTCCAGACCTTGGGCCTGCATGGCCGCGCGAACCTTTGCCAGGCGCTGGGCGTATTCCTCCCGCTGGAACGGAAGATTGACGACTATCTCTGACATCCACCTGCCCTCTGTTGAATGACTCATGAACAAAATGATCTAGCGACCGAACGCAAAGCCCTTGCCCGCCACCCGCGCCCGCTCGGACGCCAGGTTGGCGATGGCGGTGTCCTGGGCGCCGGTGCCGGTGAGATCGCACAGCGTCACTTGCGCGGCATCGGAGCGCCCCAGCCGTTGCCCCGCCAGCACTTGTCCCAGCTCTGTCAACGCCAGCTCATCGCGAACGGTGCCGGCGGCCAAGGCGTGGTGCAGCTCGCCGAGCACGCGGGTCTGGCTCAGGCGATCGGCGACATAGCAATCGACGGCCGCCAACGCTTGCGGGGAGATTTCGTTTTTGTGTTCGGCGTCCGAGCCCATCGCTGTGATGTGCAGGCCGGGATGCAAATGACGGGCTTCGATCAACGGCTCGCGACTGGGGGTGCAGGTGATGGCGATGTCCACGCCTTCCAGGGCGGCGTCAATGGCGTCGCACGGCGTGACGGCAAGCCCGGTGTCACGCGCCAGCGCAAGGCCGAACGCCTGGGCTTTTTGTGCATCACGCGCCCAGATCCGCACCTCGTCGATGGGCCTCACCAGCCGCAACGCCTGAAGCTGCAACGCCGCCTGTTCACCCGCACCGATCAGCGCCACGCTGCGGCTGTCCTCGCGGGACAGACAACGCGCCGCCACCGCCCCAGCCGCCGCCGTACGGACGGCGGTGAGGTAACCGTTGTCCAACAGCAGCGCTTCCAGCAGGCCGGTGCGCGCCGAAAGCAGCATCATCATGCCGTTCAGGCTGGGCAGGCCGAGCTTGGGGTTGTCGAAAAAGCCCGGGCTGACCTTGATGGCGAAGCGTTCAAGGCCTGGCAGGTAAGCGGTCTTCACATCCACCTCGCCGTTGTGCTCGGGAATGTCCAGCCGCAGGATCGGCGGCATCGCCACGGCGGCGGTGGCCAGCAGCACAAAAGCCTGCTCGACGGCGTCGACGCTGGCCAGGTCGAGGGCCACGCAGCTGCGCAGGTCAGCTTCGCTCAATAGGGTGACTTCACTCATGGCAGGCTCCGTTAAATGGGATCAGGCGTTGGCGCCAGCGATGACGCGGGCATGTTGTTCGGTGTCGACGTTGCGCCCGCTGACCACCAGGACAATGGGTCCACGCGGCTCGACCAGGCCGTCGAGCAGCGCCGCGATGCCCACCACCGCGGCGCCTTCGAGCACCAGGCGTTCATGGTGATAGGCGTGACGGATGGCATGGGCGATGGACGCTTCCGAGAGCAGGTGCAGGTCATCGATCAACTGCCGGGTCATGGCGAAGGTGTAGCGGTTGTCCAGCCCGATACCGCCGCCGAGGGAATCGGCCAGGGTCGACAGTTCTTCGACATCCACGGGCTGCCCAGCGGCAAGGCTGGCGTGCATCGCCGCGCCTCGGGCCATGCTGATGCCGTGGACCTGGGTCGCTGGATTGGCGCTTTTGAGGGCCAGGGCAACGCCGGCGAACAGACCGCCGCCGGACAATGGAACGAGGACCTGGGCCACGTCCGGTTGCTGTTCCAGGATTTCCAGGCCGAGGGTGCCTTGGCCGGCGATGATCGCCGGGTGATCGAAGGGCGGCAGGAAGGTCGCGCCCTGCTCGTTCGCGATGCGCTCGGCTTCGCGCTGGGCATCGTCCTGGGACTGACCGACGATGCAGACCTCGGCGCCGAGGTCACGAATCGCTTGCACCTTGTTGGATGGCACCAGGTGAGACAGGCAAACAATCGCCCGCACGCCTTGTTGCGACGCGGCGTGCGCCAGCGCCCGGCCGTGATTGCCAGTCGACGCCGTGACCACGCCGCGCGCCTTCTGCTCGACGCTGAGCTGCGCCACCGCATTGCTCGCCCCGCGCAACTTGAAGCTGCCGGTGATTTGCAGGGCTTCCAGCTTGAGGAATACGGGCACGCCCATTAGTCGCGACAGGCTAGGGGAATGCTCCATGGGCGTGCGCCTGACCTGCGACTCGATGCGCTGGCGAGCGAGGTAAATGTCCTGAAGCTGCAACCCTGTCATGACCGCGTCCCGAGCAGATGTGTTGGGCGCAGTCTAAGAGGGCAGGATTGTGGTGATGAATGTACTAGGGCAATTTAGTTTGCATTCACTATCGACCAAAAGAGATGACCACAATCCTCAAAGAACACCTCGCTCCCTGTGGCGAGGGAGCTTGCTCCCGCTGGTCTGCGCAGCAGACCCAACTCCTTTCAACCAGACGCACCTGCAGGCGTTTAACTGTTTTTACGACTGCTTCGCAGCCGAGCGGGAGCAAGCTCCCTCGCCACAAAGGCACCTGCAACTTTGGGGTAAGCCCACCGCTTGCCCATCAAAAATCATGAATCTGCGGATACTGGTTGAAGATCTCCCGCATGCCGATCAACGCATGGCGCATTTCTTCATCGCTGCATTCGGCGCCGACGCACACCCGCACCGCGCGCGGCCTGGGGGTGCCGCGTACGGTGAACGGATCGGGGGACGTGACGGCGATGTGCTTGTGGCGCAACGCCCGCACCAGGCTGTCCACTTCCCAGTGCGGCGGGATGCCGATCCAGGCATTCAAGGCATGAGGATGCTGGGCCAATACATGCTCACCCATGTATTCGGTGACCATCGCCTGGCGTCCGGCCAACAGGCGCCGTTGAAGATGCAGCAGCGAATCGGCGCGGCCGTCGCGGATCCAGCGGGCGGCGATTTCCGAGACCATCGGCGTGGCCATCCAACTGTTGACGCGCAGAATGCTTTCGGTGCGCAGCGCCAGGCGCTTGGGCACCACCAGATAACCGATCCGCAACCCCGTGAGCACGGACTTGGTCATGCTCGTGCAATAGAACGACAGCTCCGGCAGGTAGTGGCTGATGGGCGGCGCGCGGCGTTCGTCCAGCAGCGGACCGTACACATCGTCTTCGATGATATGCACGCCAAACCGTCGGGCGATCTCGGCGATTTCCCGGCGGCGGGCGTCGGGCATCAGGCTGGTGGTGGGGTTGTTCAAGTTTGGCGTGCACACCAGGGCGGTGATGCGCTCGTTGCTGCACATGTCCTCGAAGTGTTCGGGATCGATGCCATGGCGGTCAGTGTCCAGACCCTTGAGGGTAAAGCCCAGCACCTGGGAGTTGCCGATCACGCCGTGGTCGGTCAGCCCTTCGCAGAGCACCACATCGTCGGGCCCGGCGAGGGATGCCAGGGCGAGAAAAATGCCATGGGCGGCGCCATTGGTGATCAGCACATCGTTGCGATCGACCTTCAGGCCTTGGCGCCCGATCCATTGCACCGCCGCTTCGCGATGGGATTCAAAACCGGCTATCGGACGAAACGCATGGATCCAGGGCTGGTCTTCTTCGGTGCTCAGCTCGGCGCAGGTGTCGCGCCAGAACTGGTCGTGCTCGCGGGTGTGGAGAATGCGCGTGATGGAAAAATCCACCAGCGCCCGCTCGGGGCTGTCGAGTATGTAAGTGGCGACCCGGTCGCTCATGCGCCGCGAGACGAAACTGCCGCGCCCTACTTCGCAACGTACCAGCCCTTGGCGCTCCAATTCTTTGTAGGCATTGGTGACGGTCTGCACGCTGATGCCCATGGCGTCGGCTACCTGCCGTTGCGGCGGCAGGCGCTGGTCGTTGGCCAAGGCGCCCTGTTCGATGTCATCGGCGATCGCCTGCACCAGGATCTTGTATTTGGATTCACCGCTGCGGGCGAGGTCCAGGGCTGACTTCCATTTATCCATAACGGCTGCGACCGGCGTGAGAACGGGTGCGCACAGCATTGCGCGGCCATCGCGCCAAAGCAATTGTCCTAGTGCAATACAATCCGCGCCGGGGCTTTTGTATGCTCGGTCCAAGGTCATCGTCCAGGCGGGTTCATTACCCCGACAAAAAGCCGGATCGACCTGTACCGGCGCCGCTACCGATTCCAGGCCTCGCCCGGATCCGCCGCCGTACGCTTTGCTCTTGTCACACTGCCTCCTAACACAGAACCGTCCGCTGGCGGATCCACAAGAAACAGGAGATTTTATCGATGAGCAATTTTCTTCCCGGCACCTGCGCACCCTTGCGTCGGATCTTGTTGACCTGTGCCGCGTTGGGCCTGGCCAGCAGCGTCCAGGCGGCCACCCTGGACACCATCAAAAGCGACAGCAGCATCCGCATCGGCTACGCCAACGAAACCCCGTTTGCCTTCACCGAAACCGACGGCACCGTCACGGGTGAGTCGCCGGAGATCGCCAAGATCATTTTCGCCAGGATGGGCATCAAGCAGGTCAATGGCGTGCTCACCGAATGGGGCTCGCTGATCCCTGGGCTGCGCGCGGGTCGCTTCGATGTGATTGCCGCCGGCATGTACATCACCCCGGCACGCTGCAAGCAAGTGTTGTTCACCGATCCGCAATACCAGCTGCCCGATGCCTTGCTGGTGGCCAAGGGCAACCCGAAAAAACTTCACAGTTATGAAGACATCGCCAAGCAACCGGATGTGAAGCTGGCAATCATGGCCGGCACGGTGAACCTGGCGTACGCTCGTGATTCCGGGGTCAAGGATGAACAGATTCTCCAGGTGCCCGACACCACCGCGCAATTGCAAGCCGTACGCGCCGGTCGCGCCGACGCCGCTGTCGGCACCCAACTGACCATGAAAGGCCTGGCCGCCAAGGGCGGTGACAAGGTCGAGGCGATGACTGAATTCAAGGACGACCCGTCCCACATCGGCTATGGCGCCCTGGCCTTCCGTCCCGAAGACAAGGACCTGCGCGACGCGGTCAACGCCGAGCTGAAAAAATGGCTCGGGTCGGAAGAACACCTCAAGGCCGTCGCGCCGTTCGGTTTCGACAAATCCAACGTCACCAGCAAGACCGCGGCCGAGCTCTGCGCTCAGCCCTAATGGCACGCCGAAACGGGCATGACGCGCGGTGCGTGATGCCTGTTCCCTGCTTCATCGGACATCGGGTTGAACCATGGGCGAATTACTTCCGTTATTGATTCAAGGGGCCTGGGTCACACTCCAGGTGACTTTCTTCGGCTCGCTGCTGGCGATTGTCGCGGCGGTACTCGCAGCCCTCGGACGGCTGTCGCCGTGGCGCGCGTTGCGCTGGTTTTCCATCACCTACATCGAAGTGTTCCGAGGCACGTCGCTGCTGGTGCAATTGTTCTGGCTGTTCTTCGTGCTGCCGCTGCCGCCGTTCAACATCGAGCTGAGCCCCTACGCCGTGGCGATTGTCGGCCTGGGCCTGCACATTGGCGCGTACGGGGCCGAGGTGATGCGCGGCGCCATCAGCTCAGTCGCCAAGGGCCAATACGAGGCCTGCACGGCGCTGAACTTCAGCGGTTTCACGCGCTTCAAGCGAATCATCCTGCCCCAGGCGTTGCTGGCGGCCATTCCACCCGGCACCAATTTGTTGATCGAGTTGCTGAAGAACACGTCGCTGGTATCGCTGATCACCTTGTCGGACCTGAGTTTCCGGGCGCGCCAGTTGGATCAGGCAACGTTCCAGACCCTGGAGATCTTCAGCCTGGCGCTGGTGATGTATTTCATCCTCGCCCAGGCCATCAACTTCGGCATGCGCAACATCGAGCGGCGGCTGAGCCGGGGCCGGATGCGTGGAGGTCTGTCATGACACTGTTCGACTGGTCTTACGCCGCGCAAATCCTCCCGGACCTGCTGCGCGCCTCCCTCAACACCGTGGGCATCACCTTGATCGGCTTTGTGATTGCAATCGTGCTGGGGCTGTTCCTTGCGATTGGCCGGCGCAGCCGCCGATTCTGGCTGTCGTGGCCGGCCACGGCGGTGATCGAATTCATCCGCAGCACGCCGTTGCTGATCCAGGTGTACTTCCTCTACTACGTGCTGCCCAACTACGGCCTGAGCCTGACGGCCATGCAGGTTGGCATCGTGGGCATCGGCCTGCACTACGCCTGCTACATTGCCGAGGTCTATCGCAGCGGCCTCGACGCGGTGCCTCGGGCGCAGTGGGAAGCGGTGACAGCATTGAACATCGCGCCATACGACGCGTACCGCAACATCATCCTGCCCCAGGCATTGCGCCCCATCGTGCCGCCGCTGGGCAACTACTTTGTGGCAATGCTCAAGGACACGCCGGTGCTGTCGGCGATCACCGTGGTGGAAATCATGCAGCAGGCCAAGAATATCGGCTCCGAGCACTTCCGCTACCTGGAACCGATCACCCTGGTCGGCCTGTTCTTCCTCGCCCTGAGCCTCGCCTTGGCTTATCTGGTATGGCGCTTTGAAACGCGCATGGAGCTACGCTAATGACTTTACCTCTGTCCACGCCCACCGATCTGTCCCGGCGCAGCACGCTGGCATCGCAGCAGGAGGCCCCGGCCATGAACGTCCCGACACCGTCCCGGCCAATTGTGAGTTTCCAGGACGTGACCAAAAGCTACGGCAGCTTCACAGTGCTCGACCATTTGAACCTGGATGTCGCGCCCGGTGAAAAAGTCGCGATCATCGGCCCCAGTGGTTCCGGCAAATCGACGCTGTTGCGGGTGTTGATGACCCTGGAGGGTATCGACCAGGGCCAGATCCGCATCGAGGATGATTCGCTGACTCACATGCCCAACCGCAACGGCGTGCTGGTGCCCGCGAACGACCGACACATCCGCCGGGTGCGCGGCAAGATCGGCATGGTATTCCAGAGCTTCAACCTGTTTCCCCACATGACCGCGCTGCAGAACGTCATCGAGGCGCCCGTGCAAGTGCTGGGCATGAACCCGAAAGAAGCCCGCGAGCGTGCCGCCGACCTGCTGGAGCTGGTGGGCCTGGGCAACAAGCTAGACCATTACCCGTCGCAGCTGTCTGGCGGCCAGCAACAGCGGGTAGCGATTGCCCGGGCGCTGGCGATGCGGCCCAAGGTGATGCTGTTTGACGAAGTGACCTCTGCGCTGGATCCGGAGCTGTGCGGCGAAGTCTTGAACGTTATCCGCAAACTCGGCGCCGAACACAACCTGACGATGCTGATGGTGACTCACCAGATGGGCTTTGCCCGGGAGTTCGCAGACCGGGTGTGCTTCTTCTACAAGGGCCAGATTCACGAACAGGGCACCCCGGCGCAGATTTTCGAAAACCCGCAGCAGGAGCGTACGTGTGCGTTCTTGAGTGCGGTGAAAGAGGCGAATTGACCCCTAATTACTCAAGTGAACACCTCCGTGGCGAGGGAGCTTGCTCCCGCTGGACTGCGCAGCAGGCCCAAATCAGCGAACACGGTGTGTCAGGAGAATCAAGGCGAATGATCTCAGGACCGCTTCGCAGCCCAGCGGGAGCAAGCTCCCTCGCCACAAAAGCCCAAACGCCAGTCGCAAAAAAGAGGGATCCCATTTTTCGGGGTCCCCCTTTCGTTTACAGCCCAGCGATCAAGGATACTGCTGGTAAGTCTGCCCCTGCTGCTCCGGCGCCTGGTACTGCTGTCCCGGAATAGCCTTGAGGTTGACCTCGACGCGACGGTTCTGCGCACGGCCGTTGACGTCGCTGTTGCTCGCCACCGGGTTGTCCGGGCCGGCGCCACGGGCCGAGAGGTTGGCACCGCTCACGCCCTGGGACGTCAGGTAGGTCGCCACGCTCTGGGCACGGCGCTGGGACAGGTCCATGTTGTGCTGACGGCTGCCAGTACTGTCGGTGTAGCCGACGATTTCGATCTGGTTCTGGTTGAATTCCTTGAGGGAGTTGGCCAGGTTGTTCAGCGGCTGGTAGAAACTGGAGGCGATGTTCGCCGAGTCGGTGGCGAAGGTGATGTTGCCCGGCATGATCAGCTTGATCTGGTCGCCCTGGCGCTGCACCTCAACGCCGGTATTGGCCATGCTCGCACGCAGCTTCTTCTCCTGCTGGTCGGCGTAGTAGCCGTAGCCGGCCGCCGAGGCGCCAACCACCGCAGCGCCGATCAACGCACCCTTGCCCCGGTTATCGTGACCGATGGCCGCACCGGCCAGTGCCCCGGCCAGCGCACCGAGGCCACCGTACTTGGCGGTTTTGCTCATGCCCGACGAGTCGGTAGAGGCCTGGCCCTGATTGTCATAGGGGTTGGGCGACGCACAGCCGGACAACAGGGCCACGGCGGTAGCGACAACGATCAAGCGACGCGAGGTGAACATGAAGATGCTCCTGGGATTTTCAGTCTGGTTGCCAAAGTGTAGGCAATCGACTCTGGCGGGCGTTGGAACGCGGCAATCGTTAAAAATTCCGTCCCGTTGCGCTGCGTTTCGCCCTGACTGAACAACACCCGCCGTCGCCCGACCTTGGGCATTCACTCCTGCGCAAGGCTGCGGCTCACACCCCTGGCGATCATCTCCACCTCCCGCCCGTCAATCGTCAGCGGCGGCAACAGACGGATGGTCTTGCCCCGGGTGACGTTGATCAGCAGGCCATGGTCCCGGGCAGCACGAAGGGTCAGGTCACGGACCGGTTGCTTGAGTTCGATGCCGATCATCAACCCTTGGCCTCGGACCTCCAACACGTTCGGGTTATCCGCCAACTCAGCCCGCAACCGGCTGAGCAACTGTGCGCCCTGACGCCCGGCGTTCACCACCAGGCCTTGCTCCTCAATGATGTCCAGCACCGTGCAACCCACACGGCAGGCCAGGGGATTGCCGCCAAACGTACTCCCATGACTGCCGGGCGTGAACAGCTCGGCGGCTTTGCCCCGGGCCAGGCAGGCACCGATGGGGACGCCATTGCCCAAGCCTTTGGCAAGAGTCATGACGTCCGGCACGATGCCTTCGTGCTGGAACGCAAACCATTGGCCGGTGCGGCCGATGCCGGTCTGGATCTCGTCGAGCATCAGCAACCAGGCGCGCCGGCTGCACAGGTCCCGCAGCGCCCGCAGGTAACCCGGCGGCGCGACTTGCACGCCACTTTCCCCTTGGATCGGCTCCACCAGAATCGCGACGATACGCTCGCCATGGGTCTGCTGGATTTTTTCCAACGCCGCGAGATCGCCAAACGGCACCTTGATGAAATCCCCCGGCAACCGATTGAATCCCAGCCGCACCGATGGGCCGTCGCTGGCGGACATCGTGCCCAGCGTGCGCCCATGGAAGGCGTTGTCCATGACCACCACCAGCGGCTGCTCGACGCCTTTGTGCCAGCCGTGCAGACGCGCCAGTTTCAGTGCGGTTTCGTTGGCCTCGGCTCCGGAGTTGTTGAAAAATGCCCGGTCCATTCCCGACAACTGCGTGAGTTTGCCGGCCAACCGTTGTTGCCAGTCGATGCTGTACAGGTTGGAGGTGTGCAGCAACAGGCCGGCCTGCTCACTGATAGCCGCCACCAGCCGGGGATGGGAGTGCCCGACG
Organism: Pseudomonas sp. R4-84; assembly: GCF_054130985.1. Lineage (NCBI taxonomy): Bacteria > Pseudomonadati > Pseudomonadota > Gammaproteobacteria > Pseudomonadales > Pseudomonadaceae > Pseudomonas > Pseudomonas sp. R4-84. The sequence goes on from NZ_CP096390.1 coordinate 4,569,387, forward strand.
TTGGTCACCGCCACACCCGCCACCGCATCGAGGTACTCGCGGCCGTCCTGGTCCCACAGGCGGGTCCCCAGGCCATGGGTGAAACTCAGTGCCAGAGGTTGGTAAGTGCTCATCAGGCAAGCGGCGGTCATGACATCTAGCTCCATCGGGTGGTTTTTTCCAGTATGGTTAGCCACCCTCGATGGATAAACGCTGCTTCACTTCAATCATTTATAAGCCGAGCTTGATAATGGACTTGTTCCAGGCAATGACTGTTTACGTAAAAGTCGTGGAGACGGGCAGCCTGACAGCGGCAGCCCTGGCGTGCGAAATGTCCACCACCATGGTAGGCAATCATCTTCGTGCGCTGGAACAACGCCTCGGCGTGCGCCTGATCAATCGTACGACTCGTCGTCAACGCTTGACGGAATTCGGCTCAGCCTATTACCAACGTTGCCTGGAGGTGCTCGGGCTGGTCGCCGACTCAGAGCGCCTGGCGGAACAGACCCAAGGCGACCCCACCGGCACCTTGCGCATCACCGCGCCGCTGACCTTCGGCACGGAGCGCCTGGCGCCAGCACTGGCCGAGTTCAGCCAGCGCTACCCACAGGTCAAGCTCGATGTGGTACTGACCAACCAGCGCCTCGATCTGCTCGACCATGGCTTCGATGTCGCCATCCGACTGGGGCTCCCCGATCCGAAGCTGATCGCCCGCCCCTTGGTGGACTACACCCTGACCATCTGCGCGTCTCCCGTTTACCTCGCTCGGCGAGGCACACCGCGCAAGCCCGACGATTTGCGACACCATGATTGCCTGTCGTTTGCCTATTCCGCCGGCGATGAATGGCGCTTCGCCCAGGAACACTGGCCAATCAACGGCCCGGAAGGCGAAGTCAAAATCCCGGTGACCGGCCCGATGCTGATCAATAGCTCTTCGGGCCTGCACCGTGCCGCGCTGGCCGGCATGGGCGTGGTAATGCTGCCCGACGCGCTGGTGGCAAAGGATCTGCAGGAAGGGCATCTGGTGGCGCTGCTCCAGGACTATCAACTGCCTCATCGCCCGATGAGCCTGATGTACGCCCAGGATCGCTACCGTTTGCCGAAGCTGCGCAGTTTTGTCGAGTTTGCCCTGGAGTACTGGGCGAGGCCCGTCGGATAGAGAAATTTGCCTTTTAAGGCTACTATTGTAGAAGTAGCTTTTAAAGGCTACTTTTTAGATTCTAACGACTGAGCACATTCAATCAATGAAGCCAGAAGCGGTATTGACCGGTGACCTGATTCACTCGCAGAGCGCAGGGAATACCCTTGCGTACATCGCACGCCTGGAAAAGGTGTTGGGACAGCAGGAAAAACGCTACCAAGCGAAAGCGGACATTTTTAGAGGTGACGGTTTTCAACTTTTGATGAGCCAGCCCGAACAAGCTTTCCACTGTGCCATCGCCTTGCGAGCCGCCTTGATCGAGGCCAGCCCCGAAGGCGAGCGTTGGGATGCGCGCATCGCCGTGGGCATTGGCTCGGCACGCAAATCGCAAACCTATGGTGAAGCTTTCGTCCTTTCCGGCCAAGGGCTCGATAGCATGAAAAAAAATACGCTGGCCGTGTTCTGCAATCACCAGGAATTCCAAGAGCGCGCAGGATTGGTAACAGAGTTCGTTGCAGCCGTACTGGAGGAATGGACAGTGGTCGAAGCCCAGACCTATGCGCTGCACCTGATAGAGGAAACCAACCAACAAACCATCGCCCACAGCCTAGGCAAGTCCCGGGTCACCATCAACAAAGCTCTGCAGCGCGCCCAAGCGCGTTTACTGGACAAATACCTGGCAAGCACCAGCCGGTGGATCAAGGAGCTGGGCAGTGATTGAATCGTCAAGATTGCTCGTAATCCTGTTATTCGCGCATGTGCTTCTGGACTTCTGGATATCCGGTTATTTCACATCAAAAACCTCCGCCAGCCGTACCCGACAAATCGCCTGCAACCTGATCATGCTAGGTATCTATTTCGCAGTTTTTTCCCTGCTGCTGATACTGGCGGGGCAAACCGGTGCTTTAGCCACTAAAGCCGGATTGTTGATGGCAACCGCCAAACTGATTACCCTCATCTTTATTCATGACCCTACCAAATCACCGCTATGGGCTCTGCTTGCCCGACAAACTGTTCTAGTTGCCAGCCTGGCCACGATCTGCCTGCTCTCTGACAGCAGTGCTGCGAGTGTTCAAGGCGCTCTGGCAAAACTAATGACCACGACAAATCTTACGGTTGGCCTCGCCTATCTCGCGATGCTACGACCCGCTTCAGCATTGATTGGCACAGTACTCAGTCCATGGATTAAAGAAATCGACACTGTAGGCTCCTTGACCAACGCAGGGACATTGATCGGCTATCTGGAGCGATTACTCATATTGACATTTGTCTTGCTGGAGCAATGGGAGGCCGTCGGTTTTCTTCTCACCGCAAAAAGCATCCTTCGCTTCAATGAAATCCAGAATGCCAAAGTACGGTCCATCAGCGAATACGTATTATTAGGCACCCTACTCAGCTTTACCTTGAGCATAGGAACAGGGCTGCTCGTCATGAATGCATTAAAGTTGATCGCCGACCAGTAGCCTGAAAAGGCTACTTCTTGATTTGTAGCCTTAAGGCGCTACTTCAGATGCACCATGTCACCCCTAGTGACCCCTAAGCCCATCGGCTACTCTTCACCCTCGGAGAGCATTTTGATATCAGGGCTGATTGAGGGAACAATGATGGACGACGCCTCGAAGATCGATTTGCTGCGGTTCGATTTGTCCGATCTGGACGAAAGCGTGCTGCACACCATCATGGAACTGGTCAGCGATGGCATCTGGGACTGGAACGCCAATACCGGGTTCGTTTATCGCAACCCCGGTTGGTACACCATGCTCGGCTACTCGCCTCATTCGCTGAGCAACACCGTGTTGACTTGGGAGAGCGTGATCCATCCGCAGGATTACCCCCAGGTGATGTCACTGTTCGATGACTACCTTCAACAACGCTCGGCAAAATACCAAGCCGAATACCGCTGTCGCACGCATGACGGCTCGTATATCTGGATCGAAGACCGCGGCTACGTCATCGCTCGCAACCCCGACGGCAGCGTGGCCCGAATGATCGGCGCCCATCGCAGCATCGACGACAAGAAGCGTCTGTTCGAGCAACTTGAACGGCGCAACAAATCCCTGGAAGCGGTCATCGAAGAGCGCACCCGTGAGTTGTCGCGGGTCAACCATCAATTGCAGATCCAACTCGACGAAAACCGCAGGCTCGCCGAAACCGACGCATTGACCCTGGTCGCTAATCGGTATCGCCTGGAGCAGACGCTGCCTCAGGCTTGCGAACGCGCCCAGCGCTTTCGCGAACCGTTGTCGCTGATCGCCATGGACATCGACGATTTCAAGGACATCAACGATCGATACGGCCATGCATTCGGTGATGCGGCGCTGGTGCAAGTGGTGCAGGCGGTCAAGCGTTGTGAGCGCGACAGCGACCTGTTGGTGCGTTGGGGTGGCGATGAATTCATCATGATTTTGCCAAATACATCCTTGGCCGATGCGGTCTTGATGGCCGAAACCATACGCCGCGGCCTGTCCGACCTGCTCCCGGTAGGGGATTTCCAGATCACCATGAGTTTTGGTGTGGTGCAGCGGATCGAAGACGAAACCCAAGAGGTATTGATGGATCGGGCGGACCAGGCGCTGTATCGCTCGAAGATGGCCGGCAAGAACGTGATATGCGACTGACCTCTGCTTGCGAAGAATGAATCCATGAGGCGTTTGTTGCGGTCATAGCTTTGTCCCCGCAATCAGGCCTCCCGCATTGGCAACTCGACTCTCACGCTCTTCAATCCTTTTCCTGGGCTGCGCGGGCTGGTCATTGCCCAGGGCGCAATGGCCGTCCTTTCCCGATGAAGGCACCCATCTGCAGCGCTACAGCGCACGCTTTCCAGCCGTGGAGATCAACAGTTCGTTCTATCGCCCGCACCGCCCCGCCACGTATGCAAAATGGGCGGACAGCGTGGCCGCAGAATTTCGCTTCTCGGTGAAAATGCCAAAGCAGATCACTCACGAACGACGCTTGGTCGATTGCGAGGGGCTTGTGGAAGAATTCCTCGGGCAGTGCTCGCAACTGGGGGAAAAACTCGGCTGCCTGCTGATTCAACTGCCACCTTCGCTGGCCTTTGACGACGCCCAGGCCGAGACCTTCTTCAAGGTTTTGCGTGATCGTTACCAAGGCGATGCGGTGCTTGAACCTCGACACCCGAGCTGGCTCGCACCACCCGCCATGGCGATGTTGCAGACCCAGCGAATCGGTCGCGTGGCCGCCGATCCCTCGCCGCTGCCGGGGGGCGACCAACCGGCGGGGTGGCCCGGCATTCGTTATTACCGTATGCACGGCTCGCCGAAGATTTATTACACCCCTTACGATGATGTCCGGCTCAAGCAAATCGCCCAAGCCTTGAAAGCCGCCCCGGACACACCGACCTGGTGCATATTCGATAACACGGCCAGCGGCGCAGCGACCCCGGACGCGTTGCGGTTGATGGCGCTGTTGCGCGGATGAAATGCGTACCGGCGACCGGTCCGACCGTGACAACACCGCCCGCGTCCAATAGATTAGGCGGCCGGAAAAAAGCTCAACCCCTTTCTCGCCATATCCCGCTAACAGAAGTAGTGAAATTTCAATGTCCGATTCCAATACCGCTGAATCCGTAATCACCCTGTCGTCCAAAGCGGAATACGAAAACTCCATCAATCTTTCACAGCATCTGCCCCAGGCCAAAACCATCAGCGAGATGGTCCTGGATGCGTTCCAATCGAACCGCGAAAGCGACCAGATCCGCGAACTGCGCACCGCCATCCGCCAGGCTCACGACGCGTTCGATGACGACAAGGCCTACGAACTGATGGGCCAGCTCAAGCAACTCAAGGACGCCGAAGCTGCGGATTTTGCTGCTTTGGAAGACCTGAGCAGCCGCTTCCCCATCAGCCGCATTCTCTCCAGCTACAAGGATGATGTGGATTTCCAGGAACTGGTCTACGGCCTGGCCTTGAAAGTGCTGAACCAGACCCACCAGGCGATCAGCAACCCAAGCGGTAGCAAAGGCAAGGCCTCGCGGCCCAAGAAGGAAGCCGAGGTGTTCGTCATCAGCAAGGACGGCATCAGCGTCACCCTGCCCCTGCGCACCCCGCGCTCCAAGCCGAACGTCGACCGCGAGGCCTTCGAGTTCCTGGGTTTCAGCTTTGTTGGTGAAGGCGACGAAGCCGAACTGGAAAGCGAGACCTTCCTGGACAATGACGGCACCGAACAACCGGTCACCCGCAAAAGCATCGTCACCGCCCTGCAACAGCAAAAGGCATTCGACGGCTACAGCATCGCCCAGCAATAAAATAAGCCCGCGTCGAGTCGAGTCCCTTGTGGGAGCGAGCCTGCTCGCGAATGTGGTGGATCATTTGAGGTGATGTTGGCTGAACGGGCGCATTCGCGAGCAGGCTCGCTCCCACAGAAGTCCCAAGTAACACCCAAGAAAAAGCCCCGCACTTCTCTCGAAGGCGGGGCTTTTTTTACTGCCTCTGTCGCTTAAGGCGCGTAAGTCAGCAACAACTCACTCGGCACCTTGAAATCCAGGGACATCATCACGCTCAGGGCAGTGATGGTGAAGATCGAGAACACGAACAGCTTGCGTGCCCAGACCGTGTCATCCACCGCCTTGTAGCCGGTCCAGGCCATGTACAGCCAGTACATGCCCATGGCAGCGGCGACGGCGAGGTAGCTCATGCCGGCGTAGCCGCTGAAGGTCAGCATCAAGGTCGCCACGAGGAAGGCCAGGATGTAGAGCAGGATGTGTTTCTTGGCCACCTGGATACCGCGCTTGACCGGCAATACCGGAATCGAGGCCGCCAGGTAATCATTGAAGCGGAAGATCGCGATGGCATAGGAATGCGGCATCTGCCACAGGCTGAACATCACCAGCAGCGTCACCGCCGCCATGTCGAAGCTGTTGCTGACCGCGACATAACCGATCACCGGCGGCATCGCCCCCGACAGACTGCCCACCAGCGTGCCGTGAACCGACTTGCGCTTGAGGTACAGGCTGTAGAGGCCGACGTAGATGACAAAGCCGATCACCGCGAATAACGCCGCCAGCGGGTTGGCGACCCAGTACAGCAGCGCCACGCCGGCCACACCCAGCACCGTGGCAAACGCCAGGGCCAGTTGCACCGGAATCAGGCCTTGGACCAGCGCCCGGTTCTTGGTGCGTTCCATCTTGATGTCGATGTCACGGTCGATGCAGTTGTTGAACACGCAACCGGACGCCACCACCAGGGAAGTGCCGATCATCGCCGCCAGGAAGATGGCCAGATCGACATGCCCCTTCGAGGCCAGGAAAAACCCGCCCGCCACAGAAAGCACGTTACCGAAAATGATCCCCGGCTTGGTGATTTGGATAAAGTGCTTCAGTGACATCCGGACTTTCCTCAGTGCGCCATCATGTTGGTGTGGATGCTGAACATGATCCACAGCGACAAGCCGACCAGCAGTACGATCACCAGCGCAGCGAAGACAAACGCAATCACGTTGTTACGCTGGGCGGCCGAACGGTCCAGGTGCAGGAAGTACACCAGGTGGACCAATACTTGGACCACGGCGAAGATCAGAATGATCCAAAGCGTCAGGCTCTTGGGCAGCGATGGGTACATCACCAGGCCGAACGGAATGACGGTCAGGATCACCGACAGGATGAAACCGATGGCGTAGGACTTGACGCTGCCGTGGCCGGCGTCGTGGCCATCATGGGAATGAGCGTTAGCCATTTACAGGGTCCCCATCAGATAAACAACGGTGAATACGCAGATCCACACCACGTCCAGGAAGTGCCAGAACAGGCTCAGGCAGCTCAGGCGCGTCTTGTTGGTGGCGGTCAGGCCGTTTTTCTGGACCTGGTACATCATGATCGCCATCCAGATCAGACCGCTGGTCACGTGCAGACCGTGGGTGCCGACCAGGGTGAAGAACCCGGACAGGAAACCGCTGCGGCTCGGGCCGTAGCCTTCGGCGATCAGGATATGGAACTCATTGATCTCCATGGCGATAAAGCCGGCGCCCAGCAGGAAGGTCATCGCCAACCAGCCCAGGACCTGGGTTTTCTTGCCCTTGTACAACGCCAGCATGGCGAAGCCGTAGGTGATCGAACTGAACAGCAGCAGCGCGGTTTCGCCCAGTACATAAGGCAGTTCGAAGATGTCGTGGCCCGACGGGCCACCGGCGACGTTGTTAACCAGCACCGCGTACACCGCGAAGATCGACGCAAACAGAATGCAGTCGGTCATCAGGTAGAGCCAGAAACCGAATACGGTCATCTCGCCCGAGTCGTGGTGATGGTCATCGTGCCCATGGTCATGACCATGGGCGTGTCCAACATTGGTCACTAAGTTCGACATGGTTTAAGCCTGTTCCAACGAGGTTTCAACACGGGTGGCGGTGGCAGGGACTTTCCCGGCCGCGACCAGACGCTTGTGCTGCTCGGCTTCGATGCGTTCGATGACATCCACCGGCACCATGTAGCCCTGATCGTCACGGGCGGCATGGATGGCGAAATACACCACGGTGCCGACCAGGCTGGCGATGGCCAGCCACCAGATGTGCCAGATCATCGCGAAACCGAACACGGTCAACAGCCCGCCCATGACCACACCGGTGGCGGTGTTGTTGGGCATGTGGATCGGCGAGTACTTGGCCGGAGCCTGGTACGCGGTGCCGTTTTCCTTGGCTTCGGTGAACGGGTCGATGACGTCCGCTTTCGGCAGCACGGCAAAGTTGTAGAACGGCGGTGGCGAAGAAGTCGACCATTCCAGGGTATGGGCATTCCACGGGTCACCGTGTTCGCACATGTTTTCCGGCTTCTTGCGGTCACGCACGCTGACGTACAACTGGATCAGTTGGCAGGCGATACCCACGGCAATCATCACCGCGCCGAACATGGCGACGTACAGGTACGGCACCCACTCAGGGTTGGTGGTGGCGTTCAGGCGACGGGTCATGCCCATGAAGCCCAGTGCATAGAGCGGCATGAACGCGACGAAGAAGCCCGAGATCCAGAACCAGAACGCTGCCTTGCCCCAGCCTTCGTGCAGCTTGAAGCCGAACGCTTTCGGGAAATAGAACGCAAAGCCCGCGATGTAGCCGAACACGGCGCCGCCGATGATCACGTTATGGAAGTGCGCGATCACGAACAGGCTGTTGTGCAGCACAAAGTCAGCACCCGGAATGGCCAGCAGTACGCCGGTCATACCGCCGATGGCGAAGGTCACCATGAAGCCCAGAGTCCACAGCACATGGCTGGTGAAACGCAGGCGGCCCTGGTAGATGGTGAACAGCCAGTTGAACAGCTTCACACCCGTCGGGATCGAGATCAGCATAGTCGCCAGGCCGAAGAAGGCGTTGACGCTTGCACCCGAACCCATGGTGAAGAAGTGGTGCAGCCAGACCATGAAGCCCAGTACCGAGATCGCGCCCGAAGCGTAGATCATCGAGTGGTGGCCAAACAGTTTCTTGCCGGAGAAGGTCGAGATAACTTCGGAGAAGATACCGAACGCCGGCAGGATCAGGATGTACACCTCAGGGTGACCCCAAGCCCAGAACAGGTTGACGTACATCATCGGATTTCCACCCAGTTCATTGGTGAAAATGTGGAAATCCATGTAGCGGTCAAGCGTCAGCAGAGCCAGTGTAGCGGTGAGGATCGGGAACGAAGCGACGATCAGCACGTTGGCCCAGGTGCAGGTCCAGGTGAAGATCGGCATGTCCATCAGCTTCATGCCAGGGGTACGCATCTTCAGCACGGTGGCCAGGAAGTTGACCCCTGTCAGCGTTGTCCCCAACCCGGATAGCTGTAGCGCCCAGATGTAGTAGTCCACCCCCACGCCCGGACTGTATTGCAGCCCCGACAACGGCGGATAGGCAACCCAACCGGTCTTGGCGAATTCGCCGACACCCAGGGAAACGTTGATCAGCACGACGCCGGAAACCAGCAGCCAGAAGCTCAAGGAGTTCAGGAACGGATAGGCAACGTCACGGGCGCCGATCTGCAGCGGCACTGCGAGGTTCATCAGGCCGGTGAAGAATGGCATCGCCATGAAAATGATCATGATCACACCGTGGGCGGTGAAGATCTGGTCATAGTGTTCAGGCGGCAGGTAGCCGGGCGAGCCCTCGGTGGCCATGGCCAACTGGGTACGCATCATGATCGCGTCGGCAAAACCGCGCAGCAACATGACCATGGCGACGATGATGTACATCACGCCGATCTTCTTGTGGTCGACCGAGGTCAACCATTCAGTCCACAGGTACGTCCACTTCTTGAAATAAGTGATACCCGCAAACAGCGCCAGGCCACCGAGCCCGATGATGGCGAGGGTCACCATGACAATCGGCTCGTGGAACGGTATCGCTTCCCAACTTAATTTACCAAACATCGTTTACTCCTCTGCCCCGGCAGCTGAATGCGAGCTCATGTCCATCCCTTCCATGTTGTGGGCCACTTCCTTCTCTTTCTTCTCGTGATGCATCGGCTTGCCCGGATTCATCCCTTCATACTTATCGATGATGGTCTGGAACAGGTTCGGCGTGACCGACGAGTAGAGTTCGACTGGGTTGTTCTGGCTCGGCTTGGAAAGGGCTTCGTATTCAGCTTTTTCAAGCTGTTTAGGTGCCTTCTTCACTTCGTTTACCCAGGCGTCGAATTCTTCCTGGGTGGTGGCGGTCGCCTTGAACTTCATGCCGGTGAAACCCGCGCCGCTGTAGTTGGCGGAGATACCTTCAAGTTCGGTGTTCTGGTTGGCGATCAGGTGCAGCTTGGTCTGCATGCCGGCCATCGCGTAGATCTGGCCGCCCAGGCCCGGGATGAAGAACGAGTTCATCACGGTGTCGGAGGTGACCTTGAAGTTGATCGGCGTGTGGGCCGGGAACACGATCTTGTTGACCGTGGCGATACCTTGTTCCGGATAGATGAACAGCCACTTCCAGTCCATCGAGACCACTTCAATGGTGATTGGCTTGACGTCGGAATCCAGCGGACGGTACGGGTCCAGTGCGTGGGTCGACTTGTAGGTGATGTAACCCAGGGCAATGATGATCAATACCGGAATGGTCCACACCGCGACTTCGATCTTGGTCGAGTGGGACCATTTCGGGGTGTAGGTGGCACTGGTGTTGGACGCGCGGTATTTCCAGGCGAACAAGAACGTCATGACGATAACCGGCACAACGACCAGCAACATCAGCAGCGTGGCGGTGATGATCAGGTTTCGTTCATCCAGGCCGACCTGGCCCTTGGGATCGAGCAGGGTCATGTTGCAGCCTCCCAGCAGCAACGTGCCGAGCAGCGGCAACAAGCCTAGTAATCGGGGGTACCTGTTTTTACTCATCTCACGACCTCTAAAGCAGCTTGCGCAATGCAGTTGGGTTTTGATCGCCAACACTTCACCCTGCCAAGGGTTGGCATTTTCTTGGATTGAATAAGGGCTGCCCGTCGAACGTCAGCGGCTGTTCGACACATCCCGGGCCAGCAGTGAGTTCTTATTCGTTGGTCAAAGGCCTAGTTCTCAAGCCCAATTCCATTTGGTGCGGGTAGTTGGAGGCACCGACACCTGGGGTCGCATGGGGCGCTGGCGCCCTTCGACCACTCTCGTGCTCAAGCCTGAGCCGGGTCGGAAAATCGGTGCGGGCGATTGTAGTGAGCTGCGGCGTTGGAGACCATGTCTTAACCCGAAATAATTTTTATCCGATCCGGCAACAATCTATCGCCGATATTGCAACGGGCCAGCATGTTATCGAAATACATTCTCAACAAGAACCCCAAAAAACGTAAGGCTACTACGCCCGATTTAGACAGCTGCGTACGTTTTCGCCGGGCTTGCATGACCCGTCAGCGCCCGTTTTACGGGGCCTAGGCGTCACGGCGCTTCGCTGTTAAAAATGCCTGCTTGGAAGATGACAATATTGCGGTCGGGGAGGATAACAGGCCGTTTTTTGTTACAGGTTGCAGCGTCAATTCACCGCTTTAAAGGAACGCAGAGGCACGATGTGTGACAACGTGTCGCACATCGTCGCAGGGCATTCCTGCTTCGGATCAAGGCGGGTCCCAGACGGCGCCGAAATGAAAAACGCCCCGGGTCTTGGTAAAAAAAACCGGGGCGTCTGTGCAGATCGACTCTAGCGTAGGGCTTTGCGATTACGGGACACCAGCAAGGGCACCAGCACGGCGGTCAACACGAATGCCACCAACGCCCACTGCGCCAGCGACAATCCCAGGACAGGGGGATACGGCGTGGAGCAGAAACCATCAACCTGAAAACCCAGCGGGAAGATCTTCGCCAGTGGCAGGTCATCGACAATCGGCTGCAAGACGTCGACGCCACAACTGACCGCCGGAAAGAACTGCGTGTAGACGTGATGCCCCGCCACGCCCGCGCCGGCCAACGCACACAGCACGACCAACCCTTCGAAAATCGTCAGGCTGCGGCGGGTGCGCATGGCCGCACCGATGAAGGCAAAGAGGGCGATCAGCAACAACGCATAGCGCTGCAGGATGCATAGTGGGCATGGCGCCTCACCCAGCACGACCTGCATATACAGCGCGCCGCCGATCAGTGCGAGGCAGATCACCCCCAGCAACACCAGGTAGCGCCGCTCACGGCCCAGGCGCATCATTTGTTCACTCATTGCGTTTCCCTTCATCTGCATGGATCGACGCGCCGCATGACTGTGCTCGGCGCGTTGTCGGATGGCCGAAGTCTACACGCAGATAGTGAACGAGCGGCAGCCGGCAGCATCGAGGGAATAAACAGGAAGGGGGTTAAGCGCGGATTAATTCCAATGGCGCGTCGGCAGAGCTACCGCTATCGCGAGCAGGCTCGCTCCCACAATGTTCATCGCGGCGACACAATTTTGTGCGCGCCACAAATTCCCTATGGGAGCGAGCTTGCTCGCGATAAAGGCTATTCCAAAGCCGCCGCCGGCCCGAAGAACTCGTAGCGGCTTTGCTCCGCCGGCACGCCCAAGGCCTTGAGATGGCGCTTGATCGCCGCCATGAAACCTTTCGGTCCAAGGAAATAGACGTCCAGGTCACGCTGTTCCGGCAGCCATTGCGCCAGTTGATCCTGGCTCAACAGCCCCACCTTGTCAGCCGCAGGGCTCGTGCCGTCATGCTCGTCGTAGCAATAGAAGCGCTTGAGTTGCGGATGCCGCCCGGCCAGGTCGTCGATCCAGTCGCGGAAGGCATGTACACGGCCGTTGCGCGCGCAATGGATGAAATGCACCGGGCGTTCGGTTTGCAATGCCGCCTGCAACATCGCCAGGGTCGGAGTGATGCCAACGCCCCCGCTGATCAGCACCAAAGGCTTGTCGCTGTCGGTGAGGTAGAAGTCTCCGGACGGCGGAAACAGCTGAATGCCGCTGCCGACCGGGAAATGGTCGTGCAGGTAGTTGGACACCCGGCCACCCGCCTCGCGCTTGACGCTGATGCGGTACCGGCCATTGTCAGCAAGCGCCGACAAGGAATAGTTGCGGCGTACTTCCTCGCCATCCAGGAGCAGCTTCATGCCGATGTACTGGCCTGGCTCCGCTTGCAGGATGGGCCCCTTGTCTGCCGGCTCGAAGTAGAACGAAGTGATTTCCGCGCTCTCCTGTACCTTGTCGACCAGGATAAACGCCCGCTCACCGCGCCAGCCACCCGGTGCCGCGGCCTTCTGGTCATACAGGCCTGCTTCGGCACCGATCAGGATATCGGCCAATTGGTTATAGGCGGCGCCCCATGCCGAAATCACTTCAGGCGTGGCGATTTCTTCGCCCAGCACCTCGGCAATCGCCCGCAGCAGGCAGGCGCCGACAATCGGGTAATGCTCGGGTTGAATCTGCAAGGCGACATGCTTATTGACGATTTTCGCCACCAGGTCGCCCAGTTGGTCGAGCTGATCGATATGCCGGGCGTACATCAGCACGCCATTGGCCAGCGCCCGAGGCTGGTCGCCGCTGGCTTGGTGAGCCTGATTGAACAGTGGGCGCACTTGTGGATATTCGGACAACATCATGCGGTAGAAATGAGTGATGAGCGCTTCCCCGCCGCTCTCGAGCAACGGAACGGTGGAACGAATGATGGCGCGCTGTTCTTGACTCAGCATGGGTAAAACCCCTCACGTGACATAGATAACTGATATCTTGCTTATCACATTCCATGCCAGAAAATTTATTCTTGTTTTTCAGTAAGTTGAAAACAACATAGTCATAAAGACACGGCAGCGTTTATAGTCATTACGACCAGATGGAGTCATTATGACCGCGACCTCCCTGCTAACGTCACTGCTGCCACTGGTGGCAGACCTCTCCCGCGAGCTGCCGGAGGGCGAGCGCTACCGCCGCTTGCTCGGCGCCCTGCGCGCCCTGCTGCCGTGCGATGCCGCCGCGCTGTTGCGCCTGGATGGGGATTGCCTCGTGCCGCTGGCGGTGGATGGCTTGAGTACCGATACGCTGGGGCGCCGGTTCCGCATCAGCGAACACCCCCGCTTCGAGGCATTGCTAGGCAATCCGCTACCCACTCGCTTTGCAACCGACAGCGACCTGCCCGACCCTTACGATGGGCTGGTCGAAGGCTTGGACGAGCATCTGGAAGTGCATGACTGCATGGGTTGCCCGCTGTTCGTCGATGAGCAGCCCTGGGGCTTGCTGACGCTGGACTCGCTGGACCCGGAACGCTTTGAGCCTATCGACCTGAGCGCCTTGCAAGCCTTCGCCAGCCTCGCCGCGGCCACGGTCAGCGCTGCCGAACGTATCGAGCGGCTGGCCTTGAAGGCTGAAGACGAGCATCACCGCGCCGAGGTCTATCGTCAGGCGAGCGGCCAGCAGCATCGCGACATGGTCGGCCAAAGCAAGGCCCACAAACGCCTGGTGGAGGAAATCAAGCTCGTGGGTGGCAGCGACCTGACGGTGCTGATCACCGGCGAAACCGGGGTCGGCAAGGAATTGGTCGCCCAAGCCATTCACGCCGCCTCCAACCGTGCCGACCAGCCGATGATCAGCCTCAATTGCGCCGCCCTTCCGGATACCTTGGTGGAGAGCGAGCTGTTTGGCCATGTACGCGGTGCTTTCACCGGTGCCACCAACGACCGTCGGGGCAAGTTCGAACTGGCCGATGGCGGCACGTTGTTCCTCGATGAGGTGGGCGAGCTGTCCTTGACTGTCCAGGCAAAATTATTGCGCGTCCTGCAAAGTGGGCAGTTGCAGCGCCTGGGCTCGGACAAGGAACACCGCGTCGACGTGCGTCTGATCGCGGCCACCAATCGCGACCTCGCCGAAGAAGTGCGCAACGGCCGTTACCGGGCCGATTTCTATCATCGACTGAGTGTGTACCCGCTACAGGTGCCCGCGCTGCGCGACCGCGGACGCGACGTGCTGCTTCTTGCCGGTTTTTTCCTCGAGCAGAACCGTTCACGCATGGGCCTGGGCAGCCTGCGCTTGACCAGCGACGCCCAAGCCGCACTCCTGGCCTACGATTGGCCTGGCAACGTGCGCGAGCTGGAACACCTGATCGGTCGCAGCGCGTTGAAAGCTTTGGGCAACCATCCGGTACGACCGAAAATCCTCAGCTTGAGCGCCAATGACCTTGACTTGCCCCATGCCGCGCCGGAAGACCTTCCTACCGCCCGCCCGGCATCCACTTGCACGGTGCCGGTGACAGGGGATTTACGCCAGGCTACGGAGAACTACCAGCGGCAGATGATCAACGCCTGCCTGGAACGCCATCAGCATAACTGGGCCAGCGCGGCCCGTGAGCTGGGCCTGGACCGGGCCAATCTGGGACGAATGGCGAAGCGGCTGGGCTTGAAGTAGCGACACGCCCGCCCTGGTAATCGGCCATCTATGGCTTTCGCCCTAAAGCCTGCCCTCAACACGTCGATAACCCGTTATCAAAAGCTGTCTTGGCGATGTTCGCGCTCGCCCCACCTTTTCAACAGAAGGTTTTTATGTCCTCCAACAAAGCCCGCGCAGATTCTCTTTCGCTTCTGCTCTTTACCTTGCGCAGCGGCAAGCTGATGGCGATCAACCTGCTCAAGGTCAGTGAAATCATTCCCTGTCCGCCCCTGACCAAGCTGCCGGAGTCGCATCCGCACGTCAAAGGCATCGCCACGCTGCGCGGGGCATCGTTGTCGGTGATCGACCTGAGCCGTGCCATTGGCGAGCGGCCGCTCGAAGACCCGGACGGCGGCTGTCTGATCGTGACGGACGTCAGCCGCTCCAAACAAGGGCTGCACGTACAGGCGGTGAGCAAGATCGTCCATTGCCTGACGACAGACATCAAGCCACCGCCCTACGGCTCTGGCGGCGTACGGGCGTTCATTACCGGCGTGACCTCGGTGGATGGCACCTTGGTGCAGGTGTTGGATATCGAAAAAGTCATCCACGGCATCGCCCCGGCGCAAATCGAGACAGCGCCGACCGAGCTGAGCATGGAAGACGCCGAAGTGCTCGGCGATGCTCGAATTCTGGTGGTCGACGACAGCCAGGTCGCGCTGCAACAATCGGTGCATACCCTGCGCAACCTGGGCCTGCAATGCCACACCGCACGCAGCGCCAAGGAAGCCATTGACTGCCTGCTGGAACTGCAAGGCACCGCGCAGGAAATCAACCTGATCGTTTCGGATATCGAGATGTCGGAGATGGATGGCTACGCCCTCACCCGGACCCTGCGCGAAACGCCCGATTTCGCGCATATCTACGTGCTGCTGCACACGTCGCTCGACAGCGCGATGAACAGCGAAAAAGCCCGGCTGGCCGGCGCCAACGGCGTACTCACCAAGTTCTCTTCGCCCGAACTGACCAAGTGCCTGATCACGGCGGCCAAGGCCGTTGCCGAACAAGGTCGTTGATTTCACCGGCGCCGATCGCAGGTTTCGTTGTCGCTTTTAGGCACAACGAGACCGCGATCAGCCTCGATAACAGCCCTCTCTTGCAACCTCAGGCATACTCCTGTTTTGGCATCCCAGTACAAGGATTTTCCTGATGAAAGCCCCTACCCTGATTCTTCTCGCCCTGGCCGCGGTGTCTTCGCAGGTTCATGCATCGAGCTCCGATGCCTGGGCCGCCTACGACAAAAAAGTGCTCGCCAGCTGCGTCAAGGCCAGTGGATTGAAGAACGCCGAACCGGTCGGCACCGCCGCTCAATTCGACGACCGGGTCGGCTACACCGCGCTGTTGCTGCAAGGCCAGTACCCTCAGAAACACATGAACGGCGCCACCGGCACCGAGCTGTGCCTTTACCGCAAGAAAACCAAGACCGCGGTCGTGACCGAATGGGACTCGATCCGTCCGGCCGGTCCTGCCCGGTGACTGGCGCATAATTTGCTACGCAGGGCTCAGCCGGCGTTTTTCCGACGCCTTCCAGCCTTCCCCATTCGGTCAGTCAATGAACACAACGTTTTCCTGTGTAGGGTGTGGTAAATGCTGCACCGGTCACCACGTCTCCCTGACGCTCGACGAGGCGCGGATGTGGGCCAATGATGGCGGCCAGGTGATCGTCCTGGCCGAGGCCTTCCTGCCCAATGGCCTCGGCTTGCCGGTGGCTCAACGCGAACATGCCGAACGCCGTTCCACCGTCGTGCGCAGTGGCACGAGCGAAGCCCTGGTGGCGATCACCTTCGCCGCTTATAACGCTGGCCCCTGCCATA
Source organism: Pseudomonas sp. R4-84 (assembly GCF_054130985.1). Classification (NCBI taxonomy): domain Bacteria; kingdom Pseudomonadati; phylum Pseudomonadota; class Gammaproteobacteria; order Pseudomonadales; family Pseudomonadaceae; genus Pseudomonas; species Pseudomonas sp. R4-84. The sequence goes on from NZ_CP096390.1 coordinate 4,586,103, forward strand.
ACCTGGACGCCGACAATCTTTGCCGTATCTACGAACGCCGCCCCCTGGTGTGTCGTATCTATCCCATGGAAATCAACCCGCATATCTCGCTCAATCCCGCCGCCAAGGATTGCCCGCCGGAGTCGTGGGAAACGGGCCCGAAGTTAATCATCGGTGGGGAGCTGGTTGACCAGGAACTGGCCGGGCTGATCGCTCGTTCACGCCAGGCCGATCGTGACGAAATCGGCACCAAGGCGCGCATATGCGCGTCCCTGGGCATCCACACCACTGCGCTGAAAGGCGACGGGTTTACCGCGTATCTGCCGGACATGGCGGCCTTTGCCGCCGCTATCGACCAGGCCCGTTTGCAGCCACTGGAGCAGCAAGCCGAGTGGCAGTTCCACTTGTCGGGAGATGATATCGCCAGCCAGGTCACGGCCAGTGGCGCAAGCGTGGTCACCGAGGCACCGGTCAATTACGCCTTCATTTCCCTGCGGGCCGCCTGATTTCGTAGAGACTACCAGTGGGAGCGAGCTTGCTTGCGATGGCGATATCTTTGCCAAGCTCTCGGTGCCTGATGCACCGCGTATCGCGAGCAAGCTCGCCCCCATAAAGGACTTGCGCTGCTGCGATTACTCTCCGCCTCTCGCCTAACCCGCGCCAAGAATGTTAGCGTGCTTGGTATCCCATGCAGAGAGCCTTGCACGATGAAAAAAACCGTACTTGCCTTCAGCCGTATCACGCCTCCCATGATCGAGCGCCTGCGACAGGACTTCGACGTGATCGTGCCCAACCCATCGAACGGCGACATCAACGCGCAGTTCAACGAAGCCCTGCCCCACGTCCACGGACTGATCGGTGTCGGTCGCAAGCTTGGCCGCGAGCAACTGCAGAACGCGACGAAACTGGAAGTGGTTTCCAGCGTGTCGGTGGGTTACGACAATTATGACCTGGCGTATTTCAACGAACGCGGGATCATGCTCACCAATACCCCCGACGTGCTCACTGAAAGCACGGCCGACCTGGCCTTCGCCCTGCTGATGAGCAGCGCCCGCCGCGTCGCTGAACTGGACGCCTGGACCAAGGCCGGACAGTGGCAGGCGTCAGTCGGGCCGCAGCTGTTCGGCAGCGACGTGCACGGCAAGACTCTGGGCATCGTCGGCATGGGCAACATTGGCGCGGCCATCGCCCGGCGTGGTCGACTGGGCTTCAACATGCCAATCCTGTACAGCGGGAACAGCCGCAAGGTTGATCTGGAAAATCAGCTGGGCGCACAATTCCGCTCCCTGGACCAGTTGCTGGCCGAAGCGGACTTCGTCTGCCTCGTGGTGCCCTTGAGCGAGAAGACCCGTCACCTGATAGGCCAACGCGAGCTGGCCCTGATGAAACCGAGCGCTATCCTGGTCAACATCTCCCGGGGCCCCGTGGTGGACGAGCCGGCGTTGATCGAAGCCTTGCAGAACAACCGCATTCGCGGCGCCGGGCTGGATGTCTATGAAAAAGAGCCACTGGCCGCTTCGCCGCTGTTCCAGTTGAAGAATGCGGTGACTTTGCCCCATATCGGCTCGGCCACTCACGAAACCCGCGAGGCCATGGCCAATCTCGCTGTGGAAAACTTGCGCAGCGCCTTGATGGGCGATCGACCGGCGAACCTGGTCAACCCGCAAGTCTGGAAATAAACACACTCCCAGGCCCGCCCCAGCGGGCCTGCATCCTTGCCCGCTCAGCGGGCACCCAAGGCAACCTTCATAGCGACCGGGCGCACTTTGCGAAACACCAGCACATTGCCCAGCATCACGAACAGCAGCCCAACCAGCGCTGGCGCCGTCCATTGATAGCCTTCGGCGAATGCCGAGACGTTCAGCGCCACCACCGGGAACAGGACCGTGCAATACGCTGCTCGCTCTGGCCCCATGCGGCCGACCAAGGTCAGGTAGGCGGTAAAACCGATGACCGAGCCCGGGATCACCAGGTACAGCAGCGAGCCGACATATCGCACGTTCCATTCCATGTCGAATGGTATGCCGTTGAACAGGCACCATACCGCCAGCATCGTCGCCCCATACGCCATGCCCCATGCATTGGTGGTCAACGGCTTGAGGCCGGCCTTCTGTTGCAGGCTCGAAAGCATGTTGCCCGCCGAGAAACACAAGGTGCCCAGCAGCGCCAACCCCAACCCTAGCAACGTCTGCGGGCTTGCGCTGTGGCCAGCCAGTTCCGGCCAGAACAGCAGCCCCAACCCCAACAATCCCAAGGCTCCGCCCAGCAAGACATTACGGGCGATCCGCTGGCCGAAGAACACCCGGGCATTCAGAGCGTTCCAGAGGGTTGCGGTGGAGAACACCACGGCGATCAGCCCACTGGGAATCCACTGGCTCGCGGTGAGGAAACACATGAAGTTGACGCAGAACAGGCACAGCCCCTGCGCAACGCAAATCAGGTGGCCGCGCCGGTTCATCACTTGCAGGCGCCGGCTGAGCAACAGCATTACAAACAGGATCAGCGCTGCAAGACCGAAGCGGTAGACAATCGACACAGGGATGGCAACGACGCCTAGCTGCAACTTCAGGGCGATCCAGGTAGTGCCCCATATGAGCACGGTGAGCAGATACAACGAAAGGTTCATGACGGTAACTCCTGGCATTGGCCTCCAGTGTCATGCCGACACCTGCCCCGCGCTTGCGCAAACTTGCGGTTTTTAGCGGTGACGGGCTGGCACTGGGCTTTCGACAGAGTAGGATGCAAGCGTTGGAGAACCGATCATGGCCACGCTGCAAACCCTACAAGTCTTCCAAGCCCTCAACAGCTCGCCCAATGCTCGCCTCGAGCACAGCGCCGAGCTCGGTGACGGCATGGCGGCTGCCTTGTGGAGCAATCATCACGACGCCCGGGATTACGAGGCGCCGACTCACCATACCCTGTCATGCTACATCGCCGGTGGCACCGGTACGTTTCGTCGCGAGCGGCCCGATACCACCGGGGCGCCGGGCAAGCTCTGCGTCTTGCCGGCCGGGCATGAGTCGGCTTGGGTCATCAATGGCGATATCCGTCTTGCCCATCTGTATTTCAGTTCCGAACAATTTGCCGTCGGTTGCGTCACTTTGCTCGACCGCGAACCCCGGCAGGTGCAGTTGCACGAGGCGACCTTCCTTGACGACCCACAGCAAGCGCGGCGCTTTCATCAGTTGATCAGCCTGAACTGGGAAGAGCCCGCCGAACGCCTGCTCTGCACCAGCCTGGCCCACGACCTGCTCGGTCATCTGCTGCTCAGCCAGGTCAGCCCGCGCCAGGGGCTGCGCTTGAAGGGAGGGTTGGCGCCTCATCAACGGCGTCTGCTGGTGGACTACATCGACAGTCATCTGGGCGAGGCCGTCAGCCTTGGGCAACTGGCAGCCCTGTGTGCCTTGTCCGAATACCATTTCGCCAGGATGTTTCGCGAGAGCTTCGGGCTCCCGCCCCATCAGTATCTGCTGGCGCGGCGCCTTTCACGGGCGCGACACCTGCTGCGCACCACCCCACAGCCGTTGGGCGACGTGGCGCTGGCCTGCGGATTCGCCAGCGCGAGTCATTTCGCCAATCGCTTTCGCCAGTCCCTGGGCGCGACGCCCGGAGAATATCGGCAGGCATTTTTGCGCTGAACGTAAACGGGCCTGCGATTGCAGGCCCGTTTTCAGTCAGACGTCTCGATAGACGGAAGGATCAGCCGTTGAGCGCGGCTCGTTCGTTTTCCAGGAATTCTTCCTCCAGCATTGCATCGGCCAGGGCAATCGATTCTGTCTGGCCATTACTGGCGCCACGCTTGCCGCGTAATTTTCCGAACAGATGCTCCAGCTTATGTTCCAGCTTGGTGGCAGCACCTTCGATGGCAAGTTCCAGCGATTCAGCCTTGTGTGTCACCGAAATTGGCTGATGGCCTTTTGGCCGGGCTTCAAGCTGGCATCGCAAATCGTGGGGACCAGGCTTGTCGCCGTTCTCATCCCCCAAATGAACCTCGACCCGTGTCAGGTCTTCTTCGTAACGTTCGAGCGTGCTTTCAATGGTAGTACGTACCCACTCCTCCAGTCGGATGCTGCTTTGAATATGGTTATCGCTGTTGACTTGGATTTGCATAGTTCATCCCTTATTTCGGCTAGCTCGCCAGGGGCCCATCGACGTTAGCGCAACGGCCCCTTGAATACAGAGTCGGGCTGGCAGCGGAACAATTCAAGCCCCAAAAAAAGATAAATATTCATTTGCAAATAAAGCCGGACAATCGCCAGAAGCGCTGTTAATGTCGGGAGTTGCCTCGCCCCGTATCCCTCCCGACAATCCTCTCTTTAGCCTGCACCGCAAGGGAACATCCGCCCCTAGTTGCCCTGAAAAGGGCTACGCCCAGACCTGCATCGCAGAGCATTCGCCCGCCCGCCCCCCGGCTCATTGGTCCGAAGTTATTCCGGCATGCGCCTTGCAAACTTCATGGCGGAGCTGCCGCCGGCGGGGATCTACCGATCCATCGCCCGCCCGGCCCCTCGATTGCTGGATGAACACGAACATGGAATGGCCGACGGTCCGGTGTTGCGAACTAATCCCGATCAAGGCCGGTCAACAACTGCACGTTCAATCAGGCGGTGACGCATCATGGACAATCCTTTTCAGATCATTACGGACGCCTTCGCGCCGCAATACCAAATCAACTTGAGCATCCAGGGCCTGGATGGCAGCATCATGCTGACCCTGTCCAAGGGCGGGCGCATCGTCGCCAAGCGCATGATCAGCGCCCAGCAACGCAACGATCCGGAACGGCTTCGACGCCTGGTGCAAAGCATCCAGTTCGGCATTGCCATCGAACAGGGCCATAGCGCCGTAGCGATTCTCGAGGCCATGACCGGCGGCGACAACATCAAGGTGCCACCACCGCAATCACAAGGCCCGGCACCCTCCGCTGTCGGCGTTTAGATCTCGCCTTTCTCAACCTCCGAATGCTCGCTGGAACCCGCACCGATCTTGCGGTGCGGATGTTCGATCTTTACCGACGGAAACTGCGACGAGGCGTAGCGCACCACCAGAATCGCAAACGCCAGCAACAAAATGCCGCCGCACAGGTAGATGATTCCCAGGTCCGGCGGGCTGTGGTGGGAGACGTTGGAAATCAACAGCCGCGTCAGCGCGGTGATTGCCACGTAGATCAGGAAACGCACCGGCATGTGGTTGGTCTTGAAGTAAATCCCGACCATTGCCCCCAGTTCCAGATAGATGAACAACAGCAAGATATCGTCGATCTTGATGTGCCCCACCTCGATCATCTGCATAAACTCCATCACCGCCGCCCAGGCGGTCACCGCACCGATGGCGAACAACGCCAGGTAATGGAACGTCTCGACGAACAGGTTGCCCAGGGATTCGGCCAGTTGATGCACGTTCTGGCGCAGGTTCTCGGCCCAGTTGATTTTCACGATGTAGTTTCCTTAGGTCGACTCGACCGGATGATGCGGGATGGACGTGACGGTTTTCTGCATGCAGAAAAAAGGCCATTGTCAGAGATGAGATGGCGATGGGCTGGTATTCGACACGTGCCGACCTGAATCGGCCATGCCGAGCACCAACATGGCGTGCGCGACAAGTCTGGAAACCGGTCTACATTAAAAAGCCACTACCCAAAGGGAAAGGATTCGCTTATTCTTTGCCCTGTATATAAATACAGTAGTCACACAGACAAACCAATGTGAAGGCATGTGAGGTGGTGAATGGCCGTCGAAGTGGTATACCGCAGCAGCCGAGATCTGGAGCGCTTGTTCATGGATAAAGCCGAAGCTGACCGTCATGACAAAATGCTGGAGCTCGCTGAATTGCTGGCCGAGGTGTTGCAAAAAGCCGTTCCATCGCTGAGCGAGCAACAGGTGGAGGAAGCAGGAATCTACATGGCGAAGAATCGCGATGTATTCGCCAAGGCATTCAAGAGCCAGCCGGACGCCCTGTCCGAATTGCTCAATCCGTCGGACGAATGAACCAACAGATCGCAGCCTTCGGCAGCGCGTGCATTAGATATTCCATGCACACGCTGTCGAAGGCTGCGATCTTTTTTTATCGGTACAACAAACGCTCCGCCAATTCGTCGGCCACTCGGGCCGGCGAGCGTTTTTCCGCCTGGGCGTGGGCGTAGACTTCCGTGAGCCGCGCACCGATCTTCGACAGGTGCGCGGTGATGGTTGGCAATTCTTCACCGCGGTGCTTCAGGGCGACGTAGATCAGGCCGCCTGAGTTGATGACGTAGTCCGGGGCATAAAGGATCCCGCGCCTTTCCAACTGATCAGCGACTTGCAGATTGCTCAATTGATTATGAGCCGAGCCCGCCACCGCCGAGCAGCGCAGTTGCGCCACGCTGTGGCTGTTCAACACGCCGCCGAGACCGCAGGGCGCCAGGATGTCGCAAGGGGTACTGAGCAAGGCATCGTTGGCAATGGGGTGGGCGCCCAATTGTTCCATTGCCAATTGGACCTTGCCGGGATCGATGTCGCTGACCAGCAATTCCGCGCCCGCTGCGTGCAGTTGTTCGGCCAGGGCATAACCGACATTGCCCAGGCCCTGAATGGCAACCCGCAGGCTCTCCAGGTTATCGCTGCCCAGGCGGGCCATGGCCGTGGCACGGATGCCGGCGAAAACGCCCATCGCCGCGTGGGGCACCGGGTCTCCCGCGGCGGTGGTGCTGGTGACATGACGGGTCTGCTGGGCAATACAATCCATGTCGGCCACGGACGTGCCGCTGTCGATGGCGGTGATGTAGCGTCCGTCCAACTGCTCGATGCAGCGCCCGAAGGCTTCGAACAGTGCGGCCCGGCTGTCGACATGCGCCGGACGCATGATGACCGCCACTCCCCCACCCACCGGCAAACCAGCCAAGGCGGCTTTATAGCTCATGCCTTGGGCCAGGCGCACCGCATCCGCCACGGCACTTTCGTCGTCGGGGTAGGAAAGATAACGACAGCCACCCAGGGCAGGCCCCGGACGGCTGCAATGAATGGCAATCACCGCCTTCAACCCGGTTGCCGGGTCTACGCTCAAGTGCAGCGATTCAAGGCGGGAGCTTTGCATGAGAGCAAACATCGACAGGCTCCCGAATCACTTTTGTCTGTTTCGCCAGTATAGGCGCGCGGTCGAAATTTGCTGGAGCACGCCGGAATAAGCCCAAGTGTCGCGCAGCTTTTTAGGCATAACCTGTTACTGCGTATTTGCGAGACTGGACGAAAAGCCACGGCAGAGCTAAAACGAGGCATAGTCCGGAGACTGTGATGAAGCCGCGCCAAGCCTTTTTTGACTGTCTGCACCGTTCCCCACCGGCGTTATTCGAAGCCGCGCTATGGATTGCCGCCGAACACGATCGAGAAGTGGACGTACCGGCGTTGCTGCAGATGTTTCAGGAGCTGCAACGGCACGTCAGCCATGGCCTGCCCATGCTGCCGGCCAGCGAACTGGGCCAACCGTTGCTTCGACGCCTCAATGACCTGGGTTTCGCACAGGACGACTCCGCCCCGCTACGCCCTCGCGCGGCGTTGCTGGACAAGGTCCTGGCGCGCAAGCACGGCCAGCCGCTAGCCCTGGGCCTGATAGCCTTGGAACTGGCTCGCGGCTTGGAAATCCCGCTGGCGGGCGTCAACTTTCCCGGCCACTTCCTGTTGCGGGTGCCCGGCGCCGATCATCTGCTCGACCCATGCGGTGGACGTCGGTTGTACCCCAACGATTGCCGGGAATTACTGCAACGCCAATATGGCCCGAACCTGCAGCTCAAGGCTGAACATCTGGTCAATGCCCAGCCGATGCAAATGCTGCAACGGTTGTCGCGCAACCTGCGGCAATTGCATCTGGCCAATGATGATTACATTGCGGCACTGATCGACGCCGAACGCGTCTTGGAAATGGGCAACGCCAACGCCGCCGACTACCTGGCGCGCGCCAGCCTCTATCAACGGCTCGACTGCCCCAACGCCGAACGTTTTGACCTTGAGCATGCCTTGATGCTCAGTGAAGATCCAATTCAACGGCTGCGCTTGACCGAGCGACTGGGGCATCTGCCGCCCAATTCGATTGTGCATTGAACGGGTTTTTTGAATCTTGATGATTGTTGTATCGCCATCGCCAGCTCCAACGAAGGGCTTGGGTCTGGCGCGCCCTGTGTGGCAGCGAGCTTGCTCGCGACGGCGATAGGCCGACTTATGCCAAATCAGGCAGGGGTATCGGGCTGGTTCGCCGGATGCGCCCGCTTAAAGGCCTCATGCCCAGCCGCCAACGCCGCGACACGGCGGATTCGCGGGTAGGCTTGCAATGAAACATTGAACCGCTCGGCGGCGTACAGCTGCGGGATCAGGTACACATCCGCCACGCCAGGCAATTCGCCGAAACAGTAGCCGTTGTCACCAATCAATTGCTCCACCGCCGTCAGCCCCTGGCTGATCCAGTCCGCGATCCACTCAGTCACCTGCGTTTCATCGTGTCCCCATTTGCGCAGCTTGTTGAGCACGCTGACGTTGTGCAGGGGATGGATATCGCAACCGATCAGCGCCGCGACGCCACGTTCATGGGCGCGGGTCGCAAGGTCGCCGCTGAACAGCGGCACCTGTGGATAACGTTCCTCCAGGTATTCGATGATGGCCGGCGATTGCACCAGCAGCGCCCCCTCATCGGTGCGCAGCGCCGGTACCCGCCCCTGTGGATTGATTGCCAGGTACGCCGGCTGGCGATGCTCGCCCCCCGGCGCGGCGATCAGGTTGACGGGCAGGGCCTGGTAATCCAGGCCCTTGAGCGCCATGGCAATACGCACCCGGTAGGACGAAGTGGAACGGTAATACGTATAGAGCTCCATTCCCATGCCTCACCGTGCCGACAGGATCTTGCCGCGGCACTCGCCGAAGCCGATGGACGCGACGCCCTCGCGGCTGCAACGGGCGCGCAGGATGATTTCATCGCCATCTTCCAGGAACTTGCGGACTTCGCCAGATGCCAGTTCGATCGGCTTCTTCCCGCCCTCGGTGATTTCCAGCAGGCTGCCAAACTGACCGCTTTGCGGTCCCGACAGCGTACCCGAGCCAAACAGATCGCCCGCTTGCAACTGGCAGCCGTTGACGCTGTGGTGCGCAACCATTTGCGCCACCGTCCAGTACATGTATTGGGTATTGCTCAGGGTCAGTCGATGAGCCGGCAGCTTCTGCTCACGCATGGCTTCGGTCAGCAGCAGCACTTCCAACTCGATGTCGAACGCCCCTTCGGCCTGGTCACGTTTGTCCAGCAAGTACGGCAACGGTTGCGGATCGCCCTCCGGACGCGTTGGCTGCGGACGGCGGAACGGTTCGAGGGCTTCGGCGGTCACGACCCATGGCGAGACACTGGTCAGGAAGCTCTTCGACAGGAACGGCCCCAGCGGTTGGTATTCCCAGGCCTGGATATCCCGGGCCGACCAATCGTTGAGCAGGCAGAAACCGGCAATGTGCTCGGCCGCGTCGCCGATGGCGATCGGCTCGCCAAGGTCGTTGCCTTTGCCGATCCAGATCCCCAGTTCCAGCTCGTAGTCCAACCGCGCGCAGGGGCCGAACGTTGGCTCGGCCTGCCCAGCCGGCAAGGTCTGGCCCTTCGGGCGGCGTACATCGGTGCCCGACGGCCGGACCGTCGAGGCACGTCCGTGGTAACCGATGGGAACGTATTTGTAGTTAGGCAGCAGCGGATTGTCCGGCCGGAATAGCTTGCCGACATTTTGCGCGTGCTCAATGCCGACGTAGAAATCCGTGTAGTCGTTGATTTTCGCCGGCAGGTGCATCTGGCAGTTCGCTGCCAGTGGCAGCAGCTTTTCACCCTGGGCCACGATCTCGTCCCGCCGAGGGCTGCCCTCGCGCAGCAACTCCAGCAACTGTTCACGCAAGGCAACGCGTGCGCCACGGCCGAGGTCGAAGAACGCATTCAACTGGCCGTCTTCCATCGCCAGGATGGCTTCGCCCGCAGCGCCGTCGAACAGGCCTGCTTGCAGCGCCGCCTGCAAGTCGAAAATCCGATCGCCGATGGCAACGCCGCTGCGCGGGGATTCGCCAGCCGGACTGAAAATACCCAGCGGCAAGTTCTGCAAGGGAAAGTCGGCATGGCCGTTGGCGGAGTCGACCCAGCTACGGGTGGATGAAACGTGAGTCATGGATTATCTCCGGGTCGGGTCAAAGGTGACCGGCAACGAGGCCCAGCAGGCATCGTAGTCCGTTTGCAATTGTGGGCAGTCCAAGGCGAAACGGCTCGGGCGCAGCACTTGGCTGGTCTCGAACATGAACGCCATGGTGTTGTCGATTTTTGCCGGTTTGAGTTCGGCATTGATGGCCTTGGTGCAAGTTTCGCCGTCGGGACCATGGGCGCTCATGCAGCTGTGCAGCGACGCGCCTCCCGGCAGGAAACCTTCAGCCTTGGCATCGTAGGCGCCCTGGATCAGCCCCATGAATTCATTCATGAGATTGCGGTGGAACCAAGGTGGACGGAAGGTATTCTCGGCCACCATCCAGCGCGGCGGGAAAATCACGAAATCGAGATTTGCCAAGCCATGGACGCTGGTGGGCGACGTCAGCACGGTAAAAATCGACGGGTCCGGATGGTCGAAGCTGACCGTGCCGATAGTGTTGAAACGGCGCAGGTCATATTTATATGGCACGTTGTTGCCATGCCAGGCCACCACGTCCAACGGGGAATGGTCCAGTTCGCAGGTCCACAGCTCCCCGAGAAATTTCTGGATCAACGTAGTGGGTCGGGCGAGATTTTCGTATTGAGCGACCGGCGACAGGAAATCCCTCGGGTTAGCCAGGCCATTGCTGCCGATGGGCCCCAGGTCCGGCAGGCGCAACGGCGCACCATGGTTTTCGGCGATATAACCGCGAGCCTGGGCGTCGAGCAATTCGATGCGGAATTTCAAGCCACGGGGCAACACGGCGATTTCCAAGGGCGCCAGTTCCAGCACGCCCAACTCGGTGGCAATCCGCAACCGCCCTGATTGCGGCACGACCAGCCATTCGCCGTCGGCATTGAAGAAAACCCGCTCCATGGAACGGTTGGCCCGGTAGTGATAAATACTGATGCCAGCCGGTTTGTCCGCGCCAGCGTTGGCGGCCATGCGCACCAGGCCATCAATGAAATCGGTCGGTTCGCCGGGAATTTCGAGGGGGCTCCAGCGCAGGCGATTCGGCGTGACCTCGCCCAGCGGGCCGCCGGCCAGCTGATGTTCCAACCTGGTAAAGGCCGGATGGTTGGCCGATGGCCGGATGCGGTACATCCAGGTTCGCCGCGCTTCGCTGCGGGCCATGGTGAAGGCGGTACCGGAAAACAATTCGGCATACAGCCCGTACGGCGCTTTTTGCGGCGAGTTCTGGCCAACCGGCAAGGCGCCAGGCAGCGCTTCGCTGGAAAATTCGTTACCGAAGCCAGACTGATAAAGCACGTCCGACGGCGTGGAATCGAGGTTCATGGAGCCTCCTGAGATGCGGCCCGTCACTCAATGAAAAACTTGAGGCGTACCGGGTTGTTTTTATCGTAATCCAATTACGCACAACGTAATTTGCTCGGCGACGACCGTCAAGCTATAAAGACGCCCATTCGCCCTACGGACCCGAACCTCCATGGAAAACCCGCCCGGCAACGGTAAACAGAAAGTCCGCTCCGCTGAGGTCGGCACCGATATCCTCAAGGCCTTGGCCGAGCTGTCGCCGTCCACGTCGCTGTCGCGCCTGGCCGAACACGTGCAAATGCCCGCCAGCAAGGTCCATCGCTATCTTCAGGCGTTGATCGCCAGCGGATTTGCCGAACAGAACACAGCCACCAATCACTACGGCCTGGGTCGCGAGGCCTTGCGCGTGGGCTTGGCGGCGTTGAATGGCATGGATGTATTGCAGGTGGCAGCCCTGCCCTTGGCCGAGTTGCGCGATGACTTGAACGAAACCTGTTTCCTGGCGGTATGGGGTAACCACGGTGCAACGGTGGTGCGGATCGAGCCCGCCGTGCGGGCCGTGACCGTGGTGACGCAACTGGGCTCGGTACTCCCTTTGCTCAGCTCATCCACCGGGCTGGTTTTCAGCGCCTATCTGCCGGAGCGCGAGACCATCGAGTTGCGCGACCAGGAAGTACGCGCCACCCACGGCCATGTCCTGGCCGACGAGCAGGCCTATGCAACGCTGTGCGAACACATCCGCAATCGTGGCCTGCATCATGTGCATGGTTTGCTGATGCCCGGAGTGGATGCGTTGTCCGCACCCGTGTTCAACGCCATGGGCGACGTCGCGGCGGTGATCACGATTGTCGGCCCGACATCGCTGTTCCACGCCGATGAGAACGGCCCGGCGGCGCAGCGCCTGTTGGCGGCGACCCGGGCCGTAAGCTGGCGAATGGGCTACGAGGGCGCCCCGGGATCAGCCCAGCAAGTGCGGCACGATCCGGATCAGTAGGTCGTTGAGGTGGCCAGTGGTCAGCTGCGGATGAGCGTGCCCGGCTTCCCCGCTGAAGGCCACCGTGTACACGGCCTGATGGTCGCCCTTGGCATGAAAGGGAATATTGTCATCATCGAAGTGAGCCAAGAGATAGTCCGCCAACTTCTGCGATGAGGTTATCACCCGGCCGCCAAGACCGTCGGGCGCAAAACCGGTGACATAGGTTTCATTCAGGTCGATGCCTGGCAGGTGGTCCTTCAGGATCGACTCAAGGTCCGCAACGGCGAGTGACTTCAGGCCAGGCCGGGATAGATCCATCGACGGACCGTCAGTCAGGCTGGAGACGATATCGATGACGATCCTCTCAAAGCCGATCACGTCCAATCCCTTGATCCGATCCTCAGCGGCGAAAGAATAACGCTTGCTGAAGACTTCACTAACACCTTGGGTGTAGTGAGGGGCAAGTTGTTTTTCAACGCAAGCCAGCGCTTCATCAAACAAGGTGACGGAAGAAACCACCTCGGCGCCAGAAACATCAGTCAGCGTGTTCAAATAACTGTTGTGGGGATTGACTTCCAGCCCTTCCAGGGCCTCTCCCAATAACACCTGCACAGCGAAGTCCACTCGCGTTTTCTTGAGGGCGACAAGCCTTTGCGAATGTGAAGCAAACAATGGAGCGTACATAAAACTTCCTTGTTCTGTATCGAATCAAACTTCCCGTTCGATTCTTGAATTGACGACACTCGTTACAGTGCCGGGGCAGCTGAACTTCAGTCGAACCAACTTCAGCCCGGAACTTATACACCAACACGCCTCGACCTTTCCCCGATGACATGTAAGCGGGCGTAAGTTGTTTATTTAACTCATCACGCCCAAGACCTTGGCTTTGGCGACAGCTTGTGTACGTCGTTGCACGCCCAACTTGCTGTGGATGCGACGCGAATGGGTTTTTACTGTGTGCAATGAGATGAACAGTTGTTCGGCGATCTGTTGGTTAGAATAACCCTGTGCAATTAACTCGAGCACTTCCAACTCACGGTGGCTGAGCACGGTTTCCTCGGGCACCGTGGGTGGCGGTTCGAGTTGTTCACCGGATTGGGCGGCGCGCACCAGATCCGGTTGACGCAGGCACAGCTCGCGCAAGGCTTGTTGCGCCCGCCAGCAGGCAACCCGCTCAAGCCCTTCTTGCATGAGAGCACGCGCCTGGGAGCGATCGGCCGACAGCCAGACGACTTCCGCCAATACCAGTACCAGTTCGGTCTCCAACCCATGCATTTCGCAACGTTGCGCCTGGGCGATCATTTCCCGGAGCCGGGCCTGTGGTTCCTGCGCCCGGTGCAGATAGACTTCGGTCAGCACCAGCAAGTATTCGAGGCGCGGAATCAACTCCAGGGTCGCTGGCGGCGCGTGCTTGGCCTGCGGTCCGCGAAAATGCCGCAACACTCGGGTCAAGACTTCATGGGCCAGTTCCGGGCGCCCCTGCTGCAGCCAGAATTGACAGCTGACTTGCAGCAGTACACCACGGTATACCGTCTCGGGAATGTGCCGCTGTTGCATGATCCGTTCGGCGTCGCGAAGCTGCATGAAGGCTTCGCCATAGTCGCCCTGGTTAGCGGCCAGGCTTGCCTTGCCGAGAAAGCCATAAAGTACTTGCTTGTCCTGGCTGCGCAAGCCGGCTTCGAGCCCTGCCTGAAAATGCTCGCCAGCCTGCTCCTCAAGCCCCATGCGCAACGCCAGGCGTCCCCGCCGCAAGGCGATACGTCCCAGCAACGCAGAGAAATCCTGCCCTGGTTTATCGAGCAACGCCTGAACAGCGCCCAACAAGTGGTCGGCCCGGTGAGGCGCGCCGCGCTGCTCCAGGATTTGCGCGTGGTCCAACTCCAATAGCCCTTCGAACACCAGCGAGCCCCCGGCGCGCGCGACACATAGCGCCTGGCGATTGATCGCCTGCGCCAGCGCCAATTCACCTTGAAGCAGCGCCTGTTGTGTCTGGCCAATCAGGCACAGCACCTTGAGGGCCCAAGCCTCCGGGTCCAGGCCGGCCTGGGCCTGGAAAAAATGTTCGCGCGCCTGTTCGCCGTCTCCGCGCAAGTGCAACAACCAACCACGCAAGACCTGCCAGCGGGCAATCAGCTCTCGCTGCTGACAAGCCAGGGGTTGGGGCAGGAACCTGGTCAGCTGTTCGATACAGCCTTCAGCCTGGTCGAAGCGTCCGGCGAAGAGCAAGGCGGTCGTGATCACCCCGACCGATTGCGCGGTTCCGAGCGACAGCGCTTCGCCCTGCTGCTCATGCAGGGCTAGCAGCAATTGGGCATTGCTGCCTTGCAGGACATGTTCGAAATGCAAGTGTTGCAGGAGACTGACGGCGGTCTCGAATTCCCCGGCTTGCATGGCCTGTTCGAATGCCATCGGCCAGTCCTGCTCGGCCGCAAACCACTGGCAGGCTCGTCGATGCCAGGAGCGGCCTTGTGGCCAGGGCTCCTCACGCACCAATCGCGCCAGGGGCGGGAAAATCCGCAGCCAGTCCGATGACTGCTCCCAGGGTTCGATAAAGCATCCCAGGTCCAGCAGCAACGGAAGGCATTCGGCGCCCACCGTATCGCCGAAAAGATGGGCGCAAAGCTGCCCGTTGAAGCGCGGCAGGTGCGCCAGCACGCGCCAGGCCTGGGCCAACTCCGGGGTCAACGTACCGAACAGTTCGTATTCAAGGTAATCCAGCAAAGTGCCGGGCCGCCCCGGCGTTGCGTGCCGGCGTGCCCATTCACAGCGTTCGAGCAAAGTGATGCGCACGCCGGCACACCAGCCGCCGCTACGCTGTATCACTTCCCGGGCCGTGCGCGCTGCCAGCGGGCCGGGCAGATGCGCCATCAGTTGCTGGATATCGTCGCAAGAAAACGCGAGGGCCGGGGCGTCGACTTCATACAATTCGTCATCGAGCAACAAGCGTGGCCAGTTGCAATGGGGACGACGGCGTCCATTCAACCACAGGTGCAATGCCGGGCTGCTGGTGCTCAACAAACGGTCAAGCAACAGGTCCAGCTCAGGATTGGGCGTGCGGCAATAATCGTCCAGGAACAGCCACGTCGGGATTTGCAAACGCGCCAGATGAGCCAACAGGCTTGTCTCATCCGTCACCGGCAGCCCGAGGGCTTGCGCCAGGCATTCGCACAGTTGCGCGGCGTCCATCACCGCGCCCGCCAAGGGTAGCCAATGCAAGCGGCACCCCGCGGGCGCTTGCAGGAAACACTCGGCGAACAATGCGCTCTTGCCACTTCCCGCCGGTGCGCAAAGCAGTTTTACCCGCGCCTCGGAAGCCAACAGGGGCTCGCTCAACGACCTGCGCGGCACGTGTGTCGAAGACAGGCGAGGCAGCAGCCCTGGACGGTCCGGACACGGGGTCATGGCGGTCATTGCGAGGTCCCTTTTATTGTTGTTCCTTCACCCTAGACCGGTGTCGACCACCTTAGGAGAAGTATTCAGCGCGCTGATTGGCGGCCATAAAAAAAAGACCGGCAACTCGGTTGCCGGTCTTCCTTTCGCTGTCCCGCCAGTAGGCTTACCGGACCCCACTCGAACGCAACGCCGCCGGGGTATAGTCAGCCGCCCGAGCCTCGAACCCATATACGTAGGCGTGTTTCTCTTCGTTCTTCATGCCCAGCGCGATGTAGCGGCCGGCGATGATGTCGTAGAGCGCCTCAAGGGTGTAGCCCGGGTTCTGATGGTCGTAGTAGAACTGCGCATGCCCCTCTGCCACGCGCCACAACTGGCCGCGACCGTCGTAATGGTCCACCAGCGCCGCTTGCCAGCTGTCCTCGTCGATGTACATGTGACGCTTGGCGTAGATATGCCGCTCGCTGGGCTTGACCGTCCCGACCACTTCCCACACCCGGTGCAATTCGTAGCGGGTCAGGTCCTGGTTGATGTGGCCGGCCTTGATCACGTCATCGTACTTGAGGCTTGGCGAATCGAGCTTGTAGCTGTTGTACGGGATGTACATTTCCTTCTTGCCGATCAGCTTCCAGTCGTAGCGGTCCGGCGCGCCGGAGAACAGGTCGAAGTTGTCGGAGGTGCGCAAGCCGTCGGCGGCCGTCCCCGGGCCGTCATAGGCCACCTGCGGGGCACGTCGCACCCGGCGCTGGCCGGCGTTGTAGATCCACGCCAGGCGCGGTTCCTTCACCTGGTCGAGCGTCTCGTGTACCAGCAGCACGTTACCGGCCAGGCGCGCCGGCGCCGTGACCTCCTGCTTGAAGTAGGTCAACACGTTGCTGGCTTTTTCCGGGTCGGCGTCCTTGATCAGGAACGGCACGGCGATCTCTTCTTCGAAGCGGATCGGCGTGAAGCTGCCGTTGGTCTGGGGCGTGGCCTGGGTGATGACGCGCCGCAGGTTACCGCCGTGGTACCGGGTGATGTGGTTCCACAGCACTTCCACGCCGTTTTTCGGGATCGGAAACGCGTAATACCGGTTGCCGGTGAAATTGGCCAGGCCGTTGCCGTCGTTGATGGCGTTCACATTGAGCGCGCTGCGCTTGGCCGCCTCATAGATCTCCGGCGGCAGGCCGACACTGCGATGTGTCGGGTAGACCGGGATCTTGTAGGTTTCCGGGTAGCGCTTGAACATCGCGACCTGGCCGTCGGACAGCTTGTCTTTGTATTTGTCCACGGTCGCGGCGGTGATGGTGAACAGTGGTTTTTCATTGGCGAACGGATCGGCCAGGAAGCCTTTGCTGTCCACGGCGCCAGCGTTTTTCGGAATGCCGCCGGTCCAGGCCGGGATCGAGCCGTCAGCGTTGCCGGCCTTTTCCGCGCCCAGAGGCGTAAGGCTGGTGCCCAGCTTGTTCGCTTCCTCCGGCGAGACCGCCGCCATCACGTTCACGGCCAGCAGGCTCAGGGCCAGGGCACCGCATTGCAGGATCGTCTTGCGCATTGGGTTTTCCTTGTCAGCCAGATCAGAAGTTCACGCCGAAGCTCAGCGCGAGGAAGTCGCGGTCTTCGAGAACGTTGTAATCGCCGCCGAAGAAGTCGGTGTAACTCAGACTGGCGGTGTAGGTATTGCGGTAATCGGCATCGACGCCGACGCTGACGGCCTTGGCGCCTTCGTTGAACAGGCCGTTGGGCCCATAGCCGGCCACATCGTGGGACCAGGACACGTTGGGCTTGAAGTTGACCCCGCCGATGACGTTGGAGTAGTCGAGAATCGCCCGAGCGCGGTAGCCCCAGGACGTCGACGTGACGAATCCATCGGTGTCACCGTTGAAGCCGTACTGGCCATAGACCGAGTCGCGGCCGTAACGCAGCTCGTCTTTCGACTCGAGACCACCGACATGCACGACCGCCGCCTCGCCTACCACGGTCAGGCGATCGGCGCCCAATACCTGGTCGAAGAAGTGGGTCAGGGTGCTCTGGAGCTGGGTGACTTCCTTGCGGCGGTAGCCGGTGTTGTCGGCGCCCGGCGAGGTGGCGATGGGGGATGCGGCGCCACCGGCGATCGGGTTGACCAAGGCGAGCGTCAGGTCATTGGTGTTGACCTGCACCGGTGCATTGGGGCGATAGCTGATCTCGCCGGTCCACGCAGTGCCTGTCGGCAGCGTGGTGGAGAAGCTCGCCCCGTACAGGCGGATGTCTTCAGGGTATTCAAGATAATACCCACCGCGACCCAGCATTACGCTTTGTGCCAGTCCCGCGCCGCTGCCCGGAGCAATCCCCTCGGCTATCGCAATCATGCCGGGCAGCGCGGACAACGTGGACAGTCCGGCCGTAGTGGTGCCCACGGTAGGCGTACGACTGTGGTAATTCATGAAATACAGGCCGTACTCGGTGTCATCGCCGAGCCAGCGCAACGCCGTCCCCCACTGGCCGGAATCCCGCGCATCGCGGTCACCGCCGCGGGGAATCACAACCCCTTCGCTGGTCACCTGGATGCCCTGGCCAAATGCCTCGGTCAGCGGTACGAACGGCGCAATCGCCGGGCTGCCTACGGTGTAACCAGTGGTGCATCCATCCGCCACCACATCGTTGCCGAAGAACGTACCGCAGTTATCGACGACCGTCTGGTCCCACTCTATCTGGTAGAAACCTTCGACAGTGAGCTTGTCCGTCAACCCCTGGGACGCAAACAGCATGTTCACCGGGATCAAGCCTTCCTTGATCTCCGCGCCCGGACGACGGAACGCAGACACGTCCACCGGGTTGATGCTGTTGATGGAGTTACCGATGAAGGTACTTTCACCCCAGCTGACCACCTGCCTGCCGGCGCGCACGGTGCCGGGCAAATCGGCGATGGAATAGTTGTGATAGACAAAGGCATCGAGAATCTGCGCGCCCGATGACTTGGCGCCTTCTTTGCGATTGCTGTCGCTGATGTCCTTGAACTCCCGGTTTTCGTCCTTGAGTTCGAAGTCGTACCAGTACTTGCCGCGCACGAACACACCGGTGTCGCCGTACTTGAGTTCCAGGTCGTGCAAGCCCTTGAAGATTTTCGAGAAGGTCTCGCCTTTCTTGAAGTTAAGTCGCCCATCGTCACCGGTGGAGGATTGCCCCCTCCCCCCGTTGACCGTACCGACCAGATCCTTGTCGGCATCGCGCATGCCCCAGCTCGCGCCGACGGACAGAGAGGAGTCGAACTGCCCCTCGATCTCGCCAATGTTGAAAGAAACGGCCTGCGCCTGGGCACAGCAACCCAAGGCCACCGCGACGGCCAGCGCCTGCGGCTTGAAGATGGCGCGCATTGTTATTGTTGTCATGCGTCTTCCCCGGTGAGTGACAGAGCCTTCACCCTACTGCCGCCGGCATTGGGCGATAAGCGCACCAAGGGGGTATTCGCGCTGTACCCCAAAAGGATTACTGCCCGTGCGGGAACGGCTTATGCGGCAAGCATGAACGGACTGGATGATGGGTCATCAATGCCGCGCATGACCAACATGGTGCTCGCAACTGTTGCGCGCACTGCAACAGTGCATGTCCGTAACCGGACTGTTTCCTACAGCCTGCGCCTACTATGCTGGCCGGGCTTGCAGGACAACGGGCCCGCAAGCACAAGTCGCCTGGCGTCCCCCGCGCCTGACGCACCGTCATTCGGATGGATTGCGCATCAATCCATCGTCCCCGTGTACAACTGACGTTGATTTGTAGCTCCTTTCCAACGTCATGCTTAGGCCGCTGCTTTTGCAGCGGCCTTTTTTATTTGTAGGTTATTTTTCTCGATAAAAACTTCTCGATTCCTACAACACTTAGGTAATCCCTCAGCTGCCGAGTTTATTTAATTAGCCATTATCAATTTTCGCGACGGGACGCCAGGAATAGCTATTTCGGCCATTCAAACTCTTCCTATCTATCTAACCCTCACTGCCATTAAAAAATCCTCAACCACCTAGCGCCAGTTCCTACAACAAACCGAGAACCCAACTACGCGCACATAAAAATTTCACTGTTACGCTGAAGTCAATCGCGGCACTTCGCTTCGATTTTCATCAGTGGATTATTGATATGCAGATAAACAATACAAGTTATCGCTCAAGAAAAGGTTTTAATAGCCGCATTCGTTTTCTGGTCTTCCATTACACAGCCGGCAACTTCGCCTCTTCCATCACCGCACTGACCGGTCCTTCGGTCAGTGCTCATTACCTTATCCCCGACTTTGCCGACCCCACTTACTTGAAGGCTGGCTTCAAAGAGCCACAGATCTTCAACCTTGTAGACGAAAACCAGCGGGCCTGGCATGCCGGTGTGAGCAGTTGGGGCAACCGCAGCAATTTGAATGACACTTCGATTGGCGTTGAAATTGTCAACCTGGCCACCGACAACCAAGGCCAATTTACCTTTCCGCCCTATAAGGCCCAGCAAATCGAGGCCATCGAGTATTTGGCATCCGACATTCTCAAGCGATATCCGGACATCAGCCCGGTCAACGTGGTGGCGCATTCGGACATCGCTGCGGGGCGAAAAAGCGACCCGGGCCCGATGTTTCCTTGGCGCGCGCTGTATCTCAAGGGAATTGGGGCTTGGTTTGACGATTGCACCCAGAAAACTTACATGCAGGCATACCAAACCCAGGGAATCCCGCTTCGCGAACAATTGCTGGGATTATTCAGGAGGTATGGCTATGACACGTCGGCGGCCACCACAACCGTAGGCTTTCAACGACTCGTACGCGCCTTCCAACTGCACTTCCGCCCGGCCAAGTATGACGGTGTGATGGACATCGAGACCGCCGCGAACCTGGCTGCCCTGGTGAAGAAATACTTCCCCTGAACCGGTCACCGCTGCTGACGGCAACCGGTCCGGGCGATGGGTTTAAACGGCGTAACGCTGCAGGTTAGCCATCATCTCTTTCAAGGCTTCGAGGTTGTCATTCGGGTGAACAGCATCCTGGAAGTCGCAGATCTGCTGCCAGTGGGCGGCGACGTCTTGCGGCGAGAAACCTTCGCGCGGGTCGAACCCCGCGCCGAGGCTGCGCTCCCAGCGCACCTTGCCCATCCAGCCGCCGCCCACTTCGAACAATCCGGAGGTTTCCTGACAGGCTTCACTGGCCAGGTACACCACCAGTGGGCTGACCAGTTCAGGCTTGAGTTGCTCGAACACTTGCGGCGGGATCAGGCCTTCGGTCATGCGGGTGCCGCCGGTGGGAGCGATGGCATTGACCAGGATGTTGTTCTTGCGACCTTCGATGGCCAGGGTGCGAGTCAGGCCATAGAGACCAAGCTTGGCCATGCCGTAATTGGACTGGCCAAAGTTGCCGTAGATGCCAGACGTGGAAGCCGTGAAGATTACCCGGCCATAATTCTGCTCGCGCAAATGCGGCCAGGCCGCACGAGTGACTTTGTAAGCGCCTTCGACATGAACGCGATACACCAGGTCCCAATCGGCATCGTCCATTTTGTGAAAAGTCTTGTCTCGCAGGATACCGGCGTTGTTGACGACAACATCAACCCTGCCGAACACGTCGAGGGCGTTCTGTACTAGCTTGTCGCCATCGGTAACCGAATCGTGATTGGCTTCGGCAACGCCGCCGGCTTCACGAATTTCACTGACCACCCGATCCGCCGCCGAAGCGTTGGCTCCCTCCCCCTGCGCCGAACCGCCAAGATCGTTGACCAGCACTTTTGCGCCATGCCTGGCGAACAACAGCGCATGGGCGCGACCCAGGCCGCCACCGGCTCCGGTGACGATCACGACTTTATCTTCGAAGCGCACAGAATCATTCATGGGCAGAACTCCAACAGGCCGATAGGACATTGCCACGAGTCTCCTGTACAAGCCGACCAGTCACAATCAACAAGGGAGAAAGTGAATAGCAGCCGATAAGGTGCAGGGATGATGCCCCGGTTGCGCTACGTCGCCCTGAAGGCAAGCGTCAGGAACACGCCAGTTGCCGGGAAGGCGCAGCGATGGCTTCACGAAACGCGAGGTAATGCTTGAGCACCTGTACAGGCGCCTCGGTGTGGGGGTAGTGACCAATATCGGGCAACAACACTGTGTCGGGGTTGGGAACCAGGGCTTGGTAGCGCGCCACCATATGCGCGCCGGAAATGGGATCGAACGCCCCATCGATCACCCGCATGGGCACCTCGCCGCGCTGCATCGCCTTGACCCAGCGATCACGCTGCACGCGCCGCTCCGGGATATAGGCAATGAGTTTGTGCATGATCCGTGGCCCGCGATGGGTTTCGACCTGGCTCCAGTAATCATCCAGTTCACTCTCGGTGGGAGCAGTCCAAGGGCCGAAGATCCGTCGGAAACTTTTGACCAGGCCATCCCTGGAAAACGCCCGGCCGATCAGCCAACCCAGAGGGCTGAGCAACAGTTTTTGCATCAGCACCGGACGATGGGTTTCCGGGAATAAACCGCCATTGAGAAAGGTGCAACTGGCGACATTGGCGCGTGCCTCGCCATGCCGGGCGATGAGCTCCTGCGCCACACTGTCGCCGTAGTCATGGGCCAGTATATGGATCGCTTGCGTCACATTCAGGTGGGCCAGCAATGCCTGTTGCAGATCGGCCTGTTCGAGCAGGCTGTAGACATGGTCCACCGGCTTGGCGGAGTCACCAAAACCGAGCATGTCGCAGGCAATCACCCGATAACGTTGTGCCAGCGGCTGCCAAAGGTAGTGCCAATCCCAGCTTGCGGTAGGGAACCCGTGGATTAGCAGCAATGGCTCGCCGTGCCCCGCAGTCCAGTAACGGATAGCGTGGCCACGAAACATGAACGTCTGGCCGCGCTGGCGCCAGATACGCAAGGGGATCTGGACCATGGGCATCAGCTCTTATAACTCGGATCTTGCAGGTCGAGTTTGCGCAGGAGCGCCGGCCAGGCCAACGCGCCTCCCATGCCCTGGCCGCTCTTGGTCACGCCGGCCACCATCGCACGGGCACCGGCCAGCACCTGCGGCTCGATGGCAATCAGCTCGGCGCCGCCGGTCTGGGCAAGGACCTGGATTTCGCAGGCTCGCTGGAAAATGAACATCATCAGGAACGTATCGGCAATCGTCCCGCCGCAGGTCAGCAGGCCATGGTTGTGCAACATCAGGAAGTTGTTCTCACCGAGGTCAGCTTGCAGGCGGACTTTTTCCTCAGGATTCAAAGCCACCCCTTCATAAGGGTGGTACGCCAGGCTCGACAATACGAACAACGACTGCTGGCTGATCGGGAGCACTCCTTGCTTCTGCGCCGACACCGCGACGCCGGCGGCGGTGTGGGTGTGCAGCACACACGCCACGTCGTGCCGCACCTCGTGAATCGCGCTGTGGATGGTATAGCCCGCGGGGTTGATCTCGTAGGGGCTGTCCATCAGCTTGTTGCCAGCCTGATCGATCTTGACCAGGTTCGAGGCGGTGATTTCCTGGAACATCAAGCCGTACGGATTGATCAGAAACTCTTCCGTGCCAGGCACCTTCGCAGAGACATGGGTGAAGATCAGGTCGTCCCAGCCATGCAGCGCGATCAGCCGATAACAGGCCGCCAGATCGACTCGGGTTTGCCATTCGGCTGCACTGACCTGATCCTTGATGCTGGCTGCCGATTGAAGGGACGCTACGCTCACGGCTATGACCTCTCTCTGGCTTCTTGTTATAAGAAAACGTCCACTTCTTCGTGGACAAGAAAACCAGTCTAGTCAGCTCCAGCGAGGGCGGTAGTTGCATTGGCAGCCAGCTTACTGGCCGAGCGGGTCACATCAGGCCGGCTTCAATTTGCCGATCAACTCCTTCAGCCAGGGTTCGGCATCCGACTCAGGCGTAACGCTTTCACTGGCATCCAAGCGCAACATAGGCAGTACTTGCTGCACGCCCAGCTCGGCGAACAATTCACACATCTGCTCGCCGCCGCCGCAGAACGTGTCGCCATAACTGGCATCACCCAGGCCGATGACAGCGCCAGGCAAGCCGCGGAACGATGCGGGCAGCTGGTCGCGAATCATTGAGTACAGCGGCATCAGGTTGTCCGGCAGCTCACCCATGCCCGTTGTCGACGTTACGGCCAGCAACGCTTGTGGTCCGAAGGACAGGATATCCGCCAAGGTTGCCCGCGGATTAAGGAAGGTTTCGAAATCGGCATCACGCAACATTGTTTCGGCGTGGCGGGCAACTTCTTCGGCCGTGCCGTATACGGAGCCGGAAAGAATCGCGACTTTCATCAATCTGATCCTGAAGCTGAATAGAAGACCGGAATAGTAACAGGCTGCGGGTGAAAGCTGCGATTGACTCTCAACACCAGATAATGGCAAATAGACATCGCTGGACGTTCTTTTTTATAAAGCGTTTATTCGGCTGCTCAACAGGGAAGGTTTCATGATCAACGCTCATCTGATGCAATTGGTGATCAACGCTTCGAACGACGGGATCGTCATCGCCGAGAAGGAAGGCGAAGACAACATACTGATCTACGTGAACCCTGCATTCGAGCGGCTGACTGGCTATAGCAGTGACGAAATCCTCTACCAGGACTGCCGTTTTTTGCAGTCGGGTGATCGCGACCAGCCTTCCCTCGAATTCATTCGCACGACGTTGAAGCAAGGCGGCTCCTGCCGGCAGATCCTGCGCAACTACCGTAAGGACGGCACACCGTTCTGGAACGAGTTGTCGCTGTCCACGGTGAAAAACGAGGCTGACGGCCACACCTATTTCGTCGGTGTGCAAAAAGACGTAACGGCCCAAGTGAAGGCTCAACAGCGCATTACCCAACTGGAAGCGGAGTTGGCTGAAGCACGGGAAACCGTCGCGCGCCTCCATGCGACGAATGGCGAAAACAAAACCGCGAATTAGCGGTCAGTCACTACAATCACCGGTGAAAGTAATTTTTTTCGAGCACCTTATGCAGCGCGACGCCCTTCTCACCCAGGATGAGCTGGATTTCATCCGGACCATGCAGCACAACCCGCAGTTGAACGAGCGGGATGTCACGTCGAGCTTGCTGGTAAACGGTGGGTCGCAGATCCGTGATCTGCTGACACGCCTGGCGGCGAACGAACAGGTCACGCTGCAGGCCAATTTCGAAAATCAACAGATGACCTTTCCGTTACAACTGGTCGAAGATGAATTCCACGCGATGCACCTTCGCCTGGGTGTGCCGAGCATCTATGAAGAGGGGCCGAAGGTGCGCCCGTGGCGCTTGACGCTCGATGAGCCGGTCGCCCTGGAGAACGCCAAGGGCCAGCCGGGGCCCTTATGGGTGCACGAGGTCTCTTGCAAAGGCGTATTGCTGGAAATACGCAATCGCACCAAGCCGCCCAAGCAATTCGCCCTGTGGTTCAGCCCGTCTGGCTATGAAAGGATTTCTCTTCGCGGGACTTTCGAACGGGAAACAGAGCAAGGCATGTATGCCTATCACCTGGCCCAGCATGACCAGGACGAAACCGAGCGCCTGCGCCAATACATCCTGCAACAGCACCGCCTGACCCATCCGGCGATGCACTTCTAAACGCGGTTCACGTATCCAGGTTACCCGCCAGGAACTGATGCAAGCGCTGCCCCATCACCGAACCCTCATTTCCCAGACAAGCGATCGGCGATCCCGCCAGGCTTTCCTGTGCCAGGTCGGAGGCTTCGCCGGCCAGCAACAGGGGACAATCCAGGCCCATCGCCAATTTGGTCAGCCGCCTGGGCAATTCGGCGGCCGGTGCATGATTGGAGACCAGCACCAACGCCAACGGCCGGATCTTCTGGCAAACCAGCGTCAGTTCATCAAAGGGCTGCCCGACGGTCATGACCCGCACGCCCACCTCTGCCTTGGAAACGAACAGCGCTGTTACCAGCAACTCCAACTCCCGGCATTGACCAGCAACGGCACTGACCAGCACTCGCCGCGAGGTTGCCTCACGCTTGAGCAAGAGACGGTGCATGACCCGCGAACGCAAGAAACCGTCGAAGAACAGCCATTCGCTGGTATGCCCGAACTCATGCTGGCGATGCAGCAGGTCTCGCCAGAGCGGCATCAGAATGTCCTGGAATACCACGGGCTCGGCGTAACTCGAGAAAATCTTTCCGTAGACACGATCCAGTTCGATGTCGTCAAAATTGCCGACCGCATCCGACACCTGCTGCTGCCAATCGCTGTAATCGGCACGAACCAGATCGGGTGAAATAAACTTGGAGACTGGCCGTACCGATTCGGTTTTCGCAAGGATCTTACCCACCTTGCTCACGGCGACCCCGCGCTCGATCCAGGCGAGAATGCTCCGCACCTTTTCGATATCGATCAAAGAATACAAGCGATGCCCGCTTTCGGTGCGTGTGGGCTGGATCAGGCCGTAGCGACGCTCCCATGCACGCAAGGTCACCGGGTTGACCCCCGTCAACCGGGCGACTTCCCGAATCGGAAGCAAATCCTCGCGGGTCGAAGCGACAGATGCCTGAGAAGGGTGGTTTTCCTCGACTATCGCGCTCATTTGCCTGGATTTCCCAGCTGGAAAATTGGATCCCAGTTTACCCCTTTCCTGCCATAGGCTGACAAGGACAAACACGTCCGCCCTGCGGATTCGTTGTTTATTGCTCGAAAGGAACAATGCTCGCGCACCCTGCTACCAGGCGCAGCCCAACGCCCACGGGGCGTTTTTCCCATAGCCCTCGTTACAAAGCGAAACAAAATGTCTGGGTCCCCGGTCAAGGGAACCGGTCTCGAAATCGTTAACCCCCTGACAGCGCCCCAGCGCTGGATTCGTCTTTACGCATAGGAGGCGCCGGCCGTCGCTGTTATAGTTTTTGCTTGTGCCGCGAACCGAGCCGAACCGTCCCATGTCCACCGCCCCGATCCTGATCACCGGCGCAGCCCAACGCGTCGGCCTGCACTGCGCCCGACGTTTATTGGAGGACGGGCAGCCGGTCATAGCCACTTACCGCACCGAACGCCCGGGCGTGCAGACGCTGCGGGACCTGGGGGCCACGGTGCTGTTTGCCGACCTTGCCAGCGAACCGGGAATCCTGGCGTTCATCGATCTGCTCAAGCAGCACACCGACCAGTTGCGAGCCATCGTGCACAACGCCTCGGCCTGGCTGGCAGAGACGCCGGATAGCGAAGCCACCGCGTTCAACGCCATGTTTGGCGTCCATATGCTCGCGCCTTACTTGATCAACCTGCATTGCGCCGAGCTTCTGCGTCGTTCGGTCCCAGCGGATATCGTGCACATCAGCGATGACGTGACACGCAAAGGCAGCAGCAAGCACATCGCCTATTGCGCCACCAAGGCCGGCCTCGAAAGTCTGACACTGTCATTTGCGGCGAAGTATGCACCGGCCATCAAAGTCAACGGTATCGCCCCGGCCCTGCTACTGTTCAATCCCGGCGACGACCCAACCTATCGTGCCAAGGCCCTGGCCAAGTCCGCGCTGGGTATCGAGCCCGGCAGCGAAGTCATGTACCAGAGTTTGCGTTATCTGCTGGATAACTCATATGTCACCGGCACGACCCTGACGGTAAATGGCGGGAGGCACATCAAATAGTCACGGTTCGAGGAAGTATCCATGGCGCTTTCGCCCCAGCATTACCGTGAGATCCTGATCGGCCTGGGCGAAGACCCGGAGCGCGAAGGCCTGCTGGATACTCCGGTGCGCGCGGCCAAGGCCATGCAGTACCTGTGTCATGGCTACGAGCAAAGCGTCGAGCAGATCGTCAACGGCGCTCTGTTTGCTTCCGACAGCGATGAAATGGTGATCGTCGCCGACATCGAGCTTTATTCACTGTGCGAACATCACCTGCTGCCCTTCATCGGCAAGGCCCATGTGGCTTATATTCCAACGGGCAAGGTCCTGGGGCTGTCGAAGGTCGCCCGGCTGGTGGACATGTTCGCCCGCCGCCTGCAAATCCAGGAGAATCTCACCCGGCAAATTGCCGACGCCGTGCAGGAGGTCACCCAGGCTGCCGGCGTTGCGGTGGTGATCGAAGCCCAACACATGTGCATGATGATGCGCGGTGTGGAAAAACAGAACTCGACCATGAACACCTCGGTGATGCTCGGTGCCTTTCGCGAATCCAGCACCACGCGTCAGGAGTTTCTGCAATTGATTCGACGGAGCCAATAAATGCCTCAACTTCAACCCGCCATGGCGCGTATCAAGGTCAAGGACCTGCGCCTGCGTACGTTCATCGGCATCAATGAGGATGAAATCCTCAACAAGCAGGATGTGCTGATCAACCTGACCATCCTCTACGCGGCTCAAGAGGCCGTGCGCGACAACGACATCGACCACGCCCTGAACTACCGCACCATTACCAAGGCAGTCATTGCCCATGTGGAAGGCAATCGCTTCGCCCTGCTCGAACGCCTCACCCAGGAGTTGCTGGACCTGGTCATGGCGAACGAGTCGGTGCTGTACGCCGAGGTCGAAGTCGACAAGCCACACGCGTTGCGCTTCGCCGAGTCCGTATCGATCACGCTCGCAGCAAGCAGGGCTACTCCGTAGCCGCCAACAGTCTCAAGCTGTAACCTTCAAGCCTGAACGCCGCAAACCAACTAGCAGCTTGAAGCTCGCCGCTTGAAGCTGTCTCGCAGAGACCCTCATGAACGACCAACAACGCCTCGAACTTGAAGCCGCCGCTTTCCGCCGGCTGGTTGCCCACCTCGACAGCCGCAAGGATGTGCAGAACATCGACCTGATGAACCTCGCCGGTTTCTGCCGCAACTGCCTGTCCAAGTGGTACAAGGCCGCCGCCGATGAGCGCCAGGTCGAGGTCAGCCTCGATGATGCGCGCGAAGTTGTCTACGGCATGCCCTATGCCGAATGGAAAGCCCAATACCAGAAAGAAGCCAATGCCGAGCAGCAAGCGGCGTTTGCCAAAGGAAACCCCGATGCTTGACCTGAACACTTTCCGCGCCAGCCTCGAGAGCGGTGAGCATGTCTTTGCCGACACCCTGGCGTTCATTGCCGAAGGCTACGACTACCAGCCCCAGGCCTTCGACAACGGTGGCGTGAAGAACGCGGCCGGGCAGAACGAAGGCTCCTGCAAGACGTTGGGCCTGGCACTGCTTGAAGGCTTGAGCGACAAAGAGGCGCTCCTGGCATTCGGCGAGCACTACCGTTCGGTACTGAACACGCCCGAAGGCAGCGACCACGGCAATATCCGCGCGCTGATAGCCCACGGGTTGGCGGGGGTGAAGTTCGAAGCCCAGCCATTGCAACGCCGCTGATTCACCCGCTGTCGTAGCGAGGGAGCTTGTTCCCTCGCTACGGGGAATACGTCTCAAGTTAAATGGCACCTCACCACATCCCGACTTTTATGATTGACCCGGCGACTTTATTTCGTTTGCCGGGCACTGCTTCTCGCGGCTTAGATAAGGCAAATCCTTTCTTCTTCCGAGCCGTCATCCATGAGCCGCGACAGCATCAGCCAATCGATTTCCTTCGTTCACCCCGTCAGTCTCAGCCACGGGAAAAATGCCGAGGTCTGGGATTGCGACGCCAAGCGCTATATTGATTTCGTGGGTGGCATTGGCGTGTTGAATCTGGGCCATTGTCATCCTCGCATCGTCGAGGCGATCCGCGAGCAAGCCACCCGCCTGACGCACTACGCCTTCAATGCCGCGCCCCACGCGCCTTACGTCCAATTGATGGAGCGCCTGGCCGCATTCATCCCGGTCGGTTATCCGGTGAGCGGCATGCTGACCAACAGCGGCGCCGAAGCGGCTGAAAATGCCTTGAAGATCGTGCGCGGCGCCACGGGACGCACTGCCGTGATTGCTTTCGACGGCGGCTTCCATGGGCGAACCCTCGCCACCCTCAATCTCAACGGCAAGGTCGCGCCGTACAAACAGAAAGTCGGCGTACTGCCCGGACCGGTCTATCACCTGCCCTACCCCAGCCACGACAATGGCGTGACGTGCGCCGAAGCGCTGAAAGCCATGGACAGGCTGTTCAGCGTCGAGATCGATGTAAACGACGTGGCCTGTTTCATCGTCGAGCCGGTGCAGGGCGAAGCCGGTTTCCTGGCGATGGACGTGGCGTTCGCCCAGGCGTTGCGGCAGTTCTGCGACGACAAGGGCATCGTGCTGATCGTCGATGAGATCCAGTCCGGTTTCGGCCGCACCGGCCAGCGCTTCGCGTTCTCGCGACTGGGGATCGACCCGGACCTGATCCTGCTGGGCAAAAGCATCGCTGGCGGTGTCCCTCTGGGGGCGGTGGTAGGGCGCAAGTCGCTGATGGATAACCTGCCAAAGGGTGGGCTCGGTGGGACCTATTCTGGCAACCCCATCGCCTGCGCCGCCGCGCTGGCAACGCTGGATGAAATGACTGACGCCAATCTCCACGCGTGGGGCGCACAACAGGAAGAAGCGATCGTCAGCCGCTACGAGTCGTGGCGCCGCCGTGGGCTGTCGCCGTACCTGGGCCGCCTGACCGGCGTCGGCGCCATGCGCGGGATCGAACTGGCCCACGCCGATGGCACCCCGGCCCCGGCACAACTGACACAACTGCTGGCCCTGGCACGTGAGTCGGGCCTGCTGCTGATGCCCAGTGGTAAATCGCGGCACATCATCCGGCTGCTGGCGCCGTTGACGACCGAAGCGGCGGTGCTGGAAGAGGGCTTGGACATCCTGGAGACGTGCCTGGCGGAACTGGCCTGATCAAGGTTTTCCTGACCACACATAACCTTGTGGGAGCGAGCCTGCTCGCGATCGCGGTATATCAGTCAACATCGACATTGACTGGTCTGACGCCATCGCGAGCAAGCTCGCTCCCACAGAAACCGCCCATGAAGTTGCGTTAAATACCAAGCACAAAAAAACCGGCCGAAGCCGGTTTTTTTAATGCCCGATGAATCAGAACGAAACGTTCTGCAGGCCGTCCAGGTAACGTTCGGTGTCCAGAGCCGCCATGCAACCAGCGCCAGCCGAGGTGATGGCCTGGCGGTAGACGTGGTCGGCCACGTCGCCGGCGGCGAAGATACCTTCGACGCTGGTGGCGGTAGCGTTGCCGTCGCGGCCACCCTTGACGACCAGGTAGCCGTCCTTGAGCTCCAGCTGGCCTTCGAACAACGAAGTATTCGGCGTGTGGCCGATGGCGATGAATACGCCGTCAACCTTGATTTCTTCGAAGCTGCCATTGTTGTTCTTCAAGCGCGCGCCGGTCACGCCCATGTTGTCACCCAACACTTCGTCCAGGGTCGCGTTGAGCTTGAGGATGATCTTGCCTTCGGCGACGCGGGCGTTGAGCTTGTCGATCAAAATCTTCTCGGCGCGGAAGGTTTCGCGACGGTGAACCAGGGTGACCGTGCTGGCGATGTTGGCCAGGTACAGCGCTTCCTCGACCGCGGTGTTGCCGCCGCCGACCACCGCCACGGGTTTGTTGCGGTAGAAGAAACCGTCGCAGGTAGCGCAGGCCGAAACGCCTTTGCCCATGAACGTTTCTTCCGACGGCAGGCCCAGGTAACGAGCGCTGGCGCCGGTGGCGATGATCAGGGCGTCGCAAGTGTAGGTCGCGCTGTCGCCGGTCAAGGTGTATGGCTTGGCGGCGAAATCCACGGCATTGATGTGGTCGAAGACGATCTCGGTCTCGAAGCGCTCGGCGTGTTCTTTCATGCGCTCCATCAAGGCCGGGCCGGTCAGGCCGTGGACGTCGCCTGGCCAGTTGTCGACTTCGGTGGTGGTGGTCAATTGACCGCCGGCTTGCATGCCGGTGATCAACAACGGCTTGAGGTTGGCACGTGCCGCATAAACCGCGGCGCTGTAACCGGCAGGGCCGGAACCGAGAATAATCACACGCGAATGACGGACTTCAGACATGACCTGCTCCTGTTGACCGGACCCTGCGGCCCGGAACGCCGGCTGAGCGGCGGGAATAAAAAAAGACTGTTGATGCACTTGGGGAAGGCTTGGGTTCGACAGTCCTGTAAAAAGAATGGGTGCAGCGTATCGAGGGACCGAAGATTAAGGAAATACGGTTTAACAATCCAGCTCATAGGTGAGCTCTATCCGCCGCGACGTCGCCGATAGCGACAAACCTGCGCTAAACCTTTGTTACACGCCGTGTCGCGACTTTCCCGCACAAGGCAAAGTCGGTAAGGTCGGGCGCGTCCACTACCCTTGGAGCCACCTATGCCCGCCCCCGTCCTGTCCGGCCCGCAATATTTGCGCGAAGGGCTCAAATTGGTCCTGAGCCCCAGCCTGCGCCTTTTTGTTCTGCTGCCGCTGGCTGTCAACCTGCTGCTGTTCGTCGGGCTGATCTACCTCGCCGGCCACCAGTTCAGCTTGTGGGTCGACACGCTGATGCCGTCGCTGCCGGATTGGCTGAGTTTCCTGAGCTATGTCCTGTGGCCTCTGTTCGTCGTCCTTGTGGTGCTGATGGTGTTTTTCACTTTCACCATGCTTGCCAACATCATCGCGGCGCCTTTCAACGGTTTTCTCGCCGAGAAGGTCGAAGTGGTAGTGCGCGGCACGGATGATTTCCCAGCGTTCAGTTGGGGCGAGTTGGTCGCCATGGTCCCGCGCACCCTGGCTCGAGAGGCGCGCAAGCTCGGTTATTTTCTGCCCCGGGCCCTGGGGCTGTTCGTGCTGTCGTTCATCCCGGTGGTCAATCTGGTGGCCGCGCCACTGTGGTTGCTGTTCGGGATCTGGATGATGGCGATCCAGTACATCGACTACCCGGCGGACAACCATAAGCTGGGCTGGAACGAAATGCTCGCCTGGCTGCGGGAAAAGCGCTGGCAGAGCCTGGGTTTTGGCGGCAGCGTGTACCTGGTGCTGCTGATTCCCTTCGTGAACATTCTGATGATGCCGGCGGCGGTGGCCGGGGCGACGTTGTTCTGGGTGCGGGAGCAAGGCGCCGAGACGGCGCTGGCGCGTCAGGGCTGACCCGGTCACGAATCCGTCATCCTGACGTCACACTGGCGAAACGGCCCCGGTCGACACTGGGGCCATGACCACACTCCTGCACGTTACGCTCGTCACCGAAACCTTTGCGCCGGAAATCAATGGCGTAGCCAATACCCTGGGTCGTCTTCATGACGGTTTGCGCGCCCGCGGGCATCGGGTAGAACTGATTCGCCCTCGCCAGGCGGGAGACCTGGGTCTGACCAGTGATGACCAATTGCTGCTGTGCCGGGGCTGGCCATTGCCGGGGTATCCGGGTTTGCAGTGGGGACAGGCTTCGATGCACAAGCTGTTGCGGCGCTGGAAGCGTCATCGCCCGGACGTGTTGTATATCGCCACCGAAGGGCCGCTGGGCTTGTCTGCGTTGCGTGCCGCGCGGCGCCTGGGTATTTCGGTGGTCAGTGGCTTCCATACCAACTTCCAGCAATACACCCAGCAATACGGCCTCGGCCTGCTGAGCCGTGGGCTCACGCATTACTTGCGCTGGTTCCATAACCGCTCAAGCCTGACGCTGGTGCCCAGCGTCAGCCAGCGCCTGGAACTGGAACGCCGGCATTTCGAACGCGTGGCATTGTTGTCCCGTGGCGTGGATAGCCATTTGTTTCATCCGGCCAAACGCTCAGCCGCCTTGCGCAAGAGCTGGGGCCTGGATGATGACGCTATCGCGGTGCTTCATGTGGGACGCCTGGCGCCGGAGAAAAACCTGGCGCTGCTCAAACGCAGTTTCGACACCCTGCGCAGTGCTTTTGCGACACGGCAAATCAAACTGGTGATCGTTGGAGACGGCCCACAGCGGCTCGCTCTCGAGCAACAACTGCCCGAGGCGATATTCTGCGGGGCGCAACGAGGCGAAGCGCTGGCCGCCCATTACGCGTCCGGGGATGTGTTTGTCTTTCCGAGCCTGACCGAAACCTTCGGCAACGTTGTGCTGGAAGCACTGGCATCCGGGCTGGGCGTGGTGGCCTACGACCAGGCCGCGGCGGCGCAGCACATCCGTCATGGCTATAACGGCGTATTGGCGATGCCTGGGGATGAAGAGGCATTTTGCGACGCGGCGCGTTGGCTGCTGGAAGAGCCAGAGGCCTTGCGTTGCGTGAGGCTCAACGCGCGCCAGCATGCCAGCCGCCAGGGCTGGGGGGCGGTGATCGAGCAGTTCGAGGCGTTATTGCGAAGCGCTTGTGTCGGCGAGCAGGTGCTGCCTGCTGCGCCGACTGTGCGTTGATATCCGATGATGCCGAGGCAGCCATCGCGAGCCTGCTCGCGAAGGCAGACGCCGCTTACACCAAGGTCATCAACGCCTCGCGACTGAACGGCAGGATGTCCTGCTCACGCCCGTCACGCACTTTCTGCGCCCAGTCGGGATCCACCAGCAGAGCACGGCCCACCGCCACCAGGTCGAACTCTTCCTTGTTCAGGCGCTCCAGCAGGTTTTCCAGGCTGGCCGGTTGGGCAACCTTGTCGGTATTGACCATGAACTGCAGGAACTCGCCGTCCAGGCCGACACTGCCGACGGTAATCGTTGGCTTGCCGGTGAGCTTGCGGGTCCAGCCGGCCAGGTTCAGGTCCGAACCGTCGAACTCAGGCTCCCAGAACCGACGCGTGGAGCAATGGAAAATATCCACGCCGGCATCGGCCAACGGCTTGAGGAACGCTTCCAGCGCCTCAGGCGTCTGCACCAGGCGCGCGGTGTAGTCCTGCTGCTTCCATTGAGAAAATCGGAAAATGATCGGAAAATCTTCGCCCACCGCAGCGCGAACGGCGCGGATCAGCTCGATGGCGAAGCGCGAACGGTTGGCCAGGTCGCCGCCGTAACCGTCCGTGCGCTGGTTGCTGCCTTCCCAGAAAAACTGATCCACCAGATAGCCGTGGGCGCCGTGGATCTCGACGCCGTCCATGCCGATACCCTTGGCATTTTTTGCCGCTTGGGCGAAGGCGGCGATGACTTCGTCGATGTCTGCCTGGGTCATGCCGTGAACCACGACCTGGCCATCCTTGAGCTTTTCAGTCGGGCCATAGCCTGGTACGGCGCCGTCCGGCTCGGTACCGAGGCGTCGGACATTGCCTACGTGCCACAGTTGCGGAACGATCTTGCCGCCTTCGGCGTGCACGGCATCGACTACTTTCTTCCAACCCGCCAGCGCGGCGTCACCGTAGAAATGCGGTACGTTCGGGTAGCCATTGGACGCCTTGTGACCGACCGTCGTGCCCTCGGTGATGATCAGGCCAACCCCGGCCGCCGCGCGACGACGGTAGTACTCGATCACCTTGCTGTTCGGTACGCCGCCCGGCGAAAAGGAACGGGTCATCGGCGCCATCACGACCCGGGTCGGCAGCTGGAACGTGCCGAGCTGAAAGGGTTTGAACAGGGCTTGTACAGGCATGGGGCACTCCACGGGATCGGTCACGGTTCATATATGACGACGATAATATGAAGCTGAAGCAGAGCTGGGTAGCACTATTGATTGGAGTGATTAAGGATCAGAAGGGAGCCGAGAGAACGCTTTTGTTTTGAGGCCCGCAATACGTGGCGAGGGAATGTATCCTCTCGCCACAAAGGTTCGCCTGACGGTTTAGCTCAGGGCTTTTTCGATCGCCTGGATCACCGCAGGATCATCGGGCGGCGTGCGCGGCGAGAAACGCGCCAGCACCCGGCCGTCCTTGCCGAGCAGGAATTTTTCGAAGTTCCACGTAATGTCTCCAGGGAACTCGGCGCCCTCGCCCGCCAGCAGACGATAGAGCTGATGACGTTCTTGACCGTTCACTTCCAGCTTGCTGGACAGCGGGAACGTCACGCCATAGTTGAGGCTGCAGAATTCCTGGATTTGCTGATCGGTTCCAGGCTCCTGTCCGGCGAACTGGTTGCAGGGCAGGCCCAGCACACTGAAGCCCTTGTCCTTGTACTGCTGGTAGAGATTTTCCAGCGCCGCGTATTGAGGCGTCAGGCCACATTTGGAGGCAACGTTGACCACCAGCACGACTTGCCCTTTGAACGGTGCCAGAGGAAGCTCCTGACCATCCAGGGTTGTCAGTTTAAGGTCGTGGAAAGCACTCATGACGAAACTCCAGGTTTGCAGATCTTTTCGATACAGCCATGGGTGATGCTAACAGCAAGCGACTAAAAAGGCGCCGTATGGCGCCTTTCCAGTTCACTGTTTCCTTGAACGTAGCGCAGGAATCAGTGGTGATGGCCGCCTTCGCCATGGACGTGGCCATGGGCAACTTCTTCTTGGCTGGCGTCACGGATATCGACGATCTTGACTTGGAAGTTCAAGCGCTGGCCGGCCAACGGGTGGTTGCCGTCAACGGTGACGTCATCGCCGTCCAGGTCGCGAATGGTGACGATCTGCATCTGGCCATCCGGCGCCGAAGCGTGGAACTGCATGCCGACTTCCAGCTCATCCACACCTTCGAACATGCTGCGGCTCAGGGTGCTGACCAGTTCGGCGGAGTACTCGCCGTAGGCGTCTTCCGGCTCGACGGTCACGTTCAGCTCGTCGCCGGTGGTTTTGCCTTCGAGGGCTTTTTCCAGGCCCTGGATGATGTTGCCTGCACCATGCAGGTAGACCAGCGGAGCGCCGCCGGCAGAGCTGTCGATGACCTCACCAGCGTCGTTGGTCAGGGTATAGTCGATGGAGACAGCCTTATTGGCGGCGATCAGCATGGGGCGAGACCTTTTGCATAAGAATGAAGAACGGACAAGTCTAAACAAGGATTTGCCCGAAAGCGAACGGAACCCGGACAAACGGGCTAGCTCGAACAGACCAACGGTCACGGGTTTCCGCCAGGATGAGGACGGACACTGGGTCGTCGAGCTGTCTTGCGGCCACACCCAGCACCTGCGCCACCAGCCACCGTGGCAATCCCGGGCCTGGGTACTGGACCCGGCGCAACGTATTGAAAAAATCGGCCAGCCCTTTGCTTGCGGCTGGTGCGCTCAAGGCCCGGTTAGCGATAACCTTGGCGACTGAATTGTGGGTAGATGACCAGTCATAGGTCGCGCCCTGGTGCCCTGTTTCGCAAATACAGGGCACTGGCCATGCACCCTTAGAGAATCCGCATGCAAACTTTTTTTATCGCACCCACCGATTTTGGCGTGGGCCTGACCTCCATCAGCCTCGGGCTGGTGCGTACCCTGGAACGGGCCGGGCTCAAAGTCGGCTTTTTCAAACCCATTGCCCAGCCTCATCCTGGCGATACCGGCCCGGAACGCTCCACCGAACTGGTGGCCCGCACCCACGGCCTCAAACCGCCGCAACCGCTGGGCCTGGCTCATGTGGAGCGCATGCTCGGCGATGGCCAGCTCGATGAGCTGCTGGAAGAAATCATCACCCTCTATCAGCAGGCCGCCGTCGGCAAGGACGTACTGGTCGTCGAGGGCATGGTCCCGACCCGCAGCGCGAGCTACGCCGCCCGGGTCAACCTGCACCTGGCCAAGAGCCTGGACGCCGAAGTGATCCTGGTGTCGGCGCCGGAAAACGAAGTGCTGACGGAGCTTTCCGGTCGCGTCGAGTTGCAGGCACAACTGTTTGGCGGCCCCAAGGACCCGAAAGTCCTCGGCGTGATCTTGAACAAGGTTCGCACCGACGAAAGCATGGAGGCGTTCACCGCGCGCCTGAAGGAACATTCGCCGTTGCTGCGCAGCGGCGACTTCCGCCTGCTCGGCTGCATCCCGTTTCGCCCCGAGCTCAACGCCCCGCGTACCCGCGACGTGGCCGACCTGATGGGCGCGCAGGTGCTCAATGCCGGCGACTACGAAACGCGGCGCATGAGCAACATCATCATTTGCGCCCGCACCATGCGCAACACCGTGGAACTGCTCAAGCCCGGCGTACTGGTGGTGACCCCTGGTGATCGCGACGACATCATCCTCGCCGTGAGCCTGGCGGCGATCAATGGCGTACCGCTGGCCGGCCTGCTGCTGACCAGCGACACCCTGCCCGACCCACGCATCATGGACCTTTGCCGCGGTGCGTTGCAGGCCGGGTTGCCAGTGCTGTCGGTGAGCACCGGCTCGTACGACACCGCCAATCTGCTCAACGGCTTGAACAAGGAAATCCCCATCGATGACCGCGAACGCGCGGAAATAATCACCGATTTTGTCGCCAGCCACCTGGACGCCCGATGGCTGCACCAGCGCTGCGGCACGCCACGGGAGATGCGCCTGTCACCGGCGGTGTTCCGCTATCAACTGATCCAGCGCGCCCAGGCTGCCAACAAACGCATCGTATTGCCGGAAGGCAGCGAACCGCTGACAGTGCAAGCCGCCGCCATTTGCCAGGCGCGGGGCATCGCCCGCTGCGTGTTGCTGGCAAAACCGGCCGACGTCGAGGCCGTGGCCCGCGCCCAGGGTATCGAACTGCCGCCGGGGCTGGAGATTCTCGACCCGGATGTGATTCGCGAGCGTTACGTCGAGCCCATGGTGCGGCTGCGCAAGAGCAAAAGCCTGAACGCTCCCATGGCCGAGCAGCAACTGGAAGACACCGTGGTGATCGGCACCATGATGCTGGCGCTCGATGAAGTGGACGGGCTCGTCTCCGGCGTCATCCACTCCACCGCCAACACCATCCGCCCGGCGTTGCAATTGATCAAGACCGCGCCGGGCTGTTCGCTCGTGTCGTCGGTATTCTTCATGCTGTTTCCCGAGGAAGTGCTGGTGTATGGCGATTGCGTGATGAACCCGCACCCAAGCGCTGCGGAACTGGCCGAGATCGCCTTGCAAAGCGCCGACTCCGCCGCGGCGTTCGGCATCACGCCACGGGTCGCGATGCTCAGCTATTCCAGCGGTGAGTCGGCCAGCGGCGAAGAAGTGGAAAAGGTCCGCGAAGCAACGCTGCTGGCCCATGAGGCGCAACAGGGGCTGTTGATCGACGGCCCGCTGCAATACGATGCCGCCGCCAACGAAGCCGTGGCACGGCAACTGGCGCCCAACAGCCAGGTCGCAGGTCGGGCCACCGTGTTCATTTTCCCGGACCTCAATACCGGCAATACCACCCACAAGGCCGTGCAGCGCAGCGCCGATTGCGTCAGCCTCGGGCCAATGCTGCAAGGTCTGCGCAAGCCCGTGAATGACTTGCCGCGTGGCGCCCAGGTCGATGACATCGTCTACACCATCGCCTTGACCGCGATTCAAGCCGCCAACCGACCTCTGGATATTTAAATGCTGGATTTCCTGCCTCCCCCTGTACGGGGCGTGATCGCCTCGCTGCTGTTGGCGTTGAACACCATCGCCTGCTGCACGCCGCTGTTCATCGTGGCGATCTTCAAACTGTTGCTGCCCTTCCCCGCTGCCCAGCGTTTTACCGACTGGCTGATGAGCCATATCCACGAAGCCTGGATCAGCAACAACAAGGCCTGGATGAACCTGTTGCGCCGTACCCGCTGGCATATCAGCGGGCTGGAAGGCCTGGACTACCAACACTCATATCTGGTCACCAGCAATCATCAAAGCTGGGTCGACATCATGGTGTTGCAGTACGTCCTGAACCGACGCATCCGACCGTTGAAGTTTTTCCTCAAGCAAGAGCTGATCTGGGTGCCGGTGATTGGCCTGGCCTGGTGGGCACTGGGCTTCCCGTTCATGAAGCGTTACTCCAAGGCTTACCTGGAAAAACATCCGGAAAAGAAAGGCAAGGATCTGGAAACCACCCGCAGCACCTGTGCGAAATACCGCAACAACCCGGTGGGTATTTTCAATTTCGTTGAGGGCACGCGCTTCACCGAAAGCAAGCATGCCCAGCAGCAATCACAGTTTCGCTACCTGCTCAAGCCCAAGGCCGGCGGCATCGCGTTTGTGCTCGATGCGATGGGCGAACAATTGGAGTCGATCATCAACGTGACGATTCATTATCCGGGCGGCCGCCCGGGGTATTGGGATTTGCTCTGCGGCAACGTTGGCGAGGTGGTGGTGCACTTCCAGGAGCTGAAGATACCGCCGCAGTTCATTGGCAAAAGCTACGACCAGGACGGGGAATATCGCCTGGAGTTCCAGGGTTGGATCAACCAGCTGTGGCAGGACAAGGATGCGCTGCTTGAGCAGATGCATCGGGAATATCCCAACAAGTCTTGAGCTGGCTGCACCGGCCTCATCGCGAGCAAGCTCGCTCCCACAATGGTCACTGCTGAGGCAAATACCTGTGGGAGCGAGCTTGCTCGCGATGGCGTCCCTCCAGACAACAAAAAAGCCCGCCGATGATCACTCATCGGCGGGCTTTTACTTGCCGCTTGCAGCTGTTTCCCTTAGATCGCGCCACGCTTGCGCAGCAGATCCAGCACTTGCTTGACGCTTTCTTCCAACGTCAACGACTGGGTGTCGATCACCAGGTCGGCATCCAGCGGCACGTCGTATGGGAACGACTCGCCCGGAATGTTATCGCCGGCAGCCGCGTACAGCCCTTGTGGATCACGCTGGGCACATACCGTTGGCGAGGCCTGGACGTAGACGGTCACCAGGCGCTCGCGGCCGATCAAGTCCTTGGCCTGTTCACGGCCTTCGGCACTCGGCGCGACGAACGCAGCCAGGGTCAGCAGGCCGGCTTCGTTGAACTGACGGGCGACGTGAGCCGCACGACGCCAGTTCTCGGTACGTCCGGCACGGTCTTGCGGCAGCCCCTTGTTCAGGTCGTGGCGCAGGTTCTGGCCATCGAGTACAAACACCGCACGGCCCATGTCGAACAGCTTGCGCTCCACCGCATAGGCCAACGTGCTCTTGCCCGCGCCCGACAGGCCGCTGAACAGCACCGTGGCCGGCTGCTGGCCGAAGCGCTGGGTACGTTCTTCCACCGACACATGGGCCAGTTTGCCGTGGTGCGTGCTGCTGCCGTGGGCCAGCGGCTGGGCCACGATCATGCCCGCGCCCACGGTGCCGTTGGTCAAACGGTCGATGACGATGAACGCGCCAGTGGTGCGGTTGCTCTCGTAACCGTCCAAGGCGATCGGCGCATCGAGGGCGATCTTCACCTTGCCGATTTCGTTGAGTTGCAACGCGCTGGCCGGACCTTCCTCGAGGGTGTTCACATCGACTTTGTTGACGATGCTGGCAATCGAACCGGGCACGTAGCTCGTGGCGCGCTTGATGTCGTATTTCTTGCCCGGGAGCATCGGCTCCTCGGCCATCCACACCAGCATCGCTTCGAAGCTGTCGGTGACCGGCGGGACGTTGTCGGCATGCACCAGCAGGTCGCCACGGGAGATATCAATCTCGTCTTCCATGGTCAGCGTGACAGCCTGACCCGGGCCGGCGTGCTCCAGCTCGCCTTCGAAGGTGACGATGGATTTCACGCGGCTGCTCTTGCCGGAAGGCAGCACCACCACTTCGTCGCCCTTGTGCACGATGCCGCTGGCGAGGGTGCCGGCGAAACCGCGGAAGTTCAGGTTCGGACGGTTGACGTACTGCACCGGGAAACGCAGGTCGGTGAAGTTGCGATCGCCCGCCACTTCCACGGTCTCGAGGATTTCCATCAGCGACTGGCCGGTGTACCACGGCGAGCGCTCGGACTTGTTCACCACGTTGTCGCCCTTGAGGGCCGACATCGGCACGAAGTGCATGCTGGTGGGCTTCATCTTCAAGCCTTCGGCGAACTTGAGGTAGTCGGCCTTGATCGACTCGAACACGCCCTGGTCGAAGTCCTTGAGGTCCATCTTGTTGATGGCCACGACGATGTGCTTGATGCCTAGCAACGAGGCGATGAAGCTGTGGCGACGGGTCTGGGTCTGCACGCCGTAGCGGGCATCTACCAGGATGATCGCCAGGTCACAGGTGGAAGCACCGGTGGCCATGTTGCGGGTGTACTGCTCATGGCCGGGGGTGTCGGCGATGATGAATTTGCGCTTGGCGGTGGAGAAATAGCGGTAGGCGACATCAATGGTGATGCCTTGCTCGCGCTCGGCCTGCAGACCATCGACCAGCAACGCCAGGTCGATATCGTCACCGGTGGTGCCGACTTTCTTCGAGTCACGGGTAATGGCTTCCAGGTGATCTTCATAGATCATCTTGGAGTCGTGCAGCAGGCGCCCGATCAGGGTGCTCTTGCCGTCATCGACGTTACCGCAGGTCAAAAAGCGCAGCAGCTCTTTACGCTCGTGCTGGCCCAGGTAGGCGAGGATGTCCTCGCTGATCAAATCAGATGCGTGCGACATGACAACCCCTTAGAAATAACCCTGACGTTTTTTATCTTCCATCGAGCCTGCGCCATCGTGGTCGATGACCCGGCCCTGGCGCTCGGAAGTTCGCGTCAGGAGCATTTCCTGGATGATGTCCGTCAGGCTCTCGGCCTCGGACTCTACCGCGCCCGTCAACGGGTAGCAGCCAAGGGTACGGAAACGTACTTTCTTCTTGACGATTCGGGCTTTGTCTTCGTCGGACAGGTGCTCGAGGATGCGCTCGTCATCGATCATGATCAGCGTGCCGTTCTTCTCGATCACTTCACGCTCGGCGGCGAAGTACAGCGGCACGATCGGGATGCCTTCGAGGTAGATGTACTGCCAGATGTCCAGCTCGGTCCAGTTCGACAATGGGAAGACGCGGATCGACTCGCCTTTGTTGACCTTGC
Organism: Pseudomonas sp. R4-84; assembly: GCF_054130985.1. Classification (NCBI taxonomy): domain Bacteria; kingdom Pseudomonadati; phylum Pseudomonadota; class Gammaproteobacteria; order Pseudomonadales; family Pseudomonadaceae; genus Pseudomonas; species Pseudomonas sp. R4-84. Next base: position 4,628,326 of record NZ_CP096390.1, read on the forward strand.
CGTTGTAGACGTTCCACAGCTCCGGGCGCTGGTTCTTCGGGTCCCAGCGGTGCTTGCTGTCGCGGAACGAGTAGACGCGCTCCTTGGCGCGGGACTTCTCTTCATCACGACGGGCGCCACCGAAGGCTGCGTCGAAACCATGCTTGTCGAGCGCCTGTTTCAGGCCCTCGGTCTTCATGATGTCGGTGTGCTTGGCGCTGCCGTGGGTAAACGGGTTGATGTTCTGCGCCACGCCGTCCGGGTTGATATGGGTGATCAGGTCCAAGCCGAGCTCTTCGACCATGCGGTCGCGGAACTTGTACATTTCCTGGAATTTCCACCGGGTGTCGACGTGCATCACCGGAAACGGCAGCTTGCCGGGGAAGAACGCCTTGCGTGCCAGGTGCAGCATCACGGCGGAGTCTTTACCGATGGAGTACAGCATCACCGGGTTATCGAACTCGGCGGCCACCTCGCGGATGATGTGGATGCTTTCCGCCTCCAGCTGTTTCAGATGCGTCAGTTTGTCGACCATGGCTACTCACGAAAGCTTTCTTATGAACGGCCAGCGGGCCGTGTTCGAGCGGGGAATCCTAGCACAGCGACCTCTTCTAATCAGGGCGCCAACTAGATCGAAACAGCATATGGATATGCCCGGTGGTTCGGGCCTCGCATTTGCTTTTCTGTGGGGGCGAGCAAGCTCGCTCCCACAGGGATAAGCGCCCACAGCGTTTATAGGCAGTCAGATCGGATTCGGGCAGTCGATGAAGATGTGTTCCAGCGCAAAACGCCGCGCCAGGTAGTCGCCCAGCGCCTGGACGCCGTAGCGCTCGGTCGCATGATGCCCGGCGGCGATGAAGCTGATGCCGTTTTCTCGCGCGCTGTGGAAGGTCTGCTCGGACGCCTCGCCACTGAGGTACAGATCGACGCCGGCCAGTACCGCCTGGTCGATGTAACCCTGGCCGCCACCGGTACACCAGCCGACTCGGCGGATCATCTGCTCCCCTTCTATCAGCAACGGCTCGCGGCCCATGACTTCCTGGACCTTGCGGGCGAAATCCCGAGGCGTCATCGGTTCGGACAGAGAACCCACGAGGCCGACGATCTTTGGATTATCCGGATCCAGCGGCCCTTCGACGGTGATGTCCAATTGCCGGGCAAGTTGTACGTTGTTGCCGACTTCGGCATGCAAGTCCAGGGGCAAGTGATAGGCCAGCAGGCTGATATCGTGCTTGAGCAAGGTTCTCAGGCGCCGCTGCTTCATCCCGGTGATGCAGGGATTCTCGCCCTTCCAGAAATAGCCGTGATGCACCAGGACCAGGTCGGCCTCGGCCTCCACGGCAGCATCGAGCAACGCCTGGCTGGCCGTCACGCCGCTGACGATACGCATCACCTGCGGGGCGCCTTCGACCTGCAAGCCGTTGGGGCAATAATCGGCGATCCGGCTGCTTGCCAGGTAACGGTCCGCTTCTTCTACCAGGGTGTTCAGGGCGACGGCCATGAAAAGACTCCTAAATATCCCGTCCAGAGGCGCGCGCGGCCTCGTATAATGCGCGACATTATGGGCGGTCCCATCCCGCCTGCAACCTTTGTAGGACGTGCTTAATGTTCAAGGCGCTGCGTTTTTCCGGCTGGCCGCTGTTGGCCGGCGTGCTTGTCGCTTTATTGATTATCCAGCGCTACCCGGAATGGGTCGGGCTGCCAAGCCTCGACGTCAACCTGCAACAAGCGCCCCAAGCCAAGGCGCCGCAGCAGGGGCCGGTGTCCTATGCCGACGCGGTCACCCTGGCGGCGCCGGCGGTGGTGAACCTGTACACCACCAAAGTCATCAACAAGCCCAACCACCCGCTTTTTGAAGACCCGCAATTCCGGCGTTTTTTCGGCGACAACTCGCCCAAGCAGAAGCGCATGGAGTCGAGCCTGGGCTCGGGTGTGATCATGAGCCCGGAAGGTTATATCCTGACCAACAACCACGTCACCAGCGGTGCCGACCAGATCGTGGTAGCACTCAAGGACGGCCGTGAAACCCTGGCCCGGGTGATCGGCAGCGATCCGGAAACCGACCTCGCGGTACTGAAGATCGATCTGAAGAACCTCCCCGCGATCACCATCGGCCGTTCCGACAGCATCCGCATCGGCGACGTGACCCTGGCAATCGGCAACCCGTTCGGCGTTGGCCAGACCGTGACCATGGGCATCATCAGCGCCACCGGCCGAAACCAACTGGGCCTGAACAACTACGAAGACTTCATCCAGACCGACGCTGCCATCAACCCTGGCAACTCCGGTGGCGCCCTGGTGGATGCCAACGGCAATCTCACCGGGATCAACACGGCGATCTTTTCCAAATCCGGTGGCAGCCAGGGCATCGGTTTTGCCATTCCGGTGAAGCTGGCCATGGAGGTAATGAAGTCCATCATCGAACACGGCCAGGTGATTCGTGGCTGGCTGGGCATCGAGGTCCAACCGCTGACCCAGGAACTGGCGGAGTCGTTCGGCTTGTCCGGGCGACCCGGCATCGTGGTGGCGGGCATCTTCCGCGACGGTCCGGCGCAGAAGGCAGGCCTGCAACTGGGTGATGTCATCCTGAGCATCGACGGCGAACCGGCCGGCGATGGCCGGCGCTCGATGAACCAGGTGGCGCGGATCAAACCCACCGACAAGGTCACGATTCAGGTCATGCGCAACGGCAAGGAACTCAAGCTCACGGCTGAGATTGGCCTGCGCCCGCCACCCGCGCCGGTGGTGCTTAAAGAAGAACAGTAAGCACGCCACTTTGGCGAGATTACTTGGCGAGGGGATTTATCCCCTCGCCACATCTTCTCGATATCCAGCGACCACAACCACACCTGAAATTACAGATAGCATAAATTCTCATTAGTAGTGTTATATTGTTTCAATGCTAACAATTGGAACAACATAACATGTCATCTCTGAAACGGATTTCCGTTGCCAGCCTCACCCTGGGGTTGCTCGGCGATCCGGCTTTTGCCGAAGAAATCCAGCCCCTGGAACTGGACGCCATCAATGTGCACCTGGCCAGCCATTACAAGCAGGGGGAACTCTGGGGATTCGCTTCCGAAGCGCGCCCGTTGAATGCCGACGGCCACACGGTGAACCGTCGTTACCGTGAGCGAGACAACAATTGGCACGACAGCATTACTCAACTTGAAGTACGGGGGATGTTCGACCTCGGGGCCTGAACCTGAACAATATTTTCGACGAAAAATACTACGAACGCTCCTACAGCAATTACTGGGTCACGCCCGGTGATCCACGCAACTTCACTGTCAGCCTCACCCTCGATCTATAAGGAAGTCAGCATGAAATACCCCAAGACCTTCACCCTGCTCGGCCTGCTCCTGGCCACCCAGGCTTCGGCCCATGGCCTGTGGACAGAACAGCGACGCGGCAACATCGAAGTGATCTACGGTCACGGCGCCGAGGACAACGCCTTCAAGGCGAAGAAAATCAGTGGCGCCTGGGCCTACGACCTGGGCGGCAACATGATCCCCGTCACCGTGGAGCGCCTGCCGGACCACGCTCGCCTGCAACCCCTCAAGCCGCCGGCCGTGCTGGCCGTCGCCCTGGACAACGGCATGTGGTCACAGACCGCCGACAAGAAGTGGATCAACGAAGGCCGCAGCAAGGTCCCCGGGGCGATCGAATCGACCCAGACCTTCAAGTACAGCCTGGCGATCTATGAGCCGGGAGCGAAGCTGCCGAAACTGGATCAGATCAAGTTCGTCATCGTACCGGAAGTCGACCCACTGACCGTCGGCCCCGGCCAGCCTTTGCCGGTGCGAGTGCTGATCGATGGCAAACCTGCCGCTGGCGTGAAACTGGTAGGCGACTATCGCAGCGCGCCAGGTACTGTCACCACGCAAACCGACGCCGAGGGACGGGCCAAGGTACCGGTACGTAATGAAGGGTTGAATGTCATTGCCGCGCAGATGGAAATCCCGCTCAAGGACAATAAGGATGTCGCGACGCGCGGCGTGTTTACGTCGCTGACGTTCCTTGGTGAGCCGCATCACGAGTAAGCGCTGAAATTGTGGGAGCTGATCTGGCCACTATCGCGAGCAAGCTCGCTCCCACAAAGGATTTCAGTGTCGCTGATCGTTAGGACGCCCTGAAATCAATGTGGGAGCGAGCTTGCTCGCGATGGCGTTGGGTCAGTCATCCAGGCGTTAACTGACACACAGCCTTCGCGAGCAAGCCCGCTCCCACAGGATCCATGCAGGGCTTTAGAGCTCGCCTAGGCCGTCGATCAGCGCCTGGTTCTGCTCCGGCGTACCGATGCTGATCCGCAGGAACTGCGCGATGCGCTCCTGCTTGAAGTGCCGCACGATCACGCCCTGCTCACGCAGTTTCGCCGCCAACCCCGCTGCGTCGTACCGGGGGTGACGAGCGAAAATGAAGTTGGCCGCCGATGGCAGCACTTCAAAGCCCCTGGCCTCCAGTTTGGCCACCACCCACTCGCGGTGCTCGATCACCAACCGGCAGGTTCGGTCGAAATACTCGCGATCGTCGAACGCCGCCGCGCCACCGACATTTGCCAGACGATCCAACGGATAGGAGTTGAAGCTGTTCTTGATCCGCTCCAACGCTTCGATCAGATCCGGATGCCCCACCGCCAGGCCCACTCGCAATCCCGCCAACGAGCGAGACTTGGACAGCGTCTGCGTAACCAGCAGGTTCGGATACCGATCCACCAGGCTGATGGCCGTTTCGCCACCAAAGTCGATGTAAGCCTCGTCGACGACCACCACCGAATCCGGGCTGCCCTTGAGGATCTGCTCGACCGCGTCAAGCGCCAGCAGGCAGCCGGTCGGCGCGTTCGGGTTGGGGAAGATGATCCCGCCGTTCGGCTTGGCGTAATCCGTCGGGTCGATCCGGAACTGTTCATCCAGCGGCACCGCGTCGAACTCGATGCCGTACAGCCCGCAATAGACCGGGTAGAAGCTGTAGCTGATGTCCGGGAACAACACCGGTTGGTTGTGCTGAAGCAGACCGTGGAAGATGTGCGCCAGCACCTCGTCCGAACCGTTACCCAGGAACACTTGGTTGGTTTGCACACCGTAATACCGGGCGACGGCGCTTTTCAGCAAATCGCTATTGGGGTCCGGATACAGGCGCAGGTTGTCATTGAGTTCGGTCTGCATCGCCGCGAGGGCCTTGGGCGATGGGCCATAGGGATTCTCGTTGGTGTTGAGCTTGACCAGGCGGGTCAGCTTCGGCTGTTCGCCTGGCACATACGGCACCAGGTCCTTGACGAACGGGCTCCAGAATCTACTCATTTCAGTTCCCCTTCCGTTCGTCTTTGATGCGGTATTCGGCGCTGCGGGCGTGGGCGCTCAGCGATTCGCCACGGGCCAGCACCGACGCGGTCTTGCCCAGTTCGGACGCGCCCTGCTCCGAGCAGAAAATGATCGAGGAGCGTTTCTGGAAGTCATAAACCCCCAGCGGCGACGAGAAGCGCGCGGTGCCGGAGGTCGGCAGTACATGGTTCGGTCCGGCGCAATAGTCGCCCAGCGCCTCGGAGGTGTGACGGCCCATGAAGATCGCGCCGGCATGGCGGATCTTCGGCAGCCAAGCCTGGGGATCGGCAACCGACAGTTCCAAGTGCTCCGGCGCGATGCGGTTGGCGACTTCGATGGCCTGTTCCATGTCATCGACCTTGATCAGGGCACCTCGGCCATTGATGGAGGTGTTGATGATCTCGGCGCGGTCCATGGTCGGCAGCAACTTGTCGATGCTGGCGGCCACTTTGTCGAGAAATTCGGCGTCCGGGCTGACCAGGATGGCCTGGGCATCTTCGTCATGCTCGGCCTGGGAAAACAGGTCCATGGCGATCCAGTCCGGATCGGTCTGACCGTCGCACACCACGAGGATTTCCGAAGGGCCAGCAATCATGTCGATGCCGACCTGACCAAACACGTGGCGCTTGGCAGTGGCGACATAGATGTTGCCCGGACCGACTACCTTGTCGACCCGCGGCACGCTTTGCGTGCCATAGGCCAACGCGGCCACGGCCTGGGCACCGCCGATGGTGAACACCCGGTCCACGCCGGCAATGCAGGCGGCAGCCAGCACCAGTTCGTTGATTTCGCCGCGCGGGGTCGGGACAACCATGACCACTTCAGTCACGCCGGCGACCTTGGCCGGGATCGCGTTCATCAGCACCGAGGACGGATAGGACGCTTTGCCACCCGGCACGTACAAGCCGGCGCGGTCCAGCGGCGTGACCTTCTGGCCCAGCACCGTGCCGTCGGCCTCGGTGTAGCTCCACGAATCCTGTTTCTGCCGCTCGTGATAACTGCGTACCCGGGACGCGGCTTTTTCCAAGGCTTCGCGCTGGGCCACGGTGATTCGGGTCAAGGCCAGTTCCAGACGCTCGCGCGGCAGGATCAGGTCGGCCATCGACGCCACTTGCAGGCCGTCGAACTTCTGTGTGAATTCCACCAAGGCATCGTCGCCACGCTCGCGCACGGCCTTGATGATGTCCAGCACCCGCTGGTTGACCGAGTCGTCGGACACACTCTCCCAGCTCAGCAGATGATCCAGATGATGTGCGAAATCCGGGTCGGCAGCGTTGAGTCGGCGAATGGAGGTGGGAGCGGTCATAGCGAGGGCCTCATTAATGGCAAATGCTCAGGCGCCCTAAGCTACCAGTCCATTCGCGGGGGCACCTGAGAAAATTGGCTATGACGCGGATAGACGGGCGCGACTCAAGGTCGCGCAGGTGAATCAGCCGCGGTGTCGCGATTCCACTGCCTTGCGCAGGGTATCGATCAAAGCCTGGATACGGGCGTGCTGCATTTTCATCGAAGCCTTGTTGACGATCAGCCGGGAGGTGATGTCGGCGATGAAATCCTGGGGTTCCAGGCCGTTGGCGCGCAGGGTGTTGCCCGTGTCGACCACGTCGATGATCTTGTCCGCCAGGCCGATCAACGGCGCCAGCTCCATCGAGCCGTAGAGTTTGATGATGTCGACCTGGCGGCCTTGTTCGGCGTAGTAGCGCTTGGCAACGTTGACGAACTTGGTCGCGACCCGCAGGCGCCCTTTGGGCTCGGGCGCGCCGACCTTGCCAGCGGTCATCAGCTTGCAGCGAGCGATGCGCAGGTCCAGCGGCTCGTACAAACCCTGGCCGCCGTATTCCATCAGCACGTCCTTGCCGGCAACGCCCAGGTCGGCGGCGCCATGCTCCACGTACGTCGGCACATCGGTGGCGCGCACGATCAACAAGCGCACGTCGGCCTGGGTCGTGGGGATGATCAGCTTGCGGCTCTTGTCCGGATTCTCGGTCGGCACAATGCCCGCTTCAGCCAGAAGCGGCAGGGTGTCGTCAAGGATGCGGCCCTTGGACAGTGCGATGGTCAACATGGGAAACGTCAGTCCTTATCAAGGTACTCATGCCCGGTCGCAAGCGGCGCCGGACATACATCGAGGGCGCAACCACCCTCGATTTTGAAACGAAATCCTGGCACATCCTTGTGCCATGCAGCCGGAACTAGCCCGGCACGCGACGGATCTTGGCGCCGAGCATCTGCAGTTTCTCTTCGATGCACTCGTAGCCACGGTCGATGTGGTAGATGCGGTCGATCAGGGTATCGCCCTCGGCGATCAGGGCCGAGATCACCAGGCTGGCCGAGGCCCGCAGGTCGGTTGCCATGACCGGCGCGCCCTTGAGTTTCTCGGCGCCGGTGACGATGGCGGTGTTGCCTTCGACCTGGATCTTGGCGCCCATGCGGTGCAGCTCATAGACGTGCATGAAGCGGTTTTCGAAGATCGTCTCGATCACCGCGCCCGTGCCTTCGGCAATGGCGTTGAGGGAGATGAACTGCGCCTGCATGTCGGTCGGGAACGCTGGGTATGGAGCGGTCCGCACGTTGACGGCTTTCGGCCGCTTGCCGTGCATGTTCACTTCGATCCAGTCTTCGCCGCAGGTGACTTCGGCGCCAGCTTCCTTGAGTTTTTCCAGCACAGCTTCAAGGATGGTCGGATCGGTGTCCTTGACCTTGACACGGCCACCGGTGACGGCGGCGGCAACCAGGTATGTGCCCGTTTCAATACGGTCCGGCATCACTTTGTAAGTGGCCGAGTGCAGGCGCTCGACGCCATCGATGGTGATGGTGTCGGTGCCAGCGCCGCTGATCTTGGCGCCCATGGCGATCAGGAAGTTCGCCAGGTCCACCACCTCGGGCTCGCGAGCGGCGTTTTGCAGCACGCTGCGGCCCTTGGCCAATGCGGCGGCCATCATGATGTTCTCGGTCCCGGTCACGCTGACGGTATCGAAGAAGAAATGCGCGCCACGCAGGCCCCCTTCAGGGGCCTTGGCCTTGATGTAGCCGCCCTCGACATCGATCACCGCGCCCATGGCCTCCAGGCCACGGATGTGCAGGTCCACCGGACGCGAACCGATGGCGCAACCGCCAGGCAACGCCACTTCGGCCTCACCGAAACGGGCGACCATCGGGCCGAGCACCAGGATCGAGGCACGCATGGTCTTGACCAGCTCGTACGGCGCGACCAGGGTCTTGATGGTACGTGGGTCGATTTCGACGGCGAGTTTCTCGTCGATCACAGGTTCGATGCCCATGCGGCCGAACAGCTCGATCATCGTGGTGATGTCGTGCAGGTGCGGCAGGTTGGCCACGGTCACAGGGCCATCGCACAGCAGCGTCGCGGCCAGGATCGGCAGCGCGGAGTTCTTTGCTCCGGAAATACGGATTTCGCCATCGAGGCGAACGCCGCCGGTAATAATCAATTTATCCATAAGAATCTCGACGCCCTTGGGCTCAGGTGCGCTCGGCCCAGGCCGCGCGGCTGAAAAATTTCATAGTGACCGCGTGGATGCTGCCATCGGCGATCCATGGGTTCAAATGGGCATAGATGCTCTGCTGACGCTTCACCGGGCTCAACGCCGCCAGTTCATCGCTGATCACGTTCAGCTGGAAATTGCAGCCTTCGCCTTCAACTTCCACCTGCGTACCAGGCAGCTTTCCTTCAAGGAAGCTCTTCACTTCTACAGCCTGCATGCTCAACCTCAATCGGCGCCCTGTGCGCACGGGTCGCACATCATACAAAAAAGCCCCGCGCCTGCGAACCCCGCGAAGCAGGACTCTGACGGGGGGCTTTTACGAAGTTGTGAATCAGGGGTGCTCCAACAGCTCGGTCAATTCGCTGACCTGGGCTATTTCGCGCATGTCCTCAGGCATCCCACGGATGCTCCACGTCTTGCCGGCGGCCTTGGCGTCGCGCATGAAGCACAGCAAGAGGGACAGGCCGACGCTGCTGGACTTCTCCACCGCCGAGCAGTCAATGACCAACTCGGCGGCCTTGGCGGATTGGATCAACGCCTGGCCCTGCTTGCGCAAACCCGGGCCGGTGCGGTAATCCAGCACGCCACTGAGCAGCAACTCGCCAGACTCGCCCAGGCGAACGGCCGACTCACTCACCGACGCATTCATTGTTGCTGCTTCTCTTGGGCATCTTCGGCAACTTCCTTCGCCTTGGCGACTTCACCCGCCCAACCGTCGATGGTCTTGTTCAGGTCGTTGCCGTTGCGCTGCATCGCATCGGCGAATTGATCGCGGAACAACTTGCCGATGTTGATGCCGTTGATGATCACGTTGCGTACTTTCCACTCGCCGCTGATTTTCTCGAGCGTGTAGGACACCGGATATACGGCGCCGTTATTGCCCTTGACCGTCATGCCGACGCTGGTGCGATCACCTGACTCATCCTTGGCCGGATCGACCGTGATGCCCTGGTTGTTGTACTCGAGCAAGGCGTTGCCATAGAACTGGAACAGGCTGCGCTTGAAGTTTTCCTGGAAGCGGGTCATCTGCTCGGGCGTAGCCTTGCGCGAGTATTTGACGGTCATGATGCTCTTGGAAATGCCATCGGCATCTACGACCGGCCCGACGATACGGTTCAGGGATTCATAGAACGCACCCGGGTCCTGCTTGTACTTTTCCTTATTGGCAGAGAGATCCGCCAGAAGTTGATCCGTGGTGGTCTTGATGATGTCGTGCGCCGAAGGCGCCGCCACGGCATTGCCCATCAGCGGCAGGGCCGCCAGCAAGACCAGCAGGCTGCGTCGCAGGATAGAGATCATTCAATAGCTCCTCATTTGGCGTCTTTGTTCACGGTATTGAGCAGGAATTTACCGATCAGGTCCTCGAGCACCAGGGACGACTGTGTATCGTGGATGGTCCCACCGTCCTTGAGCAAGGCATCTTCCCCACCCACGCTGATACCGATGTATTTCTCGCCCAACAGCCCAGCCGTGAGAATCGATGCAGTGGAGTCAGTCGGCAGGTTATCCACCCGCTTTTCCAGTTGCAGCGTCACCCGACCGGTGAAACTGTCGCGGTCCAGATCGATTGCCGTGACCTTGCCGATGGTGACACCGGCCATGGTTACCTTGGCTCTGACCGTCAAACCGGCGATATTGTCAAAATAAGCATAAAGTTTATAAGTATCGGTGCTCGCGGTCGGCGCCAGTCCACTGACTCGCAGGGCCAGCAGCAGCAAAGCCAGGATGCCAGCCAGCAAGAAAAGGCCGACACCGATTTCCAGGGTGCGGTTTTGCATCAGAAATCTCCAAACATCAAGGCGGTCAGAATAAAGTCAAGGCCCAGGACGGCCAACGAGGCATAGACCACGGTCTTGGTTGTGGCACGGCTGATCCCCTCTGACGTGGGCTCACAGTCATAACCTTGGAACACGGCGATCCAGGTGACCACGAAAGCGAATACGGCACTCTTGATCACACCGTTGAGCACATCGTCGAGAAAGTCGACGCTGTTCTGCATGTTGGACCAGTAGGAACCTTCATAGACCCCCAGCCAATCGACGGCCACCCAGGAGCCTCCCCAGATTCCCACGACACTGAAGATCATCGCCAGCACCGGCAGCGAGATGAAGCCGGCCCACAGGCGCGGGGCAATGATGTACTTGAGCGGATCGACACCAATCATTTCCAGGCTGGACAACTGCTCGGTGGACTTCATGTTGCCGATTTCAGCGGTCAACGCCGACCCGGCACGCCCAGCGAACAGCAGCGCCGTCACCACGGGCCCGAGCTCGCGCAACAAGGTCAGCGCGACCATTTGCCCGACCGCTTGCTCCGATCCATAACTGGACAGGATGCTGAAGCCCTGGAGCGCCAGTACCATGCCAATGAAGATGCCCGAGACGACGATGATCACCAGGGACATCACCCCCACCGAATGCAATTGCTTGACCAGCAGGCCAAAACCGCCTCCGGTCGAATTGCGTCCGAGCAGTGCGTGCATCAGGAACAGCGTGGAACGCCCCAGCACGGCCAGCACGTCGATGCCGGAACGGCCGAACAGGCGAATTCTTTCTATTAATGATTTCTTGCGCATCAGCGCTTCCCCAGCAGATCGGTACGGTAATCCGTGGCCGGAAAATGAAACGCCACCGGACCGTCCGGGTCACCTTTCATGAATTGGCGAATGCGTGGGTTGTCCGAATCCTTCAATTCCTTGGGAGTACCCTGCCCCAGCACCTGGCCATCGCCAACGACATAGATGTAGTCGGCGATGCTCGCGGTTTCGGCCAGGTCGTGGGACACCACGATGCTGGTGATGCCCAGGGCGTCATTGAGCAGGCGGATCAACCGCACGAGCACGCCCATGGCAATGGGGTCCTGGCCAACAAAGGGCTCGTCGTACATGAGGATTTTTGGATCGAGGGCGATGGCCCGCGCCAACGCCACGCGACGCTTCATGCCACCGGACAGTTCATCCGGCATCAAATCCAGAGCCCCGCGCAGCCCGACGGCCTGCAGCTTGAGCAAAACGATGTCGCGGATCATTTCGTCCGGCAGTTCGGTATGGACCCGCAGGGGAAACGCCACGTTCTCGAACACATCGAGGTCGGTAAACAGCGCGCCGCTCTGGAACAGCACCCCCATATGCTTGCGCGCATCGAACAGATCGCTGCGCGACAACTTTGGAAGGTTCTGGCCATTGACCCAGACTTCGCCGGCGCTAGGGCGCAGTTGTGCCCCCATCAGCCGCAGCAGCGTGGTCTTTCCGCACCCGGAAGGCCCCATGATGCCGGTCACCTTGCCGCGCGGGATGCGAATATCGATGTCATTGAAAATGCTGCGCGTCCCTCGCTTGAAGGACAGTCCCTTCAGCTCGACCGCGTAGGCGTTGTCGGCACTCATCTAAACTCCTTGCGATGCAGCCTCATATCCGAATGCCCAGGCCAGCCGACAAATGCCGGTACCGCCGGGCACACGAACCGGCGGCGAACTATATCACTGCAAGCGTCAGGCGCCCAAGGCCAACCCCCCGCCCGTTAAGCCTGGCTTAAGGTAAAACACCACATTTTATGTCCAGCCTTGCAACCGTTCGAACAAAGCGTGACGAACTAACGTGAGGGAATCGTTCATTACCGCTATAATCGCCGCCTTTTCATCGGGCTATACGATCTGACATGAGCCAATCCAGCGACCTGATTCAATCGGCACAACGTACCATCCGCCTCGAGCTCGAAGCCGTACAAGGCTTACTGGCCCACATCGACGCTGATTTCGTACGTGCCTGCGAGATGATTCTGGCCAGCAAGGGCCGCGTGGTCGTGGTCGGCATGGGTAAGTCCGGCCACATCGGCAACAAGATCGCCGCCACGCTGGCGAGCACGGGCACGACGGCATTTTTTGTCCACCCGGCCGAAGCCAGCCACGGCGACATGGGCATGATTACCCGGGACGACGTCATCCTGGCCCTGTCCAACTCCGGCTCGACCAATGAAATCCTCACGTTGCTGCCGCTGATCAAGCGCCTGGGCATCCAGATGATCAGCATCACCGGCAACCCGGACTCCCCGTTGGCCAAGGCCGCCGAGGTGAACCTCAATGTCCATGTCGAGCACGAAGCCTGCCCGCTGAACCTGGCCCCGACCTCCTCCACCACCGCGGCACTGGTCATGGGCGATGCCCTGGCCGTGGCCCTGCTGGAAGCCCGGGGCTTCACGGCGGAGGATTTCGCCTTTTCCCATCCCGGTGGCGCGCTGGGCCGTCGCCTGCTGCTGAAAGTCGAAAACGTGATGCACGCCGGAGAAGAGCTGCCGCAGGTGCAACGCGGCACGCTGCTCAAAGATGCGCTGATGGAAATGACCCGCAAGGGCCTGGGAATGACCGTGATCCTCGAAGCCGACGGCAAGCTCGCCGGGATTTTCACAGACGGCGACCTGCGCCGCACCCTCGACCGCGCGATCGACATTCGCAACGCAACCATCGACGAAGTCATGACGCTGCACGGCAAGACCGCCCGCGCCGACATGCTGGCTGCCGAAGCCCTTAAAATCATGGAAGACCACAGGATAAACGCACTGGTGGTAGTGGATGACGAAGACCGCCCGATCGGCGCCTTCAACCTGTCCGACCTGCTGCGTGCTGGAGTAATGTAATGACGACCGACCTGCTGCAACGGGGCAAGACCATCAAGCTCGCCGTATTCGACGTCGACGGTGTACTCACCGACGGCCGCCTTTATTTCCTCGAAGACGGCAGCGAATTCAAGACCTTCAACACACTCGACGGCCAAGGCATCAAGATGCTGATGGCCTCGGGCGTGCAAACGGCCATTATCAGCGGCCGCAAGACCCCGGTGGTCGAACGGCGGGCGAAGAACCTGGGCATCCCCCACCTTTACCAGGGCCGCGAAGACAAACTGGTGGTTCTGGACGAGCTCCTTGGCCAACTCAATCTAAGCTATGAACAGGTCGCCTACCTGGGCGACGATCTGCCGGACCTGCCGGTCATCCGTCGGGTCGGCCTGGGCATGGCAGTGGCCAACGCAGCGGCGTTCGTGCGCGAGCACGCCCATGGCGTCACCACGGCAAGGGGCGGCGAAGGTGCAGCCCGTGAATTCTGTGAACTGATCCTGCGTGCCCAGGGCCACCTCGAAGCGGCCAACGCCGCATACTTGTGAGCCATTTATGCTAAGCAAGAAGATTCGCACCATTCTGGTATTCAGCTGCATCGCCGCGATTTTCGCTGCGGTGGGCTATTGGAACATCAGCCCGGAACGCTTCCTTGACCAACCCGCGGCCAAGGTCGAGGAAAATGACATCGACTGGTATGCGACCAATACGCATACCCTGCAATACCTGCCGGACGGAAAGGTGCAGTACGAGATGACGGCCGACAAGGTCGATCATGTAAAGGCCAGCGACGTCACGCTGGTGACCAAACCGGACCTGAACATGTTCCGGGGTACCGAATTTCCATGGCACGTGCAGAGCGAACGGGCCGAGGTCAATCCCGGCGGCACCGAAGTCGAACTGATCGACTCGGTGCGCATCGCCCGGACCGATGAAAAGAACCGTACGACCATCATCACCAGCAGTCGCATGACGGTCTTCCCGCAGCGAGAATATGCGCAGACCGAGCAACCCGTTAGAATCGACGGCGCTGGCGGCGTGTCGACCGGCGTGGGAATGAAGGCGTATTTGAAGGAAAGCAGGATACACCTGCTATCGAAAGTAAGAGGACAGTATGAAGCTCGCTAAAACCCTCCCTATTTTGCTCAGTCTGGGCGCTGCACTGGGAAGCGCGAGCGCCTGGGCCCTTCCCAACGACCGCGACCAGCCTATCCGCATCCAGGCCGACGACGCGCAACTGGACGACAAGAACGGTGTCGCCACCTATAAGGGTGACGTGATCATTACCCAGGGCTCGATGAAGGTGACCGGCAATACCGTCACCATCACCCGGACCCAGTCCGGCGACATCGACGTAGTGACATCCGTGGGCAACCTGGCGTACTTCGAACAGTTGCAGACCGCAGGCGACACCAAGCCTGTGCAGGGTTACGGGGTCACCATCCAGTATCACGCCGCCCAGGACCGCGTTGTATTGATCGACCGCGCCAAGGTCGTCGACAAGGACAACAACGTGACCCAAGGCGAGAAGATCGTCTACGACACGGTCAAGAAGCTGGCCAGCGCCGGCCGTGCCACTGGCAGCAAGGTGACCGAACAGCGTCCGCGGATCGACATGGTGATCCAGCCGAAAAAGAAAACCGACGAGCAGAAGGCGCAGTAATGGCAACTCTGAAAGCCCAGCACCTGGCCAAGAGCTACAAGAGCCGCCAGGTTGTGCGCGATGTCAGCCTGTCCATCGACAGCGGCCAGATCGTTGGCTTGCTCGGCCCCAACGGCGCGGGCAAGACAACCTGTTTCTACATGATCGTCGGGCTGGTTCAGGCCGACCAGGGCCGCGTACTGATCGACGACCTGGATGTCAGCCACCAGCCGATGCACGGCCGGGCGAAAGCCGGTATCGGTTATCTGCCGCAAGAAGCGTCGATCTTCCGCAAACTGTCGGTGGCCGACAACATCATGGCCATCCTCGAGACCCGCAAGGAGCTCGACAAGGCCGGCCGCCGCCAGGAATTGGAGAGCCTGCTGCAGGAATTCCATATCAGCCACATTCGCGACAACCTGGGCATGAGCCTGTCCGGCGGCGAACGTCGTCGCGTGGAAATTGCCCGCGCCCTGGCTACCGCGCCGAAATTCATTCTGCTCGACGAACCCTTCGCCGGCGTAGACCCGATTTCGGTGGGCGACATCAAGCAGATCATCCATCATCTCAAGGCCAAGGGGATCGGCGTGCTGATCACCGACCACAACGTGCGCGAGACACTGGACATCTGCGAGACCGCCTATATCGTCAACGACGGCCAGTTGATCGCCGAGGGCGACTCGGCCACCATCCTGGCCAACGAGCTGGTCAAGGAAGTGTATCTGGGCCACGAGTTCCGCCTTTAAGCCACGAAGCCTCAGGCGAAGGCCTGGGTGGCGCCGAATGTCCGATGACGACCCGTGGGGCACTCTCAATTAATTGAAGACGCCCCCTAGGCAAACACTTCAGTTTCAGGCATATAATTTGCTTAAGTTTGGCGCTCCGGCGCCCTGTAGTGGATGGCGCATGTGCGCCGGCAAATAAGGTGTTAAGCCCCTGCCATGAAACCATCGCTAGTCTTGAGAATGGGCCAGCAGCTGACGATGACACCGCAGCTGCAACAGGCCATCCGCCTGCTTCAATTGTCGACCCTGGACCTGCAACAGGAAATCCAAGAGGCCCTGGAATCCAATCCGATGCTCGAACGCCAGGAAGAGGGCGACGACTTCGACAACACCGATCCACTGGCCGACAATGTCGAGCAGAAAACCACCCCGGAAATCCAGGAACCAACCTACCAACAGGAAGCCGCCCCCACGGTGGACAACCTTGAGGATGGCGAATGGAACGAGCGCATTCCCAACGACCTGCCCGTGGACACGGCTTGGGAAGACGTCTATCAGACCAGCGCCAGCAGCCTGCCGAGCGGCGATGACGACGAATGGGATTTCACTACCCGCACGTCCGCCGGCGAGAGCTTGCAGAGTCATCTGCTCTGGCAATTGAACCTGGCGCCGATGTCCGATACCGATCGCCTGATCGCCGTGACCCTGATCGATTGCATCAACAACCAGGGTTACCTGGACGAGACGCTGGAAGAAATTCTCGAAGCCTTCGACCCCGAGCTCGACATCGAGCTGGACGAGATCGAAGCCGTCTTGCATCGCATCCAGCAGTTCGAACCCGCCGGCATCGGTGCTCGCAACCTGGGCGAATGCCTGTTGCTGCAGCTGCGCCAATTGCCCGCCAAAACCCCGTGGCTGGCCGAAGCCAAGCGCCTGGTGACCGATTACATCGACCTTTTGGGCGGACGCGACTACAGCCAACTGATGCGTCGCATGAAGCTCAAGGAAGATGAACTGCGCCAGGTCATCGAGCTGGTGCAAAGCCTCAACCCGCGTCCTGGCTCACAGATCGAATCCACCGAGCCCGAATACGTCGTCCCCGACGTAATCGTGCGCAAGCACAACGATCGCTGGCTGGTGGAGCTCAACCAGGAGTCGATGCCCAAGCTGCGCGTCAACGCCCAGTACGCAGGTTTCGTCAAACGCGCCGACACCAGCGCCGACAACACCTTCATGCGCAACCAGTTGCAGGAAGCGCGCTGGTTCATCAAGAGCCTGCAGAGCCGCAACGAAACCCTGATGAAAGTCGCCACCCAGATCGTCGAGCATCAGCGCGGCTTCCTGGAATATGGCGACGAAGCGATGAAGCCGTTGGTCCTGCATGACATTGCCGAGGCGGTGGGCATGCACGAATCGACGATTTCACGGGTGACCACCCAGAAATTCATGCATACCCCTCGGGGCATCTATGAATTGAAATACTTTTTCTCCAGCCACGTCAGCACCTCCGAAGGCGGCGAATGCTCGTCCACGGCCATCCGCGCGATCATCAAAAAACTGGTCGCTGCGGAAAATCAGAAAAAGCCGTTGAGTGACAGCAAGATCGCTGGTTTACTGGAGGCACAAGGCATTCAGGTGGCCCGCCGTACCGTCGCCAAATACCGCGAATCCCTGGGGATCGCACCTTCGAGCGAACGCAAGCGGTTGATGTAACAGGCCACGCCACAGCGTTCCAGTGGCAGGCACCCAGCCTGCCGCTTTATGCACTGGCAACGAAGGAGAAGCTGTATGCAAGTCAACATCAGTGGACACCAACTGGAAGTGACCGAACCCCTGCGCACCTACATCGGCGAAAAACTCGACCGATTGGAGAGGCATTTCGACAAAATCACCAACGTGCAAGTCATTCTGAACGTCGAAAAGCTGAAGCAGAAGATCGAAGCCACACTGCATATTCCCGGCGGAGAAGTGGTTGCCAATGCGGAGCATGATGACATGTATGCCGCGATTGACCTGCTGACCGACAAGCTGGATCGCCAACTCAAAAAGCATAAGGAAAAGACCCAGAGCCTCCTCCAGGGCGCAACCGGTCGTTAACCCCCCCAATCCATGATCCGACTAGAAACCATCCTGACCCCCGGCCGTTCCCAGGTGAACGCGCCGGGTGGCAGTAAGAAGAAAGCCCTCGAACAAATTGCCAACCTGATCCACCGCGAAGTGCCGGATCTGGAAATGCAGGACGTCTTCGAGGCCCTTATCGCCCGTGAAAAACTAGGCTCCACCGGTTTTGGCAACGGCATCGCCATTCCACATTGCCGCCTCAAAGGCTGTACGTCGCCCATCAGCGCGCTACTGCACCTTGAAGCGCCCATAGATTTTGACGCCATCGACGGCGCCCCGGTCGACCTGCTGTTCGTATTGCTGGTTCCGGAAGCGGCGACCGATGCGCACCTTGAGCTGCTGCGCCAGATCGCCAGCATGCTGGACCGCAAGGAAGTGCGCGAAAGACTGCGCAGCGCAACGAGTAACGACGCTTTGTATCAGGTTGTCCTGGACGAGCAGAACGGTCATTAAACATGCGCATGATCATCGTCAGTGGCCGCTCCGGCTCCGGTAAAAGTACCGCCCTCAATGTGCTCGAGGACAGCGGCTACTACTGCATCGACAACTTGCCGGCAGGCCTGCTTCCGGAGTTGGCCGAGCGCGCCCTGATCCACACCGAACTGGCGCAACCGCTGGTCGCCGTGTCGGTCGATGCCCGTAACCTGCCCAGCCACTTGTCGCGCTTCCCCGAACTGCTCGAGGAAGTGCGCAGCCGCCATATCCAATGCGATGTGCTCTACCTGGATGCCGACGAAGAAACCTTGCTCAAGCGTTTCTCCGAAACTCGCCGGCGCCATCCACTGAGCAATGCGAGCCGCTCCCTGGCCGAAGCGATCCATGACGAAAGCCAACTGCTCGGGCCCATCGCGGACCTGGCGGACCTCAAGCTCAACACCACGAACCTGAACCTGTATCAACTGCGCGACACCCTCAAGTTGCGCCTGCTGAACCAGCCAGAACCGGGTACGGCCTTTCTCGTCGAATCGTTCGGTTTCAAACGCGGAATGCCGGTAGATGCCGACCTGGTGTTCGATGTCCGCTGTTTGCCCAACCCTTATTGGAAACCGGAACTGCGCGAGCAGTCCGGGCTGGACCAACCGGTAATCGACTACTTGGCTGCCCAGCCGGATGTCGAAGAGATGTACCAGGACATTTCCAGCTACCTGCTTAAATGGCTGCCCCGCTTTGCCGCTAGCAACCGCGCCTACGTCACGATCGCCATTGGCTGTACGGGTGGCCATCACCGCTCCGTCTACCTGACCGAACGCCTGGGTCAGCTCCTGCAACAATCCCTGAAGAACGTCCAGGTTCGCCACCGCGACCTCAGCTAAAGGATTCACACCGCGATGCCTGCTCGTGAAATTGAAATCATCAACAAGCTGGGTTTGCATGCCCGAGCGTCGGCGAAATTCGTAGGTGTGGCGGGTCAGTTTCCTGAGACCACGATCCGGGTCGGGCGCACGCCTGAGAGTACCGTCGATGGTAAAAGCATCATGGCGATGATGATGCTCGCCGCTGGCAAGGGCACCAAGATCCACTTGAGCACCGAGGGCGAACAGGCCCAGGAGGCGATGGATGCCTTGGTGACGCTGATCAACAACTATTTCGACGAGGGGGAATAACTCCTCCGGACCCAAGGCCATTTCGTCGCGAGGGAGCTTGCTCCCGCTCGGCCGGGCTGGCGCTCCAGTGCGCAGCGGCCGCGAGATGTTGGGGCCGCTGCGCGGCGGAACAAGCTCCCTCGCCACAAAAACGGACTTGCCATGAGCTCTAATCGACACAAAAAAGGCGCGTCATCCCCATGATTGACGCGCCTTTTTTGTGGCCTTGAGTATCAGCTACCCGCCACGGTCATCCGCTCGATCAACACCGAGCCCGTGCGGATGTTGCTGCGCAGCTCCAAATCATTCCCCACCGCCACGATCTGCTTGAACATGTCACGCATGTTTCCGGCGATGGTGACTTCCTGAACCGGGAACTGGATCTCGCCATTCTCGACCCAGAAACCCGCCGCGCCACGGGAATAATCACCGGTCACCATGTTCAGCCCATGGCCCATCAACTCCGTTACCAACAGCCCCCGGCCCATGCGCCGAAGCAATGCCGCCTGGTCTTCTTCGCCATGGGTAACGAAAAGGTTATGCACACCGCCAGCGTTGGCGGTGCTCGGCATGCCGAGTTTGCGGCCCGAATAGGTACCAAGGATGTAGGACACCAGCTCGCCGTTTTCCACGAACGGCTTGGCGTAAGTGGCCAGGCCATCGCCGTCGAATGCCGAGCTGCCCATGGCCTGCATCAGGTGCGGACGCTCGTCAATGGTCATCCACTCCGGGAACAGCTTCTGCCCCAGCGCGCCTTCCAGGAACGACGACTTGCGGTACAAGTTGCCGCCAGACACCGCCGACAGGAAGCTGCCAAACAGACCACCGGCCAGCTCGGCAGAAAACAGCACCGGCACCTCACAGGTCGGCACCGGCCGCGCGCCCAAGCGGCTGGCTGCCCGTTGTGCGGCTTTCTGGCCGATGCTCACCGGGTCCGCCAGCAACGTGCCCTGGCGACTGACGTCATACCAGTAGTCGCGCTGCATCTGCCCGTCCGCCTCGGCGATCATCACACAACTGAGGCTGTGACGGGTCGAAGCGTAACCGCCGATAAAGCCATGGCTGTTGCCATAAACCCGGCAACCCTGGTGCGTATTGAGCGTCGTACCGTCGGCATTCTTGATCCTGCGGTCGGCATCGAATGCCGCCGCCTCACAGCGCAGCGCCTGTTCGATGGCTTGCTCGGGCGTTATGTCCCAGGCGTGGAACAGATCGAAATCCTTCAGTTCCTTGCACATAAGGGCGGCATCGGCCAACCCCGAGGCGTCATCCTCGGACGTGTGCTTGGCGATCGCCAGCGCCGCGGCCACCGTTTCGCGAATGGCGTCGGGCCCGCTGGCCGAAGTGCTGGCCGATCCCTTGCGCTGGCCTACGTACAAGGTAATGCCGAAACCCTGGTCCCGATTGAACTCAACGGTTTCCACTTCGCGTTGGCGCACCGAAGTCGACAATCCCTGCTCCAGCGATACCGCCACCTCACAGGCGCTGGCACCTTGTCGCTTGGCTTCGGCGAGAATCTGCTCGACTTGCTCCTGCAGTGCCGGCAATGCCTGCGGACCGACGCTCTGAACTGCACTCATGGTGTTCTCCACTCAAATTCTGCTTTCGGTATCGGGTTTGCACGCAAACTGCCTGCGCTGTTTTTCGTACAAACCCTTGGCCTTCTAGCGACCGGGCCGGACAAGCGGCCCCCGACTGGTTATCATGGCGGCGTTTCTTTGCGGACTGCCACCATGGTTGATTCTTACGACGACTCCCTCTACGAGGGTGAAAAAAGCAAATCCCAGGTCAAACGCGAGCTGCATGCTCTGGTTGACCTCGGCGAGCGCCTGACAACACTCAAGCCTGACTTGCTGGCCAAACTGCCGTTGACCGACGCCTTGCGCCGGGCCCTGGCCGATGCGCCCAAGCACACCGCGAATATCGCGCGTAAACGGCACCTGCAGTTCATCGGCAAACTGATGCGCGACCAGGACACTGACGCGATCCTGGTTTTGCTCGACCAGCTCGATGCCTCCACCCGGCAGTACAACGAGCGCTTCCACAACCTGGAACGCTGGCGTGATCGCTTGATCGCTGGCGATGACGGCACCTTGGAAAAATTCGTCATCGACTACCCGGAGGCCGATCGCCAGCAACTGCGCTCCCTGATCCGTCAGGCCCAGCACGAACTGGCGCACAACAAGCCGCCGGCCTCGAGCCGTAAAATCTTCAAATACATCCGTGAGCTGGACGAGACTCAACGCGGCCTGCGCTGATCGCCACCCGCTTCACTTCCCTCCAAGGGTGATTGTTACAGTGACGAGGGAGCTTGCTCCCGCTCGGCCGGGCTTGCGCTCCAGTGCGTAGCGACCGCATCGGGGCTGCTGTGTAGCCCAGCGGGAGCAAGCTCCCTCGCCACGATGACTCACCCAAGCCCTCGACGACTTTCATGCGCCCGTGCCACCCACGGTGATCGCATCGATCTTCAAGGTCGGCTGGCCGACACCCACCGGCACCGACTGGCCGTCTTTGCCACACGTGCCCACGCCACTGTCCAGCGACAGGTCATTACCGACCATCGACACTTTGCTCATCGCCTCCGGCCCGTTGCCGATCAGGGTCGCGCCCTTGACCGGCGCGGTGATCTTGCCGTCTTCAATGAGGTAGGCCTCGCTGGTGGAAAACACGAACTTGCCGCTGGTGATGTCCACCTGGCCGCCGCCGAGGTTGGCGCAATAGATGCCTTTTTTCACCGAGGCGATGATTTCCGCCGGATCGCTCTGGCCTCCCAGCATGTAGGTATTGGTCATGCGCGGCATCGGAAGGTGCGCGTAGGATTCGCGACGACCATTGCCGGTGCGAGCGACGCCCATCAGGCGAGCATTGAGCTTGTCCTGCATGTAGCCCTTGAGCACGCCGTTTTCGATCAAGGTGGTGCACTCGGTCGGGGTGCCTTCGTCATCGACGCTCAGGGAGCCCCGACGCCCGGCCAATGTACCGTCGTCGACGATCGTGCAGAGTTTCGAGGCGACCATTTCACCCATGCGACCACTGTAGGCAGAGCTGCCCTTGCGGTTGAAATCGCCTTCCAGGCCGTGGCCGACCGCTTCATGCAGCAGCACGCCGGACCAGCCGGAGCCCAGCACCACCGGCAACGTGCCGGCCGGGGCCGGAATCGCTTCCAGATTGACCAGCGCCTGGCGCAGGGCTTCGCGGGCGTAGCCCATGGCGCGGTCTTCGCTGAGGAAATAACGATAGTCGGTGCGCCCGCCGCCGCCATGACCGCCGCGCTCACGCCGGCCGTTCTGCTCGACGATCACGCTGACATTGAACCGCACCAGGGGCCGGACGTCCGCCGCCAGGCCACCATCGGTGGATGCCACCAGGATTCGCTCCCAGACGCCCGCCATGCTCACCGACACCTGCTGGATCCGTGGATCGAGGGCGCGAGTGGCAACGTCGATGCGTTTGAGCAGCTCGACTTTCTCGGCGCGACTCATGACCTCCAACGGATTATCCGGCGCATACAGCTGCGCCACGTCCTGGCTGTTGAACGCCTGGACCGTGCCGTTTTGCCCGGCACGCGAGATCGAACGAGCGGCACGGGCCGCGGCGCCGAGGGCTTCGAGGGTGATGGCGTTGCTGTAGGCAAAACCGGTCTTTTCACCGGACTGGGCCCGTACGCCGACGCCCTGGTCAAGGTTGAAACTGCCTTCCTTGACGATGCCGTCTTCCAACGACCAGGACTCGGAAATCTGCCCCTGGAAATACAGGTCGGCGGCATCGATGCCCGGGCCGGCCAGGTCACCCAGCACGCCTTGCAGGCTTTCGAGGGTCACGCCACCGGGGGCTAAAAGGTGTTCACTGACTGAGGACAACAACCCGCTCATATGTTTTACGCCTTGAATTCGTCGTCTTGGGCAGGTCGCTGTCGGGCGCCCTGCGAGAAAAAGCGCCGATGGCTCGCCACCGGCATGCGCGCCCGGATGGACGCCTGTTCGCTGCTGTCGCGCTCGGCCAGCAGCACCGCCTCGCCTTGATCCTGTTGCGCCAGCACCCGCCCCCATGGGTCGATAATTGCAGCGTGGCCGAAGGTTTCCCTTGGCCCCGGATGCGTCCCGCCTTGGGCTGCCGCCAGCAGGTAGCACTGGGTCTCAATGGCTCGGGCGCGAATCAATACGTCCCAATGGGCGGCGCCGGTTACTGCTGTAAAGGCCGAAGGCGCGGTGATCAACTCAGCCCCGGCCGCTCGCAACTCGCTGTAGAGCTCCGGGAAACGCAAGTCGTAACAGACCGTCAGGCCCACCCGGCCCACGGGAGTATCGGCGACCACCACGTTGCGACCATAAGCATAGTCATCGGATTCGCGGTAGCGCCCACGATTGTCCGCCACGTCCACGTCAAACAGGTGCAGCTTGTCGTAACGCGCCACGATCTGGCCCTGGTCGTCCACCAGCAACGAACAGGCATGAGCCCTGGCTTCGGGCTCGCCCTCCGGCGGTAATGGCAGCGTGCCGGCGACAATCCATAACCTGAGGTCGCGAGCGACCTGTTTCAACCAAGGCAGGATCGGTCCCTGACCAAAGGCTTCGGCGCGACCGATGTCGGCAACGTCCCGCCGCCCCATGGCGGCGAAGTTTTCCGGCAGCACCGCCAGCCTCGCACCGCCAGCCGCTGCCTGTTCCAACAGCACACGGGCGCGGGCCAGGTTGGCGAGGACATCGCTTTGGCTGACCATTTGAATCACGGCGACTGGCATGCTGTCTCCCTCATTTCGTGCATCATCCCCTTGTGGGAGCGAGCTTGCTCGCTCCCACAAGGGCTAGCGTTACTCGTCAGAACGGCTTGTCGAAGCTGATCTTCGGCTCTTTCCACGGCCCCTTGACGTCGTATCTTACGCTGGCGAAACGCGCTACGCGGTCACCGATCAGTTTGTCGATCAAAAACAATGCCCCACCCACCGCCGGGGCGCCGACAATCAGCGCGGCGATGGGCAGGTTGTTGGTCACCGGCAACGTCACCAGCAGCTTGGCGTCGACCCGGTCAGTGACCATGTCCAGCGTTCCGTTCAGTTCCAGGTTGCTCGAAGGTCCCGTCAAGGCGATGGGCTCACGCGTTACATAGACGCCATTGCTCGCCACCAGCAAGCCCTTGACCCGGTCATAGCTCAGCCCCTTGCCAAACAGGTCGGAGAAATCCAGGCGCAGGCGGCGGCCGATGGAGTTGAAGTTCAACAGGCCGAATACCCGCAACGCCTGCGCGCTGCCTTCGACCTCGACGAACTGCCCCTTGGTAAGCGACGCATCGAGACTTCCGGAGAAGCGCTTGGTGGCCACCCAGGCGGGCGAACCAGGCCAACGGCCGTCAACGTCCAGGCGAAACTCCTGGCTGGTCACGCTGGGGGCGAATCCCCAGCCTTTCAGCACATCGGCCAGGTTCTTGCCCTTGATCCGCCCCTTGTACCAACTGCTGGTCGAGCCCGGCGCACCTTCCCAAGCGCCATTGCCATTGAGGACCATGCCCTTGAGGCCCATGTCCAGATCGTTCAACGCAATACCTTTACCGGTTGGACGCACCTTCAACGACCAGGCGCCGATCAGATCAGGCCCTTGGAACAACTGGTCGATGGCGATATCCAGGGCCGGTATCTTGCTCGGATCAACCGAAGCCAGCGGATCCGGGGCGTTTTCGTCGGCCTGCACCGTCGGGTCGGCAGTGGGCAGGCGCACGTAGTCCAGCTTGATACCGATGGGGGCGGCCTTTGCGTCCGGCACGTTGACGCTGCCCTTGGCCTGCTGGCTGTCGAGCCGCATGGCCCAGGCGTCCGGCTTGCGGTCCAGTTGCACCGATGCCTGGTCCAGCGTCGTGCCCATCGCCGTGAGTTTGCCTACTTTCAGGTCGACACCGCTGAGCACTTGCCGGGCGCTGCCGCCCGGGTCCTGGCCGGCGTATTTGCCCAACAAATCCTGCCAGGGACCCACGTCCAGCTCCGATAGCGTGCCTCGCAGGCGCAGCCCCTTGGCTCCCGGCAGCACTGCGTCGCCCCCGCCCAGGAGCAATTCGCCACGGCCATCGGCCGTTTTTCCGCTCGGGGCGGCATAAGTGAAGCTGGCCAGGTCGCCATAATTGGCCCAGTAACGCCGCTCCGGCCCCTGCAATGTCATACGGAACACGGTGTCGCGCCCGGCATCAGCCGCCATGCCGAAGGGCGCCGGCAGATCCACCGCGACGCCCTTGAGATTGGAATTGATCGACAGCTGGCTGTCGGCGCCGTCGAGGATCACTTGCAACTGGTAAGGAATCACGCCGGAGACGGGCAACGGCTGGGTCACGCTCAGCCAGTCGGTGAGTTTCTTCACCTCAACCCGTCCGGACGCCGTGACACGCGTATTGAGCGCGCCGGTGCGGCCCTCGGCGAATATCTGCGCGGTCACGGGTCGGTCGAATGCCTGGGCCGCAATGTTCTTGCCGCTCAGCCCCTTGCTGCTGTCGAAGCGGAAATCCCCTTTGAGCTGAGTCAATTCCAAGGCCGGCTCGCTGAGTTTGAGCCGAGCCTTGTCCGTTGAGAAATCCACGAGGATCTTCGGTTGCTCGCCTTTCACGAGCGGGATATCGAGCTTTACGCTGCCGCGCAGGTCGCCCTCGCCTTCCCAGCCGGCGAATGTTTCGGCCGTGCCGATGGGCGCGGTCTGGAGGATCTTCAACCCGTCGCCGAGCCCTCCGGCAAACCCACCGTCGAGCAGCAAATGAGAGTTTTGCCCGGTCGGCACGTGGGGAATGTTCACCGAAACGTCTTTTACCTGGGTGCCCAGCAGTTGCCCCTGGCTGGCGAAGATGCGTACGCCGCTGTCCTCGACAAACACATCGCCGCTGACCTTACTGACCGAAGGCCAGCCGGGCTGGAACGCCAGCTCAGCGTCATGCACCTTGAAAAACAGGCTGATGCTGCGAGCCGCATCCTCGGCGCCTTTGTTCAGCGAGCCTTGATACTGAAAGAAGCCCTCATCCACCGCGCCTTTGACAATTGCGGTGCGCAGCCACTCGTCCAGCGCCGGACTGAGAACGGCCGGCAGGTACTTGCCGGTGTAGCGCCCATCACCGTCCACCAGGCCGACCCGCAGGTCCATGTAATCTTCCTGGCTGTGATCGAAATGCAGGCGAATCAGGAAATCCCCGGCAATCCGGCCCTCCTCACCCAGCACCTTCAGGTAAGGCGCGATCAAGGTGAACCCTTGCTTGTCCAACTTCCAGGTCAGCCGTGCGTTGGCCTGCAAGTACTGCCAGGGCTTGGTGAAGATCGGGTCCAGGTGCAGGGAGAAATCCTTGCTGTCCATGCGCAGTTCGCCGCCGCCGAGGTCGCCGCTCAGGCTGCCCGAAACATTACGTGCCGCCGGGGCCCCGTGATAGGCGTTGAAACCCACCGTGTCGAGGTTGGTGGCGAAGCTGACTTTTTGATCACCGGTATTGTGTGGCCGGTAGTCGAGCAAGACGTTGCGCAAGCCACCGGTCACCTTGAGTCGGTCGATGGCGGTGGCGACGCCTTCCGGCAATGGCGCCAGGGCATTGAGTAGCGGCGTGAGCGGCGTCAAGTCGAGACGATCGGCCTGCACGTGCCAGCGTTCCTCGGCCTTGTCGGAGGCGTCGGTCTGCTGCAGCTGCAGGCGCGACTCCCAGCGGGTGTCACCCAGGCTCATCGCCAGAGTGTCGAAGGTTGCGATAAATCCTTGGCTGCTGCGCTGGAAATAGCCGTTGAGGGCCAGGTTATGGATCTGCACGGGCTTGCGGTCGGCATAGGCGCCCTGGAGCTGCGGCGCGTTCAAGCGCACGGCCGCGCTTTGCACCGTGCCCGCGCCCCAGCTGAGCCAGAACTCGCCCCCCGCCTTGATTTCGGAAAAATTCCATTGCCGGGTCAGGCGTTTAGGCAGCCATTGGGACCAATCGCTTTGCGGCAGGCTCAGGTAGGCATCGGCCACGCCATTTTTCCAATCGCTGGCGCGGATGCGGGTACGCAGGTTGATCGCCACGGGCTGGCCGTCGGGCAGGGTCAGCCGAGCGTCCAGGCGCTGGCGGGAGACACCGGTGCGCAGGCTCAAGCCAACGTAGGTGAGGCTCAGGGGCGGATGGTCCAGTGGCTGCAACGTGACTTGGCTGTCGAGCACCGACAGCTTCGAGACCATTTGCATGCGGTTCAACAGTTGCTGCGGATCGAGTGGCTGGTCGTCCCGTACCGGCAGGCCTTCCAGGGCCCATTTCCCGTCGGCGCCTTCCTTGAGGCTGATCTTCAGGCCGCTGATTTCCAGATGGGCGATGCGCACCTGGCGGGCCACCAGGCTGTCCCACACCGCGGGCACGGCGCGCACATGATCCAGGTGCAGGGCATTGGGGCCGTCGCCGACCACTACATCGCGCGCGGCGAAGATGGGGGCCAGGGCGTTCCAGCCGCCTTCGAGGCTACCGACGTGCACCGGCATGCCGAGCGCTTCGCCGGCACGGGCCTCGACCTCGCTACGGTATTCAGCCACCAGCGGGACCAACTCCCGGCCGAGGCTCACGTACAAGGCCAGCACGACCAGCAGCAGCGCACACAGGCCAAGCCCCCAGCGTGTCAATGTGCCCAACAGGCGTGTCAGACGCTCCATGTCAGCAGCCCCCCTTGGCAAAGGCATTCTCGCCGCGGCCTCGCCACTGCGCATGCCACGTCAGAGCAACACCACGTCGTATTGTTCCTGCGAATACATGGTCTCCACCTGGAAACGGATCGTGCGGCCGATAAAGGTTTCCAGCTCCGCGACGTTGCCCGACTCTTCATCGAGCAACCGGTCCACCACTTTCTGGTTCGCCAACACTCTATAGCCAGTGGCCTGGTAGGCGCGCGCTTCCCGGAGGATTTCCCGGAAGATTTCGTAACACACGGTTTCCGGGGTCTTGAGCTTGCCCCGGCCCTGGCAACTGCTGCATGGTTCGCACAGCACTTGTTCAAGACTTTCGCGGGTGCGCTTGCGGGTCATCTGCACCAGGCCCAGTTCGGTGATGCCGATGATGTTGGTCTTGGCGTGATCGCGCTCCAGCTGTTTTTCCAGGGTGCGCAGCACCTGGCGCTGGTGCTCTTCGTCTTCCATGTCGATGAAATCGATGATGATGATCCCGCCGAGGTTGCGCAGGCGCAATTGCCGGGCAATGGCCGTGGCCGCTTCAAGATTGGTCTTGAAGATGGTTTCCTCGAGATTACGATGGCCGACAAAGGCACCGGTGTTGACGTCGATGGTGCTCATCGCCTCGGCCGGATCGACCACCAGATAACCGCCGGACTTGAGCGGCACCTTGCGTTCAAGGGCGCGCTGGATCTCATCTTCGACGCCGTACAGGTCGAAAATCGGCCGCTCGCCAGGGTAGTGCTCCAGGCGGTCGGCGATTTCCGGCATCAGCTCGGCGACGAACTGGGTGGTTTTCTGGAAGGTTTCCCGGGAATCGATGCGGATCTTCTCGATCTTCGGGCTGACCAGGTCACGCAGGGTTCGCAACGCCAGGCCCAGATCTTCGTAGATCACGCTGGGAGTGGCGATGGTCTTGATCTGCGCGGCGATCTGGTCCCAGAGCCTGCGCAGGTAGCGGATATCCATGAGGATCTCATCGGCCCCGGCGCCTTCGGCGGCCGTACGCAGGATGAAGCCGCCGGCTTCCTTGATGCCTTCTTTTTCCACGCAGTCACTGACCACTTTTTTGAGGCGCTCACGCTCGGCTTCGTCTTCGATCTTCAGGGATATGCCGACGTGGGCGGTGCGCGGCATATACACCAGGTAGCGCGACGGAATCGACAGCTGGGTGGTCAGGCGCGCTCCCTTGGAGCCGATGGGGTCCTTGGTGACCTGCACCACCAGGCTCTGGCCCTCATGGACCAGCGCACTGATGCTTTCTACCGCCGGCCCTTCGCGCATGGAAATTTCCGAGGCGTGGATGAACGCCGCGCGGTCCAGGCCGATGTCGACGAAGGCTGCCTGCATGCCCGGCAAAACCCGCACCACCTTGCCCTTGTAAATATTGCCGACGATGCCACGCTTTTGCGTGCGCTCGACGTGAACTTCTTGCAGGACACCGTTTTCAACCACCGCCACGCGCGACTCCATCGGCGTGATGTTGATCAGAATCTCTTCACTCATGGCAGGGTCTCGTTCAGGCATATTCACGATTATGGCCGCATCTAGTCAGACGGCGCTCAACGCGCGCTCAAGGTTTGCCAACAGGGTATGCCGAAATGGCCGAGCAATTCTGCGGTTTCGCAGAGCGGCAGGCCGACCACGGCCGAATAACTGCCCTCAAGCCCGGCGACGAACACCGCGCCCAGCCCTTGGATACCATAGCTGCCGGTTTTGTCTCGCGGTTCGCCGCTGGCCCAATAGGCGAGCGCTTCCTGTTCCGTGATCAGGCGAAAGCGCACGCGGCTGCGAACCACCCGGGATTCGCAGCGTTCGGCATCCAGCACGGCAATGGCAGTCAATACCTCATGATCGCGCCCGGACAGGCCCATGAGCATCGACACGGCGTCGGCCTGATCCTGAGGCTTGCCGAGAATTCGTCCATCCAGCACCACGGCGGTGTCCGCGCCGAGCACGCAGCCATCGATGTCATTTGATAGGGCACGTCGTCCAGCATCGGCCTTGCCACGCGCCAAGCGCTCTACATAGGCCGATGGGGTTTCGTGATCGTGGGGAGTTTCGTCGATGACCGCACCGATGGCGGTAAATGGCACCCCGATCTGCGTGAGCAATTCACGCCGGCGCGGCGACCCTGAGGCGAGGTAAAGCGGTTTCATCAAGACATCTCCCTTATAGGCGACCGGCTTTTGTGGCGAGGGAGCTCCCTCGCCACAGGGATGTAAGTCATCAAAAAAGTGTAGATATCCTGACCGAATCAGTTGATTTTGAAACGCAGCCGCAAGCCGCGCAAACCGAAACTTATCCACGGCCAGAGCAATGCGCTGACCAGGGCCGGCAAGACC
Source organism: Pseudomonas sp. R4-84 (assembly GCF_054130985.1). NCBI lineage: Bacteria > Pseudomonadati > Pseudomonadota > Gammaproteobacteria > Pseudomonadales > Pseudomonadaceae > Pseudomonas > Pseudomonas sp. R4-84. The sequence goes on from NZ_CP096390.1 coordinate 4,658,785, forward strand.
AGCGCCAGGGTCGGCTGGCGATTACCGGTCAAGGCGCTGAGCCATAATTGCACCAGTTGCGCCAAGCCGAAGATCACCAGGATCACCAAGCACTGTTGCCACATCGGGAACATGCGCAGGCGTTGTTGCAACGACAGCACCAGGAATGTGATCAAGGTCAGGATCAGCGCGTTCTGACCCAGCAACGTGCCATAGAGCACATCTTCGGCCAGCCCCAGGCACCAGGCCGTGACCATGCCGACCTTGTGCGGCAAGGCCAGGGCCCAGAAGGCCAGCAGCAAGGCCAGCCACAGCGGGCGCAGGATCTCCATGAACTGCGGCAGCGGGGAAACGCTGAGCAACAGGCCGATGGCAAAGGTCAGCCAGACCATCCAGCCATTACCGGATCGAGTACTGCTCATTCTTCACGTGCTCCCCTGGTGGCGGGCGTGGCGGCAGGCGCTGGGGCCGGTGGCTTGGTCGCGGGCCGGGCGGGTTGGACCGCCGGCTGCTGGGCTGCGGCCGGTCGGGCGGGAGCCGCGGCGTGTGCGGCCGGAGCTGTTGTTGCCGGGGCCGTCGCAGCCTGGGGCTTGGGCACAGTGGCTGGTACAGGTGCGGGCGCGGGCGCAGGTGTGGCCGGAGCAGGCGATTCGCCGCTCTGCTGGTCCTGGGCCTCCTGGGCCACGGCGGCATCGTTGGCGCGCTCTTCAGGCGTGCGGTTGTCGCTGAATACCAGCAGCAGGTAGCGGCTGCGGTTCAACGCAGCCGTCGGCACCGCACGCACGATCGCGAACGGCTGGCCAGAGTCATGAATGACTTCCTTGACCGTCGCCACGGGATAACCAGCCGGAAACCGCTGGCCGAGGCCGGAACTGACCAGCAGGTCGCCTTCCTTGATGTCGGCGGTATCGGCCACATGGCGAAGTTCGAGGCGCTCGGGGTTGCCGGTGCCGCTTGCGATTGCCCGCAAGCCGTTGCGATTGACCTGCACCGGGATACTGTGGGTGGTATCGGTCAGCAACAGCACACGAGACGTATAAGGCATTAATTCCACCACCTGCCCCATCAGGCCACGGGCATCGAGCACCGGCTGGCCGAGGACCACGCCGTCGCGCTCGCCCTTGTTGATAATGATGCGGTGGGTGAACGGGTTGGGGTCCATGCCGATCAGCTCGGCCACTTCGACTTTCTCATTGACCAGCGCCGAGGAGTTGAGCAACTCGCGCAGCCGCACGTTCTGCTCGGTGAGGGCCGCCAGCTTCTGCATGCGTCCCTGCAGCAGCAGGTTTTCAGTCTTGAGTTTTTCGTTCTCGGCGACCAGTTCGGTCCGGCTGCCAAACTGGCTGGCCACACCCTGCCACAACCGTTGCGGCAGGTCGGTGATCCAGTAGGACTCCATCAACACCAGCGACATCTGGCTGCGCACTGGCTTGAGCAGCGTGAAGCGGGCATCCACCACCATCAGCGCAACCGACAGCACGGTCAACACCAGCAGGCGTACACCCAATGAGGGGCCTTTGGCAAAAAGCGGTTTAATAAGCCGCTCCTCCCAGGCAAACGTTGTCTTTATTCATACGGTATCGAACCGGCCTGGATACGAATGACAGAAGATAAACGCCAACGGGCAGCACTGCAAAGTGCCGCCCGAGCGCAAACAACATAGACCACTGCGCCAGATTTATTCGCTGGAGAGCAGATCCATGGTGTGCTTGTCCATCATTTCCAGCGCACGGCCACCACCGCGGGCAACGCACGTCAGCGGGTCTTCGGCAACGATCACCGGCAGGCCGGTTTCCTGGGCCAGCAGTTTGTCGAGGTCACGCAACAGCGCGCCACCACCGGTCAGCACCAGGCCGCGCTCGGCGATGTCCGAGGCCAGCTCCGGCGGCGATTGCTCCAGGGCGCTCTTGACGGCCTGGACGATGGTTGCCAGCGACTCTTGCAGCGCTTCGAGCACTTCGTTGGAGTTGAGCGTGAACGCGCGTGGAACGCCTTCGGCCAGGTTGCGACCGCGAACATCGACTTCGCGCACTTCACCGCCCGGGTAGGCCGTGCCGATTTCCTGCTTGATGCGCTCGGCGGTGGATTCGCCGATCAGGCTGCCGTAGTTGCGACGTACGTAGGTGATGATCGCTTCGTCGAAACGGTCGCCGCCCACACGCACGGATTCGGCGTAGACCACACCGTTGAGGGAGATCAAGGCGATTTCAGTGGTACCACCACCGATATCGACGACCATCGAACCACGGGCTTCTTCCACGGGCAGGCCGGCACCGATGGCTGCGGCCATTGGCTCTTCAATCAGGAATACTTCGCGAGCACCGGCACCCAGGGCCGATTCACGGATGGCGCGACGCTCCACCTGGGTGGACTTGCAGGGCACGCAGATCAGCACACGAGGGCTGGGCTGCAGAAAACTGTTTTCGTGAACCTTGTTGATGAAGTACTGCAGCATCTTTTCGCAGACGCTGAAGTCGGCGATCACGCCGTCCTTCATGGGGCGAATGGCTGCAATGTTGCCCGGTGTACGGCCCAGCATGCGCTTGGCTTCCGTACCGACAGCCACGACACTTTTCTGGTTACCGTGGGTGCGGATGGCCACGACCGAGGGTTCATTCAGGACGATACCGCGCTCGCGCACGTAAATAAGGGTGTTGGCAGTGCCCAGGTCGATGGAGAGATCGCTGGAAAACATGCCACGCAGTTTCTTGAACATGGGAAAGGGACCCTAGGCAACGCGTGGGTAAAAAAGTGCGGCAAACTCTAACAACGACAGGGATTTTGGGCAAGGCGCCAATATGTTAAATTGGCCGCTTTTCTGTGCACCAAACCCTACAATCGCGGCCGTAGCGCCGTAGAAATGCGGTAGTGTTCCGACAATCTAACACACGGACAGACTGCGTCCGTTTTGTTTTCCACTGGAGAATCCCATGGCGCTTGAACGCTCCGACGTGGAAAAAATCGCTCATCTGGCCTGCCTGGGCCTCAATGAAGCCGATCTTCCACACATCACTTCTGCCCTGAACAGCATCCTCGGGCTGGTCGACGAAATGCAGGCGGTCGATACCGACGGTATCGAGCCGCTGGCCCACCCACTGGAAGCCAGCCAGCGCCTGCGCGCCGACGTCGTCACCGAGTCCAATAACCGCGAGGCCTACCAGTCCATCGCGCCAGCGGTCGAAAACGGCCTGTACCTGGTTCCGAAAGTCATCGACTAAAGGGAAAGAGCCTCTCATGCATCAGATGACCCTGGCCGAGATCGCCCGCGGACTCGCCGACAAAAAGTTTTCCTCCGAAGAGCTGACCAAGGCCCTGCTGGCGCGCATCGCCCAGCTCGATCCGCAGCTCAACAGCTTCATCAGCCTCACCGAAGAACTGGCCCTGAGCCAGGCCAAGGCCGCCGACGCCCGTCGCGCCAAGGGTGAGAACGGCGCCCTGCTTGGCGCGCCGATTGCCCACAAGGACCTGTTTTGCACACAGGGCATCCGCACCAGCTGCGGCTCGAAGATGCTCGACAATTTCAAGGCCCCGTACGATGCCACCGTGGTCGCCAAGCTGGCCGCCGCCGGCACCGTGACCCTGGGCAAGACCAACATGGACGAGTTCGCCATGGGCTCGGCCAACGAGTCGAGCCATTACGGCGCGGTGAAAAACCCGTGGAACCTTGAACACGTACCGGGCGGCTCGTCCGGTGGTTCCGCCGCCGCCGTGGCCGCGCGCCTGTTGCCGGCCGCCACCGCCACCGACACCGGTGGCTCGATTCGCCAGCCAGCTGCGTTCACCAACCTCACCGGCCTGAAACCGACCTACGGCCGCGTCTCGCGCTGGGGCATGATTGCCTACGCCTCCAGCCTCGACCAGGGTGGCCCGCTGGCCCGCACCGCCGAAGACTGCGCGATCCTGCTCCAAGGCATGGCCGGCTTCGACCCGAACGATTCCACCAGCATCGATGAACCGGTGCCGGACTACAGCGCCAGCCTCAACGGTTCGCTGCAAGGCCTGCGCATCGGCGTGCCGAAGGAATATTTCGGCGCCGGCCTCGACCCGCGCATCGCCGATCTGATTCAAAACAGCATCAAGGAGCTGGAAAAGCTCGGCGCGGTCATCAAGCAAATCAGCCTGCCGAACATGCAGCACGCGATCCCTGCGTATTACGTGATCGCCCCGGCGGAAGCGTCCTCGAACCTGTCGCGCTTCGACGGCGTGCGCTTCGGCTATCGCTGCGAGAACCCGCAAAACCTGGTCGACCTGTACAAGCGCTCCCGTGGCGAAGGCTTCGGCGCCGAAGTGCAGCGCCGGATCATGGTTGGCGCCTACGCGCTGTCCGCCGGCTACTACGATGCCTACTACCTAAAGGCGCAGAAAATCCGCCGCCTGGTCAAGAACGACTTCATGGCCGCCTTCAACGAGGTCGATATCATCCTCGGCCCAACCACGCCGAACCCGGCCTGGAAGCTCGGCGCCAAGAACAGCGACCCGGTCGCCGAGTACCTGGAAGACGTCTACACCATCACCGCCAACCTCGCCGGCTTGCCGGGCCTGTCCATGCCGGCCGGCTTCGTCGATGGCCTGCCGGTGGGCGTGCAGTTGCTCGCGCCGTATTTCCAGGAAGGCCGCCTGCTCAACGTGGCGCACCAGTACCAGTTAAACACTGACTGGCACACCCGCACCCCTCAGGGGTTTTGAAACTGCTGCGCTCGGTAATGCTGCGTTGAAAACTGGCTCAAAATGCTCATTGACTAAAGTCAACTCCGCTTTCTCGCCAGTTTTCGCCTTGCCTTACCTTCGCTCGCGACGTTTCAAAATCCCCTGATAAGACTTCTGAGGAGAAACACATGCAATGGGAAGTCGTGATCGGGCTGGAGATTCATACCCAGCTCACCACCCGGTCGAAAATCTTTTCCGGTAGCTCGACCACCTTCGGTTCCGAGCCCAACACCCAGGCCAGCCTGGTTGACCTGGGCATGCCCGGCGTATTGCCGGTGCTCAACGCCGAAGCGGTGCGCATGGCGGTGATGTTCGGCCTGGCGATTGACGCCGAGATCGGCCAGCACAACGTGTTCGCCCGCAAGAACTACTTCTACCCGGACCTGCCCAAGGGCTACCAGATCAGCCAGATGGAGCTGCCGATCGTCGGCAAGGGCCACTTGGACATCGCCCTGGAAGACGGCACGGTCAAGCGCGTCGGCATCACCCGCGCGCACCTGGAAGAAGACGCCGGCAAGAGCCTGCACGAAGAATTCAACGGTGCTACCGGCATCGACCTGAACCGCGCCGGCACGCCGCTGCTGGAAATCGTCTCAGAGCCGGACATGCGCAGCGCCAAGGAAGCCGTGGCCTACGTCAAGGCGATCCACGCACTGGTGCGCTACCTGGGCATCTGCGACGGCAACATGGCCGAAGGCTCGCTGCGCTGCGACTGCAACGTGTCGATCCGTCCGAAAGGCCAGGCCGAGTTCGGCACCCGCTGCGAGATCAAGAACGTCAACTCGTTCCGCTTCATCGAAAAGGCGATCAACAGCGAGATCCAACGCCAGATCGAACTGATCGAGGACGGCGGCAAGGTCATCCAGCAGACCCGCCTGTACGACCCGAACAAGGACGAGACCCGTCCGATGCGCAGCAAGGAAGAAGCCAACGACTACCGTTACTTCCCCGACCCGGACCTGCTGCCGGTGGTCATCGAGCATTCGTTCCTCGATGAAGTACGCGCCACCCTGCCGGAACTGCCGCCACAGAAACGCGAGCGCTTCCAGGCGCAGTTCGGGCTGTCGAGCTATGACGCCAACGTCCTGGCCACCAGCCGCGAACAGGCCGACTACTTCGAGAAAGTCGTGAGCATCGGCGGCGACGCCAAGCTGGCGGCCAACTGGGTGATGGTCGAGTTGGGCAGCCTGTTGAACAAGCAGGGCCTGGAAATCGACGAGTCGCCGGTTTCGGCCGAGCAACTGGGCGGCATGCTGTTGCGGATCAAGGACAACACCATTTCCGGCAAGATTGCCAAAATGGTATTCGAAGCCATGGCCAATGGTGAGGGCAGCGCAGACGAAATCATCGACAAGCGCGGCTTGAAGCAGGTCACCGACACCGGTGCGATCAGCGCCGTGCTCGATGAAGTGCTCGCGGCCAACGCCGAGCAGGTCGAGCAATACCGTGCGGCGGACGAAGCCAAGCGCGGCAAGATGTTCGGCTTCTTCGTCGGCCAGGCCATGAAAGCTTCCAAGGGCAAGGCCAACCCGCAGCAAGTCAACGAACTGCTGAAAAGCAAGCTCGAGGGCTGATTGCCATGGAGCCAGTCTTTGAATCTGGCTCAACCCCCTGTGGGAGCGGGCTTGCTCGCGATAGCGGTATGACAGTCAACCTAGATGTTGAATGTGATGGCCCCATCGCGAGCAAGCTCGCTCCCACATTTGTATTTGGAACCTCTCAGATGAAGCGTCTCCTCGGCGCCTGCGCCCTGCTGTCCCTGCTGGCCGGTTGCGCCAGCCAGAGCGGGACGGTCGATCCACACGGCTACGACCAGACCGGCGTCGCCTCCTATTACGGCTCCAGGCACCATGGCAAGCGTACCGCCAGCGGCGAGCGCTTCGACCAGCACGGCCTGACCGCCGCGCATCGCCAGTTGCCATTCGGCACCCGGGTGAAAGTCACCAACCTGAAAAACAACGACAGCGTTGTGGTCCGTATCAACGATCGTGGCCCGTATACCCGTGGGCGCCTGATCGATGTGTCCCGCGCCGCGGCCGAACAATTGGGCATGCTGCGCAGCGGTACCGCGCGTGTGCGTGTGCAAGCCCTCGACGACTGATAGACGGAGCCCGGCCATTTCCCTGATCAATGCTTTACCGCTGCTCAGCCTGATCGAACTGTGTGGCGCCCTGCTGTTGCTGATCGCCGGCGCCGAGTTGCTGGTGCGTGCCGCCGTGGGGCTGGCGGCACGCTTGCAGGTGCGGCCGCTGATTATCGGCCTGACCGTCGTCGCATTCGGCAGCAGCGCACCGCAAATGGCTGTCAGCCTGCAAGCGACCCTGGCACAGAACGCTGACATCGCCGTGGGGAGTGTGATCGGCAGCAGTACCTTCAACATCCTCGTCACCCTCGGGCTGTCGGCGTTGATCATTCCGCTGCGCGTCTCGCGTCAATTGGTGCGCTTGGACATCCCGCTGATGATCGGCGCCAGCCTGCTGGTGTTCGTGCTGGCCTGGAACGAAGAACTGACCCGACTCGACGGCGTCCTGCTGCTGGTAGCCCTGGCGGTGTACCTGGGCCTGTTGCTGCGCCAGTCCCGGCACTCCGCCCGACCACATCCGCTGGGAGGCGCAATTGCCCATGGTTCGTGGCCCAAGAGCCTGGTGATGATCGTTTCGGGCCTGGCGATGCTGGTCTTCGCCGGGCACCTGTTATTGGGCGCGGCGGTGGAAGTGGCGACCGACCTGGGGTTGTCCGAGCGCATCATCGGCCTGACCATCGTTGCCGTGAGCACCTCGCTGCCGGAGCTCGCCACTTCGTTGATCGCCGCCCTTCGGGGTCAACGGGACATCGCGGTAGGCAACGTAATCGGCAGCAACCTGTTCAACCTTCTGGGTGTATTGGGCGTGACCGCCCTCGCCGCGCCTTCTCCGCTCTCGGTCTCGCCCAATGCCCTGGCCTTCGACCTGCCGGTGATGCTTGGCGTCGCGGTGCTGTGCCTGCCGGTGTTCTATTCCGGCTATCGCGTCACCCGTGCCGAAGGGCTGCTGTTCCTGGGCTTGTACACGGCGTACGGGCTGCATGTGGTGTCGTTCACCACCGGCATGCCATTGGCCGGCCAGCTAGAACGACTGATGTTGTTCTATGTGCTGCCGGCCCTGCTCGCGTTTCTGCTGTTCACTTCCTTGCGCGCCTGGCGCCGCCAACACCACAAGAGGGATTTGCCATGACCGACAATCCAAAGACCGGCCTCGATATGCGTCGCAAAGTGATGGGCGATGCGTTCGTCGACCGCGCCCTGGGCAGCGCCACCGAATTCACCCAGCCGCTGCAGGATTTCGTGAACGAACATGCCTGGGGCAGCGTCTGGAGCCGCGAAGGCCTGCCGCTGAAGACCCGCAGCCTGATCACCCTCGCCGCCCTCACCGCCCTCAAGTGCCCGCAGGAACTCAAGGGCCACGTGCGTGGCGCGCTGAACAATGGCTGCACGGTAGAAGAAATTCGCGAAGCGTTGCTGCATTGCGCGGTGTACGCGGGCGTGCCAGCGGCGATCGATGCGTTTCGGGCGGCGCAGGAAGTGATCGATAGTTATCGCAAGCCTGAGTGACCCTGGGATCGCTATCGCGAGCAAGCTCGCTCCCACAGGGATCGCGGCACAACCACAAGCCAATGTGGGAGCGAGCTTGCTCGCGATTGGCCCTCAAGAACAGCGCAAAATCGAGGGTTAGATCCACCCACCCCACTGCAACACAAAGATCCCCAGGTTGGTGGTAATCGCCGCCATCAAAGTGGTGATGACGATGATCGCCGCCGCCAGCTCGTGGTTGCCATTCGCAGCGCGGGCCATGACGTAGCTGGCGGCGGCGGTGGGGCTGCCGAAGTACAGGAACAGGATCCCCAGTTCCGCCCCGCGAAAACCCCACAACCATGCGCCCAGAGTAGTCACCAACGGCAAGCCGACCATCTTCACCAGGCTCGAACTCAGGGCCATCTTGCCGCTCTTGCGCAAGGCCGCCAGGGACAGCGTGCCGCCGATGCAGATCAGCGCCAGGGGCAAGGTCATTTGGGACAGATACTTGGCCGACGTCTCGAACCAGTTCGGCAGGCCGATCCGCCAATAGGCGAACGGCGCGGCGGCAAGCACGCTGATGATCAGCGGGTTGCTGATCACGCTCTTGCAGATGCTCCAGGGGTCGGACTTGATCACCGGGCTGTAGACCGCCAGGACGATGGTCGACAGGGTGTTGTAGAACAGGATCACCAGCGCCGCCAGAATCGCCCCCAGGGAAATCCCATAGTCGCCATACATGCTCGCGGCCAATGCCAGGCCGATCACGCCGTTGTTGCCACGAAACGCGCCCTGGGTGTAGATCCCGCGATCCTCCCGCGGGCAACGCCAGATCGCCCAGCCCCAGGCCATGGCGAAACTCACCAGGGTGGCAATCGAGAAATAGATCAGCAGGTCTGGCTGCAAAGCCGCGTGCAAATCAGCGTGCAGAATGCCAAGGAACAACAGCGCCGGCATGGTGACGTTAAACACCAGCGACGAGGCGATGTGGATGAAGTTGTCGTTGATCCAGCCGATGCGCTTGAGCAGCGTCCCCAGAAACAGCATGGCGAACACCGGCGCGGTGACGTTCAGGGTTTCGAGGAAAATTGCCAGCATGCCGAGGACCTTGAGAAGGAGGTGTCGTTAGGTGGCTAATGATAAGCCACTCACGACGTTGGCGTCTGGTCGAGCCTCTTCGCGAGCAGGCTCGCTCCCACATTGGATCTCCAGCGATAACAGAATCCACATTCACCCCCACATCCCTGTGGGAGCGAGCCTGCTCGCGATCAGCGCCGGATCAGGTAATCGGCGCCGGGTTGAACAAGGTAATGTCGTTGAACAACTTGTGCCGCTCGGCCCAGGTCTGTTTCTTGCCGCTGGCCACGTCCAGGTAGTAGTGGAACAGCTCCCAGCCCAACTCTTCGATGGTCGCGCGCCCGGTGGCGATGCGGCCGGCGTCGATGTCGATCAGGTCCGGCCAGCGCTGGGCCAGTTCGGTACGGGTCGAGACCTTCACCACCGGCGCCATGGCCAAGCCGTACGGGGTGCCCCGACCGGTAGTGAACACGTGCAGGTTCATCCCCGCCGCCAGTTGCAGCGTGCCGCAGACAAAGTCGCTGGCCGGCGTGGCGCAGAAGATCAGGCCCTTTTGCTTGAAGCGCTCACCCGGGCCAAGCACGCCGCTGATTGCGCTGCTGCCGGATTTGACGATCGAGCCCAAGGACTTCTCGACGATGTTCGACAACCCACCCTTCTTGTTGCCCGGCGTGGTGTTGGCGCTGCGATCGGCCTCGCCCTTGGCCAGGTAACGGTCGTACCAGTCCATTTCGCGCACCAGTTCCTGGGCGACTTCCTGGGTTTGCGCCCGGGAGGTCAGCAGGTAGATCGCATCGCGCACTTCGGTGACTTCAGAGAACATCACCGTCGCACCGGCCCGCAGCAACAGGTCCGAGGCGTAGCCCAGGGCCGGGTTGGCGGTGATGCCGGAGAACGCATCGCTGCCGCCGCACTGCATGCCCAGGATCAGCTCCGAGGCGGGCACGGTTTCGCGGCGACGCTGGTCGAGTTTCTTCAGGCGCGTCTCGGCCAACTCCATGATCTGCTCGATCATCTCGGTAAAGCCGTGGCTGGAATCCTGCAAGCGATACAACCATGGCTCGCTGAGGTCCACCGAGCTATCGCCTTCGTGCATCACCTGCCCGGCCTGCAATTTCTCGCAGCCCAGGCTGATCACCAGCGCCTCGCCACCCAGGTTCGGGTTGCGCGCCAGGTTGCGCACGGTGCGGATCGGGATGTAGGCGTCGGTGGCGGTGATCGCCACACCGCAGCCATAGCTGTGGGTCAGCGCCACCACGTCATCAACGTTCGGGTACTTGGGCAGCAGCTCTTCCTTGATGCGCTTGACCGCATGGTCCAGCACCCCGGTGACGCACTGCACCGTGGTGGTGATGCCCAGGATGTTGCGCGTGCCGACGGTGCCGTCGGCGTTGCGGTAGCCCTCGAAGGTGTAGCCTTCCAGTGGCGCATCCGCCGCCGGCACATCGGTGGACAGCGGCAGGCTGTCCAAGGGTGGCGCGGTGGGCATGCGCAATTGGTCTTCCTTGACCCAGCTGCCACGAGGGATCGGTTGCAGCGCGTAGCCAATGACCTGGCCGTAGCGAATCACCTCGCCACCCTCGGGAATGTCCACCAGGGTGACCTTGTGGCTCTGTGGCACGAAGTCCACGGTGACCAGGCCGTCCGGGAACTCGGTCCCGGCGGGTACGCCCTGGTCGTTGACAACAATCACCACGTTGTCCCGCTCGTGCAGGCGGATGTAACGGGGCGAATCGGCATGTTCAATCAGATTCATGGACGCCATTCCTCAGGATTTGGCTTCAGACAGGCTGGATAGGTCGGCTTCCCTGGCCGTGGGCTCCTTGAGCACCACACGCTTGATCGGGCCCACGATGACCAGATAGCTGAACACCGCCACCAACGCATTGCAACCGACGAACACCAGGGCCCACTTGAACGAACCGGTGGCGCTGATGATGTAGCCGATGACGATTGGCGTGGTAATCGACGCCAGGTTGCCGAAGGTGTTGAACAGGCCACCGCTCAAGCCGGCGATCTGTTTTGGCGACGTGTCGGACACCACGGCCCAACCCAATGCGCCCACGCCCTTGCCGAAGAATGCCAGGGCCATGAAGCCCACCACCATCCATTCGATATCGACGTAGTTGCACGCCACGATGCTGCTGGACACCAGCAGCCCGGCGATGATTGGCGCCTTGCGGGCGAAGGTCAGCGAATGGCCCTTGCGCAGCAGGTAGTCGGAAATCACCCCGCCGAGGACGCCACCAATGAAACCGCAAATGGCCGGCAAGGACGCGATGAAACCGGCCTTGAGGATGGTCATGCCGCGCTCCTGCACCAGGTACACCGGGAACCAGGTCAGGAAGAAATAGGTGATGCCGTTGATGCAGTACTGGCCCAGGTACACGCCGAGCATCATGCGGTTGGTCAGCAGTTGGCGAATGTAATCCCACTTCGGACCGTCGGCTTTCTTTTCCTTGCCCTTGTCCTGGTCCATGTCGACCATCGCGCCATTGGAAGCGATGTGGTTGAACTCGGCCTCGTTGATCATCGGGTGCTGGCGCGGGCTGTAGATGACCTTCAGCCAGACGAGCGAGAACACGATGCCGATCACGCCCATGACGATGAACACGTGCTGCCAGCCGAAGCGGTAGACGATCCAGCCCATCAGCGGCGCGAACAATACGGTGGCGAAATACTGCGCCGAGTTGAAGATCGCCGAGGCGGTGCCACGTTCGGCGGTGGGAAACCAGGCCGCGACGATACGGGCGTTGCCCGGGAAAGAAGGCGCTTCGGCCAGCCCGACCAGAAAGCGCAGCATGAACAGCGCAACCACCGCCGTGGACATGCCGAACTCACCGACGTAGCCCTGGAGCACGGTGAACAGCGACCAGGTGAAAATGCTCAGTGCATAGATTTTCTTCGACCCGAAACGGTCGAGCAGCCAGCCGCCAGGAATCTGCCCGGCCACGTAGGCCCAGCCGAAAGCGGAGAAGATGTAACCGAGGGTGACGGCGTCGATGCCGAGGTCTTTTTGCAGGCTGGAACCAGCGATGGCGATGGTGGCGCGGTCGGCATAGTTGATCGTCGTCACCAAAAACAGCATGAGCAGGATCAAATAGCGGACGTGCGTCGGCTTGGTCTCTTGCATGTAATCTACTTCCACTATTTATTTTTATGCGGGAAATCAAATTGTACGGTCGGCGCCAGAGCCCGGCGCCGGCCGGTCTTGCGTATTACGAGCCGATGTAGGAGGTCTTCACCACGGTGTAGAACTCTTGCGCGTAGCGACCTTGCTCGCGCGAACCGTAGGACGAACCTTTGCGCCCACCGAACGGAACATGGTAATCCACGCCGGCGGTCGGCAGGTTGACCATCACCATGCCTGCTTGGGAGTGGCGCTTGAAGTGGTTGGCATACTTCAACGACGTGGTGGCGATACCGGCCGACAAGCCGAACTCGGTGTCGTTGGCCATCGCCAGCGCCGCCTCGTAGTCAGCCACGCGCACGACGTTGGCCACCGGGCCGAAGATCTCTTCGCGGCTGATGCGCATCGAAGCCTCGCTGTCGGCGAACAGGGTCGGCGCCAGGAAGTAACCTTCGGTGTCGCAAGTCACTACACCACCACCGCTGACCAGCCGCGCACCTTCGCTCTGGCCGATGTCGATGTACTTCAAGTCCTGGTTGAGCTGGGCTTCGGAAACGACCGGGCCGATGTCGGTGCCAGCCTTCAGCGCGTGACCGACCTTGATCGATTGCATGCGCTCGGCCATGGCCGCAACGAACTTGTCGTGGATACCGGCAGTGACGATCAGTCGGCTCGATGCCGTGCAACGCTGGCCGGTGGAGTAGAACGCGCTCTGCACCGCCAATTCGACCGCCTGCTTGAGGTCGGCGTCGTCGAGGATGATCTGCGGGTTCTTACCGCCCATTTCCAGCTGGACCTTGGCTTGGCGCGCCACGCAGTTGACCGCGATCTGCCGGCCGACGCCCACGGAACCGGTGAAGCTGATGCCATCGACTTTCGGGCTGTTGACCAGAATGTCACCGACCACACGGCCGCTGCCCATCACCAGGTTGAACGCACCGGCCGGGAAACCGGCACGGGAAATGATCTCGGCCAGGGCCCAGGCGCAGCCCGGCACCAGCTCGGCGGGCTTGATCACCACGCAGTTGCCGTAGGCCAGGGCCGGGGCAATTTTCCACGCAGGGATGGCGATCGGGAAGTTCCACGGAGTGATCAGACCAACCACGCCGAGGGCTTCGCGGGTCACTTCGACGTTGACGCCCGGGCGCACCGACGGCACGTAGTCGCCCGACAGGCGCAGGCATTCACCGGCGAAGAATTTGAAAATGTTGCCGGCGCGGGTTACTTCGCCGATGGCTTCGGGCAGGGTCTTACCCTCTTCCCGGGCCAGCAGTTGGCCAAGCTCTTCGCGACGGGCGAGAATTTCGCTGCCGACTTTGTCCAGCGCATCGTGACGGGCCTGGATGCCCGAGGTCGACCAGGCCGGGAACGCGGCACGGGCGGCTTCGATGGCGGCGTTGACTTGCGCTGCGTCAGCCTTGGCGTATTCACCGATGACGTCGGACAAGTCAGACGGGTTGATGTTGGTGCAATAGTCAGCACCGGCCACCCACTCACCGTTGATGTAGTTATCGAAACGCTTTGCATCTGCCACGGAGCTTCTCCTCTCACAAAAGCTGTCTAGGAACGCAGGGCGTCCCTGGCTGCGTTTCCACGCGCACGTGGAAACGATCAAGCCTTACGCAAAAAGCCGCTGATTGCTCAGCGGCCTTGTCGGGTCTGTTACTGCTTGCCTTGCTTGTCGATCAGCGCGGCCAGGGCTTCGTACTCTTCTGGCAGCAGGTCGGTCAGCGGCGTGCGCACTGGGCCCGCGTCATAACCAACGATCTTCGCGCCGGCCTTGACGATGCTCACCGCGTAACCCGCCTTGCGGTTGCGGATGTCCAGGTATGGCAGGAAGAAGTCGTCGATGATCTTGCCGACAGTCTCGTGATCTTCGCGGGCAATGGCGTGGTAGAAGTCCATCGCGGTTTTCGGGATGAAGTTGAACACCGCCGAGGAGTAGACCGGCACGCCCAGGGCCTTGTAGGCCGCGGCGTAGACTTCAGCGGTCGGCAGGCCGCCCAGGTAGCTGAAACGGTCGCCGAGGCGACGACGGATCGACACCATCAGTTCGATGTCGCCCAGGCCGTCCTTGTAGCCGATCAGGTTCGGGCAGCGCTCGGCCAGTTGTTCCAGCTGGGTCGCGTTCAGGCGGCAGACGTTGCGGTTGTACACCACCACGCCGATCTTCACCGATTTGCACACGGCTTCAACGTGGGCGGCAACGCCGTCCTGGCTGGCTTCGGTCAGGTAGTGCGGCAGCAGCAACAGACCCTTGGCGCCCAGGCGCTCGGCTTCCTGAGCGTATTCGATAGCCTGGCGGGTGGCACCGCCGACGCCGGCGAGGATTGGCACGCTGGTGGCGCAGGTATCGACGGCAGTCTTGATGACTTGCGAATACTCGCTGGCGGCCAGGGAGAAGAATTCACCGGTGCCGCCCGCCGCGAACAATGCAGAGGCGCCGTACGGGGCCAGCCACTCGAGGCGCTTGATGTAGCTGTCGCGATTGAAATCGCCATTGGCAGTGAAATCGGTAACCGGGAACGACAGCAGGCCCGACGAGAGGATGGACTTCAGTTCTTGTGGATTCATTATTCGAACACCCTGGACGCAAATGTTGTGTTGTGGAAATGGTTCAGCTTCATGTGAAGTTGTAGGTCATCGTACAACTTAAAATGTGGGCGTCAACTGTATTTCGTCTTTTGTCGGGAAGCGGGCAACGGGTGTTTGGCGGAAAGCCTTGTAGAACGGGGCTTTGGGTGATGGGAGACGGATGAAACTTGTGGACTGAGAACCGGAACCGCTTGTCGCCACTGTCAACTCTGCCAGTAGGCGCCGTTGCGGCATGGGGGCATAACCCAGGCATGGCCGTGCAAAGCTCGGCCGTGATCCTTTTCATAAACTGTAAGTGAGTCGCCCGTACGTGACGATCAGGGCCGCCTCACAGGAGTGACATCATGGAGACGTATGCAAAGCCCACGCTCGAGGAATTTCCAGACAAAGACGCAGTGACGATCAACCTGTCAAAGACAGAGACGTTAACCGTGAAAATTCCGGATGCAGATTTCCGCAAGTACTCGAACGCCACGCTGACTCTGACTCTAACGCGTCCTGTAGGAGCGTTTACACCTTTGACTGGCGAGGAAGGTACCCCACGCACGAATGTGAAAGTGGATCTAACTCGCGCCGACTTGGAAGCTTTCGAAGGCGAATCGGTTGAGCTTCGTTACGAAGTGACTTATGAGAGCGGCGGGGATGACAAATCCGACCCGCTAATGTTGCGGATCAAGGCATAGGACTGCGCATCTACTCTTTATCGAACGGTGCACAGACGTAAAGCTGGCCACCACTACCCTGTGGCGAGGGAGCTTTCCCGTTCGACTGCGAAGCAGTCGCCAACCTGTAGAAGGACGGATCGCTCAAAGAGCTGAGGGCGCCGCTTCGCAGCCCAGCGGGAGCAAGCTCCCTCGCCACAACAGCATCCTCGGCGCCCGAGCAATGAGCGACTTTCAGCCCTGCGCCTGCGCCTCTTCATGGGCCTGGCGCAGCCGCTCACGACTGTTGGTCAAATGCAAGCGCATGGCCGCACGGGCCGCATCGGAATCCTGGCGAGCGATGGCCTCGTAGATTTCCTCGTGCTCGCGACTCAGTCGATCCATGTAGTGCTGTTGGTCGTCATGGGCCAGGCGCGCCGAGTTCAGCCGGGTGCGCGGGATGATGCTGGTGCCCAGGTGGGTCATGATGTCCGTGAAGTAGCGGTTGCCGGTAGACAGGGCGATTTCCAGGTGGAAGGCGAAGTCCGAGGCCACCGCGTCGCTGGCGTGGGCCGCGCTTTCGTTCAAGGCATCGAGCGCCGCCCGCATCGCCGACAGTTGCTCATCGCTGCGGCGCTGCGCCGCGAGCCCGGCGGATTCCACTTCCAGGCTGATGCGCAACTCCAGGATCGCCAGCACATCGCGCAGCGTGACCACCGTCGCCGGGTCGATGCGAAAGCCGCTCGGGCTGGGCGTGTCCAGCACGAAGGTGCCGATGCCATGGCGGGTTTCAACCTGGCCGGCCGCCTGCAAACGGGAAATTGCCTCGCGCACCACCGTGCGGCTGACGCCATGGGCCTCCATGATCGCCGACTCGGTGGGCAACTTATCGCCACGCTTGAGCAGGCCGTCGCGAATCTGCTCGGTCAGCACCGTCACCAGCTCCTGCGCCAGGCTGCGGCGCTTGCGGGGAAGGCGTGGGACGTTGATCGGGTTTTCCATGGTGTGTCTCTATCTGACAGGCGGCTAAGTATGCATCATAGCGCAACGTGGTTGTACGATCACCGTGCTCACTGGTGGGCCTTTTCAAAGGTTACTGCCATGCATCGCTGTGGCGAGGGGATTTATCCCCGCTGGGCTGCGTAACAGCCCCCTTGGTCTATTGGCAGACTCAATATCGAGACCGTTGATTTGAAAGGGGCGCTTCGCGCCCAGAGGGGATAAATCCCCTCGCCACAACAGCGTTTGACAATGACAATCAAGCGGTCACAGCCTGCTCCACCAGTTGGCCATTTTCGATACGCACATGTCGCGGATGGAAACGTTTCAAGCTGCTTCGGTGCCCGACACTGACAATGCTCAGGCCTGGCAACTGGTCGATCAGCGCCTGGTACAACGTCGCCTCGTCTTCTTCATCCATCGCCGAAGTCGCTTCGTCCATGTACAACCACAGTGGCGCGTAAAGCAACGCCCGGGCAAAGGCCAGGCGTTGTTGCTCGCCGGGCGAGAGCATGCGCTGCCAGTGGTTGCTTTCATCCAACCGCGCCACCAGGTGCGGCAGGCGACAGGTTTCGAGCACCTGTGCATAACGTTCGTTGGGGTAGACATCGCCCGCCTGTGGGTAACTCAGCACTTCCCGCAGGCTGCCAATCGGCAAGTAGGGCTTTTGCGGCAGGAACAGATAACGCGCCGAGGGCAGGAGAATGCTGCCATGCCCCGCAGGCCACAGATGCCCCATCGCCCGCAGCAACGTTGACTTGCCGCTGCCGGAGCGACCACTGAGCATCACCCGCTCGCCCGGCTCCACGCTCAGCTCGCCATGGGTCAGCAGATGCCGGCCATCGTTCAGGTCCAGCCCGAGATCGCGGACCTTCAGCTCGTTGCCCTGGCTCTGTACATCAATGGCCGGCACGCGCTCTTCGTTGTCGCTCATCGCCTGGCGGAAACTCAGCAGACGGTCACAGGTGGCGCGCCACGCGGCGAGGTTGGCGTAGGCGGTAATGAACCAACTGAAATTCTCCTGCACGTTACCGAACGCCGAGTTGATCTGCATGAGCTCGCCCAGTTGGATCTTGCCCGCGAAATAACGCGGCGCGGCGACGATGAATGGGAAAATGATTGCGATCTGGCCGTAGCCGGACGTAAAGAATGTCAGGCGCTTGGACACCCGCATGATGTCCCAGAAGTTGTGCCAGACCAGGCCGAAACGACCACTCAAGCGACGATTCTCATTAGGCTCGCCGCCATAGAGCGCGATGCTCTCGGCGTTCTCGCGCACCCGCACCATGGAGAAACGCAGGTCGGCTTCGAAGCGCTGCTGGTTGTTGTTCAGACCGATCAGGCGACGGCCGATCAGGTGCGTCAGCCAACTGCCCACCGCCGCATAGACCAACGCGCACCAGAACATATAGCCAGGGATGGTGTAGCCGAACACCTCGATGCTGCCAGACACGCCCCACAGGATAATCGAGAACGACACCAGGCTGACCACCGTGCGAAGCAGCCCCAGGCCCAGCTCCAGCGTGTTGCTGGTAAAACTGTTGAGGTCTTCGGAGATCCGCTGGTCGGGGTTGTCCGTGTAGCCACCCTGCTCCAGCCGGTAGTAGTTCTTGTTGTTGAGCCAGCGGGCGAAATGCTGCTCGGTGAGCCAGGCCCGCCAGCGGATGGTGAGCATTTGCGTGAGGTACAAGCGGTACACCGCGCCCAGGATCGCTACCGCCGCGATGCCGCAGAAGTACAGGATCAACCGCCAGAATGCCACGGTGTCCTTTTCTTGCAGGGCGTTGTAGAAATCCCTGTACCAACTGTTGACCCACACCGAAATCGCCACGCTGAACAACGACAGCGCGATCACGGCGATCAATAGCGTCCAGGCCTTGCCCTTCTCCTCACTGCGCCAGTATGGCGTGGTCATCTGCCAGACACGGCGCAAAAAATGGCCGCGCACCGCGTCATTGACCGCGGAATATTCAGCGTTCTGATTCATGGTTAAGGCTCAATAAAGGAATAACTCGGGCCGATGATAGAGCAACGGCCCGATCTGTCGCGAGAGGGACAGCATTCGTTCAGCGCAGGTTCAGCGACGCACCGGACGCTTCTGCAATTTGCGCTGCAAGGTCCGCCGGTGCATGCCCAAGGCACGAGCCGTGGCGGAAATATTGCCTTCGTGCTCGGTCAGCACCCGCTGGATGTGTTCCCATTGCAGGCGATCCACCGACATGGGGTTTTCCGGCACCAGGGTATCGAGGTCGGCGTGCTCGGACAGCAGCGCCGCCAGCACATCGTCGGCATCCGCCGGTTTGCACAGGTAGTTGCACGCACCGCGCTTGATGGCCTCGACCGCGGTGGCAATGCTCGAATAACCGGTGAGGATCACCACGCGCATCTCCGGGTCCAGCTCCAGCAGCTTGGGCAGCAGCACCAGGCCGGAGTCGCCGTCCATTTTCAGGTCGAGGGCGGCGTAGTCCGGCAGGTCGGCCTGGGCGATGGTCAGGCCCTCTTCGGCGGAACCGGCGGTGCTGACCCGAAAACCGCGACGGGACATGGCCCGGGCCATGACGCGGGTAAAGGTGGCGTCGTCATCCACCAGCAGCAGGTGCGGCAGTTCTTCGCCGTCGACTTGGATCTCGTCACTCATATTCGTCTCCTCGGTCGGCATGGGGCAGGCGCAGCTCGGTGAGCGTACCGCCTTCCTCATGGGGGTAGAGTTTCACCGAGCCGCCGGCGCGTGTCACGCTGGCCTTGCTCAAAAACAGGCCCAGGCCGAAACCCTTGCCCTTGGTGGTGAAAAACGGTTTGCCGATCTGCTCGGCAATCGCCAGCGGCACACCGGCGCCGTGATCGCGAATACAGATCGTCAGTTCATAGGCGTCCCAGTCCAGCACCACTTCCAAGTTTTCCGGGCAGGCGTCGGCGGCATTGTTCAGCAGGTTCAGCAAGGCCTGGGTCAAGTCCGGCGGCGGCGCCATGCGCGGCACCGTGCCCTTGCCCAGGCACTGGAAGCGATAACTGGCTTCGGGGCGCATCAGGTGCCAACGGTTCAGGGCATCGTCGAGCCAGAACGTGACCGCCTGCATGTCGATGTCCAGCCGGCGGTTGGCCTCGGCGGCGCGCACCAGGTATTGCAGGGTTTCCTTGCAGAGCTTGACCTGGTCTTGCAGCACACTGAGGTCTTCTTGCAACGCCGGGTCTTTATGGTCCTGGCGCATTTCCTTGAGCAGCACGCTCATGGTCGCCAGCGGCGTGCCCAGTTCATGGGCAGCGCCGGCGGCCTGGGTCGCCACGGCCAGCAGTTGCTCGTCCCGCAGGCCTTCTTCACGACGGATCGCCCGCAACTCTTCCTGGCGACGCAATTCTTCGGCCATGCGCGCGGCAAAAAAGGTGATGACCGCAGCCGCCAGGGCGAAGCTCAGCCACATGCCATAGATCTGCAGGTTTTCCCGGGCGATGGGGAAGGTTTCCAGCGGATAGAAGCGCGCCAGCAACAAGGTGTACAGCGCCAGGGCGATGCCGGACAGGATCAGCGAAAAACGCCACGGCAGTGTCACGGCGGCGATGGTCAGCGGCACCAGGTAATAAGAGACGAAAGGATTGGTGGACCCGCCGGAGAAATACAGCAGCGCGCTGTGGATAAACAGGTCGCAGGCCAGTTGCACAGCGTATTCAAGTTCGGTCACTGGCCATGAGGTGCGCAGGCGAATCGCAGTCAACGCGCAAAGTACGCTGGAAAAGACCAGCGTGATTGCCAGTTGCAGCCAAGGCAGCGGCAGCAGGTCGAACCAATAGGCAAGCCCCACCGAGCCGGCCTGGGCTGCGAGGACCAGAATGCGGATAAACGTCAGGCGCCATAGGTTCTGGCGCGAAGCGGAAGTCATTTGCAAAGGGGCGAGCATGAGCTCTCCTGATGAGCGCTCCAGGCGGATCGCATGGAGTATAACCAAGGCAGGGCTTGCAGCGGCGGATATGCGGCAAAGCGCCACAGCTTTGGACGCTACATAGCCCCCTGTGGCGAGGGAGCTTGCTCCCGCTGGACCGGTCCGACGCTTCGGGCGCAGCAGGCCCAAAAGATTACGACTGCTGCGCAGCCGAGCGGGAGCAAGCTCCCTCGCCACGAAAAGCCACTGGGCCGCAATCTGTATAGAAGTTGTAACTGTGCGAACCGCACCATAAACGCTAGAGTCTTATCGTTCACGCAGGCCCGGAACCTACCCCTGCGCATCATCCCAAGGAGCTTTCATGCACACGTTCAGTCGCCCCGCCGCCCTCCTCGCCCTCAGCCTCGGCACCGTCGCCAGCCTGCCGGCCGTGGCCGCCGATGAGCTTCATTACAACCAGATTTCCCTGCGCGCCGAAGCCAGCCAGGAAGTGGCCCGCGACCTGATGATCGTCACCCTCTACACCGAGGAACAGAACACCGACCCAGCCAAACTCGCGGCCACCGTCAGCACCACACTGAACAAAGCCATTGGCCAGGCCAAGCAGGTCAAGGACATCAACTTGCGCCAAGGCAGCCGCAACAGCTACCCGGTCTACGATAACAAGGGCCAGAAGATCACCGGCTGGCGCGAACGCGCCGAGCTGCGCCTGGAAAGCGCCGACTTCGCCGCCCTGTCCAAACTCACCGGCGAATTGCTCACCGACATGAAAATGGCCGGCATGGACTTCGCCATCGCCACCGCCACCCGCCAGACCAGCGAAGACGCCCTGCTCAAGGACGCCGTCAACGCCTTCAAGGCCCGCGCCCAACTCGCCACCGAAGCCTTGGGCGGCAAGGGTTACAAGATCGTCAACCTGAACTTCAACACCAACGGTTATCCACAACCGTACATGCGCCCGCAGATGATGATGAAAGCGGCGTCCATGGATGCCGAGTCGGTCACGCCGGAAGTGGAAGCAGGCACCAGCAAAGTGACGATGACGGCGGATGGGGTTGTTGAGGTGTTGATGCAGTGATGATCGGCGGTGGTTCAGTTAATTTTACTGACTGAACCACCGAAGCCGAGCGACAAAAACTCCGTGGCGAGGGAGCTTGCTCCCGCTGGGCTGCGCAGCGGCCCCAAACCAGACACCTAGGTGTATCAGATGGATGCAGTCGCTGCTGTTGGGGCCGCTTCGCGCCCCAGCGGGAGCAAGCTCCCTCGCCACAGGTTTGGTGGTCGGCGGGACATAGGCATATTGCTTCGACCTCTGCTGGAGTCTTCTCGGAACGGAGTCGCACAATAGTTTTGACATTTCCAAAAGCAGCACGAGAGAACTGTCCACGTTTTATGGAACGTGGACAGCGAAAGATTAGGCATCCTTGAAAAGTCAAAATGTTTTTCTCAGGCATGAAATGTACAGCCTTCACACCTGGGCCTTCAGGTGACCTTCGCGAACAAACCCACACACAACTGATCGGGTACATCCGTGAAAAGATAGGCAGGCTACAGGGCCGCCTTCGCGAGCAGGCTCGCTCCCGCAAATGGATTGGGTATGACCGGGAGAGCCAGGTCGACTACCAGTTCAGCTTTGCTCCCACAGACCTGACAGGTGTACGACCCGGGAGAAACGCTATACCCAAACCCTACGGTCCCCCTCACTTTTCGATATTTCCAACACCCCCACCCGCAACGCTACTCTCCTGAAAACCTCACCGCCCCCAAGGGATTTCATGGACAGAACCACCTTCAAGCCCCTCCTGCTCGCGCTGGCCCTGATCAGCAGCGCCCCAATGGCCCAAGCCGCCACCACCCTGGTCTACTGCTCCGAAGCCAGCCCCGCCGGCTTCGACCCAAGCCAATACACCAGCGGCACCGACTTCGATGCCTCGGCCGAAACCGTCTTCAACCGCCTCACCCAGTTCAAGCGCGGCGGCACCGAGGTCGAGCCCGGTTTGGCGACCAGTTGGGACGTGTCCCCCGATGGCCTGGCCTACACCTTCCACCTACGCGAGGGTGTGAAATTTCATACCACCGACTTCTTCACCCCGAGCCGCGACTTCAACGCCGACGACGTGCTGTTCACTTTCCAGCGTCTGCTCGACTCACAACACCCGTTCCGCCAGGCCTACCCCACCGAATCGCCGTACTTCACCGACATGGGCCTGAACACCACGATCAAGAGCGTCGAGAAGGTCGACGAGCACACCGTGCGTTTCAGCCTGAACAACGTCGATGCGGCATTCGTGCAGAACCTGGCGATGAGTTTTGCCTCGGTGCAATCCGCCGAATACGCGACGCAGCTGTTGAAGGAAGGCAAGGCCGGCGACCTGAACCAGAAACCCGTCGGCACCGGGCCGTTCGTGTTCAAGCGCTACCAGAAGGATTCGCAGATCCGCTACGTCGCCAACACCGCGTACTGGAAACCCGAGGACGTGAAGCTCGACAATCTGATTTTTTCCATCACCCCGGACGCCGCCGTGCGCCTGCAAAAGCTCAAGCGCGGCGAATGCCAGGTCAGCGGTTATCCGCGCCCGGCCGATATCGAAGTGATGGAGCAAGACCCGAACCTGCAGGTGCTCAAGCAGCCCGGCTTCAACCTGGGCTTCCTGGCCTACAACGTGACGCACCCGCCGCTGGACCAGCTCAAGGTCCGTCAGGCGCTGGACATGGCCATCGACAAGCCAGCGATCATCAAAGCCGTGTACCAGAGCGCTGGGCAACTGGCGCAAAACGCCTTGCCACCGGCCCAATGGTCGTTCGACCCTGCGATCCAGGACGCGCCCCATGACGTGACCAAGGCCAAGGCGCTCCTCAAGGAAGCCGGGGTTGCGCCCGGTACAACCATTGATTTATGGGCGATGACGGTGCAGCGCGCCTCCAACCCCAACGCGCGGATGTCGGCGCAAATGATCCAGCAGGATTGGGCCAAGATCGGTATCAAGGCGAACATCGTCAGCTACGAATGGGGCGAATACATCAAGCGCGCCAAGAACGGCGAGCATGACGCAATGATCTATGGCTGGACCGGCGACAACGGTGATCCGGACAACTGGCTCGGCGTGCTTTATAGCTGCGCGGCGGTCAAGGGCAGCAACTACGCCAAGTGGTGCGACCCGGCCTATGACCGGTTGATCCAGCAGGCCAAGGTCGCGACCGACCGGCAAAAACGGATCGAGCTGTACCAGCAGGCGCAGAAAATCCTCAAGCAGCAGGTGCCCATCACACCCATTGCCAACTCAACGGTGTTCCAGCCGATACGCAAGGAAGTGGTGGATTTCAAACTCAGCCCGTTTGGCCTGACACCTTTCTACGGCGTGGGTTTGAACAAGTAAAACCCGCCCCATGGCGGTGCGCAGCAGCCCTGCGCCGCACCGCCAGCGGGCGCCTTTTGCCCCAAAAAAACCTGCGCAAACGATCAAATGCGTCAAAAGTTACAAAGATGCGACATTAAGGTACGTTCGTGCCACTGTTTCAGAGTTGAAACCGCTCTAGATCTTGCATTGGGTATGGGGCCTGCATAAGTATCCGCAGGACGACTCACGAGGTCGCCCTCAAATCCAAAAATGACAACAAATCATGAGGCCAACATGCTTAAACACGCGGTCATTCCGTTTTTAGTCGGTGCAGGCTTGTTAGCCAGCGCTCCTTTCGCTTCCGCCGCGACTAACCTGGTGTTCTGCTCCGAAGGCAGCCCGGCCGGTTTCGACCCCGGTCAGTACACCACCGGAACCGACTTCGATGCCTCTGCAGAAACCATGTTCAACCGCCTGACCCAGTTTGAGCGCGGCGGCACCGCCGTGATTCCTGGCCTGGCCACCAAGTGGGACATCTCCGAAGACGGCCTCACCTATACGTTCCACCTGCGTGAAGGCGTCAAGTTCCACACCACCCCGTATTTCAAGCCGACCCGTGAATTCAATGCCGACGACGTGCTGTTCACGTTCAATCGGATGATCAACAAGGACGACCCGTTCCGTAAGGCGTACCCAACCGAATTCCCGTACTTCACCGACATGGGGATGGACACCAACATCACCAAGATCGATAAAGTCGACGACCACACCGTCAAGTTCACCCTCAAAGATGTCGACGCCGCGTTCATCCAGAACATGGCCATGAGCTTCGCCTCGATCCAGTCCGCCGAATATGGCGCCCAACTGCTCAAGGAAGGCAAGGCCCCGGACATCAACCAGAAGCCGGTCGGCACCGGCCCGTTCGTGTTCAAGAGCTACCAGAAAGATTCCAACATCCGCTACACCGGCAACAAGGAATACTGGAAGCCTGAAGACGTGAAGATCGACAACCTGATCTTCGCCATCACCACCGACCCGTCGGTGCGTATCCAGAAGTTGAAGAAGAACGAGTGCCAGATCACTCTCTTCCCACGCCCGGCCGACCTCCAGGCCCTGAAGGACGACAAAGCGCTGAAGATGCCTGACCAGGCGGGTTTCAACCTGGGTTATGTAGCTTACAACGTGATGGACAAGGTCAAAGGCGACGACAAGCCCAACCCACTGGCTGACCTGCGAGTTCGTCAAGCCTTGGACATGGCTGTGAACAAGCAACAGATCATCGACTCTGTGTACCAAGGAGCGGGCCAGCTGGCGGTCAACGCCATGCCACCGACCCAGTGGTCCTACGACACCACCATCAAGGATGCCAAATACGACCCAGAGAAAGCCAAGGCGCTGCTCAAGGAAGCCGGCGTCAAGGAAGGCACGGAGATCGTTCTGTGGGCCATGCCGGTTCAGCGTCCGTACAACCCGAACGCCAAACTGATGGCGGAAATGCTGCAGAATGACTGGTCCAAGATCGGCCTGAAGGTCAAGATCACCAGCTACGAATGGGGCGAGTACATCAAGCGTTCCAAAGGCGGCGAGAACCAGGCCATGATCATTGGCTGGAGCGGTGACAACGGTGACCCGGACAACTGGCTCAACGTGCTGTTCGGCTGCGACTCGCTGCAAGGCAACAACTTTTCCAAATGGTGTGACAAGAAGTTCGACGGCCTCGTGAAAGAAGCCAAGCGCACCACCGACCAGGCCAAGCGCACCGACCTCTACAAACAGGCACAACACGTCCTCAAGGATGCTGTGCCGATGACACCTATCGCTCACTCGACGGTGTATCAACCCATGCGCGCCAACGTGCAGGACTTCAAGATCAGCCCATTTGGCTTGAACTCCTTCTACGGCGTCAGCGTCAGCAAATAACGATAGGCAACGGCGGCGCTTTCAACGTCGCCGTTGTGCTATCCGCCAAGACCCAAGGAAACCGCCTGCCTTTGGAAGCACCGCACACAGCGGTAGCCGAGAGGGCATCGCCTTTTCCCACATGTCTTTCAGGCGTTACGCATTTACCGCCTCGCCCACGACTCATACCGTCGGGCTACCGGTTTGCTAATGCTGTGGCATCGCTGTTTTACGCAATGGAATGAGCCCAGTGCCCCGGACCTGTCCCCGAAGAAGGACGCCGGTTCGCTGACAAACACCCCGAACGAAAGAGGGAGCGTCATGCGCCAAACCTTGGTTTTATCCGCATTGCTGGGCACCGGCCTGCTGGCCGCCACATCCGCAGCCCAGGCCGCCGGCGGCAGCCTGGTGTTCTGTTCCGAAGGCAGCCCCGCCGGTTTCGACACCGCGCAATACACCACCGCCACTGATAACGACGCCGCCGAGCCGCTGTACAACCGCCTGGCCGAGTTTGAAAAAGGCGCGACCAATGTCGTCCCGGGCCTGGCAACAAGCTGGGACATTTCCGAAGACGGCTTGAAGTACACCTTCCACCTGCGCGAAGGGGTGAAGTTTCATACCACCGATTACTTCAAGCCGACCCGGGATTTCAACGCCGACGACGTGCTGTTCACCTTCAACCGCATGCTTGACCCGCAGCATCCGTTCCGCAAGGCCTACCCCACTGAGTTCCCGTACTTCAACGGCATGAGCCTGAACAAGAACATCGCCAAGGTAGAAAAGACCGGGCCGCTGACGGTAGTCATGACGCTGAACAGCGTCGACGCCGCGTTCATCCAGAACATCGCTATGAGCTTCGCCTCGATCCTGTCGGCTGAATATGCCGACCAGTTGCTCAAGGGCGGCAAGCCGAGCGATATCAACCAAAAGCCGATCGGCACCGGGCCGTTCGAGTTCAAGAGCTACCAGAAAGACTCCAACATTCGCTACGTCGCCAACGACAAGTACTGGGCACCGGAGCGGGTGAAGCTGAAAAACCTGATCTTCTCCATCAACACCGATGCGTCGGTGCGGGTGCAGAAACTCAAGGCCAACGAATGCCAGGTCACGCTGCATCCGCGTCCTGCCGACGTGCCCGCCTTGAAGAACGATCCCAAGCTGCAGTTGATCGAGAAGCCCGGCTTCAACCTCGGCTACATCGCTTATAACACTCGCCACAAACCCTTCGACCAGGTCGAAGTGCGCCGTGCGCTGGACATGGCGGTGAACAAGCAAGGGATTCTCAACGCGGTGTACCAGGGCGCGGGGCAACTGGCGCAGAACGCCATGCCACCGACCCAATGGTCCTACGACGAGACCATCAAGGACACGCCTTACAACCCGGAAAAAGCCAAAGAGCTGCTCAAGGCCGCCGGAGTCAAGGAAGGCACCGAAATCACCCTCTGGGCCATGCCCGTGCAACGCCCGTACAACCCCAACGCCAAGCTGATGGCCGAGATGCTCCAGGCCGACTGGGCGAAGATCGGCCTGAAAGTGAAGATCGTCAGCTATGAATGGGGCGAGTACATCAAGCGCACCAAGAACGGCGAGCACGACATCAGCCTGATCGGCTGGACCGGCGACAACGGTGACCCGGACAACTGGCTGGGCACGCTGTACAGCTGTGACGCCATTGGTGGCAACAACTACTCCATGTGGTGTGACCAGGATTACGACAAGCTGATCAAGCAGGCCAAGATCGTCACCGACCGCGAAAAGCGCACCGTGCTCTACAAACAGGCCCAGCAGTTGCTCAAGCAGCAAGTGCCGATCACCCCTGTTGCCCACTCGACGGTCAACCAGCCGCTGAGCGCCAAAGTCGAAGGGTTCAAAGTCAGCCCCTTCGGTCGCAACGTCTTCTCGGGCGTCAGCCTGAACCCATAACCGTATCGCCGCACAGCGAGGGCTTCCCTGGAAGCCCTCACGCAGACGTCTTGCCGTAATTCGCCGATCCGGCGCCAGGCAAACGTTTGCACGCTGCAAATGAGCTGTAAACCAAATAGCCGTATCACCAAAAAAGAACGGCATAAAAAAGAAAGAAAAAGGAGCGTTACCGATGAAACTGAGCAGCACCGCGATACTGGCCTTGGCCATCAGCAGCATCACCGCGACGGCCTATGCAGAGTCCCAGAGCCAGGCTGTTACGCCGGTGACGGTCAAGACCAGCAGCGCTCAATCCGAAGCCAAGGGCTTTATTGAAGGGCAAAAGCTTGAGGGCAGTACCCGTAACTGGTACTCCAACGAACAACTCAAGCGTGGCGCAAAATTCTCGTATCAGAAGAACGGCGCCCTGGCTCCAACTGATCGCCGCATCAACTGGATGCAAGGCACCATCATCAAGTACAACTCGGGCTTCACCGAGGGCACTGTTGGCTTCAGTACCGAAGTGGCTGCCTACAACGCTATCGCGCTGGAGCGCGACCGCAAGAATCTGGCATCGGCCAATGGTGGCGCTCCAGAGCCAGGACGAGGCGGCCGCGGAAACAACCGTACCCTGACTGAGAGTGGCGGCGATGCTGTCGACCAGTGGAGCAAGCTGGGCCTGGCCAACGTCAAGGCCCGTGTCTCGAACACAACCCTGACTGCAGGTCGCCAGAATTTCAGCAGCCCGATGGTCGATGTGATCGGCAACCGTGCCCTGCCTTCGAGCTTCGAAGGTGTGAGCCTGCACAGCGAAGAGCTGGAGAACCTGTCTTTCGATATCGGCACCTTCGATCGCAACTCGCCTCGTACCGAACAGAGCCAGCGCAAGTTCCGCTCCGAATACGGTAACTCCTCGGCTGAAGCCGACCATGTAAATACCGCCGGTATCACTTACCAGCCGCTCGCCAGCCTGACCACCAGCCTGTGGGGCACCCAGGCCGAAGACCTGTGGAACCAGTACTACTTCGGCGCCAGCCACGTGCTTGGCGACAGCTCGGTACTGAGCCTGACCACTGGCCTGAACTACTATAAGACCGTCGATTCGGGTTCTGCCCTGCTGGGCGATATCGACAACGATACTTACTCGCTGTCGTTCGGCCTGACTCACCAGGCTCATACCGTGACCTTCTCGTACCAGGAAATCAATGGCGACGAGTACTTCGACTACCTGCACGAAACCAACGGCATCTACCTGGCCAACTCTCTGCTGTCGGACTTCAACGGCCCGAACGAGAAATCCTTCCAGATCGCCTATGGCTTGAACATGGCCGAGTACGGCGTGCCGGGCCTGAAGTTCAACGTCTACCAAGCCCGCGGCTGGGGTATCGATGGCACTCACTACACCGGTAACAAAGGCGTAGTTGGCAAGGGTTACGACGGCGTCCAGGCCATGGACGGTGAACATCACTACGAGTACGGCATCGGTGCTTCCTACGCCGTGCAGAGCGGTCCGTTGAAGGCCACCGCGATTCGTGCGACCTACACCGCTCACCGCGCCAGCGAGAACCAGGCCGACGGCAGCATCAACGAATTCCGTCTGGTCACCACCATCCCGTTCAACATTCTCTAAACTGCCACCGGGCGGTCGACTCACAAGGTCGCCCGCCCGGTCTTTTGCCAATTACCCGATTGCAGAGGATTGACGATGAACATGAACCCCCTACGCGCCGCCATCGCCGCCGCGCTGCTGAGTGTCGCCGTTGGCGCCACGGCCAAACCCCTTGTGGTTTGCACAGAAGCCAGTCCGGAAGGCTTCGACATGGTCCAGTACACGACTGCAGTCACCGCCGATGCCGTGGCGGAAACCATTTTCAATCGCCTGGCTGATTTCAAGCCCGGCACCACCGAAGTGATTCCGGCCTTGGCCGAGTCCTGGGACATCAGCGACGATGGCCTGACGTACACCTTCCACCTGCGCAAGGGCGTCAAGTTCCACACCACCGATTACTTCAAGCCGACCCGCGACATGAACGCCGACGACGTGGTCTGGAGCTTTCAGCGCCAGCTGGACCCGAATCATCCGTGGCATAAACTGTCGAGCGTGGGCTTCCCGTACTTTGAAAGCATGGGCTTCAAGGAGCTGCTGAAAAACGTCGAGAAAGTCGACGAGCACACGGTCAAGTTCACCTTGACCCGCCGCGAAGCGCCGTTCCTGGCCGACATCGCCATGGCGTTCTCTTCGATCTACCCGGCCGAATACGCCGACCAGTTGCTCAAGGCCAACAAGGCCGGCGACCTCAACAGCAAGCCGATCGGCACCGGCCCATTCGTGTTCCAGCGCTACAGCAAGGATGCCCAGGTTCGCTTCAAGGCCAACCCGGACTACTTCCGTGGCAAGCCACCGGCCGATGCGCTGGTATTGGCCATCGCCACCGACAACAACGTGCGCATGCAGAAACTCAAGACCAACGAATGTCAGATCGCGCTGTACCCAAAACCCGATGACATCCCCAGCATCAAGAAAGACCCGAACCTGAAGGTCACCGAGCTGGACGCGATGACCGTTTCCTACACCGCGCTGAACACCAGCAAGAAGTACATGAGCGACGTGCGTGTACGCAAGGCCATCGACCTGGCCTTCGACAAGGAAGCCTACGTCAACGCCCTGTTCGGCAAGGGCAACGCCACCGTGGCGGTTAACCCGTACCCGCCGACACTGCTGGGCTTCAATCACGAACTGAAGAACCCGACCCGCGACCTCGACAAGGCCCGCCAGTTGCTCAAGGAAGCCGGCGTGCCGGAAGGCACCGTGTTTACCTTGTTCACCCGCAACGGCGGCGGCCCGACCAACCCCAACCCGATGCTCGGCGCGCAAATGATGCAGGCCGACCTGGCGAAAGTCGGGATCAAGGTCGACATCCGCGTGATGGAGTGGGGCGAAATGCTCAAGCGCGCGAAAAACGGCGAGCACGACATGGTGTCCGCCGGATGGGCGGGCGACAACGGCGACCCGGATAACTTCCT
This sequence comes from Pseudomonas sp. R4-84, assembly GCF_054130985.1. Lineage (NCBI taxonomy): Bacteria > Pseudomonadati > Pseudomonadota > Gammaproteobacteria > Pseudomonadales > Pseudomonadaceae > Pseudomonas > Pseudomonas sp. R4-84. The sequence goes on from NZ_CP096390.1 coordinate 4,689,501, forward strand.
GACGCCTATGCTCAGTTGCGAAGCCGCCAAGAACGGCGAAAACTACGCGCGCTGGTGCAACGAGAAATTCCAGGCGCTGCTCGACCAGGCACGCGCCACAGTGAACCCCGAGGAGCGCGCCAGGCTCTATGAACAGGCCCAGGTGATCTTCAACCAGGACCAGCCATGGATCAGCATGGCCCACACCCGCATGTTCACGGCAATGCGCAAGAACGTAGAGGGCTACGTGATTAGCCCGCTCACCACCAACAACTTCGCCACCACCCAGGTGAAGTAGATAAGAAAACGCCCTTCGACGCTTGACCCCAAGCCTCGAAGGGCACGCCTAACCGGCTGATGAGGTACACCTGAAGATGTTTAGTTTTATTGCCCGCCGACTGGGATTATTGATCCCCACGTTCTTCGGCATCACCTTGCTGACCTTCGCGTTGATTCGCATGATCCCCGGCGACCCCGTGGAAGTGATGATGGGCGAACGTCGGGTCGATCCCGAAATGCATGCACAGGCAATGGAACGCCTTGGCCTCAACAAACCGCTGTATGCCCAATACCTGGACTACATCGGCAAACTGGCCCAGGGCGATCTCGGCGAATCGCTGCGTACCCGTGAAAGCGTATGGACCGAGTTCAGCTCCCTGTTCCCCGCGACCCTGGAACTGTCCATGGCCGCCCTGTTGTTCGCCGGTATCCTGGGCCTGCTGGCTGGGGTGATCGCGGCACTCAAGCGAGGATCCCTATTCGACCATGGGGTGATGGGCGTCTCCCTCGCGGGATACTCGATGCCGATCTTCTGGTGGGGCCTGATCCTGATCATGTTCTTCTCGGTGTCCCTTGGCTGGACGCCGGTGTCGGGGCGGATCGACCTGCTCTACGACATCGAGCCGAAAACCGGCTTCATGCTGATCGACACGCTGCTGGCCGACGAGCCGGGCGCGTTCCTCGATGCGCTGCATCACCTGATCCTGCCGGCGATCGTGCTGGGCACCATTCCGCTGGCGGTGATCGCCCGCATGACCCGCTCTTCGATGCTCGAAGTGCTGCGCGAAGACTACATCCGCACCGCCAAGGCCAAGGGCCTGTCGCCGTCGCGCGTGGTGTTCGTGCATGGCCTGCGCAACGCGCTGATCCCGGTGCTGACCGTGGTCGGCCTGCAAGTCGGCACGCTGCTGGCCGGCGCGGTCCTGACCGAAACGATCTTCTCCTGGCCGGGCATCGGCAAGTGGTTGATCGAAGCCATCGGCGCCCGGGACTATCCCGTGGTGCAGAACGGCATCCTGTTAATCGCCTGCCTGGTGATTCTGGTCAACTTCGTCGTGGACATCCTCTACGGCTTTGCCAACCCACGTATCCGTCACCAGCGCTGAGATCAAGACCATGAGTACTCCAACTACCGCGGTAGCAGTCGATCAAAGCCTGCTGTACCCGTCCCCTTACAAAGAATTCTGGCAAGCGTTTTCCCGCAACAAGGGCGCCGTCGCCGGGCTGATGTTCATGATCCTGATCGTGTTCTGCGCGATCTTCGCTCCGTGGGTCGCGCCTCATGACCCGAGCGAGCAATACCGTGACTTCCTGCTGACGCCACCGGCCTGGCTGGAAGGTGGGCAGATGCAGTTCCTGCTGGGCACCGACGAACTGGGCCGCGACCTGCTGTCGCGCCTGATCCAGGGCTCGCGCCTGTCGCTGCTGATCGGCTTGTCGTCGGTGGTGATGTCGTTGATCCCGGGCATCCTGCTGGGGCTGTTCGCCGGGTTCTTCCCGCGCATCCTCGGCCCGACCATCATGCGTCTGATGGACATCATGCTCGCCCTGCCGTCCTTGCTGCTGGCCGTGGCGATCGTCGCCATCCTCGGCCCAGGCCTGATCAACACCGTGATCGCCATCGCCATCGTCTCGCTGCCATCCTACGTGCGCCTGACCCGCGCCGCCGTGATGGGCGAACTGAACCGCGACTACGTGACCGCCGCCCGCCTGGCCGGTGCCGGCCTGCCGCGCCTGATGTTCATCACCGTGCTGCCCAACTGCATGGCACCGCTGATCGTCCAGGCGACGCTGAGCTTTTCCTCGGCGATCCTCGACGCCGCCGCCCTGGGCTTCCTCGGCCTCGGCGTGCAGCCGCCAACCCCTGAATGGGGCACCATGCTGGCCTCGGCCCGCGACTACATCGAACGCGCCTGGTGGGTCGTGAGCCTGCCTGGCTTGACCATTTTGCTCAGCGTGCTGGCAATCAACCTGATGGGCGACGGGCTGCGCGATGCGCTGGACCCGAAACTCAAGAATGCCGCCTGAGGAGATTCCCATGTCACTGCTAGAAATCAAGAATCTCAACGTCCGCTTCGGCGACGCCACCGCCGTGCCGGTGGTCGACGGCCTGGACCTGAGCGTGGACAAAGGCGAAGTCCTGGCGATCGTCGGCGAATCGGGCTCGGGTAAATCCGTGACCATGATGGCGCTGATGGGCCTGATCGAGCACCCCGGCATCGTCACCGCCGACGCGCTGAACTTCGACGGCAAGAACATGCTCAAGCTGAGCAACCGCCAGCGTCGGCAGATCGTCGGCAAGGACCTGGCGATGGTGTTCCAGGACCCGATGACCGCGCTCAATCCCAGCTACACCGTCGGTTTCCAGATCGAAGAAGTGCTGCGCCTGCACCTGAAGATGTCCGGCAAAGCCGCCCGCAAGCGCGCCATCGAACTGCTGGAAAAAGTTGAAATTCCCGGCGCCGCGAGCCGCATGGACGCGTACCCGCACCAACTGTCCGGCGGCATGAGCCAGCGCGTGGCGATTGCCATGGCGATTGCCGGCGAGCCGAAGTTGTTGATTGCCGATGAACCGACCACCGCCCTGGACGTGACCATCCAGGCGCAGATCATGGACCTGCTGCTGGCCCTGCAAAAAGAGCAGAACATGGGCCTGGTGCTGATCACCCACGACCTCGCCGTCGTGGCTGAAACCGCCCAGCGCGTGTGCGTGATGTACGCCGGCCAAGCCGTGGAAGTGGGCAAGGTGCCTCAGTTGTTCGACATTCCCGCCCACCCATACAGCGAAGCGCTGCTGGCGGCGATTCCAGAACACAGCATGGGCGCCGAGCGCCTGGCGACCTTGCCGGGTATCGTTCCCGGTCGCTATGACCGTCCGCAAGGCTGCCTGCTGTCGCCGCGCTGCCCGTATGTGCGCGACAACTGTCGCCAGGAGCGCCCTGCTCTCGATCCGAAAACCAACAGCCTCGCCCGCTGCTTCTACCCGTTGAACCAGGAGGTGGCGTGATGGCCGTCGTACTTACCGCCCGTGACCTGACCCGTCATTACGAAGTGTCCCGTGGCATGTTCAAGGGCCATGCGACTGTGCGCGCCCTCAACGGGGTGTCGTTCGAACTGGAGGCCGGCAAGACCCTGGCCGTGGTGGGCGAATCCGGTTGCGGCAAATCCACCCTCGCCCGGGCTCTGACGCTGATCGAAGAGCCGTCCGCGGGCTCCTTGAAAATCGCCGGTCAGGAAGTGGCCGGCGCCAACAAGGCCGAACGCAAGCAACTGCGTAAAGACGTGCAGATGGTGTTCCAGAGCCCGTATGCGTCCCTCAACCCGCGGCAGAAAATCGGTGATCAACTGGCCGAGCCGTTGCTGATCAACACCAACCTGTCGGCCACCGAGCGGCGTGAGAAAGTCCAGGCGATGATGAAGCAGGTGGGCTTGCGTCCCGAGCATTACCAGCGCTACCCGCACATGTTCTCCGGCGGCCAGCGCCAGCGCATCGCCCTGGCCCGCGCCATGATGCTGCAACCCAAGGTGCTGGTGGCGGACGAACCGACCTCGGCGCTGGACGTATCGATCCAGGCCCAGGTGCTGAACCTGTTCATGGACCTGCAACAGGAATTCAACACCGCCTACGTGTTCATTTCCCACAACCTGGCGGTGGTGCAGCACGTCGCCGATGACGTGATGGTGATGTACCTCGGCCGCCCAGTGGAAATGGGCCCCAACGAGTCCATCTACAGCCGCCCGCTGCACCCGTACACCCAGGCGCTGCTGTCGGCCACCCCGACCATCCACCCGGACCCGAACAAGCCGAAGATCAAGATCGTCGGCGAACTGCCCAACCCGTTGAACCCGCCGTCCGGCTGCGCCTTCCACAAGCGCTGCCCGTACGCGACCGAGCGCTGCAAGACCGAAGAACCGGCGTTGCGGCCGTTGGATAACCGGTTGGTGGCGTGTCACTACGCCGAGCGGTTCCTCGACGGCGCGGCGTGAGACTAAAAGGCTAAAAGGCAGCAAAGCACTTAAGGCAGAAAAGCACTTGTGGCGAGGGAGCTTGCTCCCGCTGGACTGCGCAGCAGTCCCAAAAAGGGCCGCTACGCGCCCCAGCGGGAGCAAGCTCCCTCGCCACGGGCAATAAAAAAACCTCCAGTCCGACCAGGGCTGGAGGTTTTTTATGTCGGATATCTACGTCTGGCTATCGCCCTCTGCATCTTCATCGCTATCCGGTGTATCGATTGGCGAACCATCATCATCCTCGCCATCGTCCGGATCGCCTGCGTCCGCATCGGTCGCGGCCAGCATCATCTCGCCTTGCACCACCGAACCACTCGAGGCGTGTTTCTCATGCTCGTCGCACTCGGCCCACGCAGCCGTTGAGCCGAGGGAAAGCACCACCAAAACTTTCAGCAAAAACATCATGCGCAGCAGCTTATTCATAGCCCAATTCCTTCTTTATCCGGATACAGCAGAGCCCGATGGCGCTTAAGGGAAGCTAATTTTGAACAAAGTAGCTCACAAGATAGGACGCTCCGAAACAGCTAGAAATGCCGCCATCGTAAAGACAAGTTTTGAATAAACCTTATTACAAAAGGTGCTGATCGCCGTTTCCCATTGCCTGGGTTTGGGTGATCAAGAATGGAGAAGTTGCACAAAAACAGTGTGGGTGGCTTGGAGATCAAGGGCGGGCACAAAACCAATGTGGGAGCGAGCCTGCTCGCGATGACGCCGGCACATCCTGAAAAGATGCCGGCTGACCACCGCTATCGCGAGCAAGCTCGCTCCCACAGGTTTCGGTATCTAGCTCAGCGCTTAGTGATGCTCCCGCGTCGCGCGGAATTTCACATCCGGCCAGCGCTCTTCCATCAGCGCCAGGTTGACCCGTGTTGGCGCCAGGTAGGTCAAGTGCCCACCACCATCCAGCGCAAGGTTTTCCACGGCCTTGTTGGAGAACTCCTCGAGCTTTTTCTTATCGCCGCATTCGACCCAACGGGCGGAGTAAACGGTGATCGGCTCGTAGGAGCACTCGACCTTGTATTCCTCTTTCAGGCGGCTGGCGACGACGTCGAACTGCAGCACGCCGACGGCGCCGAGGATGATGTCGTTGCTGCGCTCCGGGAAGAACACCTGGGTGGCGCCTTCTTCGGCCAATTGCTGCAAACCTTGGCGCAACTGCTTGGACTTGAGCGGGTCCTTCAGGCGCACGCGGCGGAACAGTTCCGGGGCGAAGTGCGGGATGCCGGTGAAGCCCAGGACTTCGCCTTCGGTGAAGGTGTCGCCGATCTGGATGGTGCCGTGGTTGTGCAGGCCGATGATGTCACCGGCGAAGGCTTCTTCCAATTGCTCGCGTTCCGAGGAGAAGAAGGTCAAGGCATCGCCGATACGCACGTCCTTGCCGGTGCGCACGTGGCGCATCTTCATGCCTTTTTCGTATTTGCCGGAGCAGATACGCATGAAGGCAATGCGGTCGCGGTGCTTGGGGTCCATGTTCGCCTGGATCTTGAACACGAAGCCTGCGAACTTCTCTTCCACCGGCTCCACGGTGCGCTCATTGGCAACGCGCGGCAGCGGGCGCGGGGCCCAGTCGACCACGGCGTCGAGCACATGGTCGACGCCGAAGTTGCCCAGGGCGGTCCCGAAGAACACCGGGGTCAGTTGCCCATCGATGAATTCCTGCTGGTTGAACTCATGGCAGGCGCCCTGCACCAGCTCCAGTTGCTCGACGAAACGCTCGTACTCATCGCCCAGGTGCGCGCGGGCTTCGTCGGAGTCGAGCTTCTGGATGATCTTGGTTTCGGTGCGTTCATGGCCGTGGCCTGGGGTGTAGACGATGATGTAGTCGTCGGCCAGGTGGTACACGCCCTTGAAGTCGCGATAGCAACCGATCGGCCAGGTGATCGGCGCGGCCTTGATCTTGAGGACGGCTTCGATCTCGTCGAGCAATTCGATCGGGTCGCGGATGTCGCGGTCGAGTTTGTTGATGAAGCTCACGATCGGCGTGTCACGCAGACGGCAAACGTCCATCAGCGCGATGGTCCGTGGCTCGACGCCCTTACCGCCGTCGAGAACCATCAAGGCCGAGTCCACCGCGGTCAGGGTGCGGTAGGTGTCTTCTGAGAAGTCTTCGTGGCCCGGGGTGTCGAGCAGGTTGATCATGTGATCGCGATACGGGAACTGCATGACCGACGTGGTAATGGAGATACCCCGCTGCTTTTCCATCTCCATCCAGTCAGAGGTGGCATGGCGGTCGGACTTGCGGGATTTCACCGTGCCGGCCACCGCAATCGCCTTGCCCATCAGCAAGAGCTTTTCGGTGATGGTGGTCTTACCGGCATCGGGGTGGGAAATAATGGCGAAAGTGCGGCGTTTCGCGACTTCGGCGGCCTGTTTGGTCATGGGAAATCGCCTGGCAGGTGATTCAAAAAAGGGCGGCGATTATAGCTCAACTTGGGCCAGGAACCGAACCGTTGAGCACATCGAGGGTGGCCAAATGCTGCCCAGCATGGGAACCTTTTGCCGCGTGGAGCCGTCCACAACCCTGATATGAGCAACCGTCGGGGCCTGCAAAATCAGCAAGTTAGCCTGACGAGGCTGCGCCCATGGCTCGCTTCGACGGTCCTTTGACCCGCCTCGAAAAGAGCTGCTTCTCGCGAACGTTTTCCCGGCATCCCATGATGGTTTGCCGCCCGAGCAAAGCGTGCGCCGACTAAAAGAAAAAGGAGTCCGCCTGTGGCTATCCGCTATGGCAAAGGGCTGACAGGGGCTGCGTTCGTCGTCGCACTCCTGGCCCTGTTGGTCCACTGGATTGGCATCGATACGATCCAACGCTACCGCGACGATCTGCTGTTTTACCTGCAAGCGCACCTGATGCTTGTATTGGCATCCATGTTGGCGGCCCTGATAGTCGGCATCCCAGCCGGCATACTCCTCAGCCGCCCCGGCATGGTCGGGCGTGCCGAACGCTTCATGCAAGTGTTCAACATCGGCAACACCGTGCCCCCCCTGGCCGTATTGGCCATCGCCCTAGGCGTCCTGGGCATCGGCAACGGGCCCGCCATCTTCGCCCTCTTCCTCGCCTCACTATTGCCCATCGTGCGCAACACCTATGAAGGCCTGAAAAACGTTCAAGGTTCCCTCAAGGAAGCCGCTATCGGCATCGGCATGACTGCGCGCCAGGTGTTGTGGAAAGTCGAATTGCCCAACGCCGTGCCAATCATAGTCGGCGGGGTGCGCGTGGCCCTGGCGATCAACGTCGGCACCGCGCCCCTGGCGTTCCTGATCGGCGCCAACAGCCTTGGCAGCCTGATCTTCCCCGGCATCGCCTTGAACAACCAGCCGCAATTGCTGCTCGGCGCAGCCTGCACCGCCCTGCTCGCTTTGCTGCTCGACGGGCTGGTGACACTGGCCAGCCGCCTCTGGCTGGAACGCGGTCTACGACCGTCCTGAGCCTGGCTGGATAAAGGAAACGTTATGAAGAAGATGAGCTTGATTCTGGGCTGCCTGCTGCTGTTCGCAGGGTTTGCCCAAGCGGCTGAAAAACCGCTGATCCGCCTCGGCGCCCGGGTATTCACCGAGCAGACATTGCTGGCGGAAATCACCGCGCAATACCTGCGTGACAAAGGTTACGACGCGCAAGTCACCGGCGGCCTGGGAAGCAACCTGGCCCGTAGCGCCCAGGAATCCGGGCAATTGGATTTGCTTTGGGAGTACACCGGCGTGTCGTTGGTGGCCTACAACCATGTCACCGAAAAACTCGACAGCGCCCAATCCTACGCTCGAGTGAAAGAACTCGACGCGAAAAAAGGCCTGGTCTGGCTTGCTCCGTCGAAATTCAGCAACACCTACGCCTTGGCCCTTCCTGAAAAAGTCGCGAAGAAGTACCCGCAGATCAATTCCATCAGCCAGTTGAACGCCGTGTTGCAGGCCGAGGCCGACGAGAACCATCTGGTGGCCCTGGACACCGAGTTCGCCAACCGCTCCGACGGTCTGGCCGGCATGGTCGAGCAGTACGGCATGAACCTGACCCGCAGGAACATCCGCCAGATGGACGCGGGCCTGGTCTACACGGCGCTGCGCAACAGCCAGGTTTTCGCCGGTTTGGTGTACACCACCGACGGGCGCCTGAATGCCTTCAAACTGAAGCTGCTGGAAGACGACAAGCATTACTTCCCCGACTACACCGCCGCGCCGGTGGTACGCCAGGCATTCCTTGACGCGCTCCCTCAACTGGCTGCGCAACTCAAGCCCCTGGCCGAACTGTTCGACGACGAAACCATGCGCCAGCTCAATGCCCGCGTGGACGTGGATCATGAAAGCCCTTCCGCCGTTGCCGCCGATTTCCTGCGTCAGCATTCGCTGCTCTCAACCCAATGACCTGGAGGAAAAGCCATGGATTTTCTTGACGCCTTTTCCCATCTGGACTGGCCGCTGGTGCTGCACCTGACCTGGCAGCACATCACCCTGGTGGGCATCGCCGTGACCCTGGCAATCGTGATCGGCGTGCCGCTGGGCATTTTCATGACCCGCTTCCCGGCGCTCGCCGGCCCGTTGCAGGCCAGCGCCACGGTGCTGCTGACGATTCCGTCGATTGCCCTGTTCGGGCTGCTGCTGCCGTTCTATTCCAAGTTCGGCCAAGGCCTGGGGCCGATGCCGGCGATCACCGCGGTGTTTCTTTATTCACTGTTGCCGATCATGCGCAACACCTACCTGGCCCTGACCGGGGTCGAACCCGGTATTCGCGAAGCCGCCCGCGGCATCGGCATGACCTTCGGCCAGCGCCTGCGCATGGTCGAACTGCCCATCGCCGTGCCGGTGATCCTGGCTGGCGTGCGCACCGCCGTGGTCATGAACATCGGCGTCATGACCATCGCCGCCACCATCGGCGCCGGTGGCCTGGGCGTGCTCATCCTCGCCTCCATCAGCCGCAGCGATATGTCGATGCTGATCGTCGGCGCCTTGCTGGTCAGCCTCCTGGCCATCTTCGCCGACCTGCTTTTGCAATGGCTGCAACGCTCGTTGACTCCGAAAGGATTACTGAAATGATCGAATTACAAAACCTCAGCAAAACCTTCAAGAGCAACGGCAAGGATGTGAAAGCCGTGGACTCGGTGAACCTGACCGTCAATGAAGGCGAGATCTGCGTGTTCCTCGGGCCGTCGGGCTGTGGCAAGAGCACCACGCTGAAAATGATCAACCGGCTGATCCCGCCGACCTCGGGCAAGGTCTTGATCAATGGCGAAGACACCACCGGCCTGGACGAGGTGACCCTGCGCCGCAATATTGGCTACGTGATCCAGCAGATCGGTCTGTTCCCGAACATGACCATCGAGGAAAACATCACCGTCGTCCCACGCCTGCTGGGCTGGGACAAGCAGAAATGCCACGACCGCGCCCGCGAATTGATGAGCATGATCAAGCTTGAACCCAAGCAATACCTGCACCGATACCCGCGCGAATTGTCCGGCGGCCAGCAACAACGGATCGGTGTCATCCGCGCCCTGGCGGCCGATGCGCCGCTGTTGCTGATGGACGAGCCCTTCGGCGCGGTCGACCCGATCAACCGCGAGATGATCCAGAACGAGTTCTTCGAGATGCAGCGGGCGCTGAACAAGACCGTGATCATGGTCAGCCACGACATCGACGAGGCCATCAAGCTGGGGGACAAGATCGCGATCTTCCGCGCCGGTAAATTGATCCAGTGCGATCACCCGGACACGCTGCTGGCACATCCCGCCGATGAGTTCGTCAGCAATTTCGTCGGTCAGGACAGCACGCTCAAGCGCCTGCTATTGGTCAAGGCCGAAGACGCTGCGGACAACGCCCCCTCGGTCAGCCCCGAAACCCCGGTGGCCGAGGCGTTGGAACTGATGGACGAACATGACCGGCGCTACGTGGTGGTCACCTGTGCCGAGAATAAGGCCCTGGGGTATGTAAGACGCCGCGACCTGTACCGTCAGACCGGAACCTGCGGCCAATACCTGCGGGAATTCAATGCCACCGCCGCCTACGACGAACATCTGCGGATCCTGTTGTCACGCATGTACGAGTTCAATCGCTCGTGGCTGCCGGTGATGGACGCCGAGCGGGTGTTCCTCGGCGAAGTGACGCAGGAATCGATTGCCGAGTATTTGAGTTCCGGTAAGTCCCGTGGGGGCAAGACCAGTATTGTCTCGCCGGCGGAGGCTGCGTCCTCCTGATCGATCACCGCAGCCTTTAGCTGGCTTTTGTGGCGAGGGAGCTTGCTCCCGCTTGACCGGGCTGGCGCTCCAGTGCGAAGCGCTCATCGCTTCTTTGGTGCCGCTGCGCGCCCCAGCGGGAGCAAGCTCCCTCGCCACAAAGGCAAAAGCCATATTGAGCAAGCTCGAAAACCGATCGAGGGGAACGTCAATCTGTCACGCAGGTCGGTTACATCATGAGCTGTCGACCACCGCACGACGGATGCGTGCAAAAACGCGACATTTTTAGTTGATCTCAGGTCCCTCACGCCCTAAAGTTCGCGCCGAACGTCCATGCTGGAAACGATCCATCCGGCTCAAGTACTGACGACGAGACAGCAAGGCCAAGGGAATCAAGCGTCCCATGGCCTTTTTGCTTTCGGCGACATGCCTTGGGAAGTAGGCGAACCAAAGTGGGGATACGGAGGACGTTCGCGGGGGCAGCTTGCCCTCAAACCCATTGATTCTGATGTTTGCCAGTAGGAGTCCCAAGTATGTCGATCCAGGTCGAAGATTATTTCGCGCGCGAAACCTTTCAGAAAATGAAGGCGTTCGCCGACAAGCAGGAAACCCCGTTCGTGGTGATCGACACCGCGATGATCGCCCAGGCCTATGACGACCTGCGCGCCGGTTTCGAATTCGCCAAGGTCTACTATGCGGTCAAGGCCAACCCGGCGGTGGAAATCATCGACCTGCTCAAGGAAAAAGGCTCGAACTTCGACATCGCCTCGATCTACGAGCTGGACAAGGTCCTGAGCCGTGGCGTCGGCCCGGAGCAGATCAGCTACGGCAACACCATCAAGAAATCCCGAGACATCCGCTACTTCTATGACAAGGGCGTGCGCCTGTACGCCACTGACTCCGAAGCCGACCTGCGCAACATCGCCAAGGCCGCGCCGGGCTCCAAGGTCTATGTGCGGATCCTCACTGAAGGCTCGACCACCGCTGACTGGCCATTGTCGCGCAAGTTCGGCTGCCAGACCGACATGGCCATGGACCTGCTGATCCTCGCCCGCGACCTGGGCCTGGTGCCGTACGGCATCTCGTTCCACGTTGGCTCGCAACAGCGCGACATCAGCGTCTGGGACGCGGCCATCGCCAAGGTCAAGGTGATCTTCGAGCGCCTGAAGGAAGAAGACGGCATCGTCTTGAAGCTGATCAACATGGGCGGCGGCTTCCCGGCCAACTACATCACTCGTACCAACAGCCTGGAAACCTACGCCGAGGAAATCATCCGTTTCCTCAAGGAAGACTTCGGTGACGACCTGCCGGAAATCATCCTGGAGCCGGGCCGTTCGTTGATTGCAAACGCCGGTATCCTGGTCAGCGAAGTGGTGCTGGTGGCGCGCAAGTCCCGTACCGCCGTCGAGCGCTGGGTGTACACGGACGTGGGCAAGTTCTCCGGCCTGATCGAAACCATGGACGAAGCCATCAAGTTCCCGATCTGGACCGAGAAAAAAGGCGAGATGGAAGAAGTAGTGATCGCCGGCCCGACCTGTGACAGCGCCGACATCATGTATGAGAACTACAAGTACGGCTTGCCGTTGAACCTGGCAATCGGTGATCGCCTGTATTGGTTGTCGACCGGCGCCTATACCACCAGCTACAGCGCGGTGGAGTTCAATGGGTTTCCGCCGTTGAAGTCGTTTTACGTGTAACCCCGACGGCTAAAGAGAAGGTCCATGCAATCATGGACCTTTTTTTATTTTCGCAGCCAGGTTTCAAAATCCTTCAACTCAGTCAAGCAATGGTCGAGCGTCGTTATCGCCGTATCCAATTTCAAATTCAGCTCTCCCAAGGTACGCGAGGGAATCGCTCGGTCGAGTTCCTCCACTACGCTGTGCATCCGCTGGAACAGCGCTTGGGCCAGCAAGCTCATGTGTGAATTCAAATTGACGAAAGCACCGGACAAGGATGCGATATCAGCCTTGTACTCCGCAGCCCTGACCGAGGCATCCGGGGAGGAATAAACAATGTCCCAGGGCGGTGTGGTATCGACCTCTTGGAACAACGCCTGCGCTAGCGTCGGTTGAGCATGACAATGGCAGGACCGTTGATCCATGGCGCTGGTAAATACCGCGTTCACACCAAACGACTCATTGTTCAGCTCGGTGAACTTGAACGCCAGCTGTCTGATTGAGCTCCTGACGGTAATGAAGCGAGCGTAAAACTCATGGACCAGGTCCCCGATGTTCTTCGGTGGCCTTATCGTCCAGCGCTCGGAACGGGAAAAACTGAACTGTCGAAAATCCAGATCGGCGAGCAGCTGCCGCCTTGAGGTCTGCGCCGTGATATCCAGCGCCTCCTGGATGAAAGATCTCAGTTCCTCCGTATGGGCGCCGCAGGACACCCTGATTGCATTAACGTCTTGCTCCAATGCCAAAAGATACTTCGCATGGAAGTACGCATTGTTCAAACGTGTATCCACAGCCAATGTAGCAGGCTGATGGCCGGCTATGCGACGTCGCTCCAAGACGACCGGAATCTTGTCAAAGACCGAGCGCAGCGTATCGAGAAAATATATGCGGCGATCTAGAGTCCTGCGCTGAGTCTCGGTAAAACTACTTTGTAATGAGTTCATGATATGCCTTGATGATGGCGGCCTATCGGGCCGCCAACGTTCTATCAATTAACATTCTTGGCTCACGCCGAAACCACCTCAGATCAGCCATTGGCCGGAAAGGGGGTGCAGATATTGAATGACGCCGGGAACAGTGGAGAGAACCTTCTGGATATCTTCTTCAATAGACGGCGATTCTTCACGAGCAAAAACCTTTGCGAACCTCTCATAGGCGCCAGCGATGTTTGCGAACTCCTTGACATAGTCCAAGCGAAAACCATCCAAGCTATCCAGGCTTTTGACCAACTCTATTTTCCCTCGTATGACGGCGATGTCCTTGTCCTGCACGTCGATATCGATACGCAGCTGACGGACTCTTTCCTTGAGCGTGTTGTAACCAGCAACCATACTCAGATAGGAAATCGTTTCGCCAATACCAGTGACCAGTTTTTTCAGTGTGTCCATCGCCAGCAGTGCGACTTGTACCTGAGGTGGCGCCATTCCCATCGCCGCCAAGCTTTCCACTGTCAGCTGCGCCTCCTGGCCAATTTTTTCGACGCCATTTTTCCTGATCGTCTCTATCGCTTCGGAAACTGACTTGGCCTGCTCATCCAGCTCGACACGCTTGGCTTGCGCATTAGCTTTTTGCTCCTCTGCATAGGCTCGATCTTGTTCCAGTACAAGCACCCATTCTTTCGATGCCGACCTGTCATAGTGAGTGCTCAGGCTCAGCTGGATTCCACCCAATTCCTTGGCCTCTAGACTGATCAATTTATTTAACTTATCAACTTCAAATTCAATCTCCGAGCGAAAATCCTCCTTATCTTCCTCATCAAATCGGTCCATTTTAGCTTTATAGGTTTCAAGTTTTTTTGCCGTTTGCTCCAGATTGAAAATTGTCGTCTGCGCGCGTTTGCGAAGTTCTGCCGTCTCGACATTTGCTACGGATGCCAAACCCGTCATTGTTGCTACCACATCGGGCAAATAATTGTGAAACTCTAAAAGTAACTGCGCCTGCGTCCTAGAGCTCTGCATGCCCTCGTTAGAGCCTAACAATGCACTGACATTCAGTTGTGGGTAATACGATTCATTCGACATATAGGACATTCTCGCCATCCTTGGTTTAATTAAGTTACCGGCCTGATATTCCTTCTCGGCCTCATCAAAAATCGCCAGCAGCGCATCGGAACGGTGTTGAATCTCATTCTCCCAAGGCGAAACCACCAGCTCGATCTGGGTAATGAACATTCTCAGCCTGACGGCGTTTTCTATTTTTTCGACATGTTCCGATGACGATTCTATAAAGTTGCTTAGCGAGTTCCACACCAACATGAGGTTGCGCGTCGCCGCCTCCGCCTCAATCGTTACAGCACTTAGGTTTTGAAGATCCCCTCGCACACGATTCAATGAAGCTAGCGTCTGACTTTTACTCGACAGCTTCTGAATATCGCCATCCTGTTCGTTCTTTAACCGATTTCGTTCTTTGCGCAACTCTTCAGCCTTGACGCCCTGATAGATACCCATTATCAATCCGCCGATATTCAAGGTCGCGGCGGCGCGAATCGCCTCTTTAACCATATCGGCATACTGCTGATTAAGCTCGTCAATACTAGCGGCACGCTGATCAATTTCTTTCTGAATGACTTCAATATCCTGCTTATAGGTATTGTCGCTGACAGCTTTCAATCGCAACTTGACCGCCGGCAGCACGGTCTCGCGCATATCGATGCCAAACTTATCAAGCTCGAGCCTCACTCCTTCGGCATTCTTATGATTTTTTTGGACTTCGAACAACATCTCCTTAAGAAAACCTTGTATCTCCTCAATGTCCCCCTTTTCTACCGTCAGGTCCGGGAGATCGGGCAGCGTGCGCATAAGCTCGAAATACTCTTCGACTGTTTTGATTTTATGCTTCTTCAAATAGTCCGAAGCGTCAAGATACTCATACACAGCAATTATTCGCTTGCCGTATTTGGTGAATGTATCCGAGAAGTTTCTCAGTTGATTGCCCGTCTGCATGATACGCTCACGCAAAGGTGACCAACGTTTGGCATGATCATACGTGATGGCGAATGTCCTCTGAAAGTCAACCGCCTTGAGCCCCGGTCCGCCCACGTCACCCGCGCCATAATTCAAATACACTTCCACATCTTGTAAACGAACAGGAAGCGATAAACCCAGCACTTCATATTTTTTCAGGCTAATGATCTGTTCCTTGGTTAGCTGTATTCCCGGTTGCCTGTTATTTCCTCCGCCCTCACCGAAAGACGCTTTCACAAACACCTCAGGCGCCTCCGCGGCCGCCTTGACTATCCTGTCATCCAACTCGATTTCCATCTTTAACTTCCTGTCATTAGACTATCCAGTGTTATTGCGCACACTTATAAAAGCGCGCAAAAAGACTCTAGGATATATCTGCGACACGCCACAACACCTCAAGTATTAACAAACAAGACAGCCGAGCGCGCCGAAGCGCAAAACTGTCGGCCCGACAAATCCTGAAGTTATAAAACTCGAAATATGTTTATGGACAACACTATTTAGAAAGACATAGGGTTAGCGGCAGGCTCAATTACGAATTGTTGGTGTCCGTCACTTGAAAAAGCCGCTGCCGATAAGCACGGGCCATGGCACGAACTTCCGGATGCAGAGCATCTCGCAACGCCTCACTGCTCACGCGAAGGAAACTCACATTTCCACCCGCCAGCGCCTCGCGCAGCCAAGTCAGGGACTCGTCGATGCGACCTTCTTGCGCCAGCACCGCCGCATGGCTGAACTGGCCTCGGAAATCTCCAGCTTCGGCCGAACGCCGATACCACTCGGCCGCCGCAACTGGATCCGCCGGGCAACAGCGCCCGTCCTCCAGATAACGCCCCAGCAGGTTCATTGACTTGGCGTGGCCCAATTCTGCGGCGCGGCGGTACAGGGCCAACGCCTGCGGCTGATCTTCAGTAACCCCACGCCCGGTCGCCAACAGGTTGGCGTAGTTGTACATCGCCCAATCCAGCCCTGCCTCGGCGGCCTGTCGATAATGGGCGGCAGCGACTGCAGGATCGGCAACACAGCCCCAACCATGCTCATGGCAACGGCCCAGCATGTTGCGCGCCATCAAGTGCCCGCGTTGGGCGGCGATGTCGAACCAGCGCAGGGCCAGGGGTTTGTCCTGTTCGATGCCCTGGCCATCCAACAGAATTTGCCCAAGCAACGCCTGGGCCTCCAGCACGCCAGCGCCAGCAGCGATGAGAATCGCCTGGGCCGCGCGCGCCGGGCTGTCCTTGAGCATGGCTTTGAGGCTTTCGCCGTCGAGCACCTCTTCTCGGCGCAGACGAAAATCCGCCACTTACACCTCGACCCAGCGGCGCAACAGGTTGTGATAGGTGCCGGTCAGGCGGATCAACGAAGGGTGGTCGGGTACGTCCCGGGTCAATTGCTGGATCGCGCCGTCCATCTCGAACAGCAGTGCCCGCTGGCTGTCTTCGCGCACCAGGCTTTGTGTCCAGAAAAACGAGGCGTAGCGCGCGCCCCGGGTAACGGCGTTGACCTTGTGCAGGCTGGTCCCCGGATACAACACCATGTCGCCGGCCGGCAGCTTGACCCGCTGGGTGCCGTAGGTGTCCTGGATTTCCAGCTCACCGCCGTCGTAGTCCTGCGGGTCGCTGAAGAACAGCGTCGCCGACAGGTCGGTGCGCACCCGCTCGGCACTGCCCTTGGGCTGGCGCACGGCATTGTCGATGTGGAAATCGAAGCTGCCGCCAGCGCTGTAGCAGTTCACCAATGGCGGGAACACCTTGTGCGGCAGGGCCGCCGACATGAACAACGGGTTTTTCCACAGCCGTTCAAGCATGGCCGCGCCGATTTCCTTGGCCAGGGGATGGCCCTCGGGCAGTTGCAGGTTGTGCTTGGCCTTGGCCGATTGATAACCGGCGGTGACCTTGCCGTCCTCCCATTCGGCCTGCTCCAGCGCTTCACGAATACGCTGCGCTTCTTCGGCGCTAAACACACCGGGGATTTGCAACAACATGGCATTCGGACCTGTGGATAGAGGGGCGCCAATGGTAGTGATTCTTATTGGCTGCGCACAACCCCGCACAACGCACCACTCGACGGAAACCGTAAGGGCAAATTGTAAAGAATGTAAATTCCTCTCAAATAGCAATATTTCGCAATTGATACAAATACCTGTTTCCCCTATATTCCGCGGCCTCAAACCTTGGGGAAGGCACTGTTCATGTCGCGTCAACAACTACAATCACCGGCCCATTCACCTCGTTTACTGGCTTCCGCCATCGGCGTCGCGCTCAGTGCTACCTCCGTGGCGCAGATGGCCCAGGCGGCAGAAAATACCGAAGAAAAAGCCCCGCGCAATGCCATTTCCCTGGATGCCACCAGTATCACCGGCGAAGCCCAGGACACGACGTCCTATCAGGTCGAGAAAGCCTCGTCCTCGAAATACACCGCGCCGCTGGTCGACACGCCACGCTCGGTGACGGTCATCCCCCAGCAAGTACTCAAGGACACCGGCGCTCTCAACATGCAAGACGCGCTGCGCACCGTGCCCGGCATTACTTTCGGCGCGGGTGAAGGCGGCAACCCCCAGGGCGACCGCCCCTTCATCCGTGGCTTCGATGTCCAGGGCGACACTTACCTGGATAACGTGCGTGACACCGGTTCCCAGAGCCGGGAGATCTTCGCGGTCGAGTCCATCGAGGTCAGCAAGGGCCCCAACTCCGCCATCGGTGGCCGTGGCGCCGCCGGCGGCACCATCAACCTGGTGAGCAAGAAAGCGCATCTGGGCGACTCCTTCGACGGCGGTTTCACCTGGGGTTCGGACCAGACCCAGCGCTACACACTGGACGGCAATTACCAGTTCAGCGACAGCGCCGCCGGCCGTCTCAACCTGATGAGCCATGAAAGCAACGTCGCCGGTCGTGACAAGGTCAACTACGACCGCTGGGGCGTCGCGCCATCGCTGGCGTTCGGCCTGGGCACCGATACCCGGGTCAACCTCGATTACTACCACCTGGAAAGCAACGACCTGCCGGATTCGGGCATTCCCTACACCGTGCCCGCCTCGGGTCGTACGGCCGATCGCACCAAGGCCAACCCCGACAAGCCCTACGCCGGCGGCGACAGCAGTAACTTCTACGGCCTCACCGACCGCGACTTCCGCAAGACTCGCGTCGACACGGCGACCATCGCCATCGAGCACGACCTGAGCGATGCACTGACGGTCAAGAACACCCTGCGCCACGGCTCCAGCATGCAGGACTACATCCTGACCCAGCCCGACGACAGCAAGGGCAACGTCAACAATGGTACGGTCTGGCGCCGGGCCAACACTCGCGTCAGCAATGTCGACACCACCACCAACCAGACCGATCTGTTTGGCGATTTTTACGTCGCAGGATTCAAGAACAGCTTCTCCACAGGCATCGAACTGAGCCGCGAAACCGGCGAGAAATCCTCGTACAACGTCAACACCGACACCGTGCCGGGCACCGCCGCCGCGAACACCAACTGCACCCCGGCGACAGTCGGCTCGCCAAGCGGGAACAACTGCACGTCGCTGTCCAATCCAAACCCGAACGATCCCTGGAACGGCGCGATTTCCCGCAACTACGCCGGCACCGACACCACCAGCGTCACCCGTGCGCTTTACGTGTTCGACACTTTGGAGCTGTCACCGCAATGGTTGGTGAACATGGGCTTGCGTTACGACCACTTCGACACGAAATACAAAACCTACAATGCCGTCGGCACCACCACTTCCAAGGGTGATGACACCAGCGAGTTCGTTACCGGCCAGTTCGGCCTGGTCTGGAAACCGGCGGACAACGGCAGCATCTATGCTTCCTACGCCACCTCGGCCACGCCGCCGGGCAACACGGTCGGCGAAGGTCAGGAAGGCAACCCGCTGGGTGGCACGCCGGACCGCAGCGGCAACCTGCTCGCCAGCGACATGGAGCCGGAAACCACCAAGAACTACGAAATCGGCACCAAGTGGGACTTGCTCGACAGTCGCCTGTCACTGACGGCCGCGATCTTCCGCACCGAGAAGGAAAACGCCCGGGTCCAGGTCGACACCACCACCTATGAAAACGCCGGCAAGACCCGCGTCGACGGCCTCGAACTGTCCGCCAGCGGCAAGCTCACGGAAAAGTGGCAAGTGTTCGCCGGCTATAGCTACCTGGACAGCGAACAGGTCGATGGCGGGCCGTTGAGTGTTACCGATGGCAATCAATTGCCCAACACACCGAAGAACAGCGCCAGCGTCTGGACCACCTATGCCCTCACGCCAAAGCTGACCATCGGTGGCGGTGCCTTTTATGTGGACGATGTATTTGGCAGCGTGGCGAATACTACGATGGTCGATTCCTACGTGCGTTACGACGCCATGGCCAGCTACAAGGTCAGCAAAAACCTGGACCTGCAACTCAACGTGCAGAACCTGACGGACGAGACCTACTACGACAAGGCTTTCTCGACCCACTTCGCCAACCAGGCGGCCGGGCGCACCGCGTTGTTGAGTACCAATTTCCACTTCTAAAAGTGAAAAAACCCGATGTCGATGGTCAGGCAATGTACTTGTGGGGCTAGCTCGCTCCCACGGGACTGAGCCCCCGGCCATTACGGACCGGCACCGGGCAAAAAGCCCCGCTCATGCAAATGATCGGGGCTTTCAGGTGTGTTTATGAATGGTTCTCGATAACACACGGCATAATGCACGCCGTGACAAACAGTATTGAACGAACAAGGCGGGCGACGTGTTGAAGAAAACCCTGTTCCAGTTGCACTGGTTCTTTGGCATCAGTGCCGGGCTGGTCCTGGCATTGATGGGCATTACCGGTGCGATGGTGTCGTTCCAGGACGAGATCCTGCGCGCGCTGAACCCACAGGTGCTGACGGTTGAAAAGCAACCGGCCGGCGTATTGCCGCCTGCCGAACTGGTGGAACAGATCGAAGCCGCGTCCGGCAAGACCGTCAGCATGCTCTGGGTAGAGACCGACAGCGGCAACGCCGCACGGGCGGTTTTCACCGCCCCGCCCGGGGAAAAGCGTGGCCCGATGCGCTACTTCAATCCCTACAACGCGCAATTCATGGGGGATGTGGTGGGGCAGGACTTCTTTGGTCTGATGCTCCGTCTGCACCGCGTCCTCACCCTGGACGACGTAGGCCGGCAGATCACCGGCGCGTGCACGCTGATCCTGGTGTTTTTCTGCCTGTCCGGGCTTTACCTGCGCTGGCCGCGCCAATGGAAAAACTGGCGCGCCTGGCTGACCCTCGATTGGGCAAAAAAAGGCCGCAGTTTCAATTGGGACCTGCACTCCGTCGCGGGCACCTGGTGCCTGGTGTTCTACCTGCTGGCCGCCTTGACCGGGCTGACCTGGTCCTACGAGTGGTACAACAAAGGCGTTACCCGCCTGCTTTCCGATTCGCCCAAGGATGAGCGCGTGCGCAAGCGCGGCCCCGCACCCGGTGGCCCGGCGCCGATCGCCGACTACCGCGCCATGTGGAGCAGCATCTACAGCGCCGCCGGCCCCGACCTGTCCGCCTATAACGTGCGCATGCCGCCGGTAGCGGGACAACCGGCGACCGTGTTCTACCTGCTGAAAAACTCCCCCCATGACCGGGCGCTGAACCAGCTTATCCTCGACCCGGCCACCGGCGTCGTCAGCCGTCACAGCCGCTACAGCGACAAAAGCTTCAAGGCGCAATTGCTGACCAGCATCTACGCCCTCCATGTCGGCAGCTACTTCGGCCTGGTCGGCCGGATCCTGGTGACCGTCGCCGCGCTGGCCATGCCGCTGTTTTTCATCACTGGCTGGCTGTTGTATCTCGATCGTCGACGCAAGAAGCGCCAGGTCCAAAAGGCCCGCCAGGCGCTGACCCAAACCCCTGGTGACGCCCCGGCGTGGCTGATCGGTTTCGCCAGCCAGAG
Source organism: Pseudomonas sp. R4-84 (assembly GCF_054130985.1). Classification (NCBI taxonomy): domain Bacteria; kingdom Pseudomonadati; phylum Pseudomonadota; class Gammaproteobacteria; order Pseudomonadales; family Pseudomonadaceae; genus Pseudomonas; species Pseudomonas sp. R4-84. The sequence continues at coordinate 4,710,463 of NZ_CP096390.1, forward strand.
CGGTTTCGCCGAGCAACTGGCCTGGCAGACCGCCGGCCAGCTCCAGGCCGCCGGCCTGCCGGTGAAGGTCCGGCCATTGGCCGGCGTCAGCGAGCAGGATTTGAACAGCTCCACTCGCGCCTTGTTCGTGGTCAGTACCTTCGGCGATGGCGAAGGCCCCGACAGTGTCCGGGGTTTCGAGCGCAAGGTGTTGGGCCAGCCGCTGAGCCTGGAACGCTTGCAATATTCGGTGCTGGGCCTGGGCGACCGCCAATATGAAAACTTCTGCGGCTTCGCCCGCCGCCTGCATGCCTGGCTGGCGGAACACGGCGGCAAGACACTGTTCGCGCCGGTGGAAGTGGACAGCGGCGATCCTTACGCCTTGCGCCACTGGCAACAACAGCTGGCGGAACTCACCGGCCAGGCCCCGGCGGACACCTGGCAGGCGCCGAGTTTCGAGCATTGGACGTTGAACCAACGCACCCTGCTCAACCCCGACAGCTGCGGGTCTGGCGTATACCTGCTGGGCCTCACCGCACCGGGGCCGAGCAGTTGGCTGGCCGGTGACCTGGTGGAAATCCTGCCGCGCAATGATCCATGGGCCATTGAACATTTCCTCGATGGGCTGGGCATCGCCGGTATTGCTCGGGTACACGTCGACGGCTTGCAGCAGACACTCGAACAAGCCCTGGCGACACGCCAGTTGCCGGAAAACCGCGCCCATCTGGTCGGCCTGCACGCCCAGGCACTGGTGGAGGCGTTGGCACCGCTGGGAATGCGCGAATACTCCATCGCATCGATCCCCGCCGATGGCGTGCTGGAACTGATCGTGCGCCAGGAGCGCCGCGCCGATGGCAGCCTGGGCGTCGGCTCCGGCTGGCTGACCGAACATGCGCCGCTGGGCAGCCCAATCAGCTTGCGGGTAAGACGCAACAGCAGCTTTCATCTGCCACCCCAAGGCGTACCGATGATCCTGCTGGGCAACGGAACCGGCCTGGCCGGCCTGCGCAGTTTGCTCAAGGCCCGTGTTGCCGAGGGCATGCAACGCAACTGGCTGCTGTTTGGCGAACGCAACCGCGAACACGATTTCCATTGTCGCGATGAGCTTCAGGAATGGGTCACCTCCGGCGATCTGGAGCGACTGGACCTTGCCTTCTCCCGAGACCAGGACAAGAAAATCTACGTCCAGGATCGCCTGCTGGAATCGGCGGCATTGCTCAAGCAATGGCTGGCCGACGGCGCGGTGATCTATGTCTGCGGCAGCCTGCAAGGCATGGCGTCAGGGGTGGATCACGTGCTCAACCTGGTGCTGGGGCGTGAGGAAGTGGAGAAGCTGATCGAGCAAGGGCGGTATCGGCGGGATGTGTACTGACGGAACGCTTATCCAGAATTGAATCGAATCCCCAGTGGGAGCGAGCTTGCTCGCGATAGCGGATGGTCAGTCAACGCTTTCTTGATCGACACACCGCCATCGCGAGCGAGCTCGCTCCCACACTGGATGCAGTGCGCTTCAGAACTCACACCGGCTGCAACTTCTTCTCGAACACCGCCAGCCCTTCCAGGTCCCTTAGCACCACGCTCATCTCCCCGCTCTGCCCGTCGATGTTCACCTCGCCAAAGAACTGATAGCCGGCAAACGGCGAGGTGTTCTGGGCCGGAGGGGCTTTCTGGAACACCACTTCAGGGCCGAAGGTCTTGTCCAGGGCGTTGGGCCCGAAGCTGCCGGCGTTCAATGGGCCGGCGACGAACTCCCAGAAGGGTTCGAAATCCTGGAACGCGGCGTGTTCGGGATGGTAGTGGTGGGCGGCGCAATAGTGGACGTCGGCGGTGAGCCAGACGTAGTTGCGCACCTGATGCTTGCGCAGATAACCGAGCAATTCGGCGATCTCCACTTCGCGCCCCTGGGCCTCGCCCGGGTCACCGTTGGCGACCGCTTCCCAACGCGCAACGCCGGGGCTGACCTCGCCATCCGGCACGCCCAGGCCGATGGGCATGTCAGCAGCGATGACTTTCCACTGGGCACCGGATTGCTTCAATTCGCGCTTGAGCCAGTCCAACTGCTCCCGCCCGAGGAACGGTTTGGCCGCACCGAGGTTCGCGTCATTGGCTTGTCGATAGCTGCGCATGTCCAGCACAAATACATCCAGCATCGGCCCGTAACCGAGCTTGCGGTAGATGCGCCCTCCCCCATCGGCCTTCTGCAGGCGCATCGGCGCGTATTCCAACCAGGCCTGTCGCGCACGACCGACCAGGCTGTGGATATCCTTGGTCTGGTAGCGCTCGTCCAATTGCTTGCCCGGCGACCAGTTGTTGACCACTTCGTGATCATCCCACTGCCAGATCTGCGGCACTTCGGCGTTGAAACGGCGGACGTTTTCATCCATCAGGTTGTAGCGGTAGTTACCGCGATATTCATCCAGGGTCTCGGCGACCTTGCTCTTGGCTTCGGTGGTCAGGTTGCGCCAGATGCGCCCGCCCTCTGTGGTGATCTGCGCCGGCACCGGGCCGTCGGCATAGATGGTGTCGCCGCTGTGGATGAAGAAATCCGGCAGGCGCAGGCGCATGGCCTCATAGATGCGCATGCCGCCGATGTCCGGATTGATACCAAAACCCTGGCCGACGGTGTCGCCGCTCCAGACAAAACGGATGTTGCGCTTGAACTGCGGCGCGCTGCGCAGGTGGCCGAGCCACGGCTCGCTGGCCACACCGCTCTGGGCGTCTTGGAAATGCACGCGGTAGAAAATCGCCTGGTCGGGTGGCAAGCCGGTGAGCTCGACCCGAGCGGTGAAATCGCTGCGGCTATCGGCCAGCGCCGAGACGAAGCGCCGGGGGTTGGGGAACTGACTGCGGGTGTCCCACTCCACCACCATCCTCGCCGGGCGGTCGCTGCGGCTCCAGATCATCGCGCGATCACCTTGCAAGTCGCCCGACTGCACACCTTCGGTCAACACGGGCCGGTCCTTGACCGAAGCGATCACGGCCGGGGCCAGCCCGGGCAGCAACAAGCCCGCGCCAACGACTTGCATCACACGGCGGCGGCCCAGGTCGAATTCGCTCATGGTGTTCTCCCCAAATGGGAAAACTTAAGCATGGCTGTGTGAAGTGGGTGTGACAGGGATTTTCCGGACATCAATGACCTTTGTGGGAGCGAGCCTGCTCGCGAAGCGGTGTGTCAGACAACAAACTCATCGACTGACACACCGCATTCGCGAGCAGGCTCGCTCCCACAAGGGGAAAGTTACTGTCTCAAAAGCGATCAGGCCTTCGCCGGCTCCAACGCCATTTCCACCACTTCCGGTCGCTTGAGCAGCGCATACGCCACTGCCGTCACCAAACTCCCCGCCACGATCGCCAGCAGGTACAAAAGCGCGTGGTTGATGGCGTTGGGGATCAGCATCACGAACAGCCCGCCGTGAGGCGCCATGAGTTTGCAGCCGAAGTACATCGACAGCGCACCGGTCAGCGCGCCGCCGGCAATGCTGGCCGGGATCACCCGCAGTGGATCCTTGGCAGCGAACGGGATCGCGCCTTCGGAGATGAAGCACAGCCCCAGCACCAGCGCTGCCTTACCGGCCTCACGCTCGGTCTTGGCGAACTTGCGGCGGGCTATGAACGTGGCGATGCCCAGCCCAATCGGCGGCACCATGCCGGCGGCCATAGTCGCGGCCATGGGTGCATAACTTTGCGAAGCCAGCAGTCCCACGGAAAACGCGTAGGCGGCTTTGTTGATCGGCCCACCGAGGTCCACGCACATCATCGCCCCCAGCAGCACGCCCAGCAAAAGCGCGTTGGTGGTGCCCATGCTGTCGAGGAAATGGGTCAGACCCTCAAGCATGCCCGCCACCGGTTTGCCGACGATGTAGATCATCACCAGGCCGGTGAACAGGCTCGCCAGCAACGGAATGATCAGGATCGGCTTGAGCGCTTCAAGGCTCTGGGGCAGGCGCGCGTAACGGTTGATCGCCTTGGCCGCATACCCGGCGAGGAAACCGGCGATGATGCCGCCGATGAATCCAGCGCCCAGGGTGCTGGCCAGCATCCCGCCGATCATCCCTGGCGCCAGGCCAGGTCGGTCAGCAATCGAATAGGCGATGTAGCCCGCCAGCAGCGGCACCATCAATTTGAATGCGGTGTCGCCGCCAATCTGCATCAGCGCTGCTGCGAGAGTGCCAGGTTCCTTGAAGGCCTCGATGCCGAATACGAACGACAAAGCGATCATCAAGCCACCCGCTACCACCATCGGCAGCATGAACGAAACACCCGTCAGCAAGTGTTTATAGACACCGCTTTTTTCCGCCTTCGCCGGGCCCGTGGAAGCACCACTCGCTGCGCTTTCCTGGACGCCTTCGGCCAAGGCTTTTTTCAGCGTGGCTTCGGCTTGTTTCAACGCAATGCCGGTGCCGCAGCGATAGATTTTCTTACCGGCGAAACGCTCGGTGGCGACCTCGATATCGGTCGCCAGCAACACCACATCGGCCTCGGCAATCGCCTCGGGGCTGAGCGGGTTGCGGGCACCCACCGAGCCCTGGGTTTCGATCTTCAGGTCATAACCCAAGCGTGCCGCTGCCTGTTGCAAGGCTTCAGCGGCCATGAAGGTATGGGCGACGCCGGTCGGGCACGCGGTGATGGCCACCAGGCGCGGGGCGCGTTCGGTCGATGGCGCAGGTTCTTCGGCGAGCACCTCGGCCTCGCCCAGCACTTGGGCCTCTTCGGCGCCGCGACGTAGCACCGCGTCAACGTCCTGCAGGGCGAGGGCCGGGGTGCTGCGAAACACCCGCTTGCCAACGAATCGCGACAGGTCCACCGGGCCGCTGGCAACCAGCAATACCCATTCGGCCGCTTCGAGGGTCGCCGCCGACAACTGGCGTTCCGGGTGGGCCGCGTCATGGACTTCGACACTGGTGCTCCAACCTTGGCGCTGGGCCGCCGCATCCAGCAGGCGGGCGCACAACACGCTGGTGACCATGCCGTTCGGGCAAGCCGTCACAATGGCTAATTTCATCTTGCGAACCCTCTTATTGTTCTGTCAGGGGGCGCACGCGCACGCCCTGTTCAAGCGACGCCAGCAACGCGGTGTCGTGGATGCCGAACCCGATCTGGGTGACCGCCATGGCGGCGATGGCCGTGGCGGTGCGCAGGGTCTGCTCCGGTGCGTGGGCAGCGAGCAATCCATGCAGCATGCCGGCCAACAGCGAATCGCCGGCGCCCACGGTGCTGGCGACAGTGACCTTGGGCGGCGAGGCATGCAGGGCCGAACCAACGCTGAACCAATTCACACCGTCGGCGCCGTGGGAAATCACCACATGTTCCACGCCTTGGGCATGCAACCGCTGAGCCGCTTGTGCCTGGGCGACCTCGGTCACCACGTCGCAACCCAGCGCATCGGCCAGCTCCTCGGTATTGGGCTTGATCAGCCATGGCCCCGCCGCCAGGGCGACGCGCAACGCTTCGCCGCTGGTGTCGAGGGCGACATTCAGGCCGAGCTGTTTGAGCCGCATGATCAGCGCCTGCAACCATTGCGCACTGACGCCTCGGGGCATGCTGCCGGCAACCACTACGGCATCGTGGCCTGGGGCTATCTGCTCGAGACGTTCCAGCAACGCTTGTTGCGCGGCTTCATCGACCATCGGGCCAGGACCGTTGAGGTCAGTGATGCGTCCGTCCTGTTCGGCCAGCTTGATGTTGCTGCGGGTTTCGCCGGGGACGCGAATAAAAGCGTCGACGAAGCCACGCTGGATAAACAGCGTCTCGAACACTTGGGCGTTGTCTTCACCCAGGAAACCACTGACGGTCAGGGTGTGGCCGAGGTCCGCCAGCACCTGCGCCACGTTCACGCCCTTGCCGGCGGCGTGGGCGTGCATGGCGTCGCTGCGGTTGACCTGGCCCGGTTCCAGGCGCGCCAACTCCACCGTGAGGTCGAGCGCCGGGTTAAGGGTCAGGGTAAGAATCTTCGCCATTACAGCGCCTCCACTAATGCGCGCACGTCATCGGCGCTGCCCACGGCCAATGCCGCTTGGGCCAGGGTTTGTACTTGTGCCAGGCTCAATTCGCGGACTCGTGCCTTGACCTCCGCGATGCTGCGGGCCGAGACACTCAACTCGTCCACGCCCAGGCCCACCAACACCGGCACCGCCAGCGGATCGGCCGCCAGCTCGCCGCACACACCGACCCATTTGCCATGGGCATGGGCGGCGCGCACGGTGATGTCGATCAGTTGCAATACCGCCGGGTGCAAGCCATCGGCCTGGGCCGACAGGGTCGGGTGACCACGGTCGATCGCCAGGGTGTATTGCGTCAGGTCGTTGGTGCCGACGCTGAAGAAATCGACTTCCTTGGCGAGTACCGGCGCCAGCAGCGCGGCGGACGGCACTTCGATCATGATGCCCAATTGCAAATCCGCCACGGGGATCTCGCGACGCAGACGCTCGGTCATGTCCCGTGCCTGGCGCCACTCGTCGATGCTGCCGACCATGGGGAACATGATCCGCAGCGGACGGTTGTCCGCCGAGCGCAACAGAGCGCGCAGTTGCGCTTCCATGACGTGGGGGCGCTGCAAGGTCAGGCGGATGCCGCGCACGCCGAGGAAGGGGTTTTCTTCCTTCGCGATCGGCCAATAAGGCAACGGCTTATCGCCGCCGACGTCGAGGGTGCGCACCACCAGCGGCCGACCGGCCAGGCCATCGAGCACCTTGCGGTATTCGGCTTCCTGGGTCGCTTCGTCCGGGGCCTCGGTGTGGGCCATGAAGATAAGCTCGGTGCGCAACAGGCCGATGCCTTCGGCGCCCTGCTCCACCGCGCTGGTGACGCCGGCGCTTTCGCCGATGTTGGCGAATACTTCAACGGCATGACCGTCGCGGGTCAGCGCCGGTTGGTGGCGCTGTTCGGCGGCGACTTTCAGGCGCTGCTCACGGGTGTCGCGCTCTTCAGCGGCCCGTTGCAGGGTCGCGGCGTCCGGGTCGACATGCAGCCGACCACGCTGCCCGTCCAGCAGCAAGGACGTGCCCGGCGCCAACAGCAACACCGCCGCGCCTGCGCCCACCAAGGCCGGAATGCCCAGGGCGCGGGCGACAATGGCACTGTGGGCGGTGGCGCCGCCGCGTGCGGTGAGGATCCCCGCCACGCGGGCCGGGTCCAGGCGCGCGACGTCGGAGGGGCCGACTTCGTCCATCACCAGGATGTAGGGTTGATCCGGTTCAGCCGGGGTCTCGATGCCGCACAACTGCGCCAGCACCCGACGGCCAACATCCCGCAGATCGGCGGCGCGCTCGGCAAGCAAGGCATCCTGCAGGGCTTCCTGTTCCTTCGCGGCGGCTTCGATCACGCCCATCCACGCTGCTTGCGCGCTCTCGCCCAGCTTCAGGCGGGTGTCGACTTCGTCGGTCAGTTCCGGGTCGTCGAGCATTTCCTGATGGGTGATGAAAATCTCGCGGATGGCCTTGGCCTTGGCGCGCTCGATCAAGCCCTCGATGTCCCGACGTACCTGGCCTAGGGCGTTTTGTAGACGCTCGCGCTCGATCGCCGGGGACTCGCCACGCAGTGGATAATCGATGTCTTGCTGCACTTGGATATGCGCCGGGCCGATGGCAATGCCCGGCGCGGCGGCGACGGCCTGGATCAGGCTGCCGGATTCCGGCGCGAGCAGCACGGTGGCAACTTCGGCAATGGTGGTTTCTCGCGGCGCGCTCGGTGGCGGCAGCGGTTCGACCTCTTCGCCGAGACCTTCTTCGACGGCTGCGAGCAACGCCGGCAACGCGTCGGCGGCAATGCTGGGTTCGGCAATGAACTCCAGGACCTGACCGCGACGGGCGCCCAGACTCAGCAGTTTGCTCAGACTCTTCACCGATACGGCGCTGTCCTGGCCGTCGACGATGCGCACGCGGATCTCGCCTTCGAAACTTTTCGCCAGCTGGGCAAGGATTTTCGCTGGGCGCGCGTGCAGGCCGTGGGCATTCGCCAGTCCGATGCGCGCGCTGGGCCAGTCGGCGGGCAGTTCGCCCCCCAGCACTTCCAGGACCTTGCGGCTGCTGGTAGCGCGGCCCAATTCGTGGCCGCGACCTTCGATCAGCAATGCGCAAAGCCTTTCCAGCAACGCCTGGTGGGCCTCGCCGAGGCTGGCCAGGCAGAACAACCCGCTCAGGGGTTGGCCCAGATAACGAATGGGTTTGTCGGGCGTGACGAAGGCCAGGCCCGGGCGCTTGACGGTCTGTTCGCTGTGCAGCCACCAGAGCCCATCGCCGAGAGGCAACGCTTCGACCTGCTGCAGCACGCCGGCGAAGCCGTTGCTCACGCAATCGGCCTGGCGTAACAAACGGGCGCCGCGCCACACCAGTTCTTCGAAATCATCGGCCGACACGCCTAGGCCGATCATCTGCGCATCCAGCGCCAGCTCCTGCGGCGCGCCTTGCAGCAGTTTCAGCAAGGCTTCGGCGCTGCCGGCGCGACGCAATGCCTGGCCCAGATCGGTCTCGCCGAGGGCGCGGGTCAGCAGTTGCAGCAGGCGCAGGTGCTCGTCGGATTTGGCGGCGATGCCGATCGCCAGGTAAACGATCTGGCCATCGCCCCAGTCCACGCCTTCGGGAAATTGAAGCAAGCGCACGCCGGTGGAATACACCAGGTCGCGGGTCTGCGGTGTACCGTGGGGGATGGCAATACCTTGGCCAAGAAAGGTCGAGCCCTGGGCCTCGCGGGCCTGCAATCCGGCAAGATAACCCTCGGCTACCAGGCCATCGGCCACCAGTTTGTCAGCGAGCAGTTGCAGCGCGGCGTCTTTATCCACAGCCACCTGGGCCATGGATATCTGCTCTAGAGTGAGCTCGAGCATGCTTTCTCCTTTTTGGCGTCCGGTTGGCGCCAGGTATTGTTTTGAATGAATCAGCTTAGCGTTGCAAACGGCTTGCGGCGGTGTCGCGGCAGTGCGACCGAAAACCCTGAAGCCCTGAAAATACGCTTGCTGAAACGTTTAATCTAGAAAGATTGGCACGTTACTCGATAATCTCCCATCCTTGAAGTGCAACTTGTCGAAAGCGTCCGGGGGTGACCATCGATCCGAATCGGGTAGGATGAGCCTTCATTGTCGGGGCAAACTCGAAAAAACAAGGAAAACCGGGTTGAAACTCAGTGATATCGCCCAGCTCGCCGGTGTGTCCGTGACCACCGCCAGCTACGTCATCAACGGCAAGGCCGAACAACAACGCATCAGCAACGCGACCGTCGAACGGGTGCGGGCGGTGGTCCAAGAGCATGGCTTCACGCCCAACCCACAGGCCGCCGGACTGCGCAGCCGGCATACCCGCACGTTGGGGTTCATCCTGCCCGACCTGGAGAACCCCAGTTACGCGCGTATCGCCAAGCTGCTGGAACAAGGTGCCCGCGCCCGAGGTTACCAGTTGCTGATCGCCAGCTCCGATGATGCGCCTGACAGCGAGCGCCAGTTGCTGCAACTGTTCCGCGCCCGACGCTGCGATGCGCTGATCGTTGCCAGTTGCCTGCCCGCCGAAGACGATAGCTACCGCCAATTGCAGGCCAAGGGCATCCCGATCATCGCCATCGACCGGGTGATGGAACCGGCGCAGTTCTGCTCGGTAATCAGCGACGACCGCCAGGCCAGCCTGCAACTGACACGAAGCCTGCTGGAAACGAATCCACGGCAGATCGCGCTGATCAGCGCCCGCCCCGAACTGAGCATCAGCCAGGAGCGGACCGCCGGTTTCCGCGAGGCGCTGGCCGGGTTCGAAGGCCAGGTGCTGATCGAGCACGGCGAGTCGTTCAGCCGTGAATGCGGTCGTCAGTTGATGGACGACATGCTCGCGCGCCTGGGCCATCTCCCCGATGCGCTGATCACCACCTCTTATGTACTGCTGCAAGGGGTGTTCGATGCCCTGCATGATTTTCCGCTCAAGGCGCGTCCCCTGCGCCTGGGCACCTTTGGCGACACGCAACTGTTGGATTTCCTGCCGCTGCCGGTCAACGCCATGTCCCAGCAGCATCAACTGATCGCCGACAAAGCCTTGGAACTGGCGCTGGCGGCCATCGAAAACGATGTCTATCAACCCGGTGTCCAGGCAATTGCGCGCACGTTCAAGCAGCGCATTCACCAGGGCTGAGGTTCAGGGTGCGGATATGCAGTTGATCGACACGCACACTCATCTGGACTTCCCGGATTTCGACGCGGATCGCCCGGCGCTGCTGGCCGAAAGCCGCGCCTTGGGTGTCCGGGAAATAGTGGTGCTGGGCGTATATCGGGACAACTGGCAGCGCGTCTGGGACCTGGTCCAAAGCGACCCGCACCTGCATGCCGCGCTGGGCCTGCACCCGGTGTTTCTCGACGAGCATCGCGGCGAAGACCTGGCGCAGTTGCGCGAATGGCTGGAGCGCCTGGCCGGGCATCGGCAGTTGTGCGCGGTGGGGGAAATCGGCCTGGACTATTACGTCCAGACCCTGGACCGCGATCGCCAGCAAACGCTGTTCGAGGCGCAGCTGGAACTGGCCCGGGATTTCGAACTGCCGGCGCTGATCCATGTACGTCGCAGCCACGCCGCCGTGATCGCGACGCTCAAACGCATCTGCCCGGCCCGTGCGGGCATCATCCATGCCTTTGCCGGCAGCTTCGAAGAGGCTCGCGAATACATCAAGCTCGGTTTCAAGCTCGGCCTCGGCGGCGCGGCCACGTGGCCCCAGGCCCTGCGCATGCACCGGGTGCTGCCGAAACTGCCGCTGGATGCGGTGGTGCTGGAGACCGACTCACCGGACATGGCGCCGTCGATGTTTCCCGGGCAACGCAACAGCCCGGCGCATTTGCCGGCGATTTGCGAGGCGTTGGCGGGCATCATGGCGGTGACGCCTGAACGACTGGCCGAGGCCAGCACGGCAAACGCCCGGCAGCTATTCCAGTGGTGATCCTTGTGGGAGCGAGCTTGCTCGCGATAGCGGTGATCCAGGCAACCTTTCATTGGCTGACACTCCGCCATCGCGAGCAAGCTCGCTCCCACACAGGCTCGCTCCCACATTGGGCCTGTGGTGAGGCAGGAGATCACACCCGAAACGCATTGATCAGTTGCTTGAGCCGCACCACTTGGGAGGACAGTTCGCGGCTGGCGTCTTCGGTCTGGTGAGCCCCTTCGGCGGTGCGTTCGCCGGCGCGGTTGATCTCGACGATGTTCTGGTCGATGTCATGGGCGACGGCGGTCTGCTGCTCCACCGCAGCGGCGATCTGCTGGTTCTGGTCGACGATCATGCCAACGGCGCCAAGAATGTTTTCCAGCGCCTGCTGGACCTTCTCCGACTGGCCAACCGTGCCGCTGGCCATCTCATGGCTGGTGCCCATCGCCTTGACGGCGGCACCGACGCCGCCGTGCAGGCGGCTGATCATCGCTTCGATTTCTTCGGTCGACTGCTGGGTCCGCTTGGCCAGGGTTCGCACCTCGTCGGCCACCACCGCAAATCCGCGCCCTTGCTCGCCGGCACGGGCGGCTTCGATAGCGGCGTTGAGGGCCAGCAGGTTGGTTTGCTCGGCAATGCTCTTGATCACATCGAGGACGCGGCTGATGGCCTGGCTGTCGGTCGCCAGTTGATTGATCACCTGCACCGACTGGTCGATTTCGCTGGCGAGCCGGGCGATGCTGCCCTGCTGGGATTCCACCAAGCCTCGTCCACTGAGGGTTTCATCATTCACGCTATGGGCGCTGCTGACCGCCGCCGCAGCGCTGCGGGCGACTTCCTGGGCAGTGGCGGACATCTGGTTCATCGCCGTGGCGACCAGTTCGATCTGGCTGCGCTGGCCGGCCACGGCCTGGTTGCTCTGGGCCGATACCGTTTCCACCTGCCCGGCCTGGCGCTCGACCTCGGCGACGGTGTGGCCGACCTGTTCGATCAAGTCATGGATCTTCGCCACGGTGCCATTGAACACCTCGCCCAACTCTCCCAGCTCATCCTTGCTGCGGGCGACGAAACTGACTGTCATATCCCCCGCCGCGACTTTGTCCATCATCGCCCCCAGGTGCTTGAGCGTCGTGCGTGTCGAGGCGTAGAAACCGGCGTACAGATAGAAAATCAACAGGAACACCGCTGCGAGCGCCACCGCCTGTAGCACCATGTGGCTGCGGTTCTGCTCCAGGCGGTGCTGCAATTGCACACCGAGAAAGCCCAACGTCGCCTCGTTCAACCGATAGGTCTGCTCCATCAGGCCGCTGACCTGATCGAAGAATGCCGGCCATGGCGCATCGAGGGTGTCCGCCATGACGACCTGGTTTTCAATCAGCTCGGCCGCTTGCTTGAGGGTGCTCTTGCTGCCACCGGCCTGATCGGCGAGTGCTTGTCCGACGGCCTTGCTCGAGCCCAGCGCGTCCTGCAGTTTCAGCTCATATTCGCCCTGGAGCTTCTCGATTTGCACCAGCAACTCATCGAACCGGGTACTCGACGCGGAATTGAGGAAACCCAACCCCAACGAAGAAGCGCCCAAGGCACGGCCCTCGCCCAAAATCTGAGTGACCCTGGGCGTCAGGCCGACGATCAGCTCGCTGAGCTGGCGGATGTCGGCCTGGTTGTCACGGCTCAGGCCGGCCTGACTGGCGATGATCTGGCCGAATATTTGTGCATTGTTGAGCAGATTGCCGATCAACGCGCTTTTGCTCTGCAGCGAGCTTTCGGCTTGTTGGGCCTTGAAAGCGGCGATCATTTCGTCGCGCTTGGTATCGAAGGCACTGACGTGCTCGGGCTCCATCGCCATGGCCGTCATGCCTTGCAACCGGGCGAGCACCTTGTGCTCGAGCGCGGCGATCTTCGCGTCCACGTCGCCAGCCTTGCCCGACTGGCCCAGGCTGGCATTGATCTGCACCAGGTCGTTCAGCGTCTCCAGGTCACGCCGCAGCGCCAGGCTGCTGCCCAGCAAATCCAGGCTTTGCAGCTCCACTTGCGTGCCCTGGAACTCGCGGTAGGAATCACGCACCAGAAAGAAATTGGTCACCAGCATCGGCAGTAGGAACAGGACACTGATCAGGCTGAACTTCATGCCGAAGCTCAGGCGATTCATCAGGGCGACGGCGGGCCAGAGCAAACTCTTCACAAGGGAAGTCTCCCGGTAGTTTTTATTGTTATGAGCTGCGCACGCAGACAGCACAAAGCCACTATTCGGACGCTGTTCCTGTATAGCCTAATTCGGCAGGGAGATTTGTAACTTAAGGTTAACGAGGGCACACGATCCAGTGGCGAGGGAGTTCGCTCCCGCAGGCCTGTGCGGTAGGCCCCGTGGGGTTTGCGCAGAGGGGATCGTTTTTATCCTGGTTTACGACTGCTGCGCAGCCGAGCGGGAGCAAGCTCCCTCGCCACGACAGCTTAGCGTTACGAACTTGCTGGGTTCGATCAGGCCAACACCGTCCATAATGCGAACCCGGCATACCAGAGCAACGCAGCGCGCAGCAGCAATTCCCAAAGTCGATCCAGGCTGTTGATGCCGTCCGGCCCGGCGACCGGCGTGGGAATCTCGCCGGCGACCAAGCCGACTTTGTCGATGAGGTCGGCGGCGCTGATGTTCCAGTTCAACAGTTCATGCAGCATGACCCGACTGACCGCGACGAAGTTGCCCACCAGGGCGAAGCTCGCCGCCAGCAATCGCACCGGTACCCAGTCGAAGGCGTGGCGCAGTTGCGCTGCACGCTCGGCCACACCCGGGTTCTGGCTGTGCTCGGCGGCCAACGCCAACAATCGATAACTCAGGGCGGCCACGGGTCCCAGCAGGAAGTACCAGAAGATCACCGCGAAAAAACTCTGGTAAGCCTGCCATAGCAAATGCCCCTGGACCCGTTCGAGCAACTGCTCACCGTCATCGGCATCGATGTTCAGGTCACGCTTGGCCACATGGGTGGCCGCTTGCAGGTCTTCACGTCGCCAGGCATCGCGAAACGGCCCGAGATCAGCCAACAGATCGCCGCGCCCCAGGCTGTAGATGACCACCAACAGGTGAATCGGCAGCGCCAGCAAACCATAGGCCACCGGCTCCAGCACCCAGAGTAGCAACGCCAGCAGCGAAACCGGCAGCAGAACCATCACCACCAGCACCAGCCAGGGCCGGTTGCCCCAGCGCGGACTCGCTTCAAGCTTGTTCAGCTCGCCCAGCCAGCCGCCGTCACGCTGGACCCGCTGGCGCAAGGCCGAGAACTTCTCGATCCAGACCGCCAGCAGCAACACCAGAAAACTCATTGTCCTTCCCCTTCTGTCAGGGCCGCGCGGTAACGCGCCCAGTCGAATGCCGGCCCCGGATCGGTCTTGCGCCCCGGCGCGATGTCGCTGTGCCCGCAGATGCGCTGCACCGTGATCGCCGAAAACGCTTTTTGCAGCTGCCGGGTCAAGTCCACCAAGGCGACATATTGCCCGTCGGTGAACGGTAGGTCATCGGTGCCTTCAAGCTCGATGCCTATGGAAAAATCGTTACACGTCTCCCGCCCTTCGAAACACGAAACACCAGCGTGCCAGGCACGATCAAGACAAGAGACAAACTGGGTCACGGTGCCGTCACGTTCGATCAGAAAATGCGCGGACACGCGCAGGTCCGCGATACCCGCAAAATAGGGATGTTCCGTGACATCCAGGCGATTCTGGAAAAATTCCTGCACTTTGCCCGTGGCGAACTGTGCCGGTGGCAAGCTGATGTTGTGGATGACCAGCAGGGAGATCTCGCCCTCGGGGCGCGCATTGAAGTTGGGCGAAGGGCAATGACGCACGCCATCGCACCAACCGCTCGCGGAGTCCAGCTGCATACAGGTTCCTTCGATGAGACGGTGAAGGCCGTCAGTATGCCGCGATCGGCCCCGGCTGCGCGATCACTTGCCGCGATTGAGCTGGCGCAGGTTGCCCAGCACGGATTCCAGCGCCCTGTCGAACAACAGGGTATCGTCCAGCAACCGCGCCGCCCCACGGCGGAACTCCAAGGCCAGGCTGGTGCGGCTGTGCTCAAGGACCTTGAGGCCGGTACGGTTGACGAAGACATACTTGCCAGTGGCCTGGATGATCGCTGCGAGTTTGCAACGAAGATTGTTGTCTTCGTCTTCCTGGAATTCGACCCAACTTCCCAGGCGCAGTTGATCGACCTGGAGCAGGCCCACGTCATCGGCAGGCAAGCGTACGGTCGGTTCGTCCGTCGCGGTTACCGGCGCAGCCCGCAGGACGATGGGTTCCACCACCTCGACCAGCACCGGCGAATCCGCCGGCTGTGCCTGCTCCGTTGCCTGGCCCAGCCGTTGGAGAGCCTGGACATGGAGCACTTCCAGTTCGCTGAAGAATTCGCTGGTGGCGAACGGATCGAACGCCGAACGGCTCAAGCCGTCGCGCAGGGCCTTGAGCAGCTCCGGCACCATCGCCAGCAAGCGCAGGCCGGCGTCGGGTTCTTCGTGATGCTGGACGCTCCACACCAACTGCTCGAGGGTCAGCACGTCGGCCTGCCATTCAGCTGATTGCTCGCCATGTTTGAAGCCGGTCAGCAACAACACCTGGCTCCACGCCTGCTGGACGAAATCCACCACAGCCTGGGGCAAGACCTTGCCCAGCATGATGTGGTTCAGCGCCCCTTCGACCCGCTGTCGGGCCAGTTCGGCCTTGGCCCGCCCTTCTTCAGCGTCGCGAATGCGTTGCTCCAGCAGTTCGCTGCGACGACGTTCATCGCTGGTGAACGCCAGGAAGTCCGCCAGCACTTCGGAAAATATCGCCGGGTCGTCAACGAAGTCGTTCAACAAACGCTGCACGACTTGCTCGATGCGCAGGTAAAGACTGTCGCGCTGATGATCGTCGCAATCGCCCCAACCCATCGCAGCGGCAGCAATTTCGTTGAGCAGCCGGCGGGCCGGATGATTGCCTCGGCTGAAGAAACTCTTGTCCTGTACCGCGACCTTGAGCATCGGAATCTGCAGTCGACCGATCAGCGCCTTGAGGGAGTCCGGCAGGTTCTGGTCGTCGAGAATGAACTCGAACATCATCGCGATCAGGTTGATCACGTCTTCGTCGGCGCCGTCGACGACCCGGGACTTGCCACTCTTGACGCTGACACGCGTCAGCAACTGTTCGAGCTGGCTGCGCAGGTCGAACTCGTCCTGCACCGTGGGCGAGGGAACGTACTGCTGCAAATGAGACAACAATCGCAGCAGGTCCCGTTTCGAAATCGGCTGGGCTGGGGCGCTGGCTTCCAAGGTTGGCGCGACGCTGCCCCGTACCTGCACCAGCAATTTCTGCAACGCGGCGAAGACCTCCTGGACGCTGTCGTCGACGTCATCGGCCCTTGGCCTGGCGGCGCCATCGACGTTGGGTTGGGCGACTTCCTCGACACGATCCGATGCCCGTCGCGACGGTGAGATCTTGAGGTCCGGCAAGACGCCCGTCGCGGCGAGCAATTGATTGGCCTGCGCATAGAACTGGTCGCATTCGCTGAGCACATAACGCTCGAACAGCTTGAGCAGGATCAGCTTGACCTTGATCCCCACGCCCAGGTTGCGTCCAGCCTGAAGGAAATGCCCGCACAATAAACCTGGGCTTAACGGGTTCAACTGGTTCGTCAATGGCCGGTCCAGCAACACACTGAGCCGCGCCGTGAGTTGGTCGAGCGACACGCCGTCGCGGCTGATCACTCGGGCGACCATGGTTTCCACCGCCAGGCGGCGCTCCAGCTCGTCATGGTTTGGCTGGGCCGGTATGGCGCCCACCACGGGCGCCAGGGTCGCCTGGGTAAGGTCGTACTGGGCGAGACTGACAAAAGCCTCGAAAAACTGTTCGATGAATTCACGCTCGATGCTTTTGCGTTTCAAACGCAAGTCGCGCATGGCTTCGAAGTAGAGGTTCTGCTCGAGATCATTGCGCGCCCGGTCGGCCATTTCGAACAACGTGTCATCGGCGTTATCGAACAAGCCCTGCAGACCCACGCGCAACTGCTGCGCGGCCTTGTCGCGAACCTGGAGCAGAATGACCGGCAGCCGGGCGAGCGGCGAACGATTCGCCTGGTCGGTAGGCACTTTATGCAAAGGCACTACATTCCCGTCGTTATGCATCCTGGACTCCTGAAACGGCATTCTTCGGCTCGCGACGTCAAACTCATGACGTCAAACGAAAGGCGGATTATCCGGTAAAAAGAGCCCGCCACACCAGAGGACTCTGTGAACAGGCTCAAAGAGATCGCAATAAATGACCGGCATTTCGGGTAAATGTTGCGTGGACGCGACCAAATGCAAGCCAACAGGTGCCAAGCGGATATAATCCGGCCACTTTGTTCGTGGAGCCTGTTATGCCGAATCTACATCTCGCCGACCTGACCGCCGAAATCGAAGCCAATGTGCGCCGCGCGCTGTTGGAAGACATCGGCAGCGGCGACATCACCGCGCAACTGATCCCCGCCGAACGCCTGGCCAAGGCCACCATCATCACCCGTGAAGCAGCGATCATCAGCGGCACGGCCTGGGTGGATGCGGTGTTCCGGCAGTTGGACCCACGTGTCGCGGTGCATTGGCAAGTACATGACGGCGACCGCGTGAGCCCTGACCAAGCCCTGTTCCACCTCGAAGGCCCGGCCCGCTCACTGCTGACGGGCGAACGCAGCGCGCTGAATTTCCTGCAGTTGCTATCGGGCGTTGCCACCCGGGCTCGCTACCTGGCCGACTTCGTCGCCGATACCCAGGTCAAGCTGCTGGACACTCGCAAAACGTTGCCTGGGCTACGTCTGGCCCAGAAGTACGCCGTGACCTGCGGTGGCTGTCACAACCACCGCATCGGCCTGTACGACGCGTTCCTGATCAAGGAAAACCACATTGCCGCTTGCGGCGGGATTGCCCAGGCCATCAGCGCCGCCCAGCAGATCGCACCGGGTAAACCGGTGGAAGTCGAAGTCGAAAGCCTGGCGGAATTGAAAGAAGCGCTGGCGGCAGGTGCCGACATCATCATGCTCGACGAACTGAGCCTGGACGACATGCGCGAAGCGGTGCGTCTGAACGGCGGCAAGGCCAAGCTGGAAGCCAGCGGCGGCATCAACGAGAGCACGTTGCGCCCGATTGCCGAGACCGGAGTGGATTACATCTCTATCGGTGCGATGACCAAGGATGTGAAGGCCGTGGATTTGTCGATGCGCTTGAGCCTCTGACAACGAAAAACGCCAGCCTCAAAAGGCTGGCGTTTTCTTCAGACCACCAGATTGTTCATCTCGCAGTATTCATCCCATTCCACACCCAACACCTCGGCAGCCTCCTTGTGCAAGGCAAGGCGCTGCGCCTCGAACTCTTCAGGCGTGCTGGTGTATTTGAGTGTCAACTCCCAAGGCTGCAGCCCCTGGGCTTCGGCCTCGTCTTCGAACGCCCATTGGATCTGGTCTTTCTGATCATCGGCGGGTAGGTCCTTGATCTCATCCCGCAGCTGCGGCGTTTCGTTCAAGTACTTTTCCAGGGCTTCTTGGTGTCTGGCTTCTTGACTCAATTCTTTAACGGTCATGGCGTTCTCGCTGATCTGGGAATGGAAGATGGATCTGGATCATCAAGGATCTCTCTGACGCAGGAAGCCGTTGGAAGCCCGGTTTACCTGGCCTTCAGAACCATTCGGGGGATCATCTGAAAACAAGTGTGACTTTGCCCGAGACAGGAATCGAACCTGCGACCTTCGCGTTACGAGTGCGCTGCTCTACCGACTGAGCTACACGGGCGTGGGGCTAAACCTAGCATTGAGCCAGAGGGCAGGCAACCCGCGGCAAAAATGATTTTTGCGCGCACAGCAAAACGCCCCGAACCAGTCGGGGCGTTTGCTTGTTCAGCGGCTAAGCGAGGGAGTGATTAGACGCCCGATGCCTTGGCTGCCGCGACGTCCTTGATGGACAGCTTGATACGGCCGCGGTTGTCCACGTCCAGTACCAGCACTTCCACTTCCTGGCCTTCTTTCAGGATGTCGGTCACTTTCTCGACACGAGCATCGCTCAGCATGGAGATGTGAACCAGGCCGTCCTTGCCCGGCAGGATGTTGACGAACGCGCCGAAGTCGACGATGCGCTCAACCTTGCCGACGTAGATCTTGCCGATCTCGGCTTCGGCGGTGATGCCCAGGACGCGCTGGCGTGCTGCTTCCGCCGCTTCCTTGGTTTCGCCGAAGATCTTGATCGAACCGTCGTCTTCGATGTCGATCGAGGCCTTGGTTTCTTCACAGATCGCACGGATGGTCGCGCCGCCTTTACCGATGACATCACGGATTTTGTCGGTGTCGATTTTCATCGCGATCATGGTCGGAGCGTTTTCCGACAGCTCGGTGCGGGACTGACCGATGATCTGGTTCATCTGGCCGAGGATGTTCAGGCGCGCTTCCAGGGCTTGGCCCAGGGCGATTTCCATGATCTCTTCGGTGATGCCTTTGATCTTGATGTCCATCTGCAGTGCGGTGACGCCTTTGGCGGTACCGGCCACTTTGAAGTCCATGTCGCCCAGGTGGTCTTCGTCACCCAGGATGTCGGTCAGGACAGCGAACTTCTCGCCTTCTTTAACCAGACCCATGGCGATGCCGGCAACCGGAGCCTTCATCGGCACACCAGCGTCCATCAGGGCCAGGGAAGCGCCGCAGACCGAAGCCATCGAGCTCGAGCCGTTGGATTCGGTAATTTCCGATACCACGCGGATGGTGTACGGGAACACGTCAGCGGCTGGCAGCATGGCCTGGACCGAACGACGGGCCAGACGGCCGTGGCCGATTTCGCGACGACCGGCGCCACCCATGCGACCACACTCGCCCACCGAGAACGGAGGGAAGTTGTAGTGCAGCATGAACGGGTCTTTCTTTTCGCCTTCCAGGGTGTCCAGCAGTTGTGCGTCACGGGCGGTGCCCAGTGTTGCAACGACCAGTGCCTGGGTCTCGCCACGGGTGAACAGTGCCGAACCGTGGGTCTTCGGCAGAACGCCGACTTCGATGTTCAGCGGACGTACGGTGCGGGTGTCGCGACCATCGATACGCGGCTTGCCGTTGACGATGTTTTCGCGAACGGTGCGGTATTCGATTTCACCGAACGCAGCCTTCACGTCGCTGGCCGATGGCTGGCCTTCTTCGCCGGAGAACTTGGCGACGACCTGGTCACGCAGCTCGCCCAGACGCGCATAACGGTCGGCCTTGATGGTGATGGTGTAGGCCTGGGAAATCGCGTCGCCGAACTCGGCACGGATCGCGCCCAGCAGCTCGGTGGCTTCTGGCTGTGGCGCCCAGGTCCAGGTTGGCTTGGCGGCTTCGGCGGCCAGTTCCTTGACGGCGTTGATCACCACTTGGAACTCGTCGTGGGCGAACAGCACGGCGCCCAGCATCTGGTCTTCGGTCAGTTCTTTGGCTTCGGATTCAACCATCAGCACGGCTTCGGAAGTACCGGCCACGACCATGTCCAGGCTCGATGCCTTCAACTGCTCGTAGGTCGGGTTCAGCAGGTAGCCGGTGCTTTCGTGGAAGGCGACGCGGGCAGCGCCGATCGGGCCATCGAAAGGAATGCCGGAGATGGCCAGGGCAGCCGAGGTACCAATCATCGCAGCGATGTCCGGATCGGTCTTCTTGCTGGTGGACACGACGGTGCAGACGACCTGCACTTCGTTCATGAAGCCTTCTGGGAAAAGCGGACGGATCGGACGGTCGATCAGTCGGGAAGTCAGGGTTTCTTTCTCGGAAGGACGGCCTTCGCGCTTGAAGAAACCGCCAGGGATCTTACCGGCTGCGTAAGTCTTTTCCTGGTAGTGGACAGACAGAGGGAAGAAGCCCTTGCCTGGATCGGCTTGCTTGGCGCCGACAACGGTCACCAATACGCTGACGTCGTCGTCAACGGTGACCAGCACTGCGCCGGAGGCCTGACGGGCGATACGGCCGGTCTCGAGGGTAACGGTCGACTGACCGAACTGGAATTTTTTGATTACCGGGTTCACGGTGTCCTACCTTCTTTGTGGCTCTTGGGGGAACTTGTCTTCTTGCGAAATTCTTGGGCAATGACGGGAATCGGCCCGGCGACTGTCCAGGGTAAAACGTGCATCCAGATAAAACTTGAGGCTGGGAGCCTGCCATGCGCCAAAGGGAAACCCCTGACGTACGACAGACCACCAACCTCTAGCGCAATCGCTGATTAGCGACGCAGACCCAGGCGAGCGATCAGAGCGCTGTAACGGCTCACGTCCTTGCCTTTCAGGTAGTCCAGCAGTTTACGGCGCTGGTTTACCATGCGGATCAGACCACGACGGGAGTGGTGATCTTTACCGTTGGCCTTGAAGTGACCTTGCAGTTTGTTGATGTTGGCGGTCAGCAGTGCAACTTGCACTTCTGGCGAACCAGTGTCACCAACAGCTTGCTGGTAGTCAGCTACGATTTGAGCTTTTTCTTGAACGTCGAGAGCCATGAGGCAATCCTTTTAGTCAGGAAACTGTTTCAATGAAACAGCTTCAACAGGCCAGGGACAAATCCCTGTATCTATAAATGAGTAGTGACCGTGCCTGTTAACAGCCACACTCGCCAGCCTGTTGTTACGCAGGCTGGTTCCGGTCATTCCGACCGAATCAATCGACGTGGCGCAATGCGCCCGTCTTCGCTCACTTCACCGATACCGATGAAGCGACCATTGTGATCCTGTACCCGAACCATGCCGAACTTCGGCGCATCCGGGGCACGTACTGGCTGGCCGTTGAGCCAGTAGAACGCACTGTGTTCAGAGAACTGCAGCAGCGGCCAGTCGAGCAAACCGCTGTCCGACGGCATCAGGAAACGGTCGACCGCTTCATTCCCGCCTTCGGCATGCACGGCTTCGAGCTCTTCCAACGTGACCGTCTGGGCTAACGTGAAAGGCCCGGCCTGGGTCCGTCGCAATTCTGCCACGTACGCGCCACAGCCGAGTTGCTCGCCGATATCCTCCACCAGGGTACGGATATAGGTGCCTTTGCTGCAATCCACGGCTAGCCGTGCAGTATTACCGTCAAAGGCCAGCAATTCCAAGCGCGCAATAGTAACAGAACGCGGTTCACGCTCCACTACTTCACCTGCACGGGCCAGTTTGTACAACGGCTGTCCATCGCGCTTGAGGGCAGAGTACATCGGCGGTATCTGACTGATTTGCCCGCGAAACTTCGGCAAGACCGCCTCGATATCCGTCTGACCAACGGTCACCGGGCGTTCCAGCAAAACCTCACCTTCGGCGTCCGCCGTGGTGGTGGTCTTGCCCAACTGCGCCAGGGTTTCATAACCCTTGTCGGAATCGAGCAGGTACTGGGAGAACTTGGTCGCCTCGCCGAAACACAGGGGCAGCACGCCAGTAGCCAGCGGATCGAGACTACCGGTGTGGCCAGCCTTCTCGGCGTTGAGCAACCAGCGAACCTTCTGCAGGGCTGCGTTGGAGGTGAATCCCAACGGTTTGTCGAGCAGAATGATACCGCTGACATTACGACGGATACGTTTGACCTGAGCCACCGGTTACTCCTTGGTGTCTTCGGGTTCAGCCGCAGCCGGGTGCTGGCTGTCTTCAGCCACGGCGCGCTCGATCAGCGCTGACAGATGCGCGCCTCGCACGACGCTTTCGTCGTAGTGGAAGTGCAACTGCGGAACGCTGCGCAGCTTCATCTCCCGGGCCAACTGCATGCGCAGGAAGCCGGCGGCCGAGTTGAGCACCTTGATGCTCTGGGCGATTTCTTCGGCGCTGTCCTGGCCCATCACGGTGATGAAAATCTTGGCATGACCGACGTCACGGCTGACTTCCACTGCGGTAATGGTGACCAGGCCGACGCGCGGGTCCTTGACTTCGCGACGGATCAGTTGGGCCAGCTCGCGCTGCATCTGATCGCCGATTCGTTGGGTACGGCTGTATTCTTTTGCCATGTCTTGTTACCTGTTACTGCCCCACGGTGAAACCCGCGAGGTCTGAAAGCGGCAAACGCCCGGCCTGGCAAAAGCCAGACCGGGCGTTGCGTTTAGAGTCCGCCTGCACGGCAGCGCATGTTCATGCGGCTGCCCGATGCGGCTCTTGAAGTGCGCGAGTCAGAGGCTGCGAGCAACCTGGACCTTCTCGAAGACTTCGATCTTGTCGCCAACCTTGACGTCGTTGTAGCTCTTGACGCCAATACCGCACTCCATGCCGGCACGCACTTCGGAAGCGTCATCCTTGAAGCGGCGCAGGGATTCCAGCTCGCCTTCGAAGATAACGATGTCTTCACGCAATACACGGATAGGACGGTTACGGTGAACGACACCTTCGATCACCATGCAACCGGCGATCGCACCGAACTTCGGCGAACGGAACACATCGCGAACTTCGGCCACGCCCAGGATGTTCTCCCGCACGTCGCTGCCCAACATACCGGTCAACGCTTTCTTGACGTCTTCGATGATGTCGTAGATCACGTTGTAGTAACGCATATCCAGGCCTTCCTGCTCGACGATCTTGCGAGCACCGGCATCGGCACGCACGTTGAAGCCAAACAGTACAGCGTTGGAGGCGAGTGCCAGGTTGGCGTCGGATTCGGTGATACCACCGACACCGCCACCGACCACGCGCACTTGCACTTCGTCGTTACCCAGGCCGTTCAGAGCGCCCTGCAAAGCTTCCAGCGAGCCACGGACGTCGGATTTGAGGACGATGTTGAGCGTCTTCTTCTCTTCCTGGCCCATGTTCTCGAAGATGTTCTCCAGCTTGCCGGCGTGAGCACGGGCCAGCTTGACTTCGCGGAACTTGCCTTGACGGAACAGCGCGACTTCACGGGCTTTCTTCTCGTCAGCCACAACGCTCATTTCGTCGCCAGCGTCCGGAGTCCCGTCCAGGCCGAGGATCTCGACCGGGATAGCCGGACCGGCTTCCTTGATTGGCTTGCCGTTCTCGTCGAGCATGGCGCGCACGCGGCCATAGTTCGAACCGACCAGCACCATGTCGCCTTGGCGCAGGGTACCGTCCTGGACGAGCACGGTCGCCACCGGGCCGCGGCCCTTGTCGAGGCGCGATTCAACCACCACGCCACGGCCTGGAGCCGAAGGCGTAGCGGTCAATTCCAGAACCTCGGCCTGCAACAGGACAGCTTCGAGCAGTTCGTCGACGCCAGTACCCATCTTCGCGGAAACCGGGACGAATGGAGTGTCGCCACCCCACTCTTCAGAGGTCACGCCGTGAACCGACAGTTCGCTGCGGATGCGATCGAGATCAGCGCCCGGCTTGTCGATCTTGTTCACTGCAACCACCAGCGGCACGCCAGCTGCCTGGGCATGCTGAACAGCTTCGATGGTTTGCGGCATGACGCCGTCGTCCGCCGCGACCACCAGGATCACGATGTCGGTGGCCTTGGCACCACGGGCACGCATCGCGGTAAACGCGGCGTGACCCGGGGTGTCGAGGAACGTCACCATGCCGCGGTCGGTTTCAACGTGGTAGGCGCCGATGTGCTGGGTAATACCGCCAGCCTCGCCCGCCGCAACCTTGGCGCGACGAATGTAGTCGAGCAGCGACGTCTTACCATGGTCAACGTGACCCATGACGGTCACGACCGGCGCGCGGGCGACCGCTTCACCTTCGAACTTCAGCGACTCGGCCAGGGAATCTTCCAGGGCGGTGTCGCTGACCAGGGTCACTTTGTGGCCCAGTTCTTCGGCGACCAGCTGGGCAGTTTCCTGATCCAGTACCTGGTTGATGGTGGCCGGGGTACCCAGCTTGAACATGAACTTGATGATTTCAGCAGCCTTGACCGACATCTGCTGGGCCAGGTCGCCCACAGTGATGGTCTCGCCGATCTTCACTTCGCGCACGACAGGGCCGGTAGGGCTCTGGAAACCGTGGGCGTTGCGTTTCTTCAGCTTGGCCTTGCCGCGACCGCCGCGACGGAAGCCATCGCTTTCTTCGTCGGTAGTACGAGGCGCAACGCGTGGAGCCGGCGCCTTTTCCTTGACCGAAGCACGATGAGGAGCATTCTTGCGCTCGCCATCGTTACCGCCACGACGGTTGTCGTCGGCACGTGGCTTGTCGGGACGACGCTGCTCATCGCGCTTGCGAGTGTCGGCCGGAGCCGGCGCTGGTGCCGCGACCGGTGCGGCTTCACGCACAGGCTCGGCTACCGGGGCCGCAGCCTCGACAGCTTCGACTGGAGCGGGTTGCGCAGCAGCAGGCTGGCGACGCGCTTCTTCTTCAGCGCGACGCTTGGCTTCTTCTTCAGCCTTCTGGCGAGCAGCATTTTCCACTGCACGACGTTCTTCCAGTTCGCGTTTGCGCTCGGCTTCGATTTCTTCCGGGCTGCGCTGTACGAAGACTTTCTTCTTGCGTACTTCAACGCTGATGCTTTTGCTACCGGCAACACGCAGGGTGCTGGTGGTTTTACGCTGCAGTGTGATCTTGCGCGGTTCTTCCACTTTCGCCTTGTGACTGCTCTTCAAGTGAGTCAGCAGGGACTGCTTCTCACTGTCGGTCACATGTTCCTCGGCGGCGGTGTGCGGCAGACCTGCCTCACGCATCTGCTGCAACAGGCGCTCTACCGGTGTTTTGACCTCATCGGCCAGTTGTTTCACCGTGACTTGCGTCATGCACTTCTCTCCTCAGGCCGCGCCTAATTACTCGAACCAGTGGGCTCGGGCGGCCATGATCAACTTGCCGGCACGATCATCGTCAATGCCGTCGATGTCGAGCAGGTCGTCAATAGACTGCTCGGCCAGGTCTTCGCGGGTAATTACGCCGCGCACCGCCAGTTCCATCGCCAAATCCTTGTCCATGCCCTCAAGCGAGAGCAGGTCTTCGGCCGGATGGGCGTCTGCCAGCTTTTCCTCAGTAGCGATGGCTTTGGTCAACAAACGATCCTTGGCCCGAGCGCGAAGCTCGTTGACGATTTCCTCGTCAAAGCCGTCGATGTTGAGCATTTCTTCCACCGGTACGTAGGCAATCTCTTCCAGGCTGGTAAAGCCCTCATCCACCAGCACCTGCGCCAGCTCTTCATCGACTTCAAGCTCTTCGATGAAGTTGCGCAGGATGTCGCCGGTTTCAGCTTGCTGCTTAGCCTGGATGTCCGATTCGGTCATCACGTTCAGGGTCCAGCCAGTCAATTGGCTGGCCAGACGCACGTTCTGACCACCGCGACCGATGGCCTGAGCGAGATTGTCTGCGCCAACGGCGATGTCCATGGCGTGGGCATCTTCGTCGACGATAATTGCCGCCACTTCAGCAGGCGACATGGCATTGATCACGAACTGAGCCGGGTTGTCGTCCCAGAGGACGATGTCCACACGCTCGCCGCCCAACTCGCCGGATACGGCCTGAACACGCGAACCACGCATGCCGATGCAGGCACCTTGCGGGTCGATGCGCTTGTCCTTGGAGCGGACCGCGATCTTGGCGCGCGAACCCGGATCACGGGACGCGGCCATGACTTCGATCAGACCTTCAGCAATTTCCGGCACTTCGATGCGGAACAGCTCGATCAGCATTTCCGGCGCGGTACGCGACAGGATCAGCTGCGGGCCCCGGTTCTCGGTGCGGATTTCCTTGAGCAGCGCGCGCAAACGCACGCCGACCCGGAAGGTTTCGCGAGAAATGATGTCTTCACGGGCCAGCAACGCTTCGGCGTTGTTGCCCAGGTCGACGATCACGTTGTCGCGTGTCACTTTTTTCACGGTGCCGGAGATGATTTCTCCCAGGCGCTCGCGATAAGCGTCAACAACTTGTGCGCGCTCGGCTTCGCGAACTTTCTGCACAATGACCTGCTTGGCAGTCTGTGCAGCGATGCGACCGAACTCGATGGATTCGATTTTTTCTTCGACGACATCGCCGACCTTGGCGCCCGGGTGCGTTTCCGCGACCTTGCTCGGCCAGGTTTCGATAGCCGGATCGTCCAGGTCCTCTTCCTCGACTACCGTCCAGCGACGGAAAGTCTCGTAGGCACCGGTGTGGCGATTGATTTCCACACGCAGATCAACTTCGTCTTCGAACCGCTTCTTGGTAGCAGTGGCCAGGGCCAGCTCCAGCGCTTCAAAAATAACGTTAGCCGGTACGCCCTTTTCATTGGATACCGACTCAACAACCAGCAGTACTTCTTTGCTCATCGTACGCCTCGCCTTTCGCAAGCCATTGGATCCGCGGGATCCGCAGTATCTGGCACGTATCAGTCAAAACTGGGAATAATGTTGGCCTTGTCGATCATATCGATCGGCAACAGGAATTCGTGTTCGTCTACTTGAACCACGACGTCCTGCTCTTCTACACCGCGTAGAAGGCCTTGGAAGTTGCGTCGACCTTCGAAAGGCGAGCGCAGCCTGATTTTCACTTGTTCACCGGCAAACAAAGCGAACTGCTCAAGGGTGAACAGAGGGCGCTCCATGCCAGGCGAGGAAACTTCAAGGGTGTATTCGGATGTGATTGGATCTTCAACATCCAGCACACCGCTGATCTGACGGCTGACAATGGCGCAATCGTCCACCAGCACACCGCCTTCTTTATCAATATAAACGCGCAACATTGAGTGGCGACCTTGAGCCGAAAACTCAATACCCCAGCATTCATAGCCTAGGGCCACGACCACCGGGGCCAACAAGGCCTGCAACTCTTCTAGCTTGCTCGACACCTGAACCCCCTCGTGCATGTAGTGCATGCTGTGCAAAATAAAAAATGGGCGAAACGCCCATCCTTGAAACGCCGTTGAACAGCGGCGTTGTAAAGTGTCCAGCTAACAAAAAGCCCCTTGGAAGGGGCCCTGAAACTGGTTGCGGGAGCCGGATTTGAACCGACGACCTTCGGGTTATGAGCCCGACGAGCTACCAGGCTGCTCCATCCCGCGACAAAGCTGGGGCGGAAGTATACGACCGATCCCTTATAGGGTCAATGTAACCCTTCCACCTACAAGAAAGCCCGCAATAGCGGGCTCTCCTGATAATTGGTACCGAGAAGGGGACTCGAACCCCTACACCCTATGGGCACAACCACCTCAAGGTTGCGTGTCTACCAATTCCACCACCTCGGCAATACAGCGTTTGAAACTTTCTTACTTCTGCTCTTGAGCTGGAGGCACGTCAGTCGCCGAGTTGGCTGACTTTTGCTCTTGAAGCACCGGGACATCATCAGAAACCGGTTGTTGCTTTGGCGCTTCCAACACCGCTGGGTTTGGCAAACCTACCTGAGTCAGCTCATGAGCCTTCTCTTTAGCAAAGTAACCTAACCCTAAGCTGGTTATGAAGAAACCGGCGGCGAGTATAGCAGTAAACTTACTAAGAAAGGTAGAGGAACCTTGGCTTCCGAATACAGTATTTGAAGCACCTGCACCAAAAGACGCACCAGCATCCGCACCTTTACCCTGCTGCAGCAATACGAGAGCGACAACACCCAGCGCGCCCAGCAGATGAAAAACGACTACGACTGTTTCCAGCATTTTTTCAGTTTCCCGCGGCGCGACAGATCGCACCGAACTCATCTGCATTCAGGGACGCTCCACCAATGAGCCCCCCATCGATATCCGGCATGCCGAACAGTTCGACCGCATTGGCCGCCTTCACGCTGCCGCCGTAGAGAAGCCGCACACCTCGTGCCACTTCAGAATTTTCTGCCGCCAGCTGCGCGCGGATGGCGGCGTGCACATCCTGCGCCTGCTGCGGCGAAGCCGTCAGTCCGGTACCAATGGCCCAGACAGGCTCGTAAGCGATGACCGCCTTGGCAAAGGCTCCGACACCCAGGTCCTCGATAATGCTACCCAGTTGGCGCCCTACCACTTCAAGCGTCTGCCCGGATTCACGCTGTTCCAGGGTCTCCCCTACGCACAGCACCGGAACAAGGCCACAGGCCTGGGCCGCAGCAAACTTGCGGATCAGGGCTTTATCCTGCTCGCCCATGATCATGCGGCGCTCGGAGTGCCCTACCAGAACCAGCGAACAACCTGCATCAACGAGCTGGCTCGGTGCAATCTCACCGGTCAACGCGCCTTGCATCGATTCCACCGCAGAGTTCTGCGCACCGATCGAAATCGACTTGCCTTTCAAGCCATCAACCACTTGGTTGATATACAGGCAAGGCGGGAATACCGCGACATCAACACCGCTTGGCAAGGCCAGACTACGAAGGCCTTTGATCAGCTCAGCGACGCTGGCGCGGGTACCGTGCATCTTCCAGTTACCAGCTACCATAGGGCGACGCATGCTGTACCTCGTCGGTCAAAGTGGGCGCAGATGTTACCCAACCGTTTCATGACTGGCAAGCCGAATTCAGGCAGAAACTTCAGTAACGAGTTTTGCCAACTCTTCGGCATAACCACGGACCTGTGCTTCATCCTCGCCTTCGACCATTACACGCACCAAAGGCTCTGTCCCTGACTTGCGCAACAATACCCTTCCGCGCCCAGCCATCGCCTGGGTCACTCGCTCGCTGGCTTGCTTGACCATCGTGTGTTCGAGTGGATTCACACCGCCACCGAAACGTACGTTGATCAATACCTGCGGACACTTGCGCAACGCCTGGCGCGACTGGGCGAGCCCTTCGTTGCGCGCCTTGAGCGCCATCAGCACCTGCAACGCGGCAATGATCGCATCACCGGTGGTGGTATGGTCGAAGCAAACGATGTGTCCCGAGTTCTCGCCACCAATCACCCAACTGCGCTCCAGCAGCTCGGAAATCACGTAGCGGTCGCCCACATTGGCGCGCACGAAGGGAATATCCAGGTCAGCCAGGGCCAGCTCAAGTCCGAGGTTGCTCATCAATGTCCCGACAACACCACCTTGCAGCTTGCCCCGACCGTGCAAATCACGAGCAATAATGAACAGCAGCTCATCACCGTCGACAACCGTACCGGTGTGGTCGACCATCAGCACTCGGTCGCCATCACCGTCAAAGGCGATACCGAGATCCGCATGCTCAGCCAGTACAGCCGCCTGCAATGCCTCGGTGTGGGTCGAACCGCAGTTATGGTTGATGTTCAGCCCGTTAGGCTGGGCAGAAAGCACCACCACCTCGGCGCCCAGCTCTCGAAAAACGCTCGGTGCGACTTTGTAGGTTGCTCCATGGGCACAATCGACAACGATCTTCAGCCCCGAAAAACTGGTACCGGTTGGAACACTGCCTTTGCAGAATTCGATGTAGCGGCCCGATGCGTCGTTGATCCGGGATACCTTGCCGATCTTGCCCGACTCAACCACCGTCATGGGCGCGTCCAGCAACTCTTCAATCATCAGTTCGATTTCGTCCGGCAGCTTGGTGCCCTTGCCGGAGAAGAATTTAATGCCGTTGTCGTCATGAGGGTTATGCGACGCACTGATCACAATGCCAGCCTGCGCCTGGAATGTACGCGTCAGGTAGGCGATGGCAGGTGTAGGCATCGGCCCGAGCAGCATGACATCGGCACCAGCGGAGGTCAGGCCGGCCTCAAGGGCCGATTCGAACATGTAACCGGATATGCGCGTGTCCTTTCCGACCAGGACCTTGCAGGCCCCCATCTTTCGGAACGCCATGCCGGCAGCCCAGCCAAGCTTGAGCATGAAATCGGGGGTAATGGGGTATTCGCCGACCCGACCACGGATACCGTCGGTGCCAAAGTATTTTTTGCTCATAAGTGCTCCATCATTCTTATTCGGCTGAATCCACCGCGGCGATCATCCGCACGACATCCATTGTTTCGATCACATCATGCACCCGTAATATACGCGCGCCTTTCGTAATGGCCAGGGCCGCCAGGGCGAGACCTCCATAGAGGCGCTCTCCTACCGGACGCCCCAGGGCGTTGCCTATCATGCTCTTTCGCGAAACCCCAACCAATAAGGGTCGCCCAAGGGCATGCAAGGCTTCCATATGTTTGAACAGGCTTAGATTGTGGGCCACTGTCTTCGCAAAACCGAATCCAGGGTCAAGGATAATGCGCTCGGCGGGAATGCCCACGGCAGCGCACTGGTTCATGCGCTCCGCCAGGAACTCGCCCACCTCCTTGGTCACGTCGTCATAATGCGGGTCGTCCTGCATGGTTCCAGGCTCGCCCAGCATATGCATCAGGCAAACCGGCAGGCCCGTGGCGGCGGCCGCATCCAGAGCGCCATCTCGACGCAAGGAGCGAACATCATTGATAAGCCCCGCCCCCAAGCGCGCCGCCTCCCGCATGACTGCCGGCGTGGACGTATCGACTGAGATGACGACATCGAGCTCGCGATGGATGCGCTCGACAATCGGCGCCACTCGCTCCAGCTCTTCCGTAGGCGAAACCGCCCGCGCACCGGGACGAGTGGACTCTCCGCCAACATCGATCAACGTCGCGCCAGCGCAGACCATGGCTTGCGCATGTCGCAACGCAGCGTCGAGCTGACTGAAGCGCCCACCATCGGAAAAGGAATCTGGAGTGACATTGAGGATGCCCATGACATGCACACGGGCCAAATCAAGAACCCGGTTGCCGCAAGGCAACCGGGTCGAGGACTGAACAGAAGTCATTTCAAGCCTTAAACGTCGGCAGCCGGGCCGCCGATGGGTGTTTCCGGGCGCTCGCCCTGCACCGCCGGAGGCGTACCTGAGGCACCCGTGCCACCGGACCAATCCCGAGGCTCACGTGGCGTGCGGCCTGCCATGATGTCGTCGATCTGCTCGGCATCGATGGTTTCATATTTCATCAAGGCATCAGCCATCGCATCCAGCTTGTCGCGATTGTCCGTGAGGATCTGCTTCGCCGTGCCGTAGCAGTGGTCGATGATGCTGCGAACTTCAGTGTCAATGAGCTTGGCAGTCTCACCGGAGAAGCTTGCATGTTGACCACCGCCACCGCGGCCAAGGAACACTTCGCCTTCTTCCTCGGCATACATCAGCGGCCCGAGCTTCTCGGACAAGCCCCACTTGGTCACCATGTTTCGCGCAATCTGGCTGGCACGCATGATGTCGTTTGACGCACCAGTCGTCACGCCATCGAAACCCAACGTCATCTCTTCAGCGATACGACCGCCGTACAGCGAACAGATCTGGCTGATCAAGGCACGCTTGGAGAGGCTGTAGCGGTCTTCTTCCGGCAGGAACATCGTCACACCCAGCGCGCGACCGCGCGGGATGATCGAAACCTTGTAAACCGGATCATGCTCAGGCACTACTCGACCGACGATAGCGTGACCCGCCTCGTGGTAAGCCGTGTTCTGTTTTTCCTTTTCCGACATGACCATCGATTTGCGCTCGGCGCCCATCATGATCTTGTCCTTGGCCAATTCGAACTCTTTCATTTCAACGACGCGCTTGCCGGAACGGGCCGCGAACAACGACGCTTCGTTTACCAGGTTCGCCAGATCCGCACCGGAGAAACCCGGCGTACCGCGGGCGATGACCGCTGGAGCGACATCGTCACCCATTGGCACCTTGCGCATGTGGACCTTCAGGATCTGCTCGCGACCGCGGATGTCTGGCAGCCCCACCACGACTTGGCGGTCGAAACGACCTGGACGCAACAGCGCGGGGTCAAGCACGTCAGGACGGTTGGTGGCGGCAATCACGATGATGCCATCGTTCATTTCAAAACCGTCCATCTCCACCAGCAACTGGTTGAGGGTTTGCTCACGTTCGTCGTGACCACCACCCATACCAGCACCACGGTGACGACCGACCGCGTCGATTTCGTCGATGAAGATGATGCACGGGGCGTGTTTCTTGGCTTGTTCGAACATGTCACGAACACGGCTGGCGCCCACGCCGACGAACATTTCGACAAAGTCGGAGCCGGAAATCGTGAAGAACGGCACTTTCGCTTCGCCGGCAATCGCCTTGGCCAACAGCGTTTTACCTGTCCCCGGCGGGCCAACCATCAGCACGCCACGTGGGATGCGGCCACCCAGGCGTTGGAACTTGCCCGGATCGCGCAGAAACTCGACCAGCTCACCCACTTCTTCCTTGGCCTCATCGCAACCCGCGACGTCGGCAAGGGTGGTCTTGACCTGATCTTCGGACAACAGCCGCGCCTTGCTCTTGCCGAAGCTCATCGGCCCGCCCTTGCCTCCGGCTCCACCCTGCATCTGGCGCATGAAGAACATGAACACCGCAATGATCACAAGGATAGGGAAGCTGGCGACCAGAAGCTGGGTCCAGATGCTTTGCTGCTCGGGCTGCTTGCCTTCGATCACGACATGATTGTCCACCAAGTCGCCGATCAGGCCGTTGTCCTGGATAGCCGGACGAATGGTCTTGAAAGTGTCGCCATCGGCGCGCTTGCCGGTAATCACATAGCCATCAACGGCTACGCGCTCGACCTTGCCTTCCTTGACCTGCTGGAGGAAGTCGGAATAGTTGAGGGTCTGCGGCTCGTTAGGGCTGGAGAAGTTGTTCATCACGGTCACAAGGACAGCAGCGATGATCAACCACAGGATCAGATTCTTTGCCATATCGTTCAATTAACTACCCTCTGAAGCAAGCTCCGCTACTGGCGCGCGCTTCGCATGATATTCACCGGCCTAACTTACTACATTACCTGCGACTTGGCAGGCGCCGTCTGTAACCCTTTGTGAAACTTTGACTCGCGTAATTTTCGTTACCTGCCATTTTCAAGGCGAGACAAAAAAAACTATCGCCCCTGATTAAAGACGCTCATCACTGGCAGCGCCTTCAATCCCGCGGAACCCACGCGCCAGCAGGTACTGCTCGCGAGAACGGTCACGGGACGACAACGGCTTGCGCATCTGCACTTTGTCGAACAGCTTGCGGATACCCTTATGGTACTCATCGAAGCCCTCACCCTGGAAAACCTTGATCAGGAAATCACCACCCGGACGCAGAACCCGCCCAGCCAGATCCAGGGCCAGCTCGCTCAGAAACATCGCACGAGGCATGTCGACAGCCGCTAATCCACTCATATTGGGGGCCATATCGGAAATCACAAGGTCGACTTCGGTATTTCCGACGGCCTCCAGGATTTTCGCCAACACCGCGTCTTCCGTGAAGTCGCCCTGGATGAAGGTGACATCGGGGATGCCGTCCATTTCCAGGATATCGGAAGCGATCAGCCGCCCCTGGCCGCCAATCAGACGACTGGTTACTTGCGACCAGCCTCCCGGCGCTGCGCCGAGATCGATCACGGTCATGCCAGGACGAATCAGGCGATCTTTTTCCTGGATCTCCAGCAATTTATAGCTGGCGCGCGAACGATAGCCGTCTTTTTGCGCCATTTTGACGTACGGGTCGTTGAAATGTTCTTTGAGCCAGTTCTGGCTAGTCTTGGAACGGGCCACGGGCCACCTCTAAAAAATAAATCGCGTCGTGATTAACTGGGCGGTCCCGGACTCGCTCGGGTAAACTGGCCGCCGCTTTTTACAAGATCAGACGCAGGGGTCAGATTATGCCGCTCACTCAAGAGCAGAAGAAACAATACAAATCCATTGGCCACCATCTGAAACCGGTTTTGACTGTGGCTGACAACGGTTTGACTGAGGGTGTGCTCGCCGAACTGGAACGCGCCTTGGGCGATCACGAGCTGATCAAGATCAAGCTCAACATCCTCGACCGCGAAGCCCGCCTGGCTGCCGTTGCCGAACTGTGTAAAGTCGGAAAGGCAGACCTCGTGCAGGTCATCGGCAAGATGGCGCTGATTTACCGCAAGAACTTCAGCGTCAACAAGCAATTGTCGAACGTTCACCGCTTCAAGTGATACCAAAGGGTCAAGGGTGTGCTTCGCACACCCTGCCGCTCCAGCCGGGGACCGGTTGCAACACTAGCACCAATCCGGAAAAGCCCAGTATCAGATAACTGAATACCTGCCACTGCGTTGCACTTGGCCAACCGAGACGCACCGCCAGGAACATCCCGCATGCGTACAACGACATGAGCAGCAATTGCCCACGAATGTCGCGCCATAGACTGACAAAACCCTCAGCCTGAACCAACACCAGTGCCTGAAACAGCACGCACGCTGCGGAAAATCCCACCAGCAGCGCCGTCAGCATGCTCGCGATTTCATCGATAAGCAGCGGCGCCAGGCCAATTTTGCCCAGTACCGGCAGCAGACCGATGTGCAGCAACCAGACGCCGCCCACCCACAACATCTGGGCGAGCTGCCAGATCATGGCGCCCGCTCGCAGCGGGCGCCTTCGTTCAGATATGACGGACTTCGACAATCTCATACTCGATGACACCGCCAGGCGTCTTCACGGCAACCACGTCACCCTCTTCCTTGGCAATCAAGGCACGGGCGATAGGGGAACCGACTGAAATCTTGCCGAGCTTGATGTCCGCCTCGTCCTCGCCAACGATCTGGTAAGTGACGCTTTCATCAGTCTCGACGTTGGCGATTTCCACGGTGGTGCCGAAAATCACTTTGCCAGTGTGCGGGATCGTGGTGACATCGATAATCACCGCGTTCTGCATACGGCCTTCGATGTCACGGATACGCGCCTCGACCATGCCCTGCTCTTCACGGGCAGCGTGGTATTCGGCGTTTTCCTTCAGGTCGCCCAGCTCACGGGCCTCACCGATGGCCTGGCTCAAGCGAGGACGCTCGACCTTGGTCAGGTGAGCGTGCTCTTCTTCCAGGGCGCGAGCGCCCTGAACGGTCATGGGGTACTTGGTTATGCTCATGCCTTCAATCCTGCATGTAGATCCTGCAAGCGACGTACGGTCTTCTCAGGGCCGAACTTGAGCGCTTCGCAGATCGCTTCGCCGGCAGCAATGGTCGTGGTGCAGTAGATCTTATGCTGCAGCGCATTGCGACGAATGGAATAGGAATCAGCGATCGACTGGCGACCTTCGGTGGTGTTGATGATCAGCGTGACTTCGTCATTCTTGATCATGTCGACCACGTGCGGACGGCCCTCGGTCACCTTGTTCACGCGGCGCACTTTCAGGCCTGCTGCTTCGATCAGCTTGGCAGTACCGGCAGTGGCGACCACTTCGAAGCCCAAGTTGATCAGATCACGGGCCACGCCTGCAACCAGTGGCTTGTCGTCATCACGCACACTGATGAACGCCGTGCCACCCGTCGGCAACACTTCGCTGGCGCCCATCTGGGCCTTGGCGAAAGCCTCACCGAAAGTATCGCCCACGCCCATGACTTCACCGGTGGATTTCATTTCCGGGCCGAGGATCGGGTCAACACCCGGGAACTTGGCGAACGGGAACACCGCTTCTTTCACGCTGTAGAAGTTCGGGATGATTTCCTTGGTAAAGCCCAGCTCTTGCAGGGTTTTGCCAGCCATGACCCGTGCAGCGATCATTGCCAGGGAAACACCGATGCACTTGGAAACGAACGGCACGGTCCGGGAAGCGCGCGGGTTGACTTCGATGACATAGATGTCTTCG
Organism: Pseudomonas sp. R4-84; assembly: GCF_054130985.1. NCBI lineage: Bacteria > Pseudomonadati > Pseudomonadota > Gammaproteobacteria > Pseudomonadales > Pseudomonadaceae > Pseudomonas > Pseudomonas sp. R4-84. Next base: position 4,746,626 of record NZ_CP096390.1, read on the forward strand.
CCCTGCAGGGCCAGTTGCACGTTCATCAGGCCGATGACGCCCAGCTCCAAGGCCATTTTCTTGACCTGTTCGCGCATCTCGTCCTGGATGTGCGCCGGCAGCGAGTAAGGCGGCAACGAGCAAGCGGAGTCACCGGAGTGAACACCGGCCTGTTCGATGTGCTGCATGATCGCGCCGATCACCACATCCTTGCCGTCGCTGACCGCATCCACGTCCATCTCGATGGCGCAGTTGAGGAAGTGGTCAAGCAATACCGGGCTGTCGTTGGACACCTGGACCGCTTCGCGCAGGTAACGCTTGAGTTCGTCTTCCTGGTAGACGATTTCCATCGCGCGACCGCCCAGTACATAGGACGGACGAACAACCAACGGGTAGCCGATCTTCGCGGCGGCGCGAATGGCTTCGTCTTCGCTGCGCACGGTGGCGTTTGGCGGCTGGCGCAGGTTCAGGCGCTCGACCATCTGCTGGAAGCGCTCGCGGTCTTCCGCGCGGTCGATGGCATCCGGGCTGGTACCGATGATCGGCACGCCAGCGGCTTCAAGGGCACGAGCCAGTTTCAGCGGGGTCTGGCCGCCGTACTGGACGATCACGCCCTTTGGCTTCTCGACGCGGACGATTTCCAGCACGTCTTCCAGGGTGACAGGCTCGAAGTACAGACGATCGGACGTGTCGTAATCAGTGGACACGGTTTCCGGGTTGCAGTTGACCATGATGGTCTCGTAACCGTCGTCGCGCAGGGCCAGTGCCGCGTGTACACAGCAGTAGTCGAATTCGATGCCCTGGCCGATCCGGTTGGGGCCGCCACCCAGGATCATGATCTTGTCACGGCTCGACGGCGCGGCTTCGCACTCTTCTTCGTACGTGGAATACAGGTAGGCGGTATCGGTGGCGAACTCAGCGGCGCAGGTGTCGACGCGCTTGTAGACCGGGAAAACCTCCAGCTTGTGACGATGGGCGCGAAGGCTCTTGTCGGTCACGCCCAGCAACTTGGCGAGGCGCTGGTCGGAGAAGCCTTTGCGTTTGAGGCGCAGCATCGTGTCGCGGTCAATGCTGGACATGCCCAGGGTCTTGACCTTCTCTTCTTCCTTGATCAGATCTTCGATCTGCACCAGGAACCAAGGATCGATCATGTTCATGCCGAAAATCTGCTCGACGGTCATGCCGGCGCGGAAGGCATCGGCCACGTACCAGATACGCTCGGCGCCCGGCACGGTCAGCTCGCGCTTGAGCTCGCTCATGCTTTCCGGGTTGCTCAGGTCCAGCTTCGGATCGAGGCCGCAAACACCCACTTCTAGGCCGCGAAGGGCTTTCTGCAGGGATTCCTGGAAGGTCCGGCCGATGGCCATGACTTCACCGACCGACTTCATCTGGGTGGTCAGGCGAGCGTCGGCCTTGGCGAACTTCTCGAAGGCGAAGCGTGGCAGCTTGGTCACGACGTAGTCGATGGACGGCTCGAAGGACGCCGGTGTCTTGCCGCCGGTGATGTCGTTCGAAAGCTCGTCCAGGGTGTAGCCCACGGCTAGCTTGGCGGCGACCTTGGCGATCGGGAAACCGGTGGCCTTGGAGGCCAACGCCGAGGAACGGGACACCCGCGGGTTCATCTCGATGACCACCATGCGACCAGTGTTCGGGCAGATGCCGAACTGGACGTTGGAACCGCCGGTTTCCACGCCGATCTCGCGCAATACCGCCAGGGAGGCGTTACGCAGGATCTGGTATTCCTTGTCTGTCAGGGTCTGGGCCGGCGCAACGGTGATCGAATCACCGGTGTGCACACCCATCGGGTCGAAGTTCTCGATGGAGCAGACGATGATGCAGTTGTCCTTTTTGTCGCGGACAACTTCCATTTCATATTCTTTCCAACCGATCAGGGATTCGTCGATCAGCAATTCCTTGGTCGGCGACAAATCGAGACCACGGGCGCAGATTTCTTCGAATTCTTCACGGTTGTAGGCGATGCCACCACCGGTGCCGCCCATGGTGAAGGACGGACGGATGATGCACGGGAAACCAAGGCGCTCCAGGACCGCGTTGGCTTCTTCCATGCTGTGGGCGATACCCGAGCGCGGACAGTCCAGGCCGATGGATTTCATCGCCTTGTCGAAACGCGAACGGTCCTCGGCCTTGTCGATGGTGTCGGCGTTGGCGCCGATCATTTCCACACCGAATTTCTCCAGGACGCCTTCGCGCTCCAGCTCAAGGGCGCAGTTCAGCGCGGTCTGGCCGCCCATGGTAGGCAGCAGAGCGTCCGGGCGCTCCTTCTCGATGATCTTGGCAACGGTTTGCCACTTGATCGGTTCGATGTAGGTGGCGTCGGCCATGGCCGGGTCGGTCATGATGGTGGCCGGGTTGGAGTTCACCAGGATGACGCGATAGCCCTCTTCGCGCAGGGCTTTGCAGGCCTGGGCGCCGGAGTAGTCGAATTCGCAGGCCTGGCCGATCACGATCGGGCCAGCGCCGAGAATCAGGATGCTTTTTATGTCTGTACGTTTTGGCATGGGTTTGTCACTCAAATCCGCAGGTCAGTCGGCTAGGCCGTCGAACAATCTTTGAAGCGCCCGAGGGGGCCGCCGTTTTCGGGGCCGCCCTTGGGCTTCACGCGGTCAGCGTCGCTTGGCCATCTCGTTGATGAAGCGATCGAACAGCGGCGCCACGTCGTTCGGGCCCGGGCTCGCTTCTGGGTGGCCCTGGAAGCTGAACGCGCTCTTGTCGGTACGCTCGATACCTTGCAGCGTGCCATCGAACAGCGACTTGTGAATCGCGCGCACGTTGGCCGGCAGGGTCGCTTCGTCGACGGCAAAACCGTGGTTCTGGCTGGTGATCATGACGACGCCGGTGTCCAGGTCCTGGACCGGGTGGTTTGCACCATGATGGCCATGACCCATTTTGACGGTCTTGGCACCCGAGGCCAGGGCAAGCAATTGGTGACCGAGGCAGATACCGAATACCGGAATCTCGGTTTCCAGCACATCCTTGATCGCCTGGATGGCGTAGTCGCAAGGCTCCGGGTCACCCGGGCCGTTGGACAGGAACACGCCATCAGGCTTGAGCGCCAGGACGTCAGCCGCCGGGGTTTGTGCTGGCACTACCGTCACGCGGCAGCCACGTGCGACCAGCATGCGCAGGATGTTCAACTTGACGCCGTAGTCGTACGCGACCACGTGGTACGGCAGCTCGGAGGCTTCGATCGTCGCGTGGTTGTCGGTTTTCAGATCCCAGACCGAGGAGCGCCACTCATATTGCTTCTGGGTGCTGACGACCTTCGCCAGGTCCATGCCCTTGAGGCCTGGAAACCCCTGGGCGGCGGCGATGGCCGCCTCTTCGGAAATGTTGTCGCCGGCCATGATGCAGCCGTTCTGCGCGCCTTTTTCCCGAAGGATGCGGGTCAGGCGGCGGGTATCGATACCGGCAATCGCCACGACATTGTTGGCTTTCAGGTAGTCGGAGAGGGACATCGTGTTACGCCAGTTGCTCGCTACCAGCGGCAAGTCGCGGATGACCAGGCCAGCGGACCAGACACGATCGGACTCAGCGTCTTCCGGCGTGGTGCCAGTGTTGCCGATGTGCGGATAGGTCAAGGTAACGATTTGTTGGGCGTAGGAAGGATCGGTAAGAATTTCCTGATAGCCGGTCATTGCGGTGTTGAACACCACCTCACCAACGGTCTGACCGTCGGCTCCAATGGCTTCGCCGCGAAAAATGCTGCCATCAGCAAGGGCGAGTATGGCTGGCTTAGTCAAGAAGACCTCCCGTAAATAAAGCCTGAAAGGGCGATCGCAGGTTGTAAAAAAGCGGAGTGACGTATGGACACGTCACCCCGCTTGTTCACTGAATTATTCTGCGCGCTTTTAGTGGACACACTAAAGCTGTAGCTTACAGAAAAAGGCTTTTTTGGTCCACCGCTAATGAGCCTGAAAGGCAGGGGAATGCGACAGGTCGTCGCGAAGCGGCGTAAAACGGGGCTCAGTATAACCTGAACCCCGTCTTCAGAGACATCAACGCAGGTCGAGAACATCCTGCATGTCGTACAAACCAGGCTCACGACCATCCAACCAAAGCGCGGCACGCACAGCGCCCTTGGCGAAGGTCATCCGGCTCGATGCCTTGTGGGTAATTTCCAGACGCTCGCCCTCAGTCGCGAACAGCACGGTGTGATCACCCACCACATCGCCGCCACGCACGGTCGCGAAACCGATGGTGTCTCTGTCCCGAGCACCGGTATGCCCCTGGCGCCCGTACAGGGCCACTTCCTGCAAATCGCGACCCAGCGCATCGGCAATCACTTCACCCATGCGCAACGCGGTGCCCGAAGGCGCATCGATCTTGTGCCGGTGATGTGCCTCGATGATTTCGATATCCGCATCGTCGCCCAACACTCGAGCAGTCAAGTCCAGCAACTTCAGCGACAGATTCACGCCGACGCTGAAGTTCGCCGCAAATACAATCGGGATGTCCTTGCCTGCGTCGGCCAGCAATTGCTTTTGCGCGGCATCCAGGCCGGTCGTGCCGATCACCATGGCCTTGCCAGCCTTGCGGCAGATGGCAAGGTTCTTGAGCATCACTTCCGGAAGGGTGAAATCGATCAGGACGTCAAACTCGTCGAGCACCTTTTCCAGCCCACCGGACATTGGCACGCCGATACGCCCAAGCGAGGCCAACTCGCCAGCATCGGCGCCTACCAGCGTACTGTCGGGCCTCACGATGGCAGCGGTCAGGCCCGAAAGCGGCGAGCGTTGCTGCACCGCCTCGACCAGCGCCTTGCCCATGCGCCCCGCGGCGCCCATCACAGCAATACGTCGCATGCCCACTCCTTACAGGTCGCCGAAGAAGCGCTTCACGCCTTCGAACCAGCCAGTGGTTTTTGGGGAGTGGCTATTGTCATCCGCCAACGAGCTGCGGAACTCTTCCAACAGTTCCCGCTGACGCCGGCTCAGGTTGACCGGTGTCTCTACCGCAACGCGGCACATCAGGTCACCCGCACCACCGCCACGCACCGGCGCCACGCCCTTGCCGCGAATCCGGAATTGCTTGCCGGTTTGCGTCCCCTCAGGAATCTTCAGCTTGACGCGACCATCGAGGGTCGGGATTTCCAGCTCGCCACCCAGCGCCGCATCGACGAAGCTGATAGGCACTTCGCAGAACAAGTGCTTGCCGTCACGCTGGAAGATCGCGTGTTCGCGCACGTTGATGACCACATACAAATCGCCAGTCGGACCACCCTGGGCACCTGCCTCGCCTTCGCCAGACAGGCGGATACGGTCGCCCGTGTCGACACCGGCCGGCACTTTCACCGACAGCGTCTTGTACTCTTCGACACGCCCTTCGCCATGGCAGGCATCGCACGGATCGGAAATGATCTTGCCTTGGCCATGGCAGCGCGGACAGGTCTGCTGGACCGAGAAGAAGCCTTGCTGCATGCGAACCTGGCCGATACCGCCACAGGTAGGGCACGTGACTGGCGAGGAACCCTTCTTGGCACCCGAGCCGTCGCATGGCTTGCAATTGACCAGCGTCGGAACACGGATATTGACCGTGGTCCCCCGCACCGCCTCCTCGAGGCTCAGCTCCAGCGTGTAGCGCAGGTCACTGCCTCGCTGGGCGCCACCACGGGCACCGCCACGGCCGCCACCGAAGAAATCACTGAACACATCGCCGAAAATATCGGAGAAGTTCTGTCCGCCGAAACCGGCACCGCCGCCACCCATGCTAGGGTCGACGCCGGCATGGCCGTACTGGTCGTAAGCCGCGCGCTTGCTGGAATCGGACAGGACTTCATAGGCCTCGTTGGCCTCCTTGAACATCTCTTCCGAAGCCTTGTCGCCGGGATTACGGTCCGGGTGGTGTTTCATCGCCAGGCGACGATAGGCCTTCTTCAGCTCTGCTTCGCTGGCCCCCCGCTCAACACCCAATACTTCGTAAAAATCACGTTTTGCCATTAGTCTTTGCACTCTTATAGGACGTTCGGCAAACCTCTCCTGAACCTCGCCAAACTCGTTGGGCCTCCATACAGGCCCGAACCCAACTCACGTCGATTCAACGATCCTGGTCTCGGTGCATATCGCTCGGAAAGCAGGAGCATTCCCGAACCCACCGTCAGCACCCGAGCTTTGTCGCATGCTGCAAAAATTCGCTGCCTCCAGACACGCCAACGCGGGAGCAAGCTCCCGCGCGGCGACATCCTACCAGCCACCGCACAAAAGCAGTCAACCGGCCGACCAACAAGCGATTACTTGTTGTCTTTCACTTCTTCGAACTCAGCGTCGACGACATCGTCGGTTTTCTCGGCCGACTCGCCTTGCGGCGCTGCGCCTTCAGCGGGCTGGGCCTGCTCGGCATACATCTTCTGAGCCACTGGCGCGGAGACTTTCGACAACTCTTCGATCTTCGCTTCGATGGCCGCCTTGTCGTCGCCTTTGACGGCAGCTTCAAGAGCAACTACAGCCGCTTCGATCGCCGTTTTTTCTTCGGCGGTCACTTTGTCACCGGCGTCGGCGATCATCTTGCGAGTCGAGTGCACCAAGGCATCGCCCTGGTTACGCGCGCTTGCCAGCTCTTCGAACTTGCGGTCTTCCTCGGCGTTGACTTCAGCATCGCGAACCATCTGCTGAATTTCTTCTTCGGACAGGCCGGAGTTGGCCTTGATCACGATCGACTGGGTCTTGCCGGTGGCCTTGTCTTTCGCGCCGACGTGCAGGATGCCGTTGGCGTCGATGTCGAAGGTCACTTCGATCTGTGGCACGCCACGTGGAGCCGGTGGAATCTCGGCCAGGTCGAACTTGCCCAACGACTTGTTCTGGGCGGCTTGCTTGCGCTCGCCTTGCAGCACGTGGATGGTCACGGCGCTCTGGTTGTCATCGGCAGTCGAGAACACCTGGGATTTCTTGGTAGGAATCGTGGTGTTTTTCTCGATCAGCGCAGTCATCACGCCGCCCATGGTTTCGATACCCAGGGTCAGCGGGCTGACGTCGAGCAGCAGAACGTCCTTCACGTCACCAGCCAGAACGGCGCCCTGGATGGCGGCACCCATGGCAACGGCTTCGTCAGGGTTCACATCCTTACGAGCTTCCTTACCGAAGAAATCGGTTACCAGCTTCTGCACCAGCGGCATACGGGTCTGGCCGCCGACCAGGATCACGTCGTTGATCGAACCCACGTCGATACCGGCGTCTTTCATCGCAATGCGGCAAGGCTCGATGGTGCGCTGAACCAGGTCTTCAACCAGCGCTTCGAGCTTGGCGCGGGAAATCTTCACGTTCAGGTGCTTCGGACCGGTGGCGTCTGCGGTGATGTACGGCAGGTTCACGTCGGTCGACTGGCTCGAGGACAGTTCGATCTTGGCTTTTTCAGCGGCTTCTTTGAGGCGCTGCATGGCCAGCGGGTCACCCTTGAGGTTCATGCCGCTTTCTTTCTTGAACTCATCGACGAGGTAGTCGATCAGGCGGATGTCGAAGTCTTCACCACCGAGGAACGTGTCGCCGTTGGTCGCCAGCACTTCGAACTGGTGCTCGCCGTCGACTTCAGCGATCTCGATCACGGAAACGTCGAAGGTACCGCCACCCAGGTCGTAAACGATCACGGTGTGATCGCCCTTGGCCTTGTCCATGCCGTAGGCCAGAGCGGCCGCGGTGGGTTCGTTGATGATGCGTTTTACGTCCAGGCCCGCGATGCGGCCGGCGTCTTTGGTCGCCTGACGCTGGCTGTCGTTGAAGTAAGCAGGGACAGTGATAACCGCCTCGGTCACTGCTTCGCCGAGGTAATCTTCGGCGGTTTTCTTCATTTTCTTCAGGATTTCAGCCGAGATCTGTGGCGGCGCCATTTTCTGGCCGTTCACTTCAACCCAGGCGTCGCCGTTGTCAGCCTTGGCGATCTTGTAAGGCACCATCTTGATGTCTTTCTGAACGACTTCTTCGTCGAACTTGCGACCGATCAGACGCTTCACCGCGTACAGGGTGTTATGTGGATTGGTCACAGCCTGGCGCTTGGCGGACTGACCCACCAGGATTTCGCCATCGTTGGCGTACGCGATGATCGACGGCGTGGTGCGCGCGCCTTCAGCGTTTTCAATAACCTTGGCCTTGCCGTTTTCCAGCACGGAGACGCACGAGTTGGTGGTCCCCAGGTCGATACCGATAATTTTGCCCATCTTGACTCTCCCGGAACTTGGATTTTGTTGCCGCAGCATTAGTGGTTAACTGCGGTAGCACTTAAACGCTTGACTTCTTAATGGGGCCGTTTCGCCCGATTTCAAGCCTGCTCATCAATAGAAGGCGAAACCGGCGCTGGCGCCTTGCTGACCACAACCATGGCCGGGCGCAGCAGACGACCGTTGAGCAGATAGCCCTTCTGGAACACTTTCAGCACGCTGTTTGGCTCGACGTCTGCACTTTCCTGCATCGCCATGGCCTGATGGTGCTCGGCGTTGAAGGGTTCACCGTGAGGATCGATCGCTTCAAGCTGGTAACGCTTGAGCGTGTCCTGGAACATTTTCAGGGTCAGCTCGATGCCTTCACGCATTGGACGGATGTTCTCGTCGTCCGGGTTGGACAGCTCCAGACCCCGCTCCAGGCTGTCGATGATCGGCAGCAGGTCGCCAGCAAAACGTTCCAGGGCGAATTTATGAGCCTTTTCCACATCCTGCTCGGCACGACGGCGGACGTTCTGCAGATCGGCTGCTACACGCAACGCCTGATCCTGCGCACCGGCCAGTTGCTCTTCGAGCACTTGTACACGTGCCGCCAGGTCTTCACCCGAATCCTGGGGAGCCTGATTGGCGTCTAGATTTTGGGTGTCCTGCGTCTGTTCGTCAGCCATAGATTTCTCCTTTCAATTTCGTCCGCGAGCTCGACTCGCGCTTCTGCCCCGGTATATGGGGCCGGGTTTTCCAGCTTCAAGGGCCATCTGACGAATTAACCCTACAAAAGGCAGCAGCATAATCATTCCTCGCAGCACTAAGGAATCTGTTGGTCCAAGCAAATCGAGCTAAGCGCAGGCATTGTCAGCGCGAAACAAAACACTGTATAAATAACCAGACCTAATGCCTGGGAGCGGCCTTATGCTGGTGCACCTGTCCGTACACAACTACGCCATCGTCGAACATCTCGACCTCGAACTCGATCGAGGCATGAGCGTGATTACCGGTGAAACCGGTGCCGGCAAATCGATCATGCTCGACGCCCTGGGACTGACACTTGGCGACCGCGCTGATAGCGGCGTGGTACGTCCCGGTGCGGAAAAGGCCGACATCCTGGCGACATTCGACCTCGTCGACATCCCCGAAGCCAGCGCCTGGCTGGCCGAGCGCGACCTGGACACCGATGGGCTGTGCATCCTGCGCCGGGTCATCACCGCCGAAGGCCGCTCCCGAGGCTATATCAACGGCACCCCTTGCCCCCTCGGCGACCTCAAGGCACTCGGCGAACTGCTGATCGATATTCACAGCCAGCATGAACACCAATCGCTGCTCAAGACCGACACACATCGTCGCTTGCTCGACGAGTACGCGGGTGCCACCGACCTGGCCCGCCAGGTTCAATTGGCCGCCCAACGCTGGCGACAGACCCGGCAGGAACTGGATCGACTTTCCAACTCAGGCGATGAACAACGGGCCCGCCACCAACTGTTGAGCTACCAGCTTGAAGAGCTGGAAAACCTGGCCCTGGGCGAAAACGAGCTGGAGGAACTTGAGCAGGAGCACAAGAACCTGACCAATGCCGAGGCACTCCTCGGTGTCTGTCGGCAAGTGGTCGAGCAATGCAGCGAAAGTGATTCCGGCAATGTGCTCAGTGCGCTGACCGCAAGCATCAACCGACTTTCCAGCGTCAGCAATGCCGTGGGAGCCCTGGGCGAAGCGAGCAACCTGCTGACCAGCGCCCAGATCCAGGTCGAAGAAGCCGTCGGGGAGTTGAACCGTTTCCTTGATCATTTCGATGCCGACCCGGCACGCCTCCAGTTTCTGGAAGAGCGCCTGGACACTATCTATACGCTGGCGCGCAAGCATCGCGTCCAGCCAACCGATGTCGTCGAACTGCAGCAACGGCTGCTGGAGGAACTGGAAAGCCTGAACGCCAATGATGAATCCATCGAGCGGCTCGGGGATGAACTGGCGTCCTTTGCGCGCCATTACCAGGAAAAGGCCAAGGAGCTCAGCGAATTGCGCCGACAAGCCGCGACGGGCTTGGCGAGCGCGGTAGAACAGGAGATCCAGCGCCTGGGCATGCCAGGGGGCCGATTCACCATCGAACTGCACCCTAACGGCGGTGATGATCTTCAGCCTAACGGGCTGGAGCAAGTGGAACTGCTGGTCAGCGCCAACCCCGGGCAACCCCTTAAGGCATTGGCAAAAGTGGCTTCCGGCGGCGAGCTGTCGCGTATCAGCCTGGCCATCCAGGTGATCACAGCGCAGACATCGCGGGTGCCAACGCTGGTGTTCGACGAGGTGGATGTCGGCATTGGCGGCCCTACGGCGGAAATTGTCGGCCAGTTGCTGCGCAGATTGGGCGAGCGTGGACAGGTCCTAACGGTCACTCACCTGCCCCAGGTTGCCGCCCAGGGACACCAACATCTATTTGTCCACAAGGTGCGCGGCGAAGACGCCACTCGTACCGCAGTGTCCAAACTCAACAAGAATGAACGCGTGGAAGAAGTCGCTCGGATGCTTGGAGGAATAGACCTGACCAAGGAATCCTTGGCCCACGCTAAAAAAATGGTGGTTGCGACAAAAACCTGACAGAGGCCGTTGAAAGAAAGAAGGCGACCCGAGGGTCGCCTTCTTTTGTTCTGAGGGCCTGAGCCCACGTCACAAGCTTATTTGCGCTTGCGCACATGCAGGACGAGATGGTGATCGATCAGCTCGAAGCCATACTCCTCAGCAATAGCCTTTTGCAGTTGCTCGATTTCAGGGCTGATGAATTCGATGACTTCACGGGTCTCAACATCCACCATATGGTCATGGTGCTCCCCGTCAGCCAATTCAAAGACAGCATGACCGCCATCGAAGTTATGACGAGCGACCAGCCCGGCAGCTTCGAATTGAGTCAGGACACGGTAGACCGTGGCCAGACCGACATCCTCGCCAGCTTCCATGAGCGCCTTATAGACGTCTTCGGCACTCATGTGGCGCTGCTCGGCAGAGTCGAGCATTTGCAGAATCTTGACCCTTGGGAGGGTCACTTTGAGGCCGGCTTTGCGTAGTTCGCTATTTTCAACCATGGTCAGCTTTCTCGCGATGCTGCTTCGCAGCTTCTCTTAATGCGGGTATGATCGGTGTTTACGTTGTCCCAGCCAAGATAGTGGAAGTCGCCCACCGATGCAAAACACCAAGCTCTTGCTAACCAGTTTCACCTTCGTGGGACTGCTCGCACTCGCCGGTTGTTCATTCCCCGGGGTTTACAAAATCGACATCCAGCAGGGCAATGTCGTCACGCAGGACATGATAGACCAGTTACGCCCGGGAATGACCCGCCGGCAAGTACGGTTTATCATGGGCAACCCTCTGTTGACCGACACGTTTCATGCCGATCGCTGGGATTACCTGTACAGCTTGCAGCCAGGCGGCGGCGAGCGGCAGCAGGAACGCATCAGCGTTATTTTCAATGCCAATGATCAACTCGTCAGCTTGTCGGGAGATTTCATGCCCGGCGTGAGCCGCGACGAGGCCATCATGGGCAAGGATAGCGGCACCACGGTCACCGACCCGACCCAGAACACCGAACAGCCGAAACCGGAAAAACCGGCCAAGCCAGGTTCGCTGCTGGATCAGATCCAGAAGGACGTGGACAACGTCGAGACCGTACCTGTCCCGACGCCAGAACCTCTGGACACCTCGCCGCAATAAATCGCGACAATAAAAAACCCGGCATGCCGGGTTTTTATTGCCTGCAATACAAGCCAGTTTTTTACTCAGTTCGACGAGCCTGGGCTGCCTTGGCCGCCCGCAGGCGACGAATTTCCTTGGGGTCAGCCAACAATGGTCGGTAAATCTCAAGCCGGTCGGCTGGCTGCACCAGCTGCCGGTCCGGATCAGCAACCACCCGACCAAAAATCCCGATCGGACTCGTCGTAAAATCCAGCTCCGGAAAATCCGCAGCGATACCCGACGCCATCAGGGCAGCACGAACAGACGTCCCTTCCTTGACGGCGAATCGTCGCAATACCTGACGATCGACACCGGCATACACCACTTCTATCTCAATCAACGCTTGAGCTCGGCATTCTGCTTGGCACGCTGGCAAAAAGCGTCGACCAGGGTGTTGGCCGCCTGATTGAACAACGGGCCTAACGTCGCCCGCACCAGCGGCCCGGCGTAATCGAACGACAGGTCCAGGCTGATCTTGCAGGCTTTCTCACCCAGCGCCTTGAACACCCAGACGCCATGGAGCTGATTGAAAGGCCCTTCCTCAAGGTTCATCTCGATGGACTGGCCCGGCACCAAGGTGTTACGAGTGACAAAGTGCTGGCTCAACCCGCCCTTGGCGACATTGAGGCTCGCGCGCATATGGGTTTCGGAGCTTTCGAGCACCTCGGCGGACGAGCACCAGGGCAGGAATTGCGGGTAACTCGCCACGTCGTTGACCAAGTCGTACAGCGCCTGGGCCGGATAGGGCAGGAGGGCCGAGCGTTGAATATGTGTCGTCATGTAAGCGTCACTTCCACAGCTGGGTGGCAAACACTACAAGAATGCCAATGGGCGCCACATAGCGCATCAAGAACAGACTCAAGGCGAACAATACAGGACTGCGTAGCGACAGCTCATCGCGCACGGCTTCACGCCCCATGATCCACCCTGCAAACACCACGAAACACAAACCGCCCAAGGGCAACATGATCCGCGACGTGAAAAAATCAATCACACCGAAGAAATCCAACCCTCCGGTTGCTCCCCACTGATAGAGGTGGAACAGGTCGCCTTCGTTCACGAAAAACTTTGCCTGCTTCCATATATTGAAGGAAAAAACCGTACCCAGCCCCACGAACCAGCAAGTGAAAGCCAGCCAGAAAGTCACCCAGGCACGACTGAGGCGAGTCCGCTCAACCAGATAAGCCACCATCGGCTCTAGCAAGGAAATGGCCGAACTCCAGGCGGCAATCGCCACCAGGACAAAAAACACCACGCCCATCACTTGGCCGAACGCCATGCTGCCGAAGGCAAATGGCAGGCTGACGAACATCAGCCCCGGCCCCTCGCTAGGGTTCAGGCCGGCAGCGAAGACAATCGGAAACAATGCCACCCCAGCCAACAACGACACGAAGGTGTCCAGCAGCGCAACGCCGACGACTGTCTTGGTGAGGGAGGCGCTCTTGGGCATGTAGGCGCCGTAGATCATGATCGAACCGACCCCCACGCTCAGAGAGAAAAAAGCGTGCCCCATGGCCGGCAACAGTCCATCCATGACTTTTTCTGGCTGGAAATCGAACATGAAATGCACGCCCTCCATGAAGTGCCCCGTGGTCATGCTGTAGCCCAGCAGCACCAGGATCATCACGAACAGCAGCGGCATCATGATTCGCAGGCTGCGCTCAAGCCCCGCGACGACACCACGGGCAATCACGACGGCGGAAAGCACCATGAACAGCGTGTGCCAGAGCGTCAGCCTCCAGGGATCGGCGATCACGCTCCCAAAGTAGGCGCCAACCTGATCGGGCGTTGCGTTCTGGAAGTCGCCGCGCCCCATGTCGATGATGTAGTCCAGCGACCAGCCACCGACCACGCTATAGAACGACAGGATCAGCAGCGCCGTGATCATCCCTGCGAATGCGCCCCAGGACCACTTCGACGAATGCCCCGCCTCCACCGCCAGCACTTTCAGGGCATTGGCCGGACTTTGCCGGGCGCGACGACCGATCAGCGTCTCAGCCAACATAACCGGCGCACCGATCAGCGCGATGCACGCCAGGAACATCAGCACGAAGGCGCCGCCGCCATAGACACCGACCATGTACGGAAACTTCCAGATACTACCCAGCCCGACGGCCGAACCGGTCGCGGCGAATATGAAGACCCAGCGGCTAGCCCAACTGCCGTGGACAGAAACCTTGTCTGTCGACATCGTGATCACGCCCAAGCGTTCAAAAAAGAGGCCGCATTGTCCGGGATTCATGCAACCTGCTCAAGCACACAGGTTCACCGTAGCCGACACGCACGCAACTGCCTATAATGCCGCCCCTATGGCTAAACAGAAGAAACACCCCACAGGGACCATCGCGCAAAACAAAAAGGCGCGACACGATTACTTCATCGAACAACGTTTCGAGGCTGGCATGGTCCTGGCCGGTTGGGAAGTAAAGAGCTTGCGTGCCGGCAAGGCGCAACTGGTCGACAGTTATGTCTTGCTCAAGGACGGCGAAGCGTGGCTGCTGGGTAGTCATATCACGCCGCTGACCACCGCCAGCACCCACGTCATCGCCGACCCTGTGCGCTCGCGCAAGCTGCTGCTCAACAAGCGCGAGCTGGAGAAGCTCTTCGCTTCCGTGCAGCAGAAGGGTTATGCCTGCGTCTGTACATCGCTGTACTGGAGCAAGCACCTGATCAAGTGCGAGATCGCGCTGGGCAAGGGCAAGAAGGAATACGACAAGCGTGATACCGAACGCGAGCGCGATGCCGGTCGCGAATTGCAACGTGCGGTGCGCAACAAGGGCAAGGAAGAGTAGCCAGCCCGGAGCGACCGTGGGTGCGTGCTTGATTGCGATAGCGTCGTCACATCGACTGTAGATGTGTCAAATAGACCGCTATCGCGAGCAAGTTCGCTCCCAAAAGGTCCGCTAGCTCGATCAGATGCCCTTGCGCCGCTCCGCTCGCGCCACCCGCTGCACTTCCTGACGCACCTCTTCCAAGACTTCCTGCACGTACAAGATGTGTCGGCTGGACACTTCCCGCGCCAACTCGGCGTGCCCGTCCATGATGGCTTGATAAAGCTCCCGATGCTGGCTGATCAGCATGTCGCGCGTCTCGCTGCGCTGCTTGTACATGCCGCCGATATTGGTCACCACATTGCGCTTGAGCAGGTCGAACAATCCACGGATCGTATGCAGTAAGACAGCGTTATGGCTGGCCTCGGCGATCGCCAGGTGAAAACGCGCATCTGCCGCGCCCTCCTCTGCCCGGCTCACGTCCTCGTGGCGCGAATAACAATCCTGCAACGCTTCAAAGGCTGTCGTCAGCCGCTCCCGATCGACCTCCGTGGCCCGAAGTGCTGCGTAATAAGCGCAGGACGCTTCCAGGGTATGCCGGAACTCAAGGAGGTCGCGCTGCGCTTCGGGGTTGCTTTCCAAGAGGTGCAGCAGCGGATCACTGAACGTCGAGCCCAGCGACTCCACTACATAGTTGCCGCCGCCCTGGCGACTGATCAGCAAGCCTTTGGCCGTCAGTTTCTGGATCGCTTCACGCAACGAAGGACGTGACACGCCGAACTGCTCGGCCAGGGTCCGCTCGGCCGGCAACCGCTCGCCGGATTTCAACGTGCCCTCAAGGATCATGCCTTCAAGCCGCTCGACAATATCGTCAGACAAACGGCGCTGACGAATCTGATCAAACCCCATAACTCGACTCTCCACGGACCCGACAGCTCGCCGGGCTCTCTATTCTGGCCCATCCGAGCCCCTTCCACACCTATCAAAAACCACGGATGCCGACGGGGCGGATGCCATCGACTGCGTGTTATGCGACGAAAGTTTCCGGGCGACAAATTGACACATGACAACCAAGGCTTTTACCCTAGCCGACAGCGCTTGTAAATTGGTATTACCAATTATCCAAAGCCGCTGACCAGTGCCTGACCAAAAACAATTAGGGGCTCACCCAATATGCAAACCTGGCAACAGCTTTACAGTCCGCTCGGCAGCCTAGGCCTGTCCGCACTCGCGGCCGTCATTCCCATCGTATTTTTCTTCCTCGCCCTGGCGGTGTTTCGCCTCAAGGGGCACGTGGCCGGCAGCATCACCCTGGCGCTGGCGATCGCGGTCGCGATTTTTGCATTCCAGATGCCGGCGGACATGGCGTTCGCGGCGGCGGGTTATGGTTTTGCGTATGGGTTGTGGCCTATCGCCTGGATCATCGTTGCCGCGGTATTTCTCTACAAGCTGACCGTCAAGAGCGGCCAGTTCGAAGTGATCCGCAGCTCGGTGCTGTCGATCACCGACGACCAGCGCCTTCAGGTGCTGCTGATCGGCTTCTGCTTTGGCGCCTTTCTGGAAGGTGCCGCCGGCTTCGGCGCGCCCGTCGCGATTACCGCCGCATTGCTGGTGGGCCTGGGCTTCAACCCACTCTATGCCGCGGGCCTGTGCCTGATCGCCAATACCGCCCCGGTGGCATTCGGCGCGCTGGGCATCCCGATAATCGTGGCAGGCCAAGTCACCGGCATCGATGCGTTCAAGATCGGCGCTATGACCGGCCGACAGCTGCCATTGCTGTCGCTGTTCGTGCCGTTCTGGCTGGTATTCATGATGGATGGCCTGCGCGGCGTGCGAGAAACCTGGCCGGCGGCACTGGTGGCGGGCTTGAGTTTCGCCATCACTCAGTACCTCACCTCGAACTTCATCGGGCCGGAACTGCCAGACATCACCTCGGCCCTGGCCAGCCTGGTCTCGCTGACGTTGTTCCTGAAAATCTGGCAGCCCAAGCGCACCGCAGGCGCCCAGATCGCCGGCGCAACGTCCAGCGCAGCCATCACCGCCAGCGCCGGTGGTTTCGGCCAGCCTCGCAGCACCGTGGCGTCGCCCTACAGCCTGAGAGAAATCATCAAGGCGTGGTCGCCTTTTCTGATCCTCACCGTGCTGGTGACGATCTGGACGCTGAAGCCATTCAAAGCAATGTTCGCCCCTGGCGGCTCGATGTACGGTTGGGTGTTCAACTTCGCGATCCCGCACCTGGACCAGTTGGTGATCAAGTCCGCGCCAATCGTGGTCAACCCGACCGCCATTCCGGCGGTGTTCAAGCTCGATCCGATTTCGGCGACCGGCACAGCGATTTTCTTCTCCGCGTTGATCTCGATGCTGGTGTTGAAAATCGATTTCAGAACTGGTCTTACCACTTTTAAAGAGACGCTTTTTGAGTTGCGCTGGCCGATCCTGTCCATCGGCATGGTGCTGGCCTTCGCCTTCGTCACCAATTTCTCGGGGATGTCGTCGACCATGGCCCTGGTATTGGCCGGCACTGGCGCAGCGTTCCCGTTCTTCTCGCCGTTCCTCGGTTGGCTGGGCGTGTTCCTGACCGGCTCCGATACCTCGTCCAACGCGCTGTTCGGTTCGCTGCAAGCGACCACCGCGCACCAGATCGGCGTCAACGACACCTTGCTGGTGGCGGCCAATACCAGCGGCGGCGTGACCGGCAAGATGATTTCGCCACAATCGATTGCCGTGGCGTGCGCAGCGACCGGGCTGGTTGGCAAAGAATCCGATCTGTTCCGTTTCACCCTGAAACACAGCCTATTCTTTGCAACGATCGTTGGCCTGATCACGCTGGCCCAGGCCTACTGGTTCACCGGCATGCTGGTTCACTGAGTACTACACGAAGCACTGAAAAAACCGACGCCGAACCGTAATCGTCGTCCGCTATTCACAACCGGGTCTGCAAGGCTGCTGAAAGATTTCCCCTCTATATTCAGCAGCCTCAGCAGACGGATAACCGGGACCACCCGGAGACACGCCTGATGAGCGAGCTTTTTTATAACGCCGTGCCGAACGCGACCCGTGTCGCCCCGCCATTGCCCGAGCCCCGGCAGTACCCCAGCGAGAAACCTGCTCGGGTCTACCTCTTCGGGACATGCGTGGTCGACCTGTTCTACCCCGAAGCCGGGATGGATGCGATTCATCTCCTTGAGCGCGAAGGAATCCGGGTGGATTACCCACAGGGCCAGACCTGCTGTGGGCAACCGGCCTACACGTCGGGTTACACCGAACAGGCGCGGACAGTGGCGCGGGCGCAATTGGCGTTATTCGCCGAGGATTACCCGGTGGTCGTGCCGTCGGGCTCATGTGCCGGCATGCTGCGCGAGCATTACGCCGACCTGTTCAAGGACGAGCCGCAAATGCTCAAGCAGGTCCAGGAGCTGGCCGCCAGGACCTATGAATTGGCGGAGTTCCTGCTGTTCGTTTGCAAGGTGCAATTGAACGACAGTGGCACGCCAGTGAAGGTGGCGCTGCATACGTCCTGCTCGGCACGACGGGAAATGAACACCCACCTGCATGGCCGTGCGTTGTTGGCGCAGCTGCGCAATGTGGAGCGAGTCGACCACAGCCATGAGAGTGAATGCTGTGGTTTTGGTGGGACGTTCAGCGTTCGCATGCCGGATATTTCCGGCGCGATGGTGGCCGACAAGACCCGAGCGCTGAAGGAATCCGGCGCGCACCAGGTCGTCAGCGCCGACTGCGGGTGCTTGATGAACATCAACGGCGCCTTGGAAAAACAGCAGGAAGCGTTGCGCGGCCAACACTTGGCAAGCTTCCTCTGGCAGCGAACCGGAGGTGCCGCATGAGCACGCCGACGCTGATTCCGACCGTTGAGGTGCAGGAAGATTTTCGCGCCCGCGCCCACAAGGCTCTGGACGACACGCAACTGCGAAACAACTTTCGCAGCGCGATGGATTCACTGATGACAAAACGGGCGACGTCTTTCAGCGATGCCCACGAAAGAGAACATTTGCGAGTGCTCGGCAACGCTGTCCGGGCCCGCGCGTTATCCAAGCTGCCCGACCTGCTCGAGCAACTTGAAAGCAACCTGACCCGCAACGGTGTGAAAGTGCACTGGGCGGAAACGGTGGACGAAGCCAACGGCATCGTTCTTTCGATCATCCGCGCTCACGAGGCGCGGCAAGTGATCAAGGGCAAATCGATGGTCAGCGAAGAGATGGAGATGAACCATTTCCTCGAGGCTCGGGACATTGAGTGTCTCGAATCCGACATGGGGGAATACATCGTCCAGCTCGACCACGAGAAGCCTTCCCACATCATTATGCCGGCGATCCACAAGAATGCCGGTCAGGTCGCGTCCTTGTTCCACGACAAACTTGGCGTGGAATACACCAAGGACGTTGACCAACTCATTCAGATCGGTCGCAAGGTCTTGCGGCAGAAATTTTTCGAAGCCGACATCGGCGTTTCGGGCGTCAACTTTGCCGTCGCCGAAACCGGCACGTTGCTGCTGGTGGAAAACGAAGGCAACGGGCGGATGTCCACTACGGTGCCGCCGGTGCACATTGCCGTGACCGGCATCGAAAAAGTCGTGGAAAACCTGCGGGACGTCGTTCCGCTGCTTTCGCTGCTGACCCGCTCGGCCCTGGGCCAGCCGATCACCACCTACGTCAACATGATCTCCGGGCCACGCAAGGCCGATGAGTTGGACGGGCCTCAGGAAGTCCACCTGGTCCTGCTGGATAACGGTCGCAGCCAGGCATTTGCCGACAGCGAACTGCGCCAGACCCTGAATTGCATCCGCTGCGGCGCCTGTATGAATCATTGCCCGGTCTACACCCGAATTGGCGGGCATGCCTACGGTGAGGTCTACCCGGGGCCTATCGGAAAAATCATCACGCCGCACATGGTCGGATTGGCGAAGGTGCCCGATCACCCGAGCGCCTCCTCGTTGTGCGGCGCCTGTGGCGAAGTGTGTCCGGTGAAGATTCCGATCCCGGCCCTGTTGCGGCGGCTGCGAGAGGAAAACGTCAAGGCACCGGATAGCCCTAACCCGGTGATGCGCGGCCAGGGCAGCAAATACTCGGGCAAGGAACGGTTCATCTGGAATGCCTGGGCCCGGCTCAACAGCTCGCCACGGCTGTACCGGTTGTTCGCGTTCTTCGCCACGCGCCTGCGCGCCCTGACACCGCAGAACGTCGGGCCTTGGACCCAGAACCACAGCGCCCCGAAACCCGCCGCCCGCTCGCTGCATGACCTGGCCCGCGACCACCTGAACCCGCAGGAAGACCGCCGATGAGCGCCAAGGAAAATATCCTCGCCAAACTGCGTAAAAGCCTCATAGGCACAACTCCGGTTGCCGACAACTATGACGTCGAATTGGTGACGCAGACCTACCACTACGCACCCGAAGAACGCATCCCGCAATTGCGCAAGCTGATGGAGGCGGTACACACCGAGATCCACCTGACCTCTGGTGACAACTGGCCGGCGCTGCTGGCGCAACTGCTGCGGGACCGCCAACTGCCGAGCCTGCTGATCGCCCCGACGACGCCTCACGGGCAAAAAATCGCACAGTTCTGGGCGAACAATCCGGACCTGCCTGCTCTTAAGTCCTACGATCGGCCTATGGAAGAATGGAAAGCCGAACTGTTCAACGAAACCCCCGCCAGCCTGACCGGCACCCTGGGCGCCATCGCCGCGACCGGCAGCCTGATTTTGTGGCCGACGCGGGAAGAACCGCGACTGATGAGCCTCGTCCCACCGGTGCATTTCGCCTTGCTCAAGGCCAGCGAGATCCGCGACAACTTCTATGAAGTGCAACAGGAATTCGAGTGGGCCCAGGGCATGCCCACCAACGCCCTGCTGGTATCGGGTCCGTCGAAAACCGCCGACATCGAGCAAGTCCTGGCCTATGGCGCCCATGGCCCGAAGGATCTGGTGGTGCTGATTCTGGAGGACCAATGACACTTCCGGCCCCTTTCCTGCGCGATGTCCTACAGCTGATCCCGCAGCAGCGACGTTTCGACGACCCGCTGTCGACCTTGGCGTTCGGCACCGACGCCAGTTTCTATCGGCTGGTTCCGAAACTGGTGGTACGCGTCGAGTCCGAAGACGAAGTGATTGCTCTGCTGAAACTGGCCCAGCGTGATCGCGTTCCCGTCACCTTCCGCGCGGCCGGCACCAGCCTGTCCGGCCAGGCCATCAGCGACTCGGTGCTGATTGTGTTGGGGGATAACTGGAACGGTCGCGAGATTCGCCAGCAGGGCACGCAGATTCGTTTGCAACCCGGCGTGATCGGCGCCCAGGCCAACGCCTGGCTCGCCCCGTTCGGACGCAAGATCGGCCCGGACCCAGCGTCGATCAACGCCTGCAAGATCGGTGGCATCGTCGCCAACAACGCCAGCGGCATGTGCTGCGGCACCGCACAGAATACCTATCACACCCTGGCCGGCATCCGCCTGGTCCTGGCCGACGGCACGCGCCTGGACACCGAAGACGCCACCAGCGTGGCGGCCTTCCGGACGAGCCACGGTGAACTGTTGGAACGACTGGCGACCCTCGGCCGCGAGACCCGCGCCAACACGGAACTGGCCGCCCGAATTCGCCACAAATACCGTCTGAAAAATACCACCGGCCTGTCGCTCAACGCCTTGGTGGATTTCGACGAGCCTGTGGATATCTTGAGCCACCTTCTGGTGGGCTCCGAAGGCACCCTCGGCTTCATCAGCGCGGTGACCTACAACACCGTCATCGATCACCCGAACAAAGCGTCAGCGCTGATCGTATTCCCGGACGTGGAAACCTGCTGCAACGCCGTCACCGTGTTGAAAAGCCAGCCGGTTTCCGCCGTCGAGCTGCTGGACCGCCGCAGCCTGCGTTCGGTACAGGACAAACCCGGCATGCCGGATTTCGTACAGCATTTGTCGAACAATGCCTGCGCCCTGCTGATCGAATCCCGCGCGGCTTCGTCATCGCTGCTGCAAGAACAGCTGGCACGGATCATGGCCTCATTGGCCGGCTTCCCGGTAGAAAAGCAGGTCGACTTCACCGAAGACCCACGGGAAAACGCTCGCCTCTGGGCGATCCGCAAGGACACCTTCCCCGCCGTGGGCGCGGTTCGCAAGACCGGGACCACTGTGATCATTGAAGACGTGACGTTCCCGGTCGAACAACTGGCTATCGGCGTGAATCGCCTGATCGCGCTGTTCGACAAACATCACTACGACGAAGCGATCCTTTTCGGACACGCGCTGGAGGGCAATCTGCACTTCGTCTTCACCCAGGGCTTCAACAATACCGAAGAAGTCGCACGGTACCAGGCGTTCATGGATGACGTGGCGCACCTGGTGGCGGTGGAGTTTGGCGGCTCACTGAAAGCCGAGCACGGCACCGGCCGCAACATGGCGCCGTTCGTCGAGCTGGAATGGGGCAGCGACGCCTATCAACTGATGTGGCAACTCAAACGCCTGCTCGACCCCAGCGGCATTCTCAACCCGGATGTGGTGCTCAGCGAAGACCCACAGATTCATCTCAAGCACCTCAAACCCTTGCCAGCCGCCGATGAGATTGTGGACAAGTGCATCGAATGCGGCTTCTGCGAGCCGGTGTGTCCGTCCAAGGACCTGACCCTGAGCCCGCGCCAGCGCATCGTGATCTGGCGGGACATCCAGGCGAAAAAACGCGATGGCATGGACACTTCGCAGCTCGAAGCGGCCTATCAATACCAGGGCATCGACACCTGCGCCGCCACCGGGCTGTGCGCCCAACGCTGCCCTGTAGGCATCAATACCGGCGAACTGGTTAAAAAGCTCCGCGGACGCGACGCGACGCGTACGAAAACCGCCGACTGGCTTGCGAGTAATTTCACAACCGCATTGCAAGGGGCGCGCTTTACCCTGCATGTTGCCAATGGTGCGCGGATGCTCTTGGGGGCGCCGAGGCTGGCGCGTTTGTCCGCAGGACTGACACGCTTGTCCAAAGGCCAGGTCCCACAGTGGACCCACGCCATGCCGCAGCCGGAAAGGGCCATTCGATTCAGTCCCGCCGTGTCGGACGAACGACCCAGAGTGGTTTATCTGGCGGCCTGCGTGTCGCGAGTCATGGGACCTGCGGCAGGGGACAAGGAACAAATGTCGCTGCATGACAAGACTCGTGGCCTGTTGGAAAAGGCCGGCTATCAAGTTGTCATCCCGGACAATGTGGACAGCCTTTGCTGCGGCCAGCCCTTTGCGTCCAAAGGTTACGCCGACCAAGCCGAGCAGAAACGCCAGGAACTGATCGGCGCGTTGCTGCAGGCCAGCCGGGGCGGGCTCGACCCGATCTACTGCGACACCAGCCCTTGCACCCTGCGCCTGGTCCAGGACTTGGGCGACGTACGCCTGGATCTCTACGACCCGGTGCGCTTCATTCGCACGCACTTGATGGATCGCCTCGACTTCATGCCACAGGAGGCGCCTATCGCAGTGCATGTCACGTGTAGCACCCAACACCTCGGTGAAAGCCAGGCGTTGATTGACCTGGCGCGCAGGTGCAGCAAAAACGTGGTCATACCTGAAGGCATCCATTGCTGCGGTTTTGCCGGTGACAAAGGTTTCACCACGCCGGAACTGAACGCCCACTCATTACGCACCTTGAAGGACGCGGTACAACATTGCAGCGAGGGAATCTCCACCAGCCGGACCTGTGAGATCGGTCTTACGCAGCATGGCGCAATCGACTACCACGGCCTGGTCTACCTGGTTGATCGAGTGACCCGTGCCAAGGTGACGTGAAGAAAAATAGAACCCTTGAGCGAGACGGTAGTCCACAGAACAAGCCCCGAAGATCGGGGCTTTCCCTCCATTCGGTCATCCGTCCTGACGGCCAGCCAAGTCTGGATCCTCAGTTCAAGGAGATAGCTATGAAGCGTTCTGCACTGTTAGGTCTGTTCGTTACCGCCTCAATGTTGGCAACCGGTTCGTTCGCAGCAAGTAAGCCGGACAGCCAGTGTGACACCAATATCCAAACCATCGAGAACGCCAAGACGCAGTATCAGTCTTCACCCGACTTACAGGGCCGTGTGGAAACCAGCGTGGCGAAGGCAAAGGCGCTCAAGGCTGAAGGGAAAGTTGACGATTGTGTCGCCGAAACCGATCGGACCATCCTGGAAATTAGAAAAACCTCTGACGGCACCAACAAGTGATCGATGAGCAGGCCAACCTTCGGGTTGGCCTGCTCGCTCGATTGGCGTACACTACGCAGGCCTGTCGCTCCAGAGATTCACGGAGTGCCAGGTTCGGGGCCGTTTAGGATTCGACGCCGGTTGCGAAACTTTAGGTGCATGCCGAGTTGGTAACAGAACTCGTAAATCCACTGTTGCAACTTCCTATAGTTGCCAATGACGAAACCTACGGGGAATACGCTCTCGCTGCGTAAGCAGCCTTAGCCCTTCCCTTCTGGTACCTTCGGGTCCAGCAATCACCAGGGGATGTCCGTAAACCCAAAGTGATTGTCATATAGAACGGAATCGCCGTGCAGTACGTTGTGGACGAAGCGGCTAAAACTTACACAACTCGCCCAAAGCACCCTGCCCGTCGGGTCGCTGCGGGTTAACTCAATAGACACGGCTAAGCATGTAGTACCGACAGCGGAGTACTGGCGGACGGGGGTTCAAATCCCCCCGGCTCCACCAAATGATCAAACAAAGACGTCCACGGACGTCTTTTTTTGTGCCTGCGATTCAGTAAATACGCGGCCTCCAGCGCTTTTGCGGTCTTTTGAGAGTTTTTGAGTTCCAACCGTTTGGGTATTCCAGGCGGTATTCCACCTCATCCGGTGCTAATCTTTGGAATACCGAATCAGTGCCTGAGGAGAATCTCATGCCTGCTCAAAACCTCCGTCTCTCCGATCGACAACTCAAGGGAGTCAAACCCGCGTCCAAGGATTATGTCCTCACAGACGGTGACGGTTTGCAGCTCCGAGTACGCAGCAACGGCTCGTTGCTCTGGAATTTCAACTACCGCGAACCGGTGACCAAGAAGCGCATCAACATTGGCTTCGGGACCTATCCCGAACTGTCACTGGCGAATGCGCGAAAGATGGCAGTTGATGCCCGCGAGCTGCTCGCCCAAGGCATCGATCCGAAGGTGCAACGCAATACGTTGAATGAAGCCAAGCGCGCAGAAACGGAACACACCTTTGAGAACGTGGCCACCGCCTGGTTCGAGCTTAAGAAGGACTCGGTCACCCCGGCCTACGCCGAGGACATTTGGCGGTCGCTCACGCTGCACGTGTTCCCCGATTTGAAGACGACACCACTCACGAAAATCACCGCGCCGATGGTAATCGCATTGCTTCGTCCAATCGAAGCGAAAGGCAGCCTGGAGACGGTGAAGCGCCTTAGCCAGCGACTAAACGAGATCATGACCTACGGCGTAAATTCCGGCCTGATCTTCGCCAACCCGCTCAGCGGCATCAGGGCAGTCTTCAAGAAGCCCAAGAAAGAGAATATGGCTGCGCTTCCACCAGAAGAGCTCCCCGAGCTCATGCTGGAGATCGCGAACGCCAGCATCAAACGCACCACCCGCTGCTTGATCGAATGGCAGTTGCATACGATGACTCGCCCCGCCGAGGCGGCGACCACTCGCTGGGCAGACATCGACTTTGAAAGGCGTGTCTGGACGATCCCACCGGAGCGGATGAAGAAGCGCCGCCCACACAGCATCCCGTTGAGTGATCACGCCGTCGCGTTGTTGGAGTCATTGAAGACTCACAGCGGCCATCGCGAATACGTCTTCCCGGCAGACAGAAACCCGCGAACCCACGCCAATAGCCAGACCGCCAACATGGCGTTAAAACGTATGGGCTTCCAAGATCGGTTAGTCAGCCACGGCATGCGCTCGATGGCCAGCACCATCTTGAATGAGCATGGCTGGGACCCGGAGCTTATTGAGGTCGCACTGGCGCACGTCGACAAGGATGAGGTGCGGAGCGCCTACAATCGGGCCGACTACATCGAACGCAGGCGACCGATGATGGCTTGGTGGAGTGAGTACATCCAGAAAGCCGCCACCGGTAGCCTGCTCGCGTCTGCATACGGTCAAGTCAAAGACAAGAACGTGGTACCGATACGCTAGCGCTATGCAGGCGCAATAACGGCAGCAACAACTGAGCGTTCAAGATTCAGGGCAAGCAGCCTCGCTTATCCGCTTCTAAGGGCGGGTCCATCCAAATAGGGCTGCAAAGCCGCCCTGTTTGGATGGACCTTACTTTGAAGAGCTAAAAGCGACCACGTTGTCCAGGATTTACCACGGAATTCCACCGGTGGATAACCATTCTTCAAGTCCAAAGTGACGCTGAATTTCGAACCTTGACCGGGTTTATCCACAGGCGTAGAACTGGCCGTGCAAGCGCTGTCGATGACAGCAACCCAGGTGGCCCGAACCTTGAAGGTCACGCCGCTTTCGCGGTGGTTCAGCCCAAAAGGCGATTCGCGTCCGGCAGCTCGCCCGGTCACCTCCCCGGTGATGGATGCCTACTTCAGATCATGGCCCTCGTGCGCCAGACGACGCTTCCTACTTCGCTGCCCTGCAGCAACCTATCCGCTTGGCCGAATCTTGCGCCAACCTGCGCCCGTCTCTTTCTCCTGGAAAGAGACGGGCGCTCCCACCACTGCTGCAGCCCATATAGAACGGGGCTTTGCCGCAACCCTCCTCGTGACAATCGGCGTGACAAACGCTGATGTCACCAGCAACAGCGATGTAGATGATGGCGCCGCAGACCAGGAAATGGACTGCACCTGACTGACAGTCAGGCATGCCCCGGTCATCGCATTACTGCTTCCACCCGGCTCAGGATCTCGCGGCACCGGTCTCGTCAGCCAGTGCAGCCTCCACCCGCCCACCGGTATCGGTGCTCAGGAGGCCAGATCATGAGATGCCCTTGCTCCCGGTCGTAAGGAGCCGCCAGTCCCGCGTAGTGGACACCCCCCACAGGTCGCAGGGGCCTTGATCCCTGATAACACTCAGCATTCTTGGCGGGAAGACGTGGGGCGAGGACGGGAGAACGAAAAGTGAGGTGACCGACATGGCATTAGTGGGTAGGCGCGATGGTCGTAATTTCGGTTACGGCAGGCAGTTGAGCTATGCAGGACCGCAGGCGCTGAAAGATATGTTCGGCTGTGGCCACTACGGCACGGTTAAAGCGCACTGTGATCGGTGGCTGGCATTCGTGAAGTGGTGCCACTCCGAACAGGGGCCCGGTATCAATGATGCGCGGCAGATTGATCGGAAGGTGTTGGCCGACTATGCGGCGTATCTACGCGACGTGGTTGGGCGCGGTGACCTCGCCGTCAGTACCGCACAAAACCGGCTATCCAGCGTTAACAGGACCATGGCGGCGCTTCGCGGTGATCAGTACGTGAAGTTACCAAGCCCGAGCAAGGCGTTGGGTATGCAGCGCACCAGGGTTCGCCAGTCAGTGCCGCAAGGGCAGGATCGCGCGCAGGTGCAGCAGATTGTCGATGTGCTTTGTAATCGTGAACAGCTACGCGCGGGGGCGATGATTCAGATGGCACGTGCCACTGGGATGCGGTTGCGCGAAACAATATTGGCTGATTTGCCCAGATTGATCCGTGAGGCTGACAGGCTCGGCAAGATCATTATCCAGGAGGGCACGAAAGGCGGCCGAGGTGGTGCATCTGCCCCACGATGGATTGCAGTGGATCAACATATTCGGGATGCACTGAGGTTTGCGGCAAAGGTGTCGCCGAAAGGTAGCCGTAACATGATCGCGCCAAGCGAGAGCTATGCGAACGTGTTGCAACGAGTAGCCGGGGCATCGCGGGACGTCCTGCATAAAAACGCCCTGAAAGGATTTCATGAGTTGCGCGCGGCGTATGCCTGTGAGCGCTACGAGCAGATTACCCAGCATCCTGCACCGATTAATGGTGGTCATTGCTATGCCATCGATCCGCGCCTCGACCGTGAGGCTCGCATACAGATCAGCTATGAGCTAGGGCATGGCCGGATTGAGGTAGTCGCTGCCTACATCGGGGGACGGGTATGACCAAGGCGTTTGATATGGAGGTGTTCTTGGCTGCCGCGCTGACTGGGTCTCACGCGACGCGGCAGCGACACTTGCGCCAAGCGAAGATTATCCAGGCTGCAATCGTACAGCGATGGCAGCGCGAGTCGCCTTGGGAATGGAAACGGAAGCATCTAGCTTGGTTTCTCAAACATAGCCTGAAACATCGCGGTGAGGGCACACGATATTACTATCTGCTCACTGTTCGACTGATCAGTCGACGCCTAGAAACGTCATGGGTTTTCGATCTTTGAAAAGAAATAGGGCCTCCGCTGCGAGCGGCGGCCAGAATCGGCCAGGAGCCGTCACCGAGATGCGTGGATGAAGCGATTTAAGTTCTGCTCCGAAGGTCAAACTAGCTTTAACTTCGCTAGGAAGGCCAAGCCAATACTGACTGAATGGATACTCGACACGGAATTGAACAGTCGCGACGTAGATTGGACAGCTTGATGGCCTATTGCTACGCTAAATTGGTTCTCTGACATTGGCTGACACACAAGGAATAGTGCTTTGCCTAACGTGGAAAAAGTCAGGACGTTATCAATTCGGCTCCTACGCGAGGAGTTTGATATTGCGGAGGCGTTCAAGGACGAGTATTCGCCCGGTACTGGAAGAGTCCAGCTCAGGCGTAGCGACTGGCCGTTAGTGGAAGGTGGCGAGCTGTTTGTGGGCCAACTATTCACGAGCCGTCCAAGCTGGCTCGGGTTCTTGGAAGAGCAAGCTGGGCCTCAGCCTGAGAACCTGATTGCTAGCGGTGCCGGAGGCGTCCTGTTTTTGCCTACAGATGACCGCATTTTCGCCATCTGCTTCGGGCATATTCATTTTGCTCTTAATGACGAAGCATTCGAACGCCAGTTTGGCCTTAAGGTCACGCTTAACTCAGTGCCGCGTGATGGACTGCGGACGCTGGACCTGGCGACACCAGATGCCGTCACATTCCAGAAGCGAGTGCAGGCTAGCAAAGACAGTGATTTGCAGGACTTTGGAGTAGATGTTCTAAGAGACCTCGCGCGTGTAGCGGGTGGTACTCCCAGTGATGTGTCCTTCGCAAGATTTGCAGCCGGCCGTGACACTCTTTCGATTACGTGCAAACTAACGTCAGAGACTCTGGCGGATAAGTGCGAGCAGGTACTGGCTGTCTATCGAAGCGATACGTACAAGCAGCGATTCCCGTGGATCGACAACATGCAGGTTGTGCGGATAAAGGAGACTCTCGCTACCCTCGACGGCCACTTGTTCGAGGCAATTAACTCATTGCGAGCAGGGGATGAGAGTGAGCTCCATATGGCCCCCCCAGAGATTGTTGACTATGAGGAAGGCTGTCTCCTTCATTACAACGGCTTCGGCAGCAGTGGTACAGATTTTCACAGCCTGTCGATCGAAGACTATGTGGCGGAACTAAATCGCTGTGAGTTCGATGGTACGATTGATGACATCCGCGAGCGCCACTACATCAAAGCCAAGGCCCCAGATGCTGAGGTGTTCAAGGAGCAGTGGCGGGTATACCACTGCTTTACCTTCGAAACCAACCTCAGAGCGGATGATGAGGATCGCAGCTATGTGCTTTTCGCTGGGCACTGGTACAGCGTAGACCGCAATTTCAAACGACAGGTCGAAGCTCGTTTCCAGGCTATCCCTCGGGTAGATATCATAGGGCCGACCGAGTGTCGGAATGAGCGAGAGCTCATTGCAAATCTCGTTGAGCATCGTGAAGACCTACTATGCCTGGATCAGGTAAAAATCAATCCGCTGGGGGTACGCTATGCCAACATCGAACCGTGCGATTTTCTGTCCAGCGATAAACAGTTTATCCATCTGAAGGACGGCCACTCTTCGGGGCCAATAAGCCACCTTTGGTCACAAGGTGTGGTGAGCGCGGAGGCGCTTGTGAGCGATGCAGATTTTCGCAAGAAGCTTCGCAGCGTAGTGCGAGAGCTTCGTAACGAGGCTGTACGCCTCTTGCCTGCAATCAATGGTCGGGTCGTCCGAGCCGACTACACCGTCGTCTATGGCGTAATGCGCAAACCCTACAAGAATGGTGAACTCGATCTGCCTTTTTTCAGCAAGGTGAGTCTTCAGGCAGCCGTGGACCGCATTGATCAGCTCGATATTCCCGTCGCGCTGGAGATCATAGCCAAACCTGCCAACGAGCAAGACGAAGGAGAAGAGTAGAGATAGGGTAGAGCAGCAGGTCTGCAGGGCAAGCACACCGCGACAGATCCGCAATTGCTCTCTTCAGATTATTACCTGAAACCAAAGTTTCAAGTTGCTTGCTATAAATTGCCACTTTAAACCCACGGCAAACGTCGGGCCAGTAAAGTTCTCCTCGGCTCAACCACCGCGCTGCAAGCCAGAAACCCACGATTTAAACTAATCAATATTGTCCCGACTCAACAGCAATCTCATCTCTTGCTGCAATAGGCTTAGTTCGAACTGCAATTTCTCTTGTCGCTCCAATAGTGTAGCCATAGACTCTACTTCCTCTACAGCAGGAGGGGCAACATATCTAGAAACCGTCAAATTCCAGTCACTCCCTTCCAAATCCTTAACAGGAACGCAACAAGCAAGACCATTAATATTTTTTCGCTCTGCATACAATCTTGAAACTTTTTCTATCGCATCTTTCCCCAGACGATTCAGGCGTTGACTTCTCGAAAAAAAACTTGATCCATCAATAAATAGTACATCACTGAAGACCGAAGACTTCCTCATTATCAAGATATTCGCCGGTACGGCAGTACCATAAAATGACATTGGAGGAATTGAAATAATGGCATCCAGATTATTCTCTAACAGCATCTTCCTTCTGATCTCCCTCTCTACTCCCCCTCTGAATAAAACCCCCATAGGCACAACCATTGCTGCTCGACCATTCTCATTCAAACTGAAAAGGACATTCTGGATAAATGCAAAATCCGCATTAGCTTGAGGAGGCAACCCATAGCGCAGAAAGTCAACGGATCTTTCGCCATCCCAATGACGAAGCGAAAAAGGCGGATTTGCAAGAGCCAAGTCAAACCTTCCGTAAATTTTCTCTTCATAATCCATACGGGCTAGCGCATCACAAACTTCTATACTATCCACACTAACTCCGTGGACATAAGCATTTGCCATTGCTATAAAAGCTGTCTCAGCAGACCTTTCCTGCCCTAAAACATACAGCCAATTCCTTTCCGATGACTCCTTGACTTTATTGATAGCGCCTATCAAAAACTCTCCGGAGCCACATACCGGGTCATATAGCTTTTCTCCACTTTTAGGATCGAGAAGCTGGACCATCAAACTTACTATTCCGTCAGGAGTAAAGAAATACCCTCCCTTATTAGAATTTCGCTCAGCCAACTCTACCAAAAACCACTCAAAAAATGCGGCCAACCCACCTTCGTGATTACACTCATCAAAAGAAAAACACCTAAACTCATCCCAGAGCCTAACCAACTCACTCCTCTCCGACATATCAGAGCTGAGGACAGGATGTATTTCACCCCAAATATTTAGAATGGAGTCTGAGAAAAACGAACTTGATTTACTCTCAACTATCCGCGCAATAACCGATGCCAACGACTCCACATCGCTCAACTCATCCATATCTGAGTCTTTAACCAAGCCCTCTTTCGCTTGAATACTCCGTTCCTCATCAAGCGCTTTTTTGCAGACCATAAAGAGCAGCAAAACCTTTACTGCATCCAGATCCGTTCCGCTCAAGCGCATACGCTCAATACTTTCCAGCACAAACGCTTTCAAACCAAAAAACGAAATACCCATACCTATCAGTCTCCACCCAATATTTCGTGCGCAGCACTTGCCACCATATTCTCTCCATTAAAAATCAACTTACGCAACGTATCCCTCTGCGCACACCAATTATGATAAATATCAACGATTTGCTTTTGCCTTTTCGGGCTTGGAACTGGCACCGATATTTCAAGTAAATTCTTAACACTTATATTGGGTATGCTTGCGGAGGTTCGTATGGACTCAAGTAAAACACTACCCTTAGCTGAATTAAAAAACCAATGGAGGTAATCCAAACTCACCCCTCCATCCAGCCTCGGGCGAATTATGGCGACTTGGTTTGTTGTGGTGACATTACCGCTCTCCCCTCTAAACACCATGGCTTCAGTTCGCATACCTCTCAGCGGCAATAGCAAATCTCCGACCAGGAGCTTAACCTTCAATTTAGAGGGCTCGATATCAGCATAAGGGAGGGAATTTATATCATTCATTTCCCCCTCCCGGACGTCCTTTATCTGAATCAACCTAACGCCGCTTTCGGGGCTGTCTGTCTCCGCCCGCTCCCGAAAAGTCTGACCTAATGAGACATCAGCGATGTGAGAGAGTATTTTTTTCGCCACCATTGATTAACTTCCCATGTTCAAATTTTTTTATATCTACTTGCAGGTTTCTAATTTCACTGCCATCAGAATGTACCTGCCACGAACGATTGAAGCCGACCTCGATATTGGGGCTGAGAGCAAGGTAGACCACAAGGGAAAGATACGTCGGGGGTGCTAATTTCAATCGTTTTCGTTTCATTCTATCTCCTTGCGTGTCTGCCAATAGTCAATTCGATCCGTTGCAATCGCAGAATGCAATCATACTGCAGTCGACTTGGAGGCCATGCTAAGGGAATGCCAGTGAGCCGTCAATGCAGTATTGATGCATTCTGCATTTTTGTACGCAAAAAGGTCAGCATGAAGAGACAAGCCTTACGAGATGAAATGCACCCTACCTAATCCAGAGGGGCGTCCAGCGATTCGACAGCAAATAGCTTTCAAAGCCGCTTGCCCCTCAAGGTTGAGGACTAGCCGATCTCTACTTACTCGGCCTCGCTAGGTCAAAGAGCTCTGCCCCAGGATCTTTCTTTAACAGCTCGTACACCACCGTCAGGAACACCTCGCGTGTCGATTCATCGCTGAGCAGCTTGGTCGCCATACTAGTGTGGCTGCTCATGGCGGCAGCGATGGCAGAGATGGCTTTTGAAGGCAGGTCCGCCTTCATGGTCTGTTCCATCGTGTTGTTCTGCACTTGGGCCATCACCACGCGGTCAGCGCGCAGCTTCTCGGAAACGTGCACCGCGAAGGCCACCTGGTCAGTGTCGGTAATGTCCTTGCCGAAGGAGTTGTTGAGCTTCTCAATCAGCTCGGCAAGGTATTTTTTCTCGCGGTCGCGGGCGTCGCGCAGGCCGTTATCGGTCATACCATAGAGACCAGGTGTTTCACCCAGCACGGCGACGCCACTGAGGTTGCTGCCCTTCTTGATCTTGTAGTGGCTGAGCTTGAGGTCACCCAGATCCACCTGTTCGGCAGTGATGCCTTTGAGCCGTTTACGCAGCAGACGTGCATAGCTGGCAAAGGCCTCCAGGCTGGGGTCGCCGAAGTCGATCAACTGGGCGATGTACTCATAGCTGCGAACGAATTTGGTCAGGCTCTCGCTGAAGATCATCAGCTCGTCCCGCGCCTTGCAGTACTCCGCACGCTGCACGTCGGCGTACTCCATGTCATTGTCGCAGCCCTCGTCATGGGCCTTCTCCCAGGCTTTTTCCCACTGGTCGATGGCATCGTTGAGCGTCTTCAACTTTCCGTTGAAGCGGTCGGTGGCTGACTGAGTAAGCGAGAACAGCTTCTGGTGCGTCACCTTCGGATCGACGATGGCATCACCGAAAGCCTCCACCTCAGCCTGCTCATAGATGAACATGCCATCCAAGCGCTGCTTGATGTCATAGACGATGTTCGGATCCTGGATGTCCGCCACCTGGGCATCACGATAGAAGGTCTTGAATGACGCTAGTATCTCGTCGGCCTTGTTAGCGAAGTCGATGACGAACGTCTTGTCCTTCCCGGGGAAGGTACGGTTCAGACGCGAGAGGGTCTGCACGGCCTCCACACCGGATATTTTTTTGTCCAGGTACATGGCAACCAGCTTGGGCTGGTCGAAGCCGGTCTGGTACTTGTTGGCGACGATCATCACCCGGTAGTCCAGAGTGTCGAACACCTTGCGCATATCGCGGCCATGCAGGCCGGGGTTCAGGTTGGTTTCACTGAATTGGTGATCCTTGGGCAGGCTGGCCGCTTCCACATCCGTATTAGGCACCTCACCTGAGAAGGCCACCATCGCCAGCACGTTGTCATAGCCCTTGCGCTTGCAGTAGTCCTCCAGCGCCAGGTGGTACTTCACCGCTGCAGCACGCGAGCTGGTCACCACCATGGCCTTGGCCTGGCCACCGAGCAGGTGCGCGACGTTCTTGCGGAAGTGCTCGACGATCAGCTCGACCTTCTGTCCCACATTCACCGGGTTTAGCGACAGCCATTTGGCCAGTTTGCGCCCGGCGCTCTTCTCGTCCACGCGCTTGTCATCGACCATCTCGCTGCCAATTTTGAACGCCACCTCGTAGCTGGTGTAGTTCTTCAGCACATCGAGGATGAAGCCTTCGTCGATCGCCTGCTGCATGGTGTAGAGGTGGAACGGTGCCGGCGGGTTGTCGGTGCTGACGGGCTGCGCCGGATTGCGCGGGCGGCCGAACAGGCTCAGCGTCGAATGCTTGGGCGTGGCGGTGAAGGCGAAGTAGCTGGCATTGCCTGGGCGCGAGCGCGAGCTCTGCCACACGGACAACCGCTCCGCCTTGGAGAGTTTTTCCCACTCCGCCTCGCTCTGCCCGGTCAGTACATAGCGTAGGTCATCCGCCGTGCTGCCCCCGGTGGAGCTGTGCGCCTCGTCGATGATGATAGCGAAACGCCGATCGCGCAGGCTCTGCTCGCCGAGGATGGCCTTCTGCGCATAGGGGAACGTCTGTAGGGTACAGACGATAATCGGCACACCATCGAGCATGGCCTTGGCCAACTGCTGGCTCTTGGGCAGATTCGACTGTTGGCGGTCTATGGCGCATACCACGCCGGCCTGGTGCTCGATCTGCTGGATGGCATCCTGCAACTGCTGGTCCAGCACTTGGCGGTCGGTCACCACTATCACACTGTGGAAATACGGCTCACCATCCGGACGGCGCACACGAATCAGCGAATGCGCGGTCCAGGCGATGGTATTGGTCTTGCCCGAGCCGGCGCTGTGCTGGATCAGGTACGGTTGCCCTGCCCCTTCTACCCGCACCGCGTCGATCATCCTGGTCACGCCTTCCCACTGATGGAAGCGCGGGAAGATCAGGCCCTCCTTGAAGTAGGTTTTGCCGTTGACGTCCTGGGCCTCCTTACGCTCCTGCAGCACGAAGCGGTGGAAGATGTGCAGCCAGTTGTCCTTTTGCAGCACCCGCTCCCAGAAGTAGCTCACCGGGTAGCTACCGTTGTCACCCGGTGGGTTGCCGGCGGCGCCATCGTTGCCCCGGTTGAATGGCAGGAAGAAGGTCGAGTCGCCGGCCAGCTTGGAGGTCATGCGTATGTCGCTATCGCTCATGGCGAAATGCACCACCGCACCACGCTTGAAAGTGAGCAGCGGCTCCAGGCCACCGCTCTTGCGCTCAGGTCGGCGGTCCATGCAGTACTGCTGCATGGCGGCGTCAACTGACTGGGTGAAGTCGGTCTTCAACTCCACCGTGGCAACCGGAATGCCGTTGATGAAGAATGCCAGATCGATCTCGTCGGCTTTGTCCAACGAGTAACGCAGCTGCGGCACTACACGCAGACGGTTCGCCGCATAGCGGACAGTCACCGTGTCGTTGCGCTCATCTTCGGGCAGCGTCTGGCTCATGGCTAAGGTTCCGCCGCCGGCCACGGCAAAGCCGTAACGCAGCACATTCACGGTGCCGCCTTCGACCTTGTTCTCCAGTTGCCTGACCAGTCGGTCCAGCACCAAATCGCGCGCGCCTACACCATTCATTGCTAGGATCTTAGCCATAGCCTGCGGCTGACTGTCCTCCAGCCAACCCAGCACATCGTCAGGGACTAGCGCCCGCCCTTGGTCATAGTCTGCAGACTTACCCACCAGCCAGCCGGCAGTTTCAAGCTGCTCGACGATATGGCGTTCCAATTCACACTCGTGGTGGATATGACTCATCGTTTCGTCCTTCAACGTCGCGGCCTTCCCTGGGAACGGCCCATCAAATAATGCTTATCGAGCGAAGCCTGTGATACAGCTGTGGCACACCCACTCGCCGCCGTCGTAGATGCCGCTAATCATGCCGGCACGCTGATAGCACGCCGTTCTTGCTCCACGTAGAGGAACAGCAGGTCTAAGCATCCTGTCCTTGGGCAAGATGGGAAGTATCGCGCAGCGGAAGGTCAATCGTGCCGATGTTCCCGCAGCTCAGGTTCAACCGCTGCGGCTGCTCGATCTTATTCACTAAGCAACTCATTATCGGGCTTTATTCCAATATCACTCAGTTGGCGGTCCTGCCAGGCGGCATAAGTTTCGCCACTACCCTCGACCAACCAAGAGGTTCGACCACTGGCTGCACGACCATACACAACTGCTGCTGCGGCACTTGGGCTGCTGAAGGCATAGTCGTCCTTGAACATTAGGTACTCACTTCCGTCACTGATCATGACACCGTCACTCACTAACTGCTGGTAAAGGTTACGATAGTTGTGATCCGCCGTTCCTACCCACTGAGCTCGAGCTCGAGACCCTTTCAATACAAAGAAATCACCATCAACCTCTTGCGCTTGCGCGCGCTCCTTGCTCTTTGGGAGTTGTAATGCAAAACGTGGGGACTGACTAATCGGTTGCTCGACTGGTGCCGTAACAAGCTTGGAGGGTTTGATCAGCTCGCGCAGAAATTCGAAGCCCAGCACAGGAAGCACGATGCGGATCTGTTCGAGAAAAAACGCCATGTCAGCACGATCCGACTCAGGCAAGTTGGTGTAGCTATGCGCTGTGCCATTGCCTACTACACAACGACCAGCTTGACTGGCGATCTGGATAAGTTGGCTCTCCAAGTATTTAGCATGAGCCTTGGTCAGGTTCTGGTCCTTGCTGGTAATCAGACACACACGCTCCCAGAAGTCCTTGCCACCCTGCTCTTGCGGACGGTTATGTTGCTTCAGACGCTGGGCCACATCATCAGACTCCCCGATATACACCCGCGTACGCAGGCTGTCGTCCGGGTCGGGGCCGACAAGAAAGTACACGCCGGTGCGTGCGCATTCGGGACGCTGCACCAGCTCGGCCAATTTGGAGCGTGGGCCCGTCAGCACATGGCCGGTCCAGTTCATTATCTCGGCGGTGAGCAGGCCGTTGGGCGTGCCATCCACCAGAAATAGACGCAGGCTGCGGCCCTGGCTCATACGGTCTCCCTCAGGTCGATCTGGCCTGTGACAGCCGCGGTGATTAGGGCTGAGCGGCGCTCTTTCAGCAGTTTGATGCTACGCTCGGTTTTTTCACGCAGATGTTCTATCCGCGTCGTAGCTGCCAAGACCCGGCTGATGATTTCAACCTGTTCATCCGCGTCGGGAACTGCGACAAGCAAGTCCAGAATGACAGACTGGGCAATATTGACCATGGATGAGCTAGCCCCAGTGGCCTCAATCTCCACGGCTCTGCGCCCATACACAGTGACTAACGCGGCAAGAAAGTCCGGCGTTACACGTTCACTGCATCCAACCCGGTAGAGCTTGTCGCACAGCATAAGGTACGGGTAGTCATGAGGAACGACAGCACAACTGCCGACTAGCTCCCGAGTGTTAGCGCGTGAGATCAAAACATCGCCTGCCCTCAGGCTGAGCTCTGGCCGTGGCTCCATTTGGGTAGGTAGCGCTTTGCTTTCTTCGGGGCGGAATACGCCGCCATTCACACAACCTACCTTCACAACGCCCCATTCCCCCTCTTCTGGAATACGAGCTTCGCACTCGGGACTCCACCCTTGGCCAATACTGCTTATCAGCCGTTTGAGGGGGAGCATTTTCCAATGCTCGGGCACCTCTCCCAGCCACTCAACACCTGAGTCTTTCATCCTAACGTTGGGGTCGAGGCCCTTGGTGACGGCATGGGTGATCAGGGCTTGGCGCTTTTCGGACAGCAGTTCGATAAAGCGGGTTTTCTTTTCAATCAGCGCATCGATGCGGACGGTTTCGTGGTCAAGGTGAGTAATTATTGCCGCTTGCTCCGATAGCTCCTGGGGGCACGGAATTAATAGGTTACGGATCTTATCGCCGCTTATGTTTGGCTGACCTGCACCAGTAGCCAGACCTACTAGCTCAGTCCGAAATCCCTCAAACCAATTACGCAGGAAGGAAGTCAGCACACTCTCACTAGGGTGAATGGCGAAGCATGCCTGATTCAAGGTGGCCTCAACCCCTAGTACACCAAGCCGTCCAACTGTCGCGCCATACATAGCGATCACCAGCGAGCCTGCCGGATGGAGCTTCAGCGCCGAGTTGTTTTTGAGCGCATCATGAGTGACGCGTTTCTCGGTAGTAAACACGGCGTTCTCCCTGAGCTCTCCGGTTGTAACCCAAGGGAGTCCCTCAGTAGAGTACTCATTCTCACTAGAAGGCGTAGTGCCACTACCGTAGCCTGAAATCCAATAAAGAAGCTTCTTCGTGACCCAATGATCCGGCACCCGCCCCAACCACTCCACCCCGGAGTCCTTATAAGCCGGATAAGGCTTGTAATGGCTCATGCTGTTACCTCCCCCAACAACGCGGCGATCTCGGCCTCTACGGCCTTGAGGTCAGCATCGATCTCGGCCAACGCACGCGGCGGCTGGTAGACGTAGAAGTAACGGTTGAAGTTGATCTCGTAGCCGACGATGCCGACCTGGCCGTCCTTCGCATCCGTCTTGCCGGTATCGATCCAGGCATCCGGCACATGGGGCAGCACTTCGCGGGCGAAGTAGCCGGCGATGCTCTGGCTGAGCGGTACGTTTTCAAACTCGCGCAGGTCGGAGTCGGCCTGCAGATTGCCCTTGTCGTCCAGCACCGGCTGAGCATTGGCGTCGCGCTCACCGAAGCAGGCCAATGCGGCTTTCAACGCGCCCTTGCCGAGCTTCTTGATACCGGCGGCCTGGAGAAAGGCCGCCAGGCTGTCGAATTCACCCTGCACGCCGGCAAAGGCTTCATTCTTATCAGCGCCCTTGGTGCTCTGATAGGCGGCGAGCTTGTCCGGGGTGGCCGAGAAGCGCAGGCGCAGTGGGCGCTCGACGGTGATGCGGCGGTAGCCAAAGTCCGTGTTGGCGAAGATCTTCGAATTCGGGCCCTCCTCAAACGCGTCGTGAAGCTTGGCGACTTCGGCGATCTGCTTGTCCGACAGGTATTTTCGCTTGCTGCCCAGGCTCTTGCGCATCGGCGCGTGCATGGCAGTGGCGTCAATCAACTGCACTTTGCCCTTGCGGAGGGCGTCCTTGTGGTTGGACAACACCCAGATATATGTGCCAATACCGGTGTTGTAGAACAGATCTGTCGGCAGGGCGATGATTGCCTCCAGCCAGTCGTTCTCCAGAATCCAGCGGCGAATCTCCGACTCGCCCGAACCAGCGCCACCGTTGAACAGCGGCGAGCCGGACAGCACGATGCCGATGCGGCTGCCGCCCAACTCAAGCGGTTTGCGCTTGGACAGCAGGTGCATGAGGAACAGCAGCGAACCATCACCCACGCGCGGCAGGCCGGCGCCGAAGCGGCCGGCGAAACCTTGCTGGCTGTGCTCGGCCTGCACCTGCTTCTGGACGTTCTCCCACTTCACGCCGAACGGCGGGTTGGCCAGGCAGTAGTCGAACTGCTCATGGCGCAGGTGATCGTCGGATAGGGTGTTGCCGAGCTTGATGTTACGGGTGTCGTAGCCCTGGATCAGCTTGTCCGCCACAGAGATGGCGTAGGTTTCCGGGTTTAGCTCCTGGGCGTAGGGCACCAGGCGGGCATTGGGGTTCCACTCGTAGACCTGCTCGATGGCCGAAGACAGAAAGCCGCCCGTGCCGGCGGCGCAGTCGTAAACGGTGCGCACCACACCATCGCCGTTGAGTGCCTGATGATCCGGCGCAAACACCAGGGTGGTGGCCAGGCGCACCACATCGCGCGGGGTAAAGTACTGCCCGGCATCATCGTTGGATGACTCGGCAAACTTGCGGATCAGGTGCTCGAAGACTAGCCCCATTTCGTGATTGCTAATCTTGTCCGGGTGCAAATCGACTGCTGCAAACTTCTGCGTAACCAGGTACAGCAGGTTGGCTTTCTCCAGCTTCTCCAGCCACCGGTCAAAGGCGAAATGCTCGAACACCTGGCGGGCGTTGGCGGAGAACTTGGCGATGTAGTCTTCCAGGTTGGCGCGGGTGCTGGTGGAGCCCACGCTGTCCAGGGAAAACTGCGAGACGTTGTAGAAGGTTGCGCCAGCCGTCGTCGGCAAGATCAGGTCCATGTCCACGCCACTGGCCTTCATCGCCTCATACTGGCTGCGTACCTTGCCGC
The DNA here is from genome assembly GCF_054130985.1 of Pseudomonas sp. R4-84. Classification (NCBI taxonomy): domain Bacteria; kingdom Pseudomonadati; phylum Pseudomonadota; class Gammaproteobacteria; order Pseudomonadales; family Pseudomonadaceae; genus Pseudomonas; species Pseudomonas sp. R4-84. The sequence goes on from NZ_CP096390.1 coordinate 4,786,657, forward strand.
GGGTGGGTTCCAACACACATTCCAGACGACGCAGCACGGTGAACGGAAGGATGATGCGGCCGTACTCGGAGGGCTTGAAGGCTCCCAGAAGCAGATCTGCGATATTCCAGATGAAGGGGGCCAGGGTCTGCTGGTTCACGCGCACGTTCCTTACACAGAAGCAGGGAGGGCGTGCTCGCCGCATCCCTGTGAGGTATATGTGATCAATGCCACACCTTAACCGGTTGGATAGCTTCGAGCCAGTATCGAAATACGGCTAAGGTGCTGATTTCATTCATCTCGGCCAGGAAACGCTCACGGCACGTTTGCTTACGCTTACAGACGTACTCCAAATCTGAAAAGCTCACCCGACTCACCGGGTGGCTACTATTGAGAGTTAATGGAGGGCAACTCGGCACCTACCGTCCTCTCGCGTCATCAACGCGATCCTTGCGTTATTCCAAACGGTATTCCAAGTACATCTTCAAACAAAAAATACCCTTCTAAATCAGTTTACTGGGTAATCAATTCAGCTCACCCCGGCTCATTAAAGACCTCCACGGACGTCTTTTTTTGTGCTTCAGATCCAGTAAATACGCGGCCTCCAGCGCCATAGCACTTCACGCAGATCGTGCATTCACCAACTATCCGCCTCAGGTGACGAGTCACTGAGCTCCGTCAGGACGTTTGAGCCGGGCCTGGTTTGCACAGGCCAGGAACGTCTCGATGACCTGGCTGCGGCGTTCGGCGAGGCAGTAAAGGTACGTCTCTGTATGCACCGGATCCCCTTCGATACAAATGGCTTTGAGGTTTGCACCTGGGATGTACTCGGCCTCGGACACAACACCCAGGCCGATTCCCCTGGCGACTGCTTCCCGTAGTGCCTCTCGACTACCGATCTCCATGACCATACGCGGCGTCACGTCCCGTTCGGCCAGCGCCCGCTCAAATGCCAGGCGTGTCGTCGAGCCTTGCTCGCGGCGTAACATCGGCTGCCCCTGTAGTTCTTCCAGGCGTACGACATCGCGCTGTGCCAGCGGATGCTGGTGATGAGCAAACACGATTACCCGGTGCCGGGCATAGAGCGTGGAGTGGAACGACGGATCTTCATGCAGGCCTGCGAGGACTCCGATGTCTGTCACGTAGTTTTCCAAGTCCGCCAACACCGAGGCCGAGTTGCCCACCCGGATCGACAGCTCTACCTGGGGGAACTCGCGACGATAAGCATCGACCATTTCGATGACGTGAAACGGGCCAACCGCCCCCAGTCGCAACTGTCCCCTGACCATTGTCCCGGAGTCACGCAATAAGCCATGCGCTTCGGCTTCAAGGGCCATCAACTGCTGGGCGATAGGCAGCAGTTGGCGGCCAACCGTCGACAGCTCGGCGCGGCGCCCACGGCGGTGGAACAACTCCAGGTTATGCAAGCGCTCCAACGCCTGTATCTGCGTGGTGACCGTCGGTTGGCTAAGCCCAAGTGATCGTGCCCCCGCGCTGAAGCTCCCCTGACGGGCCACAGCCAGAAACGCGCGCAGCTTACTGTTCGACATCCATAGACTCCCTCAATACTTTTTCGTGTAAACCAATATTGAATCGATGGCATGACGGTCACATTACAAAAATAAGGTAAGCGGCATACCCAACCACGACTCGGATATGCCATGAAAATTCTTCGTAAGCTGTTTTGCGCTGCCAGTGTGTCCCTACCGCTGCTGATCAGCAGTGAAGTATCTGCCGAGACGGCGCTGAGGATCGGCCTGATTCCATCCGAAGATTCTCAATCGATGATCGAGAGCAGCCAACAGGTGCTCGACCAGTTGCAGGCGAAGTTGGGCATGCCCGTCAAGCCGTTCGTGGCCACCGACTACAACGGTGTGATCGAGGCGTTGCGCTCCAAGAAGCTGGATGTTGCTTACCTTGGGCCATTTTCCTACGTGCTTGCCAGCCAGGTGGCCGACGTGGAAGCGTTCGCCGTGGCAGTCACTAAAAAAACCGGCAAAAGTGCCTATCGCAGCCTGATCGTGGCCCGCTCCGACAGCGGCCTGAAGTCGCTGGCCGACCTGAAGGGGCATACGTTTGCTTTCGTCGATCCAAGTTCGACGTCCGGTCACCTCTTTCCCAAAGCTGGTATCGAGAAGGCTGGTTATCAGCCGGACAAGCTGTTTTCCCGCGTGATTTTTTCTGGCTCGCACGATGCGAGCATCCTGGCCGTGGCCAATGGCAAGGTGGACGCTGCCGCTGTGGCTGACCGCATTCTGGCGACCGCCACGACGCAGGGTGAAGTTAAACCGGACGAGTTGCGCGTCGTCTGGAGCTCGTCGGATATTCCCGAGTCACCGATGGTGTGGCGCAAGGATCTGGACCCGGCGCTGAAGCAGAAGCTGGCGGCTGCACTGGCCGAGGTCAAGGATATCCCCTGGGGCGATCAGGGCATGCTCAACGGTTTTCAACCCACCCGCGACGGCGCGTACGACGTGGTCCGAGAGACCGCCAAGGTACTCGATCTCGACCTGAGCAAAATGAAATGATCAGGGTTCATCAACTCACCAAGCACTACGGGGACAACCCCGTGCTCAGAGGCATCGACCTGCAGATCGGAGCCGGTGAGTTCGTCGTCGTGCTTGGGCAATCAGGTGCTGGAAAATCCACGCTGCTGCGTTGCATGAATCGGCTGGCCCAGGCAGATGGTGGCGAGCTTCACATCGCTGGGGTCGACGCGATGCAGTCACGTGACGAGCGCGCCCTGCGTCGTCAGGTGGCGATGATCTTCCAGCATCACAACGTGGTACCGCGCCTCTCGGTGTTGAAAAACGTACTCACTGGACGCCTGGGATCGCTGTCGACACTGGCCTCGGTACTCCAGCTGTTCAGTCGAGCCGACGTGGAATTAGCGCAACAATGTCTGCGCCGAGTAGAGCTGCTGCACAAAGCTGACGCGCGCACCGACTCGCTGTCGGGTGGGCAAATGCAAAGGGTCGGGATCGCACGCGCACTCGCCCAGCAACCCAAGGTAATTCTCGCTGACGAGCCCGTTGCCAGTCTTGATCCAAAGACGGCGCGGCTGGTCATGCAGTACCTGCGCGATGCCAGTCGCGAACTCGGTATTACCGTGGTGTGCAACCTGCACCAAGTCGATTTCGCAAGAGAGTTTGGCGACCGAATCATCGGCCTTGCCCATGGTCGCCTCGTTTATGACGGTGACGCGAGCGGTCTCGATCAACCCACGCTAAATCGTATCTATCCAGCGACAGGCGCGGATGACAATGCGACGGACATTGAATGCTCCTCGCCGCTGCGTTACAGCAATAGCTTGGGAGGCTGACATGCGCACTGAAAATTACCGCTGGATGGTTAAAACGCCGGACAGCCTTCGCGGCTGGGCTTCAACAGCCTCGCTGGTACTGATATTGATGGTCGTTTTGCACTGGAGTGCCAATGGCGCTCAGCTCAGTTGGGGGGAGTTGGCGGCCGGCCTTCCGCAAATCGGCGATTTCCTGTCTCGGTCAGTGCCACCCAACCTGGATATCTTGCCCAAGTTGATAGCGCCGGCTCTGGAGACCTTGCAGATCGCAATCTGGGGCACGCTCCTGGGTATCCTCTTCGCCGTGCCGCTGGCCTTTCTCGCTGCACGTAATCTGCAAAGCAACCGCTGGCTGTATCAAGGAACCCGACAAGCGCTCAACGTCATTCGCAGTATCAACGAGCTGATCCTCGCGCTGGTCTTTGTCTCCGCTGTGGGCTTGGGACCCTTTCCCGGCGTACTGGCGCTTGCCCTCCATGGCATTGGCATGCTCGGCAAGTTTTTCGCCGAGAGCATCGAAGAGATTGATCAGGGCCCTCTGGAAGCACTTCGAGCCACGGGCGCGCGACCGCTGCAGGTGATTGTGTTCGGGGTCATACCGCAAGTCATCACAGCCTGGATCGCCGTGATCCTCTATCGCTTCGAGGTCAACCTACGCTCGGCGACCGTGCTGGGCATGGTCGGTGCTGGTGGTCTCGGATTCGAGCTGGTGAGCAGCATCAAGCTGTTCAAATACCAGGAGACTGCCACCTGCATCATTGTGATCACGGTCATGGTAATCGCCGCCGACATGGTTTCGAACCGCTTGCGAGCCTCGATTCAGCAGGGCGGCAGACACTAGCCCATCACGCTCGTCGCCGCGTTTCAGCGGGCGATCACGCCCCTTTTACCCGACCTGATCCAGCGGAGTATCCCAGGTGGTCACGCACACCCATTCAACGCCTGTAAGTATCGGCCTGGCCGATGCAGAACTCGTATCAATCGATTTGAGCTCATGTAATGCGCCAGCGAACATGGCCGCACCTTCCAATAACAAGGGGAACGTCATGCCTTCCCACTTCCATAATCCGGTCGCCACTTACTTTGGCGGCGGTAGCTTGAGCCAGATCACTGCACTCACCGAGGGCCAGACGGTCGCCTTGGTGACTTTCCCGGAAGCCCGTGGCCTGGGCGTGATCGACAAGATCCAGGCGCTGCTGGGTGAGCGTCTTATTCATATCGTGGAAGATGTGCAGCCCAACCCGGATGTCTCGCAGTTGAGCGCCACTTACGAGCGTTTCTGGGCGCAGGCCGGAGGTTGTGAAACCGTGTTGGCGGTGGGAGGGGGCAGTGCGATCGATACCGCCAAGGCTCTGATCGTCGGTACGGCATCAGGGCGTTTCGATGAACTGCTGACTTTGCTGGGCAGTGGCAAGCCCTTTACGCCGGCGCGCTGCAAGGCGCTCATTGCAGCACCTACAACAGCCGGTACTGGCAGCGAAGTGACGCCATGGGCAACGATCTGGGATTCAGGCCAGCAAAAGAAGTACTCACTGCATCTGGAGTGCACCTGGCCCAAAGCGGCGATCATTGACCCGGACCTGATGCTCACTGTGCCGGCAGGTGTGACGGTATCCACCGGCCTTGATGCCCTGTCACATGCGCTGGAGTCGATCTGGAACGTCAACGCCAACCCGATCTCCGACACTTTTGCGACCTCTGCCATCGAAGACATCCTGGACTGCCTGCCTCGCTTGCGCCAGGACCTGTCCAGCCGCGAGCTTCGTTCGCGAATGGCGTTGGCAGCCCTGAAAGCGGGCCTGGCATTTTCCAACACCAAGACCGCGCTGGCCCATTCCATTTCCTACGAGATGACGCTGCGTCATGGCTTGCCGCACGGCATCGCCTGCTCCTTTACGCTGCCACACGTACTGGGGCTGGCGTGGGGCCGCGACGCCGCTCGGGACCAGACGCTACAGCGTGTCTTTGGAACTGACCTGGCCGAGGCCCAGGAGCGCTTGCGCAGCTTTCTCCATCACCTGGACGTGAAGACCGAGTTCACCGACTACGGGGTGACGGAGGTCGAGGCGCAGGAGATGATCCTTTCTGCCATGCAGGGCGCCCGCGGCAAGAATTTCATCGGCTCGCGGGCTGCCTGATACGTCGCTTACCCAAACGAGGGCGACTGATTAGGCCGCCTATTTCCTGTTGCACCGAATAAGAGTGCCGTTCTTCGACCACCTGGTTGAAGGCGTAACAAAAAGGAAAACATGATGAATCGTGAGCATGCTCTGTCTGGTCTCGCTGTGTCCGCAGCCCCATCCTTTCGCTTGGCTCAGTGGCGAATGCTGCTGGCGGCGATGTTCTGCTACCTGTTTTTCTACACCGGTCGGCAAACGTTCGGCTTCGCAATTCCCGGCATGCAGGCTGAGTTCGGCCTGAGCAAGGAGACCCTGGGCTGGGTTTCTGCGGCGATGCTGTGGGCTTACGCCATCGGCCAAGCTATCAATGGAAACCTGGCGGACAAGTTCGGCGGGCGCCGCATCATGACGCTGGGGGCTGTCCTCTCCTGCGCCGCCAATTGGGTGACCAGCTTCGCCAGCGGCATCGTCAGCCTCATCCTACCGTGGGGCGTCAATGGCTACTTTCAGGCGCTTGGCTGGGCGCCAGGTAGCCGTCTGCTGTCCAATTGGTGGGGAGTGTCGGAGCGCGGCAAGGTATATGGGTTCTACGTGTTCGCGGCAGGTTGTGCCTCGATTCTGTCCTATGTCACATCGGTGGTCGTGCTGGAAGTGCTAGAGCTCGAATGGCGCTGGATTTTCCGTCTGCCAGTGCTGCTCATGCTGGCCGGCGGTATCCTGTTTTACTTCATCGCCCGGGAGCGCCCGCAAGACATGGGGTTCGAGCCGCTTACCGACACCGGCGTGGCAAACGCCGATGACAAGGGACAAGAAGCCTCGGATGAAGTCGAGACCTCGGCTCAGCGCTACAAAGCAGTCCTGAAGAATACGCGTCTGATCATCGCCGCCGTTTCTCTCGGGTTTCAGAATGCGGCGCGGTATGGCTTGATCGTCTGGGTGCCGGTGCATTTCCTGGGTGCCGACTGGAAAAGCGGCGACAGCTGGATCGATCCGAAATGGATCACCGTCGCGCTGCCGGTTGGGATGGCGGTAGGTGCGCTCAGCAACGGTTGGGTGTCCGACAAGTTATTCGGCTCCAAGCGCTACCTGGCGATCATGTTGTACATGTTCCTCGGCGCAGCCACCAGCCTATGGATGTGGAGCCTGCCGGCACATAGCACCGTCGGCTTGATCGCCCTGTTCCTCTGCGGTTTTTTCGTCTACGGCCCCGCCTCCAGCTTCTGGGCGCTGTGCCCCGATCTGGTTGGCGCCAAGCGCGCAGGCACCGCCACCGGCATCATGAATTTCTCCTCTTACCTGTTCGCCGGCCTGGCTGAGCCATTGATCGGCAGCATGCTGGACAGCACGGGCAACACGTCATTGATATTCGTAGTCGTCGCTTCTGCCTGTATCTGCAGTGCAATGGTCGCATTGTTCGTACGGCGCTGACCTAGGCTTAACCAGCGGAACTCACGAAATCGGTAATCGCCATGTATCAGTACCACAAATGGCTTCGCTCCTTTCACGCAGTCGCTCGCAATGGCAGCTTCACGCTTGCTGCTGAGTATCTGAGCGTGGGACAGCCGACTGTCAGCGAGCAGGTGAGCGCGTTGGAGAACATGTTCTCCGTCGAGCTCTTCCATCGTCGCGGGCGTTCCATCGAGATGACGGCTGCCGGTCGCCAACTCTATGCGATCACCCAGGGCCTGTTCGGTCAGGAGGATGAAGCCGTGCAATTGCTGCAGAGCTTCCGCCAACGAAAGGCAGGTTTGTTGAGGCTCGGCGCAGTTTCGCCGCCCATCGCCATGAGCCTGACGTACGCGTTGATGCAGCAGTACCCGGATGTGGAGTTGGAAACGTCTTTTTCCTCCGAACGGGAAACACTGGATCGGCTTTACAACTTCGACATCGATGTGGCGATCCTGGCGCTCTCGGAGTTCGATCATCGCCTGCACACACAGTTATATCGGCGTTACCCGATTGTCGGCGTGGTCCGCGAGGATCATCCATGGGCAGGACTGGAACAGGTTCGGATCGAACAGATTCGCGGCGAGCGGGTGGTTTTGCGCGAGCAGGCTTCACGTACCCGGCAGTTGGTGGAAGAGGCCTGTCATCGAGCCGGCATCGAGCTCGACTGCGCCATGCAGCTCAACAGCCGCGAAGCGATCGTGCATGCCATCGCTCAGGGCATAGGTATCGGTTTCGTCTCGGCGGTGGAATACGCGGAAACGCCCGGTACCCGGCCGGTCACCTTTGTCGATCATCCGTTTCACATCGAATATCACCTGTGCTGCCTGGGCATTCGTCGTAACCGACCAATGATTGTCGAGCTGTTCGAAAACTGCACACCGCCACCGACCTGAATGCCATCGATTTCATCACTCAGCCTGCCCATTCAATGGGGGGGCAGGACTTTTTCACTCGTCATTTGGAGATGCACCATGAACTACAACCAACCGACACAACTGCAAGCGGCCATTCTCGACTGGGCAGGTACCGTCGTTGACTTTGGCTCCTTCGCGCCGACGCAGATCTTTGTCGAGGCGTTCGGCGAGTTCGGGGTCGAGGTGTCCCTTGAAGAGGCACGCGGTCCGATGGGGATGGGCAAGTGGGATCACATCCGAACCCTGTGCGACATGCCCGCGGTTGCCGAGCGCTACCGCGCAAAATTTGGCCGTACGCCTACGGATGCGGACGTCACGGCGATTTATGAGCGCTTCATGCCGCTGCAGATCGACAAGATCGGCCTTCATTCGGCATTGATTCCGGGCGCGCTGGAGGCCATCACGGTGTTGCGTGATAAGGGTTTGAAGATCGGCACCTGCTCGGGCTACCCGGCGGTGGTGATGGAGAAAGTTGTGGAGCTGGCTCGCCGCAACGGTTATGAACCTGATCACGTCGTGGCCACCGATGAAGTGCCCAATGGCCGCCCTTATCCGGCACAGTCCCTGGCCAACGTCATCGCACTGGGTATCAGTGATGTCGCGGCCTGTGTGAAAGTCGATGACACCTGGCCAGGCATTTTGGAAGGTCGCAGCGCCGGCATGTGGACGGTCGCACTGACCTGCTCGGGCAATGCTCTAGGGATGACCTACGAGCAATACAAGAGCATGCCTGGGGATAAGCTGGATCAGGAGCGCAACCGCATCGGTCGCATGTTCGAGGGTTCGCGCCCGCACTATTTGATCGACACCATCGCCGAGTTGCCGGCAGTGATCGATGACATCAATGCACGCCTGTCGAGAGGCGAAATGCCTCAAAACACCTGAGTTCCCGGGTACCGGGCAGCTGGCATCGTCAATTGCCCTATCAGGCGCGCCTGACCCTGGCGCAGCCCAACAAAAAAGACGCCCAAAAGGCGTCTTTTTTGTGCCTGCCATTTCATAACCCACGAAGCAGCGGCATTCATCTCCTACTAGTAGACCGATCGACTAGAAACGATTAGCATCGCCCCATGAATACTCTAAAAATCCGCGAAACATCCGACGTCCGCCAAGGCATCCTTGATGTGGGCCAAAGAATCATGGCCGCCAAAGGTTATACCGCGGTGGGTCTGAACGAGATCCTGGCGACTGCCGGTGTGCCGAAGGGCTCGTTCTATCACTACTTTGGCTCCAAGGACGCGTTTGGCGAGGCCCTGCTTGAGAACTATTTCGAGACTTATCTCGACGATATCGACCGGACCCTCGCCCAGCCGGGCCTGACGATGGCGCAGCGTCTGCTGGACTATTTCCGCATCTGGCAGGACACCCAGTCCTTTCATGATTGCCAGGGCAAGTGCCTGGCGGTGAAGCTGGGCGTGGAAGTCGCTGACCTTTCCGAGGCCATGCGTGCGGTGCTTAACCGCGGTACGTCAGGAATCATCGATCGCCTGGCGAGTGGGATCGAGTCCGGCTTGGCCGAGGGCTCATTGACCATCAGCGGTACTCCCCACGAGGTTGCGCAGAGCCTCTATCAACTTTGGGTCGGCGCTAGCGTCATGGTGAAGATCACCAAGAGCGTCCAACCCTTCGAGACGGCGATGTCCACGACTCGCCAGCTTCTCAACCTGTCCTGATACACCGGCATGAGCGGTGTAGCGCCCGTCACGGCGTCGCACTGCTCGCGTCATCCCTCGCCGCTTTTTCCCCGACGTTTCTGCGATGCTTCCTACGCTCACTTGCAGCCCCTGAACAGCACCCGTAAAAAATTTCAAAAAGTTACTAGACGACCGGTCTAATTTGAAATACCGTAGCAGCACGTTCACCTCTGGGAACAAAGAACTACAGCCTTAGCCAGTCAACCAATGATCGTTCGCCGCCAACCAACTAGACGACCGGTCTAATTTAACGATTTGTCGTGACCTCACGACCCAACTGAAAAAAGGAAGCACAAAATGAAAATTCTCATGGTTCTGACCTCACACGACACCCTTGGCGATACCGGCCGCAAAACCGGTTTTTGGCTCGAAGAGCTGGCAGCGCCTTATTACACCTTCCTGGGCGCCAACGCCGAGATCGTCCTGGCGTCCCCAGCGGGTGGCCAGCCACCGCTCGATCCGAAGAGCAACGAGCCGTCCTTCCAGACAGACCTGACCCGCCGCTTCGAAACCGATGCCGTAGCCAAAGCGCTGCTCGCCAACACCGTGCGCCTGGACAGCGTATCGCCTGCCGATTTCGATGCGGTTTTCTACCCAGGCGGCCACGGCCCGCTGTGGGATCTGGCAGAAGACCCGGTCTCGATCCAGTTGATCGAGTCCTTCATCGCCGCCGGCAAGCCCGCTGCCTTGGTGTGCCATGCCCCGGGCGTCCTGCGCCATGTAAAGAAGGCTGACGGCACACCCTTGGTCGAAGGCAAGCAAGTTGCCGGTTTCACCAATTCCGAAGAAGAGGCAGTCGGCCTGACCCACGTCGTGCCCTTCCTGGTCGAGGACATGCTCAAGGCCAAGGGTGGCCTGTACTCGAAAGGCCCGGACTGGGCCTCCTACGTGGTTCGCGACGGCCTGCTGATCACCGGCCAGAACCCCGGCTCGTCCAGCGAAGCCGCGAAGGTCCTGACAGAGCTGCTGAACAACGCCTGATCAAGCCTTGGGCGGGAGACGCCGCAGGTCTCCCGCACTCTACGACATCCCCCGACGCCATCGGCAAAAGCCCTCACATTCCTGGAGACACCCATGACTGCGTTCAACTTGCAGCAGATCAAAGACGCTGGCTGGCTGAAAGAAGCCAACTATATCGACGGCCTGTGGGTGGCAGCGGATGACGCCAGCCACTTCGCGGTAAACGACCCAGCCACCGAGAGCCAGATCGGCCAGATCCCTTGGAGCGGCGCTGTTGAAACACGCCGCGCCATCGACGCCGCACAGGCAGCGTTCGCATCCTGGTCACTGACCACCGCGGCAGAGCGCGCCATTCTGCTCAATCGCATGGCGCAGTTGGTACGCGACAACCTCGACATCCTCGCCAGCATGCTGACGCTCGAACAAGGCAAGCCGCTGGCCGAAGCGCGCAACGAAATGAAACTGGGCGCCGACTACATTCAGTGGTTTGCCGAAGAGGCGCGGCGCATCAATGGCGAGATCATTCCCTCGCCTTGGAAAGACCGGCAGATCCTGGTCACCCGCGAGCCCGTCGGCGTGGTGGGAGCGATCTCGCCGTGGAACTTCCCCTTCTCCATGCTCTCGCGCAAAGTCGCTCCGGCGCTGGCGGCCGGCTGCACCATCGTCATCAAACCATCCGAATTCACGCCGTTCTCCGGCCTGCTCTATGGTGTGTTGGCGCAGCAAGCGGGCATCCCCGCCGGTGTGGTCAATGTCGTCACAGGCGACGGTGCCGCGGTGGGCGGCGAACTGTCCGCCAACCCGTTGGTGCGCAAGATCACCTTCACCGGTTCCACCCGCGTCGGCAAGCTGCTGTACAAGCAATCCGCCGACAGCATGAAGAAATTGTCGATGGAGTTGGGCGGCAACGCACCGACGATCATTTTCGACGACGCCGACCTCGACCTGGCCGTCGAAAATGCCATCGCCGGAAAATTTCGCAACAGTGGCCAGACGTGCGTATGCACCAACCGCTTCTATGTCCAGGACGGTATCTATGACGAGTTCGCTAAGCGCCTGACGGCACGGGTCCGGCAGCTGAAAATCGGCAACGGCTTCGATGAGGGCGTCGAGCAAGGCCCGCTGATCAACCAGGCCGCCGTCAGCAAGGTCGATGCGCACGTGCGAGACGCCCAAGCCAAAGGCGGTCGGGTATTGCTGGGTGGCAAACGCCATGCGCTCGGCGCGACGTTTTATGAGCCCACCGTGATCGCTGACGCCACAGCCGACATGCTCATCGCCCAGGAAGAGACCTTCGGCCCCGTGGCAGCGCTGTTCCGCTTCAGCACCGAACAAGAAGGCATCGACGCCGCCAACGCCTCCGAGTTCGGCCTGGCCGCGTACTTCTTTACCCGCGACCTGGCGCGCACCTTCCGCGTCTCCCGCGCCTTGCAGAGCGGCATGATTGGCATCAACGCCGGGGTCATCACCACCGTCGAAGCGCCCTTCGGCGGGGTCAAGGATAGCGGTATCGGCCGCGAGGGCTCGACTCATGGCTTGGATGAATACCTCAACCTCAAATACCTCAGCCTCGGTGGTTTGTAAGCCCACCCGACATTGACGCGACAAGGAATCGAATCATGGAACATCGCTCGTTGTTCGAGCCCACCTCGTTGGGCTCCATCACGCTGAAGAACCGCATCGTCATGCCGCCACTCACCCGCCAACGCAGCGGACAGCCCGGCGACATTCCCACGGCCCTGATGGCTCGCTACTACCAACAACGGGCCAGCGCCGGCCTGATCATCAGCGAAGGCACCCAGATCGAGCCTCGGGGCAAAGGTTATGCCTGGACGCCAGGCATCTACAGCCAGGCGCAGATCGATGGCTGGCGCACCGTGACCGACGCCGTGCATGCCAAGGGCGGGGTGATTTTCGCCCAGCTTTGGCACGTTGGACGGGTGTCCCACAACGCACTGCAGCCCGACAACGCCGCCCCCATCGCGCCGTCGCCGATCCAGGCGCAAAAGGCCAAGGCCTTCATCGAAACCGGCCCTGGCACCGGTACTCTGGTGGAACCGTCCATGCCTCGGGAATTGAGCGTCGCCGAGATCAAGACGCTGGTCGAACTCTATGCCCAGGCCGCGCGCAATGCCCTGAGCGCCGGCTTCGATGGCATTGAAATCCACTCGGCCAATGGCTATCTGGTCAATCAGTTCATCTCGACCCATGCCAACCAGCGCACCGATGAATACGGCGGCTCGCTGCACAACCGCCTGCGCTTCTTGCGCGAAGTGGTGCAAGCCGTCAGCGCCGTGGTCGGGCCCGAACGCGTCGGGGTGCGCTTCACGCCGCTGTTCACCAGCACCGACGAAGACCGGGTGTACATCGGCTTTGTCGAAGAAGATCCGCACCAGACCTACATCGAGGCCATCAAGGTGCTTGAGCAAGCAGGCGTAGGCTACCTCTCGATCGCCGAAGCCGACTGGCCGAATGCGCCGGACCTGCCCGACGCGTTTCGTCGCGAGGTCAGACGCACGTTCAGCGGTCGCATCATCTATGCCGGTTTGTACACCGCGGATCGCGCGGCACGCCTGGTCGAAGCGGGCCTGGCCGACCTGGTTGCGTTCGGTCGTCCCTTCATTGCCAACCCCGACTTGCCTGAGCGCATCGCCAACGGCTGGCCGCTGAACACCTTGAACGCCGCTGGGCTGTATGGCGGCAACGAGCAAGGGTTCACCGACTACCCGCGGTACAGCCCCTCCACATCTGACGTAAAAGAAGAGGTATTGGCATGAACGAAGGAATCGAAGGCAAAGTCGTCCTGATCACCGGCGGCAGCACCGGCATCGGCGCCGAAGTCGCTCGCCTGCTGGCCGCACGCGGCGCCAAGGTGGCAGTGGCCGCACGTCGGACTGACAAACTGGAGGCCGTGGTGGCCGGGATCGCTCGCCAGGGTGGCGCGGCCAAAGCCTACACCCTCGACGTCACCGACAAACGCCAGGTCGAGGCCGTGGTCGCCGCGGTCGTGACCGACTTCGGCAAGCTCGACGTGCTGATCAACAACGCCGGACTGATGCCGATTCGCCCCATGGCAGAGGTCAACACCGATGAATGGGACGCCATGATCGACGTCAATCTCAAGGGCACGCTCTACGGTATCGCAGCGGCGCTGCCACGTTTCCTCGCGCAGGAAAGCGGACACATCATCAACCTGAGCTCCGTGGCTGGAGTAAAAGTCTTTGCACCCGGTGGAACGGTGTACTCGGGAACGAAGTTCGCCGTCAGCGCCATTTCCGAAGGCTTGCGCCAGGAAGTAGGCGACAAGGTTCGCGTGACGTCCATCGCACCCGGCGCGGTGGACAGCGACCTCAAGCACAGCACCTTCGGCACAGCCAAAGACACCGTGCTGGACTTCTATAAGAAAGCAATCCCGGCTGCCTCGGTAGCTCGTGCCATCGCTTTCGCGATCGAGCAGCCGAACGATGTGGACATCAACGAAATCGTGCTCCGTCCGACTCAACAGGAATTTTGACAATAGGGAAAGACAAAAGGGGACTTGACCGTAGAGGACTTCAGGTGCGGATCGTCCACCGATACTCGGGACATACGTAGCCGCATCGAATGAATTTTTCTTCACCCCGGGTCTTCATGTGATCCGTTACAGTCCCCTCGCTCATTCAAGAAACTAAGGTTTTAGCCCGCTCTCCCGCGGGCTTTTTTTTGCCTGTCATTCCTCATCCCGACAAAAAAACTTTCAGATTCAGGACCAGCCGCCGATACAGCTCCGTTAAACGTTTTTGCTGGCTCTTAACAACAACAATCTTCCAGCCAACCGACGATCAAGCAGCGCAACGTTCCTGGAGGAATTTGATGAATAGCTGGTTTGGCAACATTAGCGTCAACATGAAACTGGGCCTGGGCTTCGGCCTGGTGCTGGTACTGACTTGTCTCCTGGCCCTGACCAGTTGGACCAGCCTGGGTGGCTTGATAGACCGCAGCAACTGGATGAGCGACATCACCCAGCTCAACGCTGGCCTGACCAAGCTGCGCGTCACTCGCCTGCAATACATGCTGACCAACGGCGACGAGACCGCCGCGCAAAATGTACAGACCACCCTTGATGGTTTCCTGGCGCAGCAGAACGCGCTGCTCAACAGTTTCAAAAGCCCTGCAAACGTCAAACTGCTCAAAGAGCAGAATGCGACCATCAACGCCTATCAAGTGTCGCTGAACAAAATGCGCAGCGCCTACCGTACCGGCAACACCGCCCGTGAGGTCATGGGCGCAAACGCCGAGACGGCCTACAAGCTGATCGAAGCAATCGATTCGGACGTCAAGCAGATGGCCCTCAGCGATGAACGCTTTGAGCAGTTCCAGGCCATTACCCAGACCAAGCAGGCGTTCATGCTGGCTCGTTATGAAGTGCGCGGCTATACCGCCAACCCCAACGCCGATACCGAACGCAAGGCCTTCGCCCAACTGGATGCCGCCATCGCGTCGCTCAAGCCGCTCGATGAATACTTCGCCAGTACCCGCCAAGGTGAGCTGCGCCAGCTTGAGTCGACCCTGGTCCAATACCGCAGCGCCGTACAGGCTTTCAAATTGGCCACGGCCGATGTTGTACAGGCACGCAAGGAAATGACTGACCAAGGCGCGGCCATCGTCTCCCTGAGCGAGCAGCTGTACCAGATCCAACTCGACCGTCGCGACGCAGAAAGCGCCCAAGCCCGCACGCTGCAACTGGTCAGCACCTTGCTGGCCCTGTTGGTGGGCGTCATTGCCGCCGTGGTCATCACTCGCCAGATCACTCGCCCGCTGCGTGAAACGCTCGCCGTGGTAGAGCGCATCGCCGGCGGCGACCTATCGCAGAACGTTATCGTTACCCGTCGCGATGAACTCGGCGTCTTGCAACAAGGCATCGCCCGCATGGGCGTGACCTTGCGCGACCTCATCAGCGGCATCCGCGATGGCGTGACGCAGATCGCCAGCGCCGCCGAAGAGCTGTCGGCCGTCACCGAGCAGACCAGCGCCGGGGTCAACAGCCAGAAAGTCGAGACCGACCAGGTCGCGACCGCCATGCATGAGATGACCGCCACGGTCCAGGAAGTCGCCCGCAACGCCGAAGAAGCGTCCCAAGCCGCGGCCGCCGCCGACGGTGAAGCCCGTGATGGCGACCAGGTGGTCAACGAAGCCATCGCTCAGATCGAACGCCTGGCCAGTGAAGTGGTGCGCTCTACCGATGCGATGACCGTTCTGCAGCAGGAAAGCGACAAGATCGGCGCGGTGATGGACGTCATCAAGGCCGTCGCCGAGCAGACCAACTTGCTGGCGCTCAACGCCGCCATCGAAGCGGCCCGCGCCGGTGAAGCCGGTCGTGGCTTCGCAGTCGTCGCCGACGAAGTCCGTGGCCTGGCCCAACGCACGCAGAAATCCACCGAAGAAATCGAAGGCCTGGTGGCCGGCCTGCAGAACGGCACCCAGCAAGTGGCCGCCGTGATGAACAACAGCCGCAACCTCACCGACAGCAGCGTGGCACTGACCCGCAAGGCCGGCGTGTCACTGGAGAACATCACCCGCACGGTGTCGAACATCCAGTCGATGAACCAGCAGATCGCGGCCGCCGCCGAGCAACAGAGCGCCGTGGCCGAAGAGATCAGCCGCAGCATCATCAACGTGCGCGATGTCTCCGAACAAACCGCCGCCGCCAGCGAAGAGACCGCAGCGTCCAGTGTTGAACTGGCGCGGTTGGGCGGTCAGTTGCAGCAGATGGTCAGTCATTTCAGGGTTTGATTACGCAAACGCCCGCTTCCAATGGAAACGGGCGTCTTGCCTACCGATGCAGCTCAAGCGTTCCAGGGGTTGATCACCTCAATCCCCGGAAACTCGAAGTCTCTTATGTTGCGTGTGGCAATCGGCGCGCCGTGAGACCGGCAAATAGCCGCAATTTGCGCATCGGCCATACCCGCCGCCTTACCCTTGGCCTCACACGACGCAACAAGCGTTGCGTACTCAACAGCCGCATGGGCATCAAAAGATAAAATCCTGCCTGCAAAATCCTCTTCAAAAATTGCCATCGCATGGGATTCGAGCTTCTGCTTTCGCTTGCCGAAGGGCAGCCTGGCTATACCATGAAGAATTTCCGCTACCGTGATAGCGCAGATGACCAGATCCATCGCTGGCTGTGAATCGACCCAAGTCAGAACTTTTGTATCCGGCTCAACGCGCATGAATTCGGAAATCACATTGGTATCGAGGATTATCATTCGGAGAAATCCACCGCCTTTGCTTTTTCGTCACGGGACGGTAGGTCAAGCTCAACGCCCCCCAGGGCCCGGAACCTGTTTCGAATACGACTTCCCAATCCTCCCGCAGAATTAACCGTGGCCAGTGCGCGCCCCAGGATAAGACGAGCCTCTTCCTCCATTGAATGACCATTGTGAGCCGCAGCGATACGCAGTTGCTCTTTTATTTGATCATCTAGATTTCGAATCGTGATACTAGCCATAACGCCACCGCAATCAATGAAATCATTGACTGCAAGATTAGTCGACGAGTCGTCGAATTGTCCAGCCGCCGTTACACACTGATCGCGTTCGTAAAGACCAACCGATTCCCAAACGGATCCATCACGGTCATGTCCTGGCTACCCCACGGCATGGCCTGGATCTGTGGGTGGGCGTAGCGGTATTGCTTGGCGATCAGTTGCTGCTGGAAGACTTCCAGTTCATCAGTCTCGATTCGCAACGCCGAGCCCGGCGTGCAATCGCCATGGTGCTCGGACAGGTGCAGCACGCAGTCACCACGGGAGACTTGCAGGTACAACGGAAAGTCGTCACCGAAGCGGTGTTGCCAGTCGACGGTAAAGCCCAGGAAGTCGACATAGAACGCCAACGCCTTGGTTTCATCGAAGATCCGCAGGATCGGAGTGGTTTTACCGAAGCTCATGGGTTGCTCCCTGGCTGAAAAGACCCAGTTTAGATGGGTTGACTCCAATGCTTCGGCCTGTGATTGGGCTTCTTTAGTGTCGTAGTGCCATTATTGTGGCGTCAATTAATGCAACTGCTTGCCTTTGAATGCTATCGGGAGCAGTGAAATCCGTGGCGCAGGTCGCCTTCACGCGCCAGGAAACGTCCTTCTCTTTTGCCATTCGCTTGCCCTTTGCAATAACTCAAGACGCCGTTGACCCACACGCCGTCAATGCCTTCCGCCGCCCGTTGCGGTTCGTTGAAGTCCGCGACGTCGCGGATGGTCTGTGGATTGAACAACACCAGGTCCGCCCAATGTCCTTCACGTATTTCGCCCCGCTCCTTCAGGCCGAAGCGCGCGGCTGAAAGCCCTGTCATCTTGTGGACGGCGGTATGCAGCGGAAAAAGCCCGATGTCTCGACTGAAATGTCCCAAGACTCGAGGGAAAGCGCCCCACAGCCGTGGGTGCGGAAAGGGGTCTTCGGGCAGGCCATCAGAGCCGACCATGGACAAAGGGTGCGCGAGGATTCGTCTTACATCGCTTTCATCCATGCCGTAATACACCGCACCTGCCGGTTGTAGGCGACTCGCCGCTTCCAGGAGCGACACGTCCCATTCGGCGGCGATGTCTGCCAGGTCTCGACCGCCCATGGGCGGATGCGGTGTCGACCAGGTGATGGTGATGCGGTGGGCATCGGTCACCTGTTTGAGGTCCAGTGTCGAAGAGCTCGCCGCATAGGGATAGCAGTCACAACCGACTGGGTGGGTTTTCGCCGCGTTTTCCAACGCCGCGAGCACTTGTGGACTACGTCCCCAGTTACCGGCGCCGGCACATTTTAGGTGGGAAATAATGACCGGGCTCTGGGCATGACGACCTATCTGGAACGCCTCGTCCATGGCTTCCAGCACCGGCTCGAATTCGCTGCGCAGATGGGTGGTGTAGACCGCGCCGAACGCCGCCAACTCTTCGGTCAATTGCATGACCTCGTCAGTGGATGCGCAGAACGCGTTGGCATAGGCCAGGCCGGTGGACAGGCCCAGCGCACCGTCCTCCAGGCTTTCACGCAGTTGCTGACGCATGGCGGCGATTTCTCCTGCGCTGGCGGTGCGCAGCAAGTCGTCCAGATGATTGCTGCGCAGCGCCGTGTGCCCGACCAAGGCGGCTACGTTGACCGCTGGTGTCGCCGCCTCCACCGCCGAACGATAATCAGCGAAGCGTGGGTAGGCAAACGCCTGGGCGGTGCCGAGCAGGTTCATCGGGTCCGGCGGATCGCCCTGAAGGCGAACCGGCGACGCGCTGATGCCGCAGTTGCCGACGATCACCGTGGTCACGCCCTGGCTGAGCTTGGGCAGCATTTGCGGTTGGCGGATGACCACCGTGTCGTCGTGGGTGTGCACGTCGATGAATCCTGGCGCCAGCACGCGGCCAGCGGCGTCGATTTCGTCAACCGCCCGGGTGTCGCCCAGATCGCCGATGCGCTCGATGCGACCCGCGCGAATCGCCACGTCGGCGTTATAGCCAGGCTTGTCGTGACCATCGATCACCAAGGCGTTGCGGATGAGTGTGTCGTACAGCATGTCAGTCTCCCAGCGGCAGGCGATCATCGCCGCCACGGTAATCGTCCAGGGCAAGCTTGACCCGCCGCAGGCGCTCTTGATTGTCTTGCGGATGAGCCAGCGCCAGTTCAGTGGCGAGCACATCGATGGCCAGCAGCATGCCGTAGCGCGCCGCCGTGGGTTTGTAGATGAACGAGGTTTCGGCGCCTTGCAGCGGCAGCACCACGTCGGCCAGGCGGGCCAGTGGCGAGTCGGCACGGGTGATGGCCAAGATCGGAGCACCGTAGCTGCGGGCCAGTTCAACCGCGCTCAACAACTCCGGCGTGATACCAGTCAGTGAACAGGCAATGACCAAGTGTTGATCGCTCAGCGAAGTGGCGGTGATGCGCATCATCACCGGGTCGCGGCAGGCGGCGATCGAGTAGCCGAAACGCACCAGGCGCACCTGTAATTCTTCGCCACACAGCGCCGACCAGCCACCGAGGCCGAACGCATGGACCATTCGTGCCTTGCCGATCATCCGTACCGCATCGCCGAACTGCGGCTCTTCGAACGCTGCCAAGTGCTGGCGCAACGTCGATTCGATGTCCCCAACGATCTGTCCATAAAACGCCGATTGCTCGGGCGCGCCGGCGGGGTCGAGGAAGCGACTGCCGACGCCACTGGCCTGGGCCAGCTGCAGGCGCAGGTCTCGCAGATCGCGGCAACCGACGGTACGGGCAAAGCGCGACAACGTGGCGCTGCTGACCTCCGCGCGCTGGGCCAACTCTTCCAGGCTGGCGGAGGCGGCAAATCCTACGTCGTCGAGCATCAGCCGGGCGATTCTTCCTTCGCCGGCGCTGAAAGAATCCTGACGGGAGCGGATCTGGTAGAGGATGTCCATGACGGTTCCTTGCAATGGCGGTCAGAGCACGCGGGCAAGCCCAAGGGTCAAGGCGAACGCGACCAGGGATATCAATGTCTCGAGCACGGTCCAGGTCTTGAACGTTTGCGTGACGGTCATATTGAAGTATTCCTTGATCAGCCAGAAGCCGCCGTCATTGACGTGGGAAAAGATAACCGACCCAGCTCCGGTCGCCAGCACCAGTAACTCGGGATGGGGATAACCCAGGCCAATCGCCACGGGCGCGACAATGCCCGACGCCGTCGTCATCGCCACCGTGGCCGACCCCGTTGCAACACGCATCAATGCGGCGAACAGCCACCCCATCACCAGGGGCGACAATTGAAACTCCTGGGCCAGGCCGACGATTTGCTGAGTGACCCCGGCATCCACCAAAATCCTGTTCAAACCACCGCCCGCCCCCACCAGCAAGGTGATGCTGGCCGTCGGCGCCAGGCATTCGTTGGTGAACCTGAGGATCGATTCGCGGCTGAAGCCTTGGGCGAGGCCGAGGGTCCAGAAGCTGAGGATGGTCGCCAGCAGCAGGGCGATCACCGAGTTGCCGATAAACAACAGAAACTGATTGAAACCGCTCCCCGGCGTGGAGATCAGGTTGGCCCAGCCGCCAATCAGCATCAGGATCACCGGCAACAGAATCGTCCCCAGCGTTATGCCGAAGCCAGGCAGATTGGCCCGTGGCTCCCGATCGAGAAATTGGCGCTCCAGCGGGTTTTCAGCGGGCAGTTGGATGCGCGGTACGATGAACTTGGCGTACAGAGGTCCGGCGATGATCGCAGTGGGAATGCCGACCAGGATCGCGTACAGCAAGGTCTGCCCCACCGACGCCTGGAACGCCTGCACCGCCAGCATCGCCGCCGGGTGCGGCGGCACCAGCGCATGGACCACCGAAAGCCCGGCGACCATGGGCAGCCCCACCATCAGAATCGACACGCCCACGCGTCGGGCGATGGTAAAGGCGATAGGCACCAACAGCACAAAACCGACTTCGAAAAACAGCGGCAAACCGACCAGGAATGCGATGCAGACCATTGCCCAATGGGCATTGCGCTCGCCGAATCGTTCGATCAACGTCTGCGCCATCCGCTCCGCGCCGCCGGACTCGGCCATCATCTTGCCGAGCATCGTGCCAAGGGCCACCACCAGCGCGATGTGCCCCAGCGTCTTGCCGACACCCGCCTCGTACGCCCCCACCACACCCGAGGGCGGCATCCCGGCCAGCAACGCCAGGCCGATGGAAACCAGGGTAATCACGATGAACGGATTGAGCCGGTAGCGCGCAATCAGGACGATCAGTGCAATGATGGCAATGGCCGCGTAGACCAATAGCCAATAACCGAAAGCAGGTGCCATGCGTTACTCCTCGAATGGGGTCACGTCGATGTGTTGTGAAAGTCATAAATCATTTCGACGGGAAATCTTCAAACCCACTGAAAGTAATTTTCGCGCACAGACAAAAAATGTCGCTGATGGACATCGCGACAGGGCGACGATGAAAATTCAGCGCAAGATTTTCATCGCCCACAGACGACTGGCCGCCCTGCACTCAATTCCGTACCATCCGCACCTGTCTTCACACCGCTTCCCCGGCAGCCGACCGTCCACCGGCGCCCAGTCAGGTAAACCATGAAACCAGCACGCCTTCGCGCCGACGCCCTCGCCGGCCTCACGACTTCTTTCGCCTTGCTCCCCGAATGCATCGCCTTCGCCCTGGTGGCCCACCTCAACCCACTGATGGGGCTGTACGGCGCGTTCATCATTTGCACGCTGACCGCGTTGTTCGGTGGTCGGCCCGGGATGGTGTCGGGCGCGGCGGGGTCGATGGCGGTGGTGATCGTCGCGCTGGTGGTACGGCACGGCGTGCAATACCTGTTGGCGACCGTGCTGCTGGGCGGGTTGATCATGATGGCGTTTGGGCTGCTGCGACTGGGCAAGCTGGTGCGCATGGTGCCGCATCCGGTGATGCTGGGGTTCGTCAATGGCCTGGCAATTGTCATCGCTTTGGCGCAACTGGAGCATTTCAAGCGCGACGGCGCCTGGCTCAGTGGCCCCCCGCTCTACCTGATGGTCGGCCTGGTGGCGCTGACGATGGCCATCGTCTACCTGCTGCCGCGCCTGACCCGCAGCGTGCCGCCCGCCCTGGTGGCGATCCTCGGCGTTGGCCTGGCGGTCTATCTGCTTGGCTTGCCTACCCGGACGCTGGGCGACATGGCGCACATTGCAGGCGGCTTGCCGGTTTTCGCCCTGCCGGACATTCCCTGGAATCTCGAAACCCTGCTGATCGTCGCGCCCTACGCCTTCATCATGGCGATGGTAGGCTTGTTGGAAACCTTGCTGACCCTGAACCTGACCGACGAAATCACCGAGAGCCGCGGTTATCCTGACCGTGAATGCGTGGCGCTGGGCGCGGCCAACATGGCCTCCGGGTTATTCGGCGGCATGGGCGGTTGCGCCATGATCGGCCAGACGATGATCAACCTCAGCTCGGGCGGCCGCGGGCGGATATCGGGCGTCGTGGCCGGGGTGATGGTGTTGCTGTTCGTGTTGTTCCTGTCGCCGCTGATCGAGCGCATTCCGCTGGCGGCGCTGGTGGGCGTGATGTTCGTGGTGTCGCAGCAGACATTCGCCTGGGCCTCGTTGCGAGTGGTCAACAAGGTACCGGCGAACGATGTGCTGGTGATCATCGCGGTGACCGTCATCACGGTATTCACCGATCTGGCCGTCGCCGTGCTCTGCGGGATTATCATCGCGGCGCTCAACTTCGCCTGGCAACAAGCCCGGGAGCTGTATGCCGACGCACAACTGGAAGCGGACGGCAGCAAGCTCTATCGCGTGCACGGCACCTTGTTCTTCGCCTCGACGACGCCGTTTCTCAACCAGTTCGACCCGGCCAACGACCCTGATCTCGTTACCCTTGACTGTCGTCACCTGAGTTTCGTCGACTACTCGGCCATCGCCGCGCTGATGACCCTGCGCGAGCGCTACAGCAAGGCCGGCAAGCACCTGCGGGTGTTTCATCTGTCCGAGCGTTGCAAGCAAATGCTCAAGCGCGCGGATGTGCACCACGATTGACAGGACCCCGGCACAAAACTTGTGGGAGCGAGCTTGCTCGCGACAGCGTTGGGCCAGCCATATCAATGCTGACTGACCCGGCGCCATCGCGAGCAAGCTCGCTCCCACAGGTTCCACGCTTTAATTAACGATCTGGTCGGCTCTCTTGGGACTCGAAGCGTACCCGGCGAGCTTGCCTTGGATGAAGTCCAGGAAGCACTGGATGCGCAGGGCCAGTTGGGAGTTGCGGTAGTACACCGCATTGATCGGCTGGCGATAACCGCTGTTGGCATCGGCGAGCAACACCTTGAGCCGACCGGCGCGGATGTCGTCCCGGGTCATGAAGTCCGAGAGGCAGGCAATGCCCTGCCCTTGCAGCGCCAGGTGACGCACCGTTTCGCCGCTGGACGCACTGATGGCCGGCTGGATCGGCCAGCGATCGCCGTGGATGTGACGCAGTGGCCACTGGTTGAGCCCGTCGTTCTGGGCAAACCCCAAAAGCGAATGTTCCGCCAGCTCGGCAACGCTTGAGGGCGTCCCCCGCCGCTTCAAGTAAGCCGGACTGGCAAGAATGTGCAACGGGCTGCAACCCAGTGAGCGGGCATGGAGCGTCGAATCCGTGAGCGTACCGATACGAATGGCGACGTCCGTGCTTTGTTCGAGCAAATCGATGATCAAGTCGTTGCTGTTGAGCTCCAGCTGGATATCCGGATACAGCGTGCGGAACTCTTCGATGTGGGGGACGATGGCGTGGAGCATGAACGGCGATGCCGCGTTGATCCGCAAGCGCCCGGCGGGGGTCTTATGGCGAGACGACAGCCGCTCTTCCAGCTCATCCATCTGGTCGAGAATGCCCTTGGCCTGCTCGAAGAAGTACTTGCCCTCCTCAGTCAGGTCCATGCGCCGCGTGGTGCGGTTGATCAACGTGGTGTCGAGCTTGGCTTCCAGGCGCGACAAGGTGCGACTGACCGCCGAGGGTGTCTGCCCGACTTGCTCGGCGGCGGCGGAGATCGACCCGCATTCGATCACGCAGACGAAGATCTGCAACTCGTCGGATCTGGCTTTCACAGGTGTCCTCTCGCTTTCAGGCAAGTCCCGATAGTAGCCCGATTACCGCGAAAGGCCGAACACCTCGATCAGATGCCGCTCATACCGCGCCACATCTTCTTCGATGTTCGGGCGCTTCATCACGTCCACGCACAGGAAGGTCGGCAGAGCGGTCATGCCCAGGAATTGATTGGCCTTGTGGAACGGGAAATACACCGCGTCCACGCCCTTGGCTTCGAAGAAATCCGTCGGGTCGTCGAAGGCTTGCTGCGGGGCGTTCCAGGTCAGCGACAACATGTATTGCTTGCCCTTTACCAAACCACCGCTGCCGTATTTTTGCGACGCATCGGAACGAGTCCGGCCGTCACTGGCATAGAGGCTACCGTGGCCTTCGGTAAAGACTTCGTCGATGTATTTCTTCACGGTCCACGGAGCGCCCATCCACCAGCCGGGCATCTGATAAATGATTACGTCGGCCCAGAGAAACTTGGCGACTTCTTCCTTGATGTCGTAGCCACCGTCGATGAAGGTGGTTTTCACATCAAGGCCGCCTCGGTCCAGGACGCTGAGCGCGGTGTCGTGAAGGGTGGCGTTGTAGCGACCGTCGGAATGGGCGAATTGCTTACCGCCGTTGAGCAACAGGACTTTTTTCATTGCAAGCCTCATCGATTCCAGGCGTGGCCGCTGGGCCGGCGCTCACTGGAAGATTAAAAAGATGGCGGCAGAGTACCGATGAGACTCGCGTGGAATAAGCACCCGAACGGCAAAACTGTTTTGATCCATATGCACGAATCGCTGCCCGATTGTTGCCTTAAACTCTTACAGTCCTTTAATCCTGGAGCCCGAGCCCTGATGAGTGAATTGCACGGTTTCATCCTGCATGCCAAGACCCGACCGGAAAAAGCCGAAGCCTTCGAAGCCTTGTTCCGCGCTTACGTCGACCCGAGTCGGGCCGAGCCCGGCTGCATCGAGTACCACATGTTGCGGGACCAGCAGGACCCGACGTTGTTCATCTTCTATGAAATCTGGGCATCCCAGGCCGATCTGGATGTGCACTCGAACCTGCCGCATATGAAGCAATTTTTCGAACAACGTATGGATTACCTGGAACGAGACTTCGAGATTCGTCGCGTCGACATGCTCAGCCCCTCTTCGGCTAACCGCTGATCAAAAGATGGCCGCCGAGCACGCCGAGGCCGATGAAAAACACCCGCTTGAACAGCACGGCGCTGAGCCGCTGGCGCAACCATTGCCCCAACCACATCCCCAGCAACGCCGGTATCAGCGCCAGCAGCGACGCGCTCAACTCGCCGCCGCCCAAGGCGCCTCGCCACAACAGCCCGGCCGCCAAGGCCAATGTTGAAACGGTAAATGACAAGCCCAGGGCTTGGACCAGCTCATCTCGGTTCAAGCCCAACGCCTGGAGATAAGGCACCGCTGGAATCACGAACACGCCAGTGGCCGAAGTGATCACACCGGTGAGCAAGCCGCAAAGCGGAGCAAGCCAGCCTTCTTGCCCGACACCGACCCGCAACGTCGGTAGAAACAAGCCGCTCAACGCGTAAACCATCAGCGCGGCGCCCAGTCCCTTTATTGCCCATGCCCCGCCCACCATGCCGATCCACAACGTACCGAATCCGGTGCCGATGAAAATCGCCAGCAGCAGCGGCCACAGCCGCCGTATGAGCGCGCGCAAATGCCCGCCAAACGTCAACTGCCAGACATTGGTCAGTGTCGCCGGAATGATCAACAGCGCTGCAGCCTGCATCGGGGCCATAGCCAGCCCGAGCAAGCCCATGGCGATGGTCGGCAGGCCGAGACCGATCACCCCCTTGACGGTACCGGCCAGCAGGAAGGTGCCAATGACCAGCAGCGAAAGGGCCGGACCGAGGTTCTGGTAGAAAGCGAAGAGTGTGTCCATAGGGCTATCGTGCGCCCCGGGCCTTGGTTTTGAAATGTGCCATATACTGAGGGTGCCTCTCTTCCTGCAAGAGGCTGGTAACTTTGGCGATGCTACTGGCGCCATCGCGAGCAAGCTCGCTCCCCTAAGGGATTGCGTTCGAAACTGTGGGAGCGAGCTTGCTCGCGATGACGATAAACCCGGCACCGCAACACTGAGACAGGATCCCCGGCCATGCACCTCGACTTCACCGACCTGCGCCTCTACCTGAACGTCCTCGACGCTGGCAACATCACCGCCGGCGCGGCCCGCAGCCATTTGTCCCTGGCTGCGGCCAGTGCGCGAATCCGTGCCATGGAGGCGTCCCTGGGCATCGACCTGCTTGAACGCGGGCGACGCGGCGTCACCCCGACGCCGGCCGGCAAGGCACTGGCCGAACATGCGCGGATCCTGCTGCAACATGCCGAACGCCTCCAGCAGGATCTGGCCGAATACGCCCGAGGCGCGAAAGGCCGGGTGCGGCTGCTCTGCAACACCAGCGCCATGACCGAGTACCTGCCCGAATTGCTCGCCGGCTTTCTCAAGGCCCATCCCAATCTCGACATCGACCTGCAGGAGTTGCCCAGCTCCCGGATCACCCATGCGCTGCGCCAGGGCACAGCGGACCTGGGTATCGTTTCCGACGCGGTGAACACCGATGACCTTCAGGCCAGGCCATTTCGCGACGACCCGCTGGTATTGATCCTACCGACCGGACATTCGCTGGCTGACGGCCGAGCCGTGCGTTTCAGCGAGACCCTCAATCACGACTATATCGGCCTGAACGCCTCCAGCGCCTTGGCGATCCACTTGGAAGAACAGGCCCTGCACATCGGCTCACGCATGCAGATCCGCATTCGCGCCGACAGTTTCGATGGGGTGATTCGCATGGTGGCCCACGGCGCTGGCATCGCTATCGTGCCAAAGGCTGCCATCGACCGGCGACCGTCCGAGCCCGCGTATCGGTGCGTCCCGTTGCAAGAGACCTGGACCCGACGAGCGCTGCTGCTCTGCGCCCGTAACTTCGAAGGTTTGCCGCCCTATGCCAAAGCCCTGGCTCAGCATTTGGCCGAATAATGCGCGCTTCTGGACAGCCCGGTGTCGAGCACAGGCATCTGCCCAGTCCTGCTCCGCGCTAGGGTGCAGCTTCTTTTTTGCCCCTTTTCGGAGCTCACATGACCGCCCCCATCACCGTCCTGCGCGACACCCATCCGCTGCCCGTACTCGATGCCTGCAAATGGGAAAAACTCGAAGGCGATCCGCACACCGTCAACCTCAATGCTTACACCAGCGAAGACGGCAGCAAGATCATGGGCACCTGGATTTGCACGCCCGGCAAATGGCGTGTGGACTATGTGAAGTGGGAGTACTGCCATTTCCAGGAAGGCTATTGCGTGATCACCCCGGACGGCATGGCGCCGATCCATCTGCGCGCCGGTGACATTTTTGTCGTCGAGCCGGGCATGAAAGGCACTTGGGAAGTGGTGGAGACCGTGCGTAAGTATTTCGTCTTTGCCTGACGTAAAAAAGCCGAGAGACCACCCGACGCGGTCGCTCGGCAAATAACTTCCAGAATGCATCACCCTGTGGCGAGGTGATTTATCCCCTCGCCACAAAAACTTCAGAGCGCCTCAAGTTTTACTGCGGCTTGCGATAGCTGTTAACAATCGCCGAGAAATCCTGGCCGCCCTCGCCCCGCTGGCTCATCGCCTGATATAGCTGCTGCGCCACCGCGCCCAATATCACCGGCTGACGGGCTTGGCGCGCGGCTTCGGTGGCCAGGCCCAAGTCCTTGAGCATCAAGTCCGCGCCGAAACCGCCGGTATAACCGCGCGCCGCTGGTGCCGTTTCGATCACGCCCGGCCATGGGTTGTAGGTATCCGAACTCCAGCACCGCCCGGTCGAGCTGTTGATGATGCCGGCCAGCACCTGGGTGTCGATCCCCAAGGCATCGCCCAGCGCCATGGCCTCGCTGACACCCACCATGGAAATCCCCAGCAGCAGGTTGTTGCAGATCTTGGCGATCTGCCCGGTGCCGACTTCGCCGCAGTGCACGATGTTGCGGCCCATTTGCGCCAGCACCGGTTGCAGGGTGGCGAACAGCTCGTCCGTAGCCCCAACCATGAAGGTCAACGTGCCCGCCGCCGCGCCGCCAGTACCGCCCGAGACGGGCGCATCGGCCATCGCCACTCCTTGCTTCGCAGCGGCGGCCGCCACGTCACGAGCGGTCTGCGGATCGATGGTGCTGCAATCAACGGCCGGCGTACCAGCGGCGATGCCGGCAAGCACGCCGTCCTCACCCAGCCAGACACTGCGTACATGGGCGGCGGCCGGCAGCATGGTAATCACCAGCGCCGCACCCTGGGCCGCATCGCGGGGCGAGGCGCTGATCGTGCCGCCCAGCGCCGCCAGTTCGGCCAGCACCGTCTGGTTCAGGTCGAACAGGTTCAGCGAATGGCCGGCCTTGAGCAGGTTGCGCGCCATGGGGGCGCCCATGTTACCCAGGCCGATAAATGCGATGTTCATGTCCGGCTCCTTAACGCAGATTGATGGTGGTGTTCACACCGTCATTGACGCTGTCGTCATCGAACCAACGCGCGGTAACGGTCTTGGTCTGAGTGTAGAACTGCACCACCTGTTTGCCGTAAGGGCCAAGGTCGCCAAGCTTCGAACCACGGGAACCGGTGAAGCTGAAGAACGGTACCGGCACCGGGATCGGAATGTTGATGCCCACTTGGCCGACGTCGATTTCGCTCTGGAACTTGCGCGCCGCCGCTCCGCTCTGGGTGAACAGGCCGGTGCCGTTGCCGAATGGGTTGGCGTTGACCAGGGCAATGGCCTGATCCAGGGTGTCGACTTCCAGCACCACCAGCACCGGGCCGAAGATTTCTTCGGTGTAGATGCGCATGTCGGTGGTCACGCCGGAAAACAGGGTCGGGCCGACAAAGTTGCCCTGCTCGAAACCCGGCACGCTGATTTCCCGTCCGTCGAGCTCCAGCTTCGCGCCTTCCTTCACGCCGCTTTCGATCAATTCAAGGATCCGCGCCTTGGCTCGCTTGGAAATCACCGGGCCGACATCAGTGCCCGGCTCGCTGCCTGCGTTGACCTTGAGCTTCTGCGCCAGCGCCTTCAGCTCCGGCAACCATTGCTTGGCCGCGCCCACCATCACCACGACGGAGGTGGCCATGCAACGCTGGCCCGCCGCGCCGAAACCGGCGCCGACCAGAGCGTTGAGGGTTTGCTCGCGATTGGCATCGGGCAACACCACCGCATGGTTCTTCGCGCCCATCATCGATTGCACGCGCTTGCCATGACGGCCCGCCAAGTCATAGACGTGGGTGCCTACCGCTGTGGAGCCGACGAAGGAAACGGCCTTGATGTCCTTGTGGGTACAAAGCGCATCCACCACGTCCTTGCCGCCGTGCACCACATTGAGAACGCCTGCCGGTACGCCGGCCTCGATGGCCAGTTCCACCAGCAGCATGGTCGACAACGGATCCTGTTCGGACGGCTTGAGCACGAATGTATTGCCGCAGGCGATGGCCATCGGAAACATCCACAACGGGATCATCGCCGGAAAGTTGAACGGCGTGATTCCCGCGCATACCCCGATCGGCTGGCGCAGTGTGTAGGTGTCCACCCCCCCGGCGACGTTCTCGGCGAACTCGCCCATCTGCAGGGTGCCGATGGAACAAGCGTGCTCGACCACTTCAAGGCCACGGAAAATATCGCCTTCGGCATCCGCGATGGTCTTGCCTTGTTCGGCGCTCAGCACCGCGGCGATGCGCTTGGAATGCTCGCGAATCAGGGCCTGGAGCTTGAGCATGATGCGCATCCGCGCACCGATGGGCGTCAGTTTCCAGGTCTGGAAGGCACGCTGGGCAGCGGCGATGGCTGCATCGACTTCCGAGGCCGTGGCAAACGGGACCTTCGCCAGCACCTGTTGGGTAGCCGGGTTGACGATGTCGTGCCATTCGTTGGATCGGGATTCAACCCACTCGCCATCGATCAACAATTTGACGGTATGCAGGGCAGTGTCGCTGGGCGTGAGGGAAACGTTCATGCTGGCCTCCGGGATTGTTCTTATATAGAGAGCGCTGGTTCAGCTAAGACCAAGACGCACGAGCACGCTTGGTGATGAGACGGTTTATGGAGTATAGATGTGCAAACTTCTAATAAGAACGCACATAAAAACCGGTCCATCATGCAAAAAAACATCACCTCCCTCGGTTCGCTGAACTGGGACGACCTCAAGTTTTTCCTCGAAGTGGCCCGTACCCGCAAGGCCAGCACTGCCGCCAAGCGCCTGGCGGTCGACTACACCACCGTGTCGCGACGCATCAGCTCGCTGGAAGCTTCATTGGGTACGCTGCTGTTCGAAAAATCCCGGACCAATGGTTTTGTTCTGACGGCCGAAGGCCAGCGGTTGCTGGGCTACGCCGAATCGATCGAAAGCACGCTGCACATGGCTTGCGAACAGGTGTCTGGCTCCGGCGTCGCGCTGTCCGGCCATGTGCGCATGGGTTGCACCGAAGGCTTCGGCAGCTTTTTCATCACGCCGCAATTGAGCCACTTCGTCGATGCGTACCCGGCGATTTCAGTGGACATCCTGCCGCTGCCGCACTTCATCAGCCTCTCCAAGCGCGAAGCCGACATTGTCATCGCCCTCGAGCGCCCTGAACATGGCCCGTATGTCTGCTGCAAGCTGTGTGATTACCGGCTGCAGCTCTACGCAACCCAGCACTACCTGGACAACCATCCGCCCATCCACCATCCGGCGGATCTGGGCAAGCATTCGTTCATCAGTTATGTCGACGACCTGGCATTCAGCTCCGAGCTGCTGTACCTGGCCAATGTCTTGCCCGGCGCGCACGCACATCTGCGCAGCACCAGCGTGATCGCGCAGTTCGTCGCTGCGCAGCAAGGTCGGTCGCTGGCAATCCTGCCGTGCTTCCTCGCGGCCCAGGACTCACGCCTGTTGCCGGTGCTGCCAGACGAAATCACCGTTACGCGGCAGTTCTGGATGTACTGCCGGGAGGACCTGCGCAAGCTCAAGCGGATTACGTTGCTGTGGGATTACATCAGGGATGTGACTGAGCAGAACCGGCCGTTGCTGATGGGCAACAGCCGGGAGATGGTTTTTGCCGACTAATCGGCGATGACCACGATGGCAACGCGGCGGTTTTCGGTGCGGCCGCTGGCGGTGTCATTGGACGCGACGGGCTGGCTGCTGCCGAGGCCGCGCGACTGGACGTTCTCTTCGCGCATGCCCACGCCGATCAATACTTTACCGACGCTGTCGGCCCGACGTATCGACAGTTGTTCGTTATAGGCTTGGGAGCCTGATGCGTCGGTGTGACCATCGATGCGAACTCGCTCGATACCCGCGCCCAGCAGCGCCTTGCCAATGCGCTCGACAATTTCGGTGCTGGCTGGATTGAGGGTTTCCACATCGCTGCCAAACAGCACTTTGCCTGAGAGGCCGAAGGCCCAGCCCTCCTCCGTCAACTTGAAACCCTGCTCCTTGAGGACGGCGATTTGCGCTGGGGTCAGGCCCTTTTGCGGGGCGGTCTGACACCCGGCGAGGGTAAATACGGTGATCAATAAAAATGCTGCGAACCGCAGCAGAGAAAAACGAGCATTCGAAAGCATGCATTCAGCTCCTGGTTTGAAGTTCCGCGACCGGGTGCTCCGCACCCGCCGTGTGTTGACCGCCTCGGGCGAGGCGTTTGGCCTGGTACATCGCCGCATCGGCGGCGCTGAGCAGCGCACCGGGCGTTGCCCCATGCTCGGGGTAAACGGCAATGCCGATACTGAGGGAGGTCAACACCGAGGCATTACCTGGCAACTGGATCGGCATTTCCATGCTGGCGATGATTTTTTCGGCGATTCGCTCGGCATCCTCGATCTTGTGCAACGGCGTCAGCAGCACCGCGAATTCGTCGCCGCCCAGGCGTGCCACAAGGTCATCTTCTCGTAACTGAGCCCGCACCCGGGTCGCGACGGCAGTCAACACCGCGTCGCCGGCGGCGTGGCCGAAGTTGTCATTGATGCCTTTGAAGCGATCGCTGTCCAGATACAGGACGGCCACTTGCTCGTCGAGCTT
This sequence comes from Pseudomonas sp. R4-84, assembly GCF_054130985.1. Lineage (NCBI taxonomy): Bacteria > Pseudomonadati > Pseudomonadota > Gammaproteobacteria > Pseudomonadales > Pseudomonadaceae > Pseudomonas > Pseudomonas sp. R4-84. The sequence goes on from NZ_CP096390.1 coordinate 4,818,622, forward strand.
GCTGGCATTGCGCAAGGCGCGGATCAATCGACCTTCGAAAAATGCCCGGTTCGGCAACCCGGTCAGGCTGTCGTGGCTGGCCTGGTGAGCCAAGGTCTCGTTTTCACTTTGCAGGTGGGTCTGCCAGGACTCGAGTTCAGCGAGCAATCCATTGAAGTCATTTCCCAGGTTATCCAGCTCGGCGATGTCGGCCGGCGGAACCCTTCGGTCCAGGGCTCGCTCGCAGCGCGCGGCGTGGGCGACCTCAGCCAAGCTGCGCAACGGTCCAGTGATCGCCCGCAACTGACGTCGCGCCAGATACAGCGCGACCCAGGCACTGACCGCCGTACACACGATGATTCCCGCCAGGCCGCTGAGCAGAAAACGCAACAGACTGCCGCCATGCCCCGCCAGCAGGATCCTGCCGATATTTTGCCCTTGGTGGACGATGGGAAGGCTGATGGGTTTTTCCAGGAATGCCTTGGCGATGTGCATTTCCAGCTCTGAAAGAAGTCCGGTCTCCGGCCGCTGCCAGCGCGCTAACAAGCGGCCCTGCTCGTTGAATACCTGCGCATCGGCCACCTCTTCGGTGGTGGCGATCAAGGCCAGCGCTTCGGTGGCGGCGGCCTCGTCATCGAACACCACTGCCGCTTCCACGGTGTAGTTGATCGAACGGGCGATGAGGTGCAGGTTGTGATCGGCGTAGACACGCAAGGCAAGCACGCCCAGCAATGTAAGGGAAACACTGGCCATGGCGATCGCCACCAGCGCGACGATCAAATGACCGCGACCGATGACCGACCCCAACGTGGGACGAATTCGTGGTTTTGACGAACTCATGGGGCGGCAGGCCTGCGGCGTGATAGTTGGAGGACACTGGGATGGATGCGCACGCCACTACGGGCGACCGAGTCGAGATTGACCTCGAACGACACTTGCTCATCACCGACCCGCAGGCAAAACAGACTGCCCACGGTGCATTCATCCCCGCCCTCGCTGATGCTCAACACAGGTTGGCCAATCAGCGAAGCAAACAGACGGGAGCGTTCAGCAGTGCTCAGATTGCCGATATAGACGGCGTTGCAGTCAGCGGTGATGCTCGGATAATCAGCCAGCACACGCTGCACGGTCACGGGGCGACCGGTCGCCTGGGTGGTGCCTTTGACGAGGTCATCGGTATATTGGGTGGGGCCGACGATACACAGTTGCAGTTGCGTTGGCTCGACCGGCCACCGCGCATAACTGAGAATGCCTAATACAACCTGGGTGACCGCCTCGGCTCGCTGGTCGGCTCGAGTAACAGCCGGCGGGTCCTGGGCAATGACCGCAGGCGACAGCAGCCACAAAAGAAAGGCAAGCAAATAATGCCTGCAATCCTTGCTGCGCACCGCCTCCCGTCCCACCGCCGTCATGAATGATCTCTCGTTGTAGATAAGAGCCGGAACGATAGCACAGTGTCAAAAAGCCAGCGAGACAGTGTCCTACAAAGAGTTCCGACAAAAAACAGGCATTAGCGCAAGCAACGCACTGGCACACCAAAACCGATCATTGCGTCACCTTACTCCCATTCCAACATCAAGCCGCTCAAGCGCTTGACCTTGCGTTGCACCGCCTCTTCGAAAATTCCCGCGCGTGGCTCTATCAGACTGAACCATTGTTTGGCCCGGGTGATAGCGGTGTACACCAATTCTTTGGTCAGTACAGGATTCAGTGCATCCGGAAGGATCAACGCCGTGTGAGTGAACTCCGAGCCTTGGGATTTATGCACGGTCATGGCGTATACGGTTTCCACATCGTTCAATCGGCTGGGCAGCACAAAACGCACGCCACCTCGGCCGTCGTTACGAGGAAATGCAACCCGCAGCACCTGTTTTCCGGCATCCGGTCCGTCACGCTCAGGCAACCTGAGGGCAATGCCGATATCGCCATTCATCAATCCCAACCCGTAATCATTGCGCGTCATCAATACCGGACGCCCCTCATACCAAAGCTGGTCATTGTCGATCAGCCGCGCCTTGAGCAGCGCGGCAGTGATCCGTTGGTTCAACCCTTCGACACCCCACGGGCCTCTGCGCACCGCGCAAAGCAACTGGAATTCGTCAAACGCCGACAAGACCTCCCGAGCCCAATCATTCCAGCAATCGTCTTCCAGCGGACGGGAGGCCGCCGGACGCCGTTGCCGCAAGACGTTCAGATAATGCCGATATCCCTGCGGCCCGGAGGCTTGGCCATCCAGCAGCAAACGTTCCAGCGCAGTATCGTGTTCGCCTTTCAACGCCAACGTGGACAGATCGGGGTATTGGCCCTTGCGCAATAGGTTCCGCGCCTGCTCCGGCTGTTGTCCATTGACCAGGCGGGCCAACTGGCCAATCCCACTGCCCTCGCCGAAACGCCGGGAATGCCTGAGCATGACCACTTGCTGGGCGAGGGGGTGAGTACCTTCGTGGTCCGGCTTCAGGTCACTTGTCATCAGGTTTTCGCCGCTGACGGATTCGAGCCACGCCAGAGTCTGTGGGCTATACCAACCCTCTTCGGCATCGCGGCACAAATCGCCAAGCACCGCGCCGGCTTCGACCGAAGCCAACTGGTCCTTGTCCCCCAGCAATACCAAACGCGCATGGGACGGCAGCGCATCCAATAGATTGGCCATCATCTCCAGATCAATCATCGAAGCCTCATCGACGACCAGCACGTCCAGTGGCAGGCGATTGCCTGCATGATGACGAAAATGACGGGTACCGGGACGACTGCCCAGCAGGCGATGGACCGTGGTGACTTCGCAGGGAATGCGTTCACGCACGGCATCGGTGACGTCCAGCGTGCGAACCTGTTGGCTGATGGACTCGGTCAGGCGTGCCGCCGCCTTGCCGGTGGGCGCGGCCAGACGAATGCGCAGCGGCTTACCTGCTTCGACAGCGGGTGCCTGCAACAAGGCGAGCAGACGCACGACCGTGGTGGTCTTGCCGGTGCCGGGGCCGCCCGTGACGATACTGAACGCGCTTCGGGTCGCGAGCGCGCAGGCCAGTTTCTGCCAGTCGACCGGCCCCGTCGCGCTGGCCGGACCAAACAGCCCGGCCAGGCGCTCATCCAAGTCATCAGGCACCGCTCCGTGGTCGGCCAGCCGTTGACGCAACGCATCGTCGATTCGTCGCTCGTAGCCCCAGTAGCGACGCAGATAAAGACGTTTTCCGGCGAGTACCAGCGGCCGTTGTCGTGCCTGCTCACGCTCGTCGCCTGCCAGGGCGACCAGCGGGCTGGAAGCCAGTACTTTGCACCAGTCGGCACCATCGAGTGTCTGCAAAACCTGCGACGGCAATAGCATCACGCCGGGCTGCAGGTCTCCCTCCGGTGGCAAGGACAACGCAAAATCCGGCTCCTTGAGTGTTTCGAACAGATCCAGGCAGACATGCCCGTGCCCCAATTGATGGCTGGCAAGGGCCGCGGCAAGCAACACCAGCGGGTCGTCTTCTGGGCACAGTTCATGGAGGAAAGCCACGAATGCCCTGTCCAAGGCTCGCAGCCAACCGCGCTCCACCCAGCGAGTCAGCAACAGCAACAGGTCGTCCACGTCGCTCAAGGGCGCCAAATCCACCAGGCTCTCGTCGTCGGAATGCTTGGGAAGCAGGTCCGCAAAAGAACGACTCATAACAGTTCTCCCTGCACCCAAGCCGGCTCCGCCTTGGGCTCGGGCATTCCTTGGAACAGGCGATCCAGTTGCTCTATCAAGGCGCGCGCAGGCTTGGTGAAGTAGACACCCTGGCTGGCAGCGCGTGTGCCACGAAGGAATATATACAGCGCGCCGCCGACATGCTTGTCGTAGTCATAGTGGGGCAAGCGCGCCTTGAGCTGGCGGTGCAAGGCCAACAAGTACAGCACGTATTGCAAGTCGTAGCGGTTATCCAGGATCGATTGCTCCATGGCTTGCATGGTGTAGGCGGCGTCGTCCAATCCCAGCCAGTTGGACTTGTAATCGGCCACATAATATCGACCGTCGTGCTCGAAGGTCAGGTCTATGAAACCCTTGAACATGCCATTGAGCAATACCGGTTCCGCAGCGACACGAGCCACGCCGTCATGGGTGAATCGGCAAACCAGATCATCGAGCTTGAGCACATCGACCTTGTGGCTGGCGAACCAGAATTCCATTTCCACTTGGAACCGGGTCAAGTCTTCCAGCACCACCGGCGCTTGGCCGCCGCCAATACACAGAGGCGTTTTGATCAGGTGCAACAACCAGTCGCCAAGGGTTTTGATCCAGCCATTCCAACCCCGGCGGTTGCAGCGTCGGGCAATGGCATCCTCAATGATGGCTGGCGCCGTCGGGAATCCTTCGCCGGCAGCCCACTCCAGGAGCCCATGCAGGAAGGTACCGGGGTTGGGGCCACGGGGAAAACGGTGGATGTCACCGCCCGCAGCCGCAACTTCCCGCGGGGCGTCTGGGTCGAGTCGCTCATCATCGAACAGTTTCTGGGCTTGGGGATTTTCCGGTGCGGTGTCACCGCCCACGTTGAGGCTGTCGCCGAAACGCAACGCACTGTAGGAAGCAATCCACCAGTTCTCGCTGGCTTTGCGCAACGGAATCAAGGGTTCAAGCAATACCGCGTCGTTGCGTGCGGGTCGGTAGTGCTCGTCGCTGGGCTGGGGCATATCCAGGCAGCTCACCGCCTGGCTGCCTTGCCGCAGGTCTTCCAACCAACGTCTGAGCTCTACCGACTCGTTCAACGGCGCACCACCACCCAACAGATAGCCCAGGGCAGACAAATGTAGAATCGAGCGGTTATTACTGCCGCGCTTGAGATCGGCGACACCCAGCCAGCAGGCGTGCTGGGCACGGGTAAGTGCCACGTACAAAAGACGCAGATCCTCTGCCAGACGCTCGTCATCGGCCTTGGCGATCAATTGCGGGGTCGGGGCGAGACTGATCTGCGCCTGGCCGCGCTCATCGTGGTAATGCAGCGGAAGTCGACTGCCATCCACCGGCTTCGTCGAGCATATGAACGGGAGGAACACCAGGGGGTATTCGAGTCCCTTGGACTTATGGATCGTCACTACCTTGACCAACTGCTCGTCGCTTTCGAGGCGAAGGATCTGCTCTTCTCCCGCCTGCCCGGTCATGGCCAGATGCTCGGCCAGGTAACGAATCATGGCTTGCTCGCCATCCAGCTCGACGGCGGCCTGCTGCAACAACTCACAAAGGTGCAGCAGGTTGGTCAGCACCCGCTCGCCGTCATCACGTGCCATCAGGGACTGAGGCAATTTGAAGTCGTGCAACAAGCGCCTCAGCATCGGCAGCACACCTTGCGCGCGCCAGACCATCCGATAGCCCCGGAACTGCATCACACGGCTTTCCCACGCCAACTCATCCTGGTTCAGGCGCTCAAGCTCTGTGAGCGGCAGGTTCAACGTAGTGCTGGCCAGGGCTGTGCGCAGCAGTCGCTCCACATCCGGCTCGGCACATGCCTTGAGCCAGGTCAGCAAATCCCTTCCTTCCTGGGAAGCAAATACCGAGTCCTTGTCTGATAGATAGACACTGCGCACGCCTCGTGCGGACAACTCGCCGCGCACGGCCTGCGCTTCCTTGCCATCGCGCACGAGAATGGCGATGTCGGCCGGCAGAAGACCACGAAGCATTTCCCCATCATGGAAAAAGCCATCGCGCCCCGACTGTCCGCCGTTGAGCAGCGCAGTGATTTCGCTGGCGCAGGCTGCAGCCATCTGCTGCCGATACACCGCTCCGGAAACTGGCTGGTCAGAGACCAGGTGCCAAACATTAAGGGCAGCGACAGTCTGCCCCGAAACCCGCAAGCTCTCTTTGCGCCCTTGGGACTCGACGGGCAGGAACGGCACGGGATTGTCACCCGATGGCTCGCGGAACAGGAAAGCCCCTCGCCCCTGCTGACGCGCCTCGGCATGTTGGAAAACCTGATTCACCGCGCCGACCATGGCATGGCTGGAGCGGAAGTTTGTCCCCAGCGTATGCAACCGGCCAGCGGTGGCTTCCCTGGCGCGCAGGTAGGTATAGATATCGGCGCCGCGAAACGCATAAATGGCCTGCTTCGGATCACCGATCAGGAACAGCCCGCTTTGCGGATTGTTGTCTTCAATGCGATAGATGCTTTCGAAGATTCGGTACTGGATCGGATCGGTGTCTTGGAATTCATCGATCAGCGCCACTGGGAACTGCTCGCGAATCAGGCTAGCCAGCCGCTCCCCGCCTACAGCCTGCAACGCCGCGTCCAGGCGCAGCAGCATGTCGTCGAAACCCATTTCAGCCCGGCGCCGTTTCTCCGCTTCGAAGCGTGTCCCGACCCATTGCGCGGCATGCTGCAACACCGCCGCGTCCGGGGTGGGCAGGGCGTCCAGGCTGGCCTTGAGGCCCGACATCGCATCCAGCCCGGGATGACTGGGCACATCGCCTTTCCAGGCCTCGGCCATGCCCTCGGGCGTCAGCCGTGTGAAGCCGGTGCCAATGTCCAGCAGCTCGAGACTTTCGTCCTCGACCCAGGCCGTGATCTTCTGGAACCAGGGTTCGAAATAGCGAGCCTGCATCTTGCGTCCGTCGACGCTTTTATTGGCAACGCCCTGCTGGCAGATTTCCAACAACTCCACGGCCCATTGTCGCCAAGGAGCCTTGAGGTCGAGCAATGCCGCGCTGCGTTCCTGAAGGGATGCGACGATCAGCTCGGCCGGCTCCATCCCCTGCGCCTCACCTCGAGAACTGGAAAACAAACCCCTTACCCGGGGCAGCAGGGCGGCAGGCCCGCCCCAGTGAGCCCGCACCCAGTGCAGCGCTTCACCTTGCATCGAATAGCAGAACAGGCGCCAGTAGTCGCGCAGCACCTCTGCGAGCAACTCGCTGTGATCGGTTTCCAGGGTTTGCGTAAACAGGCTGCCACTGTCGAAGGCATGCTCGCGAAGCATTCGCTGACACCAGCTATGGATAGTCGAAACGGCCGCTTCGTCCATCCATTGCGCGGCTATATCGAGCCGGTTCGCGCAGGCTGCCCATTGCCCTTCCCCGAACTCATCACGCAACGAGGCAATCAACGAGTCCGGGGCGGGAATCTCATCGCGAAAAAAACGCGCCGCTTCCGCCAGGCGCGTACGGATACGCTCCCGCAGTTCCTTGGTCGCGGCATCGGTGAAGGTCACTACCAGAATCTGCGGAGGAAGCAGCTCGCGGTCAAACCGCGTCTGCGGGTCGCCATGCCCTAACACCAGGCGCAAATACAACGCCGAAATGGTAAAGGTTTTCCCGGTACCGGCACTGGCCTCGATCAATTGACTGCCACGTAGCGGGAAGGCCAGGGCCAAGGGAGTTTTCCGGCTCATGGATGTACGTCCTCGCTCACCAGTGAGCGCCAAGGCGCTTCGAGTAGCGGCCGATAAAGCGCATCACACCAGTCGGGAAATGTTTCGTCAGCGACCAGCGCATTGAAGTCGGGGTATTGCCGTGCCAGGGCAGGGCTTTCCCGGCGCTCCCCCTCAAACGTCAGCCCGTCACCTTCGTAGGCTTTGCGAGCCGCCGCCAGGGCTTTCTCCGGGTCGCTTTGGTCGAGCCAGGCGAACGCGGTCTTCACCGCGATTGGCAAGGGTTGGCGCATACCAGCCCGCCAGGCTTGCAGCAGGTCGCCAAGGACCTGGCGCGCTACGGTTTCGTCAAAAGGGGCGAGCAGCAAGCTGTCATCACTGGCGACCAACGCCGTAGTCATCGAAAGCCCACTGGCGCAGGCTACAAGATGGTTGACCCAGACCCGTATCAGTCGATGCCATTTGCGGGTCTTGGTAGATCCGATGCTGTTGGGGATAGCGGTAATGGCGAGGACCGAGCCATCGCCTCGCTGATGCAGGCCGCTAAGCCATCCTTCTACGCTGACATCGTGTATACGAAGGCTGACGGGGACGGCGCTGGTCAGTGGAGTGGGCCATGAAGACAGGAGCTGCTGGTAGCGCTGCAGCAGGTCAGGCAACGGCTCGATCAACTCGCGCTGCAGGCTTTCACCGAAACCCGCCATGGGCAGCAGGCCGCTGTTCTGTAACCGCTTGGCGTGCGCCGCCAACGCCAGGTCCGATTGGTCGAGGCGAACAAGGGCGGCCTCGAGCAGGCTGTCGCTCAAGCTGTAGCGCTGCAGGGCATCGAGAACGAAAGGTTCGTCATCGGCCAGGGGGGCTTCGAAAGTCTCGAAGAACACCTTGAGTCGCTGGCTGAAGAAATGACGAACAGGTTTGCGCAGAAAATCCTGCAACTGAGCGATCCCCAATGGCTCTTCCTGGGCATAGGGCTCCAACATTGCAGGCATCGCGCTGTGTTCATGGGCCTCGTGAAGCGAACGCCATTCACCGGCATAGCTGAACAGCCCGTCACCCTGATAAAAGTACCGGGCGCTGAACGGCTGCAAAGGATGCTCCTGAGTCAACGCCTCGAGTAGACCCTCGTCACCATTTGCCAACCGCCACCCACTGGCAAGATGATCACGCAACTGGCCGATCAAGACCGATGCCGGCCGATCGCTGTTGTCACGAATACTGCGACCGACCCAACTGATGTAGAGCTTTTCCCGGGCAGAAAGCAGCGCTTCCAAAAGTAGGTACCGATCGTCCTCGCGCCGGGAACGATCGCCTGGGCGGTAATCGCTGCCCATGAGATCGAAATCCAGCGGTGGTTGAGCTCGTGGATAGTCGCCGTCATTCATTCCCAGCAAACAAACCAGCTTGAAGGGTATCGCTCGCATCGGCATCAACGTACAAAAATTGACCGCTCCGGCGAGGAAACGTTGGGACAACTTCCCCTGATCCAGTCCGGTCAGCCAGGCTTCCCTGACAACCGTCAAAGGAAGCTCATCCTCCAGCCCGACCGAATCGCAGGTTTCCAGCCAGGTTTCACGCAGGTCCTCGAGTTGGGCCAGCAGATAATCGTCGTGCTCGTTGCTTGCCAGGAAGAACAATTGCATCAAGTCATGCAGACGCGCCCCCCATTCCTTGGGAGAGGTTGGCTGGCTCAGCTCCCGGTGAGCAACTTCCAGCGCATCCAGCAAAGCCACCAGCGGACCGATCAAAGCCGCATCGAGGCCACCGATTTCGTCATAGGGCTCGATGCCCTCGTAAGCCTCTGAATCGCCAACCGCATACCCCAGCAACATGCGACGCAGGCCGAAACGCCAGCTGTTCTGCTCAAGCTCTGCGGGCAAACCTAAACTGGCGCGATGCCGGGCATTCATCCCCCAGCGAATGCCTGCTCCCTCAATCCAGCGGTGCAGTGTCGGCAAGTCGGCCTCATTGATGCCAAACCGCTCGCGCAACGCTGGCACGTCCAGCAGATCGAGAATCTCGCTGACCGGAAACCGACTATCCGGGAGCCTGAGCAAATGCTCGACGGCGATGAGCAAAGGGTCACGGCCACGCTGGCCCTGATCTGTCAGGGTGAAGGGGATGAAACGAGGGTCACTCCGATCAAGCTGGCCAAACACGGCGCGGATATGCGGCGCATAACTGTCGATATCCGGGACCATGACGATGATATCCCGGGGACGCAGGGACGAATCCTTGCTGAAGTGCGCAAGCAATTGATCATGAAGGATCTCAACTTCACGCTGGGCACTGTGGGCCACATGGAAACGGATCGACTCGTCTTGTTGCGTATCGACTGAAGGCCAGTGTTGCCGGGTTTCATCCAAGGGGCGCAATTCCAGGATATCGTCCTGCAACTGACTAAGGAGGGTCGTGGGATTACCGTCGCTGAACAGATCGATACGCCCTTCGCGAAATACCGAGCGATAGGTGTTTGGATCATCGTAGCTGTCGAGAAGGTTGATGTAGTCGCGCCCTTGCTTTCCCCAGGCAGCCAACAGCGGATGTGCATGCTGATGCAAAGTCTGCGAATCCAGGACATTTGGCATGCCGCTTTTTCGTGCCTGCCGTTTGTATTGGTGACGAAGCAGGTCCTTGTCGGCGACGATGTCCGCCCAATGGTAACGACAGGGGTTGTGAACACACAGCAAAACCTGGCTGAACCGTGAAAGACCGGCCAGGGCCTCAAGCGCTTGGGCTGGCAGTGAAGAAATACCGAACACGATTACGCGAGCCGGTAGGCCTTCGGGAGCGGCTTCAAGACGATTGATGCGCTCAAGATAGCGCTGGTGAACGCCGGCACGGCTTTGAGCCATGCCCTCTTCACCCACATCCAACAGCAGCGCTCGCCACAGCTCCGCTTGCCAGCAATTTGCCGGCGCGAGCGGCTTTGTTTCACCACGCACGCTCCTTGTCTGGTGCCGTCCCTGCGCCCAGTCTTCAAGCCAGTCGGCTCGGTACACCTGATACTGGTCGAAAAGATCAGCCAGACGCTCGGACAATTGGTAGCGCTTACGTAAATCAGTGTCGTCAGACAGGAAACGTCGCAACGGTTCGAAATGAGGCTGTTCAATCAGCTGCGGCAGGAGACGCATCAGCCTCCATGTGAGCGGCGCCTTATCCAGTAAGGATTTAGCCGGAATTTCATCACGGCCAAGCACCATTCGATAGAGCTGCCACATGAAACTGCCGGGCAGCTGCACCTCGATGGCAGCCGCAATTCCGCAGCCGCCACTGTCATCGTCTTCAGGATCTTCAGCCAGTGCCAGCTTCAGCCATTGGGCGATGCCGTTGCTTTGAACGAGGGCGATTTCATTTTCAAGAGGGCCTAGCGGATAGCGTCGCATCAGGCTGATAACCAGGCTGCGCAACTCATCAAGGCGATTCCCATGGACCACCATGAAAGCAGGGCTGAGGGACGTCGCGTCCGGCATAAAGGCATCCTTGAAAAGTGCAAAAGCTAGGGCAGAACCTTAGCACTGTCGGTGGGCTGTGGCAGCCGGGAGCTGTCCGCGCTTATCGTAAGAACTTTCCTGCGGGCAAAACAAAACCCCTACCTGCGTCAGCAGATAGGGGTTTCGGAATTTAATCTTGACGATGACCTACTCTCACATGGGGAAACCCCACACTACCATCGGCGATGCATCGTTTCACTTCTGAGTTCGGGATGGGATCAGGTGGTTCCAATGCTCTATGGTCGTCAAGAAATTCGGTAGCCAGCGCGTGCCTTGCGGTCACGTTCCAGCGAATGGGTATGTGATAGCGTGTTGCTTGTGAGTATCTCGAACTTTCGGTTCGTTTCGTCTTCACAACACCGCAATCTGGCCTCTTTCGAGTCTACAAATTGCTTGGGTGTTATATGGTCAAGCCTCACGGGCAATTAGTACAGGTTAGCTCAACGCCTCACAGCGCTTACACACCCTGCCTATCAACGTCGTAGTCTTCGACGGCCCTTCAGGGAGCTCAAGGCTCCAGTGAGATCTCATCTTGAGGCAAGTTTCCCGCTTAGATGCTTTCAGCGGTTATCTTTTCCGAACATAGCTACCCGGCAATGCCACTGGCGTGACAACCGGAACACCAGAGGTTCGTCCACTCCGGTCCTCTCGTACTAGGAGCAGCCCCTCTCAAATCTCAAACGTCCACGGCAGATAGGGACCGAACTGTCTCACGACGTTCTAAACCCAGCTCGCGTACCACTTTAAATGGCGAACAGCCATACCCTTGGGACCGGCTTCAGCCCCAGGATGTGATGAGCCGACATCGAGGTGCCAAACACCGCCGTCGATATGAACTCTTGGGCGGTATCAGCCTGTTATCCCCGGAGTACCTTTTATCCGTTGAGCGATGGCCCTTCCATACAGAACCACCGGATCACTAAGACCTACTTTCGTACCTGCTCGACGTGTCTGTCTCGCAGTCAAGCGCGCTTTTGCCTTTATACTCTACGACCGATTTCCGACCGGTCTGAGCGCACCTTCGTACTCCTCCGTTACTCTTTAGGAGGAGACCGCCCCAGTCAAACTACCCACCATACACTGTCCTCGATCCGGATAACGGACCTGAGTTAGAACCTCAAAGTTGCCAGGGTGGTATTTCAAGGATGGCTCCACGCAGACTGGCGTCCACGCTTCAAAGCCTCCCACCTATCCTACACAAGCAAATTCAAAGTCCAGTGCAAAGCTATAGTAAAGGTTCACGGGGTCTTTCCGTCTAGCCGCGGATACACTGCATCTTCACAGCGATTTCAATTTCACTGAGTCTCGGGTGGAGACAGCGCCGCCATCGTTACGCCATTCGTGCAGGTCGGAACTTACCCGACAAGGAATTTCGCTACCTTAGGACCGTTATAGTTACGGCCGCCGTTTACCGGGGCTTCGATCAAGAGCTTCGCGTTAGCTAACCCCATCAATTAACCTTCCGGCACCGGGCAGGCGTCACACCCTATACGTCCACTTTCGTGTTTGCAGAGTGCTGTGTTTTTAATAAACAGTCGCAGCGGCCTGGTATCTTCGACCGGCGTGGGCTTACGCAGCAAGTGCTTCACCCTCACCGGCGCACCTTCTCCCGAAGTTACGGTGCCATTTTGCCTAGTTCCTTCACCCGAGTTCTCTCAAGCGCCTTGGTATTCTCTACCCAACCACCTGTGTCGGTTTGGGGTACGGTTCCTGGTTACCTGAAGCTTAGAAGCTTTTCTTGGAAGCATGGCATCAACCACTTCGTCACCCAAAGGGTAACTCGTCATCAGCTCTCGGCCTTGAGATCCCGGATTTACCTAAGATCTCAGCCTACCACCTTAAACTTGGACAACCAACGCCAAGCTGGCCTAGCCTTCTCCGTCCCTCCATCGCAATAACCAGAAGTACAGGAATATTAACCTGTTTTCCATCGACTACGCTTTTCAGCCTCGCCTTAGGGACCGACTAACCCTGCGTCGATTAACGTTGCGCAGGAAACCTTGGTCTTTCGGCGTGGGTGTTTTTCACACCCATTGTCGTTACTCATGTCAGCATTCGCACTTCTGATACCTCCAGCAAGCTTCTCAACTCACCTTCACAGGCTTACAGAACGCTCCTCTACCGCATCACTTACGTGATACCCGTAGCTTCGGTGTATGGTTTGAGCCCCGTTACATCTTCCGCGCAGGCCGACTCGACTAGTGAGCTATTACGCTTTCTTTAAAGGGTGGCTGCTTCTAAGCCAACCTCCTAGCTGTCTAAGCCTTCCCACATCGTTTCCCACTTAACCATAACTTTGGGACCTTAGCTGACGGTCTGGGTTGTTTCCCTTTTCACGACGGACGTTAGCACCCGCCGTGTGTCTCCCATGCTCGGCACTTGTAGGTATTCGGAGTTTGCATCGGTTTGGTAAGTCGGGATGACCCCCTAGCCGAAACAGTGCTCTACCCCCTACAGTGATACATGAGGCGCTACCTAAATAGCTTTCGAGGAGAACCAGCTATCTCCGAGCTTGATTAGCCTTTCACTCCGATCCACAGGTCATCCGCTAACTTTTCAACGGTAGTCGGTTCGGTCCTCCAGTCAGTGTTACCTAACCTTCAACCTGCCCATGGATAGATCGCCCGGTTTCGGGTCTATTCCCAGCGACTAGACGCCCTATTAAGACTCGCTTTCGCTACGCCTCCCCTATTCGGTTAAGCTCGCCACTGAAAATAAGTCGCTGACCCATTATACAAAAGGTACGCAGTCACCCAACAAAGTGGGCTCCCACTGCTTGTACGCATACGGTTTCAGGATCTATTTCACTCCCCTCTCCGGGGTTCTTTTCGCCTTTCCCTCACGGTACTAGTTCACTATCGGTCAGTCAGTAGTATTTAGCCTTGGAGGATGGTCCCCCCATATTCAGACAAAGTTTCTCGTGCTCCGTCCTACTCGATTTCACTTCTAAGATCCTTTCGCGTACAGGGCTATCACCCACTATGGCCGCACTTTCCAGAGCGTTCCGCTAAAATCAAAGAAGCTTAAGGGCTAGTCCCCGTTCGCTCGCCACTACTAAGGGAATCTCGGTTGATTTCTTTTCCTCAGGGTACTTAGATGTTTCAGTTCCCCTGGTTCGCTTCTTGCACCTATGTATTCAGTACAAGATAACCATCTTATGATGGCTGGGTTCCCCCATTCAGACATCTCCGGATCACAGTCTGTTTGCCGACTCCCCGAAGCTTTTCGCAGGCTACCACGTCTTTCATCGCCTCTGACTGCCAAGGCATCCACCGTATGCGCTTCTTCACTTGACCATATAACCCCAAGCAATCTGGTTATACTGTGAAGACGACATTCGCCGAAAATTCGATCTGGCTCTAAGAGCCACTCACAAATTTTACCTTAGCCTGATCCGTTACCAGTGAAAGTAACGTTCAGTCTATCTTTCTATCACATACCCAAATTTTTAAAGAACGATCTAATCAAAAGACTAGAAATCAACATTCATCACCCAGCGGGTGGAATGCTCATTTCTAAGCTTTAAACGTTGGAACCAATCTGTAATGGTGGAGCCAAGCGGGATCGAACCGCTGACCTCCTGCGTGCAAGGCAGGCGCTCTCCCAGCTGAGCTATGGCCCCGTATCGCTACAGGGTACACCATGAAATTGGTGGGTCTGGGCAGATTCGAACTGCCGACCTCACCCTTATCAGGGGTGCGCTCTAACCAACTGAGCTACAGACCCAATCGTCTTCTTCAATGAATCAAGCAATTCGTGTGGGAGCTCATGGAGCCGCTGCTGTCGTCGATTAAGGAGGTGATCCAGCCGCAGGTTCCCCTACGGCTACCTTGTTACGACTTCACCCCAGTCATGAATCACACCGTGGTAACCGTCCTCCCGAAGGTTAGACTAGCTACTTCTGGTGCAACCCACTCCCATGGTGTGACGGGCGGTGTGTACAAGGCCCGGGAACGTATTCACCGCGACATTCTGATTCGCGATTACTAGCGATTCCGACTTCACGCAGTCGAGTTGCAGACTGCGATCCGGACTACGATCGGTTTTGTGGGATTAGCTCCACCTCGCGGCTTGGCAACCCTCTGTACCGACCATTGTAGCACGTGTGTAGCCCAGGCCGTAAGGGCCATGATGACTTGACGTCATCCCCACCTTCCTCCGGTTTGTCACCGGCAGTCTCCTTAGAGTGCCCACCATAACGTGCTGGTAACTAAGGACAAGGGTTGCGCTCGTTACGGGACTTAACCCAACATCTCACGACACGAGCTGACGACAGCCATGCAGCACCTGTCTCAATGCTCCCGAAGGCACCAATCCATCTCTGGAAAGTTCATTGGATGTCAAGGCCTGGTAAGGTTCTTCGCGTTGCTTCGAATTAAACCACATGCTCCACCGCTTGTGCGGGCCCCCGTCAATTCATTTGAGTTTTAACCTTGCGGCCGTACTCCCCAGGCGGTCAACTTAATGCGTTAGCTGCGCCACTAAGAGCTCAAGGCCCCCAACGGCTAGTTGACATCGTTTACGGCGTGGACTACCAGGGTATCTAATCCTGTTTGCTCCCCACGCTTTCGCACCTCAGTGTCAGTATCAGTCCAGGTGGTCGCCTTCGCCACTGGTGTTCCTTCCTATATCTACGCATTTCACCGCTACACAGGAAATTCCACCACCCTCTACCATACTCTAGCTCGACAGTTTTGAATGCAGTTCCCAGGTTGAGCCCGGGGATTTCACATCCAACTTAACGAACCACCTACGCGCGCTTTACGCCCAGTAATTCCGATTAACGCTTGCACCCTCTGTATTACCGCGGCTGCTGGCACAGAGTTAGCCGGTGCTTATTCTGTCGGTAACGTCAAAACACTAACGTATTAGGTTAATGCCCTTCCTCCCAACTTAAAGTGCTTTACAATCCGAAGACCTTCTTCACACACGCGGCATGGCTGGATCAGGCTTTCGCCCATTGTCCAATATTCCCCACTGCTGCCTCCCGTAGGAGTCTGGACCGTGTCTCAGTTCCAGTGTGACTGATCATCCTCTCAGACCAGTTACGGATCGTCGCCTTGGTGAGCCATTACCTCACCAACTAGCTAATCCGACCTAGGCTCATCTGATAGCGCAAGGCCCGAAGGTCCCCTGCTTTCTCCCGTAGGACGTATGCGGTATTAGCGTCCGTTTCCGAGCGTTATCCCCCACTACCAGGCAGATTCCTAGGCATTACTCACCCGTCCGCCGCTCGCCACCAGGTACAAGTACCCGTGCTGCCGCTCGACTTGCATGTGTTAGGCCTGCCGCCAGCGTTCAATCTGAGCCATGATCAAACTCTTCAGTTCAAACATCTTTGGGTTTTGAGAAAACCCTAAACTTGGCTCAGCAATCGTTGGTTACATCTTTGATTTCTCGCGGAGTAACTTGTGATGCTGATAATCTGTTGACTAGCAGTCTGACTCCACAAGCACCCACACGAATTGCTTGATTCAGTTGTTAAAGAGCGGTGGGTTGAGCCTTTCGTCTCAACCGAGGCGCGCATTCTACAGCGCCCCGTGTATCTGTCAAGCGGTTATTTTAAGAAGTTTTCAAAGTTTCGCTTGGAAATCCTTAACAACTTCAACCACTTGCGCTTTCGATCTCTCGTTAGCGGGAGGCGAATTCTACAGCGTTACTCGCTGCTGTCAACACCTCTTTTTTACCGCTTTCGACCGAGAAGATCGAACCGTCGATAGCGCCCAACAAACCGGCCTACCCACTCCTTCCGCGCCTCGATGAACTGAAGCGACGCACTTATCGAAACTCGGTTAACTCATTGAAACTCAAGGAGTTTTCCGTTTCGACTGCGCCGGAAGTGGGGCGAATTATAGACATCCAGAATTTGCCGTCAACCCTTTATTTTCATAATTCTGTCATATCAGTCAGAAACCCCGGAAATACAGAGGCCTACGCCCAGGGGCGCCGGCCTCTTTACTTACAGATTACAAACTGGGAAATGCAAACTGCGAAGCCTCATGGCTGGCACGCTGCGGCCAGCGTTGGGTAATGGCCTTGCGACGGGTATAAAAACGCACCCCGTCCGGACCATAGGCATGCAAGTCACCAAAAAGTGAACGCTTCCAACCACCGAAGCTGTGATAGGCGACAGGCACTGGCAATGGAACATTGACGCCGACCATGCCAACTTCAATCTCATCGCAAAACAACCGCGCCGCTTCGCCGTCACGGGTAAAGATGCAGGTGCCGTTGCCATATTCGTGATCGTTGATCAGTTGCATCGCCTCTTCCAAGCTGTTGACCCGGACGATACACAGCACCGGCCCGAAGATTTCTTCCTTGTAGATGCGCATCTCAGGCGTCACGCGGTCAAACAGGCAACCGCCCAGGAAAAAGCCTTCCTCGTGCCCCGCAACGCTCAAGCCACGACCATCGACAATCAATGATGCCCCCGCCGACACGCCCTCCTCTATATACCCACTGACCTTGTCGCGGTGCTGGCCGGTAACAAGCGGCCCCATGTCCAATCCGCAAGAAGTCCCCGCACCGATCTTCAGTGCCTTGACCTGCGGCACCAACTTGGCCACCAGGGCATCCGCTACTTGATCGCCGACACATACCGCCACCGAAATCGCCATGCAGCGCTCACCGCACGAACCGTACGCCGCGCCCATCAAGGCGCTGACTGCGTTGTCCAGATCTGCATCCGGCATCAGCACCGCATGGTTCTTCGCACCACCCAGCGCCTGGACGCGCTTACCTCGACGAGTACCTTCGGCATAGATGTATTCAGCGATCGGTGTCGACCCGACAAAACTCAGCGCTTTTACCTCCGGCGCCTCGATCAAAGCATCCACCGCCGCCTTGTCGCCATGGACTACGCTCAATACACCTTTGGGCAAACCGGCTTCCAGCAAAAGCTGGGCGATCAGCAGTGTCGAACTCGGATCGCGCTCCGACGGCTTGAGAATGAAACAATTCCCACAGACGATAGCCAGCGGGTACATCCACAACGGCACCATTGCCGGGAAATTGAACGGCGTGATACCCGCCACGACACCTAAAGGCTGGAAATCTGACCAAGCATCAATATTCGGCCCTACATTGCGACTGTATTCGCCCTTCAGGATTTCCGGCGCCGCACAGGCAAACTCAACGTTTTCGATACCCCGCTTGAGTTCCCCCGCCGCGTCCTCCAGGGTCTTGCCGTGTTCTTCGCTGATCAACTGGGCGATGCGCGACTCGTTCTGCTCCAGCAGCTGCTTGAAACGGAACATTACTTGGGCGCGCTTCGCCGCCGGCGTGTTGCGCCAGGCCGGGAAAGCGGCCTTGGCGCCATCGATCGCCCGCTGGACAGTTGCGCGATCCGCCAGCGGTACTTGATGGATTGCCTGGCCGGTGGACGGGTTGAACACATCGGCTGTACGGGCGTTATCGCTCAACAGTTCGCCATTGATCAAATGCGGGATGAGGCTCATGGGGACTCCAGGAAATTGATCACCAGACGCCCATTAACGAGCGTCTCTCTATATAGAAGAAATCAGTCGATGTTGTTCAGCACTTCACCAACTGCGTCGAACAGGCGATCCAGGTCCTGCGGCTTGCTGTTGAACGTCGGTCCGAACTGCAAGGTATCGCCGCCAAAGCGCACATAGAACCCAGCCTTCCACAGTGCCATTCCCGCCTCGAAAGGACGCACGATAGCGTCGCCGTCACGGGGGGCGATCTGGATCGCCCCGGCCAAGCCAAAGTTGCGA
The DNA here is from genome assembly GCF_054130985.1 of Pseudomonas sp. R4-84. Taxonomy (NCBI): domain Bacteria; kingdom Pseudomonadati; phylum Pseudomonadota; class Gammaproteobacteria; order Pseudomonadales; family Pseudomonadaceae; genus Pseudomonas; species Pseudomonas sp. R4-84. The sequence goes on from NZ_CP096390.1 coordinate 4,837,142, forward strand.
ATATCGATAACGCTTTTCGAGCCTTTCAAGCCATGCAATGCGGTCTCGAAATGCGGCGCCACCTCGGCCACACCCTGCACCAGATTCTCTTTTTGTAGCAGGTCCAACGCCGCCAGTCCCGCCGCGCACGCCACTGGGTGCGCCGAGTACGTATAGCCATGGGGAAATTCCACGGCATATTCAGGTGTCGGCTGGCTCATGAACGTCTGGTAGATTTCGCTACTGGCAATGACCGCCCCCATCGGAATTGCACCGTTGGTGACTTGCTTGGCGATGCACATCACGTCCGGAGTCACGCCAAAGCTGTCGGCACCAAACATCGCGCCGGTACGACCGAACCCGGTGATCACTTCGTCAAACACCAGCAAGATGTTGTGCTGGTCGCAGATTTCCCGCAGACGCTTCAGGTATCCCTCTGGCGGCACCAGCACACCGGCGGACCCAGCCATCGGCTCGACAAACACGGCGGCGATATTGGAAGCGTCGTGCAGCTCGATCAACTTCAACAGCTCATCGGCCAAGGCGATCCCGCCCTCCTTGGGCATGCCGCGGGAATAGGCGTTACTGGCCAGCAAGGTATGGGGCAAATGATCAACATCCATCATGGCTTGGCCGAACAATTTGCGGTTGCCGCTGACCCCGCCCAGGCTGGTGCCGGCAATATTCACACCGTGATAACCGCGGGCACGACCGATCATCTTGGTCTTGGTGGCCTGCCCCTTGAGGCGCCAATAAGCGCGAACCATCTTCACTGCGGTATCGGCGCACTCGGAACCTGAGTCGGTGAAGAACACATGGTTGAGGTTGCCCGGGGTCAGGTTGGTGATCTTTTCCGCCAATTGGAACGACAGCGGATGTCCATACTGGAATCCCGGCGAGTAATCGAGCGTGCCCAGTTGCTTGGCGACCGCTTCCTGGATCTCCTTGCGGGTGTGCCCGGCGCCGCATGTCCACAATCCCGACAGCGAATCGTAGACCTTGCGTCCCTTGTCATCGGTCAGCCAGCTACCTTCGGCGGCGACGATCAGGCGAGGGTCGCGTTGGAAATTGCGATTGGCCGTATAAGGCATCCAATGAGCGTCCAGCTTGAGCTGGCTGGCCAGGGAACCGACAGCGTGTTCGGGCATGTTCATCGACAAAACCTCGCAAGACATAAACGGTATGAAATCAGGAGCGTTCTTGCGACTACGTTGCCACGGCGATAAAGTCGGTGAAACCCAGCTTTTCTAACCTTCAGTCAGCGGATTACTAAACTATGAGCATGCGTCGTTCCGATCCGCTGGCCCAGGTCAGCGACTTCGATATCCGCTTGCTGCGCATTTTCCGCAGCGTGGTGGAATGCGGTGGTTTTTCTGCCGCCGAAACGGTCCTCGGGATCGGCCGCTCGGCTATCAGCCAGCAGATGAATGATCTTGAACAACGCCTAGGGCTGCGCTTGTGCCAGCGTGGCCGCGCGGGCTTTTCCCTGACTGAAGAAGGTCGCGAGGTCTATCAGTCGGCGCTGCAACTATTGAGTGCGCTGGAAAGTTTCCGTACCGAGGTCAACGGCCTCCATCAACATTTACGCGGCGAATTGATCATTGGCCTGACGGACAACCTTGTCACCCTGCCGCATATGCGTATCACCCACGCCTTGGCCCAGTTGAAAGAACGCGGGCCAGACGTGCAAATCCAGATTCGCATGATCGCACCCAACGAAGTCGAGCAAGGCGTACTCGACGGTCGCCTTCACGTCGGCGTGGTCCCCCAGGCCAGCGCCCTTTCGGGTCTTGAATACCAACCGCTCTACAGCGAACGCTCGCTGCTGTATTGCGCGGTCGGTCATCCACTGTTTTACGTGGACGACCAGCAACTCGAAGACGCTCGCCTCAATACCCAGGACGCCATCGCGCCAACCTTTCGCTTGCCGGCCGACATCCAGGCCCATTACCAGGCACTGAACTGCACGGCCAGCGCATCGGACCGCGAAGGCATGGCGTTTCTGATTCTCACGGGTCGTTATATCGGTTATCTACCGGATCACTACGCCAATCTCTGGGTACAACAAGGTCGCCTACGCGCGCTCAAACCCTTCGCGCGTTTCTACGACCTGAGCCTGGCATCAGTCACGCGCAAGGGGCGTCGCCCTCATTTGGTGCTGGAAAACTTCCTCGAAAATCTCGCGGCAACACGCTGAATTTCTTCAACGTGCCGCTTTTATAGCCGCAGCACTTGTCTGATCCGCGCCGGTGCGCTATGAACGCATTTGCCCGCACCCACAGACCCAGCCCGGAAACGTCCATGACTTTTGAAGTTCCCGCCCATGGCGGCAAGCCTACCGGCCGCATTCGTCAACAGAACGAAGAGACCATCCTCAGGGCCGCCGAGGATGAGTTCGCCCGTCACGGTTTCAAGGGCACCAGCATGAATACGATTGCCTTGAAGGCTGGATTGCCCAAGGCCAACCTGCACTACTATTTCACCAATAAGCTCGGGCTCTACGTGGCGGTATTGAGCAACATCATCGAGTTATGGGACAGCACGTTCAATTCCCTGACGGCCGAAGACGATCCGGCGCAGGCATTGACCCGCTACATTCGCGCCAAGATGGAGTTCTCGCGGCGCCAACCTCAGGCATCGCGGATCTTCGCCATGGAAGTGATCAGTGGCGGCGAGTGCCTGAGCGAATATTTCAACCAGGACTATCAGGCCTGGTTCAAGGGCCGAGCGGCTGTTTTCCAGGCTTGGATCGATGCAGGAAAAATGGACCCGGTCGATCCGGTGCATCTCATCTTCCTGCTATGGGGCAGCACCCAGCATTATGCCGACTTTGCTACCCAGATCTGCCGCGTGACCGGTCGCAGCAAGCTGACCAAGCAAGACATGATCGACGCCGGCGACAACTTGATCCGTATCATTCTAAAAGGCTGCGGCCTGACACCTGACCTCTCATACAGATCCTAGGACTACATGCCTTATACCCTCGCCGGCTTTTGTGAGTACCGTGAAGAAATCCGCAAAAGCCGTTTCATTACCCTTGCCGCCGCCATCAACAGCCCTGCCGAGGCCCAGGCCTTTATCGAACAGCACAGCGACCTGGCCGCCACGCACAATTGCTGGGCCTGGAAATTCGGCAACCAGTACCGCAGCAGCGACGATGGCGAACCAGGCGGTACCGCCGGACGTCCGATCCTGGCAGCCATCCAGGCCCAAGCCTGCGATCAGGTGGTGGTGCTGGTGATCCGCTGGTACGGCGGAATCCAGCTGGGGACCGGTGGGTTGGCGCGGGCGTACGGCGGCGGTGCAAACAAATGCCTGCAAAACGCCGAGAAGATTGAATTGATCAGCCGCGTGGGGCTGCGCTGCGTTTGCGGATTCGCGGAACTGGCCCTGGTGAAACTGCGCACAACCGAATGCGGGGGTTTGGTGAACGCCGAGCATTTCACCGCCGATGGTGTAGAGCTTCAATTGGCGGTGGGCGAAGAACACATTGAAACGCTGCAGGCACGGCTGGCCGACCTGAGTCGCGGGCACATACGCCTGGAGCGTGAGACCGCCGTGTGACGGCAAAACGCGGATTTGCCCACACGCGCTGTGCACCCGCTTGTGGATAACCTGGGCGTACCACGCTGTAACCCTTCTGTCATGCGGCTTTCGTGGATTTGTACATTTTTCGTACAGGGGCATCCAGACTTCAGAGATCCGTCAGCAAAACAATCACTTGCGGCGCTTTATCACCTTTAGAAGAAAGCCGCACGGGGCTTATTCCCGACCTTGGAGCTTGCGCACAATTACTGTGGAACAAGCTGTGGATAACCCGTTCATGGGTCCAGCAGCCTCAGTAACGGCATGGACCGCAGCCGCTTGATCAATTTTTAATCAATCGATACGGTGATACAAACCCGACGCGTTGCGTCACGAGTTGAAACAACGGCTCGGGCAACGTTGTCCATTAAATCCATGGCCTTTTCTTTCAAGGATGCCTTCATGAATTCGGCGAAAAATGCATTGATCATCGGTGCTTCCAGGGGCTTGGGCCTGGGTTTGGTAAAGACGTTGCTCAGCGACGGCTGGAACGTCACTGCTACCGTGCGCAACCCGCAGCACGCGGACGCCTTGAAAGCGCTGGGTCCGGTGCGAATCGAAAGGCTCGACATGGACGACCAGCAAGCCGTCATCGCCTTGAGCCAGCAACTCAAGGGCGAAATCTTCGACCTGCTGTTCGTCAACGCCGGCGTAAAGGGCCCGGCCAATCAGAACCCTGGCGGCGCAACGCTGGCGGAGGTGGGCCAATTGTTCTTCACCAACGCAGTGGCACCGATCAATCTGGCCCAGCGCTTCGTCGGGCAGATTCGCGAACGTAGCGGCGTGCTGGCTTTCATGAGCTCCGTACTGGGCAGCGTGACCATGCCCGACGCGCCGGAACTGGCGTTGTACAAGGCAAGCAAAGCCGCCCTCAACTCAATGACCAACAGTTTCGTCAGTCAATTGGGCGAGCAGTCGCTGACCGTACTGTCCCTGCATCCGGGCTGGGTGAAGACCGACATGGGCGGTGAAGGTGCCGAGATAGACGTCCCGACCAGTACCCGTGGGCTGATCGACCAGGTCTATGCCTTCACCGGCAAGGGCGGGCATCACTTCGTCAATTACAGGGGCGAGACGATTCCCTGGTAAACGCCACCCATTACGTCGCCGGGTACTGGATATGTGCCGAACAACCTGAGTAAACTCCGACCCGCGCCCTCCCATGGCGCCCCTGGATCAGCAGACAGGGCATCACTGAGCTGGCTAACCTGAACCCACTTTCAGAGGAGCCGGCCATCATGCCTGCGACCCGTACCTGGTTAAAAAATCCCCTCGCCGTCTTCACGGCCAACGGCCTCGATGCCCGTGGCGGTCTCGTCCTGCAGGACGGTGCGATCGTCGAACTGCTGGGCCTCGGCCAGCAACCTCGCCAGCCCTGCGACCTAGTCTTTGACGCCCGCGATCATGTAATCCTGCCTGGGCTGATCAATACTCATCACCACTTCTATCAGACCCTCACCCGCGCCTGGGCACCGGTAGTCAACCAGCCGCTATTCCCTTGGTTGAAAACCCTCTATCCCGTATGGGCACGACTGACGCCGGAAAAACTCGCCCTGGCAAGCAAGGTGGCGCTGGCTGAACTGCTGCTGTCAGGCTGCACGACGGCGGCCGATCATCATTATCTGTTCCCGCAAGGTCTGGAAAATGCGATCGATGTGCAGGTTCAAAGCGTTCGCGAGCTGGGCATGCGCGCAATGCTGACTCGCGGTTCCATGAGCCTGGGCGAAGCCGACGGTGGCTTGCCGCCGCAACAGACCGTCCAGCAGGGCCAGGTGATTCTCGACGACAGCCAGCGATTGATTGCCCGCTATCACCAACGAGGCGATGGCGCGCAGATCCAGATTGCCTTGGCGCCGTGCTCGCCGTTTTCAGTCACGCCCGAGATCATGAGCGCCAGCGCCGAACTTGCGGAAAAACTCGACGTACGCCTGCACACGCACCTGGCCGAGACCCTCGACGAAGAAGATTTCTGCCTGCAACGCTTCGGCCTGCGCACCGTCGATTACCTGGACAGCGTCGGCTGGCTGGGCCCGCGCACCTGGCTGGCCCATGGCATTCATTTCAATCCGGACGAAATCGTCCGTCTCGGCGCCGCCGGCACCGGTATCTGTCATTGCCCCAGCTCGAACATGCGCCTGGCCTCGGGGATCTGTCCGACGCTTGAACTCACTGCCGCCGGCGCCCCGCTGGGCCTGGGGGTTGACGGCTCAGCCTCCAACGATGCCTCGAACATGATCCTGGAAGCCCGCCAAGCGCTCTACATCCAGCGCCTGCGCTACGGCGCACAAGCGATCACACCGGAACGGGTACTGGGCTGGGCGACCCGGGGTTCGGCGCAATTGCTGGGGCGCAGCGACATCGGTGAATTGGCGGTGGGCAAGCAGGCTGACCTGGCGCTATTCAAACTTGATGAGTTGCGCTTTTCCGGCAGCCACGACCCGATCTCGGCACTGCTGCTGTGCGGTGCCGATCGGGCGGATCGAGTGATGGTTGCAGGCGAGTGGCGTGTGATCGACGGACAGATCGAAGGCCTCGACCTGAAAGGGTTGATTGCCGATCACAGCCAGGCCGCGCGGGAGCTGATTGCTGCATCGTGACCCAATCAAAGGACGAATGTGGGAGCGAGTTTGCTCGCTTCCTACAAGGACTCTGACAAGCTAAAGGCCCAGCAACGACAACATCACAAACGTCGCAAACAACACAAAATGGGTCATCCCCTCGATGGCGTTGGTTTCGCCATCGTTGAGGTTGATGGCGCTGACGATCAGGGTGATGAAAATCATCACCGTCTGCACCGGCGTCATCGCCATCTGGAAAGGTTGCCCGGTGTAGAGCGCCATCGCTTCCATCACCGGCACGGTCAGGATCACGGTGGACAACGACGCCCCCAGCGCGATGTTGACCACCGACTGCATGCGATTGGCCAGGGCTGCGCGCAGGGCCGTGAGGATCTCCGGCGCAGCGGAGATGGCCGCCACCAGGATTGCCGTGACCACTGGCGGCGCGCCGGAGCCCTCCAGCCCCAGGTCGATGGCTTTGGACATGACTTCTGCCAGCGCACCGATTACCACTACGCCGAACACCAATGCGCCGATGGAAAATGCCAGGCTGATGGGTTTCGGCTCGGTTTCCACGGGCTCTTTCCTGCGGCGCTTTTGCGGGTAGCTGTAGCTGAAAAAATAGCTGTGGGGTCCCACCTGCATCCGTAGGAACAAGGTATACAACACGACCATCGCGCCGATGGTGAACGCCGAATAATGTTTCCAGTTTTCCTGTGGAATGAACTCCGGCACCACCATCGACACGCCCATGGCGGTGAGAATCATCACGCTGTAGGTGCGCGCCGAGTCATCGTTATAGACCTGCTCGCCATGCTTGAGCCCCCCCATCAAAGCCGCGAGCCCGAGAATGCCGTTGATGTCGAGCATGACCGCAGAATAAATCGTGTCTCGTACCAGGGTGGGTGATGCCTCGTTACTCATCATGATCGCCAGGATCACGACTTCCACCAGCACCGCCGACAAGGTCAGGATCATGGTGCCGTAGGGATCGCCAACCTTTTCCGCCAACAGTTCCGCGTGATGAGCAACGCGCATGGACGCAGAAACAATAAAACCGATCAGCACCAACCCACTCGCCAGCGCCACGGCCTGCCCGCTGCCCAGAAACCAATGTTCCAGCGGGTAGGCGACGAAGGCGGCGAGCAGGGCCAACAACAGCAGTTTTTCTTGCTTGATCAACGAGAACATCGTGGGCCTGGCAATGGACGGGTCATGAGCTACTAGACTGTGACGGGCCGGGAACGTTTCGTGCGGATGCGGCCTGCGCAGTGGATCACCCGGTCAGGTTTTACCAGACATCGGCGCCTACCCCTGTAGAATGCCCGCCATCGATTCGCTGATGAGAAAAAGACATGTACGACTGGCTGAACGCCTTGCCCAAGGCTGAACTGCACCTGCACCTGGAAGGCTCGCTGGAGCCCGAGTTGCTGTTTGCCCTGGCCGAACGCAACAAGATCGCCCTGCCATGGAACGACGTTGACACCCTGCGCCAGGCCTACGCCTTCAACAACCTGCAGGAATTTCTCGACCTGTACTACCAAGGCGCCGACGTGCTGCGCACCTCCCAGGATTTCTATGACCTGACCTGGGCCTACCTGCTGCGTTGCAAGGCGCAGAACGTGATCCACACCGAACCGTTCTTCGATCCCCAGACCCACACCGATCGCGGCATTCCATTCGAAGTGGTGCTCAACGGCATCGCCGCCGCCCTCAAGGACGGCGAACAGCAACTGGGCATCACCAGCGGCCTGATCCTGAGTTTCCTGCGCCACCTGAGCGAAGAACAGGCCGAGCAGACCCTCGACCAGGCGCTGCCTTTCCGTGACGCGTTCGTGGCCGTCGGCCTCGACAGCTCGGAGATGGGCCATCCACCAAGCAAATTCCAGCGGGTGTTCGACCGCGCGCGAAACGAAGGTTTCCTGACCGTCGCCCACGCTGGCGAGGAAGGTCCGCCCGAGTACATCTGGGAAGCCTTGGACCTGCTGAAGATCCAGCGCATCGACCACGGCGTTCGGGCAATCGAAGATGAACGGCTGATGCAGCGAATCATCGACGAGCAAATCCCGCTGACGGTGTGCCCGTTGTCCAACACCAAGCTCTGCGTGTTCGACGACATGTCGCAGCACAACATCCTCGATATGCTCGAACGCGGCGTGAAGGTAACGGTGAACTCCGATGACCCGGCGTATTTCGGCGGCTACGTCACCGAAAACTTCCATGCGCTGCATACGCATTTGGGCATGACTCAAGACCAGGCCAAGCGCTTGGCGCAAAACAGCCTGGATGCGCGACTTGTAAAACCTTAAGCCCGTCTCAACGCCTGTGGAAGCGAGCTTGCTCGCGATGGCGGTCGATCATTCAACATTGATGTTGGCTGACCCGGCGCTATCGCGAGCAAGCTCGCTCCCACAGGAGACTGTGTTCAGTCAGCGACATTCGCTTCGCTCAACTCCTCCAGCGTTTTGCCCCGCGTCTCCATTCCGTACAACCAGACCACACCCGCCGCCACCGCAAAGCACAGCGCGCCCAGGGCAAACACACCGCCTTGCCCGGTGATCGGAAATACCAACCCTGTTATCAAGGGGCCAAGCAGCGAACCGATGCGTCCGACCGCCGAGGCAAAGCCCGATCCCGTGGCTCTCGCGGAGGTGGGGTAAAGCTCCGGTGTATAGGTGTAAAGCACCGCCCACATGCCGAACAGGAAGAACTGCATCAACAGTCCGGTGCTTATCAGCAGGCCCACGTTGCCGCCGAACACCGCGCTCTGGCCATACAGAAATGCCATGACCCCGCCGCCCAGCAGCGTGATGATGCACACCGGCTTGCGCCCCCAACGTTCCACCAGCCAGGCCGCCATCAGGAAACCGGGGATCCCGCCCAGGGAAATCAGAACCGTGTAGTAGACCGACTGCGTCACCGCAAAACCCGATTGCTGCAACAAGGCGCTGAGCCAGGAGGTCAGCCCGTAGAACCCGAGCAGGGCGAAGAACCAGACGCTCCAGATCATCACCGTGCGTTGGCGGTACAACGGTGACCAAATCTGCGCCAGGGCCGAGAAAAAGTTGCCAGGCACGGTCGCCAGCCTCGGCAGGCGAATGGGCTCGGGCAAATCGTGCGTGCCCAGCGAGGCGCGGACTTTGTCTTCGATCCGCTTGAGCACGGCATCCGCTTCATCGCCCCGGCCAGCCTGCTCCAGCCAACGCGGCGATTCGGGAATGAAAAAACGAATCACCAGGACGAAGACCGCCGGCACCGCCAATACCAGGAAAATGTCACGCCAGCCGATCACCGGCAGGAGGAAATACGACAACACGCCCGCCGCCACAAAGCCCAGCGGCCAGAAGCCGTCCATCAAGGCGATGTAGCGTCCACGGCGCTTCGCTGGAATAAGCTCCGAAAGCATCGACTGGGCGATTGGAAACTCCATGCCCATGCCGACGCCCAACAGGACACGAAACAACGTCAATGTCTCGATGTCCTGGGCGGTGGAACACAGGTAACTGGCCACCCCCCACAGTACGATGCTCCACTGGAACACCGGCTTTCGCCCAAACCGATCGGCCAACATGCCCGACAGCGAGGCGCCCACCACCATGCCAAAAAAGCTCGAGCTGGCCAGCAGCCCTGCCTGGGCCGAACTCAGGCCGAACTCGGTTTTGATCGACCCCAGCAAGAACGTCATCATGGCCAGGTCCATGGAGTCGAAGAAAAACGCCAAGGCGATGATGATGAATATGACCCGGTGATAGCCGCTGATGGGCAATCGCTCCAGTCGTTCCGCGGCACTGTAAACGTGAGTGTCCATTGCATTCCCCAATCCGAAAGAACCCCAGACCGAGTGTGCGCGAACCTCACAGGCGACTATTGCTGATAGCGACCTGCCGACAGCCCTAGAGCGCCATTTCCAAGGTGTCCTGCCTGGCGAACCGATGGATTTCCTGCTGGCCGAGGGTGGTCACCTGCAGGGCCCTCGAGTCATTTGGAAGGCTCAGCCAACCCGATTGCATGAACAACTGCAGCAACGCAGCCCCCAGCGCGCCACCCAAGTGTGGGCGCCGCTCACTCCAATCGGGGCAGGGGCAAGCAATGCGCGCGTTGCGATGAGCCAGTGCCTGGATGAACAGGCCACGCCCGGCCAACTGGTTCGCGCCCTTGTGCGTGACGATTACCCGCTGCTCAACCTGTTCAAGCCATCCGGCATCCAACAATCGCTGATACAGATCCGCCGCCAGGGTACCGCCCAGATGATCATCGCAAAGCCTGGCGCGCATCAGCGAAGCCGGTGCCGTCGGCGCCTTGGTTGGCATGAGGCCGCGTTTGAAAACTTCTGGAACCTGTCGCGGCGTGCTGGCAAGGGTCGCACTCGCCAACGCCTCGACGGCGGCACCGATCTCGGGGGCCGCCAGGCGAAAAAAACGCTTGCGGCCGCGGACTTCGACTTTCAACAGACCGCCCGTGGATAACCGCCCCAGGTGGGCGTTGGCCGAAGAGGGCGAAAGCCCGGCCAGCAAAGCCAATTCATCGGCCTGTCGGGCCGTACCATCCATCAACGCCCACATCATCGCGCTACGCTTTGGGTCGGCCAGCAGCGTGGCAATCTGGCTGATGCAAGGTGCATGTTCCATGTATTCACTCCCTGTTGAATCGTCTGTCTACTGCTTTGGGGCATATTGACCCGTAAGAAGGTGCCGCCCAAAGCGGCTGACCGCCTGGAAGACCGGCATGCCCGTGCGGACTTCGCTTGCCGTCGTGCCCGTTTCAACGCTGACACAGGCGGCCGCTAGTATAAGCGTGCGGATCAAGGTTTCCTGTCCTCCAGAAACCTTTGGAGGCGATTGTGCGTGAGGGAAAAATCTCTATTTGCCCGCGACTAATGGTCATTATCAAAAAAACACTGAAAGAGCCTGTTGGTTTAGCCGCTTTTACCCCGCCCCCAAATCGCCAAACATGGGCGCCATCGTCCCTGCTTACGGAGCCGCTTCATGAAAGCCATCGCCTATTACCAATCACTGCCCATCAGCGATCCTCGCGCGCTGCAAGACGTCGAGCTGCCGGAGCCGGTGGCCGGCCCGAGAGATTTGCTGGTAGAGGTCAAGGCCATCTCGGTCAACCCCGTCGATACCAAGGTTCGCCAGAACGTGCAGCCAGAAGGCGGTGCCGGCAAGGTATTGGGCTGGGACGTGGCTGGAGTCGTCAAGGCCGTGGGCAGCGAAGTCACGCTGTTCAAGGCTGGTGACAAGGTGTTCTACGCCGGATCCATCGCCAGGGCCGGTGGCAACAGCGAAATGCATGTGGTGGATGAGCGTATCGTCGGCCACATGCCCAAGACCCTCGGTTTCGCCGAAGCCGCCGCGCTGCCGCTCACGGCGATCACCGCCTGGGAACTACTGTTCGACCGGCTGCAGATAAAAGAAGGCCAGGATGACCAGGGCCAGACCCTGCTGATTGTCGGCGCCGCCGGGGGCGTGGGTTCGATCCTGACGCAACTGGCCAGCCAGCTCACCGGCCTCAAGGTCATCGGTACCGCGTCCCGACCGCAGACAGTGGATTGGGTGCGTGACCTGGGTGCCGACCTGGTGGTCGATCACAGCCAGCCGCTGAGCGAAGTCCTCAAGCAGGCAGGCCAGGCTCAAGTGACCCACGTGGCCAGCCTGACCCAGACCGACCAGCACCTGGATCAATTGGTCGAAGCCTTGGCGCCCCAAGGCAAGCTGGCCCTCATCGACGACCCGAAATCCTTGGACGTGACCAAGCTCAAGCGCAAGAGCCTGTCGTTGCATTGGGAGTTCATGTACACCCGTTCCCTGTTCGAGACAGCCGACATGCTTGAACAGCACAAGCTGCTCAATCGCGTGGCGGGATTGATCGACGCCGGCACCTTGAAAACAACGGTGGGCGAACATTTCGGCGTGATCAATGCAGAGAACCTGCGCCGAGCCCACGCATTGCTTGAAAGTGGGAAGGCCAAGGGTAAGATCGTGCTTGAAGGATTCTGATGCCGGGCAGTCGCCCGTGGCGAGGGAGCTTGCTCCCTCGCCACAAAAGCCTGCACCGTCAGTCCGACAATTGACCGTTGTCACAACTGCGCTCGCAATCGGGTCTACACTCGAGGCCTTTGCAACGCAATCTTTTACACGAGGAGGTCAGCAATGAAGATCCTGATAAAAGAGGTGGCAAAATCCCAATGGCAAGTGCGCCTTGACCAGCATGTCGTGACCTTTCGCTCCGAAGCCGAAGCCCAGGCTTTCGCGAACACCCTGCAAGCGCGCATTCGAGCGCCCCATCACTTTCCCGAACATCAGCAGCGCGCGGCCGGTTGAATCAGCTTCGCTGACTCGCCTGGGCAAGCGCCAAAGCGTTTTGCAGACGACGGGTCAGCATTGCCGCGCCGACCACCAACAATCCACAAAGGCTGATGACGATCGCCATCGGCACCGCCGTGCCGTCATGTAGCGCTGCCACCAACGCGGCGGCACCCGCAGCGACGGAAAACTGCAGGCATCCCAACATGGCCGAGGCGCTCCCCGCCCGGGCACCCTGCCCGTTCATTGCGCAAGCCGACGCATTGGGGATGATGCAACCCAGACTGGCGATGCAGATAAAGAGCGGGATCAACAACGGCCACAACCGCTCCGGCTGGAAGGCGCTGATGGCCAACAAACTCAGCCCGGCAATCCAATAGACCCAGACCGCGCGGGCCAGCAGGAAGGCCGGACCGCGTTTGGACAACAGCCTGGCATTGACTTGCGCCACCAGGATGAAGCCCGCCGCGTTGGTACCAAACAGCCAGCCGAAGTGCTCAGCGGGCACGCCGTAGAGCTTGATGAAAACGAACGGCGAACCGGCGATGTAGGCAAACATCCCGGCAATCGCGATGCCGCCTGTCAAGGCATGACCAAGGAAAACAGAGTCCTTGAGAAGCCGACCGTATTGGCGCAATGCCCCGGACAACGGTTGCCGTGGCACATGCTCAGGCAGGCTTTCCGGCAACCACAAGGCAACCGCCGTCGCCGCAAGCGCACTGAACAACGTCAACCCAATGAAAATGGATTGCCAACCGTAAACGTTCACCAGCAGGCCGCCGAGCATCGGCGCGAGGATCGGCGCCAGGCCCATTACCAGCATCAACTGCGAAAACACCTTGGCCGAGCCCACTGCGTCGCATTTGTCGCTGACCACCGCCCGGGAAATCACCATTCCCGCGCATCCGCCCAAGGCCTGCACGAAGCGGGCGCCGATCAGCCATTCGAGGCTTGGCGCGTAGGCGCAGGCCAGGGATGCCACGGTGAACAAGCCGACCCCCGCCAGCAGCGGGATACGCCGTCCGAAGCGATCCGCCACCGGCCCGTAGGCCAGTTGGCCGAGGGACAGCCCGAGGAAATAAGCCGCCAGGGTCAGTTGGATGTGTTTTTCATCGGTGCCAAAAGCGATTGCCATCGCCGGGAACGCCGGCAGATAAAAATCGATCGCCAAGGGACCGAAAGCGCTCAAGGCGCCAAGAATCAGAATGGTACGGAGGTTCATCAGGCGTCCAGATCAGCGTCAGTCGGCAGCCCGACAGTTTAGCCGGGCTGAGCGCTCTTGAACATTCCGATAGGTCGCTAACGATTCAGAATCTCAGGCGGGACTGGCTTCGTAGCCCTCCTCCCTTATCGCATCGATCACCGTCTTCTGCGGCAACGTGCTTTGGACCTGGACGGTCCCAGCCCCCAGATCCACTTGCACCTGCGCGGTTGGATCCTGAGCCTGCACAGCCTGGGTAACGGCCTTTACGCAATGACCGCAAGACATTCCTCGAACATTGAAGATTTGCATGAATTGACTCCTTGGGATTGGAATTGCCCACAGTTTCAAGCTTGCCATCATGGCAAGGTCAAGTTTTGGCAAAAACTGCCGGGCTGGCAATCGGCGTCCTGCTCGGCCAAGCTGCACCTATCAGGATTTCATACCGGAGGTTCAGCCATGCGCTGGTCAGCGTTCAGCCTGTTTTGCATGCTCGGTCTTTCAGCAGTGGCCCCCCAGGCATCGGCTGTTGGCGAAGACTATGGTGTGCTGATCATTTCTCGTGAGCGCCTGGAAGTGCCGACCAGTTGCGAAATCGGCATTTACATCGAGGATCAGCTCTCGGCCAGGCTATTCCAAGAGCAAAGCACCTCCTTCAATCTGCCGCCCGGTCGGTTTTCCTTGCGCCTGAAACTGCTGCCTGGCCAGGCCGCGGGTTGCGCCCCGGGCATGCTCGCTCCGGGATCGCAGGACATCACGCTCAAGGCCGGCGACATTCTGAAATACCGAATCGCAGCGAATGGGGAAGGCATGTACCTCAAGCAGGCTGACCTCGGATACTGACGTTGCCCCTAACATGGGGGAGCGAACTTGCTCCCACAGTGCAACGTGCAAGCTTTTGCATTGGCGCTTGACCTTGCCAACATGGCAAGGTTGATCCTGTGGCCGTCCACTACAGGGAGCCTGCCCCATGCCTGAACCCACTATTTTCGATCTGCCGATCTGCGGCATGACCTGCGCCAGCTGCGCCGGGCGAGTCGAGCGAGCGTTGCGCAAGGTGACCGGTGCCAGTGCCGTCAGCGTCAACCTGGCGACGGAACAGGCGCGGGTCCAGGCGCCAGAAGGAAGCCTGCCCGCCTTGATGGAGGCAGTCGAACAAGCAGGTTACGGCGTTCCCGTGCAGACCCTGGAATTGAGCATCGAAGGCATGACCTGCGCCTCTTGCGTTGCACGGGTCGAGCGAGCATTGAGCAAAGTCGCTGGCGTGCATCGCGCCAGCGTGAACTTGGCCAATGAGCGGGCTCACCTCGAATTGCTGGGCCAGATCGACCCGCAAACGCTCCTCGAAGCGGTCAAGCGCGCCGGCTATGACGCCAGTGTCTGGCAGGTGGAACAACCGCGAAAAAACCAGGGCGATCGACTGAACCGCGAGCGGCTGGCACTGATACTGGCAATTCTGCTGTCCCTGCCCTTGGTATTGCCGATGATGTTGCAGCCCTTCGGCGTGAGCTGGATGCTGCCAGCCTGGCTGCAGTTCGCGTTGGCGACACCCGTCCAATTCATCTTCGGTGCACGTTTCTACGTCGCGGCTTTTAAAGCTGTCCGCGCCGGGGCCGGGAATATGGACCTATTGGTCGCCCTGGGCACCAGCGCCGGTTATGGCCTGAGTCTCTACGAATGGGCGATTGCCCAGCCCGGGAGCATGCCGCACTTGTACTTCGAGGCCTCGGCCGTGGTGATTGCCCTGGTATTGCTCGGCAAATATTTGGAAAGCCGTGCCAAACGACAAACCGCCAGCGCCATCCGCGCCCTCGAAGCCCTGCGACCGGAGCGGGCTGTTCAGGTGATCGACGGCGAGGAACGGGATGTTGCCATCAACGCGCTGCGCTTGAATGACTGGGTGTTGGTCAAGCCTGGCGAGCGATTCCCGGTGGACGGCGAAGTGATCGAAGGCCAGAGCCATGCCGACGAGGCACTGATCAGTGGCGAAAGCCTGCCCGTGCCCAAGCAACCCGGTGACAAGGTCACCGGTGGCGCGATCAATGGCGAAGGTCGTTTGCTGGTGCGCACCCAGGCCCTTGGCGCAGAGACGGTCCTGGCGCGCATCATTCGCCTGGTGGAAGACGCCCAGGCGGCCAAGGCCCCCATCCAGAAGCTGGTGGACAGAGTCAGCCAGGTCTTCGTGCCGGTTGTGTTGCTTTTGGCTCTTGCGACATTGGCGGGCTGGTGGCTCTACGGAGCGCCGCTGGAGACAGCACTGATCAACGCCGTCGCCGTGCTGGTGATCGCCTGCCCCTGTGCCCTGGGCCTGGCGACGCCGACAGCGATCATGGCCGGCACCGGCGTCGCCGCGCGCCACGGCATCTTGATCAAGGACGCCGAGGCGCTGGAGCGCGCCCATGACGTGGACACAGTGGTGTTCGACAAAACCGGAACCTTGACGTCCGGCGCGCCGCGCATTGCTCACTTGGCGGCGCTCGAAGGTGAAGAAAATGCGCTGCTGAGAATGGCCGGCGCCCTGCAACGGGGCAGCGAGCATCCGCTGGCCAAAGCAGTGCTGGACGCCTGCGCCGAGCGCGGCTTGAACGTACCGGACATCAGCGATAGCCAGTCGCTTACCGGGCGCGGCATCGCCGGCAGCCTTGACGGGCACCGCCTGGCGCTGGGCAATCGGCGCTTGCTGGAAGAGCTCGGGCCAGACCCCGAGTCGCTGGCCGAGGCGGCGCAGGCCTGGGAAACCGAAGGTCGGACGTTGTCCTGGCTGATCGATCAAGGCTCGACACCCCGCGTCCTCGGCCTGTTTGCCTTCGGCGACACATTCAAGCCGGGGGCCTTGGCGGCGGTGGAGGCCTTGAACCAGCGTCATATCACCATCCATCTGCTCACCGGCGATAACCGAGGCAGCGCTCGGGTTGTGGCCCAGGCGCTGGGAATCAACAACGTCCACGCCGAAGTATTGCCGGCCGACAAATCCGCCATCGTCGAGCGACTGAGGGGCCATTCGGTGGTGGCGATGGTTGGCGACGGCATCAACGACGCCCCGGCCCTGGCCGCAGCCGACATTGGCATCGCCATGGGCGGCGGCACCGACGTGGCGATGCACGCCGCCGGCATCACGCTGATGCGCGGCGACCCTCGCCTGGTGCCGGCGGCGCTGGATATCAGCCGCAAGACCTACGCAAAGATCCGCCAGAACCTGTTCTGGGCCTTCGTCTATAACCTGGTCGGGATTCCCCTGGCCGCGTTCGGCTTGCTCAACCCGGTGCTGGCCGGCGCGGCCATGGCGCTGTCGAGCGTCAGCGTGGTCAGCAATGCATTGCTGTTGAAGTTCTGGACACCCGCAGATCTGGAGGACAAGCGATGAACATCGGCCAAGCGGCCCGCCAGAGTGGGCTTAGCGCGAAGATGATCCGGTATTACGAATCCATTGGCTTGCTCAAGGCGGCCCATCGCACGGACAGCGGCTACCGGATCTACGGCACCGATGATTTGCACACGTTGGCTTTCATCAAGCGCTCTCGGGACCTGGGGTTTTCCCTGGAAGAAGTCGGCAAACTGTTGACGCTGTGGCAGGACCGCCAACGTGCCAGTGCCGACGTGAAGACCCTGGCCAAGCAACACATCGATGAACTGAACCAGAAAATCCGTGAACTCGCGGAGCTGCGCGATACCCTCCAGGACTTGGTGGAACACTGCCAGGGCGATCACCGGCCCGACTGCCCTATCCTCAAGGAGCTGGAATCGGGGTGTTGCAAGAAGTGATGCCCTATACCGAACACAAATAAAAAACCCGGCCTGGGCCGGGTTTCTGGGACAACCGATCACTGCATCCAAGGCGGAGGCGGCTCCTCGGTCTTGCCTGGCGGCGCATCGTCGGCGGCGCGCACAGCTTGGCGTCGTTCTTCGTCCAGGCGCGCGGCCTCGATCTCGCGCATGATCCCGCCAACATCCGCCAGCTCTTCGGGCTCGTCGAACTCACCGGTCAACACACTGCCCGGGTGCAACGTGCCGGCTTCATAAAGCGCCCACATTTCCTTGGCGTACCGGGTGCGTTTCAGCTCCGGAGCGAAACGGCCGAAGTAGGACGCCATGTTGCCGACATCCCGCTCCAACATGCTGAAGGCGTGGTTGTTGCCAGCGGCGTCCACCGCTTGCGGCAGATCGATGATGACCGGGCCTGTCGGCGTGAGCAGCACGTTGAACTCCGACAGGTCGCCGTGCACCAGGCCGGTACACAGCATCAGTACGATCTGAGAAATCAGATAGGCGTGATATTCGCGTGCCTGGTCCGGCTCCAGCACGACATCGTTCAGGCGTGGCGCGGCATCGCCATACTCGTCGGCCACCAGTTCCATCAGCAGCACGCCTTCAAGGAAGTCGTACGGCTTGGGCACTCGCACACCGGCGTTGGCCAACCGGAACAACGCAGCCACTTCGGCGTTCTGCCAAGCGTCTTCAGTTTCCTTGCGCCCGAACTTCGAACCTTTTGCCATGGCACGGGCCTGACGACTGTTACGGACCTTGCGACCTTCCTGGTATTCGGCCGCCTGGCGAAAACTTCGCTTGTTCGCCTCCTTGTAGACCTTGGCGCAACGCAGCTCATTGCCGCAGCGCACCACATAAACAGCTGCTTCTTTGCCACTCATGAGTGGGCGCAGCACCTCGTCGACCAGACCGTCCTCGATCAGGGGTTCAATGCGTTTTGGAGTCTTCATCAGCTTTTATTCTGGGTCCTTTATTACCAAACACGCGAATGACAGGTCGTTATACGGCAATCCTCCCTTCACGGGGAGGGGTTCCGACCTATGAACCCTGAATGCACACACTGTGCCGGATCAGATCAACCGCGCAAGATCATAGCCGAGACCCGGCCCGTCGCAGGTCATTGGATAAGCAAGTATTTGCGACAAGAACTGACAAGGGCTCAATGCGTGAACAGTTCGCCCGGGGTGAAACCGAACAATCCCTTGAATGCCGCGATGAAAGCGGACGTCGACTCATATCCGCAAGACAGCGCCGCGCTGGTCACACTGTCGCCTTTCTCCAGCGACCCCAAGGAGGACAACAGCCGCATGCGTTGGCGCCACGCGCGAAAGTTGAGGCCGGTTTCACGTAGAAACAAACGGGTCAGGGTCTTTTCGGATGTGCCCAGTCGCTCGGCCCAGGCTTGCAGGGTGACGCAGGATTCGGGCTGTTCGATCAACTCGTTGCACAGCTCCAGCAGGCGGGCATGCAGTGGCAGCGGCAGGGAAAAACCCACTTCCGGCAATGCCGCCAACTGGTCCAGCAGCACTTGCACCAGCCGCGACTCCTGAGTATCGCCTTGCGGGTAGGCGGCGGGAAATTGGCAGAAGACCTTGATCAGCTCTCGCGCCAAGGGCGTGACCTCCAGCACCCGGCAACGCCCATCGGCCCACGGGCAAGCCTGGCGATGCACATAAAGGCTGCGCATTTCCGCACGGGTGGATGTCACGACGTGATGTTCGAGGTCGGCCGGGATCCAGATGCCCCGTTGCGGCGGCGCGAAGAAACTGCCCTCGGCGGTATGAACGCCGAGCACACCGCTGATGGCATAGGAAAACTGCACCCAATCGTGTCGATGCACCTGGGTCCATGAACCCGCATCCAGGCTTTCGACCCGAGCATAAAGTGGCCGAGGCAGTTCCGTCAGGTCGGGAATGCGCCGTTCAAGCTGCTGCTGTCCGTTAGTCGGCATTGATTGGCCTTATATCGCAAGACGACTGTTCAGGCCGACGTTAGGCTAAGTCGACTTCTCATACAACTTGCGGTGCCCTATGCACATCCTCAGACACCTCAAACGCCTGGTGACCGACTGGTTCCTGTGCGGCATGTTGCTTGCCACCTTGTTGGCGTATTTCTTTCCCGGATTCGGCGCCACGGGCGGCGCGATGCATGCGGAGTGGGTGGTCAACATCGGCATCTTCGTGGTGTTTTTCCTCCATGGGATCAACTTGTCCGGGGAGCAGGTCCGCCACGGCTTGAAGAACGTCCGGCTGCATTTGATGGTGCAGGGTTTTACCTTCGTCGTGTTTCCCTTGATCTGGCTGATCGGTGATTGGTCATTGGGCAGCCATGTGCCGTCGCTATTGATGCTGGGGTTCTTTTACCTGTGCGCCCTGCCCTCGACCATCTCCTCGTCGGTGGCCCTCACAGGCAGCGCGGGCGGCAACGTGCCGGCGGCGATTCTCAACGCCAGCCTGTCCAGCGTGCTCGGGATTTTCCTGACGCCACTGCTGGTCAGCCTGGTGGTCGGCAGCGGTGCCGGTGGCATCGACCTGGGCTCGACCCTTCTCGATCTGTGTCTGATGTTGCTGCTGCCATTGGTGCTTGGGCAATTCCTGCGGCGCTGGCTGGCCGGTTTCTTCGCCCGATACAAGCGCTATACCAGCATCATCGACAAATTGGTCATCCTGCTGCTGGTGTACGCCGCGTTCTGCAATTCGATGGTTTCCGGGATCTGGCGACAACAAGGCAATGGCGTGCTTGTCAGCGCGGTGCTCGGCAGCGCCGTACTGCTGGCCATCATCCTGTGGATGACCACCCGCACCGCCCGCGCTCTGCGGTTCAGCAACGCCGATGAAATCGCTGCAGTGTTCTGCGCGAGCAAAAAATCCCTGGCCGCCGGGGTGCCGATGGCGGCGTTGATCTTCGGCAACGATCCCGGCCTGGGGCTGATTCTGCTGCCGATCATGATCTATCACCCCATGCAACTGATCGTCTGTTCGATCCTCGCCGAACGCTACGCCAGCCGCCAGCGAGCCCAGGCTGCGCCCACGCGCGAGGCGATGGTCAGCGCTCGATGATCGCCGTCACACCTTGGCCGGCCGCCGCGCAGATGGAAATCAGGCCCCGGCCCTTCCCGGCCGCGTCCAGCAGTTTGGCCAGGTTGGCGACGATACGGCCGCCAGTCGCGGCGAATGGATGCCCGGCGGCCAATGAGCTGCCTTTCACATTCAATCGGCTGCGGTCGAGGGCGCCCAGCGGCGTGTCGAGGCCCAGCCGGGACTTGCAGTAATCCGGGTCCTCCCAGGCCTTCAACGTACACAAGACCTGGGCCGCGAACGCCTCGTGGATTTCGTAGTAGTCGAAATCCTGCAACGTCAGGCCGTTGCGTGCCAACAAGCGCGGCACCGCATAGACCGGCGCCATCAGCAGGCCTTCAGCGCCGTTGACGAAATCCACCGCTGCCGTTTCACCGTCACGCAGGTAGGCCAGGATTGGCAGTCCGCGGGCGTTCGCCCACTCTTCGCTGCCCAACAATACCAGCGAGGCACCATCGGTCAGCGGCGTGGAATTGCCTGCGGTCAGCGTGCCTTTGGAGCTTTTTTCAAAGGCCGGCTTGAGGGACGCGAGCTTGTCCAGGGTCAGGTCCGGGCGCAGGTTGTTGTCGCGGGTCAGGCCCAGGAACGGCGTCATCAAATCGTTATGCCAGCCTTCGGCATAGGAAGCGGCCATTTTCTGATGACTTTCCAGGGCCAGACGGTCCTGCTCGTCTCGTGGAATCTGCCAGGTCTGCGCCATCAACTCGCAATGCTCGCCCATGCTCAGGCCCGTGCGCGGTTCGTTGATGCGCGGCAGGTCGGGAACCAAGTGTTGGGGACGCAGTTGCAGAAAAGCCTTGATCTTATCGGCGGTGGTCTTGGAGCGATTGGCTTGCAGCAGGATCCTGCGCAGCCCCTCATTGACGCCGATGGGCGCGTCGGAGGTAGTGTCCACGCCGCCGGCGATGGCGCTGTCGATCTGGCCCAGGGCGATTTTGTTCGCCACCAGCAGCACGGTCTCAAGCCCCGTGCCGCACGCCTGTTGCACGTCATAGGCCGGGGTGCTGGGTGCCAGCCGTGAGCCGAGCACGCATTCGCGAGTCAGGTTCATGTCCCGGGAAAACTTGAGCACCGCCCCCGCGGCCATTTCCCCGATGTGAGCACCGTGCAGGTTGTAGCGCTCGATCAAACCTTCAAGCGCAGCCGTCAGCATCGCCTGGTTGCTGGCGGTGGCATAGGGCCCGTTGGAGCGGGCGAACGGAATGCGGTTACCACCGATGATCGCGACGCGGCGTAGCTGTGCCATGAAGAACTCCCCTGTATGCGCGAATGTGTGAAATTGGCCTGCGGTAACGTGCCCAGCCACAAGCTTAGGCTTTATCCGGGCGATCGAACGACCAATTGCCAAACATGGTCCACACTTGGAACCTCATCAGCCGGAGTGTGTTCCATGTCAGACCGTTACATAGACTTCGCCAACTCGCCCATTGGCCTGCGTCTGGTTGGCGCTCTGGGCTTGCCCTCCCCGGTGCGCCTGGAACGCTGGCAGGCCGGGCGGCTGCGGCCTATCGAGGGCGCCTTGCTGTTGGGCGGTGGCCCCCTGACCGAACAGGTCGCCACGTTCGCCAAGCGCTTGACCGACGCGATTTTCATCTACGGTGGCGAACCGACGCTGGCGACCGAATGGATCCCCGGCCACGGCCCGAAAATCAAGGCGGTGGTGTACGACGCCAGCCATCTGGTGCAGGTCGAGCAGCTCAAGCAGTTGCGCGAATTCTTCCAGCCCCTCATGAAAAACCTCGACCACAGCGCCCATGTCGTCATCCTCGGTCGCGCCCCGGAAAGCCTCGACGACCCGTTTGCCGCCAGTGCGCAACGGGCGCTGGAAGGCTTCAGCCGCTCCCTGGCCAAGGAATTGCGCCATGGCGGGACGCTGCAGTTGCTTTATGTCGGTGACGGCGCCGAAGCGCAGTTGGAGGGGGCTCTGCGGTTTTTCCTGTCGCCCAAGAGTGCCTACGTTTCCGGGCAGGTTATCCGCCTCAAGGTCTGCCAGACCCAGGTCCAGGATTGGACGCGACCGCTCACCGGGCTCAAGGCGCTGGTAACCGGCGCCGCCCGTGGCATCGGCGCGTCCATCGCCGAAACCCTGGCCCGTGACGGCGCCGATGTGATCCTGCTCGATGTCCCGCAAGCCAAGGCCGACCTGGACGCCCTGGCCGCGCGCCTGAGTGGGCGCAGCGTGACGCTGGACATCTGCGCCGAAGATGCCGCCGCGCAGTTGATCGAACACCTGCCCGACGGCGTCGACATCGTGGTGCACAACGCCGGCATCACCCGGGACAAGACCCTCGCCAACATGACGCCCGAGTTCTGGGACGCGGTGCTGGCGGTCAACCTCAACGCGCCGCAGGTGCTGACCAAGGCCCTGCTCGACAGCGGCACCCTGCGGGACAATGGCCGGATCGTGTTGCTTGCCTCCATCAGCGGCATCGCCGGCAATCGCGGCCAGACCAACTATGCCGCGAGCAAGGCCGGGCTGATCGGCCTCGCCCAAGCCTGGGCGCCTGGCCTGGAGGCGCGGGGAATCAGCATCAACGCGGTGGCACCGGGCTTTATCGAGACACGCATGACCGCCGACATTCCCTTCGCCCTGCGTGAAGCCGGGCGCCGCATGAGTTCGCTGGGCCAGGGCGGCTTGCCCCAGGACGTCGCCGAAGCCGTGGCCTGGCTGGCACAACCAGGCACCGGCGCCGTAACCGGGCAGGCGCTGCGCGTGTGCGGGCAAAGCTTGTTGGGGGCGTGACCATGACGATCCAATGGCAGGAAATAAACACCGCCCCTTCGATGTCAGGGCTCTACGCCAAGGCCGCGACTCGCCGCAAGATCACCGGCACGGTCCTGCCTGACGTCGGGCTGCGCCAAGTGATCCAGGTCGACCAAAAGAACCTGGCGGCCTATCGCAAAGTGTGTGGTTTCAGCGAAAGCGGACTATTGCCGCCGACCTATCCACACGTGCTGGCGTTCGCCTTACAGATGCAATTGCTGACCGCCCGGGATTTCCCGTTCCCATTGCTGGGCTTGATCCACCTGAACAACCGCATCCGCGTGCTGCGGCCCATGGGCGGTGTCAGCCAGGTGCGGGCGAGCGTTAACGTCGAGAACCTGCAGCCTCATGCCAAGGGGGCGGTATTCGATCTGGTGACCCGTATCGAAGATCAGTTGGGCCCCTTGTGGCAGGCCCAAAGCCAGATGCTCTGCAAAGGCGTCCAGCTTGACGGCGCATTGGCCGAGGACTCATCCGAGGACAGCCCCGAGTTGACGCAAGTGACACGCTGGACCGCACCCGTGGATATTGGCCGGCAATACGCCAAGGTGTCAGGCGACTACAACCCGATCCACCTGAGCGGCGCCAGCGCCCGGTTGTTCGGCTTCCCCACTGCCATCGCCCATGGTCTGTGGAACAAGGCAAGGACGTTGGCGGCGCTCGATGATCATTTGCCCGAAGCCAATATTGAAATCGACGTAACGTTCAAGAAGCCAGTGCGCCTGCCCAGCGAGGTGACATTGCTGGCGAGCGCGGCCGGTTCCAGCGGGCAATTGCGATTGGTGGGGGCTGGTGAGCTGGAGCATATGCTGGGAATTTGGCAGCCGGTTGCTTGAAAGTATTCCACCCAACCTATGGGTCAACCAATCAACGCGGTGGGTAGTTGGACAGGATCCGCCCCACCGTCTCGCGCACCTTCGCGCTGCGATCCATCGGGTTGGGTGAATCACTGAGCAATTGCTCGTCGCTGCCACGCCAGACGAGCTTGCCATCCTTGCCGTCGAGCAGGTCGATCTGCACGGTGGCGACCTTGTAGCTGAGGTTACGGGTTTCGTTGTACATCGGTCCGCCCCAATAACCATTCCATGGGCCGCCCCAACCGCCGCCATAGTTGGTCGTCACCTGTTGCTGGCGATCCTCGACGATCAGGTAGGCCTGGACCTGCACATCGCCCCGCGCGCCGCCCGTAGCCGGACGCAGGCCACGCTGGTCGAGTTGATCGGCGACCGCCTGGCGGATGCGCTGTTCGGTCAGGTCGCTCTTGATGCGCGGATCGTCCGGGCGATATTGCAACGCCGGCTCCTTCCAGCTCCAGCTGCGGTAGGCCGCGAAGTCGCGGCTGGTGTCGAAATCATGATTGACCTGGTTGGAAGCGCAGGCGCTGAGCAACAGGGCAAGGGCAAGCGGGACAAGACGGCGAAACATGGTTTTTCTCCGTTGTTTGAATCAACTGGGAGGATAGGCCGACATGGCCTTTTCCACCGCGTCACGAATGGCATCGGTGCGCTCGCTCTGATTGCCGCGCTGGCTGGTCTCGGCGCTGGCGCTCCACACGGGCTGGCCATTGCGGGCGTCGAACAGATCGACCCGAACCACCACGACCTGCTCCTGATAGGTGCGCACCACGGGAATAGTGTTGTACATGCCATAACCCGGCCCGTAGCGGTTGTAGCCGCCGTAATAGCCCGCGTCATAGTCGTCCCGGACCTGCCGCAGCCGGGTTTCCAGGCGCAGGTCGGCACTGACGAAGAGGTCCGCCGGGCGATTGTCATGCAGCGGACGCAGCCCGCGTTGGTCCAACGCTGCGCTTACCGCTTCGGCCACCTGGGCCGAATCCGCCCAGGCAGTACCCGGCGGCAACCGACCGTTGAGCCAGGCCCAACTGCGATAGCGGCCATAGTCACGGGGCGGCGCCGGATAGGCGCTGCGATCGAACACTTTGGCGGCCTCGGGCGGCGCCGGCGGCAACGGATTGGAAGTCGCGACATACGGATTGTCGCTCTGGCAGGCTGCCAGCCCGAGGCATAACACCAATAATCCTGAACGACCTTTCATTTCGCTCTCCGACTGTTCTTTCGGATCAGAGGGGACGACAGACCCAATGCAGGTAGCGTCCCAACCCGGCAAACGCTGGGTGGCGCCGGTGGGCCAGTTCCATTTCCAGCAATTGCGCGAGCTCTACGCGGCCCTGGAATTGCACCGGCATGTAGTCATGAAAAACCCGCACGCCACTTTGAATTTCGACCTGCCACAGGTCTTCAAGTTGCGCCGCCAATTGGCGAGGATCAAGGGGTTGTTGCGGGGTCAGGCTCTGTTTTTCACCGGCCAGGTCGTTTTTGCGCAACTTGCGGAAATGCCCTTTGAGCAAGTTTCGATAAACCAGCGCGTCGCGGTTGTAGAACGCCAACGACAACCAGCCGCCAGACGCCGTCAGTTGATGCAGAACCGGCAGGATCGCGTGGGGCTCGGCCAGCCACTCCAGCACCGCGTGACACAGCACCAGATCGTACGGTTCGGTGAGCTGGCCGAGCAGGTCCTGCCACGGCGCCTGAATGAACGTTGCGTCCTGGCCGGCCTCGGCAAACCGCTGACGGGCACCCTCAAGCATGGGCTCGGCCGGTTCAGCCAAGGTGACCTGGTGACCACGCTCGGCCAGCCACAGTGACATGTGCCCCAGGCCCGCGCCAACATCCAGAATACGCAACGGGCGGTCAGGCAAGGCTTCAAGCAAATCGGCCTGGAGCACCGCCAGGCGGATCGCCCCCTTGGCGCCGCCGTAGATTTTTTCCGCGAAACGCGTGGCGAGCTGGTCGAAATGACGGTCACTCATGGGGCGAACCGCCGCTCGCTGTCGGCCAATTTGCCGCGCACCACGGCGTCCATATCCAAGCCCAACTCGCTGCACAGCAGCAACAGGTACAACACAATGTCACCGACTTCCTGCCCGGCGTGGGCCAGTTTATCCGCGGGCAGCTGGCGCGACTGGTCCTCGGTCAGCCATTGGAAAATCTCGACCAGCTCGGCCATCTCGACGCTGGCGGCCATGGCGAGGTTCTTCGGGCTGTGGAATTGCCGCCAATCGTTACGGTCACGAATGGCATGCAGGCGTTCGGTCAGTTCAACAAGGTTCATCGGGTTCTCCTGAATGCGCATAGCTTCGGGGCGATGACGAGGGAAGGCAAGCGTCTCGGTACGAAGCGGTGAATTGCTCCATAATCGAACGATCGCAGCCGCCACAACTCCTACAGTCAGGAGCCGACGGCTCGATTCCGATTCCTCTCCATCAGGATGCAAACATGCAGGTAGAAAGTTTCTTCGAATGGCTCGGCCAGGCGCTCGGTTCGGTGATCCGTTTCATCGTCGACCTGCTCAGCGGGCTGTTCAACACCTTGGCCAATGCCGGTGGCAATTTTGTCGATGGCCTGTCCCGCACGCTTGGCATGGACACCTCGATCATCAGCATCGTCGCACTGATCCTCGGGCTGATGCTGCTGTATTCGGCGATCCGCGCCTTTATGCGGGCCTCGATTGTCATGGGCATTATCTGGCTGGTATTGGGGTTGTGGTTGCTGAGCTGGATCATTCACTGAAGACAAACAGGGCGACATCAGGAACGAACGCTGCGATAACGCTACAATCGCGCTCCATCAAGGAGCCACCATGTCCAACCTGATCGCCGACTGGCGCGACCGCCTCACCCACCGTCGGGTATGGGCGCTGGCCGCGCCAATGATTCTCTCGAATATATCCGTACCGCTGGTAGCACTGGTGGACAGTACCGTCATCGGCCACTTGCCCCATGCCCATCAGTTGGGCGCGGTGGCGGTCGGGGCGAGTCTGTACACGGTGCTGGCCTGGGCCATGGGGTTCCTGCGCATGGGCTCAACCGGGTTCGCCGCCCAGGCAGCCGGGCGTGGCGATGGCGCTGCGCTGCGGCAGGTCTTGCTGCAAGGACTCTTGCTGGCGTTGGGGCTGTCGGTGGTGCTCGGGGCGGTCGGGGTTCCGTTGAGCGACGTGGCATTGCACTTCATGCAGCCCTCGGCCGAGCTCGACCAATTGACCCGGGATTTCTTCCACACCCGGCTTTTCGGCTTGCCGGCGGCGCTGGCCAGTTACGCGCTGGTGGGCTGGTTCCTTGGCGCCCAGAACGCCCGCGCACCGTTGACGATCCTGTTGGTCACCAACCTGGTGAACATCGCCTTGAACCTGTGGTTCGTGATCGGCCTGGATTGGGGCGTGACGGGTTCGGCACGCGCCTCGGTCATTGCCGAGTGGGCGGGCGCGCTGGTGGGCCTGGCCCTGGCCCGAAGGACGCTGCGCGCCTGGCCAGGGCGGATCGCCTGGGCCGCCCTGAGCCTGTGGCAGAGCTGGCGACCGCTGCTGGCGGTAAACCGGGACATTTTCATCCGCAGCCTGGTGCTGCAATCGGTGTTTTTCCTGATCACCGTGCAAGGCGCGCGGCTGGGGGACGCGACGGTGGCGGCCAATGCGCTGCTGCTCAATGGCCTGCTGCTTACCGCCCATGCCCTGGATGGCCTGGCCCATGCGGTGGAAGCGCTGTGCGGCCACGCCATTGGCGCTCGCGACCGCCTGGCCCTGCGCCGTTCGCTGGTGGTCGCCTGCGGTTGGTCCTTGATCGCGAGCGTCGGGTTCGCACTGCTGTTTCTGCTGGCCGGACATTTGTTCATCGACATGCAGACCGACATTGCCGACGTGCGCGACACCGCTTACCGCTACCTGCCTTACCTGGCAACGCTGCCATTGATTGCCGTGTGGAGCTATCTGCTCGATGGCCTATTCATCGGCGCCACCCGCGCCCGGGAAATGCGCAACGGCATGCTCCTGACCCTGTTGCTGGTGTTGCCGCTGGCCTGGGCGCTGCAAGGACTCGGCAACCACGGACTGTGGATCACCTTCCTGTTGTTCATGACGGTGCGCAGCCTGACGCTCGGGACGGTCGCCTGGCTCTTGCACCGTCGGGGCGGCTGGGTCGATGCCGAAACTCGATGATGTTCAGCCCTATTTGCCTTGCCAGAGGCGTCGCAAATGATCGAGACGTTCTCGCTGGGAACCACCAGGCAGCCCCGGCACGGGCTCGGCATCGGGGTATTGCAAGCGCAGCCATAACCAGCCGTCGAGAACGGCCTGCTCGCTGAACCCCAGCTTGCGCCCCTGTTGCACGTAGTCCCAGAGCACCCAATAGTCATGGCCGGTGGAGCGAGACCATCGCCAGACGTGACGTTCCAGGAAGCACTCCTGCAATTTGACCTGTTGCCTGTCGCTGAGGCCATGCTCGTTTTCCAGCGCAGGCACCGCAAGCCTGGGATTGGAGAGCTGTTGCCACCCCTGGCACCCCATCGTCCGATCGGACCAGGTGCCACCGAACCAGCGCAACAGGCTGATCGGTCCCAGCCAGCAACTGAGCTCCCGGGGATCGCAGGCATCGAAGAAATAGCTGGCGGTGTGCGGGTTGTAATAACTCAGGAAGGCCTTGTAATGCAGGCCCAGCGTCACCGTCAGCATGCGCCGCAAATGTACCAGCAAGGACTCGGCTGGCGTCGAGGTCACCAACAGCAACCCGGGCCAGGATCGAGCGTCCAGATGGCACAGGCTGGCCAGCGCAGGCGATTGCCTAAGATCCACCAACAGCGGGCCGTGTGATCTCGCTCCGTCGAACTCGGTTCCCTCGAACAGGGCAAAACGCGGCACCTCGGCAAACTGCTCCTTCAGGCGCTGTGCGGCCTCGGGCGCGTCCGGAACGTCTAACAGCAGCCATTGGGGAGCGGGACCCGGCAACGTGGCCACATTCATGGCGCCGCGCCCGCGCCCTGTCCCATCACCATGCGACAGGTACATACCGGCTGCGCACAAGGGCTGAAACGCCCCCCGCCTGGCAAAAGGCACAGCAAGACCAGTGGCTCACCATCCTTGATTGCGGACAACAAGGATGAATCGACTCCAGAAGCCCCGGGAATTTCCCCGGCAGGCGCGGTGGGAGAAGGCGCCTGCGTTGACTGCGCGCCGGGGGCGCCACCCAGGAATGCGCTGACCAGGGGACGGTCCGGGTCGCCCTCGATAAAACTCACCAGAACCTCGGTGCCCTCGGCAATCGTCCCCACGCCACGCGCCGCAAGCTCGGGTGCCAAGGGCAGCCAGCAATGACTGGGGATGGCGCCCTCTCCCTGATAGGCCCAGTCGAACTGCACCGCCACTCGCCCGGCCACTCGCGGCTCATCCACTTCCACGACCCAGCCGCGTTGCCTGCTCACCATGACAGGCTTGTCCGGCGCCCTGTCCACCAAGAAGGGCATCCCCCAGGGAATGGCCTGGAAAAGATTGCCATAACCGCCCGCATGACCGTGGTGTTCAACCTGCGTCAATAACCAGCCCTGGTTCCACTTTCCATGAGGATGGCCCTTCAGCGACAGGATCTGGCCGGCGTGCAAGTGCATCAGATCGCTACGGCCCTGGGCAACCAACGCTCCGTGGATATCCGCCTTCACCGTGAACGCACGCACTGCGCGGGCCCGCCCTTCAACACTGTACAAAGCCTTGTCCATCGTCGGAACGTTGCCCGCCGTATCCGCAAAAACCAGGCATTGCCCGTCCCGGGTGTGATCGAAATGAAAGTGGATACCCGCCTGGGCGCACATTCGTTGTAGGAAATGCAGGTCGGATTCGCGGTACTGGGTATACAGATCCAACGAAGGATAAGCGTTGCTCAGATCCAGGCACAGGCTGCGGCCGTTGATACCATGCCCGCCCAGGACCTGGCGGATGATCTGTGGCACCGAGCAGGCATTGAAGACCCGTTGACTGAAACGCTGCGCAAGGCTCGCCAGCTTCGGCCCGATGCGTACCCGGCAGCTCTCGCCATGGCGGTGGACGATTTCGTGAAGTCGCCCGTGGATGCCTTGATCCTTGGTTCCGAAGCTCAGCCAGACGTTGCGGTACAGCAACCCGGCCATGTCCAGGGCCATGTCGCTGACCGACAGCTCCACTTCGAAAACGAAGGGTTCGCTGATGGCTTCATTGCCTGTTAAGGCTACGACGACGAAAGGTTCGGACAGACCGGCTATCTCCAGACGAAAAGGTAGCTCGCAGGCTGGATCGGACATCGGCGTTTTCTCTACAGGAGGGGCGACCGGGCATTCTCGCCGACAGCAGAGGACGAGTAGAGGGCTCAAGGACTATTTAGGAAAGGGACTACATGAAATTAGGACGCCGTCAGCTAAACGGCATCAATAGGCCAATAAACGCTGCGCACGGGTTTGCAATGCAGATACAACGTGGCGAGGGTAGCTTGCTCCCGCTGGACGCATCTGGCCCCATTCGGGACCATTGCGCGCCAGCGGGAGCGAGCTACCCTCGCCACGATGAATCGCTCTAGCCTGCAACAGCGGCCCCGCAAGGGGCCACCGTCAGGAAGAAAGGTAGGACGAACGCGTCAGCCCCAGTCGCAGCGCATCCAGGAACTGAGTGCGCTCGGCCGCCGTGATCCGGGCGCTGGCGCACTTGTCACGGTAGTGAGTCATCAACTCCTCCGGCGACAGGTGCACATAGCGCAACATGTCTTCGATGGTGTCGTGGGTTTCGATACCGGCGTGGTACACGCTGCCATCGGCGTTCTGGTAGATGTTCACCGAGTCGGTGTCACCAAACAGGTTGTGCATGTCACCCAGGATTTCCTGGTAGGCACCCACCAGGAAAATACCCAACAAATAATCCTCGCCTGGATTGAGCGAGTGGACCGGCAGGCTGGTCTCGATGCTCTGCTCGTCGACGTACTGCTTGATCTTGCCATCGGAGTCGCAGGTCAGGTCTTGCAGCACGGCACGGCGCAGTGGCTCTTCGTCGAGGCGATGCAGCGGCAGGATCGGCAATACCTGGCCGATCGCCCAGGTGTCCGGCAGGCTCTGGAAGACAGAGAAGTTGCAGATGTACTTGTCGGCCAGCTTGTCGTTGAGCTCGTCCAACACCTGGCGGTGCGAACGCTGGCGGGCCTTCAGCGAGTTGTGCAGGCGACGGCACACCGCGAAGTAGCACTGCTCGGCCAAAGCTTTTTCCGCCAGGGTCAGCTTGCCATCGGCGTATTGGGCTGCCACGTCACTCATGTAATGGGTGGCTCGCCAGTAAGTCTCGGTGACCATCTCGATATCGGTCGGGCCCAGCAGGTCCACCAGCCACTGCACGGTTTCCGGCAGGCTTTCCTTGTTCTCGATGACCGGGACGTCATCGTGGTGTTTCTCGACATCGGTCACTTGCACCACCAACATGGCGTGGTGCGCGGTCAGCGAACGACCGCTTTCGGAAAAGATGTGCGGATGCGGCAGGCTCTGGGCATCGCAGAACTCCTTGAGCATGCCCACCACGACACCGGCGTAATCGTCCATGTCGTAGTTGATGGAGCTGGCGTTGCGCGAGTGCGTGCCGTCGTAGTCCACGCCCAGGCCGCCGCCGACGTCGATGTGATCCACCGGCAGCCCAAGGTTGCGCAGCTCGCCGTAATAACGGATCGCTTCCTTGAAGCCATGCTGGTAGTCCGCCAGGTTGGCGATCTGCGAACCCATGTGGAAGTGCAGCAGGCGGATGCCCTGGTCCAGGCCCGCGCCACGGAAGCGCTCGACCACCGACAACAGCTGCGCGGCCGACAAGCCGAACTTGGATTTTTCGCCACCGGTGTCGGCCCACTTGCTCGACGCCAGGGACGACAGGCGAACCCGCAGGCCGACCTGTGGCTTGACCTTGAGCGACGCGGCTTCTTCGATCACCAGGCCGACTTCGGATTCTTTCTCGATCACGATGAAAACGTTATGGCCCAGCTTCTGGCCCATCAGCGCCAGGCGGATGAACTCGCGGTCCTTGTAGCCGTTGCAGACGATGGTCCCGCCCTTCGGCGCCAGGGCCAGCACCGCCAGCAGCTCGGGCTTGGAGCCGGCTTCCAGGCCGATCGACACGTTCTGTGTCGCGATAATGTTTTCGATCACCGCTTCCTGCTGGTTCACCTTGATGGGGTAAAGCGCGGTGTACTGGCTCTGGTATTCCAGGCGCGCGATGTTGCTGTCGAACGCGCCGGTGAGCTGACGCACCCGGTCTTGCAGGATGTCGGGGAAGCGCACCAGCAAGGGCAGCGAAAGGCCGCTCTGGCGCAACTGGTCGACTTGCTCGTACAAATCGATGGGCGAACTGTCGGGGCCGTTCGGACGGACTTCGACGCGACCGGCTTCATTGATCGCGAAATACCCGGCCCCCCAATGGCGAATCCCGTAAACACTGCGGCTGTCCGCAACTGTCCATTGGCTGCCATCGTCTTTGCGTGTGCGTCGTACGGACATCGAAGTCCCCTATAAAGAAGTCAAAATGCACCCACCCGGTCGCAGGCTGGCGCAGTGTAGAGAATGGAAATGACGATTTGCCTGTAAGCACGGTAGACCCTGCCCGCAGCGCTGAGTTTAGAACCCGTTCAGAACAGGCTCTGTGAAAACCATGTGGGCGACCCCGAACCGGGGTTCGGATCAAGCCGGGGTGGTCTTCACAGAGGCTGCTAGCCGCCGGATTTCTTTGCCTTGAAACCGTGTTTGGTGAGTTCCGCCAACAGCAGCTCGACGTGATCGCCCTGGATCTCGATGACGCCGTCCTTCAACGCGCCACCCGTGCCACAGCGTTTTTTCAACGTCGTCGCCAGTTCTTTGAGGGCGTCTTCGGCCAGCGGCACACCGGTAATGGTCGTCACCGTCTTGCCGCCGCGACCTTTGCTTTCGCGGCGCACGCGAGCGATACCGTCCCCTTCGGGGATGATTGTCTGTTTGCAGATGCAGGCATCCACCGGTTGGCGGCAATCGGGGCAATGACGACCGGCGTCGGTAGAAAATACCAGGCCACCCAGGGCGGCGAAGGATGCGGCTTTTTTGGCCACCGGCAATCCTCTTCGGAGGACAAAGACTGGTCAAGGGGGGAAAGCCTCGACCGCGAAGCCCCACTCAGGCAGGGGCAGCGCAACTGGGCCGAACGATGTCGGCCAAGCTTGAAAAGTCGCGCAGTGTAACGGCAAAAAGGCGACTTGCTAAGGGCCAATCGGCGCCAATTTAGAGCTTCTTTGCGACACCGGCTTCGCAGGCGCGCAAATAGCGCCCAAGAGCCGCCAGGGAGTCCGGGCAATAAGGCTTGTGGCGGATTTCATCGAGCACCTGCTCGACGGGCAGAAAACGCGCCTCCAGCACTTCTTCGGGCTGCAGCACCAACGGACCATCCCACACGGCCGAGAACGCCGAGCACCACAGGCGGCTGCCGGTGTCTTCGAAATAGAAATGGTCGTGGGCGACCAGCTCCACGCCGCTGACACCGAGCTCTTCGGCAAGCTCGCGGGCCGCCGACTCGGCGTAGCTCTCGTGCGCCTGCACCATGCCGCCGGCCGCGACATCCCAGTAACCGGGATAGATGGCTTTGCTCAGCGTCCGCCGATGGACACACAACTCCCCGGCCGAATTGAACAACATGATATAGGTGCCCCGCCCGATCAGGCCGCGCTCGCGCAGATCCGAGCGCACCAGGCTGCCGAGCAGGTTGTCATGCTCGTCGACCCAAGCGATGAGCTCGGCATCCGAAGCCGCTCGGTGAGCCGCCTCCCGGGTGCTTTCGTCCATCGATCAGCCCTGGTTCAGCAACTGACGCAGGTCGATGACCGCCGCATTGGCGCGGGAAATATAGTTGGCCATGACCAGCGAGTGGTTCGCCAATACACCGAAACCGCTGCCATTGAGGATCATCGGGCTCCAGACCGGCTCTTGCGAGGCTTCCAGCTCACGAATGATCTGCCGCACGCTGACCGTGGCGTTCTTCTTGGCCAACACGTCGGCGAAGTCCACCTCGATGGCGCGCAGCAAATGAGACAGCGCCCAGGCCTGACCACGGGCTTCGTAGAACACGTTATCGATTTGCAGCCATGGGGTTTCAACCACTTCTTCGTCGACCTGCGGCACTTGGCCGGGCGCGGGGATTTCGGTTTTCAGCGACGTGTTGAGCTTGACCCGGCCGACGCTGGCGGACAGCCGCTGGGACAACGACCCCAGGCGAGTGCCGACATCGCCCAGCCAGTTGTTCAGGTTGTCGGCGCGGGCATAGAACAATGCGCTCTTCTGGCCTGGATCGGAGAGGCGCGCCTGGTAACGACTCAAGGAATTGATGCCTTCCTGGTACTCCGACTCACTGGAGGGCAGCACCCAGCTGCGGTTGTCGAAGTTGAAGCGCGGCTCGGCCTTGGCGAGGTCCGCATCTTCGGCGGACTGTGACTGCGAGCGGGCGAAATCCTTGCGCAAGGCGCGGCTCAGGTCGCGAACCTGCACCAGCACGCCGTATTCCCAACTCGGCATGTTGTCCATCCACAGGCCCGGCGGGAAGCGGTCATTGGAAATGTAGCCACCCTGCTTGGTCAGCAAGGTTCCGGCCACGGTCTTGAGGGTTTCGACGGTGGTGTAGCCGACCACCATTTGCCTGCCGTCCTTCTCGGCCGCCGCCTGGGCGTTCTGCTGCACGGGAAACAGCGCCGGCTCCTGGCTCCAATACCAACCCACCGCAATGGTCACCAGCAGATACAAACCAATGAGCGTGGCCAGTGCCCGGCTGAAAAACAGCCCGCCCAGGTAGCTGCGGGTGTCCGATTTCGGCTCGGCGGCGCGTTCAGGCGCGCTGCCCGCGCGGTTTTTCCAGTCCAGCATGGCGATGTTCCTTCAATCACTTGAGTTCACGGTTCGACCACAACCTTACATCAACGTGCCTTGGCCGGCATCCGTCGTTGGGCTTATAGGACAATTACCGCCACCAGACCAGGAGCCACCTAAGGGTTTCCCTTAACCCTGCCAGTCATGATTTGGTAGCGAGCTGACTCGATATCAGCGAATCGAATCGTGCTTGCGCACCCAACGAAGCAACTGGACAAACAGTCCAAAAAAGCCCCGAAAGCCTTTATTCTCGGCCCCCGGTGCATGACAGGCCGCCAATCGAAGACCGTCCGGTCGAAAACTGAATCGCATCTCTTGGCAGTTTATTGACGTACGACACTCATGTAAGGGAAAAGAGGTGCTAGCATAGAGCCACCAGTCGACCTCAGCATGCCCCCTAACTAGTAGTCAGGATATGACCGAGTCAGAAGACCCCAGCCGTGAGCGCCTCAAGCACCACTTTGCCCAGCGGGTAATTCATCAGGCTCGCCAGATCCTTGAGATATGGCAGCGCCTGCAACGCAGCGAGTGGTCGAGTAACGACCTGTCTGAGCTCAGCGAAGCCAATCTGCGCCTGCTGCGCTTTGCCGAGCGTTTCGAACAGCCCGAGCATTGCCAGCTTGCCCACGGCATCAGCCAGTCGCTGCAAGCGGTGGATGCCAATCGCGGCCGCCTGAGCAGCCAGTTGATCAGCGACATCAACCGTTTGATGCAACGCCTGTCCCGCACCGGCCTGCGCCACGGCGATCAACTCGAGCAGACCTTCCTGCCGCCGCTGCGCAAGCCCATCTACGTGATGCTGCAAGACCATGACCGCGCGGAACGGCTGGCCAAGCAGTTGGAATTCTTTGGCCTCAGCGCCCATGCGTTGAACAGTATCGCCGCGTTCCGCTCCGCGATGGTCGAGCGCCTGCCCGCGGCGATCGTCATGGACGTGGATTTCAGCGGCCCTGGCGTGGGCCTGACGTTAGCGGCCCAAGCCCAGGAAGGCCTCGACCAGGCCATCCCGCTGCTCTTTTTCAGCCTGCTTGAAACCGATACGCCCACCCGCCTGGCGGCGGTGCGCGCCGGCGGCCAGGAATTTCTAACCGGCACGCTCGAGGCGTCGAGCCTGCTGGAAAAAATCGAAGTGCTGACCTGCGTCGCCCAGTACGAGCCCTATAAAGTGCTGATCATCGATGACTCCCGCGCCCAGGCCTTGCACACCGAACGGCTGCTGAACAGCGCCGGCATCATCACCCGGACGTTGATCGAGCCGATCCAGGCAATGGCCGAGCTGGCGGACTTCCAGCCCGACCTGATCATTCTCGATATGTACATGCCCGCTTGCACCGGCACGGAACTGGCCAAGGTAATTCGCCACAACGACCGTTATGTCAGCGTGCCGATCATTTACCTGTCCGCCGAAGACGACCTGGATAAGCAGCTCGACGCCATGAGCGAAGGCGGCGACGACTTCCTGACCAAGCCGATCAAACCCCGGCACCTGATCACCACCGTGCGCAACCGCGCGGCCCGGGCGCGCAATCTCAAGGCGCGAATGGTGCGCGACAGCCTCACCGGCCTCTACAACCACACCCATATCCTGCAATTGCTCGAGGATTGCAGTTTTCGCGCCCGCCGCGAAGGCAAGCCCTTGAGTTTCGCCATGCTGGACATCGATCATTTCAAGCGGGTCAATGACAGTCACGGCCACCCCATGGGGGACCGAGTGATCAAGAGCCTGGCGCTGTTTCTCAAGCAGCGCCTGCGCAAGACCGATTTCATCGGGCGCTATGGCGGCGAAGAGTTCGCTATCGTCATGCCCGACACCGATATTGATGCAGCCTGCCAGGTGCTGGACGAAATCCGCCAACGCTTCGCCGAAATCCATTACCCGGCCCAACCCCAGGACCTGTGGTGCACCTTCAGCGCCGGCGTGGTGGAAATGAGCGAAGCGTCCGACAGCCTGATGATGGCCAGCCAGGCGGACGAAGCGCTGTACCGCGCCAAGCATGCCGGACGCAACCGGGTACAGAGCGCCAGACAATCAAAGCAAAGTGCCACCTTTTCATCGGATTCCACTGATTCGGTCATAAACGTGTAACGCAAACGCAATAACTTCAGGCACTTCGATTCTGCCCCCGGTAGACCCTTGATGCGCCTGAAGCTGCTGACCAATCTCAACACCCTTCTCTTAGTTGCCGTAT
Source organism: Pseudomonas sp. R4-84 (assembly GCF_054130985.1). Lineage (NCBI taxonomy): Bacteria > Pseudomonadati > Pseudomonadota > Gammaproteobacteria > Pseudomonadales > Pseudomonadaceae > Pseudomonas > Pseudomonas sp. R4-84. The sequence goes on from NZ_CP096390.1 coordinate 4,874,282, forward strand.
GCCTTGGCCTTGGCGCGACCCTTTGGTGGTCGCAGATTGCCTTGGAGCGACCCTACCTGTTGATGGAACGCTACCTCGGCCTGTCGCGGCAGTTCCAGAGCGAAGTGGCGCGCAACATCGAGGACTACCTGGCCAGCGGCGACGCCCTGCGCCTCAGCGCGGCCACCCAAGCACTGGAAGGCCTGCAAAAGGAGCTGGACCAGTTCCCACCGGACCTGGCCAAGACCCTGCGCCCAAGCCTGTCCAACCTCGACAACTTCAGCAGGACCGACCTGCTGGCCGCCGGCAAGCTGGCCGGCGACCCACAGGCCCTGTTGTTGCAGGCCGAACGGGAACTGAGCGCCAGTCTCGATCGACTCGCCCAGTACGCCAGTGGCGCCCCGGCCTACTCACCTCCATTGTTCGCCGCTTCACAGCACCTGGGTCGGTTGTCCCTTACCCGTGACAAATTGGTCAGCAGCGGTCGCAGCGAACTGGCCGCCGATGTCGAGCGGGAACTGGCAGGCATCCGTGTGCAAGCAGAACGCCTCGAGAGCCTGCCTCTGCTGGGCGTAACCGCCAGCAGCGAATCGGGTAGCGATGACTTTGCCGCGCTGATGGGCCTGCAAACCCAGGAAAAAACTGTCAGCGAGGACGCCGGCATCGGTCTCAAGCGTGAGCTCAACAGCCTGCTCGGCCGCTACCCTGCGGAATTGACCCGCACTCGGGAGCTGATCCAAAAGCGCACCGAACTGAGCCGCGCCACCCACCTGAAAATCGCTGATGCACAGACGGCCATCGACACCCTGGAACCGGCGGTACGTGCCCAGCATGGGCAGATTCAGAGGGAGGTTCGCTTGATCCAGGGCGTGATGATCGGCCTGATCCTGCTGATCGCGCTGCTCATCGACACCTTGCAACGGCGCCTGGCCCGCACCTTGACGCACCTGGCGCCGGCCCTGTCCACCTGGGCCGAAGGCGACTTCAGCCGGGGCATCCACATGGGCGCCAGCAACCGTGAAATGCAAGACATCGAGGCGTCCCTCAATCGCCTGCGCGCTTATCTCGTGGACCTGGTGGGCACCATTCGGGTGAACGCCGAACAGGTCGCTGGCAGTAGCCGTGCCCTGGCCGAGTTGAGCGGCGAACTGCACAGTGGCGCCGAGGACCAGGCCGGCGACACCGCATTGATCCGTGATTCGCTCGGCGAACTGGAGGCGACCATCCAGCAAGTGGCTGGCGATGCCAGCCAGGCCGCGCAGGCCAGTCGCAGCGCCGGTAACGCCGTGGAACATGGCCAGCAAGTCATCGGCTTGAGTCTCGCCGGCCTCCATGCGTTGGTGGGCGAAGTGCAAGGCAATGCGCAAATGATCGAACAACTGGCCGAGGAGTCGGCAACCATTGGTGGCGTATTGACGGTCATTCGCTCGATTGCCGACCAGACCAACCTGCTTGCCCTCAACGCCGCCATCGAAGCCGCCCGCGCCGGGGAAATGGGCCGGGGCTTTGCGGTGGTGGCTGAAGAAGTCCGTTCCCTGGCCCAACGCACCGCTGGCGCCACCTCGGAAATCCAGGCGCTGATCGCCCGCTTGCAACTGGCCGCGCGCCAATCAGTGGACGGCATGCGCGCCCAGGTTGAACACGCCGAGGCCACCGCCAGCCAGGCCCAGGCGGCTGACGGCGCCTTGGATGAAATCGTCGCAGCCATCCAGACCATCGCCGATACCGCCGTGCGAATCGCCGATGTCACGGCTCAGCAAAGCGGCGCTGTCAGCGAAATCCGCGACCACAGCGAGCGCATTCACCAACTGGGCGGGGATAACCTGCTGCGCATCGGCCAGGGTCGCGAGCAAGGCGACAACCTCCTGGTGCTCGGCGGGCGGTTGCACACCGCAGTCCAGGCATTTCGGGTATGACCTCAGCAAACACCACAAACCCATTGTGGGAGCAAGCCTGCTCGCAATAGCGGTGGCTCAGTTTGCATGGGTATTGAATGTGCCGGCGTCATCGCGAGCAGGCTCGCTCCCACATTTATTGGGTATGGCCCAAGGAAGATGCTCACCGCACATCCCCCTGTGGGAGCGAGCCTGCTCGCGATAGCGGTGGGTCAGTTCAACCGAATGACCGGATGATGAAGCTCAGTCAAAAACTTCGCGTAAACATCGGTCAACGTGCTGGCTATTGCCGAGAACTGGACAGTCATAAAGGCTTTGCGGCATAGTCTCCGGGTTCTGACACCTGCTCACAGATAACAAGGAACAGCAGATGGCGACCCTATTGGTCCTGCACGGACCCAACCTGAACCTGCTTGGCACCCGTGAACCGGGCGTTTATGGCGCCTTGACGCTAGCCCAGATCAACCAGGACCTGGAACAGCGGGCCCGGGACGCCGGCCATCATTTGCTTTATCTGCAAAGCAATGCCGAATACGAGTTGATCGACCGCATCCATGCCGCGCGTGGCGAAGGCGTGGACTTCATTTTGATCAATCCAGCAGCTTTTACACATACAAGCGTCGCATTACGTGACGCGCTGCTGGCGGTGAGCATCCCATTCATCGAAGTGCATTTGTCCAACGTGCACAAACGCGAACCTTTCCGCCATCACTCCTACTTCTCCGATGTAGCGGTGGGAGTGATCTGCGGCCTTGGCGCCAGCGGTTACCGACTGGCCCTGGAGGCCGCCCTAGAGCAGCTTGAAAAACAGGCAACAGCTTGAACAACAAGCGTTAAACGCCCCTGACCGACCCTTGGGAGTTGATGATTCATGGATATCCGTAAAGTTAAGAAACTGATCGAGTTGCTGGAAGAGTCCGGCATCGACGAGCTCGAGATCAAGGAAGGCGAAGAGTCCGTACGCATCAGCCGTCACAGCAAGACCCCGGCCCAGCAGTTCTACGCACCTGCACCGATGCAGGCTCCAGCCGCTGCGCCTGCTCCCGCAGCAGCTCCGGCCGCCGCCGCAGCGCCAGCCGCACCTGCCGCGCCAGCGCTGAACGGCACCGTTGCCCGCTCGCCAATGGTGGGCACGTTCTATCGCAAGTCTTCCCCAACCTCGCCTTCCTTCGTTGAAGTTGGCCAGACCGTGAAGAAAGGCGACACCCTGTGCATCGTCGAAGCCATGAAGATGATGAACCACATCGAAGCTGAAACCAGCGGTGTGATCGAAGCCATCCTCGTTGAAGACGGCCAGCCGGTTGAGTACGACCAACCGCTGTTCACCATCGTTTGAACCGCGGAGAGCCTTTGATGACTGCGAAGTTGGAAAAAGTTCTGATCGCTAACCGCGGTGAGATCGCCCTGCGGATTCTGCGTGCCTGCAAAGAGATGGGCATCAAGACCGTCGCCGTTTACTCCAAGGCCGACAAAGAACTGATGCACCTGGGCCTGGCGGACGAATCCGTCTGCATCGGTCCCGCGTCGGCTGCGCACTCTTACCTGCACATCCCGGCGATTATCGCCGCCGCCGAAGTGACCGGCGCCACCGCCATTCACCCTGGCTACGGCTTCCTGGCGGAAAACGCCGACTTCGCCGAACAGGTCGAAAACTCCGGTTTTGCCTTCATCGGCCCGAAAGCCGAGACCATCCGCCTGATGGGCGACAAGGTTTCCGCCAAGCACGCCATGATCGCCGCAGGCGTACCCACCGTTCCGGGTTCCGACGGCCCGCTGCCTGAAGACGAAGAAACCGCTTTGCGCATCGGCCGCGAAGTCGGCTACCCGGTGATCATCAAAGCCGCCGGCGGCGGCGGTGGTCGCGGCATGCGCGTGGTTCACAAGGAAGAAGACCTGATTTCCTCGGCAAAACTGACCCGCTCCGAAGCAGGCGCGGCGTTCGGCAACCCGATGGTCTATCTGGAAAAATTCCTGACCAACCCACGCCACGTCGAAGTGCAAGTTCTGTCCGACGGCCAGGGCCAGGCCATCCATCTGGGCGACCGCGATTGCTCGCTGCAGCGTCGTCACCAGAAGGTCCTCGAAGAGGCACCGGCACCGGGCATCGACGAGCAGGCTCGCCAGGAAGTCCTGGCTCGCTGCGTCAAGGCTTGCATCGACATCGGCTACCGTGGCGCCGGCACCTTCGAGTTCCTGTACGAAAACGGTCGTTTCTACTTCATCGAAATGAACACCCGTGTTCAGGTGGAGCACCCGGTTTCGGAGATGGTCACCGGTATCGACATCGTCAAGGAGATGCTCAGCATCGCCGCCGGCAACAAACTGTCGTTCACTCAAGATGACGTCGTTATTCGCGGCCACTCGCTGGAGTGCCGGATCAACGCTGAAGATCCGAAGACCTTCATGCCGAGCCCAGGCACGGTCAAGCATTTCCACGCACCAGGTGGCAACGGCGTTCGCGTCGATTCGCACCTGTACAGCGGTTATGCGGTTCCGCCGAACTACGACTCGCTGATCGGCAAGCTGATCACCTACGGGGCGACCCGTGAAGAAGCCATGGCGCGCATGCGCAATGCGCTGGATGAAATCGTGGTGGACGGGATCAAGACCAACATCCCGCTGCACCGCGATCTCGTCCGCGACGAGGGTTTCTGTGAGGGTGGCGTCAACATTCATTACCTGGAACACAAGCTGGGCAACCAGCACTGATGCTCCAAGGGATGTGAAAAGACCCCGGTCCGTTTGGCCCGGGGTCTTTTTTTGCCCATCGTCGGGCTAGAAGACCCACTCAGTTCAGGCTCACCATCGAGAACCTGTTCATCGCAAGTTGCGCCGTTGTCGCCGGCCTGCCCTGGCGGGTGCGGACGGCACCGTTGGCGTTTGCCATCAAAGGTTCGCTGCGCGTGCGCGTCATGAATCTACGCGCACGTATCGATACCGGATCGGTACTGTACTTGGCCCGTGACAGCACTGGGACGTAATAACGCTCGACTTGGGTCTGCGACATCTTGAAGACCGTAGTGATGCCGCTCTTGAGGTTCAGCGATACACCATAGGTATTACCGAAGCAGGAAGAATACGACCAGAAGTCCCAGGTTGGCTCAAGACCTTTGCGCCGCATCACGGTCCTGACCGGCTCGCCAATGTCCAGACCCGTCAACCAGTCCCCACCTACAAGCGTGACGCGGATATCCTTTGCGGATCCGCCAAGGCGCCGCAACAGAGCCTCGACACCTTCCTCTATGAGCCTGCCAATATTGTGATCGAAATGAATGACCGCCCCCACTCGGGTAACGGGGTTATATAACGAAGCGATCACGCATGTCTGGGCGTTGAGCGAGAACAGATACCCGTCAGCCGTCGCCTCATTGAAGCGTGCTACTACGGCCTCGCCCTGCAACGCGCCTCTTGTCACGTCAGGATCGACGCGCCCCGGGAACGCCTCCCGTAGATCGTCGACTCGCCCCAGGTTACGCACGCCATCATTACCCCCTCTCAAGCCAACGCTGTTATGCGTCCACTTGCCATTCGTCATCCTGCGTATGGGCATGTTGTATAGCGCGCCGGGACGACTGGCATCCACCAGGCATAGACCGCCAAAGTAAGCGTCCTCCTTTACCTGGAAGTACCGGCCCCGGCTGCGTATGTAATAGGTACTTCGTGGCTGCGATGCGCTGGGCGGACTGCGGTAGGTGCCGTAGAAAATCCCCTCCTCGCTCACCCATTGCAGATTTTCAGGCGTTGCGTCGACCGCCTGCCTTGGCTTCAAACGGATGGGCTGGACCAGCGGCCCGGTATCCTTGTTCACAGCGGATACCGCAGCGCCTTTCAGACGTTGCGCCGACAACGACAACGGCTTGGCCGCACGCTTGAGACTCATCACCGAACGGCGCAGCAATGCAGCCATGCCGGTCACCCCTGGCACCGCCAGCAGCGCGCCCCAGGAAACCTCCAGCCAATGCTCGAGAGCCTCCTGGGTATCGCCCTGCCTATGCGCCTCGATTGCCTGCTTGGAGCTGAGGCCGATAAATACGATATCCAACAGCAGGGCAAACGGCGGGAAGACCATGCACACCGGCGCAGCCGCAAAGAGCAGCCCTTTCTGAATCTGCTGCGTGATGGCCTCTGCACGACGGGTGGTGACATCTTCCACGTCGGCGATAGCCCGCTCGATACAGGCATCGAACTCAGCGTCGATATCGACCACACGGCTGAATTCACGCAGGGTATCGACGCGCGTGGTACCTGCCCCCAATGCCCGCAACGATTGTTCGACGGAACCGCGCGCGATCAATGCCACCCGCTCCACGACATAATCGTGCAGTTGCGCCGCGGTGCGCCCGGTGAAGGCCAGGTAGTTGCGAAAACGGATGCCGTCCGGGGCATCGGGCGTGTACAGCCAGTAGGAGCCCTTCGGTTCGAAGTAGGCGAAAACGTAGACGCCCAACACGACATGACCGTTGACCGTAAACTTGAACACACCTTCACGCGTGACCGCCGTCGCTGGATAGATAGGGCCGCCAGCCGGTCTCCTGTCGCTCAGCAACGTGACTTGCCGCGTGAGCCAGTTGAACGCGTCGGTGCTCAACACTGACCGGCCATACGCGATACGTAGGTCGCGATCCATCTTCGCCAGCAGCATGTAGCGACAGGCATCACGACGCTTCTGGTATTGCGGGTCATTGGCATCGAGAAACCTGGCACGGATTTCCTTGGCGTATTTTTCGCCCAGGTAGGCCCCACGAACATAAAGCGCCAGGTCGGCGCTGCGGACCTGGCCCAAATCCTGTCCAACGGACGAGCGCACACCTTGTTCCGGGTTGTCGATCCCAGCGTTGTCGTCGTACCCATAAATCGCGAGTTCCAGCAGGCTGGCTACCCTCCTGTCACTTCCCAGCCCCGGGAAGTAGTCGATAAGAACCGTCTCCGGATCCACCGGTTCTCGTACGCCCTTGCTGCGCATATACGGAGCAATCGCTTGCGTGACGGTACGCTTGGCAAAGTCGACAAAAAGTTCATAACCCGCCAACTGCTCATCGAAGACCTGCTGATGGACCAGGGACTCTTGCTTCAAGCCACTGATGCTTCGCCGCGATTCAAGTGGCAAGGCCGAGTACCAGCGAGGCGAGTCGTGCCATTCCACCTGCTGCAGATTGTGGTTCAGCCCTGTCAGGACAGCCTGCTCAAGACAATGCCTGAGGCCTTTTTGCGTCCCTCTGGGGTCCCTGCTCAAATCCCATGTGGTCGGCTTTTGCCTCACGCCGACAAAATATTCCCGAGCGCTGTCACGTTCAACCGGGGAGATCTGCTGCAACAGGTATTCACGACCCGTTTCGCTCGCAATCCAGCTACCGATCTCGGCGCTCACGGCCCGAAGCGAAGGCAGGGCGATCCACTCCTGCCCATCGGGCTTACCAGGGGCATACAGCAGGGGGGCGCTGACTTGTCCCTGTGCATCGTCGTGGTAGAACAGCAGCAGATCGGCGCATCGGAACGAATTGGGCAGTTCGACATTGGTAACCTGCAATCCACCCACGCCTTGTCCAGCAAATGAGCTGTTCAGCAAGGTGTAGAGCTCGTCGTGGCTGGACACCGTGACTAGGCCCGCGCACCGCGCGACAAATGCGCTGTGTCGCAATCGCGCCATGAACCAATCGAGCAGGGCGTCCTTGAGGTCCGCGCGGTTGTACCGACTCGACAATGCAGAAAAGTAACCGGCAGGTGCGTCCAGGCTCGACAACATCTGCCCCACGAATGCCGAGGCAAGGGGCTCGTTGCGCAGCATGCCGCCATTCTCCACCAGGCGCACCGTCACCGCATCGGGCCTGACCGGCCCCGCCGCCACCAGTTCACTCAGGTTATAGGTTCGCACAGGCTGGCCAATGACCGCTCGCCACTGCAGCTGCACGCGAACCCTGTCAGGTTCGACTTCCATGTCCAGCTCGCGCCTGATGTAGCCTTGGGCCTGGCGCCGAGCGAACGCTTCCAGGGAGCCCAAGCCGTCGAGCAATTCATCGACCATTGCCTGGGTTTGCCCAGCATGTTCGCTCAACGCCTCCAACCGTTTACGGTCGGCTGCACCCAACCCCCGTAGCCAATCAGGCAATTGCGCACGCATTATCGCTTCCAATGCCCGTCGCTCCCGAGGGGTCGCCAGCGCATTCGCTTTCCCCATGTGGCGCCAGGATTGTTGCAGCTCCTCTATCCTTGCGCGCAGTTGCTCGACATCCAACCCAACCAACCTTTGCGGTTGAAGGATGGCGTCGATTGCCGCCACATGCTCGTTGAGTTTTTCCTGGACGATGCTTTCGAGCGCAGCATCGTGTCCGGCCATTTTCCAATGGCGCCGAAGATAGTCCTCGTAATGGTTGAGGATGGTCGAAGCGGTCCCTTCGAGGACCTGCTCGAGGATATCCCGACGTTCAGCCGAGAACCCCAGGTCAGCCCCCCCTTCCCAGCGATAAGGCGCATCCTGATGCTCGTCATAAACCGCGGGCGACGGGTCGATCTTGCGTTGCAACACCGCGTCGAGCAGCGTGCCAATGAAGTCTGAATCGATGTTGCCATGACGATAATGGGTACGCAGCCCGACCAGCAGATAAACTTCCAGCTCCTCCAGAAAAGTATTCTGGGCCTGCATCTTTGCCTCGATAACAGTCTGCCAGCCCGTCAGCTTTTCCAGAATCGCCTGGGCAGATGCCTCTTTCCGGTCAGATAACGACGTCGCGCCATCCCTGTCTTGTTGCCACTCGGCCATGTCGTCCATGCACATCCTTCCCTGTTGTGTGGATGCGCACCTTATCCGCCCTGCGGCAGGCCGATGTCATACATATATATATCGAAACACCAACCGGGCCCGTCCAGGCCTCGCTTATCCACTTTGGGAGCGACCTGGCGTACACTGCGCGCCTTTGCAGCCTCCTGCTGCCCCCTATCGATTTTTCAAAGGTACCCGCCATGCCTTGGCTGCAAGTACGCCTGGCCATCAGCCCGGAACAAGCCGAAACCTACGAAGACGCCTTTCTTGAAGTAGGTGCCGTATCGGTGACTTTCATGGACGCCGAAGACCAGCCGATCTTCGAGCCTGAGCTCAACACCACCCCGCTGTGGTCCCACACCCACCTGCTGGCGCTGTTCGAAGGCGGCACCGAGGCGGCCAGCGTGCTCGCCCATTTGGAGCTGCTCACCGGCGGCCCGTTGCCCGAACATCACAGCGAAGTGATTGAAGACCAGGATTGGGAACGCAGTTGGATGGACAACTTCCAACCCATGCGTTTCGGCCAGCGCCTGTGGATCGTGCCGAGCTGGCATGCAGCGCCGGAACCGGACGCGGTGAACCTGCTGCTGGACCCGGGCCTGGCCTTCGGTACTGGCACTCATCCCACCACCGCGCTGTGCCTGGAATGGCTCGACGGCCAGGACCTGGACGGCTGCAATGTGCTCGACTTCGGCTGCGGCTCGGGGATCCTGGCCATCGCCGCCCTGCTGCTGGGTGCCAAGGAAGCGGTCGGCACCGACATCGATGTCCAGGCCCTGGAAGCCTCCCGCGACAACGCCGGGCGCAACAACATCGACGAAGCGCTGTTCCCGCTGTACTTGCCCGAGGATCTGCCGAAAGTACAGGCCGACGTGCTGGTGGCGAACATTCTTGCCGGCCCGCTGGTGTCCCTGGCGCCGCAATTGTCGAGTCTGGTCAAACCGGGCGGACGCCTGGCATTGTCGGGCATCCTCGCCGAACAGGGTGAAGAAGTCGCTGCCGCTTATGCCGCGGATTTCAACCTGGACCCGATCGCCAATCGCGATGGCTGGGTGCGCATCACTGGACGTCGGCGCTAGAATGACCGCCTGTATCGACCGGATTGCCGCATGACCGACAGCTTCGTCACTCAGTGCCCGCATTGCCACACCAGTTTTCGCGTCAGCCATGCTCAATTGAGCGTGGCACGCGGGGTGGTTCGTTGCGGCTCGTGCCTGCAAGTGTTCAATGCCGCGAAGCAATTGCTGGAGCAACGCGCCACCAAGGACGTCGCTACTGCTCCAGCTTCCCCGGCAAAACCCGTGGTCGAAGCGCCACGGGCGATCAGCCAGAAACAATGGACTGCCGCCGAACTGGATCTCGATGACCTGGACAAGGAACTGGCTCGTCTGGAACGGCGCGACAAACGCGCACCCGACACCTTCGGACGGCGCCGCGAAGACAACCTGAGCGCACTGCGCGAGCATCCTTCGAGCGACCAGGAGCCCTGGGCTGACAGCCTGTACAGCGAATCTACCGCCGAGCGCGCCGAGACCGCCATCCAGCCCCCTCTCGAACCGTTCGAACCCCATGAACCGGCCCGCCCGCCGCGAACCGAGCCATCCTTGTCCCTGGCCCTCGAGCCGCTGGAACCGGACGATGAGCCCGTCGCCCCGCTGAGCCTGGCGCCGGACGAGGAGACCGACGAGCACCTGGAGCGACTGTCCGCCACGGACGACCTGGACGACGAGCCGGAGCCGCTGGCGACACCGCGCAAGAAACGTGATCGCCAGGAGCCCGGCATACGCGCCGAAGCCCTCCAGGACCTGGACGACGACCCGCTGCAACTTGATTGGCGCAAACGCCGCTCGCCCTGGGGCCGGCGCTTGCTTTGGGGTTTGCTGGTGCTGCTCGCCGCCGCAGCCCTGGGCGGTCAGTACATCGCCTATCACTTCGAGGAATTGGCTCGCCAGGACCAGTACCGCCCGTGGTTCCTGCAAATCTGCCCGGCCATCGGCTGCGACGTCCCCTCCAAGGTCGACATCGCCAAGATCAAGAGCAGCAACCTGGTGGTGCGCAGCCATCCAGAGTTCAGCGCAGCCCTGGTGGTGGATGCGATCATCTACAACCGCGCGCCCTTCTCCCAGCCCTTCCCACTGCTGGAGCTGCGCTTTGCCGACCTCAACGGCCACCTGATCGCCAGTCGCCGTTTCAAGCCAGGTGAGTATTTGGGCGGAGATCTCGAAGGCCGGGGGGAAATGCCGCCGCAGACGCCGATCCATATCGCCCTGGACATCCTCGATCCGGGACCGAAGGCGGTGAACTACAGCCTGAGCTTCCATTCGCCCGAATGAAGGCTGCAGGGTCGATCGATTGACGACGGCATTCTGACTCGCCCGACCCGGACCAAACCGCTGGCGATAACGGAATAGCTGTTCAGATTTTATCCAATTCGACCTTTATCCAGTCATCGAGAGCGGGTATCATGCCAACCCTTTTTCGAAGTCTCATGATCCGGCCCCACTTCAGGGAACTCCTATGTCGGCGGTACGCATCGGCCCATATACATTGCAGAACGGTCTGGTCCTGGCCCCTATGGCGGGCGTCACCGACCAGCCCTTCCGTCAGTTGTGCAAACGATTGGGCGCAGGACTCGTGGTTTCGGAAATGGTCACCAGCGACATGAGTTTGTGGAACACCCGCAAATCGCGCCTGCGCATGATCCACGAAGGTGATCCCGAGCCGCGCTCGGTACAGATCGCCGGTGGTGATGCACAGATGTTGGCGGAAGCGGCCCGAGCCAACGTAGAGCTGGGGGCGCAGATTATCGACATCAACATGGGCTGCCCGGCGAAGAAGGTCTGCAACAAGGCCGCAGGCTCGGCACTGTTGAAAGACGAAGCGCTGGTCACCGAGATCCTGCAGGCGGTTGTCGCCGCGGTCGATGTGCCGGTGACCCTGAAGATCCGCACCGGATGGGACCGGGAGAACAAGAACGGCCTGACGGTGGCGAAGATCGCCGAACAGGCAGGTATCACGGCGCTTGCGGTCCATGGCCGCACCCGTGCCGACCTGTACACCGGCGAAGCCGAGTACGACACCATAGCCGCGATCAAGCAGGCGGTGTCCATTCCGGTCTTCGCCAATGGCGATGTCGACTCGCCCGAGAAGGCCCGGTACGTGCTGGACGCGACCGGTGCCGACGGCCTGTTGATCGGCCGGGCCGCCCAGGGGCGGCCATGGATTTTTCGTGAAATCGAACATTACCTGCGCACGGGAGAAAAGCTCGCTGCGCCGCAGTTGTCCGAGGTGGAACGTATTCTGCTAGAGCATCTGGCCGCGCTGCATGCCTTCTACGGAGAAGTCATGGGCGTACGCATCGCTCGCAAGCATGTGGGCTGGTATCTCGCAACCCTGCCGGGCGCCAGGGAGTTTCGCGCCCGTTTCAATCGTTTGGATGGTACGCAAGCACAATGCGCCGACGTTCAGGCGTTTTTCGCCGAACGTTACAAGAGCCTGACAGGGGACGAAGGGGTGGCCGCATGACGATGATGACCGAGACTTTAGTGAGTGGAACAGCACCCGTGAGCGACAACGTGAATTTGAAACAGCACCTCAATACGCCCAGCGAAGAAGGCCAGACCCTTCGCGGGAGCGTCGAGAAGGCGCTGCACAATTATTTCGCCCACCTTGAGGGCGCTGCCGTCACGGATGTGTACAACCTGGTGCTCTCCGAAGTCGAGGCGCCTCTGCTCGAAAGCGTGATGAACTACGTCAAGGGCAACCAGACCAAGGCCAGCGAGCTGCTGGGCTTGAATCGCGGAACCCTGCGCAAGAAACTCAAGCAGTACGATCTACTTTAAGCATTCAATCAAACCAGAAAGGCGCCCGCGTAAAAAACGGTCGCCTTTTTTGCTGACTTCCCTTGCTTTTGATGGAACCTGAAATGACCGACCAGACCACCCGCCTGCCGATCCGCCGCGCCTTGATCAGCGTCTCCGACAAGACCGGGATCCTTGAATTCGCCCGCGAGCTGCAACAGTTGGGCGTCGAGATCCTCTCCACCGGCGGGACCTTCAAGTTGCTGCAGGACAACGGCGTCGCCGCGGTGGAAGTCGCTGACTACACCGGTTTCGCGGAAATGATGGACGGTCGCGTCAAGACCCTGCACCCGAAAATCCACGGCGGGATCCTGGGCCGTCGCGGCATCGACGACGCCATCATGAACGAACACGGCATCAAGCCGATCGACCTGGTAGCGGTCAACCTCTACCCGTTCGAAGCCACCATCAACAAGCCCGGCTGCGACCTGCCGACCGCCATCGAGAACATCGACATCGGCGGCCCGACCATGGTCCGCTCGGCGGCCAAGAACCATAAAGACGTGGCGATCGTGGTCAACGCCAGCGACTACGCCAGCGTGCTGGAAAATCTCAAGGCCGGTGGCCTGACCTACGCCCAGCGTTTCGACCTGATGCTCAAGGCCTTCGAACACACCGCGGCCTACGACGGCATGATCGCCAACTACATGGGCACCGTGAACCAGGCGGCCGAAACCCTGGGCACCGAAGGCCGCAGCGAATTCCCGCGCACCTTCAACACCCAATTCGTCAAGGCCCAGGAAATGCGCTACGGCGAGAACCCGCACCAGAGCGCGGCGTTCTACGTGGAAGCCAAGCCTGCCGAAGTCGGCATCGCCACCGCCACCCAGTTGCAAGGCAAGGAACTTTCCTTCAACAACGTAGCCGATACCGACGCCGCGCTGGAATGCGTGAAGAGCTTCGTCAAGCCAGCCTGCGTAATCGTCAAGCACGCCAACCCGTGCGGCGTGGCGGTGAGCCCGGACGCCGAGGGCGGCATCCGCCAGGCCTACGAGCTGGCCTACGCCACCGACACCGAGTCGGCCTTCGGCGGCATCATCGCCTTCAACCGTGAACTGGACGCCGAGACCGCCAAGGCCATCGTCGAGCGCCAGTTCGTCGAGGTGATCATTGCCCCCTCCGTCAGCGAAGAAGCCCGCGCTATCGTTGCCGCCAAGGCCAACGTGCGCCTGCTGGCCTGCGGCCAATGGTCGGCCGACCGGGCGCCGGCCTGGGACTACAAGCGCGTCAACGGCGGCCTGCTGGTCCAGAGCCGCGATATCGGCATGATCGGCAGTGAAGACCTGAAGGTCGTGACCCAGCGCGCCCCGAGCGAGCAGGAAATCAACGACCTGATCTTCGCCTGGAAAGTCGCCAAGTACGTCAAATCCAACGCCATCGTCTACGCCAAGAACCGCCAGACTATCGGCGTCGGCGCCGGTCAGATGAGCCGCGTGAACTCGGCTCGCATCGCCGCCATCAAGGCTGAACACGCTGGTTTGCAGGTCCAGGGCGCGGTCATGGCCTCCGATGCGTTCTTCCCGTTCCGTGATGGCATCGACAATGCGGCCAAGGTCGGCATCACCGCGGTGATCCAGCCGGGTGGTTCGATGCGTGATGCAGAAGTGATTGCTGCCGCCGACGAGGCAGGGATTGCAATGGTGTTCACCGGCATGCGCCACTTCCGTCACTGATACACCGACCCACTGTGGGAGCGAGCTTGCTCGCGATAGCGCCGGTTCAGTCAGCATTGACGTCCGCTGACGCACCGCCATCGCGAGCAAGCTCGCTCCCACAGAAAGGCAGCTTTAACGCTGCATCCAGAATCAGCGTCATCGAGGTTTTTTGAAATGAATGTTTTGATCATTGGCAGCGGTGGCCGTGAACACGCCCTGGCCTGGAAAGTGGCTCAGGATCCGCGCGTGCAGAAGGTCTTTGTCGCTCCGGGCAATGCCGGCACCGCCATCGAAGCCAAGTGCGAGAACGTCGCCATCGACGTGCTGGCCCTGGAGCAACTGGCCGATTTCGCCGAGAAAAATGTCTCGCTGACCATCGTCGGTCCGGAAGTACCACTGGTTGCCGGTGTAGTCGATCTGTTCCGCTCCCGTGGCCTGGACTGCTTCGGCCCGACTGCCGGCGCCGCGCAGCTGGAAGGTTCGAAAGCGTTCACCAAGGATTTCCTGGCGCGCCACAAGATCCCAACTGCCGACTACCAGAACTTCACCGAAATCGAACCGGCATTGGCTTACCTGCGCGAAAAAGGCGCACCGATCGTGATCAAGGCCGATGGCCTGGCCGCTGGTAAAGGCGTGATCGTGGCCATGACCCTGAGCGAGGCCGAAGAAGCCGTACGCGACATGCTCGCTGGCAACGCCTTCGGTGACGCCGGTTCCCGTGTGGTAATCGAAGAATTCCTCGACGGCGAGGAAGCCAGCTTCATCGTCATGGTCGATGGCAAGAACGTCCTGCCCATGGCCACCAGCCAGGACCACAAGCGCGTCGGCGATGGCGACAGCGGCCCGAACACCGGCGGCATGGGTGCCTACTCCCCCGCGCCAGTGGTCACCGCCGACGTTCACCAGCGCGTGATGGACCAGGTCATCTGGCCAACCGTGCGTGGCATGGCCGAGGAAGGCAACGTCTACACCGGTTTCCTCTATGCTGGCCTGATGATCGACAAGGCTGGTAACCCAAAAGTCATCGAATTCAACTGCCGTTTCGGCGATCCTGAGACCCAGCCGGTCATGCTGCGCCTGCAATCGAGCCTGGTGCTGCTGGTCGAGGCCGCTCTGGCCCAAGCGCTGGACAAGGTTGAAGCCCAATGGGATCCACGTCCGAGCGTTGGCATCGTGCTGGCGGCCGGTGGTTACCCGGGCGACTACGCCAAGGGCAGCGCCATCAAGGGCCTGGAAGCCGCCGCCCAGTTGGAAGGTAAGGTTTTCCACGCAGGTACGGCATTGAAGGACGGCCAGGTCGTGACGGCTGGTGGTCGAGTGTTGTGCGCCACTGCCATGGGTGCCAGCGTCGACGCCGCTCAGCAGCAAGCCTACAAGCTTGCCGCGCAGATTGATTGGGAAGGCTGTTTCTACCGCAAGGACATTGGCTACCGTGCCATTGCACGCGAGCGTGGCGAAAACCTGGAATAATCCGGTCATTCAGACAGGCAAGGGTCCAGAGCTCTTGCCTGTCTGCTCGGGCGCCGCGCATAGTTATCATCTGGCATCAACCTACGAAGGGATTTCGCCGTGCGCTGGCTCAGGATTGCCATAAGCTTGACCGTTACCCTGCTGACGCTGCTCTGCGTGTTCCCGGCACAGGCTGCGCCCGGCAGCGGCTGGGCGGTATTGCTCGACGAACAGGGCGACCTGAAGCTGAGCGACATCCGCTCTGCCCGCTATACCAACCAGTTCAGCCCCATTGACCTGGATCACCTCAAGGCAGCCGAGCCGGGGGGAGCCCTGTGGCTGCGCTTCCGGCTTTCCCCCGACAGGCATGAACAGATCCTGCGGGTCTTCGCGCCCGATCTGTCGCGCCTGAATCTTTATGTGCTGGATGGCGACACTCTGGTCAGCCAACAAGTCACCGGCAACGCCATGCCGCATACCGAACCTACGGTGCCCAGCAGCGATTTCATGCTGCCCTTGCCGCGCAGCGATAAATCGCTGGACGTCTACCTGAGACTGGCATCGCGCTACGAACTGCGCCCCTATGTCACGTTGCAGCCGGCGGTCCTGGCGGCGGCCAACCAGAACCAGACGCTGGTCTATGGGCTGTTGTTCGGCTGTATCGCCATGCTGATCCTGCACAACCTCACCCGCTACGCTTATACCCGATCGCGCAGTTGCCTGTGGCTGGCCGCCTGCGAAGGGCTGCTGATGCTCAGCCTGGTACTGCTGCTGAACCTCGCTGGGGCCTGGCTGCCTGACTGGCCGGCGATCCAGACGCCGGGTGCCTATCTGGCCTTGTTGCTGACCGCGCCCTGCGGCTTGATGTTCGCCTATCGTTATTTCGCCCCAATGGGACCGCATCCATTGGACCGGCTGCTGCTGGGCGAAATTGTCTTCATCATGCTCTGCAGCCTGTTGCTGTTATTCGTCAACACGCTGCCCCTCAATATCATGACTTATGCGCTGGTGGCCCTGGCCGGCCTGAGCATGCTGTTCGTCAGCGCCTGGCACTGGCAGAAGGGCTACCGCCCGGCGCGGCTTTTCGTCGCCGCCATGGTGGTGTTCAACCTGGGTACGCTGATCATTCTTCCAGCCCTGCAAGGGCTGACCGAAGTCGCGCCCCAAGGGCTGATCGTCACCTTGCTGGTCATTATCTGCGTCAGCGGCCTGCTGATGAGCGTCGCGTTGGGCGAACGCCAGCGATCGATCAATGAAAACCGTTTCAGCCTGAGCCGCGACCTGGCGGCGAGCAATGCCGAGATCAACGCCAAGGCCGAGTTCCTGGCCAAGATCAGCCACGAGATCCGCACACCGATGAATGGCGTGCTGGGCATGACCGAGCTATTGCTGGGCACGCCGCTCTCCGTCAAACAGCGCGACTACGTGCAGACGATCCACAGCGCCGGCAATGAACTGCTTACCCTGATCAACGAGATTCTCGACATTTCCCGTCTCGAATCCGGGCAAATCGAGCTGGATGACGTGCAGTTCGATCTCAATGCACTGATCGAGGACTGCCTGAGCATCTTCCGCGCCAAGGCCGAACAGCAGAATGTCGAGCTGATCAGCTTCATCCAGCCCCAAGTGCCTCGGGTCATCAGCGGCGATCCTACACGGCTGCGTCAGGCGCTGTTGAGCCTGCTGGAAAATGCCTTGAAGAAAACCGATGAAGGCGAGGTCCTGATCGTTGTCGCCCTCGACGAGCGCAGCAGTCAACCGCGCCTGCGAATCGCGGTACAGGACAGCGGCTCGCCCATGGATGCCGAAGAACGCGAAACGCTGATGCATGCCGAGCTGCACAGCAAGAACGTCCTATCGGCCACGCGCCTGGGCGGCAACCTGGGGCTGGTCATCGCTCGCCAGTTGATCATGCTGATGAATGGCGAATTCGGCATCAAGAGTGGCAGCAGCCAAGGCAGCACCTTGTGGCTGACCTTGCCGCTGGACCCAGACCGCCTGGAACATCCGACCGCCGACCTCGATGGCCCGCTACAGGGCGCGCGGGTCTTGGTGGTCGATGACAACGACACCTGCCGCAAGGTGCTCGTGCAGCAATGCAGCGCTTGGGGCCTGAACGTCAGCGCCGTACCGTCGGGCAAGGAAGCCCTCGCGCTGCTGCGCACCAAGGCGCACCTGCGCGACTACTTCGACGTGGTGCTGCTGGACCAGAACATGCCTGGCATGACCGGCATGCAACTGGCCGCCAAGATCAAGGAAGACCCAAGCCTCAACCACGATATCCTGCTGATCATGCTGACCGGCATCAGCAACGCGCCCAGCAAGATCGTGGCGCGCAACAGCGGTGTCAAGCGCATCCTCGCCAAACCCGTGGCAGGTTACACGCTCAAGACCACCCTGGCGGACGAACTGAACCAGCGTAATAAAGGCCAGGCGCCGAATGTCCCGGTCAACGCCGGTCTGCCACTCCCAGTGAAAGTCCCCAGCGATTTCCGCATCCTGGTGGCAGAAGACAACACCATCTCCACCAAGGTCATTCGCGGCATGCTCGGCAAGCTCAATCTGCAACCCGACACCGCCAGCAACGGCGAAGAAGCGCTCAAGGCGATGAAAGAGCAACGCTACGACCTGGTGCTGATGGACTGTGAGATGCCCATTCTCGATGGGTTCTCCGCCACCCAACAGCTACGCGCCTGGGAAGTCGGAAACCAGCGCACCCGCACGCCAGTGGTGGCGCTCACCGCGCATATCCTCGCCGAACACAAGGAGCGCGCTCGCCAGGCGGGCATGGACGGGCACATGGCCAAGCCGGTGGAACTGTCGCAGTTGCGTGAGCTGATCGAACACTGGGTGGCCCAGCGCGATCAGCAAAACAATACAGCGCATACGTCCTGAGCCGACAGGCGTCAAATCGCCTGATAGACTCCCGTCGTCTTCCTCTGTCACGAGCCTTGACCATGCTCCATGTGCTGTTCAGCGTTTACCTGAAAATGTTGGTGCTCTACAGCCCCTTTTTCGTGCTGTCGTGTTTTATCAGCCTGACACGCGGCTATTCCCGCAAGGAACAGCGTCGCCTGGCCTGGAAAGTCGCGACCGCAACGCTGGTTTCCAGCGTGTTGCTGTATTTGTTTGGCAGGGTGATCTTCAGCGTGTTCGGCATCACGGTGGATGCGTTCCGTATCGGCGCTGGCAGCGTCTTGTTCATTTCGGCCTTGGGCATGGCCCAGGGCAAGTCGGCGGTACAAACCGATAATGTTCAGCAGGACGTGACCATCGTCCCGCTGACCATTCCGTTGACCGTCGGCCCCGGCACCATCGGCGCCCTGCTGGTGATGGGCGTAAGCCAGCCGCACTGGGACGACAAGCTCATGGCGATCATCAGCATCGCCCTGGCCAGCTTCACCGTCGGCGTGGTGCTCTACCTGTCCAGCCGCATCGAGCGGATCCTCGGCGACCAGGGCTTGCAGATTGTCAGCCGGCTGATGGGGTTGTTTGTCTGTGCGCTGGCGGCCCAGATCATTTTCACCGGGGTGAGAGGCTATCTGGTGCCGTGACCTTGGCCGAGAGAGGAATTAGCTGCTCTTGCGGCGGCTGAAGCGTTTACTCAGAACTTCCCTGCGATGCTTGCCCAAATACCCTTCAATATCGTTCCTGAGTGCCTCGTAACGTTCCGGATTGAAGGTCACGAACGATTTGCCCCGGAAGATATCCCGTGCCGACGCACGCCAGTTCACGAAAAGAACGCCACCGTTACTTGAGGAGCCGGTCTGTTTTATCGAACTGGAGGATGCGATGAGAATACCGTTGGGTAACTGCTCACAAGGAAGGACAGACAGGCGCGCACCATCGGCGGATTTGACTTGGGTGTTGAATAGGTCAATGGTCTCCTTGTCCTGCTTCAAACCATCAATTGTCGTACTGACCACCGCACCAAGTACCGTTGCCGCCGGTAGGCTGGCTTTCACGCCATCGATAACTCCTTTGACGATGTCGCTGATGACATTGTCCATATCCACCTGTAGCGAATTTTCGGAATAGCGCGAGTAGCCGTCATCGGCCACAAAGCAGCCAAGATCCTGCAAGCATCGAATGAAAGCCTCATACCAGCCATGAGTATTCTTGCCGCCAGGCACTTCATAGTTGGCCTCCATGATTGAAATGGTGATCAAGTTCTCCATGATCGCCATGTTATTGAGCGACATATTATTGCCATAACCCAAAAGTGCATCCCCGAGCATCAAGGCATCCATTTCCTTGTTGGGATTATCCTGCACTGTCTGCATAACGGACCTGCGCGTACGCCGCCCGGTATCAACCAACGCCTTCCGCCTATTGATGCGAGCACTCACCAATTCCAAACTTTGCGCAACGCTAACGACACTATCAAACTTTTCCATACTACTTTCCTTATTTAATGACTGACCGCTCCTGCGGACAAAAAACAATCTAAACCACGCACAACCAAACTCACAACCCAAAAGCAGATACGATATATGTCGCACCACCCCACCACCGCCAAAAACATATTTAGACGACAACTATCATTCCTACCTTTATAAACACTCTGCGATAGTAGCCCTTCAACTAATCCACCCTCTCTAATGAAGGAAATTTTTGTCATGGCCGACAAATCATTAACCGGACTCGTAACGGGCCCGAATCTGTTCTCCTATATCGGGGCACTTTCCCTACAAGACCACGACGACATTGCAGACTGCACCAATATAGCCACCCTATCGGCCGACCTCGGCTATCTCCGTCACGCCAACCCCCGCGATTGGTTTGGCGAATATGTCAACACACTGAATTTTCTCGGCTGGGGGCTTTATGACGGGTCTATCTTCGAAAGCACACAACACTCTTTATCCGGTTCCGTGGCAGAGTTCCTGGTACGAAGCGCCGACGCCATGCGTGATTCACGGCAAGCGAATGCGATGATCGATACATTGGACACCTTCAAAGCCAACGATCCGGCCCTGTTATCGTTCGATACGGAAACGCTCCAGGGCGAGTCATTTCAAATCGCCCCGGCTCGATACGACTCACAAGGCAACCTGCATATCGCTCTGTTTAAGCTCGAACTGAGCGTAAATGTAAAAAGAAGCAGTTTTTTGTTCTGGAACTGGGAAAACCGCACTGCCCGAGTGATCCAACGCAAAGCGTACTTGAGACTTGACAGAAGCAGGCTGGACACACGAAGGGAATCAATCCGGAAGAAACTTGACGAGCAACTCATGAGACGATTTGCCCTACGAAGCAATAGCCGCATAAGCGGCCAGTAACGGAACTCAAGGGGGCGCTATCCGTTGAGCGTCCATTAAAAAGGGCTGCTAATGGATCACATCCGCAGCCCTTCTTCTTACCGCTCGATTTAGCCAGGGATCAACCCGCCAAATCGGCTTCCCTCGCCGCCGATGTTTCCAGTAACTCCTTTAGCGTGATGCTCTGGCTACCCGACAAAGCGCCCACCTGCGTCACCCATGTCGAAACGGCATAGTAACGAGCCCCGTCGAAACTGAACCGCACATTGCCACGCAAGCTGACATCGGTGGCAAACACCTCACGACAAATCACACTGCGTCCGCTGTTCGGATCAAAAATCACCAGGTGTTCATCGACAATGCTCAACTGTAGTTGCTCAGGCTCCTTGAGGTCCCAGACCAACGTGCCGGGAACGGTAGCCTTGTCGGACAATGAAGGCCGGCAGTCAAGGATGATCGACTGGACTTGCCACCAGATGGACGGTGGAAGTCGGTAAGTCACCGCACCTTCGCCCATGCGCAGGACCAAGGTTGTGACATCGTCTGGAAGCAGCGCGGGCAGATCATCAATCTTCGTTTCGGCGCTCTGGACAACCAGCACCTCGCCCTCACGCTGAACATAGCTGAGCGGTCCCGCATCCCCTTCGCGGGGGTATGTCAGCAGTTTCCCATCCTTGTTTTCGCGAAGTAATACGTTGGTCTGGTGCTGGGTTCCAAGCACCTCGAACCCCTGCGCGAAGGCAACCCTGGGCACGCGGATCATGCGCCCGGTATCGGCGACGAACCACGCCAGGCCATCAGGCACTTCCACCGTCAACAGGGCGCTATGGGAGACGGACCTCGCCAATCGCTCAAGCGCTTCTTGCTCTTGCCCGCCCTGGGTGACCACCCACTCACGGGTGACTCCGGTGAGCAAAGCGTGTCCAGGATCTCGCAGCATGATCACCAGGCCCTCCTCGGTGACACCACGCAATCCCGGTCCGTCGACCGTCAGGTTGACGAACCTCCAGGGCGCCCACTCACGTTTCGCAGGAGCCAACACGTCAGCCTGGAGCAACTGCGAACCTTGACCGAACGCGCGCTCCACCTGTTCATGATCGATCAGGGCCTGGCGAAGGACCTCGCCATTGGACATATCGAACAACCAGGCCGCCTCGCCATCCGGGGTGACGTTCAAAAGACGAAGGACGGTCGCGTGCTCCGGTTTAGCCAGCAGCAGCCTGTTGTCGATATACCAGGCGTACAACCTCGTCTTGCCGTCGGGAGCCACCAGCCCCAGAAGGTCGAAACGATCTTTGTTTTGCTTGCGGGCGAGTGACTCCAGGGCAGGCCACCAATGCTGTTGTTTCTGCGGCGGCGCCTTGAACCAATGTTCGTTTATGCCCCCAAACCCAAAGTCTCCCTGGCGGGTCAGGTTGAAGAACAAGCCGTCGGTCCTCATGGCCGCGTATCCGTTGTCCATGGCAACAAAATCCTCGACGAACCCTCTCTGCCGCCATTTATCGGACCAAACTGCCTTGCCATCGACAAGGGTGCGCTGCCGACGACATACCGTCCGGTATTTGCGGTCGAAAATCATGAATGCATCGATTTCGTCTGCCAGGCTCAACAGGGTCAGCTCGGTCCCGTCCTTGATCGTGTCACGCCAGCCGCGGTAATGCTTGGGTGGCGGCACGGGACGAATGATCAGGTTATCGCCCCAGCGCACCCACGCCATATCCCTGTCTGCATCGTTCAGCTTCCAGCAGATCGATACAAAGGGCGCCGGTTGCCAGGTGACAGTTTCGAAAGTGTGCATCCCTCCAAACGTTGACGAGTATTCAAAACCATCCGCAAGCACTAGCGACCAGTCGCGAAGGGTTTCGCTGCTCCCTAGAAGTGCTTCCAGATGGGGGTCCAAACCTCGTGTGATCGAAGTCAGCAGCAGTCTCTCATCCTGGATGACGTAAGCCAGAACATCGATGCTGCGATCCTTGCGGGTAATCTGCTGCACGATATGGATGATCCCCTGTGCGTCTGCCTCGACACTCTTGATCACCGCCTTTACGCTTATTGAACCCCACAACCAATAGTGTCGGCTCAACAGCCCTGTCTTAGCGTCGACTTGCCAGATCCTCACATCCTTCGTGTCATAGAACCAGGCATAACCATTTACCACCGCCCCAAGCGATGTCGGTTCGTCACCTATGATTTCATCGCGGATGTAGAGGAAACGGTCCTCTTTCGAGTCGTACCAAGCCGTAACGTGTCGCGGGGGTTTCGGGTCTTCGAACGGAATCAGGTATTGACGAACCGGCGTGTACGGTGCCGTCAGCCGGTGCTGTTGGTTCAAGGCCTTGAAATGTTCCTGCAGTGCCTGCTGGCCCTGGCACTCCGGCACCACCTCCAGGACAACATTGAGTTGGCGAGAGCCTCGGTCTACCTGGAACACTTTTCCTTGGGCGGTCCGCAACAAAACCTCATGGCGTCCAGTTGCAGTGAATGTCACCTCAACGTCACCAATGGACAGACGTTCCGTGGATGGAAACTTGATATCGCTTTCCTCGGCCCAGGGAGCGTCCAGTATCCAGGTCGAATGACCTGATTGCGTTGTACCGAGAGCCAGCTTCACACCGGGGTTGATCAGCACCGCACACCGCTTGCCGGCGCCCTGGATGCGATAAGTGATCAATTTGTGCCAGATCGGCGGAAGCTCGGGGATCACCAGCGAACGATCGGTATCATCCAGCACTACATCGATCGTGGTTGAACTATAGTCCGGCTCGAAAAGACGATGGAGGATGTAGTCACTGGGGAACGAATAGAAGGAAAAAAGGAACAGCCATTCGCCGTTCGCCTTTCTTTTCTCCAGGCGTCGCGCCGTGTCGAAACCGGTGTCATGGCGCCAGTTCGCAAAGGGCAGAGCCTTGTATTCGTAGCGGTAACAGGTCTGCGGAATGCACGGCAAGACGATGGCTTGGCCGGCGGGCGGCGTGAAGCTGACTCGAGACGGCAAGTCCAGTTCCCCGCGGATATCGATTGGCTGGCCGCGGTCGGTCGAAAACGATGGCACGCCAAAATGATCGTACAAGGGATACAGCTTGGGACTGCCAAGGTTCAGGGTTCCATCGGCCAGATTCACGGCGTCGATGATCAGCGACGGGCGTGGCTTCCAGGCGCCATGAGCCGCATCGAGCCGATAGGCGTTCAAATGGGCTTTTGCCACCTCATCGAAAAACAACCCGACCTGCTTGGCTTCCTCGGCAATAATGGCAAACCCTTGGGCCAGTGCGGCGACTCCGACGCCCAGCCCCGCCAGCAACACGGAAGCGCTGCCGAGGAACGCCCCGGTCGTGGCGCCAGCCATCAGCGCTCCCGCCGACAATGCAAGGCCGCCCGAATCGAAAGCCAGTTGGGTGCCAAACTGCGCGCGTTCAACATCGTTATGCGCAGTCGCTAATTGGTAGATGTCGAACCCGACATTCGCCAGTTGCAGCAACCCCCCCGTCGCTTCGCTCACAGTGGCGCCCACGGAGGCCTTGACCACCGGCGCGACGGTGCTAGCGATCAGTTTCTCCTCATCCAACGCGTTACGAACCAGGCCGACCAGCCCGGCGACGTCGGCCACAGTGCCATGGGCCATTTGCGCGTAATTGACATAGGCATGCAATCGCACCGCCAGGGTGAGGGGACGGTCGGCCCCTTCCCGTCCCCTCAGCGCGTTCATCAACGCCTGTATGGCGAAACCGGCGTTCAACGTATGAACGCCGCCCACCGCATGGGCATCGTCCGTGGCGGTGGGCTGGTTGGCCAACGTCGAGAAACGTTCCGAAAGGTGGTTTTTTATTCGCAGGAGACGATGGTCATCGGTCTTGACCTGTACCGGATGCCCTGGATCGGCCGGATCGACCATGGTTATCCGGTACGTCCCGTCCGGATCACCCTCCAGAGTGTCGAACAGCGGTACGAGGCTTGAGGCAGACTCACTCGTCTGTTGCAAACGCGTTGTCGCTTCAGCGATCTGTTGCGCCCACCAATGGCCATCCAAGGCCAGCAAGCAACTGCCAAGTCGCGGATTGTCCTGGAGCGATTGTCCCCGGGCGCTGGCGATCCGCGTCCTGACAGAGCGTTGCGACTGGCCTCGTAAGGCGTCGGGTAGCAACAACTGCGAAACCCGTACCGTATTGGGTAATACCTCCTTTGCCACCCGGCTACCATCCAGCTCGATCAAGTCAAACGAAGGATGAGTCTCTTCGCCATATGCGCCGTACTGGGCGGCCATCCCCTGGGTGATAAAAAACTCTTCCAGCGCCTTCGTAAAACCCGTGGCGTCCTGATAATCGAACACGCCAAAATTCGGATCGTAGAAGTGGTAGGTTTCGTGTCCGCCTTCGATAGTCTTTGCGGCAAGCATGACGTGATTATCTGAATTGAGCATCAATGTACTGGCCGTCTTGCTCTGCAGAATATGCACGACCTCACCCAGATCAGCGCGTTCGAGGGCATTACCCACGTTGTCCACTTTCATCTCACGCAACGATTCCAGGCTGCTCATGAAATCAGGCGAGTCCCCCTCGTCAGATGCCGCGATCGCCAGCTCGAATCGATTACACAGGGTCCGAATGGCATCCGCCCCCTGAGAAAAAGCAGCCGCCATGGCCAGGGACAATGGGTAGCAACGCCCAGCTACGCGATCACCCGGGCCCTGGAACAGTAGGTCCTGTGGTACGGACCTGAAAGCGTTCGGGTCAACGGCAAACAGAACAGTGTTCAACCGCCTGACTATCTGGCTCCGGTATTCATGCATCGCCGCCTGCTGGACGCGCTCTACGTATTGACCCCACTGACGTAACGTCAACGGCTTTTCGAGCAGGGACCTCCTCAGCCCCAACGCGGTTTCGTCATGCCGGGGAGCACCGTTCACCGCACTTTCAATCCCTGCCAGGAACGCCGGGGCCTGATGCGCATATAACGCGCGCTCGATTGCTGTGTAACGGTTCAGGGTTCCGGGTTTCTTGAAATCATTGAGCAGGTTTTCCAACTGCGGGCGAGCCGCGTCGAAACTGGCATTGTCCAGCCTCTTCAAACCGATCAATGCCCCAATCTGAAGGCGTTGCAGCGGTCCCAACTGGAGAACGTCAAGATGCCCGCCAGCCATCTCGTTCAAGAGTTGCCCAATGGATAACGGTTGCACCCGCTGTTCGCGCGGTGGCGCTGGCATGAGTTTTCCGTTGCTTTGGGCACGAATGGATTGGCGGTCATCGAACCCCAGGGGAATGACCTCATCGAATACCACCTCACCGGTGTGGCCCTGACTCATCGCGGTGATGAAGGGCTCACCCAACTCATCGGCGAGTGGCTGTAGCACGTCGGTGGAGAGCACATGGCGCCCCTCGATCAACGGCCAGCCTTCCTCGAACTCGATACTGTACGGCTTGAGCAGTTCCGCCAGGTTCGCGGCGTAGCGGGCTTGCATCCGGCCTTCGGTCCAGCGAGCTTTTTCGGCTGCGAACCAGGCGTCCATGTCTTCGGTGTTTTCCTTCCATGAATGGTCCTGCTCTTCCTCCGTATTGTTGTTGAAGCCCGTCTTCAACCGAATGGATTTGCGTAGCGCTTGAGCCCCATGTGGCGTGAGAAACCTGCTCCCATACTCCATCAGCCCCGCCCGCACAGCGCCCGGCCCCGTCAGGAATATCGAACCCTGGGCATGGGGACGTAAACCGTCACTGAAATAGTCCATTATTGCCACGCGAAGCCTCAAGGCATGGCTATCTTCAATGCTGACCTTTTCCTCGACGATATCGAATTCAACCTTGAGGACTCGCTCCGCAAGATTCAAGATGCGGTTGGCCTCATGGAAATCGATATTATTTTTGCGGGCTTCGCGCTCAACAGCGAGCAGTGCCTGATGATGAATCTCGAAGCGCTCGATAATGGCATTGACCGCAGCCGACCCCGGATGGCTGATAATCAAGGCATTGGATTCCCCCCCTTCGATTTGGGCCAGGCGCAAACTGTCGGCACGCGCGCTGCCATCCGTGAACGGAGCAAACACTTGCTTCAACGACGGGGTAGTTTTTGCAAATTGTTCCAACGCCCCGCGATACTCTTCAGGGATGGCGGCGGTGTAGTCCTTGTATCGATCGGCCAGCGCCTGGCGACCCGGCATCCAATCGGGATTATTGTTGAGCAACAACTGCAACGCACCCAGCCGTGGTTGCTTCTCCAGACGGTTGATATCAACGCCCGCCACGCCTTGGACAAAGGGCGGCAAGAAGTCCACATCGCTGTAGATACCACCTTCGTCATGCACCACCAGCATCCGCACAATGTCCGAGGCTGCCGCGAGGTTACCGCGCAAGGACATTTCACGATGATAAAATTCCCCCAGACGAGGGAAAGCCTGAAGCTCACGGACGTCGCGCAGTTGCATGCCTTCGTCGCTCAAACCGTGCATGACTTGAGCGTTCTTATTCTTCAGTGCGCGCAGAACACTTTCATCGCGGTCATATCCGCGAACCAACAAGTCTATGCGTGCTTCGTCCGCACGCTTACCCCGTTTGATAGCTCGGTCAATGTGCATTGACATCTGGCGCTTCAACGCCGTCACTCTCATCTCGTAGCGAGTGGCCAGATCATCGCCAGACGCCGCCGACTGCTCTTCGCCACCCCATGTATCAGCCTTCGCCGCCTCAACGATAATTCGCGTAGTTTCGTGTACCAATAGCCCATCCGGGTCATGCCAGACATTCACGGTGAAATCTTTGGGCATTACCTGTTTCCACAGGCGAAGGTAATCCAGCTGAATATCGCCCAAGCCTCCGCCAAGCCAAACAAAATGCAGTTTTCGTGGCACTTCGCTGACGGGTTGTTTCATTAACTCAATACGGTTGGACAGGCGCGTTTCGTAACTTTCTACCCTGCGGTGACTACGCCTCAGGCCCATATCCTCGCTGGCCGGGTCCGAAGACGATTCTGACGCACGCCTACGCCTGCTTTGCCCCTGAAGCGACTCCAAGGTTCTTTTCAGCAACGCCAAAGGCGTCAGCATTTCAGGCGTATCTCGCGTTTTGACACAGCTGTCATAGTATCTAAGCGCTGCGTCGTATCCTTCGGTACCTGTATAAGGCGTCAATATTCGCTCTAGCGCATCGCGCGCCACCAACTTGTCGAAAGTGGCGTAATCCCTCACGGGTGAATCCTTGAATCGTTTCATAAAACGGCAATTCCATTTGATATAACAGCCCGACGGGGCGGGCATTGTTTTAATCGAGCACTTCCCTGCACTCGCGCATACTTTTAAAAAACAACAGAACAGTTCACATTTGACGACACAAACATAACCGTCACCCGGGCGAACCTCAACCAGTCGCTCCGTCAATCATCATTCAAGATAAAACCATTAAAAAGTTACATTTCACCGCGAGGCAGCCGAATACCGTCAAACAAGACCTGACAACTAACCTGAACTAACTCGCCTCAACGAATCGGTCGAGACTCAAAAAAAAGGAGGGTAACTTAAAGACAGCGACCCGAACGGGCCGCCAGATTACTTCAGAGCGGTTTATCGCCGTACCACCGTGGGGTGTAGACCCAGTTCCCACCCTCGGCACGAGGGAAGACACAGGTCGTGGAAGAACCCACAAGCACCATCGTGCGCATGTCGACCTGCTCCGGGGTCAACTGCCCCAGTGTCGTAACACGCAATGTCTGGCCGGGACGGCCTATGTCGCGCCCCAAGACCACCGGAGTATCCGGTGCGCGGTGTTCTGCCACGATCTCAAGCGCACGGCCCAGTTGCCATGGGCGAGAACGGGAAATCGGATTGTAGAACGCCAGGGCCAGGTCGGCTTCCGCCGCCAGGGCCAGGCGCTTCTCGATAATCGACCAGGGCTTGAGATTGTCCGACAGCGACATCACGCAGAAATCGTGCCCCAGCGGCGCGCCGGCCTGGGCGGCGGTGGCCAGGGAGGCCGACACGCCCGGCAGGATTTGCAAGTCGACGTTATGCCAGCCCGGGTCACTGGATTCATGCAACGCTTCGAGCACCGCCGCCGCCATGGCGAATACGCCAGGGTCGCCCGAAGACACCACCACCACCGATCGCCCCTGGGCAGCCAGTTCAAAGGCGTGCCGGGCGCGCTGCATCTCTTCACGATTGTCGGTGCAATGCTGCACCTGGTCGGCACGGAAAGGGCCGGCCATGCGCACATAGGTTTCATACCCCAGCACGTCGGTGGCGCGGTCAAGTTCGGCGCGCACGGCCGGCACCATCAGCTCGGCCGCGCCAGGGCCAAGACCGATCACCGCCAGACGTCCGCGCGCGCGGCCGATCCGTTGCGGATCGACGGGTTGTGCGGCCACGGCAATGGCGACATTACCCGTGGTCTGAATCGATACCGGCTGCCCCAAGGCACCGGCCAGCCACTGCGCGACGCTGCCGTCGGGCGCGGTGAATCGCAGCGGTACGCCCAAGGCCGAGGCGGCTTGCTGCAATTGCGGGCGCGCCATGTCGCTGTCCGCCGCCAACAGGCAGGCCAGTGACTGCACTGCAAGCCCCGCCTGGGCCAGCGCTTGGACAATGGCGGTGGAATCGTCTGGCGCGCCGGCGCTCACCGCGATCACGACGTTGCGCGGATAGATGCGCAACTCGTCCGCCGCCGGCACGCCCGCGGCACTGTCGACACGAATCGCCAGCCGCGCCTGTGCATCCTGTGGCAACTGCGCCTGGTCCAGCCACGGCGCCGAGCCCTCGATCCGCACCGGCTCACCGGCCAACAGGTCGGACACGAAGCGCTTGCCTTGCTCCAGGTCGCCAAGGCTGTAGCCGCCTGGCGGATTAAGCAGGCATGTGCCGAAACGCAATTCGCCGCTGGTGGTGATGGCCGGCGCGACTTGGAGCGCCCCGGCAATCTCGCGGGCCATGACGTTCACGCCCCCCAGGCCGCCCAGTAACGGCACCACGGCGCTGCCATCCTCGGCCACCGCGAGCACCGGCGGCTCGACGCCCTTCTCCAGCAACAGCGGCGCCAGCGTGCGGATGACAATGCCAGCCGCGCATAGCGCGATGATCGGCGAATCCTCTTGATAGAGCTGGCGCAACGTCGCGCCAAACTCGGCGTATGGCCGATCGCTGCCCTCGACCCGGCCCGCCAGCCCATGGATCAAAGCCTCGGGATAACGTTGCTGGATTCGCCGGGCCGTTGCCAGGCTGCCGGTGCCGAGAATGACAATGGCAGGAGCTTTTGCCGTCATCCCTGCCACCGTTCGCCAGGGACGATGATCAGCGAGAAATACGGCGAGGACATCGGCTCGACTTCATCCAGCGGGACGATTTTCTGGTTGGCCATGGTAGCTCGCTCCACATACAACGCCCGCCCATCCAGACCCAGCTCCTGCAACACCTGTCGAACCTTGGGGAAGTTGCGTCCCAGCTTCATGATGACCGCCGCGTCGGCGTCGGCCAGCCGGCGCTTGAGTTCCCCGTGGGGCAATACCCCCGAAAGCACCGACAAGCTCTGGTTGCGATAGACCAGCGGCGCACCGAGCACCGAGGCACCACCGAGCATCGAGCACACACCGGGGATGACTTCGGCGACATAACGCTCGGCCAGCCGATCGTGCAGGTACATGTAGGAGCCGTAGAAGAACGGGTCGCCCTCGCAGATGACCGCCACGTCGCGACCGGCATCCAGGTGTACGGCCAACTGTTCGGCGGCGGTGTCGTAGAAGTCGGCGATCACCTCTTCATAGGACAGCGGCGCTGGCAGCACCTCGGTGGTGATTGGATAGACCAGCGGCAGCAACGTTTGCGCGTCCTGCAAATGCGCCTCGATGATGCCGAAAGCGTTGCCCTTCTTGCCCTTGGCGACGAAGTACGCCACCACGGGCGATTCGCGCAGCAGGCGCAAGGCTTTGACTGTGATCAGTTCGGGGTCACCGGGCCCTACGCCGAGGCCGATCAGGCGTCCTGGCTGCTGCATCATTCCACCTCCGTGGCGAGGGCGTTGACGGCGGCGGCGGCCATGGCGCTGCCGCCGAGCCGCCCTTGCATGATCACGAACGGCACGCCCCGGCTGTTGGCCGCCAGCGCCGCCTTGGATTCGGCGGCGCCGACAAACCCCACCGGAAAGCCGAGGATCAGGGCCGGTTTTGGCGCCCCGGCGTCGAGCATTTCCAGCAGGTAGAAGAGTGCCGTTGGAGCATTGCCGATGACCACGACGCTGCCTTCCAGGTGTGGGCGCCACAGCTCAAGGGCCGCCGCCGAGCGGGTGTTGCCCAGGTCCAGGGCCAACGCCGGCACGCGCTCGTCGCGCAAGGTGCAGATCACCGGATTGTTGGCCGGCAGGCGAGCCCGCGTCACGCCCTCGGAAACCATCCGCGCGTCGCACAGGATCGGCGCGCCGGCCGCCAGCGCCTGGCGACCGGCCGTGCCCGCGCCCTCGGAAAACTGCAGGCCATCGACCGCCTCGACCATGCCGCAAGCGTGGATCACCCGCACCGCGAGTTTTTCCAGATCGGCCGGTATGCGCGCCAGGTTGGCCTCGGCGCGGATGATCGCGAAGGAGTTGCGATAGATCTCCTGACCGTCGCGGATGTAATCAAGCATCAAGGGGGCTCCGGGGATGAGCGTCGAGCCAGTGGTCGAGCGCTTCGATAGTCAGATTGTGCGCCTGCAACGCGCCGAAACCCGGCAGCGTCGCATCGCGAAAATACAGGTCATAACGACCGGGGGCGACCGCTAGCAAGGTGACGGGCGCGATATGGGCCGCCGCGCAGGAACGCGGGCAACCGGATAAATGAATGTTCAGCGCCTGGCCACGGCGGTGCAGCCGCTCCGCCAATTGGTGAGCGTCGGCCTTGGTGTCGGCCATGGCCTTGGCGCAGCCACTGGACCCGGTGCACGCGATGAGCTGCGCCAGGGGCTGATCGCCCGAAACCAACAGGCCCAGCGCCTGAAGCCGCGCCAGTACACCGGCGGCGTTATCGGCGCGAACGTTAGGCAGCAACAGGCTTTGCCAAGGGGTGAAACGAAGGCTGCCGTCGCCCTTCTCCCGCGCCAGCCGCGCCGCGCCGCGCAGCATGGCGGCATCGAGCCGGCCCAGGGGAGCCGCGGCGCCAACGAAAACGCCCTCGTCATGCTGGGGATGAATACCGATGTGCAGGCCATCGGTCGAAGCAACCCGCCGCCAATCCGGGCAGGGTTGCAGCGGTACCCGGCGGGCCAAAAGCGTGACGAATTCATCCGCGGAGAATTCAGCCAGCAACTCACGCATGCGGTTCTGGTCGGGGCGGGCCAGGTCGAGGAACAGCTCAAGTACCGCCACCACCAAGGCGTGCCCTTGGGCCAGGGGTACCCGTCCCGCCGGCTCGTCCAGCGGGACGCCAGCGAAGCCGAAGGCCAGCCAGGGCTCACCATCGCGTACCAGCGCCGACAACCACAGGTCGTGGTGATGTTCCAACATCGCCAGTGCTTCTGCACCGTCCAGTTGCACGGCGAACTTGGCCGACAGTTCATGGAAACGTTCGTGGGTTTGCAACGTAGTGAGGATCTGTTCGGCCAAGGGGCGAGTGTCGATGAGCATCCGCCGATCGATGCCGGCCGAGGGGCTGAGCATGAGATTGCGCACGTCATCGCCGGCCGGATTGCGAGGGCCAAGCCCAGCAGCCAGCAAAGACTCGATCAGCGCGTCGCGCTCGGGGCCGATCCCACGAACTTGCAGGTTGGCTCGGTTGGTCGCCTCGATCACACCGCCGGCGAACCGCTCGGCCACCAATGCCACGGCCTCGGCCTGGTCCGCCTGGATCGAACCGCCATCGAGCTTGATCCGACAGATCCCACCGTCCAGCGCCTGGACGACACGCAGCAACCCGGGGCAACCCGAGGGGCGTATGACGTGGCGGGACGGACGTTCGTTCAAGTTATAACCGGCAAGTAGGAGCGCCGCATCGGCGAAAGGCCGCCATTATGCCTGCTTTGCCTGGGGTCATGAAAAGCTTGCTGGTCGGATTGCCGATCGTGCATACACAAATCCTGTATCCATCACAAATCCCACTGTGGGAGCAATGCTGTTCAGTAAAGGCGAACACTGTGGGAGCGAGCTTGCTCGCGATAGCGGTGTGCCTGAAAGAATGAGTGTTGAATGTGACGCCGGCATCGCGAGCAGGCTCGCTCCCACAAGGGATGGTCCACGCCTGATCCGCCAGGCGCGGTATGATGGCGGCCCGGTTCGCGGACGCAACCAGTGCGCCGAACAACCCCATTTATTCGAGGAACAGAGATGACCCCCTGGCTGACCGTAGTGGGCATCGGTGAAGATGGCTTCAAGGGCCTGGGCCGAACGGCTCGCCATGCATTGCTGCGGGCGCCGCGGATTCTGGGCAGCGCTCGTCAGTTGGAACTGTTGCCACTGTGTATTCGCGGCGAAAGGGAGCTATGGCCCAGCCCGTTCTCCCTGGAGCCGCTGCTGGCTCGAAAGGGCGAAGCAGTGTGCGTGCTGGCCAGCGGCGATCCGATGTTCTATGGCGTGGGCGCCAGCCTGGCGAAACAAGTGCCGGGTGATCAGATGCTGGTCATCCCCGCGCCGTCCTCTTGTTCGCTGGCGGCGGCGCGCATGGGCTGGCCGCTGCAGGACGTGGTCACGCTGTCGCTGGTGGCGCGCCCCCTGGCGGTGCTCAATGGGTATTTATCCACAGGCGTCAGGCTGTTGCTGCTGAGCAATGATCGCCACAGCCCCGGCGCCGTGGCGACGTTGCTGCGCGAGCGCGGCTTCGGCCCGAGCGCCATGACTGTGCTGGAGCATCTCGGCGGTGCGGCAGAACGCCGGATCGACGGTTGCGCCGCGCAATGGTCCGATGAAACCGTCGGCGACCTGAACCTGATCGCCATCGAATGCCGGGCCGAACCATCGACACAGCGCCTGTCACGCCTGGCCGGTTTGCCGGACACCGCGTTCGAACATGACGGCCAATTGACCAAGCGCGACGTGCGCGCCATCACCCTCGCCCGCCTCGCCCCCACGCCCGGTGAATTGCTGTGGGACGTCGGTGCCGGGAGCGGCTCCATCGGCATCGAATGGATGCGCACCCACCCCAGTTGCCGGGCCCTGGCCATCGAAGCCGACGAGGGCCGCCAAGGCTTGATCGAACGCAACCGCGACACTCTCGGCGTGCCGGGCCTGCAATTGATTCGCGGCAGCGCCCCGCAAGCGTTGGAAAACCTGGAGCGGCCGGACGCGGTGTTCATCGGCGGCGGCGTCACCCGCGAAGGCGTACTTGACACCTGCTGGGCCCACCTCAAGCCCGGCGGGCGGCTCGTCGCCAACGCCGTGACCCTGCAGAGCGAAATGACCCTCATGTGCTGGCGCGAACGCCATGGCGGTGAGCTGACTCGCATCCACATTGCCCAGGCGCAGCCGTTGGGTGAGTTCGACACCTGGCGCCAGGCGCTGCCGATTACCTTGCTGGACCTGACGAAGCCCCTCGATGCGTGACGAAACCGCCGAACAACCCGCCCCCCTGCGTAGCGGCCTGACCACCGGCAGCTGCGCCACCGCCACCAGCCTGGCGGCGGCCCGTTTGTTGTTGCGCGGCACCGAGGCCGACGCCGTGGAAATCGTCTTGCCCAAGGGCAAGCAGGTGCAGATGCGCCTGGAGTTCTGCCGATTGACCGAGCAAGGCGCCGAGGCCGGGACGATCAAGGACGCTGGCGATGACCCGGACGTGACCCATGGCGCCCTGCTGTTTTCCCAAGTGCGCTTGGTAGCCGAACCCGGCGTGCGCTTCGTCGCCGGTCGCGGCGTGGGCACGGTGACGCGACCGGGGCTGGTGCTGGGCGTCGGTGAGCCGGCAATCAACCCGGTGCCACGCCAGATGATCAACGATCACCTGGGCCGGCTGGCCGAGGAAAGCGGCTACGCCGGTGGCTTCGAAGTCACGGTCAATGTCGAGGGTGGCGAAGCCTTGGCGCTGAAAACCATGAACCCGCGACTGGGCATTCTCGGCGGCCTGTCGATCCTTGGCACCAGCGGCATCGTCCGGCCCTTTTCCTGCGCGGCCTACATCGCCTCGATCCACCAGGGCATCGATGTGGCGAAAACCAACGGCTACCTGCACATCGCCGCCTGCACCGGCAACGCCAGCGAAGACACCATGCGCCGGGTCTATAACCTGCCGGAAATCGCCCTGATCGAAATGGGCGATTTCGTCGGCGCCGTGCTCAAGCATGTGCGCAAGGTACCGGTGGAAAAACTCAGCCTCTGCGGCGGCTTTGGCAAGATCAGCAAACTTGCCGCCGGCCACATGGACCTGCACAGCCGCCATTCGAGCATCGACCTGCCACAACTGGCCGAATGGGCCGCCGCCATCGGCGCCGATGAGGTTTTGCAACAGGGCATCCGGCAAGCCAATACCAGCCAGCAAGCCCTGGCAATGGCCAGCGCCGCCGGCATCGCCCTCGGCGATGCAGTGTGCGAGCACGCGCTGGCGTTCGCCCGCAGCGTGGTGCCGGCCCAGGTCCAGGTCGAAGTCTTCGCCATCGACCGTCAGGGTGGGATCGTCGGTCACGCGGGAGCCTTGTCATGAAGAGCCTTGAAATGAAACGCATCCTGCTCCTCGGTGGCGTCACCGAAGCCCTGGCCATCGCCCGCACGCTTGGCCCCCAGCACATCTACAGCTTGGCCGGCATCGGCCGCATCCCCACCGACCTGACCTGCCAGGTGCGCGTCGGCGGCTATGGCGGCGCCGCAGGATTGGCGCAATTCATCCGCGCCGAGGGCATCGACGTGCTGTTGGATGCAACTCACCCCTACGCCGCCCAAATCAGCCACAACGCCGCCCATGCGGCCCACGCCTGTGCCATCCCCTGCTGGGCCCTGCGCCGTCCGGCCTGGCTGCCCCGGGCCGGCGATGACTGGCGCGAAGTCGCCGACTGGGCCGAACTGATCCAGGCCCTGCGCCCCTTCCACCGGCCTCTGTTCACCCTTGGCCGAGAGCCGCTGCAACACATGCATGAAATCCCGCCAGAGCAATTCTGGACCTTGAGGGCGTTGGACGTTTACCCCGGCAATGAGCGCTGCGAAGTGATTGGAGCCCGGGGGCCGTTTCATATCGAGGGCGAGCGTGAGCTGTTCGAACGGCGGCGGATCGATGTGCTGGTGAGCAAGAACAGCGGCAGCACCGCGACTGAACCGAAGCTGGACGTGGCGCGGGAGCGAGGAGTGCCGGTATTGGTACTGAAGCGGCCAATGTTGCCGGAGGTGGATCGGGAGTTTGGGACGGCGGATGAGGTGTTGCAGGGGCTGCGGCAGTTGGCCTGACAGAAACCTGCACAGTCCTACAAGCCTGTCCTGTCAGTACCACTCATCTGAAAATATTTTGCTACTGTTACTCACAAGCCCTGCGACCCTACACCGCACGTGGCTTTTTTACTTCTGCCTCCCGATCAGGCTAAATACCGGCCACCTGATCGCCCAACCGAGCGGATTGCCCCATGTCCCGACAACGGCTTGCATTTGCCTGGATCGCCTGCTTCGCAGTGCTGTTCAACATGCTCGCCATGCCGCTTTCCAATGGCAGCGGTACGACCGCCGACACGCCAACCGAACAATTGCTCTGGGGCAGTTTCTGCTCTTCCGGCGGAACAAAAATGGTGGCGATTTCCCTGGGTAAGTTCGAACAGGGAACGCCGCGACAGGATCCTCACTCGACCATGCAGCATTGCTGGTGCTGCTCAGGCCCGGCGCCGTTGGTGGCGATTGCCGGGCACGCCCCGCAGTTGTATCTGGATGCGCAACTGGCCCATCGCAATGTCGTCCATTCGAAGCTCGACAGCCCCACGCCACGCCAACAATGGCCCAGTCTAAATCCCCGCGCCTCGCCTCTGGCCTGATTCTTCCGCACCCACCTGCGCCCTGAATCGTTCCGGAGAATTGCCATGTTGAACAGACTCATCCTGCTGGTCGCCCTGCTGCTTCCCGTTGGCTTCGCCCAAGCTCACCAGTACAAGGCCGGGGAGCTTGAGATCGCCCACCCGTGGTCCCAGGAATTGCCGCCCAATGCGCCGACCGTCGCCGGCTACTTCATTATCCACAACAGCGGCAGGTCCGAGGATAAACTGCTCAGTGTCGACTCACCCATCGCCGGCAAGGCCGAGCTCCATGAACATGTGATGCAAAACGACTTGATGAAAATGCAACCGGTGGACGGCATAGTTATCGCTCCAGGCGCAACGGTGAC
The DNA here is from genome assembly GCF_054130985.1 of Pseudomonas sp. R4-84. Taxonomy (NCBI): domain Bacteria; kingdom Pseudomonadati; phylum Pseudomonadota; class Gammaproteobacteria; order Pseudomonadales; family Pseudomonadaceae; genus Pseudomonas; species Pseudomonas sp. R4-84. The sequence goes on from NZ_CP096390.1 coordinate 4,911,353, forward strand.
CTTCGCACCGATGGCGTACCACGTGATGCTGCTGGACCTGAAGGACCGTAGCCTGCTCAGCGACGGCAAACGTTTCCCCATGACCTTGCATTTCGAAAAGGCCGGGGATGTCACGGTGAACGTCACGGTGCAGAAAAAAGCCCCCGACGGCACCCAAACGCACATGCACGCCCAATAGACATAGCCGCCCATGCAACTTCGTCGCGCCAGCCTTTCCATGCACCGCCGTCAGCCATTGAGCCTGACCCGCGGTAGCTGGATCAGCCTGTTCGCCATGCTGATGATATTTATCGGCCCGCTGGTTTCCCAGTCGATGCCGATGGATCAGCGCATGTCCATGTCCACGCCTGTATCCATAGGCATGGACATGGAGATGGGCATGGACATGTCGGCGCACGAAGCGCCAGCAGATGACGATTGCCCGCCCCAGAGCGACCATCATGCGCTGTGGGAGAAATGCGGTTATTGCAGCCTGCTGTTCAACTGCCCCGCGTTGCCTGGCGGCCACACGTTCACCGTCTTCGCCACACCGTTTACCCGCACCTACACGAGCCCTTTCCCGCGCCTGGGCCATGCCCGACCGGCGCTCTTCCCTGGCGCCCGCACCCGCGCACCGCCCCTCGACGCGTAAGCCTGACGCTTGCTCACCCGCATGCGGGACAGCCCAAGGCTGTCCTGCATGCGGGTATGAGCGCCTGACAGCTTGGCCGAAGCAAACATAAAAAACTGTGGGAGCGAGCCTGCTCGCGAAAGTGATGTGTCATTCACATCATTGTTGGCTGGTCCGCTTTCGCGAGCAGGCTCGCTCCCACATGGATTGCATCGTTCAGCCCCCATTTGAAGAACCGAATTTGCCCTGCGGAGCGCTTTGCAATGAGCCTACCGAAACCGAACTTCTACAACCTGGCCTGGCGCTGGCATTTTTATGCCGGGCTGTTCGTGGCGCCGTTCATGGTCATGCTGGCCCTGACCGGCATCATTTACCTGTTCAAGCCGCAACTCGACCCATTGATGTACGGCAACCTGTTGAACGTACCGGCCGGGCATCACACCCTGGCAGCCGACGATCTGCTCAAGCAGGTCCGCCAGGCCTACCCCGAAGGCCAGGTCACGCAGTACCTGCCACCGGTCAGCGCCGAACGCAGCGCGCAATTCGTGGTGATCGACAAGGGCCACGAGCTGAACGTCTTCATCGACCCCTTCCGTGGCAACGTACTCGGCGAGCAGGATGCAAAAAACAATTTGCAAGCCATGGCCCGGGCGATCCATGGCGAGTTGCTGATCGGCACGGTGGGTGACCGCTTGGTGGAAATGGCCGCCGGCTGGGGCGTGGTGCTGGTGGTTTCCGGCCTGTACCTGTGGTGGCCGCGCGGGCAGTCGTCGGCCGGCGTCCTCTGGCCGCGCTGGAGCGCGCGCGGGCGGGTGTTCTGGCGTGACCTGCACGTCGTCGTCGGCTTCTGGGGCGCCGCGTTCCTGCTGGTGATGTTGCTCAGCGGCATGACCTGGACCGGCTTCTGGGGCAAGCAATACGCGGACCTCTGGAACCGCTTCCCGGCGGCGATGTGGAATGACGTGCCCAAGTCCGACGTCGAAGCCGGCAGCCTCAACAACGCTCACCGCCAGACCGTGCCATGGGCCATGGAGAACACGCCGATGCCGATGTCCGGCGACCATGCCGAACACATGGCCCACGGCGGCATGCACGAAGGCCCCGCCGCGCCAACCGTCAGCCTGCAGGCGGTGCAGGACATCGCCGCCGAACGCCAGGTCGAGCCCGGCTACAGCATCACTTTCCCAACGACCGCCTCGGGCGTGTTCACCATCGCCGTGTTCGCCGATGACCCGCGCAACGACGCGACTCTGCACGTGGACCAATACACCGGCAAGGTCCTGGCCGATGTGCGCTGGGAACATTACAGCGTCGTGGCCCGCGCCACCGAAACCGGCGTGATGCTGCACGAAGGCAAGATGTTCGGCCCGCTGAACCAGATCCTTGTGCTGCTGGTTTGCCTGATGATCCTGCTCAGCGCCGTGAGCGGCGTGGTGATCTGGTGGAAGCGCCGGCCCCTGGGCAAGTTCGGCGTCCCGCCGCTGCGCCACGACCTGCCGACGTGGAAGACCGGGGTGTTCATCATGCTGGCCCTGGCGGTGGTGTTCCCGCTGGTGGGGGTTTCGCTGGTGGTGGTGTGGTTGCTGGACCGGCTCCTCACACGCTTGAATCGTCAACCTGAGATCGTCTCATCTTCAAGCTGAAGACCGCGCGTTAACGAAAAGCGGCGCGAAACCTCTACAATCGCGCCCGCTTCCCAAAGGATGAATACCTTCCCCTGTAGGAGCGAGCCTGCTCGCGATCGCAATCGGTCAGTCGCATCTTAATCGGCTGACCCACCGCGATCGCGAGCAGGCTCGCTCCCACAATGGACTGGGGTTGCGAGCCAATAACTTGAGTGAACGCATGACCTCCCTGACCCTTTCCAATCTCGCCTGGACGCCCCTGGGCCATGGCCATTGCCATCACCAGTTCCAGCTGCGTGACGCCACGTTGCAGGTGGCGGCCGGGGAGTTTGTCGGATTGATCGGCCCCAATGGCAGCGGCAAGACCAGCCTGTTGCGCTGCGCCTATCGCTTCAGCCGGCCGGAACAGGGGGAGGTCAGACTCGAGCATCACAACCTCTGGCAACAATCCTCGCGCTGGTGCGCACAGCGCATCGCCGTGGTGCTGCAAGAGTTTCCCGACGCCTTTGGCCTGACCGTGGAAGAAGTGGTCGCCATGGGCCGCACGCCCCACAAGGGCCTGTTCGACGGCGACAACGAAGAAGACCGCAGATGGGTGCTCCAGGCGTTGCAATCGGCGGGGCTCGAAGGCTTTGGCGATCATGCCTTCGCCACGTTGTCGGGCGGGGAAAAACAGCGGGTGATCCTTGCTCGCGCCCTGGCCCAACAACCGCAGTTGTTGATCCTCGACGAACCGACCAATCACCTCGACCCCCACTATCAGTTGCAATTGCTCCAACTGATCAAGGGCCTGGGCATCGGCACCCTCGCCAGCCTCCACGACCTCAACCTGGCGGCCGCCTTCTGCGATCGCCTGTACGTGATCGAACATGGGCGCATCGTCGCCAGCGGCACGCCCAGGGATGTCCTCACCGCCGAGCTGTTGCGCGAGGTGTTCGGCGTCGAAGCCCTGGTGGACGAACATCCCCTGTCCGGCTACCCACGAATCACTTGGATAACCCAACCATGACCTTGCGCTTGCTGCTGTTGCTACCCCTGCTGCTGGGCAGTGCCCATGCCCTGGCCGAAGCCACCCGCTACCCCTTGACGATCCAGAGCTGCAATCGCCAGGTGGTGTTCAACGAGGCCCCTCGCCACGCCGTCAGCCATGACATCAACATGACGCAGATGATGCTCGCTTTGGGCCTCAAGCCGCGCATGGTCGGCTACAGCGGCATCAGCGGTTGGAAATCGGTGACACCCGAGATGGCGAAGATCCTCGAGGGCCTGCCGGAACTGGCCGCCAAATACCCCTCGGTGGAAACCCTGCTCGATGCCAACGTCGATTTCTTCTTCGCCGGCTGGGACTACGGCATGCGCGTGGGCGGCGACCTGACCCCGCAAACCCTGCAACCACTGGGCATCAACGTGTACGAGTTGACCGAATCCTGCGCCTTCGTGATGAAACGTCCGCCGGCTTCCCTGGAAGACACCTACAACGACCTGCGCAACCTGGGGAAAATTTTCGACGTGCAGGACCGCGCCGATGCGCTGATCGCCACGATGCAGGCCCAGGTGGCCGAGGTGCGCAAGCATCTTCCAACCCAAAGACCGCGCGTGTTCCTGTATGACAGCGGCGAAGATCGCGCCATGACGTCTGGGCGCCTGGGCATGCCCCAGGCCCTGATCGACGCTGCCGGCGGACGCAACATCCTCGATGACGTGGAAACCAGTTGGACCCGGGTGAACTGGGAGAACGTGGTGGAGCGCAACCCCCAGGTCATCGTGATCGTCGACTATGGCGAAGTCAGTGCCGAGCAGAAGCAGCAGTTCTTGCTGGCGAACCCGGCCCTGCAATCGGTGGATGCGATCAAGCACCGGCGCTTCATCGTGATCCCCTACGTGCAGGCCACCCCGGGCATCGATAACGTGCTGGCGGTGCAAACCCTGGCGCGGGGTTTCCACGGCCAATGAACGATCGTCGCTACGCCGCCCTGCTGATGATTCTCGGCGCGCTGTTGCTGGTGTCGTGCGTGGTGTCCCTGGGCTTCGGGCCGGCGCGCGTGCCGGTGGCCGTGGTCTGGGACCTGTTGCTGCACAAGGCCTTCGGTGTCGGCGAGGTGTATTGGACGCCCGGCCAGGAACATATCGTCTGGCTGATACGCGTCCCGCGCCTGCTGCTCGGAGCCCTGGTGGGCGCGGGGCTGGCGTTGATCGGCGCGGTGCTGCAAGCGGTCACGCGCAACCCACTGGCCGATCCGCATCTGCTGGGCGTCACCTCCGGCGCGACCCTGGGTGCGGTGATCGTGGTGTTGCATGTCGGTGAAATCATCGGCCTGCTGACCCTGCCCCTCGCCGCGTTCATCGGTGCATTGCTGAGCATGTTGCTGGTGCTGGCCATCGCTGCCCGCCAGGGTCGCCTGGAGAGCGATCGGCTATTGCTGTGTGGCGTGGCGGTGTCCTTCGTGATGATGGCGGCGGCCAACCTGCTGTTATTCCTCGGTGATCATCGCGCCAGTTCGGCGGTGATGTTCTGGATGCTCGGTGGCCTGGGCCTGGCGCGCTGGGAACTGCTGGCCATGCCAGCCGCCAGCGTGCTGTTGGGGCTGGTGTTGCTGCTGGGCATGGCCCGGCCCTTGAACGCGCTGATGGCCGGCGAGCAGACCGCCGTGACCCTGGGCCTGAACGCGGCGAAGGTGCGGCTGTGGATTTTCCTGATCGCGTCCTTGATGACCGGCGTGCTGGTGTCCATCAGCGGCTCGATCGGCTTTGTCGGGTTGATGGTGCCGCACATCGCCAGGCGCCTGGTGGGCGCCGAGCACCGTCGGTTGTTGCCTGCCTGCGTGCTGCTCGGCAGCCTGTTCCTGGTGTGGGTGGACGTGGCGGCCCGCACGCTGATCGCGCCGGAGGATTTGCCGATTGGGGTCGCTACCGCGGCCATCGGCGGGCTTTTCTTCATTGGCTTGATGCGCCGTCGTTGAAAAGATGCTTCTTTTTGTACACGCCGAACAGCTCGGTCCCCAGCCCTCCATGACGAAAATGCTCAAGCTCCGCTCGGACCATATCAATGACCAGCGCCCGATCTTGCGCTTGTTCAAGATTGAAATTTCCACTGTAGGCCAGATTGACCATTCGCCAGAGGAAGCAGTTGGTACGGTAAACATCCACAGGCTTGAGCCAGCGTTCAAGCAGCGCGGTAATGTCCTCGCTTCGAATCCCCTCGAAACACCCAATCGAGTGGTCCTTGTCTGGAATGACTGCATCGACGACCTGGGTATCGGCATTTAACCGATAACGCGCCGGCAACGCTGAGAACGCCGCATCAGCAGCGACTATCGCGTCGGGCCACAAGCGATTGCCATTACGTCCCACCGCCTCCCCGACACTCCAGAACTCGCCGTCATTTTTCAAACTGCGGGAGATAAAGAACATGACCTTTTCCAGCTCTACCAAATGATGCAATGCCGAAACACAAATAATGACATCCCACTGCTCACCGGTAGGCACCAGGTTGTTCGCATCCGCCACGATCAAGTCGAGGCTGATGCCTGGCGGAAACTGCTTTGCAGCGATCTGCAGCAGGTCCTCATTGATATCCAACAGCGACCACTGCACCCCTTCGGGAATAGCCGCCGACAGGCCCGCCTCTATCCGCGCGGCGCCACTGCAGATCGACAAGACTTTTATTTCCCCACGATCCCTGACTTTCTGGCGCAGCCTCGCTTGGAAATCAGGCGGAGTTTGCGGGACATTCGCCCTCAGGAGACGAGTCGCATAGGAGTAGGCTGCCTCACCTTCGAACGGTTCGAGGATCACAACATCAGCCTGCGCACCACGCTCTGGCGCAGGGGCCATTCCATCCAATCGGCGCACGTTGCGAGCAACGCCCATTGCATTAGCACGCTGTTGTTCCTGCACTTTGGAGTAGAACTCGTTCCGGTAGACGCTACTGAAATGCGCTATCTCGTTTTTCATGCGCATTGAATGATGTGTCTTCGCCAGAAGGGCCTTCATCTCCTCCTCCCTGGCGATGCACAAGTCAGATATCGCTAGCCAGTCGGCGGTAGGATCGTTCTGCGCACCTGGCCCGCACTCTATCAAGAGACGGCCACGTTTGCCGGCCAACCAAGCCAGATCCAGCGTTACCGTCCTGCATTCCGACGGTGTAGGCCCTCCTTCAAAATGAAACATGCCAAGTGGACATTCGGCTTGGGCCCCATCATCCAAAAAAACAAAGGCACAGGTGAGCCCATCCAAACTGATGCTGGGCAGGGCAGCCGAAAAGCGAACGTATAACCTTGAATCAGAAGACACCCTCAGCGTGCTACTTCGAAGGCGTTCACCAGCGGTGAGAATCAGCGAATACCTTCCTTCCCTCAAATGCGTCACATGCATCCATCGGGGATGCTCAGCCCGTCTGACTTCAGGCAGCACGTCAAAAACAGCCGTCTCGTCCAAAAGAAAATGGTTCGCAACGCCAGCGTCATTCAAACGGATTCCCCTACTTCAGAATGGCAGAAGCGTCAGCATAGTCGGGCAGTTGAAAATTTCACCTTGAGTCAACTCCGATCCACGCCCCAATGCGGAGCGGCACATTGCACCAACACCCGCGATACGGTCACTGATGGTGCATTGTCATTTTCCTGCCTCGCCGCCATCCCCGCGTTTCAACGCCTTTCTCCAACTGGGCACACCCCTTGCAAAAGCGCTTCCAGCGTTTGCATCTGCCCTTAAAAATCATAAGTCCACGGAGATCGCACAATGAAGCGTCGTAGCTTGATCAAGGCTTTTACACTCTCGGCAAGCATTGCCGCGATGGGCATGACCTGGACCGTCCAGGCCGCCGAGACCATCAAGGTTGGCATCCTGCATTCGCTGTCCGGGACCATGGCGATCTCCGAGACGTCCCTCAAGGACATGGCGTTGATGACCATCGACGAGATCAACGCCAAGGGTGGGGTCAACGGCAAGAAGCTCGAAGCGGTGGTCGTGGACCCGGCGTCGAACTGGCCGCTGTTCGCCGAAAAGGGCCGGCAATTGCTGACCCAGGACAAGGTCGCCGTGGTGTTCGGCTGCTGGACCTCGGTGTCGCGTAAATCCGTGTTGCCGGTGTTCGAAGAGCTCAATGGCCTGCTGTTCTACCCTGTGCAATACGAAGGCGAAGAAATGTCGCCGAACGTCTTCTACACCGGCGCGGCGCCGAACCAGCAGGCGATTCCGGCGGTGGAATACCTGATGAGCGAAGAAGGCGGCAGCGCCAAGCGCTACTTCCTGCTGGGCACCGACTACGTCTACCCGCGCACCACCAACAAGATCCTGCGCTCGTTCCTGCACTCCAAAGGCGTGGCGGACAAGGACATCGAAGAGGTCTACACCCCATTCGGCCACAGCGATTACCAGACCATCGTGGCCAACATCAAAAAATTCTCGGCCGGCGGCAAGACTGCCGTTATTTCCACCGTCAACGGCGACTCCAACGTGCCGTTCTACAAGGAGCTGGCGAACCAGGGCCTGAAGGCCACCGACGTACCGGTCGTGGCGTTCTCGGTGGGCGAGGAAGAACTGCGCGGCATCGACACCAAACCCTTGATCGGCAACCTGGCGGCGTGGAACTACTTCGAGTCCGTGGATAACCCGGCGAACAAGAAGTTCGTCGACTCCTGGAAAGCCTACGCCAAGGCCAAGAACTTGCCGGGTGCCGACAAAGCCGTGACCAACGACCCGATGGAAGCCACCTACGTCGGCATCCACATGTGGGCCCAAGCGGTGGAAAAAGCCAAGTCCACCGACGTCGACAAAGTCCGCGAAGCCCTGGCCGGCCAGACCTTTGCCGCACCGTCGGGCTACACCCTGACCATGGACAAGACCAACCATCACCTGCACAAGCCCGTGATGATCGGCGAGATCCAGGCCGACGGTCAGTTCAACGTGGTCTGGCAGACCGAAGGGCCGATCCGCGCGCAACCGTGGAGCCCGTTCATCGCCGGCAACGACAAGAAGCCTGACTACGCGGTGAAGAGCAACTGAGCCCATGGGAGTCGGCCCTGATCCCCGGGCCGACACACACCCCTTGTGGGAGCGAGCCTGCTCGCGATAGCGGCGGATCAGCCAGAAGACATGTGACTGACACACCGCTATCGCGAGCAAGCTCGCTCCCACAAAGAAAGAAGTTTGCGCAAGGCCTAGCATATGCCCACCGCCCTTTACCGCCTCATCCTCGCCCTGGCCCTGCTGTTGCCACTGGGCGCCCATGCCGGCGACGCCGAAGACTTCGTCGCCGCCAACCCGACCCAGCAGGCCAAGCTCCTGGAAACCTGGGCCGCGCAGCCGGAGCCTGAGCGTGTCGAACTGATCAACGCCTTGCAGCAAGGCCAGTTGACCGTCGATGGCCAACCCAGGACCCTGCGCCTGAACAACCGCTTGCGAGGGCTGATCGAAACCGCCCTGGCCAGCCATCAACTGCTCGCCGTCGATGCCGGCGTGCGCCTGGCTGCCGCGCAACAGCTGCAAAAAAGCGCCCGCCCGGCGCAACTGGCGTTCCTTGATCGGCAACTGGCCGGCGAGCAGGACGAAGATGTCCACGCCGCCCTGAGCCTGGCCCTGGCGAATTTGCAACTGGTGGACACCAACCCCGCCGTGCGCCTGGCGGCCGTGCGACTGCTGGGGGAAACCGGCGATCCGCTGGCCCGCACTCGCCTCGAAAACCTGCTCGAACCCGGTGTCGAAACCGATGCCGCCGTGCGCACCGCCGCCGAAACCAGCCTCGGCCAGGTCAAGCGCAAACTCCTGATCGGCGAGCTGCTGGGCCAGGCGTTCAGCGGCATGTCCCTGGGCTCGATCCTGCTGCTGGCCGCCCTTGGCCTGGCGATCACCTTTGGCTTGCTGGGGGTGATCAACATGGCCCACGGCGAGATGCTCATGCTCGGCGCCTATTCCACTTATGTGGTGCAGATGCTGTTCCAGCGCTTCGCCCCGAACGCCATCGAGTTCTATCCGCTGATCGCCTTGCCGGTGGCGTTTTTCATCACCGCCGCCATCGGCATGGCCCTGGAACGCACGGTGATCCGCCACCTCTACGGACGGCCCCTGGAAACCCTGCTCGCCACCTGGGGCATCAGCCTGATGCTGATCCAGCTGGTGCGCCTGGTGTTCGGCGCGCAGAACGTGGAAGTCGCCAACCCGGCCTGGCTGTCGGGCGGGATCCAGGTGCTGCCGAACCTGGTGCTGCCGTACAACCGCATCGTGATTATTGCTTTCGCGCTGTTCGTGGTGGTGCTGACCTGGTTGCTGCTGAACAAGACGCGCCTGGGCCTGAACGTGCGCGCCGTGACCCAGAACCGCAACATGGCCGCGTGCTGCGGCGTGCCCACCGGGCGGGTGGACATGCTCGCCTTCGGTCTCGGCTCGGGCATCGCCGGGCTCGGTGGCGTTGCCCTGAGCCAGATCGGCAACGTCGGCCCGGACCTGGGCCAGAGCTACATCATCGACTCGTTCCTGGTGGTAGTGCTCGGCGGCGTCGGCCAGTTGGCCGGCAGTGTGTTCGCCGCGTTCGGCCTGGGCATCGCCAACAAGATCCTCGAACCGCAGATCGGCGCCGTGCTCGGCAAGATCCTGATCCTCGCGCTGATCATTTTGTTCATTCAGAAGCGTCCGCAAGGCCTCTTCGCGCTTAAAGGACGGGTAATCGACTGATGAACCAGCCCCTGATGCTTACGGCCACGCAGAAGGCCGGACCCAAAGTCACCCTCGCCGTCGGCGCGGTGATCCTCGCCGTGCTGCTGAGCCTGCCAGTGTTGTCGCTGTTGGCGGTGGATAACCCGCTGCATGTCTCGGCATACACCCTGACCCTGGTGGGCAAGATCCTCTGCTACGCCATTGTCGCCCTGGCGCTGGACCTGGTCTGGGGCTACGCCGGCTTGCTCTCCCTGGGCCACGGCCTGTTCTTCGCGCTGGGCGGCTACGCCATGGGCATGTACCTGATGCGCCAGGCCGCCGGCGATGGCGTGCCGGCGTTCATGACGTTCCTGTCGTGGACCGAGCTGCCCTGGTACTGGGCCGGCACCGACAGCTTCCTCTGGGCGATGTGCCTGGTGGTGCTGGCGCCGGGCTTGCTGGCGCTGGTGTTCGGTTTCTTCGCCTTCCGCTCGCGGATCAAGGGCGTGTATTTCTCGATCATGACCCAGGCCCTGACCTTCGCCGGGATGTTGCTGTTTTTCCGCAACGAGACCGGGTTTGGCGGCAACAACGGCTTCACCAATTTCCGTTCGATCCTGGGCTTTGGCATCACCGAGCCGGGCACCCGCGCGGTGCTGTTTTTTGCCACAGTGCTGCTGTTGGTGACGAGCCTGTTCATCGGCTGGCGCCTGGCTCGCAGCAAGTTCGGCCGGGTGCTGACCGCCCTGCGCGACGCGGAAAACCGCCTGATGTTCTGCGGCTACGATCCCCGTGGCTTTAAGCTGTTCGTCTGGGTGCTGAGCGCGGTGTTGTGTGGCCTGGCCGGGGCGCTGTACGTGCCGCAGGTGGGGATCATCAACCCCAGCGAAATGTCGCCGACCAACTCCATCGAGGCCGCCGTGTGGGTGGCCCTCGGCGGGCGCGGCACGCTGATCGGGCCGTTGCTGGGCGCCGGCGTGGTCAACGGCATGAAGAGCTGGTTCACCGTGGCGTTTCCGGAATATTGGCTGTTCTTCCTCGGTGCCCTGTTCATCGTCGTGACCTTGTATCTACCCAAAGGCGTTATCGGGCTGTTGAAGAAAAGGGGCGAACAATGAAAATCACACCGACAGCGGATTTCATGCTCGAACCGATTATTGAACCCCCTCTCGATGCCAATCGGGACCAAGGCAGCAGCCGCGACGCCATCGGCCTCGGCCGGGCCGCCGGCGTAGGCCTGAACACCCGCCACGGCACCATCCTGACCCTGGAAGACATCAGCGTCAGCTTCGACGGTTTCAAGGCGCTGAACGACCTGAACCTGTACATCGGCGTCGGCGAACTGCGCTGCATCATCGGCCCCAACGGCGCCGGCAAGACCACGTTGATGGATGTCATCACCGGCAAGACCCGTCCCAGCCACGGCAAGGCCTGGTTCGGCGAAACCCTTGACCTGACGACCATGAGCGAAGTCGAGATTGCCCAGGCCGGCATCGGGCGCAAGTTCCAGAAGCCGACGGTGTTCGAAGCCCTGAGCGTGTTCGAGAACCTGGAACTGGCGCTCAAGACCGACAAATCGGTGTGGGCCAGCCTGCGGGCGAAGCTGACCGGCGAGCAACGCGACCGCATCAGCGAAGTGCTCGAGACGATCCGCCTCGCCCCTTCGGTCAACCGCGCCGCCGGCCTGCTGTCCCACGGCCAGAAGCAGTTCCTGGAGATCGGCATGCTGCTGGTGCAGGACCCGCAACTGCTGCTGCTTGACGAGCCGGTGGCGGGCATGACCGACGCCGAAACCGACTTCACCGCCGAGCTGTTCAAATCCCTGGCGGGCAAGCATTCACTGATGGTGGTGGAGCACGACATGGGCTTCGTCGGCGCGATTGCCGACCACGTCACCGTGCTGCACCAGGGCAGCGTGCTGGCCGAAGGGTCGCTGGAACAGGTGCAGGCCGATGAGCGGGTGATCGAGGTGTATCTCGGTCGCTGAGGCGAAAGCAATTGGCTTTTATGTGGGAGCGAGCTTGCTCGCGATAGCGGTGGATCAGCTGGAATGCAATGTAACTGACCCACCGCTATCGCGAGCAAGCTCGCTCCCACAAGGGACCTGAGGAGAATCTGGAAAATGCTGCAAGTCGACAAGCTGCACCAATACTACGGCGGTAGCCACATCCTGCGCGGCCTGTCGTTCGACGTGAAGGTCGGCGAGGTGACGTGCCTTCTCGGTCGCAACGGCGTGGGCAAGACCACCCTGCTCAAATGCTTGATGGGCCTGCTGCCGGCCAAGGAAGGCGTGGTGAATTGGGAAGGCAAGGCCATCACCGCGTTCAAGCCGCACCAGCGGGTGCACGCCGGCATCGCCTACGTGCCCCAGGGCCGGGAGATTTTCGGGCGCCTGACGGTAGAAGAAAACCTGCTGATGGGCCTGTCGCGCTTTCCCGGTTCGGAGGCCAAGGAAGTGCCGGCCTTCATCTACGAATTGTTCCCGGTGCTGCTGCAGATGAAACAACGCCGTGGCGGTGATCTGTCCGGCGGCCAGCAACAGCAGCTCGCCATTGGCCGGGCCCTGGCCAGCCGGCCGCGACTGCTGATTCTCGACGAGCCCACCGAAGGCATCCAGCCGTCGGTGATCAAGGAAATCGGCGCGGTGATCAAGAAACTCGCGGCCCGGGGCGACATGGCGATTTTGCTGGTGGAGCAGTTCTACGACTTCGCCGCCGAGCTGGCTGATCAGTACCTGGTGATGTCCCGGGGCGAGATCGTGCAGCAGGGCCGTGGAGAAAATATGGAAGCCGAGGGTGTGCGCGGATTGGTTACGATCTAGTCTGTAGCGTCCCGACGACAATCAGAAAATCATGAATCTACCTGTATCGCCATCCGCCCTGTTCACCCCCAGCTGGCACGCCGAGCTGGACTTGGGCTATGCCCGATTCGGTGATTGCACGCGCCCGGTCCAGCGCCGGCACAAAGGCCCGTTGCGGGTGCAGAAGCACTTGTACGCCGAAGGTCCCGAGGTGTGCCAGCACATCATCGTCCACCCGCCCGGCGGCATTGCCGGTGGGGATCGGTTGGACATTTCGGCCCAGGTCGGCCAGGGCGCCTGGGCGCAATTGACCAGCCCCGGCGCGGCCAAGTGGTACCGCGCCGCCGGCCCGGCGTACCAGCAACTGAGCCTGAGCGTGGCCCCTGGCGCGACCCTGGAATGGCTCCCTCAGGAAACCATCGTCTTCAGCGCGGCCCAGGCCGAACTCAGCACGAACATCGATCTGCAAGGCGACGCCCGCTTGTTCTACTGGGACATCGTTGCCCTCGGTCGGCCGGCCAGCGGCGAGCGGTTCGACGTGGGACACTTTCAGTCGTGGCTGGACATCCGCCGCGACGGCCAGTTGCTCTGGCACGAGCGTCAGCGCATCGCCGGTGGCGATGGGTTGCTCGACTCCCCCATCGGCCTGGGCGGCGACCCGGTGTTTGCCACCTTGCTGGTGACCGGCGAGGTCGACAGCGAGCTGCTGGAGCGCTGCCGCTCCCTGGACCATGCCGTGCGTGGCGACCTGACCCAACTGCCCGGCCTGGTCGTGGCACGCTGCCTGGCGAGCGAGGCATTGTTGGCGCGGGGGTGGTTGATTGAGTTGTGGCGGCTCCTGCGCCCGGCGTTGCTTGGTCGAGAGGCTGTGCCACCTAGAATTTGGAGCACCTGAAATTGCTTTTACCTGTGGGAGCGAGCTTGCTCGCGATAGCGGTGTATCAGCCAACCATTATGTTGAATGTTCGATTGCCATCGCGAGCAAGCTCGCTCCCACAAGGGATCGGTGTTTACTGCGAAAAAAATTGTCTGCCCCTTATGGATTGCACATGGACCTGACCCCACGCGAAAAAGACAAGCTGCTGATCTTCACCGCCGGCCTCGTCGCCGAGCGGCGACTGGCCCGGGGCTTGAAGCTCAATTACCCAGAGGCCATGGCCTACATTTCCGCCGCGTTGCTCGAAGGCGCCCGCGACGGCCAGACCGTGGCCGAGCTCATGCACTACGGCACCACCTTGCTGAGCCGCGAGCAGGTGATGGAAGGCATCCCGCAAATGATCCCGGAAATCCAGGTAGAGGCGACGTTTCCCGACGGCACCAAACTGGTCACCGTCCACCAACCCATCGTCTGAGGCAACGGCATGACTTATCAGATCCGAGACGCCCAGCACCGCGACCTGCCGGCGATCCGCGACATCTACAACGATGCCGTGCTCAACACCACGGCGATCTGGAACGAGCAACCCGTGGACCTGGGCAATCGCCAGGCCTGGTTCAGTGCCCGGCGCTCCCAGGGCTACCCGGTACGGGTGGTCATCGATGCCGAGGACAACGTGCTTGGGTATGCCTCGTTCGGCGACTGGCGGCCGTTCGACGGCTTCCGCCACACCGTCGAGCATTCGGTGTACGTCTGCCGGGACCAGCGCGGCAAGGGTCTTGGCCCTGTGCTGATGAGCGACCTGATCGAGCGCGCCCGGGCCTGCGGCAAGCACGTCATGGTCGCCGCTATCGAGAGCGGCAACGCGGCGTCGATTCGCCTCCATGAGCGGGCGGGTTTCGTCACCACCGGGCAGATGCCCCAGGTGGGCACCAAGTTCGGCCGTTGGCTGGACCTGACCTTCATGCAGTTGGTCCTCGACCCCGGGGCGCCACCGCCCGCCATGGACAAGGAGTAATACCGAATGAACGCCGCCCAGTTGCGTCGAATCCACGCTGAAAGCTTTGCGCATTATCGCCAGGGCCTGGTCGACCTGTTGCTCGACGCCGTGGGTCATGGCGCCAGCGTGGGGTTCATGGCCGACCTGGATGCCGCCCAGGCCAGGGCTTATTTCGATGAAGTCCAGGCCAGCCTCAATCAGGGTCACCTGCTGTTGTGGGTGGTGGTCAAGGATGAACAGGTACAGGCCAGCGTCCAGCTCGCCCTGTGCCAGAAGCCCAACGGCCTCAACCGCGCCGAAGTACAAAAACTGCTGGTGCGCGGCGACGCTCGTCGCAGGGGCCTGGGCCAGCAATTGATGAGCGCCCTGGAGCTCGGCGCCCGTCAGCACAAGCGTGGGCTGCTGTACCTCGACACCGAGGCCGGTTCCGAAGCCGAGGCGTTCTACCGCGCCATGGGCTACACCCGCGTCGGAGAACTGCCCGACTACTGCCAGAGCCCGGACGGGACCTACACCCCGACCGCCATCTACTACAAGACTTTGGGACAACCGCAATGATTCCAGGCCAATACCAGGTTCAGCCCGGCGATATCGAGCTCAACGCCGGCCGCCGCACCGTGACGCTGAAGGTCGCCAACAGCGGCGACCGGCCGATCCAGGTCGGGTCGCATTTTCATTTTTTCGAGACCAACGACGCCCTGGCCTTCGACCGCGCCGCCAGCCGTGGCATGCGCCTGAACATACCGGCCGGCACCGCCGTGCGCTTCGAGCCGGGTCAGAGCCGAGAGGTGGAACTGGTGGACCTGGCCGGGCATCGCCGGGTGTTCGGGTTTGCCGGGCGGATCATGGGCGACCTTTAGGTCATGCGGTGTCTGCTCTGGCCCCATCGCGAGCAAGCTCGCTCCCACAGGGGACCGCGATCAAACTGTGGGAGCGAGCTTGCTCGCGATGAGTGAGCGCAGCGAACGGCTTCAACATTCAATTGAATCTCAAGGCAAGCACATGAAAATCTCCCGCCAAGCCTACGCCGACATGTTCGGCCCCACCGTCGGCGACAAGGTCCGCCTGGCCGACACCGAGCTGTGGATCGAGGTGGAAAAGGATTTCACCACCTACGGCGAAGAGGTGAAATTCGGCGGCGGCAAGGTGATTCGCGATGGCATGGGCCAGAGCCAGCTGTTGGCTGCCGAGGTCGTCGACACGCTGATCACCAACGCGCTGATCATCGACCACTGGGGCATCGTCAAGGCTGATGTCGGCCTCAAGGAGGGACGCATCGCGGCCATCGGCAAGGCCGGCAACCCGGACATCCAGCCCGACGTCACCATCGCCATCGGCGCCAGCACCGAAGTGATTGCCGGCGAAGGCATGATCCTCACCGCTGGTGGCATCGACACCCACATCCACTTCATCTGCCCGCAGCAGATCGAAGAAGCCTTGATGAGCGGCGTCACCACCATGATCGGCGGCGGCACGGGCCCGGCCACCGGAACCAACGCCACCACCTGCACCTCCGGGCCGTGGCACCTGGCGCGCATGCTTCAGGCCGCCGACGCCTTCCCAATGAACATGGGTTTCACCGGCAAGGGCAACGCCAGCCTGCCGGAGCCGCTGGTCGAACAGGTCAAGGCCGGCGCCATCGGCCTGAAGCTGCACGAAGACTGGGGCACCACCCCGGCGGCCATCGACAACTGCCTCAGCGTGGCCGACCAGTACGACGTGCAGGTCGCGATCCACACCGACACCCTCAACGAGTCCGGTTTCGTCGAGACCACCCTGGCCGCGTTCAAGGGCCGCACCATCCACACCTACCACACCGAAGGCGCCGGTGGCGGTCACGCGCCGGACATCATCAAGGCCTGCGGTTTCCCCAACGTGCTGCCCAGCTCCACCAACCCGACCCGGCCGTTCACCCGCAACACCATCGACGAACACTTGGACATGCTGATGGTCTGCCACCACCTGGACCCGAGCATTGCCGAGGACGTGGCGTTCGCCGAAAGCCGTATCCGACGCGAGACCATCGCCGCCGAAGACATCCTCCACGACCTCGGCGCTTTCTCCATGATCAGCTCCGACAGCCAGGCCATGGGCCGCGTTGGCGAAGTGATCACGCGCACCTGGCAGACCGCGGACAAGATGAAAAAGCAACGCGGCGCCCTGTCCGGCGACGGCGAAGGCAACGACAACTTCCGCATCAAGCGCTACATCGCCAAGTACACCATCAACCCGGCGATTATTCACGGCATCAGCCATGAAGTGGGCTCCATCGAAGTGGGCAAGTGGGCCGACCTGGTGCTGTGGCGCCCGGCATTCTTCGGCGTCAAGCCGACGCTCATTCTCAAGGGCGGAGCGATTGCCGCCAGCCTGATGGGGGACGCCAACGCCTCGATCCCGACGCCGCAGCCGGTGCATTACCGGCCGATGTTCGCCAGCTACGGCGGCTCGCGACACGCCACCAGCCTGACGTTCATCAGCCAGGCCGCCGCCGAGGCCGGGCTGCCGGAACAGCTTGGGCTCAAGAAAAAAATCGCCGTGGTCAAAGGCTGCCGCGACGTGCAGAAGACAGACCTGATCCACAACGACTACCTGCCTAGTATCAACGTCGACCCGCAGACCTATCAGGTCAAGGCCGACGGCGTGCTGCTGTGGTGTGAACCGGCCGACGTGTTGCCGATGGCGCAGCGCTATTTCCTGTTCTGAACAGAGCCGGCGGCGAGAAGGCAAGTGCCCTCGCCGCCGGTTCGCCTTACAGGTCTGTACTCTCCTGGGGCGAATCCAGTTCATCCTGGGTCAACGACTGGATCAGCTCCGCTTCCTTGAACCTTTGCTGCAAGTCCAGCGCCTCGGTTCGACTGTTGTAGTCCGCTTCCTCCAGGGTTCCGTCCGCTTTCTGCTCATCCAGCGCCAGCAGATCCTCAGTGAGGGCGTCGGTCAATGCCTGGAAGTCTGCCGCGTGTTGCTGCTTCAAATAGTCGATCCAGAAATCACGGCCCACCAGTGACTGCATTTGTTCGGGCGAGTCGTCCAGGGACAACACCTCGGCGGCCGCGGCATCAAGCATGGCGCTGGAGACGTTGCCCAGGCTGGTGAAGCGTCCACCTTTCGGTTGCCCCGGCAATTCCAGCCGGTCCCGGAGCCCCGCACGATAGGCCAACCGGACCTCGACTTCCTCGATCTGCCTGATCAACTCGGTCTTTTGCGCGGCGGTGAGTTCTTCACGAGCATTGATGGCAGCACGACGCCCCTGGATGTCCCGCAGCGCTATACGCTCCACTTCATCCAGCCGGAACAATCCCTTGGCCAGGCGAATCAGCGTGGCAGCCTCATCCCCTTCCACCGGCAACGCCTTGGCGTTGTGGATCATCAATTTGATTTCCAGATTGCTGAACGACAACGAAGCACGATCTTCACAGGCCGGCTCTCCAGCCAATTCAAAAAGCTCACGACGCAAGTCAGTGGAATCCCGGGCAGCCTCCAGCATTTGCCAGACGCGGGCCTGCAGGTCCGAATAGTTCTCGGTGTCCTGGTAGGACCCGATCAATCGACTCAATAGCTGAAAGAACTCCCCGGATTGCGGCTCCGCCTGGAGGCTTCGCCACAGGTCTTTTCTATCCTGCTGTTGTTCAGGCGGCAGATCACGCAACCATGGCCGCACACCTGTGCGCCCACCCACCGGAGCGTTGGCCGCCAGCTGGAGTGTTCCTTGCATTCGCGGGGCGGTCCATTCGGGATGGGCCTGATGAAGATTCGCCCAATACTCACGCAGGCGCTGCCTGGTCGCCTCGCCCATCGGATTGCCCTGGATAAAGGTCACGCCATTGAGCCGGGCCATGGCGTGGGCCTGGTCGGCGGGCGGATCGATCACGTGTGCCGGCACTTCGGTCAGTTGGTTGGCGCGCAAGTCCAGTTCCTCCAGCGGCTGTTCCAGCAGGCCCGTGGGCCAAGTGTCGATCCTGGTGTTTCGAAGCGACAGCTCCGTCAGGGCCGGCATGGTGCTGAAGTCCGGCAAACGACCCAGTGGATTGTCGTTGAGGGTAAGGAATTCCATGGCGGGCAGGCCGGCCAGGATCTCAACGCCACGCGGCGTCAGGCCGATCTGGTTCGATGCCAGCGTGAGGTTGCTCAGACGGGGCATTGCCGCCAACGCCTCCGGCACTTCGGTCAGGTTGTTATAGCTCATGTCCAGCCAACGAACGGCAGGAAAACGCGTGAGGAAACCGTTGCAGGCTTGTTGCGACAAACCCATGTTATTAAGTTTCAGGAAGGTCACGTGGCTGAAATCAGCCGACAGTTGCGGCAACGACCTCATATGCATCCAGCTCAAATCAAGCTCATACCCGACACGCCGGCCGTCGACCACGATGATGGCCCGGGACTGGCGCCTCCAACATTTACGGATACGATCGGCGGTGTTTTGCTTGACTCGTCGCCATGACGCCGCTAAGTCGTCGTTCCCTTCATCCGTCTCGGTGGAAGCGACCCAACGGTCCAGCTCGTCGCGCAACGTACGGTACTCGGTTTCAAGGCGACCGATCTCCACGGTCGCTCTGTCGCCCAGTTCCCGCACGAAGGCCCGGGCTTCCTGGGACGAATAATCGGGAAACAACTCTCGCACCCGTCTTTCAGGCGACCGGCCCAGGCGCAGCCATTCCAGCGGCCCGCCCAATGGATAGCCGTATCTGCCCGAGGCCAGGCGCATTGGCGACACGAGCAACGGTTTGACTGCCGGCATCTTCAAGACCTTTGCCAATGAACCCCGGCTCACCGGCGCCGCGCCGATAGCCGTCTTCAGCAACGCGCCATGATGAATCGAGGGGCGGCCCATGGCCTGGCGTTCGGCATCCGGCAGCGCATGCTGCAAGGCCGCATAGAGGCTGCCCTCGCTGCTCAGGTCGTTGCCGCTGTCGTCATGGGCTTGATAGAGATCGTCACGCTTGACCACGATCTTGACCTGCGTCGAGTCCGACGGCCCGACACTGTCGATCAATCTGCCCGAGGTGAAATCCTCCCTCAGTTCGATGCGTACCGTATCGCTCCAACCCGCCAGGGTCTTGAGGGTCGCCAGCGCCAGGCGGGGTGTATCCGCCGTGGCCAGGCTCTCTTGGTATAACCCTTCGTAGGCCCGGTTCAAGCGGATCGCCCGCTGGAAGTGACGCAGCTCTTCGGCGATGCGCAGCGGGATGGGTTTGGTCTGGGTCGCATCGGTGTAATCCCATCCGGCCATTTGCCGCGTTTCGCCGGGACTGGCGTGGGCCATTATCTGCTCGATGGCGGCCGCCGGAACCGAAGGAAAACGGGATTGGATCAGCTTGACCCGCGGGTCTTTCGACACATCGCCCTTGGCGTAGTGATCATGGATCAGTTGGTTTTTCTCGCGCACCGCCACTTCAAGGAGATTCTTGCGAAACTGTTGGATCCGGGCGTTCATCTCGGTTTTCGCGATGGCCGGGCGCGTGCCGGCCAACAGATCATTGCCCGTCGCATCCACGGCCTCGATCAGGTTCCTGGGGAATGAAGATGAATCCACTTCCGTATCGCTGACGATGACTTCACGGACCATGGACGTTCCATCCGTTGGGTGAGCGTATTCCCACAGGGACTTGCCCGCGCTGTCGATCACCTTCAGCTTCAAGTTTTCTGGCCATGGGCCGTAACCCGTGAGCAAGTGCAGCTGCGTCATCGAATCGGCTTTCTCATAGATCAGCGGATCTTCGCTTTGCATGTGCAGCAGGAAAGCATCGACCTTGCGAGCGATGTCGAAGCGCTTGATCGTGTCGTCGAGCAACACCGGCACCGGCTCGCCCTCGGCGTGCATGCGCCGCAGCGCGTCCTCGCTGGTGCCACTGGCGGTACGAATGTGCTCGAGCTCGGCATCGCTGAAATCCTTGACGCGGTGGCCGAGCCGGCGCATCAGGGTCGCACCGTCCCAGCTTCGCGGCTGTTCCAACTCATGGTTCCAGGCACCGCTGCCGTTGTTTGTCAGCTCAGGCTGATAGGCATCCGGTCGGGAAGGATGGCGAATGCGATAACGTTGGGTGGCCGGGTCTTGCTGGACTTCGTAGTGACTGTCGTCCAATGGCAAGACGTCGCGACCGTTGACGCGGTGCAAGCCCAAGGCATCGGGTTGCGAATTCGCGGGCGGCTCCAGATCGCTCTGGTAAGGCGCCAGGTCGGGTCGCCAGAGCCGTCTTTCGCCAGTCGGCGAAGTGACGGGCGCCAGTTGATCCACCGTAGCCGATGGCATGATGCGCGGGAGCACTTTGGCGCCTGCCACCATGAACGCGGCGTTGAGCGCCAGGCTGGAAACGTGCGCCCATATTTCCTTGGTTTCCCCCTGCTCGAACGCCTCGATGCCTTCGAACGCCTCGTACAGCATCTGCAACGCCCACACCGCCATCATCACCTGGCCGAGCCCGGGAACAACGAACGCCGCCATGTTGAGCACATCGATGACCGTGCTTTCCCAACTTTCCAGGCGCGCCTGACGCGCCTTCTTGTCTTCATCCCCTGTAGGAACTGCCGCGACCCGTGCGTCTTGGTAAATCTTGCGGACCTGATTCACCCGTAGCGTCTCCCACAAGAAACCCTTGAGGTCGGACGCGCTCATCGGCAGCCTGGGCAGGTTCGACTTGAGGGGGAAGTCGCCTTTGGCATCGGTTTGCGAAGAGGGTTTGAAGAGACGGTTGAAACGCTCGAAGAAATGCCCTTGCTCATGCAACGGCACGAAGCGGCTGAAGAAGCGCCGGTAGTCGAGGTTGTGGAGGCGGCGACGCAGTTCGACCATGAATTCGTAGCTGGAGGCGTATTCCTTCACCGGGTGCTCGGGGTCGTCCGGGATATACGCCACGACCCGCTCCAACCGGGTACTGCGGTCGCGCTCTGGCCCGATCAGCAAAGGCCCGACAAGCTCGACGTCAAGGACCGTCAACGTCGCGAAGGTCACCGCGCGGCCGTCCAGCTCGGCCGAGGGCTGCCCACCCACTACCCGCTGCAACATTCGGTAGGTGTCCTGCCGGATGTCCGCCTTGGCGTGGGCGATCTCGGTACTGATCGTGAGGAGTTGCTTGTGATGCTCGCGCAACTGTTCATCCAACCGTTCGCGGGCCTGGCGGTCGTTCGGTTCCAGGATCGTCGTGAGGTGTTCCCGATACTTGCGTCCCAGGTCGAGCTTGCGGCATAGCTTGATGAACGCCTCGGGGGCAATGGGCAATGCTCCCGCGCGCACGGATTCCAGGGTATGACTCAAGGTGCCATCGGCGGACACCGGCGTGGTGGTGATGAGATGGCAGTCATCGCAATCGAGTTTGTGTTCTTCTTCGGGTTCAAAATTCGCCAGCGCGACGTCCAATAACGAACCGCCCCGGTATTGGTAAGTGTCGTAGCCCTCGCCCGTCAGTCGATGGAGCAAGTTGATGCCCAAGTCGGTACGCGTCTTGACCGCGAACTTGCGGGCAAAATAAACCTCCCGGACATTGAGCGTACGCCTGAAGGTTGTCTGGATGGCCTGGCTGAGCAAGGGTTCGGCGAAGGTGCGTATGTCCTGGACCTTGCCCAGCGCGAAGTCGACCTGGTTGAAAATTGCGCAGTATCGCTCGTGAATGCTTTTTAGGTTGGCCCTGGTCTGGTGGGTCGTCTTCACGTACCAGTCTGGAAGCTCCAGGTCATGATCGCTCAGCGCCTTCTGGCGCTGCGCGGTGGCTTTCATGTAGCAGGAGGAAATGCGACTTCTGAGCAGATCGTCGTGCTCGCCGTGTTTCGAAGCGGGTGAAGTCGTGGCGCTTTTTGCAACGGTAGGCTCTGGCATATCGGGTCATCCTTGAGGTTGGAAAACCCGAGCCTAACCATTGCTCGCTCCGTGAATGCGGTAACTATTTATCGCTTTCATCACAGGACATGACAAACAAACCCACCGCGGCCTCACCCCCGCTCCGGACCCAAGAATCCGCGTTACAGATCAGTACTTTGCACCTGCGCGTCCAGCTCTTCCTCGGTCAATGACTGGATCAGCTCCGCTTCCTTGACGCTGTGCTGCAGGCCCAGTGCCTCGGACTTGGTCCCATAGTCAGCCTCCTCCAGGGTTCCGGCCGCCTTGGCCTCATCCAATGCAAGCTGGTCGGTGATAAGGGTGTCGGTCAGCGCCTGGAACGCGGCTTCATGCTGCTGTTTCAAAAAGTCGATCCAGAATTCACGCTCCAGCAGCGATTGCACCTGCCGAGGTGAATCGTCCAGGGCCAGGACCTGGGTAGCGGCTGCATCCAGCATGTCCTGGGTGACGTTGCCCAGGTGGACAAAACGCCCGCCTTTCGGCTGCCCCGGTAACGCCAGCCGATCCCTCAGCCCCACCCGGTAGGCGAGGCGCACTTCGACTTCCTCTATCTCTGCCAGGTGCCGGGCCTTCTGCTCGGCCGACAGGTCCCGGCGGGCCGTGATGGCGTCACGCCGTCGCTGAATGTCCTCCAGAGCGATGCGCTCCACTTCATCGATGCGAAACAATCCCTTGGCCAATTTGATCAACGTCCCGGCCTCAGCCTCGCCATTGGCCGTGGCCTTGGCGTCGTGAATCATCAATCTGATTTCCAGGTAGCTGAACGATAACGCTGCGCGGTCCTCACACGCCGGAGCCCCCGCCAGTTCGAACAACTCACGACGCAGGTCGGTGGAAGCCTCGGCGGCTTCCAGCATTTGCCAGACACGCGACTGCAGGTCCGAGTAGCTTTCTTCGCCTTGATAGGAGGTGGCCAGGCGATTCAACAGCTCGAAGAACTCACCCGATTGCGGTTCACTCGCCAGGCTTTGCCACAACGCGCGTTTGTTGGGTAATTGGCTGTCGGGCAAATTCTGCACCCACTGCTGCACATTGGCCGCCGTTCCCACCGCGACATGACCAAACGCCCCGTGTTGACGCAACGTTATCCACTCGGGATGCTCACGCCACAGGTCCGCCCAGTAATCATGCAGGCGCTGCTGGGTCGCTGCGTTCAATGGATTGCCTTGGAGGAAAGTCACGCCGTTGACGCGGGCCGTGGCAAGGACGTCAGCCGCCGCCGGGTTGAGCAGCGCCTCCGGAACGTCGGTCAACTGGTTGTCGCGTAAATCGACGAACTCCAGCGGCAAGCCGTGCAGGCCGGCGGGCCAGGTGTCGATTCCGGTGCCCTTGAGGCCCAGGCCGCGCAAATCGGACATTCGACTGAAATCCGGCAGCTGCCCCACGGGGTTGTTTTCCAGATTGAGGACCTTCAGTCGGGTAAGACCCTGCAGGACTTCAACACAACGAGGGGTCAGGGTAATGGTGTTGTCTTTGAGCAGCAGCTTGGTCAGGCCATCCATTGCCCCCAAGGCCGCGGGAATTTGGGCCAGGCGGTTGTCAGTCATGTCCAGCCAGCGAAGAGAGGAAAAACCGGAAAGAAAACCTTCGCAGGCCTGTTGTGACAGGTCCATGCCTGCCATTTTCAGCGAGGCCACGTGGCTGAAATCCGCCGACAGCTCCGGCAGGTAACCGACTGTCAGCCGGCCCAGATCGAGCTGATAGCCCGCCGCGCGGCCATCCGCGGCTGTCACCACGGCGGTCTGGCGCCTCCAGCAACGCTTGATCTGATCGGCCACCCCGCGCTTGCGCACGGGTGGCACCTGCTCCATGCGGTCGCCCGAATAAATCCAACTGGTCGTATTGGCCCAACGGTCGAGGTCCCGATCCAGCATCTCCAGCTCGATCTTGCGTCGCTTGAGCTCCGCCACGGCGCCGTCGCCCAATGAAGCCAGCAACGCCCGGACCTGTTCGTTCGTATGGTTGGGGTACAACTCCAGGACGCGACTTTCCACCGAACGCCCCAGCCCCAACAAGGCTCGCAGCCCGCTCAGCGGGTATCCCACCGCGCCCGACGCCAGGCGCATCGGTGAGCGGAACGATGGCTTGATGGCGGGCAAGTTCAAGGTTCGCGCCAACGAATTGCGCGGCAATGGCGCTTTCCCGAGGGCCTTTTCCAGCAGGCCGCCCTGGTGGATCGAAGGGCGCCCCATGGCCTGGCGCTCGGCGTCCGGCAGGGCGTGTTGCAACGCGTCGAAGACGCTGCCCCAATGGCTCAATTCATTGCCCCGGTCATCAAGGGCCTGGTAGCGAGCACCGTCCCTGACCACGATCTTGGTCTGCGCCGCCTCCAGCGGCCCGATGCTGTCGACCAAGGCGCCGCCCGCATGATCGTCTCGCAGTTCGATACGCACCGTGTCGCTCCAGCCGGGCAGGGTCTTGAGCGTTGCCAGCGCCAATCGGGGCGTGTCCGCGGTCGCCAACGCAGGCTGGTACAGGCCTTCATAGGCCCGGTTCAAACGCACCGTTCGCTGACAATGACGCAGTTCCTCGGCGATGCGCAGCGGAATCGGCTTGGTCTGGGTGGGATCGGCGTCATTCCACGCGGCCATCTGCTGAAGCTCCGCACGGTTGGCATCGGTGATCATCTGCTCGATGGCCGCGGCCGGCACCGATGGGAAGCGGGATTTGATCAACGCCACCCGAGGGTCGACTGGCTCTTGGCTCCTGGCGTAGTAATCATTGAGCAGCTGGACTTTTTCACGCCGCGCCACTTCCGCGAGGTTGTTCCTGAGCTGGCGAATCCGAGCATCCATGTTCGTTTTCGCTATCGCCGGACGGGTGTCGGCCAGCAGATCCTTCCCGGTCGCGTCCACCGCCTCGATCAGATTCTTCAGCACCGAAGAGGTACGCACCTTTGCCTCGGGAATGATCACATCACTCACCGGAGCCGAGCCCTGGGATGGACGAACATACCGCCAGAGCGTCTTGCCCGCCCCGTCCACCACCTTCAATCTCAGCCCGCTTGGCCAGGGGCCATAACCGGCAAGCAAGTGCAACTGCGTCACTGGATCGGCTTCGTCCTGTCGCAGCGAATCCTCGCTTTGCAGCTGCCCGATAAAATTGTCGACTTGTCGCGCCAAGTCAAAGCGCTTGACCGTATCGGCCAGCAATGCGGGCATCGGCTCGCCTTCCACATGCATGCGTCGCAACACGTCCTCGCTGGTGCCACTGGCGATGCGGATCTGCTCCAGTTCGCTGTCGCTGAAATCCTCGACCCGATGGCCCAGCCTGCGCATCAGGGTTGTGCCTTTCCAACCCTGTGGTCTTTCGAGTTCATGGTTCCAGGCGCCGCTGCCGTTGTGCGTCAGCTTGGGCTGGTAGGCATCCGGCCGGGAAGGATGACGGATGCGATAGCGGTGGGTAATCGGGTCCTGTTGTACTTCGTAGTGGTGCCCGTCCAATGGCAGGACCTTGCGGCCACTGACCTCGTACAGCCCTAGACTGTCCGGGACGGCGCCGACGAGTGGGCGCAAAGGACTGCGGTACGGCGTGAGATCAGGGTTCCAGAGTCGCGACTCCCCGCTGGCCCGTTCAACCGCTTCCAACCGATCCACCCTGGCCGATGCCTGGATCTTCGGCAACACTTTGGCGCCTGCGACGATAAACGCGATATTGAGCGCCACGCTGGAAAAGTGCGCCCACATCTCCTGGGTTTCCCCTTGCTCGAACGCCTCGATACCTTCGAACGCTTCTTCGAACATCTGCACGGCCGCCACGGTCAGCATCAGTGGCCCTAACGCAGGCACCACGAATGCCAATTGGTTAAGCACGTCGATCACCGTGTTCGTCCAACTCTCCAGGCGCGCCAGGCGGGCGGCTTTGTCTTCATCGGCGGTGGGCACCGCCACCGTTCGCGCGTCCATCTCGATTTTCTGCAATTGCTCGCGGCGCAAGGCTTCCCACAGCGAGCCGGTGATGGGCGATGCGGCCATGCGCAAATTCTTCAACGAGGGCTTGAGCGGATAGTCCGATTGGGTATCGGCCTCGGGAGAGGGTTGGTACAACTGGTCGAACTGCTTGAAAAAATGCCCTTGCTGGCTCAGCGGTACGAAACGGCTGAAAAACTGTCGGTAGGCGATGCCATGGAGGCGCCGACGCAGTTCCACCATGAACTCGGTGCTGGACGGATACTCCTTGAGAGGATGCTCGGGATCGCCCGGTAGATACGCCACCACACGCTCCAGGCGCCGGGTATTTTCCCGGTCGGGCCCCATCAGTACCGGGCCGACCAGTTCGGTGTCGAAGATTTTCAGCGAAGTGAACGTCACCGGTCGCCCGTCGAGCATGGCGCCGTCCTGATCGCCGACCACTTGCCGCAGCATCAGGTACGTGTCACGGCTGATGTCGGCCTTGGCCCAGGCGACTTCGACACTCAGCGCCAACGACTGACGGTGGTGGTCGCGCATTTGCTGGTCCAGACGGCGGCGGGCGTCTTCGTCAGCGGGTCGAGCGATGGCACGAATGTGCTGCTGGTAGCGGCGCCCCAGGTCCAGCTTGCGGCATAGTCTGGCAAAGGCGTGCGGAGCGATTAACGCCCCCGCCCGAACGGCCTCCAGCGTAGGCGCAGGCGTACCGCTGGCGGTCAGCGCCGTGGTGGTGATGACATGGCAGCCATCGCAATCGAGCTTTTGCTCTTCGTCGGGTTCGAAGTTCGCCAGTGCCGTTTCCAGCAGCGAAGCACCTCGGTACTCGTAGGTATCCCAGGCCTCGCCCGTCAGGCGGTGAAGCAGCGTGCTGCCCAGGTCCTTGCGTGTCTTGCTGGCGTACTGGCGGGCGTAATAAACCTTCTCCACATCCAGGGTTCGCTTGAATTCCTGCTGGATGGCCTGGGTCAGCAACGGCTTGGCAAAGGCGCGGATATCCTCGATGCGGCCCAAGCTGTTGTCGATCAGGTTCAGGCTGGCGCGGTAGCGCGCATGCTGGTCCTTGAGGCGGGTCCGGGTTTCGTGGGAGGTCTTGGGGTACCAGGCCGGGAGTTTCAGGTCGTGGTCGCTCAACGCCTGCTGGCGCCGCATGACGGCCCCGATGTACCAATCGGGAACGCGCTGCCTGAGCAGGTCGACATGGACGCCGCGATTTTCAGGCAGCGGCGTCATGCCGGGGTCGCTAACGGCAGAAATAGGTAATGGCATTCGGATCATCCTTGATGGTGGAAAACCCGAGCCTACCCAGCGCGTCACTGACGAGTGCGGTAACTATTTATCGTTTTTTTCCGCCAGGGACCCCGCGCGTGCCTACTCCACCCAACGGCCCAGTTGCTGGCGCAGCCGACGGTTCTCGGATCGCAACTGCTGGACCTCCTCCAACAGATCCAGCGCCAGCGCGACACCTTCCCATTCCAGTTCCAACTCACGGCGCAGCTTGGCGGCCCGGCGGGCCAGGACCAGTTCGTAATCGGTGAAACGCCAATCGGTCGGGGCCGCGCCGTGGGGCTCGAGGATGCCGTGCTCGACGATTTCAATCACGTGGACATCCGCCAACGCAGCGGCTTCACAGAATTCCATCAGGTTCAGTTCGATGATCGGGTCGTTCATGGTCTGCTTCTCCCAATGCTTCAACTGTCGAGTCTAGCCAGGATTGTGAAAACCCGGTTTTGTGGCGAGGGAGCTTGCTCCCGCTCGGCTGCGCAGCAGTCGTAAAACCTGCCTACCGGTTTTTCCTGGCGCACCGTGTCGAATGGTTTTGGGGCTGCTTCGCAGCCCAGCGGGAGCAAGCTCCCTCGCCACGGAGTGCGTTGCCAGGCCTGTGGTTACCGGTCAGAAGTGCTCCCGAGGATCGAACGCAGCTTTCTTCGCCAACTCGGCCCACAACGCCTTGACCGATTCATCGCTGGCCTTGGGCATCACGGCCTTGAGCTGCACGAACAGGTAGCCGCGCTCGCCGGCCTTGTTGCGCAGGCCATGGCCCTTGGCGCGCATGCGCTGGCCGTTCTGGCTGCCGGCCGGGACCTTGAGGTTGATCTTGCCGGTGAGGGTCGGCACCGCGACCTCGGTCCCCAGCGCCAATTCCCATGGCGCCAGGGGCAAGGTGATGATCAGGTCTTGGCCTTCGACGTCGAACTTGGGGTGCGGCGCGAAACGAATGGTCAGGTACAAGTCCCCATTGGCGCCACCACCGATTCCCGGCGCGCCCTGGCCCTTGAGGCGGATACGCTCGCCATCGGTCACCCCCAGCGGGATCTTCACGTTCAGGCTCTTGCTGGTATTGCTCACGTGCTGGCCCGCCGCGTTGTATTGCTGCACCTGGAAACTGACCTTCTTCGACTCGTTCGACAGGGTTTCTTCCAGGAAGATCGGTAATTCCATTTCCACGTCTTGCCCCCGACGGCCGGCGCTGCGACCCGATTGACGGCCACCGAAACCCGGCCCGCGATTGCCAAAGATCGAACTGAAGAAGTCCGAGAAGTCACCCGTATCCTGGCCACCAAAACCGCCACGGCTCTGCCAACCCGGCGGTCCCTGGAATGGCTGTCCGTGCTGACCATAACGGCGCAGGTCGTCGTACTCGGCACGCTTGTCGGCGCTTTTCAACGCCTCATAGGCTTCGGAGACGTCCTTGAACTTGGTTTCGGCGTCCTTCTCTTTGCTCACGTCCGGGTGGTACTTGCGCGCCAACTTTCGATAGGCAGCCTTGATCGTGGCATCGTCGGCCGTCGGCTCGACACCCAGGATCTTGTAATAGTCTTTGAAGTCCATCTTAAGCATCACCATCCGTTATCGATGTCGCACCGCCACGCACGGCATGCCCGGATGACCGGACAGCGGGTTGACCAGCCTCAAGATTGGGACCGGGCGGCGCATCAGAAGTTTATCGGCAGCGGGTGGCGGTTCTTGTGTCCGCCCGATGGCTGCCAGGCTCATGCCAGCAAGTTTGGGGGTGTGACGTCGTCTTTCAAGGCCCGTGTTTGCGAATTAGCGGATAACCGGCCTTCGAATCCGCGCCGCACTGGCATACACTGCGCGGCCGTTTTTTCGACCGGAATCTGAAAGACATGAAAAACGCATCCCCGGCCCGTGCCTGCGGCATCGACTTCGGCACGTCCAACTCCACTGTCGGCTGGCTGCGCCCCGGCATGGAAACGTTGATCGCGCTGGAGGACGACAAGATCACCTTGCCCTCGGTGGTCTTTTTCAATCAGGAAGAGCGCCGTCCGGTGTACGGTCGCCTGGCGCTGCACGAATACCTGGAAGGCTACGAAGGCCGTCTGATGCGTTCGCTCAAGAGCCTGCTGGGTTCCAAGCTGATCAAGCACGACACCAGCGTGCTGGGCACGGCGATGCCGTTCAAGGACCTGCTGGGGCTGTTCATCGGCCAGTTGAAGAAACGCGCCGAAGCCACTGCCGGTCGAGAATTCGAAGAAGTGGTGCTGGGCCGCCCGGTGTTTTTTGTCGATGACGACGAAATGGCCGACCAGGAAGCCGAGAACACCTTGGTCGATGTGGCACGGGCCATCGGTTTCAAGGAAGTGTCGTTCCAGTACGAGCCCATCGCGGCGGCTTTCGACTATGAATCGACCATCGAGAAAGAAGAGCTGGTGCTGATCGTCGACATCGGCGGTGGTACGTCGGACTTCTCCCTGGTGCGCCTGTCGCCCGAGCGTCGTACCCACGATAACCGTCACGCCGACATCCTCGCGACCGGTGGCGTGCACATCGGCGGCACCGACTTCGACAAGCAACTCAGCCTGCAAGGCCTGATGCCGCTTTTCGGCTACGGCAGCCGCATGAAAAGCGGCGCCTACATGCCCACCAGCCACCACATGAACCTGGCGACCTGGCACACGATCAACGCGGTGTATTCGCAGAAATCCACCCTGGCCCTGGGCAGCATGCGCTACGACATCGAAGACACCGCGGGCATCGACCGGCTGTTCAAACTGATCGAACAGCGCGCCGGGCACTGGCTGGCGATGGAAGTGGAAGAGACCAAGATTCACCTGACCCACGCCGACCAGCGCCATGTGGCCCTGGACCGGATCGAACCGGGCCTGAGCGTCGATCTGAGCCGGGCCTTGTTCGAGTCGGCCATCGACGGCTTGCTTGAGCGGGTACGCGGCAGCGTCACGCAGTTGCTCAACGATGCCAACGTGCGGGTTGATCAGGTCGATACGGTGTTCTTCACCGGCGGCTCCAGCGGCATCCCGGCGCTGCGCAACAGCGTCTCGGCGATGCTTCCCCAGGCGCGGCATGTGGAAGGCAATATCTTTGGCAGTATCGGCAGTGGATTGGCGATCGAGGCGATGAAGCGGTATGGGAGTCAGGCCTGATTCAGGACCGAGGCGCCCCCTTCGCGAGCAGGCTCGCTCCCACAGTTTGACCGAATGCGATCGAACTGTGGGAGCGAGCCTGCTCGCGAAAGCGGTAGATCAATCGATACAACGGTCGGATCAAACCATCCCCACCTGCTTCAACTCGCTCTTGAGATACGCATAGTAGATAGGCCCCGCCACCACCCCCGGCAGGCCGAATGCCGCTTCGAACACCAGCATCGCCATGAGCAATTCCCACGACTTGGCGCTGATCTGTCCGCCGACGATACGGGCGTTGAGGAAGTATTCGAGCTTGTGGATCACGATCAGGTAACCCAGCGCGGCCACCGCCACCCAGATCGACAATGACAGGGCGACCACAGTGATCAGGGTGTTGGACATCAGGTTGCCGATCACCGGCAACAGCCCCAGCAGGAACGTCATCACGATCAGGGTCTTGGTCAGGGGTAGCTGGATGCCGAACAGCGGCAGCACCACCGCCAGGAAAATCCCGGTGAAGAACGTATTGAGCAGGGAAATCTTGATCTGGGCGAAGACGATGTTGCGAAAGGCCTTGACCAGCAGGTTCAGGCGATCGAACAGCGCAGCGGCCAGGGGCTTGCGCTTGGTCAGGTCGGGGATGCGCTGCAGGGCGACGATGGCGCCGAGCACCATGCCGATCAACAGCGTCACGAACATGTGGGCCGCGTCCTTGCCCACCAGCTGCAGGTCGCTCAAGTGCTTGCTCACCCAATCACCGATCGCCACCCGGAACTCGGCGGCGCTGGCCGGCAGGTAGGCATCGATGAACGGCGGCAGTTGCCCACGGGCGCGATCGACCACGGTCATGAACTTGTCCAGGGAGGCCCCGGGATTTTCCGCTTCGTGCAGCAGGAAACTGAAGGCGCCGGCAAAGATCAGGGTCAGCACACTGACCACCAACGTGCCGAGCAATGCCACCGCCAACCAGCGGGCACGCCGGCCTTCGATCAATCGTTGCAACTGCGGAGTGAGCATGTTGACCAGCTCGAACACCAGCAACCCGGCCAACAGGCTCGGCAACAGGCGCAGCGGCAACACCAGCAACAGCCCACCAAAAATGATCACCCAACTGATCACCAACAACACATGACGCTGAGAAAACGTTGGCATACAGCCCCAGGACAAAACGGCATGAAAGGATCGGCAGTCTGCCAGCGATCCGCTGGCAGCACTAGGGATTGTATCGGCCGATTTGGCCCAGGGCTCAGAAGATCCGGCGCTTATTTTTTCTTCAGGCACTCACTCATGAACGCCTTGCGAGCGTCACCCTTCAACGCCTGCTCGGTGGCAGTGGCATTGCAGCTTTTCATGCGGTCCTGTGGGGTCGCCTTGAGGCAGTTGCTCATGAAGGTCTTGCGTTCGTCACCCTTGAGGGCCTTGGCGGTGGCGTCGGCGTTGCAGGTGGTCATCTTGGTTTGTTGGGCCGTGGCGGCGAACCCCTGGGAACACAGCAGCAAACCCATCATCAACAAAGGGACACGGAGCATCTTCATGGTGTTTCTCCTGGTTGCCGCACGAGGGTGTGGCGATGGGGTGCAGTGTAGACAAAGCCTGTTACACCTTCATCTGTTCGATTTCCCGAGCATGAACTACCAGTGTCTGGAGCATGTCGGCAACGAACGATAACGCGCGACGCCCTGCGTCCTACAAGCCTGCCGCCTTCAACCGCTCGGCATGCTCGACAAACAACCGGATCGGCTCCGCCCCCCTGCCCACCAGCCCCAGCGACTGATTGACGATGTCGAAATGGTCCAGCGGGTAGTCATCCCGGATCACCGTGCCCAGGTGCGAACTGCAGCGCCCGACCATACCATCGCACTGCCCGGCTTCGCGCACGAAGGTGCGGGCGAACAACCGGCAGCTTCGATTGGTGCCATCGAAGAGGTTGCGACCCTTGTCGGTCTTGCCCGGCTGCAACGTCCCCGACCAGGAGTAGTAACGCACGCCATTGACCTCTTCCGGCCCGTGCCCGCCCCAGGTTTGGGGCAGCCCCTGTGGATAACGTTCGTTGAACAGCGCCACCCCGGCAGTGGTGAGCGAAGCATGGGATGCCTTGAGGTCGGCTGGCAGCCGTGGCCCGTGATAACCGGTGTCCAGCAGGCTCATGATCGCGTTGATCAGCCGCAGCAAGGCACTGAGCACCCGGCCCTTGGCGCTGTCGGCCGGGTAATGGGTTTGCAGGTAATCGGCTAGCTCGGAACCGTGGTTGGTACCGGCCACCGAAGAGACCGACGCCACCAGGTCCGGGCGTTTGGCCGCGGCGTAGCGGGCAGTGAGGGCGCCCTGGCTGTGGCCGATCAGGTTGACCTTTTGCGCGCCGGTTTGCCGCAGCACTTCCTCAATCCGGGCCAACAGCTGCTCGCCGCGAACCTCGGATGAATGCAAGGGCGAGACCTTCACAGGAATCACCACGGCCCCGCCCCGGCGCAATGCCTCTGCGATGCCATACCAGTACGGATACAACACCAGGCGAATGAAACCGAGCATGCCCGGGACCAGCACCAAGGGGTAGCGAGTGGCACAGCGTTGCGACATGGCGACATCCTTGCGATCAAGAGGTGGTCAGCATCAGTACCGATGATGACCAGTCTATGACACCCGAGGCACTTCAGCCCGATCGCGGCAAGACCCAGGTCCTCAAAAGGTTCGGGCGAGCGCCAGCAAGCGCTGCTCGGCCTCGGCATAGGAACGCGCGAAGCTGTGCTCGGCGGACTCTTCGCCTTCGGCCGCCACCACCGTCACGTCGTTGATACCGATGAAGCCCAGCACCGCCCGCAGCCAGGTGTCGGCGTGGTTCATGGCCTCCAATTGGCCACCAGGGCCGAAGCCGAAATCACCTCGGCTGGTCACGATCAGCGCCTTTTTGCCCGACACCAGCGGCTCGTACTGGGAAACACCGTTGTCGAGGCTGTGGTTGAACGTCACGCCGATGCGTACGATCTGGTCGACCCAGGCTTTCACGCCGCTGGGCACGCCAAAATTGTGCATGGGTGCCGAGATTACCAAGCGATCGTGGGCTTGCAATTCGGCAACCAGCGCATCGCTCAGCGCCAGGTCGGCCTGCATGGTCAATGGCCGCGCCTGGGGCTCGGAGTAAAACGCCGCCGCAATAAAGGCTTCGTTGACCGCAGGGATGGCGGCGCGGCCCACCTCGCGGCGAGTCGGTTGGCAAAGTGGATTGGCGGCCTGCCACGCCACTATGAATGCCTCCGTCAGACGTCGGGAATGGGAACGCTCACCGCGTGGGCTACCCTGTACGACAAGAATGCTGCTCATCTGTAACTCCTTCTAATTCGACTACAATCGGAACGGCCTGTGGCTTTAAGATTGGAGCCCGGTCGCCCTTGATCGCAAATGAGCGTTAGTTCATCCGGATGAGTTGTTTTCATCCATACGGAGATTTCCAATGTTTGCCACCCTGCCCCTCAATGCCTTGCGAGCCTTCGAGGCGGCTGCACGCCTGCTCAGTTTCAAGGCGGCGGCCGAAGAGCTGGCGGTCACCCCGACAGCGATTTCCCACCAGATCCGCTCCCTGGAAACCTGGCTGGGGGCGCAGTTGTTCGAACGCTTGCCGCGCCGGGTACGCCTCACCGACGCGGGACAGCGGCTGTTCCACAGCTTGCACGGGGCATTGCTGGAAGTTGCACAAAGCGTCGACAGCCTGCGCCCGCAACGCAGCACCACGCACCTGACGATATCCACCACGGCGGCGTTTGCCGCCCTGTGGCTGGTGCCGCGCCTGGGGCGGTTTTACGCGCGCCATCCGAACATCAACGTACGCCTGGACACCCATTGCGAAGTCATCGACTTGCTTCAGGACGCCAGCGTCGATCTGGTGGTGCGCTACAGCCTGGACGGCTACTCGAACCTCTATGGCATGTGCCTGTTCGAAGAGAGCTTCGGCGTGTATGGCTCGCCGGAACAAGTCGCGCTGGCCACCCGGCAGCCGCCGACACTGATCAGCGTGCGCTGGCATAACGCCAAGCTGTACGCCCACGGTTGGGACGCCTGGTGCGCCCAGGCGGGGGAAAGCTGGATGACCCGGCAACCTTGCATACGTGAATACGATGAAGAGCACTACGCCCTGCAAGCGGCCATCGCCGGCCAGGGCCTGGTATTGGCGAGCAATATCCTGGCTTCGCAAAGCGTCGCCAGCGGGTTGCTGGTGGGTTATCGCCCCAAGGTCCAAGTCAGCGGTGCCGGCTACAGCGCGCTTTGCGTGCCGGGACGAGAGCGGCACCCGCCCGTGCGGGATTTTTTCCAATGGGTGGAGGAGGAAGCACGCTTGTCCGGGCACGCCTTGAAAAATCCGGTAAAACTTTTCCAGGATCGCATCACTCAGAACTAGAGCGATCGCGCCAGCAGAGCGTGACGCCTAACCGGATCAGCCTCCAGGAGAACGAGATGAGCGACATGCACTTATCCGACGTCACGACCCTGCGCGAACGTGCGCGCCAGAACGTCCAGAACGGCGCGGTCACCGAAGGCTACAACGCCGATCGACAGGAAATCATCCGCCTGCTCAACGAAGCATTGGCCACCGAACTGGTCTGCACACTGCGCTACAAGCGTCACTATTTCATGGCCACCGGCCTGAAGGCCGGTGTCGCGGCGAGTGAGTTTCTCGAACACGCCAACCAGGAATCCGAGCACGCCGACAGGCTCGCCGAACGCATCGTGCAACTGGGTGGCGAACCGGAATTCAACCCCGACCTGTTGACCCGGCATTCCCACGCCCAGTACGTGGCAGGCAATACGCTCAAGGAAATGGTGTTCGAAGACTTGGTCGCCGAACGTATCGCCATCGACAGCTATCGGGAAATCGTCCAATACATCGGCGAAAAAGACCCAACCACTCGGCGCATCTTCGAAGACATCCTGGCCCAGGAAGAAGAGCACGCTGATGACATGGCCGATATCCTGGCCGATCTCTGATACGCCTTTCGCGAGCAGGCTCGCACCCACAGGGGATCGCGTTTTTCTTTTGAAGAAACTCGATCGAAGGCGGGAGCGAGCCTGATCGCGGTGAGGCCGATAGCATCACTACTCGGCTACCGGGTAGGCTTGACCGTGACCGGCGCCTTGCCCGCCTTCATCTGTTCAAGCAACGGCGCGCACTGGTTCGGCTCGCCACCGCTGGGCGCGACCAGGGCCAACAGCCCCGCCGCCGGTGCGGCGATGACACCCAGGGCAACCATCCCGGCACCGCGCAACATCAGTGGCACGGCCTTGACGCCGGCGGCAGGGTTGGCAAAC
The DNA here is from genome assembly GCF_054130985.1 of Pseudomonas sp. R4-84. Lineage (NCBI taxonomy): Bacteria > Pseudomonadati > Pseudomonadota > Gammaproteobacteria > Pseudomonadales > Pseudomonadaceae > Pseudomonas > Pseudomonas sp. R4-84. The sequence goes on from NZ_CP096390.1 coordinate 4,947,313, forward strand.
GTGCCCCGCACGTACAGCGGCGAGCGTAGAGAAATCAACCGCCAGCCCTTGGACTCGGGCGTGACGGTCAGGTCCAGTTGTTCGGTGGCCATGTTCGCCGTACCGTCGATATAGATAATCGCGTTCTCGGTGTCGAACACGAACAGGCGCGTGGTCGCCAGGCCGGTCTTGATATCGAAGTCAGCCGCTGCGCAATTGATCTTCACTTCCTTGTCGCCAAAGATTTTTCCCACCACGTAATTGCCGACGTTGAGCCCCGCCAGTTCCATCAGCTCGCGGCTGATGGCGCCGTCGTTGATGAGCATCTTCAGGGTGCCATTGGAGGTGCCCAGCAACGCCGCCACCGAATTGCCGCGCCCGGAAATATCCGCGTCGCCATTGAGTTCACCAAAACTGGTCTTCATTGGCTCGAATCCCGGGAACAACTGCTTGAGCTTGAAGCCCCGCGCAGTCAATTTCGCCTGGCCTTCGAGGGGCTGGGTGTGGCCGTTGAGGCGGATCTGCGCATCGAGCCGGCCACCGGCGACGCCAAAGCGCAGGGGCTCCAGGCTCAGTTGGCCGTCGTTGAGCACCAGGTGCGTGTAGAGATCGGTGAACGGCAACTGCTCGCTGTGAACGATACGCTTGCCGGTGAACTCCACGTCGGCGTCCATCGCACTCCAGCGTTCGGTGCGGAACTCCTCCACCGGCAACACCTTGTCGGACGGTTGTTTGCTGGCGCCGCCACGGGCTTTTTGTTCGGCATTGGAGTCCGCGCCGATCAACGGCGCCAAATCACTGAACAACAACTGGTCGGACACCAGCGCACCGCTGAGTTTCGGCCGGGGCTGGCTGGCGACATAGGCCAGGTTACCGTGGATGTCACTGTCGCCAATCTTGCCGTTGAACGCCTCGTAGCGAAACTGTGCGCCGTCCGGCTCGTGGAGCTTGGCGATCAATCGGCCGTCCGTGGAATACGGTGGCGAATCCGGCAGGGTCACGCCCGTCAGCGGATAAAGATTGGCCAGGCTGTTGCCGGACAGTTTCAAACGCAGGTCAAGGGCGCCGAGGTTCTTTGGGTCGGTCAGGGTGCCGGCCAGTTCGACGCGGGTGTCGGCGATCTTCGCCTGGGCCTGCAATGGAAAAGGTTGTGCCGCATCCTGCAACGCCAGCAGGCCGCCGACCTTGCCGGATCCGCTGAGACCCTGCCCGTGATATTGCCCGTCGACCTTGAAGGCAAAGGCATAGTCTTGTGGTGACGAGCCCTGTTCCCGGGTTCTTTTCGCGGTTTTTTCCCCGACGATATCACTGAAGGGAATGGGCTTGCCCAACGGGTCGACCAGCACGTCGAGCCGGGTCTTGAGCGTCTGGTCGTCGAGCGTGACATGCCCCTTGTCAAAACCGATGGCGCCGATGTCCACCACCCAACTGGACGGCTCGGCGTCCGGGTCCTTTGGATCGAACTGGAAAGTCCAATTGGCCCGTCCATCGGCCAGGCGCTGCAGGCTGGCGTCGGGGCCGGTCAGGTCGATACGCGGGATGGCCACCCGCCGCGCCAGCAACGCCAGGGGCGAGATACGCAACTCGACGCGCTTGAGCGTGACCATCTGCGGGAGCTTCGACCAATCCGGGTTGCCCAGGGTCAGGTCTTCGGCGACCACATGCGGCCATGGCAGCCATGCCCGCCAGCCGCCCTCGCCGGGTTCGCGCCGCCAGATCACCGCCAGGTTGCCATTGATTGCGAATGGGCGATGCAGCTCTTCGGAAACCTTGGCATTGAGCGCAGGCTTGATGCGGTTCCAATCGAAGAACGCGATGAACAGCACCAGCACGGTCAGCAGGACAACGAGGCAGGCAAAGCCCCAGGCGAAGATTTTTGAGGTGCGCGTCATGCACAAGGCTCCTGAGGCAGATGGACGTCCGGACCGCGACGTCTGGGGCAGCACGAACCTGTAGCCGGCTCGTTGCGATGATCGTTGGACAGGCAAAACGGCCAACAGGTTTACCACCAAGGGTGACGAACGGCACTAAAAAAACACGCACGAACCTGACCGACTCGTCAGCTACCTGTTACCGCCCCCGCACATCTGCGGGGCGCGAGTGAGTACAAACTACCCACTTCAGGGCAAAACTGCTGCCCTGAAACCCCCGTTCTAGAGCCTTTGCACGGAACAATCAATTCTGTTGATTATTACCATTGTCTTTATGAACTTTTATATCGACTTATCGAGAGTAGCATTGCCCTCGTACCCACTTTTCAGCCCTCCCGAGGAGCAACGATCATGAAACGCCAAATACTGATGAGCCTTTCCCTTTCACTGCTGGCCTCTACCGCTTTCGCCCTGCCAGCTTCCGAACAAGCCACTCCACAGGTCAAGGACAGCCACTCTGTCTACAGCCAAACCGTCGCCGAAGGTGGCCGTGACCGCCTGGAAGAAAAAGGCCTGGTTGAAGGTGGCTCGGACCGTACACCACAAGGCCAGACCTTGGCTGCCGATGGCTCCGACCGTACTCCACAAGGCCAGACCTTGGCTGCCGATGGCTCCGACCGTACTCCACAAGGCCAGACCTTGGCTGCCGATGGTTCCGACCGTACTCCACTGGGCGAATTCCTGGCCGCTGACGGTTCCGACCGCACCCCACTGGGCGAATCCCTGGCCGCTGACGGTTCCGACCGCACCCCACAAGGCCAGACCCTGGCTGCCGATGGTTCCGACCGCACTCCACAAGGCCAGACCTTGGCTGCCGATGGTTCCGGTCGCACTCCACAAGGCCAACTCCTTGCTGCGGACGGCGGCGATCGCGTCATCAAACGCCGCGGCGAAGTGAGCTGAGCCCATGGTGGTTATGAAAAAAGCCCGATTCCTTGAATCGGGCTTTTGATTTTCCAGCACCTCGTTTTCCCCGATTACCTCCTACCGTTCGACGACGGCAAAGCCGATTTGCTAGAGTGCGTCGCTCCCATGACTCGGAAGTCAGTCCTGCGATGCTGCCCCGCGCCGAACAGAAACAACAGACCCGAAACGCCCTGATGGACGCAGCCCGCCACTTGATGGAATGTGGCAGGGGGTTCGGCAGCCTGAGCCTGCGTGAAGTGGCCAAGACGGCAGGCATCGTACCGACCGGGTTCTACCGACACTTCCAGGACATGGACCAATTGGGCCTGGCGCTCGTCAGCGAAGTCGGCCAGACCTTTCGCGAAACCATACGACTGGTACGTCACAACGAGTTCGTCATGGGCGGCATCATCGACGCGTCAGTGCGGATTTTTCTCGACGTGGTTCATGCCAACCGATCCCAGTTCCTGTTCCTGGCTCGCGAGCAATACGGTGGATCGCAGCCGGTCCGACAAGCCATCGCGAGGCTGCGTGAAGACATCAGCTCGGACCTGGCCGCCGACCTGGCGCTAATGCCGAAACTCCAGCACCTGGACCTCGCCGGGCTCAACGTAATGGCCGATCTCATCGTCAAGAGTGTCTTCGCCACCTTGCCGGACATCATCGACCCGCCCGCCGAAGCCCTGCCCGAGCACCTCACGCCCCAGGCGAAGATTACCCAGCAACTGCGGTTCATCTTCATTGGCCTCAAGCATTGGCGTGGATTGGGCAGTACCGAATAGCGCCTGATGTTTCCTTAGTGGGAAGGCGCTTGCTCGCGATGGCGGAGTCTCAGTCCCCTGATTGCTTACCTGACACACCGCCTCCCGAAAAACCACGGGACAGATGTTCCGTGATGTAGGAAAAGGCGCATCCGAGCCTGCGAACTTTCCTATTCGCTGCAAATGCCACCCGCGCCGGAATTGCGCTCAATCAGCGGCTCATCGTCTTATTCATCGCTTCCGAGAACTGTCAACGCGCCCTTGCGTAAGACGGACTGGTATAGGAGCCATGAAAATGAACGCAGAAGATTTTTTGCCCACGGTAGAGCCAGCCGTGGGCCGCCGTGCGCGCCGGAATGAAATGAAGGAGAACAGCCAATGAACAGGGGTTATTTCATTGGCCGGGGCGACAAGACCACGTGTGGTGGTGAAGTGCTGGATGGCGATGGTAGGGTCAATATGTTCGGCCTGCTGCACGCCCGCGAAGGGGACCGGGTTTCGTGTGGAAAGGACGGAAAAATCTATCAGATCAGGGGCGGCATAGCGCACATGGTCAGCCATGGCAAGCGAATGGCCGGCACGTTGGATAGTCACAGTACCTGCCCCTGCAAAGCGCAACTGATCCCCTCGGTATCCTGGGCCACTTATGAAGGTGCGAATTCTGCACCGCAAGCCAACCGAGCCGCTCAGCCGGCTCCACAGTCCGCGACCGCGACCCACGCACCAAGTGCTTCACGCCAATCGTTTCTCGCCCCGTCAATCAGCCCGCCGCCCCGCGCATCCACCCGCGTAGAACCCCTGGAGCCGGGCTTCTACGTTGTGCCCAGAAGCGTGACCCGCGAAGCGCTGGAGGCGATGCTGTTCCAATCACCCGACCCGGCGGTGATGCGCAAATTCCGCGCGCTCAATCCTTATCGCGATGTGGTCAAGGCCGGTTCGATGATCGTGCTGAGCGATCCGAACAATCATCAATGCACCCGCGAAGAGGCGCTGTTGATGGAAACAGCAATATGGATCAACGATGCCCTTGAGCCGCTAAGCGCGGACGAGGCCGACTTCATGGCCCGGCATCGAGATGAAATCGAGACCTTCTTCGCCCAAGGCTCGACTGCCATCGGTGTTGGTGAGGCCATCTTCGCCAAAAATCTGGAGGACGTTAAAACCGTTCTGCGGGATATCGAGGCGTTGCATCAACGTACTTTCCGGCGCGATGGGCACTTACGGTCGTCGGTTTTTTTTGCAGAGCGCAAACAACTGCTCTCTAGGCTCGACACTCATCTGACCACCCTGACGCGAAAGGGCACCGGGCTTCCAGATCATCCAAACTTGAAAAGCGCCTTGGGCATCTCCAGTCGCAGTTTGGTCCACCGTTGGACCAAGGCTGGTGGCGCAGGTCAGATTCCAGGTTATGCGACACATATTGAGGGTGTCTCCAAAGCGGCCAAAATCATCAAGTACGGGGGGTGGATTGGCCCGATTATTGGAGGTGGAGCTTCGTATATGAAGGTCCAGGATGTTTGCACGGCAGACAGTGCGCAGGCTTGTAAGAAAGTTAAGTTCGCTGAGACTGGCAGCTTCGCTGGTGGCGTGGCAGGTGGTGTAGCAGCAGGCGCCGCCCTGACTGGGCCTGTGGTTGGAGCGATCTGTATCGGGTTAAGTGTGCCGACAGGAGGGTTGGCAATGGTGGGGTGCGGTCTTCTGGTGGTCGGAACGGGGTCGCTTGCGGGGGGTGTCCTTGGAGGAATACTGGGTGAAAAAACAGGCGAACTTATCTATGAGGCTGCCCAATGACTGTGAGCGTCTCTGAAAAATTATTTATGGTCGTCGGGATAATTGATTTGGGAGGAATTTTCATTTGGATTGGAATGTGTCTGTACTTGGCTTACAAAAAAATAGACCTAATATTGGATCACTTGAAAAATTGTTCAGCCGTCATGACGATCGCATCACTGCGCCATGGTGGTCCTTGGGGAAAATTGATGCTGGTAGGCGGTATTTCCGGACTCATCACCTTTCCCAATTTCTACCTCAAAAGAGGCGGACTTAATGTCGAAGACATAAATAGTTTTCCCGCGAGCCTTAAGCGCAAGCTAGTAGCACTGCAGTGGTGTGTTATCGCACTTCTATCGGTAATGATTGCTCTTGCCATGCTCGTTAAGTTTGGTCTCGCTTAGTCTTCCTGTCCCATAGCTCGACCTGTGTCTTGTGATTCAACTCTGATCGCGATGGTCAGCAAATCATATGGCAGAAAGGCACTGTCAGGCTTGAACTAGGCAGCGCTTTCGTGTGGGAGCGAGCTTGCTCGCGATGGGGGCAGGTCAGGCAACACTGATGTCGGCTGGTCTACCGCTATCGCGAGCAAGCTCGCTTCCACAGTGCGCCGTGCAAGCTACAAAATGGTGCGCAACACCACCAAGCGCACCATAACGACACGCAATCCGCCCCATCCTGAAACGCCATCCCCAGGTATTTCCTACACCATCTTCGATTGGCAAGCCCCTTGCTCTAAACACAGCAATGTTCATTGCTGGAAGCACTCCGATGCTGGTGATTCACCGCAGAATCGACACACAACCAGGCTGGGACGCCGAGTTGCACCTGACCTTCGACGCACGCAGCAAAAGCCGCCTGCGCTGTTTCAGTGCCGAAGGCGAGGACGTGGGGCTGTTCCTCGAACGAGGCCAGCCACCGCTGTACGATGGCGAATGCCTGCAGGCCGAGGACGGGCGCATCGTGCGTGTCTGCGCGCGTCCCGAGCAGTTGCTGCATGTCACCTGCGCCAATGCGTTCGAGCTGACCCGCGCGGCCTACCACTTGGGTAATCGCCACGTGGCCCTGCAAGTAGGCGATGGCTGGCTGCGCTTGCTGGATGACTACGTGCTCAAGGCGATGCTCGAACAGTTGGGCGCCAGCGCCGAATCCATCGAAGCCCCATTCCAGCCAGAACACGGCGCCTACGGCGGCGGCCACCATCATTCCCGGCACGGCGATGAAGATTTCAACTACGCGCCGCGCCTGCACCAGTTTGGTGTGCGCACATGAACCCGGCCTGGGCGCTGCTGCGCCTGGCCAGTCCGCAACTGCCGATTGGCGGCTACAGCTATTCCCAGGGATTGGAAATGGCGGTGGATAACGGCCAGGTTCGGACGCCCGACGACGCACGCCAATGGCTCAGCGACCAGATGCTGCTGAACCTGGCGCGCTTCGAAGCGCCTCTGCTGCGGGCCCATTGCACAGCCGCCGCGGCTGACGATTGGGACGGGCTGCGGCAACTTTGCGAGCAACACCGCGCCAGCCGGGAAACCCGCGAGCTGTTTCAGGAAAGCCGGCAGATGGGTTACTCGTTGCAGCAGCTGCTCGCCGGCCTGCCGGAACTCGACAGTGCGGCCCGCGACTTTCTGCAGCAGCGCGACGAACCCCACCTGGCGCTGGGCTGGGCCTTGGCGGCGCGCGCCTGGAACATCAGCCCGCAGGACGCCCTCGCCGCCTGGTTGTGGAGCTGGCTGGAAAACCAATTGGCGGTGCTGATGAAAACCCTGCCCCTGGGTCAACAAGCCGCCCAGCGCCTGACGAGCGAGTTGCTGCCGGTGCTGCAACAAGCCCAGCACATCGCCTCGAACATCGATCCCGATCATTACGGCAGCGCCGCGTTTGGCCTGTCCCTGGCGTGCATGGCTCATGAGCGCCAGTACAGCCGCCTGTTTCGTTCCTAGGAGACACACATGAACACACAACCTCTGCGCGTGGGTATCGGCGGCCCGGTGGGCTCCGGCAAGACCGCGCTCACGCTTGCCCTGTGCCTGGCCCTGCGCGAGCGCTACAACCTCGCGGTGGTCACCAACGACATCTATACCCGCGAGGACGCCGACTTCCTGGTGCGCAACGAAGCCCTGGCGCCGGAACGGATCATTGGCGTCGAAACCGGCGGCTGCCCACACACGGCGATCCGTGAAGACGCGTCGATCAACCTGGAAGCAGTGGACCAGTTGAACCGGCGTTTCCCAGGCCTGGACCTGATCCTGGTGGAGTCCGGCGGTGACAACCTGTCGGCTACCTTCAGCCCCGAACTGTCAGACCTGACCATCTACGTCATCGACGTTTCGGCGGGCGACAAGCTGCCGCGCAAAGGCGGGCCGGGTATCTGCAAGTCCGATTTGCTGGTGATCAACAAAATCGACCTGGCGCCACTGGTCGGCGCATCCCTGGAAATGATGAACAGCGATACCCAGCGGATGCGCAACGGCAAGCCGTTCGTCTTCAGCAACCAGAAGACCGGCCAGGGCCTGGACGACATCATTGCCTTCATCGAGCGCCAAGGCCTGTTGACGGCCGCGTGATCTTTCCCATTCCAACAAGGAAGCTTCTCCATGACATGCAAACGTATCTGCGGCGCCCTCGCCCTGCTATTGACCCCGGCGCTGGCCTTCGCCCACCCCGGCCACGGCAATAATGGCCTGATCGCCGGGCTGGGCCACCCGATCGGCGGGCTCGATCATTTGCTGGCGATGCTCGCGGTCGGTTTGTGGGCCGCACAACAACAAGGCGCTGCGCGTTGGGCACTGCCGTGTACCTTCGTCGGCGCAATGCTGCTTGGCGGCGTGCTGGGTTTTGAAGGCCTGCACCTTCCGGCGCTGGAAAGCGGGATCGCCGCCTCGGTACTCGCCCTGGGCCTGGCGGTGGCACTGGCCGTGCGTCCACCGCTGGGCCTGGCTGTCGCTGCGACTGCGGTGTTTGCGCTGTTCCATGGCGTGGCCCATGGCTTGGAGCTGCCGGACATGTCCAGCCCCTGGGCTTACGCCGTAGGCTTTGTCGCAGCGACAGCGGCGTTGCACGGCGCAGGTTTTGCGCTGGTGCGGGTGTTGCCGCGAGCGGCGGCGCCATTGGTGCGGTTGGCCGGGGCGGCTTCGGCGGCGGCCGGGGTTTGGCTGTTGGCGGGTTGATTCTCTAGCGCCCAGCCGGCCCTCATCGCGAGCAAGCTCGCTCCCCCACTTTGATCGGTGTACGCCCCGCCCTGTGGGAGCGAGCTTGCTCGCGATGACGGACTTACAGGCGTCATCTCTCTGGAGTCGGTCACTCTGCTACCATGTCGCGCATTCGCCCCCGCCGTGACGACGTCCGCCAATGCCTGATGCTTCCCGCCCCGCTCCCCAGCCTGAATTGACCGCCCTGTTCGCCACGGTGCGCCAGCATTTTCACGACGTGATCGTGACGATGTGGCAGGGCCCGGGCTGGAATGCCGAACTGGCGTTGCCCTATGAATCCCTCGACAGCCAGCACCAGCCGCTGCCGCCCCAGCGTTACCGGGCCATGGCCTGTGCGCGGCAGCTGTATGTGTTCGCCAGCCTGATCGGTGAGGTGCCGCAGGCCGAGGAGCGCGCCGCCGCGTTGTTCCGCTCATTGCAGCGGCATTTCCACGACGCCGAACATGGCGGCTGGTTCTACAGCATCGACCCGCAGGGCGCGCCGCTGGACATGGGCAAAGACCTTTATACCCACGCGTTTATCCTGTTCGCCTGCGCCCATTACTGGGGCAAGGTTCGCGAGCCGTTGGTGGAATCGACGTTGAACGCCGCGCTGGAAGTGATCAGCCGGCGCTTCGCCACCGGGGACGGTCTCTACGAAGCCAGCCTGGGGCGTGACTGGTCGACCTGCCAATCCGGCCCGTTGCAGAATCCGCTGATGCACCTGGCCGAAGCGTTCCTGGCAACCCTCTCGGTTCGCGACGATGCCACCGTGCGCCAGGCGTTGCTGAGCCTTTGCGATGGGATGTACCGGCACTTCGTGGACCCGGAACAGAAGGCCATGATGGAGAAACCACTCAAGGCTGTGGATAACTGGTTCGAGCCAGGCCATCAATTCGAATGGTATTTCCTGCTGGCCTCATCGCCCTTGTTGCGTGGTGGCAAGCTGCACACGGCGCTAGAGCACAGCTTTGGTTTTACCGAGCGACAAGGTGTCGATCCGGACTCCAGCGCGGTACGCGCGATGCTGAGCCTGGCGCCGCAATCGACCCCACGCGACGCCACTCAACGCATCTGGGCCCAAGCGGAATACCTGCGGGCATTGACGTTGCGCCCGGGAAGCGACAATGCCTTGCTGCGTCAACTGCAAGCGCTGCAGCAGCATTTCCTGCATCCCCGGGGCTGGAATGAATGTCTTGACGCCGACGGCATCGTCAGCCGCCGGGACATGCCTTCGACCACCCCTTATCATCTTCTGACCTGCTACCGCGGTCTGGCCGACTACCTGGCGTAACACTTTTCGTGGCGAGGGAGCTTGCACCCTCGCCACAACAGCTCATCGATTCCAGCTCAATAAGGCCAGCGGTCAGGCCTTGTTGCGTTCGATGGCGAACCCGGCCCAGGTCTGGCTCACCGGCATCAGTTCGAGGCTGTTGATGTTGATGTGCGCCGGGGTGTTGAGCACCCAGAAAATGGTGTCAGCGATGTCCTGCGGTTGGATCGGCTCGGCGCCGGCGTAGGTCGCGTCGTAGCGCGCCTGGTCGCCACCAAAACGCACCAGCGAGAACTCGCTCTCGCACAGCCCCGGCTCGATGTTGCTCACCCGCACACCCGTGCCTTGCAAGTCGCAACGCAGGTTCAGGGAGAACTGTTTGACGAACGCCTTGCTCGCGCCATAAACATGGCTGCCTGGATACGGGTAATTACCGGCAATGGAACCCAGGTTGATGATGCCAGCGCCACGACCATGGGCGATCAGGCGCGGCAGCAGCAGGCGCGTGCTGTAGATCAGACCTTTCACATTGGTGTCGACCATGGTGTCCCAATCATCAAGGTCGCACTTGGGCGCCGGATCGACGCCCAAGGCCAGGCCGGCATTGTTGATCAGCCCGCGCAGCGTGGCAAAGGATGGCGGAAGGTTGCCGATGGCCTCTTCCATGGCCTTGCGATCACGCACATCCAGCACCAGGCCATGGACCTCGGTCTGCTTCGACAGCTCGGCACAAAGGGCATCGAGGCGTTCTTCACGACGGCCGGTCAGCACCAGCTTCCAACCGGCCTCGGCGAAACGACGGGCACAGGCTTCACCAAAACCGGACGTCGCGCCAGTGATAAACAGGGTGTCAGACATCGTGTTCTCCTTGCTTGGGCTTCAAACAGCCATTGAATGGAAATCGGCCCACAGCATGCCCGGGCTGGCCCGCCAGGGGCAAGGCTTGATCAACGCTTTAATCCTGCGATTGCTCAAAAAACAAACAATGAGCGTCAGGCCTTGTCCAGCAAGGGCCGCAGCGGGTTGCCCGCACCTTATCCACAGGTAGGTCCACAATAAACGGGGGCAAGTGAAAAACCGGTAACCCTTTGTGCACAAGGCTTTGCACGGGTTTTGGAATATTTTTTCGCTTGACCTGGCAAGTCAGGTTGTGCAGATCAGGTTATCTGCTATAAGGCGGCGCTTGATGTCGCGATGGCTCCAAGCCATCAATCACGCCGCTGAGCGCCGTCTTTCCAGAGTTTAGTCACAGACTTATCCACAGGCTTGCCCCCAGACTTTCGAGCCCATTTCCACCCACATAAAACTGTTGACAACAGCCGCTCCCCTTTTACCAAAAATGCCTGATCAAAAAACGATCACAGGCCTGAAAGGCACGTATTCAAAGGCTTACAGCCAGCTACTCCCACGTTACCCACAGCCAGTTCCACAGCAAACGGGGACAAGTCAAAACCGTGACAAAACAACTGTTTGCGGCGACTTTATGTCGCGGTTTCACAGAGGGTCAGGATTGTTGTCCACAATTCTGAAAAACATACAAAGCCCCTGTGGGAGCGAGCCTGCTCGCGAAGGCGAAGTGTCAGATACATGGATGTCGACTGATCCACCGCTTTCGCGAGCAGGCTCGCTCCCACAGAGGCCGAAGGTGAATTGGGGAAATAAAAAAACCGGCGATCCCTCGCCGGTTCCTCATTGCAGCAACCGCCTCAATGGCCGCCAAGATACGCGTTACGCACCTCTTCGTTGGCGAGCAGTTCCTTGCCGGTACCGGTCAGGCGGATTTCGCCGTTGACCATGACATAGGCCCGGTCCGACAACTTGAGCGCGTGGTTGGCGTTCTGTTCCACCAGGAAAATAGTCATCCCGGTGGAAGCCAATTCACGCAGGGTGGCGAAGATCTGTTTCACCACGATCGGCGCCAGCCCCAGGCTCGGCTCATCGAGCAGCAACAACTTCGGCCGGCTCATCAGTGCCCGGGCAATGGCGAGCATTTGTTGCTCGCCGCCGGACATGGTCATGGCGCGCTGGTTGCGCCGCTCCTTGAGCCGGGGAAACAGCTCGAACATGCGCTGCATGTCTTCGCTGGCATATTTGTCGCCAATGGGGATGGTGCCCATCAGCAGGTTTTCCTCGACGGTCATGTCCGGGAATACCCGCCGTCCTTCCGGCGATTGGGCGATACCGTTGGAGGCGATGTAGTGCGACGACTTGTGGGTGATGTCCACGCCTTGGTAGATGATCTGCCCGCCCGCAGCGCGGGGCTGGCCGAAGATCGACATCAGCAGCGTGGATTTTCCGGCGCCGTTGGAGCCGATCAAGCTCACGGTTTCGCCTTCACCAATGTGCATCGAGACTTTCTTCAGGGCCTGGATCGGCCCGTAAAATACGTCCAGTTCCTTGAGTTCGAGGATAGGTCCACTCATACCAGCTCCTCTTCGTCGGCGCCCAGGTAGGCCGCGATCACCTTCGGATCGTTGCGAATCGCCTCGGGACCACCCTCGGCGATCACGTTGCCGTGGTCCAGCACCACGATGTGGTCGGAAATACTCATCACCATGCCCATGTCGTGTTCGATCAGCACCACGGTCAAATCATGCTCGTCGCGCAGCAGCCGAATCATTGCGCTCAGCGCTTCGGTTTCCTGGGGGTTGAGGCCGGCGGCCGGTTCGTCGAGGCAGATGATCTGCGGACGCGTGCACATGGCCCGGGCGATTTCCAGGCGGCGCTGCTGGCCGTAGGAAAGCTCGCCGGCCAGGCGGTTGGCGCAATCCACCAAGTCCACGACTTCCAGCCAATAGAAGGCATGGTCCAGGGCGTCGCTTTCAGCTTTGCGATAGCCCTTGGTGTTGAGGATGCCTGCGATCAGGCTGCGGTTGACCCACATGTGCTGGGCCACCAGCAGGTTTTCCAGTACCGACATTTCCTTGAACAGGCGAATGTTCTGGAAGGTGCGCGCCAGGCCGGCGCGGTTCACCAGGTGGGTGCCGCCGAACATCTTGTAGTACAGCCGGCTGGCGAAGGATTTCGGCGAGACAAAATCAGTAGGACGAAACGCCTCGCCCAACAGCTTGATCACGTTGGTCTGTTCGCCGCGTACGTTGAGTTCGATCTTGCCGCCCGAGGCCTTGTAGAAGCCGGTCAGGCAGTTGAACACGGTGGTCTTGCCCGCGCCGTTGGGGCCGATCAGGGCGAAGATCGAATTGCGCTCGACCTGCAGGCTCACGTCGCTGAGGGCTTTGATGCCACCAAACTGCATCATCAGGTTTTCGACTTTGAGTACGACTTCGCTCATGGCGCTACCCCCTTGCGCGGCGTCACGCCGGTACGGCTGATACGAATCAGGCCGCGCGGGCGCCAGATCATCATCAGCACCATCAACACGCCGAACAGCAGCACCCGGTATTCAGAGAAACTGCGCAGAAGCTCCGGTGCCACGGTGAGCACGAATGCCGCGATCACTACACCCACCGTCGATCCCATGCCACCCAGCACGACGATGGCCAGAATCAGCGCCGACTCGAAGAAGGTGAACGAGGATGGGTTGACGAAGCCCTGATAGCTGGCGAAAAACACACCCGCCAGGCCCGCGGTGGAGGCACCGATGGTGAAGGCCGAGAGCTTGACCAGCACATGGTTCAGGCCCATGGAGCGGCAGGCAATTTCATCTTCGCGCAAGGCTTCCCAGGCGCGACCGACCGGCATGCGGGTCAGGCGATGCTTGATATACAGCACCAACAGGACGGTGATGAACAGCACGATGTAAATGAACAGGAATTTGACGTTGGGGTTGTAGTCGATGCCGAAGAACTCATGGAACGGCACCCCACCGTCCTTCGCTCGCCTGCCAAATTCCAGGCCCATGAAGGTCGGGGAAGGCACCGGCATGCCATTCGGTCCGCCAGTGAACGACAGCCAGTTATTGAGCACCAACCGGATGATTTCGCCAAACCCCAGGGTCACGATGGCCAGGTAGTCACCGTGCATTCGCAACACCGGGAAGCCCAATATGCACCCGGCCATCGCCGCTGCGATGGCGGCCAGCGGCAACACGGTCCAGAAACCCAGCCCCAGGTATTGGTAGCCCAGCGCCAGCCCATAGGCACCGATGGCGTAGAACGCCACATAACCCAGGTCGAGCAGCCCGGCCAGGCCGACCACGATGTTCAGGCCCAGGCCCAGCAGCACGTAGATCAGCCCGAGGATGACCACCGTCAGCACGTACTTGTTGGCGAAGAATGGAAACACGATGGCGATCACGATCAGCGCCGGGATGATCCAGCGCAGGCGCGACTTGTAGTCCGGAGGCAGCACATGCACGCCGGAGCCGGTGCTCTCGAAACCCTGGAGAATCTTGAGCCCCTTGGGGGTTTGCAGGAACAGGCTCAGGGCAAAGCGCCCGACCATCACGATCGCCACCAGCCAGCCGACGCGGGCCGGCTGCAGGTTGAAACTGTAGCCATCGAGCACCACGCCGACGATCGGCCCGAACACAATCAGCGAGATCAGGCCGGCCAGGATCGCGTCGATGACGCTCTGTTTGATATCAAGCGGTTTATTGGCAGCAGACATACTTACACCTTCGCCACGAGTGGGCGACCCAACAGGCCTTGGGGACGGAAGATCAGAATCAGCACCAGCAGCGAGAAACTGAACACGTCTTTGTAGTCGGAGTTGATCAGACCGGAGAACAGCGACTCGGAAATCCCGAGGATGATCCCGCCGAGCATCGCCCCAGGCAGGGAGCCGATGCCGCCGAGTACCGCCGCGGTGAACGCCTTGATGCCGATGATGAAGCCGGCATAGAAGTCGAAGGTGCCGTAGTTCATGGTGATCAGCACACCGGCCAGGGCCGCCATGGCTGCACCGATGATGAACACGTAGGAAATCACCCGGTCGGTGTTGATCCCCAGGATCGAGGCCATCTTGCGGTCTTGCTGGGTGGCGCGGCACATGCGTCCGAGCTTGGTGTACTTGATGATGTAGGTCAGCAGCGCCATGCCGGCGAACGCGGCGATCAGAATGAAGATCTTGGTGTAGGTGAGCTGCACGAAACCGGTACCGATGTCGACGCGCATGGCGCCTTCAAGCAGTGTCGGAACACCCTGTTGGCGGGCGCCCTGGCTGATCTGTGCGTAGTTTTGCAGGATCAGCGAAATGCCGATGGCACTGATCAGCGGTGCCAGCCGGGTTGAGTTGCGCAGGGGTTTGTAGGCGACGCGTTCGATGACCCAGCCGTAGACCCCGGTGACCACGACCGTGAACACAAGGGTGCCAAGGATCATCAGCGGAAAGGATTCGATACCGAAGTAAGCCAGCAGAGCCAGACTGATTGCCGCGAGGTAAGCGGAAATCATGTAAACCTCGCCGTGGGCGAAGTTGATCATGCCGATGATGCCGTAGACCATTGTGTAGCCGATGGCGATCAGACCATAGACCGACCCGAGGGTCAGGCCATTGATCAGTTGCTGCAGGAAAATACCATCCATAACGCAATCTCACGCAGTGAGACAGCACATCCCGGGGACGCGACGACGGGTTCGAAGCCCAGCGCCCAAAAATGTGCGGCTCGTAGAAAAAAACAGACGGGCCGTTGGCTATTGCCAATCAGGACAGGGTGAGCACAGTCTCCGTGGCGAGGGAGCTTGCTCCCTCGCCACAGGCTAGTCATCCCTTCAAATTACTTCTGTTTTTCCAACTGGTGGTATTTGCCATCCTTGTCCCACTGGTAGACCACGTAGTCGGAGACTTTCAGGTCACCCTTGGAATCCCAGGTTTTTTCGCCCATGACGGTTTTCACCGGGTTGGCTTTCAGCCACTTGGCAGCGTCTTCGCCCTTGTTGGACTTGGCGCCGTTGAAGCCGGCGGCCAAGGCCTGGACCGACGCATAGGCGTACAACGTGTAGCCTTCAGGCTCGACGCCCTGGGCACGGAAAGCGTCCACTACGGCCTTGCTGTCGGGCAGCAGGCGTGGGTCGGCGCCAAAGGTCATGTACACGCCATCGACGTATTGCGCGCCGCCAGCGGTGGTGACCAGTTCGTCGGTGACGATGCCGTCATCGGACATGAATTTCACGTCCTTGAGGCCTTGTTCGCGCAGCTGGCGAACCAACGGGCCGGCTTCCGGATGCAGGCCGCCGAAGTAGACCACGTCGGCACCGGCCGAACGGATCTTGGTGACCACGGCGCTGAAGTCTTTTTCACCACGGGTCAGGCCTTCGTACAACACCGGGGTCACACCACGCTTGGCCAGTTGTGCCTTGGTGGCATCCGCCAGGCCTTGGCCGTAGGTGTCCTTGTCGTGCAGCACGACGACTTTCTTGCCCTTGAGGACATCGACGATGTAGTCGCCGGCCACGATGCCTTGCTGGTCGTCACGACCGCACATGCGGAACATCGCGCTCAGGCCACGCTCGGTCACGGCCGGGTTGGTGGAGCCAGGGGTCATGGCGATGACGCCGGCTTCGTCATAGACCTCGGAAGCCGGGATGGTGTTGGACGAGCAGAAGTGCCCGACCACACCGATGACCTTGTCCTGGTCAACCAGACGGTTGGCCACGGCCACGGCTTGCTTGGGTTCGCAGGCGTCGTCGCCGGCTACCAGTACGATTTTCTCGCCGTTGACGCCACCCGCTTTGTTGATGACATCGGCCGCTGCCTGCGCACCTTTCATGTATTGCTCGCCAAACGCAGCGTTGGCACCGGTCATCGGCCCCGCCACACCGAATTTCACATCAGCTTGAGCAAACGCAGAAACACCCAGCGCAGTTGCCACTGCGAGGGCCAGAAAGCCTTTCTTGTAAAACGTCTGGGACATGAGGTGGTGCTCCAAGGTTTTTTTTAGTTGGCACTGCGACTTCACTTCACTGAAAAGCTCAGAGCAAGGGCCGTGCCATCGGTTTTTTATTCTTAAAAAAGTCGCTGCTTTATTGTTATTTCGACTGTTTCGGGCCCTTTTTCACAGGGCGTGCAACCGTCTAAACCGCACGAGGTGCAACCTGATTTAAAAGTAGGTAAAACCCTCCATGAGCCATCATTGCAACCGCCGCATGAAACGGCGTGCAACCACTGTGTAACAACCTACGTCACCGAACTGCACACTGTCGGTGCGCGGCTGCTACAACCCGCACCATAACAGGCTAGACGTTGAACTAAAAAACGCCGCCATCCGAAACACTTTTCAACAATCAGATGACGATGCGCAAGCACTGGCCCGCGTGGTACAGCGAAAAGCCCGCTTCATACAGGCAGCTGCGCAGGCCGACACCCGCCAAAGGCTGCATCGGCGCGAAGGGGATCGGCAGCGCCTTGGCATCGCCGTGGCACAGGTAATCGGCAAATGCCTTGCCCACCACAGTGCCGGTGGTCACGCCCCGCCCGTTGTAACCGGTCACTGCCACCAGGCCGGGGGCCGGTTCGAACAGACGCATCAAATGATCAGGCGTGAAAGCGATGCAACCGGTCCAGGTGCATTCCCATTCCACCGGCTTCAGGTAAGGGAAATAGTGCTGCTGCACCCGGTCAGCCCAGGCCTTGAGGAACCAGGCTGGCTTGCGGTTACCATTGCCCAGGCTGCCCAGCAGCAGGCGACCGTCCTTGTCCCGGCGAATGCTGCTCAACACCTGGCGGGTATCCCAAGAGCCCTGCCCGCCCGGCAGGATGCGTCGGGCCGCCTCGTCGTCCAGCGGGACCGAGGCCACCTGGTAGTAATAACCGGGGAAAAAATTGCGCCGCAATTCGGTCCAGTCGCCCTCGGTATAGGCGTTGGAGGCGATCACGACTTGCTCGGCCAGCACCGAGCCCTGGGCGGTCTGAACCGACCAACGCTGGCCTTGGCGCTCCAACCGCGTCACCGGCGAATGGTCGAACATCTGGGCGCCAAGATCCTTGGCGGCTTTGGCCAATCCACTGGCATAGGCCATCGGATTGAGCGTGCCGGCCCGGCGATCGAGCAACGCCGCGGCGATCTTGTCGGTGCCGGTGGCATCGACACAGGCTTGGCCGGTGAGCAGCTCAACCGGCGCGCCACGGCGCTTCCATTGTTCTTCGCGGCTGCGCAGGTCCGCCTCGCCCCGGGCGTTATGGGCCATGTGCAAGGTACCTTCGCGGCGCAGCTGGCAATCGATGGCGTACTTGTCGACAAGGCTGAACACCAACGCCGGCGCAGCGCCCAGCATACGGTTGAGCTGGCTGCCCACTGCCGCGCCAAACCCAGCCTCGATCTCGTCCGGCGGGATCCACAGACCGGCATTCACCAGCCCAACGTTACGCCCCGATCCGCCATGCCCGGCCCGATGAGCTTCAAGCACCGCGACACGCTTGCCTTGCTCCAGCAAATGCACCGCCGCCGACAGGCCGGTAAAACCTGCGCCGATGACGCAGACGTCCACCTTGATCTCGCCAGTGAGCGTAGTGTTTTCAGGCCTTTGCGGCGTCAGTTTTTCCCACAGACATTCTTCGCGTAACGGCATTGCCAGACTCCAACAGAAACCCAACAAACACACAATTCAATGTAGGAGCGAGCCTGCTCGCGATGGCGGCGAATCAGTCACATCAGAAGTGATTGGCACACCGCTATCGCGAGCAGACTCGCTCCCACAGGGACACTTGACCGGTCTCAGTCGAACGTAATCCCCTGCGCCAACGGCAACTCCAGCGAGTAATTCACGGTGTTTGTCTGACGGCGCATGTAGGCGCGCCATGCATCGGAGCCGGATTCGCGACCGCCGCCGGTTTCCTTTTCGCCACCGAAGGCGCCGCCGATTTCCGCGCCGCTCGGGCCGATGTTGACGTTGGCGATGCCGCAGTCGCTGCCCACCGCCGACATGAATTGCTCGGCTTCACGCACGTCGGTGGTGAAAATGCAGGAGGACAGGCCCTGGGGCACGGAGTTGTTCAAGTCCAGCGCTTCAGCGAAATCCTTGTAGCCGACCACATAAAGAATCGGTGCGAACGTTTCATGGCGCACCACGTCGCTTTGCTCCGGCATCTCGACGATGGCGGGCGAAACGTAATAGGCATTCGGGAACTGGTCTTCGAGCTGGCGCTTGCCGCCAAACACCCGCCCGCCTTCGCTCAGGGCCTGCTCCAGTGCGTCCTGCATGTTCTCGAAGCTTTGCTTGTCGATCAGCGGGCCCACCAGATTGCCTTCCAACGGATGACCGATGCGCACTTTCGAGTAAGCAGCCTTGAGCCGGGTGACGATTTCTTCCTTCACCGACTCATGGGCGATCAGCCGGCGCAAGGTAGTGCAGCGCTGGCCGGCGGTGCCGACGGCGCTGAACAGGATCGCGCGCACCGCCATGTCCAGGTCGGCGCTCGGGGCCAGAATCATGGCGTTGTTACCGCCCAATTCGAGAATGCTGCGGGCGAAGCGCGCCGCGACTTTCGGCGCCACTTCACGCCCCATGCGGGTGCTGCCTGTGGCGCTGATCAACGCCACGCGCGGGTCGTCCACCAAGGCTTCGCCGGCATCGCGACCGCCGATGATCACCTGGCTCAGGTACGGTGGCGCGTCGCTGAAGTTCTTCAGTACGCGCTCGAACAAGGCCTGGCACGCCAGGGCGGTCAGCGGAGTCTTTTCCGAAGGCTTCCAGATCACCGGGTTGCCGCAGACCAGGGCCAACGTGGTGTTCCAGGCCCAGACTGCAACAGGGAAGTTGAAGGCGCTGATTACGCCGACCACGCCCAGCGGGTGCCAGGTCTCGCGCATGTGATGGCCGGGGCGCTCCGACGCGATGGTCAGGCCGTAAAGCTGGCGGGACAGGCCGACGGCGAAATCGCAGATGTCGATCATCTCTTGCACTTCGCCCAGGCCTTCCTGGGTGATTTTGCCGGCTTCCCAGGACACCAGTTCACCGAGGTCGGCCTTGTATTCACGCAACAGATCGCCGAACTGGCGCACCAGCTCGCCACGACGGGGGGCCGGCACCTTGCGCCACAGGTCAAAGGCATGCTCGGCCCGGCTGACCTGCTGCTCGACCTCGGCGGCGCCTCCCCAGTTCACCGCGCCGATGCGACTGCCATCGATGGGCGAATGCACTGGCTGTGTGCCGTTCTGGTACAAGGCCGGGTCGACACCCAGACGATCAAGCAATGCAGCAACCATGGGTAAATTCCTCAAGCGAAAGACAATGGGTTGGCAGCCGGACGAACACGGCTGATCAGACCTGTAGTTGTAGCTGGCCCGAGACTTGCCAACAAACGACCTTTAAGCGAGATATCATTCCGTTTATTCATGCTGCCACTTAAGCAGACTCTTCAGCACAAAAGCAGAGCGAAAAAAAATAAGGCTCCATCATGCTCAATAAACGCTATTTGCCGTCGATCACCGCGCTGCAGTGCTTCGAAGCGGTGACCCGTCACCTGAGCTTCACCCGCGCCGCCGAAGAATTGAACCTGACCCAGAGCGCCGTCAGCAAACAGGTCGCGCAGTTGGAAGAGTTGCTCCAGCACTTGCTGTTCCGTCGCGTGCGTCGACGCCTGCAATTGACTCCCGCAGGGGATTTGTACCTGGGGGAAGTACGAAAAATCCTCACCCAAGTTGAGATGTCCACTCATTACCTGCGTTCCTACGGTGGTGACACCGAAGTCCTGCGCGTGTCTACGCCACCAACGTTCGGTGCGCGCTGGCTGGTCCCACGGCTCAAGGGCTGGCGCCTGCGCCATCCCAGCATTCATCTGGACCTGTGCAGCGAGCAAGAGGCCGATGACTTACAGCAAGGTCGCAGTGACCTGGCGTTCTATTTTGGCCAAGCCTCACGACCCGGAACTGAATCCTTGAAACTGTTCGGCGAAGAACTGGTGCCAGTCTGCGCTCCGGGCAGCCTGCCGGACCAGCCTTTCACCGACCCGACGCAACTGACCGATCTGGTCCTGCTGCAAAACGCCTCGCGCCCACAGGCTTGGCACGACTGGTTCGAAGACCTGGGTTATCACACCGAACACAGCTACCACGGGCCGCGCTTCGAAACCTTCTATATGTGCATCCGCGCAGCCCAGGTCGGCTGCGGCGTGGCCCTGCTGCCCAGGTTCCTGGTGGAAGAAGAGCTGGCCGACGGCAAGCTGGTCATTCCCTGGCAGCATGCGATGCCCAGCACCAATGCCTATTATCTGGCTTATCCGGAACATTCGGCGGAAGTGCCCAAGGTGCGGATGTTCGTGGAGTGGATGTTGGAGCAGATCGACGGTGCTGATATTGCGCAACAATAAGAGGGCTCCTCGCCACAAAGGCGTGTGAGGCAAAAAACACTGGCAAAACCCACCACGGTTATGCGCCACTAGCCCTTTCACTACGAACTGCCGTACGCCGCTGCCCGCCGCAGCCACCTGTCTGGAGATTCACGTTATGAGCGAGAGTGTATTTGCCGATCGCATCGTGCAGAACCTGCTCGACACCGACTTCTACAAGCTGACGATGATGCAGGCGGTGCTGCATAACTACCCCAACGTCGAAGTGGAGTGGGAGTTCCGTTGCCGCAACAGCGAAGACCTGCGGCCCTACCTGGCGGAGATCCGCTTCCAGATCGAACGCTTGGCCGAGCTGAGCCTGAGCGCCGACCAGTTGGGTTTTCTCGAACGCATCTGCTTCTTGAAACCGGATTTCCTGCGCTTTCTGGGCCTGTTCCGTTTCAACCTGCGCTATGTGCACACGGGCATCGAAAACGGCGAGCTGTTTATCCGCCTGCGCGGGCCATGGCTGCACGTCATCCTGTTCGAAGTGCCTTTGCTGGCCATTGTCAGCGAAGTGCGCAACCGCTATCGTTACCGTGAAATCGTTCTGGAACAGGCGCGGGAACAGCTTTATCGCAAGTTCGACTGGCTGAACGCCAATGCCAGTGCCGAGGAATTGTCCGAACTGCAAGTGGCCGATTTCGGCACCCGCCGTCGGTTCTCCTACCGAACCCAGGAAGAAGTGGTCAACGTGCTCAAGCACGACTTCCCGGGACGCTTCGTCGGCACCAGCAACGTGCATCTGTCCCGTGAACTGGACATGAAACCCTTGGGCACCATGGCCCATGAGTGGATCATGGCTCACCAGCAACTGGGCCCAAGGCTGATCGACAGTCAGATCGCCGCGCTCGACTGCTGGGTGCGCGAATACCGAGGGCTGCTGGGCATCGCGCTGACCGATTGCATCACCATGGACGCCTTCCTCAAGGATTTCGATCTGTTCTTCGCCAAGCTGTTTGACGGCTTGCGCCATGATTCGGGTGACCCGGTCATCTGGGCCGAGAAAGCCATTGCCCACTATCACAAGCTGGGTATCGACCCGATGAGCAAGACCCTGGTGTTCTCCGACAGCCTGACATTGCCAAAATGCCTGGAGATTTTCCGCGCCTTGCGTGGTCGCATTAATGTGAGCTTTGGTATCGGGACCAACCTGACCTGTGACATTCCAGGCGTGGAGCCCATGAGCATCGTGCTTAAAATGATCAGTTGTGACGGGCAACCCGTGGCCAAGATTTCAGACGAGCCCGGTAAGACCCACTGCAAGGACCCGAATTTCGTCGCCTATATGCGACATGTTTTCCAAGTACCTGCCGCCCTTTCTGGCACATCAAGCAAGGAGTGAATTCATGCAAGCCGTACAGCGTGAGATTGCTGAACAGCTCAAGGTCCAACCGCCATTTGCCGATGACGCCGCCCTCAAGGCCGAAATCGCTCGTCGGGTGAGCTTCATCCAGGACTGCCTCGTCAACTCCGGGCTCAAGAGCCTGGTACTGGGCATCAGCGGCGGGGTCGACTCGTTGACCGCCGGCCTGTTGGCCCAGCGTGCCGTGCGCGAGTTGCGGGAAAAAACCGGCAATGCGGCGTACAAGTTCGTTGCCGTGCGCTTACCGTACGAGACCCAGTTCGACGAACACGAAGCCCAGGCCTGTGTCGATTTCATCGAGCCTGACGAGCGCCATACCGTCAATATCGGCCCGGCGGTCAAGGCATTGGCCAAGGAAGTCCTCGCGTTCGAGGGCAAGGCGCCGGGCTCGCGGGATTTCGTGTTGGGCAATACCAAGGCGCGGATGCGCATGGTGGCGCAATACACCATCGCCGGCGCAGAACAGGGCATGGTGATCGGCACCGATCATGCGGCCGAAGCGGTGATGGGGTTCTTCACCAAGTTCGGTGACGGCGCCTGCGACCTGGCGCCGCTGAGCGGGCTGGTGAAAAACCAGGTCCGGGCCATCGCCCGCGACTTTGGCGCGCCGGAATCGCTGGTGGAAAAAGTCCCCACCGCCGACCTGGAAGACCTGTCGCCTGGCAAGCCGGACGAAGCGGCCCACGGCGTGACCTACGCCGAGATCGACGCGTTCCTGCATGGCCAACCGATTCGCGAAGAAGCGGCGAAGATTATTTGCGACACCTACCGCAAGACCGAGCACAAGCGAGTGATGCCGTACGCTCCTTGACCACCATTTGGTGGACAGCCCCATGTAGGAGCAAGCTTGCTCCCACAAAGGTTTTTGCCTGGTATAAAAAAAGCGCCCTGCACGGGGGCGCTTTTTTCTGCCTGAAATTTGTTACTTCAGGGTAACCGTGCCTTTCATCATCGAGATGTGGCCCGGGAACGAGCAGAAGAAACCGTACTTCTCGGCAGCGTCCAGCTTAGAGACATCGAAAGTCACCGAGTCGGTTTCCTTGGCGCCGATAACCTTGGTGTGCGCGATAACGCGGGCGTCACCCTCCTTGAGATAGTTCTTGTCGATACCGGCGCCCAGGCCATCGGTGGCGATCGGCTGCATGTCGGCCTCTTTGCTCAGCACCCAGTTATGACCCATCACGTTTTTCGGCAGGTTACCCGAGTGAGTCAGCTCAACGGTGAACGTCTTGCAGCTCTTATCGATTTCGATGGCCTTGGTGCTGAAGGTCATCTGGTCGGTGGAATCGATGGTGGTCTTGCACTCCGCTGCCATCAGTTGGCTGCTGGCCAGCGTCAACAGGGATACTGCTACAAGTTTGGCGAACATCATGAATCTCCAAAGCATGGTTAACGAAATCCGTCAGAGGGGAAGATTGCCTGATTTTCTGGCAAGTTCCTATGACCTGAGTCAAAGATTGTATACAACTTAAGACTATCAGCCTGATGGACAGAATCAACCGGCCAGAAGTATGACGCACCTCTAAGATCTGTCCCATCAACCCTGGAGTGCTGGTCATGAACCTCAACAGCCTGTTATGCAGCTTGCTCGCCGCCTACGCCTGCGGTGCCAGTGGCACCTATGAAAAACCTCGCCGCGAGGTTTAATTCTTTGCGCAACAAAGGGCAGGCTTTACTCTGGTCCGGTCATCGAATCGCGGAGTGAAGCATGTCCATAGCGTCTGTTTGTGTATTTTGCGGCGCCAGCACCGGCAGCCACCCGGCCTATCTGGAAGCGGCCCGGGCCCTGGGCCGTGCTTTGGCCGAACGAAAACTCACCTTGGTCTACGGCGGCGGCGCGGTCGGTCTTATGGGTGTCGTTGCCGATGCAGCCCTCGCCGCTGGCGGCGAAGTGATTGGCATCATCCCGCAAAGTTTGAAAGACAAGGAAATCGGTCACAGCGGCCTGACGCGCCTTGAAGTGGTAGACGGCATGCACGCGCGCAAGGCCCGCATGGCTGAGCTCAGCGACGCCTTCATCGCCTTGCCCGGCGGGCTCGGCACCCTGGAGGAACTGTTCGAAGTCTGGACCTGGGGTCAGCTCGGTTATCACGGCAAGCCGCTGGGGCTGCTGGAAGTGAACGGTTTCTACAGCAAGCTCACCGGCTTCCTCGATCATATCGTCGGCGAAGGCTTCGTCCGCGCGCCGCATCGTGACATGCTGCAGGTAAGCGAATCTGCGCACACACTGCTCGATGCGCTGGACGAATGGCAACCGTCCGTGCAGCCAAAGTGGGCCGAACAAAAACCAAGCTAACGGCTCGGTCCCGATACAGGGCAGAATACGCGCCGCTCAACCTCACCTTCGACCCCAGAGGATCGCCCATGGCTAAACCCAATTATTCCTTCGCCAAACGTCAAAGAGACCTGGCCAAGGAGCAGAAGAAAGAGGAAAAGCTCCAGCGCAAGAAGGCTTCGGCTGAAGAAGCGGCCCTGAACCCGGACAGCGACGGCGACGTGGCGGCAGAACACGATGTGGACGTGCCGAAAGACCAGGCACCCGACGCCTGAATTCAGCGTTCCGCCGATGCCCTGTGGAAGCGAGCTTGCTCGCGATGACGGTTTGCCTGGCCCTTCCATGCTGGCTGAACCGCCGCTTTGGCGAGAAGGCTCGCTCCCACGATGGATCTTCTTATGACTCCAGCGGCATCACCGTCACCCGAACATCCGGATCATGGGTACCGCCCCCCAGGATCACCCCGCGCAGCGGCGACACATCGGAAAAATCCCGCCCCCAGGCCAAGGTGATGTGTTCCAGCGCCGGCTGCACGTTGTTGGTCGGGTCGAAGTCCACCCAGCCCAGCACCGGGCAGAACACCGAGACCCAGGCGTGTGACGCATCGGCCCCGATCAGCCGGGCCTGGCCGGGCGGTGGCTGGGTCAGCAGGTAGCCACTGACATACCGCGCCGCCAACCCGCGGGAACGCACGCAGGCCAACATCAGATGGGCGAAATCCTGACAGACACCCCGGCGTCGCTCCAGCACTTCTACCAGCGGTGTCGCGACCTGGGTGGCCTCGGCATCGAAGGTGAACTCCTCGAAGATTTTTTCCATCAGCGCCCGCACACCGACCATCAACGGTCGGCCGGCCGGGAAACAGCTCTCGGAAAACTCGACGAAGCTGCGCTTGAGATGCACGTAGGGTGATTCGAAACGGTAGCGGCACGCGTCCATCCATTGTGCCGTCAGGGGCCGGCCGCTGTAGGTCAAGGCGTTACCGGTCGACTCCCAGGCCGGCGACAGGTTGAAATCCAGCGCGGGCCGCGCGAGCACCTCGACGCTCAGCCGGGCGTTGACCAGCAGCTCATCGTGAGGCCGCTCGAAAGCCAGGCGGGTCAGCGGGTTGCCGAATACATCGTGTTCGTCACGGCGGGTCGTCGGCTCCGGGCTGATGGACAGCTGTTGCTCGGTACAGCGCTGCCATTCGCAGTGTCTCGGCCATAGATGAGCCAGTTGCTGCGCGAGGGACACCGGGCTGTCGTAGTGATAATGGGTGTCGTGGAGGATCTGGTAACGGGCACTCATCAGACGGATACCGTGCGTTGGCTGACATCGTCAACGTGGGCGAAGTGTCGCAAGGCCAGGCGATCGGAGACCTGGGCGCTGACGTCGGCGACTTCCTGTAACAGATCGGCCAGGCCATCGACCGCCGCGCGCAAGCTGGACTCACCGAACAGCGGATTCTCCAGGCACCGCAAGTCGAACCGCGAAAGGCGCGCCACCAACTCCGGCAGGGCGGTTTCTCTCGGCGCGGCAAAATCATCGTTCAAGCGCTTGAGGGTGCGCGCCACCAGTTTCAATTGGAAAAGCACCGCATGGGGGTTCTGTTCGTCCAGCAACAACAGGTCGAGCACCGGAATCAACTGCGCCACCGCCAGGTAGCGTGAGCGGTACGTGATACTGCTGTTGCCCAATTCCAACAACCATTCCAGCCCGGCCTGATCGAATACCGCCTCGCCCCGCAGGAACGCCGCCAGGCTGCTGCTGAGAAATTGCAAGCGCTCCAGGCGTCGGCCGATCATGAGAAAACGCCAACCCTCGTCGCGCGTCATGTCGTCCAGGGCGAACCCCGACAATGCGGCCAGGGACATCACCAGGCGGTTGAGGAAATCCAACAGCTCGCCGAAATCCGGCTCGCTGGTTTCCAGCTCCATGGCTTCACGCTGCAACTCCACCAGTGCCTGCCAGTTCTCCCGCGACAGCTTGCCGCGCACCTGCGAGGCCGCCCACTGCAAGCGCTGCAGGTTGGAGCGCAGGCTGAACGACCAGCCATCCCCCAGGACCGCAGCCAGCAAGCGCTCGGGCAATGCCCCCTCCTCAGGCAACAACATCAGGCTTTCGCCCAGAGACACCGCCGATTGCAAGGCCTGGGGGTCATCGCCATCGACGTACCGCGCCAACATGATCCGCAAAAGACGCGCACTGTCATCGCAACGCTCGCAGTAGCGACCGAACCAGAACAGGTTTTCCACCACCCGGGAGGGCAGGTACGGATCACGCCGCACCAGGTCGTGAACACCCACGGTACGCTGGGCCTTCCATTGCTCGCCGCCGGGTGCCTGCTCTCCAAGCACCCAGGTGTCCTTGCTGGCACCGCCGCGCTGCATCGATACCACTTCGGCATCGGCCTCGGCGGCCACTCGGGCCAGGCCGCCGGACAAGACCCGATAATCGTCTTTTCCCGCTACGGCATACACGCGCATGCCGAT
The DNA here is from genome assembly GCF_054130985.1 of Pseudomonas sp. R4-84. Taxonomy (NCBI): domain Bacteria; kingdom Pseudomonadati; phylum Pseudomonadota; class Gammaproteobacteria; order Pseudomonadales; family Pseudomonadaceae; genus Pseudomonas; species Pseudomonas sp. R4-84. The sequence goes on from NZ_CP096390.1 coordinate 4,974,465, forward strand.
CGCCCGGGGCTGGAGCTGACCGTGTTCGGCCTGCCACACCGGAGCCTGGGACAGTTGCGCCAACTCTTGCGCGACATACGCATAGGGCCGCGCCTGCATGCGCGCCGCCAGCTGGCCGCGCTGCTCCTCGTTCAGATCGCGGCCGAACACCGGTGCGAAACTCTGGGAAGGAAACGCCGGCTTGATCAACAACTGGGGCAATTTCTCCAGCGCCTGGGCCAGCACCGGCGGCTCGCCGCACCACCACGTAGCGATGGAGGGCAGCAGCAGTTCTTCGCCGAACAGATACTGGTTGATCCGCGGCAGGAAGCCCAGCAGACCTGGCGACTCCAGCACGCCACTGCCCAGGGCATTGGCCACCAGTACCCGGCCCTGGCGCACCGCGTCCAGCAATCCGGGTACGCCAAGGGCCGAATCGGTGCGTAACTCCAGGGGGTCGCAGAAATCGTCGTCGAGCCGACGCATGATCGCGTGAACCCGGCGCAGGCCGCTGAGGGTCTTGAGGTACACCGTGGCGTCCCGAACGGTCAGGTCACCGCCCTCCACAAGGGGATAGCCGAGTTGGCGCGCCAGGTAGAGATGTTCGAAATAGCTTTCGTTGAATCGTCCCGGCGTGAGCAATACCACCAGCGGCGGCTCGCCATCGCTGGGGGCCTGTCGCGCCAGGGTTTCCTGCAAGGTGCGGAAGAAACCGGACAGATGCCGCACCTTCAGGTCGCGATAGAGATCGGGAAAGGCACGAGAGACGATCATGCGGTTTTCCAGCGCATAACCCGCCCCTGAGGGCGCCTGGGTCCGATCGGCGGTGACCCACCAGCGGCCGTCGGGCGCACGCGCCAGATCCACGGCATACAAGTGCAGGAAATCACCGTCCGGCGGAGCGATGCCCTGGCAAGGCCAGAGGAAATTGTTGTGTCCGAAGACCAGCTCCGCTGGCAGCAGCCCTTCACTGATCAGCCGCTGCGGTCCGTACAGGTCGGCCAGTACCGCATTGAGCAAACGCGCGCGCTGGGCAATGCCGGCCGACAACTGCTTCCATTCCTGGGCGTCGATGACGTGGGGCAGAAGGTCCAGCTCCCACGGCCGGTCGGCGCCCTTAGGGTCGGCATAGACGTTATAGGTGACACCGTTTTCCTGGATCTGCCTTGCCAGCAGTGCCTGGCGCTGGACCAATTGGCCCGGCGTGCTGCGCTGCAACTGGTCGAACAGCCGTTGCCAGTGCGCACGCACCGCGCCGCTGCCGTCCAGCAGTTCGTGATAGGTGCCCGTCGTCAGCGGGTAACGGTCAAGCAGGTCAGGCATGGAAAGCTCGGCAGGACAGCGATGATAGGTGAGACTAGCGCAAGCGCATGACGCCCGGATAGGTGTGTTTGTGTTGGATCCGACCTGGGTTTTCAGAGTGAAATCGTGGCGAGGGGATTTATCCCCCGCCACAAGGTCCAGCTAGCTTTTTGAGGTCCGGTGAAAGCGTCGCAGATCGAGCGTGAAGGGAAACTCGTCATCCACCGCCAGGCTGGGTATCGGCAATTTTCCGGGCGTATGTCCGATACGGAAGAATCGCGCCATCCGCCGGCTCTCCGCTTCGTTGGCGTTGACAGGCAGGCTGTCATAGTTGCGCCCGCCCGGATGCGCCACGTGGTATTGGCAGCCGCCCAGGGAGCGCTGCATCCAGGTGTCGAGCACATCGAAGACCAACGGCGCATGGACCGGGATGGTCGGCTGCAAGCAGTTGAACGGTTGCCACGCACGGAAACGTACCCCGGCGACAAACTCCCCCACCCGGCCGGTGGGCTGCAACGGCACCGGCACGCCATTGCAGGTCAGCAGGTAACGTTGTGGCGCCAGCCCCGTAAGCTTGATCTGCAACCGCTCCAGGGACGAGTCCACATAACGCACCGTGCCGCCCGCCGAGCCCTCTTCCCCCAGCACATGCCAAGGCTCCAGCGCCTGGCGCAACTGCAGCTCGACACCGTTGACTGCGTAGTCGCCCACTTTGGGAAAGCGAAACTCCAGGTGCGCGGCGAACCACTCGGCACGCAGCGGGTAGCCGGCGCCATTCAACTCTTCGATGACCTCGGCAAAATCCTGCTCGATGAAGTGCGGCAGCAGGAAACGATCATGCAGCTCGGTGCCCCAGCGCGCCAGTTTGGCCGGTGCATAGGGCTCGCGCCAGAACCGCGCCACCAACGCCCGCAACAGCAATTGCTGGGTCAGGCTCATGCGCGCGTGGGGCGGCATTTCGAAAGCGCGCAGCTCCAGCAAGCCGAGCCGTCCGGTGGCGCCGTCCGGCGAATAGAGCTTGTCGATGCAAAACTCGGCGCGATGGGTGTTGCCGGTGACGTCGATCAGCAGGTTGCGCAGCAGCCGATCCACCAACCACGGCGGGCATTCGTCGCCGGGCTGTGGCATTTGCGCGAAGGCTATTTCCAGCTCATACAACGCATCGTTGCGCGCCTCGTCCACGCGCGGTGCCTGGGATGTCGGGCCGATGAACAATCCGGAAAACAGGTAGGACAATGACGGGTGGTTGTGCCAGTAGCTGATCAGGCTGCGCAGCAAGTCCGGGCGCCGCAGGAACGGTGAATCTGCCGGTGTCGCGCCGCCCAGTACGAAATGGTTACCGCCACCGGTACCGGTGTGCCGGCCATCGATCAGGAATTTCTCGGTGGTCAGCCGGTTCAGTCGCGCTTGCTCGTAAAGAAACTCGGTGCGCTCGACCAATTCTTCCCAAGTTGCCGAAGGCTGCACGTTGACCTCGATGACACCTGGGTCTGGCGTGATACGAAAATTGCTCAGGCGCGGATCGCTCGGTGGCTCGTAGCCCTCCAACAAAACAGGGCAACCCAGTTCCTGCGCCGTCGCTTCGATGGCGCTGACCAACTCCAGGTAATCCTCGACCCGCTCCAGCGGTGGCATGAACAGGTACAGCCGCCCTTCCCTGGCCTCTGCGCAGAAGGCGGTGCGGGTCAGCCAATCGGCCGATTCGTCGACCTTTGGCACGCGCTCCTGTTCCAGCGCCGGCTCGCCGTGATGCTTCAACTGCTCGGTGTCGGGTAGCTCGGGCAAATCCTGGTTCGGGTCGGTGGGGTGGATGAACGGATATTCGGCCGCCGTCACCCACGGCTGAGACATCAGCGGCAGGCGGTAGCCCAGTGGCGAATCCCCCGGCACCAGCCGGCAATGATCGTCGCGCAGGTACCAGCGCCCGCTTTGCCATTGGTCGCCCTTGGCGGTGCGTGCCAGCGGCAGGACCTGACCGATCACCTTGCCCAGCCCCTGGCTGAAGACCTTGCGCAATCGCGCCCGCTCCAACGGGTCTTCCAGACGGGAATCCTCAGCCGTCACGTTCGAAGGCAACGAGCCTTCGCGCCAGAGATAATGGAAATTATCCTCGTAGGCGGGAAACACGAATTGCGTGGGAATTTTCAAGCGTTCAGCGACACTCGCCAGAAAACGCCCAGCCAATTCGCCATCGGCGCCGTAGTCTTTTTTCTCGTCGGCAATCAACGCGCTGTCGTGCCAGATCGGCACCCCGTCACGCCGCCAATAGCAGTTGAGCGACCAACGCGGCAATTGCTCGCCGGGGTACCACTTGCCCTGGCCGAAATGCACCAGCCCCTGCGGCGCGTAATGTTCGCGCATGCGCTGGAACAATTCGGCGCTGAGGCGGCGCTTGTCCGGTCCAAGCGCCGCGGTGTTCCACTCGGCGCCGTCCGGGTCATCGATGGAAACGAAGGTCGGCTCACCGCCCATGGTCAGGCGCACGTCACCTTCCTGCAGGTCCGCATCGATCTGCCGACCCAACGCCTGGATCGCCAGCCATTGTTCTTCGGTGTAGGGTTTGGTGACCCGTGGCGCTTCCCAGATTCGCTCGACGGACATCTCGTGGCTGAACTCACACTCGCACGGTTCCACCAGGCCACTGATGGGCGCCGCCGAGGACGGATCAGGACTACACGCCAACGGGATATGCCCTTCGCCGGCGAACAACCCGGACGTGGCATCGAGGCCGATCCATCCGGCGCCGGGCAGGTACACTTCGCACCAGGCATGCAGGTCGGTGAAATCCACTTCCGTACCGGACGGGCCGTCGAGGCTTTTCACATCGGCGGTCAGCTGGATCAAGTAACCGGAGACAAAACGCGCCGCCAGGCCCAAGTGACGCAACAGCTGCACCAGCAGCCAGGCCGAGTCGCGACAGGAGCCGGACGCGTGCTCCAACGTATGCTCCGGCGTCTGCACGCCCGGCTCCATGCGGATCAGGTAGTTGATGTCTTCGCTCAGGCGCTGGTTGAGCGCCACCAGAAAGTCCACCGCTGGCAATGGCGTGCGGTCGACGCTGTCCAGATACGCCTTGAATTTAGGCGTCAGCGGAAGCTTTTCCAGGTAGGGCATCAGCTCGTGTTTTTCGTCAGCCGCATAGGTGAACGGGATTTTCTCGGCGTAAGGCTCGAGGAAAAAATCGAACGGATTGAACACCGCCATCTCGGCGACCAGATCGACCTCCACCCGCAGCTCATCTGTCTTTTCCGGGAACACCAGCCGCGCGAGGTAATTGCCCTGGGGATCCTGCTGCCAATTGATGAAATGCTGATCGGGGGAAACCTTCAGCGCGTACGAAAGAATGCGCGTGCGGCTATGGGCCGCCGGACGCAGGCGAACGATCTGTGGACCGAGTTCGACAGCGCGCTCGTAGCGATAGTGTGTGACATGGTGCAAAGCGACATGGATCGACACGGCGTGCCTCCTGCGGAGCCTGGGCGTTATCGAAAGCGGCGCAAGACTTATGCCATGCAGGCAGGCCGGACACTTTCAACCTCTACTCAGGGCAGTAGAGCACTAAAACCGCGCGATGCCTGTATTGATCTGCGAAGGCCGCACATAAATGCGGCGCAGAGGGTAGCGAATCGACTCAGCGGCGCGGGCGCGAGGCCTTGGCGGACTGGATGATGCGTTCGCGTTGGTGACGGATTTCGATGAGTTCGCTGCGCATTTCCCGGTGGCGTTTGCTATTGAGCAGCAATAGCCCCAGTAGCGGCAACAGCACTGCAAACACGTAAACACCTTGGTGCGGTCCATAAGCGAACGTCGGCAGCACCGCCGCCAGGCAAGCGAGGAAATAACCCGCCACGCACCAGATCGCCCAGGCGCGCCCGCGTGCGATCATGAGATTGCCCAAGACCAGGACACTCACTAGAGCCAAAGTGCCGAGACCAACGTAGTTGCTCCTGACGGAAGGCTCCAAGGCACGCCAATAAGTACCTGCGCACAAAACGAGCAGCGTAGACCCGGAAAAGCAGCCCAGAAAGATCGCCCCCATGAACACCGGAAAATAACGGGCGAGGAACTGCCTCAGTGATCCGCCGCCGATCATTCCGTGAACTCCTCATACAGCCCGACGGCAACAGTCTTCACGGCGCCATCACCGGTATAACTGCCGATGATCCCCAAAGCGCCGCCGAGAGAATCCTTTATCTGAGTCAGCGTGGCATGCCTGATTTCAGCGGAGGAATAACGCTTGGGCAAGGCGCCCGCTCGTTGCTGCAGTTTAAGCAGCTTGGCGGTAAGACTCGGATCTTTCAGGGTCAACAATTCCTTTGTCAGTTTGCTGCGCTCCTGACGACTCAGGCCTTTGAGCAACTGATACCAGCTCTTCCCGGTGCCCGCTGCTTTGCTGGCCTTTAGCAGCCGAACAGTCGTGAGAGCCGAGCCACCGACGCCGACAAGGGAAACACCGTCAAGAATGGGGCTTACGATGTTGTACCAATCGGCGTCGTTCATCTCATCGTTGCCAGTAGGATTGGTCAACTCATTCGCCACCCGCATCCCGCCTATGACGCATTGCGCGGTACTGGCCGTCGCGGCAGCGGCGCCCAGCGCAACGACAAAGGCACTGGCCCCCGCCGTAAACGGCACAGCGACGCTCCCACTGAACACCACCACCCAACCGATGACAGCGGCGACACAGGAAAAACCGGCATTCATCGACTCAGTTCCGAGCTTTGACTCACGCGGGCTGCTTTTTACCTGATCGATGAATTGCTGCGGGGCGATGTACTTCTTGGCCTCGCGCAAGATGATTCGCTTGGGCGCGATGCTGCAAATCGGCTTGAATTCGCGCAGCGTCACTACGTTGTACTCGGAATCGATGTACACCACGCCCGCCCCGGCAATGTTGGGGTCGGCATCGATGGCGGCGAACAGACGTGGCAGGTTGACCTGGCTTTCAATGCGTTTGCGGGCCATGAACTGGGAGAAGTTCAGGTCCATGCCGATGCCCGTTGTAGCGCTGCTCATATGAATCGTCCTTGAAAATCGATGGATTTAATTCTTTCCACGCTGAACCCCTGTGGCGAGGGAGCTTGCTCCCGCTCGGCGGCGAAGCCGTCGTAAACCGGAGGCCACGGTCTGCCTGGGAACACTGCATGGGATTGTTGGGGCCGCTTCGCAGCCCAGCGGGAGCAAGCTCCTTCGCCACAAAAAGCTATGCATCCGCCGTCACGCCGTTGGCGGTCGCCACGATAACAAACAGCCAGCACGCCCGCTAGAAAGCAAAACGCCAGCATTTAAGCTGGCGTTTTACGAGGTGGCGGATGATCAGCGCGGCACGACAGGCTTGCGCGCCGGCTTGGGCCCCTTGCCCTTGGCCGCGTCCTTGCGCTCCTTGGCGGCCTTCTGGTTGCGGGCGAACGCGGCGGCCTTGGCCTGCTCGCGCTTGTCCCAGGCATTGCCGCCATCACTGGCGCGCGGAGGCAGGCCGGTGTGCTGGGTCAGGATCTTCGTGGTTTCCTTGCCCACTTTGTGGCTGCCAGCCGGCGTCGAGTTCTTGCGACGAGCGCTCTGGTAGCTGTCGGTCGAAGGCTGATGCAGCGGGATCAACTGATGCTTGCCCGGCCCGATCAGGTCGGCGCGGCCCATGCGGGTCAGCGCCTCGCGCAGCATCGGCCAGCCTTTCGGGTCGTGATAGCGCAGGAAGGCCTTGTGCAGACGGCGCTGGTCCTCGCTCTTGACGATGGTCACCGCGTCGCTCTTGTAGGTCACCTTGCGCAACGGGTTCTTGCCCGAGTGATACATGGCGGTGGCCGTGGCCATCGGCGACGGATAGAACGCCTGCACCTGGTCGGCGCGGAAGCCGTTGCCCTTGAGCCAAAGCGCCAGGTTCATCATGTCTTCGTCGGTGGTGCCTGGGTGGGCGGCAATGAAGTATGGAATCAGGTACTGCTCTTTCCCCGCTTCCTTGGTGTACTTCTCGAACATCCGCTTGAACTTGTCATAGCTGCCGATGCCCGGCTTCATCATCTGGTTGAGCGGGCCTTCCTCGGTATGCTCCGGGGCGATCTTCAGGTAACCGCCGACGTGGTGCGTCACCAGCTCCTTGACGTATTCCGGCGACTCGACCGCCAGGTCGTAACGCAGGCCGGAGGCAATCAGGATCTTCTTCACCCCAGGCAAGGCCCGGGCGCTGCGGTACAGCTGGATCAGCGAAGAATGGTCGGTGTTCAGGTTCGGGCAGATGCCGGGGAACACGCAGGACGGCTTGCGGCACGCGGATTCGATTTCCGGGCTCTTGCAGGCGATGCGGTACATGTTCGCGGTCGGGCCGCCGAGGTCGGAGATGACACCGGTGAAGCCTGGAACCTTGTCGCGGATCTCTTCGATCTCGCGAATGATCGACTCTTCGGAACGGTTCTGGATAATCCGCCCTTCGTGCTCGGTGATCGAGCAGAAGGTGCAGCCACCAAAGCAGCCGCGCATGATGTTCACCGAGAAACGGATCATCTCGTAGGCCGGGATTTTCTCCTTGCCGTACGCTGGATGAGGAACACGTGCGTAAGGCATGCCAAACACGTAATCCATTTCTTCGGTGGTCATCGGAATGGGCGGCGGATTGAACCAGACGTCGACTTCGCCGTGCTTCTGCACCAGCGCACGGGCGTTCCCCGGGTTGGTTTCCAGGTGCAACACACGGTTGGCGTGGGCGTAGAGCACCGCGTCGCCACGGACCTTTTCCACCGACGGCAGGCGGATCACGGTCTTGTCGCGGGTCATCTTCGGGCTCGCCAGGATCTGCACAACCTTGGCTTCGCTCGGGTCCTCAACCGGCCCCTTCTCTTGCTCGATGGCGCAAGCAGCGGTGTCCTGGGTATTCACGTACGGGTTGATGATCTTGTCGATCTTGCCCGGACGGTCGATGCGCGTGGAATCGACTTCATACCAGCCTTGCGGCGTGTCACGGCGGATGAAGGCGGTGCCGCGCACATCGGTGATGTCTTCGATCTTGTGGCCGTAGGACAGGCGCTGGGCGACTTCGACGATCGCTCGCTCGGCGTTGCCGTAGAGCAGGATGTCGGCGCAGGCGTCGATCAGGATCGAGTTGCGCACCCGGTCCTGCCAATAATCGTAGTGAGCAATGCGGCGCAGGGACGCTTCGATACCGCCCAGCACAATGGGTACGTGCTTATAGGCTTCCTTGCAGCGCTGGCTATAGACCAGACTCGCACGGTCCGGCCGCTTGCCCGCCAGGCCACCTGGGGTGTAGGCGTCATCGGAACGGATTTTCTTGTCGGCGGTGTAGCGGTTGATCATCGAGTCCATGTTGCCGGCCGCGACACCGAAAAACAGATTAGGCTCGCCGAGCTTCATGAAATCGTCTTTGGACTGCCAGTTCGGCTGCGCAATGATACCGACACGAAAGCCCTGGGCTTCCAGCAAACGACCAATGATCGCCATGCCGAACGACGGGTGATCGACGTAGGCATCACCGGTCACGATGATGATGTCGCACGAATCCCAGCCGAGCTGATCCATCTCCTCCCTGCTCATGGGCAGGAACGGCGCCGGGCCGAAACATTCGGCCCAGTACTTGGGATAGTCAAATAACGGCTTGGCTGCTTGCATGTCGATGACCGGTATAAAGGATGAAAAATCGCGGGCGCGGAATATAGCACAAAAAATAACCAATTGTGGCGAGGGAGCTTGCTCCCGTCCGGCTGCGCAGCAGCCGGATATCCCACACAGCTCGATTACAAGTACAACTGGGTCTGCTTCGCGGCCCAGCGGGAGCAAGCTCCCTCGCCACAAAGGCTGATCAAGAGAACAGGTTATTCGTCATCATCAAAATTGTAGCTACCCGGCGCCAGGTTTTCGAAGCGTGTGTATTTGCCGATGAAGGCCAGGCGAACAAAGCCGATCGGGCCGTTCCGCTGCTTGCCGATGATGATTTCGGCGATACCCTTGTGCTCGGTCTCCGGGTGATACACCTCGTCACGGTAGACGAACATGATCACGTCGGCGTCCTGCTCGATCGCTCCGGATTCCCGCAAGTCGGAGTTCACCGGGCGTTTGTTCGGACGCTGTTCCAGCGAGCGGTTCAACTGGGACAGGGCCACCACCGGGCAGTTGAATTCCTTGGCCAGGGCCTTGAGGGAACGGGAGATCTCGGAAATCTCGTTGGTCCGGTTGTCACCGCTGGACCCGGGGATCTGCATCAATTGCAGGTAGTCGATCATGATCAGCGCGATGTCGCCGTGCTCACGCACCAGGCGGCGGGTCCGGGCGCGCATTTCCGATGGGCTGATCCCCGCCGTGTCGTCGATGAACAGCTTGCGATCGTTGAGCAGGTTGACCGCCGAGGTCAGGCGCGGCCAATCGTCGTCTTCCAGCTGGCCGGAACGGACCTTGGTCTGGTCGATACGCCCCAGGGACGAGAGCATACGCATGATCAGCGATTCGCCTGGCATCTCGAGGGAATACACCAGCACCGCTTTGTCGCTGCGCAGCACGGCGTTTTCCACCAGGTTCATCGCAAAGGTCGTCTTACCCATGGACGGACGGCCGGCGACGATGATCAGGTCGGACGGCTGCAGGCCGCTGGTCTTCTCGTCGAGGTCGGTGTAGCCAGTGGACAAACCGGTAATGGCGTTGTCGGTGTTGAACAAGGTGTCGATGCGGTCGATGGCCTTGGTCAACAGGTCGTTGACGCTCACCGGGCCGCCGGTTTTCGGTCGTGCCTCGGCGATCTGGAAGATCTGCCGCTCGGCTTCGTCGAGGATCTCGGCGGCGGTGCGTCCTTCCGGGTTGAACGCGCTGTCGGCGATCTCGGTGCTGATGCCGATCAGCTGACGCAAGGTTGCCCGCTCGCGCACGATCTGTGCGTACGCCTTGATGTTGGCGACCGACGGTGTGTTTTTCGCCAGTTCGCCCAGGTAACCGAGGCCGCCGACTTGGGACGTCTGCCCTTCCTTGTCCAATTGCTCGGCCAGGGTCACGACGTCGATCGGCATGTTCTGGTCGGCCAGCCTGGCGATCGCGCGGAAAATCAGGCGGTGGTCATGCCGGTAGAAATCGCCGTCGGAAACTTGATCGAGCACACGCTCCCAGGCGTTGTTGTCCAGCATCAGGCCACCGAGCACGGCCTGTTCGGCCTCGATGGAATGCGGAGGCACCTTCAGGGCAGCGGTTTGCAGATCATATTGCTCGGGGGCGGTGATTTCGTTCATGGCCACGTCTGGTTATGAAATTCAGCAATTGCAGAAAGACAAAGGGCACGACCCTGTAGACAGGATCGTGCCCGATGTTACCGGCAAGCACCCGAGGGTGCCAGCCGACAGGTGTTGCTTAGGCTGCTACCACGACAACGCGTACGGTGGCTTCAACTTCGGCGTGCAGGTGCACGGCTACGTCGAATTCGCCTACGTTGCGGATGGTGCCGTTCGGCAGACGAACTTCGCTTTTCGCAACTTCAACGCCGGAGGCGGTCAGTGCGTCAGCGATGTCGTGAGTACCGATCGAACCGAACAGCTTGCCTTCGTCGCCAGCGGTGGCAGTGATGGTCACTTCCAGCTCGGCCAGTTGGGCAGCACGGCTTTCAGCCGATGCCTTACGGTCTGCGGCGGCTTTTTCCAGCTCGGCGCGACGCTCTTCGAACGCAGCCAGGTTGGCAGCGGTCGCAGCGGTGGCCTTGCCGAAAGGCAGCAGGTAGTTACGACCGTAGCCGGCCTTAACGTTTACTTTGTCGCCCAGGTTGCCCAGGTTGGCGATTTTTTCCAGAAGGATCAGTTGCATGTGAAAATCCTCTAACTTTTAACCTTCACCGTTCGCGTTGTCGGCGTCTTTCGGCGCCATACGACCGCGAAAATCAATCAGGCTGTCGACGATGGCCAGGACCACCAGCAACGGATAGATCAGCTGCATGAACAGCAGCAACGTGACGTACAACCCCACCAGCCAGAATCTGGCCAGTCGCTTTTGCGCCACCAGCCCGTGAATCAGGGACAGGGCGGCAAAGACCAGCGGTACACTGCACAACGGCGTGAGCATTGCCATCTGCGGACCGAAGTTCGGCCCCAGAAGCATGCCCGCCAACAGCAACATCGCCAGCCCAAGCGGGAAACGGATGGCGCGAAACTCGCGACCAAAACCACCCGGGTTGTACAACAACGCCTGCCAGTAGCGCCCGATAACCAGGCTCAGCACACTGACGATCTGCAACAATGCCGCAATCAGTCCGGTCAGGACGGGGGCGATCAGGGACGCGAAACGCGCCTGCTCTTCTACCGACATCCGTTGGTAGAGATCACCGAGTGCCTCGGGCAGGATTTTTATCAAAGCCTGCGACAGCATCTCGATCTGGGGCGCAAAAGCCACCCCGAGCACCACTGAAAACACCACACCTATCGCTATGCTGACCAGCAGCACGCGGTTCCAGGATTCGCTGGCGCGCAACACCAACGCCAGCGCCGAAGACCCCAGCAGCACCATGACTGCACGCGGGTCCGCGGAATACATCCACCAGAGCAAGGCTGGCAGAAGTCCCAGAGCAAGAACGCCCAAGGCGTCCCTCAATCCGCGCCGCAGGAGTACAAGACTCCCGGCGGCAGCACCCAACCAGTACAACAACGGCAATGCCGCACATCCAGCCACTACCAGAGTGGCCTGCATACGTCCCCGCATGATGAAGTCAGCTAAGGCGCGCATGCATTCAATCCCTTACTACTTGTCGACTGCCCGGTCTCAGCGGCCGTGGCTGTCGGTGTAGGCCAGCAGGGCCAGGAAGCGGGCGCGCTTGATAGCGGTGGCCAGCTGACGCTGATAACGAGCTTTGGTACCGGTGATACGGCTTGGAACGATTTTGCCGGTCTCGGATACGTAGGCTTTCAGAGTGTTGAGATCTTTGTAATCGATCTCTTTCACGTCTTCAGCGGTGAAGCGGCAGAATTTACGACGACGGAAGAAACGTGCCATGTGATTGGCTCCTTAAAAGGTCCGTGGATTACTCGTCAGCGTTATCGCTGTTGTCGCTGTCGCTATCGCTGTCATCGCCTTCGGCGCTGTCAGAATGCTCAGGACGGTCGCGACGCTCACGGCGCTCACTGCGGTTTTCTTCAGCCTTGAGCATCTCGGATTGGCCAGTGATGGCTTCTTCGCGACGGATGACCAGGTTACGGATCACTGCATCGTTGTAGCGGAAGTTGTCTTCCAGCTCGGCCAGGGCCTTGCCGGTGCACTCAACGTTCAGCATCACGTAGTGAGCCTTGTGAACATTGTTGATTGCGTAGGCCAGTTGACGACGGCCCCAATCTTCCAGACGGTGGATTTTGCCGCCGTCTTCTTCGATCAGCTTGGTGTAACGCTCAACCATGCCGCCGACTTGCTCGCTTTGATCCGGGTGGACCAAAAAGATGATTTCGTAATGACGCATGAATGCTCCTTACGGGTTGTAGCCTGCCGCTCAAAAACGGTCAGACAAGGAGTGAATGACACTTATGGACTTGAGGACGCTAGACACATAAGTGCCTGCCATCACAGCAAGGGGCGCAATTGTAGAGAAGGGTCGAGGGCGGCGCAAGGCAATTGGTGATTATTTGAACAACCGCATTTGCCCCTTACACAAAACCAATGTGGGAGCGAGCTTGCTCGCGATAGCGGTATCTCATTCAACATAGATGCCGAATGTCAGACCGCTTTCGCGAGCAGGCTCGCTCCCACAGAGGTTACTGCAAGATCAGTTTTTTTTGGCGGCCGACTTGGCTCCACGCTGGCGCTGGGCCTCGAACAGGCACACACCGGTGGCGACCGAGACATTGAGGCTGCTGACGCTGCCGGCCATCGGCAGCTTGACCAGGTAATCGCAATGCTCGCGGGTCAGACGGCGCATGCCCTTTCCTTCGGCGCCCATGATCAGGATGGTAGGGCCGGTCAAGTCCTGGTCATAAATACTGACCTCGGCCTCGCCCGCAGTGCCGACAACCCACAAGCCGCGCTGCTGGAGCTTTTCCAGGGTGCGCGCCAGGTTGGTCACTGCCACCAACGGGATAACTTCCGCAGCGCCACAAGCGACCTTGCGCACGACCGGCGTCAATGTCGCGGACTTGTCCTTGGGCACGATCACCGCCAACGCACCGGCGGCGTCCGCCGAACGCAGGCAGGCGCCGAGGTTGTGCGGGTCGGTCACGCCATCCAGTACCAGCAACAACGGCGCGCCTTCGGTGCGATCGAGCAGCTCGTCGAGCATCGCCTCGCCCCATACCTGACTCGGGCTGACCTCGGCCACGACGCCTTGATGCACCCCTTCGACCCAGGCGTCCATCTCGCGCCGCTCGGCCTGACCGACCGCAACGCGGTTTTCGCCGGCCAGCTCGACCAAGGTCTGGACCCGCGGGTCGCTACGACCTTCCGCCAACCAGATCTGCTTGACCCGCTTGGGGTGGTGACGCAACAACGCCTCCACGGCATGCACGCCGTAGATTTTTTCCAACTGACTCATGATTTGGCCTTGGGTTTACGCGCCCCGCCACTCTTGGCAGGGGCCGAGCCTGCTTTCGGCGGGCCTTTACGGTGTTTGCTCGGCTTGCTGCTCGCCTTCTCCGGAGCCGACCGGCCGGCCTTGCCCCCGGACGCCGCTTTACCGCCGCTCTTGGCTTCGGCCAGCAAGGCCTGTTTCATTTCGCGACTCTTACGCAATTCGGCGTTTTTCGCCGCCGCATCGCTCGGACGATAGGCTTCGCCGGCCTTTTCCTTGGCCGGACCGCGACGTCCGGATTTGGACGGTGCGGGCTCGGCGGCGGTCTTGGCGGCAGGCGCTGTGGTTTCGGCGCCACGCTTCTTGCGGCCGATCGGTGCACTGATGGTTTTTTCCGCCATCTCGAAGTCGATCTTGCGTTCATCCAGGTCGACGCGCATCACCCGTACTTCGACGGTATCGCCAAGACGGAAGCTGCGGCCGGTGCGTTCGCCGGCCAGGCGGTGATGCACAGGGTCGAAGTGGTAGTAGTCACCCGGCAGCGCGGTGACATGCACCAGGCCTTCGACGTAGATATCGGTCAACTCGACGAACAGGCCAAACCCGGTCACGGCGGTGATCACGCCCGGGAACGACTCGCCAACGCGATCCTTCATGTACTCGCACTTGAGCCAGTTCACCACGTCGCGAGTCGCTTCGTCGGCGCGCCGCTCACTCATCGAGCACTGCTCGCCGAGTTGCTCCAGAGCCGCTTCGTCGTACGGGTAGATACGCGCCTTCGGAATGGTCATCGCACCGGCACGCTTGACGTGCGGGGTGTTCATCTTCGAATGGATCACGCTGCGGATGGCCCGGTGCGTGAGCAGATCGGGATAGCGACGGATCGGCGACGTGAAGTGGGTGTACGCCTCGTAGTTGAGGCCGAAGTGGCCCTGGTTATCGGCGCTGTACACCGCTTGGCTCAAAGAACGCAGCATCACAGTCTGGATCAGGTGGAAGTCCGGACGATCCTTGATACTCGCCAGCAGGGCTTGGTAATCCTTCGGCGTCGGACCTTCCTTGCCTTTGTGTAGGGACAAGCCAAGCTCACCGAGGAAGGCCCGCAATTTTTCCAGGCGCTCCGGCGGCGGGCCGTCGTGGACCCGGTACAAGGCAGGGATTTCATGCTTCTTCAGGAACTCGGCGGTAGCGACGTTGGCCGCCAGCATGCATTCCTCGATCAGCTTGTGGGCATCGTTGCGCACGGTCGGCCGGATTTCGGCGATCTTGCGCTCGGTACCGAAGATAATCCGGGTTTCCTGGGTTTCGAAATCGATCGCGCCCCGTACGTGACGCGCCGCCAGCAATACCTTGTACAGCGAATAGAGCTGCTTGAGGTGCGGCAGCACATCCGTGTATTCACCACGAAGCTTGCGCGACTCGGCCAGCTTCGGCGTTTCCAGCATCGCGCTGACCTTGTTGTAGGTCAGGCGCGCGTGGGAATGGATCACGGCTTCATAAAAGCAGTAGTCAGTCATCTCGCCGGCTTTGGAGATGGTCATCTCGCAAACCATGGCCAGGCGATCGACATGGGGGTTGAGCGAGCACAAGCCGTTGGACAGTTGCTCTGGCAACATCGGCACGACGCGCTCGGGGAAATACACCGAGTTGCCGCGCACCTGGGCTTCAGCGTCCAGCGCCGAGCCGAGCTTCACGTAGCTGGAAACGTCGGCAATGGCCACATACAACTTCCAGCCGCCGGAGAACAGGCGCAACTTGCCGGGCCGGGCTTCGCAGTAGACCGCATCGTCGAAGTCCCGGGCGTCTTCACCGTCGATGGTGACGAACGGCAGGTGACGCAGGTCGATGCGCTTTTCCTTGTCCTTCTCTTCGACCTCCGGCTTGAGCTTGGCGGCCTCTTTCAGAACCGCTTCAGGCCAGACGTGAGGAATGTCGTAGGTGCGCAGGGCAACGTCGATTTCCATGCCCGGCGCCATGTAGTTGCCGACCACTTCCACCACATCGCCCTGAGGCTGAAAGCGCGGGGTTGGCCAGTGAGTGATCTTCACCTCGACGAACTGCCCGATCTGCGCGTTGGCGTTGCGACCTGGGGTGACCAGCACTTCCTGCTGGATCTTCGGGTTGTCGGCGACGACGAAGCCGATGCCACCTTCCTCGAAATAACGCCCCACGATGGTTTCGTGCGCACGGGACACCACTTCGACGATCACGCCTTCACGGCGCCCGCGCCGGTCCAGGCCGGACACCCGGGCCAGCGCACGGTCGCCATCGAACACCAGGCGCATCTGCGCCGGGCTCATGAACAGATCGTCGCTGCCATCGTCGGGGATCAGGAAACCGAAACCGTCGCGGTGACCGGCGATACGGCCCAGGATCAGGTCGAGCTTGTCGACCGGAGCATAGGTGCCACGCCGGGTGTATATCAGTTGAGCATCGCGCTCCATGGCACGCAGACGGCGGCGCAGGGCTTCGAGCTGGTCCTCGGTGGTCAGGCCGAACTCTTCGACCAGCTGCTCACGGCTAGCAGGCGAACCCCGATCGGCGAGATGCGCCAGGATCAGTTCGCGGCTAGGAATAGGGTTTTCATATTTTTCCGCTTCACGAGCGGCCTCGGGATCGAGGGACTGCCAATCGGCCATTAGAGAGTTTTCACCTTGTCTATATGCGGGTTAGTTTGGCATAGGCGTAATGAAACGGGAAATTTCAAGCAGCAGATGCCTTTTCTAAAGTCTTTCGACAGGCCTTTGAAGCCCCTGATTGCACCGCTCGTGAAATTTAGCGTTTTTTTTGTTCCTGGGGGTTTACAGTTAAAAACACGCTCCGTATAGTGCGCGCCATCGACGACGCACTCACGTTGCCGATATTGCCCAGATGGTGAAATTGGTAGACACGCCAGCTTCAGGTGCTGGTGACCGCAAGGTCGTGGAAGTTCGAGTCTTCTTCTGGGCACCAATTTCGAGCAGCAGGTCAACGGCCTGCCAGCCTCACAAAAACCCGCGAAAGCGGGTTTTTGCGTTTCAGGCCCCTGGAATGTGTTTGGCAATTATCAAAATAAAAACAGGGGTTTACAGATCAAAACGCGCTCCGTATAGTGCGCCACATCAACAGCGGCAACGCTGCAGATGCTGCCCAGATGGTGAAATTGGTAGACACGCCAGCTTCAGGTGCTGGTGACCGCAAGGTCGTGGAAGTTCGAGTCTTCTTCTGGGCACCAAATTCAAGCTTCAAGGTTATACGCCTTGAACCTCACAGAAACCCGCGAAAGCGGGTTTTTGCGTTTCCGGCACCCGAAAACTCCCTCGCCACAACGCACATGAGAAACAATATCGTTTATCATTGTTACAAGTTTTTGCTACACGACAGTGAGGAACCCCGCGAATGATGTTTCGAACCACCCTGCGCCGCGCCCTGACCTGCACCCTGCTCGGCCTGACCCTCGCAACACCCCTCACCCAAGCCGCCGACAAAATTGAACTGACACTCTATAACGGCCAACACAAAGAAGTCGGCGATGAACTGGCCAAGGCCTTCGAAGCCAAGACTGGTATCCACGTCAACGTTCGCAAGGGCAGCAGCAACCAGCTCGCCAGCCAAGTCGTCGAGGAAGGCGACCGCTCCCCGGCCGATGTGATCTATACCGAAGAATCGCCGCCGCTGAACAAACTTGGTGAACAAGGTCTGCTGGCGAAGATCGACGATGCGACCCTCAACGTGCTTCCCAAGGATTATGTCGCCAGCAACGGCTCCTGGATGGGCGTGACCGCTCGCGTTCGCGTGGTTGCCTATAACCCCAAACTGATCGATGAAAAGGACCTCCCGAAAACCGTCCTCGATTTCGCCCAGCCACAATGGCAAGGCAAGGTCGGCTTCGTACCGACCAGCGGCGCATTCCAGGAACAAGCCGTTGCGATCATCAAATTGCACGGCAAGGAAGCCGCCGAAGAATGGCTCACCGGGCTACGTGCGTTCGGCAAGGTCTACAGCAACAACATGGTCGCCCTCAAAGCCGTGGAGAACGGTGAAGTGGCGACGGTCCTGGTGAACAATTACTACTGGTTCGCCCTGCAGCGGGAGAAGGGACAGCTGGATTCCAAGCTGCATTACTTCACTGGCGGCGATGCCGGTGGCCTGGTCACCGTCTCCAGCGCCGCGGCACTGAAATCCAGCAAACACCCCAAGGAGGCCCAACAGTTGCTTGCCTATATGGCCAGCGAGGAGGGGCAGCGGGTGATTACCCAGACGTCCGCCGAATATCCTCTGCACAAGGGCATGACGTCGGATCGCGGCCTCAAGCCGTTCAATGAACTGGAGCCGCCAAAAGTGACGCCCGCCGACCTGGGTAACGCCGAAGAAGCATTGGAGCTGGAACGTGAAGTCGGCTTGAACTGATGACGTCGTCGCTGAGCGCCTCTCCTCCAGCCGGGGTCTACGTGCCCCGGCGCAAGCGCCCCTCGATCGGGTTGCTGCTGCCCGTGCTGCTGCTCGTTTTGCTGAGCCTGCTGCCACTGCTCTACGTCGTCACCAAGACCTGGCAGGCCGGCTGGACCGAGGCACTGCATCTGTTGTGGCGGCCCTATGTATTCGGCTTGCTGCGCAACACCTTGGCGTTGATGGCCGGCGTCACGCTGGCCTGCGGCATCGTCGGCCTGTCCCTGGCCTGGCTGCTGGAACGCAGCAACCTGCCGGGGCGTCGTATCTGGGGCGTTGTCTTGTGCCTGCCGTTCGCCGTGCCGGCGTTTGTCAGCAGCTTCACCTGGGTATCCCTCAGTGCGCAATTCGAGGGATTGGGCGGGGCAATCCTGGTGATGACCCTGTCCAAATACCCACTGATTTTCCTCCCCGTGGCCGCAACGCTGCGCAACCTCGACCCGTCCCTCGAAGAGTCTGCCCGCACCCTGGGGCAAAATCGCTGGGGCGTGTTCTTTCGCGTCACGCTCCCGCTGCTCTGGCCTTCGCTGCTGGCCGGTTCGTTGCTGATTGCCCTGCACATGCTGGTGGAGTTCGGCGCACTGTCAATCATCGGGCTGCAGACCTTCACCACAGCCATCTATCAACAATTCGAGCTGGAATTCAGCAACGCCAATGCCGCCATGTTGTCGGCGGTATTGCTGACGCTGTGCCTGGTCCTGTTGTGGCTGGAACTGCGGGTGCGCGGCAAGGGGCGCCATGTGCGCACCGGGCAAGGCGCGGCACGCCAGGCCGAACAAGTACGCCTGGGCCGGTGGATGCTTTGCGGTCAACTGTATTGCCTGGCGTTGGCGATCATCGGCAGCGGTATCCCGCTGGGAATGCTGGCGTATTGGCTGGCCGTGGGCACTTCCGCGGCATTCCCGGCGGGCGAGATCGGCGAAGCGCTGCTGTCGTCCCTGGCGCTTTCGCTGGGCGGCGCCGCCCTCTGCCTCGTATTGGCGGTACCGGTGGGCCTGCTGGTGGTGCGCCACAAGGGGCGGCTGGCGATTTGGGCCGAGCGCCTGCCCTACTTGCTGCACGCGCTGCCGGGCCTGGTCATCGCCCTGAGCCTGGTGTATTTCGCCCTGCACTACGTGCCCGCGCTGTACCAGACTTCCGGCCTGCTGCTGATTGCCTATGCGCTGCTGTTCCTGCCGCTGGCCCAAGCACCGGTGCGTACGGCGCTGAACAAGGCCGCCCCACAACTGGAAGAAGCGGCGCGGACGTTGGGGGCTTCGTCGCTCGGTGCGTTTTGTCGGGTGACCCTGCCGATCATCTTCCCGGCCCTGGGCGCGGCGTTCGCCCTGGTGTTCCTGGATGCGATGAAGGAATTGACCGCGACGCTGTTGCTGAGCCCGACCGGACTCAATACGTTGGCGACGGCGGTCTGGGCACATACGTCGAATGTGGAATTCGCAGCGGCGGCGCCCTATGCGGCGCTGTTGATTCTGGTGTCGGGGTTGCCAGTCTATTTGCTGACGACGCGGATGTATCTGAGTCGCTGAGTCCACTTTCGCAAGCAGGCTCGCCCCCACAAAGTTGGTGTGGACACCCGTTTTGTAAACGGCAATAAACCTGTGGGAGCGAGCCCGCTCGCGAAGGGCCCGCCACAACCTCGAATCAAGCCCTGAACTGACCCAGGCTGGCCTTCAACTGCGCCGCCAGTTTATCCAGCACCTTGCCGCTGGCCGTGGTCTCGACCACCGCCTGGGCAGCCTTCTCGGCCTGGGCGTGGATGGTCTCAACCCGGCCGCGTACCGCTTGCGCGCCCTGGGCTTGATGCGCGGCTGCTTGAGTCGCCAGGCCGATGGCCGCGTGAACCTGCTCGACCGACGCCTGCACCGACTGCTGCAGCCGCGCGCTGTCACGCAACACTGACAGACCTTCATTGGCCTGCCGTCCCGCTTGGCCGATGGCCGCCACGGCTTCGCGCGCGCCTTGTTGCAAGGCCACGATGTGCGCCTGGATATCGCCCGTCGAGCTCTGGGTCTTGCTTGCCAGCGCCCGCACTTCATCCGCCACCACCGCGAAGCCGCGTCCGGTCTCCCCGGCGCGCGCCGCCTCGATGGCCGCGTTCAGGGCCAACAGGTTGGTTTGCTCGGCAATACCATGGATCACCGTCAACACGACTTCGATCTGCTCGCTCTGCTGGGCCAGCCGTTCGATGACTTTCGCCCCCGTGTCGACCTGCCCGGCCAACGCTTCGATCAAGCCGCCGACCTTGGCTGACGTGCGGGTGGTTTCATCGGTGGCCTGACGGATCTCAGCTACCTGTTGCAAGGCCGCCTGCATCGCCTGGCTTTCCGATTGAGCCTCATCGGCCATCTGCGACAGCGCACGCAGGCTCTCGGCCACTTCATCGCGCTGCATGCCGGCCGCCGCGTCGGCGCCCGAGTTGCGCAGCGTCATCGCGCCGATCTCCTGACCGGTACGCTGGGCCACATCGCCCGCCTCGCGCACGATGGGTTGCAATTTATCCACAAAGCGGTTGACCGCCGAAGCCATGTCGCCGATTTCGTCTTTGCTGTTGATTTGCACGCGCTTGGTCAGGTCACCCTCGCCCGCCGCCAGATCGTTCATCGCGGCGATCAACAACTTCAAGCGATTGACCACCCGACGCCCCAGCACCACGGCCAACAACACCAACACGCCCAACCCTACCAACGCCAGGCCCAGGCCGATGCGCCAACGCAAGGTCCCGGCGGCTTCTTGAACCGTGACGGCGGTATTGGTCTGCATATCGGTGGCGGTGGCCTGCGCCGAGCCCAGGCGGCCACGCATGGCTGCGGCACTGTCGGCAGCCGCGCCCTTGAGGCTGTCGCCCACCAATTGATCGCTGCTGGCAATCAGCGCGGAGAAGCGCTGGTCGAGCGCCTTGAGGTCGGTTTCCACCGAGGCGGTGGAAACGCCCATCAGCACCTTGCCGATCTCGACGCCATTGGGGTTGATCGACGCTTCGAGGTAATAAACCGATGGATCGTTCTTCGCCGCATCCAATACTTTATCCAGCGCCCGATCGCCCTTGCCCTTTTCCAGCAGGGCCTTATTGATCGGATTTTCCCGGTTCAGGTAGCGAGTCAGGTGTTCCCCTGCGGCGTCGTCATAGATGACGAACAGTACATTGGGATTGCGCTGGGCCCGACGGGCGAATTCGGACAGGGTGGGCACGTCGCTGTCCCACATTGCCCGGGGCGCGACCGAGGCCAGAAGCTGCGCCATATCATTGGCGGAATCCCTCAGGTCTTTTTCCAGGGTCGCACGCAGTTGAGCCTGCTCTTCCTTCAGACGGGAAGACAACCCCGCGGTCAATCGCTGGCGGGTACTGGTGGATAAGCTGTCCAGGCTGGAGGTGACTTCTCGCCCAGCCTGCTCCAACTCACCCGCCAGTTTCTGGCTGTCAACGCCCAGGCGCGCGCCCAGGTCGGACTCAAGCGCGGTGACCGTGCTTCGGGTCAGCGCAACGGCCACCAGCACCTGCACCAAAAGGGCGATACCGAGGGTAACGAAAACAGGCCGCAGCAAACGGCTTTGTAACAGTGAGAGAACGGCCGACACGTGAAATCCCTCTACCAAACGCCATTAATTTGATGGCACGCCTGGAAGCGGTGCCTTAATTAAGATGCTTAGCAAGTGTCATGCCGCCCGACAGGCAGAAACGACAAAGGGCTCCATAAGGAGCCCTTTGCTTGTTACATCAACGACTTATCAGGCAAATGGATGACGCAGAACGATGGTTTCGTTGCGGTCCGGCCCCGTCGAAATAATGTCGATCGGCGCGCCGACCAACTCTTCGACGCGCTTGATGTAGTTGCGCGCGGCCACTGGCAGCTCTTCCAGGGTCTTGGCACCCACGGTGGACTCGGTCCAGCCTGGCATCTGCTCGTAAACCGGCTCCAGGCCGATGTAGCTGTCGGCGTCGGTCGGTGCGTCGATGACAGCGCCGTCCTGGTTCTTGTAACCCACGCAGATGTTGATGGTTTCCAGGCCGTCCAACACGTCCAGCTTGGTCAGGCAAAGGCCCGAGATGCTGTTGACGTCGATGGCGCGACGCAGGATGACGGCGTCGAACCAGCCGCAACGACGGGCACGACCGGTGGTTGCACCGAACTCGTGGCCACGCTTGGCCAGGAACGCACCGACGTCGTCGAACAGCTCAGTCGGGAACGGCCCCGAACCGACGCGGGTGGTGTAGGCCTTGGTGATGCCCAGGATGTAGTCCAGGTACATCGGGCCAAAACCCGAACCGGTGGCGATGCCGCCAGCGGTGGTGTTGGAGCTGGTGACGTACGGATAGGTGCCGTGGTCGATGTCCAGCAGCGAGCCCTGGGCACCTTCGAACATGATGTCCTTGCCGGCGCGGCGCAGCTCGTGCAGCTCGGCGGTGACGTCGAGCATCATCGGCTTGAGCAACTCGGCGTATTCCATGCACTCGTCCAGGGTCTTCTGGAAGTCGATGGCCGGCTCTTTGTAGTAATTGACCAGCACGAAGTTGTGGTAATCCAGCAACTCGCCCAGCTTGGCGGCGAAACGCTCACGGTGGAAGAGGTCACCGATCCGCAGGCCACGACGGGCCACCTTGTCTTCATAGGCCGGGCCGATGCCGCGGCCGGTGGTGCCGATTTTCAGCTCGCCACGGGCCTTTTCACGGGCCTGGTCCAGCGCAACGTGATAGGACAGGATCAGCGGGCAGGACGGGCTGATGCGCAGGCGCTCGCGCACCGGTACGCCTTTCTCTTCCAGCTTGATGATTTCCCGCAGCAGGGCGTCGGGCGCCACCACCACACCGTTGCCGATCAAGCACTGCACGCCTTCGCGCAGCACGCCCGATGGAATCAGGTGCAGAACGGTTTTTTCACCGTCGATCACCAGGGTGTGACCGGCGTTGTGGCCACCTTGGTAGCGCACTACGGCGGCAGCATGTTCGGTCAGCAGATCAACGATCTTGCCTTTGCCCTCATCACCCCACTGGGTGCCCAGGACTACGACATTCTTACCCATAACACTTGTCCTCATTCGCGCAAACTTGGTGCCGGCTCCAGGCCGGCAGGAAAACTCAAGAAGCCAGCGGCAATACTTGCCAAAGCCCGTTCTGCTGAATCAATTGCCGGTCGCAGTCCGCTTCACGGGCGGCGGCCAAAGGTTGCCCAGGCAAGGCCTGGACGACACGCTGACCCTCACTGCGCAACTGGCAGACCACCTGCCAGAGTGCCGCATCCGTACTGTCAGGCATCCAGATACCGCCGGACGGTAACTCGATTTCAGCACGCCCCAGGGTCACCAGGGTTTTCAAATCGGTAGAGAAGCCGGTCGCCGGACGGGCGCGACCGAAGTCGGCGCCGATGTCGTCGTAGCGACCGCCCTGGGCGATGGACTGACCAACGCCCGGTACAAACACTGCGAACACCACGCCAGTGTGATAGTGATAGCCGCGCAGCTCACCCAGGTCGAAATACAGCGGCAACTCAGGGAAACGCACCGACAGACGCTCGGCAATCGCCAACAGGTCGTCCAGCGCCGCCAACACCGGTGCCGGCGCGCCGGCCAAGCGTTCGCGGGCCGCGCCCAGCACTTCACGGCCGCCGCAAAGATCCACCAATGCCCGCAACATGCCGGACAGGTCGCTCGGCAGCCCTTCGGTCAGGCTGATGACTTCATCGATGGCCTTGCGCTGCAAGGCGTCGAACAACCGCTGCTCCACTTCACCGGACAAACCGGCCGCACGGGCCAGGCCACGGTAGATGCCGACATGGCCCAAGTCCATGTGGACATCCGGCACGTCGGCCAGTTGCAGCATGGCCAACATCAGGCTGATGACTTCCACGTCACTGACCGGGCTGGCGTCGCCATAGAGTTCGGCGCCCAACTGGATCGGGCTGCGCGAAGACGACAAGGCACGCGGCTGGGCATGCAGGACACTGCCGGCGTAGCACAGACGGCTCGGGCCTTCGCGGCGCAAGGTGTGGGCATCGATGCGTGCCACTTGTGGCGTGATGTCGGCCCGAAAGCCCATCTGCCGGCCCGATTGCGGGTCGATAACCTTGAAGGTGCGCAAATCCAGGTCCTGGCCCGCACCGGTCAGCAGGGATTCCAGGTACTCGATATGCGGGGTAACGACGAACTCGTAACCCCAACTCTGGAACAGATCCAACACCTGCCGACGCGCTACTTCGATACGCGCGGCTTCCGGTGGCAGTACTTCTTCGATGCCATCTGGCAGCAGCCAGCGGTCTACCGTTGCCATTACGCCATTCCCCTATGGTCCGGGCGGCCAGCTTTCGGGCTGGCCTTGAGTGAAGCAGAAAATGCCCGCGTCATGCGAAAAACCGCAAACAACGCGCAAGGGCGACGTGACGAATGGCCCTGGATCGGCCTCGCCAAGCACTTTCCTCGAAAAACCTGTCGGGTCATTCAACCCGACGCCTGCACCGTATAAACCACAATCGAACGCGCAGACGCAAAAAAGCCGGGAATTTCCCGGCTGCCGCATCATACACACGTTTTCCCAAAGGATCACCCCGCCCGACGTTTTAGCCGCCGGGCGGAGTGCTTCAGGTCAACGTCGCATCAAGGCTTGGCCTTTTCCAGGTAATGGAAAAAGTCACTGCTTGGGTCCAGGACCATGACGTCGGATTTGTTCGCGAAGCTTTCACGGTAGGCACGCAGGCTACGGTAGAACGCGTAGAACTCCTGGTCCTGGCCATAGGCCTTGGCGTAGATCGCAGCGGCCTGGGCATCACCATCACCACGGACCTCTTCCGATTCACGATAGGCTTCGGCCAGCAGCACGCGGCGTTGACGATCGGCGTCGGCACGGATGCCTTCGGCCAGCTCGTTACCCTTTGCACGGTGCTCGCGGGCTTCACGCTCACGCTCGGTACTCATGCGCTCGAACACGCTGCGGTTCACTTCCTTCGGCAGGTCGATGGCCTTGACACGCACGTCGACCACTTCGATACCCAGCTCTTTTTCCGCCATCGCGTTCAGCGAGCGGGTAATGTCTGCCATGAGCGCGTCGCGCTCACCGGACACCACTTCGTGCAGGGTACGTTTACCGAACTGGTCACGCAGGCCCGACTCCAGGCGACGGGACAAACGTTCGTCGGCGATCTGCTTGAGACCAGAGGTCGCGGTGTAGAAGCGCTCGGCATCCTTCACGCGCCACTTGGCGTAGGCATCGACCATCACGGCTTTCTTTTCCAGCGTCAGGAAGCGCTGCGTCGGTGCGTCCAACGTCATCAGGCGCGCATCGAACTTGCGCACCTTGTTAACGTACGGCACCTTCACATGCAGCCCTGGCTGGACATCAGCCTGGACCACGCGACCGAATTGCAGCAACACCGCGCGCTCGGTCTGAGCCACGATATAGAAGCAGTTCCAGGCAGCGATCGCCACGACGACGCCGACAATAAGGGCGATCAGCGATTTATTGCTCATCAGCGACTCTCCCTGGTACGTGCTTGCTGTTGCTGCAGGTCCGCCGCCGCGCGGGCATTGGCTTCATTGCTGGCGGCTGCCGCCGCGCCGGTTGGCGGTGTGCCGGTGTTGCGACCACTCTCGACCATCTTGTCCAGCGGCAGGTACAGCAGATTGCTCTGGCCGTCCTTGTTGCCGGTAACGAGGACCTTGCTGGTGTTGCTGAAGACTTCCTGCATGGTGTCCAGGTACAGGCGCTGGCGCGTGACTTCAGGCGCCTTGCGATACTCGGCTACCAGTTTGGTGAAGCGATCAGCCTCACCCTTGGCGCGGGAAACCACTTCGTCGCGATAACCGTTGGCATCTTCGATGATGCGCTGGGCCTGACCACGGGCTTCCGGCACAACGCCGTTGGCATAGGTTTCGGCCTGGTTGCGCGAGCGTTGCTCGTCCTCACGGGCGCGGATCACGTCGTCAAAGGCTTCCTGCACTTCGCGCGGTGCCGCTGCGCTCTGGACGTTGACCTGGGTGACCGTGATACCGGTGCGATAGGTATCGAGGAACCGTTGCAGGCGCTCCTTGATTTCGCTGGCCATCAGCTCACGACCTTCGGTCAGCACCTGGTCCATGGCGGTGGAACCCACCACGTGGCGCAGGGCGCTTTCAGTCGCGTGTTGCAGGCTGATCTCCGGCTGGTCGACGTTGAGCACGAAGTCCTGCAGGTTGGTGATCTTGTACTGCACGGTCAGCGGCACTTCGACGATGTTCTCGTCTTCGGTCAGCATCTGGCCCTGCTTGGAGTAGGCACGCTCGCGCGTGACGTTTTCCATGTACTTCTGGTCGATCGGCGGGAAATAGATGTTCAGGCCCGGGCCGACGGTTTCGTAGTATTTGCCGAAGCGCAGCACCACGGCCTGCTCCTGCTCGTCCACGACATACACCGCGCTGTACAGCCAGACAGCCGCGAGCACGACAAGGCCGATGCCGAGCAGGCCGAAACCGCCGCCCTTGCCCGGACGGCTGCCGCCATCGTCACCGCGTTTCCTACCACCACCGAACAAACCGTTCAGGCTGTCCTGCAGCTTGCGGAAGGCCTCGTCGAGATCCGGTGGTCCCTTGCGGTCGCCGTTGTTACGACGCTTGCCGCCCCAGGGATCCTGGTTATTCGAGTTGCCACCCGGCTCATTCCAAGCCATAGCGCTCTCCATCTGATAAAGCAAAGACGCACCCACGGCGCGCCGGCCAATGCTACAGAATGCCTGACACAGCTTTCTCAGGCTTTTATTGCAAAGTGTGTTGCTCGATGAATTCCATCGGCTGGAGCCCTTCTCGACTGACCAGCCGGTTCAGTTCCGACCGAGGCAGGCGAACGGCCAGCAGGCAGATGCCTTCTTCGTCGTGTTCTTCTTTCTGCACCGCCCCTAACTCGAAAAACTGCGCACGCAGCCGGGCAAAACGCTGCGGCAGCTTCAAGGTGCCCACAAACAGGTCATCGCCCAGCAGTTCCGCCACGGCCTGCTTGAGCAGGTCCAGGCCACTGCCATCACGGGCCGAAAGCCAGACCCGCTGCGGCTTTCCGTCAGCATCGCGCTGGATCTGCGGCTCCACGCCTTCGAGCAAATCGAGTTTGTTGTATACCTCGAGGATCGGCAAGTCCTGGGCCCCGATCTCTCCCAGCACCACCATGACCTGTTCGATCTGCAGCATCCGGTCCGGTTCGGCGGCATCGATCACGTGCAGCAGCAGGTCGGAGTTGCTCGACTCTTCGAGCGTAGCCCGGAAAGCCTCGACCAGCTTATGCGGCAAATGCCGGATGAAACCCACGGTATCGGCCAGCACGATGGGCCC
Source organism: Pseudomonas sp. R4-84 (assembly GCF_054130985.1). Lineage (NCBI taxonomy): Bacteria > Pseudomonadati > Pseudomonadota > Gammaproteobacteria > Pseudomonadales > Pseudomonadaceae > Pseudomonas > Pseudomonas sp. R4-84. The sequence goes on from NZ_CP096390.1 coordinate 5,001,916, forward strand.
GAGGTCGCTCAGGTCGAGCCGACGCAAGGTCGGGTCGAGCGTGGCGAACAACTGGTCGGCGGCATAGACATCGGATTGGGTGACGTTGTTGAACAGGGTTGATTTGCCGGCGTTGGTATAACCCACCAGTGAAACCGTCGGGATGTCGGCCCGCTTGCGGCCGCGCCGCGATTGCTCGCGCTGGCTGCGGACTTTCTCCAGCCGCCCTTTGATCTGGCGCAGGCGAACCCGCAGCAGGCGCCGGTCGGTTTCCAGCTGGGTTTCACCCGGGCCCCGCAGGCCGATACCGCCTTTCTGGCGCTCAAGGTGAGTCCAGCCGCGGACCAGCCGCGTGCTCATGTGCTCAAGCTGGGCCAGTTCGACCTGGAGCTTGCCTTCATGGGTACGCGCGCGTTGGGCGAAGATATCGAGAATCAGCCCGGTGCGGTCGATCACGCGGCACTCGAAGACACGTTCGAGGTTGCGTTCCTGACTGGGCGTGAGGATGTGATTGAAAATCACCAGATCGATGTGCTCGGCTTTGACCAGGTCGCGCAACTCCTCGACCTTGCCACTGCCGATCAGGAATTTGGCGGTTGGCCGATGACGCGGCACGTTGAAAAACGCGACGGTCTCGGCGCCGGCCGAAATTGCCAATTCCTGAAACTCCTGCGGATCTTCGCGCGCCTCAGGGTCCTGTCCTTCCAAGTGAACGAGAATGGTCCGCTCACCACCACCGTGGCGCTCAAAGAACAAAGGAGGCTCCTATCAAGCGTTACCCGGCTCAGCGTCACCGCCTTCGGATTCGGTTGCGCTAGGCAGACGAATCGGACGAACCGGCACCACTGTCGAGATAGCGTGTTTGTAGACCATCTGGCTGACGGTGTTCTTCAGCAGGATGACGAACTGGTCGAACGACTCGATCGTGCCTTGCAGTTTGATCCCGTTGACCAGATAGATGGACACCCCAACTTTCTCTTTACGTAAAGTGTTCAAGTAAGGGTCTTGTAGCGAATGCCCTTTTGACATGTGCCGCACTCCTTTAAGGATCAATTATAAAAATCGGAATTCAGATGGCTTGGGCCGTCACACCCCCAAGGATAGACGGCAATTGCAAGGACTCAGCTCAATATGGAGATGGTCCCGAGGTATTTCAAGGCGCGTGGCAGATTGTCGCAATCGAGGCTGTCAAGCCAATGCAAGTCAGTCCAGCTGCGCAGCCAGGTGAACTGGCGTTTCGCCAATTGGCGCGTGGCAATGATTCCACGCTCGCGCATCTCGGCTGACGTCAGCTTGCCGTCCAGGTAGTCCCAGACTTGTCGATAACCCACCGCACGTATAGACGGCAACCCGGCATGCAGGTCACTTCGCTCACGCAGGGCTACGACCTCGTCTATGAATCCCTGTTCCAACATTAATGTGAATCTTTGTTCAATTCGCCGATGCAGCACTTGCCGGTTCGCCGGAGCGATGGCCAGATTCGCGACAGTATAGGGCAATTGTTGCAGTCCCGAAGCGGCTGCTTCAGTACTTTGCGCAGATTGTCGCTGCCGCAGGGCCGTCATGCTCTGGCCGCTCACCCGATAAACCTCCAGGGCCCGGCTGAGCCGCTGCGGGTCGTTGGGGTGAATGCGCGCCGCCGATTCAGGATCGATCACCGCCAATTGTTCGTGAAGCGCTTGCCAGCCAAGGCGCGCAGCCTCTTCTTCGATCTGCGCGCGCACCTCGGGATCGGCCGCCGGCATGTCCGCCAGGCCATCGACCAGGGCTTTGTAGTACAGCATCGTACCGCCCACCAGCAGCGGAATCTTGCCTCGCGCAGTGATCTCGGCCATGGCCTGGAGCGCATCACGCCGAAAATCAGCCGCCGAATAGGCTTCGGCCGGGTCGAGGATGTCGATCAGCCGATGGGGATATTCAGCCAGCAACGCTTTCGACGGTTTGGCGGTGCCGATGTCCATGCCCCGGTAGACCAGCGCCGAATCGACGCTGATCAACTCGCAGGGCAAGACCTTGGTCAGTTCGATGGCCAGGTCGGTCTTGCCGGCGGCCGTCGGCCCCATCAGGAAAATCGCGGGTGGCAACTGGCTCATCAACGACCGCGCAGGAACAGTTTGTCCAGGTCGTCCAGGCCCAGTTGGGTCCAGGTCGGCCGGCCATGGTTGCATTGACCGCTGCGTTCGGTGTTTTCCATGTCCCGCAACAGGCCGTTCATTTCCGGCAAGGCCAGGCGCCGGTTGGCGCGGATCGCGCCGTGGCAGGCCATGGTGCCGAGCAATTCGTTCAAGTGCGCCTGGATCCGGTCGCTGGTGCCATATTCCATCAGGTCCGCCAGCACGTCGCTGACCAGGCGATTGGCCTCGGCCTGTTTCAACAAGGCCGGGATCTGCCGGATCGCCAGGGTTTCCGGGCCCAGGCGCTGTAGCTCGAAGCCCAGGCGCTGGAACCAGCTCATGTGCTCTTCAGCGCAATCGGCTTCGCGCTGGCTGACGGCCAGGGATTCGGGAACCAACAACGGTTGGCCGCTCAAGCCTTCGCTGGCCATGGCGATCTTCAATCGCTCGTACATGATCCGCTCGTGAGCGGCGTGCATATCCACCAGGACCAGGCCCTGGGCGTTTTCGGAAAGGATGTAGATGCCTTTTAGCTGGGCCAGGGCATAACCCAACGGCGGTATATCTCCCTGACCGTCGGGCAATGTCGCCGCAGCGGTTTCAGGCAGAGGCTTGAAGAACTCGCGATACGCGGCCTGGGCCTCGGCTGCCGGCACATTGGATTGTGGGCGCGGCGTGTATTGATACTGATAACCGCTGCCAGCGCCGCTTCCGCCTGTGGCGTAGGCTGGTTGGGGCTGGGGTTGCTCCAGCAGGGCATGGGCCGCCAGGCGCATTTCCCCCTGGGGGCCAAACTCGCCTGCCTCCAGCCCGGTCGGCCGGACCATGCCGGCCACGGCCGCCGGGGCCGCCAACTGATCTTCCGGCCGAACATCGCCCAGGGCTCGATGCAACGTGCCATAGAGGAAATCGTGGACCATGCGTCCATCACGGAAACGCACTTCGTGCTTGGTCGGGTGGACGTTGACGTCCACCACCGATGGGTCGACTTCGAAGAACAGCACGAAGGTGGGATGCCGACCATTGAACAGCACATCGCGGTAGGCCTGGCGCACCGCATGGGCCACCAATTTGTCGCGCACCGCACGGCCGTTCACGTAGAAATATTGCAGGTCCGCCTGGCTGCGGGAAAACGTTGGCAAGCCGACCCAACCCCACAGGTGCAAGCCATTGCGCTCCACCTCGATGGGCAAGGCCTGCTCCAGAAAACCCGCGCCACACACCGCGCCCACACGCCGGGCGCGAGCCGCATCATCGTTGGCCTCGTGCAGGCTGAGGATGGTCTTGCCGTTGTGGCGCAGGTGAAACGCCACGTCAAAACGTGCCAGGGCCAGGCGCTTGATGACTTCCTGCAAATGATCGAATTCGGTTTTCTCGGCCTTGAGGAACTTGCGCCGGGCCGGAGTATTGAAGAACAAGTCCCGTACTTCAACCGACGTGCCCACCGGATGAGCGGCGGGTTGCACATGGGAAGCCATGTCGCGGCCTTCGGTCTCGACCTGCCAGGCCTGATCGGCGTTTCGGGTGCGGGACGTGAGCGTCAGGCGCGACACCGAACTGATGGACGCCAGCGCCTCTCCACGAAACCCCAGGCTCATGACCCGTTCGAGGTCTTCCAGGTCACGAATCTTGCTGGTCGCGTGACGCGCCAGGGCCAGCGGCAGGTCATCGGCGGGAATGCCGCGACCGTCGTCGCGCACCCGCAACAGCTTGACCCCGCCCTGCTCGACATCGACGTCAATGCGCTTGGCCCCGGAGTCGAGACTGTTTTCCAGCAGCTCCTTGATGACCGACGCGGGGCGCTCGACCACTTCGCCGGCGGCGATCTGGTTCGCCAGCCGAGGGCTGAGCAGTTCGATGCGGGCGGTGCTGTCGATCACGTCATCGCTCATTGCTTGGCCGCCACTTCGTTGCCAGGAATGGTCAGGGTCTGCCCGATCTTCAGCTCGTCACTTTGCAGATTGTTGGCGCTGCGCAAGGTCGCGGGCGACACCTGGTAGCGCACGGCGATCATCGCTAGGGTTTCGCCCGGGTTGACTCGATGGTCGCGCGGGCCCTGGGCGATCTTGCCCGAATCGCGCAGCCAGGCGATGTAGGTGCCGGGCGGTGGATTCTGCTGGAAGAACTGCCGCACGCCACTGCTGATGGATCGGGCCAAGGCCTGCTGGTGGCTTGACGACGACAGCTTAGAGGCTTCGTTGGCGTTGGAAATGAACCCGGTTTCCACCAGGATCGACGGGATGTCCGGCGACTTGAGCACCATGAACCCGGCCTGCTCGACCCGCTGCTTGTGCAATGGCGTGACGCGGCCGATGTTGCTCAGCACTTTTTGGCCGACGTTCAGGCTGGAGGTCAACGAGGCGGTCATCGACAAGTCCAGCAACACACCGGCGAGCATCCGGTCCTTGTCGTCGAGGCTGACGTTGCCAGCACCGCCGATCAGGTCGGAACGGTTTTCACTGTCGGCCAGCCAGCGGGCGGTCTCGGAAGTGGCACCACGGTCGGACAAGGCAAATACCGAGGCGCCAAATGCAGCCTTGGAGGGTGCGGCGTCGGCATGGATCGAGACGAACAGGTCCGCGCCCTTCTTGCGGGCGATTTCCGTGCGTCCGCGCAGGGGAATGAAATAGTCGCCCGTGCGGGTCAGTTCGGCGCGGAAGCCTTTCATGCCGTTGACCTGGCGTTGCAGTTCGCGGGCGATGGACAGCACCACGTCCTTCTCACGCTGCCCGCGCGAACCCGAGGCGCCAGGGTCTTCGCCACCGTGGCCGGCGTCGATGACCACAATGATGTCGCGTTTGCCGGCCGGGGCCGGTGGCAGCTTGATCGCGGGTTCAGTGGGCGTGACCGGCACGGCGGGCACCGTGGCGACTTTGGTCGGCGGCGGCGGTGTCGGCGCGGCATCGGCCGGGTTATCGAACAGGTCCACCACCAGCCGGTTGCCGTACTGGGCGTTGGGCGCCAGGGTGAAGCTCTTCGGGGTCACCGCTTGTTTCAGGTCGACGACCACCCGCAGGTCGGTCGGCGTACGCTGGGCCGAGCGCATGGCGGTAATCGGAGTGTTGGCGGTGGGCACGTTCAGCGGCGCGCCCAAGGACGCGCCATTGATGTCGATCACCAGGCGATCCGGGGCGGTCAGGGTGAATACGCTGTGCTGCACCGGGCCTGTCAGGTCGAACACCAGCCGGGTATTGTCCGGCGCCCGCCAGAGGCGAACGCTGTTGACCTTTGTCTCAGCCACAGCATCGACGGCCAGTGCCGTAAGCAACAGTCCTACGACAGCAACCACCGCGCGAAAGCGCATACCAAACCCCATCATTTAATTAGTTTCCAAAGCCAAGGCGGCACACCACGACTCGCCACGCGAGCCTTGCGGTGTCAGTTTCAGCGAACGCCCGCCATTCTGCGCGCCAATGGTAATGGTCAGGTCCGGCTTTGGCAAAAAGCCTGCACCTTTCTGGGGCCATTCGATCAGGCACAAGGCGTCATCTTCGAAGTAATCACGGATGCCGAGGAACTCCAGCTCTTCGGGATCGACCAGCCGATACAGATCGAAATGAAACGCTCGGATGTCGCCGATCTCGTAGGGCTCGACCAGGGTGAAAGTAGGGCTCTTGACTGAGCCGACGTGCCCGAGACCACGGATGATGCCACGGGACAAGGTGGTTTTTCCCGCGCCGAGGTCGCCCTCGAGAAAGATCAAGCCATGCCCTGCGGTGATTTGCGCGATACGCGCGCCAAATTGTGTCATGGCTTGTTCGTCCGCCACGTACAGGGTTACTTCAGACACGGTGAATGCTCCTCCAACAACTGACGAATGGCCGGGATCAGATCGGTCGCCGCCAATCCCCGGCCCGAGCGACCGCACTGGACGCCCGCGCTGGCATGCAGCCAGACCGCCAGGCATGCGGCCTCGAACGCTTCCAGCCCCTGGGCCAGCAACGCGCCGACGACCCCGGCGAGCACATCCCCCAGGCCGGCGGTGCCCATGGCCGGGTGGCCTTGGGTACAAACCGCCAGGCGGCCGTCCGGGCTGGCGATCAAGCTGCCGGCCCCCTTGAGGATCACGGTAGCTGTGTATTTCTGGCTCAACGCGTGGGCCGCCGCCGAGCGGTCGGCCTGCACCTGAGCCGTGGATATCCCCAGCAATCGCGCCGCCTCGCCCGGATGCGGGGTAATGACGCAATGTTCGGGCAGGCTGACCGCGCCAAGGCTCAACAGATTCAGGGCATCGGCGTCCCACACCTGGGGCAGCGCAGCATTGGCCGCCGCCGACAGCAGGCTGCGTCCCCAGGCAGCCTGGCCCAAGCCCGGGCCGACCACCAGGACGTTGGCCTGCTTGAGCAAGCCCATCAATTGATTGGCCGAATGAGTGCCCTGCACCATCACCTCAGGCAAACGGACCAGCGCCGAGGCGACGTGCTCGCTGCGGGTGGCCATCGAAACCATGCCCGCGCCGCAGCGCAGCGCACTTTCGGCGCTCATCTGGATCGCGCCGCCGAAACCCCGGTCGCCGCCGATCAACAGCACGTGACCGAACTTGCCTTTGTGGGACGTGGGCGGGCGAGGCGTCAGGCGCGGCAGATTAACAGGCAGGAGCAGGCGGGCACTGGAAGGCGCCGACTCAACAATGTCAGGGTCGGCGTGCAGGTCGTTGAACACCAACTCACCGACTCGATCCGCCGCATCTCCGGTGAACAAGCCAAGCTTCAAGCCGATGAACGTCACGGTCAGGTCAGCCGCCACGGCGGTCCCGAGCACTCGGCCGGTGTCCGCACACAGCCCCGACGGTATATCCACCGCCGCGACCGGCAAACCGCTGACATTGATCGTATCGATCGCCCGGATATAAGGCTCGCGCACTTCGCCGGTGGTCCCGGTGCCGAGCAGCGCGTCGAGCAGCACTCCCCGCAGCTCGCTATCGTCCGACCAAGGCTCCACCGGCACACCCACGGCCACGGCCTCTGCATGGGCATTGGCGGCATCACCCAACAGGCGCCGGGGCTCGCCCACGGCCAGGACCCGTACCGACCAACCGGCTCGGCGAGCCAGGGCAGCGACCAGGTAGCCATCGCCGGCGTTGTTGCCATGCCCGGCCAGCACGGTCAATTCAGTGCTTTGCGGCCAACGTCGCACGATTGCTCGCCACGTGGCGCGGGCGGCACGCTGCATCAGTTCGAAGCCGCTGGTGCCTGCCGCGATCAGCTGTGCATCCAAGGCCCGGACCTGCGCGGCGCTGTACAGCGCGTCGGGAAAATCATCTTTAGTCTGCGGCATGCGTCTTCGGGCTCCGATGTCTGGCAGAATTATACGCATCTCAGCTCCGGTTTCTCTCGCCTCATGCCTGCCATTCCCACAGACCTTGCCACCCTCGCCCAATCCATCAAGGAATGGGGTCGCGAGCTGGGCTTCCAGCAGGTCGGCATCAGCGGCCTGGATCTGGCCGAGCATGAACAACATCTGCAACGCTGGCTCGAGGCCGGCTACCACGGCGAAATGGACTACATGGGCGCCCATGGCAGCAAACGCTCGCACCCAGAAGAACTGGTGCCCGGCACGCTGCGGGTGGTGTCGCTACGCATGGATTACCTGGCGGGCGACACCCAAATGGCCCAATTACTTGGCGAACCGGAAAAAGCCTACGTTTCGCGTTATGCGTTGGGCCGCGATTACCACAAATTGATCCGTAAGCGCGTGCAGCAACTGGCGGAAAAAATCCAAGAGGCCATCGGCCCCTTCGGCTATCGCGCCTTCGTCGACAGCGCGCCGGTGCTGGAAAAAGCCATTGCCGAACAGGCCGGCCTGGGTTGGATCGGCAAGAACACCCTGGTCCTGAACCGCAAGGCCGGCAGTTATTTTTTCCTGAGCGAGCTTTTTGTCGACCTGCCTTTACCGGTGGACCCGCCCCACGGCACCGAGCATTGTGGGAAATGCACCGCTTGCCTGGACATCTGTCCGACCAATGCCTTCGTCGGCCCTTATGTACTGGATGCCCGACGGTGCATTTCATACCTCACTATCGAGTTGAAGAACGCCATTCCGGAGGATCTGCGGCCCTTGATCGGCAACCGGGTGTTCGGTTGCGATGACTGCCAGATCGTTTGTCCATGGAACCGCTTCGCCCGGCCATCCGGCGAAAGCGACTTCAAGCCACGGCACAACCTGGACAACGCCGGGCTGGCGGAGCTGTTCATGTGGGACGAGGAAAAATTCCTCAGCAGTACCGAAGGTTCACCGTTGCGCCGTGCTGGGTACGAACGTTGGCTGCGCAATCTGGCGGTGGGCCTGGGCAACGCGCCGTCAACGATTCCCGTGCTGCAAGCGCTGGAGGCGCGGCGCGATTATCCGTCGGAACTGGTGCGCGAACACGTGGAATGGGCGCTGCGCCAGCACGCCACGCGTCAGACTTCGTCGTTGTAGACGAATTTAGGCATTTCCCAGTGAAAACGAATCGCCAGGAGCCGCAGCAGAAAACCGCCAAACAATGTGATGAGGATCGACTGCTCGCTGGGCAATTGCAGGTAGACGCATAACAAATAGCACCATGCGGCGGCAAACGAGACGCTGGCGTAGAGCTCGCGACGGAAGATCAGCGGAATATCGTTACAGAAGATATCCCGCAGGATGCCGCCAAATACCCCCGTGATCACGCCGCTCACCGAGGCGACCAACATGCCATGGCCCATTTCCAGCGCAGTCATGCAGCCAATCAGCGTAAATGCCACCAACCCCACGGCATCGAGCACCAAAAATAGCGAGCGCAGGTGACGCATCCAGCGCGCCAGGAACACCGTGAGCATCGCAGCCGCGGTGGTGAGCACCAGGTATTCCGGATGCTTGACCCATGTGAGCGGGTAGTGACCGAGCAACACGTCGCGCACCGAGCCACCACCCAGCGCCGTGATGCAGGCGATCAGCACCACACCAAACCAGTCCATGCCACGCCGCCCGGCGGATAGCGCGCCGGTCATGGCTTCGGCGGTAATGGCGATCAGATACAGCATCAGCAACATGGTGGCGGTCCTTGCGGGAAGGCGCGCAGTCTAGCCAGTTTGGGCGGGCACCAAAAGAGGGCAAGATCCTCCGGCTGCCGGAGCGTGGCGAGGGGATTTATCCCCGCTGGGCTGCAAAGCAGCCCCAAATACAACCAACACCGACCGGCCTGACACAACCATACATCAGGTCAAGGGGCTGCTCCGCAGCCCAACGGGGATAAATCCCCTCGCCACAAAAGCTTGCCCGCCAATCGCTTGGGGTTGGCTCAGAACTTTATGAAGTGCTTGCGGTAATGCTTCAGCTCGGCGATGGATTCGCGGATGTCGTCCAGGGCCAGGTGCGTACTGCCTTTCTGGAAACTGTCGCGCACTTCGGGAGCCCAGCGAGCGGCTAGTTCCTTGAGCGTGGAGACGTCAAGGTTGCGGTAATGGAAATAGCTTTCCAGGGATTTCATGTGGGTGTACAGGAAGCGACGGTCCTGGCAGATGCTGTTGCCGCAGATCGGCGACTTGCCCCTCGGCACCCATTGCTCGAGGAAAGCGATGGTCTGGGCTTCAGCCTCGGCCATGCTGATCTTGCTCTCGCGCACCCGTTGGGTCAGGCCCGAGCCGCCGTGTTGGCGGGTGTTCCACTCGTCCATGCCGGCCAGGATCTCGTCACTGTGATGGATCGCGATCACCGGCCCTTCGGCCAAGGTATTGAGATCGCTGTCGGTGACGATGGTGGCCATTTCGATGATGACGTCGGTGTCAGGGTTCAGACCGGTCATTTCCAGGTCGATCCAGATCAGGTTCTGCGGGTTTTGCAGGTTTTGCATGGGGGAGCTCCTCGGCTTAGCTGCGCAGTTTAGCTTAGGCAGCCCCTTGGGCGTGCTAAACTCGCCGCCGTTTTAAACCAATCGATGTATTTCTTCATACGGAACACCCATGGCCAAACGCCAACTCAATCGTCGTCAGAACTGGCGCATCGAAAAGATCCAGGGCGAGCGTGCCGCCCGTGCCGCCAAGCGCGAATCCAGCGCTGTCGAAGCCTTGGAAGGCGGCGACCTGGGCCCCGAGCAGACCGGCCTGGTGATCGCTCACTTCGGTGTGCAGGTCGAGGTCGAGGCCCAGGAAGGCGAACTGGCCGGCCAGGTGTTCCGCTGCCACCTGCGCGCCAACCTGCCAGCGCTGGTGACCGGCGACCAAGTGGTCTGGCGTGCCGGCAACCAGGGCATCGGCGTGATCGTCGCGCAACTGCCCCGGCACACCGAGCTGTGCCGTCCCGACAGCCGGGGCCAACTCAAGCCAGTGGCCGCCAACGTCGACATGATCGTCATCGTGTTCGCTCCGTTGCCCGAGCCCCACGCCAACCTGATCGACCGTTACCTGGTAGCGGCCGAACACGCCGGCATCCGTCCGCTGCTGCTGCTCAACAAGTTCGACCTGATCGATGAGCACAACGCCCCGGCGCTGAACGCACTGCTGTCGGTCTATCGGGACCTGGGTTACCCAGTGTTGGAGGTCTCGGCCCATCACGGCAACGGCATGGAACAATTGCAGCGGCAACTGGACGGACGCATCAGCGTGTTCGTCGGCCAGTCCGGCGTCGGCAAGTCTTCGTTGGTCAACAGCCTGCTGCCGGAGGTCGAGACCCGCGTCGGGCCGTTGTCCGAGCTGTCCGGCCAGGGCACGCACACCACAACCACCGCGCGGCTGTTCCACTTTCCCGGCGGCGGCGAACTGATCGACTCGCCGGGCATCCGCGAATTCGGCCTGGGCCACGTCAGCCGGGCGGATGTCGAAGCCGGCTTCATCGAATTCAACGAGCTGATCGGCACCTGCCGCTTCCGCGACTGCAAGCATGATCGCGAACCCGGGTGCGCCTTGCTCAAGGCACTGGAAGAAGGCCGCGTGCACCAGCAACGAATGAACAGTTACCGCTCGATCATTGCCAGCCTGCCGGAGAGCAGTTACTGACAGCTGATCACTATGGTGACGAGTCTCAAGTAAACCGATACCCACAAAAAAGCCGACAATGATGTCGGCTTTTTTGTGGATCACTGCGCCGGCGGCTCGGCCGGTTTCGGTGCGGCGTCGTCGAACAGGTTCAGGCGTTCGCGCAACTCGTGGGCCGGCACCGGCTGCTGGTCCGCCGGCAAGGCGTTCGGATCGACCGCTGCACCTGGCGCGGCCGGTGGCACCGACACTTCACCTGGCGCGCCCTCGCCTTGGGCCGAACCGGGCACCGAATCGGGCACCGAATCGTCTGCTTGTGAACCCTCGATGGCTTTTTGGGCCTTCTTGGTCAACACCACGATATCGATACGCCGGTTGACCGGATTGAAAGGGTCTTGGCGATCGAACAGTGCCGAAGACGCATAACCGACCACCCGCGCCACTTGCTCATCCGGATAGCTGCCCGCCACCAGGGCGCGACGTGCCGCGTTGGCGCGGTTGGCCGAGAGTTCCCAGTTACCGAAATCGCCTTTGCCCACGTACGGCTTGGCATCGGTATGGCCGCTGATACTGATCTTGTTCGGCACCGCCTTGATGGTGTCGGCCATGGCCAGCAGGATGTCTTCGAAATACGGCTTGAGCCGCGCGCTGCCAGAGTCGAACATCGGCCGGTTATCGGCGTCCATGATCTGGATGCGCAGGCCGTTCGGCGTGATCTCGAACAGGATCTGGTCCTTGAACTTCTGCAATTCGGGATTTTCTTCGACCTTGTTCTGCAACTCTTGCAGGAGCAATTCCAGGCGCTCGCGCTCGACCTGCTCGGCCATGCCCTCGGCCTCATTGGCGTCGACGGTCGCCTTGTCGGGCTGGGGCTGGGATTTGACCTCGGGGTTGAGGGTATTTTCCGGTGCCAGGACAGGCGAGCCGCCCAGATCGATGATGTACGGCGTGCCGCTCTCGGAAAAACCCACCGGGTCCTTGAAGTAACCGGCGATCGCGATCTTCTGTTCCGGCGTCGCCGTGGACAGCAGCCACAGCACCAGGAAGAACGCCATCATCGCCGTGGCAAAGTCAGCGAAAGCGATTTTCCAGGCGCCGCCGTGATGCCCGCCAGCTATGCGCTTGACGCGCTTGACGATGATCGGTTGGTTATTCTCCATAACGAGTGCTCTGCTTCACAAATACTGTTCCATTTTGACGGTGCCTGTTGCTGCCATACTGTGTTGCCGCTCCTCGCCATAGCGGGCTATGACTCGTCGCGGCGCCTTGTCTGGCAGCAACAGTCACTCGCCAAAAAAGGAACGTATCTGCAAAGCAGAGCACTATCGACCGCGAACCGCTTGTTCCAGCTCGGCAAAGCTTGGACGGTGCGCCGGATACAGGACCTTGCGGCCGAACTCCACCGCCAGGGACGGTGGCATGCCCGAGGCCGAGGCCACCAGGGAAGCCTTGATGGCTTCATAGACATTGAGTTCTTCCTTGGCGTCATGGGCCAGGGAGTGGGCCAGCGGGCCGAAGAAACCGTACGCGGCCAAAATACCGAAGAAGGTACCCACCAGTGCCGCACCCACGTGCAGGCCGATGGAAGCCTGGTCGCCTTCACCCAGGGACGCCATGGTCACCACGATACCCAATACCGCCGCAACGATACCGAAGCCGGGCATGCCGTCGGCGATGCCGTTGACTGCGTGGGATGGGTGCTCCAGGTCTTCCTTGAGGCTGTACAGCTCCATGTCGAACAAGCCTTCCAGCTCATGGGGCGCCATGTTGCCGGACGACATGATGCGCAGGTAATCGCAGATGAACGCGGTCATGCGCTCGTCTTTCAGCACCGAAGGGTACTTGGCGAAGATCGGGCTGGCGGCGGCGTCTTCGATGTCGCCCTCGATCGCCATCATGCCTTCGCGGCGACTCTTGTTGAGGATCTCGTAGACCAGCCCCAGCACCTCAAGATAGAAGGTATGGCTGAAGCGCGAGCCGAACATGCTCAAGGATTTCTTGAGCACATGCATGGTCATATAGCCAGGGTTCGCCTGGAGGAATGCGCCAAGAGCCGCACCGCCGATGATCATCACCTCGAACGGTTGGATCAGCGCAGCGATCTTGCCATGGGAAAGCACGTATCCGCCGAGCACGCTCGCGAACACGACAATGATGCCGATAATTTTAGCCATAGGTAGAAAGTACTTATTTAAGTCGGGTTCAAGGTCATATTCGGAAGCTGAAAAATCTCTTCTTCTACTTATCGGCAAAACTGCGCCAGACTATAGCCAGTTCCGGCGAAAAGCCAATTTGCCCCGTTCCGGGCGTAGATACCTCATGCGAAGATCACGTCCAACCATGGCTAACGAAACGAACGTTCCAACTCCAAGACCGACCACGATCGAAGGCTGGGTAAAGCTGCTCGAAGGCGTCCATTTGCCGGTGCCCCAGGCCAGTCATGACCTGGTCTGCAAGGCCATTTCCGACAGCCGCCGCTCGTTGCGCGACATCGCCGAATTGATGCAGGACAGCCCCGCGCTGGCCCTGAGCGTCATCCGCGAAGCCAACCATCACACCCACGGCAGCCTGGCGGAGCCGGCTGAAAACCTCGAAGTGGCGATCAACCGCCTCGGCCTCAAGCGCACCGAGGAATTGCTCGCGCGCCTGCCTTCGCTACCGGCGCACCAGATACCGGTCGCCCTGCGCCAGTTGCAATTGATCAGCCAGCACGCCACACAACAGGCCAATGGTTTTTTCGCCAGCCGCCTGGCGCGGCTGTGGCAGGACATCCACTGGGGCAGCCTGTTGTTCCTGTCGCCGCTCTGGCCCTTGGCCCTGACCCATCCACGCCTGCTGGCGGAATGGGAGCTGCGGGTCGTCCATAAACGCCAGCCGGCCAGACAGGTCGAGCGCGAACTGTTCGGCGTCAGCCTGCTGAACATCTGCCTCGCGCTGGTGGAGGCGTGGCGCCTGCCCATCTGGGTGGCGCAAGGCTATCGCCTGCTGCTGAATGAACGCCGCGAACTGATGAAAGTGCTGCGCATCGCCCGCGACAGCGAACATCCGCTACGCCAGCAGAATCGCCTGGACGACGACCCGACGCTGCGGCGCTGGCTCAATCAACCCGCCAATACAGTGCTGCTGGCCAATGGTCTGGCACTGTCGGCGCAAGAGGCCTGGGAAAGCCCGCACAGCGCTCGCTGGCAATACCTCACCAGCCTGTATCTGCAGATGCAGATGGACGAACTTCAGCAGCAACTGCACCAACAAGCCGCCAACAGTGCTCGCCAGCACACCATGCCGGACCTCTGGCACCCCGCCGTGGCACTGGTCTGGCCCCCGGGCAGCCGCCGCGTGCATCCCGGCTTGTTGCCCGCCGCCCCGCCCAGCGCCCAGGACCTGTCCCAATGGCGCAAGCAATGCGCCGCGCTGCTGGTGGAACCGAGCCCTTTCAGCAACGCCATGCACCTGACCACTTCGGCGCGAGATACCCTGGTGGCGTGCGGCATGCGCCGGGTGATGATTTTAATGCCCGATCGCAGCCAGACCAGCGTTCGTGTGCATCAGACCGCCGGCCTGCCCAAGGAAGCGGCGGCGATGAGCTTCTCCATCAGCCAAAGCAAGGTCTTGCAGCGACTACTGGCTCAACAGGCCCAGGTTCGCCTGACTCCAGAGAACAACGCCCAGTTCTCCGCCTTGCTGCCTCCGGGCCTTCGCGCCCTGTTCCGAGGCGAGCACCTGCTGTTGCGCTCACTGACGTGTAATGGACGGGTGATCATGCTAGTGGTCGCGGACCAGGGTGGCGGTCCGTTCTCGGACGTGACCGTTCAGGCTTTCGGCAAAACCGTGCAATGCATCGAAAGGGCCCTGCACAGCTTTACCAACCGTGGCCGCTGAACTTGCTACAATCCTTTCCCTTTGCGCCCCAGGAGACCTCACATGCCTGACTTCTCTGGCTTGCCGCTGGTAATCGAGCCCAACGAGCTCTTGCCGCGCCTCGATGCTCCCAATCTGATTCTGGTGGACCTGACCAGCGCGGCGCGCTACAGCACCGGCCATATTCCTGGCGCGCGCTTCGTCGATCCCAAACGCACGCAACTGGGCCAGCCCCCGGCGCCGGGACTGTTGCCGGCGAAGGCCGACCTGGAAACGCTGTTCGGCGAACTCGGGCATAACCCTGGCGCGGTCTATGTGGTGTATGACGACGAAGGCGGCGGCTGGGCCGGGCGTTTTATCTGGCTGCTCGACGTGATCGGGCACTCCAACTACCACTATCTCGACGGCGGGCTGTTGTCCTGGCTGGACCAGGGCCTGCCGGTGTCGATCGACACCCCGGCGCCGGCCGCCGGCGATGTCAGCCTGGTGCTGCACGACGAACCCACCGCCACTCGCGAGTACCTGCAAAGCCGTCTTGGCTCGAAAGACCTGGCGATCTGGGATGCGCGCGGCCCGCTGGAATATTCCGGTGAAAAAGTCGTGGCGGCCCGGGGCGGACACATCCCCGGCGCGGTCAATTTCGAATGGACGGCCGGCATGGATCCTGCGCGCAGCCTGCGCATCCGCAAGGACATGCCGCAGATTCTCGAACAGCTGGGCATCACGCCCGATAAAGAAGTCATCACCCACTGCCAGACCCACCACCGCTCTGGCTTCACCTATCTGGTGGCTAAGGCGCTCGGTTATCCGCGGGTCAAGGGCTATGCCGGTTCATGGGGCGAATGGGGCAATCATCCCGACACGCCCATCGAGCTTTGAAGATTTAAGGACAGTTAATGAAAAACCGCTTGTTCATCCTCTCCCAATACCTGCTGCCGCACCACCTGCTGTCGCGGCTGGCCGGCTGCATCGCCGAGTGTCGCGTTCGCTGGTTCAAGAACGCCTTCACGGCCTGGTTCGCCAAGCGTTACCAGGTGGACATGTCCCAGGCGCTGGTGGAAGACCTCACCGCCTATGAACACTTCAACGCGTTTTTCACCCGCGCATTGAAAGACGGTGCTCGTCCCCTGGACGAAACGCCCGGCGCGATCCTCAGCCCCGCCGACGGCGCCGTCAGCCAACTCGGCCCGATCGAGCATGGCCGGGTGTTCCAGGCCAAGGGCCATAGTTTCAGCGTGCTGGAACTGCTGGGCGGGGATGAGGCCAACGCGGCGCCATTCATGGGCGGCGACTTCGCCACCATCTACCTGTCGCCCAAGGACTACCACCGCGTACACATGCCGCTGGCCGGCACCCTGCGGGAAATGGTCTACATCCCAGGACGGATTTTCTCGGTCAACCAGACCACCGCCGAAAACGTCCCGGAGCTGTTCGCCCGCAACGAACGCGTCGCGTGCATTTTCGACACCGAGCGCGGGCCGATGGCCGTGGTGCTGGTGGGCGCGATGATCGTCGCCTCCATCGAAACCGTCTGGGCCGGCCTGGTGACACCGCCCAAGCGCGAATTGAAGACTTTCCGCTACGATGAGGCCGCTCGCGCGCCGATCCACCTGGAAAAAGGCGCCGAACTGGGCCGGTTCAAGTTGGGTTCAACCGCTATCGTGCTGTTTGGACCAGACCAGGTGAAATGGGCCGAAGACCTCGTGGCGGGCTCGCCGGTGCAGATGGGCCAGGCCCTGGCACTGCCGAACGCCTGATCCAAAAGCTCACCCAGTGGGAGCAAACTCGCTCCCACTGGGTATCCGACAATCACAGAGCACCTCTTTCGCCTACAGCTGCTAGAGTTGGAAACATCCTTTTCATTTCCCGCCGGAGCCCGTCCACGGCATGAATGAGACCAGCCCTCTCCAGCTACTGCGCGTCCTGACACCGACCCAGTCGCGCCTGTCTTTCTGCGATGCCGCGCCACGCGACCTCAAGCGTTGGATCGCCAATCTGCCCAAGGCCAACATCGGCGAAACCGCTCGCCTGCTGTACCAGGCACTCGGCGAGCTGAACCAACTGCTGACCCCCAGCGATAATCGCCTGCAACTGCTGGAGCTGCTGCGACCAGAGGTTTATTACGTCTGCAAGCACCTTGAGCGGCACTTCCTGCAGCAGGCCATCGTGCTGGATGAGCGATCGCGCAAAATCGTCAACCTGTGCCAGGCCCTGCAAGCCCACCTGGCGATGGGCTACAAACAGATCGTCGGGCGTATCTCGTCGAAATTTTCCAAGGACCGGGCGCGCCTGCTGGCTACCGCAGCGCAACGGGCAGTCCACGCGCTCAATAGCACGTTGCTACGCTCCAGCCAGTTGTACAGCCCTGTGCCCGAGGGGCTCTGGCTCGATCTGCATCAGCTGTACCGGATCGCTTGCCAGCATAAACTGCAGCACCTGGCCGTCAGCGATGAACTGGCCAGCCAGGTTCACCAACTGAACGTCGAGCAAACCTACGTCGTCGCGCTATTGCTGGGCGCCTCGCGCAGCAACCAATTGCGCCAGAGCCAGATTGCCCGATTGGCCGAAGTGCTCGAACCCTGGAGCCAAGGGGTCAAGCTGGACCCGGCCGTGACCGCCTCCAGCCTGTTCGCGGTCGCGCCGCAGCTGGATGTCGGTCCGCGCTACCGCTCGAAATTCCGGGCGGAACAGCAACCCACGCTGCTGGGTTTCGACCCACAGCCGCTGGTGCGTGCCATTACCACCCACTTGGCGCAACCGGTCGAGTCGACATTGACGGTACCGGCCGGCATGAGCGCCGACACCTTGCATCATCTGCAAGCCGCCTGGGGCGAAGCTGCCGAGCGCAGTTTCCAGCGCACCGAGGGCAACGGCACACTGACCCTGTGCGTGGGCATGAGCGCCTTGCATTATTACCTTGGCGGCGAACGCTCATTCAGTGAAATCCTGAAGAACCCGGCCACCCGCAAGGCCCGCTTCGAGGCGTCGCCCACCCGGAAAAACGATACCTGGGACCAAGCCTTCGACGCAGCGCCCAGCGGTGACAGTGAGCTTTTGCCCTACGAAGAAATCGAATACCCGGTCAATCCGGCCGATGATGACGCCGCAAGCTCCGACAACCAGCACCATTTCCCCACCTACGACTTGCCGATCATCAACCACAGCCCGGGAGGTTACTGCCTTGGCTGGCCGAAGGAGGTGCCGGAACAACTACAGGCTGGGGAAATGGTGGGTATCCGGGACGCCAACGACCAGAGCTGGAGCATCGCCGTGGTGCGCTGGATTCGCCAGGTGCGCAATGGCGCCATGCAGATGGGGATCGAACTGGTCGCGCCCCATGCCCAGCCGTGCGGCCTGCAATTGCTTCGAGAGCAAAACGAGCAAGGGCACTATCTGCGCGGGCTGCTGCTTCCGGAGATCAGCGCCATCGACTTGCCCCCCACCGTAATCGCCCCGCGCCTGCCTTTCCAGGAAGGCCAGCAGGTGTTGATCAACACCAATGGCGAGGAACGGCGCGCTGGGCTCGATCGACGAGTGACCAGCACCCACAGTTTCAACCAGTTCGCTTATCGCCAGGACGAATCAGCGGCGAACGGGGGTGACGGCACGCAAGAGGGGGATTTCGATTCGTTGTGGAAGTCGCTCTAAGGAACAACAACTATTCCGTGGCGAGGGAGCTTGCTCCCGCTGGGCCGCGAAGCGGCCCCGAAACCTGACACCCAGGCGTTTCAGGTGGGCCGTATTGGGCCTGCTGCGCAGGCCAGCGGGAGCAAGCTCCCTCGCCACGGGTATGCGAAATCCAACGATCGGCGAATTGCTCAAACCTGCCCGTCGCGATCCCGGAAGCCCAACAGGTACAACACCCCATCCAACCCCAAGGTCGAAATCGCCTGCCGGGCCGATTGCTTGACCAGCGGCTTGGCCCGGAACGCCACGCCCAGGCCGGCGATGGCCAGCATCGGCAGGTCGTTGGCTCCGTCGCCCACGGCAATGGTCTGCTCCAGGCGAAGGCCTTCTTTTTCGGCCAATTCGCGCAGCAGGTCCGCCTTGCGCTGGGCATCGACGATCGGCTCGACGGCCACGCCGGTGACCTTGCCGTCCACCACTTCCAGTTCATTGGCGAACACGTAGTCGATGCCGAGCTTGGCCTGCAACTGCTTGGCGAAATAGGTGAAGCCGCCGGACAGGATGGCGGTTTTGTAGCCCAGGCGCTTGAGTTCGGCGAACAGGGTTTCGGCGCCCTCCGTCAGCCGCAGTGAGGCGCCGATGGAATCGAGCACGCTGACGTCCAGGCCCTTGAGCAGCGCCAGGCGTTCTTTGAAACTGGCACGAAAATCCAGCTCGCCGGCCATGGCCCGCTCGGTGATCGCCGAGACCTTATCGCCCACGCCAGCCGCCTTGGCCAATTCGTCGATGACTTCGGCTTCGATCAACGTCGAATCCATGTCGAACACCGCCAGGCGACGGTTGCGGCGGAACAGCGAATCTTCCTGGAACGCGATGTCGACGTTCAGCTCCTGGGCCACGCTGAGGAATTCGGCCCGCAGCGCCTGGGGATCGGCCGGTTCGCCGCGCACGGAAAACTCGATGCAGCCCTTGCCCTGGTCAGCCGGAGTATCGAGCGGCATACGCCCGGAGAGTCGGTCGATATGGTCGATGTTCAGCCCGTATTGGGCGGTGATCGAACTGACCCGTTGCAACTGCTCGGCGGTCACCTTGCGGGTCAACAGCGTCACGATGTGGCGCTTCTTGCCCTGGCCGGCTACCCAATGCTGGTAATCAGCTTCGGATACCGGGGTGAAACGCACCTGCTGGTCAAGCTTGTAGGCCGTGAACAGGATGTCCTTGAGCACCGACTTGCTTTGTTCGGCGTCCGGAATTTCAACCAGGATGCCGAACGACAGCGTGTCATGGATCACCGCCTGACCGATGTCGAGAATGGTCACACCACCCTGGGCCAGAACGCCGGTAATGGCCGCAGTCAGACCCGGACGGTCGCTGCCAGTGATGTTTATCAGGACAATTTCGCGCAAGGCGCACCCCCGCAGGTGGAAAAAAACCGCATTCTACCCACATTCAGTGACCATCGGGCACCGCCAGTGCTTTGCCGGCCATGGGCCTGTCGCTATACTGCGCGTCAATTTCACGGACAAAGAGCCGAGCTCAGTGAACCGGCCCACGCCAGTCAAAACCGACAACTTCTTCCTGCTGATCTTCCGTGCATTGCGCCATCGCCGCGTGCCGATTGCATTGCGCATCGCCAGCCATAACGTGATCCTGGTCGCCCTGGCCCTGGTCATCTATGCCTGCGTGATGGGCCTGCAATTCAAGCAGGCCATGCATGAGCAGGCGGACGCCCTGGGTGAAAGCCTGACCACCCAGACCGCCACCTCCGCCACCGAGTTGCTGGTGTCCAACGACATCCTCAGCCTCAACGTGCTGCTCAACAACCTGACCAAGAACAAACTGGTCGCCCACGCCGCCATCTACAGCGTGGACAACCGCATCCTCGCGGAGGCCGGCCAGCGCCCTAAACCTGGCCTGCTGGGCGAGACCGGCGGCATGTACCAGAGCAAGATCACTTTCCAGGATGTGACGGCCGGGCAACTGCGCATCAGCCTGGACATGGACCAGTTCCAGCAACCGATGACCATCAGCCTGCAAAGCATGGGCATTCTCAGCGCGATCCTGCTGGCGCTTGCCCTGGCCTTGAGCCTGCGCCTGGGACGGCACATCTCCACGCCGTTGTTGCAATTGCGCGTCTGGCTGCGGGACATCGATGAACACACGCCGGCGACCCAGCGCCAGGATGAGATCGGCGACCTGGCTCGGCAACTACACGCCAGCTTCGCGCCGGAACCTGAGCCGGTGCCGGAGCCTGAAGACATCGACTACGTCGACGAGGACGATGCCGAGCCGGGCTTCGAGGTGCGCAACCTGCGTGACCCGGGCTTTGACGAAAGCGCACCGATGCCCGCCTCCCGCCCTGCGCCGCGCCATGTGGTGCGCACGGTCGAAGACGAGGAAGACGACGACGCCTTTGCCGATTTGCGCGACGACGCGGTGACCGGCGCTCCTCAACCGGCTGCCCGCCCCGCCTCGAACGTGCCCCAGCACAGCGCCGTGCTGGCCGTTCAACTGGGTGCCCAGGATCAGCTGCGCCGCCTGCCCCAGGCGCGCCTGAAGGAGCTGCTCGAACGCTATCGCGACTGCCTTGACCAAGCCGCATCGCTTTATCAAGGCGAACTGCATACCCTCAATGACGGCAGTACGCTGATGCTCTTCCATGCCGAAGACAGCGGCGACGACTACCTGACCAACGCCATTTGCTGCGGTGAACTGCTGCGCGCGCTGGGTCATCAATTGCAAATCGAAGTCGCCGACAGCGGCATCACCCTGCAATTGCAGTTGGGCTTGACCTTGGGCGACGGCCTGTTCGGCCTGAGCCAGATCGACCTGCTGCTCACCGAAACCGCCCAGGACGCATTGGCCCTCTCCCAGCACAGCCGCAACTTGTTGCTGGTGGAGCGCAAGATCAACGATGACGCCCTGATCCGCCAACGCACCCGCATCCGCCCCATCGCCAGCCCGGAAGGCGCTTGCTGTGTGGAACGATTGATGGAGCCATATCCATCGATGCTGGAGCGGCAACTGGCGCGCATGCATGAGCGTCAGGCCTGAGGTCTCGGCCCTGAAATAATAAAACCCGCAGATGAGTAATCGTCTGCGGGTTTTTTGTTGCCTTCGCTGGCCCTATCGCGAGCAAGCTCGCTCCCACAGGGATCTTCATACGACCGTAGGTCCCCTGTGGGAGCGAGCTTGCTCGCGATGAGGCCAGCACAGACACCAGATATTCCAACCGGCAGAAACAACAAAGCCCGCATCAACGCGGGCTTTGTCTGGCAGTCATCAAATCGTCAGAACCGGAACACTTCCATGTCCGTACGAATCGGCAGAGCCATGGGAATCTTGTCCTTTTCCTTTTCCACCGGCTTGGCCGGAGCGGGCGCCGCCTTGCGCGGGACTTCCGCGATAGGGGGTTGGTTGGCCAGGGGCTTGAGCGACACGGACAGTTGCTCGGCCAGGCGCTGCAAAAGCACGCCTTGAGCCTGGACCTGCGCCGCGGTGGTACCTGCATGCTGCTCCTGCAGGTGCACGATACGGTTTTCGCGAACCGTGCCGCGACGATCGATCAGCCGCCACTGGGCATCCAGTACCGCAGGTTGGGATTTGCCTGAGTCCAGACGGGTAATCGACAACAAGACCTGTACGTCCGGAGTGAACCCCTGGGTAGCGGGGGCCAGTACCACGCGCTGGCTGTCCAGGTGTCCGGCCACCTGACGCAGCAATAATTGATCGATGTCCGAAGACAGGCTGCCGGCCCAACGACCATCGGTGGCGGCTTGCAGGCTGCCGTCCGGTTGACGTTGCAACAAGGTTTCACGCTGCAGGTAGTCAGCGATCAGAACCGGGCCAAGCAGTACGGCCATGCCCGTGCTTTGTGCAGGTTGGGCCGGGGTACCGCTGTCCAGTTGGTACAGCGACACCGGCTGGTTCATGCTGCAGCCCGCCAGGCCAAGCAGGCCGGCGAGCCACAAAATAGGAAGGCGCAGAGCAGTCATCGTCTCGTCCAGGTGGCGGCCACAAGGCTTACCACAGTGAAAAATACTCGGTCATTATTGAAGAACGCTCGGCCACGCCGGCGCTTGAAAGGGCCTATCATCCGTGAATATGCGTCCCGACTCCAGCGCCAAAGCACCGATCCGCGGCTTTTAATCGCGGACCGAGCCCTCTAGCACGCTCAATTGAGGTTTTCGACGAGCAGTGCATCCACCCGCTGAAAACCTCTCGGAAGCTTGTTGCCCCGCCGACCACGTTCACCTTTGTAATGCTCAAGATCGTCCGCTTTCAATGAAAGCGTACGCTTTCCAGCCTGCAGCACAAGCGTGGCACCCTCCGGTATCACTGCAATATCCGTGACATATTCCTCGCGACTCGCCACCCGTTCGCCGGAAATACCGATAATCTTGTTGCCCTTGCCTTTACCGAGCTGTGGCAGATCGCTGATCTTGAACACCAGCAACCGGCCCTCTGTCGTCACCGACGCCAGCCAATTGCTCTCGCGGTCGATGACTGGGCGAGGCGCGATGACTTTGGCGTTGTTCGGCAGGCTCAACAGCGCCTTGCCCGCCTTGTTCTTGGCTTGCAGATCCTCACCCTTGACGACGAACCCGTACCCGGCGTCCGACGCGATAACGTACAGCCCGTCATCATCAGGCATCAGCACACATTCAAAAGTTGCACCCGGTGGTGGCGTCAGACGACCGGTCAGCGGTTCGCCCTGTCCACGGGCCGATGGCAAGGTGTGGGCCGGGACCGAATAACTACGCCCGGTGGAGTCGATGAACACCGCAAACTGGTTCGAACGCCCCGGCGCCAAGGCCTTGAAGCCATCCCCGGCCTTGTAGGAAAGCCCGGCGGCGTCAATATCATGCCCCTTGGCCGAGCGCACCCAGCCTTTTTCAGAGAGCACGACGGTAACCTTCTCGTTCGGCAGCAGGTCGTGCTCGCTCAACGCCTTGGCTTCGGCGCGCTCGACGATCGGCGAGCGACGGTCGTCGCCGTAGGTTTCGGCGTCCTTCAGCAGCTCGGTGCGCACCAGCTTCTTGAGCTTGGCTTCGCTGCCCAGCAAGGCTTGCAGCTTGGCTTGTTCCTTGAGCAGTTCGTCCTGCTCGGCACGCAGCTTCATCTCTTCCAGGCGCGCCAACTGGCGCAGGCGAGTGTCGAGGATGTAGTCGGCCTGGATTTCGCTCAGCGCAAAACGCTCGATCAGCTTGGCCTTGGGGTGCTCCTCGGTCCGGATGATGTGGATCACTTCGTCCAGGTTGAGGTAGGCAATCAGCAAACCGTCCAACAGGTGGAGGCGGCGCTCGACCTTGTCCAGGCGGAATTGCAGGCGCCGGCGCACGGTCTTGACCCGGAATTCGAGCCACTCCACCAGCAACGCCCGCAGGTTCTTGAGCTGCGGCTTGCCGTCCAGGCCGATGATGTTGATGTTGACCCGGTAGCTAGACTCCAGGTCGGTGCTGGCGAACAGGTGCTGCATCAGCGCTTCGTGGTCGACCCGGCTGTTGACCGGGATGATCACGATGCGGCATGGGTTCTCGTGGTCGGATTCGTCACGCAGGTCGGCCACCTGGGGCGCTTTCGACGGTTTTGCCTGCATCATCGCGGCAATCTGCTCCAACACCTTGGCCCCGGAGACCTGATGGGGCAGCGCCGTGACGATGATGTCGCCGTCTTCGATGTGATAA
Organism: Pseudomonas sp. R4-84; assembly: GCF_054130985.1. Taxonomy (NCBI): domain Bacteria; kingdom Pseudomonadati; phylum Pseudomonadota; class Gammaproteobacteria; order Pseudomonadales; family Pseudomonadaceae; genus Pseudomonas; species Pseudomonas sp. R4-84. Next base: position 5,026,114 of record NZ_CP096390.1, read on the forward strand.
ACGGCCCGCATGCGCACCGAACCACGACCGGTTTCATAGATTTTCAGCAGATCGGCGCGGGGCGTGATGATTTCCGCTTCGGTCGGATAATCCGGCCCCTGGATATGCTCGCAGAGCTGCTCCACCGTGGCCTTCGGCTCGTCCAGCAAACGCACGCACGCAGTGGCCACTTCCCGCAGGTTATGCGGGGGCACGTCGGTGGCCATGCCGACGGCGATGCCGGTGGTGCCGTTGAGGAGGATATTCGGTAAACGCGCCGGTAACACCAGGGGTTCGTCGAGGGTGCCGTCGAAGTTAGGGCCCCAGTCCGCGGTGCCCTGGCCCAGTTCGCTGAGCAGCACCTCGGAATAGCGCGACAACCGCGCCTCGGTGTAGCGCATGGCCGCGAAGGACTTGGGATCATCCGGCGCACCCCAGTTGCCCTGCCCGTCCACCAGCGTGTAGCGATAGCTGAACGGCTGGGCCATCAGCACCATCGCTTCGTAGCAGGCCGAGTCGCCGTGGGGGTGGAACTTACCGAGCACGTCACCGACGGTACGGGCCGATTTCTTGTGCTTGGAGTCAGCATCCAGCCCCAATTCGCTCATGGCGTAGACGATCCGCCGTTGAACCGGTTTCAGGCCATCGCCGATGTGCGGCAAGGCGCGGTCCATGATCACGTACATGGAGTAATTGAGGTAGGCGTTTTCGGTGAAGTCAGCCAGCGACCGGCGTTCTACGCCGTCCAAGCTGTCTGCAAGAATATCGCTCATGCGGGCCTCATCAGTTCGTTGTCTGGCGCAACGGCGCATTGCCGTCGCGCAGGATAAATTCAAATGCTTGGAGGGCGCTGGTGCCCGGCGATTGCCGGGTCATGGCGAGGCGCCCCAGCCGCTGTCCGGCGCGGCGAAGCGCCAGATCACCGGCCGCCGCTCGCCATCGGCACGGGCTCCATCGTTGTTGTCCAGGCCAATCCACGCGCCGGTGGCGTCCACCACCAGCGCTTCGGCCAGTCCGTAGGGCTGGGAAAAACGACGAGCGTCCTGCAAGGCCTCGGCTGCGAACGACCAGCAGCGCTCGACCTCGGCCGTCCGCGCATCCCGCCGGCATATCTGGAAGGCGTTGCGCTCCAGGGTAAACAGCTTGCCGTTGAACAATGACAGATCGGCAAAATCCCGTGAAACCGCCTTGGCCTTGGGGAATTGAGGCGGCTGCATCTGCTGCCCCGCTTCGCTAAGCAACACACAATTGCCGTCGCAGTCCCAGACAGTTTGCTGGCGCTTGATCAACAGCAGGCCGCGCCGTTCACGCTCGGCCGCCAGCCAGATGTGATCCCCGGCCGGGTTGACCGCAAGGCCTTCGAACAGCGAATTGAAATGCAACAACATGCCACTGCCCCGGGCTTGACGAATCATCGTCGGGGCGACTTTCAACCACGATGCAGCGCCTGTCGGCGGGATTTGCAGGACGGCGGCATGGGACTCGCTGACCACATAGCGATTGCCTGCGCTGTCGCAACTGATGCCTTCAAAATCCAATTCGCCACCGCGCAGGAACGACGCCGCCCATGTGCGGGACCTCAAGCCCCACGGCAAACCGCTGTCCGGCACCATCGGCACCTCGATCTCGACCACTTCGGCCGCCCAGACTGGCGCATCGACCGGCTGGAGGCGATAGATCCGGTCATCGTCGCGATCGGACACAGTCCACATTTCGTTGCCACACAGGGCCAGCCCAGACAAATTGCCGCCGCGCATGCCTTCGACGACATGCTCGGACAACAACGTGAGCTCCGGCGCCGGCTCGGCCACTACCCCCCCCGCCCACAGCAACAGCGCCAGGGCGAAACCCTTGCGCATCAGGCCAGGACCTCAGCCAGGTCACCCTTGGATTCGAGCCAGGTCTTGCGGTCGCCTGCACGTTTTTTCGCCAGCAGCATGTCCATGATTTCCGACGTTGCCGCGAAGTCGTCCAGGGTCAACTGCACCAGGCGACGGGTGTTCGGGTCCATGGTGGTTTCACGCAGCTGCGGCGGGTTCATCTCGCCCAGGCCTTTGAATCGGGTGACCTGCGGCTTGCCGCGTTTCTTCTCGGCGACCAGGCGGTCGAGAATGCCGTCGCGCTCCGCTTCGTCCAGGGCGTAGTAGATTTCCTTGCCCAAGTCGATGCGGTACAGCGGCGGCATCGCCACATAGACGTGGCCGGCATCCACCAGCGGGCGGAAATGCTGGACGAACAAGGCGCAGAGCAACGTGGCGATGTGCAGGCCGTCAGAGTCGGCGTCGGCAAGGATGCAGATCTTGCCGTAGCGCAGCTGGCTCATGTCCTCGGCGCCGGGGTCGACGCCAATGGCCACCGCGATGTTATGCACTTCCTGGCTGGCCAGCACTTCGCTGCCGTCCACTTCCCAGGTGTTGAGGATCTTGCCCCGCAGCGGCAGGATCGCCTGGAACTCCTTGTCCCGCGCCTGCTTGGCCGAACCACCGGCGGAGTCACCTTCCACCAGGAACAACTCGGAGCGCATCGGATCCTGCCCGGCGCAATCGGCGAGCTTGCCCGGCAACGCCGGTCCTTGGGTGATGCGCTTGCGCTCGACTTTCTTGCTGGCCTTGAGACGACGGCCGGCGTTGTTGATCGCCAGCTCCGCCAGGGCCAGGCCGGTTTCCGGGTTGGCGTTGAGCCAGAGGCTGAACGCGTCCTTGACCACGCCGGAAACGAAGGCGGCCGCCTCACGGGACGACAGGCGTTCCTTGGTCTGGCCGGAGAATTGCGGCTCCTGCATCTTCATCGACAGGACGAAGGCGATGCGCTCCCAGACGTCTTCCGGCGCCAGCTTCACGCCACGGGGCAGCAAGTTGCGGAACTCGCAGAACTCGCGCATCGCGTCGAGCAAGCCTTGGCGCAAGCCGTTGACGTGCGTGCCGCCCTGGGCCGTCGGAATCAGGTTGACGTAACTTTCCTGAACGCTTTCGCCACCTTCGGGCAGCCACAACAACGCCCAATCCACGGCTTCCTTGTTACCGGCCAGGCTGCCGCAGAACGGCTCGGTGGGCAGGCATTCGAAACCGTTGACCGCGTCCACCAGGTAGGAACGCAGGCCGTCTTCGTAATGCCATTCGACCTTCTCGCCGGTGGCCTTGTCTTCGAAACTGACCAACAGCCCCGGGCACAAGACAGCCTTGGCCTTGAGCACGTGCTTGAGGCGGGTGACGGAGAACTTCGGCGAATCGAAATACTTCGGGTCCGGGGCGAAATACACGCTGGTCCCGGTGTTGCGCTTACCGACAGTGCCGACCACTTCCAGCTCGGTGGCCTTGTAGCCGTCGGCGAAGGTCATCTGGTATTCATTGCCGTCACGCTTGACCCGCACCCGCACCTGGGTCGACAAGGCGTTGACCACGGAAATACCCACCCCGTGCAGACCGCCGGAGAACTGGTAGTTCTTGTTGGAAAACTTGCCGCCGGCGTGGAGCTTGGTGAGGATCAGCTCGACGCCCGACACGCCCTCTTCAGGGTGAATGTCCACAGGCATGCCGCGACCGTCATCGCTGACTTCCAGCGAGTGATCGGCGTGCAGGATGACCTGCACCGACTTCGCATGCCCAGCCAAGGCTTCGTCGACGCTGTTGTCGATGACTTCCTGGGCGAGGTGGTTCGGCCGACTGGTGTCGGTGTACATGCCGGGGCGCTTGCGCACCGGGTCGAGGCCCGAGAGGACTTCGATGGCGTCTGCGTTATAAGAGCTAGCGCTGGGAGTGGCCATGGGGTCTCGTCGTCAGTGTTCAATGAAAAAGGGGGCGATGGCTCACAGCGACGTGAAGTCGATCGCCTGATACAAATCGGCGCCAATGCCGGCAAAACTCAACAACGCCGGCAACTGTCGGGCAAACCCCTGAAAACTGTGGTCACCGCCGGCCTGGATGCGCAAGGCACAGGCCCGGTAATATTGCTGGGCGTGGCGATAATCCAGCGTTTCGTCACCGGTTTGCAACCATACCTGAAAGCGCTGCGGATCCCGGGGCGCCGGCACTTCCAGCTCGGCCAGGGCCGTGACGTGGTCGTGGGTCAACTCCCAGGTTTCGTCGGTGTACAAATTCTTCTGCGTTCCCAGGTACCCGTCGAACATCCGATGCGGGCTCACGGCAGGATTGACCAACAGGGCCTTGAGCCCGTGGCGCTCGGCCAAGTGAGTCGCATAGTAGCCGCCGAGCGAGCTGCCGACCAGCAGCGGCCGGCCCAGTTCTGCAATCGCCTGCTCCATCTGCTCCATCGCTTGGCGAGGGTGGTGATGCAAGGCAGGCACCCGCAATTGGTCGCTGAGGCCAAGGCGAGCCATCACGTCGACCAATTGACAGGCTTTGGTCGACGCCGGGGCGCTGTTGAAGCCATGGATATAAAGGATCGAACCCGACATTGCCGACTCCCTGGGTGCTGGGCAAAGGCCGGAGTTTACAGGGAGTTTGTGGGGGTTTGGGGTGATTTCGATAACACTTCGCCTTAGTGGCGAGGGAGCTTGCTCCCGCTGGGCTACGCAGTAGCCCCAAACCGGTAATGCCCCATCTGACTGACAGAACGCTGTGCCTGGTCTGGGGCCTGCTCCGCAGGCCAGCGGGAGCAAGCTCCCTCGCCACGGGGGCTTTGTCAGCCTTGAATCCTCATAGCCTCGGCTCGACGAAGGTTTTTGGTCGTTTATAAGATCAGCGTCCACCGCCGATTGCTGTGGGAGCCGAGCTTGCTCGCGATGGCGGTGGGTCAGCTTGCATCCATGTTGTATGTGCCGCCGTCTTCGCGAGCAGGCTCGCTCCCACAGGGGAAACGCGGTCCCACCGAGAGCCAGGCCGGCCCTAAGGCCGCCTCGGCTTGGCTTTTGATCTAGGGGCCCCGTTAACCACGATGGCCGAACGCAGGCATTGTGGAGTGGGCATCCCGGCATGGATGCCGGGATAGCCGCGCTGGACCATGGATGGTCCTTCGCGGCGGGCCCACGGAGCAATGCCGGAGTGAGGGCATGCCGAGCCTTGGCGAGGCACCGAGTGGTGGGGCCAAGCCTTTTTTGCTTACTTTTTTTGGTGTTTGAAAAAAGTGAGCCGCCGTAAGGGCGGAACCATAAGCCGCTATTACCGCAGAAATGGATATGTACCCGGTCAACAAGGCCGACTGTCAGGCCGCCATCGCGAGCAAGCTCGCTCCCACACAGGTTTTTGGTCGTTTATAAGATCAGTGTCCACCGCCGATTGCTGTGGGAGCCGAGCTTGCTCGCGATGGCGGTGGGTCAGCTTGCATCCATATTGTATGTGCCGCCGTCTTCGCGAGCAGGCTCGCTCCCACAGGGGAAACGCGGTCCCACCGAGAGCCAGGCCGGCCCTAAGGCCGCCTCGGCTTGGCTTTTGATCTAGGGGCCCCGCTAACCATGATGGCCGAACGCAGGCATTGTGGAGTGGGCATCCCGGCATGGATGCCGGGATAGCCGCGCTGGACCATGGATGGTCCTTCGCGGCGGGCCCACGGAGCAATGCCGGAGTGAGGGCATGCCGAGCCTTGGCGAGGCACCGAGTGGTGGGGCCAAGCCTTTTTTGCTTACTTTTTTTGGCGTTTGAAAAAAAGTGAGCCGCCGTAAGGGCGGAACCCAAGTCGCCGTTACCGCAGAAATGGATATGTACTCCGTCAAGCCGCCAACGCGAGCAGGCTCGCTCCCACAATTGGATCGGAGTACAGCAGTGAGAAATGGGCAGGCTGTCAGGCCGCCTCGTCCTCAATATCCGTTGGAGCCATAGTCCGGAGTGAAAGCAAACCCAACCACCCGCTCTACCCCCGTCTCCAACCGCCCATCCGGCAATAGCCGCAACCACCGATACCCCGGCGCCTGCGAGCCCACCGCAAAATCCTCGCTGCCCGGTTCGAATTGAATACAGGTCGAAGGAGAAGCCAACAAACGAACCCCCTCGCGCACCTCGTCAATCTCCTGATGCACATGCCCCCACAACACCGCTCGCACCTGGGGAAAGCGATCCAGTACCGCAAACAAAGCCTCGGGATTACGCAACCCGATCGGTTCCATCCACGCGCACCCAATCGACACCGGATGGTGGTGCAGACACACCAGATGATGCCGCTCCGGCGCTTCGCTCAAGGCATTGGCCAACAGAATCAATTGCTCCTCGGCCAAGAAACCCGGCACCGAACCTGGCACGGCGGAATCGAGCATCGTTACCCGCCAGTTTCCGATGTCCACCACCGGATCGAGCAACGTACTCTTGACCGCCGCCTCAAGCATCACCTGCGGCTCATCATGGTTGCCGGGAATCCACCGCGTCGGCGCATCGATACGCGCTGTCAGTTGTCGAAACGACTCGTAGGATTGCAACGTGCCGTCCTGGGACAGGTCGCCGGTGGCGAGCATCAGGTCGATGGCCGGCTGTTGCTTGAGCACCAAATCGATGACCGACCGCAAGCTGTCACGGGTGTTCATGCCCAGCAACGATGCATCGGCATCGGCGAACAAATGGCTGTCAGACAGTTGGACCAACAGCACCGCATCGGCCGTGGTCAAGCTGGATACGCTCGGCAAATCGCTCTCTCCCAGGCGCAATCACGCCGTTGCATGAAGCGGCAATTATGCTGGGGGATGATCGAAAGGGGAAACCCGCGAACCGGAACCGGTTCACAACTACCGTACGACTTCGAACTCGTGGCCCAGCGCCAGGCAATGACTCAGCCATTCCCCCAGGAACAGGTTCAACTGGGCTTTTTCATCTGGCTGGTGCATCGACGCATTGGGATAAGGATAGATCCCGCGAAAGCGTCGTGCATGTTCGGCGCTGACGACTTCGGCCATGCGCGCATCGTGATAGACCTGCACTTCCAACTGCGGCACCGGCAGCCAGGGCAAGCTGTGTTCCTGGCGCACCTGCAAAGTAGTGGTGTAAGGACAGGTTTGCAGCACTTCCAGGGCCAATACACCCAGCATCTGGTCGCCGTGGGTTACGGCGATGCGGCGCGGTGCCGGATCGTTGCGCATGTCCGGCAACAAGCGCATCAGGCGGGCGTAGTTGGCCTCGCAGGCGGCCTGCAACCCCACCAGATCGACGCGATAACGATCGCGCAACTTGTTCAGGACCATAGCCCCCTCACTTCATCACGGTTCAAGGCCAGCCATTGCAAGGCAATGATGCTGGCCGCGTTGCAAATTCGCCCGTCGCGCACCGCTTGAAGGGCATCTTCAAAAGCCCAGGCCTTCACGCGGATATCTTCAGCCTCTTCCAGCAGGCCATGCAGGCCGCCCGCCCCCGAGCTGTCGCAACGCCCCAAAAAAAGATGCACGTACTCGTCACTGCCGCCCGGCGATGGGAAATATTGAGTCATCGGCCAGAGCGCGGCGAAGACAAGCCCAGCTTCCTCCTGCGCCTCACGATGAGCAACTTCTTCCGGCTGCTCGTCCTTGTCGATCAGGCCGGCCACCAGTTCCACCAGCCAGGGATTGGCAGTCTTGCCCATGGCACCGACGCGGAACTGTTCGATAAGCACCACCTCATCGCGCTGTGGGTCGTAGGGCAGCACGCACACCGCGTCATGGCGAACGAACAGCTCGCGGCTGATTTCGCGGCTCATGCCACCGGCGAACAATTCGTGGCGCAGGTGCACGCGATCAAGTTTGTAGAAACCCTTGAAGCAATTTTCACGCTTGACGATCTCCACGGCGCTCGGTGTGGCGTTGGCGAAATCAGTCATGACAATCCTCGTGTGCGGTGATCCAGTACGAGGTTCCAACCTCGGCTTCGCGCCATCCTAACGCGCCCGTACCGTTTGATGCAGCCCCTTTCCGGTCATCGGGATAGACGGCTGCCTTTAAAATTACTCTAATGAGCTTAGTGGCGAACTGATTGCCCTGCCGACAGTCGAAGCGGGTAACTTTTTGCCTTTCCCTGTTCCACGAAGGACGCCCATGTCGCTTTTTAGAATCGCTTCCCTGGCCGCCATCGCCCTGACCCTGGGTGCTTGCCAAAGCCTCTTCCAACCCAATTACCGAGCGCCCCTGGAGACGACTCGCGATGCGTCGGAGCAATTGCAGCCCGGTTGCGCCAGTGCCGACTGCCCGCTGGTGAACATCGACACCCTGCGCTTTCCCGCCGAGCCGGCCCTGGACGGCATCATCGAAAAACGCCTGTTGCAAATGACCCGCACCAGCCCGGACGCCCCTGCGGCTCCGACGCTGGCCGCCTATCGCGAGCAGTTCCTGCGCAGCGCCGCACCTCGCAACAGCAGCTATTTGCAGGCCAAGGTACGCGAGCAGCATGACGGCTTGGTGATTATCGAATTGTCCAGCTATCTGGACACTGGCGGCGCCCATGGCACGCCGGGTCGCGGTTTCATCAACTATTCGCGCCAGCAGCACAAAGTGCTGACGCTGTCGGACATGCTGCTGCCGGGCCAGGAGGAAGCCTTTTGGAAAGCCGCGCAAGTGGCTCACAACAGCTGGCTGATCAGTACCAAGCTGGATCAGGAACCCGAGTTCCTGAAACAGTGGTCCTTCCAGAAAACCCCACACATTGCGCTGACCTACGGCGGGGTGATCCTCAAGTACGAAGTGAGCACCATCGCGCCGTACGCCCTGGGCCACATCGAATTGAAGATCGCCTACCCACGCCTCAACGGCATCCTCAAGCCCGAGCTGTTTCCCGGCCGTAGCTGAAGGCCCGGCCCAGCAACAGTTGCAGCAACCCTGCCAGGATCAACGATGGCAGGGTTGCACCGATGTCCGGGTAGAAGTTGGCCAGCAGGTGATAAGTGCTCACCCCACCCAACCAGGCCAACAGGGCCGGCCAGCGCAACGCGGCTGACACCACTTGGCTGCTGCGCTTGCGCAGGATGAAGTGGTCCACCAGCACCACGCCGAACAGCGGCGCGAACACCGAGCCGATCAGCAACAGGAAGTTCTGATACTGCGCCAACGGCGCGAAGCAGGCGATCAAGGTGCAGATGACGCCAATCGCCAAGGCCAGGTGCTCGACTTTCAACCCTGACAGCATGCCGCTGGACACCGCCGCCGAGTGGATGTCGGCGAAGGCGTTTTCCGACTCGTCCAACAGAATCAGCAGCAGTGGGATGCCCAGTCCGGCGCCGGCCAGGGCCAGCAGCAATGCGTTGACTTCGCCGCTCGGCGCGAATGCCAGAGTGTAGGCGACGCCCAGGCTCATCAGCCAGAAGTTACCGATGAAGAAGCCCACGGCCGTACCGCCGAAGACATTCTTGGCGCGCTTGCCGAAACGCGAGTAATCGGCGATCAGCGGCAACCACGACAACGGCATCGCAATGGCGATGTCGAACCCCACCGCCAGCGGCATCGAGCCGTCGCCCGCCTGGGCCCAGAGTGCCGCCAGGTCAGCCTTGGCGAACAGGTTCCAAGTCAGCCAGATGCACGCGGCCAACAACAGCCAGATGCCCCATTTACGCAGGACCTTACGCACAAAGGTCAGCGGCCCGCTGACGGCAAGCAGGGTCGCCAGGGCGCCGAAGAACAGCGTCCACAGCAGTGGGTTGGAGCCCAGGCTGCCTTCGCTGAAGGCCCGGGCACCGAGCAGGCTGGCGGCGTCGCGCATGACGATGATTTCGAACGACCCCCAACCGATCAGCTGCAGCAGGTTCAATACCGCCGGCACGCTCGCGCCCTTGCCGCCAAGGCTGAGCTTGAGCGCGGCCATGGCCGACAGGCCAGTGTCGCTGCCGATCACCCCGACCGCCGCCAGCAGCAGGACGCCCACCAGCGTGCCGAGGAAAATCGCCAGCAACGAACCGCTCAGGCCCAGGCCCGGCGCGAGCAGGGCGCCGACCTGCAAGACCATCAGGCCGATGCCGAGAGAGAACCACAAAGAAAACAGATCGCGAGCGCCGAAGACGCGTTTGTCCAGAGGCACGGCGGCGTCTGGGGAGTAGGTGCTGGGTTGGATGTTCAAGGGTTGTTATCTCAGAGGGATATTTTGTTGTTCTGTGATGGCTTTCGCGAGCAGGCTCGCTCCCACAATGGACCTGCGGTGAACACAAGTTTTGTGAACGACCGAGTTCCACTGTGGGAGCGAGCCTGCTCGCGAAGGCGGCAGTAAAGTCACCACCGCCCCCAGCTCAAATCACACTTTCTTGTAAAGCTGACTACCTTCCTGCTTGAACCGCTCCGCCTGCTCGGCCATCCCCTGGGCGACTTCGACGTCCACCGCTTCAATGCGCTGGTTCGCCGCGTACTCACGCACTTCCTGGGTGATTTTCATCGAGCAGAATTTCGGCCCGCACATCGAGCAGAAATGCGCCACCTTGGCCGAGTCCTTCGGCAGGGTTTCATCGTGGTACGAACGGGCGGTGTCCGGGTCCAGGCCGAGGTTGAACTGGTCTTCCCAGCGGAACTCGAAACGCGCCTTGCTCAAGGCGTTGTCGCGGATCTGCGCGCCCGGGTGGCCCTTGGCAAGGTCGGCGGCGTGGGCGGCGATCTTGTACGTGATGATCCCGGTCTTCACGTCATCCTTGTTCGGCAAGCCGAGGTGCTCCTTCGGCGTGACGTAGCAAAGCATGGCGCAACCGAACCAGCCGATCATCGCCGCACCGATACCGGACGTGATGTGGTCGTAGCCCGGCGCGATGTCGGTGGTCAGCGGGCCGAGGGTGTAGAACGGCGCCTCGTCGCAGCACTCGAGCTGCTTGTCCATGTTCTCTTTGATCAACTGCATCGGCACATGGCCGGGGCCTTCGATCATGCACTGGACGTCGTGCTTCCAGGCGATCTTGGTCAGCTCGCCAAGGGTTTCCAGCTCGCCGAACTGCGCTTCATCGTTGGCGTCGGCAATCGAGCCCGGACGCAGGCCATCGCCCAGCGAGAAGCTGACGTCGTAGGCCTTCATGATTTCGCAGATGTCTTCGAAGTGGGTGTAGAGGAAGTTTTCCTTGTGATGCGCCAGGCACCACTTGGCCATGATCGAACCGCCACGGCTGACGATACCGGTGACGCGCTTGGCGGTCATCGGCACATAGCGCAGCAACACGCCCGCGTGGATGGTGAAGTAGTCGACGCCCTGCTCGGCCTGCTCGATCAGCGTGTCGCGGAACAGTTCCCAGGTCAGGTCTTCGGCCACGCCGCCGACCTTTTCCAGGGCCTGGTAGATTGGCACGGTGCCGATGGGCACGGGCGAATTGCGGATGATCCATTCGCGGGTTTCATGGATGTGCTTGCCGGTGGACAGGTCCATGACCGTGTCCGATCCCCAGCGGATGCCCCAGGTCAGCTTCGCCACTTCTTCTTCGATGGACGAACCCAGGGCACTGTTGCCGATGTTGCCGTTGATCTTCACCAGGAAGTTACGGCCGATGATCATCGGTTCCAGTTCAGTGTGGTTGATGTTGGCTGGGATGATCGCGCGACCACGGGCGATTTCGTCCCGCACGAACTCCGGGGTAATGACTTTCGGCACGCTGGCGCCGAAGCTGTGGCCGGCGTGTTGCTGGTCAAGCAGGCCGGCGGCGCGGGCCACTTCCAGCTTCATGTTCTCGCGGATGGCGACGTATTCCATCTCGGCGGTGATGATGCCTTTGCGCGCATAGTGCATCTGGCTGACGTTGGCGCCCGGCTTGGCGCGACGCGGGTTGTTCACGTGGGCGAAGCGCAGTTGGGTCAGCTCGGGGTCGGCCAGGCGCTCCTGGCCGAAGTTGGAACTCAGGCCCGCCAGGCGCTCGGTGTCGCCACGGGCTTCGATCCAAGGCGAACGCACGTCGGCCAGGCCTTTGCGCACGTCGATAACCACATTCGGGTCGGTGTAGGGGCCCGAGGTGTCGTAGACCACTACCGGCGCGTTGATTTCGCCGCCGAAGTCGGTGGGGGTCACGTCGAGGCTGATTTCGCGCATGGGCACGCGGATATCCGGGCGGCTGCCCTGGACGTAGATTTTTTGCGAGCGGGTAAAGGGCTGAACCGATTGCTGATCGACCTGGGCCGATTCACTGAGGTTGGTCGCGTTTTTTGATTTTGTCGTCATCACGGGCTCTCCAGACACACATCCAGGCAGTGGATTTTTGTCGGAGCGAACCTGTAACGAATGGACGCGCCCCTGCACGACAGTGCGGACGCTGTGCTTGCTGCTCGAGCCTGTTCGAAAATCGGAAATCGATTGTCGAACAACATCCCGGACGAAGCACAAGAGGACTCGCCGGGTGACGAGAAATCTTGTTCCCTACGCAGGCGCTAACCTGATCAGGTTCAACGGGATCCGAAATTATTCGATCTCAGCCTCATAGCAAGGCACCCCGACAAGAACCCGGCCAGTCTAGACACAACCGGCGCAGAACGCCATCGCCTGGGCAAAAGCCGTGATGAATGGCGCAAATACAGGATTGTTGCCGTGCGTACGCACAACTACACTCGCTACGCCGCGCGCCTGTTATGCGCATTCAATTTGAACGTAAGGGATCGCCTCATGCTGCGCAAACTCTCACTGGCCCTGGCCGTGTCTTGTGCGTCCAATGGAATGGCCTGGGCCGCCGAAGCGCCTTTATCCACCAAGACCGATCTGGTCAGCGTGTACCAGGAAGCGGTGGACAACAACGCCGACCTGGCCGCCGCTCGTGCCCAGTATGGTGCTCAGAAAGAAGTGGTGCCCCAGGCCCGCGCCGGGCTGCTGCCCAACCTCTCGGCCGGCGCCGACCTGAACAACACCCGTACCGAGCTCGACCAACCGGCGATGACCGCCAACCGCAGCTCAACGGTTTACCAGGCCACCTTGTCGCAGCCGATCTTCCGCGCCGACCGCTGGTTCCAGCTGCAAGCGGCCAAATCGGTCAATGAGCAAGCATCGCTGCAGCTGTCCGCTACCGAGCAGAACCTGATCCTGCAAAGCGCTGAAGCCTATTTCAACGTGCTGCGCAGCCAGGACAACCTGGCCTCGACCAAGGCCGAGGAAGCCGCGTTCAAGCGTCAGCTCGACCAGTCCAACGAACGTTTCGACGTCGGCCTGTCGGACAAGACCGACGTGCTGCAATCCCAGGCCAGCTACGACACCGCCCGGGCCAATCGGATCATCGCCCAGCGTCAGGTCGAAGATGCCTTCGAGGCGCTGATCACCCTGACCAACCGCCAGTACAATTCGATCCAGGGCGTCGTTCATACCCTGCCGATCCTGCCGCCGGCGCCCAACGACGCCAAGGCCTGGGTCGACACCGCCGCCAGGCAGAACCTCAACCTGCTGGCCAGCAATTATGCCGTTGATGCCGCCGAAGACACCGTGCGCCAGCGCAAGGCCGGACACGCGCCGACCCTCGATGCAATCGCCCAGTACCGCAAAGGTGACAACGACGGCCTCGGCTTCACCAACCCAAGCCCCACCGGCCAGCGCTACGGTGGCGACGCCGAGCAACGCACCATTGGCCTGCAATTGAGCATTCCGATCTACAGCGGCGGGCTGACCAGCTCCCAGGTTCGCGAGTCCTACTCGCAACTCACCCAGACCGAGCAGCAGCGCGAAGGCCTGCGCCGGCAGGTGGTGGAAAACACCCGCAACCTGCATCGCGCGGTGAACACCGATGTGGAGCAGGTCCAGGCCCGGCGCCAGTCGATCATCTCGAACCAGAGCGCGGTGGACGCCACGGAGATCGGCTACCAGGTGGGCACTCGCAACATCGTCGATGTACTCGACGCCCAGCGCCAGCTGTATACCTCGGTGCGCGACTACAACAACGCCCGCTATGACTACATCCTGGACAACCTGCGCCTCAAGCAAGCCGCCGGGACCTTGAGCCCGGAAGACCTGCAAGCCCTGTCCCGCTACCTCAAGCCCGACTACAACCCGGACAAGGACTTCCTGCCGCCAGACCTGGCACAAGCGGCGGCACAACAGTTGCGCTCGCGGCCGGCGCAGTAGTACACCTGCGACAAATCCCCTGTGGCGAGGGAGCTTGCTCCCGCTGGCCTGCGAAGCAGGCCCAAACCAGTCGCCGCGCTCTGCCGGCCAGAACCGCAGCGCTGATCCTACGACTGCTTCGCAGCCGAGCGGGAGCAAGCTCCCTCGCCACAGAGCTCAGTCGAGCAAGCGCCCCAACCCATCCAACAACCGCTGCAACGCGCCCTGGTTGCGACGCATCACCGCCAACCCCGACTCGGCCATGCGCTGGGCATCCCGGGGCAGTTCGAACAGACGCTGCACGGCCAGGGCCAGGCCGTGGGCATCTTCCACTTCCGCCAAGGCTCCGGCCGCGCGCAGTTGGGCGGCAATTTCAAGGAAGTTGAACAGGTGCGGCCCGCTGAGCACCGGTTTTGCCAGCGCCGCCGGCTCCAGCAGGTTGTGCCCGCCGTTGGGTACCAGACTGCCGCCGACAAACGCACTGTCGGCTAGCGCATAGAGAAACAGCAGTTCACCCATCGTGTCGCCCAGCAGCACCGAAGTTTGTGCGTCGACCGGTCGGGCACTGGAGCGCCGGACCGTGGCGAAGCCCTCACGCTCGCACAGTTGCGCCACCGCATCGAACCGTTCCGGATGACGCGGCACCAAAATCAGCAACGCATCCGGGTAGCTGTCGAGCAACCGACGATGGGCGGCCAGCACCACTTCGTCCTCACCCTCATGGGTACTGGCGGCGATCCACACCGGGCGCTCCACCGCTTGCCATTGACGGCGCAAGGCACTGGCGCTTTCCAGCAGTTGCGGGTCGATGGTCAGGTCGAACTTGATGGAGCCGGTCACTTCAACGGTTTCCGCCCTGGCACCGAGTTGACGAAAGCGCTCTGCCTCGGCTTCGGTCTGCACGGCAAACAGGCCCATCTCAGCAAGCATCGGCCGGGTCAGCTTGGGAAAACGGGCATAACCGCGCGCCGAACGCTCCGACAGCCGCGCGTTGGCCAACGCCACGGGGATACCGCGCAGGGCGCATTGATGGATGTGGTTGGGCCACAGTTCGGTTTCCATGATCACCGCCAGTTTCGGCCGGACCTGGTCGAGAAAACGCTTGGCCGCGCACGGCAGGTCATAAGGCAGGTAGCAATGCTGGATGCGCGGCTCATCGGCGAACAACGCCTTGATCCGCTCCGAACCGGTGGGCGTCATGCACGTCACCGTGATCGGCAGTTGTGGGTAGCGTTGCAACAACGCGCGAATCATCGGCGCAGCGGCAATGCTCTCGCCCACTGACACCGCGTGAACCCAGATGCCGCCCGGCGCCATCGTCGGCAAGCCCCACGAGAAACGCTCGCCGATACGCCGCGCATACGCCGGTGCCTTACGAGCCCGCAGCCACAGCCGAATCGCCACCAGTGGCAGCCCCAGATAAAACAATGCGCTATAGAGAGTTCTGTTCATGGCGGCGGAGTTTATCGGTTTTTCAGCCGAGCGCCTGCAACTGCACGGCAAAACGTTCCGCCAGCCAACGGGCCGCCGGGCCCAGGGGTTCGTCGCGGCGCCAGACCAGCTCCACCACCAGGGCCGGCGGGGTCCATTCACTGTTGAGCTCGACCATGTCCCCCAGGTACGCCGGGTACTGCACGACGTGCCGCGGCAGCCAGGCCCAGCCCAGCCCACTTCTCAACCACTCGGCCAGCACGTAGAAGCTGTCGGCCCGCCAGACTTGCGGGCTGGCCTGCTCGCTGCCGGGATAGACGCTGGATTGGGTCGCCATCAGCAATTGCCGGTGCCGGGCCATCTCCAGGCAGGTCACGTAATCATGGCTCGCCAAGGGATGCCCCCGGCCGCACACCGTGACCATCTCGACGCTACCCAATACCCGGCGCTCCAGCGCCTCGGGAATCTGATCGTGATAAAACAACAACCCGAGATCGGCGCGACGCTCCACCAGCTTGCGCGCCACATCGCCCTGGGCGGCGCTGGCCAGTTGCACTTCTAGGGTGGGAAACCGTTCGGCCAGCGCCGCCAGGCTGTCGATAACGGGCTGATAGGGCATGGCCTCGTCCTGGGCCAGGCGTAGCGATGCCTCCTGCCCGCGCATCAAGGCCAAGGCCCGACCGTTGAGGCGCTCGCATTGGCGTAACACTTCCCGGGCCTCCTCAAGCAGCGCCACGCCCGCATCGGTGAGTTTGGGCTGGCGACCACTGCTGCGCTCGAACAGGCTCACACCCAGGTCCTCTTCCAGCATGGCAATCGCACTGCTGACAGCCGACTGTGCCTTGCGCTGATCCCGGGCCACCGCGGAAAACGACCGCTTCTCGGCGACACCGACGAACAGTCGCAATTGCTCCAGATTCCATTGAACATTCATCGCTCATCCTATCTCTATCGCAGATAGGTAATGACTTTACCCCATTTGGCCATTCCCTAGAATGGGCCCATCGAACGACGCAACGACTCGAGAGGAATCGCTCATGAACGCCTATTACTACCTCGCCATCGCCATCTGCGCCGAAGTGATCGCCACCGTATCGATGAAAGCGATCAAGGGCTTGAGCACGCCCCTGCCCTTGTTGTTGGTCATCGCCGGCTATGGCACTGCGTTCTGGATGCTGACGCTGGTGGTGCGCACCGTTCCAGTGGGGGTGGCCTATGCGGTCTGGGCCGGCTTGGGGATCGTGATGGTCAGCGTCGCGGCGCTGTTTATCTATGGGCAGAAACTGGACGTGCCGGCGATGCTGGGGATGGCGTTGATTGTGTTGGGGGTGGTGGTGATCCAGTTGTTTTCCAAGACTGCAGGACATTGAAGCAGCGCAGCTCCAAGCCTCAAGCTGCAAGCACAAGCGATACCCTCTCGCTTGTAACTTGCAGCTCGAAGCTTGAAACTTGCCGCTTAATTTCCTCCGAGGTCGCTGCATGCCATCCGTTATTTCCACCGACATCCTCATTGTCGGCGCCGGAGTCGCCGGCCTCTGGCTGAATGCGCGCTTGCGCCGCCAGGGGTTTTCAACCGTGCTGGTGGAAAGCGCCAGCCTTGGCGGCGGGCAGAGCGTCAAATCCCAGGGCATCATCCATGGCGGCGCCAAGTATGCGTTGCACGGAGCCCTGACTGGCGCCTCGGAAGCCATTGCCGACATGCCGCGCCGTTGGCGCGAGGCCCTCAAGGGCGACGGTGAGCTGGACCTGTCGGGGGTACGCATGTTGTCCGACGCCCATTACCTCTGGTCCCCAGGCACCCTGGCCGGCAACCTTACGAGCTTTTTCGCCAGCAAGGCCGTGCGCGGGCGCGTCGACCAGGTCAAGGGCGAGCAACTGCCGCCAGCCCTGCAAGACAAGCGTTTCAAAGGCAAGGTCTACCGCCTGGCCGAGTTGGTGGTGGATGTTCCCAGCCTGATCGCGCGCCTGGCAGACCTGGCCGGCGACAGCCTGCTGGCCGGGCAGCAGGTCGAACCGCTGCACGAGGAAGGCCAACTTGTCGGGCTGAAGGTCGACGGTCGCGAAATCCGCGCTCAGCGCATCGTCCTCAGTGCCGGCGGCGGCACCGCCGACCTGCTCCGCGCCCTGGGCCTCGACCAGCCGGCCATGCAGACCCGGCCGTTGCACATGGTCCTGGCGAAGGGCCCCAGCCTCAAGCCGCTTTACGCCCATTGCCTGGGTGGCGGGCCGAAGCCCCGGGTGACTGTGACCACCCATCCGGCCGCCGATGGCCAATGGGTCTGGTACCTGGGAGGCGATCTTGCCGAGGGGGATGCCGTCGCCCGCGAGCCCGCTGCGCAGATCGCCGTGGCCCAGAAAGAGCTCGGCCAGTTGCTGCCGTGGATCGACCTGAGCACCGCACAATGGGCCACGTTGCGGGTCGCCCGCGCCGAGCCGCTGCAATCGGGCCTGACCCGCCCGGATAACGCCTTTGTCGCCGAACAGGGTTGCCTGCTGGTGGGCTGGCCGACCAAGCTCGCCTTGGCCCCGGACTTCTCCGACCGGGTGATCGCCGCGCTGCAACGCGATGGTATCCAGCCCAGCCATACCGCCCCGCTGCCGGACCTGCCCAAGCCGCCCATGGGCGTTCCCGCCTGGGAGCAACTGCTGCCATGAGCCAGCCGACACTCCACGATCTGCGTCGCCCGCTGGGCAAAAACGGCCCGTTGGTTTCGCCCCTGGGCCTGGGCACGGTCAAGCTGGGCCGCGACCAGGGCGTCAAGTACCCCAGCGGTTTCCAGATTCCGGATGACACCGAAGCGCGCATGCTGCTCAAGCTGGCGCGCGACCTGGGCATCAACCTGATCGACACCGCGCCTGCCTATGGCCGCAGCGAGGAACGCCTCGGGCCGCTGTTGCGCGGCCAGCGTCACGACTGGGTGATCGTCAGCAAAGTCGGCGAGGAATTCAGCAATGGCGAGTCCCGTCATGACTTCAGCGCTGCTCATACGCGGCTCTCGGTTGAGCGCAGCCTCCAGCGCCTGGAAACGGACTACATCGACCTGGTACTGGTGCATTCGGACGGCAATGACCTGGCGATCCTCGACGACAGCGAGGTCTACCCGACCCTGGCGGCGCTCAAGCGCGAGGGCAAGATCGGCGGCTTCGGATTCTCTGGCAAGACCGTCGACGGTGGCTTGAAAGCTCTGGAGCAAGGTGATTGCGCGATGGTCACCTACAATCTGAACGAACGAAGCGAAAAGGCGGTCATTGAGTACGCGGCCGAGCACGGCAAGGCGATCCTGGTGAAAAAAGCCCTGGCCAGCGGTCATGCCTGCCTGAGCCCCGGTGAGGACCCGGTTCGCGCCAGCTTTGAACTGTTGTTTGGGCATCCCGGGGTTGCCAGTGCTATTGTCGGCACCATCAATCCGCTGCACCTCGCCCACAACGTTGCGACCGTAGCCAAGGTCCTACGCAGAAACTGACGCCGCCCTACGCGGCCTTAAGGAAGGAGCCGACATGCCGCGTACGCTCATCAGAAAAAATCCAAGTAACTTCAAGACTCTGCCCCTTTCCGTCGAAGCGACTCCCGAAGGCCTGACTTACCAGAGCGTGGGAATGCCGCTCAATTTTGCCCAGACCTTGCAGCGGCGGCGTCCCGTGGCTGTGGACGATGCCGAGCGTTTCTCCGTGGAGCTTGCGAACCTGGGCGTCTCGGTGCGCCTGACCCTGCACTGGCAGAACCGCGAGTATTGGGTATTGGTGCGTCAGCGTCGCCAGGATCGCGGCGACGTGGTGCTCAAGCTGATCTCCGGCTATGTACCGGCCCATGAGCTGAACCTGCCGCTGCTTACCGCCATCAACGAAATAGCCGAAGAATGCCTTTTGGAAACACCTGAAGGTTGGCTCGGCGGGCGCTTCAACGACACCTGGCTCCCGGCGCCTTATTCGAGCGCACTGCATTATCGCGAAGCCTTGCCGTTTCGCCTGGCTCCGCTGTCCGGCTCGGCCCGGCCGGTGCGCTGCGCCAATCTGCAACTGATCGAACGACCACGGGCCTACGTGCATCTGCCGACGGCCTCCCTGCAATTGATTTATGACTTGCGCCTGGACGTGCCCAAGGAAGCCAAGTCACTGAGCCTGTTTCATGTCGATGAGCGTCTGGAGGGCGACCAATTGGTGGCGCGCCTGGACCGCAAGCGACCCGATCTTTACCTGATGCCGCTGCAGGACGGACAACCGCTGCCCGAACTGTATACGTTGAAGAAAGATCAGCTGCTTGCGGCCAGCACCCGTGGCTTATACCTGGCGGAGAGCTTCGCCCGGCAGGACGGTTGGCTGGTGCGTGACGAGCGGATTCGCTGGAAGGACTGGCTACGCCAGCAAGGGCTGACGCCACCGGGCAAGGAGTCCGGGCTGACCCGGCTCAAGGGCAAGGCGCGGCAGCTGCTCAAGAAAATCGTCCCGAGCAAGGTGGCTCGTTAGGCCTGACGCCGATTTTTCTGACCGGACAACGAACCCTTGTGGGAGCGAGCGTGCTCGCACCCACAAGTGCTGCGCTTTGTCAGATAAATCAGTTATTGCGGATCTTTTCCACAATCGCCGTCGTCGAGCTGTTTTCCACCAGCCCCAGCACCTTCACCGTGCCCCCATAGGCGGAAACGATGTCGGCACCCACGACCTGGTCGATACCGTAGTCGCCGCCCTTGACCAGCACATCCGGCTTGACCTGGCGCAACAGGTTTTCCGGCGTGCCTTCGCTGAAGCTGATCACCCAATCCACCGCGCCAAGGCCGGCCAGGACCGCCATGCGGCGGTCGACGCTGTTGATCGGCCGGCCCGGCCCTTTCAAGCGGCTCACGGAAGCATCGTCATTGACCGCGACGATCAAGCGATCACCCTGGGCCCGGGCCTGCTCGAGGTAGGTCACATGGCCAGCATGGAGAATGTCGAAACAACCGTTGGTGAAAACGATTTTCTCTTTATGGGCGCGCGCGTCATCGACAGCCAGCAATAGTTGCTCCAGCCCCAGCACACCGCGCTCCGATCCCTCTTCGCGCTGGATCGCGCGCCGCAGTTCCGGGGCGCTGATCGCCGCCGTACCCAGCTTGCCGACGACAATGCCCGCCGCCAGGTTCGCCAGGGCAACCGCGTGGGGCAGTTCCTCGCCGGCGGCAATCGCCGCGGCCAGGGTGGAGATCACCGTGTCACCGGCGCCCGTCACGTCAAATACTTCGCGGGCACGGGCCGGAAGGTGCAGGGCCGGATGATCGGGACGCAGCAGGGTCATGCCGTGCTCGCCGCGGGTAACCAGCAACGCCCCCAGATCCAGGTCGTGCATCAGCTGTGCGCCCTTGCTCACCAGTTCGTGCTCATCGGCGCAACCACCGACGATGGCTTCGAACTCGCTGAGGTTAGGGGTAATCAGGCTCGCGCCACGGTAGATGGAAAAATCCTTGCCCTTGGGGTCGGCCAGCACGGGAATACCGCGGGCACGGGCAGCCTGGATCAGCACTTGATGGTTCTTCAACGCGCCCTTGCCGTAGTCCGACAACACCAGGACCTTGATACCGTCGAGCAGGTTGTCGACCTCGGCGCCCAGGGACAGCGGGTCGGTGGCGAACGGTTCTTCGAAGTCGATGCGCAGCAGTTGCTGGTGACGACTGATGACCCGCAGCTTGACGATGGTCGGCTGGTGCGCGATGCGCTGGAAGATC
This sequence comes from Pseudomonas sp. R4-84, assembly GCF_054130985.1. Taxonomy (NCBI): domain Bacteria; kingdom Pseudomonadati; phylum Pseudomonadota; class Gammaproteobacteria; order Pseudomonadales; family Pseudomonadaceae; genus Pseudomonas; species Pseudomonas sp. R4-84. Next base: position 5,047,088 of record NZ_CP096390.1, read on the forward strand.
GCCCGCACGCCAGCGCCTTCCAGGCTGTTGGCCAGGCTCTCTGCCGCTTCATCGTCACCGGTCACGCCGACCAGGGAAGCCGGGGCGCCGAGGGCGGCGATGTTCAGGGCAACGTTGGCGGCACCGCCGGGACGGTCCTCGATGTGCTCGACCCTGACCACCGGTACCGGCGCCTCGGGGGAAATCCGTGATGTACCGCCATGCCAATAGCGGTCGAGCATGACATCGCCGACCACCAATACAGGGGCTTGATCGAATCGCGGCATGGACAACTTCATGGAACATCCCACATACAAAATGAACAGGGGCGCGATATTAGCACAGGGTTGGGGGAGGCTCGTCCATGGCGGTGACCGGAAGTATCAAGCCGCGCTTTCATTGTTTTCACACAGCAATGCCATCATCTGCGCGCAGGCCTGGGCCAGCTCCATCTCGCTCGTATCGATTTCGCATTCGGCCGCCAGCGGCGCCTCGTAAGGACTATCGAGACCGGTGAAATGCTTGATCCGCCCGGCGAGGGCTTCGCGGTACAGCCCCTTGGGGTCGCGCTCGGCACACACGTCGAACGGCGTACTGACGTAGACTTCGATGAAGTCATTTTGGGAAAAGAGCCGTCGTGCCGCGTCTCGATCGGCCCGAAACGGCGAAATCGCCGCGACGATGACAATCAGCCCTGCTTCGACCATCAAGCGCGCCACTTCGGCTATTCGCCGCACGTTTTCCTTTCGGGAGCCGGCATCCATCCCAAGGTCACTGCAAAGCCCCCTGCGCAGGTTGTCGCCGTCCAGCAAAGCGGTATGCAGGCCTTGCTGGTGAAGGCGAACTTCCAGAGCATTGGCCAAGGTCGACTTTCCAGCCCCCGACAGCCCGGTCAACCAGAAACAGCGAGGCCGCTGGATCTTGATGGCCGCCCGGTCCGAGGGCGAAAGTGTCAGCGGGCCCGGCTGAGCCTGCGATTGTTGCTTTGATGCCCTTGTTGTCTCATCCATGTCGAGCATTCCATCGTCGTCATGCACCAGAGCATAGCCTTGGCCTCGTATTCAGGCGATGTCCTGGGTGGGAACATCCAAGCCCATGGCATGAAGACGCGCGTAATAGCCATTTTGCGCGAGCAGTTCGCCATGGGTGCCGCGTTCGACGATGCGCCCCTGGTCCATGACCAGGATCATGTCGGCCTTTTCGATGGTCGACAGCCGATGCGCGATGACCAACGTCGTACGGCCTTTCATGACCTGGTCCAGCGCGGCTTGGATATGCCGCTCGGACTCGGTGTCCAGTGCCGAGGTGGCCTCATCGAGGATCAACAGCGGCGCGTTTTTCAACAATGCCCGGGCAATCGCCAGCCGTTGGCGCTGGCCACCGGACAACAGCACGCCGTTTTCGCCGACCTCGGTGTCCAGGCCGTGGGGAAGCTGCGCGATGAAGTCCATCGCGTAGGCGTCCTGGGCGGCTTTTTCGATGTCGGCCCGCGGCGCGCCGGCCAGGTCGCCGTAGGCGATATTGTTGGCCACCGTATCGTTGAACAACGTGACGTGCTGGGTCACCTGGGCCACATGCCGGCGCAGGTTGCGCAGTCGATAATCTTCGATTTCCACGTCATCGAGCAGGATCTGACCGACTTCGTGGTGATAGAAACGCGGGATCAGGCTGGCCAGGGTCGACTTGCCGCTGCCCGACCGCCCTACCAGGGCGATCATCTGCCCAGGGTCAGCGGTGAAGCTGATGTCCTTGAGCACTTCCCGATCGGCGCCAGGGTAGGTAAAGCTCAGGTTGCGCACATCGAGACGGCCGCTCACGCGCTCCTGCTCGACCGTGCCTTTATCCACTTCGGGCTCGACGTCCAGTTGCTCGAAGATGCTTTCGGCGCCCGCCACGCCCTTCTGGATCGTGGAGCTGACTTCCGAGAGTTGGCGAATCGGCTTGGGCAGCAGGCCCGCCGCGGTGATGTAGGCCACCAGATCGCCCGCTGTCGCGTCACCGCGCAGGAACAGTACCAGGAACATCAGCGCGGCCATGGCGGTGTAAATCACCAATTGCAGCATCGGCGTGTAGACCGCGCCGGTGCGGGTCATGCGCAGTTGTTTGTCGGTATTGCCTTGGCTGGCGCTGGCAAAACGCTGTTCTTCATAGGCCTCGCCACCGAAGCTGCGCACCACCCGATAACCCTGGATGGTCTCGGAGGCGACGTGGGTCACGTCGCCCATGGCCACCTGGATCTTCTTGCTTTGCTTGCGGAATTTCTTGCTGGTGCTGCTGACCATCACTGCAATCAATGGCAGGATCGCCAGCATCACCAAGGTCAGTTTCCAGTTCATCCACACAAGGTACGCGAAGAGGAACACCACGGTGAGGCCTTCGCGAATCACCACCTTGATGGCGTCCGTGGCAGCACCGGTGACCATGGTCACGTTGAAGGTGATCCGGGAAATCAGATGACCGGAATTGTGGGTGTCGAAATAGCGGTTGGGCAGGACCAGCAGCTTGTTGAACAACTCGACCCGCAGATCATGCACCAGCCCCAGCGAGACCTTGGCCAGGTAATAGTTGCCCAGGAACGACCCCAGGCCCTGCCAGGCAGCGATCAGGATGATCAGCAGCGGCACGGCCATCAGCAGCTTCAAATCCTTGAGATACGGCACGCTGGGAAACAGTACCGCATCGGGATTGCTCAACCCGTCGACAAAATATTTGAGTATCCCGGCCAGCATGGGCTGGGTGGACGCAAATATCACGAAGCCCACGATACTCAGCAGGAAAATGCCCAAGTAGGGTTTGACGTATCCCAGCAGCCGGAAATAGATTTTCAGGCTGGAATCCTGTTCCGCTTTAGGCGGTGCGTCACTCATCGTCGAGCTCACTGGTTAGGAAGAGCGCGGGATTTTATCACAGCCATCGGGATTGGCCCGCGCCCAGGTCAAAAGGCTGGCCATGCCGACCGGCAGCCAAGTGATGAACCACTCGGCGCGCGGGGTGCCCGTCAGGCTCGCCGCGTCGAACTGCATCGCCAGGAACGAAAACACCCACATGCCCAGCACGCCTCGGCCCAGCAGGGTGTCACGGGCACGCCAGGCCTCGCGCAGCACCGCGAACCAGACCACACACCATATCAACATTCCGGGCAGGCCCAACTGAATGGCAACGTGGGTGAACAGGTTATGCGAGTGGTCGAACAAACGGCCACCGACAGGAACCCGGTAGTCGCCTGCCAATCCCAGACCACCCCAGGGATGCTCGGAAATAATCTGCAGGCTGGACGCAAAAATTTCCGGACGATAGGAAGCTCCGCGGGCCATCACCAAGGGTTCCAGCAACCAGAAAGTCACCATCGCCAGCACCAGCGCCGCGGCGGCAATCAAACGAGTACGCGAGTCCCGGCAGTAAAGCGGCATGGCCAGTACGCTGAGCAACAAGGCCACGGCCGCGCCGCGACTCTGGCTCATGACCACGAACAAGCCCAGCAGAGCCAAGGCCACGGCACACACAGCTTGCAGCCCGATACGACGCGGCACCCAATGCAGCATCCAGATCGCCGCGAGGCCAATCACGTAGCCACCCAGGATCGGATGGGACAACTCGCCCAGCCCCTCGAGACGCGCCACCCAGCGCTGGTTCTCGATGCCATAGAAATGAATCATTGCCATCAAGGCCGTCAGGGCTAGCCCAACACCGCCCCACTGCATGATACGGATCACCCGCTCAGGTCGACCGTCAGCGAAAATCGGGAAGAACATCAGGAATATCAGGATGTATAACAACCGCTTGGCTTCGCGCACGGGCTCCGGCGACTCGGCCCAGAACAGGGTGATCAATGCCCACGCCATCAATGCCAGCAACGCCGTGTAGATCAAGCGCTGGGCGCGCCATAACTCCACCAGCCTGTGCCGCGCGGGCCAGGCGAACAGGATCGCGGGCAACCAGACGAATGCGATCATTCCTTGTTGATAAACCTTGTTGGCGGGTGCCAGTGCGATCGCCAGCAAAAACCATGACAAGCCAAAGGCCATCCATACCTGCGCCCAACGTGTTGCTTGCATCCAAAGCTCCTAATCGATGTACCAGCCAAACCGGCATGGTTAAAACAAAAACTTTTGGGCATCATGGCCCGCCACGGCACCGGTTCTTTCAACAAGGTTTCCCTACGATGCAATCCTCACGGCTTCCCCAAGCCGCTTTGAATCAATTGATTGAAGGCGCCAGCATTCTGGAGGCCGACAGCTACGGCCCAAAAGTCTATCTGTTGCAGGATGGAAACATCCTCAAACTGTTTCGCCGCAAGCGGCTATTTTCGTCGGCCCTGTTGAGGCCCTATTCGACGCGATTCATCAAAAACGCGGCCCGCTTGCAAGAACTCGGCGTACCGACTCTCGAAGTGCTTGCCTACTACAAACTGCAAAAGCCCGGCATGACCGCCGTACTGTATCGGCCGCTTCCGGGAAAAACCCTGCGCCAATTGTCGAATCAGGAGAGCTTCAGCTGGCAACAACGCCTCCCGGACCTGATCGAACTGATCCGCAGCCTCCACGCCCGTGGTGTCTATTTTCGTTCGTTGCACTTGGGCAATATCGTCGTCACTCCGGAAAACACCCTGGGGCTGATCGATGTCGCCGACATGCGCTTCCTGCGCTCTCCATTGCCGCGCTATCTGGCGCGCCGCAACTTGCAGCATTTCGCTCGTTATATTGCGCGGGAAAACCTGAACGGGAGCTTTCCGATGCAAGCGCTGGAAAACGCCCTACTGCCTGCCTGAGATCAATTCCCGGGCGGTCCGGCAGAAACTCGCCCATGCCTCGTCAGGCGCCAATGCCTGGTATTGCGCCGCCGCGACGGCTTCGGCCGAAGCCTCTGAAGCCCGCGTGATCGCCTCGCCCCAGGCACTCTCATCGCCGGCAGGCGCATACCAACCGGCATCGGCCAGCTGTTCGCGGAACACCGCCAGGTCACTGGCCAGCACCGGAACGCCGGCCAGGATCGCCTCCTGGAGAATCAGGCCAAGGCCCTCTTCAAAGGAGGGGACCAGCACCCAGTCGAACGCTCTATAGAGCTTCGCCACGTCTCCCAGATGCCCCGCAAGCAATACCTTGTCGACCAGGTCCGGCTGGTCGATACGCGCCTGCAGTGCTTCCCGTGCAGGCCCTTCGCCGACGATCACCAAGCGCCAGTCAGGCTGCGCGACGGCCGCCAGGGCAAAGGCATCGAGCAAACTGGCGAAGCCCTTCTTGTCCACCAGCCGCCCCACGGCGCCGAATATGCGGGGGCCCGCCAAAGGCAAGTGCATCCGGGCACGAGCCTCTTCACGTGGCAGGAGGCAGGCCTGGAATCCAGCCGGATCGAATGCACTGCGCAACGCAGTGACCGGCAACCCCAGCGCTTCCTGCAGCGATGCCGCCAATGTCTGCGACACCGCAGCCAGGGCCAGGCGCGAGGGCGCAAAGCCGCGCAGCAGATCCCGGCCCACGGCATTGAGCCGTGTCGCCCCGTGGAATATCACCACCACATGGATGTGCGGCATGTCCTTCAATACTGGCAACAGGGTACGAGCCACACCGAGGCCGTCGAGCAGGACCACTTGGGCAGCGCTGTCGAGCAGCGCCTGGCGAAAACGGCTGTGCATCCAGGGCCTGAACAGGCGCCAGAAGTGCCGCCCCTTGAGTTTCGCCGAGGTCAGGTTCCATTCACGCGCCGGACCCACGCCCTCCAGGCACGCAGATTCCGAGCCCTGCAAGAGCCATGTCCTGACAGGCATCGCCGGGTCGATTTGTGAAAGTATCTGGCGATGGACCTTATGCACCGAAGCGAATGGCGAACCGCCTGCCCACATAACATTAATAATGCTCATCGAGCAGCAAACCTTTGATCGCGGACCCGAACTCGTGCTTCGAGAAACTCAATAATTGATAAGCCAGCCAACACAGACTCCGAGCAAAAGGATCAGAAAGAGCTTGATTTGCTCACGGCGCCTGCGACGCGCCTTGCGCTGGCGTTCGACAGGTACTTCGACATGGACACCGAATCCAGTGTGTAAAACAGCATCCCCTTCGAGGGTGACCGCGGTCAAGTTCAGTTGAGCGTAACGAAGCGACAGGGCCTTTTCGCCACCAAAACCGGCAAACGGGGCGCACAACTGGTATTCCTTCAAACGGCGCAGGCCAGGATTGAGGGAAAAACTCTGCCATTCAGGCTTGTCGGATATCAGTGGATAGCACGGCACGCCGCCGATCAGCTGACGCTCGCCCAAGCGAATGTAGGGACTGTGGACACACAGGTCGTAGACATAATTGCGCAGCCATACCTGGAGAATCTCGGGCCGCAGTTGCAGGACCGTCAGAGAGTCCTCCACGAACCCCGGGCGGTAGAACTCCCAGTCATCCTCGCAGTGGAAGATATACGCTGTCTTGACGTGTCCGTAGGCCAGATCGATCGACGCCAGCTGCCCCAGCTTCGGCCGATTGATGAAAACCGTGCAGTGCGCCTTCCAATGGGCAGGAAGGACCTCATGCACCCCATCGTCGCCCGCATCTTCGGTAATGAACACTTCGCGGATAGGCGCAGTATTGAAACGGTCGAAACTCTCGAGCGTCCGCTTGAGCAGGTCGAGCCGGCCGCAACTGGTGACCACCAGGGTGATGTCACTATCGTCGGAAAACTGCACTGAAATACCATTTAGTCAAATGCCACCCAGGTCGTTGGATGGCATCGCGGTTTTTGTTAAATACCCAGTTTCTGGCGCAAGGACTCTAGCAGACTCAACGGTTCGCGCGGTCGCAGCGGAGGTTCCAGCGCTTCCACGATTTTTTGTCCGATACGCGCGAAGCTGAACTGCTCCAATGCCAGCCTGTGGCCGTTGCGGGCGATACTTTGCGCCAGTTCGGGCTCCGCGCGCAGCCGGGAAAGTTTTTCCTGAAGTTGCGGGATGTCCCGATACAACACCACGTTATGCATGTCCTGCAACCCCAGCGCCCGCGCTTCCTCGGCGCCTTGATCATAGGCCAGCAGCACACAACCGCAGGCCATCGCCTCGAAATTCTTGATCATGTACTCGCCCATGCCCACATCGGCACTGACGAAGAAGCGGATCCGATTGAGAGTTTCGCAATACTCTTCGCCGGACTTGGTACGGGTGACGACCAGCGGCTCGACGCGCGCCAGCTCGTCCAGCAATGCCTTGCGCCCGCTATAGGCGACGCTGTTGGTACTGCCGACAAACGCCAGCTCGATGTCCCGCTCGCGCTGCTGGTCTTGCAACAGCGATTGATCATAGCCCTTGGGTACGAAAACCGCATCGAACCCTTCGGCACGCAAGCGTTCGGTCACCATGAACCCGGAGCTGATGACCCGCACCCACGGCAGGCGTCGGTAATGAGCGCTGAACTTGCCGGTGTATTTGCACGGGATGTAGTTCTGGTAGGCATCATGCTCCAGGATCACCAGGTTGGGGATCGTGCGGATGAACCCCGCCTGGCGGATTTCCTGCTTGAAGCGCAGGAAAAATACAATCCGGTCGTAGCGGGAGACGTCCACGTGTCTCCGGAAGTAGCCTCGCAGGTTGCGTTGCTCCTGGCTGTCGAGCCAGCGCAGGTCGCACTCGCAATGGGCGGCGACACCTTCATAGAGCCGATCCAGGATGGCCCGTTGTTCTTTCTGCACCAGAAACAGAACTTTCATCGTCTTCCTTGCGGCACCGAACGACTTGATAGATAACCGGAGGCCTTGTAGCCCCCTGGGCCCTTAAAGCCGCCAGAACAGTTCATGACGGCGTACAGCCTTGCGAAAGAATTCATTCTCGCCATAGGGCGACTCCCGGCGCCCGGCCAACAGACGCTGGATACCACGACGCAATCGACGCTTGAACGGAGCAGGCGGCTGCAGGTCATGCATCATGCCCAGCGCCATGGCCTTGTCACGTTGCCCGGCCAGGGTCAGGCCCAGGCTGAACGGATGCATCGGCCGGGCCGGGTCGAAATGGGGCGGCAACGCGACGCCCATGCCGGTATCACCCATGGGCCAACGATCGTTGTCGTGCAGGTGGTTGGCGTATCCCAGCAGCACGGAGGGCTGCCACTCCAGTCCTTCCAGCGCCTGCAAGACAGCCTGGTGGGCACAAAGATGATCGGGATGCGGATCGAGCGTCGGGTGAGGCAGCACAATCACTTCGGGACGCGCCTTGAGCAGCACTTCGCGCAAGTCCGCCAGCAGGTTGTTCCAGGTCGGCGCGCCATCTGCATCGCCGGGCAAGGCAAACGGGTTCAGTTGGCGAAACAGCCGGGTATCGCTCAGTTCCGCCTCGCGGGAGCCCTGGGGTTGGCCGGGCGCGGCTTGCATCGCCGCCAGTTGCAGGCAGAAATACCCCAGTTGCACGCAGTGTTCCTGCGGCACACCGGCCCAACGCGGCACGGCGAGGCTGTCCCAGGCGCGCAATCGGCCCTTGAGCCGGGCAGCTTCGGCACGTCCCAGGCCCATGCGCTGGTAATGTTGTGCTTCGATTTCCCCGGCCGTCAGGGTGACGATCCAGGCCTCTTCGGCCTGGCTGTAGAGTCCGTAAGCGGCCAGTTCCGCATCGTCGGCGTGGGGCGCGATAACCATCAGCCGCGGACGCTGTAGCTCCATCGGCGCAAACGACCACAGCATCGGCTCGCCCGACAAGCGACAAAAGCGTCCGCGCAAGCGCAATTCACCCCGGGACAGCACCGCGCCCTGCTCACTGAGGTTGAGGTAGCGCAGGCCGTTGACTCCACGCTCGAATGTTTGTCGGTCCGCCGCTTCACCGCCCGACAACTCGACGCTCGGATCGAAGAAACGCCCCAGCCAGGTGCTCTTGATCCGCAAGGCCAGGACCAGAGTCGCGCCGTCATCGAGAATCACACCTTCATCCAGGCGCAGTCGCCCGGCATTGAGGTGAACCTTCGGTTGCTGCGTGAAGGGGGGGAAATCGTACTGGTAGTCATCCTTGGGCGAATAGAACAGATGATCGGCGAACCACGCCTCGTGGGCTACCCAGCCCAACAGCGCCAGCACCAGCGGCAGCCACCAGGCCACCCAAACGCCTATCAGCCCCAATACGACAAGGGCGCACAACAGCCCCACGCGCTTGTTGCGACGATGGCGCTTGAGCAGTTGTTGTTTTCGATTCATCGGCGGGTTCATACGCTGAATACCGGCACGGGGTTGCACCAGCGATCCTTGTATTCGCGATCCGCCCGGCCAAAGGAAAACCGCAACGGCTTGCCAGCGGCCCGGGCGTGCTCCCAGGCGCCTTGCGTATTGAGGAAGCTCAAGACGCTGCCCGGGCTGAATTCGCGAGTCTGCGGGTCGACGCCGCCATTGATGTATTCGACGCTGATCCATTCAGGCGCTTCGACGCGATAGACCAGTTGGATGGCGATGGGCGCATCGTTGAGAAAAATCACCGAGCCGATCAGCAGCTCGCGCAGCAGCTCGACCACCTCGCCCATGCGCTCGGCACCGGTGGCGGGAAAACCCCAGCGACGCTGGAACAGATCACAGTAGATCGACGCCAACTCGGTACTGGAAAACTCGCCGACCGGCCGCACCTGCCCGCCGGCTTCCTCCAGAAGACGCAATTCACGGCGCTGGTTGTAGCGGAACTTCTTGGACAGTTCTTCCGGCAGGCGAGCCATGGCCAGCTGCTCTTTCTGCAGTTTCAAACCGCTGAAGCGACCTTCATTGAGCGCCGACAGATACCGTCCTCGATGACGCAACGGTGCCTGGGTGTCGGGCGCGGCCGGCAGGATCAACTCGGCATTGCCCAGGTCGAACAGGCCTTTTTTTCCGCTGCGCTTGAGCACGTCCTTCGACAGCGCCAGATCGCGGCCCCAGGTCGGAATTGCCGCCTTCAGCTCGCCGCCCTGCTCGAATGCCAGGTAACGCACGGGAATCCCAGCCAGGGCGGCCAGGCGCTCCACGACCAGGGGGTGTGTCGCCACACTGCCGCCAAAACGTTGCCACGCCTGGGCGTAGCTCGAGGCATCCGTGGTGGTCCAGCCGCGCTCTCGCCAGCCTTGGAATCGGTTGAGCATCAGTTCCTCGGCGCCAGTTCAGTCACTTGGGGCAAGCGCCAGAATGCCTCGCGTACGGCGCGATCGGAGAAACATTCGCGCAAGCGCTCCAGCATCAACTCGGCGCATTGGCGCCGCTGCAATTCGTCCATCGCAGCCAGGTGTTGCAGACCTTGGGCCATGTGCTCGGCGTCACCGAGCGGGAACAGGATACCGACGCCCTCGACGACCTCCTTTGCGCCACCGCAGGCCGTGGCCAGCAACGGCACGCCGGCAGCCATGGCTTCGAGCAGCACCATGCCGAACGGCTCGTGATCGGAGCTCAGCGCAAACGCGTCGAAGGCACGGAAATAACGACGGGCCTCTGGCACCTGGCCGAGAAACAGCACGCGGTCGGCAATGCCCAACTCTCGCGCCAGAGCCTTGAGGTCCTGTTCCAGGCGCCCCTTGCCCAGAATCGCCAGTTGGCTGTGGCTTGGCAGGTACGCCAGCGCAGCGCCAAAACCGCGAAGCAGGGTGGCCTGGTCCTTGTCCGGATGCAGGCGTCCGACGTTGCCGACAATCCAGGCGTTCGCTTCCAGCCCAAGGGTTTGTCGCGCCTGCTCCCGGGAAACCTGGCTGGCCTGCAAGGCCTCCAGATCGATACGGTTGTAGAGGGTCTGGATCCTGCCGACCGGCCATTTCGGCAGGCAGCGACGCATGTCGTCGCGCACGGCGTCGGACACCCCGAGCAAGCTCAGGCGCTTGCGAAAAACCTGGGCGAACAACCGGCGGGTACGCCGTTGATAATCGCCAAAGGCATGGTGCACGCCGATCACCGGCAACCCAGTGCCGAGCAGGGCGATGTAGATCGGCTTGAACCGGTGCGCGATGCAGAAACTGAAATTGCGCGAGGCGGCGATCTTGCGCAGATCGCCGATGGCACCCAGCTTCAGGCCGCGAATGGCACTGGAGCTGTACTCCATGAACAACACCTCGTCCGAGGCACAGGCAGCGGCAACCTCGGCGTCCGCCGAGCCGGTGAGAAACACCGTGGTCACACGATAACCGGTTCCGGCGAACAGACTGGCGTACTGACGGGCGCAGTCCAGGAACGGCCCGTCATAACCGTGGCAGAACTGCAGCACATGTCGCTCAGCCGAGCGTGTCATAAGCGTCCACGCCGTCCTTGACCACCAGGATGTCCTCCATGATCAGGTATTGCAGGTCGGAACCATAGAACATGTTCAGCGCGTCGGTGGGCGAGCAGATCATGGGTTCGCCGCGACGGTTGAGTGAGGTATTCAGCGACACGCCATTGCCGGTCAGGACTTCCAGGGCTTTCATCATGTCGTAGTAACGCGGGTTGTATTCACGCTTGAGCACTTGGGCCCGGGAGGTGCCGTCTTCATGGACCACTTCCGGCACGCGGGTTTTCCATTCCTCAGCCACTTCGAACGTGAAGGTCATGAACGGTGCCGGGTGGTCGACCTTGATCATCTGCGGCGCAACGGTGTCGAGCATCGACGGGCAGAAAGGCCTCCAGCGTTCGCGGAACTTGATCTGTTCGTTGATGCGGTCGGCCACGCCGCTGGCGCTTGGGCAACCGATGATCGAACGACCGCCCAAGGCCCGCGGGCCAAACTCCATGCGGCCCTGGAACCAGGCCACCGGGTTGCCGTCGACCATGATCTTGGCGATGCGCTCAGGGGTGTTGTCGATCTTGCGCCACGCCGGCTTGCTCGGGTGACGGGCGCAGGCGGCGATCACATCTTCGTTGCTATAGGCTGGGCCGAGGTAGACGTGTTCCATCTTCTCCACCGGCACGCCACGGGCGTGGGACACATAAGCCGCCGCGCCCACCGCCGTACCGGCGTCGCCGGAAGCCGGTTGCACGAACAGCTCCTTGACGTCATCGCGGGCGATGATTTTCTGGTTCAGTTTGACGTTCAATGCGCAGCCGCCGGCGAACGCCAGCTTGCCGGTTTCCTTGAGCACGTCGCCCAGGTAGTGATCGATCATTTGCAGCGCAAGCTTCTCGAACAGCGCTTGCATGCTGGCCGCGTAGTGAATGTACGGCTCGTCGGCGATGTCGCCTTCGCGTTTCGGACCGAGCCACTCGATCAGCTTTGGCGAGAAGTAGAAACCCTTGCCTTTCTCTTTATAGCGGCGCAGGCCGATCACGTTGGCGTAATCGGTATTGATCACCAATTGGCCGTTTTCGAACGAGGCCAGGCGCGAGAAATCATATTTGCTGGCGTCGCCGTAGGGCGCCATGCCCATGACCTTGAATTCGCCATCAAGCATCTCGAAGCCGAGGAACTCGGTGATCGCGCCGTACAGGCCACCCAGGGAGTCCGGGTCGTAGAATTCCTTGATCTTGTGGATCTTGCCGTTTTCGCCATAGCCGAAGAAGGTCGTGGCGTATTCGCCCTTGCCGTCGATGCCGAGGATGGCGGTTTTTTCCTGGAAGCCCGAGCAGTGATAGGCACTGGAGGCATGGGCCAGGTGGTGCTCGACCGGCTCGATCTTGATTTTTTTCGGGTCGAAACCCAGTTGTTCCAGGCACCAGACGATCTTGCGGCGATAACGTTTGTAGCGACGATTGCCCATCAGAATCGCATCGAGGGCACGGTCCGGGGCGTACCAGTAGCGCTTGGCGTAGTGCCAGCGCGCCTCGCCGAACAGGCTGATCGGGGCAAAGGGTATCGCCACCACGTCAACGTCGGACGGCTTGATGCCGGCTTGCTCCAGGCAGAACTTCGCCGACTCGTAGGGCATGCGGTTCTTTGCATGTTTATCGCGTACGAAGCGCTCTTCCTCGGCCGCCGCGATCAGCTTGCCGTCGATGTACAGCGCTGCGGAAGGATCATGGCTAAGGGCGCCGGACAGGCCAAGAATCGTCAATGCCACAGGGGTCTAGCCTCTTATGTCTGCATACGGGCGACAAGCGCCGCGAAAAAATGATGTGCCACGCATCAAGGGTACGGGGCAGCTAAAGGGCGGGATTATAGCTTAAAAGCGATCTTAAGCCTCTAGCGGAGTCGTAGGGTTTACACGGTCCGTGGCGAGGGAGCTTGCTCCCGCTCGGCGGCGCAGCCGTCACAGGAACTGCGAATCGTTTTTTCCTGGTACTGCGCGTTGAATGGCGTCGGGGCTGCTGCGCAGCCCAGCGGGAGCAAGCTCCCTCGCCATGGTGAGCGGTTAGACGATAGCCGACGTGTTATCGACTGCCTTCGGCAACCGCTGATCGATCACCCGATACAGCGCACTTCCCTCAGGCCAATTACGCATGAACCGTGCGCGATCCCGGGCGTAGGCTTGGGCGAAGCTGGCCTGGGTCCGGTGTTGGCACATGGAATCAAGGTCGATCAATGCCCAGCGGTCGTCTTGCCAGAACAGGTTGTGTCCTTTGAAGTCACCGTGGCTGATACGCTCGCGGATCAGGTCGGCGAACAAGTGATCCAGCGCCAACAGCTCGGACTCAGGGGCTTCGCCGCTTTCCACATGCGGGGCGAAGCGTTCGATGATGTCCGGGCCAGACAGGTGTTCAGTGACCAGATAGGCGCCACGACGCAACCACAGGAAACGCTTTTCCAGCAACGCCAGTGGCTTGGGCGTGGCGATGCCGAGGAAGGCCAGCCGATGGCCTTCGCGCCAGGAATGCCAGGCTCGGCTCGGGCGCCAGAAGCGCTTGAGCCAGTGGGCGAAGCCCTTGATGTTGTAGCGTTTGATTACCAGGGTGCGACCGTTCGATTCGACCTTACCGACACTGGCGGCACCACCGGTCTTGTACAAGTGACCCTGGTCAAGCAACGCATCGGCATGCTCCAGCACCGGGACCATGGCCGTTTCTTCATCGCGACGAATAGCCCGCAGGCCGAACGGCCCGCGCTGCACGCTGAACAAGCTGCATTCGCGCCCGACCTTTTCAAGGAAATCTTTCAGCCGCCAGGCCTGGACCTTGTCGATCTGTTTTTGCAGCGCTTCCATCGGCAGGGCGTGTTCGGCGTTACTCAACAGGTAATGCACCAGCAACTCTTCATTGAACGGCTCGATGGATTTTGGAAGCTGGGCGAAAAACACCCCCAGGTTTTCCAAGACCTTTTGCCGCGACAATGGCTGGCCGGGGGTTTCGGCGCGAATGCCGGCCCCGTCGATGAGATAGAGCTTGTCGCCATGGCGCAGCAGATTGTCCAGGTGCAGATCTTCTTGCCACAGGCCCTTGCCGTGCAGCTGCGCAATAGCGCCCAGCGCCTCGGCCAGCACCGCCGTTTGTTCGTCCGCCAGCATGGGGAGATGTTCGACCTGCTTCCAGGCATCGCCAAGACTCTCGGCGCCTTCCAGCAGCTCGAACAGCAGCCAGCCACCCTCGCCTTCTTTTAAGCCATCGGCCAGCAGCAATGGGGTCGTCAGCCCCTGTTCCGCGAGGAGGCGAACACCTTGCAGCTCTCGTTGGAAATGCCGCGGCGCCTTGCTGCCCACCAGTAACTTGGCCAGCACCGGCCGGCCGCGCCAGATACCGGCGCCGACGTAACGCTGCCCAGGCAGCACCCGCAACAGTGACAACAGTTGCAATTGCGCCGGGCCAGCGGCATCCGCCAGCTCCAGGCTCAGGGGCAGGCTTGGGCTGCGGCCAGCGCCTTTCAATTCCGACAAATGCATCAGCGGGTCTCCTTATGAGTGCGTCGAGCGCTCAGGCGGGCCAACCATCGATCGACCAGCGCACCGTCAAGCGGTTGGTCCAGATAGGTAGACAGCAGCTGACGCACATCCTCTTCACTCCAGGCCCGGGCCCGGCGCAGCAACGGCTCCAGGTCCTTGACCCGGTCACGCTGCCCGAACAGCAGCGGACGGGTCTTTTCCAGGTCGATCAACTGTGCCTGGTGACCGCCGGCAGTGGCCTGCAGAAAAATATGCTTGGGATAGAAACAGCCATGCACCTGATGCATGTCGTGCAGTCGCCGCGCCAGGTGACCACAGGCCTGAACGATGGTGGTGCGTTGCACGGTCGTCAGGGACGGCCAGCGCTCCAGGAGCGAATCCAGGTCATCCCAGCCGTCCAAGGCGCGGGTCAACAGAATCGCCCGAACCTCGCCGTCCACTTTCCGCCGCCCGTAGAAGACCGCTTGCAACGCTGGGATACCCAACTGGCGATACCGGCTGATGTTGCGAAACTCCCGGGAAAAACTGGGTTCGCCAAAAGGGTGCGATAGCGTCCGGGTCAGGTAATTGCTCTGGCGCTTGAGGTAATAACCCTGCCCCTCGAGCTCCAGCCGGAACACACTGCTCCAGCCATCGCCCGCCGTATTGGGCTCGTCCACTGCGTCCAGCTTGCGCAACCAGAGGGCTTCGAAGCTGTCCAGGCCATGGCGCTCCAGCAAGGCCCGGTCTTCGGCGGCCAGGAAATCGGTCATTCACGCCCCTCGAAAAATCTCACCACGTGGCGAATACGTTTCTTGTCGCACGCATCGAGCCGGTCGCGCTGGCGATATTGCAGGTAAAAACGCAGGCGCTGGGTGGCCGACAAATGATATTTGGCGACTTTGTCCAGGCATGCCAGGTCTTTGGTGATCCGGTACTTGAGCCAGAAGCCGCGCCAGAAGTCACCGTTCGGGCAGTCGATCAGGAACAGACGCGCCCGGTCGTCGATCAGCAGGTTGCGCCATTTCAAGTCGTTATGGGTGAAACGGTGATCGTGCATGGTCCGGGTATAACCGGCGAGCTGCCGGCTCACGCCATCGACCCAGGCGCGATCGTCGAGCCGCGAATCGTGCCGCTCGGCCAGGGCTGAAAGGTCTTCGGTGCGCGGCAATTCGCGGGTGATCATCGCGCCGCGATCATAGGCCGCACCCCGTCGTTCCAGCCCCCAGGCGACAATTTCCGCTGTGGGAATTCCCCACTTGGCGAAACGCTTGAGGTTCTGCCATTCCGACTTGACCCGTGGCTTGCCCAGATAACGACGCAAGCCCTTGCCGGCGCCGGTATAGCGCTTGACGTAATAATTCACGCCGTTGCGCTGTACGCGGATCACCTCTGACAGTGGATCGCGGGTCAGGCGCTCGCCCTGGAGGGCGAACACCGCGTCGAGGCTGCCGAAATCCTGTGCCAGCTCAGCGTAGGCGGGTTCCAAATTCCAACCCGACATCAGAGCGCATCCCCGTACCGCTGTTTGCGCTCATACAGTTTCTTGGCCTTGCCTTCGAGCCAGGCCAGCAACGCAGCCTCTTGCGCCAGGATCTGGCGCAGCGGCTGCTGGAAATAGCCCTTGAGAAAACGCAGCTTGTCGCGCCGGGTCAAGCCAATGTCCAGCGCGGAGAAATACAGCGCCGCCAAGTCTTTGTTACGCCAGCGCGTGGTGATAGCCGGACGGGTCTGGGCGCGGTGCAGGTCGATCACCGAGAGTTTGAAATCCTCGGGCGTCACCGGTTTGTCGGTGTGCAGCAGGAAGTGGCAGATGTAGCAGTCGCGATGGTTGACCCCAGCGCGGTGCATCATGCCGGTCATGCGCGCCACTTCGGCGATCAGTGCTCGCTTTAGCCGGGGCTGCGGAGGCTGCTTGACCCAGTCGAGGCTGAAGTCTTCAAGGCTTATGGTAGGCGCCAGCTCCTCGGTAACAATAAAGGAATGCTGGTCCGCCGGATTGTTGCCCTTCTCTCCATAGGCAACGGCGGTCATGGTTGGCACGCCGACTTCCTGCAGCCGTTGGATGGCCTTCCATTCCTGGCCCGCGCCCAGCACCGGCAGCTTGGCGGTGAGCAGGTTCTTGAAAATCTCGCCCCAGCCGATGCCACGATGGATCTTCACGAAAAAACCACGACCCTCTACCTCCGTGCGCAGGGTGCGCCGGGCTTCGAGCTCACGGTAGACCTCGCCCTGGAGCGCTTCGACTTCGACGAACGCATCGCGCCCGGCCCAAAGGCTCTTGAACGGTTCGGCCAGCATCAATTTCATTAAGCGTGCTCCGCCAATATCACATCGGCCGCGTGCTGCGGCATGCTGTAGAGGTCGGCCGTCTCGGCGAAGGCCAGACCATTGCGGCTCCAGGCCGCCCTCGCTTGCGGATCACTAAGCATCCGGCCCAGATATTCGGTCAACTGCGCCTGTTCGAACGGCTCATCCAGCACCAGGCCGCTGTCGGCCTCGGCGATGTAGTGAGCGTACCCGCACACCGCGCTGACCAGCACCGGCAACCCGGCCACCAGCGCTTCGAGCAGTACCGTGCCGGTGTTTTCGTTGTAAGCCGGGTGAATTAACAGGTCGGCACCGAGCAGGAAACGCGGGATATCGCTGCGACCCTTGAGGAACCGCACATTATCGCCCAGACCCAGCGCAGCGCTCTGCATCTGGAATACCTTGGGGTCGTCCTGGCCGATTACAAACAGCCGAGTGCGTTTTTTCAATTGCGTGGGCAGCGCGGCCAGGGCCTTGAGGCTGCGGTCGACGCCCTTGGTCTTGAACCCGGAGCCGATCTGCACCAACAACAAATCGTCGTCGGCCAGCTCGAATTCGGCTCGGAACGCCGCCCGGATCCCATCGGCATCGGCGGGCCGACGACGGTCGTGGGCAATGCCCGGCGGCAGCAGGTGAAAGCGCTCCAGCGGCGTGTCGTAGTGCTTGATGAACAGCGGCTGCTGGACTTCGGAAATCATCAGGACTTCGGTCTTGGCGTCCTTGGCGAACACGGCCCGCTCGTACTCGGCAAAATGCCGGTAGCGCCCCCAGCGTCGGTACAGCGAATTGCGCAGGTTCTGCGCCTTGTCTTCGAAGCAGCCGTCGGCGGCGTAGTACACGTCCAGGCCGGGCATTTTGTTGAAGCCGATCAACCGGTCCACCGGGCGCTTGGCCAGGTCGGCCTCCATCCACGCGCTGAGTTTCTCGTTGCGGCGGTGATTGAACAGCGCCTTGACCGGCGCCACCAGCACTTCGAAGCCGGGCGGGACGTCACCTTCCCAAATCAGCGTGTAGACGCGGATCTGGTGACCGCGTCGCTGACACTCCAAGGCGATGCGCATGAAGTCACGCTGCAGGCCGCCGAAGGGGAAATATTTGTAAAGGACAAAAGCCAATTGCATCAGCGCGGCTCCTCAGCCAATAACGTGCTCAGGTGGCTGGCAACACGCTCGGGATTCAGACGCGTGAAGCACAGGGGCTGCTCGCGTTTCAGGTCGAACCGCCGGGCATCTTCGGCGGTCGGTGGGTAAGTGCATTGTTTCTGCATGCACGGCGCGCAAGGAAAATCACTGGCGAGATGAATCTGGCCCTTGCCATAGGCGCCGGTCAGCACGGGATTGGTCGGACCGAGCAGCGAGATGGTCGGCACATCCAGAGCGGCGGCCAGATGCCCGAGGCCCGTATCCACGGCCACGCAGGCCTGTGCACCGGCGAGCACCTTGCCCATGCCGCCCAGGTTCAATTTCGGCAGCACCAAGGCATTGCGCAGCCCGTTGGCGATGCGCTCGGCCCGAGCCTTCTCGGCCGGGTTGCCCCACGGCAGTTTCACCACCACGCCGAATTGCCCCATGCGCTCGGTGAGCTGACGCCAGTAGAGCTCAGGCCAATGTTTGGATTCCCACGTCGTGCCATGCAGGAACACCACGTAGGGGTATGGGCGCGGCAATTCAACCAGTCGGTCGATGTCCAGGCCATAGCTGCCCTGGGTTTGCGGCAAGTCATAGCCCAGCGCCAAGGCGAACAGTTGACGTACACGCTCCACCGCATGCTGACCACGAGCGACCGCCAGGCGACGCGAATAGAAGCGCGCCGCGAGCGGTTCACGCGCCGAATCCTTATCCAGCCCAGCCACCGGTGCCTTGACGTAGCGGGTCAGCCAGGCACTTTTCAGCAGGCCTTGGGCATCGATCACCAAATCATATTTTTCGGCGCGAATGCTCTGCTTGAAGCGTCGCCATTCACCGCTTTTGAGGGTTTGCCAGAGGTTCTTGCGCCAGCGCCGGATCGCCACCGGGATGACCTTGCCCACGGCCGGATGCCAGGTAGGGATTTCGGCGAAACCCTCTTCCACCACCCAGTCGAATGTGATGCCAGGAATTGCCCGCGTCGCATCGGTCAGCGCTGGCAACGTGTGGACCACATCCCCCAGCGAAGAGGTCTTGATCAACAATACCCGCAAGTTACCGGACCTCCACGGGAGTGCCCTGCAAACGCTCCAGGGCCTCGTTCACCGCCGGCGGCATGAGCTGGCGCAGGCAGTTGTAATGGCCGAAGCGGCAGGTACGGTCGAAGCATGGACTGCACTCGATGCCCAGGCGCACGACTTCGACCTGATCGGCCAACGGCGGAGTAAAACCCGGCGAAGTCGAGCCGTAGACCGCCACCAACGGACGGTTCAGCGCGGCCGCGACGTGCATCAAGCCGGAGTCATTGGACACCACCGAATCGGCGCAGGATAACAGGTCAATCGCCTCGGCCAGGGACGTGTCGCCGCTGAGGTTGACCGACTCTTCCCGCAGGCCCGGAATCAGCCGTGAACGGATGTCTTCGCCCACCGAGTGATCGTTTTTCGAACCGAACAGCCAGACTTGCCAGCCTTCACGGATCTTCGCCTCGGCAACCTGGGCGTAATGCTCCGCCGGCCAGCGCTTGGACTCACCGAACTCGGCGCCCGGGCACAGGGCCAATACCGGGCGATCCAGGGTCAGACCGAACTTGGCCAGGGCCGTTTCGCGCGTTACCGGATCGATTTGCAGGCTCGGCCGCGGATACGGCTTGGGCAATTCGGCCCCCGGCTCGTAGGCCAGGGCCATGAAGCGCTCGATCATCAATGGATAACGATCTTTGTCCAGCGTGCGCACGTCATTGAGCAAGCCATAGCGAAACTCGCCGCGCCAGCCTGTGCGCTTGGGAATGCCGGCAAAGAACGGCACCAGCGCCGATTTCAGCGAATTGGGCAACAGGATCGCCTGGTCGTAGTGGCCGACCAGGGATTTGCCGATGCGCCGGCGAGTCGCCAGCTCCAGCACGCCATGGCCGAGCGGAAAGCTCAAGGCCTTGCGCACCTCGGGCATGCGCTCAAGGATCGGACGACTCCATTCAGGGGCCAGAACGTCGATTTCGCACTGCGGGTGACGCAGCTTCAGACACTGGAACAGTGTCTGGGCCATCACCATGTCACCGACCCAACTGGGCCCAACGATCAGAATATTCATGTGCTTTCCAAAAACGATACGGGGAGGCCTACGCCTCCCCGCCTCGAGAATCACTGTGGCTTAGGTCGTTGCCTGTGGCCTTAATCTACAACACACCGCCAATCAACTGTGGGAGCGAGCCCGCTCGCGATGGGGCCAGCACATCCAACATCGATGTCGCCTGACCTACCGCTATCGCGAGCAGGCTCGCTCCCACAAGGGTTGCGCACAAGTATCCAATACCGTGCGGCACCGCCAATCAACTGTGGGAGCGAGCCTGCTCGCGATGGGGCCAGCACATCCAACATCGATGTCGCCTGACCCACCGCTATCGCGAGCAAGCTCGCTCCCACAGGGGTTGCGCATAAGTATCCAATACCGTGCAGCACCGCCAATCAACTGTGGGAGCGAGCTTGCTCGCGATGGGGCCAGCACATCCAACGTCGATGTTGTCTGACCTACCGCTATCGCGAGCAAGCTCGCTCCCACAAGGGCTCCGCATAAATATCCAACACCGTGCGGCACCGCCAATCAACTGTGGGAGCGCACAAGTATCCAATACCGTGCAGCACCGCCAATCAACTGTGGGTGCAAGCTTGCTCGCGATGGGGTCAGCACATCCAACGTCGATGTCGCCTGACCTACCGCTATCGCGAGCAAGCTCGCTCCCACAGGGGTTGTGCACAAGTATCCAATACCGTGCAGCACCGCCAATCAACTGTGGGAGCGAGCCCGCTCGCGATGGGGCCAGCACATCCAACATCAATGTCGCCTGACCCACCGCTATCGCGAGCAAGCTCGCTCCCACAGGGGTTGTGCACAAGTATCCAATACCGTGCGGCACCGCCAATCAACTGTGGGAGCGAGCCCGCTCGCGATGGGGCCAGCACATCCAACGTCGATGTTGTCTGACCTACCGCTATCGCGAGCAGGCTCGCTCCCACAGGGGTTGCGCACAAGTATCCAATACCGTGCAGCACCGCCAATCAACTGTGGGAGCGAGCCCGCTCGCGATGGGGCCAGCACATCCAACATCGATGTCGCCTGACCTACCGCTATCGCGAGCAGGCTCGCTCCCACAGGGGTTGCGCACAAGTATCCAATACCGTGCGGCACCGCCAATCAACTGTGGGAGCAAGCTTGCTCGCGATGGGGCCAGCACATCCAACGTCGATGTTGTCTGACCTACCGCTATCGCGAGCAAGCTCGCTCCCACAGGGGTTGTGCACAAGTATCCAATACCGTGCGGCACCGCCAATCAACTGTGGGTGCAAGCTTGCTCGCGATGGGGCCAGCACATCCAACATCGATGTCGCCTGACCTACCGCTATCGCGAGCAGGCTCGCTCCCACGGGGTTCCGCGTAAGTATCCAATACCGTGCAGCACCGCCAATCAACTGTGGGTGCAAGCTTGCTCGCGATGGGGTCAGCACATCCAACATCGATGTCGCCTGACCTACCGCTATCGCGAGCAGGCTCGCTCCCACAAGGGTTGCGCATAAGTATCCAATACCGTGCGGCACCGCCAATCAACTGTGGGAGCGAGCCCGCTCGCGATGGGGCCAGCACATCCAACGTCGATGTCGCCTGACCTACCGCTATCGCGAGCAAGCTCGCTCCCACAGGGGTTCCGCATAAGTATCCAATACCGTGCGGCACCGCCAATCAACTGTGGGAGCGAGCTTGCTCGCGATGGGGCCAGCACATCCAACGTCGATGTCGCCTGACACACCGCTATCGCGAGCAGGCTCGCTCCTACATTCAATCCTTCAACTCAGCCCCAGCTCTCGCCAGATCCGCATCACCTGTCGACGCTCATCCACGAACTGGTCGCCTGCAATCACCCCAGTGTCTTTCTGCAAGGCCTGGCGGTGGGCGGCGGAGCGGTAGGCCTTGTAGGCTTCGCGCAACAGCGTGGCATCCTCGGCAGGCATCAATCCGACCTCCTGCAATCCGTCCAGGATGCGGATGTTATCGGTGTAGCGCACCAGTGAAGGGTACGCCTCGGACCAGGCCAGGGCCGCGTATTGCACCATAAATTCAATATCGACGATACCTCCGGCGTCCTGCTTGAGGTCAAAGGGCGCCGTGGCTTCGAAGGCATTCGGCGCGGTCCCGGCGGCGGTGGCCTTGCTGCCAAGGTTGTCGCGCATCTTGGCGCGCATCTCGCTGACTTCCTGGCGCAGCGTCGGCAAATCACGGGTGCGTCCCAACACCTGGGCGCGGACTTTTTCGAACGCCTGGCCGACGTCCTGGCTGCCCACCAGCACTCGCGCACGCACCAACGCCTGATGCTCCCAGGTCCAGGCTTCGTTTTCCTGATAGCGGGCAAACGCCCCCAGGGAACTGACCAGCAAGCCCGACGCCCCGGACGGCCGCAGACGCATGTCCACTTCATACAACTGCCCGGAGTTCGTCTGGGCCGTCAACAAGTGAATGATCCGCTGGCCAAGCCGGGTGAAGAATTGAGCACCGTCGATGGGTTTCGGGCCGTCGGTTTCAGCCTGCGGGTCGCCATCGTGGATGAACACCAGGTCCAGGTCGGAACCATGCCCCAATTCCAGGCCACCGACTTTCCCATAACCGACAATGATGAACCCCGGATCGCACGGGCTCCCATCGGTGCGCAACGGTACGCCATGCTTGGCGACTGTCTGGCGCCAGGCCAGGGCCAGCACCTGCTCGAGGATCGCTTCGGCCAGCCACGTCAGGTAGTCGCTGACTTTCATCAACGGCAGGCTGCCGGCGATTTCCGAGGCAGCGACGCGCAGGCGGTGGGCCAGTTTGAAATGCCGCAAGGCTTCCATCTGTTGTTCGAGATCGTCCTCGGGGATGCGCGTCAGCCGCTCGCGCAATTCCGCCGCCAGCTCAGGCGCCAACGGCGGCTTGAACAAACGGCCTTCGTTGAGCAATTCATCGAGCAACAGCGGAAAACGGGTGATCTGCTCGGCAATCCATGGGCTCGCCGCACACAACGTCAGCAAACGCCGCAACGCGCCAGGGTTCTCGGTCAGCAGCACCAGATAAGCCGAACGGCGGGCCACGGCTTCAACCAATGGCAATACCCGTTCCAGCACCAGGTCCGGATTGGCGTGCTCCACCGCCTGAGCCAACAGGCGCGGTATGAACGCATCCAGGCGCTCGCGCCCCAAACGTTGCATCGCGCGCAATTGCGGGCTGGCGCGCAAGGCAGCCAAGGCCCTCAGCGCCTTGGACGCATCGGTGAAACCGCCCGCCTCCAACTGGCGACACGCCGCTTCCTCATCCTGGCTGTCTTCCCACAGCGGCAGCCATTCTCCACCCACCGCGACTTCGCCTTCGCTGCCCTCTTCTTCGTCCGGATCGGCGATGACCTGGCCGAAATGCCATGCCACGCGCCCACGCCAATGCATCAGCTGTTCGTGGAACGCCGACCAGTCGGCGAAGCCCAGCATGAACGCAATGCGCGCCTGATCCTGCGCAGTGTCCGGCAGCATCTGCGTCTGGCGGTCGGCAATGGCCTGGATCGCATGTTCGGTGTAACGCAGGAACTCATAACCCTGGCGCAACTCGTCGATCACCTTGGACGGCAGGTAGCCCTGGCCCTCCAATGTGCCAAGCACCTTCAACAACGGTCGTTGCTGCAAGCTCAGGTCGCGACCGCCATGGATCAACTGGAACGCCTGGGCGATGAATTCCACCTCGCGGATGCCGCCCGAACCCAGCTTGATGTTGTCGGCCATGCCCTTGCGCCGCACCTCCTGCTGGATCAACTGCTTCATGGTGCGCAACGCTTCGATGGCGGAAAAATCCAGGTAACGGCGATAGACGAACGGGCGCAGCATGTCGAGCAGTTGCGCGCCGGCCACCTGGTCGCCCGCCACCACCCGCGCCTTGATCATCGCGTAGCGTTCCCAGTCGCGCCCCTGATCCTGGTAATACTGCTCCAGGGCATTGAAGCTCAGCACCAGCGCGCCGGCCGAGCCATAGGGACGCAGACGCATGTCGACACGAAACACAAAGCCATCGACGGTCATCGGATCGAGGGCCTTGATCAGGCGCTGGCCAAGGCGGATGAAAAATTCCTGGTTATCCAGCGGCCGCTTCGCGCCGACGGTTTCGCCGCCTTCGGGATAGGCGAAGATAAGGTCGATGTCCGACGACAGGTTCAGCTCGACGGCGCCTAGCTTGCCCATGCCCAGGATGACCATCTGCTGCGGCTCGCCACTGCGCCGGCCGGTGGGTATGCCCAATTGCTGGCTCAGGCGTTGGTACAACCATCGATAGGCCTGGTCGATGCAGGTGTCGGCCATGTCCGAGAGATCGCGACAGGTCTGGACCAGGTCCGCCTGGCGGGTCAGGTCACGCCAAATGATGCGCACCTGCTGGCGGGTGCGCTGGCGACGCAGCACGCGACCCAACTCATCTTCGGTTTCGGCGGCCTGGACGGCGGCGCCGATCTGCGCGCACATTTCACCGGGGGCCAGGCTGCGGTCCAGCTCGCCGCTGTGCACCAGCTCCAAGAGCATCGACGGGTCTCGTACACTTTGCTCGATGACAAAGTCGCTGGCCGCGACGACGCGATTGAACTCGGCCCAGCGCTGCGGCGTCCAGGCAGAGAGCCCATGGTCGTCGTCCAGAGTGGCAACCGCCGCGCGGAACGACTGCTCGGCCCGACTGACCAATGACTGGAGAATCGCCGGTATTTCGGCAAGCGAGGGCAGGCTCATGGTCTATCCTTGATCGGCGCGGGAAAGGCTGGATGTAGTGTTTTTTCGAATGCCACTACCTGATCGACTGTCGAACAAAGATGATAAATAGCTGATTTTCTGGTTTTATTGGCAGCCGGCATCAAGTTTTTACCTGTTCGAGTTGGCTAATGACCAACAGTAACGATTATTCTCACAACGAAACGAGGGGCCATAAGCCGCTCATGTGTAGTTTTACTACTCGTCTATACATTCGAAAGGCTGAAACGGCCAACGATTTGTAGTAAAACTACACGCCGCCGAGACAACCTTCGGCAATCCAAGAATTTATATCGTCTGCCCACAAGGCCAGTCGCAAACTCAGGCAACCGATTCTGGTAGCCTTTCCGCCCTGGAGCAAGCCATGCAAGACCTCGATCCCGTCGAAACCCAGGAATGGCTGGACGCCCTGGAATCGGTTCTCGACAAAGAAGGCGAAGACCGTGCTCATTATCTGATGACCCGTATGGGTGAACTCGCAACCCGCAGCGGTTCGCAACTGCCCTACGCCATCACCACGCCATACCGCAACACGATCCCTGTCACCCACGAAGCACGCATGCCTGGCGACCTGTTCATGGAACGCCGCATTCGCTCGCTGGTGCGCTGGAACGCGTTGGCCATGGTCATGCGTACCAACCTGAAAGATTCTGACCTGGGCGGTCACATCTCCAGCTTCGCCTCCAGTGCGACGCTGTATGACATCGGCTTCAACTACTTCTTCCAGGCCCCGACCGACGAACATGGCGGCGACCTGATCTACTTCCAGGGTCACGCATCGCCAGGCGTCTACGCCCGTGCGTTCATGGAAGGCCGCATCACCGAAGACCAGATGAACAACTTCCGCCAGGAAGTGGACGGCAACGGCCTGTCCTCGTACCCGCACCCTTGGCTGATGCCTGATTTCTGGCAGTTCCCGACCGTTTCCATGGGCCTGGGCCCGATCCAGGCGATCTACCAGGCGCGCTTCATGAAGTATCTCGAAGCCCGTGGCTTCATCCAGCCAGGCAAGCAGAAAGTCTGGTGCTTCATGGGTGACGGTGAGTGCGACGAGCCGGAATCCCTGGGTGCGATCTCCCTGGCCGGCCGCGAGAAGCTGGACAACCTGATCTTCGTCATCAACTGCAACCTGCAGCGCCTCGACGGCCCGGTTCGCGGCAACGCCAAGATCATCCAGGAACTCGAAGGCGTGTTCCGTGGTGCCCAGTGGAATGTCAACAAAGTCATCTGGGGCCGTTTCTGGGACCCACTGCTGGCCAAGGACGTCGACGGCATCCTGCAACGCCGCATGGACGAAGTCATCGACGGCGAGTACCAGAACTACAAGGCCAAGGACGGCGCGTTCGTCCGTGAGCACTTCTTCAACTCGCCTGAACTCAAGGCGATGGTTGCCGACCTGTCCGACGACGAGATCTGGAAGCTCAACCGTGGCGGCCACGACCCGTACAAGGTCTACGCGGCGTACCATCAGGCGGTCAATCACAAAGAGCAGCCGACCGTCATCCTGGCCAAGACCATCAAGGGTTATGGCACCGGTGCCGGCGAAGCGAAGAACACCGCGCACAACACCAAGAAGGTCGACGTCGAGAGCCTGAAGCTGTTCCGTGACCGCTTCGACATCCCGGTCAAGGACAGCGAACTGGAAAACCTGCCGTTCTTCAAGCCGGAAGAAGGCAGCGCCGAAGCCCGTTACCTGGCCGAGCGCCGCGCCGCCCTGGGTGGTTTCGTGCCGCAGCGTCGCGCCAAGAGCTTCAGCATCCCGACGCCGCCACTCGATACCCTCAAGGCCATCCTGGACGGCTCGGGCGACCGCGAAATCTCCACCACCATGGCTTTCGTGCGGATCCTCGCGCAACTGGTCAAGGACAAGGAAATCGGCTCGCGCATCGTCCCGATCATCCCGGACGAGGCCCGTACTTTCGGTATGGAAGGCATGTTCCGCCAGTTGGGCATCTACTCGTCCGTCGGCCAGCTCTACGAGCCAGTCGATAAAGACCAGGTGATGTTCTACAAGGAAGACAAGAAGGGCCAGATCCTCGAGGAAGGCATCAACGAAGCGGGCGCCATGAGCTCCTTCATTGCCGCCGGTACTTCGTACTCCAGCCACAACCAGCCGATGCTGCCGTTCTACATCTTCTACTCGATGTTCGGCTTCCAGCGTATCGGCGACCTGGCCTGGGCCGCTGGCGACAGCCGTACCCGTGGCTTCCTGATCGGCGGCACCGCCGGCCGGACCACCCTCAACGGTGAAGGCCTGCAGCACGAAGACGGCCACAGCCACATGCTGGCCGGGACCATCCCGAACTGCCGCACCTATGATCCGACCTACGGCTACGAGCTGGCGGTGATCATCCAGGACGGCATGAAGAAGATGACCGAAGAGCAACAGGACGTCTTCTACTACATCACCGTGATGAACGAGTCCTACCAGCAGCCAGCCATGCCGGCCGGCGTAGAGGCAGGCATCGTCAAGGGCATGTACCTGCTCGAAGAAGACACCCGCGAAGCGGCGCACCACGTCCAGCTGATGGGCTCCGGCACCATCCTGCGCGAAGTGCGTGAAGCGGCGAAGATCCTGCGTGAAGAGTTCAACGTCGGCGCCGACGTCTGGAGCGTCACCAGCTTCAACGAACTGCGTCGCGACGGCCTGGCCGTGGAGCGCAGCAACCGCCTGCACCCTGGCCAGAAGCCAAAGCTGAGCTACGTCGAAGAGTGCCTGAACGGCCGCAAAGGTCCGGTCATCGCCTCTACCGACTACATGAAGCTGTTCGCCGAACAGATCCGCCAGTGGGTTCCTTCCAAGGAATTCAAAGTGCTGGGCACCGATGGTTTCGGCCGTAGCGACAGCCGCAAGAAGCTGCGTCACTTCTTCGAAGTCGACCGTAAGTTCGTTGTGTTGGCAGCCTTGGAAGCCCTGGCTGACCGCGGCGATATCGAACCTAAAGTGGTGGCCGAAGCCATCGCCAAGTTCGGCATCGATCCGGAAAAACGCAACCCACTGGACTGCTGAGGAGAATTTTCGTGAGCGAACTCATTCGCGTACCTGACATCGGCAGCGGTGAAGGTGAAGTAATTGAACTGTTTGTGAAGGTCGGCGACCGCATCGAAGCCGACCAGAGCATCCTGACGCTTGAATCGGACAAGGCCAGCATGGAAGTGCCTGCGCCGAAGGCCGGTGTCATCAAGAGCCTGAAAGTGAAGCTGGGCGATCGCCTGAAGGAAGGCGACGAGTTGCTGGAGCTGGAAGTCGAGGGCGCCGCCGCGGCGCCTGAAGCGGCCGCCCCTGCTGCTGCCCCGGCGGCGGCTGAAAAGCCTGCCGCTGCGCCCGCTCCCGAAGCGGCTCCAGCTCCGGCCGCCGCGCCTGCCGCCGCCACTGTTCAGGACATCCATGTCCCGGACATCGGTTCGTCGGGCAAGGCCAAGATCATCGAAGTACTGGTCAAGGCCGGCGACACCGTCGAAGCCGACCAGTCGCTGATCACCCTGGAATCCGACAAGGCCAGCATGGAAATCCCATCGCCGGCCGCCGGTGTGGTGGAAAGCGTCGAGATCAAGCTGGAAGACGAAGTCGGCACCGGTGACCTGATCCTGAAGCTGAAAGTGGCCGGTGCCTCGGCGCCTGCCGCGCCAGCCCCGGCTGCTGCGCCTGCCGCCAAGGCCGAAGCCGCCCCAGCGCCAGCGCCAGCCGCCGCCCCCGCCGCCAAGGCCGAAGCGGCTCCTGCCCCTGTCGCCGCGGCGCCTGCGCCTAGCGGTGCCAAGGTGCACGCTGGCCCTGCGGTGCGTCAGCTGGCCCGTGAATTCGGCGTCGAGCTGTCCGCCGTAGGCCCGAGCGGCCCTCACGGTCGTGTGCTCAAGGAAGACGTGCAAGCCTACGTCAAGGCCATGATGCAGAAGGCCAAGAACGCACCGGCCGAAGGCGCCACCGGCGGCGCGGGCATCCCGCCGATCCCGGCGGTGGACTTCAGCCGCTTCGGCGAAACCGAAGAAGTGGCCATGACTCGCCTGATGCAGATCGGCGCGTCGAGCCTGCACCGCAGCTGGCTGAACATCCCGCACGTGACTCAGTTCGACCAGGCTGACATCACCGAGCTGGAAGCTTTCCGCGTTGCGCAGAAAGCCGTGGCGGAAAAGGCCGGCGTGAAACTGACGGTCTTGCCGCTGCTGCTCAAGGCCTGCGCGCACCTGCTCAAGGAACTGCCGGACTTCAACAGCTCCCTGGCCCCAAGCGGCAAGGCTGTGATCCGCAAGAAATACGTGCACATCGGCTTTGCCGTCGACACCCCGGAAGGCCTGCTGGTACCGGTCATCCGCAACGTCGACCAGAAGAGCCTGCTGCAACTGGCTGGCGAAGCCGCTGCCCTGGCCGAAAAAGCCCGGAACAAGAAGCTCACCGCCGACGACATGCAGGGCGCCTGCTTCACCATCTCCAGCCTCGGCCACATTGGCGGCACCGGCTTCACGCCGATCGTCAACGCGCCGGAAGTGGCGATCCTGGGTGTTTCCAAGGCCACCATCCAGCCAGTCTGGGACGGTAAAGCCTTCCAGCCGAAGCTGATGCTGCCACTGTCGCTGTCCTACGATCACCGCGTGATCAACGGCGCCGCCGCAGCGCGCTTCACCAAGCGCTTGAGTGACCTGCTAGGCGACATCCGCACCATCCTGCTGTAATACCGAGCGGCCCTCCCTTGCGGAGGGCCGTTTGACTGCTGTTTTCCGAGCGCCACGCTCGTACCTCAACCCCG
Source organism: Pseudomonas sp. R4-84 (assembly GCF_054130985.1). Lineage (NCBI taxonomy): Bacteria > Pseudomonadati > Pseudomonadota > Gammaproteobacteria > Pseudomonadales > Pseudomonadaceae > Pseudomonas > Pseudomonas sp. R4-84. The sequence goes on from NZ_CP096390.1 coordinate 5,076,697, forward strand.
CCCGTTTGGCGGGGCTTTTTTTGCTCGGGCTAAAACCGTATTTCACTAACGGTTTTTCCTACCCACTTGCGCATAAAAGACTACCTGCTCTGGTAGTCGTTGCCCACAACTACCGCCCCCTGCCCTACCGATATTTAACCCGCTTGCGGCTTTAGCATGAATCCAGCGCGCCCAACAACTTTGGCGCTGACGAAAATATAAACTTCGAATGGATTCGAACATGTTAAAGCCAACGGTTGGCCCTATTATTGGCCACACGACAACCCACCACGCTCGTATCTTTCTACGAGGCGATGGGAACACCGACAATCCTTTATTCGCCGGTATCCGCTACCGCCGAAAAGGCGATACGGCCTGGTCCAGGGGACAGTTCATCCGACTGGTTTCTTATCGCGACTTAGCCGGTGTCATCGTATTGAAGGGCCTTGAGCCCGACACCTTCTATGAATACCAGGCCGGCTGGAAAAGCACATTGAGCCCGGCGCACACTCCAGAGACCATACTGGAGCTGCCGCTGCAGTGGCCCAAGGAGATTTACCAGTTGCGCACGCCCTCCAGCGAGACCGACGCCCCGCGCAGCTATATCGTCGGCTCGTGTCGATACCTGCGCATTACCGCGGGTGTCCCGGCGACACCGGAACGGGGGGATCGCACATTCGCGGGTATCAACCGAATCGTGGAGCGAGCCAACCCACCCATCAGCGCAGTAGTGATGACCGGCGACCAAGTCTATCTCGACGACCTGAATTTCATTGCGCCGGACCGCAACCTCAAGGACATGTTATTCAAGTACCGAACTGCCTTTTCCCAACCCCATATTAAAAAACTGATGTCCAGCGTGCCGACTTACATGATGCTCGACGATCATGAAATAAAGGACAACTGGCCCGCCAAGAAGAATCACCAAGACGAAACTCTCTATACAAACGCTCTTGATACTTACGAGCTTTATCAAGCCAGTCACAGCCCGGCCCATGAACTTCTGGATGACGGCACGTTAAGGCCACTCACTCGCTACTGGTATACATTTGCCCATGGCAATACAGGATGGTTCGTTACCGACAGCCGGACTCGACGCAACCTGTCGGCAAACAACCGGCGCATCCTGGATGAAGAACAGGAACATTCGCTGCTGACATGGCTGATCGACAGCCCCTACCGGGTCAAATTCGTCGTCACCGGTGTCATGTTCTACCCCGACCGCAAATTCAACGCAGGGGATGCCTGGCAAGCGTTTCCAGAGCAACGGCTACGCTTGCTTGAAACCATCCGCAGCCATCGGATCAAGAATGTGATCTTCGTCTCTGGTGACGTGCACGGTTCCCTGACGAGCATGCTGACCCACAGCCAGGATCCTGACTTCCAAATCCACACAGTCGTCTCGTCGCCATTTTGCAACAGCAGGCTGTTGCCTTACGCCAATGCCTCGACTTTTATTCCCGGCAAACCCATGGCTCGGGCTCCAAGCGGTGAGTATCAATACGAGCTGACCGGCAAGGTGATCAGCCAGGACAACTTTGCCCAGCTGAAAGTCACGGCCCAGAGCGTTCAAGTGACGTTTCATGACCGTGACGGAGATCCATTGGAGGTCGTCGACATACCGTTGCGCTGAGCTTGCGTAGCCCAGGGAACACCTCTGATCGGCCGACAACTGGAGAAATCCCCTCGTCGGCCGATAAAAGGTTTATAGCACTTGGCCTTCATGTCTCTTGTCAGCCAGTGCCGCAATGATGCAACCTTGCGGCAATCCGTAATAACGAGGGCGTCAGCCCGGCGCGATCAGCATTTTCGAAGCGAGTCTCCCCATGAAAAGCCAACCCGATGCCGCCAGTCGTATGGCGGCCGAGGTAGTGACGCAGTTACCGGTGCCCTCGCGGCTCGGTATGCTGCGTTTCGAACGGCTGAATGAAGCAAGCTGGGCGTTGCTGTTCCTCGATCCAAACTGCGAACGCTACTTCGGCCTGCCGGCCGTTGAGCTTTGCTCGCTGGTCAGCTCTCCCTTCGCCAGCCTGATGGAGCCTGAAGCGCGCTATCAGTTGCATGACGCGATCCAACAGCAGTTGGCCCAGGCGTCCCACTATCTGATCCGCTACACACTGCACACCGCCAAAGGGCCGATGAACCTGCTGGAGACCGGTGAAGCCTACAGGCAGCACAATCGCCATCTGCTGCGCGGCTATCTGATGGTGGTGGACGACCTGCTGCAGGACGGGCCATCCATGCCGGCCGTGGACCTGGAAACCCAGAACTCCAGGCTCCAGATCGCCCTGGAATTGAATCAACGCGCGCAGCAGGAGCAACTCCAGCACCTGGACCGGGTCCGCGCCCAGCAAGACCTGATCCTGTTGTTGACTCGCCAGCGCTACAGCGCCAACAAATCCCTGCAAGAAGCCGCCGAGCTGATTACGCGCAGCGCGTGTGACATCTACCAGATCGATTGCGCGAGCATCTGGAATCTGGAGGACGGCAAGCTGGTGCCGATCTCCGCCTATAATCGCGCCTCCCAGGAACATTTCCTGCCAAAGGTGATCAACGCCAGCGAATTTCCAGACTACATGGAAGCGTTGCAGACCTGCCGCGCCATCGATGCCCATAACGCGATGCGCGACCCTCGCACGCGGGAATTGGCCGAGAACCTCCGGGCCCGGGACGTCAATGCCATCCTCGACGCCAGCATCCGTATCGACGGGCAAGTCGTCGGGGTGCTCTGCCTGGAGCAAGTAGGCGCGACCCGCGCCTGGCAGTCGGACGAAATCGCCTTCGCCGGCGAACTGGCTGACCAATTCGCCCAGGTCATCAACAACCACAACCGCCGCACCGCCACCAGCGCCCTGCACCTGTTCCAGCGCGCCGTGGAACAGAGCGCCAACGCGTTCCTGCTGGTCAATTGCGACGGTGTGGTGGAGTACGTCAACCCAAGCTTCACCGCCATCACCCAGTACACCACCGAAGAAGTTCACGGCCAGCGCCTCTCGGAACTGCCGGCCCTGGAGAACCTCAGCGAACTGCTGTTCGATGCGCCATCGGCCCTGGCCCAGAGCAACAGCTGGCAGGGCGAATTCAAGAGCCGACGCAAGAACCTCGAACCCTACTGGGGCCAGTTGTCGATCTCCAAGGTCTATGGCGACAACCGCGAGCTGACCCACTACATCGGCATCTACGAAGACATCACCCAGACCAAACTGGCCCAGCAGCGCATCGAACGCCTGGCGTACACCGACAACCTGACCAACCTGGGCAACCGTCCGGCTTTTATCCGCAACCTGGATGAACGCTTCGCCCGCGACAGCAATTCGCCCATCAGCCTGCTGCTGGTGGACATCGACAACTTCAAGCGCATCAACGACAGCCTCGGCCATCAGACCGGCGACAAACTGCTGATCAGCCTGGCCCGGCGCCTGCGCAATAGCCTGAGCTCCAGCGGCAGCCTGGCGCGCTTCGCCAGTAACGAATTTGCGGTGCTGCTGGACGACACCGACCTTGAGGCCGGCCAACAGATCGCCAGCCAGCTGCTGATGACGCTCGACAAGCCGATGTTCGTCGATAACCAGTTGATCAGCGTGACCGGCTCCGTGGGCCTGGCCTGCGCGCCTTTGCATGGCCGCGACCCACAGACCCTCATGCGCAACGCCGGCCTCGCTCTGCACAAGGCCAAGGCCAACGGCAAGCACCAGGTCCAGGTGTTCACCGAGGCGCTGAACGCCGAGGCAAGCTACAAGCTGTTCGTGGAAAACAACCTTCGACGCGCCTTGACCCAGAACGAACTGGACGTGTTCTATCAGCCCAAGCTGTGTCTGCGCAGCGGTCGCTTGCTGGGCATGGAAGCGCTGCTGCGCTGGAATCATCCGGAAAAAGGCATGATCCGTCCTGACCAGTTCATCAGCGTGGCCGAGGAAACCGGCCTGATCATCCCCATCGGCAAATGGATCGCCCGCCAGGCCTGCCGCATGAGCAAACAGCTGACCGCGGCTGGCCTGGGCAATCTGCAAGTGGCGATCAACCTGTCGCCCAAGCAGTTTTCCGACCCGGACCTGGTGGCCTCGATCGCCAGCATCCTCAAGGAAGAACAATTGCCCGCGCGGCTGCTGGAACTTGAACTGACCGAAGGCCTGCTGCTCGAAGCCACCGAAGACACCCACCTGCAACTCGACCAGCTCAAGCGCCTGGGCCTGACCCTGGCGATGGATGACTTCGGCACCGGTTATTCGTCCCTGAGCTACCTGAAGAAATTCCCGATCGACATCATTAAGATCGATCGCAGCTTTATCCATGAAATCCCGGACAACCAGGACGACATGGAGATCACCTCCGCGGTGATTGCCATGGCCCACAATCTGAAGCTCAAGGTCGTGGCCGAAGGCATCGAGACCGCCCAGCAGCTCGCCTTCCTGCGGCGCCACCGCTGTGACGTCGGCCAAGGTTACCTCTTCGACCGGCCGATCCCCGGCGCAGAGCTCGTCGAGAAGCTCAAGCGCTACCCGCGCGGTCCGCTGGTCTGACAGCCGCTTATAGCTTGCAGCGGCTTTTGTGAGGCACACTGACGGTCTATTTCGCTCAACTCAATCTGACTGAGAGGACTGATGATGGTCTTGCGCTCGGAAATCCTGGTGAACAAAAACGTGCTTCCTACTCCCGATCAAGCTCTCCCTGGCCGTGAAACCCCAATGGCCGTGCCGGAAAAACACTTTGTCCTCGACGCGCCGCTGTTGGGCCCATTCGTCACCAATGTGGACTTCGCCATCTTCGGCCTCGGCTGCTTCTGGGGCGCGGAGCGCAGGTTCTGGCAACGTGAAGGCGTCGTCAGCACGGCGGTGGGTTATGCGGGCGGCTTTACGCCAAACCCGACGTATGAAGAAGTCTGCTCGGGCCTGACCGGCCACAGCGAAGTCGTGCTGGTGGTCTACGAGCCGGAGAAAGTCAGCTATGACGACTTGCTGAAGATGTTCTGGGAATTGCACAACCCGACCCAGGGCATGCGCCAGGGCAACGACATCGGCACCCAGTACCGCTCAGTGATCTACTGCACCACGCCCGAGCAACTGGAAGCGGCGAAGAAGAGCAAGGAAGTGTTCCAGGCTGAGCTGGGCAAGGCCGGGCTGGGGGAAATCACCACCGAAATCGACGAAGCGCCGACGTTTTACTTTGCCGAGGCGTATCACCAGCAATACCTGGCGAAGAACCCTGAAGGCTATTGCGGGATTGGCGGCACGGGCGTGACCTGCCCGATCTGACGGTCGGGCCCTGAAAAGCTTCGCGAGCAAGCTCGCTCCCACAGGGGCCCGGGGCGGACACAGATGTCGCGTACACCTCGACACCCCATGTGGGAGCGGGCTTGCTCGCGAAGGCGTCCTGCCTGACGACCTGAATGCATCGGCTCAGCGATCAGCTTTCAGCAATCAACCAATCCATCTGCCACCCACCCTGGGTCTGCCCAAGTTTCCTGGACAACCACGGCAGCAGCTCGCGCAGTTCCTCCTCAAGCCCCCACGGCGGGTTGGCAATGGCCAGGCCCGAGCCGTTCAGGCTGTTGGGCGTGGCCAGCGGGTGCACCAGCAATTCCACCCGCAACAATTTAGGCGCGCCCGTGCCGGCCAAGTCCTGGTAGAAACGACGCAACATGCGCTGGTCCTTTACCGGGTACCAGATCGCCGCCACAGTCTGGCGCATCCGACTGACGGCTTCCTTGAGCGACGCGGCGCAACGCTGCATCTCATCCAGCTGTTCGAACGGCGGATCGATCAACATCAGAGCGCGCTTCTCTGCCACCGGCAACAACGCACGAGGAACATGCCAGCCTTCGCCCAAGTGGACCGCCACGCGACGGTCGCCCTTCATGTTGTCCTTGAGCAGCACGCCGTCCTCCGGATGCTTCTCGTTGAGCAATACTCGGTCCTGCGGTCGGGTCAGGCGCCGTGCCAACTCCGGCGAGCCCGGGTAATAGCGCAACTGGCCGTCCGGGTTCATCTCGCGCAGCACCTTCATGTAATCGGCGGTCAGGGGCGGCAGGTCGTCCTGGTCCCACAACCGTGCGATGCCTTCCAGGTATTCACCGGTACGGCTGGCCTGGTCGCCCTGCAAGTCGTAAAGCCCGATGCCTGCGTGGGTATCGAGGTAGGCGAAGGGCTGCTCCTTGCGCGACATCAAGGCGATGAGGCGGGTCAAGGTCAGGTGTTTGAACACATCGGCGTGATTGCCGGCGTGGAAGGCGTGGCGATAATTCATGGCGGCTCCTGCGAAGGGCGACGAGTTTACCTCGAAGCGCGCCCAACGTCAGGGGTTGGCGGCCGAGTGGACGAACAGCGCCCCGTAGCGAGGGAGCTTGCTCACGCTGCACTGCGCATCTCTGAACTTATCTCCCAAGCGCAGCCAACGGCACGGCACAGGAACCCTCCTTGCAGCGTACGCACTCCTCACAGAACGGCGCAGGACTTTTCAAACTGAGTATTTGCGCCAATGACAGCGGTGGCGCCAGCGCGGCGGCAAGTTTATCCGGAGCGCCCGCTGCAACGGGTTCGGCGCCCATCGCCACCATCGGCGCGCCGCCGACCTGGATGGGTACGCTGCTGAAGATTCCGCCCGGTCCGATGTTGATCCAGTGCCCGCCGGCCTGGATGGTCGCAGTGGCGCCGCCCTCCAGCACGATCTGTTGGCCGGCGCTGACATGAAACCGCCCAGCAGCGCTCAGGGCCTGGTTGGCGACGCGGATATGCCGGTCGCCCGTCACCATCAGGTGATCGTCCTGGCGAACTTCAACCTGCCGTCGCCCCCGGGTGATGCGCTGCTCGCCGTCCTTGAGTTCGTGCCGGGACAAGCCGGCAACGAAGATGCTGCGCTCATGATCGACCTGCACGCGCTGGTCATGCAGCACATGCTGGGTCCAGTTGCGCTGGGCTCGAAGGTAGATCTCCTCGGCGCCCTTGCGGTCTTCGATGCGCAATTCGTTGTAGCCGCCACCACCGGGGCTGCTCTGGCTGCGCAGGATACTGCGGGTCTTGTCGGCCGGCAGGTCGAGCGGCAGCGGGTTGGCGCCGTTCGGCAGGCAACCGACCACCAGCGGTTTATCGACGTCGCCGTCCATGAACCCGACCAGCACTTCCATGCCGACCCGAGGAACCATCACACTGCCGTAACGATCGTGCGCCCAGCCGGTGGCCACGCGCAGCCAGCAGCTGGAATGCTCGTCACCTGCACCGTCGCGATCCCAGACCAGTTGCACCTTGACCCGCCCGAACTCATCGCAATGGATCTCGCTGCCCACCGGTCCGGTCACTACCGCTGACTGGTAGCCACTGATCGACGGCTTCTTGTGCTGCAAAGGCGGACGGAAAAAAACGTCCCAGGGCGTCGCCAGGAAGGTATTGTCGTAGCCCTGGAATTCACCCGGGCCGACCGAAGCGTTCTCTTCCAGCACTTGCGGCTGCCGGCCACGGTGATCGACCTGCGTCAACAGCCAGAGATCATTCCATCGCGGGCGGGGATGCTCCTCGATGCGCATGAAATGTCCGCTGGCGAAAGCGCTGTCGTCACTGCTGCCCTCCGCCAAAAGGTGCTCCGCGCCGTGTCGCTCGAGGGAACGTCGGGCCAGGTGGCTACCATCGGCACGGTCGATGAATTGGCCGGGATATTGATAATCCTCAAGCGAAGCTGGCGCTTGCCCACCGAGACCGGCTTGCAGCAGCAGGCCAGGCTTGCGGAAGTCATAGTCGCGTAGCGTCACCGCAGTGGTTCGCGCCTGGTGCCGTACCGCCAAGCGCTTGATGGCCGGCGCAGCGCCAGCCATCCCGCTGCCCGGCAGGTATAGTGTCGACTCGGGTAAACGCTTGAACATCGTCTGGTCGTCGCCAAACACCAGCAGATGCCCGTCAGGGCTGTGCTGGAAGTGGTAATGGATGCCGACCTCGGCACATAGCCGCTCGATGAAGTCCAGATCGCTTTCACCGTACTGCACGCAATATTCACGCTCGGGGTATTGCCCACCCAGACTGAACTGGAATGCATCGGCCAGGATGCCGTGATCCTTCAGGACGAGGCCAACGATGGCGGGCACACTCAGATGCTGGAAAATTCGCCGGTTGATGCGGTGGCGCAAGTACGCCAGGCGTGGCACGAGGGTGATCTGGTAACGGGTCAGGCGCTTGCCCGAGTCGCCTTGGGCCACGCTGTAGACCTGGCCATGTATCCCACCGCCGCAGCGATCGAAACCCAGGTAAGCCTGGCGATGCAGAAGGTCCTCCAGCACCAGGTCGGGCCGATCGCTGACCAGCTCCAGATCAAAGCAATAGGGTTGGCTGATGGCTTCCTTGCCCTTGAACTCAAGCACCTTGAGGTCATTTGGCCCGCTGTCGAACGCCAGCGTGAAACGTGGTGAATTGGCAGGCGCGAACATCCGATGTGCCTCTGCTGAATGAGACGGGCGATTCTGCACGAGCCACTGGCAGTGTTGATCCATTGTCAGGAAAAACAGATTTCCCCTACACCCAAGAGTCAAAAAGCTGCAAGGCACGCTGCATTTTCCGATGGACAATCCCTACACCGCGATCCTGAAAGCCTTCGTACGAAGTAATCAGCTGCTTCTTACACAGCGACCGGCCTTCTATCGCGCAAAGGCGTGATAACGTCGTTTGGTCGTAAAAGCCAAGGACGCAACCATGACCCTCCGCTATACAAAAATCGCCATGATCCTGGCGCTTGCCGCCTTCGCCTTCCTGACCGTGTTCAACAACGTCACGGACTACAGCTCCAACTTCAATTTCGTCCAGCATGTGCTGAGCATGGACACCACCTTTCCCAACAACGCCGCCCGATATCGGGCCATTGACAAGCCCTGGATGTGGCACGGGGCTTATGGGCTGATCATCCTCGGCGAAGCAATCACCACCGTGCTGCTGGCCTATGGCGGGCTGACACTCTGGCGGGCACGCAGGGCGGATGGCCTGGCTTTTAATCGGGCAAAAAAATGGGCCATCGCTGGGCTGACGGTCGGATTCTTCGTCTGGTTTTTCGGCTTCATGGTTGTTGGCGGCGAGTGGTTCCTGATGTGGCAATCCGAGATCTGGAATGGCCAGGATGCCGCGTTCAGGTTCTACATGGCGCTGCTGGGCGTACTGATTTTTCTCAACCAGCCCGACACCTTGGACCCTCAGCCATAAAAAACGGCCCGCTCCAATGGAGGCGGGCCGTTTTTACTGTTTTGAGCGAGCCATTGCAGGCTCGCCAAAGCCTTACTGGTTCAAGCGGAAATCTTTCTCAGCCGCTTCGAAGCGCTGCAGCATGCCGGTGGTAGGCGTGCCCATCTTGCTGACGAAGTAGATGGCCAGGCTGGCGAAAATGAAGCCCGGAATGATTTCGTACAGACCCAGCAGCTCGAAATGCTTCCAGACCACCACGGTGATCGCACCGACCAGGATACCGGCCAAGGCGCCGTTGCGAGTCATGTTCTTCCAGACCACGGAGATCAGGACCACCGGACCGAAGGCGGCACCGAAACCGGCCCAGGCGTAGCTCACCAGGCCCAGAACGCGGTTTTCCGGATTCGCGGCCAGGGCGATGGCGATCAGGGCCACCAGCAGCACCATGGCACGGCCGACCCAGACCAGCTCTACCTGGGAAGCGCTCTTGCGCAGGAAAGTCTTGTAGAAGTCTTCGGTCAGGGCGCTGGAGCACACCAGCAACTGGCAGCTCAGAGTGCTCATGACTGCCGCGAGAATGGCCGACAGCAGTACACCGGCAACCCATGGGTTGAACAGGATTTTCGCCAGCTCGATGAATACACGCTCAGGGTTTTCGGTCACTGGACCGGCCACCTCTGGGTTAGCCGAGAAGTACGCGATACCGAAGAAGCCAACGGCAACGGTGCCACCCAGGCACAGGATCATCCAGGCCATGGAGATGCGACGCGCCTTGGCGATCGACTTGACCGAATCCGCCGCCATGAAGCGCGCCAGGATGTGCGGCTGGCCGAAGTAGCCCAGGCCCCAGCCCATCAGCGAGATGATCCCGATGAAGGTGGTGTTTTTCAGCATGTCGAACGAAGTCGCGTCTTTCGCTTCGATCGCCAGGAACGTGGTATCCACGCCGCCCGTGGCCAGCAGCACGATGATCGGCGTCAGGATCAGCGCGAAGATCATCAGCGTGGCTTGTACGGTATCGGTCCAGCTGACCGCCAGGAAACCACCGATGAAGGTGTAGGCGATGGTCGCGGCAGCACCGGCCCACAGCGCCGTCTCGTAGGACATGCCAAAGGTGCTTTCGAACAAGCGTGCACCGGCCACGATGCCGGAAGCGCAATAGATGGTGAAGAACACGAGGATCACCACCGCAGAGATGATCCGCAGCAAGCCACTGGTGTCTTCAAAACGGCTGGAGAAATAATCCGGCAGCGTCAACGCATCGCCATTGTGCTCGGTCTGGACCCGCAGGCGACCGGCCACGAACAGCCAGTTCAGGTAGGCACCGATGATCAGGCCGATGGCGATCCAGCTCTCCGACAGGCCGGACATGTAGATTGCACCGGGCAAACCCATCAACAACCAGCCGCTCATGTCGGAAGCGCCGGCAGAAAGCGCCGTCACGACACTGCCCAGGCTGCGACCGCCCAGGATGTAGTCGGAAAGGTTGTTGGTGGAGCGATAAGCCATCAGGCCGATCAGGACCATGGCTGCGATATAGATCACGAAGGTGATCAGGGTGGGATTGCTAACACTCATGAGTTACGCCCTGGCTTTGTTTTTATGGTGCGGTGGCAGTTGAAAGCGTCGACAACGCGAACGTTGTGCGGACGTTTTGTGGACCCGCGAATTTATGACTGATGTTTCCCCAGGAAAGCCATCAGCCGATGCAGCTCGACCCGGTTTTTGTACCCAGAACCGGTTGCACCTTGGCCGCGAATGCTATTCAACAATCCAAATAAGGTGCAACCAGTTTCGTTCAAATAAGTTGCACCCAGTCGGAATAATCGTACGGATGGCAATTATTGCCCGTTATTGGTGCACCGAAGGAAGCTTTTGCAAGATTTTTCGCACCAAACAGGTGCCCTCATGAAAGGGACTACAGACCATCCGGATGAACTGCTCATAATTTCGACAAAAAACAGGTTGCACCCGGTTGCACCTCCCCCGGCTCGCAGCTAATCTTGCCGCCAGCTGATGCCACGCGGTACGTGGCAAACATGAGGATAAAAATATGGCTACCACCACCCTTGGGGTCAAACTCGACGACCCGACCCGCGAACGTCTCAAGGCGGCCGCGACTTCGATTGATCGCACGCCGCACTGGCTGATCAAGCAGGCAATTTTCAATTACCTGGAGAAACTCGAGGGTGGTGCAACCCTGACCGAGCTGAACGGTTCAAGCCGCGCCGACAATGACGATGCCGGCGAAGTCCAAGCGGACCACGCTCATCAATGCTTCCTGGAATTCGCCGAGAGCATCCTGCCGCAATCGGTCCTGCGCGCCTCCATCACCGCCGCTTACCGTCGCCCAGAGCCGGAAGTGGTGCCGATGCTGATCGAGCAAGCGCGCCTGCCGGCCGAAATGGCCGAAGCCACCAACAAGCTGGCGGCTTCCATTGCTGAGAAGCTGCGTAACCAGAAGAGTGCCGGCGGTCGTGCCGGTATTGTTCAGGGCTTGCTGCAGGAATTTTCCCTGTCGTCCCAGGAAGGCGTGGCACTGATGTGCCTCGCCGAAGCGCTGCTGCGTATCCCGGACAAGGGCACTCGCGACGCGCTGATCCGCGACAAGATCAGCACCGGCAACTGGCAGCCGCACCTGGGCAACAGCCCGTCGCTGTTCGTCAACGCCGCTACCTGGGGCCTGCTGCTGACCGGCAAACTGGTCGCCACCCATAACGAAGCGGGCCTGACCTCGTCCCTGAGCCGCATCATCGGCAAGAGCGGCGAGCCGATGATCCGCAAGGGCGTCGACATGGCCATGCGCCTGATGGGCGAGCAGTTCGTCACCGGCGAAACCATTGCCGAAGCCCTGGCCAACGCCAGCAAGTTCGAATCCAAGGGTTTCCGCTATTCCTACGACATGCTGGGTGAAGCCGCACTCACCGAGCATGACGCCCAGAAGTACCTGGCCTCGTACGAACAGGCTATCCATTCCATCGGCAAAGCGTCTCATGGCCGTGGGATTTATGAAGGCCCGGGCATCTCCATCAAGCTCTCGGCCCTGCACCCGCGCTACAGCCGCGCCCAGTACGAGCGGGTGATGGACGAGCTGTACCCGCGCCTGCTGTCGCTGACTCTGCTGGCCAAGCAATACGACATCGGCCTCAACATCGACGCCGAAGAGGCCGACCGCCTCGAACTGTCCCTGGACCTGCTCGAGCGCCTGTGCTTCGAGCCGCAATTGACCGGCTGGAACGGCATCGGCTTTGTGATCCAGGCGTACCAGAAGCGTTGCCCATACGTAATCGACTACGTCATCGATCTGGCCCGCCGCAGCCGCCACCGCCTGATGATCCGCCTGGTAAAAGGCGCGTACTGGGACAGCGAGATCAAGCGCGCCCAGGTCGAAGGCCTGGAGGGCTATCCGGTGTACACCCGCAAGGTTTACACCGACGTTTCCTACATTGCTTGCGCACGCAAATTGCTGTCGGTGCCAGAAGTCATCTACCCGCAATTTGCCACGCACAACGCCCACACCCTGTCGGCCATCTACCACATCGCCGGTCAGAACTATTACCCGGGCCAGTACGAGTTCCAGTGTCTGCACGGCATGGGTGAACCGTTGTACGAGCAAGTTGTAGGTAAAGTCTCCGAAGGCAAGCTGAACCGTCCGTGCCGTGTGTACGCTCCGGTCGGCACCCACGAAACGCTGTTGGCCTACCTGGTGCGTCGTTTGCTGGAAAACGGCGCCAACACCTCGTTCGTCAACCGCATCGCCGACCAGTCCATTTCCATTCAGGAATTGGTGGCCGATCCGGTGGCAAGCATTGAGCAGATGGCTACCCTGGAAGGCGGTTTTGGCCTGCCGCATCCGCGCATCCCGCTGCCACGCGACCTGTACGGCAGCGAACGCGCCAACTCCAGCGGCATCGACCTGGCCAACGAACATCGCCTGGCCTCGTTGTCCTGCGCCCTGCTGGCTACTGCTCACAACAACTGGAAAGCCGCGCCGATGCTCGGTTGCGCCGCCAGCGAAGAAGCGCCGGCGCCGGTGCTGAACCCGGCCGATCATCGCGATGTGGTCGGTCACGTCCAGGAAGCCACGGTCGAAGACGTCGACAACGCCATCCAATGCGCCCTCAACGCCGCGCCAATCTGGCAGGCGACGCCACCGGCCGAACGCGCCGCCATCCTCGAGCGCGCCGCCGACCTGATGGAAGCCGAGATCCAGCCGCTGATGGGCCTGCTGGCCCGTGAAGCCGGCAAGACCTTCGCCAACGCCATCGCCGAAGTACGCGAAGCCGTGGACTTCCTGCGTTACTACGCGGTGCAGGCCCGCAACGATTTCACCAACGATGCCCACCGCCCACTGGGTCCAGTGGTCTGCATCAGCCCGTGGAACTTCCCGCTGGCAATCTTCAGCGGCCAGGTCGCCGCCGCATTGGCCGCCGGCAACCCGGTACTGGCCAAGCCCGCCGAGCAGACTCCGCTGGTAGCGGCCCAGGCTGTACGCCTGTTGCTCGAAGCCGGTACTCCGGAAGGCGTCTTGCAATTGCTGCCGGGCCGCGGTGAAACCGTTGGTGCCCGCCTGGTGGGTGACGATCGCGTCAAAGGCGTGATGTTCACCGGCTCTACTGAAGTCGCCCGCCTGTTGCAGCGCAACATCGCCGGGCGCCTGGACAACCAGGGCCGTCCGATCCCGCTGATCGCCGAGACCGGCGGCCAGAACGCTATGATCGTCGACTCCTCGGCGCTGACCGAACAAGTGGTCATCGATGTGGTGTCTTCGGCCTTCGACAGCGCCGGCCAGCGTTGCTCGGCCCTGCGCGTGCTGTGCCTGCAGGAAGATTCCGCCGACCGCGTCATCGAAATGCTCAAGGGCGCCATGGCCGAATCGCGCCTCGGCAACCCGGAGCGTCTGTCGGTGGATATCGGCCCGGTGATCGACGCCGAAGCCAAGGCTGGTATCGAGAAGCACATCCAGGCCATGCGCGATAAAGGTCGCACTGTGTACCAGATGGCGATTGCCGACAGCGACGAATGCAAGCGCGGCACCTTCGTGATGCCGACGCTGATCGAGCTGGAAAGCTTCGATGAGCTACAACGGGAGATCTTCGGCCCCGTGCTGCACGTGGTTCGCTACAAGCGCAAGGAGCTGGACCAGTTGATCAACCAGATCAACGCCTCCGGCTACGGCCTGACGCTGGGCGTGCACACCCGAATCGACGAGACCATCGCCAAGGTGATCGACAACGTTCATGCCGGCAACGTCTACGTGAACCGCAACATCGTCGGTGCGGTGGTCGGTGTGCAGCCGTTCGGCGGCGAAGGCTTGTCGGGCACCGGTCCGAAGGCCGGCGGCCCGCTGTACTTGTACCGCCTGCTGTCGACCCGTCCTACCGATGCGATCCAGCAATCCTTCGTACGTGGCGACGCCCTGGCCGCGCCAGACCTGCGCCTGCGCGACGCCATGAGCAAGCCGCTGACCGCTCTGCAAACCTGGGCCGACAGCCAGAAGCTTGCCGAACTGAGCGCCCTGTGCGTGCAGTTCGCCGCCCAGTCGCAAAGCGGCATCACCCGCCAGCTCACCGGCCCGACAGGCGAACGTAACAGCTACGCCATCCTGCCCCGCGAGCACGTGCTGTGCCTGGCGGATGTGGAAGGCGACTTGCTTACACAACTGGCAGCCGTACTGGCCGTCGGCGGCTCGGCCGTGTGGCCGGAGTCCGACACCAGCAAGGCCGTGTTCGCACGCTTGCCGAAGGAAATCCAGGCGCGCATCCAGCGCGTTGCCGACTGGACCAAGGACGACGTGCTGTTCGACGCCGTCCTGCATCACGGCGATTCGGATCAACTGCGCGGTGTCTGCCAGCAAGTGGCCAAGCGAGCCGGTGCCATCGTCGGCGTGCATGGCTTGTCCCAAGGCGAAACCAACATCGCGCTGGAGCGTCTGGTCATCGAACGGGCACTGAGCGTCAACACCGCCGCGGCCGGTGGTAACGCCAGCCTGATGACCATCGGCTAAACGCTGCAAACCAGGCATCTGCGATAGGTGCCTGGTCGTCGAAATCCCTGTGGGAGCGAGCTTGCTCGCGATAGCGGTGTGCCAGTTGAAATCATTTCTGACTGACCCACCGCTATCGCGAGCAGGCTCGCTCCCACATTTTTTGATTAGCGTCGCCCCTTCTGCTCCATCACCCAAATCAATCATCCTGTTCAGCCTCCATTCCCAGACCTAGACTCGGCCCATCCCAAGAAAAGGTAGGCCGCCATGTCCGAGACGCTGCTCAGTTCCCGCAATCTGGCTTTCGAGCTGTATGAAGTCCTTGATGCCGAAGGCCTGACCCAGCGCGAACGGTTTGCCGAGCACAATCGCGAAACCTTCGAGGCGGCCATCGGCACGGCACGCAACATTGCCGAAAAGCATTTCGCGCCGCACAACCGCAAGAACGACGAAAACGAACCACGCTATGAAAACGGCGAGGCGATCCTGATCCCGGAAGTGAAGCCGGCGGTGGATGCGTTCCTGGAGGCTGGTTTTCTCAACGCCGCCCGCAGCTTCGAGGCCGGCGGCATGCAACTGCCAACGTTGCTGTCCCAGGCTTGCTTTGCGCACTTTCAGTCGGCCAACGCCGCTTCGACGTCCTACCCCTTCCTGACCATGGGCGCGACGAACCTGATCGAAAGCTTCGGCAGCGATGATCAGAAACAGCGCTTTCTGCAACCGATGATCGATGGTCGCTTCTTCGGCACCATGGCCCTGACCGAGCCCCATGCGGGTTCATCGTTGTCGGATATCCGTACACGCGCGGAGCCGGCGTCCGACGGTACCTATCGGCTCAAGGGCAACAAGATTTTCATTTCCGGCGGCGACCATCCGTTGTCGGAAAACATCGTGCACATGGTCTTGGCGAAACTGCCGGATGCGCCGCCGGGCGTGAAGGGTATTTCGCTGTTTATCGTGCCGAAGTTCCTGGTCAACGATGATGGCAGCCTCGGCCAGCGTAACGACGTGCTGCTGGCCGGTCTGTTTCACAAGATGGGCTGGCGCGGCACCACGTCCACGGCGCTGAACTTCGGCGACAACGGCGAATGCGTGGGTTATCTCGTAGGAAAACCGCACCACGGCCTGAGTTATATGTTCCAGATGATGAACGAGGCTCGCATCGGCGTCGGCATGGGGGCGGTGATGCTGGGTTACGCCGGCTACCTGTATTCCCTTGAATATGCCCGCCAGCGCCCGCAGGGCCGCGTGCCTGACAGCAAGGACCCGACCACCGCCCCCGTGGCGATCATCCAGCACGCCGACGTGCGCCGCATGCTGCTGACCCAAAAGGCCTACGTGGAAGGTTCGTTCGACCTGGGCCTGTACGCGGCGCGCCTGTTCGACGACACCACCACGCTAGAAAGCGAAGCCGAGCGTCGGCGCGCCCATGAGTTGCTGGACTTGCTCACGCCCATCGTCAAGTCGTGGCCCTCGGAGTTCTGCCTGAAGGCCAACGAGCTGGCCATCCAGATTCTCGGCGGCCATGGTTACACCCGCGAATACCCAGTTGAGCAGTATTACCGCGACAACCGCCTGAATCCCATCCATGAGGGCACCCACGGTATCCAGTCCCTGGACTTGCTGGGACGCAAACTGGCGCAGAACGGCGGTGCCGGGCTCAAGCAATTGATCCGCCTGGTGGCCGATACCACTGAGCGCGCCCAAGCGTACGAATCGCTGACACCCTTGCGTCAGCCGTTGGAAGCCTTGGTGGCACGCCTGCAAACAGTCACCCTCGGCCTGCTGACCGACCTGGCCCAAGGCAAGGTCAACGATAGCCTGGCCAATTCGGCGCTGTACCTAAAAGTGTTTGGGCACATGGTGATCGGCTGGCGCTGGCTGGAACAGGCGATTCGTGCCGAGGAGGGCTTGGCCAAGGGGAACGCGGCGGATGTCGATTTCTATCAAGGCAAGCTGCAAGCGGCGCGCTACTTCCTGACCTGGGAAGTGCCGGGTTGCCAGCATGAGCTGACGCTGCTCGAAGCGCGGGATGACACCTGCCTGGGAATGCGGGATGAATGGTTCTGAGCCAGCGCCTGTAGCGCGGCTGACATCCAATCGCGAGCAGGCTCGCTCCCACATGGATCGGTGGTGAACTCTGATTTTGTAACCACCAAAAATCTACTGTGGGAGCGAGCTTGCTCGCGATAGCGGTATTTCAGTCAATACACAGGGCAACTGTGCTGGCGCCATCGCGAGCAAGCTCGCTCCCACAAAAGCCACACAGTCAACATTCGCTAACGCCTCAGGCCTGCTGAATCGTCTTGGAGATCACTTCGACCGTGGCGCTGACCTGCTCCTGGTAACGGTCGAGTTCCGCCCGATGCTGCTTCTGCATTTCGATCTGTTGAGAACACAAATTCATGGCCGCCAATACCAGCAGGCGATCACCGATCAAGGTCGGGTATTTACGCTTGGTATCGGCCAGGGCCGCCTTGAGCATCGAAGCAGCGTCCAGCAACGCTTGCTCCTGCCCGGCCGGCGCCTTGATCGAATAGTCCTCCCCGAAAATCGAGACGACTGTCACCCCATCGACACGTTGACTCATGCGCTGGCCGTTGCGGTGCTGGCGCGCTCGATCAGCGCCTGGATCCGGGCGGTGATGGTGCCGTGGAGTTCTTCCTGCTCCATCAGGCTCAGTTGCAGGCTTTCGTTTTCATCCTTGGCCTTCGCCAGTTCGGCGCCCAGGGTTTCATTCAGGCCGGCGAGGTGACGGTTCTGTTGCACCAGGTCGTTGACCAATTGCTCCAGCTGGCTGAGGGATGTTTCCAACATATTGATTTCCAGGGTTTTTCAAGGGGCGCGTACGATAAAGAAAAGTCATCGTCAACGCCACGACTCAGAGAACAGCGGCGCACCACTGGCGAGCTGTAGAGACTGCGAACAAGGAATCTGGTTCCGACCCTTCGTCGCGCCGTTGCCGGTGGAGTGCGACAAAAGCACGCAGCGCCCTCAAGACTTCAGTCGCAAGACCGATAAGTCATTGAAACCAGTCACAGCCCCGCACGGACGCGCTTCTTCACGGTAACTTCCATGTCCCTACGTAATATGAACATCGCGCCGCGGGCGTTCCTGGGGTTTGCCCTGATCGGCGCCCTGATGCTGGCCCTCGGCGTGTTTGCCTTGAGCCAGATGAGCAAGATTCGCGTGTCCGGCGAAAACATCGCTCAGAACAGCGTGCCCAGTATCAAAGCACTGAATGACGTCACCCAGCTCACCCTGCGCCTGCGCGTGTTGTCCTATCGCCTGCTGATCAACCGCGAAGCGGATACCCAGCAAAAAACGCTGGACCTGTTCGAGCAACGCAACCAGCAGGTCCGCGCCGCCCAGATGTCTTATGAGAAACTCATCAGTGCGCCTGAAGAACGGGCCGCGTATGAGCAACTCACGCAGCTGCTCAATCAGTACCGTCAGCTCGAAGAGCGGATGAAAACCCTGTCGCGCAACAATCAGCTCAACGAACTGCAAGCGCTGCTCAACGCTGAGTTGACGAGCAACTCCGACGCTATCAACGCAGCGCTCGCTCGCCTGTCGGACATCAACAACCAGCAAGCGGAAGCATTCAACAAAAACGCGGCACAGCAATATTCCACAGCCTTCATCTGGGTCGTCACCCTTCTGGCCATCGCCACCGGCCTGACCCTGCTGTTCGCCTGGCTGCTGACCAACAGCATCACCAAGCCGATCGCCAACGCGTTGGATGCCGCCGAAGAAATCGCCAAGGGCAACCTGACCCGGCCGATCACCGTTGACGGCAGCGACGAGGCTGGCCGACTGCTGCGGGCGATGTCGACCATGCAGGAAAAACTGCGCGACACCCTGCAACGGATCTCCGGCTCGGCCACGCAATTGGCCTCCGCCGCCGAAGAGCTCAACAGCGTCACCGACGAAAGCGCCCGTGGCCTGACCCAGCAGAACAACGAAATCGAACAAGCCGCCACCGCGGTCAACGAGATGACCAGCGCCGTGGAAGAAGTTGCCCGCAACGCGGTCAGCACGTCGGAAGCGTCGAAACACGCCACCACGTCCGCTGGCGACGGTCGCGACCTGGTGCAGGAAACCGTCGGTGCCATCGAGCGCATGAGCGCCGACGTCCAGAGCACCGCCACGCTGATCGGCAACCTGGCCGATGAGTCGCGAGACATCGGCAAGGTGCTCGACGTGATCCGCGGTCTGGCCGACCAGACCAACCTGCTGGCCCTGAACGCCGCTATCGAAGCTGCCCGTGCCGGTGAAGCCGGTCGTGGTTTCGCCGTGGTCGCCGACGAAGTCCGCGCCTTGGCCCACCGCACCCAGCAGTCGACCAGCGAGATCGAACGCATGATCGGCAGCATCCAGAGCGGCACCGAACAGGCCGTGGACTCGATGCGCAACAGCACCGAACGCGCCGAATCGACGCTGAACATCGCCCGCGGCGCCGGCATGTCCCTCGACACCATCAACACCGCCATCGTCGAGATCAACGAACGCAACCTGGTCATCGCCAGCGCCGCCGAAGAACAGGCCCAGGTGGCCCGCGAAGTGGACCGCAACCTGGTGAACATCCGCGACCTGTCGGTGCAGACGGCCACCGGTGCGAATCAGACCAGCGCTGCAAGCGCCGAGCTATCGCGCCTGGCGGTGGATTTGAACAGCATGGTTGGGCGGTTCAGCCTTTAACCCACGTAACGATGACTGCTCACAGACCGTGAGCAATCCTCCGCCTGGCTTTTGTGGCGAGGGAGCTTGCTCCCTCGCCACAATGTTTCCGCTCCAGGGAGCCGATGCCTATCGGTCCCCCAACCTTTTTTGACAGCATCACATTTCAACAGGTTAGAATCGCTGGCACGCAGACTGCATGGTCAGTTTGTGCCCGCCCTCAGTTTTTCGGAGTACTGCCTTTGACCGCGACGACCATCAACAGCCTGTTCTTGATCGGCGCGTTGCTGGTGGGTGCGAGCATTCTGGTGAGTTCTCTTTCGTCGCGCCTGGGCATCCCGATCCTGGTGATCATCCTCGCCGTGGGCATGCTTGCCGGCGTCGACGGCGCCGGTATTCTTTTCGATAACTACGCCACGGCGTATCTGGTGGGCAACCTCGCGTTGGCGGTGATCCTGCTGGACGGTGGGTTGCGCACGCGGGTCTCGAGCTTTCGCGTGGCACTGTGGCCGGCGTTGTCGCTGGCCACTGTGGGCGTGTTGATCACCACCGGGCTGACCGGCATGGCCGCCGCGTGGTTGTTCAACCTGAACCTGATCCAAGGCTTGCTGATCGGCGCGATTGTTGGCTCTACCGACGCCGCTGCGGTGTTCTCGTTGCTCGGTGGCAAAGGCCTGAACGAGCGGGTCAGCGCCACCCTGGAAATCGAGTCCGGCAGCAACGACCCCATGGCGGTGTTCCTCACCGTGACCCTGATCGGCATGCTTGCCAGCGGTGAGACCGGGCTGCATTGGAGCCTGCTCGGGCATCTGGTGCGCGAGTTCGGCATCGGCGCGGTGATCGGCCTGGGCGGCGGATGGTTGATGCTGCAGCTGGTCAACCGCATCAACCTGGCCAACGGCCTCTACCCGATCCTGGTCATCAGCGGCGGCCTCGCGGTGTTCGCCCTGACCAACGCCCTGCACGGCAGCGGCTTCCTGGCGGTGTACTTGTGCGGCCTGGTCCTGGGTAATCGCCCGGTGCGCAGCCGCCACGGCATCCTGCACATGCTCGACGGCATGGCCTGGCTCGCCCAGATCGGCATGTTCCTCGTGCTGGGGCTATTGGTCACGCCCCATGACCTGCTGCCCATCGCCTTGCCCGCCATGGGCCTGGCGTTGTGGATGATCCTGATCGCGCGCCCGCTGTCGGTCATGGTCGGGCTGTTACCGTTCAAGGCGTTTCATGGTCGCGAAAAGGCTTTCATTTCCTGGGTCGGCCTGCGGGGCGCCGTACCGATCATTCTCGCGGTGTTCCCGCTGATGGCCGGCCTGCCTCACGCGCAGCTCTATTTCAACCTCGCGTTCTTTATCGTGCTGGTGTCACTGCTGGTACAAGGCACCAGCCTGCCCTGGGTCGCCAAGCTGCTGCACGTGACCGTCCCGCCAGAACCGCTGCCCATTTCCCGGGCGGCGCTGGAAGTACATGTGACGAGCGAGTGGGAACTGTTTATCTACCGCCTCGGTGCGGAAAAGTGGTGCATCGGTTCGCCTCTACGGGACTTGAAAATGCCCGACGGAACGCGCATCGCGGCCCTGTTTCGGGGGCAGCAATTGCTCCATCCGTCGGGTAGTACAGTGCTGGAAGTGGACGATTTGCTCTGCGTGATCGGCCATGAACATGATTTGCCAGCCCTTGGAAAACTGTTCAGCCAGGCACCGCAACGGGGCCTGGATTTGCGCTTCTTCGGCGACTTCGTACTCGAAGGAGACGCCCAGCTGGCCGCGGTTGCTACGCTGTATGGGTTGAAGCTGGACGGCATCGATCCGGACATGACCCTGGGCCGTTTCATTGCCCAGAAAGTCGGCGGTGCACCCGTGGTTGGCGACCAGGTGGATTGGAACAACACCCTGTGGACCGTCGCGGCCATGGACGGGAACAAGATTGGCAAAGTGGGCGTCAGATTCCCCGAAGGAAGTCGCCCGGGTCCCGGCTTGTTCCTCTAAACTGCTCCCACTCTCATTTGCTTGACCGGTCTCTATGCCTACCCTGCGCTCCTTATTCGCCATCGCCCTGCTCGGCCTGGGTCTTTCCATCTGCACGGTCCAGGCCGCTGAGCCGCCGACCAGCACCTCGGTCCAGGCCAGCCTGGACAAGATCGCCGACCGCAAGCTCCCGGAAGCCGACCAGAAAGCCTTGCAGGCCGTGTTGCAAAACACCCTGACCCAGTTGACCAACAAGGCCGACTACGAACAGAAACTGCTCGCCCTCAAGCAGCAACTGGCCAACGCGCCCAAACAGAACATCGAGAACCAGCGCGAACTGGCGCGGCTCAAGGGCACCAATGTGGTGCCGGTGGCGCAACGCTACGCCAACCTGCCGATTCCCCAGCTAGAGCAAATGCTGACGGAACGCTCTACCCAGCAGAGCGATCTGCAAAAGGCCCTGGCCGACGCCAATAGCCTGGTCATCACCGCCCAGACCCGCCCCGAGCGCGCCCAGGCGGAAATCTCCGCCAGCCAGACCCGAATTCAGCAGATCAACGCCATCCTCAAGGCCGGACGGGATGCGGGCAAGGCGCTGAGCGCCGAGCAGCGCGACCAGCTCAATGCGGAACTGGCGGCCCTCAACGCGCTGATTCCACTGCGCCGCCAGGAGCTGGCCGGCAACAGCCAACTGCAAGACCTGGGCAATAGCCAGCACGATCTGCTTTCGGAAAAGATCGACCGCATGGAGCGGGAAATCCAGGACCTGCAGAACCTGATCAACCAGAAACGCCTGGCCCAGTCCCAGGAAACGGTGACGCAGCAATCCATCGAAGCGCAGAAAGCCGGCGGCAGCAGCCTGCTGGCGACCGAAAGCACGGCCAACCTCAAGCTTTCCGATTATCTGCTCAAGAGCACCGACCGCCTCAACGAGGTCACCCAGCAGAACCTGCAGACCAAGCAACTGCTGGACAGCGTCACCCAGACCGATGCCGCCCTGGACGAGCAGATCAGCGTGCTCAAGGGCAGCCTGCTGCTCTCCAAGATTCTTTACAAGCAGCGCCAGACCTTGCCGCGCCTGAAGCTGGACCAGAACCTGGCCGACCAGATCGCCGACATCCGCCTGTATCAGTTCGAAGTCAGCCAGCAACGTGAATTGCTGAACAATCCCGCAGCCTACGTCGACAACCTGCTGGCGTCCCAGCCCTCCGAGCAGGTCACCCCACAGCTGCGCAAGACCCTGCTTGAACTGGCCCTGACCCGGGTCGACCTGCTGGACCGCCTGAACCGTGAATTGAGCGCGGTGCTCAACGAGTCCATCACGCTGCAGCTCAACCAGAAACAACTGCTCAGCACCGCACAGAATCTGCGGGCCACCCTTGAAGAACAGATGTTCTGGATTCCCAGCAACAAACCGCTGGATTTCGAGTGGATGCGTGGCGTGCCGGCCCGCCTGGAAAAACAAGTCGATTCGCTGCCCTGGGCCTCGAGCCTCAGCGAACTGGCTGACGGCCTGACCCAGCGGCCGCTGCTGTTCCTGCCCCTGGCGCTGTTGATCGGCGCGCTGCTGTGGCGCCGCAAGAATCTCTATGCGCGCCTTAACAAGGTTCACCAGGATGTCGGCCACTTCAAGCGCGACAGCCAGTGGCACACACCCCAGGCGATCCTGATCAACATCCTTTTGGCCATGCCGGTGGCGCTGGCGCTTGCCTTGTGCGGCTACGCCTTGCAGATCGACGCCCGCGGCCAGAACACCAACCTCGGCGCGGCCTTGCTACAGATCGGGCAGGCCTGGCTGGTGTTTTACACCGCCTATCGAATCCTCTCGCCAGGCGGCGTTGCCGAGCTGCATTTCCGCTGGGAAAAACCCCAGGTCGAATTTCTCCAGGGCTGGATCCGTCGGCTCGGGCTGGTGGTATTGGCCTTGGTGGCCGTGGTGGCCGTGGCGGAGTTGCAGCCTTCAGCCCTGGCCGATGACGTGCTCGGCATGCCGGTGGTGCTGACCTGCTACGCCTCGATGGCCTGGCTGCTCAGCCGGCTGTTGCTCAGCAGTCCGACGCACAAGAACACATCGCTGTTCCGCAAGGCCGTCGGCGTGCTGTTCACCGCATTGCCGATCGCGCTGTTCGTCGCCGTCTGCTTCGGCTACTACTACACCGCGCTGAAACTCAGCGACCGCTTGATCAACACGCTGTACCTACTGATGTTCTGGCTGGTGATCGAGGCCACCTTCGTGCGTGGCCTCTCGGTCGCGGCGCGGCGCCTTGCCTACCAGCGTGCCCTGGCCAAGCGCCAGGCGGCCAAGGAGGTCGGCGACGGCGAAGCGGTGGTCGAGGAACCGACCCTGGACATCGAAAAGGTCAACGAACAGTCCCTGCGCCTGATCCGCCTGGCCCTGCTGGGCGGTTTCATGGCCGCGCTGTACTGGGTCTGGTCGGACCTGATCAGTGTGTTCTCCTACCTGGACAACATCACCCTCTACGAATACACCAGCGGCACCGGCGCCAACATGAGCATGGTGCCCATCAGCATCGGCGACATGCTCGGGGCACTGATCATCATCGGTATCACCTTCGCGTTGGCCCGCAACCTGCCGGGCCTGTTGGAAGTGTTCGTGCTGTCGAAGCTGAACCTGGCCCAGGGCAGCGCGTATGCCACCACGACCTTGCTGTCCTACGTGATCGCCGGTGTCGGCTTCGTCACGACGCTGTCCACCCTGGGTGTGAGCTGGGACAAGCTGCAATGGCTGGTGGCGGCGCTGTCGGTAGGTTTGGGCTTCGGCATGCAAGAGATCTTCGCCAACTTCATCTCCGGCATCATGATCCTGTTCGAGCGCCCGGTGCGCATCGGCGACACCATCACCATCGGTAACCTGTCGGGCACCGTGAGCAAGATCCGCATTCGCGCGACCACCATCACCGATTTCGACCGCAAGGACATCATCGTCCCGAACAAGACGTTCATCACCGGGCAGTTGATCAACTGGTCGTTGACCGACACCGTCACCCGGGTGACCCTGAAATTAGGCGTGGACTATGGCTCGGACCTGGACAGGGTGCGCGAGTTGCTGCTCAAGGCCGCTCGCGATAACCCCCGCGTGCTGAAGGAACCGGAGCCGATCGTGTACTTCCTGAACTTCGGTGAAAGCACCCTGGACCATGAGCTGCGCATGCACGTGCGCGACCTCGGTGATCGAAACCCGGTGCTGGACGAGATCAACCGATTCATCAACCGGGAATTCAAGAAGGAGCACATCAACATCTCCTTCCGGCAGATGGAAATCTACTTGAAGAACCTGCAAGGCCAGGAATACAAGCTGGTGCCTGCCGAGCCTGACAAAAAGACCATCACGCCCGTGCCTTCAACGGTCGCCAGCATCAAGCCGATGCCCGAGCCTCCGCAAGGCACCCTCGACTGACAGCGGGTTGCCTGCGGGCGGCCCGTCGGAGACGGCCATGAAAACGCTGGAAACGCTGACCTTCGATAACCGCTTCGCCCGCCTGGGCGACGGTTTCTCGGCCCATGTGCTGCCCGAGCCCATCGACAACCCGCGGCTGGTGGTTGCCAGCCCGGCGGCCATGGCGCTGCTGGACCTGGAGCCGGCAGAAGCCGAGACACCGCTGTTCGCCGAGATCTTTGGCGGCCACAAGCTGTGGGCCGAAACCGAGCCCCGGGCGATGGTGTACTCAGGGCATCAATTCGGTCACTACAACCCGCAACTGGGCGACGGCCGCGGGTTGCTGCTGGGCGAGGTGTACAACGAGGCCGGCGAGCACTGGGACCTGCACCTCAAGGGCGCCGGCCAGACGCCGTTCTCCCGGATGGGCGATGGGCGCGCGGTGCTGCGCTCTTCGATTCGCGAATTCCTTGCCTCCGAGGCCCTGCACGCCTTGGGCATCCCCACCACCCGCGCGTTGTGCGTGATCGGCTCCGACACCCCGGTGTGGCGCGAAAAGCAGGAGCGCGCCGCCATGGTGCTGCGCCTGGCCCCCAGCCATGTGCGCTTCGGACACTTCGAATATTTCTACTACACCAAGAAGCCGGAGCTGCATGCCGCCTTGGCCGAGCACGTGCTGAACCTGCATTTTCCGCAATGCCGGGAGCAGCCCGAGCCCTACCTGGCGATGTACCGCGAGATCGTCGAGCGCAACGCCGAACTGATTGCGAAATGGCAGGCCTATGGTTTCTGCCATGGCGTGATGAACACCGACAACATGTCGATCCTGGGCATCACCTTCGATTTCGGGCCGTTCGCCTTCCTCGATGACTTCGACGCCAACTTCATCTGCAACCATTCCGATGACCAGGGCCGTTACTCGTTCAGCAACCAGGTGCCCATCGGCCAGTGGAACCTCAGCGCCCTCGCCCAAGCCCTGACGCCTTTTATCAGCGTCGATGCCCTGCGCGAGACCCTTGGCTTGTACCTTCCCCTTTACCAGGCCCACTACCTGGACCTGATGCGCCGCCGCCTCGGCCTGACCGTCGCCGAAGAAGAGGACCAGAAACTGGTGGAGCGCCTGCTGCAACTGATGCAGAACAGCGGCGTCGACTACAGCCTGTTCTTCCGCCGGCTGGGCGACCAGGCGCCGGAACAAGCCGTCGCCACCTTGCGCGACGACTTCGTCGATCTCAAGGGTTTCGACGCCTGGGCCGAGCTGTACGTCGCCCGCGTCAACCGCGAGGGCCCGGTCGACCAGGACCAGCGCCGCGTTCGCATGCACGCCGTCAATCCGCTCTACGTGCTGCGCAACTACCTGGCCCAGAAAGCCATCGACGCCGCCGAGTCAGGCGATTACGAAGAAGTCCGCCGCCTGCACAGCGTGCTGAGCAATCCTTTTGAAGAACAATCGGGGATGGGCAGCTACGCCGAGCGGCCGCCGGAATGGGGCAAGCATCTGGAGATCAGTTGCTCATCGTAACCCTCCCGCCAAACACATAACCCTGTGGCGAGGGAGCTTGCTCCCGCTGGGCTGCGAAGCGGCCCCAGAATGGACTGACGCGCTTTTTCAGACTGACCGCGTCAACCGGTTTTACGACGGCTGCGCCGCCGAGCGGGAGCAAGCTCCCTCGCCACGGGTGAAAGATTGGCTGGGCGAAGGTCAACGCAGCCTGCTCATCCCGCCTTATCGTTCCCCTGTTCGGGCGTCTCGATGCCTGATTCTGGCTCTTCCCCAGCCGGCGCTGCCGGTTTTTCCTCCGGATAGCCGGGCATTCCATGCGCGTCTTCCGGGGTCAATTCGTCCCGATCGTGACGACTGTCAACGGCATAGGCCGGGGCCGCGTTGGGGTCTTCGTCGCGGCCAGCGGTGCCCAGGACGAAGCCATCATCGTTGGGGTTGTCCAGTGTCTTGGGAGTGGTTGGGTCTTGAGGGGTGCTCATGGGACCTCCTGGTTGTGAACAGGTATGGTTTTGAGGGCACGGCGCGCCGCCAGTGCGGCGCACCTGATGAATGGCAACCCGAGGCCAATGCATTAAGCCATATCACTGTGGCTGAATTCCTCGGCCAGGAAATCGATCAACGTGCGCACCGACGGTAGCAACCCACGCCGCGACGCAAAGATTGCATGAACGATCCCGCATTTCGGCGTCCAGCCGGGGACCAACTCCACCAGACGCCCGGCGGCGATGTCTTCGCGCACCACCACGGTCGGCAGGTGGGCGACACCAATGCCCGCCAGCACCGCGTGCCGCAGGGCCAGCAGGTCATCGGTGACCATGCGCGGCTCATGTCGGATCAACGCTCGGGTGCCGTCCGGCCCGAACAACTCCCACTGATACTCCCGTTGCGCACCGCCCCAATGCACGCTGGGCAGGCCGTTAAGGTCCGCCGGTGAAGCCGGCGAAGACAATCGCTCTACAAATGCAGGGCTGCCCACCAGGCATTGAGTGCTGTTGCTCAGTACCTTCATGACCATGTCGGTGTTTTCCAGCGGCGGAAAGCGCACCCGCAGCGCTATATCGAACCCCTCGTGGATCAGGTCGACTCGGCGGTTGGTGCTCTCGATGAACAACTCCACCCGCGGATATTTGAGCATGTAGCGGGTCAGCATCGGCCCGACCCAGCTGTTGAGCAGCGCCGTCGGGCAACTGATGCGCACCAGGCCCTGGGGCTCGGAGCGGTTGCGCTCGATCACCTCGGCGGCGCTCTCGGCCTCGACACGCATCGCCAGGCAGCGCTGGTAATAGGCCTGGCCGATCTCCGTCAACGTGCAATGCCGGCTGGTGCGATGGAGCAAGCGCACCCCTAGCCGCTCTTCCAACTGGGCGATACGCCGGCTGAGCTTTGACTTGGGCATGTCCAGCGCCCGGCCCGCTGCGGCGAATCCACGGTGCTCAACCACCTGGGTGAAGTAGTACAGCGTGTTGAGGTCTTCGATGATCGTTCTCCAAATAGAACGCTAAGGATGATTTTTGCAGTCTAGCGCGTCAAAGGTGCCAGTTTTAATCTGCACACATCGAAACGCAACACGGATTGAAGCCGGCGCTTCGGCCAGATGAATCCCGAATAAACGCTGTACCGACATTAAAAACCTTAACCACGCCGAACCTTCGGCAACCAAAACTTAATGAGGGCTACGCCATGACCACTTCCTACAACCGTCTCGACAAAGATAATGCCGCCGTTCTGCTGGTGGACCATCAGGCTGGCCTGCTGTCGCTGGTACGCGACATCGACCCGGACCGTTTCAAGAACAACGTGCTGGCCCTGGCGGACCTGGCCAAGTACTTCGAGCTGCCTACCATCCTCACCACCAGCTTCGAAACCGGCCCCAACGGCCCGCTGGTACCCGAGCTCAAGGCACTGTTCCCGGACGCGCCGTACATTGCCCGCCCTGGCCAGATCAACGCCTGGGACAACGAAGACTTCGTCAAGGCAATCAAGGCCACCGGCAAGAAGCAACTGATCATCGCCGGCGTAGTGACTGAAGTTTGCGTAGCTTTCCCAGCACTGTCCGCGCTGGCCGAAGGTTTCGATGTGTTCGTGGTCACCGATGCCTCCGGCACGTTCAACGAACTGACCCGCCAATCGGCCTGGGACCGCATGTCCTCCTCGGGTGCGCAATTGATGACCTGGTTCGGCCTGGCCTGTGAACTGCACCGCGACTGGCGCAACGACGTGGAAGGCCTGGCAACCTTGTTCACCAACCACATCCCGGATTACCGCAACCTGATGACCAGCTACAACACGCTGACCCAGGCCAAATAATCAGCAACACCGATACCCTGCGGGAGCGAGCCTGCTCGCGATAGCGGTCTGCCAGTCCAGGATTCCTGACTGCACACCGTCATCGCGAGCAGGCTCACTCCCACAGGTTTTTGTGTTGGTTTCTATATAGTGTCCAACCTGAGTAACCAAATTCCAGGAGACGACCCGATGCTCATCCCGTGCCCCCATTGCAACGGGCTCAACCGGATACCCGCCGAACGCCTGGGCGACCAGCCCAAGTGCGGGCGCTGCAAGGCCCAGGTGTTATCGAGCAAACCCTTCGAACTCAAGCAAGGCGACTACGCCAGCCAGATCAAGGGCGACCTGCCGTTATTGATAGATGTCTGGGCGGATTGGTGCGGCCCGTGCAAATCCTTCGCGCCAGTGTTCGAACAGGCCGCCGCGCAGCTGGCCGGCAAGTGCCGGTTGGCCAAGCTCGATAGCGAAGCCAATCAACAATTGTCGGCGCAGTTGGGGATTCGCTCGATACCCAGTCTGATCCTGTTCAAGGACGGCCGAGAAGTAGCACGCCAAAGCGGCGCGTTCCCCTTGCCGCAGTTGATGAGCTGGCTGCGCGGCCAGGGGATTTGAATCAGGCGTTTTCCAGCAACCCATGCAACTCCACGAACTGCTGGGTCAGTTTATGCCGTGGGTCCAGGTGGATCAGTGGCAGGCTCGCCTGGTGAGACTCACGCATGCGCACGGAGCTGCTCAGGTAAACGGGCAGCACCGGCAAGCCTTCGGCGATCAATTCGTCGAGTATCTGCTGGGGCAGGCTGGCGCGGGCCTGGAACTGGTTGACGACAATGCCTTCGATTTCCAGTTCTTCATTGTGATCGTCCTTGAGCTCGGCGATTTCCGACAGCAGGCCATACAGTGCCTGGCGGGAGAAACTGTCACAGTCGAAAGGAATCAATACCCGATCTGCCGCGATCAACGCTGAAACCGCGTAGAAGTTGAGGGCCGGCGGAGTATCCAGATAGATCCGGTCGTAATCCTCGTCCAGCTCTTCGAGCAGCTTGCGTAGCTTGTTGATCTTGTGTTTTGCCTCGAGCTTGGGCTGCAGATCGGTCAGTTCTGCGGTGGCCGTGATGACGTGCAGGTTGTCGAAGGGCGTTTCGTAGATATCGACCCTGTTCTTTTTCGAGAAAGGCCCCGACGACAGGGTCTGCTTGAAGAAATCCGCGATGCCCACGGGAATGTCATCGCCGGTCAAGCCGGTCAGGTATTGAGTGGAGTTGGCCTGCGCATCCAGGTCGACCAATAGCGTGCGATACCCCTCGCTGGCGCTGACCGCCGCCAGATTACAGGCGATGCTGGACTTGCCTACGCCACCTTTCTGATTGAACACCACACGCCGCATGACAAAACCTCCGTGTATCAAAGATTCCCGAGTGTAGTAGCGCAACACACCGCTTCGCTACCTTCCCCATGATCGGATTACGGCGTCGGTGGCTTTTTCAGACAACCGAGCGTCAATTCGCCTGTATATGAAGGAAGCGCCTGACAGACAATCACTTTTTAACCGTCACAATGGCGGTCCCGTGTTGGGTCTGGTTCCTTGATGATTTTGCCTGGACGAAATGTAACCAGTATTTGCTACAAGCCAACCGCACCGGGATAATGCGCGCCACTTGGGTCGCAAGGCCATGCAGGGTTGGACGCGGGTCAAACCACTGAACCGTGACAATAAAAGCCCGCAGGGGTGGGATGAGTCTGTGATCAATTTCAATATCGCCCAATGGCGCGCGTGGGCCCCTGGGCTCGAAAGCGTGGACGATTGGCAGGCATGGAGCCGACAACCGGTCGTGCCGCCCGTCAGCGATGCGGCCCCTGACGTGTCGTTCCTGCCCGCCATGCAACGCCGACGCCTCAGCCGCCTGGCCCGCATGGCCTTCAGTGTCGCCTGGCCGCTGGCCGAGGGGCGACCGGACCTACCGTTGGTCTTTATTTCCCGCCATGGCGAAACCCCGCGCACTTTTGAGATTCTCAAGGACCTGGCCGGGGATCAACCGCTGTCTCCTACCCAGTTCAGCCTGTCGGTGCACAACGCGGTGATTGGCTTGTGGTCGATCATGCGCGGCGAAACCAGCGAGATGACGGCCCTGGCCGCGACGGGCGATGGCCTTGAACACGGCATGCTGGAGGCCGCCGCCTTGCTCGACGAGGGCACGCCAGCGGTGTTGCTGGTCATCACCGAAGAGCAACCGCCCAGCGTCTACGCGCCTTGGGTCGACGACGTACCGTTTCCCTACGCAGTGGGGCTGCTACTGACCCGTGGCGATGACTGGCAACTGCAATTAGCCAATCCGCCGGCCCCGCTGCCGGTCAGCGACTGGCCCCATGCCCTGGATCTGTTGCGTACGCTGCTGGGCAACCAACTCACCTGCCAACATGCCTGGAAGAATCGTCTATGGACCTGGCAACGCAACCGGTGACCGGTAAACATCGCGACGCCTACTACTGGCGCTTGTTCGCGACCGCCGCAAGCTTCGCTCTCTTCGGGCTGGGTGGGCTGTGCCTGCGGTTGCTGGTGTTTCCGTTGCTCAACGCGCTGCCCGGCGACTCGCAGACCCATCGGCAGCGAGCCCGTAGAACAGTCGGGCGCCTGTTCTGGTTCTTCATTCGATTCATGGCCCGCACCGGTGTGCTCACCTATCAGATCGATGGCGCGGAGAAACTCGGCCGCCCGGGGCAGATGATCATCGCCAACCACCCGTCGCTGATCGACGTGGTGTTCCTGATCGGGCTGGTGCGCGACGCCAACTGCGTGGTCAAGCAAAGCCTGTGGGACAACCCTTTCACCCGTGGCCCACTGCGTTCGACCCAATACATCAGCAACGACGGCAGCATGGACATGCTCGATGCCGCCAGCAACGCCCTGCAGGATGGCCAATGCCTGATTGTCTTTCCCGAAGGCACGCGCACCCAGCCGGGCCAAGCGCCGGCCTTTCATCGAGGCGCCGCCGCCATTGCCCTGCGGGGTGCGAAAATCCTCACACCGGTGACGATCAAGGTCAGCCCCACGACCTTGACCAAGGCCGAGCCCTGGTACCGCATCCCCCTGCGCCGCGTGCACTTCAGTTTTCGCGTCGGTGCCGATATAGACCCACAGGCTTTCGCCGCGCTGGGCCCCGCGCCACAGGCTTCACGCCGGCTCAACGATTATTTGCATCACTATTTCATCAAGGAGCTCGCCGAAGATGAGCGATCTGCACCGTGACATCAAACAACTGATCATCGAGGCCCTCGGCCTGGAGGACATCGGTATCGACGACATCGGCGACGATCAGATCCTGTTCGGCGACGGCCTGGGCCTGGACTCGGTGGATGCCTTGGAGCTTGGCCTGGCGATCCAAAAAAAATATGGCATCAAGATCGACGCCGATGCCAAGGACACCCGTAACCATTTCAGCAACGTGGCAAGCCTTGCGGCCTTCGTTACTGCAAAAAGCGCCTGAGACCGACCATGCAAACTCGTGACGATATTTTCAACACCCTGCGCAATGCCCTGGTCGAGCTCTTCGAGCTGGATCCTGAGCGTGTAACGCTGGAGTCGAACCTGTATCAGGATCTGGAAATCGACAGCATCGATGCAGTCGACCTGATCGACCACATCAAGCGCCAGACCGGCAAGAAAATCGCCGCTGAAGAATTCAAATCGGTGCGCACCGTCAACGATGTAGTCGAGGCGGTCTATCGACTGGTCCAGCCGGCCGCATGAGCCGGCTGATTGGCCTCGGCCTGCTGCTGGCGGGCCTGCTATACCCTTTTGCGGTGTATTTCGGCATGGAGCACTTCGCCCCCTGGCAGTTCGGGCTTCTATTGGGCTGCCTGTGGCTGGCCCGGGCGTTCCTCGGCAAGGCCGGGCCCGGCACACGCTGGATGGCGGTCACGGCGATCTTTTTTTGCGTGTTGCTCGCGGTATTCGACAGCCCGCTCTTGCTGCGCTGGTATCCGGTGTTGATCAGCGCGTTCATGCTCGCGCTGTTCACGCTGAGCCTGAAGTACGGCCCGCCGATCATCGAGCGTCTGGCCCGCCTGCGCGAACCACGGTTGCCGGCCAAGGCGGTGGTTTATACCCGCCAGGTCACGGTGGCCTGGAGTGTGTTTTTCCTGTGTAACGGTTTGCTCGCCGCCGCCCTGACCCTTTGGGCGCCGCTGAGCTGGTGGATGTTGTACACCGGCCTGATTTCCTACGGATTGATGGGGCTGCTGTTTGCCATTGAATGGCTCATACGACAACGGGTAAGAGGCCGCCCATGAATTGGATAACACTTGAGCAGATACTGCTCGAGGCCCAGCCAGGCCGCGCGGTAGCGGTCGGGCCGGGACTGGACCACGCGCAACTGCGCACAGACGCGCTCAGCCTGGCCGCCGGATTGCAAGCCCGGGGCATCCGGCGCCTGGCCGTGCATCTGGATGATGCAGCGGACCTGGCGGTTGCCCTGCTCGGCGCCTGGCGCGCCGGCGCGCGCGTGCTGCTGCCCGCTGACCTGCAACCGCAGACCCGCCAGCGCTGGTCGGCCGATGTCGACTTGTGGCTGACCGACCTGCCCGGCGACACCCAACCCAATGACCTGCGACAGGCTCCGCTGGAAGCCGCTGAGCTGGATCTCGATCAATGCTGGCTGGCCCTGTGCACCTCCGGTTCCAGTGGCGAGCCCAAACGCATCGAAAAAACCCTGCGCCAGCTGAGCAATGAAGTCCAGGCGCTGGAGCAGTTGTGGGGCGCAGACCTTGGCCCGGACGCCTGCATGATCGGCAGCGTCGCCGCCCAGCATATCTACGGCTTGCTGTTCCGGGTGCTGTGGCCGCTGTGCGCCGGGCGCACCTTCGTTCGTCGGCAACTGGCCTTCCCGGAGGATATGCAGCGCGCCAGTCGCGAGCATCCGGCGTTTGCCTGGGTCGCGAGCCCGGCGCTGCTCAAGCGCATGGGCGATAACCTCGACTGGCCAGCCTTGGGCAGCGTGCGCCGGGTGTTTTCCTCTGGGGGCGCCTTGCCTGCCGACGCGGCCCAGAGTCTCGAACAACGCCTGGGACAATGGCCGACGGAAGTTTTCGGCAGCTCGGAAACCGGCGGCATTGCCTGGCGCCAGGGCGGCGACTTGTGGCAACCGTTCGCCGGTGTCGAGCTGAGCCAGGACAGTGACGGCGCCTTGCTGATTGCCTCGCCTTATTTGCCGGCCGGTCATGTGGAACACACCGCTGACGCGGCACGGATCGCGGCGGATGGGCGCTTCCAATTGCTCGGCCGCTTGGACCGCATCGTCAAGCTCGAAGAAAAGCGCATCTCGCTGCCCATGCTGGAACAGGCGTTGACGGCCCACGAATGGGTCAGCGATGCACGGCTGGGCGTCGTGCAGGAGAACCGAGCCTCCCTCGGTGCCCTGCTGGCACTCAGCGAAACCGGCTTGCTGGCCCTGCGCAATCTAGGCCGGCGGGCCGTGACCCAAGCCCTGCGCCAGCACTTGAGCGGGCACTGTGAAACCTTGGCGCTGCCCCGGCGCTGGCGCTGGCTGCGGCAACTGCCGTTAAACGCACAGGGCAAGCTGCCCCAGGCCGAAGTCGAAGCCGTGTTGATGGCGCCGCGTCCAAAAGCCCCTGAGGTGCTTGAGCAAATTGAAACCGACGGCGAATGGAGCCTGCGCCTGGCGGTGCCCCCCGACCTTGCATACTTCAGCGGCCATTTTCCCACCGCGCCGGTCCTTCCGGGGGTGGTGCAAGTCGATTGGGCCTTGAACCTGGGCCGTCGATTGCTGGACTTGCCGCCCCGGTTCGTCGGCATGGAGGTGCTCAAATTCCAGCAACTGGTGCGACCCGGTGATGAAATCCAGCTGCACCTGCGCTTCGATCGTGAGCGCGGCAAGTTGTACTTCGCTTACCGCAATGACACGGCGGCCTGTTCGAGTGGGCGGATTGTGTTGGGGGAAAACAATGCCTAGGCATCTGCATAGAACACTGTGGCGAGGGAGCTTGCTCCCGCGGGGTCGGTGCGACGCTTGCGGCGCAGCCGCCCTCGCTTTTTTTGCGGTTGCTACGCAACCGAGCGGGAGCAAGCTCCCTCGCCACAAAGAATTCCTTTGGCACAGGTGCAGAGCCCATGCATAACCCCTGCGCCGTCATCCCGGTCTACAACCACGAAACCGCCATCGCAACGGTGGTCCAGGCATTGCTCGGCAGCGGCTTGCCCTGCGTGCTGGTGGACGATGCCAGTAGCGCGGCTTGCGCGGCGGTGCTCGAACAATTGGCTGAAAACGAACGGGTTCACCTGGTGCGGCTGGCCGTCAATCAGGGCAAGGGCGGCGCGGTGATGACCGGGCTGCGGGAGGCCGCGCGCCTGGGTTTCAGTCACGCCTTGCAGGTCGACGCCGACGGGCAGCACGACCTGGGCGACGTAGGCACCTTCATCGAACAATCCAGCGCTCATCCCGACGCGCTGATCTGCGGTTACCCCCTGTACGACGCCAGCGTGCCGAAAGGCCGCCTTTACGCACGCTACCTGACCCACGTGATGGTCTGGATCAACAGCCTGTCCCTGCAGATCCGCGATTCGATGTGCGGTTTCCGGGTCTATCCCCTGGCACCGACCCTGGCACTGATCGACTCGGCAAACATCGGCAAGCGCATGGATTTCGACTCGGACATCCTCGTGCGCCTGTCCTGGCGCAACCAGCCGATGCGCTGGCTGCGCACGCGGGTCCATTACCCTCTGGACGGGGTCTCGCACTTTCGCCTGTTCCACGACAATGTGCTGATTTCTCGCATGCACACCCGGCTGTTCTTGGGCATGCTGGTGCGCTTGCCGGTGATTCTCTGGCAACGGTGGCGCCCATGAGCACAAACCAGCAGCACTGGGCGGATCGCCAGGAGCGCGGTAGTTTCTGGCTGATGAAACTCACCGCGTTTGCCGCCAAGGTGTTGGGCCGTCGGCTGCTGACACCGGTGCTGTACGGCATCGTCCTGTACTTCTTCGTTTTTGGTCGCAGCGCCCGGCAGGCGGCCTGGCAGTATCAGCAGCGCCTCGCCGACTGGAGCGGCCGCCCCGAGTTGCGCCCGACCCACCGTCGAGTCTTTGGGCAATTCATGGCCTTCGCCGACTCCCTGCTGGACAAGCTCGACGTCTGGAACGGCAAGCTAAGCATCGAGCAGATCGAAATCGTCGACCCGGCGCTGCTGCGCAACCATTTGCGCGACACGCGAGGGCAGATGTTGGTCGGCGCACACCTGGGCAACCTGGAAATGTGCCGAGCCCTGGCCGAACTGGGTGAAAAGGTCACCATGAACGTGCTGGTGCATACCAAGCACGCCGAGCAATTCAATCGCTTGCTGGGCGAAGCCGGCGCCACGCACTTGCGGCTGATCCAGGTCAGCGAGCTAAACCCGGTGATCATGCTGCAACTGAGCGAACGCCTGGAGCGCGGTGAGTGGCTGGCGATCGCTGGCGATCGCGTACCGCTGCATGGCGGGCGCAGCGTGACGGTGGACTTCATGGGGTATCCGGCGGCATTCCCGCAAGGCCCCTGGCTGTTGGCCGGCCTGCTGAAATGCCCGGTCAACCTGCTGATGTGTCTCAAGCACGAAGGACACTATCGCGTCACCCTCGAACCGTTCGCCGATGCCGTGGTGTGGAAGCGCAACGAACGCGACCACGTGATTGCCCATTGGGCCGGCTTGTACGCCGAACGCCTGGCGCAATATTGCCTCCAGGGGCCACAACAGTGGTTCAACTTTTACCCTTTCTGGAAGACCGATGACGATGCCCACTCTTGAGCCGGTAACCTTCGGCGAACGCCCCCTGCGCATTGAAGATGTGCTGGCCCTGGCCAACCGTCAGGCGCCGACGCAATTGCAGGATGATCCGACGTTCCGCCAGCGCATTGCCAAGGGTGCGCAGTTCCTCGATTCACTGCTGGACAAGGAAGGCGTCATCTATGGCGTGACCACCGGCTACGGCGACTCTTGCGTGGTGGCCGTGCCGTTGCACCACGTCGAGGCCCTGCCCCGTCACCTCTACACCTTCCACGGCTGCGGCCTGGGCAAACTGCTCGATGCCCAAGCCACTCGTGCCGTGCTGGCGGCCCGTTTGCAGTCGCTGTGCCACGGTGTGTCGGGGGTGCGCGTGGAACTGCTGGAACGGCTCCAGGCCTTCCTCAAGCACGACATCCTGCCGCTGATTCCGGAAGAAGGTTCGGTGGGCGCCAGCGGCGACTTGACGCCGCTGTCCTACGTCGCCGCTACGTTATCCGGTGAACGGGAAGTCATGTTCCGTGG
Organism: Pseudomonas sp. R4-84; assembly: GCF_054130985.1. Lineage (NCBI taxonomy): Bacteria > Pseudomonadati > Pseudomonadota > Gammaproteobacteria > Pseudomonadales > Pseudomonadaceae > Pseudomonas > Pseudomonas sp. R4-84. The sequence continues at coordinate 5,113,937 of NZ_CP096390.1, forward strand.
CGAACGCCGCCTGGCCGCCGACGTGCACCGCGAATTGGGCTGGACGCCGCTGGTGCTGCGGCCCAAGGAAGCCTTGGCGCTGATGAACGGCACCGCCGTGATGACCGGCCTGGCCTGCCTGGCCTTTGCCCGCGCCGACTACCTGCTGCAACTGGCGACCCGCATCACCGCGCTGAACGTGGTCGCCCTGCAAGGCAATCCGGAACACTTCGACGAACGCCTGTTCGCCGCCAAGCCGCACCCGGGGCAGATGCAGGTCGCCGCGTGGCTGCGCAAGGACCTGGCCATCGACGCCCCGACCGCGCCGTTGCATCGTCTGCAAGATCGCTACTCCCTGCGCTGCGCCCCGCATGTGCTCGGGGTATTGGCCGACAGCCTGGGCTGGCTGCGCGGGTTCATCGAAACCGAACTCAACAGCGCCAACGACAACCCGATCATCGACGCCGAAGCCGAGCGCGTGCTCCATGGCGGGCACTTCTACGGTGGGCACATCGCCTTCGCCATGGACAGCCTGAAGAATCTGGTGGCCAACGTCGCCGATCTGCTGGACCGTCAGCTCGCCCTGCTGGTGGACGAGCGATACAACCATGGCCTGCCTAGCAACCTGTCCGGCGCCAGCGCCGAGCGGGCGATGCTCAACCACGGCTTCAAGGCCGTGCAGATCGGCACCAGCGCCTGGACCGCCGAAGCCCTGAAAAACACGATGCCGGCCAGCGTGTTCTCGCGCTCTACCGAGTGCCACAACCAAGACAAGGTGAGCATGGGCACCATCGCTGCCCGAGACGCGATCCGCGTGCTGGAGCTGACCGAACAGGTCGCCGCCGCCACCTTGTTGGCCGCCAACCAGGGCGTCTGGCTGCGCAGCCGCGCCGAAGACGCACGACCGCTGCCACCGGCCCTGGCCACGATGCACGAGCAACTGACCGAGGATTTCCCGCCGGTCATTGAAGACCGCGCCCTGGAAGGCGAACTGCGCCTGTGCCTGCAACGCATTGCCGAACAACACTGGAGGCTGCATGCGTAGCCAAGGCGTTCTGCACGTCGACACCCAGATCGTGGTGCCGTTTTTTGACGTCGACTCGATGAACGTGGTCTGGCATGGCCACTACGTCAAATACCTGGAAGTGGCCCGCTGTGCCCTGCTCGACCTGATCGGCCACAACTACAACGACATGCTCGAATCGGGGCATGCGTGGCCGGTGATCGACCTGCAGTTGCGCTACGTACGCGGTGCCGTGTTCGGCCAGACCCTGACCGTGCGCGCCAGTCTGGTGGAGTGGGAAAACCGGCTGAAGATCAACTACCTGATCAGTGACGCCGCAACCGGCGAACGCTTCACCCGCGCCAGTTCCGTGCAAGTGGCCGTGGACATGGCCACTCGCGAGATGCTGCTGGCCTCGCCTCGGGTGTTTGTCGAAGCGGTCGAGAGGAAACTGTCATGAAGCGCCTGCTCACCTGGCTGCTGCTGTGCAGCCTGTCGCCGCTGGCCCAGGCGTTCGACCTGCAGCAATTGAGCGATCAACTGGCGCGCCCGGACGTGATCCACGGCCAGTTCATCCAGGAAAAACACCTGCGCGCCCTGCCCCAGCCCCTCGTCAGCAAGGGCCGCTTCGTGCTGGCGAAAAACCAGGGCCTGCTGTGGCTGCTGCAAACGCCGCTGCAACAGGACTATCGCATCACCGCCAAAGGCATAGCCCGGCGGGACGGCAGCACCTGGCAGATACTGCCGAACAAAAGCGCCGGCGCCCAGCAGAACCGGTTGTTCCTGGCGGTGTTGCAGGGCGACAGCAGTGGCTTGCAGCGTGACTTTGAACTGAACCTGTCGGGGGAGCCGCAACAATGGAGACTCACCCTGACCCCACGCTCGGCGCTGCTTAAGCAGGTCTTCCACCAGATCAACATTGACGGCGGCCAATTGGTCCAGCGCATTGAACTGCTGGAAGCCCAAGGCGACAGTACCGTCCTGCTTATGCGCGAGAGCACCAGCACGCAACCCTTGAGCGAAGCGGAGCAACATGACTTTGCCGAGTGAACGGAGGCTGCCGTGGCTGTTCTTGATCCTGCTGCTGGCAGTGCTGGCGCTCGCCGGTTGGCAATGGCGCAACGGTGCGCCGTTGTCGGCGAACCTGATGGAACTGGTGCCGGGCACATCGCCAGATGCGCTGGAGCTGATCGCTGAACAACGCATGCAGGAACCACTGAACCGCGAAGTGTTGGTGCTCGTCGGCCACGCCGACCGCCAGCAAGCCATCGCCCTGGCCCGCAGCCTGGGCGAGCAATGGCAGGCCAGCGGCCTGTTCGATAAGGTCCAGTGGACGCTTGAAGCCGACCTGCCTGCGCTGCGCAGGCAATTGCTCGACGGCCGGCTGGCCATGCTGTCGGCAACTGATCGGCAACAGTTGATCGACCAGCCCGAGGCCTTTATCCAGCAACGGGTGCAAGCGCTGTTCGACCCGTTCAGTGGCTTCAGCCTGGTGCCGAGCCAGGACGACTGGCTAGGCCTGACCGGGCGCATCCAGAACAGCCAACCCCAGCGCGGCGCCATCGAGCTGGACGTCGGCAGCGGTGCGCTGGTTGCCGAAGCCGACGGCAAGCATTGGGTCATGTTGCGGGCGCGCACCCAGGGCAATGCCTTCGACATGAACCTGCCCCTGCAGGTGGCCGATCTGCTGCAACGCAGCCGCGAGCACGCGAGCCAGGCCCAGGGCAATCTCTTGGCGGCCAGCGGCCTGCTTTACGCCGCCAGCGGACAGCAACAGGCCTCGCGGGAAATCACTTGGGTCGGCGGCGGCGCAACGGTGGGCATCCTGTTGCTGCTGTTGCTGGCCTTCCGCCGCTTTGCCGTGTGGCTGGCGTTCGTGCCGGTGCTGGTGGGCATGTTGTTCGGCGCGGTGGCCTGCGTGGCGGTGTTCGGTCGCATGCACGTCATGACCCTGGTCTTGGGTTCGAGCTTGATCGGCGTCGCCGTGGATTACCCACTGCATTATTTGTCCAAGAGCTGGAGCCTCAAGCCGTGGCGCAGCTGGCCGGCGCTGCGCTTGACCCTGCCGGGCCTGAGCCTGAGCCTGGCGACTACCTGCATCGGCTACCTCGCACTGGCCTGGACACCTTTCCCGGCCCTGACCCAGATCGCCATCTTCTCCGCCGCAGGCCTGGTCGGCGCCTACCTGACGGCGGTCTGCCTGTTGCCGGCGTTGCTCAAGCGGGCGGACTTGCGCCCCGCACAGTGGCCGCTGCGGGTGTGCGAAGCCATGCTCCAGTGCCGAGAAGCGCTGCTGGCCCGGGTGCGCACGCCCGTCCTGTTGGCGTTGCTGTTGGCCTTCTGTGGCGGTGGCCTATGGCAACTGAGCAGCAAGAACGACATCCGCCAGTGGATCGGCACGCCCCAGCACCTGACCGACGAAGCCCGCGATGTGGCTCGCATCACCGGTTTCCAGCCCACCAGCCAGTTTTTCCTGATCCGTGCCGACGACCAAGCGCAACTGCTGGAGCGCCAGACCGCCCTCAACGAGCGGCTGGACCAGTTGATCGGCCTGGAAAAACTCCAGGGCTACCTGTCCCTCAATCAACTGGTCAGCCCGCCCGCCGAGCAACAAAAAATCCGTGAGGCCCTGGCCCGGTTGCCGGCGTTCTGGCAGCCATTGCTGGACGTCGGCGTGCCGGTTGCCGCGTTGCAAGCGCAGTTGCAGCAATTGCAGGCTCTGCCAGTGACCGACATCGACGCCGCGCTGACCGGCCCGCTCGCAGAACCCTATCGCACCCTCTGGCTCGGCCCGACAGCGCAGGGCGTGGCGGCGGTGGTCAGCCTGCAAGGCTTGAACGATGCCGCGTTGCTGCGGGTGCAGGCTGTTGACTTGCCCGGCGTGCAATTGGTCGATCGCCTGGGTGACCTCAATCGCGTCTTTGCCGCCACGCAGGTCAGCGCCGCCGAATTGAAACTGGCCTCCTGCGTGCTGATCGTCCTGGTGCTGATCTGGCCGTTCGGGGCTGGCGGCGCGTTGCGCGTTGTCGCCCTGCCGCTCCTGGCAGCGCTGTGCAGCCTGGCGAGCCTCGGCTGGCTGGGACAGCCGCTGACGCTGTTCAGCCTGTTCGGCCTGTTGCTGGTGACCGCCATCGGCGTCGACTACGCGATCCTGATGCGTGAGCAGATTGGCGGAGCCGCCGTGAGCCTGCTGGGTACGCTGCTCGCGGCGATCACCACCTGGCTGTCGTTCGGCCTGCTGGCGCTTTCCAGCACACCGGCGGTGAGTAATTTCGGCCTGGCGGTAAGCCTCGGATTGGCGTTCAGCTTCCTGCTTGCACCGTGGGCCGGGCGTCAACCCCATGGGTCCAGCGCTGCGGAGCCGGTCCAATGATGACGGCGCTGTTCTGGCTCATGGCCCTGGCGCTGTTCGCCGTGGCGACGCTGGCCGGGCGACGCTTCGGGCTGATCCCCATCGTCAGCCAATTGCTGCTGGCGACGTTCGGCCTGCCCTTATTGATGTATGGCTGGATCGAGCCGGGATGGCACCTCAGCGGTGCGCAACTGGTTTCGCCCGTGTGGTTGAAGAATCTCTACAGCCTCGCCTTCGCCCTGTTGCTGGGGCATATCCTCAGCGATGTGATCGACCTGCGCCTGGACCGCCAGAGCGTGAAGATTGCCCTGCCAAGCTTTGGCGTACCGTTTGCCTGTGGCTTGGCGACCGCGTTCTGGCTGCTGCCACCCCAGCCCTGGATCAGCTCGCTGGCGGTGGGGCTGCTGTTCGCGATCACGGCGATACCGGTGCTGTACCTGTACCTGCGCCATATCGCCTACCCGCCCGCCGCCACTCGCCGATTGGTACAGACGGCCATCCTGATCGACCTTATCTGCTGGAGCCTGTTCGCCCTGGCCCAGGGCAGCCTGCACCTGGGCAACCTGTTGCTGCCGCTGGCCGGTGCCTGCCTGCCGATGCTGCTGCGATTGGCGGGCCTGCGCCAACCGTTGCTGCACAGCGGCCTGTTCTTCGCCCTGCTGGTGGTGGCCGAACATTACCGACTCAATGCGCTCATCGTCGGCATCGGCTACCTGCTGTGCATGGCCGCGCTCAAGGTGCCGCTGGTATTGCCCCTCGGCGCCGAGTGGATGAACAGGTTGCAGACCTACCTGGCCATCCCGTTGATCCTGACGTTCGGTATCGTGCAGATCAACGTGCACAGCGCGATGGACAGCCTCGGCTGGGCCCAGCTGGGGGCGTTGCTGCTGTTGCCCATTGCCAGCAAACTGCTGGGCAACTGGCTTGGGCTCGGCTGGGCCGGGGCGTCCTTCGCCGGCGCCAGCCGCGTGCGGGAAAGTATCTTGCTGAATATTCGCGGCTTGAGTGAAATCGTCTTCCTCAATCTGCTGCTGCAACAACAACTCATCAGCCACGCGCTGTACTTCGCGCTGATGCTGATGGGTTTGATCGCGACTTTGCTGCCGGCCCTGGCCGGTTTTCACCGTATTCCTTCGCACGCCGTCCCGGCCAGGAGCCCCAGTGTCAACAGTTGAAATGGAACGTCGACAGGTCGTCATCATTGGCGCAGGCCCTTCCGGCGCCATCGCCGCCGCGCTGCTCAAGCGCAAGGGGCATGACGTGCTGGTCATCGAGCGCCAGCATTTCCCGCGGTTCTCCATCGGCGAGAGCCTGTTGTCCCACTGTCTGGATTTTGTCGAAGAAGCCGGCATGCTCGACGCGGTCAATGCCGCTGGGTTCCAGCGCAAGAACGGCGCTGCATTCGCCTGGGGCGAGCGCTACAGCGCCTTCGATTTCGGCGACACTTTCAGCGAGGGCAAGCCCACTACGTTCCAGGTCCAGCGCGCCGACTTCGACAAGTTGCTGGCCGACCAGGCGGCCCTGCAAGGGGTGGAAATTCGCTACGGCCAGGCCATTGCCAACGTTGATTTCAGCCTCGCCAGGCCGCAACTGGGCGTGCAGCGCGAGGATGGCAGCGAGTACCGGGTCGAGGCGGATTTCGTCCTTGACGCCAGCGGCTATGGCCGGGTCCTGCCGCGCCTGCTGGACCTTGAGGCGCCGTCCAATTTCCCGGTGCGCCAGGCCGTGTTCACTCACATCGAGGACCGCATCGACAGCCCGGTATTCGACCGCGAGAAGATCCTCATCACCACCCACCCGACGAAACGCGACGTGTGGTTCTGGACCATCCCCTTCAGCGATGGGCGTTGCTCGGTGGGCGTGGTCGCGGCAGCGGAACATTTCGCGGGCCGCACCAATGACCTCGATGCCTGCCTGCGCGGCTTTATCGACGAGACCCCAAGCCTGTCCGGCGTGCTGGCCAATGCTGCGTGGGACACTCCGGCGCGGACCATCGGTGGCTACTCGGCCAACGTGAAGACCCTGCACGGCCCTGGCTTTGCCCTGCTGGGCAACGCCGCGGAATTCCTCGATCCGGTGTTTTCTTCCGGCGTGACCATCGCCATGCGCTCGGCGAGCATGGCCGCCGGCGTGCTGCATCGTCAGTTGCAAGGCGAGCAGGTGGATTGGCAGGGCGAATTCGCCGAGCCACTGAAACGCGGCGTCGACACGTTCCGCTGCTACGTCGAAGGCTGGTATGCCGGCACGTTCCAGGACGTGATCTACTACACCGAAGGCTCCGCCGACATCCGCCGGATGATCAGTTCGATCCTCGCCGGCTATGCCTGGGATCAACGCAACCCGTTCGTCAGCGAACCCAAGCGGCGCCTGCGCGTGCTCTCGGAAATCTGCGCGAGCCCAGCGCCATGAGCAAACAACCATGAGCTACCTGAGCGATAACTACGTCCAAGAAACCCGCTTCGGCTTCTGGTTCCTGCGCAGCCACACCTGGCAGCATCATGTGCTGCGCGTGGCGGTCGAGGATCTGCGCGGTCTGTTCAATACCGCGCCGCCTTCCAATCCGGTGCTGCTGGATGCCGGTTGCGGCCAGGGCAAGTCGTTCCAGTACCTGCGCCAGGCATTCGCGCCGCAACGCCTGATTGGCGTGGACGCCGACCCCCACAGCCTGGACCTGAGCGCCCAAGAAGCCGCTCGCCAGGGCATGGCCGTGGAACTGATCGGCAGCGATTGCGCGACCTTGGCCGTGCCCGATGCCAGCGTCGACCTGCTGTTCTGCCACCAGACCTTTCACCACCTGGTGGAACAGGAAAAAGCCCTCGCCGAGTTCTATCGGGTGCTCAAGCCCGGCGGCTACCTGCTGTTTGCCGAATCCACCGAAGCCTACATCGATACCTGGGTGATCCGCTGGCTGTTCCGCCATCCCATGCACGTGCAGAAAAGCGCCGCGCAATACTTGGCGATGATCCGCAACCAAGGCTTCCAGTTCGAGGACCGCAACGTGTCCTATCCGTACCTGTGGTGGAGCCGCGCCAAAGACTTCGGCCTCCTGGAGCGTTGGGGCCTGCGCCGGCCCAAGCCGTTCGGCGAGCGCGAAGAAACCTTGGTCAACGTGGTGGCACGCAAGCCGCTCGAAGGGACCGCCACATGATCCGCTGCCTGTTGATCGGTTGCCTGCTGCTGCTCAGTGCCTGCGCCAGCCACGCGCCGCTCCCCGAGCGCATGCCAACCCTGGCGCTGCCACTGCAATTGCACATCGAGCGGCAACTGGACGGCCAGCGCCAGGATTGGCTGTTGGTGATCCAGCGTGAAAACAGCGGCTTACGCTGGTCGATGATGGACCCGCTGGGCATCCCCCTGGCGCGCCAGCGCCTGGTGGACAACCAATGGCAAGCCGACGGTCTGCTGCCGCCCAATGCCGAGGCGCGGGAATTGTTCGCTGCGCTATTGTTCGCCTTGACCCCGGAAACCGAGCTTGCCGATCGCTACCCCGTCGCCCGGCAACACGGTGTCGAACGAGCCCTCGATGCGCGTTGGCAGGTGCGCTACAAACGGCCCCTGGATTTTGAGCTGCGCCTGCTCCAAGGCCCCCACTACCGCATCACACCGCTGACCGAGAGCGCACCATGACCGCTTATCTGAACGCCCTCGGGGTCATCTGCTCCTTGGGCCGGGACAAACAAAACGTCGCGCGCAACCTGTTTGCCGGCGATTGCTCGGGCGTGCGCGTCGAAGCCGGCTGGGTGGCCGAGCGGGCATTGCCGGTGGCTGCGGTAAGGGGAGAACTGGCCCCCATCCCCGAGGCACTGGCGGCGCAACGCAGCCGCAACAATCAACTGCTGCTCGAAGCGGGGTTGCAGATTCGTGCTGACATCGATCAGGCCATCGAGGCGTACGGCCCCGCGCGCATCGGTATCGTTCTGGGCACCAGCACCTCGGGCATCGACGAGGCCAGCCAGGGCATTGCCCATTACCTGCGCGAGCAGCGGTTCCCCGAAGGCTACGATTACCAGCAACAGGAACTCAGCGCGCCGGCCAATTTCCTTTCCGACTGGCTTGGCTTGAGCGGGCCCTCCTATGTGATCTCCACCGCCTGCACCTCCAGCGCGCGGGCCTTGATGAGCGCCCGTCGCCTCCTGGATCTGGGCTTGTGCGATGCGGTGCTGTGCGGTGGCGTGGACAGTTTGTGCAAACTGACCTTGAACGGTTTCTCTGCGCTGGAAGCGGTGTCGAACGAGCGCTGCAACCCGTTTTCGGTGAACCGCAGCGGTATCAACATTGGCGAGGCGGCTGTGCTGTTTCTCATGAGCAAGACGCCAGGCGACGGCCATTCGATCGCCCTGCTCGGGGATGGCGCCAGTTCTGACGCGCACCACATTTCCGCGCCGGAACCCAGCGGTCGCGGCGCCCGCCAGGCGATGGAAAAAGCCCTGCGCTGTGCCGGCCTGGACGCCAGCCAGATTGACTACCTGAACCTGCACGGCACCGCCACGCAACATAACGACGCCATGGAAAGCCATGCGGTGGCTGGATTGTTTCCGGCGGGCGTGCCCTGCTCGTCCACCAAGCCCATGACTGGCCACACGCTTGGGGCGGCGGGCGCGTTGGAAGCGGCTTTCTGCTGGCTGACCCTTAGCCCTGACAACGTCGCCCAGGCCTTGCCACCCCACCTTTGGGACGGCCAGGCGGACCCCGAGCTGCCGGCGCTGGACTGGATAGATAGCCGTGCCCGCCTGAACCCGACCTTCCCCCGACGCCTGATGAGCAACTCGTTTGCCTTCGGCGGCAACAACGTCAGCCTCATTATCGGAGACGCCCAATGATCGACTGGCCGCTCGCCGAATTGATGCCCCATGCGGGCGACATGATTCTCATCGACCGGGTCGTGTCTTTCGATGACGAACAGATCCATGCACTCGCCACGGTCAAGCCCGGCGGCTTGTTCAACCGTGAAGACGGCGCGCTGCCGGCCTGGGTCGGCATCGAATTGATGGCCCAGAGCGTCGCGGCGTTCGCCGGTTGCCACGCTCGCCAGCGCGGCGATGCAGTGGAGCTGGGCTTTTTGCTCGGGACCCGCAAGTTCGAATGCAACGTCGAGCATTTCCCTCTCGACACTGAACTGGCCATCCATGGCGTGCGCTCCCTGGAAGACGACAACGGCATGGGTGTGTTCGAATGCCACATCCACGCGCCGGGCATCCATGCCACGGCGCGACTGAACGTATTTCGTCCGCCCCATGCTGCCCAGTACCTCAATGAAACTTCCGCAACAGGAACCCAGCCATGACTGAATCCGTACTGGTCACCGGCTCCAGCCGTGGCATCGGCCGCGCCATCGCCTTGCGCCTGGCCCAGGCCGGGCACGATATCGTCTTGCATTGCCGCAGTGGCCGCGCCGAAGCCGAAGCGGTCCTGGCAGACATCCAAGCCCTGGGCCGCAACGCCCGCGTCTTGCAATTCGACGTGTCCGACCGCGCCGCCTGCAAGGCGGCCCTCGAAGCCGACGTCGAAACCCACGGCGCCTATTACGGCGTAGTGCTCAACGCCGGCCTGACCCGCGACGGCGCCTTTGTGGCCCTCAGCGAAGACGACTGGGACAGCGTGCTGCGCACCAACCTCGACGGTTTCTATAACGTGCTGCACCCGGTGATGATGCCGATGATCCGGCGTCGCGCCGCGGGACGAATCGTCTGTATCACGTCAGTGTCCGGCCTGATCGGCAACCGTGGCCAGGTCAACTACAGCGCCTCGAAAGCCGGCTTGATCGGCGCGGCCAAGGCGTTGGCCATCGAACTGGGCAAGCGCAAGATCACGGTCAATTGCGTCGCGCCGGGGTTGATCGACACCGCCATGCTCGATGAAAACGTACCCGTGGAAGAATTGATGAAGATGATCCCCGCCCAGCGCATGGGCACCCCGGAAGAAGTCGCCGGCGCGGTGAACTTCCTGATGTCCGCCGAAGCTGGATACATCACTCGGCAAGTCCTGGCCGTCAACGGAGGCTTGTGCTGATGAAGCGCGTCGTCGTCACCGGCATGGCCGGCATCACCTCCATCGGCAGCGACTGGGAGACCATCGCCGCCAACTTCGCCGCCAACCGCAGCGGCATCCGGCGCATGGATGAGTGGGACCGTTTCACCGAACTGAACACTCGCCTGGCCGGGCCCATCGACGATTTCCAGGTCCCGGCCCATTGGACGCGCAAGCAGTTGCGCAGCATGGGCCGGGTCTCACGCCTGGCGGTGGCCTCGGCTGAGCAGGCCCTGGCCGACGCTGGCCTGCTGGGCGACCCGTCGATCAAGGACGGGCGCATGGGCGTGTCCTGCGGCTCGTCCACCGGCAGCACCGATGAGATCAAGGCCTTCGGCAACATGCTGCTCAACAGCATGGCCGAAGGGCTGAACGCCAACTCCTATGTGCGGATGATGCCCCACACCACGGCGGCCAACATCAGCATCTTCTTCGGCCTGACCGGACGGTTGATCCCAACGTCCAGTGCCTGCACCAGCGGCAGCCACGGCATCGGCTATGCCTACGAGGCAATCAAGTTCGGCCGCTTGCCGCTGATGCTCGCCGGCGGCGCGGAAGAACTGTGCCCGACCGAAGCGATGGTCTTCGATGCGCTCTACGCCACCAGCCTGAAAAACGATGCCCCGCAGACCAGCCCGCGTCCCTACGACAAGGGCCGCGATGGCCTGGTGATCGGCGAAGGCGCCGGCATGCTGGTGCTCGAAGAACTGGAACATGCCTTGGCCCGTGGCGCACGGATCCATGCCGAAATCGTCGGCTTTGGCAGCAACGCCGACGGCCAGCACGCCACCCGTCCCGAGTTGAGCACCATGCGCCGGGCCATGGAACTGGCCCTGGAGGATGCCGGCCTCGAACCGTCCGCCATTGGTTACGTCAACGGGCACGGCACGGCCACCGAGCAGGGCGACGTCGCCGAGACCCTGGCCACCAGCAGCCTGTTCGGCGAACACATGCCCATCAGCTCGCAAAAAAGCTTTTTGGGCCACACCCTGGGCGCCTGCGGTGCGCTGGAGTCCTGGTTCAGCATTGAAATGCTCAACCGCGACCTGTATGTACACACGCTCAACCTCGATGAAGTCGACCCCGAATGCGGCACACTCGACTACTTGCGCAGTGAGTTTCGCGCGATGAGCAACGAATACGTGATGAATAACAATTTTGCCTTCGGCGGGGTCAATACCTCGCTGATTTTCCGTCGCTGGCATTGATTCCCATCAATCCTCTGGTCAAGGAGACCATGATGCCGTTGAAGAAAATCGCTGTAACCGCCGCCCTGTTGCTCGGCGCCTTGCCAAGCCTCAGCCAGGCCCGTGATACCGCGTTGTACCTGCCATTCGACAAAGTGGTCGCCGAAGCCATCCGCACCGGCAAAATCGACGGCAGCGTGAAGTTCTACCTGGCCGGCCACAAACCGGCCGGCAACGTCTCCGTGGTCAGCCCGGGAGCGGTCACCAACAAGAAAACCAACGCGTTCAACAAGTCCGACGAAGCGGCCTGCGAATGGGTACTGCAATCAGCCCTGATCAGCCTGCACGAGGCCGCGAAAAACGCCGGCGCCAACGCCGTCACCAACATCGTCAGCTTCTACAAGCGCAACGAGCGCAAGGACCCCACGACCTATGAATGCCACGCTGGGGCAATCATGGCCGGGGTAGCGTTGAAAGGGGATCTGGCGAAGGTGCAGTAGTCAGGATTTGGGGCTTACATAGCTAAATCCACTGTGGCAGCGAGCTAGCGGTGAATCAGTACCGGTGATGCCGGATCTACTGACGTCATCGCGAGCAAGCTCGCTCCCACAGGCCTCTACCCAGACGCGCCCTTGTGGCGAGGGAGCTTGCTCCCGCTGGGCTGCGCAGCGGCCCCCAGCAGACTAACTGGCCCCCCTTTCAAACTCCTTCTCCGACACATTCGCACCGGGCCTGCCGAAGTTCAGAAACCGGAGTACATAATTTCCGAAACTTCCCACAACAAAACCCTTGAACCTCGCGCTAGGGTCACGTTCCCGACCACCAGCCAAAAATCCAAATCTCGCCATGAATTCACCGCCCGTCGGACCTGTCAACTCTGACAGTATCCAAAAGCTTCAAAGCGGTTCCAGATTCTAAACACGAAAAACATTCCTCAACCCCAAGGATGTTTTAGGTCAACGTTCGGCCGGCTGTTCGCCCTCCGAGCCACCACTCGTATGTTGATCTCTAACAACTACGGCCCGCCGATGGATAAGAAATTGATGGACACGATAACCTGGTCAGGCGTCGTCTCCACGTCTTCCTCACCCCACAGCGCAACCACGGCCGGGGAACAGAACGTGGTGGTTGACGATGTGAAGCTGACGCACGCTTACGCACATGTGAATGGAATATGCCTGCACTATGTGATCTGCGGCGATGGTGAGCAGCCGGTCCTGCTGGTGCATGGGTTTCCGGGCAGTTGGCGCAACTGGGAGCCGTTGATCGGGCCGTTGGTGCGGGCGGGTTTTACCCCCATCGTTCCTGACTATCGCGGCGCGGGTGAAACGGATATTTCCAGCGCTGGGTATGACAAGAAAAACCTGGCCCATGACCTGCACGAATTGGTGATGCATCTGAAGCTCAAGCAAGTCGATATCATTGGCCACGATATGGGGTTGATCATTGCCTACGCCTACGCCGCGCTTTATCCAGATGACACCAAGCACCTGATATTGATGGACGGATTCCTTCCCGGTATTCCCGGCTGGGAAAGTGCCTACAACGGCGACCCGTCAACCGGCATCGCGAGCAAATGGCATTTCCGGTTTTTTGGCAAAACAGCTATCACCTTGATCAAGGGGCAGGAAAGAACCTACCTGGACACGTTCTTCGATGACTTTGTCTTCGAAGGCAACGACAAAGTGCCGGATGAAGTGCGCCAGGCCCTGGTAACGGACTACGCCCGGCCTGGCCGAATGGAGGCCGCATTCAAACTTTACTCAGCCTGGGTGGAACACGACGCCAAGGACAACCTGGAGTTTTCCAGGAACAAGCTGACGGGTCCGGTACTCACCATCGGCGGCGATCATTCCCGGGGGCGGACGCTGACCGAGCAGGCCGCTTGCATTGCCGCGCAACCACACTCGCTGATATTGAAAAATACCGGGCACTGGCTCCTTGAAGAGCAACCGCAAGCTACTCGCGACGCAATTCTGGCATTCCTGCATTACAAGGAATATCCACATCCCCGAAATTCGTAACCCGAAGCTGACGACTGCACCGTCGCCCCTCCCATCGTGCGGTATTTATTTACCGCTCCTGCGTCGGCGTTCTCCAATAGCTTGCCTCTTCCGAAACTTTCCCAGGAAGAGCCCATGTTGGATAACGACTCACCGCCCCAGCCCAACATCCCACAGGGCAATGGCGCCAGCGATCCCAGTGCCGAATCGACACGCCAGGTCAGCGCCTCGCAGCGGCAAATGATAAACCTGAGCAAGGCCGCGCCACGTCCTTGCCGGGTCACCAGGCAACACTTGGAATATTGGTTCAAGCGAACCATCCCCACCGTCGCGGGCGATGTGACGGTCGATCAGCTTTTCGTGCGCACATCGCAGAAGGCCCGGCTCTCTCAATCGGAGCGTGAACCCAACGGGCAGAGCTCCAGACAAAAAAAAGAAGATGTTGCCGGCCTTGAACATTTTTTCTGGCGCGCCATTGCCGGCCAGGTAGATATCAGAGATAGCTTTGCTGATCTGGACAGCCTTGAAATAGTCGTGGAAATGGACGGCTCCAAGCGAGTGCCCACCGCCCTGAACAGTCCCGCGGCGAAAAAACAATTCCAGCGACTGCTCGGTACCACGCCAGTCGCTTATGAACAGCTGCTCATGACAGCGCTGGATGACTTCTGGGATACGCCGGCCGCGTTCAGCCAGGGACGAAACGTCAGTGACTGGTTGGCGAACGAACTCGCTGCGCAACTCACGGCACTGGCGAACCTTCATCTGCATGACAAAACGCTGAGCCCGCCGATGCATAAGGCGATAATGGATTCGCTGTCGGCGCCGGACGCGGCGTCTCGTAACCAGCTGGCGGAGGGTACCAGGCCCGGGGTGTACAGCCTGATCGCCGCTTTCAATGATTGGGGATTGTCCGTTCCGGTAACCAGCGCCGCTGTCCTGTCGCGACATGACGCGGACGTGGATTGGGGCGGTGCCGTGCTGTACCGTCCCGGTAGGCCGTTGGAGGTCTACGAAGATTCAAAGCAACTGAAGATCTCCTTCATAGGCGACAGCACCGCAGATGAGGTGGAACTCGTGCCGTTGGAGCACAACTTCCTGACGCGTCTGGTCACGGACGTGCGGACAACGCAAAAAGCCGCCATCCGCGATGCCTTGTCGAGCGATGTTGTCGACGGGGAAAACATCTCCGGTTGGATGCATCGGCTGGACGCCGCAGCGGACCTTGGAATGCGATTGGATCTGGCAAGCGCCCTGGACGAACGTGAGTTTCGGCTGAAGCTCAAGAGCCTGCATCATTGGCTGCACGCCAGCCCCCATACCATCGGCAGCGACCGTCTGGCGTGGTGGCAGGCGACGCAGGCCTTACAAGAAACCCTCACCGATATGGCGGCGCCGCCGGACCCGGTTTCAATGGGCACTGCGCAGGCCATTCGGGACCAGGCTCGCACGCTGCTGGCCGGCTTCATCAAAGCGAAGTACCCAGCGGCTGATCCTGACGACATAACCTTGAGTATCCGAAAAGAGACAGTCGATCCGCACGCGCCGACGGGCCATTCACCGTTCGGGTCTGGGGTCTCAATGGGCAGTGCCAAAGCGTTCCAGGACGACACGCGCTTGCTGACGGACTGGGCGATGTCCAACCTGACGGATGATGAGCGCCAGGCAGCCCACCACACCGTCGTTGGCCCGTTGAGCTTTGCACAGATTGTCGATGTCATCGAGCGGGCCGACGTGGGTGCGCGCCTTCCGGCTGTGCTGCAACGCAAGGCACGGGAGCGACAGACTCAATGGATGGGTGTGAAAGCAAAGCACATGCGGGCCCAGGTGTGGGCGGCCCATATCTCTGGAGACCTGCGACACGACAAGGACAACACCGGCTTGAAGCTGGTCCTGGCGGCACTGGACCGCCCTGGATCGGCGGAACGTGGCAAGGTCAACGGGCATGAAGTGGTCGTCCGGCAATTGCATTGGGGCGACAGCGTGTTGAAGGACCTGCTTGCGTTCGGAGTGAAGTCATTCGCCAGCCGTCCTTCGTTGACCTTGTATACGCCGGGTGCGCCGGACGGAAAAACCTTCAGGGACGTGGATGCATCAGGCAGCGGACGGGCGTTGCAAACAGCGTTGGCGCAGACCCTCACGGCCACCCCGGAGATGACCCGCTGGCTGATCTCCCATCTTCCGTTGCCGGAGCAAGCCGCTCAGGTCGCAGGCATGTTGCCGGCAGAAGATGACCTGACCGTCCAAGCGAAAATAAAAAAGGTCAAGCAATCGGTTTTCAAATGGACAAGGGACAGGACTCGAAACGATTTCGCCTTCAAAGTCACTTCGCCCGTGGTCGAGGGAGACCTGTTGAAGGCGTTGCATGAAACGCAGATAACCCATGTCCTCAAAACGGTACGGACCCTGACAGTGAGCAACGCCGAACGCGACAGCGCAGCGGCTCGGGAAGGGCGTCGCAACGGTGTAGCCCTGTTGACCGGGGCTATGTCCATGGTTCCGGTGGGCCGCTTGGGTGGGATATTGGGACGAGCGATCTTGCCGACCCTGGCAGGCGGTGCCGCCGTCTCGGCGATACAGGATGAAGACGGCAGCGTCGGCCAGTGGACGAGCGATTTCATCCGCGGGCTGGGTGAGGTGCTGGCCGAGGGCGGGCAAGACTTGATCATGGCCCGCGCGACACGGCGTCGGGGCAAGGCCCATCCGGCCTTGGCATCGCTGCCTCGCATGCCGGACCCGCAGCTAAAGCCGTTCCAGCTCAAAGGCTTCGATGGCAAGGGGCTGCTGCCCGAGGGGCGCAGCCTCTATAGGGATGTGCAGGGACAGGGTTATCTGAAGCTCGGGAAGGATTACTTCAAAACGGCTTTCCAGAACGGCGAACAAGTCATCTACACACCGAGCAACCGCACGGACCAGCGCGCAGTGACGTGGGAAAACGGCCAATGGACCGTGCAGGAGCGGCAGCGTCTGCTCGGCGGAGGCGGGTATTTCAGCCGGGATCCGGAGCGAGCCGAAGATCGAACCTTCAACGCACTGGTGGAGGGCGTGCTGCCCAACGGGCATGACCTGCCTCGCGAAGTCGTCGACATGACGAAGCGTGTCGTCCGCACGATGCCTGAGACCTTGGCCGAACGCATACTCAAGGAAAGTATCGATGACGTTGGCGCGACCGACGTCGAGACTTACCGCTCATTGATGAGAACCGTAAATCGACAGAATTTTGCCAGGCATAAAGCTCACCGTAAGAACCTGGCCAATAAAATCTGTATTTGGGAACTGGTTGAGCGAACGAATGACAATCTTCAAAAAGGAAAACACTTTTCCCTCACCCCGCCGCAAAAAATGCGGCTGTATGAGACGCTGGTCAAGCACAAGGATGAGTTCACGCTCGACCATCAACTCAAAGTAAGCACAACGATATTGCCCGACAACGTCACGGGTGCGAAATACATTGTGATCGTCCCGAAAACGGGAAAGAAAAAAGAGGCTGCCGACAGGATAGCCAAGGATATTACCGACACGGTGAAGTACGTGGAAAACTCCATGGACGCCAAGTTGGACACGATGTTTACCGGGGACGGGCCAGCTGTGGCGGCCGCAAGGCAAGCGTACCTGGATTCGCCGGAGTATCAGGCCAAGATCATCGACGAATTCAGGAAAGAAAGGGCCCGTCGACACAGACCCGGGTTACTCACCGAGATCAGGAATTTCAAGATCCCCTACATTATCGTCAACCGAGGCAAGACCCAGCGAAGCGCATTTTTCACCACTGAAGAAGACATCAACAATTTCACCAGAACCCTTGAAAACTACAGCCCTTTCGATATCGAGCTGGTCACCCAAGCCGCCTCCAACAAGGTCACCGGACAGTCCTCCGCTTCTGCTCCAGCCGCTATCACGCCGCAGGCTCCCACCGTTATTCCCAGGTACACGGTGACGATCAGCCCATTGGCTGAGGCGCAGATGTCATATGACAATTTCCCGGGAACCGCCAGGGTGAAAGTCATGGAGATCATGGATGACCTCCGTGCCGGCAGGATCACCACAAAAAAAATCAACCGATATTACTGGTACGACATGGCCCAGTTGGGTTTTGGCGGAGGAAGAGGCGCATGGCGCGCCGCGTTCGAACGTCACGGCGATACCTGGACTCTCCAAGGTTTTTACGACTATCACGCGACCCGAAACGCTACGGTCTGGGGGGATTGAGCAAGAGCGCCAGGTCAGCCCGTGGACGGCGGATACATTGCGTACAGAGCCTAGGATCCGGGTGAATCCGCTCCGTCGGTCAACAACGCCACAAACGCCGCGGCCATCGGCGAACGCTGGTCCTTGCGCTGAACCAGCCACACCGCCGAAACCGCCGCCGGGTCTAGCAGCGGCCGATAGACCACGCCGTCGATACGCATGCGTTGGTAAGACGCCGGCAAAACCGAGACCCCGAGGCCAGCCGCCACCAGGCCGATGATGGTCATGGCCTCCCCTGCTTCCTGGGCGAAGTGCGGACTGAAACCGGCGTCGCGGGCCAGATTCAATAGCTGGGCGTAAAGACCGCTGCCGTAGCTTCGTGGGAAAAATACGAAAGGCTCGTGGGCCAGCGCCGACAGGTACAAGCCTTCGTCGCTGCCCTGGGCAAGTGGGTGCTTGGCGCCAAGCACGGCCACCAAGGGCTCGCGGCTGAGCTCGATTTCCACCAGTGAATCGGGCAACGGCAACGGCCGCATGATGCCCACCTCGATGGTTTCATCCACCAACGCATCGGAAACTTGGGTGCTACTCATCTCTCGCAGGTTGAGGTGGACGGCCGGGAAGCGTTGGCGAAAGTTGAAGATCGCTTGGGGAATGGTCGAATTGAACGGTGCCGAGGACGTGAAACCGATTTTCAGCTCGCCCAATTCTCCCAATTGGGCACGGCGCGCTACGTCGGCGGCCTTATCGACCTGCGCCAGCACGCGTCTGGCTTCTTCCAGGAACAGCCGCCCGGCCTCGCTCAGTTCGACCCGACGATTGGTGCGCTCGAACAACCGCGCGCCGATTTCTTCTTCCAGCGCCTGGATCTGCTGGCTCAAGGGCGGTTGAGAGATGCCCAGGGCCAGCGCGGCGCGGCCGAAATGCAATTCTTCGGCAACGGCGATGAAGTAACGCAGGTGGCGCAATTCCATGGGCAATCCAATAGGTCGCAAAACGTCTTAAACAGGTCGAATAATATATTGGATAGAAACATTAGCCGGCTATATGCTTTTTTCAACGCCTGCCTGGTCGTGCTCCCGAGGTCCACCGTGAAAACTGCTACCGCTCCACTGGCCCATGAAGTCCCGTCTCGCACAGAGGAGAACGTCGGCGCCGAACTCAAAGACATCTTCATTGAAAAAGGCACGCCGATGTTCATGCGTACGGTGCTCGCCTTGTTCTGTGGCGGCTTCGCGACGTTCGCCCTGCTGTATTGCGTGCAGCCGATGATGCCGCTGCTGTCCCTGGAGTTTTCAATCAACGCCGCCCAGAGCAGCTTGATCCTGTCGGTGGCGACCGGCCTGCTTGCCATCGGCCTGTTGATCACCGGCCCGATTTCCGACCGTATCGGTCGTAAATCGGTCATGGTGGCGGCGCTGTTTGCCGCGGCGCTCTGCACAATCGCCAGTGCCATGATGCCCACTTGGCAAGGCGTCCTTGTCCTGCGCGCCTTGGTGGGGTTGTCGCTCAGTGGCTTGGCCGCGGTGGCGATGACGTACCTGAGCGAAGAAATTCATCCCAAGCACATCGGCCTGGCAATGGGGCTGTATATCGCCGGCAACGCGATTGGCGGCATGAGCGGGCGCCTGATCGCCGGCGTGTTGATCGACTTCGTCAGCTGGCACACCGCAATGCTGGTAATCGGCGGCCTGGCCCTGATCGCGGCGGCGGTGTTTTGGCGGATTCTTCCTGAATCGCGCAATTTCCGCCCCCGGTCGCTGCATCCACGCAGTCTGCTGGACGGTTTCATCATGCACTTTCGCGACGCCGGCCTGCCGCTGCTGTTTCTTGAAGCCTTCGTGTTGATGGGCGCGTTCGTGACGCTGTTCAACTACATTGGCTACCGCCTGCTGGCCGCGCCTTATCACCTGGACCAGGCATTCGTCGGGCTGCTTTCAGTGGTGTACCTTTCCGGCATCTACAGCTCGGCGAAGGTGGGCGCCATGGCCGACAAGCTCGGGCGTCGCAAGATGCTCTGGGCGACCATCGCCCTGATGTTGGCGGGCCTCGTCCTGACCTTGTTCACACCGCTATGGCTGGTGATCATCGGCATGCTGGTGTTCACCTTCGGTTTCTTCGGGGCGCACTCGGTCGCCAGCAGCTGGATTGGCCGTCGCGCCCTCAAGGCGAAGGGGCAGGCGTCGTCGCTTTATCTGTTCAGCTACTACGCCGGCTCCAGCGTCGCGGGCACCGCGGGCGGCGTGGCGTGGCACCTGGGAGGCTGGAACGGTGTCGGCGTGTTCATCGGGACGTTGCTGGTGATTGCATTGTTAGTGGCGGTGAAACTGGCGAAACTGCCGCTGCTGCCGGGAAATGAGCAACACATAAACAGCCAGACATAAAAAAGCCCGTCCGGTAGGGGCCGGACAGGCGGGTAGGACAGGGCTGAAATCAGTCGTGATATTGGCCCGACAACTCATGCACCGCGCGCAGGAAAGCGCCGGCGTGTTCCGGGTCGACTTCCGGCGTGATGCCGTGGCCGAGATTGAACACATGGCCACTGCCCTTGCCATAGCTGGCGAGGATGCGTCCGACTTCGGCACGGATGGCTTCAGGCTTGGCATACAGCACGGTCGGGTCCATGTTGCCTTGCAGCGCGACCTTGTGACCGACACGCTGGCGGGCGTTGCCGATGTCGCAGGTCCAGTCCAGGCCCAAGGCATCGGCGCCGGCATCGGCGATACTCTCCAACCACAGCCCACCATTTTTGGTGAACAGGATCACCGGGACCTTGCGACCTTCGTGCTCGCGGATCAGGCCGCTGACGATCTTGCGCATGTAGGCCAGGGAGAACTCCTGGTACGCCGCCGCCGACAGGTTGCCGCCCCACGTATCGAAGATCTGCACCGCCTGGGCACCGGCCATGATCTGGCCGTTGAGGTACGACGTGACCGACTGCGCCAGCTTGTCCAACAGCAGATGCATGGCTTGCGGATTGTCGTAGAGCATCGCCTTGGTCTTGCGGAAATCCTTCGACGAGCCGCCTTCGACCATGTACGTCGCCAGCGTCCAAGGGCTGCCCGAAAAGCCGATCAACGGGACGCGACCGTTGAGTTCACGGCGGATGGTGCTGACCGCGTCCATGACGTAGCCCAGGTCCTTCTGCGGATCGGGGATCGGCAGGGCCTCGATGTCGGCCAGGGTGCTGACGACTTTCTTGAAGCGCGGGCCTTCGCCGGTTTCAAAGTACAGGCCTTGGCCCATGGCGTCGGGGATGGTGAGGATGTCGGAAAACAGGATCGCCGCGTCCAGTTGCGGGTAGCGGTCCAGCGGCTGCATCGTGACTTCGCAGGCGAACTGCGGATTCATGCACAGGCTCATGAAGTCACCGGCCTTGGCGCGGCTGGCGCGGTACTCCGGCAAATAGCGACCGGCCTGACGCATCATCCACACAGGGGTGACGTCTACGGGTTGCTTGAGCAGGGCGCGAAGGAAGCGGTCGTTCTTCAGGGCAGTCATGTCGGCATCCGGAAAAAAAGTGCGGGCATTTTCTCAGAGCGCGACGTAAAAGGCACGGCAAGAGCCGTGCCTTTTATCTATCGGGGCAATTTGTCGCGGTGCAACGCAGTCTTTCAAAACACCACAAACAACTGTGGGAGCGACGATTCGGCGCCCCGACTTGCTCGCGATGGCGGCATGTCAGCCAACGCATCTGGCGACTGATCTACCGCTATCGCGAGCAAGCTCGCTCCCACAGGGTTACCCCATTTCAGGTCTGGGCCCGGCTCAGACTTGCAGGTAATCCAGGATCCCTTCCGCCGCATTGCGGCCTTCGAAGATCGCCGTCACCACCAGGTCGGAACCCCGGACCATGTCGCCGCCGGCGAAGATCTTCGGGTTGCTGGTCTGGTGCTTGTACTGACCCTGCTCCGGGGCAACGACGCGGCCCTGGCTGTCGGTCTGGATGCTGAACTGCTCGAACCATGGCGCCGGGCTCGGGCGGAAGCCGAAGGCGATGACCACGGCGTCCGCCGGGATGATCTCTTCGGAACCGGGGATCGGCTCGGGGCTGCGGCGACCGCGGGCGTCCGGCTCGCCGAGACGGGTCTCGACCACCTTCACGCCTTCGACCTTGTCCTCACCGACAATGGCGATCGGCTGGCGGTTGTAGAGGAACTTCACGCCTTCTTCCTTGGCGTTCTTCACCTCTTTGCGCGAGCCTGGCATGTTCGCTTCGTCACGACGATAGGCGCAGGTCACCGACTTGGCGCCCTGGCGAATCGACGTGCGGTTGCAGTCCATCGCCGTGTCGCCACCGCCGAGCACCACGACCTTCTTGCCCTTCATGTCGACGAAATCTTCCGGCGACTTTTCAAAGCCCAGGTTGCGGTTGACGTTGGCGATCAGGAAGTCCAGCGCGTCGTAGACGCCCGGCAGGTCCTCACCGGCAAAACCGCCCTTCATGTAGGTGTAGGTGCCCATGCCCATGAAGACCGCATCGTACTCTTCGAGCAGTTGCTCCATGGTCACGTCCTTGCCCACCTCGGTGTTCAGGCGGAATTCGATGCCCATGCCGGTGAAGACTTCGCGACGATTGCTCAGCACGGTCTTTTCCAGCTTGAACTCGGGGATGCCGAAGGTCAGCAGGCCACCAATTTCTGGGTTTTTGTCGAACACCACCGGGGTCACGCCGCCACGTACCAACACGTCGGCACAGCCAAGGCCCGCCGGGCCCGCGCCGATGATCGCCACGCGCTTGCCGGTCGGCTTGACCTTGGACATGTCCGGGCGCCAGCCCATGGCAAACGCGGTATCGGTGATGTACTTCTCCACCGAACCGATGGTCACCGCGCCGAAACCGTCGTTGAGGGTGCAGGCACCTTCGCACAGACGATCCTGCGGGCACACCCGGCCGCAGACTTCCGGCAGGGTGTTGGTCTGGTGGGACAGCTCGGCGGCCTGGAGGATGTTGCCCTCAGCCACCAACTTCAGCCAGTTGGGAATGAAGTTGTGCACCGGGCACTTCCATTCGCAGTACGGGTTACCACAACCCAGGCAACGGTGGGCCTGGTCGGCCGACTGCTGGGGTTTGAAAGGCTCGTAGATTTCCACGAACTCTTTCTTGCGTTGACGCAACAGTTTCTTCTTCGGATCCTTGCGCCCGACATCGATGAACTGGAAGTCGTTATTCAGACGTTCAGCCATTGTTAAAACCTCATCAAACTCTTCAGGCGCATATCACTGCGGGTTGGCACGGGTGCTGGAAAGCAACGATTTCAGGTTGGCCGCCTTCGGCTTGACCAGCCAGAAACGACGCACGTAGTCATCGAGATTCTCGGCGAGTTCACGACCCCACTCGCTGTTGGTTTCCTCGACGTACTCGTTCAGCACGCGTTGCAGGTGGCTACGGTAGGCTTCCATCGCCTCGCCGCTGATGCGCTGGATTTCCACCAGTTCGTGGTTGACCCGGTCAACGAACGTGTTGTCCTGGTCAAGCACGTAGGCGAAACCGCCGGTCATGCCAGAACCGAAGTTGTAACCGGTCTTGCCCAATACGCAGACGAAACCACCGGTCATGTACTCGCAGCAGTGATCCCCGGTGCCTTCCACCACGGTGTGGGCGCCGGAGTTACGCACGGCGAAACGCTCGCCTGCGGTGCCGGCGGCAAACAACTTGCCGCCCGTGGCGCCGTACAGGCAGGTGTTGCCGATGATCGCACTGTCCTGGGTCTTGTAGACGCTGCCCTTGGGCGGAACGATGACCAGCTTGCCACCGGTCATGCCCTTGCCCACGTAGTCGTTTGCATCACCTTCCAGGTACATGTTCAGGCCGCCAGCGTTCCAGACGCCGAAGCTTTGCCCGGCCGTGCCCGTGAAGCGGAAGGTGATCGGCGCATGGGCCATGCCCTGGTTGCCGTGTTTGCGGGCGATTTCCCCGGAGATCCGCGCGCCGATGGAACGGTCGCAGTTGCAGATGTCCAGTTCGAATTCGGCACCGCTCAGGTCGTTGATCGCCGCAGCGGCCATGTCGACCATCTTCTCGGCCAGCTCACCCTTGTCGAACGGCGGGTTGCGATCGACATGGCAGAACTGTGGCTTGTCCGCTGGAATCAGATCACTGCCCAGCAACGGGGTCAGGTCCAAGTGATGCTGCTTGGCGGTCTGGCCCTCGATCACTTCCAGCAGATCGGTACGGCCGATCAGCTCTTCCAGCGAGCGTACGCCCAGCTTTGCCAGCCACTCGCGGGTCTCTTCGGCCACGTAGGTGAAGAAATTCACCACCATGTCGACGGTACCGATGTAGTGGTCCTTGCGCAGCTTGTCGTTCTGGGTCGCCACGCCGGTGGCGCAGTTGTTCAGGTGGCAGATGCGCAGGTATTTGCAGCCCAGGGCGATCATCGGCGCGGTGCCGAAACCGAAGCTCTCGGCGCCGAGGATGGCGGCCTTGATCACGTCCAGGCCGGTCTTCAGGCCACCGTCGGTCTGCACCCGGACCTTGCCGCGCAAATCGTTGCCGCGCAGGGTCTGGTGGGTTTCGGCCAGGCCCAGTTCCCACGGCGCGCCAGCGTATTTGATGGAAGTCAGCGGCGATGCGCCGGTGCCGCCGTCATAGCCGGAGATGGTGATCAGGTCGGCATAGGCTTTCGCCACGCCGGCGGCAATGGTGCCAACGCCCGCTTCCGCCACCAGTTTCACCGAGACCAGGGCCTTCGGGTTCACCTGCTTGAGGTCGAAGATCAGTTGCGACAAGTCTTCGATCGAGTAGATGTCGTGGTGCGGTGGTGGCGAGATCAGGGTCACGCCGGGAACCGCATAGCGCAGCTTGGCAATCAGGCCGTTGACCTTGCCACCGGGCAATTGGCCGCCTTCGCCGGGCTTGGCACCTTGGGCAACCTTGATCTGCAGCACTTCGGCGTTGACCAGGTATTCCGGCGTAACGCCGAAGCGGCCGGTCGCCACTTGCTTGATTTTCGAACTCTTGATGGTGCCGTAGCGCGCCGGGTCTTCACCACCTTCACCGGAGTTGGAACGCGCACCGAGGCGGTTCATGGCTTCGGCCAGGGCTTCGTGGGCTTCCGGGGACAACGCGCCCAGGGAGATACCTGCCGAATCGAAGCGCTTGAGCACCGATTCCAGCGGTTCCACTTCACTGATGTCCAGCGGCGTGTCGAGGGTCTTGACCTTGAGCAGGTCGCGGATCATCGACACCGGACGGTTGTCCACCAGCGCGGTGTATTCCTTGAACTTGCTGTAGTCGCCTTGTTGCACGGCCGCTTGCAGGGTGTTGACCACGTCCGGGTTGTAGGCGTGGTATTCGCCACCGTGGACGAACTTCAACAGGCCGCCTTGCTGGATCGGCTTGCGCGGGCTCCAGGCTTCGGCCGCCAGGGCTTTCTGCTCGGCTTCGATATCGACGAAACGCGCACCCTTGATGCGGCTCGGTACGCCACGGAAGCTCAGCTCGCAAACTTCTTCCGAGAGACCGATGGCCTCGAACAACTGCGCGCCACGGTACGAAGCGATGGTCGAGATGCCCATCTTCGACAGGATCTTGAGCAGGCCCTTGGTGATGCCTTTGCGGTAGTTCTTGAACACCTCGTAGAGGTCGCCCAGCACTTCACCGGTACGGATCAGGTCGCCCAGCACTTCGTAGGCCAGGAACGGATAGACCGCCGAAGCGCCGAAGCCGATCAGCACCGCAAAGTGATGCGGGTCACGTGCGGTAGCGGTTTCCACCAGAATGTTGGAATCGCAGCGCAGGCCTTTCTCGGTCAGGCGATGGTGCACCGCGCCAGTGGCCAGGGAGGCGTGGATCGGCAGCTTGCCCGGGGCGATGTGACGGTCGGTCAGCACGATCTGGGTAAGGCCGGCGCGCGCGGCTTCTTCAGCCTGGTCCGCGATGTTGCGGATCGCTGCTTCCAGGCCGACGCTTTCGTCATAGTTCAGGTCGATGACCTGACGCTCGAAGCCAGGGCGTTCGAGGTTGGTCAACGAGCGCCACTTGGCCGGCGAAATGACCGGCGAGCTGAGGATCACCCGCGAGGCATGCTCTGGCGATTCCTGGAAAATGTTGCGCTCGGCGCCCAGGCAGATTTCCAGGGACATCACGATCGCTTCGCGCAGCGGGTCGATCGGCGGGTTGGTCACCTGGGCGAATTGCTGGCGGAAGTAGTCGTACGGCGTGCGCACGCGCTGGGACAGTACGGCCATCGGCGTGTCGTCGCCCATGGAGCCGACCGCTTCGTAGCCCTGCTCGCCCAGCGGACGCAGCACCTGGTCACGTTCTTCGAACGTCACCTGGTACATCTTCATGTACTGCTTGAGCTGGTCGACGTCATAAAAGGCCGAACCGTGGTCGTTGTCTTCCATGGTCGCCTGAATGCGCAGGGCATTCTTGCGCAGCCATTGCTTGTATGGATGACGGGACTTGAGGCGGTTGTCGATGGCGTCGGTGTCGAGGATCTGGCCGGTCTCGGTGTCCACGGCAAAGATCTGCCCAGGGCCTACGCGGCCTTTGGCGATGACGTCTTCGGGCTGGTAGTTCCAGACACCGATTTCCGAGGCCAGGGTGATGAAACCATTGGTCGTGGTGACCCAGCGCGCCGGGCGCAGGCCGTTACGGTCCAGCAGGCACACCGCATAGCGACCGTCGGTCATGACGATACCGGCCGGGCCGTCCCACGGCTCCATGTGCATGGAGTTGTATTCGTAGAAGGCCCGCAAGTCCGGGTCCATGGTCTCGACGTTCTGCCAGGCAGGCGGCACGAGCATGCGCACGCCACGGAACAGGTCGATGCCGCCGGTGACCATCAGCTCCAGCATGTTGTCCATGCTCGAGGAGTCCGAACCGACGCGGTTGACCAGCGGGCCAAGCTCTTCGAGGTCCGGCATCAAATCGTTGGCGAACTTGGTGCGACGGGCCAGGGCCCAGTTGCGGTTGCCGGTGATGGTGTTGATCTCGCCGTTATGGGCAAGGAAGCGGAATGGCTGGGCCAGTGGCCATTTCGGCAGAGTGTTGGTGGAGAAGCGCTGGTGAAACACGCAGATCGCGGTTTTCAGGCGCTCGTCGCTCAGGTCCGGATAGAAGGCGGTGAGGTCCGCCGGCATCATCAGGCCTTTATAGATAATGGTCTTGTGGGAAAAGCTGCAGATGTAGTGATCGGTGTCGGCGGCGTTGGCCACGGACGAACGACGACGGGAGCTGAACAGCTTGATCGCCATTTCCTGGTCGCTCAGGCCTTCACCGGCAATGAACACCTGTTCGATCAGCGGCAGGCGCTCGAGGGCCAGGCGGCCGAGGACGCTGGTGTCGATCGGCACTTTGCGCCAGCCGACGAGTTGCAGGCCGGCGGCCAGGATCTCGCGGTTCATGTTCTCGCGAGCGGCCTGGGCCTTGACCGGGTCCTGATTGAAAAACACCATGCCCACGGCGTACTGCTTGGGCAGGGTCACGCCAAACGTTTCCTGGGCAATGGCACGCAGGAACTCGTCTGGCTTTTGAATCAGCAAGCCACAACCGTCACCGGTCTTGCCGTCGGCGTTGATCCCACCACGGTGGGTCATGCAGGTCAGGGCCTCAATGGCCGTTTGCAAAAGGGTATGACTGGGCTCGCCCTGCATGTGGGCTATCAGGCCGAAACCGCAGTTATCCTTGAATTCATCTGGTTGGTACAGACCTGCTTTCATAGACACTTTCTCACCAGGCTGCCTCTTAGCGAGGCAAATTTCTTTTCAATTCAACCAGTTGCATGCCGCGCCGAACGTACGCCAGCTTTGCGGGGGCAAAAGGGAGGTCATTGTACACACCGACACAGAGGCCCACAAATTTGACGACGAACTGTCGCAAATCCATGTCGCATTTGTGAAAGGTTTAAAGCTATATGCTGTGCTAGTCAAAACTTTTTTGGGTTCGACCGCTACGACTCAAACACTACTGTGACGCAGACACCACAAGGCGCGCGGCCTGAAAGGCCGCCCGCCCTTGCGGAAATTTTGAGGTTGCCGGGAGAGGCGGCCTGGGTAAGGCCGCCGAATCATCAGCGAGTTGCTGCCAGTTCCTGTTGGACGCTGGCGACAGTGCGAGGCCAAGGTTTACCAGCCTGAACCTTCGCTGGCAAGGCCTTGATGGCGGAAACGGCTGCGTCACGGTTGGCAAAGCTGCCGTAAGTGATGACATACAGCGGCTTGCCGTTGAGTACTTTCTTGAAATAACGGTACTCGCCGCCTTGCTCCTTGACGAAGTTCTGCGCGGCGGTTTCAGAGCTGGTGCCAAGGATCTGCACCACATAGTTGCCCGGAGCCTGACCGGCGTACCAGCTACCGCCCGCGGCCTTGGCCGGGGCAGCAGGCTTGGCCGCGGGTGCTGGCGCCGCCGGTTTGGCCGCTGGCGCAGGTGCAGGAGCGGGCTTGGCGGTGGCGACCTGAGTAGGCGCAGGGGTCGGCTTGGCGGCCGGAGCCGGCGATGGCGTCGGCGCAGGGCCGGCCGGTACGCCCGCAGGCGGCGCGGTGGTGGTCACAGTAGGTGGCACGTCGCTGGTGTCTTCGATCGGAGGCGGCGCTCCGTCGTCACCCTCGGTGATTCCACCGGCGGCTTCAGCCAACGGACCGCGCATGACCGGCTGCGACTGGCCGACCAGCGGCAGTGGCATTGGCTGGGTATTGCCGGCGAATTCCACCGCCGGGGCACCGCCGTTGGGTTGTGGCGTGCCCTGACCGAGAGGCAGCTGTGCCTGTTCGTTGGCAGGTGCGCCGGTGGTCGGTGCTTTGCTGCGACCCGGCATCAGCCAGGCGGCAGCCACCGCGACCACGACCACGGCGGAAATCGCCAATACGTGTTTCTTCGGCATGTTGAACCCCATACTTGGACGCTTCACCGCTGAGCGGCTGGCGATCATGATTTCGATCAGAGCATCTCGGGCTACCTGGTTGATATTCCCTGGCCAGCCGTCGGAGCTTTCGTGAATCTCAGAGATCTGATCCGCGGTGAAAAGTTCGATACCCCGGCCGGCGCCTTCGAGACGCTGGGCCAGATATTCACGGGTTTCTTCCTCGGTGTAGGGCGCCAGTTCGATAACGTGGAAACGCTCTTCCTCAAGGTCCAGTTGCTCGAGTTCAGCGATCAACGACGACTCGCCAAACAGGAACACATGAGGACGACCCTCCGGCGCGCCGGCAGCCAGGGCCAACAGGGCTTCCAGGGCGGATTCGTCGAGTTGCTCGGCATCGTCCACCAGCAGATAGACTTCCTGCCCCGTCAACGCCAGTTGCACGATCTGGCCGAGAATCGCGCCGATTTCCGCCTGCTCGACATTCAGTGCCTGGGCGACCTGACGCAGCACGCCAGCTGCGTCGCCGGCGCCACGGGCCGATATCACGACGCTTTGCACCGACTGTTTGTTGGTGCTGGCCACCAGGGCCTGGCGCAGCAAGGTCTTGCCGCTGCCCTGGGGGCCGGTGACGACCAACAGCAACTGGCTGTAGCGCGCCAGATGATGCAACTGGCCCAGCACCGGCTTGCGCTGGGCGGGAAAGAATTTGAAACCCGGGACCCGTGGGGCGAAAGGGTCGTGACTCAACTGGAAATGGCCGAGGAAAGCCTCGTCGGCATGCAAACTAGTCATCGGAATCTTTTTAACCTTTAAGCTGAGCCAGGGCGCGGTAGTCCGCTCCCAGCGTGGCCTGTAGAACCTCTTTCGGATAATCGTCGGTCACCACCGCTTCGCCCATGCGGCGCAGCAGCACCAGACGCAGACGACCGTCGATCACTTTCTTGTCGATTGCCATGTGTTCAAGGAAATCCGCCTCGCTCATTTCCTCGGGCGGCACCACCGGCAGCCCGGCACGCTGGAACAGACGGATCCCACGATCACGCTCCTGCTCGCTGATCCAGCCCAGGCGCATGGACATTTCCAGGGCCATGACCGTACCCGCGGCAACCGCCTCGCCATGCAGCCAGACGCCATAGCCCATGTGGGTTTCAATGGCATGGCCGAAGGTATGGCCCAGGTTCAGCGTGGCGCGCACGCCCGATTCACGTTCATCGGCGCCGACCACCGCGGCCTTGGCGGCACAGGAGCGCTCGATGGCGTAAGTCAGCGCCGCCTGGTCCAGCGCGCGCAGGCGGTCGACATTGTCTTCGAGCCAGCCGAGGAAAGGCTCGTCGCAGATCAATCCGTACTTGATGACCTCGGCCAAGCCCGCGGACAACTCACGGGGCGGCAGGGTCTTGAGCGTTGCCGTGTCGATCAGCACCACGTTGGGCTGGTAGAACGCGCCCACCATGTTCTTGCCCAGCGGATGATTGATGCCGGTTTTGCCACCTACCGACGAGTCGACCTGGGAAAGCAGCGTAGTGGGGATCTGGATGAAATCGACACCGCGCTGATAGCAAGCCGCCGCAAAACCGGCCATGTCGCCGATCACACCGCCACCCAAGGCAACCACGGTGGTGCGGCGGTCATGCCGGGCAGTCAGCAGGCCGTCGAAAATCAGTTGCAGGGTTTCCCAGTTCTTGAAGGCCTCGCCGTCGGGCAACACGACGGAAATGACCGAATAGGCAGACAGGCTGCGTGCCAGGCGTTCCAGATACAAAGGGCCGACGGTTTCGTTGGAGATGATCGCGACTTGCCGCCCGGCGATGTGCGGCGCCAGCAATTCGGGCTGGTCCAGCAAGCCTTCGCCAATATGAATCGGGTAGCTGCGCTCGCCCAGGTCGACCTTAAGTGTCTGCATGTGTCCCCACAGTGAAGATGAAATCAGGCGTCCTGCCTGCATTGACGAAATTACACGGTGCCCGCTGTGGCGCCAGTTAATGGCCATCCGCCACGCCCCAGACGGGCCAAGGCGGGACGCCGAGGATAGCGCATTTCGCGCCGCGCATTAACGGGGGGGCAATTGTTGCAGGCGATCGAGGATTTCCAGTACCACCATCCGTGGCGGCCGCTCGTCGGTTTCGATGACCAGGTCGGCGATTTCCCGATACAGAGGGTCTCGCACTTCCAGCAGGTCCCGTAAGGTCTTGGCCGGGTCGGCCGTACGCAGCAGCGGCCGGTTGCGATCGCGGGCGGTACGGCCAACCTGCTGTTCGACGGAAGCATGCAGATAGACCACTCGCCCTCCGGCATGCAGCGCCCGACGATTGGCTTCGCGCATGACCGCGCCGCCGCCGGTGGCCAGCACCACGCCTTCAAAATCGCACAGCTCGGCAATCATCGCCTGCTCGCGGTCCCGAAAGCCCGGCTCGCCTTCCTTATCGAAGATCCATGGGATATTGGCACCCGTGCGCAATTCAATTTCCTTGTCGGAATCTTTGAATGGCAGGCGCAGCTCTTTGGCCAGCAAACGACCGATGGTGCTTTTTCCAGCCCCCATCGGCCCAACAAGAATCAAATTTCGCACAGAATCAACGACTCACAGCAATCGCCTGGTTGTTCATGATACGCGGAGTGAGAAACACCAGCAGCTCGGATTTTTTCTCCGAGACCACATCACGCCGGAAAAGGCGGCCAAGATACGGCACATCGCCAAGAAATGGCACCTTATCTACAACCTTGCTCTGAGTATTTGAGAAAACGCCACCAATAACAATGGTCTCGCCGTCATTGACCAGCACCTTGGCGTTGACCTCATTCTTCTTGATCGGCGGGACATCCTGCACTTTGTTCAGATAATCCGGCTCATCCTTGGTGACCTTGACCTCCATGATGATGCGGTTGTCCGGGGTGATCTGCGGCGTGACCTCCAGCGACAACGATGCTTCCTTGAACGACACCGAGGTGGCGCCGCTGGAGCTGGCTTCCTGGTAGGGAATTTCCGTGCCCTTGAGGATTTTCGCGGTCTCCTTGTCGGAGGTCACCACCTTGGGCTGGGAAACGATTTCGCCGTTGCCGGTTTTTTCCATGGCGGTCAGTTCCAGGTCCAGCAGCACGTTGTCCGTGATGAACGCGATACCAATCCCTGAGGTGTTGCCTGAAGCCCCGAGGTCGACGAACGGTTGGTTGGTGCCGGTACTGCCCGGCGTGCCGATGGTCGTGGAGTCTCCCGTGGTGACGCCGGAAGAATTCCAGTTGCCCTTGTTCTGTATCGAGCCCCCCCAGCGCACGCCCAGGCTCTTGTCGTAATCGACGTTGGCCTCGACGATTCGCGCCTCGATCATCACTTGACGCACGGGTATGTCCAGTTGCGCGACGATCCGGCGCAGCTCGTCGAGCCGGTCCTGGGTCTGGTAGGCGATGATGTTGTTGGTGCGTTCATCGACCGTGATCGTGCCCCGCTCGTCGGCCTTCGCCTCGGCACTGGTGACCGACTGGAACAGTTTGGCGATGTCGGCCGCCTTGGCATAGTTGACCTGCAGCAGCTCGCGCCGCAGCGGTGCCAGGTCGGCAATCTGCTTCTGGGACTCAAGCTCCTGGCGCTCGCGTGCCGCAATCTCGTCGGCGGGCGCCACCAACAGGACATTACCGACCTTGCGCTTGTCGAGCCCCTTGGTCTTGAGCACGAGATCCAGCGCCTGGTCCCACGGCACGTTCTGCAACCGCAGGGTGATACCGCCTTGCACGGTGTCGCTGGCCACCAGGTTAAGGTTGGTGAAGTCGGCGATCAACTGCAGCACCGAGCGCACTTCAATGTCCTGGAAGTTGAGTGACAGCTTTTCCCCGTTGTAGGCGGCGCGATCGCTGTTGCGTTTCTGCAAGTCTTCGACCGTCATTGGCCGGACGCTCACGGTCAGCTTGTTGTCGGTCTGGTAGGTCGAATAGTCGAAGGTGCCGCTGGGTTCGATGCTGATGGTGGCGCGGTCGGAACCCACGCTGGCATTGACGAACTGCACCGGGGTGGCGAAATCCTTGACGTCCAGGCGCACCCGCAGGGGTTCGGGCAACTGGGTCCTGGGGAAGTCGAGGATGATCCTGCCTTCGCGCTCCTGGATATCGGGCGCAATGGAAGGGTCGGACAAGTCAATGACCACATTGCCTTCCCCTTGGGTCCCACGCTGGAAGTCCACGCCCCGGATGGCCTTGCCTGCCGGAGCGCTGGCCCTGGTGAGGGACGGTACGGCTCCTGCAGGGCGCGGTGCCTGCGCCGCGGCCCTGGCGGTCGCGCCCTTGCCAACCACTACGAAGAGGTTGTTGCCCTCGATCCGCGTGTCATAGGGCGCCAGCTGGGTAAGGCCGATGATCAGCCGCGTGCGGTCCCCCGCCTCGACCACGGTGGCGCTGCGTGCGTTGCCGCCGCCCAGGTCATGGCTTTTGCTGGCCAATCGATTGGTCACGCCGGGCAGGTCCAGCGCGATTCGCGCCGGTTGTTCGGTGGTATAGCCCCGGGGTGGGGGCGGCGGACCATCGAAGCTGAGCTTCAGTTCGACACGGTCCCCCGGCAACGCCGCGACATCGAGCGTCTTCAGGCTGGCCCCCTGTACCATCGGTGACAACAGCGCTATCCATAGCGAAATACCGAGGGCTGGAAAAATCCTGTTCATTGTTCGAATTCCACTATGAGTGCTCTTTCAAAGGAATGGTCCGCGGCCGCTCCAGCCAGGCGCCCTCGCCATCGGGAACGATTTCGACCACATCGACCTGCGTGGCGCTGATCGCGACGACCCGCCCATCATTGCGTCCCAGGTAGTCCCCCACCTTCAGCCGATGTACGCCGCCCGCGCCTCGTACCAGTGCAAAGGAACCGCTGGCATTGGAGATCGTCCCGACCATCTCGAACTGCTCGATATTAAAGCCTTCCAGGTACTGCTTGACCCGGTTGGGATCGGGCCGCACGTTGCGCGAGCCCTGCGGCCGACCCGCCTGGTCCATGCGCACTTGCCTGGAGAAAGGGCTGCGCAGGTTCGCGGCGCTGTAGGTGAAGGTTTCGTTGGGCTTGAAGGTCGGCGTTGGCTCGATCTTGCCAGGTGGGCGCAGGCGCACCTCGTTCATGTAGGCATCCAGGTCACTGAAGCCGTCGTCGCTGTTACAGCCGGCCAACGCGACCAACCCGGCCAGCAGGCTCACACGCCAGGCCGACATCATGGCTGCGCCTCCTGCTCGTTGTACCGGTAGGTCTTGGCCTGGATGCTCATGCGCAGCTTCGTCCCCTCCTCGGGCTCCATCGGGGCGATCTCGAAGTCGTGCAGAGTCACGATTCGCGGCAACCCGGCCACGCCGCTGACGAATGTCGCCAGGTCATGGTAGCCGCCCGTCACGGTGATCTGGATCGGCAGCTCGATGTAGAACGGCTGGGTGACTTCCGGCAGCAGTTTGATTTCCTCGAACTCCAGGCCACTGCCCAGGCCGGTGCGGGTGATGTCTTCCAACAGGCCTGGCACTTCGGTGTCGCTGGGCAACTGCCGCAGCAACACGCCGAACGAGGTCTCCATTTGCTTCATCTGCTCGGTGTAGCGCTCCAGGTTCGCCGCCATGTGAGCCTTGCCCGCAAATTGCGCCTTGAGGGTGTTCTCCTCTTCCTGCACTTGCTGCAACTGAGTCTGCAGGTCACTCAAGGCGAAGTTATAGCCCAGCCCCAGAACCAGTATCACCAGCACAATGCCAGCCAGCCATTTGATCGGTGCCGGCCACGAACCAATATTGTTGGTGTCCAAGTCGCTGAGGTCGATCTTGCGCAGTGCGTCCAGCCATTCTCCGGGCTTCATTGGGCGTCCTCCGCATCGGCCGGGCGGGTCTGGCGAACCGTCAGCTGAAAGATGTTCGCCTGGTCGAGCTGGCCCGCCGTGGTGGCCTTCACTTCCGTCAGGCTCGGAGCGTCGAACAAGTCCGATGAGTCCAGGTTGCGCATCAGGTCAGAGACGCGGTTGTTCGACTCCGCCGCCCCTGTTATGGACAAGGTGCCCTCTTCCATCTTGACGTCAGTGAAATACACACCGTCGGGCAGGGTCCGCGCCAACTGATCGAAAATCCGCGCGCTGACCGGCCGATTGCCCTGCAGGTCCTGGATGATGCGCATGCGCTCCAGCAATTGTTGCCGCCGTGCCTTTAATTCGCTGATCTGCTCGATGCGCTCGTCCAGGACGGCAATCTGCTCGCGCAGGTGGCTGTTGCGCGCTGTTTGATAGTCGATGGCACTGTTCAGATATTGCACCGCGATCAAGGTCAGGCCCACCGCACCGACCAGCGCGCCGACCAATGCCAGCAGAAAGCGCTTGCGGCGCTCTTCGCGCAGCTCTTCGCGCCAGGGTAGAAGGTTGATCCGCGCCATCAGTCGAAACTCCTGAGGGCCAACCCGCAGGCGATCATCAGCGCGGGCGCGTCACTGGCCAGGGCGCCCGCGTTGACCTTGCTGCTCAGGGCCATGTTGGCGAACGGATTGGCCACCTGGGTGGGTGTGCCCAGGCGCTGCTCGATGAGCCGATCCAGCCCCGCCACCGAAGCCGTGCCGCCGGCCAACAGGATGTGATCGACCGCGCTGTACTGGCCGGAGGCAAAGAAAAATTGCAGCGAGCGCGATACCTGCTGGACCAATGCTTCGCGAAACGGCTGCAGCACCTCGCCGAGATAGTCGTCTGGCAACCCTCCCTGCTTTTTTGCCAGGCCGGCCTGCTCCGGCGTCAGGCCGTAGCGGCGCTGGATTTCCTCGGTCAGTTGGCGGCCACCGAACAACTGCTCGCGGGTATAGATGATGCGCCCGTTGTGCAACACGCTGAGGGTGGTCATCGTGGCACCGATGTCGACGACCGCCACCGTCAATCGTTCCTGAGTCGCCGCCAACTGGGTCGCGAGCAGGCCAAAGGCACGCTCCAGCGCATAGGCCTCCACGTCGACCACGCGGGCCGTCAACCCAGCGAGCGCCAGCGCGGCCTCGCGGACCTCGACATTTTCCTTGCGACACGCGGCCAGCAGCACCTCGACCCGCTCGGTGCTGCGGGGCGAAACGCCAATAACCTCGAAATCGATCGCTACCTCATCCAGGGGGTAAGGAATGTACTGGTCGGCTTCGATCTTGAGCTGGTTTTCCATTTCGTCATCGGACAGCCCGGCATCCATCTCGATGGTCTTGGTGATGACCGCCGAACCCGCGACGGCCACCGCCACGTTGCGCAAGGGCGTCCTGGCCTTGGCGAGCACCCGCGACAGCGCCTGCCCCACGCCTTCGAGCTCGGCAATGTTCTTTTCGATCACGGCATTGGCCGGCAGAGGCTCGACCGCATACGACTCGACGCGATAACGATCACCCTGGCGACTCAATTCGAGCAGCTTCACCGACGTCGAGCTGATGTCGATTCCCAGAAGCGCATGGGCTTTTTTATTGAAGAGTCGTAGCACTACCAATTCCCTATGACTATCCGTGAGTTACGGACTCTCTAATAAGCGTTGCGTTCAATCCCCCCGGACCGACGAACGTCCGGATGGCGTTCCCGACGAAAAAAAATGCTTATAATGCCCAGCGTTTTTTTTCGCTTTGTTGCAAGCACGGGTTCTTCCCTGCACCTGGCGCCTTTTCATTCTTTGCCTGGATATCCAAAAGCCTTGATTCGTCTGCTGAAATTTTTCGGATGGTCCATCGTCGCCGTTTTCTGCGGACTGCTCTTGGGCCTGAGCGGTGCGTTTCTTTACCTTAGTCCGGGATTGCCGTCCGTGGAGGCGCTGAGAAGTATTCAGTTGCAGATTCCCCTGCGGGTGTACAGCAGCGACAACAAGTTGATCGCCGAATTTGGCGAAATGCGCCGCACGCCGATCCGTTTCGCCGACATTCCGCCCAATTTCATCAATGCGTTACTAAGTGCTGAAGACGACAATTTCGCCAACCACTACGGCGTCGATCCCGGCAGCCTGATGCGCGCCGCCAGCCAGCTGATCAAGAGCGGCCACATCCAGTCCGGTGGCAGCACCATCACCATGCAGGTGGCGAAGAACTTCTTCCTGACCAGCGAGCGCAGCTTCTCGCGCAAGACCACCGAGATCCTCCTCGCCCTGCAAATCGAGCGGCAGCTGACCAAGGACGAGATCCTCGAGCTGTACGTGAACAAGATTTACCTGGGCAACCGCGCCTACGGCATCGAGGCGGCAGCCCAGGTGTATTACGGCAAGTCGATCCGCGATGTGAGCCTGGCGCAGATGGCGATGATCGCCGGCCTGCCCAAGGCGCCGTCGCGCTTCAATCCGCTGGCCAATCCGGCGCGCAGCAAGGAACGTCGCGACTGGATCCTGGGGCGCATGTACAAGCTCGGCAAGATCAGCGAAGCGGACTACACCGCCGCGGTCAATGAGCCGCTGAACGCCAGCTACCACGTCCCGACTCCAGAAGTGAACGCCCCGTACATCGCCGAGATGGCCCGTGCCGAGATGGTCGGTCGCTATGGCAGCGACGCCTACACCGAAGGTTTCCGCGTCACCACCACGGTGCCGAGCGATCTGCAGGAAATGGCCAATACCGCGCTGCACGAAGGCTTGATGACCTATGACCAGCGCCATGGCTACCGGGGCCCTGAATCGCGCCTGCCAGGCAAGACCAAGGAAGCCTGGGCCCAGGAATTGACCAAGCAACGCACCATCAGCAGCCTGGAACCGGCGATCGTCACCCAGGTGGACAAGGACGGCATCAAGGTCCTGACACGCAATGGCGATTCGGAAGAGCACGTGGCATGGGACACCATGAAATGGGCCCGTCCGTTCCTCAATACCAACAGCATGGGGGCCAATCCTCGCCAGCCATCGGACGTGGCGCAGGTCGGCGACCTCGTCCGGGTGCAGCGCCAGCCGGACAATTCCCTCAAGTTCAGCCAGATCCCGGCCGCCCAGGGCGCGCTGGTTTCCCTGGACCCGCAAAACGGCGCGATCCGTTCGCTGGTGGGTGGCTTCGCATTCGAGCAGAGCAACTACAACCGTGCCTTGCAGGCCAAGCGCCAGCCGGGTTCGAGCTTCAAGCCATTCGTCTATAGCGCCGCGCTGGATAACGGCTACACCGCCGCCAGCCTGGTGAACGATGCGCCGATCGTCTTTGTCGACGAATACCTGGACAAGGTCTGGCGCCCCAAGAACGACACCAATACCTTCCTTGGCCCGATTCGCCTGCGCGAAGCCTTGTACAAGTCCCGCAACCTTGTATCGATTCGCCTGCTGCAGGCCCTGGGCGTAGACCGCACCATCGACTACATCAGCAAGTTCGGCTTCAACAAGCAGGACTTGCCGCGCAACCTGTCCCTGGCCCTGGGCACCGCGACGCTGACGCCGATGGAGATCGCCACGGGCTGGAGCACATTTGCCAACGGCGGGTACAAGATCACCCCGTATATCATCGATAAGATAGAAAGCCGTAACGGCGAAACGCTGTTCCTTGCCAACCCGCCACGGGTCCCCACGGGCGAAGAGGCCAGCAACGGCGTCGCCGCGCCTGCCACTGAGACCTTCACGGTGAACGCAACAGGCGGCGAAGCCACCACCGCCCCTGCCGTACCACAAGCGCCGGCAATCGCCGAACGCATCGTTGACGGACGCACCACCTACATTCTCAACAGCATGCTGCAGGACGTGATCAAGCTCGGCACCGGCCGTCGAGCCCTCGCCTTGGGCCGCACCGACCTGGCGGGCAAGACCGGTACCACCAACGAATCCAAGGACGCCTGGTTCTCCGGCTATAACGCCGATTACGTGACCACCGTCTGGACCGGTTTCGACCAGCCCGAAAGCCTGGGTCGGCGAGAGTTCGGTGGCACCGTGGCGCTGCCGATCTGGATGAGCTACATGGGCGCCGCCCTCAAGGACAAGCCGCCCCACACCCAGCCTGAACCGGAAGGCATCCTCAGCCTGCGAGTCGACCCGGTCAGCGGCCGCGCGGCCACGCCAGGTACGCCGGGTGCGTACTTCGAACTGTTCAAGAGCGAAGACACCCCGCCGTCGGTCAACGAGCTGGGCAACGGCGTAGCGCCGGGCAGCCCGTTGCCGGCAGACGAGGCGGCGCCGATCGATCTGTTCTGACCGACCCCACCTCCCTGTGGGAGCCGAGCTTGCTCGCGATGGCGGCGGCCCAGGCAACCCAAAACCCGTGGCGAGGGAGCTTGCTCCCGCTGGCCTGCGCAGCAGGCCCCTGCATGCCTATAGACCGACCGCATTGCCCGGTTTGCGACGGCTGCGCAGCCGAGCGGGAGCAAGCTCCCTCGCCACAGGGTTGGATTGAGACTTGAGCGTTGGGCTGAGAGGCCTGGGGTGAATTGAAGATCGTCATCGCGAGCAAGCTCGCTCCCACAGGGGGATTTGTAGCGGTCGCACAATCAATGTCCAACACCGAACCAATGTGGGAGCGAGCTTGCTCGCGATGGCGGCAGCCCAGGCCACCCAAAACCCGTGGTGAGGGAGCTTGCTCCCGCTGGCCTGCGCAGCAGGCCCTGCATGTTTATAGACCGACCGCATTGCCCGGCTTGCGACTGCTGCGCAGCCGAGCGGGAGCAAGCTCCCTCGCCACAGGGGTTGGATTGGGGTTCAAGCGCTGGGCTTGGGAGACCTCGGTTTAATTGAAAATCGTCATCGCGAGCAAGCTCGCTCCCACAGAGGGATTTTTGGTGGCCATACAAAACCGGCACGCACAAAAAAGCCCCGACTCATCATAGAGCCTGGGCTTTTTGTTGAAGCGCTACAACGACTTAGCCGTTGAACACGTCATCCACGCTTTTGAGCGGGTAGTTCTTCGGGTACGGCAGGGTGGCCACGCCCGTCTCGATGGCGGCCTTGGCCACGGCGTCGGAGATCAGGGTGATCAGGCGGGCGTCCATGGGTTTCGGGATGATGTACTCACGACCGAATTCCAGCTTGATGCCGCCGTAGGCGTCGCACACTTCCTGAGGCACCGGCAGCTTGGCCAGTTCGCGCAGGGCGTTGGCGGCCGCGACTTTCATTTCTTCGTTGATGCGCTTGGCGCGAACGTCCAGGGCACCACGGAAGATGAACGGGAAGCCCAGCACGTTGTTGACCTGGTTCGGGTAGTCCGAACGGCCGGTGGCCATGATCACGTCGCTGCGAGTCGCGTGAGCCAGCTCTGGGGAGATCTCCGGATCCGGGTTCGAGCAGGCAAACACGATTGGGTTCGGCGCCATGCGCAGCAGGTTTTCCGGGGTCAGCAGGTTCGGGCCCGACAGGCCGACGAACACGTCCGCACCGTCCAGCGCGTCCGCCAGGGAGCGCTTGTCGGTCGCGTGGGCGAACACGGCCTTGTATTGGTTCAGGTCGTCACGGCCGGAGTGGATCACGCCGGTACGGTCGATCATGAAGATGTTTTCGATCTTGGCGCCCATGCTCACCAGCAATTTCATGCAGGAGATGGCCGCAGCGCCCGCGCCCAGGCAGACAATCTTGGCTTCCGGCAGGGTTTTGCCAGCGATTTCCAGGGCGTTGATCATGCCGGCTGCGGTCACGATCGCAGTACCGTGCTGGTCATCGTGGAAAACCGGGATGTCGCACTGTTCGATCAGGGCGCGCTCGATCTCGAAGCACTCAGGTGCCTTGATGTCTTCCAGGTTGATGCCGCCGAAGGTGATGGAGATGCGCTTGACGGTGTCGATGAAGGCTTGCGGGCTTTCGGAATCGACTTCGATGTCGAACACATCGATGCCGGCGAAGCGCTTGAACAGGACTCCCTTGCCTTCCATGACTGGCTTGGAAGCCAGCGGGCCGAGGTCACCCAGGCCGAGAATCGCGGTGCCATCGGAAATGACTGCAACCAGGTTGCCCTTGCCGGTGT
The DNA here is from genome assembly GCF_054130985.1 of Pseudomonas sp. R4-84. Taxonomy (NCBI): domain Bacteria; kingdom Pseudomonadati; phylum Pseudomonadota; class Gammaproteobacteria; order Pseudomonadales; family Pseudomonadaceae; genus Pseudomonas; species Pseudomonas sp. R4-84. The sequence goes on from NZ_CP096390.1 coordinate 5,154,326, forward strand.
ATTTGTAGGCCAGCTCAGGGTCGCGAGCGATTTCACGCACTGGTTCGGCTACGCCGGGGCTGTAGGCCAGCGACAAGTCGCGGGCAGTAGCGGTGGCCTTGGTGAGCTCGACACTCAGCTTTCCTGGACGAGGATTAGCGTGATATTCGAGAGCGGCAGTTTTCAGATCAGACATGTGGGCATTCCGCTTTTTACTGTGTTGGACAGACGGACCGCCGAGGATACGCGCCTCGCAAAGTCCCTACAAGACTGACCAGTCACTCCTGTCAAGCGCCCTGCCCTACGACTTTGGGCCAAGAGCAGCGAAACACAAGGGCTTGATGCATACAATCGAGCAAAGAAATGTCTACAATTATTTTCTCAGAGCACCGGCTGCAACATTGCCGGATCGGTCAGCGGCAACATCCATCGCGCCTGCCCCTGCTTGGTAGCTCCACGTCGAGAGCGATCGATGACCCAACCGCGCGCCTCGACTGTCCGGCCTTGCAGGCGTTTCAACATCGACGCATCGAAATTGCGCTGCAGGTTGGGAGCGATGTGCAGGACAACCGCGCCTTGCAGTTCGATCCAGATACCGCCGCGATTGCGTTGCACGCTGTCTACACGGCCGCTGACCAACGCAAAGCCGGGCGCCTTGATTTGCTCGGCTCGCGTGACCGGGGATTTCTTCCAGATCCCGAGCCTTGCTTGCCGCGCCTGGCGTTCCGCCGCCTGCTGACACTCCACCAACTCAACGTTCGGCGCGACCGCCACCAGGAAACCCAGCCCCTCGGCAATCAACTGTTCTTCCAGGTTTCGGCCCTGGCGGTCGTAGACATGAGCAAGCGTGCGCCCGTAATCATCGCGGTCGTCCCGACCCGGCAATACCTTGACCCGGCCGGCGCTGGCGGCCACCAAGGCCTCGAGTCGCTGGTGCGCCGCCACGGCGAACGGTTCATCAGCACGCCCGCGCTTGCCCAGCTCCGGGCTGTTGAGGCCGATCATGCGGATGCGACGACCGTCCTCGAGGTACACGGTGTCGCCGTCCACGACCCGCTGAACGGCCACTTCGGGCAGCTCACCCGGCGAAGGGCAGGACGCCTGAGCACCACAAAGCCAAATCGCGGACACAAAAAAGGCGCCCGCAAGGGACGCCTTTTTCATCAGTCTGGAATAGCCCGAAAGACTTTCCAAAATGATTAGCCTCAGGCTTTCGGAGTAACTTTGCCGAAAGCACCGAAACGATCGGCGAACTTCTGAACGCGACCGCCGGTATCCAGAGTCTTTTGCTTACCGGTGTAGAACGGGTGGCATTCGTTGCAAACGTCGATCGCCAGGGCTTTGCCGTAGGTCGAACGGGTTTCGAACTTGTTGCCGCAGCTGCAGGTGACTGCAACAACTGGGTAGTCTGGATGGATATCGGTTTTCATGGTGTTTTCCTCAGGCTAGCGTGCCGCCACCCAACACTATTGTTGAATACCGCACGTAATTAGGCCGCGGATTCTACCAGACATCGTCATTCACGCAAGCTATGCCTTGTACCAACCGTCTGCTAGGCTCGCCCCCACCACACCCCTGTGGGAGCAAGCTTGCTCGCGATAGCGGTGGATCTGCCACATGCATGTTGACTGACAGGCCGCCATCGCGAGCAAGCTCGCTCTTACATTGACTTGCGAATTTGTCCGTTTACCGAGATCCCCGCGTGCCCGACGCCATCCTGCGCCTCGCCTTGCCATCGCCCCTGCGCCGCCTGTTCGATTACCGCGCCCCGGCTGGAGTGCCGCGTGCCCAGTTGCAACCGGGCATGCGTCTGCGCGTGCCGTTCGGCCGGCGGGAAATGATCGGCATCCTGGTGGAAGTCAGCGATCAAAGCGAAGTGCCGGTCGATAAGCTCAAGCCAGCCCTGGCCCTACTCGATGCGACGCCACCGCTGCCGGCGCCGCTGCTCAAATTATGCCTGTGGACCGCCCAGTATTATCAGCACAGCCTGGGTGACACCCTGAGTTGGGCCCTGCCGGCGCTGTTGCGCCAGGGCGAACCGGCCGAGGCGCGCCAGGAGCGGTTCTGGTCGGCGGCACCGGGCGCCTCGCTGGACGATCCGCGTATTGCCCGCGCACCGCGCCAGCGCGAAGCCCTGGCGACCCTGGCCCAGCATCCCCATGGCGTGGCGCACCCGTTATTGAGCAAGTTGATGCTCAGTAAGGACAGCCTCGACCTGTTGTTGGCCAAGGACCTGGTCCAGGTGGAAGTCCGCCGGCATGCTCCGAGCGCACGCCATGAACACTGGCTGGCCCAGCCGGAACTGCCACTCAACGCTGAGCAACGGGCCGCTTGCGAGGCTATTCGCGCGGGCTTCGACAGCTACCACGCCTTCCTGTTGGCGGGCGTCACCGGCAGCGGCAAGACCGAGGTCTACCTGCAACTGATCCGCCAGACCCTCGAAGCCGGCAAACAAGCCCTGGTGCTGATCCCGGAGATCAACCTCGGCCCACAAACCCTGGCGCGCTTCGAACAACGCTTCAATGCGCGAATCGCCCTGGTGCACTCGGCGGTCAACGATCGCGAGCGACTGGAAGCCTGGCTCGCCGCCCGGGACGGCGAGGCAGATATCATCATCGGCACCCGCTCGGCGCTGTTCACACCGATGAAAAATCCCGGCCTGATCATCATCGACGAAGAGCACGACGGTTCTTATAAACAGCAGGAAGGCCTGCGCTATCACGCGCGGGATCTGGCGCTGGTGCGCGCCCGTCAGGAAAACATTCCCATCGTCCTTGGCTCGGCCACGCCCTCGCTGGAAAGCCTGCACAACGCCTACACCGGTCGCTACGGCCTGCTGCGCCTCAACGAACGAGCCGGCGGCGCCAAGCAACCGCGCTTCCTGCGCCTGGATGTGAAAAGTCGTCCACTGGATAGCGGTATTTCCGGACCGATGCAGCAAGCCATCGGCCAGACCCTGGCAGCCGGGCAACAGGTCCTGGTCTTCCTCAACCGCAGGGGGTTCGCCCCGACCCTGCTGTGCCATGATTGCGGCTGGATGTCCGGTTGCGAGCGCTGTGATGCACGAATGACCGTCCATCAACGCTACGGCGAACTGCGCTGCCACCACTGCGGGCACTCCGAGCGTATGCCGAGGAACTGCCCGCAATGCGGGAAAGTCGACTTGCGTCCCGTGGGCGCCGGCACCGAGCGCGCCGAAGAGCGGCTGGGCATTTTGTTTCCCGACTATCCGGTGCTACGCGTGGATCGCGACAGCACTTCCCGAAAGGATGCGATGAACAATCTGTTCGCCACCATCCAAAAAGGCCAGCCCTGCATCCTGGTGGGCACGCAGATGCTCGCCAAGGGGCATCATTTCCCCCGTGTCACGCTGGTGTCGATCCTGGATGCCGATGGCGGGCTGTTTTCCGGCGATTTCCGCGCCAGCGAGCGCATGGCGCAGCTGATCGTCCAGGTCGCAGGCCGCGCCGGGCGCGCCGAAGAGCCAGGCAAAGTGATCATCCAGACCCACCTGGCGGATCATCCGCTGCTGATACAACTGACCGAGCAAGGCTATTTTGCCTTCGCCGAGCAGGCGTTGAGCGAACGCCGAGGCGCCGGGCTGCCACCGTTCGCCCATCTGGCGCTGTTGCGGGCCGAGGCTCACAAACCGGGGCAGGCTGAAGGTTTTCTGGATGAAGCGTGCAGCGAGGCGGAGCGTCTGTTGGCGGAACAGAACCTCACCGGCATCGAACTCTTGGGCCCGGTGCCAGCGCCGATGGAACGACGCGCCGGGCGCTATCGTGCCCAGCTCTTATTGCAGGCCAATGCCCGGGCGCCGCTGCATCGGCTGTTGAATGCCTGGTTGCTGGTGCTCGAACAGATGCCCAGCGGGCGGGCGGTGCGCTGGTCGCTGGATGTGGATCCGGTGGATTTGTACTGACCCAGACGCCGCCTTCGCGAGCAGGCTCGCTCCCACGGAAACCTCATTTCAATGTGGGAGCGAGCCGGCTCGCGAAGGCGTCCGAACAACCACCACACATCCCCAACCAACCCGCTACAGTTGGCAAGCTCGCCCGCGCCACGGATAATGCCCAGTTTTTCCACCAGCGCATCGAAGCGCCGCCGCGCCTGCGGTTGAAAGAGAAGACCATGAAAGACACCATTCGCCAGCTCATCCAGCAAGCCATCACCCAACTCGTCACTGAAGGTGTGCTGCCAGAAGGCCTGTCGCCGGCGATTCAGGTCGAGAACACCCGCGACAAGACCCACGGCGACTTCGCCAGCAACATCGCGATGATGCTCGCCAAGCCGGCCGGCATGAAGCCTCGCGACCTGGCGGAAAAGATCATCGCAGCGCTGCCGGCCGACGAGAACGTCAGCAAGGCCGATATCGCCGGCCCAGGCTTTATCAATTTCTTCCAGAACACCCAGGCCCTGGCCTCGCGTCTCGACGCGGCCCTGGCCGACGCGCGCCTTGGCGTACGCAAGGCCGGGCCATTGCAGCGCACCGTAGTCGACCTCTCGGCCCCTAACCTCGCCAAGGAAATGCACGTCGGCCACCTGCGCTCGACCATCATTGGCGACGGCGTGGCGCGCGTGCTGGAGTTTCTCGGCGACACCGTGATCCGCCAGAACCACGTCGGCGACTGGGGCACGCAGTTCGGCATGCTGATGGCCTATCTGCAGGAAAACCCCATCACCAGCGACGAGCTGTCGGACCTGGAAAACTTCTACCGCGCCGCCAAGCAACGCTTCGACGAATCGCCCGAGTTCGCCGACCGCGCCCGTGGCCTGGTGGTCAAGCTGCAGGCCGGCGATGCCGAGTGCCTGGCGCTGTGGACCAAGTTCAAGGACATCTCCCTGTCCCACTGCCAGAAAATCTACGAGCTGCTGAACGTCAAGCTGACCATGGCCGACGTGATGGGCGAGAGCGCCTACAACGATGACTTGGTCAACGTGGTCAACGACCTTCGCGCCAAGGGCATGCTGGTAGAAAGCAACGGCGCCCAGTGCGTGTTCCTGGAGCAGTTCAAGACCGCCGATGGCGAGCCCCTGCCGGTGATCATCGTCAAAGCCGACGGCGGCTACCTCTATGCCACCACCGACCTGGCGGCCGTACGCTACCGCAACGGCGTGCTCAAGGCCGATCGGGTGTTGTATTTCGTCGACCAGCGCCAAGCCCTGCACTTCCAGCAAGTGTTCGAAGTGGCGCGCCTGGCTGGCTTCGTGACCCACCCGATGGAAATGGAGCACATGGGCTTCGGCACCATGAACGGCGCCGACGGCCGCCCATTCAAGACCCGCGACGGCGGCACCGTAAAATTGATCGACCTGCTGACCGAAGCCCAGGACCGCGCTTACACCTTGGTCAAGGGCAAGAACCCGGACCTGGCCGAAGACGAACTGCGCAACATTGCCAAGGTCGTCGGCATCGACGCGGTGAAGTACGCCGACCTGTCGAAACACCGCACCAGCGACTACAGCTTCAACTTCGACCTGATGCTCAACTTCGAAGGCAACACCGCGCCGTACCTGTTGTACGCCTACACTCGCGTGGCGGGGGTGTTCCGCAAGCTCGGCAAACGCTTCGACGAAGTGGAGGGTCAGATTGTCCTCGAGGCCGCCCACGAGCAGGAACTCGCGGCCAGGCTGGCCCAGTTCGGCGAGGTGCTGAACAACGTCGCCGACAAAGGTACACCGCATACTTTGTGTGCCTACCTGTACGACGTCGCTGGCCTGTTCTCCAGCTTCTATGAGAACTGCCCGATCCTCAGCGCCGACACCCCGGCACAAATGCAGAGCCGCTTGCGCCTCGCCGCGCTGACCGGACGTACGCTCAAGCAAGGCCTGGAACTGCTGGGCCTGGAAACCCTGGAGCGCATGTAAGTTGGCCGCCAAGAAAAAACCTGCACCCAAACGCGGCGCCAGTCGTTACCAGCCCCCGGCCAAAAAGCCGATTCCGGGCTGGTTGTGGATGGCCATCGGCTTGACCGTCGGCGCTTTCATTGTCTTTCTGATGAAGCTGGAGCCGGGCCAGGGCGATGACGTCAAGCGCGTGCGGCAAGAGCAGCAGAAAGCCACGCGGATCGCCGAGGCCAACAAGACCCCGCCGAGCCCGACGCAACCGGTGAAGCCGAAGTACGACTTCTATACCCTGCTGCCGGAATCGGAAGTCATCGTGCCGCCCGATGCCGTGCCGGAGAAAACCCTGCCGACACCACAAGTGCCTCAGGTGCCGGCCACACCGGTGACCCCGGCCGAAGCCGCCAAGATCGACACCGCCCGCGCCCAGGCGGCCCTGGCCGGCATCACGCCGCCACCCGCGCCGCCCGTACAAAAGGCTGCGCCAGTGACGAAGTTCTTCTTGCAAGCCGGCTCGTTCCGCAAGGAAGCCGATGCCGACAAGGTCCGGGCGCAGATCATTTTGCTGGGCCAGTCGGTTTCGGTGGAATCCGGCACGGTGAAGGACGAAACCTGGTACCGGGTATTGGTTGGCCCGTTCAGCAATCGGGAAGAGCTGACCAAGGCCCAGAAACAACTGGCCGGCAGCGGTTTCAGCAACCTGTTGTTACAACAACGCCAGAGCCGCTGATTCCAACGAAGGCATTTATGGCTGCGAGGCTTTTCGTGGCGAGGGAGCTTGCTCCCGCTGGGCTGCGTAGCAGCCCTAAAAGCTTGGGACCACTGCGCGGTCCAGCGGGAGCAAGCTCCCTCGCCACAAAGAAGTCCTCTGCCAAAAACAGCGAGGGACCACTCATCCCCTCCGCACCCTTGCAGTTGAAAAACCCCACGCCACCCCCATATGAGTTCCATCCGGGCATTTTCGCCCCGCTGCGTGGAGACTCTTCCCTTGACCACCATCGTTTCAGTCCGCCGTCACGGCAAAGTCGTCATGGGCGGCGACGGCCAGGTTTCACTGGGCAACACCGTGATGAAAGGCAACGCGAAGAAAGTCCGCCGCCTGTACCACGGCCAGGTCATCGCCGGTTTCGCCGGGGCCACCGCCGATGCCTTCACCCTGTTCGAACGTTTTGAAGGCCAGCTTGAAAAACACCAGGGCCACCTGATCCGCGCCGCCGTCGAGCTGGCGAAGGAATGGCGTACCGACCGCTCCCTGAGCCGCCTCGAAGCGATGCTCGCGGTCGCAAACAAGGATGCCTCGCTGATCATCACCGGCAACGGTGACGTCGTTGAGCCTGAAGACGGCTTGATCGCCATGGGTTCCGGTGGGGCCTACGCCCAGGCCGCCGCCAGCGCCCTGTTGAAAAAAACCGACCTGTCGGCCCGGGAAATCGTTGAGACAGCCCTTGGCATTGCCGGCGACATCTGTGTCTTCACCAACCACACCCAGACCATTGAGGAGCAGGACCTCGCGGAGTGAGCCCATCCAGGCCCAGACTTCCGCTTGAGGACCGCCAATTATTATGTCCATGACTCCCCGCGAAATCGTCCACGAACTCAATCGCCATATCATCGGCCAGGACGATGCCAAGCGCGCCGTCGCCATTGCCCTGCGCAACCGCTGGCGCCGGATGCAGTTGCCTGAAGAACTGCGCGTCGAAGTAACACCCAAGAACATCCTGATGATCGGCCCGACCGGTGTCGGCAAGACCGAGATCGCCCGTCGCCTGGCCAAGCTCGCCAATGCGCCATTCATCAAGGTCGAGGCCACCAAGTTCACCGAGGTGGGCTACGTGGGCCGCGACGTCGAGTCGATCATTCGCGACCTGGCCGATGCCGCTATCAAGCTGCTGCGCGAGCAGGAAATCACCAAGGTTCGCCATCGCGCCGAAGACGCCGCCGAAGAACGCATCCTCGATGCGCTTCTGCCGCCTGCGCGCATGGGCTTCAACGCCGACTCCGCCGCGACCCAGGATTCCAACACCCGCCAACTGTTCCGCAAGCGCCTGCGCGAAGGCCAGCTGGACGACAAGGAGATCGAGATCGAAGTGGCCGAGATGGCCGGTGTCGACATCTCCGCGCCGCCGGGCATGGAAGAGATGACCAACCAGCTGCAGAGCCTGTTCGCCAACATGGGCAAGGGCAAGAAGAAAAGCCGCAAGCTCAAGGTCAAGGAAGCGCTGAAGCTGGTGCGCGATGAAGAGGCCAGCCGCCTGGTCAACGAAGAAGAATTGAAGGCCAAGGCCCTGGAAGCGGTCGAGCAGCATGGCATCGTGTTCATCGACGAGATCGACAAGGTCGCCAAGCGCGGCAACGTCGGCGGCGCCGATGTGTCCCGCGAAGGCGTGCAACGCGACCTGCTGCCGCTGATCGAAGGCTGCACGGTCAATACCAAGCTGGGCATGGTCAAGACCGACCACATCCTGTTCATCGCTTCCGGCGCGTTCCACCTGAGCAAGCCGAGCGACCTGGTTCCTGAGTTGCAGGGCCGCTTGCCGATTCGTGTTGAACTCAAGGCGCTGTCGCCGGAAGATTTCGAACGCATCCTGAGCGAGCCCCATGCGTCGCTGACCGAGCAATACTGCGCGCTGCTCAAGACCGAAGGCCTGAACATCGAGTTCGCGCCCGAAGGCATCAAGCGCCTGGCGCAGATCGCCTGGCAGGTCAACGAAAAGACCGAGAACATCGGTGCCCGCCGCCTGCACACGCTGCTTGAGCGTCTGCTCGAGGAAGTCTCGTTCAGCGCCGGCGACCTGGCCAGCGCCCACAACGAAGCGCCGATCCGCATCGACGCCGAGTACGTCAACAGCCACCTGGGTGAGTTGGCGCAGAACGAAGACCTGTCGCGCTATATCCTGTAAGCCACCGACAGGTTTCCCCGGACCTGTGGGAGCGAGCTTGCTCGCGATGGCGGCACAACATTCAATCCATGTATTGACTGTCAAACCGCTATCGCGAGCAAGCTCGCTCCCACATGAACCCCGTCGTTTTGCAGATCAACGCGTCCTTCAGAGACGGATCATAGGCCATGACCAAACTCCCCACCGCCATCAACCTGCACAAAGCCTCCAAGACCCTGACGCTCAAGTACGCGCCAGACGAGGAATACCACCTGCCAGCGGAATTCCTGCGGGTGCACTCGCCCTCCGCCGAGGTCCAGGGCCACGGCAAGCCCATCCTGCAATACGGCAAGCTCGGCGTCGGCCTGACCAAGGTTGAACCGGCCGGCCAGTACGCACTGAAATTGACCTTCGACGACGGCCATGACAGCGGATTGTTCACCTGGGACTACCTGTATCAGTTGGCAGTGCGCCAGGAAGTCCTGTGGAACGATTATCTCGCCGAGCTCAAGGCCGCCGGAAAAACCCGCGATCCGAACGAGTCCGTCGTCAAGCTGATGCTCTAGCTCAAGGGCTGGCGCTTTAGGGCGAATTTTCTAGACTCATCTGCTTGAATGCCCGCGCAGCATCGTCAATGACTGGCCTGCTTGCGAAAAAAATTAAACTCGGGTAACCAATGGAGCTGGCAAGTTCCCTGCAAAGGAACCGGCGAGTTCCTGGCACACGTTTCCTCATTGCCCTCGATGCGGAATTAATGGTCACCCCGAGCAGCGTACCTGGTATTGGCCTTGCGGCTTCACGGCACGGCCCCGGTACTCGTCTGAAGGACAATGGAGCGTCGTAGATGAGCAACAAGAACAACGATGAGTTGAAATACCAAGCCTCGGAAAACACCCTGGGCTTGAATCCCGTCGTCGGCTTGCGCAGGAAGGACCTGCTGGCCTCTGCCCGGATGGTGCTGACCCAGACCATCAGACAACCCCTTCACAGCGTCAAGCATGTGGCCCATTTCGGCGCTGAGCTGAGGAAGGTCCTGTTCGGCAAGTCCGAGTTGCAGCCCACCAGCGACGACCGTCGTTTCGCCGATCCGGCCTGGAGCCAGAACCCGCTCTACAAACGCTACCTGCAAACCTACCTGGCGTGGCGCAAGGAGCTGCACGCCTGGATCGACGACAGCAGCCTCTCGCCCCAGGACATCAGCCGCGGGCATTTCGTGATCAACCTGATGACCGAGGCGATGGCCCCGACCAACTCGGCGGCCAACCCGGCGGCGGTCAAGCGCTTCTTCGAAACCGGCGGCAAGAGCCTGCTCGACGGTTTGTCCCACCTGGCAAAAGACTTGGTACACAACGGCGGTATGCCGAGCCAGGTCGACATGGGCGCCTTCGAAGTCGGCAAGAGCCTGGGCGTGACGGAAGGCGCCGTGGTGTTTCGCAACGATGTGCTGGAGCTGATCCAGTACCGCCCCATCACCGAGCAGGTGCATGAGCGGCCGCTGCTGGTGGTCCCGCCGCAAATCAACAAGTTCTATGTATTCGACCTGAGCCCGGATAAGAGCCTGGCGCGCTTCTGCCTGCGCAGCAACGTGCAGACATTCATCATCAGTTGGCGCAACCCCACCAAGGCGCAGCGCGAGTGGGGCCTGTCGACTTATATCGAAGCGCTCAAGGAAGCGGTGGACGTTGTCACGGCCATCACCGGCAGCAAGGACGTCAACATGCTGGGCGCCTGCTCGGGCGGCATCACCTGCACCGCGCTGCTGGGCCATTACGCCGCGCTCGGCGAGAAGAAGGTCAATGCCCTGACGCTGCTGGTGAGTGTGCTGGACACGACCCTGGACACCGACGTGGCCCTGTTCGTCGACGAGCAGACCCTGGAAGCGGCCAAGCGCCATTCCTACCAGGCCGGCGTACTGGAAGGCCGCGACATGGCCAAGGTCTTCGCCTGGATGCGTCCCAACGACCTGATCTGGAATTACTGGGTCAACAACTACCTGCTGGGCAACGAACCACCGGTGTTCGACATTCTCTTCTGGAACAACGACACCACGCGACTGCCGGCGGCGTTCCATGGCGACCTCATCGAGATGTTCAAGAACAACCCGCTGACCCGCCCCAATGCACTGGAAGTATGCGGTACGCCGATCGACCTCAAGCAGGTCACTGCCGACATCTTTTCCCTGGCCGGCACCAACGACCACATCACGCCTTGGAAGTCCTGCTACAAGTCGGCGCAGCTGTTTGGCGGCAAGGTTGATTTCGTGTTGTCGAGCAGCGGCCACATCCAGAGCATCCTCAACCCGCCGGGCAACCCCAAGTCGCGCTACATGACCAGCGAGGACATGCCGGCCAAGGCCGAGGACTGGATGGAAAACTCCACCAAGCACACCGACTCCTGGTGGCTGCACTGGCAAGCCTGGCAGGCCGAGCGCTCGGGCAAGCTGAAGAAAGCGCCCTCGGTGCTGGGTAACAAGACCTACGTGGCCGGTGAGGCGGCGCCGGGCACTTACGTGCATGAAAGATAGCTGTGAACTTCAAGCTACAAGCGCCTTAACTTGAAGCTTGAAGCTTGAAGCTTGAAGCTTGAAGCTGCCATTCTGCTTTTTTAACCCCAGGGCTTGAAGCATGCCGCAACCGTACATCTTCCGTACCGTCGACCTGGATGGCCAGACCTTGCGCACCGCGGTACGTCCCGGCAAGCCCCATTTGACCCCGCTGCTGATTTTCAACGGCATCGGCGCCAACCTGGAGCTGGTCTTCCCATTCATCGAGGCGCTGGACCCGGACCTGGAAGTGATCGCCTTCGATGTGCCCGGGGTCGGCGGTTCGTCTACACCGAGCCGGCCGTATCGCTTTCCCGGCCTGGCCAAGCTCACCGCGCGGATGCTCGATTACCTGGACTACGGGCAGGTGAACGTGATCGGCGTGTCCTGGGGCGGCGCCCTGGCGCAGCAGTTCGCCCACGACTATCCGGAGCGCTGCAAGAAGCTGGTGCTCGCCGCCACGGCCGCCGGCGCGGTCATGGTGCCCGGCAAGCCGAAGGTGCTGTGGATGATGGCCAGCCCCCGGCGCTACGTGCAGCCGTCACATGTCATGCGCATCGCTCCACTGATCTACGGCGGCTCGTTCCGCCGCGACCCAAGCCTGGCGGCCCGTCACGCGGCCAAGGTGCGTTCGGCCGGCAAGCTCGGTTATTACTGGCAGCTTTTCGCGGGCCTTGGCTGGACCAGCATCCACTGGCTGCACAAGATCCACCAGCCAACGCTGATCCTGGCCGGAGACGACGACCCGCTGATTCCCCTGATCAACATGCGCATGCTGGCCTGGCGCATTCCCAATTCTCAGTTGCACATCATCGATGACGGCCATCTGTTCTTGATCACCCGGGCCGAGGCCGTGGCACCGATCATCATGAAATTCCTGGAGGAAGAACGTCAGCGCGCGGTCATGCACCCACATCCCGCACCGCTGGGTGGCGGCTGACACCGCCCATTGCGCCTGGCAGGACGCCGGATCACGCAACTACCCGAAACAGCGTCTATGTTGTCTGGTTCGGTGTGTTTGTTTTTAGCCTGATGACGAAGGAGTTGACTCATGCGCGACAAACCGGCGAAGGGTTCCATGCCCGCCCCTGCCAGTTTCATCAATGCACAAAGCGCGGTCACCGGCCTGCGCGGCAGGGACCTGCTTTCTACCTTGCGCAACGTCGCCGCTCATGGCTTGCGCAATCCGGTGCACAGCGCCCGGCATGCGTTGCGGCTGGGCAGTCAACTGGGGCGCGTGCTGCTGGGCGAAACGCTGCACCCCACCAACCCCAACGACAAGCGCTTCGCCGACCCCACCTGGCAGCTCAATCCATTCTATCGTCGTAGCCTGCAAGCCTATCTGAGCTGGCAAAAGCAGGTCAGGAGCTGGATCGACGAAAGCGACATGAGCGAGGACGATCGCGCCCGTGCCCATTTCACTTTCTCCCTGCTCAACGACGCGGTGTCGCCCTCCAATACGTTGCTCAATCCGCTGGCGATCAAGGAACTGTTCAACTCCGGCGGCACCAGCCTGATTCGTGGCATCAGCCACCTGGTGGACGACCTGCTGCACAACGATGGGCTGCCCCGGCAGGTCACGCCCCAGGCTTTCGAAGTCGGCAAGACCCTGGCAACCACACCCGGTGCGGTGGTGTTTCGCAACGAGCTGCTGGAACTGATCCAGTACAAACCGATGAGCGAAAAGCAATTCGCCACGCCAGTGCTGATCGTGCCGCCGCAGATCAACAAGTTCTACATCTTCGACCTCAGCCCCTCAAATAGCCTCGTCCAATACGCCCTGAAAAACGGCTTGCAGGTCTTCATCATCAGTTGGCGCAACCCCGACGTTCGCCATCGTGAATGGGGCCTGTCCAGCTATGTCGAGGCGACGCAAGAAGCCATGAACGTCTGCCGGGCGATCACCGGCGCACGGGAAGTCAACCTGTTGGGCGCCTGCGCCGGCGGCATGACCATCGCCGCCCTGCAAGGCCATTTGCAGGCCAAGCGCCAGCTGCGCCGGGTCGCCAGTGCGACGTACCTGGTCAGCCTGCTGGACAGCGAGATGGAAAGCCCGGCAACGTTGTTCATCGACGAACAGACTCTCGAAGCCGCCAAGCGTCGCTCCTACCAGCGAGGCATTCTCGACGGGCGCGACATGGCCCGCGTATTCGCCTGGATGCGCCCCAACGACCTGATATGGAGTTATTTCGTCAATAACTACTTGCTGGGCAAGGAGCCGCCGGCGTTCGACATCCTGTACTGGAACAACGACTGCACTCGGCTTCCGGCGGCGTACCACGGCGATCTGCTGGACTTTTTCAAGCACAACCCGCTGACCCGCCCGGGCGCGCTGGAAGTGTGCGGCACGCCGATTGATTTGCAAAAAGTCACGGTGGACAGCTTCAGCGTGGCGGGCATCAACGACCACATCACCCCATGGGACGCGGTGTACCGCTCGACGCTGCTGCTGGGGGGCGACCGCCGTTTCGTGCTGTCCAACAGCGGTCACGTGCAGAGCATTCTCAACCCGCCGGGCAACCCCAAGGCCAACTACATCGAGAACCCGAAGCTGAGCAGCGACCCCAGGGCTTGGTACTACGACGCCAAGCACGTCGAGGGGAGTTGGTGGCCCCAGTGGCTGGGCTGGATCCAGGAACGCTCCGGCGAACAGCGCGAAACGGTCATGGCGCTGGGCAACAGCAAATATCCGCCTCTGGAAGCCGCGCCCGGAAACTATGTACGGGTGCGCTGAAGGCCTCAGCACGGCCGCATCGCGGACCGTGGCACGACTCACCATTAAGAAGACCGGATGAAGACCCGCGACCGTATCCTTGATTGTGCCCTGCAGTTATTCAACGAAAAGGGCGAGCCGAACGTTTCCACCATGGAAGTCGCCAACGAAATGGGCATCAGCCCCGGCAACCTCTATTACCACTTCCACGGCAAGGAACCGCTGATACTCGGATTGTTCGAGCGATTCCGGGCCGAGCTGGCGCCACTGTTGGACCCACCTGCCGATGCACAGCTGGCGCCGGAGGACTATTGGCTGTTCCTGCACCTGATCGTTGAACGCCTCGCTCAGTACCGATTTTTGTTCCAGGACCTGTCGAACCTGGCCGGGCGCCTGCCGAAGCTGGCCAAGGGTATTCGCCAGTTGCTCAACGCGCTGAAGCGAACCCTGGCCTCATTGCTGGCGCAACTCAAGGCCCAGGGGTTGTTGGTCAGCGACACCCAGGCGTTGGGGCAACTGGTGGAACAGGTCACCATGACCCTGCTGTTTTCCCTGGACTACCAGCGGATCCTGGATCGCGAAGGCGACGTTCGCCTGGTGGTCTATCAAGTCATGATGCTGGTGGCGCCACACCTGCCGCCGGCGATCAAGGTCGCCACCGAGCAAATGGCGTTGCGGTATCTGGAAGAGCACGAATAACGAACGGCAGTGGCAGTGGCATACCCATTGTGGGAGCGAGCCTGCTCGCGATGGCTGCGGCACATTCAACGACAATGTGTACCGGCACACCGCCATCGCGAGCAAGCTCGTTCCCACAGTAGGGTTCTATGGCGCAAAAAAAAACCCGGCCATTACAGGCCGGGCGTTTTTTTCAGCTCTGTAGATCAGGACTGGGTGGGAGGCGTCGATGGAGTCGGCGTAGATGTTGGCGTGGCCACCGGGGTTGGAGCCGAGGCGGAGTTCGCCGTGCTCACCGGAGCTGTTGCCGGTTTGGCGGCGGCGGTTGGCGCCTTCGGTGCAGCCGCTTTTGGTGCAGCCGGTTTCTTCACGGCCGGCTTCTTGGCCGCTGCGGGTTTCGCTGCTGCCTTGGCCGCAGGTTTGGCCGCCGCTTTTGCCGCTGGCTTGGCTGCCGGTTTGGCGGTAGCCGGTTTGGCTGCGGCGGTTTTGGCCGCCGGTTTAGCTGCGGGTTTAGCCGCAGCCTTGGTTGCTACCGGCTTGGCCGCTGCCTTCGCAGCTGGTTTGGCCGCTGCGGTTTTGGCCGCAGGCTTGGCCGCCACTTTTGCCACAGGCTTGGCCGCCGCCTTGACCAGTGGCTTGGCCGCCGCCTTCGCCGCAGGCTTGGCCGCCGCCGTCTTGGTTGCCGTAGCCTTGGTCGCAACCGGTGTGACCTTGGCCCCGGTGAGTTTTTCGATCTGCCTGGTCAGGGTGTCGACCTTGTTGTGCAGTTCCTTGACTTCATTGCGGCTGGGCACGCCCAGACGGGAGATCGCGCTGTTCAGGCGCTTGTCAAAAGCCCCTTCCAGCTCACCCCATGTGCCCAACGCACGGTCCTTCGCGCCGCTGATGCGCGACTTGGCGGACTCGGCAGAGTCCTTGGCTGCGTCGACTTGCTTGCCGACTGCCGTCTTGGTGAGTTTTTCGGCTTTCTCGCCGTCCTTTACCAGGGACTCGAAGAGTTTGCTGCCGTCAGTGTCGATCTTCGAGTACACGCCTAAACCAGCAAGCCAGATTTTGCGGGAGTACTTTTCAATCTTCCCGGCCCACGAGCTGCCTTCTTTTTCGGTGATTTTTTTGCCAGCCATCCCGTTCTCCTTAATGTTTACGCGCGACACGTTCGAGCAATGCCGTCAGCTCATCGAGCTTAGCAGAGAGTGCCTCAACGTCATGTTTAGACGGAATGCCGATACGATTCAAGGCACTTGCAACACGCGCGTCGAATACTTTCTCGACTTTGTCGAGTTGAACTTCGACCCTGGCCTTGAACGTATTGACCTCGGACTTGGCTTCGATCAGTTCGCTATTGGCCGCTTCAAGTTTCCCGGCAATCTTCTTTTTGCCTTTGGTTTCAACTACTTCGCCAGCCTTTACCAACTCCTGGAAGTACTCGCTGCCTTCCTGGCCGACCTTTGTATAGGCGCCCAGGCCCGCTAGCCAGATCTTGCGCGCATACGTTTTCACGTCGCTCAGCGTGGAAGATTCAACGTTCGTTTTTTTCTTCAGGATAACTTTGGCCATGGTGCACCTCACTCGAAAAAGGTTTGAGGAACTGCCCGCACACGGACGGGCTCAGGCACAAAGTAGTGGCAATAATTAGAAACGGCACCCTAACAACCGACACAAATCCCGAGACATCTGATTTCCAATGTGGGAGCGAGCCTGCTCGCGAATGCAGGGTATCAGCGACATCAGTATTGAATGGCACACCGCTTTCGCGAGCAGGCTCGCTCCCACAGGAGATTTTGCTCAACTTAAGTTTTGCGCGTTTCCAATCAATCAAGCCAACGCCTTATCCAGCGCCTTTTCGATTTCCCCCTTGATCGTGCCGCTCATGGCCGACATCAACATGCCCAACTCCACATCGACGCGAATCGAATCCTCGCCTACATGCACTTCGCCCTTGACCCCGGAGCGCTTGAGCTTCAGCGTGTCGCCTTCCCACGTGGGCTCCAGGCCATAGCTGTCGGACAGTTTCTGCGCCAACTTCTCAGCCTTTTCACGGGCCGCTTCCTTGCCCAAGCCATGTTCACGTTCAACCGTTATACGGGCCATCTGATAACTCCTGCTTGATCGAGACTTGCCTGAACGTTCAGACCCTGCCTGCGTCAAAACGTCCGGGCGATGGTTCATCTTACCTGCAGCCTTGCCAAGACAAAGCCCTCCACCGGGATTAGAATGTCCCGCATTCTTTTTTGGTGACAGCGATATGACTGATCAGCGCAAAGGCAGCGATGCCGAACCCACCACTCACTTCGGCTTCAAGAACGTGCCGGAAAGCCAGAAGGCGGAAAAAGTCGCTGAGGTTTTCCACTCGGTGGCGGCCAAGTATGACTTGATGAACGACTTGCTTTCGGGCGGCATGCATCGTCTCTGGAAGCGTTTCGCGATCGAGCTGTCGGGCGTGCGCAGCGGCAACCGCGTGCTGGATATCGCCGGTGGCACGGGCGACCTGACCAGGAAGTTCTCCCACATCGTCGGCCCGACCGGCCACGTGGTGCTCGCCGACATCAACGAGTCCATGCTCAAGGTCGGCCGCGACCGCCTGCTGGACCTGGGTGTGGCCGGCAACGTCGAGTTCGTCCAGGCCGATGCCGAAAAGCTGCCTTTCCCGGATAACCACTTCGACTGCGTGACGATCGCCTTCGGCCTGCGCAACGTGACCCACAAGGAAGACGCCCTGCGCTCGATGTTGCGCGTGCTCAAGCCTGGTGGCCGGTTGCTGGTGCTGGAATTCTCCAAGCCGACCAATGCGCTGATGTCCAAGGCCTATGACGCCTATTCGTTCGCCTTCATGCCGCTGATGGGCAAGCTGATCACCAACGATGCGGAAAGCTATCGCTACCTGGCCGAATCGATCCGCATGCATCCGGACCAGGAAACACTGAAGTCGATGATGGTCGAGGCCGGTTTCGACCGGGTGACCTATCACAACATGACTTCAGGCATCGTCGCCCTGCACCGCGGTATCAAGCCCTGATGTTGCTCACCGGCCTGCTCGCCAGCGTGGAACTCGGGCTCAACCGAGTCCTGCGCCTGGACAGTACGGCGCCGGTGCGCCTGGCGCGCTTGAGTGGCAAGGTGATCGCTGTCGACTGCCGCAACCCGGCATTGCAACTGTTTATCCTGCCCAGCGATGAAGGCCTGATGCTCGCCGCCCATTGGGAAGCCGAAGCCGATTGCACGCTGCGAGCCCCGGCATCGAGTCTGCTGGAGCTAGCGCTGAGCAAGAACAAGACCGCCGTGCTGCACGGCCCGGACGTCGAGCTCGACGGCGACAGCGGTGTGCTGCTGGAGCTGGCGGCGATCCTTCAGGACCTGGAGCTGGACTGGGAATACGAAATGTCCCGCTGGATCGGTCCGGTGGCGACCCAATTGCTCAGCGGTCACCTGCGCAGCCGCAGCCGCTGGTACCGCCAGGGCTTTGCCAGCCTGGGACAGAATCTGAGTGAATACCTGGCCGAAGAATCGCGTACCCTCGTGGGCCAACGCGAGGCCCAGGCCCGTTTTGATGAACTGGACCAGGTCAAGCTTGACCTGGAACGTCTCGAGGCGCGTTTCGAGCGCCTTTCCCGATCCCTTGAATCCAAGCGATAACGCATGAAGCTGCTTGCCGTCCGCCGTCTGTTGCGCATCCAGCGCGTCGTGATCCGCTACCGCCTCGATGACCTGCTGTTCGCCTTGCCGCTGCCCTGGTTCCTCCTGGCGCTGCGCTTTGTGTTGCCATGGCGCTGGTTCCCCCGGCGTACCCTGGACCTGACTCGCGGCGCACGCTTGCGCCTGGCCTTGCAGGACCTGGGGCCAATCTTCATCAAGTTCGGGCAGATCCTCTCGACCCGTCGCGACCTGTTGCCCGAAGACATCGCCGATGAGCTGATGCTCCTGCAAGACCGCGTGCCGCCGTTCGACTCGAAGTTATCGGTGGCGCTGATCGAAGGGCAATTGGGCAAGAAGATTAGCGAGGTCTTCAGTCGCTTCGATGTCGAGCCCCTGGCCTCGGCGTCGGTCGCCCAAGTCCACGCCGCCCAGCTCAAGACGGGTGAAGAAGTGGTGGTCAAGGTGATTCGTCCCGGCCTGAAGCCGATCATCGCCCAGGACCTGGCGTGGCTGTTCATTCTTGCCCGCGCCGCCGAGCGGTTGTCTGCCGACGCGCGCCTGCTGCACCCGGTGGACGTCGTCCAGGATTACGAAAAGACCATCTACGACGAACTCGACCTGCTGCGCGAGGCCGCCAACGCAAGCCAACTGCGTCGCAACTTCGAAGGCTCGCCGCTGCTCTATGTGCCGCAAGTCTATTGGGACTGGTGCCGGCCGAAAGTCTTGGTGATGGAGCGCATCTACGGCATCCAGGTCACCGACCTGGCGACCCTGGCCGACCAGCGCACCGACATGAAACTGCTTGCCGAGCGCGGTGTGGAAATTTTCTTCACCCAGGTGTTTCGCGACAGTTTCTTCCACGCCGACATGCACCCAGGCAACATTTTCGTCAGTACGGTGCAGCCGTGGAGCCCGCAGTACATTGCGATCGACTGCGGCATCGTCGGCAGCCTCACCCCCGAGGACCAGGACTACCTGGCCCGCAACCTGTTCGCCTTCTTCAAGCGCGATTATCGCCGCGTCGCGCAGTTGCACATCGACTCGGGCTGGGTGCCCGCCGAAACCAAGCTCAACGAATTCGAAGCGGCGATACGCACTGTGTGCGAGCCGATCTTTGAAAAACCATTAAAGGATATTTCCTTCGGCCAGGTCCTGATGCGCCTGTTCCAGACCGCGCGACGCTTCAACATGGAAGTTCAGCCGCAGCTGGTACTGCTGCAAAAAACGCTGTTGAACATCGAAGGCCTCGGTCGCCAGCTGTACCCGGACCTGGACCTTTGGAACACCGCCCAGCCCTTCCTCGAGCGCTGGATGCGCGAGCGAATGAGCCCGAAAGCCTTGCTGGGCAACGTCCAGAGCCAATTCGAACAGCTCCCGCATCTGGCCAACATGACCCGCGACCTGCTCGAACGCATGTCCCAACCCCACGCCAACGACCCCGCTCCACCATGGAAACGCCGTCGGGACGACTGGTTCCTGCGTTTGCTCGGCGCGGCCCACCTGGGTGGCGGCGCGGTGCTGGCGGCCGGTGGGCCGTTGAGCCAACTGGGCCATTGGCCCGCCGGCGTCATGGTGGCCGTTGGTTTGTATCTGGTCGTTCGCCGATAGCACGAAACAGCTGCAAGCGATAAGCTGCAAGCCGCGAGCTCAAACGGTTGGACCTATCACTCAACCCCTACACAGAATCGCTTTTACTTGCAGCTGGAAGCTTGAAGCTGCCGTCAGGACCGAAGATGAAAAACTGGCAGGACGAGATCAAATGGGACGCCGACGGCCTGGTGCCGGCCATCGCCCAGGATCACAAGACCGGGCGCGTGTTGATGATGGCCTGGATGAACCGCGAGGCACTGGCGCTGACCGCTGCCGAGAATCGCGCCATCTATTGGTCACGTTCCCGTGGCAAGCTGTGGCGCAAGGGCGAAGAGTCCGGGCATGTGCAGCACCTGCATGAGATGCGCCTGGATTGCGACGGTGACGTCATCATCCTGATGGTCGAGCAGGTCGGAGAAATTGCCTGCCATACCGGCCGTCAAAGCTGCTTCTATCGAGTCTTCGAGAACGGCGACTGGAAAACCGTCGACCCGGTGCTCAAGGACCCGCATGCCATCTATTCAGGACATACCCATGAGTGACACCCTGACCCGCCTGGCCCAGGTGCTGGAAGAGCGCAAGGGCGCAGCGGCCGACAGCTCCTATGTCGCCAGCCTGTACCACAAGGGCTTGAACAAGATTCTGGAAAAGGTCGGCGAAGAATCGGTCGAGACCATCATCGCCGCCAAGGACGCCGCCGTCAGCGGAGACTGCAGCGACGTGATCTACGAGACCGCCGACCTTTGGTTTCACAGCCTGGTGATGCTGGCCCAGCTGGGGCAGCATCCCCAGGCCGTACTGGATGAACTGGACCGTCGCTTCGGTCTGTCCGGGCACGTCGAGAAAGCCTCGCGCCCATCCGCCTGATCAATTCTTGAGAGGAATAACCACATGGGTATTTTTGATTGGAAACACTGGGTCGTCATTCTGGTGGTCGTGGTGCTGGTGTTCGGCACCAAGAAATTGAAGAACCTCGGCACCGATGTCGGTGAGTCGATCAAGGGTTTTCGCAAGGCCATGAACGATGACGAGAAACCGGCCGACACCACGACCAACCAGGCTCAACCCGTGCCACCGGCCCAACCGGTCCACCCGCAGGCCACACAGCCTGTGAATGCACCGAACACCATCGACGTGCAGGCCCAGAAAGTCGAAGAGCCAACCCGCAAAGACTCGTGAGCACTGACTAATGTTTGGGATCAGCTTCACTGAACTGCTGCTCGTCGGCCTCGTTGCCCTGCTGGTGCTGGGTCCCGAGCGCCTGCCGGGCGCTGCGCGTACCGCCGGCCTGTGGATCGGCCGCCTGAAGCGCAGCTTCAATGCGATCAAACAGGAAGTTGAACGTGAAATCGGTGCCGACGACATCCGTCGGCAACTGCACAACGAACACATCCTGTCGCTGGAACAGGAAGCGCGAAAAATCTTCACGCCGACTCAGCAGGAGCCGACGCCGGTCCAGCCTGTGGCCGAGCCGACGACCGCACCCCAGGCACCGGCTGTCGAAGCCTCGCCAGCGGTGGCTGAACCGGTTAAACCGGTCGATCCGGCGCCTGCGACGACACCGACTCCCAACGATCCCACTTTGCCGCCGCGAGCCCCATGAGCGATATCCCTGAAAACGACCAGCCAATGCCGCTGGTATCGCACCTCACCGAGTTGCGCACCCGCCTGCTGCGTTGCGTCGCGGCGGTTTTCGTTATCTTCGCCGGGCTGTTTGCCTTCACCCAGCAGATCTACACCTTCGTCTCCACGCCGCTGCGCGAGTACCTGCCGGTGGGTGCGACGATGATCGCCACCGACGTGTCGTCGCCGTTCCTGACGCCGCTGAAGTTGACGATGATGGTCTCGCTGTTCCTGGCGATCCCGGTGATCCTGCATCAGATCTGGGGCTTCATCGCACCGGGCCTGTACAAGCACGAAAAACGCATCGCCGTGCCGCTGCTGGTGTCGAGCATCCTGCTGTTCTACACGGGCATGGCCTTCGCCTACTTCTTCGTGTTCCCGCTGATCTTCAAATTCTTCGCCGCCGCCACCCCGGCGGGCGTGGAAATGATGACCGACATCACCAGCTACCTGGATTTCGTCATGACGCTGTTCTTCGCCTTCGGCGTGGCGTTCGAGATCCCCGTGGCGGTGGTGCTGCTGGTGTGGATCGGCGTGGTCGATGTCGCCTACCTGAAGAAGATCCGCCCGTACGTGATCATCGGCTGCTTTGTGGTCGGCATGATCCTCACACCACCGGACATCTTCTCCCAGACCTTGCTGGCGGTACCGATGTGGCTGCTGTTTGAAATCGGCATCCTGTTCGGCGGCCTGGTGCGCAAGCGCCGGGAAGAGCCTGAGGACCAGCCCGTCGATGATCACAACGACCAGCCGCCAGCGACCCAAGCGTGAACCTGCTGCTGCTCGAAGAGGCCGATTTCATCGGGCCTGACCGCGTCGTCCTGAGCGACCGTCGGTTGACCCATATGCAGGAAGTCCATCGCTGTATTGTCGGCGACAGCCTGCGGGTCGGCCGCATCGACGGCTTGATGGGCTCCGCCCAGGTGCTGCGCCTGGACCCTCGCGAGGCCGAACTGCAAGTGACCCTCGACCAGCCACCGCCTGCCAAATTGCCGCTGACGCTGGTACTGGCATTGCCGCGGCCGAAGATGCTCAGGCGAGTGTTCCAGACCGTGGCGACCATGGGCGTGCCGCGTGTGGTACTGGTCAATAGTTACCGCGTGGAGAAAAGCTTCTGGCAGACGCCATTCCTGGAGCCCGAAGCCATTCGCGAGCAATTGATCCTGGGCCTCGAGCAGGCCCGGGACAGCGTGCTGCCTGAGATCGTCATCGAAAAGCGCTTCAAGCCCTTCGTCGAGGATCGCCTGCCGGCCATCGTCGATGGCACCCTCGGGTTGGTCGGCCACCCCGGCAATCATCCGCCTTGCCCCCGGGCACTGACGGAACCGGTGACCCTGGCAATCGGCCCGGAAGGTGGCTGGATTCCTTACGAGATCGACCTGCTGGGCAAGGCCGGCCTGCAGCCGGTGCAGCTGGGCGACCGGATCCTGCGGGTCGAGACCGCCGTCACTGCCCTGCTGGCGCGGTTGTTCTGACCCCTGCAACACGCTGACAGACACCTCGCCACGAAATCTCGGCAAACGCCTACAGAACCCACCAAAGCCGCCGATACAGTCCCCATAAAACCAATATAAACGCTCCAAGGGAGTATCAGCATGTTCCGGTGGCTTGCCCAGGGTCTGGGAAATGTAAGCGTCAATCGCAAACTCGGCGCGGGCTTCGGCCTCGTGCTGTTCCTCACCTTGATGATTGCATTCACCGGTTGGTCCGGCCTGGGCAATGTCATCAGCCGGGGCGACAAGCTGGGGTTCATTGCCAGTCTCAATGACTTGAGCAAGGACCTGAACCTGGCCAGCACCGACTACAACAACACCCGAGGCGAGAAAGGGCCGCAACAGGTCAACGACCTGCTCGGCAAACTCGAAGCCGGGCTGAAGACTGCTCGCGAGTTGATTGAACGGCCGGCGGACGTTGCGCTGGTCGACCAGCAATTGGCCGCCGTCGCCGAATACAGAAGTGCATTCGAGCTGATGACCAGCGCCACCGTCAGCCGCGAAGATGCCCGCAGCAAACTGGGCGCCAGCGCCGACAACACCGTGGCCCGCGTCGCCGAGGTAGAAAAATCGCTGCTGCAAGGCGGCGATATTGCCCAGTTCAACAACATAGTGACCCTGAGCAAGGCGATCCAACAGGCGCGCTATCAGGTTCGCGGCTACACCTACAGCGGCAAAAGCGAGGCCCAGCAACCGGCCATCGACGCAATCACCGATGTCCTGAAACTGCTGGCACGCTTGCCAGCCCAGTTGCCCGAGGAGCACGCCGACAAACTTCAGCAGGCCAGCGACTCGATGAATGTCTATCGAGCGGCGGTCAGCCAGTTTCGTGATTCCCAGCTCGACAACGGCGCTGCGCTGCAGCGCATGATCGAGCAAGGCCAGGTATTGATCGATTCCAGCCAGAAACTCACCGTGTCCCAGACCGCCGTGCGCGACCACGATACCGCTCAAGCCAAGACCGTCCTGATCGCAGCCGCCGCCCTGGCCCTGTTGTTTGGCGTGGTCGCTGCCCTGGTCATTACCCGCCAGATTGTCGGCCCGCTGGATGAGACGCTGAAGGTGGCGGAACGCGTCGCGGCAGGCGACCTCACCCACAACCTCACGTCTGACCGCCGCGACGAACTCGGCCAACTGCAACGGGCCATGCAACGCATGACCGTGGGCTTGCGGCAGCTGATCGGTGGCATCGGTGAAGGCGTCACCCAGATTGCCAGCGCTGCTGACCAACTCTCCGCCGTGACCGAGCAGACAAGCGCCGGGGTCAACAGTCAAAAAGTGGAAACCGATCAGGTTGCCACGGCCATGCATGAGATGACCGCCACGGTGCAGGAAGTGGCCCGCAACGCCGAGGAAGCTTCCGAAGCCGCCGTCGCAGCCGACCAACAGGCCCGTGAAGGCGACAAGGTGGTTGGCGAAGCCATCGCTCAGATCGAGCGCCTGGCTAAAGAGGTGGGCAACTCCACCGCTGCCATGGGCGATCTGAAGCGTGAAAGCGACAAGATCGGCAGCGTCCTGGACGTGATCAAGTCCGTGGCCCAGCAAACCAACCTGCTGGCCCTCAACGCAGCCATCGAGGCAGCCCGTGCTGGTGAAGCCGGGCGAGGCTTCGCCGTGGTGGCTGACGAGGTTCGCAGCCTGGCCCAACGCACCCAGAAATCCACCGAAGAAATCGAAGAGCTGATCGTCGGTTTGCAAAACGGTACCGAACAGGTCGCGACCATCATGGACAACAGCCGCAGCCTGACCGACAGCAGCGTCGAACTGACCCGCCGCGCCGGGGGCTCACTGGAGAACATCACGCGCACGGTGTCGGCGATCCAGTCGATGAACCAACAGATCGCCGCGGCTGCCGAACAGCAAAGCGCCGTCGCTGAGGAGATCAACCGCAGCGTGCTGAATGTGCGTGATGTGTCGGAGCAGACAGCGTCGTCCAGCGAGGAAACCGCAGCTTCGAGCGCTGAACTGGCGCGGCTGGGGGTTCACTTGCAAACGTTGGTGGGGCGGTTCAGGGTTTAACTTGGACTAGAGGGCTTGCTCGCGAAAGAAGATGTCGAACGTGCCGGCCTTATCGCGAGCAAGCTCGCTCCCACATTTGATCTTCAGCGCCGCAGCAGCCGTGTACACCACAAACCCATTGTGGGAGCGAGCCTGCTCGCGATAGCGGTGTCACGGCCAGTGGAGATGTTGAATATGCCGGCCTCATCGCGAGCAGGCTCGCTCCCACATTTGATCTTCAGCGCCGCAGCTCTCACGTACACCGCAAACCCATTGTGGGAGCGAGACTGCTCGCGATGGCGGTGTCACGGCTAGTAGAGATGTTGAATGTGCCGGCCTCATCGCGAGCAGGCTCGCTCCCACATTTGATCTTCAGCGCCGCAGCTCTCACCTACACCGCAAACCCATTGTGGGAGCGAGCCTGCTCGCGATGGCGGTGTCACGGCTAGTAGAGATGTCGAACGTGCCGGCCTCATCGCGAGCAGGCTCGCTCCCACATTTGATCTTCAGCGCCGAAGCTCTCACGTACACCGCAAATCCATTGTGGGAGCGAGCCTGCTCGCGATAGCGGTGTCACGGCCAGTGGAGATGTTGAATATGCCGGCCTCATCGCGAGCAGGCTCGCTCCCACATTTGATCTTCAACGCCGCAGCTCTCACGTACACCGCAAACCCACTGTGGGAGCGAGCCTGCTCGCGATAGCGGTGTCACGGCCAGTGAAGATGTTGAATATACCGGCCTCATCGCGAGCAGGCTCGCTCCCACATTTGATCTTCAATGCCGCAGCAGTCATGTACACAGCAAGGCAATTGTGGGGGCGGGCTGCTGGAAAAACTGAGTTTGCGCCCAACAAAAAGCCCCGCTTCCTTTCAGAAGCGGGGCTTTTTGTTTATCAGGCCAACTGAGGCTGTACGCTAACCGGCTGAAGCGGCAGCAACGGTGCATGTGGATCGGCCTTGACCGACTCACGCCATGCCGCCAGCCACTCGGGATGCGCCTCGTTCCAGACCTGCTCATGCAGGCGGGACAAGGCCACCGGGTCGCTCAGCAGCGCCAGTCGCTCGGCATTGCTGAGACCGGCCGGGCCAGCCTTCAGTGCGTGACGGACGCGTTCGACCCGTAGCCATTCAATCGGTTCGGCCTGGCCGTGACGGGAAGTCGCCAATGCACACGCCAAGGCATTCTGTTGCGGATCGACCACCGCCCGGATGAAGCCGTCGTTCAGCGCGTGCCAACGGTTTTCGTGGGTGTACTGGTCAGTCGACAGCAGCTCCTGAGGCGGTGCGTATTCCTCGGGGATCAGGAACAGTCTTTCATCACGGGACTTCAAGCCCAGGCCCACGCGACTGGAAATCACCGAGACCGGGATCGACAGCATCAGCGAGCCGACGATCGGCACGAGCCACCACAGGAAGCTTGGGTTCAGCCAGATCACCAGCAGTGCCCAGAAGAAGCCCAGCAAGGTCTGCGGGCCGTGGCGCTTGATGGCTTCGCTCCATGGCGTGGAGTCGTCGTCGCGCTTGGGCGAGTTCCAGGTCGCGGCCCAGCCCAGGAAAGCGGCAAGGACGAAGCGGGTATGGAAGATCATGCGCACCGGCGCCAGCAACATGGAGAACAGCATCTCCAGCAGCATCGACATCGTGACCTTGAACTTGCCACCGAACTCTTTCGCGCCTTTTGCCCAGATCAGCACGATACTCAAGAGCTTGGGCAGGAATAGCAGCACGATGGTGGTCGAGAACAGGGCGATGGCCTTCTCCGGGTGCCATTGCGGCCAGAGCGGATACAGCTGGCGCGGCTCCAGGAAGTATTGCGGCTCCATCAGCGTGTTCACGGCCAATAGCGCGGTGGACAGCACCAGGAAGAAGAACCACAGCGGCGCCGACAGGTAGGACATCACGCCCGTCAGGAATACCGCGCGGTGCACCGGGTGCATGCCCTTGACCAGGAACAGCCGGAAGTTCATCAGGTTGCCGTGGCACCAGCGACGGTCACGCTTGAGTTCGTCCAGCAGGTTCGGCGGCAACTCCTCGTAGCTGCCTGGCAGGTCATAGGCAATCCACACGCCCCAACCGGCGCGGCGCATCAGCGCCGCTTCAACGAAGTCGTGGGAAAGGATCGCACCCGAGAACGCCCCTTTACCCGGCAACGGCGCCAGGGCGCAGTGGTCGATGAACGGTTTCATGCGGATGATCGCGTTGTGGCCCCAATAGTGCGACTCACCCAACTGCCAGAAGTGCAGGCCGGCGGTGAACAGTGGACCATAGACGCGGGTGGCGAACTGCTGCATGCGTGCATACAGCGTGTCCATGCCCGAGGCTTTTGGCGCGGTCTGGATGATGCCGGCGTCCGGCGTGGCTTCCATCAGACGCACCAGGCTGGTCAGGCATTCGCCGCTCATCACGGAGTCCGCATCGAGCACGACCATGTACTTGTAGTCACTGCCCCAACGACGGCAGAAGTCGTCGAGGTTGCCGCTCTTGCGCTTCACGCGGCGACGGCGACGGCGATAGAAGATCTTGCCGAAGCCGCCGGCTTCCCGGCAGACATCCAGCCAGGCTTGCTGTTCGGCGATGCAGATATCGGTCTCGTTGCTGTCGCTGAGCACGAAGAAGTCGAAGCGATCCAGGTCACCGGTGGCCGCGACGGATTCGAAGGTGGCGCGCAGCCCGGCGAATACCCTTGGCACGTCCTCGTTGCAGATCGGCATCACCAGCGCGGTGCGAGCGTCTTTCGGAATCGGCTCGTTGCCGGCGCTGGCACCGGAGATACGGTACTTGTCATGACCGGTGAGCAGTTCGAGAAAGCCCATCAGCGCGGTCCAGAAACCGGCCGACACCCAGCAGAACAAGATCCCGAACATGATCAGGATGCTGGTTTGCAGCGCATACGGCAGCACTTGCGTGGCCGTTTGCAACAACGGCTGGTGCAGCACTTCGTCCAGGTCCACTAGCGACCAGCCCTGGTACGGCATGATGCCTTTCATGTACCAGCCGGCGACGATGGTCTGGCCGAGCATCAGTATCAGCAGGATATAACGACGGATCGACCCCACGGTGCGCCAGCGAGCGTGCGGCAAAACGCGCTCGTCCTTGGGCGGCTTCGGCGGGTTGGTGCGACCGGTCAGGCGGCGCCATGCACGCACCAGGATATTGGTACGCCATGGCTCCGGCACGACCTTGGTCCGGCGAATCGGCGGCGTTGCTTTCAAGCACACCCGACCACTGGAATCGAGCGCCAGCATTTCGGCGTCCTCGAGTTCCTCGGCGGTGCTCAGCGTCAGGCGACGGCCTACCGAGGCTTGGGCCGCCTCGGTGGGTGCATCGAATGTCGGCGAAGCCAGGCGTTCATGCAATTCGCTGAAGGACTTGCAGCCCGCCAGCTCGGCGCGCTGCTCGTCGGTCATCGGCAAATGGGCCAGATACTCGCGAAGAGATTCTGGTTGTACGGGAGTATTACTCATCGGCAGGCAACTGATAGCTCCAGGTCTCGGTCAGGACTTGCTCAGTCTGTTCCGGTTCCTGCGGGGTTGGGGTCGGCTCGGCGGCGGCGGTGGACGCCTTGACGGCCTTGGCTTCTTTTTGCTCGTTGGCTTGCTCGTTGGTTTTTTCTTTCTCGCTCTGCTGCTTGGCAACCTTGTCGGCCTTGGCCAAGGTGGTCACGGAATGCGAGGCGGCCGGCAGTTCGACCGGCACAAGCGGCCGGACCAGGGCGGCACGCATTTCGGTGGCCTTGCTCGGGTCCTTGATCTTCAGGCGCAGCGTCAAGCGCCAGCCCTTGGTTTCCGGGTTGTAGCGCACGCTGTTTTCAACGATCTCGGCGTTGTCGCCGACGCTCACCTGGCTACGCACTTCTGCGTTTTCCGGCAGCGCTTGCAGGGACGGGCCTTCAAAATCAACCAGGTAGGCCACGCTGCCATCCGGCTGGCGGATCAGGTTGGACTGTTTGACGTCGCCGGTGGAACGCAGGGTCTGCTTGACCCAGGCGCTGTCTGGCGAGTGCAGGCTGGCTTCATCGAGGGTCCAGTGCAGGCGATAGGCGAAGTCCAGAGGCTGGCCTGGCTCAGGCAGCTTTTCCGGGCTCCAGAACGCAACGATGTTGTCGTTGGTTTCATCGGCAGTCGGGATCTCGACCAGGTTCACGGTGCCCTTGCCCCAATCGCCTTTCGGCTCGATCCAGGCGCTTGGACGCTTGTCGTAACGGTCGTCCAGGTCCTCGTAGTGGCTGAAGTCACGGCCACGTTGCAGCAAGCCGAAACCACGCGGGTTTTCCACCGAGAAGCTGCTCACGGCCAGGTGTTTCGGGTTGTTCAAGGCACGCCAGATCCACTCGCCGTTGCCGGCATGAATGGACAGGCCGCTCGAGTCGTGGAGCTCGCGACGGTAGTTCAGCACTTTGGACGGCTGGTTGGCGCCGAACAGGAACATGCTGGTCAACGGGGCGATGCCCAGCTTGTTGACGCGATCACGCAGGAATACGCGCGATTTCACGTCGACCACGGTGTCGGTGCCTGGACGCAGCGTCAGGCGATAGGCGCCGGTAGCCCGTGGCGAATCCAGCAAGGCGAAGATCACCAGATGCTTGTCGGTCGGTTTCGGGCGCTGGATCCAGAATTCGCGAAAGCGTGGGAACTCTTCACCCGACGGCAGTGCGGTGTCGATGGCCATGCCACGCGCGGACAAGCCGTAAACCTGGCCTTTGCCGATGACGCGGAAGTAGCTCGCGCCCAGCATGGTCATGATCTCGTCTTGCTTGTCGGCCTTGTTGATCGGGTACAGCACACGGAATCCCGCGTAGCCCAGCTGTTCGGTCGCCTTGGGATCGAACTTGACGTCACCGAAATCGAAGCGCGCCGGGTCATATTTGATCTCATCGACGGTGGTCGCGGTGATCTCATTGATTTTCACCGGCGTGTCGAAGTGCATGCCCTGGTGATAGAACGACAGCCGGAACGGCGTCTTCTGGTCGGCCCATTCAGCTTTTTCAGTGCGGAAACGAATTTTCTGATAATCGGCGAACTTCATTTCGCGGAATTCATTCGGCAAATTGCTGCGCGGGGCTTCGAACTTCTGCCCGGCCAGTTCTTGTGCCTTCGCCGATACATCATCCAGGCTGAATGCCCACAGTTGGCCGGCGCCAAACAGGCACAACAGGGCCGAGCCCGCTACCAGAGCGTTTCTAAACCGTTTGGCAGTCATTTTTGGTGCATTACAGGGACTAACAATCACGAGCAACCCTCGCCGAAAACTGATCAAAAAACCAACGGCCAGATAAAGTATCTACACGGTAACGGCGCTGAAAAACCGTTCCTGCGGACCACTCTTGCCAAGTTGGCGAGCATTGTTCCGACTCCGACGGGGCAAAATGATTCCCCAAACGGTTCAGGACAAGTCTCTACCTAAGTCAAATGGACCAGCGAACGCTGGTCCCCCGTAGCGCGCGATTATCTAGTAGGCCGCGTGACAACGCATCAGGGCTAGCAAAGTATTTATCGAGAAAACATCCTGTTTTGCCTCGAAACCGGACCGAAAAGATGTTTCAAACGCTTTCAGGCCTGTAACAGAAAGGTTACCGGGCCATCATTGACCAGATGCACTTGCATGTCGGCGCCGAATCTACCTGATGCCACGGTGCCATGCACCTGTTTCGCCTGGCTGAGCAAATAGTCGAACAACTCTTCACCGAGAGCGGGAGGCGCGGCGGTCGAAAAACTCGGGCGCAAGCCGCTCCTGGTGTCCGCCGCCAGGGTGAATTGCGACACCAACAGCAAACCGCCCTGCACATCCACCAGGGACAGGTTCATCTTCCCGTCGGCGTCGCTGAACACCCGGTAGTTAAGCAGCTTATGCAGGAGTTTGTCGGCGTGGGCAGGGGTATCCTCGGGCTCGACAGCCACCAGCACCAGCAAACCATGGTCCACCGCACCGACAATTTCCCCCGCGACTTCTACCCGGGCGCCGCGAACCCGTTGCAGCAACCCTTTCATGCTTCTTCGGGCGGCAGATCAAGCAGGCGTCGGGCCATTTGCGCGGCCGCGCGCACCAGCGCATCGGTGATCCCTGGCTCCGAGGCTGCATGGCCGGCGTCGCGAATCACCTGCAACTCGCTGTTGGGCCAGTTCTGGTGCAGCTCCCAGGCGTTGTCCAGTGGGCAGATCACATCGTAGCGGCCATGCACGATGACGCCGGGCAAATGGGCGATCTTGCCCATGTCGCGAATCAACTGGTTGGGTTCAAGAAATGCATTGTTGGTGAAGTAGTGGCATTCGATCCGGGCAATCGACAGCGCGCGCTGTGGCTCGGAGAAGCGGTCGACCACCAGCGGGTTCGGGCGCAGGGTCGCGGTACGGCCCTCCCACGTCGACCAGGCCTTGGCCGCGTGCATCTGGGCGATCTGGTCGTTACCGGTCAGGCGCTTGTGAAAGGCGCTGAGCAGGTCGTCGCGCTCATCCAGTGGGATCGGCGCGATGTAGTCCTGCCAGTAATCCGGAAACAGGCGGCTGGCGCCGGCCTGGTAGAACCACTCGATTTCCTGGGGACGGCAGAGAAAGATCCCACGCAAGATCAAGCCATGCACCCGCTCCGGATGGGTCTGGGCGTAGGCCAGGGCCAACGTTGACCCCCAGGAGCCGCCGAACAGCACCCACTTCTCGATGCCCAGGTGTTTGCGGATGCGCTCCAGGTCCTCGACCAGATCCCAGGTGGTGTTGTTTTCCAGGCTGGCGTGAGGCGTGGAACGACCACAACCGCGCTGGTCGAACGTGACGATGCGATACAGGTTCGGATCGAAGTAGCGGCGGCTTTGCGCATCGCAACCGGCCCCCGGGCCACCATGGATGAACACCACCGGCAGGCCTTCTGGCGAGCCGCTTTCATCGACGTAGAGCGTGTGGGTGTCATCGACAGCCAGATCGTGCCGGGCATGGGGTTTGATCTGCGGGTACAAAGTCTGCATTGCGCGCTCCGTAAGGGGTCGAGTCATCCCTGTGGGGACTTCTATTTAGTCTGCCGTCCGGCATCATAAACCCGAATCACCTCAATGAGCATGCCCCCGCACAGTCAAAGCGTGTCAGCCAGGTATGCCAGCAGTGTGCGATACATCTGATCGACCTCTGGCACCAGGCCACGTGCGCGCAGGCAACCGTGGACCAGCCCTTCCCCCCGATACAAGACCGACACGCCCCCTGCGACATTCAATCGCTCGTGATAAAGAACGCCGTCATCATGCAGGGGGTCCCATTGCGCGACGGCGACAAAGGCAGGCGCCAAACCGCTCAGATCGTCGGCAAGCAACGGGGCGGCGTAGGGCGTGGGGGCGGCACCGTGCAGGTACATGGCGTCGTAGCGTTGCAGGTCGCTGCTGCTCAAGAGAGGTGCGTCGAAACACTCCTGGCGCGACGGCAAATGCGCGGGGCCGCCTAGCGCCGGGTAAATCAGCACTTGGGTTCGCGGCTGAGGCTGGCCTGCATCACGCAGGGCCAGGCACAACGCGGCGGCGAGATTGCCTCCAGCGCTGTCGCCAGCCAGCGCTTTGCGTCGTGGATCAATGGCGAATGGGACGTCTGCCAAGTGATGCCACACCGCGAGGCAGTCTTCGAAACCGGCCGGATAGGGATGCTCCGGGGCGAGCCGGTAGTCCACCGCCACGACCAGCACACCAAGGCTTTCAGCCAGCTCCATGCAAATGAAGTCATGGGAATCCAGGTCCCCTACCACCCAACCACCACCGTGCAGGTAAAGGATGCACGGCCAGCCGGCCAATGGTGGCGCGACGCGCGCGTGATAGGCGCGGATGGCCACGCCAGCTAATTGCAGGTCCTCGACCGCAAGCGTTGACGGGCGCGACGGGGTGAACGCCCGACACATCTGGCTGTAGGCCTCGCGCGAGCCGGCGAGGCTGTCGTCCGGGCTCGTGAAGCTCAGGGTCTTGTCGATGAAGGCAGTCATTGCCTGGGAAAGTGGGTAGGCCACGGGGTTCTCAATGTCCAGGAGCTTGCATCAGTTCTTGAGACTCGCCTGCACCGCTGCAATTCCATCCTTGCCGTCGAAGCTGGTCACGCCGGCCAGCCAACGCTGCAGATCCTCGGGGTGCTCGCGCAGCCATTGCCTTGCGACGTCCTGGGGAGTCTTGCGCTCCATGATCGGCACCATCAGCTGACTTTCCTGGGCAGCGGTAAACGTCAGGTTTTCCAGCAGCCGCTGGACGTTGGGGCAACGCTGGGCGTAGTCCGGCGCGGTCACGGTGGAGACAGTCGCGGCACCTTCGTTCGGGCCATACACGTCTTCGCTGCCCGTCAGGTAGGCGATGTTCATGTTGATGTTCATCGGGTGCGGGGTCCAGCCAACGAAGACCACGAACTCCTTGCGATTCACCGCCCGTTGCACCGCCGCCAACATCCCCGCCTCGCCGGATTCGATCAGTTTGAAATCCTTGAGGCCAAAGTGATTGGTCTCGATCATGGTCTTGATGGTGGTGTTGGCGCCACTGCCCGGCTCGATGCCGTAGATCTTGCCGCCGAGCTCATCCTTGAACCGGGCGATATCGGCAAAGCTCTTGAGCCCTGCCGCCGCCACGTAATCGGGCACGGCGAGCGTGGCCTGGGCGTCGGCCAGGCTAGGTTTGTCCAGGACCTTCACTTGGTTGGCCGCCAGGAACGGGGCGATGTTCTTGTCCATCGCCGGTTTCCAATAGCCCAGGAAGATATCGAGTCGCTTGTCGCGGATGCCGGCGAAGATGATCTGTTGCACGGCGCTGGTCTGCTTGCTTTCGTAGCCAAGGCCGGTGAGCAGTACGTCCGCCATGCCACTGGTGGCAATGACGTCGGTCCAGTTGACCACGCCCATGCGTACGGCCTGGCAAGACGCAGGCTCGGCGGCCATCGCGCCGGAGCTTAGTAGAACGGTACCGCAGAGGAACGATAGACAGCGTTTGGACAGTCTTTTCATTGCGTGGGTCTCGTGCGGCAGTGGATTGTTGTAGGTCGGCGTCTAGATGCACCGTGCCTGGAACATTACGCAGCGTCGAGGGGGCGAAGGTGAACTGTGGCGACTTGGTTTTGCACGGTGGCGACAGTCCCCATTCCAGGGAGTCAGCGCCCATAAACCTGTGGCGAGGGGATTTATCCCCGCTGGACTGCGTAGCAGTCCCAAAATTCTGAATCCGTGTGGATCATCTATCTTTGGGGCCGCTTCGCGACCCAGCGGGGATAAATCCCCTCGCCACAGGTATTGGGTAGGTCTTTATTTCTTGTAGGCCTGCCGCCCCCACGCCAGGAAGCCTTCCAACAATTCCCTGAGCACCACCTGGGTCGGCGCCGCCAGGTCGGGCCGATAGTTGAACGGTTCGAACTCTTCCATGTAGGTGCTCTGGCATAGCTCCAGTTGCACCGCATGGATGTCCTGGGCGGGGTTGCCGTAGTGACGGGTGATGTGCCCGCCCTTGAAACGCCCGTTCAACACGTGAGTGAACTGATCATGGCGGGCGCAGATGCCTTCGAGCTCGCTCGCCAGCGTCGGATTGCAACTGGCGCCGTTGAAGGTGCCCAGGTTGAAATCCGGCAGCTTGCCGTCGAACAGGTGCGGGATCACCGAGCGGATCGAGTGGGCATCGAACAGCAAGGCATAGCCGAACTCGGCCTTGAGCCGCGCCAGTTCTTGCTGCAGCGCTTGGTGATAGGGCATCCAGACCTGTTGCAGGTACGTCGCCCGCTCTTCGGCGGATGGCTCCAGACCTTCACGAAACAACGGCACGCCATCGAACAGCGTCGCCGGGTACAAGCCGGTGGTGGCACCGACGTACATCGGTTTGTCATCGGAGGGCCGGTTCAGGTCAACGACGAACCGTGAGTATTCGGCGGCCAGGGTGCTGGCGCCAAGCTCATCGGCAAACTCATAGAGCCGCGGAATGTGCCAATCGGTGTCCGGCAGGCTTTGGGCTTGCGGGATCAATCCGGCCTGTACCGCCGGGGTCAGGCGCAGGCCGGCATGAGGCATGCTGATCAACAGCGGCACGCGCCCTTGCTTGAAATTCAGGACCTTCTCCACAACCGTTCTCCTCAATCGATTTCCACGCCGTGACGCACGACGCGTTTTTCCAGCTCGCCACCGAGCCAATAGGACAGGTCAGCGGGGCGATCGATGTCCCAGGCGACAAAGTCCGCTACCTTGCCCGCTTCCAGCGAACCATGGGTCCCGGCCATGCCCAAGGCTTGAGCCGCGTGGATCGTCGCCCCAGCCAGGGCTTCTTCCGGGGTCATACGCAAACAGGTGCACGCCATGTTCAACATCAAGCGCAACGACAATGCCGGCGAGGTGCCGGGGTTGAGGTCGCTGGCCACGGCGATTTTCACGCCGTGCTTGCGCAGGGCATCCATGGGCGGCAGCTGGGTTTCACGCAGGAAATAAAACGCCCCTGGCAACAACACCGCCACGGTGCCGGACGCGGCCATGGCCTTGGCGTCGTCCTCGGTCATGAACTCCAGGTGATCGGCCGACAGCGCCTGGTAGCGCGCCGCCAGGCTGGAGCCATTGAGCGACGACAATTGTTCAGCGTGCAGCTTCACCGGCAGGCCCAATTGCTGCGCGGTGATAAACACCCGCTCGACCTGCGCCGGGGAAAAGGCCAGGTACTCGCAAAAAGCGTCAACGGCGTCCACCAGCCCTTCAGCCGCCAACGCGGGCAGCATTTCAGCGCAGATGTGCTCGATGTAGTCATCGGCGCGATCCTGGTATTCCGGCGGCAAGGCGTGGGCCGCCAGGCACGTGCTGCGCACACTGACCGGAAGCTCGGCACCGAGGCGGCGGATGACGCGCAGGATCTTGCGCTCGCTGGCCAGGTCCAGGCCGTAGCCGGACTTGATTTCCACCGTGGTCACGCCATCGCGCATCAGGCTCTTCAGGCGCCTGGCGGCGCTGGCGAACAGCTCGTCCTCACTGGCGGCGCGGGTGGCGCGCACGGTGCTGGCGATGCCACCGCCGGCCGCCGCTATTTCGGCGTAGCTGACGCCTTGCAGGCGCTGTTCGAATTCACCGCTGCGGTTGCCGCCAAACACCGTGTGGGTGTGGCAGTCGATCAGCCCCGGCGTGACCCAGGCGCCCTTGAGGTCGTTGACCGCCGGATAGTCGCCCATCGGCAGTTCGGCACGGGGGCCGATCCATTGAATGTGCTCGCCCTGGGTGACGATGGCGGCGTCTTCTATGATCGAGTAGACGCCCTGGGCCATGGTGGCGGCGTGGCAGTTTTGCCAGAGGGTTTTCATCCCGGTTTCCTCGTCGCGTTCAAAATCGAATCGCGAGCAGGCTCGCTCCCACAAGGGTCAGGGTGTACCCAAATGAATGTTCAACCCCTACCCCTGTGGGAGCGAGCTTGCTCGCGATGAGGCCCTTACAGACTCGGCAACAACTGCGCCGTGACCAGCTCGTTCAGGCAGCGACTCGCCAACAATTCACTCGCTGCATTGATATCCGGGGCAAAGAATCGGTCCTTCTCATAGAACGGCACTTCTGCACGCAACAGACCCCGGGCCTGTTCCAGCTTGGCGGAGGTCTTCAAACCGCCGCGCAGGTCCAGCCCTTGGCACGCCGCCAGCCATTCCACCGCCAGGATCCCGCGGGTGTTCTCGGCCATTTCCCACAGGCGCTTGCCAGCGGCCGGGGCCATGGAGACGTGGTCTTCCTGGTTGGCCGAGGTCGGCAGGCTATCCACCGAATGAGGATGGGACAGCGCTTTGTTTTCACTCGCCAGCGCCGCCGCTGTCACCTGGGCAATCATGAACCCGGAGTTCACACCGCCATTGGCCACCAAAAACGGCGGCAGCTGCGACATGTGCTTGTCCATCATCAGCGAAATGCGTCGCTCGCTCAGGGAGCCAATTTCGGCAATCGCCAGGGCCATGTTGTCCGCCGCCATCGCCACCGGTTCGGCGTGGAAGTTGCCGCCGGAAATCACATCGCCCTCGGCGGCGAACACCAGCGGGTTATCCGACACGGCGTTGGCCTCGATCACCAGCACCTCGGCAGCCTGGCGGAACTGGGTCAGGCAGGCGCCCATCACTTGCGGTTGGCAACGCAGGGAGTACGGGTCCTGGACCTTGTCACAGTTCTGGTGCGAATCGGAAACTTCGCTGCGCTCGCCCAGCAGGTCTCGATAGGCCGCGGCGGCATCGATCTGGCCTTTCTGGCCGCGAGCCGCATGGATGCGCGCATCGAATGGCGAACGCGAACCGAGCACCGCTTCGACGGTGAGGCTACCCAAGGCCAGGGCCCCGGCGAACAGGTCTTCGCCTTCGAAAAGGCCGCGCAAGGCAAACGCGGTGGAGACCTGGGTGCCGTTGAGCAGCGCCAAGCCTTCCTTCGCGGCCAGGGTCAGCGGCGCGAGGCCAGCAACTTTCAAGGCGTCGACGGCCGGCAGCCATTCGCCCTTGTAGCGGGCCTTGCCTTCGCCAAGCAGCACCAGGGACATGTGGGCCAGCGGTGCCAGGTCACCGGATGCGCCCACCGAACCTTTCAACGGAATGTGTGGATAAACCTCAGCGTTGATCAGCGCGATCAGCGCATCGATCACCTGCCGACGAATGCCCGAGAAACCTCGGCTCAGGCTGTTGACCTTGAGCACCATGACCAACCGCACCAGCGCATCGCTGATCGGCTCGCCCACACCGGCGGCATGGGACAGCACCAGGGAACGCTGCAGGTTTTCCAGGTCCTCGCTTGCGATGCGAGTCGAGGCCAGCAGGCCGAAACCGGTGTTGATGCCATAGGCGGTGCGGTTCTCGGCAAGAATCTGTTCCACGCACGCAACGCTGGCTTCGATCTGCGCCGACGCACTGGCATCAAGGCTCAGGGTGACCGGTTGCTGGTAGATGTCGCGCAATTGAGCCAGGCTCAATTGGCCGGGAATCAGGTTTAAGGCAGTCATTTATTGCTCCTTTTGAGAGTTTTGTTTTTTCATTCGCCAGTCGCTCCGGAATGCTCCGTTATCCGTCACCTTCGCTTTTTGGGCGATGCCTAGGGGCTATAGGTGCCTTGGCACGCTGGCGCTTTTTTGATCAATTCAAATTCGGTAATACGTTTTTCAGGAGGTGCGGGTCGCTGAGCAGCCCGGCGGCACTGGCGATGTCCGGCGCCAGCCAGCGGTCCTGGTCGTAGGCCGGAACGCGCTCGCGCAGCAGTTTCCAGGCGATGTCGGTGCCGGCGCCGAAGCGCTGCGCCTTGAGAAACTCGAAGGCCTGGGCCGCCAGCAGGTACTCGATGGCGAGGATCTGCGTGCAGTTTTCCAGCGCCCGGTGCAGCTTCAAGGCCGCGTTGGTGCCCATGCTCAAATGGTCTTCCTGCAACCCGGAGGTGACGAAATTGTCCAGCACCGCCGGTTGCGCCAGTTGCTTGTTCTCCGCGCACAGCGACGCGGCAACGTATTGCACGATCATCATTCCCGAGTTCACGCCCGGGTTGGCGACCAAAAATGCCGGCAACCCGCTGACGTGAGGATTGATCAGGCGGTCGAGGCGACGCTCGGCGATCGAACCGATCTCGGCCATGGCAATCGCCAGCAGGTCCGCCGCCAACGCCACCGACTGGCCGTGGGGATTGGCCTGGGACATGACCCGGAAACTCTCCGGCGTACCCAGCAGCATTGGGTTATCGGTGACGGCGTTGAGCTCGGTTTCGATCTGTTGCCGTGCATGCTCCAACTGATCGCGAGCGGCGCCGTGAACCTGGGGAATCGAGCGGATGCTCAAGGCGTCCTGGGTGCGGATACCCAGGCTCGAAGCAATGACTTCGCTGCCATCGAGCAACGCGCGCAAATTCGCACCAACCTGTTGCATGCCCGGGTGTGGCTTGAGGGCGATGATCTCGGCATCGAACGCGGCAATCTGCCCGCGCTGGGCCTCGAAGCTCATGGCACCGATCACGTCGGCCCATTTCACCAGCCGCGTGGCATCGGCCAGGGCCAGGCAACTGAGCCCGGTCATGCACGGCGTGCCGTTGACCAGGCACAAACCGTCCTTCGCTCCCAACTGCACCGGTTGCAGGCCTTCTGCGGCCAAGGCCTGTTGCGCCGGGACGATCTGCCCGCGATAGCTGACTTGCCCAACGCCCAACAGCGCGATACCGATGTGGGCCATGTGGGTCAAGTAACCCACTGAGCCCTGGGACGGCACTTGTGGCGTAATGCCGCGATTGAGCAACGCCAGTAATGCCTCGACCGCCCGGCGATGGATACCGGACTTGCCTTGGCTGTAGTTGTGGATAGCGGCGCAGAGAATCGCCCGGGTCTGCTCGTCGGCGAGTGCCGGGCCGACGCCACAGGCGTGGCTGAGCAGGGTGTTGCGCGACAATTGGCTGAGCTGTTCGTCCTGGAGCGAGACATTGCACAAGGCGCCCAGGCCGGTGTTGACGCCATAGGCACGCTCGCCGCTTTCGATGATGCGCTGGACGATGGCCTGGGCATTGTCGATCCGCGCCCAGACCTGAGCCGACAGCTCGAGCGTAGCGCCGAAGCGGGCGACGGCGACCACGTCCTGCCAGCGCAGGGGGGCGCCGGTGATGATGATTTTTTCAGCCTGGGACATCTCAAACCTCATTCCAAATTCTCAGTGCGCTGTCTCTTGGGCTGAAGGCATCACTCCCGTGGCGAGGGAGCTTGCTCCTGCCCGGCCGGGCTGGCGCTCCAGCGCGTAGGGGCCGCCTCTTTTGGGTCTGCTACGCAGCCCAGCGGGAGCAAGCTCCCTCGCCACAACAGCTTGTCAGCCCAAAATAGCTGTTCGCCGGCCACATCAGCCTTACACCACCGCAGCCCGGCGCTGCACGAACCGATCGACATACTCATCCGCCGGCGAGTGCAGGATCTCTCTCGGCGTGCCGACCTGAATCAGCTTGCCGTCCTTGAGGATCGCAATGCGGTTGCCGATGCGCACGGCCTCGTCGAGGTCGTGGGTGATGAAAACGATGGTCTTGTGCAGGGTCTTTTGCAGCTCCAGCAACTGGTCCTGCATTTCCGCGCGGATCAGCGGGTCGAGGGCGCTGAAGGCTTCGTCCATGAGGATGATGTCGGTATCGGCCGCCAAGGCTCGGGCCAGGCCGACGCGCTGGCGCATGCCGCCGGAGAGCTGGTGCGGGTATTTGTTCTCGTAGCCTTTCAGGCCGACGGTGTTGATCCAGTGCAGCGCGCGCTCGGCGCACACCTGCTTGCTTTCGCCGCGCACTTTCAAGCCATAGGCGACGTTGTCCAACACGCTCTTGTGGGGAAGCAGGCCGAAGCTCTGGAAGACCATGCTGATCTTGTGCCGACGAAATTCGCGCAGGGCGTCCATGTCCAGCTGCAGGATGTCCTCGCCGTCCACCAGGATGGCGCCGCTGGTTGGGTCGATCAGCCGGTTGAAATGGCGCACCAGGGTGGATTTTCCGGAGCCCGACAGGCCCATGATCACGAAGATCTCGCCGGTGCCGATGCTCAGCGACAGGTCGTTCACGCCGACCACGCAGCCAGTCTCGGCCAGCACCTGGTCCTTGGTCTTGTTCTGGCGGATCAGCGCCAGGGCTTCCTTGGAGCGGTTGCCGAAAATCTTGAAGACATTTTTGACTTCGATCTTGCTGATGACTTCGTTGCTCATTTGCTCACCTCGTGCCGCGGACGACCATAGGCCTGGGTAATGCGGTCGATGACCACGGCGAGAATCACGATGGCCAGCCCCGCTTCCAGGCCGCGCCCGACGTTGAGGGTCTGGATGCCCACCAGCACGTCTTCACCCAGGCCACGGGCGCCGATCATCGAGGCGATGACCACCATCGACAGGGCCATCATGGTGGTCTGGTTGATCCCGGCCATGATGCTCGGCAGGGCCAGGGGCAGCTGCACGCCGAACAGCTGTTGCCAGCGATTGGCGCCAAAGGCGTTGATGGCCTCCATGACTTCGCCGTCCACCTGGCGGATGCCCAGGTCGGTGAGGCGAATCAACGGTGGCGCGGCATAGATCACCGTGGCGAAAATCGCCGGGACCTTGCCCAGGCCAAACAGCATCAACACCGGAATGAGGTACACGAAGCTGGGCATCGTCTGCATGATGTCCAGCAACGGCATCAGCACCGAACGCAGGCGGTTGCTGCGCGCCGAGAGAATGCCCAGCGGGATGCCGATCATCACCGAGATCAGCGTCGCCACCAGCATCAGCGCGAGGGTCTGCATCAGTTTGTCCCACAGGCCCACCGCACCCACCAGGAACAGCAGGCCGACGATCACCGCCGTGGCGACGACCTTGCGGGTGGCGTGCCAGGCAACACCGCCGACGATGGCCAGCATCAGCCACCAGGGTGCCATGCGCAGCAGGCCTTCAAGGCTGACGATGGCCCACAGCAACGTGTCGGAGATCTGCCGGAACACATCGCCATAGTTGGTCACCAGGGCGTCGACCCAACCGTTGACCCAGTCGGCGATGGAGAAGGTAAAGCTTTCGGGAAACATAAGAGACTCTCGATCAGGTGGATGCGGTGAACGTCCCGGCCCGCCCTCTGGCTGGCCGGGAAATATTCGACCTACAGAGCCGCGTCGATTTTCTTGGCTGCGTCTTCGCTGACCCAGGCATGCCAGACTTCAGGATGTTCCTTCAGGAAGATCTTCGCCAGCTTCGGCGACTCGATCCGCTCTTTGGCCATGCGCCCGAGGTTCTGGTTCAGGATATCGATCGGCAGGTTGACCTTTTCCAGCACAGCCACCAGCTCCGGGGCTTCGTCGTGGAAGGTCTTGGACAG
The DNA here is from genome assembly GCF_054130985.1 of Pseudomonas sp. R4-84. Taxonomy (NCBI): domain Bacteria; kingdom Pseudomonadati; phylum Pseudomonadota; class Gammaproteobacteria; order Pseudomonadales; family Pseudomonadaceae; genus Pseudomonas; species Pseudomonas sp. R4-84. The sequence goes on from NZ_CP096390.1 coordinate 5,196,043, forward strand.
GCCGACCTTGATGCTCACGCTTTTATCCACGCCCGGTTTTTCTTCCAGTTTCACCAGGTCCACCTGGCCCATCAGCGGCGTCGGCGACCAGTAGTAGAACAGGATCGGCTCGCCACGCTTGTAGCTCGACAGCACCGCTGCATCCAGCGCAGGGCCGGTGCCCGGACGGAAGTTGGTATAAGTCTTTTCCAGGCCGTAGCTCTTCAGCATTTCGCTGTTGTCCAGCTCGCAGGTCCAGCCGGCCGGGCAGTTGTAGAAGCGACCCTTGGACGGTTCCTCAGGATCCTTGAACACGGCGGCGTACTGGCCCAGGTCGGCGATGTTCTTCAGGCCTGGCGCCTTGGCTTCCAGCTTGCGCTTGGCATCGCCTTCGATCACGTAGCGTGGCACGTACCAGCCTTCGATGGCCCCCACCACCGGCGCACCGACGCCCACCACCTTGCCGGCCTTCTCGGCCTTGTTCCACACTTCGCTGCGGCCGACCCACTCTTCGGCGAACACCTGGATGTCGTTGCTGCTCAGGGCGTTTTCCATGGTGATGGAGTTACCAGGCAGGCTATCGGTCTTGCAGCCGTAACCCTTGTCCAGCACCACTTGCATCACGTCGGTCAGCAGCATGCCGCTTTCCCAGTTCAGGCCGGCGAACTTCACCGGTTTGCCCGACTCGCACCAGCCTGCCGCTTGCGTGGCGCCGGCACTGGCCAGCAGGCCCATGGACAGCAATGTGGTCAGCAGGGTCTTGTTCGATTTCATTATGTGACGCTCCTAATCAGTTGGATTGGCTTACGGCAGTCAAGAGGCATCCAGCCCTGTCAACGTCCCATCAGACCGCTTGGATGCGGCCCGCCCTGCTCGGTTGTGCGTCAACCGCGTCCTGCTCGACCGGCAGGATCAATTGATCGGGTACGGCGCTGTGCCATTTTCTAGCGATGACGTAGTACAGCACCGCCGGAACCACCAAGCCGATGATCCACGAGATATCCACACCGCCCATGGCCTCCACCAGCGGACCGGTATAGAACTTGGTGGCGATGAACGGCAACTGGACCAGTACGCCGAAGACGTAGACGCTGATACCCAGTGCGTTCCAACGACCGTAGCGACCGTTCGGATCGGCGAGTGCCGGCACGTCATAGCGCTCACGGGTTATGCAGTAGTAGTCCACCAGGTTGATCGCGCTCCAAGGCGTAAAGAACGCCAGCAGGAACAGGATGAAGGACTTGAACGCACCGAGGAACGAGTGCTGGCCGAGCAGCGCGATCAGGGTCGCGGCGCCGACAATGAACAGCACGAACACCAGGCGTTGCACCCGCGTTACGTTCAGGTGACCACGGAAACCGCTGATGATGGTCGCAATGCACATGAAGCTGCCGTAGGAGTTCAGCGTGGAAATGGTGACCTTGCCGAACGCGATGCTGAAATACAGCAGCGCGGCGGTAGCGCCGGTGCCACCCAGGCCAACGATGTAGGCCACTTCGTGGCCGGCGAACTGCCCGTTGGCCGAGGCGGCGGCAAACACACCGAGGATCATCGCCACCTGCGCGCCGATGACTGAACCTGCGCCTGCGGCAAAGAAGGTTTTCACCGAGGACGTCTTGCTCGGCAGGTAACGCGAGTAGTCCGCGACGTAGGGGCCGAAGGCGATCTGCCAGGAGGCCGCGAGCGACACCGCAAGCAGGAAACTGCTCCAACTGAAGTGGCGGATCTGCAGGAGTGCGCCCACATCCGTATGGCTGATCAGGCGAGCGAACAGGTAAACGAAGGCGATCACACCGATGATGCTGGCGACACGGCCGATCCAGTGAATCACCCGATAACCAAGCACCGTGACCAACACGATGACACTGGCGAAAATGAGGATGCCGACACTGTCGCTGACGCCAAACAACTGGCCCAGCGCCTGGCCGGATAGCACGGTGCCCGTTGCGGTGAAACCCAGGTACATCAGGCACACCAGCACGATCGGGATGGCCGCGCCATATACACCAAACTGCACCCGGCTGGAGATCATCTGCGGCAGCCCGAGCTTTGGCCCTTGGGCGGCGTGCAACGCCATGACACCACCGCCGAGCAACTGGCCGATCAGCAAACCGATCAACGACCAGAACACATCACCCCCCAACACCACCGCCAACGCACCGGTGACAATGGCGGTGATCTGCAGATTGGCCCCCATCCAGAGGGTGAACTGGCTAAACAGATGACCGTGTCTTTCCCCTTCCGGGATGTAGTCGATCGAGCGCTTCTCGATCAACGGCTTGCTGCTATCGCGTGTGCTGGTGACAGCCATGGTTCAACCTCTGTGGATTGTTCTGGTTCGAACGATGCTCTTATTTGTGGGAGCGAGCAGGCTCGCTCCCACAGTTTTTGCACTTACTTGCCAGTGATCATCGGCAGGTTGAGCCCCTGCTCCTTCGCGCAATCGATCGCGATCTGGTAACCGGCGTCGGCGTGGCGCATCACGCCAGTGCCCGGGTCGTTGTGCAGTACGCGAGCAATCCGTTCGGCCGCTTCGTCGGTGCCATCGCAGACAATCACCATGCCCGAGTGCTGGGAGAAGCCCATGCCGACGCCGCCGCCGTGGTGCAGCGAAACCCAGGTCGCGCCGCTGGCGGTGTTGAGCAATGCGTTGAGCAGTGGCCAGTCGGAAACGGCGTCGGAACCGTCCTGCATGGATTCGGTTTCGCGGTTCGGGCTGGCCACGGAACCGGAGTCCAGGTGGTCGCGGCCGATGACGATCGGCGCCGACAACTCGCCGCTGCGGACCATCTCGTTGAACGCCAGGCCCAACTTGGCGCGTTGGCCCAGGCCAACCCAGCAGATCCGCGCCGGCAAGCCTTGGAAGCTGATGCGCTCGCGGGCCATGTCCAACCAGTTGTGCAGGTGGGCGTCGTCGGGGATCAGTTCCTTGACCTTGGCGTCGGTCTTGTAGATGTCCTGCGGGTCACCGGACAACGCCGCCCAACGGAACGGGCCAATGCCGCGGCAGAACAGAGGACGGATGTAGGCCGGGACGAAACCCGGGAAGTCGAATGCGTTTTCCACGCCTTCTTCCTGGGCCATCTGACGGATGTTGTTGCCGTAGTCGAAGGTCGGCACGCCCATTTTCTGGAATTCGAGCATCGCTTTGACGTGGACGGCCATCGATTGCTTGGCGGCCTTCACCACGGCGGCGGGTTCAGTCTTGGCGCGGGCACGGTATTCGTCCCAGGTCCAGCCGGCAGGCAAGTAACCATTGAGTGGGTCGTGGGCGCTGGTCTGGTCTGTGACCATGTCCGGGCGCACACCACGACGGACCATTTCTGGCAGGATTTCAGCCGCGTTCCCACACAGTGCGATGGAAATCGCCTTGCCTTCGGCGGTGTATTTCTCGATGCGCGCCAGGGCGTCGTCCAGATCCTTGGCTTGTTCGTCGACGTAACGGGTTTTCAGGCGGAAATCGATACTCACCTGCTGGCACTCGATGTTCAGCGAGCACGCACCGGCCAAAGTCGCGGCCAACGGTTGCGCGCCGCCCATGCCGCCGAGGCCGGCGGTCAGGACCCAGCGGCCCTTGAGGTTGGAGTCGTAATGCTGGCGGCCGGCCTCGACGAAGGTTTCATACGTGCCTTGCACGATGCCCTGGCTGCCGATGTAGATCCAGCTGCCGGCGGTCATCTGGCCGTACATGGCCAGGCCCTTGGCGTCGAGCTCGTTGAAGTGTTCCCAACTGGCCCAGTGCGGCACCAGGTTGGAATTGGCGATCAGTACGCGCGGGGCGTTGCTGTGGGTCTTGAACACGCCCACCGGCTTGCCGGACTGCACCAGCAGGGTTTCATCGTCATTCAGATGGGTGAGGCTTTCGACGATCTTGTCGTAGCACTCCCAGTTGCGCGCCGCGCGCCCGATGCCACCGTAGACCACCAGCTCCTTGGGGTTCTCGGCCACTTCCGGGTCGAGGTTGTTCATCAGCATGCGCAGCGGCGCTTCGGTCAGCCAGCTCTTGGCGGTCAGCGTGTTACCGCGAGGGGCACGGATTTCAACGTCACGGTATTTTTCAGGTTTGCGGGTAGCGTCGGTCACAGCAAAAACTCCTCAGCGATCAATCCAGACCAGCCCGGGCAGTGGGCAGCAATTAAGCGAACGTAGCGTTGAATGCAGAGGTCTCATACGCATACGTCTTTACTTGTATGTACAAGCATATGCAATCAAGCGGCCAACTTGTTGAAGGGCTAATCAAGAAAAATTGAAGAATCGGCGAGAAGCCTCGTAATAGAAGGGCCGCCAAGCTGAATGAAATTTTTGGAGGAGGTTTTTGGGAAGCAATCAGAAGGGCATAAAAGCGTGGTATTGCGCCACGCTGGGGCGTTCGGTAACAAGTTGGTGCGCCAGAAGGAACAACGAACACACCTTTTGTGGCGCGGCACCTTAGTGGGCCGTCAACTCGATCACGCAACATTGGCCGTGGGTAGTAATGTCCAGCAGCCCAGCGTTACCGCTCAGTTGCAGGCAGTCATAAAGCCCCAGTGCCTCGACAGTTTCATCCATCTTGACCCTCAGCGTCGGAGCGGCACTGAACACCAATACCGTTCCCGCCTCGCTGAAAAAACGCTGCTGGCCGCCCAGCCATTGCAGCCGCGCGCGGTAACGCTGCGGCGCGTAGATCAGGTTGAAGTCGCGAATCGGCCCCTCCAGCAGCGTGCACTGCACTTGGCTCTCGCCGCTGAAGGCAAAGGGATCTAGCGAATGCAGCGGCCGCGTGGCGTGGCCATCGACAGTCAGCGTCATGCCGCCACCTTGCAAGACCGTGATGATCCGTTCGTAGCCAGCGAAGGTGGAAAAACCACCCGATTCACCGATATCGGCAATGGACAGGCGCCAGCCGAAACCTTCCAGGCCGGTGCCGGCATCGCGGGTGATTTCCTCGGTGCTGCCACCGCCGTTTTTCCACGGCATGCGCGGGTAATCCGCTGCGCGTAAAACCTTCAATTGGCTCATTTGTGGAAACGCCCTTCCAGACTGTGACGCGAGCCCGGATGGATCAGGCGTGCGGCGGTCACCGGCTGGCGCCCTGACCAGGTACGGCGACGGATCAACAGGCACGGCTCGCCCCGCTCGATCTGCAACAGCTTGCATTCACTCGGCTCCGCCAGGATCGCCTCGACCACATGCTCACCTTCGGTCAGCGGCGCAACCTGGTTCAGGTAGGCATAGGGCGTTTGTTGAGTGAAGTCCTGCTTGAGGTAATCAGGCGCCACCAGCGCGTTGACGAAACGGTCCTCGATTTGCACAGGAATGTCGTTTTCGAAATGCACGATCAACGAATGGAATACCTTCTGGCCTTCGCGCATGTCCAGGGCCAGCGCCCGCTCGGAACCGGCGGCCTCTTCTTCCAGGGTGATGACCTTGCACGTATGGCGATGACCACGGGAGGCGATTTCATCCGCAATGTTATGCACTTCGAACAGTGCGGACTGGCTCTTGGGCTCGGCGACGAACGTGCCGACGCCTTGCATGCGCACCAGCAGGCCATCAGCGGTCATTTCCCGCAGGGCCCGGTTGATGGTCATGCGGCTGAAGCCCAACTGGCTGACCAGTTCGCTTTCCGATGGCACACGGTAATGTGGCGGCCAGTTTCCACTGTCGATCTGCTGGGTGATCATTTGTTTGACGCGGGCGTACAAGGGCGCCGGACTGTCACCCATGGTTGCGGCCAGCGGCGGTTTGGCAGGCGGAGTCGGCACGGCGTATTCCTGTTCTGCGAATGTTGATGACTAGCTTGCCGGAGTTTACCGGGCAGGCAAACGTCTGTATATGTATATACAAATTACACGCAACGAGGTTCAACCGATGTCCGCCTTCTTTGCCGAGCGTGCGCTGCTGCCTGATGGATGGGCCAATGATGTACGCCTCGAGGTCAACGCCGAGGGCGTCTTGACCCATGTCCAGGCCGATTCCCACGCAAACGGCGCCGAACGGCTCGGCGGTCCCCTGCTCCCGGGCATGCCGAACCTGCATTCCCATGCGTTCCAGCGGGCCATGGCCGGGCTGGCGGAAGTGGCGGGCAATCCCAATGACAGTTTCTGGACATGGCGCGACTTAATGTACCGCCTCGTCGGAAAAATCAGCCCCGACCAGCTCGGCGTCATCGCACGGCAGCTTTACATCGAAATGCTCAAGGCCGGCTACACCTCGGTTGCCGAATTCCATTACGTACACCATGACACCGACGGCAGACATTACGCCGATCCGGCCGAACTGGCCTTGCGTATCAGCCAGGCCGCCGGTGACGTGGGCATTGGCTTGACGCTGCTGCCGGTGCTTTACAGCCATTCCGGTTTTGGCGGCCAAGAGCCCAACGACGGGCAGCGCCGGTTCATCAACAGCACCGAAAACTACCTGAAGCTTCAGTCACGCTTGCAGCCGATCCTGGCCGGGCAACCGTCCCAGGCGTTGGGCCTGTGCTTCCACTCGCTGCGCGCCGTGACACCCGGGCAGATCCACGATGTGCTGGCCGCCAGCGACCGCGATTGCCCCGTGCATATCCACATCGCCGAACAGCAAAAGGAGGTTGACGACTGCTTGAGCTGGAGCGGCGTGCGTCCGCTGCAATGGCTGTATGAAAATGCCGAGGTGGATCAACGCTGGTGCCTGGTTCATGCCACCCACGCCAATCCACAGGAAGTCAGCCTGATGGCCAAGAGCCGGGCAATTGCCGGTCTGTGCCTGACCACGGAAGCCAACCTGGGTGACGGAATTTTTCCGGCCGTGGATTTCCTAGCCCAAGGCGGGCGGATGGGCATCGGCTCTGACAGCCACGTGTCGTTGAGCGTCGTGGAGGAATTACGCTGGCTGGAATACGGCCAGCGGCTGCGGGACCAGCGCCGCAACCGGTTGTACCGAACGGATCAGCCGATGGTCGGGCGTACCCTGTATGACGCCGCACTGGACGGTGGCGCCCAGGCGTTGGGCCAACCGATCGGCGCATTGGAAGTCGGCAAGCGCGCCGACTGGCTGGTGCTCGATGGCAATGATCCTTACCTGGCCACGGCGACCGGTGACGGCATTCTCAATCGTTGGCTGTTTGCGGGCGGCGATCGCCAGGTGCGCGATGTGATGGTCGGCGGAAAATGGCAGGTTCGCGACGGCCGTCACGCCGGCGAAGAAGAAAGCGCCCGAGCGTTTACCCGGGTGCTGCGCGAACTGCTGGGCTGACGACAATTCAATGTGGGAGCGAGCTTGCTCGCGATAGCGGATTTTCCATCAACATCTATGTTGACGGTAAAGGCCTCATCGCGAGCAAGCTAAGCTCCCACAGGTGTTCTACTACATCAGTCCGAAGTCTTGGCCATCTGCCGGTCCGACGCACGCCAGACCAACCGCGTCGTGTCGTAGCCCTGCTGGCGCGCCTTGCTCAGCAGTTCTTCGCGCACATCGACATTGACCGTTGGCGTGCGCGACAGCAACCACATGTAACGCCGGCTCGGATCGCCAACGATGGCGGTCTTGTAGTCATCGCTGACATACAAGACCCAATATTCTCCCTTCGCCACACCCGGCAGGATCCGCGAGAACCAGGTGTCGAATTCGACCCAGAGCTTGTCGGTCTTGCCTGGCACCTGCGGGTAAGCGGTGCCCCGGGCTTCTTCCCACTTCCAATCGGAAGTCAGGCAGCGGTTGAACACATCCACGTTGCCGTCGGGCTTGAGGGTGTAATGGGCTTCGGATTGCGCGCAGTTGCGCTGGAAATACATCGGTAGGCGGGCCAGCTCGTACCAGGTCCCTTGGTAACGCTTGAGATTGACACTGTTGACGGTCTTGGGCGCCAACGGGTCTACGCCAGAAGTGGCACAGCCGGCCAATACCAGGCCAGCCAAAAGCACAAAAACTAACCGCATCATTATTTTTTTCTCCCGTGGGCGCTTGGCCCCGGTTTACTTCAGGTTACTTCAGGCCTTGGCCGGAAAACATCAACACTTTGTCACCGGCGTACTGCACGCTGATAAAGCTTTTCTGGTCGCCCCAGGTGCAGCTGGACATGCCGAGCGCGCCCGAACAGTCAGTCGGCTTCCCCAGCAACGTCTCGACTTCGGCCTTGGGCATGCCCGCCGACAGCTTCGAGTAGTTTTCCTGGTTGACCTTGCTGCATGCGGTCAATACGACGCACATGAACAGCAGGGCGATAGATCGCAGCGACATGGTGTAACTCCTGGAGCGGAAGGGAGGTGGCAGGGTGCCAACCTGAACCTTAGAAGAGAAAACCCCTATCTGGTTCCCCGACGCCCCCAGTATTTATTGGTTGTCCCGAGGGTAATCGACGGGTGAAACAATCGAACTGTGACGCCGTCGTGCCTTTCGTCGGGATGAGTCCATCGACGCCTGATGCGCCGGGCTTGCGGGCCGATAAAAAGTAACAGCGTAAAATCCTGTGTTATGGCAAATTGACACCCCTTTTTGACCCGTCCCTCCGCGGTAGCGTTCTTAATGACCAGAAACATGAAATTCAGCCACAAAATCCTGTTGGCTGCCGCCCTTGTGGTGGCCGTCGCATTCGCCTGTTTCATCCTGTTCAACGATTACCGCCAACGACAAAGTCTGTATTCCAGCACCGAGACCTCCATGCAGGAACTCGGCAGCCTGACCAGCCGCAATATCCAGACGTGGGTAGAAGGCCGGATCCAACTGCTGCAATCGCTGGCCCAGCAAATCGCCATCGATGGCAGCAGTGCCGACAGCCTGAAACGCGCGGTGGGCCTGCCTGCCTACACCGGCAATTTTCAGCTCAGCTATTTTGGCGGCACCGACGGCGTAATGTTTTCGGTGCCGGCCGGCAATCGCGCCGCCGACTACGACCCGCGCGCCCGTGGCTGGTACAAGGCCGCCAACAGCGCCCAACAGACCGTCGTCACCGAACCCTACATCGCCGCGTCTTCGGGCAAGCTTGTGATCACCGTTGCCACGCCGGTACAGCGCCAGAACCAGATGATCGGCGTGGCGGGGGCGGACATCGACCTGACCAGCGTCAGCGCCATCATCAACTCGCTGAACTTCGGCGGACATGGCCATGCGTTCATCGTCAGCGCCGATGGCAAGATCCTCGTCCACCCTGACAGCAAGCGCGTGCTCAAGACCCTCGCCGAGGCCTATCCCAACGGTGCGCCGCAAGTCAGCCCGGGCATGAAGGAAGTCGAGCTCGACGGCAAGACCCAGTTCATTTCCTTTACCCGAGTCGCCGGCGTACCCGGCGCCGACTGGTACGTGGCGCTGGTACTCGACAAGAGCGCGGCGCTGGCGATGCTCAGCGAGTTCCGCACCTCGGCCCTGATTGCCATGGTCATTGCCGTGGTGTTCATCATCGCCCTGCTGAGCATGCTCATCCGTGTATTGATGCAACCGCTGCTGATCATGGGCCGCGCCATGCATGACATCGCCGAAGGCGAAGGCGACCTGACCCGCCGCCTGACCATCCACGGCCATGATGAATTCGGCGCGCTGGGCACTTCGTTCAACCGTTTCGTCGAGCGTATCCACGCTTCGATTCGCGAAGTGGCTTCCGCCACGGGCCAGGTCAATGAAGTCGCCCTGCGTGTCGTCAGCGCCTCCAATTCGTCGATGTACAACTCCGACCAGCAAGCCTCGCGCACCAGCAGCGTGGCCGCGGCCATCAACCAGCTTGGCGCCGCAGCCCAGGAAATTGCCCAGAATGCCGCCCTCGCCTCGCAGCACTCCAGCGAGGCCCGCAACCTGGCCGAAGATGGCCAGCAAGTGGTGGATAAAACCATCACGGCGATGCAACAGCTGTCAGCCAAGATCAGCGATTCTTGCGGCAACATCGAAACCCTGAACAGCAACACGGTGAACATCGGCCAGATTCTCGAAGTGATCACCAGCATTTCCCAGCAGACCAACCTGCTTGCCCTGAACGCCGCCATCGAAGCGGCCCGGGCCGGTGAAGCCGGTCGCGGCTTCGCGGTCGTCGCCGACGAGGTGCGCAACCTGGCCCACCGCACCCAGGACTCTGCGCAGCAAGTGCAGAAGATGATCGAAGAGTTGCAAGTCGGCGCGCGGGAAGCGGTGCTGACCATGACCGATAGCCAGCGCCAGAGCGAAAGCAGCGTCGGCATCGCCAACCAGGCCGGCGAACGACTGGGCAGCGTGACCCAGCGCATCGGCGAGATCGACGGCATGAACCAGTCCGTGGCCACCGCCACCGAAGAACAGACCGCCGTGGTGGAATCGATCAACGTCGACATCAATGAAATCAACACGCTGAACCAGGAAGGCGTGGAAAACCTGCAAGCCACCTTGCGAGCCTGTTCCGACCTGGAACAGCAGGCGGCGCGGTTGAAGCAGTTGGTGGGCAGTTTCCGGATCTAACGCCTGGAAGGGCCCCATCGTCGGATCGCCGCCCGGAGCGAGCTTGCTCCGGGCGGCGATCCGACAATAGCGGCATCAGCCTCGCAAAAAATTCAGAATCTGGACCCAGGCCTGCTCAAGAATTCCACTTCCTCAGCCGTGGACTCACGCCCCAACACCGCATTGCGATGGGGAAAACGTCCGAACCGGGCAATGATCTTCTGATGCCGTTCGGCATAATCCAGGTTGTCTTCGAACACCGCGCGCTGCGCCTCGGGTTGCTCCCGGACCAGCTCGATGAACCGAGACACGGCTTCGTTCTGCACCGCGAGGTTTTCGCAATGTTCGAGGACGAGGTAGATGAAGACACGCTGGATTGGCCGCAGTTGCTGGTCGAAACCTGCCGCCAGGCCTTGGGCCACCAACGCTTGGGCACGCAAGTCGCCGGAAAAGCTTTTGGGCGTGTTGCGAAAGATCATACGCGGGAGTTGATCCAGTAGCAGCACCAGGGCCAGCCAACCTTCCGGGCGTTGCGCCCAATCGGTCAATCCGCCGGCCAGTGCTTGCTCCACCTGTTCGCCGAAGCGCTCTTGCGCCTGGCGATCATGGCCTTTGCCAAACCACAGCTTGCCCTTGTCAGCCGCTATTTCGTCCGGCGTTTGGGCTGTGCCAAACCACCAATCGAGCAACGGCTGCCAAGGCCCGGTCATGGTTTACTCCTTGTGGTAAGCCGTGGCGCGTGCCACTTCTTCCTTCGAGCCGAGGAATACCGCAACTCTCTGGTGCAGGCCCTCAGGCTTGATGTCGAGGATGCGCTGGCGACCGTCGGTGGAAGCGCCACCCGCCTGCTCCACCAGGAACGACATCGGGTTGGCTTCGTACATCAGGCGCAGCTTGCCCGGCTTGGACGGCTCGCGGCTGTCGCGCGGGTACATGAACAGACCGCCTCGGGTCAGGATGCGGTGTACATCGGCAACCATCGCGGCCACCCAGCGCATGTTGTAGTTCTTTTTCAGCGGGCCTTCTTCACCGGCCAGCAACTCGCTGACGTAGCGTTGTACCGGAGCTTCCCAGTGACGCTGGTTGGACATGTTGATGGCGAATTCCTGGGTGGTTTCAGGAATGGTGATGTCTTCGTGGGTCAGGACGAAACTGCCCATCTCGCGGTCCAGGGTGAAGCCTTTCACGCCGTCGCCCAGGGTCAGCACCAGCATGGTCTGAGGACCGTAGATGGCGTAACCGGCGGCGACTTGCTCGGTGCCGGGCTGCAGGAAGGCCTTTTCATTCAAGGCTTCGTTCTGGCTCAGGTATTCGTTCGGGCAACGCAGTACCGAGAAGATTGTGCCGACCGGCGCATTGATGTCGATGTTTGACGAGCCGTCCAACGGGTCGAATACCAGCAGGTAGGCGCCTTTCGGGTATTTGCCCGGGATCTGGTAGGCATTGTCCATTTCCTCGGACGCCATGCCGGCCAGGTGACCGCCCCACTCGTTGGCTTCCAGCAGGATTTCGTTGGAGAGCACGTCGAGCTTCTTCTGCACTTCGCCCTGCACGTTTTCGGTGCCCATGCTGCCCAGGACACCGCCCAGCGCGCCCTTGGACACGGCGTGGCTGATCTCCTTGCATGCACGCGCCACCACTTCGATCAAAAAGCGCAGATCGGCAGGGGTATTGTTGCTGCGGGTCTGCTCAATCAAATAGCGACTCAAGGTAACGCGGGACATGGACGGCTCCGAAGAATAGGGGGCGGAAAACCCGCGCAGTTTAGCGCGAGTCGGGACTTAATTCCTCCTATGAGACGGGATATGGAGGATTGAGTTCACGGGGTGGGGCCCGCTTGGGTATTTATGTTGATTGACAAGGCGCCATCGCGACCAAGCTCGCTTCCACAAGTTGACCGAGTTGCTCTAACGAATGCGGTCTATTGTGGGAGCGAGCTTGCTCCGGGCGGCGATCCGACGATGAACACACCTCAGTTCTTGACCGGCGGCTTGCGCAACAGGCTGAACGCCATCGCCGCGAGGAACAGCACGCTCAGTAGCAACACCGCCCACAAGCCCATTTTCTTCCAGTTGGTGTCAACGACCGCAGGCACCGCTTCAACCGTTGGCGTCGACGTAGTGGTTCCGTTCACCTTCGCCGCACCCAGCGCCGCCAGGCGTGACGGTTTGTAATCCGGAATCAGCGTGGTCAACGGCAAGTTGGCCGCCTTTACCGTCGCGCTGCCCAGTGCCAGTTGGTATGGCCCTTCGCCCCGTGCCAGGAACACCACCTGGGTCGCCCGCACGGCAAAACGCAGCGCAGGCGCTTCGGTGCCCAGACCGCCGCCGCGCTCGTCCACCGTCAGCTTCAATTGTTGAACGGTCTGGCCTGACAACTGCAGCTGGTTTTGCTGCACGTCCTGACCGTTCTGGGTCAGGCGAAAGAGCAAGCCACCGCCCATCGGCTGCCACGGATGGCTGCTTTCACGGCGACCGGCCAGGGTCACCGGCGCCAGGCTGTTGGCCTGGCTGAGCTCCACCTGCACCTGCTCGATGTCCAGCCCCATCGGCAACTGCCATGTGTACTCACCGGCCTTCGTCGTGTTGCCGGCAAGCGGTTGCGACCAGACCAACGGCAGCGGCAGGCTTTCGCGGCTGGCGCTTTGCAGTTGGGCTGAGGTCAGCACCGGCGCCGAAGACGGCGAATCCCACAGCAACCGCAAGTACCGCGCCGATTGCCCGGGCAGGTTCACTTCGTGCTGCTCGACCCGCTCATCGGCAAATGTCAGCCGGGCGACCTGCCCTTCCCCCCAGGCCTGCCAATGCTGCAAGTCATCGCTGGCTTCGATGGTGAAGCGCTGGAAGCCGTCGCGCTCGCTGGTCCAGTCGAGAATCAACTGCTGCAACGGTGCCTTGATTGCGCTGGCATCGAGCAGCCAGCCGCGCAATTCTTCTTCCCCCGCTTCGAGTCGGCTGGACGGCTGCACTTGCACCAACGTGCCGTTGGCGTTCGATTGCACCCGCACGCTGGGCGCGCGCTCGCTGTCGTCCGCGGCGTTGTACAACGGGAACCACTTCACATCGGTGAGGGTGCGATTCTCCCGGCTCTGAGCCGACTCGCGCACCAACGCATAGGCCTGAGCCTGCCCGGCGGCGTTGAAGACCCGCAGGTCACTGAGGTCGGTTTGCCGCGCCTGCAACTGGACGTCCAACGGTAACGGCAAGCGATACCACGGCCCCTCGCCGCTCAAGGCCAACGGCACCTGATGGGCAAAATCCTGCGGTTGCTCCTGCGCCGTCGCCGACAAGGCTGCCCACAGCCCGACCACGCCCAACCCGATTCGACTCAACTTGCGACTCAAGACGACACTCCCTCACTGACAGGCATCGGCGGCTCGGCATCGGCGGCCGGCTCCGGACGTTTCGGTGGCAGCGGCGCAAAATAGCCGACCACCAGCAACAACACGCCCACGCCGATAAACGACACGATCCGCGCCAGACCGCCACGGTTACTCAATTCGACGAAGAACAGCTTGGCCACGACGACAGCAATCAACGCGGCGCCGATCAGCCACACCTCACGGCGATGGCGCAGGTGACCGCCGATCATCAGGCCCAAGGCAATCAAGGTCCAGACGATGGACAGACCGGCCTGCACGAACATGGATTCAAGCAACGCATCCAGTTCGTACGCAACCCCCATCCACTGGTGCGCACAGCGCATCACCACGGCAGTGAAGAACGCGAACAGCGACACACCGGCGGTCAACTGAGCGATATGCCCGACGCGACTCCAACGGTTTGTCGACTGCTCCACGGCGTTGCGGGCCCACACGTAAATACCGAACAAGGCGAACAGCAGGCCCAGCTCCAAGGGATTGAGCAACGGCACATAGGGCAGTGGCTCAGAGTTGCCGTCACTGAAGGTGTTGGTCAGCCAGAACCAACCGAGCATCAACAGCGCCATCGGTGTCGCCGCGTAGACGCGGTATTCGCGCGGTTGAGCCGATACCGGCCAGGGCAAGGTGCGCGGCGTTGACACCAGCACCAGGTAAAGGCTCGGCAGGATCGCCCAGGCCAACCAGCGCCAGGCGTTGTATTGCTCAGACAGCAACAGCAGGCCGTAACGCAGCTCCAGCGTCAACACCGACATCAGCAGCCAGCAGCCGAGCACATGAGCCGTACTGCGCGCCTGGGCCGGCAGTATCGGCGCGAGCCGTTTCAAGGACATGAAATGCACGGCGAACACCGCAAGCCAGGCCAGCCAACCGAAATCCGCCGCCGGGTGGTAACGGCTGTGCCCGGTCGCCACCAGCACACAGCCCGCCGCCGGGATCAGCAAGGTGCCCAACAGCCCCAGCGCCGGCCATTTCAAACGCAGCGACAAGACGCTCCACACCGCCACGCTGGCCGCCGCCACCATCAGCAACAAGCTGCCTTGCAGGTTGGCCGGGGCAAAGCGCAGCACTTCGCTGACCCATGCCAGCGCCCACCAACCGGCACCCCAAATCAGCAACAGCTCGGACAGGCGCCGCAAACTCAAGGCGTCGAGCTCCTTCGCCGAATGCGCCCGTTGCAGCCGCCATGCACCCACCAGCGCCGCCAGTCCCAGAACCAATGGTGTCCAGAAACCGCTGTGGGCCAGCGGACGAAGATCCTCGGCATCGAGCGCCCCCAACAGCGCCGGCCCCGCAGTGAGGAACGCCGCACCGCCCAGCAATTGCAGCAGCAAGCCAAAGACAAAACTCACCCGCTGCTTCAGGTACAGGCTCAACCAGATGATCAACAGGCCGCTGGCCGCCCACACGCCGCTCGCCGTTTGCCAAGGCAGGACGAAGAGCACCGCGAGATTGATCAGCACCAGTCCCGCCAGCAACACCACCGACAAGCCACGCAGCAACCGCACATCGTTGCGCACCATGTCGTCGCGCGCCGCCAGCAGCATGCCGCCGATCAATGCCAGGCCAATCAGCGAAGCACTGAGCAAACCGCTCCAGCCAGCGCTGAACACGGCTGTCGAATCCCCGTCCGCACCTTGCAGGCGCACCAGGAACAACGCACCGCCCAGCAGTTGCACGGCGAACGCCGTAAACAAGAAGCTACGTGATTGCAGGCGCAGGCCAACGAACAGCGTCGCCAGGCCGGCCAATGCCCAGGCGATGGCGGTGCCGTGGGTGGAGAAGAACAGCGGAGCCAGCAAATAAATGAAGCCCAGGCCCAGCACCGCCAGCACGGGTTGGCCCTGGCGCTCCCAGCTCGCGATATGGTCAGGCTCTGCCTTGCGCAACTGATAGAAGCTGAACAGCAAGGCACCACCGAGCATCAACGCACCCAGCCACGAACCTTCCAGCAGGCTGCCTTCACCTGAATGCAATTCGCTGACGAAGGCCAGCGCCGAACCCAATTGCAGCAACAGGGCAAAGACTCGCGCGAAGGGCCGTTGTTGGCGCAGGCCCAGCCAGAAGATGCCGGCGCCCTCCACCGCCCATGCCGCGGCAGTCCAACGGGCATCGAGGCCGAGCGGAATCGCCAGACTGCTGAAAATCACGCCCAAGGCGAGGCAGGTTTCAGCCAGCAAAACGGCGCGACCGCCCATCAATACGCGGGCCAGACCCATGTAGATCATGCCCAGGGCCAAAGCACTGAACGCTGCGGCGAATTCCAGGTGCTGGACCAACGCGAACTGCAAACCGAAGCCTACCAACGGAGGGCCGAACAGCATGCTGCCATCGACGTAATCACCCTTGCGGGCCGACCAGCGCAACATCGCATCGCGGCTTTCATCGTCGGGTCCATCGCTCATTTCCATCAGCTTGCGCCGGGTGAACAGCAAGCCGATCACCAAATACATCAGGAAAAACACAATGAGGAACGGTTCGGTGCTCCACAACAATTCCGGCGTATAGGACCGCAAACCCCAGGCGAAACCAATGCCGAAAGTACCAACAAAGCCAATCAGGTTGAGCAGGCGCCAGGCCTTGAACCAGGCAATCGCGAGGATGCCGGCATTGAGCAGGATGAAATAGCTGAACAGCCCGACGTGGTTGCCACTACCGGTGGAGGTGAGGATCGGCGCGGCAAACCCGCCCAGCGCCGCGGCCGCCGCCAGGCCCATGGCATTCTGGGTGACCGCCAGGATCGCGGAGAACACCGTGACCGCCACCAGCAAGGCCAGCGCGGCCTTGGAATCGAGCAATGGATGCAGGCGCATGGCGGCAAACACGGTCAGGTACAGCACCGCAATGCCCGTGCCTTGGAGCATCAATGCATAACTGTTGTTACGTTGGCGCAACCACCAGCCCAGGCCCAACAGGCCCAGCGCGCTGGCCGCGACGCCGGCATAGCGCAATTCGATCGGCACCACCATGCCTTCGGTGGCGTAGCGCAGCAGGAATGCCAGGCCGAGGAATAACAACACCACCCCGACCCGCAACACCGTATTACCGCCGAACAGCCAGTTGCGCGCTGCGGTGATGGCGCGATCGAACAGATTCGGGCCACGGGGAACCGCAGGCGCAGGCGACGTCGATTCAAGGGGCAACGGCGCAAAGTCACGATTGGAGGGACGGCTGGAAGCGGCCGGCGCAGGACTCCAGATTTCATCAGGCAACGGCTGGCTGGCCTGGGTGCTCATGACGGAGATGGGTTCGAGGTCTGGCGGCAGTTCCCAGACCAGCTCCGGCTCGGTGCGGGTCTCGGGTTTTGTAGCCTGGGGCGCGACGGCCTCGGCCGCCGGCGCCGGGTCACTCGGCTGGGCGGCCTTGCCGCGTTCGAGCATCGCCAGCCGCGCTTCCAAGGTGAGCAGACTCTGCTGGGCCTCTTGCAACAGGATCTGCTGCTTGGCCGCCTGGATACCCAAGCGCCCCAGTCGAAACGACTGGGCGATGCCGAGCCCGACCAACGCGCCTATCAGCGCATCGGCGAACGACTCGTCCACCACCCAGCCGAGTGCCAGGCCCAACAGTGTCAAAATCCATTGCATATGGTCGATATCCCTAAGCGGCCCCTAGCGGGCATGACCGGGAGGATGCGGTGCCTGGATCAGTCTAGTGGAAACCCCAAAACCCTGCGGGAGCGAGCTTGCTCGCGATGGCGTCGTTTCAGGCGACAGTGATCGTGCCTGACATGCCGCTATCGCGAGCAAGCTCGCTCCCACAGTGGATCGTTGGCGCTTCCAGTACTGAATCCGGCTTCACAACCCGGCGAATCAGGCGCTTAGTATATCGACGAAGCCCAACCGTCGTTGGGCTTCGCTCACATTTCTCGCATGCGTTATTCCAGCGCTTTCCAGATATCGGTGGCGTATTCGCGAATGGTCCGGTCCGAGGAGAACCAGCCCATGCGCGCGGTGTTGAGCACCGCCGAGCGCCACCATTGCTTGGAGTCGTGCCACTTCTCTTCGACCTTCGCCTGGGCGTTCCAGTAGGCATCGAAATCGGCGCAAACCAGGAAGCGGTCGTAGTCCACCAGCGAATCCACCAATCCGGTGTAGCGCATCGGATCGTCCGGGGAAAACACCCCGCCCCGAATCGCCTGCAACACATCGTTGAGGCGATGGGAGGCGGCGATGTCCGGCGCGGCGCTGAACTCACCGTTGCGCTTGCGCGCTTCCACCTGCTCGGCGGTCAGGCCGAAGATGAACATGTGCTCATCGCCGACGCGCTCGTGCATCTCCACGTTAGCGCCATCCATGGTGCCGATGGTCAGCGCGCCGTTGAGGCCGAACTTCATATTACTGGTGCCCGACGCCTCGAAACCGGCGGTGGAAATCTGCTCCGACAAGTCCGCCGCCGGAATGATGCTTTCGGCCAGGCTGACGTTGTAGTTGGGCAGGAAAACCACTTTGAGCAGACCGCGCACGGTCGGGTCGTTGTTCACCACCCGGGCGATGTCGTTGGTCAGCTTGATGATCAGCTTGGCCTGGTGGTAACTGGCGGCGGCCTTGCCGGCGAAGATCTTCACCCGCGGTACCCAGTCCACTTCCGGCTCGGCACGAATCGCCTGGTACAGCGCCACGGTATGCAGCAGGTTGAGCAACTGGCGTTTGTATTCGTGGATGCGCTTGACCTGCACGTCGAACATAGCCGCCGGGTTGACGGCGATGCCCAGGCGCTCGTGAATCAAGTAAGCCAAGGCTTTCTTGCTGTGCAGCCGCTGCTCGGCGAACTGCTTGCGGAACGCCGGCTTGTCGGCGAACGGCTCCAGCTCGATCAGCCGTTCCTCGGGGTTGTCGAGCACGCCAGGCCCCAGCGCGTCGACCATCATCGAGGTCAATTCGGCGTTGGCCTGGAACAGCCAGCGGCGGAAGGTGATGCCGTTCGTCTTGTTGTTGATTCGCTCTGGATAGAGCTTGTGCAGCTCGGAGAACACCGTGCTGCGCATCAACTGGGTGTGCAACCCGGACACGCCGTTGACGCTGTGGGAGCCGAGGAACGCCAGGTTGCCCATGCGCACCCGGCGACCGTTGTCTTCCTCGATCAGCGACACCGAGCGCAGCACGTCGAAATCATGCACGCCCTTGGCCCGCAGCGAATCGATGTGCTGGGCGTTGATCAGGTAGATGATCTGCATGTGCCGAGGCAGCATGCGCTCCATCAACCCTACCGGCCAGGTTTCCAGGGCCTCAGGCAGCAACGTGTGGTTGGTGTAGGACAGTGTGTCCTGGGTGATCTGCCAGGCCGCGTCCCACGCCACATCGTAGACGTCCACCAATTGGCGCATCAGCTCGGCCACTGCAATGGACGGGTGCGTGTCGTTGAGCTGGATCGCCGCGTGATCGCCCAGGGTCAGCACCGAGGTGTGCATGTTGCGATGACGACGCAGCAAGTCCTGCAGCGAAGCGGCGACAAAGAAGTACTCCTGGCGCAGGCGCAACTCCTGGCCGGCCTCGGTGCTGTCGGCCGGATACAGCACGCGGGAAATACTTTCGGCCCGGGCCACTTCGGCTACGGCGCCGAGGTGGTCGCCGGCATTGAAGCGCTCCAGGTGCAGCTCTTCCATGGCCCGGGCGCGCCACAAGCGCAAGGTGTTGACGCTGGCGCCACGCCAGCCGACCACCGGCGTGTCATAGGCGATGGCCCGCACGGTTTCGGCCGGGGACCACACCTGGCGAGTCTTGCCGGTTTCGTCGGTGACGGTTTCGACGCTGCCGCCGAAGCCGATTGGGTAGACGACTTCAGGCCGCTCGAACTCCCAGGGGTTGCCGAAATCCAGCCAGTGCTCGGTCTGCTCCTGTTGCCAGCCATCGACAATCGCCTGGCGGAACAAGCCGTGTTCGTAACGAATACCGTAGCCATGACCGGCGATACCCAGTGTCGACATGCTTTCCATGAAGCACGCCGCCAGACGGCCAAGGCCGCCGTTGCCCAGGGCCGCGTCGGGCTCCAGCAGGCGAATGCGTTCCAGGTCGACACCCAGCTCGGTCAGCGCTTCGCGGGCGGTGTCCAGCAGGCCGAGGTTGCTCAGGCTGTCGTAGAGCAGGCGGCCGATGAGGAATTCCAGGGAGAGGTAATAGACACGCTTCTGGCCCTTGCGGTAGATCTGCCGCGTGTGGTCCATCCAGTGTTCGACCATGTGGTCGCGGGCGGCAAGGGCGATGGCTTCGAACCAATCGTGATCAAACGCATGATCGGGATCCTTGCCGACGGCATAAGTGAGTTTGGTCAACACAGCGTCGCGAAATGCCGCAACCTCAGCTTCGCGAACAAGTGGTTCTTGAGTCATTGATGAGACCTCGAACGAGCATGGAATTGTCTGAGCCTAGTCGGTCTGACAGACGGTAAAGGCTCTTGGTTCGGTGGTTTTTCCGTCGGCGCCGGAGAATCGTCGCCAAGGAATTGCCGATGGACGAATGAATGCAGGGGCCGTGCCGGTAAGGGCGGGTTTTGTCGGGACGCAAAAAAAACCGGCAGATGGTCGTTCAAAATTTCACCAGTCCCGGTATGATCGCGCGCCCTGATGCATGCTGGTACACACCGATGATGAAGCCCAACCTGATCGCCGCCGCGGAGATCGACCGACTCGATACCTGGGCCAAGTACTCCGCCCCGATGTGCGGTTCCTGCGTGTCGAGCTGCTGCACGCTGCCGGTGGAGGTGAAGATCAAGGATCTGATCCGGATTGGCATCGTCGATGAGTTCGAACTGGGCGACCCGCCGAAGAACATCGCCAAGCGCCTGCAAAAGGAAGGGATCGTCGAGCGCTACAACCAGAAATCGGAAATCTTCACGTTGCAACGCATGAGCAACAACGATTGCCTGTACCTGGACCGAAAGAGCCGGCTGTGCACCATCTACGAGAAGCGCCCGGACACCTGCCGCAACCATCCACGGGTCGGGCCACGGCCGGGTTATTGCGCGTACAAGCCCAAGGAAGTGGAGCGCGAGCGCAATCCTCGGACGTTGGATCGGTTTTGATCGACTAATGGTTTAGCGGTGACTGGCCTACCGCTATCGCGAGCAAGCTCGCTCCCACAAGGAATCTGTGCCTGACGCAAAATTTGCGCCGAATAGAGCTCCCCTGTGGGAGCGAGCTTGCTCGCGAAGGGGCCCTGGAAGGCGCCACATAAATCCCAGGCACAAAAAAACGCCCCCGGTCTCACAACCGGGGGCGTTTTTCATTCAGCCTGGGCTAAATCAGGCCTTGGCTTTCTTGGCGGCGCGGGTACGCTCGCTTTCGTCCAGGATCTTCTTGCGCAGGCGGATCGACTTCGGCGTCACTTCGCACAGCTCGTCATCCTGGATGAATTCCAGGGCCTGTTCCAGAGTGAAGCGAACAGGTGGAACCAGGGCGATGGTTTCGTCTTTACCCGAAGCACGCATGTTGTCGAGCTTCTTGCCCTTGGTAGGGTTCACGCCCAGGTCGTTGTCACGGCTGTTCAGACCAACGATCTGGCCGCCGTAGATTTCCTGGCCGTGCTCGACGAACAGCTTGCCACGCGCCTGGAGGGTTTCCAGGGAGTAGGTCAGTGCCTTACCGGTTTCAACCGAAACCAGAACGCCATTCTGACGGCCGGACATGTCGCCCGACTTCATCACGTCGTAACGGTCGAAGATCGAGGTCAGGATGCCAGCACCGTTGGTCAGGGTCAGGAACTGGTTACGGAAACCGATCAGACCGCGAGCAGGGATGTTGTATTCCAGACGTACACGGCCTTTGCCATCCGGCACCATGTTGGTCAGGTCGCCCTTACGCAGGCCCATCTCTTCCATCACCTTGCCCTGGGATTCTTCCGGCAGGTCGATGGTGACGTTTTCGAACGGTTCGTGCTTCACACCGTCAACCAGACGGATGATCACTTCCGGACGGCCTACAGCCATTTCGAAGCCTTCGCGACGCATGGTTTCGATCAGTACCGAAAGGTGCAGTTCGCCACGGCCGGAAACCTTGAACTTATCAGCCGAGTCGCCTTCTTCAACGCGCAGTGCAACGTTGTACAGCAGCTCTTTGTCCAGACGTTCCTTGATGTTACGGGACGTCACGAACTTGCCTTCTTTACCGCAGAATGGCGAGTCGTTGACCTGGAAGGTCATGGAAACGGTCGGCTCGTCGACGGTCAACGGCTTCATCGCTTCAACGGTGTCCGGGTGGCACAGGGTGTCGGAGATGAACAGCGAGTCCATACCGCTGATGCAGACGATGTCGCCGGCGGCAGCTTCTTCGACGTCAACGCGATGCAGGCCATGGTGACCCATCAGCTTCAGGATACGACCGTTGCGGCGCTTGCCGTCTGCGCCGATAGCCACGACCGGGGTGTTCGGCTTGACGCGACCACGGGCGATACGGCCAACACCGATCACACCCAGGAAGCTGTTGTAGTCCAGTGCCGAGATCTGCATTTGGAACGGACCGTCACGGTCAACGGCCGGTGCAGGTACGTTGTCGACGATCGACTGGTACAGCGGGGTCATGTCTTCAGCCATGTCGGTGTGGTCCAGACCGGCAATGCCGTTCAGGGCCGAGGCGTAGACGACTTTGAAGTCCAGCTGTTCTTCGGTGGCGCCCAGGTTGTCGAACAGGTCGAAGATCTGATCCAGAACCCAGTCCGGACGCGCGCCTGGACGGTCAACCTTGTTGATGCACACGATCGGACGCAGGCCGGCTTCGAAGGCCTTCTTGGTCACGAAACGGGTTTGCGGCATAGGGCCGTCCTGGGCGTCAACCAGCAGCAGCACGGAGTCGACCATCGACATCACGCGCTCTACTTCGCCACCGAAGTCGGCGTGGCCCGGGGTGTCCACGATGTTGATGTGGTAGCCGTTCCAGTTGATGGCGGTGTTTTTCGCCAGGATGGTAATACCGCGCTCTTTTTCCTGGTCGTTGGAGTCCATCACGCGCTCGTCGTTGAGCTCGTTGCGCTCCAGGGTGCCGGATTGACGCAAGAGTTTGTCTACCAGGGTGGTCTTACCATGGTCAACGTGAGCAATGATGGCGATGTTGCGTAGATTTTCGATCACTTGTGTATCTCGATCAGAGGATTCGGTGTGCTGACAGGTCGTGGCAGCGATTTACAGTAGAGTCCGACAGTTACAGCGTGTCGGCGGCGTCGGGGGGCCGGTGACGCAGGCCACAGGCAAACAGCCCCGGGCACTTAGCTCGGTCGATAAACGCGCACATTGGCATGCCCCTCACTGAGCAAATGGTGAGCATGCAGGCGACTCATCACGCCTTTGTCGCAATACAGCAGGTACTGGCGAGTAGGGTCCAGTTCCTTGAAACGCGCGTTCACTGCATAGAACGGCATCGTTTGTACCTCGACGCCGGCGATACTCAGCGGGTCGTCCTCAGCATCGTCCGGGTGACGGATGTCGATGATGATCTGACCGGCCAGCGCTTCGCCGACTTCTTCAATCTGGATGTCCTGGCCCAATTCGTCGATGACCCGATCGATCGGTACCAGCCTGGCGTTCTCGATCGCGCGCTCGAGTACCGCCATGTCGAATTCTTTCTCTTCATGCTCCACGCGCCCGCGCTTGGCCGCCGTCTTCGGATTGACCGAGATGACCCCGCAGTACTCGGGCATGTGCCGGGCGAAATCGGCGGTGCCGATCTCGTTCGCCGTGTCGATGATGTCCTGCTTGTGGCTGGCGATCAGCGGGCGCAGCACGAGTTTCTCGGTCACGCAGTCGATCACCGACAGGTTCGGCAGCGTCTGGCTCGATACCTGGGAAATCGCCTCGCCGGTCACCAGCGCGTCGATGTGCAGGCGGTCGGCGATGCTCGTCGCGGCACGCAACATCATACGCTTCAAAATGACGCCCATATGACTGTTATCGACTTTGCCGAGAATCTCGCCCAGGACTTCTTCGAACGGCACGCTCACAAATAACACGCGCTGGGAGCTGCCGTACTTCTTCCAGATGAAGTGCGCCACTTCCATCACGCCCAGCTCATGGGCGCGCCCGCCGAGGTTGAAGAAGCAGAAATGGCTCATCAGGCCGCGACGCATGATCTGGTAAGCGGCGACGGTGGAATCGAAGCCACCGGACATCAGCACCAGCGTTTGCTCCAGTGACCCTAACGGGTAACCGCCGATGCTGTCGTGCTGGCTGTGGATCACGAACAACCGCTGGTCGCGAATTTCGATGCGCACTTCAACCTGCGGATCTTTCAGCGAGATCCCGGCGGCGCCGCACTGCCGGCGCAATTGGCTGCCGACATAACGTTCCACATCCATGGAACTGAACGGGTGCTTGCCGGCGCGCTTGCAGCGGACCGAAAAGATCTTGCCGGCCAGTGCATCACCATAATGGAGCATGCACTTGGCGAGGATATCGTCGAAGTCCCCCAGCGGGTACTCGTCAACTTGCAGGAAATGCGCGATGCCCGGCATGCAGCTCAGGCGCTCGGTCATTTCCTTCAGCAGCTTGGGTTCGCTGACGCGGGTTTCCAGTTCGAGGTTGTCCCACACACCGTTCACCACCACGGCCGGGTCCAGGTCACGGAGCACGGCACGGATGTTCTTGGCCAACTGGCGGATGAAACGCATCCGTACCGGGCGGCTCTTGATGGTGATCTCGGGGAAGACTTTTACGATTAGTTTCATGAAAACAGCGCGCGAACGGCCAGCCGAAAAAGGGGGGCGCGGATTATAGCGGAAATTGCTCAAGGTTTAACCAGTTTATGTGCAGATGGTTTTGCATGCACCAAAACGGGTCATTATCGAATGACGGCGCCACATTGCAGTGCGTTATTGTCTGACAATCTTTGATTTGCGCCTGTAAAAGCGTGGATTTGGTGCAAAAAACCCATGGTGGGGCACTGGCATGCAATTTGCTCCCTTGTGAGGCAGGTTGCCTTGGCAGAGTATTCGCGCCGGCATCACCCATATCTAAGGGCACTCCACTACCCGCCCGAAGCCACCCGGAGGACATATGTCGAAGTCGGTTCAACTCATCAAAGATCATGACGTCAAGTGGATTGATCTGCGCTTCACTGACACCAAAGGCACTCAACATCACGTGACCATGCCGGCCCGTGATGCGCTGGACGACGAATTCTTCGAAATCGGCAAGATGTTCGACGGTTCTTCCATCTCCGGCTGGAAAGGCATCGAAGCCTCCGACATGATTCTGATGCCGGACGACGAAACCGCCGTCCTGGACCCGTTCACCGAAGAGCCGACCCTGATCCTGGTCTGCGACATCATCGAACCTTCGACCATGCAAGGCTATGACCGCGACCCACGCGCCATTGCCCACCGCGCCGAGGAATACCTGAAGTCCACCGGTATCGGCGACACCGCTTTCTTCGGTCCAGAGCCTGAGTTCTTCATCTTTGACTCGGTCAAGTTCAAGTCCGATATCTCCGGCTCCATGTTCAAGATCTTCTCCGAACAAGGTTCGTGGATGTCCGACCAGGACGTGGAAGGCGGCAACAAAGGCCACCGTCCAGGTATCAAAGGCGGCTACTTCCCGGTTCCACCGTTCGACTTCGACCACGAAATCCGTACCTCCATGTGCAACGCACTGGAAGAAATGGGCCAGACCGTCGAAGTTCACCACCACGAAGTGGCAACTGCCGGCCAGAACGAAATCGGTGTGAAATTCAACACACTGGTGAAGAAGGCTGACGAAGTCCAGACCTTGAAGTACTGCGTACACAACGTTGCCGACGCCTACGGCCGCACCGCGACCTTCATGCCGAAGCCTCTGTACGGCGACAACGGTTCGGGCATGCACGTGCACATGTCGATCTCCAAGGACGGCAAGAACACCTTCGCTGGCGAAGGTTATGCCGGTCTGTCGGACACTGCCCTGTACTTCATCGGTGGCATCATCAAGCACGGTAAGGCCCTGAACGGCTTCACCAACCCGTCGACCAACTCCTACAAGCGTCTGGTACCAGGCTTCGAAGCCCCGGTCATGCTGGCCTACTCGGCTCGCAACCGTTCCGCCTCGATCCGTATCCCTTACGTTAACAGCCCGAAAGCCCGCCGTATCGAAGCGCGCTTCCCGGATCCGGCTGCCAACCCATACCTGGCCTTCGCTGCACTGATGATGGCCGGCCTGGACGGTATCCAGAACAAGATCCACCCTGGCGATGCCGCTGACAAAAACCTGTATGACCTGCCGCCTGAAGAGGCCAAGGAAATCCCACAGGTTTGTGGCAGCCTGAAAGAAGCCCTGGAAGAGCTGGACAAGGGCCGTGCGTTCCTGACCAAGGGCGGCGTATTCAGCGATGACTTCATCGACGCTTACATCGCACTGAAAAGCGAAGAAGAAATCAAGGTTCGCACCTTCGTACACCCACTGGAATACGAGCTGTACTACAGCTGCTGATCCAGTAAGCGCCGCCACGCACGGCGTGAACTAAAGAGAGGCCTCCTTCGGGAGGCCTTTTTTATGGGCGCAGGATGCGTGCATGATGGTGCGCCGCTTCCCTTACAAGACGAGATCGCCAATGACTTCCCGCTTGAAGATTTGCCTCGCCCTGTCTGCCGCACTGCTGTGTTCCACAGCCGAGGCCAGCAACGCCCCCGACGCCCTGACGCCGTTGCTCAATGCCATCGGCGAACGCCTGCTGATCGCAGATCAAGTGGCATTGAGCAAATGGGACAGTGGCAAACCCGTAGAGGACCGTCCGCGCGAGCGCGAAGTCATTGCCGCCGCCGTGGCCCAGGCGCCCACCTACAAGCTGAACGGCGAGACGGTGGAGGCGTTTTTCGCCGCCCAGATAGAAGCCAACAAACTGGTCCAATACATCAACTTGTCCGACTGGGCCCTGGACGGCAAGGCGCCAGACCTGCCGCGCCCGGACCTGGTAGGCGAGATCCGCCCTAAACTCGACCGCCTGCAAAAACGCCTGCTGCAACAACTGGCCGACTTCGCGCCCTACCGCACCGATCCACAGTGCCCGCAATGGCTGGCCCAGGCCACCCACCACAACAAACAGCACCCGGTGCACCGGCTGGCCCAGATCCGGGCAACCGGCGGACTGTGTATATCCACAAAACCCTGAGGCCACACCCCCTTTCCCTGTGGGAGCGAGCTTGCTCGCGATGAGGCGGGCTCTGGGCTGGGCGCAACACTTTGGCCAACCGCCCACCGTGACCTATGCTGCAACTATCACCTCTTGTTTTCGGTCAATTTTTCCATGGGTCGTGGTTTCTCAATCTTCTTTTTGTTGCTGCTGACGCTGCCCGCCGCCGCGCAGATCTACAAATACACCGACGCCAACGGCAACACCGCCTACAGCAACCAGCCGCCCGACGGCGTGCCGGCCCAGGCGGTGGAGTTGCCGCCGCTCAACAGCGTTGAAACCCAGGCTCCGACCACCCCGGAAACGCCCGCACCTGCGCAAAACAACGACGCGCCGCGCAACGCCTACGACCTGCTGGAACTGACCGACATTCCCACCGATGAGGCCCTGCGCGCCAACAATGGCACTTTCACCGTCGGCGTTCGGACACAACCGCGCCTGCATAGCCCCCACCTGTTCAGGTTGCTGCTGGACGGCCAGCCCTATGGCCAGCCTAGCAATGTGCCACGGCTGCAATTGATGAACATCGATCGCGGCGAGCACAGCCTCGCAGTCCAGGTCATCGACGGCGAGCGCCTGGTGCAGCAGAGCGAAACCGTCACCTTCACCGTGCAGCGGGTACACGTTCCTTGAGCCGCTGGTTACTCGCCGCAGCCCTGCTGTTGAGCGCATCGCCGGGCCTGGCGCAGGTCTATACCTACATCGACGCCCAGGGCAATCGTGTCTTCACCGACCAGCCCCGCCCCGGCAGTGCCAAGAAACTGCAGCTATCACCGGGCAACCGGATGCAGGCGCCGCCCCCGGGTACAACCTCAACGGCGCCACCGGAGGAACCGCGACCCGAACCATTGTTTCGTTACGAGATGCTCCGGCTGCTGATTCCCGAACCGGACGCCACGATACGCAGCACCGCCGGGGAGCTGATCGTCACCGCCACCAGCGAACCCGGCCTGCAGAAAGGCCATCGCTACCGCCTGCTGCTGGATGGCAAACCCACCGGCGCCGCAGGGCCCAGCCCGGTATTCGCGTTGAAGAATATCGACCGTGGCAGCCATCAACTGGCGGTTGAAATCCTCGATGAGCAAGACCGTATCGTCGAACGCACCGCCAACCAACCCTTCCACATGCAGCGCATGTCCCTGGCACAGAAGCGCCGCGTCAAACCTTGCACAAAGGCCGATTACGGCCAACGTCCCGAATGCCCGCTCGCCGACAAGCCCAAGGAGGAAGAAAGCAGCATCCTGCCGTTCTTCTAATACCTCAAGAGATGGAGCACCATATTGGTGCAGGCTCCGCACGCCCTACCCAGATACCAACCCATTTTGGTTCGAAACTACCCGAAAGCGCTGGCAGAACGCCGCGTAAACGAGCGCACAAAGGCTGATTGAGGCTTTAAACGCTTCTTTTCGGAGCCTTGGTTTGGTTTTTGCATTTTCCTGGTATCAGCGCATTAATCGCACGCGCAATTAGAGGGCTTGCCTCCAATTGCTACGCTTTAAAAGAGGTCCTGATGACCATTAGCGACGCACTACACCGCTTGCTGCTCGACAATCTCACCACCGCGACCATCCTGCTCGACGCCGAACTGCGCCTTGAGTACATGAACCCGGCGGCGGAGATGCTCTTGGCTGTCAGTGGCCAGCGCAGCCATGGGCAGTTCATCAGCGAACTGTTTACCGAATCCGCCGAAGCGCTCAACTCCCTGCGCCAGGCCGTCGAGCAGGCCCACCCATTCACCAAGCGCGAAGCCATGCTCACCGCCCTGACCGGCCAGACCCTGACCGTCGACTACGCGGTAACGCCTATCCTGAACAACCACGCCACCCTCCTGTTGCTGGAAGTCCATCCCCGTGATCGCCTGCTGCGCATCACCAAGGAAGAGGCGCAATTGTCCAAGCAGGAAACCAGCAAGATGCTGGTGCGCGGCCTCGCCCACGAGATCAAGAATCCGCTTGGCGGCATACGTGGCGCGGCGCAGTTGCTCGCCCGTGAGCTGCCGGAAGAAAGCCTCAAGGACTACACCAACGTCATCATCGAAGAAGCCGACCGCCTGCGGAACCTGGTGGACCGCATGCTCGGCTCGAACAAGCTTCCGTCCCTGGCGATGTGCAACGTCCACGAAGTGCTGGAGCGCGTCAGCAGCCTGGTCGAAGCGGAAAGCCAGGGCTGCATCACGTTGGTGCGCGACTACGACCCGAGCATCCCCGACGTCCTGATCGACCGCGAGCAGATGATCCAGGCCGTGCTGAACATCGTGCGCAACGCCATGCAGGCCATCAGCAGCCAGAACGAGCTGCGCCTGGGCCGCATCAGCCTTCGCACCCGCGCCATGCGCCAGTTCACCATCGGCCATGTGCGTCATCGCCTGGTGACCAAGATCGAAATCATCGACAACGGCCCGGGGATCCCTGCCGAGCTGCAGGAAACCATCTTCTTTCCCATGGTCAGCGGCCGCCCGGACGGTACCGGGCTGGGGCTGTCCATCACCCAGAACATCATCAGTCAGCATCAGGGCTTGATCGAATGTGAAAGCCACCCTGGCCACACCACTTTCTCGATCTTCCTGCCACTGGAACAAGGAGCCACATCGACATGAGCCGTAGTGAAACCGTGTGGATCGTCGATGACGACCGTTCTATCCGCTGGGTCCTGGAAAAAGCCTTGCAACAGGAAGGCATGACCACCCAGAGCTTCGACAGCGCCGATGGGGTGATGAGCCGCCTGGCCCGTCAGCAGCCGGACGTCATCATCTCCGACATCCGCATGCCCGGCGCCAGTGGCCTGGACCTGCTGGCGAGGATTCGCGAGCAGCATCCGCGGCTGCCGGTGATCATCATGACCGCTCATTCCGACCTGGACAGCGCCGTCGCGTCCTACCAGGGCGGTGCGTTCGAATACCTGCCCAAGCCGTTCGACGTCGACGAAGCCGTGTCCCTGGTCAAGCGCGCCAACCAGCATGCCCAGGAACAACAAGGCCTGGAAGAAGTGCCAGCCCTGGCCCGCACCCCGGAAATCATCGGCGAAGCGCCGGCGATGCAGGAAGTGTTTCGCGCCATCGGCCGCCTGAGCCATTCCAACATCACCGTGCTGATCAACGGCGAGTCGGGCACTGGCAAGGAATTGGTTGCCCATGCCCTCCACCGTCACAGTCCCCGGGCGGCGTCGCCATTCATTGCTTTGAACATGGCGGCGATTCCCAAGGATCTGATGGAATCCGAGCTGTTCGGCCATGAAAAAGGTGCGTTTACCGGCGCGGCCAACCTTCGACGCGGACGCTTCGAACAGGCCGATGGCGGCACCTTGTTCCTTGACGAAATCGGCGACATGCCGGCCGACACCCAGACCCGCCTGCTTCGGGTATTGGCGGACGGTGAGTTCTATCGCGTAGGCGGCCATACGCCGGTCAAAGTGGATGTGCGGATCATCGCCGCGACCCACCAGAACCTGGAAACCCTGGTCCACGCCGGTAAATTCCGGGAAGACTTGTTCCATCGCCTGAACGTGATCCGCATCCACATACCGCGCCTGGCCGACCGCCGCGAAGACATCCCGACCCTGGCCCGGCATTTCCTGGGCCGTGCCGCTCAGGAACTGGCCGTGGAGCCCAAGCTGCTCAAGAGCGAAACCGAGGAATACCTCAAGAACCTGCCATGGCCCGGCAACGTGCGCCAATTGGAGAACACTTGCCGCTGGATCACGGTAATGGCTTCGGGGCGCGAAGTGCATATCAGCGACCTGCCACCCGAGCTGTTGAGCCTGCCACAAGATTCGGCGCCGGTGACCAATTGGGAACAGGCCCTGCGCCAGTGGGCCGACCAGGCGTTGGCCCGCGGCCAATCGAGCCTGCTGGACAGCGCCGTGCCGAGCTTCGAACGCATCATGATCGAGACCGCCCTCAAGCACACCGCCGGCCGCCGCCGCGACGCCGCCGTGCTGCTGGGCTGGGGCCGCAATACCTTGACCCGCAAGATCAAGGAATTGGGGATGAAGGTCGATGGTGGGGATGACGATGAGGGAGATGAGGGTTGATCAGCCTTTGATCCTTCACTGAATTTGAAGGCCCAATCGCGAGCAGGCTCGCTCCCACAGGTTTTGGGAACGACACAGAGCTACTGTGAGAGCAGCCTGCTCGCGATGCTTTTAAAGGTTTTGTGCACCGCTTCAATGCACTGCGGGCTGCAATTGCCCCACTGTAACAAGCCAAAAGCCGGTGGACCATGCTAGGAAAACCAGCCCACACAAAAGCCAAAGCCCCGGAATACGGGGCTTTGCTCATTCACAGCAGTGTTTTTGTGACAAGCCGTTTAAAACTGGCACGCCCCCTGCAATAGCTAGGTCACTACCCAGTTTTGGGGACCTTGGTACAGGCAGGCCGGGGATTCCCCTCTTTTATACCGGGCTCTCGAGCCCCGCTGTTTTGGGGGCCTTGATACAGGCAGGTCAAGGTTTCCCTTCTTTACACCCAGGGCTCTGCGCCAAGCGCGAGCCCTCCCGTTTTGGGAACCTTGGTACAGGCAGGCCGGGGATTCCCTCTTTTATTGCTCTTGGAGACGGATCTCCAGCCGCCAGCGGTCATCGACTTCGCTGCCGGCCCATTCCCCTCGCAACGGACGCGCCGCCACCAGCATCAGCAACAACCCCTTGTCACTCAACCGCACCCGCCAATTCACGTCCTTGCCGTTGAGCTTGAGCTGGCCCTTCTGCGGTCGACCTTCGGCCTGGAACAACAGCGCCACGGAGCCGTCGACGATTTCCCCGTGGAGCTTGGGTTCATTGTTGAACCAGGCTACCAACACCCCATCGCCCGCCTCGATCTGTTGCAGCGCACTGTGGTCAGGCGTGGTCAGACGGCCGATCATCAGCCCGACCATCATGCCGAAGATCGCCAGCGAGCCCAGCACCCGAGGCAATAGCTTCGAACGTCGGTCGGTTTGCGGCGTAGAATGCCGCTCATCTTTATCTGCGGAGCCGTGCATGTTTCACGTCATCCTTTTTCAACCGGAAATACCGCCCAATACCGGCAACGTCATCAGGCTGTGCGCCAACAGCGGCTGCCACTTGCATTTGATCGAACCGCTGGGCTTCGAGATGGACGACAAGCGTCTGCGCCGCGCGGGCCTCGATTATCACGAGTATGCCACTTTGCAGCGGCACGCCGACCTCGCCAGTTGTCTGGAAAGCCTGGGACACCCACGTCTGTTCGCGTTCACCACCAAGGGTTCACGGCCGTTTCATGACGCCAGTTTCGTTGCCGGTGATGCGTTTCTGTTCGGCCCCGAAAGTCGCGGCCTGCCGGCCGATGTGCTCGACGCCCTGCCGGCGGAACAGCGCCTGCGCCTGCCGATGCGCGAAGGCAGCCGCAGCCTGAACCTGTCCAACACCGTGGCAGTGGCGGTTTACGAGGCGTGGCGGCAGAACGGCTTCCGGTAACAAGATTGACAATCCCGGGCCAGAAACCCCTGTGGGAGCGAGCCTGCTCGCGATAGCGGTGTATCTGTCAACTCACTGCTGACTGACATACCGCTTTCGCGAGCAGGCTCGCTCCCACAGGTTTTGTGCCTGGC
This sequence comes from Pseudomonas sp. R4-84, assembly GCF_054130985.1. Taxonomy (NCBI): domain Bacteria; kingdom Pseudomonadati; phylum Pseudomonadota; class Gammaproteobacteria; order Pseudomonadales; family Pseudomonadaceae; genus Pseudomonas; species Pseudomonas sp. R4-84. The sequence goes on from NZ_CP096390.1 coordinate 5,228,402, forward strand.
TATGGAACGGATTACTGAACGGTCGCGCCGCCTTCCTCTTGCATGCGCTGCAGCTCTTGTGCGTACAGAGCATCGAAGTTCACCGGAGCCAGCATCAGGGCCGGGAACGAACCGCGGGTCACCAGGCTGTCCAGGGTTTCGCGAGCGTAAGGGAACAGGATGTTCGGGCAGAAGGCGCCCAGGGTGTGGCTCATCGAAGCGGCGTCGAGGTTCTTGATCAGGAAGATACCGGCTTGCTGGACTTCGGCAATGAACGCCACTTCGTCACCGTTTTTCACGGTCACGGACAGGGTCAGCACCACTTCGTGGAAATCTTCTTCCAGGGCTTTCTGACGGGTGTTCAGGTCCAGGGCCACGCTCGGCTCCCACTGCTGACGAAAGATCGCCGGGCTTTTCGGGGCCTCGAAGGACAGGTCACGGACATAGATGCGCTGCAAGGAGAATTGCGGTGCGGCTTCTTCTTCAGTGGCAGCAGTGTTCTGTTGGTCAGTCATCGCAGATCCTTCTTACTTCAGTTCTATTGATAAGGAATTCAAGCCTTGAGCAGCGCGTCAAGCTTGCCGGCGCGCTCCAAGGCATACAGGTCATCGCAACCGCCCACGTGAGTGCCGCCGATCCAGATCTGCGGCACGGAAGTACGCCGGGCCTTCTGGGTCATTTCGGCGCGCAGTTGCGGCTTGCCGTCGACCTTGATCTCTTCGAAAGCCACGCCTTTGCTTTGGAGCAAGTGCTTGGCTCGGGAGCAGTAGGGGCAGTAATCGCTGGAATAGACAACAACGTGGGGCATGTCACTTCACCAGGGGCAGATTGTCGGCTTTCCAGCTTGCAACGCCACCGGACAGTTTGGCGGCGGTGAAGCCGGACTTCATCAGTTCGCGGGCGAGGGTCCCGGCCTGCTGGCCTTGGGCGTCGACCAGGATTACCGTCTTGGCCTTGTGTTTTTCCAGTTCGCCTACGCGTGCGACCAGTTTGTCCTGAGGGATGTTCAGCGCGCCGACAATGTGACCGGCGGCGTAGTCCTTGCTCGGACGAATATCGACCACGACGCCGGCGTCCTTGTTGACCAGCGCGGTCAGCTCGCCAGTGCTCAGGCTGCGACCGCCGCCCTGCATCGTGTGGGCAACCAGCAAAGCCAGCAGTACGACGAAGATACCGACGAGAATGTAGTGGTTAGTGGCAAATTCAATCAGGTGAGCAACCATCGAAGGAGGTTCCAGGGCGTTAAAATGTCGGCCAGTATACACAGCACGCAAGGCCGGCCAAACCCCGCCCGGCGGTGACGGCACCGGAACTTACCTTTAAACTGCCCGTCCCTTTTCCATCGTCTTCTTTTAACCAGCCACGAGTGGATTCCATGACTACCACGCCTAAACCTTTGGTCCTGATGATTCTGGACGGCTTCGGTCACAGTGACAGCCACGAATCCAACGCCGTATACGCGGCCAGGAAGCCTGTGCTCGATCGCCTGTGGGCCACCGTGCCGAACGGCTTGATCTCCGGCAGCGGCATGGACGTCGGCCTGCCGGACGGGCAGATGGGCAACTCCGAGGTCGGCCACATGAACCTCGGCGCGGGCCGCGTGGTTTACCAGGACTTCACCCGCGTGACCAAGTCGATCCGCGACGGCGACTTCTTCGAAAACCCCACCATCTGCGCCGCCGTGGACAAAGCAGTGGCCGCTGGCAAGGCCGTGCACTTCATGGGTCTGCTGTCGGACGGCGGCGTGCACAGCCACCAGGACCACCTGGTCGCCATGGCCGAACTCGCTGCCAAGCGCGGCGCCCAGAACATCTACCTGCACGCCTTCCTCGATGGTCGCGACACGCCGCCCAAGAGCGCCGAGTCGTCGATCAAAGTACTGGACGACACCTTCAAGGCGTTGGGCAAGGGCCGGATCGCCAGCCTGATCGGCCGTTATTTCGCCATGGACCGTGACAATCGCTGGGACCGCGTCGCCCAGGCCTACAACCTGATCGTCGACGGCAATGCCGAATTCCATGCCGCCACCGCGCAAGAGGGTCTGCAAGCGGCTTATGAACGCGGCGAAAGCGACGAATTCGTCAAGGCCACCACCCTCGGCGAGCCGGTAAAAGTCGAAGACGGCGACGCCGTGGTGTTCATGAACTTCCGTGCCGACCGTGCCCGCGAACTGACCCGCGTATTTGTCGAAGATGATTTCAAGGAATTCGAGCGCGCCCGCCAGCCGAAACTGGCCGGCTTCGTGATGCTGACTCAATACGCCGCCAGCATTCCCGCGCCATCCGCCTTTGCCGCCGGCAGCCTGGACAACGTGCTGGGCGACTACTTGGCGAAAAACGGCAAGACCCAGCTGCGCATCGCCGAAACCGAAAAATACGCCCACGTGACGTTCTTCTTCTCCGGTGGCCGTGAAGAACCCTTCCCGGGCGAAGAACGCATCCTGATCCCCTCGCCGAAAGTCGCCACCTATGACCTGCAGCCGGAAATGAGCGCGCCGGAAGTGACCGACCGCATCGTCGATGCCATCGAGAACCAGCGCTACGACGTAATCGTGGTCAACTACGCCAACGGCGACATGGTGGGCCATAGCGGCGTGTTCGAGGCGGCGGTCAAGGCCGTTGAATGCTTGGACACCTGCGTGGGTCGCATCGTCGACGCCTTGGAAAAAGTCGGCGGCGAAGCCCTGATCACGGCGGACCATGGCAATGTCGAGCAAATGTCCGATGAGTCCACCGGCCAGGCCCACACCGCCCACACCACCGAGCCGGTGCCGTTCATTTATGTCGGCAAGCGCGACTTCAAGGTCCGCGACGGCGGCGTGCTGGCTGACGTGGCACCGACCATGCTGATGTTGCTGGGCATGGAGAAACCGGCGGAGATGACCGGGACTTCGATCCTGGTCTGACGAAGCGTCGCAGGTTTGAGCACAGCTTGTGTGGCGAGGGAGCTTGCTCCCGCTCGATGGCGCAGCCATCGCAAAGGCTTCTGGCCTGATCTACTGTCGAGGGGCTGCTTCGCAGCCCAGCGGGAGCAAGCTCCCTCGCCACAGCAAGCTCGCTCCCACATTGGGGTTTGGTGTTTTTTCGGCCAGTTATCACACAGCCCTAAATGGGCGTTTTTTTTGCAGCGTGGGGCGGGCATACTAGGCCGTCCCTTTCCCTGGTGCCACCCGCCTCTATGCTCCGCGTCCTGATAGCCCTTGCCCTGACCTGCCTGCTCCAACCGGCCTTCGCCGACGAGCGCGCGCAAACCCAACAGCAGTTGGAAGCCACGCGCCAGGACATCGCCGAGCTGAAGAAACTGCTTGGCAAGCTGCAGGAAGAAAAATCCAGTGTGCAGAAAGACTTGCGCGGCACCGAGACCGAGATGGGCAAGCTGGAGAAGCAGGTCGAGGCCCTGCAGAAAGAGCTGAAGAAAAGCGAATCCGAGCTGCAACGGCTCGATGGAGAGAAAAAAAAACTCCAGAGCGCGCGCACTGAACAGCAAAAGCTGATCGCGATCCAGGCCCGAGCGGCCTACCAGAACGGTCGCCAGGAATACCTCAAGCTGCTCCTCAACCAGCAGAACCCCGAGAAATTCGCCCGCACCCTCACTTATTACGACTACCTGAGCCAGGCACGCCTGGACCAGCTCAAGAATTTCAACGAAACCCTGCGCCAACTGGCCAATGTCGAAAAAGACATCGAGTTGCAGCAAGCCCAGTTGCTGGTCCAGAAAAGCAGTCTCGACACCCAGCGCGAAGAACTCGAGAAAGTCCGAAAGGAGCGCCAGGTGGCCCTGGCCAAACTCAATGACGATGTGAAAGCCCGCGACAGCAAGCTCAAGGCCCGCGAGCAAGACCAAGCCGAACTGGCCAACGTCTTGAAGACGATCGAGGAAACACTGGCCCGCCAGGCCCGAGAGGCTGAAGAAGCGCGCCAGAAAGCGCTGATCGCCCAGCAGGAAGCCGAAAAAAAGCGTTTACGTGAAGCCCAGGCCGACGCGGACGCCGGCGACGCGCCGCGCAAACCTGCAAAATCGAGCCCCGGCACGCTGGTTTCCAGCGGCGGAGAAACCTTCGGCGGTGCTTTTGGTTCGGCCCGGGGAAAACTTCCATGGCCGGTCAATGGTCGATTGCTTGCGCGCTTCGGTGAAACCCGCGGCGACGATACCCGCACCAAGTGGGACGGCGTGATGATCAGCGCCTCCGCCGGCAGCCAGGTGCACGCCGTGCATGGCGGGCGCGTGGTGTTTGCCGATTGGCTGCGCGGCGCCGGCCTGTTGGTGATTCTCGACCACGGCAACGGTTACTTGAGCCTGTACGGCCACAACCAGACGCTGCTCAAGGCGGCGGGCGATGTGGTCAAGGCCGGCGAGTCCATCTCCACGGTCGGCAACAGTGGCGGGCAGGATACGCCAGCACTGTATTTCGCTATTCGTCAGCAGGGTCGCCCCAGCGACCCGGCCCAATGGTGTCGTGCGCAAGGATAAGCGCGCCCATCCTATTAAGGAGTTCGTTCGACATGCTGCATTTGTCCCGCCTCACCTCGCTGACCCTGACGATCGCCCTCGTGATCGGCGCGCCCCTGGCCTTCGCCGCCGAACCGGCCCCGTCGGCACCCGCCGCCACCGCCGCGACCACCAAGGCTCCGCTGCCGCTGGACGAACTGCGCACCTTCGCCGAGGTCATGGACCGGATCAAGGCTGCCTACGTCGAGCCCGTGGATGACAAACAGCTGCTGGAAAACGCCATCAAAGGCATGCTCAGCAACCTTGACCCGCACTCGGCCTACCTGGGGCCGGAGGATTTTGCCGAGTTGCAGGAAAGCACCAGTGGCGAGTTCGGCGGCCTGGGTATCGAAGTCGGCAGCGAAGACGGCTTCGTCAAAGTCGTCTCGCCAATCGACGATACGCCCGCTTCCAAGGCAGGCATCCAGGCCGGTGACTTCATCGTCAAGATCAACGGCCAGCCGACACGCGGCCAGAGCATGACCGAAGCCGTAGACAAGATGCGCGGCAAGATCGGCCAGAAAATCACCCTGACGCTGGTGCGCGACGGCGGCACGCCATTCGACGTGACCCTCACGCGAGCGGTCATTCAGGTCAGGAGCGTGAAGAGCCAGTTGTTGGAGTCGGGCTACGGCTACATCCGCATCACGCAGTTCCAAGTCAAGACCGGCGAAGAAGTCGCCAAGGCCCTGGCCAAGTTGCGCAAGGACAACGGCAAGAAGCTCAACGGGCTGGTTCTGGATCTGCGCAACAACCCCGGCGGCGTCCTGCAATCGGCCGTCGAGGTGGTGGATCACTTCATCACCAAGGGCCTGATCGTCTACACCAAGGGGCGCATTGCCAATTCCGAGCTGCGCTTCTCAGCCACTGGCAACGACCTGAGCGAAGCCGTGCCATTGGTGGTGCTGATCAACGGCGGCAGTGCCTCGGCCTCGGAAATCGTCGCCGGCGCCCTGCAGGACCAGAAACGCGGCGTGGTCATGGGCACCACCAGTTTTGGCAAGGGCTCGGTGCAGACCGTGTTGCCGCTGAACAACGATCGAGCGTTGAAGATCACCACCGCGCTGTACTTCACCCCTAACGGCCGCTCCATCCAGGCCCAGGGCATCGTCCCGGATATCGAAGTGCGCAAGGCCAAGATCACCAGCGAGGCGGACAGCGAGTACTTCAAGGAAGCCGACCTGCAAGGTCACTTGGGCAATGGCAACGGCGGCGCCGACAAGCCGACCGGTTCCGGTGCCAAGGCCAAGCCAATGCCGCAGGACGACGACTATCAGTTGGCTCAGGCCTTGAGCTTGCTCAAGGGGTTGAACATCACTTCCGGCCGCTGAGATGTTCCGGCGGTTTACCTTCGTCCTGCTGTGCCTGCTGGCGGGAGCCGTTAACGCGGCGCCCGCTACACCTTCTTCGCCGCATAAGGCGTACCTGAGCCTGATCATCGACGACCTGGGGCAAAACCTGCCTCGGGATCTCCGGGTACTGGCCCTCCCTGGGCCCGTCACCGCTGCGATCATGCCCGACACACCCCATGCCGCCGAACTTGCCCGCGAAGCCCATCGCGCCGGCAAACTGGTCATGCTCCACATGCCCATGGACCCGGCCAACGGGCCGTTCGCCTGGCATCCGGAACTGCCTGTCGAAGAACTGGGCAAGCGCCTGGACGCAGCGTTTGCCGCCGTGCCCTATACCAGCGGCGTCAACAACCACATGGGTAGCCGCATGACCGCCCAACCCAGGGCCATGGCGTGGTTGATGGCGAACCTGCAACAGCGGCACAAGTTTTTCGTCGACAGCCGCACCAGCGCCCAGACGGTCGCCGGCGCCGAGGCCCAGAAAATCGGCCTCGCCAGCGTGTCGCGGGATGTGTTCCTGGATGACGAGCGCACCGAAGCAGCCATCGCCCATCAGCTCCAGACCGCCATCGACCTGGCCCGCCGGCAGGGCTCGGCCGTGATGATCGGCCACCCCTACCCACAGACCCTGGCGGTACTCGAACGCGAACTACCCAAGCTCAAGGCTCAGGGCATCGAATGGATCGACATCAAATCGATGATCAGCCTGCGCAGCAACCGAGCAATGGCCGGGCATGGGAAAGATGGGGTTTATCGGTAGCGACGGTAACCGCGTCGCCGCCATCGCGAGCAAGTTCGCTCCCACAGGGGATCTGCGGTGAACACAACTCTTGTGCCCGATGCAGAACCATTGTGGGAGCGAGCCTGCTCGCGATGGCGGCCGCGCGGCGGGTGAAGTGCTTAGAGATACCGCGCCATGATCGCGTCCACCGTACCGTCCTTGCGCAGTTCGTCCAGGGCCGCTTGGAGTCGGGCAACCACATCGTCCGGCACGTCCTTGTTCAACGCCAGGTACAGCTCGGCACTGTTGAATCGCAGCACGGTCTTGAGATCGCTCACTCCGTCCTGCCGCGCCAGGTAACGCCCGGCCGGGTCTCCGGTGGCCCACAGATCGATCTGGCCGCTGATCAGCTTCCTGGCGTTGTCCTGATCGCGCAACACGACGACAGGCTTGAGTCCTTGCTTGGCCAATGTCTCGGCAATAGCGTCGCCCTTGTAGGCGCCAATCTTGTATTCACGCGCCTGCTCAAGCGAGTCTAGGGCAATTTTGCTGTCTGCCTTGGCTAGCATGACCCAGTCGTCCGGGCCGATAGGGCCGACCCATTTGAAGAGTTTCTCGCGCTCCGGCAACCGCGCCGTGACGAACACCCCGTAGCCGGGTTTCTCCAGGGCGAGCTTGTAGATTCGTTCCCAAGGAAAGCGCAATGTCAGGCTGTAAGTAATGTCGGCGCGCTTGAAGATCTCGCGCACGATGTCCACGGCGATGCCATGGATGTTTTCGTCCTGGGCGAAGTTCTTGCCGTTCTTGGCCATGTTGTATGGCGGGAAATTTTCCGTCAGCAATACCACGCCGACATCGCGATGTTCTTGAGCCTGCGCCCCATTGATGAACAACAGCACGGTGCCGGCAAGAAAGAAAACCAAACGTCTGAACATGTCTGACTACCGAAGATCCATGGCGAGCCAAGAGTGCCTCAGGGCCGCAATCATGTCTACGGTCGTTACTTGCCGCCGGCTCAACCTTTCAGGCTAGAGGTTCCAGCCTTCAAGGGTGAGGTAATTAGTTACCGCCAGCCAACAGGCGCGCTCTGGTTAATTGAAACACCGGCCTGACCGGTTTCTATTCATTTAATCAGAGGCAGCGTTTTATGAGATCGATCTTATTTCCGTTAATGGCCGTGCTGTGCGTGTCGGCTTTGCAAGGTATTGCTCACAGCAAGGACTATGGCGATGGCCTGCAAAACTTCGCAGCGTCCAGGGTCTTGGAAAATGCGGATGGCAAATATCACCATTGGCGAGGCATCGGTCGGCTGTATACCGACAGTTATTGCACCGCCACACTGCTCGATACTCAGGATTCCACTGTGGCCGGACCAACGCCCGCCTATGTGGTCACCACGGGTTTCTGTACGAGGCAAATCGACGAAAGCAACATGACGGACACCCCCATAAGCGGCCACATCTATTTCAGTTACTTCGCTGACACCCTGTTATTCCAGATCTACCCGGTAAAAAAAGTGGCATGGCGGAGTATGCATGGCACCAATCTTTCTATCATCGAGCTGAACGTCAGCCTTCAGGAACTCATCAGGGCCGGTATAAAACCATTGAAATTGGCCCAGGGACAGCCGACTGATGGAACCGATGTGTTGACGGTAGGAGCCTCGTTGGGTTTTCCAAAGAACACACTGCGCATGGCCGCGTGCACATTGCAATCTGCCGACGAGGTCATCAAAGGTCAGTTTGTCTGGCGAAACAACATAATGAATCAATGCTCGGATCTGGCGGGAGGCAGTGAAGGAAGCCCCATCCTTGATCGTTACACCAACGAGATTGTCGGTGTGCTGAACACCAGTGCCACACCCGAGGGCTTCACCCCATGCGAATGGTATGTGCCTTGTATGCGCACCAACAGTGGCTATAAACCAATCCCCGACAACCACTATGGAACTTCAACGGCTTTTCTCAACGGGTGCTTCGTGCAAGGCCATCTGGTAAAGGACGTGACGGCATCTTGCGCGCTTTACCCGTCATTTTCCGTTGACCTGGAAAAAAACAGCCCGGCGCGGTATCAGCGTCTTGTAAAACAGCCTGACGGGACCATAGCAATCCCGACTTGGAACTACCGCTTCAAGATCAGCACTGCCTTTTATCGCCACAAGACGGTTCGTACCGCAAAGCACTGCGAAACCGGCCAAAACTATAGCGATCCAATCAGCTCGGTCGACGCGTTTATAGACACTGATATCGGCACTCAGCCAGGCGTCTATTTCCTATGCATTATTGGTGTTGACTCCTCGGGACCGGCAGAGCCACTCACTACCCTTTCGCTGCCGGTAGAAATCCTGGACGGCGCTCCGACAGCCCAGCCAAATCTGTCGATCTACGCGGGCATCGGAGTCGCACTGGAACAATCCGAGGATCAATACCATACCTACGCCATCAAGTTCGGCCCGCCGGAAACGACAGACTGCACTGAAGCGCAAGAGTACGAACCCTATGACCAGAGAGGTTATTTGTTCGAAAACGAAGAACTGCCGCAGAAATTCTGCAGCATCGCTTACGACAAAATGAATCAGGAATCCAAGCCCAGGGAAGACTTGCTAAGTCCTGCCACAAGCCGGCAGGAGACCAGCCCGACACTCTGACAGGCACCGGGCTGTTTTCGATGAAGAAACCTATCGAATGCAGATACCGCGCTGCGCCATATAAGCTTTGGCCTCCGGCACGGTGTACTCGCCGAAGTGGAAGATACTAGCCGCCAATACCGCGCTGGCGTGACCTTCGAGGATGCCGTCAGCCAAGTGCTGCAGGTTGCCGACACCGCCGGAAGCGATGACTGGAATGCCCAGCGCATCGCTGATGGCGCGGGTGACGCCCAGGTCGAAGCCGTTTTTCATGCCGTCCTGGTCCATGCTGGTCAGCAGGATCTCACCGGCGCCCAGGGCTTCCATTTTCTTTGCCCATTCAACAGCGTCCAGACCCGTGGGTTTGCGCCCACCATGGGTGAAGATTTCCCAGCGCGGGGTTTCGCCGGGGGCGGAAACCTTCTTCGCATCGATGGCCACGACAATGCACTGCGAGCCGAAGTGCTGCGCTGCTTCACCGACAAATTCGGGGTTGAACACCGCCGCGGTGTTGATCGACACCTTGTCCGCCCCGGCATTGAGCAGGTTGCGGATGTCCTGAACGGAGCGCACGCCGCCGCCCACGGTCAGCGGGATGAACACCTGGCTGGCCATGCGCTCGACGGTATGCAGTGTAGTATCGCGGCCATCGACACTGGCCGTGATGTCGAGGAAGGTAATCTCATCGGCACCCTGCTCGTCGTAGCGGCGAGCAATTTCTACCGGGTCGCCGGCGTCACGGATGTTCTCGAATTTGACGCCCTTGACCACCCGGCCGTTGTCCACGTCCAGGCAAGGGATGATGCGTTTGGCCAGCGCCATGGTCAGTCCTCAGCCTTTGTAGGAATCGCAGAAAGCTTGCGCTTCAGCGACGTCGAGGGTGCCCTCATAGATCGCACGCCCGGTGATTGCGCCGATAATGCCCGGCGCCTTGGCGTCGAGCAGCGACTTGATGTCACCCAGATTATGGATGCCACCGGAAGCGATCACCGGGATCTTGGTGGCAGCGGCCAGCGCAGCGGTGAACGGTACGTTGCAGCCCTGCATCATGCCGTCTTTGGCGATGTCGGTATAAACGATCGAGGACACGCCGTCGGCTTCAAACTGCTTGGCCAGATCGATGACCTGCACGGAGCTGATTTCAGCCCAGCCATCGGTGGCGACGAAACCGTCTTTGGCATCCAGGCCAACGATGATTTTGCCAGGGAACGCGCGACAGGCTTCAGCTACGAAAGCCGGGTCTTTCACGGCCTTGGTGCCGATGATCACGTAGCTCACGCCAGCCTTGACGTAGTGCTCGATAGTTTCCAGCGAGCGGATGCCGCCACCGATCTGGATCGGCAGGTTCGGATAGCGCTTGGCGATGGCCGTGACCACTTCGCCATTGACCGGCTGGCCTTCGAAAGCACCGTTCAGGTCAACCAGATGCAGGCGACGGCAGCCGCCCTCCACCCACTTGGCGGCCATGCTCACCGGGTCATCGGAAAACACCGTGGAGTCTTCCATGCGGCCCTGGCGCAGACGTACGCAAGCGCCGTCCTTGAGATCGATAGCGGGGATAATCAGCATCTGGCAAACCCTTAAATACGAGTATTCAGCTTGGCTCGGGAATCAGTTTTTCTCGAGCGCCCACAAGTCGCTTTCAATGCTTTCGAACCTTTCTTTAAGGTGCGCCTGCACATCGAAAATCGCCCTGTTGTAATAGTGCGGAGCAATTTCGCGGGTAAACAGGTCAAGAATTTCCGCCGCTTCGAACGAGCCCAGGTCCAGCTCGAAACGTTCCTCCATGAACCGCTGGATCTTGCGGTTCGCTTCACTTTCCTGCTCAGGCGTGAGGGTGAGGATCGGCGGTTTCTTGCGTGCCATTACCAGCGTCCGTCCCATGCGGCGAAGTTCTGCAACAGTTGCAGGCCATGGGTATGGCTCTTCTCCGGATGGAACTGCACGGCGAAGCGCGAACCATCGGCCAGGGCCGCGGCGAAATCGACGCCATAGTGACCGCTGCCCACCACCTGCCGCGCGTTGCCGGCGGCGATGTAGTAGCTGTGCACGAAGTAGAAGCGCGCCAGGTCAGGGATGTTGTGCCACAGGGGATGATCGACCGCCTGCTTCACTTCGTTCCAGCCCATGTGCGGGACTTTCAGATGTTCGCCATCCTCATGCAGGCCCTTGCCGAAAAACTTTACCTGGCCGGGGAACAGCGAAATGCAATCGACGCCATTGTTCTCTTCGCTGCGATCGAGCAAAGCCTGCATGCCCACGCAGATGCCGAGGAACGGCCGGTCCTGGCTGACTTCGTGCACCAGCTTGTCGAAGCCCAGGCGACGAATCTCGGCCATGCAATCACGAATCGCGCCGACACCGGGGAACACCACCCGGTCGGCTTCGCGAATCACATCGGCATCGCTGGTGATCAGCACCTTGCCGGCGCCCACGTGCTCGAGGGCCTTGGCCACCGAGTGCAGGTTGCCCATGCCGTAATCGATAACCGCGACCGTCTGCATTACAGCACGCCCTTGGTGGAAGGCATCTGGCCGGCCATGCGGTCATCGAGCTCCACCGCCATGCGCAGCGCGCGGCCAAAGGCCTTGAACACGGTTTCGATCTGGTGATGGGTGTTGTGCCCGCGCAGGTTGTCGATGTGCAGGGTCACGTTGGCGTGGTTGACGAAGCCCTGGAAGAATTCCTGGAACAGGTCAACGTCGAAGCCGCCGACGGTGGCACGGGTGTACGGCACATGCATTTGCAGGCCAGGGCGGCCGGAGAAGTCGATGACCACGCGCGACAGCGCTTCATCGAGCGGCACGTAGGCATGGCCGTAGCGACGGATGCCTTTTTTGTCGCCGATGGCCTGGGTGAAGGCCTGGCCCAAGGTGATACCGACGTCTTCCACCGTGTGGTGGTCGTCGATATGCAGGTCGCCCTTGCTGACGATGTCCAGGTCGATCAGCCCGTGACGGGCGATCTGGTCCAGCATGTGCTCAAGAAAAGGCACGCCGATATCAAACCGGGCCTTTCCGGTGCCATCCAGGTTGATCGAGGCTTTGATCTGGGTTTCCAGAGTGTCGCGCTCGACAGACGCCTTACGTTCGGCCATCACCAGCTCCGCAAAATCATTGGGCGAAAAAGGCAGCCATTATAGGGGCGCGAGCGGCAAACAGAAACAAAAGAGGTGACATCACTGACGGGTTGAAACCCGGGCCGTCGGCGATAGACATGTGCATACAAGTCTTATCCACCAGCCAAAACGACTGTGGGAGCGAGCTTGCTCGCGATGAGGCGTGTCAGCCGACATTACTGTCCGCTGACCCACCGCTATCGCGAGCAAGCTCGCTCCCACAAGGGCTGCCCTGACCTGATGATTAGGGCAACGGTCTTAACGGAACAACACCGCCGTCTTCTGCAGGGTCACCCACACACCCCACGCCAACGGAATGCCCACCACCAGCCAGGCGGCGATTGCCAAAGGCTTGGTGCCCGGCGCGGCTTTCCATTCCAGCGAAGTGGTGCTGTCGGCGCCCTTGTCATGGCCCAGCGCCTGTTCAGCGGCCAGTTCGGCGTCGGTCATGAAGTACTTGTCGGCGACCGGACGGACCATCAGGTTACACAGGAAACCCAGCACCAGCAGGCCGGCCAGGATGTACAAGGTGATGTCATAGGCCGCGGCACGCTCGACGCCGATGCTCAGCTGATATTCACGCAAGTAGTTCACCAGAACCGGGCCCAGCACGCCTGCCGCCGCCCACGCCGTCAGCAGACGACCGTGGATCGCGCCAACCATTTGCGTACCGAACAGGTCCGCCAGGTAGGCCGGCACGGTTGCGAAACCGCCGCCGTACATCGACAGGATGATGCAGAACGCCGCCACGAACAGCGCGATACTGCCCAAGTGACCCAGGTTCGGGATCAACGCGTACAGGGCAACACCCAATGCGAAGAACACGAAGTAGGTGTTTTTACGGCCCAGGTAGTCCGAGAAGGACGCCCAGAAGAACCGGCCACCGATGTTGAACAGGCTCAACAGACCGGTGAAACCGGCCGCAATGGCAGCGATCTGGCCCAGTTGCACGGCGTCCAGCTGACCGAAAGGCAGGTCGTTGCCCAGCAGTTTGCCGCCAAACACTTCCTGCAGCAGTGGCGAAGCCATGCCCAGGATGCCGATACCGGCGGATACGTTCAGGCACAGCACCAGCCATACCAGGCGGAACTGCGGGGTTTTCCAGGCAACGTTCACGTGAACGTGACGATGAGTGATCATCGCGTTCGCGGCTTTCTTCGGTGCCGGGGTCCAGCCTTCAGGCTTCCAACCGGTTGGCGGAACGCGGTACGACAAGGCGCCACCGATCATGAACACGAAGTAGATCGCGGCCATCACCAGGAAGCTCTGCCAGACACCCACCTCGGTCGGCGTAGCGAAATGGCTCATCAGCGCCGCAGCCAGTGGAGCACCGACCATCGCACCGCCACCAAAGCCCATGATCGCCATGCCGGTCGCCATGCCGCGCTTGTCCGGGAACCATTTGATCAGCGTCGAGACTGGCGAGATATAGCCCAGGCCCAGGCCAATGCCGCCGATCACACCGGAACCGACCCACATCAGCCAGATCTGGTGGGTATAGATACCCAGCGCGGAAATCAGCAGGCCACCGCACCAGCACAATGCCGAAACAACGCCGGCCTTGCGTGGCCCGGCGTGTTCCAGCCAGCCGCCCCAGATGGCTGCCGAGCAGCCCAGGAAGATGAAGAACAGGGTGTAGATCCAGCCGAGCATGGAGATCGGCCAGTCACATTGGGACGAAAAGACTTGCGAGATAAAGCTCATATCCGGTGCACAGGCGACAGGCTTGGTGATACCCAAGGCCTTGGACAGTGGCAACCAGAACACCGAGAAGCCATAGGCCATGCCGATGCAGAGGTGGATGGCCAGCGCGGCCGGTGGAACCAGCCACCGGTTGAATCCGGGCTTGGCGATGATACGTTCCTTGGAGAGGAACGCAGGCTGGTCGGCGATGCCGTCCGCCGTGATGCTCGTGCTCATTGTGTATCCCCCAGTTATTGGAATGGTTCGCCAGCCACACCTCACCCTCAGCCTTCTTGCACGCAGGCATGACTGTATTCTGTGGTGAAGCTCCATTTTAGTGCGACATCACGTCGCAGAAGGACGGACGAACCGACAAAGGTTAACATTTGCTCGTGACAGAAAAACCAAAGTGCTATCACCTTTTTTCTCTCACTCGTCTTATCGCGCCTCTGCTGACTTTCTGTAGGGGGCAATTCGTTTATTTTTCAGGAATTTCCATGCCCATCGTTGTCGAGCACCTGAATGAAGCCACTCGTCAGGACGAGCAGGATCTGCAGAAAATCTATCGGGACGCGCCGGTCTGGCTGTTCGAGCCGTTCAGCGACGCCGCGCGACTCATAGAGAAAAGTCTCGAGGAAGGCTCGTTGATCGCGGCACGCTTCAACGATCGCCTGCTCGGTGCAGCACGACTGCAACGGCACCAGAACGTCTGGCGCTTGTCCCACCTATGCGTGCGAAACGTCACTCGCCGCCGGGGCGTGGCGGAACGGCTGGTGAGCGAAGCCCGGAGGATGGCTGAGCAAGGCAACGCCGAGCTGCGACTTCAGGCGCCTGCCGGGCATCTGGAAGCCCAGGCCTTGGCAGCGAAATTGAAATTACCTCTGGATGTCGACTAGCGCCCCTGTGGCGAGGGAGCTTGCTCCCGCTGGGAGCGTAGCTCCCCAAAAACTGAATCCACGGCGCGCCTGGCATACCGATTCGCCTGGTTTTGGGCCGCTTCGCAGCCCAGCGGGAGCAAGCTCCCTCGCCACGGGGCCGTGTCTGGCCGGGTAACGGCAGCTCGAAAAATCGATCCCTCAACGCTCCACCGACCCGGGACGTTATACTCCCTGGCAAAATTTGAACTCAACCTATAAGGATTCGCCCATGAAAGCGTTCGGCAAAATCCTGGGTCTGGTACTTCTCGGGCTGTTGCTGATCATTGTGGCCCTGGGCTTTGCCCTGACCCACCTCTTCGATCCCAACGACTATAAAGAAGAGATCCGCCAGATAGCCCGCGATAAAGCCCACATCGAGCTGACACTCAATGGGGACATCGGTTGGAGCCTGTTCCCATGGCTGGGTCTGGAACTGCACGAAGCCAGTGTCGCCACCCTGGCCAACCCAACCCAACCTTTCGCCGACCTTCAGATGCTCGGGCTGTCTGTCCGGGTGATGCCGCTGCTGCGCCGCGAAGTGCAGATGAGCGATGTCCGGGTCGAAGGCCTGAACCTGCGCCTGAACCGTGACAAGAGCGGCCACGGCAACTGGGAAGATATCGGCAAGGCGCCCACCTCCGCATCCACCCAGGAAGCACCAACGCCCGTCGAACAATCCACCCCGCCGGCCAGCGCACCGGCAGAAAAGCCGGCCCAGCCAACACGGTTGGACATCGACAGCCTGACCGTGAACAACGCCCGAGTGGAATACACCGACGAGCAGACCGGCAAGCAGTTCAGTGCCGAAAGCATCCAGTTGAGCACCGGCCCGATCCATGACGCTACCAACATCCCGGTTACCCTCACGGCGTTCCTGTCCAGCAACCAGCCGGCCGTCCGCGTGCGCACCGAGGTCACTGGCGAACTGCGCTTCGAGCGCGCTTTGCAGCGCTATCGGTTCGAAGACCTGAAGCTGTCCGGCGAAGCCACCGGCGATCCCTTGCAGGGCAAGACCGTGAGTTTCGCGGCCCAAGGGCAACTTTCCCTGGATAAAGCGGCAAACGTCGCCGAGTGGACCGGGATCAAGCTTTCCCTCAACCAACTGCGTGCACTGGGCGAGTTGAAGGTCAACGACCTCGACAAGACGCCACAACTGAATGGCGGCATTTCGATTGCCCAATTCGACTTGGCAAAGTTTGTCGACAGCGTTGGCCAAAAACTGCCAGCCATGGCTGAGGGCAGCCTGAGCAAGGTCGAACTGGCGAGCCGCATTGCCGGCACGCCTAACAGTGTCGAGCTTAACGACATCAACTTGAAGGTCGACGACAGCAGTTTCAGCGGCCGTATCGCTGTGGAAGACTTTGCCAAACAGGCCCTGCGCGTGCAGCTCAAGGCCGATACGTTCAACGTCGACCGCTACCTGCCGCCAAAGTCCGCCGAAGCCGATAGCTCCAAGGCAGCCCGCGAGGCCGAAGTCAGCAACACCGAGGCCAGTGCCATGGCCGGCGCCGGCAGCACACCCCTGCCAAGCGCTCCAACCCAAGGCGCCTGGAGCAATGATCGGCTGTTTCCGGTGGAGCGTCTGAGCAAGCTGGACATCGATGCCGACCTGACCTTCGGCCAACTGACCCTCGACAAACTGCCGATCCAGAACGCCGCGCTCAAGGCGACCGGCCTGGGTGGCCTGTTGACTCTGGAGAACCTGCGCGGCGACCTGTACAGCGGCAACTTTGAAACCAAGGGCACCCTGGACGTACGGCAGCCTACGCCACAGTTAAGCCTGCAAACCCGCATCAACCGGGTGCCGGCCGAGAAAATCATCGAAAGCCAAGGCAAGAATCCGCCGGTCAAGGGTCTGGTCACGCTCAACAGCGCGATCACCGCCAACGGCAACAGCCAAAAAGCCCTGATCGATAGCCTTAATGGCACGGCCGGTTTCGTCATCAACGATGGCGTATTGCTCAATGCCAATCTTGAACAGCAACTGTGCAAAGGCATCGCCACGCTGAACCGCAAGTCACTCACTGGCGAACCTCGCGGCAAGGACACGCCGTTCCAGCAGCTCAACGGCAACCTCACTTTCACCAACGGCGTTGCCCACAACCCAGACCTGAAAGTCCGCATTCCCGGCATGACCGTCAACGGCAACGGCGACATCGACCTGCGCGTGCTGGGCATGGACTACCGCGTCGGCGTGATCGTCGAAGGCGACAAGAGCGACATGCCCGACCCTGCCTGCCAGGTCAACGAACGCTACGTCGACGTCGAGTGGCCGCTGCGCTGCCGCGGCCCGCTGGAGTTGGGTGCCAAAGCCTGCCGCCTGGACAACGATGGGCTGGGCAAGGTCGCGGCGAAACTGGCCGGAGACCGCCTCGGCGACAAGATTGACGAGAAGCTGGGCGACAAAGTCAGCCCTGAGCTCAAAGACGCGCTCAAGGGGCTGTTCAAGCGATGACATCCGAGCAGTTTTCCGCCGCGGTACTGGATTGGTTCGACCGCCATGGACGCCACGACCTGCCCTGGCAACAGGGCATCACGCCTTATCGAGTGTGGGTCTCGGAAATCATGCTGCAGCAGACCCAGGTCAGCACCGTGCTCAATTACTTCGACCGGTTCATGGCCGCCCTGCCAACGGTCCAGGCCCTCGCCGACGCGCCGGAGGATGAAGTGCTGCATCTGTGGACCGGATTGGGCTACTACACCCGTGCACGCAATCTGCAGAAAACAGCGAAAATCGTCGTGGAGCAATACGCCGGGGAATTCCCCCGGGATGTGGAAAAGCTCACCGAACTGCCGGGGATCGGCCTGTCCACCGCTGGCGCCATCGCCAGCATCAGCATGGACCTGCGGGCGCCGATCCTCGATGGCAACGTCAAGCGGGTGCTGGCGCGTTTCACCGCCCAGGAAGGCTACCCGGGCGAACCCAAGGTTGCGAAACAGCTATGGGCCACCGCCGAGCGCTTCACGCCGCAAGACCGCGTCAACGCTTACACCCAGGCGATGATGGACCTGGGGGCCACGCTGTGTACCCGCAGCAAGCCCAGTTGCCTGTTGTGTCCGCTCAAAAAAGGTTGCGAGGCGCACATGCTGGGCCTGGAAACCCGCTACCCGATTCCCAAGCCACGCAAGGAAGTGCCCAAGAAGCGCACCTTGATGCCCATGCTGGCCAATCGCGAGGGCGCCATCTTGCTTTACCGTCGCCCATCCACCGGCTTATGGGGCGGCTTGTGGAGTCTGCCGGAACTCGATGGCCTGGATGATCTGCAGCACCTGGCCTTGCAACATTCCCTGGAGCTGGGCCCGCAACAGGCAATGCCAGACCTGATACACACCTTCAGCCACTTCCAGTTGGCAATCGAACCCTGGCTGGTCCGGGTCCGGGAAACCGGCCACCACGTGGCCGAGGCCGACTGGCTCTGGTATAACCTCGCCACCCCGCCGCGCCTGGGCCTTGCCGCCCCGGTCAAAACCTTGCTCGAACGCGCGGCCGCCGTATTGAATGCAGGAGAGTTGCAATGACCCGCACCATCATGTGCCGCAAGTACAAAGAAGAACTGGAAGGCCTGGAACGCGCGCCGTTCCCGGGCGCCAAAGGCCAGGACATCTACGACAACGTCTCGGCCAAGGCCTGGGGCGATTGGCAGAAACACCAGACCCTGCTGATCAACGAAAAACGCCTGAACATGATGAACGCCGAAGATCGCAAATACCTTCAAGGCGAGATGGAGAAGTTCTTTTCCGGCGAAGAATACGCCAAGGCCGAAGGCTACGTGCCGCCGTCCGAATAAGCCTTCCAGAGCGGGGGCGAATCGTAAGCGACGGTAATAATTAAATATTTTTTGATAACTCGCTTGACGCCCCCCTGAAAAACCCGTTTAATGCGCCCCGTTGCCCAGATAGCTCAGTCGGTAGAGCAGGGGATTGAAAATCCCCGTGTCGGCGGTTCGATTCCGTCTCTGGGCACCAAATACCGAAAACCCCGATCAAGAAATTGATCGGGGTTTTTTATTGCCTGGATTTTTCTTCCGCCGCCCTATCGACTCAGCTACATTCGTCCGCTCCCCTCCAGCAAGCGAGTCGAAATGGACATCACTGGCATCCCCTTCGGCACCACCGATTGGTCCACCATCGAGCCCACCGAGCATAAGGGCATTACCGGAACCGCTTATTGGCGAACGCGGCAGTTCGGGAGCATTCGGGTACGGATGGTGGAATACACCGCCGGCTACCTGGCCGACCACTGGTGCACCAAGGGCCATATCCTGTTTTGCCTAAAGGGCGAGCTCGATACCGAACTCGAAGACGGCCGGCAATTTTTGCTCAAGCCAGGCATGAGCTACCAGGTGGCGGACCAGGCCGAGCCCCATCGGTCTTCGACTTCATCAGGGGCCACGCTCTTCATAGTCGATTGAGATTCGAAGCGTCCGCGTCGAAGCTGTAGGATAGATCGTCTTATCCATCAGGAATCCGACCATGTCATCGGCGAACAAACAGCACAAACGCAGCCAGCGCGCGAAGGCGAAAGCCAAGAACAACCGCATTCAGCGTGCTGCTGCGCCAAACGATTTCCTTGACCCGAACGATGAGCGCATCGACTTGGAAACCGTGGACTTGTCGGATCTGTTCCGACTCATGAGCGCCGCCGAAAAGGTCAGCCAGAAAGCCATGTGCGAAGCATTCCTGGCACATCCGCTGCTGGCGCTCGTGCTGGAACAGGAAGGCGAAGAAGAGGCCACCGACTTCATCATCACTGCATTGATCGAGTACCGTCGCCTGACCACGGGTGTCGATGAGCAGACCGCGCTGGATTGGGTGGAAAGCAAGCAATTCCAAGCCGACTATGTGGCCGCATCCCAAGCACTGAGCCAAGGCCAAGCCTGATTTTACGGCGTAGCCTATCGTGGATTACGCCCAACGGCTGGACACCCGCCGTGGAGGTAATGAACACCTCTTCGCCGGCCAATACCAGGAGCGACAGACCGGCCATGCCGCCCGAACAATAAAGCGGGCTATTGACGATCGCCCACCCAATAAACCTGTGTAAGATTGATGCGTTTTTTTCTGCAACGCTCCACTCAAAGAGCTTCATTCTGCATGCCTGCACCGTCCGCCCCTCCGCCCTCCCTGATCCAGGCATTGCGGACTGAAACCGCTGAACTGCACATTGCCCTGGAGAAACGCTTGCCGTTTTTCTCGGAGCAACTGGATCTAGGCCTGTACCGGCGCTTGATAGCGGCATACCACGGTTTTTATGAGCCACTGGAACGTCGCCTCCATATTCTCGCGCTGACGCCGACGGGGATGGACCAATCCCTACGCATCAAGCTGCCGGTGCTACGAGCGGATCTCATGGCGCTGGGTCTGGACGAAATGGCGATTGACTCGCTGCCCGTCTGCCAACTTCTGCCGCAGATTGATTCTCCGGCCGCTGCCCTCGGCGTTTCCTATGTGCTGGAAGGCGCAACATTGGGCGGACAGATCCTGCGACGCAGGGTGGCCGAACAGTTAGGTCTTGATTCATCCAGCGGTGCCGCTTTCCTCGACGTTTATGGAGAACTTACCGGCCGGCGCTGGAAGGATTTTCTTCAGTATCTAGGTGACCGGAACCTTGGCGACGACCAGACGCTCGAAGCCACACGCGCTGCCAAGGCGACATTCATCTGTTTTGAACGCTGGCTGGCCAGTCAGGAGGTTCTGTTATGAAACCGGAAAACCAAGAAGCCTTCGAAGAATTGCTGGCCAATTGCGCAGACGAACCGATCCGCTTCCCCGGGGCCATCCAGCCTCACGGCGTATTGCTGATGCTGTCCGAGCCTGATTTCGTGATCCGCCAGGTCAGCGCAAACGCGCAACAACTGACAGGGTATGATCCTCAAGAGCTTCTCGGTCTGCCCCTGGATGCACTGTTTGGGCAGGAACAGGCCGCAACCCTTCTGGAAGCTTTCCGCACCGAAACTGAAAGAGACAACGTTCCGCTCGACATCGTAGTGAACCAGCAGCGCTTCGACGCCCTGATCCACCGCCATCAGGGCGCCTTGATTGTCGAACTGGAACAGCACCTGACCGACTACCGCCCCGAGGGCGTCAATGGCGAGGCCAACCTGGGCCGCATGCTGCAGCGTCTGCAAAGCGCGAAAACGCTCCAGGCCCTGTACGAAATCAGCGTGCGGGAGATCCAGGCCATGACCGGATACGACCGCGTCCTGATTTATCGTTTCGAGGAAGGAGGCCACGGGCAAGTCATTGCCGAGGCCAGCGCGCCTTCGATGGAGCTCTACAAGGGCCTGTTTTTCCCAGCATCGGACATTCCGGAACAGGCTCGCGAGCTGTATCGCACCAACTGGTTGCGCATCATCCCCAACGCCGACTACACGCCGGTACCGCTGATACCCGAGCTGCGCCCCGATACGCAGGCGCCACTGGACTTGAGCTTTTCCACGCTGCGCAGCGTCTCGCCGATTCACCGTCAATACATGAAGAACATGGGCGTGTTGTCATCCATGAGCATCTCGCTGATGAAAGGCGAGCAATTATGGGGATTGATCAGCTGCGGCAACCGCCAGCCGCTGCATGTTCCCCACCAAATGCGCATGGCCTGCCAGACGATCGGCCAGATCCTCTCACTGCAGATCAGTGCGATGGAGGCTCTTGAACTGGCAGGGCAACGGGACGCCAAGCTCGAAGACCTCGGGGCGCTTGCCACTCTCATGGCCGAATCCAGCGAAAACGTCTTTGACAGTCTGTCCCACGACCCACAGCGTCTGATGGAACTCACCGGGGCCAATGGCGTTGCGATCATCGAGGACAACAAGCTGCATCGCCACGGACAGTGCCCGGAACCGGAGCAGATTCGTGAATTGCACAAATGGATAATGGAAACCGACCAACCGGTTTTTGCTCACCATAACCTGGGCGAAATTTTCGCGCCGGCCAAGGCTTATCCGGAGGTTGCGAGCGGTGTGCTGGCGATTCACCTGCCCAAGCCAGTGGAAAACGGCGTGCTGTGGTTCCGCCCCGAGGTCAAGCAAACCATCAATTGGAGCGGTGACCCTCAAAAACCCCTCGACCTGGAGCAAAGCGCGACCGGACTACGCTTACGCCCGAGGACGTCGTTCGAAATCTGGAAAGTCGAAATGGGGGGCATCAGTACCAAATGGAGCCATGGCGATGTATTCGCCGCCAACGACCTGCGGCGCTCGGCCCTGGAAAACGACTTGGCACGGCAAGTTCGCAAGGAGCGCCAGGCGGTGCAGGCCCGGGATGAGTTGGTTGCAGTCGTGTCCCATGATTTGCGCAACCCGATGACGGTCATTTCCATGCTGTGCGGCATGATGCAAAAGGCTTTCAGCTCCGATGGCTCCCACAGCTCGAAGCGAATTTCCTCGGCCATCGATACCATGCAGCAGGCCGCCAGCCGTATGAATTCGCTCCTGGAGGACCTTCTCGACACCTCGCGCATCGACGCCGGCCGCTACACCATCCACCCCAAGCCGATGGATGTGAGCCAGATATTCGAAGACGCGTGTTCATTACTGACGCCGCTGGCCTCTGCCAAGGCCATCGATATCTCTTTCCACGCCGAACCCAACCTCAGGATCAACGCGGACCCGGAGCGATTGTTCCAGGTGCTGTCCAATCTGATTGGCAATGCCATCAAGTTCACGCCGCAGAAAGGTAGCGTAGGTATCAGCGCAATGTCGGTGGGCGATGAGATCGTATTCAGTGTCCGCGACACTGGTGAGGGCATCGCGCCAGAACAACTGCCTCATGTTTTCGACCGTTACTGGACCACCAAGGACGGCAACCCGAACGGCACCGGCCTCGGCCTTTATATTTCCAAGGGGATTGTCCAGGCTCATGGCGGTAAACTGCAGGCCGAAAGCCAGCCAGGCAAAGGCAGCGAATTCCGCTTCACCGTGCCGAAAATCGATTGAGCCGGCCACCGCCCCCTAACGAATTGGAAACCGAAGCCCAATGGCCTCACTGAACAAACAGCAGAAACGCGCCAAGCGCGCCAAAGACAAAGCCAAGCAAATCCGTATGACCGGGCGCAAATCCATCCCGATGTACGGCGATCCGGCTCACGCCACTGCCCAGCCGCCGGTCTATGTGCTGGAGCTATTCGCCAAGTTGCGTGAAGCCGAGGCCGTCAGCCGCAGCCAGATGCTCGACACGCTGCTTGCCGACGTCAGCGAAATGATCATCGAGCGTCCGGGCCTGTTGGACCTCAAGAACGCGGAAAACGAGGGCATGGCCGCCACCAACCTGGCCGCCGATATGCTGGTGGACTACCGCATGTGGGCCGACGACATGGACCGCGAGGCCGCCCAGCGCTGGCTCAGCACGCCGGAATTCATCAAGGATTTCAGCGAGGCGCTGGACCGTTATCGCCAATCCATGGAAGAGCCCGCCAGCGAGTAAGCTCTCGGCTACTCGCTGCTGTTCCAATGGAACACTAGCTTGCGCGCGGCTCCGCTGCCCACTTTGGCGGTGTCGCGACGCTCCTCGCCGTTACGCGTCGCTATCACGCTGTAACTGCCCGGCGGCAGTTGTACATACACCAACGGGCCTGCGTCGCTGAGCGTCAGCAATGTCTGTCCCGATGAACTCTGCACGGTCACCTTCACATCCGGGACGTATTTGCCCTCCGGGCCGATCGCAAAAGTCATGTGCAGGTTGTAGCCCTGGGCCTGTTCGATGGCCCGGGCTTCGTCCTCGCCGATACCGCCGGACAGGTAGCTGATACCGTTCTGTTGCATGGGCTGGACCTGGACGCCTGCGTTGTCGATGGGCGCGAGGTTGGTGGCGTTGAGCATGATGGAAAAAAGCAGCGCACCCAGAACGATGGGGCTATATAGCAACTTCATGACCACAACTCCTGATAGGGAACACCACCTCGTTTGATCGTTTTATGAACACCCATGTTCAGATCGATTGGAAGTTGAGCCGAATACCAAACGGAATAGACAACGCTCATCCGGTTAACCCTTCCCACCCCCGCCCAAAGCTGGCACCATCGCGCCTTTTTTTACGCGACTCCCCCGGGCAATTCGCCGATGGACAGGGTTCAAACAGCCGTTCGGTTGTTGATGGCGCGACAGTCTGCTGCGCCGATGCGACAACCTGTCACTCATCATCGGTCTACCGTCCGAAGCGCAGTTGGCTGTCATTCGGACGCATGCTAGCTTGGCCGCCTCGCCAGGAAGGCTGCCAATAGCAAGGGAGCACAAATCATGAGGATCGCACATGGCCCAGGCCACGCCCGCGCTTGAAATCCGCAACTTGCACAAACGCTACGCAAAGCTGGAGGTGCTCAAAGGCGTCTCGCTGACCGCTCGCGACGGTGACGTGATCTCGATCCTGGGTTCCTCCGGCTCCGGCAAGTCCACGTTTTTGCGTTGCATCAATCTGCTGGAAAATCCCAACCAGGGTCAGATTCTGGTCGCAGGCGAGGAGCTCAAGCTCAAGGCTGCCAAAAACGGTGAGCTGATTGCCGCCGATGGCAAACAGATCAATCGCATGCGCAGCGAGATTGGTTTTGTATTTCAAAACTTTAATCTCTGGCCGCACATGAGCGTGCTCGACAACATCATCGAAGCCCCGCGCCGCGTGCTGGGCCAGAGCAAGGCCGAAGCCGTGGAAGTGGCCGAAGCCTTGCTGGCCAAGGTCGGCATTGCTGACAAGCGCCACGCCTACCCTGCCGAACTGTCCGGCGGCCAGCAACAACGTGCCGCCATCGCCCGCACATTGGCGATGCAACCTAAAGTCATTCTGTTCGACGAGCCGACTTCTGCCCTTGACCCGGAAATGGTCCAGGAAGTACTAAGCGTGATCCGCGCCCTCGCCGAAGAAGGTCGGACCATGCTGCTCGTAACCCACGAGATGGGCTTCGCCCGCCAGGTATCGAGCGAAGTCGTGTTCCTTCACCAAGGGCTGGTCGAGGAGCAAGGGTCGCCACAGCAGGTCTTCGAGAACCCGCTTTCGGCGCGCTGCAAACAATTCATGTCCAGCAACCGCTAACGGAGCAGTACCTATGCAGACCTACAGGAAATTCTTTTTGGCTGCTGCCGCCAGCCTGGTCTTCTCGGCCAACGTCATGGCGGCCGACAAACTGAAAATGGGCATCGAGGCGGCCTATCCGCCGTTCAATAACAAGGATGCCAGCGGCCAGGTCGTAGGCTTCGATAAAGACATCGGCGACGCGCTGTGCGCCAAGATGAAAGTTGAATGTGAAGTGGTCACTTCCGACTGGGACGGCATCATTCCGGCCTTGATGGCCCAAAAGTTCGATTTCCTGATTTCTTCGTTGTCGATCAACGAAGAGCGCAAGCAGGCCGTTGATTTCACCGACCCGTACTACTCCAACAAGCTGCAGTTCATTGCGCCGAAAAACGTCGAGTTCAAAGTCGATAAAGATTCCCTCAAGGGCAAGGTCATCGGAGCCCAGCGTTCCACCCTGGCTGGTACCTGGATGGAAGACAACATGGAAGGCGTCGAACTGAAACTCTACGATACCCAGGAAAACGCCTATCTGGACCTGACCTCCGGCCGCGTTGACGGGATCCTGGCGGACAAATACGTGAACTACGACTGGCTGAAAACCGACGCCGGCCGTGCCTATGAGTTCAAGGGCGACCCAGTGGTGGAAGGCGACAAGATCGCCATTGCAGTGCGCAAGGGTAATGACGAACTGCGCAACAAACTGAATGCCGCGCTTAAGGAAATCGTTGCCGACGGCACCTATAAAAAGATCAACGACAAGTACTTCCCGTTCAGCATCTATTGATACTGACGTGCCTGGCCGGCGTTGCTACCCAGTAGCGCCGGCCCTTAGCAAAGCCTGCCGCGATATGAACACACGCCCATGATGATCGACCTCTACGGATTCGGCCCGGCGCTTGCCGCCGGCGCGCTGATGACCGTCAAGCTGGCCCTTTCGGCTCTCTGCCTGGGGCTGGTGCTCGGCCTGCTCGGCGCCTTGGCCAAGACCTCCCCGTACAAGCCGTTGCAATGGCTTGGCGGCACCTATTCGACACTGGTCCGCGGCATTCCGGAATTGCTCTGGGTGCTGTTGATCTACTTCGGTACCGTCAACCTGATGCGTGCCTTGGGTGAATATTTCGGCAATCCCGACCTAGCCCTCAATGCCTTCGCCGCCGGCGTCATCGCCCTCGGCCTATGCTTTGGCGCCTACGCCACCGAAGTATTTCGCGGTGCGATCCTGGCGATACCCAAGGGGCACCGTGAAGCCGGCGTGGCGCTTGGCCTGTCGAAATGGCGGATCTTCACCCGATTGATCCTGCCGCAGATGTGGCGCATCGCCCTGCCCGGCCTGGGCAATCTGTTCATGATCCTCATGAAGGATACCGCACTGGTTTCGGTGATCGGCCTGGAAGAAATCATGCGCCACGCGCAAATCGGCGTGACCATTTCCAAGCAACCGTTCACTTTTTATATGGTCGCAGCGCTTATGTATCTGGGCCTGACGGTGCTCGCCATGATCGGCATGCACCTGCTGGAAAAACGCGCCGCCCGCGGCTTTGCCAGGAGCACCCAATGAACTGGGAAGTCATCATCAAATGGCTGCCGAAACTGGCCCAGGGCGCCACGCTTACACTGGAGCTGGTGGCCATCGCGGTGATCGCCGGCTTGCTGCTGGCGATCCCATTGGGTATCGCCCGTTCATCGCGGCTGTGGTACGTGCGGGCGTTTCCCTACGCCTACATCTTCTTTTTCCGTGGTACGCCACTGTTGGTCCAGTTGTTCCTGGTCTATTACGGCCTGGCACAGTTCGATGCCGTGCGCAGCAGCGCGCTGTGGCCGTATCTGCGGGACCCGTTCTGGTGCGCCACGGCCACCATGACCCTGCACACCGCCGCCTACATCGCCGAGATCCTGCGCGGCGCCATCCAGGCCATTCCCCGCGGCGAAATCGAAGCCGCACGAGCCTTGGGCATGTCGCGGCCCAAGGCGCTGTTCTACATCATGCTGCCCCGGGCCGCGCGCATCGGCTTGCCCGCCTACAGCAACGAAGTGATCCTGATGCTCAAGGCCAGCGCCCTGGCAAGCACGGTGACCCTGCTGGAACTCACCGGCATGGCGCGCACCATCATTGCCAGGACCTACATGCCAGTGGAGATTTTCTTCGCGGCCGGCATGTTCTACCTGCTGATGTCCTTCGTACTGGTGCAAGGCTTCAAGCAGCTTGAACGCTGGCTGCGCGTCGATGCCTGCCAAGGGCGCTGACAGCCAAGTGCTGACGGGTGAAGCATTGCTCACCCGTTTTACCGCGCTGGATGCGTTTCTTACAACGCACCAGTCACTATGGAAGCCTCGGCCCTTCACGCATCTGCAATTGCCTTGGGAAACTTCCCACCCGGAATTGGCCCGATGGCTACGCGAGCGTTCGCTGGACGCAGCGGAAAACGACCATCATCAACCATGGTTGATTGAGAGCGCGCCAGCGCCATTCCCGGAACTGGCTGCTCTCTCCCGGGCATTGAGCGCCGTGGCTGAATTGCCGGCCAACTCGCTCGAAGCTCCCAGCCATCGCCTCAACGTCGACGTACCCGGGCGCAAATGGCAGCAGATAGAAGCCTTTGCCAGCCGCCTGCGCTTCACCACCCCACCGATCCATTGGCTCGATTGGTGCGCCGGTAAAGGCCACCTTGGCCGGCGCCTGTTGCAGGATGGACAACAACTGACCTGCCTGGAATACGACCCCGCCTTGGTCGCCAGCGGCCAGTTGCTGAGCCAACGCCATCACCTGCCCGCCACGCACTCGCAACAAGACGTATTGGCGGCAGACGCAAATCAGGCGCTGCGCCCCGGACACACCCCGGTGGCTCTGCACGCTTGCGGCGACTTGCATGTGCGGCTGATGCGTCTGGCCAGCGCCGCTGGCTGCGCACAATTGGCTATCGCGCCGTGCTGCTACAACCGCATCAGCACCTCGGAATATCAGCCGCTGTCCGACGCCGCAAAAGGCTCTGCCCTACAGCTGTCGCTCGACGATCTCAGCTTGCCGCAGACCGAGACCGTCACCGCAGGCGCCCGCGTAAGAAGACAAAGGGACCAATCCATGGCCTGGCGCCTGGGCTTCGACCTGCTGCAACGGCAAATCAGAGGGGGCGACGACTACCTGCCTACTCCCTCGTTGCCCAGCGTCTGGCTGGAAAAATCCTTCGCCCAGTACTGCACCGACCTGGCTGCTCTGAAAGACTTATCCACAATCGGCACGCCTGATTGGGTCGCCCTGGAAGCAGCCGGCCGCCAACGTTTGGCCGAGGTGCGTAACCTGGAATTGGTGCGAGGCCTTTTCCGCCGGCCGCTGGAGCTTTGGCTGGTTTTGGACCGGGCGCTTTTCCTTACTCAAAAAGGCTACAACGTCCGCCTTGGAACCTTCTGCGAGACACCTCTGACACCGCGCAACCTGCTGTTGCTGGCAGAACGTTAATGAGGCGAAACAGCCTGTGGATAACTCTGTTGATGAATTAAACCAGGATCCAAGAAAACCGCGATTTCCGGGCTGAATCTCAGCTGGTCATTTTTTGTTCACATGGATAAAAAACCATGAAAACAGCAGCTTGCGAGCAAACGGGAAAGCGGTCACAAAACAGAAAGATATCCCTCGCAGCGTCCTTTCGATTGTGCATAAGCGTTTGAGCAAACCAGCATAAAGGTTGGGTCTGGCGTCTTTTGCGCTCAGGCATCAAGTGCTTTGGCTTGCCTCGATTCGAGTCAGGCAACCGCACGCTACCAGGCCCCTCGCGCCCCGCCCAGCGGCGCCACATCCACCAGAACTGCAGCTCGTCTAAAAATAGTCAGAATTCAGGGGTTTACAGAACCTTCCCAATCGCTATAATCGTCGCCCACACGCCGGTATAGCTCAGTTGGTAGAGCAACTGACTTGTAATCAGTAGGTCCCGGGTTCGACTCCTGGTGCCGGCACCATCCAAGGTTCCAGAGAAGGCTTTCAAAATCTCTGGAACCCCCGGAAAACCCGCCTTCTGGCGGGTTTTTTCGTTTTGGCGTTCCATCGGTTTCCGTCAGAAACTGGTGGATTCCAACCGTTTTAAGGGTAGAGTTTGGGATACAGGTCACTTCGATAAAAGGGAGTACCCTTATGTCGCGCACCACAGCTCCGCTCTCCGACGCAGCTTGCCGCTTGGCAAAACCTGCAGACCGCGCCTACAAGCTTTTCGACGGCGATGGCCTCTACCTCCTAGTCCAACCCAATGGCCGCAAAGGCTGGCGGCTCCGTTACGTCAAACCTGACGGACGGGAAGGACTGACCTCGTTCGGCAGCTACCCAGTCATCGGCCTCGCCGATGCGCGCCGCAAGCGCTTGGAGGTCAAGCGAATGCTGGCGGATGGCATTGATCCCATAGAGACCAAGCACCAAGCGAAGGCGGAAGCTGTAATCAAAGGCAGAACCTTTGAAAGCGTTGCGCTCGACTGGCATACGGAAATGTCGGCAAAGTGGGCACCAGGCCACTCCAAGACTGTGATGAGCCGCCTCAAAACCCACGTGTTCCCGCTGATCGGCGCCCGCGCCATTGTCGACCTCGACACCCATGACCTCATGCAGCCCTTGGAAGCGATCAAGAAGCGCGGAACTATCGACGTTGCTTTAAGGGTACAAAACTATCTGCAGAGCATCATGCGCGAGGCAAAGCGCCTCCGGCTTATCACCGTAAACCCTGCTTACGACCTCGAAGGCTCGATCAAGGCCCCGCGTGTGGTCCATCGCCCGGCTCTACCCTTATCGCGACTGCCGGAACTGCAGGAGCGGATCGACACCTATAAAGGCCGGGCACTTACCCGTCTGACGGTGATGCTATCGCTGCATGTGTTTGTACGATCCAGCGAGCTGCGTTTCGCACGCTGGAGCGAGTTCGACCTCAAGCGCGGTACCTGGGAGATACCGGACACTCGACCCGCGTTGGAGGGAGTACCCTTTTCCACAAGGGGTACGAAGATGGCAGGGGATATCCATTTAGTACCCTTATCGCCGCAAGCAGTGGCGCTACTCGAAAAAATCCATGCACTCACAGGCAAATTCGCATTGGTCTTCGCAGGGGATGCCAAACCCTGGAAGCCCATGTCCGAAAATACCGTGAACAACGCGCTTCGGACGATGGGATACGACACCAAAACCGATATATGCGGGCATGGATTTCGTTCGATGGCCTGCAGCGCACTGATTGAGTCAGGGCTGTGGTCCGAGACAGCCATTGAAAGGCAGATGAGCCACAAGGAGCGCAATAACGTCCGTGCCGCTTACATCCACAAGGCCGAGTTCATCGAGGAGCGCAGGCTGATCATGAACTGGTGGAGCCGGTACTTGGAGGCCAACCGGCAGGAGCATGTCACTCCACACGAATTCGCCAACCAGATTGGAGATAACATTACTCGGATAAAGGCGAAGCCTGGCATTGGCGCAGAGAGGAGGAATTGATATGGATATCTCAACCGCACAAAGCATCAAGCTCGCCATTGTGTCGGCAACCGGACTGTCAAAAGACGCGTTGCATATCTATTTGGGCATGGCGGTCTATTTAACGCTGACCGTTGGCACCCGACGATTCAGGCCATACCTTGGGTGGCTGGTTGTTTTCATCATTGCGTGCGCTGGTGAGTGGTTAGATCAGCGAGACGATATTGGAAGCTTCGGATACTGGCGCTGGCAGGCAAGCGCTCACGACGTTCTCAACACGTTGTTCTGGCCGACGGTGCTAACACTGCTTTGGCTTTTAAAGTGCCGCAGTAAAGCAAGCGTACATCCGTAAGACTCTCGCAATCCGCTCTGCCACACGGGTCGATCCAAGCAGGGCTGCAAAGCCGCCCTGCTTGGATCGACCTCACTTAAAAAATCTAGAGCCCACGCAACTGTCTGTGGAAAACCACTGATTTCCACCGGTGGATAATTTCATCCACAGCCGCAGAACTCCCGAAAATTCGAACCTTGACCCAAATTATCCACAGGCGTAGAAAAGATCGGGCAAAGCGCTGTCGTTGACAGCAACCCAGGTAGCCGGAACCTTTAAGGCTACGCCACACCGTGGTGGTTCCCCCAAAGTGCGATTAGCGTCCGACGGCTCGCACGGTCACAGCGATGTGATGGATGCCTACTTTTATCAGTGTGCCCACTGCGGCAACTCATCCCCTTTCATAGCTGCTCTGCAGCAACCTATCCGCTTGGCCATTACCGTGTGCCAACCTGCGCCCGTCTCTTTCTCCCGGAAAGAGACGGGCGCTCCTACTACTGCTGCAGCCCTCATCGTACAAGGCGTTGCGGCATTTCCCCTCGTGACAATCGGCGTGACAAACACCGAAGTCACCAGCAACAGCGATGCAGATGATGGTGCCGCAGCCCAAGGAATGGACTGCACCTGACTGACAGTCAGGAATGCCCCGATCATCGCCTCACTGCCTTCACCCGACTCAGGATCTCGCGGCACCGGTCTCGTCAGCCGGTGCAGCCTCCACCCGCCCACTTCTTCGGGAGTGCTCAGGAGGCCAGATCATGAGATGCCCAAGCTCCCGGTCGTAAGGAGCCGCCAGTCCCGCGTTAGTGGACAACCCTCACAGGTCGCAGGGGCCTTGATCCCTGATAACACTCAACATTCGTGGCGGGATGACGTGGGGATGGTTTTAAAAGTTTGGCTTCGAGAGGAGTTCGATCATGGCATTGGTCGGTAGACGGGATGGGCGCAATTTTGGCTATGGCCGGCAATTGAGCTATGCCGGGCCACAAGCGCTAAAAGATCTGTTTGGCGGCGGGCACTACGGGACGGTCAAAGCGCACAGTGATCGCTGGCAGGCGTTTGTGCGGTGGTGCCGGTCGGAGGATGGACCAGGACTTAACGATGCGCGACAAATTGATCGGCAGACCCTGCTAGATTACGCCGGGCATCTGCGTCAGCAAGTGGAACAAGGCGCTATCGGCATCGCCACCGCGCAAAACCGATTGTCCAGCGTGAACCGAACCATGGCCGCGCTTCGCGGTGATCCGTATGTGAGAGTGCCAAGTCCGAGCGGGGCGTTGGGAATGCAGCGCACCAGTGTTCGTCGCTCGGTGCCGCAAGGCCAAGACCGCGAACACGTGAAGCGGATCGTCGACGAGCTTTGCGAACATCAGCAACCGCGTGCTGCGGCCATAGCTCAGTTAGCGCGAACCACCGGCATGCGTTTACGTGAGGCGATTTTAGCCGACCTTCCTCGACTGCAACGGGAAGCCGAGCAACTCGGGAGGATCAACATCCAGGACGGCACCAAAGGTGGCCGCGGCGGAGCAACAGCACCTCGCTGGATCATGGTGGATGACCATGTTCGCGAAGCGCTCAGATATGCCGAGCAGGTCTTACCGCATGGCAGCCGCAACCTACTGGCACCGAACGAAAGCTACCTTGATTTCCAACGGGGAATCGTCCGCCCCGCACGGGAGCTCCTCCATATACACAACCTCAAAGGCTTCCACGAATTGCGGGCAGCCTATGCGTGCGAACGCTACGAGCAAATCACCCAGCATCTTGCACCCATCAACGGTGGCAGGTGCTGCCAGCTAGACCGACGCCTCAATCAGGAGGCACGCGCACAAATCAGCTATGAGCTGGGGCACGGTCGTATCGACGTGGTTTCGGCGTACATCGGCGGCCGACCATGAGCAAACCATTCGATATGGAGCTGTTTCTAACGGGGGCGCTGGCGGGATCACCTGTAACACGACAACGCCACCTTCGTCAGGCAAAGGCCATCCAGACAGCAATCAGTGAGCGATGGCACTGCGACAACCCATGGGGCTGGCAACGGAAGCATCTCGCATGGTTTCTGGATTACCGTATAAAAAAACACGCAAAACCTACCCGCTATTATTACCTGCTGACCATTCATTTGCTCACTCTTCGCTTAGGGAAAACATGGAAATTCAAATGCTAGGCGGAGGTGCTAAACGGGACAAGAACCCTTGACGACAGAACATGGCTAGCGCTGGGATTGAAAATGACTTGCGTCAATATGAAATTCGCGCAACATTTAGGTAAAAAGCAAGCTAGAGGGACAAACCATGCTAAAAGGAATCGACAAGCTCCAGCGTCAACTTGCAGATGCACAAAAGGTACTTCAATCACTCGAAGGCGATCTTTGTACAGTGAATTTTAATCCGCACGATCCCGTGAGTATTGAAGGTGCGATTCAGCAGATATCAAATCTCATAGATGAGCGTGTGGGAACCTATACGTCAAATCCAATCATCAGTTCCCTGGCAGAGCAGATGAAAGAGCGATATAGGGAACAGATCATAGAACGAGCTGCCGCAGCGCGACTGTTAGAGGAAGAAAAGTAGTGGCCATCGACCTCTTTGCTCAGATCAACAATGCGGTTATAGATCTACAGAGCTCACAACATCAGACCTTTGAACAACCGCTGAAAAAATTGGCTCGTCTACTTCGCGATCCGGCGCTTGACGCTAGTAACAGTGCATTGACATCTGGGCTAGATCTCGACGCATTCTTGGACGCGAGCGAACGGTCTGGCGGCGGCATGGGGAATCATAAACTTGCTTGGCCAGAATCAGATGACGACAAGCAACGGCTAGGTCTCACCCTACTGCTAATCGAAAAACTCGCTGACGATCCAGGATACGCCATTAATTTCGGTCACCACTACTTTAGCTCAGGCAGTAGAAAGCTTATTTCAGGCATCCATGGGTTTACTGGACAGATAATCGCCCCATTCGTGCGGGATTATAAAGTCTATGTCGAATCTCAGGGCGAGGTTAAACCGCAGTTGAAAATATCAAAATCCAATAAAGTATTTATTGTTCACGGCCATGACGAGGCTGCATTACAAGGTCTCGCACGCTTCCTAGAAAAGCTCGGCTTAGAAGCGATTATCCTTAGGGAACAACCCGATCGAGGCCAGACGATTATTGAAAAATTTGAGCATTCAGCTGATGTAGGTTTCGCGGTGATATTGTTAACGCCCGATGATGTTGGTGGTTCAATAAAAGCTGATGTGAGCGATGCTCGCGCACGTCAAAATGTCATTTTTGAACTTGGATTCTTTGCCGGAAAACTTGGGCGCGGCCGTGTTTGTTTACTTCGCAAGGGGCAGGTTGAAATACCATCTGATTTGTTTGGTGTAATTTATACCGACATGGACTCGGCTGAAGCCTGGAAGATGAAACTAGTACGAGAGCTGAAAGCGGCTCAGTTGGATTTTGACGCCACCAAGTTCTGGTAGCCAAATACCCCTTACCGACTCCTAAGTTATAAGCAGGGAGCGCTACCGGCCACCTAGACCGATAGCTCTCCAGACTATTTTAATCAGAGGCTATCAAAGTCGATATTTCCACTGTTTATAATGGACCGATAGACTTTTCACCTAGCTGAATCAACTTGAATTTAACGCCCTCGGTAGACTCTTTAAAGACTGGCTCGGAATCATCAAATGATGCTGCAACAATACTTTGCAAACCTGTTGAGGAAGAAAGCATTTGCAGAAGAGCATGCTGGCTCTTAGTGGCCATCGAGTGCTGTCCAGGTTCATCAAATAAAATGAAACCGGGGTGATTGGCTATGATCGTTGGATGTGCCGAGGTTTGATGGATAGCTATCAGGTACGCCCAAATCAATCGTACAAAATCACTTGCACTGGAGTCTGCCGCCATGCTGCTCTGATTTTTATTACTTCTATACTGATGGACAGCCTTGTCGGACTCCGAGTTTTTTTCTCTAATAACCCGCAACTCTATACGTGACAAGAATGGTAGCAGGCTATCAAAATCCAGCTCAATATCTCCTACAGGAGCACTGTGATAGTCAAAGGTTCCAACATTTGCTCTGAACATTTTCCCAAACAAGTTTAGAGTCGCAGTATCCTGCTCCGAGTAATGTTCTTTAGGTAAAAACAAACGCTGGTCTTGGTTATTCTTTAGCCGAAGAGATAAAGAACCAAAACGTTTTTTTAACTCATCAAACTTCCTATCGAAGTCATTAATTTTTTCGATTTCAGACTCAAGATGCATCTGTTTTCTCAACAGAGTTCGAGTGCCGGCGGTTCCACTCGTCACATCAGAGCGCAATGCTGCCAATATTGATCTAGATTTCGCAATCCGTTGACGTATACCTTCCCCTTCTTCTTCGAGATTTTTAATAGTCAACCTTATCCCTTGCTGTTGACGCTCTAACATTTTCAATTGGCTATCAAGATAGTCGATATTTGTTTCAATACTCATTTTAGAGGTGAGTACGCCACCGCCGGTCAGAGAGTCGTCTACATACTGAAAACAAGTGGGGCACTGTTCTTTGGCTATATAGAGCCCCTGCTCCGCCCCAAACTTTTGCAATTTCAAAGTGGACTTATTTCTAAGCAACTCCTCACTCGCCTGTTCAGCTAACTGTTTATTGGTAGCTAAGGATGAGCGATGGATAGCTAAGGTGCTCACGCTAATTTCATAAAGTCCTACTAGCCTATTGAGCTCTGCGCTATTTACATCTATTGCCGATACAACCTCTGGACTTACACCATCTTTAAGCTTATTCATTTCGAGCTCTTGCCTTTCATAATCAGCACGGAGCTGGCTTATGTAGTCGGAAAGAGAGAACTTAGTTTGTCCCAATCGTTTATAAACAGCTATATTATCCGAATCAAGTGCCGAAGTTACTCGTAACGGCACCCCTTGAATGTCTATCCCCTCACCAGCTGCTCTTGATTCGCGAAGCAGCTCTTTATATGAGTCATTCCAAGCATTATCTATCTCAACTGACTCATAATTAAGCTCACTTCGTTTCGCATCAGCCTCAAATACATTCAGACCTAACAAGAACTCGACTACCTTCACCCTCACATCGCGAATTCCATAGTGCGGTATGTTTGCAATATAGTCAGTCCAGCCCCTTTTTTGTTCAACCGCGAGAGCGGCAAAAATCGCTTGGAGATATAACTTAACCTGTTTACCCGAAGAATTTTGAACTTGCGGCAGATTAAAACCTAAAAACTTCTCCAGAAAACTATGAAAGCCCTCTTCATAAACTGCACTTCCACCATCGTGAAGATATTTAAAAGATGATTGCAACGGCAACTCTCCAGTGAGAAAAGCCCCTTCCAACACCTCCACTAACTTAGCATTTCGTGCCTGATCCGTAATAGCACGACGAAACGTTCGAACATCCCCTAGCTTATTTTCAACCTCTAAATAAACCTCTGACTGTGTTATTGGTATTTTCTTGTCGTCATATTCAAAGTAGTCTTTAACTGCATAAGGCAGTGATGACTGATTTCTACCACCAATCAGTTCCTCCATGCCAAGTGAATACAGGATACTGTTAAATACGGTACTCTTCCCAGATGAATTTGATCCTTTTATAATTGTCAGCGCGCGATCAAACTCAAGAAAAAAACCAAAATCACCTTCTTGAGTAGCAATCTTAAGCTTTAATGCCCTAATAATCATAAGGCATCCCATCCCTTCGCCACTGAATCAACCATTTTTTCTGAAATCCCTTTTCCAATTATTCTTAAGGACGTTTTTTCTGGAGATAAAAGATCTTTATCTTTGAGCAAAAAACTCAAAAAATCTTGTCCCTTAGCAGATATTTCCACCCCGGTCGACAAAGCAGTAACTAGTTGATCCTCTACAGCAAATTTCAAAGCTATTGCCAAAGCAGGATCGAATCCCCAAACAGGTAAAGTTAACACTCCTCTACGAGAAGCTTCTTTTAGACTAGCCAACCTTCTTTCTGACTTCAATGCCCAGTTAAACAAATGTAGTTTAAGCAGACTACATTTTTCCGCGCGACCGCAGAGATGTAACACAAGGAGTATCTGCGAAATTTTATATAACGTCCTATGCTCAGCAAGTACAGGCATTGGGCGCTGCGTGAACTTTAATTTCATCATGATCATTTACTCAAAATCTAATTCACAAGCGGCGAGCCAACGTGCAACTGTGTGCCTAGTTATTTCGCTCGCGAGAGTATGATCTACACCAGGCCGCAACTCAGAGACGATCCTTTCTGCCAACTTGTCGGTAACTTTTTCGATAAGTGACTCAGCGGTACCCGACCAAGTAAATGCCCACTCCTTTACATCCTGTTCAAAAACAGACAACAACCTTACAAGTCTAAAATAAATTGTGGGAGAAGCGGCATTTAAAGCGTTAAAATAATTATCATGTTCGAGAAACGTTTGCAGCGTAAAATTATATAATCGACCAATTAGCTTTTCTGATGGAGGATCCATTTTCTCAACTAGTCGAAGTGCAGACTTCCTTAAGAGGTGTTGCTCATACAGTTCAGGGGCAGAATCGAGTAGCGGTAGAGAAGTCACCTGATTTCCAAAGCTGATTGCTACTCCATTCAAACTGCGCTGCTCATTTATTTCACGAAGATAAAAATCCGCATCATGCAAATGTATTGTGAAATTAGGGTGCAATATATCGAGACCCCAGTCCCGCGCCTCGATCTCTTTAATTTTAGCGTGAGAAAGCAGGTTATGATGATTGATTTCAGGAGATACAAAGCACCACTCTTTTATCTGCGCTCCTCCTAGACGACCTTTGAGCTCAAGCTGAAACTTCTTCAGCTTGTTCACATCATCAGTGATTTTTCTTTTTTGCTTATCTAGCAATACCTGTTGAGTATAAATCCTATCAGGACAGTAGCACTGGAATGCACGTCCGGTATTTATTGTATAGCCTTCTATACCGAAGTCTCCTGGCGAAGCTGGCATCTCCTGATAGCCATCAATGCCATGCTTACTCTTGAAAACTAACTGACATAAGTTCTCCCATGTATCACCATTGAATGGGCCCAATTTTGTAATGAACATCAGATGGCTATCCCTTCCGCTTTAGATATATACCATTACGATCACAAGTCCATAAAATGGCTAATGGCCATATCAATTCTAGTGCAATTTACATTTTTTTGCTATTTTTTTCTATATGCTAAAAAACCTGCGTTTATAAAATGCTGATCGATACACCCCCTAAATAACTAAGGTTTCATTCACTAACCACTATTCCCTAAACAAAAACTTTTCCACTCACTAAAATAGCCATCATTACAGAAGGGTATTTTTAGAGGTAGTGACTATAAGCTTTTGAAAAAAACCTCGTATTTTCATACCATTAAGATGGTATTCGACTCCTGGTGCCGCACCATACAAAACAAAGCCCCCGCAGAAATGCGGGGGCTTTGTTGTTTCTGGGTGTCCATTCCTGAAAAATCTGTGGGAGCAAGCTTGCTCGCGATGAGGCCAACAACTCACCGACAACTCAACCACCTAATCGCTCAGCCGCTTTCCGATAAACCTGATCTCGTTCACGTTTCTCGACGGCCACGACAAACACCACGACCTCATGATCAATCACCTGATAAACCAGCCGATAACCGCTGCTCCGCAGCTTAATCTTGTAGCAATCAGGAAAGGCATGCAGTCGGTTTGCTTCGATGCGCGGATTGGCCAGGATCGTCGTGAGCTTCTTTTTGAGCTGCTCACGGACGGTATTCCCTAGCTTTTGCCATTCCTTTAGCGCCCGTGCATCGAATTCGAGGTTATAGGTCATCTAGCGAAACCTTAACCCGCTGCGGGGCTGCGAGTCGCTCGCGCACCGTTGCGATCAGGGCTTCATCGTCCTCGGTCATCAGGACGGGCTTGAACGGCAACTGGCCGCGCTCCGCTACGTATTGCAGAGCTTGGCGCATCAGCTCAGAAGGGGTGACGCCGAGCTTTTCCAGCTCGCGGTATGCACGCGCCTTGAGGTCGTCGTCGATACGAACGTTGATGGAAGCCATGAGATAGCCCTCGCTGTAATGACGTTAGTCTTTACAGTGAAGGAAAAGCTTGAGGCCGGCAAGCCCCAGAA
Source organism: Pseudomonas sp. R4-84 (assembly GCF_054130985.1). Lineage (NCBI taxonomy): Bacteria > Pseudomonadati > Pseudomonadota > Gammaproteobacteria > Pseudomonadales > Pseudomonadaceae > Pseudomonas > Pseudomonas sp. R4-84. Next base: position 5,267,158 of record NZ_CP096390.1, read on the forward strand.
CTCATTCATCTCCAATCCAGGGTTACAAATACTTTTATCGGGACGTTGGCGACCTTTTCCAGCAACCTAAAATGGCTGCCAAATACCCGCCAAGCCTAAGTTGACCTGGTCAGCATGCTCAAATCGTGCGGGTTTTTCTATGCGCTAAAACTATGGGATGTTTTCGGCAGATCCGCACATACAAAACGAGGATCTGCTGCAGTCTCGCTTTATCACGTTGCCAGCCACCCGCCGCCAGTTGGCGCTTGGAGGTGCGCAATGACCCATCCCAAAGACCTCAAAACCCCCAGGCCTAACCCCTTTCTCCTACCACTCCGACCGCCCGCTATTCCGCGTCAACAGCGGCATCCCCATTGACGAAGCCCTATCCCACGCTTCCGACCTGCTCCACGTCGCCAGAGTCCTCGCCGAGGAAGCGGCGATGATTCGCTGCACGGATCGGTATGCCTGGGCTTCGTATTATTTGCAGGATATGAGCAAGGCCGTCATTGATTACGTGGTGAAGGTGCTGGAGGCGCCGGGGAGTCATCCGGCTTAAGGGTAGCGGGCCAATGCTGCTCGCTGGATGGGGCAGCATTGGCTTGAGCGGATAAAGAGGGGCTGCTTTGCAGCCCAGCGGGAGCAAGCTCCCTCGCCACGGGTTTGAGTCAAACCAACCGAGCGCCGCCATCGATGTTCAGCGTGGCACCGTTCATGAACGTGTTAGTCATCAAGAAAAGCGTAGCCGCGCCTGCTTCAGCGGCAGTGCCCACGCGATGCAGCGGCAGCACCTGCTCCCATGCGCGAACGTACGCATCGCGCCCCTCACCCAAGGCTTTGCTGAAGATAGGCGTATCGATCGGGCCTGGAGACAGCGTGTTGACGCGGACGGGCGCCAGTTCCAGGGCCAGGCCGCGGGCCAGTGCTTCCATTGCGGCCGAAGCGGCAGCGATCACCGCGGTGCCATGGGCATTGGGCCGGTCGGCCAGGCAGCCGGAAATAAAGGTGATGGAGCCATCCTTGGACAAGCGATCCCCGAGCGCGCGGATCGCATGGATAGAGGCCCACATGCGCTCTTCGAACGCCTGGCGCAGGTAGTCGATTTCTGCGTCCAGCACTTTGCCCGCCACGAAGGTGCCGGCGAACAGAACCAGATGATCCACCTGCGGGATATCGGCCAAGGCGGCCTGGATGGCTTCGCTTTGGGTGACATCGGCGGCGCGCCAGCCGGCGAGGCCGTGTTCCAGGGCGGCTTGCTCGGCGCGCTTGGCGTTGGAGGCAATCACGATGACGGATGCGCCGGCGGCCTTGGCTTGAATCGCGGCGGCGAGACCGATGCCGGAGGTGCCGCCGAATATCACTACGGTGCGATCCTGCAGTTGGGCGGGCAATGGTTGGGTAAATGAATGGCTCATGGTCTATCCCCTTGAACACCTGGATGGCGTCGGTGGGGCAAAGACTAGAGATTCCCGCCAACGTTGATAATTAGGGCGTGAGTCGCTTTACTAATGCCATGAAGGAACAAATAGGGTTGGACCGCCTGACCGGTCTCATTGCCTTTGCCCGCGCCGCCTCTTTGGGCAGCTATACCGCTGCGGCGCGCGATTTGTCGGTGTCGCCGTCGGCCATCAGCAAAAGCGTGCAACGGCTCGAGCAGCATTTCGGGTTGAGTCTGTTCAGCCGCACCACCCGCTCGCTGACCCTGACTGTCGAAGGCCGGGACCTGTACGAACGGGCGCTGCGGATCCTGCGTGAAGTGGAAGAAATCGAACAGGCCGCCGTGGCCTCGCGAGCAGAGCCTTCCGGCACGTTGAAAGTGACTGCGCCACCGCCTATTGGATTGAACATCTTGGCACCGGCGATCCCCAGGTTTCGCGAACGCTACCCCAAGCTCGCCATTGACCTGCGCCTGGGGGATCAGTTTGCCGATATCGTCGAGCAAGGCATCGATGTGGCCGTGCGCGTCGGCAACCTCGCCGACTCACGGCTTATCTCCCGCACGCTGGGCCCACATCGAATTTGTGCCTTTGCCTCACCCGCCTACCTGGCCAAACGCGGCACGCCGTTGGAGCTGAGCGACCTGGCCGACCACGACTGCGTGAATTTTCGTTACCAAAGTTCGGGCCAAGCGTTGCGCTGGCCGTTCAGCGTGGGAGATCGATTGGTGGAGATCGCACCCGACACATCTATCGTCATCGACGCCAGCGATGCGGTGGCTGCGGTGCTCGCCGCTGGCGGTGGCATCGGCATCTCACCCACTTATGTTGCCGCACCCTATGTCGCCCGGGGAGAACTGACGCCATTGTTTCCACAATTTGCGGTCGACCGTTCCTCCATTACCGCTTTGTGGCCGGAGAGCCGTCGGGGAAGCCCGAACGTCAAGGCGTTCGTGGGTTTTCTGAACGAACTGTTTCCTACCCCTACGCCATGGGACGAGATCGTCGCGAAGGGCTCCCTGACCTTTTCCTGAAATGTCTGCTTCCGGCTCACTGCGGGAAAGAAGGACGGCTTCGCAGCCCAATGGGAGCAAGCTCTTTCACCACCGGCTCATCCAATCATTTCTCCCGCCGATAGCTTCAGGTATGAGCCGTCCCAAGACTCTGCTGGCGCTTGACTACACTTGCCCAGACATCTCGCTCCAGGAGCAGTTAGCGATGAAGATCCGCACCAAAGTCATAGGCTCGGGGTTGGTCAGTCTTTCCTTTGCGTTGCTGCTCGGCGGGATCGGATTGTGGGGCTATCACTCCATGACCGAGGCCCTGGTGCAGAACGAGACCAGTATTTCGGCCATGCGCAAGCACATGGAGGCGGACATGATGCACGACGCCATTCGTGCCGATGTGTTGGCCGCTCTGTTGGTGACGCCAGGGGATGCAAAGGGCGCGAAGGAGGTGCTGGAGGGGTTCGATGAGCATACGCAGCGGATGCGCAAGGTTATCGCCGAGAATGCCGAGGCGAAGTTGCCAGGGGATGTCTCCAGGGCAATTGGCGAACTCAAACCGCAAGTCGAAACATACATCGATAAAGCCAAGCAGATCATCGGCAAGGCGCTGGGCGGCGCCCTGGATGCCCACGCGCTGCGGGCAGAATTCGACGGCGCATTCTCAGCATTGGAAGAACGCAACGAGGCGGTCAGCGAACTGATCGAAAACCAGGCGCAATCATCCCGCGAACATCAGGATAAGAGTATCCAAACCTCGGAGCGCTGGCTGTTCGTGACTTTGCTGGCGACCTGTGTCGCCCTGGCGCTGTTGTCCTGGAGCCTGCTCCGGGCCGTGCTCACCCCACTGAACAAGATCATCCTCAATACCCAGGCGATATCCCAAGGCGATCTGCAGCGTTCGATGGGAACACAAAGCCAGGATGAGCTCGGTCAGCTGCAGGGTGTGATCGAACAGATGCAGATCAACCTGCGGCAGATGATCGCCACCATTCGCGGTCAGAGCGATGAGTTGCACGGCACATCACGGAATCTGGGCGATACGGCTCGGCAGATTGTCTCCAGTGCCGACCAGCAGGCCCAGAGCGCCACCAGCATGGCGGCGAGCATGGAGCAAATGATGGCGAACATAAGCCAGATCCATCAGCACGCCGACAGTGCGCGGACCATTTCGGCGCAGTCAGAACAACTGGCGAGCAGCGGTGGGCAGGTGATCCTTGGCGTGGTGGAAGGGATGAATCGGATCGCCGAAGTGGTCGCCCAGTCGTCCAGCAAAATCACCGCGCTGGATGCATCGTCCGAGGACATCCATTCCATTATCCAGGTGATCAAGAGCATCGCCGAACAGACCAATCTGCTGGCCCTCAACGCAGCCATCGAGGCCGCTCGCGCCGGCGAGGCGGGCCGCGGCTTTGCGGTGGTGGCCGACGAGGTACGCAACCTGGCGGCGCGCACGACGCAATCCACCCAGGAAATCACCGCGATGATCGAGCGCATCCAATCAAGCGCACGAGATGCGGTGGCGAACATGCAGGCCTGTGTCAGTCGAGTGGACGAAGGCGTGAACCTGGCGCAGCAGGCCGGGGTTTCCATCAGTGAAATCCGCACAGGCGCCCGGCATGCCGCCGAAGTGGTGGAGGAAATTTCCCAGACCATCGCCGAGCAATCAAAAGCCAGCGATGAGATGGCCCAACGGGTGGAGTCGATCGCCGAGCAGTCTAGGGAAAACACCCGATCGATCCACGATTTGACGAAAACGGCAGATCATTTGAACGATGCCGCAGGCTCGATGCAGGCTTCGGTGCAGCAGTTCAAGATATGATCTATCACACCTGATTTACCTCAAACACAAACGATATTTCCCGTTTCTGGGCGCTCCAGACATAACGAATATGCTTGCCCTGCACCGGAATCGACACCGCCGGCGGCCGGAACGCGGCGACGCATTCGTGACCAGGCAGGCGGACGCTGTTATACAAAAGCCCCCAGGACAAAGTTGCGCGCAACTCCCGGGCAAATACCTGGGACGGTCCATAGGCCGTGGGGTCTGGATTGTGCAGATGCGGATAATCGTGGCGAATGTCGTGCAGGGGTCTGACGACTTGGTTGACATAGGTACGCATGGTCAATTCCAGGTCCGGCTCGTTGGTCGCCCCCAAGAACCGAGCCTGGTGGTAACACGTCTCGGCAATGGCCGCTTCCTGGCTGCTGGCAGCGTAATAGACGCCAAACGTGCCATCGCTGAAACGGCTGCTTTTGCCGATATGGGTAAATGCCGCCATCACGGGTGACGAACCAGGACCCGAAACGCGGTCCTCAGGACGAACCCTGGAGAGCACGCCGGCTTCTTCCATGAGCCGATCATTGGTCAAAGCTTCTAACGCATAGGCGGTGGCGAGGTCTTGCGGATCGAGCACATCTTCAAACAGGGTGATCGGCGGGAAACTGCTATTGACGATCCGATAGGCCCGTTTCCATTGCGGTTCCGCCAGAGGCGGCGCCATCAACCGCGTACTCCGTCGAGGTACCGCCGCACATCGGCAATATCCACCACCCGCCCGGCCAACATGTACGACAGCGCTGACTGACCGTTGAACGGCGCGGCAGCATTGGGGCTGCTGACCCATTGATACACACGGTCGCGGCTGTTGCTGAAAATGATGCTCAGGGCTTTATGGATACCCATCAGGTATGAAATGCGCTCAAGGGTGTCTCGCGGCAGCCTGACGTTTTCGGGTAACTGCTTGTACTTGTAAAAGGTCGTGTTTCCTACTTTTCCCAACAAGGTGCGCTGCTGCTCGACGCTGCAGCCCCACAACTCCATCAGATTGAAGAAAAACTTCAAAGCGACTCGACCCGCATCCGGGGAGTCCAATTGTTGCTGGGTACTCAAGGTAATCGAAGAGGTCGCCATGAGGTCTGGCTCCTTTGCTACAGGTTGATCTCTGAAGATTAGTACATATGCGTACAAAAATTAAATTTTAATTCAAAAACGTACAACAGCGACTGTAATAAAGTCAGCTTCTCTACATGATGCGTCCCGTATTCCGGGTTAATTGAATTGGCCTACACGCCGCCCCAGCAAAAATCCAGAATCGCGCATAAGCTCCAATCATCGCCTGCCAGCGCTTTTCGCCACAAAACCGCGACAAGCGTGACAAGGTGCTTGATGATAGCCAGCATCGCACCGCCAGACCCGGCCAGGTGCCCAACAATAGCGAGCCCACTTAAGCAGAGGGCATTACCTCATGGATAGCAGAACCTTACGCAATCTCATGCGCATCATGCAGACCGGCTCGTTGTCGGCCGCCGCGGAACAGTCGTGCCTTACGGTGCAGGCATTGGCAGCGCAATTGAACAAGGTTGAGGAACAGTTCGGGTTCCGGTTGTTTCGTCGCTCGAACAAAGGCCTGACATTGACGACCCAAGGCTCTGAGTTGACGCCTTTCATGGATCAGGTTTTGGCGGCCACTCGGCAACTCGAAGAAAAGGTCGCGGCGCTCAAGGCCCCCAGGCAACGGAGCCTTAAAGTGGCGCTCAACACGACGCTTACGCCCGATTTCAATCGACGCATGATCGATCGCCTGATCGCGGTTTTTCCTGAATACCAGCTGGAGTTCAGTTATGCCGAGTCGATGGAGAACCTGAGCAAGCTGAAGAACGAGCATTTCGACCTGGCGATCCTGATCGGCCAACAAAGCGGTTTCACCAGTATCCCGATGCCGGATGTGCAAGTGCAGGTGGTCGGGGCCCATTGCGGTAACCATGATGACTCCCTTGGCTTGCTCGTCGACAAATTCCAGGTGCGCCCTGCGCAGGAATGCCCGTATTCCCACAGCTTCTTGCGTTTTCTCGACGCGGGTCTCGGCGAATACGGACCCAGCCAGAGGATGGTGTATTCCTGCAGCGAAACGCTGACCTTGTCGCTGATCACCCAGCTCGACGGCCTGGGGCTTGTCTCCAGGGACGCGGCGATGCGCAATGGCTTGGCCATCTTCCCGGATTTCGAAGACTTCCTGGAAGTGCGCCTGGCGGTTAACAATCCCGAGCTTTGCGACCAGGCGCTGCACGATGTGGTAGACCTGACGCTACAGGAACGAACCGAGCGCGATATACGACGCCGTGCCCACCGCCACACTGAGAAACAGGTTGCGGCTGAAATACGCACATAGCAGTGTCGGAATCGCAGCATAGAACTCAGGGCGGTCGATCTGTATCTGTTGATCCTTGATCAACAACGGAGTCAGGCTGATGGCGGCGACAATCGCTACCGGCAAGTATTCCAGCGCGCGGGCGACGAAGGGTGGCCAGTTATCCGTATTGACCTGCAATGGCAAGGCCCGCGGCAGGAAGGTCACGGCCATCATCAACACAACGACAAGGATCAGGAACGTTTGGTCAGGCATACGCCCACCCCGCAGCCAACAAACGTGGCGATGAATACGTTGAACGGTGAATTGCCCACCAGGCTGAGCACGCCCATGCAGACGACCGCCGCCAGAGCCGCAATCAGTTTGTTGCGCGTATTGCACAGCGAAACCAGGACGTAGAGCATCATGGCTGTCAGGGCGTAATCGAGCTGATATTTGATCAGGTGCGCTGCATATTGCGCGCAGATGGCCCCCAACAAGCCGCCCAATACCCAGGACGCATGGCAAAAAAGGTTGAAGCCAATCAGGTAGCGCAAGCTGACCGGGGCCCCGCTACCCAGCTTGACGCTGTGGAAGGCGAACGACTCGTCCGTAAGCCCCGCCGCGTAGCACCAGCGCTCGAACCGACTGAGCCCCAACGCCCGTAATGCCTTGGCCATATAGACGGACATGAGCATGTGGCGCGCATTGATCAGGAACGTGGTGAGCACGATCGTGGTCAACGACGCACCGCTGGAAATCAGCGCCAGCGCAGCGAACTGCGACGCGCCTGCGTAGACGAACAGGCACATCGCAACTGGCAGCCACAATGGCAGCCCAGCATTCACCGCCATCAGGCCGAACACAAACGAAACCGTGAAATAACCCGCAACTACCGGACTGGCTTCAGCGAAGGTTCGCGAGGCTTGTGGTTCGACCACCAGCGGCTGGCTGGAAGTCTTGTTCATAAATCCCTCTCGAAAGTGATTTCACCCTGGGGCTCGCAGAACCCCTGGGCGGCCCAGAAGCGCTTGCCAGCCAGGTTGGCATCGTCGACGAACAGAAACATGCGCAGTACACCCACGCGTTTCATATCCGCCGATGCCGCTTCCACCAGACGCTGGCCCAGGCCTTGGGTACGATGCCTCGGGCTGACCGCCAGGTGATTGATAGTGCCTCGAGTGCCCAGCATGCCGCCAATGACCGCGCCGACGACTTCACCCATCGCATCGAACGCCATGTAGGCGGTGGTGGTTTCCTGCAACAACACACCGCGCAGGAACCGCGCATCCTGCCACTCGCAGAATGACACCTCGGCAAAACCCCGGAAAAACTGCTCTAGTCGCTCCGCGTCCCTGACCATGGCTCGGCGCAACAGGACTTGCTGCACCGAATCGTCCATCGGTTCGAGCTGCTCAGCGAACAATGTCAAAAGCGGTCCCGGGCCGCGAGAAGGAGATCGCCAGAATCTGCCTGAACGCCATTTCATGGCTGTGGATATTGCGCGCCGGGGTCACATAATGGCGCATGTCCCGATCGAGGAAGAATGTCGTATCGAGGATATCCTCGTAAGTGGTTGCCGCCAGTTGTTCTTCCTGAGGGCTGTAGAGACGGCTTTCTGCACCGGACACGTTATTTCGGCCCCAGAAATGGACGCCGCTGAACGGATAGCCGTCGCAATGGATGCCTTCCGGGGTGATTTCCAATTGCTTGCCCGGCTTGATCTCGATGCGGATCTGATGGATCTGGCATTGCCAGATTTCGTCATGCAATTCCTGGGGCAATACGTTTTTGTACACGTCGAAGTCTGTGTCGATCAGGCTGCGCATCACCGGAGAATTGATCACTTCGTTGGAGAAATCCTGGAAGTGCCGCTCCAATCCGCCCACGTAGCTGTTGTTGGCCTTGGACTGGACATAGGCTCGGTGTTCGAGCTGCTTGAGTTCACGAGTCGTGGGGTTGTATTCGAAATCGCTGTAGCGGCGAAAACGCATGCCTGACTCGGCCTGGCCGTAATAGCTGTCGGGCTCCATATTTTCCCAGCTTTTGGTCAGCCGGACAAAATCGCCGAAATGACCGTAGAGATTGAAGTCTCCACCGCGGACGTTGACGTATTTGTCACGTCTTAGCGCTTCGCCCACTTCCCTGTTCAAAACGATCATTTTTCATAGGTCTCCACTACATTGAGCGGACTAATCTATTAGGTGCAGGATTTGCGTCCATGAAAAAGTATTTGAAGCATTTCAAGCGATGTTTGAAACGGTGCAAAAAGTTTCATTAGTACGACTTTACGTTGGGAAAATTGCATCGCAGAACCCTCATTCCGGGGAAAGACCGCCCACAGCTTTCGACGCCACGAGGGTGCGCAAGTCATGGCACAACAGTGCGCAATCAATTAGGCATCTTTTGCTCGTCATTCTCGACTTCCGCTCCTCCAAGCCATTGAAAATCCGTCGTAAACACCGAACCACGCGGCACTCGCCGAACCTGGCTTGATCCTTGATTGCTGCGCCTCATCCCCGGGTGAAGCCCGGCCCCATACCCTTGGCAAGGAGAGCCGGATGACGACCCTGGCGTTCAAGACCCTCGACCCCATCGCCTGGCTGGCCCAACAGCCCCTGCGGGAAAACGAACACCTTTACCTGATCATTAGCGCGGCGAGCGATACGGACGCCCTGGGGACCTATCGCCTGAGCGGCCCTAGCCATCCGCTCCTGCCTATCTGGAGCGAAACGCCCTATTGCACCTGGCATGCGGTGATGCCCTACGTCACGAAACTCGCCCCCGAGTCAACGTTCCTGCCATGGATTACCGAAACCGACGCCCTCGATTGGGGCTGGCTTGCTGTCTCCCGTTGTGAACCGGAGGAGGTGCTGGCGCATCTGCGCAGCCTGACGCAAGTGAAAATGCCGAAAGGTCGCGAGGTGTTTTTCCGGTTTTGGGATGGACGTTTCATCTATCCGATCCTTGAAGGCCTGGGAGACGACGCCCAAGCCTTGCTACCGGTGTTCGAACGATATTTGATCAATGGCAAACCGCTGGAAGCAAGCCCGAGGAAGGTGCCGATGGTCCAGGATTGGCCATGGTGGGAAGTACCGCAAGGGTTACTCGATGCTTTAGCCGAGCAGGACCAGTCTGCGCCGATTGACAATCTGATGCAGTGGCTCGAAGAAGAACATCCTGATATCCATTGCGCATGGCCCAGGAGTGTTCTCAAGCGCAAGGTGGGGTATTTTTCAAAGCTCATGGGCGCTGAAGCCAATCCACAGCAAACCCTGCTTGATGTCCTGCGCCTTGAACAGAAAACGGTCTTGGAATAAAGGTAGGCACTTAGAAAAACCCGATCCAAAGATCGGGTTTTTCATCAAACGCGGGCGATGCAGTCAACGATCAAAAGACATTGATCGGATAATCCACGAACACCCGCAGTTCATTACCGCTGACGTTGTACTCACTGGACTTCTGCGACACGCGCAGGAACGAGCTGCGCAACCGCACGCTCAAGTCTTTGGCCGGTCCGCCCTGAACCACGTACTTGAACTGGTTGAAGATCTCGCGCTCGGTACCGCCTTCGCTGGTGGAGGTGGTGATGTTATCGCCACGCACATAGGCCACGTTATAAGTCAGGCCCGGTACACCGAAGGTGGTGAAATCCAGGCCATAGCCCAATTGCCAGCTGCGCTCGTCTTCGGCGTTGAAGTCCGACCAGTACGAGTTGGCCAGGTAGATGGTATTGCCGCCATCACCGACACGGTTCTGGTCACGCTGGTAGCCACCGTAGGCGTAGCCGAGGTTGCTGTCGCCGGTGCTGCGCTGATGGGCGAGCGTGAAGCTGTGCGGGCCGGTGGCGAAGGTCGCCGCCAGGCTCCAGATCTTATTGTCGTCCCCGGTGACGTTGTTTTCGCGAACGTAGCTGTTGTCCAGCTTGGTGCGATAACCGTTGAAGTCCAGCGTCAAGGACTGATCCTTGGCCAATGGGAACACGTAGTTGGCATTCACGTATTGCTTCTTCAAGACGTCTTCGACATCCGAGGCGTAGAGCGAAGCCTTGAACTGCTCGGTGAACTGATAGCTGCCGCCCAACACGTTGATCGACTTCAGACCACCACTGTCACGACCTTCGGCGCTCTTGCGCGACTCGGCAGTGAAGCGGCCTGCGTTCAGTTCAAGGCCTTTGATTTCCTTGGAGGTGATCAGCGTGCCGGTGTAGCTTTCCGGCAGCAGGCGCGAGTTGTCATAGTTCAACACCGGCAGGGCCGGCATCTGGTCACCGTAGGCCAGCACCGTGTTGGAAACCCGGAACTTCACCGCGGCACCGAACTTGGACAGGTCGTCGGCGGCGTTGCCACTGTCACCCTTCTTAAAGAAGTCGATGCCTTGCGCACCGGTGCGCCCCTTGCCGCCGTCCAGGCGCAGTGCGTACAGGCCGAAGGCGTCCACGCCTACGCCCACGGTGCCTTGGGTGAAGCCGGACGAGAACGTACCGATGGCCGCTTGGCCCCATTCGGCCTTGTCTCGGTTGCCGTCCTTGTAGTCGCGACTGATGTAGGCGTTGCGCAACAGCACTTTCAGGCTGCTGTCTTCAACGAACCCCTTGGATTCAGCCTGGTCGTTGGCCATGGCTTGTGTGCTGCTCAATATCCCCAGTGCTATCAAAGTAAAGCGCTTGTTCAACATGATTATTTTCCTTGTACGGGTTGATTCGCACTGCAACCGGCAACCGGAATGGCGCTTTAGCGCTCTTTATTCGGACTCTTGCTCCTGGAAATAATAAAAAGGCCCGCCCACGAATCATCGTGTCGGGCCTTTTTATTATTTAAGAGTCATGGCTGTTAGCCACAGGCGTGGGCGAATCCTAGTCGCGCCCGGAAGCCTGTGTCAATTTCGTGAATCTTCTGAAATCAGGCAAAAAATTTCCGGAAACGGATTCAAGTAAGCATGCAGTCCAAGGGAATGTCGGGTTGGTTGAGACGCCACCATGGTGAGCAAGCCGTTTACATGAGCGGGTAAACAGTCGCTCATAAAAAAAGCGCTGCCCTCGCGGTCAGCGCTTTTTATCAATCCGTTGAATTCTATCCTTGCATCACATCCCACAACGCTTCCAGCTCCGCCTCGCTGAACAGGCCAGCGGGATAGCGTTCCATGATCATCCGGCGCGGATCAGGTTCCCTGATCTGACGCGTTCCGTTGGATTTCAACCACTGCGCCACGGCTTGAAGCGACTCACCATTTACAGCCAAAGGATGGCATGTGCGCTCGCTAATCATGTTCATTCCAGCGCCCTCCTGGTTGATGAGCGGCCAATCTATCCGAGGTTTATGACAAAACAACGCAGCTCCACTGCCCCAGAACTGCCGAAATAACGATACAAGAGCTATGCCAATGTCATCGCGCTGGTAGCCCGCCAGACACAAAAAAGCCCGCGCCCCAATCAGGACGCGGGCTTGCCGGGATGGATCCAAAAACACCGGCATAGAGCCGCTGCGATGAGTGTCACCCGGCTGTTACATCGCCACTCATTTTATGCGCGGCGCTGGCTGCTGTTGGGTAAGGCAATGGATGTTTCCGCCTCCCAGTAACAGTTCCCGACCCGGCACCATGACCACTTCATGCTCCGGAAACAGGCTTTGCAGCAGGTCCTTGGCCGGACCGTCCAGCGGGTCATCGAAACTCGGGGCAATGATGCCGCCGTTGACGATCAGGAAGTTCACGTAGGAACCGGCCAGGCGCACAGTCGGATTGCGCTCCTGGGATCCTTCCACCGCATCAACGCCCGAGCATTCTTCGTCGGTGGCGTACAACGGCCCGGGGATCGGCATTTTATGCACTGTGAACGGGCGCCCCTTGGCGTCGGTGCTGTTTCGCAGCACCTCCATCGCCCCATGGCAGCGGGCATGATTGGGGTCCTGCGGATCGTCGGTCCAGGCGAGCAGCACTTCACCAGGGCGCACATAGCAGCAAAAGTTATCCACGTGGCCATCGGTTTCATCATTGAAAAGGCCGTCCGGCAGCCAGATGATCTTGTCTACCGCCAACTGGGCGCTGAGCACCGCCTCGATGTCCTCGCGGCTCATGTGCGGGTTGCGATTGCGGTTGAGCAGGCATTCTTCGGTGGTGATCAACGTGCCTTCGCCATCGACGTGGATCGAACCGCCTTCGAGTACAAAACCTTCGGTGCGATAGCGCGGGCTGCGCTCGATTTCGAGAATCTTGCCGGCCACTTGTGAATCGCGATTCCACGGCGAGTACAGCCCACCGTCGAACCCGCCCCAGGCGTTGAAATCCCAATCGACGCCGCGAACTTCGCCGTTGTCATTGACGACGAATGTCGGGCCGGTATCCCGGACCCAGGCGTCATCGCTGGACATTTCCACCAAACGAATATTCGGCACATCGAGGCGCGCCCGGGCGTTTTCATACTGGGCAGCGGACACCGCAACGGTCACCGGCTCGAAACGGGCGATGGCCTTGGCGACCGCGACATGGGCAGCCTGCGCCGGCTTGCCGCCCAGGCGCCAGTTGTCCGGGCGCTCGGGCCAGATCATCCAGACCTGAGTCTGGGTTGCCCATTCAGCGGGCATGTGGAAACCGTCCGCGCGCGGAGTGCTGTGCAAAGTTGTCATCAATCAGGACTCCAGTGAGCCGTCGAGGGTTTTGATCGCGCCGTACAGGTTCGGCCGTCGATCACGGAAAGTGCCCCAGGCACTGCGAATGTGTTCCAGCTCGTCAAGGTCGAAGCTATGCACCAGCACGCCTTCTTCGGTTTCGTCCAATTCCTGGACCTTCTCGCCAAACTGATCGGCAATGAACGACGAGCCGTAGAACGTGATGTCGTAGCCATCCTGCTCTTCGTTGCCGATGCGATTGCTGGCCACCAGCGGCATCAGGTTGGCGCCAGCATGACCCTGTTGCACGCGTTGCCAGTGATCGCGCGACGAGATGGTCTTGTCGTGCGGCTCGCTGCCGATAGCGGTCGGATACAGCAGGATCTCCGCGCCTTGCAGCGCCATGCTGCGGGCGCATTCCGGGAACCACTGATCCCAGCAAATGCCTACGCCAATCTTTGCGTAGCGGGTATTCCATACTTTGAAACCGGTGTCGCCAGGATTGAAATAATACTTTTCATGATAGCCAGGACCGTCCGGGATATGGCTCTTGCGGTAGACGCCCAGGTTCCGTCCATCGGCATCAATGATGGCAATACTGTTGAAGCGCGCCCGGCCGGCCAGTTCAAAAAAACTGATAGGCAACACGACCTGCAGCTCCTCGGCAAGTTTCTGGAAGTGCTTGATGGCGATGTTCTCATCGACCGGCGTTGCCAACTGCAGGTAATCCGGGTTCGGCTTCTGGCAGAAGTAGGGCGTCTCGAACAGTTCCTGGAGGAGGATAACCTGCGCGCCTTGGGCAGCGGCCTGGCGAACGAGCTTTTCGGCGGTCTCGATATTGGCTTCAAGATCCCAGGAACAGGCCATTTGAGTAGCGGCTACGGTAACGATACGGCTCATGAATCATCTCCTGGGCGATGGACAGAGCCGCCTTTATAGCCGATAAAAATCGACTTTAAAATAGAATCAGGCCATTTTTCCTTGAAGCTATGCTTCTAGAGCCGACAAAAATCGATAAATAACCGTCGGAAAAACTTGTGGGAGCGAGCTTGCTCGCGATAGCGGTAGACCAGTCAAACAATTATCGGCCTGGAACCGTCATCGCGAGCAAGCTCGCTCCCACAGGGGAACAGCGTGGCGTTTCAGATTGGCTACAACCCCTCCTCCAACACCTTCGCCAGCATATCGACGAAGAAATCCACGCTTTGACGCGTGGTGACCATCGGCGGCTTGATCTTGAGAATGTTGAGGTAATCACCGGTCGGCTGCATGAAGATACCCAGCTCGCGCAAACGATCGCACAGCGCCGTGGTTTCTTCAGTGGCCGGTTCGAGGGTGTCGCGGTTGCGGATCAATTCCACCCCCAGGTAAAACCCCGAACCATGCACCGCTCCGACCAGCGGATACCGGTCGATCAACGCCTCCAGGCGGGCCTTGAAATGTCCTCCGACCACCCTGGCGTTTTCCCATAGCTTTTCTTCTTCCATGACATCCAGCACGGCCATGCCGATCTGGCAACTGACCGGACTGCCGCCTGCGGAAGAGAAGAAATACCCCTCGGCTTCCAGCGCCTCAGCGATCTCCCGGCGGGTGATCACTGCCCCCAGTGGCTGTCCGTTGCCCATGCCCTTGGCCATGGTGATGATATCCGGCACCACACCTTGCTCTTCGAAGCCCCAGAAAAACTCGCCCATGCGCCCGTAGCCAACCTGCACCTCGTCGGCGATGCAGACACCGCCACGCTCGCGCACCATGGCATACACCTGCTTCAGGTAGCCTGGCGGCAATGCGATGCCGCCGGCGTTTCCATACACAGGCTCGCAAATGAAGCCGGCGAGCTGGCGTTTCTGCTCGGCGATTTTCGCCAGGTTGTGCTCGACGCTGCGCACGTAGTCTGGCGCACTGTCGACCCCGCCGAATTCACCGCGATAAGTGTTCGGCGCTGTCACCGGGTGCACCCAGTCTGGACGGCTGCTGAGGGCCTGGGGATTGTCGGCGATGGAGGTCGAGACCGCGTCCGCCGCCACCGACCATCCGTGATAGGCCTCCAGCACGCTGAGCATGTCGCGCCCGCCGCTGTAGGCCCAGGCCAGGCGGATCGCCAGGTCATTGGCCTCGGTGCCGCTGTTGACCAGAAACACCCGGTCCATGTTCGACGGTGCCAGCGCCAGCAGGCGCTCGGAAAACTCGGCGATCGCCGCATAGTGAAAGCGCGAGTTGGTATTGAGCAGCGACCACTGCCGGGCCGCAACCGCCGCCATGCGCGGATGGCCGTGCCCCAACACCGCGACGTTGTTGAGCATGTCCAGATAGGAGCGGCCCTGCATGTCGATCAGGTGATTGCGCCAGCCGCGCTCGATGCGTGGCGGGTCGACGTAGTAGTGTTTTTGCGACCGGGCGAAACTCGCATCGCGACGGGCCAGGAGCGCCTCGGGGTCGATTTCCGGCTCAGCATCGCAAGCCAGCCCCAGCAACGCCGCGGGCGAGGGGCAAAGCGCCTGCCAAGCCGGCGCCCTCGACGGCGCACAGAACAGCGGCGGCGCCAGATGTTCACCTCGGCACAGTTGGACCCGCAAAGGGCCAGCCACTTCGCCAAGTGCCTGGCCTTTGGTCAACGAGGCCCCGGAACGCAGCGACGAAGACACGCCCCACACATGCAAGCTCAGTTGCGGGCCGTCGAGCCGCAGCAAGCCATTGGCATCCTTGTGCACAACCCCGGCGAAGGGCGACGCCAACGGCGTACCGTGGGGCACATGCAATTCCACGTGCAATGGAAAGGTATCGGGCTCGACGGCGCTGTCCGGACGGGTGCGTGAAAGCCGATATTGCCCGTAGCGGCTGGCCGCCAATCCATGCACCGCAGCCGCTTCGCTCAGCAGGCGCTGGTCGATTCCCGCCTGCTCCCAATTGCCGGCCTCGAAATGCGGGCTCAGGACGCCAAGGTCGATCAGGGCGAAATCTCGCCCGACCAACGTCGGCAACAACGGCGCCAAACCCTCATTGGCGAAAGGCGGCAGGCTGTGGCCGGCGGCGGTGAGAATCGCAGCCTCCATCAACTCGAGCGGCACTGAATGGGCAACATCGAAGATCTCCCATTCATGTTGAAGATTGTCACGGGAGTATTCATTGCCCGGATCGATAGCCACTTGTTGCTCGCCGCTGAGCACCAGCACCGCGGCGCGGGCGACAATCAACGGCCAAAGCGCCATGAGTTCTTCGCGTTGCAACGGATTGACGCGGTGGTAGGCGCGGATCGCCGGCAGGATGAAAAACGGGTCCCCATCGGCGTGATGCAGCAGGGCCGCGCAGGTTACCGACAGATCGGTGATACGCCAGGTGCGGATCAGGTCACCGAAATCGATGACGCCTTGCAGTTGCCATTGGCGCTGGGCGTCCCGCTGCCAGACCACGTTGTCATCGGTGATGTCCATGTGGATCGCTTGCACCGGCAGGCTTTCCTTGAGTGGTTGCAAGCGCCGTTCGGCCTGTTGCGCCGCCTCGGCGATCAATCGGCGTCGTTGTTCATCCTTGATGACGGGCAGCAAATGATCGATCAAGGCCGGCGCATGACGCGCGTCCCACTGCAATGTGCGATCCAGGCCGGGATGATCGAACGCAGCGAGGGCCACGTCCATCTCGGCACACACGCGCCCCAGCCCCGTCACCAGGTCGCGGGAAAGATGCTTGAGCTGGGTCAGGGACTGGCCCTCGATGTACTCCAGCAACCGCACGTGAACGGTTTGCCCGTCGACCTCAAGCGTCAACAGGTCCTCGCCATTGCTGGCCGCCATGACCGCAGGCACCTTTACCGCGCCATGCCCGGCCAGCGCCTTGAGCGCGGCATGCTGGGCCTGGAGCTCCTGGACCGCATAGTTGCCGTGGCAAATCTTCAATACGAACCGCCCGCGGTCGCTGTCGACGCGGTAATTGAGATCCTGATGGCTGCCGAGGGGTCGCAGGTCACCGCTGAGTCCGTAATTCGAGCGCAGCAGCACCAACGCCTGTTCGGCGCTGATCTGTGGGCTTGGCAAACTGGCACGGTGAACCAACGTAGCGAGCGGCATACAACGACCCCTGAGTGGTTTTGTTTTGGATGCTTATCTCGCCATTGAGTCGGAGGATTAGCAACCCCCACTTCTTATTAAGTAGTGAGCCTGCTTCCCTTGGCCCGTTCCCAAGGGAGATTCGCTTGCACGCTCCTCGTCATGCCGACAAGCTATGCTCCATCGCTGTATCGTCTTATCGAAAAAAGGCTTAACCGGATGCGCATTCTCATCACCGGCGGTGCCGGCTTCATCGGCTCGGCTCTCATACGGCATTTGATTCTTGATACCGAGCACCAGGTCCTGAACCTCGACAAGCTGACCTACGCTGGCAACCTGGAGTCGCTGAGCAGCATTGATCACGACAGCCGCTACGAATTCGTGCAGGCGGACATCGTCGATCAAGCAACGATCAGCGCGGTGCTGGCGCGGTTCAAACCTGACGCAATCATGCACCTGGCCGCCGAATCCCATGTGGACCGCTCCATCGACGGTCCGGCGGACTTCATCCAGACCAACATCGTCGGCACCTATAGCTTGCTCGAAGCAACCCGTGCCTATTGGCAGGCCCTGGCCGAACCGCAGAAACGGGCGTTTCGTTTCCACCATATTTCCACCGACGAAGTGTATGGCGACCTGCACGGCGTCGATGACCTGTTCACCGAAACCACCGCCTACGCCCCCAGCTCGCCTTACTCAGCCAGCAAGGCAGCGTCCGATCACCTGGTCCGGGCCTGGCAGCGCACCTACGGCTTGCCCGTGCTGCTGACCAACTGCTCGAACAACTACGGGCCGTTCCACTTCCCCGAGAAGCTGATCCCGCTGGTCATCCTCAATGCGCTGGCGGGCAAGCCGTTGCCTGTCTATGGCGACGGCCAGCAAGTGCGCGACTGGCTCTACGTCGAAGACCACGCCCGGGCGCTGCTCAAAGTCGTGACGGAAGGTGTAGTCGGCGAGACTTACAACATTGGTGGCCATAATGAGCAGAAGAACATCGATGTCGTGCGCAACATCTGTGCGCTGCTCGAAGAACTCGCGCCCCACAAACCCGAGGGCGTCGAGCGCTATGCGGACCTGATTACCTTCGTCAAGGATCGTCCCGGGCATGACCTGCGCTACGCTATCGACGCCGGCAAGATCGAACGGGAGCTGGGCTGGACCCCTCGGGAAACCTTCGAGACCGGGCTGCGCAAGACCGTGCAGTGGTATCTGGAGAACCTGCTGTGGTGCCGGCGCGTGCAGGATGGCAGCTATCAAGGCGAGCGCCTCGGCTCGCTCGAAAACAAGGATACGATTGCATGATGAAAGGCATTGTTCTGGCCGGCGGTTCCGGCACGCGGCTGCATCCGATCACCCTCGGGGTTTCCAAGCAGTTGTTGCCGGTTTACGACAAGCCGATGATCTATTACCCGATCTCGGTACTGATGCTCGCCGGCATCAAGGAAATCCTGATCATCTCCACACCGCAGGACCTGCCCCAATATCGAAATCTGCTGGGCGATGGCGCCCAGTTCGGCGTCCATTTCAGCTACGCCGAGCAGCCGACCCCCGACGGTCTGGCCCAGGCTTTCCTGATTGGCGAGCAGTTCATTGGCAATGATCCGGTCTGCCTGATCCTGGGTGACAACATTTTTCATGGCCAACATTTCGGCGAGCAATTGCAGACCGCCGTCAACCGCCCACGCGGTGCGACGGTGTTCGGTTATTGGGTCAAGGATCCCGAGCGTTTCGGCGTGATCGACTTCGATCCCGAAGGACGCGCCGTCTCCATCGAAGAAAAACCCGCCGCCCCCAAGTCCAGCTATGCGGTGACCGGCCTGTATTTCTACGACAACGACGTCATACAGATCGCCAAAGCCATCAAGCCGTCCAAACGAGGCGAACTGGAGATTACCGACGTCAACAATGCCTATCTGCAACGAGGGGACTTGCATGTCGAGCGCTTTGGCCGCGGCTTTGCCTGGCTGGACACCGGCACCCATGACAGCCTGCTGGAAGCCTCGCAATACGTTCAGACCATTGAGCATCGCCAAGGCCTGAAGGTCGCATGCCTGGAAGAAATCGCCTATCAACAGGGCTGGGTCAGCCGCGAGCACGTATTGGAGCGTGCCAGTTACTTCGGCAAGACCGGCTACGGCCAATACCTGTTCAAGATTGCCGGAGAAACACGTTGAATGTCATCGCCTCGCGACTGCCGGAAGTCTTGATCCTCGAGCCGAAGGTCTTCGGCGATGATCGCGGCTTCTTCTATGAAAGTTTCAATGCCCAGGCATTCACCGAAGCCACGGGGCGCACGGTGCAGTTCGTCCAGGACAACCATTCGCGCTCGGCCAAGGGCGTGCTGCGCGGCCTGCATTATCAGATCGAACAAACCCAGGGAAAACTCGTGCGCGTCACCGCCGGCGAGGTACTCGACGTTGCGGTGGACATTCGCCGCAGCTCGCCGACATTCGGCCAGTGGGCCAGCGTACGCCTGTCGGGACAGAACCATCGGCAGCTGTGGATTCCCCCTGGATTTGCCCACGGTTTTGTCGTACTGAGCGACTCGGCGGACTTTCTCTACAAGACCACCGATTACTATGCCCCGTCAGCCGAGCGCTGCATTCGCTGGGACGACCCCGATCTGGCGATTGACTGGGAGTTGCCAGGCGCACCGATCCTGTCGCCCAAGGACCAGGCCGGCAAGGCCCTGCATGAGGCCGATCTGTTCCCATGAGTACTTCCTCGCGCATCTTGATCATCGGCCGGAACGGCCAGGTCTCCCAAGCCCTTCAAAAGCGCCTGGCCGGCATCGGCGAACTGACGGTGCTGGGCAGCAGCCAGCTCGACATGGCCCGACCCGATCACCTGCGCGCGCCTATCGAGGCGGCGCGGCCCGACCTGATCATCAACGCCGCCGCCCATACGGCGGTCGACCAGGCCGAGAGCGAGGCGCAGCGGGCCTTCGCCATCAATGCCATCGCACCGGGCGTGCTCGCCCAGGCGGCGCTCGAACTGGGCGTGCCGCTGATTCACTACTCCACCGATTATGTCTTCGACGGTCGCAAGCACACCCCCTACACCGAGGACGACGCGCCCAACCCGCTGAGTGTCTACGGTCGCAGCAAGCTGGCGGGCGAAGAGGCCATCCGCCAGGCGGGCGGAGAGCATCTGATCCTGCGCACCAGTTGGGTGTATTCCAACGCGGGACGCAATTTCCTGTTGACCATGCAGCGCCTGCTGCAGGAAAAGCCCCATCTGCGCGTCGTCTCGGACCAGATCGGCGCACCGACCTGGGCGGGGACGATCGCCGAGAGCACCGCGAAGCTGATCGAGCGCTGGCAAGCTGGGCAACGCGGCGCCTGGGGCACCTATCACTTGACAGCCCAGGGCCAGACATCCTGGTTCGGATTCGCCCAAGCCATCGGTGAACATCTGGTCAAGCAGCACAAATCCTGCGCCGTGCTTGAAGCCATCGCATCGAGCGAATACCCGACCCCGGCGCCGCGTCCGTTGAACTCGCGCCTGGACTGCACCCGGCTGGCCAGAGAGTGGGGCGTGAGCCAACCAGACTGGCGAAGCGCGTTGCAGCAGTGCCTTGCCGGGCAAGCCTAGGCATAATGCGCCTGTAACCCCAGGCGCAGACTCCCATGACCTCCACCCTCCCCCGCAGACCTCGTTGGCGCAGCCTGGCGTTGCTCGCGCTGTGCCTGGCACCGTTGCTGTGGCCGCTTGAGCATCTGGCCGAGCGTTACTACCGTAGCGAACTGGCCGGGCAGAACAGACAGACACTCGACCTCTACGTCGCCAACCTGCTGGGGACGTTGCACCGCTACGAAGTACTGCCCCAGATACTCGGCGAGCTGCCGGCCCTGCGCGCGGCCTTGTCGACGCCGGACGATGGCGTCACCCAGGGCAATGCCAACCGGTTATTGAAAAACATCAGCGCCCAGACCGGCGCCGAGGTCATGTACCTGATGGACGCCACGGGCAAGACCCTGGCGGCGTCTAATTGGGATAAGCACGACAGCTTCGTCGGTCGCAATTTCGCCTTTCGCCCTTATTACATCGAGGCCATGGCCGGGCGCCTGGGACGTTTCTTCGGCCTGGGCACCACATCGGGCAAACGCGGTTATTTCTTCGCTGCCGCCGTGCATGATCGCGAAAAAGTCATCGGCGTATTGGTGGTCAAGGTGGACCTGGACCACACCGAAAGCCTATGGGGCAAAACGCCCGAACAGCTCTTGGTGACCGACCACAACGGCGTGGTCATTCTCACCTCGCGCCAGGAATGGCGTTTCCGCTCGACGCGGCCCCTGAGCGATCCGGAAAGCAAGGCGATCAGCGCGATACAACCCTACCCTACTCGTGACCCCAAGCCGCTCAACCTGGACCCCAATGCCTGGCTGACCCAGACCCAGGCCATCGAAGAAACCGGCTGGAATGTGAGCATCCTGGCCCCGCGCACCCTGATTGACCGCCCGGTGCGCACGGTGGTCGTCATCGGCGGCGCGGCATTGCTGGTCTTGATGCTGTTGCTCGGGTTGATGATGCAGCGCAGGCGCCACTACCTGGAAAGAATCGCCTTCGAGGCCAAGGCCCGTCATGAATTGGAGGGCCGCGTCGCGGAACGCACCAGCGACCTGGAGGGCCTCAACCGTCGTCTCAAGCAAGAGGTGCTGGAACGCGAGCACGCCCAGCAGGAATTGGTCCGTGCCCAGGATGATTTGGTGCAGGCCGGCAAGTTGTCGGCGCTCGGCACCATGTCGGCCAGCATCAGCCATGAACTCAACCAACCGTTGGCGGCGATCAGAAGTTATGCCGAAAACGCCGAAATACTGCTCGATCACCAACGCACCGACGACGCCCGTGGCAACCTCAAGCTGATCAACGAACTGACCGGGCGCATGGCGTCGATCATCGCTCACCTGCGCGCCTTCGCGCGCCGCGACCGCCACGCCCCGGAAAGCGTCGCGCTGCAACCGGCGCTGGACGATGCCCTTGCCTTGCTCGCCAAACGTCGGCGCAGCATGGAAGTGGAGTTGATCCGTGACCTGCCCGCCGCCACCTTGTGGGTCGAGGCCGGTGAAACACGCCTGCGCCAGGTGCTGGGCAACCTGCTGGCCAACGCCCTGGATGCCCTGACTGAAAAAGGTCCGCCGCGTAGACTCTGGCTCAGTGCCCAGGCGACCGAAACCGGCGTCAACCTGTACATCCGCGATAACGGCCCGGGTTTCTGCATGGAAGCCCTCGGCCGCGCCGGCGAGCCGTTCTATACCACCAAGACTCGCACCCAGGGCCTTGGCCTGGGGCTGGCAATCTGCGACACCCTGATGCGCGCCTTCGGCGGCGAATTGTTGTTCGCCAACCACAAGGAAGGCGGCGCCCTCATTACCCTGAAGCTGCGGGCGGGTGCGCCCGGGGTGAGCCTGCAACCGTCCGAGGACCGTAGTGTATGACCATCGAAAACCAGATTGAGGTGGTGCTGATCGACGACGATCCCCACCTGCGTCAGGCCCTGAGCCAGACCCTCGACCTGGCTGGGCTGAAAATCCTGCCACTGGGCGAGGCCAACGGCCTGGCCGGGCAACTGCCGAGGGATTGGCCAGGCGTGGTGGTCAGCGATATCCGCATGCCCGGCATGGACGGCCTGGAACTGCTGGGCCAACTGCACGCCCAGGACCCGGACCTGCCAGTGCTGCTGATTACCGGCCATGGCGATGTACCGCTGGCCGTGCAGGCAATGCGCGCCGGGGCCTACGACTTTCTCGAAAAACCCTTTGCCAGCGATCATCTGCTCGATAGTGTGCGTCGGGCCCTGGCTTTGCGGCGCCTGGTCCTGGATAACCGCAGCCTGCGCCTGGCCCTCAGCGATCGCCATGAACTCAGCGCCCGGCTGGTAGGACAATCGTCGCCCATGTTGCGCCTGCGCGAGCAGATCGGTGCCTTGGCAGCGACGCGCGCCGACGTGTTGATCCTGGGTGAAACCGGCGCCGGCAAGGAAGTGGTCGCCCGCGCGCTGCACGATCTCTCGAGTCGACGCAACGGGCCGTTCGTGGCGATCAACGCCGGCGCTTTGGCCGAGTCGGTGGTTGAAAGCGAACTGTTCGGCCACGAACCCGGCGCCTTCACCGGCGCGCAGAAGCGCCGTATCGGCAAATTCGAATTCGCCAATGGCGGCACGTTGTTTCTCGATGAAATCGAAAGCATGAGCCTGGACGTGCAGGTCAAATTGCTTCGCCTGCTGCAAGAGCGGGTGGTGGAACGACTGGGTGGCAATCAGCAGATTCCCCTGGACATCCGTATCGTCGCCGCCACCAAGGAAGACCTGCGCCAGGCCGCCGATCAAGGCCGCTTTCGCGCCGACTTGTATTACCGGCTGAATGTCGCGCCGCTGCGCATACCGCCGTTGCGCGAGCGCGGTGAGGACGTGCTGATGCTGTTCCAGCATTTTGCCGATGAGGCCAGCGCCCGTCATGGCCTGCCGCCCCACGAACTGCTACCGGCCCACCGGGCGCTGTTGTTGCGCCATGACTGGCCGGGCAACGTACGCGAATTGCAGAACGCCGCCGAGCGTTTCGCCCTGGGCCTGGAGCTGGCCCTGGATAACAGCGCGCCGGAAGGCCAGCCAGGCGCCCCGGTGCAAACCGTCAGCGGCGGTTTGAGCGAGCAGGTTGAGAACTTCGAAAAAACCCTCATAGCCGCCGAGCTGGCACGGCCTCACAGTTCAGTGCGCAGCCTTGCCGAAGCGTTGGGCATTCCACGCAAAACCCTGCACGACAAGCTGCGCAAGCATGGACTGGCCTTCGGCGACAATAGCCCAGGCCAGGCCGACGATTCCGATTGAGTCCTGCCACCCACCGTTAGAAGAGGGCCCGCATGAACCGCGACAGCCATTATCTGGAAACGATCCTGCACCGGGACATCCCATTGACCCGGGACATGGGCCTGAAGGTGCTCCAATGGCAGGCCCGCCAGCTGCGTCTGTTCCTGCCGCTCGAGGCCAACGTCAACCACAAGAGCACCATGTTCGGGGGGAGCCTGTATTGCGGCGCGGTGCTGGGTGGCTGGGGCTGGTTGCACCTGGCCTTGCGCGAGGAGGGAGTCGAAGACGGACACATCGTGATCCAGGAAGGGCAGATCAGCTATCCGCTGCCCGTGACCCGAGACGCAACCGTCATTTGCGACGCGCCCGATGAAAAGACCTGGAAACGTTTCGTGGCGACTTACAAGCGGTACGGGCGGGCACGGCTGGCATTACAAACGCGGGTGTTGAACGTCGACAGCGAGAATGTGGCGGTGCAATTCGAAGGGCAATACGTTTTGCACCGCTGATCGTCGTTGATTCACGTGGCGAGGGAGCTTGCTCTCACAAAAGCATCCGGCCAGAAATCAGCCTTGGTTCAAGAGCGGGCAAGCTCCAACAGCTTCCCACGCCACGCCGCTTTCGCCGGCAGCGCCAGGAACGAAGCATTCAACAGCGACTCGCGCGGTGGATAGCGGAACGGTTCGCCGCTCAGGTCCAGCACCTCGCCGCCCGCTCCTTCGAGTACGCCCTGGGCGGCGGCGGTGTCCCACTGAGACGTTGGCGCCAAACGGGGGTAACAATCGGCGGCGCCTTCAGCCAACAGGCAGAATTTCAGCGAACTGCCGATGTTGGTCAGTTGCAAGGCGCCGAGGCTCTCACTCAAGCCGGCCAACAGGCGCTCCTGCTCCGCACTGGTGTGGCGCCGGCTGGCGACCACGGTAAAAGCGTCTCCAGGCGCCAGCGCGTTACGCACCGTGATCGGCGAAGGCTCGACGCCTTTCTCGCCACGCCAGGCCCCCAGCCCCACGCCACCGACGTAGAAACGGCCATTGGTGGGCATCGAGACCACGCCGAACACCACCCGACCGTCTTCGATCAAGGCGATATTGACAGTGAACTCCTCACTCCCCGAAATGAATTCCTTAGTTCCATCCAGCGGGTCCACCAGCCACCAGCGTTTCCAGGTAGCGCGGACGCTTTGCGCGATATCGGCGTCCTCCTCGGAGAGGATCGGAATATCCGGCGCCAGCGCGGTCAATCCAGCGACGATGACATCGTGGGCGGCCATGTCCGCGGCGGTCACCGGCGATTCATCCGCCTTGTGCTCAACTTCCACATCGGCGCGCCAGAACGGCAGGATTGCCGCGCCGGCCCGAAGCGCCAGTTCGATCACCGGGACCATCAGCGGGTGAGGAAAATTCATGGCAGGTAGGCTCCACGCTGGGTCAGCAGGTCGCGGGCCAGATACAACGCCGCCAGCGCCCGTCCCTCGGTGAATTGGGGATTCTGTGCAAGGGCCGAGAGCTCGCCCAGGTTGATCTTGTCCACTCGCATCGGCTCGGGTTCGTCGCCCTCCAGCCGCTCTTCATACAGGTCGGTCGCCAGCACCACTTGGATCTTCTGGCTCATGTAGCCAGGCGACAACGACAGCTCCGTCAGGTGTTCCAGCTGACGCGCGCCAAAACCGGCCTCTTCCTTGAGCTCGCGCTCGGCCGCCGCCAGCACGTCTTCGCCCGGCTCGACCAAACCCTTGGGCAATGACCACTCATAAGCGTCGGTACCGCCACAATACTCTTCCACCAGCACGGCATGGTCGGCGTCGAGCATCGCAACAATCATCACCGCGCCGTAGCCAGGGCTCTTGGCCGCCAAACGCTCGTAAGTGCGCTCCACACCATTGGAAAAACGCAGCTTCATTTCTTCCACGCAAAACAGGCGGCTGGTGGCGACGATCCGTCGGTCGAGTATGGTGGGTTTCTGGCGCATAAACGGCTCCCTGGGCGATAGCGGGCTACTATACCCGGCCTATTCTGATTGTTTGTGTCGGATATCCGATTACCGCTGGAGAAGTTTTTATGGCCTCGTTGCCTTGGCACGCGATCGACACGGTCCTGCTGGACATGGACGGCACCCTGCTGGACCTGCATTACGACAACCATTTCTGGCTGGAACACCTGCCTCAGCGCTACGCCGAACTGCATGGCGTCAGCCGCGCGATGGCCGAGATGGAGCTGCAACCGCTGTTCGAGCGCAACGCCGGCCAGTTGCAGTGGTACTGCCTGGACTTCTGGAGCGCGGAGCTGAGGCTGCCGGTGCGCGAATTGAAACTGGAAACCGCCCACCTGATCGCCCTGCGCCCCGATGCCGATACGTTCCTGGCAGCGATCCAAAGGGCCGGCAAACGCGTCGTGATGATCACTAACGCCCATCGAGACTCGCTGTCGCTGAAGCTGGAGCGTATCGAGCTCGCCCCGTATTTCGAGCGTTTGATCAGCTCTCACGATTACGGTTTCCCGAAGGAGAACCCGCAGTTCTGGGATGCCTTGCAAGCCGACCTGGACTTCGACCCCGCTCGCAGCCTGTTCATTGACGATACCTTGCCAGTCTTGCGCAGCGCCCGTGATTTTGGCATCGCGCATCTGCTGGCGGTCAGCGAACCGGACAGCCGCAAGGGGCCGAAGGATACCGGGGAATTCGAAGCGGTCGGGGATTATCGGGATTTGATTGCCGGGCTTTGAACTGCGCTGCCTTCATCGCGAGCAAGCTCGCTCCCACAATGGTTTCGCCGCGAACCAAAGCCTCTGTGGGAGCGAGCTTGCTCGCGATGAAGGCGCCGCAAATGCGGCAGTCTATTCCGGAATACGCAGCACCTGCCCCGGATAGATTTTGTCTGGGTGCGAAAGCATCGGCTTGTTGGCTTCAAAGATCTTGTTGTACTTGTTGGCGTCACCGTACTCGGCCTTGGATATGGCGCTGAGCGTGTCACCCTTCTTCACGGTTACGAAACGTGCGGCCTGCGCTACCGGCCCAGTCACGGTGATCTGATCGTCGACACTGCCGACACCTTGGATATTGCCCACAGCCAGCAGGACCTTTTCTTTTTCCTCCTGGCTCGAGACTTCACCGGTCACGATGACTTTGTCACCTTCAACGGTCGCTTGGATATTGGGGTTGCCCAGCCCGACGTTTCTGATGTGCTCCTTCAATTGCTCACCGGCATTGGCATTACCGGGGGTCAGGAGATCGATAAGTTTCTCACCCGCCTCCTTCACAAAACTAAAAAGACTCATGGCGCTTGCTCCTTGGAATTGAATGTCCAGACGCAAAGCCTAGACCAAGCCCACCGAGCCCGCCTTCCAACCGACCAATGACCCCAACACGCCCAAAGCGCTAGAATCCCAATCTTCCCGCGCCAAGGAGTGAAGATGGACATCAAGCAGCTGAAATTTCTCATCGCGCTCGACGAAACCCGCCACTTCGGCCAGGCTGCCGCCCGTTGTCACATCACCCAACCCACCCTGTCGATGCGTTTGCGCAGCCTGGAAGAAGAGCTGGGCCTTCCGTTGGTCAACCGCGGCCAGCGTTTCGAGGGTTTTACCGCGCCAGGCGAACGGGTGCTGGCTTGGGCACGCACAGTGCTGGCGGCCTATGACGGGCTTCAGGCCGAAGCGGCGGCCTGCCGTGGCAACCTGGTGGGTACGCTGCGCCTGGGCGTGGTGCCGCTGTCGGATTTCGACCCGCTGTCGATGATGCAACGCCTGCACACCGAGCACCCGAGCCTGCGCTTCGAATTATCGTCCTTGAGTTCGGAGCGCATCCTCGAACAATTGGCGAACAACCGCATCGACCTGGGCATTTCCTACATGGAACGCCTGGATAACGAGCGCTTCGAATCCTTGCCCTTCAGCCACACCCGCATGGGCCTGATGTACGACCAGCGGTTTTTCTTTTTTGGCGAAGAACCGCTGAGATGGGAATCACTGGTTGAACTGCCCCTGGGCATGCTCACCAGCGGCATGCATTTTCGCCAATCCATCGATCACGCGTTCCATAGCCGAGGCCTTGCACCTCAACCGTTGCTGCAAACCGACGCCGTGCATCAATTGCTGCAAGCGGTGCATGGCGGATTGTGCTGCGCGGTGGTCCCATTGGACAGCGGACTGAACGTCATGACCGAGGACTTGCGCATCCAGCCCATCGAAAACGCCCAAACCCTTGTTCCGCTTGGGCTGATCATGCGTCGCGGGGCTCCGCGCTCGGCGTTGGCGGAGGCTTGTTTCGCCCTTTACCAGAAATCAATAACCTTTCCTTGATCGACGTCATCTATTGAAAGATCAGTAATAGCGATTAGACGTGGCAGATTGCCGCATTTAGTCTTAGCACTATTCCTACTTTCAGTGATGCCCATGAACGACAAGCCTCAGGCCTGTCCAGTGCCTGACGTGGAACCTTCCACGCCAGCCGCCAGCCAGAGCTATCGCTACTGCAACCTGGAGCACTTCGAATCGGCCAGCGCCGCGCTGGCCGAGGAAGTGGCGTTGGCCATTGCCTATAACGGCATCAGCCAAGCGGTGATGCTGGTCACGCCAACCGATCTCGAGGATTTTATCGTCGGGTTCAGCCTGGGCAGCGGCATCATCGAGGATCCAGCGGACATTTACGACTTGCAACTGAGCGGCGCCGGTTCGGCCCAATATGCCCAGGTCACCATCGCCAATCGCGCCTTCTGGAATCTCAAGGAGCAACGTCGCCAAATGGCCGGCACCAGTGGCTGCGGGCTCTGTGGCGTGGAAGCCGTGGAACAGGCGCTGCCCGACCTCAAGTCGCTGCCCGGGGCACCCTTGCCACCAGCGCAATGGCTCGATGGCCTGCGTCAACGCATCAGCCAGTTCCAGCCCCTGGGCCAGCACTGTGGCGCCGTCCATGCGGCATTGTTCATGAACGCCAACGGCGAGTTGCTGATGGGCCGCGAAGACATTGGCCGGCACAACGCTCTCGATAAATTGATCGGCGCGTTGATCCGTCAGCAAATTCCGGTGGCTGGTGGCGTGGCAATCGTCACCAGCCGTTGCAGCCTCGAATTGATCCAGAAAGTACTGCGCGCCGGCATCCAGACGTTGGTCAGCCTGTCGTCGCCCACGGGCCTTGCCGTGCAATGGGCCCGCCAACACAACCTCAACCTCATCCACCTGCCGCAAAAAAGTGCGCCGCGGGTCTACAGCCCTGCGATGGAGAAACAAGCGTGAGCAATTATCAACAAGCCAACCAGAAACCCGCACCGCGCTACAAACCCTACAAGGGCCCAGCCGGTGGTTGGGGCGCGCTGATCAGCGTTGCCCAGGCCTGGCTGACCAGCGATAACGCGCTGAAAAACATCCGCATGATGCTCAAGACCAACCAGAACGGCGGCTTCGATTGCCCTGGCTGCGCCTGGGGTGATTCGCCGGAAAGCGGCATGGTGAAGTTCTGTGAGAACGGCGCCAAGGCGGTGAACTGGGAAGCGACCAAACGTCGCGTCGACGCCGCTTTTTTTGCCAAGCACAGCGTCACGTCATTGCTCGAGCAGAGTGACTACTGGCTTGAATACCAGGGGCGCCTGACGGAGCCGATGCAATACGACGCGCAAACCGACCGCTACAAGCCCATCAGCTGGGATGCGGCATTTGCGTTGATCGGCAAGCATCTGCAGGGACTGTCCAACCCGAACGAGGCCGAGTTCTACACCTCGGGCCGGGCCAGCAACGAGGCAGCCTATCTGTATCAATTGTTCGTGCGCGCGTACGGCACCAACAATTTCCCCGATTGTTCGAACATGTGCCATGAGGCCAGCGGTGTAGCCCTGTCCCAGAGTGTGGGTGTCGGCAAAGGCACGGTGACATTTGACGACTTCGAGCATGCCGACGCGATCTTCGTCTGGGGCCAGAACCCCGGCACCAACCACCCACGGATGCTCGAACCGCTGCGCGAAGCCGTGAAGCGCGGCGCCCAGGTCGTATGCATCAACCCGCTGAAAGAGCGTGGCCTGGAGCGCTTCCAGCATCCGCAACACCCGCTGGAAATGCTTACCAACGGTGATAAACCCACCAATACCGCGTATTTCCGTCCAGCCCTGGGCGGAGACATGGCCGTGCTGCGCGGCATGGCGAAGTTCCTGCTGCAATGGGAGCGTGAAGCACAGAACAGCGGCGGCCCCGCAGTATTCGACCATGGGTTCCTCAACGAACACAGCGTCGATGTCCTGGAATACCTGGCGGTCGTCGACGACACCCCATGGGAACAAATCGCCGAACAATCAGGCCTGACCCTGGCCGAGATCGAGCAGGCCGCGCGCATGTACGCCAAAGCCAGCAACGTGATCATGTGCTGGGCGATGGGCATTACCCAGCACCGCCATTCCGTCGCGACCATCCAGGAAATCGCCAACCTGATGATGCTGCGTGGCAACATCGGCAAGCCAGGCGCGGGGCTTTGCCCGGTGCGAGGGCACAGTAATGTGCAGGGCGACCGGACCATGGGCATCAACGAGCGTCCGCCCGTTGCGTTCCTCGACGCGCTGGAGCGGCGTTTCCAGTTCAAGGTGCCGCGTGAAAACGGCCATAACGTAGTCGAGGCGATCCACGCCATGGCCGAGGGCCGGGCCAAGGTATTCATCGCCCTGGGCGGCAACTTCGCCCAGGCTACTCCCGATAGCCACCGCACCTTCCAGGCCCTGCGCAATT
Source organism: Pseudomonas sp. R4-84 (assembly GCF_054130985.1). Classification (NCBI taxonomy): domain Bacteria; kingdom Pseudomonadati; phylum Pseudomonadota; class Gammaproteobacteria; order Pseudomonadales; family Pseudomonadaceae; genus Pseudomonas; species Pseudomonas sp. R4-84. The sequence continues at coordinate 5,297,861 of NZ_CP096390.1, forward strand.
GTGACCTGACCGTACAGATCAGCACCAAGCTCAACCGCAGTCATCTGGCCCACGGGAAAGATGCGTTGATCCTGCCGTGCCTCGGTCGCACCGACATCGACCTGCAAGCCGAAGGCTCCCAGGCCGTGACCGTGGAAGACTCGTTCAGCATGGTCCACGCCTCCAATGGCCAATTGCAGCCGTTGTCGAACCAGATGCGTTCGGAGCCGTGGATCATCGCCGGCATCGCTGCCGCCACGCTGGGCAGCCGTCCGGTGGATTGGAACTGGCTCGTGGCCGATTACAGCCGCATCCGCGACCTGATCGCCGAGACCATCCCCGGCTTCAAGGACTTCAACCAGAAACTCAAGAATCCCGGTGGTTTCTATCTGGGCAACAGTGCCGGTGCCCGTCGCTGGAACACACCGTCGGGCCGCGCCAACTTCAAGCCCAACCGATTGCCGACCGACCTGCTCCACGAGCGGACCCGAGCCACAGGGCAATTGCCGGACCTGATCCTGCAGTCCATGCGCTCCCACGACCAGTACAACACCACCATCTACGGCCTCGATGACCGCTATCGCGGTGTGAAAGGCCAGCGTGACGTATTGTTCGTCAACGAAGCGGACATCATCCGACTGGGCTTCAAACCCGGGCAAAAGGCCGACATCGTCTCGCTGTGGGACGACGGACGCGAGCGGCGGGTCAAAGGGTTTACCTTGCTGGCCTTCGACATCCCGGCCGGACAGGCCGCCGCCTACTACCCGGAAGTGAACCCGCTGGTGCCCTTGGAAAGTACCGGTGACGGCAGCCACACCCCGACCTCGAAGTTCGTGGCGATCCGTCTGGAAGCGGCGAGCGAGAACGGGCTGATCATGGCCAAGTCGGCTTGAGTCAATCCTGGCGTTGAATTGGCCTTGCCGGGCACTTTCAGACGCCCATGAAAAAGGCCGTTTTCCAATGAAAACGGCCTGTCTGAAGTAGCTAAAGACCGGCAAAATCTACTTAAGTTCCGCTATGAAAACAGTAACTTAGCGAATTGTGCACAAGTCGTGTTACTCGTCGGATTTCGATTGTAACCAAGCGAAGCCAGCCTCAGGATCGCGCCGTCATCCCTTTGAGGCTCCTCTATGAAGTTCTCCTCCATTCTCTTGTTGTCCCTTAGCCTGGTCAGTGGCGTCGCGTCTGCCGGCGGTACCGCCGAAGCAGGTGTAGGCGGCGCATTGGGCGGGGTTTTGGGTTCGGTCGTCGGCCAGTCCCTGGGCGGCAACACCGGCTCCACTATCGGCGCGGCCCTGGGCGGCGCGGGCGGTAGCGCAGTCGGCGCAGACAAACATAGCCGCGGCGAAGCGGCAATCGGCGGCGCACTGGGTGCAGCCGGCGGTAACGTGGTCGGCCGCAGCGTGGGCGGCTCCACGGGCAGCCTGATCGGTGCCGCAGCGGGCGGTGGCGCCGGTGGCGCACTGGGTAACTACATGGGCAAGGACGACGATGACGACCGTTACGAAGGTCGCCGTAGCGATCGCCGCTACTACCGCGATGGCCACCGGGGCCGCGGTCATGCCTACGGGCATCGCAAGCACAAGCACAAACATCGCTATCACGACGATTGACGGCCGGCTTGACCCGTACCGTTAGATGATCGCAGCCTTCGGGAGACTGACCGGAGGCTGCGATTTTTCGTTTCAGGGTACCAACCGTTCCAATGCCTCGCGTAGCCGACCCGGGATCGGCACTGGCTGATTCGACATCCGGTCCACGAACACATGCACGAAGCGCCCCGCCGCGCAGGCCTCCTGCTCGTTCTCCTTGAACACCGCCAGCTCGTATTGCACCGAACTGTTGCCCAGCTTGGCGACCCGCAGGCCGATCTCGATCCGGTCCGGAAATGCGACCGATGCAAAATAGTCGCAGGCTGAACTCACCACGAAACCCACTACTTCGCCGTCATGGATATCCAGTCCACCGGCCTCGATCAGGTAGGTATTCACCGCCGTATCGAAAAAGCTGTAGTAGGTGACGTTATTGACGTGACCGTACACATCGTTGTCGTGCCAGCGCGTAGTCACCGGCTGGAAATGAAAGTACTCGGTGCGCTGGGGCATCTCTTGTCCTTGGTTGTGCACTGTTGTGGGGAAGACAGGCTGTCGGTTATCGCTGCGAGAAACCCTTGCCTTGCGCGGCCAACTCTCCGATCAGGCGAGCAGGCTTCCATTGATCCCCCTGCTTCGTCTCAAGGTCCACCAAGCGTGCATGGATGTCCGCAAGGCCTTGCTGATCAGCCCAGGCCATCGGGCCGCCCTTATCAGCCGGGAAGCCATAGCCGTTGAGATACACCAGGTCGATATCATGGGACGACTCGGCAATGCCTTCCTGGAGAATCTTCGCACCTTCGTTGACCAGCGCCAGCAAGCAGCGTTCGAGGATCTCATCGGCGTCGATGTCACGCCGCTGGAAACCCAGGTCCTCGCTGACTCGCTGCACCAGCGCATCGACTTCTACATCGTGTTCAGCCTGCCGGCTGCCCGGCTCATAGTGGTAATAACCGTTGCCACTTTTCTGGCCGAACCGACCCAACTCGCACAGGCGGTTGTCCACCTGCACCTCGGGGGCATCCTGCCCTTGGCCCGCCAGCTCCCGCGCGCGCCACTCCAGATCGATACCGACCACGTCGTACATGCGAAACGGCCCCATGGCGAAACCAAAGCCCTGCAGCGCCGCATCCACCTGATGGGGGAACGCACCCTCCAACAACATCTTGCGCGCCTCCAGCACATAGGGATGAAGCATTCGGTTGCCGATGAAGCCGTGACAATTGCCCGACACCACGCTCACCTTGCCCATGCGCTTGCCCAGCGCCAGGGCAGCGTCCAGCACAGCCTTGGACGTTTGTGCGCCGCGCACGATCTCCAACAACTTCATGATGTGCGCCGGGCTGAAGAAGTGCAGGCCCAGCACTTGCGTTGGCCGACGCGTGGCGGCGGCAATGGCATCGATATCCAGCGCCGAGGTGTTACTTGCCAGGATTGCCTCGGGCTTGAGCATGCCGTCCAGCTCGCGAAATATTTTCTGCTTGAGTTCGAGGTTCTCGTAGACCGCTTCAATGACCAGGTCCACGTTGCGGATCGCCGCGTAGTCCTGCGCCCGCGCAATACGGGCGATCCTGGCGTCGGCTTCGCTTTGTTCGAGTCGGCCCTGGCGTACGTTATGGGCGTAGGTATCGGCCACCGTGGCCAGCGCCTGCTCCAGCATTTGTGGATTGTTATCGACCCACTGCACCGTAACGCCAGCGTTGGCCAGGCACATCACGATGCCCCGCCCCATGGTGCCTGCGCCGACCACGGCGGCGCGCTGGATATCGAAGGATGTCTGGCTCATGTTTGCTCTCTTGTTGGCGATCCAAAGACTGCTTCACCTTAGTCAGCCATCGACATTTTTTGAAATTTATTCGTGTGATGGAGGGCATTCAGCGGATGGATGGAGCTCACAGTTGTTGGTCTGCTCGCCTGTGATGTGATTGAACTCGCCCGTGTTCTCCACGCACCGGATGATACCGCTCGGGAGTGTTACCGCTTTGCCACGACGCGATACAAATCCAGGCGTTTTGATGTCTCGTCTCCAGTCATTTGACGCGTTAAGGTGCGCCGTCGATCCATGAATCAGCAGATCAGACCAGCAAAAGGCAGGATGCCCTTTGCACATTAACCAAGGAGAAAATCATGTTGAAGAAACTGACGTTACCTACCGTCCTGATCACAAGCCTCTTGCTAGGCGCGTGCATGAGGCTGCCCGAAGTGCCACCAATGCTTGCTGGAGTGGAGATGCCAATTGTAGTTCCCGCGGCCTCGTTACCTTACGCTCACCACTCATCTCGATAATCAAAAGAGACTTGATAGTCATACAGCGTCAGATTTAGAACATGTTCAAAATGGGGCTGTAATATCTCAGCCCATTTGTCATCTACATTAAATCCACCCACGTTAATGTTGTTTTCTACAGGCACCCCCAGCTCAACAAGCACCCACGAATCGTCGCCAAAATCCTGTGAATATTCGCGCCCTTCGCCTAGCTCGGTTTCTTTGTCATACCAACTAAGTTTTAGCTTTAGACCCATTTTTTCCTCACAAATATTTTTTAATATTACGATTCGGTTTCGGACGATCTAGTTGCTCGCCCGTTAAATAGTCAAACGAACCTAGATGGCTTCCATCACTAGCACGGTATGCCTCCAACTCACCGTGCATGAAATCCCACTCATAAATAGTTCTTTTTTTGGAATCGGTCCACCGTTCGCGAAAACCGCCCCCACCTTGACGAGGGGTCTTTTGTTTGGCGATCTTCAAGTCAGCAAATCCAGTAATCTCCTCTGTCTTTGGTGCCCGATGGTAATCATGCCCTGCCTCCGGCAACCCTTTGCGCCGAACACTCAAAACTATATATAACGGCGAAACCCCAGACCCCACCGGAAACACAAGAATGAAATCCTTGTATTCCGGGGGATAAATCGGATTGACGATAATGCTGTCCGCCATCGGTGTCGGCGGGAAGATCCAGATACGCGGCGCCTGTGGCGCAGCCTCCAAAGCTGGGATGCCCAACGTCGCGCAAGGGTCCACTGCCGGCGTCCAGATCAACTCGACCCCATCGCCAAAATCTGCCACTTGCTGCTCGCCACGCGCCTGGAATGTCACCACCGGGATCATCTCCCAGTCGCGTCTTGACTGGGTGTTGTAGCCATACCCTTTAAGCGTCCCGTCGGCCTGGGTTTCGACATGTAGGCGAACCCGGCTGCGCGCTTTTTCAAGGGACCTTAGTTGCTCTTCGGTGTACAGCGAACCATCGCCCAGGTTCGAGGGCATCAGCAGCCCCACCAACCCCACCAGCGCGCCGGCCGCCACGGGTGCCGTGACCGTCGCGCCAGCGCCAAGGGAGGCCAAAGCGGTCCCACCCAGTGCGAGCGTGCCAAAACTCGCCGGTAACGCTCCGCTGATGGTCTTCAGCGGTACGCAGCCTGACGCGTCAACCTCCCGACCGCCCAACAATTTGAACGCACCATAGGCGCTCAGCAGTTCCGTCGGGATGTAACCGGTTGGATTGTGATAGTCGATGATTGCATCGGGCAGTTCGCAGGATTTGGCGAACACACAGCCCTTGATGCTCGGTGCATCCCTCTGGCTTGTCTGGCCCAGCCGCTGGCTCATGTATTCCTCTTGCCGAGCGAGCATGTCCTCGTGGGCTTTAAAATCGGCGTCTCTTTTTGCCAGCTCGCCCGGGGTCATGTCCCGCAGGACTCTGTAGCGCCTTTCGCCACCGCGGTACTCCCAGACCTGAGGGATATCGCTTTTACCTTTCGCCATGCTTCGTCCTTGCTCGGTCAGCGCCCGTTCAATACAAGCGGCGCGGCGAACCTTACCGAGTAAGCAAGGAAGTGATCACCAGACGGTTCCGAGACTGACGTGAGACTTTTCTTTTTGTTGGGATACGATTTCGCCCTCTACTTTCCAGGGATAAACAGGCGCGGGAAGAAAAATAGTCACCCACAAAAAAGCCGCCCTTAAAGGGCGGCTTTCTCATGTATCGGCAAGCCTTACAGCTGTGGACCTGCCGCCTTGATCGCATCGCTCACTTCGAACTTCTTGAAGTTTTCGATGAACAGACCGGCCAATGCCTTGGCCGCTTCGTCGTAGGCAGCCTTGTCGGCCCAGGTGTTGCGTGGGTTCAACAGGCCAGTCTCGACGCCTGGGACGGCCAGCGGCACGTCCAGGTTGATGATGTCCAGGTGTTCGGTTTCAGCACCGATCAGCGCGCCGCTCTGGATCGCTGCGATCACCGCACGGGTGGTCGGGATGTTGAAGCGCTTGCCGACGCCGTAGCCGCCGCCGGTCCAGCCGGTGTTGACCAGGTAGACCTTGGAGCCGAAACCACGGATGCGCTTGATCAGCAGCTCAGCGTATTCACCGGCTGGACGCGGGAAGAACGGCGCGCCGAAGCAGGTGGAGAAAGTCGACTTGATGCCGCTGCCCGAACCCATTTCGGTCGAGCCCACCAGTGCGGTGTAGCCGGACAGGAAGTGGTAGGCGGCTTGTTCTTCGCTGAGGATCGACACAGGTGGCAGTACGCCGGTCAGGTCGCAGGTCAGGAAGATCACGGCGTTTGGCTCGCCACCGAGGTTTTTCGGTGCGCGTTTTTCGATCAGCTCACGCGGGTAGGCGGCGCGGCTGTTCTGGGTCAGGCTGTCGTCGGCATAGTCGGCTTTCTTGGTGACCGGGTCCAGGACCACGTTTTCCAGTACGGCGCCGTGCTGGATGGCTTTCCAGATGACCGGCTCGTTCTTCTCGGACAGGTCGATGCACTTGGCATAGCAACCGCCTTCGATGTTGAAGACCACGCCCACGCCCCAACCGTGCTCGTCGTCACCGATCAGGTAGCGGCTTTCATCGGCGGACAGGGTGGTCTTGCCAGTGCCCGACAGGCCGAAGAACAGGGTCACGTCGCCCTCTTCGCCCATGTTCGCGGCGCAGTGCATCGGCAGCACGTCGGCGGCCGGCAGCAGGAAGTTCTGTACGGAGAACAGGGCTTTCTTCATCTCGCCGGCGTAGCGCATGCCAGCAATCAGCACTTTCTTGGCCGCGAAGTTGATGATCACGGTACCGTCGGAGTTGGTGCCGTCGCGCTCAGGCTCGCAGACGAAGTTCGGCGCGTTGAGGATCTGCCATTCGTCCTTGCCGCCGGCGTTGTATTGCTCGGGGTTGATGAACAGGCAGCGGCCGAACAGGTTGTGCCAGGCAGTCTCGGTGGTCATCTTGACCGGCAGGTAGTGCGCAGGATCGGAACCTACATGCACGTGGGAGACAAAACGCTCGCGCTCGCCCAGGTAGGCTGCGACGCGGTTCCACAAGGCATCGAACTTGTCAGCCGGGAACTTGCGGTTGATCGGGCCCCAGGCAATGGCGTGCTGGGTGGTTGGCTCTTCCACAATGAAACGGTCCACTGGCGAACGACCGGTACGATGACCGGTACGTACAACCAGCGCGCCAGTATCGGCAAGCTCGCCTTCACCGCGATTCAGGGCTTCTTTAACCAGATCATCGACACTCAGATCGGTGTACACGGCGTTATTGGCTTGCGTCATGAGATTCCCCGTCGGCCCGTGGCCGAGTGCTCCAAACGTTTTGTAGTAGGAAGTCGCGCACTACTACCCGAAAAAAGTGGGCCGGATTATGCCAGAAAAGCCCAAAAAGAGTAGGGCCCTCCCGTCAGTACGGCGTAAATCCGGCGTTTGCCAGGAGATTTACCTGCGCTGAACCGATTTAGTGACGAGTATCTGACGGTGTGTCGACACCCGCACCGGCGAACAATTGGGCGATGTCCGCGGCATCGAACAGGTAGCGCTCATTGCAAAACTGGCAATCGATTTCGATGGCGCCGCCATGCTCGATCACCAATTGCTGCGCATCTTCCAGACCCAGACTGACCAACGCATTGCCGGAACGTTCACGGGAGCAACTGCATTTGAAGCGTAACGGCTGGCCTTCGAACAGGCGAACCTGTTCTTCGTGATAGAGGCGATGCAGGATGGTTTCGTTGTCCAGGCCCAGCAGCTCATCGGCGCTCAAGGTGCTGGCGAGAGCGGTGACGTGTTGCCAGCTGGCATCACGTTCTTCCGAATCACGAATGCGGTCGGCCGGCAATTGCTGCAACAGCAGGCCGCGGGCACGCCGCCCGTCGGCGTACAGCCAGAAGCGTGTGTTGGTCTGCTGGGACATGACGAAGTAGTTGGTGAAGCACTCGGCCAGCGTTGCGCCGTCGAGATCGACAATGCCTTGGTAGCGCTTGCCATGGCTCGGGTCGACCGTCAGGGCCAAAACGCCATTGGGCATCAGGTCGGAGAGTGTCGCGTCGGGGGCGATCTGCTCGGCGTGATAACGGGCCAGGCCTCGGATCTCACGCTCGCTCGAACACTCGATCATCAACAATGGCACCGGGCCTTCGGAGCGGGCCTGGAGAATCAACAAGCCATCGAATTTCAAGGTACCCACCAGCAGCGCCGCGGCGGCCATCAACTCGCCGAGCAACTGCGCGACCGGCTCCGGATAGGGGTGCTTGGCGAGGACTTCGGCGTAGCTACGCTCCAACGCTACCAGCTCGCCACGGGCGTCGCTGTCATCGAAGATGAAACGTTGGGTGTAGTCGGTATCCGGTAAATCAGTCATAGGAGTCTGGTTCTGAGGTGATGGCAATGGATGGCTGGCATTTTATGGGCATTCAGGATGGGTTCCAAGCAAGCCATGATTTTGCTTTGTGGGAAGACTGAGCATCTATCTGCATGTGCAGCGCTGTTGTGGCGAGGGAGCTTGCTCCCGCTCGGTTGCGTAGCGACCGCAAGATTCTGGGGCCGCTACGCAGCCCAGCGGGAGCAAGCTCCCTCGCCAGGTTACCGGTGTGCCGATGCTTTACTCGCTGTTGCTGCCATGGAACTTGAACAGGTCTCGCCGTTGTTTCTTGCTGGGCTTGCCATCGGTGCTCACACCCAGGGCACCGGCCTTGCGTTGGGCGGCTGCCGCTTCGCGCTTGGCGACGCTGGCTTCGGTCTCGCGGTATAGCGTTTGAGCCTGCGGCGCGCCGCGACGCACGATGGACAAAGCTTCGACGACCACCGTTTTTTCGTCGAAGCCTGTTCGAATGACGTATTCATCACCGATACGTGGCTCTTTGCCAGGCTTGCATCGTTCGCCCCGGTGATGGACCTTGCCGCTTTCAATGGCAGCCTTGGCCAAGGCACGGGTTTTATAGAATCGTGCCGCCCACAACCATTTATCGAGACGGACCTTGTCATCCTCTTCGCTTTTTTGTGCCACTTGGATTCCTCTTTCTAACCTATGGCTGGAACTGTACTACCGTTTTTGTCGGGCGCACGAATCCGTCCCGACGGATAGAATGCCCGCCGAACCGCCTGTCCGCATGGCATGCGTCGGCATCGGTTACACATGCAAACAAGTACGTAGATAACTGTCGTCATTTTGTGATTATTCTGCGTGAATACCGCGATTCGCGGGGCCCGCAATCCGATGCGCCAATTTCAGGTTGTTTTTATTGAAGACTTTCGACCATCTGACCGTTGTCGGTCTGCGCGAGTGGGTGGCGCTCCCTGATCTGGGAGTCGCCGGGCTACGGGCAAAAATCGACACCGGCGCCAGCACCTCGAGCCTGCACGCCACCGACATCGAGCCATTCGAGCGTGACGGCGAAAAATGGGTGCGCTTCACCGCGCACCTCGGCACCGTCGTGCAACTGCGCCATCGCCGCTGCGAAGCACCCTTGGTGGCGCGCAAGACCATCAAGAGCTCCAACGGCCACGCCCAGGTCCGCTATGTGATCAGCACCACGCTGGCGTTGGGCGATCGGTTCTGGCGGGTCGAATTCACCCTCGCCTGCCGCAAATCCATGCGTTATCGCCTGTTGCTGGGTTCCAAGGCCTTGATCGACGGCCAGTTGGTGGTCAATCCAGGCATCAAATACGTTCAAGACAAGCCGGCATTCCCGGTATCCACTACCTCTGCCACAGGTGTTGCATGAAGATCGCTGTGCTGTCGCGAAACCCGCGTCTGTATTCCACCCGCCGCCTGGTCGAGGCCGGGACCGAGCGTGGCCATGAAATGGTGGTGATCGATACCCTGCGCGCCTACATGAACATTGCCAGCCACAAACCGCAAATCCATTACCGCGGCAAGCCGCTGGAAGGCTTCGATGCGGTGATCCCGCGTATCGGCGCGTCGGTGACCTTCTACGGTTGCGCGGTATTGCGCCAGTTCGAAATGATGGGGGTGTATCCCCTCAATGAGTCCGTTGCGATTGCCCGCTCGCGAGACAAGCTGCGCTCGCTCCAACTGCTGTCTCGGCGTGGCATCGGCTTGCCCGTGACCGGCTTCGCCCACTCTCCAGATGACATTCCCGACCTGATCGCCATGGTCAATGGCGCGCCTCTGGTTATCAAGGTATTGGAGGGCACCCAGGGCATTGGCGTGGTGCTGTGCGAAACCGCAACGGCGGCGGAGTCGGTGATCGAAGCATTCATGGGCCTGAAGCAGAACATCATGGTCCAGGAATACATCAAGGAAGCCGGGGGCGCGGACATTCGTTGCTTCGTGGTCGGCGACAAAGTAATCGCGTCGATGAAGCGCCAGGCCAAGCCAGGGGAGTTTCGCTCCAACCTGCATCGCGGCGGCAGCGCAAGCCTGATCAAGATCACGCCGGAAGAGCGCATGACCGCCCTGCGGGCAGCCAAGGTCATGGGGCTGGCGGTGGCTGGCGTGGACATCCTGCGCTCCAATCACGGACCGCTGGTGATGGAAGTCAACTCCTCGCCAGGCCTGGAAGGCATCGAGACCACCACCAGCAAGAACGTGGCAGGGATCATCATCGAGCACTTGGAAAAGAATGGCGGGCCGAACATGACCCGGACCAAGGGCAAGGGGTAATCCATTTATAAATTACTGTGGGAGCGAGCTTGCTCGCGATGACGGTGTGTCAGCCAACATAAATTTGGCTGAGCCACCGCATCGCGAGCAAGCTCGCTCCCACAGGTTTTGCGCCTTCCGAGCGATTCCGCTACACCGCATCCCGAGGCAACATCAAGCCCAACGGCAGCCGCACCCGCGCTTCCAGTCCGCCGCCCACGCGATTGCGCAGCTCGACGTTGCCGCCGTGCATCGAGGCGATGCGCTTGACGATCGCCAGGCCCAGTCCCGTGCCCTTTCCCCCCCGGGCGCGATCGCCTCGGGTGAACGGATTGAAAATGGCCTCCAATTCCGACGGATCGATGCCGGCGCCTCGGTCCATGACGCTCAGCACGACGTAGGGCGCGCTGGTATCGCCCGAAACGTAGGCGGCCACTTCCACACCGGTGCCTGCATGGTTCAGGGCGTTGCCGATCAGGTTGTTCAGCAGGCGCTTCATCGATACGCGACGTAGCGGGAACGGCTGGATCGGCTCCAGGCGCAGGTGGACCTTCTCTTCGTTCTGGTTATAGGGTGCAGCCACCTCCCGAACCAGGTCGCTGAGATCGACTTCTTCCACCGACTCATCACGACCGTCGCGAATGAATGCCAGGAACTGGTCAAGAATCGCGTCCATGTCTTCGATATCACGGACCATTTCATCCGTCAGGTCGGTGTGCTCGCCCATCAGTTCCAGGGAAAGACGCAACCGGGTCAGGGGTGTGCGCAAGTCATGGGAGACCCCTGCAAGCATCAGCTCACGCTCGCGTCCGGCCTGCTCGACATCCTCGGCCATCTGGTTGAAGGCGCGGTACACCTCGGTCATCTCGCTGGGCGTATCGCTGATCGGCAACCGTACACTACGCCCCTGGCCCAATTGCCGGGCGGCGTACACGAGGCGTTTGAGCGGTTGGTTGAGCTGGCTGACGAAGATCCACGCCGAAGCCGTCGAAAGCAGGCCGATCGCCAGGAACCAGCCCAGCACGTTCCAGATCTTCTGGCCCCGCAATGGATGGGGGTACAGCGGAACCTTCAGCCAACCATCCCCAAGGCTTGGAGCGCGCACCCACAATGCCGGCGGCGAGTGCATGCGCAATCGCACCTCGGTGTCGGCGCCCAACTCGGCCTGCATCTGCCGCTGATAGATCTCGCTGTATGGCCAGTGCTGCTCGCCTTCCGGCACGCCGGCTCCGACCACCCGGATCAATGTTGCCGCCTCGGCAATCTTTGCTCGATTGGTTTCGTCGGCCGCCCAGTAGGCCCGCAATGTCAAGGCAACGCCGTGACTGTATTGGCGGTCCACCAGCACGTCTTCGTTCATCAGCAGGTAGACCAACGTCAGCGCCTTGGAAAAAAGCACGACGATGAGCACCAGCCAGAGGGTGCGGGAAAAAAAACTCTGGGGGAACCAAACGGGGGTTTTCATGAATAGCCGCTACACACTTGCAGGAGCGAGCGATGCTCGCACAATGACGGACCGCGAGTCGCCTGGAAAAGACTTCAATCAACCAGGCTTCCCGCTCCTACAAATCGCCGATCACTTGCTGGCGGCGCCATCCGGCACGAATACGTAGCCTACGCCCCAGACGGTCTGGATATAACGCGGCTTGGATGGATCCGGCTCGATCATCCGGCGCAAGCGGGAAATCTGCACGTCGATGGAACGCTCCAGCGCATCCCATTCCCGGCCACGGGCCAGGTTCATCAGCTTGTCTCGGGTCAGCGGCTGGCGAGCGTTCATCACCAGAGCCTTGAGGACCGCGAACTCACCGGTGGTGAGCATGTGTACCTCGTCGCCGCGCTTGAGCTCGCGGGTGGCCAGCGACAGTTCATAGTCGCCGAAGGTGACGCTTTCGTCTTCGCTGCCCGGCGCGCCCGGCACCGGCGCCGACTGGCGACGCAAGACCGCCTTGACCCGCGCCATCAGCTCGTCCGGATTGAACGGCTTGGCCAGGTAATCGTCGGCGCCCAGTTCAAGGCCCTTGATACGGCTCAGCTCGTCGCCCTTGGCGGTCAGCATGATGATCGGGATCTGGTTGTTCGCGCCGCGCAGGCGACGACAGGCGGTCAAGCCGTCTTCACCGGGCAGCATCAGGTCGAGGACGACGAGGTTGAAAACCTCACGGGCCAACAGACGGTCCATTTGCTCCGTGTTCGGTACAGTGCGGGCTCGGTAACCCTTGCTGACGAAAAAGCGCTCCAGCAGGCTGCTCAGCCCTGGATCGTCGTCAACAATCAGAATTTTTTCGCCTTCAGCAGTTTGTGCGGTGCTGCTCATAGGAAGCTCCTTTGATCTCGGCGCGCATTATGGCCTAGCTGCCGTTGTGCGTACCGTGTGCATTGTTAGCAGATTTTTCGCCTATCTCCAGCAATCCGCTGATCAAGCCCACGGGCGCGACGCACCCTAACGGTGGAACGCTGGTTATAATGCGCGGCCTTTGTGCCAGGACAGGGCCGGATCGTTACACCGGCGAAACACTTTTTCCCCTGGCCAGGCAGCATTTTTTTGATTTCACGGGTCAACAGGCAGCCTTTTGACCCAGGCAGCGGCGCACGCCAGGCCGCTCAACCAGTCTCGCCGAGCCCGGCTTCTGCGGTGGCGAGCCTGATTTCACAATTTGTCAGGTGGTTTTATGGACAGCATCAACAGCCGCATCGCCGAGGAACTCGGCGTCCGCCCACAACAGGTCGAAGCGGCCGTCGCGCTACTCGATGAAGGCTCCACGGTCCCTTTCATCGCCCGTTACCGGAAAGAAGTGACAGGCAGCCTCGATGACACTCAATTGCGTCATCTGGAAGAGCGCCTGCGCTACCTGCGTGAACTCGACGAACGGCGCATCAGCATCCTGGCGAGCATCCAGGAGCAGGGCAAGCTGACCCCGCAACTCGAACGCGACATCAAGCTGGCCGACACCAAGACCCGCCTCGAAGACTTGTACCTGCCCTACAAGCAAAAGCGCCGCACCAAGGGCCAGATCGCCCTGGAAGCCGGCCTCGGCGAGCTGGCCGACGGCCTGTTCAACAACCCGACCCTCGCCCCGGAAACCGAAGCCGCGTGTTTTATCGATGCGGAAAAAGGCGTGGCGGACGTAAAGGCCGCGCTGGAAGGCGCCAAGTACATCCTCATGGAGCGTTTCGCTGAAGACGCCAACCTGCTGGAAAAGCTGCGTAACTTCCTCAAGCAGGAGGCGACCCTCAGCGCCCGCGTCATCGCCGGCAAAGAGGAGGAAGGCGCCAAGTTCCGCGACTACTTCGAGCACGACGAACCGCTCAAGAGCATGCCGTCCCACCGTGCCCTGGCGATTTTCCGTGGCCGCAACGAAGGCATTCTCAGCTCCGCGCTGAAGGTCGGCGAAGAACTGCCCGGCACCATGCACCCGTGCGAAGGCATGATCGCCCAGCAATTCGGCATCCAGAACCAGAACCGCGCCGCCGACAAATGGCTGGCCGAGGTGGTGCGCTGGACCTGGAAGGTCAAGCTCTATACCCACCTGGAAACCGACTTGCTCGGTGAGTTGCGCGATAACGCCGAGACCGAGGCGATCAACGTATTCGCCCACAACCTGCACGACCTGCTGTTGGCCGCGCCGGCCGGCCCCCGCGCCACCCTGGGCCTGGACCCGGGCCTGCGCACCGGTTGCAAGGTAGCGGTCGTCGATTCAACCGGTAAGTTGCTGGACCACGCCACGGTCTACCCGCACGTGCCGCACAACAAATGGGACCAGACCCTCGCGGTGCTCGCCGCCCTGTGCGCCAAGCATTCGGTGGACCTGATCGCTATCGGCAACGGCACCGCCAGCCGCGAGACCGACAAGCTGGCAGCGGAACTGATCAAGAAATACCCGGCCATGAAAATGACCAAGGTCATGGTCTCCGAAGCCGGTGCTTCTGTTTATTCGGCGTCGGAACTGGCTTCGAAGGAATTCCCGGACCTGGACGTGTCGATCCGTGGCGCGGTGTCGATCGCCCGTCGCCTGCAGGATCCACTGGCGGAACTGGTGAAGATCGATCCGAAATCCATCGGTGTCGGTCAATACCAGCACGACGTGTCCCAACTGAAACTGGCCCGTGGCCTGGATGCCGTGGTGGAGGATTGCGTGAACGCCGTGGGTGTGGACGTGAACACCGCTTCGGTGGCACTGCTGGCGCGGATTTCCGGCCTGAACGCGACACTCGCGCAGAACATTGTCACCCACCGTGATGAACATGGCGCGTTCAAGACCCGCGCCGCGTTGAAGAAAGTCCCGCGCCTGGGTGAAAAAACCTTCGAACAAGCCGCCGGCTTCCTGCGCGTCATGAACGGCGACAACCCGCTCGACTCCTCGGCGGTCCACCCGGAAGCCTATCCGCTGGTGCAACGCATCGCCGCCCAGACCGACCGCGACATCCGCTCGCTGATCGGCGACGCCGCGTTCCTCAAGCGCCTGGACCCGAAGAAATTCACCGACGAAACCTTCGGCCTGCCCACCGTGACCGACATTCTGCAAGAGCTGGAGAAGCCGGGCCGCGACCCGCGTCCGGAATTCAAGACCGCCGAATTCCAGGAAGGCGTCGAAGACCTCAAGGACTTGCAACCGGGCATGATCCTCGAAGGCGTGGTCACCAACGTGACCAACTTCGGCGCGTTCGTTGATATCGGCGTGCACCAGGACGGCCTGGTACACATCTCGGCACTGTCGGAAAAATTCATCAAGGACCCGCGCGAAGCCGTGAAGGCCGGCGACGTGGTGAAAGTGAAGGTCATGGAAGTCGATATCCCGCGCAAACGCGTTGGCCTGTCGATGCGCATGAGTGACACGCCGGGTGAGAAGGTCGACGGTGCCCGCGGTGCTCGCCCAGGCGCCGCCCCACGCCAGTCGCAGAACACCGCGCCCCGCAAGGAAACCGCCACGGCGGCCCCGGCGAACAACGCCATGGCCTCGCTGTTCGCCAACGCCAAGCAATTGAAGAAACGCTGATGGACGCGCCAGCCGGGTTGGTGGAGAGCGCGTTTTTCAAGCTGCTCGGCTGCCGTTTGCACAGCCTTGGGGACGGGGTGGCGCAAGTCACCCTGGATCTGGCCCCCGAGTTGCGGAATCGCGGCGGCAAGCTGCACGGTGGCGCGCTGTTCAGCCTGGTGGACATCGCCATGGGCCTGGCCTGCTCCAGTGTCCATGGCTTCGACCAGCAGTCTGCGACCATCGAATGCAAGATCAACTACATCCGCGCCGTGTCCGACGGCGAGGTGTTGTGCACCGCCCGGGTCATCCACCCGGGCCGGCGCACATTGGTGGTCGAGGCCGATGTGATGCAAGGCGACAAGCTGGTCGCAAAAGCGCAAGGCACGTTCGCTGTCCTATAGCTCCTGGTCATCGATTTGAGTTAATTTCGACGCCACGAATGCGGTGTCGGGCTTTCCTGTGGGAGCGAGCTTGCTCGCGATGGCGATGGACCTGTCACATTTAGTTGACTGATATACCGCTATCGCGAGCAAGCTCGCTCCCACGAGGGACGGCGGCGATCTTCTTTGACCGTATGTAAACCAGGCGAAAACGCCAGTTTTAACTTCACCCTTGTAGACCGTCTTGCCCACCCCCATATTGGGGCGACTGACGCGTGAAGGAATTCAACTTGAGCGACCTTTTAAACCGCCGCCTGGCCCTGCTCGGCGAGCGCGCCAACCTCTCCCTGCTCGAGCAGTGCCTGCACGGTATCGAACGTGAATGCCTGCGTGTCACCGACAACGGGCGCCTGGCGCAGACGCCGCACCCGCAAGCCCTGGGCTCGGCGCTGACCAACGAACAGATCACCACCGACTATTCCGAGTCGCTGCTGGAATTCATCACGCCGGCCCTGGCCAACCCGGCTGATACCCTGCGCAGCCTCGACAGGATCCACCGGTTTGTCTACAGCAAGCTCGGCGACGAATACCTGTGGAGCCCTTCGATGCCGTGTCCGCTGCCGGCTGAGGAGGAGATTCCGATCGCCTATTACGGCACCTCGAACATCGGTCGGCTCAAGTATGTCTATCGCAAGGGTCTGGCCCTGCGTTACGGCAAGACCATGCAATGCATCGCCGGGATCCACTACAACTTTTCCCTGCCGGAAAAGCTCTGGCCCCTGCTGCGCCAGGACGAAGCCAGCGATCTGAGCGACCGGGATTTCCAGTCGTCGGCCTATATCGCCCTGATCCGCAATTTCCGGCGCTACAGCTGGCTATTGATGTACCTGTTCGGCGCCTCGCCGGCCCTCGACGCCGGTTTCCTGCGTGGCCGACCGCATCAGCTGGAACAATTGGACCCGGACACCTTGTACCTGCCCTATGCCACCAGCCTGCGCATGAGCGACCTGGGTTACCAGAGCAACGCCCAGGCCGGCCTGACGCCTTGCTACAACGACCTGGCAAGCTACACCGATAGCCTGCGCAAGGCTGTGGCAACGCCGTATGCGCCGTATGTCGAGATTGGCACTCACCAGAACGGCGAATGGGTGCAGCTCAACACCAACATCCTGCAGATCGAAAACGAGTACTACTCCAACATCCGCCCCAAGCGCGTGACCTACACCGGGGAGCGACCGATCCAGGCGCTGATGGCCCGTGGCATCCAGTACGTCGAAGTACGTTGCCTGGACATCAACCCGTTCTTGCCGATGGGCATCGACCTGACCGAATCGCGGTTCCTCGATGCGTTCCTCTTGTATTGCGGCCTCGACGACAGCCCGCAATTGGAAAACAACGAGTGCAGCAACGCCACCAGCAACTTCCTGACGGTGGTCAAGGAAGGCCGCAAGCCAGGCCTGCAATTGCAGCGCCAGGGTGAATCGGTGGACATGCAAGCCTGGGCCCTGGAATTGCTGGACAAGATCGCCCCGCTGGCGGCACTGCTCGACCAAAGCCAAGGTGGTGATGACCACCGCCAGGCGCTGGACGCCCAACTGGCAAAAGTCCGCGACCCATCCCTCACGCCATCCGCCCGGGTACTGGCGGCCATGGCCGAACACAAGGAAAGCTTCGCCCAGTTCTCCCTGCGCCAGAGCAAGGCCCACGCCGAGTTTTTCCGCGCAGAGCCACTGTCGGCCGATGAAATAATTGCCTTCGAGGAAAATGCTCGGCGATCCCTGGTCCAGCAAACCGAGTTGGAGCAGAACGAAGTGGGTGATTTCGACGTGTTCGTGGGGTCGTACCAGGCGAGCATTCTAGCGATCAGTAACTGATTCGCCGCTGGCAAGAACACTCTGTGGCGAGGGAGCTTGCTTCCTTGCCACAGGGGTTTCGTGGCTTCTCGATAGACTTTTTCGCAGATAAGCTAATGCGAAAAAGTTATTTATTTTAGAGTTATTAGATCATTTAGTCTCCTCCAACGCCGACTCTCCGGCGGCTTGTTGAGGAGCTTTACCATGTCTTTGAGTTTCCCCCTTCGCCTTCTCGCAGCCGCCTCCCTGGCCGCGGCGAGTTTTTTCGCACAGGCAACCGACCTGACCGTCGCCTACCAGACCACCGTGGACCCGGCGAAAGTGGCCCAAGCCGATGGAGCGTATGAAAAAGCCACCCAGGCCAAGATCGCCTGGCGCAAGTTCGACAACGGCGCCGATATCATCGCCGCCATCGCCTCGGGCGATGTGCAGATAGGCTACCTCGGCTCCAGCCCGCTGACCGCCGCGATCACTCGTAAGGTGCCAGTAGAAACATTCCTCATCGCGACGCAGATCGGCGCCGCCGAAGCCTTGGTGGCCCGTGACGGCTCCGGCATCAAGACCCCGCAAGACCTGATCGGCAAGAAGATCGCCGTGCCGTTTGTTTCCACCGGCCATTACAGCCTGCTCGCCGCGCTGAAACACTGGAATATCGACCCATCGAAAGTCACCGTGCTCAACCTCGCCCCACCGGCCATCATCGCGGCGTGGAAACGCGGCGACATCGACGCCACCTACGTCTGGGACCCAGCCCTGGGCGTGGCCAAGGAAAACGGCAAGGTGCTGATTACCTCTGCGGAACTGGCGCAATTTGGCGCACCGACCTTCGACGCATGGATCGTGCGCAAGGACTTCGCCCAGCAGCACCCTGAAATCGTCACGGCTTTCGCAAAAGTCACCCTGGATGCCTACGCCCAATACCGCAAGGACCCACAAGCCTGGCTGGCCGATGCGTCCAACATCGACAAGCTGGTGAAGCTATCCGGGGCCAAGGCCAGCGATATCCCGCTGTTGTTGCAAGGCAACGTATTCCCCCTGGCCGCAGACCAGGTGCTGAGCCTCGGCGCCCCAACCACCCAGGCGATAACCAACACCGCCGCGTTCCTCAAGGAGCAAGGCAAGGTCGAAGCCGTACTGCCGGATTACGCACCGTACGTCAGCGCCAAATACATCACTCGCTGATCAAAAAGGAGACACCGAGATGGCCTTGCTACAGCTGGAGCGCATCAGCGCACAGTACCCCGGCGCCACGAAACCGGTACTGGCGGATATTTCGTTGACCCTGGGTCCACAGCAGTTGCTGGTCGCCCTCGGGCCATCCGGCAGTGGCAAGACGTCGTTGCTGAACCTGATTGCCGGGTTCGTCGAGCCCAGCGCCGGGCAAATCACCTTGGACGGCGTGCCAGTGTCAGGCCCGGGCGCCGAACGTGGCGTGGTGTTCCAGGACGATGCGTTGCTGCCTTGGCAGGACGTGCTGGCAAACGTCGGGTTTGGCCTGGAACTGGCCGGGGTCGCGAGAGAAAAACGCGAGGCTCGCGCCCGGGAAATGCTTGCCTTGGTGGACCTGGCCGGGTTCGAAAAGCGTCGCGTCTGGCAGCTGTCTGGCGGTCAGAAGCAACGCGTCGGCCTGGCCCGCGCGCTGGCGGCCGATCCACGGGTACTGTTGATGGACGAACCGTTCGGAGCCCTGGACGCCTTCACCCGCGAGCAGATGCAGGAACTGCTGCTGCAGGTCTGGCAGCGCACCGCCAAACCGGTGTTCCTGATTACCCACGACATCGAAGAAGCCGTGTTCCTGGCGACCGATCTGATTTTGCTGGCGCCCGATCCCGGGCGGATCGTCGAGCGGCTGAGCCTGGATTTCGGCCACCGCTACGGCGCTGGCGAATCGGCCCGGTCGATCAAGTCCGATCCACGCTTCATCGAGACCCGCGAGCACGTGCTCGCCAGAGTGTTTTCCCAACGCAGCGCCACTCGACAACAGGAGCGCGCATGAGCAGCTATGAAATTCCAGCCGTGTCCGGCGATGCCGTGAATTCGCACGCGGCCGCACCCGCTCGACGCAGGCTGAGCACACGCTGGATCAGCGGCCTGACATTGGTGGTGTTGCTGTTTCTCTGGTGGGCGATCACCGCCACCGGGCTGATCGAACCGCTGTTCCTGCCGCCGCCCTCCGCCGTGCTGCAGAAGTGTTGGCTGCTGGCAACCAGCGGCTACATGGACTCGACACTCTGGCAACACCTGGGCGCAAGCCTCGGCCGGATTGGCCTGGGCCTGTTGTTCGCGGTGCTGACAGCGGTGCCGGTGGGCATCGCCATCGGCGCCAATCGTATTGCCCGTGGCGTGCTCGATCCGCTGATCGAGTTCTATCGGCCGATCCCTCCCCTGGCTTACTTGCCGCTGATCGTGATCTGGTGCGGCATCGGCGAGCTGTCGAAAGTCCTGCTGATCTACCTGGCGATCTTCGCCCCGATCGCCATCGCTACGGCCACCGGCGTGCGCACCGTCGACCCGGCCAGATTGCGCGCCGCGCAGTCCCTGGGCGCCTCGCGGACGCAATTGATTCGTCATGTGATCGTACCCAGCGCCTTGCCCGACATTCTTACCGGCATTCGCATCGGCCTGGGCGTGGGGTGGTCGACGCTGGTCGCCGCTGAACTGATCGCAGCCACAAGCGGCCTGGGATTCATGGTGCAGTCGGCGGCGCAATTCCTGGTCACCGATGTCGTGGTTCTGGGAATCCTGGTGATCGCAGTGATCGCCTTCGCCATGGAGATGGGCCTGCGCGCCCTGCAACGCAAACTGGTGCCATGGCACGGCCAGGCTCACTGATACGCAATGACCACGCCGACCATTCGGCGCCCATCCGAGAGAATCAAAATGAGCCGCCCGACCATTACCCCTTTAAGCATTGCCCTCGGCGCGCAGATCAACGGGATCGATATCAGCCAACCGCTGAGTCCGCAAGACCGGGATTTCGTCGAGCAGGCATTGCTGGAACATCAGGTACTGTTTTTCCGCGACCAGCCGATCGAACCACCGCAACAGGCACGTTTCGCGGCGTATTTCGGTGACCTGCACATCCATCCGATCTACCCCAACATACCGGAGCAGCCTGAAGTGCTGGTGCTCGACACCGCCGTCACCGACGTTCGCGATAACGCGGTGTGGCACACCGACGTGACCTTCTTGCCGACACCCGCCCTGGGCGCGGTGCTCAGCGCCAAGCTGCTGCCGGCGTTTGGCGGCGACACGTTGTGGGCCAGCGGCATTGCAGCCTACGAAGCGTTGTCGGCGCCGTTGAAAAGTTTGCTGGAAGGTCTGACAGCGACCCACGATTTCACCCGTTCATTTCCGCTGGAGCGCTTCGGCAACTCGCCTGAAGACCTGGTGCGTTGGGAGGAAGCTCGGCGCAAGAACCCGCCGTTGTCCCATCCAGTAATACGTACTCATCCAGTGAGTGGCCGCCGCTCGCTGTTCGTCAACGAAGGCTTTACCACCCGAATCAACGAGCTATCGGAAACCGAAAGCGAGGCGATCCTGAAACTGCTGTTCGCCCACGCCACCCGACCGGAGTTCACCGTTCGTTGGCGCTGGCAGGCCAACGACGTGGCGTTCTGGGATAACCGCGTGACCCAGCATTTCGCCGTGGACGACTACCGTCCCGCCCGGCGCGTGATGCACCGGGCGACGGTGTTGGGGGATGTGCCGTTTTTCAGGTGAGTGCCTTGCCCGAATGGTTTTCCGGGGTAACGCATATCCCCGTGGCGAGGGAGCTTGCTCCCGCTCGACTGCGCAGCAGTCGCAAAACCTGTCCCACTGCTTTTCCTGACACGCAGCGTTGAATGGGTTTGGGGCCGCTTCGCGGCCCAGCGGGAGCAAGCTCCCTCGCCACAGGGGTGTTCGGTGTTACTCCGCCGTCGAAGGCTTCTCCCACAGGTTAATCCCACCCTCCTGGGCAAACCGGTCGATCTCGGCCAGTTCTTCGGCGCTGAAGTTGAGGTTCTGCAACGCCCCGACGTTCTCGACGATCTGCTCCGGCCGGCTCGCGCCGATCAGGGCCGAGGTGACACGTGGGTCGCGCAGCGTCCAGGCCAGGGCCATTTGAGCCAGGCTTTGGCCGCGACGCTGGGCGATTTCGTTGAGGGCGCGGACGTGGGCGATATTTTCATCCGACAGATGCGACGCTTGCAACGAGCCACCGCCCGGACGATTCACCCGCGCATCGGCCGGAATGCCCTTGAGATACTTGTCGGTCAGCAGTCCCTGGGCCAGCGGCGTGAAAGCGATGACGCCCGTGCCGAGTTCCTCGGTAGCGTCCAGCAGGTCTTTTTCCACCCAGCGATTGAGCAGGTTGTAGGCCGGCTGGTGGATCAGCAGCGGGACTTTCCATTCCTTGAGCAGCGCGGCCATTTCCCGGGTCTTCACGCCCGAATACGAAGAGATGCCTATGTACAAAGCCTTGCCCTGTTGAACGGCTGTGGCGAGGGCGCTGGCTGTTTCCTCCAGTGGCGTGTCGGGATCGAAACGGTGGGAGTAGAAAATGTCCACGTAATCCACGCCCAAGCGTTGCAGGCTCTGGTCGAGGCTGGCGAGCACGTATTTGCGCGAACCGCCGCCCTGTCCATAAGGGCCGGGCCACATGTCCCAGCCGGCCTTGCTGGAGATGATCAGTTCATCGCGGTACTGCTTGAAATCTTCACGCAACAGCCGACCGAAATTGATTTCGGCGCTGCCGTAGGGCGGGCCGTAGTTGTTGGCGAGGTCGAAATGGTTGATGCCCAGGTCGAATGCCGTGCGCAGCAAGGCTCGCTGAGTATCGATCGGCGTACTGTCGCCGAAGTTGTGCCACAAGCCGAGTGACAGGGCCGGAAGCACCAGCCCGCTGCGCCCGACGCGGCGATAGGGAATGGACTCGTAGCGGTTTTGCGCAGCGGTGTAGGTCATCGAAAAGGCTCTCTGTGCGAACGGCGAGTGGCAGAAGCTAACATTTCACAGACGCATCGGTCAGGCCGAAAGTTCGCATGGCAGGTGTGGAGCGAGCTTGCTCCGGGCGGCGATCCGACGATAGCGGTGGATCTGCCAACAAATCATCGACAGGTATGGCCTCATCGCGAGCAAGCTCGCTCCCACAGAGACCCGATAGCCTAGCCTTAACGCGCCTGCGCAAACACCTGGGCCACCCAATCCACGAACACTCGCACCCGTGGCGACATGTGTCGGTTGTGCGGATAGAGCACCGACACTGGCATGGAAGGTGGTGGAGTCGCGGCGAGGACTTCCTGGATCAGACCCTGCCGGATCGGCTCCTCCATCCGGTAATGCGGGCATTGGATCAGGCCCATCCCGGCGATGGCCGACGCGGCGTAGATTTCCGCGCCGGACACTGACAACGTGCCCCCGATCGGCACTTCCTTGAGTTCGCCCTCGACCATGAACTCGAACGGATACAGCTTGCCGGTACTGCGCGAGACGTAATTCACCGCTTTGTGATGTTTCAGATCCGCGAGGCTTTTCGGCTCACCGTGCCGGCGAAGGTAAGCAGGACTGGCGCAAGTGATCTGCCGAAGATTGGCGACGCGCCGGCCAATCAATGACGAATCCGCCAACGTGCCGGAACGCACGACGCAATCAACGCCTTCGGCAATCAGGTCGACGAAACGATCCGCCTCGCTGATGAACAATTCTATTTCGGGGTAGCGAGCCATGAATTGCGGCAGCGCCGGGATCACGAAATATCGCGCCTGGGTTCCGTGTAGGTCCACCCTCAGCTTGCCTTTGGGCGCCACGCCGCGAAACGCCAGTTCGGCTTCCTCCAGCTCGGCCAGCAACTGCACGCATCGCGGGTAATAGGCTTCGCCATCAAGGGTCGGGCGTACCTTGCGGGTGCTGCGCTCCAGCAAACGCACCCCCAACCAGGCCTCGAACTGATTGAGCGTGTGGGTCAGCGTCGCCCGGGGCATGCTCAAATCTTCAGCGGCCAGGGTGAAACTGCTGCGCTCGTATATGCGGACAAATACCCGCATGGCCTTGACCTGATCCATCGGAATCCTGCGCCCTGATTGTTGAGAGATATTGAACAGTCAAGGCAACTTTCTTGCATTTATCGCCAAGAGTAAACATGTGAATCTGGCTTCAACCTACCACGACATCTCAGGGGATTCTTGCCATGACTGTTCCAAACTCCAAAGTTGCCATTGTCACCGGCGCCTCGCGCGGCATCGGTGCTGAGATTGCCAAGCAACTGGCCACTGACGGTTTCGCCGTCGCCGTCAACTTCGCCAGCAGTGCCACCGAAGCCTCCAGGCTGGTCGTGCAGTTGCGCCAGGCCGGTCACCAGGCCATAGCGGTGAAGGCCGACGTGTCGGTTGCCGCCGATGTCAGCCGGATGTTCGATGAAGTCGAAGCACAGCTGGGCAAGGTCGATGTGTTGATCAACAACGCAGGCATCCTCCAGGTCATGCCCTTGGCACAGCACAGCGATGAGCTGTTCGACCGCACGTTTGCAATCAATACCCGGGGCACGTTCAACACCTTGCGCGAAGCCGCGACCCGGCTGAACGACGGCGGCCGAATCGTGAATTTTTCCAGCAGCACCGTGGGCCTGAACCTGCCTGGCTATTCGGTGTACATCGCCAGCAAGGCCGCGGTGGAGTCGCTGACCCAGGTGTTTGCCAAGGAACTGCGCGGCCGCCAGATCACGGTCAATGCCGTGGCCCCGGGGCCGGTCGCCACCGAGCTGTTCATGCACGGCAAAAGCGAAGAGCAGGTGCAGCACTACGCGAAGATGCCGCCCTTGGAGCGCCTCGGCCAGCCGGAAGACATTGCCAGCATCGTGTCTTTCCTGGTCAGCCCGGCTGCCGGCTGGGTGAACGGGCAGATCCTGCGGGCCAATGGTGGGCTGGTCTGAGGCTGCGATCTGAACCCCAAGTCAAACCACTTTCGTCGGATCGCCGCCCGGAGCAAGCTCGCTCCCACAAGGGAATCCTTGACCTGTGGGAGCGAGCCTGCTCGCGATGGGGCCGGTGGTGCCAGACCCTAAGCTCGTTGACGCCGTCCTTGGGCTTAGCTCAGCGCACCAGATGCAAGAACTGCATGTGCCGCTCGTACTGATCGAGGATGTCGTTGATGACCTGCTCCTTGGAGTAGCCCACCAGGTCGTAATCCTGGCTGCCTTCGCTCAGGTGTACCTCGGCACGGTAGTAACGCCGGTTGTTGATTTGCTTGGAGCCCATGCCGCCCCGGGCGAAGGACGGCGTGAAGTAGCCGCGCATCTGCACCTGGTAGATGAACGGATGCTGCTCGCCGTGGCCGATCTCCAGGCTGACGCTGTCGTTGGCCGGGTCTGGCTGGGTCATCACCGCCAGGCCTTTTTCAGCGAACACCGCTTTCACTTCTTCAATGGCAGGGCGCACCGTGGTGTCCAGGAAACGGTACACCTCGTCCCGGGAAGGGAAATGCACCGCCTGGCTCAGACGCTGGCGCCAGCCGCCCGTGCCCCGGCGAGATCCCGCCACCGGCGCGAGGGAATGCAATTGCGCAATCTGCTTCTGGGATTCGAGATAGAACGCTTTGTGCAGCCCCCACATCATCAGCAAAAGAATCATGGAGAACGGCAACGACGTCAGCACCACCGCTGACTTGAGCGCATCGATACTGCCGGAGAACAGCAAGGCACTGGTCACCAGGGCGGTCATCGCTCCCCAGAACACACGCAGCCATTTCGGCCCGTCTTCATCGGGGCTGCCACCCTTGGCAGACAACGTCGAAAGCACCACGGTGCCTGAATCGGCGGACGTGACAAAAAACACGAAGCTGATAAACACCGTGACCGCGATCACCGTCTTGCTCCACGGATAGGTTTCCAGCAGCAGATAAAGGCTCATCGACGGGTTTTCCAGGGCGGACATGCCCAAGGCACTCATGCCATGGTTCAGTACCTGGTCGAGGGCACTGTTGCCGAAGATCGACATCCACGCCAGGGTGAAACCCAGTGGAATCAAAAGCACGCCAAACACGAATTCGCGGATCGTACGGCCACGGGAAATCCGTGCGATAAACAGCCCCACGAACGGCGACCAGGCGATCCACCACGCCCAGTAGAAAACGGTCCAGCCGCCCAGCCAGTCACTGGGCTCGTTGTAGGCGTACAGGTCGAAACTTTTCATCGGCAGCGCGCCGAGGTAGTCCCCCAAATTCTGAATCAGCGTGTTGAGCAGGTGCTGCGTCGGCCCGGCAAACAGCACGAACAGCAACAGCGCGCAGGCCAGCAGCATGTTGATGTCGGACATGACCCGCACACCTTTATCGACACCCGCCACGGCGACGATGATTGCCGCCCCCATCATCAGTACGATCAGGCCAACCTGGATCCACTGCGTGTGGGCGATGCCGAACAGGTAATCCAGCCCGGAATTGAGGTGCAGCACTCCAAACCCCATGTCCGCGCCCAGGCCGAACACGGTCGCGATGATGCCGAAGCCGTCCACTGCATAACCGATCGGGCCATTGATGCGCTTGCCGATCAGCGGGTACAACGCCGACCGCAAGGCCAACGGCAAATTGTGCCGGTAGGCGAAGTACGCCAGGGCCATGCCGACGAATGCAAAGACGCCCCAGCCGTGCAAGCCCCAGTGCAGGAAAAGGATCTGCATGGCCTGGCGCGCCGCATCGGCGGTGCCGGCCTCCCCTTGGGGGGGCTGGACCAGATGGGTCAGCGGCTCCGAAACGCAAAAGAAGAACAACGTGATGCTGATCCCGGCGGCGAACAGCATGCCGGCCCAGGACAGGTAACTGAACTCGGGTTCGTCGTGGTCGGCTCCGAGCTTGATCTTGCCGTAGCCGGACAATGCAGTGACTACCACGAAAATCAGATACAGGGTCATCGCCAGCAAGTAATACCAACCGACCGTGTTGGCCGCCCAGTTCTGGGCCGCCAGAAGCCACGCGCCGGCCTGCTTGGGCAGCGTGATGACAACCAGGCCGAACAGCAGGATGAAGGTCGCCGAGAAATAAAACACTGGCGGATTCATGCGGACCAGGCCGCTGGGTGGGAGGGACGAAGTGCTCATCGACAGAGCACCTCGCGAAGCGAAGCAGCGATGTGTACAAACGGACTCGGCAAAGGCAAGCCTCCTGTTGTGAGCGGGCAGCAAACCAATGGTTTAACTTGAATGAACGTTCAAGTTAAACATGAATAGGGAACTAGAGACTAATCGCCGGGCTAAATGGCACGTTTCATACACTAGCCTATGGCTGGGTATGACGTTGCCTGGCGCGCATTCGTTCAGTGTTGCCTCGAACCCTGTGGAAGCTTACAAACCCTTCTTCATCTCCATTCACGCCGGGTCGAAGATTGCTGGTTGCCGCCCGAATATCCACATGCCTATAGTCCGACATCGCCTACAACCAGTACGGACTCATGATCAAAGAACAGCTGTCCCGCTTTCATCGTCTCGACCTGCTCGGTCATCCGACACCGCTGGAAAAACTTGAACGCCTCTCCCAATGGCTCGGCCGCGAGGTCTACATCAAGCGCGACGACCTGACGCCCTTGGCACTGGGCGGCAACAAGCTGCGCAAGCTTGAATACCTGGGCGCCGACGCGTTGGCCCAAGGTGCCGACACCCTCATCACCGCGGGCGCGATCCAGTCCAACCATGTCCGCCAGACGGCTGCCTTGGCCGCCAGGCTGGGCCTGGGTTGCGTGGCGCTGCTGGAAAACCCCATCGGCACCGACGACAGCAATTACCTGGGTAACGGCAATCGACTGCTGCTTGACCTGTTCGACGCGAAAGTCGAATTGGTGGATAACCTGGATAACGCCGACGAACAATTGCAGGCCCTCGCTGGCCGCCTGCGCAGCAACGGGAGAAAACCCTACCTGGTGCCGATTGGCGGTTCGAACGCCCTCGGCGCACTGGGATATGTCCGTGCTGGGCTGGAGCTGGCCGAACAGATCAAGGACACCGGTATCGATTTCGCCGCCGTCGTGCTGGCCTCGGGCAGTGCCGGAACCCACAGCGGCCTGGCGCTGGCCTTGAGCGAAAGCCTGCCCGCGCTTCCGGTCATTGGCGTGACGGTTTCCCGTAGCGAAGAAGATCAATTCCCCAAGGTCCAGGGCCTGGCCGAACGCACGGCGCAGCTGTTGGATGTCGCCGTCCCGCAAGCCTTCAAAGTGAACCTGTGGGATGAATACTTTGCTCCCCGCTACGGCGAACCCAGCGCCGGCACGCTGGCGGCGGTCAAGCTACTGGCGAGCCAGGAAGGGCTTTTGCTCGACCCGGTCTACACCGGCAAGGCCATGGCGGGCCTGCTCGACGGCATTGGTCGCGACCGCTTCGACGAGGGCCCGATCATCTTCCTTCACACCGGTGGTGCGCCGGCATTGTTTGCCTACAACGCGAGGTATTGAGGTCCAGAGAACAATCCATGTGGTTATATAGGGAGGATTTAATATTATTTTCCAACCTATAAAAGCCACCCTATAGTCTCGCCGCAGGCGCATTTGCCGCGAGACGTCTTGGCTGCTTTAAGGCAGGATGTGGCAATCTTTTCGGAGCGCGGCGACGCCTTTCCATCCAAACGATGTCTTCTAAGAAAACACAGGGGCTTGTCATGAATCTTTCCGCATTACGTCGCAACCTGCTGGTGGGTTCGCTGGGCCTGGTACTGGGCGCCGGCCTGCTGGGGCAAGCGGTTGCCGGTGAGCAACTGCAAAACATCAAGGACGCTGGTGAAATCAAGATCGGCCTGGAAGGCACGTACCCACCGTTCAGCTTCGTTGACGCCGACGGCAAGCTGACCGGTTTCGAAGTGGAATTTTCCGAAGCCCTGGCCAAGGAGCTGGGTGTGAAGGTCAAGCTGCAGACCACCCCATGGGCAGGCATCCTCGCGGCACTGGAATCCAAGCGCCTGGACGCTGTGGTCAATCAGGTGACCATTTCTGAAGAACGCAAGAAGAAATACGACTTCTCGGAGCCGTACACTGTTTCCGGCATTCAAGCGCTGGTCCTGAAGAAGAAAGCCGACGAGCTGAACATCAAGAAAGCCGCTGACCTGGGCGGTAAAAAAGTCGGCGTTGGCTTGGGCACCAACTACGAACAGTGGGTCAAGGCCAACGTGCCTACCGCCGATGTACGCACTTACGAAGATGACCCGAGCAAGTTCCAGGACCTGCGCGTTGGCCGCATCGACGCCATCCTGATCGACCGCCTCGCCGCGCTGGAATACGCCAAGAAAGCCGAGGACACGACCGCCGCCGGCGAAGCCTTCTCTCGCCAGGAGGCCGGTATCGCCCTGCGCAAAGGCGAGCCTGAGTTGTTGGCCGCCGTGAACAAAGCCATAGAAAAACTGCGCGCCGACGGCACGCTGAAAAAACTGTCGGAAAAATATTTCAACGCTGACGTTACCCAATAATGGAAGCAGCTCTTCAACTCGCGTTGGACTCCGCGCCCTTCCTGCTCAAGGGCGCGTATTACACCGTCATCCTCAGCCTGGGCGGGATGTTCTTCGGCTTGTTGCTGGGGTTCGGCCTGGCGCTGATGCGCCTGTCTCGTCTCAAGGTGGTCAACTGGATAGCCCGCGCCTACGTGTCGTTCTTTCGCGGCACGCCGTTGCTCGTGCAGTTATTCCTGATCTATTACGGGTTGCCGCAGCTGGGGGTCGAGCTGGACCCGCTTCCAGCGGCGCTGATCGGTTTCTCGCTGAACATGGCGGCCTATGCCTGTGAGATCCTGCGGGCCGCCATCAGCTCCATCGAGCGCGGCCAGTGGGAAGCGGCGGCGAGCATCGGGATGACCCGTGCCCAGACTCTGCGTCGGGCCATTTTGCCGCAAGCCGCGCGTACGGCCCTGCCGCCGCTGGGCAACAGCTTCATCTCCCTGGTCAAGGACACCGCGCTGGCGGCGACTATCCAGGTGCCGGAGCTGTTCCGTCAGGCGCAATTGATCACCGCCCGTACCTTCGAAATCTTCACCATGTATCTTGCCGCCGCGCTGATCTACTGGGTTCTCGCCACCGTGCTTTCGCATTTGCAGAACGTATTGGAAGCTCGGGTCAATCGGCACGACCAGGAGTCCTGACCCATGATTGTCGTGGAAAAACTGACAAAGCAGTTCAAGGGCCAGGTGGTGCTCAACGGCATCGACTTGAAGATCGAAGAAGGCGAAGTGGTTGCGATCATCGGCCCCAGCGGTTCGGGCAAGACGACCTTCCTGCGCTGCCTGAATTTCCTCGAAGAGCCCAGCAGCGGTCGGATCAAGGTCGGCGACATCGAGATCGATGGCAGTCGCCCTTTGAACCAGCAGCAGGGCCTGGTGCGTCGTTTGCGCCAGCAGGTCGGTTTCGTGTTCCAGAACTTCAATCTGTTCCCCCACCGCACCGCGCTGGAGAACGTCACCGAAGGCCCGATCGTGGTGAAAAAGACGCCCCGTGCCGACGCCGAAGCGCTGGGTCGCAAACTGTTGGCGAAAGTCGGCTTGGCCGGCAAGGAAAACGCCTATCCAAGGCGCCTGTCCGGTGGCCAGCAACAGCGCGTGGCAATCGCCCGGGCGCTGGCGATGGAACCGGCGGTGATCCTCTTCGACGAGCCCACCTCGGCCCTCGACCCGGAACTGGTGGGTGAAGTATTGGCAACCATTCGTGGCTTGGCCGAAGAAAAACGCACCATGGTCATCGTGACCCACGAGATGGGCTTCGCCCGGGATGTGGCAAACCGCGTGGTGTTCTTCGACAAAGGCGTGATCGTTGAACAAGGCGAAGCCAAGGCATTGTTTGAAGCACCGAAAGAAGAGCGTACCCGACAGTTCCTCAGCAAGTTCCTCTCAGCCGGACACGGCACGCACTAAAGCAGCACAATGTCGTTACTTCCAAGGATGGAAGTAAGACAACTTGCAACATCCCTCATTCAAAGCCAAACGTGAACTTCCCGCCTTTACTTATCCAGCCAAGTTAGAAAGTTATCCAGTCGCGCCTCGACTGAGATCAGCCTATCCGCACTCTGCAAAGCCTCGAACCCCAACGCCCGAGGAAAAGTACGACCAGAACAACGTATTCTTAACAGCAATGCGTAGGACATTTCTGAAGCCTGACATTATCAACTTTTGCGCAAGCGCTTCTATTGACACTGAAACTCTCCAACCTTTATCTAGACGCAAACAGGCGAAGCGCTTTACTTATCTTCAACAAAAAATCAACGAGCATCCTAAAACCAAGTAACGCGGCAATTATTCACGTCTTCGATATTTCCGGAACGTAGTGCGTTTAGACATCAAGGAGAACACCCATGACATGTACGTCGCATACCCCTGAGTTGCCCGCGCCCACCTTGGCCAGCAGCGGCATCAATATCACCAGCGCCGCGCACCTGGAGGTCGTTGTAGCGCCCTACCCCGGCATGGATCCGGGGGATCTGGTCGAATTATTCTGGGACAACTGCTACGTCGGCTCCCGCCTGCTTACAGAATCGGACCTGCGCGCAAGCATTTGCCTGCGGGTACCGGAGAGTTTCATCGTCAACGGGACCTCCCGCGTCCACTACCGCGTCATGCAAATCGGACGCGGACCGGCGCTGTCCGCGGCGCGACAGGTTCAGGTCAAGCTGGACTGCCCCGGTGGCCAACCGTCGGCCTTGACCGGTGATGAAAACCAGAGCCTGGCGCCGGTGCGGATCCCGGAAACCATCCGCCGCCAAGGCGTGAACCCGAACCAGATCAGACGTGGCGTGCCGGTGACGATCGAGCCCTACCTGAACATGGCCGCCGACGATGCGATTACCGTGCGTTGGGGCGACGTGCGCATGGACCTGCCAAGGATCAAGCCTTGTGAAGTAGGCCAACCGGTCCACGTCTGGGTTCCGCCGGAAGTCATCATGGAAGCGGGCGAGGACCTGCGTCTGGAAGTGACCTATTGCATCATCGACCGCGTGGGCAACAATTCCCGCTGGGCTCCGCCGCGTACGTTGAAGATCGGTTGCGCCAACCCGTATCTGAAGAATCCGCCGACAGACCTGCTCGTGGCCGCTGAACCGCGACGCCGGACGCCGTGACGTTTCTCTTCCGTGGTCGTATCTGGGCAGGCCACGCCGGTATCACATCCAGCCTATGGTTATTCCTAAAAGTTAGTTCAAAAATAATATCTACGCGTTTAGGGTATATAAACCGGACCACCGGACATTCTTGATTTTGGTCGCCGCTTCATCGCGGCGTTTCTTGAGATGTGAGGTGGGTATGGTACGGAACACAATCACCCCAATGCAGGGCGCCAAGGCACTGCGTGCAGCCACGGAGTGGCTGTGATGTCCGATCTGGCACAGGCAAAGGTCCAGAGCGACCTGGACATCGCCCCACCATTGCTGCCGGCGCAGGTGCTGCGCACCGATGCCGAAGCAATCAAAGCTGCCCATGAACTGGCGCAATTGGCGCGCCAGCAAGCTGCGCGTCGCGACCAGCAACGCAAGCTGCCCTGGTCGGAAATCGAGCAATTCACCCGCAGCGGGCTCGGCAGCATTGCCGTGCCCCGCGATTACGGTGGCCCGCAAGTCTCCTGCGTCACGATCGCCGACGTGTTTGCAATCATTTGCGCAGCCGATCCGGCCCTTGGTCAGATTCCCCAGAACCAGTTCGGCGTGCTCCAGCTGATTCTTGCCACGGGCACCGAGCGGCAGAAGAGATTGCTTCTCCAAAGCGTGCTGGAAGGCTGGCGCATCGGCAACGCCGGACCGGAGCGCGGCACCCGCAACACCTTGGAACTCAAGGCACGGATCACGGCCGACGGTGACGGCTATGTCATCAACGGGCAGAAGTTCTATTCCACCGGTGCGCTGTTCGCCCATTGGGTCGCCGTCAAGGCCTTGAATGAGGAGGGTCGCCAGGTATTGGCGTTCGTGCGGCGCGGCACACCGGGCCTGCGGATCGTTGATGACTGGTCGGGCTTCGGCCAGCGCACCACGGCCAGTGGCACGGTGCTGCTGAACGATGTGCGGGTCGACGCCGAGCTGGTACTGGACAACTGGCGCATCAACGACACGCCCAACGTGCAAGGAGCATTTTCGCAACTGATCCAGGCCGCTATTGACCTGGGCATCGCCCGCGGCGCCATCGACGATGCCATCGACTTCGTGCGCAAACGCTCGCGCCCCTGGATCGACGCCAACGTCGAGCGGGCCAGTGACGATCTGTATGTCATCGCCGATGTCGGCAAGCTGAAGATCGAACTGCACGCCGCCGAGGCTTTGCTGCGCAAGGCCGGGCAGGTGCTTGACCAGGTCAACGCCGCGCCGATCACCGAACAGTCCGCCGCCCGCGCCTCGATAGCCGTCGCCGAAGCCAAGGTCCTGACCACCGAAATCGCCCTGCACGCCAGCGAGAAACTGTTCGAGCTGGCCGGCAGCCGCGCCACCCTCGCTGAATTCAACCTTGATCGCCACTGGCGCAACGCACGGGTCCACACCCTGCACGACCCCGTGCGCTGGAAATACCACGCGGTCGGCGATTACCGCCTGAACGGCACCTTGCCGGCCCGGCACTCCTGGATTTGACGACCCCGACTCTGGAGCAGCACATGACGTTTTCCCAACACGTCGCGGTGATCACCAGCGATGAACAAGCCTTGATTGTCGCCAGCGACCTGGCTGATGACTTCAAACGCGACAGTGCCCTGCGCGACCGCGAACGGCGTCTGCCTCTTGCGGAGCTGGAAGCGTTCACTCGCGCGGGCCTTTGGGGCATCAGCGTGCCCAAGGCCTACGGCGGTGCGGGCGTATCCAACGTCACGCTGGCCAAGGTCATCGCGCTGATCTCACAGGCCGATGGTTCGCTCGGCCAGATTCCGCAAAATCATTTCTATGCATTGGAAGTGCTGCGGGTTAACGGCAGCGAGGCCCAGAAGCAACGGCTGTACGCCGAGGTGCTGGCCGGCCAGCGGTTCGGCAATGCCCTGGCGGAACTCGGGACGAGGACGGCCCATGACCGCATCACCCAACTGCGTCGCGACGGCGAGGCCTATCGCATCAATGGCCGCAAGTTCTACGCCACCGGGGCGATCTATGCCCAGCGCATCCCCACCTCGGTGGTGGATGAAAACGGCGTGCAACAGTTGGCGTTCGTCCCGCGCAGCAGCAAGGGCCTGACGGTGATCGACGACTGGAGCGGTTTCGGCCAGCGCACCACCGGCAGCGGCTCGGTGGTGTTCGAGGATGTCCTTGTCGATGCCGAAGACATCGTGCCCTTCCAGAGCGCCTTCGAACGCCCAACGCCGGTAGGCCCGTTGGCGCAGATCCTCCACGCCGCCATCGACGCCGGCATCGCCCGCGCCGCCTATGAAGACGCCCTGCATTTTGTCCGCAGCAAAACCCGTCCGTGGATCGACGCCACCAGCGACGTCGCCACCCAGGACCCGCACACTCTTAAAAGCTTTGGCCACCTGAGCATTCGCCTGCATGCCGCCGAAGCCTTGCTGGAACGCGCCGGTGAAGTCCTTGACCGCGCCCAGGCCGACACGAACGCAGAAACGGTGGCGGCGGCCTCGATCGCCGTGGCCGAAGCCCGGGCCCTCAGCACTGAAATTTCCCTCGCCGCCGGCAGCACGCTGTTCGAACTGGCCGGCAGCCAGGCGACCCTGGCCGAACATGGCCTCGACCGCCACTGGCGCAACGCCCGAGTGCACACCCTGCACGACCCGGTGCGCTGGAAATATCACGCGGTCGGCAACTTCTACCTCAACGATGAAAAACCGCCGCTGCGGGGGACGATCTGATGGCGGCCGGCAAGAAAAAAATCCTCCTCAACGCGTTCAACATGAACTGCATCGGGCACATCAACCACGGTCTGTGGACCCATCCAGAGGACACTTCGACCCAGTTCAACACCATTGAATACTGGACCGGGCTGGCCCAGTTGCTGGAGCGAGGTTTGTTCGACGGGTTGTTCATCGCCGATATCGTCGGGGTCTATGACGTTTACCAGCAGTCCGTGGACGTCACGCTGAAAGAATCGATTCAACTGCCGGTCAACGACCCGTTGCTGCTGGTATCGGCAATGGCCGCAGTGACGAAGAACCTCGGCTTTGGCCTCACCGCCAACTTGACCTACGAACCGCCGTACCTGTTCGCCCGGCGCATGAGCACGCTGGACCACCTGAGCCGCGGACGGGTTGGCTGGAACATCGTCACCGGCTACCTGGACAGCGCCGCCAAGGCCATGGGCCTTACCGCGCAGGTCGAGCACGACCGGCGCTACGACCAGGCCGACGAGTACCTGCAAGTGCTCTACAAGCTATGGGAAGGCAGTTGGGAAGACGACGCGGTCATCAACGATCGCGAGCAGCGGATTTATGCCCGGCCAGAGAAAGTGCACAAGGTCCAGCATCAAGGGGAGTTCTATCAGATCGAGGGTTATCACCTCTGCGAGCCCTCGCCACAGCGCACGCCGGTACTGTTCCAGGCGGGCAGCTCCGAGCGGGGCCTGCTGTTCGCTGGGCGCCATGCGGAGTGCGTGTTCATCAGTGGCCAGAACAAACCGGCGACCAAGGTCCAGGTGGACAAGGTCCGCGCCAGCGCCCTCGCGGCTGGGCGCCATGCCGAAGACATCAAAGTGTTCATGGGCCTGAACGTGATCGTCGGCGAAACCGAAGCGGCGGCCTGGACCAAGCATGCCGAGTACCTGGGCTACGCCAGCGCCGAGGCCGGAGTGGCGCATTTCTCCGCCTCGACGGGCATTGATTTTGCCGAGTACGAACTGGACGAACCGATCCAGTACGTGAAGAGCAACGCCATCCAGTCCGCCACCAAGACCCTGCAAAACAACGACTGGACCCGACGCAGATTGCTGGAGCAACACGCCTTGGGCGGTCGCTACATCACGGTGGTCGGCTCGCCCGAACAGGTCGCCGATGAGCTGGAATCCTGGATCGCCGAAACCGGCCTCGACGGCTTCAACCTGACCCGCATCGTCACGCCGCAAAGTTACCTGGACTTCATCGACCTGGTGATTCCCGAGCTGCAGCGACGCGGGTCGTACAAGACCGAATACGACGATGGCACGTTGCGGGAAAAGCTGTTTCACGGGGGGGCTCATTTGCCCGAACAACATACCGGCTCAACCTACCGCCACAAAGGCGCATCACTCAATTAATCGATGACTGGAATATCCGACATGACCAAGCACTTCCTCACTCTGCCAGTCAGAACCCTGGCCCTGGCTTTCGGCCTGTTCAGCTCGGCATTGTTCGCCGCCGACGCCCCGTTGAAAATCGGCACCACCGCTGCGTTCGCCATTCCCTTGGAGGCCGCCGTCGAAGAGGCCGGCAAACAAGGCCTGAAAGTCGAACTGGTGGAATTCAGCGACTGGATTGCGCCTAACGTCAGCCTCGCTTCGGGCGACATCGACGTGAATTATTTCCAGCACATACCGTTCCTGGAGAACGCCAAGGCCGCCGCCGGTTTCGACCTGGTGCCGTTCGCACCGGGAATCATCAACAACGTCGGCCTCTATTCGAAGAAGTACAAAAGCTTCGACGAGTTGCCCGAAGGCGCCAGCGTCGCCATTGCCAACGATCCGATCAACAGCGGACGCGGTTTGCAATTGCTGGCCAAGGCCGGGCTGATCCAGCTCAAGCCGGGCGTCGGCTACAAGGCCACCGAAGACGACATCATCGCCAACCCAAAGAAGCTCAAGATCCTGCAAGTCGAAGCCGTGCAGTTGGTGCGTGCCTATGAAGACGCCGATCTGGTACAAGGTTATCCAGCCTACATTCGCCTGGCGAACACCTTCGACGCGACGTCTGCCTTGCTCTTCGACGGCCTCGACCACAAGGAATATGTCATCCAGTTCGTGATCCAGCCCAAGAGCGAGAACGATCCAAGGCTGATCAAGTTCGTCGACATTTACCAACACTCACCTGCCGTGCGCGCCGCCCTGGACAAGGCCCATGGCAAGCTCTACCAAGCCGGCTGGGAAGGCTGATCATGAGTGCCGTCAACGCTCGACTCCGTCATGAAGCCCCAGCGCCCCACGTCGCCGACCAGACCGAGCTGCATCCAGAACTGAACCGTGCCCATGTGCGCTTCATCGGCCTCGGCAAAACCTACCCTGGCACCCAGGGCCCGGTGGCCGCGCTGCAAGGCATCGACCTGGCGATCCAGCGCGGCGAGGTCTTTGGCATCATCGGCCGCAGTGGCGCGGGCAAGTCCTCGCTGATCCGCACCATCAACCGCCTCGAACAACCCACCAGCGGACGGGTGCTGATCGATCAGGTGGACATCGGCGAGTTCGATGAAGATCGTCTCGTGGAGCTGCGCCGGCGCATCGGCATGATCTTCCAGCACTTCAACCTGATGTCGGCCAAGACGGTGTGGCAGAACGTCGAGCTGCCGCTCAAGGTTGCCGGCGTGCCCAAGGAACAACGTCTGCACAAGGTTCGCGAATTGTTGGAACTGGTCGGCCTGCAAGGTAAGCACGGCGCCTATCCGGCGCAGCTCTCGGGCGGTCAGAAGCAGCGTGTCGGGATTGCCCGGGCGCTGGTCCATGACCCGCAGATCCTGTTGTGCGACGAGGCCACCTCGGCGCTCGATCCGGAAACGACTCAATCGATCCTCGGTTTGCTGCGTGAGATCAACCAGCGGCTGGGCCTGACCATCGTGCTGATCACCCATGAAATGGCGGTCATCCGCGAAGTCTGCGACCGGGTGGTGGTGCTCGAACAAGGACGGATCGTCGAACAAGGGCCGGTCTGGGAAGTCTTCGGCGACCCGCAGCATGACGTCAGCCGCACGCTCCTGGCGCCGTTGCAGCACGCACTGCCCGAGGAACTGCAAAGCCGCTTGCAACCCCACCCGACCTCCGCGGACGCAGCCACTGTACTGCGCCTGCAATTCACGGGGCACAGCGACGACGAACCAGACCTCGCGGCCCTGTTCAGTGCCCTGGGCGGACGGGTGCGGCTGCTGCACGGCGGCCTGGAAAGAATTCAAGGCCACGGGCTGGGGCAGTTGCTGCTGGCGGTGAGCGGGTCGTCATGGGGCGCTGATGAACTGCGTCAACGTGCGGGCAACTGGGCACAACGGGTGGAGGTGTTGGGTTATGTGGTTTGACCGATTGCTGCAGGGCTTCATCGACACGTTCCTCATGGTTGGCGTGTCGTCGCTGATCGCGTTGCTGGCGGGCATTCCGCTGGCGGTGATACTGGTCACAAGCGGCAAGGGCGGCATCTATGAGGCGCCCGCCTTGAACAAGGCCCTGGGCGGGTTTGTGAATTTGTTCCGCTCGATCCCCTTCCTGATCCTCATGGTGGCGCTGATTCCGTTCACCCGATTGATTGTCGGCACCACCTATGGCGTATGGGCCGCGGTGGTGCCGCTGACGATTGCCGCCACGCCGTTTTTTGCGCGTATCGCTGAAGTCAGCTTGCGGGAAGTTGACCATGGCCTGATCGAAGCGGCCCAGGCCATGGGTTGCCGGCGCTGGCACATCGTCTGGCATGTGCTGCTACCCGAAGCGCTGCCCGGCATCGTCGGCGGCTTTACCATCACCCTGGTGACCATGATCAATTCATCGGCCATGGCCGGGGCGATCGGCGCCGGAGGCCTGGGTGACATTGCCTACCGCTACGGTTACCAGCGTTTCGACAGCCAGATCATGCTCACGGTGATCGTGTTGCTGGTGGCATTGGTGGCGATGATTCAACTGGGCGGGGATCGGTTGGCGCGGGGGCTGAACAAGCGCTGAGAAGCGAAACATTGTGGGAGCGAGCTTGGGGTATAGTCGTCAAACACTCCCCATCCAAAGCCAGCGACCATGAAACACACCGCCGACGATCTGCAGTCCATCACCGCCACGACCCTTGGCCATTACAACGCCGTGGCGGAGAGTTTTCGCGAAGGCACCCGCGATCATGACGTCAGCCAGAACATCGACGCCCTGCTGCGACACATCCAAGGCCAGGCGCCGTTCCATATCCTCGATTTCGGCTGCGGCCCTGGGCGTGATCTTCGCACCTTCACGGCCATGGGCCATGTCGCGGTGGGCCTCGACGGTTCGAGCGAATTCGCGCGCATGGCCCGCCAGGACAGCGGATGCGAGGTGTGGCAACAGGATTTCCTGCAACTCGATCTGCCGGCGGAGCGTTTCGACGGGATCTTCGCCAACGCCGTCCTGTTCCACATCCCGGTGCAGGAGCTGCCGCGCGTGCTCAAGCAATTGCACGCCACGCTCAAGCCCGGCGGCGTGCTTTTCAGCTCAAACCCCCGGGGCGAAAACCAGGAAGGCTGGAACGGCCAACGCTTCGGCGCGTATCACGACCTCGCGGCTTGGCGCGTGTCGCTCACGCAGGCGGGTTTTGTGGAGCTGGAGCATTACTACCGGCCGGCGGGACTGCCGCGAGAACAGCAGCCTTGGTTGGCGAGCGTATGGCGCAAGATTTGAAAGCGGCTCTGTGACGAGGTTGTGCCTAGCTCTTGTGGCGAGGGAGCTTGCTCCCGCTGGGCCGCGAAGCGGCCCCAACCCGGTCAATCTGGTTTCCCGACAGACCGCGTCAACCGCGCTACGACGGCTGCGCCGCCGAGCGGGAGCAAGCTCCCTCGCCACAACGATTGCGTTTGACCACAAATTCACTCTTGCTTGAGCAACCACTTCTGCGACAACCGCTCCAGCCGTCCATCGTCCTTGATCCGCCCCAAGGCGTTGTCCAGGCTCGCCTTGAACGCAGGATTGCCCTTCTGGAACGGAATCACCAGGCTCGGCGCCGGGCTTTTTTTCTCTTCCGGCTGGAAAGACTGCGCCAGGACCAGCGGGCGTTGCGCCTCATCCTTGCTTGCCAGCAATTGCGCATCCGGTTGGCTATAAGTAGCGCTGGTATCGAAACGTTCCGCCAACTCCGGGGTCATTGCTATGTGGTTGATGGCGACGTCGTACTTGCCGCTTTCCACGCCGGACAACAGATCCGCCGCATCGGTGACGACAAAATCAGGGCGTACATCGAGCTCGCCCGCGAGCATTTCGCCCAGCTCCACTTCGAAACCGGTGAGCTTGCCGTCCTCCTTGAAATTGAACGGCGCGGTGTTGGCCTCGAGGGCGATTCGCAACTCGCCACGGTCGTTGACGTCGTCGATCAGTTCCGCATGGGCCAGAGGGCTCAACAGAGGTAGCAGGCAGATCAGGCCAGGCAGGAAACGCATGGTCACTCCTAGTATTTATACAAGCGACGCTCGTTTCAGGCTCGCTTTGCTATGGTTGTTGCAGGCTTCGACAACGATTAGTCATGAAGTTGTCATGACCCGACGGATTTATGGGAAAACTGGAGTAAAAAATGAAAAGTTTTATGTCACGTGCGGCGTTGGCCGGCTTGTTGCTCGGAACTTCGATGCTGGCGACAGCGGCAACCCCGGCGCCCAAAGGTGCAGAAGTATTCATCGTTTCTCCTGAAGACGGTGCCACCGTCAGCCAAGAGTTCAAGGTCAAGTTCGGCGTCAAGAACATCGCACTTGCCCCGGCGGGCGACGTGACCAAGAACACCGGCCATCACCACCTGCTGATCGATGTCGATGATCTGCCTGCCGAGGGCACGCCGATTCCGACCGACCCCCACCACATGCATTTTGGCAAGGCGCAAACCGAAGCCACGATCAAACTGGCGCCGGGCAAACACACCTTGCAATTGATCCTGGGCGACAGCGGCCATATGCCGTTCGACCCGTCGATCGTGTCCGAAAAGATCACGGTGAACGTCGAGTAACACAGCACTTAGAAGATAAATGCAGTATCCACTGTGGGAGCGAGCCTGCTCGCGAAAGCGGCATATCAGTAAATGCGCCTGACAGACCGCTTTCGCGAGCAGGCTCGCTCCCACAGGGTTCCATTGTGTCGGACAGAAAAACGGGAGCCCCTTCGGAGCTCCCGTTTTCATTGCAAGCCAGGCCCGCTTAGAACAGCACGCGGCAACGAATGGTGCCGTTGATGTGCTGCAACTTCTCTTGGGCCAGGTCCGAGTATTCGGCATCGACGTCGATCACGACGTAGCCGACTTTCTCGTTGGTCTGCAGGAACTGACCGGAAATGTTGATGCCGTTTTCCGCGAAGACTTTGTTGATCTCGCTCATCACACCCGGAATGTTTTCGTGGATGTGCAGCAGGCGGTGCTTGCCAGGGTGGGCCGGCAAAGCCACTTCCGGGAAGTTCACCGACGATACCGAGGTACCGTTGTCGCTGTACTTGACCAGTTTTTCAGCCACTTCCAGACCGATGTTGGCCTGGGCTTCAGCGGTGGAACCGCCGATGTGCGGGGTCAGGATCACGTTGTCCAGGCCACGCAGCGGGCTTTCGAAGATGTCGTCGTTGGAGCGAGGCTCCACCGGGAACACATCGATCGCCGCGCCGATCAGGTGCTTGTCCTTGATCGCTTCTGCCAGTGCGTCGAGCTTGACCACGGTGCCGCGAGCGGCGTTGATCAGGATCCCGCCTTTCTTGATGGCGCGGATTTCCTTTTCACCGATCATCCACTGGGTGGCCGGGGTTTCCGGCACGTGCAAGGTGACGATGTCGGACATGCCCAGCAATTCGTGCAAGTCGTTGACCTGGGTCGCGTTGCCCAACGGCAGCTTGGTCACGGTGTCGTAGAAAAACACCTGCATGCCAAGGCCTTCAGCCAGTACCGACAATTGAGTACCGATCGAGCCGTAGCCGACGATACCCAGCTTCTTGCCGCGGATCTCGAAGGAATTGGCCGCGCTCTTGATCCAGCCGCCACGGTGGCAGGAAGCGTTCTTCTCGGGGATGCCGCGCAACAGCAGGATCGCCTCGGCCAGCACCAGTTCGGCAACGGAACGGGTGTTGGAATACGGCGCATTGAACACCGCGATACCGCGTTCGCGAGCCGCGTTGAGGTCCACCTGGTTGGTGCCGATGCAGAAGCAGCCGACCGCCACCAGTTTCTTGGCGTGGTCGAAGATCTCTTCAGTCAGTTGCGTACGGGAGCGAATACCGATGAAGTGAGCATCGGCGATCTTTTCCTTGAGCTGGGCTTCCGGCAGAGAACTGGTGATGTACTCGATGCTGGTGTAGCCCGCCGACTTGAGGACGTCGACAGCCGATTGGTGGACGCCTTCGAGAAGAAGGAACTTGATCTTGCTCTTATCGAGAGAAGTCTTGCTCATCTGCGTAAACCTGTGTCCCGGAGAAAAATGGCAGGGAATCGGACAGCGCATGCTGGCCCGACCGGCATGACAGCCGTCGCCGCAGAACAGCCGTTGGGCACTACGCTGCGGGGTCGGTATGCTAGCATATGCCCCCCGCAAACACCCATTCCTGCGACGTGAAGCGTTCTCAGGATGACCATGAATTGTTCGAGAGTTCTGTCGATGACCAATCCTGCCGTGATAGATGAGCTGAAGACCCTGGTTGAGCCTGGCAAAGTTTTGACCGATGCCGACTCCCTGAATGCTTACGGCAAGGATTGGACCAAGCATTACGCGCCCGCACCGACCGCCATTGTGTTTCCAAAGACCACCGAACAAGTCCAGGCCATTGTGCGCTGGGCCAACGCGCACAAAGTCGCGTTGGTGCCATCGGGCGGGCGTACCGGCCTCTCCGCCGCCGCCGTCGCGGCGAATGGCGAGGTGGTCGTGTCATTCGACTACATGAACCAGATCCTCGATGTGAACCTGACCGACCGCACCGCCGTATGCCAGCCGGGCGTGGTCACCGAACAGTTGCAGAACAAGGCTGAAGAACATGGGCTCTACTATCCGGTGGACTTCGCTTCGGCAGGTTCGAGCCAGATTGGCGGCAATATCGGCACCAATGCTGGCGGGATCAAGGTCATTCGCTACGGCATGACCCGCAACTGGGTGGCGGGCATGAAGGTCGTGACTGGCAAGGGCGACGTGCTGGAACTGAACAAGGACCTGATCAAGAACGCCACCGGCTATGACTTGCGGCAGCTGTTCATCGGCGCCGAGGGCACCCTTGGTTTCGTGGTCGAAGCCACCATGCGCCTGGACCGCGCGCCGAAAAACCTCACCGCCATGGTGCTCGGCACGCCGGACTTCGACTCGATCATGCCGGTACTGCACGCATTCCAAGGCAAGCTGGACCTGACCGCCTTTGAATTTTTCTCCGACAAGGCCCTGGCCAAGGTCCTCGACCGTGGCGACGTCCCGGCCCCGTTCGAAACCGACTGCCCTTTCTACGCCCTGTTGGAATTCGAAGCCACCACCGAAGAAGTCGCCAACCACGCCCTGGAGACTTTCGAGCACTGCGTCGAACAAGGCTGGGTACTGGACGGCGTAATGAGCCAGAGCGAAACCCAACTGCAAAACCTGTGGAAGCTGCGCGAGTACATCTCCGAGACCATTTCCCACTGGACGCCGTACAAAAACGATATTTCGGTAACCGTCTCCAAAGTCCCGGGCTTCTTGCGCGAAATCGACGCGATTGTCGGCGAACACTACCCAGACTTTGAAATAGTCTGGTTCGGCCACATCGGCGACGGCAACCTGCACCTGAACATCCTCAAGCCGGAAAACCTGAGCAAGGATGAGTTCTTCGCTAAATGCGCGACGGTGAACAAATGGGTCTTTGAAACCGTCGAGAAGTACAACGGTTCAATCTCTGCCGAACACGGCGTGGGCATGACCAAGCGCGACTACCTCACGTACAGTCGCTCTGCGGTTGAAATCGAATACATGAAAGCCGTGAAGTCGGTGTTCGACCCGAACGGCATCATGAACCCGGGCAAGATTTTCGCGGTTTGATCTATAACAACACCTGATGAAATCTCAAGGCAGGAGTCGGTAATGAGCTATCAGCACCAGTATGTCGACGGTACGCGTATTCATTTCCCGGTGGGCAAAGTAGTGTGCATCGGCCGCAACTATGCCGAACACGCCAAGGAACTGGATAACCCGGTGCCCACCGAACCGCTGCTGTTCATCAAGCCAGGCAGCTGCGTGGTGCCGTTGGAAGGCGGCTTCAGCATTCCCGCCGACCGCGGCTCGGTGCACTACGAAGCGGAAATCGCCGTGCTGATCGGCAAGCCACTGTCCACCAAGCCCAGCGTTGAAGAAGTACTGGACGCCATTTCCGGCTTCGCCCCGGCCCTGGACCTGACCCTGCGGGACAAGCAGGCCGAACTCAAGGCCAAGGGGTTGCCATGGGAAGTCGCCAAGTCCTTCGACGGCGCGGCAGTGATCGCTCCCTTTGTCTCGAACGCCACGTTTGCCGACCTGACCGATATTCCCGTTCGCCTGACCATCAACGGCGAAGTCCGCCAGGATGGCAACAGCAGCCTGATGCTCAACCCCATCGTGCCGATGATCCAGTACATGGCCGGCTGCTTCTCGCTTCAGGCCGGAGACGTCATTCTCACGGGCACCCCGGCGGGCGTCGGGCCGCTGAACATTGGCGATGAACTGGTGCTGGAACTGCCTGGGGCGAGCCGCTTCGAAAGCAGCGTTCGCTAACGGCCACGCCTCCAATTTCCTGTGGGAGCATGCTTGCTCGCGATGAGGTCATCACATCCAACAGTTAGGTTGGCTGACCGTCCGCTATCGCGAGCAAGCTCGCTCCCACAGGGTTCTTGAGCAGCCTTGTCCAGCATTTACCGTTTTTTTCACATGCCATCCGGATAATTCCGGGGATTGCGGCATCTGAGCCTGCCGATCCCTCGCGCGAATTCCTGGAACGCATCCCCGATGGCCAAGACCCAAACCCTGCCCACCTCCGTCCGCCGTGCTCGCTTCGGCTTGCCCTGGTATGCCTGGCTGCTGCTGGCCGCAATCGCTGCCTATGGCCTGGCGTTCGCGATGCATTGGGATGACCGGGGCCGGCTCTGGGTGGCGGAACGCTTCGAAAGCCCGGCCCAACGCCAGGAAAGCATCTGGTTGCCCGACTATCGCGCCGTGATCGACGCCAAGCCCCTGCCTGGCATGGAAAAGGACGAGGCTTCCGACGTCACCTACAACCCGCAGACCAAGACGCTGTTCGCGGTCATGGGCAAGAATCCGTTCCTGGCGGAGCTGACCCTGCA
This sequence comes from Pseudomonas sp. R4-84, assembly GCF_054130985.1. Lineage (NCBI taxonomy): Bacteria > Pseudomonadati > Pseudomonadota > Gammaproteobacteria > Pseudomonadales > Pseudomonadaceae > Pseudomonas > Pseudomonas sp. R4-84. The sequence goes on from NZ_CP096390.1 coordinate 5,342,527, forward strand.
AGGCGACGTGCTGCGCAAGATGCCATTGGTGGGCTGGAACAATCCCGAAGGCGTGACCTATATGGAAAATGGCCTGCTGGCCATTACCGATGAGCGAAACCACACCCTGTCGATCGTCCAGGTCGATGCCGATACCCAAACGCTGAACAGCAAGGACTTTCCCCAATACGACCTTGGCGCGTCACAGAACCAGAACAAAGGATTCGAGGCGATCGTCTGGGATCCGCGCAATCAACAACTGGTGCTGGGCGAAGAGCGCCCGCCAGCCCTGTTCACCTGGAAAAGTGACGGCAGCCAATTGCTCAAGGGCGACAAGCAGATCCATGTCAGCGATGAACTGGACCTGCGCAACCTGTCCGCCCTGGCGATCGATCCTCGTACGGGACATATGCTGTTGCTGTCAGCCGACTCCCATCTATTGCTGGAACTGGATGCAGAAGGCGAACAGGTCAGCTTCATGACGCTGTTGGGAGGCTTCAACGGACTGAAAGATACGGTTCCCCGCGCCGAAGGCGTCACCGTCGATGAAGCGGGCAACCTTTATATGGTCAGCGAGCCGAACCTGTTCTATCGTTTCGAAAAACAACGCTGATTGCGAAAACTCTGTAGGGAAATTCTTCCTTCGTTGTAGGGCGTGGCAGACGGCCATTAAGCTTCAGTTCAGGCAGTCGTGGTATTTCCAACCACCTGTTCTTATCCGAGCCCACTCCCGATGCGCCGACTTGCCCGTCCAAGACCCCTGATCCTGCTGTTGCTGTCGATTACCCTGATTGGATTAATCGCAGCCGGGCAATACCTGCGTCTGTTCGAGCGCGCCTGGTTCAATTTCAATACGCTCTGGCACACCCTTGGCGAGCAGGCCATTGCCCTGGACCAATACCAGGTCACGGTACAAGCCCAAGTCATCGAAGGCCTGGACGACGACGTTTCCGCGCTGACGTTCGATCCGATCCGCAAAAGCCTTTTCACCGTCACCAACAAGAATGCCGAGCTGATCGAGCTGTCACTGGAAGGCAAGATTCTGCGACGCATCGCCCTGGTCGGCTTTGGCGACCCGGAAGCGGTGGAATTCATCAGCGAGAACATCTACGTCATTACCGACGAACGTCAGCAGCGCCTGATCAAGATCCACCTGGAAGAAGACACCCGCTTCCTGGACGCGGCCGATGCCGAGCAAATGACACTCGGCGTGCACATGAGCGGCAACAAGGGTTTCGAAGGGCTGGCCTATGACTCCATCGGCAAGCGGCTGTTCGTCGCCAAGGAACGCGACCCGATGCTGATTTATGAAGTACACGGATTTCCCCACCACAATCCGGAAAAATCCTACGCTGTCCACGTAATCAACAACCCCAAGCGCGATGCAGGACTGTTCGTGCGCGATCTCTCCAGCCTGCAATACGACGAACGCAGCGGCCATCTGCTGGCGCTGTCCGATGAGTCGCGGTTGATTATCGAGTTGGATATCGATGGTCGGCCGTTAAGCACGCTGTCGTTGAGCAAGGGCCGCCACGGACTGGAGAAAACCATTCCCCAACCGGAAGGCTTGGCCATGGATGACGATGGCAATCTGTATGTGGTGAGCGAGCCGAATCTGTTCTATGTGTTCAAGAAGCCGCAGCCTTGAACCACTCCTGACCCAGCTCGCTCCCATAGGGTTTGTTGAATCAGCCCGGATTATTCCGCCCGCAGGGTCTTCACGCCATCAGCAGTCCCCAACAACAGCACATCCGCCGGGCGAGCGGCGAACAAGCCGTTGGTGACTACGCCGACGATGGCGTTGATCTGGCTTTCCAGTTCAACCGGATTGGTGATCTGCAGGTTATGCACGTCAAGGATGATGTTGCCGTTATCGGTCAGCACGCCTTCGCGATACACCGGATCGCCGCCCAGCTTCACCAATTGCCGGGCAACGTGGCTGCGGGCCATCGGGATGACTTCCACCGGCAGCGGGAACGCGCCGAGCACCGGGACCAGTTTGCTGGCATCGGCGATGCAGATGAACGTCTTGGCGACGGCCGCAACGATCTTCTCGCGAGTCAGGGCCGCACCGCCGCCCTTGATCAGGTTCAAGTGCGCGTCGCTTTCGTCGGCGCCGTCGATGTAGAACTCCAGGTCGCTCACGGTGTTGAGCTCGTACACGGGGATCCCGTGGCCCTTGAGGCGCGCCGCGGTGGCTTCGGAGCTGGCGACCGCGCCGTCGAACGCGCCTTTGTGCTGCGCCAAGGCGTCGATGAAGCAATTGGCGGTAGAGCCGGTGCCGACCCCGACGATGCTCTTGTCATCCAGTTTCGGGAGGATGAGGTCGACAGCGGCCTGGGCCACGGCCTGTTTGAGTTGATCCTGGGTCATGCGGGCTCCGAAGGTGCCGAGAGAGAACGAAAGGCCGGCATTATAGGCGTAGAAACCGTGGCGAGGGAGCAAGCTCGCGCTTGAGTGCGAAGCGCTCATCGCTTTTTCTGGGGCCGCTGCGCGACCCAACGGGAGCAAGCTCCCTCGCCACGGGGGTTCCTGCGCTCAAAGTGCCTTAATTCGTGTGGTCGCCCGGCCAAAAGCCGGGTTAGACTCCTTGGCCCTGCCCAACCCGCTCAGTGATGCTTTCCGATGCTTGAACAGTACGTCAAAAAGATCCTCACCTCGCGCGTTTACGACGTTGCCGTAGAAACCCCGCTGCAGACCGCCCGCCAGCTCTCCGAACGGCTGGGCAACGAGGTCTGGCTCAAGCGTGAAGACTTGCAGCCGGTGTTCTCGTTCAAGATTCGCGGGGCCTACAACAAGCTGACCCAGCTCACCGACGAAGAGCGCGCCCGTGGCGTGGTCACGGCCTCGGCGGGCAACCATGCCCAGGGCCTGGCGCTGGCCGCCAAGGTGTTGGGGGTCAAGGCCACCATCGTCATGCCCAAGACCACGCCGGAAATCAAAGTCGAGGGCGTGCGCTCCCGGGGCGGCAAAGTGGTGTTGCATGGCGATTCGTTCCCCGAGGCCCTGGCCTATTCGTTGAAACTGGTCGACGAAAAAGGCTACGTCTACATTCATCCCTATGACGATCCTCACACCATTGCCGGGCAGGGCACCGTGGCGATGGAAATCCTGCGCCAGCACCCGGGGCGCCTGGACGCGATATTCGTCCCGGTGGGCGGTGGCGGGCTGATCGCAGGCATCGCGGCCTACGTGAAATACCTGCGCCCCGAGATCAAGATCATCGGCGTCGAACCGGACGATTCGAACTGCCTGCAAGCGGCCATGGCTGCTGGCGAACGCGTGGTCCTGCCAACCGTGGGCCTGTTCGCCGATGGCGTGGCGGTGGCACAGATCGGCCAGCACACCTTCGATATCTGCAAGCACTACGTGGATGAAGTCATCACCGTCAGTACCGACGAGATCTGCGCAGCGATCAAGGATATCTACGACGATACCCGCTCGATCACCGAACCTGCCGGCGCCTTGGGCGTTGCCGGCATCAAGAAGTATGTCGAGACACGCAGCATCAGCGGCCAGACGCTGGTGGCCATCGATTCCGGCGCCAACGTCAACTTCGACCGCCTGCGCCACGTGGCCGAGCGCGCCGAACTGGGCGAGGGCCGCGAGGCGATCATCGCCGTGACCATCCCCGAGAAGCCGGGCAGCTTCAAGGCGTTCTGCGAGGCCATCGGCAAACGCCAGATCACCGAATTCAACTACCGCTACAACACCGGCAGCGAAGCGCACATCTTCGTAGGCGTGCAGACGCATCCGGAAAACGACCCGCGCAGCAAGCTGATTGCCAGCCTGACCGAGCAAGGCTTCCCGGTGCTGGACCTGACCGACAATGAACTGGCCAAGTTGCACATTCGCCACATGGTCGGCGGCCATGCCGCTCACGTCATCGACGAGGTGGTCCTGCGTTTCGAATTCCCGGAACGCCCGGGGGCGCTGTTCAACTTCCTCAATAAACTGGGCGGGCGCTGGAACATCTCGATGTTCCACTACCGAAACCATGGTGCGGCGGATGGCCGCGTGGTCGCCGGGCTGCAAGTGCCTCACGATGAGCGCCACCTGGTGCCGGCCGCCCTGGAGGAAATCGGCTATCCGTACTGGGATGAAAGCGATAACCCGGCCTATCAGCTGTTTCTCGGCTGAAGGGCTACGCTGAAGGACACCAGCCTAAGGAAACCCCATGGAAACTCTGCTGACCTTGAAAATCCTGCACGTCGCGGCCACGGTCTTGCTTCTGGCTTGCGCTGCAAGCCTAGCCGTTGTGGCCTGGCGCAAACGCAGCGAGGCACCAAGCTGCACGCTGCGGCGCCCTTGGCTGCTGGCGTGGGGCACGATGCTGGTGTGCATGCTGAGCATGCCGTTTACCGGCTGGTGGCTGGTTCATCTGGTGGGCTGGCCGCTGGGGCAAACCTGGCTGCTGGGTTCCAGCGTGATCTACACCGTGGCGGCGCTTTGCGTTTTCTGGCTGCTGGCACGGCTCAACCGCCTGCGCATGGGCAACGGTGGCGGCGGCAGGTTTACCCTGGCATTGGCGATCATCGGTGGCGTCGGCTTCCTGTCCATCGCCGCATTGATGGGTGCCAAACCGATCTAACCGACAAGGAACGTCATGAAAATCCTACTGGTGGGAGGCAGCGGCTTTATCGGACGCCACCTGCTGAGGGCGCTGCACGGCGCCGGCCACTCGATCATCGCGACCCGTCGTGAACCCGGGCCGCCGAGTTCGCCTGGGGTTGAATGGCGGCAGCTGGATCTCGGCGTATTGTCGGCCGACCCGGCACATTTCGCCCTCCCTACGGACGTTGATTTGCTGATCAACGCGGCCGGCTTGCTCAGCGTGGATGCCCAGGCGCTGAGTCTGGTCCAGGATCGTGGCGCGTGCGCGTTGTTCGAGCACGCCGCACGCCGTGGCGTTCGCATCCTGCAGATTTCCGCACTGGGCGCGAGCGCTCAATCCGACGTGCCGTTCCTGGCAAGCAAGGGACGGGCTGACGAATATCTGTCCAGCCTCCACATCCCATCGGTTGTGCTGCGGCCTTCGTTGGTGGTGGGGCCAGGCGGCGCGAGCAGTGGCTGGATGGAGGGCCTTTCACCGTGGCCACTGATTCCCTTGCTGGATCTGACGGCGCGCATCCAACCCGTGCACATCGATGACCTGACGGGCGCGGTGCTCGCCCTGCTGCGGCAATGGCCAACCGAGTCGGTGGTGGTGCCGCTGGTGGGACCCGAGCCGATGACGCTGGCCCGGCTCATCGATCATTTGCGAGCCGCGCAGGGCTGGGCGCCGGCACGCTACATCAAGGCGCCTGCGCTGTTGACCGAAGTGGGCAGCCGGATGGGGGACCGGTTCGGCTGGCGAGCGTTGAACCGGCAAAGCGTGGCCCTGGCACAACGGGACAACCTGGCCGACCCCGAGGTGCTCGCATCAATCTGCGGATATCACGCCGCCCCCGTACAGACCCGCTTGCAGGGATGGCCCGCCGTCGCCCAGAGCAGCCTTCGGGCGATCCGCCCGTTGATGCTGGCGGTGCTCGCACTCATCTGGTTGGGAACCGCCGTGGTATGCCTCGGCCCAGGCTTCGACTGGGGCCTGCGCATCATGGCCGAAGCCGGCGTGTATGGCGCCTGGGCCAAGCTTGCGGTCGTCAGCGGCGCGCTGCTTGATGGCGCGCTGGGCGTGGGCATGCTGTTCAAACGCTGGCGCCAACAGGCATTGCGGCTGCAGTTGGGTCTGATGCTCGGCTATACGCTGTGCATCAGCTTTATCCTGCCGCACTATTGGTTCGACCCTTTTGCGGCTGTCGCCAAGAATCTGGTATTGGTAGTCGCGACGTTATGGTTGCTTTGGACTGAGCCCCGCCGATGAGCATCTACTTGCTGTTGAAAACCCTGCACATCCTGTCTTCCACCATCCTGTTCGGCCTGGGCGCCGGGTCTGCCTACTACGCGCTCCGGGCCTGGCGCAGCGGCAAGGTTGAAGTCATCGCCGTCACCTTCAAGCATCTGGTTTTCGCCGATTGGGCATTCACCGCCACCACCGCCGTATTTCAGCCACTGAGCGGACTGGCCCTGATGCACATCGCCGGCTGGCAATTGCAACAGAGCTGGTTGGTGTGGAGCATCGGCCTTTATTGCCTGGCGGGCGCCTGCTGGCTGCCAGTGGTCTGGTTGCAGATCCGCGTACACAAGATGGCCGAGCAAGCCTTGCGGGACGGCACACCCATGCCAATCAAGGCCGCCACCTACATGCGCTGGTGGTTTGCGCTGGGCTGGCCGGCGTTCCTGGCATTCATGGCGATTTTCTACCTGATGGTAGCCAAGCCCGCGTAAGCGGCCCGCCGGTGTTTGCCCGGCGGGCGGCAGTGAGATCAGTCGCGCAGACTGATGACCGGCCAACCACGCTTCTGGGCCTCGGCCCGAAGGTTCGGGTCCGGGTCGACCGCCACCGGATGCGTCACCGCTTCCAGCAGCGGCAGGTCGTTCATCGAATCGCTATAAAAGTAGCTATCGTCGAGGCAATACCCAGTCTCTTCCAGCCAACGGTTCAACCGGGTCACCTTGCCCTCGCGAAAGCAGGGAATGTCGGTGCTGCGGCCACTGTAACGGCCATCGATCATCTCGCATTCGGTGGCGATCAGGGTTTCTACCCCGAGTCGCTCGGCGATCGGCGCGGTGACGAAGCGATTGGTGGCGGTGATGATCACCAGTTTGTCGCCGGCGTCACGGTGTTTCTTCAACAGCGCGATCGCTTGGGGCAATACGATAGGTTCGATGCAGTCGCGCATGTAATCGAGGTGCCACTGTGCCAGCACTTCCATCTCGGTACGACCCAGGATTTCCAGGCAAAAATTCAGGTACGCGGCGTTGTCGAGCTTACCCGCCAGGTAGTCCTGGTAGAACTCATCGTTGCGTGCCTTGTAGCTCACGGCATCGAGGAAGCCGCGTTCGCACAGGTAATCGCCCCAGGCGTGATCGCTGTCACCGCCCAGCAGCGTGTTGTCCAAGTCGAATAAAGCCAGCCGCATTGCAGTTACTCGCTGAAATATCTGAAGAAAGGCGCCCAGAATACGTACTTTTCACAAGAGTGCACATAAGCTCGGCAGTCTCGTTGCTGCTTTCACAACCTTTGTGGAACAATGCGGCGACATGCGTTTGCGAGGTTGTTGCCGTGATCGATCCCGATGGTTTCCGTCCCAATGTGGGGATCATTCTTACGAATGATGCTGGGCAGGTGCTATGGGCACGCCGTATCAATCAAGACGCCTGGCAGTTTCCCCAGGGTGGGATCAACCCCCAGGAGACGCCGGAAGAAGCTTTGTACCGTGAGTTGAATGAAGAAGTCGGGCTGGAGCGCGAAGATGTCGAAATACTCGCCTGCACCCGAGGCTGGTTGCGCTATCGTTTGCCGCAACGCCTGGTCAGGACGCACAGCCAACCACTGTGCATCGGCCAGAAGCAGAAATGGTTTCTCCTGCGCCTGATCTCCAATGAGCAGCGGGTGCGGATGGATTTGACCGGTAAACCGGAGTTCGATGGCTGGCGCTGGGTCAGTTATTGGTATCCGTTGGGCCAGGTGGTGACATTCAAGCGCGAGGTGTATCGACGCGCTCTCAAAGAGCTTGCCCCGCGCCTGCTGACGCGCGACTGACGACGGAGTTCGACCCCGAGCCATGCTCAATACGCTGCGCAAGATCGTCCAGGAAGTTAACGCCGCCAAGGATCTCAAGGCGGCGTTGGGCATTATTGTATTGCGCGTCAAAGAGGCCATGGGCAGCCAAGTCTGCTCGGTCTACCTGCTTGACCCCGAGACCAACCGTTTTGTGCTCATGGCCACCGAGGGCTTGAACAAGCGCTCCATCGGCAAGGTCAGCATGGCGCCCAATGAAGGCCTGGTCGGCCTGGTCGGCACGCGGGAAGAACCCCTGAACCTTGAAAACGCCGCGGACCACCCGCGCTACCGCTACTTCGCGGAAACGGGTGAAGAACGCTATGCGTCTTTCCTCGGCGCGCCGATCATTCACCACCGCCGCGTCGTCGGCGTGTTGGTCATCCAGCAGAAAGAGCGCCGCCAGTTCGATGAGGGTGAAGAAGCCTTCCTCGTCACCATGAGCGCGCAACTGGCCGGGGTTATCGCCCATGCCGAGGCCACCGGTTCGATCAGCGGCCTTGGCCGCCAGGGCAAGGGCATCCAGGAAGCCAAGTTCGTCGGCGTGCCAGGTTCCCCGGGCGCGGCGGTGGGCACCGCAGTGGTCATGTTGCCGCCCGCCGACCTCGATGTGGTGCCTGACAAGGCCATCGCCGACATCGACGCCGAGCTCGGGTTGTTCAAGACCGCCATCGAAGGCGTGCGGGCCGACATGCGTGCCCTTTCGGCCAAGCTGGCGACGCAGTTGCGCCCCGAAGAGCGCGCGCTGTTCGACGTTTACCTGATGATGCTTGACGATGCGTCCCTGGGCAGCGAAGTCACCACGGTCATCAAGACCGGCCAATGGGCCCAGGGCGCGTTGCGCCAGGTGGTGACCGACCACGTCAACCGTTTCGAGTTGATGGACGACGCCTACCTGCGCGAGCGCGCCTCCGACGTCAAGGACCTGGGTCGCCGGCTGCTGGCTTATTTGCAGCAAGAACGTCAGCAGACCCTGGTCTATCCCGACAACACCATCCTGGTGAGCGAGGAGTTGACCCCGGCGATGCTCGGCGAAGTGCCGGAGGGCAAGCTGGCGGGCCTGGTCTCGGTGCTCGGTTCGGGCAACTCCCACGTGGCGATCCTGGCCCGGGCGATGGGCATCCCGACGGTCATGGGCGTGGTGGACCTGCCGTACTCCAAAGTCGACGGCATCCAGATGATCGTCGACGGCTACCACGGCGAGGTCTACACCAACCCCAGCGACGTGCTGCGCAAGCAGTTCGCCGACGTGGTGGAAGAAGAAAAGCAACTGTCCCTGGGACTCGATGCGCTGAAGGACCTGCCGTGCGTGACGCTCGACGGCCACCGCATGCCGCTGTGGGTCAATACCGGCCTGCTGGCCGATGTCGCCCGGGCGCAGAAACGTGGCGCCGAGGGCGTGGGCCTGTATCGCACCGAAGTGCCGTTCATGATCAACCAGCGCTTCCCCAGCGAAAAGGAACAGCTGGCGATCTACCGCGAGCAACTGTCGGCGTTCCATCCGCAGCCGGTGACCATGCGCAGCCTGGACATTGGCGGCGACAAATCCCTGTCCTATTTCCCGATCAAGGAAGACAACCCCTTCCTCGGCTGGCGCGGCATTCGCGTGACGCTCGACCACCCGGAAATCTTCCTGGTCCAGGCGCGCGCGATGCTCAAGGCCAGCGAAGGCCTGAACAACCTGCGCATCCTGTTGCCGATGATTTCCGGCACCCATGAGCTGGAAGAAGCGCTGCACCTGATTCACCGGGCCTGGGGCGAAGTGCGCGATGAAGGCACCGACGTGCCGATGCCACCCGTCGGGGTAATGATCGAAATTCCGGCGGCGGTGTACCAGACCAAGGAACTGGCGCGGCAGGTGGACTTCCTGTCGGTAGGCTCCAACGACCTGACCCAGTATTTGCTGGCCGTGGACCGCAATAACCCTCGGGTGGCCGACCTGTACGACTACCTGCACCCGGCGGTGCTGCAGGCCCTGCAGACAGTGGTCCGTGATGCCCATGCAGAAGGCAAGCCGGTGAGCATCTGCGGCGAAATGGCCGGCGACCCGGCGGCGGCGGTGCTGCTGATGGCGATGGGCTTCGACAGCCTGTCGATGAACGCCACCAACCTGCCGAAAGTGAAGTGGATGCTGCGCCAGATCAACCTCAGCAAGGCCCAGGAACTGCTGGCGGAGCTGATGACCATCGACAATCCGCAGGTGATCCACAGCTCCTTGCAGTTGGCGCTGAAGAACCTTGGGTTGGCGCGGATGATCAATCCGGCTTCGAGCAAGACCCTCTAGGCACGAGCACCTGTGGCGAGGGAGCTTGCTCCCGCTGGGCTACGAAGTAGCCCCCGCTTTTATTGGGCGGGCTTCGCCCACCAGCGGGAGCAAGCTCCCTCGCCACGGGTTCCTTGCTGCATTCAAACGATTAGCTCCACCTCCCCCAAATGCCCCCCATGGGGCCCGAAACTGCGCTCGACCATCTGCCGCGTTCCATCGGCATGGACGATCAGCGCCGTGCTCGCCCGCGTCCCGTAGGCCGGGCTGGCGATGAAGACACTCGACAGCAGCAGTTCCGTCGCCAGCCCCACACCAGTGTCCGGCAACTCGGCCACTGGGGCCGGTTGCGGATCGCTCAACAGCGCCAGCAAGGCCTGGGGGTGCGGGTCATGCAATACCTCACTCAACGCAGCCCGGGCCTTGAGCAACTTGGGCCAAGGCGTGTTCAGCCCAGCGTTCGACAAGCCATAGACCCCTTCAGCCAACTGCTGAGGTCGGGCATCGCGTGCGTTGTAGTGCCACAGCTGCGTGCCGTCGCCAAGCAGCAGGTTGAAGCCGCCGTACTCGCCGGCACGCGGCACCACGTCGCTTAGATAATCAGCGATCGACAGATCCCCGATCAGGAACCGCGCCACCAGCTCGCCGCGAGACTTGAATGCTGGTAGCTGACCGGGGTCGCGGATGTTGGTCAGGGCCGCGAAGCGAGCACCGGCACCTACGCCAAGCCAGGTGCCGCCAGCCTCCAGGTCACGACCGGCATGGACATGGGGCGCGTCGGGCCACTGGGCCAGGGGCAAGGTCGGTCGCGCGTAGAACTCGTCGCGGTTGGCCGCGACGATCAGCGGCTGGGCGTGGCCAGGGCGCCAGGCAAATACGATCAGGCACATCAGGTTGTCCTGTTAAGAATGAAGCTGAACAACACCGCTTTTGTGGCGAGGGAGCTTGCTCCCGCTGGGCTACGAAGTAGCCCTAAAAACCTCGTTGGGTGGGCGTCGCCCACCAGCGGGAGCAAGCTCCCTCGCCACAAAGGCTATTCGTCGCATCCCCACCACTCTACCCATACATCACTGACGCATCCATCGCCTTCAGTGGAGCCGGATGCCCTCGATCCGTTACCATGCCGCTCTTATTTGCGACGGTCGAGGCAACGCTGGTGGAATTTGTGCTCTATCTGCTGCTCGGCGCCTGTGCCGGAGTGCTGGCCGGGCTGTTCGGCGTGGGGGGCGGCATGATCATCGTCCCGGTGTTGGTGTTCAGTTTTACCCTGCAGGGGTTCGATCCGCAGGTGTTGACGCACCTGGCCGTGGGCACTTCCCTGGCGTCGATCATCTTCACTTCGGTGAATGCCGTGCGCGAGCATCATCGAAAAGGGGCCGTACGCTGGCAGATCTTTACCTGGATGACCGTCGGGATCCTGATCGGTGCCGGTTTCGGCGCGATCACCGCCGAAGCGATTTCCGGTCCGCACCTGCAAAAAATCATTGGTGTGTTCGCCATGCTCGTCGCCGCGCAACTGGCCTTGGATTTCAAGCCAAAGGCCAGCCGCACGGTACCGGGCAAGGTTGGCTTGTCCCTGGCCGGCACGGTGGTCGGCTGGGCCTCGGCGATTTTTGGCATCGGTGGCGGTTCGCTGACCGTACCGTTCCTGACCTGGCGCAGCGTACCGATGCAACAAGCGGTGGCGACTTCTTCGGCCTGTGGATTGCCCATCGCCCTGGTCAGTGCGTTAAGTTTCATGATTCTGGGGTGGCAGGATCCACTGTTGCCACCCCATAGTCTCGGTTTTGTGTATTTGCCGGCGCTGCTGGGCATCGCCCTGACGAGCATGGTCTTCGCTCGCGTCGGCGCGAGGTTGGCCCACCGTTTGTCGCCGCGCTTGCTCAAGCGGCTGTTCGCCGCCTTGCTGTTCAGCGTGGGCTTGAGTTTCCTGCTCTGACACAATCCTGGCTTAATCCCGAGGTGGCAGCGTCGCCCGGGAATTTTTGACGTTCATGAGGAATGCCCATGCTGCCTTACCCGCAGATCGATCCGGTGGCCCTGGCCATCGGTCCGCTGAAAATCCACTGGTACGGCCTGATGTACCTGATCGGTATCGGTGGCGCCTGGCTGCTGGCGTCGCGGCGGCTCAACCGCTTCGACCCGACCTGGAACAAGGAAAAGCTCTCCGACCTGGTGTTCTGGTTGTCCATGGGGGTGATCGTCGGCGGACGCCTGGGCTACGTCCTGTTCTACGACCTGAGCGCCTATCTGGCCAACCCGACGTTGATATTCGAAGTCTGGAAGGGCGGCATGTCATTCCACGGTGGGTTCATCGGCGTGATGCTGGCGGCGCTGTGGTTTGGCAAGCGCAACAACAAATCGTTTTTCGAGCTGATGGACTTCGTCGCGCCGATGGTGCCGATCGGTCTGGGGGCCGGGCGCATCGGCAACTTCATCAATGCCGAGCTGTGGGGCAAGCCGACCGACGTACCGTGGGCGATGGTCTTCCCACCGTTCAGTGACCCGTCGCAGTTGCCGCGCCACCCGTCGCAGCTCTATCAATTCGCCCTCGAAGGCGTGGCACTCTTCCTGATTCTCTGGCTGTTTTCGCGCAAGCCGCGACCGACCATGGCGGTGTCGGGCATGTTCGCGCTGTTCTATGGCATCTTTCGCTTCATCGTCGAGTTCGTCCGCGTCCCGGACGCCCAGCTCGGCTATCTGGCGTGGAACTGGCTGACCATGGGCCAGGTGCTGTGCCTGCCGATGATCATTGGCGGTCTGGCGCTGATCTGGCTGGCCTATCGTCGCGCGCCGGCTGCAGTGGCCAAGGTTTAAAAATTCGAACCCCGGGGCACGGCCTCGGGTTCAAGGACACAGGTAATCCATGAAGCAATATCTCGATCTGGTGGCCCACGTCATCAAGAACGGCACCAAGCAAGCCAACCGCACCGGCGTGAACACCATCAGCTTCCCTGGCGCCATGCTGCGCTATGACCTGAAGGAAGGCTTTCCCGCCATCACCACCCGCAAGATGGCCTTCAAGTCGGCCATCGGCGAGATGTGCGGTTTCCTCCGTGGCGTGAATAACGCCGCCGAGTTCCGCGCCCTGGGCTGCAAGGTCTGGGACCAGAACGCCAACGAAAATGCCCAATGGCTGGCCAACCCATTCCGCCAGGGCGAAGACGACCTGGGCGAGATCTACGGCGTGCAATGGCGCAAATGGCCGGCGTACAAACAGATCCCCCTGAGCAACCCGGCGGCCATCGAGCAGACGCTCGTCCAGGGTTATCGCCAGATCGCCGAGGGCGAAGAAAACGGCCAGGCCTACGTGGTGCTGTACAAAGCCATCGACCAGGTTCGCCAGTGCGTCGACACCATCATCAAGGACCCGGGCAGCCGGCGCATCCTGTTCCACGGCTGGAACTGCGCCCAGCTCGATGAAATGGCATTGCCGCCGTGCCATCTGCTCTACCAGTTCCACCCGAATGTCGAGACGAAGGAAATCTCCCTGACCCTCTACATCCGCTCCAACGACCTGGGCCTGGGCACGCCATTCAACCTCACCGAGGGCGCCGCGCTGCTGAGCCTGATCGGTCGCCTGACTGGCTACACGCCGCGCTGGTTCACCTATTTCATCGGCGATGCCCACGTCTACGAAAACCACTTGGACATGCTCAACGAACAGCTCACCCGGGAGCCGTTCCCGATGCCCAAGCTGGTGATTTCCGAGCGCGTGCCGGAGTTTGCCAAGACCGGCGTGTACCAGCCGGAGTGGCTGGAACAGGTGGAGCCGAGCGATTTTTCCCTGGAAGGCTACCAGCACCATGCGCCGATGACCGCGCCGATGGCGGTCTAAAAAACAGCACCCTTCCCTGTGGGAGCGAGCCTGCTCGCGATAGCGTCCTCACATTCAATACTTATGTGACTGATCCACCGCTATCGCCAGCAGGCTCGCTCCCACATTGGTTTTCCTTGCCGCTCAATGCCCATGGCTCCTGCCTACATGGGAATGCTCCACATCCGGCGCTACCGCCCCACTGACTTCCAGCCGCTGCAAAATCCCACATTGGTCCAGATCCGGCCCTTCGCCACAGCGATGGCGCAGGTCGATCAGTTGTGCCTGCAACGCCATCAGGCCATCGATGCGGGCCTTGACGTGATGGATGTGCTCGTCGATCAGTGCATTGACGCTTTCGCACTGGTCCTGGGGGCTGTCGCGCAGGGCCAGGAGGCTGCGGATTTCTTCCAGGGTCATGTCCAAGGTGCGGCAGTTGCGGATGAACGTCAGCCGCTCGGCATGGGCCTGGGTGTAGACGCGGTAATTGCCGTCGCTGCGGGCCGGCTCCGGCAACAGGCCCTCACGTTCGTAGTAGCGGATGGTTTCCACCTGGCAATCAGTGATTTTCGCCAGTTCTCCGATTTTCATGATGCAGCCTCCGAAATAGGTGCTTGACCCTATAGTGGCTACAGGGTCTTTACTGCGCAACAGGTACTTTTCATGGACGTCCCCGATGAGCGATTCCCTTCACCTCCATAACCCCGACCACGGCCACGGCCACGGGCATTCCTGCTGTGCTGCTAAAGCAGCACCGTCGGTGGTCAACCTCGGCAAAACACCGACGGACGGTGCGCGGCTGAGCAGCTTTCGCATCCAGGCCATGGATTGCCCCACCGAGCAAACGCTGATCCAGAACAAACTCGGCAAGCTCGAAGGCGTGCAACAGCTGGAATTCAACCTGATCAACCGGGTATTGGGCGTGACCCACGACTTGCCCAGCGACACCCCGATCATCAAAGCGATCGAGTCCCTCGGAATGCAAGCCGAGGCGTTGGCCGACGGCCAGGAGGACCCCACCCACACCCCACCCGCCCCAGCCAAGCCTTGGTGGCCGTTGGCACTGTCCGGCGTGACGGCATTGGCTGCCGAGGTGATTCATTTCACCAATGCCGCGCCGAACTGGGTGGTGGCGCTGGTTGCATTGGTCTCGATTCTCAGCGGCGGCCTCGGCACCTACAAGAAGGGCTGGATTGCCCTGAAAAACCTCAACTTGAACATCAACGCCTTGATGAGCATTGCCGTGACCGGCGCCGTGCTCATCGGCCAATGGCCGGAAGCGGCGATGGTGATGTTCCTGTTTACCGTGGCCGAGCTGATCGAGGCGAAATCCCTCGACCGGGCGCGCAACGCCATCAGCGGCCTGATGCAAATGGCGCCGGAGCAAGCCACGGTGCAACAGGCCGACGGCACGTGGCAGGTAGCGGACGTAAAAACCATCGCCCTCGGCGCAAGGGTGCGGGTTCGTCCTGGCGAGCGGGTTGGGCTGGACGGTGACGTGGTCGCTGGACGCTCGACCATCGATCAGGCACCCATTACCGGTGAAAGCCTGCCGGTGGAAAAAACCGTGGGCGACAAAGTGTTCGCCGGCACGATCAACCAGGCCGGCGAGCTGGAATACACCGTGTCCGCCACTGCCAACCAATCCACCCTGGCGCGGATCATCCACGCCGTGGAGCAAGCCCAGGGTTCCCGGGCGCCGACCCAGCGTTTCGTTGATCAATTCTCGAAAATCTACACCCCGGCGGTGTTTGCCCTGGCCCTGGCCATGGCAGTCATCCCACCGCTGTTCATGGACGCGAGCTGGTTCGACTGGATCTACCGCGCACTGGTCCTGTTGGTGGTGGCCTGTCCTTGTGCGCTGGTGATTTCCACCCCGGTGACCATCGTCAGCGGCCTGGCGGCTGCGGCGCGCAAAGGCATATTGGTCAAGGGCGGCGTTTACCTTGAGGGTGGCCACAAACTCGATTATCTGGCTTTGGACAAGACCGGCACGATTACCCATGGCAAACCGGTACAGACCGATTACGTACTGCTGAACCCGACTCTGGAGACGGCGGTCCCGGCCCTGGCCGCCAGCCTCGCGGCGCGCTCAGACCATCCGGTATCCCAGGCGATTGCCGAGGCGGCTGTGGATAAAAAACAGCCGCAGCAGACTGTGGATAACTTTGCGGCGCTCCCTGGGCGCGGCGTCCGTGGCGACATCGGTGGCCAGACCTATCACCTGGGCAATCATCGCCTGGTGGAAGACCTTGGCCTCTGCTCCCCTGAGCTTGAAGAGAAGCTCTTCGCCCTAGAAAAACAAGGCAAGTCCGTGGTGCTGCTGCTCGACAGCACAAAACCCTTGGCACTGTTTGCCGTCGCCGACACCGTCAAGGATTCCAGCCGCGAAGCCATCCGGCAACTGCATGACCTGGGTATCAAGACGGTGATGCTGACCGGCGACAATGCCCACACCGCCGAAGCGATCGCCAGGCAGGTGGGCATGGATCAGGCCCGTGGCGACCTGCTGCCAGAGGACAAGCTACACGCCATCGAAGGTCTTTACGCCCAAGGCCACCGCGTCGGCATGGTCGGCGACGGCATCAACGACGCCCCGGCGCTTGCCCGCTCGGAAATCGGTTTCGCCATGGCGGCGGCCGGCACCGACACGGCCATCGAGACCGCCGACGTGGCCTTGATGGACGATGACCTGCGCAAGATTCCGGCATTCATCCGGCTGTCGCGGCAGACCTCGAGCATCCTCAAGCAGAACATCGCCCTGGCGCTGGTCATCAAGGCGATTTTCCTTGGGGTGACCTTTGCAGGGCTTGCGACCATGTGGATGGCGGTGTTTGCCGACATGGGGGTGAGTCTGCTGGTGGTGTTCAATGGGTTGCGGTTGTTGCGCAAGTAAAAATTGCGCGCTGCCGAGACCAGACACCTAACCTGTGGCGAGGGGATTTATCCCCGCTGGGCTGCGAAGCAGCCCCAAAAGGCTGCAAACCCGGTGTATCAGGTTGAATGAGGTTGTTTTCTTTGGGGCTGCGGTGCAGCCCAGCGGGGATAAATCCCCTCGCCACATCTGACAGTACTCGGCCGGCTCAATCACGCTTCGGCTCGCGGATCTTGTACCAGGCCACGTACAGCGCCGGCAGGAACAGCAGCGTCAGCAGCGTGGCGACGATGATGCCGCCGATCATCGCGTAGGCCATCGGCCCCCAGAACACTTCCCGGGCAATCGGGATCATCCCCAGGCTCGCCGCGGCAGCTGTCAGCAGGATCGGCCGGCGCCGATGCTCGGTGGCTTCCACCACGGCGTCCCACGGCTCGTAGCCGTCACGCTCATACTCATCGATCTGGGTCACCAGGATCACCGAGTTACGGATGATGATGCCGATCAGCGCGAGGATGCCCAGGATCGCCACGAAGCCCATGGGCGTGCCCGTCGGCACCAGCGCCAGCACCACGCCAATCAGGCCCAACGGCGCGACGCTCGCCACCAGAAACAGCTTCTGCACGCTGTGCAGCTGGATCATGAGGAACGTCGCCATCAAGAACAGCATCAGCGGCACAACGCTGGCGATTGGCCCTTGGGCCTTGCTGCTTTCTTCCACCGTACCGCCGGTGGCGATCTTGTAGCCCACTGGCAATTTGGCGGCGAATTTGTCGATGTCCGGTTGCAGTTGCCGCACCAGGTCCGTGGGCTGGATTTCATCGCGCACGGCGGCCTTGATGGTGATGGTGGGCTTGCGGTCGCGACGCCACACCAGCGGCTGCTCCAGCTCGTAACGCACCGTAGCGAAGGCCAGCAACGGAATCGACGTGCCGCTCGGGGTAACGATCTGCAGGTTCTGCAGGGTTTCCGGCGAGCCGCGCTCGGCGTCTTCGGCGCGCCCTACCACGTCGATCAGGTAGATATCGTCGTTGACCTGGGTCACCGGCGAGCCGCTGACGATGCTGTTCATCAGCCGGGCGACATCGTCCGAAGACAAGCCCAGTTGCCGCGCCTTGTCTTGGGCGATGTCGATGCGCAGCACTTTGCCTGGCTCGTTCCAGTCGTAGATGATTTCGCCGATGTGGGAGTTCTTGTCCAGCTCGGTGGCCAGCTCGATGGCGTGCTTGCGCACCTGGTCGATGTCCTTGCCGCTGACGCGATACTGGATCGGACGGCCCACCGGCGGGCCCATTTCCAGGGCCTGCACATAGCTGCCAATGCCGACGAAATCCTCCCGCAAGCGCTTTTGCAGACGTTCGGTCAGGGCCGCGCGCGACTCCAGGCCCTTGCTGACGATCACCAGTTGCGCGTAGTACGGATTTTGAAGCTGTTGGTCCAGCGGCAGATAGAAACGAATCGCGCCTTCGCCGATGTAAGTACTCCAGCGCGCGATATCCGGGTCATCCTTGAGGGTCGCTTCCAGGCGATCGACCGCCCTGCGCGTCTCGTCCATCGAGGCGTTCTGCGGCAGGTTGAGGTCCACCAGGATCTCTGGGCGGTCCGAGGACGGGAAGAACTGGTTCTGCACGAAGCGCATGCAGAACACCGCCAACGCAAACAGCAACACCGTGATGCCAATGGCCCACCAGCGATTGCGCATCGCCCACAACAGGCCACCGTTGAAGGCCCGACCAATGCGCCCCGGCTCGGCGCTGTGGGGTTTGATGTTGGTGCTGAGGATGTGCACGCCGATCACCGGCGCAAACAGCACCGCGACGATCCATGACACCAGCATCGCCACGGCAATCACGGCGAACAGGGTGAAGGTGTATTCGCCCGCCGAACTGGCGTTCAGGCCGATGGGCACGAAACCGGCCACGGTGACCAGGGTCCCGGTGAGCATGGGGAAGGCGGTCGAGGTATAGGCAAAGGTGGCGGCCTGGTCCTTGGTGTCGCCTTTCTCCAAGCGGGTGACCATCATCTCCACGGTGATCATTGCATCGTCCACCAGCAGGCCCAGGGCGATGATCAGCGCGCCGAGGGAGATCCGCTGCATGGTGATGCCGCTGTATTCCATGAAGACAAAAACCATCGCCAACACCAGCGGGATCGAGCAGGCCACCACCAGCCCCGCCCGGATGCCGAGGCTGATGAAACTGACGACGAGCACGATGATCACCGCCTCGAACAACGCGCTGGTGAAGCCGCCGACGGCCTCCTCCACCACTTCGGCCTGGTCCGACACCGTGTGCACGCCGACGCCCACCGGAAGGTCGGCGGTCAGTTCGTTCATGCGTGCATGCAGGGCCTTGCCGAATTCCTGGATGTTGCCGCCCTTCTTCATGGCGATGGCCAAGCCAATGGCCGGCGTGCCGTTGAAGCGGAACATCGGTGTGGCGGGGTCGACGTAGCCACGGCGGATATCGGCGATGTCGGCCAGTCGATAAAAGCGATCGTTGAGTCGCAGGTTGACGTTGGCCAGGTCCTTTTCCGATTGGAACTGGCCCGAGGTGCGCACGGAAATCCGCTCTGGCCCGGCGTCGATCACACCGGCCGGGGTCACCGCGTTCTGCGATTGCAGGCTCTGCACCACTTGGCGCTGGTCGATTCCCAGCGCCGCGAGTTTGCGGGTGGAGAAATTCAGGTACAGCACTTCGTCCTGCTCGCCGACCATTTCCACCTTGCCCAGGCCAGGCACCTCGCGGATCTCGGCACGTACTTGCTTCACGTAGTCACGCAACTGACGCATCGACAAGCCGTCGCCGGTGAAGGCGTACACCGAGCCATAGACGTCACCGAACTCGTCATTGAATCCCGGCCCTTGGAGGCCTTCCGGGAAATCGCCGCGAATGTCGTTGATCTTCTTGCGGACCTGGTACCAGATCTCGGGAATCTCTTCGGCGCCAGTGGTATCGCGCAGATAGACGAATACCGTCGATTCCCCGGGTCGGGTGTAGCTCTTCACATAATCGAGGGAGTCGAGCTCTTCGAGTTTTTTCTCGATGCGGTCCGTGACCTGCTTGAGGGTTTCTTCCTGGGTCGCGCCAGGCCAGCGCGTCTGGATGACCATGGTCTTGATGGTGAACGAGGGGTCCTCTTCGCGGCCTAGGTTCAGGTACGAAAACACGCCCATCAACAACGCGACGAACATCAGGTACCACACGAACGACTGATGCCGCAGGGCCCATTCCGATAAGTTGAAAGGCCCTTTCATCGTGCGTCCTCGTCGAGTTTCACTTTTTGCCCCGGCTGGAGACTGTTCACGCCAGCGCTGACCACGCGGTCGCCGGGCTTGATGCCGTTGGCCACCAACACCGAGCCGTCCGACCGTTCCAGCACCTGCACGTCCCGTGGCGAAACCGTCTGGTCCTGCGGGTTGATCAGCCAGATTCGCGTCTTGCCATCAACCTCTTGCAAGGCGCTGAGAGGCAGTTCGATGCGTGGCTCGATGGCCGAGCTCAGGGTCACGCTGATCGCTGTGCCCAGGCGAAATCCCGGTGGAGTATCGGTCAGCGTCAGGCGCGCGCGACGGGTGCGGGTGGCGCTCTGGGCCTGGGGCTCGATCTCGCGCACGATGGCCGTGGTGCGGGTCGCCGGGTCCAGTTGCGCGGCGACTTCGAACACCACGTCCTCGGGCAGGCGCTCGGCCAGCCCGGCGGGCAGGTCGATCACCGCTTCCTTCACGTCGGGTCGGGCCAGGGTCACTACTTGCTGGCCGGCGGTCACCACTTGCCCCGCCTCGGCATTCCAGGCCGTGACAACAGCGTCATGGTCGGTATGCAGCTCGCTGTAGTTGAGCTGATCGCGGGCTTGCTCCACCGAGGCCCGGGCCTGCTCCAGGGACGCCGCGGTGGTTTTCAGGTCCGTCTGGGCGATGTCCAGTTGCGCCTGGGCACCGACCCCTCGGTCGAATAATTGTTGCTGCCGGCGAGCGTTGGCCTGGGCATTGATGTACTGCGCCTGGATCCGCGCGAGATCGCCTTGGGCAGCGCGCAATTGGTTCTGCTGATCAGTGGGATCGAGTGTCGCGAGCAGGTCGCCCTTCTTCACCTCGGCGCCGACATCGACGTTGCGGCTGGCAATGCGGCCCGGCACCCGGAACCCCACGTTGGTCTCGTAACGCGCCTGGATATTCCCCGCGAAACGTCCCAGCGCCTGTTGGTCCAAAGCCCGGACTTCGATTGACAACACCGGTCGCACCGGCTCCGGCGGCGCCTCTTCCTTCGAACAGGCGGCCAGCAGCAGGCCGGCCAAGACCATCCATAAGCGCTTCATGGCTGGGCTCCTGTCGGGGCTTTGGCGTAATTGTTTTCGGCGACCTCAACGCGCACGCCAGGATGGAGCAGCTGCCCGCCGGCAATGATGACCTTCTCGCCGCCCTTGAGCCCGTCGCTGATGATGACCTTGCCGGTCAAGTAACGACCGACCGTGACCGTATGCAATTGCGCCTTGCCTTCGTCGTCCACCAGCCACACGGCGGGCTCGCTGAGGTTCTTGGTCAGTGCCGACCAGGGCAGTTCCACGGCCGTCTTTCCGGCGGACTTGGCCGTGGCGCTGACCACGGATCCCAGGCGCATGCCTTCAGGCAAGTCATGAAGCGTGACCTTGACCTGCACGGTGCCGGTCTCGGCGGACACCGCCGGGGTGATCTCACGCACCGTACCGGTGGTCTTGATAGCAGGGTTGTCCAGCAGACTGATGGTGATAGCCGGGTCCGACGGCGGTTCGCGCAGCAGAGATTCATAGATGTTGAACACTGCGTCACGTTCACCGTCCCTGGCCAGGCTGAAGATCGGCTCGGTGGCCTGGACCACCTGGCCGACTTCCGCCTGGCGTGCCGTGATGATGCCAGGCGCCTCGGCGATCAGCGCGGTGTAGCTCAGCTGTTCGCGAGCATTGGCCAGTTGTGCCTGGGCCGCCGTCAGCGCGCTCTGGCTACTGCGCAGTTGAGCCTGGGCCGCGTCGTATTCACTCTGGCTGGTATAGCCTTTGGGCAAGAGCTTTTGCTGGCGCACGAAGGCGGCGGCGCTCTGCTTGACCCGCGCCTGTTCGGCGGCCACCTGGGCTTCGGCGGAGTCGACGTTGGTCTGCAAGTCGCGAGGATCGAGCCGGGCCAACACTTGCCGGGCCGAGACCCGGTCACCGACGTCAACCTTGCGCTCGATGATCTTGCCGCTCACGCGAAACGAGAGGTCGGCCTGAACGCGGGCCTGGACATCGCCGGTCAGCGTCACGGAGGCCGCGTATTCGCTGGGCGTGGCTTGCTGTATGAACACCCGTGGCAAGGCTTTTTCCTCGGGTTTCTTATCACCGCACCCCGTCAACAACGCACACACGCCCAAGCCAACAATCAATTTGATTCCGGGACCAGTCATGCAGACTCCTTTGCGTTGTACCGACGTACCAGTGACGATACGACTCTGAGCTTAGAACAGGGTTCACCGAATGCACGGCAATCGGGCAGACTTGATTGCGACCACGCAAAGGAAATATGCATGCTCAAGACATTGGCGGTGGCCAACTACCGATCCATCAATAAATTGGTCATCCCGTTGGGTCGGTTGAACTTGATCACCGGCCCTAACGGCAGCGGCAAATCCAATCTGTACAGGGCCTTG
Source organism: Pseudomonas sp. R4-84 (assembly GCF_054130985.1). Classification (NCBI taxonomy): domain Bacteria; kingdom Pseudomonadati; phylum Pseudomonadota; class Gammaproteobacteria; order Pseudomonadales; family Pseudomonadaceae; genus Pseudomonas; species Pseudomonas sp. R4-84. The sequence goes on from NZ_CP096390.1 coordinate 5,364,784, forward strand.
CGACTGTTGGCGGAGACGGCACAGGGCGGAGTGGTAAATGCCTTGGCCCGTGAAGGCGGGCTGGATTCGACCTTCTGGGCCGGCCCCGAAGAAATCAGCCGGCGCATGCGCAACCGCGAAGTGCCAGTGCAGGCGGTCGTGCGTCAGGGCACCAAGCGCCTGCGCCTGGGATTCGCCGGTGAAGACTTCAGCTATTCGATCGCGCTCGGCCTGCCAGCGCCCAGTCAATCGGCGTTTTCACTGGACCCGGAAATCAAGCGCGAGTGCATCTGGGCCGGCCCCGTGTTCCGACCGGCCAGCCTGCTGGTGGACCGCAACGGGCCGATGGTCCGTGCCCGCGAAGGCCGTTCGTGGGATGTCCTGTCCCAGCACACCCCGACCTTCGATAGCCTGTTCGACCAGGTCGGCAGCCTGCGTGCTTCGCCGGAGGTGCTGAAAATGCGTGAATTCATCCGCCGCTGGCGCTTCTATGATCACTTTCGCAGCGACGCCGACGCCCCGGTGCGCCAACCGCAACTGGGCACACGCACACCGGTGTTGCATCACGATGGGCGCGATTTGGCCGCAGCCCTCCAGACCATTCTTGAAATCGGTGACGTCGACGCGTTGCATGGGGCCATCGGCGATGCGTTCCCCGGTGCCCATCTGCACATCGACAAGTTGCAAGGCGGACGTTTCGCCATCGCGTTCCAGCAACACGGCCTGCTACGGCCGCTGACCGCCGCCGAACTGTCGGACGGGACCCTTCGCTACCTGCTGCTAGTGGCCGCGCTGCTCACACCGCGACCGCCGTCGCTGATGGTGCTCAACGAACCGGAAACCAGCCTGCACCCCGACCTGTTGCCGGCCCTGGCGCGCTTGATCATCCGCGCTTCGGCCAGTTGCCAGGTCTGGGTCGTATCCCACGCCTCGCGCCTGATTGCCGCGCTGGAGCAGGACGAGCACTGCAATTGCATCGTGCTGGAAAAAGATTTTGGGCAGACCGGGATTGCCGGGCAGCGCGCGCTGGATGAGCCGGCGTGGCATTGGCCGGACTAGTCGGCGCCAGATAGACCGCCTTCGCGAGCAGGCTCGCTCCCACAGTAAACCTTCAGTGAACACAGAACTGTGAGCATATGAAAATCCATTGTGGAAGCGAGCTTGCTCGCGATGGCTATCGGAAGGTCATCTCAACAATCAGAGAATCACCCCTGCCACTTGCCCCCCTCGACAATCACGCTTTCCGGCCTGGTGTCATCGCTCAGTTCCTTGCGCACATATTGGTCGTACAGCTTGAGCAGGTATTTCTCTTCCCCCAGCTTCGCCAACTCGGCATTGACCCAATCACGCAGCTCGACATTGCCCTTCTTCACCGCCGGTGCGATCGGTGCTTCGGCGCCCAGTGTCTGCTCGAGCACCCGATAGCCGGGGTTCTGCTTGGCCCAACTGAACAGCACCAGATTGTCCTGGGCATAGGCATCGCCACGGCCGTTGGCCAATGCTTGCAAGGACTCGGAATTTTTCTCGAACTTGAGCAGTTTCCAATCCGGGTGATTCTTGGTCAGCCAGATATCCGCCGTCGTACCGGTCGTGACAATGGTGGTGCGGGTCGCCAGGTCACCAAGGCTTTTCACCGTGCTGGCCTGCGGCACCAGCGCCTGTACCGCGACCTTCAGATTCGGGTTGGTGAACTCCACCGCTTCCTTGCGCTCCGGGGTCACGGTCATGTTCGCCAGGATCAGGTCGACCTTGTCACTTTGCAGGAACGGAATCCGGCTCGCCGGCTCGACCGCCACAAACTCGACCTTGTTTTCATCGCCAAGCAGGTCCTTGGCAAATCGACGACCGATGTCGGTATCGAAGCCGACATACCGCCCCGCCTCGTCGACAAAACCAAACGGCGGCTTGTCCGTAAAGACGCCGACGATCAGCTTGTCCCGCGCCTTGATTTTTTCCAGGTAGCCGGCTGGCGCGCTGCTCTGGCTGGCGGTGTTCGGCTTCGGCGGTTCTTCGGTTTTATTGCAGCCGGCCAGCAGCGCAACAGCGAGCAATGGCAATAGCAGCAGAGAAGACTTGGCAGTTTTCATGACAGTTCCAGTTCCTTTGTTTGAGTCGTGTTGGGTAGTGCGGCGACGTAGGAGAACTTCTCCAGGAACTGCTGCGCTCGTGCGGTTTGCGGGTTCGTAAAGAAAATCTCGGGAGGGTTTTGTTCAAGGATGCGCCCGGCATCCATGAACACAATGCGGTCAGCCACGGCACGGGCGAACGCCATTTCGTGGGTGACGATCAGTAGGGTCATGCCTTCGCGAGCCAGGCCCTGGATGACGTCCAGCACCTCCTTGACCATTTCCGGATCGAGGGCGGCGGTGACTTCATCGAACAACATGACCTTGGGGTTCATGCACAGCGAACGCACGATGGCGATGCGTTGCTGCTGGCCGCCAGAGAGCTGGCGCGGGAAGGCATCGCGCTTGTCCAGCAGGCCCACCCGCGCCAGCAGGGCTTCGGCCTGGGCGCGCGCTTCGCGGCGGTCGCGTTTTTGCACCTTGACCGGGCCGAGCAGCACGTTGTCGAGCACGCTCATGTGCGGGAACAAGTGGTAGCTCTGGAACACCATGCCGATCTGTTGCCGCACTTCGCGCCAATCGGTGCCTTTGTCCAGCAGCTCGCGTCCGGCAAATGCCAGGCTGCCACCGTGGGCCACTTCCAGGCCGTTAAGGCAACGCAGCAAGGTACTTTTGCCGCAACCGCTGGGGCCGAGGATGACGATCACTTCGCCAGTCTTCACGTGCAGGTCGATGCCGTCGAGCACCTGCTGTTCGCCGAAAAACTTGTTGAAACCCTTGAACTCGATCAATGCGCTCATGCTTGCGTCCAGCGCCGCTCCAACACGCGCGAGGCGGCCGAGAGCGGGTAGCAGATGAAAAAGAAAAACAGGAACAGCGCGCCGTAAATCAGCACGGATTCGTAGGTACGCTCGATGATCTGCTGGCCGACCTTGATCACGTCCACCACGCCGATCAGCACGGCCAGGGAGCTGGTCTTGATGATGCGGGTGTAGACGTTGATGGTCGGCGGCGTCATGCGCCTGAGCGCTTGTGGCAGCAGCACATGGCCGTAGAGTTGCGGCCCGTTCAGCCCAATCGACAAGCCCGCCTCCCGTTGGCCCCGCGGCAGCGAATGCAAGGCGCCGCGCACCACTTCGCCGACCTCACTGGCGCCCCACAACGACAACACCAGGACGGCACACCAGAAGCTTGGAATGCTCAGGCCGAAAAAAATCGGCAGACCGAAAAACAGCAGGTACAACCAGACCAGCACCGGAATCGCCCGAAACAGCTCCAGATAGACCCGCAGGACGGCGTCCAGCCACTTCACGCCCAATGTCCGCAACACGCCATAAAGCACGCCGCCAACAGTGCTGAAGGCGATTCCCAGAAAGGAAATCGACAAGGTTCGGACGGCGCCCTCGCCCAGTTGCGGCAACGACACCCACAGCAACTCAAGACCCGAACTGGCCATGCTGGAGCCTCCTTTCCAGACGGCTGAGCAACAGCGACAGCGGCAAAAACAGCAGCACGCAGATCAGCGTCAGCACGGCGAGCATTTCGTAGGTCTTGTAGTAGAGCGCGATGTAGCTTTTGGTGGTGTAGAGAATCTCCGGCACCGCCACGGCCGAGACCACGGTGGTCTCCTTCAGCAGGAAAATGAAATTGGCGAACAGTGACGGCAGGCTGAGGATTCCGGCCTGCGGCAGGATCACGTAGCGCAGCAATTGCCCGTGGGACAGCCCGATGGAGCGACCGGACTCCAGTTGCGCCTGGGGCACAGCATCCACGCCGGCCCGCAGCACTTCCGTGAGGTAGGCGCCGCCCAGGAAGGTCATGGTGATGATCGCCGCCGCAAACCCCGAGATCTTGATGCCCAGCACCGGCAAGGCGAAATAGACGAAGAACAGCTGGATAAGCAGCGGTGTGTTGCGGGCCAGTTCCACATACAACCCCACCAGGCGTTGCAGATAAGGCGTGCGCAGCACCAGGATCGTCGCGTTGACCAGCGCCACCAGCAGCGACGTTACGATGGCGATAAGACCGACCTGCAGCGTCACGCCCACAGCCTTGAGAAACGCCGGGAGGGTGCTGAGGATAAAAGCGTAATCGAAGTTCATTGAAGATCCTGGACGCCACTGGGTAAGCGGCGGTGATGCGGTCCATGGGCAGCGGATGACTGCTCGCAGGCACTGACTTTATAGGTATAAGAAGTAGAATTTAAATACCGTTAAGGCATATTAATATCACACAAAAAACTATCTTCGGATTTGCCGGAAAGGACAAAGACGACTATTTTCCTTGCGCCGCAGGGAGGATCCTTTCGACATCCCCTCACCATTACAAGGAAGAAAAAAATGGCTGACGTGAAAGTGCCGCAGCGACTGGAACCGCAGGAAATAGTCAAATTATTGGTGGCGTTGCGCCGGGCGTTGAAGACCAGAATGGCCTGATTTTCGCCTTTGATCTTGTGGCGAGGGAGCTTGCTCCCGCTGGCCTGCGTAGCAGGCCCCCAGCCGTCCTTCATGCAGATCGCATTAGCGGGTTTTGCGACTGCTGCGCAGCCGAGCGGGAGCAAGCTCCCTCGCCACAGGTAATCCTGTCCCTGACCCAAGCAATCTTTCGAGCATAAAAAACGCCGACGCTGTATCAGCCGTCGACGTCTGAAACCGTAACAGGGTTTACCGCGCGAATCAGAACGCCGGCAGTACCGCGCCGCTGTACTTCTTCTCGATGAACGCCTTCACTTCCGGGCTAGTCAGGGCCTTGGCCAGTTTCTGGATGGCGTCGCTGTCCTTGTTGTCCGGACGGGCGACCAGGAAGTTAACGTAAGGCGAATCCGAACCTTCGATCACCAAGGCGTCCTTGGCCGGGTTCAGGCCTGCCTCCAAGGCGTAGTTGGTGTTGATCATGTCCAGGTCGACCTGATCCAGCACCCGCGGCAACATGGCCGATTCCAACTCCTTGAACTTGAAGTTCTTCGGGTTCTCGGCGATGTCTTTCGGCGTCGCCAAGGCGTTTTTCGGGTCCTTGAGTTTGATCAGGCCAGCCTTCTGCAGCAGGATCAGGGCCCGGCCGCTGTTGCTGCCTTCGTTAGGGATGGCGATGGTGGCGCCGTCCTTCAGCTCAGCCAGGCTCTTGACCTTTTTCGAGTAGCCGCCAAACGGTTCGACGTGCACGCCGATTACGGTTACCAGATCAGTGCCTTTGCCTTCGTTGAAGCTCTTGAGGTACGGCAGGGTCTGGAAGTAGTTGGCGTCCAGGCGCTTTTGGTCAACCTGTACGTTGGGTTGAACGTAGTCGGTAAAAACCTTGATCTCCAGGTCCACGCCTTCTTTGGCGAGGGCTGGCTTGATCAGCTCAAGGATTTCGGCGTGGGGTACCGGGGTGGCTGCGACGACCAGCTTCTCTGCGGCCTGGACCAGGCCCGAGGTGAGGGCTGCCGCCAATGCGGTGAACAACAGAACCTTTTTCATGCGGTGTCCTTATCGAAAATCACAGGCGTCATGGGCGACGGCCAGAAGTAAAGTGCCAGCGAAGTGCTATCGCTGGCGTGATGCGCAAGATACCGATAATTTTTATGCCTTAACAATATCTTTTATTCAAGTTCATATTCATTTTACTCATATAGGAAAACCGCAGATTTTTGTGACGAGGGAGCGAGCACCTTCGCCGCAGTTGAACGAGTCCGGTCTAGAGCGTGTGGCTCAATTGAACGAGCCACGCTTTGAGGGCCAAGCGTTCGGTTTCCGAGCCCTGGGCGATAACCTGCGCCACCTGGCCGTCGATCAGTCCCAGGGCCGATGGCCGGGAGGGCAGATTCAAATGCTCCGGCAAAATCTCGTTTCCCGTGCTCACCAGCAATGCGAAGTGAATGACGTTTTCCAACTCGCGTGTATTGCCCGGCCAGCTGTGCCGTTCGAGGGCATGCTGCGCCGCTTCGCTGATCAGCGGCACCGTCAAACCAAGCCGCTGGCTGTAGATGCCCAAGAAGTATTCGGACAGGGACAGGATGTCGCCCACTCTTTCGCGCAAGGCCGGCAGCTCAAGCTGACCCTCGCAAAGGTAGTGGTAGAGCCGATCATGGAATTTTCCAGCCGACACCGCTTGCGCCAGATCGATACTGGTGGCCGCGACCAGGCGTACGTCCACCGGACTGGGCTGGTGCGCACCAACGCGAGTGACTTCATGGTTCTCCAGGGCCGCCAGCAATTTGATCTGGATCGGCAACGGCAAGTCGCCAATCTCGTCCAGGTAAAGCGTGCCGCCATTGGCCGAGCCGAACCACCCCGCCCGGCTGCTGGCCGAACCGCTATGGCTGCCAGCGGCGTAGCCAAACAACTCGGCATCGGCGTAAGTAGGGCTGATGGCGCCGCAATTGACTGAGACAAACAACCCGCCCCGATTGCTTTCGCGGTGGATGTGCCTGGCCAACAGCTCCTTGCCGGTGCCGGTTTCGCCGCGGATCAACACCGAGACCGAGCGCGGTGCCAATCGCTCCAGCTCCTGGCGTAACTGCCGCGAACGTGGGTCGACGAAAACCAGCGCCTTGGCGCGGATGCTCAGAGGGCTTTTTTCCGAGTCGGGAAAGGTCAGCAATGGCTGGCCAAAGGTTTCGTGCAGGGTCATGGCAGGCTCCCGCCCAAACCGCCGGGAGACGGAGGGCACTAAAAATTCAGGCACGACGCAGGGCGTGATGCTCCATGCGCGTTTGCAGGCGGTAGAGATAAGCGAAACCCTGCTCCCAACGCTGATGTCCGGATTTCACATTGATATGCCCGGCCCCCGCCAGAATCCCGGCCTCGGCTCCCCAGTTGCGTGCAAGCTCCAGCGCGCGCGGGGCACTGACTGCCGCGTCGTTGTCGGAACTGACCACTTGGCTGGGGAATGGCAGCAGGTTCGTCGGGATCGGCGCGAAATTGCGCAACGCCGGGGCGCAGGCCGGCCGCTCCACATCCGCCGGTGCCACGAGCAACGCGGCGCGCACCTGTCGTAACAGCTGCACCGGAGCTGTAGCAGCCCAATGGGCAACCGTGATGCAACCCAGGCTGTGCGCGATGAGAATCACCGGCGTGCTGTCAGCGGCGATGGCTTCTGCCAGCGCGGCGACCCAATCTTCTCGGCGTGGCGTCAACCAGTCAGCCTGTTCGACCCGGGTGCTATTGGGCAGGCTGGCCTGCCAGTGGGTTTGCCAATGATTGTCTGGCGATCCTTGCCAGCCCGGCACAATCAGGTAGCGAATCGATTCGTTGCGCATGGGGCTCTCCTGCGTATCTGTTTGCGGACGAGTATAAGGAGGAGAGCTGCATTGCTTAAGGAATAAGAAGCTATTTATTAAGGCTTAAATAGCATAACTGATCAGCCCATGGGGAAGCGCGCTTGCTCGCGATCTGTTGTGTCTCGCATCGGCACTGATTGATAGGCCGCTATCGCGAGCAAGCTCGCTAGCACAAGTATTGCAGCATAAGCCTCAACCACTTCGGCCCTTGCGCAGCAGCACGTCGAGCTGATCCACCACCACCGCCCAATCGGCATCTTCGAGAATTTCATCACGCAGCAATTGCCGCTGGCTCTCGTTCCAGAAGAATGCGTCGGCCAGATGCAATTCGGGCTTGAGCGGCGAGTGGCTGGCGATGAATTGATCAATGCTGACGGCGTCGTCGGGCAGGCCGAGTTGTTTGAACAGCGCGGGAAGGTTATGGATCGGCGTTTCCATGCGAAACTCCTGAGCATGAAAGGATCGGCTGGGGGACTCTCGCAGTCTAGTCCTTTGAAGCGAACGCTGAACCCTTTGTGGCAAGCACCTTCACCGCAGAAGCGGGATCGCCTGGACTACAACGATCTCAACGCTTCATAGGGTGCCTGCGCGTAACACCTGACCCGCTCATGCAACAGCGCCGAAGCCTCCCGGCGCTTGTCCTCGCTGTCGCCAGTGAATGCCTGCGCCGGCTGCTTGGCATGCTGCCCCACTTTTGCGAACACTCGCCTGCGTTGCTCATCATCAAGCCCGAAAAACGCCGCCAGCCTTCCCGTCATCGCCTCGGGCAGTTCGGTGTAGTCCACCGCCATTGCGGCAAACGCCTGGCAGTGCTCCAGACCTGTCGCCAACAAACGGCCCACCCGACGCGAGATGAAATCTTCCTGGCTGACGAAGGGTAATTCATCGTCGAGCACGCTCGCCCCGATCAACCCCGGCACCATGTGCATGCCAGGGCGGCGCAGATGGGAGACGGCAATTTCCAGCGGATCGCGGTACAGGAACAGCCGAGGCGTATCGGGAAAACATTCGCGCAACAGCGCCAATTCGCCGATGTTCCAGGCGTCGAGCTTGATCACCAGCCGTTGCTCCCCACCTCGACGGCGCTGCCCATAGGCCGACACCAAGCCCTTGAGCGCCACGCGCCGTCCGGCAGGCGGCAAATCACTGCGCAGCAGCGCATCCAGGGGCGGCGGCTCCGAGATGACGATGTGGTCATCCAGTTGGGCGAGCATCTGACTGATCAGTGTCGAGCCGCATCGGGAGGCATGGAAGATGAATGCGCTGGGCGCCAGGCCGGGGCTCTGTCGCTGCCATTGGCCCAGGACGTCCAAGGGTGTCTGGCGGCGGAACACCAGGTTGAAGGGCAAGCGCAGGGCTTCTTCCACGGCATCGCCGAAGAACGGCTGCGACAGTCGTCGGTCACCGAACCAGCACCAATCGACTCGCCACTCACCGGCCTCCTGCCACACGCGGATCGGCAACCAGCCATCCAGCCTCAGGGCTTGCACTGGTCACTCCATTGTCGGCGACCGTGGCGCATGGCAGCCCGCAATTGCTCCCGGGTGAAATGCAGCCCTTGTTCCGCCCCAAGCGTCAGCGCGGTTTCAACGAAAGTGTCCAGGTCATGGAGGCCTTGCAACGCGCTGGCAAGCTGAGGATCGACCTCCACGCAATGCTGGAAACGGGCCAGGTCGCTTTGCCCAAAGACGGCTTCGGGTGTACTACGCAGCCCCTCGGCTATCTGCCGGTCCAACCATGGCCCGGGGCGACAATCGAGCACCAGATGGATTCGCGCCTGGTCGCCTTGATTGGCAACGCGATGAGGACGCGCCAGATCGAGAAACCAACATTCGCCCGCCTGCATCGCAATGATCTGCCCGTCCAGCCAGAACGTAACCCCTGGCGAGCTCAGCAGCGGAACGTGCAGGCGCAGGTCGGCGTCCGGACCGCCCAGGTCATAGTCGCGATGCTCATGGATGAGACCACCCGGGCCCAACCGCAGCAGGCGGGCCGAGACGATATCCAGAGGCCAATCGGCCAATGCTTCTTGCCAGCGACCATCCTCTGACCAGGGCACGCGGTACACGGGCTTACCGTGTCCGGGCGACAGCTCGGTCAAGGCATCGGCAGCCGAGATCAACGCCACGCCGCTCCAATCACCGCTGTGATAGGCAGTGTTGAAATGCCCTCGCCAACGCTCGTCCTTGATGGCTGCCAGCGCTTGCAACAGCAACGGCAGGTTCACCGTGACGGGCAGGCGGGAAAACGCCGGGCGCGTCATGGCTGTGCCCGGTTATTGAGTCATCGTGGCTGTTTTCGGCAGCGTGATATCGCCCTGCGCCCAGGCCGCTTCGCGATTAGCTAACGCAGTGGCAATCGACTGCACTTCGGTGGACTGCACCTCGTTCGGCAATGGGTCGAGGCCGGCACTGGCGAAGATTTGTCCGTAGGCGTTGCGCAGGTCGGCATAGGCCAGGTCCCGCCGCAGGTCCGCCTGCAAGGTATTCAGCTCGCCTTGGATCAGGTCCAGTTCGCCAATACCCGCAGCCTGGTGACGGCTACGCAGTTGACCAACGATTTGCCCATCGATGTCCGACAGCTCCTGGCTGGTCTTGAACTGGCGCAGCGCTTCGCGGTAGTTGGCGTTGGCAACGTACAGCTGCGCCAGCACGGCGATCGACATCGCCTGGCGCCGTGCCGCCGCGACTTCTTCACCGGCCTTGGCCACGTCGATAGCCGCTGGAGCGGAGATGACATTGAACAGGTTCCAGGTGACTTTGACGCCGTAGTCGGCCCAGCCCTGCTCCACCAGGAACGAGTTGCTGTCGTAATGCCCGCCGGCGGAAAATTCCAGCCCCGGCAGCAAGCGCAACATGGCCTTGCGAGTTTCCGCCGCAGTGATGCGGGTCTGGTAGTCCTGCTCGCGCAGTTCCGGCCGGCTGGCCAGCGCTTCCTGTTCGAGGCGAGCCAAATCGACCTTGAGTTCCGGGATGGCGTACTCATCCTGGGTCGCCAGGGTCAGCTCGGTGCCCAACGGCAGATTGATCAGGGTCGCCAGTTCGGTCTTGGCCAGGGACAAGGCCCGGCGCTGTTCTTCCAACTGACGGGTCGCCTGTATCAGCGAGCGCTGGTAACCCAAGGCCTGCACCGGGTCGCCGATGCGCTGCTCGCTCATGCTCTGGCTGTTGCCTCGCGCCGCCTCGACCCGGGCCATCAGGCTGTCGATCTGCTTGAGCAAACGTTCGGCGGCCATGGCTCGCCAGTAGGCCGAGCGCACATCCTGGACGATGGTATTGATCACCTTGCGCCGGCGTTCCTGCACGATCAATCTTTGGTCACCGGCCTGCTTGGCGCTGATGTAGCTGACGCCAAAATCGAGCACGTTCCAGACCATGGTCAGGTCCGCCACTTCGCGGTCGCGGTCTTGGGAGGTCGACGGTTCCAGGGACTGGGTGCCGGTCTCCACGCTCTGGCTGCTGGAGGCGCTGACGTTGTTACGCCCCACATAACCGGCATCGAGGGCCATGCGCGGCAGCATGTCGAAGCTGGCGAGGTCCAGCTGACGCTTGGCCAAGGCCTCTTCCATGATTTTCAGGCGGCCTTCGAGGTTGTACTTCACCGCGCGGGCCATGGCCTGGTGCAGCGTCAACGGACCACTGAGGGGCTCCTGGTCCTTGTACATATTCTGCAGGTCGTTCCGGGCGCGCTGTTCGCTGGTGCTTCGATCGATCGGCTCGCTGGTGACCGCACAACCGCTGATCACCAACGCCAGCAAACTCACACCGAATAACTTCTGACTTCTATTCATCCCTGGATTGCCCCTGGCTACCGTATTTTTTATGGAATTCTCAGGCCAGCGCTTGGCTGGTGCCGGCCTGTTTCAAAGCCGTCGCGAGGCTGTCCACCTGGCGTTGTTCTGTGTCTTTGAGCTGCTGCAACTGCTGGCCCAAGGTCGGAGCGCCAAACACGCCGCGCAGGCCTTGGGAGGCATCGCCCCCCGTTATCGACCGGTTCTCGAAGGCATCCAGCGACTCGCCATCGGAACCCGTGTCCTGGTTGAACAAACTAGAAATCGTGCTGCTGCCAAACACGCCGCCGTCGCCGCCGCCAAAACCCAGGAACCCTTGGCCCGAGCCGTCCCCGCCGGCGTCACTGCTGAAAACCTGGGCGATATAGCTGGGCGCCAACTCGCCACGGTTGATGAAGATATCCCCGATGGGCCGAAGACCACCGCCCACGTCCCGTTGCTCGAACAGCGGCGGGAAGCCCAGCGGCGAGCCCAAGTCGCCGGTTGGCGGGTTGAAAATGATTGGTTGCAAGGGCACCTCGGACGACGGGATGACGGTGACCGGATCCGAGATCAGGAACTCTGGCGGTGGCTTCACATCGTTGGCCACCACGGTGTCGATCGCATAGTTGTTGGACACCGACACGCTTGACCCGGCGTTGCCCGACAGGTCGCTGACGTTGCTGGTATCCAGGGCGATGAAGTTGCTCGGGTCGGTGAGGTTCACCGACGGAGTGAAGGTCGCTGTCCAGGTCTTGCCGCCGTCGCTGCTGCTCAGGTTGCTCAGTTCGCCGTTGGTGACGCTCAGGTCCGACAGGTCGAAATCCGTCACCGCCTCGCTGAAAGTGAACGTGACCTGGGTCGTCTGGCCCACGCCCAGGCTCGGATTGGCCACCACGATGGTCGCGGTCGGCCGGGTGGCGTCGAGGGCGTAGTTGGCGGAGATGGCAATGCCGACACCGGCATTGCCGGCGCTGTCCTGCACGTTACTGGCATCCAGCAAGATCAAATTGGTGGCGTCGTTGATACCCGCCGTCGGCGTCAGGGTCGCCGTCCAGGTCAGGCCGCCGTCAACGCTGGCGAGGTTGGACAGCACGCCATTGGCGACGCTGAGGTCCGACAAGTCGAAGCCGGACACCGCCTCGGTGAAGCTGATGGTCACTGTCGTGGTCTGGCCAATGCCCAGGGACGTATCGCCCACCACGATGGTGGCGCCCGGACGCACGGTGTCGACCGCGTAGTTGTTGGAATTGACTATGCCGACGCCGTCATTGCCCGACACGTTTGACACGCCGCTGGTGTCCAGGCTGATCAGGTTGCTGGTGTCAGTGACGTTGCTTGCCGGGGTAAACGTTGCCGTCCAGGTGACGCCGCCGTCGGTCGAGGACACATTGCTCAGCGTCCCGTTGCTGACGGTCAGGTCGCTGTTGTCGAAACCGCTCACCGCTTCAGAGAACGTGATCGTCACCAGTGACGTTTCGCCCACGCTCAGCGCTGGATCGGCCACCACGACGGTGGCGGTCGGCACGCGGGTCTCGACGGCGTAGTTGGCCGAATTGGTGGTACCGGTACCGGTGTTGCCGGCCCCATCGCTCACACCGGTGTTGTCGAGGACGATCAGGTTGGTGGTGTCGCTCACGCCCAGGGTCGGGGTAAACGTGGCAGTCCAGGTCAGGCCGCCGTCGCTGCTGCTCACGGCGCTCAAGGTGCCGTTGGCAACGCTCAGGCCATCATTGCTGAAGCCGCTCACCGCCTCGCTGAACGTTATGGTCACCTGGGCGGTTTCGCCCGGCCTCAATGATGAATCACTCAACACGACAGTGGCGGTAGGGCGCTGGGTATCGAGCGCGTAGTTGTTGGAGACGGTCGCGCCGACGTTGCCATTGCCCGCCAGATCGATGATGCCGCCGTTATTGAGGGAGATCACGTTGCTGCTGTCGTTGATCCCGTTGGTGGGCGTAAGGGTCGCGGTCCAGGTGATACCGCCGTCGCTGCTGCTCAGCCCGGAAATCGTACCGTTGGCGACCGTCAGATCCGCGGCGGTGAATGCGGTCACCGCCTCGCTAAAGGTGATGGTGACCAGCGACGTCTCGCCGGCACCGATTGCCGTGTCGGCCACGACAATGGTCGCGGTGGGTCGCACCGTATCCACCGCATAATTGTTTGAGTCGGTGGTGCCGACACCCGCGTTGCCCGCCACGTTGATCACGCCGGTGTTGTCCAGGGTGATTACGTTGGTGGTATCGGAAATGCTGACGCTCGGCGTGAACGTGGCTGTCCAGGTAACACCGCCGTCGACACTGCCGACATTGCTCAGGGTGCCGTTGCTGACGGTCAGGTCACTGTTGTCGAAACCGCTCACCGCCGAGTTGAAGGTGATGGTCACGGTCGTGGTTTCGCCGATGCCGAGGGTGCTATCGGCAATCACGACGGTCGCTGTCGGCACGTTGGTATCGACTTGGTAATTGTTGGAACTGGTGGTGCCAGTGCCGCTGTTACCGGCCCCGTCCGCCACGCCGGTGTTGTTCAGGACGATTATGTTGGAGGTGTCGCTCACCCCAAGGGCCGGCGTGAAAGTAGCGGTCCAGGTGATGCCGCCATCGCTGCTGCTCACTGCGCTCAAGGTGCCGTTGGCCACGCTCAGGTCCGAATTGTCGAACCCGCTGACCGCTTCTGAGAAGGTGATCGTCACCAAGGAGGTTTCGCCGACGCTCAGCGCCGTATCGGCGATCACGATGGTGGCGGTCGGGCGCTGGGTGTCCACGGCGTAGTTGTTGGAATCGGTGGTGCCACTGCCAGTATTGCCTGCGCCATCCACCACGCCGGTATTGTTGAGGGTGATCAGGTTGGTGGTGTCGGTGACGCCCGCCGATGGCGTGAACGTCGCCGTGTAGGTGATGTTGTCGCTGGTGCTCAGGCCACTCAGGCTGCCGTTGGTGACGCTCAGGTCGGCCAGGGTGAAACCGGTCACCGCTTCGCTGAAGGTAATCGTCACCACCGATGTTTCGCCAGCGCCAACGGCCGAGTCGGCGACCACGATGGTGGCGGTCGGACGCGCGGTGTCGATGGCGTAGTTGTTGGAATCGGTGGTGCCGCTGCCAGCGTTGCCCGCCGCGTCGGCGACGCCGGAGTTAGCCAGGGTGATGAGGTTGCTGGTGTCGCTGATGCTGGCGGTTGGCGTCAGCGTCCCGGTCCAGGTGATGCCGCCGTCGCCGCTGCTCAGGCCGATAACCGTGCCGTTGGCGACCGTCAGGTCAGCGGCGGTAAAGCCTGTCACTGCTTCGTTGAAGGTGATGGTCACCAGAGACGTTTCGCCGACGCTCAGCGAGGTATCGCTGACAACGATGCTGGCGGTGGGACGCTGGGTATCAACGGCGTAGTTGTTGGAGCTGGTGGTGCCGCTACCGGCATTGCCCGCCGCGTCCGACACACCGGTATTGGCCAGGACTATCAGGTTGGTCGCGTCGCTGATACTGGCGCTCGGTGTGAGCGTCGCGGTCCAGGTGATGCCGCCATCGCTGCTGCTCAGTCCACTCAACGAGCCGTTGGCAACCGTCAGGTCCGCCAAGGTGAAGCCGGTAACGGGCTCGCTGAAGGTAATCGTCACCTGGGACGTTTCACCGATGTTCAGTGCGGTATCGGCCACCACGATGGAGGCGGTCGGGCGCTGTGTGTCGATGGCGTAGTTGTTCGAGTCGGTGGTGCCGCTGCCGATGTTGCCGGCCAGGTCGGAAATGCCACTGTTGGTCAGCGTGATCAGGTTGCTGGTGTCAGTGACACTGGCGCTCGGCGTCAGCGTTGCGGTCCAGGTAATGCCGCCGTCGCTGCTGCTCAACCCGGTGACCGCACCGTTGGCGACCGTCAGGTCGGCGCTGGTGAAACCGCTCACCGCCTCGCTGAAGGTGATGGTCACCAACGAGGTTTCGCCCGCGCTCAACGCGGTGTCGGCGACCACGATGGTGGCGGTCGGGCGTTGCGTGTCGATGGCGTAATTGTTGGAGTTGGTCGTCCCCACGCCGGCGTTGCCATTGAGGTCCGCCACGCCGGTGTTATTCAACACAACGAGATTGGAGGTATCGGTGACCGCCGCGTCCGGCGTCAACGTGGCCGTCCAGGTGATACCGCCGTCGCTGGTGCTCAGGCCGCTGAGCGAGCCATTGGCCACAGTCATGTCGGCCGTGGTAAAGCCGGAGACCGCCTCGGAGAAGGTGATGGTGACCGTCGACGTCTCGCCAATCCTGAGGGCCGTGTCGCTCACCACGATGGACGCCGTGGGCGCCACGGTGTCGTTGACGACGTAATTGTTCGAGTCGGTGGTGCCCACGCCGGTATTGCCCGCCAGGTCGGCCACACCGGTATTGTTCAGGGTGATGATGTTGGTGGTGTCGGCGATGTTGCTGGCCGCCGTCAGGGTGCCGGTCCAGGTGATGCCGCCGTCGCCGCTGCTCAAGAGGCCAACGGTGCCGTTCTGCACCGTCAGGTCCGCCGCGGTGAGGCCCGTTACGGCCTCGGAGAAGGTGATGGTCACCGTCGTCGTGCCACCGGAGTTCAGGTTGGTATTGGCCACCACGACGGTCGCGGTAGGCGGTGTCTCATCCGGTACATAGTTGGTATTGATGGTGCCGCCGTCACCGTAGACGTTGGCCACCGATGCCGGTGAAACGCCGGCGCTGCCGGCACTCGTCCCACCCACACCACTGCCGCCGACGTTGCCGGCCAGGGCCGCGAAGTTGGCGGCGGTGATCAGGATCGTGCCTTTGTTCCAGATGGCGCCAACACCAACGCCACCCGCACCGCCCGCCTGCGTGTAACCCCCACCGGCGCCACCACCGCCACCGCCACCGCCGGCACCGACGTTGTTGGAGATAACCGAGTTGCCAATGACGCGCAGGGTCGCGCCGGTATCGTTATAGATACCCCCGACCGCGCCGCCACCTGCCCCACCGATGTCGTCATAACCGTCGCCACCGCCACCGCCACCGATGGACAAGCCACCGCTGCTGGCCGTGCCTCCGGCCGAACCGGTGCTGTAACCCGGATAGGCCGCACCGCCCGCACCACCCGTGGTGGAACCGCCACGCCCGCCAATGTTGAAGAAGCCGCCGCCCGCGCCACCCTGCCCGGCCGAGCCATTGGAACCCGTGGCGTTGAGCGTATCGCCGCCCTTGCCACCGATACCGCTACCGACCGCACCACCGCCACCACCGCCACCACCGGCGTATTGCGGCGTCACGCCACCGCCACCACCACCGCCAGACGCGGCGTTCGCGGTGACCGTGACGTTGCGCAGGGTCAGGGTGCCGGCGTTGTAGATACCACCGCCCTTGGACACCAGCGCATCGTCGCCGCCATTGCCGCCGTTACCCGCCGCCATGCCCCGAGTGATCACCAGCCCATCGAGGGTTGCCGTCGTGCCGGCCGTCACGTTGATAATCTGGGTCCGGTATTGGCCATCCAGGGTCACGTCGGCAACGTTGTCGTTGTTGAGATCGCCATCGATGGTGACGTTCTTGTTGACCACCAGCACCGACGTCAGCCCGACGGTCATGGTGTTATTGAACGTGACGATGTCGCCGTTCTGTGCGGAGGCCAGGGCCGCACGCAGGGAACCGACGCCGGTGTTGAGGTTGTTGGTGGCGGTCCAGGTGGCCAGGCCCCATTGGTACTCGCTCATGGCCTTGCTCGACAGCACGTTGGCGCTTTCGATGGTGCCGGTGGCGATTTCCAGGTTCCAGTCGCCGCCCAGGCCGGTGCGGTCGTCGGAAGCGGCCACGTCTCGGCCGGTGAGCTGCGCCAGCGAATTGACCAGGCTCATGCCGCGGTCGCCTTCGGCGGTGTAGCAGCCGTAGATCAGGATATCGCCGCCGGCGTTCATGTCCTGGCCGATCTGCGCCAGCACCTCGGCGCGGGCCTGGACGTTGTCCGCCGACAGGTAGCTGTTGCCCAGCCACAAATCACCGGCGTTGCCGTGGGCAATGATCTGCACCGAGCTGACGCCCTGGTGCGTGTCCAGGTAATCGGCGATCTGTTGCAGGCCGTCCTTGGTGGCATCCAGTTGCACCACCTCGGTCCCGGGGGCCACGCCTTGCAGCAGGCTGCCAGCGTCCTTGACCCGTGAATCGACGAACACCACGGACTTGCCCGGGACGGCGGCCTCGGTGGCATCGGCCTGGCCTTGGGGAACATGGGTGTCGGAAGGCTGGTCCGCTGTGGGCGTCTTGGCCGCCTCGGCAGTCGGTTGCGCGTCCGATTGCGCCGCATCGGCCACGGTGGCCGCCACCGCGCCGTCGAACAGCATTCGCGGTTCCAGAGACATGATCATTGGCGATACCAGGGGTTGCGTGCTCTCGGTTACCCGCGATTTGCCTTTGCTCCACCACATGACGATCACCTGGACTCGAACTTATTCAACACGCCAATGAAAAAAACCGCGATCAGCTGACCGCGGCGTCGGTTTTCATACGAATGACATTCGCCGCGCTGGCTGCGCCATCGCGCCAGAACGACAACTCGGCATACTTCTCGAACAGATCCGGCGGCAGCAAGGTCCGCCGGGCTTGCGGCGCAACCTTGGGCTTGACCTTGTGCAGGCCGGCGACGCCCAAGGCCTGGTCGAAGGCCGGCGCGTCGTAGGTCAAGTGATTGAAATCGTGCTCGAACCAAGGCTCGCCGATGAACTCATAGACCAGCCGCATGACCCGCTCGGGCGCCTGGCTCAACAGGTCGTAGTCAACGATCAGCAACGACTCGGCGTTCTCGCCGTAATAGGCTTCCTTGAGCGCTGTCCAGGCGAACCCCACCAGGCGATTGCGCTGGGCCAGGGTTTCGCAACGGCTGTAGACGGTGTTGCGCTCGTCATCGTCGTTGAACAGCTTGGTGTTCTCGAAGGGATTGGCGCGGTAGAGCCGCTCCAGGCTATCGAGGATCCAGGCGACGTTGCGCACGCAAGCGATGGTCTTGGCCTGGGGAAACAGGTCCTGCAAGGCCGGCAAGCGGGCGCACCATTGACGGTTGGTGTCGAAGATGACCGGTTTGTCGGCCTTGTCGGCGTAGTAGGAATCGAAGAGGCCACGCAACAGGCGACGGCGCAGATCAGCGTCGATCACCGAGCCGAATTCGCTGCCGGCGCTGCATTGCTGCAGGACGCTGCTGAACAGCGTACCGACGGGGCTGGTCATGCCGGCATGGAAGCGCGGATTCTGCAACAGGATGGCAGAAAGCAGGGTCGAGCCAGAGCGCGGTAAACCGGAAATAAAGTGAAACTGCGGCAATCCCTTCACCTTGTATTTAGTCCCTTCGTAGCCGAAGCGTAGCCGACAACAAAAATTTCGCCTAGTAGTGTTTTGCCATCAGGCGCGCCGAAAACTGTAAAGAAGATGGACGGTATCGAGGCGTCGAAAGGGTGAATCGGTTAAGCGGAACGAAGATTTTTTCACCCCCTCCGCCCGGCGAAATCAGACATCCCCGTCTACGCTCAGCCGTGCGTGACCAGGCCAGGGAACGAAGGAGTCGGGCTGATCGCACTCTTGTCCTTTTTGTGCCGGGCACCCGCAGACCAATAACCTGAGGGATGAGGAATCTATGGAAGTATTCATCGGCACGATCCAGCCATTCGCCTTCAACTTCGCACCCAGGGACTGGGCGCTGTGCAATGGGCAGACGCTGTCCCTTGCCCAATACCAGACCTTGTTCGCCTTGATCGGCGTGACGTACGGCGGCAACGGACAAACCACCTTCATGCTGCCCAACCTGCAGGGCCGCATGCCCGTCGGCCAAGGCGACGGATTGGGCCTGACTCCCCGGGTGATCGGCGAAGTCGCCGGCACGGAAAACGTCACCGCAACGCTGAACAACCTGCCCAACCACACCCATGCATTGACCGGCATTACCGCCGCCACCACCTTGCAACTGGCGAACCCGGCCAGCAATCCGGTGAACACGCCGACGCCCACAAATTCATTCATCGGCACCTCGGGAACCGGGCCCGGTTCAGCGGCAATCTACTCCGATCAACAGGGCGCTTCGCCAGTGCCGTTGCAAGGCGTCAGCACCACCGTGAGCGGCACGGTATCCCCCACCGGCGGCAACATGCCCATGGCAATCATGAACCCGTTCCTGGCCATTAACTTCAGCATCGCGCTGCAAGGTTATTTTCCATCCCGCAACTGACAATCCGCCGGAAGGCCTTGGCCTTCCGGCCTTTGGGAGCATCGACATGCTGCAACAGGTTCATAGCCGCCATTTCCAACCGCTGCTGGGCCAGACCGGCAGCCTGACCCTGCCTGACGGCAGATGCCTGCCGGTGCGTTTCGACACCCTGGACGAAGCACCCAGGGCGAAAATGCCCAGCAGCGAACGCATGCCGTTCAGCGTTGAGTTCAACAGCCTGCAAAGCACAGACTTCGTCGATGGACTCTGCGCACTGGAGGTGCCAGAACTGGGAAGGCTCGAAGGGGTTTTCGTATCGCGAATACCACCGATGGGGCGGGATCCGTCGGTGGGTTACTTCTACATTGCGTTCAACTGATGGGACACGCTCCCACACGGAAATGGCGCCGCTCAGTTTCCTTTCGGATACCACACCAACCGCTCTGCCGCCGGGTTGCGCTCTTGTACCTCAAAACCCAGCGCCAGGTAATGTTGGCGAGCATGCGGGTTGCTGGCCCAGACCACGGTCGCCACCGGGCAACGGATCTGTTGCGCCGCCTTCTGCACCCCTTGCAATACCGCTCGGCCATAACCTTGACCACGGGCCTGTGGAATGAAGGCCAGGTAGAGCACGCGAATTTCATTGGGGCCGAAATCCGTACTCAAGGCCCCGATGGCGCTGCCGAGTTTTTCCACGACGTAATGCATGGCGTTGGGGAAGTTCTCGCCCAGCCCTTGCTCCTGCACCTGGAACTGTTGCGCGATGATTTGCTGCACCTGCTCATGCTCGCCGTCGATCCATTGCAGATCCGGTCGCGCCGCCTGATACAGGCCCTGCAAGAACGGACCATCGCTGACCCGTGATGGACGCACCACCAACCCCTCTGCCGCCACTGAATCCATGCTCGCTCCCTAGAACCCGCTTTCCCTGACACCCAACGCCGCCACCCGACGCCAGGCCGCTCCCAATACCGATTCACCCTGCCCCTGCAACACCACCACGCCACGCAACGGCTGGGCCGGGGCGGGCGTCCCGTCGAGGGCGCTCAAGCGAACCCCATACTGCGCCTGCACCGGCTCGGCTCGCTGTTGCGAATCACGGCGCACAGCGATGGGGCCGTGGTGGTCGGACGTCAACGCCTGTTGCTCGACCCAGGCTACGCCGTTGGCGTCGATTTCGTTGAGCTGCACCGCAATCGAGGCGTGCATCGGATCGTCAGCGATAAACCGTCCCGTGGCACCCGGCGCGACCCTCCAGAGCTCGGCTTCGGTGAGGTAGCCGCGCAAGCGTGAGTCATCCTGCACCATTCGAGCCAGGGGTTGGGTGGGCGACAGCCAGCGCCCGGCTTGCAGATCCGTCAGCAGGTCGCGTACTTGTCCGGCGTGGGGCGCGCGCAACAACAGGCGCTCACGCTGAGCGACCAGGCCCCGGTATTCGGCCACTGCTTCGGCCAGTTGCTGTTCGACGATACCGGCATCGGCGGCGGTTTCGCTGCGGCCGGCCTGGCGGCGCATCTGCAACTGTTGGATCTGGATTTCCCGGCGCACGATGGCCAGGCGCGACGCCATGTCCGGCGACTCCAGCTCGATCAACACATCGCCCTGGGCCACAACCTGGCCGTCATGGACATTGACCTGCTTGACCCGCGCCGCCACCGGCGCATGCAAGGCGCTGGCACGGCCGGCTTCCAGCATGGTCGGGACCTCCACCGCGCTGCGCCAAGGCAACAGCAGGACCAGCAGCAACACCAGCAGCACCAAGCCAGTCAGCAACACACGAGGGCGATGAGCCTGCTCGCGGCGGTTCCACCATTGCCGTCCTTCACTCACGATAGGCATGAAAATGAACCAGACCAATTCCACCATCATCAGGAAAATGCCCAGCACCTTGAAGAACAGGTGATAGACCGCCAGGGCGATACCGAGGAACAACGCCGCGCGCCACAGCCAGGCGCCATAGCCCCACACCAACAAGCGCCGGCGCATCTTCGGCGACCAAGGCTCCGGCGCCGCCGCGCCATAACCGAACAAGGCTTCGCGCAGACGCCAGCGACACAAGGCGAATGCGCGGCCCTGGAGGTTATCCACCGCCCAAAAATCGCTGAGCAGGAAATACCCGTCGAAGCGCATGAAGGGATTGAGGTTGATGATCAGTGTGGTGATCCAGGTGGCGCTGGCAAGCATGAACGCCGCGGTGCGCGCCGGGCCATCGGGCAGCAGCGACCAGGCCAGCAAAGCGATGCAGGCCAGCAGCAATTCGGCGAGCACGCCGCCCGCGCCGATCAACAGCCGGGCCCGTCGATCCCTGATCCGCCAGGCGTCGCTGACGTCGGTATAAAACATCGGCAACAGCACCATGAATGCCACACCCATGCTCTGCACCCGGCAACCGGCGCGCTTGGCCATGAAGGCGTGACCGAATTCGTGGCACAACTTGGCAAAGAACAACGCCACGCCGAATGCCAGCGCGCCCCCCAGGCTGAACAGGTGTGGAAAGGTCGCCAGAAACCGCTGCCAGTCCCTGGACACCAGGAAAATGCCCAGGCCCAGGGTCAGCGGTATTCCATAACGCAGCACGCCAGGGCCAAACCGCGCGAGCCAAGGCCAGGCGCGATTGAGAAACGCATCCGGACGCCACAGCGGTATGCGGAAAAACAGGTATTGATGCAGCAGGATCTGCCACACGCTCTGGCGCTGGGAAGCCGTCTTGTACTGATAGCTGTCACGTTGTTGCGGGTCCATGGCGCTGATCAGGTCATGTCCGCGCAAGAAGCCCAGCAACTGCTCCAGCGATTCGTCATTGAGCGGCAGGCCCGGCTCGCGGTTGGCCGCCTGCAGCACTTGTTCCGGATCGCCCAGGGACCAGTGTCGCAGCATGCGCATGGCCGCCGCGCCCAACTTGAAATAGCGGCCGCGTACCGGATCGGCCAGCGTCCATTGGGGTGAGCCGTCCGGGTCGGGGGCGGCCGCGGACAGTTGCAGATCGGCCCGCAAGCTCGGCAGGACCACGCTACAAGCCCACGCTCTGGCGCAGACCTGCCAGTGGCCGACGCAACAGGTACAACGCCAGCGGCGCGCGATCGCCGAAAATCTTCGCCGTTCCCCGCAGGCCGATGCGCGGCGCCGTGGCATCGAATCGCGCATCCAACCGATAGGCCAACTGTCCGGCGGCGGTAGGTTGCGCTTCGTAGGCCGAACGCTCAAGCCGGGCCAGGTGCCGTTGCAACGGATCGCTGTCGAGAAACAACGCCACCTGCGCGCCCGGCTCCAGAGCAATCGCATCGCCCACCGCCAACTCGATACGCAACTCGGCCTGGTTCGGATCGGCAATTTCCATCAGCCGCTCGCCGGTCTGCACGGGCTTGCCGAGCCAGCGCTCGGCGTCGGCGAATACCGCGATGCCGTCACGCTCGGCGCGGACTTCGCTGCGCTTGAGCAACTCCATCGCGTAGTCGCGCTCGGCGCGTTTCTGCTCGACGCGAGCCGCCAGCAAGTCGATCTTCGAACTGGACTCGGCGTCGGCAAACGAGCGCTGGGAATTGGCCTTGAGCTCCGCCTCGGCCACGCCCAACGCGCGCTCGGCCACATCGGCCTGGGCCTTGAGGGTGGTGCTTTCGAAGCGCAGCAACAGGTCCCCGCTTTTGACGGTCTGGTTGGGCTTGACCCGGAATTCGGCGATTACGCCATCCAACGGCGCCGCCACCACCTGCCCGCCCAACGGCACCACTTCAGCGGGGGCCAATACGGACTGGCGCACCGGAATCAGCAAGCCCAGCAGCAATACCGCCACCAATGCGACCTGGCGTTTGCGCGTCCAGCGCAGGCGCCACGGCTTGCGAGGTTGCAGCGCCAGCCACGCATGGCTGTAGGTGTCGCCCAGCTGCGACAGCAGCACTTGTTCCGGCGCCGTCCAGCGAAGGTCGCGGGCCAGCCACAAGCCACCGAAAACCTGGCCTTGATGATCGATCAATGGCAGCCAGAACACGTGCCCGGCCGACAGGCTTCGCCAATCCGCCTGGACCGATTCGCTCACCTCGTCAGGGGCAATGACCCGCGCCTTGTCCAGCGTCCCCTTTTTGAACAATTGCGCGACTGCTTGCTCGACGAACGCCACGAATGGCGCGTTCGGCTCGACGGCGCTGACGCCGGTCACGGCTTGCACTTTACCGGCGATCAATAGCGCGGCATGACGAAAGCCGAACAGGGCCTGGCCATCGTTGACCAAGCTGTAGCTCAGCTGCTCCGGCGTACGCGCGGCCCTCGTCTGGCGCTCCAGGTCGAGGAAGCGGGCAAACACTTGCTCGGCGCTGCCCGAAACCGGCGCGTTCACTTCGACTCCGAGAAGCGCGCCGTGCCGCTCATACCGGACAGCAGGCCGCTGGCATCCGGAACACTCGCCACCAGCAACAGCGTCTGGCTGCCCTCGTCGATGCGCGCGCCCAGGCGCTTGACCGTCGCTTGCAGCGGCTGGCCAGTTTCATCGGGAACAAAGGTAAAGGGCTGGCCGGGCTTGAGCTTGCCCATCCAACGCGAGGGAATCAGCAGGTGAATTTCCAGCGTGCGGTTGTCCACGACGTCCAGCAACGGCGCTCCGGCCGCGACGCTTTCATAACGCTGGACCTTGCGCGCCACCACCCGCCCGTCGAACGGCGCGATAACGCTGCAGCGCTTGACCTGCACTTGATAAACCTGGGACTGCGCCTGGGCCTCGCTGAGCCGGGCCTCGGCCCGCGACACCTCGAAACGCCCGACGGATTTCAACGCGGCGAGCTGCCGATTGTGGGCCAGCTCTTCACTGGCGCCCCGGCTCGCCGCCTGGGCCGCGTTGAGCTGGGCCTGATAGGCCGAGCAATCGAAACGCGCCAAGGTGTCGCCCTTCTTGAACGACTCACCCTCACTGAACGGCAACTCGACAATCCGCCCGGCCAACTCGCTGGCGAGCACGGCTTGATCCCGCGCCCGAAGCACTCCTCGCGCCTCGCTGCTCGACGCACTGGCGGAGATGTTGCCCTCCAGCAACGGATCGTCGGAAGCCGGCGTCTGCGCCTGAACCCCGCACGTTATGAAGGCCAATCCCACAACCCAACTGCACAAACGTCGCATGACCGTTACTCCCTGACGGATGGGCGGAGTCTACGACAGCGGTGGAGAGCGTCAAGGAGGAACCGTGAGAGGTATGAAATCTGCTGGTCATGCGCGCACTGTGGCGAGGGGATTTATCCCCGTTGGGCTGCGCAGCAGACCTAAATGGTTGAAGACCAACAGCCTGACACACCGAGATGACTGTTTTCAAGGCCGCTTCGCGCCCCAACGGGGATAAATCCCCTCGCCACGGGTTGAGTAATATCGGCACTGATAGCGTTGGCCTTACACTTTCTTCTACTTAGGATGCCTCCACTCAACCCCGTACGCAGAGATTAAATTCGCTGGCCGTTGGGGTGAAAACACCGGCTTCGGCCGGTTTTTTCGTTTCTGGGGATTGAGAACAACCCTGAACTGAACGCACTTTCTGTGGCGAGAGAGCAAGCCTGCCCGCGATGACGTCAGCCCAGAGAACCCCAAACCCGTGGCGAGGGAGCTTGCTCCCGCTGGCCTGCGCAGCAGGCCCCCAACATTCCTTCAGGCAAACCGCATGGCCCGGTTTTACGACTGCTGCGCAGCCGAGCGGGAGCGAGCTCCGTCGCCACGGGTTCGGAGTATGACTTCAGAACGGTTCAACGCTGCATCCCCCAACGCTTCACCGTCACCCGCTCCAGGCTATCGAACACCAGGTTCTCGACGAGCAGCCCGATCAGGATCACCACGGCCAAACCGGCAAACACCTTGTCGGTGTACAGCTCGTTGCGGTTCTGGAAGATGTACCAGCCCAAACCGCCCTTGCCGCTCGTGGCGCCGAACACCAGTTCGGCAGCGATAAGGGTGCGCCAGGCGAAGGCCCAGCCGATCTTCAGCCCGGCGAGGATCGACGGCAACGCGGCCGGGATGAGGATGAACAGCACAAAGCGCAGGCCCTTGAGCCCGTAGTTGCGCCCGGCCATGCGCAGCGTTTCGGACACGCCCAGAAACCCCGCATACATATTCAACGCCAGCGCCCACAGCACTGAATGCACCAGCACGAAAATCAGGCTGTTCTGTCCCAGGCCGAACCACAACAGCGCCAGCGGCAACAGGGCGATGGCTGGCAGTGGATTGAACATCGACGTCAACGTGCTGAGCAGGTCGCGGCCCAACTGCGTCGACACCGCCAGGGTGGTCAGGCCAAACGCCAGGATGATGCCCAGCAGATAACCCTTGAGCAGCACCACCAGGGAAATCCAGACCTTGTCCAGCAGCTCGCCGCTGAGCAAACCACCATACAACGCGCTGGCGGTCTGCTGGAAACTCGGCAGCAGCAAATCGTTGTTCTGATAACGCGCCATGCCCTCCCACAGCACCGCCAGCACTATCAGAATCACACTTTTACGCAGCCAACCCTGTTGCCACAGGCGCTGGCCCAAGGGCAACTCCCGCTCCAGCGGCACGTGGGTCAGCGGTTGCAGATCGACTTCGTATTCTTCGCGCACTGGCAATAACTGGCTCATCAAACGCTTTCCTCAATACGCGATACGGATATCGGCAAACCCCAGCTCACGCTCGGCGTCCGGCGACTGGCCTTGCTCGAACAGCAACGAATGAATCCGCCGTGCCGTGTGCTGGAAACCCACGCCGCCAAGGCTGTGCAGATCGTATTGATGGCTGTGGATTTCCGCCCGGACCCGTCCCGGGTGCGGCGACAACAGCAGAATACGATTGCCCACCACCAGCGCCTCCTCGATGGAGTGAGTGACGAACAGCAGGGTGAAACGCACCTCCTCCCAGAGCAGCAACAATTCTTCCTGCATTTTGCGCCGGGTCAGGGCATCGAGTGCGGCGAAGGGCTCGTCCATCAACAGGATTTTCGGCTGCATCGCCAGCGCCCGGGCAATCGCGACACGGGCCTTCATGCCCCCCGACAAGGTGTGGGGGTAGGCATCGGCAAACGCCGCCAGCCCCACTTTGTCGAGGTAGTGCAGCGCCCGCTCTTCGGCTTCGCGACGCTTGAGCGTGCCCGACGCCAGCAGCGCGAACATCACGTTCTGCTTGACGGTTTTCCAGGGCGGTAGTTGGTCGAACTCCTGGAACACGACGATCCGGTCCGGACCCGGCGCGTTGACGGTTTGGCCTTGCAATCGGATCTCGCCTTCACTCGGCGCGATGAAACCGCCGATGGCCTTGAGCAGCGTGGACTTGCCGCACCCGGACGGGCCGAGCAGTACAAACCGGTCCGCCGGATCGACTTCGAAACTGACTTGATGGGTAGCCCGCACCACACGCTGCGGGGTGCGGTATTCCAGGCTAACGTTGTCCACCGCCAGCAACGCGGTGTCGGTGCGGGTGGCGTTGCTGGCCGCGTGGCCTTGCAATGGCGCGTTCATGACGATCAGCTCCCCTGCAACGGTTTTGCGTCCTGGAAGAAATAATCTTCCCAGGAGGCCGGTTTGTTCTTGATCGCACCGACGCGGTAGAGGAACTCAGCCAATGGGTAAGTGTTCTTCGGCGTGACGGTGAATTCGATCTGGGGGTTTTCGATGATCTTGAGCAAGGTCGCGCGGTCAATCTTGGCCTTTGTCACCCGCAGGTAAGTGTCCGCCGCCGCGCCTTTGTCATTCTGGGCAAACTCGGCGGCCTCGGTCAGGGCCTCGATGAACGCCTTGTACGTCTTCGGGTTTTCATCACGGAATTTTTCGGTGGCGAACAGTACGGTGGGCGAGTTCGGCCCGAGCACGTCATAGGAATTGAGTACGACGTGGACGTTGGGGTTTTGCAGGGCCTGATCCTGGAACGGCGGGTTGGAAAAGTGCCCGGTCAACTCGGTGCCGCCGGCAATCAGCGCGGCCGTGGCGTCCGGGTGCGGGACGGCCAGGGTGTACTTGTCGAGACGATTGAAATCCTTGTCGCCCCACTGCTTGGCGGCGGCCAGTTGCAAGAACCGCGATTGCACCGACACGCCCACCGCCGGCACCGCGATGCGGTCCTTCTCGGTGAAGTCAGCGATGGTCTTGACGGTCGGGTTGTTGGTCAGCAGGTAATAAGGGAAATTGCCCAAGGATGCCACGGCCTTGACGTTCTGCTTGCCACGGGTGCGGTCCCAGACCGTCAACAACGGCCCGACACCGGCCCCGGCAATGTCGATGGAGCCCGACAGCAACGCATCGTTGACCGCCGCACCGCCCGACAGTTGGGTCCAGTCGACCTTGATATCGATGCCCTCCTCCTTACCGTGTTTCTCGATCAGTTGCTGGTCGCGAACCACGTTCAACAACAAGTAAACGATGCCGAACTGCTCGGCGATGCGAATCTCGCCTTCGGCGTGGGCGCTGGCCGGCGCGATCAGGCTGCCGGCGAGCAGGCTGAACCCCAGGCCGATAGCTGCGGCCAACGGTGCAAAAACAAGGCGTTTGGACATGGTGATTCTCCGGGCAATTTGCGCGCTGCGCAGCCGATCAGAAAGGGGCGTCGCCCTGGATGGTGGTGCGGTACAGCTTGCGACGCAGATGGCTCGGGCAACCGGCTGCCAAGTGGATCAGCGAGCGGTTGTCCCAGAACACCAGGTCGTGGGGCTGCCATTGATGGCGATAGATGTTCTGGGGCAGCACGCTGTGGGCATACAGCTGCGTCAGGATTGCGGTGCTTTCATCCTCTGGCAAACCAACGATGCGGGTGGTGAAGCCCTCGCTGACGAACAACGCTTTGCGCCCGGTTTCCGGGTGGGTGCGGACGATTGGATGCACCACTTCGGCCACCTGGGCCAGTTGCTCTGGCGTCAACGTCGGGCGCCAGTTGCCTTCGAATTTGGTCTCGCTGTAGCGCGCCGTGTAGGAATGCGCCGCCGAACGGCCCTCGACCGCCTTCCGCAGCGTTTCGGGCAAACCGTCCCAGGCCTTGTGCATGTCAGCGAATAGCGTATCGCCGCCTTCGCTCGGCAGCTCCTGGGCATGGAGCATCGAGCCGAGGCTGGGCAATTGCTTATAGGAAAGGTCCGAATGCCAGAACTTGCCGGCGTCCCCAAGGCCGACGGATTGGCCGTTTTCGATGATGTTGGAAACGATGAGGATTTCCGGATGCCCGGCCAGCAGGAACTGCTTGAGCACATGGATCTGCAGCACGCCAAAACGACGGCTGAAGGCGATGTGCTGTTCGGGGGTGATGCGCTGGTCGCGGAACACCACCACGTGATAGTCGAGATGGGCGCGGTGGATGCGAGCGAAATCCTGGTCGTCGATCGGCCGGGACAGGTCCAGGCCGATAATCTCGGCGCCTACGGCATCGGGGAATGGGCGGATCTCGAACGACTGCGGCGCGATGTTCGCGGCATTTGAATCTGGAGAAAAAGAGACGGCTGACATACATCACTCCCACGCACGGCGCGCTTCAATGGCGCGCAATCGATCAAAACTCACGGCGTTACCGTGTTGGTTTGTGTCGTGCGGCGCGCCGATTGGTCGGCAGGTACGCAGGGGGATGACTTTAAAGATATAAGAGCGTTAGTTTAAATATTAAAAACGCATAATCATATGGCCGAACCGACGGTCTGGAAACGACGCGCGTGGCGTGGGAGCTTGCTCCCGCTTGAGTGCGCGGCGCTCGTCGCTTTTCATGGGGCCGCTGCGCGACCCAGCGGGAGCAAGCTCCCTCGCCACAAAAGCACCGAGTCACAGCTCGATTAATTTACCGCTCGTGCAAAGCCTCGGCCCGGGCTTTGACGATCGGCTTGAGCAGGTAGCTCAGCACGGTCTTCTTGCCGGTGATGATGTCCACTGACGCCACCATCCCCGGGATGATCAGCAACGGCTTTTCAGGCGTGCCAAGGTGGCTACGCTCGGTGCGCAGCTTGATGATGTAGTAAGTGCTTTTCTTGTCTTCATCGGTGATGGTGTCGGCGCCGATCTGTTCCAGCTTGGCTTTCAGCCCGCCATAGATGGTGTAGTCGTAAGCCGTGAATTTCACCGTGGCGTCCTGGCCGGGGTGCAGGAAGGCGATGTCCTGGGGACGGATTTTCGCCTCCACCAGGATGGTGTCGTCCAGCGGCACGATCTCCACCAGGTCGCTACCCGGCTGGATCACGCCCCCGATGGTGTTCACCAGCATCTTGTTGACGATGCCGCGCACCGGCGACGTCACCAGAGTCCGGCTCACGCGGTCTTCCAGGGCCTTGCCGGTGGCCTGGGCCTTGTTCAGGTCGGTGCGCGCTTCGTTGAGTTGGGTCAAGGCTTCGCTGCGGAATTTACCGCGGGTCTCGTCGATCTTGCGCTGCACTTCCTTGATGGCCGACTCGGCGCGAGGAATCGCCAGCGTCGTGGCGTCCAGTTGCCCGCGGGTCTCGACTTCGGCGCGCTTGAGCCGCAGCACCTCCACCGGCGACACCGCGCCTTGGGCCACCAGCGGCTCGGACATGTTGATTTCCTGGCGTTGCAGCGCCAGGCCGGAGCGGTACTGCGCCTGCTTGGACACGAACTCGCGCAGCTCCTGCTGGCGCTGGATCAACTGCTCCTGCAAGCCACCGATCTCATCGTGCAGTTGCTGGCGACGGCTGATGTACAACGACTCTTCGCTGGCGGCCTGGCCCGGTACGGCCTCGAGCACATCGGCCGGAAAATTCAGCGGTCTATCTTCAACCTCGGCGCTCAGGCGCTCGACCCGCAGCAGCATCGACAGGCGATCGGCCTCGGTTTCCCCGACATTGGAGACAAACCGCGTGTCGTCCAGGCGAATCAATGGCGCGCCAGCCTCGACGATCTGCCCTTCCTTGATGAACAGCTCAGCGACGATGCCACCTTCCAGGTTCTGGATCTTCTGGATCTTGGACGATGGGATTGCCTTGCCGTCGCCCTTGGTCACTTCGTCGATCTCAGCGAAGTTGGCCCACAGCACCAAGAACACAAAGAAGCCGATGATGCCCCAGATCGTCAGGCGCACCACTCGCGGGGCGTCCTCGATCAGTGCCTTGTTGACCTCGGGCAGCGGTTGGCCATGCAGCGAGTCGGAACCCTTGAAATAGCGGCCCACAGCGCCCTTCAAACCTGATTTAAGCAACACTGATCTGCCCCTTTTTCAACGCTTCCATCACGGCGGCCTTGGGACCGTCGGCGAGGATCTGCCCTCGGTCGACCACCAACAGGCGATCCACCAGCGACAGCAGCGATGCCCGGTGCGTCACCAACAGCACCGTCTTGTTTTCCACCACGGCGGCCAAGCGCTGTTTCAAGCGTTCTTCGCCGGTGTTGTCCATGGCGCTGGTAGGTTCGTCCAGCAACAGGATGGGCGGATTGAGTAGCAACGCGCGAGCCAGGGCGACGTTCTGGCGCTGGCCGCCGGACAGGTTCTGTCCCCGCTCGCCCACTTGCAGCTCGTAGCCTTGCGGATGCAGGCGTGCGAACTCGTGTACGCCTGCCAGTTCCGCAGCCTGGAGCACCAATTCGTCTTCGACGTAACGGGCGCCGGAGGTCAGGTTGTCGCGCAGGGTGCCGGCCAACAACTGGATGTCCTGGGGCACATAGCCAATGTTGTAACGCAGCTCGCTGACGTCGATCTGGCGAATGTCCACGCCGTCCACCAGCAACGCGCCGTCGTCAGGCTGGTACAGACCCACCAGCAATTTGGCGAGCGAGCTTTTGCCCGAGCCACTGCGGCCGATGATGCCGATCTTTTCGCCCGGTTTGATCACCAGGTTGATGTTCTTCAACGCGGGGTTCTGCTGGTTCGGGTAGGTGAAACTCAACTGCCGGCATTCAACTGCACCCTGCAAGACCTTGCGGCTAAGCGGACGCTCTTCGAAATTGCGTTCCTGGGGCAGCTCCATCATTTGATCGACAGACGTCATGGTCACCCGCGCCTGCTGGGAACGGGTCAACAAGCCCGACAGCGACGCCAAGGGGCTCAGGGCACGACCGCTGAGCATGTAGCAAGCGATCAACCCGCCCATGCTCAGGTTGCCGGCGATGATCTGGTAGACACCGAAGACGATCATGATCACCCCGGCCAGTTGCTGGATCAGCAAGGTGATGTTCATCGCCAGGCCGGACAGCATTTTCACCCGCAGTTCGAGACGGCCCAGAGTGCCGATGGTTTGTTCCCACTGATATTGCCGCTCACTCTCGGCGTTGTTGACCTTCACCGCATCCAGGCCGGCGAGGGTTTCGATCAGGCTGGATTGACGCTCGGCGCCCAAGGCCATGGTGCGCTCCATGGTCGCGACCAGAGGCTTTTGCAACGCATAACCGATCAGCAAGGCAATCGGGAACGCTAGCACCGGAATCCACACCAGATGCCCACCGAGGATCGCGATGACCGTGAAGATCAGCAGGGTGAACGGCAGGTCGATCAGGCTGGTGAGGGTCAGCGAGGCAAGGAAATCCCGCAGGCTCTGAAACTCATGAATATTCTGGGCAAAGCTGCCCACCCGCGCAGGGCGGTATTTCATGGCCATGCCGACGATTCGCTCGAACAGCGTCGCCGAAATGATCAAGTCGGTTTTCTTGCCCGCCAAATCCAGGCACAAGCTGCGCAGCATTTTCAGGATGAGGTCGAACACATAGGCGCCGGTGATCCCGACGGCGAGTACCCACAGCGTCGACTCGGCCTGGTTCGGCACCACGCGATCGTAGACGTTCATCACGAACAGCGGAGCGGCCATGGCGATGATATTGATCAACAGGCTGGCGGCGATGGCGTCGGCGTACAGCCAGCGGGAACGCTTGAGCGTGTCGCGAAACCAGGAACGCGCGCGGGGAATGAGCGTGCCGTGGTTGACGTCAAATTTATGCTGCGGTTGGGCGAAAAAGACTTTTCCGCTGTAGTCGTCGGCAAGCAGCTCATGGCTCACCGTGACTTCGCCGCCTTCGCTTTCGCTGAGCAGCAAGCGCGCCTGGCCGTCCCCGGCCCAGCCCAGCAGCACGGCGCTGCGGCCTTCCTTAAGCAGCAACAGGGCCGGCATTGCAATGGCGGGGATTTGTTCAAGCTTGCGCTGCAGCACCCGGCCTTGCAGACCGGCACGGGCCGCCGCACGCGACAATAATTCGACGCTCAGCCGTTGCTTGGGCAACGGCAGGCCGGTGGTGAGCATCGCCGCGCTGGCAGGCTTCTGATGCAGCATGCAAAGCGCCAGCAAACCATCCAACAACGGGTCGTCGTGCAGCGTGCGCGGGTCATGAACTAGTTCGACTGGACTGACTTCTGATTCCACGCTCGGCACTCTGACTGATAAAAACGGGTGGGAGGACTCAATTCATCCCAGGTAACTGGACCTTGGGTTTCACGTCGTTCTGCACAACCGATGCCAACGGCGCGACCACACCCTGGCTTTTCAGCAACTGGCCCATGGTTGCCTTGATCCGGTACTGGGTGAACAGCTGCACGTTCTTGATTTCCGCCAGGCGACGGGAAGCGCTGAACAACTCGTTTTCGCTGTCGAGCAAGTCGAGCAGGGTACGCTCGCCGAGGCTGAACTGCTTCTGATAGGCCGTGCGCACGTTGGCGCTGCGGTCGACGTATTGCTGGGCGATCGGCACTTGGGCGTTGGCGTTGTTCAACGCGTTCCAGGCCAGGCCCAATTCTTCGTTCAACTGGCGCAGCGCGTTGTTGCGGATATCCAGCGCCTGGTTGGACAGGTAGGACTTGGATTCCAGGTCGGCCTTGTTACTGCCACCGGCGTACAGGTTGAAGCGCATGCGCAGCATGGCTTGCCATTCATTGTTGTGGCCGTTCTGGCCGTCCAGGTCATTGTCGGCGGTGCGACCCAACTCTGCGTCGAAGCGCGGATAGAAGCTCGACTTGGCGGCCGCGTACTGCTGCTCGGCAGCGGCGATATCCGCTTCGGCCGAACGCAGCACCGGGCTGTTGTCTAGCATCTGGGCGCGGGCTTCGGTGAGGTTGGCCGGCAGCAGCGCCATAAAGTCGGCGGGACGCTCCAATTGATCCGGCAGTTGGCCGACGGCGCTGAGGTAATTGGTCTCGGCGTCGGCCAGATTGGTCTGTTCGGTGATGAGGTTATTGCGGGCCTGGGCCATGCGCGCTTCGGCCTGGTCCAGGTCGGCGCCGCTGCCTACGCCACGGGAGGTGCGCAGCTTGATCTGATCGAAGATGCGTTCGTGGCTTTTGAGGTTTTCCTCGGCCAGGCGCACGAATTCGCGACGGGTCAGCACGTCCAGGTACACCTGGGCCACCGTCAAGCCAGTGCGCTCAGAGGCGTCGAGCAAGGAATAGGCACGGGCATTGACGTTGGCTTGTTGACGCCCCACTTCGCTGGACGTCGCAAAACCGTCAAAAACCATTTGCGACAGGCGCAGGCTCGACTCGCTGCGGTTCAAGGTTTCCCAATGATTATTGGTGCCCGAACGGGTGGTCACGCTGTCGGTGCCTTCACGGCCGTACCCGGCTGCGAGGTCCACTCTAGGCAGGTAGCCGCCCTTGGCAGCCTTGAGCTGATAGTCCGCCGCCAGGCGACTGTTCACGCCCGCCTGGATTTCCGGGTGAACATCCAATGCTTGTTGCATGGCCTGCGGCAAGGTTTGTGCTTGTACGAAACTGGCGGCGAGGGCGAAAGGTAAAGCCTTGAGCAGATGCGAACGCATGGTTGGTTAAATCCCGAAAACGCTTGTCTTGAATCACAGCGAAACGTGGCGCTGCATCGGATGATGGCAACCGGAATGACCGTATGTCGGAAAGTTCAAAACAGGGGTTGGAACACGCACTGAAAGAACAGGTCGCCGCTTAAATATCAATGTGACATTACAGAAGCGATTGTTTAGGATGGCCGGCAGAAGGTCAATAGTTTGGCAGCAACAAAAACCTTCCGCAGTTGCCGCCAATAAACCGTCAAATTTAAAGCGTCAAAACATTTTTCCTTAGTGAGCATGTACGTCCAGACCGCTACGGCCAACGAGGCTGTCGGGTCCATGGAAGTCTACTGAACGTGGTACCCGGAGAGTCTTCAATGAGCAGTGTTATTGCCGTCGTCAAAAGCATTGTTGGTCAGGTTTTCGCCGTATCCCCCGAGGGTATTCGGCGCGTACTCATTGAAGGCGACCGCCTTAACGTGGGCGACCAGTTGGACACCGGCCCTGCCGGTGCCGTCACATTGGAGCTGGCCGATGGCCGCTCGCTGGACCTGGGCCGGGACACCCAATGGAGCGCCAATGCTGCGGACTCCTCCACTGATCTGGAACAGGCCGCCGCCCAAGCCGCGCCCTCGGTAGACGAACTGCAACAAGCCATCGCCGCGGGCGTCGACCCGACGACCGCCCTGGAAGCCACCGCTGCCGGCCCAACCGCTGCTGGCACGGGCGGTGCGGCCGGTGGTGGCCACAGCTTCGTCGTACTGGATGCCACGGCTGGCAGCGTCGATCCGACAATCGGTTTTCCTACGGAAGGACTCGCCGCGGCTGCCGCCACCGATGACAACATCCTGGGTGGTGACACCACTGCCGATACGACCGCCAACGCCGTGCTCAATGCGACCATGACGCTGAGCGCCACGCCGACCCTGACCGAGGCCGGCGGCGTGCTGGTCTACACCGCGACCGTCACCCAGGCGCCGCTGACCAACCTGACCGTGACCTTGTCCAACGGTGCAGTCATCGTCATTCCAGCCGGACAACTGACCGGCAGCGTCAATGTGCCGCTCGCGCCGAACGACACGGTCTATAACGACCCAAGCCAGATCAGCGTGACTGTCACCGGCACCACCGGCGGCAGCGGCATCGCCGTGACCGTACCCACCACGCCCGCCGTTACCCAGATCACCGACACCGTCGACACCACCACCGTCACCCTGAGCGCAGGCGACACCGTTACCGAAGGCGGTCAGATCACTTACACCGCCACGCTGACCAATCCGGCCCAGACGCCAGTGACCGTGACCTTGAGCAACGGCTCGGTCATTACCATTGCCGCCGGCCAGACCACCGGCACCGTCGCTGTCGATACCCCGCCGAACGATGTCTACAACAATGGCAGTACTGTCAGCGCCACCATTACTGGCGCAACTGGGGGTAACTTCGAGAACCTGGTTCCGAATACGGCGCCTGCGGTCACGACGATCACTGATTCGCTTGACACCACCACCGTGACGTTGACCGCTAACCCGACGGTGAATGAAAACGGCACGATCACTTACACCGCCACCCTGACCGGTGCCGATGGCAAGCCGGTCACTGCCCAGAATGGTCCGGTTACCGTGACCTTGGACAGTGGTAAAACCATCACCATCGCAGCGGGCGCAAGCTCGGGTGTGTTGGATGTAGCGGTTGGCAACGACGTCTACCAAGGTCCAACGACGGTTACTGAATCGATTGCCTCGGCAACCGGCGGCAACCTCGAAGCCATCGCACCGAACACCGCTCCGGTCAGCACTATCGTCAGCGATGTCAACGACACCACTACCGTGACGCTGACCGCCAACCCAACCGTGAATGAAAACGGCACGATCACTTATACCGCCACGCTGACGGGTGCCGATGGCAAGCCGGTCACTGCGCAAAATGGTCCGGTTACCGTGACCTTGGACAGCGGCAAGACGATCACCATCGCAGCCGGTGCAAGCTCGGGTGTATTGGATGTAGCGGTTGGCAACGACGTGTACCAAGGCCCTACCACTGTCACCGAGTCGATCAAAGATGCAACCGGTGGCAACCTCGAAGCCATCGCACCAAACACGACGCCAGTGAGCACTGTGGTCAGCGATGTCAACGACACCACTACCGTGACCTTGACCGCCAACCCAACCGTGAACGAAAACGGCACGATCACTTACACCGCCACCCTGACCGGTGCCGATGGCAAGCCGGTCACTGCGCAAAATGGTCCGGTTACCGTGACCTTGGACAGTGGTAAAACCATCACCATCGCAGCCGGCGCAAGCTCGGGTGTGTTGGATGTGGCAGTGGGCAACGACGTCTACCAAGGTCCAACCACCGTCACCGAGTCGATCAAAGACGCATCCGGCGGCAACCTGGAAGCCATCGCACCTAACACTACGCCAGTCAGCACTGTGGTCAGCGACGTTAACGACACGACCACTGTGACGCTGACCGCAAATCCGACCGTGAACGAAAACGGCACGATCACTTATACCGCCACCCTGACGGGTGCCGATGGAAAGCCGGTCACTGCCCAGAATGGTCCGGTTACCGTGACCTTGGACAGTGGTAAAACCATCACTATCGCAGCCGGAGCGAGCTCTGGTGTGTTGGATGTAGCGGTAGGCAACGACGTCTACCAAGGCCCTACGACGGTTACTGAATCGATTGCCTCGGCATCCGGCGGCAACCTCGAAGCCATTGCGCCGAACACGACGCCAGTCAGCACTGTGATCAGCGATGTCAACGACACCACTACCGTGACCTTGACTGCTAACCCAACCGTGAACGAAAACGGCACGATCACTTACACCGCCACCCTGACCGGTGCCGATGGCAAACCGGTCACTGCCCAGAATGGTCCAGTTACCGTGACCTTGGACAGTGGTAAAACCATCACCATCGCAGCCGGTGCAAGCTCGGGTGTGTTGGATGTGGCGGTAGGCAACGACGTCTACCAAGGCCCTACGACGGTTACTGAATCGATTGCCTCGGCATCCGGCGGCAACCTCGAAGCCATCGCACCGAACACCACGCCAGTCAGCACTGTGGTCAGCGACGTCAACGACACGACCACCGTGACGCTGACCGCGAATCCGACCGTGAACGAAAACGGCACGATCACTTACACCGCCACGCTGACGGGTGCCGATGGCAAACCCGTCACTGCTCAGAACGGTCCGGTTACCGTGACGCTGGAAAGCGGTAAAACCATCACCATCGCAGCCGGTGCAAGCTCGGGTGTGTTGGATGTAGCGGTCGGCAACGACGTGTACCAAGGCCCTACGACGGTTACTGAATCGATTGCCTCGGCATCCGGTGGCAACCTCGAAGCCATCGCGCCGAACACCGCTCCGGTCAGCACTATCGTCAGCGACGTCAACGACACCACCACCGTGACGCTGACCGCGAATCCGACCGTGAATGAAAACGGCACGATCACTTACACCGCGACCCTGACCGGTGCCGATGGCAAGCCAGTCACCGCGCAAAATGGTCCCGTAACGGTCACGCTCGAAAGCGGCAAGACGATTACCATCGCAGCCGGCGCAAGCTCGGGTGTGTTGGATGTAGCGGTCGGCAACGACGTGTACCAGGGCCCTACCACTGTCACCGAGTCGATCAAAGATGCAACAGGTGGCAACCTCGAAGCCATCGCGCCGAACACGACGCCAGTCAGCACCGTGGTCAGCGACGTTAACGACACGACCTCCGTGACGCTGACCGCTAACCCAACCGTGAACGAAAACGGCACGATCACTTACACCGCCACCCTGACCGGTGCCGATGGCAAGCCGGTCACTGCGCAAAATGGTCCGGTTACCGTGACCTTGGACAGTGGTAAGACAATCACCATCGCAGCCGGCGCAAGCTCGGGCGTGTTGGATGTGGCAGTGGGCAACGACGTCTACCAAGGCCCAACCACCGTCACCGAGTCGATCAAAGATGCAACCGGTGGCAACCTCGAAGCCATCGCGCCAAACACGACTCCAGTGAGCACTGTGGTCAGCGATGTCAACGACACCACTACCGTGACACTGACCGCTAACCCAACCGTGAACGAAAACGGCACGATCACTTATACCGCGACCCTGACCGGCGCCGATGGCAAGCCCGTTACCGCGCAAAATGGTCCGGTTACCGTGACCTTGGACAGTGGTAAAACCATCACCATCGCAGCCGGTGCAAGCTCGGGTGTGTTGGATGTGGCGGTCGGCAACGACGTTTATCAAGGCCCTACGACGGTTACTGAATCGATTGCCTCGGCATCCGGCGGCAACCTCGAATCCATCGCACCGAACACCACGCCCGTCAGCACTGTGGTCAGCGACGTCAACGACACGACCACCGTGACGGTGACGGCTAACCCGACCGTGAACGAAAACGGCACGATCACTTACACCGCCACGCTGACGGGTGCCGATGGCAAACCCGTCACTGCTCAGAACGGTCCGGTTACCGTGACGCTGGAAAGCGGTAAAACCATCACCATCGCAGCCGGTGCAAGCTCGGGTGTGTTGGATGTAGCGGTCGGCAACGACGTGTACCAAGGCCCTACCACTGTCACCGAGTCGATCAAAGATGCAA
The DNA here is from genome assembly GCF_054130985.1 of Pseudomonas sp. R4-84. Classification (NCBI taxonomy): domain Bacteria; kingdom Pseudomonadati; phylum Pseudomonadota; class Gammaproteobacteria; order Pseudomonadales; family Pseudomonadaceae; genus Pseudomonas; species Pseudomonas sp. R4-84. The sequence continues at coordinate 5,403,247 of NZ_CP096390.1, forward strand.
CCGGTGGCAACCTCGAAGCCATCGCGCCGAACACCGCTCCGGTCAGCACTATCATCAGCGACGTTAACGACACGACCACCGTGACGCTGACCGCTAACCCGACGGTGAATGAAAACGGCACGATCACTTACACCGCTACCTTGACGGGTGCCGATGGAAAGCCGGTCACTGCCCAGAATGGTCCGGTTACCGTGACCTTGGACAGTGGTAAAACCATCACCATCGCAGCCGGCGCAAGCTCGGGTGTGTTGGATGTGGCAGTGGGCAACGACGTCTACCAAGGCCCAACTACCGTCACCGAGTCGATCAAAGACGCATCCGGCGGCAACCTCGAAGCCATCGCGCCTAACACGACTCCAGTGAGCACCGTGGTCAGCGACGTTAACGACACGACCACCGTGACGCTGACCGCTAACCCGACCGTGAACGAAAACGGCACGATCACTTATACCGCCACGCTGACGGGTGCCGATGGCAAGCCCGTTACCGCGCAAAATGGTCCTGTAACGGTCACGCTCGAAAGCGGTAAGACGATCACCATCGCAGCGGGCGCAAGCTCGGGCGTATTGGATGTAGCGGTCGGCAACGACGTGTACCAGGGCCCTACCACTGTCACCGAGTCGATCAAAGATGCAACAGGTGGCAACCTCGAAGCCATCGCGCCGAACACGACGCCAGTCAGCACCGTGGTCAGCGACGTTAACGACACGACCACCGTGACGCTGACCGCTAACCCAACCGTGAACGAAAACGGCACGATCACTTACACCGCCACCCTGACCGGTGCCAATGGCAAGCCGGTCACTGCGCAAAATGGTCCGGTTACCGTGACCTTGGACAGTGGTAAGACAATCACCATCGCAGCCGGCGCAAGCTCGGGCGTGTTGGATGTGGCGGTCGGCAACGACGTCTACCAAGGTCCAACGACGGTCACTGAATCGATTGCCTCGGCATCCGGCGGCAACCTCGAAGCTATCGCACCTAACACCACGCCAGTCAGTACTGTGGTCAGCGACGTCAATGACACCACCACTGTGACGCTGACCGCCAACCCAACCGTGAACGAAAACGGCACGATCACTTATACCGCCACGCTGACGGGTGCCGATGGCAAACCCGTCACTGCCCAGAACGGTCCGGTTACCGTGACCTTGGACAGTGGTAAAACCATCACCATCGCAGCCGGTGCAAGCTCGGGTGTGTTGGATGTAGCGGTTGGCAACGACGTCTACCAAGGTCCAACGACGGTTACCGAATCGATTGCCTCGGCATCCGGTGGCAACCTCGAAGCCATCGCACCGAACACGACGCCAGTCAGCACCGTGGTCAGCGACGTTAACGACACGACCACCGTGACGCTGACCGCTAACCCGACGGTGAATGAAAACGGCACGATCACCTACACCGCCACCCTGACCGGTGCCGATGGCAAGCCAGTCACTGCGCAGAACGGTCCTGTAACGGTCACGCTCGAAAGCGGTAAGACGATCACCATCGCAGCGGGCGCAAGCTCGGGTGTGTTGGATGTAGCGGTCGGCAACGACGTCTACCAAGGTCCAACCACCGTCACCGAGTCGATCAAAGACGCATCCGGCGGCAACCTCGAAGCCATCGCGCCGAACACGACGCCAGTCAGCACCGTGGTCAGCGACGTTAACGACACGACCACCGTGACGCTGACCGCTAACCCGACGGTGAATGAAAACGGCACGATCACTTACACCGCCACCCTGACCGGTGCCGATGGCAAGCCGGTCACTGCCCAGAATGGTCCGGTTACCGTGACCTTGGACAGTGGTAAAACCATCACCATCGCAGCGGGCGCAAGCTCGGGTGTGTTGGATGTAGCGGTTGGCAACGACGTCTACCAAGGTCCAACGACGGTTACTGAATCGATTGCCTCGGCAACCGGCGGCAACCTCGAAGCCATCGCACCGAACACCGCTCCGGTCAGCACTATCGTCAGCGATGTCAACGACACCACTACCGTGACGCTGACCGCCAACCCAACCGTGAATGAAAACGGCACGATCACTTATACCGCCACGCTGACGGGTGCCGATGGCAAGCCGGTCACTGCGCAAAATGGTCCGGTTACCGTGACCTTGGACAGCGGCAAGACGATCACCATCGCAGCCGGTGCAAGCTCGGGTGTATTGGATGTAGCGGTTGGCAACGACGTGTACCAAGGCCCTACCACTGTCACCGAGTCGATCAAAGATGCAACCGGTGGCAACCTCGAAGCCATCGCACCAAACACGACGCCAGTGAGCACTGTGGTCAGCGATGTCAACGACACCACTACCGTGACCTTGACCGCCAACCCAACCGTGAACGAAAACGGCACGATCACTTACACCGCCACCCTGACCGGTGCCGATGGCAAACCGGTCACCGCGCAAAATGGTCCTGTAACGGTCACGCTCGAAAGCGGCAAGACGATTACCATCGCAGCGGGCGCAAGCTCGGGCGTATTGGATGTAGCGGTCGGCAACGACGTGTATCAAGGCCCTACCACTGTCACCAAGTCGATCAAAGATGCAACCGGTGGCAACCTGGAAGCCATCGCGCCGAACACCACGCCAGTCAGCACTGTGGTCAGCGATGTTAACGACACGACCACCGTGACCTTGACCGCCAACCCGACCGTGAATGAAAACGGCACGATCACTTATACCGCCACGCTGACGGGTGCCGATGGCAAGCCCGTCACTGCCCAGAATGGTCCTGTAACGGTCACGCTCGAAAGCGGTAAGACGATCACCATCGCAGCGGGCGCAAGCTCTGGTGTGTTGGATGTAGCGGTAGGCAACGACGTCTACCAAGGCCCTACGACGGTTACTGAATCGATTGCCTCGGCATCCGGCGGCAACCTCGAAGCCATTGCGCCGAACACGACGCCAGTCAGCACTGTGATCAGCGATGTCAACGACACCACTACCGTGACCTTGACTGCTAACCCAACCGTGAACGAAAACGGCACGATCACTTACACCGCCACCCTGACCGGTGCCGATGGCAAACCGGTCACCGCGCAAAATGGTCCTGTAACGGTCACGCTCGAAAGCGGCAAGACGATTACCATCGCAGCGGGCGCAAGCTCGGGCGTATTGGATGTAGCGGTCGGCAACGACGTGTATCAAGGCCCTACCACTGTCACCGAGTCGATCAAAGATGCAACCGGTGGCAACCTGGAAGCCATCGCGCCGAACACCACGCCAGTCAGCACTGTGGTCAGCGATGTTAACGACACGACCACCGTGACCTTGACCGCCAACCCGACCGTGAATGAAAACGGCACGATCACTTATACCGCCACGCTGACGGGTGCCGATGGCAAGCCCGTCACTGCCCAGAATGGTCCTGTAACGGTCACGCTCGAAAGCGGTAAGACGATCACCATCGCAGCGGGCGCAAGCTCGGGTGTGTTGGATGTAGCGGTCGGCAACGACGTCTACCAAGGCCCAACTACCGTCACCGAGTCGATCAAAGATGCAACAGGTGGCAACCTCGAAGCCATCGCGGCTAACACGACGCCAGTCAGCACCGTGGTCAGCGATGTCAACGACACCACTACCGTGACCTTGACCGCCAACCCGACCGTGAACGAAAACGGCACGATCACTTATACCGCCACCCTGACGGGTGCCGATGGCAAGCCGGTCACTGCGCAAAATGGTCCTGTAACGGTCACGCTCGAAAGCGGCAAGACGATTACCATCGCAGCGGGCGCAAGCTCGGGCGTGTTGGATGTAGCGGTCGGCAACGACGTCTACCAAGGCCCAACCACCGTCACCGAGTCGATCAAAGACGCATCCGGCGGCAACCTCGAAGCCATCGCGCCAAACACGACTCCAGTGAGCACCGTGGTCAGCGACATCAACGACACGACCACCGTGACGCTGACGGCTAACCCAACCGTGAATGAAAACGGCACCATCACCTACACCGCCACCCTGACCGGCGCCGATGGCAAACCCGTTACCGCGCAAAATGGTCCTGTAACGGTCACGCTCGAAAGCGGTAAGACAATCACCATCGCAGCCGGCGCAAGCTCTGGCGTGCTCAATGTCGCGGTCGGTAACGATGTCTATACCGGTGCGCCGTCCATTACCGAGTCGATCAAATCGGCATCCGGCGGCAATCTGGAAGCCATCGTCGTTGATAAGACTGGCGCATCGAGTGCTGTAGGCGACACCGTCGACAACACCACTGTCAGCATCACCGGCAGCTCATCGGTCACCGAAGGCCAGGCGGCTACCTATACCGTCAGCCTGACGAACCCGGCGCAAACCGAGGTGACGGTGAAGATCGTCTACAGCGGCACTGCCGCCGACGGCTCGGACTTCACGGGCGTTTACACCGTGAAGATCCCGGCCAATGCCACCAGCGCCAACTTCAACGTGGCAACCCTGGACGACAAGATCACCGAAGGCACGGAAAACTTCGTGGTCAAGATCGACTCCGCCACCGGTGGTAACTTCGAGCATCTGGCGGTCAGCGGGACCAACGGCAGTGTCAGCACCTCGATCATCGACAACGATGCGGCGCCGGTGCTCGACCTGGATGCCAACAACTCCAGTGGCAAGACCGGTGCCGATTACCAGGTGACCTTCACCGAAGGCACCACCGGCCCAGGCGTGTCGATTGGCGATACCGACCTGAAGATCACCGACCCGGACAGCACCATGCTGACCGGCGCCACCATTGTGCTGACCAACCGTCAGCCTGGCGATCATCTGAACCTGGGCAATAGCGTCAACGGCATCAGCATCAACGCCAACAGCACCGACGGCAAGGTCGTCCTGACGCTGACGGGCAATGCGACGCTGGCCGATTATATGCAGCAGATCAAGAACATCAGCTTCATCAACAACAGCGAAGACCCGAGCAGCGTACCGCGCGTCATCACCGTGACGGTGACCGACGGCGCCAGCTATTCCAACACCGCCACTACCACGGTGAACGTGGTCGGCGTCAACGATGCACCGGTGGCCGCCGGTGGCTCCGTGACCGGTACCGAGGACACTTCGCTGGTCCTCGGCTGGTCGACCTTCGGCGTCAGCGACGTGGACAGCTCCGCCGCCAGCCAGGGGGTGAAAATCACCGGGTTGCCAGGCGATGGCAAGTTGCAGTACCTGGATGGCGCGACCTGGAAGAACGTTGCCAACAACCAGACCTTCACCAAGGCCGACATCGACGCCGGCAAGTTGCGCTTCACCCCGGATGCCAACGAATCTGGTGCCAATGGTTATGGCGGCAGCGGCGTGGGCAACAAGCAGGCTGACTACGCGCAGATCAAATTCCAGCCAACCGACGGCCAGGCCCTGGGCAACACCGGCACCGTGAAGATCGACATCACGCCAACCGCCGACGCGCCGACCCTCAACGTAGCCGGCAACAACGTGACCTCCACCGGCCTGATCAAGGAAGTCTGGACCGGGCTGTCGGGCCTGGGCACCGATGGCAACGGCGCGCCGTCGGGCACGCTCAAGTCAGTGATCGATGCCGCCGGCACGCCGAACAGCAGCACCAACGTGAGCAACGTGCAGAACGACGGCAACGTCAATCCGGGCACCGCGTCGAAGACCTCGGGGCTGATTTTCCTGGAAGCCGGTAAGATTTATACCTTCAGCGGCACCGGCGATGACAGCCTGCTGGTGACCATTGGTGGCAAGGACGTGGCGGGCATTACCTGGGGCGCCGGTGGCAAGCTCAATGGTTCGTTCACCCCGACCACCAGCGGCTACTACACCCTGGACATCTACCACCACAACCAGACCGGCCCGGGCAGCTATGACGTGAACCTGTCGGTCAACGGCAGCACGCCCGTGGACCTGAGCAGCGCCGGCATACCGCTCTATACCGGCGTCGCCGACCTGACGAACGCTGGCGTGTCCGTTTCCGACCTGCACGGCACCAATGGCGAAGGCTACTACGACGGCTTCAAGCTCAACGAAGGCGCCGAAGGCGGCAGCGTGAACCTGTCGAAGATCACCACCGCCCTGACCGACACCGACGGTTCCGAAAGCTTGAGCGTGAAGATCGGCGGCATGCCTGAAGGCAGCGTCCTGAGTGACGGCGCGGGTCACACCGCAACCGTGGGAGCCAACGGCGAAGCCTCGGTTACCGGCTGGAACCTTGGCAGCCTCAACCTGACGCCGCCGACCTATTTCAACGGCCAGATCAACCTGACAGTGACGTCGACCTCCACCGAAACCCTCGGCGGGTCGGCGACGACCACGGCACAGATCCCGGTAACGGTGCATCCGGCGGTCTACAACGCTGCGACAGCCACTTCCGGCAGTGACAACGTCACCGGCACCGACGGCAACGACATCGTGGTCGCCGACATCGGCGGCCTGACCGTGGTGCCGGGCGTCAACTACAACATCGCGTTCATGGTCGACAGCTCCGGCAGCATGAGCTCGTCCTCCGTTACCGCCGCGAAGAACTCGCTGACCCAGGTGTTCAACACGCTCAAGCAGAGCATGGGCAGCAACTCCGGGACGGTGAATATTTTCCTGGCGGACTTCGATAATCAGGTGAACCAAACCGTTTCGGTCAACCTCAAGGACCCGAACGCGTTGGCGTTGCTCAAGAGCGTCCTGGACTCGATGGATTCCGGTGGTGGTACCAACTACGAAGACGTATTCAAGACCACCGCCAACTGGTTCAAGAGCAGCGAGGCCATGAGCAACTCCGGTGCGAAGAACCTGACGTACTTCATCACCGACGGCCAGCCGACTTACTACCAGAGCGACGAAGACACAAACCCGGATATCTACAACGGCGTGAAGCTCGACAGCTTGATCACCACCAGCAATTACAAGCTGGGGCAGACGTTCAGCGCCGCACTGGACAGCACCCACCGTGTTCAGGTCGACAAGTCCGGCAACGTCACGCTGCAAACTTGGAAAAAGTCCTGGGGCGGCTACTGGAGCGAAGAGAACCTGGGCACGCTGCACGCCCAAGGCGACGGCACCTATGAGCTGTCGTACCGCGACGGGACCGGCAGCAGTACCGACTCGGCCGCCACCAGCAACTCCGCGAGCGCCTTCGCGCTATTGAGTTCGGTGTCGGGCGTAGAGGCTATCGGCCTGAACAAGGGCGTCACTCTGTCCGACCTCGCACCCTACGACTCGGACGGCAAGCCGCAAACCAACATCGACCCCAAGGACCTGGCCAACTCGATCATCGGCCACACCGAAGCGACGATGCCGGGAGCCGATACGGTCAACGGCGCGGACGGCAACGACATCCTGTTCGGCGATTTGGTGAGTTTCAACGGCATCGCCGGCGAGGGTTACCAGGCCATCCAGTCGTTTGTCGCCCAACAAAGCGGCGCGGACGTCAGCAAGGTCACCACCAGCAACGTGCACCAGTACATCACCGAACACTACACCGCGTTCGATGTGTCCGGCGCACATGACGGCAACGACACCCTGCTGGGCGGTGCCGGCAACGACATCATCTTCGGTCAGGGCGGCAAGGACTTGCTGGACGGTGGTAAGGGCAATGACATCCTGCTCGGCGGCAGCGGTGCCGATACCCTGATTGGCGGCACGGGTAACGACACCCTGATCGGTGGCCTGGGCGGCGACACGTTTGTCTGGAAAGCCGGCGACACCGGCAATGACGTGATCAAGGACTTCAAGGCCGGCGACGGTGACCGGATCGACCTGCGGGACCTGTTGCAGGGCGAAACCGGCAGCACCATCGACCACTTCCTGAAAATCAGCACGGTCGATGGCGTGTCCTCCTTGCAAGTCAGCACCACCGGCCAGTTCAACGCGGCCAACGGTGCGGCGGCGACGCCAGACGTGACGATCAAGCTGGAAGGCAACAACTGGTCGAACATCAACCTGAACTCGCTGATCGCCGGCAGTGATCCGACCATCAAGATCGATCACAACAACAGCTGAGGCTGACACACATCCTGTGGAGAGGGAGCTGGCTCCCTCGCCATGGGATAAGTGTTCATACTCCCCCCAGTTGGCCTATGCTGCCCAGCATGACGCCGCTTCATACATGAGGGATGCCCGATGTTTTATGTGCAACGCGATGCACAAGGCCTGCTGGTGCGCGTGGAAGCCACCGCTTACGCCGAGGCCACCGAGACCTTGCCGGCCGACAACCATGAGATCCAGGACTGGTTCGCCAACCAGGCGGTAGAAAACAGCCTCAAGCAACTCAAGCAAAGCGACCTGGAGATGATCCGGGTACTCGATGACTTGATCCAGGTGCTGACCAGCAAAGGCGTCATCCGCGTCACCGACCTGCCACCAGCGGCCCAGGCCAAGCTGATGGACCGCAACCAGGCCCGTGAAGCGCTGGGTGGGTTGAGTCGGTTGATCGATGACGATGAGAAGGGGTTGATCTAGCCTGGCGCCATTGCCTGCAGCACACCGAACCTGTGGCGAGGGCGCTTGCTCCCGTTGGCCTGCGAAGCATGCCCCAGCCCGTCTATATGCGAAACCGTGTTGGCAGGTTTTACGACTGCTGCGCAGCCGAGCGGGAGCAAGCTCCCTCGCCACGAATTTTTTGGTGTCTGGGCTGACGCTATCGCGAGCAGGCTCGCTCCCACGGTAGATCAGTGGCGACCCTTTATAGTCCGGCTCGACACAGATCCAGTGTGGGAACGAGCCTGCTCGCGATAGCGGTCTTCGGTTTATTACGGGGCTGTCAGGCTGGCGCTTGCACTTCAAGCCGATCCATCGCCCGCTCCTCCGGCGCGACCCACAACCGCCATAAAGCGCTTGCGCGTCGTCTTTTAACCGGCTTGCCGCCAGTGTCACCGTTTTTTCGATGACAAACTCAGACTAGCCGCTATCGGGGCATATCCGTTGCTGCGGTAAAGGCTGCTGGCGGTTCCGCTTTTACAGCGGGTTACTTTTTTCAGACGCCAAAAAAGTAACCAAAAACGCTCCGCCCCACCACTCGGCACCTCGCCTAGGCTCGGTGTGCCCTCACTCCGGCATTGCTCCGTGGGCCGCCGCGAAGGGCCATCCATGGCCCAGCGCGGCTACCTCGGCATCCATGCCGAGGTACCCACTGCGCAATGCCTGCGTTCGGCCATCGTGGTTAACGGGCCCTTCCAGATCAAGATCAAGATCAAGATCCAAAGCAAGAGCAGGAGCATCTCGGCACTTATTTAGATGAACCTCCGCTATCGCGATCAGGCTCGTTCCCACATGGGTTTGCAGGTGTTCACAACCTTACACACAACCCAAAAACCTGTGGGAGCGAGCTTGCTCGCGATGAGGCCAGCACATTCAACATCAGCGGAAACTGACCCTCCGCCTTCGCGAGCAGGCTCGCTCCCACAATTGGAGTACGACCAGGAGAACCAGGTCGGCCATACCGCCGCCTCGCTTTCGCTTTCGCTTTGCTTTGCTTTTGCTTTGCTTTTGCTTTTGATCTGCCAGGCCCCGTTAACCACGATGGCCGAACGCAGGCATTGCGTAGAGGGTATCCCGGCATGGATGCCGGGATAGCCGCGTTGGGCCATGGATGGCCCTTCGCGGCGGGCCCACGGAGCAATGCCGGAGTGAGGGCATGCCGAGCCTAGGCGAGGCACCGAGTGGTGGGGCCAAGCCTTTTTTGCTTACTTTTTTTGGCGTCTGAAAAAAAGTAAGCCGCCGTAAGGGCGGAACCCTAAGTAGCCGTTACCGAAGAAATGGATATGTACGCATTCACAAGGGCATATCCCGCCTCACCAAGCAATCCTCACCCCCAACGCTTAGGCTCACCCACCAACTGCCCCTGCACCCCAAACAACCCCATCTCACGAATCACCGCCAACTCCCCTTCCGTCTCCACCCGTTCAGCAATCAACGGCAGGTCGATACTGTGAGCAGCACGCTGGATGGCCTCGATGAACAAACGCTTGTCACTTTCCTGGTCGATCGCACGAATGTAGCTACCGTCAATCTTCAGATAGGCCAACCCCAGCCGCGACAGGTTGCCAATCATGCTGAACCGCCCACCAAAGCGCTGCAGGCTCAAGGAAAAGCCAAGCTCGCGCAACTGCCGGGTCAACTGCTCCAACACCGCTTGCTCGGGCAGTTGCTCTTCACCAATCTCCAAGGTCAGGCGCGGCCCAAGGTTGGAGTGAGCCCGCAGGATTTCAAAGACCTTGTTCAACGCCTGAGGATCGGCCAGGGTCGCGGAGGACAGGTTGAGCGCCAGGGATTGTTCGTGCCCGGCCATCTGCTTGAGCACCTGTTCGAGCATCAAGCGGTCCAGGCGCGCGGTCCAGCCGAAGCGCTCCAGCCAAGGCAGGAAGCGTCCGGCGGGGATGGTCTGGCCTTGGTCGTCAAGCAGCCGCGACAGCACTTTGTAGTGCAGCACGACCTGGGTGTCCTGAGCCGCCACCACCGGCTGGAAGTACAGTTCGAAGCGTTGATTGCCCAGGGCCTGATCGAGCAGTTGGTGCCAGGCGTGGTGATCATCGCCCACGCTGGCGGACGCGCTATGCTCCAGGCAGGCCCAGCCCGGTTCGCCCTGGCTTTCGGCCTGGGCCAGTGCCTGGTCGCCAAGCTGGAGCACTGCCTGCGGCGAGTCGCCATGAACGAACGGAGCGAGCCCGATGGACGCCACCGATGCCACGTCGGTCGCGCCGGTGGCGTGCAAACTCGCCAACGCGCCTTCCAGATTCTGCGCCAGCTGCAGCGCCTCCTCGCGCACCAGCCCGGGTGCCAGCACCGCGAACTCCCCACCGCGAATCCGCGTCACCAGGTTATGGGTTTCCGGGTAGCGAACGCACTCACGCGACAACTGCTCGCCCACGGCTTTGAGCAATTGATCGGTGCGCTGCCCGCCCAGCCGCTGGTTCAGACCGGCGAGGTCCTTGACCCGCAACAACAGCAGATAACCGGAACTGGCCTGTTCCGGGTTGCTCACCCGCGCATGCAACTGCATCTCGAAATACCGTCGATTGGCCAGCCCCGTGAGGTTGTCCTGATAGGACTCCACCCGCAGTTTTTCACTGCGCTCGGCCTGTTCCTGGAACAGCGCCTTGAGCTTCTCGACCATCTGGTTCATCGCCTGGACCACACGCCGCAATTCAGGTGTGCGCGGCAGCTCCGGCAGGCTCAAAAACTCACGTCGGGCGATGGCGTGGGACTGGTGAACCATGTAGTCCAGCGGCTTGAGCTGGCGACGCAGCAGCAAGGCTCCCAGCACCGCGCTCACGGCGCCGCACAGCAACAACCAGCCCAGACTGCCCAGCGCGCTCTGCCACAGCTTGGCGAGGGCGAACATCGGGTGGCTGACCACTTCGACCCGCGCCGCCTGTTCCCAACCGCGGCTGACAATCGCATCGCCGCCGGCCGGCTCAAGGCCGATGAGCTTGATAAACCACTGCGGCACATTGCCGGCATCCGGGGTGCCGGTGCGCTCGGCCAGGGTCTTGTCGTTTGTCACGTCGAACACGCGGATGCTGGCGTAGTAGCCGCTGTCGAAGATCGAACTGACCATCAGCTCGACCATCGCCGGGTCGTCGATGTTCGGCGTCAACGACAGCGCCAGCGCCGTGGCCGCGTCCTGGGCATGGGAACGCAGCTGATTGACGTACTGGGTCCGCGAACTCTCCAGGCTGACCATGAAGCTGCCGCTGAAGGCAACCACCAGGAACAGACAGATAGCGATCAACAGCTGTTTGAACAAAGACATCTGAGCGCGTGCTCCTAGTTAGTCGTCTCGACCGGGAAACCTTCGGCCTGCATTTTCTTCAACACATCCTGCCACCGGGACAGGCGCTTGGTGTCGCCCACTTTCTTGTTGCCCTTGCCTGACAGCCACAGCCCTTCGGCATTGAAAGAGTAGACCGGCAGCAAGTCGGTTCGCTGGCTGGCCGGCTGGATGCCGTCGATCAGGCTATCGAGTACCAGTGGCATGGCATCGGGGGTGGCGTAATACGTCAGCACCATGTGCGCGCGGTTCTGCCGCAACGCCTTGACGTAGGTGATGCGCAGCTTGTCACTGGAAACCCCTAGATGGCGCAGGCTGAAATACTTGGCGATGGCGTAGTCCTCGCAATCGCCCGCGCCCTTCCACAGGGCCTGGATCGGGGTTTCCCAATAATCGGTCTCACGCCACAAATCGAGGTCTTCCACGTAGCGCACCTGTTTGTTGAAGAACAGGTTCACCACCTTGAGCTGTGCAAGCTCAGGAATCTGCTTCTGGGTTGCCAGCAACTGCTGCCACGCGTCGATCCGCTGCTGCCCGTCGCCCAGCGGTCCATATAACGCTTGCGCCCGCCGGCTTATCTGCGCAAAGTCCCAGTCGGCTCGCAGGCCGCCCAGCATCAGGCCTGCCAGCAAAAATGCCGAACACAGCCAGCGCAAGGACCTGAGGACCGGGGAAGGTGCAGCCAAGGGAATACGTCCGAAAAGGGCCGTTGGAAAAATTCGTTGGATGGTGCAGCCTGGACCGGCAAAAAACAATGGCAGGTTGCAATCACCGCAAGCAGTCTAAACTTTAGTTCAGGAACCGAGGCCGCGAGATTTTGACGGCTGGGCATTCTGTAACTAATGTTGCCTTGGATCCAATCATTGTGACTACAGTCAGGTGTTGTCGTGACACAGAAGCCCAAACCACTCAGCACTATTCAGGTCAACGGGCCCATCCCCGCTGCCCAGGCCCGCGCAATCATTGAAAGCGCTTTGCGCGAAGCCATTCTCGACGGGCGACTGCCAAGCGGCACAGCGTTGCGCCAGCAGGAATTGGCAGACCTGTTCGGTGTCAGCCGCATGCCGGTACGCGAAGCGTTGCGCCAGCTCGAAGCGCAGTCATTGCTCAACGTGGTCCAGCACAAGGGCGCGGTGGTAGCCCCGCTGATTACCAGCAATGCAGTCGAAACCTACGCCTTGCGGTCGGTCCTCGAAGCCTTCGCCCTGCGCTTGTCCATTCCCCTGCTAGACGACAATGACCTGGCCATGGCCGCCGAATACATCGAGCAATTGGAAGGCCAAGTTGATTATGCGCAGATCGCCAAGCTCAACCGTCTATTCCACATGTCGCTTTACCATAAGGCGCCCAACGCCAAGCTGTTGGACCTGATTGAACATGAGCTCAATGAAGAAGAACGTTTCCTGCGCTTTCACCTTTCGACCATGGGTTTGGGTGAGCTCACCCAGTGTGACCATCGCGCGATACTCGCCGCGGCGGTAGCCAAAGACATCGACCAAGCGGTTCATCTGCTTGAAGAGCACCTCGAGAAAGCCTCGGCCACCATGCGCCTGTACCTGAAGCAATAGCCGGACCGCAGCCCCATCCCCAGCGCCGGCCACCTGGCCGGCGTAGCACTTTCTTACACATCCTTCCTATACCCGAGATTGCCAGCAGGGCGCGGCTTGACCGTGGCCGCGATGCGTCGCTGCATCAGTTCAATGGAACTGCCGTCGATTTGGGCTCACTCTTGCGTTTATCGGTTCGAAAACAGACCTGAAGAAGTCAGCGTCCGGCAATAGCCAGGCGAATCGAAGCCATCACGCAAGGAGCGCCGCCCAACTGGCGGGGATGACCTGGAGGTCCGACCGGGTTCCCGCCCATAAAACATCAACTTCTTACTTTCCTTTGTCCCTGAAGTGCTCCGAGTGAGGCATTCACTCGAACCATTCGATTCTGATCGCTATAAATCGGAAGGAGCAACTTCGCGCCAATAAAACTTATAAACAAAGTTTTAACCACCCTCTTCGCGCCCAATAAAAACGCCACTTTAAATATTAAAAAAATAACTTGCGAAGCGTTTGAAACTTGTACTAATTTTTTACTCGTCGAGTTGCTTTCGACGCCCACAGGCACCATGGGATGCGCCTGTAGCAAGCCACACAGCCACAAGCAGGTATCAGTTAAAAGTTCCAAGTGAACATGGATTCCGGTTCGCGCACTCGCTCGCCCCGACAAAACAGGCGAGCAACTTTCCGGACAAACAATATTGATGAGGACGTTCCAATGCAGCCAACCAAAGAACAACTATCTCTGAAAAAACACGAACTTGGTGAACACCCGGTTTTTTCCGAAATAACATCAATCGATCTGTTGCGCCGTTTTATGGAAAGCCACGTTTTCGCCGTGTGGGACTTCATGTCCCTGACCAAGCGGCTGCAAAGGGAACTGACCTGCATCCAACTGCCGTGGCTGCCACCCGCCGACCCCCATGCCGCGCGTCTGATCAACGAAATCGTCCTGGGAGAAGAATCCGACGACCGTCCCGGTGCCGGTTATTGCAGCCATTTCGAACTGTATCTGGACGCCATGCGCGAGGTAGGCGCGGACACCCAGGCGATTGAACAATTCATCGCCCTGCAGCAAGAAGGCGTCAGCCCCGAAACCGCGCTGGACAGCGTCGAGGTAGAACCGGCCGCCGCGCGCTTCGTGCGCCAGACCCTGCACACCGCCCTGCACGCCCCGGCCCACAGCGTGGCCGCCGCGTTCGTGCATGGTCGCGAAAGCGTCATTCCGCAGATGTTCCAGCGGATGCTGGACGCCTGGGGTATTGGCCTGGATCAGGCACCGACGTTTCGTTATTACCTGCAACGCCATATCGAGGTGGATTCCGAAGACCACGGCCCGGCGGCGGAAAAATTGCTGGCGCGGCTGATCGATGGCGACCCGCAGCGCGAGCGCGAGGTCCTCGCCGCTGCCCTCGCTGCCGTCCACAGCCGCGCAGCCTTGTGGGATGGCCTGCGCCTGAGCATGACCCAGCCGGTTGCGCAGGTGACGCCATGAACGCCATCCAATACCAATCATTCGCCGACGCCTGGGAAAGCCGCGCGACGATCCGTACCCGGCCACGGCGCCGGGTCGAGGATGACGACAAGCTGATCTTTCCCATGAGCCGCCAACCCATGGTGCACAGCCAGACCTTCCTGACCCATTGCCCGCAATTGCGTGATTTTGTCCTGGTGCAGAGTCTCTACAAGTTCATCAACGACGTGGTGATTTTCGAGACCGAGCTGGTGGATCACACCGCCCGGCGCATCGCCAAGAACCGCTTTGGCATCGAGTTTCCGTTCGCCTGTCGCTATGACGCGATGACCGTGGTGGTGGACGAGGATTACCACGCGCTGGTGGCGATGGACTTCATGCAGCAAACCATCGACATGACCGGCATCGCACCGATCCCGTTGCCCCAGCAGATCGAGCTCAGCCGTGCCATTCCGGCCACGCTGGCGCGAACACCGGAGCATCTGCTCAGCGCCGTGGAGTTGGTCTGCATCGCCATCGCCGAAAACACCGTGACCAACGAAGTGGCAGCCTTTGCGCGGGACGACTCGGTCAAGGCCTCGATCAAGGGGCTCATGGCCGATCACCTACAGGATGAGGGACGCCACTCCGGTTTCTGGACGCGGCTGGTACAGATTTACTGGCGCGCCGCGCCCGAAGAGGACCGCGAGATGATTGCGCGGCTGATGCCCGGTTTCATCGCCGATTACCTGGCGAGCGACCTGCAGCAGGCGTTCGATTTCGAGCTGATCAACCATTTGCCGATCGACGAATCGGCACGCCAGTCGCTGCGCGAAGACGCCCGGGCGCTGGCTTATCCCATCAACCGTTTTCACCCGTTGGTGGGCAACATCACGCGGTTCTTCCGCGGCAGCTCGATGCTGGCGTCAGCCTGCGTGCGCGATGCCCTGGCCGACTACCTGACCCCATGAGGACCTTCCGATGAGACGCCTCGAAATCGCAATGTCTGGCCACAGCCAGGCCCTGGCCGAACTGGCCCGGGAACTTGAACGACACGGCCACGCCGTCGTGGGTCCACAATCACCGGACGGCGACGGCGCGATCGACCTGTTGATCGACGATGGTACGGCGCCAGGGGCCATCGAGGCTGGTGTTCAGCTCCGGCTGCGCGTGGCATTCCAGGAAGCGCCCGGCCAGGCATTGCCGCGGCCGGTGGTGTTTTTCCGTGACGCAGCGCAGCGACTGCTGGTCCACGAAGTGATCACCACGCCGAGCGACGGCAACGGCCAGTCGCTGCGCCAGCAGGCAATAACCGCAATCGTCGAGCACGGCGCACGGCTGGTCAGTCATCTGTCACGCGATGAGCACGGTTTCGATCAATGGCCGACGGCCCCGCACGAGCCCATCGACCAACCCGAGCATGGGCTCGATGCGTTGGAGCCGCTGGCCTTCAAACACTGCCTTAACCGGCCCGCCGTACCTTGGCTGCTGGCGGCTGCAAAAATGCCTGTCATGCACAGCATCGAGCAGCGCATGCTCGACGACGCATCGCAGCCTGCCCTGTGGGTCGAGGGTCAGCTCATCGACTACAGGACCTTGCGCAATTGGGTGTTGCGGTTGCAGGAGGCCATAACGGCAAGCCTGGGAAGAGCAACCGATCATCCACGGGTGATTGCCGTGTGCCTGCCCAAATCCGCGCAGCTGTACGCGGCAATCCTTGCGGTGCTGGGGTGCGGGGCGGTGTACCTGCCGCTGGACCCGCAACACCCGGCGCAACGCCGGCGATTCATCCTCGACAACGCCAAGGCCGATCTCTTATTGCACGATGGCGACAGCGACCTGGGCGATAGCCCGACGCCGATGCTGAATGTCCATCGGCTGTCTTCGTCCAAGCCTGGCTTCCCGGCCTCGACGATTCGCCGCGTGGTGGATGCCGACGAACCAGCCGTGGCGATCTACACCTCCGGCACCACCGGCCAGCCCAAGGGGGTCCTGCTCAGCCACCGCAACCTCAGCCATTTCTGCGCCTGGTACGCAGATCATGTCGAGCTGCGGCGCGACAGCCGAGCGTTGCAGTTTTCCACCATCAACTTCGACGCATCGTTGCTGGACATCTTGCCGACCTTCATCCAAGGCGGACTGCTGGTGGTGCCCAGCGAGGATCAGCGCCGCGACCCGCAGCGACTGGAGTCGTTGATGCGTGAACAGCGCGTCAGCCATGCCTTCCTGCCGCCCGCGCTGTTGAGCGTCATGCCGCTGGAGGCGTCATTGGGGCTGGCGCACCTGATCACTGGCGGGGACGTCTGCGAGCCGTACGTGATCGAGCGACTGGCGCCGCAGTGCCGGTTCCACAATATCTACGGCCCGACGGAAACCACGGTATTGGCCACCACGCGGCAATTCGCCGTGGGCGATAACAACCGCAACCTCGGTATACCCATCGGCAATGCCCGCGTGCTCATCCTCGACGAACACCTGCAACCGGTGCCCCAGGGCACACCCGGCGAGCTGTACATCGCAGGGCCTGGAGTCGGCCTGGGGTACCTGAACGATCCAGTGCTGACCAGCAGCCGTTATCTCGACCTGACGCTGCCCAACGAGCAAGCGCTGCGGGTCTATCGCACGGGGGATATCGGCCAGTGGACCGACGACGGGATCGAGCTGTGCGGCCGCCGCGACAACCAGGTCAAGATCCGCGGCTTTCGGGTCGAGCCCGAGGAGATCGAGCATTGCCTGCGCGACAGCCAAGTGTTTCGCCAGGTGGCGGTGGGGGTCGACGAGCGCCGGCGGATCCTGGCGTTCCTGGCGAACCCCGTGGACGATCGACCCGGCGCGGCCCTCAACGCCTTGCGCCAGCATGTGCAGGATTCGCTGCCGAGCTACATGCACCCGGCGGCCTATGTAGAGCTGCCCAGCCTGCCTTACACCAGCAACGGCAAGGTCGATCGCCGGGCATTGCTGGCGTCGGCGGGATCGGTCCAGGCAGGAGCTCAAGGGCGTCAGCCACAAAATGCATTGCAAACCCAGCTCCGACAGCTATGGGCCGAGCTGCTGCAGTTGCCAGCCGAGGACATCGCCATCGACGAGAGTTTTTTCAACCTTGGCGGGCATTCGATCCTGCTTTCGCAGCTGCTGTTGAGTCTCAGGCAGACGTTCGGTCGCAGCCTGTCGATCAACCGCTTCATCGAAGCACCGACGCTGATCACCTTGGCGAAGTTGCTCGATGCCCCCGACCAGAGCGATGCATCCTCGCTGAGCCCCCAGGCTTTCATCGACGCCGAAGCCGAACTCAACCTCGCTCCACTGCCCATCAGCCAGAGCGGTGATGTGCATAAAGTGGTCGTGACCGGCGCCAACAGTTTTCTCGGCGTGCATATCGTCGAAGCGTTGCTGGCGTGGGGGGCCACGGAAGTGGCGTGCCTGGTGCGTGAATCCGGCGGGCAAAGCGCGGCCCAGCGGTTCGCCCAGGCCCTGCGGGAAAATCGCCTGGAGCATCTGGACCTGAGCCGTGTCAGCGTCTACGCCGCCGACATCACCCAGCCACAACTGGGCTTGCCGGACGACACCTACCAGCGGATCGACAGCACGTTCGGCGCGTTGGTGCACAACGCCGCCCATGTCAATCATGTGCTCGACTACGAGTCCCTGGCGCGGGACAACGTCGAGCCCATCTTCGAATGCCTGCGGCTGTGCGAAGGGCGCAGCAAGAAAATCTTCAACTTCGTCTCGACGCTGTCGGCCTCCAGCACCCTGGACGCTAATGGGCAGGTGCTGGAGCAGCCAGCAGCAAGGACACCGCCGATCTACATCAAGAATGGCTACAACCTGTCCAAATGGGTCGGCGAGCGGATTCTGCAACGGGCCCGGGACCTTGGCGTCCGGGTCAATCTGTTCCGTCCCGGCAACATCAGCTTCAACAGCCAGACCGGGGTCTGCCAGCCCCACAAGAACCGCTTGATGCTGATGCTCAAGGGATCGATCCAGCTCGGCCAGGTGCCGGATCTGTCGCTCAATTTCGACCTGATGCCGGTGGACTTCCTGGCACGTTTCATCGCCTTCCACGCCAGCCGTTACCAACCCAACCAGGCCGTGTTCAACCTGCACAACCCCGAACCCTTGAGCTGGGACGCCTATGTGGCGTCGTTCCGCGACAGTGGCCGGGAATTCGCGCTGGTCAGTGTCGCGGACTGGCAACAGCAGCTGGCGCGGGTCGATACCGACAACGCGCTGTTCGGCGTGCTGGGTTTCTACCTCAACGGCTTCGAAGAAGACATCGGCGACATCTCTCTGATCCGCCATGACAACGCCCGGTCCGGCGTGAGGCAGATGGGCACCCGTTACCCGGAAAAGTCCCCGGCCCTGCTGCGCCGCGGTGCTGATTACCTCAAGGCCATCGATTTCATCTGAAGCAACCCAACCCCACGCAAGGAGCAAGACCATGAGTGCTTTTCAACCCGACACCCTGATCAAGAACCCTCAAGCCTGCCATGTCGAAACCTCGGTGCAAGTGCCCGCCGACGCCGCGCGCGTCTGGGAAGTGGTGGGCGACTTCGGCGGGTTCAACCGCTTTATTCCAGCCCTTGAATACATCGAAATGACTGGCGACGGCGTGCGTTCGCTGCGCAAGAAATTCTTCCGCGACGGACAAAACCTAGTGGTGGAGCAACTCAACAGCCGCGATGACCAGGGCATGCACATGACCTGGACGCTGATCTACAACACCCTCGGCATCGACAACCTCTGGGCGGCGATGCGCGTCGAGCCCCTGGGAGACAGCCGCTGCCGCGCCACCTGGACCATCATCGCCGACCACACCGAGGCGCACACACGGGAAGGGTTCAGGGATTTCCTGCAAGGGTTCGCCGATGAGGCGATGGGAAATGTGGTGAAGATGTTCGCCTGACCAAAAAACCCTGTGGGAGCGAGCCTGCTCGCGATGGCATCAGCCCAGACAACCCACACCCGTGGCGAGGGAGCTTGCTCCCGCTCGGCTGCGCAGCAGGCGTAAAGCCAGCCAACGCGGTCCGCCTGCAGGCTTGCAGGGGCCTGCTGCGCAGGCCAGCGGGAGCAAGCTCCCTCGCCACGGGGGATCGGGTCCGTCAGATCTTGAAGCTGTCCACCAGTTGCTTCAATCGATTGGCCTGCTGCGACAAGGCATCGCAATCCTTCAGGGTTTCGTTGAGGTTGGCGACGCTTTGCTGGTTCAACGTATTGATGTGCGTGACGTCCATGTTGAGGGTCTCCACCACGGCTGTCTGTTGCTCGGTCGCGGCGGCCACGGATTGGTTCATGCCGTCGATCTCGCCGATGCGCTGGGTCACGCTGACCAAGCGCAAGCCGGCCTGGTTCGCCACTTCCACGCTCTCCTCGCTGGAAGCCTGGCTCGCGTTCATCGTGGTCACCGCTTCACGGGAGCCGACTTGCAGCGAGGTGATCATCTTGTGAATCTCTTCAGCCGACTCCTGGGTGCGATGCGCCAGGTTGCGCACTTCATCGGCCACCACCGCAAAACCACGTCCGGCTTCACCGGCACGGGCCGCTTCGATGGCGGCGTTCAAGGCTAGCAAGTTGGTTTGCTGGGAGATGCCCTTGATCACATCCAGGATGTGCCCGATGTTGTCGGTGCTGGCGTTCAGGGTTTCGATCTGGGTGCACGACAGGCTGATTTTCTGTGACAGCTCGGTCATCGCCTGGATGGTTTTTTCCACCACCTGACGACCATCGTCCGCTTGCTCGCTGGCGCCACTGGCGTGTTGCGAGGCATCGGCGGCGTTACGGGCGATTTCCTGGGTCGCGGCGCCCAACTGATTGATCGCGGCGGCCACGCTATTGGTGCGCGCGCTCTGCTCATCCGATCCAACCAGGGAGGCGTTGGAAGACGTCATCACCCGTTGCGACAGGTCATGCACCTGACGCGTGGCGGAAGACACTTCGGCGATCGACGCGTGGATACGTTCCACGAACTGGTTGAACGACCCTCCCAATACCGCGAATTCGTCCTTGCCCTGCACCACGAGGCGCCGGGTCAGGTCGCCTTCACCCTGGGCGATGTCCTGCATGGCGCGGCCCATGGTGGTGAGCGGGCGCATCAACACCTGGATGAGCAGACTCAGCAGCAACGCAATCGCAGCCACTGCAATGAACATCGCAATCAACGCAGACGTACGGAAATGGCTCAGCGGTGCGTAGGCCTTGGCCTTGTCGATCGACAGGCCGATATACCACTCGGCGCCCGGCAAACCTGCCACCGGGGTGAACGAAAGGATGCGGTCCTCCCCGTTCAGCTCGACTTCCTGGATGCCCTTGCCGATGCGCACAGAGGTGCCGGGGTAGATGTCCTTGAGGTTTTTCATTACCTGGTCTTTGTCTGGGCTGACGATGACCTGGCCGTCGCCGCTGACCAAAAACGCATGACCGATCCCGCCAAAGTCCACGGAGTTGATGATTTTCACGAGGGTTTCCAGGCTCAGGTCACCGCCCACCACGCCCAACAATTCACCGTTGTGCTTGACCGGCAGGGCAATGGTCACCACCAGGCCGCCCACTGCCGCCGCGTAGGGTGGGGTCAGCATGGTTTTATCGGCGGCCACGGCCTGTTTGTACCAAGGGCGCTGACGCGGGTCGTAACCGTCGGGCATCTTCGCGTCAGGTCGCTGAGTGAACACGCCGGTGTTCTGGCCCACGTAGGTGAACTGGAAGTTCGAGGTCAACGCCGGCTGGTCCACGAGCCCTGGCAAATCGGCGCCCGCCCCTTGGTGCGCAATGTTCTGAGCCAGGTTTTCCAACACCAGCACCCGCCCGCTCATCCAGTTCTGGATGCTGCTGGCCGTCAGGTCACCGGATTGCTCGATGGAGGATTCCAGGCTGCGACCGATGGTATTGCGTTGCAGGTAATCGTTGTAGAGCGTGAACAGGGCAAAAGCCAACACCACCACACCTGAGGCGGCCAAGAGGATTTTGTGGCTGAACTTAAGATTCATGGAGGGACTTCTTATGCAGGGGATGGGGGTGCATTCCGGTTGGCAGTTCCATGTAGCCGCAAGAGCTGGAGATTGGATCCGCTCCATTTTGGTGCACGCATACCCTTCTGTCGGCCAACCCGTGGAAAAGATTAGGCCCTTGTTCAATTGTCCGACGAGATGATTGCCAACATCACACAGCCTGCGTCGAACGGTGGTTGCAAATTTGATGAACGCTTATGACAATGCGACCTATTATCATTTGTGATATCAGGCTATTGCGCTCATGTCCTCCCCCCAGTTAGCAGTACAGGCGCTTTATTGCAGCCATCACGGCTGGCTCCACACATGGCTGCGCCACCGACTGGGCAACGCCGCCGATGCGGCTGACCTGGCCCAGGACACCTTCGTGCGCCTGCTGCAACGCACCGAACGCCTGGAACTCACGGCACCGCGCGCCTTCCTGCGCACCATCGCGCAGGGCTTGGTGATCGATCACTGGCGCCGGGAAGAAATCGAACGCGCCTACCTCGAAACCATCGCGCATCTGCCGCAGGCCCAGATCCCAAGTGCCGAAGCCCAAGCCCTGATCCTCGAACTGCTGGAGGGCATTTCCCGCATGCTCGACGGCCTCAAGCCGAAAGTACGCAGGGCGTTCCTGCTTGCACAGTGTGACGGCATGACCCACAAGCAGATCGCCGAGCAAATGGGCATCTCGCTTCGGTCGGTGGAGCGGTACGTCGCCGATGCGCTGTATCACTGCTACGTGCTGCGCTATGAAGATTGAGCCGATCGACCCGCCATCGCGCGGTCGAGGTCCTTCGCAACTGGTGGTCAAGCAAGCGATCCATTGGCTGCTGCGCCTGCGCAACCATGCCGCCAATCCGATCCTTCGCCAACAGTGCGACGCCTGGCGCATCGCCCATCACGATCACGAATTGGCTTGGCAACGGGTGCAATCGCTGCACAGCGAACTCACCTCCAACCTGCGCGCCGTGCCCAGTGCTCATATTGCCCTCGACACCCTGGAGGCCAGCGCCCAGCGCCTCGGTCGACGCCAGGCCCTGAAATTGTTGTCCGGCGTCGCCGTGGTGGGCGCCGCCGCATGGCTGGGCAAGGACCTAGGCTGGCAGCCGTGGCGTGCCGACTTCGCCACTGCCACGGGCGAACGACGCGGTTTCCAATTGCCGGACGGTACACGACTTGAACTCAACACCCGCAGCGCCGCCGACCTCGACTATACCGCCAGCCAGCGTCTGATCACGTTGACCCGCGGCGAAATCATGGTCACCTGTGGCCGAGACCCAGGACGCCCGCTGCTGGTGAAAAGCCGCGAGGGTCTGTTCGAAGGACTGGAAGGGCGCTTCGTCGTGCGCCAGGACAGCGGCTGCACGCGCCTGAGCGTCACCAGCGGCCGGGTCGCCATTCGCTCACATCGCAACAGCGAGGGCGCGCCGATCCACGTGGAGGCAGGGCAAAGCTACCTCGTCAGTTCATCGACAGCGACCCTGGCGCCGCCCCTGGACATGGACGCCGGCGCCTGGGCGGACGGCTTGATCGTGACGCGCAACATGCGCCTGGAAGACTTCCTCAACGAGGTCGGCCGCTACCGCCGGGGCTGTCTGAGATGCGCCGCCTCGGCCGCGGACCTGCGCTTGTCCGGAGTCTTCCGCCTGGATGACATCGACAAAATGCTCGCCGTGCTCCCCCGCACGCTGCCCGTGCAGCTGCATTATCGAACCCGCTGGTGGGTCACGGTGGAACGTGCGGCCTGATTTTTTTTGGCGGGTTTTGCGAGGGCGTCCGGCTAGGACAGTAAGCAACGCTTATCTGCCTTCAGCGACTCCAACGGAAACCCAAAATGACTGAGCGCGTAACCCTCAAGACCTCCTTCGGCTGTTCCTCGCAAACCAGCCCTTTGCGCCAAGCCGTCCACGCCGCACTGCTGAGCACCGCGCTGGGCGTCAGCGCCGTGCCGATGCTCGCTGTCGCCGCGCAGGACGGCGTCACGGCCAGCCGTCAGAGCTACAACATCGCGGCAGGCCCGTTGAACGAGGTGCTGAATCAGTTCGCGCGCCAGGCCGGGATTACCCTGGCGAGCACCCCCGAGCAAACCGCTGGCCGCCAGTCGCCAGGGCTCAAAGGTGACTACTCGGCGGACCAGGCCTTGGACCAGTTGCTCAGCGGTTCGGGGCTGATTGCGGTCGGCCAGGAAGGCAGCGGCTACGTATTGCAGGCCCAGGCCGGGGACAGTGCACTGGCGCTGCCGACCACTGACGTCAAGGGCTTCGCCCTGGGTAACGCCTTGGGCAGCATGGCGGGCTACAACGCCACCCACAGCCAAGTCGCGACCAAGACCAGTACCGCCCTGCGAGAGACTTCACAAAGCGTATCGGTGGTGACGCGCGAGCAAATGGACGACCAGGGCGCGCAGACCGTATCCCAGGCGATGCGCTACACCCCCGGCGTGCTGACCAACCCCTACGGTGCGACCCATCGCTACGATTACGTGGCCATGCGCGGCTTCAACGACGGCTCGGTGGATAACATCTACCTCGACGGCCTCAAGTCCATGGGCGACAGCGGCACCTACAGTTCCATGCAGGTCGACCCGTACTTTCTCGAGCGCGTCGACATCCTCAAGGGCCCGTCGTCGGTGCTGTATGGCCGCAGTTCTCCGGGCGGCCTGGTGGCGCTCACCAGCAAAAAACCGCTTTATGAGGCCTACCACCAGGTCCAGGCCACCGTCGGCACCCAGGGCCAGCGCGGCGTGGGCTTCGACTTCAGCGGGCCGGTGGACGATGAAAAACGCATCGCCTATCGCCTGATCGGCCTGGCGGACACCTCCGATACCCAGTTCGATCACAACAAAGAAAAGCGCTTCACCCTGGCGCCCACCCTCAGCATCGACTTCACCGAGGACACCTCGCTGACCCTGCAAGCCTACCTGCAGCACGAACCCGACGGCGGCTACCATGGCGGCGTACCGGCCGACGGCGCACTGCACCCGCGCAACGGTCGGCGGATCTCGGAAAATTTCTTCGAAGGCGAGCCCGGCGTCGACGTTTACGAACGTGATCAGCAGTCGTTCGGTTATCAATTCGAACACCGTTTCAACGATGTCTTCACCGCCCGGCAAAACTTCCGGTACCTGGACTCCGACGTCACCAACAATCAGGTCTATGCCTTCGGCTGGACCAGCCCCACCAGCAACGAGTTGAACCGTTACTACACCGGCGCCGATGAAAAGCTGCATTCGTTCATCGTCGACAACATGCTGCAGGCCGAATTTTTCACCGGCGCGACCAAGCACACCGTGCTGATGGGCGCGGACTACCAGCGGCGCAAGACCGTGGTCGACTGGACCAGCGGCAGCCTCGCCCCGATCAACGCCTTCGACCCGGTCTACGGAAACTCGGCGATCACCAACGTCAGCGCGACCAGCTACGTGCGACGCCTGGAGCAAACCGGTGTCTATCTGCAAGACCTGATCGAAATGGACAAGTGGCGCTTCTCCCTGGGCCTGCGCCAGGACTGGGTCGAAACTTCGGATGAAAACCGCATCGCCGAAGCTGGTCGCCCTGAAGGCACCGAGATCAATGACAAGCGCACCAAGCTCACCGGCCGCGTCGGAGCGCTGTACCTGTTCGACAACGGCCTGGCCCCGTACATCAGCTACTCGGAGTCGTTCAACCCCAACTCCTACGCCGACAGCGCTGGCAATCCACTGGCGCCCACCGACGGCAAGCAGTGGGAATTGGGCTTGAAGTACCAACCGCCAGGCACCGATGATCTGTACACCGCCTCGCTGTTCCGCATCGATCAAGAAAACCTCGCGACCAAGCTGCCCCAGGAAAATTTCTATCGCGCCGTCGGCGCCGTTCGTTCCCAAGGGCTGGAACTGGAAGCGCACGTACAGTTGACCGAGCAGTTCAAAGTGCTGGGCAGCTACACCTTCACCGACATCGAATATTCGAAGTCGATGGTCAGCACTCTGAGCACCCCGACCAACATCATCGAAAACAAAGGCAACTCACCGACCCAGGCCCCGCGCCACATGGCCTCGGTGTGGGCGGACTACAAGTTCGACAGCGGCACGCTCGATGGCTTGCGACTGGGCGGCGGCGTGCGTTATGTCGGCTACAGTTGGGTCGATGCGGAGAACACCATGAAGGTGCCGTCCTACACGTTGTTCGATGCGTCGGTGGGGTACGACCTGGGCAAGGTCGGCTTGAAGGGCGTGGACGTGCGCCTGAACGCGAACAACCTGACCAACGAAACCTACGTCGCCTCGTGCGCCAGCCTGAACTTCTGCTACATGGGCGAAGAGCGCAATGTGGCGGCTACTGTGAGTTATCAGTTCTGACTTGCTTTCAGACTTGATTCATTCCCCGTGGCGAGGGAGCTTGCTCCCGCTGGGTCGCATAGCGGCCCTGATTTTGGGGCTGCTACGCAGCCCAGCGGGAGCAAGCTCCCTCGCCACGGGTTTACCTTCGCTCATGAAAGGAGCGATCAGGCCTGAACCGCCTTCGCCTCTTCCCTCACAACGCCTTCCTCACCCGCAAACCGATTCGCCCGTCCGAACGTGCCGAAATCGTTGAACCGCACGCCCATCTCCCGCATCACCTCATGAGCCACCGGCGCCGTCATCTGCCGGATGTAGAACGGCTCCTTCACCACGAAATGATGAATGCCATGGCTGCTGCCGAAGTTGAAGCAGAACGCCTGCAACGGCCACAGCCACCAGGGGTTCAACACTTGGGTCTGCTGGATGACATTGCCCGGCTCGATGTCGCCGTAGTAATGCATGTTCGAACTGATGAAATGCAGGCAAAAGGTGCGCAGCACATTCGGGCCGATGATCACCACGGCGGCGATGTCGATGATGTGCATCGTCGCCAGGGTATTGGCCGACCAGTCGATGGAAGCGCCCAGTAGCCCGGCCACAGCGTTGGCCCCATGAAAACCAAGGAACACGTACCAGGCGCCCCAATGCAGCAGTGCCAGTGGGAAGTACACCTTCAGCGTACGCTTGAGGATGCTGCGCTTGTGCGCCCAGGTCTTGGCTCGCAGGAGGCGGATGAACGCCGACATCACGTTGTCACCCACCATCAGCAAACGCGCCAATCCCCACGGCTCACCGTTGGTAATCGCCCGCTCTTCCAGGTCCGCTTCGCTGCCGGATACTTTGTGGTGGTTGAGGTGCAGATGACGGCGGATCCATGGGTTGATGGTGCTGGGCCGCGCCAGCCACACCAGACCCATCATCACGTTATGGGGCATGCGTTGCTTGCGGAAGTACATGCTGTGGATCAGGTCATGTTCCAACTCGTGGGTCAGCGAGGCGAAAAACGCGTTGAGCAGCAGGCAAGCCCAACCGGCCAGGTGACCGTTGATGTAGAGCAGCGCCGAGCCGATCATCCCGGCCAGGGCGAACGCCAGGATGCCTGCGCCCAGCGCGTCCTGGTGCTGCAGGATCGGGTAGCGCCGACGCAATTCCTCACCTCGGCCCAGGACAACCTGGCGAATGTGGGCGGCTCGCTGTTGTGCATTCAATCGCTCGGGGCTTGCGCAAGTGCCGTGCATGGCTTACATCCTCTGTTAACGATGTGCTCATCCTGCCGGGCGTTGTCCCATCGGGTGGTAGCCGTAAACGCCAACCTGTTGACCGCAAGCGCCAATTGTCATGACCGAACCCACTTCCCTCGCCAGCTGGACCCGCGCCCTGCGCAAACAGCTCGATGCACTGGGCCTGGACAGCCAAGCCCTGTGCGTGAAGGCGGGCCTGGACCCCGTGTTGATGGACGACCCGAACGCCCGCTACCCGCTCTCGGCCACCACGCGCCTGTGGACGCTGGCGGTGCAGGCCAGCGGCGATCCGGCGATCGGCTTGCGGGTGTCGCGCTTCGTCAGCCCCACCACGTTCCATGCACTGGGCTACGCCCTGGTGGCCAGCGGCAGCTTGCGTGAAGTGTTCGAGCGGATCGTGCGGTATCACCCGGTGGTCAGCGATGCGCTGACCTTGCAGCTGAGCCGCGGCGAAGACCGTTATCGCTTCAGCCTCGATGTACCGGCGGGACGCCCCGCTCCCGCCTTCGAGGCCATCGACGCGTTTGCCGCGATCTACGTGCGCACCTGCCGCAACCGGCTGGGTCGCGACTACGCACCGCTGGCAGTCTATCTGCGCCGCCCGGAACCGCTGGACCCGAGCCCATGGCACAAGGTTTTTCGCGCACCGGTGCATTTCGACGCCGGCCAGGATTGCCTGGAATTCAACCTCCTGGATTTCGACAGCCACCTGGACGACGCGAACCCGGAGCTGGCCGAACACAACGAAACCGTGCTCAAGCGCACCCTCGCCCAGCTTCAGCCGCTGACCTGGGAACGCAAGGTCCGCGCCGCCATCGAAGCCCAGCTGCCCGAAGGCGAACCCAGCGCCGAACGCATCGCCCAAACCATGCATCTGAGCCTGCGCAGCCTGCAGCGACACCTGGCCGACGAAGGCTGCCGCTTCGATGCGCTGCTCAACGAATGCCGGGAGAATCTGGCGCTGCTGCATCTGCGCGATCCGCAGTGCTCGCTGAGTGAGGTCAGTTACCTGCTCGGCTTTGCCGACACCAGCAGCTTCAGCCGCGCGTTCAAGCGTTGGACAGGCATGACGCCGGGACAGTTTCGGGATGGGTTGCGCTGAATGTTTTCAGCGCCGGGACGGGGCCTATCGCGAGCAAGCTCGCTCCCACATGGGAAGCGGTGTGACCGCAATAGCTGCGACAACACCAAGCCCCTGTGGGAGCGAGCTTGCTCGCGATGGCGGTGTATCAGTCACTATCGATGTCGACTGACCTGACGTCTTCGCGAGCAAGCTCGCTCCCACAGGGTCCAGGTCGGTTTCAGATTGTGGTCAGGGCTCGCAACCGTTCGATGTCGAGGATTTCGATCTCACCATAACTGAGGTGAACAATGCCCTGCCCCTGCAAATCCTTGAGGATCTGGTTGGTGGTCTGGCGCGACAGGGAAAGCATCATCGCCAGTTGCTCCTGGGGCAGTGGCAAGACCCGGCGCGCCGGTTCGATTTCGCCGTAGCCTTCGGCGATCATCAGCAAGCGGTGGGCCACGCGGGCCGGGGCGGGCATCAGGCTCAGGTGCTCGAGGTTGATGAAGGTCAGGCGCAGTTTGTGGCTCATCAACAAGGCAAGATGACGCCAATAAACGGGTTGTGCTTCAAGAAAAGCCAACAGCGCAGCCTGTGGCAAATGCAGCAATGTGCATTGGCCGACGCCCACCGCATCATGGGTCCGGGGTTGTCCATCGAACAGGCAGATTTCACCGAACCAATGCGGCGCCTCCACCACGCTCAGCAGCGCTTCCTTGCCCTGCTCGCTGACCGCGCCGATACGCACCGCGCCTTCGAGCACCGCGTACAGGCCGCACGGTGCATCGCCGCGCTGGAACAGCCGCTGGCCGGGCGGCAGGCGACGCACTCGCGACATGTCCAGCAGGCTATGCTGTAACTCAGCAGGCAGATGGCTGTACCAGTGACCGACCATCAAATGCGAGTGCCAGGGATGGGTATTCATGCAAACTCCGGGACAAGTGTCGGCTAGCTGACAGAGCGCCTGGTGAAACCTGTTCATCATGCAGGCATCACCTCAGGAGGAACAACAATGAAAAGCCTCGTCGATCACCTCAGTCAATACGCGGCCTACCACCGCGACCCGCGTAACATCGTCAGTCATTTCATCGGGATTCCGCTGATCTTCATCGCCGTCGCGGTGCTGTTGTCCCGGCCCGGATGGCCGGTTGGCGCGGTCCTGGTTTCCCCGGCGCTGCTGGTGGCGATGGCGAGTGCCTGGTTCTATCTGCGCCTGGAGTTGCGCCTGGGTGTGTTGATGACGGTGCTGCTGGGCCTAGCCATCTGGCTGGGCCAGGTACTCGCCGCGCAAAGCACAACGGTGTGGCTAGGCAGCGGCCTGGGCATGTTCGTGGTGGGCTGGGTGATTCAGTTCGTCGGTCATTACTACGAAGGGCGCAAACCGGCGTTCGTCGATGACCTGACCGGGTTGATCGTCGGGCCGTTGTTTGTGGTGGTCGAGGCGGGTTTTTTGCTGGGACTCAGAAACGATCTGAAGCAGGCCATTGAGGAGCACGCAGGTCCGGTGGCCCTGCGCAACCAACGTTCGACGGTGTGAAATACCCGTCACTGTGGGAGCGAGCTCGCTCCCACAGGAGCTAGGTTTCACCGCTCAAGTTACAGCGAACCGAACTCGACCCGAATCGTCAGCGCGCCAACATTGTCGGTCAGGCCGGCGCCATGCTGTCTCGTCAAGTCATCGTTGATGCACAGTTGCAGCTCCCCCTGTTGATTCACGGGTAGCTGCGCCAGATCACCAATCAGAAACGGCGTCCCGCCGTCGCCCACCCGGCCGATCAACGCACCTTCAGCCGCGCCGGGCAACGTATAGCTGGAATAGGTGATGTGCCGCGAGCCACCGTTTCCATCCACCATCCCACCCTCTTTGCTGGCGCACCACTGGCCGCTGACATAGCGAACCACACGCGGAACCTGGGCGTTGAGCTGCACACCGGTGCCCTGCCAGGCCTTGTTGGATTGAACCTGCATCGTCACCGCCCGCAGGTCATTGGCCAACGTATCCCCGGCCTGGAACGACAGCGCGGCGATTGTCAGACTCGGGTTCGAGGTACCGGTACTTGGGAAGACGCCATCGCCCACCAGGAACAGGTTCTTGTGGTCCCAACTGCGCTGGTGTTTATCCACTACCGATTTGGTCTTGTCGTCGCCCATGCGGTAGGTCCCCATCAGGTGACCGGCACCCTGGAAACTGTAGCGCACCCCCTCATAATCGAAGAGTCCAGGTCCAATGGGTTGCGTCAATTCCTGCGCCCCAAGCAAGTCCTTGATGATATGGCTGGCGAGCACCTTCGCCTGTTGGAAACCTTTCTTGGTGTATTCCGACAGGTCGTAATGGATTTCCGGCCGTGGAATGCCGAGCCGATCCTTGTATTCGGCCGAAGGCACGATGTAGCTGTCAGCCTGATCGGGATGATCCTCAACCTGTTCAACCAGGAAACCGATCCGGAACTGGCGGGTAAAAACGTCGTTGAGCTTCTTCACCAGCGCCGTTCCGGACACCAACGTATTACCCGGGTTGGCGCCGCCATTGTTCACCCCATCGATAAAGTCGGCCACGGTGGTGTAGGGATCACCGGCCGGCCAGTTCCAGCCCTCATTGCCGATCTCGATACGCCAGGCCGCGCGGTCGCTGCGAAAGGCTCCGTCGCGCAGGCTTTCGATGCCCGCCGTCGATAGCGGTCCCCGATAAGGAAAGATCGCCTTGCCCTCGGGCATCAGCCCCCAAGCCAGATAAATGGGATGGTCAGCCAGGCTGCGGCCCACCTGACCGCTGCTGTTGGCCACGCCGGCGGGCCAAGCAGTCGATGCGGAGTTGAGTAGCAGTTTCGGTGTTTCGATTGCATGGGCGGCAATCACATAGCGCTGTCCGAGCGCCACGCCGGTTCCTACGACGGGGCCGTCGCCCAGTTGATATTGCTTGAACTCGATACCGTTGATGTTGCTGTCGGGGCCAACGGTTACTTTGCTGGCCACGGTTCGATAAAGCACGCGAACCTTGCCGGTGGCCAGGGCCTTGTTCATGGTCACAGTGGCGTCGTACTTGGCCTGGATCGGGCAGATCGGCGTGCAGTTGGTATTGCCGGCGCAAACCCGGCGACCGGCATAAGGTTGGGAGTTGCGCCCGGCCGGCGTCGGGCTGACCACCAGCGGCAAATTATCGAACGTCTGCCCCGTGACGGCGGTGACAAAGCTGCCATCGACGAGTGACAACGGAATACTGTGCATCGGGAACGCATAGCCTTCGGGAAAGGTCATGCCCAGGTAGGCTTGGTCGGCAACGTCGGCCGACACGCCAATCTCAGCCTCCGCGCGACAGTAGGCGCTTTGCAGATCGTTATAGCCAATAGGCCAGTCCACACCAACGCGATACAGGGATTTCAAGCGAAAATCGTTCGGCACCATACGCAGGCAAGTGCCGACCCAATGCCAGGTCGTGCCGCCGCCTACTCGTTCATAGGTGCTGGTAAATGGCAGTGGCCCCTTTTGCACCAGATAGCTGACCTTCGGCTGGTTCCAGCCCAGGATCAGGTCGGCGATAGTGGCCCGCGGCGCATTCTGGGTGGCAGGATCACGTGCAGGGTCCAGGCTGGTCACCGGCGGATAGGGCGACTCGGGGGTTTTCAACGTCGAGGTGTAGAAGCGCTCCAGATACTGCGAACGGTTGGCCGGAATTTCCGGCCCCGACTCCAGCACCAGCACCTCCACCCCCGCCATACCCAATTGATAGGCAATGATGCTACCGGCCAATCCGGCGCCAACGATCACCACTTCTGCTTGTTCGGTACTCATGACGACGCTCCTTGCTGTCCGTTGGCGGATACTCCCGTCAAATCCTTGAGACTGGGCGGCGTGCCGTTCCAATAACCGAAGAACGATTCGCTGTAGCCCATCGGATGAGCCTGGGCGATTTTCCAGGCCCAGCTGTAGATGTAGGCTTGGTCGGACACCACCTCCGAGCTGCCTTTCTTGAAATCCGAGGTATCGAAAGGCTGGTACCAGACGCCTAGCAACCAGAGTTTCATGATCGAACGCGCGGCCAGCACGGTGTCAGGTATCGTCGGCTGCATATTGAATTTCAGTATTTGCTCGGCAATCTGGTCGGGCGGTACATGGTCGGCCGCCAGGGTGGCGTACTGAGTCAGCAACGCGTTGAGCACGTCAGAAGAAATGCGCGCAGTCACGTAATCGAGAAAGATCGGCGGCAGACCGACCGGGTCGATCTGCGGCGCCAGACGATCCGTCGAAATGCCGATCAGGGCCGACGACAGGCCTACGAAATTGTCCAGATCGGTACTCATTGCTTGGCTCCTTGCCCACTGGTGGACTGCGCGCGTTCGAGCAAATAGGTGAAGTCCGCAAAACTGGTGCGCGGCGATTCGGTGACATGGGTCGCCGCATTGCCGTGACACGCCATGCAGCTGGAGGACGCCTGGGGAACGGTGCCCTGGATATAGGTTTCCAGCGTGGCGTTGGCCAGGAACGACGGCGCTGGGCTACCCAGCGGGTTGGCGGCCGATACCTGGCAATCCTTCGGCGGGTCTGAAGGCCACTGGGTGCTGATCAGCTGATAGTTCGCCCAGACACTTTGTGGATTGGCCGTACGCAACAGCGCTTGATAGGAGGCGTTGAGCGTCTTGGTCGCCTCGGTCAGTGGCACTTCCCGCACGATTTGCGAAGGCGTCGCCTTGACCGCCGGGTTCCACGGCCGTGGCGGAGGCTGATTGATGGCGCTCTGGCTATCGGCGTTGTAGAACAGATAAGGGCCCGTGCGCTGTCCGACGGGCGTGGTTTTTTCAGGGACGTTTTTTACGTGCTCGAAAGTCGACCAGACCCATTGGGCCGCATTGGCGGTTTTGTGGACCATGTGCAACCCCACCAACCCGACCGGCTCGGACACGCACGATTCCTCCACGATCGGCCCTTTACCCGGGTCGCTATTGCCCGGCGTGTAGACCAGGGCATCGACCGTATGGAAATCCTGTCGTTTGTCGCTGGGACCGAGCACTTTCCACGACGCCTTCACCATCACCGCGCCGACCTCCTGGCTCTTGGTAGAACCACAGCTGAATGCAACGGTGTTGTTCGGGTTCGCGGCGAAGAACTGCTGCTGGCCTTCGATGCTGTACAGGCCGTTGTTTACGATCCCGTCGAACATCGATTGGTTGACCACGATTTCATTGCGCGTATACACGCCGTTCTGATCCACCAGCGGACCGCTCTCGAAGGGCTGGATAAATTCATCCAGCACGTCGGGCACCTTGCCCATTTGTTGTAACAGGCGGCCGGGCTTGAGTGACTTACACGCTTCAGGCAGGGTCGCCGGCGCATTCCAAGGCAGTGGTGCCTGCCCTTTCGCACGAAAAATCTGGTAGCTCTCTTTCCAACTTTCCCAAACCGTTGCCCCGTCTTGTTTTCCGATGGTGACGCCGGTATTGGGGTTGCCATTGTCCAGGGCCGGCCAATTCAGAGCGATGAAGGTCTGCCATGACAAATCATCGAAATTGGCTTGCAGGCTGGAGAGTGAAACCGGTTCGGTCACCGTGACATCGAAAGGTATCTGGGGAGACAACGTGGGGGCGGCGCTGGCAGAAGGACTCAACAGAACGCTTAACAAGGCACAACCGAAAGGGCCGTGCCGACTGACTTCCATTCTCATGCTTTTTCTCCTTGGCATCAGGGCGCCAGGAGACAACAACACCGGTCCGTCATGGACTCTCACTTGCCTCCTGGCATGTCAGAGTCTAGGTAGGGTTTGGGTCAGGGGAAGGTTAAAAGTAGAACCAATCGAAGCAAGGCCTAGCGGGGTTATTCAGATTCGGATCGGGGCGTAGGCGGGTACGCCATCGCGAGCAGGCTCGCTCCCACACTGGATCTGCGCCATACACAAATCCCTGTGGGAGCGAGCTTGCTCGCGATGTTTTTGATCTTAAAGGTTGGAGACTTTCTGCCAGACCTTCGGCTTGAAGAACAACGTTTCGCCCTTCGCCAACCCCACCAGGCTGTCGTGGTCCTTCACCACTTCGGCCTCGATCAGCTCGCTCTGGCCTTCCACTTTCAGGGTCACCCGCGTGGTGGCGCCCAGTGGACGAATGTCGCGCACCTCGGCGGCGTGGTGGTCTTCCAGTTCCGAGCGCGACAGCGAGACTTCGTGAGGACGGAACAGCACATGCCGGTCCTCACCCAAGTGCAGGCGGTTCGAATCCCCGAGGAAGTGATACACGAAGTCGCTGGCCGGGTTTTCGTAAACGTCGCCCGGCGAGCCGATCTGCTCGATCACGCCCTTGTTCATCACCACGATCCGATCGGCGACCTCCATGGCTTCTTCCTGGTCGTGGGTGACGAACACCGACGTCAGGTTGATGTCCTCGTGCAGCCGCGCCAGCCAGCGGCGCAGTTCCTTGCGGACCTTGGCGTCGAGGGCGCCAAATGGTTCGTCCAGCAGTAATACCTTGGGCTCCACCGCCAGGGCGCGGGCCAACGCGATACGCTGGCGCTGGCCGCCGGACAGCTGCTCGGGGTAGCGGTCGGCGAGCCAGTCCAGTTGCACCATGTTCAGCAATTCGTGGACCTTGGTCGCGATCTGGCTTTCGCTCGGGCGCTGGCCCTTGGGCTTCATGCGCAGGCCGAACGCGACGTTGTCGAACACGGTCATGTGGCGGAACAAGGCGTAGTGCTGGAACACGAACCCGACGTTACGATCGCGCACATCGTGGCCGGACACGTCCTCGCCATGGAAGACGATGTTGCCCTGGTCCGGCGTCTCGAGGCCGGCAATGATCCGCAGCAAGGTGGTCTTGCCGCAACCCGATGGCCCGAGCAGCGCCACCAGCTCACCGCTCTGGATGTCCAGGCTGATGTCGTCCAGGGCCCGGAAGGCGTTGAAATTCTTGCTGACGTTACGGACTTCGATCGACATGACTTATTCCTCCGCGGCGCTGGCGCGCAGGCGGTTGATTCGGTTTTCGCTCCACTGCTTGAGCAGCAGGATGAAGAGCGCCAGGATCAGCAACAGGCTCGCCACGGCGAACGCGGCCACGTGGTTGTATTCGTTGTAGAGGATCTCGACATGCAGCGGCAGGGTGTTGGTCACCCCCCGAATGTGCCCGGACACCACCGACACCGCGCCGAACTCGCCCATGGCCCGGGCGGTACACAGCACCACGCCATAGATCAGGCCCCACTTGATGTTCGGCACGGTGACATGCCAGAACATCTGCCAGCCATTGGCGCCGAGCAGGCGCGCGGCCTCTTCTTCCTGGGTGCCTTGTTCCTGCATCAGCGGGATCAGCTCACGGGCCACGAACGGCACCGTGACGAAAATCGTCGCCAGGACGATGCCCGGCAGCGCAAACACGATCTGGATGTCGTGATCCGACAGCCACGGCCCGAAAAGCCCCTGGGCGCCGAACATGAGCACGTAGACCAGGCCCGCGATCACTGGCGACACCGAGAACGGCAGGTCGATCAGCGTCACCAGCATGCTCTTGCCACGGAATGAATATTTACTCACGCACCACGCGGCGCTCACGCCGAACACCAGGTTCAGCGGCACCGAAATCAACACCGCGAACACCGTAAGTTTGAGCGCCGATAAGGCGTCAGGCTCAAAGATTGCCGCGAAGAACGTCCCAAGGCCGGACTTCAAGCCCTGGGACACGACGATGAACAACGGCAGCAGCAGAAACAGCGCAAAGATCAGCCAGCCGAGGCCAATCAGCACGCGCCGCGACGTCGCGCTGCCGCGACGGGCGGCGTTGGTGGAAGCGGCGGAAATAGACGATTGGGACATGGTTCGCGCCTCCTTATGGGGTTTCGATGCGCCGCTGCAGCAGGTTGATCAGCAGCAACAGGACGAAGGAAACCACCAGCATCAGTACGCCGATGGAAGTGGCGCCGGTGTAGTCGTATTGGTCGAGCTTGACCATGATCAGCAGCGGCAGGATCTCGGTTTTCATTGGCATGTTGCCGGCGATGAAAATCACCGAGCCGTACTCGCCCACGCCACGGGCGAAAGCCAGGGCGAACCCGGTCAACCAGGCCGGCAACAGCGCCGGCATCAGGATGTGTCGGAACACCTGCCAGGGTTTCGCCCCTAGGCAAGCAGCGGCCTCTTCGACCTCACGAGGAATGTCGGCCAGCACCGGTTGCACCGTGCGCACTACGAACGGCAGCGTCACGAAGGTCAGCGCCAGGGTAATGCCCAGCGGGGTGTAGGCGATCTTGAAACCCAGGTCGGTGGCGAACTGGCCAACCAGGCCGGTCGGCGCATACAACGCCGTCAGCGCGATACCGGCCACGGCGGTGGGCAGGGCGAAGGGCAGGTCGATCATCGCATCGATGACCTTGCGGCCGGGGAAGGTGTAGCGCACCAGCACCCAAGCCAGCAGCGTGCCGATGACGCCGTTGATGATCGCGGCACACAGCGCGGTGCCGAAGCTGAGCTTCAAGGCAGCCAGCACCCGCGGCGCCGAGATAATCGCCCAGAACTGATCCCAGGTGAGTTGGGCGGCATGCACGAACATCGCCGCCAGGGGTATGAGCACAATCAGACTGAGGTACACCAGGGTGTAGCCCAGCGTCAGCCCGAAGCCGGGTATGACGGGGGATATGCGACGCGACATAAAGGTCCTTGGTTGAGACTCACAGGGTGCGGAGCCTGTGGGAGCGAGCTTGCTCGCGAAAGCGGTGTATCAGGCAACATTGATATTGACTGTACTACCGCCTTCGCGAGCAAGCTCGCTCCCACATGAAATGCGCTCTATTGCAGCTTACTGCGCCTGATAGATCTGGTCGAACACACCGCCATCGTTGAAGAATTTCGGCTGGGCAGTTTTCCAGCCGCCGAAGTCCTTGTCGATGGTCACCAGCTCCACCTTCGGGAACTGGCGGGAATACTTGGCGGCCACGTCCTTGTCACGCGGGCGATAGTAGTTCTTCGCGGCAATTTCCTGGCCGGCCGGGCTGTACAGGTGCTTGAGGTACGCCTGGGCGATCTCGGCATTACCTTTTTTCTCGGCATTCTTGTCCACAACCGCCACCGGCGGTTCGGCGAGGATCGACAGCGACGGCACGACGATATCGAACTTGTCGGCGCCACCGTCTTCTTTCAGCGCCAGGAAGGCTTCGTTTTCCCAAGCCAGCAACACATCGCCCTGGCCGTTGTTGACGAACGTGATAGTCGAACCGCGGGCGCCGGTGTCCAGGATCGGCACGTGCTTGAACAGCGCTTGCACATATTCCTTGGCCTTGGCCTCGTCGCCACCGTTGGCTTTCAAGCCATAGGCCCAAGCGGCGAGGAAGTTCCAGCGAGCGCCGCCGGAGGTTTTCGGGTTCGGCGTGATGACCGACACGTCATCCTTGATCAGGTCGCCCCAATCCTTGATGCCCTTGGGGTTGCCCTTGCGCACCAGGAACACGATGGTCGAGGTGTAAGGCGTGCTGGCATCTGGCAGGCGTGTTTGCCAGTCCGCTGGCAGGGATTTGCCCAGCTTGGCGATTTCGTCGATGTCGCCGGCCAAGGCCAGGGTCACCACGTCGGCGCGCAGACCATCGATCACCGCCCGGCCTTGCTTGCCCGAGCCGCCGTGGGACTGTTGGATCTTCACCGTGTCATCCGGATGCGCTTTCTTCCAGAAACTGGCGAATTCGGCGTTGTACTCTTGATACAACTCGCGGGTCGGGTCGTAGGACACGTTGAGCAGCTCGTAATCCTTGGCAACCGCGGAACCTGCAAAAACAGCGCTGGCCAGGGCGGCCAAGGCATAACGGCGAATCGACGACATGGTGAAAGCTCCTGGAATTCTGGTTTTTATGGCTTCTGGAATCGGATGGCTTGCAGCAAGGATCAGCCGCCTGCGACAGCGCCCACGCCACAGCCCCCCGGTCGGAGCTGCCGTAGGCGGCGATCCTTTAACTCGGTTTCTGACTCGGTTGCTGCAGGCGGAATTTTTCCTTGCGCTCGATCTGGACCACCTGCGCGTTGTGCACCGTGATTTCCACCGCGCCAAAGCGCAGGTCACGCAATGCGCTCTGGATCTCGCGCAAGATGGTTGCTTCGTCCTGGCCGTCAACGCTACGTAGGGATGCGCTCATGCTGCTGCTCCTTGTATGAATGCCTGGCAGTGGGCGGCACTGCTTGCGGCGTGGGAGCAATACTAGATAAAGCGGGATATTCTTAAAAAGACTATTTAAGAATTTTTATATAACCAAAATACCAACTCTAATTTGGCGTCCCTACGATGGATCTGATCGTGGGTCCTTTTCCCTGCCAAAGCCTCGGAGATTTATCATTTGGAGACGAAGGGGGTGGCGGCGCCCGCTGAGGGATAGACCGACATCGAGGCAAGCTGAGCCGACGCCATCGCGAGCAGGCTCGCTCCCACTGGAGTGCTGTGTCGAAACGAATCTCAAGGTCAAAGCCAATCCAATGTGGGAGCGAGCCTGCTCGCGATGGCGGCGTATCAGTCAACATCAATGCCACTGGTGATCAGGCAATCACCGGCGCCCGATCCCAATCCAACTGCGACGCAGCCACCGGCCGGCCAAACCAATATCCCTGCCCCAGCTCACACGCCTGGCCCAGCAGAAACGCCGCTTGCTCCTGTTGTTCAATGCCCTCGGCATGCACCTGCATGCCCATGCTGTGAGCCAGGGCGATGATCACGCGAACGATCGCCGCGTCATCTTCATCCCAGGGCAACCCGGCGACAAACCCCTGGTCGATCTTCAGTTTCTGCACCGGCAAACGCTTGAGCCGCAGCAGCGATGAATAACCCGTGCCGAAGTCATCGATGGCCAGGCGCACGCCCAATTCGCGCAAACGGTGCATTTGTTCCAGCGCGACTTCCGGGTCTTCCATGACTGCGCTTTCGGTGACTTCCAATTCGAGCAGGGCCGGGTCAAGGCCGGTCTCGTGCAGCACGCGGGCGACTTGCTCATACAATTCGCGACGTGCGAACAGGCGGCTGGAGACATTGACCGCCACGAACGACAGCACCACCCCGGCCTGCTGCCATTCCCCCATCTGGCGACAGGCCTGCTTCATGACCCAGGCATCGATCTGGGCGATCAGCCCCGTACGCTCGGCGATGGGAATGAACTCGGCCGGCGACACCAGCCCACGCGTGGGATGCTCCCAGCGTACCAGGGCCTCGACCCCGACCAGACGGCTGGTCGCCAGGTCGTGTACCGGTTGGTAATGCACGCGCAGTTCGTCTTGCTGCAGCGCGCGTCGCAGCTCGAACCCGATCTCCACCCGCTGTTGGGCATGGGTGGTGAGTTCTTCGGTATACAAGGCATACCCATCGCGCCCACTGCTCTTGGCCTTGAACAGTGCCGAATCGGCGTTGCGCAGCAATTGCTCGGCGCTGAGAGCGTCGCCGGGAAACAGGCTGATACCGATGCTGGCGTTGATAAACAGCGACTGTCCGCCGAGCTGCAAAGGCTCTTTCAATACATCAAGGATGCGCCTGGCCAAGGCCGCCGCCTGCCCTGGCTGAGAACAGTTTTCCACCACCACCGCGAACTCATCGCCGCCTAGCCGGGCCAGGGTGATGCCCGGCGCGAACAACCCGAGAAAGCGCTGGGCCACGCCTTTGAGCAATTCATCTCCCACGGCGTGGCCGAGGCTATCGTTGATGTTCTTGAAGTGGTCGAGATCCAACAGCAGCAGCGCGCACCCACGCTTGTGAAGCTGCGCCGATGCCACGGTTTGCTCGGTGCGGTCGCAAAAAAGCAGGCGATTGGGCAGGCCGGTCAGCGGGTCGTGACGGGCCAGGTGCGCCAGCTCATGCTCCGAATCCTTGATTGCACTGATGTCGGAAAACACCGCCACGTATTGACTGACTTCGCCCTCGTCATCGACAACGGCACGGATGGTCTGCCATTGCGGATAGATCTCTCCGCTTTTGCGGCGGTTCCAGATTTCGCCGCTCCATTCGCCACGGCTGGACAGCGAAGCGAACATTTCCCGGTAGAACGCCGGGCCATGCCGGCCGGACTTGAACAGGTTGGGTTGACGGCCCAGCACCTCGTCGCGGGCGTAACCGGTGATCGCCATGAACGCTGGGTTGACATGCACGATCAGGCCTTGACGGTCCGTGACCAGGACCCCTTCGCGGGTGCAATCGAAGACGGCGGCGGCCTGGCGCAATCGCTCACGATCGACAGTGCCCTCGCCCCTGCGCAAACCACGCGCGATGCGCACCCGAGCCATGAAAATCAGCACGGCGCTGACCAGCGCCCAGGCATAACCGTTGATCAGTTGCCAGCGAAGCCGGTCGGCGGAATCATCGAAGAAACTGCTCAGTAAATAACCAACCAGCTGCAGCCAGGCAACGGATAGCAGAAGGTAAATCAATGCCCCGCGCATGGCGGTGCGTTGAGAGTTGGTCATGCGGCCGTCCATGTCCCTGTAATTTGCGGGGATTATAAAGTAAGAAACATCCTGCCACTCTTATCTGAAAGGCCGACTGGTTTTCTCCCTCGGGCTGGTGATAATGCAACGGCAGTTTCTATTTTTATCGAGGGCCCTACAGCCTATGTGGTACGAAGGTTTTCTTGGCTTGTCGCCCTGGTCGCTGGTGGCAGTCACCCTGCTGATGACCCACGTGACGATCATCAGCGTCACGGTCTACCTGCACCGTTATTCGGCTCACCGTTCCCTGGAACTGAACGCCGGTCTCAAACATTTCTTCCGCTTCTGGCTGTGGCTGACCACGGCGCAGAACACCCGCGAGTGGACGGCCATCCACCGCAAGCACCACGCCAAATGCGAAACCGAGGATGACCCTCACAGCCCGGTCGTCAAAGGCTTGTCCACGGTGCTGCGCAAAGGCGCCGAGCTGTACCGCGCCGAGGCGCAAAACCCGGAAACCCTGCGCATCTACGGCAAGAATTGCCCCGACGACTGGATCGAACGCAACCTCTATAGCCGTTTCCCGTTGTTGGGCGTAGCGATCATGGGCGTCATCGACCTGCTGCTTTTCGGCACCATCGGCATCACCATCTGGGCCATCCAGATGATGTGGATTCCTGTCTGGGCCGCTGGCGTGGTCAACGGCCTGGGCCATGCCGTGGGCTATCGCAACTTCGAGTGCCGCGACGCGGCGACCAACCTGGTGCCATGGGGCATCCTCATCGGCGGCGAAGAACTGCACAACAACCACCACACCTACCCCAACTCGGCCAAGCTGTCGGTGCGCAAATGGGAATTCGACCTGGGCTGGGCCTGGA
Organism: Pseudomonas sp. R4-84; assembly: GCF_054130985.1. NCBI lineage: Bacteria > Pseudomonadati > Pseudomonadota > Gammaproteobacteria > Pseudomonadales > Pseudomonadaceae > Pseudomonas > Pseudomonas sp. R4-84. The sequence goes on from NZ_CP096390.1 coordinate 5,444,785, forward strand.
TCAAGGTCTTCAGCTTCCTGCGCCTGGCGAAGGTTCAGCGGGTCGCGCCGATTGCCCACCGGGTCGAAGGCAAGGGCCATCTGGACATGGACACCGCCATGGCGATCCTCAACAACCGTTTCCAGATCATGGCCCAGTATCGCCGGCTGGTCATCGCGCCGCTGGTCAAGCAGGAACTGGAAAAGGTCGATCACTCGGTCCGCCATCAGTTTCATCGGGCCAAACGCCTGCTGTCCCGGGAAACCAGCCTGTTGGACGACCGCCACCATGTGCGTATCCAGAACATGCTGGAGCATAGCCAGGCGTTGAAAGTGATCTACGAAAAACGCCTGGCCTTGCAGCAGATCTGGGTCAAGACCAGCAGCAACGGCCACGACATGCTCGCCGCCATCAAGGAATGGGTCCACGAAGCGGAAGCCAGTGGCATCCAGTCCCTGCGCGACTTCGCCGACCAGCTCAAAACCTATTCGCTGCGCCCCGCCACGGCCTGACACCGATGTGCGCGGCGGGGAGGTTGTTGTGGCGAGGGGATTGATCCCCGCTGGGTTGCGCAGCAGCCCCAAGACAGCGATGTAGTTATTTCTGACACACCGAGGCAACAGGTTTCAGGGCTGCTGCGCAGCCCAACGGGGATAAATCCCCTCGCCACAGGTTGGGAGCCGTCATCCCCCCGCCCTTCGTCGCCTGAAAAGGAACTTCGCCAGCAATCCCATATCTCAAGAGCACTTCGCCATCCTGGCGGGCTTTGGAGTGAGCGCGTGCAAATCCATAGCAATGCACGTTCCTTGAGATTTGTGCCGATGGTCGATAAGAACCTACAGGATTCATCCCAGCCGCATTGGCCCGAAGCGGCCCAGACACTTATGGCGCTGATGCACGCCCAGGGCGAAGTTGCGCGCCTGAGCGAGCGGGAGCAGCTGTTCAGTTCGCTGTTGGTCAGCGTCAACGCGGTGCTGTGGGCATTCAATTGGGAAACCCGGCAAGTACTGTACGTCAGCCCGGCTTACGAGCGGATTTTCGGCCGGCCTGCGGGCCTGGTGCTGGCCGACTACAACGAATGGCGCGACGCCATCTACCCGGACGACCTGGACTACGCCGAGCGCAGCCTGGCGGAAGTGCTGGTCAAAGGCGCCGTCGAAGATCGCGAGTACCGGATCATCGCCGCCGATGGCCAGATTCGTTGGCTCAGCGACAAATGCTTCATCAACCGTCAGGCTGATCCGGGCCAACCGGTGATCGTCGTCGGCATTGCCGAAGACATCACCGAGAAAAAGCTGCTCGAAAGCGAACTTCAGCGCCTGGCGACCACCGACGTACTGACCCAGAGCAGCAACCGCCGCCACTTCTTCGAATGCGCCCATCGTGAATTTGAGCAGGCACGGTTGCAAGGCACCCCCATGGCGTTCCTGCTGCTCGACATCGATGACTTCAAGTTGATCAACGATACCTACGGCCATCAAGAAGGCGATACGGTATTGCAGAAGATCGCCGAGAGCGGACGCAGCGTGCTCAGGCGCGGTGACTTGTTCGGGCGGATCGGCGGTGAAGAGTTCGCCGCTGTGTTTCCAGGCTGCCCACCGGACATGGCGCTGCAGGTCGCTGAACGTCTGCAACGGGAAATTCAACGCCTGGCGTTCCGCTGTGGCGAGCAAAATTTCGGCATCACCGTCAGCCAGGGCCTGACCGGTATCACCGCCGAAGACCAGACCCTCGACAGCCTGTTCTCCCGCGCCGACGCGGCCATGTACGAGGCCAAGCGTCAGGGGAAGAACCGCATCATCGCAGTTTGATCAGACTTCACCCCTCGCTCCCACAGGGTTAAGCACTGGTTTTACTGACGGCGCAGCCGCATCAATTCCGGCAGCCCGATCTTCAACAATCGCGCCGTGCGGCCCCGAGCCAGTTCTTCCAGGCCTTGCTGGGATGGCAGATGGGCCAGCTGCGCGGCCATGTTCATCACCAGCGCCTCGCGGGAATAGACCCCGCCACCCAAGCCATAGACCGCTGCGATCAATTCCCGCAGCTCCAGCGGCAGCCGCCAGCGGGCGCGCAGTGCCGAGCCGAAGCCAGCGCCGAACGCTTCGAGCGAATCCCCGACCTCCTCGGGCTCATCCAGCTCACCACCGGCTTGCTTCCACTCTTCCAGACAGCGCAACAGCGCCAAGTCGCCCAAGCGATGCAACAGGCCGGCGCAATAGCAGCGCTCCTGATCCAAGTCGAGCAGGCGGGCCATTGTCCGGGCGTACTCGGCGGTGTGCAGCGACAATTCCCAATACCGTTCGGCATAGTCCGCCAGGCAAGGGACACTCAGCCGGGCACAGCGCTTGAGCGTCAGGCCGAGAATCAGATTCATGCTTTGCCCGGTACCGAGCTGGTGCAACGCCTGGGCTACGGTCTGTACGGGGCCGCCGCCCTGGTGCTGGGCAGCACTGTTGGCCGCGGCGATCAGCACTGCGGTGATCTGCGGGTCGGTGCGGATCTCAACTTCCAGCAGTTTCAGATCCAGCCCACCGGGATTGAGGCTACGCTTGATCGCCACTTGCACATCGGTCATCAACGGCGCGCCTTCGGCCAGATCCCGTCGACGCTCCAGGAAAGTCGCCAATGTCAGCGCTGGTCCTGGGATGGGCGCGGCATTGGAGGTGTCTTCACCACTCAAGAGCAGCCCTTGCAGGCGCTGGGTCAGGTTTTCCCGATTCAAGGGTTTGGTCAGGTACGCCGCCGGCGCCAGCGGCAATACCTCCCGCACGCTGGCGCTGTCGTTGCGCTGGCTCACCAGGATGAATGGCAACACGGGGGAGCGGCGCTGCTGACGCAAACCGCGCAAGATGCTCAAGCCATCGACGCCCGGCAGTTCCCAGTCGGCGATGACCAAGTCGTATGGGTGATGGGCCAGCAGCTCCAGCGCCTGCTTTCCTTCGCCACAGGTCTGCACCCGGGCGTCGCAACGCACCTCTGACACCGCTTGCTCCAGCAATTCTCTAGACGCTGGATCGGCCTCGGCAATCAATACGCGCGGTCCAGCGGGTAAATCCACAGCCGTCATGCCGTATCGCTCCCTTGCAATACATGCACCTTAGACAATTGCGCCCGTTCCAGACAGCTCAACAACATCAGCCCCCTTCCTCGGGCATGAAAAAACCCGCCGAAGCGGGTTTTTTGTGGAACAGCGCACAGCTCAGCGCTCGTGAAAATCAGAGCTCGGAGAAGCACTCTTCGATGATCGCCAGGCCTTTGTCCAACTGCTCGTCCGGCGAGGTCAGCGGCACCAGCACCCGCAGGACGTTGCCGTAGGTGCCGCAGGACAGCAGAATCAGGCCCTTGTCCCGGGCCTTGGCCACAACCTGGGCCACTGCCGCGGCGTTCGGCTTGTGGGTGTCGCCATTTTCGAACAGCTCCACGGCAATCATCGCGCCCAGGGCACGCACTTCGCCAATGACCGGGTATTTCTTCTGGATGGCCTTGAGGCCGGTCACCAAGCGCTCGCCAACGGCCTTGCAGCGATCCAGCAGATGTTCTTCTTCGAACACCTCCATCACCGCCAGCGCGGCGGCACAGGCAATCGGGCTACCCGCGTAGGTGCCGCCCAGGCCGCCCGGTGCAATGGCATCCATGTATTCGGCCTTGCCACAGACACCGGCCAACGGGAAGCCGCCGGCGATGGACTTGGCGAAGGTAGTCAGGTCGGCGGCAACGCCCATCTGCTCCATGGCGAAGAAAGTCCCGGTACGGCCGGCACCGGTCTGCACTTCGTCAGCGATCAGCAGGATGCCGTGTTGGTCGCACAAGGCGCGCAGGCGCTTCATGAACTCTTTCGGCGCCACATAGAAACCACCCTCGCCCTGAACCGGCTCGATGATGATGGCGGCAATGTCGCGTGGCTCGGCATCGTTCTTGAAGATGCGCTCGATGCTGGCGATGGAGTCGTCGATGCTCACACCATGCAATTCGTTCGGGTAAAGCGCGCGGAAGATACCGCCGGGCATCAGGCCCATGCCGGCCGAGTACGGTACGACTTTACCGGTCAGGCCCAGGGTCATCATGGTACGACCGTGGTAAGCGCCGGTGAACGCGATCACACCGGCACGGCCAGTGGCGGCGCGGGCGATTTTCACGGCATTTTCCACCGCTTCGGAACCAGTGGTGACCAGCAAGGTTTTCTTTGCGAAGTCACCAGGAACCTTGGCGTTGATTTTTTCGCACAGTTCCACGTACGGCTCGTAGGCCAGGACCTGGAAACAGGTGTGGGTCAGCTTGTTCAGCTGCTCGGTCACGGCGGCGATGATTTTCGGATGCACGTGGCCGGTGTTCAGCACGGCGATGCCGCCTGCGAAGTCGATGAATTCGCGACCTTCAACGTCCGTTACGGTAGCGTTCTTTGCCGATTCGGCGAAGATCGGGTGGATCTGGCCGACGCCACGGGGAACAGCGGCGGTACGGCGGGCCATCAAGTCAGCGTTAGTCTTGCTCATTTACAGTCCTCATTCGCAGCTCAGGGCGGCGTGTCTCAAGGAATACATGGCGGGGAGACAACTGCGGCAGCATGCGATGATCGACTGCCGCAGCGTTCCGGCCACAAGAAACAGAACGGGTGAAACGCGCAAAGGGGCAGCGCTCTCGTGCCCTTCGCGCTTGAAGCGGGATCAGATACCCAGGCAGAGGTATTTGATTTCCAGGTAGTCCTCGATGCCGTACTTGGAGCCTTCACGGCCCAGGCCCGAAGCTTTGATGCCGCCGAACGGCGCGACTTCATTGGAGATCAACCCGGTGTTGACGCCGACCATTCCGTATTCCAGGGCTTCGGCCACACGGAACACACGGCCCAGATCGCGGGCATAGAAGTACGAGGCCAGGCCGAACTCGGTGTCGTTGGACATCGCGATCACTTCGGCTTCGTCTTTGAAGCGGAACAGCGGCGCCAGCGGGCCGAAGGTTTCTTCCTTCGCCACGGCGGCGGTTTTCGGCACGTTGGTCAGGATGGTCGGCTCGAAGAAGTTGCCTTCCATCTGCTTGCCGCCCGCCAGCACGGTCGCGCCTTTGCCAACGGCATCGGCGATGTGCTCCTGAACCTTGGCGACCGCTTTCTCGTCGATCAACGGGCCGGTGGTGGTGCCGTCTTCCAGGCCATTGCCGATCTTGAGCTTGGCAACCGCTGCCTTGAGTTTCTCGGCAAACGCGTCGTACACCGAATCCTGGATGTACAGGCGGTTGGCGCAGACGCAGGTCTGGCCGTTGTTACGGTATTTGGAAATGATCGCGCCCTCGACAGCCTTATCCAGGTCCGCGTCGTCAAACACGATGAATGGCGCGTTGCCGCCCAGTTCCAGGGAAACCTTCTTGATGTCCTTGGCACATTCGGCCATCAACTGGCGGCCGATCTCGGTCGAGCCAGTGAAAGACAGCTTGCGCACGATTGGGTTGCTGGTCAGCTCGCCGCCGATATCGCCTGCGCTGCCGGTAACCACGCTCAGCACGCCTTGCGGAATGCCGGCACGGTGCGCCAGTTCAACCAGGGCCAGGGCCGAGAAAGGGGTTTGCGAAGCGGGCTTGATGACCATGGTGCAACCGGCGGCCAGGGCCGGGCCGGCCTTGCGGGTGATCATCGCAGCCGGGAAGTTCCATGGAGTAATGGCAGCGGTCACGCCGATCGGCTGCTTGATCACGATCAGGCGTTTGTCGGGCTGGTGGCCGGGAATCACGTCACCGTAGATGCGCTTGGCTTCTTCGGCGAACCATTCGATAAAGGAGGCGGCGTAAGCGATTTCGCCCTTGGCTTCGGCCAGCGGCTTACCCTGTTCAAGGGTCATCAGGCGACCGAGATCGTCCTGGTTTTCAATCAGCAATTCGTACCAGCGACGCAGCTTGTTGGCGCGCTCCTTGGCGGTCAACGCACGCCAGGCCGGCAGCGCCTTGTCGGCGGCTTCGATCGCACGACGGGTTTCGGCAGCGCCCATCTTTGGCACAGTGCCCAGCACTTCGCCCGTAGCCGGGTTGGTGACCTTGATCGTCTGACCATTGTCCGCATCGACCCAAGCGCCATCGATAAAGGCTTGCTGGCGGAACAACTGGGTGTCTTTAAGCTGCATGTCGGCTTTCCTTAACAGCACCGCGCGCGCGCGGAGCGAATTAGAGTTGTAGAAAGGCGCCTTAGGGGCTGCCGTCAGGGAAATCATCCACCGGGCTGAAGCACAGAAATAACGCACATAAGCATAGACGTGCGGTTCAGCACCCAGACAAGAGCGTTTGAAATCTCAAACGAATCCTAGGGCCGATGGGGTTGCAGGACAATAGGCTGTTCGAAAAAAAGAACGAAAAAGCCGCATTTGCCTGTTTTTTCTGATCAGCGTAGCCAACAGCCGCCGAGCGAGGCAGAAACAAACGGCAAATCAGCAGCATGGACGCCCGCCATGCTTATGAGTATCATGGCGCCCGCGTTGCACCAGTAGCTCAGCTGGATAGAGTACTGCCCTCCGAAGGCAGGGGTCGTGGGTTCGAATCCCGCCTGGTGCGCCATACCAAAAGCTAGACCTGTCCCGGACAGTCTACGAGCTTCAAAAAACCCGCCCCGTGCGGGTTTTTTGTTTTTGCTGCCTGTGGCGAGGGAGCTGGCATCTTCTCAACGCTTGCGCAAAGCCTCCAACCGCGCCGGCAAGTCCTCCTTGGGAAAACGTTTGTGCAGCGCCAGCAGTTTTTCATCAGCGGCCTTGCTATCTCCTGCCTGCCGCAATTGCAGGATTTCCATCAAGCCCTGCTCCAGCGATGGCAGTGCCGCGGGTGCGGATTTGCTCATTTTCGTCGCTGGCTTTTCCGCCAACAATTGCACAGGGCTGGCCGGGGCTCGGGCCAGCTCGCCCTGGGGCGCCATGCGGGCGATCGGGGCCGGGGCGGGCATGGCCGGCGGTGCTGCGGCGGCGACGGCTGACTTTTGCTGGTCGGCAGAAAACTCGATCGACGCGGGTGCGGCCAACTCATCGTGAGGCAGGGGTGAGCGCAGCACCAGGCCGATCATCAGCGCCACACCGGCGACCGTGGCGAATGCCATCTGCCAACGTGGCCGCTGACAAGCTTGCAACCAGCGCTGCCACAGGCTTGGCACGGGCGCCGGAGCTTCGCGTCGGGCGGTGGCCAGGATAAAGGCGTCTAGCGAGGCCGGCGGTTCGCCGCTGGCGTGCTGACGCAAATGCTCGATCAATATTTTGTCGTCTGCATCCGGAGCGTGTTTGGGGTCGATCATGCGGGTACCTCCTCGGCCAACAGCCGGTGCAATTTCTGTTGGGCGTAACGCAAGCGGCTTTTCACCGTTTCCAGTGGGGCGCCGGTCAGTGCGGCGATCTGCGGCAGTTCCAGGTCGCCATGCAGGCGCAGGAGGAAGACTTCCCGCTGATCCTCGGGCAAGGCCTGCAACGCGGCGTCGAGACGCGCCTGGTCGCGACTCAGGCTCAGTTGTTGCTCGGGGCCGCCGGTGTCGTCGGGCTGGACATGCAGTTGCTCGTCATAACTGTCGTGCAACGGGTTGTGGACGCCATGCTTGCGCCAGTGGTCAATCAAGCGGTTGCGGGCAATCTGGAACAGCCATGTACGAAAACTCGCCCGTCCTTGTGGCTGGGTCGTGCTGCGAATCAGGCTGAGCCAGGTGTCCTGGAAGATTTCCTCGGCCAGTTCGGCCTTGTTGCTCAAGGACACGAGGAACCGATAAAGCCCTTGGCGATGGCGGGCATACAGGGCTTCGAAACAAGCCCCGTCGCCATCTCGGTAGCGGGCCAGCAGCGATTCGTCGCTGGGTGAATCAAGCGCAGCGGGCATGTCGGTGACGAACTCCTTTCTGGTCATTGCAACACAGTCCTGGCAGACAACAAGGGAACCCTGTGGGAGCGAGCTTGCTCGCGATGGCGGTATGTCAGGCAATACACATGCAACTGATCCGACGCCATCGCGAGCAAGCTCGCTCCCACACATTTTTGATCCCCGTTGCGCTCGGGATCAGCGCCTGGCCGCAGGTTCAAGGCTCTGCGCAAGCTCCACCAACTGCACAAACTCGGCGCGCAACCCGAACGGGTCATCGCCACGGGCCGACCGCGCCAGTTGTGCGGTGTCCTTCAGGCTCATCGCGCCTGTGTAGCGTCCATCGCCCTTGAGTTGCTGGGCGAAGGCCGCCACGGACGCCGCGAAGCGCAGGTCATCGCTGGGTTGTTTTTCGCTTTGCGCGCTGGCGATTGGATGCTCGATCAAGCGACTGTTGCCGCCCTCGGCCGGTTTGTAGCGTACACGTAACATGGCCAGTTCGCCGGCCTTGCCATCCGACTTCGATGCGTTGCCATAACGCAGCGGCTCCAGCCAGCCCTTCTCCCCCTTCGGAACAACTTCGTACAACGCCGTCACCGTGTGCCCTGCGCCAATCTCGCCCGCGTCGACTTTGTCATTGTTGAAATCCTCACGTTTCAATGCGCGGTTTTCATAACCCAGCAAGCGATATTCGCTGACCTGGGCCGGGTTGAACTCCACCTGCAACTTCACGTCCCCGCGCCACTACCGCAAGCGTCGAACTGAGCTGATCCACCAGGACCTTGCGGGCTTCGAGCAAGTTATCGATGTAGGCGTAGTTACCATCGCCGGCGTCAGCCAATTGCTCCATCAGGTGTTCGTTGTAGTTATCCACACCAAAGCCCAGCGTTGTCAGGGATACGCCACTTTTACGCTGATCCACCGCCATCTGCTTGAGGCTGTCGAAATCACTGATGCCGACGTTGAAGTCACCGTCGGTGGCCAGCAGGATGCGGTTGATGCCCTTGTCGATGAAGCTTTCCCGGGCCATTTGATAGGCCAGTTCGATGCCCGAGGCCCCCGCGGTTGAACCGCCAGCGTTCAGCTGATCGATGGCGTTGCGGATCTTCACTTTGTCGCTGCCCGGAGTGGGCTTGAGCACCACGCGGGATTCGCCGGCATAAACCACCAGCGATACGCGGTCCTGATCGCGCAATTGATCCACCAGCAGTTTCAACGTGCTTTTGACCAGCGGCAGCCCTTCACGACGGTCCATGGAACCGGACACGTCCACCAGGAACACCAGATTGGCCGGGGCCAGCTCCGCCACGGCGCGGTCGGATGCCTTGATGCCGATGCGCAACAGACGGGTATGAGGAGTCCATGGCGACGGCGCGACTTCGGTAGTCACGCCAAACGGCGAACCATCGGTGGGCAAGGCGTAATGGTAAGAGAAGTAGTTGACCATCTCCTCCAAGCGCACGGCGCCCTCGGGCGGCAGGCTGCCTTGGTTGAGCAGACGTCGCACATTGGCATAGCTGCCGGTATCGACATCCACGCTGAAGGTCGAGACCGGCGTTTCGGCAACGCTATGGATGGGATTGTCCGGCAGCTTTTCGTACTGCTCGCGCGACTCGGCGCGGTAACCCGCGGCGACGGCATCGTTCGCCACGCTTGGGGCAGGCATTGGTGCCGGTTTCATGAGCATGCGCTTGGCCGTCGACTGGCGCGCTTCGGCGATCTCGCCTTGCGGTACAACACTGGGCGCCACGGCCACCGGCTCGGCTGACTTGGCCGCTTCGTGAGACGAAGACAACCCACAACCGGCCAACGTCACCAGCATGGTGACAGCAAAACCCTGGGCGGCAGGACGCATAAAAGACAGTGGGCGGGACATGGGCTGAACCTCGTGGATGGATGATTCGTTCACAAGGTCAGACGTAAGGCCTGCGTGGTTCGGGTTAATCGCTTGGAAATAATTTCCTGACTGCTCGCAGCCCCTCCTTAGCCCCTGATGCCTTTGCGATTTTCCTTCAGGTTACCGCCACGACGGTTTCCTTCAGTCCACCACCGACGTTACTCGGCGCGGATCCGTGCCATCGCAATGGTTTAAGCGAGCACCATTGAGTCGGCACACCGTGCGCTAACTCACGATTCGCACACCAGCGAGGGCTGGACAGACTTCGTGTGCCGTTTCGGAAAATAAGCCGCCGCGCCGACGCCCAGCGCGCCCATCACTACGCAGTACCCCACGCACACCCAAGGACTCCACGGCACCAAAGCAATCAGCACCAACGGCGTGATGCTCGCCCACAGCGCGTAGGCGATGTTGTAGGTAAACGAGATGCCAGATACGCGGATTTTTGCCGGAAACAGGCTCACCATCACCGAAGGCACCGCGCCGACTACGCCGCAACCCAAGCCGGCGATAGCGTAGGCCAGGCCCAGCCACGCGCTGCCGCTGATCAGGCTGGCGAAGAGCACGGCGATGCCCACGGGCAGCAGCAGGCTATACAGCATCACCGTGCGCCAGGCGCCGATGCGGTCGACGATGAGGCCGGCCAGGACGCAGCCGATGTTCAGGAAAACGATGCCGAGGCTGCTCAGGGCGAAAGTGTGGCCAGGGGTCAGGCCGAAGCTCTTCTGCATCACGGTCGGGGTGATGACCACAAATACCACCACAGCAGAGGTCAGCACGCAGGTGAGAATCGCGGCGGGCAGCAAGGCGTGGCGATGGTCGCGCAGGACCGTGCGCAGCGGCAATTCCGCCGCGCCTTCGCGATTGGCTTGCAGCGCCATGAAGATCGGCGTTTCGCTCAGCCAGCGGCGCAGCCAGACGCCAATCACACCGAATACCCCGCCCAGCAGGAATGGCAGGCGCCACGCGTAGTCAAGGATTTCCGCCGGGGTATAAATCCGCGCCAGCGCCGTGGCGGTCAGGGCGCCAAGCAGATAGCCGAAGGTCAGGCCCGCCTGGAGAAAGCCCAAGGCATAACCTCGATGTTTCAGTGGCGCATGTTCAGCGACGAAGACCCAGGCGCTGGGCACTTCCCCGCCGACCGCCGCGCCTTGCAGGATACGCAACGCCAGCAACAGCAACGGGGCGAAATAACCGATTTGCGCGTACGTCGGCATCACGCCGATGAGCAGGCAGGGCAACGCCATCATGAGAATGCTCAGGCTGAACACCCGCTTGCGCCCCAGGCGATCGGCAAAGTGCGCCATGAGAATCCCGCCCAACGGCCGTGCCAGGTAGCCGGTGGCGAAGATTCCGAAGCTTTGCAGCAAGCGCAGCCACTCGGGCATTTCCGGTGGGAAAAACAGCTGGCTGAGGGTCAGGGCGAAGAAGACAAAAATGATGAAATCGTAGATTTCCAGCGCACCGCCAAGGGCGGCGAGGCCCAGGGTCCTGTAGTCGGATCGGTTGAACCGGGCGTCTGGCAAATGAGTGGTGGCAGTCATAGGCAAGTTTGAAAAAGAATTGGAAGAAGGCGACGGTTCAGGCAGCGGGCCCCTTGTCCGCGGGCTGCACCGACGATTGGCCTGGCTCGGCGTCCGCGGCCTCGTCAGCTGGCAAGAAATCCTTGCGGCTCTGGGCGATGGCCCGGCGTATTTCGTCGCCCTTGGTGGGGCAATTCTTGAGGCGGGCGATGCCGTCGGTTTTCTGCGTCATCGCCATCCTCCGGCATGAATGAACAGGGGCTCGATAGTGCTCGTTTTTAGCGCGCGATGCCAACTTACGTGACGATTGGGGCTGCCGGGCAACCCCGCGGGTGCATGGTTGCTCGCCCGGAGCCGAGGCCCGGTCAACGGTGATAGCGGCGCACCACGCTGCTGTTGCGCAGGACGTGGCCCTTGAGTTTTTCCATCAATTGGGCCCGTGTGAGGCCGGCAGGCAGGGCGTCGGGCGGCAGGTCCAGGGCGAAAATCTGGATCAGGTAATGGTGGGCGCTGTCACCCACGGGCGGGCACGGTCCGATGTAGCCGTGGGTGTTTTTGCTGTTGATGCCGCTCATGCCCTCAAGCGTGGATTTGGTGCCCGCGCCTGTCGGAATCTGTCGGGTGCTGGCCTTGATTCCATAATGGACCCAATGATCTACGCCTTGTCCACGCTGGCCGTCGGGGTCGAGCATGACGATGGCGTAGCTGAGGGTGCCAGGCGGGCCGGCATTCCAGCTCAGGGCCGGGGAGATATTCTTGCCGCCACATTGGTTGGCGTCGCTGGCGGCCGCTGCGGTGAAGAGGCGGTCGTCCGACACGCCGGGAATGCTCAGGGTAAAACGCTCTTCTGCCTGGACTCCCTGTGCGCACAGCACGAGGGTGACGGCCGCGAGCCAGGAGGAAAAGGAAGTCAATCGGGTCATACCGGGCACCTTGAATGCGGTTCAGGCCAACGACGGCCTGCGAACTATAGCCGCAGCGCCGCCCCGGTTGCAGTGACAATTACGCTGAACCTCGTTCCAATCCCTCGACTCCAACGGGAAACGCCTGCCGGAGAACGACCATGCCCATGCATCAAGTCGCCCGCCTCGCTGATGTGCGAGAAGATCGCGGCCTCGAAGTCACCCTCAACGACGCGCCCATCCTGCTGTTACGGGCTGGAGGGCAAGTGCGGGCGTTCCAAGGCAAGTGCCCGCACGCCGGGGCGCCTTTGGCCAAGGGCGCCGTATGCCACGGAAGGCTGATCTGCCCCTGGCACAAAGCCGCGTTTCGCGCTGAAGACGGCGCCCTGTGCGAGCCGCCGGCCCTCGACAGCCTGGAGCGTTACCACGTCGAGGTGCGAGGCGAAGAAGTCTGGGTCGATGACCAACCACTGCCGGCCGAAAAAGTCCCCCCCGCCGATGACCCGCGCACGTTTGTCATCGTCGGCGCCGGCGCGGCGGGCACGGCATGCGCGGCGGCGTTGCGCGAGAAGGGTTTCGGCGGCCAGATCCAGCTGATCGACCGCGAGGCCGAGGCCGGCTACGACCGGACGGTGTTGAGCAAATATGTACTGGCTGGCGACATGGCTGCGGACGAAACTCCGCCTCTGCGCGATGAAACTTATTTCAGCCAACAACGCATCGAACGGCGCCATGGCCAAGTGACCGGCCTTGATGTCAATGCGCGTCGGATCCGCCTCGCCGACGGTCAATCACTGGCTTACGACGCCCTGTTGATTGCCACTGGCGGCGAACCCAAGACGCTGAATCTGCCCGGTATCGACTTGCCGCAAGTCCTGATGCTGCGCTCCTTGGCCGATACACGGCGGATTCTCGAACATGCGCAGCCGGGGCAACGAGCCGTGATCATCGGCGACAGTTTCATTGCCATGGAGGTCGCCTCCTCCCTGCGCAAACGCGAACTCAGCGTCACCGTCCTGGCTCGTCACCCAGTGCCGTTCGCGGCGCAGTTCGGCGACAGTATCGGCAAGGCGATCCTGGCTCGGCACCGGGCCAATGGCGTGGTGTATCACACCGACGGCGAAGCAGCGCGGATCGAGGGTACGGGCAAAGTACACGCCGTGGTGCTGGATAACGGCCAACGCTTTGAGGCGGACCTGGTCATCGTCGGCGTCGGCGTGCGCCCGGCCACGGAGCCGTTCGCCAACCTGCCACGGGAGAAAGACCAATCGTTGATTGTCGACGACGGCATGCGCGTGGCCGACGGCGTCTGGGCCGTGGGTGATATTGCGACCTTCCCCCTCAACGGCCAGCCCCAGCGCATCGAACATTGGCGGCTGGCCCAGCAACAGGCCCGCATCGCCGCGACGAACATGCTCGGTGGTGAAGAACATTACCTGGACGTGCCGTTCTTCTGGACCTATCACTTCGGCAAGCGCTACGACTATCTGGGCCATGCCGAGGAATGGGACGAAGTGCAATTCAAGGGCACGCCCGAGCATCCGCCCTTTATCGCGCTGCTCGGCAAGGACGGCCTGGTCGTGGCGGTCGTCGCCTGCGATGAAGGCCGGGCGATGGCGGCACTGGCCCAGCGCATGAAACAACCGCTGCCTGTGGATGAAGCTTGGCGGCTGGTCCGGGATTTTTCGATGTAGCTTGTCTTTGCAGACGCCACAAAGCCTGTGGGAGCGAGCTTGCTCCCACAATGAAGCAGCACCGCTGCGCTTACGCCGAATGATCCGCCGGCAGATGAATGATCTGCGGTCGCTCCAGCGGCGCCAGGGGCGGCGGTTGCAAGTCCGGGCCCAACAAGTGGAAATGCGGCACGACGTGGCTGATATCGCCGTCCTGATTGTTATGGATGATCTTCGAACCTGGCTGGCGCAGCGTTTCCAGACGTTCGCCAGTCAATTTGAAACTGGCACTCAGCCCCTGGTCGTCCACTGCGGGCCTTGGCAGCCTACGCTGGGCGAAGCTACGGCTCTTGCGCTGTTGATAGCGCGCCCAGCTGATCAGGATGATTGCGTTGACCAACGCGATCCAGCCGTAGATCTGCAACGTCCCCAGGGTGTCGAACAATGAACCGCCCAGACGCGGGCCCGCGTGGCTGTCAAACAGCGGCCACAGACCGTTCACCAGCAGGTACAACAGTCCAACCCACGCCAGTACCGTAAAGAGCACGTCGATGATCACCAGAAAAGGCCGCTGGCGGGTCCTGATAATTTTCATCGGATCACTTCCTCTTCTTCGTCATCGAACGGTTTGATCCCGCGATCCGGGCTGATCCATCGCGCGCGTTTCTGATGCTGTCCGAACAGCACCTTGGGGAAACTCACCAGCGTGGTGAACAAACTGATCAGCCAGAACACCAGGGGGTACCAGACTACCCAGAACATGATGTGCCACAGGCCCTTTTCGTAGCGACGGTCGATCAGAATGCTCACCGCGAATTGCATCAGGCACACCACCGCCAGCAACAGGCCGGTGAAAGCCGGCGGCATCAAGTGGTCCACGGCGATGGCGGCTGGCATCTCGACGAATTTACCGGCTCCCCAGAAGATTACTGACAGCAGGAAGGTGAACGCCCAACCGGTGGACAGGCAGTATTCGAACAGCAGCGGCCACAGGTAGCGGTGACGGTATTGCCAGATGCCGCGGATGTTCTTGAACAGCACCTCGGCGCCACCCTGGGCCCAACGCAGCCGCTGCCGCCACAGGCCCCGCAAGGTTTCGGGCATGAGGATCCAGCACAGGGCGCGTGGCTCGTAGAAAATGCTCCAGTGGTCCAGTTGCAGCTTCCAGCTGATGTCGATGTCCTCGGTGATCATGTCCGGGCTCCAGTAGCCGACCCGGTGCAGGGCGGTACGACGGAACGCGACGATTACGCCGGACACGGTAAAGATCCGCCCGAAAACCCGCTGGGTGCGCTTGATCAAACCGATGATCGAGGAAAACTCGCCGACCTGGACCCGGCCCACCAACGTCGAACGGGTGCGGATGCGCGGGTTGCCGGTCACCGCGCCAAGGCGGGCGTTGTCCAGCATCGGCGCTACCAGGTAGGCGCAGGTGTTGGGCGCCAACAGCGCGTCGCCGTCGATACACACCAGGTATTCACTGCGTGCGGCGATGGCGCCCATACGCAGGGCCACGGCCTTGCCCTGGTTTTCCGCCAGGTGCAGCACGCGCAAGCGCGGGTCTTCGACGGCCAGTCGATCGAGCACCTCGGCGGTGTTGTCCTTGGAGCCGTCGTTGATGGCGATGACTTCAATGTTCGGATAATGCTGGCCCAGCGCTGCGTGAATCGTGTCGGCAACGTTGTCGCCTTCGTTGAAGCACGGGACCAGGATGCTGATCAGCGGCTCGCCGGCCAGGGGCGGCGGCAACGTGTCGTCCTTCCACGGCCAGTGACGCTCCCAGTGCAGCCAGAAATACAGGCCGCCAGCGATCCACAGGCCGGACATGAACAGCGGGTAGAAGAACACGAAGTCCATCAGGAATTGCCCGGTAACCAGGAAGATCAGGCCCAGGGGCACCCCAAGGACGATCGCCAGCACCAGGACGGCGAGCAGTCTGTCAAGCATGTCAAGGATTCCACTTGTTGGAGAGCGCCGGCCGCACGGCTTTCACGGCGGGCTGGTCTTCGATGAAATTGTCCGGGTAGTAGCCGAAACTGGTCACGCCCTGGCGCTTGAGGCGCCCCATCCAGTCGGCCAGTTGTTCGCCCTCGATGTCTGCCACTGGCTTGCTGTGCCAATCACGGGCTTGCAGTTCGAACACCGTGCGCTTGAGTGCACCGGGGCGAGCCTTGATGGTTTCCACCAATCGCTCCAGCCAGGGCCCCGACTGTTCGCGGGTCTGTTTTTCCATCAGGGGCATGGCCATCGGCGCCGTCCAGTCGTAGGCGGCGAGGAAATCGTCAAGGTTCTGGGCGAACCAGGCTTCGCTTTCCGGGTTGAGCATCGGTTCGGCAAAGATGTTGCGCGCCGTGCGCACCTGCGGCCCACGTATCGCCCGGACCTTGGCGGTGAGCTCGGCGGTGAAGTCGATCAGGTAGCGGCTCTTGAAGCGAGTCCAACGCTGCATGGCGGCAGGGTCATCGCGCAGGGCAGCAATCGATTGCGGCAAGCCATGGGCGGCGTACACTTTCATCGCGGCGGGACCGGCGTCCTCGAAGTCGGAGAATACGGCATCGTCATGATAAAGAACGCCGTCCACCGAGCTCATCCGCGCCATGTCCTCGTAGATCTCGCCGATGATCTTCCGCACGTTCGGGTCGAACGGCGACAGGCGTACATATTGGTCTGGGGCGACGCCCGTCTTGCTGGTCTCCGGATCCCAGCGCTGCACGCGCGGCAACTTCGAATCTAGGGCAAAACTGAGTACCGGCATCCAGGCATAGACCTTGACGTTGGCCCGGGTGCGCAATTGCCATGCAACGCGGTCGAACAGATCGGCGCGCACCGGCAGGTGGCGGTTAGGAAAGTACAGCGAGTGGACCAGGCCATCGCCTTTTGGATCGGCGAAGGCTTGCAAGAACACCGTGTTGGCGCCCAGGTCATAGATGCGCTGGACCAGTTTGCCGACGTTGGCCTCCTGCTGCACGGGGTCAGAATCGTAGACGTAATCCAGGTCGACGTGGACCACCCGCATCGGGTCGATCGTCTGCACTGAAGCGATACTTTCGGCGAAGTGAGCACCATCCGGATCGGATGCGACCAGGAAGCGCGGTCCGCTCATCAGGTTATCGAGGCTGTCGAGGCCATCTTCCAGGGTCAGGGCCATCTGGTAACCCTGGCTGCCGATCACTTGCAATGCGGTGCCGTCGGCCTCGCCGTAAGGCCACACCCAGACACGCGGGCTGTAGCCGACCACCTTGCGGATCTTGTCTGAAATAGCCGCCACGTCTTTGCGCATACGCGCCTGGAAATCGGCCTCGCTCTCATAGCGACCGGTCACGGCATCATAGAGCCGGGTAGTTGCCGCCGGCTGTTGGTTTCCTTGGGGATTGGCGAGCACGCCTTTGTGGTTGGCGTCGGTGTGGGCCGCGATTTCCACCAGGCCCGATTTCGAAATCTCGCGAATCTGCTCCCACGTGAGGAACTCGGAGCGCTTGCGCGGCACACCGGCGAAATCCACATTCTGGTTCATCGGCGTGTCGACCCAACTGCCGACCGGGGCCAGGATTGCCGGCCAGTTGTAGGCTCGCAAGATCGGCATGACGCGCGTATAGAAGCTTGAGTAGCCATCGTCGAAACTCAGCAACACCGCACGCGGCGGCAGTTGCGGTCCGCCGTTGCGGGCAGCGATGATCTGGTCGACCGTGACCGCCTGGTAATTGTTTTCACGCAGCCAGGCCAGCTGTTCAATCAGGCGCTCAGTGCGCACGGCTACCAGGCCCTGGTCGGGGTCGCGGTCTTCGACATCATGGTAGGCAATACCCAGCACATGGTTTTTCGGCCACGGGGCATCGTTCGCCGCGACCGGCCGTTGCGAAGGTGGCGCGAACGCCGGGGCTTGCTGGGCACAAGCGCTGATCAGCAAGACTCCCAGCAGAAGGATGAATCGCGAAATGACGGGCATTTTCAAACTCTTCTAGAAGCGGTAGGTGAGGTCGACAAGCAGGCGCAGATCGCTTTCACGATCGCCGTCGTAAGGGCGGTTGAGCCAGCTCAGCGCGGCCCCGGCTTCGAGCACATCGTTCCAGAGCAAGCGTTGGCCGTAGCCGAGCAACCCCATGGCACCGGTGTTGTAGTCGCGCTGGCTGTAGGTGCCGGCGCCGACTTGGAATTGCTGGCTCCAAGTGGTTTCGTAACGGCGGTACAGCACGTGATTGGCGCTCACGGTCGGCATGACGCTGAAGTCCGACTTCGGATTGAAGTACGGCACTTCTTCGGAACCGCTGTTGCGGCTGGCGCCCACTTCCAGTCCCAGCTCCACCTGCAGGCGTGGGGCGCTGTAGATGCCCTCGCGGCCGGTCAGCAGGGTCTCCAGGCGATTGTTGCCGTCGCTGAAATGGGACGGGCTCACAGCCAGCCGCCATTCGCGGCTTTCATTGGCGCGCCAGCGGACGAAACCGCTCCCGCCATTGGCGCGAATACCGCTGTTGAGAGCTCGCAATGGTGTCTCGGCCGAGAGGTAATCCAGGCTGCCGCCGTACTGCCAGTGATCGTTGATGTCCCGGGCCACGGCCACGCGCGCGCCTTGTTTGTCACCGGAGCCGTACGAGTGGTTGGAGACTTCCGCTTCCAGAGTCATGTCGCGGGTACGCCGCTCCACGCCCAAGCGCTGCCAACGATGATGGCCGGTGCCTTCCTCAAAGTCGCCAGTGGCGTAGCCGGCACCGCCGAATAGCCGCCAGTCTTCGTCAATGGGCGGGCTGTAGAGCAACGTTTCGATACCAAAGTCCCGGCTACCCGTCACCGCGCCGGCATCGCCGTTGCCACCGCCGTAGCTTTTGCCGGTGTAGGCTTCGATGCGCAATTCAGCCATGTCATGAACGTCACGCTGACGTTGCAGGCGTTTGACGTGGGCATTCTCCGGATAACGGGCGACCACGTCGTCGGTAAGCGCGTCCATCTGCCGCCATTCCTGCAGGTCCATCGCCGCGCGAGCCTGGGCGACTTCCAGGTCGCGATTGCGCGGTGTCGTGGTCTCGATTTCCTTGAGCAGGCTTTCTGAACGCCGCGGCCAGTCACGGGCTTGATACAGGTCGGCCTGGGCCAGGCGCAGGCCGATGTGGCCAGGGGCTTGGTAGATGAGACTTTCCAGACGCGTTTCGGCGGAGGGCAGGTCAGCGCCATAAGTGCCTGCTTGAGCGGCAAGCATCTGCGCATCCATCCACTCGTCGTTGGGGTTACCGATTGGCAATCCCTTGAGCTCCACCCGAGACGGCTGTGATTTAGCCAGATCTTCGGCCAGCGCGCGGGCCTCTTCGGACTTTTCGCTTTCCAGCAAGGCGTAGTAGAGCGCGGTGCTGTCTTCGAAACGGTCCGCAGGGTCGGCATCCGGCGCGGTCAGTACACGGCGGTACAGCTCGACGGCTATTTCCGGCTCACGTTGCTCAAGATAAGAAGAGGCCACCCAGCGCAAGGCATAAGTCGGAATGCTGATACCTTCAGCGACCAGCTTCTGGTATTCGGCGATCACCTCTGCCCGGCGAGCGCGGGCGTTGAGGGCTCCCATGCGGTCGATTCGCCACCGCAGCACGTCCTCATGGGCCTCGGCCACTGGCGTCCAGGTGGCGAGCAGTTTGTCGTAATCGGCCAACGCGCGGTCAGCGATGACAAAGCGCTCCTTTTCGCTGCGGCTGGCCATATCCGCCAGACGCACCCGTTCAGCCGCCACATCGCCTTCAAGCCGGCGCTGCACGCCGCGGTCGATCAGCCCAGGCTGAAGACGGGCCAGGCGCAACGCCGGTTCAGGCAACCTGGCACGCTGCAGCGCATGAATGTATTCGCGCGCGACTTCAGCCTTGTTGCTACCGGCACGGATGAAGGCTTGATCGTATTGGAACAGGGCTTCGTGGGGATTGTCAGCGCGCGTCAGTGCATAGCCCAACGCCAACCGGCGCATCGGATCTTCGGGCTTGGCGGCAACCAAAACCTTGGCACGGCTGACGGCTTCGTCGGGTTTGCCGGCGTCGGCCTGGGTCAGGGCCAGGCCCAGTTGCAGGTCCGCATTTCGTGGTTCGATGGCCAGGGCTCGACGATACAGCTCAATCGCCGGATCCCAACGCTGGAGGTTGCGATAGGAGCGGGCCGCTGCGGTCAGCGCCTGGACCGGTAAGTCGCGGTAACGGCCTTGGGTTTCGTAGACCTTCACCACCTCGGCATCGAGACCAGCCCAGCTGGCGATCTGCAAGTGATCGCTGATTTGCGCGGTACTGGCCTGCCCCGCCGGAACTTGGCGCAACACGGCCAGTGCGGGCGTGTAATCGCCCGAACGGGCATCAAGCACCATTTGGTCATAGGCGGCATCGGCAAACGCCGCCAGCGGCAAGCACAACTGGCTGCACAGCGCGACGCGAAACAACGGGCGCAAACCGAATCGAATAAAGGGACCCACAGTACGCGGCATTCGTCAGCATCCTTACATGGCCAGCCGGGTCGCAGTGCCCCCTTGCCCATCAAACAGGAGGCCGGGTCAAAGGAACCCAGCCAAGCTCTAACGGGCTAAGTCTGGCATCGCGCGAAGGGTGATTTTTCGGAACGCCATAATTCTTCAGAATCCATGCAGATTTCAGCGCCGAAGTTTTCAAAGAGAAAAAAAAACCGGCTCGTGCGCAGGGCACGGGCCGGTTTTTTGGGGGGGAGCTTTTAGAGGTATTACTGAACGGCGACGCCGCCGCCCAACTTACTCATCACAAATGCCGAGAATTGTTCAACGGTCATTTTCTGTCCGTTGAAATCCACTTGATTGTTGGCGTAGTGCAAGTTGGTGACCACGTCGTTGCCTTCCAGCTTCGCCAGCTCCGTACCCACAGCCATGGCGCTGAACATATCGCTGGTGGCAGTGGCCTGGTCGGCGATCAGTTTGGCGTCTGTCTGGCCTTCCATCTGCGCCTGCACGGTCAGCAGGTCCACAAGCATCGGCTTGGACACCTTCACTTTGAAATCCAGCAGGGCGAGCAATTGACGGCCTAGTTCATCCGGCGGCAGATCCATCGATTGTGGCTTGGCCAGGTCTACGACCAGGCTCGCGCGGCTTTCACCGTTAGCCGTATTAAACGAGAGGTTCTCCAGGGCCACTTGTGGGGCGCCCGCCAGGAGTTTCTCCAGATCGGCCTTGACCTGCGCCTCTTCGGCCTCGGTCAAGTTCAGCTCTGGCGCTGGCTCGCCCGCTTCAGCGGCCTCGGCAGCGGCTTTTTCGTATGGCTGCAGTTTGGCCTGGTAGACCTGCATCAGCGACATGGTTGCGGGAATATCCAGGTTCTTCAGGCTTACCGCCATCTGCGCCGAACCAATGACCTTATCGTTGAAAGACAACTCACCGATCTTGTAGTCGGCACGCCCCGAAGCGCTGGTACCCTTTTCGGAGCTGTTGTTCTTCATTTCGAAATTCTTCAGGCCCAGCACTGATTTCTGTTCGCCGAAACTGGTCTTGCTGTTACTCAGCAGCAGGGTGTTATCACCCATGTAGTAGCCGTAGGTGCTCTTGGTCAGGTTGCTGGCCAATGTCAGACCGCTGAGCTCGATTTGCACAGGTGTTTGATCTTCGGCGACGGTGGTCAGTTTGAAACTGTCCATATAACCGTCGGCCTTGATCTTCTCTGCTTGGGCGCTGGCTGCCACGTCGATTTTCAGGCCGGAAAAGATGAGCTGGGATTGTTCGTCCAGCTTGGTATCCAGTGGGAGCAGTTCGAATGTACCGTTTGTGGACTGATCGTAGCCGAGGTTGAAAACGCCTTTGAGCGGCGATTTATCCTTGGCGGCAACAAACCATTTTTCAGTCAGCGGAGTCCGCTCAAGTTCGGTGTGGCTGGTAGCCATGACCGGCAACCATTTGAGCGTCATCAGCCGGGAAACCGGTAGCGGGCCGTGTTCGATGTTATCAACGAACAGCAATTCAACGGATTCGCCACCAAACATTTCGCCTTCACCTTTGAGGCGGTAATGCGCAGTGCTGCTGAATGTTCCACGATCCAAGGAAACCAGCTCGATCGAAGCGGTACCGTTGGACCCGGCCAAAGCCGTTTGCAATTGCTTGTTGCTGTCGGCAATGGCTGTATTCAAGACTCCTTCAAGCTTCGTCCCGGTATACCAGGCGCCGCCCGCACTGATAGCGCCGATAACCACAACGATTCCGAGAAGTACGCTTGCTGATTTATTCATGAGAGACCCGATCGTATTCCATGGTTGAAAAAGTCGCCGTCTTCCTTGACCCGCAAAGGGCTGTGGCTCGACGCGGCAAAAGTGGTGGAGGAGATTAGCACCAGGCACGCCAGCAAGCCCAATGTTTAAAGGGGAAAAAGCGTGTTCTTGAGAAATGGTCTACGAATATTGGACTTCGATCTCGTCCAGTTGGTGATCAAATGTCTTGAGCCGTGCCGTCCAGGTGTATACCAGTACTTCGAAATCACGATTGATCACCGCCGTACTCGACGAGTCGGCACGCCCATCACAGAAATCCAACTGGTAACGTTCCCTAGCCATGGCATTGGCGACATCGCACAGTTCACGAGCGTTGTTGAGCCAGTGCCAATCATCTTGCGCGACCTGCTCGTCCAAGGCCGCGCATTGGATTTTCAAGGCTTCGAGACTTTTTTCCAATGGTGTACCCGTGAGCTCTCCCATGACCTCTTGGAACGTGCGACCTGGTTGCCAATAGCTGCCCCAGAAATAGCGATCAAACACCGTCTCGACCCGACGCAGCGCGACCTTGGTGTCCCATATCAACACCAGGGTCTTGCCTTGCTCGAGCTGTTTTTTCTTGATGCGCTGGCCTTGCATCGAGGCCCAGGCGACAACTGCGATGGATATGACACCGATCAGTGCGGACGCGCTATCAAGGAAAATCAGCGCTTTATCGAGCTGATGAGTCAGCATGACGCCATAGAAATAGGTGGCCGAAAGCAGTACCAACGCCGCAATAGCGCACCAGAAGCCGGGAGCATAAGGGTTTTTCATTATTCGAATCCCCATGACCAGTCACATCGCGGGCTCTCGTTGCAAACGCCCAACAACCCAAGCATAGCAATGGACTGGGGGTTTGCCGGGGCGCGACAGCAATTAGGGAGATGATCCGATTACCGGCTCTGAAACGACAAAACCCCCGTCTGCGGTGCAGACAGGGGTTTTGGGAATTCAATCTTGACGATGACCTACTCTCACATGGGGAAACCCCACACTACCATCGGCGATGCATCGTTTCACTGCTGAGTTCGGGATGGGATCAGGTGGTTCCAATGCTCTATGGTCGTCAAGAAATTCTGTGACCAACCCGTTCAGGAACAACGTGTCGGTTAAAATCGAAGACTTCTACTAAAACAAAACCCCTACCTGCATCAGCAGATAGGGGTTTCGGAATTTAATCTTGACGATGACCTACTCTCACATGGGGAAACCCCACACTACCATCGGCGATGCATCGTTTCACTTCTGAGTTCGGGATGGGATCAGGTGGTTCCAATGCTCTATGGTCGTCAAGAAATTCGGTAGCCAGCGCGTGCCTTGCGGTCACGTTCCAGCGAATGGGTATGTGATAGCGTGTTGCTTTGTGAGTATCTCGAACTTTCGGTTCGTTTCGTCTTCACAACACCGCAATCTGGCCTCTTTCGAGTCTACAAATTGCTTGGGTGTTATATGGTCAAGCCTCACGGGCAATTAGTACAGGTTAGCTCAACGCCTCACAGCGCTTACACACCCTGCCTATCAACGTCGTAGTCTTCGACGGCCCTTCAGGGAGCTCAAGGCTCCAGTGAGATCTCATCTTGAGGCAAGTTTCCCGCTTAGATGCTTTCAGCGGTTATCTTTTCCGAACATAGCTACCCGGCAATGCCACTGGCGTGACAACCGGAACACCAGAGGTTCGTCCACTCCGGTCCTCTCGTACTAGGAGCAGCCCCTCTCAAATCTCAAACGTCCACGGCAGATAGGGACCGAACTGTCTCACGACGTTCTAAACCCAGCTCGCGTACCACTTTAAATGGCGAACAGCCATACCCTTGGGACCGGCTTCAGCCCCAGGATGTGATGAGCCGACATCGAGGTGCCAAACACCGCCGTCGATATGAACTCTTGGGCGGTATCAGCCTGTTATCCCCGGAGTACCTTTTATCCGTTGAGCGATGGCCCTTCCATACAGAACCACCGGATCACTAAGACCTACTTTCGTACCTGCTCGACGTGTCTGTCTCGCAGTCAAGCGCGCTTTTGCCTTTATACTCTACGACCGATTTCCGACCGGTCTGAGCGCACCTTCGTACTCCTCCGTTACTCTTTAGGAGGAGACCGCCCCAGTCAAACTACCCACCATACACTGTCCTCGATCCGGATAACGGACCTGAGTTAGAACCTCAAAGTTGCCAGGGTGGTATTTCAAGGATGGCTCCACGCAGACTGGCGTCCACGCTTCAAAGCCTCCCACCTATCCTACACAAGCAAATTCAAAGTCCAGTGCAAAGCTATAGTAAAGGTTCACGGGGTCTTTCCGTCTAGCCGCGGATACACTGCATCTTCACAGCGATTTCAATTTCACTGAGTCTCGGGTGGAGACAGCGCCGCCATCGTTACGCCATTCGTGCAGGTCGGAACTTACCCGACAAGGAATTTCGCTACCTTAGGACCGTTATAGTTACGGCCGCCGTTTACCGGGGCTTCGATCAAGAGCTTCGCGTTAGCTAACCCCATCAATTAACCTTCCGGCACCGGGCAGGCGTCACACCCTATACGTCCACTTTCGTGTTTGCAGAGTGCTGTGTTTTTAATAAACAGTCGCAGCGGCCTGGTATCTTCGACCGGCGTGGGCTTACGCAGCAAGTGCTTCACCCTCACCGGCGCACCTTCTCCCGAAGTTACGGTGCCATTTTGCCTAGTTCCTTCACCCGAGTTCTCTCAAGCGCCTTGGTATTCTCTACCCAACCACCTGTGTCGGTTTGGGGTACGGTTCCTGGTTACCTGAAGCTTAGAAGCTTTTCTTGGAAGCATGGCATCAACCACTTCGTCACCCAAAGGGTAACTCGTCATCAGCTCTCGGCCTTGAGATCCCGGATTTACCTAAGATCTCAGCCTACCACCTTAAACTTGGACAACCAACGCCAAGCTGGCCTAGCCTTCTCCGTCCCTCCATCGCAATAACCAGAAGTACAGGAATATTAACCTGTTTTCCATCGACTACGCTTTTCAGCCTCGCCTTAGGGACCGACTAACCCTGCGTCGATTAACGTTGCGCAGGAAACCTTGGTCTTTCGGCGTGGGTGTTTTTCACACCCATTGTCGTTACTCATGTCAGCATTCGCACTTCTGATACCTCCAGCAAGCTTCTCAACTCACCTTCACAGGCTTACAGAACGCTCCTCTACCGCATCACTTACGTGATACCCGTAGCTTCGGTGTATGGTTTGAGCCCCGTTACATCTTCCGCGCAGGCCGACTCGACTAGTGAGCTATTACGCTTTCTTTAAAGGGTGGCTGCTTCTAAGCCAACCTCCTAGCTGTCTAAGCCTTCCCACATCGTTTCCCACTTAACCATAACTTTGGGACCTTAGCTGACGGTCTGGGTTGTTTCCCTTTTCACGACGGACGTTAGCACCCGCCGTGTGTCTCCCATGCTCGGCACTTGTAGGTATTCGGAGTTTGCATCGGTTTGGTAAGTCGGGATGACCCCCTAGCCGAAACAGTGCTCTACCCCCTACAGTGATACATGAGGCGCTACCTAAATAGCTTTCGAGGAGAACCAGCTATCTCCGAGCTTGATTAGCCTTTCACTCCGATCCACAGGTCATCCGCTAACTTTTCAACGGTAGTCGGTTCGGTCCTCCAGTCAGTGTTACCTAACCTTCAACCTGCCCATGGATAGATCGCCCGGTTTCGGGTCTATTCCCAGCGACTAGACGCCCTATTAAGACTCGCTTTCGCTACGCCTCCCCTATTCGGTTAAGCTCGCCACTGAAAATAAGTCGCTGACCCATTATACAAAAGGTACGCAGTCACCCAACAAAGTGGGCTCCCACTGCTTGTACGCATACGGTTTCAGGATCTATTTCACTCCCCTCTCCGGGGTTCTTTTCGCCTTTCCCTCACGGTACTAGTTCACTATCGGTCAGTCAGTAGTATTTAGCCTTGGAGGATGGTCCCCCCATATTCAGACAAAGTTTCTCGTGCTCCGTCCTACTCGATTTTACTTCTAAGATCCTTTCGCGTACAGGGCTATCACCCACTATGGCCGCACTTTCCAGAGCGTTCCGCTAAAATCAAAGAAGCTTAAGGGCTAGTCCCCGTTCGCTCGCCACTACTAAGGGAATCTCGGTTGATTTCTTTTCCTCAGGGTACTTAGATGTTTCAGTTCCCCTGGTTCGCTTCTTGCACCTATGTATTCAGTACAAGATAACCATCTTATGATGGCTGGGTTCCCCCATTCAGACATCTCCGGATCACAGTCTGTTTGCCGACTCCCCGAAGCTTTTCGCAGGCTACCACGTCTTTCATCGCCTCTGACTGCCAAGGCATCCACCGTATGCGCTTCTTCACTTGACCATATAACCCCAAGCAATCTGGTTATACTGTGAAGACGACATTCGCCGAAAATTCGATCTGGCTCTAAGAGCCACTCACAAATTTTACCTTAGCCTGATCCGTTACCAGTGAAAGTAACGTTCAGTCTATCTTTCTATCACATACCCAAATTTTTAAAGAACGATCTAATCAAAAGACTAGAAATCAACATTCATCATCCAGCGGATGGAACGCTCATTTCTAAGCTTTCAGAAGCAGTTTATGGTGGAGCCAAGCGGGATCGAACCGCTGACCTCCTGCGTGCAAGGCAGGCGCTCTCCCAGCTGAGCTATGGCCCCATAACAAAATTGGTGGGTCTGGGCAGATTCGAACTGCCGACCTCACCCTTATCAGGGGTGCGCTCTAACCAACTGAGCTACAGACCCAATTTCGAGCTTGTAACTGTTAGCTGTGAGCTATCAGCTTGGAGCTTAAAGCTGCTTCTATCGTCTTCTTCAATGAATCAAGCAATTCGTGTGGGAGCTCATGAAGCCGCTGCTGTCGTCGATTAAGGAGGTGATCCAGCCGCAGGTTCCCCTACGGCTACCTTGTTACGACTTCACCCCAGTCATGAATCACACCGTGGTAACCGTCCCCCCGAAGGTTAGACTAGCTACTTCTGGTGCAACCCACTCCCATGGTGTGACGGGCGGTGTGTACAAGGCCCGGGAACGTATTCACCGCGACATTCTGATTCGCGATTACTAGCGATTCCGACTTCACGCAGTCGAGTTGCAGACTGCGATCCGGACTACGATCGGTTTTGTGGGATTAGCTCCACCTCGCGGCTTGGCAACCCTCTGTACCGACCATTGTAGCACGTGTGTAGCCCAGGCCGTAAGGGCCATGATGACTTGACGTCATCCCCACCTTCCTCCGGTTTGTCACCGGCAGTCTCCTTAGAGTGCCCACCATAACGTGCTGGTAACTAAGGACAAGGGTTGCGCTCGTTACGGGACTTAACCCAACATCTCACGACACGAGCTGACGACAGCCATGCAGCACCTGTCTCAATGCTCCCGAAGGCACCAATCCATCTCTGGAAAGTTCATTGGATGTCAAGGCCTGGTAAGGTTCTTCGCGTTGCTTCGAATTAAACCACATGCTCCACCGCTTGTGCGGGCCCCCGTCAATTCATTTGAGTTTTAACCTTGCGGCCGTACTCCCCAGGCGGTCAACTTAATGCGTTAGCTGCGCCACTAAGAGCTCAAGGCTCCCAACGGCTAGTTGACATCGTTTACGGCGTGGACTACCAGGGTATCTAATCCTGTTTGCTCCCCACGCTTTCGCACCTCAGTGTCAGTATCAGTCCAGGTGGTCGCCTTCGCCACTGGTGTTCCTTCCTATATCTACGCATTTCACCGCTACACAGGAAATTCCACCACCCTCTACCATACTCTAGCTCGACAGTTTTGAATGCAGTTCCCAGGTTGAGCCCGGGGATTTCACATCCAACTTAACGAACCACCTACGCGCGCTTTACGCCCAGTAATTCCGATTAACGCTTGCACCCTCTGTATTACCGCGGCTGCTGGCACAGAGTTAGCCGGTGCTTATTCTGTCGGTAACGTCAAAACACTAACGTATTAGGTTAATGCCCTTCCTCCCAACTTAAAGTGCTTTACAATCCGAAGACCTTCTTCACACACGCGGCATGGCTGGATCAGGCTTTCGCCCATTGTCCAATATTCCCCACTGCTGCCTCCCGTAGGAGTCTGGACCGTGTCTCAGTTCCAGTGTGACTGATCATCCTCTCAGACCAGTTACGGATCGTCGCCTTGGTGAGCCATTACCTCACCAACTAGCTAATCCGACCTAGGCTCATCTGATAGCGCAAGGCCCGAAGGTCCCCTGCTTTCTCCCGTAGGACGTATGCGGTATTAGCGTCCGTTTCCGAGCGTTATCCCCCACTACCAGGCAGATTCCTAGGCATTACTCACCCGTCCGCCGCTCGCCACCAGGTACAAGTACCCGTGCTGCCGCTCGACTTGCATGTGTTAGGCCTGCCGCCAGCGTTCAATCTGAGCCATGATCAAACTCTTCAGTTCAAACATCTTTGGGTTTTGAGAAAACCCTAAACTTGGCTCAGCAATCGTTGGTTACATCTTTGATTTCTCGCGGAGTAACTTGTGATGCTGATAATCTGTTGACTAGCAGTCTGACTCCACAAGCACCCACACGAATTGCTTGATTCAGTTGTTAAAGAGCGGTGGGTTGAGCCTTTCGTCTCAACCGAGGCGCGCATTCTACAGCGCCCCGTGTATCTGTCAAGCGGTTATTTTAAGAAGTTTTCAAAGTTTCGCTTGGAAATCCTTAACAACTTCAACCACTTGCGCTTTCGATCTCTCGTTAGCGGGAGGCGAATTCTACAGCGTTACTCGCTGCTGTCAACACCTCTTTTTTACCGCTTTCGACCGAGAGGATCGAACCGTCGATAGCGCCCAACAAACCGGCCTACCCACTCCTTCTGCGCTTCGATGAACTGAAGCGAAGCACTTACCGAAACTTAGTTAACTCATTGAAACTCAAGGAGTTTTCCGTTTCGACTGCGCCGGAAGTGGGGCGAATTATAGACATCCAGAATTTGCCGTCAACCCTTTATTTTGTTTTCTATCAATCAGATACCCAAATGACCGCAAGCGCCCTTCTATATAGAAGGGAGGCTACAGGACGCCGGAGTCCCGCAAGGTCGCTATCGCTGCAGTATCCAGCCCCAGTACCCGCTGCAACACCTCCACCGTATGTTCGCCTAATAAGGGAGGCGCGTTTCTATATTCAATCGGCGTATCGGACAAGCGAATAGGACTGGCTACTTGCGGCACCGTACCGGCCAACAGGTGGGGCAACTCGATCGCCAACCCGCGAGCCTGCACCTGAGGATCGGCAAACACCTGGGCCAAATCGTTGATAGGGCCACACGGCACTCCGGCTTGCTCCAACTGAACCACCCACTCGGAAGTCGTCTTGAATACCGTCGCCTGGCGAATCAACGGGATCAGTGCCGCCCGGTTCGCCACTCGCATCTTGTTCGTCGCGAACCGGGGATCATCGGCCCACTGCGGTTGGCCGGCGACCTCGGCGAATTTTCGAAATTGACCGTCGTTACCCACCGTAAGGATGAAGTCACCATCAGCTGTGGGAAAATCCTGGTAAGGCACGATATTGGGATGCGCATTTCCCAACCGCTTCGGCGCACTGCCTGTGGTCAGGTAATTCATTGCCTGGTTGGCCAGGCATGCCACCTGAACATCCAGCAAAGCCATATCGATATGCTGCCCACCTCCGGCATGGTCGCGATGAGCCAACGCCGCCAGGATGGCAGCGGTCGAATACAAGCCGGTCAGAATATCCGTCAATGCAACACCGACTTTCACCGGCCCAGCTCCCTCTTCCCCTTCCGGTCGACCGGTAAGGCTCATCAAGCCTCCCAGCCCTTGGATCATGAAGTCATACCCGGCGCGCTTGGCATATGGCCCCGTCTGGCCAAAACCGGTGATCGAACAATAGATCAACTGCGGATTGATAGCCTTTATGGAGTCGTAATCCAGGCCATAGGCAGCGAGTCCACCCACCTTGAAGTTTTCGATCAGAATGTCGGACTTCGCCGCTAGCTCCCGGATCAGCTTCTGGCCCTCGGGGCGAGTAAAATCGATCGTGACCGATTGCTTGTTGCGATTGGCCGCTAGGTAATAAGCCGCCTCGGTCGTGTTCTCGCCGTAAGCGTCCTTAAGGAAGGGCGGGCCCCACGCACGCGTATCATCACCATTGCCAGGGCGCTCGACCTTGATGACATCCGCGCCCAGGTCCGCCAGGATCTGCCCAGCCCAAGGCCCGGCCAGGACCCTTGATAAATCCAATACCCTCAGATGCGAAAGCGCGCCCATCGCCGGTCTCCTATTAATAGAACGCCTGAATACCGGTTTGCGCGCGCCCCAGGATCAGCGCATGGACATCATGGGTGCCTTCGTAGGTATTCACCACTTCCAGGTTCACTAGGTGACGAGCAATGCCGAATTCGTCGGATATACCGTTGCCGCCCAACATGTCACGGGCCATGCGCGCGATATCCAGAGATTTACCGCAAGAATTACGCTTCATGATCGAGGTAATCTCCACCGCAGCCGAGCCCTCGTCTTTCATGCGCCCCAGACGCAAGCAGCCTTGCAGCGCGAGGGTGATTTCCGTCTGCATGTCGGCCAGCTTCTTCTGGATCAACTGATTTGCCGCCAACGGGCGTCCGAACTGTTGCCGATCAAGTGTGTACTGGCGGGCGGTGTGCCAGCAAAACTCAGCGGCCCCCAACGCCCCCCAGGAGATGCCATAGCGTGCCGAGTTCAGGCAAGTAAACGGCCCCTTCAGGCCTCGGACGTCTGGAAAGATGTTCTCCTCCGGAACGAATACATTGTCCATGACGATTTCGCCAGTAATCGACGCGCGCAGCCCGACCTTGCCGTGAATAGCCGGCGCACTCAGGCCTTTCCAGCCTTTTTCCAGGACGAAGCCGCGGATATCGCCAGCGTCGTCTTTGCCCCAGACGACAAACACGTCAGCGATCGGGCTGTTGGTGATCCACATCTTGCTACCCGTCAAGCTGTAGCCGCCCTCCACTTTCCGCGCGCGAGTAATCATCGCGCCCGGGTCGGAACCGTGGTTTGGCTCAGTCAGGCCGAAACAGCCGATCCATTCCCCCGAAGCCAGCTTCGGTAAATATTTCTGTTTTTGCGCCTCGGTCCCGAATTCATTGATGGGCACCATGACCAGCGAGGATTGCACGCTCATCATCGAGCGATAGCCGGAATCGACGCGCTCCACTTCCCTGGCAATAAGGCCATAGCTGACATAGTTCAATCCGCTGCCACCGTATTGCTCGGGAATGGTCGCCCCCAGCAGGCCCACTTCGCCCATTTCACGAAAAATCGCCGGGTCGGTCTTTTCATGACGGAACGCTTCCAGCACTCGAGGCGCGAGCTTCTGCTGGGCAAATTGTTCGGCGGTGTCACGAATCATTCGCTCTTCTTCTGTGAGCTGCTGATCCAACAACAGTGGGTCGATCCAGTTGAAGCTCGCTTTACCGGCCATGAGAAACCTCGCCAATGAGATGAAAATTTGTGGATTGATCCTAGGCGCGGTTTCCTACTAGAGCAAACGAGGATTCCGCATGCCGTTGTGCTAATTTCTCACTCCGTAAAAGGCGAAAAGGCCGTTTACGCCCTTCACGAGTGAGGTCTCCGTACATGCGCCGCAAGATTCCCAGCACCGCCGCCCTGGTCAGCTTCGAGGCCGCGGCCCGCCATGAAAGCTTTACCAAGGCCGCGCAAGAGCTTTCGCTCACACAGGGCGCGATATGCCGACAGGTTGCCAGCCTGGAAGAGTTTCTGAGCGTGGAACTCTTTCGACGTTCAAGGCGCGGCGTAAAGCTGACCGAAGCAGGGCTTTCCTACAGTCGTCGAATTGCCATGCAGCTGGACGCGGTCGAGCGTGACACTCTGTCAGTCATGGGCCATACCGGCGCGAACGTCATCGAGCTGGCGGTAGTGCCAACATTCGGTACGCAATGGTTGTTGCCACGGCTGAAGGATTTTCAAAAGCAGCACCCCGAAGTTACGGTCAACCTGACCAACCGAACACGCCCTTTCCTCTTTGCCGACACCGATTTTGATGCCGCCATCTATTTCGGCGATGCCGATTGGTCCGGTACCGAATCCCACAAGTTGATGGGCGAAAACCCGATGCCGGTATGCAGCCCGGCATTACTGGGAAACCGAAAGGCGCTGACACCGGAGGCTATTGCTGAATTGCCACTGCTTCAGCAGACCACCCGCCCCTATGCATGGCGCCAATGGTTCAGCTCGCAGGAGCTGAACATTGCACGGGACCTGACAGGCCCGCGTTATGAACTATTCTCGATGTTGGCCCAAGCAGCCATGCATGACATGGGAATCGCGTTGATCCCGCCTTTTCTGATCCAGCGCGAACTGGCGGAGGGTCGTTTGGTAATCGCCAATCGCAATGCATTGTCGAGCATCAAGGCGTATTACCTGATGATTCCCGAGCGAAAGGTGAAATCTGCTTCGCTTCAGGCGTTTCGCGATTGGCTGGTAAACCAAGCCAAGGACTATCTCCTTGAATAGCCAGGTAAAATTTTGATCCTGACTACGTAGTCAGTTAATTTTGATCGCTACAGATATAAGTTTATGTCGCATAAAACCAAACTGTTATGGACGAAGTACAATCGTTCCACAACCGGCTAAATACGTGGCTTTGAGCCACATTTTCCAACGCATGCCTACGTATTCACCTTGGCAATGTAAAAAGTAAGACGATTCCCCGCCTATCCCTTTAAGAACAAGGCTTAACGGGCAATTGAACCTGATGGTTGCGACACTTGGTCACAGGGTGACTTGTAGTTAATTTTTCGTCACACGTCATAATCCCTTGAAGGGCAGAATTTTCGCCTGCAAAATGCCGCGCCCCGCCTGAAGAGGCGAGGTCGTGCTGATCGGCCGCCCCAGCCGCACCATCCGAAGTGCCTGGGTTTACTCAATAAGATCACGCAGGAGATTTGACGTGCACATTGGTGTTCCCCTCGAAACCCAAACGGGTGAAACACGGGTTGCTGCTACCCCGGAAACCATCAAGAAGCTCATCGGCCAAGGCCATAAGGTTACTGTTCAAAGCGGCGCCGGTATCAAGGCCAGCGTGGTCGACAGTGCTTACGAAGCGGCGGGCGCAACTATTGGCAGCGCCAGCGATGCGTTCGGGGCCGAACTGATCCTCAAGGTGGTCGCCCCCAGCGATAGCGAACTGGTGCTGATCAAGAGCGGCAGCGTTCTGGTGGGCATGCTCAATCCGTTCAATAACGAGACCATTGCCAAGCTGGCCGAGCGCGGCATTACCGCATTCGCCCTTGAGGCCGCCCCACGCACGTCCCGGGCCCAAAGCCTGGATGTGTTGTCGTCTCAAGCGAACATTGCCGGGTATAAGGCCGTGCTGCTGGCCGCCCATCACTATCCACGCTTCATGCCGATGCTGATGACAGCGGCGGGCACCGTGAAAGCGGCGCGAGTATTGATCCTTGGCGCCGGTGTGGCGGGGCTGCAGGCAATTGCCACGGCCAAGCGCCTGGGTGCTGTGATCGAGGCTTCGGATGTGCGGCCCGCGGTAAAGGAACAAATCGAATCCCTCGGCGCCAAGTTCGTCGACGTGCCTTACGAAACCGACGAAGAGCGTGAATGCGCCGTCGGCGTTGGAGGTTACGCCCGGCCCATGCCTGCCAGCTGGATGCAGCGTCAGGCCCAGGCTGTGCACGAGCGCGCCAAACAAGCTGACATTGTCATTACCACAGCACTGATTCCGGGCCGCAAGGCACCGACGCTGCTAAGCGCCGAAACCGTCGCGCAAATGAAACCCGGCTCGGTGGTCATCGACCTCGCGGCAGCCCAGGGCGGCAATTGCCCGCTGACCGTGGCCGACCAGGTGGTTGTCGAGAACGGCGTCACCATCGTCGGCCCGACCAACCTGGCTGGCGAAGTCGCGGCCGATGCCTCGGCGCTGTACGCCCGTAACCTGCTGGACTTCCTGAAGCTGGTCTTCACCAAGGAAGGCCAGTTCGACGTGAACCTGGAGGACGACATCGTCGCAGCGTGCCTGATGTGCCGCGACGGCCAAGTCATCCGCAAAAACGCCTAAGCAGGGATTCAGACAATGGAAGAGCTTATCTCCCCCGGTATCTACAACCTGATCATCTTTGTGCTGGCCATTTATGTCGGTTACCACGTGGTCTGGAACGTAACGCCTGCGCTGCATACGCCGCTGATGGCGGTGACCAACGCCATTTCGGCCATCGTGATCGTCGGCGCGATGCTCGCCGCCGCCCTGACCGTAACGCCTCTGGGCAAGACCATGGGTACTCTCGCCGTGGCCCTGGCTGCGGTGAACGTGTTCGGTGGCTTCCTGGTGACGCGCCGCATGCTCGAGATGTTCAAGAAAAAAGCCCCGAAAGCCGTAAAAGAAGAGGCGCCCAAGTAATGAGCATGAACCTGGTAACGACGCTCTACCTGATCGCGTCCATCTGCTTCATCCAAGCCCTCAAAGGCCTGTCGCACCCTACCACCTCCCGTCGCGGCAACCTGTTCGGCATGCTCGGCATGGCATTGGCGGTGCTTACTACCGTCGGACTTATCTACAAACTGGGAGCCGAGCTGGCGACCGCCGGCATTGGTTATGTCATCGTTGGCTTGTTGATCGGCGGCACCGCCGGTTCGATCATGGCCAAGCGTGTCGAGATGACCAAGATGCCGGAGCTGGTGGCGTTCATGCACAGCATGATCGGCCTGGCGGCGGTGTTCATTGCCATCGCCGCTGTCGTCGAGCCGCAATCGCTGGGCATCGTCAAGCAATTGGGGGATTCGATTCCGGCGGGTAACCGTCTGGAGCTGTTCCTTGGCGCGGCAATCGGCGCAATCACGTTCTCCGGTTCGGTGATCGCCTTCGGTAAGCTGTCGGGCAAGTACAAGTTCCGCCTGTTCCAAGGCGCTCCGGTGCAGTTTGGCGGTCAGCACAAGCTCAACCTGATCCTGGGCCTCGCCACACTGGGCTTGGGCCTGGCTTTCATGTTCACCGGCAACCTCGGCGCATTCGCCTTGATGCTGGCCCTGGCGTTTGTCCTGGGCGTGCTGATCATCATCCCGATCGGCGGTGCGGACATGCCGGTGGTGGTCTCGATGCTCAACAGCTATTCCGGTTGGGCCGCAGCAGGCATCGGCTTCTCGCTGAACAACTCGATGCTGATTATTGCAGGCTCGTTGGTGGGTTCGAGCGGCGCGATTCTCTCGTACATCATGTGCAAGGCGATGAACCGCTCGTTCTTCAACGTACTGCTCGGCGGTTTCGGCAACGCCGCAGATGCTGCTGGCCCGGCAGGCTCCAAAGAAGCCCGCCCAGTGAAATCCGGCTCGGCTGACGACGCGACCTTCCTGCTGACCAACGCCGATACGGTGATCATCGTTCCAGGCTACGGCTTGGCGGTCGCCCGGGCGCAGCACGCGTTGAAAGAACTGACCGAGAAGCTGACCCACCACGGCGTGACGGTGAAATACGCAATCCACCCGGTTGCCGGTCGTATGCCCGGCCACATGAACGTCCTGCTGGCCGAGGCCGAAGTGCCTTACGACCAGGTATTCGAGATGGAAGACATCAACTCCGAGTTCGGCCAGGCCGACGTGGTGTTGGTGCTGGGCGCCAACGACGTGGTCAACCCGGCGGCGAAGAACGATCCGAAGTCGCCGATTGCCGGCATGCCGATTCTCGAGGCGTTCAAGGCCAAGACCATCATCGTCAACAAGCGCTCGATGGCCAGCGGTTATGCCGGCCTGGACAACGAGCTGTTCTATCTCGACAAGACCATGATGGTGTTCGGCGACGCCAAGAAGGTCATCGAAGACATGGTCAAAGCAGTGGAATAAGCGTCAGTTGTTTATCAAAACGCCCCGACTTGTCGGGGCGTTTTGATTTGTATCAGGGCAAAGCGTTACCGATCCGGTAATGATGTTTTGCCTGAAACGCCCGTAATAGAGGCCTCAAATTCGACTTTTGTAGCGGGTCGGGCTCGGCGCGAATTCTCTAGACTGCGCATCCAGCTTCCAGCCCGAGAAACCATTCATGTACCGTGATCGCATCCGCCTGCCTTCGTTATTGAATAAAGTGATGAGCGCTGCCGAGGCAGCCTTGCTCATTGAAGACGGAATGACCGTCGGCATGAGCGGCTTTACCCGCGCCGGAGAAGCGAAGGCCGTGCCGCACGCACTGGCCGAACGCGCCAAGGTCACGCCGCTGAAAATCAGCCTGATGACCGGAGCAAGCCTGGGCAACGATCTGGATAAGCAGCTCACCGAAGCTGGCGTACTGGCACGACGCATGCCCTTCCAGGTGGACAGCACCCTACGCAAGGCCATCAACGCAGGCGAGGTGATGTTCATCGACCAGCATCTTTCGGAAACCGTCGAACAGATGCGTAACGCCCAGCTCACGTTGCCAGATATTGCAGTGATCGAAGCGGTGGCGATCACCGAGCAAGGTCATATCGTGCCGACCACGTCGGTAGGTAACTCCGCCAGCTTTGCAATCTTCGCCAAGCAAGTGATCGTGGAGATCAACCTGGCCCATAATCCAGATCTGGAAGGCCTGCACGACATCTACATCCCCAGCTATCGTCCAACTCGCCTGCCGATCCCCCTGGTGAAGGTTGACGACCGTATCGGCAGCACCGCCATCCCGATCCCACCGGACAAAATCGCCGCCATTGTCATCTCCCAACAATCAGATTCCCCTTCGACGGTCTTGCCGCCGGACGACGACACCCAGGCCATCGCCGACCATCTGATCAGCTTTTTCAAGCAAGAAGTCGCGGCCGGGCGCATGACCAACAAGCTTGGCCCTCTGCAGGCCGGCATCGGCAGCATTGCCAACGCAGTGATGTGCGGATTGATCGACTCTCCGTTTGAAGAACTGACCATGTATTCCGAGGTATTGCAGGACTCCACATTCGACCTCATCGACGCCGGCAAGCTGAGTTTCGCCTCTGGCAGCTCCATTACGTTGTCCGCTCGGCGCAACACGGATGTCTTTGGGAATCTGGCGAAATACAAGGACAAACTGGTGCTGCGCCCGCAGGAGATCTCCAACCATCCGGAGGTAGTGCGACGCCTGGGCATCATCGGCATCAACACGGCGCTGGAATTCGACCTGTATGGCAACGTCAACTCGACTCACGTATGCGGCACGCGAATGATGAATGGCATTGGGGGTTCGGGGGATTTTGCCAGGAACGCACACTTGGCTATTTTCGTGACCAAATCCATTGCCAAGGGCGGTGCCATTTCCAGCGTCGTTCCGATGGTCAGCCATGTGGACCATACCGAGCATGATGTCGACATCCTGGTGACCGAGATTGGACTGGCTGACTTGCGGGGCTTGGCGCCACGCGAACGGGCGCGGGCGATCATCGAAAACTGCGTGCATCCATCCTATCGCCAGGCATTGAACGAGTACTTCCAGGCGGCAAGCGCCTTGGGCGGACATACGCCGCATATTTTGCGGGACGCACTCAGCTGGCACATGAACCTGGAAGCAACCGGACGCATGCTTGCGGTTTGATACAGCTGGATCACCGTTAGGGCTAAAACAGTTTTATAAATCCAAAGGGCCCGGCAGGTACTTAGCACAAACTGTACTTCTGTACCGGTGATTTCTTACAGTCATATCCCACAAAACACAGCCAGACACTGAATAACGCACCAACTCAGTGCCGATAGATACAGTTGCCTCAAGATTGACCAGTACAGCGCCCTTTAACAGTTAACTGGTCTCTTACAATACAGATGAACTGTATCTACAGGGACTGGCCAAACGGGAGGATCATGGGCACCAGTTAAACCACTACCTAATCCCGCCACAAGCGGAAGGATGTCAACCATGGAACGTACACTCAGTTCCGAGCTGTTTTTCGAAGACAAAGCTGAAAAAAACCAGGCTTCCATGCCTCTTCGCGTTATCGCTAACCTGATGTTGTGGCAGCGCCGCATTGCCAGCCGCCATCAATTGGCCCGTCTGGATTCGCGCCTGCTGGCAGATGCCGGTATCAGCGAAGCACAGCGCTACGAAGAGCTGAGCAAGCCGTTCTGGCGCTAATTCAGCGTCGCTGGCCCTGACCCATCGGGTCCATCGCCAGCACCGAATTGAATAAACAAGACCCGTCGTGGGAAACCGCGACGGGTCTTGTCGTTTTCGAGCCTGAACCGGTCTGAGAACGGGAAACAGAACAGTTATACCAAAACTATTCATGCACCAGTACAGTTGGTTGGATGGGGATTATCTTGCCTTGGGACGAGCCAAGGACCATTGCAAAGCTGTAAGCAAACGCGATCTGTCCTAATATTGATGCAACCGTGGCGAAGCGAGTCGAGCATGTGTCTCCCCTTCCAGCTACAGGCACCGGTATCACCTCATATACAAGGAGCTCCATCATGTCCCGTCTTCGCCTGCTCAGCGCAGTAGCGCTGTTGGCCGTAGCTGCCCAGTCCAACGCCAGCAGCTTCATCGTCACCACCGACTCCATTGTCGGCGCCCTCAAGGCCACGTCCGAGGTAACCTCCGATGCAACCTCATCACTGCGTGACAATAAAATCGTTCAAGCCGCACGTGACGACGCCGCCAGCTTCGTGGCCAGCGAAGGCGCTATCCGCGGTGTGAAACTGGAGAGTGCATTGGATTACATCCGCCAGCAGGCACCGCAGCTCAACGCCACCGATGCGCAGCTTGCACAGGCCATCCTGGTAATCTGATGCAACATGAAACATTGGGCACCCAAGGGTGCTCCGATGTTTCCGCGCTGGCCCTGGCCCGCAGGTTTGCGCTAGCCTTCAAGCTCGCCAACAACCGTCGAGTCCCATGCGTTTTTACTCAAAACTTTACAGCGCCTGTTTATTCACAGTTTTTTGCTGGTCTGTCCCGGCCCATGCCTTCGATGTGTCCACCCAACAAGTGGTCGCCAGTGGCTACGCCACGAGCCTGGTGACCTCCGCACCCTTCGACAATAAACGGGTCGTCGCCGCTCGTGATGACGCCGCCGCGTTCATTGCGAGCGAAGGACAATTCCGAGGAGCGCAATTGGAGTCGGCCCTGGACTACCTGCGCCGGAACCAGCCGAAACTTCACGCCAGCGACCTTGAACTGGCACAGGCAATTCTCGTCCAATAACTATCTTTAATTCTCCGGAGTCGTTCCATGCGTAGCCCGCTGATTGCTGCCGCCCTTGGCCTGCTGGTGTTGGCCGATGTGGCCCAGGCACATACCCTGGTAGCCACCAGTAACATCATCGTTCGCGCCTCCCAGCGTTCGATTGATTTCACCTCTGACACCACCACATCCATTCGTGACTCAAAGATTGTCCGCGAAGCTCACGATGACGCTGCCAGCTTCGTCGCCAGCAACGGCGAGATTCGTGGCGCTCATCTCGAAGCGGCCTTCCAGACATTGCGTACCCGCGTACCGGAAGCCCGCGACGCCAGCGACCAGGTTCTCGCCGAAGCTATCCTCGCATTGTGAGGCGGCTGGCCGCCTGGCTGACTGCCGGGGTTGTGCTGCTTCTGAGCGGCACAGCCCAGGCCGGTCTCCAGTTACATCTCAATAGCGATGGCTTGAGCCCGGCACAACAACAGGCCAGCCAGGCACTGCTCGATGAAGCCATGCAGGCATTGCCGCCACGCTTCATCGAGCGACTGGACCGGCGCATCGATGTCGGCTGGACCGATCGGATGCCCGCAAACGCCTACGGCCAGGCTTCATTGGTGTCGCAGTTGGACTTGAACCGGAACCTGCTGGACAGCCTCACCGATGGCAGCGCCGCCAAGCAAAAGACCTTGCGCCCCCACGGCACCGTGCGGCGCGAAATGCTCGCTACCGTGCTGCACGAACTGACTCATATCTATGACCGCTCGCGCCTTTGGCCAAATGCCGAACGTGTGCTGATCCAACGCTGTACTCGGCGCAACAGCAGCGCCGGGCTGATCGGCATGACGGATGGGTGCAGGGGCCAGAACGACCGGCGCTTCACGCTCAGCGATGATCCTCGCCTGCTGGATCTCGCCGGCTGGCCGCAGTATGTAGGCCGTCGCGGCGAACGCGAGCAGCACAACCGTCAGGTTGCCCGCAGCCCGGACCTCTATGAGACGAGCAGTCCCAAGGAGTTCGTTGCGGTCAATATGGAGTATTTCCTCCTCGATCCAAGCTACGCCTGCCGACGTCCCGCGCTGTATCGCTATTACCGTGAGCACTTTGGCTGGGCGCCCGCCGCCAAGGACACCTGCTCCACGTCGTTCGCCTTTCTCAATGCCGGCAATGATTTTGCCAAGACACCACTGGGCAAGGTCGATCCGGAACGCGTCTATGCCATCGACTACCTGTTGGCTGAAGCCAACCAGAACTGGGTCAGCCGTTGGGGCCATAGCATGCTCCGCCTGGTGATATGCGCACCGGGCCGTCCACGTGGGCCAGATTGCCGATTGGATCTGGACCAACACCTGGTGCTGTCGTACCGCGCCTTCGTAGGCGACGTTCAACTGTCGAGTTGGGATGGCCTGGTAGGCAAATACCCGTCGCGTCTGTTCGTACTGCCGTTGGCCCAGGTCATCGACGAGTACACCAAGACCGAACTGCGCAGCCTGGCGTCGGTGCCCCTCAAGCTCTCGCGCACCGAAATCGAAGAAACGGTCGAACACGCCGCCGAAATGCATTGGAGCTATGACGGCAACTATTACTTCCTCTCCAATAATTGCGCGGTAGAAAGCTTGAAGCTGCTGCGCAGCGGCAGTAATAACGAACAGCTCAAAGGCCTGGACAGCATCATGCCCAACGGTCTGCTGGAAGTGCTCAAGGGCCGTGGCTTGGCCGACACCAGTGTGCTGGATGATCCCAAGGAAGCCTTGCGCCTGGGTTACCGCTTCGACTCATTCCGCGAACGCTACCAAGCCATGTTCGACGTTCTGAAAAAACGCCTGCCGATACGGCAACAAACCGTCGAAGACTGGCTCGCGCTGGACGCTGCCGAACGCCGCGTTTGGTTTGAACAGGCCGACCTGCGCACCAGCGCGGCATTGCTATTGCTGGAACAGGCCAGTTTCCGTCGGCAATTGCTGCTCGCCCAGGATGAAGTCAAACAGCGCTACCTTGGCGCGCGTGAGCTTCAAAACGGTGGCATGGAGAGAGCCAACGCGACGTTACAACAGATTCTCGCCAATAGCGGCTTCCTGAGCCGTCCAGCCGAACTGCTGGGCAGCAGCGGCTACGGATTGCCACAACCCAGCGAATGGCAGCGATTGGAATCGGAAAGCAGCCTGCGCCAGAAACAGCTTCAAACGCTGACCGGCGACCTGGATAAGGAAGTCAGGGCATTGCTTGAACCGAGCCGCGCTGCTGAAATCGCCGCGAGCGAGGCCAATGTGAAGGAGATCGGCGAACATCTGCGCAAGCTGCACAAAGCCGCAGGTGGGTTGGAGTTGCCGTGACTGCCAAGCCTTGAAGCGATAACAAAAAGGGGTTCGGAACCCAGTTCCGAACCCCTTTTTCATTGGCGCGAGCCAAATCAGCCAAGACGCGCCTTACGTACACCATCAGCCAAGGCCGCGCACAAGCTCAACACACCATCAATCGCCTGTTCCGACGTATCGGCGCTGGCGATATGGTCGATCAGCGCGGAGCCGACCACTACGCCGTCGGCCAACCGGGCGATGGCTGCCGCCTGTTCCGGGGTGCGAATACCGAAGCCAATGCTGATCGGCAGATCGGTATGCCGACGCAGACGCGCCACCGCTTCTTCTACATGCTCCAGCGTCGCGGCACCGGCACCGGTCACACCCGCGACCGACACGTAATAAACGAACCCCGAGCTGCCGTTGAGCACGGTCGGCAAACGCACATCATCGGTGGTTGGCGTTGTCAGACGGATGAAATCCAGGCCGGCAGCCTGGGCCGGCTCGCACAGTTCGCTGTTGTGCTCGGGTGGCATGTCCACGACGATCAGGCCATCGACACCGCTATCCAGCGCTTCGCCGATGAAACGCTGCACGCCATAACGATGGATCGGGTTGAAGTATCCCATCAGCACCAGCGGCGTCTCGGTATTGTCCTTGCGGAACTCCCGAACCATCTGCAGGGTTTTCGCAAGGTTCTGCTGGGCGCCCAAGGCACGAATGTTCGCCAATTGGATTGCCGGGCCGTCGGCCATCGGATCGGTGAACGGCATGCCCAACTCAATAACATCGGCGCCGGCGGCAGGCAGGCCCTTGAGGATCGCCAGCGACGTGTCGTAG
The DNA here is from genome assembly GCF_054130985.1 of Pseudomonas sp. R4-84. Classification (NCBI taxonomy): domain Bacteria; kingdom Pseudomonadati; phylum Pseudomonadota; class Gammaproteobacteria; order Pseudomonadales; family Pseudomonadaceae; genus Pseudomonas; species Pseudomonas sp. R4-84. The sequence goes on from NZ_CP096390.1 coordinate 5,487,004, forward strand.
CCCGGATCGCCAGCCGTGACAAACGTCACCAGGGCGGCACGGTTCTGTGTTTTGAGTTCGGCAAAACGGGTTTGCAGGCGGCTCATCAGTGTTTCTCCTGCTGGGACTGTTCCATGTGGTGCATCACGGTTTGCATGTCTTTATCGCCACGGCCGGACAGGTTGACCACCATCAGGTGATCCTTGGGCAGGTTTGGTGCGCGCTTGAACACTTCAGCCAAGGCATGGGCACTCTCCAAGGCAGGAATAATCCCTTCCAGGCGGCAGCATTTATGGAACGCTTCCAAAGCTTCGGCATCGGTGACGGAGGTGTATTGGACGCGGCCAATGTCATGCAACCAGGCGTGTTCAGGGCCAATGCCGGGGTAGTCGAGGCCAGCAGAGATCGAATGCGCGTCGATGATCTGGCCGTCCTCATCCTGCAACAGGAAGGTACGATTACCGTGCAGCACGCCTGGAACCCCACCGTTCAGGCTCGCCGCATGCTTGCCGGTCTCGATGCCGTAGCCCGCTGCTTCGACTCCAATGATTTCAACGCTCTTGTCATCGAGGAATGGGTGGAACAGGCCCATGGCATTGGAGCCACCGCCGATGCACGCCACCAGGCTGTCCGGCAGACGACCTTCCTGGGCTTGCAGCTGGTCACGGGTTTCCTTGCCGATCACGGCTTGGAAGTCGCGGACCATCTCTGGATAGGGGTGCGGGCCGGCTACAGTGCCGATCAAGTAAAACGTGCTGTCGACGTTGGTCACCCAGTCACGCAGCGCCTCGTTCATCGCATCCTTGAGTGTGCCGGTACCGGCGATCACGGGGATGACTTCGGCGCCAAGCAGCTTCATCCGAAACACGTTGGCCTGCTGGCGCTCGATGTCGGTGGTGCCCATATAGATTACGCAGTCCAGGCCAAAACGAGCGGCCACGGTGGCAGTGGCCACCCCATGCATGCCGGCGCCGGTCTCGGCGATGATGCGTTTCTTGCCCATGCGCCGCGCCAGCAGGATCTGGCCGATGCAGTTGTTGATCTTGTGCGCGCCCGTGTGATTCAGTTCTTCACGCTTGAGGTAGATCTTCGCGCCGCCGCAGAACTCCGTCAGGCGCTCGGCGAAATACAGCGGGCTTGGACGACCCACATAGTCCCGTTGGAAGTAGGCCAGTTCCTCGATGAACGCAGGATCTTCCTTTGCCGTTTCGTATTCACGGGCCAGATCAAGGATCAGCGGCATCAGCGTTTCCGCGACATAACGGCCGCCGAACGCGCCAAACAGGCCGTTGGCATCGGGACCGCTGCGCAGGTTGAAAGGGGTCGTAGGCTGGGTCATCGGGCGCTCCAGGCGAATGCGTAGAAAAACAATGAGCCCACTCTACCCCTGACATATCGCTCTGAAAACCGATAAGATCGCCGCAACCTGTCAGAAAAACTCACAAATACCATGAGCCATGATCTGCCACCGCTCAACGCCCTGCGTGCCTTCGAGGCCACTGCCCGCCTGAACAGCGTAAGCCAGGCGGCGGAACAGCTGCACGTCACCCACGGCGCGGTTAGTCGACAACTCAAAGTGCTGGAAGAGCACTTGGGGATCAGCCTGTTCGTCAAGGATGGGCGAGGCCTGAAACTCACAGATGCGGGGCTGCGCCTGCGTGACGCCAGCGCCGATGCGTTCGAGCGCCTGCGCACCGTTTGCGCCGAGCTGACCCAAAGCACAGCGGACGCCCCGTTCGTGTTGGGCTGCTCGGGAAGCTTGTTGGCGCGTTGGTTCATCCCCCGCCTGGGCAGGCTCAATGCCGATCTGCCTGATTTGCGCCTGCACCTGTCCGCAGGTGAGGGCGACCTCGACCCGAGGCGCCCAGGGCTGGACGCCCTACTGGTATTCGCCGAACCACCCTGGCCGGCAGACATGCATGTGTATGAACTGGCCAGCGAGCGGATCGGGCCGGTGATGAGCCCTCACTACGTGGGCTTTACCCGCTTGTGCAATGCATCCGCCACTGCGCTGCTGGGCGAACCGCTGTTGCACACCACCTCACGCCCCCAGGCCTGGCCCACTTGGGCACGGCAAAATGCCCTGGAACCCCAAGCACTGAAGTTGGGGCAAGGTTTCGAGCATTTGTATTATTTGCTGGAGGCGGCCGTGGCCGGGCTTGGCGTGGCGATCGCTCCCGAGCCCCTGGTGACCGAGGACCTGCGGGCTGGTCGCCTGGTCGCGCCATGGGGGTTCGGTGAAACCCCCGCACGACTGGCGCTATGGTTGCCCAAGCGCGCCGCAGACGGGCGCGCCCGGCAATTGGCGCAGTGGCTCAGGCATGAGCTGAACCCATCGAACTAGTTACCGCGCTTGCACAACAAGTAAGCGGCCAACAGACCCAGTGCGCCAACGGCAACGCCAGCGGTGGTCCATGGATGTTCCTGAGCGTAGTCGCGCGTGGCGATCCCGGTTTCGCGGGTTTTCACCTTCACCTCTTCATACGCATCGCTGAGCAGATGCCGAGAATGTTTCAGTGCGCTTTCGGCATTTGCCTTAAGCGACTTGAGCGTCCTACGCGACTCGTCCGACGCGTCGTCCTTCAGGCTTTCCAACGACTTGAGCAGACTCTCGATCTCCGCTTCCATGCTTTGCAACGAGGCTTTGCGTAACGAAGTGCTGGCCATGGTGGCTCTCTCCTGCAGTGGTTGAGTAGCGTGTGTGGATTGGGACTGCGACCGTTTGGGAAAGTGCACTAAATCTGAACTTTCCAAGCGTAAACGGCGCCACATGTAAGGCGAAAAATCGCTGCTAGGCTGTTTAAGACAACCAAGGAGAACGTCATGAGTGATCACCACACGTACAAAAAAGTCGAGCTGGTCGGTTCGTCTCCCACCAGCATTGAAGACGCCATCAACAATGCCCTGGCCGAGGCCAGCAAGAGCCTCAAGCACTTGGAATGGTTCGAAGTTACGGAAACCCGGGGCCACATCGAAAATGGCCGGGCCGCGCACTTCCAGGTGACCATCAAGGTTGGGTTCCGGATCGCCAACAGCTGAGTTCTTTGAACTTGCACGCTGGCGGAGTGCCATAGGGAATGGCGATGCGCTATTGGGCGCATCACGTCTTTACGAAACCTCCCTATCTGATCCGACCGAGGAGTGCGAGCGATGAAGAAGTTGATGGTGGCCCTGGGTTTGCTGAGCCTTGCGGGTACTGCGTTTGCGGCCGGCAAGCCATGCGAGGAGTTGAAGAGCGAAATCGCAGCGAAGCTCGATACCAAAGGCGTGTCGGGTTATTCGCTGGAGATCGTCGATAAAGGTGCAGCGGGTGACGGAAAAGTCGTCGGCACCTGTGAGGGCGGTTCGAAAGAAATCGTCTACATACGCGGCTGATAACGCGCTCAGATCAAAGCCGACGCATCGCGTCGGCTTTTTATTGGCCGCGACTCAGCCTTTCATGACCTGTGCCAGCAGTTCATACGAGTGCAGGCGGTCGGCGTGCTCATAGAGGTCGCTGGTGAAGATCAGCTCATCGGCCTGAGTCTGTTCGATCAACACCTCCAACCTGGCGCGGATCTTCTGAGGACCGCCAATCATGGCCAGGCCAAGGAAATCCCCCACCGCTTCCTTCTCATGGGGCAGCCATAGACCATTCATGGTTTCCACCGGCGGGCGCTGCACCAGGCTCTGGCCGCGCATCAATGCCAGGATCCGCTGGTACACCGACGTCGCCAGGTAATCGGCCTGCTCGTCCGTGTCAGCCGCCACCAAAGGCACCCCGAGCATCACGTACGGCTTGTCGAGTACGGCCGACGGTTGAAAGTGATTGCGATAAACACGAATCGCCTCGTGCATGAACCGTGGTGCGAAATGGGAGGCGAACGCGTAGGGCAAACCGCGCTCCCCGGCCAACTGCGCACTGAACAGGCTAGAACCCAACAGCCACACCGGTACATTCGTTCCCGTGCCGGGCATGGCGATGATGCGTTGGTCGGGGGTACGCGGGCCGAGATAGCGCATCAGTTCGGCCACGTCATCAGGGAAATCATCAGCACTGCCGGAGCGTTCGCGGCGTAGTGCACGCGCGGTCATCTGGTCGGAACCGGGGGCGCGTCCCAACCCAAGGTCGATCCGGCCCGGAAACAGACTTTCCAAGGTGCCGAACTGTTCGGCGATCACCAACGGCGCGTGGTTGGGCAGCATCACCCCGCCCGAGCCGACGCGGATGGTCGACGTCCCCCCCGCCAGGTAGCCCAGCAACACCGCCGTCGCGGAGCTGGCGATGCCGTCCATATTGTGGTGTTCCGCCACCCAGAAACGGGTGTAGCCAAACTTTTCCACGTGCTGCGCCAAATCCAGGGAATTGCGCAGGGATTGGGCTGCATTGCCGTCAGCGCGGACGGGCACAAGGTCGAGGGTTGAAAATTTAACTTCGGACAGCTGTTTCATGGGCCGGCATCTCCAACGGCGTACGAGCTTTTCTGTAGGCGAAAGCCTGCCGTTTCTCTAGGTGTGTCCTATGAATGTGGGCATATACCCGAGTTTCAATAGTAGCGAAGAATTTTCCTACTAAATTAGTCGACTAATCGACCGGGTGAACTTTATCGGCCGGTCTATCCTCACAATCCTGGCACTGAAAAATACCCAGGCGCGAACCCTCGCGCCGAATCATGAGGAGGCACACATGGCTATCGTCAAGAAAGCATCGGCTCACTGGGAAGGTGACCTGAAGACCGGCATAGGCTCCATCTCCACGGAAACCGGCGTGTTGCGCGAAGCGCCCTATGGTTTCAAAGCACGTTTTGAAGGCGGCAAGGGCACCAACCCTGAAGAACTGATCGGCGCGGCCCACGCGGGCTGCTTCTCCATGGCGTTTTCGATGATCCTTGGCGACGCCGGGCTCAAGGCCGACAGCATCGACACCAACGCCGAAGTGACCCTGGACCAGGTCGACGGCGGCTTTGCGATCACCGCGATCAAGCTGATTCTCAAAGCCAAGATTCCCGGCGCCAGCCAACAGCAATTCGAAGAGCTGAGTAACAAGGCCAAGGAAGGTTGCCCGGTTTCCAAGGTGCTCAACGCCGACATCACCCTGGACGCGACCCTGGTGAATTGACGAACCGAGAAGGTCGCGGTCTCCCGAGGCCGCGGTCTTCTATGGTTTACCCGCTATTTACCCGAAGGCAACTGTGGTCGAATGCAGGTCTGCAGTTTCAGCGCACAGGCGTGCGCGCTGTATTGAGGAGTTCGAGCATGAAACGTTTGGCCTTGGCAGTCATCGGTTGCGCACTGACCACATCGGCCCTCGCGGCACCCAAGCCCTGCGAAGAATTGAAAGCAGAGATCGAAGCCAAGATCCAGGCCGCAAACGTGTCCTCATACACCTTGGAAATCGTCACCAACGACGAAGTCCACGACCAGAACATGGTGGTGGGCAGTTGCGATAACGGCACCAAGAAAATCATCTACCAGAAGAACGACCGCTAGGCAGCGCTACATCAAACAATTGGCCTGTCGATCCTCGGCAACGATTTCACGCTTGGCGTTATAGAGCCGGGCACTGGGGGAGTACGCCAGATTACGAGCCTCCAGGCGATAACGCTGGCCGGCCTCGAAATGGTCGTAGCGCACGATCAGATAGCACAGCCGTTCCTTCGGGTCGTTCATCATGCCCAGCCCACCGCCCGCGCCGAACACCTCGAAGTCGAAGCGCACCTTGAGTTCGTGGCTACCGGGTGAAACCTGAAAAAAGCGTCCGTCCCGCAGCCGCTGGCCGTCCAGGCTTTCAGCCATCAGCAGCTTGCCGCCCGGCATAGGGGTGGCGAAGTCGACCCAGGCCATGTTCGGGTCCATTTCGGGCAATGGGCTCGTCGCGCATCCGCTCAATGTCGCAAGAGCCAAAAACAACGTGGGTAGGCGCATGATGATTTCCTGAAGTCAGGCCCCGAGCATAGCGCCAATCAGCTTTGCTGGCAGCCTGCCGGCGTGCCTTGGCCCACCACTTTGCGCTGCTGGTCGTAAAGCTTGGCCCACGGCCGGAACCCGATACTGCCGGCTTGCAACTGATAGCGCTGGCCCGCGTTGAAATCCTTGAATTTTACGTTCAACCGGCAATCGCGCCACAGCGGCTCGGCATCTGGCCCGATGTTGCCCGGCTCCACGGCAAATTGATAACGCACCGTCAGCTCATGGCTACCCGGTTGAACCTCGAAATAACGCCGGTCGATGGATGCCTTGTCATCGACTTCCAACGCTTGCAACGCCGTGTCCCGATGGTTACCTAGGTCAATCCACGCCTGGGAGGGATCTGGATCGGGCAAACCGGCACAGCCGGTCAGCAGCAACAGGCCACTTGTCAGCATCAACACGCGCATAGCGAAGCTCCGGGCAGGCGAGATAGTCTTGAGGCAGACTTCCCAGGGTGATTCCAAAATTGATCAGGCAGCGTTCACGCCATCGGTTACTCGACCGTGTTTTCAGGATTTTGTTTCCGACCTTCCTGCTTTTGTTACTCAACGGTTGTACAAGCGTCGGTTATTACGGCCAGCTCGCCAGCGGACAATGGCGACTGCTGCAAGCACGCGAGCCCATCGACCGGGTCATTGCCGACCCCACCCGTGATTCCGGATTGCGCACCCATCTGGCTCAGGCCCGTGAGGCCCGCGCGTTCGCCAGCACACACCTGCACCTGCCCGACAACCAGAGCTATCGCCTGTACGCGGACATCGGCCGCCCCTTCGTCGTCTGGAACGTCTTCGCCACCCCGGAGTTTTCCCTGGCCCCGCTAACCCACTGTTTTCCCATCGCCGGTTGCGTAGCGTATCGGGGCTATTACAGCCAGGGCGCCGCCCGGGGCGAGGCCGCTTTGCAGCGTTTGCGAGGCATGGATGTGTCGATTGCCGGCGTAGAGGCCTACTCGACGCTGGGCTGGTTCGACGACCCGATCCTCAGTTCGATGCTGCATTGGGGCGACGAACGCCTGGCGACGCTGATCTTTCATGAACTGGCGCACCAACGCGTCTACGTGAAGGACGACACGGAGTTCAACGAATCATTCGCCACCTTCGTCGAGCAGGAAGGCACCCGCCAATGGCGCGCCCATCGCGGCCTGGCGCCGGACAACGGCAACCGATTGCGCCAGCGCGACCAGTTCATCCAGTTGATCCTCGACACCCGCCAACGGCTGGAAACCCTCTACGCTCAACCCCTACCGACCGAGCAGATGCGCCAACGCAAAGCCGAGGAATTCGAACGCCTGCGCGCCGACTACGCGCACCTACGCGACAGCCAATGGGCCGGCGACAAACGCTACGACGCCTGGATCTACGCGCCCCTGAACAACGCCCGAATATTGCCGTTCGGCCTGTACGACCAATGGGTGCCGGCGTTCGGGGCGTTATTCAAGCGTGAGGGCGAGGATTGGCTGGCGTTTTACAGCGCGGTGGAAAAACTCGGCCGCTTGCCAACCGTAGAGCGCAAGGCAGCGCTGAAGGCGCTGGCCTCAACCAATTGACGGCAAACGAACAAGCCCTGATCGCAAGCACGCCCAAAACCTCAACCCAGCCAAGCCCCCCGGTGGGAGCGAGCCTGCTCGCGATCGCGGCCCAACAGCCAGTACATATTCCGGGAATACCAACCAGCCCCTCTACCACCAAAACGAACCACCGGCCCAAACCTCACGCAACTGCGCGGCGCTGAGGTTTCGCCGCGCTGGATCAAAGGCCAGCGTTGTGCGTAATGCCGACCAGCAACGCCTGGGCATGTTGCGCGGGACCTTGAGTTGGCGTTCCAGCCCTGTATCGCGGGCCTCAGATGAAGCCAAACGCCGGTATGGATGCTTGCCACTCGCCAGTTCGTAGAGCACGCAAGCCAGGCTGTACAGATCGGCATGAGCCGAGAGCGGTGCGCCTTCAAGTACTTCGGGGGAGGCATACCCCGGGGTCCAGGCCTTGAGACGCTGGCGGTTCAAGGAAGGCAGGTTTTTCAACGGCCCTTCTTGCGCAGTGCCCAGCCCAAAATCGAACAGCCTCACTCCCGTTTCGCTCAACATGATGTTGCTTGGCTTGATATCGCCGTGCAGTACACCTCGACTGTGGGTATACGCCAGGGCGTCTAGCAGAGGCAATGCAATTGCCCTCAGCTCTGACCATGGCAAACCGAGCGGACATTCGCAGAGCAATTTGTCCAAGGTCAGCCCGCGCATCAGCTCCATCGTGAAAAAAGCCTTACGATGAACCGCATCCACTGCGAAGGTGTATGGGCGCAGCACGTTAGGGTGAAATAAACACCGCGTCAGGGCAAATTCGCTAAAAAGTAGTGCGCTGGCGTCAGGGGACGAGTCGAACTCCTCGCTGAGTATCTTCAGCGCAATGTACGGATCCGGATCGCCAAACTGTTCATGCAGCAAGTCCCGGGCCCGATACACAACCCCCATACCGCCAGCACCGAGCAAACGCTCGAGACAGTAACGTCCTGCAAATATCTCTGGCGTTTCGCCAGTAGTGTGCGGGCTCGGTACCGCGACACTCGATGTTTCGGCAAAAAGAGAAGCGCTGAAATGACTCTCGTCGCTGTCCCGGAATTCGGGGGCTGCCTCAGGACTTTTCATTCGCCAATCATTACGGCCGTCAGGTTATCCCGCGCCGATCCGCTCAAGACGCCCTCGAAAAGCTGCGCCATTACCTTGTTGGGTGACATCAGGCTCATTGCCTCGCCCAGCTTCTGGCTGCTCAATTCCTGATACAAACCGTCGCTGCACAGCAAAAAAGCATCGCCACAACGAACATCGAATTCGAGTATTTCAAGCCTCAACTCCTGCGAGGCTCCTACCGCACGAGTCAATGCGTTGCCCGCAGGATGGGCATTTGCCTCCTCAAGGCCAATTAGCGCTGATCCACCAATTGCTGGCGCAATGAATGATCCTTGGATAATTGATAGAGCCGTCGGTCACGCCATAGATAACAACGACTGTCGCCTGCCCAGATACAAACAGCACGATTACCTTCCAGCAGCAGCACAACCACCGTGCTACCCATGATGCCGAGTGAATTTTCAGCGGTGACGGTCAATTCCTGGCTCAGACGTCGATTGGTCCAGTGCAGGCACTGGCGCACGGCTCTCGAACGCTGATCGATATCTCTATACAGGGGCAACTCAGCCAGGTTGGAAACGACCAACTGGCTGGCGATATCGCCATTCGAATGACCGCCCATCCCGTCGGCGACGGCCCATAACCCCAGCCGTGGGCTGTCCAGGAAAGCGTCCTCGTTTCGCCGGCGGACCTTGCCGGGATCGGTGCGAGCGGCGCTACGCCAGTGGCCTGCGTAATGCATCAGAGCTGTACCGGCATTCTGAAAGTACGTAGCACGGCCATGTCGAAAGGGTTCGGCGTGCGCTGGCTTATCAACAAATAATTGGCGCGCATGCCGCCGACATCAGCCTTGAGCACGCGTACGTCACGGCCCGTCAGGTATTCCGTCTGCATCAAATCGAGCAAACGAAACAATGACCATGGCCCGGTATTCTTCTCAACGCCGATCCCTCGCCCTCCGGCCATTTTATCCAGCACAAGAGATGTCCTGCCGCCCTGCTCCTCACTTGGCCAGGTAAAGGCTACTGACTGTATGGGGCCGTGACGGTACTCCAGCGTTTTATCACCGAAGCGGAACTCAGCTCGACTTACTGACGGGTCGAGCGTGTATGGCTCGAGCTTGAAATGCACTTGTGGCTCGGCACGGCTTTCCAGGAAAAAGCTCTGGCGGATGGTATGTATGCTCGCCATCTGCTCAAGAAAGGTTTTGGTTATAGGCAAGCTCTGGCCGTCAATAGTGCGCACTCGATAATGCCCTGGTTGACCGTCGACGAATGGACGCATATAGCTTTCAAAAAATCGGTCAGCAACGCCTTGGCCTTTGAAGAACTCCTGAAAATCATTGATAGCGACATCGCTGGTGCCGTGGGCATTGAACGGATACCGCTTGTTGATTGACCTCCGATAAAAACCATAGAGCTCGCTTTGATAGCGCTCGTTCAGGTAGCGGTATGAATCCTTTAGTACCAAGCGCCAACTATCCTCGGCCAGCCCGCTGAACCATTGATTGACTGGGTGTGGCAAGCGTGTAGACGCCCTACGCATTTCACTCAGTGCATCGCTCTGGCCAGCCATCCGATGTCTCGCCAGTTCGTAGGCGGCTTGCTCCGGCGCACTTGCACGAACTAGGTTCGCAAATTGGGTTTGGGTGTCGTCGAGGGCCCGAAGTGCCAAGGTCAGGTCCGCGTCCGGGCCGTTGTCGGTATCCAGCAAACGGTGCAATGGTTCGAAACGCCGTTGCAAGGATTTCTGTCCCGTGTCCGGCAGATCCCGCCTCACCGAATCGGAGACTTTGCTTGCGACGGAGGCAATCTGGCCAGTGTTCACTGCCGCCTGCGAAGCGTCGTCCATACGCTCGACGATCCCCCCTATCCTGGTGTTCTCACGCACCTGTATCAGCAAGTGCAATACAGGTGAATGGGCTGAAGTCAGGCCCGCCAATTGGTCGGCGACTTCGCCTGCGCCGTGAATCGGCTGCAGCGCGACCTGACCGACCGCCTCGCTCCACAGATTTGCATAGTCGCGGAAATACAACTGTTCGAGCTCTATCCGCATACGGCGCAAGTCCAAGCTTGTAAGACTTGCCCCCTCCCCAAGGACCCAATCGTCACGTAGCAGTCCAGTAATCAGCGCCACGCCCTGAATCGAGAAGTACTGCTCGTAACCCTGGCGGGTATAAAAGCCCGGAATGATGTGATCAGTCCCTACCAGCAACGACCCCTGCGGTCCCAAATGCTGGCTAAGTCTGTAATGAGGCAGATGGTTGGCCTGATCACGCAGCATGCGGTAAACAACAGCCGCCAGGGATTCACTCCGCAGTGTCTTCCTAGCCAAGTTCACCAGTGATTCGTCGAGGCCATGAACGAAAGGTTGCTCCAATAGGCGTCCGAAATGGCCATTCAAGCCATCTTGTATGGACGCATCACCGGGGTAACGCAGCGACCAAGCCTGGGCGACCCAAGCCCTGAGCCAGGCGGCATCGCGACGTTCCGGCAGGGCCAGCATCAAATATGCGCGCAGGCTGTTTAATACCCGGTCGCGCTCATTTAGGTTGCTGCGGATTTGCTCTTCCAACATCTGCGCAACCCGAGGTAACAGTTGCGACATCAGTTCATGCTCATAAGCCCTGAGCACTGTGGGGCCAACTGCAGCACCTTGATAAAGCCCGCCACGCTCGTATAACGACACGCCTGTTTCGGGAGGAAAAACTCGTGCCGCCTCGAGACGGAGATCAAGCGATTCCAAGGTTACGATCAAATCATCGTCGGTGACTTGCGATGAGTGCTGCTCCCAACGTTGAGTCAACTCACGCAAATTTTCCAAGCGTTCATTATTGGCAGTGAAACCGTTGGCCCATAACAATCCAAATAAACTCAAAGTCATCAGCGCACCGATGTACATCGCGCGCTGCCCCCAATAAACACGACTGCGTTCTCGCTGATCAAGACACGTCAGGCCGGCTTCAGGGAAGATGACCTTGGTAAGCAAGTGATGGATAAAATAGCCGTTGCGATCGTCCCTCCGGGGCGCAGCCCTCATCGAAATACCAGCTCCCGCATGGTCAGGGCCGGAGGCAGAGGTCAAGTAAACGCCTCGCAGCGGGCAGGTGTCCCCGCTAAAAACCAGTTCGACTACCGAGCTGATCTGCGGACCGATCTGTGCCAACTGCTGTGGGAAATCCAGGATCAAGCCACGCCGTACAATGTCGCGCTCCCCGTGCAGACGCATGAGTACCTGGCTGTTGATCCGACGCAGCAATGCCTCGAACTCGGCTCGCAACACCTCCACGTTGCTGTCGTGTTGGTCTCGACTACAACTGGCGCCCAACACTTGGTCTCGTTCTTCCCGCGTCAAAGAATCAAAGAACTCCTTGAACCCAATCAAACTGTCAGCTTTGCTTAGGATCAGATAAATAGGCACATCAGCGCGCAGCTGCCGTCGAACTTCCTGAAGACGCCCCCGAATCTGCCAAGACAGCGTGGCGATCTCTTCTTCACTTCCCATCAATAAGGTTTCGACAGGCACTGTTACCAGAATGCCGCACAGGGGTCGGTTACGACGACGCTTGCGCAGCAGCTCGAGCAAACCGCTCCAGGCACTGGCGTCGGCGTCTATCTCCAACTGGGTTAAATAGCGCCCAGGAGCATCGATCAACACCGCTTGCTCTGCGAAATACCAGTCACAGCTGTGCGTGCCGGATATGTCAGCTGGCCTTCGCTCATGCCGGCTGAGCGACAGATCAAGACCCGAGGAACCGAGCAGACTGGTTTTTCCGCTAGCGACGGGGCCCACCAATAAGTACCAAGGCAGGTCACTGCGTCCGCGTCTGCCAAGACCGGAATGGAACGTTGAGGCGCGTAACGCTCTCGTAGCCTCCTTGAAGCGCGTGCGCAGTTCGCGTCGGTCGTCGTCAATCCTGGCTTGGTCGAGCGCGCCAGGAGGGGAAACGGCAGCCTGCCTGGCCCGCCTTGTCGTACCGGCTCGCCGATCGAACCAAACCATTCCCAGCCCCCAACCCAGGAACAACGCGCTGATCGTAAGCAGACGTGCCGTGGGGCTAGCCCAGAACTTGTAGTCATTCACCGCAAAAAGCGGCCCCAAAAGCCACACCAACAAGCACACGCTCAATACGCATGACAGCGTCCAGACCCAAGCCTGGGACAACCAGGCACCAATTTTCCTGAAAAGCAATTTCATGACACGTCCCTGTTACAGCAGCGGCTGAGCAATTAACGACTCTGGCGATTGATAAGGTTGCAATATGTTTACGCGCTGCTCACTCAACACCCAGGCAAAACCCGAATAGATCACACCTAAACTAATCAGCGTGAAAACCGTCACCCCCCAGAAAGGCACCATAGGCAATGGTTTGATGGGCTCAGCTTTGGAGCTTTCAAGGTGGGCTGACAAGGGACTGGGAACTTCACCACGCACCTGCCTGATCGCGCGGTACAGCGCGTCACGGATCCCTTCTAGCTCAAATTCTCCCCGGGCTTGAACGCGATATTTACCTTCAAAGCCCAACGATAGGCACAGGTATAACAATTCAAGTAAATACAAGTGTTTGGCTGGATCTTTCGATAAACGATCAAGTAACTGGAACACCTTCTCGCCACCGAACGTCTCGTTGTGAAAGCTGCTTAGCAGGCTTATCTGCGACCAGCCACTTTCACTGCCCCACGACGTGGCGACGACCGACTCATCGAGCACTGTGCATAACACATAGCGGGCGGCGACCAACTGGCTTTCCTCAACATTGTCCCTTCTCGCCAAGGCTTCAAATTGCTTCAATTCCAAGGACAGCTCTTGCTTGAGCTTTTTAGGATCGAGTCTTTGATTGATTCGCCTGAGTAGCAGGATCTGCGACAACAACCCGGACGCTGCCGCTACCAACGGATTGAGGCTGGGAGCGAATATCGGAGATCGCCGTTGACGGGCGGCGTAGATCATTCGCTCCTCCAACTGTTCAATACGTAGCGCAGCGGTGTCGGTCAGCGGCCCGGATATGGGGCGCTTTCCATGATGATCTAGCAGGACAGTTGTTTCGTCCTGAGGATTTTCCTTATCCATTTGATCAGTTCCTAATGGCCCAAAAATTCAGTTCAAGCTCGGCAAATTCACCCGAAATGTGAAACGCAAACCCCGCAGAGCGCTTCACTTGAACAAGGTCTTCGGCGCTGGGCTCGAGAATGAAATAAATTTTATTGGCATGAAACGCGATCTGCCGCGGCGCTACGGGAAGAGCCCTGATCCTGATACCTGGCAAATGCAAATTGACTAACTGGCGGATACGCTCCACCGGAGCGATTTTCAGATGGGAGGGTAAGCGACGGCGCAGCTCCTCGGCATCACAATCGGCGCTGGCTGCCAATACGAACGAAGCCGAGTCCAGCAGAGAAAAATCATTCACCGGCGAAACGCTGATACCGTACTGCCGAGCCTGCAATTGCAGCTCAATGGCGTGCTGTTCGAGTACCATCGACAATACTTGGCGCATCGAACACATGAGGTCCCGAAAGCATCTTCCCTGGTCGCTGTGGTGATAGCGGTTGTCGAACGATGGGCGCTTGCTATCCGTAGAAAAAACTGCCAAATCGCCTAGCAGCGCCAACAGCGTTCGATATAGCGTTTCGGGATGAACCTGCTCCAGCTCCTGATAATGGCGCAGCAACAATTCGGTGCGGTTGATCATTTGAAGCATCATGAAATCGCCAACTTGAACACCGCCCGCTTTCCCGCTGGAGCGAAGTCGCTCGGCAAGACTCTCGCCCCGATGACCAAGCATGCCGATGACCTCCTTGAGGCAGGATAGAAGATAGGCAGAGGATTTGATCTGGATAAACGTCGGGACAAAATCCGGATCGAGTCTGATCAAACCATCAGGCGTAGTATCGAGAACATCGCAGAGCTTGAGTTTTACAAAAGCCTGATCACCTTGTTGTTCACCCAGTAGAAGGCGAAAGTCCAAGCGACCACAGCTTATCTGGCTGCTGGAAGTATCCGCCGCATTGGAGTCCGCTACTTGCACCTCGTAGGTGATGTAACGCGCCAACACATCTGTTTGTGCTGGGCAGCGGGACTCTATGTGATTGCCAGCCATCAGAGGCAGAGCGAGATAGATCGGTTTGTTGCAGGTGTTGGGTGGTACTTCCAGGACCAACGGCTCAGTGTTGCTGCTCAATTCGAACAGACTGCCATCTGGCAGGACGCCCGAAGCACTGCTGATCACCAGCCGCCCCATAGGGAGAAACTGCAAATCGATTTCCAACGAAAGGAAACCCCAGGCGTAACCGCCCAGCAGCCGAGTACGGGCTTTCAACTGGTGGTCGAAATGTCGATCGTTGTGTTGCAAATGTTGCGGTCGTAGCAACATCCCTTCCTGCCAGATCACCTTATCGTGGTTCATTTGTCGTCAGCCCTGGCAAGGCCTTTGGTGAAACTAGCGATACCATCTTCATTGAGAGCCAGATTCGCCTCATTCACTCGCGCAACAGCGACCGGCAGTGTGTAGCGCCATTGCGTATGCGGGAGGTCACGATACGCCGCCAACACGCCAACGTAACGACCGCTATCTGCCATGGCGAATCTGAGCGTGACGGTTTCGCCAGGGCGTAATTCCAATTCCTCGCTGGCGAGCAGATCGGGGGATAAGGTCTCCCAGGCACGATCATAGATGCTAAAAAAGTCCGCGTTTTCAAAAGCCACCGGATGCTTGAGTTCAAAAAAACGCATTACCAATGGCGAGGGCCGTCCATTCACATCCGGATTGAGTTCGTCGCTGGCAACCAGCGTCACGTTGAGCTTGGTCATCGTTGAGAACGGTGACAGCGTGGCGCATCCTGATAGCAGCGTCGTGGCGATAAGCGCTAGGGTTCGGCACAAAAGCAAAGTTCTGTAATGCATATACTTCATCCCTGACAGTCGTGTTGCAGCGTGGAAATCAGACGGACTTGTTCCTCATAAGCTTTGGCGAAATCTCGGGCCAGCAAGCGTTCAGTCCAGTCATCGTCTTGACATAGCGACTGATGGTGGCGGCCGTAAGCTCGCCAGTAGCGACCCGATGTATGTAATAGCGACGGTTGCTCGCGCTTCAGGCGAAGAACCAGTTGCCGGGGTGAAAAGTAATCGAGGGTTGAGCGCAGGGTGGCGCGGCTGGCAACGAACAAAGCCACTTGATGAGCCTGCAGGCTGCGAAAGGCACTAGCGATAGCCTTGCTGGCTGGTAACTGGCCAGGCGCAGTTGGCTGCAACAATGCGTGCAAAGCGTCATCGCAGTGCTTCAACGGGTTCTGCTGGCCACCTTGGGCGAGGGTATGGGCCAGGCGAAGCTCGCCCTTTAACTCCGAACGGGTGCGCAAGCCTTGCTGCAGGCCTTCAACGCTTTGCTTGAGCAACGATCCGACCTTTATGGCCAACGCTTCGCGCGCCTCTTGGTCCAGATCATTCAGGTCCATGCCCAGCGAGGAGCCGAAGCGTTGCCAGAACCCCTCACTGGATGACCCCGACGGGTCGTAAGGCAGGGGTGGCTCCGGCTCGACCTCGATCAGCTTCGGCAACACCAAATTTTCCACGTCAACGCACGCATGATCCGAGCGTAACAACGCGTGCGAAGTCGTCTGGGAACGGTCGTTCAGTTCGTCCATTTCAGAAAAAACATGCTCCTCCCGGTCCAACGCCCTCAACGGGTCCAGGTTGAGAAATGCATCATCCGGAACGAGATTACCTAGCGGTGCCGACCGGTTGGCTTCCAAAGCGCAGGTCATTTTCTCTACAACGACCCGGGCCTGAATCACATACCCTCCCATGATGAAGACGTCGCCGTCCGTGATACGTACCGGCTCGCCCTTGGGCAGCCGCGAGCCGCTTTTACGATCGAGTACACCGTTGCCACTGCTGTCAGTCAGGAAAAACGTTCCGTTGTCGAAACTCACCCCCGCATGACGCTTGGACAGGAGCCGCTCACGGTCGGGGATCATCCAGTCACAATCCTCTCCCCGGCCAATCACCCCGCCATCCGCGCCAAAGCGTTTTCGGCAAAGATCAGGGGCAATGAATTGGTTGGCGCTCAGCACTTCAAAAACAACTTCCATGAATGGTGCTCCTTGCTGTCACTTGCCGCGATTGACCGCTTGCGGATCACCCAGGGGGCGATAATCGCGGTCAGTGAATTTGAAGTTGCCACTACAACCACCGAGGCCAAGCAACACGATAAAAGTCAGCAGTACGATCGGCCGAGCACGGACAAGCATTCGAAGTTTTCCGAAATAAATGAATGGAATCGATACGGATGGAAAGCCGCGAAGATTAATTTTCGGCATCCTTGCGGCGTATTTTCAGGCGGCTCATTCGATACAAGAGCGTACGTCGCGGCAGACCGAGTTCTTGCGCAGCAATGGTTTGGTTGCCGGCATTCTTGCGTAGGCAATCAATCACCAAGTTACGCTCGATCTGTTCCAGCCGTTCGCGAAGACTTACGCGGCCTTGATCGGATGGATTTTTGATGTGCAGCGCAAAATGCTCGACCAGCAGCTCTCTGCCTTCGCACAACAGCACTGCTCTTTCCACGATGCCCTTGAGTTCGCGGATGTTTCCTGGAAAATCATAGGCAGCCAGATGAGCCAGCGCGGCATCTGACCAGTCCACGCTATCTCGCTTCAGGAGCGCGCAAGCCTTTTCGGTAAAGTGCCGTGCCAATTCGATGATGTCAGGGCCGCGATGGCGCAACGCCGGTAATTGGATAGGGAACTGCGCGATTCGGTAATACAAGTCTTCCCTGAACTTGCCCTCCTTCATCAGAACCTTAAGGTCCCGATGGGTGGCGGCGACGATGCGCACATCAATTTTGTGGGTGTGGTTTGACCCCAGCGGACGAACTTCACCTTCCTGCAAAACTCGCAGTAACTTGGCCTGAAGGGATAGAGGCATGTCACCGATTTCGTCGAGCAGCAATGTACCTTTGTCAGCCGCATCGAACAGGCCAGTACGGTCACGGTCAGCGCCAGTGAATGCGCCTTTTCGGTAACCGAACAGTTCGCTTTCCAAAAGATGTTCCGGGAGCGCCGCGCAATTCTGGACAATAAACGCCTCGGTTCTGCGCGGCCCATGATCGTGAATGGCGCGGGCTACCACCTCCTTGCCGGTACCAGTCTCGCCACACAGCAAGACGGTATAAGGGCTATTTATGACTTTGCCGATCAACAAGCAGGTCTGACGCATTGCCGCACTCCTGCCAATCAGGCCGAAGCGGTCAGCGTTCGATACGTTGGTAACAGCTGGTAAGTTGGCGGGAACAGGAAGGCGCTGGCGCCGCAATAAGCTAATCTGACTAAGGGCGAACGCTCCCAAGTGCCCCAGAGATTCCGCGAATCCAGCCAAGTCGATATGTCTGGCGCTGGCGCATAGCAACAACCCATTGACTGCTCCGTGCGTAGTGACAAGTGGCACGCATAACAACGACTGCCACGGCATGACATGGACCGGCAGAAAATTTGTACTGTGCAAGCTGCCGGACAGTGCATCGAGGCAAACCACACGATTTTGGCTCAGGGCGAATTGCAGCAACTGTTCGTGGTAGTAATCGCAAGGTAGGCCGCTCCGGTCCCGAAACTGCAATCGCTCGCCAAGGCACTCGCTGTGAATTTCCAACCGGGATTGTTTTGAATCGAGCAAATACAACTGAACCAGTTCACAACCACTTAACCGCGCCGCGCCCTTGACGAACGCCTCGAGCAGAGACACCTCGTCCGTTGATCGCGAAAGGCTGTAAAAAAGTGCCAAAAGGGCCTCGGCATAAGCCAGCGGTTGGGACTCCTGCGTGACAAGCGCGCCCATTAAGTGAACTCGCAAGCTATGGTGGCCTGACCACTAAGAATGGCTCGCACCTTCTGCGGCTTTTCACCGTCCGCCATCGCTGCGAGCAGGCCGTCGGCCAGCCCGGGCATCAAGTGCAAGTCAAGCAGTTGGTCAATGAAGCGGGCGCCGCTTTCGCTGCAAACGCAACGGTCGACCAGATAATCAACCAGTCGCGCGCAAAAACTGAAGCTCAACTGGCGACGCTTCAATCGCTCGCCCAAACGAACCAGTTTCAGCTCCACCAGCTCGCGCATTACCTCTTTGCTTATCGGGTAATAGGGCACCACGCACATACGGGCCAGTAAAGCGGGTTGGAAATGGCTGCTAAGCAATGGACGAATGGCTTCTTCTAGGCATTCAGCACTCGGCTGCCTGCCGTTTGCACACAAATCGCGAATGCGCTCACTGCCCAGATTCGAAGTCATCAAAATGAGCGTGTTGCGAAAGTTTATCTCCCTTCCTTCCCCATCATTGGCCAGGCCTTTGTCGAAAATTTGATAGAACAGATTGAGTACATCCGGATCGGCTTTCTCGACCTCATCGAGCAATACAACTGAATAGGGCATTCGTCTGACTGCTTCGGTAAGCATGCCTCCTTCGCCGAACCCGACATAGCCCGGTGGCGCGCCAATCAACCGCGATACGGTATATTTTTCCTGGAATTCGGCCATGTTGAGGGTCGTTATAAAACGATCACCTCCATATAAGAGTTCAGCCAGGGCCAAGGCCGTTTCGGTCTTGCCCACACCACTAGGCCCGACCAACAAAAACACGCCTGCTGGCGCGTCAGGTTTGTTCAAGCCAGCAGCGGCGGCACGCATCGCTCGGTCGAGTGCTTGCACGGCTGGTTCCTGCCCCCGGATACGGGTTCGCAAGTCAGCCGAGAAACGGGCGATTTTTATATTGTGCTCATATGCCAGCTGCGTCAGCGGTACGCCAGTCCATGCGCTGATTACTTCAGCCACCAGTCGCGGACATACTTCAAAGCTGACGAGGCGTTCCTGCGTCTGTGCGACCAACAAAGCGCTGTGAGTAACATGTAACGCGGTTTCCAAGACCTCGCTTGTATGTTGTTCCCCGGCCTCGGAAATTTGTCGACGCAGCGATAACAGGCGTTCGGCCAGAGTTCGCTGTTCGGACCACTGCGCTTCCAATGCCTGGCATTCGTCTTTGAGAGCTTCCAGTCGTGTTTGCAGCGATTGCAACGCTTGAAGATCAACTGACAAACCGGCCTGAGCATCGCGCCGCAACGCCTGGCATCGCCGCTCCTCCTCAGCCAATTCGCCGCGCAAGCGCTCAAGGCGTTGCGGGGCGGCAGCCAGACTGATGCGTACACGAGCACAAGCGGTATCAAGCACATCGACAGCCTTGTCCGGCAGTTGGCGCCCCGCCAGGTAGCGGGCCGACAGATGGGCCGCGGCAACCACCGCATCATCGCGCAGATAAATCCCATGGGTCGCCTCATACAATCGCGCCAGACCACGTAAGATGGTCACCGCATCGCCGATCGCCGGCTCGCGCAACTGCACAGGCTGGAACCGACGAGCAAGAGCCGGATCCTTTTCGAAGTATTTTTTGTACTCAGTCCATGTAGTAGCCGCGATCGTGCGCAGCTCCCCCCGGGCCAAAGCCGGTTTGAGCAGGTTAGCCGCGTCGGTCCCTCCGGAGCTTGCGCCTGCGCCAATCAATGTATGGGCTTCGTCGATGAATAAAATGACGGAATCAGGCGAAGCCTTGACGATGTCGATTACACCTTTGAGACGACGTTCAAACTCCCCCCTGATACTCGCTCCAGCCTGCAGCAAGCCCATATCCAGCGTCAGGATCTCTGCTCGCTCAAGCCCCGGTGGCACTTCACCTGCTGCGATGCGCAGAGCTAACCCTTCCACAACCGCAGTCTTTCCCACCCCTGCCTCACCGACCACGATAGGATTGTTTTTGCGGCGACGAGAAAGGATATCGATCAGCTGTCCAATTTCCCCGTCTCGACAAAGCACCGGGTCCAGCTTGCCGTCACGGGCCTGTTGGGTCAGGTTGTGAGTGAAACGCTCAAGGAGCGACTCATCTGGAGCTTTGGATAGTTCAGTCCCCGTTTGAGCTTGACCTGAAAAGGCGAATTCTTTCAGTCGTTCGATGTTCAATCGGGCTAGTAGTGGCTGGAAACGAGTGCCTGCGTGGCGAGCCGGATTCCGTATCAACGCCAGGATCAAAGCAGCCTCATTCACGATGCTCTGACCTAGCTCGAGATTCGCCAAAAGCAACGCATCCTGTAGCCATTGGATCAGCTCGGGGGCAAATACTGGATTACGCGACGTGCCATCCTCTGTTCGTGGCTGCAGAATCGCGATCAGCTCGCCTGCGCTCACCCCAGCGTCTTGTAAGGCTCGCCCGAGTAGGCCTTGGCTTCGCTCTAGCAGGCTAAGCAACAGATCCTCTACCAGGACTTTACTCGCGCCACGCTCAACACATCGCTCGGCAGAACGCTCCAATTCGCGTCGGCTATCAGCATCGAGCGCCTGGATGAGCTGTTGGAGGTTTACGTCGATCATGTGAGTCGCTCCTGATGAATGTTGCTGCCAAGAATCACCACGCCATCGGCTCGCTCATGTCCCAGCCAACTGGTCCATCCCAAGCGGCAGGTGTTTCGCTTTCCGATGCTGAGCGCCCTTATTTCGTCCTTTTGCAAGACCAGGCGGATGTCATATTCAAGAGGGTCGCGCAGGGTAAATCGCACCAACGCGCAGAGAGGCTGGTAACCCATACCAATCGGAAGAAACTCATGAAAACGTTGCCAGTCCAGCTCCGCGATGTGAATCCTGAACTTGCCGCTGCGATCCCGAACTTGAGCGCCGAGCACCAATTCTTCGCTTAACAAACTATTGGCCATTCCCAGCCGATTGCGTTGCTCGGCAATAATGTCTACTCGACGCTCCACACACTGCTCAAGGTTCAGCTCGGGGTGTTTGAAGTAATAGCGCAGCACAGCTTCGATCAAAGCCGCCGAGTGAGCACGCAGGCTCAACAAACCGAGGTACGGCAGCAGCCGCTTCCAGTTTAATTGAGTGGCTTTGCGAATTTTTTCGCCCCTCAAGCCAATCAGTGCGAATAGCTGCTCGGAAAACGCGTCCCGAGCACCGCTCTGAAAACTTGCGCAATAGCGGTACTTGCGCCAGATTGGCAACATCAACCGTTGCAGGCGATCGTGGAAAAGATCGAGGAACTGGCGCGTCGGATTGATATCTTCGACACTTAACGCCTGCTCGCTGTAAAAGGCCGGTAAAGGCGATCCGGAGCCCACCAGGCTAATCAGATTGATGCTCAGACGAGCCCGTGCCTGTCCGTGTTCTTCGAAAAAAACCACACGCTCGACATCGCTGGCTGGAAACCCAAGGCTTGGGTTGGCCTGGAATTCCAATTGATCATACAGTTCCTCGTCGTTCAGATAAGGATGGCTTTCGCGCAGCCGATCAATAATCAGCAGCACCGCCTGAAATAACGAATATTCGCGTATTCCTCGCGTCAGCGCGCTTATAGAAGCGGCTGCTGGCCCATGCGGGGTAACCATTGATACACCTCTCCCTGTGTGCTGTTCACCCGCAACTCGTGATACGAATTCAGGCTCGCATAAAGCGCAAAAAACTCATTGAGAACCGAAGCAAAGAGAAACAAGTCGCCTTCACCGATATATCCTTGCGGGTCGACTGTCAGCTCTGTACATAACCCACGAACCGGTAAACCATGATGGAGTCGATCCGTATGGCAATGCCTGATCGACTTCAGGCTATCTAGTAAACGTTTGCTGACCTTCTGTGTTTGCTCGTCGAAGTAGCGCGGAAAATCATAAGTTTCGAGTATTACCTTTAACGCGTTGACGTCGGCCAGCGATAGGTAGTTAAGCGACATGTTGCTGATGAGCTTCCAGAGGAAGTCATTATCCAAGGGAGGCGCAAAGCTAGGCGTAACGGGGCCAATATTGCGGAAACTTAGCGATTCCGGGCTTTTTTCACCTGGCTGGTTGATATCGCCCGGCTTCAGCTGGCACGGCAGGTTCCGGTTGGTACACATCAATTCTATGGAAAGGGTTTCGTCAGCTGGGTTGTGCCGGCCACCAAAGCCCAGGCAAGTGTCCAGGCCACCGTGAAGAACGGACGGGCGCTGCCGGACGCTGTAATATGCGCGCTTGCCAGAAGCATCAGAATTGGAGTCGTGCTCGAAAGACTCGAACGGCAAATAAGTGTCGTAACCCAGGCCACCGGGACTCCAACCAACGACGCTCTCGACTGAAAATACCCCGCAGTGTTCCGGGTTGTATTGAGCGGGCAAAAGGAGATACTCGTCCTGTTTTCCATCCAGACGAATCGGCTGAGCGTCATGTTTGAAAAGATTGACGATAGGCGTGCAGTAGAGCTTCACATTGTCCTTAGTCGGACGTAACCGCTGGGCGCCACTCCTACCGATATCGAAACGCAGGTCCAATCCTCGCATCTGCTTCAGCGCGTCCTGCGGCAAAGCGTTGAGTACGTCTAGACCATTGACATCGACGAATAGAAACTTGTCCTGGAAGGCATAGTATTCCTGCAGATACCGGTAGCCGCGAAAAGTATTTAATGGATAGGGTACCAACGCATGCTCTTCCGCAAACCCCACCGGCTGGACTTTATCGGCGCAGATGCTGAATGTCAGCGGGACTCCGTTCATGTCGTTTACGACATGCCCTTCCCCATCCAGCGGAACCAACTGGATGCTTTTTAGATTGCGCAACAGATTGAAATAGAGCATCTGGCTGACATAACGCTCGCCGGCCAGGTGAAGGCGCAAATGACTCAACTTCAATTCGCCCAAGTGGCCGTTGCATTGCATTTGCAGACGCAGGTTTAACAATGAACCCTCGCCTTTAATCGAGTAGCTGAGCCCAGTCAGGTCTAGCGAGAGCACCTCGGTTGGGTAACACGTACGGAAACGACAACGCACTTCCTGGACAGGGACGCTTTCGACCGGAGTATCACGCTCCACATGTACTGCGGGGCCTGTTCGCTGCAGCGGATCGAACTGCAACATGCTGAAAGCTGGTAGGGGCCGCATGTAATTCGGCCACAGCAACTGCATCAGGGAATGGCTCAACTCCGGTAGCTCATCATCGAGCTTCTGGCGCAAGCGCCCGGTAAGGAAAGCGACCCCTTCGAGCAACCGCTCGACATCAGGATCACGTCCCGCCTGCCCCAGGAACGGTGCCAGAGCGGGATTTCGCTCGGCAAAACGCCGGCCCAACTGCCGAAGCGCAGTGAGTTCACTCTGGTAGTAATGATTGAATGACATGCTGTCTATACTTGACTGACCTTGACTTGTCCGCTGCCACTCAAACAGGCGGAAAAACACACTTGCCGCCTCAACCCTTCCACGTTCAAAAGGGCATCGATGCTGAAAAACAGACTGAGGCGCTCGGCATCGCCAGACCTGGCAGTCACACACACATTGCTCAGGCGCGGCTCGTAAGTCCTGATGAATGCCTGAATCGCATGGCAGGCCTGACTATGCACATCGTGCAAACTAAGGCGCATGTCGTTGAGGTCGGGTAATCCGTAGTCAGGCGCTATCGGCACGCTACCGGCACGAGTGCCAAGCATCTTCGCCAGATGAGCAGCCACTGAAGCCACGATGCAGTCATCGCGGCTCATGAATGCGCGTGTTTCGACGTCGCCGTTCAGACGCTCGAAAAAGCTGCCGTATCCAGTCATGAGCTAGGCTCCGCTCACGCTTTGTCCAGTTTGCCAACCAACGACAGGGTAAAGTCGGCGCCCATGTACTTGAAATGTGGGCGTACGTGCAGGCTCACGCGATACCAGCCGGGCTCACCTTCGACATCGGTGACGATGACCTGGGCCGCCCGCAACGGCCGGCGACCACGGACTTCAGCACTCGGATTTTCCTGGTCGGCAATGTACTGGCGGATCCACTTGTTCAGCTCCAGTTCCAGATCAGTACGTTCTTTCCATGACCCGAGCTGCTCTCGCTGCAAAACCTTCAAATAATGAGCCAGGCGGTTGACGATCATCATGTATGGCAGCTGCGTACCTAACTTGTAGTTCAGCTCATTCATCTTCCCTTCAGCACTGATCCCGAAAAACTTTGGTTTCTGTACCGAACTGGCAGAGAAAAATGCGGCGTTATCGCTACCTTTGCGCATCGTCAGCGAGATAAAACCTTCTTCGGCCAGCTCGTATTCGCGTCTATCCGAGACAAGAACTTCGGTGGGAATCTTGGTTT
This sequence comes from Pseudomonas sp. R4-84, assembly GCF_054130985.1. Classification (NCBI taxonomy): domain Bacteria; kingdom Pseudomonadati; phylum Pseudomonadota; class Gammaproteobacteria; order Pseudomonadales; family Pseudomonadaceae; genus Pseudomonas; species Pseudomonas sp. R4-84. Next base: position 5,511,671 of record NZ_CP096390.1, read on the forward strand.
CGATTTCGCCCATGCTTTCAAAGTGATGCAGTGGAAGATCTTCCACTGCCCCTCCGCTTTGGGGACCGACAATATTTGGACACCAGCGGAATTTGGCAAAGCTTTCGCTAAGACGAGTACCAAACGCGTACGCCGCATTCCCCCATAGATAATGCTCGTGACTGTTGGCGACGACTTCCTTGTAGACGAAAGACTTTACCGGGTTTTCCTGAGGATCGTAGGGACAACGCAGGAGAAATCGCGGTACGGTCAGCCCCACGTAGCGCGCATCTTCCGATTCACGGAAGCTCTGCCATTTGGTGAATTGCGGGCCTTCAAAATGATCCTTCAAGTCTTTGAGATCAGGCAATCCAGTAAAACTCTCCAATCCAAAGAATTCCGGACCGGCCGCAGCGATAAAAGGCGCATGCGCCATGCTTGCTACGCAGGATATATGCCGCATCAGCTTTACATCGGGTGAGCTTGGAGACAGGAAGTAATTCGCGATAATCGCGCCAACCGGCTGCCCACCGAATTGACCGTACTCGGCGGTGTACACATGTTTGTACAGGCCCGACTGCATGACTTCCGGAGAGTCCTCAAAATCATCCAGCAAATCGCTTTTGGATATGTTGAGCATTTCAACTTTAATGTTCTCGCGAAAGTCGGTGCGATCCACTAACAGTTGCAAACCACGCCATGCTGACTCCAATGCCTGGAAGGCGGGATGATGGAGGATCTCGTCAACCTGCCGGCTGAGCTTCGCGTCGATGTCGGCGATCATGCGATCTACCATCGCCTTCTTGACCGGCTCGCGGTTGTGCTGAGGCTTGAGAAGCTCCGCGATAAATGCGGCCAGGCCCCGCCTGGCAATGTCGTAAGCATCGTCCCGCGGTGTCAGTCGGGTTTCGGCGATGATGCTTTCGAGGATGCTGCACTCGCTATCGTCGCGGACATCTTGCTGCGCTATTGAGGTGTGCATGTGTGTCTTCCTTGGCTCAGTGAATCAAACAGCCTGCGCTGAAGTCGGCAGGCCTAGTTCGTCCAATATGCGACTGCGTGATTTGTCGTCTGCAAGCACGCCTTCGATAGCTTTGCGAAAGGCGGGGGCATTACCCAACGGACCTTTGAGCGCTACCAACGCATCACGCAGTTCCATCAATTTCTTGAGCTCAGGTACCTGCTCGACGAGGCTAGCGGGGTTGAAATCCTTCATCGAGTTCAAGCGCAATTGAACCGCGAGCTCGTCTATGTCACCTTCTGGTTGAAGGCGATTCGGTACACTCAGGACCAGATTCAACTCCTGCTTGGCCAGCACTTCGTCGAAGGTCATCTTGTCGATGCTGATCGGTTTACGATCCTCAACCTTGCGCCCATCCTGACGGTGGGTGTAATCGCCAACTGCGAGCAGTTTTAGCGGCAACTCAATTTCTTCCTGAGCGCCCCCGGTTGCGGGCTTGAACGTGACGTTGATGCGCTCCTTGGGAGCGACAGAGCCTTCTTTGGCCATGATTTCTTTCCTTACTATGGGGCCCGTAGGCCTATTCGATTACCCGTTCCAGGTCGAGGTGACATAAGCGGCGGTAAGTTTCATCCCTGCATTCGCGCACGAGATGGTTCTGAGGCAATAGCTCGCAGCAGCGATACAACAGGTGCAGCACCTGCAACGCGAGATCGGGCTCCCATTCGTTCAAATCTGCGCCCAGCAACGTCTGATCGAGCACCTCGAGCTGGGCTTTGGCGAGCTCGTATTTCTTGGCCGAGAAGCACAAACGAGCCATCGCGAACCGCCAAAGGAAGCGCGTACGTCCGCCGTATGTGTTTTGCATTGCCTGGCTGAGAAACTGCACCGCAGACTTGAGACTTTCGTTGCGTAGCATCACCTGAGCTTCTTCCAAAGCTCGTTCCCAAGGCATGTGGTTGTCGATCACATCGGTTCGGGGCCCAGCGTCTGGAAGATCCAGACGAGGCATGACATGGGCGGCTATCCATGCTCGAGTGGACGGATCCGCGAACGGTTCGCCATCGTGCCAACGCAACTCGATGACTCCGGGCAAACGTTGCAGGAACAATGCGAAATGGATTTCCTGCTCGCGCATGGCAGGCTCCGCACCCAGCCCTTGTAAACACTCCCAGGCGAGCCTCTGGCCATCAAACCAGAAAGGTGCCTTAGCCAAGCTGGCCTCTATTTCAACCAGGAGATTTGCGTAGTTACTTTGCTGGAAACTTTCCCGGTACGCCCTGAGCTTATCCGCAGGAAGCCCACGCAAAAGGGTTTTTAGCTCTACATCATGCTCTGGAACGGCATCGATACTCAGCCAGAGCACGGTACGGTTCAGCCGCAAAGCCCGAGCATCGGTCGCCTTTTGCTTGAGCCACCATGTGCATAACGAACGAGCGCTTTCCTGCTGGGCGCGCAGAGCCCGATGGGCGTCCTTTTCATTTTCGATTGGAACATCGGCAGTGAATAGTTGAGTAGCAGTTTGCTTCACCTGCGCTACTATCGCTTCAACGGCGCTCGGCGGCGGCTTATTATCGATAGAACGCTGCACCAGACTCCTGAGGCGCCGACACAGCGGGAGTAATAGAGGTGCGTCATCGCCCAAGTGATCGGTGAACACCGCGTCAAGATCTTCGAGTTGTTCAGCCAGAATCTGGAATAAGGTCAGTTGTGTTTTAATCGCGACATCATCACCCAATGCCTCCTCCAGGCGCGGAAGGAGCCAACTGAGGCTGGCCGCACGTGTCCGAACCTTCAAAGGGTACAGCTCAGCCCAATGATTCTTGCAGAGGTATCGCAAGAGACCCACCCCGGCGAGCAGCCCTTGGAACGAGTCTCGCTGATACAACGCCCAAGTCATCCACGCCGCCACTCGTAGATCCTTCGACTGGGTGCGCAACAAAGCTTCCCCTCGCTCCAATATATTCAACCAGTCGACTCGACCGTTTTCATGCACCGACTGGGCTTTGCCAAGCTCCACTTCCAAAACTTCGTATTCGTCTGAAAAACGCATATCCGCGCCCGCGAAATTCCCGTTGGAAATAGGCGTTTGGGCTAGTTTTAAATAATACTCGGACAGTTCTTCAGAATAAGACATGTGTAGCCTTTGATAAGCTTTGGTCGTATAGATCTAATTGTTCCGGAACGAAGGGTAAATTCGATGCGCAGCTATAGAAAACTTAACTCCATGATGATTCTCTGCGAAAGCTGCATCGACATGGCTTTCCGATCGGCGTGAAGCATGCCAAGTTCTAAACGAAAAAAATGTAGGACGTTTCGCTAAATGCGAACCGAGAATGAAAAAAAATGATACCAACACATTTTCTTGCTCGACCGAAGATGGCTACTATTTTTTAGTAATTTTGCCTATAGATGCCGAGCAGTAATTTAGTTCAAATAGTTTCTCCCTCCGAGTGGCTTAACAAAGGTTCGTACGGAAGCTTGAGAGCTCAAAACAAAAAACGCCGATTCGAGATGATGTTCGTGCGAGCAAACACATCTAACAAAGCGGCGTTCTTATGCGCGATACGTTCCTTCCGTTTGGGAGGGCTTTTCTGTTGTCGCCATCAAACCTGATGGCGACACGCTGATCGATCTCATCATCCAGACCAGCCGATTCCCGTGTGACCTGGAGGTGCGCCAGCATTGCCTTCTGGCACGAGTGGCCTACAGCCTGTTCGTGTGGTAGCCAAATACTGAATTAAGGTCATCAAACGGATGGCCCTACGGCTACCGAGACAAGGAATTTTTTTCATGAAGATGAAGAGCGACTTTGCCGGCAATCCGTGAAGACCTAAAAAAAGGCATACCGATCACCATCGGTATGCCTTTTTTGTTGCCGCTTCCTTCCCTCGTCAGAGGTACTCGCCGCGATTACGGGTTAACGCTGTCCTTCAAGGACTTGCCCGGCTTGAACGCAACGGTGTTGCTGGCCTTGATCTTCACTGGCTCGCCGGTTTGTGGGTTCTTGCCGGTGCGGGCGCCGCGGTGGCGCTGCAGGAAGGTGCCGAAGCCGACCAGAGTGACGCTGTCCTTGCGGTGCAGGGCGCCGGTAATTTCTTCGAGGACGGCGTTGAGGACGCGGTTGGCTTGTTCTTTGGTGAGGTCTGCTTTTTCCGCGATGGCGGCAGCGAGTTCTGGTTTACGCATGAATGAAGCCCCTTTGACGGTTTTTTTGTTGTTATGTCCGGGCTGTTCTCTTCGGAACACCCCCTAAGGCGCCGCAGGCTCTACTCTGCGGCAGACGGGAGTGAGGATGGCACGGGGCCGCAACCGGCGCCAGTGGCCGGCGGGGGTTTGTGCCCTCAAAAGCAGGTTATTTGTGACAGAACGGCCAGTATTTACGCCAGCAGGGCTGGAAGCTGCTTGTTCAACGCCAGTTTTTCCATCACCGCCGCACCGGTCAGGGCGTAGCCCAGCAGATTGCCTTGGGCGTCGCGGCACAGGGCCTTGATGTCGGCGCCTTGCCCTTCGACGCTCCACACGCCTTCGCTACCCCGTGGTGGTGGCGAAACCACCAATGGGCACACCGGGGTTTTCACCGTGATCGGCATGGCGCCGTAGCCTACGGCGGTGGGGTTGCCGGCCAGGGTTTGGGCCAGGGCGCGCGCGCAACTCATCAGCGGCATCACGTAGAGCAGGTTCAAGCCATCGACTTCGGCGCAGTCGCCCAAGGCGTAGATATTGGCGTGGGAAGTCTTCAGATGACGATCCACCACGACGCCGCGATTGACCACCAGGCCGGCGGCGGCCGCCAGGTCGATGCGCGGGCGCAGACCGATGGCCGAGACCACCAGGTCGCAGGCGATCACTTGGCCGTCCGATAGGTGCGCTTCCAAGCCGTCGGCCACCCGTTGCAGGCGATTGAGCACCGGGCCGAGGTGGAACCGCGCGCCAAGGCTTTCCAACCCGGCCTGTACCGCTGCGGCGGCCGCCGGGTGCAGCAGCGTCGGCATGACTTGCTCGCATGGGGCGACCAGTTCTACTTCATAGCCACCCAGGGTCAGGTCGTTGGCAAATTCGCAGCCGATCAGGCCGGCGCCTAGCAGCAGCACCCGGCGCTTGCCAGCGGCGGCGGCGCGAAAGCGGGCGTAGTCTTCCAGGTCGTTGATGGGGAAGATCAGGTCCGCCGCGTCGCCTTGCACCGGCACGCGCACGGTTTCAGCGCCCCAGGCCAGCACCAAGTCGCGATAGCTCACTGCTTCTTCGCCGATCCACAGGCGCTTGTGGCCCGGGTCGATGCCGCTGATGCGCGTGTGGGTGCGTACCTCGGCATTCAGTTGCTCGGCCATCGCGCCTGGCTCGGCCATGCTCAGGCCATCGGCGTCTTTGTTCTTGCCGAAGCCCGTGGAGAGCATCGGCTTGGAGTAGGAGCGGCCGTCGTCCGCGGTTATCAGCAGCAACGGGGTTTCGCTGTCGAGCTTGCGAAATTCCCGGGCCAGGTTGTAACCGGCCAGGCCAGTGCCGACGATGACGACAGGTGCGCTCATGTTGCTCTCCGTTTGGTGAAACGATCAGTTGATTTCGATCATTTCGAAATCCATTTTGCCGACGCCGCAGTCCGGGCACAGCCAGTCTTGCGGTACGTCTTCCCAGCGAGTGCCGGGCGCGATGCCATCGTCAGGCCAACCGTCAGCTTCGTTGTAGATCAGGCCACAGACAATACATTGCCACTTCTTCATTCCAATACTTCCTCAAGATGTCAGGCTTGGCCGGTATTTTCCGGCTCAGGGCCGTTTTGTACTGATCGGTCGCGACAGATGCAAGCGGCATCGGCGCGTCGGCGGGTTGGCTCGGCCAAAATCGCCGACCGGCATGGTAAGCTCGCGGCCTCATTTGCTGCCATTCAAGACCCCTGTGCCGCCTACAAATTCGATATTTCCTACACTCCAATGGCTGCCCCAACACCTGCTGTCGCCCCGCCCGGATGCGTGCGTCATGGACTGGCTGTTTGACGAAGGCTCCCTGACCCGGCGCCTGACCGGCCTGTCGGACGATCACTTCAGCGTGACGCCGCTGTTCGAAGGCTGGCAGCCGTTGCGCGCCGATGAGTGTGCCGCGCTGGACCTGGCCGAGGGCAGCGAGGGCTGGGTGCGCGAGGTGTACCTGCGCGGCCACGGCCAGCCTTGGGTGTTTGCCCGCAGCGTGGCGGCGCGCAGCGCGTTGCAGGGCGACGGCTTGCAGATGGACGAACTGGGCAGCCGCTCGTTGGGCGAGCTGCTGTTTTGTGACCAGGCGTTCCAGCGTCGGGCGATCGAGGTCTGCCACTACCCGAGCGAATGGTTGCCGGCAGAGGTTCGCGCCACCGCGTTGTGGGGCCGTCGTTCACGTTTTGATCGCGGCACGTTGAGCGTACTGGTGGCGGAGGTGTTTCTGCCGAGCCTGTGGACAGTCGCTCGCGCCTATTCGGAGAATTGCTGATGTACGTGCAACTGCTCAAATCCTTGAACCGCCTCAATCCGCGGGCCTGGGACTTCGTGCAACTGACGCGCATGGACAAGCCCATCGGTATTTATCTGCTGCTGTGGCCGACGTTGTGGGCGCTGTGGATCGCCGGTGAGGGTTCGCCATCCCTGGCCAACATCGTGATTTTTATTCTCGGCGTGGTACTGACCCGTGCCGGCGGCTGCGTGATCAACGACTGGGCCGACCGCAAGGTGGACGGCCACGTCAAGCGCACCGAACAGCGTCCATTGGTGAGCGGCAAGATCAGCTCCAGGGAAGCGCTGGTGTTCTTCGCGGTGCTGATGAGCGTGAGCTTCCTGCTGGTGCTGTGCACCAATGCGCCGACGATTCTGTTGTCCTTGGGCGGGTTGGCTTTGGCCTTCAGCTACCCGTTCATGAAGCGCTATACCTATTACCCCCAAGTGGTGCTGGGCGCGGCGTTTTCGTGGGGCATGCCGATGGCCTTCACCGCCGAAACCGGCCATCTGCCGGCGGCCGCCTGGTTGCTGTACATCGCCAACCTGCTGTGGACGGTGGGCTACGACACCTATTACGCCATGACCGACCGGGACGATGATTTGAAAATAGGCGTGAAATCCACGGCGATCCTGTTCGGCGATGCCGACCGGGTGATCATCCTCACGCTGCAAGGCCTGGCCCTGGCTTGCCTGTTGCTGGCCGGGTCGACATTCAAGCTCGGTGGCTGGTTTCACCTGGGGTTGGTGGCCGCTGCCGCGTGTTTCGCCTGGGAGTTCTGGTACACCCGCAGCAAGGATCGGATGCGCTGCTTCAAGGCGTTCTTGCACAACCATTGGGCCGGGTTGGCGATTTTCGTGGGGATTGTGCTGGACTATGGGTTGCGCTGAGGCGACTCGCTTATCCATAGAACCCGCCCAATGGCACTGGCCGCAATGGCAATCAACGAATACTGTATGCACATACAGCTTTCGGAGTATTGCCCATGTCCGCCCCTCTTCCGCCCCGTGGCCGCGGCACCGCCACCAATCCGCATAACCGTTTCGCCCCAAGCCGTTCGGTGGCCGAGGATGATGGCTGGTACCAGGAAGTACCGCCGACCCAGGGCACCGAAGTACGCATCGAAACCGCCAAGACCATCATCACCCGCAACACTTCCACCGACATCCCTTTCGATCGCTCGATCAACCCCTACCGAGGCTGCGAACACGGTTGCATCTATTGTTATGCCAGGCCCAGCCATGCCTACTGGGACATGTCGCCCGGGCTCGATTTCGAAACGAAGCTGATCGCCAAGACCAACGCCGCCGACGTGCTGGAGCAACAATTGGCCCGGCGCGGCTACCAGTGCGCGCCGATCGCCCTGGGTTCCAACACCGACCCCTACCAGCCGATCGAACGCGAGCAACGCATTACCCGGCGGATTCTCGAGGTGTTGCTGCGTCATCGGCACCCGGTGACCATCGTCACCAAAGGCTCGTTGATCCTGCGGGACCTGGACCTGTTGACCGAACTGGCCCAGCAACGCCTCGTACACGTGATGATCAGCCTCACCACGCTGGACGATGAGCTCAAGCGCATTCTCGAACCCCGCGCGGCCGCGCCCAGCGCACGGCTTCGGGCCATAAGGGTCATGCGCGAGGCGGGTATCAAGGTGGGGGTGCTGTGTGCGCCAATGATTCCGATGATCAACGACAGCGAGATCGAAAGCCTGCTGGCCGAAGCCCATGCCGCCGGCGCGCAGACCGCCGCCTATGTCATGTTGCGCCTGCCACTGGAGGTGGCGCCGCTGTTCGAGGAGTGGTTGCAGGCGCACTACCCGCAGCGCGCCGCCCATGTGTTGAGCCTGGTGCGCCAGAGTCGCGGCGGTGAGCTGTACGACAGCCGATTTGGCGTACGGATGCGCGGCGAAGGCCCGTTTGCCGATCTGCTGGCGCAGCGTTTCGCTAAAACGATTAAGCGATTGGGAATGGATCGACGCGACGGTTACGATCTTGATTGCGATGCCTTCTGTCCGCCGGGGCGACAGATGTCATTGATTTAAATACAGTTCGCTTTAAATTGATCTTTGAAGATGGCGCGGCGCAAACATCCCTGGCGCTTTGTTTACGCCTCGTAATATGCGTTCTAGAGCCTTCCATTCAGTTTGAGTTAAGTTTCGGCCGCTACCTTGTTCATCGAGTGACTGACGGGTCGAGCCTTTCGACCTGGATGTTTTTTAACCAGCCACTGGCGTCTCAAAGAGGATGAATCATGAGTGACAAGGATAAACAGCCGTTGGCTGCGTCGGCTTCAGCCCAACCCCAGGCGGAAACCGCCGATGCAGCGCTGCAGCACATTGTTGACGGCTTTTTGCATTTCCATCACGAGATCTTTCCCCAGCAGGAAGAGCTCTTCAAGAAACTCGCCACCGCCCAGAAGCCCCGGGCGATGTTCATCACCTGCGCCGATTCGCGCATCGTGCCCGAGTTGATCACCCATAGCTCTCCTGGCGACCTGTTCGTGACCCGTAACGTCGGCAACGTCGTTCCGCCTTACGGCCAGATGAACGGCGGCGTTTCCACCGCCATCGAATACGCCGTGCTCGCCCTCGGCGTGCAGCACATCATCGTCTGCGGCCACTCCGATTGCGGCGCCATGCGTGCCGTGCTCAACCCCGATACCTTGGAAAAAATGCCGACGGTCAAGGCCTGGCTGCGCCACGCCGAAGTCGCCAAGACCATGGTCCATGACAACTGCCCGTGCGGTGACGAGAAGCAGACCATGCCCGTCCTCACCGAAGAGAACGTGATCGCGCAGTTGCAGCATTTGCGAACGCACCCCTCGGTGGCTTCTCGCATGGCCAGCGGCCAGTTGTTCATCCATGGCTGGGTGTACAACATCGAGACCAGCGAGATCAAAGCCTTTGACGCGGACCGGGGCTGTTTCCTGCCGCTCGATGGCAGCCATCCGATACCGGTGGCGACGCCCAAAGCGCGCTTCTAAAACCACTCCTAATCATCCTTGTATGGTTCAGCCTTACCGCTATTGAGGCGGTAGGGCCTCGCCATGCCTGAAGAAACTTCGGGAGAGTCGCCATGCGTGCTGCTCAATTAAAAGCTGTTCTGCCACGGGAGCTGTTGGCTTCGGTGGTTGTATTCCTCGTGGCGCTGCCCTTGTGCATGGGCATTGCCATCGCATCAGGCCTGCCACCGGCCAAGGGCCTGATTACCGGGATCATCGGTGGTTTGGTGGTGGGTTTTCTGGCGGGCTCCAAGCTGCAAGTCAGCGGTCCGGCCGCCGGGTTGGCGGTGTTGGTTTTCGAACTGGTGCGCCAGCATGGCGTGGCCATGCTCGGGCCGATCCTGTTGTTGGCCGGCCTTCTGCAACTGTTGGCCGGACGCTTTCGCCTCGGGTGCTGGTTCCGGGTCACCGCGCCTGCGGTGGTGTACGGCATGCTCGCCGGTATCGGCGTGCTGATCGTATTGTCCCAGGTCCATGTGATGCTCGACGCAGCGCCCAAGCCTTCCGGCCTGGACAACCTGGCGGCATTCCCTGCGGCAGTCGCCCAGGCCTTGCCGTCGTTCGGCTGGCAGGCCGGCTTGCTGGGCCTTTCGACGATCGCGGTGATGTGGCTATGGGAAAAGTTCCGGCCCCATAGCCTGCGCTTCATTCCTGGCGCGCTGCTGGGCGTCGGCCTGGCAACCGTCGCGAGCCTGCTGCTGGCGTTGCAGGTCAAGCGCGTGGAAGTCCCGGAAAACATGGCCGAAGCCATCGACTGGCTGCGCCCGGCGGATCTGCTGAGCCTGGCCGATCCAACGCTGCTGATCGCGGCCTTCGCGGTCGCCTTCATCGCCAGCGCCGAAACCCTGCTGTCGGCGGCCGCCGTGGACCGCATGCACAGCGGCGAACGGGCGGATTTCGACCGGGAATTATCGGCGCAAGGTATCGGCAACATGCTCTGCGGCCTGCTCGGCGCCTTGCCCATGACCGGCGTGATCGTGCGCAGCTCGGCCAATGTCCAGGCCGGCGCGACCACGCGGATGTCGACGATCTTCCACGGCTTGTGGTTGCTGCTGTTCGTGCTGTTGCTGTCGAGCGTGCTGCAAAGCATTCCGGTGGCGAGCCTGGCGGGTGTGCTGGTCTATACCGGTTTCAAGCTGGTGGACATCAAGGCGTTCCGCAGCCTCGGTCGTTATGGGCGGATGCCCATGTTCACCTATGCCGCAACGGCACTGGCGATCATCTTCACCGACCTGTTGACCGGTGTACTGGTCGGTTTCGGCCTGACCCTGGTGAAGCTGGCCTGGAAAGCTTCGCGCCTGAAAATCAGCCTGATCGACCTGCCGCAGGAAGGCGAGATGGAACTGCGATTGGTGGGTGCGGCAACCTTCCTCAAGGTTCCGGCCTTGACCCAGGTACTGGGTACCATTCCCGAAGGCGCGACGGTGCATGTGCCGCTCAATAATCTGAGCTACATCGATCACTCGTGCCTGGAGTTGCTCGAAGAATGGGGCCGGGCGAACGCCAGCAAGGGTTCGAAGCTGCTGATTGAATCCCGGGGGCTCAAGCGCCGGTTGGAAGGGCGGTTGCGCACGACGGTGGGGGTTGGCGCAGCCTCTGCCTGACAGCTCACTCCCAAAGGAGCTGGGTGTAGGGCAGATAATTCTTGAAGACCACAGACTCAATGTGGGAGCGAGCTTGCTCGCGATCGCGGCGTGTCAGTCCACTACACTGTGGCTGACCCAATGCAATCGCGAGCAAGCTCGCTCCCACAGGGGGGTCATGTGTCCCCGATAGATCAAGCCGCCGGCTGATCCAGCTCCAGGCCCACGCCCAAGCGACGCGACATGCACGGCCAGCGCTTCCAGGCCGCGCCGGTCTCCGGGCTGCTGAGCTTCTCGCGATAGGCTTCCACCGACTCCAACGCAAACGTCTCGTCGTTGAGCATCTCATCGAACGTGTGATGCACCACTTCATCGAGCTGGTTGGCAAATGCCTCACCGATCAATTGGTGGGCGATCAGGTTGGCGACCGTCATGTCCAACGGAATCAGCGGCTGGCCGAAATGCTTGATGTAGAGGTCGTTCACCTCTTCGACGAACCGGTGCGCCAGATAGGCTTCGTCGAGCAGGCTGTTGAGCCCGACATGCCCGGCCGTGATGGTCGGTGGCTGGAGAAAGTACTGCTCGGCAATTTTCAGTACGGGTTTGATTTGCGACTCGATACCCGCCTCCCTGGCAACGTCATTGGCTGCATCCAGCAGGTCAGGCACTTCGTTGATGTAGGCGGCGACAAATCTCGCCAGGACGTCATTGGCGTTCGCATCCGGCAACTGAATGGCGGGGTGCAGCGTTGGTAACTGCGCCGTCAACTGACGGCTCAACAGGCCGGTCTCGGCCTCATGTTGCAGGGCTTTTTGGATCTGCTCGCGCAATGCGGCGGTGTTCATGACAACTCCAGGAAACAACAGGCAATGAAATAGGAATGACATAACTTAGCTGGCGCGCATTGACTCCTAAGACCTATTTTTCATAACCGCCCCTTCCCTGATACGTCGCCGTTATATCGGTTTGCCATCACTCAGTTCGCATCCTTCTCCATTCATGGGCTGTAGCGCAAGCCCCGGCTGTTTCAAACGATTTACGCCGTCGCGTTGCGAGGTTGCAGGTGCTGTCTATACTCGGGTTGGAATGGAGTTAGCTGATGACACCCGATTGCATGTGCAGCAAGGCGCGGCGAGTCAATTAAGCAGTCTGAAAAGCCGATCCCTTGCCGCAGGCGTTACGCCTACGGGATAACAAGAACGATAAGGGGAACCCGCAATGACGCGACATCCACACGTATGGATGGGCCTCCTGTTGTGGTCGATTTTCAGTCAGGCGCAAGCGGCCTGGACTGTGAATATGGCGCCTGGAGCGACACAGATCAGCAATGCAGTGTTCGACCTTCACATGACCATTTTCTGGATCTGTGTGGTCATCGGCATCATCGTCTTCGGCGCCATGTTCTGGTCGATGATGATGCACCGCCGCTCAACCGGCCAGAATGCCGCGCACTTCCACGAAAACACCCGCGTCGAAATCCTCTGGACCATCGTGCCCTTCCTGATCCTGGTGCTGATGGCGATCCCTGCCACAGCCACGCTGATCAAGATGTACGACTCCAGCGAGTCGGAGATCGACATCCAGGTCACCGGCTATCAATGGAAGTGGCACTACAAATACCTGGGCCAGGACGTCGAGTTCTTCAGCAACCTGGCGACCCCCGCCGAACAGATCAACAACCAGAGCGCCAAGGGCGAGCACTACCTGCTGGAAGTCGACAAGCCGCTGGTGCTGCCGGTCGATGCCAAGGTGCGCTTTCTGGTGACCTCCGCCGACGTGATCCACTCCTGGTGGGTGCCGGCCTTCGCGGTCAAGCGCGACGCTATTCCAGGGTTCGTCAACGAAGCCTGGACCCGCGTCGACAAGCCCGGCATCTATCGCGGCCAATGCGCCGAGCTGTGTGGCAAGGACCATGGCTTCATGCCGATCGTGGTAGAGGTCAAGAGCAAACCCGACTACGAGAAATGGCTGGGCGAACGCAAGGCCGAAGCCGCGCAGCTTAAAGAGTTGACCAGCAAGGAGTGGACGCGCGAAGAACTCGTCGAGCGTGGCGACAAGGTCTACCACACCACATGCGTGGCATGTCACCAGGCCGAAGGCCAGGGCTTGCCGCCGATGTTCCCGGCGCTCAAGGGCTCGAAAATCGCCACCGGGCCAATCAAGGATCACTTGAACATCGTCTTCCATGGCAAGCCCGGCACCTCCATGGCGGCGTTCGGCAAACAGTTGTCGGAAGTCGATATCGCGGCGGTCGTGACCTATGAACGCAACGCCTGGGGCAACAACAAGGGCGACATGGTCACGCCTAAAGAAGTGCTGGAACTCAAACAGGCGGAAAGCCAATGAGCCGGCCTGACGTCTGTTCCCGCAACCGGTCGGGGCGCGTTGCCCCGCGCCGTCCAGCCCATTGGTTCGAAGGAGAAAGGACATGAGTGCTGTGATCGATGACCACGGTCATGCCGGCGCCGACCACGCCCACGGCCCCGCCAAGGGCCTGATGCGCTGGGTGCTGACCACCAACCACAAGGACATCGGTACGCTGTACCTGTGGTTCGCGTTCTCCATGTTCCTGCTGGGCGGCTCGTTCGCCATGGTGATCCGCGCCGAGCTGTTCCAGCCCGGTTTGCAGATCGTACAGCCGGAGTTCTTCAACCAGATGACCACCATGCATGGCCTGGTGATGGTCTTCGGCGCGGTGATGCCGGCCTTCGTCGGCCTTGCCAACTGGATGGTGCCGCTGATGATCGGCGCGCCGGACATGGCCCTGCCACGCATGAACAACTTCAGTTTCTGGCTGTTGCCAGCGGCGTTCCTGATGCTGGTCTCGACGCTGTTCACACCGGGGGGTGGGCCGAATTTCGGCTGGACATTCTATGCGCCGCTGTCCACCACTTATGCGCCGGAAAGCGTGACGTTTTTCATCTTCGCCATCCACCTGATGGGCATCAGCTCGATCATGGGCGCGATCAATGTGGTCGCCACCATCCTCAACCTGCGCGCCCCCGGCATGACCCTGATGAAAATGCCGCTGTTCGTCTGGACCTGGCTGATCACCGCGTTTTTGCTGATCGCAGTCATGCCGGTGCTGGCCGGCTGCGTGACGATGATGCTGATGGACATCCACTTCGGCACCAGCTTCTTCAGTGCCGCCGGCGGCGGTGACCCGGTGCTGTTCCAGCACGTGTTCTGGTTCTTCGGCCACCCCGAGGTGTACATCATGATCCTGCCGGCCTTCGGTGCCGTCAGCTCGATCATCCCGGCGTTCTCGCGCAAGCCATTGTTCGGCTACACCTCGATGGTCTACGCCACGGCCGCCATTGCGTTCCTGTCATTCATCGTCTGGGCGCACCACATGTTCGTGGTCGGTATCCCGCTGGTGGGCGAGTTGTTCTTCATGTACGCGACCCTGTTGATCGCCGTGCCCACCGGGGTGAAGGTGTTCAACTGGGCCAGCACCATGTGGCAGGGCTCGCTGACCTTCGAGACGCCGATGCTGTTCGCCGTGGCGTTCGTGATCCTGTTTTCCATCGGCGGCTTCTCCGGGCTCATGCTCGCCATCGCCCCGGCGGACTTCCAGTACCAGGACACCTACTTTGTGGTCGCGCATTTCCACTACGTGCTGGTGCCCGGCGCGATCTTCGGGATTTTCGCCTCGGCGTACTACTGGCTGCCGAAATGGACCGGCCACATGTACGACGAAACCCTCGGCAAGCTGCACTTCTGGCTCTCGTTCATCGGTATGAACATGGCGTTCTTCCCGATGCACTTCGTGGGCCTGGCGGGCATGCCCCGGCGGATTCCCGACTACAACCTGCAGTTCGCCGACTTCAACATGGTCTCGTCCATCGGCGCGTTCATGTTCGGCACCACGCAGATCTTCTTCCTGTTCATCGTGATCAAGACCATCCGCGGCGGCGAGCCAGCCCCGGCCAAGCCGTGGGATGGCGCCGAAGGGCTGGAGTGGAGCGTGCCGTCGCCGGCGCCGTATCACACGTTTACTACGCCGCCGGAAGTGAAATAGATGACACCGGGGCCTTATGTGGGAGCGAGCTTGCTCGCGATGGCGGTGTGTCTGACGCACCGAGTCGCCGCCATCGCGAGCAGGCTCGCTCCCACAGGGTTTTCGGTGAGGAGCGGGAACCATGGCTGATTCAATCTCGCTGAAGAAACTGGTCACCCGTCTGTTGCTGGTAGTGGTGGCCATGTTCATCTTCGGGTTTGCCCTGGTGCCGATCTACGACGTGATGTGCAAGGCGTTCGGCATCAACGGCAAGACCGGTGGGCAGTACGAAGGCGTGCAGGTCGTTGATGAATCGCGGCAGGTGCGGGTGCAATTCCTGTCGACCAACGCAGTGGACATGGTCTGGGATTTCTACCCCAAGGGCGATCAATTGGTGGTCAAGCCGGGGGCAGTGAACGAGATGGTGTTCGTCGCCCACAACCCCACCGACCGGCCGATGAGTGCCCAGGCGGTGCCGAGTATCTCGCCGAGCACCGCGGCGGCGTATTTCCACAAGACCGAATGTTTTTGTTTTACCCAGCAAGTGCTGCAACCCGGCGAACGCATCGAAATGCCCATGCGCTTCATCGTCGACCGGGACATGCCCAAGGAAGTGAAGCACCTGACGCTGTCCTACACGCTGTTCGATATCACTGCTCGTCATCCTCCGGTGGCTATAAACACTGACCGATAGCGTGCCCGATAAGGAGAACAATAAATGGCAACTCATGAGCACTATTACGTCCCGGCCCAGAGCAAATGGCCGATCATCGCCACGGTCGGGATGTTCGTCACCGTGTACGGCCTGGCGACCTGGTTCAACGACCTGAAGGCGGCGCGTCCCGAATCCCACGGGCCGCTGATTTTCTTCGTCGGCGGCCTGCTGGTGGCCTACATGCTGTTCGGCTGGTTTGGCGCGGTCATCAAGGAAAGCCGCTCCGGGCTGTACAGCGCGCAGCTCGATCGCTCGTTTCGTTGGGGCATGAGCTGGTTCATCTTTTCCGAAGTGATGTTCTTCGTGGCGTTCTTCGGCGCGTTGTTTTACGTACGAGTGGTGTCGGCGCCCGGTCTGGCCGGTGAAGGCAGCAAGGGTTTGTCGGAGATGCTGTGGCCGAACTTCGAATACGTCTGGCCGTTGTTGAACAACCCGGATCCCAAACTCTTCCCACCGCCCAAGGACGTGATCAGCCCTTGGGGCTTGCCGCTGCTCAATACCATCCTGCTGGTCAGTTCCAGCGTCACCGTGACCATCGCCCACCACGCCCTGAAGAAAGGCCATCGCGGCGCATTGAAGGTGTGGCTGGCGATCACCGTGCTGCTGGGTTGCGCGTTCCTGGGCTTCCAGGCCGAGGAATACATCCACGCCTATAAAGAGCTGGGCCTGACGTTGGGCTCGGGGATCTACGGCGCGACGTTCTTCATGCTCACCGGTTTCCACGGCGCCCACGTCACCATCGGCACGATCATCCTGTTCGTGATGCTGATGCGCATCATGCGGGGGCACTTCGACAACGAGCATCAGTTCGGCTTCGAGGCCGCGAGCTGGTACTGGCACTTCGTCGATGTGGTGTGGATCGGCTTGTTCTTCTTCGTCTACATACTCTGAGGCAGCCGTATCAGGGCGACTCTTTACCAAGGAGCATGCGACACCAACTGGCCGCTGAAAAAGCCCCAGGCAATCAAGCCGACGGTCACAGCGGCCAAGGCCACGCGAATTGCCAGGGCGATGACCAGGCGATTGGAATCGCTTTGGTCCTTGACCAGAAAAAACAAGCCGCTGAACAGGCTGGCAACCGTGGCGATCAGCATCAGGGCGATGGCTGCTTTGAGCATTGGAAACACTCCGGGGGGACGCGATGCACGTGAGTATAGCTATCCCGTTCATTAGCCTTAGGGCGGCGCCATGAAAGGCTTCCGGCCGGGCATCGTGCCGTCACTCGTGGTGGCCGTGCTGGTGCCGGTGATGGTGTGCCTGGGGTTCTGGCAAATGAGCCGGGGCGAACAGAAACGTGTGCTCATGGACACTTATGCCGAGCGCCGCGTGGCCAAGCCGATGGACAGCGTCGAGCTTTCGGAAACGACGGATCCGGCCTTTCGTCCGGTCAGCCTGCGTGGCCAATTCGACGCCGATCACAGCCTGCTCCTGGACAACCGCCAGCACGACGGCAAGGTGGGCGTCGAACTGCTGCAGCCGTTCCTCGATCACGCCAGCGGGCTTTGGCTGCTGGTCAATCGTGGCTGGCTGCCCTGGCCGGATCGCCGCACCCCGCCAGTCTTCAGCACACCTGAACAGACTGTCGACCTTCAAGCCTGGGTCTACGTCGCACCCGGCGCCACGTTCCAACTTCACGCCGACCCGGCAAGCGCACCGTGGCCGCGGCTGGTCACCACCATCGAACCGCAGAAACTCTGGGCAGAACTGGACCGTGGCGGCTTCGCTTACGAACTAAGACAACAAAGCGGCCCCGGCGCCTACCGGACCGATTGGCCGGTGGTTGCCATGGGTCCGGAAAAACACCTCGGCTATGCCGTGCAGTGGTTCGCCATGGCGGCGGCGCTGTTCGGCCTTTTCCTCTACCTCGGATGGCACAACGCAGGGAGACACCATGGGAAGCACCATGAATCCAACCAACACGTCTGAAGCGCCCGATGCACGCAGCCGCCGCAAGGGCCGCGTACAATTGCTGTTGATTGTGCTGGGCGTGATCGGCCCGATGATCCTCGCCACCGGCATGTACAAATTCCAGTTCTGGGTCCCCGACAGCCGCAGCTACCACGGCGAGTTGATCGGCAACGGCCAGTCCCGCGCCGACATCGGCGTGCAGGCCGACGAGCAGCGCTGGCAGATCCTGGTGACGGCCCCTCAAGAGTGCTCGGTGGACTGCCGCCAGTTGGTCTACCTGGCCCGGCAAGTGCAGATCGGCCTGGGCCGCGAAGCCGGCCGCGCCAGCCATGCCCTGGCCATCGCGCAACCCCTGGACAGCGCGTACGACGCCCAGCTGCAGCGCGAATATCCCCAGCTGCAACGCTACCCGCTGGATCTGCCTGCCTATCAGAAAGGCGCCCAGGGTTCCGGCGGCGCCCAGCTGTGGATCATCGATCCCCACAGCAACCTGGTGCTGCGCTACGACGCCCGGGTCAAGGGCAAGGATTTGCTCAACGACCTGCGGCACCTGCTGAAACTGTCGAACATCGGATGAGGACATCGACATGGCCAAGCCTGGATTTCGCCTCGCGCTGTTCGCCACGTTGCTGGCATTGATTGTCGTACTGTTAGGCGCCTACACCCGCCTGACTCACGCCGGCCTCGGTTGCCCCGACTGGCCGGGTTGCTACGGATTCATCAGCGTACCCAAGGGCGAAGCCCAACTGGCCCATGCCGAATTGCATTTCCCCGACGCCCCGGTTGAGGCCCATAAAGGCTGGAACGAGATGGTCCACCGGTATTTCGCCGGTGCCTTGGCGCTGATGATTGCCGCGCTGGCCGCCCGGGCCTGGACGAACCGTCGTCACCCTGGCTTGCCATTGAAATTGCCACTGTTTCTCCTCGCCGTTGTGTTCGCGCAAGCGGCGTTCGGCATGTGGACCGTGACGTTGAAGCTCTGGCCTCAAGTCGTCACCGGTCATCTGCTGGGCGGGTTCGCGACGTTGAGCCTGCTGTTTCTGCTCACGCTGAGATTGTCCGGCGTGTTGCCGGCGCTGACCGTGCCCAAGCGCCTGCAACATTGGGCCACGGCCGGGCTGCTGCTGGTGATCGGCCAGATCGCCTTGGGCGGCTGGGTCAGTTCCAACTACGCCGCGGTGGCCTGCATCGACTTCCCCACCTGCCATGGTGAATGGATGCCGCCCGCCGATTTCGCCAACGGCTTTCACCTGACCCAGCACATCGGCCCGAACTACCTGGGCGGGCAACTGGACAGCGACGCCCGTACCGCCATCCATGTGACCCATCGCATCGGCGCGTTACTGGTGACTGTGGTGCTGCTTGGGCTGGCTTGGCAATTAAAGACGGTGGGCATGTCCCGACTGGCGGGGCTGGTCCTCACCGCGCTGGTCGCGCAAATTACATTAGGTATAAGCAACGTCGTGTTTCATCTGCCGCTGCCGGTGGCCGTGGCCCACAACGCCGGGGGCGCCGCCCTGCTGCTGACCCTGGTGCTGGTCAATTATCACGCCCGCACCAGCCTGGTCCGGGTACGGCACCACGTCCCGCTGCGCTGGCGCTTCAATCCGCCCGAACACGGCGTCGCCCCCATTACGATTAAAGGAGAGATGCCATGGCAACCTTGACCGGTGAACGCCATAGCCAGGCGATCTGGCGCGATTACCTGGAGCTGACCAAGCCCAAAGTGGTGGTATTGATGCTGATCACCTCGCTGGTCGGCATGTTTCTCGCGACCCGCGCCGGAGTGCCGTGGACGGTCCTTGTATTCGGCAACCTGGGCATCGCGCTGTGCGCAGGTGGCGCGGCCGCGGTGAACCACGTGGTGGATCGGCGTATCGACGCGGTGATGGCCCGCACCCATAAGCGGCCGCTGGCCGAAGGGCGGGTCTCGCCCGCCGCTGCACTGACCTTCGCCCTGGCGCTGGCCGTCGCCGGGCAAGCCTTGTTGCTGATCTTTACCAACCCGCTGACCGCCTGGCTGACCCTCGCCTCGCTCCTCGGTTACGCCGTGATCTACACCGGCTTCCTCAAGCGGGCAACGCCGCAGAACATCGTCATCGGCGGCCTCGCCGGCGCCGCTCCGCCGCTGCTGGGCTGGGTGGCGGCCACCGGACACGTCAGCGCCGAACCGCTGTTGCTGGTGTTGATCATCTTCGCCTGGACACCGCCGCACTTCTGGGCCCTGGCGATTCATCGCAAGGAGGAATACGCCAAGGCCGACATCCCGATGCTGCCGGTGACCCACGGCGAGCACTACACCAAGATCCATATCCTGCTGTACACCTTGGTGCTGCTGGCGGTGAGCCTGATGCCATTCGTGATCCAGATGAGCGGGTTGATCTACCTGGTTTGTGCGCTCGTGCTGGGTGCCCGGTTTCTGCAATGGGCCGTGGTGTTGTACCGTGGCAGTCGGCCGCACGCGGCGATCAATACGTTCAAGTACTCTATCTGGTACTTGTTCCTGCTGTTCATCGCCCTGCTCGTTGATCACTACTTACTGTTGAGCCTATGACTCGAACCCAGAAAACCGTCTTCATCCTCGCGGCCGTGATCGCACTGATCCTCGGCCTGACCATCAACAAGGTGCTGTCCAGCAAAGGCCAGGGTGACCCGACCGCATTGATCGACGCCGGCATCATCCTGCTGCCGCAAAGCCGCAACCTGCCGGACGTGAAAATGACCGACCAGGACGGCCAGCCCGTGGCGATGGATGGGCTGAAAGACAAGTGGAGCCTGCTGTTCTTCGGCTACACCTTCTGCCCGGACATCTGCCCAACCACCCTCGCCCAACTGCGCCAGATCAAAAGCGAACTGCCGCCCGAGGCGGTGGCCAAGTTGCAGATCGTACTGGTGAGCGTCGACCCGAACCGCGACACCCCCAAGCAGCTCAAGCAATACCTGGGCTACTTCGATCCGCAGTTCAAAGGCCTGACCGCTTCCTCTGTTGAAGACCTGCAGAAACTGGCGAACGCGGTGAGCATTCCGTTCATCCCCGCCGACACCAGCAAACCCAACTACACCGTCGATCACAGCGGCAACCTTGCCGTGATTGGACCGGACGGCAAGCAACGCGGGTTTATTCGGGCGCCGTTGAATAATCAGAAGTTGGTGGCGCAGTTGCCGGAGATGCTTAAGCGCAAATGAAGCCAAGGCGAGGCCACTTGCTTCCTGATAATGCATCTCCCCGTGGCGAGGGAGCTTGCTCCCGTTCGGTTGCGCAGCGACCGCAAAACCGAACGATGCGGTTTGCCTGAGGAAATGCAGGGGCCTGCTGCGCAGGCCAGCGGGAGCAAGCTCCCTCGCCACAGGGGTTAGTGTCGATCCGAACATCCAGCCCAACGCCACGTACTGTGGGAGCGGGCTTGCTCGCGAAAGCGGCGGGTCAGCTTGCATCAATATTGAATGTGACACCCTCCTCGCGAGCAAGCTCGCTCCCACACCGGGCGGCGGTGAACACAGTATCTGCAACAGCCTCAATCCCCTGTGGGAGCGAGCCTGCTCGCGATGACGCCAGCCCAGACACCGCCCGTGGCGAGGGAGCTTGCTCCCGCTCGGCCGGTCAGACGTCTCGAGCGCAGCAGTCGCAAAACCAGACGATGCGGTTTACCTGAAGAAATGCCGAAATCTGTGGGAGCAAAGCTTGCTCGCGATTGGGGCAGGTCTGTCGATACAGGTTTGGCTGGTCTCCACTATCCGAGCAAGCTTTGCTCCCATGGATGTCGCCAGGGACGCTCCACGTTCCGCTTCTGATCAGAAATCAATAGTCCCCGAAAACTTCACCAAGCGCGGATCACCCTGCGAAAGATAGCCGCCGTTCGCCGAGGCCCAGTAGTTCTTGTCGGTAATGTTTTCCACATTGACGCGCAACGTCAGGTCTTTCTCTACGAATTTCATCTTATAACGTGCGCCCGCGTCGAACCGGTTCCAGGTCGGCAAGCTCAAGTTGTTAGCCTGATCCGCGTACTGCCCGCCCGTGCGCAACATCCTCGCGCTGAGCGCGGCGCCTTCGAGGCCTGGGACATCCCAATCCACGCTGGCATTGAGCTGGAACGTTGGCACGCCAATGGCGTGGTTGCCATCGTTGAAACCGCCAGCGGTGTTTTTGAGTTCGGACGTCATTCGGGTGCCGCCGGCCATCAACCGGAGACCTTCGATGGGCTCGCCGAATACGCTGATCTCCAGCCCTTTGTTGACCTGCTCACCGTCACGCACATAGAGGTTCTGCGCGTTGTCGACGTAGCCATCGGAAGGTTTCTCGATACGGAAAACACCCACGTTGGCACCGAAGGTTTGCATGTCCAGCTTGATGCCCGCTTCCAACTGTTTTGTGCGGCCCGGGGGAAAGGCTTGGCCCAGGTTGGTGATGCCTGAACCGGACGCCACTGGCCCTTTTGCAAGGCCTTCGATTCGGTTGGCGTAGAGCGACACGCTCTCCACAGGCTTGTAGACAATGCCGTAGACAGGCGTGGTAACGGCTTCATCGTAGAGCGTGCTACGGCTGCCGTCGTTTGCTGGATTGGCTACACCGTTTGAGGTGGTGCCATCGTACTTATAGTTTTCGACACGCAACTGCTGACGACGGACACCATAAGTGACCAGCAATTTGTCATCGAACAAGCCCAACGTGTCGGAAATCGCTAGGCTACGGTTGCGGGTTTTGCCGGTCACCCCGGGATCGCCCATTTCACCGCCGGTGCTGGACACCGCGGTCGGCTTGGGTAGCGTTGGGGTGTCGTAGAGATTGCTGTTGCCGGTAACGGGACGATAGAAAGTGTAGGCGTTTTCCTGCTCGGTCCAGATCGTTGAGCCGCCGATCGCAACCTGGTGGGAAACAGGTCCCGTGTTGAAGCGCCCGTTCAGCCCGCCACTAAACGATGTGTTGTCTTCGTTGTGTGGAATTTCTGACCCACCGATCGTCGCGACACCGTTATTGCCGACCAGCGTCGGTGTGGCGTATACCCCAGTTTCTCGGGTGTGCTTTACACCGCCAGCCAGGTAGGCGGTCCAGTTTTCGTTCAAGTCCCAATCGCCACGAACCATGCCGAAGGTGTCTTCGGTTTCGGAGTAAGTCCAGTCCTGTCCATAATTGTGACTCGCATCCGGAGCCGTGGGAATGCGCGTGGCGTTGCCGATGTTCACAGAGTTACGCAGTCCATTGATACGCTGTTTCTGGTAGCCGAAATCGGTGGAAACGCGGAAGTCATCACCTCGATAGTCCAAGCCAGCAACGAACAACTTTGTGCGCTGATCCTGGTTGTCGATCGCTGTTTCACCTTCGCGCTGGCTCAGGTTCAACCTGGCGCCAAACCGATTGTCCTCGCCGAACCGCTGCCCGATATCCAAATGCTCGCCCATGCGGCCATCGGTGCTGATGTCCTGCGTATAGCGACGAGTCGGGACATCCTCCGCGCGCTTGGGCTGCAAATTGACACCGCCCCCAAGACCCGAACCCGTCGGGCTGACGCCGTTGATGAACGCGTTGGGCCCCTTGAACACTTCGACGCGCTCGATCGCATCCGTCGACAGAATTTGGCGCGGTAAAACGCCGTACAGCCCGTTGTAGGAAATGTCGTCGCTGGCAAGCGGCAGGCCTCGAATCACGAACACCTGGGATTGGTTACCAAACCCATAGGACTGACGCACCGAAGGATCATTGAGCAGCACATCACCCACGTCTTCCGCTTGCTGATCTTCAATCAACTGCGAGGTGTAACTGGTCATCACGAACGGGACATCCATGTTGTCCTGATTGCCCAGCACCCCTATCTGGCCTCCCCTCGCCACCTGCCCCCCCGCATAGGGCGCCGATAGCGTGTTGGAATTGGTTTTAATCGCATCGGCAGTAACGTCGGTCACGCCCAATTCAATAGGCGCTGCCGCCTGGGCAAGAAAACTGACTGAGCAGCACGCAGCGAGCAACGTAAGGCGAGATGGAAATAGCATGAGTGAGTACCTGCGGGGAAACGGTCAATGCCGCTAATGCTAATGATTCGCAGATAGATTATCCATACCAACGGGCATGTTGCTATAAAGATCCGGAAGAGGTTCTGTCGGCATCAAGCGCCTTAATCGCCACAGGGACTGGCTACCAGGAAGGGGAAATTTGCTCTCACTTCCACACGAGGGGGATGTGTCGAACCGAACACCGAGCCCAACGCCGCCCACTGTGGGAGCGAGCCCGCAAAAAGCGCCGACCGCTGTCGCTCGGCGCAACTGCGACATGACGTTCCCCGCCGTAATCACCGCTACGGGCGACATTGGGCAGTTGCTCGCGGCCAGCGCCTCTGCGACCCAGGTATTGCAGGTATAAAACAGCGAATAGTGACCCTCGGCCTGGTAGAACCGGCTCTCTCCATACAGGCCAGGCCCGAGCACCACCAAGGTGCCCGTCGCTGAACGGGTGAAGGTCCCGGCCACGAACGCGAGCAGTCGTCGGTAGCCGTCCTCCGTCACCCGCACCTCGATGACCTCGCTTGCGGTGAAACGCCGCCTCGGGTCCCCGTCAATTTTGACCGCATGCAGCACGGTTGCCGTCGACCCGAACAAGGCTCCCAGGGCGAGGCTCAAGGTGGCTTGTGGGGCTCGGTAGAAATCCTCGTCACCCCAGCCGAACTCAACGAAGTCGCCTTCGCTGAATGCTTCGACCAGTGCGGGAAGCACTTGAAGCAGATCGGAGCGCGCAATCACCAACCCAGTATGCAGGCCATGATTCACCACATAGAAGGACCGCCAACCGCCACCCTCGCCCCTCGGCGGGTCCGACGCGCTAGCGCAGCCGAACAGCGTGAGGACCAGGGCCAACACTGCAATGCGCATACACAGGGACCACTTAAGGGAACGGATT
This sequence comes from Pseudomonas sp. R4-84, assembly GCF_054130985.1. Taxonomy (NCBI): domain Bacteria; kingdom Pseudomonadati; phylum Pseudomonadota; class Gammaproteobacteria; order Pseudomonadales; family Pseudomonadaceae; genus Pseudomonas; species Pseudomonas sp. R4-84. The sequence goes on from NZ_CP096390.1 coordinate 5,536,166, forward strand.
TATTACCTGATATTAATCCATCCGCCATCCCCCCTCAGCCAACCTCCTCAAACCGCCGCCGCTTCATGAACAACCCCATCCCTATCACCACGGCAAAAACCGACAGCAACCCCAGATCAAACCCCAACACACGGGTCTGACCTGCCACAAAGCAGCCATCAACGCCACGCCCAGCCACTTGCGTAGCAGATAGGGTTTGAGGAATCGATCAAGCAGAAAGGACACCACCAAGGCAATGACCAACTGAGTAATTTCGGACATGTATGTCTCCGGTCAGGTCTTGGTGATCAGTATCGAGAGGGTGCGTTGGGGGCCGATGCTGAAGCGGTGAAAGCCTATCAGTAAGCAGCCAGACAGATCGTGTTGGCTGCTTGATGGGCTGGTATTGAGAACGCGGTAGGCTTTTTTGTGAGTGCTGCGCACTGGAGCGCCAGCCCGGTCAAGCGGGAGCAAGCTCCCTCGCCACAAAAGCAGTTTTGTGTGGATTCAGGGCTGGCGATCCAGCTTCTTGAGGAACACGGTCATTTCTTTTTCAGCCTGTTTGTCGCCATGGGCGCGGGCGGCTTCCAACCCTTGCTCCCAGGCTTGGCGGGCTGCGGCGGCGTCGCCTTGGCCTTGGTGGGCCTTGCCCAGTAGTTTCCAGGCTGCGGAGTACTTCGGGTCGAATTCGACGCAGCGTTGGAGGTGTTCGGCGGCGCGGGGGAATTCGCCTAGGTCGAGGTAGCCTTTGCCGAGGCCGAAGCGGAGAAGGGAGTTGTCCACGCCCTTGGCGAGCATTTTTTCCAGGGAGTCGAGCATGGGGGCCGTCCTTATCGGTGTGTCAGGGGTTGATCAGTGGCTGTTAGATAGCTATCGCGAGCAGGCTCGCTCCCACAGTGGATCTCGGTCGATCACAATATTTGTGAACGACAGCGAGCCTTTGTGGGAGCGAGCCTGCTCGCGATGAGGCCATGACTGCCACCGCACAGCCTGGATCAGAAGAAACTCAACCCCACATGGAACAACTTCTCCACATCACGAATGTGCTTCTTATCTACCAGGAACAGGATCACATGGTCGCCGGTCTGGATCACGGTGTCGTCGTGGGCGATGAGCACTTCTTCGTCGCGGATGATGGCGCCGATGGTGGTGCCGGGCGGCAGGCCGATGTCGCGGATGGCTTTGCCGATGACTTTGCTGGATTTGGCGTCGCCGTGGGCGATGGCTTCGATGGCTTCGGCCGCGCCGCGGCGCAGGGAGTGGACGCTGACGATGTCGCCGCGGCGTACGTGGGCCAGCAAGGTGCCGATGGTTGCCAGTTGCGGGCTGATGGCGATGTCGATGTCGCCGCCCTGGATCAGGTCGACGTAGGCCGGGTTGTTGATGATGGTCATGACCTTCCTGGCCCCCAGGCGCTTGGCCAGGAGCGAGGACATGATGTTGGCTTCGTCATCGTTGGTCAGGGCCAGGAAGATGTCGGCGTCGGCGATGTTTTCTTCCAGCAGCAGGTCGCGGTCGGAGGCGCTGCCCTGCAGCACCACGGTGCTGTCGAGGGTGTCGGAGAGGTAGCGGCAGCGTGCCGGGTTCATCTCGATGATCTTGACTTGGTAGCGGCTTTCGATGGCTTCGGCCAGGCGTTCGCCGATCTGGCCGCCGCCGGCGATGACGATGCGTTTGTAGTTTTCGTCGAGGCGGCGCATTTCGCTCATGACCGCGCGAATATTCGCTTTGGCGGCGATGAAGAAGACTTCGTCATCGGCTTCGATCACGGTGTCGCCCTGGGGCAGGATCGGCCGGTCACGGCGGAAAATCGCTGCCACGCGGGTCTCGACATTGGGCATGTGCTCGCGCAATTGGCGCAGTTGCTGGCCCACCAGCGGTCCGCCGTAGTAGGCCTTGACCGCCACCAGTTGCGCCTTGCTCTCGGCAAAATCGATCACTTGCAAGGCACCGGGGTGTTCGATCAGGCGCTTGATGTAGTTGGTCACCACCTGCTCGGGGCTGATCAGCACGTCCACCGGGATCGCTTCGTTGTCGAACAGGTCGGCGCGGGTCAGGTAGGCCCCTTCGCGCACCCGGGCGATTTTGGTCGGGGTGTGAAACAACGTGTGGGCGACCTGGCAGGCGACCATGTTGGTTTCGTCGCTGTTGGTCACCGCCACCAGCATGTCGGCGTCGTCGGCGCCGGCCTGGCGCAATACCGTCGGCAAGGAGCCGCGCCCTTGTACCGTACGAATGTCGAGACGGTCGCCGAGGTCGCGCAGGCGTTCGCCGTCGGTGTCGACCACGGTGATGTCGTTGGCCTCGCTGGCGAGGTGTTCCGCCAGCGAGCCGCCAACCTGCCCTGCACCCAGGATGATGATTTTCATCCAGTCACTCCTATCGAATCGGTTTTAACCGCGTGCGGCGGCGATTTTGATCAGCTTGGCGTAATAGAACCCGTCGTGCCCGCCTTCCTGGGCCAACAACTGCCGGCCATGGGGCTGCTTTATGCCAGCCTGGGTGGCAATGTCCAGCTCACGGGCACCCGGCGTGCGGGCGAGGAAGGCTTCGATCACTTCGGTGTTTTCCGTCGGCAAGGTCGAGCAGGTGGCGTAGAGCAGCATGCCGCCCACGTCCAGGGTCGACCACATGGCATCAAGCAGTTCGCCTTGCAACACGGCCAATGCGGCAATGTCGTCCGGCTGCCGGGTGAGCTTGATGTCCGGATGGCGACGGATCACGCCGGTGGCCGAGCAAGGTGCGTCCAACAGGATGCGCTGGAACGGCTTGCCGTCCCACCACGCAGCCGTGTCGCGACCGTCGGCGGCGAATAGTTCGGCGTCCAGGCCCAGGCGCTCAAGGTTTTCCTTCACTCGCACCAGGCGCTTGGCTTCCAGGTCCACGGCCACCACGCCGGCCAGTTTCGGCTCGGCCTCGAGGATGTGACAAGTCTTGCCACCCGGCGCGCAACAGGCGTCCAGCACCCGTTGGCCGGGCGCCAGCTCCAGCAGGTCGGCGGCCAATTGCGCGGCTTCGTCCTGGACGCTGATCCAGCCCTCGGCGAAGCCCGGCAGTGCACGCACATCGCCGGGAGTTTCCAGCACGATGCCGTCGCGGCTGTACTGGCACGGGATGGCCGGGATGCCCGCCTCGCCCAGCAACGCAAGGTAGGCATCGCGGGTATGGTGGCGACGGTTGACCCGCAGGATCATCGGCGGGTGGGCATTGTTCGCCGCGCAGATGGCTTCCCATTGCTCGGGCCAGAAGGCCTTGAGGGATTTCTGCAACCAGCGCGGGTGGGCGGTGCGCACCACCGGGTCGTGTTCCAGTTCACCCAGCAGGGTTTCGCTTTCCCGTTGGGCGCGGCGCAGCACGGCATTGAGCAGGGCCTTGGCCCAGGGCTTTTTCAGCTTGTCGGCGCAGCCCACGGTTTCGCCGATGGCGGCGTGGGCGGGGACGCGGGTGTAGAGCAGTTGATAGAGCCCCACCAGCAGCAGCGCTTCGACGTCGGCATCGGCGGCCTTGAACGGTTTCTGCAACAGCTTCGCCGCGAGGGCCGAGAGGCGCGGTTGCCAACGGGCGGTGCCGAACGCCAGGTCCTGGGTGAAGCCGCGATCGCGATCTTCGACCTTGTCCAGTTGGGTCGGCAGGGAACTGTTCAGCGAGGCTTTCCCGCTGAGTACCGCGGCAAGTGCCTTGGCGGCAGCCAGACGCGGGTTCATGAAGCGTCCGCCGCTTGGCCGAGGACGGTGCCGACGGCAAATTTCTCACGACGGCTGTTGAACAAGTCGCTGAAGCCCAGCGCCTTGCCGCCGGGCAATTGCAGACGTGTCAGACACAATGCTTGATCGCCACACGCGACAACGAGGCCGTCCTTGCTGGCACTGAGGATTTCTCCCGGTGCGCCCTTCCCTTCGGCGCAACTGGCCGCCAGCACTTTCAGGGCTTCGCCGTTCAAGGTGCTGTGGCAGATCGGCCAAGGGTTGAAGGCGCGCACCAGGCGTTCCAACTCAACGGCCGGGCGGCTCCAGTCGATGCGGGCTTCGTCCTTGTTCAGTTTGTGCGCATAAGTGGCGAGGCTGTCATCCTGCACTTCGCCTTCCAGCGTGCCGGCGGCCAGGCCGGCAATGGCCTGGACCACTGCTGGCGGGCCGATCAGCGCGAGGCGGTCGTGCAGGCTGCCACCGGTGTCGTCGGCGCCAATGGGGGTGCTGACCTTGAGCAGCATCGGTCCGGTGTCCAGGCCTGCTTCCATGCGCATGACGGTCACGCCGCTCTCGGCATCGCCCGCCTGCACGGCGCGCTGGATCGGCGCGGCACCGCGCCAGCGCGGCAGCAGCGAGGCGTGGCTGTTTATGCAACCCAGGCGCGGGATATCCAGCACCACTTGCGGCAGGATCAGGCCGTAGGCAACCACCACCATCAAATCCGGCTCCAGCGCCGCCAGTTCTGCTTGGGCCTGGGCATCGCGCAGGGTCGGCGGTTGCAGGACTTGCAAGCCGTGCTCCAAGGCAAGCTGCTTGACCGGGCTGGGCATCAGTTTCTGTCCGCGACCGGCAGGACGATCCGGCTGGGTATAGACCGCGCCAATTTCATGGGGGCTGGCCAGCAGGGCCTTGAGGTGTTCGGCGGCAAATTCGGGAGTGCCGGCAAAGACGATGCGCAGTGGCTCAGTCATGGGAAGCTCTCAGTTACAAAGCAGTCGCAAAAAGAAAAAGGCTTGCCGCGGCAAGCCTTTGAAGAGGGGCATCAAGCGTTCTGGCGATGGATCTTCTCCAGTTTTTTCTTGATCCGGTCACGCTTGAGATTAGACAGGTAATCGACGAACAGCTTGCCGTTGAGGTGGTCGCATTCATGCTGGATGCACACCGCCAGCAGGCCTTCGGCGATCAACTCGTAAGGCTGGCCGTCGCGGTCCAGGGCTTTGATCTTGACCTTCTGCGGACGGTCGACGTTTTCGTAGAAGCCCGGCACCGAAAGGCAGCCTTCCTGATACTGCTCCATCTCGTCGGTGAGCGTTTCGAACTCGGGGTTGATGAACACCCGGGGCTCGCTGCGGTCTTCGGAGAGGTCCATGACGACGATACGCTTGTGCACGTTGACCTGGGTCGCGGCGAGGCCGATGCCTGGCGCCTCATACATTGTTTCAAACATGTCATCGACCAGCTGACGCACTTCGTCGTCCACTACAGCCACCGGTTTGGCGATAGTGCGCAGGCGCGGGTCCGGAAATTCGAGAATGTTCAAAATGGCCATAAGCTTGATAAATGCACGTGTGAAGTAAAGTCGGGTGGCTTGCCTGGCGTGTATTGGGATGCAGGCTACCGTTGTAAAACGTTGCTCTTGAAACAGAGCGAGCCACGGGGGCTCTGGCGTTTTACGCGAACGCACATAATAAAGGGATTCACCGCATGAGGAAATCACTACTCGCCCTGCTGCTCCTGGCTTCGGCCGGTATCGCGCACGGGCAAGTGCAACTTCGGGAAGGTTTTCCCCAGCAATACACAGTGGTGACGGGGGACACGCTGTGGGACATTTCCGGCAAATACCTGCGCGAACCATGGAAATGGCCCGAGCTGTGGCAGGCCAACCCGCAGATCGAAAACCCCAACCTGATCTACCCCGGCGACACCCTGTCGCTGGTCTACATCAACGGCCAGCCGCGCCTGACCCTCAATCGCGGCACCTCACGCGGCACCATCAAGCTGTCGCCTCGCATTCGCAGTTCACCGGTGGCTGACGCGATCCCGAGCATCCCGCTGCAGGCCATTAACAGTTTTTTGCTGAGCAACCGCATCGTCGACACGGCGGAAGATTTCAACAAGGCACCCTACGTCGTTGCAGGCGACGCCGAACGAGTGCTCAGCGGCACCGGCGACCGGATCTTCGCCCGCGGCGACTTTGACACGAGCCAGCCGGCCTACGGCATCTTCCGCCAGGGTAAGGTCTACACCGATCCCGAGACCAAGGAGTTTCTGGGCATCAATGCCGATGACATCGGCAGCGGTGAAATCGTTGCCACCGAAGGCGATGTCACGACACTGGCCCTGCGACGGACCACGCAAGAGGTACGCCTGGGCGATCGCCTGTTCAGCGGCGAAGAGCGCTCGATCAATTCGACTTTCATGCCCAGCGCGCCGAAATCGGACATCCAGGGGCTCATCCTCGACGTACCCCGTGGCGTAACGCAGATCGGCGCGATGGACGTGGTGACGCTGAACAAGGGGCGGCGCGACGGGCTGGTTGAGGGCAACGTTCTGGCCGTGATGAAGACCGGCGAAACCGTGCGTGACCGTATTACCGGTGCACCGGTGAAAATCCCGGACGAACGCGCCGGCCTGCTGATGGTATTCCGCACCTACGACAAACTCAGTTATGGCCTGGTGCTGTACGCCTCGCGATCGCTGGCGATACTCGACAAGGTGCGCAATCCGTAACGTGTCTCACAAGTTACCAACAGAGTTATCCACAGCTTATTCCCGCTTGAACGGGGCTATAACGATCAAGGATTGATCACATGCCATTGCCTGAATCTGCTTCGGTTCCGCCTGCGGAACTGGAGGCCCGTCTGCGCTTGCATCGCTTGCCGGAACTGGGGCCTAAACGTTTCATGACCCTGATGGAGGCTTTTGGCTCAGCGTCCAAAGCCATCAGCGCACCGGCCAGCGCATGGCGGGCGCTGGGGTTGCCGGCCACGTGCGCCGAGGCCCGACGCGCCCCGCCAATACGCGACGGTGCCGCCCACGCACTGGCCTGGCTAGACGGTCCGGCCCAGCATTTATTGATGTGGGACCAGCCTGACTACCCCGCTTTGCTCGCTCAGATCAGCGACGCGCCCCCGCTGCTGATGGTCGCGGGCGACGCCTCGATCCTGGAAAAACCGCAGCTGGCCATGGTCGGCAGTCGCCGGGCATCCCGCCCGGGCATGGATACGGCGGCGGCATTTTCTCGAAGCCTGGCCGGCGCCGGTTTTGTCATTACCAGCGGCCTGGCCTTGGGCATCGACGCCGCTGCCCATCAAGCGGCACTGGATGTCGGCGGGCAAACCATCGGCGTGCTGGGCACCGGCCTCGAAAATTTTTATCCACAGCGCAATCGACGGCTGGCGGAGGCAATGATTGCCCAGGGAAGCGCGGTGATATCGGAGTTTCCGCTGGACGCAGCGCCCAACGCCGGCAACTTCCCGCGTCGAAACAGGATCATCAGCGGCTTATCCCTCGGCGTGCTCGTGGTCGAAGCCAGTGTCGCGAGCGGTTCGCTGATCACCGCCCGGCTGGCAGCGGAACAGGGTCGCGAGGTGTATGCCATTCCAGGGTCGATTCATCATCCTGGGGCCAGAGGTTGTCACCAACTGATCCGCGACGGGGCGGCGCTGGTGGAAACTGTCGAGCACATTCTCGAAGCATTGCGCGGTTGGCAGCGGCTGCCGCTGGCCGCCGAGCCTGTGCCCGTGACCCATCCGCTGCTGCGCCTGCTGCATGCCGCACCGCTGAGCAGCGAGGCGTTGGCCGACGCCAGCGGCTGGGGTCTGCCCAAGGTGCTGGCGGCGTTGACCGAGCTGGAAATGGAGGGACGCGCCATTTGTGACAACGGTCGTTGGTTCGCACGCTAGGTTTTATGGGGAAGATCGGTAAACTGCCCACAGCCTTATTTGCGTTGCGGAGAATGTTTCATGGTCAACAGTTGGCGTGTGCAACAAGCCGCGCGAGAAATTCGCGCCGGGGCGGTGATTGCCTATCCAACCGAAGCGGTCTGGGGCCTGGGTTGCGATCCGTGGAACGAGGATGCGGTGGAGCGTCTGTTGGCGATCAAGTCCCGAAGGCCCGACAAGGGCTTGATACTCGTGGCTGACAACATCCGCCAGTTCGACTTTCTGTTCGAAGACTTCCCCGAAACCTGGATGGACCGCATGGCCAGCACCTGGCCGGGGCCCAATACCTGGCTGGTGCCGCACCAGGATCTGTTGCCGGAGTGGATCACCGGCGTGCATGACACCGTTGCGCTGCGGGTCAGCGATCATCCAATCGTCCGTGACTTGTGCTCGTTGATCGGCCCGCTGGTCTCCACGTCGGCCAACCCACAAGGCCGGCCGGCGGCGCGCACGCGCATCCGCGTCGAACAGTATTTCCGCGGCCAGCTCGATCTGGTGCTGGGCGGTAACCTGGGCGGGCGCAAGAACCCGAGCGTGATTCGTGACCTGGCGACTGGCATGGTGGTGCGCCCGGACTGACTTTTTGTCAGCACACAATCAACTGTGGGAGCGAGCCTGCTCGCGAAGGCGTCAGGTCAACCAGCATCAATGTTGGCTGATACACCGCTTTCGCGAGCAGGCTCGCTCCCACAGGGTTTTGTGTTCACGCAGTATTTATGAACACCACAAAGCAACTGTGGGAGCGAGCTTGCTCGCGATGGCGTCAGGTCAGTCAGCATAGATGTTGACTGATACACCGCTATCGCGAGCAAGCTCGCTCTCACCGGTCTTTTAGCGACCACTGGATCAGGGCAGGAGGATCGTCGACCCCGTCGTCCGCCGCGCCGACAATTCGGTATGCGCCTTGGCCGCTTCAGCCAGCGGGAATCGCTGATTGATATCCACGCTGAGCTTGCCACTGGCGATCATCCCGAACAGCTCATCGGCCATGCGCTGCAGGTTTTCGGCATTGTTGGCGTAGGTCGCCAGGGTCGGGCGGGTGACGTACAGCGAGCCCTTGGCCGAGAGAATCCCCAGGTTCACGCCGTCCACCGCACCAGAAGCATTGCCGAAGCTCACCACCAGGCCACGCGGCGCCGTGCAATCCAACGACGTCAGCCAAGTGTCTTTGCCAACCCCGTCGTACACCACTGGGACTTTCTTGCCGTCAGTCAATTCCAGCACGCGCTGTACGACGTTTTCCTTGCTGTAGTCGATGACTTCCCAGGCGCCATGGGATCTGGCGATGGCGGCTTTTTCCGCCGAGCTGACAGTGCCGATCAGTTTTACGCCCAAAGCCTTGGCCCATTGGCAGGCCAAGGAGCCCACGCCACCGGCGGCGGCGTGGAACAGAACAGTCTCGCCGCCCTTGAGCTCGTAAGTCTGACGCAGCAGGTATTGCACGGTCAGGCCCTTGAGCATTACCCCGGCAGCCTGTTCGAAGCTGATGGCCTCGGGCAAGTGGACCAGATTGGCCTCGGGCAATACGTGGACATCGCTGTACGCCCCCAGCGGACCACTGCCGTAGGCGACGCGGTCACCGACCTTGAAACGCGTGACGTCCGAACCAACGGCCTCGACCACACCCGCGCCCTCCGCACCGAGCCCCGACGGCAAGGCCGGTGGCGGATAAAGGCCACTGCGGTAATAGGTGTCGATGAAGTTCAGGCCGATGGCCTTGTTGCTCACGCGGACCTGTTGCGGACCGGGCTCGGCGGGCTGGTAATCCACGAACTCAAGTACGTCTGGGCCGCCGTGGGAACTGAACTGGATGCGTTTGGCCATCTTCACTTTCTCCTTATCGTGGGACTTTTACCAAGCCTGCTATCGGACTCCTAAGCTTGATCCACGTCAACTGTGGTGTGGGCGGATGCGGTGTTATCCTGTGCGCCCATTTTGCCGGCGGCCTTGTACGCCGAGCAGCGTAGCCCTGATCAAGGTGATGTCATGACTACTCGCACCGAGGCCGTGAAAGCCTATCTGCTGGACCTGCAAGACCGCATCTGCGCGGCACTGGAAACCGAGGACGGTGGCACTCGCTTCGTCGAGGACGCCTGGACCCGGCCAGCCGGAGGTGGCGGTCGTACGCGAGTGATCGAAAACGGCACGGTGATCGAAAAGGGCGGCGTCAACTTTTCCCACGTCTTCGGCAGCGGTCTCCCACCGTCAGCCAGTGCCCACCGGCCTGAGCTGGCCGGGCGTGGCTTCGAAGCCCTGGGCGTGTCACTGGTTATTCACCCCCACAACCCCCATGTGCCGACGTCCCACGCCAACGTGCGCTTTTTCATCGCCGAAAAGGAAGGCGAGGAGCCGGTCTGGTGGTTTGGCGGTGGCTTCGACCTGACGCCTTATTACGGCGTGGAAGAAGATTGCGTGCATTGGCACCGCATCGCCCAGCAAGCCTGCGAACCGTTCGGCCCGGATATCTATTCGCGCTACAAGGCCTGGTGCGACAGCTATTTCCACATCAAGCACCGCAACGAGCCCCGGGGCATCGGCGGCCTGTTCTTCGATGACCTGAACGAGTGGGACTTCGACACCAGCTTCGCCTTCATGCGCGCCATTGGCGATGCCTACATCGATGCCTACCTGCCTATCGTGCGTCGTCGCAAGCACGACCCGTTCACGGCCAAGCAACGGGAATTCCAGGAGTTCCGCCGTGGACGCTACGTGGAATTCAACCTGGTCTATGACCGCGGCACGCTGTTCGGCCTGCAATCGGGCGGGCGTACCGAGTCGATCCTGATGTCCCTGCCGCCGCAGGTCCGCTGGAGTTATGACTGGAAAGCCGAACCGGGCAGCGAAGAGGCTCGCCTGACCGAGTACTTCCTGCAGGATCGCGATTGGCTGGCCACGGTCTGAACGGGGATTATCAATGGACCGCTACGTTGTAATGGGTAACCCGATCGGCCACAGCAAGTCGCCAATGATCCATCGCCTGTTTGCCGAGCAGACCGGGCAGGTGCTGGACTACAGCACGTTGCTGGCACCCTTGGAGGATTTTGCCGGTTGCGCCCGGGAATTTTTCCACGAGGGCCGTGGGGCGAACGTCACCGTGCCGTTCAAGGAAGACGCCTTCCGCCTGGCTGACAGCTTGACCGACCGGGCGCAGCGCGCCGGGGCGGTCAACACCTTGAGCAAACTGGCCGACGGCCGCCTCTTGGGCGACAACACCGACGGTGCGGGGCTGGTGCGGGACCTGACCGTCAACGCCGGTTTCAGCCTCAAGGGCAAGCGCATCCTCTTGCTCGGCGCCGGCGGTGCGGTGCGCGGCGCCTTGGAACCGCTGCTGGCCGAAGCACCGGCGTCGGTGATCATCGCCAATCGGACGGTGGAAAAAGCCGAATTGCTGGCTGAGCTGTTCGCCGACCTGGGCCCGGTCTCGGCCAGTGGTTTTGATTGGTTGAAGGAGCCGGTAGACCTGGTCATCAACGCCACGTCCGCCAGCCTGACGGGCGAGGTGCCACCGATTGCCGCAAGCCTGATCGAACCGGGCCAGACGTTCTGCTACGACATGATGTACAGCAAGGAGCCGACATCCTTCTGCCGCTGGGCCCGGGAACATGGCGCGGCGATGGCGATGGACGGCCTGGGCATGCTGGCCGAGCAGGCGGGCGAAGCGTTCTACCTGTGGCGCGGGGTACGCCCGGATACGGCGCCGGTGCTGGCCGAGTTGCGTCGTCAGTTGGCGCTATAAGACTGACAGACCCTCTAGGGCTGCTTTGCAGCCCAGCGGGAGCAAGCTCCCTCGCCACTGAGTATGTCTGCCTTGTGTCCTATTCTTCGAAGTGAATCGGGCACGCCTGCGCTCCTTCCAGTTTCAGCAGTTCCTCCACCACCTGCGGCCTTGCCCCACGCAAGGTCAGGCTACGCCCCTGGCCACGTAACCGCCGGGCTTCCTGATGGAGCATTTCCACGCCCGAATAATCGATGAAGTTGATCTGCTGGGCGTCGATCACCACCCGTTGCGCCTGCATACGCTGCAAACGCACCTGCAAATAATGACTGGCGCCGAAAAAGATCGAGCCGCCCACCCGCAAGATGTCCGCCTCGCCTTCGCGGCTATGGTGCACACGTGGCTGGGAGGTGCGCTTGAGGTAGAAAAACAGCGAGGCGAGCACGCCGGCGTAGATAGCGGTTTGCAATTCCAACAACAGCGTGGCCAGGCAGGTCAGGCCCATGACCAGGAATTCGGAGCGACTCACCCGGTACAACGCCCGGATGCCGCGATGGTCCACCAGGCCCCAGGCGATCAGCAGGATGCTGCCGGCCATGGCGGGAATCGGAATGTGCGCGATCAATTTCGCGCCGGCAACGGCAAACAGCGCTACCCACAATGCCGAAAACATCCCGGCCAGGGGCGAACAGGCGCCAGCCTCGTAGCTGAGGCCCGAGCGAGTGAAGGAACCGGCTGACAACGATCCTGCGAAAAATCCTCCAACAATATTGGAAAGACCCTGCGCCCTCACCTCCTGATTCGCATCGAGCAACTGCCCGGAGCGGACCGACAGCGACCGGGCAATGGACAGACTGGTCACCAGCCCGAGCATGCCCACCGCCACGGCACCGGGCAGCAGGCGCAAGATCAATTCCAGGTCCAGCGGCAGCGGTGTGAACGGCGGCAGGCGCCCGACAAAGGCGCTAACCAACGCCACATGCCCGAACATCGCCGGCCACACCCAGACCACCAGGCTGCTGATGACCAAAGTTATCAACAGGCTTGGCCAGCGTGGCAGCAAGCGCTTGAGCACAATGCCCAGCGCCAGGGTGCCCAGTCCCAACAACAGCGAAGGCTTATCCACAGCTGCGATGTGGTTGAACAACATAAGCAAGCTTTTCAACGCCGTGGCTTCGTTCGGCAGGTCCAGGCCCAGCAGGTTCGGCAGCTGCCCCAAGGCAATGACCACCGCTGCGCCCAAGGTGAAACCCAGCACCACCGAATGCGAGACAAAATTGACCAGCGCCCCGAACCGCAACAACCCGAGCAGCCATTGGAAAATACCCGCCAAGACCGTCAGCAAGAGGATCAGCGTGATGTAGTCCTGGGTTGCCGGAACGGCCAGGGGACTGACCGTGGCGTACAGGACAATGGAGATCGCCGCCGTAGGACCGCAGATCAAATGCCACGACGAACCCCACAGGCAGGCGATCAGCACCGGCACGATCGCCGCGTACAGTCCGTACTCGGGCGGCAATCCGGCAATCAGGGCGTAGGCAATGGACTGCGGCAGCGCGAGAATCGCACCGCTGAGGCCGACAACCAGGTCACGGCCGACACTGGCGCGCGTTTGCCGGGGTAGCCAGCTCAGGAATGGAAACAGCGAATGGCGCGTGGGGATTGCCATGGGGCCTCAAGGGTGCAGTTTGCGAACGAGGGTATCAGGACAAGGCACCCTTTCTCCTGTGGCGAGGGGATTTATCCCCGCTGGGTTGCGAAGCGACCCCGGACAGTTAAACACCGTTGTCCTGACACACCGAGGCTAAACAGTGGGGTCGCTTCGCAACCCAACGGGGATAAATCCCCTCGCCACAAGAGCCGCTCGCCACACCATTATGCCTAGAGCTTGGCCTTCACCGCCGCCAGCGCGTCCTTACCGTCAACGGTCTTCACGCCATCCAGCCATTTATCCAGCACCGCCGGATTAGCCTTGATCCAGGCCTTGGCCGCGTCGGCGTTGCTGACTTTCTTGGTCACCACCTCAGCCATGATGCTGTTTTCCATTTCCTGGGTGAAGCTCAGATTGGTCAGCAGTTTGCCAACGTTCGGGCAGGCCTGTGCATAACCTTTGCGCGTCAAGGTGTACACGCTGCCGGTATCGCCGAAATATTTCTCGCCGCCCTTGAGGTAGTGCATCTTCAGTTGCACGTTCATCGGGTGCGGGGTCCAGCCGAGGAAGGTCACGAACTTCTGTTTTTTCACCGCCCGGGAGACTTCCGCCAACATGGCCTGTTCGCTGGACTCCACCAGCTTCCATTCGCCCATGCCGAAATCGTTGGTCTTGATGATTTCTTTCAGGGAAAGGTTGGCCGGGGCACCGGACCCGATGCCGTAGATCTTCTTGTCGAACTTGTCCGCAAATTTGTTCAGGTCGGCAAAGTTATGCACGCCTGCGTCCCAGACATAATCGGGCACCGCCAGGGTGAATTCGGTGCCATCAAGGTTCTTGGCCAGTTGCGTAACATCACCGTTGGCGACGAATTTGTCATAGAAGCCCTGCTGCGCCGGCATCCAGTTACCCAGGAACACATCGACCTGACCATCTTTCAGGCCGCCAAACGTAATCGGCACGGCAAGCGTATCGACCTTGGGCTTGTAACCCATGCCTTCCAGCAGGAAACCGGTGATGGCGTTGGTCGCAGCGATGTCGCTCCAGCCCGGGTCAGCCATTTTGACCGTCTCGCAGCTTTGCTCGGCCCACGCCGAAACACTGCTCAACGCCATCAGCCCGGCGGCCAGTACTGTGGATAACTTTTGCATGTGCTTCCCCTTACGTTATTGGTTTATTGGCAGGGTTGTGGATAACGGGCCTTGCGCTCCAGATCGTCCAGATCGATGTGGTTGCGCATGTACTGCTGGCTGGCGTCCACCAGCGGCTGGTGATCCCAGCTCTTGAGTTTGCCCAGGGTCAGCGCATGGGCGACGAAACGTCGACGTCGCTGGCTGGCGAGTACCTGTTGATGAATCGTCGGAATGTCCCATTTGGCCCGCGCTTCGGCGAGAAAATCAGCAAACAGCGACTGATGTTCGGGCGATTGGCTGAGGTCTTGCTGCTCCTTGGGATCGTTGCGTAGATCGAACAGCAGGCATGGATCATCCTCGCTGTAGATGAATTTCCACGGGCCGCGACGGATCATCATCAACGGACTGATGGTGCCTTCAGCCATGTATTCGCCGAAGACCTCATCATGTCCGCCCTGCCCTTGCAGATGCGGCACCAGCGAACGGCCGTCCAGTGGCAGACCTGGCTCCAGCGTACCGCCGGCCAGTTCAACCAGGGTCGGCAGCAGGTCGGCGGTGGACACAGCCGCACCGACACGGCGATTGGCGAACTGCCCCGGGGCACTGATCAACAACGGTACCCGAGCGGCCATTTCGAACCAGTGCATTTTGTACCAAAGACCCTTTTCGCCGAGCATATCCCCATGATCGCCGGAGAAGACGACGATGGTGTCGTCGATCAGCCCGGTGTCCTCCAGGGTTTGCAGCAACTTGCCGACATTGCTGTCGATGTAGCTGCACGCCCCGAAATACGCTCGACGAGCATCGCGGATCTTATCCACAGGCAGCGGCTTATCCCAAAGATCATAGACCTTGAGCAGGCGCTGGGAATGCGGATCGAGTTCAGCCTGCGCCGGGGTTTGCGGCAGTGGGATCTCGTTGTCGTTATACAAATCCCAAAATGCCTTGGGAATCGTGTACGGATCGTGTGGGTGTGTCATCGATACCGTTAGGCAAAACGGCTGGTCGCCGTCCTCGCGGATGTGGTCGAACAAGTATTGCTGGGCCTTGAACACCACCTCTTCATCGAAGTCCAGCTGATTGGTCCGCACGCACGGGCCGGCCTGCAACACCGATGACATGTTGTGATACCAGCTCGGCCGCACATCCGGCTCATCCCAATTCACGGCCCAGCCGTAGTCGGCAGGATAGATGTCACTGGTCAGACGTTCTTCGTAGCCGTGCAGCTGGTCCGGTCCGCAAAAATGCATCTTGCCAGACAACGCCGTGCGGTAGCCGAGGCGGCGAAGGTAGTGGGCATACGTCGGAACGTCCCCTGGAAAATCCGCCGCGTTGTCGTAGGCGCCAATCTTGCTTGGCAACTGGCCGCTCACCAGGGTAAAGCGTGACGGCGCGCACAACGGACTGTTGCAATACGCGGCATCGAACACCACGCCCTGGTCGGCCAGGCGGGACAGGTTCGGCAACTTGATGGGCGACGGACCATAGATCGGCAACATTGGCGCGGCCATTTGATCGGCCATGATGAAAAGAATGTTCTTGCGCTTCATGTATTCGCGGCATTCCATAGTAGGCAGTTATGCGATAGTGCTGCGATTGAGCATGTAGCCCCTGAGTTTTGGGGTAAAGCCCATGCGAGACAATGACTAGGATAAGCACAGCTTATGTATGAAGCCTTGGGTGATCTCTCCCTGGACCTGTTCCGTGTCTTCGAATCAGCGGCTCGCCAGCAAAGCTTCACCGCGGCCGCGATCGAGCTGGGCACCACGCAGCCGGCCATCAGCCAGCAGATCAAACGGTTGGAAGAACAGCTGGGCACGCGGCTGTTTGACCGCATCTATCGAGGCATCGAGCTGACTGAAGCCGGCACGCTGCTGTTCGAGCAAGTCCAGGCCGGTTTGCAAAGCATCGATGCGGGTCTGAATGCGATCACCGCCCAGCACCAGCACGAAGTGCTGCAAGTGGCGACGGACTTTGCCTTTGCCGCTTATTGGCTGATGCCTCGGCTGCATCGGTTTCACGCCGCCAATCCCCAGGTGGATGTGAGCCTGGTGACCAGCGAGCGCAACCACAACATGCTCCGTACCGATATTGACGTTGCAGTGTTGTTCGGCGATGGTCGCTTCAAACAAGGCGAAAGTCGCTGGCTGTTCAGCGAAGAAGTTTTCCCCGTGTGCAGTCCGCTGCTGCTCGGAGAACGTCCCCTGCCCTTGCCCGCCCAGGCCTTGGCGGAATTCCCGTTGCTGCACCTGCGCGCGGGCAACAGCAGCAACTGGTTCGACTGGAGTGGTGTGTTTCGCGAATTAGGCATCAACTCGCCGCCAGCGCCCGGGCAGTTGCGCTTCGACAATTACACGCTGCTCATCCAGGCGGCGATCGGCGGCCAGGGCGTCGCCATCGGCTGGCGACACCTTGTGGATAACTTGCTGGCCCAAGGATTGTTGTGTCGTCCGATCGCCCAAACGGTGCTGTCCCGGCTGGGTTATTACGTGGTCTTGCCCCAGCGCAAGCGCCGCGGTGTTCTTATCAAGTTGTTCGTGGATTGGTTGATGGAAGAACAGGCCAACAGCGCCGAGTCGCTCACTGGCTTGCCGCTGCCTTCCATCGCCGTTTGATACGCCTACACGGCCGTGACAAAACTGACGTGCTCGCCCACATGCAGGTTCAAGCGCAGCTCATCGGCGATGCCGACGGCCACGCGGTTGAGCCGCTCCAGGGTTTCGGCCAGGCCCGGCTCGAGGCTGGTACTGACCTGGCTGAAGTGTTCGATGCCCAAGCCTGGCGCGGCATAGGGCGCGTTGATCAGGGTCCACTGCAGCGTGCTGTTCTTCAGAGCATCAAGCACTTCTTCGGCGGCATGGCGCTGCAAGTCGTCGTCGGCTTGTTCTTCGTCGAGCACCGCGAAGTCACCCACCAAAAACAACCGTGAAATGTTCACCGCTTGCATGCCGGCAATCAACGCATCCACCGCCAAGACTTGCTCCACCGGGCCGGGAATCAATGTGCGCTCCACCTGCTCGCTGTTCATCGGCAATCCCGGTGCGTTCAACAGGCACACGACGGCGCTGACACCGGCGACGCTTTGCTTGACCCGCTCCGGGTCGAACAGATCGCCGGTCTTGGCCCGCAGACCCGGGCGTGGGGCCAGGGCGGTAAGGTCATCCAGAACGGCGATTACTTCATGCTGTCGTCGCAGCAGTTCAGCCATCAACGCACTGCCGAGGCTGCTCATGGCACCATAAAGCACCACTTTAATAACCGGGGTTTCCGCGTTTTTCATGGCTGGCGTTCCTTTTTTCCCGCGTGTAAAGGCTCTGACCCGCGGAAAACCAAGAGGGTTCGCCTCTTTATCAAGGATTGACCGATGCAACGGATCAAGGGCTACCACGCCCACGTGTATTTGAATCTTTCAGCCTTCAAAGTGAAACGCTGATTGCTTTTGTGGCGAGCGGATTTATCCCCGCTGGGCGCGGAGCGGCCCTGAAACCTGTCATTGCGAAATTTCAAAAGAATGCGGTCTGCTCTTTTGGGCCTGCTTCGCAGTCCAACGGGAATAAATCCCCCGCCACAAAGTAACTTCATGCGTTGGTCATACGGTCGGCCTGCGAAAGGCTGCTGAAAGCTTGCGCGATTAGGATCGCCTCACCTACCGGCAACAGACCGGTGGCCTACAACGAGCTTGCTGATGCTCGTGCGGCCTTTTTAACAACAACAATGGTGATTCTGATGTCCGCTGCTACCCATCCCGTTGCGCCCACTCCATCCGTCCGCCCCGTGCTTTGCATCCTGCGCTGACCTGACCGGTTCGCCTTTGCCCGCCGCGCCACGCCTGGAGTATTTCCCATGCTGACTTTCCTTGGCTTTGCCATGGTCATCACGTTCATGTTCCTGATCATGACCAAGCGCCTTTCCGCGCTGATCGCCTTGATCATCATCCCGATCCTGTTCGCCCTGTTCGGCGGTTTTGCACCGAAGATCGGCCCGATGATGCTCGAAGGCATCACCAAGCTCGCCCCTACCGGGGTGATGCTGATGTTTGCGATTCTCTATTTCGCCCTGATGATCGACTCCGGCCTGTTCGACCCGGCCGTGCGCAAGATCCTCAAGCTGGTCAAGGGCGACCCGTTGAAAGTTTCGGTCGGTACCGCCGTTCTGGCGCTCGTCGTTTCCCTTGATGGTGACGGCGCGACCACTTACATGATCTGCGTGGCCGCGATGCTGCCGCTCTACAGCCGCATCGGCATGAGTCCAAGGATCATGGCTGGCCTGATCATCCTCGCCGGCGGCGTGATGAACATGACCCCCTGGGGCGGCCCGACCGCCCGGGCGGCCAGTGCGCTGCATGTGGATCCGTCCGACATCTTCGTGCCGATGATTCCCGCCATGTTGGCCGGCGTCGTGGCGATCCTGGCGATTGCCTACATGTACGGCAAACGCGAGCGTGCGCGCCTGGGTGAATTGCACCTGGCGGGCGACGAAATGGACCACAGCGAAATCAGCGTTTCCCAGTTCCCGGACGCCCGCCGTCCGAAGCTGATCTGGTTCAACGGCGCGCTGACCCTGGTCTTGATGTGCACCCTGATCGCCGGCCTGTTGCCGCTGCCCGTGCTGTTCATGGTGGCGTTCAGTATTGCGATGATCGTCAACTATCCGTGCCTGCAGCAGCAGAAGGACCGCGTCGCGGCCCACGCCGGCAGCGTCCTGGCGGTGGTCGGGCTGATTTTCGCGGCGGGGATCTTCACCGGCATCCTGTCCGGCACCGGCATGGTCGACGCCATGTCCAAGAGCCTGCTGGCGGTCATCCCGGACTTCCTCGGCCCGTACCTGGCGGTCATCACCGCGCTGGTGAGCATGCCGTTCACTTTCTTCATGTCGAACGATGCATTTTATTACGGCGTGTTACCAGTTCTGGCGGAAGCGGCCAGCCATTACGGCATCACTGGCGTCGAGATGGCCCGTGCCTCCATCGTTGGCCAGCCCGTCCACCTGCTGAGCCCGCTGGTTCCGTCGACTTACCTGCTGGTAGCCTTGGCCGGTATCGAATTCGGCGATCACCAGCGCTTCACCTTGAAGTGGGCAGTACTGGTTTGCCTGTGCATAATGTTCGCCGCCTTGCTGATGGGGATTTTTCCGCTGTTCAGCACTCTATAAAAGCAATGCCCGCTGCGTCGCCCCTATCGGTCAACCGAAGGCGCGGCGCGGCCTAACACTCGCTCAAAGGAACTCACATGGAATGGCTGACCAACCCGGAAATATGGGTTGCCTTCTTTACCCTGACCGCCCTGGAAATTGTCCTGGGCATCGATAACATCATCATGATCTCGATCCTGGTCAGCCGCATGCCCAAGCACATGCAGGCGCGCACCCGGATTTTCGGATTGGCGCTGGCGATGATCACGCGGATCCTGTTGCTGCTGTCGATCACCTGGGTCATGCGCCTGACCGCCGATCTGTTCGAAGTGTTCGGCCAGGGCATCTCCGGTCGTGACCTGATCCTGTTCTTCGGTGGCTTGTTCCTGCTGTGGAAAAGCTCCCAAGAGATGTACCACGCGCTGGAAGGCGAGGAAGAAAGCAGCGATGAGCCGTCGGTCAAGGGTGGCAACTTCATCTACACCATCATCCAGATCGCAATCATCGACATCGTGTTCTCCCTGGACTCGGTCATCACCGCCGTGGGCATGGTTTCCCATGTACCGGTCATGGTGGCGGCAATCATCGTTGCCGTCCTGGTGATGATGCTGGCTTCGGGCACCATCAGCACGTTCATCGACAAGCACCCGTCGCTGAAGATGCTGGCGCTGTCGTTCCTGCTGGTGGTCGGTACCGTGCTGATCGCCGAATCGTTCGACGTGCACGTGCCCAAGGGCTACGTTTACTTCGCCATGGCGTTCTCGCTGGCGGTGGAAGCGATCAACATCAAGATGCGCACAGCGATTGCTCGCAAGCGCAAGCAACAGGATCCGGTGAAACTGCGCAAGGATGTCCCGGGTCAGTAAAGATGTAGGGCAGTGAAACGAAGGGGCTCTTGTGAGCCCCTTTTTCATGCCTGCAAAAAACGCTCGAATGCAAAACCTGTGGGAGCGAGCTTGCTCGCGAAAGCGATCGCCTGAAACAAAGATGTTGGATGTGCTGCCGCCGTCGCGAGCAGGCTCGCTCCTACAGGGGGCGGGGTGTTTTCGAGGAAACTGTTTTATGACAGTTTTGTTTCAAACCCATCTTCAGCTGTGCAATGCTGGCGCCCAGACCATTCGGCAACTACAGCTTAAGTACAAGAAGTAAAACGATGTGGCACCGTCAATTTGTCCATCTGGGACGCTAACAGGGGGCTCCTCATGCTGACCCTGCTGAATCTACTTTCCGCCGTGGCCTTGCTGATCTGGGGCACGCATATCGTCCGGACCGGCATCTTGCGGGTCTACGGCTCGAACCTGCGCCATGTCATTGGCCAGAACATGTCCAGGCGCTGGCTGGCGTTCATCGCCGGCATCATGGTCACGGCCATGGTCCAGAGCAGCAATGCCACGGCGATGCTCGTCACTTCCTTCGTCGGCCAGGGCCTGATGGCATTGACCCCTGCCCTGGCGACCATGCTCGGTGCGGACGTCGGCACCGCATTGATGGCCCGGGTGCTGACCCTGGACCTGTCGTGGCTGTCGCCGCTGCTGATCTTCCTCGGAGTGATTTTTTTCCTGTCGCGCAAACAGACCCGCGTCGGCCAGATGGGCCGGGTCTCCATCGGCCTGGGCCTGATCATCCTGGCCCTGCAATTGATTGTCGAAGCCGCCGCGCCGATCACCCAGGCCCAAGGCGTGAAGGTGATTTTCGCCTCGTTGACCGGCGACATCCTGCTCGATGCCTTGGTGGGTGCGCTGTTCGCAATGATTTCCTATTCCAGCCTGGCGGCGGTTTTGCTGACCGCGACCCTCGCCGGCGCTGCGGTGATCAGCTTGCCAGTCGCCATCGGCCTGGTGATCGGTGCCAATATCGGCAGCGGCGTGCTGGCGTTCCTCAGCACCAGCATGCAGAACGCCGCCGGACGCCAGGTGGCGCTGGGCAGCCTGTTGTACAAGCTGATCGGCCTGCTGCTGATCATTCCGGTACTCGACCCGCTGGTGGGCTGGCTGGACGGCCTGGATTTCAGCCCCCAGGAAACCGTCATTGGCTTTCATTTGCTCTATAACACCGTGCGTTGCCTGGTGCTGTTGCCCAGCGTCGGACCGATGGCCAGGCTCTGTGCCTGGCTGCTGCCGGAACGACCGCAAGCCAATGGCAAAGCCACGTCACGGCACCTGGACCCCGCCGCCCTCGCCACACCAAGCCTGGCGCTGGCGAACGCTGCGCGGGAAACCCTGCGCATTGGTGATCTGATCGAAAACATGCTCGAGGCCATGCTCGGCGTCCTGCGAGGCGAGCAAACGGCGATCACTCAACAACTGCGCAGCATGAGCGATGACGTCGAAGCGCTGTGCAGCGCCATCAAGCTCTACATGGCGCAAATGCCTCGTGAAGATCTCAGTGAACAGGACAGTCGCCGCTGGGCGGAAATCATCGAGCTGGCGATCAACCTCAAACTGGCCAGTGACCTCATCGAACGCATGTTGCGCAAGGTCCAGCAGCAGAAGACCTCCCAACGCCGCTCGTTCTCTGACGTGGGCCTGGAAGAATTGGCGGGACTGCACAGCCATCTGATCGCTAACCTGCGCCTGGGATTGTCGGTCTTCCTCAGTGCCGATCGGGAAAGTGCTCGCCAATTGCTGCGCGAGAAACGGCGCTTTCGCGCGCAGGAACGACGGATGGCCCACGCCCATGTCAGCCGCTTGCAGCGCAAAGTCGTGCAAAGCCTTGAGACGAGTTCCCTTCACTTGGAACTGATCGCCGACATGCGGCGCTTGAATTCGTTGTTCTGCGGCAGCGCCTATGTGGTGCTGGAAACATCCGAGATCGGCGCCCTGTCCGCCGATGAAATGTCCGACATCACCCATTCGCCTTGAACGACTGGCGTCTCGGCCAGTCAACAAGTGTGTCCCCGGACCATGGATTTACAAGCCGCCAGGAAGCCCGCCATGCGTTGTCTGCTACTCGTCCTGCTTTTGTTCGGTTCCCTACCCGTCGTTGCCCAGGATCGCTTCCAGGTCGAGGGATATACGTTGCCCAACGGCATGCAGTTGTTGCTCAAGCCCGGCACGGAACGTGGACACGTGGCGATTCGGTTGGTGGTGGGCGTGGGCCTCGATGATTTCAGCTGCGCCGACAAGGAACTGCCACACCTGCTCGAACATGTGCTGTTCAGCGGCGTCGACGATACCGGCGAGGGCGGCCTGGAAGAGCGCATGCAGGCGCTGGGTGGCGAATGGAACGCCTTCACCAGCAACGCCGACACGACGTTTGTCATCGAGGCGCCAGCGCGCAATCAACGCAAAGTCCTGGACTTGTTGCTGGCATTGCTGACCCGTACCCGAATTGACGCAAAGAATCTGGAAGCGGCCAAACGGGTGGTAGAGCGCGAGGATGGCGGCCATTACACCCATCTGCAACGCTGGCTCGACCGCCAGGACCTGGGCCACAAAGCCAGCAACCAACTGGCCGTGGAACTGGGCTTGCGTTGTGCGGAACGGGCCGAGGTCGAACGCTTTACCGTCGCCCAACTGGAACAGGTGCGCAAGGCTTGGTACGCGCCCAATAACATGACGTTGATCGTCGTAGGTGACCTCGATCGACTGCTGCCGGCCTATCTGGAACGCGCCTACGGCGAGCTGGAACCGGTCGAACCCAGCGTCCATGAACCGCTGGCGCAGATCCGCTACAGCGCGGTGACCAAGCGCAACCTGATTCGTGGGCTGGTAGGCGACAGCGCCAAGCTTCACTGGCTATTCCCGGAGCCGGTGCTGGAGCAACAACATGATGAAACCTTCGACCTGCTCAAGGATTACCTGGATTGTGCGCTCTACCGGCAACTGCGCCTGGCTGACGGCCTGTCCTATGGCCCGTGGGTGGAGCGGGACGTCTTCGGCGGCGTCGGTTTCCTGAGCCTCAACGCCGACCTGGCCCGCGAGGACCTGCCCCAGGCCGAACACGCGCTCGAGACGCTGCGCAACACGTTGTTGAGGGACGGCCTGGACCCCGAGAGTTTCGTGCGGATAAAGCGTGCCGCCATTGCCCATCAGTCCTGGGCCGTCCAAGGCAACAGCGCACTGGCCGACTATTACTGGAGCGCCCTGGGCGACTACGAAGACGGCCGTTTCGCCAACCCAGCCGAGCGCCTGCAGGCAGTCAGCCTGGAACAGGCCAACCTGGCTCTGCGTGAGCTGCTCAAGGACCCAGGCTATTTGCGCATCGAGAAGCCGCTGCTCAGCGATGACGAACTTGTCTGGACACTCGGCGGGTTGGTGGCGGTTCTGCTGGGGCTGGTGGCCTGGCTGATACGGCGCAGGCATCGACGGGACCCGGAATGAATTCACAGTGGTACCCTGTCAGGGATTTTTCCTACGACTTAGCGTGAACCTGCCGAATGCCGAACCTGACTCATTTAATCCAGCGCATTATCGAACTGATGAAGCGCTACCCAGGGGTCATCGCGCTCGGCGGCTTCATTTCCGGGGTCGGCAGTTTCATGCTGGTGGATCGCCAGCAAGGCCTGGCGACCTGGATCGCCATCATGATGCTGGTGAGCTGGCTCTGGCTGATGCTGGAGAACAGCCTGACCCGGTTGTTCACACGGATTTTCAAACGGGAAATTCCCCAGCCGCTGTTGCGTTACGCCACGCAAATGATTCATCAGGAAAGCTTGTTTTTTGTCTTGCCGTTTTTCTTCATCACCACCACCTGGAACAGCAGCCAACTGATCTTCACTGGCCTTCTCGCGGCGGCGGCATTGGTCTCGATCACCGACCCCCTGTATTACAAATGGCTGGCGCCGCGGCGATGGGCTTTCCTGGCGTTGCACACCCTGACGCTGTTCGCGGCGTTGCTGACCGCGCTGCCAGTGATCCTGCACCTGACCACCGACCAGAGCTTCAAGCTGGCACTGGGCATCGCCATGCTGTTGTCATTCCCGAGCCTGGCTTCGATCTTTCCGATCCGTACCGTGCGCAACGCCCTGGCCATCTTGTGCATCACCTTGGGCATTGGCGCCGCCGGTTGGGTGCTGCGCTCCTGGGTACCACCCGCCACGCTCTGGATGACCGAGGTGGCGATCAGCACCCAAGTGGAAGATCGCACGCCTGGCGCCAGCCTCAAGGAAGTCAGCGCCGCCCAGATTCGTAGCAATGGCCTGTACGCCTACACCGCGATCAATGCGCCGCGAGGCCTGGACGAGCGGATCTACCATGTCTGGCAATTCAACGGCAAAGAAGTGGACCGCATCGCTTTGGACATTCACGGAGGGCGCAAGGAAGGCTATCGCGCCTGGACCCACAAGCAGAATTTCCCAGGCGACCCGACAGGCAAATGGCAAGTGCGGGTGCTGACCGAGAATGGCCAGATGATCGGCGTGCTGCGGTTCAAGGTGACGGAATAAAGGGCTCGTCAGGCCCTATCGCGAGCAGGCTCGCTTGCACAGGTCAGCCAAAGAACCAGTAACAAACCCCGATCGCCGCCACCACACCGGCCAGCTCCGCCAGCAGGGCACAACCCACCGCATGGCGCGCTCGCTGGATGCCCACCGCGCCGAAATAGACCGCTAGCACATAGAAGGTGGTTTCGGTGCTGCCCTGGATCGTCGCCGCCACCAGGGCAGGGAAGCTGTCTACCCCAGAGGTCTTCATGGTTTCGATCAGCATCGCCCGGGCGGCGCTGCCGGAAAACGGCTTGACCATGGCAGTGGGCAACGCATCGACGAAACGCGTGTCCCAGCCAGCCCACTGGGCCAGGTGCCGAATACCGTCCAGGCCGAAATCCAGCGCTCCGGAAGCCCGCAGCACACCGACGGCACACAGCATCGCCACCAGGTACGGCAGCAGGTTCTTGGCAACATCGAACCCTTCCTTGGCGCCTTCAACGAAGGTTTCGTACACCTTGACCTTGCGCAGCGCGCCCACCACCAGGAACAGGATGATCAAGCCAAACAAAGTCAGGTTCCCGAGGATCGAGGACAGCCCCGCCAGCGCCGTGGCCGAAAGCGTGGCCAGCAGCGCCATGAAGCCGCCCAGCGCCAGCGCGCCCGGGACCAGGTAGGCGAGGACCACCGGATCCCACAGGCGCAGACGCTGCATGAATGCCACGGACAGCAGCCCCATCAGGGTCGAGGCACTGGTGGCGAGCAGGATCGGCAAGAACACCAGGGTCGGGTCCGGCGCGCCTTGCTGGGCGCGGTACATGAAGATGGTCACCGGCAGCAAGGTCAGCGACGATGCATTGAGCACCAGAAACAGAATCTGCGCATTGCTGGCGATGGTCGGGCTGGGATTCAGATCCTGCAGGGCGCGCATGGCCTTGAGGCCGATGGGCGTGGCGGCATTGTCCAGGCCCAGGCCATTGGCCGCGAAATTGAGGGTGATCAGGCCAATCGCCGGGTGACCGGCTGGGACTTCCGGCATCAAACGAAGAAACAGCGGCCCGAGGGCCTTGGCGAGCCAGTCGACGATGCCGGCTTTTTCAGCGATGCGCAGGAACCCCAGCCAAAGGGTCAGGGTGCCGAACAGCAGGACCATGACTTCCACCGACAGCTTGGCCATGGCAAATATGCTTTCCACCATGGCGGCGAAGATCCCGGCGTTGCCGCCAATCAGCCACTGCGCCAGTGCGGACACGGCTGCCACGATAAAGAAGCCAAGCCACAGGCCATTGAGCATCGGTTAAGTCCCCCGGAAGATGCGGCGAATGATAGCGGGGCTGGCCGAAACGACAAACCCCGGATTTCTCCGGGGTCTGGTTGGCTTGATGTTGCATGTGCCGCCACCATCGCGAGCAGGCTCGCCCCCACAATGATTGAGTGATCTCTGTGGGAGCGAGCCTGCTCGCGATGGGGCCTTAAGGCATGCCTCAGCGGCTGGAAGTTTCCCCTGCCGGCAACGGCTCCTTGCTGCGCCAGTGCGGCAAAGAATTCCAGTAGCGCTGGCCCTTGGCATCGTCGTACATGCCTTCCCAACGGGAAATGACCAACACGGCCAAGGCGTTGCCGATCACGTTCAGCGCCGTACGGGCCATGTCCATGATGCGGTCGACACCGGCGATGAACGCCAGGCCTTCCAGTGGAATGCCAACGCTGCCCAGTGTGGCCAGCAGCACCACGAAGGACACGCCCGGCACACCAGCGATGCCCTTGGAGGTCACCATCAAGGTCAATACCAGCATCAACTGCTGGCCGATGGACAGGTCGATGCCATAGAGCTGGGCGATGAAGATCGCGGCGATGCTCTGGTACAGCGTCGAACCGTCGAGGTTGAACGAGTAGCCGGTAGGCACTACGAAACTGCAGATAGCCTTTGGCGCCCCATACGCTTCCATCTTTTCGATAACCCGCGGCAACACCGTTTCGGAACTGGCGGTGGAGTAGGCCAGCACCAGCTCATCCTTGAAGATGCGCATCAGCTTGATCACCGAGAAGCCGAACACCCGAGCGATCAGGCCCAGCACCACGAAGGCGAAGAAGGCGATGGCGACATAAACCAGGATCACCAGCTTCGCCAGCGGCAACAGGGAAGCGAAACCGAAGTTAGCCACCGTCACGGCGATCAGGGCGAACACACCGATTGGCGCGTACTTCATGATCATGTGGGTGACTTTGAACATGCTCTCCGACACGCCCTGGAACATCTTCACCAGAGGATCGCGCAGGTCCGATTGCAGGCTGGACAAACCAAGGCCGAACAGGACGGAGAAGAAGATGATCGGCAACATTTCGCCGCGAGCGACGGCCGCGAAAATGTTCGACGGGATCAGGTTGAGGATCGTCTGGACAAACGCATGCTCATGCTGGACCTCGGCCGCCGTGGCCTGGTATTTGGAGATATCCACCGTACCCAGGGTGCTCATGTCGATGCCGTTGCCCGGCTGGAAGAAATTCGCCAAGAGCAGGCCGACGACGATGGCGATGGTGGTCACGATCTCGAAATAGACGATGGTCTTGAAGCCGATCCGCCCGAGTTTCTTGGCGTCGCCTACGCCGGCGATGCCAACGATCAGCGAGGAGATCACGATGGGAATCACGATCATCTTGATCAGACGGATAAAGATATCGCCTGCCGGTTGCAGCACGTTGCTGATCCACCAGGCCTTTTCGGCACTGAAATGGTTGAGCAGCGCGCCGATTGCAATCCCGAGCACCAGACCGATGAGGATTTGCCAGGCGAGGCTTAGTTTTGCCTTCTTCATATCATTACCCTTACTTCAGTTTGACTCGGACAGTCGCATCAACGGACCGCCAGACGGCGGTTCGAACCCATGCCGCTGCCCCGTATAAGGTCACCCTGAGCGCCAAAGGCAGCTCACCAGCAGGCGAAAAAAGGCGCAACTATTGCGATGCAAGGGGGGATCGTCTAATGCCGTAAACGCCTACCCTATGCCGAATCGGCATGAGTTTTACAAAACGAAACGTGCGTCCCAAACAGTTCGAGTACGCCATTGGAGCAGGCAAAAGTGCCGTGATGCGGCCATTTCAGCGTAGCCGGGCGTTATTCGGATTGCTTCGAAAGACGATGGATGGAGCGGGTCGAAGCTCCGGTCGGAGACAAGAACCCTGGCACTCATTCTCCGATATACGGTAACGGTTCGAGCTCGTGGGGAACAAACTGGACAATGTGTCGCGGCCGGATGGCAGATATTGGCGCAAGAGCAGCGAGACGCTCTAGCGTGGGGATAAGCTCTACGCAAGTTCGCCAAGCCGTCACGACTTCGCGAACTTGCGTCGCAGCTTTTACCTGACCCGGCCCTTTCGCAGGCACCCCTTGTGCCCGTAGGTCACTCCGACCCTGTATGGTCAGAACGTCCCAGCCCCCTGGTCATGCTTCGGCCCTCCTCGGGCTTCGCAGAGAGAAAAGCAGCGTTGCTCTTCCCGCTTCAAGAAATCAGTACCAGTTAGGATCTTTCTTGAGCTGTTCCATTAACAGTTCTTGCATACCTTCATCGGGATTGCCAAGAAAGCGATAGTCCGCGTGACGGGTCGGCGACTTATCGGCCGGCAGGCCTGCGGGCACCTCCACCAACAGGGCATAAGCTTCGTCTTTATCGAAGCTGAAGGCGACGAACAGGCGTTTGCTCTTGCAAGTGGCCTGAGTCTCGCACAACGGCCCGACCAGATACTTGTCGCCGTCCTCTTCGACCGCGTTCATTTGCTCTGCATCGCCCGTCAGGTTCATCACCCATTCGGGCAGACGTTCTTCCTTCTTGACGACCTGCTGCCAAGTCTCGCGATATTGCGTGTCCGACTGCAGCAATTGGTTGACCCGCATTTGACCGTCGTTGGCAGCCATTGCCATGGCACTGCCGCCCAACAGCAGGGCGGCGGCCAGTCCTTTAAGAGTCACGCTCATGTCAGCCTCGGCCACGACGGCCAAAGAAGAACGATGCGATGAACATCACCAGGAACACGACAAAGAGAATCTTGGCGATGCCCGTGGCGGTGCCTGCGATACCACCGAAGCCCAATACAGCGGCGATGATGGCAATAATCAAGAAGGTAATAGCCCAGCTCAACATGGTGATTCTCCTTACGCTTTTCTATTTAGTAACGAATCTGGCAATGATGGTTCCGGTGCAACGGACGACCGGTTCGAATCAGAACACCCAGCGCTCTTCACGAGGCATTTCCGAGAGAGGCTGCGCCTGGTCAACTTCCATCATCCGCATCGAAGCGGATTCCTGCGCCAGCGTACTGGCGGCACTGAAATGGGTTTGCGGGGCACGGTAGGTGGATACCAGTGGAGCTTCCGGCTTCTGGCTTTCATGCCAGAGCATCAATTGCTGACCCGCCACGAGCGTGACCAGCAACGCGACAAAAGCCCACAGCCCCTGCTGGATATGCAGGCGGGTAATGCGAAATTGGGCGGCAACTTGACGATTCATCCTGAAACTCCTCCCCACCCTAGCGGTGATCTGGTTGAGGCGCCCTCAGCGCCACGTTGACCAGAACATTGCAGCTGGCATGCCAGATTTTTTATGACAATAAAACCCTTTTAAATCAAAGAGTTAGGAAGACAGCAACCATTCGCGGGAGCGCATCCTGCACGATGGGCCTGGCGAGCGTCGTGCGTTATGCACGAATTGAGATAAAGGTCTGCGGCCGATTTCTTTTTTGAATTGCGGGTCGGAAACGGATGTCGGAATGAGCGAGCCGAACCGTTGTCGCCGGCAGCGCTAAAAATTGGCCGAAAATCAGTCTTTTAGACGAAGGAGGTCCACAGATTCCGATTCGGTGGGTAATATTCGATCAGAATGGACCATGCAACTTGCCCGATTTTTCTGACACTAATCATCATCATTCATTAAGGAGCGTAGGAAAGATGGAATCCGCCACCGAGCATCAAGGCCGCATTCTGCTGGTAGACGACGAGTCCGCCATCCTGCGTACCTTCCGTTATTGCCTGGAAGACGAGGGCTATAGCGTCGCTACCGCCAACAGTGCCGCACAGGCCGAAGCCTTGCTGCAACGCCAGGTATTCGACTTGTGCTTCCTGGATCTGCGCCTGGGCGAAGACAACGGTCTCGACGTATTGGGACAGATGCGAATCCAGGCACCCTGGATGCGCGTCGTTATCGTGACAGCTCATTCCGCCGTGGACACGGCCGTCGACGCGATCCAGGCCGGCGCCGCCGATTATCTGGTCAAGCCTTGCAGCCCGGACCAACTGCGGCTGGCGACCGCCAAGCAACTGGAGGTACGCCAACTGTCCGCCAGGCTCGAAGCCCTGGAAGGAGAAATGCGTAAGCCTAAGGACGGCCTGGACTCCCACAGCCCAGCGATGAAGGTTGTACTCGAAACCGCTCGGCAGGTTGCCAGCACGGACGCCAATATCCTGATCCTCGGCGAGTCCGGCACCGGGAAGGGCGAACTGGCGCGGGCGATCCACGGCTGGAGCAAGCGCGCGAAGAAGTCCTGCGTCACCATCAACTGCCCATCGCTGACCACCGAACTGATGGAAAGCGAGTTGTTCGGCCACAGCCGCGGCGCGTTCACGGGTGCCAGCGAAAGCACGCTGGGGCGGGTCAACCAAGCGGACGGCGGCACGCTGTTTCTTGACGAAATTGGCGATTTTCCCCTCGCGTTGCAGCCAAAATTGCTGCGTTTCATCCAAGACAAGGAATACGAGCGGGTTGGCGATCCGGTGACCCGACGTGCCGACGTCCGCATCCTCGCCGCCACCAACCTCAATCTGGAGGACATGGTGCGCGATGGACGGTTTCGCGAGGACCTCTTGTACCGCCTGAACGTCATTACCCTGCACCTGCCACCCCTGCGCGAACGCGCCGAGGACATCCTGACCCTCGCCGATCGCTTCCTGGCGCGCTTCGTCAAAGAATACGCGCGTCCGGCACGGGGCTTTAGCGATGAGGCACGCGAAGCGCTGCTAGGCTACCGCTGGCCGGGCAATATTCGCGAGCTGCGCAACGTGGTCGAGCGCGCCAGCATCATCTGCCCTCAGGAGAAAGTTGAAATCAGTCACTTGGGCATGGCCGAGCAACCGATCAACAACGCTCCGCGTATCGGTGCCGCGCTGAGTCTCGACGAACTGGAGAAGGCGCACATCGGTGCAGTGCTCGCCACTGCCGACACCCTTGACCAGGCCGCCAAGACCCTGGGCATCGACGCGTCCACGCTGTATCGCAAACGCAAGCAATACAACCTGTGAGCAGCACCTTATGAAACTGGCGATGAAGCTGCGCACACGGTTGTTCCTCAGCATTTCGGCGCTGATCACAGTGGCGCTGCTAGGGCTGTTGCTGGGACTGGTCAGCGTAATGCAGATGGCCAACACCCAAGAACAATCCGTTCGCGACAACTTCGTGCTGCTGGACCTGGGCCTCAAGCTCCGTCAGACACTGGGCGACCAGTTGATGATCATGCTCGACGAAACCCCCAACCTGGCGGCGCTGGAAGCGTCCAAGCGCCAGTATTTCGAGTTGCTGGACGAAGGCATCGCTCAGGAACAGCGATCGGACGAACCCGCCAGCAGCTTCAGCCGCGCCAGAGCCGACTACATCAGCTTTCTCGCGGCTTTCGATGCTTCTCTCCAGCAACCCAAACATCTTGCCAACATTCAGGCGCTCACCGATAAGTTCAACGTATTGCGTGGAGGCTTGATCGAGGGCTATCGCCATGCGCTGAACAAAATCAGCGAAACCCAGGACCGCGCCCGCGAACGTGCTCTATTGATTTCAGGCCTGCTGGGGCTGGTGGGGCTGGCGGTGCTGATCATCGGCTTCGTGACGGCCCATGGCATCGCCCGGCGCTTTGGCGCGCCGATCGAGGCGTTGGTCGCGGCGGCTGACGATATAGGTCAAGGCAATTTCGAAGTGACGCTGCCAATCTCCTCGGCGGCGGAGCTGAACTTGCTGAGCCGGCGCTTCGGCATCATGGCCCAGGCGCTGCGCGAACATCAGGCGACCAATGTGGAGGAGCTACTCGCCGGCCAGCAACGCCTGCAAGCGGTACTCGACAGCATTGACGATGGCTTGTTGATGATTGACCGCCAAGGTCGGCTCGAGCATCTCAACCCCGTGGCGCAACGCCAATTGGGCTGGGACCAGGAGCGACTGGGACAAGGGCTCGGGGAAGCGCTTGGACGGGTCGAGCTGGACGACGAGTTGCAGCTGGTCCTGCGCGGCGGCACACAAGAGCGGGCGCCGGACGACCTGAGCATCGAAGTCGATGGCGAGTCGCGTGTGCTGACCTACAGCCTCACGCCGGTCATCCATACCCAAGGGCAGATTCTCGGCGCGGTGATGGTGCTGCATGACGTCACCGAGCAACGCGCCTTCGAACGGGTGCGCAGTGAATTCGTCCTGCGGGCCTCCCACGAATTGCGCACCCCCGTGACGGGCATGCACATGGCCTTCGGACTGCTGCAGGAGCGCATGCATTTTCCTCGAGAGTCCCGTGAAGCGGATCTACTCAATACCGTCAACGAAGAAATGCAGCGGTTGATGCAGCTCATCAATGACTTGCTCAACTTCTCTCGCTACCAGAACGGCTTGCAGAAACTCACCCTGGCGCCATGCTCCATCGAAGAACTGTTGGAAGCCGCCAGGATGCGCTTTGCCGCACAAGCGCAAGCGAAAGGTATCGAATTACTCGTCGAGATCCAGGGTCCGCTGCCGCGCCTGCATGCCGATGCGGCGCAACTGGACCGAGTGCTGGACAACCTCATCGATAACGCGATGCGCCACACCAACGATGACGGCCAGATCCGATTGCAAGCCCGACGCCACGGCGAGCGGGTAATCATCAGCGTCGAAGATAACGGCGAGGGGATTGCTTATGGCCAGCAAGGACGGATCTTCGAACCCTTCGTCCAGGTTGGGCGCAAAAAGGGCGGCGCCGGCCTCGGCCTGGCCCTGTGCAAGGAGATCGTCCAGCTTCACGGTGGACGCATGGGCGTGTACTCAAGGCCAGGGCAGGGCACCCAGTTCTACATGGCCCTGACGGTCTGAGGGCGCTTCACGCCTCGTCATCCATGCGTCGCCCGACCAGACGGCGACCGCGAGTGATCAACTCGATGAGCTGCACCGCGCTGAGCGCGTGGGCAAACAACCAACCCTGACCGAACTTCACGCCCTCGCTGCTCAAATAAGACGCCTGTGCCTCGTGCTCGATGCCTTCGGCGATAACCTTGAGCTCCAGCGCGTGGGCCATGCGGATGATGTGCGGGGCCACGCCACTGCTGGCGGCGTCGTGCCCCAGCGCGTCGATGAACGCCTTGTCGATCTTCAGGCAATCCACCGGCAGTGTCTGCAAGTAAGCCAGGCTGCAATAGCCGGTGCCGAAGTCATCGATCAATACCTGATGCCCTACGTCGCGCAACGATTGCAGGTTATCGCGAGCGACGAGCACGTCGACCAGGCCACGCTCGGTGACTTCGAAGGCAATCTGGTGCGCCGACACACGATGCATCGCCAGCAGCCGGGCGATCACATCGCCGATGCGCGGCACCATCACGTCGCAGGCTGCCAGGTTCACGGAAATGTAGAGGTGCGGATTGGCCCGCAACAGCTGGCCCAACTGGTCGAACAACCGCTGGAGGACAAAATCGGTGATCTGGCGGATCTGCCCGGTGTCCTCCGCCATCGGAATAAACAGATCCGGGCTGGTCAGGGTGCCGTCCGGCCGGCGCCAGCGCAGCAAGGCCTCGGCGCCTACGCAGTTGCGGCTGTGCAGATCGAAGATCGGTTGATAGAGCACCTGCAACTCGCCGCGTCGGATAGCACCGTGCAACTCGGCATCCATGGACTGACGCTGGCGCGCGAGTAAAAAGACTTGGAAACCAATGCCCAGCCCCAGCACCAGGCTGATAGGCAGCATCCACCAGGCGTTGGCCGGAATGCGTACGCCGTTACGGGGCGCAATCAGCACCAATTGGTATTCCGGGTTATCGGTCGGCATTCGGTAGATCAACCGATGCTTGGTGACTTGCAAAGCGTTTTTGCTTTTCGGTGGCCACGGCTCCGTCGGTGGCCAGCGCTGTTCGGTGCCTAGGACTGGAATGGCCCGCTCGCCAGCATCCAGGACGACGAGCAGGCTGCTGCCCGGCGGCAGGTCGACCACATCGGTCAGGTGGCCGCGAGACGTTGCCACTCGGAAATTTCCGCGCCCCAACATCAACGCAGCACGGTTCTCGTCGGGCTCCGTGGTGGTATTGAGCCAATAGCTGTAGGCGGGGCCCCGCAAGTCAGGCGCTCGTGCCAGCGACAAAGCGCTCTGGCGCGGACGACTGGAGCACATGCCAGAGCTGTCGATATAAGCCGCCTCGTAGACGAAGCGATAATTGAAACTCACCTGCTGCAAGGTGGCGATCATGTCGTCGTTACAGCCACGCAGCGGTTGTGCCTGCAGGTCATCGAGGCTTTCGCGCAGTTGGCCGAAAAGTTGTTCCAGGCGCTGCAGGAAACGCTCGCCTTGGGCATTCATCTGATCGCTTTCACGCTGTTGGATCTGTTGCATGACGACAAACAGGCTGCCCGCCAGCAACAACACGGTACTTAGGGCAGCCGCCGTCATCGCCAGGAAAATAGGGCGATGGAGCCAGCTCTGCAGGGTTTCGCGCGCAGCCGTCATCATCAGTAATCCGAAAGTTACCAATGAGTTATAGCTTCTGTTTTGGATTTGGTTCGATTAGTCAGACGAGCGTCATTATTTTGTCTGATTGAGCACCTGCAAAATCGCCGCGCTTTGCGCGTCTGGCGAGCCATCGAACCGGGCCGGCCGGTAGCGCATCTGGAAGGCGGCCAGTACCTGGTGGGTGGCGACATCCCATTCGCCGGTGCGAGGTGTCGGGTAGCCAAGGCGGGCCAGCTCGGCCTGGAACCAACTGGCGGCCGGCAACTGATCGCCATAGGCAGCCTGCTGGCGCGCGACCGCTCCCTCGTCCGGCCAGACGCCCAGGCCTGCCTGCGCGAGTCGCTTCCAGGGAAACAACGGACCGGGATCCAGCTTGCGGTTGGGGGCAATGTCGCTATGGCCAATGATATTGACCGGGTTGATCGCGTTACGCCGGGTGATGTCCTTGAGCAAGGCGATCAACGATTGCACCTGAGCTTCGCTGTAGGGGTACCAGAGGCGGCCGGTTGCCGTGTCGATATAGCCCGGATTGACGATCTCGATCCCAATGGAGCTGGAGTTGAGCCAGGTCCGGCCTTGCCACTCGCTTTCCCCGGCGTGCCAGGCGCGCCGGTTTTCGTCCACCAGCTTGTAGATGGTCGCGTCCTTATCGTCCCCTATCAGGTAGTGAGCGCTGACTTCGCCGTGGGTCAGCAGGGACAACGAACGTTCAAGCGAAGCCGAGGTGTAGTGCACCACGATGTATTGGGCACGGCTGTCGTGGTTGACCGATGGATGGCTGGTATCGAGCCGGGGGCCGCTCGCACAACCGGCCAGTAGGAGCAGCGAAGCAAGAAGCGGGATAAGTTTCATGGCAAAGAACATGCACGCAGGAAGATAATGCAACAGTGTAACGTATCACCTAGGGATGATCCGATGCCCTTAATAAAATGGAACAATTGCTCAGCCTAGCTCCACTCGGTTACGCCCGGCATTTTTTGCCCGATACAACGCCTCATCGGCTCGTTTGAGCACCAGCTCGCTGCGTTCCCCCGGCTTGAAGGCCGTCATGCCCATCGACACCGTGATTATCACTGGCTCGCCCTTGAAATGAAACGGACAGGCCTCGATGGCCGCGCGCAATACCTCGGCCAGTTTTGCGCCGGCCGCGAGAGGCGTGTCTGGCACCAGAAGGACGAACTCCTCGCCGCCAAAGCGGGCGATGAAGTCACTACCGCGGATACGCTTGCGCAGGACCGAGGCAATGAGCTTGAGTACACGGTCGCCGGCCAAGTGACCGTAGTTGTCATTGATCCGCTTGAAGTGATCGAGGTCGAGCATGGCGATCAACAGGCTATTGCCGTGCCGCTGCCACTGGTCGACTTCCCGTTCGAGACGCTCGCTCCAGGCTGCGCGGTTGGGCAGGCCGGTCAGCGGATCGATCAAGGCCTTTTGCCGCTGCTCCTCCAGGTTCTCGCGCACGATCAGAGCGTCCTGCTCCATCAACGCAACGCGCTCGGCCAGGCTTTTCAGGCGAATCGAAACGTCCTTCTCACGCTGGTCACGCTGCTTGCGATGTTCATCCATCGTACCCAGCAGCCCTTCCAAATGGTTTTCCAGCACTTGCTTGAGGCCTTCCAGGTCATCGGCTTGCTGCATGCTGCTCTGCAGGCCATCCACTTGCTCGCGGATCTGGGAGTCCATTTCCCTGGAGGCCGAAAGATTGTCGGCATGGTCATCGCTGGCGGCTTGCAGCGTGCTTTGGAATGACTCCAGACGATCGTTGAGTCGTTGCAGATAAGCTTCAAACTCGTGCTGGCCGCTGTCAGTGATCGCCAACATAAGCACCGCCAGATCGTCGAGGATCGGCAACAACTCATACCAGTTCAAACCGTTGCGCAAACGCTCTCGCATGGCTTCCGCCTGGGGCCGATGACGCTCGGGCAACGTCAGATCGCCAAGCAAGCCCAGCAGGGTGTCTTCGATATGCCTGGCGACCGAGCTGTAGGAGGGTTCCGGCGAGTCTGGCAGGGCGTAATGAGCCTCATCGGGATCGACCGAGGCGGGGAGCTCGACGGGCTCTTCGACAGCAAGGGGTATTTCCTCAAGCGGCTGCGTTGACGCCTCTGGCACCAGCTCGTCCGGGTTTTCCAGCACGGTACCGGGTTCGGCGTGCTCGGCGAGGACCGGGGATGGTTCGACGGCGGCCTGGGCTACCTGGGTGCTGGCTTCCGGCTCGGGCTGCGGTGCAGGCTCGTCTTGCGGTTCATCTGCCGGCTCCGTTACCGCGTCCGGCCCCGTTTCTGGCACGGTGGCTGCGTGGTCTTGCTCCGCTAATGGGGCGGGGGCAGGTGCGATGGATACCGTCTCGACTGCCGGTTGCGCAGGCGCCAGCGCCGCGGCATCCGTCTCAGGCGTCGGGCTGGACCGGGCCGGCTCGGACGGCTGGGGCTGGACGGACACCTCATCGTGACCGTGCCCACCGAACAGCCGTTGCAGCAGACCGGGCCGGCTCGGCTGATCCGGCGTTTCCAACGCGCTCAGCGCCTTGCCCTGCAAGCCGCTCAATTCGCTGAGCAACAAAGGGATTTCCCGCGCCTGGCCGACCCGGGCGTCCAATTGCTTGGAGAACTTCTTCAATGGCCGGCTGACTTCCTTAGGCAGCGGCAAGGATTGCAACTGGGCGACCAACGCGGTCAACGCGGCGCTCATTTGGTCCACACGCGTCTCGCGACGCTGTTCGGAATCGAGTACGGCTTTCTCCAGGCGCGGCAGCAAGGCGGCGAGGGCGGCGTCCATGTCGTCGGTGCGCACCACCTCGCGCATCTCTTTCATGCACTGGTCTACGGCCCGGTCGGTACCCTCGGCGGCCAAGGTGCTGCGCACCAGGCCTCGACGCAGCAAGTCGAGCCGAGCGTCCCAGCGGCGCTCAAGCTTTTCCTGTTGTTCGATGCTCTTGAGGTACTTCTCTCTCCAGCGTTCGGCGTCGTCGCTCATTCATCGGGTCCGCAAGGGGAAGGACTCAGCGCAGGGAATGCGTCGGCCGTGAGCGAACCCGGCAGACGTATCTCGACCGCGACCGGCAGGTGATCGGAAATGGGCTGGGCCAATACTTCGACGCGTTCGAGGGTCAAGGTCGGGCTCAGCAGGATATGGTCCAGGCAGCGCTGGGGGCGCCAGCTGGGAAACGTGGCTTTGAGCTGCGGGGCGAGCAGGCCAAGGTCGCGCAGAGGCGACGTCTGGAGCAAGTCATTGGCGTGGGTGTTCATGTCGCCCATCAGCACCTGGTGCTTGTAGCCGCCGATCAGTTCGCGAATGTAGGCCAACTGCATCGTTCGGGTGCGAGCCCCGAGAGCCAAGTGCATCATCACCACAATCAGCGCCTCCGGACCTTCGCCGAAGCGCGCCAGGATCGCTCCACGCCCCTTGGGGCCTGGTAGCGGATGGTCTTCGATCGCCCACGGTCGCAGGCGACTCAGCACGCCGTTGCTGTGCTGGCCGAGCCGGCCGAGGTTGCGATTGAGTTGTTGGTACCAGTAGGGGAACGCACCAAGATGGGCAAGGTGTTCGACTTGATTGATGTAGCCGGAGCGCAGGCTTCCGCCATCGGCTTCCTGCAAGGCAACCAGGTCGAAGTCTTTCAGCAGGTCGCCTATCTTTTGCAGGTTACCGGCGCGTCCCGTATGGGGTAGCAGATGTTGCCAGCCCCGGGTCAGGTAGTGCCGGTAGCGCTCGGTGCTGATGCCGACCTGGATATTAAAACTGAGCAACCGCAGGCGGCTGTCCGCCGGCAGGCCCGTGGAGGCGACATGGTGCTCGTTGACCCGCGGTTCGTGCAGGCCAACGATGCGCTCGGTACTCCAGCGGGCCATGGCCGTGGGCCGGGCTTAGTTGGCAGCAGCCTTGGTGGCCGCTCGCTCTTTGGCGATCAGCGTGTCCGCCAGTTGCAGCGCTTCGTTCGCGCCGCCAGCGGAGCCGATGTCAAAGCGGTATTTGCCATTGACGACCATGGTCGGTACGCCGGTGATTTCGTATTTCTTCGCCAGCTCACGGGCCTTCTTGATCTGTCCCTGAATAGCAAAGGAATCAAACGTGGCCAAGAACTTATCCTTGTCGACGCCCTGGGTCGCGAGGAACTCAGCCATGTCTTCTTTCTTGGTGAGCTTCTTGCCTTCTTTCTGGATCGCGTTGAACACCGCAGCGTGAACCTGATGCTCGACGCCCATGGCCTCGAGGGTCAGGAACATCTGGCCGTGAGCGTCCCATGGGCCGCCGAACATGGCGGGAATGCGCACGAAATTCACGTCCGAAGGCAGCTTTTCAGCCCATGGATTGATCACAGGCTCGAATGCGTAGCAATGCGGGCAGCCGTACCAGAACAGCTCCACGACCTCGACCTTGCCAGGCACTGCTACCGGCACGGGGTTGGCCAATTCGACATAAGGCGCGGCGGGTGCTTCAGCTGCTTGGGCAGTCACGCCGAACAGGCTGGCGGCGACGAGCGCGGCGCTGATGAT
Source organism: Pseudomonas sp. R4-84 (assembly GCF_054130985.1). NCBI lineage: Bacteria > Pseudomonadati > Pseudomonadota > Gammaproteobacteria > Pseudomonadales > Pseudomonadaceae > Pseudomonas > Pseudomonas sp. R4-84. The sequence goes on from NZ_CP096390.1 coordinate 5,574,982, forward strand.
CAGATTACGCATGCTTTACTCCTGGACAAATGAGGTGGCCTCGCGAGGCGTGTTTTTCAGACAGGGCCCGGCGGGTTCAGTTTCGCTAGTGTAACGGCAGCGGCCACAAAAAAGGGCGGCCAAAGCCACCCTTTTGATGTTTGCATCGATAGATTAATCGGGCGTTAACGTTGCAAGAGATGTCCCCCTTGCAACGGCCTCAGTGCAGGCCCTGGATGTAGCTGGAAACGGCCGCGATGTCTTCGTCGCTCAGCTTGCGAGCAATCGTACGCATGGTCATCGCGTCGCCATCGTTGGCGCGACCACCTTCTTCCTTGCGGAAATCGGTGAGTTGCTTGGTGATGTACTGGGCATGCTGGCCGCCCAGGTGTGGGAAACCGGCAGCGGCATTGCCCTTGCCGTCAGGGGAGTGGCACCCGGTGCAGGCTGGCAGGCCTTTTTCCAGGTTGCCACCGCGGAACAGCGCTTCGCCGCGAGCCACTAGTTTTGGATCGGCGGCGCCAACGCTGCCCTTCTGGCTGGCGAAATACGCCGCGAGGTCCGCCAGATCCTGATCGTTCAGGTTGTTCAGCAGGCCGGTCATTTCCAGGACGACACGCTTGCCATCCCTGATTTCCTTCAACTGCTTGGTCAGGTAGCGCTCACCCTGGCCCGCCAGTTTTGGAAAGTTGGGCGCCATGCTATTGCCATCCGGACCGTGGCAGGCCCCGCATACGGCCGCTTTCGCCTGACCGGCGGCGGCATCGCCAGCGGCGTGGGCTACGCCGGTTATCCCCAAGGTCAACAGCAGACTCACGATCAGTTTGTTCATCAGCTAATCCAACTACGGCTAAGGGTTAAGAGTTATGGACCGGGCTTACTCGCTCATCCACTGGATGATGGCTTGGTAATCCTCGGCACTGCAGTCCATGCACAAACCACGCGGCGGCATCGCCTTGAAACCCTGGGTCACGTGTTGCACCAGCGTCCCCATACCTTTCGCCAACCTCGGCGTCCAAGCTTCCTGGTCACCCTTGCGAGGCGCCATGGGTAGTTGGCCGGAATGACAGGCACCACAAACACGGTTGTACACAGCTTCCGGATCCTGTGTAGCCTGAGCGCTGTAAAGCGGCATCAAGACACCGGCAGCTAGCAGCCATTTCGTCATAAAACGACCTTTTCAGGGTTGGGAACGAGCTGCGTTCTGATGCGCAATTCAGTTCTATCGCTCCCGTGAGCTTCATCCTACGCTGGGACAAAGCGCACACAAAATCTGCGGCATTATATACTGGCGTCACTGAAACGGAAACGACACAGCTTGCCGCGTCCATTCCCGACGCCGCCCACATCGGAAATCCCATGCAACTGAAGAACCCCATCCTTGGCCTGTGCCAACAGTCCACCTTCATGCTCAGCGCTGCCAAAGTCGATCAATGCCCTGACGACGAAGGTTTCGAAGTGGCTTTCGCCGGACGTTCCAACGCTGGCAAGTCCAGCGCGCTGAACACCCTGACCCATGCAAGCCTGGCGCGCACCTCGAAAACCCCGGGTCGCACACAGCTCTTGAACTTCTTCAAGCTAGACGATGAACGCCGTTTGGTCGACCTGCCGGGCTACGGTTATGCCAAGGTGCCAATCCCGCTCAAACAGCACTGGCAACGACACCTGGAAGCTTACCTGGGTAGCCGCGAGAGTTTGAAAGGCCTGATTCTGATGATGGATATCCGCCATCCGATGACCGACTTCGACCTGCTGATGCTCGACTGGGCCGTTGCCAGCGGCATGCCGATGCACATCTTGCTGACCAAGGCCGACAAGCTCACTTACGGCGCGGCAAAGAACACCCTGCTCAAAGTGCAATCGGAGATCCGTAAGGGTTGGGGCGACACGATTACTATCCAGTTGTTCTCTGCCCCCAAGCGCATGGGGCTGGAAGAGGCCTACACGGTATTGGCCGATTGGATGGAGCTGGCGGACAAGGGCGGCGAGGCGGCTGAATAGCCAAATCGCAGGCAAAAAAAAACCCCGGACTTCGTATGGGGAGGGGGAAGTTCGGGGTCCAAGTTCCGGACCGCTAGGGCGGGGTCCAGATATCTGCCAACACTTAACACAACATAGGAGCATTGAAGGGCTTCACCAGCCATTCAGAATCTCTGAGTGGTAATTCACAACTTTAGTTCAGATTATTTTGGAAATAACTGTAGGAAATTTCAGAGCTAACGAGGCCACGCCTGGGTTTGCGGTGATTCAATGCGGTATCGATTGCCTGGGCTGTCGCTATCGCGAGCTTGCTCGCGATGGCCATATCCCTATCCTGACACCAATCCCCTGTGGCGAGGGAGCTTGCTCCCGCTGGCCTGCGCCGCAGGCCCCTGCATTTTTCCAGTAGACCGCATCGCCCGGTTTACGACTGCTGCGCAGCCGAGCGGGAGCAAGCTCCCTCGCCACAAGAGCTCGGAGGTTTCAGCACGGAAGAATCAGTGTGCCTCGTCCCAGTTATTGCCCACGCCCACCTCCACCAGCAGCGGGACGTCCAGCGAGGCCGCGGCGCTCATGTGCTGGCGGATTTCCACACTCACCTGGTCGACCAGGTCTTCACGCACTTCCAGCACCAGTTCGTCGTGGACCTGCAGGATGACTTTCGCATCCAGCCCTGACGCGCTCAGCCAGCCATCCACGGCAACCATGGCTTTCTTGATGATGTCGGCCGCCGTGCCTTGCATCGGCGCGTTGATGGCGGTGCGCTCGGCGCCTTTGCGCAGGGCCGGGTTTTTCGCGTTGATGTCCGGCAGGTATAACCGGCGACCGAAAATGGTTTCGACGAAACCTTGTTCGGCGGCCTGTGCGCGGGTGCGCTCCATGTACTCCAGCACACCGGGATACCGGGTGAAGTAGCGATCGATGTAAGCCTGGGACTGCTTGCGATCGACACCGATCTGCTTGGCCAGGCCGAAGGCGCTCATGCCGTAGATCAAACCGAAATTGATTGCCTTGGCGCTGCGTCGTTGATCATGGGTCACCGCCTCCAGCTCTACGCCGAACACTTCGGCAGCAGTGGCGCGGTGCACGTCCAGGTCGTTGCGAAAGGCATGGAGCAATCCTTCATCCTTAGCCAGGTGCGCCATGATCCGCAGCTCGATCTGCGAGTAGTCCGCCGCCAACAGCTTGTAGCCTTTGGGCGCGACGAATGCCTGACGAATCCGACGGCCTTCCGCGGTGCGGATAGGAATGTTCTGCAGGTTCGGGTCTATGGATGACAAACGCCCGGTCGCGGCGACGGCTTGCTGGTAGTTGGTATGGACGCGTCCGGTGCGGCTGTTGATCTGCTCCGGCAGGCGATCGGTGTAGGTGCTCTTGAGCTTGCTCAACGAGCGGTACTGCATCAGCACCTTGGGCAGCGGGTAATCCTGCTCCGCCAGCTCGGCAAGCACTGCTTCGGCGGTCGATGCCTGGCCCTTGGCGGTTTTGCTGAGCACCGGCAAGCCGAGCTTTTCGTACAGGATCACGCCCAATTGCTTGGGCGAGCCCAGGTTGAATTCCTCACCGGCAATGGCAAACGCCTCACGCTCCAGCGCCACCAGTTTGTCACCCAGCTCGACACTCTGTACGCCGAGCAGGTTGGCATCCACCAGCGCCCCTTGGCGCTCGATGCGCGCCAGGACCGGCATCAACGGCATTTCGATCTCGTTGAGCACCTTGCCCAGGCTTGGCGTGACGGCCAGTTTTTCTTGCAAGGCCTGGTGCAGGCGGAAGGTCACGTCGGCGTCTTCGGCCGCGTACGGGCCCGCCAGCTCAAGTGAAATCTGGTCGAAGCTCAGCTGTTTGACGCCTTTGCCGGCGATGTCCTGGATATCGGTCTTGCTCTGCCCCAAATATTTCAGCGCCAGGCTGTCCATGTCGTGACGGGTCGCCGTGGAATCCAGTACGTAGGACTCCAGCATGGTGTCGAAGACGATGCCCTGCACCAGGATGCCGTTGTTTTGGTCGCCATCGATGGCGCAATTAGCCAGGATGTTGGTTTCGAACTTGGCATGCTGACCGACTTTGAGCTTGTGCGGATTTTCCAGCAAAGGCTTGAGCGCCTTGAGCACTGTGTCGCGATCCAATTGCTCCGGCACGCCCATGTAGGAATGGGTCAGCGGGATGTAGGCCGCCTCGAAAGGGGCCACGGAGAACGACAACCCCACCAGTTGAGAATGCTGCGCATCCCCACCATTGGTTTGTGTCACCAGGGAAAACAGCGGCGCCTGCTCCAGCTTCGCCAGCCACGCATCGAAGCTGGCCTGATCAAGGATGACCTCGTACTTCTTCTCGATACCCGCCGCCGGCTCTTCGGTGACTTCCACGATATCCTGGCCGGCACGCTTGGCGTCGCGCTGGTTCTCTTCGAACCAGCTCTTGAATTCCAGCAGCGTATACAACTCGGCGAGCTTTTCGTGATCCGGCGAGCCCATCTGCAGGTCGTCAAGGCCGATATCCAGGGGCACGTCTGTCTTGATGGTCGCCAGTTCGTAGGAAAGAAACGCCATTTCCTTGTGTTCTTCCAACTTGGCAGCCAACGTCTTGGCGCCGCGAATCGGCAGCGTGGCAACGATGTCCAGTTGCGCATACAGCTCGGTCAGGCCGCCGTTGACGCCTACCAACAGGCCGGACGCGGTCTTCGGCCCGATACCCGGAACGCCCGGGATGTTGTCGGAAGAATCGCCCATCAACGCCAGGTAATCGATGATCTGCTCTGGAGCGACGCCAAACTTCTCCTTCACGCCAGCCACGTCCAGCGCACTACCGGTCATCGTATTGACCAAGGTAATGTGCCCATCGACCAGTTGCGCCATGTCCTTGTCGCCAGTGGAGATCACCACAGGCCGGTCGGCGGCGGCACTGCTACGGGCCAGGGTGCCGATCACGTCGTCGGCTTCGACGTTGTCCACGCACAGCAGTGGGAAACCCAGGGCCTTGACGCTGGCGTGCAGCGGTTCGATCTGTACGCGCATGTCGTCGGGCATGCTTGGGCGGTTGGCTTTATATTCAGCGTACAGGGCATCGCGAAATGTCCCGCCCTTTGCGTCGAATACCACCGCGAATGGGCTGTCCGGATACTGCTTGCGCAGGCTCTTGAGCATGTTCAGCACGCCCTTGACCGCACCGGTCGGCAGGCCTTTGGAGGTGGTCAGCGGTGGCAGCGCGTGAAAGGCGCGGTACAGATAAGAAGAACCGTCCACCAGGACGAGGGGGGCTTGGCTCATGAGCAGGATCAACCTTTTCGGCGGGTCCGGGGCTAGAATAGCGGGACCGTTGACGACAAAGGGACAAGGTTATCATGCGTACACTAAATCGCCTGTTACTCGCTGGTTTGTTTGCATTCACCCCGATAGCCGTCATGGCGGCGGATGACGCACCCTCGGCGGACCCGGATGTCACCATCCGCACCGAAGGCGATAAAACCATCCAGGAATATCGGCAAAACGGCTTTTTGTACGCGATCAAGGTCACGCCCAAGAACGGCAAGCCTTATTTCCTGGTTCGCGCCGACGGCACCGATGCAAATTTCATCCGCTCGGACCAGCCGGATATGCTGATCCCTTCGTGGAAAATCTTTGAGTGGTAATGCCGCTCTCGACTTCAACCGGCGCTCGCTGAAGAGCGCCCGTACTGGCAGTTTTAACCATGTCTGTGTTCACGCCCCTGGCTCGGCCCGAGCTGGAAACCTTTCTCGCCCCTTACGGGCTCGGCCGCCTGCTTGACTTCCAGGGGATTGCCGCTGGCAGCGAAAACACCAATTTTTTCATCAGCCTTGAGCGGGGCGAATTCGTCCTGACCCTGGTCGAGCGCGGCCCGGTGCAGGAAATGCCGTTCTTCATCGAGCTGCTGGACGTGCTGCACGACGCCAACCTGCCGGTGCCCTACGCACTGCGCACCACCGACGGCGTTGCGTTGCGTGAACTGGCCGGCAAACCGGCACTGCTGCAACCGCGCCTGGCCGGCAAGCACATCAAGCAGGCCAATTCGCAGCATTGCGCGCAGGTCGGCGAATTGCTCGCACACCTGCACCTGGCGACACGCGACAAAATGATCAAGCGCAAGACCGATCGCGGCCTCGACTGGATGCAGGAGGAGGGTGCCAAGCTGTTGTCGCGCCTCGATGCCGAAGCCCATCGGCTGCTGGAAACAGCGCTGGACGAGATCTCGCTGCAAAAGGTCGGCATCCTCGCGCTGCCTCGCGCCAACATCCACGCGGACCTGTTCCGCGACAACGCGATGTTCGAAGGCACGCACCTGACCGGATTGATCGATTTCTACAACGCCTGCTCCGGGCCGATGCTTTATGACGTCGCCATCGCCTTGAATGACTGGTGTTCGGACGATGACGGCGTGCTCGACGGTCCCCGGGCAAGAGCACTGCTGGGGGCCTACGCCGCGCTACGGCCGTTCACCGCCGCCGAGGCGCAGCTGTGGCCGACCATGCTGCGCGTGGCGTGCGTGCGGTTCTGGTTGTCGCGGTTGATCGCCGCCGAATCGTTTGCCGGGCAGGATGTGTTGATTCACGATCCCATGGAGTTCCAGCAGCGCTTGGCGCAGCGGCAGACGGTTCATGCGGGGTTGCCGTTCGCCCTATAACAGCAGGCCGGCGCGAAGGCTTTTGTGGCGAGGGAGCTTGCTCCCGCTCGGTTGCGCAGCGACCGCAAGATTTTTAGGGCCGCTTCGCGCGCCCAGCGGGAGCAAGCTCCCTCGCCACAAGAGCAGTGGGGTTATAACGACTCCAGACACCCCGCCAGATCATTGCCCAACTTTTCCAACAGCTGCTCATATCCTTGCGCCGTCGCCGGGGTGTAGCCGCCCAGTGCGTCCAGCTCCGCCAGTTTCACCGGCAACCCGGCCACCAGGGTTTCGGCCAGGCGCGGGCGCAACGGCGGCTCGCTGAAGACGCAGGTCTTGCCTACCGCTTGCAAGCGCGTGCGCATCGCCGCCACATGCTGGGCTCCGGGCTGCACTTCGGCGGCCACGGCGAACACACCGGCGTGCTTGAGGCCGTAAGTGTCTTCGAAATAATCGAACGCCTCGTGGAAGACAAAATAAGGTTTGCCCACGACCCCGGCCAGGCGGGCCTTGAGGCGTGTATCCAACGCATCGAGACGCTGGTTGAAGCCCTTGAGGTTGCCTTGGTAACGGGTAGCGTTCGCCGGATCCGCAGCGCTCAGGTCAGCCGCCATCCTGGCGGCGATCACCCGCGCATTATGCGGCGAAAGCCACAGGTGGGCATCCACGGTGCCGGGGCGGTGGTCGTGATCGTGGTCATCGCCCTGATCATGGTCATGATCCTCGTGGGACGCGCTGTCCTCGGCGAAATGACGCAACTTGAGCCCCGGCAAGTCCTGGACCGCGATGGAAGGCAAGGTACGACCGTTCAGCACACGCGGTAGGAAACCTTCCATGTCTGGGCCGATCCAGTAGAGCAAATCCACCGATTGCACCTTGCGTACATCGGATGGCCGCAACGCATAGTGATGGGGCGAAGCCCCCGGCGGTAGCAATACCTGCGGAACTGCCACGCCGTCCTGCACCGCGGCGGCAATCAATTGCAGCGGCTTGATGCTGGTGAGTACCTTGACGTCCGCCTGGACCGGGCCGATCAGCAGAAAACTTGCGACAAAAGCGACAAAGAGCGAAAAAATTCGGGACACGATGACCACTCGGAGAGACGAGAACGGGTAACATAATAACGTCTCTCACCAAACTCGTCGCTGCCCATGCCTATTACACCCCTTGCCAGTCGTCCCCACGATCACTCCCACTGCGTGCACAGCGCACTGTCCGAGGCCGACGCCATCTGCGCGCGCCAAGGGTTGCGCCTGACCGCCCTGCGTCGCCGCGTGCTGGAATTGGTCTGGCAAAGCCACAAGCCGCTGGGTGCATATGACATCCTCGCGGTGCTCAGCGAGCAGGACGGCCGACGGGCCGCGCCGCCGACCGTCTACCGTGCGTTGGACTTCCTGCTGGAAAACGGCTTGGTGCATCGCATCTCGTCGCTGAATGCCTTCGTCGGCTGCAACCACCCGGAGCACACCCACCAGGGCCAGTTCCTGATCTGTCGCGAATGTCATGCGGCGATCGAGCTTGAACAAAAGTCCATCAGCGACGCGATCATCGCCAGCGCCAGGGAGGTCGGCTTCGTGGTCGACACCCAGACCGTCGAAGTGGTCGGTCTCTGCTCCGGCTGCCAGGGGGCCTGATGAGCAACGCGTTGATCCGCCTCGACCAGGTGGCCGTGACGTTCGCCGGGCAGAGCGTGCTGGACAACATCCATTTAAGCGTCGAACCGGGGCAGATCGTGACCTTGATCGGCCCCAACGGCGCCGGCAAGACCACCCTGGTGCGCGCCGTGCTGGGTTTGCTCAAGCCAAACAGCGGCAGCGTCTGGCGCAAACCCAAGTTGCGCGTCGGCTACATGCCGCAAAAACTCCACGTCGATCCGACCTTGCCGCTTTCGGTCCTGCGCTTCCTGCGCCTGGTACCAGGCGTCGATCGCGAGCGAGCCTTGGCGGCGCTGAAGGAAGTCGGCGCCGAGCAAGTGATCGACAGTCCGGTGCAAAGTGTTTCCGGGGGCGAGATGCAGCGTGTATTGCTGGCCCGGGCCCTGCTGCGCGAGCCGGAGTTATTGGTGCTCGACGAGCCCGTGCAAGGCGTCGATGTCGCGGGACAGGCCGAGCTATACAGCTTGATCACCCGCCTGCGCGACCGCCATGGTTGCGGCGTGTTAATGGTCTCCCACGATCTTCATTTGGTCATGAGCACCACCGACCAAGTGGTGTGCCTCAACCGCCACGTCTGCTGCTCCGGCCACCCCGAACAAGTCAGCGGTGATCCAGCATTCGTCGAATTGTTCGGAAAGAACGCACAGAGCCTGGCGATTTATCACCACCACCATGACCATGCCCATGACCTGCACGGTTCGGTGGTCAGCGCCCCTTCTGCTTCCAATCATGTTCATGGAGACGGCTGCAAGCATGGCTGATTTTCTGTTGTATGCCCTGCTTGCAGGCTTGGCCCTCGCGCTCGTGGCTGGTCCACTGGGCTCGTTCGTGGTCTGGCGGCGCATGGCATATTTTGGCGACACCTTGTCCCATGCGGCGCTCTTGGGCGTGGCCCTGGGTTTCCTGCTGGACGTCAGTCCCGCAGTGGCCGTTACCGTCGGCTGCCTGTTGCTGGCGGTGGTGCTGGTGACCCTGCAACAGCGCCAGCCGCTGGCGTCCGACACGTTGCTGGGCATCTTGGCCCCCAGCACCCTGTCCTTGGGATTGGTGGTGCTGAGCTTCATGCGTGACGTCCGTATCGACCTGATGGCCTATCTGTTCGGTGACCTGCTGGCGATCAGCCCGGCGGATCTCTCTTGGATCCTTGGCGGCAGCGCGGCGGTACTGGCGTTGCTCGTGGCGCTGTGGCGTCCGCTGCTGGCGGTCACGGTCCATGAGGAGCTGGCGCGGGTCGAAGGTTTGCCCGTGGTGGGCCTGCGATTGGCGCTGATGCTGTTGATCGCGGTTGTCATTGCGGTGGCGATGAAGATCGTCGGTGTGTTGCTGATTACTTCGTTGCTGATCATTCCGGCGGCTGCGGCACAGCGTCACGCTCGCTCGCCCGAGCAGATGGCCCTGGGCGCGAGCCTGCTGGGCATGCTCGCCGTATGTGGCGGGCTGGCACTTTCATGGTTCAAGGACACCCCGGCCGGCCCGTCCATCGTGGTCAGCGCCGCGGCGTTGTTTCTGCTGAGTTTTGTCCTACCCCGTCGAGGGGTGTAGACTTGCTCGCTTTTTGCGCAAATAGAGAGTCGCAGGAATGAAGCCGTTCGCCTCCCGTTATCTGCTCCTTGTCGCGTTTTCCCTGCTGGGCGCCTGCCAGAGCACGCCGCCGGTCACCCAAGCCCCTGATACGCGGGGTCCGGCCCTCGCGCAGCTGCAACAGAGCCTGGCCGGCAATGAATTGGCCACCGCCGAAGATCAATTGGCAACGTTGCAGGCTCAATCGCCGGAAGACCCATCGTTGGAGCCTTACCAGCGTCAACTGGCCGAGGCGTACTTGCGCCGTAGCCAGATCGATCTGCAGAAAGGCGATGTAAATGCCGCCGCCACGGCCCTTAGCCGAGCTCGCGCCCTGATGCCAAAGGCGCCGGCGCTTACCGGCGAAGTCAACAGCGCGATTGCCGAAGCGCGTAAAGCCGACCTGGAAAAAGCCGAGGCCGATCTCAAGGCCGCCGAAGCCAAGCCGGTCGCCAAAATGATCGATCCGAGCGCACCCAGCACAACAGTCGCGTTGAATCTAGGTGATATTCGGCAAATGCGTCATCAACTGGACGCCATCGCCGCAGATATTGTGAATTTCAAGTGTGATGTCAGCATCCAGGTGCCGCGCACCGATGATTACCCTTGGTTGGCCACATTGCTGAGCAAACGAGTCAAGAAGCTAGATCCTGGGTTCGATCTGAAACTGCGCAAGCAAATTTTACGCAACGTGCCTGCGCAGTTGGTTCTAACTCCGCGCAAGCCCTGACAAAGCCTCGTCGGAACGCTGCCCGTAGCACGCTCGCTTCCCATGAGTTTAGTGAACGACTACTAACCCCCGTGGGAGCGAGCTTGCTCGCGATAGCGTCCCGGCGGACAACAAATTTCCTTTAGGCCGGAACCGCCTTGGCCTTAGCCTCCCGCGCCCAAACCCGATGTTGAGCAATCGCGTCAAAAAACGCCTGGAACTTGCTCGCGTCAGCATCCGGAATCAACCCTGCGTCCGCCTCTAGCTTCAACAACACCAACAACTGCCGGGCTTCGCCATGCAGCGCAATGGCCTTGAGGTGTTTGTAAGCTTCCAACAGGTAGTGCAACGCCACTCCATCGGCACTCAAGGCTTTGATCGACTCCACGCCACCCGGTACAAACACCGCGTCGAAGGCAATCGACGGCAGGCCTTCCATCGAAGCATCCACCGGCAGCGTTTGTCCGTTGGCCGCCGTCACTGGAGCGGACGTCGGACCAAGGATCTTCGCGTGGGCGCCTTCTGCCTCCAGCGCCTTTTTGAGCGCATCGATGATCGCGCCGTCGACGCCATTCGCCACCAACACCGCGACCTTGCGTGTCTTGATGTCGCCGGACAGCAGGTTCGCCTGGCTCAATGCCGGGGACTGCTGCAACGAAGGCGTCGGAACATCAACCGTACAGGCGGTGGGCGCCGGCAAGCCGAGGTTTTTCGCAACGCGCCCGGCCAACTCCAGATCGATATTGGCGAGAATCTCGTTTACCTGCCTCGCCCTGATGAACTCGCGCTCCACCTTGCCCAGCTCGAAGCTATAGGCCGCGATAATGTGCTCTTGTTCGTGGGCGCTCATGCTCTTGTAGAACAGCCGAGCCTGGGAGAAATGATCACCGAACGAATCGCTGCGCTGGCGGATCTTGTGGGCGTCGATACGCTCCGGATAGCTTTCGAAACCGCCATCTTGAGGACCTGGCGGGGTTTCCTTCGGCCAGCCACCGTCGATGGAGTTCGGCTCGTAGGACGCGCGCCCTTTATCGATGGTGGTGCGGTGCATCGCATCACGTTGGCCGTTGTGCACGGGCGTGATGGCGCGGTTAATAGGCAGCTCATGAAAATTCGGGCCGCCGAGTCGGCTGATCTGCGTATCGGTGTATGAAAACAGCCGTCCTTGCAGCAATGGGTCGTTGGTGAAGTCGATGCCCGGCACGATATGTCCTGGGCAGAACGCAATCTGCTCCACCTCGGCGAAGAAGTTGTCCGGGTTGCGGTTCAGTACCATCTTGCCCAACGGGGTGATGGGCACAAGTTCTTCTGGGATGATCTTGGTCGGGTCGAGCAAGTCGAAGTCGAATTTATGCTCGTCTTCCTCGGCAACGATCTGAACGCCGAACTCCCACTCGGGGTAGTCGCCCATCTCGATGGATTCCCACAGATCGCGACGGTGATAATCGGTGTCCTTGCCTGCAAGCTTCTGGGCTTCGTCCCACACCAGGGAACAAGTGCCCGCCTTGGGCCGCCAGTGGAACTTGACGAAGCTGCTGCGCCCTTCAGCGTTGATCATACGGAAGGTGTGCACGCCAAAACCCTGCATCGTGCGCAGGCTCTTTGGAATCGCCCTGTCGGACATGGCCCATATCACCATGTGAGCAGATTCCGGAACCAATGAGACAAAATCCCAAAAGGTGTCGTGGGCCGAGCCACCGGTGGGGATTTCGTTATGGGGCTCGGGTTTCACCGCGTGGACAAAATCTGGAAATTTCACCGCGTCCTGGATGAAAAATACCGGCATGTTGTTGCCCACCAGGTCGAAGTTGCCCTCGTCGGTGAAAAATTTCACGGCAAAACCGCGCACGTCCCGTACGGTGTCACCGGAACCGCGTGGACCCTGCACGGTGGAAAAACGCACGAACACAGGCGTTTTTTTATTGGGGTCTTGCAGGAAACCAGCCTTGGTCAGGGCCGCATGTGATTCATAGGCCTGAAAGTAGCCATGGGCACCGGTCCCGCGGGCATGGACGATGCGCTCCGGGATCCGCTCATGGTCAAAGTGCGTGATTTTCTCACGCATGATGAAATCTTCCAGCAACGATGGCCCACGGGCGCCGGCACGCAGGGTGTTCTGGTTATCGGCGATTTTTACGCCCTGGTTTGTGCGCAGCGCCTGTTCCGTGGCATCGGAGCGAAACTGCTCCAGGCTTTCGAGCTTGGCGTTGGTGTTGGTGCGATCCAAGGTATCGGTCCCGGCCAGTTGGCTAGGGGCGGCAGGCTTTTTAGTGCTCATCAGGCGTGACTCCTCGTTGCGATCCCCGCCGTGGCCAGGACCCGTGAGTTCGATGCGCCAGGCACGGTACCTGGGCATGTTTTGAGTTGCCTAATGAGTGACCAGTACCGTTTCGCTGTGTTCCTTTTTAATGTCCTTTGATCGCCTTATTGCCAATTCGCTGGTTCAATCTCAAATAAATGCTAAGAACCCCTATAAGGACAGGCTAAAATGCGCGCCCGGCTTACCGCTGATCCTTTTTCAACGCGCCCCACAAGGTTCGCTACGTGATCGAGTTTCGAAACGTCCATAAAACCTACCGGGTTGCCGGTAGGGATATCCCCGCCCTGCATCCGACCAGCCTGACAATCGAGAACGGTCAGGTCTTCGGCCTCATCGGCCATTCCGGAGCAGGAAAAAGTACTCTGCTGCGCCTGATCAATCGCCTGGAAGATTCCACGGGCGGCAAGATCATCGTCGATGGCGAAGAAGTCACCGCCCTGGACGCCAGCGGCCTGCGCCGTTTCCGTCAACAGGTCGGGATGATCTTCCAGCACTTCAACCTGCTGGCATCCAAGACTGTCGCCGACAACGTGGCGCTGCCGCTGACGCTGGCAGGCGAATTGTCCCGCAGCGAAATCGACCGGCGCGTCGCCGAGCTGCTGGCGCGGGTAGGGCTTTCAGACCATGCCCGCAAATACCCGGCGCAATTGTCCGGCGGCCAGAAGCAGCGCGTCGGCATCGCCCGTGCCCTGGCGACCAAACCCAAGATCCTGCTTTGCGACGAGGCCACCAGTGCCCTTGACCCGCAGACCACCGCCTCGGTGCTGCAATTGCTGGCGGAGATCAACCGCGAGCTGAAGCTGACTATCGTTTTGATCACCCATGAAATGGACGTGATCCGCCGAGTGTGCGATCAAGTGGCGGTGATGGACGCTGGCGTAATCGTCGAGCAAGGCCCGGTGGCCGACGTGTTCCTGCACCCCAAGCACCCGACCACCAAACGTTTCGTCCAGGAAGACGAGCAGATCGACGAAAGCGAACAGCGCGACGATTTCGCCCACGTCCCAGGACGCATCGTGCGTCTGACGTTCCAAGGCGATGCGACCTACGCGCCGTTGCTCGGCACCGTCGCCCGGGAGACCGGCGTGGACTACAGCATCCTGGCGGGACGTATCGACCGCATCAAAGACACCCCCTACGGGCAACTGACCCTCGCCATCACCGGCGGTGACATGGAGGCGGCGTTCGCCCGCTTCACCGCGGCCGATGTCCACATGGAGGTGCTGCGCTAATGGAACTGTTGAGTTCGTTCTTCTCCAATATCGACTGGCTGGAAATCTGGCTGGCCACCGGCGACACCTTCCTGATGCTGTTCGGTTCGCTGCTGTTCACCGTGCTGCTCGGCTTGCCCCTGGGCGTGTTGCTGTTTCTGTGCAGCCCGCGCCAGTTGCTCGAAGCCCGCGGCGTTTATGCGCTGCTGTCGCTGGTCGTAAACATCCTGCGTTCGCTGCCATTCATCATCCTGTTGATCGTGATGATCCCGTTCACGGTGTTGATCACCGGCACCTCCCTGGGCGTGGCCGGCGCGATCCCACCGCTGGTGGTCGGCGCCACCCCGTTCTTCGCTCGCCTGGTGGAAACGGCACTGCGCGAAGTGGATCGCGGCATCATCGAAGCGACCCAGGCCATGGGCGCCACCACGCGGCAGATCATCGTCAACGCCTTGCTGCCGGAAGCCCGCCCGGGCATTTTTGCAGCGATTACGGTGACAGCCATTACGCTGGTGTCCTACACGGCCATGGCCGGTGTGGTCGGCGCCGGTGGTCTGGGCGACCTGGCGATCCGCTTCGGTTACCAGCGTTTCCAGACCGATGTCATGGTCGTCACCGTGGTGTTGCTGCTGGTGCTGGTTCAGGTTCTGCAAACCGTGGGCGACAAACTGGTTGTGCATTTCTCTAGAAAATAAGGCCTCGCGCCAATAAAACCATGAGCCGGCCATTCGCTGGCGGCGTCGAGAGCAGGCGCCTAAAAAGGAGTTAGCTGAATGAAAAAACTACTGGTTGCCTTCGCTGCCGCCGCAGCGTTCTCTGCCCACGCCGATACCCTGACCGTCGCGGCCACGCCGGTGCCGCATGCGGAAATCCTCGAATTCGTCAAACCGGCGCTGGCGAACGAAGGCGTGGACCTCAAGGTCAAGGTCTTCACCGACTACATCCAGCCGAACGTACAGGTTGCTGAAAAGCGCCTGGACGCCAACTTCTTCCAGCACCAGCCGTACCTGGATGAGTTCAACAAGGCCAAGGGCACGCACTTGGTGAGCGTGGCGGGTGTGCACCTGGAGCCACTGGGCGCGTATTCGAGCAAATACAAAAAGCTGGAAGAACTGCCAGGCGGCGCCAACGTGGTGATTCCTAACGACGCCACCAACGGCGGCCGTGCGCTGTTGCTGTTGGCGAAGGCTGGGGTGATCAAGTTGAAGGATTCGAACAATATCCTGTCGACCACCAAAGACATCGTTGAAAACCCGAAGGACCTGAAGTTCCGTGAGCTGGAAGCCGCGACCATTCCGCGGGTACTGACCCAGGTGGATCTGGCGCTGATCAATACCAACTATGCGTTGGAAGCCAAGCTTGATCCTTCCAAGGATGCGTTGGTGATTGAAGGTAACGACTCGCCTTATGTGAACATCCTCGTTGCCCGTCCGGACGACAAGGACAGTGAAGCGATGAAGAAGCTGGTGGCGGCTTTGCATACGCCGGAAGTGAAGAAATTCATTCTGGAGAAGTACAAAGGGGCAGTTTTGCCGGCGTTTTGAGCTGATCAGGTGGCAAAAAAACGGGGCTGCGTGGGAATGCAGGCCCGTTTTTTTATGCTTGGAATAAAGAGCTAAAACAACAAGCTGGTTGCCGCTCGGTAAAGAAATGGCTGAATCAAATACTTTTATTGTTTTACAAACCCTCATGATAAATTCGCGCCGCAACCTCTAATCAATAGAGGGCATTCAGGGAGAGAAGTAGTGATCAAGTCTTTGTTGGTTGGGGCATTGCTGGCAACGGCATCGGCATCGGCGTCTGCGATGAGTTGCGATAATCCTAGAAACGCCTATGACAGAACCTATTGCGCATCGCTGAAAATGGTTCAGTCAGATCAGGACATCAATGATCAATACAAGAAGACGATGAGCGCGCTGAATCCGGATCAAAAGAAAAAAGTGAAAGCCGCTCAGATCCAGTGGATCAAGACTCGTGACAACGCCTGTTCCAACGATGGCCTGCTCTACTTGGACTGTGCCAATGAGAAGACTGAGGCGCGTATCGTCATACTCAAGGCTATCGAGCGCGAATGCCGTGCCGCCGGTTGCGACGACGCGAAGCTGTCGCAGGTCGAGTAATCCGCTAGCATTGAGCGCATCGGGTTGCAGTCGTAGCCACGAAAAACCCGACGTGAAGCGTCGGGTTTTTTCTTTAGCAGGTTGAGCCGCTGTCACGGCCCAGCGGAAGCAAGCATCCTCGCCACTAAGTTCGGTGCAATTGGGGCTGTGGGCTTAATTCAGTTGTTTGCGCTAATGGCAGGGTGCCACAATCGCCTTCTTCGCTGCGTCATAATCAGGTGGTTCAAATGGATGGCCCAAGATTGCGCAATGGCCAGGATTTTGTAATAGCCGAGCAGGTTCGAACAGATCGGTTGCAGCAACTGTTTCGCCAGTCTGTTTCTGCGGTTTTCGGTAGTTACCTGGCTGCCATCATGTTGAGTTGGCTGTGTTGGGATCGGTTTGACCACAGCACTATCGCTTGGTGGCTATTAATCCTGACCGCATCGACGCTGTTGCGTATCGCGATGTTCATAGCCTATCTGCGCAGCGACGAAAGTGAGCGTACGCCACAACGCTGGGAGCGCAGGTACTGGGTCACGCTAGTGCTATCCGCCAGCATCTGGGGCGGTGGTGCGTTCGTGCTGATGCCAGCGGACGATCTGTTGTCCCAGGCACTGGTCATGCTGTTTACCGTGGGCATGTCTGTCAGTGCGGTGTCCTGCTATTCGGCTTACCGCGATATGACCCTGGCCTCCATTGGCCTGGTGCTGTTCCCGTGCACCGTCTGGCTGCTCTTTCAACCGTCTCCGATTCAAGTCGGCATGGCACTTTCAATCTTGGTGTTCGCGGCATTTGCCGCTCGCGCCACGCACAAAATGTCCCAAGCCCTGGAAATTGCCTTTCGTCTCACCCGTGAGATGGAACAGGCAAACAGCATCTCCACCCGTGCCGCACAAACCGATGAACTGACCGGCCTGAAGAGTCGGCGGGCTTTTTTTGAGCATGCCCAGCAGCTCTATGATGAATGTAAGAGCAACCGGTTAGGGTTGTGCGCAGTCATGCTGGATATGGATCACTTCAAGCACATCAACGACACCTACGGCCACCAAGTCGGGGATCAGGTTTTACGCGAGATGGGGACGGTGATCAGTTCGTCGTTTCGGGCGACGGATATACATGGCCGGCTCGGTGGGGAAGAGTTCGCCATTCTGCTTCCAGACACTTCAATCGAGGTCGCTACCCAGATTGCAGAACAGCTCATCGATGCCATTGCGGGTTTGATGATCGAGCCTGTTCACGGCATATCAGCCAGCCTCGGCGTCGCGTCGACGGAGGCCTGCAATAAGGATCTCCATAGCTTGATGAACGATGCGGATAAGGCCCTGTATCGGGCAAAAGCGCTGGGGCGTAATCGAGTGGCTGTTGCTTAGCCGGATTGGCTTTGCATCACCAGTCGGAATTTGATGATGCCCATGCTCTACGGGGCATGATCAAGAATCCATCATTTGCTTGTGATGTTCCTCTCTTCGAAGGCCTGCAATTGCGCTGGCCCTTTTGACTTTCCCCTAATGGCTCCTTCCTCCGATTCCCTCACGGCGCGCACGTGCTGACGCGACTGTGACGGCTGAAAATAAATATTCATAGATATCAACGGGTTAACCAAAAGCAGGGAAATATTTTGAAATTTACCTTGCGCGCTAATTATTCATGCATTAATTTTAACGTCACTGGTTAGCGCACAAACATTTGGCGCAAACAAAAATCGATCCAATCAATCAGCAAATGAGGAAACACCATGAACGTTCTTTACACCGCAGTCGCAACCTCCACCGGTGGCCGTGATGGCCGTGCTGTTTCCAGCGACAAAATTCTCGACGTGAAACTGGCCACTCCAAAAGCCTTGGGCGGCGCCGGAGGGGAAGCTACCAACCCCGAGCAATTGTTCGCAGCGGGTTACTCGGCCTGCTTCATCGGCGCGCTGAAATTTGTCGCCAGCCAAAGCAAACGCAGCATTCCGGCTGACGCTTCGATCACGGCCCATGTCGGCATTGGCCAGATCCCTGGTGGTTTCGGCCTGGACATCGACCTGCACATCAGCCTGCCAGGCCTGGATCAAGCCGATGCTCAAGCGCTGGTCGATGCGGCTCACCAGGTTTGCCCGTACTCCAACGCGACACGCGGCAACGTCGACGTTCGTTTGCACGTCACCGTCTAACTCACTTCCTCCACGAATAAAAGGATCTGGACATGAACACTCTTAGCAAAATACTCGTTGGCTCGCTTCTGGCTCTGTCCCTCGGCAATGCGTTCGCGACTCCCTTTGTTCAACCCACGTTCGCTGAGGGGGGGTCGGATCGGCTGATCGAAAGCCGGGTCGCTGAAGGCGGCTCGGATCGGCTGATCGAAAATCGCGTAGCCGAAGGTGGTTCGGATCGACTGATCGAAAACAGAGTGGGTTGAACTACCCGTTCATCGTTAAAAAACGGTCGAATCCTCCTATGTACTTCCAAAATAGAAACGCCGCTTATCTCTCACGAGAAGCGGCGTCTTTGCAATGTGTCAGGGCAGCCTAAACGATGCTATCCACCACGCCACCATCCACACGCAACGCCGCGCCGGTGGTAGCCGAGGCCTGTTCCGAGCTGGCGTAGATGATCATGTTGGCGACTTCCTCTACCCGTGCCGCGCGCTGGATGATCGAGGTGCTGCGATGCTCGTTGACGAAGTCTGCCGCGACCTTTTCCAGGCTTTCCCCGCTGCGCTCGACGTCTGCCTGGAGCATCTGGGCAACGCCTTCGGAAAGCGTCGGCCCAGGCAACACCGAGTTCACCGTCACGCCAGTGCCGGCGAGGCGTTTGGCCAGGCCGCGAGCGATGGACAGTTGCGCGGTTTTGGTGAAGCCGTAGTGGATCATGTCGGCGGGAATGTTCACGCCCGATTCCGACGAGACAAATACAATCCGCCCCCAACCGCGCTCGACCATACCCTGTGCATAAGCCCTGGAAACACGCACACCGGACATCACGTTGGTTTCGAAGAAGCGCTGCCATTCGCTGTCCGGCGTTTCGAAGAAGTCTTGCTGTTTGAAAATGCCCAGGTTGTTGATGACGATATCGAAGCTGGGGTGCTTGGCGATGAGTGTCTGGCAACCTCGCTCGTTACTGAGATCGCCCACAAAGCCTGTGGCCTTGGAGGAAAGATCACCCAACCGCTGCAACGCATCCTCCACGCTGCTCTCGCTGCGACCGTTGATGACCACATGGGCGCCGGCTTCCAGGAAGCCTTTGGCGGTCGCGAAACCGATACCGCTGGTGGAACCGGTGACCAGGACGTGACGTCCGGTGAAGTCGATGTTCATGAGGGGACTCCTTGATTGATGAACCATAGGAAGTGCGATCGTTCTGGCTGGACGGTCATCCAATGGACTAGAGATGGCTTTGCAATCCCAGCGTTTCCGATACCACAGGCGTTTAATCATGGACACGATTGAGGCTTTGCGCCTCCTCGTGATCAGTCAGCCGTCAGGAAGCCGACCATGCCGCCAGCTCGTAACCCTCCAGACCGATAAAGTCGGAACTTCGGTCACCCAGGAAGCTGAGTAGGGCTGCTACGCAGCCCAGCGGGAGCAAGCTCCCTCGCCACAGGTGGGTGGCGTCAATGGGTCATGCGGCGGATGTCATGACGCTGTCGCGAGCAAGCCTGGCTCCCACAGGGGTTGTTGGGTGTTCACGATCGTGCATTCACCACCCAAGCAACAGGTCGTCAGTACCACCGCGCCTCGCCCGGCGGGCGTTTCTTGAAGCGTTTCATGCTCCACATGTACTGGCTTGGGTAGGCCCGCACGTAGCGCTCCACCACTTGGCTCATGGCGGCGCAGGACGTTTCGGTGTCGGTGCTGTACATCGCCTCCGGGGCGGCTTCGAGGATGACTTTGTAGCCGGAGCCGTCCGGCAGGCGCAGGGCATGAAGGAACACGCCCACTGCTTTACCGCCAGCGAGCATGTTCGGCACGAACTTGCTGGTCAGGGCCTGGGTGGCAAAGAAGGGCACGAAGATGCCGGCGGATTCGGCCGGTTCCGGGTCGGCGGGGATGCCCACTTGGCCGCCTTTGCGCACTTCCTTGATGACACTGAGGATGCCTTCCTTGGTCGACGCCGCTACTTTGTTGCCCAATTGCACGCGTTGCTTCTGCAGCAATTCATCCACCGCCTTGAGCTTGGGCGGACGGTAGAAAATGATCGGTTTGCACTGGCTGCAATAGAAGTGGTTGAGCACTTCCCAGTTGCCCAGATGGCTGGTGATGCCAACCACGCCCTTGCCCGAGGCCAGGGCTTCTTTCAGCACCTCCAGGCCTTCGACTTCGCGCACCAGTTCGATGGAGCGCTGGGCCGGCCAGATCCAGGCGCAGGCGCTTTCGGTCAGAGACTTGCCGATGTCCTTGAGGCTCTGGCCCACAAGGCGTTCGCGCTCGGCCGGGTCCATCTCGGGAAAGCATTTGGCGAGGTTGATCCGCACCACATCGCGGGAACGGTTGGGAAATTTCCACATGAGCCAGCCGATGGCCGAGCCTACCGCCTGCACCGCTCGCCAGGGCAGCAGCGCAAACAACCGCAGAGCGCCGACCAGCAAGGCGCCTTTCAACTTATCCACAGGTCACTCCTGAATGTATGGGCCGTGTTGCGAGCCGGCTATTCTAACCGCCGTTTACCAACTCGGCGTAGCGGTCGCAGTCTTGGGTGTGGTCCATGACCATGCCCGATGCCTGCATCAGCGCATAGCAAATAGTCGGCCCGACAAAGGTGAACCCGAGTTTTTTCAGGCCTTTGCTCATCGCCAACGCCTCAGGCGTGATGGCCGGCACTTCGGTGCGGTCCTTGAAATGGTTGACGATGGGTTTGCCGTCCACGAACGACCAAAAGAATGCCACCGGGTCTTCCAGGGCCAGCCAGGCCTGGGCATTACGGCGTGCAGCCTTGAGCTTGAGACGGTTGCGGATGATGCCGGGGTCGAGCATCAGTTCATCGATTTCCGCGTCGCTCATCTGCGCCACCCGTTGCACCTCGAAGCCGTACAACACTTGCCGGTAGCGCTCGCGTTTGCGCAAAACAGTGATCCAGGACAGCCCTGCCTGGAACCCTTCGAGCAAAAGCAACTCGAACAGACCCTGCGCATCGCGCAGCGGCGTGCCCCACTCTTGATCGTGATAAGCCATGTACAACGGATCTTCGGAACACCAAAAGCAGCGTGGCATAAGGCTCCAGGGGGCGTGCGCACGAACGAATCGGGTATACTCCCGCTCTTTAAATCGCAGCCCAAGAAACAGGTGAATTTCGTGAGCCAGCCTACGCCAGCCGTGCGTACCTTCCAAGACTTGATCCTCGCCCTCCAGCAATACTGGGCCGAGCAAGGTTGCGTGGTACTTCAGCCCTACGATATGGAAGTAGGCGCCGGCACTTTCCACACTGCCACGTTTCTGCGTGCCATCGGCCCGGAAACCTGGAACGCCGCTTATGTGCAGCCCAGCCGCCGCCCGACTGACGGCCGCTACGGCGAAAACCCGAACCGCCTGCAGCATTACTACCAGTTCCAGGTGGTCCTGAAGCCGAACCCGGAGAACTTCCAGGAACTGTACCTGGGCTCCCTCAAGCACGTGGGCCTCGACCCGTTGGTGCACGACATTCGTTTCGTCGAAGACAACTGGGAATCGCCAACCCTGGGCGCCTGGGGCCTGGGCTGGGAAGTCTGGCTCAACGGCATGGAAGTGACCCAGTTCACCTACTTCCAGCAGGCGGGCGGTATCGAGTGCTACCCGGTCACCGGCGAGATCACCTATGGTCTCGAGCGCCTGGCCATGTACCTGCAGGGCGTGGATTCGGTCTATGACCTGGTGTGGGCCGACGGCCCGTTCGGCAAAGTGACCTATGGCGACGTGTTCCACCAGAACGAAGTGGAGCAGTCGACCTATAACTTCGAACACGCCAATGTCGACAAGCTGTTCGAACTTTTCGATTTCTACGAAAGCGAAGCCAAGCGCCTGATCGAACTGGACCAGCCGCTGCCGCTGCCGAGCTATGAAATGGTGTTGAAGGCATCCCATACCTTCAACCTGCTGGATGCGCGCCGGGCGATTTCCGTGACCGCGCGCCAGCAATACATCCTGCGTGTACGCACCCTGGCGCGTTCCGTTGCGCAAGCCTACCTGCTGGCCCGTGCCAAGCTGGGCTTCCCGATGGCGACCCCGGACCTGCGTGATGAAGTGTTGGCTAAGCTGGAGGCTGCACAATGAGTGCTCAAGATTTTCTGGTTGAACTGGGCACCGAAGAATTGCCACCCAAAGCCCTGAACACCCTGGCCGATGCGTTCCTGGCCGGCATCGAAAAAGGCCTGCAAGCCGCTGGCCTGAACTTCGAAACCAAGCACGTCTATGCCGCGCCGCGCCGCCTGGCCGTGCTGATCACCGCCCTGGAAACCCAGCAGCCGGACCGCAGCATCAACCTCGACGGCCCGCCACGCCAGGCCGCGTTCGATGCCGACGGCAACCCGACCCAGGCCGCCCTGGGCTTCGCCAAGAAGTGCGGCGTGGACCTGAGCGAGATCGACCAGAGCGGTCCGAAGCTGCGCTACAGCCAGAGCATCAAGGGCAAGCCGACCGCCAGCCTGTTGCCGACCATTGTCGAAGATTCCCTGAACGACCTGCCGATTCCCAAGCGCATGCGCTGGGCCGCGCGCAAGGAAGAATTCGTGCGTCCGACCCAATGGCTGGTGATGCTGCTCGGCGACGAGGTCATCGATTGCACGATCCTGGCGCAGAAGGCCGGTCGCGATTCCCGTGGTCACCGTTTCCATCATCCTCAGAGCGTACGCATCACGTCGCCGGCCAACTACCTGGCCGACCTGCGCGCCGCCTATGTGCTGGCCGACGCCAACGAGCGCCGCGAGCTGATCAGCAAGCGCACCGAAGAGCTGGCGACCAGCCAGGAAGGTACGGCAATCGTGCCGGCCAACCTGCTGGACGAAGTGACCGCGCTGGTGGAATGGCCGGTGCCGCTGGTGTGCTCGTTCGAGGAACGCTTCCTTGAAGTGCCGCAGGAAGCGCTGATCACCACCATGCAGGACAACCAGAAGTACTTCTGCCTGCTGGACGCGGAGGGCAAGCTGCTGCCCCGCTTCATCACCGTGGCCAACATCGAAAGCAATGACCCGCAGCAGATCATCGCCGGTAACGAGAAAGTGGTTCGCCCGCGCCTGACAGACGCTGAGTTCTTCTTCAAGCAAGACAAGAAACAATCCCTGGAAAGCTTCAACCAGCGTTTGCAGAACGTGGTTTTCCAGGAAAAGCTCGGCAGCGTCTACGACAAGGCCGAGCGTGTCTCCAGGCTGGCGGCATTCATTGCCCCACGCATCGGCGGTGACGCCCAGCGCGCAGCCCGTGCCGGCATTCTTTCCAAGTGCGACCTGTCCACCGAGATGGTTGGTGAGTTTCCGGAGATGCAGGGCATCGCCGGTTATTACTACGCCCTCAACGATGGCGAGCCGCAAGACGTGGCACTGGCCCTGAACGAGCAGTACATGCCGCGCGGTGCCGGCGCTGAGTTGCCAACCACCTTGACCGGTGCGGCCGTGGCGATCGCCGACAAGCTCGACACCCTGGTCGGGATCTTCGGTATCGGCATGCTGCCCACTGGCAGCAAGGACCCGTACGCACTGCGTCGCGCGGCGCTGGGCGTGTTGCGCATCCTGATCGACAAGCAGCTGGACCTGGACCTGAACGACGCCGTGGCCTTCGCCGTGAATGCGTTCGGCAGCAAGGTCAAGGCTGCCGGCCTGGCCGATGCGGTGCTTGAATTCATCTTCGACCGCCTGCGTGCGCGTTATGAAGACGAAGGCGTCGACGTCGCGACCTACCTGTCGGTGCGCGCCCTGAAGCCGGGCTCCGCCCTGGATTTCGACCAACGCGTACAGGCGGTGCAGGCGTTCCGCAAACTGCCGGAAGCCGCTGCGCTGGCGGCGGTGAACAAGCGTGTATCGAACCTGCTGGGCAAAGCCGAAGGCAATATCGCGGCCACCGTCGAGGCCAAGTACTTCGACAACGCCAACGAGTTTTCCCTGTATTCGGCGATCCAGCAGGCAGACCAGGCGGTCCAACCGATGGCGGCGGCGCGTCAGTACAGCGAAACCCTGGCACGCCTGGCAGCGTTGCGCGAACCGGTGGATGCGTTTTTTGAGGCGGTAATGGTCAACGCTGAAGACGCCAACGTACGGGCCAACCGCTATGCACTGCTGGCGCGTCTGCGCGGGTTGTTCCTTGGTGTTGCCGATATTTCGCTGCTGGGGTAAGCCTTGAAACTGCTGATTCTCGATCGGGACGGCGTGATCAATCACGATTCCGATGCTTACATCAAATCGGTGGAGGAATGGTTGCCGATCCCCGGTTCCATCGAGGCCATTGCGCAGTTGAGCAAAGCCGGCTGGACGGTGGCGGTGGCCACCAACCAGTCGGGCATTGCCCGCGGTTACTACGAGCTAACCGTCCTGGACGCCATGCACGAGCGCTTGCGCGAGCTGGTGGCCGAGCAGGGCGGTGAAATCGGCCTGATCGTTTATTGTCCGCACGGGCCGGACGAGGGCTGCGATTGCCGCAAGCCCAAGCCCGGCATGTTGAAAACCATCGCCACGCATTATGACGTTGCGCTGGCGGGCGTATGGTTCGTTGGCGACAGCCTCGGTGACCTGGAGGCGGCCAAGGCCGTCGATTGTCAGCCAGTTTTAGTAAAGACCGGGAAAGGCGAGAAGACTCTGGGCAAGACCCTACCGGTGGGCACCTTGATATTTGACGACCTGGCGGCGATTGCCGCTGAACTTATCCACAACTAGGGCTCCCCGACATCCTGATCAAGGATTGTTCGGGAAGCGCTTGAACGGCGGGCATTCCCCGCATGGTAGACGCCGCTATGTCGATACTGCAGGCCATCAGAAGCTTCCTCTTTTACCTGCTGCTGGGCACCAGTTCCTTGTTGTGGTGCACGCTGAGTTTTTTTGTCGCACCGTTCATGTCGTTCAGGACGCGCTACCGCTTCATCAACGTCTACTGGTGCCGCTGCGCACTTTGGCTAAGCAAGGTGTTCCTGGGCATTCGTTACGAAGTGAAGGGTGCCGAGAACGTGCCCGACCGGCCTTGCGTCATCCAGTCCAACCATCAGAGCACTTGGGAAACCTTCTTTCTTTCGGCCTATTTCGAGCCATTGAGCCAGGTCCTCAAGCGCGAGCTGCTGTTCGTACCGTTCTTCGGCTGGGCCATGGCGATGCTGCGCCCGATCGCGATTGATCGCGACAACCCCAAGGTTGCGCTCAAGCAAGTGGCGCAAAAAGGCGATGAGCTGCTGAAGGACAACGTCTGGGTCCTCATTTTTCCCGAAGGCACCCGCGTGCCCTATGGGACGATCGGAAAGTTCTCCCGCAGCGGTTCGGCGTTGGCTGTAAATGCAGGCCTGCCGGTGCTGCCGATTGCACACAATGCCGGAAAATTCTGGCCAAAGACGGGCTGGATCAGAACGCCTGGAACCATCACCGTGGTCATCGGCGCACCGATGTATGCAGAGGGCAGCGGCCCCCGGGCAATCGCTGAGCTCAACGACCGCGTCCAGGCCTGGAACGAACAGACGCAAAGGGATTTGGGTTCGCTACCATCAGCCCCCGCCGCACCGGCAACGCCGGACACGCTCGCTGTCTGAGAACTGTGGATAACCTGTGTACCGTTTCGCTGAATTTAGTTGCTTTTATTTCCTAATGCCTTGTTTTTAAAGTATATTTCTTAAGCACATAAAACAGCGGAAAAGGTGCATAAGTTTTTATAGCACTCTTGAAACGCAGCTTCGGTGTTCGTCGAAGCTGCGATTTTTAGCTCAACAGCGGAAATCGCAAGCTGAAGGTTGTCCCTTCCCCCACTTCGCTACGGCATTCAATCTCCCCGCCGTGATGATCGACGACTGCCTTGACCATGGACAGTCCCAGGCCAATGCCATCCACGCCATGAGCTGAAGAAAAGCGTCGATACTGAATGAACAGGTCTGGCAGCTCCCCGGCATCGATGCCTTTGCCTTGGTCAACCACATCGCAAGTCAACCAACCCTCCGCACATCGCACATGCAGTGAAATACAGGTTTCGCTCGTGCTGTATTTGATGGCGTTTTCCAGCAAGTTGAAGAGTGCGCGAGTCAGCAGGGGTTGATCGGCGTTGACTGTCGCTTCGTCATCATCCAGTTGGTATTGCAGATGGATGTTCTTGGCCTGGGCGATGGGTAATGCCTGGTCGATGACGTCCAGGACCAGCATTGCAAACAGCGTCGGCCGGAACTGGTAGGCGTCTGATTCAGCCTTGGCCAATTGGACGAACCCGTCAGTCAGGTCCAAGGCACGACGGACCTGGCGCTCGATCTGGTCGAACAGTGGGTTTTCAGCCCCTGCGTCATGCCGATGCACATCGAGCAGCGCCAGGATGGCCGAGTGGGGGGCGCGCAGGTCATGGGAAAGGAAGCGGAGCATGACACTGCGCTGCTCTTCGGCCGCCCGCTCGGCGCTCAGGTCCGTCAGGCTCATCAGCCAACCTATAGGGACGTCCCCATCAACTGGCAGCAGCGCAGCTCTTTCCAGCCGCAGGCTGCGTTCACGTATGTCGCGAAACTCAACCAACGGCAATGTGGACAATCGGTGGGCAGGGGAGTGCGCCAATGCGGGATAACCCAGCCGTGCCAGTGCTTCCAGCACATCCGCGCCCACCAGGGCATGATCGAACAACTCACGGGCCTTGCGATTGCCGAGCAGTATGTTGCCTTGCGGATCGCTGATCATCGTCGCCACCGGCAAATACTCCAGGCCGTCGGCAATAAAACGTCGCGTGTCCCGCGTGCGATTCATGGCCTGTTCCAACGCCATGACTTGTCCTTGTAGACCATCACTGCCGATATAGGACGCGCGACGACGCTCCGGGAATACCTTCGGCTCCGCATCCAGGCGTGCCAACTCCCAACCAAAATAAGCCAGCACCACGCTCAAGCGCCGCCAGTTCCAGATCAGATAACCGCCGAGCATGCCCAGCAGGCTAGGTGCCGGCGACCACGACCTACCCTGCGCGTCCAGCAACAGGCTTACGAGTAGGGCCGCTGCCATGCCTGCCAATGTCGTTCCCAGGGCAAAGCGCGGGCGCAACAGCAGCGAACCCAGGACGCAGCCCACCAGACATGTTGATAGCAAGGCGGCGACCGTCCCATCGCGATCCGAATGCACGCAATACGACATCAACGCGGTCGTTGGCAACAGGAGAAGACTTATCCACAACCATTCGCGAACCCAACGACGAAACAACCGTTGGACTTGGGTGGGTTCACGACTTTCATGGCGACGCGGGTTGCTCATAAGTAACCTGACGGAACATGGACTGGGGGGTATTGATCATGGCTTGGCGCGTCATACGTTCAGCGTCAAGCCCGAGACTATAGCGGACTCGATCGTGGCATGCGGCTGCCTTTCCCTCGTCGCCACTAGCCGGTATTGTCTCAGCCTGCGACAGGAGAGTGAAACAAGTCAGCTGCTGAGTTGCCTTCATCGCCCCTGTGGATGTCAGTATTTTCAAGATCAAGGAATCGCGTCCCATGCGTGTCGCCATACTGGATGACGAACCGGCCGAACTACGCCGGGTGGAACAGACACTGCAACAGATCCCCGGAAGGGGCGAGCAAGCCTGGACACTGCATAGTTTCGAACGAAGCGAAGATCTGTTGCGCCAATTGCGCCGCGAAACATTCGACCTGCTGATACTCGACTGGCAGTTGCCGGATATCAGCGGACTGTCTTTGCTTCGCTGGACACGCGAGCACATGGACTCACCACCGGCTGCCATCATGCTCACCAGCCGTGACGGCGAGCACGACATTGTCCAAGCCCTTAATGCCGGTGCCGACGACTACGTCAGCAAGCCATTCCGTCCCAATGAACTCAAGGCCCGGGTTACGGCAGTACTGCGCCGTCATAACCTGCAACGCATACCGACCAGTGATGTCTTGGTATTCAACGACCTCGAATTCGACGACGCGGAACTCACGGTTACCCGCGCTGGCATTCCCATCAGCCTGACTGAACGAGAATATCGCCTGGCTCGCTGCCTGTTCGCCAACCTCGGGCGGCCACTGTCCCGGGAGTATTTTTATGAACGCTTCTGGACCCACGAGGAAATGACCTCGTCCCGTCCGCTCGACACCCACATCTACCGCTTGCGCAACAAACTAGGGCTGACGGCGGATCGGGGCTGGCAGTTGCTGACGATCTATGGGTATGGATATCGTCTGGAGAGCGTGGCGGCGGGCAGCGAGGCTTGCGAAGCGAGTTAGCGTAAAAAAAAGGCCAACGCATACGCGTTGGCCTTCTTCGTTGGGGCAGTGACAACCCGGATCAGAAATCCAGGTTGGATACCGCCAATGCGTTGCTCTCGATGAAGTCACGACGTGGCTCGACCGCATCCCCCATCAGGGTATTGAAGATCTGGTCCGCGCCAATGGCGTCTTCGATGGTGACTTTCAGCATGCGACGCGAGCCCGGGTCCATGGTGGTTTCCCACAGTTGGTCCGGGTTCATCTCGCCCAGCCCTTTGTATCGCTGGATGGTGTGGCGCTTGGTGCTTTCAGCCATCAGCCATTCAAGGGCTTCTTTGAACTCAGTCACGGACTTCTTGCGCTCACCGCGCTGGATGTAAGCCCCTTCGTCTAGCAGCGTGCTCAACTGAGCGCCGAGAGAGACGACCGTCTTGTAGTCGTTGCTGCTGAAGAAGTCGCGGTTGAAGGTGACGTAGTTCGACAGGCCGTGGGAAATCAGTTCGACTTCAGGCAGCCATACGTTGCGTTCACGGTCTTCACGCAGGCTGGCCTTGTAGACCAGGCCGGATTTTTCCACGGTACGCAGGCGGACTTCATACTGGGCCAGCCAATCCTGCATGGCAGCGTGATCGGACAGTTGCTCCAGGCTTACGGCCGGCAGGTAGATGAAGTGCTCGGTCAGTTCCTGCGGATACAGACGCGACAGACGCTTGAGGGTCTTCATCACCAGGCGGAAGTCATTCACCAGGCGTTCAAGGGCTTCACCGGAAATGCCCGGCGCATCTTCGTTCAGGTGCAGGCTCGCGTCTTCCAGGGCCGACTGCGTCATGTACTCTTCCATGGCGTCGTCGTCTTTGATGTATTGCTCTTGCTTGCCTTTCTTGACCTTGTACAACGGTGGTTGGGCGATATAGATGTAGCCGCGCTCGATCAGCTCCGGCAACTGACGGAAGAAGAACGTCAGCAGCAGGGTGCGGATGTGCGAACCGTCAACGTCAGCGTCGGTCATGATGATGATGTTGTGATAGCGCAGCTTGTCGATGTTGTACTCTTCGCGGCCGATGCCACAGCCCAGCGCGGTGATAAGCGTGCCGACTTCCTGGGAGGAAATCATCTTGTCGAAGCGCGCTTTCTCGACGTTGAGGATCTTGCCCTTCAACGGCAGGATGGCCTGGGTGCGACGGTTACGACCCTGCTTGGCGGAACCACCAGCAGAGTCACCTTCCACGAGGTACAGCTCGGACAGGGCAGGGTCTTTTTCCTGGCAGTCCGCCAGTTTGCCCGGCAGGCCCGCGATGTCCAGCGCGCCTTTGCGGCGAGTCATCTCACGAGCCTTGCGCGCCGCTTCACGGGCGCGGGCGGCGTCGATCATCTTGCCGACCACCAGCTTAGCTTCGTTGGGGTTCTCCAGCAGGAAGTCAGAGAAGTATTTCCCCATTTCCTGTTCAACCGCAGTCTTCACTTCGGAAGACACCAGCTTGTCCTTCGTCTGGGAGCTGAACTTCGGATCGGGCACCTTGACCGAAATGATCGCGGTCAAGCCTTCACGGGCATCGTCACCGGTAGTGGCGACCTTATGCTTCTTCGCCAGGCCTTCCTGTTCGATGTAGTTGTTCAAGTTACGCGTGAGCGCCGAACGGAAGCCCACCAGGTGGGTTCCGCCGTCGCGCTGCGGGATATTGTTGGTGAAACACAACAGGTTCTCGTTGAAGCTGTCGTTCCACTGCAGGGCGATTTCCACACCGATGCCGTCGTCGCGCTGCACATTGAAGTGGAACACCTGGTTGACCGCAGTCTTGTTGGTGTTCAGGTATTCAACGAACGCACGCAGGCCACCTTCATACTTGAACAGCTCCTCCTTGCCGCTGCGCTCGTCCTTGAGGACGATGCCGACACCTGAGTTGAGGAAGGACAGTTCACGAATCCGCTTGGCCAGGATGTCCCAGCTGAAATGGATGTTCTTGAAGGTTTCGCTGGAAGCCTTGAAGTGGATCTGGGTGCCCGTGGTCTCGCTGTCACCAACGATCGCCATCGGTGCCTGGGGCACGCCATGGACATAAGTCTGTTCCCAGATCTTGCCGCTGCGGCGAACGGTCAGCACCAGTTCTTCGGACAGTGCGTTCACCACCGAAACACCTACGCCGTGCAACCCGCCGGAAACCTTGTAGGAGTTATCGTCGAATTTCCCGCCTGCGTGGAGGACGGTCATGATGACCTCGGCAGCGGAAACACCTTCCTCTTTGTGGACGTCCACCGGGATGCCACGGCCGTTGTCACGAACGGTGATGGACTCATCCGGGTGGATGATGATGCTGATGTCGTCGCAATGGCCGGCGAGGGCTTCGTCGATGGAGTTGTCGACCACCTCGAACACCATGTGGTGCAGGCCGCTACCATCATCAGTGTCGCCAATGTACATACCGGGACGTTTGCGTACGGCATCCAGGCCTTTCAGCACTTTAATGCTCGTTGAGTCGTACGTATTTTCTTCGCTCAATGCCTTCACTCCCGATGGTCGTGGGTCTGGGTGATACGGCCCTGTTCCACGTGGAACAGAGCGACTGGCGTTTCCGTCTGCCAGCCTTCCCTCAATAATTCGTGGTCTACACAAGTGATGAACACTTGGCAGCGTAAGTCTTCCAGCAAGCGGCACAAGGCCCGACGGTGGGCTTCGTCCAGCTCGGACGGCAAGTCATCCACCAGATAAATACACTGACCGCGGCGGGCCTGGCTGACCAGATGCCCTTGGGCGATACGCAAGGCGCACACCACCAACTTCTGCTGCCCCCGGGACAATATGTCCGCGGCGTTATGTGCGCCCAATCTGAGGCGCAAGTCAGCGCGTTGTGGTCCAGCCTGGGTATGGCCCATCTGCTGGTCTCGCTGCAGTGAGCCAGCCAGCACGGTGCTCAGTTCCCGGTCCTTATCCCAGCCTCGGTAATAGCTGAGCGTCAGCCCCTCAAGCTCAACGAGTTCGCTCAACGTCTGTTCGAAAACCGGTTTCAAGGCTTTTATGTAAGCACGGCGGTATTCATCGATTTCGGCGCTGGCCTGACACAGTTCCCTGTCCCAAACCGCTTGCGAAACGGCGTCAAGTGTACCATGTCGCAGCCAAGAGTTTCGCTGGCGCAGCGCCTTCTGCAAGCGCTGCCAGGTCGCCATGAAACGCGGTTCCACGTGGAACACGCCCCAGTCCAGAAACTGTCGGCGGATCTTGGGGGCGCCTTCCAAAAAACGGAAGCTGTCCGGGTTGATCAGCTGCAACGGCAGGATCTCGGCCAGTTGGGCCGCGCTGCGGGCGTTCTGCCCATCGATACGGATCTGGAACTCGCCTTGCCGGTCCCGCGAGATCCCCAAGGCGCTGTGGCCGCCTTCCGCCAGTTCCACCTGCCCGAACACCGTACACGCCAACTGATCGTACTGGATGACCGGTAACAGCCGGGTACTGCGAAACGAACGGGCAAGGCCGAGCAGGTGCACGGCTTCCAGCACGCTGGTCTTGCCGCTGCCGTTGGCGCCGTAAAGAATATTGATGCGGGGGGAAGGGGAGAAGGTCACCGGGTGCAGATTGCGCACCGCGGTGACCGAGACGCGACTTAAGGACATCTAGCTGATTCTGATTACAGACGCATCGGCATGACAACGTAAGCCGAATCGTCGTTATCAGACTCCTGCACCAGCGCACTGCTGTTGGAGTCGGAAAGGATCAGACGCACCTGCTCAGTGGTCATCACGCCCAGCACGTCCAGCAGGTAGCTGACGTTGAAACCGATTTCCAGTGAGCCGCCGTTGTAGTCCACGCCGACTTCTTCTTCCGCTTCTTCCTGCTCGGGGTTGTTCGCCTGGATCTTCAGCTGCCCGTTGGCCAACTGCAAACGAATGCCGCGGTATTTTTCGTTGGAGAGGATCGCGGTACGGCTGAACGCTTCGCGCAGCGCTTGGCGATCGCCC
Organism: Pseudomonas sp. R4-84; assembly: GCF_054130985.1. Taxonomy (NCBI): domain Bacteria; kingdom Pseudomonadati; phylum Pseudomonadota; class Gammaproteobacteria; order Pseudomonadales; family Pseudomonadaceae; genus Pseudomonas; species Pseudomonas sp. R4-84. Next base: position 5,607,371 of record NZ_CP096390.1, read on the forward strand.
AGTACCAGCTTGTCACCACCTTTTGGCAGCACACGCTCGTAATCGGGGAACTTGCCGTCCACCAGTTTCGACGTGAAAGTGAACTCGCCAGTCGTGGCGCGGATGTGGTGCTGGCCCAACACGATGCTGACGTTGCCGTCCGGCTCGGTCAGCAGACGGGCCAGCTCCAGGATGCCCTTACGCGGCACGATTACCTGATGGCGATCCGGCTGACCGATATCAGCCTGCATCGAGCACATCGCCAAGCGATGACCGTCGGTAGCCACGGCGCGGATGATCCCGGCAGACACTTCCAACAGCATGCCGTTGAGGTAATAACGCACATCCTGCTGGGCCATGGCGAAACTGGTGCGCTCGATCAGGCGGCGCAGCTTGCTCTGCTCCAGGCTGCAAGTCAGCGATCCCGGGCCTTCCTCGACCGTCGGGAAATCGTTGGCCGGCAGGGTCGACAAAGTGAAACGGCTGCGACCAGCCTTGACGACGAGCTTTTGCTCATCAACCTTGATATCGATCAGCGCATCGTTTGGCAGGCTCTTGCAGATATCCATCAGCTTACGCGCAGGCACGGTGATGGAGCCCGGATCGGCCGGCTCTTCGAGTTGGACACGACCAACCAGCTCGACTTCCAGGTCGGTACCGGTCAGCGACAATTGCTGGCCATCGACAACCAGCAGCACGTTGGAAAGTACCGGCAAGGTCTGGCGGCGTTCGACGACGCCCGCGACCAGTTGCAGGGGTTTCAACAGGGCTTCGCGTTGAATGGTGAAATGCATGGTCTAGTCCCTTGCCTTAATAAGCTGCGCTGGTGGTCATCAAGTGGTCAATGTACGCAGCAGGTTCTTGTAGTCCTCGCGGATGTCCGCGTCGGATTCCTTAAGTTCGTTGATCTTGCGGCAGGCGTGCAGCACCGTGGTGTGATCGCGTCCACCAAACACGTCGCCGATTTCCGGCAGGCTGTGGTTGGTCAGTTCCTTGGACAAGGCCATGGCCACCTGTCGCGGTCGAGCCACCGAACGTGAACGACGTTTCGAAAGCAGGTCGGAAATCTTGATTTTGTAGTATTCAGCAACGGTACGCTGAATGTTATCCACAGACACAAGTTTGTCCTGAAGCGCCAGCAGGTCCTTCAACGACTCGCGGATCAGCTCGATGGTGATATCGCGGCCCATGAAATGAGAATGGGCAATCACCCGCTTGAGGGCACCTTCAAGCTCACGCACGTTCGAGCGAATACGCTGGGCGATGAAGAACGCGGCGTCATGAGGAAGCTCGACCTTGGCCTGATCGGCTTTCTTCATCAGGATCGCGACCCGGGTTTCCAGCTCAGGCGGCTCGACGGCCACCGTCAGGCCCCAACCGAAACGCGACTTGAGGCGTTCCTCAAGGCCTTCGATCTCTTTCGGGTAGCGGTCGCTGGTGAGAATGACTTGCTGCCCGCCTTCAAGCAATGCGTTGAAGGTGTGGAAGAACTCTTCCTGTGAACGTTCCTTGCGGGCGAAGAATTGAATGTCGTCGATCAGCAAGGCGTCGACCGAACGGTAGAAACGCTTGAACTCGTTGATAGCATTGAGTTGCAACGCCTTGACCATATCGGCCACGAAACGCTCGGAATGCAAGTACACAACCTTGGCGTTCGGGTTCTTCTTTAACAGATGGTTGCCCACCGCATGCATCAAGTGGGTCTTACCCAGGCCGACGCCGCCATAAAGAAAGAGCGGGTTGTAGCCGTGCTTGGGGTTATCCGCCACCTGCCAGGCCGCGGCGCGAGCCAATTGGTTGGATTTACCTTCAACGAAATTCTCGAAGGTAAAGGTCCGGTTCAGATAGCTGGTGTGCTTGAGCGCGCCTTCGACCTGGACGGTGCGTTGTTCGGTACGCACCGGCGCCTGCTGGGAGCTCGCCCCGGCCATCGGGTCGAAGCTGTCCCGGGAAGGCTCTTCACTGACCTCGGCCACTTTTTGTGCATTGCGCTTGCTCGGGGCTGGCGCGGGCGCCGGGGCGGCGTGGTTGTTGACCGGTACCGGCGCAGCCTGCTGGGCCTGTGACGCAGCAGCAGCAGCCAGCGGCGCGTTGGGCGCGGCGCGGGGGGCGGAGCTACGTTTGCTGCCTATTAATAAGGACAACGCAGGCGCCATGCCATTGCCATGCTCATCGAGCAGTTCCATGACCCGGCCCAGGTACTTTTCGTTGACCCAGTCGAGGACGAAACGGTTCGGTGCATAGACACGCAACTCGTCGCCTTCGGCTTCGACCTGTAGTGGACGGATCCAAGTGTTGAATTGTTGGGCAGGCAGCTCATCGCGCAAAAGCTCCACGCACTGCTGCCAAAGTTCCACTGACACGGACATCCCCTAAGTTGAAAGCCGGTGAGGCAAAAACAAGCGGCCATTGTAGCGAGCAGACGAGCACTTATCCACACGCAGCTTGCTCATCGACCATGATTTATCAATGCGTAAACCGAACGAAAGGCGACCGGCGGTCGGTGGATAAGCCCTGTGGATAACCGCGCCTGAGGCCGTTGCACAACTGGGGGCGAAACTCAGTGGATAACCGGCCTGTGGATAACCTGGCATTCCACACACAGCTTATCCGACAGCGCAGCACAGGCTTGCCACCGCTTTCCCGCCTAGTTGTCATTCGCTGTACATTGCGGATTACAAGGCCTTGGAGTGGTTATCCACAGCTAGGCGTCGGCGTTGCTTCTATAAGCTTTACAGAAAAGCTTTAAATACTTTCCTTCTTTATTTCTATATCTAGCGTTGTGTGACGAAACCGCCGAAAAGCGGCTGGTCATCTATTTAAAGGAAACGCTGGTTGGAAATTGACCTAGAGGCTTGCTTTCTCTAGAATCCCCGGTCTCTTAAAACGGGGGCCATTCCGGCCCGTTGTGGACGAACCAGGTAACACGACATGAAACGTACTTTCCAACCAAGCACTATCAAACGCGCTCGTACCCACGGTTTCCGTGCTCGCATGGCTACCAAGAATGGTCGTGCCGTCCTGTCGCGTCGTCGCGCCAAAGGTCGTGCGCGTCTGGCAGTTTGATAATCCGGCACTGGAGGTGAGTCAGGACTTCAGTCGGGAAAAGCGTCTGCTTACCCCCCGGCATTTCAAGGCAGTCTTTGACTCCCCTACCGGCAAGGTTCCGGGGAAAAATCTCCTGCTCCTTGCGCGCAGTAACGATCTCGATCACCCCCGACTTGGGCTGGTTATCGGGAAAAAGAGCGTTAAGCTCTCCGTTCAGCGCAATCGCCTCAAGCGTTTGATGCGCGAATCGTTTCGCCTGAATCAGGATTCACTGGTGGGGTGGGACATTGTGATCGTTGCGCGCAAAGGTTTGGGTGACGTAGAAAACCCCGAATTGATTCAGCATTTCGGCAAGCTCTGGAAACGTCTGGCCCGTAACAAGCCAGCACCAGCAGCCAACACCGAAACTGTAGGGGTAGACAGTACCGATGCGTAAGCTGGCACTCGTTCCGATCCAGTTTTATCGCTACGCCATTAGTCCCCTGATGGCCAGCCACTGTCGTTTCTACCCCAGTTGTTCTTGCTACGCGTATGAAGCCATAGAAAATCATGGCCTTCTGCGCGGTGGCTGGCTGACCTTTCGTCGTTTAGGTCGCTGTCATCCGTGGAATCCCGGCGGTTATGACCCGGTTCCGCCTATCCCTACCTCCCGTTCTTCTTCGATGGCCGAGTAATCATGGATATCAAACGCACGATCCTGATCGTCGCCCTGGCAATCGTGTCCTACGTCATGGTCCTTAAATGGAACCAGGACTACGGCCAGGCTGCCCTGCCGACTCAGAATGTTGCAGCCAGCAATACCGCACCGAGCCTGCCGGATGCTCCAGTTGGCAACAACGCTGCCAACAATGACGACATCCCACGCGCGGCAAGCGATACCAGCGCTCCTGCCGAAGCCCCAGTGGCCGTAAGCAAAGATCTCATTCAGATCAAGACGGACGTGCTCGAGCTGGCAATCGACCCACAAGGTGGTGACGTCGCGCAGCTGAAGCTGCCGCTGTACCCACGTCGTCAGGATCATCCGGAAATTCCGTTCCAGTTGTTCGACAACGGTAACGAGCGCACCTATCTGGCCCAAAGTGGCCTGATCGGTACCAACGGTCCGGATTCGAACCCGGCCGGTCGCCCGATCTACTCTGCCGAGAAGAAGACTTATCAACTGGCTGACGGTCAGGACCAACTGGTCGTGGACCTGAAGTTCAGCAAGGACGGCGTCAACTACATCAAGCGTTTCACTGTGAAACGTGGCATGTACGACGTAACCGTCTCTTATCTGATCGACAACCAGAGCGCCCAGCCTTGGTCCGGTGCGATGTTCGCGCAACTCAAGCGTGATGCCAGCGACGATCCATCCTCCAGCACCGCCACCGGCACCGCGACTTACCTGGGCGCTGCCCTGTGGACAAGTTCGGAGCCGTACAAGAAAGTGTCCATGAAGGACATGGACAAGGCTCAGCTCAAGGAAACCGTCCAAGGTGGCTGGGTTGCCTGGCTGCAGCACTATTTTGTAACTGCGTGGATCCCGCAAAAAGGCGACAGTAACGTCGTCCAGACGCGTAAAGACAGCAAAGGCAACTTCATCATCGGTTATACCGGCCCGACATTGACTGCCGCGCCCGGTGCAAAAGTCGAAACGAGCGCCGTTCTGTATGCCGGTCCAAAAAGCCAGGCCGTGCTGAAAGAGTTGTCCCCAGGTCTGGAATTGACTGTTGACTATGGCTTCCTTTGGTTCATTGCCCAGCCAATCTTCTGGCTGCTGCAACATATCCACAGCATCGTCGGCAACTGGGGTTGGTCGATCATCTTCCTGACCATGCTGATCAAGGGGATCTTCTTCCCGCTGTCGGCTGCCAGCTACAAATCGATGGCACGGATGCGTGCAGTGGCGCCGAAATTGGCTGCCCTGAAAGAACAACATGGCGATGACCGGCAGAAAATGTCTCAGGCCATGATGGAGTTGTACAAGAAGGAGAAGATCAACCCGCTGGGTGGTTGCTTGCCGATTCTTGTACAAATGCCTGTGTTCCTCGCGCTTTACTGGGTCTTGCTGGAAAGCGTGGAGATGCGCCAGGCTCCGTTCATGCTGTGGATTACGGACCTGTCGATCAAGGATCCGTTCTTCATCCTGCCGATCATCATGGGCGCCACCATGTTCATCCAGCAGCAGCTGAACCCGACACCTCCGGACCCGATGCAGGCGAAGGTCATGAAAATGATGCCAATCATCTTCACCTTCTTCTTCCTGTGGTTCCCGGCGGGTCTTGTGCTGTACTGGGTTGTGAACAACGTGCTGTCGATCACCCAGCAGTGGTACATCACGCGTAAGATCGAAGCGGCTACGAAAAAAGCCGAGGCGTAACTTGCTCTGTGGATAACCACACAAAACGCCCCCTAGTGGGGCGTTTTGCTATCTGCCATTTTTGTCTGGATACCGGTTTATGAGCGCACCGCGTGAAACCATCGCCGCCGTTGCCACCGCTCAAGGTCGCGGCGGTGTCGGCATCGTCCGTATTTCGGGGCCGTTGGCCAGTGTCGCGGCCAACGCGATCAGCGGTCGTGAACTCAGGCCGAGGTTTGCCCATTACGGCCCGTTCTTCGATTCGCAGCGGCAAGTGCTCGATGAAGGGCTGGCCTTGTATTTCCCGGGGCCTAACTCATTCACCGGTGAAGATGTGTTGGAGCTGCAGGGCCACGGCGGCCCGGTTGTCCTGGACATGTTGCTCCAGCGTTGCCTCGAGCTGGGCTGTCGCCTGGCGCGGCCGGGGGAATTCAGCGAACGAGCATTCCTCAACGACAAACTCGACCTGGCCCAGGCCGAGGCCATTGCCGATCTCATCGAAGCGAGCTCCGCGCAAGCGGCACGTAATGCGTTGCGCTCGTTGCAAGGGGCATTTTCACAGCGTGTGCATAACCTCACCGAGCAACTGATCGGCCTACGCATCTACGTCGAGGCCGCAATCGATTTCCCCGAAGAGGAAATCGACTTTCTCGCCGATGGCCACGTGCTGAGCATGCTCGATAAGGTCCGCGATGAATTATCCACAGTCCTGCGTGAAGCTGGGCAGGGTGCCTTGCTCCGTGACGGGATGACAGTGGTGATTGCCGGTCGGCCGAACGCCGGCAAATCCAGTCTGCTTAACGCCTTAGCCGGTCGCGAAGCAGCGATCGTCACCGAGATTGCCGGCACCACCCGAGACATCCTGCGCGAACATATCCACATCGATGGAATGCCCCTGCACGTGGTGGACACCGCTGGTTTGCGCGACACCGATGACCAGGTCGAAAAAATTGGTGTTGAACGTGCCCTGAAGGCCATCAGTGAAGCCGACCGTGTATTGCTGGTGGTGGACGCGACTGCGCCGGAAGCGGACGATCCCTTTGCCTTGTGGCCTGAGTTCCTCCATGTTCGCCCGGATCCAGCGAAAGTCACGCTGATTCGTAACAAGGCTGACCTGACCGGGGAGGCGATTGCCCTCGAAGTCAGCGACGACGGCCACGTGACCATCAGCCTAAGCGCGAAATCAGCGGGCGAGGGGCTGGAATTGCTGCGCGACCATCTCAAGGCTTGCATGGGTTATGAACAGACCTCGGAGAGCAGCTTCAGCGCCAGGCGCAGACACCTCGAAGCACTGCGCCACGCCAGCGCGGCCTTGGAGCACGGCCGCGCACAATTGACCTTGGCGGGGGCAGGAGAACTGCTGGCAGAAGATCTTCGCCAGGCTCAACAGTTCCTCGGGGAAATTACCGGCGCCTTCAGCTCTGATGATCTGTTGGGGCGGATCTTTTCCAGCTTCTGCATCGGTAAATAACCCCGCTGGGGCTGTCGACAAACCCGTGGCGAGGGAGCTTGCTCCCGTTCGGCTGCGACGTAGTCGTAAACCGGCGGGTGCGGTGTGTCAGGTACTCCGCGTTCGGCAGGTTTTGGGGCGCCGCTTCGCTACCCAGCGGGAGCAAGCTCCCTCGCCACAGGCCTATCGTTCCTCGGCAACCACATCACGTCTTTGCAGCCGGGTTTGTCCTCGAAAGCCTATCGAGCGCAACACAAACCCGCTACCTCCTCTTTTTTTTGAACTGATTGCCCTTAATGGCGGCTTGCCTGTGGACGCTTCGGCGACCCTTGTCGGCTGTTTTCTGTGGATTAAGCCCTGTGAATAACTGCGACTGAGGTCGGTTGATAAGGCTCCTTCAAAACTGGATATAACCGCGCCTGTGGATAACGACCATATTAATCCACAGGCTTACACCGGTTATCCAAGGCGCTCCGGGGCACATGGTCACAGGGTTTTGAAACTCTGTACATGCTGTAAAACAAGGGATGCAGAACGTTATCCACAGATAGGCCGGTCACTAAGAATAAACATAAAAACAAAGGTTTTATAAATTTCTTTTTTTTTTATTTTTTTAACCCCGAGTTCTCCACAGCTGGTTAAATTTTGTGCAGAGGGTTCTTTAGGAAGAGGGAAGTCCCTATACTTGCCGACCCTGGTTCGAAAACGCCCAGGAACCAAGCCAGAATCTATTTCCGAATTACCTGAATAAAGCAGGCACGAGGTGCGTGGTGGATTTCCCTTCCCGTTTTGAAGTGATCGTCATCGGCGGCGGTCATGCCGGTACCGAGGCAGCACTTGCATCAGCACGCATGGGCGCTAAAACCCTGCTGCTGACGCATAACGTGGAAACCCTCGGTGCCATGAGCTGCAACCCCGCCATTGGTGGCATCGGCAAGAGCCACCTGGTCAAGGAAATCGACGCCCTTGGCGGTGCGATGGCCATGGCCACGGATAAAGGGGGCATTCAGTTTCGCGTGTTGAACAGCCGCAAGGGCCCAGCCGTGCGCGCCACCCGCGCCCAGGCCGATCGAGTCCTGTACAAGGCCGCTGTCCGTGAAATCCTGGAAAACCAGCCGAACCTGTGGATATTTCAACAAGCAGCCGATGACCTGATCGTCGAGCAGGACCAAGTACGCGGTGTCGTCACGCAAATGGGTCTGCGTTTCTTCGCCGATTCTGTGGTGTTGACCACCGGGACCTTCCTCGGCGGACTTATCCACATCGGTTTGCAGAATTTTTCCGGCGGTCGCGCTGGGGATCCTCCATCGATCGCCCTGGCCCAGCGCCTGCGTGAACTGCCGCTGCGTGTTGGTCGGTTGAAAACCGGTACACCACCGCGTATCGACGGCAAGTCGGTGGATTTCTCGGTGATGACCGAGCAACCTGGCGATACGCCGATCCCGGTGATGTCGTTCATGGGCAACAAAGAACAGCATCCACGGCAAGTCAGTTGCTGGATCACCCATACCAACGCTCGCACCCACGAAATCATCGCGGCGAACCTCGATCGTTCGCCGATGTATTCCGCTGCTGGTGAAATCGAAGGTGTCGGCCCCCGCTATTGCCCGTCGATCGAAGACAAGATCCATCGTTTTGCCGACAAGGAAAGCCATCAGGTGTTCATCGAACCGGAAGGTTTGACCACCCATGAGCTGTATCCGAACGGGATATCCACAAGTCTGCCGTTCGACGTGCAATTGCAGATCGTGCAATCGATCCGTGGCATGGAGAACGCGCACATCGTGCGTCCGGGTTATGCGATCGAGTACGACTACTTCGATCCGCGCGATCTGAAGTACAGCCTGGAAACCAAAGTTATCGGCGGTCTGTTCTTCGCTGGACAGATCAACGGCACCACCGGTTACGAAGAAGCGGGTGCCCAGGGTTTGCTCGCCGGAGCCAACGCCGCACTGCTCGCCAAGGGTAAGGAAGCCTGGTGCCCGCGCCGTGATGAGGCGTACATCGGTGTTCTGGTGGACGACCTGATTACCCTGGGTACTCAGGAACCGTATCGGATGTTCACCTCCCGCGCCGAATATCGCCTGATCCTGCGTGAAGACAACGCCGATCTGCGTCTGACCGAAAAAGGGCGTGAACTGGGCTTGGTGGATGACGTGCGTTGGGCCGCGTTCTGCAAGAAGCGCGAAAGTATCGAGCTGGAAGAGCAGCGCCTGAAAAGTACCTGGGTTCGCCCGGGCACCGAACAGGGCGATGCGATTGCAGCTCGGTTCGGTACCCCGTTGACCCACGAATACAACCTGCTCAACTTGTTGAGCCGTCCGGAAATCGATTACGCCGGGCTGGTGGAAGTGACCGGTCAAGGTGCGGAGGATCCGCAAGTCGCCGAACAGGTCGAAATCAAGACCAAATACGCCGGTTACATCGACCGCCAGCAGGATGAAATCGCTCGCTTGCGCGCCAGCGAAGACACCAAATTGCCTGTGGATATCGATTACACCGGCATCTCCGGATTGTCGAAAGAGATCCAGAGCAAACTCGGTGCGACGCGGCCAGAGACCCTGGGCCAGGCCTCGCGCATTCCCGGCGTCACGCCGGCGGCCATTTCACTGTTGATGATTCATTTGAAAAAACGCGGCGCGGGCCGCCAGTTGGAGCAGAGCGCTTGAGTTCGATGGTCACCTCGCAACACGCTGAAGAGTTATCCACAGGTGCCCGCCAGCTCGGCGTGAGCCTGAGCGAAGCCCAGCATGCGCAACTGCTGGGCTATCTGGCGCTGTTGATCAAGTGGAACAAGGCCTACAACCTGACTGCGGTACGCGATCCCGACGAGATGGTTTCGCGGCATCTGCTCGACAGTCTGAGTGTGATGTCCTTCGTCGAGAACGGTCGGTGGCTGGACGTTGGCAGTGGCGGTGGCATGCCGGGCATCCCGCTGGCGATCCTGTTTCCGGATTCTCAAGTGACCTGCCTGGACAGCAACGGCAAGAAAACCCGCTTCCTGACCCAGGTCAAACTCGAACTCAAACTGGATAACCTCCAGGTTATCCACAGCCGCGTCGAAGCTTTCCAGCCTGAAAAGCCTTTCAACGGAATCATCTCAAGGGCTTTCAGCAGCATGGAGAACTTCAGCAACTGGACGCGCCACCTTGGCGACGCCAATACGCGCTGGCTGGCAATGAAGGGCGTTCATCCGGCCGATGAGCTGGTAGCATTGCCGGCAGACTTCCACCTCGATAGCGAACACGCCTTGGCCGTACCCGGTTGCCAAGGCCAACGCCATCTGCTGATACTGCGCCGCACGGCATGATTGGGAACACACGCAAGAATGGCTAAGGTATTCGCAATAGCGAACCAGAAAGGTGGTGTGGGCAAGACCACCACCTGCATCAACCTCGCAGCATCCCTGGTCGCCACCAAGCGCCGGGTGCTGTTGATCGACCTCGATCCACAGGGCAACGCCACCATGGGTAGCGGTGTGGATAAACATGGCTTGGAAAACTCCATCTACGACGTCCTGATCGGCGAATGCGATCTGGGCCAGGCCATGCACTTCTCCGAACATGGCGGTTATCAACTGCTGCCGGCCAACCGCGACCTGACGGCGGCCGAAGTGGTGCTGTTGGAAATGCAGATGAAGGAAAGCCGCCTGCGCAGCGCGCTGGCGCCGGTCCGCGAGAATTACGACTACATCCTGATCGACTGCCCACCGTCGCTGTCGATGTTGACCCTCAACGCCTTGGTGGCCGCCGACGGGGTGATTATCCCCATGCAGTGCGAGTACTTCGCCCTTGAAGGGTTGAGCGACCTTGTGGATAACATCAAGCGTATCGCTGAATTGCTGAACCCGGACCTGAAGGTCGAGGGACTGTTGCGGACCATGTACGACCCGCGCCTGAGCCTGATGAACGATGTTTCTGCCCAGCTCAAGGAGCATTTCGGCGAGCAGCTCTACGATACGGTCATCCCGCGCAACATCCGTCTGGCCGAAGCGCCGAGCTACGGCATGCCGGCCCTGGCGTACGATAAACAATCGCGCGGCGCGCTGGCTTACCTGGCGCTGGCAGGCGAGATGGTTCGCCGCCAACGTCGTCAACCACGCATCGCTGCAGCCCAGCCAACTTAAGGAAGCCCCATGGCCGTCAAGAAACGAGGTCTCGGACGTGGACTGGATGCGCTGCTCAGCGGTCCGACTGTCAGTTCGCTGGAAGAGCAGGCCGTGCAGGCCGATCACCGTGAATTGCAGCATTTGCCCCTGGACCTGATCCAGCGTGGCAAATACCAGCCGCGCCGGGACATGGATCCGCAGGCGCTGGAGGAACTGGCCCAGTCGATCAAGACGCAGGGGGTGATGCAACCGATCGTGGTGCGGCCGATTGCCGATGGGCGTTTCGAGATCATCGCTGGCGAGCGCCGCTGGCGCGCCAGCCAGCAGGCCGGACAGGAAACCATTCCGGCGATGGTCCGCGATGTGCCGGACGAAACTGCAATCGCCATGGCGCTGATCGAGAACATCCAGCGCGAAGATCTCAACCCTATCGAAGAAGCCGTGGCCCTGCAGCGCTTGCAGCAGGAATTCCAGCTGACCCAGCAACAAGTCGCCGAAGCGGTGGGCAAGTCTCGCGTGACAGTGGCGAACCTGCTGCGGTTGATCGCGTTGCCAGAGGTCATCAAGACCATGTTGTCCCACGGCGACCTGGAAATGGGACATGCCCGGGCATTGCTCGGTTTGCCGGAGAATCAACAGGTTGAAGGGGCGCGACATGTTGTCGCACGCGGCCTCACCGTGCGCCAAACCGAGGCACTGGTTCGTCAATGGCTGAGCGGTAAACCTGCGCCTGTCGAAGCACCAAAACCCGATCCGGATATCGCTCGTCTTGAGCAGCGCCTGGCCGAGCGCCTGGGCTCTGCCGTGCAGATTCGCCATGGAAAGAAGGGCAAGGGTCAGCTGGTGATCGGTTATAACTCCCTCGATGAGCTGCAAGGTGTTCTTGCGCACATTCGCTGAAACAATTGCCCTTGTAGCGCGCAGTCGGAAATCACTACCTGAAGGTTGAATAGGGGCAGAACCGCCCCTATACTCTGCGCGCATTTTGTCGGCACAAATTATGCCAAGTTGTTGAATTCAGGCAGCCGACCATTGGAGAGCAAAAGCGATGGAAACACGCACGCCAAACCGCTTGCCGTTCCATCGTCTGGCAGTTTTCCCGGTGTTGATGGCCCAGTTCGTCGTTGTATTGATCGCCGCGTTGGCGCTTTGGCAATGGAAGGGAGTCGTCGCCGGATACTCGGGTCTTTGCGGAGGCCTGATAGCCTTGCTTCCCAATATTTACTTCGCTCACAGGGCATTTCGGTTTTCCGGCGCCCGAGCAGCCCAGGCTATCGTCCGGTCTTTTTATGCCGGCGAGGCGGGGAAACTGATTTTGACGGCAGTGCTGTTTGCGCTGACGTTCGCAGGTGTGAAGCCACTGGCGCCGCTGGCTGTATTCGGCGTGTTCCTGCTGACCCAGATGGTCAGTTGGTTCGCTCCCCTGCTAATGAGAACAAGACTTTCGAGACCTTAGGGCGTTTGAGGCAACCATGGCAGAAACAACCGCTTCGGGCTATATCCAGCACCACTTGCAGAACCTGACCTTCGGGCAGCTACCTAACGGCAGCTGGGGCTTTGCTCACACCGCAGCAGAAGCCAAGGAAATGGGCTTCTGGGCTTTCCACGTCGATACCCTCGGCTGGTCGGTCGCGTTGGGTCTGATCTTCGTTTTCCTTTTCCGCATGGCGGCGAAAAAAGCGACTTCCGGTCAGCCAGGTGCACTGCAGAACTTCGTTGAAGTATTGGTCGAATTCGTCGATGGCAGCGTGAAAGACAGCTTCCATGGCCGTAGCCCGGTGATCGCACCGCTGGCACTGACCATCTTCGTCTGGGTGTTCCTGATGAACGCCATCGACCTGGTACCGGTCGACTGGATTCCTCAGCTGGCCATCCTGATCTCCGGCGATGCCCATATCCCGTTCCGCGCCGTGTCGACCACCGACCCGAACGCGACCCTGGGCATGGCGTTCTCGGTTTTCGCACTGATCATTTTCTACAGCATCAAGGTCAAGGGCATCGGCGGCTTCATCGGCGAACTGACCCTGCACCCGTTCGGCAGCAAGAACATCCTTGTTCAGGCCCTGCTGATTCCGGTGAACTTCCTCCTGGAATTCGTGACCCTGATCGCCAAGCCAATCTCTCTGGCCCTGCGTCTGTTCGGCAACATGTATGCCGGCGAGCTGGTGTTCATCCTGATCGCTGTGATGTTCGGCAGCGGCCTGCTCTGGCTCAGCGGCCTGGGCGTGGTGCTGCAATGGGCGTGGGCTGTGTTCCACATCCTGATCATCACCTTGCAGGCGTTCATCTTCATGATGCTGACCATCGTCTACCTGTCGATGGCGCACGAAGAAAACCATTAAGGCCAGTCTCGACTAGTCTGATGTCCTTCCCGGTCAAACGGGAAGGGGCCCGAACGGGCTCGATGAAACGATTTGTTTTACCGCTTTAATCTAAAAAACCTAAACCATACGACGTAAAAGTCGGGAGGAAAGATGGAAACTGTAGTTGGTCTAACCGCTATCGCTGTTGCACTGTTGATCGGCCTGGGCGCACTGGGTACCGCAATTGGTTTCGGCCTGTTGGGCGGCAAGTTCCTGGAAGGCGCTGCGCGTCAGCCAGAAATGGTTCCAATGCTGCAAGTCAAAATGTTCATCGTTGCCGGTCTGCTCGACGCCGTAACCATGATCGGTGTTGGTATCGCGCTGTTCTTCACCTTTGCGAACCCGTTCGTTGGTCAGATCGCTGGCTGATTACTCGGATTTTCCGGGTAATTTGGTGTGATGGACAACGTAACTGCGAGGTGTTGGCGTGAACATTAATGCGACCCTGATTGGCCAGTCCGTTGCGTTCCTGATTTTTGTACTGTTCTGCATGAAGTTCGTATGGCCTCCGGTCATTGCGGCATTGCACGAACGTCAAAAGAAGATCGCTGATGGTCTGGACGCTGCCAGCCGAGCAGCTCGCGACCTGGAGTTGGCCCATGAGAAAGTGGGTCAGCAACTGCGCGAAGCGAAAGCTCAGGCAGCTGAAATCATCGAGCAAGCCAAGAAGCGCGGTACGCAGATTGTCGACGAAGCCCGTGAACAGGCTCGCGTCGAAGCTGACCGTGTGAAGGCTCAGGCTCAAGCCGAGATCGAACAGGAACTCAACAGTGTCAAAGACGCGCTGCGCGCCCAAGTGGGTAGCCTGGCCGTTGGCGGTGCTTCGAAGATCCTGGGTGCCACAATCGATCAAAACGCGCACGCAGAGCTGGTAAACAAACTGGCTGCTGAAATCTAAGCGAGGGCGATCATGGCAGAACTGACCACGTTGGCCCGACCTTACGCTAAGGCGGCCTTCGAGCACGCTCAGGCCCACCAGCAACTGGCCAATTGGTCAGCCATGCTCGGCCTGGCAGCAGCGGTGTCGCAAGACGACACCATGCAGCGCGTGCTCAAGGCCCCGCGACTGACGAGCGCAGAAAAGGCCGCCACGTTCATTGACGTGTGCGGCGACAAGTTCGATGCCAAGGCACAGAATTTCATCCACGTCGTTGCCGAAAACGACCGTCTCCCGCTTCTGCCGGAGATCGCCGCACTGTTCGACCTGTACAAGGCCGAGCAGGAGAAATCGGTAGACGTGGAAGTGACCAGTGCTTTTGCATTGAACCAAGAACAGCAAGACAAACTCGCCAAGGTTCTCAGTGCACGACTCAACCGGGAAGTGCGCCTGCAAGTCGAGGAAGACAAGTCCCTGATAGGGGGCGTTGTAATCCGCGCCGGCGACCTGGTTATCGATGGCTCGATTCGCGGCAAAATCGCGAAACTTGCCGAAGCATTGAAATCTTGAGTTTGAAGGGGCAGCAGAGCAATGCAGCAACTCAATCCTTCCGAAATAAGTGAAATTATCAAGGGCCGCATCGAAAAGCTCGATGTGACCTCCCAAGCCCGTAACGAAGGCACTGTCGTCAGCGTATCTGACGGCATCGTGCGGATTCACGGTCTGGCCGACGTCATGTACGGCGAGATGATCGAGTTTCCGGGCGGCGTCTACGGTATGGCCCTCAACCTGGAGCAAGACTCTGTAGGTGCCGTGGTACTGGGCGCGTACACGACTCTGGCTGAAGGCATGAGCGCCAAGTGCACCGGCCGCATCCTCGAGGTTCCTGTCGGTAAGGAACTGCTGGGTCGCGTTGTCGACGCACTGGGTAACCCTGTCGACGGCAAAGGTCCGCTGAACAACACCGAGACCGACGCGGTCGAGAAAGTTGCTCCTGGCGTGATCTGGCGTAAGTCGGTAGACCAGCCTGTACAGACTGGCTACAAGGCTGTCGATGCCATGATCCCTGTCGGCCGTGGCCAGCGTGAGCTGATCATCGGTGACCGTCAGATCGGTAAGACCGCTCTGGCGATCGACGCGATCATCAACCAGAAAAACAGCGGCATCTTCTGCGTCTACGTAGCAATCGGTCAGAAGCAATCGACCATCGCCAACGTGGTTCGCAAACTGGAAGAAAACGGTGCACTGGCCAACACCATCATCGTTGCCGCCAGCGCCTCCGAATCGGCTGCCCTTCAGTTCCTGGCACCGTACTCCGGTTGCACCATGGGCGAATACTTCCGCGACCGCGGTGAAGACGCGCTGATCGTTTATGACGATCTGTCCAAGCAAGCAGTGGCCTACCGCCAGATTTCCCTGCTGCTGCGCCGTCCACCAGGCCGTGAAGCCTACCCAGGCGACGTGTTCTATCTCCACTCCCGTCTGCTGGAGCGCGCATCCCGCGTTTCGGAAGAGTACGTAGAGAAGTTCACCAACGGCGCAGTGACTGGCAAGACCGGTTCCCTGACCGCGCTGCCGATCATCGAAACCCAGGCTGGCGACGTTTCCGCGTTCGTTCCGACCAACGTGATTTCCATCACCGACGGTCAGATCTTCCTGGAATCGGCCATGTTCAACTCGGGCATCCGTCCTGCTGTGAACGCCGGTGTTTCGGTATCCCGTGTGGGTGGTGCCGCTCAGACCAAGATCATCAAGAAGCTGTCCGGTGGTATCCGTACCGCCCTGGCCCAGTACCGTGAACTGGCGGCATTCGCCCAGTTCGCTTCTGACCTGGACGAAGCGACCCGTAAGCAACTTGAGCATGGTCAGCGCGTTACCGAGCTGATGAAGCAGAAGCAATACGCACCGATGTCGATCGCTGACATGGCGCTGTCGCTGTATGCCGCTGAGCGTGGGTTCCTGACTGACATTGAAATCGCCAAGATCGGCAGCTTCGAACAAGCGCTGATTGCTTTCTTCAACCGCGATCACGCCGATTTGATGGCCAAGATCAACGTGAAGGGTGACTTCAATGACGAAATCGACGCTGGCCTCAAAGCCGGCATCGAGAAGTTCAAGGCCACCCAAACCTGGTAAGCCGCAGCGGGAGCCGCAAGGCTCCCGCTTGCTAACCTGATAGGTGTTACATGGCAGGCGCAAAAGAGATTCGCAGTAAGATTGCGAGCATCAAAAGCACGCAAAAGATTACCAGCGCCATGGAAAAAGTGGCGGTCAGCAAAATGCGCAAGGCACAAATGCGCATGGCTGCTAGCCGTCCTTATGCGGAGCGCATCCGCCAGGTGATTGGTCATCTGGCCAACGCCAACCCGGAATACCGTCACCCGTTCATGATCGAACGCGCCATCAAGCGCGTCGGTTACGTTGTGGTGAGCAGTGACCGTGGTCTGTGCGGTGGCTTGAACACCAACCTGTTCAAGGCCCTGGTCAAGGACATGGCGGTAAACCGCGAACAAGGCGTCGAGATCGATCTGTGCGTGGTCGGTAGCAAGGGTGCGGCTTTCTTCCGCAACTTCGGCGGTAACGTCGTCGCTGCTATCAGCCACCTGGGTGAAGAACCGTCGATCAATGATTTGATCGGCAGCGTCAAGGTGATGCTGGATGCTTACCTGGAAGGCCGGATCGACCGCCTGTCCGTGGTATCCAACAAGTTCATCAACACCATGACGCAACAGCCGACCGTGGAGCAGTTGATTCCACTGGTGGCGACCCCGGAACAGGAACTCAAGCACCACTGGGACTATCTCTACGAACCGGATGCCAAGGAGCTGCTCGACGGCTTGATGGTCCGCTACGTGGAGTCGCAGGTCTATCAGGCGGTGGTCGAGAACAACGCAGCTGAACAAGCGGCGCGGATGATCGCGATGAAGAACGCTACCGACAACGCCGGTGATTTGATCAGCGATTTGCAGCTGATCTACAACAAGGCGCGTCAGGCTGCGATCACCCAAGAGATCTCGGAAATCGTCGGCGGCGCTGCCGCGGTTTAACGGTTCAAATATTCAGAGGATCCAGCTATGAGTAGCGGACGTATCGTTCAAATCATCGGCGCCGTTATCGACGTGGAATTCCCACGCGACAGCGTACCGAGCATCTACGACGCCTTGAAGGTTCAAGGCGCCGAAACCACCCTGGAAGTTCAGCAGCAGCTGGGCGACGGCGTGGTTCGTACCATTGCGATGGGCTCCACCGAAGGCTTGAAGCGCGGTCTGGACGTCAACAATACTGGCGCAGCCATCTCCGTACCGGTCGGTAAAGCGACTCTGGGCCGGATCATGGACGTACTGGGCAACCCGATCGACGAAGCTGGCCCGATCGACACCGAAGAGCGTTGGGGCATTCACCGTCCTGCGCCATCCTTCGCTGAACAGGCCGGTGGCAACGAGCTGCTGGAAACAGGCATCAAGGTTATCGACCTGGTCTGCCCGTTCGCCAAGGGCGGTAAAGTCGGTCTGTTCGGTGGTGCCGGTGTGGGCAAGACCGTAAACATGATGGAACTGATCCGTAACATCGCCATCGAGCACAGCGGTTATTCCGTGTTCGCCGGTGTGGGTGAGCGTACTCGTGAGGGTAACGACTTCTACCACGAGATGAAGGATTCCAACGTTCTGGACAAAGTGGCGCTGGTCTACGGCCAGATGAACGAGCCGCCGGGAAACCGTCTGCGCGTAGCCCTGACCGGCCTGACCATGGCCGAGAAGTTCCGTGACGAAGGTAACGACGTTCTGCTGTTCGTCGACAACATCTACCGTTACACCCTGGCCGGTACCGAAGTATCCGCACTGCTGGGCCGTATGCCTTCGGCAGTAGGTTACCAGCCGACCCTGGCTGAAGAGATGGGCGTGCTGCAAGAGCGCATCACTTCGACCAAGCAAGGTTCGATCACCTCGATCCAAGCGGTATACGTACCAGCGGACGACTTGACCGACCCGTCGCCAGCGACCACCTTCGCCCACTTGGACGCCACCGTCGTTCTGTCCCGTGACATCGCTTCCCTGGGTATCTACCCAGCGGTAGACCCACTGGACTCGACTTCGCGCCAGCTGGACCCGAACGTGATCGGCCAGGAGCACTACGACACCGCTCGCGGCGTTCAGTACGTGCTGCAGCGTTACAAAGAGCTGAAGGACATCATCGCGATCCTGGGTATGGACGAACTGTCGGAAACCGACAAGCAGTTGGTATCCCGCGCTCGTAAGATCCAGCGCTTCTTGTCGCAACCGTTCTTCGTGGCTGAAGTCTTCACCGGTGCATCGGGTAAATACGTTTCCCTGAAAGACACCATTGCTGGCTTCAAAGGCATCCTCAACGGTGACTACGACCACCTGCCAGAACAAGCGTTCTACATGGTCGGCGGCATCGAAGAAGCGATCGAGAAAGCCAAGAAACTGTAATCCCGGCGCCCGGCAACGGGCGCTAATTTAGGTTGAGGCAATCAGATGGCTATGACAGTCCATTGCGATATCGTCAGTGCGGAAGGGGAAATCTTCTCCGGTCTGGTCGAGTTTGTGGTTGCGCACGGTGAGCTGGGTGATCTGGGTATCACCATGGGTCACGCACCGTTGATCACCAGCTTGAAGCCAGGTCCGATTACTCTGACCAAGCAGGGCGGGGACAAGGAGGTGTTCTACATCTCCGGTGGTTTCCTCGAGGTTCAGCCGAACATGGTCAAGGTCCTTGCCGACACCGTGCAACGTGCTGCCGACCTGGACGAAGCCTCCGCTCAGGAAGCCGTCAAGGCTGCCGAGAAGGCCCTGAACGAAAAAGGCGCAGACTTCGACTACGGTTCTGCTGCTGCACGTCTGGCCGAGGCCGCAGCCCAGCTGCGTACCGTCCAGCAGATCCGCAAGAAGTTCGGCGGCTAAGCCGTCAGCTTTCTGTGCGATTGATAAAAAAGGGTAGCCTCGGCTACCCTTTTTTCTTTTCCCGACACTCATCATCTGGTCGCAGCCGCTGACCACCCAGGATTGGTAGCCAGTCATGTCTCTCGAAATCGTTATCCTCGCGGCCGGTCAAGGCACCCGCATGCGTTCGGCGCTGCCCAAGGTCTTGCACCCGGTCGCCGGCAATTCCATGTTGGGCCATGTTATCCACAGCGCCCGACAGCTTGATCCACAGCGCATTCACGTGGTGATCGGTCACGGTGCCGACGCGGTGCGTGAGCGCCTGGCGGCGGATGACCTGAATTTCGTCTTGCAGGACAAACAACTGGGTACCGGCCACGCCGTGGCTCAGGCTGTGCCATTCATTACTGCCGATACGGTGTTGATTCTCTACGGCGATGTGCCGCTGATTGAAGTCGACACGTTGCAACGTCTGCTCAAGCACGTCGCGCCACAACAACTGGGCCTGTTGACCGTCGAGCTGGATGATCCGACCGGCTACGGCCGCATTGTGCGCAATGCCGACGGCCAGGTGACAGCGATCGTCGAGCAAAAAGACGCCAACGAAGCCCAGCGCGCGATTACCGAGGGCAACACCGGGATTCTTGCCGTGCCCGCCGAGCGCCTGGGCGACTGGATGAGTCGTCTGTCGAACAACAATGCCCAGGGCGAGTACTACCTGACCGACGTGATTGCCATGGCCGTAGCCGATGGCCTGGTCGTCGCCACCGAACAGCCCTTGGACGCGATGGAAGTGCAGGGCGCCAACGATCGCCGGCAACTGGCCGAGCTGGAGCGCCACTATCAATTGCGCGCCGCCCGCCGCCTGATGGCCCAAGGCGTGACCCTGCGCGATCCGGCTCGTTTTGACGTACGCGGTGAAGTCAGCGTGGGGCGCGACGTGGTCATCGATATCAATGTCATCCTCGAAGGCAAGGTCATCATTGAAGATGACGTGGTCATCGGCCCGAACTGCGTGATCAAGGACAGCACCCTGCGCAAGGGTGTGGTGATCAAGGCGAACAGTCACCTCGAAGGCGCGGTGATGGGGGAAGGCTCCGACGCGGGTCCGTTTGCCCGCCTGCGCCCGGGCACTGTGCTGGAAGCCCGTGCCCATGTGGGTAACTTCGTTGAACTGAAGAATGCCCACATGGGCGAGGGCGCGAAGGCGGGCCACCTGACCTACTTGGGGGACGCTGAAGTCGGCGCCCGCACCAACATTGGCGCCGGTACCATTACGTGCAACTACGATGGTGCCAACAAATGGAAAACCGTGCTGGGCGAAGACGTCTTCATTGGCTCCAACAATTCACTGGTGGCGCCTGTGGATATCTCCAGTGGAGCGACCACGGCTGCTGGTTCGACCGTTACCCAGAATGTGGATAACGGCCAATTGGCCGTGGCACGCGCCCGCCAGCGCAACATCGACGGCTGGAAGCGTCCGGTAAAGATCAAGAAGCCCTGAAGTTATCCACACACGCTCCTTGTTGGGAGCGAGCTTGCTCGCGATAGCGGTTTGTCAGATAGAACGCTCTAACTGACCACCGCTATCGCGAGTGAGCTCCCGCATTCGATTTCTGAATTTTTCTCTTGGCGCCTTGACGATATCGCTGCAATAGGTTTTGATTGCTTACGTTATCTTTCGAATCGAAACTTAGGCCGCCATGTCCAAGCGCAACACACCACAACGTCGCCACAATATCCTCGTCCTGCTTCAAGAGCAGGGCGAGGTCAGCGTGGACGAATTGGCCAAGCGCTTCGAAACCTCCGAAGTTACGATTCGCAAGGACCTCGCCGCCCTGGAGACCAATGGTTTGCTGTTGCGTCGTTACGGTGGCGCGGTACCAATGCCTCAGGAGCTGGTGGCGGATAACGCCCAGAGTGTCTCCAAGTTCAAACACGCCATTGCCGGGGCCGCCGTGAAGCGGATCCGCGAGCATGCGCGCATCATCATCGACAGCGGCAGCACCACGGCGGCCATGATTCCTCAACTCGGTAATCAGCCGGGGCTGGTGGTGATGACCAATTCCCTGCACGTCGCCAGCGCCTTGAGCGAGCTGGAGCACGAGCCGGTGCTGTTGATGACCGGTGGCACCTGGGACCCGCATTCGGAATCCTTCCAGGGCCAGGTCGCCGAGCAAGTGCTGCGTTCCTACGACTTCGACCAGTTGTTCATCGGTGCCGACGGCATCGACCTGGCGCGCGGCACCACCACTTTCAACGAACTGCTGGGCCTGAGCCGTGTGATGGCTGAGGTTGCACGCGAAGTGATCGTGATGGTGGAGGCCGATAAGATCGGCCGCAAGATACCCAACCTGGAACTGCCGTGGAGCAGCGTCCATACCCTCATTACCGATGATCGCCTGCCCGTGGAGGCACGCGACCAGATTCAGGCCCGCGGCATCAATCTGATCTGCGCACCTGTCAGCCAGGAGAAATAACATGTGTGGAATTGTCGGCGCCGTTGCTGAGCGCAACATCACGGCCATCCTGCTTGAAGGCCTCAAGCGTCTTGAATACCGCGGCTACGACAGTGCCGGCGTGGCGGTATTCACCCAAGACGCAAAACTTGAGCGTGTGCGGCGCCCGGGAAAAGTCAGCGAGTTGGAACGGGCACTGGACGCTGAGCCGCTGATCGGTCGCCTGGGTATCGCCCATACCCGCTGGGCCACCCATGGCGCACCGTGCGAGCGTAACGCCCACCCACATTTCTCCGGCGACCTGGCGGTGGTGCACAACGGCATCATCGAGAACTACGAGGCCTTGCGCGAACAACTCAAGGCACTCGGCTATGTGTTCACCTCGGACACCGACACCGAAGTCATCGCCCATTTGCTCACCCACAAGCTCAAGGACCTGGTGGACCTGACCGTAGCGCTCAAGGCCACGGTCAAGGAACTCCATGGCGCTTATGGCCTGGCGGTGATCAACGCCAAACAACCGGATCGCCTCGTGGCGGCCCGCAGTGGCAGCCCATTGGTGATCGGCCTGGGCCTGGGGGAGAACTTCCTGGCTTCCGATCAACTGGCGCTGCGCCAGGTCACCGATCGCTTCATGTACCTGGAAGAAGGCGATATCGCCGAGATCCGCCGCGACAGCGTGCAGATCTGGGACCTTGACGGCAAGGAAGTCGAGCGCGAGGTGGTGCAATACCGCGACGGCGCCGAAGCCGCCGACAAAGGCGAGTTCCGGCATTACATGCTCAAGGAAATCCATGAACAACCGGCCGTGGTGCAGCGCACCCTCGAAGGCCGTCTGAGCCAGGATCAAGTGCTGGTGCAGGCCTTCGGTCCGCAAGCCGCCGAGCTGTTCGCCAAGGTGCGCAATGTGCAGATTGTCGCCTGCGGCACCAGCTATCACGCCGGCATGGTCGCGCGTTACTGGCTCGAAGAGCTGGCCGGTATCCCCTGCCAGGTCGAAGTCGCCAGCGAGTTCCGCTATCGCAAAGTTGTCGTGCAGCCCGACACCCTGTTCGTGACCATTTCCCAGTCTGGCGAAACCGCGGATACCCTGGCTGCCCTGCGCAACGCCAAGGAGTTGGGCTTCCTCGCCAGCCTGGCGATCTGCAACGTCGGCATCAGCTCGCTGGTGCGCGAGTCTGATCTGACCCTGCTGACCCAGGCCGGTCGGGAAATCGGCGTGGCGTCGACCAAGGCATTCACCACGCAGTTGGTGGGCCTGCTGTTGCTGACGCTGTCCCTGGGCCAGGTGCGCGGCACGCTGGGCGAGGGCGTCGAAGCCAAGCTTGTCGAGGAACTGCGTCGCTTGCCGGCTCGCCTGGGTGAAGCCTTGGCGATGGACAGCACCGTGGAAAAAATCGCCGAGCTGTTCGCCGAGAAGAACCACACCTTGTTCCTGGGTCGTGGTGCGCAATTCCCGGTGGCAATGGAAGGCGCCCTGAAGCTCAAGGAAATTTCCTATATTCACGCCGAGGCGTATCCGGCCGGTGAACTCAAGCACGGCCCGTTGGCCCTGGTGGATAACGACATGCCGGTGGTCACCGTGGCGCCGAACAACGAGCTGCTGGAAAAGCTCAAGTCGAACCTGCAGGAAGTACGCGCCCGTGGCGGCCAATTGGTGGTCTTCGCCGATGAGAAGGCTGGCATGACCAACGGCGAAGGTACCCATGTGGTACACATGCCGCACATCCACGACATCCTGTCGCCGATCCTCTACACCATCCCGCTGCAATTGCTGTCGTACTACGTGGCGGTGCTCAAGGGCACCGACGTGGACCAGCCGCGGAATTTGGCGAAGTCTGTGACGGTGGAGTGAGTTTCAGGCGGGCTGCTGGGCTCAATTCAGCCTGGCTCACGGGAAAACCAAACTGCTGAAAAGCGATTACGAGTTTTTGAGGCGCTTTATCGATGCCACCAAAGCGAATCTGTTCTTCGCTCGCGGCGTTGCGATCGTGGAAGGGCCAGCAGAAGCGCTGCTGCTGCCCGCTCTGGCTGCAGCTTCAGGATACTCGTTCAACGAACACGGCATTTCTTGCGTTAACGTCGGCGGAGTTGGGCTTTATCACTACGCGCGAATCTTGCAGCCGATTGATGGCTCGGCGATTCCCATTCCCGTCGCCTGCATCACGGATCGTGACATCGTTCCCAATGAGGCCACCTACATATCTCTTCCCAAGAACAACCGTAAACGATTCGAAAAAGACTACACGCCAGAGGAAGTCGAGGCACTGGTCAAAACGAAGGTCGATCGCGCCCAGGGTGGTAGCACAATTGTTTGCGTCTCCAACAACTGGACGCTGGAATTCGATCTCGCCCTTCATGGATGTGCCCAGTTGATGCATGACGCAATTCACCTGGCGAAGAAGGCAGACTCGAGGGGGGAACGGCTGACGGAGGACGATGAGAAGAAGACGATCGTCGAGGCAGGCGAGCGTTGGAAAGAACTCTCGAACGCTGGACACTCGCCAGTGGAACTGGCGTCACTCATCTACCAGCCGCTCGTTGAAAAAGAGGCATCAAAAGCGATCACTGCCCAATACGCTGCTCACCTGATTTCAACAGGAGACTATGGGAAAGGCGATGAGCTGTTCAACAAGCTGCCGCCTTATCTACAGCAGGCTTTACGGCATCTGACTGGCAGGGCTGAGCCATGACAGTCCCTGTGATCAATGATGCCGATCTTGCGGCTCTACGCGAACTGACACCCGACTTGAACTTCGATGATCAAGAGCGGCGTGCCGTATTGCTGGAGAACCTGTCTCGTGACATCAACGCCGCGCCAGGCAGTGGCAAGACCACGGTGCTAGCCGCGAAGCTCCTGATGCTGAGCCGCAGATGGACCTCAAGCCGCGCAGGCGTTTGTGTACTCAGTCATACCAATGTCGCCCGTGATGAGATTCAACATCGGTTAGGTACAAGCCATGACGGGAGTCGCCTGCTCACGCATCCCCACTTCATCGGGACGATTCACGCCATGGTGAATCAGTTTCTGGCTCTGCCCTACCTGCGAAGCAATGGGATGACTGTCGATGTGATCGACAACGATATCTTTGCTCGCCGGGCATTGGCGCTAGCCCAAGCTAACTTTGGCTTGAAGCTTTACATGCAAAAGAATGCGAGCGTCGCGCCCATGCTAGAGGGGCTGGTCTACAAAGGTGCCTCTCTGGACCTCGCCAGCGAGTTTGGCTCGCTTCCTAAACCAGGCGCGAAAACCCTTCCAGCAATCGTCGGTATCAAAGAAAAACTCGCCGCTGAAGGGGTTTTCCAGCACGCGGACATGTTCGCGTACGCAGAACGTTTGTTGACCCTTTTCCGTAAGGTTCGCACCCAGCTATCCCGACGGTTCCCTATCGTCTTCATCGACGAAATGCAGGACACGTCATGGGGGCAAGAGCGTTTGTTGCAACTGATGTTCGATGAGACCGTCACCGTTCAGCGCTTCGGCGACATCAACCAGCGAATCCTTGCAAGCTCGGAAGGCGCGGAAAACCTGACTTTCCCCCGAGGCGACGTACTTCCGATCTCCTCTAGCAAGCGCTTCGGGCCCCACATCGCTAAGTCTGTGTCTAGAACACAGCTGGCAGGTACTGCTGTAACTGGAGAGGCCCAAGACCGACATCCGTCCATGCTGATCGTCTACAGCACAGGGCGAGTACAGGATGTGATTTCGACGTTTGGGGGCCAAGTACTAGACCGATTCAGCGATACCGATCTGACCAGTGGAAAAGTCAAAGCCCTTTGCGCTCGCAAACAGGGCGATGCCCAAACACAGTTAGCAGGCCGTACCCTCCTGGACTACTGGCCAGCCTCGGGTGGCGACCAATCCCCCGGACTCAAGCTTGTGCGATTCTGGGCGCTTCTCGGGGGGCCCAAGCCTGCCGTAAACGCATCGTTTTCATCACGATTTGAGGAGATCCGCAGAGCGCTGTTTCTGGTACTGCGCGCTGCCAAGGCAGAGATTGTCGAAGGCTTGAAAACCGATCATCAGTTAATTCGAAAGCTGCGTGATGCTGATGAAGATGTTTCAGCCTTCCGGCTACTGATTCGTGATCTGTGCATGAAAAATGTGAGCGACATGGATGAAGCTAGGCGTATCCGTATCGTGAATTTTTTATACGTGAAGCTGCGCCCGTTGCTCCCAAATCACATGACGCCACAGATATTCGCCGCGCTCCCGGTTTTTGAGCGGCCAGAGGCTATGGCTATTCACGGAGCCCGCCGGTCCATGTGCTCTATCGAAAAAAATGGTCGCAGCTTAGATATCCATATCGGTACCCTCGCCTCGATGAAAGGCGAAACGCATCTGGCAACCCTCGTCATGGAGTCTCTAGGCCATCCAAGTCGTCGCTTCGACCTACAGCTGGCATTACCCATCATTGCTGGGATTGGCACTTGCTCCGGGAAAATGCCTGAGACTCAGCTTTCTCAGTTTCGAAACCTGTATGTCGGCATGTCGCGACCTACCAGCTTTCTGTGCTTGGCAGTCAATGCAGAACGGGTTTCAGAAGAGTGTAAAACGGCATTGACCGATCAAGGGTGGACCATTACCCATTTGCTGTAGCAGGCCACGCGGGTTGTTCATGGCACCTCCTGATTGGCCTTAGTTTAAGGCATGGAGGTGTCTACGAAACCCGGAGCGATTCACTTACACCGTACAGGCCGGTACGTTCAAGAGTTTAGCTGTACGATGGGCGAATGCCACATACCGGTCTAACTTCGGTCGAGGGATCGATGAGAATCGTCTCGTTTTCTCTTACACCGTGCCATTGATGTAAAACGAAGGTCTTTAAAGCCGCCCGCTTGGGCGGCTTTCAGAGCCGACGGGGCCTTCACGGATTTTCAAGCACAGCGGCGACTGGTGAGTAACATAGCTGTTGATCCCGATTTCTGGCGCTGCATTGTGAGCACTGATCCAGTTCCTTATAAATACACTATGTGCAACCTAAGCATCGTTCCCGTCCTGAGCCATCACATGAGTCACAGTGACAGGCTTCCCCTGCTTCACCAGTTCCATTACATTCTTTACACTTAACCTCTTCCGATCCTCCGCAAGTTAGGCAATCGTCCTCTGACAAATAGCCTGTTCCACAGCATGGATCACAAAATACGGTTCCTTGGCCACCACAATAGCCACATGAATCTGCACCGACAGCCCCCTCGCCATCGCAGTTATCACATTCCCGTATCTTGTCAGCAAATGGATCATACGAGTAACCACTACCGTGACATTCAGTACATCTTACGTCATCTCGACCGCCATGACAGGTTGTGCAATTGGCATAACCATTTATACAGTGCGGGCACTCTATGTAAGTTAGCTCCTCGTCACTCTCCGTTGGGCAATAATGCTCAATGAGAGCTTGATACATGCCTTTCTTCCAATGGTTTACAAATGGAGCGGTGGCTTCACCTACCTCTAAAATTGTTTCTTTAATTATTTGATCGGATATCCCCTTGTCGCGCATACTACGCATTTGTGCCAGTATCGTTAGCGCGCTCTTGCCTGCTATAGATCTATACCGGCCAGCGATATTGAAGTCTCTAAAATGTTTGGCTGCTCTCAACTTATCTACAGCGTCCCAACTAGCTGGCGGCGCTACTTTGAAATCAAAAACGCCAGGCTTTTCATGGTCACCTGGTCTAAAACTCGCAAATATCCATTGGTCGTTAAAAAAGCAATTCTTGTCGGTGTATGGATGAATGATCTGATCTTCCGCCTCCACCGCGTAATCAGTAGACTTTGAATCCATATTGCAATCCCTGCACGAGGGAACTAAATTGCTTGGTAGAACTGCAAACTGTGGGAAATTGAATTTTGGCAAAAAGTGATCTAAGTTTTTGGGTCTGCCTAGACCTCCACAGAAAGGGCAGTCATCAAGAGCTACGGCTAGGAGATATTCGTATATTTCCCTAGCTGGCTTAGTTTCTGGAACTAAGTACTGGTCATATACTTTAATCAGATCGGATTTCTTGAGTACCCCAATGACTACTGGGTCCGGGTCTGCTGTCAGATCGAGCGGTGCAATCTTATATAAGATGCCGTTCCGTGATGCTAGCTCGTACTCTTTGGCTGCAGTCAAAAGTTTTGTTTTGGCTGATTCTACTCCAGATTTTAATACTGCATTTCCAGTTACGCCCTCAATGCAACGGTCAATTACATTTTCAGCGCTATACATAGCGCAATTAAGGCGCATCATAAGCATTCTCCTGATCTCTTGTTTCTACTAAAGATCTAAGCAATGCTCTCCCCTCCAAACCTAGCTGGCCGTTATAATCCCTGATTATTTCTTCATAGCTTTTTCCGCTCCTGACAGACGCAGCTAACAAATCGTGAAACCCAGAGCGCTCGACTTCTAAGTTGAAAACCTCACTAGTTAGGGTGCCGACATTCTCACCAAATGTTTCAATTTTTGGTCGGCAGGTTACAGAAGCTTTACCTACCCTATTTATTATCCATGCACAGGACTTGGGTATTTCTTGTAAGACGACTGGAGAATGGGTAGCAATAATTGCAACACCATTTCTATCGTGAAGAAGGTCCGCCAAAGCCCGAACGAATGCTGATAGTAAAGGTGGATGAAGATGGCTCTCTGGCTCATCTAAAAGGACCAGTGTTTTCTCTTCAACCAAAGCTACTAGACGGGTCACAGTCAACAGGACAATAGAATGTCCAGAACTCATTTTTGCCAGATATGGTAAGGCTTTATTTTTATAAATATCGTAAAAATCATCCGAGTCTGATTGGCTTGTGTTATTTAACTCTGCTTTGATAGCCCGATACACAGACTCTAACTGATGAAGACCCATTCTAGAGAAATTTTCATCGGAACCAAGTTTCTCAATAGCTTGAAGCCAGCGCTCCACCTTCCCGGGAACCCCAAAGCATGCAACCAATGATTTTATACAGTCTTCACGAAGCTCTTGCGCAGTTTTAAGATCATCGCCGCCTCCTGATTTTTTTAGGCCTACGTAAAAATAACATGTCCCTTTTGCAGGGTCCGGTTGGTCGGCAGGCGGAGTGAATGGGTCGAACGCGCTGAATGAAACAGATACTAAACTGCTAAAATAGTCTGAGGCGATTGGGCCACCAGCTTTATCCAAAAAATAATTTCGATTGTTTTTATCAGTTACTGACTCAATCATTCCATTGAGTAAAGTTGTCTTGCCCACGCCATTTCGGCCAATTATAGCGTGTACGTTTGTCGCGGGCTTGACGTTAACAGAAACGTCAAAAGACATTGCTATACTACCTAGCTCTGGATCTTCTGGTCTCTTGTACTGAAAAGAGTACTCGGTTAGTTCTGTCTTATTCCATAGAATTCGCGAAAACTGGCCTTTTACCATTGAGAGGCTATGATATCGCAACAGTGATGTACTAAAGACATCTTCGTCAGTTATTTCATTGATAATACTTGGTTGTGCTACTATATCGCGCAGGGCCACCAATATGGTGCTTCTTGTTTGTCGATCAAGTTCAGCCATATTTTTATAGAAGCTTGCACTATTTCCTAAGGAAAAGTATTTTGCGTCCAGTTCGGTAAAGCTTTTATCTAATGTGGAGAACGTAGAGATGCTAGTGGTTTGCCCCTTGAATGCAATCTTAATGCTACCAATTACTAAGTAGTTTCCATGGGTGTCATGCAGCGACATATCAAACATGGTCACATAAGAATAATCATTCCAATTATCTTTTCTAAGGTAGACTGTGCTGCGACCCACCTGAGGCGGCGCTGCATCAACGGGCAATACTTTAAACTCCATTTACAATACTCACTGGTAGAAATTAATTATGTTTATCGTAAATCTAGTTTCAGATCCCACACCTGTACCAGCAGATGGCTTGGTATCAGAAATTGACGGATGCTACTAGACGTCTTGTTAAATGACAGATCAGGCACCCGGGGACAATCCCTTCCAGCGCTGAAGCCATAAATCGAAGTCAAAATCATCCCTATAGCCAACGATCGCAGTCGCAGTTTCCACGACAAGTCGATCAAGATCATTAAGAACATCGCCACCAGTTAGAACACCAACAATGGTCCCTCCTGTTCCAGGGCCGCTTGGCTCGTGCTTAGCCCAGTGGAACTTATATCGCTCTCGAACGTACTCACGGAAATAGGCATTAGCTCCATTTGAACCAAAATGCTTGTGTGAATAAAACTCTGCTAGTCTCAGCCAAATGAATTCATAGAAGTCCACTAGATCATAAGAGGCCTTCCTCATCTCGATAGTTACACCTGTGTCCCAACCTAATTGTGCGCTTGCATATGCCAGCGTCTTAATACTTGGCAGAGCATCAAAGAGGCGTAGATCGCTAGGGTCATCGAACGTCCTTCTTATATAGTCATCTGGAGGCGAGTCCTTGATTTCGGCTGGAATTTGACTTTCTGCAAGTTGGTCCTTTCGCCTGTGTAGCAATACTGCGACCAAAGCAAAAAAAGCCGCCAAAGCAGCTGATCCTGTCGCAAAGGAGTAGTCTTTAACCGATATAAAATACCAAAGCGCCCCCGTCGCAAAAATCCCGGAGACCCACCAAGTTATTTGAATAAGCCAGTCAGGTACAGTGCGATTCATTATGCCTCACAGATACTGTCGAGAAAAAGATAAACGTCCTTTAAGCAAGCTTTTCGATTCGTTCGTGAGTTTGCCAAAAATATTTGGCAGTCTGCTTTAAAATACCAATAAGCCTGATATGATAGATTTATTCCCACTCTATCTAAAGACTTTCGAAATTTGGAACATACTTGCCTAACCGGACTGTCAGATCTGTGTTGAGTATGGATAAAACAGATGCTAGATACGTGGGCACCCATGAAGAATTTTTTGCTCTTCGAAACGCGACGAAAAAGTGCATGAAGGTCATTTGCGTCTAGTGGAATGTCATCCATGGCTAACTCCGGCACGCCTTCTTGTGATAGCCAAACGCTACCTTTCATCCTCGAAGCTGTCTAGCTGCTGTGTCAAAAAAGTATTGAAATCACCGCAAGGGATAGCGAAGTATGGCTGTAGGTACTGAATCCTAAAGCTGGTGTTCTGCCTCGGGAATAAGCTACTCAATTTAGGTGACGTACTGGGCGCTCGCCACAAGAGAGGGCATCATCGTCGTCTCCGGCCATGCTTCAGAAAGCTTCACCATTCGATTTGAAGAACCGAGCGTTTCTCCACTCCTGGACGTAGAGATTAACGTCTGTGTCGCATGCCCGCGTGCCATGGGCTCTGTTTCCACCGGGTTTAGTTTTGAAGTTTGTCTCGCCACGCCGCCTGAGCGGATTTGCCCTCAGACAAAAAATAAATTCAGTTCCTGCGGGTGAGGAGGTGGCCGCCTCTCGCCGGCAGGAACATCTGCCAGGCTTGAAAGGCCTGCGGATAGGCTTCTCAGTTTTTGGCCACTCCACCTGCACGAGGCTGTCAGCTATCTAGGGAAGATACCATCATAAAAATTTTGGATTTTTTAACCTGCACAATTCGGCTCCTTTTCGTCTGATCCTGAGTTGTGACAACCTTTATTCTTTAAAAAACGATCCGATTTTTTGTAAAAGCCAGATTTGTGACAACCTTTTCCATCATCTGATGCTTCGGAATTTTTCCAGAGGTCGCGAGTTTCAAGGTGCGTTGTGACAACCTTTATTCTTTTGACACAGCTCAATCGAGCTCAGCAGCTTCGCGGGTGGATGTCACAAACACAATAATGGTTTCGATACCTCAAATGGACCGAAGGTTGACCCGTTTGGAAAGCTCCTCCGCCGACTCCTTGCGCTCGGAGTAGCGGTCAACCAAATAGTCCTGGCGATCGCGCAGCAGCAGCGTGAACTTCATCAGTTCTTCCATCACATCGACCAACCGATCATAGAAGGACGAGGGCTTCATACGCCCGGCATCGTCGAATTCCAGGAAGGCTTTGGGTACCGAAGACTGGTTAGGGATAGTGAACATGCGCATCCAGCGGCCTAACACTCGCAACTGATTCACTACGTTGAAGGACTGCGAACCGCCACAGACCTGTAGCACCGCCAGGGTCTTGCCTTGGGTTGGGCGCACGGACCCCATCGCCAGTGGTACCCAGTCGATCTGTGCCTTGAAAACGGCGCTCATCGAGCCGTGGCGCTCAGGCGAACACCACACCTGGCCTTCGGACCATTGCATCAGCTTGCGAAGCTCAAGCACCTTTTCATGTGAGTCGGGAGCGTCATCCGGCAACGGCAGCCCGGACGGATCGAAAATGCGGACCTCGGCGCCGAGTTCCTCCAACAGGAGGGCTGCTTCCTGGACAAGAAGACGACTGAATGAGCGCTGACGGGTTGATCCATACAGTAGGAGCATGCGCGGTTTGTGGGTGGAAGGATCCTTGGGCTCCAGCCGCTCAAGCGACGGGAGATCAATCAGCTCTGATTGAATATTCGGCAGGTTGTCGTTCATTTCAGTCTCCATGATCCAAGGATTAGAGCGAGCCGATGCGGGCTAGCTCTCCTTTCAATTCATCCGGGCTCATTTGTTGCAAAGGCAGCGCAAAGAAAGCGCGTACCCGTTCATCAATTTTCGCCACAGTGTTTTGGAAGGCTTCCTCGATCTGCGCCTCGCTCCCCGTTGCCGCAGAGGGATCGGCCAGGCCCCAATGGGCTTTGAGTGACGGGCCGAAGAAGATCGGGCAGGCCTCGCCGGCTGCGCGATCGCACACGGTAATGACGATATCGGGGGGGGCGCTTTCGAAGGCATCCGACGCCTTGCTCGAAAGACCGACAGTGGGAATACCGGCGGCTTGCAGTGTCTTCAGTGCCCGTTCATTGACCTTGCCGCTGGGAAAGCTGCCTGAACTGACAGCCTCCATACCGGAGGGTGCCAAGTGATTGAACAACGCCTCGGACAAAATGCTGCGGCAGCTGTTGTGGGTGCACATGAACAAGACTTTCATCAACTATCTCCGGTTCAAAA
Source organism: Pseudomonas sp. R4-84 (assembly GCF_054130985.1). Taxonomy (NCBI): domain Bacteria; kingdom Pseudomonadati; phylum Pseudomonadota; class Gammaproteobacteria; order Pseudomonadales; family Pseudomonadaceae; genus Pseudomonas; species Pseudomonas sp. R4-84. The sequence goes on from NZ_CP096390.1 coordinate 5,639,862, forward strand.
GCTCAGGCGGATGGCCAATGCGGCCAGGGTGGCAAGCAGGATTGGCAACGTCAGGACGATGCCGGTGCGAAAGTAATAGCCCCAGGTGATGACGATGTTCTTGCGCGCCAGCACATGCAGCCACAACAAGGTGGCGAGGCTGCCGATAGGAGTGATTTTCGGTCCCAGGTCGCAGCCGATGACGTTGGCGTAGACCATGGCCTCGCGGATGACACCGGTAGCCTCTGTGGAGTGGATCGACAGCGCCCCCACCAAAACAGTGGGCATGTTGTTCATGACCGAGGAAAGACCTGCGGCCAGCAGCCCTGTCCCAAACGCCGCTCCCCACACGCCATAACCAGCGAAGACATTGAGAATTTGCGCCAGGTAATCGGTGAGGCCAGCGTTACGCATGCCATAGACCACGAGATACATGCCCAGCGAAAACACTACGACCTGCCAAGGTGCTTCTCTTAGTACCTTGCGAGTCGAAATAACGTGCCCACGGGCGGCGATCAGATAAAGAATAAACGCGCAGACGGCGGCTATGGCGCTTATCGGGACGCCCAGCGGCTCGATAACGAAGAAACCGATCAGCAACAAACCCAGTACCCACCAGCCTGCAATAAACGTCGCCTTGTCGCGGACGGCCGCCTCGGGGGCCTTCAACTGATCAAGCTCATACGTACGTGGCAAATCGTTGCGAAAGAACCACAGCAGCATGACCAGGGTCGCTGCGACACTGACCAAGTTCACCGGCACCATGACGGCAGCGTACTCGCTGAAGCCGATGTTGAAATAATCAGCGGAAACAATATTCACCAGATTGGATACGACCAAAGGCAAGCTCGCGGTATCAGCGATGAATCCCGCCGCCATGACGAACGCCAACGTAGCGGCCGGCGAAAAGCGCAGGGCCAAAAGCATCGCGATGACGATCGGAGTCAAAATCAGCGCCGCGCCGTCATTGGCGAACAGGGCCGATACCGCCGCCCCCAGCAGGATGATGAAGGCGAATAATTTACGACTGCTACCGTTGCCCCAACGGGCCACATGCAACGCCGACCACTCGAAGAATCCCGCCTCATCCAGCAACAGGCTGATGATGATGACGGCGATGAAGGTTGCAGTCGCATTCCATACGATCTGCCACACCACGGGGATATCGGACACGCTCACGACACCTGCCAGCAGCGCCACGAGAGCCCCTAGGGCGGCGCTCCAACCCACACCCAAACCTTTTGGTTGCCAGATGACGAGAACAATCGTCACCAGAAAAATCAGAAATGCGATCAGCATGAGTACTACTCTGTCAGCGGAAGAAAAGGTCAGGCACAGGCGGTCAGGCTCTGCGGCCGCTCGCCCATTTCTGCGAGACGCAGCGCATCGGTGCTCAACCATTCCTTGTTCGCATCAACAATACCCTTGAGCATGACGCCCACCCATTCAGGCAGAGACGGGTGTAGCCGGTAATAAACCCATTGACCTTGGCGCCGGTCCATGAGGACTCCCGCTTCACGCAGTTGTGCCAGGTGTCTGGAGATCTTCGGCTGACTCACGTCCAGCGCGCAGGTGAGCTCGCATACGCAAAGCTCGCCCTCACGGGCAATCAGCAAGGTCATCCGGGCTCGGGTTTCGTCAGCAAGACACTTGAAAAGGGCGAGGGGTGTCAGGGGTTCCTGCATGTGGCCTCCTGGTGAATGCACGGCTCATATCTGAAAACGGGAATATACGTTTATTCGAATATGCGGTAAATCAGATATTCCGCCTGGCCTAGGTCACCAGGCTCCGCCCAAACACAGCAGGTGTCCTTGTTTAGAAACCTATACTGAATGTCCATCACCTCCTTCAGAGCCTGCGATGAACCCCCCAGATATCTCCGTGCGATTACTTGATGCTGATCAAATCCAAGGGATGGCTGCTCATTTGAGCGCAGCGGGATTGCCAACCCAGGACCTTCTGCAGCCCGATCGAATCTTTTATTCCTTTCACCGTGGAGAAACCGAGCTGGGGTTTGGGGGTATTGAAGGAAACGGCGGTGCGCGCCTTCTTCGCTCGCTCATCGTCGTGGCTAATCAGAGAAAATCTGGGGCTGGCACTTTGTTGTTGCAAGCGCTTGAGGGTATAGCTGCCGCCGATGGCGCCCTGAGCCTTCATCTTCTGACCGATACGGCGCCCGAGTTTTTCGAGGCTCGGGGATACGAGCGCAGAGATCGCTCCCAAGCGCCGGAGGTGATTTCCAACTCCGAGGAATTCTCAGCGCTCTGCCCTGCATCGGCGGTTTATATGGTGAAGGAACTTGCTGACGTGACCCTGTCATTACCAGCGGAAACTTGCTTCAACGAACGTCAGTGAGTTCGTTCTCAAATGGCCGAAATGTCGCGCTGTACCGATCCCGAGGTTGCTGGGGGCGATTTAAATCTTTTTTGTTCCATGTCTCGTCTACTCCTAGCGGCCGCGAATCAGGAGGGGTTGGGACCCCCTTTGTTATGCAGGCACTAGTAGTTTTTCCAGCGATCAGAAGCCCCCAGGCTTGAGCACTAACCCCCTGAAACCCAAGGGTTTATTTTTGGGCTGGGAAAAGGTCCGGCTCGTCCTTGGGCAAACGCGCTACGGAGGGCCCTCTGATTCGCGCCTTTCCTGTTTGTCGCTTTCCTCATGGGCGAGTGAACAACTGCGTTGACAATGCCGGGCATAGGTGTTGATATTCAGTCGTACGACAACGTATGACATCAAAAAATAATAAAAACGAAAGGCGCAGTCATGGTTTCCACACTTGCAGCCCATCCATTGCACATCGTGCCAGCCTCGGCCACTGATGCGCTGCCGCCACGCTTCGCGTCGGCGCTTGAAAACCCTTTCGCCTGCTTGCAAGCACAACCCGATTCCTCCCTCGCATCCCTTTATCGACTTCGTCCGTCCCGCCAGGCATCAGCGCCGGCCGCAGGCGCTGCTCGAGCCGTTTCCCCCTCACACTGAATGGCAGTATTTGGAGAACAACAATGAAGAAAAAACTCTATGCCTCACTGCTCGCGTCTTTCCTGAGCCTGACTGCCGGGACGGCGATCGCTGCCGATGCCAGCGACTGGCCAAATCGTCCGATACAGGTGGTGGTGATCGCCAACGCTGGCGGTGACACCGATTTCAACGCACGCATGATGGCCAAGTACTTCACCAAGGTCACCGGCAAGACCATGGTGGTCACCAACATGGCCGGCGGGGGCGGCACCATCGCCGCCGATGCGGTGAAGAGCGCGGCGCCCGATGGCAACACCATTCTTTTCACCCACACCGGCCAGTTGATCGTCAATGAAGTGGCGGGGCTGTCCGAAGACCGTTTCGATGCGTTTGATATCTCCTGCATCGCTGGCGTCGACAAAGGCGCGGTGTTCGTCTCGGCCAAGAGCTCGGGCATCGACAGCCTCGACCAACTGATTGAAACAGCCAAGGCCAAGCCCGGCACCATCACCTACGGCACCGAGATGGGCAACTTCTCCCACCTGCAAGGCTTGATGTTCGAAAAGCTCGCCGGCGTGAAATTGAAAATGGTGGACAGCGGCACCGTCTCGGAAAAGATCGTCGCCTTGCTGGGCAAGCGGATCGATCTGGGAGCCATCAGCTATGGTTCGGTCCAGGATTACATTTCCAGCGGCAAGATGACCGCCCTGGGCCAACCCAACGCCGAGCGCAACGCGCTGCTGGGTGACGTCAAGACGTTCAAGGAGCAAGGCGTGGACCTGGTTCTGGACAAGCCTTACGTCGTCGCGTTCCCGAAAGGCACCGACCCGGCCATCGTCAAGAAAATGGCCGAAACCATGAAAAAAATCACCGAAGAACCTGAATACGCCGAAGAGCTGAAAAAGTCGTTCAAACAGCCGGTCAGTTTCCAGGGCACCGAAGAAGCCATTGCCACGTTGAACAAAACCCGCGACAGCTTCATGCAGTTCAAGGACGAGATGCGTAAGGCTAAATAATCTGCGTAGCGGCTCGGGTGCACGCCGCGCTGGCAGGCACCCGACGCCCCGTCCTTCCAAGCAAGAGGAGCCTGTATGGATTCCTATAAAAGAAACGAGCTGATCGCCGGCCTGGCCATGCTCGGCGCTGGCGTGGCTTATCTGGTGTTGACCTTGAACCTGCCACGTCGCGGGACGGTCGATGCCGCGTTTGTGCCCTGGGTGCTCGCCGTGTCGCTGTGCCTGTTGGGCGCGCTGCAATTGTGGGCTTGGCGAAAGCTGCCGAACAAAAGTGCCGAACCCGCGGAAAAACCCGAGGCGATCGATTACCCAACGGTCTTCAAATCCCTGGCGTTGGTGCTGCTGTATACAGCGCTGATGGAGCCGGTGGGTTTCGTGATCACGACTGTGCTTTATCTCTATGCCCAGTTCATCGTACTGACCCCTGCGGAACAGAAAATCAAGCACCTGCAATACGGGCTGATCGCGGTCGTCTCGTCGGTGTTGATCTTTTACATCTTCCGCCATGGCTTCGACTTGCTCCTGCCGGTCGGTTTATTGGATTTCTAGGGGACGGCCATGATTGAACTCATGCAACAAGGCTTCGGGGCCATACTCACACCCTACGTTTTCATCATCATCCTCCTCGGCGTGGCGGTGGGGATTGTCTTCGGTGCGGTGCCCGGGCTATCAGCCACCATGGCCATCGCGCTGTGTCTGCCATTGACTTATTCGATGGGGCCTGGCACGGGCCTGGCCCTGCTGGTCGCGCTGTTCGTCGGCGCCACCTCGGGAGGGTTGATATCGGCGATATTGCTCAACATACCGGGAACGCCGGCCTCCATTGCGACGACGTTCGATGGCTGGCCGTTGATGAAACAAGGCCACGGCGTAAAGGCCCTCGGGATTGGCGTGGTGTTCTCGTTCCTGGGCACGATTTTCAGCATTGCCGCGCTGATGTTCATCGCCCCGATCCTGGCTGATCTGGCGCTGAGCTTTGGCCCACACGAATATTTTTCCATTGCGATTTTCTCGCTGACGTTGATCGCTACGCTGTCCACCGGCTCCTTGGTCAAAGGGTTGTTTGCCGGTGCCCTGGGCTTTGCCTTCTCCACCGTGGGGATCGCCCCGGTCGAGGCCATCCGCCGTTTTACCTTTGATCTGCCGAGTCTCAATGGCGGCTTTGCCATGCTCACGGTCATGATCGGTATGTTCGCGGTTGCCGAAGTGCTGAAGTTCGCCGAAAGCGCACGCCTGAGCCACCGGGCCAAACCGCAGCACGTCAGCATGAAAGGCGTGAAAGGCTTTGGTTTCTCGATGAAGGAATTCGTCGGCCAGCTGCCCAATGCCACCCGTTCATCCCTGATCGGCCTGGGTATTGGCATCCTGCCCGGCATCGGTGCCGGTACGTCGAATATCGTCTCTTACATCGTCGCCAAGAAACGCTCCAAGACCCCGGAAGAGTTCGGTAAAGGCAAGATCGACGGTGTGGTGGCCAGCGAAACGGCAAACAACGCCGGTATCGGTGGGGCGATGATTCCGCTGCTGACTCTTGGCATTCCCGGCGATACCACCACAGCGGTCATGCTGGGTGGCTTCATGATCCACGGGATCCAGCCCGGGCCCCTGCTATTCATCAGCCAGGCACCGTTGGTCTACACGATCTTCGCCGCGCTGATCCTCGCTTCCGTGATGATGCTGGTGCTGGAGTTCTATGGCCTGCGCATGTTCATCAAATTGCTGGCGGTGCCCAAGCACATCCTGTTGCCGATCATCCTGGTGCTCTGCGTCGTCGGCGCCTTTGGCTTGAACAGTCGGATCTTCGACGTCTGGGCGGTGCTGCTGTTTGGCTTGCTGGGCTATGGATTCGTCAAGAGCGGTTTGCCGATCGCGCCTTTCATCATTGGCTTTATTCTCGGTCCCATGGCGGAAACCAACCTGCGCCGGGGCCTGATGTTGTCCGATGGGAATTTCAGCGGCTTCCTCGCCAACCCTATCTCGGCCGGTTTCCTGATTTTGGCCGCCGCCTCGATTTCCTGGCACCTGGTCACCGTGATCCGTCAAAAGAAAAGCGCCGCCATTGAGTTGATGCGCAGCTAGTCCAGCGCATCCATCCGCTCTTGCTGCTGCCACGCCGACAAGCGTGGCAGCAGTTGAACCGATACGCCCGGAGATCGACATGCAAGACCTGACTCACTCGCCCTCGGCCGATGATGACCGTATCGCCTGGATTCGTGTTGCTTCGGTTTTCCTGCCGCTGGCCAATCCTATCAGTGACGCCAAAGTGCTGACCGGTCGGCAAAAGCCGATGACCGAGATCGCCATGCTGTTCGTCGAAATCCAGACCAGGGATGGCCATCATGGCCTGGGATTCAGCTATTCCAAGCGCGCCGGCGGCCCCGGGCAGTTTGCCCACGCCCGGGAACTTGCCCCTGGACTGATAGGCGAGAATCCCAGCGATATCGCCAAACTCTGGGACAAGCTGTGCTGGGCCGGGGCTTCGGTGGGCCGCAGCGGCCTGGCGACCCAAGCCATTGGCGCCTTCGATGTGGCGCTTTGGGACCTGAAAGCGAAGCGGGCCAATCTCTCATTGGCGCGACTGCTCGGAGCCCACCGTGATTCGGTCCAGTGTTACAACACGTCCGGCGGTTTTTTGCATACGCCGCTTGAGCAATTAATGATCAATACCGACATCTCTCGAGAAAAAGGCATTGGCGGTATCAAGCTCAAGGTGGGCCAGCCGGATCAGGCGCTGGACC